>CAVXFJ010000020.1:0-311355 GCA_963760995.1 uncultured Pseudomonadota bacterium | reverse complement strand
ACGCCTTATTGCTCTCCTTCACCTTCTCCGCATCCACATAAACCTGCTGCCCCATGGCGTTGAATTTGTCCGACATCTCCTTCATGCCTTTCTCGGCCTCATCCTTCGAGACGGCGCTTCGCGCCTCCTCAGGATGAGGATCAGAACTGGCGCGCGCCTCCGGATAAAGCGCCGCCTTCTCGTTGTCGGTCAGGCCTTCGGCATATTCGCGCACGTCGGCCGTGATCTTCATCGAGCAGAACTTCGGGCCGCACATGGAGCAGAAATGCGCCACCTTGTGCGCCTCCTTGGGCAGCGTCTCGTCGTGGTATTCCTTCGCCGTGTCGGGATCGAGCGACAGGTTGAACTGATCGACCCAGCGGAATTCGAAGCGCGCGCGGCTCAAGCGCATCGTCGCGCAGTTGCGCCGCCGGATGGCCCTTGGCGAGATCGGCCGCGTGCGCGGCGATCTTGTAGGCGATCACGCCTTCCTTGACGTCGTCGCGGTCGGGCAGGCCGAGGTGCTCCTTCGGCGTCACGTAACAGAGCATCGCCGTGCCGAACCAGCCGATCATGGCCGCGCCGATGGCCGACGTGATGTGGTCGTAGCCGGGCGCGATGTCGGTGGTGAGCGGCCCGAGCGTGTAGAACGGCGCCTCGCCGCATTCCTTGAGCTGCTTGTCGACATTGACCTTGATCTTGTGCAGCGGCACGTGGCCGGGGCCTTCGATCATCACCTGGCAGCCCTTGTCCCAGGCGACCTTGGTCAGTTCGCCCAGCGTCTCCAGCTCGGCGAACTGCGCGCGGTCGTTGGCGTCGGCGATCGAGCCGGGGCGCAGGCCGTCGCCGAGCGAGAACGACACGTCG
Organism: uncultured Pseudomonadota bacterium; assembly: GCA_963760995.1. Taxonomy (GTDB): domain Bacteria; phylum Pseudomonadota; class Alphaproteobacteria; order Rhizobiales; family Xanthobacteraceae; genus Pseudolabrys. The sequence continues at coordinate 310,509 of CAVXFJ010000020.1, read as the reverse complement.
TATTTGCGCATGATGTCGCAGATCTCGTCGAAGCGCTCGTAGAGGAAGCTCTCCTTGTGCCGCGACAGGCACCACTTGGCCATGATCGAGCCGCCGCGCGAGACGATGCCGGTGACGCGGTTGGCGGTGAGGTGGATGTAGCCGAGCCGCACGCCGGCGTGGATGGTGAAATAGTCGACGCCCTGTTCGCACTGCTCGATCAGCGTGTCCTTGTAGACCTCCCAGTCGAGCTTGACCGGATCGCCGTCGACCTTCTCCAGCGCCTGGTAGATCGGCACGGTGCCGATCGGGCAGGGCGCGTTGCGGATGATCCATTCGCGCGTGTTGTGGATATTGCGGCCGGTGGACAGGTCCATCACCGTGTCGGCGCCCCAGCGGATCGCCCACACCATCTTCTCGACTTCCTCCTCGACCGAGGAGGTGACGGCGGAGTTGCCGATATTGGCGTTTATTTTCGTGAGAAAGTTGCGGCCGATGATCATCGGCTCCAGCTCGGCATGGTTGATGTTGGCCGGGATGATGGCGCGCCCGCGCGCCACTTCCTCGCGCACGAATTCGGGCGTGACGAACAGCGGCACCGAGGCGCCGAAGTTCTCGCCGTCGTCGTGGGCGGCCTGCGCGCGGTCCAGCATCTTCTTGCGGCCCATGTTCTCGCGCTCGGCGATGTAGATCATCTCCTTGGTGATCACGCCGGCGCGGGCCCATTCGAGCTGGGTCAAGGGATGTAGCCCGGATGGAGCGTTAGCGAAATCCGGGGCCGCGGTTCCCGGATTACGCTTCGCTTCATCCGGGCTACGATCAACCGCGCGGTAGGGCTTCGGCGTGTTGGGGAAATCACGCGCGAGATGCGCGCCGCTGACATTGCCGTTGTCGACCGGCTTGATCGGACGGCCCTCATATTGTTCGACGCCGCCACGCTCCTTCACCCAGTCGAGCCGCGTGCGCGCGAGGCCCTTCTCCACGTCGATGGTGACGTTCGGGTCGGTATAGACGCCGGTGGTGTCATAGACCGGCAGCGGCGGCTCGCCGGAGGACGCATCGAGCATGATCTCGCGGATCGGCACGCGCAGGTCGGGCGCGGCGTCCGGGGCGCTGTAGACTTTGCGCGAGGACGGCAGCGCGCCGGTGGTGACCTTCGGCAGCGTGACCTTGGGATCGTGGATGTTCATGACAGTGTCCTTGCAAGTTCAGGCGATATAGCCGTGGAAGCTCAGCCACAGGCCGAGCACGAAGACGAGGAAGCCGGCGATCGGGAAGATCGCCGTCATCGCGAAGATGCGGTTGCCGATCGCCTCGACCGCCTGCGGCATGATGATGCGCAGCATGCCGCCGACGAAGCCGAGCCAGCCGATGATGGTGATGGCGAGGCGCCAGTCGGCGCTCCAGACATTGTGGGTGAGCACGATGGCGAGCCCGGCGCTGCCGGCCATCAGGCCGGACAGGTAGATGAGGGCGCGGCTTTCCAGGAACTCGTCGACGACGGCGCGGAAGGTGCGGGAATTGAGCAGCATGCCGAGGCCGATGGCGATGCCCATCGGGCCCATCAGTCGCGCCAGGAATTCGGAATTCGGCATTTTGTCCAGTCCCTTCGCCGGCATGACCCGGATCAGGTTCAAAGGGTCGCCGCGGCTCGCGGTCTCTCAGCCCCTTGGCCGGGGCTCCCCTCGGAACAAGTGCTTAATCTAAGAGCGAAGCCCCCGCTGTCAATGTGCGCCGGGTGAGCCGTCCGCCGCAGCATGTTCCGCTCCCCCTTGTGGGGAGGGGCCAGGGGTGGGGGTGGCGGCGCTGGTCCAAGGATGACCCGCCCCGGCTCCCCCCGGGGGGGGGGCGCCGAGCCTGCCCGACAAGGGGAACGGTAAAAAGGACCGCCATTTACCGACAATTATGTCTTGCGCGGTCTACTCGGGGGGCGCTTGCGGCCGCTCCCCGGCGGCCGGCGCGAGTAACCGCGTAGCCCATGGCCTTTTCGCTCGCCGAGGACGTGAGAACTGCCGCCCGCTGGCGCCTGCCGGCGGCGCTCGGTGTGGCGGCGGGCTGCTACCTGCTGCTGCTCGCCCTCGGCGGCCGCCTGCTCAACGACGCCGACACCTTCTGGCAGATCGCCGTCGGCAATTGGATTCTGGCGCACGGCGCGGTGCCGCATGTCGACGTCTATTCCTGGACCATGGCCGGCAAGCCCTGGATCTCCAGCCAGTGGCTGGCGCAGGTCATCTACGCCGAAATCTATGCGCTCGCCGGCTGGAACGGCGTCGTGGTGGGGAGCGCGGCGGCGATCGCCGCGACCTTCGGCCTGCTGACGCGCTTTCTCACCGAAAAGATCGCGCCGGTGCCGGCGCTGGTCATGGTCGCCGCCGCCTTCGTGCTCGCCTCGCCGCATATGGTGGCGCGGCCGCATGTGCTGGCGCTGCCGGTGATGGTCGCCTGGATCGCCGGACTGATGCGGGCGCGCGATGCGCGCCGGGCGCCGTCCTGGTGGCTGCTGCCGCTGATGGTGCTGTGGGCGAACCTGCACGGCGGCTTCACCTTCGGTCTCGTCTTCATTGCCCCGCTCGCCCTCGAGGCGTTGTGGTTGGCACCGCCGGCGGAGCGCAAGCGCGTGGCGCTGCGCTGGGGCGCCTTCACCCTCGCGGCCGGCGCGGCGGCCTGTGTCACGCCCTATGGGCCGCAGTCGATCCTGGTGACCGCGCGTATTCTCGGGCTCGGCCCGGCGCTGGCGCTGATCGGCGAATGGCAGCCGCAGGATTTCGCCAAGCTTGCCGGCTTCGAACTGATCCTGCTGCTCGGCATCGGCTTTGCGCTCTGGCGCGGAATCAAGCTGCCGCCGATCCGCCTCCTCATCCTGCTTGGCCTCGTACACATGGCGCTGGCGCACAGCCGCAATGGCGAGCTGCTCGGCCTCTTGGCGCCGCTGGTCATCGCCGCGCCGCTGGCCCCGCAGCTCGGCCGTCCGGAGCGCGCCGAGCGCGCGCAGGTGCTGCCGATGCTCGTTCTGGCGCTGGCGCTGATCGGGGTCAGCGTGGCCTTGCCGTCGGCGCTGGCTTACTCACCGCGCCCGGCGATCATGCCGGTGCGTGCGGTCGACGCGGTCGAGGCCTCGGGCAAGACGCACCTGTTCAACAGCTACGACTTCGGCGGCTATCTGATCTTCCGACACATCGCGCCCTATATCGACGGCCGCACCGAGCTCTATGGCAAAGACTTCCTGCTCGCGCATAACAGCGCGGTGATGTTGCAGAACGTCGACAAGTTCCTGCGCCTGCTCGCCGACGAGCATATCGACGTGACGCTGCTCACGCCGAACACGCCGGCCAACGGCCTGCTCGATCATCTCAAGGGCTGGACACGCGTCTATGCCGACGATGCCGCGGTGGTACATGTGCGCACAGGCGCGGCGTCCAGCGAGGTCCTGCCATGAGTGCCGCGCCCGTCTCCGAACACCCGCCGCAGGCCGAGGCGGGCGCCGCCGCGCAGGCGCCGCTGCTCGAACGGCTGGCGCAGAGCGAGCCCGGCCCGCATCTCTCGGTGATCGTGCCGACGCGCAACGAGCGCGACAATATCATCCCGCTCTACAATCTGCTCAGCGCCACGCTCGACGGGCGCAATTGGGAAATGATCGTCGTCGACGACGACTCAGCCGACGGCACCGGCGAGGTGGTGCGCTGGCTCGGCCAGCACGACCGCCGCGTCCGTCTGCTCGCCCGCATCGGCCGTCGCGGCCTCGCTTCCGCCTTCGTCGAGGGCGTGCAGGCGAGCACCGCGCCTTATGTGGCGGTGATCGACGCCGATCTGCAACATGACGAGACGTTGCTGCCGCGCATGCTCACGCTCTTGGAGGAGGAGCCGGTCGATATCGTGGTCGGCAGCCGCTATGTCGAGGCGGGCGGCATCGGCGATTGGGATGCGGGCCGCGCTCACATCAGCGACGTGGCGACCCGGCTCGGCCGCAAGCTGCTGCGCGTGCCGGTCAACGACCCGATGAGCGGCTTCTTCATGATCCGCCGCGACGCCTTCGCCGGAGCGCTGCGCAACCTCTCCAGCATCGGCTTCAAGATATTGATCGACCTGTTCGCCTCCGCGCCCCAGCCGCTGCGGGCGCGGGAGCTGCCGTTCGAATTCCGCACACGCCATTCCGGGGAGAGCAAGTTCGATGCCATGATCGGCATCGAATACCTGATGCTGCTCGCCGACAAGCTGGTCGGCCACATCGTGCCGGTGCGTTTCCTGATGTTCGCCGCCATCGGCAGCCTCGGTCTCGTCACCCATCTCGTGGTGTTATGGGCCGGCCTCAATCTGCTGTTTGCGCCGTTCGCCTGGGCGCAAGGCATCGCAACCGGCGTCGCCATGGTGGGCAACTTCGTGCTCAACAACATGCTCACCTACCGCGACAAGCGGCTGCGCGGCTGGAAATTCGTCTACGGCCTGGCATCGTTCTGCGCCATCTGCGGCATCGGCGCCGTCGCCAATGTCGGCATTGCCAGCGTGCTGTTCGCGGATCACGCCATGTGGTGGGTCGCCGGCCTTGCCGGCGCGGCGATGAGCGTGGTGTGGAATTACGCGGTGACCTCGGCACTGACCTGGCGCTCGCTTTAATGTCATGATGGAGCAATCGGGCCCGGTCTTCGGCCGGCCCGTCATTGACCTCTCGGCCGTCTCAACCCGAGGCGCGCCGCAAGGCCGCTTGAAATGCACGTCCCATGACGCCGACTTACGCCAGCGACGGCCAAGGTCCGAGCACTCGGACCGGACTTCTATTGGCCGCAGGCCTGGCGTGCAGCGTGGTCGTGAGCAACGGTTTCGCGCGCTTTGCCTATGCCCTGATCCTGCCGGCGATGCGCAACGATCTCGGCTGGAACTATACCGAGGCCGGCTGGAATAACACCGCCAATGCCATCGGCTATTTGTTCGGCGCCATGGTGGCGGTGCGCCTGATGCGCCGTTTCAACGCGCTGCGTTTGTTCGCCGCGAGCCTATGGATCACCACGGCGGCGCTGGTTCTCACCGGCTTCACGCGCGACTTTTCGCTGCTGGCGTTGTCGCGCTTTGTGGCGGGCGTCAGTGGCGCGGTGGTCTATGTCGCGGGCGGCGTTCTGGCTTCCAGCATTTTCCCGCGCTACGCGGCGCGCGCGGCCACCGCGATCGCGGTCTATTTTGCCGGCGGCGGCGCCGCCATCGTGCTGACTGGACTGACCTTGCCCTGGTTGTTCGCCTATGCCGGCGATGCGGCCTGGCCCTATGCCTGGATCGCCATCGGGATCGTATCGGTTGTCGCGACCCTGGTTGCGGTCGCGGTGGCACACAAGGTCGAGGCCCCCAAGAGCACCGGTAGCGACGTCCGCTGGGTGAAACGGCCGTTCGCGCCGCTGCTCGCCGCCTACGGCCTGTTCGGCGTCGGCTATATCGCCTACATGACCTTCATCATTGCCTGGCTGCGCGAACACGGCGCCGGCGCGCTTCTCATCGCCTCGTTCTGGGCCTCGCTCGGGATCGCGACTCTCGTCTCGCCCTCGGTCTGGCGCGGGCCGCTGACCGAATGGCCGGGCGGGCGGCCGCTCGCCGCGGTGCTGATCGTGCTCGCGGTCGGCGCCATCTTGCCGCTATGGCAGACCGGCTTTGCCGTGATGATCGCCTCCGCGATCATCTATGGCGGCAGTTTCTACGTGGCGCCGACGGCGGTCACGGCGTTCGCTCGCAAGGCATTGCCGCCGCAGCAATGGGCGGAGGCGATCGCCGGCTTCACCATTCTGTTCGCCGTGTGCCAGTGCATCGGCCCGATCCTGAGCGGCGCCATTTCCGATGCGGCCGGCAGCCTGTTCGCCGGGCTCGGCTTCTCGGCGCTGCTGTTGGCGATCGGTGCGGTCGTCGCGCTCTTGCAGATCGACGTCAAAGCCTGAGCCAATAGCCAGGCAGGACGCCGCTTGCGTCGCGGCCCAACGCGCATGCTGGCGGACAGCCACTTGTCAAGCACTTGCTGCGCCCGCGGGTCGCGTTCTACGGTGCTGCGGCTCATGGCTGATTGAGCCGCGCAGCACTGGAAAATCCATGACTTTCGACGATCCGTGGGCCTGGATGCAGCCGTATGACGTGCGGCGTTTCGGCGAGGTTATTCTCGACAAGGCCGAGCAGGAGCGATGGTGCCGGGCGGTGCTGCTCGGCGGGCTGCCCTTCATGTGGCGCAAGGCGGAGGTCGCCCGCAACCTGATCTACGACCGTCTCGAGCTGCGTGCCGGCGACAAGGTTCTTCTCATCGGCGAATGCATCGAGCCATGCGGCTTCGTCGATGACATCAGGGCGCGGATCGGTCCGCAGGGCGAGATCAAGGTCATCGATATCACCGACGAGGCGCGCGACAACTACATCGCGAAGAAGCGCGGGCGCGGCGGTCAGCTCGCGACCTGGCAGTGGACCTATTTAAGGGACGTTGCCGACGGCGCCTTCGACTGCGCCGCCTGCCTGCAGGGCGTGCAGCATACGGACGACTGGCGTGAAACCGGCGCCGACATGCTTCGGGTGATGAAGAGCGGACGCAATCTGGTGCTCGCGGAAATCGCCTATAGTCCAGAAACCAAAATGAAGATCGAACTGGACATGCACATCGAATACGTCTTCGACAAATTGCTGTCGCGGGTCGGCTGGACGCTGGATGATTTCCCCTATTACAGCCCAAAAGATCTGCAGCAGGCCTTTACCGGGCTGCTCGCCGATACCGGCACCTTTGTCTGGAAGGGCATCGAGATTTTCTGGGGCCGAAAGCCGCCGTGAGCGGGACTTGGCTCGCTTGTCGTTTCCGCGTTCCGCGCCGCTCATCCGGAGGCCCCCGATGCCGCTGTCAGAGACGATCAAGACGCTCATCCGCAACGCCTGGGATGACGGCTATCCGTGCCTGCTCGCGACCAACGGTCGTGAAGGCCCGAACATCACGCCCAAGGGCAGCATGATCGTGTTCGATGACCAACATTTGGCCTATTGGGAGCGGTCCAAACGCGCGGTGCTGGAAAACCTCGGAACCGACAAGCGGGTGTGCGTGATGTACGCCAACTTCAAGGCGCAGCGCGACGGCATCCTCGAATCGGGCTTCCTGCGTTTTTTCGGCACCGTCGACCTGCACGAAAGCGGGCCCCTGCGCGAGGCGATCTTTGCCAAGCTGTTGCCGCGCGAGCAGACCCATGCCGGCGCGGAAGCCGGCATCGGCGTGCTGATCCGCATCGAGAAGGCGATCGACGTCCGCGGCAAGCCGATCATGTGACCGGCTTGCCGCTGCCGGCGTTCATTTGATCGACAGTCCCAGTTCCTTGACCATCTTGCCCCATTTGGTCACTTCGGAGCGGAAATAGTCGTCGGCCTGCGGCGCCGACCCGTGCATCGGATCGAAGCCGATATTCGTCAGCCGCTTCTGTACGGCGGGGTCCTTGATCACCTCCTCCACCGCGGCGTTGAGCTTGGCGATGACCGCGGGGTCGGTCTTGGCCGGCGCGAAGATGCCGACCCAGGACGCCGCCTGGTAATCCGGGAATCCCTGCTCGTGGAACGTCGGGACGTTCGGCGTCACCGAGGCTCGCTTGTCGCTGGCAATGCCCAGGCCTCTCAGCTTGCCGGCTTTGATCTGTGCGGCGACGGCGCCGCCCAGGGTGCCGGCCATGACGTCGACTTGGTTGCCCATCACCGCGTTGAGGGCGGGCGCGCCGCCCTGGTAGGGCACGTGCACGGCCTTGATCTTCGCGATCTGCTTGAAGAAATACGCCGCCTCGACATGCGAGCCGCTGCCGACGCCTGCCGAGGCGAAATTGATCGTCTTGCCTTTGGCCATCTTCACCAGTTCCGCAAGATTGTGCGCGGGATTCTTCGGATTGGCGACGATCGCTTCCGGGCTCGACGCGGTGATGGCCACCGTCTTGAAATCGCCGGCGGCGAACGGATTGTGCTTGTGCAGGGTGAGATTGATGGCGAGTGCCGTGGTCGTCACCAGCACGGTGTAGCCATCGGGCGCAGCCTTTGCCACGACGGCCGCCGCGAGATTGCCGCCGGCGCCGGGGCGGTTCTCGACGACGACGCTTTGCTTAAGGTGCGGTTCAAGTCCATGCGCGACCAGTCGTGCCAGCGTGTCGGCGACGCCGCCGGGCGAGAAGCCGACGATGAAGGTGACCCGTCGGCTCGGATATTGTTCGGCTCCAGCCTGGCCGGCACAGGTGACGAGCAGCAGCAGGGACAATAGGCCCAGCATGCATCTGTTGATGCGAAAAGACATCGCGGCGTTCCCCCAAGGAAGTTTGATTGATGGCAGTCTTTTTCGAGGCGTAAATTGTTCCACGCCGGGTGGATGTTGACAAGGTCCATGGCGGCCGAGCCATCGGCGTTGCGATCTTCATCGCGAACTTTGCTTGCCGCCTACATCTTCGGCAGTTGCGTTACGGTCGCCGCCGCCGTGCCGCGCGCCTCGGCGATGATGCGCAGCGTGTGCGCGTCGAAGGCGATGCCGGTGAGGCGCACTTCGTCGATGCTGGCTTGCACGTGGGTGCCGGGGCGGGGCGATTGGAACTCGGCCAGCGCGGCGGCGATCTTCGCCCGTGCATCGGCGGCGAACGGCTTTAAGTCCACCACCGCCTGCTCGGCCAGGGCCTGCTCCAGATAGGGCAGCGCGGCGCGCGCGGCGGCGCCGAGCAGGCCGTAAGCCGCCTGCGTGTCGACCGCGAGCTTGATGTCGGTGAGCCGCAGGATCTGGTTCTTCGTATCGAGCGCCGGCTTGCCCCAGATATAGACGGTGGCGCTGGCGCCGAGCCCGAACCAGCTCTTCTTTTCGCGGGCCTTCACCTTCAGCGCAATCAGCAATCGGTCGGAGGCCGCCGCGACATGCACGCTGCGTATCTCGACATCGACCGGACCGCTGCCGTCCTCCGGATAGTGGTGGCCTTTGAGCTGCGCCTCCAGCATGGTGTTGAGCGCGGCGAACGGCACGTCGATCGGCAGGCCGACGTCGATGCTGCCGCGCGCCGGCGCCGGAACGATCTGCAACTGCGTCGGGAACGGGCACGTCGGCTTTGTCGCGCTTGAGGTGATGCGGTTGAGCGACTCGATGCCGATGGTCAGCGTTACCGCCTTGCCGTCGATCTTAGGCTGCGCGGCAAAAGCCTTCACGGGCTTTGCCTCCAGCCACAGCTTGGGCAGGCCGGTCTTGCCGCCACCGAGCGGGATCGAGCGGCACATCTTCGCCCATTGCCCGCGCGCGGCGGTTTCGATGAAGGGATCGCTGCGCAGTCGCGCGTCCAGAGCGGCGATCTGCTGGTTGATCGTCGGATCGAGCATGGGCCGGATCTCGCCGCCGAGATTGATCTTGACGCCGGCGAGGCTGGCGCTGGTGTTGCCGAAATGCATGCTGCCGGTCAGATGCGGATCGAGTCGCCAATTCGACAGGAGCTGCGGCCGCGCGGTCACCAGCACATTGCCGCGGAAGCTCGTGGTCTGATCGAGGGTCTGGTTGGCGAGCGTCTCGATCTGCTTGCCGACGGACGAGCCGAGCAGCCCGCCGATCGCGCCGCCGAGGCCGCCGACGGTCTTGCCGGCGATGCTGCCGAGCGAGCCGGTGATGTGGATGGTGCCGCTAAGCGGGGTGTTGACGGTGAGCGCGTCATTGGCGCCGGTGACCGACATCGAGCCGCGCGACACGTTGAGGCCGATCTCGGCCTTGTCCAGGAGCTTGGAGATCGGATTGTCGTTTTTGCCGACATATTCGCGCGGCGCCAAGCCGTCGAGCCGGTCGCGGATGGCGGTGAGCGTGACGGAGACCGGCGTCACCACCGTCGAGGCGCGCGAGATCGCTGGCAGCGGCGGGGGAGCCGGCAGCTTGGCGAGCGAAGGCGGCGGGGTTTCCGGCAGGAAACGGTCGAGCGCCCAAAGCGCGCCGTAGAAGGCGACGACCAACACCAGCAATCCGCCGAGCGACCAGCGCACAAGGCGCGAGCGGCCGAACAGGCGGATCGGCGCGGTGGCGTAATAGATGATGGTGTCGAGCATGTCCGCCGCTCCCCATCGATTCGTCGGATGCGGAATCCTAAGCGCTCGGCCTTCCGCAGGCCAGCGATGGCCATCACTGCTGCGTGACATCGCCGGAAGTGGGCTCAACTTGCGCGGCCGCCGCTGCTACAAGGCCGGCAACCGAAAGCGCGGGACCGCCCCCCATGGCACAGCCTTTCGTCGAGCCGTGCGACAGTGGCATCATCGATTCCGCGCCCTGGACGCACCCCGCCAAGCGCGAGCCGGCGCCGAGCCGGCGCGGGTGGGTGCTCGCCGCCTGCGTGCTCGCTTCCGCCATGGCCTTCATCGACGGCTCCGCGCTCACCGTGGCGCTGCCGCGCCTGCGTGCGGCCTTCGGCGCCGATCTCGCCGCGGTGCAATGGGTGCTCAACGGCTATGTGCTGGCGCTTGCCGCGCTGACGCTGATCGGCGGCGCGCTCGCCGACGTCTACGGGAAGGCGCGCATGCTGATGATCGGCTGCCTCGGCTTCGGCCTCGCCTCGGCCGCCTGCGGCTTGGCGCCTTCGGTCGGCTGGCTGATCGGCCTGCGCATCGTGCAGGGGATATCGGCGGCGATGCTGACGCCGGCGAGCCTGGCGCTGATCGGCGCAACCTACCCAAAAGAAGAGCGCAATCGTGCCATTGGCGTGTGGGCGGCAGCCTCCGCGCTCACCACGGCCGGCGGCCCGGTGCTGGGCGGCTGGCTGACCCAAAACTTCGGCTGGCCTTACGTGTTCGCGATCAATCCGCCACTGGCGCTGATAGCGGCGGCGCTGCTGTTGCGCTTTGCGTCGCCCGACCGGCGCGAGCCGCGCCGCTTCGATCTCGTCGGCGCCGCCATCCTCGCCGGCGCGCTGGGCGCGCTCGCCTGGGCGCTGAGCGAGATCGGCCCGCGCGGCGGTTCGGCGAACGACTGGGTGATTGGCGGCGGGGTGCTCATCGGTCTCGCCGGTCTCGCCGGTTACGCGATGTGGGAGCGCGTGAGCGCCGAGCCGATGACGCCGCCGCGCCTCGTGCGCAACCGCGTCTTCGTCGGGCTGAACCTGTCGACGCTGATGCTCTATGGCGCACTGTCGATCATGTTCTTCCTGTTGTCCTTCGACCTGATCGACCGGCGCGGCCTGCAAGCGACCGATGCCGGCCTCGCCTTCCTACCGTTCACGCTCGGGGTCGGGTTGCTGTCGCGCCCGTTCGGTGCGCTCGCCGACCGCTTCGGCGCGCGCACGATGCTGATCGTGGGGCCGCTCGCCGCCGCGCTTGCCTTCGGCTGGCTGGCGCTCGGCAAGTCAGCGACATTGATCCTCGGCGTGCTGGCGCCGATGGCGCTGCTCGGCATCGCCTTCGCGGTGCTGGTGGCGCCGCTGACCGCCACCGTGCTGTCGAGCGTCTCAGCCGCCGACGAGGGGCTCGCCTCCGGCATCAACAATGCGGTGAGCCGCATTGCGCAACTGGCGGGTATTGCGCTATCGGCCGGCGTGGCCTCCTATGCGCTGGGTTATCAGGCGGGCCTCGTCGCCGCCGCCGCGCTGGCGCTCATCGGCGCCGGCATCAACGCGGCGATGTTGCCGCCGACGGTCCGCAAACGGAGAACGCGGCAATGAGCAAGCGAACCTGCCCGCACGCGCCGGACATCCGCACGGTGACGCCGAGCGCGCGCGGCTGCGAGGAATGCCTGAAGATCGGTTCGGCCTGGGTGCATCTGCGACTGTGCCGCACCTGCGGCCATGTCGGCTGCTGCGACGATTCACCCAACCGTCACGCCACCAAGCATTTCCACGCCACCGGCCATCCGATCATCGAGGGCTATGATCCGCCGGAAGGCTGGGGCTGGTGCTACGCCGACGAGCGCTTCGTCGACCTGCCCGACAAGACGCCGCAGCGCGGGCCGATCCCGAAATTCGTCTGAAGGCCTACTTCATCTCCGCCATGCATTTCTTCACGAAAGCGGCGTGCTGCGCCATGGGGATTTTCTGCTCCACGGCTTTCTTATCGCAGGCCATCATCTTCTCGCCCTCGCCGGGCGGCGTCATCTTCATCGGCGCGGTGGGCTTCATTCCCTGCGGCTGGGCCGGCGCGCCGTTGGCCAAGAGCGGCACGAGCAGGAATGCAGTGGAGAGCACGGCAATCGCGTGGCGCATGGCGTCCTCCTGCGGTTGAGCCGGCATGATCGCGTGCCCGCCACGGCCGACGCAAGGGGCGGGCCGGCGGCCGGCATGCGTCGCATGGCCGCCGTGCGGCAGCCGGCTTGCCTTGCGCGCCGCCGTCGGGTTATCGGTGAAGTCCGGCGGGACGACGCCCTTTCCCAGGAAGCAAGGCCATGACCGAGACCACCGAACAGGCCCAGGAAAAGTCGGACCGGATCGGCAATGCGCTGTCGATCGTCCTCCTGTTGGGGCTGGCCGCGCTGTTCATCTATGGCTATGCGCCGCGCTTTATTTATTCGATCTTCGGCTAGCGATCAGCGCTTGCCCATGCGGTGCAGCTTGAGCGCCGCGTAAACGGTATCGTTCACCGGCGTCGGCACCTTGAGCTCCTTGCCGAGCTGCGACACGCGGCCGGCCAGCCAGTCGAGCTCCAGCCGGTTGCCGCGGTCGAGATCATTCGCCATCGAGGCCTTCATGCTCGCCGGCACATTGGCGTCGGCGAAGGCCATGCGCTGATCGACGAAATCGTCCGCCAGCGCGACACCCTTGGCGCGGCCGACCGCGAAGGTCTCCGCCATGATATTGCGGAACAACGCGCGGGTGTCGGGATCGGCGAGGATCGGGCCCATGGTCGAGCGGGTGATCGACGTGGCGCCGGAGGTCGCCGAGAGGAAGATGAATTTGTGCCAGCGGTCGCGCTCGATAGTGGGCGACAGCGTGATGTCGATGCCGGCGGCCTTGGCCGCCTCGACGAAGGCTTTGAGCGCGGGATCCGGGCGGCCGTCGATCGGGCCGCAAATGATCGACTGGAATTTGCTGGTCTGCTTGATGACGCCCGGACGGTCGATGACGGTGACGACATAGGTGACGCCAGGAATGGCGTGCTCGGCGCCGATGATGGGGGCGATGCGCTCGTAGCTGTCGACGCCGTTCTGCAGCGTGATGAGGCGCGTCGCCGGGCCGATGAGGGGGCGCGCCTGCTCGGCCGCGCTCTCGGTATCCCACAGTTTGACCGCGAAGAGTACGATGTCGACCGCGCCGACCGCGGCGGGCGAATCGGTCGCCTGCACCTTGGGCAGTTGCAGATCTCCATGCGCGCTTTCCAGCGTGAGGCCGTTCTTGCGCAGGGCCTCGAGATGGGCGCCGCGCGCGATGTAAAACACCTCGTGGCCTGCCGCCTGCATGCGCGCGCCGAAATAGCCGCCGACCGCCCCCGCCGCCATGACCGCTATGCGCATGATCTCGTCTCCCTTCGCCAGAACAAGCGGGCGACGTATAGCGTCGGCGGCCGGCCTTGGCCACCGCGCGCAAAAAAAGAACCCGGCCTTGAAGGCCGGGCCAAGTCGGGGAGGAACGTGGAAATCAGTAGAGGCCGGTGGTGGGCTGCGCGGCATTCCAGCTCATGCGCTCGTCGCCCCGTGGCGCGGCTGGCTTCGCGGCGATGGGCCGGCTCGCTGCGATCGCGGCGTCGGCCTTGGCCTGCCAGGCTGGCACGTCGCTGCGGGCTTCCCGAGTCGGCGCGCCGTTCTGTGGCAGCACGATCACCTTGGCGCCGACCTTCACGCGGTTGAACAGGTCGACCGCGTTGTCGTTGGTCATGCGGATGCAGCCGCTCGAAACGTGCTTGCCGATGGTGCTCGGATCGTTGGTGCCGTGGATGCGATATTCGGTGCCGCCGATATACATGGCGCGGGCGCCGAGCGGATTGCCGGGGCCGCCGGCCATCATGCGCGGGAGATAAGGCTGGCGCTTGATCATCTCGGCCGGCGGATACCAGTCCGGCCATTCGGTCTTGCGCACGACATTTTTCACGCCCGACCAGGTGAACCCTTCGCGGCCGACGCCGATGCCGTAGCGCAGCGCCTTGCCGTTGCCGAGCACGTAATAAAGGAAGGTGTGCGGCGTATCGATGATGATGGTGCCGGGCGCTTCGCGGCTCGGGAAGTCGACCACCTGCCGCTGCAGGCGCGGCGGCAAATCGGCGTTCTCGTCGCCGATTGAGCGGTCCTTCATCGCGTCCTCGGACACGGCGGGCGGGGGCGATGCAAACTGGCGCGGCGCGAACTGGTCCGGGGGCGCCGGCGAAACATAGGCGAGCTGCTGAGCTTGCGCGACCCCGCATGCCAAGCCGGCCGCAATCAGCGTGGTTAACAAAACCGGAACGCGATAGCGCGACATCACATCCTCCGCCATTTTCCCTATTCTCTGTGCGTCGAGAAAATGACCGGGGAGGTTCAATGGTTCCGGCACAAAAAAGCGTCAGCCGCGGGAACCGAAGGGGACGTTCTGCGTTAGGCGCCGCTGAATTCAGTCCTTTTTCGTGCGCCAGCCGACCACCGCGTCGGGCACGCTGTCGGTCGAGGCGAAATAAGGCTTGATGTCGAGCAGCGGCGTGCCATCGAGGCAATCGAGGCCGACGACACGCAGTCTGCCGTCCTCGATGCCGACGAGGCGCACCACGCTCATGGCGATCGGATTGGGCCGCGCCGGCGAGCGCAGGGCGAAAGTGCCGTGCTGCGTGCCATAATGGCCGGGCACCTGCAGCACCAGATTGCGCGGCGCCTTGTCCATCCAATAGAGCAGCACCAGGTTCGAGCAGGTCTCGACGTCCTTAAGTCCGGGCACATAGCGCGCATCGAGCTCGACGGTGCAGACGGCGTCGGAGCCGCGCGCGTTCTTGGGGCATTCCGAGCGCTGTTTCCAGGGCGTGCGGATGCGGCCGATGAAATAAACGCCGGCATCGGGCTGGCCCGGCAGCTCGACGCTGAGCTCGCCCGGGCGGACGCCGAAGTCTTCTTTTCTCGTGGTCGGGGTCGCGGTCATGGGCGTGGGTCCCGTTTTGGCTGCTTTCGCACGCGGGTTGGCTGGATGAAAGGGGGTGCCTTGAGCGGGTACCTTGCGGAGGAGGGTTTAAAGGTATAAAGATATCTTTATATATTGGGAAATGGCCCATATGACGCCCAACGCCCAGCTCGGTTTCGAGGCCCTCAACGCGGCGCTGAAGGCGGCCGGTGAGGAAACACGCCTGCGCGTGCTGGCGCTGCTCGCGGAGGCCGAGCTGACCGTCTCAGATCTCACCGATATCCTGCGCCAGTCGCAGCCGCGTATTTCGCGCCATTTGCGACTCCTGGCCGAGGCCGGCCTGGTGGAGCGCTTCCGCGAGGGCACCTGGGCCTTTTTCCGCCTGGCCGAGCACGGGGGAGGGGCGGCGGTCGCGCGTGTGCTCCTGGAGCGGCTCGATCCCGAGGACGCCACCGTGGCGCGCGATCGGGCGCGGCTTGCCTCGGTGCGGCAGGCCCGTGCCGCCGCGGCGCAGGCTTATTTCCGTGCCCACGCCGCCGAGTGGGACCGCATCCGCAAGCTGCATATCGCCGACGAGGCGGTGGAGGCCGCGATCCGCGCGGCGCTCGCCGACAAGCCGTTCCGCTCGCTGCTCGACCTCGGCACCGGCACCGGGCGCATGCTTGAATTGTTCGGCCCCGAGATCGAGCGCGGGCTCGGCATCGATCTCTCGCTGCCGATGCTGCATCTCGCGCGCGACCGGCTGGAGCGCGCCGGCCTGCGCCATTGCAGCGTGCGCCACGGCGACATTTACGACTTGCCGCTCGGCAAGGACAGTTTCGACGTCGTTATCCTGCACCAGGTACTGCACTTCCTCGACGACGGCGCCCGCGCCATCGCGGAAGCCGCGCGCGTGCTGCGCCCGGGCGGCCGCCTGCTGGTGGTCGACTTCGCTCCGCACGAGGAGGAATTCCTGCGCGAGAAATATGCGCATCGCCGCCTGGGCTTCGCGCCGGAGACGGTGACGCAATGGATGACGGCGAGCGGGCTCAAGCCTGTGCTGCACGAGCGGCTGGCGCCGGAGGCGGGCTCCGAGGTCAAGATCGCCGTGTCGATCTGGCTCGCGCGCGACACCCGCGTGCTGATGGCGCAGCCCGCATCGCGCGAGGTGGCGTGATGATCGATCCGCTTCGCCCCAGCCGTTTCATCCGCAGCGACCGCCTGACGGTATCGTTCGAGTTCTTTCCGCCGGCGACGGAGGAGATGGACAAGATCCTGTGGTCGTCGATCGAGCGGCTGGCGCCGCTGACGCCGCAATTCGTCTCCGTCACCTACGGTGCCGGCGGCTCGACACGCGAGCGTACGCACGCCACCGTGCGCCGCATCCTCAGCGAAACGCCGCTGACGCCGGCGGCGCATCTGACCTGTGTCGCGGCGACGCGCGAGGAGATCGACACCATCGTGCGCGGCTACCATGACGCCGGCGTGCGCCATATCGTGGCGCTGCGCGGCGATCCGCCGGAAGGCGCCGGCGCGCGCTATGCGCCGCATCCCGGCGGCTACAGCAACGCCGCCGATCTTACGGCAGGCATCAAGCGCGTCGCTTCCGATTTCGAGATTTCGGTGTCGGCCTATCCGGAGCGCCATCCCGACAGTCCGACGCTGGAAGCCGACATCGACATGCTGAAGGCCAAGGTCGATGCCGGCGCCTCGCGCGCCATCACCCAGTTCTTCTTCGAGAACGACCTCTACTTCCGCTATCTCGACCGCGTGCGCGCGCGCGGCGTCGATATTCCGATCGTGCCCGGCATCCTGCCGGTGCAGAACTTCAAGGCGGCGACCAACTTCGCCAAGCGTGCCGGCGCCTCGGTGCCGAGTTGGCTGGCCGAGCGCTTCCACGGGCTCGACCACGATCCGGCCACGCGCAAGCTGATCGCCGCGGCGGTCGCCGCCGAGCAGGTGATCGATCTGCTCGACCGCGGCGTCACCACCTTCCACTTCTACACCATGAACCGCGCCGACCTCGTTTACGCCATCTGCCATCTCTTGGGCTTGCGGCCGAGCGTGGACCAAGCTGCGTAATTTGGAGTGCCCTTCGTGACCGATACCCGAACCGCTTTCACCGACCTCCTCCACCAGCGCATCCTGGTGCTCGACGGCGCCATGGGCACCATGATCCAGGCGCTCAAGCTCGACGAGGAAGGCTATCGCGGCGCCCGCTTCGACGCCTGGAACCGCGAGGTGCGCGGCAACAACGACCTCTTGAATCTCAGCCGGCCGGACGCCGTGCGCGACATCCATCTCGCCTATTTCCGCGCCGGCGCCGACATCGTCTCCACCAACACCTTCTCCTCGACCGCCATCGCGCAGGCCGATTACGGTCTCGAGCGCATCGCCTATGAATTGAACCAGGCGGGGGCCAAGCTCGCGCGCGAGGCCGCGACGCTTGCCGAAGAGGAAGACGGCAAGCGGCGCTTTGTTGCCGGCGCGCTCGGACCCACCAACCGCACCGCCTCGATCTCGCCGGACGTCTCCAATCCCGGCTTCCGTGCCATCAGTTTCGACCAGTTGCGCGCGGCCTATGGTGAGCAGGCGCGCGGGCTGATCGACGGCGGCGCCGACCTGCTGCTGATCGAGACCATCTTCGATACGCTCAACGCCAAGGCGGCGATCTATGCCATCACCGAAATCTGCGCCGAGCGCGGGCTCGATATCCCGATCATGATCTCCGGCACCATCACCGACCGTTCCGGCCGGCTGCTGTCGGGGCAGACGCCGGCGGGGTTCTGGAATTCGGTGCGCCATGCCGCGCCCGTCACCGTCGGCCTCAATTGCGCGCTCGGCGCCCAGGAAATGCGCGCCCATATCGCCGAGATCGGCCGCATTGCTGATACCTTCGTCTGCGCCTATCCCAATGCCGGCCTGCCCAACGAATTCGGCTATTACGACGAGAGCCCGGAGTTCATGGCCGAACTGTTGGGCGAGTTCGCCGACGCCGGCCTGGTCAATGTGGTGGGCGGCTGCTGCGGCACCACGCCCGAGCATATCGCCGCCATCGCCGAGGCGGTCGCGGGCAAGGCGCCGCGCGCAATCCCCGACGTGCCGCGGCAATTGCGGCTGTCGGGGCTGGAAAGCTTCGCGCTGACGCCGGAAATCCCCTTCGTCAATGTGGGCGAGCGCACCAATGTCACCGGCTCGGCCAAGTTCCGCAAGCTGGTCACCGCCGGCGACTACGCGGCCGCGCTCGATATCGCGCGCGCGCAGGTGGAGAACGGCGCCCAGGTCATCGACGTCAATATGGACGAGGGCTTGCTCGATTCCGAAGAGGCGATGACCATCTTCCTCAACCTGATCGCCGCCGAGCCCGACATCGCGCGCGTGCCGGTGATGGTCGATTCATCGAAGTTCTCGGTGATCGAGGCGGGCCTGAAATGCCTCCAGGGCAAGTCGGTGGTCAACTCGATCTCGCTCAAGGAGGGCGAGGACGCCTTCATCGCCCACGCCAATCTCGTGCGGCGCTACGGCGCCGCGGTGGTGGTGATGGCCTTCGACGAAAAGGGGCAGGCCGACACGCTGGAGCGCAAATGCTCCATCGCCAAGCGCGCCTACGATATCCTGGTGAACAAGGTCGGCTTTCCGCCCGAGGACATCATCTTCGATCCCAATATCTTCGCCATCGCCACCGGCATGGAGGAGCACAACAATTACGGCGTCGATTTCATCGAGGCGGCGCGCTGGATCAAGCAGAATCTGCCCGGCGCGCATGTTTCCGGCGGCGTCTCCAACCTGTCGTTTGCATTCAGAGGCAACGAGCGGGTGCGCGAGGCCATGCATTCGGTGTTTCTCTATCACGCCATCCATGCCGGCATGGACTTAGGGATCGTCAATGCTGGGCAGATGGCGGTCTATGACGATCTCGATCCGGAATTGCGCGAAGCCTGCGAGGACGTCGTGCTCAACCGCCGTCCCGACGCGGCCGAGCGCCTGCTCGGACTCGCCAAGAAATTCCAGGGCAAGGGTCAGGACGCCAAGGAAGCCGATCTTGCCTGGCGCGAGCAGCCGGTGGGCAAGCGGCTGACCCATGCGCTGGTGCATGGCATCACCGAATTCATCGAGAAAGACGTCGAGGAGGCGCGCAAGGAGGCCAAGCGTCCGCTCGACGTGATCGAAGGCCCGCTGATGGACGGGATGAACGTGGTCGGCGACCTGTTCGGCTCCGGCAAGATGTTCCTGCCGCAGGTGGTGAAATCGGCGCGGGTGATGAAGCAGGCGGTCGCCTATCTCATGCCCTACATGGAGCAGGAGAAGGACAATCGCAGCCATGTCAGCACCAACGGCAAGATCGTCATGGCGACGGTCAAGGGCGACGTGCACGACATCGGCAAGAACATCGTCGGCGTCGTGCTCGCCTGCAACAATTACGAGGTGATCGATCTCGGCGTCATGGTGCCGGCGGCGAAGATCCTGGAGACCGCCAAGGCGGCGCAGGCCGACATCATCGGCCTGTCCGGGCTGATCACGCCTTCGCTCGACGAGATGTGCCATGTGGCCGCCGAGATGGAGCGGCAGGGGCTCGACCTGCCGCTGCTGATCGGTGGCGCCACGACGAGCCGCGTGCACACGGCGGTGAAGATCCATCCCAATTACCGGCGCGGCCAGACGGTGCATGTGAACGACGCCAGCCGCGCCGTCGGCGTGGCGCAGGCGCTCATGTCGCCGCAGGCCAGGCCCGGCTATGTCGCCGATGTGCGCACCGAATACGCCAAGGTCGCCGCCGCGCATGCCCGCGCGCAGGAGGACAAGGCGCGGCTAACGCTCGCCGCCGCGCGCGCCAATGCCACGAAGCTCGACTGGTCTGGCGCCTACCAGCCGCCGCGGCCCTCGTTCCTCGGGACGCGGCTGCTCAGCGATTATCCGATCGCCGAGCTCATCGACTACATCGATTGGACGCCCTTCTTCCAGACCTGGGAGCTTGCCGGAAAATTCCCGGCCATCCTCGACGACGCCAAGGTGGGGGAGGTGGCGCGTTCGCTTTATGACGACGCGCGCAAGATGCTCGATCGGATCGTCGCCGAGCGCTGGTTCAAAGCCGGCGCCGCCTTCGGCTTCTGGCCGGTGAACGCCGAGGGCGACGATATCCTGGTCTACGGCGACGACACGCGCGCGACGCCGATCGCCACGCTGCATGCCTTGCGCCAGCAATTGTCCAAGCGCGAGGGCCGTGCCAATGCCGCGCTGTCCGACTTCATCGCGCCGCGCGACTCAGGCCTTGCCGACTATATCGGCGCCTTCGCCGTCACCGCCGGGCTCGGCGAGGACGAAGCGGCCGATCGTTTCAAGCGCGCCAATGACGACTACTCCGCTATCCTGGTCAAGGCGCTGGCCGACCGGCTGGCGGAAGCCTTCGCCGAGCGCCTGCATCAACGCGTACGCCGGGAGTTCTGGGGCTATGCGGCGGACGAGGCGCTATCCAATGCGGATCTCATCGCCGAGAAATATCGCGGCATCCGCCCGGCGCCGGGCTATCCGGCGCAGCCCGACCATACCGAAAAGGGCACGCTGTTTGATCTTTTGCAGGCCGAGCGCACTGGCGTGAAGCTCACCGAAAGCTTTGCCATGTGGCCGGGCGCGGCGGTTTGCGGGCTCTATTTGAGCCATCCGCAGAGTGCCTATTTCGGCGTCGGCAAGATCGAGCGCGACCAGGTCGAGGACTACGCCAAGCGCAAAGGCTGGAGCGTGCACGAGGCCGAGCGCTGGCTGTCGCCGATCCTCAACTACACGCCGCGCCAGGCGCCGCGCACCGCGGCGGCGTGATCGCTGGTGTCCTTCCGGGACGCCGCGAAGCGGCGGGCCCGGAATCCAGAGCCACGCAAAAGTCCTTGACGAATTTCTCTGGATTCCGGGGTCGCCCGCCTTCGGCGGGCGCCCCGGAATGACGACCTGTTTGTTTCGCAACGGTGGTCAATGCCCCATGTCGAGCGTTTCGCCGCGCAGCGCCGCCGGCGACATCAGCACCTTCATATCGTCCCAGACCAGGGCGACGTCGATGCGGATGCCGGCATCGAGCGCGCGCATCAGATCGGTGCCCTCGGCGAATTCGCGCTCCGACGGCGGCGTCCGCACCACGCGGTCGAGCGCCGCGCGCCGCCAGGCATGGATCGGGACGAGCTTGTAGCAATCCTGCCCCGCGAGCGCCGCCGCATCGCGCCGGATGTCGTTGAGCGTGCCGACGCGGCTGCCTTCCAGCGGATAGACGATGCGGTCGGGATTCCAGGTCACCGTCACTTTGGGGATTTCGGCATTTTCGCGCTCGCTCTGACCGACCGGCGAGACCAGCGTGGCGATGCCGACTTCGCTGGTGGCCAGCGCATACATCAAGGCCTGGATATAGAAGGGCTGCAGGTCTTCCATGTCGTCGGCCACCGCGATGACGATGTCGTGGCTGTAATAGCGGTCAAAGCGGTTGACCGTGGCGGCGATGCGCTCGGCGCCGGAGTTCGAGCGGTAATTGTGGGTGCGGCCGAATTCCTCCGGATCGGTGCGCACGGTATAGGCGCCTTCCTCCGCCGCTGCGGCGGCGCCGGCGTCGTCAATGCTGTCGACGATGACGCTGCCGAGCTCCGAACTGGTCACGCGCCGAAAGGTCCGCACCAGCGAGGCCTGCCGTTCGGCATCGGAGCGGGGCTTCGCCATCGATCGGCCGATGCCGAGCTCGGAAGCGACCACAATCAGCGGGTTGAAGATCATGGAACGGTTGTCTTCGAGTCCTTGCGGCATGGGCGGAGCGTCCGGCGTATGCGGGTGGCGCAAGGGACGGCCGGCGCCGTCCCCTGCTCGCGTGTCGGGCTATTTCTGCGGATAGCCAAAGATCTCGGCATGATGGAATTCGCCCGGCCGGTAGCCGGCGACGGCCTCCTCCATGTGCTCCATCTTGGTGAAGATCGAGGGCCCGTCCTTGGTCACCAGCACGTTCTCCTCCAGCCGGCAGGTCTGCTTGAGGCCGGGATGGCCGGCGAAGGTTTCGATGGCGAAGTACATGTTCTCCTTGATCTCGGCCGGATATTTCATCGAGTAGGCGCGGCTCATCCACATGCCCTCATAGAGTGTCATGCCGATCGAATGGGCGAACTGCTGCAGCGTGACCGTGCCGTATTTGTCGTCGTCGTAGACCGGGAACTTGGCCACCACGTCGGCCGAGGTCTTGCCCGGTCGCAGGTTTTCCAGGCCGGCATACATCGAATCGTAGGTCTCGCGGTAGAGATCGATCTCCTGCCGGCTCATCTTCGCGCCGCATTTGAAGGTGCGCACGAAGTCGATGAAATAGCCGCCGGGGCCGACCGCGTTGATGTCGACGATCATCAGGTCGCCCTGCTGCACCAGCTTGTCGGTGGCCCAGCGCCGATAGGGACTGGTGTTGCCGCCCGAGGCGACGATGATGTCGTAGATGATCTCGCAGCCGCGCGAGAGCATGAACTCGTGCACCTTGGCTTCGATCTGGCGCTCGGTGATGCCCGGCTTCAGCCAGTCGTATTTGATGTGCCACATGGCGGCGTCGCCGATCGATGAGGCCATCTTGAGCTGCTCGATCTCGTCGATGGTCTTGACCACGCGGGCGCGCGACATGGCCGGCCAGCCGCTGACCACCTTCATGCCGGCCTTTTCCATGGCGTGCAGCGAGGGGATATCGAGCGTATCGACGCCGACTTTCTCCTTCTCGACCCCGTTCTCCTTCAGCACCTCCATGACCGAGTTCACCATCTTGTCGGACATTTCGCCGATGGCGCCTTCCGACCATTGCCAGGTCATGGCCGGCCGCACGCGATCCTTCATCCAGGGCAGGTCGAGCCTGGCGTTGACCATGTCGGAGCCGGCGGTCTCGAACAGCACGGGTTCGCCGCCGCGCGGCAGCACGGCGTAGCGGATGTTGATGTTGTATTTCCAATTGCCCTGATAGGAGCCAGTGATGTAGCGGATATTTGCGCCGGCAAAGAGCAGGAGCGCGCCGAGATCGTCAGCTTCCATTTCGGCGCGTGCACGCGCCAGTCGTTGATTGCGCAAACGCTCGTGATCGACGCGATATTGCCAGTCGGTGGCATTGACGCTGTAAAGCCGACGCGGATTGGTGTGATGCTGCTCCTGGATGAAGCTTTCGTCCAAGGGATAGCCGCGCCACGGATCGCCCAGGCTCATGGCAAGCTCCTTTTTCTCGATGGATCATGGTAGCCAGCGTTGGGCGAGAGGCTGCGGAATTTGGCGTTCTTGTCATTGATCCCAGTCAACATTCCCGGCACACCGAGCGCGTCGGCGCAATACCGGTATATTTCGTCGCTTGATGAAATGCTCGCCTAGTCCCGCCAGCGCCGCCGCGCACCGGCAAGTGACCGTCGACATATTCGCGCTGCGCATCGATGGCGATAAGCGTGGACTCGCTCAATCGCGGCGCCGATAGGGATGCGCCGACTGGAGAGCCTCTGTCACGCGGATCGGCGAGAAGGTTTGCGGGGCCGACGCCTTCGAATTCGTTGCCGCGCCGTAAAAGACATCGGGATGGTCCTGGTGTCGGTCCGACAAAATGCAAACACCGGAGAGCCTGGCTCTCCGGTGCTTCGAAAACCCGACCGGCTCTATCGCCGTCAAGTGTTGGTTGGCCTCGTCGTCGGACTCTGAATTCAGAATGCCCCCAGCAAAATCGCGCCGACGAACACGAACACCGCGCATACCGCCAGCACATTCAGCCTCAAGGTCAGGTCCACAGCATGTGCCTCCCTTGTTGACATGATGAAGAGCTAGCACAGAACGCAACGCGCTCGAAACGTGTTGCGCGCGTCGGGCGCAAAAATCGAGTCAAACGTCATGCGTGGGTGGAATGCCGACGGCAACGGCTTGATAGCACGCGATAAAAAATCGAATTGCAGAAAAAAGCGGCAGTGAACTGCGGGGATGTGCGTGTCGATCGACTCGTTTCGCACGGTATTCGCGTCGAAACCGCAGCCGATATTGCTTTGCACAATGGCGAGCTGCGGCAGATTTGCATGCATGACGCCGGGCGACGACCGTGCGGTTACCGCGGCCGGAGGCGCCCGGGGGTCGCCCGCCGCCGGTCCGGCCCCGGGCCGCGCGTGAAGGATTTCTTATCCTTAACGAAGTCCGGCCCCGGCATCATTGAAGCCTCGTTAAAGAAACTGCTCGCATTTTCGCGGGCATGAATGTTGGCCTGCGTTTTTCCTTGGCCGGTGCGGTGGTGCTGGTGACCTTGTCGGGTTGCGGGCGTGGCTTCTTCCAGGCCGAGCGCGCGCCCTGGCGGCACGAGGCCGAAGTCGCATGCCTGAAGTCGGGCGTGGTCAAGCTCGGCGTCGGCGTCGAGCGGATCGATCCGATCGACGGGCCGGGCGCTTGCGGTGCCGACTTTCCGCTGCGGGTGACGGGGCTGGGTGATGGCGAGGCGCAGCCGCTCGGCTTTGCCGACGAGATGCGGCCGCCGGCCGCGGTCCCGCGTGCCGCCGAGCGCGACATGCCGCGCTGGCCGTCAAGCACGCCGCGTTATGCGCCACCGGCTCCGGTGCCGGGCGAGCACCTGCGCTGGGTGGTGGGACCGCCGGCGGTCAATGGGCCTGCGACCAATGCGCCCAGTTCGTCCGCCGTCGACGCGCCCGCGGTGACGGCGCCGACCGGCGAGCCGATGTCGATCGCCGCCCCCGCCGGAACGGCGAACCCGCCGCGCGTCGAAGGTCCGCGCGCGGAATCCCCGCGCTACGCGGCGCCTCGTTATGAGCTGCCGCGCTATCAGCCTCCGCGGCGGATCGCGCCGCCGCCGCCCGTCGCCCGCGCGATGCCCAACGATATCCCGCCTGACGCCGTCATCCCGCCCGGCGGCAGCGCGGCCGTGCCGGAAGGTCCGCCACCGCCCAGCGAACGCCCGCCGGCCGAGCGACATGCCTATAACGCGCCGGTTTACGAGCCTGAGGCGCGGCCGCGCGCGTTGCCGCGGCTCGGCCCAGGGGGCAACTATTCGCCGGCCATGATCCCGCAGGCCAAGCTGACCCCGCCGGCGACGCTCGCCTGTCCGCTGGTCTCGGCGCTCGACCGCTGGGTGAGCGACGGCGTGCAGCCCGCGGCGCTGCATTGGTTCGGCGTGCCGGTGACCTCGATCAAGCAGATCGGCTCCTATGCCTGCCGCAGCATGGTGGGCGCGCGCGGCCATCACATCTCCGAGCACGCCTTCGGCGACGCACTCGACATCGCCGGCTTCACCTTCGCCGACGGCCGCACCATCACGGTGAAGGACGGCTGGCACGGCTCGCCGGAAGAGCAGGGCTTCCTGCACGACGTGCAGCTCTATGCCTGCGAGACCTTCACCACGGTGCTGGCGCCCGGCTACAATCCCGAGCACTACAATCACATCCATGTCGATCTGATGCGGCGTCGGCCCGGCTATCGGCCATGCCGGCCGACGGCGATCCGCGGCGAGATCGTGGCGGCGCGCGCGCGCGCGCATTACGCCAACCGCAAGCATGCGCCGGCCTATACCGGATCGATCAGCGGCCAGCTCGACAAGTTGATCAAGGGCATCATCGCTGTGCCCGGGGCCGACGGTTATGTCGGCGATGACGATGTGGACGACAACGGCGAGCCGGCTGGACCGAGCGTGAAAGGCGCGACGCCGCGGCTGCTACGCACGCCCGCGCAGCACCGATTTGACGCCAAATCCAGCGAATCCCAGATTTATTAGCGCGCGGCTGAACAAGAGCCTGATGGTCAGCCGCCGCAGCCAGGCGCGTGAGTTGCGCGCGCGCACGAACAGCCGCGCAAAACGCGCGGCGTCGCGCTGCTTGCGATCGACATGCGGCTTGAGGAAATCCTGATAGGCGGCGAAGGCGGCGCGATGGTCGCCTTGGCGCGCAAGCTCCTGCGCCAGCACATAGCCGCCGGCCATCGCCATGTGCGAGCCCTGACCGGCGATCAAGGTGAGGCAGCCGCAGGCGTCGCCGATGAGCGCGACGCGGCCCTGGTGCCATTGCGGCATGACGATCTGGGTCGCGCTGTCGAAATAGACCGGCACATCGTCCGCGTGCGCGCGCAACACGTCCTGTACGATCCAGCCGGCATCCCGGTAGCAGCCCTGCAAGGTCGCCATGCGGTCGATGGAATGTGTGTCCATTTCGGCATGGCGGAAGACGTACGTGGCGTCCATGCGCGCGGCATCCAGCGGGTAGAAGAAGGCGGAGCGGTCGGGCTCCTCGTAGAGCAGCGCGGCATCGCGCACCGGAAAGCCGGCGCTGGCGACGTGAAAAGCTGCGACATAGAGGCCGAGGAAGCGGGCGAAACGCGCTTCGGCGCCGAAAACAAGCTCGCGCACGCGCGAATGCACGCCGTCGGCGCCGATGACCAGAGCCGCTTCGTCCTCGCTGCCGTCCTCGAAGCGCAGATGGACGGCATCCGCGCGCTGCTCGATCGCGGCGAGTGAGGCGCCGTAGCGCAGCTCGACCCCGAGCTCGCGTGCGCGGTCGGCGAGGATGCGCTCGAGATCCTGCCGGCGCAGATAGACATAGCGGCCGCCGAGCGCCTCGCGCACGCGCGAAATCGGCACGTGCATATAGGCGGCGCCGTCGGCGTTGACGAAATCGAGCGCCTCGATCGGATAGCGGATGGCGCGCAAGGCTTCGAGCAGACCCATGCGTTCGGCCACGTCCCAGCCGGTGCCGAAGAAGTCCATCATGTAGCCTTCGCTGCGCAGGCCGTTCTCGCGCTCGATCACCAGCGGCTCGAAACCGCTCTGCTTGAGCCTTATGGCGAGCGTGAGCCCGGCAATGCCGCCGCCGGAGATGAGAATGCGGGAAGGAGGCATGATGCAGCTAAACGGCCGCCTGCAGCAGCATCGCGGCGAACAGGATCAGTCCGGCATCGCGGTTGGATTTGAACAGCTTCAGGCAGTGCGCCGAGTCGTCGATGTTAAGCCGCTTCACCTGCCAGGCGAGGTGGGCGGCGAAGGCGATGAGGCCGATGAGGAAGATGACGCCGCCGCCGGCGATGAAGCCGGCCATGCCGATCAGCACCACCGCGCCGGTATAGAAGGCGATCAGCATTGGCGCGGTGTTCTGCTGGAACAGGAGCGCGGTCGACTTGATGCCGATCATCAGGTCGTCCTCGCGGTCCTGGTGCGCGTAGATCGTGTCGTAGCCGATCACCCAGGAAATCGAGCCCGCATAAAGAATGATCGGCGCCCAATCGAGGCGGGCGAAGGCCGCCGGCCAGCCCATCAGCGCGCCCCAGGAAAAGGCGAGGCCGAGCACGATCTGCGGCCAATAGGTGATGCGCTTCATGAACGGGTAGATGGCGACGACCAGGAGCGAGGCGAAGCCGCACATCACGGTGAAGCGGTTGAACTGCAGCAGCACCGCCAGCCCGACCAGCGCCTGCGCCAGCATGAAGGCGGTCGCCTGCGCGACCGTCACCTGCTTGGAGGGGATTGGCCGCGAGCGCGTGCGCTCGACGAGGCCGTCGAGATCGCGGTCGACCAGATCGTTCCAGGTACAGCCGGCGCCGCGCATGGCGAAGGCGCCGATGAAGAACAACACGATGTGCCACAAGCTCGGGAAGCGGCCGGCATGCATGCCGGCGAGCCCAACCGACCACCAGCAGGGCATCAGCAGCAACCAGGAACCGATGGGACGATCGAGCCGGGCAAGCCGCAGGTAGGGTCGGGACCAAGCAGGCGCGAGGCCGTCGACCCAGTTGCCGGTCGAATCGGCAACCCGTCCGGCCCCGGCGCTCATCGCGATCCGAGCGGCGACCCGGTCAGGGTGTCGAAGGTGCCGCGGCCAGTCTTGATGTTGTTGGCGTCCGGCACCGGCGCGCTCAAGGTATCGCTGAGGCTCGGTCCGCGCGGACGCGGCGGCGCGGCCGCCACCTGGCACACCTTGGTGCGGATGACGTCGGTGCGCGCATGCGCCTGCTTCATGGACTTCACCACGTCCGGCGGAATGCCGCACCAGGTCCCGTTTTCGTCGGCGTATTTGATCAACTTGGCCTCCGCCGCCGAGAAGACGTTGAACAGGTGGCAGGCCCGCTTGGCGTCGACCTTGTGCACATTCGCCGCGCGGATCGCCGACGCCTTCTTGGCCGCATCGTCACGCAGCTTGACGAACCCCTTGATGCAGGGCGGAGGCTCGGCGCCCGGCGGCACCTGCGCGGCCGCCGGTCCGGCGGCCACCGGCAGGGCGAGCGCGGCAATGAACAGTGCCCAGCGCAAGTGCATGAGTCTCAACCTCCTGGTCCCGGCGCATTATACCGACTCTTCGCTCCGGGTGCTTATAACAACCCGCCGAATGCGTCGGGAAGGCGGCGGCGGCAAAGCCAAAATGACGCCCTCGCGCGCCGGCGGGAGCTGGCGTAAACCCGCTGCTCCGAGCCCCGCAGTCCCGCTACCGGCAGCCGCGACCCGATGTCACGCTACGATTTCCGCACCCCCCGCATCCATGTCGAGGCCGCCCTGAGCGCCGGCGCGGACGTGGCGCTCGGGCGCGATCAGGCCAACCACCTGATCAACGTGCTGCGACGCAAGCCGGGCGAGCCGGTGCTGCTGTTCAACGGCCGGGACGGGGAGTGGATGGGCGCGCTCGCCGGGTCGGCCAAGCGCCCCTCGGCGCGGATCGAGCGGCAGACCCGCCCGCAGCCGGCATCGGGCGACCTGCATTTCCTGTTCGCCCCGCTCAAGCACGCCCGGCTCGATTATCTGGTGCAGAAGGCGGTGGAACTGGGCGCCTCGCGCTTGCAGCCGGCGATCACCCGCCACACCCAGGTCGCGCGCGTCAATCTCGAGCGCATGCGCGCCAATGTCGTCGAGGCCGCCCAGCAATGCGGCGTGCTGGCACTACCGGAGGTGGCCGAGCCCCTTCCCCTGGCGGGGCTCCTGGATGCAGCCGACAGCGGCCGCTGGCTCATTTTCTGCGACGAGGACGCCGAGGTGCAGGACCCGGTGGCGGCGCTTGCCGCGGTGCGGGCTTCCGGCGATAGCCTGCCGCTGGCGGTGCTGGTCGGCCCGGAGGGCGGCTTTGCCGAGGAGGAGCGGGCCCTCTTGCTCAAACGCCCGCAGACGCTGCGGCTTGCGCTCGGACCGCGCATCCTGCGCGCGGATACCGCGGGCGTCGCCGCGCTCGCCTTGGTGCAGGCCGTGTTGGGTGACTGGCGGCCGGATGCGGAGGGCAAGGCCTGACAAAAACTAAGCGCGCGGCTCTGGCGGCCATGACCGAGGTCCGACCGTTTGAACCGCGCGCGATACTACCAAACCAACAAACGACCGAACGCAGGTTAACCGCGCCCGGTCGGTACTCCTCCTGTTTCGGGCTTTTCGGCTGGCGCCGCATACTCAACGCCCGGCGACCCGCGCGAACCCGATTCGCGAAAAGGATGATGCAGCGCGGGAAGCGCCGTCACGAGTCCCAGGGCGTCCAAAGTTGTGTACGAATTGGCTCCGCCCCGGAAAAACCTGTGCTAAAGTGACGCGATTGCGTGGGGAGTTCGGTCATGACGCGCGTATTCCGCTGCCTGGCGCTGGCCACGATGCTGACCGGCCTGTTGGCGCTGCCGCCCGCCCAAGCGGCGAGCTTCTGGGAAAAGAACTTCTGGCTGAGCAGTCCCGGCTATGACGGCTACTTGCCGCCCTGCGAGGCGGCCCTGCCGCGCATCGCCAACCGCTTCGCCCAGAAGGAAAGCGAGTTCTGGAGGTCGAACCTGCAGATCCTCGGCTTCGAGCGGGTGCGCGAGGTCGCCTACAGCCCCTGGGCGCGCGGGACCATCCCGCGCCGCTTCTGCAGCGCCCTGGCCGAGGTGAGCGACGGCCGCCGCCATGCGGTCTACTACTGGATCGGCGAAGACACCGGATTCATCGGCGCCGACTGGGGCGTCGAATGGTGCGTCGTCGGTCTCGACCGGAACTGGGCCTACAATCCGGCCTGCAAGATGGCGCGGCCCTAGGTCGCGGCACGCCGTATCTGCTTTGTCTCAGTTTTGTTCTTGTATCGTTCTGGTGTTTAAGGTAATCTTTTCGGAACCGTTGCGTTCGGTCAATTTCCGGTTTGTTCACGCCGCCGTGAGGAGCCTCTCATGTCTGGCCTTGCCGCGTTCCGCCGCGTCATCCTCGGCTTCACCTTCGTCTTCGTCCTCATCGCCTTCGGCCCCGCCTCCGCCCAGCAAAACGGGGCGGACCACCAGCCCGGTCATTTCGATTTCTACGTGCTGGCGCTGACCTGGTCGCCGTCCTATTGCGCGTCGCTGAAGGACCGCGGGCGCACCCGCGTGCCGCTGCCGGAATGTGGCGGGCGGCCCTACGCCTTCGTGGTGCACGGCCTGTGGCCGCAATATGCCCACGGCTATCCGTCCTATTGTCAAAAGCCAGCACCGCGCATCGACCGCGGGCTGGTCGACAGCATGCTCGATCTGATGCCGAGCCCGGCGCTCGTCTATCACGAGTGGAACCGGCACGGCACCTGCAGTGGTCTCGCGGCGCGCGCTTATTTCGACACGCTGCGCAAGGCGCGCGCGGCGGTCAAAGTGCCGCCGAATTATTTGCGGCTCGACCAGCCGATCACGGTCACGCCGGGCGAGGTGGCGGACGCCTTCCGCAAGGCTAATCCCGGTTTGAGTTCGGCGAATTTCGCCGTCGCCTGCGACAAGAGCCGGCTTACCGAAGTGCGCATCTGTCTCGCCAAGGATTTTTCATTCCACGATTGTGCCGAGGTGACCCGCCGCGCCTGCCGGCGCGAGCGGCTGGCGATGCCGGCTGTGCGCGGCGGTTAATTCGTCCCGCCAGAGTCATTTCTCGGGTTTTGCCGAAACGCTGCTTGTTCAGCGTGAGCGGCAATGCTGTCGCGTGGCGGCGCGTGGTCGCTTTGCGGCGAAGTCGCGTCGCCTCGCGGACAAATCCTTGGAAATACCCGTAATCCAATCGTGACAATTCGTTGCGCGACTCCCTCATGTAAAAATGCACGCACGCTTGGCCTTGATTCTGCGATCACGTTAAGCCGTCACTAAGGACGGTCGCGAGCGCTTGGGGGATACGCTGGGATAACCCCGGTGTGTCGAACATTCACGCAAGATTCCTGTAAGCGAGATTGGCAATCTTGCCTGCGCGATCGGGGACGATGGGAGGTCGCTATGAATTGTTTGTGGGACTATGTCGGTTTCGCGATCTGGTTCGCAGGCCTCGGCTATCTCGTGCTGTGGCCGTTGAGCGCGAGCGGGTCGAGCGGCGACTTGTATGGCGCGGCCTTGCTGTGCCAGGCGCAGGCGGCGTCCGGGCTGGTGTCCGCGCTCTGCCGCGCGCCGCATCCGCTGACGTTGTCGCCCGCCTTGCACGCGCTCGGTGCCTTCGCCCTGCTGGCCGCCGTGCTGCGGCTCCTGTGTCGCGGCTTGGGCTGCGCGCGGCGCGCGCGCGCGGCCCGCGTCGTTCGCGTGCCGGCGGCGATGATGCCGCCGCCGCGGCCCAGGCTGACGCAACGGGCCTTGCCGCGGGTTAAACCGCGCAGTCAATTCGGCCTGCGCGGCATGCCATACTGATCGGACTTCCCGGCGGCGAAATGTGTGGCATAAGCGGCGCGGCGCTTGCCGCCGCCCGGAGCCGAGCTTGAACTATCGTCATGCCTTCCATGCCGGCAGCTTTGCCGACGTGCACAAGCACGCGGTGCTCTGCCGCATCCTGCACCATCTGCGCGGCAAGCCGGCGCCGTTCCGCGTGATCGACAGCCATGCCGGCGCTGGCCTCTACGATCTGTCCGCTCGCGAAGCCGGCCGCTCCGGCGAATGGCAAAACGGCATCGCGCGGCTGATGGCGGCGGCGCTGGCACCGCCGGCTGCCGAATTGCTCTCGCCCTATCTCGATGTGATCGGCGCGCTCAACGAGCGCGGCCGGCTCGTCAGCTATCCGGGCTCGCCGGCGCTGGCGCGCGCAGCTTTGCGCGCGCAGGATCGGCTGATCGCTTGCGAGCTCGAACCGCATGCGGCGGCCGCGCTCGCGCGCAATCTCGCCGGCGACCCGCGCATCAAGACACTGCGTCTCGATGGCTGGACCGCGGTCGCCGCCTATGTGCCGCCGAAGGAGCGGCGCGGTCTGGTGCTCATCGATCCGCCCTTTGAGGAGGAGCGCGAATTCTCTCACCTCGCGCGGTCCTTGGCCACGGCGCACCGCAAATGGTCGACCGGCATCTACATGCTCTGGTACCCGATCAAGGGCCGCAGCGCGCCGGACGCCTTCGCCAAGTCCCTACGTCGGCTGGCGATCCCCAAGATCCTGCGGGCGGAGCTGATGGTGGCGCCGCTCTCCGATCCGAGCCGCCTCAACGGCTCCGGCCTCATCCTGGTCAATCCGCCCTGGATGTTGGAGGCGGAGCTTGGCGTCCTGTTGCCGGCCCTGGCCGGGCTGCTGGGGCAAGCCGGCAAGGGCGGCTACCGGCTCGACTGGCTCGCCGGCGAGGCGCGGCCCGCCGCAGGGTGACGCATCGCCTCTTTCCACCGGCTGAAAGTTGGTGTCTAGTTCCAAGACTGGCAGACGTTCCGCCTCCGGTTGGGGGGCCGGCGGAGTGACTGAGGCCGTCGAAGGCTGACGCTTTCCCCGAAATGAATGTCCAGCCGAGCCGCCGTGCGTGGGGCCGGCGGCAGAGCAGTGCGGGGAGAGGAGTTTCCCGATGGCGCAGACCGGTACCGTGAAGTTTTTCAACACCGAGCGCGGTTACGGCTTCATCAAGCCCGATGACGGCGGGCGAGATGTCTTCGTGCACATCACCGCGGTAGAGCAGGCCGGGTTGAAAGGACTGAACGAGGGACAACGCATCAGTTTCGACGTCGAGCCCGACAAGAAGGGCAAGGGTCCGAAAGCGGTGAACCTCGTCATCACCGGCTGATGTTGTGACTGCCGGCGCGCGCGCCGCGTCCGGTTGAAAGACGTTTGAGCGTTCGCCCGGCGGCAGCGCGTGGTGTTGACGAATGATCCTGCGTGGCTCGCCCAGCTCGCCGTTCGCCCGCAAGGTGCTTATCGCGGCGCATGTGCTCGGCCTCGCCGATCGCGTCTCGGTGCGGACCACCGACCTCAACGATCCCGCCGAGCCGCTCCGCCAGCAAAATCCGCTGGGCAAGATTCCGACGCTGATCCTCGACGACGGCAGTACCTGGTACGACTCGCGCGTAATCCTCGAACTACTCGATCACATCGCCGGCGGCGGCATCATCATTCCGCGCGACGCGCCGGCGCGCTTCGCGGTGCTGCGCCTACAGGCCTTGTGCGACGGCATGCTCGATGCGTGCGTGCTGATCGTCTATGAGAGCCGCTATCGGCCGAAGGAATTGCACGTGCAGAGCTGGCTTGAGCGTCAGGCCGACAAGGTCGCGCGCGGGTTCGACGCGCTGGAGGCTGCGCCGCCGACGCTGACGCCGACGCCCGACGTCGGCCAGATCGCGCTCGCCTGCGTGCTCGGCTATCACGATCTGCGCTTCGCGGGCACCTGGCGCAACGCGCATCCGCGTCTCGTCGATTGGCTCGATCGCTTCGCCGCGCAGGTCCCGGCCTACGAGGCGACCAAGGTCGCGGCATAATAAAACCCCGGAGCCGGGGCTCCGGGGTTTCGCGATCTTAACCAGCGTTCGCGCTCAGAAGTGATAATTCAAACCGGCGCGTACGACATTGGCGTGCAGGCTCGCGTCGGAGCCGGCGATCGAGGCGCCGCGGCCGAGATCGACATAGAGATATTCGACTTTGGCGCTCCACGGCCCGCCGAGATGCGCTTCGAGGCCGCCGCCGATGGTCCAGCCAGCCCTGGTCTCGCGTGCACTGCCGACGCCGGCGATCGACGTCTTGATGTCGCCGACGGCGAGGCCGCCGGTGATGTAGGGCAGGAAGTTGCCGAGCGAATAGCCGAGCCGGCCGCGGACCGTGCCGAGCCAGTCATTGCGCGCCTCGCAACTGGTGACGCCGCACGGCGCGCTGCCGCGCAGATTGCTCCAGTCCAGGTCGCCCTCCAGACCGAACACCGTCTGGCCCGCCTGCCAGTTATAGCCGAGCGTGCCGCCGACCATGCCACCGGACGTATCGAACGTGTCGGTTGCGAAGGGCGACGAGAAGTTCGATCGGCCCCAGGCGTAACCGCCATTGATGCCGACATAGGCCCCGGTCCAACTGAAGGGCGGCGGAACATAGACCGGCGCCTTGGCGGGCATCGGACGCGGCCGTACGAGGTCGGCAGCCGATGCCGACGTTACGCCCAAGGCCGTGCTCAAGGCGAGCACGCCCACGCTGGCGAGCAGAAGCTTTTTCATGACGTACCTCACTGGATCTCGCGAAGACACGCAGGGAACGTCGTCCCCCGACTGCGCTATCAACGCCGGCTCGCCACGACTTGTTCCCGGCAACCGGCGCACCCGCTTTGTCGCAGGGTGGAAACTTAGATGCCGCCTAGCATGCGAACGCGCTGCACGCATTGATCGGCCGCAATCGATGCAATCTTGCAAAATGTGTTGCAGATTATTTCAGCGTTAACGGCGCAATAAGAAACCCCGGACGCGCGCGCGTCCGGGGTTTGTACGCGATCACGTACGGTGTCGGCTCAGAAACGATAATTGATGCCGGCGCGCACCAGGTTGGTGTGGAAGTCGACATCGGCCGAGGTGCCGCAGATCGACGCATCGCAGCTTCCCTTGCCGAGATCGGCGTAGAGGTATTCGACCTTTGCGGTCCACGGACCAGCGATCGCCGCTTCCAGGCCGGCGCCGACGGTCCAGCCCGCGTTGGTCTGCGTGGTGGTTCCGACGCTGCCCAGCGTCGCCTTGATGTTGCCGACGGCAAGGCCGCCGGTGATGAAGGGCATGAAGCCGTTGAAGGCGTAGCCGAGGCGGCCGCGCGCGGTGGCGAGCCATTCGTTGCGCGTCTCGCAGCCCAGGGCGGCGCAGGGCCCGTTCGACGTGGTGCCGCGGATGTTGCTCCAGTCCATGTCGCCTTCGAGGCCGACCACGGTCTGGCCCATCTGCCAGTTGTAGCCGAGCGTGCCGCCGACCACGCCGCCTTTCACGTCGAATGCGCCGGTCGAGCCGAGCGCGGAATTCCACTCGGAACGCCCGAAGCCGCCGCCGCCGTTGATGCCGATATAGGCGCCGGACCAGTTATAGGGCGGCGTGTAGGCCGGCGCCTTTGTCGGCATGGCTTGGCGACGCGGCAGATCCGCCGCCTGCGCTGCCACCATTGTTGACGCCATGGCGAGCGCCGTCATGCCCGCCAAAATCACACGCTTCATTTCCAACCTCCGTCATGAGCCACCCCAGTTCGTGCGCCAAACTATTCGTAATTACTCTGCTGTCTAGTGAGAAAAAGACACACGGTTTAAAGTTCTCAAAGCACATGTCCAGATTTAGACTATGAAATGCCACGATGATGCCGCGATGAAGACTAGGAAACATCATCATTGGGCGGAAACGAATACTTAAGCCTAACTGTGGCGGCCCGCGGATACCCTCGCGCGAGTTCCCGGCAAACGAAAACCCCGGGCCATGAGCCCGGGGCCATCGCGCCACGTGTGGTGGATGCGGCCAGATCAGAAGTGGTAGTTGACCCCGAAGCGCAGCAGGCTGCCCTGGAAGCCATTGTTCACGCCGGTGATCGAGAAGGAGCGTTCGGCGAGGTCCATGTAGAGATATTCGACTTTGGCCGACCAGTGCGGTGTGAAGCCGATTTCCATGCCGAGACCGGCGGTCCAGCCGAGTTCGGTCTTGGTCTCGTCCAGCGCGTTGAGCTCGCCCTTCAGGTCGCCGAAAGCCAAGCCGCCGGTGCCGTAGAACAGGATGTTGTTCACGGCATAGCCGATGCGGGCACGCAGCGTGCCGAACCAGGGATTGGAGAACTTGTAGGGCGCGAAGGTATCATCGGCGGCGGAAAGCTGCAGGTCGGCTTCGCCGCCGAACACGAACTGGTTGCTCTGCCAGTTGTAGCCGAACTGGCCGCCACCGGCGATGCCGACTGGGTTGATGCTCGAATTGGTGACCTTGCCCCATTCGTAGCCGACATTGAGACCGGCATAGGGGCCGGTCCAGTTGTAGACGCCGATCGGCGCCGTCGCCGGCGCGTAATAGGGCGAGGGACCACGCGGGAGGTCGGCGGCCAGCGCCGTGCCCGACAGCGCGACGAGGCCCGCTACGGCAGCGGCCATAATTGGTGTTTTCATCTGCACCTCCACTTCACTTTCGCGCGTGCCCATACGCGGCGCGCGCGATACGCTTCGGTCGAACCGGGTCCGCGGCGCAGCCGCACGCGGAGTTCGACCTCTTTTGCGGAGGATTTATCGAATGTTTTAAGTTAAACGTTCATGAATCGCTAACGATCACCGGTCGTTACCCTTAAGGAATGGTTAGCCGCGAAGCTCCCGCGATGTCCGACGCAAGAAAGCCAGATCAACCGCGCGCCGCGCTGATCACCGGCGGCGCCCACCGAATCGGTGCCTGCATCGCGCTGACGCTGGTGCGCGCCGGTTTCGCGGTGGCGCTGCATGCCAATCGCTCGCGCGCGGCGGCCGAGCAACTGGCCGGCGAGATCAAGGGCCAGGGCGGGCGCGCGACCGTCGTGCTTGCCGATCTCGCCGATCCCGACAGCGTGCGCAATCTGGTGCCGGCGGCGGCGGCCTTCGCGCCGCTCACGCTGCTGGTCAACAGCGCCGCCGAATTCGAGCCGGACGAAATCGAGAGCCTCGCGCGCGCGCGCTTCGAGCGCACCTTCGCCGTCAACCTGGCCGCGCCCTTGTTCCTGGCGCAGGCTTTCGCCGCCCAGGCACCGGCCGGCGCCTCGATCGTCAATATCGTTGACCAGCGGGTATTCCGGCCGACGCCGCGCTTTGTCTCCTACACGCTGAGCAAGGGCGCGCTGCATATGGCCACCACCACGCTGGCGCAGGCGCTGGCGCCGCGCGTGCGCGTCAATGCGGTGGCGCCCGGACCGACCTTGCCCAGCCCGCGCCAGACGCCCGAGCAGTTCGCCGAACAGGCCGCATCGCTGCCGCTGCAACAGGGCCCGAGCCCGCAGGATGTGGCCGATGCAGTGCTTTATCTCGCGGGCGCGGAGAGCGTCACCGGGGTCACCATCGCCGTCGACGGCGGCCAGCATTTGTCGTGGCGCACGCCCGACAGCGACGTCGCGGAGTAGCGCGGCACGCATTATCTTATAGGTCATTCCGGCGCGCACGCGTCAGCGTGCGAGCCCGGAATCCAGAGCCAGATCGTAAGATCTGTATCTTGGCTCTGGATTCCGGGGTCCGACCTTGGGTCGGCCCCGGAATGACGGAATGACAGGCATGAACGGCAAACGCGACATCGACCCGCAGAGCGACCTCGCCGAGGACGACGAGGAGCAGGCGCTGCCCGAGCTCGAGCTGGAGGACGCGCCGGCCGGCACGCTGGCCGCCGGGCGCGCGACCATCATGCGCTTCCTCAAGCTCGCGCCGGCCGCGCCCGGCGTCTATCGCATGATCGACGCCAAGGGCGAGGTGCTCTATGTCGGCAAAGCCAAGAGCATCAAAAAGCGGCTCGCCTCCTATGCGCGGCCGACCGGCTATGACGCGCGCATCGCGCGCATGATCAGCGCCACCGTATCGCTCGAATTCGTCACCACCGCGACCGAGACCGAGGCGCTGCTGCTCGAAGCCAATCTGATCAAGCGCTTGCGCCCGCGCTTCAACGTGCTCCTGCGCGACGACAAGTCGTTTCCCTATATCCTGATCACCTCCGACCACTGGGCGCCGCAGATTTTGAAGCACCGCGGCGCGCGCACGCGGCCCGGCCGCTATTACGGACCGTTCGCCTCCGCCGGCGCGGTCAACCGCACCATCAATGCGTTGCAGCGCGCCTTTCTCCTGCGCTCCTGCTCGGACAGTTTCTTCGAGGCGCGCACGCGGCCGTGCCTGCTCTATCAGATCAAGCGCTGCTCGGCGCCCTGCACCGGCGAGATCGACTTCAACGGCTATGCCGAGCTCACGCGCGAGGCGCATGCGTTCCTCTCGGGTCGCAGCCAGTCGGTGCAGAAAGAACTGGCGAAGGCCATGGACAAGGCTTCCGAGGCGCTCGATTTCGAGCACGCCGCGGTCTATCGCGACCGCCTCTCGGCGCTGTCGGCGATCCAGTCGCACCAGGGCATCAACCCGCGCAGCATCGAGGAAGCCGACGTGTTCGCCGTGCATCAGGGCGGCGGCTACACCTGCGTCGAGGTGTTCTTCTTCCGCACCGGGCAGAACTGGGGCAACCGCGCCTATTTCCCCAAGGCCGACCGCACGCTGGCGGCCGGCGAGGTGCTGGAAGCCTTCCTCGCGCAGTTCTATGACGACAAGCCGCCGCCGCGGTTGATCCTGGTGTCGCACGATTTCGTCGAGCGCGCGCTGTTGGCTGCGGCGCTCAGCGCCAAGAGCGAGCGCAAGGTCGAGGTGGCGGTGCCGCAGCGCGGCGAGCGCAAGGAACTGATGGCGCATGCCCTCGCCAATGCGCGCGAGGCGCTGGCGCGCAAGCTCGCGGACACGTCTTCGCAGCAGAAGCTGATCGGCGCGCTGACCGAAACCTTCGCGCTACCGCGCCCGCCGCGCCGCATCGAGGTCTACGACAACAGCCACATCGCCGGCACCAACGCGGTCGGTGCCATGGTCGTCGCCGGGCCGGAAGGCTTCCGCAAGAACCAGTACCGCAAGTTCAACATCCGCTCGGAGGATCTCGCGCCCGGCGACGACTACGGCATGATGCGCGAGGTGTTGCAGCGGCGGTTCAAGCGGCTACTGGAGGAGAACCCGAGACAGGCCGGCACGGCGTTACCCTCTCCCCCATATTCTTCAATTACCTCCCCCCTTGCGGGGGAGGGCGGTGCCGAAGGCACCGGGAGGGGGGTGGATACTATCGCTGGGCAAGAAGTGACATCCCTCCCTATCCCTCTTCCGCAAGGGGGGAGGGAAGAGCCTGCTGCGGGCGAGCAGAATATCGAGAGCGATGAGCGTGACGAATCCCCCTGGCCCGACCTGGTGCTGATCGACGGCGGGCAGGGCCAGCTCGCGGCGGCGACCGAAACGCTGGCCGCGCTCGGCATCGATAACGTGCCGCTCATCGCCATCGCCAAGGGGCCCGATCGCGATGCCGGGCGCGAGACCTTCTTCGTCGCGGGCAAGAGCCCATTCAAACTGCCGCCGCGCGACCCGGTGCTCTATTTCATCGAGCGGCTGCGCGACGAGGCGCATCGCTTCGCCGTGGGCTCGCACCGCGCGCGCCGCAAGAAGGACATCCGCGAAGCGGGCTTGCAGGAAATCCCGGGGATCGGTCCCACGCGCAAGCGCGCGCTGCTGCGTCATTTCGGCACCGTGAAAGCGATCGAGCGCGCGAGCCTGCCAGATCTCGCCCAGGTGCCGGGAATTAATGCGGAGACCGCACGGAAGATATATGACTTCTTCCACGAGCAAGGGGCGCAATAGTCGCATGTCGCGTCATGGCCGGGCTTGTCCCGGCCATCCACGTCTTGTCTCGTAGAAGAGGTGGATGCCCGGCATAAAGCCGGGCATGACGACCGAAGGGGCAGGAGAATTGAATGATCATCCAGCGGCAGGAAGACGTCACACCCAAGGTGCTGGACGCCTACAAGAACATCGAGGACCCGCGCCTGCGCGAAATCGTCACCGCGCTGATCAAGCATCTGCACGCCTTCGCCCGCGAGGTGCACCTGACCGAGGATGAATTCCGCGCGGGCGCCGATTTCATCGCCCGCATGGGCCAGATGACCACCGACAGCCATAACGAGGTGGTGCTGATGGCCGGCACGCTCGGATTTTCGGCGCTGGTCTGCCTGCTCAACAACGGCAACAACGGGCAGACCGAAACCACCGCGAACCTGCTCGGACCGTTCTGGCGCATGAACTCGCCGGCTACCCAGAACGGCGACAGCATCGTGCGCTCGCCGACGCCCGGGCCGGCGATCTTCGTCGACTGCTGGGTCAAGGACAGCCAAGGAAACCCCATCGCCGGCGCCGAGGTCGATGTCTGGCATTCCTCGCCCGAGGGGTTCTACGAGCAGCAGGACGAAAAACAGGTCGACATGAACCTGCGCGGCAAATTCACCACCGACGCGCAAGGGCATTTCTGGTTCCGCAGCGTCAAGCCGGCCGGCTATCCGATCCCTGTGAACGGGCCGGTCGGCGACCTGGTGCGCGCCGGCAAGCGGCACAATTTCCGCCCCGCGCACCTGCACTTCCTCATCTTCAAGCAAGGCTTCAAGACGCTGATCTCGCAAATATATTCGAACGACGACGACAAGCTGGACACCGACGTGCAGTTCGGCGTCACCCGCGCGCTGATCGCCAATTACGTGCGCCACGAGGGCAAGGCGCCGGCCCCCGACGTCACCGGGGAGTGGTATTCGCTGGAACAGACCTTCGTCATGGAGCCGGGCGTCGCCAAATTGCCCAAGCCGCCGATCCAATAACGGCCGCGTATCGCGGCCCTTCCATGCTCTCGCCACAAAAAAGGGGCGGGGAGAGAGGTGGAGCCACTGTTGACCTCCGACCTGCGCGGGTGTTCCTTGTCCGAAATGAACGCCTACAGTGCCCGACGCCTGCCGGCGCGCCCGCTCGCGCTGCCGAACCTGTTGACCTATGGCCGCATCGCCGCGGTGCCGGTGGTGGTGGCGCTGCTCTATTGGGAAAGCATCGAAGGCGGCGGGTTGTGGTTGCGCTGGGTTGCGCTCGCATTTTTCGCCGCCGCCGGGGTGACCGATTTCTTCGACGGCTACCTCGCCCGCATGTGGGAGCAGCAGTCCTCGCTCGGGCGCATGCTCGACCCGATTGCCGACAAGCTCTTGGTATCCTCCTGCCTGCTGATGCTGGCGGCCGAGGAGATCATCCACGGCTGGTCGCTGCTTGCCGCCGTCATCATCCTGTGCCGTGAAATCCTGGTCTCGGGGCTGCGCGAATATCTCGCCGAGTTGCGCGTCGGCGTGCCGGTGACGCGTCTCGCCAAGTGGAAGACCATTGGGCAGATGGTGGCGGTCGGCTTCCTGATCGCGGGGCCGGCCGGCGACCAGGTCATCCCGGACGTCACCAAGATCGGCATCGTGCTGCTCTGGGCCTCGGCGATCCTCACGCTCTATACCGGCTGGGACTATATGCGGGCCGGCCTGCGCTACGTGATAGACGAATGAAGATCCGCTATTTCGCCTGGGTCCGCGAACG
The DNA here is from genome assembly GCA_963760995.1 of uncultured Pseudomonadota bacterium. Classification (GTDB taxonomy): domain Bacteria; phylum Pseudomonadota; class Alphaproteobacteria; order Rhizobiales; family Xanthobacteraceae; genus Pseudolabrys. The sequence continues at coordinate 269,366 of CAVXFJ010000020.1, read as the reverse complement.
CGTCGGCAAGCCGGAGGAGGAACTCGCGCTTCCCCCGGAGGTGACGACCGTCGGCGAGCTTATGGCGTGGCTTTCCGGGCGCGGCGAGGAATACGCCTATGCCTTCGAGAACCGCAAGGCGATCCGCGCCGCCCTCGACCACACCCATGTACGCCCTGACACCCCCCTCGGGGCCGCCGGCGAGATCGCCTTCTTCCCGCCGATGACGGGGGGATAGCTTCACTTTCGCGTCATCCCGGGGGCGGCCGCCGCGCCGCGAACCCGGAATGACGGGGAAGGGATGTTGCGCTAAATTGCTCCCCATGAGCGCGCCCACCACCATCCGCCTGCAGCGCGAGCGCTTCGACGTCGCCGCCGAGACGGCCGCGCTCTCGCGCGGGCGCACCGATATCGGCGCGCTGGTCACGTTCACCGGCATCTGCCGCGGCGACGAGGCCGGCGAGCCAATCAACGCGCTCACCCTCGAGCATTATCCCGGCATGGCCGAGGAGGAGATCGCCCGCCACGTCGGGGAGGCTTGCGCGCGCTGGCCGCTGCTCGGCGTCACCGTGATCCACCGCTATGGCCGCATCGCCCCAGGCGAGGACATCGTGCTGGTGATCACCGCCTCCTCGCACCGGCAGGCAGCCTTCGCCGCGGCCGAGTTCCTCATGGATTATCTGAAGACCCGCGCGCCGTTCTGGAAGCAGGTCGACAAGGCCGGCGCCAGCAATTGGGTGGCGGCGAAGGACAGCGACGACGCGGCGGCCGAGCGCTGGCTCGAGCACGACAAGGCGACGGGATGAGCGCGCTGCGGCATATGGTGACGGTCGTCGCCCTGCTGGCGCTGCTCGCCGGCGGCGCGGCGAGCGCGACCCAGGTCAAGTATTACGCGGTGCCGCGCGGCGCCCATCCGCACGACGTCGCACCGGCGCCGGATGGCCTGGTCTGGTACACCGCGCAACGGCAGGGCGCGGTCGGTCTGCTCGATCCCAAGACGGGCAAGACGCTGCAATTCGCGCTTGGACCAGACTCCGCTCCGCATGGCGTGATCGTCGGCCCCGACCGCGCCGCCTGGATCACCGACGGCGGCCAGAACGCCATCGCGCGCGTCGATTTGCTGACGCGTATGGTCAAGCTGTTCCCGCTGCCGAAGGATTTCCCCGACGCCAACCTCAACACCGCGACCTTCGACCGCAAGGGTATCCTTTGGTTCACCGGGCAGAACGGCGTGTATGGTCGCGTCGACCCGGCAACCGGCAAGGTCGATGCCTGGAAGGCGCCCAAGGGCGTCGGACCCTATGGCATCACCACCACGCCGAACGGCGAGATCTGGTACGCCTCGCTGGCCGGCGATCACATCGCGCGCATCGACACGGTGAGCGGCGATGCGCTGATGGTGGCGCCGCCCAAGCCGGGCGTCGGGCCGCGCCGCATCTGGTCGGACTCCAAGGGCCTGTTGTGGGTGAGCTTCTGGAACACCGGGGAGGTCGGCCGCTACGATCCGATGGCCAAGACCTGGCGGGTGTGGGCGCTGCCGAAAAGCGGCAATGGCTGCTACGCCGTCTATGTCGACGAGCACGACAAGGTTTGGCTCAGCGACTGGACCAACAACGCCATCGTGCGCTTCGATCCGGCGAGCGAAACCTTCACGCGCTTTCCCAGCGACCGGCGCAACGCTGACGTGCGGCAGATGCTCGGTCGCCGCGGCGAGGTCTGGGGCGCCGAATCCGGCACCGACCGCCTGGTGGTGCTGCGGGAGTGAGCGCCTCATGCTCGACCGTCGCCATGTCCTGAGCCTGCTCGCCTCCGGCGCCGCGTTCGCCGGCATGCGGGTTGCGTTTGCCGGTGAAGCGCGCATCGACCGCCTCATCGCGCGCGCGCGCGCGCTGCCGAGCATGCGCCAGCGCATCGACGTCATCTCGCGTGGCTTCCTCGGCACCCGCTATCGCGGCTATACGCTGATCGGCGGCCCGCACCGGCCTGAGCGCTTCGTCGTGCGCGACGACGGCTTCGACTGCGTGACCTATTGCGAAACCGTGCTGGCGGCGGCGATCGCGCGCGCGCCGGCCGCTTTCGTGCCGACGCTGCGCGCCATCCGCTACCACGACGGCATGGTCCAATGGCGCGAGCGCAATCATTATTTCTTCGAATGGAGCGAGCACAACATCGCCAACGGCACCTGCCGCGCCATTTCCATGCAGGGCGAAGTCGCCCTCGACAAGACGGTCTATTGGCACAAGGCGCTGGGCCGCCGTCATTTCGCCATGCACGTCATCCCCCGCGATGTCTTTCTGGCGAACCGCGCACAGCTTGCCACCGGCGACATCGTCGGCTTCGTCACGCACCGGCCGAATCTCGATTATTTCCATATCGGCTTTGTCGCCTTCGCGGCGGACGGCGATTTCCTGCTGCGCCACGCCTCACGCATGCACGGCCGCGTGCTCGACGAGAGCATGACGCACTTCGTCAAGCTCAACCGCGTGCGCTATGTCACGCTGCTGCGGCCGCTGGAGCCGGCGGTGGTGTAACGCTAACGCGCCGCGTTCAGCGTACCGACATGCGCCACCAGCCCGCCATGGTGTTCCGCGGTTTGCAGATGGTTGAGCACGCCGGCGAAAATGGTCATGGCGTAGATGGCGAAGACGAAGCCGACAACGCCGACGGCGAGTTTGCGGTTCTTCGGCCGCGCCAGCTCGATCAGCGCCTCGCCGGTGGTCGGATAAAGCAGCGCGTCGGAATTCGACGCCGACCAGGCGGGCCGTTCGTTCCACACACGCTCCTCGTAGAGGCCCCACATGTGGATCACCATGATCGCGGCGGCGAGGCATAGCAGCGCGATCGGCACCCAGATGATGAAGCCGCCGGTCGCCTCGTCGGTGAGCGGGCTGATGCCGAACAGCCGCCCCGTGATGTCATAGGCCGGATAGAGAATGGTCATTTTCAGCGTCAGATAGGCGCCGAGCCCGACATGACTGAGCGTGACGATCCACAACATCATGACCCGGCGGGGATAGCTAAGTCCGATCGGCGCCGGCGCCGGATCGAAGATGCGCGACCAGAACAGCAGCGCTGCGGCCAGCATGCTCGCATGCATGGCAGCGCGCAGCGGCGCATCGAGGATGGCGGCATCGTGATAGGGCGGGTACTGCCAGACGAAGACGGCGGCGATGAACAGCGCGGTGGCCACAGTGGCGCTGCGGAACACCGCGAAGATGACCCGTATGAATGCGGGCAGGGCATCCGGACGCAGGAGTACGGGCAGGCCGGCGTTCAGTGTGGCCCAGGGTGTCGCCACCACCAGCAGGATCGGCACCAGGATGAGCAGCACCGCATCCTGGACCTGCTGCATCAGATAAAGATGCACTGCCATGCCGTCGAGCGGCGAGGCGAAAGTGAGCCACAGCCCCGCCATGCCGGCGGCGAAGCTCGCGTGGCGCCAGAGCTGGGCGGTGGTCAGCGGCGCCTGCCGGCGCCACGCGCCGAGGCCGTAGAGCAGGCAGACGAGCAGGACGGGAAGAAGTACCGCGGGCTCGAAGCTCCAGCGGTTCCAGGCGACGGCAGCCAAGATGGGCCTCTAACAGTTCACGGCGCCCCCGCCGCCGGCTTGGTAGACCCTTCATAAGGGCAAATCAACGTCCATACTTCGGCACTCCCGGGCGCGCACGAAGCGAGAGAACCCGGAATCCGGAGCTAAGCACCGCGATGCCGATTGCACTGGAGTTCGGGTTCGCGGCCTGGCGGCCGCGCCCCGGAATGACAAGGTCTTCCGCTTACCTGACCCAGGGGAACAGCACCGCCGGGAAATCGGCGGCATAGCGCCGTTCCTTCGGCGGTTCGCTTTGGGTCGGCGGCGCGCCGCCGTCGGCTTCCACCACGCGGCGGTAGAGATGCCAGGTGGCATGGCCGAGGATCGGCAGCACCACGGTCAGGCCGAGGAAGAACGGCAGCGAGCCGATCAACAACAGCCCGGCGACGATGAGGCCCCAGACCGCCATGGTGAGCGGGTTCTTCGCCACGGCGCGGATCGAGGTCGACAAGGCAACCGCGGCGCCGACGTCGCGGTCGACCAGCAACGGGAACGATACCGCGCTGATGACGAACGCGACCAGTGCGAAGATGAAGCCGACGGCGTTGCCCACGAGGATCAGGTGCCAGCCGGCGGACGTCGTCAGCACCTCGTGCACGAACTGGCCGAACGAGGCCGGCGGCGCATAGCCGAAATCGGCGACATAGAGCGCGTTGGCGAGCGCCACCCAGAGCACGAACACGCTCAACAGCAGGAAGCCGAGCGCGATGATGCCGCCGATCGAGGACGAGCGCACCACATCGAGCGCGTGGCCTGCCGAGACCTCCAGTCCCGCTTCGCGACGGCGACTCAACTCGTAGAGGCCGAGCGCGGCGAGCGGACCCACCAACACGAAGCCGGTCGCCAGCGGATAAAGCAGCGGCAGCACCGAATAGCCGAAGGCGAGCCGCGCCGCAATCAAGCCGACCACGGGATAGATCAAGCACAGGAACATGGCATGCGTCGGCATCGCGTAGAAATCCTGCGTGCCCAAACGCAGTGCGTCGCGAAGATCGGCGATGGTGATGCGGCGGATATTGAGGTCGACGGGGCCTGCGCCCGCGCCAAGCAGAACGTGGGAATGCGCCATCTCTGCCTCCTGAAGTCCGGATTTCAGGCGGCGCGTAGCAACGACAAGGGCGAGAACTGGCCCTGGTCACTGGATGCCACGAGCCATGCGCAGCATAGCACGCCGGGCGGTGCGCCGGTTCATCACGTTTTCGCGCTTGGTCGTGGCGAAGCTGGCCCATCCCGACACCTCCCCGCCACGCGCAAGCGAGGGGGGAGGGGTGACGAGCGGCCGTGGTTCCGCAAAACGAAATGGCCGGGCGAAAGCCCGGCCACAATGTTCAGACGAGACTTGCCGACGGTATTACTGCGCCGCCAGCGTCTCGGCCTGCTTCGGCTGCTCCATGGCGGCGACGCGGGTCTTGACCGCCTTCTGCACTTTCTCGAAGGCGCGGACCTCGATCTGCCGCACGCGTTCGCGCGAAACGCCGAATTCGGACGCGAGGTCCTCGAGCGTCACCGGATCGTCGGCGAGGCGGCGCGCTTCGAAAATGCGCCGCTCGCGATCGTTGAGCACGTCGAGCGCGCCGATGAGTGCCTGATGGCGGTTGTCGCTTTCTTCGTGCTCGGCCAGGATGCGCTCCTGACTGGGCTGGTCGTCGACCAGCCAGTCCATCCATTCGCCGCTATCGCCGTCCTCGCGGATCGGCGCGTTGAGCGAGGCATCGCCGCCGAGGCGGCGGTTCATGTCGACCACGTCCTGCTCGGTCACGCCCAGCCGCTTGGCGATCAGCTTGACCTGGTCCGGCCGCATGTCGCCTTCGTCGAGCGCGGAGATCTTGCTCTTGGCCTTGCGCAGGTTGAAGAACAGCTTCTTCTGGTTGGCGGTGGTGCCCATCTTCACCAGCGACCAGGAGCGCAGGATATATTCCTGGATGGCGGCCTTGATCCACCACATGGCATAGGTGGCAAGCCGGAAGCCCTTCTCCGGCTCGAAGCGCTTGACCGCCTGCATCAGGCCGACATTGCCTTCCGAGATCACCTCGGCGATCGGCAGGCCGTAGCCGCGATAGCCCATGGCGATCTTGGCGACCAGGCGCAGATGGCTGGTGACGAGCTTGTGCGCGGCCTCGCGGTCGCCGTGCTCGCGCCAACTGCGGGCCAGCATGTATTCTTCCTGCGGTTCCAGCATGGGGAACCGGCGGATTTCTTCGAGATAGTGTGCAAGGCCGGATTCGGCCTTGAGTGCCGGCAGTGCGGCGGTACGGGCCATGACAGCGCCCTCCTTTTTGCCCCCGATGATCGGCAGGCGGTTATCGCCGCCGCTCCCCGAGCCGACGGCGAACGCTTTTGCGACCGCGAAAGATTGATCGCGGGCGCAACATAGCGGAGCAGCGGAGCGAAAGAAAGGCATCCGCTGTCACGTCGCCGTGACCGGGCCGTAGCTCGGTAAACCATTGGTATCGCTAAGCCTTTAGGATGACAGACGCCCGTTTCGGGGCGTCTCAGCGACCAAGGCATCACGTAAACGACGCAAATCGCCCGGCAGTTCCGTTTGGAACGCCAGGTTTTCTCTGCTTTCGGGGTGTTCAATGGTCAGTAGATAGGCATGCAGGGCCTGTCTGCCAAGACCCTCCAGGGCCTCGCGCGCCCGCGGCCCCAGCCGGCCCGCCCTGGTCTTGAAGCCGCTGGCATAGGTCTCGTCGCCCATGATCGGGTGGCCGATATGGGCCAAATGCACCCGGATCTGGTGGGTGCGGCCGGTCTCGAGCTGGCAGGCGAGCAGGCTCGCCACCGGCTTGCCCTCGGGGTCGGCATAGCGCTCCAGCACCTGCCAATGAGTGACCGCCTCGCGGCCGCCCTCGCGCACCGCCCGCTTGTCGCGGGCATGCGGGTGGCGGTCGAGCGGCGCATCGATGACGCCGCGCGGCCGCTCGGGGGCGCCCCAGACCAGCGCGTAATAGCCGCGTTCGAGCCCGCTTTCCGTCTTGTCGGCGAATTGCCGGCTGAGCGCGCGGTGCGCCTTGTCGGTCTTGGCCACCACCATCAGGCCGGAGGTGTCCTTGTCGAGCCGGTGCACGATGCCCGGCCGCTTGACGCCGCCGATGCCGGAGAGGCTGTCGCCGCAATGGGCGATCAGGGCATTGACCAGAGTGCCGGAGTCATGGCCGGCGGCCGGGTGCACCACCAGGCCGGGCGGCTTGTTGATGACCACGAGCGCATCGTCCTCGTAGACGATATCGAGCGGGATATCCTCGCCCGCCGGCTCGGCCGGGACCGGCGGCGGCAAGGTTACCGTGATCCTGTCGCCCGAATTGACGCTGGCCGCCGGATCGCGGACTGTGCGGGCCTCGAGCGTCACCTGGCCGTCGAGGATGAGGGCTTTCAGGCGCGAGCGCGACAGCGCCGGGATGCGCGCGGCGAGCACGCGGTCGAGCCGCTGGCCCTGCTCCTCGGCGTGAATGGTGACCGTTTCGCTTTCGCCCGTCATGGTTCTATCGATGTCGTCCGACGATCAACCCAGCGACCCGCAAACCGCCGCCGCCGTTGCGCGGGTGCGCCGGCTGATGCTGATCGCCAGCCTGACCACCGTCATCGCCGTCGCCTTCGTCTTCGTGGTCATCGGCTATCGCCTTTTCCACTTGCAGGGAAGCGCGCCGTCGCCGCCCCAGGCTGGTCTTGCCGCGACGTTGCCGGCCGGTGCCAAGGTGCTCTCCAGCGCGGTTGGCGACGGTCGCGTCGTGCTCACCGTCGAGGTCAACGGTGCGGTCGAGTTGCGCAGCTTCGATCTCAACACGCTCAAGCCGCTCGCGCGGCTGCGATTGGAGACGCGACCCTAGCCGCGCATCGTCATCGTCGGGCCATCTCGATGGTCATGTGTGATGCTCACGGTCAACAGCCAAGTTGAAAGGCTCCGTTGCTTCGCTCGACAGCAGGCGTCTGACCCGCATTGTGGTCAGCGCGCCAGCACGCGTGCCCGATGTCTGCATGCTTGCGCGACCAGGGGATCGGGGCTATCTCGAAGAGCTTAAGCTAGCTCCCTTCGTCTAGCGGCCCAGGACGTCGCCCTCTCACGGCGAAAACAGGGGTTCGAGTCCCCTAGGGAGCGCCACGGCCCATACCGACTTTCTTCGATGCCTTTAGGGATTTCATAGCCTTGCGCTATATTTCTCCATAAATCCCTTGTTATTTTCAGTACGTTTGGCATTCTTGGAACTCGGACCAGGAATGCGCCGGTGTTTATTTAGATGCAGCTTTTTACGACCGCCGAAGCCGCCGCTTATCTCCGCCTTAAGGAACGCAAGATTTACGAAATGGTGGCCGAGGGCACGGTGCCCTGCACCAAGGTCACCGGACGCTGGCTGTTCCCCAAGGCTGAGCTCGACCATTGGCTCTCGTCCAGCGTCACGCGTCCGCGCGGCATGGGGCGAGCGGAGCCGGCACCGATCGTCGGCGGCAGCCACGATCCGTTGCTGGAATGGGCCCTGCGCGAGAGCGGCTCGGGCCTCGCAACGCTCGCTGTCGGCAGCGAAGCCGGTTTCCATCGCTTCATCGATGGCGAGTGCATTGCCGCGGCCATGCATCTGCACGCGCTCGAGGACCCCGCGGCCGACGCCAACAAGGCGGCCATGGCGGGGCGCAGCGATCTGCAGGACGCGGTCATGATCAGCTTTTGCCGGCGCGAGCAGGGCTTCCTCTTGGCGCCGGGCAATCCGCTCGGCATCTTCGGCATCGACGACATCGTCGCCAAACGCGCGCGCATTGCGCTGAGGCCGAAGGGCGCCGGCGCGCAATTGCTGCTGTTGACGCTGCTGCACGGCGCCAAAGCCACGCTCGAACAATTGACCGCGGTTCTGCCGGTCTGTCCGACCGGCCCCGACATCGCGCAGGCGATCCGCGCCGGCCGGGTCGATACCGGCGTCGCCACCCGCGGCGTCGCCAATGCCGCCGGCCTCGATTTCGTGCCCATCGTCTGGGAGCCTTTCGACCTGGTGATGCGCCAGCGGCATTATTTCCATCCACCCTTGCAGAAGCTGATCCGCTTCCTGCGCGCCGATGAATTCGTCGTGCGCGCGCGCGAACTGGGCGGCTACGACATCGCCGATGCCGGCGCGGTCCGGTTTGTGCTTTGACGAGGCGCGCGCTAAGACAAGCGGCATGAGCGATGACGCTTGGCCCACGGAATTACGCCTGCACAAGGATCGCAAGACGCTGACCGTCAGTTTTGACGGCGGCGAGCGTTACGATTTCTCCGCCGAATACCTGCGGGTGAAGAGCCCGAGCGCGGAAGTGCAGGGCCATTCGGAAGAAGAACGCCAGACCGTGCCCGGCAAGCGCGAGGTTGCCATTCTCGAAGTGTTGCCGGTCGGCAATTACGCGGTGCGGCTGGTGTTCGACGACCTGCACTCGACCGGCATTTACGGCTGGGGGTTTCTGCGCGATCTCGGCCGCAACCAGCCGCGCTACTGGCAGGACTATCTCGACGAGCTGGCGGCCAAAAATCTCACGCGCGATCGGCAGAAGCGGCCCTGACGGGCGGCGCGCGGATTTTCGCTCGCTTTAAGACGCGGCGTTTGCGCGGGGCTGTTTCGCAAACTGCAAGGGAAAAATGGTGGGCGCTGTAGGGATTGAACCTACGACCTCTCCCGTGTGAAGGGAACGCTCTCCCGCTGAGCTAAGCGCCCGACCCGTAGACCGGCGGATATAATGAGCGGCTCGGAAGGGTGTCAAGCGCGCTCGGTCCCATTGCCTGGCGCGGTTACCGGTCGATATCGCATTCCTCCCGCGAAATCCCGCAGGATATGGGGTCAATCGCAGGGGGCGTTGGGCTTAATTCCGCGTCTGCGGCTCGTCGTCCCGCTGCACGCGCGAGGCGTGGCCTTGCAGCGCGCGGATGCGGTCGGCGAGATTTCCGCTCGGCTGCCCCTCGCCGAGCTCCAGGGTCGCGGCCGCGGCGGGCCCGCGCTCGCGCGCGCTTTCGGCGGCGAGCAAGGCGTCGATCGGCGAATTGGGGCCTTCCAGCGTTGAGGCGAGCCGCGCCACTTCGGCCGCGACGTCGTTGATGCGCTCGCGCAGCAGCGCGTTCTCTACCCGCTCGGAGGCCCAGGCCTCCTCGGTCTCGCGCTTCATGCCGGCGAGATCGCGCGAGAGCCGGTCACGCTCGTCGCGCGTGCGATCGAGCTCGGACTGCAATTGCGCCTTTTCACTTTTCAGCCGCTCGGAATCCGAGGCATTGCGGGCGTCCAACTCGGCGATGGCGGCGCGCAAATTGCCTTCGGTCTTGTGCGCGGCTTCGAGCTCGGCGATGCGATGCTTGAGCTCGACCTGGGTTTCGGTGAACAGGCGCGACTGCTCGGTCAGCCGGTTCTCCAGGTCGTGGGCGCGCCGGCCGAGGATTTCCGCCTCGGCGGCCTGCGCCGCCAGTTGCTGCTCGAGCTCGGAGATGCGACGGCCGAGATTCTCGACCTTGCCGCGTTCCTCTTCGAGCTGCCTTGTGGCCGCGCGCAGCTCGACCCGCTCAGCCTCGCGCCGATCCTCCAACGTCTTGACCTCGTTGCTGGCGGCATTGAGCCGTTCCTTCAGCGCCTCGATCTGTGCCTTGAGCGCGACGATCTCTACTTTCTGCGCGTCGGCAAAATTGGAGCGTTCGTCGAGCTCGCCCATCATCTTTGCGAGTTCGGACTGCTTGTCGGAGAGTGCGCGCTCGGCGTCGTGCATGGCCGCGGTCTTGACCGCGACCTCCTCTTCGGTCGCGCGCAGTTGGTCGCGCAGCGCCTTGTCGCGCGCTTCCAGCGAAAAAATGGTGGCGGTCTTTTCGCCCAGTTCCACTTTGAGCCGGTTGATGGCGTCGCTCTTCTTGCCGAGCTCGGCCAGTTGGCTGGTGCTGCGGGTCTTGAGCTGCTCGACGCTCATTTCCAGGCGCCGCGTCGACATGGCGAATTCGGCGCGCAATTGGTCCTTGTCGGCCTGGATTTCGGCCATCGACAGCGGCGTCGCGGCTTCCAGGCGCCGCATGGTCAGCCGCACCGCCCGGCCGTGCACCAACGGAATGACGACGAGCCCGATCAATGCGGCGACCAGGAAGCCGATGCCGAAATACATGATCGGTTCAATCATGAACCTTGCCTCCAGCGCACCCGCTCACCACGCAATCCCCGCGCAAATCATCGCATGGCGGGGACAAGCGGGCCAGCGTGACCCACTATTAACCTAAAGCCCCGTGCCGCTGCGGCCCGGGGATGACCCTAGCATGAATTAAGGCGGAGCGGGCGTTAGAACGGGTTCCAGGTCGCCTTCGGCGTGAACTTGAGATAGCCGAGATTGGCGCCGAGGCGCAGACCGACGCCGGAGCGGATGGGCACGACGATGATGTTGTTGGCGGTCAACGCGGTCATGCCAAAGCCGCCAATGAAGTAGGCGGAGCCGTCGATGCCGGCAAAGCGTTGGTAGATCGCCTCGGTTGCCGGCAGGTTGTAGACCAGCATCATGGTGCGAGCACCCTCGCCGCCGGCGTCGAAACCGACCGAGGGACCTTCCCAGAACACCCGCCGGTCGCCGGCATTGCGGGTGTAGAGCGTGCCGTCGCCATAACGCAGGCCGACCACGAAGGCGCCCGAACCCTCCTGGCCGAGAATGTAGCCGTTGGGCTCGCCGAACTGGCTGAACGCCTTCTGCACCACCAAGGCGAGGCCGCGCGACACCGAGCCGAAGAAGCGGTGGCCCGCATTGACGATCTCGTCGGGCGAGAAGGTTTCGTGCCGCTGCTGAGACGGCGGGGGGGCGGCATTCCGCGGGGGCGGTGGGGCGGTGTTCTGGGCGGCGGCAAGCCCGGCGCCGGAGACCAAGAGACACAGGCTGAGGACCGCAAGCCGCAAGGTCGCGCGCATCGTTTGCTCCATTGGGTGAGGGCCCCAGCCCGGCTTAACCGGATGCTCATGCCGGCACGCCTAAGGTCCCAACAAGAGCAATCGAATCGAGCCAATGTCACGAGGAACTATGACGGCAACGCGGCGGAAGCGGAAGCCGGCAGCGGCGCTCGTGCTGACGGCCGTCCTTGCCTGGTGGGGTATCCTTGCACCTTCGCGCGCCTGGGCCGCAGGCGGCGATGACATCCTGGTCAACCCGCACACCGGCCTGGCCATCAGCGGCTTCGATCCGTTGGCCTATTTCACCGACCACAAGGCGCTGATGGGGATGCCGGAGTTCGAGTTGCGCCTCGACGGCACCATTTGGCAATTCCGCAACGTCGGCAACCGCGCCGCTTTCGCCGCCCATCCGGAGGTCTATCGGCCCCGTTTCGGCGGCTATGACCCGGTGGCGATCGCCCGCGGCACATCTGTCCCCGGTCATCCGCTGTTTTGGACGGTGCTGCGCCAGCGGCTCTATTTATTCTACAGCGGCGCCAATCGCGCCGCCTTCCTCGCCGATCCTGGCCGCATCTTGGTCGCCGCCCAGCGCAAATGGCCGGCCGTCGCCCGCGGCATCGGCCAGTGACCGACCCGGTCTCAGGCCGAGGCGGGCCGCGCCTTGGCTGGATCGCCCCAGGCGATGAAGCCGGGCACCAGGTAATCGGCCTCCGGCCGGGCAAATCGCAGCGGTTTGCCGTCCGGATCGGTCGCGACGCCGCCCGCGGCTGCGAGAATGGCGCAGCCGGCAGCGATGTCCCATTCGTGGGTCGGTGACAGGCGCGGATACAAGTCGGCCTCGCCCTGCGCCAGGGAACAAAACTTCACCGACGAGCCGCAGGCGCGGCGCTCGACCGCCGGGAGTCGGGCGAGGAAAGCCTCGGTCGTCTTGTCGGGATGGCTGCGCGATACGGTGACCATCAGGCGCTCCGGCGCCGGACGCGTGTGGATGGCGCGGCGCTCATCGACCACGCCGGTTGCCCATTGCATGCGCAGCCGCTCGGCCCCACTGCCCACGACGCCGCGCCAGAGCAGACCCTGCGCTGGGGCGGCGATGAGGCCAGCGATCGGCGTGCCGTCGGTGACGATGGCAACATTGACGGTGAATTCGTCGCGGCCGGCGAGAAACTCTTTGGTGCCGTCGAGCGGATCCACGATGACGACGCTGCGACCGAGCCGGTCCGGCGCCAAGCTTTCCTCCGACACCACAGGCACGCCCGGCACCAGCTTGGCGAGGCCGGCGAGGATCGCCGCCTCGGAAGCCTCGTCGGCCTCCGTCACCGGCGAATGGTCGGATTTGCTGCGGCGGGCGACTTGGTCGAAGGGCCGCGCCAGCGTTGCCGCTGCGGCGCGCGCGACGATCGCGGTCAGGCCATCGAGCAACGCATCGGCAGCTTGGCGGTCGATTTCCGTCGTCTCGGCCAGGTTTCCGGGGTTGCCGACGGTCATGGCGTTTCGGTCCTTGGCGGTCTTCGGGCCGCGATGTTATGGGCGTCAGGTCACGGCCATCGGCGATTCGCCAGCCTCGTGGCATAGCCTGCACACTCAGCGGAGACCAGCCCATGTCGACACTGGAAGCGCTCGATCTTGCCGCCCTGCTGTGCTCGCGCGTCTGCCACGACCTGATCAGCCCGGTCGGCGCCATCATCAACGGGCTGGAAGTGCTGGAGGAGGAGAAGGACGAGGAGACCAAGGCCTTCGCCATGAACCTCATCAAGAAGAGCGCCGGCACCGCCTCCGCCAAGCTGCAATTCTGCCGCATCGCCTTCGGCGCCGCGGGATCCGCCGGCGCCCAGATCGACCTCGGCGATGCCGAGAAGATAGCGCGCGGCTTTTTCGAGGACGACAAGACCCGGCTCACCTGGACGCTGCCGCGCCTGTTGCTGGCTAAGAACCGCGTCAAGCTGGTGCTCAACATGCTGCTGATCGGTGGCCAGGCGATCCCGCGCGGCGGCAGCCTCACCGTCGATCCGGTCGGCACCGGCGACACAATGGGCTTCACGATCAGCGCCGTGGGCACCAATGCCCGCGTGCCGCCCGCCGTGCCGGCGCTGCTTGCCGGCGATGCCGGTGAGGAGCCGATTGACGCCCACCGCATCCAGCCTTTCTACGCGGGGTTGTTGGCGCGTGAGTGCGGCATGCAGGTGAGCATCGCGCTCAGCGGCGAGGCGGTGGTGGTGAGCGCGAGTTAGCCGCATCCGCCGGGCGTTCCCCGCGGTTAACGCCCGGTTAATTGCGTACGCCGCCGCCGCGGTGGTGCAACCAAAATTAAACCCTTCACCGACACACTGGCGCCGCTTGCAGGCAAGGCGACGGACGACGGCGCGCGCCGTCGACAAAGGCGTTTTCCATGGACGACCTGTTGCGGGAATTCGTGACCGAGACGCATGAGAGTCTCGACGTGGTGGATGTCGAGCTTGTGCGCTTCGAGCAGGAGCCCAATAACGCCCGCATTCTCGACAACGTCTTCCGCCTCGTCCACACCATCAAGGGCACCTGCGGCTTCCTTGGCCTGCCGCGGCTGGAGGCGCTGGCGCATGCCGCCGAAGCGCTGATGGGCAAATTCCGCGATGGCGCCCCGGCGACCCAGGAAGCGGTCACCGTGATCCTGGCGACGATCGACCGCATCAAGGCCATTCTCGATTCGCTCGAACATGAGCGGCGCGAGCCAGAGGGTAGCGACGACGACCTGATCGGCGAGCTTGATCGCATGGTCGCAGGCATCGGCGTCGCGTCGATGGCGGAGGACGAGCGCAGCTTCGGCACGCTGACGCCGCAGGTCCTCGAACGGCCGTTGCGGCCGGGCGAGGATTCGCTTGACGATCTCGAACGCGCCTTCCGCGCTACCGCCGTCGAGCCGCCGGCGATGAAGTCGGAGCCGTCGCAGGGGCCCGCGCCGGCCAAGGAGGAGGACAGCGGCAAGGGCGGCAGCCAGTCGTCGATCCGTGTCACCGTCGACACGCTCGAGCACCTGATGACCATGGTGTCGGAGCTGGTGCTCACCCGCAATCAGCTCCTGGAGATCGCGCGCCGGCAGGAAGATTCCGAATTCAAGGCGCCGCTGCAGCGCCTGTCCAACGTCACCGCCGAGCTGCAGGAAGGCGTGATGAAGACGCGCATGCAGCCGATCGGCAATGCCTGGCAGAAGCTGCCGCGCATCGTGCGCGATCTCTCCAACGAGCTCGGCAAGCAGATCGAGCTCGAAATGCACGGTGCCGAGACCGAGCTCGACCGGCAGGTGCTCGACCTGATCAAGGATCCGCTCACCCACATGGTGCGCAATTCCGCCGACCACGGCCTGGAAGCGCCAGCCGAGCGGCGCGCCGTCGGCAAGCCCGAGCGCGGGCGCATCCGCCTGTCCGCCTATCACGAGGGCGGCCACATCATTGTGCAGATCGCGGACGACGGCCGCGGCCTCAACACCGAGCGCATCAAGGCCAGGGCCGTGGCGCATGGGCTGACCACGGACGCCGAGGCGGCCAAACTGAGCGAAGCGCAGATCCACAAATTCATCTTCGTGCCGGGCATCTCCACCGCCACGGAGGTTACTCCCGTGTCCGGCCGCGGCGTCGGCATGGACGTGGTCGCCAACAATATCGATCAGATCGGCGGCACCATCGACGTGAAGTCGGTGGCCGGCGTCGGCGCGAGCTTCACCATCAAGATCCCGCTGACGCTGGCGATCGTGGCGGCGCTGATTGTGGAAGCCGGTGGCGAGCATTTCGCCATCCCGCAGCTTGCCGTGGTCGAGCTGGTGCGCGCGCGCAATAGCGGCGATCACCGCATCGAGCGCATCCGCGATACCACGGTGCTGCGCCTGCGCGACAAGCTCCTGCCGCTGGCGCGACTGACCGACCTGCTCGGCATGGCGAAGGCCGAAGGCGATGCCGACGGCGGCTATATCGTGGTGATTCAGGTCGGCAGTCAGGTGTTCGGCGTCGTGGTCGACGGCGTGTTCCACACCGAAGAGATCGTGGTCAAGCCGATGTCGAGCAAGCTGCGCCATATTGCCATGTTCTCCGGCAACACCATTCTGGGCGACGGCTCGGTGATCATGATCATCGATCCGAACGGCATCGCGCAGACGCTCGGCACCGCCGTCTCCAGCCAAATGGCCTCGGATGCCGAAAGCGCGACACGCGACGACGCGGGCGCCGCCGAGACCACCTCGCTCCTGGTGTTCCGGGCCGGCTCGATCCAGCCCAAGGCGGTGCCGCTCGCGCTGATCACGCGGCTCGAGGAGATCGACGCGCGCACCATCGAAATGTCGAACGGCCGCCACATGGTGCAGTACCGCGGCCAGCTTATGCCGCTGGTGAGCATGAACGACAGCGTGCGGGTGAAGGGCGAGGGCGCCCAGCCGCTCCTGGTGTTCTCCGACGGCGCGCGCTCCATGGCGCTGGTCGTCGACGAGATCGTCGACATCGTCGAGGATCGTCTCGACATCCAAGTCGCCAGCGACAATCCCGGCCTCATCGGCTCCGCCATCGTCAAGGGCCAGGCCACCGAGATCATCGACGTTGGCCATTTCCTGCCGCTCGCCTTCGAGGACTGGTTCCGCCGCAAGGAGCCGGCGCAGCGGCGCCCGCAAGCGGTGCTGCTGGTCGACGATTCCCCGTTCTTCCGCAACATGCTCACCCCGGTGCTGCAGGCCGCTGGCTATGCCGTGACCGCCGCCGGCTCGGCTCGCGACGCGCTCGCGCTCTTCGGCGAGGGCCGCCAGTTCGACGTCGTCATTACCGATGTCGAAATGCCCGACGTCGACGGCTTCGAACTTGCCGAAACCCTTCGCGCCGATGCGCGCACCGCCGAATTGCCCGTGATCGGGCTGTCCTCGGCGGTCTCGGCCGAGGCGATCGAGCGGGGCCGCCGCGCCGGCTTCCATGACTATGTCGCCAAGTTCGACCGCCAGGGTCTGATCGCCGCGCTCAAGGAGCAGAGCGAGCTCAACCGCGCGGCCTGACGCGCCGATGTGAACCGAATGGAAAACCGCAACCGCAACCTCAAGGAATACGTCACCGCCATGATCGGTGGCCAGCTGTTCGGGCTGCCGATCCTGCGCGTGCAGGACGTGTTCGTGCCGGAGCGGGTGACGCGCGTGCCGTTGGCGCCGCCGGAGATTGCCGGCGTGCTCAATCTACGCGGCCGTATCGTCACGTTGATCGATCTTGGCCGCCGCCTCGGTCTCCCGCCCGGCGAGCAGGGCGGGCCGGCGATGGCGATCGGCGTCGAGTTGCGGGGGGAATCCTACGGGCTCATGATCGACAGCGTCGGCGAGGTGCTCAAGCTCGACGACGACACGCGCGAGCCCAATCCGCTCAACCTCGATCCCGCGCTGGCGCGGGTGTCTGCCGGCATCCACCGACTTGAGGACCAACTGCTGATGCTGCTCGACGTCGACCGCGTGCTCGACATCGCAACCCGCGCACACGCGGCCTGAGCTGGAGAACGAACGCGCTGCTGGGAATCGGAACGCCGTAACCGCAACAAGACGAGGCATTGCCATGAAAACCTGTCTGGTCGTTGACGACTCCAGTGTCATCCGCAAGGTGGCTCGGAGAATTCTGGAAGGGCTCGAATTCGAGATCGAGGAAGCCGAGGACGGTGAGCAGGCGCTGCAAGCCTGCCAGCGCAAGCTTCCCGAGGCGATCTTGCTCGACTGGAACATGCCGAAGATGGACGGCTACGAGTTCCTGCGCTCGCTGCGGCGGCTTCCCGGCGGCGACGCGCCCAAGGTCGTGTTCTGCACCACCGAAAACGACGTTGCCCATATCGCGCGCGCACTGCACGCCGGCGCCAACGAATACATCATGAAGCCGTTCGACAAGGAGATCGTCGAAGCGAAGTTTCAGGAAGTCGGCCTGATCTGAACGCGCCATCGCATATGACGGATACAGGCCGCCGCCGATGAACGTCGCGCTCGCTCCCGCATCCCCCGCCGCCGGCCTCGGGCGGCGCATTCGCGTCATGGTCGTCGACGACGCCATCGTCGTGCGCGGCCTGTTCGCACGCTGGGTCGAAGCGGAGGGCGATCTCGAATTGGTCGCATCGCTGCGCACCGGGCGCGAGGCGGTGAACCAGATCGAGCGTGCCGATCCCGACGTGGTGGTGCTCGACGTCGAAATGCCGGAGCTCGACGGTATTTCGGCGCTGCCGCAACTCCTCGCCAAAAAGCGCGATCTCGTGGTGATCATGGCCTCCACCGTGACGCGCCGCAACGCCGAGATATCCTTGCGCGCGCTGGCACTCGGCGCCGCCGACTATATTCCGAAACCGCCCTCGACCCGAGAGGTCACCACCTCGCAGGGCTTCCGTCGCGAGCTGATCGAGAAGATCCGCCAGCTCGGCCTGCGCGGCCCGCGGCTGCGCCAGACGCCGGTGCGTCCCGTCGGGGCGGCAAAGCCGGCGCCGCAGACGCGGCTGCGCGCCGCGCCCAGCGCCGCCGAACCAGACATCGTGCTGCGGCCGCTGCCGGCGATTCCGCCGCGCGTGCTGTTGATCGGTGCCTCCACCGGTGGCCCGCAGGCGCTCAACACCGTGGTGACGCAGATCGACGCGGTGCTCGAACGCGCGCCGGTGCTGATCACCCAGCACATGCCGCCGACCTTCACCGCCATCCTCGCCGAGCATCTCGCCCGCATCAGCCACCGGCCGGTGCGCGAGGGGGGCGACGGCGAGGAGATCAATGCCGGCAACATCTATATCGCGCCGGGCGGCCGCCACATGAAAGTGGCCCGCCGCGACGGCGTCGCCGTGATCGCGCTCGACGACGGGCCGCAGATCAATTTCTGCAAGCCCTCGGTCGATCCTCTGTTCGTCAGCGCCGCCGAGGTCTGGGGTGGTAAGGTGCTTGGTCTCATGCTCACCGGCATGGGCTCCGACGGCCTCAATGGCGCGCGCGCGCTCGTCGCCGCCGGCGGATGCATGGTGGCGCAGGACGAGGCGACCAGCGTGGTCTGGGGCATGCCCGGGCAGGTGGCGCATGCCGGCCTGTGTTCGGCGCTGCTGCCGCTCACCGAAATCGGTCCGCGGCTGACGCGACTGTTCACGGGAGAGCGCGCATGACCCCGCAGGACTTCGATTATCTGCGCGCGCTGTTGAAGGAGCACTCGGGGCTCATGCTCTCGGCCGAAAAGCAATATCTCGCCGAAAGCCGGCTGCTGCCGGTCGCCCGCCGTCACGGGCTTGGCACGCTTGCCGAATTGGTCGGCAAGCTGAAGCAGTCGATGCCGACGCTGGCGGGCGAGGTGGTCGAGGCCATGACCACCAACGAGACCTTTTTCTTCCGCGACAAGGTCCCGTTCGAGCATGTGCGCGACACCATCATGCCGGCGCTGATCGCCGCCCGCGCGCGCGAGAAACGCATTCGCATCTGGTGCACCGCCGCGTCGACAGGACAGGAGCCTTATTCGCTGGCCATGACGCTGAAGGCGATGAACGTCCAGCTCGCCGGCTACCGCGTTGAGATTCTCGCCACCGACCTCTCCGGCGTGGTGATTGAACGCGCCAAGAACGGCATTTACACGCAGTTCGAGGTGCAGCGCGGGCTGCCGATCCAGCAATTGGTGAAATTCTTCACGCAGGTCGGCGAGACCTGGCAGATCGCGCCGGAGCTGCGCGGCATGGTGCAGTTCCGCACGCTCAACCTGCTCAATGATTTCAGCCCGCTCGGCCGGTTCGACCTCGTGTTCTGCCGCAACGTGCTGATCTATTTCGACCAGCCGAGCAAGACCTCCGTGCTCAACCGGCTGGCGCGGCAAATGCCGGACGACGGCTACCTGGTGCTGGGCGCGGCGGAGACCGTGGTCGGCCTGACCGACGTGTTCAAGCCGGTGCCGGAACGGCGCGGGCTCTATGCGCCCAATGCGCTGGCGCGCCGGCCGGCGTCCGCCGACGGCGGGCGCGGCAATGTGCTGAAATTCGCCGCCAAGGCGTAAACGCGGCGGCCCGCGCAGCGCGGACGACGCGCACCATTCGCTAACCATTCGCATTCGGCATGGCGCACTGCTTAAAGGGCATCGCCCTGAACGTGCGCGTTATCGTCTTCTATACTTTCGCTCGCTAAGAACGGCCCGCAATCCGGAATCAAAACAGGTTGAGGCATATGAGTCACGAGGGGCCGCAGGCGGGAACCAGTGGACCGCATCATTGCATCGCCACCGCGAGCACAATCACCGACATGATCTTCCGCTATTTGCGTGCCCGTTGCACGGCGCAGGGCGGCAAGCTCTCATTCGAGGATCTCGAGGATGCCAACGAGCGCTTTAGCGCATCGGTGCCCTCCGGCTTCGATCTGTTCGAAACCATCCATTTGCGCTGCATGCGGGCGAGCGGCAGCACCGCGCCGACGTTGTTTGCGCGCAATGCGATCCTGGCGACGGTGCTGTTCGAAGCCGGAGACCAGGCCGCGCAGATCGCCTTCGCCAGCCAGGTCTCGCATTACGGCACGCCCTGGCTGCGAAGCTTTTTCCACGGCCTGGCCGACTATGTGCGCGACGCCGTCTGCCGGGACGCCGACTACCGCCTCATCGCCGTTTATGTGCAATCGGCCAAGACGCTGAAGGGGCGGCTGTCGGCCAGCGAACTGCTGAAGGAAGCGGACGTGCTGACTGTGGTGCGCGACTGTGTTGGCGCGCTGGTGGCCGCCGATGCGCCGGCGACGACACTTGAGGCGCTGCGCGAAGCGCTCAACCGGCACATCACCAAGGTGCGCAAGAGCCAGGAGCCGGACCCCAGCACGGTCACGCAGAGTGAGCTGCAGCGCTTTCTGACGCTGCTGCGCGCCGAATTCGCCCCGGCACCGGCGGCCGCGGTCGCCTAACGCTGAGCGATGCGGCCTGCCGCGCGGCCGCAGGGACGCGCCGCAGCCGCGCGCCCGGTCGTCATCGATTCAACTGTCAAACAGCCCCTGTTCGCTGCCCTTGTGCGCGGCCGGCCAACGCCGCGCGGGCCGGGCTTGCCCGCTCCGCGCCAAGGCAAACGCCATCGCCCATATTGTTTGGCGGGCGCCGGGTTCGCCCGAATTTCCATTCCGTCTTTCCCCTCTTTGAACGGAGAGGGGATGGCGCGCCGATCGGCGCAGCCATTCATCATGTGCGCGCGCTCATTGGCGAACGCGCGGCGCCTCTCGGCGCGCCACAAGCGGCTTTTCTGTCCCTGGCGCCGTGCTTCCGGGCTGCGACAGGGCCCTCGTGGGCCCACGATCCGGGCGGCTTCCGCCCCCCTTCGTCGCCGCCGCGTCCAGCCATCAAAGGCAGCCGGTCGTAATGCCGGCGGACGGCTTGGCCAGGGCCTCCCGAGCGCGGGGTTACGAGCCCCGCCCGCGGGCGCCGCGCCGACCGAAACGCGGTTTCCCGCCTTGCGGCCCTTGGAGGCGACGCTGCCGCATCTCCGGCAGCACACCTCCGCGTGACTCCATCATCGTGACGTCTCGCGACGACGCCCCTCAATGAGCCAGGCGATGGGAAGGTGGATAGGAATTATGGCATAAATATGTTTATTTTCCTACTTACGTTGTTGACGCCACATACGCATGCAAGAATTATCAATGTTTTGGTGGGGCTTGTTGGCATAACCTAACGATTTTGCTAACAAAGGAATAAATTCTGACAATAAAAAATTACTTGCGCTTCTTGCGGCGCTTCTTTGGAGGCGTCTGCCTCTTGCGGGCTGGACGCTTCGCGGGACCGCGACTGTCTGTCTCCAGCAATGATTGAGGCGGGTGCAATGCGTCTTGCAGAGTTATCCGAGTTGTCTTTAGCTTTTCAGGCAGAGGAGGTTTTTCGGGCCATGACGGCCGCACGGAAAAGTCATTAGAGGCGTTCTTCTTCAAAGCGTCTTCGATCTCGTCTCCGTAGACTAAGTAGTCTGTAATCTGAAAAGCCAACCTTTCGAGCGCGGTTTCCTCAATAGGGTGATTGGTCCAATGAACTGCCCCGCGGGCACTTACCCGCGATATCTGTAGCCGCTGGTGGTGAGGGTCTGACTTGTCATTTATCGCGTAGTGCACATAGTAGTTTCTGTGCTCGCGTAGAATATCGACGCCCGTAAGAAAGTGCTCAACGCGCTCTGCGTGAGTCTCGAATAGTTTCTGATGGGTACGCCTTTTGCGCATTGTCATGTTCGCGCGGTCATACATCCATTGCATCTCCTTGGAGAGCAGCCGTGTAGCGTTGATAAGAGGGCCGATCTGAAGATCGGCCACCAACCAAGATGCTATAAGTCTGTTGTTGTCAGGCGGCAGGGCGAGTAGGACGTTTTTAACTTGCGATTCTAATTCGTTCCAAAGAGCTACGACCAAGCCAAGATATCCAAGCTGGATGCGCCTTGAATGAGGAACCTTATTTGTTTTTCGTTTCATGCCAAGATAGCCTTATGAAGCCGGATAAACAGAACCGTGATGAACGACTGAAACGGCTCCTTCAGGGAGCGTTCAGCGGGCCGCCAAACACCGCTAAAAGACGTGCCGACTCGGGAGCGCCGGCAACGCGCGCCGCGAAAGCCGTCTCCAGGATCGGAAAATACGTCATCTACCCAGAAGCGGAAGGCTTGTCCGAAGTCGCGCTCTCGCCGGAAGCCCCAAGGGCCGGGTTAGCTTCGCTTTGAACCTTTTGCTTTTGCGCGTCCTCAAATTCTTTCTTCTTAGCATTCGCTTCATCGATGCTGCGTATATAACTGGCGATGTTATGGAAGTGTGAGACGTCTTGAGCGCGAAGGAGGCCGGGAAGGGCCTCGCCAGTGGCCCGATTGGCATGGTAGGCAGAAACGCATCCGATTATCTGGACAGCCCCTGGATCAGGACAATGGAAGACCGGGCCGCCACTAACACCGTTAATTGCGACACCATCGATCAAGTAGGCTTTGTTGGAAGACTGCCGCGCGCTGAGAGTGCCAGAGAAGAAGCACACAGTATAAGGCTCTATGACAGGAAACCCCAGCCATCCAACGTCAGCGCCGATCGCGCACGGCTGGTCCATTGGCAGCAATGCTATGGGGCGCTCTGGCAGCTGAAGATCGCCTTTGAGAAACAATACAACCGCTGAATCTGTAGAATGGTCCAAGTAGATCACTCTGTCTTCCGCCTTTAAGAACTTGGGCGTTGACGAACTCCCGTACCTAATGCGTATGGGCTCCTGCCACTCGTCTGCATGGCTCAAAACGTGAGCCGCAGTAGCGATCCCGCAGAAACTGCTATCGTGGTTATAGAATGCAAGAAACCCTGTTCCATATACAGACGGCGTTTCTATCCGCACAACATGTGGGGTGACGACACCAATAGCCTGATCCCAACTCATCGGCGTGCCTTTTTGAAATACGAATCACTAGTTGAGATAGGATTCCGCCGAGTTGGACTGGTCGCAACCGTTCAAACGCCGATTTTGCGACTACCCCTGTAATTCACAGGGATGTGTAAAAGTCGAAAGAAAGCTAGATTGGCAACAGCAAAGTGCCGCGCCGGTCCCATCGCCTCGCAACGTGGGCGATCATCAAGGAAGAATCAGGCTTAGTGAGGTTGCAGGCACGTTAGGCGCTTGCCTTCACTGCCTTTTACGGTGAGCGCCGCACGTTCCCCGTCCGTGTTATTGCGAGTGTCGTACCGGAAATCGAATTCGGCCAAATATCGATGCAGGTTCTTTTCTTTGCAGTGCTGATAATTGCCGCGCATCCCGCGTTTGAAGATCGAGAAATAACCTTCCACGGTCTTGGTATGGACCTTTGCGCGCGCGTATTCGCCTTTTGAACGCACGACAATATGATGAGAGGCAAGACCCCAACCCGGAGCGGTATAGAAGCGGCTTTCACCCGTCATGAGATGTGCTTCCTCGGCGATATTCTCGTTTGCGATCCGCCCGACAGTCTCGCCATCAGCGACCGCAACATAGAAGGACCGCACGCGGCTCCCAGCGTTATTGCGCTCAACTAATGAGACGATGGCGCGCTTGCCCGCTGTCATTGCCGGGCTTGATCCGCGGCTGTCCATTTTCGGGCATTTGATTTTTTATTGGTGCGATCCAACTAAAAACCCCGCCGTTGCGGGCGGGGTTTCGTATTTCGCTGGATTGCCGGGTCACTTAGCATAAGACGGCGCTTCGCGCCTTATGCCCGGCAATGACGAAGGGCAGGGCGCTCAGGCGGGAATTCTCTCGTCGTGCTCTGCCGGCTCGCGCAGTACGTAGCCGCGGCCCCACACCGTCTCGATATAGTTCTTGCCGTTCGAGGCGTTGGCGAGCTTCTTGCGCAGCTTGCAGATGAACACGTCGATGATCTTGAGCTCCGGCTCGTCCATGCCGCCATAGAGATGGTTGAGGAACATCTCCTTGGTGAGCGTCGTCCCCTTTGCGCAGGGAGAGCAGCTCGAGCATCTGGTATTCCTTGCCCGTCAGGTGCACGCGCTGGCCGCCCACCTCCACCGTCTTGGTGTCGAGATTGACCACCAGGTCGCCGGTGTTGATGACCGATTGGGCGTGGCCCTTTGACCGACGCACGATGGCGTGGATGCGGGCGATCAGCTCGTCCTTGTGGAACGGCTTGGTCATGTAGTCGTCGGCGCCGAAGCCGAGGCCCTTGACCTTATCCTCGATGCCGGCGAGGCCGGACAGGATCAGGATCGGGGTTTTAACCTTTGAGACGCGCAGCGAGCGCAGAACCTCGAAGCCCGACATGTCGGGCAGGTTCAGGTCGAGCAGGATGATGTCGTAGTCGTAGAGCTTGCCGAGGTCGACACCTTCTTCACCGAGGTCGGTGGTGTAGACGTTGAAGCTCTCGGACTTCAGCATCAGCTCGATCGACTGAGCGGTCGCGCTGTCATCTTCGATCAGTAGAACGCGCATGCCAGTCCCCTTCTCGCCGCAACCGGGCCCTTTTTAGGTCACGCCGCGCGTCGCGGCGAGATCGTTAAAAAAACGCTTTCGGGACAACTGATTCGACACTATCCAGCCATGGTTAACAAAACCTGATTCTCCAGGGCAAGCGTGCCGATGGCCAAGCGGGTCGAATCGGCGTAAGATGTTGCCACAGAGTGGTTTTTTGGCCACGTAACTGGTTAATGCTCCACTTTAAGAGTTGGTAATAACCGACTCTCGTGACTCGCCCTTCACCGTCCTGCCGGGCGAATCCCTTGGCCGCTGTCCCGATTGGACGATGACCCAATGATTAACGACCCGGGTAAACACCGAGTTAAAGTCGGAACAGGGGCGGTAAGCCTACCGGGGCGTTACCGGCTCCCGCTCACCTCTCACCGCTTGTGGGGAAGGGTCGCCCGCTGGCGCCCGAAGGGCGGCGGCGGGCGGCTGAGCGGGCTTCTTCAATGTCCTGAGCGGATCGAGAGGCCTTCTCGCGCCGATGCTCGCCCCGCAAGTAGCGGGAGGGCGTGCGCTGATGCCGGCTGCGCAACCGCGCATGCGATGGCAGTTCAGCCATGATGAAAGCGCTCGCCGAGCAGATTAGCGATCTCGACCCCGTCGAAATCTACGGCCGCGTCGCCGCCGTGCGCGGGCTGATGGTGGAGGTGGGGGGGCCCATCCATGCCATGTCGGTCGGTGCACGACTGACTATCGAGACAGGAACGGGCCCGGGGATCCCCTGCGAGGTGGTCGGCTTCTCGCAAGGCCATGCGCTGGCCATGCCCTTTGCCGCGCTCGATGGGGTGCGGCGCGGCTGCCGCGCGGTGGTGACGACCGCCGCCGGTAGTGTACGCCCGTCCGAGCGCTGGCTCGGCCGCGTGGTCAATGCCATGGGCGAACCGATCGACGGTCGCGGGCCGCTGCCGCCGGGGCCGGCGCCCTATTCGTTCCGCGCCTCGCCGCCGCCAGCGCATGCGCGCCGCCGCGTCGGCGAGCCGCTCGATCTCGGCGTGCGCGCGCTCAATACCTTCGTCACCTGCTGCCGCGGGCAGCGCATGGGCATCTTCTCCGGCTCCGGCGTCGGCAAGTCGGTGCTGCTGTCGATGCTGGCGCGCAATGTCGCCGCGGACGTCTCGGTCATTGGCCTGGTCGGCGAGCGCGGCCGTGAGGTGCAGGAGTTTCTCCAGGACGACCTGGGTCCGACGGGCCTTGCCCGTTCGGTGGTGGTGGTGTCGACGTCCGACGAGCCGGCCCTGATGCGGCGGCAGGCCGCTTACCTCACGCTCGCAATCGCGGAATTCTTCCGCGACCTGCACAAGGACGTGCTGGTGCTGATGGACTCGGTCACCCGTTTCGCCATGGCGCAGCGCGAGATTGGGCTGTCCGCCGGCGAGCCGCCGACCGCGAAAGGCTATACGCCGACCGTGTTCACCGAACTTCCGCGCCTGCTGGAGCGCGCCGGCCCCGGCACCGACCAGGGTACCATCACCGGCATCTTCAGCGTGCTGGTCGACGGCGATGACCATAATGAGCCAGTGGCCGACGCCGTGCGTGGCATCCTCGATGGCCATATCGTGATGGAGCGCGCCATCGCCGAGCGCGGGCGTTATCCAGCCATCAACATCCTCAAATCGATCTCCCGCACCATGCCGCGGGCCGCCGACCCGGCCTATGTGCCGGTGATCAACCGGGCGCGGAGCGTGATGGCGACCTATTCCGACATGGAGGAACTGATCCGGCTCGGCGCCTACCGGCCGGGTTCCAGTCCCGACGTTGACGAGGCGATCCGGCTGCACAAGCCGCTGGAGGACTTCCTGGCTCAGGCCAAGGACGATTGTACCGGTCTGGCGCAGGGATATCAGCAGCTTGAGCAAATCCTCCTGGCCGCGGAAACCGAAAACTAACGTTATTGCGGCAAGCTCCACCCGTTTGAACGGTCCGCAGGCTGCGCGCGGACCGGCCAAGGCCCATGCGCGGGGCCCGGAAACGGGGCTTCGGGGAGTATTGAGTTGATGAAGTCACGCGAAACCCTCATCCGCCTGAAGAGATTTCAGGTCGACGAGAAGCGGCGCAAGGTCGCCCAGATCGAGGCGATGATTGCCGAGTTCGAGCGTATCGCCGGCGAGCTCGACCGAGAGATCAAGATCGAGCAGGACCGCGCCGGCATCCACGATCCCGCCCATTTCGCCTATCCGACCTATGCCAAGGCCGCCATCACGCGGCGGGAGAACCTCAAGCGTTCCTCCGACGAACTGACGGCCCAACTCGACGACGCCAAGGCCACGCTCGGCGAGGCCTATGAGGAGCTTAAGAAAGTCGAGATGCTGGACGAGCGCGACCAGGCGCGCGAGCGCGCCGAAGCCAATGCGCGCGAGCAGGCCGAACTCGACCGCATCGCCGGTCTGCGCTTCAACGCCGGCAGCGCGAGGGCGTAGTTTCCGTCGGGGGGCGAGCCGAGCGGGCGAACCCGGAATCCAGAGCACGGTTCTCAGGTCTTGAATTCCTGGCTCTCGATTGCGGGCCCACCGCGTCGCAGCGTTCCGGAATGACGGGCAGAGTCACCTCTGCGTCAGCGCCAACTTCACGCCGAGCGCGAGGAAGGCGGCGGCGAAGCTGCGGCGCATCCAGGCGAGCACGCGCGGACGCGAGATGACGTGGTCGCGCACCGCCGAAGCAAACAGGCCATAGCCGACGAAGACGACGAAGGTGAGCAGCATGAAGGTGATGCTCAGCAACGCCATATGCGTGAGCGGATGCGCTTCCTTGCGGCTGACGAACTGCGGCAGGAAGGCGAAGAAGAAGATCGACAGCTTCGGATTGAGCAGGTTGATGAGGATGGCGGTGGTCGTCACCTGCAGCGCCGAGCGCGGGCTCAGGTCGCGCTCGATGCGCAGCGCGCCGTGTTCCTTCAGCGCGTGCCAAGCGAGATAGACGAGATAGGCGACGCCGAGATATTTGAAGGTCTGGAAGGCAAGCGCGCTCGCGTGCAGCAGCGCGGCGAGACCGGTAATCGCCGCCGCCATGTGCGGCACGATGCCGAGGGTGCAACCGAACGCCGCCACGACGCTCGCCCGCGATCCGCGCGATAACCCCGCTGCCAGCGTGTAGAGTACGCCGGTGCCTGGCGCCACAATCACGATCAACGACGTGATCAGGAAATCCCAACTCATGCGGGCCTCGCATCGGCGGCTTCGTTTGTATAAGCCTAGCAGAGCGCCCGGGGCAGGGCGAGCGTGTGCGCGGACGCGACAGCCGGACAAGGCTGTTGCGATGCGTCAATGACCGCTTGCCGCGTCGCTGTTAGATTGCCGCTGCATCACGAGACAAGCAGGAGCGGACAATGGCGCAACGGACAGAAAATTCCGCGCAACCAACGCACCGCATCGCCGCTTGGGCGGGGGGCGCCGCCATGGCTTGCCTGACCGTTCTCGCCGGCCCGGCGGCGGCCAACGACTCCACGGCGCATCTGGCCGCCGGCGGGCTCGTGTTTTCCAACAGCGATGCCATCGAGATGCGCGCCGAGGACCTTTATGTCTCGATGGCCGAGATCAGGGTGCACTATCGGTTCTATAATCGCACCAATCAGGACGTGACCACGCTGGTCGCCTTTCCGCTGCCGGACATCAGCGCGCCGACGGACATGAACAATTTCATCGTGCCGGACCCCGGCGCCGATACCAATTTCCTCGACTTCCACACCACGGTCGAGGGCAAGCCGGTGGCGATGCGGGTCGAGCAGCGCGCCTTTGCCCTCGGCATCGATCGCACCGATCTGTTGCGCAAGCTCGGCCTGCCGGTGGCGCCGCAAAACGCGAAGCTGCCCAAGCTGATCGTCAAGCTGCCCGCGGCGACGCAGACGGAGCTGCGCGAGCTCGGCATGATCCGCTATGACGAATACAGCACCGGCGGGCCGATGCAGCGTGTCGGCGTGCCGCTGTGGTCGGCGCGCACCACCTATTACTGGATGCAGACCTTTCCGGCGCAGCGCGAGCTCATCATCGAGCATCGCTACAAGCCCTCGGTCGGCGGCTCGGCGCAGACCGCCGTCGGCGCCGATTACGCCACCCCGGCGATGCTGCAGGACTATCGCGAGCGCTACTGCGTCGATGCGCCGTTCCAGCGCGCGGCGGCCGCCATGCAGCGCCGTTATGCCGGCGGTAACGGCGTGGTCAGCGAATATCGGCTCGGCTACATCCTGAAGACCGGCGCCAACTGGGCCGGACCCATCGGCCGTTTCCGCCTGACCGTGGACAAAGGCGCGCCAAGCAATCTGGTGAGCTTCTGCGCCGACGGCGTGCGCAAGGTGTCGCCGACGCGCTTCGAGGTCAACAAGGCCGACTTCTGGCCGCAGCGCGATCTCGACGTCCTCATTCTGTCGCCGCCGCGGCGGCAATAGCATTCGTCGTCGCTAAAACGCGGCCGCCAGCTCGCGCGCGCCGGGATTGTTCTCGGCGCGGTCGATGTGCTGCTCGATTTCGGCGAGCAGCCCGGCGACCACCTTGCTGCGCCGGGCGATCGGATTGCGCCAGTAGCCGGAGGGGACGAAGAAATTCGCCGTCGGCACCTGCGTGCGCCAGGATTGCGGCATCATCACCATGTCGATGCCGTTACCGGCGCCGGCCAGATTCATCAATTCGAGCTCGGCGGCGCTCATGCGCCCCTCATAACCCTTGGCGCGCGCAAAGCGCAGCGAATTGGAAAGGTTCTGCACCTGCAGCAATGGGCCGATATCGATGTCGAGCAGCGCCGCATGGAGGCCCATGCCTTTGGCGGTGTGCTTGGCGAGGCGGTCGTATTCCTTCCAGCGGGGCGGCACCGAGCGGGCAAAGGCGACCATGCGCGAGAGCGCCGCGATCTTGCGTTCCATATGTGCGCGCTGCGCGCCGTTCAGCCGGTGCGCCTTCTGTCGCAGCACGGCAAGGATGTGATGGCCATGCTCGGCGAGCAGCGAAATGGTCAGGGTCGAGAGCAACTGGTTATAGCCGAGCGCCGGCGAAATCGCGTGTGCGCCGGGGCGATCGAACAGCAGGCCGGCCTGCGTGTCGTAGGCGCCATGGCCGCCGGTCTCGAAGGCGTAGATGCCGACCACTTGCCGCTTGTCGAGGCCGGCCGCCTGCGCCGCCTGCGCATAGGCGCGCTTGAATTCGGCTTCGCTCGCCTGGTCCGGCACGAAGCCCCATTGCGCGCGGGCGGCTTGCAGGAAATCGGCCACCACCGGCACCTGCGGTCTTTCGCTCGGCGTCGCCGGAGGTGCGTTGGGATCGACCGGCTTGGGCGGACCGGAATAGACCGGCGGCTGGGTCAGCACATAATCGCTGAGCACGATGGCCTGATGGTTGCGGCGCTTGGCATTGCGCAGGCGGCGTTTGTCGGAAATCGCGTCCCAATAGGCGGCGGCCTCGCGCTCATAGGCGCCGTGGATCTTCTCGTACTCGGCGATCTTGCGCTGGAAGCCGGCCGGCGCCGGATCGACCGAGCCGGTGACGTCGACCGCGCAGGCCGAGGTGCTGGTCAGCAGGACGGCGGCCGCGATCCAGAGCGGAACTTTGCGCAGCAGGATCTGGCGCGGATAAAGACGGAACATGTCGCTCGCTCGCCGGCTCGTGATTCGGACTGCGATATCGCCACGAATTCCTTACCGCGAAGTATCGCCGCCCATCACAACGGCGCGCTGTGACAAAAAAACACGCCGCAATTGCGGCGTGCCCAGTCGGGAGGAAATAGAGGGGTACGCGTCGGCCTAACGGATGGTGATGCCGTCGCGAGCGGTGAATTCGGTATGCGGCGATGCCTTGATCACGCTCGGAGCCTGCGCGGTGAGCACATCGGTTCCGAGGTTGAGTTCGCGCGCGGAAATGCCGATCACGGCGATCAGCAACGCGGCGGTCAGACCCACCACGACGATCTTGAGGTGGGTGGCGCGGTCGGCGGTGTACATCGACCAGTTCATGACAACCTCCAGGGTCCCTTCATTCATTGTGTCGTGCGGACCCGGACATAGGTTCAAACGCTGTCTCGGCAGACTAACGTGGAGAGAGCTGCCACAGTTCCCAAGACCGCATCACGGATCATTGAAGATCCTGTGGAACCGCGCGAAACGGCGGGAACCGGACAAGTCTTGGGGCGCCATTCGACGCTGCCGCGAAATTCGGCAGTTTTCACCGGGCCGCGCCCGTTAGACGCGGCAGGGGCGGCTCAAAATGTTGCGGGCGAGCCCCGGTAAGGGCCAATACGGTATTGCCGGCCCCCGGCTGCCACTATATAAGTATTTGAAACTGCATTAGTTTTTAAGAATTCTAAAGTGGGATTCGGATGATCATCTGCTCCTGCAACGTACTGACGGAGGCCCAGATTCTGGCCGCGCTGGAGGCCGAGGACGCGGTGCGGCCGCGCTCGGCGGGCGAGGCCTATCGCTGCCTCGGCTGTGCGCCGCGCTGCGGCCGTTGCGTGCAGACCGTGCGGGCGTTGGTTGAGCGCGCTCACCTCGAGAACTGCAACGTGGGTTGCCCAGCCTGTCCGGCGGTGCAACCTGAGCGGCCTGACGCAGCCGAGAGCGAGCCCCGCGACGTTCCATACTTGATCGCCGCCGAGTGAGTGCAGGGAGAGAAGTCCATGAAAGGCGACGCTAAAGTCATTGAATACCTGAACAAGGGCCTGCGCAGCGAGCTGTCCGCCGTCAATCAGTATTGGCTGCATTATCGCATTCTTGACAGTTGGGGCCTGAATGCCCTGGCGAAGCGTTGGCGCGAGGAATTGATTGAGGAGATGCATCACGCCGACCGCTTCGTCGACCGCATCCTCTTCCTCGAAGGTTTTCCCAATATGCAGGTGATCGATCCCCTGCGCATCGGGCAGACCGTCAAGGAGATCATCGATTCCGACCTCGCCTCCGAAATCGGAGCCCGCGCGCTTTATCAGGAGGCCGCGGACTACTGTCTGCAGGTGAAGGATTATCCGAGCCGCGACCTGTTCAAATTGCTGATGGCCGATGAGGAAGGCCACATCGATTTCCTCGAGACCCAGATCGACCTGATCGGGCGCATCGGCCTCGAGCGCTATACCCAATCGCATATCGACGGGCTCGGCGACGGCGGTACTCCAGGGTTGCGCGAAGAAGGCAAGTGACCGGAGGCGGGTGCGGCCACGCTGTCGCGCCGCAAAGGCGAATTGGTTGGGGGCCGGGCATCCGCCGGCAACCTCGACAATTTGATCAATTCGGCGCATTGTTACGCGGCATCAGATGCAAAGGGGCGCGATGTCGATTGCGAATGGGGATCAGGTAATGCGTGCGCCGGCCGCGGGTCCCTTCCATTTTGTGATGATCAAGCCGACGCATTACGATGACGACGGCTATCCGATCCAATGGTTCCGCTCGGCGATCCCCTCCAACACGCTTGCTTGCCTGAATGCGCTGGCCGAGGATGCGAGCCGTCGCCAGGTGCTCGGCACCGGTGTCGAGGTGCGTCTGCACACTTATGACGAAACCAACTGCCGGGTGCGGCCGGACAAGATCATCGCGATGATCCGTCGCGAAGGCGGCCGCGCGCTGATCGGGCTCACCGGCGTGCAGTCGAACCAGTTTCCCCGCGCGGTCGATCTCGCCCGCCCGTTCCTCGCCGCTGGCCTGCCCGTCTGCATCGGCGGCTTCCACGTCTCTGGCTGCATTGCCATGTTGCCCGAGCTCCCCGCCGACATCAAAGCGGCGCAGGACCTGGGCATTTCCTTTTTCGCCGGCGAGGCGGAGGAGCATCGGCTCGACGAGGTGCTGCGTGACGCCTATTTCGGCCGGCTGAAGCCGCTCTACAATTACATGGACGCGCTGCCGACGCTCGCCGGCGAGCCGGCGCCGATTCTGCCGAGCCAGCACGTCAAGCGCACATCCGGCTCGCTATCGTCGATCGATCTCGGCCGCGGATGTCCCTACCAATGCTCCTTCTGCACCATCATCAATGTGCAGGGGCGCAAAAGCCGCATTCGCTCCACCGGCGATCTGGAAAAGATCGTGCGCGAAAACTACGCGCAGGGCATCAAGCGCTTCTTCATCACCGACGACAACTTCGCCCGCAACAAGGACTGGGAGCCGCTGCTCGATTGCCTGATCGCCATGCGCGAAGGCGAGCACATGAATATCGGCTTCACCATCCAGGTGGACACGCTCTGCCACAAGATTCCCGGCTTCATCGAGAAGGCGACGCGCGCCGGCGTGCGCCGCGTCTTCATCGGGCTGGAGAATATCAATCCCGACAACCTGATCGCCGCCAACAAGCGGCAGAACAAGATTACCGAATACCGCGAGATGCTGCAGATGTGGCGCAACCACGGCGCCATCACCTATGCCGGCTACATCCTCGGCTTCCCGGCCGACACGAAGGAGTCGATCCTGCGCGATGTGGAGATCATCAAGCGCGAGCTGCCGATCGACATCCTAGAATTCTTCTTCCTGACGCCGCTGCCAGGCTCGGAGGACCACAAGGTTCTCAGCGCCAAAGGGATCTGGATGGATCCCGACATGAACAAATACGACCTCAACCACCGGGTCTCGCATCACAGCGGCGCGATGTCGGACACCGAGTGGGAGGCGGCCTATCGCGCGGCCTGGCTCGCATTCTATACACCCGAGCACATCAACACGATCCTGCGCCGCACCTGCGCCAACAAGCTCGGCCGGCCCAGCACAACGCTGTCGACCATCCTGTGGTTCTATCTGATGATCCTGTTCGAGGGCGTGCATCCGCTCGAAGGCGGCGCGCTGCGACTGAAGTCACGGCGCGACCGGCGGCAGGGGATGAAGATCGAAAACCCGGTTGCGTTCTATTCGAAGTACTGGGGCGGCACGGCGCTGAAATTCTTCAAATACGCGCGCGTCTATCTGCGCTGCAAGAAGATGCTCGACGCCGCGCTGAAGGCGGAGGACCGCTGGACCTATTCCGATCTTGCCATCTCAGCCCCGCAGGCCGACGAGTTCGACGCGCTTTCGCTCTACCACGCCACGGCCGGCGGCGAGGCGGCGCTCAAGCGCAAATATCGCGACGACGCCATCCGCGCCCGCACCGGCACGCATACAGATGTGGCGCGCGAAACCGCGGAGTGACCGGGCACCCCTCGAGGTTGTCAGTGTTTGCTCATCGCAAGATGCGATGACGGCTTTCGTCGTTAAGAATTAGGGAATTGAACGCGGCTCTATGCCGGGCGCATCGTATGAACCGTGGGGTGCATCGTCGCGCTGTCGTGCAGCGGCCTTGCGCGGCCGTCCGCCCGTCTCAATCCGTGCGCGATAACTGATGCTCTTCGGCGATGCGCTCGAAGTTCTCCGCCATGCTCTTGACGCGGTAGGTGATCTTGTTGTCGTTCTCAATCGGCAAGGGGCGCACGATCGTGTACTTGCCGCGCGCGGCGGTAATCATGAAAGGCGGGCTGAAATAGACGTGCTGGCCGGTGGAATATTTATGCGTCATGTCCGTAATCTCCCTGTTCTCGCCAGCGTGGTCCGGAGATGCCGACGCGCCCAAAGGCCGCTCTTTGCGAAAACGCCCGGCACGAGACCGGGCGCCCGCTTTGCTTGACCCGCAATCGGGATCAGGCGTTCTGCAGGTTGGACGCCGCCTGCTTGCCGCGCTCCGTCACCACGTCATAGTTGAGACGCTGGCCCTCGTTGAGCGTGCTCATACCAGCGCGCTCGACTGCGCTGATGTGCACGAACACGTCGCGCGAGCCGTCGCTCGGCGTAATGAATCCAAAGCCCTTCTGGGTGTTGAAGAACTTCACGGTACCTGTCGCCATGGTAGCTTTCCTTGCGTTTGACGCTGCTTAAGTTGAGATGCGCGCGAAACGATTCCCGTCCCGCACGATCGAAACTTCCGAGTTTTGGGGGTGACTTGATAAGCGCCCAACGCGGGGCAGCGCAACAAGGCAAAACCGAAAACTTAGTTTCAACGCGGCGTGCATATACGAAATATGCCGCCGCGTCAAACGAATACGCCTCTACCGTCAATTGGCCTTCTTCAACGGGTAATGCTCGCTCTCATAGAGCGCGCAGATGTCCTTGTGGCCGAGCCGTTCCTCGTCGATTTCGATCGTGGCGCCGAGCAATTGCGGTTCCGGCAGTTCCTCGATCGCGAAACGGATGGCGTCGGCGGCGGTGTCGAAGCGGCGATAGCGCACTTTGCCGGCGACCTTGCGGTTGCGCGCCGGAAACAGCTCCGCGGGCGCGTTGTAATCGAATTTGCTCATGATGGCTCCACTATGTCGTTATCGCGAACCGAAGCGATGAAACATGTTTATTCATATAGTGATGATTTTGCCGCTTTACAGGGGGACGTCGGCGGCACGCTCACTTCACGCGGAAGCGGCCGGTTTTGGCGTGTGTCGACAACGACGTCGATATCGAACAACGCAGACCCTGCGGATCGAACTCGGTCGCGACCGTGCCGTGCAGGTCCTGCGCCAGCATCCGCTCGAGCAGCAGCGAGCCGAAACCGCG
Source organism: uncultured Pseudomonadota bacterium (assembly GCA_963760995.1). GTDB lineage: Bacteria > Pseudomonadota > Alphaproteobacteria > Rhizobiales > Xanthobacteraceae > Pseudolabrys. Next base: position 234,584 of record CAVXFJ010000020.1, on the reverse strand, counting down.
GCGCGTCGGCGGCACGACCTCCGGTCCGCCCGTTTCGCGCCAGACGAGCCGCAACATCCGATCGGGCGGCGGCGTGCACGACCAGACGAGTTCGACGCGGCCGCTGTCGTTGGACAGCGCCCCGTATTTGACGGCGTTGGTGAACAGCTCATGCAGCGCCAGGCCGAGCGCAAGGGCGTAGCGCGGCGACAGCAGCACCTCGGGACCGGAGAGTGAAATGCGTTGCTGGTAGGGTCCGTGCGCCTGTAGCGTATCGGCGGCGAGCTCCGCCAAGGCCGCGTTTTCCCAATTGGAGCGGGTCAGCAGATCGTGGGCACAGGCGAGCGCGATGATGCGGCCTTCGAAGGCTTCTTTCGCCTCCGGCGACGCACGCTCGCCCTTGAACGTCTGATTGGCAATGCCCTGAATGACGGCGAGCGTGTTCTTGACGCGGTGATTGAGCTCGGCGATCAGCAGTTCGCGATGCGACTCCGCCTCTTTGCGGCTGCTGATGTCGACGACCGCGGCCAGCGCCATCATCCCCTTTGACGTCAGGAGCGGGCTCAGGCCGATTTCGACGGGAATCTCGGAGCCGTCCTTATGCAAGGCGAACAAATCGCGTCCCGCGCCCATCGGCCGCGCCTTGGCTTCGTCGATGTAGGCGCTGCGCAGGGCAGGGTGTTGCGCGCGGAAGCGCTTGGGCACCAGACGTTCGATGCGCTGGCCGACCAGTTCGTCCCGTCGGTAGCCGAGAAGCCTTTCGGCATGGGCATTGATCATGACGATATGGCCGCCGGCGTCGGTCATGATCATGCCGCTCGGCGCCGCTTCGACGGCGAGCCGAAAGTTCTCCTCGCTGTCGCGCAGGGCGGCTTCGGCTTCCTCACGTTCGGTCGTGTCGACATTGACGCCGATCATGCCGAGGAATTCGCCTGTCGACGAAAATCGCGGCCGGGCATCGGTCTGCAGCACGCGATAACGGCCGTCGACCCTACGGTAACGTCCCTTGATGGTGACGCTTCGCCGATTGGCCAGTGCGTCCGTCATCTGCCGGACGATCTCCGCCGCGTCGTCCGGATGCATCGTGTCCAGCCAGTTGAATGTGGCGAGATCGTCTTCGGCGATGCCCCAGAATTCACGCAGCATGCGGTTGAGGTGCAGGCACGCGCCGTTCGCCTCGCTCATCCAGATCATCACCGGCGCGGCTTCCGACATCAAACGGAACCGCTCCTCCAACTCCCGCAGCCCCGCCTCGACCAGTTCCCTGGCCTCGCGCATGCGGATGCGCTCGAGGCTGATTCCGAGTTGGCGTGCGAGCGTGAGTGCGATGCTGACTTCATGGTCGGAGAAGGTGCGCGGCTCCTCGTAATAGGCCATGAACTTGCCAATCACGCCGCCGCGCGCCGTCAACGGAATAAAGGCGAGGGCGCGGATACCTTCGCGCGCGACGGCGGTCTTTATCTGCTCGGGCTCGTCGCTGCGCGCGAAATCCTCGACCACGATTGGCTGCGCTTCGCGTTCACCGGCCTTCCACGGCGAATGGCCTTCAAGTGCGGTGCGGTATGTATCGGACAGTCCGCGCCAGGCTACAAAGCGCATGACGCCGTCGTCGTCGCACAACAGGATCGAAGCCCGGCTGCATCCCATGGCGCGTTTGATGGCGTCAAGCGCCGCCTCGAACACGTCGGCCGACTTCTCGGCGCGATACAGGCGGTCGGTGAAGGCATAGAGCGTCGAGACCTCCTCCATGCGCCGGGCGAGCATCTCGTCGGACTGCTTGCGCTGGGTGATGTCGCGGCAGACGGTCGCTGCGCCGACGATCTCATCGGCCGGATTGCGGATCGGCGATACCGTGAGTTCGACGTTGAGCGGGCTTCCGTCCTTGCGCAGCCGGATGGTCTCGTACTGGCGGAACCAGCCGCCCGCCCGCAGTCTGGCAATCGCCTCGCGCGCGCCGTCGAGACGATCCGTCGGCACGAGCTGCAGCAGCGACTTGCCGAGAATCTCGCGCTCCGCATAGCCGAACAGCCGCTCGGCCTCTTTGTTCCAGGATGTGATGGTGCCGTCGAGGTTCCAGGTCCAGATCGCGTCGTGCGAAGCCTCGATGATCGCGGCGTAGCGCTGGTCGCGCGCATGATCGGCGGCGTTTCGTTCGATTGCCTCCGCGAGTTGCGCGCGGCAGTCGGCGAGCGCCGTGCGCAGCGCCTGCAGCTCCATTTCGATGGGGCCTTGGAGGTCAGCATCCATCTTCATGGCCACAGCGTCCCTGTCGAGCGAACCTCGGCATTATACCGTAAAAAAGCGGCAGATTCGCAATCAGGTTCAACTGCGCGTTGGAACCCGGGTTCCCGTGCGCGCCGCAGCGTCGTTGACGCCTTATGGCCCGAACCGCAGGTCGGACGCGAATTTTTGTCTCGTAAGACCTCACCACCGTGCCTTGGGACGCCGAGCCGGCCCATGCTGACGGATCGATGACCGGCATCTTGAGATTGCTTTCCGCGGCCTTCGACGATTTCGCGCGCGGGTGGATGGCGCTGGTGGCGGACCGGGACCAGGGCCCGGCAGTGGTCGGTCTGGCTCCCTAGCCGCGTTCGCGGGCGGCGTCGACCGGCTGCGCGCGGTCGCCTGGGCCTCCGGCGGTTGCGTTGGGACGCTGCCGGCCATTGCCAGCTTCGATCATTTCAAGGCAAAATTGCCGAAGATTAAAAAGACCGGCGCGCTGAGCCGCCATGCTTCTAGGGACTTTCGACAATTCACCGCGTGACCGTATCTGATCGGGGGCGATCACCATGAGTCACTTGGCGCACGCCGGCGACGCGCTGGCGCTGCACGCACGCTTGTATCCCGACAAGATCGGCGCGCGCGATCTCGATCGGGAGATGACCTTCAGTCTCTGGTACGCCCGCACCTGCCGGCTTGCCAACGCGCTGCTCGGCAAGGGGCTGAGCAAGGGCGACCGGGTCTGCGTGCTCGCCTATAATTGCGTCGAATGGCTCGAGATCTACGTGGCCGCGGCGCTCTCCGGCCTGGTCGCGGTGCCGATCAACTTCCGCCTGGCCGGCGCCGAAATTCGATATATCGTGGAAAATTGCGAGGCGAAGGCGTTCATCGTTCAGGATGAGTTGATGGAGGTCGTCGAGAGCGTGCGCGCGGCGCTTCCGGTGCCGCCGCAAAACTACATCGCCATCGGCAAGCGTCACGGGAACTACCGCGGCTACGAGGACCTGCTCGCGGCGGCCAAGGACAGCCGCCCCGACGTGGCGGTGGACGGTGGCGATCCCTGGACGCTGATGTACACCTCGGGCACGACCGGCAAGCCCAAAGGCGCGGTGCGCAATCACCGCGGCGGCGCCATGCTGTCGCTGGTGACGGAGGTGGAACTGGGATTGAGCCGGCACGACGCGGCGCTGCTGGTGATGCCGATGTGCCACGCCAATTCGCTCTATTTCTTCGGCGCCTTCAGTTATTGCGGCGCCGCTTGCTCGGTCTACAACCGCAAGAGCTTCGATCCGGAACATCTGATCCGCACGCTGGCGGAGGGCGGCGCGACCTTCACCTCGCTGGTGCCGACGCATTATATCATGATGCTTGACCTGCCAGCGGCGACGCGCGCGCGCTACAATGTCGATGCCGTGACCAAGCTGATGGTTTCGTCGGCGCCGGCGCGGCGGGAGACCAAGCTCGCCATCATGGACTACTTCAAGAACACGGGGCTGTTCGAGCTCTACGGCTCGACCGAAGCCGGCTGGGTGACCATGCTGCATCCGGACGAGCAGTTCACCAAGCTCGGCTCCGTCGGGCGCGAATGCGTCGGCTCGCGGCCGGTCCGCCTGCTCGATGCCGAGGGCAGCGAAGTGCCGGACGGCGAGGTGGGCGAACTCTATTCCTGCAACGCCTATACGTTCGACGGCTACTGGAAGCTGCCCGACAAGACCAAGGAGGCTTTCCGCGGCGACTACTGCACGGTCGGCGATCTCGCCCGCCGCGACGAGGAGGGATACCTCTATCTGGTCGACCGGCGGACCAACATGATCATCTCGGGCGGCGAGAATATCTATCCGTCAGAGGTGGAAGCCTTGCTCGCCGGGCATCCCAAGGTGAACGACGTCGCCGTCATCGGCGTCGCCGACGATAAATGGGGCGAGCGCGTGCATGCCGTCATCGTGCCGCGCGCCGGCGAGGCGCCGAGCGAAGCCGAACTGCTCGAATGGTGCAAGAGCCGCATCGCCGGCTACAAGCGTCCGCGCAGCATCACCTTCGTCCGCGAAGACGACATGCCGCGCACCGCCACGGGAAAGATTCAGCACCGTGTTCTCAAGGATCGGCTCAACCGCTTGCCTGGCTAGCGGCGCAAAGCCGGACGTTCGCCACTAGGAGAGTGCCGATGACCCAGGACTTGAACGCCGACGAACGCTCATGCGCGGCCTGGATCGCGCGCTTTCTCAAGGCCCGCGGGATCGATCGCATCTTCGGCTTGCAGGGCGGGCATATCCAACCGATCTGGGATCACGTCGCGCGCCAGGGCATCCGCATCATCGACGTGCGCGACGAAGGCGCCGCGGTGCACATGGCGCATGCGCATGCGGAGCTGACCGGCGGCTTCGGCGTCGCCATGGTCACCGCCGGTCCCGGCGTGACCAACACGGTGACCGCGATGGCCAATGCCTCGCTCGCGCGCGCGCCGGTGTTGCTGATCGGCGGCTGCACGTCGCGGCCGCAGGCCAATATGGGGCCATTGCAGGATATTCCGCATGTCGATTTGCTGCGCCCGGTCTGCCGCACCGCGCGCACGTTGCGCGTGCCCGATCAGGTGATCCGCGAATTGGACGAGGCCGTCGCCCGCGCCATGGGTGACGCCGGTGAGCCGGGGCCGGTCTATGTCGAAATACCCACCGACGTGTTGCGCACGTCCGTGCCGCCGCAGCTCGTGCTCGACGAATGGATGCAAAACAAGCCGCCGCGGCGATTGCCCCCCGATGCGGCGGCTGTCGCCGCGGCGGTCGACGTGCTCTGGGGCGCCAAGCGGCCGCTGGTCATCACCGGCCGCGGCGCGCGCGGGTGCGGCGCGGCGCTCGTGCGCCTGCTCGACGCCACCGGCGCGCTCTATCTCGACACGCAGGAAAGCCGCGGCCTGGTGCCGGCCGAGCATCCATCGACGGTGGCGGCGGTGCGTGCGGCGGCGATGAGCGAAGCCGACGCCGTTCTGCTGATCGGCCGCAAGCTCGACTACCAGGTGGCCTACGGGTCGCCGGCCGTGTTTCCGCACGCCCGCTTCATCCGGGTCGCGGATAATGCCGGCGAGCTGATCGACAACCGCCGTGGCCAGCCCGAACTGCTGGCATCGCCGGACCTGGCGCTGGCCGCCATGGTGGACGCGGCCGGCAATCGCGAGTCCGCGCTCGACAAGACCTGGGCCGACGGCATGCGGCAACGCCACCGCGCGCGCATGACCAAGGCCGCGGGCCAGGAAAAGGCCGCGACCGGCGCCGACGGCAAGGTGCATCCGCGCGCGATCTTCGACGCCATCGCCGCGGTGGCGGCGCCGGACTATATCGGCATCGCCGACGGCGGCGATCTGCTGAGCTTCGCGCGCACCGGCCTGCAGGCGACGACCTATATGGACGCCGGCGCCTTCGGCTGTCTCGGCGTCGGCGTGCCGTTTGCCATCGCGGCGGCGCTCGCCATGCCGGGGCGGCAGGTGATCTCGGTCAACGGCGACGGCGCTTTCGGCATCAACGCCATGGAGATCGACACCGCCGTGCGCCACGGCGCCAAAGTCGTGTTCATCGTGTCCAACAATGCGGCCTGGAACATCGAGCGGCTCGATCAAGAGATGAACTATGGCGGCCGCGTCGTCGGCACCACGCTGCGCCATTCCGATTACGCGGCGATGGCGCGCGCCCTCGGCTTGCACGGCGAGCGCGTCGAGAAAGCCGGCGACCTGCAGGGTGCGCTGGAGCGGGCCTTGCAGAATGCGCCGGCTCTTATCGACGTGGTCACCTCGCAAACCGTCATCTCGTCGGACGCGCAGAAGGGGCTCGGCTTCGTGCCCGACTACCAGGCCCTGACGGCGTGGGACGAGGCCGAGCAACGGCGGCGAAAGTCGGGTTAGCCGCTTGCTCGGAGCGCAGTGGCGGGCGTCCTCGCATGTCGAGACGGATAAGCATTTTATTTTTTATTCGGAATATACGGCGTCGCTTGCAGACTTTACGCGGCGCTCGCGCCGATTGGTTTTAAATCGCGCGCGCAAAAACGGGCGACTTATTTCCACGATGGTGCGCGATGGACTCCCCTCGACGGATAATCATCATCAGCCTGATCGTTGTCACTGCTTGGGTTTTTGTATGTCCCTGGGTTGTGAGTGATGCCGGCAAGGCACCCGCTTCTTGGAGTTTCTATGTCGCGGGCGTTTTTTCTTTGATTTTCGGAATCATCGCGCTCGTACGATCGGACGACCTTCCGGAATATGGCCTGGTCGCCATCGCCGCGTGGCTCGTGATTTCGCCGTGGATTTTAGGCTTCTCGGACATGGTGACGCGGCAAAGCGTCATGTACGGCGTGGTGATCGGCGGTCTCGCGTGGATGGGGCGGCCATCCTACAAGCCCAAGTCGGCAGAAACCTGAGAGAGGATCGCCTTTTTGCGCGCCGTCGCTGAGTGCGTGGCGTCGTGGATTTTTCGACGCAATCTCTGCGATCGTGAGTATCGGTCGAAGCGTCCGCGCCGACCTTGCGATCCGCCGATGCGGCCCGCGATCAGATGCTCCCCACCGTCTTCAGCCGCGTGCGCGGGTGGATCTCGGCTTGCGAGAGCACCGGCGTCTGCGCGCGGAAGCGCTCGACGATGCCGCGCACGAAGGGGCGGATGCCGGCAGAGGTGACCAGCACCGGCGCCTCGCCCTCGCGGGCGGCCGCTTCGAAGCGCTCGCGCACCAAAGTGATGAATTCGGTGAGCTTGGATGGCTGCATGGCGAGCTGGCGCTCGTCGCCCTGGCCGATCATCGATTCGGCGAAGGCCTGCTCCCAGGCGGCCGACAGCGCGATCAGCGGCAGATAGCCGTCACCGCTCGCGTGCTGGGCGCAGATCTGGCGGGCAAGCCGCATGCGCACATGCTCGGCCAGAACCATCGGGTTGCGCGAGCCGGCAAGCCCGTCGGCGATGCCTTCCAGGATGGTGGCGAGGTCGCGGATGGAGACGCGCTCGGCCAGCAGCAATTGCAGGATGCGCTGAATGCCGGAAACGGTGGTGAGTGAGGGCACTAGGTCTTTGACCAGCTCGGCCTGATCCTTCGGCAGTTCCTTGAGCAGCTTCTGCACTTCGGCATAGCTGAGCAGCTCGGCCATGTTGCCCTTGAGCAGCTCGGTCAGATGCGTCGACAGGACGGTGGCGGCGTCGACCACCGTGTAGCCCTTCATCGCCGCGTCTTCCTTCAGCGCGGCGTCGATCCAGGTCGCCGGCAGCCCGAACGTCGGCTCTGTGGTGTGCGTGCCGGGCAGGCTCACCTGACCGCCGGCCGGATCCATGACCATGTACTGGCCGGCCCAGATGCGGCCGCCGCCGGCCTCCACTTCCTTGATCTTGATGCGGTAGTCGTTGGCGTCGAGCTGCACATTGTCGAGGATGCGCACTGCCGGCATGACGAAGCCCATCTCGGCGGCGAGCGAGCGGCGCAGCGCCTTGATCTGCTCGGTCAGCCGGTCGTTGCCGTCCGGCCCGTTGACCAACGGCAGCAGCGCATAGCCGAGCTCGACCTTCAGATCGTCCATGCGTAGCGCCGCGGTGATCGGCTCGTCGGCGGCCTCCGCGCTCTTGGCTTCGGCCGCGGCCTTCTTGGCTTCCTCCTTGGCGGTGCTCAGCTTGCTGCGCTTGTCGATGATGAAGGCGAGCGAGGTGGCACCGGCGCCGAGCGCCAGGAACGGCAGCATCGGAATGCCCGGCAAGAGCGCCATCACCAGCATCACCGCGCCCGACATGCCGAGCGCCTTGGGATAGCCGGAGAGCTGCTTGAGCAGCGCCTTGTCGGCGGCGCCCGAGACGCCGGCCTTGGCGACGAGGAGGCCGGCGGCGGTGGAGACGATCAGGGCGGGGATCTGGGTGACCAGGCCGTCGCCGACGGTGAGGATGGTGTAGGAATGCGCGGCATCGGTGAAAGAGAGGCCCTGCTGGGCGATGCCGATGATCATGCCGCCGATGACGTTGATGAAGACGACCAGCAGGCCGGCGATGGCGTCGCCGCGCACGAATTTGGAGGCACCGTCCATGGCGCCGAAGAAGCCGCCTTCGTCCTCCAGCTCCTTGCGCCGCCGCCGCGCCTCCTTCTCGTCGATCGCCCCGGTCGACAGTTCCGCGTCGATCGCCATCTGCTTGCCGGGCATGGCGTCCAGGTGGAAGCGCGCGGCGACCTCGGCGATGCGGCCGGAGCCCTTGGTGATGACGACGAAGTTCACGATCACCAGGATGATGAAGACGATGATGCCGATGACGAAATTGCCGCCCATCACGAAATTGCCGAAAGCCTGGATAACGTGCCCGGCGGCGTCGGTGCCTTCGTGGCCATGCGCCAGAATGAGGCGAGTCGAGGCCAGATTCAGCGACAGCCGCAGCATGGTGGCGATCAACAGGACGGTGGGGAAGGCGGAGAACTCGAGCGGCGTGTGGATGAACAGCGCGGTCATCAGGATCAAGACTGAGAAGATGATGGAGATCGCCAGCGCGCAGTCGAGCAGGATCGGCGGCAGCGGCAGGATCAGCACCACCAGGATGGTCAGGACGCCGACGGCCAGCGCGATGTCGCCGCGCTTCATGAAGGCGCCGAGGTCGCCGATGCCGGGAAGCGTGATGCCGCGCGTGCCAGAGGCCGGGGCAGCGGTAATGTCGCTCATGCCAACAGTCTTGTTTGGCGCATGACCTGACCCGAAAACCGGTTCCCGCCTTTCGGGATCATGCGCGATCCGCCTCGATCCCGGGCGGCGCGGACGCGAACGATTACGTCATCGAAACAGGCCCCGCGCGGCCCTGGGCCGCCCGGTTTAAGTGGATCCACGATCGGTGAAACCCCTGACCCCGGCAAACTTTGCCCGGTTCATGGTTAGCGGCGGGTTAATTTTTGGTGCTGCGATACCGATCGGCCGCCCGGCCGACACGAAAAGTCCTCTCCCGCGGGGAACGGGAGAGGACCCCGGGCGCGTGGCGCCCGCATGCCCGCCGAGTCGAGGACGATCAGCTCGGCAGCAGCACCGTGTTGATGACCTGGATGACGCCGTTCGACTGCATCACGTTGCTCACGGTGATGCGGGCCTTGTCGCCCTTGCTGTCGATGATCCAGAGGTGGCCGCCCTTTTGCTCGACGGTGAGGTCGTCGCCCTCGACGGTCTTCAGCATGGCCTTGCCGTGGCCGGCCTTCACTTTCTGCATCAGGTCGTGCGTGGTCAGGCGGCCGGGCACGACGTGATAGGTAAGGATGCTGGTCAGCTTCTGCTTGTTCTCCGGCTTGAGCAGCGTCTGCACGGTGCCGGCCGGCAGCTTCTTGAACGCCGCGTTGGTCGGCGCGAACACGGTGAACGGTCCGGGCGATTCCAACGTCTTGACCAGGCCCGCCGCTTTCACCGCGGCGACCAGCGTGGTGTGGTCCTTCGAATGCACGGCGTTCTGCACGATGTTGCGCGAGGGATACATCGCCGCGCCGCCGACCATCTTGGTCATTTCCTTGGCGAAGCTCGGACCGGCGCCGCCCAGGCTGACGGCGAGTGCGGTGGCGGCAAAGCCGGCCAGCGCGAGATTGACGATACGTTTCATGGCTTGTTCTCCGTGGTGCTCTGTTGCGCGTCCCCGTTTGCGGAGACGGTAAGAGCTACGGAGGCGCACGCCGCGCGGATGCGCGGCCCCGCGTTCACAGGCGCGTGAGCTTGCCGGCGCCGATCACCGGGCCGGTGGGCGCGCCGGTCGGCGAGCCGCCCGGCGGCTCCAGCGAGACGGCAAGCGTTGCCCCGCTTTCCGTGCGCGCCAGCAGCGCCGGCGGGATGGCGATCACCACCGCGCGGTCGGCGCGCAAGAGCCCGACCGCCAACGGCTTGCCGCCGGGCGGGATCAGCCACAGCTCGGGCACGCGTGTGGCGTCGGCGCTGAAGCTTGCCGGCACCACGGCGACGGTGGCGCGCTTGAGGTCGACGGTGGCGACGAAGCGGCGGGCGCCGCCGCCTTCGATGGTGGCGGTGAGCGGCGCGGGCGCGTTGAAGACCCCGAGATAGACGACGACGGCGAGACAGGCGGCCGCCAGCGTGCTGGCCAGCGCGATGACGCGCCAGAAGGCGAGGCTCTGCCACAGGCCCGCGCGCGGCGCGGCCGGCGCGGGCAGCGCGGCGGCGATCGCCTCCCACACGCGCGGCGGCGGCGTGATTTCATCGATCTCGCCCACCCAGGGGGCGAGCCGCGCCTCCCAGGCCGCGACCCGCGCCGCGAAAGCCGGCTCGCGCGCCAGCCGCTGCGCGGCTTCGGCGCGCTCCGGTGCCGCCAGCACGCCGAGCGCATATTCCGCCGCCAGCAGCTCGTCGTCGGGCAGGCCGTTATGGTCGATCGTGTCGCTCATTGTTCGAGACACGCCTTCAGCTTCATCATGGCGCGGCGGATCCAGCTCTTCATGGTGCCGAGCGGCACGTTCATGCGTTGCGCCAGCTCGTCATAGGTGTTGCCGTCGAAGAAGGCGCCGCGCAGCGCGGCGCGCTCGTGCCCGGCCAACTCGTCGATGCAGCCGTGCAGCCGGCCCTGTTCCTGCGCGCCGGCGAGCCGTTCCTCGGCGCCGGCGCGGCTGTCCGCGACCTCGTTTGCCGCGTCGATCGGCTCCGCCGCGCGCATGCGCTTGTCGGCGCGCAGCCGGTCGATGGCGCGGTTGCGTGCGATCGCGATCAGCCAGGTCATCGGGCTTGCCCGGCCGGCATCGAAATCGGCGGCCCTGCGCCAGACCGTCATATAGACCTCCTGCAGCACGTCCTCCGCCGCGGCCTGTTCGCCCAAGATACGGACGATGACGCCAAAAAGCTTCGCCGCGGTGAGGCGATAGACCGTCTGCAGGGCCGCGCGGTCGCCGCCCGGGATGCGCGCGAGCGCGGCGGCGACCAGATTGCGGTTGGCGTCGAGGTCCATCCGGTCCGTACGCTACTGCCGCTTCCAGGTCTCTTCGCCGACCTGGCGGCCGCCGGCATAGGTCCAGATGCCCGCCCAGTTGCCGCCGTCGGCGCCATAGAGCGCGAGGCCGGTGTTGTTGCCGGAGCGGTAGGAGACGGCGATGAAATCCTTGTTGCCGATGCCGGTGCCGACATATTGCGTGCCGCCGATGGTCCAGACCACGCGATAGGTATCGCCGGTCTTGCTGACGCTGACGGAGCCGCTGTACTGCGAGCCGTTGCCGGGATTGCTGCCGACGACGGAATAGGAGCCGATCGGATCGGCGGCGAAAGCGGCGACGGTGCTGATCAGCAGCGCGGCGACGACGGCAAGACAGCGCATGGAAAACCTCCCCGAGGACGATACGGCGCAAGGGTGCGGCCGGATGCGCAGTCTAGGGCCTGATTTTGCGAGACCGAAGCATTTCCCGCTCATTCCCGCGCGGGACATGCCCACAGCCTCGCCCGCCAGATCGACGGCGCGCGCGAAGGACGCGAAGGCCAAGGTGGCTCCGCGCACCCCTGCGGATCTGCCGACCCTGAAGAAGGTCCGCAAGATCATCGCCGGGAGCGCCACAATGAAGGCCGGCCCCTGAATGTGAGCCGCACCTCAAGCGCGCGTTCGAGCAGATCAAGGTGCGACAAGGCCGAACGTCGAACGCCGCGCGGCGCTCACGGCGCAACGTCAGGCGCTTGAGCGCAGACAGCGGCAAGAGCGCATGGCGCTGCACGAAGCGCACAAACACGACAAGGCATTCGCCCGGGCGGCATCGGCGGTGCTCGCCGCGATCGGCAAAATCCCGGTCCTGCGCACCGTGCCGGGCCCGCTCTACAAGAATCCCAAGCGCAACGCCGCCGAGCGCCACCGCATCGAAAACGTCACACGGTAGAGGAATATACTGATATTCAGACATAAATCGTATGTTTTCCAATATGATGCATGAGTGCATCTAGCTACATATTGAAAATCAGACATTTTTGTGCTATATTTCAATATGATGCTAGAGAAGAGAACCAGCTTCCCGGACTACCTGACCCGGCTTCAAGCAAGCGGGCGTATCTCCTTTACCCGGCCCGAGGCCAAGCAGGCCCTGCAAATCTCGGATGCAGCCTTCCAGAGGGCCGCGGCGCGGCTCCAGCAAAAGCACCTGCTGTTCAATCCGAGGCACGGCTTCTATGTCGCCGTTCCTCCTCAGTTCCTCTCATGGGAAGCGCCGCCTCCTGCCTGGTACATCGACGACCTCATGAAGCATGAAGGCAGGCCGTATTACGTCGCCCTTCTCAAGGCGGCGGAATTGCACGGCGCCACGCATCACGCCGTAATGGAATTCCAGGTCATCACGGACAGGCAGCTCCCAAAAATCCGCGCGGGGCGATCCTTCATCGTCTTTTATTTCCGCAAGGAGATTCAGCCAATCCTGTCCGCGGTTGAAAGCCGCAAGACCGATACGGGCACCATGAAGGTTTCATCGGTTGAACTGACAGCCCTCGACCTTGTCCGCTACAGCCATGCCGCCGGCGGCCTGGATTCCATCGCCACCGTGCTCGCCGACCTTGGCGGGAAAATTGACGGCACCAAGCTTGCCGCGCTTGCTGTCCATTTCTAGCGCGCGATACTGCAACGCCTTGGATATCTTCTCGACCGGCTCGGGCATTCCGGCGCGGTGGAGCCATTGCACAAACACCTGTTCGCCAAGACCCCCGTTCCATGGGTGCGGCTTGAACCGTCACGGCGCAAGAATGCGATCGCTCCTCAAGAGATCGCGGAAAAGAACGAACGCTGGCATGTCGCGGTCCAGCGCCATCCGGAGATCGACGAATGATCCCCGCGATGAACATTATTGCCTGGTCGCGATACGCACCGTGGGCGGAACAGCGCCAAGTCGAGCAGGACCTCATTATCTGCCGGGCGCTTGTCGAATTGTTCAACGATCCTTTTCTCCGCACCGAACTCCGGTTCCGCGGCGGCACCGCGCTCAACAAGCTGCACTTTCCAAAGCCGCTCCGCTATTCGGAAGACATCGACCTTGTCAGGACGACCGCCGGCCCCATCCGCCCGATACTGGACCGCGTCCATGACATTCTCGACCCTTGGATGGGGCAGCCGAGATTCGACCAGAGTCCCGTTGCGCCCAAATTGCGTTATGCCATCGAAGCGGAAGACAAAACTTCGCCCGCACCGTTGCGCCTCAAGGTCGAGATCAGCACTCGCGAACGGGAAGCCTACGACACGCCGCAGATGATACCGTTCAAGGTCGAAAATCCCTGGTTTTCAGGCGAAACGGCCATCCGACATTCTCGAACGACGAACTGCTTGCGACTAAGCTGCGTGCGTTGCTACAGCGAAAGAAAGGGCGGGACCTGATCGATCTATCCAATGCCCTTGAGACCTTCGGCGGCCTCGATCCGGAAAAGGTCGTTGCCTTGTTGGGGCACTACCTGAGCGACGTGCTCGGCGCCGCTTGAGCTTTTGCTACGAAGCAGGACCCTGCGGCTATGGCTTGCATCGATTGCTGACGGGGCTCGGGCATGACTGCGTGGTCATCGCTCCCTCGTTGATCCCGATCAAGGCGGGTGACCGGGTGAAGACCGATCGGCGTGACGCGCTGATGCTGGCTAAACTGCATCGAGCTGGCGAGTTGACGGCGGTCTGGGTGCCGGATTCCGGACATGAAGCGATGCGGGATCTGGTTCGAGCGCGAACAACGGCCGTCCGGACACTGGCCAAGGCGCGGCAGCATCTCAATGGCTTTCTGCTTCGCCATGCCAAGGTCTTTGCCGGCCAGAGGACCTGGACGCTGGCCTACCGGCGCTGGCTCACCACGGTCCGGTTCGACCATCCGGCTCAGCAGATTGTGCTGCAGGACTATATCTACGCCGTCGAGGATGCGAGAAGCGGGTCGCCAATCTGGTCCGGCAGATCGAGCAACTGCTGGAGACATGGTCGATGGCGCCTATGGTAAAAGCTATTCAGGCGATGCGTGGCATCGCCTTCATCAATGCTGTCACGCTCGTGGCGGAAATCGGCGACTTTACGCGCTTCGCCAACCCTCGCCAGCTTATGGCTTATGTTGGTCTGGTCCCCTCGGAGCATTCGAGCGGCGCCAGCGTTCGGCGCGGCGGCGTCACCAAGGCCGGCAATGGCCAAGCCAGACGTGCCCTCATTGAGGGGGCCTGGACCTATCGTATGCAGGCAAGGATTAGTCGCAAGCTGCATGACCGTATAGAACCACTGCCGCAGGAAATCCGTGACATCGCGTGGAAGGCGCAGGTGCTTCTCTGCACCCGATACCGCCGCCTGGTCGCCAGGGGCAAGCCGTCGGTGGTCGTCACGACAGCGATCGCCCGAGAAATGATTGGATTCATCTGGGCCATCGCACATCGTGTCGATCTGCAGCCGGCATCATAATCGGAATCAAACCAAGATCGGCGTTCAGGAGGCAAGCACACCAACAAATCATTCCGCAGGCGTCCATGGTTGGAGGCAGGGCCACGGTGGGGAATCCTCGCCAACTGTTATGAGCAAGCCATCACGGCTGACGCTCGCTTCTAGATCGAGGCAGCCCCAAGGCGAAACACCGGTCATGCGGTAACCAACCCGCGCATGAGAGCTTGTTCAACCGACGTCTTCAGGTCCTGCCTCCTGCTATGGACGTTCCGCTACACGACCTTCGATCCGCGCGTTGCGGCAGGGAAAGGCGCGCCTTAATCCTTGACTGCGAACATTTAATCGGCGAGCGGCGGGAAGCGATGGCGTCCGTCCGGCCCGAGCGGCAGCGGGTCGACCCGCGTCACCGCGGCAAGATCGAGCGCGCCGTAAAGATGCGGAAACAAAGCGCCGCCGCGCGAGGGCTCCCATTTGAGCGCGGCGCCGAGGCGGGCGCCGTCGACCGCGATCAGCAACAGGTCGTCCTGGCCGGCAAAATGCTTGGCCGCGGTCTCCTGCGCCTGCGCGGCGCTGGAGAAATGGATGAAGCCGTCGCGCCGGTCGAGCTCGGCGCCGTGGAAGACGCCTTGGCGCTCGGCCTCGCGCCAGAGCGGGGCAGGGCAGATTTTGTAGAGCGTGGACATGGGGATCAATCCGACGCATGTGTCATGAATCGATATCGGCGGGCGGTGGCGGCGCGACGGACGGTTTGCGCCGCAAGGCGGATGGCGAATGCGTCAGGCATGATGTCGGCAGGCCTAACATCGGTTATCACAGCACCAATGCGCCAGCGCGGTCGGCCCGGCAAGGCGCGATGGTGCTATTGCGATTCCATGTTAGGCTGCGTTAGGAATTTGGGACGATTTAGCTGGCGTTGACTTGATCGACGACGATTCGCGCCAGGCCGTTGACGCATTGTTTTGGAGAAAAATGACCCGCCCGCGCCGAACGACCGATTTCGTCGCCGCGGCGTTGCTCGCTGGCCTGGCCGTCGTTATTAGCCCGGTCGGCATTGAGCTTTACGCTCATCGCGCCACTTTGAGCCTGCGTGTCAATACCATCAGCCTGACCTGTGTCACGTTCCTCATCGCCATCATTGTCGCGCTTCTGGCGCGCGGCCGTCTGCGCCACTTCTTCTTCCACGTCATAGCTTGGGTTACTCCTTTCTTCTTGCTGGCGGGGGTCGAGGCTCTCGCCATGGCTATTCACCTCGCTGACCGTATCGCGCCCCTCGAAATCCCTTCCGCATTCGCACGCAAAACACCTTGGCCCGGGCATTTACTGAGCGATGCGCGCTATTACACAACGCCTGATGGGCTCCGCCTCTACCGGCCGTGGCACGGCGACGGGATCACGATAAATAAGCTTGGTTTACGCACAGCGATGCCATCATCGAAAAAGCCCGGCGAGTGGCATATCGCGATAACCGGCGGCTCGGCCGTTTGGGGCGAGCACGTGCTCGATGCCGATACGATCGCTGTGCGCCTGCAGGGCCTGTTACGTAACGAAGGATACCCCAACGTCAGTGTTTATAATTTTGGGATTGAAGGCGTGACCTTGGATCGAGAGCTGCGCTTGCTGAAAGAGTTCCGTAAGACGTATGCCATCGACCAAGTGTTATTTTACACGGGCGGGAACAACGTGGTCGCCGATTACTTTGCTTCCATTAGGAAACGCGGCACCCGATGGCTCGCGACCGATGATACCTTCGAATTGATCAAGGCGTTCGTGCGTCTAATGGCGATTAGTCGCGATCCTTCACCTGAAACGCTCAAGATGTTCGACCGACAGCTGTTACCGTCGGCGCTGAAGAACAGCACGCTTCACCGCGACCTTGTCGCGGCAATCGACTACTGCCGGGCGGAGGACTTGCGTTGTGACTTCGCGTTGCAGCCCCTATTACTGCTGCGCAACGAAAAAGGCGGGCGCGAATGGGCAATGGCCAACAGCCTGGCCCGTGTTTATCCGCGCCTGCGCGAAATGACATCCGGCATGTATCGCGATGCGCTCGTTGTCGGCCCGTCCGGCCACATTTTCGACCTTGCGCATATTTTCGATGGCACAGATCAGCCCATATTCGCTGATCTAATTCATGCTAACGAAGCAGGAAATTACATTGCCGCGAACTATGTCGCGCCAATCGTGGCTGCCGAAATACCCGCTCAATTCCGTTTGCGCACCGGCACCAATACGTCCGAACCCTAAAGGCCTTTACGTGTTCTTGTAAGGATGTCAGTTCCGTTAAGGATCATTGCCGGGGCACTAACGGGCTGTCCGCCGTTTGTCCGTTTTGACCCCGAAAGCGCTCATTGGATGGCGGGATAGATTTTATAGCGCGTGGGTATGCGGGATCAATCTGGCGCCTGTGCCATGAGACGAATTTGGCAGGCGCCGGCGGCGCGAAGGACGGTTTGCCGCAGGAGCAAATGTCCGCTCAGCGCCGAGAACAAACGGAGTTGACCACCCCGCTTGGCGTTGAATACGCTGTGGCATCGTCATCAGAACCGGCGGCCAAGCCGTCAGCCTTGGGGGGGAAATGCCGACCAACAGCAAGCATCCCGAAACCATCGCGTTGCACGGCGGCAGCTATCGCGCCGATCCCGCGACCACGTCGGTGGCCGTGCCGATTTATCAAACGACATCCTATCAATTCAATTCCACCGAGCACGCGGCCAACCTGTTCGCGCTCAAGGAATTGGGCAATATCTACACCCGCATCATGAATCCGACGCAGGCCGCGCTGGAAGAGCGCATGGCCGCGTTCGAGGGCGGCGTGGCGGCGCTGGCGCTGTCGTCGGGCCAGGCGGCGTCGCTGTTTTCGGTGCAGAACATCTGCCACGCCGGCGATAACTTCGTCTGCTCGACCGACATCTATGGCGGCACCTGGAACCTGTTCCAGAACACCATGAGCACCATGGGCATCGAGTGCCGCTTCGTCGATCCGATCGATCCGGAGAATTTCCGCAAGGCGAGCGATGCGAAGACGCGCTGCTGGTACGGCGAGACGCTGCCAAATCCGAAGCTCGCCGTATTCCCGATCGCCGAGGTCGCCAAGATCGGGCGCGAGATGGGCATCCCGCTCATCATGGACAACACGGCCTGTCCGGTCCTGTGCCGGCCGATCGAGCACGGCGCCGCCATCACCATGCACTCAACGACCAAATATATCGGCGGCCACGGCACCTCGATCGGCGGCGTCATCGTCGACGGCGGTAATTTCGACTGGGAAAAGCATGCCGACCGCTTCCCGATGCTCAACACTCCCGACCCGAGCTATCACGGTGCGGTGTGGACGCAGGCCGTCAAGCCGCTCGGCCCCATCGCCTATATCATCAAGGCACGCGTCACGCTGCTGCGCGACATCGGCGCCGCGGCCTCGCCGTTCAATTGCTTCATGCACATCCAGGGGCTGGAGTTGGTCGTGGTG
Organism: uncultured Pseudomonadota bacterium; assembly: GCA_963760995.1. Lineage (GTDB taxonomy): Bacteria > Pseudomonadota > Alphaproteobacteria > Rhizobiales > Xanthobacteraceae > Pseudolabrys. The sequence continues at coordinate 216,593 of CAVXFJ010000020.1, read as the reverse complement.
CGCATGCGCCAGCACTGCGAAAACGCCACGGCGGTCGCCGCCTGGCTCAAGAAGCACCCGAAGGTGACGAAGGTGATCTTCCCGGGCCAGATGACCGGCGAGTTGAAGCGCCGCGCCGACACCTATTTGAAGGGCGGCTATGGCGGGCTGGTCGGCTTCGAATTGAAGGGCGGCCACGACGCCGGCCGCAAGTTCATCGATGCGCTGAAGATGTTCTATCACGTCGCCAATATCGGCGACGCCCGCTCGCTCGCCATTCATCCAGCCAGCACCACCCATTCGCAGTTGACGCCGGAGGAGCAGGAGAAGACCGGCGTGACCCCGGGTTACGTGCGGCTGTCGGTCGGCATCGAGCACATCGACGATATCATCGCCGACCTCGATCAGGCGCTGGCGGCCGCATAGGGGCGCCAGCCGCGGCGCGCGTGGGAGGAAGGGAGCGGATCGGCCCCATCGTTAAGGCTTCCTAAACCGTGACGAGTCAGCTTGGCCGGACCACGGGGAAGGCCCATGATCTCGCGCGCGCATCGCACGCCCTTCGGCGAATGGTGGTGGACGGTCGACAAGCTCACGCTCGCCGCCATCGGCGCGCTGATGCTGGCCGGCGTGGTGCTCTCGCTCGCCGCCAGCCCGCCGGTCGCCGGCCGGCTCGGCCTCGACCCCTTCTTCTTCGTCGACCGCCACATCTTCTATCTCCTCGTCTCCGTCGCGGTGATGCTGGGCGTCTCCTTCCTCACCCCGCACCAGATCCGCCGCCTGTCGATTATCGTTTTCGCGGTGAGCCTGTTGCTGTGCGCGCTGACGCCGGAGATCGGCCCCGAGATCAAGGGCGCGCGGCGCTGGCTGGTCATCTTCGGCATGAACATCCAGCCGTCGGAGTTCCTCAAGCCGGCCTTCGTCATCCTGATCGCCTGGCTGTTCGGCGAATCGGCGCGCCGTCCGGACATGCCGGCCAACCTGATCTCGCTGTCATTGCTGATCGTGGTGGTGGCGCTCCTGGTGCTGCAGCCCGACTTCGGCCAGACCATGCTGGTGGCGATGGTGTGGAGCGCGCTGTTCTTCATGGCCGGCATGCGGGTGATCTGGGTCGCCGGCATCGGCGCGGTCAGTGGCGCCGGCCTCACCGTCGCCTATTACACCGTGCCGCACGTCACCCGCCGCATCCAGCACTTCCTGCACCCGGCCTCCGGCGACACCTACAACATCGACATCGCCACCGAGAGCTTCATGCGCGGCGGCTGGTTCGGCACTGGGCCGGGCGAGGGCACGGTCAAGCGCATCCTGCCGGAGAGCCACACCGATTTCGTCTTCGCGGTCGCCGGCGAGGAATTCGGCGTCGCGCTCTGCCTGGTGCTGGTGGCGCTGTTTGCCTTCATCGTCATCCGCTCGCTGTTGCGCGCGCTGCGCAACGAGGACCTGTTCGCGCGCTTTGCCGCCGCCGGCCTCGCCATCCTGTTCGGCACCCAGGCGGCGATCAACATCGCGGTCAATCTGCGGCTGATGCCGGCCAAGGGCATGACGCTGCCCTTCATCTCCTATGGCGGCTCCTCGATGATCTCGCTCGCCTATGCCGTGGGCATGCTGCTGGCGCTCACCCGCGAGCAGCCGCGCGCCGCCATGCTCGGTTCGCCCGAACCGGCACCGGGCGAGCTGGCGCCGGCCGAAGGCGCGGCTTGACTCGGATCAGGGTGTTTGTGTTTTTCGTCATGGCCGGGCTTGTCCCGGCCATCCACGTGTTGCTTTGCTGAGCGAACGAAGAACGTGGATGCCCGGCACAAGGCTTGTGCTCGGGCCGGCCGAAGGCCGGACCCGGGTGCCGGGCATGACGGCGGAGAGCCCATGCCGGCAGGCGAAAACTCAGAAAAGCTTATCCTCCTCTGCGCCGGCGGCACCGGCGGCCATCTGTTTCCGGCCGAGGCGCTGGCGGTGGCGCTGGCCAAGCGTGGCGTGGCGATCGACCTCGCCACCGATACGCGCGCCGCGCATTTCAAGTTTCCCGCCCGCGCCGTGCATCTGATCCCCAGCGCCACGCTGCGCGGGCGCAATCCGCTGGCGCTGGCGCGCACCGGCGCGCTGCTGGCGCGCGGCACGCTGAAGGCGTGGTCGCTGATCGGCCGCTTGAAGCCGCGCGTGGTGGTCGGCTTCGGCGGCTATCCGACCGTGCCGCCGCTGTGGGCGGCGAGCCTGCGCGCCGTGCCCACGGTGCTGCACGAGCAGAACGGCGTCATGGGCCGCGCCAACCGGCTATTGGCGCCGCGCGTCACACGCATCGCCACCGGCTTTGCCAGCTTGAGCAATCTCGATCCTGGCCTTCAGGGCAAGATCGCCGTCACCGGCAATCCGGTGCGCCCGCAGGTGGTCGACGCCGCGGCGATCCCTTACGCGCGGCCGGCGGCGGATGGCGAATTGCGATTGCTGGTATTCGGCGGCAGCCAGGGCGCGCGCGTGATGTCGGAGATCGTGCCGGCGGCGATCGCGCGCCTGGCGCCGGGCCTGCGCGCGCGGCTCGCAATCGTGCAGCAGGCGCGCGGCGAGGATCTCGAGACGGTGCGCGCGGCCTATGCGCGGCTCAATGTTACCGCCGAATGCGCGGCGTTCTTCGCCGACCTGCCGGCGCGCATCGCGGCGGCGCATCTGATCGTCTCGCGCTCGGGCGCCTCGACGGTGGCCGAGCTGTCCGCCATCGGCCGTCCGGCCATCCTGGTGCCGCTGCCGCATGCGCTCGACCAGGACCAGGCCGCCAATGCCGCCGTGCTGGAAGGTGCCGGCGGCGCGCTGCGCATCCTGCAGCGCGACTTCACGCCGGAGCGGCTGGCCGCCGAGATCGCGCGGCTCGCCGCGGCGCCGGACAAGCTCGCCGAGATGGCGGCGGGCGCCCGTTCGGCCGGCACGCTCGACGCGGCGGAGCGGCTTGCCGATCTGGTGATGCAGGTGGCGGGATTGGCCTGATCTCCGCTCACGCCGGCGAAAATCCAGGACAGCGCAATCCTTGTGAGTTTGGCCCTGGGTCCCCGCTTTCGCGGAGACGAACGGGGAGTTCTTGCGACCGGAATGGTCCTATGCCGGCCCGGCGGGGCTTTAGCTTTCGATCAGCACCGCCAGCGCGCCCAGCGCCAAAGCAAAGCCGACTAGCTTTCGCCACGTCAGCGGCTCGCGCAGCAGCACGATGCCGAGCAGCGCGGCGATTATGAAGCCCATCTGCGCGATCGGCACCAGCACGCTCGCCTGGCCGGCGGCGACGCCGCGCAGCATCAGGATGGTGGCGCTGAGCAGCAGGATCGCCGCCACGATGCTGTATCTGAACGTCACCAATGGCGGCCGCAATGCGCGGTGGGTGACATAGACCACGGCGGTGGCGAGCGGCATGAAGGTCGCCGCCTGCGCCACCACCAGCGTTGCGGGGACGGCGCCGTGCCGCAGCCCGACGGTGTGGAAGAAATTCGAGGCGCCGAAGGCGAGTGTGGCGAGCGCGACCTGCATGAGCGAGCGCGTCCGCGTTTCCTTGGAGGCGCCGTCGCCGCCGTCGCTGCCAACCAAGAGCCAGGTGGCGATCAGCGCGAGCGCGAGCCCGCCGAGCTTGTGCAGGGTCAAAGGTTCGCCGAGAAAGCCGATCACCAGGAAGACGGTGACGATGAAATTCATGCGGAAGATCGAGGCATTGATGCTCACCGATCCGGTGGCGAGGCTGCGGCTGAAATAATAGAAGCCGATGAAGCTGACGATGCCGGCGGCCAAGCCCCACAGCGCCGCGGGCACAAAAATCAGGTGCTGGGTCAAGAGCGCGTAGACGATGACCAGCGGGCAGAACAGCCACGCCTGCGCCATGAGGAAATGGTCGGAACGGATGGCCGCGGCGGCGGCCCGCTTGTAGACGAAATCGGAGACGCCGTAGCAGACCATCGCCACCAGGGCAAAAACGATTGGCTGATGCATGCGGGGCGCGCGCGCTCGGTGGACAAGGCGTGCCCTGTTAAGCGGGATTTGGCCCGCGGATCAACAGCTTTGCCGGCGCCCCGCCACAAAAGGGCCGGGATATTGATGATCCGCTGACGCCGGACTTGTGCCGGGCATCCGCGTCTTCTAAGCGATGCGCGAGAAAGCCGGCGAGTTCCGGCGACGTGAGAGGCGAGGGGCGATCACCCATGAAATTGCCGCGCAATATCGGCCCGGTGCATTTCGTCGGCATCGGCGGCATCGGCATGAGCGGCATCGCCGAGGTGCTGGCCAATCTGGGCTACACCGTCACCGGCTCCGACGTCGCCGACGGCGCCAATGTCAAGCGGCTGCGCGAGCAGGGCATCAAGGTCGCGGTCGGCCATGCGGCCGAGAACATCAACGGCGCCGACGTGGTGGTCGTCTCCTCCGCCATCAAGCGCGACAATCCGGAATTGATCGCCGCGCGCGCCAGGCGGCTGCCGGTGGTGCGGCGCGCCGAGATGCTGGCCGAGCTGATGCGCCTGAAATCTTGCGTCGCCGTCGCCGGCACGCACGGCAAGACCACCACGACGTCGCTGGTCGCCTGCCTGCTCGATGCCGGCGGGCTCGACCCGACGGTGATCAATGGCGGCATCATCAATGCCTACGGCACCAACGCGCGGCTCGGCGCCGGCGACTGGATGGTGGTGGAGGCGGACGAGTCGGACGGCACCTTCCTCAAGCTGCCCGCCGATGTCGCCATCGTCACCAATGTCGACCCCGAGCATCTCGACCACTTCCACACCTACGAGGCGGTGCAGGACGCCTTCTACGAATTCGTCGAGAACATCCCGTTCTACGGCTTCGCGGTGATGTGTACCGACCATCCGGTGGTGCAGGCGCTGGTCGGCAAGCTCACCGACCGCCGCATCATCACTTACGGCGAGAACCCGCAGGCCGACGTGCGGCTCGCCGGAATCGAGCACGCCAATGGCGAGCAGCGCTTCAGCGTCGTGTTTCGCGACCGCAGCGGCGCCACCACGCATACGATCGAGAAGCTGATGCTGCCGATGCCCGGCCGCCACAACGCGCTCAACGCGGTGGCGGCGGTGACGGTGGCGCATGCGCTGCAGATCGACGACGAGGTAATCCGCAAGGCGCTCGCGGGGTTCGGCGGCGTCAAGCGCCGCTTCACCCGCGTCGGCACCTGGAACGGCGTCACCATCATCGACGACTACGGCCATCACCCGGTGGAGATCGCCGCGGTGCTGCGCGCGGCGCGCGAGAGCGCGCAGGGCAAGGTGATCGCGGTGATGCAGCCGCACCGCTATACGCGCCTGCACGATCTGTTCGAGCAGTTCTGCACCTGCTTCAACGACGCCGATGCGGTGGTCGTGGCGCCGGTCTATCCGGCGGGCGAAGCGCCGATCGCCGGCGCCGACCGCGACGGCCTGGTGCAGGGCCTGCGCGCCCACGGCCACCGTCACGCGCTGCCGCTTGCCGGCCCCGAGCATCTCGCCGGCCTGATCAAGTCGCTCGCCGCGCCCGGCGACTACGTGGTCTGCCTCGGCGCCGGTTCGATCACGCAATGGGCCTATGCGCTGCCGGGCGAATTGCAGGCGTTGGGGTGATATTGCGGGTCCGGCGGCCCGCGCATATCATCAGCCCGCCGATGACTTGACAGGTGCCTTCGATGAACAAAGCACAATTTAAAGAGCTGTTCGAATTGAGCCCCGATGAGCGCATCGAGCTTGGGCAGGAGCTTTTGGACAGTGCGGAAGCCGAAGAACTGCCGCCGCTCAGCGCCGAACAGAAGGCTGAAATCGACCGCCGGATCGAAGAGCACGAGCGCGATCCCTCATCTGCGATTCCATGGGAAGAGGTGCGGGCGTGGCTATGGGCGCGCCGTAAGTGAGCCGCAGGCTCATTGTTAGGCCCAAAGTCCGAGTTGAGCTTGCCGAAGCTTTCGATTGGTACGATGAACAAAGCAAAGACCTTGGAGACGAATTGCTTCGCGCCGTTGACGCATCAATTCAAAAGATAATGCGTAATCCGTTTCAGTATCAAAGAATGTACCGCAACGCGCGTCGCGCGCGACTGGGCAAATTCCCCTACGGCTTGATCTACACCGTAACCGATGATGAGATCATCATTATATCGTGTGTTCACGGCCGCCGTGATCCGAAGCGTTGGCAGCGTCGGATACCTTGATGCCCTTCCCCGACATCATCCCCGATCTCAAAGCGCGCCTACCCAACCTGCGTGGACGCCTGCTCGCCAATCAGCCGCTCGGCGAGTTCACCTGGTTCCGCGTCGGCGGTCCGGCGCAGGCGCTGTTCATGCCGGCGGACGAGAACGATCTCGCCTATCTCCTGCGCAACCTGCCGACCGATATCCCGGTCACCGTCATCGGCGCCGGCTCCAACCTCATCGTGCGCGACGGCGGCATTCCCGGCGTCGTTATCCGCCTCGGCCGCGGCTTCAACGAGGTTTCGGTCGAGCCGGGGGACCGCCTGCGCGCCGGCAGCGCCATGCTCGACGTCATGGTGGCGCGTGCCGCGCAGAAAGAGAGCCTCGCCGGTCTCGCTTTCCTTTCCGGCATCCCCGGCACCGTCGGCGGCGCGCTGCGCATGAATGCCGGCGCCTATGGCGGCGAAACCAAGGATGTGCTTGTCGAGGCGCGCGGCGTCGACCGCGCCGGCAATCTGCGCACGTTCGGCAATCCCGAGATGGGCTTCTCCTATCGCCACAGCGGCGTGCCGGAGGATGTGATCTTCACCTCGGCGTTGTTGCAGGGCCGCCCCGGCGACCCGCAAGAGATCGCCGCCGAGATGACCGCCATCAAGGACAAGCGCGAGGCGAGCCAGCCGCGCAATCGCACCGGCGGCTCCACCTTCAAGAACCCGCCTGGCGCCAATGCTTGGAAGCTGATCGACGAGGCCGGCTGCCGCGGGCTCGTCATCGGCGATGCCCAGGTCTCCGAATTGCACTGCAATTTTCTCATCAATCGCGGGCATGCGACGGCACACGACATCGAAACGCTGGGCGAGACCGTGCGCGCGCGGGTGAAGGCGCAAAGCGGCGTCGAGCTGGAATGGGAAATTAAGCGAATCGGGGTAAATGCCCCTTGAGTTCGTCATGCCCGCGCTTGTCGCGCGCATCCACGTCTTCTTGCGTCATTGAAAGAGGCCGTGGATGGCCGGGACGAGCCCGGCCATGACGATGGAAAGGCCAAGTATGAAACACGTCGCGGTGCTGATGGGCGGATGGTCTGCCGAGCGGGAAGTGTCCTTGCGCTCCGGCGCGGCCTGCGCCGATGCGCTGGAGCGGGGTGGCGGTTACCGCGTCAGCCGCGTCGACGTCGACCGCGACATTGCCGCCACGCTCACCGCGCTCAAGCCGGACGTCGCTCTCAATCTCCTGCACGGACGGCCGGGCGAGGACGGCAGCGTGCAGGGCCTGCTGGAGATTTTAGGCATTCCCTATTCGCATTCTGGCGTGCTCGCCTCCTCGGTCGCGATCCACAAGGAGATGACCAAGACCATACTCGCCGCGGCGGGCGTGCCGGTGCCGGGCGGCGTCACGGCGACCCGGCGCGAGGCCGCCGTGCGCCATCTGCTGCCGCCGCCCTATGTGATCAAGCCGGTGGCGGAAGGCTCCAGCGTCGGGGTCTTCATCGTGCGCGAAGATCACGAGCATCCGCCGCAAGAGCTGACGCGGACGGACTGGGCTTTCGGCGAGAGCGTGCTGGTCGAGCCCTACATTCCCGGCAAGGAGCTCACCTGCGCGGTGATGGGCGATCGCGCGCTCGGCGTCATCGAGATCGTGCCGACGGTGAAGTTCTACGACTACGAGGCCAAATACGCGCCCGGCGGCTCCAAACACCTGCTGCCGGCGCCGATCCCGGCCGACGTCTATGAGGAGGCCCGCCGCCTGTCGCTCGCCGCGCATCGCGCGCTCGAGTGCCGCGGCGTCACCCGCGCCGACTTCCGCTACGACGATACGCGCCCCGGCATGGAGGGGCTGTTCTGTCTGGAGGTCAACACCCAGCCGGGCATGACCGAAACCTCGCTGGTGCCGGAAATGGCGGCGCATGCCGGCATTTCCTTCGAGGAGCTGGTGCGCTGGATGGTCGAGGACGCCTCGACCGGGCGGTGAGCCGGGCCCCGCAATTTGACCGCGCCTTGGATTGCTGCGTTCGGCCGGTTGCCGGATCCTGCGCCAGTGCAAGAGCAGCCGTGAAATCCGATAAAGACCGATCACACGGCGGTATTTTCCGGTTCCGGTCGGCATTGTAAGCCGGCACGCTGCCAACGCTCTTCTGCGTCAAGCCGGATCGCCCAAGGCATTTGGAAATTCGATTTTCAGCGCGCCGGACCCCGTGACCCCTTTGCCACGCTCGGCCGATCTCGCGCCTAAATCCTCATAATCTGTAAACCTTTACTAATCATTTACCAAATGGCTCGAAGACTAGCGATCTGGCGGCGTTGCGTGGGTCGCGCGCCGGAGAGGCGTGCGCGTGCGCAACACCGACGCGGGCCGGGCTTCGCCGCAGTCCGCGGCATATCGGACCGTCACAAGAGGCAAGAGGTTCAAGGAGCTGGTGCGAACCGTGAGCCGGATAAGCCTAGCTGCATTGCTGATGCCGAAGCGGCGTGCCTCCGCACCCGCGCCGCTGTGGCCGACGTCGGCTGACCGCTGGCGCCGGCAGGCGGAACGCTGGCTCGCCTACCTCATCGATCACGCGCCGCCGCGCGGTGTCGGCTCCGCCGCCGCCGTGCTGCTGGTGCTGGCGAGCGTCGGCTACGGCACCGTGCGCGGCGGCCACGGGCCGGAGATCGCGGCCGAGGTGCAGGCCATCAGCGACGCGGCGGCCAATGCGCTCGGCTTCCGCATTTCCGAAATCGCCATGTCCGGCGCGCGCGACGTCAACCGTGAAGACGTGCTGACGACGGCGCAGATCACCGGCTCGTCCTCGCTTCTGTTCCTCGACGCCGCCAAGGCGCGCGCGCGGCTCATGACCAATCCCTGGATCGCCGACGCCGCGGTGCTCAAGCTTTATCCCGGCCGGCTGCGCATCGAGATCAGGGAACGCAAGCCCTTTGCGCTCTGGCAGAAGCACGGCGAGCTTTCGCTCATCGCCGCCGACGGCACCGTGCTCGAGCGCTACGTGCCGCGCCGCTATCTGGCGCTGCCGCTGGTCGTGGGCGAGGGCGCCCAGCACGCGGCGGCCGGCTTCATCGCCACGCTTACGCGCTATCCGACGATCGCCCACCTGGTCGAGGCCTCGGTGCTGGTCGCCGATCGCCGCTGGAACCTCTACCTCAAGGGCGGCATCGAAGTGCAGCTTCCGGAAGAGGCGCCCGAGCATGCGCTGCGCGAGCTGGTCGAGCTTGCCCGTTCGAAACAGTTGTTCGCGCGCGACATCGTCAAGGTCGACCTGCGGCTTGCCGACCGCGTCACCGTGCGGCTGTCGGATGCCGCGGCGGCGGCGCGCGACGCCGCGCTCAAGGCGGCCGACAAGGCCAAGAAGAAGCGCAAGGGAGGTGAGGCATGACCGTGCTGCGCTTCACCCTCACGCCCAAGATGAAACCGGTGTCGCCGCGCCGCTCGATCGTGGTCGCCGGCCTCGACATCGGCACCAGCAAGGTCGTCTGCATGATCGCGCGGCTGGAGCCGCAGCGGCCACAGGACGTGCTGCGCCGGCGCAGCCACGGCGTGCGCGTCATCGGCTTCGCCCACACCGCGGCGAGCGGCATGAAGGCCGGCTCGGTCGTCGATCTGGTCGAGGCGGAGGAGATGGTGAGCCAGGCCATCGACATCGCCGAAGGCTCGGCCGGCCTGCAGGTCGAATCCGTTGTGGTCTCGCTCTCCGGCGGTCGCCCCGGCAGCGAACGCTTCATCGCCGACGTCGATCTTGCCGGCGGCGCCGTCACCGAATCCGAGATCACGCGCGTGCTGTCGGCCGCCAGTCGCCATTCGGTGCGCGGCGGGCGCGCCGTGCTGCATTCGCTGCCCATCGGCTACGCGCTCGATGCCGCCACCGGCATCCGCGATCCGCGCGGCATGCTCGGCCACCGCTTCGGCGTCGACATGCACACGGTCACCGCCGACGTCGCCACCGTGCGCAACCTGATGCTGGCGATCGAGCGCTGCCACATCGACGTCGAGGCCATGGTGGCCTCGTCCTATGTCGCGGGCTTGGCCTGCCTCGCCGACGACGAGGCCGACCTCGGCGCCGCCTGCATCGATCTCGGCGCCGGCACCACCACGCTGGCGGTGTTCTCCGGCGGCCGCTTCGTGCATGCCGATGGCTTCGCGCTGGGCGGCACCCACGTCACCATGGATCTGGCGCGCGGCTTGAACACGCGAATCGCCGACGCGGAGCGAATCAAGGCGGTTTATGGCAGTGTTTTGACCGGAGGATCGGACGAGCGCGACATGATCACGGTGCCCCCGGTGGGAGACGACGAGCGCGAGCCACCACAGTTCGTCTCGCGCGCGGCCATCGTGCGCATCATCAAGCCGCGCGTGGAGGAGATTCTGGAAATGGCGCGCGACCGCCTGATGCGATCGCCCTTCGCCGCCGAACCGCGCGCCCGCGTGGTGCTCACCGGCGGCGCCAGCCAGCTCACCGGCATGGCCGATCTCGCAGCACACATTCTCAAACGCCCGGTGCGGATCGGGCGTCCGCTGGGGCTTTCCGGTCTGCCGGAGGCGGCCAAAGGGCCGGCCTTCGCGGTCGCGGCAGGGCTCCTGGTTTATCCGCAAGCGGCGCATCTCGAACACTTCGAACCGCGAAAAACGCGGGCACTGATGACAGGAACAGGCGGCTACATGGCACGGGTCGGACAATGGCTGCGCGAAAGCTTCTGACCCTCAACTTCGGAACCCGACAAGGGCCGGCGGCGGACCGGTCTTGGACTGCGGCGTGCAATCGCGTCGGCGCGACAGCGCAAAAGCGAACCTGCTGCCCGTGCATCAAAGAGGCAAACGCATGACCATCAATCTGAAGATTCCAGACATCCATGAGATGAAGCCGCGCATTACCGTGTTCGGCGTCGGCGGCGCCGGCGGCAATGCCGTCAACAACATGATCTCGGCGGGCCTGGAGGGCGTCGACTTCGTCGTCGCCAATACCGACGCGCAGGCGCTGACCACATCGAAGGCCGAGCGCATCATCCAGATGGGCGCGAAGGTGACCGAGGGGCTCGGCGCCGGCTCGCAGCCCGATGTCGGCCGCGCCGCCGCGGAAGAGGTGATCGACGAGATCCGCGATCATCTCAGCGGCGCGCACATGATCTTCGTCACCGCCGGCATGGGTGGCGGCACCGGCACCGGGGCCTCCCCCGTCGTCGCCAAGGTCGCCCGCGAACTCGGCATCCTCACCGTCGGGGTGGTCACCAAGCCGTTCCACTTCGAGGGCGGACGCCGCATGCGATTTGCCGAATCCGGCATCGCCGAGCTGCAGAAGGTGGTCGACACCCTGCTGATCATCCCGAACCAGAACCTGTTCCGGGTGGCCAACGAGAAGACGACCTTCGCCGACGCCTTCGCCATGGCCGACCAGGTGCTCTATTCGGGCGTCGCCTGCATCACCGACCTGATGGTCAAGGAAGGCCTGATCAATCTCGACTTCGCCGATGTGCGCGCCGTCATGCGCGAGATGGGCAAGGCGATGATGGGCACCGGCGAGGCCTCCGGCGAGAAGCGCGCGCTCACCGCCGCCGAAGCCGCGATCGCCAATCCGCTGATCGACGATGCCTCGATGAAGGGCGCCAGGGGTCTTTTGATCTCGATCACCGGCGGCAAGGATCTCACCCTCTACGAGGTCGACGAGGCGGCGAGCCGCATCCGCGGCGAGGTCGACCCCGACGCCAATATCATCGTCGGCGCCACCTTCGACGAGAGCCTGGAAGGCATCATCCGCGTCTCGGTGGTGGCGACCGGCATCGACAATACCGGCATCATGAACCAGCCGGAGCGGGAGAAGCCGGAAAACGCGCTCAAGGAGCTCGCCGGCCGGGTGCGCGCCGAGACCGCGCGCGCCGCCGAGCGCATCGAGCGCGCGCCGGCGGCGGCTGCGATGGCCGCCCGCACGGCACCGGCAGCCACGACTGCCGCGGTCGAATTGGCCGCCCACGCCGCCGTCGCCGCCGCGCTCATGCCGTCGAGCGCTGGCGACGACGTCTCGATTCGGCCGATGCCGATGAAGCCGTCGCTGTTCGAACCGGCGTCGGCGGAGCCGCCGGTCGAGGCGCCGCCGCCCAAGACGTTCATCCCGCCGGCGCCCGAGCGCGCCGCGCGCACCCCGCGCATGCCGCGCGTCGATGAATTGCCCTTGCCGGCACAGGCGGAAATCCGCGCCCAACGCGGCGAAATCACCGAGAATCAGCCGGAAAAGCAGCGCATGTCGCTGATGCAGCGGCTCGCCAATGTCGGCCTCGGCCGCCGCGACAACGAGGAAGCGCCGCGCGCCCCGCGCCCGGTGCAGGGTCCGCCGCCGCAGTTCGAGCGTCCGCCGCGTCCGCGTGCGCCGGAAGGGCGGCCGGGCGACCCGGTCTCCGAATATGCGCGTCGGCCCGGACCGCAGGGGCTCGACCCCCATGGACGCCCCGCGCCTGTGCATAATTCGGCGGAAGAGGATCAACTCGACATCCCGGCCTTCCTGCGCCGGCAGGCGAACTGACAAGCGCCATCGACACCGGCCCCGCCGCAACGGCGGCGGGGCCATGCCGCCCGGGCTGCGGCATTTCCAATTAATACATTGATTTAATTATAGTCTTAGACAAGCCACCGGGGGTCACGAGAGCGCCCCGCCGACGATGGACAAGACAGTCAGCGACGTGGGTAAAGCACGGCGACGACGGCGCGTCCGAAATCTCGGAAAATGCGGCGAAAAAGAGTAACACTCGGTAAGAAAGCGTGAGTTGGAGAACCGCTATCCCTGGCCTAAGTTGCAGCCGGTAAGGGATTTTTTGGCCTCCGGGGGAGACGTCGACAGCGCAAGACGGTCACTGATGTGACGGCCAAAATGTGGCCCCGCGGGGGGCCTTCCACATGGGATGACGCAGCCCTCTGCGGGTAGCGGTAAACGGGTTCGACGAGTTCGATGAAAGGCGCTAAGCAAACGACGCTACGCGAGCAGATTGCCGTGTCCGGCATCGGCGTGCATTCCGGCTCTCCCGTCACGCTCACCTTGAATCCCGCCGACGATGATAGTGGCATCGTCTTCCAGCGCATCAATTCCGACGGGCTGATCGAGCGCGAAGTTCGCGCCGATGTGCGAGCCGTCACCGCCACCGAATTTGCGACCGTGCTCGGCGATGCCGACGGGCCGCTGTGCTCGACCGCCGAGCATCTCCTCGCCGCGCTGCGCGGGCTGAATGTCGACAACGTGCTGGTCGAGATCGACGGGCCGGAAGTGCCGATCATGGACGGCAGCGCCGCGCCGTTCGTCGACGCCATCGACCAGGCCGGCCTCACCGCGCGCGCACTGCCGCGCCGTTATATCGAGGTGCTCAAGCCGGTGCGCGTCGCTCGCGGCAATGCTTTCGGCGAGCTGCGTCCTTATGAACACGGCTTCCGCGTCGAGGCCGAGATCGATTTCGACCATCGGCTCATCGGCCATCAGGCGCTCGCGCTCGATGTCGAGCCGGAGACGTTCCGCCGCGAGGTGGCGCGCGCGCGCACCTTCGGCTTCATGAAGGATGTGTCCAAGCTGTGGGGCGCGGGATACGCGCTCGGCGCGTCCTTCGACAATACGCTGGTGGTGACAGAGGATCGCGTGCTCAATCCGGACGGCTTGCGCTATCCGGACGAGTTCGTGCGTCACAAGGTGCTGGACGCCATCGGCGATCTGGCGTTGGCCGGCCAGCCGCTGCTCGCCGCCTATCGCACCATCCGCGGCGGCCACAAACTCAATCACGCGGTGCTGTCGGCGCTGATGGCCGACACCAGCGCCTGGCGGGTTGTGGAATTCGCCGAAAGCCCGCGCCGCGCCCGCGGCCATGCCGAGCTTGCGCCCGGCCTGGCGGTTGCCGCCTATGGGCCGGACGTCTCCTGAAAAGCCCGCTTTTTCCGCTTTCCCGCCCCGCCTTAATCCCGGCAGAATGTCCGCTTACTCGCTTGGCGGAGCCGCGTTTTTTCGTCTACACCTCTGCGCGGCGTCGGGGTGACCAACAAATCTTGCACCGGTGCCGGGGGAGCGCGTGAGGGACACTGCTTTGACCAAGGTTTCGGCCGAGCCGGCATCCGCCGCCGGGCCCACCGGCCGCCGCCGCTTCGCCCGCGGCCTTGCCATGCTGCTGGTGGCGGCGAGCCTCGGCGGCTGCTCGAGCTTCGACCTGTTCGGCAGCAAGGAAGCCGCCGCGCCGGACGAGCCGGCCGACAAGCTCTACAACGAAGGCCTCTATCTGCTGAATGTGCGCCACGACTCGAAAAAGGCCGTGGCCAAGTTCGAAGAGGTCGACCGCCAGCATCCGTATTCGGAATGGGCGCGCAAGGCGCTGATCATGTCGGCCTTCGCCTATTATTCGTCCGGTTCCTACGAAGATTGCGTCAGCGCGGCCAAGCGCTACCTGACGCTGCATCCCGGCAGTCCGGACGCCGCCTATGCGCAGTATCTGATCGCGTCCGCCTATTTCGACCAGATCCCCGACGTGACCCGCTATCAGGGCGATACCGCAAAGGCGATGGCGGCGTTCCAGGAGGTCATCAACAAATACCCCAACAGCGAATACGCCCGGAACGCCAAACGCAAGATCGAGGTCGCGCGCGACCAGCTGGCCGGCAAGGAAATGCAGATCGGCCGCTATTACCTGAAAAACAAGGACTACACCGGCGCCATCAACCGCTTCAAAGTCGTGGTCACCAAGTATCAGACCACGCGCGAGGTGGAGGAGGCGCTGGAGCGGCTGACCGAGGCCTATATGGCGCTCGGCATCGTCAGCGAGGCACAGACCGCCGCCGCCGTGCTCGGGCACAATTTCCCCGACAGTCCCTGGTACAAGCACGCTTATGCGCTGGTGAAGGATCGCGGCGTCGAGCCGAAGGAGAACACCGGCTCCTGGATCAGCAAGGCGTTCCGGGGGATCGGGCTGGGCTGAGGGGCGACGCAGTCCTTCGTTCACAGCGTCATGGCCGGTCTTGTGCCGGCCTTCGGCGTCTTTAATGATGGCGAATCGGAAAGGCGTGGGTGCCCGGACCCGGGCATGACGAGGCCTCATTGGACTTGCGCGCTGCATGCTCTCCCGACTCTCGATCCGCGACATCGTTCTGATCGATCGGCTCGACATCGATTTCGCCGACGGGCTTGCCGTGCTCACCGGCGAGACCGGCGCCGGCAAGTCGATCCTGCTCGACGCCTTCACGCTCGCCCTGGGCGCGCGCGGCGACCAGAGCCTGGTGCGGCACGGCCAGGAACAGGGCCAGGTGACCGCGGTGTTCGACGTGGCGCGCGATCATCCGGCGCGCGCCATCCTTCGGGCCAACGACATTCCCGCCGACGACGACCTGATCCTGCGCCGCGCGCAGTTTTCCGACGGGCGCACCCGCGCCTTCGTCAACGACCAGCCGGTAAGTGCGCAGGTGATGAAGCAATTGGGCGGCGCGCTGGTCGAGATCCACGGCCAGCACGACGATCGCGCGCTGACCGACGCCGCCACCCATCGCCGGCTGCTCGATGCCTTCGGCGCGCTGGAGCGGGACGCCGCCAAGGTGGAGGCCCTGTGGGAGGCGCGGCGCGCGACGCAGGCCGCGGCGCAAGCCCATCGCGCCGAGGTCGAGCGCGCCCAGCGCGAAGGCGACTGGCTGCGTCACGCGGTCGAGGAGCTCGGCAAGCTCGCGCCGCAGCCCGGCGAGGAGACCCAGCTTGCCGAACGGCGCACGGCGATGATGCAGGGCGAGAAGATCGCCGCCGATCTGCGCGATGCGCACGACGTCCTCGCCGGCAGCGGCTCCTCGGTGCCGGCGCTTTCCGGCGCCATCCGCCGGCTGGAGCGGCGCCAGCAACAGGCCCCGGCTTTGATCGAGCCGGCGGTGAAGTCGCTCGATGTCGCCATCAACGCGCTGGAGGAAACGCGCGCGCACCTGGAAGCGGCCCTTGCCGCCGCCGATTACGATCCGGCCGAGCTCGAGCGCATCGAGGAGCGGCTGTTCGCGCTGCGCGCCGCCGGGCGCAAATACAATGTCGCGGTCGACGCGCTCGCCGCGTTGGCGCGCAAATACCAGGACGACATCGCGCTGATCGATGCCGGGGAAGACCGGCTGAAGGCGCTGGACGCCGCCGCCAAGGACGCCGAGGCGGCCTACCGCAAGGCGGCTGATGCGCTGTCCAAGGCGCGACGCAAGGCCGGCGCCGCGCTCGACAAGGCGGTCAATGGCGAGCTCAAGCCGCTCAAGCTCGAGCGCGCGAAATTTTCCACGCAGATCGACAGCGACGAAGCCAACGCCGGCCCGAACGGCATCGACCGCGTCGAGTTCTGGGTGCAGACCAACCCGGGCACGCGGCCGGGGCCGCTGATGAAGGTCGCCTCCGGTGGCGAGCTGGCGCGTTTTCTCCTGGCGCTGAAGGTGGTGCTGGCCGACCGCGGCTCGGCGCCGACGCTTGTTTTCGACGAGATCGACACCGGCGTCGGCGGGGCGGTGGCCGACGCCATCGGCGTGCGGCTCGCCAAACTTGCCCGCGGCGTGCAGGTGCTGGCGGTGACGCATGCGCCGCAGGTCGCCGCCCGCGCCGACCGCCACTATGTCATCAGCAAGGACTCGCTCGACAAGGGCAAGCGCGTGGCCACGCGCGTGGCCGAAGTCGCCGCCGACCACCGGCGCGAGGAGATCGCCCGTATGTTGGCCGGCGCCGAGATCACCGCTGAGGCCCGTGCCGCCGCCGAGCGGCTGATCAAGCAGGCGAGTTGAAGCGGCAATCCCGGTGCTCTGCTACCTTGAATACCCGGCCGTGCTGGCAAATACTGCGCCATAGGGGGACCCCCAGCCGGCACCGCCATGGTGCACCTGCGCTGGTCGGGGTCGAGGCGGCCATGACTTCCGGTCAAGAACAGTCCAGTCGGCGTGCCGCGCCGCGTGGCGGTTGGCGGCTCGCCGCGCCCATCTGGTCGACCGACCATTTGCCGGATCAGGATCGTTTCGACTACTGGCGCGAACTGCGCGCCAAGAACATCTTCGGCGTCACCGCCGATCTCGCCAAGGAGCAGCGCCCGGCGTTCCGCGGCGCGATGGCCGCGTTGCGCGTCGGCAGCGCGACCGTCGTCGAAATGCACGCCTCGGCCTATCAGGTCCGCCGGCATGACGCGGATATCGAGCGCGCACCCAGCGACAGCCTGTGCATTTACCAGCAGCTTGGCGGCGCGTGCTGGTTCGAAACAGCCAAAGGCGGCGAGTTCATCCTTGATCAGGGAAGCCTTGCGACGAGCAATTCCGATCTGCCCTATGCGACGACACCGACGTCCGACCAGGGATTTCATCTTCAGTTGGTCAAGATTCCTCTCGCCCGCTACAAGGATTTGATCGCTCGTCCTTCGGATATCGATGCGCGCCCGTTGCCGACGACGGCGCTTGCGGCGTTGCTGTCGTCTCTTTTTACCGCCTTCGTCGAGCAGTCGCCGCATCTCAAGGGCGCCGCCGCGGAGATCGCGGTGCAGACGCTGGCGCAGCTTGCCTTTGCGGCGCGTGGGCTTGCCGCCGCCGACAGCGAGCCGGGGCGCGACGCGATTCGGCAGGCGCAATTGGCGGCGGCGCGCGAGATCATCGACCGCAACCTGCATCGGCCCCTGTCGGCCGCAGCCGTCGCGGCGATGCTCAAGATCTCGGTCCGGCAACTGCATTCGCTGTTCGAGCCGACCGCCACCAGCTTCGCCCGCTACGTTCTGGCGCGCCGGCTGGAGCGCGCCTGCCTGCTGCTGGTGCAGGTCCCGCGCCGGTCGGTGACCGATGTGGCCTTTGCCACCGGTTTCGAGAGCCTCTCGACCTTTTATCGCGCGTTCCGCGCCGCTTACGGGATTTCACCCGACGACTTTCGTTCGGCCACGCCGACCGCTGACGAGCCGGCCTGATCCGGCGGCGGCTCCGGCCGGCGATCTGCACGAATTGGGACAGGGTTTGCACGCAATGCGACGACAACGTTGCGCGGCGAGGCAATATCCGTCTGCCGGGCGCAGAGCGCCGGCTATCGAAGGGAGAACATCAAATGACGCCCATGAGGCTGGCATTCGTCGGGATCGGCTTGGCGGCTTTGTTCGCGAGCAACCAGGCATTCGCGCAGAGGATGAATGCCGACGATCTGAAATGGATCAATCAGTGCATCAGCGACAACCGGGGCGAACCTGGCGGGACGCCGGCGGTCGTGCGTGCCTATTGCGTCTGCATGAACGAGAAGATGAGCAGCAACGAAACCCGCTCGATCACGCAGTGGGAAAAGTCTCACCCGGCGGCGCGCAAGGATTGCGAGCGGCAGGCGGGCTGGAACTGACCGGCAGGCGGACGCAGGATCGGAGCGACGACGAACAGCCCGTTGTCATTGACGTTCACTCTCCCCTCGCGGTCGGGTGAACGTCGGTCATATGGGCTGTTCGGCGCCGAGGGCGTCGCGCGGCCCTACGGAACCAGGACAATCTTTCCGTAGGCGCCTGGCTGCAAGACGGCCTCGTGCGCCGCGGCCGCTTCCGCCAGCGGCATGTCCCTGCCGATGACGGGGCGAAGGGTCCCGGCCGCCACACCTTCAAGAATGTCTTTCATGATGGGCTGCATCTGCTCGGGCGTTGCATTCCACAGGGCCGTGCCGCGGATGTCCAGTTCCTTCATCATCGCTATTCGGGGATTGATCGTGATCTCGCCGCGGTTGCCGATCACGACGATCCGCCCGTATTTCGCCGCCAGATCCATGTCGGCGGCGAGGTTGACGTTGGCCAGCATTTCCAGGATCAGCTCTGGCCCTTTTCCGCCGGTGACGCGTTTGACCTCTTGCAAGTAGTCTTTTTGCGTGTGGTCGACGGCAAGATCGGCGCCCTCCTGCGTAATTAAAGCCAGACCCTTGGCGGTGCCGGCGCTGCCAACGACCTTCAACCCGGCGCGCTTGGCAAGTTGCAGCGCCGACGTGCCGACCGAGCCGCTGGCGCCGTGAATGAACACGGTTTCTCCGGCGCGGGCGCCGCCACGCGCGAAGAGCGCATAGTGCGCGGTCGCATAGGGGACGCCGAAGGTTGCCGCCGCCGCGAAGCTGACGCCCGGGGGCAACGGCAACACCTCGCTCGCCTTGCGCTTCACCTTCTCGGCGTAACATCCGGTGAGGTCGAAGCTGAGAGCGGTGCCGACGATGACCCGATCGCCAATTGCAAAATTGCGAACGCCCGCGCCAAGCGCGGAAATCACGCCACCGGCATCGCCGCCGGGAATGTAGGGAAGCGTCGGAACGATCGCGTAAGTGCCGTTTCGCATGTAGGTGTCCGCCGGATTGACGCCCGCGGCACGCACATCGACAACGACTTCGCCCCGGCCGGGAACCGGATCGGCCACGTCTTCCAGCTTCAGAACTTCCGGTCCACCAAATGAATGCGCGCGGATCGCTTTCATTTCTAAGTCTCGCGGGTGACGTCGATCGATCGTTGGGAGCGGCGCGCTCAGCGCCAGCCAAGGGCCGGCGCGACGTGCTTGAGGATCGCCTCGAGGACGTGGGCGTTGTAGTCGACGCCGAGCTGATTGGGCACGGTCAAGAGCAGCGTGTCGGCCTCGGCAATGGCTTCGTCCTGCTTGAGCTGATCGATGAGGGCGTCCGGCTCGGCGGCGTAGCTGCGGCCGAAAATGGCGCGCTCCGTCTGGCTGAGCATGCCGATCTGGTCGCCTTCGCTGCCGCCGCGGCCGAAATACATGCGGTCGCGGTCGTCCGTGAGCGCGAAGATGCTGCGCGAGACCGACACCCGCGGCGTGCGCGTATGTCCGGCCTCTTTCCAGGCCGCGCGGTAAATCCTGATCTGCTCGGCCTGCTGCACGTGGAACGGCTTGCCGCTCTCGTCGATCTTCAGCGTCGAAGACTGCAGGTTCATGCCGAGCTTGGCCGCCCATTCCGCCGTGGCGTTGGTGCCAGCGCCCCACCAGATGCGATCGCGTAAGCCTTCCGAGTAAGGCTCGAGGCGCAACAGGCCGGGCGGGTTGGGGAACATCGGCTGCGGGCTGGGGCGGGCGAAGCCCTCGCCGCGCAAGAGGTCGAGGAAGACTTCGGTGTGGCGCCGCGCCATATCGGCGTCGCTCATGCCTTCGGGCGGCACGTAACCGAAATAGCGCCAACCGTCGATCACCTGCTCGGGCGAGCCACGGGAAATGCCCAGTTGCAGGCGGCCGCCGGCGATGAGGTCGGCGGCGCCGGCATCCTCCACCATGTAGAACGGGTTCTCGTAGCGCATGTCGATGACCGCGGTGCCGATCTCGATGCGCTTGGTGCGCGCGCCGACGGCCGCCAGCAGCGGGAAGGGCGAGCCGAGCTGGCGGGCGAAATGATGCACCCGGAAATAGGCGCCGTCGGCGCCGAGCTCTTCCGCCGCCACGGCAAGCTCGATCGATTGCAGCAGCGCGTCGGCGCCCGAGCGCGTCTGCGACTGCGGCGAGGGGGTCCAATGACCGAAGGAGAGGAAGCCGATGTGTTTCATGGGAAAACGTTGTTGAGATGATCGTCCAGCGTCCGGCTTGGTGCCGTGTCATCAGGGTTTTGCGCTATCTCGTCACGTCTGTCATTCCGGGACGCCGCGAAGCGGCGGGCCCGGAATCCATAATCCGCAGCGTTTGGGGTTATGGATTCCGGGCTCGCGGCCTTCGGCCGCGCCCCGGAATGACGGAATGATCGTCCAGATTCGGTATCAATCATACGGGCTCTTGGCCGCTTTCGCGTCGGCCGCGGCGCCGACCGGCGGCGTTGGAATGTAATGCGCCGGCCGTGCGCCACCCGCCGCATGCCGGGCGCGCGCCTCGTCCGGCGTCTCCAGCTTTTCCTTTGCCGCCAGCGCCGCCTTGCGGTCGACACTATGCGGGGCGGGATCATTGGGCGGCGGCATGCTATCGGCGTGGTAATAGGCCATCTTCTGCATGGCCGCGGCGGGGTCGACCTTGCGCGCCGGATCGATGTCGCGCTCGTTGGTGGCGCGCGGCGTCACCACGACATTGTCGACGATCTCGTGGTCGAACCACCATTTCTTTGCCAGGTTGCGGCGCCCGTTGCCGATCCAGTCATCGAACCAGGTGGCGATCGGCACCATCAGCGGCTTCAGCGCCATCACGTTGACGCCGAACCAGCTCGCCACGCGCGTCAACACAGCGCCGTCGGCATCGACCACCTTGTTGATCGGGCAGGTCTTCATGCAGCGTCCGCAGGCCGATCCGCGCGCATTGGTGAGGCGATAGCGCGTGCAGCGCTCGACGTCCGGCTTCCAAATCTCGTAGCCGTTGAACATCACCTTGTCGCCGAAGGGGATGGCGTCGCAGGGACATTCGCGCGCGCATTTCAGGCAGTTGGAGCAGAAATACTGCAGGCCGAAATCGATCGGCTGGTCGGTTTCGAGCGGCATGTCGGTGGTCAGCACCACCGACTTGAAGCGCGGGCCGACAAAGGGATTGAGCACCAGTTCGCCAATGCGCGACAGCTCGCCGAGGCCCGCCCAGAGGATGACCGGGATGTGCAGCACGTCGCTGTCGGCATTGGTCTGCGAGCGCGCGGAAAAGCCGAGCGCGCGCAGCAATTCGGCCATCACGCCGGCGATCACCGCGCCGCGCAGGTAGGCGCGCATCGACTGCGAGCCGGAGATCCAGTCGTCGCCGCTCGCGCCCTCCATGGTGTCGTAGCCCTGGTCGATGAGCATGGCCACGGCATAGCGGTGATAGGGCGCGATCTCCTTGCCGTCCTCCTTGTGCGAGAACCAGGCATAGCGCGGGACCTCGCAGATGCCGGTCAGGTCGGAGCCGAGCGCGTAGGACAGCGACTTGAGCGCGTCGGCATTGGCCTTGGCGTCGCGGTAGCGTGTGTGGTCGGCGGCGGGCGCCGCCTCGCCGCCCTGGAACGGCACCAGCGCGCGGATCACCTGCAGCAGGCTCCACGACAGCGGTGTCTTGAAGGCAAAGCGCGTGCGCTCGGCCTTGGCCTTGTCGCCGAGGTCGCCATGCAGCGCGCGCTGGAAGAAGGCGGCGCGCTTGGGCACCCGCGGCACCTCGTCGTCGAGGATGAGCGTGGTCGGGCGTGCGACGCGCTTCACCGTCTCCATGGGGAAGCGCGACAGGTGCGTGGCGCGCTTTTTCTGCCGGTTGCGCTCGCGCCCCGACTGCGCGCCGTTCACGCCCCACCAATAGGCGAGGCCGCGCGCGTTCAGCGCGCTCGCGTGCAGCGGCTTGTCGATGGCCAGCGCATAATCGGTGGTGACGACGGCGATGGAAAAATCGTCGAGATAGGGATTGCGCAGGCCGTCATCCGTGCGCAGCGCGAGGCCCGCCAGCACCGCCAGCCGGTCGCGGTCGACGAGGCTCGCGCCGGCGAAATGCGCGCGCGCGGCAAAGCCCATGGCGCGGATATGGCCGCCAACGCAGACGGCGATCTCGGCCGCGCGCATGTCGGCGATCTGCGCCCGCGCCGGCGCGATCCACTCGCGCGCGAGATTATCCGGTTCCGGCAGCCGCGGGCGCTCGACCAGGATGACGACGGCACAATCGTGCGCCGGGCGGTCGCAGCCGGCGAGCCAGGCATGGGGCGGCACGCGGCAGATGCCGACCTGCGCGGCATCGAGGAAATAGGCGGCGCCCTTGATGTCGGCTGAGCGGCGGGCGAGGTCGTCCGGCAGCGGCGCCCGCTGGGGGGCCGCCGGCCCCTCGGCGAACTTGGCGAACAGGCTGCGATAGTGTTCGGCGGCCTGCGCCAGCGGCCCGGCCGGCTCGGGTTCCGCAACGCCCGCGAGCGGGACCCGCTCGGCCTCGCGTTCGATGGCGCTGTCGTCGCGCCGCAGCGTTTCCAGCGGGAACGGGCCGAGGGGGTAGGGGCGGTCCTTGCCGCGCGGGTGGATGAACATGGGGCGCACATTCGGGTAAATTGGCGGCCACCTCAAGCGTCATTCCGGGGCGCCGCCGAAGGCGGCGAGCCCGGAATCCATACGCCGCAGCAGAAGTAGTGGATGGTGCCAGCGTCTAACGGGTGATTGACGGGTATAAATCCAGCCAGTCCGGGTTCTCCTGCTCGATCAGCCTGATCTTCCAGTCACGTCGCCACTTCTTTATATCCTTCTCACGAGCAATGGCATTGGTCGGGTCGTCATAGCATTCAAACCAGACAAGCTTTACGACGTTGTACTGAGACGTGAAACCCGGGATGGACTTGCTCTTGTGTTCGTGAATCCGTCGCACCAGATTGTTGGTCACGCCAAGGTAAAGCGTTCCATGTTTCTTGCTCGCGGTCAGGTAGACATAATACATCGGCGGCTGCGGAGTATGGATTCCGGGCTCGCTCGCTGCGCTCGCGCCCCGGAATGACAGGGAATGATATGCCGACGAAAGACCCCAGCAAAATCCCGGTCCCCGACCTGACCGCGGCGCAGGCGAAAGCCGAGCTGAAGCGGCTCGCCTATGAGATCGCGCTCAACGACAAGCGCTATTACCAGGAGGACGCGCCGAAGATCACCGACGCCGCCTATGATCGCTTACGCGAGCGCAACAAGGCGATCGAAGCACGCTTTCCGCATCTCGTGCGCTCCGATTCGCCGTCCAAGCGCGTCGGCGCCGCGCCCTCGCGTGGCTTTTCAAAGGTGCGCCACGCGGTGCCCATGCTCTCGCTCGACAACGCCATGGCCGAGCAGGACGTGGTCGATTTCGTCGCCCGCATCCGCCGCTTCCTCAAGCTCGGCGAGGACGAGACGATCGCGTTCAGCGCCGAGCCAAAGATCGACGGGCTGTCGATGTCGCTGCGTTACGAGAATGGCGAGCTCACCGTCGCCGCCACTCGCGGCGACGGCAGCGAGGGCGAGGACGTCACCGCCAATATCAGGACGCTGGAAGACGTGCCGAAGCGGCTCAAGGGCCGCAAGGTGCCCAAGATCGCGGAAGTGCGCGGCGAAGTCTATATGACGAAGCAAGCCTTCCTCGCCCTCAACGAGCGGCAAAAACAGGCGGGCGACACGATCTTCGCCAATCCGCGCAATTCGGCGGCCGGCTCATTACGTCAAAAGGATCCGAGCATCACCGCCTCGCGCCCGCTCGGCTTCTTCGCCTATGCCTGGGGCGAGATGAGCGAGATGCCGGCCGATACGCAGTCCGGCATGATCAAGTGGTTCGAGCATTGCGGCTTCAAAACCAATCCGCTCACCAAGATTTGCCATTCGCTCGACGAATTGCTCGCCTTCCACCGCGCAATCGAGGAGCGCCGCGCCAAGCTCGACTACGACATCGACGGCGTCGTCTACAAGGTCGACCGGCTCGACTGGCAGGAGCGGCTCGGTTTCGTCTCGCGCAGCCCGCGCTGGGCCATCGCGCACAAATTCCCGGCGGAACAGGCGACCACCGTGGTGCGCGGCGTCATGATCACGGTCGGGCGTACCGGCGTGCTCACGCCGACGGCGCAGCTCGAGCCGGTCGGCGTCGGCGGCGTCATCGTGCAGAACGCCACGCTGCACAACGAGGACTATATCAAGGGCATCGGCTCGGGCGGCGAGCAGTTGCGCGAGGGGCGCGACATCCGCATCGGCGACACCGTCATCATCCAGCGCGCCGGCGACGTGATCCCGCAGGTGGTCGACGTCGTCATCGACAAGCGGCCGAAGGGCGCCAAGCCCTATCATTTCCCCAAGAAATGCCCGTGCCCGCTGCACACCGACGTGGTGCGCGAGACCACGGCCACCGGCGAGGAGGGCGCACGCCTGCGCTGCACCGGCGAGTTCGCCTGCCCGTTCCAGAAGATCGAGCATTTGAAGCTGTTCTCGTCGCGCGGCGCCTTCGACATCGAGGGCCTGGGCGAGAAGCAGATCGAATTGTTCTTCGACAAGGGCTGGGTGAAGGAGCCGGCCGACATCTTCACGCTCGAAGCGCGCAACGACAAGATCAAGCTCGAGGACGAGGAAGGTTACGGCGAGACTTCGGTCGGCAATTTGTTCGGATCCATCGAGCAGCGCCGCACCATTCCGCTCGACCGCTTCATCTATGCGCTCGGCATGCGTCACGTCGGCGAGACCACGGCGCGGGCGCTGGCGCGCGGCTATGGCTCGTGGGAAGCGTTCCACGACGCCTGCCTGAAGATCGCCAAGGGCGACGAGGAGGCCATCGCCGAGATGGATGCGCTCGACCAGATCGGCGACACCGTGATCGAGAGCATCAAGGCCTATTTCGGCGAGAGCCACAACAGGGGCATCGTCGAGCGCCTGACCCAGCAGGTGAACATCCGCGACGTCGAGCGGCCGAAGCAGGACACGGCCATCGCCGGCAAGACGATCGTGTTCACCGGCACGCTGGAAAAGATGACGCGCGAGGAAGCCAAGGCGCAGGCCGAGCGGCTCGGCGCCAAGGCGGCGGGCTCGGTGTCGAAGAAGACCGATTTCGTGGTGGCCGGCCCCGGCGCCGGCTCGAAACTGGCCGAGGCCGAGAAGCTCGGCGTCAAGGTGCTGAGCGAGGACGAGTGGCTGAAGCTGGTGGGGGGTTAGGCTCAGCGACACATTCTGCGGTCGTCCCCGCGAAAGCGGGGACCCAGTACGCACCGTGGGTGCCGTGGTTACTGGATCGTCCGCTTACGCGGACGATGACAACCGAGGAAGTGGCGCAGGCGTTGCCCCATTACAAAGGCCTTGTCGCGCCTTCCAGCCACTTGCGCGTGTCGGCTTCGACCAGGGGCGCGAGCGTCTCGCGCACGCGTTCGTGGTAGCTGTCGAGCCAATGCCGCTCCTTGGCGGTCAATAGCCGTAGATCGATGAGCGCCCGCTCGATCGGCGCCAGCGTCAGCGTCTCGAATGCGTTGAGCGGCTTCTCGGCGCCGGCCGGTTCCGGCTCGGCGATCACCAAGAGCAGGTTCTCGGTGCGGATGCCGTAGGCGGGCGTCGTCGCCGGCCCCGGGGCCGGCCAGAAAGGCCGAGAGGCTCGGCGTCAAGATACTGACCGAGGAGGCGTGGCTGAAGTTCGTCGGAGGGTGAGGAACGCGCCGCTCAGCGACGCATCACCAGCGGCCAGAACGCCACGCCCAGCGCCACCGACTCGATGAGCATCATCCAGTTCATCGGCATGGCATCGGTGGCGCCGGCAAGCGCCATCATGACCGTCTGCGTCACGGCGGAAGCGACCGCCATTTGCACGAAGCCGGTGAGGCCGGAGGCGCTGCCGGCGGCCTGCGGGCGCACGCTCACCGCTCCGGCGATGGCGGTCGGCAGCGCCAGACCGTTGCCATAGTTGATGATGAGCTGCGGCACGAATACCGAAGCGAGCCCCCATTCCGGCCGATACGCCAGCACGATCGAGAGCGCCGACCCGACCACCAGGAAGACGATGCCGGCCACGATCATGGCGTCGACGCCGAAGCGCTGCGAAAGCCGCGACACCGTGAAATTTCCGCTCATGAAGCCGAAGGAGGCGAACACGAACCACAGGCCGAACTCGGCTGCGGAATGGCCGAGCTGCGTCACCACCACATAGGGGCCGCCGCCGAGAAAGGTGAAGAACGGCGCTGAGCCGAGGGCGGCCGCCAGCACATAGCCGTGGAACTTGGCGCTACCGAGCAGCGCGCGCCACTCCCGCCACAACATGGCCTGCGCCTGCGGCGTTGCGGCGGCGCGCGTTTCCGGCAGTTCCGGTATCGCCCACAGCAACACCACGGCGCTCATCAGCGCGATGAACAGGAAGATCGAGCGCCAACCGAAGGTGACATCGAGGATGCCGCCGACCAGCGGCGCCACCATGGGGGCGACCACCATGGCGGTGGTGACCAGGCCGATCATGGCGGCGGCGCGGTCGCGCTCGTAGAGGTCGCGGATGATGGCACGGCCGATGACGATGCCGATGGAGGCGCCGAAAGCCTGCACGATGCGGGCAACGATCAGCGTTTCGATGGAGGCGCTCGCGATGGCGGCAAAAGAGGCGGCGACGTTGAGCGCCAGTCCGGCAAGCGCCACCGGCCGCCGGCCGAAGCGGTCGGACAGCGGGCCGAGCAATAGTTGCGCCACCGCGAAGCTCAAGAGATAGAGCGAAAGCACGAGCTGCACCGTGGCGGAATCGGCGGCAAGCAGCGCGGTGAGATTTGGCAGCGCCGGCACCAGGATGTTGAGCGTCGCCGGTCCGAGGGCGGTCATCGCCATCAGCAACGGGAGCAGGCGCCACGGCGCGAGGCGACGTGCGATTGTTTCTGACTGTATGTCGTGCACGAACGCCCCGGCTCAGACTTCTCAGACTATGCCCACTTTGTTCTTTCCGTTTCTCGGCAGAAGCAAAGGGTTATACCGCGCAACTCTCCCATTCCCTGAAAAGGGCGGGGTCATTTTCGTGCCCATGCGTATTTGGACTTCACAGCGGCCTTGTCGCGCCTTCCAGCCACTTGCGCGTGTCGGCTTCGACCAGGGGCGCGAGCGTCTCGCGCACGCGTTCGTGGTAGCTGTCGAGCCAATGCCGCTCCTTGGCGGTCAATAGCCGTAGATCGAAGAGCGCCCGCTCGATCGGCGCCAGCGTCAGCGTCTCGAATGCGTTGAGCGGCTTTTCGGCGCCGGCGGGCTCCGGCTCGGCGATCACCAAGAGCAGGTTCTCGGTGCGGATGCCGTAGGCGGCGGTCTTGTAGTAGCCGGGCTCGTTCGACAGGATCATGCCGCGCCGCAGGGGCGCCATGCCGAGCTTGGAAATGCGCGCCGGCCCCTCGTGCACCGACAGGTAGCTGCCGACGCCGTGGCCGGTGCCGTGGTCGAAATCGAGCCCCGCCTGCCACAGTGAGAAGCGCGCCAGCGAATTGAGCTGGGCGCCGGTGGTATTCTCCGGAAACACCGCGGTGGCGACGGCGATGTGGCCCTTGAGCACGCGGGTGAAGCGGTCGCGCATTTCGTCGGTGGCGTTGCCGACCAGGAGCGTGCGGGTGACGTCGGTGGTGCCGTCCTCGTATTGCGCGCCGGAATCGATGAGGAACAGCTCGTTCATGCCGATCGCCCGGTTGCTGTCGCGGGTGACGCGGTAATGCACGATCGCGCCGTTGGGGCCGGCGCCGGCGATGGTGGGGAAGGATACGTCCTTGAGCAGGCCGGTGTCGCGGCGGAAGCTTTCCAGCGCCGCCACCGCGTCGATCTCGGTCAGCTTGCCCTTCGGCGCCTCGCGTGCGAACCAGGCGAGGAAGCGGGTGAGCGCAACGCCGTCGCGCAAATGCGCGGCGCGGCTGCCTGCGATCTCGGCGTAGTTCTTCACCGCCTTCATGGCGGCGATCGGATCGGCACTGCGCGCGGGCTTGCCGCCGCTTTCCTTGATCAGCCGCGTCAAAGCGTCGGCTGCGCTCGCCTGGTCGAGCCGCACGGTCTTGTCCTTGAGCGCGGCGAGGTCGTCGGTCAAGGCGTCGGGCGCGCGCACCTCGGCGATGTCCTCCAGAGCCGCGCGCACCTCCTTGTCGAGCTTGGCCGGCGCGACATAGAGCGAGGGCCGCCCCTCGCGCGGGATCAAGGCATTGGCCAGCGCCAGCGGCGTATGCGCGATATCGGAGCCGCGGATATTGAAAAGCCAGGCGACGTTCTGCGGGTCGGACACCACCAGCGCATCGGCATGCAGCTTGCCGAGCTCGGCGCGCACCCGCGCAAGCTTGTCGGCCGCGCGCTCGCCGGCGAACTTGATGTCGTGCAGCGCGACGCGCCCGGCAGGCGGCGCGGGGCGGTCGCGCCAGAGTTCGTCGATTGGATTGTCGTCGACCGCGACCAGCTCGGCGCCGACCGTGGCACAGGCGCTGCGCAGCCGCTCGGCGCCGTCGCTCGTGTGGAGCCAGGGGTCGTAGCCGAGTTTGGCCCCGGCGCCGAGGTTCTGTTCGAGCCAGCGCGGTGGGGGGTTCTCCACAAAGTGCTCGATGCTGAAGATGCTGCCGTCGACCTGGGCGGCCGCCTGCACCGTGTAGCGCCCGTCGACGAACAGCACCGCGCGGTCCGCCAGCACGACCGCCGCGCCGGCGGAGCCGGTGAAGCCGGTGAGCCAGGCCAGACGCTCCTCGCTCGCCGGCAGGTACTCGTTCTGCTGGCGGTCGGCGCGCGGCACCACGAAACCGTCGAGCCCGCGCGCAGCGAGCGCCGCACGCAGTGCCGCAACGCGCCCCGCGCTCTGCGCGCTGCCGGGCGAATCCTCGAAGGTCTGAAAGCGGGCTTCAAACATCGGCTGCACTCTACCTTGCTCTCCGGCGCCCGCAATGCAGGCATGCACTTGATCTGCGACAAGGCTGCGGCAGCGGTTCCACCGCTCTATGCCGGCGACATATTCGGCATGGACTGGCCACCTTTTCGGCAACGAATCAGTGCCGTGACTTATCTTTGTGCACCGCACTAAATTCGCCGTGTTGTCGCCCGTAAATGACCGAATGATTAATGGATATATGCCCGTAGGACGTGGCTTCCATGCATTGTCACAGGTAGTTAGCAGGTGCGGTATCGCTTATGTTGCATTGCAATAGTCAGGGACGAATGCCCGGGGTGTTTTTCTGAAACGCTTCGGTTCGAAAGGAGACAGATATGGTTGCCGTCACTTATGATTCTGGACGTGCTGCCGCTACCGCGACCGCGACTGCCGGCAAGCGAGAGAAGGCCGCGCCGCGCAAGGGTTTCTTCGCCCGCTTCATGGATGCGCTGATCGAGGCGCGCATGGCGCAGGCGCGGCGCGAGATCGCGCTGCACATCAACTTGCTTCCCTACAGCCTGGACGAGCGCGGCAATCGCCTGGTCAAGACCGGCTCGCACGACATGCCGTTCGGCGGCTGGTAAACGACGCCGCCTTCAGTGCATGCGAAACCGCCCCGGCCTCCGGCTGGGGCGGTTTCGTTTTGGCCGCGCCAGCACCAGCGTCACCCAGCCCTCCAGCACGATGCGGCGCTGGAGCGTCAGGCCCTGCGCGCGATAGATCGTCAGCACGGCATTGGCCTGGGCCGGCAGCAAGCCGGACAGCACCACGCAGGCGCCGCGCGCGGCCAGCCGGCCGACCGGCACTGCCAGCCGGAGCAGCGGGCCGAGCAGGATATTGGCGAAGATCAGATCGTAGGGCTTGGCCGCCGCGATCGCCGGCGCCTTGGTGCCGGCCGCCTGCGCCAGCGTGATCCATGGCGCCACGCTATTGAGACGCGCATTGGCGCGCGCCGCCGTCACGGCCAGCCGGTCGATGTCGCTGGCGAGGATAGGCGTGCGCAGCGCCTTCGCCGCCGCGATCGCCAGCACGCCCGAGCCGGTGCCGAGGTCGAGCACGCGGCGCGGCCGTCGCCGCTTCACCAATGCATCCAGCGCCAGCAGGCAGCCGCGCGTGGTGCCGTGATGGCCGGTGCCGAAGGCGAGCGCCGCCTCGATCTCGATCCGCAACGCGTTGACCGGCGCCCGCGCGCGATCATGTGCGCCATAGACGATGAAGCGGCCGGCGCGCACGGGGCGCAGGCCCGCAAGGCTGAGCGCCACCCAGTCGGCGGCCTCGACGGCTGCGAAGCTGAGCGCCTCGGCCGCCGCATTGCCGGCCACCAGCCGCATGAGGCCACGCACCGCGGCTTCGTCCGGCGGCGTGCCGAAGTGGATCGCCACCTGCCAGCGCCCGTCGACACCCTCGTAGGCGGCGCAGATCGTGTCCTCGGCGTCGAGACTCTCGCCCAGCAGCAGGGCCAGCCGCTGGGCGGCCTGCTCGTCGCAGGCGAGGCGGGCGACGGTGGTGGGCGCGTCGGTCATGGCGCGCAGGTTGGCGCTTCGCATTTGCGCCGGCAATGGCTATCTAGGGCGGATGAGCCTGAATACGCCCGAGACAATCGATGAAACGCTGACGCTCGCCCGCCGCGACGGCTGGCCGGACGAACTGCGCGCGCTGCGCAAGCGCTACCCGCGGGAGCAATGGGAGACGCACGCCAATCTCGGCGAGATGGCGCGCTTCTGGCTGTCGCGCCACGCCATGTTCCGCGAGCTTGCCGACGCGATCGGGCGCATCGACGGCGATTTCCGCGCCGGCGCGCTGCCGGCCGCGGAGTTTCCCCGTCTGTTGGTGCCGCGGCTGCAGTTCCTGCTATCGCAGCTCGACGTGCATCACCAGATCGAGGATCTACATTACTTCCCGATCTTTCGTGCCGCCGAGGCGCGGCTGGCGCGCGGCTTCGACGTGCTCGAGCAGGACCATCATGCGATCCATGCCGACATGGCGCGCACGGCGGAGACCGCCAATGCGCTGCTGCGCGCGTTGGCCGGTGAGGAAGCGCGGCGCGCGCGCTGCGGCGACGACTATGCGGCGGCGAGCCGGGCGCTGCTCGATGGGCTGATCCGCCATCTCGACGACGAGGAGGATCTGATCGTGCCGCTGATCCTCGACCGCGGCGAGGATGCGCTGGGCGTTGCGCATTATTGAAGACCGGCCCGGGGCGGCCGGTGCGGTCAGTGCCGCTTGAAATACTGGATCTCGCGCTCGTGCTTCTGCGCCGCGCTCTTCGTCTTGAAGGTGCCGAGGTTACGGCGCTTGCCGGTGCGCGGGTTCTTCTTGCGCGAATAAAGCCGCCACTTGCCGGATTTGAGCTTGCGGATCATCGGTGCCGTCCCATCCGCCGTTTAACGAAGATGGGCGGCCCCGGTTCCCCCGCTCAATAGCCGCCGCGTGGCGGCGGCGCGAGGAAAACGAAGGGGAACGGCGGCGGGCCGGCTTCGCGGTAATAGCCGTTGCTACGGTCGTAGCGATCGTAGCGATCATAGGCCTGTTCCTGGTAACGGGGCTGGGCATAGACTTGCCGGCGGGCGTAGTCGCGCGCGTAGCGTTGTTCGTCCGCGCGCTGTTGTGCTTCCCACTGGCGGCGTTGCAGCTCCGCGCGCAACCGGCGCTCCTGCGC
Organism: uncultured Pseudomonadota bacterium; assembly: GCA_963760995.1. GTDB lineage: Bacteria > Pseudomonadota > Alphaproteobacteria > Rhizobiales > Xanthobacteraceae > Pseudolabrys. Next base: position 184,672 of record CAVXFJ010000020.1, on the reverse strand, counting down.
GCGCTGCAGCCGTTCGGCGCGGCGCTGCTCGGCGCGCTGCTCCGCACGGGTGTCCGCCTGATGCCGGCGCGACGACAGCGAGCCGCTGACGTCCTCGTCGCGGTGCCGCTTGGCGTGCGCCACCATGGGGTGCTTGCCGGACGGGATCTTGCCGGTGAGCACCACGGTGGTGTGGGACTTGCCGTGCTCCTTCACCAGGTCCCAGAGGATGGCGGCATGCTTCACCGACAGCCGCACGCAGCCGTGCGACGCCGCGCTGCCGAGATGGCGCCACTCGTTGGTGCCGTGGATGGCATGGCCCTGCTCGGTGAAGAAGATGGAGTAGGGCATCGGCGCATCGTCCCACTCGCGGCTGAAGTGATGCCGGTCCATGCGGAACGGCGTATAGGCGCCGCTCGGGGTGTTGTAGCCGGCCCGTCCGGTCGACACCGGCCAAGTGTAAAGCGGCTTGCCGTCGGCAACGACGGTCATTTCCTGGTCGGACTTGTCGACCTTGATCAGGAGATCGGCGCGCGCGGCGCCGGCGAATGTCAGCAAGGCAGCGGCGGCACTGACGGCCGCGAGGCAGCGGAGACGCATGGACAAACTCCCACCCCAGACCCGGGCACGTTAACCATAACATGGTAGGGCGCAGGCGGAAGGCCGTTCACGAAATTTTCATGTGCCCCCGGGTGCTTAGGCGAGACTTGCTTAGGCGGGACGCCGGGACGGACGGGCGCCGTGGGCGCCGCCGCGCCTCAATTGCCCAATTCCAGCACCCAATAGCGGCGGCCGTTGCCGGCGGTGGCCGAGGCGAGGCCGTAGGAGGTGACCCCGCGCAGGAGCATGTTGGCGCGGTGACGCGGCGAGCGCGCCCAGACGCGGATGGCGCAGGCTTCGTCGGCGCAGCCGACCAGCACGTTCTCCGCCGCGGTGGAGGCGAGCACGGCCATGCGTTCGCGGAAGCCGCGGTGATCGAGATGGCGCCGCTGCGCGAGATCGTGCGCATGCGCGTAGGCCGCGCCGGCAAGCGCGGCGCTGGCGACGAGCGGCGGGCGATGATGCGCGCGGCGGAAGCCGTTGAGGTCTTGCGCGTGCGCCGCGGCGGCCGCCAGGGTGGCGGCGAGCACGACGGCGAAGCGGACGCTGACGTGCATGGGTCGATGCCCCCGGCGCGGCAATGCGAAACCCTGACCTGATCCGGTGACAAGCGTCCCACAAGGACGAACGGCGATCAATCGGGTCACGCAGCGCCGGCCGCGGCGCCCTGTCGCGGGCGCGCGCGCTCAGCGCCGCCTCGCCTTCAACCGCACGCCGGGCGCCTCGCCCATGAGGAATTCGACGCCGCCGGTTTCCAGGCTGGCGCGCACCTTGGCCAGCGTCTGCGCGTCGGCCTCGTAGATGCCGCGCTCGAAGCTGGCGATCATGTTGCGGTTGAGCCCCGAGGCCTGCGCCAGGTCCTCCAGCGACCAGTCGAGCGCCGCGCGCGCCATGCGCACGTGCGCGGGTTTCACGGGTGACGATGCGGACTTGGCGGGCATGCGGGGAGGAAAGCGATCTCCGGGGAGCAGGGACCATAACTGATTCGGCCTCGCCCAACGGGGCCGTGCGGCTCTGGATCGGCGCGCGCGCCGTCGCCATATGACACGAACGCATCACGGGAGACCTGCCCGCATGTCGGAGCCGCTCGTCGTCATCATTCCGCACCGCCTCGGCAAGGACGAGGCGCAGCGCCGCATCAAGGAGGGCCTGGTGCGCGCGCGCGCGGAATTCGCGCGATTGATCACGCTGGAGGAGGAGCGCTGGGAGGGCGACCGGCTGCATTTCCGCGTGCGCTCCATGGGCCAGCGCGCGCATGGCCTCATCGAGGTCTACGAGGCCGGCGTGCGGCTGGAGGTAACGCTGCCCTGGCTGCTGGCGCAGTTCGCCCGCGCGGTGCAGCGCGTGGTCGGCCAGCGCGGGCAGTTGCTGCTGGAGAAGAAGTGACCGCGCCGCTAGTGCTTGCGGGCGGCGACCAGGAAACCGAAGATCGTCTGCTCGCCGAGCGCCTTGGCCGCCTCGAGCCGGTGCAAGCCCTCGATCAGCACGAAGCGCGCGCCGTCCTCGCGCACCAGGATCGGCGTCTGCTGCCCGTGCTCCAGCATGCTGGTCGCGATCGCGTCGACGCGTTGCGGATCGAGCGCCTTGCGCAGCGCCGTCGGCACGTAGATCTTGGCGACCGGAAAACTTTCGCGCTTCATCATTGCGATATCAGCCTAGCACGGCTGGGCCATAATACCGCGCGCCGTGTTGCCGCGGCGAACGGCGATGGACTTTGTGGCGAAAAGCGCGCACGCTTCTTTTCGCCGCAAACGTCAGCGCAAGGCGGCGGGCCTCAATCCAACTGCCGACCGGCATCCAACCGGGTGACCGTTGCCCTCGCACCGAACCATATGTCGGGCGAAAGGAAAATGCATGAAATTACCTCCATTTCTGCAAGGCGATTCAATGACGCGCCTCATTCAAGGCGCCGTGGGTGGCGCTGTGATTGCGATGATCGTCGGTTTCGGCTGGGGCGGCTGGCAGCTCGGCAGCTCCGCTCAGAAGATGGCGGACGAGCGCGCCGGCAACGCGGTGGTGGCGGCGCTGGCGCCGATCTGCGTCGACAAATTCCAGCACGACGCCGACGCCGGCGCGCAACTGGTGGCGCTGAAGAAGACCGATTCCTGGGAGCGCGACAGCTTCGTGAAGAAGGGCGGCTGGGCGACGTTCCCGGGCAGCAAGCCCAACACCGACGTCGCCGAGGCCTGCGCCAAGATCCTCAGCGGCAACAAATAGGATGCCCGGCGGCCGCGCGCGGCGCGGCCGCGTGCATTGAAGCGGCGGTTGCAAGCCGGGCGCGCTCCTTTGTCCCTTGCGGGATCGGGAGCCACGGGATCGCGCGTGCCCGATCGCGCTCACCCGATCCGCCTTCGCGTGCGCTTCGGCGGATCGCGCTCTCCCCGCGGGGGAGAGGTGAAGCGCGCCCGCGGCGCGGCGCGACTTATTTCGAAACGATCGCGCTCAGCGGTGCCGGCTCGATTTCACCAGCGCCTGCTCGGCGTCATGCGGGCGGCGGCCGCCGATCACCTGGGCGATGCAGCGCTGCGTGTCGGCCGCGCAGGACACGATGCAATCGGTGCCGATGCCGCCCTTGCAGTTGGTGCCGCAGTCGTAGCGCTTCTCGCCTTGCGAGAAGTGGCCGCCGACCTTTTCGCAGACCTGCTTGAGATCGGCCGGGCTCATCTTCTGGCGCAGGTGGATGTCCCTGGCCAGCGCCGGGCCGCAAAAGGCAAGCGTGCCGCTCAGCACGAGCAGGGCGGTCAATTTTCGCACGGTGAACTCCCCTGGAACGCGTCGCCTCCCCGGGGGACATTATAGGGGGATGGTGGAGAGATCATAGCCCGTGGGAGGCGGGGAGCGACGTGACAAAGAGCGGAAATTGCCGCACGATCGGCTCGTTGGGACAATTGTCGGCGGCGCCATGCGGTTGAAGGCGAAGGTTACCCAGCTGCTCTAGTTCGTCCGCAGGTACCGTTAGCTTGGCGGGATTTGGAGGAACGAATGCCGATAAGCACCGAACAACAGGACAAGTATATTGCCATTTGGGCTAAGGCTGTCGACACACAAATGCATTTCAACGAAATGTCGGTCAAATCCCGCCAACTTGGGTTGACGTTCGTCGCAGCAGCGCTCGGCATCGGCATTGTTCTTTTAAGTCGCGGCGACTTATTCGCGTTTCCAATAACGATAAAGGGTATTGACTTTCAATTGCACATTTCGGTCGTACTGCTGTTGGGTGCGTGGCTTGCGTTGGTCGCTGTAAGGGGGCTCGATCTCAACGTTTATCATAAAATGCTTCGGGGTGCAGTGACCTTTGGAGAGGACTTTGAAGAGCGCTACATGAAGCAAATATTCGAATTAGATAAGGGGATGACTCAAGCTATTTCACATTTCAGTCGCTACGAAGACGCAAATAAAACGCGACAACAAAATGGAATATATACTTATACAGGCAATCGGCAAATTACTGCCGAAGACAAAATTCGAGCATTTTACAAGAACCCCATTTCGTTCCTATGGATCGGCGCGCTTGCTCTCTTAATAATAACGAATGCAAGTGCAATTGACAAAATGCTTAGCATTACGTCGCCAGATCATGGCGTAAAGTCAGGCTCAAATATTCAAACACCCAATCGTCCAAAATCTACGACAGGCCAATGACCAAAAAGCTGCTCGTCTGCGATCTTGATAATACGCTCTACGACTGGGTTGGCTATTTTGTTCCCGCCTTTTATTCAATGATTGACGAAGCCGTACGGATTATTGGTTGCGACCGTGAGCGGTTGCTTGATGACTTTCGAGCCGTTCATCAATTGCATCGCGATTTAGAGCACCCATTTTCCCTGCTTGAAACGGAGACTGTTCAAAAGGCTTATTTTGGGCTTTCGCGAAACGAAATCGCAAGGCGGCTCGATCCGGCATTTCATGCGTTCAACGCAAGTCGTAAGGAAAACCTTCGCCTTTATCCTGACGTTGTGAGTACATTGGAGAATTTGTTGCAATCAGACTTTATTCTTGTGGCTCATACGGAAAGCAACCTTTATGCGGTAGTTGATCGGCTGACTAGGTTGGACCTGACCGAGAAGTTTAGCCGAATTTATTGTCGGGAGCGGGCTAGATCAGAGCATCCAAATCCGAGTTCTGCTGTTAGTTCGCTCAGTAATTTTCCATTGAGTTGGGTGACGGAGTTGTCTCACCATCAGCGAAAGCCAAACCCAGAGGTGCTCCTTGAAATTTGTAATGATGAGCGAATCCCCCCAGAACAAACAGCATACGTTGGTGACAGTTTGGCGCGTGATATCCTCATGGCGAAGATGGCCGGAGTTTACTCGATTTGGGCGAAATATGGCGTCGTTCATCAATCTGAGCAATATCAGAAGTTGGTGAGGATCACTCATTGGACTCCAGATGATGTTGCAAGAGAGAATAAATTGCGCGAAAGGGCGCAAGAAATAAAGCCTGACTACATTCTCGAAAACACCTTCTCAGACATTGTGTATCCGCTCTTGCAAATTGAGCGTCGCCAATTCGCTGCACCTTAACAGAGAGAATAGATCTGCTATTCATTTAGAATGATGCCTGACACGAGGTAGGCGGCGAAGGCGAGTGCATCAGACGCGCTCGACGAAGGAATCCACCACCCGCTTTTCCTCCGCCTTGTCGAAGGCGATGGTGAGCTTGTTGCCGTCGACCGCCACCACGTTGCTGCTGCCGGATTTCTGGTGGACCGTCGCTCGATTATCGCGCGAATTCGCGCGACATCATCTCATCGAATGAATAGCGGCAAATCTCCGGAAAGGCCGTTTCTTCAAGCCCAGTTTCTTTCGCGGCTTCGATGCGCGCACGTCGATAGCCCCGTGCAATAGCCTCGGGTATCCGAGGTTGGAGGCCCGGATTGTCGGACAGGATGTTTTCGATTTCGGTGCGCTGCGCCTTAATGGAGAGCGCCCAAGAGCGGCTGCGCCGCGCCGGCTGATGATCCCACTTCAGCATATGCGTCAGCAGCACGCGCAGCGCGCTTTCCAGCTTGTTGAACTGTTCGCGCCCCAAGCTCTCGATCTCCTCCGCGAGATTATCACGGTCGAGCGCGGCGAAGCGGCCCTCGCGCAACAGGCGCGCCTGCTGCATCAGCCAGGAATAAAAATCGCGCTCGTAGTCGGCGCGCGCCGGCGCCTCGGGCGCCAGCGTCGGATGACCGTTGTCCGTGCGATGGTTTGCCATCGGGTTCTCCTCACGCGGGAGTATAACAGAAAATGTCGCGCTTTGCTCTCTCCGCCTGATCCTGAGGAAGGCGCGAAGCGCCCGTCTCGAAGGATGGGGCGGCCCCATGGTTCGAGACGCGTCGCTTTCGCGACGCTCCTCACCTTGAGGCCGAGAGAGGTCGAGGCGGAGAGGCCCTCACACCCTCTCCACAAAACTATCCACCACCCGCTTTTCCCCCGCCTTGTCGAAGGCGATGGTGAGCTTGTTGCCGTCGACCGCCACCACATTGCCGTTGCCGAATTTCTGGTGGAAGACGCGCTCGCCCACCGCAAAGGACGAGGTCGCGCCGGTCGATTTCGCGATCAGCTCGCCTTCGATGGTGAGCGGTGCGCGGCGGCGCTGACCCCCACCCCGGCCGGCGGAGTTTACACGCGGGCCCGCCGAAGGCGGGACCCGGATGCCGGCCGACCCTCCCCGCAAGGGGGGAGGTGACGAGAGGTCGTGGCTTGCGCCGTCCTCATCTTCGTCGGCGACGTATCTCCGCTGCCCCGTCTCGTCGAAACCGCCCTTGCCGCGCCGCGTCTGCGCGCGCTGCCAGCCGGGCGTCGTGTAGTTGGAGCCGAACGCGGCCATCTCGTCGAAGCGCGAGGGGCCATAGCCCGACATGCCGAAGCCGCCGCCCGCCGCCTCGGTCACCACGACATGCTCCGGCGGCAGCTCGTCGAGGAAGCGCGAGGGCATGGTCGAGGTCCACATGCCGTGGATGCGCCGGTTGGTGGCGAAATAGATCTTCGCCTGCTTGCGCGCGCGGGTGAGGCCGACATGCGCCAGGCGCCGCTCCTCCTCCAGCCCGGCGCGGCCCTGCTCGTCGAGCGAGCGTTGATGCGGGAACAGGCCTTCCTCCCAGCCGGGCAGGAACACGGTATCGAATTCGAGGCCCTTGGCGGAGTGCAGCGTCATGATGTTGACCGCCTGCTCGCCCTCGGCGCTGTCGCGGTCCATCACCAGCGAGATGTGCTCGAGGAAGCCGGCGAGGTTCTCGAACTCCTCCATGGAGCGCACCAGCTCCTTGAGGTTTTCCAGCCGCCCGGCGGCATCGGCCGAGCGGTCCTTCTGCCACATCTCGGTGTAGCCCAACTCGTCGAGCACGATCTCGGCGAGCTCGGTATGCGCGATGCGGTCCTTCATGGCCGTCCAGCGCGCGAAGTTGTCCATTAACGCGCGCAGCGAGCCGCGCGCTTTCGGCTTCATCTCGTCGGTGGCGCTGATCAGCGCGGCCGCCTCGCTCATCGGGACGCGTGATTTGCGCGCGTAGTCGTGCAGCATCTGCACGGTGGCGTCGCCGAGCCCGCGCTTGGGCGTGTTGACGATGCGCTCGAAGGCGAGGTCGTCGGCGGGCTGCGCGATCACGCGCAGGTAGGCGAGTGCGTCGCGGATCTCCATGCGCTCGTAAAAACGAGGTCCGCCGATGACGCGATAGGGCAGGCCGAGCTGGATGAAGCGGTCCTCGAACTCGCGCATCTGGAACGAGGCGCGCACCAGGAGCGCGATCTCGTCGAGCGGATGATCCTCGCCGCGTTCGCGCGCGGCGCGCTGCATCTGCTCGATCTCCTCGCCGACGGCGCGCGCTTCTTCTTCCGAATCCCAGCAGGAGGTGACGGTGACCTTCTCGCCCGGCACGTCCTCGGTGCGCAGCGTCTTGCCCAGCCGGCCCTCGTTGTGGGCGATGAGGTGCGAGGCGGCGGCGAGGATGTGGCCGGTGGAGCGGTAGTTGCGTTCCAGGCGGATGACCTTGGCGCCGGGGAAGTCGTGCTCGAAGCGCAGGATGTTGTCGACCTCGGCCCCGCGCCAGCCGTAGATCGACTGGTCGTCATCGCCGACGCAGCAGATGTTTTTCTTCTCTTTCTTCTCCCGCTCGCCGCTCATCTCTTCTGTCATTCCGGGGCGCGCCGAAGGCGCGAACCCGGAATCCAGGGCCAATGGCTCAGCCGTGCCGTCGGCTCTGGATTCCGGGTCGGCCGCTTCGCGGCGTCCCGGAATGACAGGAGAAGAGACCGGCTGCGCCAGCAGGCGCAGCCACAGATACTGCGCCACATTGGTGTCCTGGTATTCGTCGACCAGGATGTATTTGAAGCGCTGCTGGTACTGGCGCAGCACGTCGGGCTCGAGGCGGAACAGGCGGATGCATTCGAGCAGCAAATCGCCGAAGTCGCAGGCGTTGAGCGTCTTCAGCCGCTCCTGGTAGGCGGCATAGAGCTTCTTGCCGCGGCCATTGGCGAAGCTTGCCGCTTCGCCCGCCGGCACCTGCTCGGGGGTGAGCCCGCGGTTCTTCCAGCCGTCGAGAATCATGGCGAAGACGCGCGCCGGCCAGCGTTTGTCGTCGAGCTTCTCGGCTTCCAGCAGCTGCTTGATCAGGCGAATCTGGTCGTCGACGTCGAGGATGGTGAAGTTCGATTTCAGCCCGACCAGTTCCGCGTGCCGGCGCAGGATCTTCACGCAGATCGAGTGGAAGGTGCCGAGCCACGGCATGCCCTCGACCACATGGCCGACCATCATGCCCACCCGGTCCTTCATCTCCCGCGCCGCCTTGTTGGTGAAGGTGACGGCGAGGATTTCGCCCGGGCGGGCGCGGGCGAGATTGAGGATGTGGGCGATGCGGGTGGTCAGGACGCGGGTCTTGCCGGTTCCGGCGCCGGCGAGCACCAGCACCGGCCCGTCCAGCGTCTCCACCGCCTCGCGCTGCTCGGGATTGAGATCGGCGAGATAGGGCATCCGCCGCGCCCCGAGGGCGCGCGCGGCAATGCCGCCCGCCGCGGGCGGCGGGTTGGCGGCAACGGGCTGGTGACGCTTGGGTTCGGCCATCTGATTCTTCTTCTATGCCAAAGATGGCATCCATGCGCCGCAAATTCGAGGGCTGCGGACGATTTCTCCCGCGGGTCGGCTGGATTTGGCGCCGGCTGTCAGCGCGCGCTCAGCTCTTGCCCGGCATGCTGATGCGCCGGCCCACCGCTTCCGGCACCGGCAGCCGCCTGTGCGAGGCCTTCATCGCGGCCAGCGTGCGCATGACGCTCGCGGGAAACGGCGCCACCTTCTTCGCCGTCATGTCGACATGCAGCGTCATGTTTTCCGAGGTGGCCGAGACCCAGCCTTCGGTGGCGTGGAACAACTGCTCGAAGTAATGGATGCGCTTGGTGTCGTAGGCGAGAAGCTGGAAGGTCACGCGCACCGGATCGCCTTCGGCGAGCTCGCGCAGATAGCGCACATGCACCTCGGCGGTGAAGGTCGAATGCTTGTGGTTTTTCAGATAATCGAGCCCGATGCCGATGAGCTCGTAGGCCTCGTCCACCGCCCGGTCGAACAGCACGTTGTAATAGGCCATGTTGAGATGGCCGTTGTAGTCGATCCATTGCGGCTCGACCCGCATCAGCGAGGAGACGAAGGGCGCGAAGAAGACCGGATCGGGATCGTTGCGGTCGAGCATCTCAATAAATTCGTATTGGGCGAGAGCAGCCACTCACCCCGCTCGTCCCCGCGAAAGCGGGGACCCAGTGCGTAAATGTGCCGAATTGGCGTTTGTGGCTCTGGGTTCCCGCTTGCGCGGGAACGAACGGAGGGTGCATCGACGTCATGCGCTGATCGGGTAGACCGGCTTCTCGCCGCTGAGCACGCGCGCCACGTCGGCGGCGCACTTGGTCTGCAGCTCGTCGAGCGCCTCGATCGAATAGAACGCCGTGTGCGGGGTGATGATGACGTTGTCGCGCCCGATCAACGGGGAATCCTTGGCCAGCGGCTCGACCGCGACCACGTCGAGCGCGGCGCCGCCGACCTGGCCAGACTCGAGCGCGGCGATCAGCGCCGCCTCGTCGATCAGCGGCCCGCGCGCGGTGTTGACGATATAGACGCCCTTCTTGGTCTTGGCGAAGGCGTCGGCGTTGAGCAGGCCGCGCGTCTGCGCCGTCAGCGGCGCGTGCACCGAAATGTAGTCGGAGCGCTTGAGCAGATCATCGAACTCGACGCTCGCCACCCCCAGGTCGGCAAACAGCTTCTTGTCGCAATAGGGATCGTAGGCGATCACCTCGATGCCGAAGGCCTTGGCCTTGGGCGCCACCAGGCGCGGGATATGGCCGAAGCCGAGCAGGCCGAGCACCGTGCCCTTGATGCGCGTGATCGGCTTGACCGCCGGCATCTCCCAGCGTCCGGCCTGCACCAGCCGGTTGGCCAACGGGATCTTGCGGATGAGTGACAGGAGCAGCGCCACGGTGTGGTCGGACACTTCGTGGATGCAGTAGTCTGGCACGTAATTGACCTTGATGCCCTTCTCCTTGCAGGTCGGCAGATCGATATTGTCGACGCCGAGGCCGAAGCGGCCGATCGCCTTGCAGTTCGTGAGCTGGAGCAGCAGTTCGCGCGGCAGCTTGGCATAGGTGACCAGGATGGCGTCGGCGTCCTTGGCCACGGCGAGGATGTCCTCCGCGCTCGGGCTTTTCGCCATGCGGATGGTCGGATTGAGCCGCGCCAGCTGGCCAAGCGCCGGGTCGAGGTTGCCAAATATATTTTCGGTGATCGCGATGATGGGACCGGCCATTTCTTGTCACTCCAAGCTCGTACGAGGGATGGATGCGGGGCGGAACCTACGCCAGCCGGCGCCCGCGCGTCCACCGCACGGTTCCGCGGTCGGCCATGCGTAAAAAACGGTGCTCGCTCTGCGGCTTGGGCACCATTAACCAAAAATTAACGATATGTGCACGCGCTGGTTTTGCTCGGCTATCCTCGCCAGAAATCAGGGGAGGCCGGGCCATGCTCGGGACGTTGGCTCGATCGGTGTTTCTGTTGTTTTTGGCGGTGATGCTGGTGAGCTGGGCGTTGTCGCTCGGCAAGAGCGAGCCGGCTGCGCAGCAAGGCGCTCCTGCCGTCTACTACCAGTTCGTCTGAAGGCTGCCGCGGCCGGGACGGCTGATCGTGGTAGTAATCGGCTCCGCCGGCCCCGAAGGGTCAATCCCGTCGCATCTTGTGAATTGCGCCCAGATCGCAATCGCGCTTCATCGCCTCGCGCGCCGGCATAGAGGCGATCCGGCCGCCCTTGTTCACCCGTGTGGCATCGTCTGCTAACGTCCGGCGCATCCACACCAGATTTGGTAGAGGACCGCCGCAATGGCCCTGGCCGACATCACCGCCCATAAGACACGCCGCAACCCGGCGGCCGCCAAGACGGCGATCGCGCAGCTCGCCGCGGCGTTCGGCAACCGGCTGGTGACCTCGCAATCGGTGCGTGAGCAGCACGGCAATACGCTCACCTGGATTCCCAATGAGCCGCCGGACGCGGTCGTCTTTCCGCACAGCACCGAGGAGGTGCAGCAGATCGTGCGCATCTGCGCCGCCCACAGCTTTCCCATCATTCCGTTCGGCGTCGGCTCCTCGCTCGAAGGCCATGTCAACGCGCCCTATGGCGGCGTCTCGGTCGATTTCCGCGACATGGACAAGCTGCTCAAGGTGCACGACGAGGATCTCGACTGCGTGGTCGAGCCCGGCATCACCCGCAAGGCGCTCAACGAGCAATTGCGCGATACCGGGCTGTTCTTTCCCATCGATCCCGGGGCGGACGCCGCGCTCGGCGGCATGGCGGCGACGCGCTGCTCGGGCACCAATGCCGTGCGCTACGGCACGATGAAGGACGTGGTGCTGGCGATGAAGGTGGTGCTGGCCAATGGCGAGGCCATCGATACCGCGCGGCGGGCGAAGAAGAGCTCGGCCGGCTACGACCTCACCCGGCTGATGGTCGGTTCGGAAGGCACGCTGGGCATCATCACCGAGCTGACGCTGAAATTGTCCGGCATTCCGGAAGCGATCGCCGGCGGCATCTGTCCGTTCCCGACGGTCGAGGCCTGCTGCAACGCCACCATCCAGACCATCCAGTCGGGAATTCCGGTGGCGCGCATCGAGCTGCTCGACGCGATGCAGGTGCGCGCGTGCAACCTCTATTCCAAGCTCACCTTGCCCGAAGTGCCGATGCTGTTTCTCGAGTTTCACGGCACCGAGGCCTCGGTCGCCGAGCAATCGGCGCAGTTTGGCGAGATCGCCGCCGAACTCGGCGGTGGTCCGTTCACGTGGGCGACCCGTCCTGAGGAGCGCAGCCGGCTCTGGGACGCGCGCCACAACGCGGCCCTCGCCACGTTGACGCTGCGGCCGGGCGCCAGCATCGTCGCCACCGACGTGTGCGTGCCGATCTCGCGGCTGGCCGAATGCGTGACCCAATCGCAGGCCGACGTGGTGGCGAGCCGACTGCTGGCGCCGGTCGTCGGCCATGTCGGCGACGGCAATTTCCATCTCGCGCTGCTTGTCGACATGAACGATGCCGACGAGGTCAAACGCGCCGAGGGCTTGTGCGAGCGGCTGGTCGAGCGAAGCCTCGCCATGGACGGCACCTGCACCGGCGAGCATGGCGTCGGCCAGGGTAAGATGAAATACCTGCATGCCGAGCATGGGCCGGCCGCGCTTGCCGCGATGGCTGCGATCAAGCGGGCACTCGACCCGCAGGATATCCTCAACCCGGGCAAGATTGTCGCACTCACCTGAGTACAGAGGCTCAGGGAATCCGGGCCCGCCGCTTGCATCGCCGTCCCGGAATGACGAGATGCCCGGACGGCATACGCGGAAATCTCCGCCAGACATAGATTTGCCGCCAAAGATGGGCAAAACTGGCGTAGATTTCATCACATTAGCACTGGCCTGGAGCGGGCGCCGACCGGTGCTGGAGTTGCACTTTTGCAGACGACCCTGCTGACAGTGGCGATTGCGCTCATCCTGGCGCTGGTGGCGGCGCTGGTCGGCCCGCTGCTGGTCGACTGGGGCACCTATCGCTCGCTGTTCGAGCGCGAGGCGAGCCGGCTCACCGGCCTCAATATCCGGGTGACCGGCGACATCGACGCGCGGCTGCTGCCGTCGCCGCGGCTGACATTGCATAACGTCGAGATCGGCAAGGCCGGCGACGACAATGTGCGCGCCAAGGAACTCAACATCGAATTTGCGCTATCGCCGCTGATGCGCGGCGAGTGGCACGCCGATGATCTCTATCTGGCGGCGCCGCAGCTCACCCTCACGCTCAACGCCGCCGGCGAGGTGCGGGCGCCCAAGCTCGCGATCAAGTTCAATCCCGACGCCCTCAGCGTCGACCGTCTGCATTTCGACGGCGGCACGCTGACCCTCAAGAACGCGACGAGCGGCACCGCCGTCACCCTTCATCAGGTCGCCTTCGACGGTCGCGCGCGCTCGCTGCTCGGCCCCTTCGACGGGTTCGGGTCGGCGGTGAACGGCAGCGACTACTATTCCGTCCAGCTCGCCGCCGGCCGCTACGACGAGACGAAGGGTCTCAAGCTGCATCTGACAGTGCAGCCGAGCGATCAGCCGGTGAACCTCGAAGCTGATGGCATGCTGAAGCTTGCCGGGGGCAAGCCGCGCTTCGACGGCAGCCTCAGCCTGCAGCGGCCGGCAGGCCTCGCCCGCGCGGTCGGCCAGGTCAGCCAGCCCTGGCAGGTGCGCGGCCAGGTCACGGCCACCGCCGCCTCGGCGCTGATGAAGAATTTCGAGTTCCATTACGGTTCGCGCGAGCACGGCATCAAGCTCGGTGGCGTGGTCGAGTTTCTGTTCGGCAGGCAGCCGCGTCTCAAGGCGGAGCTCGGCGCCAACGATCTCGACCTCGACCAGGCCTTGGGTGAAAAGCAGGGCGGCTCCCCCGGATTGGCGCTGCGCCGGCTCGCCGGCTTTGCCGCCCAGGCGTTCCGACCGACGCTGCCGATCCAGATCGGGCTCGGCGTCGATCGTGTGACGCTCGGCGGCGGCGTGCTGCAGAACGTGCGCGGCGACATCGTCGCCGACAAGGGCGGCTGGAACCTGACCAGCCTGGAATTCCGCGCGCCCGGCTTCACCGACGCCAAACTCAGCGGACAATTGACCATCGATCGCAACGACAACGTCACCTTCCGCGGCCCCGCGGTGATCGACGCCAACGATCCGAAGGCGCTGACGGCGTGGCTGGAAGGCCGCGCGCCGCCACAGAACGACGAATTGCGGCCCTTGCATCTGGCCGGCCGGGTCACCCTTGGCAGCCAAAAGATCGCCGTCGAGAACCTCACCGCCGGTTTCGCCAGTAAGACCATCAAGGGCCACTTTGCTTATGATTTCGCGGCGCCCGGCCGGTCTTCGAAATTCGTCGCCACGCTCAATGCGCCCGAGCTCGATCTCGACGTGGCGCTCGGCTTCGGCGAGGCGATACTCGCCGGCTCGACGCTGGGACGGCCGCATGAGATGGCGATCACCGCCGATATCGGGCGCGCCACCATCGCCGGTATTGCCGGCCACGACATCAGCGTGCGGGTGAAGTCCGACGCCGACCGCTGGCAGATCGACAAATTGTCTGTCGCCGATCTCGGCGGCGCTGCCTTTTCCGCCAAGGGCGGTCTCATGCTGTCGGGGCCGTCGCCGCAAGGGAGCATCGCAGTCGACTTCGACGCGCCCGCCATGGCGCCGATGATCGCGCTGCTCGAACGCTTTGCGCCCAAGACGGCGCAGGCGCTGGCCGAGCGTGCGTCGCGGGCCGCGCCCGCCAAGCTGCACGCGCAATTGACGCTCGGCGGCAGCGTCCCGGCCGGCGAGGCCAAGCTCGACATCGACGGCCATCTCGGCAAGGTGACGCTGGCGCTGGACGGGCAGGGCGCGGTCGATGGCAAGACGTTGCGCGTCGGCAATCTGCGCCTTGACGGCAAGCTTGCCGCCGACGACGGCAAAGCCTTGGTCGCCATGCTCGGGCTCGACCCGCTGGTCGTCGCCGACAAGGGGCCGGGAGAGCTGACGTTCAAGGCAAGCGGCCCGGCGCGCGGCGCGTTGCAGGTCGACACGCGCCTCACTGCCGGCGGCCTCGCCGTGAGCGCCGAGGGCAACGCGCGCCTGTTCGTCGATGCTCCCTCGGCAACGCTGCGCGCGCACGTGACGCGCGCCAATGCGGCGCCGTTGCGCGGCACCGGCGGCGGCCGCGCGCCGCTGCCGGTCAGCTTCGCCGGCCGCATCGCATTGTCGCCCAAGGACCTCAAGCTGAACGAGGTCACGGCAAGCATCGCCGGCACCAGCCTGCGCGGGCATCTCGCGGTGACGCTCGGCGCCCTGCATCATGTCGAGGGCGAGATCGAAGCCGACAGTGCCGGCGGGCCGAGCCTCATCGCCGCGGCGATCGGCATGCCGAAGGCTGCGGCGCGCAAGGACGCTGCCTGGTCCTGGGCCGCAGATCCATTCGGCAACGGCGCCTTCGGCAATTTCGCCGGCAAGGTTTCGCTGCGGCTGCGCAGTGTCGAGTTGCTGCCGCGGCTGACCGCGCGCGAGTTCCGCGCGACGCTGCGGCTGGGCAAGAACGAGCTGGCGCTCGACGACATGGCGGGCGTCGTGGCCGGCGGCCGGCTGTCCGGCGCGCTCAGCTTTAAGGATAGCGACGATGGCCTGACTGCGCATGGCAAGATCGCGCTCGCCGGCGTCGAGACCGCGAGCCTGCTGGACGCCTCGGCGCGTCCGCCGATCACGGGCACGCTGGCGCTTTCGCTCGACATGCAAGGCACAGGCTTGAGCCCGGTGGCGCTGGTCGGCTCGCTGCACGGCGGCGGCACCATCGCGCTGCGCGATGCCGAGCTTGCCGGTCTCGATCCGCACGCCTTCGACGTGGTCACCCGCGCCGTCGATCAGGGGCTCGCCGTCGACGCCCGTCGCATATCCGATGTGGTGCGCCGGGCGCTGGACAGCGGCCAACTTTCGGTCGGCGAGGTGCGCGGCAAGATCGCCGTCAATGCCGGCCAGCTCCGCTTGCGCGAGGTGACCGCCAAGAGTACCGACGCCGCGCTCAATCTGACCGGCGATCTCGACCTGATCGACGGCGCGCTGGATGCGCATTTGGTGCTGTCGGGAACAAGCGAGGCCGGCGGCGTGCGGCCCGATATCTACATGGCCTTGAAGGGGCCGCTGACCGCGCCGGAGCGCAGCATCGATGTCTCCGCGCTTAGCGGCTGGCTGACGCTGCGCGCGATCGAAAACCAGGCCAAGCGCGTCAAGGAGTTGGAGGACGCGCGGCGCAAGCGCGAGGAGGCCGAGCGCCAACGCCAGGAAGTCTTGCGCAAGCAACAAGAAGCGGAAGCGCGCAAGCAACAAGAAGCGGAAGCGCGCAAGCGGCAGGAAGCGGAGGCGCACAAGCGCCAACAGGACGAAGCGGCGCGCAAGCGGCGTGAAGAACAGGCTGCGCGCGAACAGGATCAGCAGCCGATCGCGCCGGCGAGGAACACACCGCCCGCGGTCGCGCCGGCGCCGCCGACCGGCAATGCACCGCACGGCTCATTGCCGCAATCTCAAATGCACGCCGCCCCGCGACCGAAGAAGCAGCCGGTCGCCGCCGCACGCAAGAATACACACTCGCCACCGGCGGGCCCGCTGCAGTTGGTGCCGCCGCGCAACCGGGCGCCGAGCTTGCCGGCGCCGATCATGATCAGCCCATGGCCCAGCCCCGGCGGCGGACCGCCGCCCGAGGCCTCAGTCGGCCCGCAGAACTGACGCGGGTGCCCGCATCGACAAAGGCTCGCGTGCGATCTCCCCCCGATCATCTGCGATCTGCGCGCGGTAGTGGTCGAGAACGTACAGCCTGATCGCCGACGACAGGTTGCCGTGGCGACGATCCGTGTCGATCGATGCAACCAGATCCGACAAAGTCATGTCGCGATTTGTTGCAATTTCCTTGAGTCCCTTCCAGAACGCGTCCTCGAGACTGACGCTCGTTTTGTGACCTGCGATCACGATCGAGCGTTTGACAACCGGCGATTTCATCGGCCGTCTCCTGGTTCGATCCGGTGTGCTTCGAGATCGTGCTCGGCCTTCGCCCGTCGGGCATCGGCCAAGTCACGCACGTGTTTTGGCTGACCGTGGATACGACGGTGGGCGTCGGCGCGCGCCTCGTCTTCCCGGCGCTTGGCCCGCTTGCGGGCGTTGCGGAGATTGATCATCTCAGCCATTTATTCTGCCTTCCTCGAAGGTAGCCGAATACATGGATGTCTTTGTATTTTTACTCACACAACAGTACCGTGAAATGCGCCGAAACGTTGATTGATCCTGCCGGGCTCGTCTGACGAGCAACTCCCGTAAGATCGCACCAGCCAATCTGCAGATTATCGTACGACTAATTCAAGACACGGTTAGTTGATTGTGCAAGATCAACATAGTACGGGCGGTGAATACCCTTGAACTAAAGGCCTATATTTGCAGGCGGTAGTGCTGCACTCTGAGATGTATATTTTCCGAAATTCTGCCATCTACTATGGAAATGGCGCAAACAATGCAGGAATAACCCTACGGCAGTTCACTCATAACGGCCGCGCCTTGCCTGCGTCGAGTAGCATATTACCTCATTTTTTGCGGCGCGTTCTGCGCTGTACATTCCGCAGGGTGAAATAAATTCCGACCCCACCAGCTTGCCCTTAGGGGAGTTTGACGGCTCCTGTGGGCGGCGGGATAGGTTCCTAATTGCGCGAAGGCTAAATATTACCGCGGGTGCGTCATTTTTTCCGGCCGCACCAAGCGGTCGAATTCGGCGCCGGTGACGAAACCGAGCCGCACCGCTTCCTCACGCAAGGTGGTGCCGTTGGCGTGGGCGGCCTTGGCGACCTGCGCCGCCTTGTCGTAGCCGATCTTGGGCGACAGCGCGGTCACCAGCATCAGCGAGCGCTGCATCAATTCGCGGATGCGCGCCTCGTTGGCCTCGATGCCCACCACGCAGTTGTCGGTGAAGGAGCGCGCGGCATCGCCGAGAAGACGGATCGACTGCAGCAGCGTGTAGGCCATGACCGGCTTGAACACGTTGAGCTCGAACTGGCCCTGGCTGCCGGCAATCGCGATGGTGGTGTGATTGCCGAACACGCGGGTGCAGACCATGGTGAGCGCTTCCGCCTGGGTCGGATTGACCTTGCCCGGCATGATCGAGGAGCCGGGCTCGTTCGCCGGCAGGATGAGCTCGCCGAGCCCCGAGCGCGGGCCGGAGCCGAGCAGGCGGATGTCGTTGGCGATCTTGAACAGCGCGGCGGCGGCGGCGGTGAGCGCGCCATGCACGAAGACATAGGCGTCGTGTCCCGCCATGTGCTCGAACTTGTTGGACGCGGACACGAAGGGCAGCCCGGTCAGTTGCGCGATGCGCTTGGCGAACCGTCCGGCGAACTGCGGCTTGGCATTGAGGCCGGTGCCGACGGCCGTGCCGCCTTGCGCCAGCGGATGCAGCGCCCGCTCGGCCGTCGCGATATAGCGCGCCGCGGATTTGACCTGGGCGGCATAGCCGGAAAATTCCTGGCCGAGGGTGATCGGTGTCGCATCCATGGTGTGGGTACGGCCGATCTTGACGATCTTCGCGAACGCGCTCGCCTTCTTGTCGAGCGCGGCGGCCAACGTCTTCAGCGCGGGCAGCAGCGCGCGCTCGATGGCGATCGTTGCCGCGATATGCATGGCGGTCGGGATCGAGTCGTTCGACGACTGGCTCATATTGACGTGATCGTTGGGATGCACCGGCGACTTGGCGCCGAGCTTGCCGCCGAGCGCGAGATTGGCGGCGTTGGCGATCACCTCGTTGACGTTCATGTTGGTCTGGGTGCCGGACCCGGTCTGCCAGACCGACAGCGGGAAGTGGTCGTCGAGCTTGCCGTCGGCGATCTCCTGGGCGACGGCGATGATGGCGGTGGCGCGCTTGCGGTCGAGCGTGCCGAGGTCGCGGTTCACCTCCGCCGCCGCGCGCTTGACGAGGCCGAGCGCGTGCACGAGCTCGAGCGGCATGGCCTCGTTGCCGATGCGGAAGTTCGCCAGCGAGCGCTCGGTCTGCGCGCCCCACAATCTGTCGGCGGCGATTTCGAGCGGCCCGAAGGCGTCGCTCTCGGTGCGGGTGCGGGCTTTGCGCGCTTTGGCCATGCTGCTCCACTCACGCCGCAAGGCGCCTGATCGGCCGGGGCGGGCTGCTATTTCTTGCGGAAACGGTCGAGCCGCACCACCTCGGCGCCACCATTGTCGGGCGGCTCATCCTGCGGCTCGGAGCCGGCGCCCGGCGGTTCGGACTTTGGCGCGACGGGCGAGGCGGGAACCCGCTTGCGCGTTTCGGTCGGCTGGTCCGGCGCCTGCTCCTCGGCATTGGCGGGAGCGCTGCGCTGCTGGGCCTCGTCGTCGCCGACCTCTTCGAACTGCAGCCCGAACTGAACGGAGGGATCGAAAAATCCCTTCACCGCCTCGAACGGGATGGTGAGCTTGGCCGGGATGCCGCCAAACGACAGGCCGACCTCGAACTCGTCGTCCGTCACCTTCAGGTCCCAGAACTGGTGCTGCAGGATGATGGTCATCTGCTCGGGATATTGCGCGCGCAGGCGATCGGGAATGCGCACGCCCTCGGCCCGGGTGTCGAAGGCGATATAGAAATGGTGCTCGCCGGGCAGACCCTTCTTGGCGGCGTCCGTCAACACGGCGCGCACCACGCCGCGGAGGGCCTGCTGGGTGAGGAGATCGTAACGGATGTGATCGGCCATGGCGTCTACGAACGACGAGGAATCGGTGGATGCTAGCGCGGGCGGTATGGATGCTAGCGCGGGTGGCGGGGAAAGCCAGCCCCCAAGCCTTGACCGCCTCCAATAAGATGGAAACTCCCAGTCCAAAATGAAAGTGGAGGCTTCTGTTGCCAGGTGCCTCCGAACCCCGCCTAACCGCTGCTAAGACGGCTAGGACTTGTAGGCTTGGTTACCGGGGCTGCTTACGCAGCCTGAGCAACCGGAGCATAGTTGTCGTTGGCAACTATGAGAATGGCCCGATAACGGCGGAACCATGCCGAGCAAAAGCACGCCCTTTACGCCCTCGTCGATCCTATTTCGGCCCCGCCGGTGTCGCCCCGCAGTCCGGCCTTACGAACCGGACCAGCCCCGCCGCACGACGGGAACTTCGTAATCTGAGCGACACTGGTGGAGCCGCCGGGTACTGCCCCCGGGTCCGATGGGTTTATTGCGACGGCCATTTATCGCCATAGCCGGGTTGCCCCGGCCCCTTGAATATAGGGGCGGAAGGTAAAGGAAGGAAGAGCGGTCGGACCCCGACTGCTACGTCACCGCGAGCAGTGCGAGACCAGGACGGTGCATTTGCTACCGCCTTCCTTCGCGCATCCGGCTTCCGCCAGCGCCTGCGCGCGACGAATGCGCGCGGCATGCCGTCCGGCCCAGGCCCCATTGGGGCTGGTGGCCAGGGCGCCGCACTGGTTGTAGTACCAGGTCGCGATCACGCAATCGCGCTTGCCGCACTCGCTGCGGGCGTGGGCCTCGGCTTGGGCCCTGTTGGCGTAACGGTAGGCGTAGCCGTAGCTATGGCTGGTCGGGCTGTAGGCGATGGCGCCGTAGGTTCGAAGCGCGCCGCGGTAGCACTGCGCCCAGCAATAGGCCTGGCGCGAGCCGCAGCCGCCGGCACCGAAGCCGCCCGGCTGGCCGCATGAGCCGAGACATTGGATGTAGTTGCAGGCGGCGTGTGCCGGCGACGCCGCGGCAATCAGTGCAAAAAGCAGGGTCATCGCAAAGAACCGCATCGTCAAACCTCCTTCGGGTTTCAGATTCCGCAGGAAAAAATGACTCACGTAGACTTCCCGAGCGCCGCCATTGCCAGCCCGCCGGCGCCGGCGGTGCTCCAGCCGCCGTCGACGGGGATCACCGCGCCGGTGATGTAGCTCGCCAAGGGCGAGGCCAGGAACCGCACGAGGTTGGCGACATCCTCCCGCGTGCCGAAGCGGCCGAGCGGCACCGAGCGCGCCACCGTCTGCATCGCCTCCGGCGTGGGCGCGAGGCGTGCCATGCCCTCGGTGCCTTCGATCGGCCCCGGGATCACCGAATTGATCCTAATGCCGTCGCCGCCCCATTCGATCGCCAGCACGCGCGTCAACATGTCGACGCCGGCCTTGGCGGCGCAGACATGCGCCTGCAGCGGCATTGCGAGCAGCGCCTGCGGCGCCGAGATGTTGATGATCGAAGCGCCCGGCTTGCGCAGGAAGGCGTGCGCGTTGCGCAGTACGTTGAAGCTACCGAGGAGATCGATGTCGACCACCGCCTTGAAGCCGTTCGCCGACATGCCGAGCGCGGGGCTGGGGAAGTTGCCGGCCGCGCCCGACACCAGCACATCGATCGGGCCGAACGCCTCATGGCTCGCCTTCAGCGCCGCCGCGGTCGCCTCGGCATGGCGCACGTCGGCGGCAAAGCCGATCGCCTGATGCCCATGCGCGCTGACTTGCGCCACCGCGGCATCGACCTTCGCCTGCGAGCGGCTCATCACCGCGAGATTGGCGCCCGCCTGCGCGAAAGCTTTGGCGATGCCGAGATTGATGCCGCTGGTGCCGCCGGCGACAAAGACATGGCGGCCGGAAAAATCGAAATCTTGCATGGCAGGCTCCCCGCGCTGTGACGCAGGCGCAAGCCTAGCATTTCAGGGCGGCGCTGCCGTCAGTCGGTGCTGACGATGTCCTTGCCGATCGGCCACAGCGCGAGCCCGGCGAGCTTGAGATGAGCCCAGGCGAAGGGCAGGCCGATGATGGTGATGGCGAGGATGATGGCGGTGATCAGATGACCGAGCGCCAGCCACCAGCCGGCCAGCACCAGCCAGATGATGTTGCCGATCAGGCCGAGCGGCCCGGCGCCGATGCCGGTCGGCCGGTCGACCACGGTGTGGCCGAAGGGCAGGAGCGTGTAGGTGGCGATGACGAATGCGGAGCGGGCCCAGGGAATGCCGATGATGGTGATCACCATAACCAAGGCGGCGATCAGCCAGCCGACCGCCATGTAGAGGCCGCCGAACACGATCCACAACACATTGAGCAAGAGGCTTGCCGCACCCATGGTCGATCCCCCGTGCCCGGACGTTGGGCCGTTCCCTTCAGGTAGGCGCGGCCGCGCGAATTGCCAGCCGCATCGCAAAGACCCGCCTAGGCGTGCCGGGTCTTGTTCGCCTATGGTCCGCGCCATGACCCCCACCACCAATACGCAAGTCCGCCTCAAGGCGCGGCCTGACGGCATTCCGCAGGCCGAGCATTTCGAGATCGTCGCGGCGCCGCTGCCGCCCTTTGCGCGACGGGCAGATCCTGGTGCGCAACGAATTCCTCTCGGTCGAGCCGGCGATGCGCGGCTGGGTCAGTGCGGTGGCCAACTATTCCCAGCCGGTCGGTATCGGCGAGGTGATGCGCGCCTTCGCCGCCGGCGAGGTGATCGCCTCGCGCCATGCGGGCTTTGCCGAAGGCGACAAGGTGATGGGCATGCTCGGCTGGCAGGCCTATGCGGTGGCGGAGGCCGGCGCGGTGACGCGCAAGGTCGCCGAACGCGATCTGCCACTGTCCCTCTCGCTCGGCATTCTCGGCTTGAACGGCATCACCGCCTATTTCGGCCTCATCGACGTCGGCCGTCCGCAGCCGGGCGACACCGTCGTCGTCTCCACCGCGGCCGGCGCCGTTGGCTCCGCGGTTGGCCAGATCGCCAAGATCGCCGGCTGCCGCACGGTCGGCATCGCCGGCGGACCGACCAAGACACAGCTATGCCGAGACGCCTTCGGCTACGACGCGGCGATCGACTATAAGGCGAAGGATTTCGACGCCGCGCTGCAGGCGGCCTGTGGCGCCGGCGTCAATGTCTACTTCGACAACACCGCCGGCGCGATCAGCGATGCCGTGCTGGGCCACCTCGCCTTCGGTGCGCGCGTGGTGATCTGCGGCACGGCCTCGGTCGCAAGCTGGAACCCGCCGCCGCTTGGGCCGCGCGTCGAGCGGCATCTCCTGGTCAAGCGCGCAAGCATGGCCGGCTTCATCATCTTCGACTATGCGGCGCGCTACGAGGAAGCCATCGCGCGGCTGGCCGACTGGGTGCGACAGGGCAGGCTGCACTACCGGGAAGACATCCAGGACGGAATCGAAGCCTGTCCGGACGCCATCGCCCGTCTCTATCGTGGCGACAATCTCGGCAAGAGCCTGATCCGGCTGCGCGCCTGAGTGTCGAGAGTCCGGCCTAGCCGACGGCGGGAGGCCGGACGATAATCGGTCGGTCATGTCCGATTCCCTTCCGCCGTCCCCGCCGTCCCTACCGTCTTCACCGCCCTTTCGTCCTACCCTTTTCGAACTGTTGCGCGCCTTTGTCGGCGTCGCGCTGTCCGGCTTCGGCGGCGCGCTGCCCTGGGCGCGACGCATGCTCGTCGAGAAGCGGCGATGGATGACGGCGGAACAGTTCAACGAGGATTTCGCGCTGTCGCAGTTTCTGCCCGGGCCGAACACGGTCAATTTCGCCGTGGTGTTCGGCGCCCGCTTCGGCGGTGCCGCCGGCGCCGCGGTGGCGCTGATCGGGCTGATGGGGCCGCCGCTCGTCATCGTCATGGTGCTGGCGGTGCTTTACGCGCGCTACGGCGACATCGCCACGCTCGGCCGCATCCTCGCCGGCGTCACCGCGGCGGCGACCGGACTGCTGATCGCCGTCGTCGCCAGGATGTTGACGCCGATGTTCAAGCGCCTCGAATGGGCGCCGCTGATCGCTTTGCTCGCCTTCATCGGCGTCGCGCTGATGCAGAAGCCGCTGCCGCTGGTATTCATCGTGCTGGCGCCGTTCAGCGTGGCGCTCGCCTGGATGAAGACGCGATGAACTCACCGCTCCTCAGCCTGTTCAGCTATTTCGCGCTGCTCTCACTGTTCGCGGTGGGCGGCGCCAACGCGGCGATCCCCGAAATGCATCGCATCGCCGTCGAAGTCATGCACTGGATGACCGACCGGCAGTTCGCCGACATGTTCGCGATCTCGCAGGCCTCGCCGGGCCCGAACGTCATTCTCGTCACGCTGATCGGCTATCACGTCGCCGGTTTTGCCGGCGCCGCGGTGGCGACGCTTGCCATGATAGGGCCGACCTGCGTGCTGGCTTTCGTGGTGGCGCGGGTGTGGGACCGCTTCAAGGAGGCGCGCTGGCGGATCGCCTTGCAGGCCGGCCTGGTGCCGGTCTCGCTCGGGTTGATCGCCGCATCGGCCTTCGTGCTGGCGCGGACCGCCGATCACAATGTGGTGGCGGGGCTGGTGACGGCCGCCACCGCGGTGGTGGCCTTCGCGACGCGCATCAATCCGCTGTGGCTGTTTGCCGCCGGCGGCCTGCTCGGTCTCACCGGCTGGCTTTAATCGCGCTTACGAATTGGACAGTGCTGGCTTGACCACGGCGGTGTCGCCGGATTTTGCCGCGTCTTGAGCGGTTGCCTCGGCCGCGGCGGGCGTTGTCCGCTTGTCCGGTCGGCTGCGGCGGAGCCACAGCACGATCTGAATCAGGATCAAAGTCGCGGCGAGGCCGACGAAGACGGCGCTGATCGGATGCTTGATGAACACCCAGATGTCGCCGCGCGAGATCAGCATGGCGCGGCGGAAATTCTCCTCGAAGCGGGGGCCGAGCACGAAGCCGAGCAGGATCGGCGCCGGATGGAAGTCGAGCAGCAGCAGGAAATAGCCGAAGATGCCGATGGCGAGCGTCAGCCCCACTTGGAACATGTCGTTGTTGGCGCCATAGACGCCGATGCAGATGAAGAACAGCGCGCTCGGATAGAGATACTTGTACGGCACCGCCAGAAGCTTCACCCACAGCCCGATCATCGGCACGTTGAGCACCACCAGCATGATGTTGCCGATCCAGAAGCTGGCGATCAGGCCCCAGAAGATGTCCGGGTGCTGGCTGATGAGCTGCGGGCCGGGCACGATGCCTTGGATCATCAGCGCGCCGAGGATGAGCGCCATCACCGCGTCGCCGGGAATGCCGAGGCTCATGGTGGGGATGAAGTCGCCCTGCACCGAGGAATGCGTGGAGGCTTCCGGGCAGGCGACGCCTTCGATCATGCCGGTGCCGAATTTCTCCGGCGTGCGGGAAATCTTCTTTTCCGCGGCGTAGGAGACGAAGGAGGCGATGACCGGGCCGGTGCCGGGAATGAGCGAGCACAGGCTGCCGATGAAGGTGCCGCGGATCATCGCCGGGAAGGCTCGCTTGAGCTCCTCCTTGGAGGGGCGCAGGTCGCGGAATTTCACGTTGGCGTATTTGTCGTCGAAGCGGATTTCCTGATTGACCGACTTGAGGAACTCGGCGATGCCGAAGAGGCCGAGCGCCAGCGCCACGATCTCGACGCCGTCGTAAAGTTCGAGCACGCCGAAGGTCAGGCGCGGTGTGCCGGTCTCGATGTCGGCGCCGACGATGCCGATGAGCAGGCCGAGCACGGTCATGGCCACGCCCTTGAGCGGCGACCCACGCGCGAGAGTCGAGCCGGCCACCAGCCCAAGTAGCATCAGCGAACTCACTTCGGCTGGGCCAAATTTCATGGCGACACTGACCAGCACAGGCGCCAGGAAGATCATCTCGGTGATGCCCCAGCTCGCACCGACGAAGGAGCTGATCACGGTGATGCCGAGGGCGACGCCGCCCTTGCCTTGCTTGGTGAGCGGATAGCCGTCGAGACACGTCACCGCATGCGGCGCATGGGTCGGCAGGTTGAGCAGGATCGAGCAGATCGCGCCGCCATATTGCGAGCCGTAGAAGACGCCGGCCAGCATCAGGATCGCGGCCACCGGCTTCATGCCGAAAGTCAGCGGCAGCAGGATCGAGATGGTGGCGATGGGGCCGAGGCCCGGCAGCACGCCCACCATGTTGCCGACCAGCACACCCAGGAAACAAAAGAACAGATTGTGCGGCTCGAAGGCGACGCCGAAACCGTACCAAAGATCCGTCAGGGCGGTTTCGATCACGACCAGGTGCCCAAGGTCAGCATCGGCATCGGCAACTTCAGGAGGTAATGGAACAGCAACACGCCGAAGAAGGAGACGCCGGCGGCGAGAAGGGCGGCGGACTTGAGCGTGTTATTGCGGTCGCCCAGTGCCGACACGAAGACGCAGGCGAAGGTCGCCGGCAGCATGCCCATGTAGCGGCCGAACACGATAAACAACGCGGGGCCGGCGATGATGGCGGTCCAGCCGCGCCATTGCGGATGGAAGGTCGGGGCCTCTTCGTCGCCGTCGGACGGGTCGGTCGGTTCGGCCAGTTCGGGCTCGGAGGGTCCGCCGACGGCGGTGCCGGCGATCAATATGCCGAGAAAGATCAGGATCACGCCAAGCGCAATGGGGAAATAGCCGGGCCCCATTTGCCGCAGCGTGCCCATCGGATAGTTCGTGCCGTCGTGGGCCGCGATCAGGCCCAGCAGGATCATTAGCGCGCCGGCGTAATAGTCGCGCTTTACGCGTAATAGGTGCCGCACCTTGTCACTTTTTTCAGTTCGTTTCCTCTGTGGGCAGGTATACCGGTGGCGCGGCCAAAATGAAATAGCGGTGCGGCGTCAACAAGTCCGCTTCGCAACGTTGACTTTGTTGGCAATTTTGCGCCGTTCGCGATGCCGATAATGCGTCGAGGCGCCCCGAAGCGGGCCTGCGGCAATTTGGCCCGGGGCGTCTGGCGCTGTGCGGCGCACGCCGGTCACATGATGCTTCTGAGGATCAGCCCGATGCCGGAGACAAACGCCGTCATCAGCACCAGCGTGACGGTTGGACCGAAGTAGGGTTTTTCGACCAACGGATGCACCACGCCACCGTGCGGCTTGAAATGCCAGAAGCCGGCGCAACTGGCGCCGAGAACGACGACCCCCGACGTCAACGACAACATAGGAAGACTCCTCCTGCGCGATGGCGGGAGTTTAGGCAGATCGGCGCCGGCGCCGCGTAAAGTCTGGAGGTGTCGGCGTATAGAAAATGTAACCGGCGCGGCCGAATCCGGGTCTAACGTCGGGCGATCGACATCCGCTCAGCCGGCGATGCCGGCAATGACCAAAGCGATGCCGATGGCGAACGCGCCGACGATGGCGGTCGGGATCAGCCAATTGAGCAGCGGGAGGCGGACGATCTGCTGAACCTGGCCGTTGCGCGGCTTGCAGTACCAGAGGCCGCCAATGCCGGCGCCGGCGATCACGATGCCGGAAGCGACGGAGAACATGCGAAACCCTCGCAGCCTGGAGATTGCGACGCGGGGGAGAATGCCGCGTGTCGCGGCGGGCTCGACGTAAAGCTTTGGCGCCGCGGCGTAAATTGCGCATAGCGGCGGGCGGCGCGCGCCGCCATTGGCGACATTCCCGCCGGCTGCCGGAATCGGGGCTGAAGACGCGTGACACCCGGACTTCCGAGCAGCCGGCCGCGACGTGTTGACAGCCGGCCTTGCGCCGTTGCCGGGCGGGGTAAACTTGCCCATCGTGCGACTCAAGGAGAGACCTGGACCGCGATGCGCCAATATCTCGAGCTGATGGAACACGTCCTCGCCGACGGTGTGGAAAAGCACGACCGAACCGGCACCGGCACGCTATCGGTGTTCGGCTATCAGATGCGCTTCAAGCTGTCGGACGGCTTTCCGCTGCTCACCACCAAGAAGCTGCACCTGAAGTCGATCGTCCACGAGCTGCTCTGGTTCCTCGCCGGCGACACCAACATCAAATACCTGAAGGATCACGGCGTGCGCATCTGGGACGAGTGGGCCGACGAGCGCGGCGATCTCGGCCCGGTCTACGGCCATCAGTGGCGCTCCTGGCCGGCCAAGGACGGCAAGACCATCGACCAGATCAGCCACGTGATGGACATGATCAAGCGCAACCCGGATTCGCGGCGCTTGATCGTCACCGCGTGGAATCCGGCCGATGTCGACAGGATGGCGCTGCCGCCCTGCCATTGCCTGTTCCAGTTCTATGTCGCGGACGGGCGGCTGTCCTGCCAGCTCTACCAGCGCTCGGCCGACATCTTCCTCGGCGTGCCGTTCAACATCGCCTCCTATGCGCTGCTGACGCTGATGGTGGCGCAGGTGACCGGCTTCGCGCCCGGCGAGTTCATCCACACCTTCGGCGACGCGCATCTTTATCTCAATCATCTGGAGCAGGCGCGGCTGCAATTGTCGCGTGAGCCCCGTGCGCTGCCGACGATGACGCTCAATCCGGAGGTGAAGGACATCTTCGCGTTTCGCTACGAGGACTTCGCGCTGTCCGGCTACGAGCCGCATCCGCACATCAAGGCCGAGGTCGCGGTGTAAGGCAGATGCCATGACGATGGAGCGAACCGAGGATACGCCGTGACCCTCGCCATCCGCCCGGCGCGGCCGTCGGACAGCGCGCTGATCTTCGCGCTGGTCAAGGAACTGGCGGACTACGAGAACCTGTCCGGCGAGGTGGACGCGAGCGAACGTCAGATCGCCGAGGCGCTGTTCAGCAACAATCCGCGCCTGTCCTGCGACATCGCCGAATGGGACGGCGAGGCGGTGGGCTTTTCGGTCTGGTTCCTGAACTTCTCCACCTTCCGCGGCCGGCACGGGATCTATGTCGAGGACCTGTTCGTGCGGCCGGCCTATCGCGGCCGCGGCATCGGCAAGGCGCTGATGGCGCATTTGGCGCGGCGTTGCGTCGAGCGCGGCTTTGCCCGCTTCGAATGGGCGGTGCTCGACTGGAATGCGCCGTCGATCGCGTTCTACAAATCGATCGGCGCGCAGGTGCTGGACGAGTGGAAAATCTGTCGCTTGAGCGGGAAGGCGTTGCAGGCCTTCGCGGGAGAAGGGTGATGGAAAGCATTCAACCGGAATTGTGGCGAGACCTTTATGTCATGCTGGGCACGTCGGCGGCGGCGCTGGTCGGGCTTCTGTTCGTCGTTACTTCGCTGCATCTCGACGAGATCGTCAGCAATGCGCCCTATCGTATCCGCGCGCGCAACAACATCTTCTATCTCGTGATCATGGTGGTGGAGGCGGCGCTGGTGCTTACGCCGCAGCCGATGACGGTGCTGGGCGCCGAGTTTCTCGTCATCTGCGGCGCGCTGCTGGTCTTCCACCTGCGCACCATGTACCGCTTCCATTTCAAGGACAAAACGCTCGGCCGCAGCGGCGGCTTCCTGCTGTTTCCGGCGATCCGATTCGTGACCACCGACCTCGTCGGCATTGCCGGCGCGGTCGCGCTGATCGCGCGCTCGGCATGGGGTATCTATCTCATCACCGCATGCTACATCATGTTTCTGGTGTCGGTTGTCTTGAACGCCTGGACGATCATGCTGGGCATCGGTGTGTCGGAAAAGAAGGCGAGGGTGGGTTGAAGCAGGAGCCGGTTGGTCGCGCGTCATGAAGATCGTGCTGGTCGCCGCTGTCGGCGAGAACAATGTCATCGGCCGCTACGGCCAATTGCCGTGGCGGCTGAAATCCGACCTCAAGCATTTCCGTGAGCTCACCATGGGCAAGCCGGTGGTGATGGGGCGCAAGACCTATGAATCGATCGGCAAGCCGCTGCCCGGCCGCACCAATATCGTGCTCACCCGCGATTTGTCGCTGCAGGTGCCGGGCGGCGTGCTCGCCGGCAGCCTCGACGCCGCGCTCGCCTATGCGCGCAAGGACGCCGCGCAGCGCGGCGTCGACGAAATCATGGTGATCGGCGGCGGCGATGTTTTCGCCGATACGTTGCCACTGGCGGACCGGCTGGACATCACCCATGTGCATGCGGCGCCGGACGGCGACGCCTTTTTCCCGCCGATCGATTCGGCGGATTGGCGCGAGGTCGCGCGCAAGGACTACCCGGCTGGGCCCGACGACGAGGTCGGATTCACCGTGGCGGCATATTTAAGGCGCTGAATCCCCGAGCAAACGCGGCATGTGGGCGCGTTGTAACGCGGCGTTTCGTCCCCTATAACCCACCCGACAAGAGGCAGCCGACACCAACCCCGGCGCCAGGAGATCATATTCATGCCATGGACCAATCAGGGCGGCGGGGGCGGCCCGTGGGGCGGCGGCGGTAAAGGCCCCTGGGGCTCCGGCCCGCAGCCTTCCGGCGGCGGCCCGACCCCGCCCGATCTCGAGGAAATCCTGCGTCGCGGCCAGGACAAGCTGCGCCGCTTCCTGCCCGGCGGCAATCTCGGCGGCCGCGGCTTCGCGCTCTTGGCGATCGCGGCGGTAGCCCTGTGGGGTGCCTCCGGCTTTTTCCGCGTCGAGCCGGACGAGCTCGGCGTGGTGCTGCGCTTCGGCAAGGAAGTGCGCGAGGTGCAGCCGGGCCTCAATTACCATCTGCCTTATCCGATCGAGACCGCGCTGACGCCCAAGGCACTGCGCGTCAACAAGATCGACATCGGCACGCGCGAGATCGATACCGGCCGCGGCGTCGGCGCCACGCGCGATGTGCCGCGCGAGAGCCTGATGCTGACCGGCGACGAGAATATCGTCGACGTCAACTTCTCGGTGTTCTGGAAAGTGAAGCCGACCGGCGTCGGCGAATACCTGTTCAACATCCAGAACCCGGCCGGCACCGTGAAGGCGGTGGCCGAGAGCGCCATGCGCGAGGTCGTCGGCCGCGCCGACATCGGGCCGCTTCTGTCGACCGCGCGGCAGAGCACCGAAGTTGCCGTGCAGGACCTGATGCAGAAGACGCTCGACCACTACAAGGCGGGCATCCTCATCCAGCAGGTGCAGTTGCAGAAGGTCGACCCGCCGCAGCAGGTGATCGACGCCTTCCGCGACGTGCAGGCCGCGCGCATCGACCAGGATCGCTCGGTCAACGAGGCGCAGACTTATGCCAATCGCGTGATCCCGCAAGCGCGCGGCAATGTCGCCAAGATCATCCAGGCGGCGGAAGCCTATCGTCAGCAGACCGTGGCGGAAGCGACCGGCCAGACCTCGCGCTTCCTGCAGATCTATGAGCAGTACAAGAAGGCGCCCGCCGTGACCCGCGAACGCATGTATCTGGAGACCATGGAGAGGGTGCTGGGCGGCACCGACAAGATCATCATCGACTCAAAGGATGGGCAAAGCGTGGTGCCCTATCTGCCGCTCAACGAGCTGACCAAGCCGAAACCGCCGGCGCGGTCGTCGTCCGGCGACGCCAACAGCGCTAACGGCGCCAACAGCTCCAACAGCTCCAACAGCAGCCAGACGCATACGTCGGGAGGCGGCCAATGAGGCTCAATTTCCTCGGCGGCGTCCTCGCCGTCATCGGCGTTGTGGTGCTGATTGTCGTCTATTCCGCGCTGTTCACCGTATATCAGACGCAGCAGGCGCTGGTGGTGCGACTCGGCAAGGTGGTGCGGGTGGTCAATGAGCCGGGCCTGCACGTCAAGGTGCCGTTCGTCGACGCCGTCATCTCCATCGACAAGCGCATCCTCGACCTGGAAGCGCCGGCGCAGGAGGTGATCGCCTCCGACCAGAAGCGGCTGGTGGTCGACGCTTTCGCGCGCTATCGCATCAACGATCCGCTGCACTTCTACCAGACGCTCGGATCCAAGGAGGCCGCCGATTCGCAGCTCAAGATCCTGCTCAATTCGGCGCTGCGGCGCGTGCTCGGCGAGGCGACCTTCATCCAGGTGGTGCGCGACAAGCGCGCCGAACTGATGCAGCGCATCCGCCAGTTCGTCGGCCAGGAGGCGCAATCCTACGGCATCGACGTGGTGGACGTGCGCATCCGGCGCGCCGACCTGCCGGAGCAGAACAGCCAGGCGGTCTACCGGCGCATGCAGACCGAACGCCAGCGCGAGGCGGCCGAGTACCGCGCGCAGGGCCAGCAGCGGGCGCAGGAAATCCGCTCGCATGCCGACCGTGAAGTGACGGTGCTGGTGGCCGAGGCGACCTCGAAGGCCGAACAGATCCGCGGCGAGGGCGACGCCACCCGCAACAAGATCTTCGCCGGAGCCTATAACCAGGACCCGGGCTTCTTCGCCTTCTACCGGTCGATGCAGGCCTATGAGAACGGCCTCAAGTCGAACGATACGCGGATGCTGCTCAAGCCCGATTCGAACTTCTTCCGTTACTTCAACAACCCGTCGGGCGGCTTCACGCCGCCGCCGAGCGCCACGGCAACGCCAGCGGCGAGCGCGGAGCCGACTTCGGCGGCGAGTGGCAAACCCGCCGCGCCGGCCAATGCGGCGCCGGCCGCCGCAAAGCCTGCGGCGCCGGCGCAAGCGCAGCCGGCCAAGTGACGTTGAACGGGCGCGGCTCGGCATGAACGACTTCTTGGCCGCGCTCGGACTGGTCTTCGTTATCGAAGGGCTGATCTTTGCAGCCCTTCCCGGCCAGGCGAAGAAGGCGATGATGAGCGTCTTGGAGACGCCGGACGGCTCGCTGCGCGGTATCGGGCTCGCCGCCGCGCTCGTCGGCCTCGTCCTGGTCTGGCTGGCGCGGGGATAGCGGCCGCCAAAAGGGCCGGGAAGGCCGCGAATCGTACGATTTTGCCGTTAATCCGGGCGGCGCGTGCAATCGACCGAGCGTGCCCTTGAATTGCCTTGAAACCGGGGCCACCTAGTTCCAGACCCTTTTCCTTGAGGAGATAAGACGCCCATGGGCGCATTCTTCCCCAGCCTGCGTGGACGGCGCGCGGCCGCACACGTTTTCCTCGCCGCCTTCGCTGTCGCCGTCTTGGTTTCGCCGCCGCTGTCGCAGCCGGCACAGGCGCGTGGCCCGGAGGGCATCGCCGACGTCGCCGAGCAGGTCATCGATGCCGTGGTCAATATCTCGACCAAGCAGTCGGTGGACGTGCGCGGCGCCATGCCGCAGCTGCCACCCGGTTCGCCGTTCGAGAAATTCTTCGAGGACTTCTTCAAGAACCACCGCGGCCAGAACGGCGAGCCCAACGCGCCGGTGCAGCGCCGGGTCAATTCGCTCGGCTCCGGCTTCATCATCGATCCCTCCGGCTTGGTGGTGACCAACAATCACGTCATCGCCGATGCCGACGAGGTCGACGTCATCCTCAATGACGGAACGACCATGCGCGCAACCATCGTCGGCCGCGACACCAAGACCGATCTCGCGCTGCTCAAAGTCAATCCGAAGAAGCCGCTGAAGGCGGTGAAGTTCGGCGATTCGAGTAAGCTGCGGCTGGGCGAATGGGTGATCGCCATCGGCAATCCGTTCAGCCTGGGCGGCACGGTGACCGCCGGCATCGTTTCGGCGCGCAATCGCGACATCCAGTCGGGACCCTACGACAACTACATCCAGACCGACGCCGCCATCAATCGCGGCAATTCCGGCGGCCCGCTGTTCAACCTCGACGGCGAGGTGGTGGGCGTCAACACGGCGATCATCTCGCCTTCGGGCGGCTCGATCGGCATCGGCTTCGCGGTGCCCTCGAGCACGGTGGTGCCGGTGATCGATCAACTGCGCGAGTTCAAGGAAGTGCGGCGCGGCTGGCTCGGCGTGCGCATCCAGCAGGTCAATGCCGAGATCGCCGAGAGCCTCAACGTCAAGCCGGCGCGCGGCGCGCTTGTTGCCGGCGTCGACGCCAAGGGACCGGCCAAGCCTGCCGGCATCGAGCCGGGCGACGTGATCGTCAAGTTCGACGGCCAGGCCATCAAGGAAATGCGCGATCTGCCGCGCATCGTCGCCGATACGCCGGTCGGCAAGGACGTGGCGGTGGAGGTTATCCGCAAGGGCGTGCCGATGACCGTGCATGTCAAGCTCGGCCGGCTGAAGGACGATCAGCAGCAGGCCGCGCTCGAAAAGAAGAACAATCCGGTGGAAGAGAAGCCGGTGATCAAGAAGGCGCTGGGGCTCGATCTCGCTGATCTGAACGCCGCGCTGCGCAAGGAGCACAAGATCAAGGATTCGGTGAAGGGCGTGCTGATCACCCGCGTCGATCCCGATTCGGCGGCGGCGGAGAAGCATCTGGCTCCCGGCATGGTGATCGCCGAAGTGCAGCAGGAGCCGGTGGCGAATGCCGCCGAGCTGCAGAGCCGCATCGAAAGTTTGCGCAAGTCCGGCAAGAAGTCGGTGGTGCTGCTGGTGATCTCGCCCGACGGCGACCCGACCTTCGTGGCGCTGGGGCTGCAGTAGCGGCTTCACGTCGGCGCCGATACGACCATGCGATGGCCGGGCCCTTGCCCGGCCATTTCATTTTTGCGTGTGCCACGCTGGAGGCGGCGGCCGGGCTGCCGTAGGCTGATGCCCTGCGCTGAGACGGGCGGCTGCCATGGCGGGCACGGTTTCCAGCGACCATCGCGGCAAGGCAGGTCGGCAAGGCGCGCCGTGTTGGCGCGCTGCCACCGCCGCTGTCATGCTGCTGCTGCTCGTCGTCGGCAACGGCGCCGGGGTGCTGGCGGGTCAGGAGCGCTCGCGCGCGGTGCTTCCCGACCCGGCGCTCGCCGTCGAACCCGGCTCCGGCGCGAGCTTCCGCGATACGCTTGCCGACGGCGCCCCTTGCCCGCATTGCCCCGACATGGTGGTGCTGCCGGCCGGCTCCTTCATCATGGGCTCATGGGGCGGCGAACTCGGCCGCGACCGCGACGAGGGCCCGACGCATCTGGTGAAGTTCCGGCGGCCGTTTGCCGTCGGCCGCTTCGCGGTGACGCGCGGCGAGTTCGCCGCTTTCGTACGCGATACCGGTCATGCCGCCGACCACGGCTGCTATGCCTGGAACGTCGCCGACTGGACGCCGACCGCGGCCATCTCCTGGCGCTCGCCCGGCTTTCCCCAGGACGATCGCCATCCGGTCGTCTGCGTTAGCTCGTTCGACGTCGAGGCCTATGTCGCCTGGCTCGCGCGCAAGACCGGGCGGCCCTATCGGCTGCTGAGCGAGGCCGAGTGGGAATATGCCGCGCGCGCCGGCTTGCAGGCGCGCTATTTCTTCGGCGGCGATGCGCGGCAGTTCTGCCGCTACGGCAACGGCGCCGATCTGTCGCTGACGGCGATCGAGCCGCCGCAGCCGGTGCTCGCCTGCAATGACGGTCACGCCTTCACGGCGCCGGTCGGCAGCTATCGCGCCAACGGCTTCGGCCTCTACGACATGCTCGGCAATGCCTGGCAATGGGTCGCCGACTGCCTGCATCGCAGCTACCGGGGCGCGCCGTCGGACGGATCGTCCTGGACAAATTCCGCGGGCGCGGATTGTACGCACCGCATGGAACGCGGCGGCTCGTGGCTGCAATCCGCGAACCGATTGCGGTCGGCCGCGCGCATGTGGAGCAGTGCGAGCGATCGTTGGTTCGACGGCGGCTTCAGGCTGGCGCGCGCAATCGGGCGCTGAGCGCGCCTCAATAAATTTCCAGGCAGGCGGCTTGATCGAATTCGAATGCGCTAATGGCATCAGCATGTTGACGTAGAATATCTTCGATCGCTGTAGTCGATTGATTTCCGCTGCGCAGCCAATTGACCTTGGGCGGGGGCTTCAACAGCGTCGCCATCTCGGCGAAATCGCCATCAAATGAAACAAGGGTATAATTATTCACGCCGGCATAGCGCCAAACCGCGCGGTCGTCGGCCTGTTCCGGTCAGAGGAGGCGGACATGGCTAAACTCCGGAAACAGATCGGCGAGGCGTTGGCAGAGTTTGAAGCTCAGGTTCTGATCGAACAGCAGCTTCATGTCGCGGTCAGCAGCCGCCGTTCGCGGTCGGCCGCGTAGGCGAGGCACGCGCGGATATCAGTTTCAGTCAGCTCCGGATAATCCGCGAGGATCTGCTGCTCCGACATGCCGGCGGCGAGCCAGCCGAGCACATCCGCCACGGCGATGCGCATGCCGCGGATGCAGGCACGCCCGCCGCGTTTGCCCGGCTCGATGGTGATGACCTTTTGATAGTCCATGAAAACACCATACACCAAATTGCAGCCTATTGCCGCAATTTTCCAAGCGCAGATGCTTTCGGTGGCTCCCCGCTAATCCAGCACGTAATTGACCATGCCGTCGGCGAGCTTGGGCTCGAACCAGGTCGACTTCGGCGGCATGATGCCGCCGGCGTCGGCCACCGCCATCAGGTCGGACATCTGCGTCGGGTAAAGCGCAAAGGCGACCGCCATCTCGCCGGAGTCGACGCGCTTGGAAAGGCCTTCAAGCCCGCGCGCGCCGCCGACGAAATCGATGCGCTTGTCGGTGCGCTGCTCGGTGATGCCGAGCAGCGGCTCGATCACGTTGCGCGACAGCAGGGTGATCGGCAGCCGGCCGATCGGATCGTTCGCCGGAATGAGAGCGGGGTTGAGCGTCAGCCGGTACCAGCGGCCGGCGAGATACATGCCGAATTCGGAGGCGGACGCCGGCTTCACCGGCCGCTCCGACGCGGTCACAGTGAAGCTCTTGCCAAGCTCGGCCAGAAGCTGCTCGGCGCTGTGCCCATTCAGATCCTTTACCAGGCGATTGTAATCGAGAATGGTCATCTCGCGCTCGGGGAAGATCACCGAGAGGAAATAGTCGTGCGCGCCGCCGCCGTTGCCGCGCGCGGCGGCCACGCGCGCCGCCGCCGCCGAGCGGTGATGGCCGTCGGCGATATAGATGGCGGGCAGCGCGTCGAAGGCGCGGGTCAGTTTGTCGATCAGGCCCGCGTCGGAGACGATCCACATCTGATGGCGCACGCCGTCGTCGGCGGTGACGTCGAAGTCCGGCGCGCCGGTCGAGGCCTGGGCGAGCAGCGCATCGATCTCCGGTGCTTGCGGATAGCCCATCATCACCGGCCCGGTCTGCGCGTTGACCGCCTCGATCTGGCGCACGCGGTCGTCTTCCTTGGTCGGCGTGGTCAGCTCGTGCTTGCGGATGCGGTTGCTCAAATAGTCGGCAAGCGAGGCGGCGCAGGCAAGACCCGTCTGCGTGCGATCGCGCCAGGTCAAGCGATAGACGTAATAGCAGGGCCGCGCGTCGCGGGTGAGCACGCCGGCCTCGACCATGCGCTTGAGATTGTCCGCCGCCTTGGCATAGACCGCCTGATCGTAGGGGTTCACCGCCGGGTCGAGATCGATCTCCGCCTTGGAGACATGCAGGAAGCTCCACGGCTTGTCTTTGGCGCGCTGGCGCGCCTCGGCGCTCGAGAGCACGTCATAAGGCGGCGCCAGCACCTCGCCCGCGCGTCCGGACGCGGGATGCAAGGCGCGAAAAGGTTTGATGAGCGACAAGATCGTCTCCGTCAGGGCAGGTGGGATCGCGTTGGCCGGTTCAAGGCCGCAACCAAGGCAGCAGCATGACCGGCGGCCCGGCAGGCGGGGTCATTAACGCAAGCATCGGGGGGCGGCAAGCCGACGCCCCGTTCAGGCCGATTTCCCGATTGATTTCCTACCGCGATTGCTGCACCTCAGCGGCCATGAGCGAGGAGACCGATATCCTAGCCGCCAACGCGGCCTATTACCGCGCGTTCGCCGAAGCCGACTACGCCGCCATGACCCGGGTCTGGGGGGAGGAGCATCTCTCCTGCATCCATCCCGGCTGGCCGGCGCTGTTCGGTCGGCGGGCGATCCTCGACTCCTATAAGCAGATCCTGCGCAACCCGGAGCAGGAGCGCATCGAGCCGCGCCAGGAAACCGTGATCGTCGCCGGCGATGAGGCGCGCGTCTTGTGCGTGGAATTCGTCGGCGGATCGGCGCTCGCGGCCACCAATTTGTTCCGGCGCGTCGACGGCGCCTGGCGCTTGACCCACCATCAGGCGAGCCCGATCGCCGCGCTGGTCGAGGAGCCGATGGAGCGGCCGTCTTCGAAGCGGTTGAACTAGCGACCGGTCGGGTCGCGATGCGCGCCATCCTCATTGCCGGACCCACCGCCAGCGGCAAATCGGCGCTGGCAATGCGGCTTGCCGAGATGGTCGATGGCGTCATCGTCAATGCCGATTCCATGCAGGTCTATCGCGACTTGGCGCTGATCACGGCGCGGCCGACGGCGGCGGAAGAAGCGCGCGTCCCGCACCGGCTTTACGGCTTCGTCGATGCGGCGGAGAACTATTCGGTCGGCCGCTGGTGCCGTGACGTCGGCGAGGTGCTGCGCGAACTTTCGGCGCAGGAACGGCCGCCGATCCTGGTCGGTGGCACGGGGCTCTACTTCAAGGCACTCACCACGGGGCTCGCCGCGGTGCCGCCGATCCCGGCCGATATCCGCAGCGCGGTGCGCGGGCGGCTCGCCAGCGAAGGCGTGCGGCCGCTCTATGACGAATTGCAGGCGCGCGATCCGCACGTCGCAAATCGGCTGATGCCGAACGATCGCTCACGCATCTCGCGCGCGTTGGAAGTCGTTCTGGCGACGGGGCGCTCGCTCGCCGAGTGGCACCGCGACGGCCTGCCGCCGCTGATCGATGCGGAGACGGTGGCGAAGGTCTTCATCACCTGCGAGCGCACCGAACTGGTGCGTCGCATCGAGACGCGCTTTGCCGCCATGCTCGCCGCGGGCGCGCTGGAGGAGGTGAGGGCGCTGGCCGCCCGAAAGCTCGATCCGACGCTCCCGGCGATGAAGGCGCATGGCGTGCCCTGGCTGATGCGGCATCTGGGCGGCGAGATCACCCTGGATCAGGCTGCGGCGGGCGCGGTGATGGATACCCGCCGCTACGCCAAGCGGCAGCTCACCTGGTTCCGCAACCAGATGAAGGATTGGCCATGGGTTGCAGCGGCCGATGGCGAGGCGGCCGTCCTGACGCAACTCGCCACCCGATGATTCACGGCGCCCGGGCGCCCGACCTCAATACGGCTCGGCCTCTGCGAACAAGCCGGTCGGCAGCCCATCGATGCTGACGCTGTTCTTCTCGCGCCAATAGTCCTCGATCTCGGCCTCCGTCTTCGACTCGGCCCAGCGGGTCAGCGACGGCCGTTCGCCCTGGTATTCGAACAGCGGCACGCCGAACCCGCATGAGGTCTGTACCAGGTCGACCGCCAGGGTCACGATCTGACGCGCGCCAGGCGGTTCCTGGCCGCCGAAGGCTTCGGTCAGCAGGCGGCTGTAGGAGCTGCTGCCGCGCCGGTGCGCCGTACCGCGACCATAGAGCCGCAGGATCAAGGGCGCGCCCTCGAAGGCGCAGAACATGACGGTCAGGCGCCCATCCACCCGCAGATGCGCGCTGGTTTCGCTGCCGCTGCCGGTGCGATCGAGATAGGCGACGGCGTTGGCATCGATGACGCGAAAGGCGTCGAGCCCTTTCGGCGACAGATTGATGCGATCCTTGGCCGTGGCCGAGGCAACGAAAAAGACGTGCTGCCGTTCGATGAAGTCCCGATGTTTCGGGTCGATCGCTGGAAATTTCTTGGACATGCGTCCTCACGCTCGCGGGTTATCGCTCCGGTATCGGCATCCTACCATGACCGGCTGGCGTCCTGGCGCGTGCCTGCCATGAGCCGGCAAGTCTTGCGCCGGCCACGCCTTTGTCTAAAAATTCCCCGCGGTTTACGCTTGACCCCGGTGGGGATGGCTTCTATAAGCCGCGCAATGAAAGTTCGGGCGGGGACGATGTCGCGCAAGATTATTACCCTGGTAGTAAATGTTCGGACGCCTCCCCGGCGGCCCAACTAGGGCCATTCGCCAGGTGGTGCGTCCGGACAGGCCCTTGAGGGGCCTTTTTTGTTGCCGATGTGGGTTGAGCGGAACGTGCGTGAGCGGAATGAAGGAAAGGACGAGAGCATGACACGGGAAATGACCGGCGCCGAAATGGTGATCCAGGCGCTTGCCGACCAGGGCGTGAAGCATCTGTTCGGCTACCCGGGCGGCGCGGTGCTGCCGATCTATGACGCGATCTTCGCGCAGGATCAGGTGCAGCACATTCTGGTGCGCCATGAACAGGGCGCGGTGCACGCGGCCGAAGGCTATGCCCGCTCGACCGGCAAGGTCGGTTGCGTCCTCGTCACCTCCGGCCCCGGCGCCACCAATGCGGTCACCGGCCTCACCGACGCACTGATGGATTCGATCCCGCTCGTCTGCATCACCGGCCAGGTGCCGACGCATCTGATCGGCAACGACGCCTTCCAGGAGGCCGACACCGTCGGCATCACCCGGCCGTGCACCAAATACAATTACCTGGTCAAACGCATCGAAGACCTGCCGCGCGTTTTGCACGAGGCCTTCCATATCGCCGCCAGCGGAAGACCGGGGCCGGTGGTGATCGACGTGCCGAAGGACATTCAGTTCGCCAAGGGCATCTACACAAAGCCGAAGGACTTCCCGCACACCGGCTACGTGCCCCGCCTCAAGGGCGACATGGACAAGATCCGTGCCGCGGTCGAGCTGATGGCCAGCGCCAAGCGGCCCGTGTTCTACACCGGCGGCGGCGTGATCAATTCCGGCAAGGCGGCGAGCGACCTGTTGCGCGAACTGGTCAAGCTCACCGGCTTCCCGATCACCTCGACGCTGATGGGCCTCGGCGCCTATCCGGCCGCCGATCCACAATGGCTCGGCATGCTCGGCATGCATGGCACGCTGGAAGCCAATATGGCGATGCACGATTGCGACGTCATGATCTGCATCGGCGCGCGCTTCGACGACCGCATCACCGGCCGGCTCGACGCCTTCTCGCCCGGCTCGAAGAAGATCCATGTCGACATCGATCCATCCTCGATCAACAAGAACGTCAAGACCGACATCCCGATCATCGGCGACTGCGGGCACGTGCTGGAGGACATGGTGCGCCTGTGGCGAACGCAGGCGCTGCATGCCGATAAGAAGGCACTGTCGATGTGGTGGACGCAAATTGATAAATGGCGTGCGCGCAAGTCGCTCGCCTACAAGCCGTCCAATGAGGTGATCAAGCCGCAGTACGCGATCCAGCGGCTGTTCGAGGCGACCAGGGACAAGGACACCTACATCACCACCGAGGTCGGCCAGCACCAGATGTGGGCGGCGCAGTTCTTCGGCTTCTCCGAGCCCAACCGCTGGATGACCAGCGGCGGCCTCGGCACCATGGGCTATGGATTGCCGGCCTCGGTCGGCGTGCAGCTCGCGCATCCGGGCTCGCTGGTCATCGACATCGCCGGCGAGGCCTCGGTGCAGATGACCATGCAGGAGCTCTCGACCGCTGTGCAGTACCGTCTGCCGATCAAGATCTTCATCTTGAACAACAGTTATATGGGCATGGTGCGGCAGTGGCAGGAGCTGCTGCATGGCGGGCGCTATTCGGAGAGCTATTCGGAGGCGCTGCCGGACTTCGTCAAGCTGGCAGAAGCCATGCATGCGCATGGCATCCGCTGCGCGAAGCCGGGCGATCTCGACCACGCCATCAAGGAGATGATCGACGTCGACAAGCCGGTGCTGTTCGACTGCGTGGTCGACCCGGCGGAAAACT
Organism: uncultured Pseudomonadota bacterium; assembly: GCA_963760995.1. Classification (GTDB taxonomy): domain Bacteria; phylum Pseudomonadota; class Alphaproteobacteria; order Rhizobiales; family Xanthobacteraceae; genus Pseudolabrys. The sequence goes on along the minus strand of CAVXFJ010000020.1, from coordinate 143,870 downwards.
GCTTCCCGATGATCCCCTCGGGCCGTGCGCATAACGAGATGATCCTCGGTGATGCCGGCATCGCGGTGGAAGACGCGGTGACCGAGGAAGGCAAGGTGATGGTGTGATCGCAGGTGTCGTCCCCGCGAAAGCGGGGACCCGGTACCCACTGCGATACGTGCGGGTACTGGATCGCCCGCTTGCGCGGGCGATGACAGCCGAGAGTGAGGAAATGACATCATGAAACTCGCCATCATCGGCGCCGGCAATGTCGGCGGCACGCTGGGCAAGGCCTGGGCGGAGAAGGCCGGGCACGATATCTTCTTCGGCGTGCGCGATGCGGCGTCCGAGAAGACGCAAAATGCGCTGCGCGCCTGCGGCGGCAAGGCGCGCGCCGGCAGCCCGGCGGAGGCAGCGGCCTTCGGCGAGGTGATCGTGCTGGCGACGCCATGGCCGGCGACCGAAGCCGCCATCCGTGCCATGGGCGATATCAAGGGCCGCATCGTGCTCGACACCACCAACCCGCTGACGCGCGGGCCGGACGGTATCAGCCTGGAAATCGGCCATGCCATTTCCGGCGGCGAGAAGGTGCAGGGCTGGGCGGCGGGCGCCAGCGTCTACAAGACGCTCAACTCCACCGGCTTCGGCAATATGGCAGACCCGGTGTTCGACGGCGTGACGTCGGTGATGTTCGTGGCCGGCGACGATGCGGGCAACAAGCCGAAGGTGATGGCGCTGGTCGGCGAACTCGGCTTCGACATGGTCGATGCCGGCCCCTTGCGCAATGCGCGGCTCCTGGAAGCGCATGGCATGTTGTGGATCGACCTCTCGCTCGCGCGCGGCCTCGGCCGCGACTGGGCCTTCGCGCGGGTGAAACGCGGCCCATGATCCCGGAAAAGATCATGCGCAACTGAAAGAGTATTCAAGAACGACTGGACGACAAGGATGAACATCGTGAACACGACCTCGACGACCCATTATCCGGCGGCGCCCGCTGCGCAAGGCATCGAAACCCATACGCTGTCGGTGCTGGTCGACAACGAGCCGGGCGTGCTGGCGCGCGTCATCGGGCTGTTCTCCGGTCGCGGCTACAACATCGAGTTGTTGACCGTCTCGGAGACCGAGCATCGGGCGCACCTGTCGCTGATCACGCTGGTCACGACCGGCACGCCCATGGTCATCGAGCAGATCAAGAACCAGCTCGACCGGCTGGTGCCGGTGCATCACGTCGTCGACATGACGCTCGCCGGCAATTCGATGGAGCGCGAGCTCGCCATGGTGAAGGTGCGCGGCAAGGGCGATCACCGGGTCGAGGCGCTGCGGCTGGCGGATGCCTTCCGCGCGCGGGTGATCGACGCCACGGTCGAGAGCTTCGTGTTCGAGATCACCGGCAATTCGAGCAAGATCGAGCAGTTCATCGAGCTGATGCTGCCGCTCGGCCTGGTCGAGGTGGCGCGCACCGGCATCGCGGCGATCCGGCGCGGACCGGAGGGCTGGTAGGGCGGGCCTGGACGGCGACCGGCTTCGGATATACATTGTATATCCGACGGAGCGGAAAAGCCATGAAAGTCAAGGTCGCCAAATGGGGCAACAGTCTGGGCGTTCGCCTGCCGAAGGCGGCGGCGGAGGCGGCCGGCCTGAAGCCGGGCTCGGAGCTCGATGTGACGGTCGAGGGGTCCGGTTTACGGCTGAAGCAGCCGGTACGTTCGTCCAGACACGTGCTGGAGGAAATGGTCGCGGAGATGAAGCGGCTTGGGCCGGGGCATGAGCCGGAGACAGTCGAATGGGGGCCGGACCGCGGCGAGGAGATCATCGACGACGAATATTCGCGCGGTGAGATAACCCTCGACGATCTCTTGAAGAAACGCGGCGCCCCGCGAAAGAAATCTGGGCAATAAGTCATGCTTCTTCCCGACGCGGGAGACATCGCCTGGGTCGATTTCGATCCGGTGCGAGGGACCGAACAGTCCGGGCGGCGTCCTGCCTTGTTGTTATCATCCCGCCTCTATCACGAGGGCGCGCGACGAGCGCTGGTCTGCCCGATAACGCGTCGAATTCGGAATTGGCCATCGGAGGTGATCCTGCCTTCGGGGCTGAAAACTGAAGGGGCCGTTCTGGTCGATCAGATCCACTCCATTGATAGGACGCAGCGCTTGTTCGATATCGTCGAAACGGTTCCACCGCAGGTCATGGCAGACGTGCGACTGAAACTTGCCGCGCTGCTGGGGATCGATATTTCCGTGCCCGCCGTCGGCGCTTCGATCTAGAGCGTTTCCAGGCGAAGTGGAAACCGGTTCGCCGTCCGGAAACGCGACAACGCAAGAATCCTAGACGCATTCACCGTTTCTATGAAACGGTGAACGTGTCTAGTCGCGGTTGATTGGTGCTCATGCCCCTCGACATCTTCCTCGCGCTGGTGACGTTCGCCTTCGTGATGGCGTTCACGCCGGGGCCGAACAACATCATGCTCGCCGCCTCCGGCGTGAATTTCGGCTTCGCGCGCACGCTGCCGCACATGGCCGGCGTCGCCATCGGCTTTCCCGCGCTGATGCTCGCCTGCGGCGTCGGGCTCGGGCTGGTCTTTGCCGCGGTGCCGGCCTTGCAACTCGCGCTCAAGGTCGCCGGCGGGCTCTACATGCTGTGGCTTGCCTTCAAGGTCGCCACCGCCCACCAGGCGCGCGACGACAGCCGCGGACCGGCGCGCCCCTTCACCTTCTGGCAGGCGGCGGCGTTCCAATGGGTCAATCCCAAGGCGCTGGTGGCGGTGCTCAGCGCCATCGCGCTCTATGTGCGCCCCGGTCACGAAGTCGAGGATATCGCCATCATGCTGGCCGTGTTCAGCCTAGCCACCCTCGGCTCGGTCACCACCTGGACCGGTTTCGGCGTGGCGCTGCGCCGCCTGTTGCGCGACCCCGCGCATGCCCGCATCTTCAACATCACCATGGCGCTGCTGCTCATCGCCAGCATCGTGCCGATGGTGGTGTGAGGGCCGGGCGCCAAGACGAGATGCGGCCCTTGCGGAACGTCGGCGCGGCTCAGACTTTATCTTGCAGCGAGCCCGCGGCGGGAGGCGCAACGGTCATGAGCCACGATCATCTTAGCAAGATTTATCGCGCCGGCGCGGCGGTCCTCCTCGCATGGCTCGTCCTTGTGCCGCATCCGGCCCTTGCGCAGCAGCATGGCGACCTCGCCGCGCTGCGGCAGGAGGCGCTGGCGCTGGTCAACAAGGCGCGCAAGCAGCGCCAGCTTTCGCCGCTCACCCTCGACGCCAAGCTCAACCGGGCGGCGCAGTATCACGCCGACGACATGTTCAAGCGCCACTACTATTCGCACGCCTCGCCGGAAGGAAAGACGGTGATGGACCGCTACGAAAAGGCGGGCGGCAGCCGTTGGAAGCTGGTCGAGGAGAACATCGCGCGCTGCGAAGGCTGTCCGCCGCCGCCCGACACGCAAACCGTGGCGCGGCTGCAGGACGGCTGGATGCACAGTCCCGAGCATCGCGCCAATATCCTGCGCGAGGGACTTGCCTCGTTCGGCTTCGGCATCGCCATGGGCAAGGACAAACGCCTTTACGGCGTGCAAACCTTCGCCGGGCCGGGAACGTCGCGCGGCGCGGCCGGCAACAAGAGCAAGGCGATCGAGGCGGCGCGGCAAAGCGAGATCGTCCTCGGCCTCATCAACGACGCCCGCCGCAAACAGGGCCTCGCGGCGGTGCAGGTGGCGCCCGACCTGCGGCAGGCGGCCAAGGAGCTGTTGCCGGCGCCGTCGAGCCCCGGCTTCACCGTCAAGCGCGGCAAGCTGAGCGAGGCTTTGCCCACTGGCAGCCTCATGCATTGGCGGCAGATCGGCATGCTGGTCGGCATCTGCGGCGGTTGCGGCGTCAAGCCGGTGGCCGCCGACGTGCATTATTTCGCGGAAAACTGGCTTAAAAACACCGACACACGGCAGCGGCTCCTGGGGAAACACGTCTCGGGCATCGGCCTTGCCATCGCGGCCAATGGCGCCGGCAAGAAGATCGGCGTTCTCGTGCTGGGCGAGGCGCGCTGACGGCCAGAAATCGGGGCTTGCCGGGGCTGCCGCCAGTATCTAGAAGCACCAGCGGAAAACGACGCCAAGGTCGCCGGGTGTTGGCGCTGTCGGCGCGAGCAGGGGTTTGAATCATGCGTGTTTATTACGATCGCGACGCCGACCTGAACCTGATCAAGGGCAAGAAGGTCGCCATCATCGGCTATGGCAGCCAGGGTCACGCCCACGCGCTCAATCTGCGCGATTCCGGCGTCAAGGAGGTCGCCATCGTGCTGCGCAAGACCTCCGCTGGCGTGAAGAAAGCGCAGGGCGAGAAGTTCAAGGTCATGGAGGCGGCGGAGGCCGCCAAATGGGCCGACGTGATGATGATGGCGACGCCCGACGAATTGCAGGCCGACATCTACAACGACCACCTCGCCAAGAACATGAAAGAGGGCGCCGCGCTGATGTTCGCGCACGGCCTCAACGTGCACTTCAACCTGATCGAGCCGCGCCCCGACCTCGACGTGATGATGATCGCGCCCAAGGGCCCCGGCCATACCGTGCGCTCCGAATATGCGCGCGGCGCCGGCGTGCCCTGCCTGTTGGCGGTGCACCAGGATGCGTCCGGCAACGCCCATGACCTGTGCCTCTCCTATGGCGCGGCGATCGGCGGCGGCCGCGCCGGCATCATCGAGACGACGTTCAAGGAGGAATGCGAGACTGACCTGTTCGGCGAGCAGGCCGTGCTGTGCGGCGGCGTGGTCGAACTGATGAAGGCGGGCTTCGACACGCTGTGCGAGGCCGGCTACGCGCCGGAGATGGCCTATTTCGAGTGCATCCACGAGATGAAGCTGATCGTCGACCTCATCTATGAGGGCGGCATCGCCAACATGAACTATTCGGTGTCGAACACCGCCGAGTACGGCGAGTACGTTTCCGGCCCGCGCGTGATCACGGCCGAGACGCGCGCCGAGATGAAGCGCATCCTCGCCGATATCACCTCCGGCCGCTTCACCAAGGACTGGATGCTCGAGAACAAGGTCAACCAGACCTCGTTCAAGGCCACGCGCGCCAAGCTCGCCGAGCATGCCGCCGAGCAGATCGGCGCCAAGCTGCGCGACATGATGCCGTGGATCAAGGAACGCGCGCTGGTGGACAAGAGCAAGAACTGATGCGCGCGCGCATCGCTGCGCTGACGGCGGCCGCCCTGATCGGGGCGGCCGCTGCTGCATTCGCCGGCGAGCAGGGCAATCCGGGCGAGTGCACCGGCTCGACGCCGGAAATGGTCGATTGCCTGATGGCGCAGCATGCCCATTGGGACAAAGAACTGACCATCGCCTACCAGGAGGCGATGAAGAACGCGGGGCCGCAGCAGCGCATCCTGCTGCGCGACGCGGAACGCGCCTGGATCATGTATCGCGACGCCAATTGCGCCTATTATGCCGGCGGCGAAGGCACCATCGCGCGCATCGATGCGGCGGAATGCATGCGTGCCATGACCGAGAAACGGGCATTGGAATTAAAGAACGGCGGTGCCGGGCCCGACAATCCCGGCAAGGAAGACCGCGACTAGGGCGCATCCTTGTCAATTCGGCCGCTGAAGTTTCGGTAAAGCAAGTCAGCCAATCGTGCGCTTACGCCGCGGCGCGGACATGAAGCGGACACGCCATTTATTCCTGCCAGTGACCCAAGGCGGCTTTTGGCGGGCTGCAGGACGCTCCGTTGATGTGCGAACTTGCACGCCCGCGGAGACCTGACGCCCCTCCGCCTCGTACGCCATTGCACGCTTCTACATCTTCAAGACCAGGCAGTATCCATGCGCTTATTTCAGCTTGTAGCGTTCGGGTTCTTCAAAGATATCGATAACCTTCGTGCCGGCGGAAATCTTCCCGCTGTGCACGACCCCGGGCGGAATATAATACGACTCACCTTGGCGGTAGGTTCGGGTCTCATCACCAATCGTGAGCTCGATCTGTCCTTCGAGCACCGTGCCCCATTGAGCCCTGTGGCGATGCGCGGGCAATTCAAAGTCCTTGAGGATCTGGAAAAAAACCAGCAAGCCATGGTCGGATTTCAGCGCGCTGGTTTTGACTGTGGTTGCCGGGAAGGGCGTGTCGATCTCGGGCAAGCCGGCAATGAATTCTGGCAGATGCATCGTCTCTCTCCGATTTCCGCCTATTGGGTCCTTTATGCACGCGAACCGATGCGCGCCTTCTTGCCGATGGTCTCTGCGAACCCGCAGGCCGTCCCTGTGGGCCGAGACAACGTGGCGATCATGCCAACAAGTCTTCTAACGAACGCCATTTTAGCGCGTTCGCGTTCGCGCTTGGCGACTTCACGATAAAAATCGTAATCGATAACACCGTTCCGCCGACGGCGAATGTCGCAGGAGCGGTACCGCGACGCCGATACGCGTTCATGCTCCGGCTGGTCCCTGCCTTCCGATGTTGCGGTCGGGTATTCGTAGTCCGATGTGAAGGTCCTTCTGTGATCCATGGCTTGCTCCCTTGCTGTAGAAGGACCGCGCGTGGGCCCCTTCTTCTGTCGGTGAAAGATGCATCGGAGCGGGCCGAAAAGTATTGAATCGGACGCCGAAAAGTTCCGAAAGTTTGCAAAACCCGATAATGTCACGCCATGTCGACAGAGCTTGCTTTCGGCCCCTATATCCTGGATGTGCAACGCGGCATGCTTCTTCGCGAGGGGCGCCCCGTCGCCCTGAGCAGCAAGGGCCTCCGGCTTCTGGAGGCCTTCTTGGCAGCGCCGGGACAAGTGCTGACGAAGCCGGAACTGATGCGAAAGGCGTGGGGCGATGCTGCGGTTGAGGAGAGCAATCTTTCCGTTCAGATCGCAGCGCTCAGGAAGCAGCTCGGCCCGACCGCTGACGGAGCGGACTGGATCGTAACGATACCGCGCGTCGGGTATCGATTCGCCGGCCCGCCGGAATTGGCTTCGATCAGCCAGCCGGATGAAACCAAACTGTCGACGGAAGCCGAGCGTCGGCCGTCCATCGCGGTCCTGCCCTTCACCAATTTGAGCGAAGAAAAGGAGCAGGAATATCTCGCGGACGGTATCACCGAAGACATCATCAACGCGTTGACACGTTTCCGGTGGTTCTTTGTGATCGCACGCAATTCAAGCTTCGCCTACAAGGGAAAAGTCGTGAGCGCGAAGCAGGTCGCGCGTGAACTCGGGGTTCAGTACCTGCTCAATGGTAGCGTGCGTCGGTCCGGTCAGCATGTCCGCATTTCCGCGCAGCTGATTGATGCGGTATCGGACAAGCACCTCTGGTCCGAGCGCTACGATCTTGAATTCACCGAGGTATTCGCAATTCAGGATGAAATCGCCGAACGAGTCGCCGGCGCCATTGAGCCGGAGTTGCTCAAGACCGAGGGAGTGCAGGCAGCGGCTCGACATACGGGTAATGCGACCGCCTGGGATCTGGTGCGGCGCGGAACCTGGCATTTTCACCAAGTCACGCGTGAGAACCATTTCCAAGCCCGGGCATTGTTTCGCCAGGCTTGTAAACTCGACCCCGATCTTCCGGAGGGGCATCTTTGGCTCAGTCGCGTTTGCGGAGGAATTGTCGCTTACGGTTGGTCCGAAGATCGCGCGCGTGACTCGCAGGAGGGGCTTGATGCCGCGCTAACCGCAATTCATCTCGATGAACGAAATCCCTACACGCATTATGCTCTTGCAATCGTCACCGCCTTTTCGAACCGGTTTGATCAGTCGATCAGCGCGGCCCAGAAGTCGGTCGATATCAGTCCAAGCTTTGCTTTGGGTCATATGGCACTGGGAATGGCGCTGCTTTTCGCGGGTCGCGCATCTGAGGCGACGGCACCTCTCGAATACGGCCTTCGACTGAGTCCGTACGATCCGCAAAACTTCGTTTGGTTCAACACGCTCGCGCTCGCGCGTTTATTTTCCGGGCGCCCCGAAGCGGCTCTCGAATCGGCAGCGCGTGGGCTGCAGGTTCGTCCGAACTGGTGGACCAGTTTAGAGGTGATCGTGTGTTGTTACGCCGCACTCGAAAGATGGGATGAAGCACGGCGCTATGGACAGATGATGGAAACCGTCACTAAACCGACCGGCGACGTTATGGCGCCGCTGAAAGCTAATAACCCGATCTGGGCCGAAGAAATTGCCATTGCCCTGCAAAAGGCGGGCACGTAATTCCGATCGCATCGGCGCGGCTTTGTCTGTCGCTGGCCCTTAACCGACCCCTGTTCGCGCCATTCAATGTCCGCTTTCACGCGTCAAGCGGATGCCCGCCGCTAATTCGTCCCGATTTTTCCCCACAGCCACTTGGCGACGTCCGCCGGCGAGGTGGCGTCGGCGGCGGCGCGCAGATTGGCGGCGCGCATCTCCTTCACGTCGATGGCGCCGACGAGAGGCTTGAGCGCGGCGGCGAGCTTGTCGTCATTGGCGTCGGCGGGGGCGATGAGCAAGATCGCATCGTAAGGCGGCAAGGCGTGCTTGGGATCGGCCAGCACCTTCAGGTCGTATTGGGCGATGCGGCCGTCGCTGGAGAAGGCCGAGATCACGTCGACGTCGCCGTTGACGGCGGCCTGGTACATGAAGGTCGACTGCATGGAGCGCCGGTCGGCGAAGTGCAGACCATAGGCCTGTTGGATCGACTTCCATTCCGGACGGTCGAAGAACTCGTAGTCGCCGCCGATGGTCAACTGCGGCGCGTAGCGGGCGAGATCGGCGATGGAGTTGATGCCGAGCTTGTCCGCCTGCTTGCGCGGCATGGCCAGCGCATAGGCGTTCTCGAAGCCGAGATCGCCGAGCATGCGCACGCCATAGGTCTTTTGCAGCCAGGCCGCGACCTCCTTCAGCACCACTTCGCGCGGCTTGACGTCCGTGTGGCCCATCTGATTGGCCCAGATGGTGCCGGAATAATCGACATAAACGTCGACATCATTGGCGGTGAGCGCCTTGAACACCACCGCCGAGCCGAGGCCGTCGCGCCGCTCGGTGGAGAGCCCCTTGGCGGCGAGCCGCTGCTGGATCAGCGCGCCGAGGATGTATTGCTCGGTGAAGCTCTTGGTGCCGACGACATAGGTCGCGCGCGCAGCACCATAGCCGGGCGCCAGCGCCGCCAGCACCACCAGCACCAGGCCGAGCCCGCTCGCCAGCATGCGCAGGCGGCTGCGCGCGGCCACGCCGCGCTCCATCTGCGCCAGCAGAAGATCGACCACCAGCGCCAGCGCCGCGGCGGCGACGCAGCCGAAAATGACGAAGACCCAGTTCTGCGTCTGCAGGCCCGCGAAAATGTAGTTGCCGAGGCTGGTCTGGCCAATCGGCGTCGCCAGCGTCGCGGTGCCGATCACCCAGACCGCGGAGGTGCGGATGCCGGCCATGATCACCGGCAGCGCCAGCGGCAACTCGATCTCGCGCATCGACTGGCCCGGGGTCATGCCGATGACGCGCGCGGCATCGCGCAGCCGCGGATCGACGCCGTTCAAGCCGGTCACGGTGTTGCGCAAGACCGGCAGCATCGAATAGAGCGCCAGCGCCAGCACCGAAGGCAGAAAGCCGAGCGCAGAGAAACTGACGCCGAACAGGCGCTCGGACAGCGCCGCCAGCACCAGGAGCAGCGGGTAGAACAGCGCCAAGAGCGCGATGCCCGGGATGGTCTGGATGACGCTCGCAACCGCCAAGAGCCCGCCACGCAAGAGCGGCCGACGTATGGACAGGATCGCCAGGGGCAGGCTGATGCCGAGGCCGATGGCGAGCGCCGTGATGCTCACCAGCACGTGGCTGCCGAGATAGTCGGGCAGCCGCGCCCACGCATCGGCGAGACGCGAGTCGATATTCATCGGCGCCACAATGGCACGCGGGCGTGCGGCAAGAAACCCCGCGATCTTCGGTTTGCAAGTTGCCGGGGAGCGGCTAGTTTGCCGCTCCAATGGGGGAACCGATGTCCAAAACGGGCGCAACGCCCGCCGTCGCTCTCGACGATGTGGTGGTGGCGTTCCGCCTGGCCGGCGGCGGCATCTACACCGCGGTCGAGCGCGCAAGCTTGCGCATCGCCGACGGCGAGTTCGTCGCCATTGTCGGGCCGACCGGCTGCGGCAAGTCAACGTTGCTCAACATCGCCGCCGGGCTGCTGGCGCCGGCCGCCGGCCGCGTCGATGTGTTCGGGGCGCCGCTTACCGCGCTCAACCGGCAGGCCGGTTATCTGTTCCAGGCCGACGCGCTGTTTCCCTGGAAGACGGCGCTGGAGAATGTCGCCATCGGTCTGGAAACCGCCGGAACACCGGCAAACGAAGCCCGTCCGCGCGCGCAGGACTGGCTGAAACGCGTGGGGCTCGGTGCCTTCGCCGACCGCTATCCGCACATGCTCTCCGGCGGCCAGCGCAAGCGCGTCGGGCTGGCGCAGGTGCTGATCCGCGATCCGAAGATCCTGCTGATGGACGAGCCGTTCGGGCCGCTCGACGCGCAGACGCGGCAGATCATGGGCAACCTGCTCCTCGACCTGTGGAGCACTGACCGCAAGGCGGTCCTGTTCGTCACCCACGACCTGGAAGAGGCGATCGCGCTCAGCGATCGGGTGGTGATCATGTCGGCGGGTCCGGCTTCGCACGTCATCGGCGACTGGGAGGTGCCGCTCAAGCGCCCGCGCGACACCGCCGAAGTGAAGCTCGACCACGCTTTCCATGAACTGCACCGCGACATCTGGCATCGGCTCAAGGCGGAGGTCGTCAAAGGCTATGAGCAAACGGCGGCCGGATGACACCCCTCTTTGTCGGCATTTCGGCGATTGCTAAGATTGCGCGGGCGACATGGATCAGGGAGGATAACCAATGTTCAGAATGCGCATCGGCAGCCTGCTGTGTGCGGGAGGCCTCGTCCTCGCGTCGTGGTGCATGGCCCAGGTCGCGAACGCGGCGGAGCCGTTCTCGCTGACATCGTCCGCGTTCAAGGACAACGGCGAGCTTCAGGTGAAGAATGCCGGCAACTTCAAGAAGAACCCGAACTGCGTCGGCCAGAACGTCTCGCCGCCGCTGGCCTGGGCAAACCCGCCGCAAGGAACCAAGAGCTATGCGCTCGTCATGTTCGACCCCGAAGGCCGGGAGGGCCTGACCTTCATCCATTGGGTTGCATACGGCATTCCGGCATCGGTGACGAGCTTCGCCGAGGGTGAAGTCAGCAAGCTGAATGACAAATATGTCGGCGGCAAGAATGGCCTCAAAATCGGTCACTACTTCGGGCCGTGCACGCCGCCGCATACCGACTGGCATCATTATTTCTTCATGATCATCGCAACCAATCTTGATCCGAAGGCGCTGCCGCCCGGCCTGACCTATGAAGAGTTGCAAGGGAAGCTGAAGGGCCACGCCCTGGGCGCCGCGAGCCTCATCGCGCGATTCAAGAAGCCGATGTGAAGATCGGCAGCCCGAGTGACGCACCGATGAAAGGAGTTTGACCATGTCGCGCGTCAAACTCCTTTTTTTGCAGGTGCTCGTCGCCGTCGTCGTGCTGGGCGCGTGGTATGTGCTCGCCACCGTGCCGATCTTCGGCACGGTCCTGTTGCCGCCGTTCTTCTTCTCCAATCCGGTGGATGTCGGCAAGCAGATCGTCGATTGGTTCGCCTCGGGCGTGATCTGGAAGCATCTCTGGGTGACGCTGGAGGAATCGCTCCTCGCCTTCGTCATCGGCTCGATCGGCGGCGTCGGCGTCGGCTTCTGGTTCGCGCGCCAGCCACGCACCGCCGCGGTGTTCGACCCTTACGTCAAGATGGTCAATGCGCTGCCGCGCGTGGTGCTGGCGCCGATCTTCACGCTCTGGCTCGGCCTCGGCATCTGGTCGAAGGTGGCGCTCGGCGTGACGCTGGTCTTCTTCATCGTCTTCTTCAACGTCTACCAGGGCGTCAAGGAAGTCTCGCCGACGGTGCTCGCCAATGCGCGCATGCTCGGCATGAGCGAGCGGCAGTTGATGCGCCACGTCTATTGGCCCTCGGCGCTGTCCTGGATGTTCTCCTCGCTGCACACATCGGTGGGCTTCGCGGTGGTGGGCGCGGTGGTGGGCGAATATCTCGGCGCCGCCGCGGGCTTAGGCTATCTCATCCAGCAGGCCGAGGGCGTGTTCGACGTCGCCGGCGTCTTCGCCGGCATGTTCGTGCTCGCCGCCTTCGTGATCGTCATCGACACCATCGTCACCTTGGTCGAGAAGCGGCTTCTGGTCTGGCGGCCGACGGCGGGCGAGGCGCGGCCCTAGTCAGCGCCCGCGCTCTGATTTATCGTTTGCATTGAAACGGCCCCTGCAAAAGGCCGCGGTCAAAAAGGGAGGACATCCATGTCCGTGAAATTGTTCCGTGGGCTCGGCATCTCGCTCGCCGCCCTCGTGCTGTCGTCGGGCCTGGCGCTGGCGCAGATGCCCAAGGTGACGCTCGCCATCGGCGGCGCGTCCTGCCTGTGCTACCTGCCGACCATGCTGGCGCACCAGCTCGGCGAATACAAGAAAGCTGGCGTCGAAGTCGACGTGGTGCAGTTCAAGGGCGGCTCTGAGGCGCTGAAATCGGTGCTCGGCGGCTCGGCCGACGTCGTCTCCGGTTATTACGACCATTGCGTGGAGCTCGCGCCCAAGGGGCAGGATTTGCAGTCCTTCGTGGTCTATGACCGCTTCCCCGGCTTCGCGCTGGTGGTTTCGCCCAAGCACAATGCCGAGATCAAATCGGTGAAGGATCTCGCCAACAAGAAAATCGGTGTCTCGGCGCCCGGATCGTCCACCGACTTCTTCCTCAAATACATCCTGCACAAGAACGGCGTCGATCCGAACTCGGTCGGCGTGATCGGCGTCGGGCTCGGCGCCACGGCCATCGCCGCCATGGAGCAGGGACGCATCGACGCGGCAATCATGCTCGATCCGGCCGTGACGGTGCTGTCCGGCAAATACAAGGATCTGCGCATCCTGAGCGACACGCGCTCGGAGAAGGACACGCTCGCCGTGTTCGGCGGCCAGTATCCCGGCGGCGCGCTCTACACCAAGGCGAGCTGGATCGCCGCGCATCCGAAGGAGGTGCAGGCGATGACCAACGCGATCGTCGCGACGCTCGCCTGGATCCACAGCCATTCGGCCGAGGAAATCACCGCCAAGATGCCGCCCGAGTTCACCAAGAACAAGGCGCTCTATATCGCGGCGCTGAAGAACACGATGTCGATGTATTCGAAGGACGGCAAGATGGACCCGAAGGGCGCCAAGGCCGTGCTCGACGTGTTCGCGCAGTCCTCGCCGGCGATCGCCAAGGCGCATATCGACCTGTCGAAGACCTACACCAACAAATTCGTCGACGCGGCGAACAAGAAGTAGAGCCTCGGTCTTCCGATACAGGAAAGCTGCGATGCCCCGCGAAAGCGGGGCATTCGGTTTTCCACGATCCGTCATGTGATCGCCGGGCCCGATTTGCCGAATCGCCCGCTTTCGCCGGCGGCGACACCCGGGTAAAAGGTCGCCATGAACCTCCTCTCCATCCAATCCCACGTCGCCTACGGCCATGTCGGCAATTCCGCCGCGGTGTTTCCGCTGCAGCGCATGGGCGTCGAGGTGTGGCCGATCCACACCGTGCAGTTCTCCAACCACACCGGCTACAAGCAGTGGCAGGGCCGGGTGTTCGACGCCGAGCTGATCCGTGAGCTGGTTGGCGGCATCGACAAGCGCGGCGTGCTCGGCGAATGCGACGGCGTGCTGTCCGGCTATGTCGGCGGCGAGGACATCGGCGCCGCCATCCTCGACGCGGTGAGCACGGTCAAGCGCGCCAATCCGTCGGCGCAATATTGCTGCGACCCGGTGATCGGCGATGTCGGCCGCGGCATCTATGTGCGCGAGGGCATCCCGGAATTCATGAAGGAGAAGGCGCTGGTCGTGGCCGACGTGATCACGCCCAACCAGTTCGAGCTCGATTATCTGTCCGGCGGCGAAAGCCGCACGCTGGCCTTGGCGATGGCGGCGGTCGATGCGCTGCATGCGCGCGGTCCGCGCGCGATCCTGGTCACCTCGTTGCACACCGAGGAGACCCCGGAGGATTCGATCGATCTCCTCGCCTCCAGTGAAGAAGGCCGCTACCTCTTGCGCACGCCCAAGCTGCCGCTGGTGGTGAGCGGCGCCGGCGATACCATCGCGGCGCTGTTCTTCGCGCATTACCTGCGCAGCGGCAAGATCGACGCGGCGCTCTCGGCCGCGGCCTCGGCCATCTTCGGCGTGCTGGCGAAGACCGCGGAAGCCGGCGCGGGCGAAATGCAGCTGATCACCGCCCAGGAGGAGATCATCGCGCCGAGCCAGGTGTTCGAGGCGAAGAACCTCAACGGATGAGCGGCGCGCGTTTTCGCGTGACCATGTTTTGGGCTTGACGGCGGTACCATCCTCGCGTCGATTGCCGGCAATGAACGACGTCGCCATCGTGCCGGTCGACCGGCTGGACATGACTTACGCGCCCAAGCCCTGGGCCTTCGCGGTCGAGCATCGCGCCGAGATCGATGCCCGTTTCGCGGCCCTGCGGAGCGCCCAACCGGCCATCTGGAACGGCCGCGTGCTGCTGCTGCACCAGCGCCGCTTCGTCGACGGCGTGCTGCACGGCGCCTATCTGGAAACCGACTATGCGAGTTTTACCACTTGGGTGGCGCGCGGACGGGAGCCGGGCGGCATCTACGATTGCTTCGGCGCCGCCGCCATCATCGCCGCCGACGGCGCCGTGCTGCTCGGCGTGATGGGACCGCAGAATTTCAACGCCGGCCGTATCTATTTTCCATGCGGCATGCCGGAGCCGAACGACATCGCCGGCGGCCGTGTCGATCTCGAAAGCAGCCTGCGGCGCGAATTGCGGGAGGAAACCGGCTTCGACGCGGCCGAATTCGACGTGGCGCCGGGCTGGCTGAGCGTCGATGCCGGGCCGATCTTCGCCCAGGTGAAGCTGCTGCGCTCGCACGAGAGCGCCGAGGCGCTGCAGGAGCGGGCCCGCGCGCATCTGGCGCGCGAGCGCGAGCCGGAACTGTCCGACCTGCGCATCGTGCGCGGCCCCGAGGATTTCGATGCCGCCATGCCGCGCTTCGTCACCGCCTTCCTGGAATGGCATTTTGCCGCGCTTGCCAAGCGCGCGCGACTGGCGTGAACTCACCCGCATGAAACTCGAACATCTCGCCCGCCGCTTCCGCATCGACAAGCCGCAGCGCTTCCGGATCGCGGATCACGACCCGGCCGACTGCTGCGGCCTCGCCATCGACAAGAGCGATGCCAAGGCGCTGCTCGAGGACGGCCTCAAGCAGCTCAGCACGTTGCAGGAGAAGCTCTATGCCAGCGACCGCTGGTCGGTGCTGGTGGTGCTGCAGGCGATGGACGCCGCCGGCAAGGACAGCGTCATCAAGCACGTGATGACCGGCCTCAACCCGCAAGGCGTCGAGGTGCAAGCCTTCAAGCAACCGAGCGAGGAAGAGCTCAACCATAATTTCCTCTGGCGCGCCAACCGGCATCTGCCGGAATGCGGCCGCATCGGCATCTTCAACCGTTCGCATTACGAGGAGGTGCTGGTGGTGCGCGTGCATCCGGAGCTGTTGCAGACCCAGCATCTGCCGGCCGCGGTGCTCGATGGCGCCATCTGGCAGCAGCGCTACGACGACATCCGCAATTTCGAGAGTCATCTCGCCCGCAACGGCACACGGGTCGTGAAGTTCTTCCTCAACGTCTCGCGCGACGAACAACGCAAACGCTTCCTCGACCGCATCGACGAGCCCGGCAAGCGCTGGAAGTTTTCCATGAGCGACGTGCGCGAGCGCAAGCTGTGGCCGCATTACATGGAAGCCTATGAGGCCGCGATCCGCGCCACCAGCCGGCCGGAGGCGCCGTGGTATGTGGTTCCCGCCGACAACAAATGGTTCACCCGCCTGGTGGTGGCGGCGGTGCTGGTGGAGGTGCTGGACGGCCTGGAGCTCGACTTCCCGAAACTGCCGAGCCAGGCGCTCGCCGAATTGCGCAAGGCGCGCAAGGCGTTGCAGCGGCGCGGCGGCTGAGCGCGGGCGCCTGCGAGGCGCCGAAAGACCGCTCGTTGTTTACGGCGCGGTTATGGCGAGGCTTGCGCGTTGCGCATGCTTCCATTGTCAGTGCCGCACAATCAGCAAGATTTGATGCGCCTCTCTCCTCCACCGGCGCTAGCTTTCCGCCGCGAATAAACGGATGAGCCTGCCCATGCGCTACATGCTTCAGGTCAACGGCCGCGCCCATGCGGTCGACGTCGACAGCGATACGCCGCTGCTCTGGGTCCTGCGCGATGCGATCGATCTCAAGGGCACCAAGTTCGGCTGCGGCGCCGGCCTGTGCGGCGCCTGCACCGTGCATTTGAACGGCGAGCCGGTTCGCTCCTGCCTGACAACGGTCGCCGAGATCGGCGACAAGGCGGTGACCACCATCGAAGGCATCGGCGCAACGCCGATCGGCGCCAGGCTGCAGCAGGCCTGGCTCGATGTCGACGTAGTGCAGTGCGGCTATTGCCAGGCCGGGCAGATCATGTCGGCCGCGGCGCTCTTGGCGCAGAACAAGGCGCCGAGCGATGGAGATGTCGACGACGCCATGAACGGCAATATCTGTCGCTGCGGCACATACTTGCGCATTCGCGAAGCCATCAAGCGGGCCGCTTTGCCTGCCACGCGGAAAGGAGCCTGAGCCATGTCGCCTCTGCCCGCCGCGACGATGTCCGCCGGCGCCTCGCGTCGTGATTTCCTCAAAGTGAGCGCGGCCGCCGGGGGCGGCCTGCTCATCGCCTTCGCGCTGCCCGGTCTCGGCGCGGCGAGCGGCGAGGGCGAGGATGCGCTCAACGCCTATGTGCGCATCGCGCCGGACAACACCGTCACCATCATGTCGAAAAACCCGGAGATCGGGCAGGGCGTGAAGACCATGCTGCCGATGCTCATCGCCGAGGAACTCGACGTCGACTGGCGCCAGGTGCGTGTCGAGCAGGCACCGGTCGACAGCGCCCGTTACGGGCGCCAGTTCGCCGGCGGCAGCCTGGCGACGCCGCTCAACTGGGACCCGATGCGCAAGGTCGGCGCCGCCGCGCGGGCGATGCTGGTCCAGGCGGCAGGGCGGCGCTGGAAGGTCAAGGCGAGCGATTGCACCACCGGTTCCGGCACGGTGCGGCACGCGGCGTCGGGCCGCACGCTGACCTATGGCGCGCTGGCAGACGCGGCGGCGAAGCTCACGCCGCCCAGCCTCGATGGAATCAAGCTCAAGGATCCGAAGGACTACAAGATCATCGGCCATTCGATCCCGGGCGTGGACAGCCCGAAGGTGGTCAAGGGCGAGCCGCTGTTCGGCATCGATATCGAGCGGCCGGGCATGCTCCATGCCGTGTTCCAGAAATGCCCCGTGTTCGGCGGCAAGGTGGTCAGCGCCAATCTCGACGCGGTGCGCCAACTGCCGGGCGTGCACCACGCCTTCGTGGTGGAGGGCGGCAGCGACCTCACCGGTCTGATGCCCGGCGTTGCCATCCTGGCCGACAGTTGGTGGCGCGCCGACAAGGCGCGGCGCGCGCTCGAAGTGACCTGGAACGAAGGCGCGACCGCGCGGCAAAGCAGCGACAAGTTCGCGCAGGAGGCCGCCGCGCTCGGCGGCAAAGCGCCGGCGCAGCGCTTGCGTGACGACGGCGACGCCGCGGCGGCGCTGAAGAGCGCCGCGCATGTGATCGAGGCGAGCTATTCCTATCCCTTCATCGCCCATGCGGCGCTCGAGCCGGTGAACTGCACCGCGCATGTGCAGGGCGACACAGCGGAGATCTGGGCGCCGACACAGAACCCGGAGCCCGGCCGCCAATTGGTGGCGCGTACGCTTGGGCTCGCCGAGGGCAATGTCACCGTGCACATGACCCGCGTCGGCGGCGGCTTCGGCCGGCGGCTGATGAACGACTACATGGTCGAGGCGGCCTGGCTGTCGAAGGTTGCCGGCGCGCCGGTGAAGCTCGTCTGGGACCGCGCCGATGACATGCGGCACGATTTCTATCGGCCGGCCGGCTGGCACTTCCTCAAGGGCGGTCTCGACGCCGAGGGCAGACTGATCGCCTGGCAACAACACTTCGTCAGCTTCGGCCGCAACGGCAGCTTCGCCCGCTCGGCGAACCTGGACGAAAACACCTTCCCGGCCGGACGGGTAGCGAACCTGAGCTATGGCGCCTCGCTGATGCCGCTCGGCGTGCCGACCGGACCGCTGCGGGCGCCGGGCGACAACGCACTCGCCTTCGTGTTCCAATCCTTCATCGACGAGCTGGCGCATGCCGCCGGCAAAGATCCGCTGCAGTTCCAGATTGATCTGCTCGGCAAGGACGAGGTGTTGCCCGGCAAGGGCTTGGGCTTCAACACCGGGCGCTCGCGCGCGGTGCTGGAGAAAGTGCGCGAGGTGTCGGGTTGGGGCGGCAACAGCCTGCCCGAACGCACGGGCCGTGGCGTCGCCTTCTACTACAGCCATTACGGCTATTTCGCCGAGGTGGTGGAGGCGGCGGTCGCGCGCGACGGCAAAGTGACGATCAACAAGGTCTGGGCGGTCGGCGATATCGGCAGCCAGGTCATCAACCCGACCGCGGCGGTCAACATGTCGCAAGGCGCCATCCTCGACGGCTTCGGCGAGGCACTGAAGCAGAAGATCACCATCGACAAGGGCCGCGTGGTCGAGGCGAATTTCGACACCTTCCCGCTGTTGCGGCTGAAACAGGCGCCGCCGATCGAGGTGCATTTCATCAAGAGCGACCATGCGCCGACCGGTCTCGGCGAGCCACCGCTGCCGCCCGCCATTCCGGCGCTGTGCAACGCCATCTTCGCCGCGACGGGCAAGCGGGTGCGCTCGCTGCCGATCGACACGGCGCTGTTGAAGGCGTGACGGCTACCAGACGCCGGGGATGAGGTGGTAGCGCACGTGCCGGCAATACTCGGCATAGCCGGGCAAATCGCGCGTGAGCACGCGCTCTTCGTCGGTGAGCCGCCAGGCGAGCAGCGGGATCAACACGACGAGCAATAGCAGCGTCCAGGCCGAGCCGAGCGCGAGCGGCATGGCGATCAACAGCAGCAGCGCGCCCGAATACATCGGATGGCGCACAATCCCATAAAGGCCGGTCGAGATCACCGGTTGGCCCGGCTCGACCGTGATGGTCGAGGCGGCATAGCTGTTCTGCGTCATGACGATGAAGAAGATGACGAAGCTCAGCGCGACGCCGGCATTGGCGACCAGCACGAGCCAGGCGGGCAGGCTGGACCAGTGCCAGCGATAATCGAGGCCGGGCAGCACGAGCATCAGCACGAAGCCGACCAGGATCAGGCTGATGATGAGTTTCTGGGCAGGTTCCGTTTCCGCCGCCGGACCGACCCGGTTGCGGCGTTCGAGCAGAGCCGGATCGTGCCGCCAGAAATAAACGCCGATCGCGCTGGAAGCGCCGATGAACACGATGGCGAAGAGCCAGCCCTGCCAGAACCGCAGGGTGCCGGCCGGCGCGAACAGCGCGAGACCGAAAATGAGCAGCGAAATCGCCGAGCGCAGCCAGAGCTCGCGGCGGGAAGGAGTTGGTTTCGCGGCCATGTCGTCCTCCGTCGATCCTGCAATGGGCCTTCGGCGGCATCGTCGCAACCGCAGGCATTCCGTCGGCGAAGCGGCAGCAGTGCTGACCTATCTCTCCGTCGTGCGCCGCGCTTGATTCGTGCCGGGACTTTCCGCTAGAAGCAGGGCGCGCTATATGCGGTTAACGCGGACTTTACTCAAGTTCGTCACTTTGACCGTCGAAGAGGGTGTTTTTGCGAGCCATGACGACGCGCCAGACCATTTGCGCGATCGAGCGGGCGGCCTCCCAGGCCGAGCCCAAGGGCTCCTCTATGGCCACCCTCATTCTGGGCACGCTCCTTCTCCTTATCCGCCCCTGAGGGCCGGCAGGGCTATGCGCCTGGGCACTCGGGGGATGGCGAAGACAGCACCCGACAGAGCGCCCTGAAGCGGCGCATTCGACGAGAAGGATCAGTTGCAATGACGACCCCGACCCAGTCCGAAAAGGACCACGTCGTTATCTTCGACACGACGTTGCGCGACGGCGAGCAGTGCCCCGGCGCCACCATGACGCATGAGGAGAAGCTCGCGGTCGCCGAATTGCTCGACGACATGGGCGTCGACATCATCGAGGCGGGCTTTCCCATCGCCTCGGAGGGCGATTTCGCCGCCGTGCAGGAGATCGCCAAGCGCTCCAAGAACGCGGTGATCTGCGGCCTCTCGCGCGCGGCCTTCAAGGACATCGACCGCTGCGCCGAGGCGATCAAGCCGGCCCGGCGCAAGCGCATCCATACCTTCCTGTCCACCTCGCCGGTGCACATGAAGTACAAGCTGCAGAAGGAGCCGCACGAGGTCTACGAGATGGTGATCGCGCAGGTCACGCGCGCGCGCAGCCATACCGATGACGTCGAGTGGTCGAGCGAGGACGGCACGCGCACCGAGATCGACTTCCTCTGCCGCTGCGTCGAGGCGGCGATCAATGCCGGCGCCACCACCATCAACATCCCCGACACGGTCGGCTATACGGTGCCGGAGGAGTATTACGAGCTGTTCAAGACCGTGCGCGAGCGGGTGCCCAACTCCGACAAGGCGCGCTTCTCCACCCATTGCCACAACGATCTCGGCCTGGCGGTGGCCAATTCGCTCGCCGGGGTGAAGGCGGGGGCGCGCCAGATCGAATGCACCATCAACGGCATCGGCGAGCGCGCCGGCAATGCGGCGCTGGAAGAGATCGTCATGGCGCTCAAGACGCGCAACGACGTGCTGCCCTACTGGACCGGCATCGAGGCGACCATGTTGACGCGCGCCTCAAAGCTGGTGTCGGCGGCGACCTCGTTCCCGGTGCAGTACAACAAGGCGATCGTCGGGCGGAATGCCTTCGCGCACGAGAGCGGCATCCACCAGGACGGCATGCTCAAGAACGCGCAGACCTACGAGATCATGACGCCCGCGAGCGTCGGCGTGAAGCAGACCTCGCTGGTCATGGGCAAGCATTCCGGCCGCCATGCCTTCGTGCACAAGCTGGAGGAACTCGGCTATCAATTGGCCGGCAACCAGCTCGAAGACGCCTTCGTGCGCTTCAAGGCGCTGGCCGACCGCAAGAAGCAGATCTACGACGAGGACATCGAGGCGCTGGTCGACGAGGAGATCGCCACCGCGCACGATCGCGTCAAGATCGTCTCCTTGACCGTCATCGCCGGTACCATGGGGCCGCAGACGGCGACGCTGACGCTCGATATCGACGGCAAGCACATCACCACGCAATCGATCGGCAACGGCCCGGTGGACGCGATCTTCAACGCCATCCACGCGCTGGTGCCGCATGAGGCCGTGCTCGAGCTCTACCAGGTGCATGCGGTGACCGAGGGCACCGACGCGCAGGCGGAGGTTTCGGTCCGGTTGTCGGAGCAGGGCCGTTCGGTGACCGCGCGCGGCGCCGATCCGGATACGCTGGTCGCTTCGGCGAAAGCCTATCTCGGCGCGCTCAACAAGCTGATGAGCCGGCGCAACCGGGCAGCGGGCGTGGACGAGCGTCGCATCCACTCGCAGGACGTCGGCTGAACCGCCACGAGGGGTACCTGAATGCCGCGCCGCAGAGGCGCGGCATTTTTGTTCCCGCTGTTTGTTTTGGTAAACGGAAAATATCACACTTCGTCCTTATTTTGTTCGCGCCCGCGACCGATTTTACCCCTATGCGCAGCCACGCAATTCATTGAAAAAACGGGAACTTCCTGAATGAAGACGACTCTGTGCGCGGGCGCCGTGGCGCTCGCGATCGCCGGCCTGCTGCCTGGCGCGCCGGCGCAGGCGAACGGCTATGAGATCGCGCAGCAGGCGCAGGCGACCTCGATCGATATCCACCGCATCAAATCGGCGCTCAAGCTGACGCGCTCGCAATCCCGCTTCTGGTCGCCGGTCGAGGCGGCGCTGCGCGATCTGGCGAGCCACCAGCACACCGCGGAGGCGGACGGCTTTGTCCGCCGGATCAGCCAGCGCGCGGTCTCGGTGGTCCTGACCGGCAAGGCCATCCACCGCCTCGCCGTTGCGGCGCGTCCGTTGATCGCGGTGCTCACGGATGAGCAGAAGCAGACCGCGGTCATGCTGGCGCAGGAAATGGGTCTCGGGCCGGTGCTGGCCGCGCTGAACTGACCGTCGCGGCGGACGCGGGTGCCGCGTCCGCTTTTCCTGACATATTTCCTGCGCGGCCGTAAGATTATCGGATCGGCCGCCCCGCAAACGCCTTGCGGCAGTGCCGGTGGCGCGCGAGCGGCGCGCCCGGACACAGGGCGCGGCAACTTTCATTGCGCTAGATCATTGTCATGCCACGGCAACTGTTGTTGCACGGGGGCGATCCCGCGTATCGACAAGAGTAGCGGTTGACACCCTAAACGCACCGTTGCAATCGTGCCCGGCAGCGACGGCTACAGGGGGGCGACCCTGGAGGAAACGTCATGACAAAGAGCGTCTATCTCATTGCTGCGGCAATGATTTTTGCCGCCAGCCCGGCATTGGCACAAGATACCATCACCATCGGGTTCACCGCGTCGCAGACCGGCAAGCTCAACAACGACTCCACCGCGCAGATGCGCGGCATCGAGCTCTGGAAGGACGACGTCAACGCGCACGGCGGCATCAAGGCCGGCGGCAAGAGCTACCAGGTCAAGCTGGTGACCTATGACGATGAGTCACAGAATACCCGTGTGCAACAGCTCTACACGCGGCTGATCACCCAGGACAACGCGCAGTTCCTGATCAGCCCCTATTCGTCCGGCCTGGTCGCCACCGCGGCGGTCATTTCCGAGCAGTACGGCAAGGTGATGATCACCACCGGCGGCGCGCTGGAAAAGACCTACAAGCTCGGCAACAAGCACCTGTTCCAGCTCTATACCGGGTCGAGCAAGTATCTCACCGGCGCGCTCGATGCGCTGTTGGAGAAGAACCCGAAGCCGCGCGTCGCCTTCGTCTATGAAGACGATCCCTTCAGCAAGGCGGTGGCGCATGCGGTGCGCGACGAAGCCAAGAAGAAGGGCGTCGACGTGGTGGTCGACGAAGCCTATGCCGGCTCGACGACCGACTTCTCGCCGATCATCAACAAGGTGATTTCGGCCAAGGCGACCGCGCTGCTGGGCGGCGGCCATTACGCCGACGGCGCCACGCTCGCGCGTCAGCTGCACGAGCAGAAGGCGGGGCTGAAATGGGTGACCCTGCTGGTCGCGCCCGACAGCCCGAAATTCGCCCAGCTTGGCGATGCCGCCAACGGTATCTCAGTGCCCTCGCAGTGGGAGCCGCAGGTGACCTTCAAACCGGATTTCGGACCGACGCCGGCGGCCTTCGCCAAGGAATTCACCGCCAAGTTCAAGATCGCTCCCGGCTATCACGCCGCCGGCGGCTATGCGGCGGCCCTGATCCTGCAGCACGGGATCGAAACCGCGAACTCGATCGATCCGGGCAAGGTCACCGAGGCGCTCAACAAAATGGACGTCACCACCTTCTTCGGTCACACCAAGTTCGCCAGCGACGCCAAGGAGCACGGCTTGCAGATCGGTCACCAGATGGTGCTCGCGCAATGGCAGAAGAAGAACGGCAAGCTCACCAAGGAAATCGTCTGGCCGGATGCGGCCAAGACGGCTAACGTCGTTTACTGATCTAACGCCAACCACCCGGCGGCGGCCTTTGGGGGGCGGCCGCCGGACGGCTCTTACGCATGTTCGGAATTCTCGCGTCCGTCATCGACGGGATCCTCGTGGGCGCGGTCTATGGCCTTGCGGCTATGGGCCTGACGCTCATTTGGGGCGTGATGAACGTCATCAACCTTGCCCATGGCGCCATCATCGTCCTGGGCATGTTCGTGCTTTACATCGTCGTCTATTCGTTCGGCCTGCACCCTTATGCCGCCGTGCCGACCATGATCGTGTTCGGCTTCCTCGCCGGTATCGTGCTCTACTGGATCGGCGTTTACCGGGTGATCGGGCAGGCCGAGTTGATGAGCCTGTTGTCGACCTTCGCGCTCAATATGGTGCTGATCGGGCTCGGCACCGCGGTGTGGAGCACCAGCCCGTATAACGTGCCGGTCGATATGCCGAGCGTGAGCTGGCACGGCTATACGTTCACCGGCACGCATATCACCGCCGCGATCATGGCGGTGGTGATCGCCGGGCTGCTCTATCTGCTGCTCTATCGCACGCGCATCGGCAAGGCGATCCGCGCGGTCGCCAACAACCGCGAAGCGGCCGAGCTGACCGGCATTCCGACCACGCAGGTGCTGGCGCTGGCCTTCGGTCTCGGCGTGGCGCTGGCCGGTGTCTCCGGCACGCTGATCGCGACGCTGTTTCCCTTCACCGTGCTCTCGGGCGAGGCCTATCAGCTCAAGAGCTTCGTGGTCACCGTGCTCGGCGGGCTCGGCAATCCGGCGGGCGCGCTGCTCGGCGGCATCGCGCTCGGGCTGATCGAGGGCATCGCGACACCGTTCATGCCGGTGAGCTGGATCCCGGTGGTCGAGTTCGGCCTGTTCATCTTCTGCCTGATCGCCTTCCCGCGCGGCATCTTCTCCTTCACCAAGGCCTGACCCCGTGTGGCGCCGTCCGTTCCCCTGGCTGATCGTGATTGCGGGGCTGCTGTTCGCCTTCGTGCCCTATTTCACCAATGACGTCGGCTTGCGCGAAAGCCTGCTGCTGGCGGCGGTCTATGTGATCCTCGCAAGCAACCTCAACCTGATGATCGGCTACGCCGGCTACGTCAATTTCGGCAACATCGTCTTCTTCGGCCTCGGCGGCTATATCTGCCTCTATCTCGTCACCGCCTGGCATGTGCATGTGATCCTCGCCGCGCTGGTGGCCGGGGTCTCGGTGAGCGCGGTGGCGCTGTTGTTCGGCGCCGGCATCCTGCGGCTGCGCGGCGCGTTCTTCGCCCTCGCCACCATCGGCGTGAACCAGGCGGTGCAGCAACTGGTGGTGAATTTCGAGCCCTGGGGCGGGGCCACAGGCATCTATCTGTCGCTCGATTCCTATCAGGCGTTCGGCGGTCCGATGCAGGCGCTGTGGTGGATGTATCTTTTGATCATCTTGCTGACCGCGCTGTCGATGCTGTTGAGCTACGGGATCAAGACCTCGAAATTCGGCCTCGGCCTCATCGCCATCGGACAGAACGAGGATGCCGCCGCCGTGCTCGGCGTGCCGACCGCGCGCTACAAGGCACTGGTTTATAGCATCTCGGCCTTTCTGCCGGCGGTGGCGGGCGGGCTCTACTTCTTCAAGAGCGGCATTATCGAGCCGACCAGCGCCTTCAACCTGGAGAACTCGATCGAGGCCATCGTCATGGTCATGCTGGGCGGTGCCGGCACGGTGCTCGGGCCCGCGCTCGGCGCCTTCCTCTACGAGGAGATGCGCGGCATTCTGTTGACCATCCAGTATCTGTCGCACTTCCAACTGGTGATCGCCGGCGTCCTGTTGCTGATCATCGTGCAGTTTGTGCCCGACGGTCTGTTGGGCTGGCTGCATCGGATATGGCCGAGAACGAGGAGATGGCTCGAATGAGCGTGCTCCTCGACGTTACCGACATCAGCAAGAGCTTCGGCGGCCTGCAGGCCGTCTCGCAGCTCAGCCTGACGGTCAATGACGGCGAGATCCTCGGCTTGATCGGCCCGAACGGCGCCGGCAAGTCGACGGTGTTCAATCTGATCAACGGCGTCTATGCGCCGGATAGCGGAACCGTCGTGTTCGGCGGCGTCGATATCACCGGCCTGCCGCCGCACCGCGTCGCCCGCATGGGGCTCGCCCGCGCGCATCAGATCGTGCAGCCGCTCGGCGCGCTGACCGTGCTCGACAATTGCACCGTGGGCGCCTGTTTCGGGCGCGAGAACCTGGCCCTCGCCGAGGCGCGCGAAACCGCGCGAGAAGTGGCGACCCAGGTCGGGCTCGGCGACCGGCTCGAGCTGATGGCGAGCTCGCTCACCACCGCCGGCAAGAAGCGGCTGGAGCTCGCGCGCGCGCTGTCGGCGCGGCCGCGCCTGTTGCTGCTCGACGAGGTACTCGCCGGTCTCAATCCGACCGAGACCGAGCAGATGATCGCGACCGTGCGCAAAATCCGCGACAGCGGCATCGCCATTCTGATGATCGAGCATATCATGCGCGCGGTGATGAGCCTGTCCGACCGTATCGTGGTGCTCAATCTCGGCACCAAGCTCGCCGAGGGCACGCCGCAGCAGGTGGCGGAAAATCCGGAGGTCATCACCGCCTATCTGGGCGACTCAACGCTGCTCAATCCCGCGGAGACGCCGTCGTGAGCGAAGTCCTGTTGCAGGTCGATGGGCTGGAAGCCGGCTATGACGACGTGCAGGTGCTCTGGGGCATCTCGCTCAAGGTCGAACGCGGCGCCATGACCACGCTGCTCGGCGCCAACGGCGCCGGCAAGACCACCAGCCTGCGCGCCATCACCGGCTCGCTGCGCCCGCGCGCCGGTCGCGTGATGTTTGCCGGCGAGGACGTGACCAGGCTGTCCGCCCACGCCAAGGCCGGGCGCGGCCTGGTGCTGGTGCCGGAAGGGCGGCAATTGTTCAGCGATATGACGGTGGAAGAAAACCTGGAGATGGGCGCCTTCTCGCGCCGGGCGCGGGCGCATTTCGACACCCAGCTCGCGCAGGTCTATTCCATGTTCCCGCGCCTGCAGGAGCGCCGGCGGCAGAAGGCGGGGACCTTCTCCGGCGGCGAGCAGCAGATGCTCGCGATCGCGCGCGGTCTCATGTCGGTGCCGGAGATCCTCATCATCGACGAATTGTCGCTCGGTCTGGCGCCGGTCATCGTGCAGCAACTGGTGCAGACGCTGAAGGCGCTGAAGGCGGCCGGTGTGACGGTGCTACTGGTCGAGCAGAACCTGCACCTGGCGCTGGCGCAGTGCGACTACGCCTATGTCATCGCCGAGGGACGGCCGTTTCTCGAGGGCCCGTGCAAAGAGGTGGCGGCCCGCCCCGAGATCCGCCAAGCCTATCTAGGGCTCTGAAAAGACGCAAAATCCCCGCCAATGCGGGCTCCGGCAGCGCCGGTTACCAGCGCGCGACAATGTGACCGGAGGCCGCCTGTCGACACGCGGGCTGGCCTACTTGCCGCCCTTCCTGTTAAGTGTCATTTTTTGACGACCGGAAAGCCGGGCACGGCCTGGTTTTCATCAATAGGGGGAGACACGCCCAATGCGTAGGTTGTTGTTGGCGGCCGCGGCGGTCGCCATTTGCGCTCTGCCGTCCGTATCGATGGCCGAGCCGATGGTTCTCAAGTTCAGCCACGTGGTGGCCGAGCACACCCCGAAGGGGCAGGCGGCGCTCAAGTTCAAGGCGGCGGCCGAACGCATCCTTCCCGGCAAGGTGAAGATCGAGGTTTATCCGAACTCGCAGCTGTTCGGCGACGCCAAGGAAATGGAAGCGATCGCCCTCGGCGACGTGCAGTTCATCGCCACCTCGATGTCCAAGTTCGGCAAGTACACCAAGAAGCTGCAGGTGTTCGACCTGCCGTTCATGTTCAAGGACATGGACGCGGTCTCGCGCTTCGAGCACAGCAAGGTCGGGCGCCAGTTGCTGCACTCGATGGAGAACCGCAACTATCTCGGGCTCGCCTATTGGCACAACGGTCTGTCGCAGATGTCGGCCAACAAGCCGCTGCTGTTGCCGGAAGACGCCAAGGGCCTGAAGTTCCGCATTCAGCAGTCCGACATCATCCAGGCGAGCTACGAGGGCATCGACGCCAACGTGCAGAAGCTCGCCTTCTCGGAAGTCTATCAGGCGCTGCAGGTCGGCACCGTGAACGCGCAGGAAAACACCTGGTCGAACATCTACTCGAAGAAGTTCTACGAGGTGCAGAAGCACTTCACCGAGTCGAACAGCCGCGTGATCGACTACATGGTGCTGGTCAACGCCAAGTGGTGGAACGGCCTGCCGGCCGATATCCGTGACGGCCTGGAAAAGGCGATGGAGGAGGCGACCGAGGCCAACAACCAGATCGCCGACAAGCTCAACGAAGAGGCGAAGAAGAAGATCATCGCCTCCGGCGTGACCACCATCCACGAGCTTACGCCCGCGCAGCACGCCGCCTGGGTGAAAGCGATGCACCCGGTGTGGGCGAAGTTCAAGAACCAGATCGGCGGCGACATCGTCGACGCCGCTGTGGCCTCGAACAATCCCAAGACAAACTAGCGGACACCGAGGCGGCCGCGGCGCAACCCGCCGCGGTCGCCGTTCTTAATAAGAATAGATTGGGGGGCTCCGGTGTCGCTGCGGGAGGCGGTGCACCGCGTCGAGGAAGGCTTGATCGCGCTGATCCTCGGCGTGATGACGGTCCTGACATTCGTTCAGGTCGTCCTGCGGTACGGATTCAGCTCGGGCTTCATCTGGCAGCTCGAAGCGAATTTCTATTTGTTTTCCTGGCTGGTGATGATCGGCATCTCCTACTGCGTGCGGGTGCGCGCGCATATCGGGGTGGATGCCGCCGTGCGCCTGCTGCCGGCGGGGCCGCGCCGCGCGGTCGGCATCTTCGTGCTGCTGCTGGCGCTGCTCTACACCGTGCTGATGATCTACGGCTCCTTCGAATACATCCATCGCATGTACATCATCAATGTCGAGGCCGAGGACATCCCGGTCGCGACCTGGAAGCTGAGCCTCTGCCTGCCGCTCGGCTTTGTGCTGCTGTTCATCCGCCTGATTGAAATGGGCTGGCGCATCTTCACCGGGCAGTCGGAAGGCTACGAGCTCGCCGACGAGGCGCACGAGGCGATCGCGGATACGCCACACGAGACGCCCGAAGCCACGACGGTGCAGCGATGAACACGATCTTCCTGTTCTCCTCGCTGCTCGGCATGCTCGCGCTCGGCCTGCCGGTCGCCATGGCGCTCGGCCTGTCGTCGGTGCTGACGGTCATGTTCTTCGAGCAGGACAGCCTCGCCTCGCTGACGCTGAAATTCTTCCAGACCATGGAGCATTTCACGTTGCTGGCGATCCCGTTCTTCATCCTGGCCGGCAATTTTCTCACCACCGGCGGCGTCGCCAAGCGCATGATCAACTTCGCCATTTCCGCGGTCGGCCATCTGCCGGGCGGGCTCGCCATCGCGTCGGTGCTGGCCTGCATGCTGTTTGCCGCGGTGTCGGGCTCCTCGCCGGCCACGGTGGTGGCGATCGGCTCGATCGTGATCGCCGGCATGATCCGGGTCGGCTATACGCAGTCCTTCGCCACTGGCGTCATCGTCAATGCCGGCACGCTTGGCATTCTCATTCCGCCGTCGATCGTGCTGGTGGTCTATGCCGCGGCGACCGAAGCCTCGGTCGGGCGGCTGTTCATTGCCGGCGTCATCCCGGGCCTTCTGCTCGGCGGCGGGCTGATGGTCGCGATCTACATCACCGCGCGTATCAAGAAGCTGCCGCGTCAGCCGAAGGCGCCGTGGAGCGAACGGCTCAAGCTGCTCCGCGAGGCGATGTGGGGCCTGCTGCTCATCTTCATCGTGCTCGGCGGCATCTATGGCGGCGTGTTCACGCCGACCGAGGCGGCGGCGGTGGCGGCGGTCTATGCCTTCATCGCCGCGGTCTTCATCTATCGCGACCTGCATATCTTCGAGGTGCCGCGCGTGCTGCTCGATTCCGCGCGCGTGTCGGTGATGCTGATGTTCATCATCTGCAACGCCTTCCTGTTCGGCCACGTGCTCACCACGGCGCAGATTCCGCAGGAGATCGCCCGGCTGATCGTCGAGGCGCAATTGTCTCCATGGCAGTTCCTGCTGATCGTCAACATCATCCTGCTGATCGCCGGCAACTTCATGGATCCGTCGCCGATCGTGCTGATCACCGCGCCGATCCTGTTTCCGACCGCGATGAAGCTCGGCATCGATCCGATCCATCTCGGCATCGTCTACGTGGTCAACATGGAGATCGGCCTGGTGACGCCGCCGGTCGGCTTGAACCTGTTCGTTGCGTCCGGCATCACCGGCATGCCGCTGATGCAGGTGGTGCGCGCGTCGATCGGCTGGCTGATGCTGCTGCTCGCCTTCCTGATCCTGGTCACCTACGTTCCGGAGATCTCGACCTGGTTGCCGAATTTGTTGTTCGGCAAGGCGATTTAAAAGACCTTCGCAACGTTCGAGCCGGCGATTCCCTGCGCAACGATTTGCTGAACGGGCGTACATCTCTCTATCAAAAATGTAACTTGATAAGGCAAGGCCGCGTTCCTCTATTTGATGGCATCAGCAATGCCATTGGAGGTGGCCATGTGGAAGACTGTTCTTGCCGGAACGACCGCACTTGCGATCGCCGGCGCGACGCTTGCCTACGCGCAGCCGGGTCCCGCGGGACATGAGCGCGGGCAACGCTGGCATCCGAATGCCGCGGACATCGGCGCCTTCGCCGACGCGCGCATCGCGGCGCTGCATGCCGGTTTGCAGCTCACGCCCGACCAGGAGAAGAATTGGCCGGCGGTGGAAAGCGCGCTGAAGGATCTCGCCAAGCAGCGCTCCGACTGGTTTGCCGCGCGCGCGAGCGCCGACAAGCCGAAGACGCCGATCGACCGTCTGGCCTTGCGCGCGGACCGCATGACCAGTCGCGGCGCCGCGCTGAAGAAGCTCGCCGACGCGGCCGGCCCGCTCTACGGCAGCCTGAACCCGGACCAGAAGCACCGCTTCATTGTGCTGGCCCGGCTCGGCGGTCGCTTCGCCCAGGCGCGCGGTCATCACGGCTGGCGCGGGGCGGAGCGCGGCTGGCATCACCGGGGTCCGCGCGGTCCGCAGGGCGGCCCCCCGCCGCAGTAGCGTTCACGCCAAGCGGCCGGCGGCCAACGTGCGCTCTCCCCGACGCGCGCGCCGCCAGCCAGGAAGCCGCCGGGTGGGCCCGGCGGCTTTTCCTTGTTTTTGCCAAGGTTTGGCGGCGTCAGCGGATGCCGCTGCGGCTTGCCACGGCGGTCCGCCTTTGCTAACAGACCCCCGCTGGGCGCGCTTTCCGCCACGGCAATCCGGGCGCATAGCTCAGTTGGTAGAGCAGCTGACTCTTAATCAGCGGGTCCAAGGTTCGAGTCCTTGTGCGCCCACCATCGATTTCGGGACTTTGACACGATGACGGCAGGGTCATTCCGGCATGCCGTCAGTTGTTCATTCCGAGGTTTCATCCAACGCCCGCCGTTTGCAGCCGCTGCTCGTCCCTCGTGCTGCGGGGCGGAAGCGCGGAAGTCCCGCCGCAAATCGTCGGATCGGGATTGATACTAAAGCGCGCAACAATTGACTCGTCATGCCCGCGCTGTCGCGGGCATCAACGGCTTGAATTGTGAGTCAAATCAAAGACGTGGATGGCGGGGCAAGCCCGGCCACGACGTGGAGAGCAGGTCGGACATCGCGACGGCTAATATTAGTCGCCGCCGATATTATGTCGGACAGGGGCCCATCTCCTGCACTTTCTGGCCGTGGATAATGAGCCGCAAGACAGCCCGCTGCTTCGATCCGGCGCCTTTCCGATCTCAAATTCAGGCGTCGAATACGGGCGCCGCCCACGGTCGGCGAATCCGGTCTTCGGCTTTGAATGCTGACATCTTGTCGCGATAACTTTCGGTGAGATCGACGTCATCCCAGCCATTGATGAGCTGGTTGCGGCTCACCGGGTCGATGATGAAGCTGTAGTTGCGGTTGCCGCAGGTGATCGTCTGCTGCGCCAGGTCGACCGTGATCGGACGCTGCGGATCGGCAATGACCGCCTCTGCGAGTTCCGCCGCGTCTGCGTCCGCAACAACCGCGGCCAACAGCCCGTTCTTGACCGCATTCTGCGCGAAGATGTCGCCGAACGACGGCGCGATGACGCAGCGGAAGCCGGCATCGTAGACCGCATAGACGGCGGCCTCGCGCGACGAGCCGCCGCCGAAATTGCGCCCCGCCAGCAGAATCTGCGCGTCCTGCCAGAGCGGCTGATTGAGCGGGAAGTCGGCGCGCGGTTTGCCGTCGGCGTCGGTGCGCAAGTCCTGAAACAGCACCTGGCCCAACCCGCGTGAGCGCGGCCACTTCAGGTAGCGCGCCGGCAGAATCTGGTCGGTGTTGATGTTCGGCTGCATCAACGGGCAGGCCTTGGCGGCGAGGCGCGTGAATTTTTCCATGGCGTGCCTTCAGGCAAGATTTCGTTGCACGAGGCCCAGGCGAGGAGGCGGACACAGCCCGTTCTCTCCCCCACCAAACCCGGGCTTGCCCGGGTTTGGCATGGTCGTGCGCAAGTCGGGCAAGCCCGACTTGCGTTGGGGGAGGGCTAGGGAAGGGGGTGGCGCGAGAACGCGAGTGAGGTCGCCTCTCATAGCGACCCCCACCCCCAGCCGCTCCCCACAAGGGGGAGGGGAGCTTTCCACAATTGTGGCTCGCTCGTGCTTCATCGTCATTCTTCGCCCGACACCTTGCGTCCGGCCAGCAGCGGCCGCACGTCGGCGAGATGGCCGGTGACGGCGGCGGCGGCGACCATGGCCGGCGACATCAGATGCGTGCGCGCACCGCGTCCCTGCCGGCCGCGGAAGTTGCGGTTGGTGGTGGAGGCGCAGCGCTCGCCCGGCGCAACGATGTCACCGTTGATGCCGACGCACATCGAACAGCCGGACTCCGCCCAATCGAGCCCGGCCTCGCGGAAAATCCTGTCGAGGCCTTCTTCTTCCGCCTGCCTTTTGACCAGCGACGAGCCGGGTGAAATCAGCCCCGGCACCTTGCTGCTGCGTCCGGACAGCACGGCTGCGGCCGCGCGCAGGTCCTCGATACGCGCATTGGTGCAGGAGCCGATGAAGATGCGGTCGACGGCGATGTCGGTGAGCTTGGTGCCGGGCGTGAGCCCCATATAGTCGAGCGCCTCGCGCATGTATGTCGCGCGCGCTTCGTCGGCGACGCCGGCCGGATCGGGGACGCGAGCGTCAATCGGCAGCGCATCGTCCGGCGTCGTGCCCCAGGTCACGATCGGCGCGATCGCGCCCGCGTCGAGCGTCACCGCGCGGTCGAATTCCGCATCGGTGTCGGACGCGAGCGCCGCCCAGTCCTCAACCGCGCGATCGAAATCGGCGCCCTTGGGCGCGAAGGGACGACCCTTGAGATAGGCGAAGGTCGTCGCGTCCGGCGCCACCATGCCGCAGCGTCCACCGGCTTCGATCGACATGTTGCACAGCGTCAGGCGCCCTTCCATCGACAGCGCGCGGATCGCGCTACCGGAAAATTCGATGGCATGACCCTGCGCCCCGTCGGCATGGATGCGGGCGATGATGGCGAGCGCGATATCCTTGGCGGCGATGCCGGGCGCGGCCTCGCCGTCGACGGTGATGCGCATGCGCTTGGGCTTCTTCTGCCACAGCGTCTGCGTCATCAGCACATGCGCGACCTCGGACGCGCCAATCCCAAATGCGTAAGCGCCGAAGGCGCCATGGGTGGAGGTGTGGCTGTCGCCGCAGACGATCAGCAGCCCCGGCAGGGTCAGTCCCTGTTCGGGGCCGATCACGTGCACGATGCCCTGGCGCGGATCGCCCAGGCCGAACAACGTGATGCGGCTTTCCGCCGCGTTCGTTTCGAGATTGCGCACCATGGCGGCGATTTCGGGCTCGGCGATGCCGGCCCCCCGTGCGTGCGTCGGCACGTAGTGATCGGCAACGCCAAAGGTGAGGCCCGGCTCGGCAATGCTTCGCCCGCGCGCCTTCATCTGGCTGAAGGCGTGAAACGAGCCTTCGTGCACGAAATGCCGGTCGACCCAGAGCAGCGCGGCACCGTCCTCACGCTGCGCGATCTCGTGCGTCGCCCACAATTTGTCGACCAGGGTGCGAGGCTCGCTCATGCGGTGTGGCTCTGCCTCAGCTCCGGCGGGCTTGTCGAGGGTTCGCAATAATGTATGCTAAAGAATACTAAGTAAAGCGGCGGCCCCGGCGGGGCCAAGCCGCGCGGGGGAGCGTGGGGCGTTGCGCGACTGGCTCGGCGAAGCGAAAGCGAAGCAGGTCTATATGGTCCTGCGCGACCGCATCTTGAGCGGCGCCCTCGGCTTCGGCGCCAGGCTGCCCACCGAAAACGAATTGGCGGAAGTCCACGGCGTGTCGCGCGTCACCGTGCGCCGCGCCTTGGGCGAGCTCGCGCGCGAGCGGCTGATCGCGCGCCGGCGCAGCGCCGGCACGACGGTGATCTACCGGCCGGCGCCGGCTCCCATGACCGCCGATATTTCCGGCGTGCTGGCCAATCTCGCCGACATGGGACGGCGCACGGCGGTCAAGCTCCTGTCGTTCGATTACGTGCCGGCCGCGGGCGCGGTGGCGCAGGCGCTCGGCGTCGGATCGGATCAGTTGCTGCAGCGTTCGGTGCGCGTGCGCTCGGTCGACGGGCTGCCGTTC
Source organism: uncultured Pseudomonadota bacterium (assembly GCA_963760995.1). Taxonomy (GTDB): domain Bacteria; phylum Pseudomonadota; class Alphaproteobacteria; order Rhizobiales; family Xanthobacteraceae; genus Pseudolabrys. The sequence continues at coordinate 109,539 of CAVXFJ010000020.1, read as the reverse complement.
TCCTATCTGACGACGCATGTGCCGGAAAGTGTCTCGGTGACGTTTACCGAGCAAGAGCTCGCGTCTCGGCCGCTGCTCGATCTGCTCGAGCGCGCCGGCGTCAAGGTCGAATCCGCGCGCCAGCGCATCAGTGCGGGCCTGGCGACACCCGATGTTGCCCGCGCGCTCGGTCTGCGTACCGGTTCGCCGCTGATCGAACTGGTGCGCGTCGTCTACGACCAGGCCGGACGCGGCGTCGAACACCTGCACGCGCTGTACCGGCCGGACCGCTATGCCTTCGAGATCGATCTCGTGCGCTCGGGCGCCGCCAAGGCAAAGGCCTGGTCGCCGGTCGCCCGCCGCGACGGCAAGGCCGGTCGCATCGTCGCCAGCTCAATTTCCAAAGCAAAGTCCAACCGTTTCGCGTCGCCACGTCAGTATCAAGAGGGAGAGTGACTATGTCGGACCAGAAAATTCCGTTCAGCCGCCGCCAGTTTCTCGCCACCACGGCGCTTGGCGCCGCTGCGGCCGCAACCGGTACCGTCGCCATGCCGTCGGTCCTGCGCGCGGCCGGCGCGTCGGTGAAGCTCGGCGTATTGCATCCGGTCACCGGCGCGCTGTCTTATTCGGGCACGCAAGGCCGCCTCGGCGCCACGCTCGCGATCGAGGAGATCAACGCGGCCGGCGGCATCAAATCGCTGGGCGGCGCCAAGATCGATCCGGTGCTCGGCGACGCGCAGTCGACTCCGGCCGGCGGCACCGCCGAAGTCGAGAAGATGAATTCGGCCGGCGTGTCCTGCATCGTCGGCGGCTATGCCTCCTCGATCTGCCTTGCCACCACGCAAGCCGCCGCGCGCTACGATCTGCCTTACGTGGTCGACGTCGGCGTCGCCGACTCGATCGTCAAGCGCGGCCTGAAGAACACCTTCCGCTTCGGCCCCGGCTTCGGCGTCATCGCCAAGGCCGCGCTCGACAATCTGGTGACGATCAATGACGGCGCCGGCAAGCCGGCCAAGACCGTAATGATCGTGCACGAGGATTTGCTGTTCGGCTCCGGCCTTGCCAAGCTCTTGAACGCGCAACTGCCGGGCAAGGGCTTCAAGGTGCTGGAAACCATCGCGCATCCGACCCCGACGCGCGACTTCAACACCATCGTGCTCAAGATCAAGGCGCAGAACCCGGATCTCGTCATCCCGGCCAACTACTATAATGAGTATGTGCTGCTCGCCCGCACCATGCTGCAGCAGCACGTGCGGCCGAAGGGCATCTATTCGGTGCTCGGCGGGGCGGCGTCCTCCTACAAGTTCGTCAAGGAATTCCCGCAAGCCGCCGCGGGCATCATGGACTGCAATCATTGGTTCAACCCGCTGAGCGACAAGGCGCAGGCGCTGAAGAAGAAGGTCGAGGCCAAGGGCCAGTTCTTCACCTACGAGGTCTATCTCAACTATTCCTGCGTCGGCCTGGTCGCCGACGCGCTCGAGCGGGCGGCCTCCGCCGATCGGCCGAAGGTCATTGACGCCTTGGCGAGCTCGACCTGGTCCGGCCACATCATGCCGTACGGCCCGACCAAGTTCGTCAACGGCCAGAACCAGGGCGCGGCGCCGTGCAACACGCAGGTGCAGGGTCACGACATCAAGGTGATCCTGCCGCCGAAATTCGCCGACGCGAAGCCGATCTTCCCGATGAAGGCGTGAGATTGATTGCGCCGTGCGTGCGGCAATCTCAGGTCCATTCCCTCCCCCCGTGCGGGGGAGGGTGAGGGAGGGGGGTGTCTAGCTCGTGCTTTCGCCGACCGTCCTCATCCCCGCCATCATCAACGGCCTGTTGATCGGCGCGGTCTACGCCCTGGTGGCGCTCGGGCTGACGCTGATCTACGGCGTGCTGCATATCATCAATTTCGCCCATGGCGCATTGCTCACCGCCGCCATGTTCGCCGCCTATTTCGCCTACACGCTCGGCATCGACCCCTATCTCGCGGTGTTCATCGTCGCGCCGCTGTTTTTCGCGTTCGGCTACGGCCTGCAGCGCTTCGTCATCGGACCGGCCTCGCATGGCGAGGACCGCAACATGCTGCTGGTGACGCTCGGCCTGGCGGTGATCATCGAGAACGCGATGCTGTTTGCCTTCCGCGCCGATACCCGCACCATCGACGTGCCCTACGCGTTCCAGAGCATCGACTTCGGCTTCACCTTCATCGCCGTTCCCCGCCTGATCGGCTTCATCGCCGTGTTCATCGTCGCCATCGCCCTGTTCCTGGTCATGGGCTTCACCGACATCGGCCGCGCGATCCGCGCGGTCGCGAAGGAGAAGCTGGGGGCGCAGCTCGCCGGAATCGACGTCGTCCACGTCTATGCGGTCACTTTCGGGCTGGGAACGGCCTGCGTCGCCATCGCCGCCTGCCTTTTGATGCCGTCCTATTACGTCAATCCCAGCGCCGGCAACGCCTTCGTCCTCATCGCCTTCACCATCGTGGTCTTGGGCGGCATGGGTTCTGTGCCGGGTGCATTGATCGGCGGCCTGGTGATCGGCGTGGTGGAAAGCCTATCCAGCCTGTTCCTCGGCGAATTGCTCGGCCAGATCGGCATCTTCCTCATCTTCATCGTGGTGTTGCTGGTCCGCCCGCAAGGCCTGTTCGGAGCGAAGGCATGAAGGCCTTCGCGTCCATCGCCGTGGTGATCGTGGTGCTGGCGGCTGTGCCGCTGGTCGTCCATTCCAACGTCACGCTCAACTTCCTGGTGGTCGCGTTGATGATCGCGCTCGCCGGTCAGGGCTGGAACGTGCTCGGCGGCTATGGCGGCCAGTATTCCTTCGGCCACGCGGCCTTCTTCGGAACCGGGGCCTATGTCACCGCCATCTTGCAGGTGCGCTACGGCGTCAATGCCTGGCTCGCCTTCGGCCTCGGCATCGCCGCCGGCGCCGCGCTCGGCGCAGTGATCGGCGGCTTGACCTTCCGCTCCGGCCTGCGCGGCTCTTATTTTGCGCTGGTGACGCTCGCCTTCGCCGAAGTGCTGCGCATCGTCGCGAGCGTCGCGCCGATCACCGGGGCAGGCGTCGGCACGCTGGTCAAGCTCGATTTACGCGCGGGGGCGCTGCAATTCGAAAGCCGTGCCGTGTTCTACTGGGTGATTCTGGCGCTGGTCGCCGCGGCGCTGATCGTCACGCATCTGATCGAGCGCTCGCGCTTTGGCGCCTGGCTGATCGCGGTGCGCGAGAACGAGGACGCCGCCACCGCGCTCGGCGTCAACGCCACCGCGATCAAGCTCACGGCCATGACCATTTCCGGCGCCATCACGGCGGCGGCCGGCTGTTTCTACGTGCAGTATTTCCTGTTCGTCGATTCCGGCATCGCCTATGGCACCTGGATTTCGATCGAAGCGCTGCTGACGCCGATCATCGGCGGCGCCGGCACCGTGTTCGGCCCCTTGCTCGGCGCGCTGGTGGTGAAAGCGCTGGGGGAGGGCGCCCTGATGGTGACCGGCGAGGCGCCCGGCCTCGACCTCGTCGTGTTCGGCTGCGTGCTGGTGCTGGTCATCTGGTTGTCGCCGCGCGGCCTCATCGGCGTCGGCGCGGAATTGCGCAGGCGATTCCGACGCGCCGGCACGCGACCCGTTGTGCCGGAGGCTCACCATGGCTGAGCCTCTGCTAACGGTGAAAGACGTGTCGCGCCGCTTCGGCGGCCTGCTCGCGGTCAACGCCGTCTCATTGTCGGCTGCGAAAGGACGCATCACCGCGCTGATCGGTCCCAATGGCGCCGGAAAAACCACGCTGTTTGCCCTTATTGCCGGCTTCCTCAAGCCGAGCGATGGGACGGTTCGCTACAGCGGCGAGGACGTTACCGGCGAGCCGCCGCATCGGCTGGCGCGTCGCGGCATCGCCCGCACCTTCCAGATCGTGCAGCCCTTTGCCGGCCTCACCGTGCGCGAAAACATCCGCGTCGGCGCGCATCTGCATCATCGCGCCCGCGAGGCTGCGCTTGCCGCCGCCGAGCAAGTTGCGCGCGAGGTCGGCCTGACCGATATGCTCGACAGGCCGGCCAGCGCATTGACCGTCGCCGGCCGTAAGCGGCTGGAGCTGGCCCGCGCCTTGGCGACCGAGCCGCGACTTTTGCTGCTCGACGAGGTGCTGGCGGGACTGAACCCGTCGGAGATCCGCGACATCGTGCCGGTGATCCGCGGTTTGCGCGACCGCGGCATCACCATCCTGATGATCGAGCACGTCATGCAGGCAGTGATGAGCCTGGCCGAGCATGTTTTCGTGCTGGCGGAAGGCCGCATCATCGCCGCCGGCACGCCGGCCGAGGTTGCCGCCGACCCGGCCGTCATCGAGGCCTATCTCGGTCATGGCGCGGCGGCGAAACTGGGAGCGGCGCATGGGCACTGACGCCCTGCTCGCCATCGACAACCTGCGCGCCGGTTACGGCGAAACCGAAGTGCTGCGCGGTGTCGACCTCAGCGTGCGCGCCGGCGAGATCGTCGCCGTGCTCGGCTCGAACGGAGTCGGCAAATCGACGCTCAACAACACCATTTCCGGCATCGTGCGGGCGCGCGCAGGCTCCATCCGTTTCGACGGCGAGGCCATCGAGCACGAAAAGCCGCCGGCGATCGTCGCCCGCGGGCTGATCCACGTGCCGGAAGGCCGCCGCATCTTCCCCAATCTGTCGGTGCGCGAAAACCTCGACCTCGGCAGCTACCGCCGCGCCGCCGCCCATCGCGCGCACAACCGCACGCGCGTGTTCGATATTTTCCCGCGCCTGCAGGAGCGCCGCACGCAGCGCGCCGGCACGCTTTCGGGCGGCGAGCAGCAAATGCTCGCCATCGGTCGCGGGCTGATGGCCGAACCGAAGCTGCTCATTCTCGACGAGCCCTCGCTCGGCCTTTCGCCGTTACTGGTCGAGGAACTGTTCGCGCTGATCCAGCGCATCCACGCAGAAGGCGTTTCCATTCTGCTGGTCGAGCAGAACGTAGTGCAGAGCCTCGACGTCGCCGACCGCGCCTACATCCTCGCCGAGGGACAGTTCGTCATGTCCGGCACCGCCGCCGACATCGGCGCCAATCCCGAGCTCAAACGGACTTATCTGGGACTTTGACGCATGACCGAGAAAACCCTACGCGCCCGCCTGTCGCGCCCGCCCATCCTGGTCGCGCCCGGCGTCTATGACCCGCTCACCGCGCTGATTGCCGAACGCGCCGGCTTCGAGGCGCTCTACGTCTCCGGCGCCGCCATTGCCTATACGCGGCTGGGCCGGCCCGACATGGGGCTGGTCAGCATGAGTGAGGTGATCGACACGGTCGGCCTGATCCGTGATCGCGTCGGTGCCCATCTCGTGGTCGATGCCGATACCGGCTACGGCAATGCGCTCAATGTCGCGCGTGCCGTGCGCCTGCTCGAGCGCGCCGGCGCCAATGCCATCCAGCTCGAAGACCAGGATTTCCCTAAGCGCTGCGGCCATCTCGACGACAAGACGCTCATTCCGGCCGCCGAGATGGTGGGCAAGATCAAGGCGGCGGTCGATGCGCGCGCTTCGGGCGACACGCTCATCATTGCCCGCACCGACGCCGTCGCGGTCGAGGGCTTCGACTGCGCCATCGCGCGCGCCGCGCTCTACCGAGAGGCCGGCGCCGACATGCTGTTCGTCGAAGCGCCGCGCGAGCGCGCCGAGCTCGGCCGCATCGGTGCGCTGATGGGCAAGACGACGCCGTTGATGGCCAACATGGTGGAGGGCGGCAAGACGCCGGTGCTGCCGGCGTCCGAGCTGGAGCAACTCGGCTTTGCCTTCGTCATCTTTCCGGGCGCCGTCGTGCGCGCGCTCGCCAAGGCGGCGGAGGAGTTCTACGGCTCGCTGAAGTCGCACGGCACCACCGATCCGTTCCGCGCCCGTATGTTCGATTTCGACGCGCTCAATGCGCTTATCGGAACCCCCGACATGATCGCGCTCGGCCAACAATATGACGCCGCAACCCCGCCAGTCGGCAAGAAGGTCGGGAATACCTGAGATGCCGGCGACCGTCACACTGTAGAGTAACCGCTGATACGCCAAGGAATGTCTGACATGGACAAGATTTTCGATCTCGTGATCAAGAATACGCGCGTGGTGCGTCCGAACAAGACCGCTGTCGATTGTCTCGATATCGCGATCAAGGACGGCAAGATCGCCCGGCTTGCGCCCGATATTCAGGCCGAACAGGCGAAAGAAGTCTTCGACGCCAAGAACCGCCTGGCGTTTCCCGGTTGCGTCGATTCGCATATGCACATCGGCATCTATGCGCCGCTTGCGCAGGATGCGGTGTCCGAGAGCAAGGCCGCGGCCATGGGCGGCGTCACCTCGAGCCTGAATTACCTGCGCACCGGCCACTACTATCTCAATCGCGGTGGTTCCTATCGCGACTTCATGCCCGAAGTGTACAAGCAGTCGGAAGGAAACTTCTGGGTCGACTACGGATTCCATCTGGCGCCGATCGAATCGCGCCACATCGACGAAATGGATTACCTGGTCACGGAACACGGCATTCCGTCGTTCAAGATCTTCATGTTCTATGGTGGCTACGGGCTGCATGGGCGCTCGTCGCATCAGAACGAGTTCCTGATGATCGGGCCCGACGAGAGCTATGACATCGCGCATTTCGAGTTCATCATGCGCGGCGCCCAGCGCCTGATGGAGAAATTCCCCGATAAGGCCGCGAATATCAGCGTGAGTTTGCATTGCGAGCTGGCCGATATCCTCAATGCCTACACCAAGATCGTCGAACGCGAGGGCAAGCTCACCGGCCTGAAGGCATACAGCGCCGCGCGTCCGCCGCATTCCGAGGGGCTCGCGATCTGGATCGCGTCATACCTCGCCAACGAGACCAATTGCCTGAACATCAATCTCCTGCACCTGAGCTCGCGCAAGGCGATAGACGCGGCCTGGACGATGCAGCAGGTGTTCCCGCATATCGCGTTCCGGCGCGAGGTGACGGTCGGGCATCTCCTGCTCGACACCGATTGCGAATGCGCGGTGCACGCCAAGGTCAATCCGCCCATCCGCCCGCGCGAGGACGTCGAGGCGCTGTGGCAGGCGGTGCTCGACCGCAAGGTCGACTGGATCGTCAGCGATCACGCCTGCTGCTCGGCCGAGCAGAAATGGTCGAAGGACGACCCGAACAATATCTGGCTGGCCAAATCGGGGTTCGGCGGCACCGAATACCTGCTCTCGGGCGTGCTGAGCGAGGGCAGCAAGCGCGGCATGTCCTACAACCACATGGCCGAGCTCTTAAGCTGGAAGCCGGCGCAGCGCTTCGGCCTGGCGAGCAAAGGCGATCTCGCCCCCGGCTATGACGCCGACATCGTTATCGTCGATCCGCACGAGAGTTTCGTCGTGCACGCGGCCGACTCCGAATCCGAGCAAGGCTATACGCCATTCGAGGGCGTTGAGCTCACCGGTCGCGTCAAGAGTACCTTCTTGCGCGGGGCGCTGGTTTGCGACAATGGCAACATTGTCGGGCCCGCACGCGGCAATTATCTGCGCCGGCCGCAAGCCGCGCGCGTTTGATGGCTTGCGCTGATGCCCGCGGTCGAAGCGGCCACTGACGAAACGTTCGACGCGCGCGTACCGCTTCTGATCATCGGTGCCGGCGCCGCCGGCCTCTGCGCGGCGCTGGCGGCAAAGGAGGCCGGCGTCGATCCGCTGGTGATCGAACGCGACGCCGTGCCGTCCGGTTCGACCGCGCTATCGGCCGGCCTCATCCCCGCCGCCAGCACGCGTTTTCAGCGTGCCAAAGGCATCAGCGATTCGCCTGCGCTGTTGGCCACCGACATCCAGCGCAAGGCGCACAATGAAGCCGATCCTGCGGTGGTCGAAGCGGTGGCGATAGGATCAGGGCCACTGATCGAATGGCTGGCGGACCGCTACAACTTTCCGTTCGACGTGGTCGATAATTTCAATTACCCGGGCCATTCGGCGTTGCGTATGCACGGGCTGCCGAGCCGCACCGGGCAGGAGCTGATCGACCGGCTGCGTAATGCCGCCGAAGCCGAGAATATCGACATTCTCACCGGACGTGTCGCCGAACGGCTGCTGGCGCACGCCGATGGCCGCATTGCCGGCGTCGAAATCAGGCGTGGCGATGGAACACATGAGCGGATCGGCTGCGATGCCCTGATCCTCGCCTGTAACGGTTATGGCGGCAATGCCGACCTCGTTCGCCGCTTCATCCCGGAGATGGCAGATGCACTCTATTTTGGCCATCCCAGCAATCGCGGCGACGCGGTGATCTGGGGCGAGGCGCTCGGCGCGCAGCTCGCGCAGCTCAGCGGCTATCAGGGCCACGGCTCGGTGGCGACGCCGCACAATATCCTAATCAGTTGGGCGGTGATCATGCAGGGCGGCATCCAGGTCAACCGCGACGGCCGCCGCTTCTCCGACGAGTCGCGCGGCTATTCCGAACAGGCCGCCGACGTGCTGCGCCAGCCGGGCGGCATCGCCTGGGACGTGTTCGACGGACGCATCGCCGATGTAGCGCGTCAGTTCGAAGACTTTCGCGCTGCCGAGCGCGCCGGCGCCATTCTGAGCGCGGAAACGCTGGACGATCTCGCGGCGGCCATGCATGTGCCGGCTGCAAGTCTCCAGGCGGAATGGGACGAGGTCGAACGGCTCAAATCCGCCAGCGGCAGCGATCACTTCGGCCGAAAGTTCACGCCCGGGCAGCGCTGTGCGCCGCCCTTCATGGCGGTGAAGGTGACCGGCGCGCTGTTTCACACCCAGGGCGGGCTGGCGATCGACGCCACCGCCCGCGTCAAGCGCAAGGACCGCACGACGTTTTCCAATCTGTTCGCGGCCGGCGGGGCAGCAGCCGGCGTCTCCGGTGGGCGTGCAGCCGGCTACTTGTCCGGCAATGGACTGTTGACGGCGACGGTGCTCGGCCGTCTGGCAGGCAAAATCGCGGCCGCACAAGGGCTGAATTGATCGCGGCTCGGTTGTTTTGGGTGAGAAAATCGGGAATACAGCGTCGGGCGGGAGCATGCTGCTCCATGCAGCGCAACAAGAGGCACACGCATGACCCGCATTTGGGACAAATATCTGCCGCCGAGCGACCGCGAGATCATCGAGCTCGCCGGATACAGCCAACGCATGGGCTTCGGTGATCGTCCGGCGCTCATTGTTGTCGATGTGAACTACAACTTCACCGGCGACAAACCGGAACCGATCAAGCAATCCATCAGCCGATGGCCGAATTCCTGCGGCGACGTCGCCTGGCGCGCCTTGCCACACATCAACCGCCTGTTGCGCGCCTGCCATCGGCGGGGCCTACCGAGTTTCTTCACCACCGACGGTTTCCGTTCGGATGGTTGGAACGCGGGAAGCTGGCTTTGGAAAACCGGCCGCATCAGCGAGGAGCGGGGGAGCGCCCAGCGCAGCAACCTTGACGGTTCCGACATTCATCGCGATCTCGAGCGGGAACCGAGCGACATTCTCATCCGCAAGCTGAAGCCCAGCGCCTTCAACGGAACGTCGTTGCGGCAATTACTGAGCCTGCTCAAGGTCGACACGCTGGTCGTCTGTGGAACCACGACCAGCGGCTGCGTGCGCGCCACGGCAATCGATGCTTTCAGCGATAATATCCGCGTGATCGTGCCGGAAGAGGCCTGTTTCGATCGGATCGAGGCCTCGCACGCCGTAAGTCTTTTCGACATGAACGCCAAATATGCCGATGTCGTGTCGACCGACGAGGTCGTCGCGCATCTAGAGCAGGTGCCGGAAGGTCTCTTCAAGCTGCCGTCCGGCGCGCCTTAGCGACAGACGGCCGGCGTCTGCAAGCTAACTCACTGGCTCCGATAGGCGCTGTAAAAGTGACCTTGGCTTAGGCATGCGACGCGGCGGCACCGACGGCGTTTTCCGGCACGCAGACGATACCGCGCGCCTTGAACAAGGCGCGCGTCGCGTCAGCCGAGCCGTCGAGGTCGATGGCGCGGCAGGCGTCTTCGATCACCACCACCTTGAAGCCCTCGCGATGCGCGTCTTCCGCCGAATAGCGCACGCAGAAATCGAAGGCGAGGCCGGCCATGAACACGCGCGTAAAACCGCGCTCACGCAAATAGCCGGCGAGGCCGGTATGGGTCTTGCGATCGTTCTCGTAGAAAGCGGAGTAGGAGTTGATCGCGCGGTGATAGCCCTTGCGGAGTACCAGCTCGGCATGCGGGATATTAACGTCGGCTCGGAATTCGGCGCCCCGCGTGCCCTGCACGCAGTGATCCGGCCACATCACCTGCGGACCGTATGAAACCGCGACGGTCTGGAATGGTTGCGTACCGGGGTTCGATGAGGCGAAGGAAAGATGACCGGGCGTATGCCAGTCCTGCGTCAATACAACATGCGCGAAATGTCTGCCCAGTCGGTTGATCACCGGCACAATTTCGTCGCCGCGCGGGACAGCGAGGCCGCCGCCAGGGCAGAAATCGTTTTGCACGTCGACCACCAGCAGCACATCGCGCTTGCCGATGGAGAAAGCTTCGCTCATGCCTCGCTCCCCGCGATCCGTCCGTCGACTTGCTCCGCAAGCTGCCCAAGCGTGGGCGCTACCTTGGCTGAATACTGGGCCTCCGGTGCGAGCGCATGCAAGCCCTGTGGCAGCCGTCCGAGAACACCGCGATTCCGGTGTCGCCGTGATCCAAGCCCGCTTCGTGCCCTAACGGCTGTCTGCGTGCGCGGCCGGCGCTGTCTTGGCATGGGCCAAGAGGGCCATCACCTCGGCGTCGGACACCTGGTGGAAATCAGAGTAGAAATAGCCGATGGCGCCGAACTCTTCGTATTCCTCCAGACAGACGACGGTATCGGCCTCGCCGCGCAGCTCCCTCAGACTCTCGGTCGGCGCGACTGGCACCGCCAGCACCAGCTCGCGCGGCGCGCGCTGGCGTATGGCGCGCAAGGCCGCGCGAGTGGTGGCGCCGGTCGCGATGCCGTCGTCGACCACGATCGCGGTATGGGCCTTGATTTCTGGATGCGGGCGGTTGCCGAGATAGCGCTTGCGCCGGCGCTCGATCTCGGTCAGTTCGCGGTCGCGCACGGCGGCGAACTCCGCTTCGCTGATGCCGGCCAGGTCGATGATCGTCTCGTTGCGCACCACCATCGGTGCGCTGCCGTCGACCACGGCGCCCATCGCCAGTTCGGGCTGCGAGGGGACGCCGATCTTGCGCACCAGGACGAGGTCTAGCGGGCAATCGAGCGCCGTGGCGATCTCGGCGGCCACCGGCACGCCGCCGCGCGGCAGCGCCAGCACCACCGGATCGCGCGTTTTATAGGCGGCGAGTGCCTTGGCGAGCTGGCGGCCGGCATCGACTCGATTGCTGAAGGGCATGATCGCCTCCTAATCCGGCCGGCTGGAAAGGATGCGCGGCGAACCGATTGCTGGCAAGCGGCATTCGCGCGCCCGGCTCGGGAACTAATGGGTGACGCCGAGCACGATTTACAGCGGTGTCACGTCCTTCACGGCAGTGGCCACTATGACAACGCCATGGGCCAGTGGATTGACACGAATCAACGGCAGTTCGGCGCGGACGGCTAAATTTACGCCATGAACGAGCGACGGCCGAGACAGCGGACCGCACAGGCAGATGCCGAGCCAGCACTCGCCGACAAAGTAGCGGTCTTGAGTTGGCCGGAAAGTTACCGGCCGGCGACGATCGAGGTCGACCGGCGCGAGACCCACATGTCCTGGGTGTTTCTCGCCGGTGACCGCGTCTACAAGCTCAAGAAGCCAGTACGCTTTCCCTACCTCGATTTCTCGACACTCGGCCGGCGCGAACACGCCTGCCGCGCCGAATTGCGGCTCAACCGGCGGCTGGCGCCTGACGTCTATCTCGACGTCGTATCGCTCACTCACAGCCGGCGCGGTCTGGTGCTGGATGGAGAGGGGGAGCCGGTCGACTGGCTGGTCTGCATGCGCCGGCTCGACGAGCGCGTCACGCTCGAGCGGCTCATTGTGGACGGCCGGCTGACGGCGGCGCAGCTCGACCGGCTGGCGCATAAGCTCGCCGAATTCTATCACGCGGCCAAGCCCGCTTTCCTGGCGCCGGCGGTGCATCTCGCCGATCTGCGCCGCGGCCTCAGCTTTAACCGGCGGGTGCTGCTCGATCGCCGCTTCGCTCTGCCGGCCGGGCTGATATGGCGGATCGACGGCGCCCAGCGTCGCTTCCTCGACCGCTGCGGCGGCCTCTTCGCCGCGCGGCTGCGCCACCGCCGCATTGTCGACGGTCATGGCGATCTGCGGCCGGAGCACATCTTCATCGACGATAAGGTGCGCATCATCGATTGTCTCGAATTCAATGCGCGCCTGCGGATCGTCGATCCTTTCGACGAGATTGCCTATCTCAGCCTCGAATGCGAGCGGCTGGGGGCGGCCTGGGTCGGCGAGTATCTGCGCCGGCGGCTCAAAACGATGCTGCGCGACGGGCCGGCCGAGCCGCTGTTTGCCTTCTACCATTGCTATCGCGCCACGCTGCGGGCGCGGCTTGCCACCGCGCATCTCTACGAGGCGCACCCGCGCACACCGGAAAAATGGCCGCGGCTGGCGCGCGACTATCTCGCGCTCGCCGAGCGCAGCGCGCGTGCTTTGGAGGATTGGCTTAGAGCACCATCAGGTCGGTAAGGCTGTGTGCTTCGTGTAGGCGCCGGATCGCCTCGGCGAGGAGCGCGGCGGTCGGCAATACCATGAGCTTTTTGTTATCTCCTGGATGATCGAGGCGGAAGGGTGGGACCGCATCGGTGATGACGATCCGGTCGAGCGCGGCATCGGCGATCGCGTCTGCGGCGCCCGGCATGAACAAGCCGTGGGTTACGAGTGCCAGCACGCGGTGGGCTCCCGCCTGCCGCGCCGAACGTGCGGCGCGCAACAAAGTGCCGCCGGTGCTGATCAGGTCGTCGACGATCAGCGCGGTGGTATCGGCCACCTCGCCGACGAACAACTCGCCGGAGACCACGCCAGAGCTGCGGTGCTTTTCGGCCAGTCCCTTGCCGACCGGGCGGCCGAGCGCTGCTTCCAACGCCGTCCGCAGCATTTCCGCCCGCTTCATGCCGCCGGCATCGGGAGAGACGACCGACAGCTTTTCGCCGGCGAAATTCGCTTTGATATGGTCGACGAACAAAGGCGTGGCGGTCAGCGCCACCGTCCGGCAGCGGAAGGCGTTTTCGAATGCCGCAGGATTATGCACCTCCAGGGCGACCACGCAGTCGGTGCCGATGCTTTCGAACAAGGTGGCCACATAGCGGGTGATCACCGGGTCGTTCGGCTTGGTGCGACGATCCTTGCGCTCATAGCACAGATAAGGCGTCACCGCGGTGACGCGGGCGGCGCCGGCATCCTTCAGCGCGCCGATGAAGAAGAGCAACCGGCACAGTTTATCGTTGGCGCTTTGCACCGGTCCGCCGTGCAGGCCGTGCACCACATAGACATCGGCACCGGCGACCGAGTCCAGCGGGCGCGTTTTGTGCTCGCCGTCCTCGAACTCGCGTTCTTCGTGCGCCGCCAGTGGCTGTCCAAGGGCCGCGGCGACAGTGCCACCGAGCTCGCGGCTGCCGTTTAATGCGAACACAAGCAGGCCCGGCGCGGTCATGGCTCCATCCTTTCGTCGCGGCCGAGCTTGCCCCCGCGAGCCGCCGAGTTCTTTGACCAGAATCAAGGCTTTAGCTGGCGTCGCGGAGGGCGGCGCCGGGCCATTACCGTTCCATTGACGATCCCGGGGATCATAGCGATAATTTCAGTGCTGGGGGGAGTTGTGGGGATGTTGCGCGTACGTGTACTCGGCGCGGCCTTGTTGGGCGCGGCTTTGTGCAGTTGTGCGATCGTCGACAAGGTCGAGCCGCGTTACGACAACGTCAATCGGGCAACCGCCGAAGCACGTAACGATTCCATCCTGCTCAATATCGTGCGCGCCGCCCACGACGCGCCGCTCAATTTCGTCGCTTTCTCGAAGATCAGCGGTCAGATGTATGCAGGCGCGAGCGCCGGCCTGCCGCAATTCCTGCTCGGACCGACGCCCGTGGCCGGATCGCTGCCCAGTCCCGGACGCGACGTCATTTTAAGCAACACCACCCTCAATACGCAGACCAGCGCGACCAATTCCTTCGACATTTCGCTCTTGGAATCGAAGGATTTCTACAACGCCTTGCTGCGTCCGGTCGGATTACCGACGCTCAATTATTTCATCCGCCAAGGCTATTCGCGGCAGTTGCTGTTCTGGCTATTCGCCGACAGCGTCGAGGAGACGATCCACGGCAGGACCTATGGCTACCGGTTCGTGGCCGGCAAGGACGTAGCCTATGGTCATGAATACGACCGCGACGGTGGTGGTGGCTGCAACCGGCCCTACGGCGTCAAGAAATGCTTCGGCGATCTGGTCGACATTGCCTATCTGACCGGGCTCGCGGTGGAAACGCGGACCATGGCCGGCGGCGGGGGGGCCGCCAGCGGCAGCAAGTCGCGCGGCAGTGGCGGTTCGTCGGGAGGGCGATCGGGATCTGGCTTCAGTATCCATGGGCGTTTCTGTTTCGACCCCGTGCTTAGCAACCTCGCCCTCCACGAGATGGCGCCGGCGCGCATCAAGGAGCTCCGGCATCTGATCTGGTCGACCCGCCTGCTGCCGCGCTGCCGCGGACCGTGGTCCACCCGGGCAAGGGCCAATGGAGAGCTCGACACGCTTGAATTCACCCAGCCGGGAACGCCTGTCGGCACCGTGCAATACCGCATCATCACTCGCTCGACCTTCGGCATCTACCAGTTCCTCGGCCGCCTGCTGGCGCATCAGGCGGCGGCCGACGACATCTCGCTAGTCAGCGACGGCGGCGATGCCCGCCTGCTGACGGTGGTCAAGAGCGGCGCGCCGCGCTGCTTCAACCAGGTCAGCTATTTCGACGGCGAGTATTGCGTGCCGGAAAATGCCAAATACACCAAGCAGATCATCCAGCTTTTGGCGCAATTACTGGCATTGCAGACACAAACCGGCGATCTCGCGATCACGCCGACGGTCCGCATCACGCCATAGCGGCACGGCACCGCGACGCGTTCTTGCCGCATGACCGGGTGGGGGATAGTTGCTAGATTTGCCGCTGCCGGAATGATCTGCAGCCGCGGTGGCGGGGAAAGCAGCTTCGGAATGCGACACATGCCTGCAATACACCTCATAGCGGTGGTCGTGCCGTGAGCAAGCCGCTCCGCCCATTGCGGCCGTGGGTCCGTCTGCGCGTCGGTGTGAGCGGCCATCGCGTGCCGCCCAAGTTGCCGGCGGAGGCGCAGGCGCCGGTGCGCGCCAGTGTCGACCGGGTCCTGGCGGCCGCCGCAGTCGCAGCCAAGGCCGTCGAACAGGAATTTGTCGCGCGCTGGCCGCGCCCCGACCAGCCGGCGGCCGCCCAATTCGTCGTCATTTCGTCATTGGCGGAGGGCGCCGACCGCATCGTCGCCGAATTTGGGCTCGCTGGCGGCTATTCGCTCGAGGCGGTGTTGCCGTTTGCGCGCGCCGAATATGCCCGCGACTTCGAGACGGCAGATTCGCGCGCCGCGTTCGACCGCCTGCTGTCGGCGTCCACCTCGGTTTTCGAGCTCGATGGCCGCGCCGACCAGCGGCCGCGTGCCTATGAGGCGGCCGGCCTCGTCATGCTGGCCAATATCGATCTTTTGGTCGCCATCTGGGACGGCGAGCAAGCGAATGGTTTCGGCGGCACCGCCGAGATCGTCGGCCGCGCCATCGCCGAGGGCATCCCGGTGGTGTGGATCGATCCGGCAAAGCCCGACGCGTGGCAATTTTCCTGGTCGCGCGCCGGCGAGGTGCCGCCGGCGCATGCGCATGCGCAGCCGCGCGTCACGTTTCATGCGGCCGACGAGGCGCGGCTGCGCGAATGCATCACGGAAATCTTGCGCCCGCCCACGGCGGAGGTCGACGGCGAGCACGGCTGGCTGGCGTCGAAGAAAGCGCCGCTCGACATGTACATGACCGAACGCGAGTGGCGCTGGAATTTGTCGCCCTGGTATCCGCTGCTGTTGCGCATTTTCGCCGGGCGTTCGTTGAAGGGCGCGTTTCGGCTGCCCGATTATCTTGAGGAATTGACGCGGCAATGGAACGAGCACTATTTCGGCAAAATGCCGTCGGACAAGGCGCTGCGGCCCGAGATCGACAAAGTGCTGCTGCCGGCTTTCAGCATGGCCGACAATCTCGCGGTCTATTATTCGCTGGTCTACCGCGGCGCCTATGTCTTCAACTTCATTTTCGCCGCGACCGCCACGACGCTGGCGGTGATCGATATTCTGTTTCCCGGGCCCGGCTATCTTGTGCTGGCGGAATTGGTCGTCATTCTGCTCATCCTCGGCAGTTGGGGCTATGGCACACTGCGCGGCTGGCACCGGCGCTGGCTTGAATACCGGCGGCTGGCGGAATGCCTGCGCCACATGCGCATTCTTGCGCCGGTCGGCTCCGGCGGCTCGCTCGCCCATCCCGGCCACGGTCTCGACGCCGACGAGCAGGACTGGGTGACCTGGTACGCCTGGTCGGTGCGCCACCTGCTGCCGCTGCCCAATGTCGCCGTCGACGACGATTACATCAAGAGTGTACGCGATGCCGTGCGCGCCGCCGAGGTTGCCGAGCAGCGCAAGTATCACAAGAGCAATGACGATCGCATGACCCGGCTCAACGAGAACATCGATCGCGTCGGCATGTTGCTGTTTGCCGCCACCATCGTCGCCTGCCTGATCTTGTACTTCTTTCCGCCGCACGACATCGTCTCACCGTGGGCGAATGCCCTTGCGAAAATCATCGCCGGCCTGACGGCCGTGCTGCCGACGGCTGGTGCCGCGCTCGGCGCCATCCACGTGCAGGGCGATTTCCGCACGGCCGCAGAGCAGTCGCGCCGCACCGAGGCGCGGCTGGCCAAGATCGAGGCGTTCCTGGAAAGTGAGCCGCCCGATTTCGCCCGGCTCACCGACCGGATCGAGCATGCCTCGCGCGTGATGATGGCCGACCTGCGCGACTGGCAGACCGTATTCCGCACGCGCCGCCTGACCCGGCCCTAGGTCGGACAGGTGCAAGCAGCCGAGTGGCTATCGCCATGACCGACACCGCGCAGCCCGCCGCCGAATTGAAGACCGCCCGCGACCGCCATCTGTTCGGGCCGGGCCCCAAGCGCATCCTCGCGCTCGACGGCGGCGGCGTGCGCGGCGCCATTACCGTGGCGTTTCTGGAGCGCATCGAAACGCTGCTTGATCGCAAGCATGGCAAGGAGGTTCCGCTCAGCGATCATTTCGACCTGATCGGCGGGACTTCGACCGGTGCCATCATTGCCGGCGCGCTCGCGCTCGGCAAACGCACCAGCGAGATCAGGCGATTCTATTTGGAGCTGGCGCCCTATGCCTTCAAGCGTCAGCGCTGGCCCGTTCCAATTCTGCGCTCCAAGTTCGACGCCCGCGGGTTGCGCAAGCAGATCGCGGATGTTGTCGGCAACCGCAAACTCGGCAGTGACGATCTGCTGACGGGCTTTGCCCTTGTTACCAAGCGCGTCGACACGGGCAGCCCCTGGATTCTCTCGAATGCCCCGCGCGCGCCCTATTGGGATGACGGCAAGGGTCATATCGGCAATAAGCACTATCCGCTGGTGAACCTGGTGCGCGCGAGCACAGCCGCGCCCCACTTTTTCGATCCCGAATTACTGGCGATCAGCAGCACCGAGGTGCTGCCGGAAGAGATCGCCCAGCCGTTGGATCAGCCCTGGCTGGTACGCGCGGCGGTGTCGCTTTTGGCGCGCGCCGGCCTGCACCGCGGCGCAGCATTCAACCCGAACGACTATGGCCTCTTTGTCGACGGAGGGGTGACGCCGCACAACAACCCGTCGATTGCCTTGCTGCAATTGGCGACCCTAAAGCCGTTCGGCCTTTGCTGGCCGGCCGTGCCGGGACAACTGAGCATCACCTCGGTCGGCACCGGCAGTTTCCGGCCGAAACTGAAATATGAAGAACTTGGGTTCGCCGGCATTCCCAAGCTCACGCTGCACGCGCTCGTCTCGATGATGAACGACGCGCAAACGCATGTCATGACGATGATGCAATGGCTGGGCCGGAGTCCCGATCCTTGGCCCATCAATTCCGAGATCGGCACCCTGGCCGCGGACGCGCTGCCCGGCGGCAAGATGTTCGACTTCCAGCGCTATGACGTCGCGCTGGAAGAGGATTGGCTCGCGGAAAAATTGACGCGCCCCGTCGGCAAGGACCTAGTCGAGCGTTATCGCCACATGGACGATCCTGGCATCGTCAAGGAGCTCTACGACATGGCTTGCGAGGTCGCCGAACAGCAGGTGAAAGAGGAACATTGGCTCGCCTGAGGATTGGCGGCGCGGCGAGACCTATGTTCCGCGGATGGACGCGCGAGGCGCGTGACGGCGAGCAGCGCGAGCGCGCCTGCATCGCCGACGGCTCCGGCGTCAGCGGTGCTGGCGCTCTCGCGCCGACTGGCTTGTTTGAATTCGGCCGGCAATCAATCGCAAACGCGAATGCGGCGCGTGTGGTAACGGCCGTATGGATCGACAAAGTGTTCGCGTTCGATACGGCAGTTACGATAAACCGGTTGATAGCCGGACTCATAGTAACCCGGGCCACCGTAATGACCACGATGAGGCTGCGAGCCGATGATCGCGCCGACGGCAAGACCACCGATTACGCCGGCTGCGATCGCGCCACCGTCACGCGCGGAAGCAGGCTGTGGGGTCGTCGCCAGCGCCAACGCGACGGCAGATATACTAACGAGAGTGAATGCTCTTAACATGTCATGACCTTTCAAGGTCGGGTGTTAATCGATGATCTGGACGATTTGTCGTGTTCGCGGATCGACCAACACGGCGTGGTCGTTCACATAGGCGTAGCGATATCCGCTCACGTGATATTCGCCGGGAATTTCGTAATAGGTTACGCCATTCTCCGGCAGCACCGCGCCGACTTGGAATTCCCGATCGTAGCGATAGGACGGATGCCGCTCGTGAATGACATATTCGCGAAAGCGCGGCCGGTCCTCGACGCCGAGGATGCCGCCGACCGTGCCGGTGACCGCGCCGACCGCTCCGCCGACGATGGCGCCAAGAGGGCCCGCCACGTGGTCGCCCTGCCGGGCACCTTCCTGGGCGCCGCGCACCGTGCCTTGCGCCTGCGCCGCCATCGGTAGCGCCAAAGTTGCGAGAACCATCACAGGTACAATTAACTTCTTTGGCAAAAGACGATTTTGCATAGTCGCTCCATATTGTCGGGGGAAGCTCCAACCAACAGGAGCTTGACCCATACCAATGCGTTGGGTCGGCTCATGTTCCGTACGCAACGGGCGATCTTTCGACCCTCGGGATGCCGCGGCGGGGTCACGTCTTCGGCACCGAATGTGACCGGATGATAGCCTTTATTGTCGTGCTGGCCCTTTATCGGGGATTTTGTCGGTGTTTGAACGAAGCGTGCGCCCGTCCGTCTTTTAATCGTTATCGTAATGTCCTCGACTCTTCACGAATAAGCGCGCATGGTTCTTTATTGGACGCTCCATAGAAGCGTCCTTGGCGTTTTCGCCTTTTTCGGCACCTTTATGAAAATTCGCGCCACCTTGCCACCGCTCGAAAGCGGGTGAAAGGTCAAAATGTTAACTTCGACGCAGTCGAAGGGAGCTCCGTTCATCGATACCCAAAATGGAATTGAGCTCGCGCACGCGATCGTCGATACGGTGCGCGATCCTCTGGTGGTGCTCGACCGCGATCTCCGCGTCGTCACCGCGAGCCGCTCCTTCTATAAGACCTTTCGACTCGTCCGGGACGATGTCCGAGGGCGCCTGTTTTATGAAGTTGATGGCGGTCAATGGGACATCCCGGAGCTTCGTGATCTGTTAGGGACGATTTCAAGCGGTCAAACAACCGTCGATGGCTACGAGGTCGAGCGCAAGTTTCCTGCGATTGGGCACCGCGTCATGCTGCTCAACGCGCGCAAGGTTTTCTATGAAAAGGGGACCCACGCCACCGTACTGCTGGTATTCGAAGACATCACTGATCGGCGTGCCATAGAGCGGCAGGTGCAGGAGCTGCTGCGGGAAAAGGACATGCTGCTGGAGGAGATGCGGCACCGCGTCGCCAACAGCCTGCAAATCATCGCCAGCATACTTCTCATCAAAGCGCGAACCGTCCAGTCGGAAGAGACACGACTGCAATTGGAGGATGCGCATCAGCGGGTATTATCGATTGCGGCCGTCCAGGAGCACCTGCATCTCTCCGGGGGAAACGAGCCGATTGCGCTTGCCAGTTACCTTGCCAAGCTATGTGAGACATTGGCGCGATCGATGATTGGTAGCAGCCGACCGATCTCGCTCAAGGTCGAAGCCGATGCTGGAACCGCGAATTCGCGCGACGCTGTGAGCGTCGGGCTGATTGTCACAGAATTGGTGATGAATGCACTGAAACATGCATTCCCCAACGAGAAGCCGGACGCGGCGATTGTCGTTTCCTTCAAAGTCTCGGGAACCGACTGGAAGCTTACGGTTTCCGATAATGGAATTGGCAAGCCTGATGTGAGCGCCAGCGACACCAAGCCCGGGCTCGGCACCAGTCTTGTCAAAGCGCTGACGAGACAACTCGAAGCCGTCGTTGAAGTGGCGAGCAATTCATTCGGTACCGCCGTGTCAGTCACTCATGCGACGTTCAAATCCACACCACATAAGGCGACCTAACCATGCTTGCAGACCCGGGCGTGACGTTTTTGCTCGTTCTCGTCGTCGGCGTCGTTGCCGGCATCCTCGTCGACCGATTCGCCGGGCCGTCGTGGTTTGCCCGGCAATTCTCCGGTTCGAACCGCGGCATGATAACGAGCGCGCTTGTGGGTATTGCTGGTGCGTTCATCGGCTATCATATCGAATTGTTGCTTGCACTCGATGGCGGAGTGCTGGTGGCGGTCATTGCGGCGGCGGTCGGCGCCGCCGCGGTGCTGTTCGCTTGGCGGATGGCCAAGTAACAAAGATCATCGTGGCTGGTTGGGAATTGTTGCCCGCCAAAAAGAATGGGGATTGCTATGCTTTCGGTCTTAATTGGGGTCCTGATCATTTGTGTGGTCGGTGCAATCTGCTTTTGGGCCATCGACAAGTTCGTTAACGACAGTCGATTGGCAAATCTTCTCAAACTGCTCGTGGTTCTAATCTGCTTAGCGTCGATTCTTCAGCGGGTGCTACCGCTGCTGGGGATTAATTGGTTTTAGCGCGGCACACGACCATGCCGGCGTCCCGCTCATCACGCCTTCCCATAAGGCCTGCGTCGATAACTGGCTCGGCTTCGCCCCACCGCGATTTCCGTTGTTCGGTCGCGTTCGGTTGATAAGCGGGCGCTGGACCCGCCATGGTCGATCGCGCCATGCGAGGACGCCGGGGGACTAGCCCCGGCGTTCCGGTTTTGGCAGTCTCGCGGCCTCGAAAATCTGCGCGGGTGCGTACCAATGCCGGAAGAACTCTCGTTCACTTATTTTCCCGACAACTATCGGTGGTCGCACGGGCTGCTGATCGGCCTCAACATGGCCCCCTGGGGCGGCGCCGAGATCGGCGAGGTCAATCGGGTCGGATTGCGCTTGAAGAGTTGCGTCGGCGACGACGATGCCTGGTTCCGCGAATGGGCGCGCGAAGCGCGCGAGGTGGAGGATCGCGGCCGCGCGCGCATCGCCGACGGCCATGGCGTCAGTGGAGCGCAATATCTGCAGCGCGCGAGCGCCTATTATCACGTCGGCGAGCGCTTTCTGCAGCCCAAGAGCAAGGAGGGCAACGACGCCTATATGCGCGGCGTTGCGTCCTTGCGCGATGCTGCCCGCTATATCAAACGGCCGCGGCTGGAGCATGTCGAAGTGCCCTATGGCGATACCAGCCTGCCGGCGATCTATGTTCATGCCGAGCCGGTGAAGAACGGCGGCAAGGTGCCGGCAATGGTGTTCTTCGACGGGCTCGATGTCACCAAGGAGATTCAGTATTTCAAGGGCGTGGCCGATCTCGCCGCGCGCGGCATCGCCTGCCTCATCGTCGATGGTCCCGGTAACGGCGAGAGCATCCGTTTCCGTGGACTTTATCTGCGCCACGACACCGAGCATTACGCGACGCCCGCCTTCGACTGGCTGGCGGCGCGACCGGAGGTCGACGAAAAGCGCATCGGCGTGATGGCGATCAGCCTCGGCGGCTATTACGCGCCGCGCGCGGCGGCCTTCGAGCAGCGCTTCGCCTGCTGCATCGCCTGGGGCGCTCAGTGGAAGTACCGGGAAATCTGGGAAAAGCGGTTCGAGCGCATCGCGCGGTCGGAGACACCCTCGCTATCGGTCGCCTGGCAGCACATCGCCTGGGTGCTCAATGCCAGCTCGCAGGACGATGTGCTAAAGCGGCTCACGCCGTTCGATCTCGACGGCGCGGTGCAGCGGATCACCTGTCCGTTCCTGCTGCTGCACGGGGAGGGCGACGAGCAGGTGCCGCTGAGCGACGCGCAGAAGTGCTTCGACGCGGTCGGTTCGAAGCAGAAGACCTTCAAGATCTTCACCCGCGAGGAAGGTGGCTATCACCACTGCCAGATCGACAACCAGAGCATCTGCTCGGCCTATATGTGGGACTGGCTGGAGGACGTGCTGCAGCCGGCGCGCTGACGCCGGCTGCTTGTGTCATGGCCGGCAAAGCCGACCATGTTGCCGGTGTCACTGATTGACGTGGATGTTGTTGTCGCGGATCACCTTACCCCAGCGCGCGGTCTCGCTCTTGAAGAAGGCGGCCGCCGCCGCTTGGCTACGCTGCTTCTTTGGAAACGCCGTGAAGCCTTGCGCCGCCCAGTGCTTCACGGTGTCCGGATCGACCACCGCCCCCTGCAGCGCGGCATTGAGCGTCTTTAACACAGGCTGCGGCGTCCCGGCCGGGGCAAACATCGCCTGCCAGTAGACGATATCGAATTTTGGCCCCAGCAGCTTCACCATGCTGTCGACGTTCGGCAGCAGCGGGAACTTTTCGGTCGAGGTGATGCCATAGGCTTTCAACTTGCCGGCCTTCACAAACGACACGATCGATGTCGGCGTGCCAACAAACAGATCGACATGATCTCCCAAGAGATCGGTCATGGCGGGGGCCGCGCCGCGGTAGGGAATGAAGTCAATCTTGACCTTGGCCACCTGGGCAAACAGCGCCGACGTGAGGTGTCCCGTCGTGCCGTAGCCGGGTAATGCCTCACGCAGCCGCTGCTTTTTCATCAGGGCGATGAGGTCTTTCAGATTATTTGGCGCGAGGCCTGGCCGTCCCACCAGGATCAGCGGGTTCTTGTTGACCAGCATGATCGGCACGATGTCCTTGGCGGTATCGAAGGGCAGCTTCTTGAACAGCGTGACGTTCGCCGTGATCTGCAGGTTATGCAGCAGTAGCGTGTAGCCGTCCGGTGTCGCCTTGGCGAGACGGTTGGTGGCGATGATGGTGCTGCCGCCGGTGACGTTCTCGACGATGAAGTTCTGTCCGAGCTTCTTGGAGAGGAACTGCGCCAGTTGGCGCGCAGTCTGGTCGGTCGGCCCTCCGGCCGGATAGGGTACGATGATGGTGACTGTGCGGCTCGGGTAAGTATCCGCCTTGGCCGGCAAGACGCCGGCACAAATGGCGATCGCTCCCGCTGCGGCGAGCGCAGCGGTCATTATTGCTTTCATTGTCATTCCCCCAAAGTGCGTTTCCTGCGCGGACAGCCTACGCCTCGGGAATGACCGGCAACAAGAGGTAGGGCGCTTTGCCGGGTGCAAAGTGCAGCGTGTTGCGGCAGGCAAAGATCGCCGGCGGTCGGTCGTCGGCATCGACATGCAGGAAGGGGCCAACGCCTTTCATCGGGTAGGGCGCGTTGGGCAGCGCCGCGTCGCTGCCGTCGACCTCGTAGTCCTTGCCGCGCACGGTGAGCGCCAGTCGATAGCCGGGCGGCACCACGATCGAGGTCGGCCAGATCTCGATGTCGAGCTCGACCGGCTCACCCGGCGTCAGCGGCCACGCCTCGTCGTGGCTGTGCCAAGGGCGATAGGGCAGTGACATGGCCGGATCGAGCTTGCGCTGCGAGGCGCGCAGCCAGCCAAGCCCCACCGGTGTGCGCGGGTCGTTGGAGCCGATGAAGGTGACTTCCTTGCCGGCGGGATCGAACACGCGCAGTACCAGGAACAGGTCGGCGTCGGCTGTCTCCGAGGACAACCAGAGCTTGGCGGCGACGGGCCCGGTGATTTCGAGCTCGTGCTCCAACGGCGGTGTGCTGAAGGTGAGGCCGTCGCCGGTAGTTTCGTAGGTCAAGCTTGCGGTGCCGGTGGGTGGCGCGGGGTCGAGGCCGAGTCCTTGCGGCTTGAGGAAATAGGGGGTCCAGCGCGTGCGCGCGAGCGGCCATTCGTTTTCCGCTCGCATGACGAATTTTTCACCGGGATGGCGGATGTTGAGCGCGACCTTCGGCTGCCTGTCCCAGCCGGTGTCCTCGCCCTTGAGGAAATGGCCGAAGAAGCGCTTTTGCAGCGCTTCGCCATACTCGCTGTAGAAATGGGTGAAATGGGTGTCGCCGTGCACTTCCAGCCATTTCTGCCGGGAGCCGGCGCGCAGATAGCCTTCGAAATTGCCGCGCGTATGCAGGCCCATGCCGCCCCAATTGCCGGCAGACAGCAGCGGCGCCTCGATGGCGGCGAAATCGGCGGTGCGCGCGGCGTGATAGTTGTCGCAGAACCGCCGCTGTTTGGCCTCACTGGCGGAGTCGGCGCGGTTCTTGGCGAGTTCGGCTTCCGGCAGCGTCTCCGGCCCGGCGACCGGCTCGCCGGTGACCAGGCTCTTGAAAGTGCGCTCGCCCTGGCCGTGCTGCACGCGCACAACCTGGCGCGGCCACCAGCTGCGGAAGAAGTCGCTCAGGATGCCGCCGTGGCGGCAGAGCTCGCGGTAATAGTCGGACGAGCCTTCCCAGATGCACAGCGCCGCGAGATGCGGCGGCTTCAGCGCGCCGGCCGTCCATTGGTTCATGGCATAATAGGAGATGCCGTTGACGCCGACCTTGCCGTTCGACCAGGGCTGGGCGGCCGCCCACTCGATGCATTGGTAGATGTCTTGGCTTTCGCGCGGCGACCAGACGTCCATGTAACCGGGCGAGCGGCCGGCGCCGCGTGAATCGACCCGCAGGCAGATATAGCCATCCGGCACCCATTTCTCCGGATCGACCAGCTCCCAGTTCTGGTATTTGTTGCTGGAGCCCTCCAGCACGTTGGGTGCCGCCTTGATGAGACGCGACCAGTTGCCCTTGTAGGCCTCCTGGAAGGCGAGGCCTTTGGCATAGGGGCCATAGCTCAGAATGACAGGATGGCGGCCGTTGCCGAGCGGTCGGAACACGTCGCCGCGCAGCACGACACCGTCGTCCATCGGGATGGGCGCATCCCAGTCGATCTGCATTCCGTCGCGGGTTTCGCTTCTTCCTGTGTCCATGGCTGCTTCACGTTTGGCGATGATCAATCGGATGGCGCCGCGTTGCCTTGCGGGCGGTGCCGCTTGACCGCTTCGGGATTTGTCGAATCGACGCCCATATAGATGCCACGATCCCATCTGCGTTTGAGCGGATCGAACACGTCGAGCGTCATCTTGCCGATATTCTGAATTTCGATCTCCACGGTCTCGCCATCCTGCAGCGCGCCGAGGCCCTCGTGATTGGTGCCGCAGGCGATGAGATCGCCGCTATTCATCGTCATCACCGTGGTCGCGAACTCGACCAACTCGGGCACCCGGTGTTCCATGTCGTCGGTATTGTAATTGTGGCGGAGCTGGCCGTCGTTCCAGAAGCGCACGATGAGGTCGTTGGGATCGACAATTTCGTCGGCGGTGGCAATGCAGGGACCGATCGGCGCGAAGGTATCGAACGACTTGCCGAGCCAACTGGTCAGAGGTGTCGCGGGCCAAGTGCGGCGGCCCTGTTCGCGCGCGGAGACGTCGATCATGGCGGTGTAACCGAACACCGCGCTTTTCCAATCGCGGGCCTTGACGCTCTTGGCCGGCCCTTTGATCACAATTGCCAGCTCAGCCTCATGCATGAATATCCACGGCACGGTGAATTTCGGCAGCACGATGGTGTCGCCGGGCCCGATCACCGCGTCGGGATTCTTCAGGAACATGTTGAGGGGTCGCGCCTCGCGCTGAGCATGCTCCCAATAGTTGGCGATGCAGGCGAGGATCTTGCCTGGCCGCGGCAACGGGGGCCCAAGGCATACTTGGTCGAGCGGCAGCGCGTCGGCCTCCTGGGCCAGTTTATCGAACGCAGGACGCAGGCGCTCGAATCCATCGATGATGCCTTGCATGGTGAGCTGCGGCGTGTAGCTCCTCGGCGCCGCAGCCGAAATGTCGACCACGCCGCGCGGCGTCAACACGCCGGGCCGCAGTTCGTCGTCCGCCGCCCTCTTGAACAAAACGAGCTTCACGTTTTTCCCCGGTTGCCTCACCCCTTGGCGGGGATCACCGGCAGCAGCAGATAGCTTTCCCGGCCCGGGCCGGCATGCAGCGTGGTCTTGCCGCCGAAGATGTCCGGCGGCCGGTCCTTGGGATCGTCGTGCAGGAAGGGGCCGCAGCCGGTGAATTCGTTCTTCATGTTGGAGAGGCGGCCACCGCTTGCGCCTTTGTAGACATAATCCTTGCCGCGCACCGCCAGTGCGATGCGGGAGCCGGCGGGAATGACCAGCGACGTCGGCCAGATCTCGATATCGAGCTCGTAAATTTCGCCAGGCGTCAGCGGCTCAATTTCGTCATGGCTGTGATAGGGCCGATAGGGCAGGCTGAGCGTCTTGTCGAGCTTGCGGTGCGAGGCACGCAGCCAGCCCTGACCGATCGGCGTATGCGGATCGAGCGCGCCGTGGAAGACGATCTCGTTGCCGTCTGGCCCGTAGACCTGCAGCACCAGGAACAGGTCGGCATCCGTGGTCGACGAAGAAGCAAACAATTTTGCCGCTATCGGACCGGTGATCTCGGTCTCCTGCGGCAAGGGTGCCGTCATGAACTGGATACCATCGCCGAGCGCCTCGAAGCTCGCCTGCTCGGCCTTGGCGGGCGCGCGGTCGGACAGCGCGCTCGCCGCGGGCGAGAGGTAAAGCTTGCTCCATTGCGTGCGTGCCAGCGGCCATTCGTTCTCGTAACGGATGACGAATTTTTCGCCCGGATGGCGAATGTTGAGCTGGACGCGCGGCTGGTTGTCCCAGCCGGTGTCCTCGCCTTTGAGGAAATGGCCGAAGAACTTCTTCTGCAACGCGATGCCGTAATTCGTATAGAACAGCGTCCAATGCCGGTCGCCATGCATCTCCAGCCATTTTTGCCGCGAGGCCGCGCGCACGAAGCCTTCGACATTGCCGCGCAGATGCAGGCCATTGCCGCCCCAATTGCCGCAGGACAACAGCGGCACCGTGATCTTGTCCCAATCCGCGGAGTGGTCGCGGTGATACCGGTTGTCGAGCGGGTTGGCGGCGATCTCGCCGCCGAGATTGCCGCGGTTGGCATCCATTTCCGTGTCGCTCAGCGTCTCCGGCCCGGAGACGAGGCCGCCATGGATCGGGTGGCGCTTGCCGCGCGTGCCGAGGCCATGCTGCACCGTTTTGATCTGCATGTCCGACCAGTTGGCCTGGAACGTGCACAGGATTCCGCCGTGATGGTTCTTGTCGCGGTACCAGTCGCCGGCGCCTTCCCACACGCAGATCGCGGCGAGGTGAGGGGGCTGCAGCCCGGCTACCTGCCATTGGTTGATGGCGTAATAGGAAATGCCGTTCATGCCGATCTTGCCGTTCGACCACGGCTGCGCCGCCGCCCATTCGATGCAGGCGTAGATGTCCTTGGTCTCGCGCGGCCCAAAATGGTCGATGTAGCCTGGCGAGCGGCCGGCGCCGCGTGAATCGGCGCGTACGCAGACATAGCCGTCCGGAACCCACTTCTCCGGGTCGACGACTTCCCAGGCTTGGTACTGGTTGGTCGATCCCGCCGCGACATCGGGATGCTCGCGCACCATGATCTCCCAGGCGGTTGGATAGCCTTCCTGGAAGGCGAGCCATTTTCCGTAAGGCCCGCAGGACAGGATGACCGGATATTGGCCGTCCCCGATTGGCCGGAACACGTCGGCGCGCAGCACCAGCCCGTCGTCCATGGTAATCGGCAGGTCCCAATCGATGCGCATGCCGTCGCGGGTTTCGCTGCGCTCGCGAACGTCGGTGGTCGGCTTGTCAAGCATGGCCCTTGTGCCTTTCCTCGCTGATCTCGTCACCACGTTCTCATGCGCGTGTTTTCATTCAGTCTAGGCCTGCCATCTGAACGCGCGCAATACTGCCCCGAAAAACGGGACGGCAAGTTTCCATCGGTGAAATTCACGACGATGCGTGTTTGCTGTTGCGGCTGCATGAACGCATAAAACGCGGAAGCGCTGCCGTGCGCGCTGGTTGTAATGAAAAGCCTGTTGCGGCTTAAAAATCTTCAACATATGATCTGAACAACCGCGATGAATACGCGGACGCCTAGGGACGCAAACGCTAAACACGTGCTCGGCACAGGGTGCGACGCGACCGCTTTATCGCGGTTGCCTCCTGGTTTCTCAAGCCGGGCCACGGGAGGATCTGTGGGATACGCCTCTCGCGCACGTCGCTGTGAGGAGCCGTGGCCGGCCTTGCGGTGCGGGCGGCGCCGGGCATGTCTTGCTCCCTTTCCCAATCATAACGAACCGGCAGCACGGTCCGCGTCGTCGACGCCGGGCCGTTTTTCGTAGCACGCGCACGTCAAGGCCTGAACGGCCATTGAGGGAGGACATGATGACCAAGCACACGATTTCGCGTCGCACACTTGTCGGAGGCGGTCTCGGCTTGACCGTTGCGAACTTCCTACCTGGCACGACGCCGCTGGCCTTTGGCGCCACCATGGAGGAGCAGACCATCGCCGCGGCCAAGAAGGTCGGCGCTGCCAAGGTGAACGGCATGATCTGGTCGCCGTACTTCGTGCCGATGCAACCGGTCATCGCTGAATTCACCAAAGCAACCGGGATCGGCATCGGCGGCGTGCAGGATATTTCGATCTTCGACGCGCCGCAGCGCGCCATGGCCGAGGCGCTGTCGCACTCGCCGCAGTTCGACTTCATCCACATCGACTCCAATATGATCCCGTCGCTCGCCTCGGCCGGCTATCTTGAGCCGCTCGACGAGTACATCAAGAACGCGGGCTTTCAGTTCCACGTTGTGGCCGGCTACGACAATTTCATGAAATACAACGGGCATACCTATGGCGTGCCGACCGACGGCAACGTGCACATCCAGTATACGCGCAAGGATCTGCTCGACGATCCGGATAACAAGAAGCGCTTTGCCGATAAATTCGGGACTGAGCTGAAGCTGCCGGAGACTTGGGAAGAAAACCTGCGGCTGCAGGAATTCCTCATGGACCCGAAGAAAGACCTCTACGGCTCCGGCAACCTGCGAAATCGTGCCAATGGCGTGACCTGGTGGTACATGATCTTCTACAGCGCAGGCGGCTTCCCGTTCGACGACGACATGAAGCCGACTCTGAACACGCCGGCCGGCCAATATGCGGTCGACATCTATCTGCAAGATAAGAAGGTCAATCATCCAGAAGCGAATAACTGGGGCACCCCGCAGATGATCCCGCGCATCGCGCAGGGACATGTGGTGAGCTGCCAGTACTGGGACGGCACCTGCAAGACCATCGGCAATCCGAAGCAGTCGAAGACGGTCGGCAAGTTCTACTACAGCACGGTGCCGGGCTCGAAGTTCAGCGGCAAGATGCTGCACCGCTCGATCTCCTCACCGCTTGCCGCGCTGCTCATCAACAAGTACAGCCCGCGCAAGGCGCAGGCCGCCTATCTCGCGCTCTGGCTCGGCTCGGGCAAGAACAGCATCCCGATCGTCTCCGATCCGAAGAACGCCTTCAACGACGCCTGGGCCACCGAACACTTCTCGGCGCCGCCCGTGATCAAGGCCTATTCGCAGCCGGGCATCGACGCGATCAAGAAGAACTTCCAGGTTGTTTGTCCGCCGATCTATCTGACTGGCTTTCTCGAGTTCCAAGACGCGCTCGGCAAGAACTTGTCGGAAGCCTATGTCGGGCAACTGCCGGCCAAGGATGTGCTCAAAAACACCGAGAACGAGTGGAATAAGATCATCCGCCGCATCGGCCGCAGTAAGCTCAAGAAGGATCTTGAGAGCTACAAGGCGGCGATGCCCACGCGCGACGTGCCTGCCTGAGCGGGCAACAGCGGGTGAAAATCTGACGTTGATTTCAGCCGGACGAGCGGAATGCTCGTCCGGCCGTCCCTTGGAGTAGAGGAATGGCCGTCACCGCCCTTCCGAGCAGTGATGCGAACAATGGCATATCGGCGCGCGCGGTTTCGCGCCGGCGCGAGATCAAGCGATTCAAGCTCTCGCTGCTGTTGCCGCTGGTGGCGCTCGTCTTCTTCGTACTGACTCCGGTGCTGCTGCTGCAGCTCTATTTCTCGTTCCACCAGTGGACGGTCTATCTCGGCTCGTGGTGGGATGCCGATTTTGTCGGCCTCGACCTGTTTCGCGATGTGCTCACCGATCCGCGCTTCGGCTGGGCGGTGGTGCGCTCGCTCTCGTTTGCCACCGGCTCGACTATCGGCTGCTTCGTTTTCGGTTTCGGGCTCGCCTATCTGATGTACAAGCCGTTCCGCGGGCAGGGCTTCTTCTACATCCTCTTCATCCTGCCGATGCTTACCGTGCCGGTGGTGGTCGCCTACACCGCCGAGATGATGCTCTATGCCGACGGTCCGGTGAACCACATCATTTCTTTCCTGATTGGCCACGACTTCCGCGTCGCCTGGCTCACCAATCCGCACATGGCGCTGACCACGGCGGCGATCCTGGAAATCTGGAACTGGACCCCGTTCTCTTTCATCATCATGCTGGCTGGACTTGCGGCGATCCCGAAGGAGCCGATCGAGGCGGCGGAAATCCTGGGCGCTTCCAAATGGCACATCTTCTGGGAAATTCAGGTGCCGCTGCTGCGGCCGGTGATCCTTCTGGCGCTGGTGTTGCGCTTCCTCGAAGCCATGGCCGAATTCCCCAAGACCTGGGCCCTCTTCCAGGGCGGTCCCGGCACGGCGACGGAGACACTGCCGGTCTACATCTTCATGACTACCTGGCAGTATTTCCAAATCTCCAAAGGCGCGGCGATGTCCTACATCGTCATGATGATGATGATCATCATTGTGCTGATTGCGATTCACCTGTTGCGCCGCGAGAAGCGCTCGCTCGACGCCATGTATGCGCAGCGCGAAGAAGTCGAGGCGGAGAGCTGAGATGTCGATGACCAAAAGCCAGAATCGCCGCATCGGCACGGTCACGCGCTATACCGTGTTGACGATCTGGGCGCTGATCGCCTTCTTCCCGATCTATTGGATGATCTCGACCTCGTTCAAGCCAAGTAATGAATGGTTCTCCTGGCCGCCGGTCTATTTCCCACATCCGGCGACGCTGTCGAACTATTTGAACGTTTGGTGGGGCGCGCAGCAATATGACGCCACGCAGTATGCAATTTCTTCGCAGAAACCACTGATTTCACTGTGGAATTCGACGGTGATCGCGACCACATCGACCTTCCTGTCGGTGCTGTTCGGCTCGATCCTCGCTTACGGCGTCTCACGCTATAAGATATTGTCGGAAGCGCGCATGTTCCAGCTTCTGATGCTGCGTATGATCCCGCCCATCGTCGTGGTGGCGCCGCTTTCGCTTTATTACACTGCGATCGGCCTGATCGACACCCGCACCGGCCTGATCCTGGTCTACTTCCTCACCACGCTGCCTTATGCCGTGTGGATGACGAAGAGCTTCATCGACGAGGTGCCACGCGAGATCGAGCAGGCGGCCGAAATCCTTGGCGCCTCGCGCTGGCGCACGATCTTCGAAATCGTGCTGCCGCTGGTGCGCTCCGGTCTGGTGGCGACCTTCCTGTTCATCCTCATCCTGACCTGGAGCGAGTATCTCTTGGCGCTGATCATCACCAAGACCCAGGTGACCACACTGCCGATCGAACTGTCGAAATATCAGGGCACCACCGAGGGCCGTGTCTACGGCCGGCAAGCGGCGCTGGCGGTCGGCATCACCATTCCGCTGATGATCGTCGGTCTCATCATCCGCAAGCATCTCGCGCGCGGCTTCAGTTTCGGCATGGTACGGAGATAAACGTGGCGCGGATCGAACTGCTGAATCTGACCAAATCCTTCGGTGCCGTGCAGGCTGTGAAGGACCTGACCTTCACTATCGACGACGGCGAGTTTGTCGTCTTCGTCGGCCCGTCTGGCTGCGGCAAGACCACGACGCTGCGCATGATTGCCGGCTTCGAAGACCCGACCTCCGGCGAAATCCGCATCGACGGACGGGTGGTCAACGATCTTGAGCCGCGCGACCGCGGCCTCGGCATGGTATTCCAGAGCCACGCTCTGTTCCCGCACAAGAACGTAGCGCAGAATATCGAGTTCGGCCTGCGCATGAAGAAGGTGCCGCACGATGAGCGCGTCAAGCGCGTGCGCGAGGTCGCCGATATGGTGCGCATCACGCACCTGCTCGAGAAGATGCCGGGCCAGTGCTCGGGCGGTGAATCGCAGCGCATCGCGCTCGCCCGCACGCTGGTCACCAATCCGTCGACCTTCCTGCTCGACGAGCCGCTGTCGAGCCTCGACGCCAAGCTCAGGCGCGAATTGCGCGCGGAATGTGACCGGTTGCACGAGGTGCTCAAACGCACCTTCATCTACGTCACCCACGACCAGGAAGAGGCGATGACGCTCGCCGACCGCATTGTGGTGATGCATCAAGGCGAGGTGGTGCAGGTCGGCTCGCCGCTCGACATCTACTCCAATCCGGTCAGCTATTTCGTCGCCGACTTCTTCGGCTCGCCGTCGATGAACCTGGTGGCCGGCGAGGTGACGGGGGCCAATGGCGCCGCCTGTTTCCGCGCGGCCACGTTCGAGGTCACCTTGCCGCCGAGCCTGCAAGGCGCCAAGCCAGGCCCGGCGAGCCTCGGTATCCGCCCCGAACATGTCGCGGTCACACGCAATGGCGATGCCTCCGCGACCTTGCCTTTGCGGCTGGTGGAGCCACTCGGCAAGGATACGCTGCTTTATTTCGACGACGGTAGCGAGCGCGCCTTCGTGGCGGTGACCGAGGGGCTCAGCATGGCCGATGTTGAGGTGGGTGCCCATCTTGGGCTACAGCTCGCGCCCGAACGGCTGCATCTGTTCGGCCCCGACGGACAACGCGTAGCCGCCAGATCATAACAAGCGCACGGCTTTCGATAAGCACTGCCAGCACAACACCGAGGTAACTATGGATTACCGCGAAATAAGCGAAATCCGCGACCATATGCGCATCGATTGGGATATGCCGATCACGATGGACGACGGCGTGGTCTTGCGCTGCGATGTCTATCGTCCCGTCGCCGAGGGCCGCTATCCGGTGATCATGACCTACGGTCCCTACGGCAAATGGCTGCACTTCGAGGATCTTTATGCCGACCAGTGGCACCGCATGTGCGCCGACCAGCCGGACGTGCCGACCGACTCGACCAACAAATATCAATGCTGGGAAGTGGTCGATCCGGAGAAATGGGTGCCCGACGGCTATGTCGTCATCCGCGTCGACAGCCGCGGCGCCGGCCGCTCGCAGGGCGTGATCGATATCTGGTCGCTGCGCGAGGCGCAGGACCTCGCGCTCTGCGTCGACTGGGCCGGCGTGCAGCCGTGGTCGAACGGCAAGGTCGGCCTCAACGGCATTTCCTATTATGCCGAGAACCAGTGGCAATGCGCGGCGCTGCAGCCGAAGCACCTCGCCGCCATCTGCCCCTGGGAGGGCGCCGCCGACTTCTATCGCGACATGGCGCACCACGGCGGCATCTTCTGCCGCGGCTTTGTCGAGGACTGGTCGAAGGCGCAAGTTTATACGGTACAGAACGGCCGCGGAAAACGCGGCTTCAAGAGCCGCATGACCGGCGATTGGGTGTCGGGACCGGAGACGCTGCCCGAGGAAGAGCTCGGCAAGAACCGGCGCAATTTCTACGAGGACTGCATCGCGCGCAAGCTCGACACCGATGACTATTGGCAGTCGCGCATGCCGGACTGGAACAAGGTCAAGGTGCCGATCCTGTCGACGGCGAACTGGGGCGGGCAGGGCCTGCATCCGCGCGGCAATTTCGAAGGCTTCGTGCGTGCGGCCTCGAGCGAGAAATGGCTCGAGGTGCACGGCATCGAGCACTGGACGCACTTCTACACGAACTACGGGCTCGGCTTGCAGAAAAAGTTCTTCGGCCATTTCCTCAAGGGCGAGGACACCGGCTGGGGCCAGCAGCCCAAGGTGCAGTTGCAGGTGCGCCATCCGGGCGAGAAATTCGTCGAGCGGCACGAGGGCGAATGGCCGATCGCGCGAACGCAATGGACCAAGTTCTACATCCATCCCGGCGAGCTCGGCATGTCGCGTGAGCCGGCGAACGAGAACAGCGAGGTCACCTATGCCGGCATGAGCGAAGGCATCACCTTCCTCACCGAGCCGCTGGAGCAGGCGACCGAGATCACCGGGTCCAATCGCCGCCAAGCTTTGGGTGTCGTCGGCGACCGAGGATGCCGACCTCTTCCTGGTGGTGCGCGTGTTCACGGGAGACCTGAAGGAAGTCACCTTCCAGGGCGCGCTCGACGCGCACACGCCGATCGCGCAAGGCTGGCTGCGCTGCTCGCATCGCAAGCTCGACAAGAAGCTGACGCTGCCTTATCGGCCCTATCACACGCATGACGAGGAGCAGAAGCTCACCCCCGGCGAGGTCTACGAGGTCGACGTCGAGGTGTGGCCGACCTGCATCGCGGTGCCGAAGGGCTACCGGCTGGCCCTGTCGGTGCGCGGCACCGACTATGTTTATCCCGGCGAATGGGGCCCGCGGGCGGGCGTCGTCGGCAAGGTGTGGAACGGCTGCGGCATCTTCATCCATGACGATCCGCGCGACCGGCCGCCGGCGGTGTTCGGCGGCGACGTGACGTTGCACGGAGGGCCTAACCGGCAGGCCTATGTGCTGCTGCCGGTCATTCCCAATAAGTAAGACGAGGACACCATCATGAGCTATCGCGAGGTCAGCGAAGTCCGCGACGGCATGCGCATCGATTGGGACATGCCGATCGAAATGGACGACGGGCTCATCCTGCGCTGCGACATCTTCCGCCCGGTGAAGAACGGCCGCTATCCGGTGCTCTTAAGCCACGGACCATACGGCAAGTGGCTGCATTTCGAGGACGGCTACAAGACAGCCTGGGACCGCATGGCCGAGAAGCACCCGGACGTGATGGCGGGTTCGACCAACAAGTATCAGAGCTGGGAGGTTTGTGACCCGGAGAAATGGGTGCCCGATGGCTATGTCGTGGTGCGCGTCGATTCGCGCGGCTGCGGCCGCTCGCCAGGCTATGTCGAACACTGGTCGCCGCGCGAGACCAAGGACTTTGCCAATTGCGTCGAATGGGCGGGCAAGCAGCCCTGGTCGAACGGCAAGGTGGGCCTCTCCGGCATCTCCTACTACGCCATCAACCAGTGGCAGGTGGCCAACCTGCAGCCCAAGCATCTCGCCGCCATCTGCGTGTGGGAGGGCTTCGCCGATTTCTACCGCGAGCTAAGCCACAATGGCGGCATCTACTCGACCTTCGGGCAGAACTGGTACGACATGCAGATCAAGACCGTGCAACATGGTCTCGGCATTTACGGCCATCGCAGTCGCATGAACGGCGACTGGGTGTCGGGTCCGGAAACGCTGACTACGGAGGAGATGGGCGCTAACCGCTACGATCTCGGCAAGACCTATATCGCGCACCCGCTCGACGACGATTACTACAAAGCGATGGCGCCGGACTGGTCGCGCGTGAAGGTGCCGATCCTGTCGGCCGCGAATTGGGGCGGCCAGCCGCTGCATCCGCGCGGCAATTTCGAAGGTTTTATGCGCGCGGCGTCGAAGCAGAAATGGCTCGAGGTGCACGGCATCGAGCACTGGACGCATTACTACACCGACTATGGCGTTGCGCTGCAAAAGAAGTTCTTCGGCTACTTCCTGAAAGGAGAACGCAACGGCTGGAACAAACAGCCCAAGGTGCAGATCAACGTGCGCCATCCGGGTGAGCAGTTCGTGCTACGCCACGAGGACGCCTGGCCGATCCCACGCACGCAATGGACCAAGTTCCATCTGGCGAGCGAGGCGCACAAGCTCACCGATGCGCCGGCGAAAGCCTCGGCCAGCGTGAGCTTCGACGCCAAGGGCGACGGCGTCACTTTCGTCACCGAGCCCATGGCGGAGGCAACCGAGATTACCGGGCCGGTGGCGGCCAAGCTCAACGTGTCGTCCTCCACCAACGATGCCGACATCTTCCTCGTGCTGCGCGTGTTCGCGCCGGACATGAAGGAGGTGACGTTCCAGGGCGCGCTCGATCCGCATACGCCGGTCGGGCAGGGCTGGCTGCGCGCTTCTCATCGCAAGCTCGACAAGAAGCTGAGCCTGCCGTACCGGCCTTATCATACGCATGACGAGAAGCAGCCGCTGAAGCCGGGCGAGGCCTCCGAGCTCGACATCGAGATCGTGCCGACCTCCATCGTGGTGCCGAAGGGCTACCGTGTGGCGCTCACCGTGCGCGGCAAGGACTATGTCTATCCCGGCGGCTCCGGCGGCCGGCTCTCCAATATGAAGAACGAGTTCACCGGCTGCGGCCCGTTCCTGCATGACGATCCACGCGACCGGCCGCTGGAGATTTATGGTGGTACTACCACGCTGCATCTTGGCGGCGGGCGGGACAATTTTGTGCTGCTGCCGATCATCCCGGCAAAGCCGGCGGCGAAGCGGGCAACGTCCGCCAAATCCGCGAAGCGCAAAGCGCCGGCGGCCCGTGGAGGGGCAAAAATGAAGCGGCGTTAAGCGCCTGCTCACCATCCGGGTCAGGCCATGGCGGGCTTTCCTGCCATGCGAAAATGGATGACCGGCCAATGCGTTGACAAAAAACCTGCCGCCTCGGCGGCACGGGCGTGATATCTTGCCGGCGCCGCGAGGGGGCCCGCGGCGGCGGACCCCTCTTGTATTGATGTGACGCACCTACGAAGTGCCGAGGGATACCGCTTGCATGAAGGCATTTGACTACGTGACCGCGCGCGATCTGGCGCATGCCGTGGCCTTGCTGGCCGAGCATGGCACCCACGCCAAGCTTTTGGCCGGCGGCACCGACCTGCTGGTCGAGCTCGGCGCTGCCGCCCGCGTGCCGAAAATCGTCATCGATGTGTCGCGCCTGAGCGAGCTCAAGGGCATTGCGCTCGACGACGACGGCCTGCGCATCGGTGCGCTCGCCACCCACAGTGACATCATGCGCGCGCCGGTGATGCGCGAGTTGTTTCCGGCCCTGGTTGACGCCGCCCACACCATCGGTGCGGTGCAGACGCGCAATCTCGGCACGCTTGCCGGCAATCTGGTGACCTGCGTGCCGTCGATGGACAGCGGCCCGACGCTGCTCGCGCTCGACGCCGAGGTGACGGTGATGAGCGCCCGCGGGGAAAAGCGCATGCCGCTCGCCGAATTGTTCGTCGGCCCGCGCAAGACCTCGCTCAAGCCGGACGAAATTTTGACCGAGGTGCGGGTGCCGAAGAAGAACGTGGGCAAGCCCGCCGCCTTCGTCAAATTCGGCCTGCGTAAGGGCCAGGCGCTGGCGCTGGTCAATGTCGGCGCCGCTTTCTGGACCGATCCGGACAAGGGCACGTTCGTTGCGCCGCGCATCGCGCTCGGCGCGGTGGCGCCGACCGTGATCCGCGCACATCGCGCCGAGGAATACCTCGCCGGCAAGCCGGTGACGGTCGAGGCCATGGTCGAGGCCGGCCGAATCGCCGCCACCGAGGCAAAGCCGATCAGCGATTTCCGCGCCAGCGCCGATTATCGCCGCGACCTGATCGAAACGCTCACCCGTCGCGCCTTGGAGAATGCGGGCGCCCGCGTTAGCATCGCCGCAAAGGAGGCCGTGGCGTGATCGATGTGACTGTCATCGTCAATGGCGAGAAGCGCAGCGCCTCGGTTGCGCCGGAAACAACGCTGCTCACCTTGCTGCGCGAGAAATTCGCGCTGACCGGCGCCAAGCTCGGCTGCAATGTCGGCGACTGCGGCGCCTGCACCGTGCTGGTCGACGGCAAGCCGGTCAATTCGTGCCTGATGCTGGCCGGCCAGGTCGACGGGCGGCAGGTGCTGACCATCGAGGGCGTAGGCCGGCGCGACCACCTGCACCCGATCCAGCAAATGCTCGAGGAAGAGGCCGGGGTGCAGTGCGGCTTCTGCGGCCCCGGCGTCATCATGTCGGCCAAGGCGCTGCTCGACGAGACGCCGGACCCGAGCGTGCAGGACATTCGCGACGCGCTCTCGGGCAACCTGTGCCGCTGCACCGGCTACACCAAGATGATCGAAGCCGTTCAGGACGCCGCCCGCTTGCTACGCGAGGACAATGCCGGCAAGCCCCGCCAACTCGAACCGACGAGATAGGCCGATGAGCGACGAACCGAAAGTGCTGGAACGTGAAGAGGTGCTGCGGGATGCGCTGTGGCGCGAGCCGTCCGAGGCACAAGTGCCAGCGGTCGCCCGCCGAGAAGGCTTCCTCAAGACGCTGGTGCCGGATGCCGGACAGCAGACCCGCGCCGTCGGCCAGCGGGTGACGCGGCCCGACTGCCGCACCCACGTGCTGGGCGAGACCCGCTATATCGACGACATCACGCTGCCGGGCATGCTCTATGCCCGCATCAAGCGGGCCGGCATCGCCTCGGCGCGCATCAAGTCGATCGACGTCAGCGCCGCCAAGGCCATGCCGGGCGTCAAGGCGGTGCTGCTCGGCCGCGACATTCCGGTCAATTCTTTCGGCCCATCGTTCCAGGATCAGCCGGTGCTCGCCGACGAGATTGTGCGTCATGCCGGTGATGGCGTCGCCGCGGTGGCCGCTGTCACCGAGCAGATTGCCAATGAGGCGTTGGAGAAGATCGTGGTCGAATACGAGCCGCTGCCGGCGGTGTTCGATCCAGTCGAGGCTATGCGCGAGGATGCGCCGCGGGTGCATGCGCCGAACAGCAACATCTACGCCACCAAGGTGATCCGCCGCGGCGACGTCGAGGCCGGTCTCGCC
The DNA here is from genome assembly GCA_963760995.1 of uncultured Pseudomonadota bacterium. Classification (GTDB taxonomy): domain Bacteria; phylum Pseudomonadota; class Alphaproteobacteria; order Rhizobiales; family Xanthobacteraceae; genus Pseudolabrys. Next base: position 70,409 of record CAVXFJ010000020.1, on the reverse strand, counting down.
AAATCCGACCGCATCTTCGAGGGCACCTACAGCACGCAGATGGTCGAGCACGTGCCGCTTGAACCGCATGCCGCCATCGCCGACTGGGACGCCAATGGCCGTCTCACGGTCTATGCCACGATCGGCCGCATCACCCTGGCGCGTGCCGATCTCGCGCGCACGCTCAAGCTGCCGATGAACCGCGTGCGGCTGATTGGCACCATCGTCGGCGGCAATTTCGGCGGCAAGAACGAGATCAGCCAGGAGCCGGCGCTCGCGCTCCTGGCCAAGATGGCCGGCAAGCCGGTCAAGGGCCTGTTCACGCGCGAGGAGGAGTTCATCGCCACCACCACGCGTCATCCCATCATCATGGATTACAAGACCGGCGTGACCAAGGATGGCCGCATCCTGGCGCGCAAGATCAGGCTGGTGCTCGACGGCGGCGCCTATTGCTCGTGGAGCGAGACCACGCTGGGCAAGGCCTGCATCCTGGCACCCGGTCCCTACAATATCCCCAACGTGCTGGCGGAAGCCTTCGTGGTCTACACCAACAAGACCATGACCGGCGCCATGCGCGGCTTCGGCGCGCCGCAGGTGTGCTTTGCCTATGAATTGCAGATGGACGAAATCGCGCATGCGTTGGGCATCGATCCGCTGGAGATCCGCATGCGTAATGCCTTCATTGAAGGCTCGCTGAGCCCGACCGGCCAGGTGCTTCACAGCGTGGTGGTCAAGGAATTGCTGCAGCAGGCGGCGGCGCGCTTCGGCTGGGAGGCGCAGCGATGAAGCGGCGCGGACGCGGCATGGGCTGCATGTGGTACCCGATCGGCTTCACCGTGTCCGCCAATCCGAGCGCGGCGGTGGTCAAGGTCAACGAGGACGGCACCGCCACCGTGCTCACCGGCACGGTGGAGACCGGGCAGGGCTCGCTCACCGTGCTCGGCCAGATCGCGGCCGAGACGCTCGGCATCGCCGCCGACGACGTGCAAATGGTGTCGGCCGACACTGACACCACGCCGATGGATACCGGCGCCATCGCTAGCCGCACCACTTACGTCACCGGCAATGCCATCCGGCTCGCCGCCGAGAATGCGCGCGACATCCTATTCGAGGTGGCGGCGGGGGTGCTGAACGTGAAGCCGAGCCAGCTCGAGGCGCGCGACCGCCGCATCCAGGTCAAGGGCTTCCCGCAGAGCAGCGCGCCGATCGGTGACATCGCCCAGCGTGCCCAGGTCATCCTCGGCCAGCCGCCGCTCGGCAGCGCCTCGTGGAACCCGCCGACGGTGGCGATGGATCCGGAAAACGGGCAGGGCAAGCCGTTCGCGACCTATGTCTATGCGACGCAGATCGCCGAAGTGGACGTCGACGACGAAACCGGCGAAGTGGAAGTCCTGCGCATCTGCGCCTCGCATGACTGCGGCACGCCAATCAATCCAACGCTGGTGGAAGGCCAGGTCGAGGGCGGCATCGCCATGGGGCTGGGCTTTGCGCTGCAGGAGGAGATGCTGTTCGACGACAAGGGACGGCAGATCAATCCCAACCTGACCAACTACATCATGCCAACTTCGCTCGACATGCCCGAGATCGACGTCGACATCGTCGACAGCTACGACCCGACCGGCCCGTTCGGCGCCAAGGGCGTGGGCGAGCCGTGCCTGGTGCCGACCGCCGCGGCCATCGTCAACGCGATCTACGATGCGGTGGGTGTGCGCATTACCTCGCTCCCCGCCACTGCCGAGAAGGTTCGCGCAGCGATCAAGGCCAAGCGCGCCGGCGAGCAGAAGCAGATCCCGGCCTGAGGCGGGGCCGATAACGGCAACCCGCGCACTGGAGGCGTCCGCCCCGAGCGGCAGGGCCGCTGCCCGCCTCGGGACGGTTGCGCACGGACATTTTGTGCCGATTTTGCGGGTCCGAACGCAATAAATGGTTTGCGGCAGATCAATTAGCGGCCCCCGCATCGAGAGTATTTAGGTGGTAATCGGCAAATGCCGCATCACCAAGAGCTTGCGATGTTTCAAATCCGCATCCACGGGCGAGGTGGGCAGGGCGTGGTCACGGCCACGGAAATTCTCTCCGTCGCCGCCTTCCTGGAAGGCGCCCACGCCCAGGCTTTTCCCAGTTTCGGCTCCGAGCGTATGGGCGCGCCGGTGGTTGCCTTCTGCCGCATCGACGACAAGGAAATCCGCCTGCGCGAGCCGATCCTCGAGCCGGACGCCCTGATCGTGCAAGACCCGACCCTGCTCAACGCGATCGACGTGTTTCAAGGGCTGCGGCCGAACGGCTACCTGCTGGTCAACACCAACAAGAGCTTTGCGGAACTGCACATCGCCGCGCAGGTCGCCAAGATACCGGCGGGCCATGCCCGCGCGGTGAGCGCGACCGAACTGGCCCTCAAGCATGTCGGCCGTCCCCTGCCCAATGCCGCGCTGCTCGGCGCCTTTGCGGCGCTCACCGGCGTGGTCAAGCTTGAATTGGTCGCTGAGGCGATCCGCCAGCAGTTCCCCGGCAAGGTCGGCGAGGCCAATGTCACCGCCGCCACCGCCGCCTATGAGGCTGTCGCCGCCGCGTCTGCCGCGGCTTAGGAGAGTGGTTGCATGCTGAAACAGGCTGAGGGTTCGCATGCGATGGCCGAGACCATCGCGCTCTGCCGGCCGCAAGTGATCTGCGCCTATCCGATCACGCCGCAGACCCATATTGTCGAGGGCCTCGGCGAGATGGTGCGCGACGGCCACCTGAAGAACTGCGAATTCATTAATGTCGAATCGGAATTCGCCGCGTTGTCGGTCGCCATCGGCGCCTCGGCCGCCGGCGCCCGCGCCTATACCGCGACCGCCAGCCAGGGCCTCTTGTTCATGGCCGAGGCGGTTTACAACGCCTCGGGTCTCGGCCTGCCCATCGTCATGACGCTGGGCAACCGCGCCATCGGCGCGCCGATCAACATCTGGAACGACCATTCCGATGCGATGTCGATGTGCGACGCCGGCTGGATGCAGCTCTTCGCCGAGACCAATCAGGAGGCGCTCGACCTGCACATCCAGGCCTTCCGCCTTGCCGAGGAGCTGTCGATGCCGGTGATGGTCTGCGTCGACGGCTTCATCCTGACGCATGCGGTCGAGCGCGTCGACATCCCGAACCAGGACGACGTCGACGCCTATCTGCCGCCCTACGACCCGGTGCAGGTGCTCGACCCGAGCGATCCGATCTCGATTGGCGCCATGGTGGGGCCCGATGCCTTCACCGAGGTGCGTTTCCTCCAGCACTACAAGCAGACGCTGGCGCTGCGGCTGCTGCCGAAATTCGCCGCCGAGTTCAAGGCACAATTCGGTCGCGACAGCGGCGGACTCTTGCGCACCTATCATACCGAAGACGCCGACATGCTGGTGGTGGCGATGGGCTCGATCAACGGCACCATCAAGGACACCATCGACGAGATGCGCGCTGACGGCTTCAGCATCGGCCTGATCACGCTGGTTGCCTTTCGTCCGTTCCCGACCATGGCGCTGCGCCACTTGCTGGCCGGCTGCAAGAACGTGGTTGTAATCGAGAAGAGCTTCGCCGTCGGCGTCGGCGGCCAGCTTGCCAACAATGTCGATTTGGCGCTGCGTAACACGCCGAATGCGCCGCAGGTGCATTCGGTCATCGCCGGCCTGGGCGGCAGGCCGGTGACGCGGGCGTCGCTGCATCGCGTGTTCCGTCGCGCCGAAGCGCAGCCCTGGGAAGGCGCGCACTTCCTCGATCTCAACGAAGACATCATCGGCAAGGAGCTGCACCACGTGCGCAAGATCCGCCGCTCCGGGCCGACCGCCGAGAACCTGCTGCGTCGCCTGGGCGAGAGCCAGGCGGCGGCGACGAAGTGAGAGGGCCGATGACTGGTTCAACCGCTGATACGACAGCCGCGCCCACGACGCAGAAGCTGCATTTCTATCAGAAAGGCACTTTCACCGTCGGCAACCGCCTGGTGTCGGACGCCGAGCGTTCGGTGCAGGCGTCGATCGACCGCTCCAATGCGCTGACCTGCGGCCACCGCGCCTGTCAGGGCTGCGGCGAGGCGCTTGGCGCGCGCTACGCCATCGATGCCGCTATGCGCGCCTGCAACAGCAATGTCATCGCCGTCAATGCCACCGGCTGCCTTGAAGTTTTCACCACGCCCTATCCGGAAACCTCGTGGCAGATTCCGTGGATCCATTCGCTCTTCGGCAATGCCGCGGCGGTCGCTTCCGGCGTAGCGGCGGCCATGCGGGTCAAGCACCGGCCGGAGGTGCGTGTGATCGCGCAAGGCGGCGACGGCGGCACCACCGACATCGGCTTCGGCTGCCTGTCGGGCATGTTCGAGCGCAACGACGACGTGCTCTATATTTGCTACGATAACGAAGCTTATATGAACACCGGCGTGCAGCGCTCCTCGGCGACGCCGCCGACCGCGCGCACGGCCACCACGCCGGCCCTCGGCCCCGAGCCCGGCAACGTGTTCGGCACCGGCAAGAGCGTGCCGAAGATCGCCGTGGCGCACGGCATCCCCTATGTGGCGACCGCGACCGTCGCCGACCTGCATGACCTCGAGCGCAAGGTGATCAAGGCCATGGGGATGCATGGCGCGCGCTATATCCACATTCACGTGCCGTGTCCGCTCGGTTGGGGATCGGCCTCGCACGACACCATCCGGCTGGCGCGGCTCGCCGTCGAGTCCGGCCTATTCCCGGTATTCGAGGCAGAACACGGCACCATCACCGGCAGCCGCAAGATCAGACGGCCAGTGCCCGTCGCCGAATATCTAAAGCTGCAGCGGCGCTTCGCCCACCTGTTCAAGAGCGAAGACGATCGCCGGCTGGTCGAAATGCAGGCGATCGCCGACACCAATATCGCGGAGTACAATCTGCTCGAACAAGAGGATGCCGCGGTATGAAGCATCCGTTCGCCATCACGCTCGACACCGGCTCGAGCCTCGCCAATCTCACCGGCTCCTGGCGCACCGAGCGTCCGGTCTATATCGACCGGCTGCCGCCCTGCAACAATGCCTGTCCGGCCGGCGAAAACGTCCAGCAATGGCTTTACCACGCGGAATCGGGCGCCTACGAAAAGGCCTGGCGCGCGCTGACGCAGGACAATCCGATGCCGGCGGTGATGGGGCGGGTCTGCTATCACCCCTGCGAGACCGCCTGCAACCGCGCCGAGGTCGACGAGGCGGTCGGCATCAATTCCGTCGAGCGCTTCCTCGGCGACGAAGCGATCAAGCGTGGCTGGGCCTTCGACAAGCCGGCACAGACAAGCGGCAAGCGCGTGCTCATCGTCGGCGCCGGGCCCTCCGGCCTGGCGGCGGCCTATCATCTGGCGCGCCTGGGCCATGCCGTGACGATCCAGGATGCCGGCCCGGCCGCCGGCGGCATGATGCGCTTCGGCATTCCGAAATACCGGCTGCCGCGCGACGTGCTGGATGCCGAGGTCAAGCGCATTCTCGATCTCGGCGTCGAACTGAAGCTCAACGCCAAGGTCGACAACATTCTCGAGACCATGAAGGCCGGCCATTACGACGCGGCCTTCCTGGCGGTCGGCGCGCATATCGGCAAGCGCGCTTTTATTCCCGCCGGCTCCGCCTCCAAGATCCTCGACGCCGTCTCGCTGTTACGCTCGATGGAAGGCGAGGAGAAGCCGCTGCTCGGCCGCCGCGTGGTCATCTACGGTGGCGGCAACACCGCGATCGACGCCGCGCGCACGGCCAAGCGCCTCGGCGCCACCGAATCGATCATCGTCTATCGGCGCACGCGCGAGCGCATGCCGGCGCACGATTTTGAGGTCGAGGAGGCGTTGGAAGAAGGCATCATGATGAAGTGGCTCTCGACCATCAAGCGCATGGACGAGGGCGTGCTCACCGTCGAAAAGATGAAGCTCGACGAGAAGGGTTTCCCGCAGCCGACCGGCGAGTTCGAAACGCTGGAAGCCGACTCGCTGGTGCTCGCGCTTGGCCAGGACGTCGACCTGTCGCTGCTCGATGGCGTGCCGGGCCTGGAGTTCAAGGACGGCGTGGTGCAGGTCGCCCCCAACATGATGACCGGCCATGCCGGCATCTTTGCTGGCGGCGACATGGTGCCGTCCGAGCGCACCGTCACCGTTGCGGTCGGCCACGGCAAGAAAGCGGCGCGCCATATCGATGCCTGGCTGAGCGGTTCAGCGTACACGCCGGCCGAGAAGCACGAGCTGGCCGCGCTCGACAAGCTCAACACCTGGTATTACGCCGATGCGCCGAAGACGGTGCGGCCGATGATCGAAGTCGCCCGCCGCCAGAACACCTTCGAGGAGGTGCAAGGCGGCCTCGACGAGACCAATGCGCTCTATGAGGCGCGACGCTGCCTCAGTTGCGGCAATTGCTTCGAATGTGACAATTGCTACGGGGTCTGCCCCGACAACGCGGTGATCAAGCTCGGTCCCGGCAACCGCTTCAAGTTCAACTACGATTACTGCAAGGGCTGCGGCTTGTGCGCCACCGAATGCCCTTGCGGCGCGATCAAGATGGTGCCGGAGCAGATTTGAGATCGGTTGCAGCGGCTCGCTTCCGGCTGGTCATTCCGGGCTCGCCGCTTTGCGGCGTCCCGGAATGACGGAAATTATCGTCCGCTGAACTTCGGTCGCCGCCGCTCCGCCATCGCCTTGACGCCTTCCTTGAAGTCCTCGGTCTGGCGCAGCCGCGTCTGCTCGGCGAGCTCGTGGTCGGTCGCCTCGCGCACACGCTCGGCGATGTCGCCGCGCAGGCTCGCCCGCGTGGCGATCAGCCCGAGGGGCGCGTTCTCGGCAATCTCAGCGGCGAGCGCGAGCGCCGCCTCGCGCACCTGCTGCTGCGGCACCAGCACATCGGCGAGGCCGATGGCGTGCGCCTCCTCACCGGTTAAGCGACGGCTGGTGTAGAACATGAGCGCGGCCTTGCTCGGCCCGATCACCGCAGGCAACGTAACGGTGAGGCCGAAGCCGGGATGAAAGCCGAGCCGGGTGAAATTGGCGCTGAACCGTGCCTCCGGGCAGGTGACGCGGAAATCCGCCACCATGGCGAGCCCCAAACCGCCGCCGACCGCGGCGCCATGCACCGCGGCCACGATCGGCTTCTTGATGCGGAACAGCCGATTGCCCTCGACATAGAGATGTCGCACCGCCTCGGCGCGCTTGAGATCGCTCGGCCCGTGCTCTTCGTCGTCGAGCGCCGAGCCGTCGCCGAAATTGGCGCCGGCGCAGAACGCCTTGCCTTGCGCCGCCAGCACCAGGGCGCGGACGTCGTCGTCGCGATCGAATGTCTCGAAAACCGTGGCGATGTCGCGGATCAACGCCGCGTCGAAGAAATTATTGGGCGGGCGCCTGATCTCTACCAGCGCCACATGCCCGGTTCGCTCGACGCCAAGATCCTTCATCGCATCGTCCTTCATGACACCCGTCGGGGATACAACCGCGCGCAACGCGCGCGGCGGCCCGGCTGGTAACGTCGCCACCACTGCGTCATGCAGGGACGCCATGTCGCTGTAAAGAGGGATGTGGCATTAAGGCACGCATGTTGCGCGTTGCCGGGACGTAAACGTCAGGTGCCGACCTCGGCCTGGAAATTACCGACAATCTTGTCCCGCGTCATCATTTTCGGATGATAGCGCCACAGGTCGGCGAGGATGGCGTCGACCGGGATATCGGCGAAGCTGCCGCGGTCCTGCAGATATTCCATGTGGCGGCGGCCGGCCGGATCGTAGGCGTGGAACAGCGAGTTTGTTACGCCGTCGAATTCGAGCGGTGCGATCCTCGCCCGCTCGCACAACGCGCGGTCGAAGGCCGGCGTGCATTTGACCCAGGCGCCGTCGATCTTCATCTCGGTGTAGGAATGCCAGTAGAAGGTGTCGCCGTCGACCAGCTCGCGCAGCCGCTTCGAGTTCAGGTGATTGTGCACGTCGGCGAAGCCCGGGCGTGCCGGGATGCCGATGGCGCGCGCGCAGGCGGTGAGCAGCGAGGATTTGCCGACGCAATAGCCGCGCTTGTCCGCTAGCACGGCACTGGCGCGGAAGATGGCGCGATCGGTGTAGTCGACGTAAGGATCATAGACAATGCCGTCGCGCACCGCCTTGTAGAGCGCGATGGCACGCGGCTTCTCGCCGCTCACCGCCTCGACCGCGGCCTGCGCAAAGGCACGCACCGCGGCGTTGTCGCTGTCGAGATTGGGGGTCGGCTGAAGAAAGTCCTGGTCAGCCATGACCTCAGCGTCCTTGATAGGCCGGGGTGTGCACGACGAGGCCGTCGAGCTCTTCCGTCACCTTGATCTGGCAGGAAAGGCGCGAGGTCGGCTTTACCTCGAAGGCGGCGTCGAGCATCTCCTCTTCTTCCGCCGACGGCGGGCCGACCACGGGGCTCCATTTCTCGTCGACATGCACCAGGCAGGTGGCGCAGGTGCAGGAGCCGCCGCATTCGGCAACGATACTGGTAACGTCGTTGCGCAGCGCGGTCTCCATCACCGTAGAGCCGAGCTCGGCCTCAACCGTGTGCACCGTCCCATCATGGTCGATGAAGGTGATCTTGGGCATGGTTTCGTTGCTCACGGCTTTGGAACGGGAGATTTCCTGTACTTCGCTCATGCGACACCCAGCTTCTTCTGCAGATTGGTGGATGAGGTGGTGTATTGGAACACCAGCTTCTTATCGGGATAGACGTAGTGATAAGCCTGTTGCGCCATCAGCGCGCCTTCATGGAAGCCCGACAGGATCAGCTTGAGCTTGCCCGGATAGGTGTTGATGTCGCCGATCGCGAAGATGCCGGGAATGTTGGTTTCGAAGGCGGCCGTATCGACCGGGATCAGGTTGTCCTTGAGCTCCAAGCCCCAGTCGGCGACCGGGCCGAGCTTCATGGTGAGGCCGAAGAACGGCAGCATGGCGTCGATCTCGATGCGCTCGAGCGCGCCGGCCTTGTCCTTGATCGTCGCGGCGGCAAGCTGCCCGTCGGCGCCCTCGAGCTCGGTTACCTGGCCGATCTTCAAATCCATGTGGCCGGCCGCGACCAACGCGCGCATCTTGTTGACGCTGTCGGGCGCACCGCGGAATTCGTCGCGCCGGTGGACCAGCGTCAGTCGCCTGGCCAGCGGGTGCAGATTAAGCGTCCAGTCGAGCGCAGAATTGCCGCCGCCAACCACGAGCAGGCGCTTGTCGCGGAATTGCTCCATCTTGCGCACGGCATAGTGCACCGACTTGTCCTCGTAAGGCTCGATGCCGTTGATCGGCGGCCGCTTCGGCTGGAACGAGCCGCCGCCGGCCGCGATCACCACCGCCTTGCATTCGAAGCTCTTGCCGGTGTCGGTGGCGACGCGGAAGGCGGGCTCGCCGATCTTCTCGATGGTGGTCACCATCTCGCCGAGATGGAAGGTCGGGCCGAACGGCTTGATCTGCGCCATCAGCGCCTCGGTCAGGCCATGTCCAGTGACGATCGGAATTCCGGGAATGTCGTAGATCGGCTTTTCCGGATAGAGCTCGGCGCACTGGCCGCCGACCTTATCCAGGATGTCGATCAGATGCACCTTCATGTCGAGCAGGCCGAGCTCGAACACCGCGAACAGGCCGACCGGCCCCGCGCCGATGATCACCACGTCGGTCTTGATCGTATCGCTCATTCCGTTCGCTCCGGCAAACGCCGGCTCCCCGATTGATACTTGTTATCTATTGGCCCTTAGGCAGGCACGCGCGTCATGCGGCTAGCGGAAACCGGAATGATGCGCAACAGTTCTGCGATATTCTGCTCGGGCGTCTTGCCGCTGGTGACGAGGGAGACTTCCGCCTTGGCGTAAAGCGGCTCGCGGCTTCGCAGGATCGCCACCAGGTCTTCCATGGCGCGGGCGCTATTGGCCATCGGCCGCATGTCGCCTTGCTCCATCACCCGCTTCATGTGCTCGCTCGGATCGGCGCGCAGCCACACGGTGAAGCAGGACGACAGCAGCAGTTCCAGCGTGCCCGGCTCGGTGACGATGCTGCCGCCGGTCGCCAGCACGAAATGCCGGTGCTGGCGCAGCACGTCTTCCAGCGCCTCTCGCTCGGCGCGGCGGAAAGTCTCCTGGCCGAACATGTCGAAGATTTCGCTCAATGGCGCGCCGGCACGGCGCTCGACCTCGCGGTCGAGCTCGATGAAGGGCACGTCGAGCCGCGCCGCCAGCATGCGGCCGAGCGTCGACTTGCCGCCGCCACGCAAGCCGATCAAGGCGATGCGGTGCTGGCGCAGATTGTCCGACGGCTCGCTGAAATGCTTGAGTAGCAGGGCGCGCGCTTCGCTCAGTGCGGCAGGCGGCATGCGTTCGAGAAACTGGCTCAGCAGTACCAGGTCGAGCGGGGGATCGCCGCCTTCGTTGACGAGCTGGGTGACCGGCAGGCCGATGGCGCGCGCGATGCGCCGCAGCAGCACGATCGAGCCGTTGCCTTTGCCGGTCTCGAGCTGCGCCAGATAGCGCTCCGACACCTTGGCGTGTTGGGCCAGCACCTTGCGCGACATGCCGCGCTGATTGCGCAGCGTGCGCACGCGTTCGCCGAGCCGGTGCAGATAGGCGTCCGTGTCGCGGATATGGGCCGGATTGGGAGTGGTCATGGTCTTTGAGCTAATCTGAATTATATTGCATGTCAATATGCGGTACAGCGGTGACGATTGCAAGCCTGAGCGCGAGAATTCGTCGAAAAACTCAGCAATCTCCTTTATTTGTTTGACTATCCAAGGAGTTATGAAACTTTTCAGAGGCCGCGAGATGCCTGTTGAATTGCGCCAGTAGGGATGTTATCTATGTGCAAAATAATGCATGACGTTGCAATAACGGCGGGGCCGGCCTCGTGGTGTCCGCCCTTCAGGGAACGCTTATGACAGCGATCGACTATCAGACCGATCCCGCGCGCTATCGGCACTGGCGCATCGAGCTGGATGGCGACATCGCCTATCTGATCATGGACGTCGACCAGGCCGGCGGCTTGGGCGACTACGAGCTCAAGCTCAATTCCTACGATCTCGGCGTCGACATCGAGCTCAACGACGCGGTGCAGCGCCTGCGCTTCGAGCACCCGGAGGTGCGCGCCGTCGTCATCAAGTCCGGCAAGGACAATGTGTTCTGCGCCGGCGCCAATATCCGTATGCTGGGCAAGTCCACGCATCAGCAGAAGGTGAACTTTTGCAAGTTCACCAACGAGACGCGGCTTTCCATCGAGGATGCCAGCGAGAACTCCAAGCAGATCTATATCTGCGCCATCAACGGCAATGCCGCCGGCGGGGGCTACGAGTTAGCGCTTGCGGCCGACCACATCATGCTGGTCGACGACCGCCGCTCGGCGGTGGCGTTGCCGGAGACGCCGCTGCTTGCGGTGCTGCCGGGTACCGGCGGTCTCACCCGTGTCACCGACAAGCGCAAGGTGAGGCGCGACCGAGCCGACATGTTCTGCTCGATCGAGGAAGGCATTCGCGGCACCAAGGCCGTCGACTGGCGGCTGGTCGACGAGGTGGTGCCGAATTCGAAATGGAAGGACGCGGTGGCCGATCGTGCGCATGAGATCGCCAGGCGTTCCGACCGACCGACCGACGCCAAGGGCATCAAGCTCAATCCGCTCGACCGCAAGATCGAAGCGGACCGCGTCGTCTATTCGCACGTCGATCTCGAGATCGACCGCGCACACGGGCTGGCGACCGTCACCGTGCGCGGCCCTTCGCAAGCCGTGCCGGCGTCGGTAGCGGCCGCGCACGAACTGGGCGATAAATTCTGGCCGCTTACCGTGGCGCGCGAACTGGAAGATGCCATTTTGCATTTGCGCTCGAACGAGCGCGAGATTGGCGTCGTGCAGCTTCGCACCGATGGCAATGCACAGGGCGTGCTCGATCACGACGATTTCCTGGCCAAGGCCGATGGCGATTGGCTGATGCGCGAAATCCATCACTATCTCAAACGCGTGCTCAAGCGCATCGACGTGACGCCGAAGAGCTTCATCGCGCTCATCGAACCGGGCTCCTGCTTCGCCGGCACGTTGGCAGAGCTTGCCTTCGCCGCCGACCGCTCGCTGATGCTGATCGGCACCCGCGAGGGCGATAACCGGAAACCTGCGGCGATTACGCTGGGCCAGGCGAATTTCGGCTTCTATCCCATGGGCAATGGGCTCACCCGCCTGCAAACCCGCTTCCTCGGCGAACCGCAAACGCTCGACGCACTTCAGGGCAGGATTGGCGAGCCGATCGAGGCCGAGGAGGCCGCCGAGCTCGGCCTCGTTACCATGGCCTATGAGGATTTCGACTGGGGCGACGAGTTGCGCATTCTTCTCGAAGAACGCACGAGCTTCTCCCCCGACGCTATGACCGGCATGGAAGCGAACCTACGCTTTGCCGGTCCGGAGACCATGGAAACCAAGATCTTCGGCCGCTTGACCGCTTGGCAGAACTGGATCTTCCAACGGCCGAACGCTATCGGCGAGCAGGGCGCCCTTAAGCTCTATGGCAGCGGCGTGTCGCCGACCTTCAATCGCGAACGAGTTTGATTTGTCCGCTCATTCCCGCCCCCGCCTGCGTGGGGGCAGGCTCCAGCGGGAATCCGGGAATGACGCTCAGGAGCCGCGCGTAGCGGGGACGAGCGGAAGAGAAACAAGAGGACAAGAACCATGGCACTCGATGCAGTCGACTATGACGGCCTGATCCCCAATAACGTCGCGCTTGGCCAGGACCCGCGCGTCAAGCGCGCTTTGGAGAAATGGCATCCCGGCTATCTGAACTGGTGGATGGACATGGGGCCGGAAGGCTTCCAGGAGTCGCTGGTTTATCTGCGCACGGCGATCGGCGTCGACCCGAAGGGCTGGGCCAAGTTCGATTATGTTCGCATGCCGGAATATCGCTGGGGCGTCCTGCTGGCACCGGCGCGCGAAGGCCGCAAGATTCCCTTCGGCACCCACAAGGGCGAGGATGCCTGGCAGGAAGTCCCCGGCGAATACCGCGCCATGCTGCGCCGCCTGGTGGTGATCCAGGGTGACACCGAGCCGGCTTCCGTCGAACAGCAACGCCATCTCGGCAAAACCGCGCCTTCACTCTACGACATGCGCAACCTGTTCCAGGTCAATGTCGAGGAGGGTCGCCACCTCTGGGCCATGGTCTATTTGCTGCAGAAATATTTCGGCACCGACGGTCGCGAGGAGGCGGAGGCGCTGCTCGAACGCCGCTCTGGCGATCCCGACACACCGCGCATGCTCGGCGCCTTCAATGAGAAGACGCCGGACTGGCTGTCCTTCTTCATGTTCACTTATTTCACCGACCGCGACGGCAAGATGCAGCTCGAGGCGCTTGCGCAGTCCGGCTTCGATCCGCTCTCGCGCACCTGCCGCTTCATGCTCACAGAGGAAGCCCACCACATGTTCGTGGGCGAGACCGGGGTCACCCGTGTCATCCAACGCACCTGCGAGGCGATGAAAGAGGCAGGCATTACCGATCCTTACGACATCGACAAGGTGCGCAAGCTTGGCGTCATCGACCTGCCGACTATCCAGAAGAAGGCGAATCTGCACTTTTCGCTGACGCTCGACCTGTTTGGCAACGAGATTTCGACCAATGCGGCGAATGCCTTCCATGCCGGGCTGAAGGGCCGCTACCGTGAGGACCGGCTGAAGGACGACCATCAGCTCGAGAGCGGCACCTATCCGGTGCTGCGCCTGATCGACGGCAAGATCCAGAACGAGGATGCGTCGGCCCTGTCGGCGCTCAACATGCGGCTGCGCGACGATTACGTCGGCGACGCCAATATCGGTGTCGGCCGCTGGAACAAGGTGATCGAGGAAGCCGGTATCCCGTTCGAGGTTAAGCTGCCGCACGTCGCCTTTCATCGCCACATCGGCGAATTCTCCAACATCAAGGCGGATCCCGAGGGCAAGGTGATGAGCGATGCCGATTGGACCAAGCGCCGCGGCGAATTCCTGCCCGGCGACGAGGATAAGGACTTCATCGAAAGCCTGATGCAGCCGCAGTTCGAGACGGGCAAATATGCGAGCTGGATCGCGCCGCCGCGTGTGGGCATCGACAATAAGCCCGGCGACTTCGAATATGTGAAGATCGCCGACGCGTGATACACCGTCATTCCGGGACGGTCTGAAAGGCTGGACCCGGAATCCAGAAGCAAGAACAGAATCGCGATCTGGGTTTCGGGTTCACGCGCTTCGCGCGTGCCTCGGCATGACATCAGGGAGGACGCGATGGCCGTCGAAACACTGGAAAGCTATCTCGGCGGCCGCTGGTCGCGCGGGCAGGGGACCGAAACCGAGCTCATCGACCCCACCACCGGCGATATTCTGGCGACGGCAAGCGCCAAGGGCCTCGATTTCGTCGGGGCGCTCGCCTATGCACGCCAGCATGGCGGCCCGGCGCTGCGCGCCCTCAGCTACGCGGAGCGCGCCAAGCTGCTTTCCGCCGTCGCCGACGTGCTGGGCGCCAACCGCGCGCGCTACGAAGAGATTGCCATCGCCAATTCCGGCAACACCAAGATCGACGCCGCGATCGACATCGACGGCGGCATCGCCACGCTGAAATATTATGCCCGCCTCGGCGCCGGGCTGGGCGGGGCGAAGGCGCTGCTCGACGAGAATCCGGTGCGGCTTGCCAGGGCCGAGAATTTCCAGGCGATCCATATGCAGGTGCCGCGCCATGGCGTCGCCGTGCATATCAATGCCTTCAACTTTCCGAGCTGGGGCCTGTGGGAGAAGGCGGCCTGCGCGCTGCTCTCCGGCATGCCGATGCTGGCGAAGCCCGCGTCCGCTACCTGTTGGCTCAGCCACCAGATGGTGCGCGACGTGATTGCTGCGAAAGTCCTGCCCGACGGTGCGCTCAGCCTGTTGTGCGGCGGCATTGGCGATTTGCTCGACCATGTCACGGCCGACGATGTCATCGCTTTCACCGGGTCCTCCGGCACCGCACAGCGGATTGTCGCGCACCGCCACGTGCTGGCGCGCGGCTCGCGCGTGAACATCGAAGCCGACAGCGTCAATGCGGCGCTGCTGGCGCCGGGTGTATCGGCGGCAACGCCCGCCTTCGACTCCTTCGTCAAGGAAGTCGCGAAGGAAATGACGCAGAAGGCGGGACAGAAATGCACCGCCATCCGCCGCGTCTTCGTGCCCGTACAGCAGGCCAATGCCGTCACCGACGCGTTGGCCGCGCGCCTTGCCAAGGTTACCGTCGGCGATCCGCGCAACGAGAAGTCCCGCATGGGCCCGCTGGTGACGCGCGCGCAGCAGGATGCGGCCTTCGACGGCATCAGGCGACTAGCGGACGAAGCCGATTTCGTCACCGGCAGCCTCAACCCGCCGAGGCTCGACGGCATCGACGGGGACAAGTCGGCGTTCGTCGCGCCAACGCTGCTTAAGGTGGAAAACGGCACGGGCAATGCCGTGCACGACGTCGAAGTGTTCGGGCCTTGCGCCACCATTATCCCGTATAAGGATGAGCCCGAAGCCTTTGCCTTGGTCGCGCGCGGCGGCGGCTCGCTGGTCGCTTCCGTCTATGGCGAAGACCGCGATTTCCTCGCGCGCGCGGCGGTGGAGCTCGGTGCCAGCAACGGCCGCATCCTGGCGATCGAGCCGGCGATCGCCGAAGCGCACACTGGCCACGGCATCGTCATGCCGCAATGCCATCACGGTGGCCCCGGCCGCGCCGGCAACGGCGCCGAGCTCGGCGGCCTTTACGGCCTGCGCTTCTACCACCAGCGCGTGGCGGTGCAGGGCTCGACGGATTTGCTCAGCGCGTTGCAGGCAACGACGGCGCCAAGCCACTAAGTGTCATTCCGGGTTCGCGGGCTAACGTCCGCGGCGCGGAATGACGGTGAAATCAGCGCGCGGGCCTATCCTCGTCGCGTAACTTGAACCGTTGAACCTTCCCCGTCGCCGTGCGCGGCAAATCCTGGCGCAGCTCGATCCAGCGCGGATATTTCCAGGCGCCGGCCGTCTCCTTGACGTGCAACTTCAGCGTTTCGAACAGGCCTTCGTCGGCGGCGTAGCCGTTCTTGAGCACGATGAAGGCCTTCGGCTTGATCAGCCCGTCGGCGTCTTCCTTGCCGATGACGGCTGCTTCAAGGACCGCCTCGTGCGAGGTGAGCGCAGCCTCGACGTCGAAGGGCGACACCCACATGCCGCTCACCTTGAACATGTCGTCCGTGCGTCCGCAGTAGTAATAATAGCCGTCGGCGTCGCGCCGAAACTTGTCGCCGGTATGGGTCCATTCGCCGGCGAAGGTGCGCCGGCTCTTGGCTCGCTGGTTCCAATAGCCTTCGCCCGCCGACGGACCGCGGATGATCAATTCGCCGATCTCATCGGCACCGAGCTCGCGTCCCGCCTCGTCGACGATGCGCGCGTCGTAGCCGGGCACGGGCTTGCCGGTCGAGCCGTAGCGGATATCGTCCGGGCGGTTGCTGAGGAAAGTCTGCAACAGCTCGGTCGAACCGATGCCGTCGAGCACGTCGACGCCAGCAAGCGCGCGCCAGCGCTCGCCGATATGCGCCGGCAAAGCCTCGCCGGCCGACACGCAAAGCCGCAGGCGATCCGAGCCGATGCCGACGCCCATCTCCGGATGCGCGAGCAGCGCGGTATAGAGCGACGGCACGGCATAGAAGATGCTCGGCCGATGCCGGCGCATGATCTCGAACACGCCCTCCGGCGAGGGCCGGTAAGGCCACAGCACCGAGGTGGCGCCGACCGACAGCGGGAAGGTCATGGCGTTGCCGAGGCCGTAGGCGAAGAACAGCTTGGCGGCTGAATGCACCACGTCGTCCTCGCGGATGCCGAGGACGCCCTGACCGAACAGCCGCGCCGTAGCCATCAAGTTGGTGTGCACGTGCTTGACGCCCTTGGGGTCGCCGGTCGAGCCCGAGGTATAGAGCCAGAACGCCACTTCGTCCGATACCGTGTCGGCGGTGAATGGCGCGGCGCTTGCCGCCGCGATCACCTCCTCGAACAAATGCACCTCGCGTCCGTGGAAGCTCGCTTTGTCGTCCGGCGTGGCGTCGACCAGGATGACCGTTTTCAGATGCGGCATCTGCGCGAGGATCGGCCAGATCGGCTGCGTCAGCGGTGCCGCGGCGATCAGGGCGGTGGCGCGCGAGTCGGAGAGGATATAGGCGTATTGCGCCGGATTGAGAAAAGTGTTGAGCGGGATCGCGATGGAGCCGGCGCGGATGGTGCCCCAGAACGCGACCGGTGTGTCGACGGTGTCGGGCAGGAGCAGTGCGACACGGTCCTCCTGGCGGATGCCGAGTAGGCGCAGCGCGTGCGCCAGGCGCTGGCTGCGCTCCTGCAGCGCGCGGTAGGTGAGCGTGCGGTCGGGATCGACGAAAGCGAGCTTGCCGCCGCGCCCCTGCGTCACATGCGCGTCGACGAAATCGGTGACGGCGTTATAGGGGCGGCGCATGGTGAAATCGTCCAGCACGTGATCCCCCTTGTGCCCCCTCAGCCTTCGAACAGCCGCATCAGCAGCCGTCGCGCCAGCACGCCGGCGACGCGCCGGCGGTAATGGCCGGGCGTGAAGGTGGTCTTCATCGGCATGATCTGGTCGCGCACCAGCGATTCCGAGCCCCCTGATCACACGTTGGTCGACGCCGCTGCCACATAGCTCGGCCGTGCCGGCGAGCCGCACCGGGCGCGGATTGGTGCCGGTAAAGCCGATACGCAGGTCGGCCAGCCTGTCGCCCTCGCGCTTGAGCGCGACCGCCACGCCCGCCACCGGATATTCGATCGAGCGGCGGATACGGATCTTGTCGTAGGCCGAGCGCAGGCCGGGGGCGTTCTTCGCGCGCACGGCGATGACGATCTCGCCGGGTCGCAGCGAGAGAAAGTATTTGCCGTCGCCCTGCGTTTCGGTGACCGGCACATCCTGGCGGGCAAAGCCGATATAGAGCTGCTCCAGCGGGATGGTGCGCTTGCCCTCTGGGCCGGCGAGATCGACCTCGGCGTTGAGCGTCAGCAGTGCCGGCGCCAGATCGCCGGAATAGGTGGCGAAGCAAACGCCCCGGCTCTTCGGTGCCACGTGGCAGATGGTACCGGTGGTCTTAAGGCAATGATTGTTGGCGCTGCGCCACCATTCGCTTTGATTGTAATAGATGCAGCGGGTGTCGAGGCAGAGATTGCCGCCGACCGTGCCCATGTTGCGATGCGTGGGCCCCGCGATGTGCGCGGCCGCCTGCGCCACCACCGGATAATGCGCGATGACGCCGGGGTGCGCGGCAAGATCGGAAAGGTGCGCCGAGGCGCCGATTTCGATCGCGTTCTCGTCAGCGCTGATCGTGTGCAGTTCCTTGACGCGGTTCATGTCGATCAGCACCGTCGGCGCCAGGATGCCGCGACGGATGTTGACGACGAGATCGGTGCCGCCGCCGAGCGGCCGCGAGTCGGGATGCTGCGCGCGTGCCGCCAGCGCCTCGTCCAGCGTTTCCGGATTGAGCACGCGGAAATCGGGCAGGGCGTCCATCAGGCGGCTCTCCCGCGATGGCAATGTAATGTTGGTACTGCCTCTCCTCGGTCATTACCGGGCTTTACCCGGCAATCCATGAGGCTGCGCCCAAATGATGGCCGTAAGGCTATTGCGTGTGGTCTCTCATCATGGATGCGCAGGTCAAGCCCGCGCATGACGGCCGTGTATGTGGCGCGCGTAGTGATTTCCTTCACGGGGCACCCTTTTTCTTCTCCGTCGCGCGCTTGCGCCTTTCGATCGCCTCGAACACGCGGTCGGGCGTCACCGGCAGATCGTTGAAGCGGATGCCGATGGCGTCGGCGATGGCCGCGGTCAGCGCCGGCAGGAAGGCGGCGAGCGAGCCTTCGCCCGCTTCCTTTGCACCGAACGGTCCGTGCGGATCGTTGCTCTCGACGATGCCGACCTCGATCGGCGGCGAATCCTGGATGGTCGGCACCCGGTAGTCGAGCATGTTGGCGGTGACCATGAGCCCGTCGTGATAGGCGGCCTCTTCGCTCATCGCCTGGCCCATGCCCATCCACACCGAGCCTTGCACCTGGCCCTCGACCGTCAGCCGGTTGAGCGCCTTGCCGCAGTCATGTGCCACCCACACCTTGTCGACGGTAACGACGCCGGTTTCTTCATCGACCGACACCTCCACCACCTGGGCCGAATAGGAGTAACCCATGGTGCCGCCGATGGCGGCGCCGCGATATTTCTTGCCGCCGTGCGACTCCGGGATGGTCGAATAATTGCCGGTGACGGTGATCGTGCCGGAATCCTTCAGCGCTTCCATCACCACCTCGTCGAAGGTGGCGCCCTTGTCCTGCGCACCGGCGCGATAGACTTCGCCCAGGCATTCGATGTCCTCAGGGCGCGCATCCAGTTTGCGCGCGGCGGCATTGACGAGCAGCGCCTTCAGATTGCGCGCGGCATCGAGTGCGGCGTTGCCGACCATGAAGGTGACGCGCGAGGAATAGGAGCCGTTGTCCTTGGGCACCACCTCGCTGTCGCCGGTGACGACGCGCACGCGGCCGAGATCGAGCCCCAGCACTTCCGCAACCGTCTGTGCCAGTATCGTGGTCGAGCCCTGGCCGATATCGGCGGCGCCCGACAGCACCACGAGCGAGCCGTCGAAATCGAGCTTGATCTTGACGGTGGCATGCGGCTCGCCGGTCCAGTTCACCGGCTTGGAGGCGCCGGAGATATAATGCGAGCAGGCCATGCCGAGGCCTTTGCGCAGGCCATTGCCGTTCGGAAGCTTGCCCTTGCGTTCCGTCCAGCCGCTCTCCCGCTCGACCCAGTCCATGCACTCCGGCAGGCCGTAGGAATTGACCATCATATCGTTGTCGGTGAAGCAGGGAACATTCAGCAGATTGGCGCGCCGGACCGCGAACGGGTCCAAGCCCAGCTCAGCCGCCATTTCATCGAGCAGACTCTCGAAGGCGAAACGCACATCGACCGTGCCGTGGCCGCGGAAGGCACCGCAAGGCGGCGTGTTGGTGAGCACGCGCTTGCCCACGTATTTGACGTTATGCAGGTCGTAGATGGCGTAGAGCATCGAGCCGGCATAGAGGATGGTCACCACGCCATAGCCGGAATGCGCGCCGCCGCGCTGGTCGCATTCGCATTCGACCGCGGTAATGCGGCCGTCCTTGCGCATGCCGATCTTGAGGCGCACGTCGGTCTCTGGCCGCCCGCGATGGGTGATGAAGGTCTCCTCGCGGTTGGTGACGATGCGCACCGCGCCTGACGTCTTGCGGGCCAGCAGCGCGGCAATCAGTTCGACGTTCAGCGTTTCGGTGCGGCAGCCGAATCCGCCGCCGACATGCGGCTTGATCACGCGGATGCGCGACATGTCCATGCCGAGGATCTGCGCCAGCATCAGGTGCACGTAATAGGGCACCTGGGTCGAGGCGTGGACCGTCATGCGGTCGCGCACCGCGTCGTAGTCGGCGACTGCGGCGTGCATCTCCATCTGGTTCTGGCAGACCTCGGCGCAGTTATAGCTGCCTTCGCGCACCAGGTGGGCCTCCGCGAAACCTTGCTCGGTCGATCCCAGTTCGAACAGCACGTCGCGCTCGATATTGCCGGGCTTCTTCTCGTGTAGTTGCACCGCGTCGGGCGCGAGCGCGGCCTGCGAGGTGTAATAGGCCGGCAGTTCCTTTACCGTGAGCTTGATGCGGCGCAGCGCCTCGCGCGCGGTGGCATCGTCGTCCGCCGCCACGGCGGCGACCGGCTCGCCGCGATAGCGCACGCGGTCGCGCGCCAGCGGATATTCCGTGCGCGCGATCGGCAGCACGCCGAAGCCCTTGTCGCAGTCGGCGCCGGTGACGATCGCCTTCACGCCCGGCAGCTTCAGCGCCTCGGAGACGTCAACGTTGACGATCTCGCCGTGCGAATAGGGACTGCGATAGATGTGGCCGGCGAGTTGACCGGGCGCGACGATATCGGCGGTATATTTGGCACGGCCGGAGACCTTCTCCGGCCCGTCGATCATCGGCACATAGTCGCCGATATTGTGCGCGGGGACGGGTTTGTTCACGACGCCACCTCTATCCGTTGCCCGCGGAAGCGGGCATCCAGTTCTTTGGCCCTGGGTCCCCGCTTTCGCGGGGACGAACGGGAGAGGGCGCTCATGGGCTCACCCCTTGCGCGTTCAGCGCCGCGGCGAATTTCACCGCCTCGATGATCTTCACATAGCCGGTGCAGCGGCAGATGTTGCTGCCCAGCGCATCGATGATCTCCGCCTCGCTCGGATTGGGATTGCGCCGCAACAGCCCGGCCGAGGCCATGATGAAGCCGGGCGTGCAATAGCCGCATTGCGCGCCGAGCTTCTCGTGGAAGCCGCGCTGCACCGCCGACAACTGTCCGTCGTGGCCGAGCGCCTCGACAGTGTCGACGCGCCGGCCGGCGACGGTCGCTGCCAGCGTCAAACAGGAGAGCGTCGGCTGGTCGTCGATCAGCACGGTGCAGGCGCCGCACTCGCCGCCGTCGCAGCCGGTCTTGGTGCCGGTCAACCCGATCTGCTCGCGCAGGAAATCGAGCAGCAGCAGGTTGTCGGCGACCGCGTCCACGCGATCGCGTCCGTTGAGCGTGAACTCAAGCAGGCGGGCCAAACGTCTTCTCCCTCAGGCGGCGCGAATTCGAATCGCGCTTCGTCATTGCTTGCCGATAAGACACACTAGCGGGGGCCGGCTCTCCAGGCCAAATACCGGGAATGGCTTGAACTTTGGCCTGCGACCAAAGGGAAATTAGCTAAAGCTGGCAATGACTTCGGCGGGAATGGCGGTGGCGTTGATGCGCTCCGGATCGTCCGCCGAACGCGCCGCCCAGACCCGGGTTTCGCCGCCCTCGATCGCTAGCTTTCCGTCGATGGTAATGCGGTGGGCGACGTCGAAGGACGAGCGGCGGAACTCCGCCACCTGCGAGCTGATCTCGATGATGTCGCCGAACTTGGCGGGAATGAGGAAATTGGCGCGCGCATCGACCAGCGGGATGCCGATAATGTTGTAGGTGCCTGCCAACTGGTGCGGTTTCACGCCGAGGGCGGCATCGAACAGGAGCCAGGTGTTCTGGTCGAAGTACTCGAAGAAGCGGGCATTAAACACGATGCCGGCTGGGTCGCAGTGCGCCCATTCAACGGTCATCTCTCGGCGGAACGTGAAAGTGGGCACGCGCGCTCGTCTCCGGCTACTCGATATCGAGTGCTTTATAGCGGCAGCAATTCGCGCTGTCATTCCGGGGCGCGCACGAAGTGCGCGAACCCGGAATCCAGAGGCACCGTGAAAGGCATCTTGTTTTTCCCCGGATTCCGGGCTCGCGGGCTGAAGCCCGCGTCCCGGAATGGCCGAAGTCGAGGCTACGCCTTCGTCTTGCGTTTAGCCTTGCGCTTGCGCGGGTCGGGCCATTCGAGCACTTCCTGCGCGCGCAGCTCGACCTTGGCCGAGCGGCGGCGCCGGCGCATGGCGAGTGGCGGCGCCACCGGCACGTGCGGCGACTGGTCGAGCGAATCCATCAGCCAGTGCAGATCCTCGTTTGCGATCACCCAGCGCGCCGGCGCGAAACGCCGCAGCGAAAACGGTCGCGAATATTCCAGCAGCGATTTCTTGCCGCCCGGCAGGCAGTATTCGTGCGCGAAACTCATGGCGAGCTCGCGCGCGCTGGCGTAGATCGGATCGCGCCAACGCAGGATGGCGTGATTGGTCTTGCTGATCGCGCCCCACAGGTCGCGCTGCTTGAACAGCGTAACGATGTGGTCCTGGTCGCTCGGTAGCGCGCGCAGGTCCATGAGCCAAGCCGGCTTGCCGTGAAAGGCGAGCACGGCGGCGCCGAACAGCGCCGCTTCCGCGCAATGTGCCACGCGCTCCTTGAGCAGCCGGCGTGGCGACAACACGGTGTCGCCGTCCAATTCGAAATTGGCCGGCAGCTTGTCGAGGAAGTCCTGGATCTTCTGCGGCGTGTCGAGCCGCGCGAACAGGCGGGTCTCGGCGGGCGTCAGTAGCGCGCGTAAGTGATTGCGATAGGCGAACGAGGTCATGGCGCGCGCAATCTAGACGCATCCGGCCGCTTCATGGCGGGCTCCGGCCGGCGCCTCCACAGCTAAGTGACCGGCCGGGAAGTGAGCGATTCCAGTCGGATTCCGCGCCCGGATCGGCGTGCGACGTGTTCTCCCGCAGCCGGGCGCGGATGGAAATTGTTACATCTGCTAGCGACGAAAACAGGAAATATCTTCTTATTTTCCGCCGCTTATTGCGGTTTCGCAGAATAGGCTTCTATTTAAGGGCTCCTGACGTGCCGACGGGAGCCGCAATGTCCGGTTTTGCCACCATCCCCAAGACCGCCCCCTTCTCGGAGGAGGACGTTGCCCTGCTCAACCGCGTGGTCGGGCCGGCGAGCCCGATCCAGCGGGCCTGGCTTGCCGGGTTCCTCGCCGGCGTCGAATTGGTCGGTGGACAGACGCTGCCCGCGCCGGCGGCCAAGACCGCCGCGCCGCTCACCATCGTCTATGCCAGCGAGAGCGGCAATTGCGAGACGCTTGCCGGCGATCTCGCCCAACAGGCGCGCAAGCTCGGGTTCAAGCCGCAGGTCGTCGACATGGCCGAGCTCGATCTCGCCACGCTCGCCAAGGCTAAGCGTCTCGTCGTCATCGCCGCCACCTGGGGCGAGGGCGAGCCGCCTGCTCGCGCGACCCGCGTCTACAACGAATTGATGGGCGAGGGGGCGCCGCGTCTCGACGGAGTTGAATATGGCGTGTTGGCGCTCGGGGACACCGCCTATGCCGAATTCTGCGCCGTCGGGCGCAAGATCGACGAGCGGCTGGCAGCGCTCGGCGCTAAACGCGCGGTCGAGCGGGTCGACTGCGATCTCGATTTCGCTGAGTCGTCGACGCGCTGGTTAGCCGATGCGCTGAAGGCGCTGACCCCGCCCGATGCCGATCGCGGCCAGGAAAGCGGCCGTGTGATCGCGGTCGATTTCGGCGGCAAGCCCGCCGCCGCGCCCTCGACCGACATTGTCGAGGCGGAGATCATCGAGCACGTGAATCTCAATTCCTCGCGCTCGGCCAAGGAGACGATCCATCTGGCGCTCGCCTTCGACGGTGCCGCGCCGGCCTACGAGCCGGGCGACTCGCTGGACCTCTATGCCGAGAACGATCCGGATTATGTCGACGAGCTGCTGGCGCTGGCGGGGCTATCCGGCGACGAGGCGCTGCGCGCCGAACTGATCGGTAGCCGCGACGTCACCACGCTCTCGCTCAAGACGCTGGAAAATTATGCGGCGCAGACCGGACACCAATACGTCAAGGCGCTGATCGCGGACGGGCAGGCGCGCGACTGGATCGCCGGGCGCCAGCTCATTGACCTAATCGCGCAGTTCCCTATCGCACTCACTGCCGATCACCTGCGCGCGGTGACGCGCCCCCTCGCCCCGCGCGCCTATTCGATCGCCTCCTCGCGCCGTGAATTCGAGGACGAAGCGCATCTTTTGATTTCGGCCGTGCGTTACGACAGCCATGGCCGCGCGCGCAAGGGCGTTGCCTCCAACTACGTTGCCGAGCGGCGCCAGCGCGGCGAGCGCGTGCGCGTCAAGCTCAAGCCCAACAAGCACTTCCGCCTGCCGGCGACGGACAAGGACATCATCATGGTCGGTCCCGGCACCGGCGTCGCCCCGTTCCGTGCCTTCGTGCAGGAGCGCCGCGCCGCCGCCGCGAGCGGCAAGAGCTGGCTGTTCTTCGGCGATCGCAGCTTCACCCACGACTTCCTCTACCAGCTCGACTGGCAGGAGGCGCTGAAGGACGGCGCGCTCACCCGCATGGATGTCGCCTTCTCGCGCGATACGCCGGAAAAGGTCTATGTGCAGCACAGGCTGTGGGAGAAGCGCCGCGACCTCGTCGACTGGCTCGACAACGGCGCGCATGTCTATGTCTGCGGCGACGCCAAATCCATGGCAAAAGACGTGCGTGCGACGCTGGCGCGCGCCTATGCCGACGTGAAGCAGCTCGCGCCGGAGGCGGCCGAGCAGGCGGTGACGACGCTCGAGCGCGAGAAGCGCTATCTCCAGGATGTGTACTGAACGCGCTGATTCGCCACACCCGCGGTGTCATGTCCGGCGTAAGCGGAGCATCCAGTAGACACCGACGAGTTGACTGACTTCGAGGCTAGGGATTACTGGATCGTTCGCTTTCGCGGACGATGACAGGAGTGAATGATGACCGACACCGTCTCGCGCAACGAGCGCATCAAGGAAGCGAGCGATTATCTGCGCGGCACGCTTCAACAGGGCCTGCGCGATGATGTTACCGGCGCGATCGTGGAGGACGACCAGCAGCTCGTCAAATTCCACGGCCTCTACTTGCAGGACGACCGCGACCTGCGCTCCGAACGCACCAAAAAGCGCATGGAGAAGGCCTTCGCCTTTATGCTGCGTGTGCGCATTCCCGGCGGCGTGCTCACGCCGGCGCAGTGGCTGGCGATCGACGAGGTGGCGCGCACCTATGCCAACGGGACGATGCGGCTGACCACGCGGCAGACGGTGCAACTGCACGGCGTTATCAAGTCGAACCTGAAGGCGACCATGCGTGCGATCGATTCCGCGCTTCTCAACTCGATCGCCGCCTGCGGCGACGTCAACCGCAACGTCATGTGCAATCCCAACCCTTATCAGTCGCGCGCGCATGCCGCGGCAATCGACCTTGCGCGCGCCGTCTCCGCGCACCTGACGCCGCGCACGCCGGCCTATCGCGAGATCTGGCTCGACGGCGAACGTATCGTCGGCGGCGAGGATGAGGTAGTGGAGCCGATCTATGGCAAGGCCTATCTGCCGCGCAAGTTCAAGATCGTGGCGGCGGTGCCCCCGGTCAACGACGTCGATATCTTCGCGCATGATCTCGGCTTCATCGCCATCCTCGACGATGAGGGCGAGGTTGCCGGCTGGAACGTCACCGTCGGCGGCGGCATGGGTATGACTCATGGCGAACCCGATACCTATCCGCGCACCGCCGAGGTGATGGGCCTCTGTGCAACGGGCGATGCCGTCGCCCTCGCCGAGGCCGTGGTCACGGTGCAGCGCGACTGGGGCGACCGCCTGAACCGCAAGCATGCGCGGCTCAAATACACCATCGAGGATCGCGGGCTCGATGTCTTCCGCGTCGAAGTCGAGAAGCGCGCCGGCGTCACGCTGGGGCCGGCGTGGCCATTCAAATTCACCTCGACAGGCGATCGCTATGGCTGGAGCAATGGCGGCGACGGCCGCGCGCATCTCACGCTGTTCGTGCAGAATGGGCGGCTCGGCGGTGCACGGCTCGCGGCGTTGCGCAAAATCGCGCAGATGCATGACGGCGATTTCCGCATCACGCCCAATCAGAACCTGATCGTCGCCAATATTGCGCCCGAGAAGCAGAAGGAGATCCACTGGCTGGCGGCGGAGGCCGGGCTGCTGGCGCCCTGGTCGGGCCTGCGGCGCAATTCCATGGCCTGCGTCGCGCTGCCGACCTGCGGCCTAGCGCTGGCCGAGAGCGAGCGCTACCTGCCCGACCTGCTCGATGCGCTCGATATGCGGCTTACCGCGCACGGACTTTCCGGCGACGACATTGTCATCCGCATGACCGGCTGCCCGAACGGCTGCGCGCGGCCCTATCTCGCCGAGATCGGCCTCGTCGGCAAAGGGCCGGGCCGCTACAACCTTTATCTCGGCGCCGCTTTCGACGGCTCGCGGCTGAACAAGCTCTATGCCGAGGGTGTCGATCACGACGGAATCGTCACTACGCTCGACCCGATCTTTGCGGCCTATGCGGCCGCGCGCCAGAAGGGCGAACGCTTCGGCGATTTCTGCATTCGCGCCGGCTTCGTCGGGGCGACCGGCAATGGGCGCGATTTCCACAACAATACTGGAAAGCAACGCAGCGTATGAGTTGGGCGCGTCAACCACGGGAAATGCGTGAGCCGCGGATGGGCGCCCTGGCGCGGCTGCCCGTGTTTTTCGCGCTCGATGGCAAGCGCGCGCTGGTCGCCGGCGGCAGTGCGGCGGCGGCCTGGAAGGCCGAACTCTTATCGGCGAGCGGCGCCCGCGTCGACGTCTATGCCGAAGCGCCGTCCGATGAGATGGTGCAGCTCGCGGCCGCCGCCACGCACGGCGATATTGTCGTGCATCGCCGGGCGTGGTGCGTGGATGATTTGAGGAGCGCCGCCATCGCGGTCGGTACCTTCGACGAGGATGCGGCCGCAAAAGAATTTTGTGACGCCGCCCGCGCCAGCGGCGTGCCGGTCAATGTCATCGACAAGCCGGCCTATTGCGATTTCTCATTCGGCTCCATCGTCAACCGTTCGCCGCTGGTGATCGGCATTTCCACCGATGGCGCCGCGCCGGTGTTGGCGCAGGCGATCCGCGCCAAGCTGGAAGCGGTGCTGCCCAACGGCTTTGCCGCCTGGGCCGCGGCCGCGGCGCGATGGCGTGGCCAATTGAAGGAAACCGGCTTGGCCTTCGCCGGCCGTCGCAAGTTCTGGCAGTTGTTCACGGCACAGGCGTTCGCCCATCCGCAAGAGCCACCGACGCCGCAGGATTTCACTGCCTTCGTCGGCGAAGTGAAAGGGCTCGGCGTCGCGGTCGAGAATGGCTCAGTGACGCTGGTTGGGGCGGGGCCCGGCGATCCGGAATTGCTGACGTTGCGCGCGCTGCGCGCGCTGCAATCGGCCGATGTCATCCTATTCGACGATCTTGTCTCGCCCGAGGTGCTCGACTTCGCTCGCCGCGAGGCGCGTAAGCTGCTGGTCGGCAAGACCGGTCATGCGCCTTCCTGCCGGCAGGACGACATCAATGCGCTGATGGTGAGCTTGGCGCGCCAGGGCAAGCGCGTCGTCCGCCTCAAAGGCGGCGATCCGTTGATTTTCGGCCGCGCCGGCGAGGAAATCGCCGCCTGCCGCGCCGCCAATATCCGCGTCGACGTCGTTCCCGGCATTAGTGCGGCCCAGGGCGCCGCCGCGAGCCTGGGCCTGCCGCTGACCGACCGCGGCCAGGCGCGCCGGCTGCAATATGTCACCGGCCATGCCCGCAATGGCGCGCTGCCCGAGGATATCGATTGGACGAGCCTCGCCGACCCGAGCGCCACCACAGCAATCTATATGCCGACCAAAACGCTGTCGGCGCTAGTCGCCCGCGCCACCGCCCAGGGCCTCGATCCGGACACTCCGGCGCTGGCGATTTCCCGCGCCACCCGGCCTGATCAGGCGACCGTCGCTGCGCCGATCGGCGCGCTGCCGGAAAAGCTCGCGCAGACGGCGCTGCCTGGTCCGGTGCTGGTGCTGCTCGGGCGCGTGACCGCTGGCAGAACCGCGCTTTCTACCGACGAAAAACGTGGATCCGTTCAGCGGATCGCGTAGCGCAGCGGCACGACGACCGGGATGCGGGTGCCGCGCAATTCCGGCGGCGGCGGCGGCAGCGGCTGCGATCGGTGCAGCCAGGCCAAAGCGTCGCGGTCGAGCAGGGCCGAGCCGGAGCTCCGTACGATGCGCGCATCATGCACGCCGCCGCGGCGGTCGACGCTGAAAGCGACTTGGGCCACGCCGGTTTCGCCGCGCGCGCGTGCGGCGTCGGGATAGTGTTTGTACCGCTCAATGCGGGCGACCAGGGCCGAGCGCCAGCTCGGGACGGCGTAGGGATCGTGAGCGGACGCGCCCGGCGTGCGTGCGGCGGTGCGCATCGCGTGGCGGGCGGCGCTTTGCGGTGCGCTGGCGTGGCTCGCCTGGCGATGGTGCGCTGGCGTTTCATGGCGCGTTTCGGCTGGCCGCGGCGGCGGCAACACCTCGAAGGTCGGTCGCGGTGCTCGCTCCGGTGGCAGAACATCGATCGTCGGCGCCGGGGTCGGAAGCAGCGCCAGCGCGGCGGTCTGCTCTTCCGGCTTGGGCGCCGGTTTATGGGCCTCGGGCTTGACCTGTTTGTCGACGACGCTGGTAGATGGCTCCGGCTCGGCCTCTTGGTGTGGCGCCGGTGGACCGGGCGGCAATTCGTTCGGTGCGGCCGCCGGCGCCGACGGCTCCGGCGCAAAGTCGACCAGGATCGCCGGGGCGCCGGCGATCTCCTGCGCGTCGGCGTGCCAGTGCGTTAGCAGGAAAAATGCCGCGGCTGCATGCAGTCCGAGCGCCAGCGTGATGCCGGCGCCCCAACCCGCCAGACTGTCGAGCCGCGCGACGCTCATGGGCGAAGCTTCCCGCGGTCGAGGCCGACCAGCGCCACGTGCAGATAGCCCGCGGCGCGCAACTCGTTCATGAACCCCATCAGGTCGCCATACGACACCGTCTTGTCGGCGCGCAGGAACACGCGCTGCTCCTTGTTGCCGCCCGTGGCCTTATCGAGCGCTGCGGCGAGCGCGTCGCGCGCGACCGTGTCATTGTCGATCATGATGCTGAGGTCGGGCTTGAGCGTGACGATCAGCGGTTTCTCGGGTCGCGTGCTGCGCTCGGCATTGGCGGCCGGCAGGTCTACGGCGACATCGACGGTCGCGAGCGGCGCGGCGATCATGAAGATGATCAGCAGCACCAGCATCACGTCGATGAAAGGCGTGACATTGATCTCGTGCAACTCGCCGAGCTCATCGTCGCCGTGATTGAGATAGACGCTCATACGGGTCTCACTCTGCGGCCGAGCGGCGGAGCGCGGACGTCGCGTGATCGAGCGCGGCGCGGTCGAGATCGCGGCTGACCAAGCGCAGCACTTCCGCCGCGCAGTCGGCGAGCAGCGCGCGATAGCCTGCGTTCCAGCGCGAGGTCATATTGTACATGACCACCGCCGGGATCGCCGCCACCAGGCCGAGCGCGGTCGCCAGCAGTGCCTCGGCGATGCCGGGCGCCACCACCGCCAGGTTGGTGGTGTGCTGCCTGGAGATGCCGATGAAACTGTTCATGATGCCCCAGACCGTGCCGAACAGGCCGACAAAGGGCGCGGTGGCGCCGACGCTGGCGAGCCAGCTGGTGCCGCGGATCATGCGCCGGCCGGCAGCGGCCTCGATGCGTTCGAGCCGCGATGCCACGCGCTCCTTGACACCGTCGGCAACGATCGCATCGGCCGACATCTGCAGTTCCGCATCGGCCGCGCGTGCCAGCGCCACCGCATCCGGGCTCATGCCCCGCAGCCGCGTCAGCGCCGCCGCAAGTGAACCCGCATCCGCGAGCGCTCGCAGCGCACGACGCAGTCGTTGCCGCGCGAGCGCAAGCTCGATCGTTTTGGCGAACCAGATCGTCCAGGTGAGCAGCGAGGCGAGCGCCAGGCCGATCATCACCGCTTTGACCACGATATCGGCCGATTGGAACATGCCCCACGGCGACAGATCGCCCGGCAATTGCAGCGCGATATCGGGATGACCCGCCGGTGCGGACGTTGCGGTCGGCGCGGACGGTGCAACCGTTGCGGCGGGGCCGGAACCGTTCTGCGCCCCCGCGGCGCCTGGCAGCGCCAGCGTCACGGCGAGAATGGCCGCCGCCAGCGGACGGCGCAGCAATCGAAGAGGCCCGGTCATCTAGTTCCAATCGCGTTTTCGGCTGCCTGCGAGTGTAGCACTGTGGCCTTCGCCGGCGCAGGTCAAGACCGCGGCGACCGGGCCGCCACGGCGCACAAAAAGACCCCACCGGGGTGGCCCGGCGGGGCGAAAGTGAGACGGATCGCCGTGAGCGGGGTGGCTCAGTAGCGGTAGGAGACCACCGGACCGCGGTAGTAACCGCCGCCCTCGTAGCCGCGGCGTTCGTAGCCGCAGTTGCAGTTCACGCCGCGCACATTGCGATATTCGGTGACGTGTCGCACGGTGCCGCCGCCGTTCACGTTGATCACCTGCGTGCGGTTCACCTCGCGCCACTTATTGATCGTGTTGACCCTGTGCAGGACCACGTCCTTCACGATGGTGTGCGTGCGATGCACGATCACTTCGCGATGGATGACCGGCCGCACGTGCACAATCAGGCGGTTTTCCTGGATCAGCCGCGTATTGCCACGAACGACGCGATTATGCGTGACGATGCGGCGATGCGTGACGACGCGGGCCGGCGCACGCTCGACGCGCCGGGTATTGTATTGCGAGTCCGGGCGACGACAATTACAGACGGAGTCCCAATGATATCCCCCTGCAAGTGCCGGTACCGGTGTGACACCCGCCAGCCCGAGGACAAGCAGGGCACCATAGAACGCCTTGTACGCATACTTCATTGTTCAACGCCCCGTTAACCATTTAAGTGACGTCACGGCCATCATTTTTGAGCCGTTAACCATGCTTGTAAAGGGCAAAGTTTCAACGTTGCTGTTTTGTTTACGGTATCCTGCAGCCGGTCGGGGTCGTGTGCAATTTGCAACAAATAGGCCCCGATGCCGAAGCATCGGGGCCTGAGCCGCAAGATGTAGTGCAAGCACTACAATTTGATTAGAATTTTACATATTTATTTTTTTGGCGTGCGACGGCTCCACCTATTTTTTCACGCGCGCGATCGCGTCCTTGAGCAGGCTGAGATCGGAGTGCGCCTTCACGTCGACATGCTTTTTGACGAAGCCAAGTTCCTTGACCGTGTCGACATTGTTCTGCAGCGCTTCGAGATCAGGCATCATGTTGGGATCGCGGTAGTTGTCGTTTTTGGTGAACAGCCAGCCGAAGCGCTCGGGCGGCGCTTTGGTGATCTTGGATGCGATCTTGGCGACTTCGGCGTGGTTCTTCGGGTCGAGATACCAGTGCGTGACGCGCAGCCAGTCCTCCATGAAGTCGACCATGGCCGCACGATGCGCCTTGATGAAGGACTTGCGCGCGCAGTCGATGATCATGTCGGTCTTGCCGGTGGCGTCGGCCTGGGTGAACAGCGGCCTGGCCCCCTCTTTCAGCTTGGGATTGAGCGCGAAGGGCAGTACGGCCGGGATCAGATCAACCTTTTTTTGCAGTAGCATCGCCGGCATAGCGGGCAGCGGGCCTTCGAGGAACGTGTAGTCGCGGTTGGGCTCGAGGCCGTGCTTGTGCAGCATGGCGCGGATGGCGACGTCGACCGCACTGCCCGCGGCGTTGGTGCCCACCACCTTGCCCTTGAGGTCCTCGACCTTGTTGATGCCCGAATCTTTATGGACCCAATATTTGTCCGTGTAGTAGCCGGGCACGCCTTCCTGGAATTCGTCGGCGATGATTTTGAGATCGTCGAGACCGGCATTGACGACGGCGATGGGGAACGAAGAATAGGCAAGGCTGGCGACCTCAACCTCGTTATTGGCGAGCGCCGTGATCATCGGAGGCGTGCCGCGGAAACGAACCGTCTCGAGCGTATAGGACTTGCCGAGATGCTGCATCAGATCCTTCTTCTCGAGCAGGATTGAAGCCCAGTTCGCGATCGGCACGACCCAGGCCATGCGGATTTTCACCGGCTCCGCCCGGCTCACGGTGGCGGCGCCGATCAGGCCGAGCGCGCATAGGCTGGCCAGCGCGAGTTTGTAAAAGCGCATTGTATTCCTCCCGATTAACCCCGGCTTGCTGTGGTGCCGGCAAGCTCTGCTTATGATGGGATGGCAAGATTGTCGGAGGTCCAACCGATTTTGGCAAGCCTCATCGCTGCGGCGCTTTGCCCGTCATATGGTACAAAATCGGAAGAATGCCGCGCTACAGCGGTCACGCCGTCGCCGGCTGGTCGGCCTCCGGATGCCAGATCAAGAGGCGGCGACGGATCAGGCTCATGGCCTTGACCAGGATGTAGCCGACGACGGCGATCTCGACGATGCCGGCGAAGACGCCGGTCGAGTTGGCAAAGCGGGCGGCGGTCATCATGGCCCCGCCGAGGCCATAGCCGCCCATCAGCATCTCCGCCACCACCGTCACGATCAGCGCCAGCGGCAGCGCCACCTGCAGCCCGGTCATGATCTGCGGAAAGGCCGCCGGCAGCACGATCTGCGTCAGCACCTCGCGATTGCTGGCGCCCATGTTGCGCGCCGACCAGATCAGTTCGCGCTCGACGCCGTCGATGGCGATGACGGTGGCTGCGATGACCGGGAAGATGGCGTCGACGCAGGCCATGGTGATCTTGGAGGTGTCGTAGACGCCGAGCCACAGGATGACCACGGGCAGGAAGGCGATCTTGGGCATGGGGAAGCCGACCGAGACGATCGGGTCGAAAAACCAGTAAGCCACCATATTGCGGGACATGGCCATGCCGATGGCGACGCCCAGGATGGCGCAGATGGAAAAGGCGGTGAGCGCCCGGTAGAGCGTGAGCCCGGTATTGATCATCAGGTCGCCGCCGACGCCGTCGGCCCAGATGCGTTCGAGCACGGCCGAAAGGGCCGGCAGCTGGAAGGGCGTGAAGGTGCCGCTGCGGGCCAGCACTTCCCAGGCGATGGCCAGCGCCAGCACCGAGAAGATGCGGGCAAAGCCCGATAGCGTCAGCCGCACCAGCCGCAGGGCCGTCGGCTCCGGCGCGAGCTCGCGATCCATCCTGGCTTCGTCTACTCCCGCCATTGCAGGACCCGCTTGGTGATCAGGAGATAGATCCGGTCGGCGGCAAAGCCGAGGAAGGCCACCGTCAGCACGACCGCATACATGGCGTTATAGCTGCCCTGGGAACCGAGGATGCCGATCAGGTAGCCGAAGCCGCGATGGGCAACGATCAGCTCGGCCGACACCAGCAGGATGAAGGACAGGGCCAGCGCCGTGCGGATGCCGTTGAGCAGCTCCGGCAGGGCGCTCGGCACCACCACGTCCCACAGCACGCGCAGGCGCCCGGAGCCCATGCTGCGCGCCGACCAGATCAGCGCCTGATCGCTGCCGCGGGCGCCGTTATAGGCGCCGATCGTCACAGGCAGCATGCAGCCGAGGAAGATGAGCAGGATTTTGGAACCGTCGCCGAAGCCGAGCCAGATCACGGTGACCGGGATCAGCGCCGACTTCGGCAGCGGATAGAAGATCTCCACGATCGGCGCCAACAGGATGTTCACCGGCTTCCACCAGGCCATGGTGATGCCCAGCACCGCGCCGATGACGACGGCAAGGCCGAGCCCGGCGCCGGCGCGATAGAGCGAGGAACCGCCATTGGCGACGAGGTCGCCGTCCTTGATGAGGTCGATCCAGGACCTCACCACGCTCGACAAGGTCGGCAGCGCGTCAGAAGAGACCAGGTGCAGCCGCGCCGCCAGCTCCCAGGCGATCGCCAGCAGGAGCAGCGGCGAATAACGGATGACAGTGAACAGCACCTGCTCGCCACGGCTGCGTTGCTCCGGCGGCTTGGCACCGAAAGGACTCATTGTTTGTTCCGCCTTGTGCCCTGTGCCTTGATCGCTTCCTCGCGCACCAGGTGCCAAGTCTCGTCCACCTTGTCGACGAAGGTCTTCTGCTTGAAGATGTCAGGATCGTTCTTGTCGAATTTGGTGTCAACGATGGTCTTGATGCGGCCCGGCCGCGCCGACATCACCGCCACGCGATCGGCGAGATAGACCGCTTCCTGCACGTCGTGGGTGACGAAGATCACCGTCTTCGGCGTGCGCTGCCAGATGCTCAACAGCTCGCTTTGCATCAGCCCGCGCGTCTGCGCATCGAGCGCGCCGAAGGGCTCGTCCATCAGCAGGATGGTGGGATCGAAGGCGAGCGTGCGGGCGATCGCGGTGCGCTGCTTCATGCCGCCGGAGAGCTGCGAGGGATAGCTGTCCTCGAAGCCGGTGAGGCCGACCAGTTCGATGAAGTCGCGCGTGCGCTGCTCGCGCTCGTCCTTCGCCATGCCCTGCCGTTCCAGCCCATAGAGAATGTTGCCGCGCACCGTCTTCCAGGGAAACAGCGCGAAATGCTGGAAGACGATGCCGCGGTCGGGGCCGGGCCCGACGATCGGCTTGCCGTCGACGCGGATGGCGCCGGTCGCGACCGGCAGGAAGCCGCCGATCAGATAAAGCAACGTCGACTTGCCGCATCCGGAGGGCCCGAGCAGGGCGACGAATTCGCGGTTGGCGACGTCCAGCGAGACCTCGTCGAGCGCCAGCACCTCGCGCCCGCGCGGCGGACGATAGACATGGCTGACGCGGTCGATGGTTATCTGTGTTTCGTTGACCGCCAAAACGTCACCCAAAAAGCAATAGCTATCGCCTTAGCGGGCGCATTCGCGCCCGCTTCGTTGTTCGTATCACAATTGCGAAGACGTCACTTGATTTGTTTGAGAGCGTCTTCGATCAGGCTGAGATCGGAGTACTTCTTGACGTCGAAGCTGGATTTGAAAAACCCGAGATCCGCCGTGGTGTTCACATTGTTCTGCAGCGCAGCGAGATCGGGCCTCGCATCCGGGCTGCGGTAATAGTCCTGCTTGGTGAACAGCCAGCCGAACCGCTCCGGCGGAACTTTGAGGAAACCCGACGCGATCTTGGCCACCGCATCGTGATTTTTCGGATCGAGGTACCAGCGCTCGATGCGGATGACGTCTTCCATAAAGTCGACGAGGGCGGCCCGATGCTTGTCAATGAAGGACTTGCGCGCGGCCCAGAAGACGAACTGAGAGCGGCCAAGTCCGGCCGTCTGATCGAACAGCACCTTGCCCTCGGCCTTGAGAACCGGGCTGAGCGCGAAAGGCATGACCGCGGAAATCAAGTTTGCCTTCTTCTCCTTGAGCATCGAGGCCATGGCCGGGAAGGGGGCTTCGATCTCGGTGAAATCGCGTTTGTCGAGAAGGCCGTGCTTTTTCAACACAGCCTTCATCGCGATATCGATACCGCTGCCGATCGAGTTCGTGGCCAGGACCTTGCCCTTGAGATCCTCGACTTTGTTGATGCCGCCGTCTTTGCGGACGAAGAACTGATTGCTGTAGTAGCCGGGAACGCCATCCTGGAATTCGTCGGCGATGACCCGGAGATCGGAAATGCCGGCGTTTTGGATGGCGAGACCAAGTGTCGAATAGGCCAGATCGCCGATCTCCAGCTCATTGTTCGCCAGGGCCGTGATCATCGGCGGCGTGCCCTGGAAGCGAATGGCCTCCATGACATAGGATTTGCCCCAATGCTTGGCGAGGTCCTTTTTCGCCACGATCATCGGCGCCCAGTTGGCGACCGGCACGACGTACGATACCCGGATCTTGACCGGCTCGGCGCCCTGGGCCGCGGTGATGCCGAGGAGCGCAAGCGCGGCCATGAGCGGCGGAATCGACTTCAAGAGACGCATCATTTCCTCCCGAGTTGCTATCGTTTTTATACTGTCTCGCGAACCGGGCCGACGGCGAGCGACGGCACGACCCCACTATTTTGCGGTAGAGATTGACAGCCTAGCCTGGCTTCGGTCCAATAATAGAATGTGGCATTACCATAAGTATAGCTTATGAAATTGGATCCGCGCCATCTTCGCTATCTGCGCTCGGTCGCCGAGCACGGCTCGTTCAGCCATGCGGCGGGTGTCGAGAATATTTCGCAGCCGGCGCTGTCAAACAAGATCGCGCTGCTCGAGCAGCAGCTCGGTGTCCGCATCATCGAACGTGGCCGCCACGGTGCGACGCTGAACGACTTCGGCACGATCCTCCTGCGTTACGCCCGCGCGCTCGACGCGCTGATGCAGCAGGCGCAGGATGAAATCGATCTCAAGAAGCTGGGCTATGAAGGACCACTGGTGATCGGCGGGACGCCGGTCACCCTTGTCGAGCTCGCGCCGATGGCGGCGGGGCGTCTCGCCTCCGAAAATCGCCGAATTTCGATTTCGATCATCGAAGGCGATGATGAAGATCTCATTGAAAAGCTGAGGGCTGGCGAAATCGAGCTCATGCTGAGCTCGGGCGATCCCGGCACGCGGCATCCCGAATTCGAGCACGAATTGCTGTTGCGGCTTCCGATCGAGGCGGTGGTCGGCGCGTCGAACTCTCTTGCCGCTCGCAGGGTCATGTCGCTTGAGCAACTGGCGGACCAGCAGTGGGTTTTCCCAGCAGCTGACAGCATGTTCAGACGCCAGATCGAAGCAATTTTTCTGAACTGCGGCGTGGGGTTTCCGGTGAGTCATTGGTCCTGCAATTCCCTGATGTCGCTCAAGACGACCGTGCAGAACTCGAACTGCGTCAGCATCATGCCGCGTCACGCGTTTGCGCGCGAGGTCAAGGCCGGTCTCCTGCATGGCATCCGGCTGCGCAACATATCGGCCAATCGCGCCATCGGAATCATGACGGTCAAGGCGAGGACGCTTTCGCCGCTGGCCAACCGCTATATCGTGGCGCTGCGCGAGGTTGCCCGCGGAATCCACTAGATCGCTTCGGCAAAATGAAACTCGATCTATCATGGTCAGTTATGGTAGACGCAAAATCCATTATTTGACGTTAGGTTTTGCATTTTGCCACGGTGCGGCATCGGTCGACCCGACGCGAGCGCGCCGAGCCTTCGCGGAGTGGCCGAAGCGGTTTATTGAAGCTTGGATGAGTGGGATGCCCTTTCATTGAAAAACACCGGAGCGTCGCGATGACGGAGTATGTCCCGACTCAAGTGCACCTCGTCGGCAGTATCGGCTTGAATTCGGTCGAAGACGTGTTCGCGACCGTGGGCCCGATTCTCGGTCGGCGGCTCAGGCGAATTCCGGACGGGGAGCCCGGCCCGCGGCGGCTGTGGGTGAGCTTCCAGTATCCGCTGCTGCGCTCGAGCCCTTACCTGCGGCCCGATCCAAGCGGCGCACTCCGTAAGACCTCGGGCTTTCCGTTGCTGTGCCTGGCGGAGGGGGTCGCCGACGATGAGGTGAGCTTCGGCGAACTCGGTTACGCGCGCGAGGCGCGCGGTTCCTATCTCGATTTCGTGGCAGCGCGCGAGCGTGGGGCCATCGCGCCCGGTGTGCGCTTTCAGGTCTGCCTGCCGACGCCGATGAGCGTCATCTACGCTTTTTGCACCGCGCGCAACGTCGTCGCCATCGAGAAGGCTTACGAGGCGGCCATGGTGCGGGAAGTCGAGGCCATCTGCCGGCATATTCCGCATCAAGACCTGTGCATCCAGTGGGACGTCTGCCACGACATGATCGTATGGGACGGGCAGCCACAAGATCAGTTTCCGCTGGTGAATGTGTCGAAAGAAGAAATTGCCGAGCGGTTCGCCCGCATCTGCGCTCCGGTGCCGGATGATGTCGAGCTCGGGTTTCATCTGTGCTACGGCGATTTCGGCGGCAAGCATTTCTTCGATCCGGTCACCGCGCGGCATCTGGTCGATGTCGCGAATGCGATCGCGCGCAAGGTGAAACATCCCCTGACCTATATCCACATGCCGGTGCCGGCACCACGCGCGACGGACGCGTTCTTCGCGCCCATGCGTGACCTGAAATTGCCGGCGCAAACGGAAATCTATCTCGGGCTGATCCACGCCGCGGACGGGGTCGAGGGTGCCAAACGGAGAATTGCACTGGCGCATGAATACGTGCCGCGCTTCGGCATCGCGACCGAATGCGGCTTTGCCCGCGCGCGCAAGGCGGATCTGGTGCTCAAGTTGCTGGACATCCATGCCGGGGCCGCCGCGGAGCCCTAGAGCGTTTCCAGGCGAAGTGGAAACCGGTTCGCCGTCGGAAACGAGATGAAGCAAGAATCCCAGACGCGTTCGCCGTTTCTATGAAACGGTGAATATGAAACGTGAACGCGTCTAGTCGTTCAAAGCGGCGCCCGTAAGGGCTCCGTCACCCGCCCCGCCTTGTGCCCTGCGCCTTGATCGCTTCCTCGCGCACCAGGTGCCAGGTCTCGTCCACCTTGTCGACGAAGGTCTTCTGCTTGAAGATGTCAGGATCGTTCTTGTCGAATTTGGTGTTAACGATGGTCTTGATGCGGCCCGGCCGCGCCGACATCACCGCCACGCGATCGGCGAGATAGACCGCTTCCTGCACGTCGTGGGTGACGAAGATCACCGTCTTCGGCGTGCGCTGCCAGATGCTCAACAACTCGCTTTGCATCAGCCCGCGCGTCTGCGCATCGAGCGCGCCGAAGGGCTCGTCCATCAGCAGGATGGTGGGATCGAAGGCGAGCGTGCGGGCGATCGCGGTGCGCTGCTTCATGCCGCCGGAGAGCTGCGAAGGGTAGCTGTCCTCGAAGCCGGTGAGGCCGACCAGTTCGATGAAGTCGCGCGTGCGCTGCTCGCGCTCGTCCTTCGCCATGCCCTGCCGTTCCAGCCCATAGAGAATGTTGCCGCGCACCGTCTTCCAGGGAAACAGCGCGAAATGCTGGAAGACGATGCCGCGGTCGGGGCCGGGCCCGACGATCGGCTTGCCGTCGACGCGGATGGCGCCGGTTGCGACCGGCAGGAAGCCGCCGATCAGATAAAGCAACGTCGACTTGCCGCATCCGGACGGCCCGAGCAGGGCGACGAATTCGCGGTTGGCGACGTCCAGCGAGACCTCGTCGAGCGCCAGCACCTCGCGCCCGCGCGGCGGACGATAGACATGGCTGACGCGGTCGATGACAATCTGGGCGGCGGCGGGCATGGCAGCGCAAGCGTCCCCAACGAGACGCGGCTGTCAAGCGCGGCGTTGCTGGCCGCCAGGCTGCGGATTCCTATAATAGGGGAAAAGCGGCGTCCTATGGTGTCCTATACTGTAGGACTCCAAACCACCTGCATCGAGAGGAAACGTCAGTGTCGAACAACCTCGCCGAGACCCTGCGCGAACTCGCGCTCGGCAACCGCATCGCCGCCAATGAAGGCGTGCTCGATACCTTCGGGCATGTCAGCATGCGCCATCCCGACAACCCGCGGCGCTATTTTCTGTCGCGCTCGAGTGCACCCGACATGGTGACCGCGGAAGGGATGATCGAATACGACCTCGACTCGCGGCCGGTGCGCGATCCTGGTGCAGCGCAATATTCCGAGCGGGTGATCCACGGCGAGATCTACAAGGCGCGGCCGGATGTCATGGCGGTGTGCCATCATCATTCGCCGGCCTTCATGCCGCTGCTCGCCACCGGCACCGACTATGTGCCGGTGTTCCACCTCGGCAGCGTCGGCGGCATCAAGCCGCCCTACTGGGACCAGCGCTATGAATTCGGCGACACCAACATGCTGGTGGTCAAGCCGGAGGAGGGCGCCTCGCTCGCCCGCGCGCTCGGGCCGCATCCGATGGTGCTGATGCGCCGGCACGGTGTCACCGTGATCGGCACCAGCGTGCGCGACTGCGTCTATCGGGCGATCCAGACCTGCCGCAATGCGGATTTCCAGGCGCGTGCCTTGAGCATCGGCGCCATCAGCGCGCTTTCGGAAGGTGAAACGCGGCTGTGCGGCGAGATCACGCGCAAGACCACGGCGCTCACCCGATCATGGGACTACTGGGCCAAGCGGGTGACCGCAGGCGATGCGCCAGTCGCGGCCGCGCCGCGTGCGGCTGCCAAGCGAAAGGCCGCGACCAGTTCCCGGCGCGCCGCAACGCAAAAACGCACTGCGGCCAAAGCGCGCAAAAAAAGCAAGGCTCGCCGCCGCCGATAGTTTGGGCTTTGCAGCGCGCGGCAGTCCGTGTTCAATGCCGCGCACTCAAGCCATGACGTCAACGATAAAAAAATGACTGCCGTGGAGGATTCGATGTCGAAAGGGAGGACCACATGAAAACGTGCAAGACGTTCGCCGTAGCGTTCGGGCTCGCCGCCGCGTTTGCGCTGACGGCGCAGCCGGCCTCGGCCGAAGACCATCTCAAGCTGGTGATGGGCCACATCAACAATTGGGAGAACCAGGCGCCGACCCTCGGCCAGGAGGCCGGCATCTTCAAGAAACACAATATATCGATCGAAGCAGTCAACAGCCGCGGCGCCGGCGAGACCATCCAGGCGGTGATCTCCGGCTCCGCCGATCTCGGCGGCGGCGCCGGTCTAGCCGGCGTGATGCGCGCCTTCGCCAAGGGCGCGCCGATCCGCGTGCTGGCGCCGATGTTCACCGGCACCGGCGACCTGTTCTGGTACGTGAAGGCGGATTCCAAGATCAAAAGCCTGAAGGACGCCACCCCCTCGACCACCATCGCCTATTCGACCAGCGGCTCGAGCACCAACAACATCGTGCTCGGTTTCAAGAACGAGCTCGGCTGCAAGGCGAAGCCGACCGCGACCGGCGGGCCTTCCGCCACGCTCACCGCGGTGATGTCCGGCCAGATCGATATCGGCTGGTCGGCGCCGCCCTTCGGCCTGCAACAGGTCAAGGACGGCAAGATCCGCATCATCGCGCGCGGCAGCGAGGTGCCGTCGCTGCGCGGGCAGACGATCCGCGTTCTCATCGTCAATGCCAATGCGCTGAAGAGCAAGCACGACGTTATGGTGCGCTTCATGCAGGGCTATCGCGAGGCGGTGAAGTGGATGTATCACGATCCCAAG
The DNA here is from genome assembly GCA_963760995.1 of uncultured Pseudomonadota bacterium. Lineage (GTDB taxonomy): Bacteria > Pseudomonadota > Alphaproteobacteria > Rhizobiales > Xanthobacteraceae > Pseudolabrys. The sequence continues at coordinate 29,250 of CAVXFJ010000020.1, read as the reverse complement.
GCGTTCGAGATGTACGCCAAGAAGATCCACAAGCCGGTCGAACTGGTGAAGGAATCGGCGGAGAAATTCCAGCCGGAAGACGCCCTGCAGACCACGCACATGGCTGACCTCGACGGCGCCATCAAGGATGCGGTCCGCCTCGGCTTCCTGAAGAAGCCATTGACCAAGGACCAGATCAAGGAGCTGATCCAGATTCCGCCGGAGAAGAGCGCGATGCACTAAACGACGACGCGACACGCGACGTCCGATCGAGCGGGCCGCTGCTTCGGCAGCGGCCCGCTCATTTTTTACGGTTTGTTTATGTCGCATAAACGCGTAAGCGCGACTTTCAGCTTCCCGCCTTGCCCCTGTCGGTGTTGAATGCCGCGCACCAATAAGCTCGACCAATAACCCTTGGGGGAAACACCACATGCGACGCTTCACGTCTCTCGCCCTGGCGCTGGGCTTCATCGCCCCGCTCGTCCTGGCGAAGCCGGCTTCGGCGGAAGACCAGCTCAAGCTGGTGATCGGCCAGATCAACAATTGGGAAAATCAGGCGCCGACGCTCGGCCAGGATGCCGGCATCTTCAAGAAGCACGGACTGGTGTTGCAGAATGTCGGCACGCGCGGCGCCGGCGAAACCATCCAGGCGGTGATCTCGGGCTCCGCCGATATCGGCGCCGGCGTGGGCGCGGCGGGCGTCATGCGTGCCTTTTCCAAGGGCGCCCCGGTGCGAATCCTCGCGCCGATGTTCACCGGCACCGGCGATCTTTACTGGTATGTGCGCTCCGATTCCAAGATCAAGAGCCTGAAGGACGCAAGCCCGTCGAACAGCATCGCCTATTCGACCAATGGTTCATCGTCGAACAACATCGTCGTCGCCTTCATCAACGAGCTCGGCTGCAAGGCCAAGCCGACCGCGACCGGCGGCCCGGCGGCGACGCTCACCGCGGTGATGTCCGGCCAGATCGATATCGGCTGGGCGGCGCCGCCGTTCGGCCTGCAGGAGGAGAAGGAGGGCAAGGTACGCATCATCGCCCGCGGCAGCGACGTGCCTTCGTTGCGCGGCCAGACCGTGCGCACGCTGATCGTCAATGCCAATTCGCTGAAGACCAAGCACGACGCCATCATGCGCTTCATGCAGGCCTATCGCGAGGCGGTGGATTGGATGTATGCCGATCCCAAGGCGGTCGAGATGTATGCCAAGAAGATCCACAAGCCGGTCGAGCTTCTGAAGATGTCGATGGAGAAGTACCATCCGAAGTCGGCGCTGCAGACCGACCACTTCGCCGATCTCGACGGCGCGGTGCGCGACGCGGTCAAGCTCAAGTTCCTCGCAAAGCCGCTGACCAAGGAGCAGCTTGCCGAGCTGATCCAGACGCCGCCGATGCAGAAGTAGTTTTGACCGGCGCTCGAACGGGCGGGTCGCCGCGAATGCGGCGGCCCGCTTGCGATTCCGGCCCCAGCGTTGCCGTGGAATGGCTGCCTTTGCGCTATTTGCTCGGCTCGCACGGCCCCTGCGCCACCACCGTGGCGCCAGCCGCCTTGGCGAAACAGGCATTGGAATAGGTTTTGGTCGTCTTGCCCTTCTTGCCGCAGACCGGCTGATAGACCTCGATGCAAACGGTCTGGCGTTTTGCCGGCGTATTGCCTGCCGCCATCGCGCTGCCGCCACCAAGCGCGGCGCCGCCGGCCGCCGCCGCGCACACGATCAAGATGAACTTCATGGTAACCCCCCTTTGCGTTGCTTTCGATCCGTCGCAGCGTCGATCGCCGCCAGCATGGCGGCGCGGCCGTCTTTCAGCGCGGCGCGCACCGCCTCGTCCTTGCCGAGCGTGCCCATCTCGCGCTGGCGGGCGACGGTCGCCTCCACCATCAGCGGCTTGAGCCCGAGCTCACGCAATGTCGCGGCCGATTCTTCCATTTCGGCGGCGCGCCGCTCGCCATGGCTCGCCATGCGTTCGAGGTTGTATTCCGACAATTTCGGCCAATCGAGGCCGGGATAATTGTTCTTCAGCGAGGCGGTCACCGCGTCGAGCACGCCGGCGCGGCCGGCGGCGAGGAAGCATTCGAGGGTGAGCGCTTCGATGCCTTTGATCATCACGCTGCGGATCATCTTGATGGCAGCGGCCGAGCCGGTCGACGCGTCGACCACCGTCAATTGCATCTCCAGTTCGCGCAGCAAAGGCGAGATCGCTTGCGCATGCGGCCCGGAGATCAGCAGCGGCGTGCGGTGGCGCTGGGGATTGATCGGCGCGATCACCGCCACATCGACATAGCGCGCGGCGTCGCCGAGCAGGCTGGCGGTCTGCTGCTTGCGGCCGGGCGAGACCGAATTGATATCGAGATAGTAGGGCGCGCCCTTGAGGTGCGGCGCCACCGATTGCGCCGCTTCGTAACTGGAGGCCGCGGTCACCGCCGAGATGACCATGTCGGTTTCAGCGACGGCGTCGGCGGCCGACCTGGCAAGACGCACGCCGATGGTCTCGCCGGCGGCCTTCAGCCGCTCGCCATCCGGCAGCGGAAACAGGATATCCCAGGCGTCGATGCGCTCGATCCCGCTCGCGCGAAGTCCGGAGGCGATGGCCTGTCCGGCCTCGCCGAAGCCGATGAAGGAAATGCGTGGGGTGTTGCGGCAGGTCATGAGCGCTTACGCGGTTTCGAGGATCGCGGTGCGGGAACGATCTCAAGCATATCGTGACAAAGGGGCTCTGTCAGTTCAGCCAATCCTTCGTTCAAGAGTTGACACCATTTCTTGCCGCGCTTTTGCGCCTCATCCCACGCGGCCATTAATTCATGCCGGCGCTTGTTCAAGAGCAGAGCCAGCAGCGCTTCCACTTGTTGCATGTCCTTATCGCGCTTAGCCGCACCTTGCGGCCGGCGTCGCGCAATCATGAGCTTGTGGACGGCAAAGCGTTGCGGCGCTGGCACGTTCACATAGACCCCGGCGCCGTGCAGCATGACCGCAGGTTCGGGCTCGCGGATCAGGTAGCCAAGGAAACGCAACGGCTGTGCGTCGGTTTGCAGCGCCGGAAGCCGCTGCGGCTTGTCGGTATCGGGTCCTTCGTTGGGGGTCAGGAAGTCTACGCGAAATCCGCCTTTCGCGGCATAGCTCGTGGTCTGCGCGCCGTGAATTGTCGGCACGGGACGAAACGTCTTATCGGCCTCGCGAAGAACTTCGAGCACAGGAGGAATTTGATCGCCGACGGCGACGGAGAGTTGCTTGAACTGGGCGATATCGACGTCGCCCGTCTGCAGGATGGCAATGGGCAATTTGCTTCCCAGCATCGCCGAGTAAGTCTGGTACGCGACGGTGCCGACCAGAACGCCGCCCAGCCGGAAGACTCCGGCCTTGGCCAGGGCCGCGACGATATTGCCAATCTCCGGGAGGGGTTGCGGCATCCCGAAAGAGCGCACGAGCGTCGATACCAGGGAGCGGCGCTCGCGTTCATCTGCGACCGTCTCTTGATGTTGCTCGATTTGTTTCAACAGTTCCGGCGTTTCGGGACCGACATATTTTTGCCCGCGGCCGGCTTTGGTCGGGAGTTGGAAATACCAGTAGCGGCGGCCGCGAACCGTTTTCGGTGTGAAGACGCCATCGCGCGGGAACGAGTTGCCGAAGGCCGCCTGCGCGCACCGGTCCAGCAGCTCGGCATAGGTTGTTTGCAGGACGAGAGACGGTGCCGGCATGATCGCGACCGTGTTATACGCAATTCGCAGTTTGCGTATAACACCCGGCAGGGCCTCGTTCCAGCAAGTTATACGCAAATTTTCAGCTTGCGTATAACCGCTCTCGGCGCCCCTAAGTCATTGTTTCAATATGACATTAGGATGCCAGTCGCTCACGACTCCACCACGCCCTGCACCGGCGGCGTCCCGTGGGTATGAAACGACTTGATGGTCTGCAGGCCCCAGGCTTGGCCCTTCTTGCGCTCGGCTTCCGACCAGCGGATCGGCTTCCAATCGGGCGCCAGGATCAGCCGCGCGCCGGGGCAGGCGACCTCCACCCGGTTGCCGCCGGGCTCGTAGACATAAAGGAAGAAGGTCTGCTGGATGGCGTGCTTGTGCGGGCCGGTCTCGATGAACACGCCGTTCTCCAAAAAGACGTCGGCGGCGCGCAGCACGTCCTCGCGCGAGTCGAGCGCATAAGTGATGTGATGGAAGCGGCCCTTGGTGCCGGTCGCGTCGCGCGTATAGGCGAGGTCGTAGGTCTTGTTGGTGGCGGTCAGCCACATGCCGGCCTCGCTGCCGTCGTCGAGCACGATCTGCTCGGTCAGGCGCAGGCCGAGATAGGTTTCGAAGAATTCGCGGCAGGCCTTGATGTCGACCGCGAGACCGTTGAAATGATCGAGCCGGCGCACATTGCAGCCGCGCGCCGGATAGCGCTGCGCCTGGTTCTTCAGCGCGGGCTTGAGCTCGGGCGGCGGGTGATACCATTCGGTCTCGTAATAAAGCTCGATCACATGCCCGTCGGGGTCCTTGCAAACGAAGGTTTTGCCGTGACCGAGGTCACCGTCCGACCAGCCGACGTCGTAGCCCGAGCCCTTCAGCGCCGCCGCGCGCCGCTCCAGCGCCTGCGGTGAGCGGGTGCGGAAGGCGGCATGCGCCATGCCGGAGGTCTTGGCGGCGGTGAGTTTGAGCGTGTAGCGCTCGTAATCGTCCCAGGCGCGCAGATAGACGCTGTCGCCCTTTTCGCCGCTCTGGGTCATGCCCATCACGTCGATGAAAAATTGGCGGCTTTGCTCGAAGGTCGGCGTCAGCACTTCGAGATGCGCAAGATGCGCGATGTCGCAGATCGGTTCTTCGGTCATGGCACCCGGTTTCTGGCGGTGAAGGCTCAATTCTGCCCAAGCGGACGCGCGAAGGCCAGGACCCAATTGTTGGACGGCATCGGCGTCAACTCGGCCGGCGCGAGGCCCGCCGCGCGCGCGAGGCGGTTGAGATCGACGAGATCGCGCACGCCCCATTCGGCGTTGCGCGCGCGCAGGCTGGCATCGAATTCGGCATTGCTCTGCGCCGTATGCGCGCCGTCGCGCTTGAACGGCCCGTAGACGAACAACCGTCCGCCCGGCTTCAGGTAACGTCCGGCGCCGGCGAAAAGATTTTCCGATACCCGCCAGGGCGAGATGTGCAGCACATTGATGCTGAGCATGGCCGCGAGCGGACCGCCGGTGCCGGCATCACCGGTCCAGGTCCAGTCGGCGCGCTCGAGGTCGATCCGCTGCGGCGCACGCAGATTGGCGAGGCGCGCCTGGTCCCGCCAGGCGGCAATGCTGGCAAGATGCGACGGCAGGATGTCGCTCGGCCACCAGATGAGCTGCGGAGCGCGGGCGGCGAAGGTAACCGCATGCTGCCCGGTTCCGCTGCCCAGCTCGAGCAGGTCGCCGCTGGCAGCCGTCAGAAAGCCGCCGATCGCCGACCAGATGGGCTCGTGGTTGCGGTGGAAGGCCTGGCCGTTGAGGCGGCCGTCGGCGTGCGGTTCCCGCCCGAGGCTTCCAAAATCGACGACGAATTTAGCCATGTGCACAAACAATCGCGATTGCCGGGTTCTGCCACTAGCCGCCTCGGCTTGCCGCCGTCAAAGCCTAATTGGCGCCAGTGACGGGAATACGCAGGCCGGGTTCGTTGTCTTTACAGTCGTGATGGGGCAAAATCCCCTGTGGGACTTGTAGCTTGCGGTCGCTCGCCAGTGCGGGGCGGTGGCGCGGGACGGCAAGCGCATGTTTTTCGTCCGGCATCGTCCTCGGTGCCGGCCGGGCCGACAACGATAAAACCTGGGAGGAAATCGATGCACAAACTCAAGACGGTTTTGGCGGTGGCAGCGGCCGCCGCGATGCTTCTGCCGGGCGCGGCGCTCGCGCAGGCCAACAAGCTGGTCGTCGGCATGCCGACCACGCCGCCCAATGTCGTTCACATGCCGGTCATCGTCGGCATCGATCTCGGCCTATACAAGAAATACGGCGTCGACGTTTCGACCGTCGCGCTCGACGGCGGCGTCAAGGTCTATCGCGCCATGCTGTCCGGCAATATCGACGTCGCCATGGCGCCGGCCGCACTGACCGCCGTCGGCATTTCCAAGGGGTCGAAGGTCAAGGGCATCCTGGGCACGCTCGACAAGTTCGAAGCCTCGATGGTCGTGCGCGGCAACATCAAGACCATGGCGGAGCTCAAGGGCAAGCGCATCGGCATCCAGCAGCCCGGCGGCTTCGCCGACATCCTGAGCCGCGTGGTGCTGCGTCACGCGCACGTCAATCCCAAGGACGTGAACTTCGTCACCATCGCCACCGAGGACGTGCCGGCGCTGGTCGCCGATCAGGTCGACACCGCCATTCTGCACGTCGAGCAGGAAATGCTGGCCAAGCAGAAGGTGCCGAGCCTGCATGCCATCGCGCGCATGTGGGAGCTGAACCCGAAGCAGATGTACAATTTCTTCGACGTGACGGATCAGACCATCAAGGACAAGTCGAAGGCGCTGGAAGGTTTCGTCAAGGGTACGATCGAGGCCACCCGCATCCTTTACTCCGACAAGGCCAAGGTGATGCCGATCCTGGTCAAGCACACCGGCTATCCGGAGAAGATCGTTTCGGAGACCTACGACTTCCTGAGGAAGGAATGCATCTGGGACGCCAATTCGGGCCTGTCGCCGGAGCGCATCAACTTCACCTCCAAGCTGATGGAGAAGGTGCACAATATCGAGAAGGGCAAGGCTCCGAGCTATGACCAGATCGTCGACAAGAGCTTCGCGGAGAAGGCGCTGAAGGAACTCGGCCCCTGGAAGGGACCCGAGTGCAAGTCCGCGGAATTCTAGGGACATGCGGTCCGCTCATCCCCGCATTTGCGGGGGTGGGCGGTACCGGATAAAAACGCTGCAAAAAAAACGCGTCCCCAAGGAGATTATGGAATGACTGTCGCCAATGAGGCCCACGGCGGCGCGCTTGCCGGCGGGCGGGCTCTATCCGCCAAGGCCAACAAGAAGCCGTGGTGGGAAAGCCGCGCCTTGTTCCGCTACGGCTTTCTCGCTTTGATCCTCATCGTCTGGCAGATCGTCGGGCCGCATATCAGCCCGATCTTCTTTACCTATCCGACCAAGATCGCGGTCGCCTTCTACACGCTCACCGCCTCCGGCGACCTGCCCTATTATCTCATGCAGAGCCTGGAGGTGATGTTCTACGGGCTGCTCAGCGCGATCGTGGTCGGCATACCTTTGGCGATCGCGATGGCGCGCATCCGTTGGCTCGACTGGGCGCTCGATTTTCCGATCAATGCGCTCTATGCCACGCCGCTGGTGGCCCTGGTGCCGCTCCTGGTGCTGTGGTTCGGCATCTATCTCAAGGCCAAGATCATCGTTGTCTTCCTGTTCGCCGTGTTCCCCATCCTGATCAACACCTATCAGGGGGTGCGCGAATGCGACCAGAACATGCTGGAGGTGGCGCGCTCGTTCCGCTCGCCCGAACGCAGGGTGTGGCAGGACGTGCTCTTCCCCTTCGCGCTGCCCTATATCGCGGCCGGCATTCGGCTTGCCATCGGGCGCGGGCTGGTCGGCATGGTGATCGCCGAGTTCTACACGACGATCTCCGGGCTCGGCTTCATGATCACGCGCTACGCCAACAATTTCGAGATGGACAAGACCTTCGTGCCGGTGATTGTTCTGATGGTCCTCGGCGTCTCGCTCACCTCCGGCCTGAAATGGGTGGAGCGTCGCATCGCGCCCTGGAGCAGTGCCAACCGCTGAGCCTTGAGCCCGGCGTGGTCGGCCGGCGACCACGCAGGCTCAGGAACGCCGCATGATCCGCTTCGCGATCATCTCTGCCATTCTGTTGTGCGTTGCGCCTGCGCGTGCCGAGGTGGCCGACGATCCGCTCGCCTATATCGCGGCAATCTACAAGGTCTATCAGCAGAATCGCAACGATTCCGGCGTCGGTGTCGTCTACAGCCGTCGCATGCAGGCGTTGCGCGATGCCGATGCGGCGAAAGGAGATGCGGGAACGATCGACTGGGACTTGTTCGTCAACGGCTCCGACTGGGTGTTGGCCAATCTGCGCATTTCCCTCGAGGAAAGATCGGCGACGCAGGCCAGGGTGCGCGCCCGCTTCGAGAATATCAAACAGCCGGAGGACATCAGCTTCGACCTGGTGCGCGAAGGCGGCCATTGGGCGATCGACGACATCACCTCGAGCCAATTAGGCCGGCGCTGGGATATGCGGAAGATACTGACCGGCGCGCCGGACGCTTTTCCGGACGAGAAGAAGTGAACGACCCGCCAAGCCGCGGCCTCTTGCCTTGCCTCAGCGCGCGACCGACACTGCTGCATACCAGGGAGAGTGACCATGAGTGTGCCTCCGATCACGCGCGGCTTCCGTGGCCGCCGCGGCAGCGACGCGGTGAGTGCGCGATTGCCGCCCGGCCAGCATCTGGTCAGCGATTTCCCGGTGCTTTCGGCCGGGCCGACGCCGGAGCCCGATCTCGCGACCTGGCGCTTCACGCTGGACGACGGCGCCACGCCGCTGGCGCAATGGAGCTGGGCCGAATTCAATGCGCTGCCGCAGAGCGAACTTAACGTCGACATCCACTGCGTCACCACCTGGTCGAAATTCGATACGCGTTGGCGCGGCGTATCGATCGACACGCTCTTGGAAGCCGCCGGCCTCGCCGAGCCGCCGGGGCCTTTCGCGCTGGCGCATTGCGAGGGCGGCTACACGACCAATGTGCCGGCCGCCGACCTGGTCGACGGCAAGGCCATGATTGCCACCACATTCGACGACGAGCCGCTCGATCCGGAACATGGCGGGCCGGCGCGGCTGCTGGTGCCGCATCTTTACTTCTGGAAGAGCGCCAAATGGGTGCGCGGGTTGCAGTTCCTTGACGAGGACCAGCCCGGCTTCTGGGAGGAACTCGGCTATCATATGTACGGCGATCCCTGGCGCGAGCAGCGTTATGACGGCGACTGAGGTTGCCGCCAGGCCGGCTCGACGCTTGGCCTGGATGACGGCGACGGTGCGTGAGGTGATCGCGGAGACGCCGCGCGCGGTGAGCCTCGCGCTCGAGGTGGCGGATTGGCCCGGCCACCGACCCGGCCAGCATGTCGATGTACGGCTGACCGCTGCGGACGGTTATCAGGCCCAGCGCAGCTATTCGATCGCATCGGCACCCGAAGCCGCCGGGGTGATGCTCACCGTCGAGCGAATCGATGACGGCGAGGTCTCGCCCTATCTCGCCGGCGAGGTGCGCGCCGGCGACAAGTTCGAATTGCGCGGACCGATCGGCGGCTATTTCGTGTGGACGGCCGCGCTCGGCGGGCCTTTGTTCCTGGTAGCCGGCGGATCCGGCATGGTGCCGCTGATGGCGATGCTGCGCCACCGCGCCGCCAGCGGCAGCCGCGCGCCGGCGACTTTGCTTTATTCGTCGCGCACGGCCGCCGACATCATCTATCGCGCCGAGCTGGAGCGGCTCGCCGCGCGCGGCGATGGCCTAACGGTCGTGCACACGCTCACGCGCGAACGGCCGGCTGGCTGGGAGGGCTTTGCGCGCCGCATCGATGCGGGCATGCTGCGCGATGTCGGCTTCGCGCCGCAGGCGAACGCGCGCTGCTTTGTCTGCGGGCCGACGCCGCTGGTGGAGGCGGTGGCGGGCGCCCTGCGCGACCTTGGCCACGCCCCGGCGCTGATCAAGACCGAGCGTTTCGGTCCGACCGGGCGCTAGCGCCTGATCGATGAAGGTGAATGGAGCCAAATCAAGCGGGGGACATCATGAGCCACGCCATTCCCGATGCCGAGCATCTCGACGGCAATGCCGCCGCCGGAGTGTTGGCCGACCTGTTCGCGCTCGACGTGACAGTTGCCGAGCTTGCCTGCGGCGGCTGCGGGGCGGCGGCGGCGATCGGCGCCATGCCGCTCTATGGTGGAGCCATGGGCGCGGTGCTGCGCTGCGGGCAATGCGACACAGCCGTGCTGCGCCTCACGCGCACCCCGCGCGGTCTGTGGCTCGACATGCATGCGACGCGTCGGCTGTTCGTGGCGACGCCGGCGGCGTGAACGGCGCCGACCGGCAGTGGTCAAGCCGCCGACGCCGGAGTAGGATCGCGATACCGGGTGCGCAGGGGGACGCAACGCCATGATCTTCGGCCTGTCGACCGCGACCTTCACCACCGTGCACGTGATCATCACGCTGGTGGCGATCCTGTCCGGCGGCGTCGTCGTCGTCGGAATGCTCGGCGCCCACCGCCTACCCGGCTGGACGGGGCTTTTCCTCATCACCACCCTCCTCACCAGCCTGAGCGGGTTCCTGTTTCCCATCCACGGCTTCACGCCGGCGCTCGCCCTCGGGGCACTATCCTGCGTGCTGTTGCTGCTTGCGCTGATCGGGCTCTACGGCAAGCATCTCGCCGGCGCCTGGTGCTGGGTCTACGTGGTGACCGCCGTCACCGCGCTTTATTTCAACGTTTTCGTGCTGATCGTGCAGTCGTTCGAGAAGCTGTCGGTGCTGAACGCGCGGGCGCCGCAGATCGGGCCGCCATTCGCCGAGCCGGTCAACACACATTTTACCGTCGTGCAGGGCGTCGCGCTGGTGGTGTTCCTGCTGCTCGGAATCCTGGCGGTGATCCGCTTCCGTCCTATGCCATCGCCATCCTAGCGGAGCGGTCGCCGTAATGCGGGCCCGGCTGCTCCATCTGGATCTCGAAGAAGATTTCGGCATTCGGACAGAAGCGCGGCGCCAGACTGGCCTCCGCTACCTCGTCGAGCCAGGTCCGGCAAATTTTTTTGGCCTTGCAGTCCTGGCAGCGGTGCAGGGCGGTCAGGTAACTCAGGCTCCAATGCGGCACAACACCCCCGCTGGGATCGATGCCGAGCCGCTCCATCATGTCGGAGATATAAAGAGGCTGTTTTTGCTTGGCGCCAAATGCCATAGCGCATCCCTTTCTTCGTCTTGTTATGGCAGCTGTTAATGCGTTGCGAGCCATTCGCAATGATCTGGATCAACATGCGAACAATTCGGACCTAATTTCCCGGCAGATACGCGTTAATCGTTAATGCCGATGTTCTAAGCAATTGTCTGGAAAACATTCGGAAAGTGGCATATTTCCAGCCGCTACGAATATGAACGAACACAACAAGGACTTCGCGTTCCCGCCTCAACGAGCGCGCGCCGTGCGCATGATGAACATTCTGCACGTCTTCAGGGCCCCTTTGGGTGGCCTGTTCCGTCACGTCGTCGATCTCGCCCGCGGCCAGATCGAGCGCGGTCACCGGGTCGGCATGGTGGTCGACAATATCACCGGTAATGCGCGCTCCCGCGAGATCCTGGCCGGCCTCGCCCCGCTGCTTGCACTCGGCATTACGCTGACGCCGATGCCGCGCCAGATCAGCCCGACCGATCTTTCCGCCACCGTGCATGTCAGCAAGCGGGTGCGGCGGGTTGCGGCCGACGTGCTGCACGGCCATGGCGCCAAGGGCGGTGCCTATGCACGGCTGGCCTTCGCCGGACGTCCGCTGGTGCGCGCCTATACGCCGCACGGCGGCAGCCTGCTGCTCGACCATACGAGCTTCGGCGGCAGGGCCTATCTGGCGATGGAGCGGGTGCTGATGCCGCGCGGCGACCTCTATCTGTTCGAGAGCGCCTTCAGCGCCGACGTATTCCGCGCCAAGGTCGGGCAGCCGACGGGGCTGACGCGCGTCATCCATAACGGCGTCAGCCGCACCGAATTCTCGCCGGTGGAACCGGCGGCGGATGCCAGCGATCTGGTCTATGTCGGCGAATTCCGCCCGGTGAAGGGCATCGACACGTTGCTCGATGCATTGGCGCTGCTGCATCGGCAGGGGCTGCCGCTCACGGCGACGCTGATCGGCGATGGTCCGGAAGCGTCGGCCCTGCGGGCGCAGGTCGCGCGGCTGTCGCTCACCGGTGCGGTGCGTTTCGGTGCCGCCATGCCAATGCGACAGGCGCTGGCGCGCGGCCGCATGATGGTCATCCCCTCGCGCGCGGAATCGCTGCCCTATGTCGTGCTGGAAGCCGCGGCCGCCGGGCGGCCGCAGATCACCACGCGAGTGGGCGGCATTCCGGAAATCTTCGGGCCCTTGTCGGACATGCTGGTGCCGTCAGGCGATGCGGCCGCGCTCAGCGCGGCGATCCGGCGCGCCGTCGCCGATCCGGCGGCGACCGCGCGGCAGATGGAGCAACTGCGCCAGCAGGTCGCGACCTCGTTCTCGCTCGACGCCATGGTCGACGGCGTGCTGGCCGGCTACGAGCAGGCGCTCGACCGCACGCGGCAGGCCGGAACGCCGACGCGGCTGGCGCAGGCGTGACGCGGGTAAGCCGCGCTCACACATCCTCCGGCTTGTCGACATAGCGCAGGCCGGCCTTCTCCAGCGCCTCGCGCATCTTGTACATGTCAAGGCCAAGTTCGCCGGAGGCGAGCCGCTGGCGCTTGCCGTCCTCGTCGTCGAAGCGCTTCTGTGCCTTCTGCGCGGTCTCGACGCAATATTTCCTCGGCACCACCACGACGCCGTCGTCGTCGGCCACCACCGCATCGCCCGGCTCGACATTGACGCCGGCGCAGACCACCGGGACGTTGACCGCGCCCAAGGTCGCCTTCACCGTGCCCTTGGCCGAGATCGCCTTCGACCAGACCGGGAAGTCCATGTCGTGCAGCGCCTTCACGTCGCGGCAGCCGGCGTCGATGATCAGGCCCTTGACGCCGCGCGCGCGCAGGCTCGTCGCCAGCAATTCGCCGAACATGCCATCGGTATTGTCGGTGGTGCAGCCGACCACCAGCACGTCGCCCTTCTGGCATTGCTCGACCGCGACATGGATCATCCAGTTGTCGCCCGGCTGCGCCAGCACGGTCACGGCGGGGCCGGCGATCTGCGCGCCGGCATAGATCGGCCGCAGATACGGCTTCATCAGGCCGGAGCGGCCGAGCGCCTCGTGCACGGTGGCGACGCCGAGCGCCTCGAAGGTGCCGATGGCATTGCTGTCGGCGCGTTGGATATTGCGGACGACGACGGATTTCATGGGTCTCTCCCAATTCGCAAGCTTCGTGTCCCGGGCGTCGCGTAGCGCGTCTTCGCGGTGCGCTGCTGACCCGGGACCTCGGTTGTTTCAAGCAAGCTGCGCCCCGGATCCGCGGTGCATCACTGGCATGCTGCACCGCGTCCGGGGCACGAGTTAGTACCTAACCCAGCTCCATCGCCACCCGCGGGAACAGCGTCTGATAGGCCTCGCCATAAGTCATCGGCACGCCGGTATTGCGCGAGCCCTGGATGCCGCGGTTGAGCGCCACGCGCTCGTAATAACCCCACAGGTGTTTCTGCGCGGCGAGGATCTGGAAGGCCTGGTATTTCTGCTCCCACACCTCGTCGATCTTGAGAATGAGATCGGGCTTGTAGCTGCACTGCTCGGGCTGGTGCGGCTCGAACAGATAGACCGGTGGTGCCGAATATTTGTACTTGGCGCCCGGTTTGTGGCCCATGGCCTGCGCCACCACGCGGGTCTCCTGCGCGAAGTGGGCGGCGTTGGGATGATCGAAATTGTAGGGGTCCTCCAGCGCGTGGGTGAGCACGAAGGCCGGATTGAGCTCGCGGTAGATGTCGACCATGCGGTCGAAATGCGCGTCGGTGAGCTTGAGCGGGTAATCGCCGCAGTCGAAGAACTCGATCTCGGCGCCGAGCAGATCGGCCGCCCGTTGTGCCTCGTCCTTGCGGCCGGCCTTCACCTTCTCCAGCGTCGCCCCGGCCTCCTTCCAGGCGAACTGGCTCTCGCCGCGCTCGCCGAAGGACAGGCAGGCGATCTTGACCTTGTAGCCGCGCTTGGCGTGCAGGGCGATGGCGCCGCCCGCGCGCCAGACGAAGTCGCCCGGATGGGCGGTGATGACGAGGCCGCTCTTTTGCTCCGGCATGGTCTGGAAAACTCCCTTGATGGCAGCCGGTTATTTAGACTAGCTGGCGCCCGAAAGGAACGCCCGCCCCATGCCGGAAACCACCACGCTGCGCATCGCCCTCGGCGACTATCCGCACACCCTGCCGCTCAAGCGCGGCGCGATCGCCTCGCCCTGGCTCAAGCTCGACTTCGTCGAGGTCAAGCCGATGCACACCGCGTTCAAGCCGATGGTGCGCGAGCATGCCTTCGACGCCAGCGAACTGGCGCTGGTCACCTATCTCCAGGCGAAAATCTACAACAAGGGCCTGAAGCTGCTGCCGGCTGCCATGCTGGGCCGTTTCCAGCACGGCGCCATTCTCTACAACGCCGAGCGCGGCACGCTTACGCCCGCCGACCTGCCGGGCAAGCGCATCGGTGTGCGCTCCTGGAGCCAGACCACCGGCGCCTGGCTGCGCGGTATCCTGCAAAACGATTACGGCGTGGACTGCGGCGCGGTGCAGTGGGTGACCTTCGAGGACGCCCATGTGCCCGAGGCTCTCGATCCGCCTGGCGTGATGCGCGCCGGGAAGGCTCAGGACATCACCAAGATGTTGCTCGCCGGCGAGCTCGATGCGGCGATCTACGGGGCGGCGCTGCCGACAGAGGCGCAGCTCAAAAGCGTCATCGCAGATCCGGACGCGGCGGCGCAGGCCTGGTACGCCAAACACCACGTGGTGCCGGTCAATCACATGGTGGTGGTGACCGAAGAGCTGGCCGGCGCCAATCCGGCTGCGGTCGACGAGCTCTACCGGCTGCTGGAGGCCGGCAAGGAGGCAGCCGGCGTGCGGGGGCCGATCGACACGGCGCCGTTCGGGCGCGCCGCCAACCGGCCTTGTCTGGAAATGCTCATTTCTTATGCAGTCCAGCAGCGGCTTATCCCGCGCCGCCTTGCGGTCGATGAATTGTGGTGAGCACCCGATATTAGTACGTTTTCCGGTGCCCTGGAGGACGGGTCGCCCGCGGTATTGGCGCACAATCGACCAAAATTGCCTAATAATTAGTCGTAAGCCGCTGACTGAAAACTAGGCAGCCGCCTCAGCGATCAGAATTGAACAGCCAGAACAGTCCCTTAGCCGCTTTATGACGGCTTGGCACAGGGCTTGCGAATTCCCTCGCGCGCGAAGGTCGCCGGGCCGTTCGCGCGCGTCCAATTCAGGGGATTTCGCTTATGATTAGATCAATGAAGGCGGCCGCCTCGCGGCCGAACGCCCGGCGGTGGCTGTCGGCCGCGGCTGGTTTGGCACTGGCGGCGACCGGCTGGACCGGCGTCGCCCAAGCTGCCGACACCATCAAGGTCGGCATTCTGCACTCGCTCTCCGGCACCATGGCGATCAGCGAGACCACGCTGAAAGACGTCATGCTGATGCTGATCGCGGAACAGAACGCCAAGGGCGGTCTGCTCGGCAAGAAGCTCGAGCCGGTGGTGGTGGACCCGGCTTCAAACTGGCCGCTGTTCGCCGAAAAGGCGCGTGAGCTCATCTCCAAGGACAAGGTCGCCGTCGTGTTCGGCTGCTGGACCTCGGTGTCGCGCAAGTCGGTGCTGCCGGTGTTCAAGGAGCTCGACTCCATCCTGTTCTATCCGGTGCAGTACGAAGGCGAGGAGTCGGAGCGCAACGTGTTCTACACCGGCGCCGCGCCGAACCAGCAGGCCATCCCCGCCGTCGATTATCTGATGAGTAAGGACGGCGGCTCGGTGAAGCGCTGGGTGCTGGAAGGCACCGACTACGTCTATCCGCGCACCACCAACAAGATCCTGGAAGCCTACCTCAAGTCCAAGGGCGTGAAGCCCGAGGACATCATGGTCAACTACACGCCGTTCGGCTTCTCCGACTGGCAGACCGAAGTGTCGAAGATCAAGGCCTTCGGCTCGGCCGGTAAGAAGACCGCGGTGGTCTCGACCATTAACGGCGACGCCAACGTTCCCTTCTATAAGGAGCTCGGCAACCAGGGCGTCAAGGCGACCGACATTCCGGTCGTGGCCTTCTCGGTCGGCGAGGAAGAGCTCGCCGGTCTCGATACCAAGCCGCTGGTCGGCCATCTCGCCGCCTGGAACTACTTCGAGTCGATCAAGACCAAGGCGAACAAGAAGTTCATCGCCGACTGGCACAAGTTCATCAAGAACCCCAAGCGCACCACCAACGACCCGATGGAAGCCCACTACATCGGCTTCCACATGTGGGTGAAGGCGGTCGAGAAGGCGGGCACCACCGATGCCGACAAGGTGATCGCCGCGCTGCCCGGCATCAAGACGCCGAACCTGACCGGCGGCATGGCGACCATGCTGCCCAACCACCACATCACCAAGCCGGTCTATATCGGCGAGATCCGCGGCGACGGCCAGTTCGACGTCGTGTGGAAGACCAAGGGCCTGGTGCCCGGCGATGCCTGGTCCGACTACCTGCCGGGCTCGAAGGATCTGGTGTCCGACTGGGTCAAGCTCAAGTGCGGCAACTACAACAAGGTCACCAAGAAGTGCGGCGGGCAGGGCTCCTGAGCCCCCGCTGATGTCACGACAAGCGGGAGGCGGCGGTGTCGGCCGCCTCCCGAATGCCCACGCCGATGCCGGGGATTGATTGCAATGCGTTGCTTCTACGATCGCATATTGGCGCTCGTATTCGCGCTCGGCTTGGTCATCGCCGGCGCCATGGCCGCCCATGCCGGCCCCTATGAGGACGCGCTCGTCGGCTTCACCGAGGGCTCGCTGCACGATACCGGAGAGGCGATCGACAAGGTGGTCGCCAGCGGTAATCCGCTGGCCGAGCCGCTGCTGAAGGCGCTCAAAGACGCGCAGCTGATGTTCAGCGCCGAGCAGAAGAAGGTTTTCATCCAAACCGGCGACGACAAGCTGATCGACGCCGCCACGGGCCAGCCGTTCACCGGCAAGGTGCCCGACGATCTCGACAACGTCATCGTCAACAACCGGCTGCGCAACGTCATCAATGCCGCGCTCGGCACGCTGACGCTGATGTCGGCCAATGCCGACACGCGCTACAACGCGGCGCAGGCCGTGTTCAAATCGCGTGACATGAGCGCGCTGCCCAATCTCGAAAAAGCGCTGGCCAAGGAAACCGATCCGCGCGTCAGGCGGGCGATGGAACAGGCGCGCGCGGCGGTCATCCTCACCGATCCGAAATCGAGCGCGGACGCCAAGATCACCGCAATCGAGGTGATCCGCGATCGCGGCGATCAGGATTCGCTCGGCCTGCTTGACGGCTTGCCGCACGACCTGCCGCCGGCGGTGCTGGCCGCGGTCGCCAAGGCGCGCGCCTCGGTCGCGCATACACTGGCGCTGTGGAATACGGTTCAGAACGCCTGGTACGGGCTTTCGCTCGGCTCGGTGCTGCTGCTCGCGGCTATCGGCCTTGCCATCACCTTCGGCGTCATGGGCGTCATCAACATGGCGCATGGCGAGATGGTGATGCTCGGCGCCTACACGACCTTCGTCGTGCAGCAACTAATCCGCGAATACAACCCGGCGCTGTTCGGCTACTCGCTGGCGATCGCGCTGCCGCTTGCCTTCATGGTATCCGGCGGCGTCGGCATCATCGTCGAGCGCACCATCATCCGCTTCCTCTATGGGCGCCCGCTGGAAACCCTGCTCGCCACCTGGGGCCTTTCGCTGATCCTGCAGCAGGTGGTGCGCACCGCCTTCGGGCCGACCAACAAAGACGTCGGCAATCCTTCGTGGATGAGCGGCGCCTTCGACCTCGGCGGCATCACCATCACCTATAACCGGCTGTGGATCATCGTGTTCACGCTGGTGGTGTTCGTCGCGCTGCTCGCCATGCTGCGTTTCACCCGGCTCGGTCTCGAGATGCGCGCGGTGACGCAGAACCGTGCCATGGCGGCGGCCATGGGCATCCGTACCGCGCGTATCGACGCGCTCACCTTCGGCCTAGGCTCCGGCATCGCCGGCATCGCCGGCGTGGCGCTCTCGCAGATCGACAATGTTTCGCCCAATCTCGGCCAGGGCTACATCATCGACAGTTTCATGGTGGTGGTATTCGGCGGGGTGGGAAACCTGTGGGGGACGCTGGTCGGCGCCTTCACGCTCGGCGTCGCCAACAAGTTCCTCGAGCCGTTCGCCGGCGCCGTGCTCGGCAAGATCGCCATCCTGGTGCTGATCATCCTGTTCATCCAGAAGCGCCCGCGCGGCATGTTTGCGCTCAAGGGCCGGGCGGTGGAGGCGTGACGATGCTGTCTCGTCACGTGCTTGGCGCTATTCCGCTCCCGCCACGCCGCTTCGCGTCGCTAGGGGAACAGAGCAGCGACGCTACGGCGGGGAGCAAGCCATGAAGGCCTTCCCGCTCACCCGGCTGATCGACCGCGGCGGCGCCATTTTCCTGGTGCTGCTCGGCGCCTTCGCCATCGCCATTCCCGTGCTCAATCTGATCGTGCCGGCGGGCTCGCCGCTGCATGTCTCCACCTATCTGGTGGCGCTGTTCGGCAAATATATCTGCTACGCGCTGCTTGCCCTCTCCATCGACCTGATCTGGGGCTATACCGGCATTCTCTCGCTCGGCCACGGCGCATTCTTCGCGCTCGGCGGCTACGCCATGGGTATGTATCTGATGCGGCAGATCGGCACGCGCGGCGTCTATGCCAATCCGATCCTGCCCGACTTCATGGTGTTCCTGAACTGGCACCATCTGCCGGTCTATTGGTACGGCTTCAACTGGTTCATCTATGCCGCGCTCATGATCCTTCTGGTGCCTGGCGTGCTCGCTTTCGTGTTCGGCTGGTTCGCCTTCAGGAGCCGCGTCACCGGCGTCTATCTCTCCATCATCACGCAGGCGATGACCTACGCGTTGATGCTCGGCTTCTTCCGCAATAATTTTGGCTTTGGCGGCAACAACGGCCTCACCGATTTCAAGGACATCCTCGGCTTCAACGTGCAGGCCGAGGCGACGCGCAATGCGCTGCTGGTGATCTCCTGCATCGCGCTTGCCGTCGGCTTCCTCATCTGCCGCGCCATCGTCACCTCCAAGTTCGGCAAGGTGCTGGTGGCCATCCGCGACGCCGAGTTGCGCACTCGGTTCATGGGGTATCGGGTCGAGAACTACAAACTGTTCGTGTTCGTGCTGTCGGCCTGCATGGCGGGCGTCGCCGGTGCGCTCTATGTGCCGCAGGTCGGCATCATCAATCCGAGCGAATTCACGCCGGCCAATTCGATCGAGGCGGTAATCTGGGTCGCGGTCGGCGGCCGCGGGACGCTGACCGGCGCGGTGTTGGGCGCGATCCTGGTCAACTACGCCAAGACCTATTTCACCTCCGGTTTCCTTGCGCCTTATTGGCTGTTCATGCTCGGCGGCCTGTTTGTGCTGGTGACGTTGCTGCTGCCGCGGGGCATCGTCGGCACGCTGAAATGGGGGCTCGACTGGCGCGCGGCGGCAAAGGCCGTGGCGGCGGAAGAAGGTGCCGACGCCGACCCGAAGGCCGCGGTTGCGCCGCAAACGGCGGCAGCCGAGTAGGGGGCCGCGATGGAAAGCCAGACCACCTCCGCGCTGCTTTATCTCAACGGCATTACCGTGTCGTTCGACGGCTTCAAGGCGCTCAACGAGCTCTCCTTCGTCATCGAGCCGGGCGAGATGCGCGCCATCATCGGCCCCAACGGCGCCGGCAAGACCACCATGATGGACGTCGTCACCGGCAAGACGCGCCCCGACGCCGGCGACGTGTTCTTCGAGGAGGGCACCATCGACCTTTCCAAGCTCGACGAGACGCAGATCGCCGAGCTCGGCATCGGCCGCAAATTCCAGAAGCCGACCGTGTTCGAGATGCACACGGTGGAGGACAATCTGCAGCTCGCGCTGAAGAACGATCGCCGCGTGCGCGCGACGCTGCTGTGGGAGCCGTCCGCCGATCAGCAAAAGCGCATCGACGAGATTTTGGCGACCATCCGCCTTGGCGATCTGCGCGGGCGCGTCGCGGGCAGCCTGTCGCACGGGCAGAAGCAGTGGTTGGAGATCGGCATGCTGTTGGCGCAGGACCCCAAGCTGCTCCTGGTCGACGAGCCGGTCGCCGGCATGACCGATACAGAGACCATGCAGACCGCAGAGCTTTTGAAGGAGATCAACCGCGAGCGCACCGTGGTGGTGGTCGAACACGACATGGCTTTCGTGCGCGAGCTTGGCGTCAAGGTCACCTGCCTGCACGAGGGCTCGGTGCTGGCGGAAGGCACCATCGACGACGTATCGGAGAATGAGCGGGTCGTGGAGGTGTATCTGGGACGATGAGGCCGCGCGTAGCATTCATTTCTGTCAGTCCGGGGCGCCGCGAAGCGGCGAACCCGGAATTCCATACTCCGCAGCAGGGGTTATGGATTGCGGGTTGCCGCGCTTCGCTCGGCCCCCGGAATGACAAGTTGAGAGACAGCAGCATGCTCGACGTATCTTCCATCGACCTCCACTACGGCGCGGCGCAGGCGCTGCGTGGCATCTCGCTGCAGGCGGAGCCCGGCAAGGTGACTTGCGTGCTCGGCCGCAACGGCGTCGGCAAGACCAGCCTGCTGCGGGCCATCGTCGGCCAGCATCCGGTGAGCAAAGGCGCCATTACCTTCGAGGGCAAGGACATCACGCGCCTGTCGACGGTCGAGCGCGCCCGACACGGCATCGCGATCGTGCCGCAGGGCCGCGAGATCTTTCCATTGCTCACCGTGGAGGAAAACCTGGAGACCGGCTTCGCGCCGCTGCCGCGCAGCGAACGCAGTGTGCCGGACGACGTGTTTTCGCTGTTCCCGGTGCTGGGCAATATGCTCAAGCGGCGCGGCGGCGATCTCTCCGGCGGCCAGCAGCAGCAATTGGCCATCGGGCGCGCGCTGGTCATGCGCCCGCGTCTGCTGCTGCTCGACGAGCCGACCGAGGGCATCCAGCCTTCGATCATCAAGGACATCGGCCGCGCCATCTCCTATTTGCGCGGGCTCGGCGAGATGGCGATCGTGCTGGTCGAGCAGTATCTCGATTTTGCCAGCGAGCTGGGTGACTACTTCGCGGTGATGGACCGCGGCTCGCTCATCTATTCGACCGACAAGGCGGGCATGGACGAAGGCGCCCTCAAACGCGCCATGGCGATTTGAACATGGCACTTCCGCCGCCCCACACTCGGTGTCGTCCCCCGCGAAAGCGGGGGACCCAGTACGCCGCCGCCTATCGCCGTTGTCGCAGCATTCGTGTTTACTAGATGCCCCGCTTGCGCGGGGCATGACAGCCGAGGTTGGGCGGGTGCTTGCCACGATAGAAAACGCCGACATCTTTTCCGCCAATCGCGCCAGCGGCCGCATCGCGCTGTCGGTCGCGGCGGACGCCGGCCGGACCCGCCGTCGCCGCGTGCAGGAAGCGGGCTCGCTGCGCGTGCGCTTTCCCAATGTCACGACCGGGGCGCTGGAAGCGGTGATCGTCAACACCGGCGGCGGCATGACCGGGGGCGACCGCTTTGCCATCGCCATCGAGGTGGGCGCGGGCGCGAACCTCGTCGCCGGCACCGCCGCGGCGGAGAAGGTCTACCGCTCGACCGGCGCCGATGCCACGCTCGACGTGTCGCTTACGCTTGCGGCCGGTGCGCGCCTCGCCTGGCTGCCGCAGGAGACCATCCTGTTCGACCGCGCCCGGCTTGCCCGCCACATCGACATCGATCTCGACGAGAATGCCGCACTGGTCATGGCGGAGGCGATTGTGTTCGGCCGCACCGCCATGCGCGAAAGCGTGCGCGAGGGTTTCTGGTCGGACCGCTGGCGGCTCAGGCGCGGCGGCCGCCTGGTCTTCGCCGAAAATGTGCGCCTCGAGGGCGCCATCGCCGACAAGCTCGCCCGTCCTGCGGTCGCCGCGGGCTCGATTGCGCTCGCCACGGTCTTGATCGTGCCAGGCGAGGCGGCGACACTCGCCGCCGTGCGGGGGCTGGAATTTGCCGGCGAGGTCGGCATCTCGGCCTGGAACGGCATCGCGGTGGCGCGGCTGGTCGCGCGCGACGGCGCTGCCTTGCGCCACGATCTGATCGCGCTGCTCGGCACGCTCGGGCAAAGCGTGCCGCGACTCTGGCTACAATGACGCCCGATGCCGAAAAGGGGTCACCGGTTTTCGGATGAGATCAAGCATCGGCGCTGAATGGGGGAACGATGAATCTGACGCCACGCGAGAAGGACAAGCTGCTGGTCGCCGTCGCCGCCATGGTGGCGCGCCGCCGGCTCGAGCGCGGCGTCAAGCTCAATCACCCGGAAGCGGTGGCGCTGATCACCGATTTCATCATGGAGGGCGCGCGCGACGGCAAGACCGTGGCCGAGCTGATGGAAGCTGGCGCGCATGTCATCACCCGCGCGCAGGTGATGGACGGCATCGCCGAGATGATCCACGACATCCAGGTGGAGGCCACCTTCCCCGATGGCAGCAAGCTCGTCACCGTGCACAATCCGATCCGCTGAGGAGGCGAACCTATGATCCCCGGCGAACTCATCGTTCCCTGCCACTGTCACTCCGAGACGGCGCGAAGCGCTGGACCCGCAATCCAGAAACAGGGGTGGCAATTGTATCTGGATTCCGGGTTCGCGCCTTCGGTGCGCCCCGGAATGACGGGAAGGGTTGGCCTATGATCCCCGGCGAAATGCTTATCCAGGACGGCGACATCGAGCTCAACAAGGGCCGCAAGACGGTGACGCTCAGCGTCGCCAATTCCGGCGACCGGCCGATCCAGGTCGGCTCCCACTATCATTTCTTCGAGACCAATCCGGCGCTGAAATTCGATCGCAGACGAGCGCGCGGCATGCGCCTCGATATTCCGGCCGGCACCGCGGTGCGCTTCGAGCCGGGGCAGACGCGTGAGGTCACGCTGGTGGCGCTGGCGGGAAAGCGCACCGTCTACGGTTTCCGCCAGGACGTGATGGGAAAATTGTGATGGGCGTTACCGCGGCCGGCAATAACACGGTCCCCAAAAGCCATGACGGGCGGACCGTCGTCCGCCCGTCTCAAGCTCTTGGATCCATTCCCGGCGCGCGCGTGAGCGCGCGGCGCGAGTGCCAGTCTACTGGGAGCCCGGGTCGGCAGCCATGGACCACAAATGCTGCAAGCAGCATTCACGTCCCATGCCCGCTCCGGCCATGGCGGCCATCCGTGTCCGGCGCAGCCGAAGATGGGTGACCTGTCGAGAAGCCTATTCCGACCAGTCGGCATGGCAAGGGCGTCGAGAAGCCTGTTGATAACTCCGAGGATGAAAAATGGCGGTCACAATCAAACGCGCGGCCTATGCCGACATGTTCGGGCCCACCACCGGCGACAAGGTGCGGCTCGCCGACACCGACCTTTTCATCGAAGTCGAGAAGGATTTCACCACTTACGGTGAAGAGGTGAAGTTCGGCGGCGGCAAGGTGATCCGCGACGGCATGGGCCAGTCGCAGATAACAAACGCCCGCGGCGCGGTCGACACCGTCATCACCAATGCGCTGATCCTCGATCACTGGGGCATCATCAAAGCCGATGTCGGCTTGAAGGACGGCCGCATCGCCGCCATCGGCAAGGCCGGCAATCCCGACATCCAGCCGAACGTGACCATCATCATCGGCCCTGGAACCGAGATCATCGCGGGCGAAGGCAAAATCCTCACCGCAGGCGGCTTCGACGCGCACATCCATTTCATCTGCCCGCAGCAGGTCGACGAAGCGCTGATGTCCGGCGTCACCACCATGCTCGGCGGCGGCACCGGTCCGGCCGCCGGCACCAACGCGACGACCTGCACGCCGGGACCGTTTCACATCGCGCGCATGATCCAGGCCGCCGACGCCTTCCCGGTCAATCTCGGCTTCGCCGGCAAGGGCAATGCTTCGCGTCCGGCGGCGCTGGAAGAGCAGGTGAAGGCCGGCGCCTGCGCGCTCAAGCTGCACGAGGACTGGGGCACCACGCCGGCGGCGATCGACTGCTGCCTGTCGGTTGCCGACAATGCCGACGTGCAGGTGATGATCCACACCGACACGCTCAACGAGTCGGGCTTCGTCGAGGACACCATCAAGGCGTTCAAGGGCCGCACCATCCACGCCTTCCACACCGAAGGCGCCGGCGGCGGCCACGCGCCTGACATCATCAAGGTGGCGGGCTTGAAGAACGTGCTGCCGTCCTCGACCAATCCGACGCGGCCGTTCACCCGCAACACGATCGACGAGCATCTCGACATGTTGATGGTGTGCCACCATCTCGATCCGTCGATCCCGGAGGACCTGGCCTTTGCCGAAAGCCGCATCCGCAAGGAGACCATCGCGGCGGAGGACATCCTGCACGACATCGGCGCGCTGTCGATGATGTCGTCGGACAGCCAGGCCATGGGCCGCGTCGGCGAGGTGATCATCCGCACCTGGCAGACGGCGGACAAGATGAAGAAGCAGCGCGGCCGGCTGCCGGAGGAGAAGGGTGACAACGACAACCTGCGCGCCAAGCGCTACATCGCCAAATACACCATCAACCCGGCGATCGCGCATGGCATGTCCAAGCACATCGGCTCGGTCGAGAAGGGCAAGCTCGCCGATCTCGTCCTGTGGTCACCGGCTTTCTTCGGCGTCAAGCCCGACATGATCATCAAGGGCGGCTCGATCGTCGCGGCGCAGATGGGCGATCCCAACGCCTCGATCCCGACGCCGCAGCCGGTGCATTACCGGCCGATGTTCGGCGCCGTCGGCAAGGCGCTGACCGCCTCCTCGCTGGTGTTCGTGTCGAAGGCCGCCGTGCGCGCCGGCCTGCGCAAACGGCTCGGCGTCGAGAAGCAGTTCGTCGCGGTGGAGAAGACGCGCACGATCGGCAAAAAGAACATGATCCACAATTCGGCAACGCCCGACATCGAGGTCGATCCAGAAACCTATGAGGTGCGTGCCGACGGCGAGCTCCTGACCTGCGCGCCGGCCGAGGTGCTGCCGATGGCGCAAAGGTATTTCTTGTTTTGATCGGGTCGTCGTCGCCGCTTCCACCGTTGTCGTCCCCGCGAAGGCGGGGACCCGGTAAACGCGATCATGAGAGGGATATCGAAGTGCTTGCGATTACTGGATGCCCGCCTTCGCGGGCATGACAGCCTCTGATAGATTGCCTGTATGCACCGCGTCACAGCGATCAAACCCACCGGCCACTGGGACGCCGCCTCGGCGAAGGACCGCGTCGTGCTCGATGCGGGCGACCGCAACCGACGCCGTATTGTGCTGACCGGCGAGAAAGGCAGCGAATTCCTGCTCGACTTCGAGAAACCCGTGACGCTGCGCGACGGCGATGGGCTGGTGCTCGACGACGGTTCGATCGTGCTGGTCGCCGGCGCGCCGGAAGCGCTGATCGAAATTTCAACGCATGGCTCCGTAGACCTCGTTCGCCTCGCCTGGCATCTTGGCAACCGCCATACCGAGCTGCAAGTCGTCGGCGGTCGCTTGCGCATCCGCCGCGATCATGTGCTGGAAGAGATGCTGCGCGGCCTCGGTGCGCATCTGCATGAACTCGAAGTACCGTTCGATCCGGAACCGAGCGGGCCACAGGAGCATGCGCATGGCGGGTAAGAGGCGCAACAAAACGGGTTGTCGTCCCCGCGCAAGCGGGGACCCAGTATCCCCTGCGCATGTTCTTGAAAGCAGCGCGTCGCTGGGGTTACTGGATGCCCCGCTTGCGCGGGGCATGACACCTGAAGATGCGGCGGGGCAATCGGCCCTCTATCGCCTGATGGCCTGGCTCTCGCCGGCCTACCCGGTGGGCGCCTTCTCCTATTCGAGCGGCATCGAATGGGCGGTCGAGGCCGGCGACATCAGGGACGCCGAAACACTCAAGACGTGGCTCGCGACCATGCTGGCGGAGGGCGCCGGCTTCTGCGATGCCGTGCTGTTCGCGCAGGCCCATGGGGCCGTCGTCGCCAACGACGATAAAAGTTTGCGCGATGTCGCCGAGCTCGCCGCCGCGCTGGCGCCGAGCAAGGAGCGGCATCTGGAGACGACGGCGCAGGGCAATGCCTTCATCGAAGCGAGCCGGGCCGCCTGGCCTTGTGCCGCGCTCGATAGCTTGAAGCGGATCTGGGACGGCCCGGTCGCCTATCCGGTTGCCGTGGCGGTCGCGGCGGCCGGCCACGGCATTGCGCTTGAACCCGCGCTTTTAGCCTATTTGCAGGCGATCGCCGCCAACTGGGTCAGCGCCAGCGTGCGGCTGATCCCGCTCGGCCAGACCGATGGCCAGCGTGTGCTCGCCGCCCTGGAGCCGGTCGTCGCGGCGACGGCGCAGCGCGCGCTTGCCGCCACGCTCGACGATATCGGCAGCGCCGCCTTCCGCGCCGACCTCGCTGGCGCCCGCCACGAGACACAGTATACGCGGCTGTTCCGCTCCTAATTCTCCGCTCATTCCCGTCCCCGCCTGCGCGGCGACAGGCTCCAGCGGGAATCAAGTGATTTAGCCTGGGTCCCCGCTTTCGCGGGGACGAACGGAGAATGTGCGGGTTCGACCCGGACGAATCACGCTCTACGCCTTCGCCTTGAGGCTGACGCCGGGCGGCGGCGGCATGTCGTCGGGCACGAAGAAATCGACCTGTAGGGGCTGGCTGGGATCGACGCGGTATTGGTCGAAGTCGGTGACGCCCTCGGCGGCCAGGAACGTATCGTCGATGAGGAAATTGCCGCTGAAGCTCGAAGGCTTCTGGAAGATGCGCCAGGCCGCCTCGGCCAGGATCTCCGGCTTGCGCGACATCTTCATCATGGCGTCGCCGCCGAGCAGGTTGCGCACCGCCGCGGTGGCGATGGTCGTGCGCGGCCACAGCGCATTGACCGCGACCTTGCCGCGCAGCTCGCCGGCCAAGCCCAGCACCACCAGGCTCATGCCGAACTTGGCCATGGAATAGGCGGTGTGCGGCGCGAACCATTTCGCCTTCATGTCGAGCGGCGGCGACAGCATCAGGATGTGCGGCTGCGCGGACTTCATGAGATGCGGGATGGCGTATTTCGACACCATGAAGGTGCCGCGCGCGTTGATCTGGTGCATCAGATCGAAGCGGCGCATGTCGGTCGTAGCGACCGGCGTGAGCGAGATGGCGCTCGCATTGTTGACGACGATGTCGATGCCGCCGAAATGCGCCGCGGCTTTGTCGAGCGCGTCCTTCACCGCCGCCTCGTCGCGCACGTCCACGGCCAGCGGAAGCGCGCCGCCGCCGAGCTTGGCGATGAGCGCCGCGGCGGAATGGATGGTGCCTTCGAGCTTGGGATGCGGGTCGACGGTCTTGGCGGCGATGGCGACATTGGCGCCGTCGGCCGCGGCGCGTAGCGCGATGGCCAAGCCGATGCCGCGCGAGGCCCCGGTGATGAACAGCGTCTTGCCTTTGAGTGACATGCAAAGCCTCGTTCGCTTTCGTCGTCATTCCGGGTTCGCGCCTTCGGCGCGCCACGGAATGACAGAAAACTACTCCGCCAGCATCGCGTCGGCGCCGGTGATGCTGTCGGCGCCCTCGGTGACGCTGCGCTCGAGGCCGGTCGCCTGCGGCACGATATTCTCGGCGAAAAAGCGGGCGAGCGCGGTGCGGCCGGCGCCGTCGGCGCTTTCGCGCCGCGCCACCAGCGCCTGCCCCGCCAGCATGCAGCCGCCGGCGAGGCTGCCGAACATGCGCAAAAACGGCGTGGCGCCGGCAAGCGCCGCGTCGGCGCCCCTGCGCGCATTCAGCCATTGCGTCGTGCGTTCGACGGCGTCGGCGAGCTCGGCGAGGCGCGCGCCGGTCTGGCCGAAGGCTGGATCATTGGTGGCGAGCACGTCCTTTATTGTGCCGCGCAATTCCGCGAGATAGCGCGCCACCGTGGCGCCGTCGTTGAGCGGCAGCTTGCGCGTCACCAGGTCGATCGCCTGGATGCCGTTGGTGCCCTCATAGATCGCGGCGATGCGGGCGTCGCGGTAATGCTGCGCGGCGCCAGTCTCCTCGATGAAGCCCATGCCGCCATGCACCTGTACGCCGAGCGATGCGACCTCGATGCCGATATCGGTGGAGAAGGCCTTGGCCATCGGCGTGAGCAGCGAGGCGCGTGCGTGCGCTTCCTGGCGCGCGGCTTCGTCGCCTGCGCGATGCGAGCGGTCGATGGCGAGCGCGGTGGCATAGCAGATGGCGCGCGCGGCGCCGGTCAGCCCGCGCATGGTCAGCAGCATGCGTTTGACGTCGGGATAATGGATGATGTTGCCGCCGGCGCCCTGCTTGCGCTCGCGCGCGTAGGCCAAGGCCTGCTGCGTCGCGCGCTCGGCGATGGCGACGCCCTGCAGGCCGACCGCGAGCCGCGCCCGGTTCATCATGGTGAACATGCATTGCATGCCCTGATGCTCGGCGCCGATCAGATAGCCGACGGCGCCGCCTTCGTCGCCATAGACCATGGTGCAGGTGGGCGAGGCATGGATGCCGAGCTTGTGCTCGATCGAATGCGCGCGCACGTCGTTGCGCGTGCCGTCCGGCAGGAACTTCGGAATGAGGAACAGCGAGATGCCCTTGGTGCCGGGCGGCGCATCGGGCAGCCGGGCGAGCACGAAATGGATGATGTTGTCGGTCAGGTCGTGCTCGCCATAGGTGATGAAGATCTTCGAGCCGGTGACGCGGTAGCTGCCGTCGTCGGCGCGCGTGGCGCGCGTGCGCAGGGCGCCGACGTCGGAACCGGCCTGCGGCTCGGTGAGCTGCATGGTGCCCATCCATTCGCCGCTGATCAGCTTTTCCAGGTAGCGCTGCTTCAGGTCGTCGCTGCCGAAGGCATTGAGCGCGTCGACGGCCGCCATGGTCAGCACCGGGCCGATGCCGAAGGCCATGGAGGCCGAATTCCACATCTCGATGCAGGCGGCGTTGACCGCGACGGGCAGGTCCTGGCCGCCGAAGTCAGCCGGCGAGGCGAGCCCGTTCCAGCCGGCGGCGGCCCAGGCGGTGTAGGCCTCCTTCCAGCCGGGCGGGGTGGTGACGGCGCCGTCCTTGAACGGGGTGCCGAACTTGTCGCCGACGCTGTTGAGCGGGGCGATCACCTCGCCGGCGAACTTGCCGGCCTCTTCCAGCACGGAATCGACGGTTTCCTCGTCGAGATCGCCGAACAGGCCTTCGGCCAGCGCGGCTTTGAGGCCGGCGGCGTGCTTGAGCGCGAAGCCAATGTCGGCGACGGGGGCGCGGTAGCTCATGGCGGAAAGCAATACATCGGGCGGCCCAGGGGTCAATGGCGGGGCTCCCGGCCCTTGAGCGCGCCCCTATATAATGTCGGCGCGCGGCACGCCGGCGCCCGTTGATCGCATCGGGGCGTGCCGCTATGGTCCGCGCCGCCGGCGGCCGTCAGGGTCGTTCCGGCTTTTTCACCGCATTGGGGCGTAGCCAAGTGGTAAGGCAGCGGATTTTGATTCCGCCATTCCCTGGTTCGAATCCAGGCGCCCCAGC
>CAVXFJ010000019.1:0-21843 GCA_963760995.1 uncultured Pseudomonadota bacterium | reverse complement strand
TTCGCAAGCGGGGCGTCGGCTAAGCCAATCGCAACATCGGCCGGTTCCTCTGTCACTGCGCCGGCGAGGATCGCACGTTGCGATCCGGCTTATTTGCGTAGCAATAAATGGCGAGGTATGGAGGTATGAGGGTCGCGTAGCCTGCCGCTTGCGTGGCCCCGTAAATCGGCAGCGGGCCTGTCCTCGTCCGCATTCACTTGCGCAATCAGTGGAGTCCTACGTGTCCCGTCTTCCTTTTCAAGGGCCGATCGATCGAACCCATGATGGCTCGGCAGTTCCGGCCCTCCCTCGCAGACGCCCTTGGACAACACCCGTCGTGCTCCTGCCGACGGAACTATCTGCTGCGGAAAAGATAACGACAATAGGGGTCACGCGCGACACGACGACCCTAGGGGTTACTTATGGGCCCAGTTGAGGGAACGTCGGCCCGACACGCGATCCGCGAAGCCTTCTAGCCAAATCTGGCATAACCTGGGGCACCGCAGATTACGCATCTCTCAGTCCGCTCCCTGATCCCCAAAGATTTGCGGTTCGAAGATCGCTCCCGATCTGATCAATGACCGGCGCCCAATCGCCCATTTGTTGCTGCCTGTATAATCTCGTGCTCGGGTACCACGGGCTGTCGTCTCGATCGAGTAGCCAGCGCCAATCGCTGTTGTAAGGCAACAAGATCCACACAGGCTTGCCCATCGCGCCGGCAAGGTGCGCGACGCTCGTATCGACTGTAACCACCAAGTCCATCAGGTCGATCAATGCCGCGGTGTCGGCAAAATCCTTCACCTCGTCGCCAAAATAACTGATACGCACAAGCCGCCGAAGCAGGCCCACGTCCTTCGCCGTCAGTTCGGTTTGCAAACAAATCCAATCGGCATCCGCGTCGAACAACGGAACAAGCCGTTCGAGGGCAATGGAACGATTCTGGTCGTTCACATGCGTTTTGGCGCCGCTCCAAACGACGCCTATTCGGGGTCTGATCTTTGGCCCAAGGCGGTCCGACCAGGCGGCGCGCATTCCTTGATTTGCGGAGATGTAAGATTGCTCCGCCGGTATCGTCGCAAGTGTCGTCCGAAACGCCAACGGCAAACTCAGCAACGGGACATGATAATCGAAATCGGCCGGTGTTTCGTTTGAAGGAACAATCCGAATGGCCGGATTGGTCTCCTTCAACACATTGACGAGCGAATCCTGCACCGACAGAACAATCCGGGCACCCCGCGCCGCGGCCATTTTGGCATAGCGGTAGAATTGTATCGTGTCGCCGCGCCCCTGCTCCGAGTAGATGAAAAGCGTCTTGCCGGCGATGTTTTCTTCACCTGACCAAAGGGGTTGATCATAGCTACGCAACCCGGCCGGTTGCCGGAGCTTCTTTCGCCATTCGTACTCTCGAAAGCCCTCTTCAAGCCGGCCCATCTGCAGGAGGCAAAGACTCTTGTTCCAATGCGCGCGCGCAAGGTGTGGGTCTAAAGATATAGCCTTGTCGTATCTCGCGAGCGCTTCATCGAAACAGCGCCTCGTTAATTCCGCATTGCCAGCCGTCTCGTGCGCTTCCGCGAAGTCGGGCATTAGCGCAAGCGCTCGTTCACAACTCGCCAACGCCTCTTCGGGACGGTTCAATGCCAGAAGAGCTATTCCCCGAGAGCGGTGCGCGCCGGCAAGGCTCGGCTCCAAAGCGATCGCCTTGTCGAGGCTTGTCAAAGCGGGTTGAGGGAGTTTCAGCTTTAGCAGCGCGTTACCCCGAACGTGGTGCGCTTCCGCATCGGTCGCGTCGAGCGCAATCGCCCGATCGCAGCTTGCCAAGGCATCGAATGGGCGCTCGATATCCAATTGGACGATCGCAAGCTGGTTATGAGCGGCTGGAGATTGCGGATTGAGGTCGACGGCCGTCTGAAGGAGCTCCACGGCCCGATCGAACTCTCTTTGCCAGTGGGTCACATCGGTTCCCTTTCGCAGTCGTACCGATTGTCCCGTCGAAACCACTCCAGATAACGGGCGACAACGAAGCCGTGCAACGCCAACTGGGTTTCCTGCTCCCAGCCGGAATTGTGATCGTCGGCGCCGCGCGCCGCGAGGAGCCGGCGAATTTTTGCAAAATCGACGTAACGCGCGAGATTTCCCGATCTTTCCATGCGCGCGATTTCCGCCAGGAGCTGCGGCTCGATCGATTTCGCCATGCGCTGGAAGTCCGGGATTTCGTCGTCGTTCTTGCGCCAGCGCGTCTGGAATTCGCGCGGATAGACCTCCTCGAGAGCCGCGCAGGCAAGATAACGGTTGCGGCCGTTCTTGACGTACATGTCCTGCGGGATAGCCAGTGCAAGTTCGACGACACGCTTGTCATGAAAAGGGCGCGTCAATTCCAGACCGTGCCGGGCGGCCTGGAGCGAGATGCCCGGTGCGGCGCCGGCCATCACACCCTGGAGCGCTTTGACCATTTTCCCGCGCATATCGATTTCAGCTTTGCCGGCGATGCGCAGCTTTGTCGCCTCGGCGGCGCCGTCCGCGATCAGTCGCTCGGCAAAGGCCGGCGTGACCGGTTGGTCGCCCCACACCCGCCGAGCGCCGTGCCGGAGTCGTTTCCACAGCGCCGCCACGGATGGCGGCAGCAACGGCCACACCACGTCGTTTTTGAGCGTCGCCCGGAACGACGCCCCCGTCATGCGCACATGGCCGCGCAGTTCGGAGAAAAAGCGGCGAAGCTGGAACGTCGCCAGAAATCGCGCCAGCGCCGTTTGCCCGCGCGGGTGCAAAGTGTAGTCGCCACCATGGCCGTCCATGATCACTTGTGCACCTGCGCCAGCCAGCGTCGACAGCAATTCACGCATCACGAAATGATAGGCACCAGGCGGAAGGTCGCTCTGTAGAAATGCCTCGTCCAAACCGGACAAAACATTTTTGCCCTCTCTGGTCACATAGCGGACGTCCAGATGCGGCATGTCGCGGGCGCACATCTCCACCCAAGGCCGCGCGTGGCGGATGGTGCCACGGTAATCGGCGGGCATGACCGAAGCTGCCGCGATGAGCTTGTGGCGCGTTTCCGCCAGCACGGGACCAGCAAGGCCCGCGATGGCGGCGCTGTCATACCCGCCGCTGAATACGATACCGGGCGGCCGGATGACGCGTCTGATCCGGCAGGCGACGGCTTCCCCCAGCACACGCCGGTAGGCTCCGGTGTAATAGGCTTCGTCCCGGCCCAAATGTGCGGCACCGGGTTCCGGCTGCCAATAGCGGCGCTTGGTGATCGTTCCATCGGCGCCGACGGTCATGACCGTCGCGGCGGCGAGGCCATAGACGCCGTCGAATAATGTATTGCCCTCGCGGACAGGCATATTGTGAAGCAGCATCCGCCCGATCTGGGCGTCCGTCAGCACCCTGGGGACGTCGGGATGCGCGTGCAGGGCTTTCATGTCCGTCGCGAAGAGGAACAAATCCTTGCTCGTGTGATAGAAGAAATAACGCTGGCCCATGTGGTCGCGGCCAAGCACGAGCTTTTTGGCGCGGCCATCCCAAATCGCGAAAACGAAATCGCCGAGAAGATGTTCGGCACAGTTTTCGTCCCACTTTTTGTACGCGTGCATGACCAACGCGCTATCCGGCATGTCGCGCAGCTTGCCGGCGTCGATGGCGAAAATCGATGCGAGCTCTTCGCGATTGTCGAGCCGCAGATCGGCAACCAGCGTCACATCCGCTTCGCGATCATGAAGCGGCTGCGCCTCGAAAATATCCTCACGATTGACCCGCATCAGGCAGTGGCCGAGCCCAATCGGGCCACGGACCACAAACTTGCGCCGATCCGGCCCGCAATGCGCAAGAGCGTTCGACATGCGCTCCATGTCGCGCGCCGCGGCATCGTCGTCGTCAAACCGCAGGATGCCGAAGATCGCGCTCACGCCGTCCCTTAACCTTCGATTTCGCACGTTAGTGCGGTGAACGCGCGCCGCCTCATGGGCTTCCTCCCCGCGCCGAGGATCGCACTCTACCACATCGCTAACGGGGGCTTGCGTTCTGCGTCACGCCAAAATATCTGAACGCCTCGGATCACCGGCGGACATCGCCCTGACGGCAACCCAAGCTCCGCAACGCCGCCTTGACGCCCCTGAATAAATCCCCTGGCTGCCCTTTATCCTATGTCTACATTCCGTCGCATGGCTCGTTGAGGGGCGTCATCGCGAGACGTCACGATGATGGAGCCACGCGGAGGCGTGCTGCCGGAGATCGAGCTGCTCTCCCTGCGCAAGGGAACGACGCTCACCAAGGAGATGTTCCTCAACCATCTCTATGGCGGCATGGACGAGCCCGAGCTGAAGATCATCGACGTGTTCATCTGCAAGCTGCGCAAGAAGCTGGCCAACGCCTCCTCCGGCAAGAACTACATCGAGACGGTGTGGGGCAGAGGTTACGTGCTGCGCGAGCCGAGCGAGCACGACGAGAGAATTCCCGCCTGAGCGCCCTGCCCTTCGTCATTGCCGGGCATAAGGCGCGAAGCGCCGTCTTATGCTAAGTGACCCGGCAATCCATCGAAATACGAAACCCCGCCCGCGACGGCGGGGTTTCTGGTTGAGGGGAGAGGTCCGTTAAGGGCCAAAAGCGGACTCATGCGCGGCAACAAACAGCGCCTACTTTCATGGCACTTACGCGCCGGGTGGAGGAGCCGTCCACAGCATCAACAGGCGATGTCGCCTTTCCTGGCGCCCTTGAGAATTTACCCAAAATAAATGCCTGCTTTGGGAAGCTAGCAACCGGTCAGTCCCACGCCGAAGATATCAAGTCAGCGTCAGTGAGACGCGGCTGACTTGGGCGGCGCTGGCGAGATCGCCAATGTCAACCAAGTATTCCAACCTTTGGGCCGGTACGCTGCGTCGAACTCGTAATATCCCTTTAGGTTGAGGTAGCCCTGCATTTCTCCGACGGGGAATAAATATCCAATTTGCGGGCCGACCCCGATTACGCGTGATTTGGTATCGCCCAATATCGCAGGAGCGCCGCTGTCGTCGGTGAGCTGCTGATAAAAATATCCAACAGCGCCAATGTGGATCTGTTTGGAAAGGAATTGCGAAAGCCCCCAATCCAGATGCCAGTCGATGCCACTCTGATAATCCGTATCTGTATTCTTGAAATTATACGTTAGACCCGTCACCACTGAGAACTCGCGCCCGGTCTTCAGGTCTGCATATGTGTACCCGACGCCGCCATCTATTGCGCCATGTCCAATGCCAAAATTGGCGAGCCGCGTCGCGTCATAAGTACCGACCGGAATATCCCCGGTCACGTATGTCATGTAGTTGTGGACGCCATCATGCCATTTGAGGGTGGCCATCGGATACAGATCAGAGAAACCACCCCGGGAATCGCTGATGCTCCCCTGCCGCGTAGCAAAAGGAGTCGTCAGCATTCCATCGACCGAGACGCTTGAGTTGTAGCCAATCGAGTTCGCCATACTGAGCGCGAATTGCCCGCCTAGCACCGGCGTCTGGAACGTGTAAGTCGGCACGAGGAATTGAAGATCCGCCCGAGCATTCATGTCCACGTTCAAGTTCACATTAACGGTACGGGGCAAACGACCGATGGTGACCTCGCGCCCCGCGGCGACCGCGCCTCCGGCACTTACCGACGTGTGATAGTAGATCGTGGCAAATGACCATCCCGGCTGCGCCGGCAGGGCGGCAAGACTACCAAATTGACCAGGGATCCAGAAATTAATGCCGTTTTCATCGGCGACAGATATATTCGGCGCCAGCGCATTTGCGACAATTCCTAAGAGCGCAACTGCCACCAGCGATCGAGAGAGTTGATAGTTCAGGCGACTAATTTTGCTGATGCTTGCGCGCTCACTTAAATGAACCATTGCCAAGTCCCCAATAACCCCGTTCGCAGGACTGCTGCTTCCAGTAATAAAAACCCATGCTGACATTACGGGCCGAACCGGGGCGGTGCGTTGATCCACCGCAAAGAAGTAATGGCAACGTGTGTTAGCAAATAATCGGCGTACTTCGTTTCGCCCAAGCCCAAGCCACGCCTAATATAAAGTCGCGCCCCGCTGTGGGAGGAATGCAATGGCCAAGCGATTGAGGGTGATAGGATTTGTGCTCCTGACAACGGCGGGCTTTGTCGTCGCACCGACCGCGCAAGCCGCACCATGTCTCGTGGTTACATTGACCGGCACAAGCGGCCCACCGCCCTATAATGGCCTCGCCGGTCCCGGTACGTTGGTACGGTACGGCGACGACGCCAACGACTGCAGGTCCGTGCTGATGCAATTTGACGCCGGGCGCGGGACGCTCATGCGATTGTCACAAGTCGGAGTTCAAGCCGCGCAGCTTAATGCTGTCTTCTTTACCCACATGCACTCCGACCATATGGAAGGATTTTCCGATATCGTTCAGATGCGTTGGATCTTCGGCGGCCTTAAACCTCCGAAACTTGACGTGGTCTGCAGCTCGGATGCGAAAACACAGTTTGGGTTCACTTTGAGTTGCAAAAAATTTGTCGCCCATATTGACGACGCCTACGAGCAGTCAGGCGAGACCGCCTATCGGAAAGTCGAGGGCAAGGGTGTCTACAGTCCGGCCGGCCCCGTTGCAGGGTTGAATGTCATCACGTTCAATCCCAAGGACGAGCCTCAGGTCGTGTGGAAGTCAGGCGACGTGAAGGTCAGCGCGATCCGGACAACCCACATCCCAGGATCTGCAGCCTTTCGTGTCGATACGCCAGCCGGCAGCGTAGCTATCGGCGGAGACTCTTCCAACGATGTCGAGGCACCGCCGCGCAAGACCTCGACGTCGGATGAGTTCGAAAAACTGGCCAAGGGCGTCGACGTCATCGTGAATACGACCATTCATCCTGTATTGTCTCCAGAAAGAGGCGCCAGCACGCCGCCCCAAGTCTACTACCGCCAGAGCAATGCCACCGATTTGGGAGCGATGGCGCAGAGAGACGGGGCCAAGTACCTCATGCTCACTCATCTTGCGCCGCCTATCGGAGCCTCCGCGCAAGGGACGGTAAAGATTCAAGGCGGACCGATGACGGAGGAGGATTACAGGAAAGCCGCCAAGGATGGCGGCTTTACCGGCAACGTCGTCGTGGGTACCGATCTTGCGAGCGTGAGACTGCCGCCGAAATGACGGCAGGATGCTTTCACTTGCGAACCAAGGGTCGCGTAGAATCACTTCGAACCTTAAATTGGTGGCTAACGTCGGTTGTGGGTCACCGGCGGACGTCGCCCTGACGGCAGCCCAAGCTCGTCGATGCCGCCCCTATCCTCGACCTGAATAAATACCTTGACTAGCCAAACATCCTATCTTTATATTCCTATTGCCTGGCTCATTGAGGGGCGTCGTCGCGAGACGTCATGATGATGGAGCCACGCGGAGGTGTGCTGCCGGAGATGCGGCAGCGTCGCCTCCAAGGGCCGGAAGGCGGGAAACCGAGTTTCGGTCGGCGCGGCGCCCGCGGGCGGGGCTCGTAACCCCGCGCTCGGGAGGCCCTGGCCAAGCCGTCCGCCGGCATTACGACCGGCTGCCTTGAATGGCTGGACGCGGCGGCGACGAAGGGGGGCGGAAGCCGCTCGGATCGTGGGCCCACGAGGGCCCTGTCGCAGCCCGGAAGCACGGCGCCGGGGACAGAAAAGCCGCTAGTGGCGCGCCGAGAGGCGCCGCGCGTTCGCCAATGAGCGCGCGCACATGATGAATGGCTGCGCCGATCGGCGCGCCATCCCCTCTCCGTTCAAAGAGGGGAAAGACGGAATGGAAATTCGGGCGAACCCGGCGCCCGCCAAACAATACGGGCGATGGCGTTTGCCTTGGCGCGGAGCGGGCAAGCCCGGCACGCGCGGCATTAGCTGGCCGCGCCCAAGGGCAGCGAACATGGGCTGTTTGACATCTGAATCGATGACGACCGGGCGCGCGGCTGCGGCGCGTCCCTGCGGCCGCGCGGCAGGCCGCATCGCTCAGCGTTAGGCGACCGCGGCCGCCGGTGCCGGGGCGAATTCGGCGCGCAGCAGCGTCAGAAAGCGCTGCAGCTCACTCTGCGTGACCGTGATGGGGTCCGGCTCCTGGCTCTTGCGCACCTTGGTGATGTGCCGGTTGAGCGCTTCGCGCAGCGCCTCAAGTGTCGCCGCCGGCGCATCGGCGGCCACCAGCGCGCCAACGCAGTCGCGCACCACCGTCAGCACGTCCGCTTCCTTCAGCAGTTCGCTGGCCGACAGCCGCCCCTTCAGCGTCTTGGCCGATTGCACATAAACGGCGATGAGGCGGTAGTCGGCATCCCGGCAGACGGCGTCGCGCACATAGTCGGCCAGGCCGTGGAAAAAGCTGCGCAGCCAGGGCGTGCCGTAATGCGAGACCTGGCTGGCGAAGGCGATCTGCGCGGCCTGGTCTCCGGCTTCGAACAGCACCGTCGCCAGGATCGCATTGCGCGCAAACAACGTCGGCGCGGTGCTGCCGCTCGCCCGCATGCAGCGCAAATGGATGGTTTCGAACAGATCGAAGCCGGAGGGCACCGATGCGCTAAAGCGCTCGTTGGCGTCCTCGAGATCCTCGAATGAGAGCTTGCCGCCCTGCGCCGTGCAACGGGCACGCAGATAGCGGAAGATCATGTCGGTGATTGTGCTCGCGGTGGCGATGCAATGATGCGGTCCACTGGTTCCCGCCTGCGGCCCCTCGTGACTCATATGCCTCAACCTGTTTTGATTCCGGATTGCGGGCCGTTCTTAGCGAGCGAAAGTATAGAAGACGATAACGCGCACGCAGGAGGCGATGCCCCTGGGGCAGTGCGCCATGCCGAATGCGAATGGTTAGCGAATGGTGCGCGTCGTCCGCGCTGCGCGGGCCGCCGCGTTTACGCCTTGGCGGCGAATTTCAGCACATTGCCGCGCCCGCCGTCGGCGGACGCCGGCCGGCGCGCCAGCGCATTGGGCGCATAGAGCCCGCGCCGTTCCGGCACCGGCTTGAACACGTCGGTCAGGCCGACCACGGTCTCCGCCGCGCCCAGCACCAGGTAGCCGTCGTCCGGCATTTGCCGCGCCAGCCGGTTGAGCACGGAGGTCTTGCTCGGCTGGTCGAAATAGATCAGCACGTTGCGGCAGAACACGAGGTCGAACCGGCCGAGCGGGCTGAAATCATTGAGCAGGTTGAGCGTGCGGAACTGCACCATGCCGCGCAGCTCCGGCGCGATCTGCCAGGTCTCGCCGACCTGCGTGAAGAATTTCACCAATTGCTGGATCGGCAGCCCGCGCTGCACCTCGAACTGCGTGTAAATGCCGTTCTTGGCGCGTTCAATCACCACGCCGGAGAGGTCGGTGGCGAGAATCTCAACGCGGTAGCCGGCGAGCTGGACGTTCATCGCCTTCAGCGTCATGGCCAGCGAATAAGGTTCCTGTCCTGTCGACGCGGCGGTGCACCAGATGCGAATGCGTTTCTCGCGCGCGCGGGCGGCGATCAGCGCCGGCATGATGGTGTCGCGCACATGCTCGAAC
Organism: uncultured Pseudomonadota bacterium; assembly: GCA_963760995.1. Classification (GTDB taxonomy): domain Bacteria; phylum Pseudomonadota; class Alphaproteobacteria; order Rhizobiales; family Xanthobacteraceae; genus Pseudolabrys. The sequence continues at coordinate 12,377 of CAVXFJ010000019.1, read as the reverse complement.
GGGACCTTGTCGCGGAAGAAAAAGGTTTCGTTGGTGGTCATGGCCTCGACCACCTCTCCCGCCAGCGTCGGCATCGACTGCTTCAGCTTGCCGACCAATTCGGCAAGCGTGCCAAGCCCGTGACGGCGGGCGACCGGCAGCAGCCGGCTTTCGGCGAGATATTGCTTTTCGGCCGAGAGCATGAGCCCCGAGCGCTCCTTCAACAGCGCGCGCAGATAATCGAAGTCCTGCGGGGTCATGCGCGCTCTCCCGTGAACAGTCGCGTCAGCCGCGGACCGATTTCGGTGAGCGGCAGCAGCGCCGAACACAGGCCGGCATGCGCCACCTGCCCGGGCATGCCCCAGACCACGCTGGTCGCCTCGTCCTGCGCCACCATGCAGCCGCCGGCGGCGACGAGCGCGCGCGCGCCATTGAGGCCGTCGGAGCCCATGCCGGTGAGCATGAGACCGAGCACCTTACCACCCCAGACCTCGGCGGCGCTGACGAACAGAGGATCAACCGAGGGCTTGCAGAAATTGATCTGCGGCCCGTCGTCGAGCGCGATCACGGCGACGCCGTCGCGGCGGGCCACTTTCATGTGGCGGCCGCCCGGCGCGATATAGATGTTGCCGGCATTGATCTCCTCGCCGTCGCCCCCCTCGCGCACCGGCCGGTGGCTGATGCGGGCGAGATGCTCGGCGAGGATGGCGGTGAAGGTCGGCGGCATGTGCTGGGTGATCAGCACCGGCGCGCGTTCGAGCACCGCGTCGATCTGCGTCACCACGGTGTTGAGCGCCTGCGGGCCGCCGGTCGAGGCACCGATCAACAGCACGCGCGGCGGAATCGCCGGCAGCGGCCGCAGCACGATGTCTGGTTCGGCGGCGCTGGGCGCGGCGCGCAGCCGCGTCTGCGGCGCCGGCTTTGCCGCCCCGACGGGACGCACCGGCGTCTGGCGCAGCCGCGGGCCGCGCAGGCCGAGCTGACGGATCTTCTCGATCAGCTCGCGCCGGAAGCCCTGCGAGGTGGTGACCTCTCGGGTCGAGGGCGGTTTCGGAATATAGTCGGCGGCGCCGAGTGCCAGCGCGCGCAAGGATATCTCGGCGTTGCGGCGCGTCACGGTGGAGGCCATGATCACCACGAGATCGCGCTTTTTGGCGAGGAGTTGCGGCAGCGCCGAAATACCGTCGAGCTCCGGCATTTCGACGTCGAGCACCACCACGTCGGGATCGGCACGCTCGATCTGGTTCACCGCCTCGCGCCCGGTGCGCAGCGATGCGACCAATTCGAGATCGCCCTCCGCTTCGACCCAGCGTGCGAACAGGCCGCGCACGACGATGGCGTCGTCGACGACCATGACGCGAATGCGCCGCCCGAGGCCGGCGGCGGGGGATGCGGGAGCGAGCGCGACGTTCATCGGCGGCGGCCTGTATCCGTCATATGCGATGGCGCGTTCAGATCAGGCCGACTTCCTGAAACTTCGCTTCGACGATCTCCTTGTCGAACGGCTTCATGATGTATTCGTTGGCGCCGGCGTGCAGTGCGCGCGCGATATGGGCAACGTCGTTTTCGGTGGTGCAGAACACGACCTTGGGCGCGTCGCCGCCGGGAAGCCGCCGCAGCGAGCGCAGGAACTCGTAGCCGTCCATCTTCGGCATGTTCCAGTCGAGCAAGATCGCCTCGGGAAGCTTGCGCTGGCAGGCTTGCAGCGCCTGCTCACCGTCCTCGGCTTCCTCGATCTCGAATTCGAGCCCTTCCAGAATTCTCCGAGCCACCTTGCGGATGACACTGGAGTTGTCAACGACCAGACAGGTTTTCATGGCAATGCCTCGTCTTGTTGCGGTTACGGCGTTCCGATTCCCAGCAGCGCGTTCGTTCTCCAGCTCAGGCCGCGTGTGCGCGGGTTGCGATGTCGAGCACGCGGTCGACGTCGAGCAGCATCAGCAGTTGGTCCTCAAGTCGGTGGATGCCGGCAGACACCCGCGCCAGCGCGGGATCGAGGTTGAGCGGATTGGGCTCGCGCGTGTCGTCGTCGAGCTTGAGCACCTCGCCGACGCTGTCGATCATGAGCCCGTAGGATTCCCCCCGCAACTCGACGCCGATCGCCATCGCCGGCCCGCCCTGCTCGCCGGGCGGGAGACCGAGGCGGCGGCCAAGATCGATCAACGTGACGATACGGCCGCGTAGATTGAGCACGCCGGCAATCTCCGGCGGCGCCAACGGCACGCGCGTCACCCGCTCCGGTACGAACACGTCCTGCACGCGCAGGATCGGCAGCCCGAACAGCTGGCCACCGATCATGGCGGTGACGTATTCCTTGAGGTTGCGGTTGCGGTTTTCCATTCGGTTCACATCGGCGCGTCAGGCCGCGCGGTTGAGCTCGCTCTGCTCCTTGAGCGCGGCGATCAGACCCTGGCGGTCGAACTTGGCGACATAGTCATGGAAGCCGGCGCGGCGGCCCCGCTCGATCGCCTCGGCCGAGACCGCCGAGGACAGCCCGATCACCGGCAATTCGGCGGTGCGCGCATCGGCGCGAAGGGTTTCGGCAAGTTCGAAGCCGTCGACGTCGGGCATTTCGACATCGGTAATGACGACGTCGAACTGGCGGCCCTCGCCAAAGAGCGCGAGCGCGTCGCGAGCCGAGCCGGCGGCGGTCACGGCATAGCCAGCGGCCTGCAGCACCGGTGTGAGCATGTTGCGGAAGAACGGGGAATTGTCGACCAGCAGCACCGCTTGCGGGCGCCGCTGCGCCGGCTCCTTGCGGCGGAACCAGTCCTCGAAGGCGAGCGGCAGGAAATGGCCAACGTCGATGATCTCGGTGGCCTGGCCCTTGACGATGGCGGAGCCGATGAGGCCGGGATTGTCGCTGGCGACTTGGATGTCGAGACGATCCTCGACGATGTCGACGATCTCGTCGACGACCAGCGCCATGGAGCGCGCGCCGTCGGAGAACACCAGGAGCGGCTGGGCGCCCTCGCCCTTCACCCGCACGCTGTCGTTCATGCTCACCAGCGGCATAAGCTGGCCGCGGTACTGCACCATGTGGCGGCCGTTCGACATTTCGATGGTGCGCGCGTCGATCTCCTCGAGCCGCGTGATCAGCGCGAGCGGCACCGCCTTGGGCTGGATCGAGCCGGCCCGGAACACCAGGAGCGAGGTGGTCTCGGCGGCGCCCGCGTCGTCGCGTGTCGCGCTTTCGGCATCCGAGGCCATTTGGCTGGAGACAGCGCTGCCGAGCGTCTGCGCGATGCCGTTCGGATCGATGATCATGATCACCGAGCCGTCGCCCAGGATGGTGTTGCCGGAGAACATGGCAATATGGCGCAGCTTGCTCGACATCGGCTTGACCACGATCTCTTCGGTGTGGAACACGCCGTCGACCACGACGCCGAACACCTGACTGCCGACCTGAATCACCACGATATAGCAGCCGTCGGCATCGCCTTCGGCCTTCGCCATGCCGAGCAAATCGGTCAGTCGCGCCAGCGGCAGGAGCTTGTCGCGCAGGCGCAGCACCGTGGTATCGCGGATGCGCTCGATGCGGTGATCGCCGCTATTGCGCGCGCGCACCAGCTCGACCACGGCAAGCTGCGGGATGGCGAAATGCTCGCCACCGGCTTCCACAATCAGCGCCGCCACGATCGCCAGCGTCAGCGGAATCTTGATGGTGAAGCTCGCGCCGACGCCGGCCACCGACTTCACGTCGATGGTGCCGCCGATCTGATCGATATTGTTGGCGACCACGTCCATGCCGACGCCGCGGCCGGACACGGGAGTAACCTCCGTGGCGGTGGAGATGCCCGGCACAAAGATAAATTTGTGGATCTGCGCTTCGCTCAGTTTGGCCGCCTCGACGTCCGTGGTCAGCCCATGCGCCACGGCCCTGGCCTTGATGCGCTCGGTGTTGAGGCCGCGGCCGTCGTCCGCGATCTGCACAATGATGTGGCCGCCCTCGTGATAGGCGGACAGGCGGATGCGCCCGCGCTCGGGCTTGCCGACGGCGCGCCGCTCGGCTGGCGCTTCCAGGCCGTGGTCGGCGGAATTGCGCACCATGTGGGTGAGCGGATCCTTGATCAGGTCGAGCACCTGCCGGTCGAGCTCGGTCTCGGCACCGTGCATTTCGAGCTCGATCTGCTTGCCGAGCTCGTTGGAGAGATCGCGCACGATGCGCGGCAGCTTCTGCCAGGCATTGCCGATCGGCTGCATGCGCGTCTTCATCACGCCTTCCTGCAGCTCGGCGGTGACGTTGGACAGGCGCTGCAGCGGCGCCTTGAATTCGGAATCTTCCTGCCGGCGCGCGATCTCCAGGAGCTGATTGCGGGTGAGCACCAGCTCCGACACCATGGTCATCAGGTGCTCGAGCGTGTCGACGGTGACACGGATCGACGACTGGCTGCCGCCCTTGCCGCTGTCCTCCTCCTTGGCCGGCGCGGGCCCCTGCGACGGCTCCGACTTCATCGCCGGCGGCTCGACGGCGGTAGCGCGGAAGGCGCGTTCGAGATCGTCAAGCGAATCCTCGCCCGGCCGCAACGGCCGTTCGAGGACCTGCGGCGTCAGCGTGCCGAAGCTGCGCTCGTCCTCCGCCATCGACGCGACGCCGATGCCTGCGACCATGCGATCAAGCTCGCCGATCAGGTCGTCGTCGCTACCCTCTGGCTCGCGCCGCTCATGTTCGAGCGAATCGAGAATGGCCTTGATGCGGTCGATCGTCGCCAGGATCACGGTGACCGCTTCCTGGGTCGCCGGGGCGCCATCGCGGAATCTGCCCATCAGCGCTTCGGCGGCATGCGCCAGCGCCTCCAGCCGCGGCAGGCCAAGGAAGCCGCAGGTGCCCTTGATGGTGTGAACGAGGCGGAAGACGTTGTCGAGAATGCGGGCGTTATTGGGCTCCTGCTCGAAGCGCACAAGCTCGACATCCACCACGTCGAGACTCTCATGCGTCTCGGTCACGAATTCCCGCAACAGGTCGTCCATGGAAAACGCCTTTGTCGACGGCGCGCGCCGTCGTCCGTCGCCTTGCCTGCAAGCGGCGCCAGTGTGTCGGTGAAGGGTTTAATTTTGGTTGCACCACCGCGGCGGCGGCGTACGCAATTAACCGGGCGTTAACCGCGGGGAACGCCCGGCGGATGCGGCTAACTCGCGCTCACCACCACCGCCTCGCCGCTGAGCGCGATGCTCACCTGCATGCCGCACTCACGCGCCAACAACCCCGCGTAGAAAGGCTGGATGCGGTGGGCGTCAATCGGCTCCTCACCGGCATCGCCGGCAAGCAGCGCCGGCACGGCGGGCGGCACGCGGGCATTGGTGCCCACGGCGCTGATCGTGAAGCCCATTGTGTCGCCGGTGCCGACCGGATCGACGGTGAGGCTGCCGCCGCGCGGGATCGCCTGGCCACCGATCAGCAGCATGTTGAGCACCAGCTTGACGCGGTTCTTAGCCAGCAACAGGCGCGGCAGCGTCCAGGTGAGCCGGGTCTTGTCGTCCTCGAAAAAGCCGCGCGCTATCTTCTCGGCATCGCCGAGGTCGATCTGGGCGCCGGCGGATCCCGCGGCGCCGAAGGCGATGCGGCAGAATTGCAGCTTGGCGGAGGCGGTGCCGGCGCTCTTCTTGATGAGGTTCATGGCGAAGGCCTTGGTCTCCTCGTCCTTCTCCTCCTCCAGCACTTCCAGCCCGTTGATGATGGCGCCAACCGGGCTGATCAGGTCGTGGCAGACGCGCGAGCACAGCAGGGCGGCAAGATCGAGCGCTTCCAGTGTCGACATGGGCTGGTCTCCGCTGAGTGTGCAGGCTATGCCACGAGGCCGGCAAATCGCCGATGGCCGTGACCTGACGCCCATAACATCGCGGCCCGAAGACCGCCAAGGACCGAAACGCCATGACCGTCGGCAACCCCGGAAACCTGGCCGAGACGACGGAAATCGACCGCCAAGCTGCCGATGCGTTGCTCGATGGCCTGACCGCGATCGTCGCGCGCGCCGCAGCGGCAACGCTGGCGCGGCCCTTCGACCAAGTCGCCCGCCGCAGCAAATCCGACCATTCGCCGGTGACGGAGGCTGACGAGGCTTCCGAGGCGGCGATCCTCGCCGGCCTCGCCAAGCTGGTGCCGGGCGTGCCTGTGGTGTCGGAGGAAAGCTTGGCGCCGGACCGGCTCGGTCGCAGCGTCGTCATCGTGGATCCGCTCGACGGCACCAAAGAGTTTCTCGCCGGCCGCGACGAATTCACCGTCAATGTTGCCATCGTCACCGACGGCACGCCGATCGCTGGCCTCATCGCCGCCCCAGCGCAGGGTCTGCTCTGGCGCGGCGTCGTGGGCAGTGGGGCCGAGCGGCTGCGCATGCAATGGGCAACCGGCGTGGTCGATGAGCGCCGCGCCATCCACACGCGTCCGGCGCCGGAGCGCCTGATGGTCACCGTATCGCGCAGCCATCCCGACAAGACGACCGAGGCTTTCCTCGCCCGACTCCCGGCGGTCGAGCGCCGCGCCTGCGGCTCGTCGGTGAAGTTTTGTTCCCTGGCGCAGGGCGAGGCCGACTTGTATCCGCGCCTGTCACCGACCCACGAATGGGACATCGCTGCCGGCTGCGCCATTCTCGCAGCCGCGGGCGGCGTCGCGACCGATCCGGACGGCAAACCGCTGCGATTTGCCCGGCCGGAGGCCGATTACCTGGTGCCCGGCTTCATCGCCTGGGGCGATCCAGCCAAGGCGCGGCCCGCCTCGGCCTGAGACCGGGTCGGTCACTGGCCGATGCCGCGGGCGACGGCCGGCCATTTGCGCTGGGCGGCGACCAAGATGCGGCCAGGATCGGCGAGGAAGGCGGCGCGATTGGCGCCGCTGTAGAATAAATAGAGCCGCTGGCGCAGCACCGTCCAAAACAGCGGATGACCGGGGACAGATGTGCCGCGGGCGATCGCCACCGGGTCATAGCCGCCGAAACGGGGCCGATAGACCTCCGGATGGGCGGCGAAAGCGGCGCGGTTGCCGACGTTGCGGAATTGCCAAATGGTGCCGTCGAGGCGCAACTCGAACTCCGGCATCCCCATCAGCGCCTTGTGGTCGGTGAAATAGGCCAACGGATCGAAGCCGCTGATGGCCAGGCCGGTGTGCGGGTTGACCAGGATGTCATCGCCGCCTGCGGCCCAGGCGCGCGAAGGTGCAAGGATACCCCACCAGGCAAGGACGGCCGTCAGCACGAGCGCCGCTGCCGGCTTCCGCTTCCGCCGCGTTGCCGTCATAGTTCCTCGTGACATTGGCTCGATTCGATTGCTCTTGTTGGGACCTTAGGCGTGCCGGCATGAGCATCCGGTTAAGCCGGGCTGGGGCCCTCACCCAATGGAGCAAACGATGCGCGCGACCTTGCGGCTTGCGGTCCTCAGCCTGTGTCTCTTGGTCTCCGGCGCCGGGCTTGCCGCCGCCCAGAACACCGCCCCACCGCCCCCGCGGAATGCCGCCCCCCCGCCGTCTCAGCAGCGGCACGAAACCTTCTCGCCCGACGAGATCGTCAATGCGGGCCACCGCTTCTTCGGCTCGGTGTCGCGCGGCCTCGCCTTGGTGGTGCAGAAGGCGTTCAGCCAGTTCGGCGAGCCCAACGGCTACATTCTCGGCCAGGAGGGTTCGGGCGCCTTCGTGGTCGGCCTGCGTTATGGTGACGGCACGCTCTACACCCGCAATGCCGGCGACCGGCGGGTGTTCTGGGAAGGTCCCTCGGTCGGTTTCGACGCCGGCGGCGAGGGTGCTCGCACCATGATGCTGGTCTACAACCTGCCGGCAACCGAGGCGATCTACCAACGCTTTGCCGGCATCGACGGCTCCGCCTACTTCATTGGCGGCTTTGGCATGACCGCGTTGACCGCCAACAACATCATCGTTGTGCCCATCCGCTCTGGCGTCGGTCTGCGCCTCGGCGCCAATCTCGGCTATCTCAAGTTCACGCCGAAGGCGACCTGGAACCCGTTCTAACGCCCGCTCCGCCTTAATTCATGCTAGGGTCATCCCTGGGCCGCAGCGGCACGGGGCTTTAGGTTAATAGTGGGTCACGCTGGCCCGCTTGTCCCCGCCATGCGATGATTTGCGCGGGGATTGCGTGGTGAGCGGGTGCGCTGGAGGCAAGGTTCATGATTGAACCGATCATGTATTTCGGCATCGGCTTCCTGGTCGCCGCATTGATCGGGCTCGTCGTCATTCCGTTGGTGCACGGCCGGGCGGTGCGGCTGACCATGCGGCGCCTGGAAGCCGCGACGCCGCTGTCGATGGCCGAAATCCAGGCCGACAAGGACCAATTGCGCGCCGAATTCGCCATGTCGACGCGGCGCCTGGAAATGAGCGTCGAGCAGCTCAAGACCCGCAGCACCAGCCAACTGGCCGAGCTCGGCAAGAAGAGCGACGCCATCAACCGGCTCAAAGTGGAACTGGGCGAAAAGACCGCCACCATTTTTTCGCTGGAAGCGCGCGACAAGGCGCTGCGCGACCAACTGCGCGCGACCGAAGAGGAGGTCGCGGTCAAGACCGCGGCCATGCACGACGCCGAGCGCGCACTCTCCGACAAGCAGTCCGAACTCGCAAAGATGATGGGCGAGCTCGACGAACGCTCCAATTTTGCCGACGCGCAGAAAGTAGAGATCGTCGCGCTCAAGGCACAGATCGAGGCGCTGAAGGAACGGCTCAATGCCGCCAGCAACGAGGTCAAGACGTTGGAGGATCGGCGCGAGGCTGAGCGGGTCGAGCTGCGCGCGGCCACAAGGCAGCTCGAAGAGGAACGCGGCAAGGTCGAGAATCTCGGCCGTCGCATCTCCGAGCTCGAGCAGCAACTGGCGGCGCAGGCCGCCGAGGCGGAAATCCTCGGCCGGCGCGCCCACGACCTGGAGAACCGGCTGACCGAGCAGTCGCGCCTGTTCACCGAAACCCAGGTCGAGCTCAAGCATCGCATCGCCGAGCTCGAAGCCGCGCACAAGACCGAAGGCAATTTGCGCGCCGCCATCGCCGAGTTGGACGCCCGCAATGCCTCGGATTCCGAGCGGCTGAAAAGTGAAAAGGCGCAATTGCAGTCCGAGCTCGATCGCACGCGCGACGAGCGTGACCGGCTCTCGCGCGATCTCGCCGGCATGAAGCGCGAGACCGAGGAGGCCTGGGCCTCCGAGCGGGTAGAGAACGCGCTGCTGCGCGAGCGCATCAACGACGTCGCGGCCGAAGTGGCGCGGCTCGCCTCAACGCTGGAAGGCCCCAATTCGCCGATCGACGCCTTGCTCGCCGCCGAAAGCGCGCGCGAGCGCGGGCCCGCCGCGGCCGCGACCCTGGAGCTCGGCGAGGGGCAGCCGAGCGGAAATCTCGCCGACCGCATCCGCGCGCTGCAAGGCCACGCCTCGCGCGTGCAGCGGGACGACGAGCCGCAGACGCGGAATTAAGCCCAACGCCCCCTGCGATTGACCCCATATCCTGCGGGATTTCGCGGGAGGAATGCGATATCGACCGGTAACCGCGCCAGGCAATGGGACCGAGCGCGCTTGACACCCTTCCGAGCCGCTCATTATATCCGCCGGTCTACGGGTCGGGCGCTTAGCTCAGCGGGAGAGCGTTCCCTTCACACGGGAGAGGTCGTAGGTTCAATCCCTACAGCGCCCACCATTTCAATTAATCCTTATTTTATCGTCACTTTTTGCACTACAACCACCCCTAATGGCATAGGTCGATGGCAACGGTCGATGCGTGGTGTCAGCGGAAATTCGCGCCTTCCCTGCTCAACCTCTGCGATAAGACGAACCGCGCTTCGTTGCGAAAGGCAGGTGACTGCGATGGCAGCAGAACGTCTCTTCGTCTCACGATACGTAAGCCGAAACCGACGAAGCTGCTAGCCATCGCAGTCTGACGCTATTGGCTACTCTGCAGCGCAACTTTCGTCTGCCTTCATTGCAGCCTCGGCTTGCTCCATCGTCGCATGAACGGCGCCGATGACCTTTACTGTCTCGGCCGTGGGTGCACTCTCAACGATTGAGCATTTCTTCGTCGCGGTGTCCTGCACAAGATAATACTCGTTGGCGGCGAAGGCCGGCATTGCGAATGCAGCGACAAGAGCGGCAGCAGCGATAAGTTTCATTTTCATTGGGGGCCCCTCCTGGGGCGTATCCCAACGCGCAACACCGTGCTTTGTTTCTTCAACAAAGATGAATATCTTAATGTCGCTGGTTGACGACGTTCTTCAGAGTGGTCGCAGGGGATGCAATCGAACGTGCGCAGTCCTGGTTCTCACGATCAAAGCGCGGGAAAGCAACATCCTCGCGCGCACTGTGGGCACGACGGTCGTTCGTAGCTCAGGTTCGGAAAGTGCGAATTGGGCGGCATGAATGAACCTGAGCATTTGGAAGCTGCCCCGCCTCTATGCGCTGGGGGATGGTCTGCATAGGGCGGGGCGCTCTATGATCACGCTGCTTGCGCGACCGAAGCATAGGCCGGGACGGGGGGATCGCAGCTTACGCTAACAACCAGCATCGACATATCTTCGATGCGAAAGGTCATTAATGCTTGCCTATGGAGCCGAGCGGGATCGCGCTCGCCATTTTTGGCGGCTTCAATAATTCTCTTTGCGATCATTTCACGCGCTGTAATTAATGATCCGAAGCGACGGAGCGAAACACAGGCGCGGTCGAAAGCTTCGCCCATCGCCAAAGTCGCAGCGTTATCGAACCAAACGTCTTGGATCGGAGCTTTGGTCATAGTGACCTCCCGAAAATACGAGCGGGGAGCGCAGAACCGTCTCTCAGTCACCGAGGCTCGAAACTGTTTCGGTGATGCAAAAAGCTATCCCCCGGAAAGAACGATGGCTGATCCATACAGACCACTTTTCGTCCTTTTTTCGCTTAATCAGCATCGGATTACACGTCCAACGCAGGCTTTCACACGGTCGTGTGCCAATCCGCCGCGACCTAACGATGTCGGATTGGCTTGGACTTGTTATGTCCGGGGAGCCTACATTGCGGTTCACCTGAAGCGGCTCTGTACCCGGGGCGTTGGAGCTGAGAGACAGCCCCCCCTAAATGGAGGAGAAGCGCGGATGGTTGATGCATCCAGACCGAGGCCCACCAAGGAAAATTCAAACCGCAAACCAGCGGGGGCTCCGCTGTTTGATCCTGCGGCGTTTTTAGCGACGGCAGGCCTCGGTCGCGATATTTACACGTATTCAAAAAGAGAAGTCATTTTTGCTCAGGGCGACGATGCAGATGCGGTTTTCTATATCAAGAAGGGCAAAGTTAAAGTCGCTGTCCTGTCCAACGATGGGAAGGAAGCCATTGTCGCACTTTTGGGGTCCGACGAATTTGCCGGTGAGGGATGCTTGCTCGGACAGCCGAAGCGTTTGGCAACTGCGTCTGCGATGACGGAATGCGAAGTGATGCGCGTGCAAAAGAGTGAAATTCAGCGGGTCATTCATGCCGAGCCCGCGTTTTCGCAAATGTTTGTCACTCATATTTTGACGAGGAACGCCCGGGTCGAAGAAGACTTGGTCGATCAGCTCTTTAACTCCACTGAAAAACGGCTTGCGCGGCTGTTGCTGCTGTTGGCCAATTTTGGAAAGGAAGGCCGACCGGAGCCAATTCTCGCGAAGATCAGTCAGGAGACGCTCGCCGAGATGATCGGTACGACGCGGTCACGCGTAAGCCACTTCATGAATAAGTTCCGCAAATTGGGTTTCATTAATTACAACGGACATCTTGAGGTCCATAATTCTTTGTTGAGTGTGCTGCTGGCCGATCAGCCGCGAACCGTGATCCCGCCAAGGTGACATCGCGTATTATGACTCACAATATCCACGCCATGTCCACTCATTTGCCTAGAGCGGCCCAATAGCTGATATGCGGGCACTTCGCCGAAGGGCCATTTGCAGATCAGAATTGGCCGGCGCGCGGACCACGCGTTTCAAAGCCGCGATTCCCACGGCCGGAATCTCGAATCTCGTGAGCTTCAATTACATGGCCTACTATCACGACTACCTGGCCGTGGAGTTCGGGGCGTATCCGCACGAGGATCATCTGTTGGATACGCTGTGGGCGCGGAGCGCCCTCCGGTATGTCGGCGCGGTGAAGACACCCACGCTGTTCCTGCACGGCGAGAACGAGAGCCACGTGCCGATCGCCGAAGCGGAGCAGTACTACATCGCGCTCAAGGACGTCGGCGTACCGACGATGATGGTGCGGTATCCGCGCGAGGGCCACGGCCTGCGAGAGACGAAACATGCCGTGGACGGCATCGAACGCAGCCTTGCCTGGTACGATCGCTGGTTCAGTCATATTCCCGAACAGGAGGAGCGATGACACGTTGGTCAGCTCGCATCGGCGCACTGCTACGCCCTGATGCTCCCGGCGGCGACGGCGCATGCGCAAGCTGCGTCGTCGACTCTAGCGGGGAGCGATACGAG
>CAVXFJ010000018.1:0-160894 GCA_963760995.1 uncultured Pseudomonadota bacterium | reverse complement strand
CGCATCCAACTCCGACCCCCTTTCGCGTCCAATGTTGACCCCTCCGATTGGGTCGAAGTGGGCTTATCCATGTAGTGCATAGGAGGGCCCCGCGGCCGACGCCGCGCGTTTCATCGCGCTGGCGGCGGCGGCCGTGGGAGGTGCCTGTGCACCCACATGGATAAGGCGATGTGTTGGGAGAGTTTGATCAGTTGCGGTTTTTGAATCGCCAACTGGTATTGCCGGTCTCGACGATGTCGCAATGGTGGGTCAGCCGATCGAGCATGGCGGTTGTCATCTTGGCATCGCCGAACACCTGAGGCCAATCGGCGAAGGCCAGATTGGTCGTGATCAGCAGTGACGTGTTCTCGTAGAGCTTGCTGATCAGGTGGAACAACAACTGTCCGCCGGACTGGCTGAACGGCAAATAGCCGAGCTCGTCGATGACGATGAGATCGTGGCGCAGCAGCTTCTCGGCGAGCCGGCCGCTGCGGCCGGCGGCCTTCTCCTGTTCGAGCTGATTGACCAGATCGACCAGATTGAAGAAGCGTCCCCTGGCGCGAGCACGGATGACTGCCGAGGCGACGGCGATGCATAGATGGGTTTTGCCGGTGCCGGTGCCGCCGATGAAGATCGCATTGCGCTTGGCGTCCAGGAAGGTGCCGGCGGCGAGTTCGCGAACTTGCCCTTCATCGACCGACGTATCGGCGAAGACGAACTTGTCCAGATCTTTGAGGACCGGGAACTTGGCGCCGCCGATGCGGTAGCTGATCGAACGAGCCTGTCGGTGCGTGCGCTCGGCCCGGATCAGGCTGGCGATGAGAGGATAGATCTCGTCGCGCCGGGCAAGACCCTTACCGGCAATCTCATCGAAGCTGGCGCGCATGCCGTAGAGCTTCAGTTCGCTCATGGCTTCCAGAATCTCGTGGCGTTCCATCAGGCGACCTTCCTTATGCTGTCGTAGCGGCCACAATCGGCCACGGGCTCGATCTTCAGACGAAGCGCATCGGGCGTGGTGATGCTGGGCGGCGTCACGGGCTGCCGCCGGCGCGCCAGCACGGTCAGGATCACATCGCCACTGGCGATGCCGGCCTCCAGCGCTTCGGCACAGGCGGCCTCGACGGCATCCAGCCCATGATCGAGCACCGCGCCCAACACTTTGACGAACTGGCGATCCCCGTCGGCGTGGCTCTTCAGCTTGGCGCGAACCTGGCTCAGCGCGGGCGGCAGAGCCCAATCCTTGAACGGGGCGCCGTTGCGCAAGGCGCCGGGTTTCTTCAACAGTACCGGCAGATAATGCCAGGGATCGTAGATGATCTGGTCGCGCCGGAAGTGGCGCGGATGATCGGCGACCACCTCATTGTCCAGCAGCACGACGATGCGTTCGGCATGGGAGCGCACCAGCACCATACGGCCCGCGGCCCGCGCATCGACGCTGTAGCGATTATGATCGGCCATGATCAGGCATGTGGTGCTGGCCCGCACCGCCTTCTCGACGAACCCGTCGAAGGGCCCGCGCAGCTCCATCAGGCTCGCGCGTTCTTCCTGGAATACGTCCCAGATCGTGCGCTCTTTGAACTCCGGATGCGGGGTGCGCTTGGCATAGGCGATGCACTGATCTTCCAGCCACGCATTCAGCTCGGTGAGGCTCTTGACCCGCGGCTTGGGCCGAAAGAATTGATCGCGCAGATTGCCGACCTGGTTCTCGACCTGACCCTTCTCCCAGCCCGAGGCGGGCGTGCAGGCCACCGGCTCGATCAGGTGATGCGAGCACATCTGCAGAAAGCGGCGATTATACTGGCGCGCCTTGCCGACGAAGATGGCTTCGACCGCCGTCTTCATGTTGTCGTAGATGCCGCGCCGGCAGACCCCGCCATAGAACCGGAACGCCTTGTCATGGGCGTCGAACACCAGCTCCTGGGTCTCACGGAAGTAGACGCGCACGAACGGCATGCGGCTGTGCGATAGCTTCATGTGCGCCGCCTTGATCGTTAGCGGCAGACCCCGAAGCGTGATCGTCTCGTGGCTCCAGTCGAACTGGAAAGCTTCTCCAGGCGCGAAGCTCATCGGCACATAGGCCTTGGCCGGAACCCGTGCGCGCTCGTCGCGCCAAGCCTTGACGAACCGATGCACGCTGTCGTGGGCGCCGTCATAGCCGCGTCCGCGCAATTCCTCGAACAGCACGTTGCGTCGAGCGGCGCTCCCGCTTCGGCAGGATGCCTTCCTTCTCCAGGATCTCCGTCAGAACCTCGACCCAGTCGCCAAGCTTGGGCGAGGGCTGAACCCCGCGCTCGTACTTGAATTCGGTCCCGTGCCCGCGGATGACCTTGCGCACCGTCGCGCGCGACACCGACAGCGTGCGTACGATTTCCTTGATCGTCCGACCCTGCTCAAAATAGGCGCGCCGTATCTCGCCGATCTTGTCCACGCCAATCATCCCCATCAGCCCTTCCCGGCCGATCAAGGCCAAAAGGAAGGACGCTGACACAACACGTCACAGGGGGTCGGAATTGGACGCGAAAAGCCCCCTCAGGGGGTCAATATTGCAAGCGATTTTGCACACATCCCCGCCGCGCACAAAGGCGCAGTCGATCGAACCAGCCTACTCGCGGAGGTGTCCCGGGTCGAAGTGCGCAAAACCGAACTGGCGGTTTGGCTGAAGACTGCCGGTGAGAACCACCCCGAGAAAGATCAGGAGGGCGCAGCAGATCCAGCTGCGGCCGCAGATCGAACGCCTTCCCTGCTGATCCCGTGGGCCAAGCCGCCGATCAAACGGTTCAGGGAAATCCTCGTCCCTGCCAAAGTCGAACGACACCGGATACGACCCATCAAATTCGAGCGACGCGCGGCTCTGCTCAAATCAATCGCGCGCGGGCGTGCCTGGTTGGACGAGATCGTCTCCGGCACCGCTACCATCGAGGACATTGCCGCTCGCCAGAAGTGCAGCATCCGCCACGTCAACATGACGATCTCGCTTGCCTTCGTCGCACCGGGCCTGGTCAAGGCTGCCGTCGAGGGCCGGCTCCCGCGCGGGATCGGCGTCGCGAATCTGCGCGAGCCCCCAGCTGAATGGTCGCTGCAGTATCAGCGGCTCGGTCTGGCGCCGGCCTGATTCGCCTAAAAGCAGCATCATACGCCGTGCATGGCCGAAAACATTCCTGGCCGCAGTATTGTCGGCGTCCGATCCTCACGCCGGATAGGCTCCACGGTCACGTCGTACAGCGCGGCAAGGTGCCGCTTGCCCCAACTCTAGCCGACCCTACATGCTAGCAGCCGGTCGTGCTGAGACCCCCTCCGACTGACGTATCCCCCAGTCCCCACAGTCGGTTTTTATCCCCACCTCAGCCCGGCCGGCACTTAGCCGCGCCTCGATCTGACACAAGCCTGTAACCGCATCATTCACTGTCAGCGACCGACCGCTTTGCCGCGCAGCCATCTGCCGAGCAGGCTTTTGTCGATCAAGCGAAGGTGTTTTTCTTTCGTAGGCAGCAGCTCACAGGCGCAACTTTCAGCACCACATTTTTTCGGCGCCAGGAACGGGTATTTATGCCTCGGAGACGCAAGGCCGAATTGCACCTTTCGCCCGTTGCAGAGACTCGGAGACCGTATGTGCGCATAAAAAAGCCCGCACAGTGCGGGCCTATTCGGCAGGTCTCTTATTAAGGCCAAAACCCATGAATGCGTGGTGGGCCCGGGAGGACTCGAACCTCCAACCAGACCGTTATGAGCGGTCGGCTCTGACCATTGAGCTACGGGCCCGGCGCGCGTGGCGCCGCCACCTTCTACCAACGCGCGCGGGCGGAGCGCAATCTTTCCTGTCCGGCGCCGATCTGCGCTAGGCTTTGCGCCCATAACCGCCCCAGGGAGAGCGCCGCTATGCATGTCTTCAGCCTCGAACGCGAACAAGAATGGAATCCGCAGCACCATGTCGAGAAGATCCTGGGCAAAGAGGCGGCCGGCGATTTCACCGTCGCCTGCTGGGAGCCGGGCCAGGTCAGCCCCTATCACTGCCACCCCGAGGCGACCGAAATCTATTTCTGCTTCTCCGGCGGCGGCACCATGCGCACGCCGGGCGAGACGGTGCCGGTCGCGCCCGGCGGTTTCGTGGTGCATCCGCCCGGCGAGGTGCACGAATACGAGAACGGCCCGCAGCGCACGCTTTTGTTCCGGGTGCGCTACGGCGCCGACATGCGCGCGCATCACTGCGCCTGGCGCGGCAATGCCGACTGGCACCAGTCGGCGGAAGACGCCGCCTATTACAGGGCGCATCCAATAAAATGATCGTGTCATGGCCGGATTTGTCCCGGCCATCTCGCCAGACGCGATGGCAAGGGATTCCCGCGTCTGGCTCTGCTTTGCCAGCGCCGCCCTCAGCCCGCCGCACGGACCGGAAAGCGGAAATGCATTGCCGCGCCGCGCTCCAGGCGTTCGCCCCAGACCTCGCCTTGCAGCTGTTTGGCGAGGGCCAACACGATTCGCGAGCCCATTGAACGAGCCTTGGCGAGATCGTAACCATCCGGCAGACCGACGCCGTTGTCCGAGACGATCAGGTGAACGTAATCGGCACCGGGCTCCCGCTCGACCGCCACATTGACGGCAATGTGCGCATCGGGTTCATGGCCGGAGAAGGCGTGCTTTTGCGCGTTGGCGATGAGCTCGTTGAGGATGAGCCCGAAATTGATGCACTGTCCGATGGTCAGATGCACGTCATCGACCGCCGCATCGACCTCGGTCGGACCGACCTTTGTCTTGTAAAACGCGCCCAGGAGCTTGGTCAGCTGCTCGATGTAGGTGCCGAGTGGCGGCGCCGCGCTGTCGTATTGACGGTAGAGCAACTCGTGCACCTGGGCCAGCGTCTGCACGCGGCCGGCCAACGATTTCAGGCGTGCTTGCGCAACCTCCGGCGCGATGTCGCCTCCGGCAGCCGGCTGCATCATGCTGAGCACGATCTGCAGATTGTTTTTGACCCGGTGATTGATCTCGCGGACAAGCGTCTCGCGTTCCTCCGCCAGGTTCTGCAATTCGATCTGATTGTTCTCGATAGACTCTGCCATGCTGTCGAAGGCGGCGGCTAGCCGCCCGATCTCGTAGCGGCTGTAAGGAATCTCGGAGCGCGCCGACAGATTGCCAGCCTCGATCGCTTCGGCGGTGCGCGCGAGCGACAGCACATAACGCGCGACGAAGGCTTCGCTGGCGTACCAGGCCGCGATCAGCGCCAGGATCAGGACCACTAAGGGTGCGGCCAGCGTGTTCACAAGCGCTTCACGATAGCGCGCGTAACCCAGATAGGGTGGCATGCCGACCGCCAGCACGAGGTTGCCCGCGGATGTCTTCTGCACACCGTAGACGCGCGGCTCGCCGGTAACGTCGCTCGCCCGCAGGATGCCGCTTTGCATCGCCGCCATCAGTTTGATGGCGGCCTGCGATGGCGCCGGCTTCGGCTTGGCTCCCTTTTTCAAGAACATGGCGGAATTGTGCGCCAGCATTTCGCCGTGATCGTTGAACGCCGAGATGGTCGCATCCTCCGGGAGCTTAATGGTCTTGCCGAGGAAATCGAGCCAGCGCAGGTCGATGCCGAGCGCCACCGCGCCATTGAATTTTCCGGTGTTGTCCAGCACCGGAAAGGCAGCCGCCAAGAGCGGCTTGCCCGTCTTCCCCATCACGTACTGGCCGAGCACGAACTGCTTGTCGGCGCGCGCGTGCGCAAACCACGGCGTGGAGTCGACCCGCGTCGGCATCTCGCTGTTGAGCGTCAGGCAGACCGCAGTGCCACCCCTGTCATAGAGCATAAGCGAGGTAAAGGCGGGAAAGGACTTGAGCCAACCGCTGAGATAGCTGCGGCAGGTGCCGGCGTTGACGTCGCCGTCGGCGTAGTTTTGCGCCACCGCGACCAGGATGGCACGGGCGTTCTCGATGACGGTCTCGTTGCGCGCGGCCGCAAGTTTGGCCAGCCGGTCGACGCTGGTACCGATCTGGCTCGTCTGGTCGTTCAGCAAGCTATTGGCGAGGAAAACAGCGATGGCCAGGCCCGGCAATGCGGCGAACGACAACAACAGCATCAGCCGCCGGCGCAGCGACATATCGGCCAGCCACCCGAACCATCCGCGCTTGGAACCGGATTCTTTCCGCTGGGCCGAGCTCATGTGCGCGAGGTCCTCGTTCCAAAGCACACTACGTCCATCGCCATATGAGAACCGCGTGCGCCAATGCTCCCTCGAGCGGCGCCGATCACCGCGCAGGACACCCTGCAGCCGATGAGTTGGCTCGGATTCGGACGCCCAAGCCTATCCCCGAAGCGTTTTCAGCATCGAGGCAACGGGCGAGTCTGGGCAATGGTTCCATCGAGCTCCGGTGGCTGAGCTGGAGGCCGCACGCACGGCCAATGCGCCGCTCGCGCGCGTTCAATGCCCTTGGTTGAAGGCTGAACGAGCCCCCGCCCGCACCTCAGCGGCGTCATCGGAACAAGCCCGGCGACGACCGCGTGATGCATCACATCTTCAGCAGCGTCCGCGCATTGCCCGACAGGATCTTCGCCTTGTCTGCGTCGGATATGGGCGCGCCCTGCATCCATTCCACCGCCGGCCCGTTCTCAGCGACGAAGGGCCAGTCGATCGCGAACAGGATGTGGTCGATGCCCATCTCCATCATGCAGCACAGGAGCGCCGGGTTGGAGAAGAAGCCAGAGGTGGTGAGATAGAAATTGTTGCTGAACACGTCGCGGAAGCTCATCGGCTTCTGCCCCGGCCGCTTCAGCGCCGAATCGATGCGCCAGAGCAGGAAGGGCAGCGTCTCGCCGAAATGGCCGAGAATGATCTTCAGCTTCGGGTGCTTCTCGAACACGCCGGACAGCACCAGGCGGATCGCCTGCGTCGCCGTCTCCACCGTGAAGCCCCAGGCAGGCCGTACCACCAGTGGGAAGTCCTTGATGTAATCCTTCAAGTAAATCTCGGTCACCTGCGGGTTGGGCAGCGCCGGGTGCAGATAGAGCGGCACGTCGAGCGCTTCGGCGCGCGCGAAGATCGGCCAGTATTTCTTGTGGTCGAGGAACTCGCCATTGGCGGTGCCGTGGATCATGGCGCCCTTGAAGCCGAGCTCCTTCACCGTGCGCTCGAGCTCGTCGGCGGCGGCTTCCGGCAGCGCGGTCGGCAGCGCGCCGAAGGCGGCAAAGCGCTGCGGATGAGCGGCGCAGGCCTTGGCCAAGCGGCCGTTGACGGCCTGGGTGAGTTCGACCGCGATGTCGGCCGGCAGCTTCTGTGTGGCAGGCGCGCCGTGCGAGAGCACCTGCACGTCGATGCCGGCTGCATCCATCTCCTTCAGCCGTAGCGCGCCGAGATCGAACAGCTTCTGCTCGGTCTCGCCGGCACGGCCGGCTTCGATGCCGGTGTAGTGCTTGCTGAGCTCCGGATCCCAATAATGTTCTTCGATGGCAATGACCGGACAGGCCGGCTTCTTGAACATGACGCTTCCCCCCTCGAACTGACGGTAAGGCTTCCTAGCAACCGCCCGGTCGCCTGTCACCGCCGCTGCCGTGCGCCTTGCAGCCCGGCGGTTTGAGCCGGACGTTCACCATTGAGATACCACGACTCAGTTACGCACGGCGCATGCAGCGCCATCGCCGAGCTATCCGCGGGATTCACGGTAAGATTTTGTTAATCTTCGGCCTTGCGGCGACGCTTGCCGTCCTGGCAACCGCGCCCGCGGGCGCAGCAATGACGCAGCTTGCGGTGTCCGCCGCCCGGAGCGCCGATGCCGACTATGTCGAAGACGTAACCGGCGCAATCGTGGCCACGCCGGAAGCCGGCACGCTGCACCTAGAGATCGGCGAGACCTCGACCTTCGAATTGGCGGTGCTGCCGCAGGAAGAAAGCCCACCGGTCATCGGGCTGCCGTCCCCGCGCACGGGCGAAGAAATCCCGCCTCAGAACTGATCGAGCTTGCCGGTATAGGGGTTCGACGAGGAGGCGACCGTGGCGCCGTTGCTGCGCGCCAGCTTCATCTTGTGCTTCAGCGACACCGGCGCGCTCCTGTGCGCCGCGCGCGCTACGGTCTTGCCGGCCGAGCGGGCGGCGCGCTGACCGGCCGCCGCGCTGGCGAAATCACCGATCGGATTGGCCGCATGCCGATCGACCAGGCCCTTGCGCTTGGCGGCATAGTAATAGCCGGCGGCATAGTAGTGCACTGCGCGGTCGGGATTGCCGCCGGCGGCGCGATAGGCGCCGGCGAGATACTTCACCGCATAGGTCATGTTGGTGTCGGCATCGAGCAGGCCGCGGACGTCGCCGCGATAACCCATCGAGCGCGCGGTGCCGAGTTTGATCTGCATCAGCCCGTAATTGCCCTTGTAGATCACGCGCGGATTGCCGCGGCTCTCGCGGCGGATGACACGGCGGATCAGGCTCTCCGGCACGTTGGCGGCGGCGGCATGCCGGGCGATCAGCGCGTCGAGATTCCCGTGGGCGTCGAGACGCGCGTGATGGTGCTGTGCATAGGCGGCGGGAATCGTGCCGGCGATCAGAATCGTGGCGAGAGAGAACTTGCGAATCATGACGGCTCCGATGTGGGGGAACGTCACCGTTTCACGGGGCAAGTCCGGCGGTTTTGTGTCTGAACCGGGCCACAGAGGGCACGTTCCATCACGAATTGCGTCACCGTGTTACCGCAGTGTGGAACTTTTGATTGCGCCCTTCCGGGCGCCCCGAGCACATTCGTGGCGCCGGTGCTTTGATCCAGGTCAAAGCTGCCCGCCGGCGGCCCCCTAACCTTTTGTCGCCAACCTGAAACGGGGGCTAATCATGCCGGCGGACGTTGCAATCATTGTTGGCGGCATAGTGCTTGCGTTTGCAGTCTTTGCCATCACCCTGGCCTGGGCCGATTTGCACAGCGGCGAGGTCAAACAACCGGGTACTGCGGACTAAATCCCGCGGCGAACAAGGCCGCCATGACTTGGCCGGGCGTGTCCCGGCCATTTCATTTTTGCGACCTACGCGCGAAACGGGTGCGGCGAAACCGCCATGCGGCGCCCGGTCATTTCATCTTGGTGCCCCGAGCATTTGCCGCTATGGGGGGCGCGCGAAAGACCGGAGCCGCCCTGCCGCATGCCCGCCAACCTGCGCCCGATCGCATCGCTACTGCTCGGCGTCGCGCTGCTGCTCGCCGGCAACGGCCTGCAGTTCACGCTGCTGCCGCTGCGTGGCACCGCCGAGGGCTTCAGCGCGCTGGCGCTCGGCCTCATCGGCTCGGCCTATTATCTCGGCTTCGCCATCGGCTGCCTGCTCGGGCCCTTCACCATCCTGCGCGCCGGCCATATCCGCGCCTTCGCCGCCCTGGTGGCGCTCGCCGTGGTGGTCGGCCTCGCCTATCCGCTGGCGACGACGACCATCGCCTGGACCGCCTTCCGGCTGGTCAACGGCTTCTGCATCGCCGGCTTCTATCTGGTGATCGAGAGTTGGCTCAACGACCGCGCCACCAACGAGACGCGCGGGTTGGTGATGTCGGCCTACGTGATCGTCAACTTCCTTGCCTTCACCGGCGGGCAGTTGCTGGTGACACTCTATCCGGTGAAAGAGGACGGGAACTTCATGGTCGCCGCCATGCTGGCCTCGCTCGCCATCGTGCCGGTGGCACTGACGCGCTCGGCGCAGCCCGCGCCGATCACCATCGTGAGTTTTCATCCGGTGCAGCTTTATCGCGCCGCCCCGGTGGGGCTGGTGGCGAGCATGATGGTGGGGGTGGCGAACGGCGCCTTCTGGGGCCTGGCGCCATTGGCGGTGGCCGGCGCCGGACTTGGCGTCGGCCGTGTGGCGCTGTTCATGGGCGCTGCGACGCTCGCCGGCGCGATCACGCAATGGCCGGTGGGACGGCTGTCCGACCGGGTCGACCGCCGCCTGGTGCTGCTGGCGCTGCTCTGCGGCGCTGCGGTGGTCGGCGCGCTGTTATGGGCGCTCGCCGCCTCCGGCCTGCTGCTGCTGGTGTTTGGCCTGCTGTTCGGAGCGCTGGCGCTGCCCTGCTATTCGCTCGCCGCCGCGCATGCCTATGACAAGACGCCGCCGAGCGAGACGGTGCCGACCGCCGCCACCATCCTGCTCGCCAATGCGATCGGCTCGGTGGCCGGGCCGCTGATGGGCGCGCTCGCCATGGCGATGCTGGGTCCGCGCGCGCTGTTCCTGTTCACCGCCTGCGCGCAGGCGCTGCTCGCGGCCTACGTCTTCTACCGCACCACCGTGCAGGCCTCGCTGACGGAGCCGGAGAAGACGATATTCGATCTCGCTTCAACCGCGCCGGTCGGCGCCATGGTCACCAGCGAGACGCCGAACCCCGACGACCCGTCGGTCGCGGTGCCCGAGCCCTATCCGCCGGCGCCCGCCGAGCCGAGCGAGAGCGCCGCGCCGCTGCCGTGAGCCCCCAAACGACATCGCCCGGCCGAAGCCGGGCGATAGGATGCAAGCGTTGGAGACCGATCACGACCAGTAGGTGAACGGGTAGCGCTTTTCCATTTCGCGCGACTGGCGCTGCGCTTCGGCGTAGGTGTCGAGCACGGCGACCGCGATTGCGGCCACGCGCGACGCAAAATGGGTGATCTGCGACCAGATGGTCGGCTGATAGGGTGCGCGCAATGGCAGGGTCGTCATGACAGGCTCCTCGAAGGTTTCAGGCGCGGGCGGTTTTCGCCTCAGCGCACCAGATTGGACAGATAGCGATGCTCGATCTCGCGCTCGGTGGCATCGGTGAACTTGCCGCCGTTGCTCGCCAGGTAGCGGGCGATCTCCTGCTCGGCGCGACGCATGTTGACGTCGGCGACGTAGTGGAAGAAGCGGTTGAGCAGGCTGCGCGCGGGCTCCCGCGCGGTTTTGCCGGACAAGGCGATCGCATGCGGCGCAGCGGCGGTGTGGGCATAGGCCATAGGAAAATCTCCTTAATTCATGTCCCCAGGCATTTCCCAAGACGTCTTCTTGCTGTTGTTGCGGTGCAATATATCCAGATTCGGCGGCCTGACCACCTCCAACGAAGCATGCGTTATATGCATAACTCTCAGAGCACTCTTAACGCCCGTTAAGAGATAAAACGCCTCCATATGCCCTTGAATTTTAGTCGAAAAGCGCAACGGCCCGCGTCCAGCCCCCGGATGCCGCTTTAATCTTCGCCGGGAAGCAGGCGACGACGAAACCGGAGGGAGGCAGCAATTCCAAATTGCATAGCTTTTCCATGTGGCAGTACGGAATCTCCCGCCCCGCCTTGTGCCCTTCCCAGATAATCGCCGGGTCGTGCGTTTCTTCCCATTTCTTACGGGTATGGACGAAGGGGGCGTCCCACCCCCAGGCGTCGATGCCGGTCACCCGCACCCCGCGCGAGGTGAGATAGAGGGTGGCCTCGCGCCCCATGCCGATGCCGGTGCTCATATAGTCGTCGTGGCCGACGCGGCTGCCGGCGCGGGTGTTGACCAGCACGATGTCGAACGGCGCGAGCGTGTGGCCGATGCGGGCAAGCTCCGCCTCGACCTCGGCGGCGCTGACCACGTGCCCATCCGGCAGGTGGCGGAAGTCGAGCTTGACGCCGGGGCGGAAGAACCAGTCGAGCGGCACCTCGTCGATGGTGATCATGCGGTTGCCGTGGATGTCCTTCGACTGGAAGTGATAGGGCGCATCCATGTGGGTGCCGTTATGGGTGGCGAGAGTGATGAACTCGATCGCCCAGGCTTCGCCGTCGGGGAGTTGCTCGGGTTTGAGGCCGGGGAAGGCCTCGGTGAGCGTCCAGGCGTTTTCCTTGCCGGTCTTGTAGTCGATCTTCGGGCGCATGAAGGGCGGATCGAGCACCGTCTCGTTGTCGAGCGCGACCGAGATGTCGATCATCTTGCTGGGCAGTTTCATGGGATGCGTCCTCCGGCATGCCGTTTTTTGTCGGGGGCGGATGCTAGTGGAGCCGCGCGCGGGCGGCAAACGCCGGTTCCCGCCGATCGCGAACCCGGTTTCGCCCCACGCGGCGTTTTTCTATGATCACGAGAGGGTCGACGGGACAAAGCGCGGCGCGCGCTTTGATCCAACTCACGGGGTTTGCCATGAGACTTCGACTCGCGATTTCCCTCGTCCTCGTGCTTGGCGCCGCGCAAGCGACGCAGGCCGCCCCGCCGCCGGACGTCGCGCCGGGGCTCACCGCCGCCATCGGCGGCCCGCAGCGCAGTCCGGCGCATGTCGCGCGCGACAAATACCGGCACCCGGAGCAGACCCTGAAATTCTTCGGCATCCGCCCGGACATGCGGGTGATCGAGGTGCTGCCGGGCGGCGGCTGGTACACGGAGATCCTCGCGCCCTTCCTGCACGACCACGGCATGCTCATCGAAGCGACACCGCCGGAGACGAGCCGCAGCCCGTTCGCCCGGCGCATGGCCAAGCGCTACGCCGACAAGCTTGCGGCAAAGCCGGCGATCTACGGGCGGGTGGAACGCGAGCCGTTCGAGCTGCCCGACTACATGCCGCTCGGCGCGCCGGAGTCCGCCGACATGGTGCTCACCTTCCGCAACATGCATGACCTGATCTTCGCCAATGTGCACGGCAAGGCGACCGACGCGATGCTGCAACGCTTCCTGCGCAGCGCCTATGGCGTTCTCAAGCCGGGCGGCATCCTCGGCATCGTCGCCCATCGCGCCGATGCGGACATGCCGGCGGCCAAGAGCTTCAAGCTCGGCCGGCTGCCGCAGGCTTTCCTGCTGCACGAGGCCGAGCAGGCCGGCTTTCATCTCGCCGCGGCATCCGAGATCAACGCCAATAGCAAGGATCCGCGCACCGAGCCGGTGTGGTTTCTGCCCCCGGCGCTGGAAGGCGGCGCCGACTCGCGGGCGAAATATGCGGCGATCGGCGAGGCCGACAACATGACGCTGAAATTCATCAAGCCGGCGCAGAAATAGACCCTCTCCCGCAAGGGGAGAGGGAAAGAGAGAAGGCGCAGGCCCGGCGGCCATCACCCCTTCTCCGCCTCGAACTGGGCAAGCCGCGCCTGCAGCGCGCGGCTCATCTCGGCAAGCGCTTTTGCCTGCAGCCGCCCGTCCGGATCCGGCGGCAGCGGCGGCGCGTTGCTGCAAGCGATGTTCGGCGCATGACACGATTGCGTGCGCCGGCAGGCGGGCTCGCGACAGTCGCGCCAGCAGCCGTCGAGGTTGCTGACGAAAATGGCGATGCGCCGCGCCATCTGATTGCGGAATTCGTCGATATCGTCGGGCGGATCGCCGTTCGGATCGATGCCGGCGACGCGGAGCTGATCCTCGAAGGACAGCGGATGGTCGCCAGGCGCGCGCCTGCGGCGCGCGCGGCGGCGCTGCGTGGCGGTCGGCTTGCGGTCGGTAGGCTTGCGATCGGTCGGTTTGCTCTGCGGCATGGGACGCTCCTTTGCTTTGCGCATGGGTGATTGTTTCCGCGCGCCAGACGGCGCCGGATTTTGGGGCCTTCGCCTCGCCTTCCCTGCGGGAAGTGCGAGGGGGTGGAGCGCCGAAAGGCGCAGCCACCGGCCTTCCGCCTTTCGGCGGGCGCGCCCTTTGCGGGGGCGCGTCGCCTTCCGGCGCTCCACCTTGCGGCTTTTCTGTCCCCGGCGCCGTGCTTCCGGGCGGCGACAGGGCCCTCGTGGGCCCACGATCCGGGCGGCTTCCGCCCCCCTTCGTCGCCGCCGCGTCCAGCCATCAAAGGCAGCCGGTCATAGTGCCGGCGGACGGCTTGGCCGGGGCCTCCCGAGCGCCCAGGTGACTAGCCTGAGCCCGCGGGCGCCGCCGCCACCCCACGTTTGCAGTGTCCTGCAGAACGCCCCTCGCGTGGGGTGGTTGAGAAGGAATATGATCCTAGATCATGGCAGGAATATGGTCTTAGCCGCAAAATCCGCCCGCTTCGCAAAATGCTTTCACGTGTGCAACCATTGATTGCGATCCGAGAATTGGTAAATCTTTGAGAAATGGAGAGAACCGATGTCCAAAAACATCCTCATCTTTTCTGACGGGACCGGACAAGCAGGCGGATTTATGCCCGATGAAACGCGGAGCAACGTCTATAAGCTCTACCGAGCAACCCGTATCGGACCGGACAATAAGATTAGACCAGAAGAGCAACTCGCATTTTACGACGCCGGCCTTGGCTCGCGCGGTGATGTCGGCGAGCGTGGCCACAAGCTCGGAAGACGAATTTACAATCTTCTTGGCGGCGCCACTGGGTTGGGGATTACGAAAAATATCATCGACTGCTATGCGGCGATAATTCGAATGTGGGAACCTGGAGATCGAATTTTTCTTTTTGGCTTCAGCAGAGGCGCATATACGGCTCGCTGCGTTGCAGGTGTACTTTACTATTGCGGCGTGCCGACAAGAATGAAAGATGGATCTCCGCTAAGACGAGACCCAAAGTCCGCCTACGAAATCGCCACGGAAGCCGTGAAAGAAGTTTATCAATATGGCAGCTCGATCAAAGACGATCCGCTCAAAAATCAGCGCATGGAACGCGCCTATAGGTTCCGCAGCGAATATTTTTCAGGCAACACGGTCGCAGCGAATGGCTCGCCTTATTTTATTGGAGTTTGGGATACTGTCGCAACGCTTGGAGCTGGCTGGAGAGGAATTGCAGGAGTAGGAATTATATATGTAGTCTTAGCTGCAATTCTCGCTCAAGTTTTCAAATTGGTCTTTTCATATTTTTCATTCGGTCAATATTTTGATTTTCCATACTACGTATATTTCTTGGTTATCGCAGTTGGAGTTCCATTGCTAATTTATGTCCTTGCATCGCTGAAATATGAGCAGCCACTCAGCCTAAAAAAATATCGAATGGCATTTTACAATACAAATCTGGACCCTGCGGTGGCCTACGCTAGGCATGCTCTTTCCATTGACGAAAACCGGAAAGATTTTGGGCGTGTTCCCTGGGCCGAAGAGCAATCAAACAACGCCCTAATAACCAACAAGCGAAAGGGCATAGAGAGATTTAAACAGATTTGGTTTGCGGAAAATCATTCCGATATCGGTGGTAGTTACATCGAAAATGAATCACGGCTTTCCGACATAGCTCTATCCTGGATGGTCGAAGAAGCGACGAGTTTGCCGCACCCACTCATCGTGGATTGCACATTTCTTAATCTATATCCATCGAGTTCCGGCCCTCAACATGACGAACGCAGAAGTCTTATCGATAAAATGCCAAGCTGGGCTTTGAAAATTGCGCTAATATTCATTCCCATTACAAAGCTTGGCTGGGTCGAAGGCTTCAGATCGCCGCCCAATGAAGCGCCACTGCACGCATCAGTACTTGAACGTCTTGCCGAAAAAAGTGTCCTTATTTATGGAAGCTCAGTTCCATATAGACCCAATAACTTGCGCGAGCACAAAGACGCTAGGCACTACTATTCATGATCGCTGCGCGCCTAGCACAGACGCCTCATCCGGCGCGCGCTCGAAATCCCTCCACGCGCCAGTCTCTCCCACAAGGGAGAGCGAAAGAGAGCGTGGCGAGCCGGATTGCACCTATCATTTCCCGCGCCGCCACAAACTTCGCTGTCGTCCCCGCGAAAGCGGGGACCCAGTCAACACGAATCCCTCCGTGACTACTGGATGCCCGCTTTCGCGGGCATGACAACCGCGTGTTCGGCGACGAAGGCCCGAGGCCGCGTCTTCCTAAGTGTCCGTCCGGGGACTTTTGGAGTCGGATGAGTCAGTTATCCGGCATGGCCTTGCGGAAGGCAAATCCGCTGTGATTCCTTGAGTGGCACCGATTCGTTTTGGAGGTGCCCATGTGGACGACCGAAAATCGCTCCCGCTACAACCGCGACGGTCTGCGTTATCCGAGCGACCTGAGCGATGCGGAATGGTGCCATATCGCGGGGCTCATTCCACCGGGCAAGCGGGGCGGAGGTAAACGGCGCGTCGACCTGCGCGAGGTGATGAACGGGATAATGTACGTCTTGAGCACGGGTTGCCAGTGGCGCGCAATCCCCAAAGATCTGCCCCCGCGCAGCACGCTTTTCGACTATCTCGATTTGTGGAGCTGGGATGGCACGCTCGAGCGTATCCATCATGCACTTTATGTCGAGTGCCGCGAGAACGGCGAACGCGAAGCCAGTCCAACCGCCGCGATTATCGACAGCCAAAGCGTGAAGAGCGCGGAAAAAGGGGGGCGCAGATTGATCCGCATGGTTACGATGCAGGAAAGAAGATCAAGGGCAAGAAGCGCCACATTCTCGTAGACACGCTTGGTCTGTTGTTGAGCGCCGCCGTTCATTCCGCCGATATTCAGGATCGCGATGGCGCAGCGCTCGTTCTCGACAAACGCACGCGATCTCTATTTCCTTTCATCCTGCGCATCTTCGCCGACGCAGGCTATCGCGGAGAGCGCGCCGCCTTGGCGGCCTCCCGGAGCGGCGATTGGATCATCGAGATTGTCAAGCGCAATGAACTGCATAAGTTCGTCGTCCTGCCGAAGAGATGGATCGTCGAGCGCTCCATTGCGTGGCTCAACCGATGCCGAAGGCTGGCAAAGGATTGGGAGAATCTCAATCGCAAGGCGCTCGCATTCTTGCACCTCGCTTCAATCCGTCTCATGCTCAGAAAACTTTGCAATCCCGCATGAAATGTCCGGACAGACACTAAGCGGGATTGCCGGGTCAAGCCCGGCAATGACAGCGGAGAGGTCCGGGCCGCCCCATCCTTCGAGACGCCCGCCTTCGGCGGGCTCCTCAGGATGAGGCGGAGAGAGGTGGCGCGGCGGAAGGCCAATTGCCCCCGCCCTCACCCCTTGCCATCATGCGCGCATGATCACGCAAGCAGCCGTCTTCCGCAGCGTCGGCGCGCCGCTTTCGATCGAGCCGATCACGCTCGATCCGCCGCGCGACACGGAAGTGCAGGTCAAGGTCAAGGCGGTCGGGCTCTGCCGCACCGACCTGCACGTGATGCGCGGCGAGCGCCGCGTCGCCATGGCGCCCATGGTGCTCGGCCACGAGGCGGCGGGCATCGTCGAGGCCGTCGGCGGCGCCGTCGCGGGCGTCGCGCCCGGCGACGCGGTCGTGCTCACCTTCATCCCCGGCTGCGGGCGCTGCCGCTGGTGCGCGCGCGGCCTGCACCATCTGTGCGCCGAGGGCCCGCGCATCACGCAAGGCCCGCAGCTCGACGGCAGCTCCGCCGGCGCGACGCGCAAGGCGCCGACGTCGGCGCCTTCTGCATGATCGGCGGCTTCGCCGAACGCACGGTGGTCGACCAGGCCTCGGTGCTGGCGATCGACAAGGACGTGCCGCTCGAGCTCGCCGCGCTGGTCGCCTGCGGCGTGCCGGCCGGCGTCGGCGCCGCGCGCCACCGGGCGAAGGTGAAGCCGGGCGACAGCGTGCTGGTGGTCGGCTGCGGCGGCGACGGCATGAACGTGGTGCAGGGCGCGCGGCTCTGCGGCGCTCGCGTCATCATCGCCGCGGATATCGCGCCGCTCAAGCGCGAGCTGGCGCGCGGCTTCGGTGCGACACACGTGCTCGTCGAGACCGGCGAGGCGCTGACCCGCGCGGTGCTGGAGCTAACCGAGGGCGTCGGCGTCGACCACGCCTTCGTGTGCATCGATCCGCCGGCGACGCTGTTGCCCGCGTTCCGCGCCACCGCCAAGGCCGGCAACGTGGTGGTGACCGCGATCACGCCCGACACCGTGAAGCAGATCGACATTCCGCCGCTCGAACTGTTCGCCACGCAGAAGGCGGTGATGGGCGCAGTCTACGGTTTCATGCCAGCCCGCGGCTGCAGATCCCCGAGCTGCTGCGGCTCTACCGCACCGGCGACCTCAAGCTCGCCGAGCTGATCACGCGGCGCTATCGGCTCGAGGAGGTCAACCAGGGCTATGAGGATCTGGATGCGGGGCGCAACCTGCGCGGCGTGATCGTGTTCGAGGATTGATTGACTCGTTTATCCGTTCGTCCCCGCGCAAGCGGGAACGAACGGAATGTGTGGCTGCGGCCCGTATCAATTTGCTACGATAGCGCACCCGAGGACCCGCCGATGCACTCGCTGCTGCGCCAGCCGCTGATCCGCCTGCTCGCCGTCAATCTGGCGGCGGGCGCGGGCGTCGCGGCGCTGATGCTCGGCGGTCTGCTGGCGCTCAATCCGGGGGGATTGCGCGATTTGATTATGGCCGACCGCGATTGCGTCGCCGCGCTCGCCCTGCTCGGCTTCGGCTTGCTCATCACCTTCGGCAGCGCCGCCATGGGCACGGCGATCATGGCGCTGGGCGCGCGCGACCGCCACACTGGCGGCGGCGGCAAGCCGGCGCCCGCGCGCGTGTCATTGCGCGCGCGCGGCTAGCAGGGCTTCAACACATCAGTGCTGCGCCGGCGCGGCGCCTGCGCCTTCACCGCTCTTGTGCTCCTGCGCCTCGCCGCCCTTGGCCGCGCCTTCATGCTCTCCCGCTTCGCCGGCGCGGCTCCATTCCTTGTACTGCAGCGGCGTGATGCTCTTGAGGTGCTTGACGAAAGCCACCGCGCGCCAGATTTCCTCGTCGCTGGCGTGGCCGCCGAAGGCCGGCATGGCGGTCATGCGGATGCCGTGCTTGACGATCCAGAACACGAAGCTGGGCGGGTCGTCGGCATTGGCCTTGCCGAGATCGGGCGGCTGCGGGTCCATGCCCTGGACGAACTTGTCGGGCTTGCGGCCGGGCGCGCCGTGGCAGCGCACGCAGCCTTCCTCGGTGAATTCATGCGCGCCGGCCTGGATCGTCTTGGGATCGTTGAACCAGGACGGCGCCGGCGGCCCCTTGGCGTAATGCCCGAGGGAGGCCTCGCGCACATGCGCGACCGACCATTCGATCGCCGGATTGCCGCCATTGGCCGCCGATACGTCGTAGAAGCCGCCGAAAAAATAAACGAGGCCGGCAATCGCCACGACAATCGCCAGCACGCCCACAAAAGCAAAAAATCTCATCATATCTCGCCGGTTTGATGCCCCGGTGGGAACAACGCGCGTCGCGCGGCCCGGGTTCCCCGGCGCAAATGCCACGACGGGGGAAAGATTCGCGCGCTGCGGCGTTGTTCCACGGGGGCACGCCAGCCAAGGGAGCCCGGACCATGACGATGGCGGAGAAGACGCTCAGCCGCAGCGACGAAGGCGACGAACTCGGGCTTGCGCTCGGGCGCGCCGAGGGGGAGGCCTTCGGCCGCATCCTGCGCCACATGCTGGAGGAGGTCGCCGATGCCGGCGCCGAGGTCGCCACCGGCGACTATCTCATCGCCTTCGCGGTGGAGAAGGCCGAGGGCATGTATGTGCCGGACGGCGGCGAGGGTTTCGTCTGGCGGCCGCCGCGCGAGGAGAACGCGCATTTCGAGATTTCCGTGCGCGACCGCGCCGACGGACGGCTGATCCCGGCGCTCGACGTCACGCTGACGGTGAGCGACGCCGAGGGGCGCGAGATCGGCACCCACAAGATGCCGCTGCTCTGGCATCCTTATCTCTATCATTACGGCCGCAACTGGCGCCTGCCCGGCGACGGGCGCTATACGCTGCGCGTGCGCTTTCCAGCGCCGCAATTCCATCGCCACGACCGCAAGAACGGCAGCCGCTTCGCGCAAGGGGCCGACGTCACCTTCCGCGACGTGGAAATCAAGACAGGACGCGAATAGCGCGCAACGCGCGGCCGCTTCGCGCGGGAGCCCGCGCCATTGACCGCGCGGCGGTGGGCGCTACGATCCGCGCCCGCAAAGACGCGACCGGAGAAAACGTTCATGCCCAAGGCCTACTGGATCACCTGCTATCGCGAGATCAAGGATCCCGCCAAGCTCGCCGCCTATGCCAAGCTGGCGGGGCCCGCCACCGCGCCGTTCGGCGCCCGCTATCTGTGCCGCGGCACCGCCACCAAGACCTACGAGGCCGGCCAGATGGAGCGGGTGGTCGTCGCGGAATTCCCCAGCATGGAGCAGGCGATCGCCGCGCATGACTCGCCCGGCTACCAGGCGGCGGTGAAGGCGCTGGGCGACGGCGCCGTGCGCGACGTGCGGCTGATCGAGGGGCTGGAATAAGGCCTTCTTTCTTCACCTCCCCCTGGACGGTGGAGGTCGACCGTCGGCGCGACAGCGACGGCGGTCGGCAGGGGGTGAATCGCCAAGCGAGCAGGTTCACCCCACCCCGGCTCGCGCTCGCCGACCCTCCCCCTCCAGGGAGGGTGAAGCGCGCCTCAGTGCAATCGCTGGGCGAACAGCACCAGCGCGCGACGGTAGATTTCCGAGCGGTTCCACTCGCGCATCACCTCGAAATTCGCCGTGCCCTGCCCGTAGGGCTGGCCGGCGTGCCAGCCGTTGACCTTGAGCAGGTTGGCGGTGGAGGCCAGGACGTCGGCCACGCTGTGGCGCAGGTCGACGCGGCCGTCGCCGTCGAAGTCGACGCCGTATTTGATGTAGGACGAGGGCAGGAACTGGGTCTGGCCGATCTCGCCGGCATAGGCGCCGATCATCTGGCTCGGCGGCAGGTCGCCGCGCTGCAGGATGCGTAAGGCCGCGATCAATTCGCGCTGGAACAGTTCGCTGCGGCGACAGTCATGCGCCAGCGTCGCCAGCGTGCGCACCACCGGCAGGCGGCCCATGTCGCCGACGCCGTTGTCGCTTTCCATGGTCCAGATCGCCATCAAGAGCTCCTTGGGCACGCCGAAGCGCCGCTCGATGCGGGCGAGCAGCGCGGCGTAGCGGTGCATCAGCTTGCTGGCGCGGTTGAGACGCGCGGTGGTGATGCGGGTCGCGGCGAACTTCTCGAAACTGCCCTCGCGGCGGAAGGCGTGCGCCTGGCGCCGGTCGAACGCCATCACCTTGTGGTCGGGCGTAAGCCCGGCGAAGGCGGCGTCGACGGTGCGCGCGGAAACCCCGGACGCCTCGGCGTCGCGCGCCATCTGGCGCAGGAACGTGTTGAAGCTGCCGCCGCATTGCGCGGCGGCGGCGGGGGCGATGAGGGAAAGCGTGAGCAGAAGTGCCGCAAGCAGTCGCGCGATCATGCCGGTCCTCGTTTGTGTTGCGCGCGCGATCATGGCACGGCGGCGACGCCGAGCAAAACGCGATGCGGCGTCGCATGTGGCCGACGACGCCGTCATCCCGCGGCGCCGCGATGCGGCGAGCCCGCAACCCATGGGCCACGGTGCCGGGGTAATGGATTCCGGGTTCGCGGCTTTCAGCCGCGCCCCGGAATGACCGTGGGATGAGGCCGGCCGCGAGACCGGAATACCAGCGCAGCTACGCCGCGCGGCGCTGGTGCTTGCCCTCGCGCACCTCCTCGATGATCTTGGCGCTGAAGGCTTCGAGATCGCCCGGATTGCGCGAGGTGACGACGCCGTTGTCGGCCACGACCTGCGAATCCTCCCACTTGCCGCCGGCATTGATCACGTCGGTCTTGATCGACTTGTACGAGGTCATGCGGCGGCCCTTGGCGAGGCCGGTCTCGATCAGCAGCCAGGGCGCGTGGCACACGGCGGCGACCGTCTTGCCGGCGTCGTAGAACGTCTTGATCAGCTTCAGCGCCTCGGCATTGACGCGCAGCAGGTCGGGATTGATCTGCCCGCCGGGCAGCACGATGGCGTCGTAATCGTCGGCCTTCACCGCGCCGAGCGCCTTGTCGACCTTCACCGGGCGGCCCCAGTCCTTCTTATCCCAGCCCTTGATCTCGCCTTGCTCCGGCGACACCACGTCGACCGTGGCGCCGGCCGCCTTCAGCTTGTCGCGCGGAACCTCGAGCTCGGATTGCTCGAAACCGTGGGTGGCGAGGATGAGGATTTTCTTGCCGTCGAGCTGTGCAGCCATGACGCGGATCTCCCTTGCATATGATGGATGTCGAAGGGACAACGAACGGGCGGGCCGGAGGTTGCGGGTCGCTGATGCGCGCCGGGCGCAGGCATGGGAACACCGATAGCCGTCCCGTTTGCATCCCGGGCGCGGCTTGCCTATATACGGCGCGAAGCGAGTTCACCCCGCCCGGCGCGGGGTTTTCATTTTGAGGATGACCGACATGGCGAAACGACCGGGCAGCAACCCGAAGGGCGAATTCGCCTTCTTCGACGTGGTCTATGAGGACGGCTCGCAGCGGTCCAACCGGCGCGTGCCGGCGGACCTGCTTGCCGGCTTGGAGAAGGACGCGCCAGCGCGCGGCTTCATCATGGAGCAGGACCGCGAGATCGCGGAAAAGTCGGGCCGCCCGCCGCTGGCGATCAAGAGCATCAGCCGCGTCGGGGCGAAGCCGGAAAAGCTGATGAAGGTGCGGTAAGGCGGGCGCGTTTCGCCACCGGCGCGTCAGACCAAAAACGAACGATCAGCTCGTCCTTCAGCGGCGCGGGCCGCCAACCCCGAACCCATAAGCCCCGTGCTGTGACGTAGGGATTCCGGGCCCGCCGCTGCGCGGCGTCCCCGAATGACAAGAGAGAATTGATCAGCCGGGCACGGTATCACCCCGGCCGCGCGGCGATGACGGAGCTGTCACGCAGACGTGTAAGCTTGTGACATGCGGCTCGGCGCGCGATGCGCTATCGAGGCGGCGACGCTTTTCCGGAGAACCAGCCATGCGCCGATCCGCCGCCGTTGTCCTTGCCGCAGCCTTCGCCATCGCGCCGCTCGCGGCCTGCGCCGAGCCCGCCGTCGCCATTCCGCCGCCCGCGCACGAAGCGCCGGACGCGACCGCGGGGCTGGAGACCGCCGTGATCGCCGGCGGCTGCTTCTGGGGCATCCAGGCCGTCTATCAGCACGTGAAGGGCGTGACCAATGCCGTCTCCGGCTATGCCGGCGGGGCCAAGAAGGACGCCGACTACGAGGCCGTCAGCTCGCACATGACCAAACATGCCGAAAGCGTGCGCGTGACCTTCGATCCCAAGCAGATATCCTACGGCAAGATTTTGCAGATCTATTTCTCGGTCGCACACAACCCGACCGAGCTCAACCGCCAGGGGCCGGACACCGGCCCGCAATATCGCTCGGAGATTTTTCCGCAGAGCGAGGCGCAGGCCAAGACCGCGCGCGCCTACATCGCGCAGCTCGACGCCGCGCATGTGTTCGGCCGCCCGATCGTCACCAAGACCGGCACCATGAAGGCCGCGTTCTTCCCGGCCGAGGCCTATCACCAGGACTACGCCTTCCTGCATCCGACGCAGCCGTATATCTACTACAACGACGCGCCGAAGGTGGCGAACCTGAAGCGGCTGTTTCCGGATGTGTGGCGGGAGAAGCCCGTGCTGGTGCGGGAGGCGGACGCGCAGCGCGTAAACTGAAGCGCGCGGAACGCGCGCGCCTCCAACAATTGCTGCCGCACCCGCCGGATCAAGTCCGGTGGATGCGGCGAAAGGTTCGCCGTGCGACAATGATCTTATTGAGCCTGCGAGTCCGGCACGCCGGACGGTGCGTTGCCGCCGCTGCCGTTATTGCCGCCAGGGCTTTGACTCGGCGGCGCGGGTAGCGCCGGATGATTCGGCGGAGCCGGTGGCGTCCCGGCGTCCTGCTTCATGGCCGCCAGCTTGTCGAGAAGCTTTTCCGCGGCATCGACGCATTCACCGAGATCCTGCTGCGCCGGGCAGCGGATATCGATGCGCGAATCGCCGTGCTGGAAGTGGAAGCGCGCACCGCCGGCATTCGACCAGGGCCGCATGCCGCGGGCCTGCCCCACGCGGCCCGCGTGGCCGCCCATCATCCAGTGCGCGTGCGGATTCCAGCCGTGGTGAGGACCCCAGCCCTGCCCGCCGCCCCACTGTTGTCCGTGATCACGCCAGTCGCGATCGCCATTGTACTCGCCCGACTGCTGACCCGTGGTTTGCGGTTGCTGCGTGTCGTAATCGGTCTTGTTGTTCATGCCGTTCATGCCGTTGCCGGCTGACTGCGCCAGCGCCGGCGTGGCCGAAGCGATGGCAGCCGCCGAGAGCGCCGCCAAGGCCAGAGGAAGGAGTTTCATGATGATTGTTCTCGCTTCTTGGGCCCCCGCCCGGAAAGGCAACGCGTGCGTGACGACCGCGTTCCGCGCCCCGCTAAAACCTAGCGGTGCGCCGGCCAACTAGCAAGAACTCCGCCAGCGAACGACCGACGCCGGCAAAACCCCGGCCGAAGCCGGGATATCGGTCGATTAACGACGAAGGAATGCATTTTACGCGATACCGCGGGATGTTGCGCGCCGCGCCCGAGCTCGTCAGCCGGGAGCGGAGAACGGACCGCAATACCACTCGGAGAATTTGTCGCAGAGCGAAACGTCGGCCAAGACCGCGCGCGCCGCCATCGCGCGGCTCGACGCCGCGAATGTGTTCAAGCGCTGCGATCGTCACCGAGACCCGCAGCATGACGGCGGCGATTCTTCCCGGCCGAGGCCTATCACCAGAATGACGCGGTGCTGCATCCGACGCAGCCGTGCGTCGCCGACAAGGGAGCGCTGAAGATTGAGAATTTGAAGCGGCTGTTGGCGGATGGGTGGGAGACGGTGGTGTTGGTGAGGGAGGCGGACGCGCAGCGCGTCAATTAAGGCCGCGCACTACTCCGCCGCGACCTTGCTGCGGTCGTCGTGGACCATCTGAATGGCAATGCCGTAGAACTATGCAATCGTCGGCACGGCGCCGCACTAACATAAGTTGAGCCCGGGAAAAAGCGCCGGCGCGCAAATACAAACCCGTCATTCCGGGGCGCGTGCGCGAGCACGCGAGCCCGGAATCCATAACCCCTGCTGCGGAGTATGGATTCCGGGTCCGCCGCTTTCGCGGCGTCCCGGAATGACTGGATTAGTTATCCAGGAACGACCGCAGTTTACGGCTCCTACTCGGATGCTTCAGCTTGCGCAGCGCCTTGGCCTCGATCTGCCGGATGCGCTCGCGGGTGACCGAGAACTGCTGGCCGACTTCCTCCAGCGTGTGGTCGGTGTTCATGCCGATGCCGAAGCGCATGCGCAGCACGCGTTCCTCGCGCGGCGTCAGTGAGGCGAGCACCCGCGTCGTCGTCTCGCGCAGGTTCGACTGGATCGCCGCGTCGATCGGCAGGATCGCGTTCTTGTCCTCGATGAAATCGCCGAGATGCGAATCCTCCTCGTCGCCGATGGGCGTCTCCAGCGACAGCGGCTCCTTGGCGATCTTGAGGACCTTGCGCACCTTCTCAAGCGGCATGCCGAGCTTCTCGGCAAGCTCTTCCGGGGTCGGCTCGCGGCCGATCTCGTTGAGCATCTGCCGGCTCGTGCGCACGATCTTGTTGATCGTCTCGATCATGTGCACGGGGATGCGGATGGTGCGCGCCTGGTCGGCGATCGAGCGGGTGATCGCCTGGCGGATCCACCAGGTGGCGTAGGTCGAGAACTTGTAGCCGCGGCGGTACTCGAACTTGTCGACCGCCTTCATCAATCCAATATTGCCTTCCTGGATCAGGTCGAGGAACTGCAGGCCGCGGTTGGTGTATTTCTTGGCGATGGAGATGACGAGGCGCAGGTTCGCCTCCACCATTTCCTTCTTCGCCTGGCGCGCCTCGCGCTCGCCCTTCTGCACCATCTGCACGATCTTGCGGAACTCGGCGATCTCGACGCCGGTCTGCGCCGCAAGATCATGCACCATGGAGCGGATCTCCTTGATGCGGTCCTTCTCCGAGGCAACGAAGCCCTTCCAGCCCTTGGCCGAGAGTTTCGAGACGCGGTTGAGCCAGCGCGGGTCGAGCTCGCCGCCCATGTACTGGCGCAGGAAATCCTCGCGCGCGACGCCGTAGCTCTCGGCCAGCCGCATCAGCCGGCCCTCGTTCGACACGAGCCGCTTGTTGATGTCGTAGAGCTGCTCGACCAGTGAATCGATGCGCGCCTGGTTCAGCCGCAGCGACTTCACCTCGGCGATGATCTCTTCCTTCAGCTTCTTGTATTTGCGCTCCTGCGCCGGCGACAGCGAGGTGTTCTTCAGGCGGAATTCGATGTCCTGCTCCTGGAGGCGGCGCAGGCGCTTGAACGAGTCGGCGATGGTGTCGAAGGTCTCCACCACCTTGGGCTTGAGCTCAGCCTCGATGGCGGCGAGCGAGAGCGAGCCCTCCATGTCGTCTTCGTCGAAATCCGATTCGGCGGCGGCCTCGCCCGGATCCTTCTCCTCGGTCTCCTCGTCGCCGGCGGCCGGCGTCGCCTTGAAGGGCGTGGCGGCCGGGGGGGCCGCCGGCGGCGCCTGGGTCTGCACCACCTGCAGATGCGGCGCGCCACCGGGGATCGGCTTGCCGTCGGGGCCGAGCGCCGGCGGCGTCACCTGCTTGGCGTCGGGGCCGGCATAGGTCGCTTCCAGGTCGATGATGTCGCGCAGGAAGACCTTGCCCTCGTTGAGCTCGTCGCGCCAGATGATGATGGCCTGGAAGGTGAGCGGGCTCTCGCACAGGCCGGCGATCATGGCCTCGCGGCCGGCCTCGATGCGCTTGGCGATGGCGATCTCGCCCTCGCGCGAGAGCAGCTCGACCGAGCCCATCTCGCGCAGATACATGCGCACGGGATCGTCGGTGCGCTCGGAGGGTTCCTTCTTCTCGGTGGTGGCGACGGGCTTGGCCGAGACCTCGACCAGTTCGCCGTCATTATCGTCGTCATCGCCCTCTTCATTGGCCTTTTCGTCGCCGTCTTCGCTGTCATCGTCGTTCTCGACGACGGTGATGCCCATCTCGGAGATCATGGCGAAGACGTCTTCGATCTGGTCGGAGGTGACCTCTTCCGACGGCAAAACGGCGTTGATCTGGTCGTGGGTGACGTAGCCGCGCTTTTTCGCGGCCTTGATCATCTTCTTGACGCCGGCATCGCTGAGGTCGAGCAGCGGCAGCGGGCTGTCGGGCGCGCCTTCGGTCTCCTTCTCCGGCGTCTCGTCCTTGGTCTGCGCCGTCTTTGCCTTGCTCGCCATCTCTCGTCTCTCCTGGACCTTCTTGGCCGTCGCCGTCATCTGCCCCGTGCCCCTACCCTATGTGCGTTGAGTCGATGTCCATGGCCAAAAAGGGCCGCGCCCTCCAGCGCCGCCCCGAATCAGGTCATGAGTGTCCTCGGAACGCGCTTAAGCTCCGATTAACCTCAAAAAACAGCGGAAAGCGACCCGTTATTTCCGCCCTGCCCCCGATTTGCCCGGTCCGACCGCATGCCCCGCGCGGCCGGCCTGCTCATAGACTGCGCGCGGTCCGACCGGAAGAGGCGCCGAAGCCCTCGATCAGCGCCTCGGTTCCCTCCACCCGGGAAAGCCGCGCCTTCACGTCCACCAGTCGCAAGTAATTGCTTTCGCTCGCGTCCTGGCCCAGCGCCAGTTCGGCGTCCTTGAGCTCCTTAATTAGTGAATGCCACTGCCGATGCAAGGCAACAAGTTGCGCCCAGGTCACCAACACATCGTCGGCAGCGGCCTGCGGACCGGCGCCCCACACCGAGGTGGTGGTAATGGCGGCATCGAGCCGCTCCAGCACCGCGGCAAAGCCGCGACCGGTGAGATCCGCCCGCACCGCCTCGGGCTCGACCGCCTCGGCATGGGCGGCAATGTCGATCAGCGCGCCCTTCAACCGCTCGGCGTCGGCATGGCGGAACTCAAGCGAGGCCAGGTCCTCCAGATGGTCGTGCAGCAGCCAGGGATGATTGAGCGCGGCCTGCAAGAGCAGCGCCTCGCGCAACGGCAAAGCGCGACGGTGACCGCGATGCAGCGGGCTCGCGGCAAGCTGCTGGCTCATCACCACATAAGGCTGCGGCTTGCCGGGGGTGGGACGCGCCGGGCGGCCGTTGCGCGGCGTCCAGTCGCGGCGGTTGCCACGCCAGTCGTCACCGCGGGACCCACGCTCACGGCCAGCCACCGTGGCGGGCGCGAAGAGCTGCGCCAGCCGGGCATTGAAATCCTGCCGGTAGTATCTGCGCACAGCTTCATCGGCGATGCCGCCGGTCACCGCATTGATGCGTGCTTCCAGCGCCGCGCGGCGCTCCGGCGTGTCGAAGCTGTGTCCCTCGGTCTCGCGCGCCCACAGCATGGCGGCAAGCGGGCGGGCGGCCTCGATCACTTCGGCCACGGCTTCGCGGCCGCTCGATCGCACCAGATCGTCGGGGTCCTGGCCCTGCGGCAGCAGCGCGAATCTCAAGCTCTTGCCGGGGGAAAGGCGCGGTAGAGCGAGCTCGACGGCGCGGAAAGCGGCGCGCAGGCCGGCATTGTCGCCGTCGAAGCAGAGCACCGGCTCGTCGGCGAGCTTCCACAAGAGGCCGAGCTGGTCCTCGGTGAGCGCGGTGCCGAGCGGGGCGACGGTGGCGCCAAAGCCGGCGTGCACCATGGCGATGACGTCGACATAGCCCTCGACCGCGATGACGGTGGCGCCATCGTGTGCGGCCTGGCGAGCGTTGACGATGTTGTAGAGATTGGCGCCCTTGTGAAAGAGCGGCGTCTCCGGCGAGTTGAGATACTTGGCGGGCGCGTCCTTCTCCAGCGCGCGGCCGCCGAAGGCGATCACCCGGCCGCGCAGATCGGTGATGGGAAAAATCACGCGGTCGCGGAAACGATCATAGGGCACCGGGATGTCGTCGCCAGCGACGAGAAGACCGGCCTCGACCATGTCCTCGACCGGAATGCCCTGGCTGCCGAGATGCTCCTTGAGCGCGAAGCGTTCGCCCGCCGCGTAGCCAAGTCGAAATTTGAGCTGGGTTGCCGGGTCGATGCCGCGGTCGGCGAGATAGCCGCGTGCCTTGGCGCCAGCACGGGCGGCAAGCGTCGCGGTGAAGAACTTGGCGGCGAGTTCCATGACCTCATGCAACGACTTGCGGTGCGCTTCGCGCGCGGCGTCCTCATGCGAGACCTTGGGCAGGGGCACGCCGGCAAGCTGCGCCAGCCGCTCGACCGCCTCCGGAAAGGAGACGCCCTCGGTCTCCATGACGAAGTCGAAAATGCTGCCGTTCTTGCCGGAGGAGAAGTCGAACCAAGCCTGTTTCTGGTCATTGACGAAGAAGGAGGGGGTCTTCTCCTTGTTGAAGGGCGAGAGCCCTTTCCACTCGCGTCCGGCCTTGGCGAGTTTCACGCGCTTGCCGACGACTTCCGAGACCGGCAGCCGGGCCTTCAGCTCATCGAGGAACTGCGGCGTGAAGCGCATGCGGTGTCCGGGCGCCGGTAGGCGCGGGTTCAATTTAGCCAGTTGGGGCGAATCGGTGTCTCCATATTAGAGCGTGGAATTGAGGTTTTCCGGGGCCGGGGCCGAAAGCAGCGCGGGGCGGGGTGCTTTGCGCCATTTTCCTAGTTTTCCACAGGGGACGGCGGGACCCACCGTCAACGCCAGCCCGGCCCGCTGACGCGGATAAAGCCTGTTACCCTCTCGACAGGGAGGGTCAAAGCATGCCGAAAACCTTCGTCCTGGTGCACGGGTCCTGGCATGGTGGCTGGGTCTGGCGGCGCGTGGCCGACCGCCTGCTCGCCCAGGGCCATCGTGTCTTTTGCCCGACGCTGACCGGGATCGGCGAGCGTTCGCATCTCCTGAGCGCGGATATCAATCTCACCACGCACATCACCGACATCGTCAACGTGTTCAAGTTCGAGCGGCTCGCCGACGTCGTGCTCTGCGGACACTCCTATGCCGGCTTCGTGGTCTCGGGCGTGGCCGAGCATGTGGCGCCGGCGATCGCCTCGATCGTGTTTCTCGATTCCTTCCTGCCCAACGACGGCGAGTCGGTTCTGGAAACCACGCCGCCCGACGTGTGCGCGGCCATCGAACGCGCATTGGCGCGCGGCGAGATCGGCATTCCGCCGCGCTCGGCCGAAGCCTTCGGCGTCAACGAAAAGGACCGCGCCTGGATCGACGCCATGCTGCGCCCGCACCCGATCGGCGTCTACATGGAAAAGCTCGCGCTCACCGGCGCGCGCGAGCGCATCGCCAAAAAGACCTATATCCGCGCGCCGCGTTATGCGGTTGCGGCTTTCGATACGGCGCTGGCGCGCGCCAAGGCCGATCCGAGCTGGCGCACCTACGAGGTGGCGTGCGGCCACGACGTCATGGTCGACATGCCGGAACGGCTGACGGAGATCCTGCTGGAGGTGGCGTAGGCCTTGTTCCGGGGCGCGGTCGCCCGCGCGCCCGGAGCGACAACAAGGTCAGCGCTTTGGCAGCCCGGATTCCTTGACGATCTGTTCCGCCTGCGCGCGGTCGGCGGCGAGGAACTTGGCGAATTGCGCCGGCGTATCCTCGACCGGCTCGAGCCCGACATCGGTCAGGTATTTCTTGCGGAACGCCGGCTGCTTGTTGATGCGGTTGATCTCCTTCGACAGCTTGTCGACGATCGGCTGCGGCATGCCCTTGGGTCCGACGATGCCGAAATAGACCTGCGTCAGCGGACCCTTGTAACCGAGCTCGCGCAGCGTCGGCACGTTGGGCAGGAGCGGCGAGCGCTTATCGCCGTCGACGGCGATCGCCGTGAGCTTGCCGGCGCGGATATATTGAATCATGTTGGGCAGGCCGAAGAAGGCGATCGGCGTCACCCCGCTCAACAGATTGTTGGTCGCCTCGCCGCCGCCGCGAAACGGCACCCACACCATGTCGGCGCCGGTCTGCTTCTTCCAATGCTCCATGAAGACATAGAGCGACACCGAGGGCGTGACATAGCTGAGCGTCTTCGGCTTGGCTTTGGAGAGCGCGGCGAGCTCGGGCAGCGTCTTTACCTTGAGATTCGAATTGACCACCAGCACCTGCGTATCGAAGAACGGATTGGCGATCGGCACGAAATCGCGCGCCGGCTTGAACGGGATGCTGCGATACATGAATTCGTTGTAGGTGAGCGTCTCCACCGGCAGGATGCAGATGGTATAGCCGTCGGGCCGCGCCTCGGCGCAGTAACGACCGCCGACATTGAGGCCGCCG
Source organism: uncultured Pseudomonadota bacterium (assembly GCA_963760995.1). Classification (GTDB taxonomy): domain Bacteria; phylum Pseudomonadota; class Alphaproteobacteria; order Rhizobiales; family Xanthobacteraceae; genus Pseudolabrys. The sequence goes on along the minus strand of CAVXFJ010000018.1, from coordinate 130,156 downwards.
CCGGGCCGGTTCTCCACGATCACCGTCTGGCCCCAGGCCTTGCGCAGCTCCTCGCCGAGCACGCGCATGTAGACGTCGCTCGTGCCGCCGGCGCTCGTCGCCGTGATGGCGCGGATGGTTCGGTTCGGATAGTCTTCCGCGGATGCGGTGAATGAACAAAGCGCGGCCGCCATTAGAGCAACCGCCGCCAGAATGCGAGTCATCGTTTCCTCCCCCATGAGGCCTGTTCTTGTCGCCGGCCCGTCATGCGGGCCAGTCGTTATTGCAGCCTTGCCTTCACCATAGCGCTTGCCTTGCCCATGTCCATCTGCCCGGCGTGCTTGCCGCGCAGGACGCCGATCACGCGCCCCATGTCCTTCATGCCGGCTGCACCGGTCTCGGCGATGGCGGCGTCGATCGCCGCACCCATCTCGGCTTCCGACATCTGCTTGGGCAGGTAGCCGGAGATGATGGCGATCTCCTCCTGCTCCTGCCTGGCGAGATCGTCGCGGCCGCCTTTGGTGTAGAGCTCGACCGATTCCTGGCGCTGCTTGATCATCTTCTGCAGAACGCCCAGCGCCTCGGCATCAGCGAGCGGCGGCTGGCCCGCCCCGCGCGCCTCGATATCGGCATTCTTCAGCGTCGCGTTGACGAGCCGCAGGGTGGAGACCGCCCGCACGTTCTTGGCCTTCATCGCCTCCTTCAAGGCGTTATTGATGTCGTCGCGCAGCATAAGGGCACTCCTTCAGCGGACCGCATAACATTCGGACTGGTAGCTCAGCGGGCTCGACTTGCCCAAATGCAAAACGCACCAGTAGACCGCGCCGCCCTTCTGCAAAATCAGCGCCTCGCGGATCACCGCCTTGACCTCGAAACCCTGGCCGGCGAGCTCGGAGACGCTGGGCGCCGACACCCCGCGCGCCGGGGCGGCGGGCGCTGCCGCCAGCACCAGAAGCCCGGCCAGGCAAAGCGCCGCCGCGGGCAACCGCATTGCCCGCATGGCCGCCGTCAAAGCGCGCAACGCGCGTAAAACCTTCATGATTTCCACCGGTTCCCACTTGGGGGCAGCGCTGGCCTGCCCCTTGCTTCCCTTGCCATAATACGCAACTAAGAGGCCATGACCCAGACGCAAGCGAGTCCGGCCGGGAATTGGGAGGAACCCAAGACCACGGCGCTTTTGGTGCTGGCCGACGGGACCGTGCTGGAAGGCGCCGGCTTCGGCGCCACCGGGCATGCCGTCGGCGAGGTTTGCTTCAACACCGCCATGACCGGCTATGAGGAGATCCTCACTGATCCCTCCTATGCCGGGCAGATCATCACTTTCACCTTCCCGCATATCGGCAATGTCGGCACCAATGAGGACGACATCGAGACCGTCAACATGGCGGCGACGCCGGGCGCGCGCGGGGTGATCCTGCATTCGGCCATCACCGCGCCGTCGAACTACCGCGCCACCCGCAACCTCAACGAATGGCTGCGCGTGCGCGGTATCATCGGCCTCTCCGGCATCGACACCCGCGCGCTCACGTCGCTGATCCGGGTCAAGGGCATGCCCAATGCGGTGATCGCGCACGACCCCGACGGCAAGTTCGATCTCGACGCGCTGAAGAAGGAAGCGCGCGAGTGGCCGGGCCTGGTCGGCATGGACCTGGTGCCGATGGTCACCAGCGCCCAGCGCTTCACCTGGGACGAGACGCCCTGGGTTTGGAACGAGGGCTTCGGCCGCCAGGAGAAACCGGAATTCCACGTGGTCGCGGTCGATTACGGGATCAAGCGCAACATCCTGCGCCTGCTCGCCGGCTCCGGCTGCAAGGTGACGGTGGTGCCGGCGACGAGCTCGGCCGAGGACATCATGGCGCTCAAGCCGGACGGCGTGTTCCTGTCGAACGGCCCGGGCGATCCGGCGGCGACCGGCGAATACGCCGTGCCGGTGATCAAGACGCTGATCAACTCGGGCACGCCGACTTTCGGCATCTGTCTCGGCCACCAGATGCTCGGCATCGCCGTCGGCGGCAAGACCATGAAGATGCATCAGGGCCATCATGGCGCCAATCACCCGGTCAAGGATCTCACCACCGGCAAGGTCGAGATCACCTCGATGAACCACGGCTTCGCCGTCGACAAGGACACGCTGCCGAAGAACGTCGAGCAGACGCATATCTCGCTGTTCGACGGCTCAAACTGCGGCCTCGCGCTCAAGGACAAGCCGGTGTTCTCGGTGCAGTATCATCCGGAGGCCTCGCCCGGCCCGCGCGACAGCCATTACCTGTTCGCGCGCTTCGTCGAGATGATGCGGCAGGGCAAGCGCAAGATTGCGTGAGCGGGCGCGGGTTCCACGTAACGCGCCATTAACCGACTAGAGAGCCGAACCGGTCGCCGGTCACGGCCGTAACGCGGCGTCAAACCCGATCGCCTATGCCCGCCGACGGCCCGGTGGCGGAATGGTGACGCGGAAGCCGCGCAACGGCTTCCAATCCTGGTTCGATTCCAGGCCGGGCCTCCATTTCACGCCGTTTTTCGGGATTTTCGAAAAGGCCCGTGTTAGCCGGCCGTTAACACAAACCACCGGTCCGCCGCGGCTCTAAACCCCACCAAAAGCTGCAACCGCTAGGCATACAGCTGAAATTGCCGCGGCAGTTCGCATGCCATTATCGAGACCAGTGACACGAGTCCGCGCCCTGACTGGCATCGCCGCCGGTCTGCTTTGCGCTGCGGCGCTTGCCATCGGTCTCACGCTGTGGTGGCTGCGCGTCGACGCGGTCTCGGATGCGTCCGCCGATGCCGGCAACCTGGCGACCATCCTGGCGGAGCAGACCGACCGCTCGATCGCGTCGATCGATCTCATGCTCACCGAGATCGACGGGCGCTTGGAAAATCTCGGCGCCAACCGACCGGAGGTGTTTGCGACCTTCACCCGGCGCAAGGAATATTATGATCACCTGGTGGAGCGGATGCGCCACTTGTCGCAGATCACCGTTATCGCGCTGGCCGACGATCAAGGCCGGCTTCTGGTAACGACCAGCCGCTGGCCTCTGTCTGAAGTCAGTATTGCTGACCGCAAATATTTCCAGTACGCGCGCGGCCACGACGATAGCTCGATCTATGTTAGCGACCCTGCGATCTCTCGGGTGCAAGGCGCCGAGACGATCTTTTTCAGCAGGCGACTGAACGACAACGACAACAATTTTCTCGGCGTCATCGTCATCGGCGTCAAGCTCGAATATTTCAAACACATCTACGAGTCCATCAAAGCGCTGCATCACCTGTCCTTCCTGTTCCTGCGCCGCGACGGCACCGTCATCCTGCGGTTTCCCGACGGCACCCACGGCCTCGACAAGATGCCGGAGCATTCGCCTTGGTACCGGTTGGTGGCGCAGGGCGGCGGGCATTACCGCTCGCCCGGCTATTTCGATCGCGAGCCGCGGTTGGTCGCCGTGCGGCCCTTGCGCGACTATCCGTTGGTGATCGACATCGCCATCTCGGAGACGGCGGCGCTCGCCGACTGGCGCAACCACGCATTCTTCATCGCTATCGGCGCCATTCTGCTGTTCGTCTGCGTGGCCCTGTTGTTCACGCGGCTGAACTTGCAGTTCCGCCGCCTGACGTCCTCGGAATCGAGCCTCGGCATAAAGACGCAGGAGCTCGAACGCGCCAAGGCGACGATCGACGCGGCGCTCAACAACATGTCGCAGGGCCTCGCCATGTTCGATTCTTCCGAGCGGCTGGTCGTCTGCAACGAGCGCTATCTGGAGATGTACGGCCTGCCGCCGGACGCCGTGCGGCCGGGCTACCTGCTGCGCGATGTGCTGCAGCTGCGCAGCAATACGGGCAGTTTCGCCGCGGGCGACATTGACCACTATATGGCGGAGCTCCGCCGGGTGCTCAGAAATGGCGGCACGCAGAAGATGATCACCACCCTGCATGACGGGCGCGTCGTCGCCGTCATCAACACGCCGACGCCGGACGGCGGCTGGGTGGCGACGCACGATGACATCACCGAGGTCAAGCGCGCGGAAGAGCGGATCACCCATGTCGCCAATCACGACGCGCTGACCGGGCTCGCCAACCGTTCGCTGTTTTACGAGATGTTGGAACAGGCGCTCAAGCGCGTACGCCGTGGCGAGCGTCTGGCGGTGCTGTATCTCGATCTCGACTATCTCAAGCGCGTCAACGACACGCTCGGCCACCCGGCCGGCGACGCGCTGCTCCGGCAGGTGGCCGACCGGCTGCGCGCCTGCGTGCGCGACATCGACCTGGTGGCGCGGCTGAGCGGCGACGAATTCGCGGTGATCGAGTCGTCGATCGAAGGTCCCTCGGACGCGGCGGCGCTGGCGACGCGCATCCGCGAGGCGATCGCCGCGCCGTTCGATCTCGGCTCCCACGAGGTCGTCGTCGACGTCAGCGTCGGCATCTCGATCGCACCCAACGACGCCACCGATCTCAACGAGCTGCTCAAGACCGCCGACATCGCACTCTATGAAGCCAAGAATACCGGGCGCGGCACCTATTGCTTCTACGAAGCGGAGATGAATACGCGCATGCAGGCGCGCGGCGAGCTCGAGCGCGACCTGCGCAACGCGCTGGTCAACGGCGAGTTCGAGCTGTTCTACCAGCCGATCGTACACCTGGCCGACAACGAGATCGGCGGCTTCGAGGCGCTGCTGCGTTGGCGCCATCCGCGCCGCGGCATGATTTCGCCGGCCGAATTCGTGCCGGTGGCGGAGGAAATGGGCCTCATCGTGCCGCTTGGCGAATGGGTGTTGCGCACCGCCTGCGCGGAGGCGGCGACCTGGCCGGGCCATATCAAGGTCGCAGTCAATCTGTCGTCGATCCAGGTGAGCAATTCGAAGCTGGTCGAGACCATCATCGGCGCCATCGCCGCGGCGCGCATCCCGGCAAGCCGGCTGGAGCTGGAAATCACCGAGTCGGCGTTCCTGCAAGCGACCGCGGCCAATCTGTCGGCGCTGCGGCGCCTGCACGAGCTCGGCGTGCAGTTCTCGATGGACGATTTCGGCACCGGCTATTCCTCGCTCGGCTATCTGCTGAATTTCCCGTTCAGCAAGATCAAGATCGATCGCAGCTTCATCGCGGGGCTGCCGGACAACGAGGACGCGGGGGCGATCGTGCGCGCCATCGCCAACCTGGCGCGCGACCTGAAAATGGCGGTGATCGCCGAAGGGGTCGAGAGCGAGCGGCAATTGGAGCAGGTGCGGCTGCTCGGCTGCACCGAGATGCAGGGCTATCTGTTCAGCCCGCCGCGCCCCGCCGCTGACATCCATGACCTGTTCCTGCGGCGCGTGCCGAGCGCCGAAAGCGCGGCGTAAGCGCCGGTCACGGCCTTCGCGCAAGGCCGCTCCATCTTTCTTGCAAGACTTTGACGCGGATATTGCAGCCGTCGCGTGCGCCGGCAAATCTCTTCTCGCGCGCGGCGCTATGTGCTAGAAATTCGATGTTGAGCTATGGGGGGAATGACATGCGTATCTTGGTCATTTTGGCAGCCATCGTTTCGATGCTGCCATTGTCGGCGCAGGCGCAGTCCGTTCAGCAGGTCTTCCGTCAATTCGGTCTGATCGGGGTCTGGGCGCGCGCATGCGACCAACCGGCGGACTTGGAGAGCGGCAACCAGCACGCCATCTACGCGTTGCACGGCGCCGACGGCGTCATGATCACCTACGAAAATGGGCCGAAATATCGCCCGTCCTTCTACACCGTGCTGAGCGCGGAGCGCATGGGCAGGAATCGCATCGTCTATGTCGAGCAGCGCCTGAATACCGATCAGCGGGCCACCATCACGGTTGAGAAGTTCGGCCAGGACATCGGATTGACCTCCTCGGTCCTGGAGGACGGCACGGTCCTGGTGAAAGACGGCAAAGTGACCGCCACCGGCCAGCCCAATCCGCACCAGTCGCTGTGCCGCGGCTGAGTTGGCGCGCGGCGCCGGCGCCGTCCGTGGGGCGCTAGATCGGCGTGCCGCGCGCAGCCTCGACTTCCGAATTGATCTCGGCGCCGACCAGCACCACGATGGCGCTCATCCACAGCCACATCATCAGGCCGATCGCGGCGCCGAGCGAGCCGTAGGTGGCGTTGTAGTTGGCGAAATTGCTCAGATACCAGGATAGCGCCACCGAGCCGGCGAGCCAGGCGAGCACCGCGAACACATTGCCGGCGCTGAACCACTGCCAGCGCGGATGCGCGCGGTTGGGGCCGACGCGGTAGAGCAGCGCGAGCCCGAGCATCAGCAGCAGGATCAGCGCCGGCCAGCGCAGCCAGGCGACGATGGTATCGCCGAAGCCGCCGAGCGGCAGGAACGAGATGACGATCGGCACCACCACCACCGCCGCGATGGCCGCCAGCAGGGCGATAATAGTGCACACGGTCATGGCCAGGGACACGGCGTTGAGGCGGATGAAGCTTCGCTCTTCCTTGACCCCATAAACGATGTTGAGCGCGTCGATGATCGCCTTGAGGCCCGCATTCGAGCTCCACAGCGCGATCGCCAGGCTGATGAAGAAAGCGAGGCTCAAGTCGCCGGTGGTGCTCGAGGCAATCCGGCTGATCTGGCTCTGCACAATGCCGTAGCCGCCCGACGGCATGATGTTTCCGAGCATGGCCAAATGGCTCTGGATCGTGTTCGGATCGGCAAACAGCGCATAACACGACACCAGCGCAGTGATGGCGGGAAACAGCGCCAGCAGCGCGTAGAAGACGACTCCCGCGGCGAGCGAGAGCAGGCGGTCCTCGTTGATCTGCACGTAGGTGCGGTAAAGCACCTTCTTCCAGAACGCCCAGCGCTGGAGCGCCGGCTTCGCCGGAGCCTCACGCTCGGGCGCGGCCGGCGCCGGGGCCTCCGGCTCGCGCTCGAGCGCCTGCGCCAGCGCCCAGGTGCCGGCCAGCGCCAGGGCGGTCAGCCAGGCCGGCCGCCGTTTGGCGGCGGAAAGGGTGCGGGTTGCCAGTGTCATGGGAAGATAACCGGCGAGGGCGGCTGAAGTTTCGCCGCAATTGTGGTCAGCGCCGGCGCGCCCGAGCCGCCGCGGACAGTTTTTGGCCGAAAGACCCCGGTGCGCGACATTTTGGTCCTCTCGCCGAGGCCACCGATGTCGCGCCAATGACGTCCGAAATCGTCGCCAAGATCATCCAGAAGGAGCGCCCCAACGCGCTGCGGCGGCGGCAACGGATTCTTCCGGGCTGCCATTTTCGGCCTGATGCGGATGTCCTGTCGGATTATCTGCGGCTGGCGACGGTCGGGCAGTCGGGTTGCAACGAGGCGGCCCCTCAAGCCGCCTGCGTCGAACCGCCGATATGGCTTTGCTTGCGCAGAAGCTCGGCGAGATCGGCCTGGCTCATGGGCCGCGCAAAATAATAACCCTGACCCTTGTCGCACGCCCATTCGCGCAACAGCGCGGCCTGCTCGGCGGTCTCGATGCCTTCGCCGGTGATCGACAGATTCAGCGATTTGGCCATGGCAATGATCGCATGCACAATGGCCGTGTCCTCCGCATCCTGCCCGATGCCGTTGATGAAGGCGCGATCGATCTTGAGGATGTCGAGCGGCAAACGCTTCAGGTATGCCAGCGAAGAATAACCGGTGCCGAAATCATCGATGGCCACTTGGACGCCGAGCTCCTTGAGTTGCCAAAGCGTCTTGATGGTCGCCTCGACATCCAGCATGATGACACCTTCGGTGATTTCCAACTTGAGCCACGCTGGCGCCAAACCGGCCGCGCGCAGCGTGTTGGCGATCTGGGCCACCAGGTTCTTTTGCTGAAACTCGCGCGGCGACAGGTTCACGCTCACCATCAGTGCCGCTTGATCGGGAAGTTCGGCGCGCCAGGCGACAATCTGGCGGCACGCCTGCTCGAGCACCCACTGTCCAATCGAAACGATCAGCCCGGTTTCCTCGGCCACCGAGATAAACTCGCCCGGCAACAGAAGCCCGCGCGTCGGGTGCTGCCAGCGAACCAGGGCCTCGACCCCGGTCACTTCGCCGGAATCCAAATTCACGATCGGCTGATAGTACACGACCAGCTCGCCGCGCCGGATCGCCTGGCGCAAATCGCTTTCCAGATTCAACCGGACCAAGCCGTCGGTTTGCATGCTGGCATGGAAGACGACATGGCGCGCGCGGCCCTCGGATTTCGCGCGATACATCGCAACGTCGGCGTTACGCAGCAGCACATCGGACTGACCCTGGCTGGCATCGCCGAGGGCTATTCCGATGCTGACGGAAATGACGAATTCCCGACCTTCGATCTTGAACGGACGCGTGAACTTTTGCTCGATGCGCTCGGCCGCTTGCACCGCCTTGAGCTCGGTGGCGAGCTCCATCAGGATCACGAATTCGTCGCCGCCCAACCGGCTGACGGTGTCCTCGTTGCGAACGCAGGATTGCAGGCGCTTGGCCGCTTCGACGAGCAACCGATCGCCGGCCTGATGCCCGAGACTGTCGTTGATCAGCTTGAAGTTATCGAGGTCCACAAACAGAACGCCGACACTGCCCTGCCGGCGCCCGCTGCGGACGTAGGCCTGCTCCAGACGATCGGTTAACAGCGCGCGGTTGGGTAACTCGGTCAGCGAATCGTGGAAGGCTTGCTGGATGAGCTCAGCCTCGAAAGCCTTGCGCTGGGCTATGTCGCGAGCCGTCGCCACCATTCCCGCCACGTTCGGATCGTCCAGCAGATTGGTCAGGATCAGTTCGACGTAACGCCATCTGCCGGCGGCATCCCGGATGCGCAGTTCGGTGCTGTGCGTGCTCCCGGATGCGGCTTGCAACAACTTCAGCATATCGTCAAACGCGAACTGATCGTCGGGGTGCACCGTCGCCAGCAAGGGCTTGCCCATCAGTCCATCGGCCGCAAAGCCCCATATCGTTTCCGCGGTCGGGCTCTGGTAGGTGACGATGCCCTCGGCACTGCAGATCAAGACCACGTCGGACGCGTTCTGGACCAACGCGCGAAAGCGCTTTTCACTGCGTCTGACGGCCGAGGCCTCATGGTTGATCGCCTGCGCTTCACGCCGCCGCCTGGCGCGAAGAATGCGCGAAAAGAACACCACCAAAGCAATGCCGATTGCGAACGCCAGCGGTGTCGCAACCAGGACGCTTCTTTGAATGTTCGCCAGTTCATCGATATGCCGAAACGCCTCGACATGACGGGCATCGGAGGCCGCAACAATCAGCGCCTCCAAAGCGTCAAAACGCGGATCAACCTCGGCGCCATCGATCTTGGTGGCGAGAGTCGTGTCGCCGGCATCGACCGCCTTGAACATATGATCGATTGCCAGCACGTAGTCCTTATGCAGCGTGATCAGTTTGTCGATCAGCGCCTCGTCGCCAGGCTCGGCCGAGGCGCGCGCGCGCGCGAGTTGCTTCAGCAGTTCGTCGCCTGCCGCGCGATGGCGCTGGCGCACTTTCGCGCTAGGCTCCAGACGGTATTTGCGTTCCAGCGATTCTTCCGCCGCGACGGCGGCCCGCGCATTATTAAAGGCGTCGCTCAACTCGTCGAAATGCTTCGCGGCGGCTCCCGCCCGATAGGTCGTGAGCGCACCCCAAATGGCAAACCCGGACAGCAGGATCAGCACGCTCGCCAAGCCGAACGAGGCCAGCCGGTCGGCGCCAATCCCGTTTGCCCCGCGCGTCGGGCGGGAGAATAACCTTCGGAAATTCAATAAATGATGCAAAGCGTACTCCATCACGTCGAAGCGACAATTTACAACGCCTCTCCCTCTTGATTTCGTGTCCGTCTTTCAAAAGATGCCGCCATAGCTAACTGGTTGATGCGGTTGCTGCTAAATTTAAGCGAAAGCCGCGGCACCATGGCACCGTCGCCCCAGGGGGTGTCGCGTGACGCGGAGCGTTTTCGGCCCTTTTTGCCTTCCCCCCGCTAATGTATTCGCGCCTCTTCCCTGCCCGCCGATTCTGGTCTAAAGGACCTCCGCGCGCGAGGCGTTCCGTCCTCGGCGCGGTCCGGGGGACGCGCGACAAGCGCGTTCTTTTTTTGTGCCGTCATTCCGGGGCGGCCCGCCAGGGCCGCGCCGGGAATTCAGAGCCGCGCGGCAACGCCTTGCTTGCGGCCCTGGATGCCGGGTCCGGCGCTCACGCGTCGTCCCGCAATGACTTGGAGAGATATCGGGACTGATGCCCAAACGCACCGACATCCAATCGATCCTGATCATCGGCGCCGGCCCCATCGTCATCGGCCAGGCCTGCGAGTTCGACTATTCCGGCACGCAAGCCTGCAAGGCGCTGCGCGAGGAGGGCTACCGGATCATCCTGGTCAATTCCAATCCGGCGACGATCATGACCGATCCGGACATGGCCGACGCCACCTATGTCGAGCCGGTCACGCCGGAGATCGTCGCCAAGATCATCGAGAAGGAACGCCCCGACGCGCTGTTGCCGACCATGGGCGGGCAGACCGCGCTTAACTGCGCCCTGTCGCTACGCAAGATGGGCGTGCTGGAGAAGTTCAACGTCAAGATGATCGGCGCCACCGCCGAGGCCATCGACAAGGCCGAGGACCGCGAGCTGTTCCGCGAGGCGATGACGCGTATCGGCCTGCCGACGCCGCGCTCGCACCAGGTCAAGACGCTGGTGCAGGCGCTGGAAGCGCTCGACGACATCGGCCTGCCGGCGATCATCCGCCCGAGCTTCACCCTCGGCGGCACCGGCGGCGGCATCGCCTACAACAAGGCTGAGTTCATCGAGATCGTCGAGGGCGGCATCGACGCCTCCCCCACCAGCGAAGTGCTGATCGAGGAATTGGTGCTGGGCTGGAAGGAATTCGAGATGGAGGTCGTGCGCGACAAGCACGACAACTGCATCATCATCTGCTCGATCGAGAACGTCGATCCGATGGGCGTGCATACCGGCAATTCGATCACCATCGCGCCGGCGCTGACGCTCACCGACAAGGAATACCAGATCATGCGCGACGCCTCGATCGCGGTGTTGCGCGAGATCGGGGTGGAGACCGGCGGCTCCAATGTGCAGTTCGCCATCAACCCGGAAGACGGGCGGTTGGTGGTGATCGAGATGAACCCGCGCGTGTCGCGCTCGTCCGCGCTGGCGTCGAAGGCGACCGGCTTCCCCATCGCCAAGGTCGCCGCCAAGCTCGCGGTCGGCTATACGCTCGACGAGATCGCCAACGACATCACCGGCGGCGCCACGCCGGCGAGCTTCGAGCCGACCATCGACTACGTGGTCACCAAAGTGCCGCGCTTCGCGTTCGAGAAATTCCCCGGCGCGACGCCGGTGCTCACCACCTCGATGAAGTCGGTGGGCGAGGCCATGGCCATCGGCCGCACCTTCCAGGAGAGCTTGCAGAAGGCACTGCGCTCGCTGGAGACCGGCCTCACCGGCCTCGACGAGATCGCGCTTGAAGGCTTCGACACGGCGAAATCGATCGACGATGCCGACAACAAGGCGGCGATCCGCGCCGCGCTCGGCACGCCGACGCCAGACCGCATCCTCAAGCTGGCGCAGGCAATCCGCCTGGGCGCGCCGGACGACCTCATCTTCAATGCCTGCCGCATCGACCCCTGGTTCCTGGCGCAGATCCGCGACCTGGTGGAGACCGAGGCGGCGGTCAAGACCCAGGGTCTGCCGGCGACGCCGGGCGCCTTCCGTCGGCTCAAGGCCATGGGCTTTTCCGACACCCGCCTCGGCAAACTCGCCGCCACACCCGCCGAGACGGTGACGCAAAAGCGCCGTGCGCTCGGCGTGCGGCCGGTATTCAAGCGGATCGACACCTGCGCCGCCGAATTCGCCTCGCCCACCGCCTACATGTATTCGACCTATGAGACGCCCTTCGCCGGCGCGGTCGCCGACGAGGCGGCGCCGAGCGATCGGAAAAAGGTCATCATCCTCGGCGGCGGACCCAACCGCATCGGCCAGGGCATCGAGTTCGACTATTGCTGCTGCCATGCCGCCTTCGCGCTGAAGGAGGCGGGCTTCGAGACCATCATGGTCAACTGCAATCCGGAGACCGTGTCGACCGATTACGACACCTCCGACCGGCTCTATTTCGAGCCGCTGACGCCGGAAGACGTGCTGGAGATCGTCGACACCGAGCGTTCGAAGGGCACGCTGCATGGCGTGATCGTGCAGTTCGGCGGACAGACGCCGCTCAAGCTGGCGGAGCCGTTGGAAAAGGCCAAGGTGCCGATTCTCGGCACCTCGCCCGACGCCATCGACCTCGCCGAGGACCGCGACCGCTTCAAGCATCTCTTGGAGAAGCTCAAGCTGCGTCAGCCGAAGAATGGGATTGCCACTTCGCTGAACGCGGCGCGCGGCATTGCCGACACCATCGGCTATCCCGTCGTGATCCGGCCATCCAACGTGTTGGGCGGGCGCGCGATGGAGATCGTGCGCGATGCCGCCCACTTCGACCGCTACGTCGCCAAGCTTGCCGGTGATCTCGACCGGCCGGGCGAACTGGTGGTGTCGAAGCGAAGCCCCCTCCTGATCGACCGCTATCTGTCGGACGCCACCGAGGTCGACGTCGACTGCCTCGCCGACGGCAAGGACTCCTTCATCGCCGGCATCATGGAACATATCGAGGAAGCCGGCATCCATTCCGGCGACTCAGCCTGCGCGCTGCCACCGCATTCGCTCTCCGAGGAGACCATCGCCGAGCTCGAGCGGCAGACCAAGGCCTTGGCGCTGGAACTCAATGTCGGCGGGCTGATGAACGTGCAATACGCCATCAAGGACGGCGACATCTATGTGCTGGAGGTCAATCCGCGCGCCTCACGCACGGTGCCCTTCGTCGCCAAGGTGACCGGCGTGCCGATCGCCAAGATCGCGGCACGCATCATGGCCGGCGAAAGCCTCAAGAGCTTCGACCTCAAGACAGCGCGTCCGCGCCATCGGGCGGTGAAGGAGGCTGTCTTCCCGTTCGCACGTTTCCCCGGTGTCGATACCGTGCTGGGGCCGGAAATGAAGTCGACCGGCGAGGTGATGGGCATCGACGCGACCTTCGAGACGGCCTTTGCCAAGAGCCAGATCGGCGGCGGCGCCACTTTGCCGCGTTCCGGCACGGTGTTCGTGTCGGTGCGCGACGCCGACAAGCCGCGCATCCTGCCGGCGATCAAGCTATTGACGTCGCTGGGTTTCAAGGCGATCGCCACGTCCGGCACGCAGCGCTATCTGGTGGAACAGGGGGTTCCCGCCAGCAAGATCAACAAGGTGCTGGAAGGCCGGCCCCACATCGTCGATGCCATCAAAAATGGCGGCGTCCAGCTCGTCTTCAACACTACCGAGGGGGCCGCGGCGCTGGCCGACAGCCGCTCCCTGCGCCACGCCGCCCTCTTGCATAAAGTGCCGTACTACACCACTCTTTCAGGGGCTGTCGCCGCCGCGCAGGGCATCAAAGCCTATCTCGGGGGCGACCTAGAGGTTCGCGCGCTGCAGAGTTATTATGGTAGTCGCAGCTGAGGGTTGTACCCGCGGGGCGGCGAATGAGGCGGCGGCGCGCGTAAGGCCGGGATATCCACGGTCGCGGGCAGACGGAACTGGCCGCGGCTGGGGTGCTTTTTAACCGGCCTTCGTCTGACATGACTCCGGTAGTGCGGGGGACCGCCGCCGGAGTTGTATTACGAGTTGAAAGGGACGGAATTCAAAGCGGAAGGGGCTTGGCGGAGCCAACGGGCGATGAACGCGGAGAGCGGCTCCCGCCAGGAGGAGAAAAGAAGATGGAAAAGATTCCGATGACCGCCGCCGGCTATGCCTCGCTCGAAGCCGAGCTCAAGCACTGTCAGCAGATCGAGCGGCCCCGCATCATCCAGCAGATCACCGATGCGCGCACGCACGGCGACCTGTCGGAGAATGCCGAATATCACGCCGCCAAGGAGGCGCAGTCGCTCAACGAGGGCCGCATCGCCGAGCTTGAGGACAAGCTCGCGCGCGCCGACGTGATCGACGTTTCCAAGCTTTCCGGCGATACCATCACCTTCGGCGCCACGGTGACGCTGGTCGACGAGGACACCGAGCAGAAGAAGGTGTGGCAGATCGTCGGCGAGCCGGAAGCCGATGCCAAGGCCGGCAAGATCTCCATCACCTCGCCGTTGGCGCGCGCGCTGATCGGCAAGGCCAAGGGCGCTTCCGTCGAGGTGAACACGCCTGGCGGCGCAAAGGCCTATGAGGTGAAGAAGGTGGAGTGGCGGTAGGCCGCGCGCCGCCTCAACGCGCCGAAACTGCCATGGCCGGGCTTGTCCCGGCCATTGTCATTCCTCGGCCGGCCGAAGGCCGGAGCACGCAATCCGTAGGCGAAATGGCAGCCGCCACAGCACCATGCCCCGCACACATCACGGCGCTTTGGCGCGGTGGCTTCGGTACCAGACAACGCCGACGGCCAGGCCGGCGAGGGCGACGGCGATGACCAGCCCATAAAGGCCGAGCCGGTGCACCAGCGCTTCTATCTTGGTGTCGTCCTTGCCAAGGTAGTAGCCGGCCGTGGTCCAGACCGCGACCCAAACGACGCCGCCGACGGCGTTGAAGAACAGGAACTTCAACCAGTGCATTTCGAGCGCGCCGGCGACGACGCCGTTCAACTGGCGAAGGATGTTGACGAAGCGCGCGACGCCGACGGTAATCGCACCGTAGCGAGCAAAGACCGCTTCCACCTTTTGCAGGCTTTCGGGCTTGATGCCGACTTTGCGTCCGTAGCGGCGCAACAATGTGCGGCCGAGCGTGCGCCCGATCAGATAGCCGATATTGTCGCCGGCGACCGCGCCACCCCAAGCCGCCAGCAATAACACCGGAAAAGACATTTCGCCGCGTCCCGCCAAAACCGCCGCCACGATCAACAGCGACTCGCCCGGCAACGGCAGCCCCAGCGATTCGAACAATAGGATCACGAATACCGCCGCCGAGCCGTAGGCGTGGAGCCAGGGCGCCATTGCCCCCATGATGTGATTGATTTCGGTCACGCTGCGCTTCCGTGATACCGCAGGCGACTGCCGAGGGGATCCGTTATGACGGCACCCCGGATTCCATCGGCACCATCGCCGCGTCCTTCGACTGGCGCAGCACCAGCGAGGTCTTCACATTGCGCACCTGCGGGGCGGAGGTGAGCTGCTCGACGAAGGCCTGGAAGGTCTTCAGGTCCGGTGCCACGCATTTCAGCACGAAGTCGATCTCGCCCGACAGCATCCAGCATTCGCGCACGAGCGGCTGGCCACGCACGAAATCCTCGAAGGCTTGCAAGTCGGCCTCGGCCTGACTCGCCAGATGCACCATGGCGAAGACGGTCACCTCGTAGCCGAGCTTCTTCTCGTCAAGCAGGCCGCGATAGCCCTTGATGTAGCCGGCCTCCTCCAGCCCCCGCACCCGGCGCAGGCAGGGCGGCGCAGAAATGCCCACGCGGCTTGCCAGCTCCACATTGGTGATTCGGCCATCGTCCTGCAGCTCCTTGAGGATCTTGCGGTCTATGGCGTCGAGTTGCGCGGGCAAGGATCGCTCCTTCCGGAAAGGCTCTCAGTGGCTCTATCCATACCGCGAAATAATCTTTCGCGAAAGATTATTGCGTCCGGCTGCGACTACGCGCAGCAATTGTGACTAAGGGGGGTTGCGTAGTTTGCATAGCTCGCAGAAACCATATATTGCACTCGCAAAACAACAGAGCCGGGATCGCCGGCCCGAGGGGTCACTCTGTCGGTTAGCCGACCCGTGCTGTGGGCGCTGTCAATGTCGAATAAGACGCATGGCAAAGTCGTGATCATCGGCTCGGGCCCGGCCGGCTACACGGCCGCGATCTATGCCGCGCGCGCCATGCTGGAACCGATCCTGATCCAGGGCATCCAGCCCGGCGGCCAGCTGACCATCACCACCGATGTCGAGAACTATCCCGGCTTCGCCGATGTCATCCAGGGCCCCTGGCTGATGGAACAGATGCAGGCGCAAGCAGAACATGTCGGCACCCGCATCGTCACCGATACCGTCACCAAGGTGGAGCTGGCGCAGCGGCCGTTCCGGCTGACCTGCGATTCCGGCGACAGCTATCTCGCCGATGCCCTGATCATCGCCACCGGCGCGCAGGCGCGCTGGCTCGACCTGCCGTCCGAGCAGAAGTTCAAAGGCTATGGCGTCTCCGCCTGCGCCACCTGCGACGGCTTCTTCTACCGCAACAAGGAAGTGCTCGTGGTCGGCGGCGGCAATACCGCCGTCGAAGAGGCGCTGTTCCTGACTAATTTCGCCGCCAAGGTCACCGTGGTGCACCGGCGCGATTCATTCCGCGCCGAGAAGATCCTGCAGGAGCGGCTGTTCAAGCACCCGAAGATCGAGGTCATCTGGGACAGCCTGCTCGATGACGTGATGGGCAGCGACAACCCGCTGAAAGTGAACCGGGTGCGGCTGAAAAACGTGAAGACCGGCGCGCTGAGCGAACGCGCGGTCGACGGCGTGTTCATCGCCATCGGCCATCAGCCGGCCTCCGAACTGTTCGTCGGACAAGTGGCGATGAAGCCGTCCGGCATCATCATCACCCCCGGCAATTCCACTGCCACCTCGGTGCCCGGCGTGTTCGCCGCCGGCGACGTCACCGACGATGTCTATCGGCAGGCGGTGACTGCGGCGGGCCAGGGCTGCATGGCGGCGCTGGAAGCCGAGAAATTCCTGGCAGCACAGCAACACGAACGGGTGGCCGCAGAATGAGTATGCCCGCCGGTAATGCCACGATGGACTGGGACAAGCTGAAGGTGTTCCACGCCGCCGCGGAAGCAGGCTCCTTCACCCATGCCGGCGAGAGGCTCGGCCTGTCGCAGTCGGCGGTCTCGCGCCAGGTCTCGGCGCTGGAGAGCGAGCTCGGCGTTTCGCTGTTCCACCGCCACGCGCGCGGGCTGATCCTCACCGAGCAGGGTGAGCTGCTCTATCGCACCGCGCACGAAGTGTTCATGAAACTGGAGGCTGCGCGCACCAAGCTGACCGACAGCCGCGAGCGGCCGAACGGCGAGTTGAAGGTCTCCACCACGCCGGGCATCGGCATCCACTGGCTGCTGCCGCGCCTGGGGGAATTCCTCGACCTCTATCCCGACATCCAGATCACGCTGATCACGACCGACGAGGAGCTCGACCTCGCCATGCGCGAGGCCGACGTCGCTATCCGCCTGCGCCAGCCGACGCAGCCGGACCTGATCCAGCGCAAGCTGTTCTCGGTGCATTTCCACGCCTACGCCTCGCCCGATTATCTCAAGCGCTTCGGCACGCCGCGCAATCACGAGGATCTCGACAACCACCGCATCGTGGTGCTCGGCGGCAATGTGCCGCTGCATCTGTCGAACCGCCGCTGGCCGGTGGAAGTCAGCCGCGACGGCAAGGGCCCGCGCATGGCGCAGCTCAACATCAACAGCGTGCTGGGTCTGTTGCGCGCCGCGCAACGCGGCATCGGCATCGCCATGCTGCCCGACTATCTGGTGGAGGAAAATGGTGGACTGGTGCAGCTTTTCGGCGAAGCCGACACGCTCGCGCTCGACGCCTACTTCGTCTATCCGGAAGAGCTGAAGTCGGTCGCGCGCATTCAGGTCTTCCGCGACTTCCTCGTCGCCAACGCTCAACGTTGGCATTTCTGATATTTTTCAATCGAAAATCGGAGGCCGGTTGCGCGACAGCAAACCGGTCTCTTCGTCCATTTTCGGCATGGCAGTCATGCAGTGTCCGCCATTGCTGCGCGTGACCGCCTGAGGCTTACTTGGGGCTCGCTGTTGCGCCGGATGTATATCCTCCCAGAGTTGCCGGTGCACAGCTTGTTCCCCTCTGGAAGATGTTGCCGGTCCCCACACCGGCACACTCTCACAACTGGGCCCCTCTCGGGGCCCAGTTTTTTTTTATGCGGGCTTGCTGGCGCGGCGGCCGCTCGGCGCGCCGGCACCGGCGTGCCCCCTGGCGCCTTCACGAAGAAGTCATTCCCCGGCGGGCGCGAAACCTGTGAGAAAACGGCTGGACAGCCTCTTGGTGCTGCCGGAAGCCATGAAGCGGGAGTAAAATTGCCTAATTCAGGGGTAGGAATCACCCCCGGGATCGCTCCCGGGACCGGCTTGGAATTGCCCCGGAATTGTAAATTGGCCACAGCGGCAATTTGTTCGGAGCCCCCGTTGGGAAAGGCGTAACCTAAATTGCGCTATCGGCTATTATGCTTGGGAATGGACGGGGTGCGCCCCCGGCATAGCATTGGGAGAGACTTGGTGAAAAGCGTTCGATTTGATCGCCTTCTCGCCACGACTGCGTTCGGCCTCGCGCTGGCGCTGTCGTGTGAGTTGGGACAGGCCCAGCAGCCCGCTCCGGACCGCAAGATCGACGCTGCCGTCCCGATGCCGGATACCAGCTTCCCGCCACCCCCGACCGCCAAGGACCTGCCCGGCAGCAACGCGCAGATCAATGCTGCGGTGCCGATGCCCAACACCAGTTTCCCGCCGCCGCCCACTGCCAAAGACGTGGCCGCCGGCGACCGGCAGATCAACGCCGCGGTGCCGATGCCCGATACCAGCCAGCTGCCGCCGCTGACCGCCAAGGACGTGGGCGCGGTGGCGCCGGCCAAAGCCGCCGGCAGCGACCAGGCGGCGCCGCCCCAGCAGAACGCCACGGCGCCCAGCGTGCCGGCCCCGGCAAAGGCCGCCAGCGCACCGCCGCCCTCGCCGACCGGCGATGCCGCCGTCGCCGAGGCCCTGCAGACGCTGATCAAGGGCCGCCTCGACCGCTATGTCGACCGGAAGGGCGACCGCGAAGGCGTGGTCGCCTATTACAAGGCGCATGACTTCAAGCCAATCTGGGTATCCGACGGCGCCGCCAATGCGCGCGCTAAGGCGGCGATCGCCTATCTGGCGCAGGTCGACAGCGTCGGCCTCAATCCGGTCGACTATCCGACCCCGGATTTCGCCACAGCGGTGACCGCCGAGTTGCTGGCGCAGGACGAGCTCAAGCTCACCGAAGCGGTGCTCACCTATGCCCGCCACGCCGAGATCGGCCAGATCAACTTCACCCGCGTCGGCGCCGATATTTCCTTCAAGCTCGATCCGCCCGAACCGGAAGCGGTGCTCGCCAAGCTCGCCAAGGCCGACGACACGACGGCCGCGCTCGATGCCTACAATCCGCCGCAGGCCGGCTTCAAGGCGCTGCGGGAAAAGCTCGCCGAGTTGCGCGCCGGCAAGCTCGACAAGCCGAAAACGGAGACCAAGAAACAGGTGCGCGTGCCGGGCGGGCCGACCTTGCGTCCCGGCATGAAGGACAAGCGCGTCATCGCGCTGCGCCAGCGGCTCGATGTCGCCGGCGACAAGAACAACCCGCTCTATGACGAGGACGTGGCCGACGCCGTAAAGGCGTTCCAGACCGGGGCGGATCTCAACGCCGACGGCATGGTCGGGCCTAACACGCTGCGCGCACTCAATGGCGATGTCGCCGAGGCGCACCGGGCACCGGCCGATCCGATCGAC
Source organism: uncultured Pseudomonadota bacterium (assembly GCA_963760995.1). Lineage (GTDB taxonomy): Bacteria > Pseudomonadota > Alphaproteobacteria > Rhizobiales > Xanthobacteraceae > Pseudolabrys. Next base: position 110,758 of record CAVXFJ010000018.1, on the reverse strand, counting down.
ACCATCCTGGTCAACATGGAGCGCTGGCGCTGGCTGCCGCGCAAGCTCGGCAATGCCGAGAACACCTATGTGGTCGTGAACGTGCCGGACTTCACGCTCAGCCTCTATCACAACGGCAAGCTCGACTGGAAAACCAAGATCGTGGCCGGCCAGCCGAGCAAGGCGACCCCGATGCTCAGCGCCGAGATGAAATACATCACGGTGAACCCGACCTGGAACGTGCCGCCTTCCATCATCGAGAACGAATATCTGCCGGCGCTGCAGCAGGACCCGACGGTGCTCGACCGCTACGGCCTGAAGATCTACCAGGATCCCGACGGCACCGTGCATATCTATCAGCCGCCGGGGGCGGGGAATGCGCTCGGCCGCATCCGCTTCAACTTCCCCAACAAGTTCCTGGTCTACCAGCACGACACGCCGGACAAATATCTGTTCAAGCGCGCCAAGCGCGCCTACAGCCACGGCTGCATGCGCGTGCAGGATCCGCTGGAATATGCCACCAAGCTGCTGGCGATTGAGCTGCCGCGCGACCATTACACGCCGGCCAAGCTCGAGGGCATGTACGGTCAGAACGAGATCAACATCAACTTCCCGGTGCCGATCCCGGTGCATCTGACCTACCAGACGGCCTTCGTCGATCAGGACGGCAAGCTGCAGTTCCGCGACGACGTCTACGGTCGCGACGCGCGGATGATCGCCATCTTGAAGAACAAGAACGAGCGCCGGGTCGCCGACATCCCCGTCCAGCGCGCGCCCAACACCTCGGCGCGGCCGGTGCGCCTGCCGGCCGGCACCTATGCCGACCGCAACGGCGACAGCTACCGCTATTCGAGCGGGCCGAGCCTGTTCGACTTCCTGTTCGGCGGTGCCCGGGCGCAAACACAGCCGCCGCCGAGCTACTATCAGCGGCGCAACCACTTCATCGGCCCGCATGCCCGCGACAACGGACGCTATTATTACCGCTGAGCGGCAGGCCAGAGGGAAACGCGAAAACGCCGGCGCGATGCCGGCGTTTTCTTTTTGCCGCGCGCGAACCGGCAATCAGGCGAAGGTTTCCTGCCGGTCGTAGCCCTTCGCCTTGTAAAGCAGGTAGGACACGAGCCAGCTCGCGGCGAAGAAGGCGACGATGCCGTAGCCGACATAGCCGAAATTATCGCGCAGCAGGGCAACGAAGCCCCAGAACGGGCCGTTCAGCGCCAGCTTGTCGGCGATGAGGCCGAGCGCCTCGATGCCGCCGATCACCAGCGCGGCGATGACCGAGATCAACGTGATGGTGATGTTGTAATAGAGCTTGCGCAGCGGCTTGGCGAAGGCCCAGCCATAGGCGCCGACCATCAGCGTCGAGTTGGCGGTGTCCATCAGCGCCATGCCGGCGGTAAACAGCGCTGGGAACAACAGGATCGACCACAGCGATAGCCCCTGCGAGGCCTGGGCCGCGGAAATGCCGAGCAGGCCGACCTCGGTCGCGGTGTCGAAGCCGAGCCCGAACAGGAGGCCGAGCGGATACATGTGCCAGCTGCGCTCGACCAGGCGGAACACCGGGCCCAGCAGGCGGCCGAGCAACCCGCGCCGCGACAGCAGCAGGTTGACGTCGTCCTCGGCCAGGCTCTCGCCGCGTTTGACCGCCTGGAAGCTTCGGTAGACCTGCGTGAGCACCACCAGATTGGCGGCGGCGATGGCGAACAAAAACAGCGCCGAGACCGAGGTGCCGATCACGCCGCCGACGCTTTTCAGCGCTTCGAACTTGTCCTGCAGCGTCACGGTGGCAATGGCGATCGCCAGCACCAGCGCCACCACCACGGTTGAATGGCCGAGCGAGAAATAGAAGCCGGCGGCAAGCGGGCGGCGGCCCTCCTGCATCAGCTTGCGGGTGACATTATCGATCGCCGCGATGTGGTCGGCATCGAAGGCATGGCGCAGGCCGAAGCTGTAGGCGAGGAAGGCGATGCCGATGAGCTCAGGCCGGTGGTGAAACTCGACTAGCGCGGCGAGCCAGGCGCCGACATTGCCGGCGATCAACAGCGCATAGAGAGCGAGCAGCTTGCGCCGGGCCATACCGGTCACGCCCCGGGCGCCGCTTCGAGCTGGTCGAACCAGTCGAAGCCCATGGTCTTGACGATGCGGTTGGAGATGACGATGAGGCGTGCGTCCTCGGCTCCAGCGACGTGCTGATGGATGGTGAAGGGCGGCACGTAGATGAAATCGCCGCGCTTCCATTCGAAGCGCTTGGGCTCCGCCGCCCAGTCCCATTCGAAGGCGTCGAGACAGTCGAACTTGAGGTCCCAGTGCAGATCGTAGCCTGATCCTTCGGCCACGAAGATGACCTCCTCCCACATGTGCCGATGCTTGCCCGACCGCTCGCCCGGCTTGAGGAACTGCATGTAAGCCTCGACGCAGCATTCCTTGGTGTCGAGATTGCCGTGCACAAGATGCTTGATCAGGCCGTCGGCGCAGCGCTCGAACGGCATGTCCTCGGCGGCGACCACATTGGCGCGCGCCTCGTAACTGCGGCGGAATTCCTGCGAGGCGGCGACGTCGTCGGCGCGGAAGCTCGCGGTCTTGCTGCCGAGATGCGCGAAATCGCGCTCGTCCAGAACCTTGCTCATGGTGTTCTCCGTCTCAATCCCGTTTCGTCATTCCGGAACGCCGCAAAGCGGCGGACACGGCATCCGAACGCAATCTCCGTCGTTGTTTCTGGATTCCGGGCTCCGGCCTTCGGCCGGCCCCGGAATGACCCGGTTAAAGGTCAGTTGGTGGCTTGAAGTCTTCATGGCCCTTGGGCGGCTCGGTCGGCGGATAGGAGACGATCTTCTGGAACAAGAGGTGCATGAATAGGAACAAGGGCTTCGCCTTGAACACCAGCAGGATCGCCCGATTATCGGGGTCGTCATTGAAATGCTGGTGCACGCAGCCGTTCTCCACGATCATCACGTCGCCGGCCTTCCAATCGATGCGCTTGCCGTCGTGCACGTCATGGCCACGGCCCTCGAGCACATAGAACACCGCGCTATTGAGATGACCGTGCTTCTGCCCATAGGCACCGGGCGCATAGACCTCGATATGGGTCTCGATCGACTGGGTCACGGTGGCGTTTTGCGGGCTGATGACGTGCTTGCCGTAGAGCTGCGGCCCGCCCTTCCACGGCAGGTCGCGCGAGGAATAGACGCGCGGCTGCTCGACCAGGGCCTGATAGAGATTGCTGTAGGTGCCCTCGAGCTGGCGCACGAAGACGCGCTTCTTGGCCCAACGCTCCCAGATCTGGTGCTCTTCGTCGTGGTCGTGCGGCGGGTGATTATGGCCCTCGCCGGGCGTCCGGTCGTACAGGCCTGTCATGGTGTTGCTCCCATCGTTTATCCTTATCTTGGGTCGCCCCCGCGACCACGACGAAACGGGCCGCGGCCGACGTCGCTTGCGTCGAACCCGTCGGCTGTCTCGCAAAGACGCCCCGTTTCGGAAATCCGAATTGATCTCATCTTGATCATACCCCTATGATCGAATCAATGGGCGACACTGCCGGCCAGCCTGCTCGGCAAGCAATTTGCGCGCCATGAAAACGGGGCGCCGGGAGCCGCCGTGATGCCACCGTCGGACGATGCGGACGACAAGAAGCCCCACAGACTCGCCGATCATTATTTCGGCGAGTATCTGAGTCATATCCACGACGGCGCCGCCGATCACGATCACGACGAGTTCATTCCGGACGGGCCGCTGGAGGACAATCCGCTCTGGCAGCAGGACCATGTCTCGCTGACCAGCGTCGGTATGGATGTCGGCTCGGCGGGCACCCAGGTGGTGTTCTCGCGGCTCAATCTGCGCCGGCTGAGCGAGGCGAATTCCAGCCGCTATGTGGTGGTCTCGCGCGAGACGCTGTTCCAATCGCCGGTGTCGCTGACGCCCTACCGCGGGGAGCTCATCGACGATGCCGCGCTCGGCGCCATCGTCGACGAGGCTTACGCGGCGGCACGGCTCGCGCCGGGCGACATCGATACCGGCGTGGTGATCCTCACCGGCGAGGCGCTGCGGCGCGAAAACGCGCAAGGCATCGTCGGCGTGCTGGCGCGCGAGGGCGGCGATCTCGTTTGCGCCACCGCCGGGCATCACATGGAGGCGATGCTGGCGGCCTACGGCTCCGGCGCCGCCCGTGTTTCGCATGAGACGGGCCAGCGCATCCTCAATATCGACATCGGCGGCGGAACTACCAAGCTGGCGCTGGTCGAGGACGGACGCGTCAAGGCCACGGCGGCGCTGCATGTCGGCGGCCGCCTGCAGGTGGTTGACAACGCGCGGCGCATCACGCGGCTCGATCCGGCCGGGCAATATCACGCCGCTGAAGCCGGCTTTGCCTGGCATCGCGGCGATGCCGTCACCGACGCGGCGATGGACGCGGTGACCGACGGCATGGCCGATGCGCTGATCGAGGCGGTGATGCGTACGCCGCTCAGCGAGAAAGCGGCACGGCTGCATCTCACCGACCCGCTCGGGCCGTTGGGTGCCATCGACGGCGTCATGTTTTCCGGCGGCGTCGGCGAATTCGTCTACCGGCGCGAGGCACGCGACTTCGGCGACATGGGCCGGCGGCTCGGCCATGCGCTGCGCCGGCGCATCGATGACGGGGCGCTGCCCTGGCCGCTGCTGCCGGCCGGCGAATGCATCCGCGCCACGGCGCTTGGCGCCTCGGCCTATAGCGTGCAGCTTTCCGGCAATACCAGCTACATTTCCGATCCGGGCAAGCTGCTGCCGCGGCGCAATCTGCAGGTGATCCAGCCGCCCTTCGACTGTGGCGAGGTGATCGATGCGCAGGCGCTGGCCGAGACCATCCGCCGGCACCTGACCGCCTTCGACCTCGGCGCGCTGGAACGCGAGCTTGCCTTGGCGCTGCGCTGGCGCGGACCGCCGTCCTATGAGCGCATCGCGGCTTTCGCGAAGGGCATTGCCTCAGGCCTCGACCGGCTGATTGCCGCCGGGCAGCCGCTGTTCCTCATGCTCGACGGCGACGTGGCGCAGACGCTGGGGCGCATGTTGCAGCAGGAGATGGGGATCGAAAGCGAGATCCTGGCGATCGACGGCGTGACGCTGTGGGACTTCGACTATATCGACCTCGGCCGCACCCGCGTGCCGTCGATGACGGTGCCGGTGACCATCAAGTCGCTGGTGTTTTCCGAGGACCCGCGTCACCCGCATCTGCACCAGCATCCGCATCACCACCATCATGGCGATCACCACCATCATCATCACGATCATGGTCATGGGCATCATCATGGTCATCATCATGAGCATGCCGTGGCGGCACGCGATGACAAACGATAATGTTCGTCATTCCGGGACACGCGAGACGCGTGATCTGGAATCCATACTCCGCAGCAGGGGTCATGGATTCCGGGCTCGCACACTTCGTTCGCGCCCCGGAATGACGGGGAAGCAGGGAGCCGCGCAGTGAGCAAGACCGCCATCGTTTCGGAAGAGTTGGCCAAGAAATTCGCCACCGAGAAGGAAACGCCCTATACGCGCTGGGTGCGCGACGAGGGCCTCGACATCATCAGCGCGCATTACGTGCCCGACCTGCACACGGTCGAGCTCAAGCCCTGGGCGCGGCGCGAGGCCAAAGGTGTGTTCATCAACCATGAGGCTTCGCGCACGTCGAACGACTGCTATGTCTGCGAGATCGCGCCGACCAAGAGCCTGCCACCACAACGGCAGTTGTACGAGGAGATGATCCTGGTGCTCGACGGCTACGGCTCGACCACGGTGTGGAACGACGCCGGCCAGCGCGTCACTTTCGAATGGAAGGCGGGCGCGCTGTTCGCCATCCCGCTCAATACCTGGCACCAGCACTTCAACGGCTCGGGCAAGGAGCCGGTGCGCTACGTGGCGGTGACCAATGCGCCGCTGATCATCAATTCGTTCGGCGAGCCCGATTTCGTCTTCAACACGGCGCACGACTTCAAGACGCGCTTTTCCGGCGAGCCCGACTATTTCAGCGCCAAGGGCGAGCAGAAGGGCCTCTTGCTCGACACCAACTTCGTGCCCGACGCGGTCAACCTGCCGCTCATCGCCGCCAAAGAGCGCGGCGCCGGCGGCGGCCATATCCGCTTCAACATGGCCAAGGGCTCGATGAACAGCCACATCTCGCAGTTCCCCATCGGCACCTACAAGAAGGCGCATGCGCACGGGCCGGGCGCGCATGTCATCATCCTCACCGGCGAGGGCTATTCGCTGATGTGGCCGGAGGGCGAGGAGCCGCGCCGCTACGAATGGCGGCCCGGCGCCATGGTGGTGCCGCCGAACATGTGGTTCCACCAGCACTTCAACACCGGCACGACGCCGGCGCGCTATCTCGCCTTCAAGCACGAGGGCGTCGCCATCCGCAATTCGCAAGGCGTGCCCAAGGCCTGGATCAGCCGCCGCATCGGCGGCGACCAGATCGACTACGCCGACGAGCAGCCGGTGGTGCGGCGGCTCTTCGCCGAGGCGCTGGCGCAGCACGGCCTGACCTCGAACATGCAACGCAATTACGAGGCGGAGGCGGCCGAGTTGCCGGCGAAGGCGAGTTAGGTCGCTTAATCGCAGAGGTATGAGCGGGCGTCGGGGGCCGCTCGGTCGGCCTATTCGACGGCAAGGTCTTTGAAATCGTTTCGCTCGAGCGCCCAGGACACGGCAAAGCCGATGAGCACCGCCCAGAATGGCGCGCCGATCGAAAAGATCGGAACATTCGCCACCGTCACCAGGAAAGTGACCGTGGCGCCGAGTGTGAAGGCGCCGTTGAACGAGACCACAAAGGACCGCTCCAGAACCCGCAACAGGGCGAGACCCGCGAGCGTGGCGATGAACACCTTGGGCGTCGCCAGCATGAAGCGTGTGAAGACGGGCGAAAATATCCCGAACAACAGCGCCAGCAGGGCCACCATGACGCCCGCTGCGTAATGCTTGTCTTTATCGCCCGCGCTGGAGATGATCGCGTTGACTGGACCGGTCAGGCAGGTCGATACCGTGCCGACCGCGGCGGCGATCACCGAGCCGAGGCCGCACGCCGCGGTGACCGCATTGACCGGCGGCTTGTGACCGGCGGCCTCGAGGATCACAAAGCCTTGCGCGTTCTGCGCGGCCAGAACCGTGATCGCCAGCGGCAACACCAACTCGACCATGGCCGCCCATGAAAACTCCGGCACATAAAAATTGGGCCTGGCCAAAGTGAATGCCACGGGGCCGTGCAGGTCGAACTGGCCCAGGAGAGCGATCGCAACAATGCCGGCGATGAGCGCGCCAATCAGCGGCGGCATCATGCGAGCGAATTTGGGGGACGCGGAGAGCAACAAGAACACCGCCGTCATGGGGCCGGCGATCAAGACGCCGTCGCGGATCGCAAAGATCAAATTCAAGCCGAATTGCAGAAACACCCCCGCCACCATCGCCATGACGATCGGCATCGGCACGCGGCTCATGCATTTGCGGACCCAGCCGCTCAAGCCGAGGATGAACATCAACGCGCCGGTCGCATAATAGGCGCCGATGACTTGCGCGAAGCTGAGATGGTCCAGCGCCTGGCCGACCAGGATCGTGCCCGGAATGGTCCAGAAAAAGACCAGGGGTTGGCGATAGGCCAAGCAGAAGCCGATTGAAATCAAGCCGTTGACGAAAAAGCAGCCGAACAGCCACGAGGCGATATCCGCCTCGGACAACCCGCCTTTCTCGCTCGCGGTCAGGATAATTGCGACGGGGGCCGACGCCGCGAAGATGAAAGCGACGACGGCATTGACCAGATAAATTCCGCGAAATCCGCTGAGCAAATGGAGCAAATCGAATTTCAGGCGGGCGGGTCGCTCGAGTGGCATGGCTGGCGTTAGGAAGGGAAAAAAGCGCGGGAGAATCTTAGGTTAGCCGAGTCTTAGCATTCTCCCTGCCCGGCTCCAATGCGCCGTTCAGGAGCGTTTTCCCAGGACGCCGCAGAATGGTCTTGGCGCGCGCTATGCCCTGAGCGCGGTCAGCATGTCGGCGATGTAGTCCTCGGCGCTGGCGATCACCAGCATCAGCGCCCAGGGCCGCAATTGGGCGAGGCTCTTCGCCAGCGCCTCGTCGGACACGGAGGCGCCGCCCAGCACCAGCACCGTGGTCATCACCCGCTTGGCGCTGCAGGCCTCGCCGATGAGCGAAGCGGCCGCGGCATCCTCGCCCGCACCCGCCACCATCACCACCAGATCGGCGCTGTCGATCTCGTCGACCAGGTTCTTGGTGCGGCCGGCAAGATCGCTGAGCCAGCCCTTGACGGAAAAGGGCTCATCCTTGCGCGTGGCGGCGGCAAAGGCGGAGGCGGTGAAGAAGCTGGCATTGGCCCAGCGCTCGCCGGCCAGTCGCTTGACCACGGCTTCGCTGGCGGAATTGAGCGCGATCACCTTGACTTTGCGTGGCTGCGAATTGGGCGCGTCGATGCGGTAGCGCGCCTCGGCGGCGCTCGCTGCGCGGGCGGATTCACTGAGCATGACGGTTATCCCTTCGTCCCCGTGAAAACGGGGACCCAGGGGCAAAAACCGTTAAGCCTGCACTCCGGGCCCTGGATTCCCGCTTGCGCGGGAACGAACGGCGTGTGGGGCGGGCACCTGAGCACAAGGTCGTACCCTCAAACAGACGCATGCGCGACGCCCGCCTGCACCACCAGATGCTCCTTGGCGGCGTCCTTGAACGGCTCGTCCGGCGGCAGGATGACCGCGGCGGAGCGCACGTGCTGGTGCGCCAGGTCGACGCCGGGCGGCGCTACGTCCTTGTCCATCAGCGCTTTCACCGCGCGCAACAGCCGGTGGCGCGCCATGATGATGCCGTTGTCGGTGGAGACCAGGTTCTCCTTCATGCGGTCGACGATCGGCCCCATGCTCTCCTGTAGCGAGGCATCCTGCATGGCGATGCCTTCGACGCCGGAGAAAGTCTTGCCGGCCTTCTGCCCGGCGCGGTCGATCAGATAATCATTGTCCTTGTTGGCGGCCGGGCGGAAGGTGCCGGGCACATATTTGACGTGGATGCCCTTGCCATCCTCCATCGCCTGGCGCTCGTCCTTGGTGAGCGCGCGGTCGGGCCGGTAGTCGAAGCTCCAGGTCCAGCAGTTCTCGTCGTCGATCGGGACCCAGAAATGGCCGTGCACCGGGTGATTGCCGCGCGGTGGGATCATGGTGAAGGACGGCATGACCCATTGCGTGATGCGCCAGTAGTAATTGCCGTTCTCGGCATTGCGGCGGGCGCCGATATAAAGGCCGCCGGGGCTCTCAACCACCTCAAACACCGGGCGCGAGTCGCGCAAGTTATACTGGTTGCCGCGGGCGCCGCGGAACAGCGGATCGGAGCTGAGATCGCCGCGGTGCAGGAAGGAGACGTGGCTTGAATCAATGCCGCCTTCCATCGCCTGCAGCCAGTTCGATTCCTGCAGGCGTTTGGACATGAAGCTCTGCTCGGCCGGCACCAGGGCGAATTCCCATTCCGGCATCGGTGGCTGCTGCTCGGGCGGGCCCATATAGGTCCACAACACACCGCCGCGCTCGATCAGCGGATAGGACTTGAGCTTGATCCGCTTGCAGAAGCCGCTTTCCACCGGCTCGGAGGGCACCTCGAGGCACTGGCCGGTGACGTCGTATTTCCAGCCGTGATAGGGGCAGCGCAGCCCCCTCTCCTCGTTGCGGCCGAACCAGAGCGAGACGCCGCGGTGGGCGCAGAACTCGTCGATGAGCCCGAGCCGGCCTTCGCTATCGCGGAACGCCACCATGCGCTCGGAGAGGAGCTTGACGCGCACCGGCGGGCAATCGTTCGCCGGCAGCTCCGAAGACAGCAGCGCCGGGATCCAATAGCTGCGGAACAAGCGGCCGCCGGGCGTGCCCGGGCCCGTCTGCGTCAACAGATCGTTTTGTTCCTTGCGAAGCATGCACGACTCCCTGCGATACCGCCCGACTTGACCTTGTTTTGGGCTTATGATTTTTCTGCGTGGCGCGGCGGGTTACCGCCGACATCTTCGATCTCGAAATTATCCCCCCCGCAAACCACGGTCAATGCAATGTCAACGCGCGTCGAACTGTGCCGGGTGTCCGACGTCGAGGTCGGCAGCGCGCGCAAGGTGGAAACCGGCGACCTGGTGCTCGCCGTCTACAATGTCGAGGGCGAGATCTTCGTCACCGACGACAACTGCACGCATGGGCCGGGCTCGCTGTCGGAGGGGATCCTCGAGGACGACATCATCGAATGCAATTTCCACGGCGGCCAGTTCAACGTGCGCACCGGCGAGGTGGTGCTGCCGCCCTGCATGGAACCGGTGAAGACCTACAAAGTGACGGTCGAGAACGACGTCGTCTTTATCGAGGTGTGATGCTTTGCTTGTCATTCCGGGGCGCGTGCGAAGCGCGCGAACCCGGAATCCAAAGCCATACTGAAAAGCGATCAATCTAGGCTCTGGATTCCGGGCCCGGCCCCTTCGGGCCGTCGCGGAATGACGACAGGTGCGGTTCAGAACAATCCCATCAGCAGCCGCGGCAGCAGGCCGACCGGCAGGTGCAACGAGATCAACTGGCCGAACAGGCCCCAGGTGATCAGCGTCATCACCACGGCGGAGACGAAGCCGAGGCGCCAGCGCTGGGCGCGCAGGCCGAAGTAGAACAGGAAGAACAGGAAGACCGCGATGACGGCGCCGACGATGAAGATGCCGGCGAGCAGCGCCGCCGCCCACAGCGCGGCGACGAATTCGCTGCGCGCGACCGGCGCCGGCGGGTCTTCGACGCTGTCGGCATGCGTGAAGGGACGCAGCAGCCCAATGAAATGGCCGGCGAAATGCACGAGGGCCAGCGCCAGCGCGATCAGGCCGATGGTCAGCGGCACCATGCGCCCGCCCGGCGGATAGCCGGCCGCCACCGCGCAATAGCCACCGGCGAAGGCGAGCCAGACGAGATCGAGCACAAATTCGGCGCGGCGGCTGTCCATTGGCTCTATCCCGGTCGTGGGCCCGAAGAGGCGGCCCGCCGCGTCTGCAGCCACTGGCGGCCGGGCTTGAGCGCCGGCCACACGATCATCAACAGCAAGATGAGCGCGAAGGCGTCGGTGAGCGGGCGTGTGAGTGCGTCCATGCCCTGCAGATTGATGGCCAGATAGAGGTTCTTTTCCACCACCGGGCCGAGCACGAAGCCGATCATGGTGGCCGCTGGCGAATAGCGGAAATGGCGCATGAGGAAGCCGACCAGCCCGAAGCCGAGCACCACCACCGCCATGGTGAAGCTGTAGGCCGAGGCCGCCGCGCCCAGGAAGCTCAGCACGAAGATGAAGGGGACGATGGTATAGGGCGGCACCCGCAGCGCCCGCGCCAGCACCGGCGCCATCAGCAGGCCGAGCACGCTGCCGAGCAGGCTGGCGATGCCGATGGTAAAGGCGCCGGCGAAAACCTCGTTGAGATGCTCGGTCAGCATGGTCGGTCCCGGTGCCACGCCCAGGATGGTGAGCCCGCTTAACACCACGGCCATGCCGGCGCTGCCGGGCACGCCGAGCGCCACCGTCGGGATCAGGCTGCCCAATTCCTTGGCCATGACCGCCGCTTCCGGCGCGATGATGCCCTCGGGGATGCCGGTGCCGAAGCGCTCCGGATGGCGCGAGGTGCGCCGGGCGACGCCATAGGACAAAAAGGTCGCCGCCGTGCCGCCCACCCCCGGCAGCGCGCCGAGGAAGGTGCCCAGGAGCCCGGATTGCAGCACCAGCTTCCAATGGCGGAACACGTCATGCACGCCGTCGATGACGCGGGCGCCTGGCGGCAGCCGGGAAAAGAACGAGGCGGCGCTCGCTACTTCCCCGGTCTCGGTGATGATCGAATGCTGCCCATAGAGACGAAACATCTCGGCCATGGCGAAAAGGCCGAGCGCCACCGCGGCGATGTTGAAGCCGTTGTAGAGCGAGAGGATGTTGAAGCTGAATCGCTGGATGCCGGTGATCGGATCGAAGCCGACATAGGACACCATGAGGCCGAATAGGCCGGAAAGGATGCCCTTGCTCAAGGAGCCGGCGCGCAACTGGCCGATCAGCATGATGGCGAGGATCGCCAGCATCAGATAGTCGGACGGCTGGAACAGCTCGATCAGCGGGATCATCGCCGGGATCACCGCCAGCAACAGCACGAAGCCGACCCAGCCGCCGAGCGTGGTCGCCGTCGCCGAAATGCCGAGCGCGCGCGCGGGTTTGCCCTGCTTGGTCATCTCGTAGCCGTCGAACAGCGTGGCGGCGGCTTCCGGCGTGCCCGGCGTGTTGAGCAGGATCGAGGTGATCGAACCGCTGAAATAGATGCCACCTTCGGCCGCCAGCATCAGGATGAGGCCGGACTTCACCGACATGCCGTAGAGGAACGGCAGCAGCATCGAGAGCAGCACGACGCCGCCGAGGCCCGGCGTGGCGCCGACCACGATGCCGGCGAGCGTTCCCACCAGGATCATCAGCACGGATTGGAACGACAGCAGCAGGCCGCCGCCCGACAGCATCGCGTCAATCATGCGTCACGCACCGCATTAGAGCCGCTTGTCTTTGCGGAAACCCAATACCCACTCATTCCCGCACAAGCGGGAACCCAGGGCGACAATCGCAACGTCGGCATGTTTCGCTCCTGGGTCCCCGCTGGAGCCAGTGCCCGACCCAGCCATCGGCTGAACCCGGGTATGGGACCGAGCGGCAGATTGCAGCGGTTCGTTCAGCTTGTCGTCTTCAGGAACGGCTTCAGCTTGTCGAGATGCTTGAAGGCGTTCGCGGTCGACTGTTCCAGCATGCTCGCCGGCTGATAGCCGACATAGAGCCCCGCCTTTTCCGCCTTGGCGAGGAATTCCTTGTTCTGGAAGGTTTTGGCGAAAGCCGCGCGCAGCGCCGCGACGCGGTCGGCGGGTACGCCAGGCGGGGCGAAGAAGGCATGGCCCATGTCCATGACGCTGGCCGTGATCTTGAGCGCCTCGAGGGTGTCGGCCGGCAGCTTATGCTTCTCGGCCGCCTGCACCATGGTTGGAATGCCGGGCAGCTTGGCGAAAGGCTCGGAGGCGGTGAGGAGCACCACGCGCGCCTTCTTGCCCAGATGGGCGATGTCGGAGGCCGACACCGAGATGGTGTCGCCGCCGCCGGCGATGAAGGTCGCCTTTTCCGCGTGGCTGCCCTTGAAGGCCGCCACCATCAGGAACGGCACCTGAAAGGCATTCATGGTGACGACCGCAGAATTGTAGTCGGAGCTGCCGCGTCCGGTCGCCAGGCACTTCAGCACGGTCTTGCCGCCCTTGAGCGCTATGATGTCGTCGAATGTCTTGTAGGGCGAGCTCGGATGCACGGCGATGATGTGCGGGTCGTCATCGGGACGCGCGAGCCAGTTGAATTTGGCGGTCTGAAAATGCACGCCGGGCGCCTTGGCCATCTCGGCGAAGACGTCGCCGGCGGCATTGGTGTCGCCGATGGTGAGGCCGTCGGGCTTGGCGCTGTAGACCGTATTGGTGCCGACCAGGCCGCCACCGCCGGGATGGTTTTCGACCTTCACCTCGCCGACGCCGAGATACTGCTTGAGATAGGGCGCCACCAGCCGCGCCCAGGTGTCGTAGCCGCCGCCGGGTCCGTAGGGCACGACGATGGTCAGGGTCTTGCCCTGATAGGCGTTGTCCGCCGCGCTGGCCGGAAGTGTCGCGAGCAACACAAGCGATGCGATGGCCGTCAGCCATCGCGCGATGTGGCGTATCGCCATTGTCCTGATCCTCCCTCGCCGCCCCCGCGGTGCGCAAGCGCGCCCCCGCGCTTGATGGCTCAGACCCTGTTGCGCCCGCCTGGGGACGCTCATGGTTCAAGTCTTGCCGGCAAGGATTGCCCAATTCGCGGCGTTTGCAAAGACAGGAATGAAGCCAGGGAGCCGGGGCCGGCAAGATCGCGATGTCCAGTGTCGTGTTCGTTTCCTTGCGTGAAAACGATCGACCTCCCCGGTACGGCGCCGTGGAGAATGAGGACCCTGCGTTGACCCGTCGGGCACGCGGCTTTTCAATGGAAGGGTAAGAACCCGAGGAGGACTTGATGCTGGATTCCGCTCAATGCGCGCGCGTCGACGCCGGTCCGGAGACGGTCCACTGGGGCTTCTTCGACGCCAAGCTCGAGCCGGTGCTGACCATCGGCAGCGGCGAGCGCGTCGTCATGTCGTCGGTGTCCGGCATGCCCGACCTGCTGCCGCCGCCGCCATTCACCGTGCCGCCGGCGCTGCCGGCGATCCACAAGGCGCAGGGCTTGCCGCGTTTCTTCGGACATATGTGCACCGGCCCGGTGGCGGTGCGCGGTGCCAAGCCGGGCCAGGTCCTCCAGGTCGATATCGAGAACATCGCATTGCACTACGACTGGGGCTACAACGTCATCCGGCCCTTGGCCGGCGCCCTTCCCGAAGATTTTCCCGAGTACCGCGCGATCAACATCGCCCTCGACCGCGACCGTATGACCGGAACGCTGCCGTGGGGGCAGGAGATTCCGCTGCGGCCGTTCTTCGGGGTGATGGCGGTGGCGCCGCCCGCCGCCTGGGGCACGATCCCGACCCCACCGCCGCGCCGCAACGGCGGCAATATGGACAACAAGGAGCTCGTCGCAGGGACGACGCTGTATCTCCCCGTATTCACCGAAGGCGCCCTCTTCTCGGTCGGCGACGGGCACGGGGCGCAGGGCGACGGCGAGGTCTGCGTCACCGCCATCGAGACCGGCCTCATCGGCACCTTCCGCCTCACCGCCCGCGACGACATGCGCCTGGAGTGGCCCATGGCGGAGACGCCGACCCATGTCATGACCATGGCCTTTGATCCCGACCTCGACCGCGGCACCGTCATCGCGCTGCGGCAAATGATCGACCTCTTGGTCGCGCGCACCGGGCTCGACCGCTATCAGGCCTATGCGCTTTTGAGCCTGACCGTCGACCTGCGAGTGACCCAGGTGGTCAACGGCAACAAGGGCATCCACGCGATGCTGGAGAAGCGGTATCTGGCGCGAAGCTGAGCGGGCCACTTACAGCGCCATGCGTGCGCGCTAATTGGGGGGAATGGTACAGGTGGGTGGACTCGAACCACCGACCTCTGGTTCCACAGACCAGCGCTCTAACCAACTGAGCTACACCTGCACGGGCCACGTCCCTGGGACGCTGCGGGGCGAAACTAGGTTCGGGGCGCGGCTTTGGCAAGCGTTCTTCCCCCTCCCGGGAGGGGCCCGCGAGCCGGAAAATCCGCGCAAAACAACGCCCGGGCCATGGCGACCCGGGCGCAAAGTCGGGAGTTCAAGACCGCGCGGCGGGAAGCCGCGCGGGAAGCTAAAGCCGCGTCAGGCCGCCTTCTTGAAGGCGTTGGTCAAACCTTCCTTCAGCGGCTCGGTGGTTTCGGTCGCCACTTTCTGGGCGTGCTCGGCCAGTTCCTTGCTCTGCGAGGTCATGGCTTCGAACTGCTTGCGCATATAGCTAGAAGACAGCTCGACCATCTCGGCATAGGACTTGGCGGAGACCAGCTCGGTCATCAGGTCGAAGGTGGCGTCGCAGTTGGCGCGCGCGTTCTCGATCAGCTTGAGGCCATAGGACGAACAGCCCTTCGAGGCGGTGGCGTAGGTGCCCTCGAGCATGTCGGTCGCCTCTTCGGCGGCGGCCTTCATCTTCTCGTAGTTCTCCTTGGCCTGGGCGATGCCCTTTTCCGTCATTTCACGGAATGCGGCGGGAACTTCCACCTTGGGCATCTCGAACTTGGGCATTTCGAATTTCGGCATTTCGAACACCGAAGCGGTGTTGCTGAATTGTTCGGACATGGGGGTAATCCTTGGCTCGGAGGGCGGCTTCCCGGCTAGCGCTGCGAACCGCCGCCCTCGGCAGATCGGTTCGCGTCTCGCTCCTGGCTCGGCAAAGAAATCAGTCCTGCTCAAGCCCGTAACATCGCTGATAGCACAGGTTTTGATGCAATGCAATAAAAATATTGCACTGCACAAATTCGACACTCGTACGCGCCGCCGGCCGCTAAAGCCACGGATTTTGCGACCAGGGGGTCTAAAACCGGGTCAAATTAGTGCGGCGAGCCCATCTTGGCTGCTTTCTGGCCCATTTCCTTGACCTGTTCGCTCAAGGCCGCGATCTGGTTGCGGGCATATTCGGCGTGCAGCGCCGCCACCTCCTGCGCATCCTTGGCGCGCACCAGCTTTTCGGCGAGTTCAAAGGCGGAGGCCACATTACGCTCGGCAAAGCGCATGGCGAGCGTACCCGTCTCCCTGGCGCCGGCCTGCATGCTGGTGAATTGGCTGCCGGCAGTAAGCGCGGCGTGCTGAGTCGCGGAGAGCAGGCTTTCGAAAGCCTGTTTCGCCTGTTCCATCCCTTTTTCGGTCAGGGCCCGCATTTCCGCCGGCATTTCGAAGGGCGTCCGGGTGCCATCGCTCGCCATGGTGATCTCCTTGTCCTTGCTGTTGCTGCCACCGCCGCGTGTCAACTTGACGACGTCAACTTGAATTTAGGACGAAGGCAGGCGCCCGCCACCCCGATCGCGCCGATATTAAGGATAATAAACGTCGCATGGGCATTGCCGTTCCCGCGTCGTGGACGCGGCCTGCGGCCAGCCTTATTAATGTTTTATTAGCCGTAATTCCGCGCGAGCACCGCAGAGCATGACGGGGACCGAGACGCAAATCGCCTGGCTCAGCGAAGCCAAGCTCGCGGCCCACGCCATGAGTCCGCTGCCGGTGTGGCTGTGGAGCGCGGATGCCACGCGGCTGTTATGGGCCAACCCCGCCGGCGCGGCAATTTTTGATGCGCCTTCGCCGGCGGCGGCGGCGGACTTGCATTTCGATGCCAAGCATGGCGCCGCCGTTCAGGTGGCACGGCTCGCCAATTCGCTGCCGCAAGTGGGCACCGCGCGGCTCGAGCGGCTGCGCGGCTTCGGCGCCAGCCTCGGCGGCACGCAGATCTGCCTGTGCTCGCGCATCCTGCTGCCCGACAACTCTTCCGGCATCTTGTTGGTGGCGACCGAGCGTGCCGGCGGCGAGCTGGCCTTGCCGGAGCGGGCGCGCCGCATCGTGCGCGATTTCGATGCGCCGGCGGCCCTGTTCACCGCCGACGGCGAATGGATCGAAGGCAATCCGCAAACGCAAAGGCGCCTCGCCGACAAGCGCGATCTGGTCGCGCTCGGCGCCGAGCGACTCGCACGCGAGGCGACGCTGAATGGTCGCGCCGAGGGCGAGGTCGAGAGCGGTCCGGTGGTGCTGATCAAGCTCGGCGACGAGAGCAAGTTTTTCCTGCTGATGGTGATGACCGATCCGGCAAGGGACGCAACGACCGCGCCGACCGTCGCGGCGCCGCCCATGGCGCCCTTGGCGCCCTTGGCGCCCTTGGCGCCGATCGCGCCCACTGCATCATCCACACATCGTTCCCCCTTGCGTTTCGTCTGGCAGATGGATGCCGAAGGCCGTTTCATCCACGGCAACGATGTCTTCACCCGCCTGCTGGGGCCGAAGACCGCCCGACTGCTCGATCAGCCCTGGGACGCCTGCGCCAGCGCGCTCAAGCTCGATGCCGGGGCTGAGATCGCGCGGGCGCTGGCCGAGCGGAACACCTGGAGCGGCATCGTGGTGCACTGGCCGGTCGACGATGCCGACGACAGGCTGGCGATCGAAATGGCCGGGCTGCCTGTGTTCAACAGCGAGCGCCGTTTCACCGGCTTCCGCGGCTTCGGCGTCGTGCGCGACATGGACAAGCTCGCCGCACTGGACGAGCGCCGCCACACGCCGCCGCCGCCGGCCGAGAAGTCGGGCAACGTGCTGCCCTTCCCTGCGCCGGCCGCCGAAGCACCGCCGCCGCCGGAGGAGCCGCCGCGCACAAGCGAGCCGGCACCCACGCTCAGCCCCGGGGAACATTCCGCCTTCCAGGAGCTCGCGCGCGAACTGAGCGAGCGGCTGAAGAAAACGCCGGGCAGTCCTCAGGACGATGCAACGCCGCAAGAACCCGTGGCGGCCGCACCGCCGCCGCCGCTTGCCGAGCCGCCGCGCACCGCCGGTCGCGATGCGCAGGAGAGCCGCGCCATCCTCGAGCGGCTGCCGGTCGGCATCCTGGTCTACCGGCTCAACCATCTGCTCTACGCCAACCGCGCCTTTCTCGAATGGGCCGGCCATCCGACATTGGAGGATTTACGCGAGGCCGGCGGGCTCGACAGTCTGTTCATCGAGACCGAGGACACAGCCGCCGGCGAGGCGGCAGGCAGCGGCGCCAAGACGCTCACCATCTCCACCGTCAACGGCCCCCAGCAACCGGTCCAGGGCAAGCTGTTCAGCGTCACCTGGAACCAAGAGAACGCGCTCGTGCTCATGACCGGAATGCTGGCGGCAGCCGGTGCGCGCGCGGCAACCGTGGACGATGCGGCCATGCCCGCACTCGCGCGCGAGAACAACGAGCTCAAGGCGATCCTCGACACCGCCACCGACGGCGTGCTGGTGCTCGACCGCGCCGGCCGCGTGCTCTCGGCCAACCGCAGCGCCCAGGCGTTGTTCGGCTACGAGGCGGACGCGATCGCCGAACTCTCGCTCGGCGACCTGCTGGCGCCGGAGAGCCGGCGCCCGGTGCTCGACCATCTCGAACGGCTGGCGCGCAACGGCGGACCGGAGAGCTTCGACGCCGGACGCGAGGCCATCGGCCGCGTGCGCCAGGGCGGGCTGGTGCCGCTCTACATCACCGTGGGACGCATCGAGCACGGCGACAAGCTATGCGCGGTGCTGCGCGATCTCACCGCCTGGAAGCGCGGCGAGGAGGAATTGATCAACGCGCGGCGCGAGGCGGAAAAAGCCTCCACCGCCAAGTCGGAATTCCTCGCCAAGATCAGCCACGAGATCCGCACCCCGCTCAACGCCATCATCGGCTTTTCCGAGGTGATGATGGAGGAGCGCTTCGGCCCCATCGGCAACGAGCGCTACGCGCAATATCTCAAGGACATCCACGCCTCCGGCAGCCATCTGATCGCGCTGATCAACGACCTGCTCGATCTCTCCAAGATCGAGGCCGGCAAGCTGGAGCTCAGCTTCGTCACCGTCAACCTGAACGACCTGGTGCAGCAATGCGTCGCCATCCTGCAGCAGGAGGCCAATCGCCAGCGCGTCATCATCCGCACCTCGCTGCCGATCAGCCTGCCGCCGATCGTGGCCGACGCGCGCTCGGTGCGCCAGATCGCGCTCAACCTCTTGTCCAACTCGATCAAGTTCACCGGCGCCGGCGGCCAGGTGATCGTCTCCACCGTCATGACCGACGATCATGAAGTGGCCTTGCGCCTGCGCGACACCGGCCCCGGCATGAGCGAGAAGGAATTGCAGACCGCGCTCGAGCCGTTCCGGCAGATCGCCACCTCGGCGCGGCGCGACGGCGGCGGCACCGGGCTCGGCCTGCCGATCACCAAGGCGCTGGCGGAAGCCAATCATGCCCGCTTCCGCATCACCAGCCGGCGCGACGAGGGCACCCTGGTGGAGGTCGCCTTCCCGGCAACGCGGGTGCTGGCGCAGTAGTATCGGTCGCCGTTCTGCCGGACGGGCTGGTACGCAAGGCCCGGAATAACGTGGTTTTATGCGGCCATGAAAGGGTCACAGAGGCCCCCCATGGTTGGCGGCATAAGCGCCGATGGTATAGTTAGTCCGCCGGCCAGCCCCACAATGCATCAACCGGATATGAAACTTTGACGGCCGATACTGGCTTCAAACGCCTGGGATTTGCCTTGCTTGCCGTGATCGCGGTCGCCGCCGGTATTCTGGTTGCGGCGAATATGCTGGTTTCGGCCGACGCCGTGCGTCGCCAGGTCCTGAGCGAGCTGCGCGCCGTGACCGGGCTCGATCCGATCCTGCGCGGGCCGGCGAGCGTGTCGCTGTTTCCCTCCGGCCGCGTCAGCTTCGCCGATGTGGTGCTCGGCGACGCCAAGAAGCCCGCCCTCACCGCCGAGCGGCTGACCGCTCATCTCCGCTTCTTTCCGCTTCTGGTCGGCCGCGTCGAGATCGCCGATGTCTCGCTCGAGAACCCGACCATCGCCATCGACTTCGAGCCGAACGGCCACAGCAACTGGTCGACGCTGATCCAGGCTCTGGCGCGCAGCCAGAAGCCTGACGCACAGCGGCTTGCCGCCTTCTCCGAGATGCGCATCAACAACGGCACGGTGGTGCTCAACGACGAGGCGGCCAAGCTGACCGAGACGCTGGACGACGTGCAGTTCTCGCTGGCCTGGCCGTCGATTTCCAAGAGCTTCGGCGCCACCGGGCGGTTCATCTGGCATCACGAGCCGGTCGATGCGAGCGTCACACTCGGCAACTTCGCTGCCGCGCTGGCCGGCAACTCAAGCGGGTTGAAGCTTCGCCTGATCAGCGCGCCGCTGAAAGCCGCCTTCGAAGGCACGCTCAGCGTCAAGCCGACACTCAAGGTGGAAGGCACGCTGGCCGCCGATTTGCATTCGCTGCGCGAGGCGCTGGTCTGGTTCGGGCAGAAGCCTCTGCCCGGCGGCGGCTTCGGCCATTTCTCCATCAAGGCGCAGGCCGACGTGGTCAGCGACAGCATCGGTCTCACCGGCGTCAATGTCGAGCTCGACGGCAATAGCGCCGAAGGCGTGCTTACTTACGTGACCAGCGGCCGCAAGACGCTGCAGGGCACGCTCGCCGCCGACACACTCGATCTGTCCCCCTATGTCTCGACCGTCAAGCTGCTCACCGCCAACCAGCGTAGCTGGAGCGACGGGCGCATCTCGCTCGACGGCCTCAACAATATGGACCTCGACCTGCGCCTGTCGGCGGCCAAAGTGGCGCTCGCCGACGCCACGCTCGGCCGCACCGCCATCGGCGCCAATCTGCGCGGCGGCAAGCTCACCGTCACCATCGGCGAAGCGCAGGCCTATGGCGGGTTGATCAAGGGCTCGCTCACGCTTGCCAATGTCAAAGCCGGTGTCGACGTCAAATCGCAGTTGCAGTTCTCCGACGTCGATCTGGAAAGCTCGCTCGGCCAGTTGTTCGGGCTGCACCGCCTGCAAGGCAAGGGCGACATATCGGTCAATGTCGAGGGCTCCGGCGACAGCGTGCTGGGCGTCACCCGCACCCTCGACGGCACCGCCACCCTCACCGGGCGCGACGGCGCCCTGCTCGGTCTCGATGTCGCCGAGCTGCTGCGCCGACTGCAGCGGCGGCCACTGTCGGGCGGCGGCGACTTCCGCACCGGCAGCACGCCCTACCAGAAAATCGATATGGCGCTGAAGATCGAGCACGGCACCGCCAATGTTCAGGGCATGAAGATCGACGGCCCGGCGGTGAAGGTGGCCCTCGCCGGCTCCGCCTCGATCCCGGCGCGCGATCTCGACCTCACCGGCACCGCCACGCTCGTCGCCGTCACACGGCCCGAGCGAACACCGTTCGAACTGCCATTCTTCGTGCAGGGCCCGTGGGACGATCCGATCATGCTGCCGGATGCCGAGGCGCTGATCCGCCGCTCGGGCGCGGCCGCCCCGCTGCTCAATGCGGCGCGCGAGCGCAATGCGCGCGATGCGGTGCGCTCGGTGCTGGAGCGCCTGACCGGCGGCAGCCTCCCGGCCCTGCCCGCCGCCGAGCCGCCAAGCGCCCCGGCGGACGCGCAAAAGCGGCAATAAAACCAGTGGAATGGCAGGTATCGTCGCGCGGCGCGTGCCGCGACGCGGGCATTTGACTATCATCGCCGGGCAAGCGAATCACCCGCCGGTCGGGGGCCGGCGAAGGGAAGGTGCATGCCGTTCGCCATTCTGCGCACGCTGGTCAAGGTCGCGCTCGCCTCTTTGGTGGTGGGAACGATCCTGGCGCATTTCGGCATCACGGCGGACCAGTTGATGCACAATTTCGGCCTGTCGGCCGATCGCCTCGAGGACTACGCGCGCAAAGGCCTGGCCTGGGTCTGGCCCAACGTGCTGCTGGGCGCGGTGGTGATCGTGCCGATCTGGTTCCTGGTCTTCCTGCTGCGCCCGCCCGGGCAGAAGCCGAGCGAATAGCTCACACCTGCGGTCCGAGTGCGGCGCGGGCGCGGCGGACGGCGCCGCGCTTGCTGATGAGCGACGCCGTGACGGTACCGAGCGCCACCACCGCGATCATGATGGTGCAGACCGCATTGATCTCCGGCTTTACGCCCAAGCGCACCGCCGAATAGATGCGGATCGGCAGCGTGGTGGCGCCGGGGCCGGTGGTGAAGCTCGCGATCACCAGATCGTCGAGCGACAGCGAGAAGGCGAGCATCCAGCCGGCGGCGATGGCCGGCGCCGTCAGCGGCAGCGTGACCACCAGGAAGGTCTTGAGCGGCGGACAGCCGAGATTTGCGGCCGCTTCCTCCAGGCTGCGGTCGAAGCTGACCAGACGCGACTGCACGATGACGGCGACGAAGCAGGTGGTCAGGGTGGTGTGCGCGATGACGACGGTCCAGAAGCCGCGATCGACATTGAGGGCGACGAACAACAGCAGCAGCGACAGGCCGATGATCACGTCGGGCATCACCAGCGGCGCATAGACCAGACAGGAGAACAGGAGGCGGCCGCGGAAGCGGCCCATGCGGATGAGCGCCACCGCCGCGCAGGTGCCGAGCACGGTGGCGAGCGTTGCCGACAGCGCCGCCACCCGCAGGCTGATCCAGGCCGCCTGCTGGATCGCGCTATCGGTCAACAGCGCCCTATACCAGGCAAGCGACCAGCCGCCCCACACCGTCACCAGCCGCGACGCGTTGAACGAATATATCACCAGGATCGCGATCGGCAGATAGAGGAAGGCCAGGCCGAGCGCGACGGACACGATATTGAAGCGCGACGCCGAGCGCTGCATCACGGTCCTCCCGCCAGATCGCGCTGCTGCAGGCGCTGATAGATCAAGATCGGCACCAGCAAGAGGCCGAGCAGTGTAATCGCCAGCGCCGAGGCCACCGGCCAGTCGCGGTTGGCGAAGAATTCCGTCCACATCATCTGCCCGATCATCAGCGAGCGCGAGCCGCCGAGCAGATCGGGCACCACGAACTCGCCGACGATCGGGATGAAGCACAACAGCGCGCCGGCCGCCGCGCCGGGCAGGGACAGCGGCAGCGTCACCAGCCAGAACTGCTTCCAGCGCGGGCAGCCGAGATCGGCGGCCGCCTCCAGCAGCGTATCGTCGAGCTTCTCCAGCGCGGCATAGAGCGGCAGCACCATGAATGGCAGATAGGAATAAACGAGGCCGATATAGATCGCGGTATCAGAGGCAAGCCATTCCGGGCGCTTGTCGACAATGTGCAGCGCCATCAGCACGTCGTTGAACAGGCCGTCGCGCTGGAGAATGTTGATCCAGGCATAGACGCGGATGAGGAACGACGTCCAGAACGGCAGCACCACCGCCATGACCAGGAGGGGCTGCCAGCGGCGGGGGCTGCGCGCGATGCCATAGGCGAGCGGATAGCCGACCAGAAGCAGGATCGCGGTGGTGAGGGCGGCGACCTTCAGGCTCTTGAGGTAAGAGGTGAGATAGATCGGATCGGATGCGATGAGCCGGTAGCCGTCGAGGGTCAGCCCGGCGATGAAGCTCTGCACGCCCTGCCAGCCGGCGGAAAGATCGAGCACCGGCACATAGGGCGGCTGCGCGATCGCCGTTTGCGCCAGGCTAATCTTGAGCACGATCAGGAAGGGCACCAGGAAGAACAGCGCGAGCCACGCATAGGGCAGCAGCAGCACAAGGCGGTGCGAGGGACGGTTGATCGTCGATCGGCTCATTGGCTTCGCCTCGCGTTCCCTCTGCCCGCATGCGGGGAAAGGGTGGCGGGCCGCGGCAGCGGCGAGCCGGATAAGGGGGCGTTTCGGCAGTGCTCTGCCTTGCGGCGGCCCCTCACCCGCCCGCCTTCGCTGACGCGGAGTTTATCATCGGGCCGGCCTTCGGCCGGACCCGGTGGGCGGGCGACCTCTCCCCGCGCGCGGGGAGAGGTGACGAGAGCCTGTTGCGCGCCTCCTGCAAAAAATTTCATTGCGTCACCACCACGCCCGCGTCCGCCTGCCACGACACCCACACCAGATCGTTGACCGCAAAGGGCGCGGCGCCGCCCACATTAGGGCGCGAGACCTTCATCAGCGCGCGGTTGGCCAGTTGCACCTTGTAGATCGTGACATCGCCGCGAAAGCCGACCTCGGAGACCGTGCCGGCGAGCGCATTGACCTCGCCCGCCGGGCGGGACGGCGAAAGCTGCACGCGCTCCGGCCGCAGCGCCAGCGCGATCGCGGCGCCGGGCGCCAGGCCGGCGGCCGCCACGTGCAACGTGCCGAGCTGGGTTTCCAGACGCTCGGCATTGAACAGCGTGCCCTCGATCAGCGTCGCCTCGCCGATGAAATCGGCGACCCAGCGCGACTTGGGATGCTCGTAGATCTCGGCCGGCGTGCCGACCTGCGCGAGGCGCCCGGACTTCATCACCGCCATGCGGTCGGCGACGATCATCGCCTCCTCCTGGTCATGGGTAACGATGATGAATGTGGTGCGGAGGCGGCGCTGCAAGGCCATCAGCTCGAAGCGGGTTTCGTCGCGCAGCTTCTTGTCGAGCGCGGCCATCGGCTCGTCGAGCAGCAGAACGCGCGGGCGCTTGACCAGCGCGCGCGCCAGCGCCACCCGCTGCCGCTCGCCGCCGGACAGCTCACCGATGCGCCGGCGGTTGAAGCCTATGAGGCGTACCAGCGCCAGCATCTCGGCGACGCGATCGGCGATCTGGCGCCGGCCGATCTGTTCCTGGCTGCAGGCCGAAGGCGATGTTCTTTTCCACGTTGAGATGCGGGAACAGCGCGTAGCTCTGGAACATCATGTTGATCGGGCGCCGATGCGGCGGCACCGCGCCGATGTCGGCGCCGTCGAGCAGGATGCGACCGGCATCCGGCGTCTCGAATCCGGCGAGCAAGCGCAGCAGCGTGGTCTTGCCGCAGCCGGAGGGACCGAGCAGCGCGAAGAACTCATCGTCGCGAATGTCGAGCGTGAGATCGTCGACCGCGGGCGTATCGCCGAAGCGCTTGCTCACCCCTGCGAAGCGCACCAGGGCGCTTTCTTGCGCCTGCGGCTCGCGCGCGCCGTCCTCCCCCATCGCCTCCCCTCGTGCAGCATCGGCGAGACGCACGCTAGCGGCAGCCGCGCGCGCACTCAACTCCGCGATGGTAGGGGAACCCGCGTCACTGGAGGCTGGGCAGTTTGGCCGGCTCCTTCAACAGCCGGCGCGGCGCCGGACCGTAATAGTCGCCGAGGCGGACGCTGGCGCGCGGCTTGAGCAGGATCGAGATCAGGCGGTCGAACAGCGCCTTGGCCGAAACCGGCTTGCACAGCACCTCGTTCACGCCGAGCCGGAGGGTCTGCAGGATGCGGCGGCGGTCGCCATGGCCGGTGAGCATGATGATGGGGATGTCCGGCATCGGGAAGACGCCCGGCGAACGCACGATGCGCACGAGCTCAGGGCCGTTGAGCAGCGGCATTTCCCAGTCGAGGATGACCACGTCGGGCGTCGCGGTGCGGATCATCTCCAGCCCATCGATGCCGTCGGCGGCCTCGAACACGGTCTTGACGCCGATATTGTTGAGCATGCTGCGCACAAGCTTGCGCATGAACGCATTGTCTTCGATCACCAGCACGCCGAGCTGCTGGATCAGAGCCTGGGCCTGCTTGGTACTGACACTCATGGCGACCTCACGCACGCGGCGGATTGTGGGGCGGAATGGTCACCCGGGTGTTAAGAGGCTGCTAACAGCTTCACCGCGTGGTTAACGTCCGCCGCACCGCCTCGCGCCAGCCGGCATAGCGGCGTTCGCGCTCTTCCGCCGCCATTTGCGGGGTAAAGCGGCGCTCGAGCCGCCACAGCGCGGCAAAGCCGTCGAGATCGGGGCACAGACCGGCGGCGCGGCCGGCGAGATAGGCGGCGCCCAAGGCCGTGGTCTCCATCACCACCGGGCGGTCGACCGGGGCTGCCAGCATGTCGGCGAGAAACTGCATGGTGAGGTCGCTTTGCGTCATGCCGCCGTCGACGCGCAGGACCGTGGCGGCGGAAGCCGGCGCCGGCCAGTCGGCGCGCATGGCCTCGAGCAGGTCGCGGGTCTGGTAGCCGACCGCTTCCAGCGCGGCGCGGGCGAGCTCGGCATCGCCGGAATGGCGGGTGAGGCCGAAAATGGCGCCGCGCGCTTGCGCGTCCCAATAGGGCGCGCCGAGCCCGACAAAGGCCGGCACCAGATAGACCTGCTCGGCCGGGTCGGCGAGCGCGGCCAGGGCATCGACCTCGGGCGCCGCCTCGATAATTTTCAAGCCGTCGCGCAGCCACTGCACCGCGGCGCCGGCGATGAAGATCGCGCCCTCGAGCGCATAAGTGCGCTTGCCGTCGAGCTGATAGGCGATGGTGGTGAGCAACTTATTGCGCGAGGCGATACGTTCCGGGCCGGTGTTGAGCACGGCGAAGCAACCGGTGCCGTAGGTCGACTTGATCATGCCCGGCGTGAAGCAGCCCTGGCCGATGGTGGCGGCCTGCTGGTCGCCGGCGATGCCCAGGATGCGCACGATGCCGCCTAAGATGGCGGTGACGCCGAAATCGCCGGCGCAGTCGCGCACCTCCGGCAGCAGCGCGCGCGGCACGCCGAACAGCGCGCAGAGGCCGTCGTCCCATTGCCCGGTCTCGATGTCGAGCAGCGCGGTGCGCGCGGCATTGCTGGCATCGGTGGCATGCACCTTGCCGCCGGTGAGCCGCCAGAGCAGGAAACTGTCGATGGTACCGAAAACGAGCTCGCCGCGTTCGGCGGCGGCGCGGGCGCCGTCGACATGATCGAGCAGCCAGGCGATCTTGCTGGCGGAGAAATAGGGATCGAGCACCAGCCCGGTCTTGGCCGACAGCGCCGGCTCGTGTCCCTCGGCGCGCAGGCGGGCGCAAAAATCGGCGGTGCGGCGGTCCTGCCAGACGATGGCATTGTGGATCGGCTTGCCGCTGGCGCGCTCCCAGATGACCGCGGTCTCGCGCTGGTTGGTGATGCCGATGCCGGCGACGTCCTTGGCCGTCAGAGCGGCTTTGCCCATGACCTCGCGCACGGTCGCAACCACCGCAGCCCAGATTTCCTCCGGGTCATGCTCGACCTCGCCCGGGGCCGGATAGATCTGGCGCAATTCGACCTGCGCCACGGCGAGCGCATTGAGCGCGGCGTCATAGGCGATGGCGCGCGTCGAGGTGGTGCCCTGGTCGATGGCAATGAGCGCGCCCGCCATGGTCACGCCGCCCGCGCTGCTTGCATGAACCGCGTCAGCGCGGCGCGCTCCTCTTCGCTTGCCTTGAGGCCGAGCTTGCTGCGCCGGTAGAGCACGTCATCGGCGGTTTCCGCCCATTCGTGCTCGATCAGATAGCGCACCTCGGCGGCGGTGAGGTCGCTCATGAAGCGCTCGCCCAGGTCCTCCATGCTCTGGCGCGGCCCGAGGATCCGGGCGGCGCGGGTGCCATAGGCGCGGGTCAGGCGACGGGCATGCGGCTCGGACAGGAACGGCCATTGCCCGATCAGCGCCGCGACCTGGGCGTGGAAGCCGTCGGCGGGAAAGTCGCCGCCCGGCAGACTCGAGCCCGCGGTCCAGGGCGGGCGCAGCGCGAAATACGAGCCGACCTGCTTGAGCGCCGCCTCGGCCAGCCTGCGATGGGTGGTGACCTTGCCGCCATAGACGGTGAGCAGCGGCGCTGCGCCGCTTTGCTCATCGAGCAGGAGCATGTAGTCGCGGGTGATGTCTTCCGGCTTGTTGGAGCCGTCGTCATGGAGCGCACGCACGCCGGCAAAGCTCCACACCGGCGCGTCCGGCGTAATGCTGTCGCGGAAGTACTGGTTCACCACCTTGCACAGATAGAGCACCTCGTCGGCATCGGGGGTCACCGCGGCGAGGTCGCCGACGAAGCGTTCGTCCGTGGTGCCGATCAGCGTGAACTCGTCGGCAAAGGGCAGCGCGAAGACCACGCGACCGTCCGGCGCCTGGAAGAGATAGCCGGCGTCCTGTTCGAAGTGGCGGCGCACCACGATATGGCTGCCCTTGATCAGCCGCAGCGGCTGGCGCAGCGGCTGGCGGATCACGGTGCCGGCCACCTGGCTGATCCAGGGACCGGCGGCATTGATCAGCACACGGGCACGCGTCACCTCGCGCCGGCCATGCGCGTTCAGCACCAATTCCCACGTCTCGCCACGCTCCGCGCGGGTGAGCTTGGTGCGGGTGCGGATGGTGGCACCGCGCTCGGCGGCATCGAGCGCAGTGAGCACGACCAGGCGCGAGTCATCGACCAGGCAATCGGAGAATTCGAAACCGTAACTGAACAAGCGCTTCAACGGCGTGCCGAGCGG
Organism: uncultured Pseudomonadota bacterium; assembly: GCA_963760995.1. Classification (GTDB taxonomy): domain Bacteria; phylum Pseudomonadota; class Alphaproteobacteria; order Rhizobiales; family Xanthobacteraceae; genus Pseudolabrys. The sequence continues at coordinate 82,457 of CAVXFJ010000018.1, read as the reverse complement.
ATGATGCGTGAGATCGATCGTGCGGCTCGCCGGCAACAGCTTGCGGGCGCCGAGCCAATCGTACAGCAACAGGCCGAGCCGGAGCTTCAAGGCCGAGCGCCGGCCCGGCAGCGGCGGCAGCACGAAGCGCAACGGCCGGATCAGGTGCGGCGCCATGCGCAACAGCACCTCGCGCTCGGTGAGCGCCTCGCGCACCAAGCGGAAGGCGCCATGCTCGAGATAGCGCAGGCCGCCATGGATCAGCTTGGAGGAGGCCGAGGAGGTGCCGGAGGCGAGATCGTTCATCTCGATCAGCAGCACGCGCAAGCCGCGGCCGGCGGCGTCGCGCGCGATGCCGGCCCCATTGATGCCGCCGCCGATGATGGCGAGGTCGTAGTCAGCCATGAGCGTTTGGAGTTACCCGCTGATTCGCGTAATCCCGGCGCACAATGGGCGGCTCAGCCTGCGACCTCAAGCCGGCCGCGCCGGAAACGCCTGTGCGACCCCTATATTCGGCCCCAATTGCAAAATAACCTTTACCTCGTCATATGTTGCGGATGGCCGGCCGCGCGGCGCACCTTCCCGTCATTCCGGGTCGCCGCGCAGCGGCGAACCCGGAATCCAGATGCAAGTACGGCATTCGTTCTGGATTCCGGGTTCGCGCTCTAAAGGGCGCGCCCCGGAATGACATGGATTAAGAACCGCAAAGCCGACCGATGCCGCACCCGCGCCTGCTTGTCATCGAAGGCAATTCGCCGCAGACCATGGCCGAGCATATCGCCACCGGCGGCATCCCCGCGAGCAAGGGCTATTCCGACCTGCTGCGCGAACTCTTGCCCGGCGCCATGGTCGACATCTGCTACCCCGGCGACCCGGCGGCTTCGCTGCCGGCGGGCGAGGCGCTCGCCGGCTATGACGGCATCGCCATCACCGGCTCGGCGCTGCATGTCTATCATGGCGGCGACGAGGTGATGCGGCAGGTCGAACTGGTGCGCGCAGCGATTGCGACCGGCACGCCGCTGTTCGGCTCCTGCTGGGGCCTGCAGGTGATCGTCGCGGCGGCGGGCGGCAGCGTGCGCAAGAACCCCAAGGGGCGCGAGATCGGTTTCGGCCGTGGCATCCGGCTGACCGAGGCCGGCCGCAAGCACCCGATGTTCGTTGGCAAGCTCGACGTGTTCAACGCGCCGACCGTGCATCTCGACGAGGTGGAGATGCTGCCGCCCGGCACCACAGTGCTCGCCTCCAATGCCATGTCGTCGGTGCAGGCGGCGGAAATCCGCACCAACGGCTCGATCGCCTGGGCGGTTCAGTATCATCCGGAATATCCGCTGCGCGAGCTGGCGGCGATCGTGCGCCGCATCGGCACGCGGCTGATCGACGAAGGCTTCTTCGCCGACGAGGCGGGGGTCAAACGCTTCTCCGAAGATCTCGACACGCTCGACCGCGATCCCGAATGCAGGCGGCTGTCCTGGCTGCACGGCATCAGCCAGAATGTGCTCAACAAGAAGCTCCGGGTGAGCGAGGTGGCGAACTGGGTGGAATTCCAGGTGCTGCCGACGCGGGTAAAGCGCAGGCGGGGGTAGCAAATCTACCGTCATGCCCGCGCTTGTCGCGGGCATCCCGTTTAGGCGCGCACCGTGCCATCGTAAGCGCGATAGCCGGGACAAGCCCGGCCATGACAGCATAGGGTAGCAGTATGGACTTTTCCGACAAGCAGGTCGTGGTGACCGGCGGCACCGGCGCGCTGGGGAGCGCCGTGGTCGGCGCATTGCTGGCGGCCGGCGCGCGCTGCACGGTCTCCTTCGTGCATCTGTCCGAGGCGCAACGCTTTGCCCATCGCGAGCATGCCCGCCTGCGCATGGTGGCGGTGTCTGATCTCGCCGATGAGGCGGCGGTCGCCAAGCTTTATGACGGCATCACCCCCTGGGCCTCCATCCACATCGCCGGTGGCTTCGCCATGGGCAAGCTGGCGGAAACCGGCAAGCAAGCGCTGATGGCGCAGCTCGACCGCAATCTCGTCTCTTGCTTCCTGTGCTGCCGGGCGGCGGTAAACGCCATGCTTGCCGGCGGCAATGGCGGCCGCATCGTCAATGTCGCGGCGCGGCCAGCCCTGGAGCCGCGCTCGGGCGCCGGCATGACCGCCTATACGGTGGCCAAATCGGGCGTCGCCGCGCTGACGGTGGCGCTGGGGGAGGAAGTCGCCGGCGCGGGCATCCTGGTCAACGCGGTGGCGCCCTCGATCATGGACACGCAAGCCAACCGCAAGGCCATGCCCAAGGCCGCTCACGATGCCTGGCCGAAGGTGCAGGAGGTGGCGGCGACCATCCTGTTCCTCGCCTCGCCGGACAACACGGTCACCCGCGGCGCCGTGGTGCCGGTTTACGGGAAGGCGTGAGCTTCCCTCGCCCCGCGATGCGGGCAGAGGGAAAAGAAAGCGTCGGCGGCAAATTGCCTACCCTGTGAGCGGCACCAGCTCCAGCGGCGCGCGCAGGAAGCGCTGCACATTGTTGGAGGCGACCACCGTGCGACCTTCGGCATAGGCCTCGTGGTTCTTCTCGATGTCGTCGAGATCGTAGAGATAGTTGACCATCAACCCGCAGCCTTGCGCGATCGCCTTGTCCGAGGTGTCGGCCAGATAGTCGATGCGCTCGAGCCGGGCGCCGTTGCCGAGGTGGAAGCGCGCCACCGGATCGAGCGGCAGCCCGCGCGGCGAGCGCGCACGCAGGAAATACCAGGCCGCCGCCCGCATCACCGGATCGTGCAGGCGTTCGGTCGTCTCCGGCTCCGTCCACCAGCCGTCCTGGTCGAGCGCGGTGAGTACGGTCTTGTCTTCCGCGCTGAGCACCACCGAGGTTTCAGACTCACGCTCGCGCTTGAGCCAGGCAGCGAAGCCCGCGACCGGCGATAGCGTGACGAACGTCGACAGGCGCGGCATTTCGCGGCTGATCTCCTCGACCACCTGCTTGATGAGGAAATTGCCGAAGGACACGCCGGTCAAACCGCGCTGGCAATTGGAGATCGAATAGAACACCGCTGTGCGCTTTCGCTCGCCGTCATTGACCTCGCGCTCGGTCGCCAGAATCGGCGCGATTGCGCCGGGAATGTCGCGGGTCAGCGCCACCTCGACGAAAATCAGCGGGTCGTCGACCAGCGCCGGATGGAAGAAGGCGTAGCAGCGCCGGTCGGGCGGATCGATGCGCCGGCGCAGATCGTCCCAGTCGCGGATGGCGTGCACCGCCTCGTAGCGGATGATCTTCTCCAGCACGATCGCCGGTGTCGACCAGTCGATGCGGCGCAGCACGAGGAAGCCGCGGTTGAACCAGGACGAGAACAGATGCACGAAATCGTCGTCCACCGCCCCGAGATCGGCGTCGCGATGGGCGAGCACGTCGAGCAACTGCTCGCGCATGCGCACCAGCGCGGCAGTGCCGCCGGGCCCCAGATTGAGCCGGCGGAACAGCTCCTGCCGGCGCGGCTCGGAGGCCGCGTGCAGCTCGGCCGCGGTCTCGTCATTGGGCTTCTCGCGCCAGGCGGCGATCGCCGCCTCGACGCGCTCGTGGTCGGGACCGAAGCGCTGCGCCAGCGCCTCGAAGAAGGCGATGCGCGGACCAGTGGTGAGCTCGCTGTAGCGGGTAAGGATTTCGCGCGCCAGCGCCACGCCGGAAGCCTCGCCGCGGCCGGAGAGCAGGTGGTCGCAGAGCTCGATCAGGCTTTCCGAGCGGGTGGCGTCGGTGCCGCGCCGCTCGCGCGCGCGGATCAGCGACCGCCCGCGCTCGGAGATGGTCTGCAACAGCTCGCCGAAAAACGAGGTGTTCATTCAGGACGCTCCCGCAACCGGCGAATGCCTTGCTATCGACCAACCCCCATCAGATGATTGGGCAGCCATGTGGCGATTTCGGGGAATATACACAAGATCACGATCGCCAGCATCATGCATAAGACGTATGGCAGCGTTCCCCACATGACCTTGGTTACCGGCACGTCGGGCGCGATAGCGTTAACGATGTAGATATTCAGACCCACCGGCGGGTGGATCAGGCCGATTTCCATGTTGATGGTGAGGATCACGCCGAACCAGACCGGGTCGAAGCCGGCCGCGGTGATGATCGGCAGCAGGATCGGCGAGGTCATCAGGATGATGGCGGCGGGCGGGATGAAGAAGCCGCAGACCAACAGGAAGACGTTGATCGTGCCCATCAGCACCCAGCGATTGAGATGCGCATCGGCGATGCCCTGCGCCAGCGTCTGGGTGAGGTAGAGCGACGTGAGCATGTAGCCGAACAGCACCGAGGCGGCGATGATGGTGAGGATCATCACCGACTCGCGCATGGTGTCGCGCAGGATCAGCCAGATTTCCTCCGGCTTCCACAGCCGGTAGATCAGGATCGCCAGGATGAGGCAAAGCGCCGCGCCGACGCCGGCGGCTTCCGACGGCGTGGCGACGCCGCCATAGAGGACGTACATCACGCCGAGGACGATGACGAGGAAGGGCGCCACCTTGGGCACGCCGGAGAACTTCTCCTTCCAGGTATAGCGGAATTCGGCGGCGTGCGAGCGAAAGCCCGAGCGCCAGATGGCGAACAAGGTCCAGATGATGAACAGGCCGGTGAGCAGCGCGCCGGGCAGCACGCCGGCGATGAACAGGCGGCCGATCGAGGTTTCGGTGGCGATGCCGTAGAGGATGAAGGTGATCGAGGGCGGAATGAGAATACCGAGCGTGCCGCCGGCGCAGATCGAGCCGGTGGCAACTTCGTCCGGGTAGCCGCGCCGGCGCATCTCCGGAATGCCCATCTTGCCGATGGCGGCGCAGCAGGCCGGCGACGAGCCGGTGAGCGCCGCGAAGATGGCGCAGGCGCCGAGATTGGAAATGACCAGGCCGCCGGGCAACCGATAGAGCCAGCGATCGAGCGCCTCGTAGAGGTCCTTGCCGGCCGGCGAGGAGCCGATGGCCGCGCCCATCATCACGAACATCGGAATGGCGACCAGCGTGAATTCGTCGAGGCCGGACCAGAAGGTCTCGGCCACCACATGCATGCTGTCGATGCCCTGGAAGATGATGAGGAAGATGATGGAGATGGCGCCGAGGCCGAAGGCGACCGGCACGCCCGAGAGCAGCATCAGCAAGGTGATGACGAGGACGATGCCGCCTTCCTGGGTGGGGCTCATGCGCGGATCCTATCCTCGCTGATGCCGAAGGGCGGCGTCCGGCCGGTGACCACGCAGACAACGTCGGCGATGTATTGCAGCACCAGGATCCCGAGGCCGATCGGCATCGAGAAATACGGCACCCAGAGCGGCGCGCGCCAGACCGTGTCCGAGTGCCAGTTCTGGCTCCAGGCCTGGTACCAATAGAGCGTGGTGAGCACGAACAGCACGGCCACGAAGGCCAGGCCCAGAATGCCGGTGATGACCGCCAGCCAGTAGCGGGTGGTCGCGCCGACATGCATGGGCAGCACGTCGACGTTCACGTGGCCGCGCGTCATCAGCACATAGGCGCTGCCGATGAAGGTGGCGGCGACGATCGCGTAGGTGACGACGTCGATCTGCCAGATGGTGGTGCGGTTGAGGATGTAGCGCTCGATCACCATGTCGCAGATGACGAACACGGCCAGCGCCATGAGAAAGGCGGCGGCAACTCCTGCGACACGCGACAGGAAAGTCACCACTCGAATATATGCATCCATGTGCTGATGATCCGGATGTCGATTGTCTCGATGCGTCCGGGATGCCCCCCACCCCAGCAAGCCGAGCCGGCCGACGGCAAAGCCGCCGGCCGGCCGTGCCCGAAGTCCTACTTCACCGCGAGCGCCTCATCGATCAGCTTCTGACCGTTGGGCACATTCTTGGCGAAGGTCTTGTAGGAGCTCTTCTTCGCCTCTTGCAGCCACGCCGCATAGTCGGCGTCGCTGAGCGTCACGACCTTCACCTTGTGGTCCTTGAACTGCTTGATCGTCTGGTCGTCGATCGCGTCCGCCTTCTTTTCATAGAAGGCCTGGGCGTCCTTGCCGGCTTTGACGATCGCCGCCTGCTGGGCCTTGTTGAGCTTGTTGAAGCTCTTCTTCGACATCAGGATGGGCTCATACATGAACCACAGCGCGTTGTTGCCGGGCGCCGTCAGGCAGCCGGAGACTTCATAGAGCCGCATGGAGCCGAAACTTCCCAGGCTGGTATCGGTCGCATTGATCACGCCGGTCTGGAACGCGTTGTAGATTTCGTTCGAGGGCGGGCTGACGACGCTGGCGCCGGCCGACTGCCACATGGCCGCGAAGGTCGGACCGGCGGAACGGATCTTGAGCCCCTTCATGTCGCTCGGCTTGGTGATGCAGGCGCCCTTGGAGGCGACGCCGCCGGCGAACCAGGCATCCGACAGCACCATGACGCCGTGCTTCTCGATCTCGGCGCGGATGTCCTTCATGAATTGCGACTGGTTGATGCGCGTGGCGCGCGCCTGGCTGCGGATCAGACCGGGCATCAGCGTCGCCGAGAACGCCGGCACCTTGCCGCTGGCATAGTCGAGCGGGAACAGCGCGATGTCGAGCTGGCCGTTGACCATGGCGTTCCACTGCTCTTTCGGCTTGAACAGCGATGCGCCCGGATAGACTTGGACGGTGAGGCCGACATTGGCGGCCTGCGCCTCCTTGGCGATCATCAGCACCATGTCGTCGCGAATGTCGTGCTTGCCGCCCGGGAACTGGTGCGATGCCCGCAGCGTCAGGGCCTGCGCCGACGCGGTCAGCAGGACGGCCGCTGCGGCGGTCGCCAGAACAGTCTTAAGAGTCCTCATTTGGTGTTCCTCCATAGTTTATTATGGCGGCGGTTTTCCGCCGCGGTTGCTGGTCGTCCAGGGAATCAGAGATCGCCCCTCGGATCGCCCCCTCGGCACGCCTGTCGGCAGATTAGCCGCCGACGGCGATCCGCGCCATAGGCGCCGGTCGAATTCCCCGGTAACCCAGTGGCGCCGATTGCGATTTTGCCGCTCTGGCCAGCCCGGAACGTTGCCTCTATAACGCCCGCCGTCAGTCTCTTGCCGCCGTTTTCCAGCCCGGGAGTTTTATCGCATGTCGAAGCCTTTGGCGGGTCTCCGCGTCCTCGAACTCGCCCGCATCCTGGCCGGACCCTGGGCCGGCCAGCTTCTCGCCGATCTCGGCGCCGACGTGGTCAAGGTCGAGCGCAAGGGCGCCGGCGACGATACCCGCGGCTGGGGCCCGCCCTTCGTCGAGGGCGTCGACGGCAAGCCGATCGGCTCGGCCTATTTCCACGGCGCCAACCGCGGCAAGCGCTCGGTCGAGGTCGACTTCGACAGCGAGGACGGCAAGCGCATCGTGCGCAAGCTCGCCGCCCGCTCGGACATCCTGATCGAGAACTTCAAGGTTGGCGGACTCGCCAAATTCGGTCTCGACTACCAGAGCCTCAAGGACGAATGCCCGCGCCTGATCTATTGCTCGGTCACCGGCTTCGGCCAGGACGGACCCTACGCCAAGCGCGCCGGCTACGACCTGATGGCGCAGGGCATGGGCGGCATCATGGATTTGACCGGCATGGCCGACGGCGAGCCGACCCGCATCGGCATTCCGGTGTCGGACATCTTCACCGGCGTCTATTCGACGGTCGGCATCCTCGCCGCGCTGGCGCAGCGCGAGAAGACCGGCAAGGGCTGCTATATCGATACCGCGCTGGTCGACTCCACCGTCGGCGTGCTGTCGAACCAGGCGCTCAATTTTCTCGTCTCCGGCAATGTGCCCAAGCGTATCGGCAATGCGCACGCCAATATCGTGCCCTACCAGGTGTTCCCGGTGGCCGACGGCTACGCCATCGTCGCCACCGGCAACGACAACCAGTATGTGAAGTTCTGCAACGCGCTGGGCGCGCCCGAACTGGCGACCAATCCGGATTACAAGGACAATACCAGCCGGCTCAAGCACCGCGCCGAGCTGATCGGCAAATTATCGGCGCTGACCGCGGCGATGAAGCGCGACGAGCTCCTGCAAAAGCTGGAGGCGCAGGGCGTGCCGGCCGGCCCCATCAACAACCTCGAGCAGGTGTTCGACGATCCTCAGGTGAAGCACCGCGGCATGCAGTTGTCGCTGCCGAGCAAGACCGCCAAGAACGGCGCGATCCCGGGCGTGCGCTCGCCGATCGTGATCGACGGCTGGAAGGCGGCCTCCGAGCGCCCCGCCCCGCTGCTCGGCGAGCACACGGCCGAAGTATTGCGCGAGATCGGCGAAGGCTAGGACGTTTGCTCACGAGGTGAGATGCGTCTGCAACTTGTTATCAATGTCCGTTTGCCCACGGACATTGGACCTTGATTGCAGCGATTGGGGCGTTCGCGAAGGGCCAGAAGCTGTCGTGAGCACTTCGGGGACGACGCCTTGCTCCTTGATGATGGTGATCAACCCCCTCGACATCATTTTCCCCGCGTGCGTCGCGACCTCGGCCGCGGTGCCGGGTTCTCCAGGCCCGTCAATTGGGCGCGCAACGCGCCAGGCGTCAGCCCGGTTTCCCTCCGGATGAATTTGACAAAGTTGGTTGCCTCGCTGAAGCCAAGACGATCTCCGACATTCGCAACCGGCAAGACCGAGTGGGCGAGCAAACGCTTGGCCTCGAGAACAATCCGATCGACCAGAATGGCCTTGGCATTCCTGTCGGCAACCAGCCGGGCGGCCCGCGCCAGACTTTTTTCAGAGCATCCAAGATGCTTGGCGTAGCGCGCAACATCATGCCAATGAGCGAACTGACGTTCAATGGCTGCGCAATAGCGCCTGTACCTCTCGACCAGGACCGGCTGCACCGCCTCGTTGACCATTGAGGCCGCCCCGTCCATGTGCAGGCGTGTGATCAAGGCTTCAACCTGGCTCCGCAACAGCACGTTCAGTACAGCGGTAGGGGCGCGGCGCCCATCGTCCGCCATGCGTTCGAAAGTCTCGCTGACTGCTCGCTGTGTCGCCGCCGACAGCTTCAAGTGCGTCGGCAAGGATTCCAGCCGCTGCATCATCTCGAGCTCCGCGACCACTTTGCTGGCGCGCGAGCGCAATGGCAGCAGTTCAGGACGAAGTACCATAAGCCAACCGTCCCAGCCGGACAGGTCGCCGAAGCGATGGACCTGGCCTGGCTGCAACACAATGAGCGTGCCGCGCGAGCAATCCAGCATGTCGAAATCGACCACGTGAACGTACCTGCCGGCGGTAACGTAGAGCAGGCAGTGAAAGTCGATGCGCTCGAAGCCACGAAGTTCGACGTCTCCTGCCCGACGTTCCAATTCCCGCGCAGGATAGAGCTCGACATCAAGCGCGTAGTCCGCCGGCGGCGCGTAGGTGACCGGGGTTACGGGGCCGCGGCGCGGAGCGCGAGATTGGCGTTTGGCCGGCATGGTGTCCGTTTTTTACCACTATTCGCCCGAGATGTACCTCGATTCGATGAAGCCTCGTGGCACATAGTCCGTACCGCAACGGGCACAGCCACTTTTGAAGGAGACGAACATGTCGGCGGAAAGTGAAGTTCGCGCCGCGTCCGAGACGTTCTATTCAGCCTTGAACCGCATGGCGGCCGGCGAAGCCGGCACCATGTCCGGGATCTGGTCGCATGGCGCCCAGGTAACGGCCTTTCATCCGATTGGCGGACGGGATGTCGGCTGGGAAAAGATCAGCGACAGCTTTGAGCAGGTGGGCAAGATCGCCTCGGGTGGCGAAATCAAGCTCACCGACCAGATCATCCAGGTCGCCGGCGACATGGCTTGCGAATCCGGAACGGAGAAAGGGTCCCTGTTGCTGGCCGGGCTGCGGGCCTCCATTGATCAACGCGTGACCAACGTCTATCGCCGGGAAGGCGGCACCTGGAAAGTGGTCCATCACCACACAGATCTGTCGCCGGCCATGATGGATGTCTTGGCCAGATTGCAGGCCAAAGCCTAGAGCAGGGCCGATGCAGTCCCCCGCTCGCATCCTGCTAGGCGAGGGACTGGCGGCCGGCCATCTCAGCAAACGGTGACGTGGCCGACTTCCGTTGTGGGTCACTCGCGCACATAACAGCAATCCCGCACGATGTCCGTTTGGCGCCGAACAACGGACATCGCATGCGCGACGAGCTCCTGCAAAAGCTGGAAGCACAGGGTGTGCCGGCCGGCCCCATCAACAATCTCGAGCAGGTGTTTGACGACCGCCAAGTGAAACACCGCGGCATGCGGCTGTCGCTGCCGAGCAAGGCGGCCAAGAGCGGCGCGATCCCGGGCGTGCGCTCGCCCATCGTGATCGACGGCTGGAAGGCGGCGTCCGAGCGTCCTGCCCCGCTGCTCGGCGAGCATACGGCCGAAGTGCTGCGCGAGATCGGCGAAGGCTAGGACGTTTGCTCACGAGGTGAGATGCGGCGGCTGTAACTTGTTATCAATGTCCGTTTGCCCACGGAAATTGGACCTTGATTGCAGCGATTGGGGCGCTCGCGAAGGGCCGGGAGGCGACAAGGGGCGGCGACGTTGATATGTCGCTGCGCCCCCCGATAATCCCTTGATGCTATTGACCGCCTAAGCTCGGAAGTGACTGCACGCGGGTGACCGGCGGTGGGTTCCACTTACCAGTGAGAGCCTCCGATGTTGGGCTATAGAGGCGCATGGTCAAATTGAACGCGCCTTTCGGGGCCGGGAGCCAATTTGCTTCCTTATCCTTCCCCGGACTTTCATTCTGTATGTAGAGGTCGAGCGATCCGTCAGCGTTGTATTTAAAGGGCATCCAACTGCTGACCGCAAACCTATTGAGCACGTTTCCAACCTGGAAGCCTTCGGCGTCATAAAGCGTGACCGACCAGAATGCCCTGACCGGAGGTGTGGCACCCTTGTCGAAGTGGAGAGCATATTTGCTCGCCCCATCGAGCGGCTTGCCGGTTTCGTCGCCCAGATTGAGAGGATATATCGCATCCTCGGGCAGATTCGCGCCAAGGCCGACCTGAGTGACAATCGCGCGCTTCAAATAGTAGTTGCCGTAGACGCCCATGGTATCGGTGTTCATCGACCAGCCGTTCACGACGCGAGCGAGCGTAGGTATCTTCCATGCCATCAATTGCTGGGCGTCCTCTGGAACGCTCGCCAAGCCCTTGCGGACCGCAGGATCGAGCTTATCGATGTCAAAGCTCTTGCCCGGCTCAATTCCGATCTTCTTCAATTGCGCAATCATTGGCTCGTCGGTGATGTGCGGCGGGTTCACCTTGAGAAGCTCGGCGGCATAGGTGAAGTACCTCCCGGCGGCCATTGTATCGACCTAAATCTTGGCCGGCGTTTTCATATCTAAGTTAGGGTCAATCTTCACTTCGGGCGGCTTGGCAGGTTTGCCCCATTCGGAAAGTGCTGTGACCTTGTAACCCGACTGTATTTTGTGAACAGCGTCGTAGTCCGGTGGACCATCAGTCTTAGTCCGCCCGATTACCCAAACGTATGGTGTCGGCGCGCTGATGCGCGTCATTCCCGCAGGAACAGTTCCGGTCCAGCCCGGCGGCGTGAGGAGATAGTTTCCAGCCTGGGTGCCCGTTGTTCGCCAACCGGGCGAGGCAAATACGTCCGTCCACATGTCGAGCATTGGCAGCAGATAATAGCGTCCGCCGGTATCCGGCACTGAAACAACCAAGGGCTCCTTGGTCATATCCAGCCACGCAACCGAATACAGGGTGTCGAAGTTTGATCGAACGACGCCTTTGAAATCAGCGGGAGGATATGCTGGTACATTGGTGAACATGTTCATCGGGCCCCTGCCGAACTCTTTGCCGGGCTCGATGTTGGTGAATTGCTTCCTCGACACATCCATAGTAATCAGCGGATAGAAATAGAGATAAGCGTCGACACCGATGGCATGGGCCTCTTGCTCGGTGATGGCAGTCTGAGCGTGTCCTGTAGAATGCGCTGCCACCAAGACCAACAAACTGGCTCCCGCTAGGCGGGCTAGCGACATGCGTTTCATATCCGTTTTCCCTTTTCCACCAGGGTATTATTAATAGCGTAAAGCGTGCATAAGCCTATTGATGTGCGTCAAACCATAGAACTCGCCGGTTCGCCTGTCCGCGCAAACGGACAATAAGCACCTCTGTATGTCCGCTCAGGGTCAATCGCGGACATAACAGCAATCCCGCACGGTCCGTTTGGCGCCGAACAACGGACATCGCATGCGCGATGAGCTCCTGCAAAAGCTGGAAGCACAGGGCGTGCCGGCCGGCCCCATCAACAATCTCGAGCAGGTGTTCGACGACCGCCAAGTGAAACATCGCGGCATGCGGCTGTCGCTGCCGAGCAAGGCCGCCAAGACGGTGCGATTCCGGGCGTGCGCTCGCCGATCGTGATCGACGGCTGGAAGGCGGCGTCCAAGCGCCCTGCTCCGCTGCTCGGCGAGCACACGGCCGAAGTGTTGCGCAAGATTGGGGAAGGCTGAGCGCTGCCCTATCCGACCGAGGCCGCCCGCTGCATCGGCCGGGCGTTGTCCATCGCCTCGTCGATGTGGCGGCGCAGCGCCTCGAGGTCGTAGGGTTTCTGCAGTACGGTCAGTCCGAGATGCACGGCCTGCTGGGCGCTGGCGGCATAGCCGGTGGTAAGCAGCACCGGAATGCCGGGAAAGCGCTCGCCGATCTCGCGCGCAAGGTCGACGCCATTGCGCCCGCCCGGCATCAGGATGTCGGAGAACACCAGGTCCACATCCGGATCGAGCCGCAGCGCGGCGACCGCCGCCTGCGCATTGGCGACGCTGCGCACCCGATAGCCGAGCTGGCGCAGATAGCCGGCGCCGACCTCGGCCACGTCGGCATTGTCCTCGACCAGTAGCACGGTCCCGGCGCGCTCCACCTTGACCGGCGCCTGCCGCTGCGGCGCGGCGGCCGGCACCGCCTCATGGCTGCGCGGCAGATAGAGCGTCACCACGGTGCCGCGCCCTTGCGTGCTGGAAATGGTGGCGGTGCCGCCCGACTGCTTGGCGAAGCCATAGACTTGGCTCAGGCCGAGGCCGGTGCCTTTGCCCACTTCCTTGGTGGTGAAGAACGGCTCGAATACGCGCGCCAGCACATCGGAACCGATGCCGTGGCCGGTGTCGGCCACGCGCACCGCGACGAATTCGCCGGCAAGCCCTTCCTCGCTCGCCTCGCCTTTCAGCGTCACCGGCCGGGCGCGGATCGACAGCGTGCCGCCGTCCGGCATGGCGTCCTTGGCGTTGACCGCGAGATTGAGGATGGCCAGCTCGAATTCGCTGGCGTCGACCTGCACGGCGCAGACCACCTCCGGCACATCGACCTTGATCTCGATCTCCGCATGCAGCGAGCGGGCGAGCACGTCGCGGATCGCCGGCAGGCGCTGCGTCAGGTCGACGATCTGCGGACTGAGGGTCTGCTGGCGCGAATAGGTGAGCAACTGCCGGGTCAGCGTCTCGCCGCGCTGGGTGGCGGTGGCGATCATATCGAGCAGCCGGGTGTGCTTCTTGTCGGACAATTCACCGCGCAAGCGCTGCGCGCTGCCGCTGATGATCATCAGCAGATTGTTGAAATCATGGGCGACGCCGCCGGTGAGCTTGCCGAGCGCGGTCAAGCGCTCGGATTGGCGAACGGCGGCCTCCGCCGCCTCGCGCCGGTCGGCTTCGTCGTAGAGCCGCTTGGTGCGCCGCAAGGCGAGCGCCAGGCCGGAGAACAGGAAGGCAGTGGCGGGAATGCCGAAGATCAGATGGCTGCCGATGGAACGCAGCCATTCGCTGACCATGACCGAATGTTCGACGCCGGCGAGCACATAGAGCGGGAAGCCAGAAAGCTTGCGGTAGCCGATGCGGCGGTCAAGGTGATCGACCTGAGAAACAGCCGAAAAAATCGCGCGCGCGCGCCCGCGCGCGAAGCCCTCGCGCAACCGGCTATGCGCGTCAAGCTTGGCCATGCGGTTCTTCAGCAGCGGATAACGCGCGAGAAACCCGCCGTCGGCCCGCGCCAGGGCGAAATAGCTGCCCTCGGTGCGCGCCATGCGCGCGTAGAAGCCCTCGAAATAGCTCGGCAACACCGACACCGAGATGACGCCATTGAAGGCGCCGCCGGTGGCGGGCCGGCGCTGCGACACCGCGAAGAAATAGGTGTTGATGCCGGGCAACAGCGGCTCGTGGATGGCGCTGACATAGGTGCCGGCGTCACGGTGTAGCTGGGCCTGGAAATAGTCGCGGTCGGCGAGGCTCAGCTCTTTCGGGACCGGAACGACGTTGGCGGAGACCAGGAGGTGGCCATCGCGGTCGATGATGGCGATGCCCTGCAGTTGCGGCAGTGTGTTGACGATCTTCAACAACCGCGCATGCAGCGGCACCTCGTTGCGGCGGATGTCGTCGTCCGACATGGCGCGCGTGACTTCGTCGATCTGGCCGAAGGTGACCTGGATCGTCTGCAGCACCTTGAGCGCGTGCTCGTGCAGGATGTCGAGCGAGCGGTCGATGCGGTCGTCGGTCTCGGCCGCGATCGTGCGGTAGCTCACCCAGGAGGCGAAGACGAACAAGACCGCCGGCAGCACCACGGATGCCACCATCATCAGCTTGAGCAGCCGGATGGCTGCGTGCCGTGCGGTCAACATGGCCTCGCCGAATTCCCGCATGACGAGGCCGCATGGCCTCGATTCCTGCTCAGCATCTTTTCACAAATCGCCAGTGGCGACGACCAGTTTGCGCTCAGCGGCGGGGCGAAATTTGGACGATAATTCGGTGGGCGCGCGGCGTGGCAGACGCAAGGAACCTTTCGGCAGACTATGAGTTGTTGCTCTTAAGCTACGTCGCGGCGAGCGGCGCCAGCGCCTCGATATCGCTAACAACATCGATCACCGCCGGCCGCTTGGCGGCAAGCGCGCGCGCAAGCGCCGGCGCGATATCATCCGGCTTCTCCACGCGGATGCCGAGCGCGCCAATATCCTCGGCGAGACGGGCGAAATTCATCGGCCGATAGGTCCACAATTCGCGTGCTTGCGCCGTCTGCTCGCCGCCATAGGCGCGGTCGAAGCCGCGCTTGGACTGATTGCCGCCGCCATTGTTGTTGACGATGGTGACGCTGGCGAGGTTCCAGCGCACAGCGGTCTCCAGCTCGGCGATGTGGTACCAAAATCCGGCATCGCCGGTGAAGGTGACCACGGGGCGCTCCGGACAGGCGGCCTTGGCGCCGAGGCCGGCCGGAAAGGCCCAGCCGAGATGGCCGGCGCTGCGCAAATAGCTCTGCTTGCGCGAGCGCAGATCATACATGCCGCCCATCCACATGCCGGCATGGCCGGTGTCGACCACGACGATGGCGTCCTCCGGCACATGTTGCGTGAGCGCGTGACAGATGCGCGCCGGATGGATCGGCACCGCCGCCGATTCGAGGTCAGCCTTGTATTTCGCGGCCCAGTCACTGCGCAGCGTGGCGATTTCCTTGATCCAGGCGGCACGGCGCGCAGCGCTCGCTTTGTCGGCGTCCGCCAGCATCGCCGCCAGCACCGTCTTGGCGTCGCCCAGCACGCTCGCCTGCAGGGGATAATTGCGGCCGAGCGCCTGCGGCTCGATGTCGATCTGGATCGCCGGCGTGCCGATCGGCGGCACCGCCCAGAAATGCGTGGTCATGCCGCCGGTCTCGGTGCCGACGAAGCAGACGAGATCGGCGCGGTTGACCGCGCGGTTGGCGCTCTCGCGCGAATAGGTGCCGACGACGCCGACCGAGAGCGGATGCGTGCCGGGGATCACGTCCTTGCCGTTGAGCGAGGTGGCGACCGGAATCTGCAGCGCCTCGGCCAGTGCCACCAGCTCATCCGCAGCGCGCGAGGCGCGCACGCCGCCGCCGGCGACGATGATCGGGCGATCCGCTTTTTGCAGGAGGTCGAGCGCGGCTTTCACCTGCTCGGGCTGCGGTTGCGGCCGGAACGGCGGCACCTGCGCGAACTGGCTTTCGACCAGCGCCTCCATCTCGGCTTCTTCAGCGTCGACTTGCCCCTCATTGCCACGGAACTGCAGATGCACCGGCCCGGGCGTGCCGCTGGTCGCAACGCGGAAGGCCTGGCGCAGCATGTCGGGGAAGCGCGCGACCTCGTCGATGGTGGCGTTCAGCTTGGTCACCGGCTCGAACGCCGGCACATCGTCGACCTCCTGGTAGACCTTGCGGAATTTCGTTTTCGGATTGCGCCCACCGGTCATGGCGATCACCGGCGCATGTGCGAGCCAGGCGTCGCGCAGGCCGGCGGCCAGATTGAGCGCGCCGATCACCTGCGCCATGCAGACGCCGGGCTTGCCGGAGGCGCGCGCATAGCCGTCGGCCATGTAGGCGGCGGACTTCTCGCCGTGGCAGTGCACGCGCGCGATCGTGGTGCGCCGCTCCATCTCGGCGAAGGTCCGCCGCAGCACCGCCGGCACCATAAACACATGGGTGACGCCGTAGCCGGCGAGCATGTCGGCCAGGCATTCGGCGCCCGTCATTCTGCGATTGTGACCCAGCATCGGCGCGACCTCCCCGGCGGCAATGGACCGTCACTAATCATTGGCGCAGCGGCAAGGCAAGGCGATTGACACGGAAGCCGGCGCTCCGACAGACTTTGCGCACTTCAGGGGGACCATCATGACGGACAAATTCAAGGCGTGGCGGCCGGCGCTTGGCCTGGCCGCGGCTCTTCTCGTGCTTGCGGCGGCGCCAGCCGATGCCGCCGGACTGCGGCCGGGCGAATATGCCTGCGCCGGCTCGGGCGGCACTATCTTGATCGGCCTCGGCTTCCGGCTGATGGCGAACGGCAGCTATACAGACCTCGACGGCAAGTCGCATGGCCGCGTGGTGTTCAGCGGCAACAGCGTCCGCTTCATCGGCGGCCATCTCGACGGTTATGTCGGCACCAATGTGCGCGGTGGCACCAATTTCGAGATCCACATGATCAGTTGCAGCCACAACTGACGCGGCTTCAGTCGGGCTTGAAGTTCAGCGCCACGCCGTTGATGCAATAGCGCAGGCCGGTGGGCGGCGGGCCGTCGGGAAAGACGTGGCCGAGATGGCTGCCGCAGCGGCTGCAATGCACTTCGTCGCGCACCATGCCGTGGCTGGTATCGGTGTCGCCTTCGACCGCGCCCGGGAGCGGATCGTTGAAGCTCGGCCAGCCGGTGCCGCTCTCGAATTTCAGCTTGGAGGCGAACAGCGGCTGATCGCAGGCGGCGCAGTGGAACGTGCCGGCGCGCTTCTCATAGAGCAGCGCGCAGCTTCCCGGATATTCGGTGCCGTGTTCGCGCATGATCGCGTATTGCTCTGGCGTCAGTAGCTTGCGCCATTCGGCCTCGGTGTGGGTGACGGGATAGGGTTTGGGCATGGTCGCTCCGACTTCTCTCCGTGTCATCGCCCGCGAAGGCGGGCGATCCAGTAATCCCTGCGTTTCAGCTCAATCATCGACGTCTGTGTCTATCGGGTCCCCGCTTGCGCGGGGACGCCTGCGGGGCGTCATTTAATCGCCAGCGGGTTGATCGGCGAGCCGACCGCGCCGGTGATCGGCAGCGCCGGGGCGACGAAGAGGAACTCGTAGACCTTGTCGGCGGCGCAGTCGTCGGCCAGTTCCTTCAACTGGAAGATCTCGCCCATGGTCATGCCCATGATCGGGATGGTGATCCAGTGCCAGGGCTGGTTGATGCCCTCCTCGCTCTGGTTCGGCCGCACCTCGCAGCCCCAGGTGTCGGAGGCAAGCGCGGCGAGCTCGGTGTCCTTGACGAAGTCGAGCGTCTCGAAGGCAAAGCCCGGCGCGTCGCCGCCCGGATAGCCGTCCCAGCTTCCGAGCTTCTGGCAGCGCTCCATCATGCCGGTGCGCACGATGACGAAGTCGCCGCGCTTCAAGCCGACGTTCTGCTTCTTCGCCGTGGCATAGAGATCGTCATTGGTGATGGCGTAGCCGTCGTCGAGCGAGTCGACGCCCTTGAAGCGCGCCACGTCGAGCAGCACGCCGCGGCCGACCATGCGGTTCTTGGTCTTCTCGATGCCGCATTTCTGCGCGCCGGCCGAGGTCACCTCGCGGCAGTCGTAGCCGTTCCACATGGAATCCTCATAGAAGACGTGGCCGAGCCCGTCCCACTGCGTGCCGCATTGCAAGGGCATGGTGACCATGTCGTCGGCGGCGCGGATGCCGCGCTTGTCGAGCACGCCGGAATAGGCGTCGGTGCCGGTGCGCAGCATGGTGTGGATCGGATTGGTGCGGCCCATGGATGGGTATTTGCTTTTGGCGCCCTGCGGCCCGGTGTGATCGAAGTTGAGAGCGAGCGAGATCACCTTGCCCTTCTTCACCAGCCGCGTGGCGGCGATGATGTCCTCCGGGCTCACGTAGTTGAGCGTGCCGATCTCGTCCTCCGGCCCCCATTTGCCCCAGTTCTTGTATTTCTCGGCGGCGGCGCGCAGGTCCTGGCGCGTGACTTTTTTCGCAGGCATGAAATTTCCTCACCTCACACGATTTTCTTGGCGCATTGCCCGCAATACAGCCTGCCGCGATGGTGCTGGCAAGCCCGGTAGCCAACGACGACAGCGGTGGTACGATCTCCCATTCTGTCATTCCGGGACGCGCCGAAGGCGCGGACCCGGAATCCATAACCCCTGCCTGTGATTATGGATTCCGGGTTCGCTCGCTTCGCTCGCGCCCCGGAATGACGTTGAAGCGAGTAGCAAGGCATGCGCATCACCGATATCCGCGAAACCGCGATCCCGCTCAAGTCGTCGCTGCGCAACTCGAGCTTCGATTTCTCCGAGATGACCACCTCGGTGGTCGCGGTGATCACCGACGTGATCCGCGGCGGCATGCCGGTCTGCGGCTTCGCCTTCAATTCGACCGGGCGCTACGCCTGCGGCGCGGCGATGCGCGCGCGCTTCATCCCGCGCATCCTGGCGGCGGCGCCGGAGACGCTCGTCGACGAGGCCGGCCTGCTCGACCCGGAGAAGATTCTCGCGTGCATGATGCAGCGGGAGAAGGCGGGCGGCCACGCCGAGCGCTCGATCGCCATCGGCACCATCGAGGTGGCGGTATGGGATGCGCTCGCCAAGGTCGTGGATCTGCCGCTCTATCAGCTGCTCGCCGACCGCTTCAATGGCGGCGCGGCGGCAGAGAAAGTGTTCTGTTATGTCGGCGGCGGCTGGTACTGGCCGGGACAGACCATCCAGGACCTGCAGGACGAGATGCGCCGCCACACGCAAGCCGGCTATCGGCTGGTGAAGATGAAGGTCGGCGGCCTGCCGCTGGCGGAAGACCTGCGCCGGCTGGAAGCCGTGCTGCAGGTCGTCGGCACCGGCGACCATCTCGCGGTCGACGCCAACTGCAAATTCGATCGCGCCGAGGCGCTGCGCTATGCGGAAGCGCTGGAGCCCTTCAAGCTGCGCTGGTTCGAGGAGCCCTGCGATCCGCTCGACTTCGCGCTGCTCGCCGAGATCGCCAGTGTCTACGCGCCGCCGCTGGCAACCGGTGAAAACCTGTTCTCCACGCAGGACGTCGCCAACCTGGCGCAATTCGGAGGCTGGCGCGCCGGACGCGATCTGATCCAGGTCGATCCGCCGCAGGCCTATGGCATCACGCAATACGCGCGCACGGTGGCCATGCTGGAGCGCGACGGCTGGCCGCGCTGGGCGCTGTTTCCGCACGGCGGCAATCAGATGTCGCTCGCCATCACCGCCGGATTCGGCCTCGGCGGCGCCGAATCCTATCCCGGCGTGTTCGGCGATTTCGGCGGCTTCGCCGACGACGCGGTAATTGCCGACGGCGCCATCTCGCTTTCCGACCGGCCCGGTATCGGCTTCGAGGGACAGTCGGCGCTGTACCGCATCATGAGAGAGCTGGCCGGCATTTAAGTTTGCCTCACCACAGTCATGCGCGGGACCCGGATCGGCGCTTCGCGCCGTCCGCGCACAAGGCTTGACCCGCGCATCCCGCTTAGGGACGCTCCGTGCTCTTAAGCCGGGACACACACCATGCTCGACAGCATCGTTTCCATCGCCGCGCGCGACGGCACCCAAATCGCTGCGCGTGTCTACCGACCGGACGGCAGCGGCCCCTATCCGGCGCTGTTTGCCGCCTCGCCCTATCGCTTCGACAACAACAGCCTGCCGGCCAGCCCGCAATTCCTCTGGCGCGAGACCGGGCCGATCGAATGGTATGTCGAGCAGGGCTACGCCTATGTGCACATGGACGTGCGCGGCAGCGGCCGCTCCGGCGGCGATTTCGAATTCCTCGGCCCCAACGAGCAGACCGACCTCTACGACGTGATCGAATGGATCGGCGCGCAGCCCTGGTCGAACGGCAAGGTCGGCGGCATCGGCCAGTCCTATTTCTGCATGCTGCAATGGTTCATGGGCGCGCTGGCCCCGCCTTCGCTCGCCTGCCTGGCCGCGCATGACGGCCTCGCCGATGTCTATCGCGCCAGCACGCATCACGGCGGCATCCCCTGCGATTTCTTCCCCGGCTACTAGTGGTACCAGAACCGCTTCATCAATCGCTATCCGGCGGAAGGCCCGCCCTGCGACCAGAAGACCGATCTCACTGCGCTCGTCGCCGCGCATCCGACCTATGACGATTTCTGGCGCGCGCGCAGCGCCTGGGAAGTGCTGTCGAAGATCAAGGTGCCGCTCTATTCGAGCGGTGTCTGGGGCAAGATGCAGCTCCACACCCGCGGCAATATCGACGGCTATCTCAACGCGCAGGGGCCGAAGAAGCTGCGCATGTCGGGCGTGCCCAATGCCTGGGCGGCGGCGGCGGAATTCGCCAGCGTCGGCTTCCACGAGAAAGTACTGCTGCCGTTCTACGATCACTATCTCAAGGGCAAGAGCACCGACTATCTGGCGCGGCCGAACGTTCAGTATGCCGTACGCGGCAGCAATCTGATGCGCAGTGCCGAGAGCTGGCCGCCGCCCGGCATCCAATATACGCACTGGTATTTGAACGGCGCACCGTCGGGCAGCGTCACCTCGCTCAACGACGGCGGGCTGGCGCGGCAGGCGCCGAGCGGCCCGGCCTCGACCAGCTACAGCTATCCCAATCCGGGCTGGGTGGCGGGCGTGGTCGGCTTCGGCCCGGGCGGACCGGCCGGCGGCTTCGACCCGGTGCGGCGCGTGCTCACCTTCACCTCGGCGCCGCTTGCCGCCGACATGGAGATGGCCGGCCCGATCAAGCTCGTGCTCCATGCCTCGTCGAGCGCGCGCGATACCGATTTCTTCATCAAGCTGTCCGACCAGTTCCCGCAAGTCCCGGATGAGCGCGGCAAAGGGCTCAATCCGTTCGCCGACTTGATCACGCGCGGCTGGCTGCGCGCCTCACACCGCGCGCTCGATCCCGAACGTTCGAGCGAGATGGTGCCTTACCACACGCACAGCGACCCGCAGCCGCTGACGCCGGGCGAAATTTATAAGTTCGAGATCAGCCTGGAGCCCATGGCCTATCTGATCAAGGCCGGCCACCGGCTGCGGCTGGAGATCGTCAACGGCGACTCGCCGGTGAGCGAGCAGCTGTGGAGCCATTACTACCGGCCCGACAAGATCGGCAGCGACACGATCTACCACGACGCCGCGCATGCCTCGGAACTGATCCTGCCGGTGTTCGCATCATAGTCATTCCGGGGGGCGCACGAAGTGCGCGAACCCGGAATCCAGAGCGCCCCAGAAGTGCTTCGATATTGGCGCTGGATTCCGGGCTCGCGTGCTGCGCACGCGCCCCGGAATGACGGGACTAGAACGGCTCGTAGTCGCGCAGCGCCGGGATCACCTTTTCGCCGAACAGGCGGAGCGAGCGCATGAGGTCCTCCTCCGGCAGGTCAGAGAAGTTGAATTCGCCCATGCAGACATTGAACAGGCCGCTTTCCGCAGCCGCGTGAATCTTGGCCGCCACCGTTTCGGGCGAGCCGATGAATACCAGCTCGTTCTCCATCAGATATTCCGGGTCGAACAGATTGGCCATGATCTCGGACGCGCCCGGTTCGCCGCGGCCGATGAACTTCTTGGCATGTTCGCGCACGCGGTCTTCGAAACTTTCGCCCGGCTTGGGCGGCGCCAGAAAGCCCTCATAGGCGCGCGACGCCCGCTTGAGCGCGACGTCGACCGCCTTCTCGTCGCTCTCGTCGACATAGATGATGGTGCAGTAGGCGATGTTCGGCTTGCGCGCATGGCCGGCCTTTTTCCAGTCCTCCAGGAACACGCGATAGCGCGGCGCGGCGTCGACGCGCGGATAGATGAGGAAATAGCCGGGATTGATACCGCTCTCGGCGCAGAATTCGAGCGTGCGCGGATCGCGGCTCATCATCCATAGCGGCGGATGCGGCTTCTGCATCGGCTGCACGGAAATCCGCGCCGAGTCGGTGTGATAATTGTCGCCGTGGAAGGAGAACGGCTGTTGCTCGCCGTAGGCCGCGCGCAGGTAGTCGACGAACTCGATGGTCGGCGACTTGCGGAAATTATAGTCGAGGCCGAACGGCTTGAAATAGTCGGGGCTGATGCCCGGCACCAGGCCGCATTCCATGCGCCCTCCCAGCATCTGGTCGACGATGGCGATCTCCTCGGCGAGCCGCAGCGGATGATAGAGCGGCACGATATAGCCCATCGGCCCGAGCCGCATGCGCTTGGTGCGCGCGCCGGCGCCGACCGCGTAGAGGCTGGGCGAGGACATCCAGCTCTCGTCGGGGCGGAAATGATGCTCGACGCAGAAGGAGAAATCGTAACCGAGCTCGTCGCACAGGATGAGCTCGCGCCACAATTGCTCGTAGCGCTCGTGCGGGGTCATGCCCGGCTTCATCCAGATGTGCGAAAAGTGCGCGAATTTCATGACGAGCGTCTCCTTTGCCAGCTCTTGGCGGCCGCTTGCGCCATCTATACCGAGCCACCGCCGCCTGTCGCCCTCAAAAACCGGCCGGCTGCCCGTGGGCAATGCCCCATAGGACCGCCCACCTCTTGATCTTTCTCAAATCCATCATATTCATAATACGCTATGTTTCTTCGCCACGGGGGAAAGCCGGCCATGGCCGACCTGCATATCGTCTGTCCGCATTGCGCGGCCACCAACCGCCTGCCAGCCGGCAAGGACGCCGGCGCCGGGCAATGCGGCGCCTGCCATGCCGCCCTGTTCGACGGGCATCCGGCCACGGTCGATGCCGCCGGTTTCGACAAGCATCGCCGCAACAACGATATCGCGCTGCTGGTCGATGTCTGGGCGCCCTGGTGCGGGCCCTGCCGGGCGATGACGCCGATGTTCGAGGCGGCCGCCGCCCAGCTCGAGCCGCGGGTGCGGCTGATCAAGCTCAATGCCGACGAGGCGCCCGGTGTCGCCGCGCAATACCAGGTGAGCGGCATTCCGGCGCTGCTCCTGTTCCGCGGCGGGCGCCTGGTGGCGCGCTCGGCCGGGGTCATGGATGCACGCCACATCGTGACCTGGACGCGCGACCAGTTGGCGCAGGCGGCGGCGTGAACCCCGCGCGGATCTGCTGATGATCAAACGAATTTTACCTGACGGAGCGAAGCCATGAATGTCGATCGAGCCGTGTTCGCCTTTGCCGGCGTCATGATTCTGCTGAGCGTGGTCCTGGCCTGGGCGGTCAGCCCCTACTGGCTGCTGTTCACCGCCTTCATCGGGCTGAACATGCTGCAGTCCGCCTTCACCGGCTTCTGCCCGGCCGCGCTGATCTTCCGCTGGGTCGGCGTCAAGGCCGGCTGCGCGTTTCAATAAGCGGCCGGCTGCGCCGGCCTGCGGTTTTTCGTCGTCATCCCGGGGCGCGGGCGTCAGTTCGCGAACCCGGAATCCATAACCCCTGCTGCGGAGTATGGATTCCGGGCGCGCGCACGTCGTGCGCGCCCCGGAATGACGAAAGAGATAAACTCGCCCGAATTGCGTATAACTTCCTCCCATGGCCCAAAGCGACTTCGACGTGGTGATTGTCGGCGGCGGAGCTGCCGGCATTGCCGCGGCTCGCCGCCTGCATGACGCAAAACTCAATTGCCTGCTGGTGGAGGCGCGCGACCGGCTGGGCGGCCGCGCCTGGACCGAGCGCGGCGCGGACGGCAGCGCGCTTGATCTCGGCTGCGGCTGGCTGCATTCCGCCGACCGCAACCCTTGGGTCGGGATCGCCGAGGGCCAGGGCCGCACGCTCGACAAGACGCCGCCGCCCTGGGCGCAGCCGGCATTGCCGCAAGGCTTCCCGCAGGAACAGCAACAGGAATTCGACGCGGCCTTCGAGACGTTTTTCCAGCGCGTCGGCGAAGCCGCGCGCGACGCCGACCGGCCGGCCTCCGAGCTGCTGACGCCGGGCGGACGCTGGAACGACTTGATCGGCGCCATTGCCACCTACATCACCGGCGCCGAGCTCGCCGCCATTTCGGTGCGCGATCTCGACAATTATGCCGACACCGGCGTGAACTGGCGTGTCGCAGAAGGCTACGGCACCATCATCGCCGCGCATGCCGGCAGTGTGCCGGTAGCGCTCGGCTGCGCCGTGCGCGGAATCGACCATGGCGGGGCGCGCCTGCAGATCGCGACCGCCAAGGGCACGCTCACTTCCGATCAGGTCATTGTCGCGCTGCCGAGCACGCTGATCGCCGAGCAAGCCGTGCACTTTGCGCCGGCGCTGCCGGACAAGGTCGCGGCCGCGCGCGGCCTGCCGCTCGGTCTCGCCGACAAGCTCTTCCTTGCGCTCGACGGCGCGCAGGACTTCGCGCCGGGCACGCATCTGTTCGGCCGCACCGACCGCGTCGCCACCGCGAGCTACCATTTCCGGCCATTCGGGCATGCGCAGATCGAGGTCTTTTTCGGCGGCAACCTTGCGTGGGAGCTGGAACGAAGCGGCGAACGCGCCTTCGTCGATTTCGCCGTCGGCGAGCTGACCGCCGCGTTCGGCAGCGCCGTTGCCCGCCGCGTCACGCCGATGCGCATGCATCTTTGGGGCAGCGATCCGCTTGCGCGCGGCTCCTATTCCTGCGCGCTGCCGGGCGAGGCCGAGCGCCGCGGCGCGCTTGCCGCGCCGGTCGACAACCGCCTGTTCTTCGCCGGCGAGGCCTGCTCCACGCACGACTTCTCCACCGCGCACGGCGCATACCTCACCGGCATCGCGGCGGCGGAGGCGGTGCTGGCGGCGCGAGGCGTTCGCGCCTGACGACGGTCGGCGGCTCAGGCGCGCCGTCGCGCACGCGGCGCCGGGCCGAGCTGATAGCCGGGCTCCAGAAACGCTCCGATGGTGCGCAACGAACGCGTGAGCATCTGTCGGCCCGACGCGGTGAGGGCGAACAGAAATTTGCGCTTGCCGCCGCGTTTGGGCGTCGGATTGCGTTCGAGAATCCGTTTGATCAGGCCCTGCTCCTCGAGACGATCCAGCGTCGCGTAGATCGTGCCGTGCCAGTGATCGCGCTTGGTGCGCTTGTTGATTTCCTCCATGATCGAGCTGGCATAAGCGTTGGGCCGCAAGGCGATGATCGAGAGCAACACCTGTAATTCCAGTAGGCTGAGATCCATTGATGCAAGTCCGTAGTGGTCGTCGTCGTTCCCTGACGATGATATACACGACTCACTCGCAGGTGACCGTATTTTTCTGATTTTTATCGGAAACAGTGTCAGCTAGCGCACACAGCTGAAATAATTTTTCTCGTCTAATGGATATTACAAAAGAAAATATCGTCCTGAATTTAGAAGTGGACTAATGCTCAACTGTTGGTCGTCCGGAGCCGGCAGCAATTACCGCATGGGTCATACGCGTCGGGCTCGCTTGACATTTTAATTTCTAGGTTCAGAATTTCACCGTCACTTCTGGCACGGAGGTCTTCATGGTTCCACCGGGTCAAAAGGCCGCGAGGATTGTTGTGTAACCCGTTCGGGCCACACCATAGCGGCAAGCACACGAACGGTTCGCCGGGCGCGACCGTCGCGGGTCGCATCAGTCAGGCAAGACCCCAATTCGGTCGCCCCGGCGTGCGTTCGTCAGGCAACGCCAGCGCGCGGAAAAGTGAAGCGCCTTGCGATATGACGAACGGACGGTGAGTCTCGAACGGACAGTGAGTCTATTGAGACAACTGCATTGGCGATGACGAGATTTTTCGCGATTGTATTGGCGCTCGGTGTATCGCTATGCGGGGCGGCCGGGGCGCAGCCCCTGACCATGCGCGAATACCAGCATCCGAAGTCCGCCAAGGATCTCAGCTACAATAAAATCTATATGATCGGCGCGGCGAACGGGCTGCTCGCCTACAACCTGTCCGCCGATAGGAAGCTTTTCTGCATGCCGGGCCTGCTTCCCCATCTGAGCTTCGAAGAAGCCAACGACATCGCCATGCGCTACGCGCGCCGGGCCGACAGCGCCGCCGACCTGCCGGTGGGGCGCGCCTTGCTGTTCGGCTTGCGCCAGACCTATCCCTGCCCGCGCCGTTGATGCGGCCGCAGCGCCGACCGTTCGGCGTCATCCCTACTGGAGGGCGGGACTGAGTTCCACGGTGTCCCTGATAAAGCCACGCAGCGCGTCGCTGTCGAAGGGCTTGCGCAGGATGCGCAGGTCGGCGGGCGCCGCCTGCGCCGCGTCGCTGTAGCCGGTGGTCAGGATCACCGGCAGGTCGGGATAGCGCGTGCGGATTTCACCCACCAGGCCGACGCCGTCGATGGTGCCCGGCATCACGATATCGCTGAACACGAGATCGAACCGGCCGTCCTCCTCCAGCAATTTGAGCGCCGCCTCGGCCGAGTCGCGATAGACGGTCTCGTAGCCGAGGTGCTCGAACAGCGACGACGTCACCTCCGCCACCTCGGCGCTGTCGTCGACCACGAGAACGCGCGGCCGCAGTGGCCGCGGCGCCTCCAGCACTGGCACTTCCTTGCCGGCGACTTCCTGTTCGGTGCAGGACGGCAGATAGATGCGCAGCGTCGTGCCCTGCCCCACCTTGCTTTCCGCGGTGACCGTGCCGCCGGCCTGATGGGCAAAGCCGTAGACCTGCGACAGGCCGAGGCCGGTCCCCTTGCCGACTTCCTTGGTGGTGAAGAACGGATCGAAGATCTTGGGCAGCAGATTGGGCGGAATGCCGGTGCCGGTGTCGCGGAATTCGATCATCACCAGCGCGCCGCTTTCATGCGCATTCTTGTGCGCCGGGGTCACATTGGCGACGGTCAAGGTGAAGGTGCCGCCGTTCGGCATGGCGTCGCGCGCGTTGACCGAGAGGTTGACGATGGCGAGCTCCAATTCGGCGAGGTCGACCTTGACCGGCCAGATATCGGTGCCGACCTGCTCGTTGTAGACGATATTGCCGCGCAAGGAGCTCTCGATCATGGTGCGCATGTTGCGCACCGAGGCGCCGAGATCGACCACCGTCGGGCTCAGATGCTGGCGGCGTGAAAAGGTCAGAAGCTGGCGCGTCAGGCTTTCGCCGCGCTTGGCCGCCGTCTGGATCGCCTCGATGGCGCGCGGTAGTTTCGGGTCGAGCAGACGGCGAAAAGTCTGCGCATTGCCGCCGATGATCATCAGTAGATTGTTGAAGTCGTGCGCGATGCCGCCGGTGAGCTTGCCGATCGCCTCCATCTTCTGCGCCATGGCGAGTTGTTCGCGCGCCTGCACCAACTTCTCCTGCGCGTCGCGGCGCTCCGTCGCGTCGCGAATGATGTTGGCGAAGCCCACCAGCTTGCCGTTGTCGTCGTGGATCGACGACACCGAGCCGGTGACGAATAGCGGCGTGCCGTTCTTGCGCATGCGCCAGCCTTCCATCTCGCAACGGCCTTGCTGAATGGCGAGATCGAGCGCGCGGTTCGGCTCGCCGGCGCGGCGCTCATCCGGCCGATAGAGGATGCCGAAATGCTTGCCGATGATCTCGTCGCCGGCATAGCCGGTGATCTGCTGCGCAGCGCTGTTCCAGCTCGCCACGCGACCCGCCGTGTCAACGACGAAAATGGCATAGTCGGCGACACCCTCGATCAGGATCTGGAAATGCCGCTTGGCGCTCTGCAGAGCCCGGGTCGTGTCCGAGAGCTGCTGGCCGAGGCGCTTCTGCAAGGCAAGCGAGCGCGCTTGCCTGTCGTTATGACCCGCGGTGGCGGCGCTCATGAGCAACGCCGGCAGCGATACCGCCATGGCAAGTGCAAACAGCAGCAGCAGCGCGCCATGAATGTCGGCTCGCGCGAACGGGCCAGTCCCAGCCGAGAACGCCCAGACGACGAACCCGACGAAGATGAGCGCGATGCTCGCTGCGTCGCGCCGGCTGCCGCGCAAGCTCGCCCACAGCAAAGGCAGCACGACGAGAAAGCCGAGCAAGTCGCGATACGGCATGAGACCGCCGATGCCGGCGCCGAAAACCCTGCCATTGAACTGCGGGCCATAGGCGGCAAAGGCGATGTCCGCCGTGACAAAGAGAACCCCGGCGGTTTCCAGCAGGGTCGACCGGGTCAGCGCTGTCGTCGCCCAGAGCATCAGCACCGGTGCGCTCAAGAGCGTGCCGGCCGCATCGGCCAGCCACCAGGTGGTAAAACTTGCACCCATATCGGCGACACCGGCACCGGGCGCGAGCAATCTGCCGCCCACCGCAGCGGCGGCCCCGATCAGCGCCACCGGCAGGAAAGCCAGCAGCGCAAACTTCGCAATGCCGACGGGCGTCGTGAAAACCTTGCGGCCGTCCGCCCAGCGCTCGGTCAACCATGCGCCGGCGAAGGCCGCGAGTACGGCGCCGACCGCGACCGCGCCCGCCGCGGGCAGCGGATCGGCCGCCATGACGCCGGCGGCGCAGGAGCCGACGAGAATCGCCGGCCAGATCCGGTAGCCCCGCAGCAACACCAGCGCCAGCGCGATCCCCGTGGGCGGCCACAGGGGCGAGGCTGCCGGATTGATCGCGGGGACAAGCTTTGCGGAAAAGGCGAGCCCGAAATATACCGCGGCGACGACGATAAGCTCGGACAGATAGACTGCGGTGCTGAGTGCACCGCGGCGCGCGGGAATTGCCGTTGAACCAATTTTGGTGGTTCGCAACGCGGAGGTCCTCGCGGCGGGGACCTGGAAGGAATGCCCCAGATTTCCTGTACGACCTATAGCATTGTCCGCTTGTGGCAAATGAATGGCAACCGCGTGGGCAGCGAGGCGCGCTGTGCAGAACAAGGATTTTGCGGCCCGCGCGGCGCGTACTGCCCACGAATCGAGTCCGTGCCGAAGCCAGCGCGCGGTATCGGCGCGCGCACTTGCCCGGCGCGGGACGCGCCTCGCCATGGTCCCATGGCCGTCAGAAATCCAATTCGGCCGACCAGGGCAGCAGAAACTGAACCCCGACCTTGCCGCCATCCGCGGTTCGTCGCACGACGCGGCAGCGGCGCGAGAAGGTCAGGGTGAAGTCTTCGACGACGTCGCCTTCCTTGACTTCAAGGAGCGCGCCCGTCTGCGAGATGTCATGGATCACGCAGCGCTGCGGTGCACTCTGCTCGTCAACCGAGATCAAGGCATTGACTTGCACGCCATAACGCCGCGCGCTGCGGCGCTCCCGCGACGCCTGCACCGCCTGGAACCTACCCATGCCATTCTCCAAAAGCCGAGATCTATCGGACATTGCTGCATCACCATCCGTCGAGAGGGAGGAAAGTCGATCTTCAAGCCGGTCAAACGGCGCCGTCCGTGCCGGTCGCGCGCTTGGCAAAGAAGCCGTCGATGTCCTTGGCCGGGCGCGCCCGACTGAACAGGAAACCCTGCATCTCGGTGCAGCCGATCGCTTGCAGGGCTTCGAGCTGCTGCTGTGTCTCGACGCCTTCGGCGGTCGATATCATGTTGAGACATTTCGCCAGCCCAGCCACGGCATGCACGATCGCCAGCGGCTCGGCGCCGTTCGACAGATCCTGGATGAAGGAGCGATCGATCTTGATCTTGTCGAAGGGGAAGCTGCGCAGATAGCTCAATGAGGAATAGCCGGTGCCGAAATCGTCCATGGCGATTTGCACGCCGAGCTTGCGCAGCTCGTGCAGCGTCTGCAGCGTGGCGAAGGTGTTTTGCATGAGCACCGATTCAGTGATCTCGAGCTGCAACCGGCTCGCCGCCATACCGGACGATTCCAATGCATCGGTGACGACCTTCACCAGATTCCGATAGTTCAGCTGCGACGGCGACAGGTTGACGGCGACCTTGATGTGGTCGGGCCAGCGCGCCGTTTCCTTGCAGGCCATGTTTAGCACCCACTCGCCGAGCGGGATGATCAGCCCGGTTTCCTCTGCGATGGGGATGAACTCGGCCGGCGAAATCATTCCGCGCGTGGGATGATTCCAGCGCAGCAGAGCCTCGAAAGCGCTGATTTCATTGCTCTGCAGGTTAACCAGCGGTTGATAGTAGAGCTCGAATTCGCTGTTCTGCAGGGCGCTGCGCAGGCTCATCTCAAGCTCGCGCCGCGCCTTCATGCGCGTATTCATCTCCGGTTCGAAATACCGGTAGGTCCCGCGTCCGTCGTCCTTGGCGCCGTAGAGCGCCATGTCGGCGTTTTTCAACAGCAGATCCGGCTCGACACCGTCGAGCGGCGCGATCGAAATGCCGATGCTGATGTCGGTGACGATCTGATGGCCGTCAACCTGATACGGCCGGTTGACCGACTCGCGGATGCGGCGGGACAGGATCGCCGCATCCGTCGGCTGCTGCATCTGCGTCATGATGATGGCGAACTCGTCGCCGCCGAGCCGCGCGATGGTGTCCGGCTCGCGCGTGCATCCGCGCAGGCGGTCGGCCACGAGCTTGAGCAGTTCGTCGCCGATCGGATGGCCGAGCGTATCATTGACGCTCTTGAACTGGTCGAGGTCGAGGCACAGCACTGCCAGCCATTCGCCACGCTTGACGCGTTTCAGCTCGTGCTCGAGCCGCTCGCGCAACATCACGCGGTTGGGCAGGTCGGTCAGCGCATCGTGGCGCGCCATGTGCGATATCTGCTCGTCGGCGCGGCGCCGCTCGGTAATGTCCTCGTGCGTGGCGAGCCAGCCGCCGTCGGCAACCGGCTTGCTGACGACGGAGATGACCCTGCCGTCGCTCAGCTCGATCGTGTCGGTGACGGTCTTTCCCTCGCCGATGCTCTCGGTAATCCGGGCGATATAGGTCTCGCAATCGCCGGAAAAGGTGCCGACCTCGCTCCGGTGACTGAGCAATTCGTGCAGCGATCGCCCCGGTCGCACGGTGTCGTGGGGCAACTTGTACATCTCGGCGTAGCGCTGATTGCAGACGACCAATTGCGTGTCCGCGTTGAACAGCAGAACGCCCTGCGACATGTTATCGAGGACCCTGCGCATCAGGCGGTCGGCATGGACCGATGCGGCATGGGGAAACGGCAAGACAGTCGCGTGCGTAGCTTCCGGTCTATGCGGGTCCATGACGGCGCTCCCAGCGCAAGTGTTATGACACCGCCGTCAGCGGTACAGTGGAACCCATTTGGAACTTCTCAATTTGCGGCCGGCGCTTTGAATAAAAGACGATTTGATTGAGCGCGAAATTTCTGTGGATTATTCCGCGCTTTGCGCGCACGCGCCGCCGAATATGGCGGCGTAATCCTTCATGGCTGCGTTGGCATGCGGGCATTCCGGACCCGCCGCAGGCGCGCGCGCAGCGACATCCAAATGCCGGCCATGATGACGCCGGGGATGGTGCGGCTGTCGGGCTTCACGATGTGAATCAATGGCCGATCGCCGGTCCCCAACAGCGCGGCGCGTGCATCGGCATTCTGTTCGAACTTGGCCTGGCAGGCGCGCCGCATCAGCTCCCAGTGTTCGTAGGCGCCGACCGGAATGGATCGGCCGCCATAGGCGACATGGCTGCCATAAGGCGCGTCTTCGGACCGACGCTTGGCCGCAGCGCCGTCGAGCCCGGCGATTTCCGCGCGCCGGTCGGCAGGAAAGCGCAGGCTTTGCCAGAACGCCTCCACGCAGGCATAGCGCACGCCGTCTAGGTCAAAGGGCGCCGGCGCGAAATTGGCGATCAGCCGGATCGGATCGGGGCTGGCACTGGTCACGTTGATCGGCTCGCGGCAGGCCTCCTGACGCGGGCCGAGGCCGACCAGTGTGGCGCCGGTGCCGGCGTTGGGCTGCATGGCGAAGGCAAAATCGTCGTGCGCGGCGCGCCAGGAGGCGAGCGCCTCCCGCTCCTCCTCGTTCTCCGGCACTAGCACGAGCCGGTTGGACTGCAAGAGAGTCTTCATTCAATCAATATCGATGAAAGTCAGCGGCCGCGCCACCATCTCCAGCGGCTTGCGCTCGGCCGGAACCGCCCAGCGCCACGCCACCAGACCGCCTAACACCATCAGCACTGCACCCAGGAGATAGCCGCCGAACACGCTCATGCGCGAGCCGGTGTCGATCAGCACGCCGAACAGCGAGGGGCCGATGATGCCGCCGATGCCGGTGCCGACGGCATAGAAGAACGCGATCGCCAGCGCGCGGATCTCCAGCGGGAAGGTCTCGCTCACGGTGAGATAGGCCGAGCTTGCCGCCGCCGAGGCGAAGAAGAAGATGACCATCCAGCAGATCGTCTGCGATTGCGCGCCGATCAGGTCGCGCGCGAACAGCCAGCCGGTGCCGGCGAGCAGAACGCCGGAGATGATGTAGGTGAAGGCGATCATCGGCCGCCGGCCGGCCGTGTCGAACAGCCGACCGATCAGCACCGGGCCGAGGAAGTTGCCGGCGGCGAAGGGCAAGAGATACCAGCCGACATGGTCGGACGGCACGTGATAGAAATCGGTGAGGATCAGCGCATAAGTGAAGAAGATCGCGTTGTAGAAGAAGGCCTGCGCCGCCATCAGGCTCAAGCCGACAAATGTGCGCTGGCGGTGTCGTTTGAACAGGGTCTGCGCCACTTCCCTGAGTGGCGTCGAGCGGCGCGCGCGCAGCCTCACCCGCGGCAGGTCGTGCGCCGGCGGCAAGCCTGTAAAGCGCGCCTCAATGCCATCGATCACGCGATGCGCCTCCTCGGCGCGGCCGTGCGTCATCAGCCAGCGCGGGCTCTCCGGCAGCCACAGCCGCATGAAGAAGATGACCAGCGCCAGCGTGGCGCCAATGAGGAAGGCGAGCCGCCAGCCGATCTCGGGATTGATGACGTTGGGGTCGAGCAGCACCAGCGAGCCGAGCGCGCCCATGGCGGCACCGACCCAGAAGCTGCCGTTGATGACGAGATCACTCCAGCCGCGCACCCGCGCCGGGATCAGCTCCTGGATGGTGGAGTTGATGGCGGCATATTCGCCGCCGATGCCGGCGCCGGTGGCGAAGCGGAAGAAGGCGAAGCTCCACACGTTCCACGACGTCGCGGTCGCCGCGGTGGCGACGAGATAGACGCTGAGCGTGATGAAGAACAGCTTCTTGCGGCCGAGCCGGTCGGTGAGCCAGCCGAAGAACAGCGCGCCGAGCACCGCGCCGGCGAGATAGGCGCTGGCGGCGAGGCCGACATCGGCATTGGAAAACTGCAGCACCGGGCTGTCCTTGAGCGCGCCGGCGAGCGAGCCGGCGAGCGTCACCTCCAGCCCGTCCAGGATCCAGGTGACGCCGAGCGCGGCCACCACCAGCGTGTGGAAGCGGCCCCAGGGCAGCCGATCGAGCCGCGCCGGGATGTCGCTCTCAACGATGTGACCTGCGCTCATGCCGTGCCCTCGCATTGTCATTCCAGGACCGCCCGCAAGGGCGGGGCCCGGAATCCAGAGCAACACATGCCATGCCTTGCGCTCTGGATTCCGGGTTCGCGTGCTTCGCACGCGCCCCGGAATGACGGGGAGATGGGATTCAACGCGCCAGCGCCGCGCCCGTTCGCTCCCGTCAGGTGTACCGCCGGATCGGCATGAGGGGAACCGTTTCCGGCCGCGGCCGGATCGGCTATAGATTGCCGCCATGGACAGCGAAACCCTCCGCCGATTGCACTATGCCGCGGCCGTCGCCTGCGGCGTCTTTGCCGCGCTGGTCATGCACATCGTGCTCACCGTGCTGCATGTCGGCTTCGACGCGGTGCTGCGCGGCACCGGCAGCAAGGCGGAGCTCATCTCGGCGCTCGCCTGGTGGGCGGTGGCGGCCGCCGGCTTCATCGGCGGCTGGGGCACCGGCGCCTATCTGATCGCGGCGGCGCGCGAGCGCGAATTCGTCTACCGGCTGGCGCAGCGGTTTCTCATCGCGGTGATGTTCGCGGTCGCCACCGCCGGCGCGGTCATGAGCAAGAGTGGCAATACCGGGGGCACGGCGGATGTCATCGCCGGGCTGACGGCGCTCCTGCTCGGCATGATCTGCGCCTTCTGCGGCGCACGGCTCGCCTATCTCAACGCGGAGCAGGTGTAACGCGCGCTAGAATGCGCGGCCGAGCCAGTGGTCGAGCGAATAAAGGCCGCCGCCGTGCACCAGCACGTAGAGCGCGGCGATCGTCCACATCAGCGTGTATTCGAGCCCGAGCTGGTTCCAGAAATAGCGCCCGACGCGCCAGCGCTCGACATTCGACACCAGCAGGAAGATGACGACCGGCAGCGCGGCAGGCCGCGTGAACAGGCCGAGCGCGATCAGCGGCCCGCAGATCAATTGCACCGCCGAAATCGCCGGCGCCAGCAGCCAGCCGGGGCGATAGCCCTGCTTGTCGAGATAGCCGGCGAGCATCTTGGTATTGCGCAGCGGCTGGCCGGTCTTGGGGAAGCAGCCGAAGGTATTGCGCAAGGCATGCGGCACCAGCGCCAGGCCGACGATCACGCGCAGCAGCAGATAGGTCCACGGCGCCAGTGCGCGATAGAGATCGCCGAGCGCAGGCAGGATCAACGAATCAGCATAAGGCATGGGGAGACTTCAACCGCTCGTCCCCGCGCTAGAGGGGACACGGGGCTGCAATTCGCAGACTCTGAATTGACGCCCCTGGATTCCCGCTGGAGCCTGTGCTCGGGCCAGCCGAAGGCTGGACCCGAGTGCGGGAATGAACGGAGTTTGGGGCCCGCCAAGCAAAATTCCTCTACAGCCTGATCTCGCCAATATTGGTGCTGGCGCCGAGCTCGACCTCGACCACTTTCTTGGCGCCATTAGCGGCGGCGATCTCAACGCTGTAGCGGCCGGAATTCTCGTCGAGCCGGTCGAATTTGAAATCGCCGTAATTGTCGCTCCTGGTCTCCGCCACGGCGGCGCCGTCCTTCACGAGCCGCACCGCCGCGCCCTCGACGCAATCGACGACGCCGTCGACGGCGGCCGACAGCGTGCCGCCGATGAAGCAGGTGTCGTAGCGCCAGAGATTCTTGTAGTAGACGCGCGGCTTGGTGCCGAGATCGGGCTTGATCACCGCGAGCTGCTCCTCGCGCGCCATCTGCGCCATCTCGGCATCCTCGACCTTGACGGCGCGCATGGCGCCGGTCGGGCAGGACTGCTCGCCGCGCGTCTGCTGCCAGCCCTGGTCGATGAGATGGGCATCGAACGGCCAGGCCTGCGGCAGATCGAGTTCTTCGTTCCACCAGATGTGACCGTAGGGACAGGCCTCGACCAGTTGCTTCTGGCCCTTGGCCTTGACCGGATCGATGATGACGATGCCGTCGTCGCGTTTGCGGATAGCGCCATCCTTGGCCGCCTTCATGCAAGGCGCGTCGTCGCAGTGGTTGCACATGGTCGGCACATAGGCGATGTCGATCATGGGCGCCTGGCCGCGCTCCTTCTGCAAAATGTCGATCCAGCGATGATCGTGCTTGGGCATGGGCGCGGCGTAGCCCGGCCATTCGTTATCGATGTACTCGTCCATGGCCGCCAGCGCGCAATTTTGGCAATTGGTGCACGTGGCGACATCGATGATCAGATTCCATTTCTTCATGGCGACACCTCATGCCCGACTGGGACTCATTCGTCATCCGGCTGATCAATTCTCTCGTGTCATTCCGGGACACGCGCGAAATGCGTGGGCCTTACGGCCGCGCCCCGGAATGACCGATTGATCGTCTGGACTCCTCACTGCGGGATCTTCGGCACGACGAGATGAAACAGCTTGAGCTTGCCGTCGTTCGACGCCTCGATGCTCATGGTCTCGGTCGGGCCGAGATAGATGCCCATGCCTTTCTCGACGTCGTAGTCCTTGCTGTCGAGACGCACGCGGCCCTTGCCTTCCATCAGATAGATGAGCTGATGCTTGCCGGCGCCGTCCGCCTGGAACGTCTCGCTCGGCTTGAGCCAGCGCAGCGAGCCGTGCACGTTCTTGGCGCCGCACAGCGCCTGGTTCAGCACTTCGGTGACCTCGCCGGCTTTGGACGCCTGCTTCGGCAGCTTGTTGGTATCGATGAACGTAAGCGACATGACGATCCTCCGATGATTCGATCAGCTCTGCATCCAGACGCGGCCGTCCTTGTGCTCCCAACGCAGGTCGTCGTCGGTGCCTTCGAGGATCGTGGTCTTGAAGCGGTTGGGCGCCTGGAACTCGAAATAGAACAGCGGCGTCTTGGCGCGCAGCCGGTGCTTTTCCTCGGCGGGGATGAAGATCATGTCGCCGGGGCCGACCGGGCGCACGCCTTCGTCGGACTCGACCGTCGCTTCGCCGTCGATGATGAAATAGAAGTGCTCGCAGTTCTTGTGCAGATGCAGCGGCGAGGCGGCGTCCTTCTTGTAGTACATGACGCCGGCCAGCATGTCGTCGATATGGGTCAGCTCCTTGTTGACGAAGAAGATGCGCTCGCGCGCCTGCTTGGCATCGATCAGCGCAGGCAGTTCGTCCTGCTTGAAGATATAGGCCATTGGGTTCTTTCCTCCTTGGGTATCACCGTGCCCGCCATGACCGCGTCATGGCGGGGTGCATTTTCATGATCACTTGGCCGGTTCGAGCACCGCCTCTTTTGTGGCCGCGCGGGCTGGCGCGTCCTTTGCCGGCTCTGCGAAGGCTTCCGAGATGTAGTCGGTCTTGCCGTCCCACAGCTCGACTTCGACCAGGCCTTGCGAACCGGCCAGCGAATGCGTGGACTTGGTTTGCGAGCGGTGCGGCATCAGCAGGTTGACCACGCCGCCGCGGTCGACGGACTTGCCCGGCTCGCCCATCGGTTCGTACATCGCCGATGATTCGTAGCTGCTGGCAACGCCCCTGGGTAACCGCTGGGTCGGCACGGCGGCGCAGATCACGGCGCCCCGATCGTTATAGACCTTGACCAGATCGTGCCGCTTGATCCCGCGCTCGGCCGCATCCTCGGCGTTCATGCGAACGATCCAATAGTACCAATCTTTCACCTTCACCCGATGATCGGGAATGTTGAGCAGGAAGCTGTCCTTGCCGTCGCCCTGGGTATGGAAGCTGTATTTGACGTGCGGGGTGAGCAGTTGCAGCGGATATTTCTTGAACTGCTCGCCGGACTGCGGGCCTTCCCACGACGGCACGTATTCGACCACCGGCGGCCGCTCGGGATCCTTGAGCCGCTTGAGGCTGTTGCATTCGAATTCGAGCTTGCCCGATTGGGTTTGCAGGCCTTTGAGGAACTCGACCGAGTAATCGGACGGCAGCGGATGCGGCTCCGGCACGTCCTTCTTGCGGCCCTCCCAGAACCATCGGAACGAGACCGGCGCCCGCAGCTTCTCCTTCTCCGCAGGCACGACGTAATAGCCGCGCTTGATGAACTCCTTCCAGGAAATCATCTTGGGAAGATCGGACGCGTCGAACAGGCGCTTGACCCAGTCGATCTCGTTGACGCCTTCCGAGAAGTAATTGGCGAGACCCAGCCGCTTGCAGATTTCATTGAATATCCAGAAGTCGGATTTCGACTCGCCGAGCGGCTTGATCGCCGGCGCCTGGAACAGAATGACACGGTGGTTGAGCTGCTGCTGGCCGTGATGACCATAGCCGCCGAGCGCGGCCCATTCGCTGATGTCCACCCGCTCGAAATTGGTGCAGGCGGGCAGGATCACGTCGGCGAATTTGATGTCTCCCTCGAACCAGATCGCCTGGCCGACCACGAATTCCAGATTGGACGACTGGAACATCTTCACGTGGCGGTTGGTGTTGTTCATGGTCGAGATCAGCGACCCGCCATACTTGAACATCATGCGCACCGGCGCGTGGCCGGCCGACGGATAGCTGAACTTGGCGAACTGGACTTCGATCGACTTGCCGTTCCACGGATATCCGCCGTCGGCTTTGCCGTCGATGATCGCCTCCGGCAGATAGAGGCGCGGGATGCGCTGCTGCGGCGTGTTCATCGTCGGGAGCTGCGGCATGCGCTGGAACAGCTCGACCGCCATCGCGGTCTTTTCGATATCGCCCGACATGCCGCCATCGGCATAGCCCGGGAAGAAGAAATTGAGATCGACCGGCGAGCCCCATTGCAGATTGCCCATGTTGATGCCGGGCTTGCCGAGACCCTGCATGGCGATCAGGCACACCATGGTGCGCGCCCACTGGATGCCGGTCTGGTTGCGGCAAGCGCCGCCGTGGCCATTGCCCCAGCCGCCACAGCCGAGATAGGTGCGCTTGGAGGCCCATTCGCGCGCCAGTGCCCGCACATCCTTGGCCGGTACGCCGGTTTCCTTCTCCTGCCATTCCGGCGTCTTGGGCACGCCGTCGCTCTCGCCCATGACGTAGGCTTTCCACGCATCGAAGCCGACCGTGCGCGTCGCCACGTATTCCTTGTCGTAGCGGCCTTCCTTGATCCAGACATGCGCGATCGCCAGCGCGAGGGCGGGCGAGGTGGTCGGCTTCGGGCAGATCCACTTTCCGGGCAGGGCCTGGGCGGATGAATTGAAGTGGGGATCGATGTGGACGACCTTGACGCCGAGCTTCTTGAGCCACTGCCGACGAATGACGCCTTCCTGCGCGCCGTACGAGCCGCTGTTGGTGTCCGGATCGGCCGACCAGAACACGATCATCTCGGCATTCTGCAGGCAGTCCTCGACGGTGCCGTAGGTCTCGCACTGGCCGACGCGCATCGAATAGCCCCAGTGATGCGTGGCGCCCCAATACCAGCCTTCCCAACTGTCCGGGTTATGGTGCACCGGGGTGTGGCCGACGGCATTGGCGAAGCGATAGAGGGCGCTGAGGTAATAGCCGATATGGCCCCAGGTATGATGCGAGCCGTGCGAAACCGTCATGGCGCCGGGGCCGTGATCGTGCTTCACGCGCTTGATCTCGCCCGCAACCAGGTCGAGCGCCTCGTCCCAGCTGATCCTGACAAATTTCGATTTGCCGCGATTCTGCGGATTGCGCTCGCCCTTCGGGTCGAAATCGACCCGCTTCATCGGATAAAGCAGCCGGTCGGGAGAATAGACCGTCGAGCGGCAGATCGCCCCGTGCGGCGCCAGCGAGGTCTTGCGCGGCGGCGTGAACTTCATGCCACGCGCCTCGATGGTCCAAGGCTGAGCATCGGTGTCATCGAATTCGATCGGCGTGGTGCGAATGATCTTGCCGTCCTTGACGTAGACGAAAAGCGGCCCGCC
The DNA here is from genome assembly GCA_963760995.1 of uncultured Pseudomonadota bacterium. Lineage (GTDB taxonomy): Bacteria > Pseudomonadota > Alphaproteobacteria > Rhizobiales > Xanthobacteraceae > Pseudolabrys. Next base: position 43,210 of record CAVXFJ010000018.1, on the reverse strand, counting down.
ATTGGCCATATTGCAATAGCGCATCGAGCCGTCCGGCATCGGCGTGCCGAACTTCCAATGCGCCGTTTGCATGGCCATCAACGTTTGCGCAAACCAGTTGGTCAGGTCTTCGGTGCCTTCGACCGACAGGACGAAATCCTTTTGCGCGTTGATCTGGTTGAGCCAGTTGATCGGCGGCGTCAGCAGGGACGCGCCGATCGTGGCGTTCTTGAACATCAGCTTGATGTCGGGATTGGCATGCATGCCGGCGCGCGACGTGATCTTGCCGTCGCGGATGGTGAACCAGCGGCCAATGCCCTCGTCGCGCGCCATGATCTGGGCGGTGAGGTTGCGCTCCTTCAACCGGGCGCGAAACTCCGGATGCTTGCGCGCGACGTGTTTCATCATCTGCGCCATGGCGAAGAGGATCGTCGATAGTTTCATCGTCGCCAGTGCCATGATTTCCTCTCCCGCTTAAATCGCTTTCAGTCGTTCCGCCGACGCCGTCGCCACGTCGGCGATGCCGGCCGGCTTTTCGGTGCGCACCGTCCAGACGATCTCGCGCGCGGCGGCCACCACGAGCGCCGCCAGTCGATTGATGCTGCGGTCGGTGGTTTCCGCAACGTAGAGAACGATGCTGAGGCTGCCGACGATGCGGTCGTGGCCGTCGAAGATCGGCGCCGCGATGCCGATGCGGCCGGGATCGACCTCACCGCGGCTGACGCAGAAGCCGTTGCGGCGCAGGATCTTCAACGTCGCCTTGAAGTCGTCGAAGGTGGCGCCGAGGCCGGTCGCCGCGATCTCATCGCGATGGTCGCGCCACAAGGTCGCCAAAGTGCGCGTCGGCAGATAGGCCAGGATGATCTTGGAGGTGGCGCCGCGCAGCATGGGGCGCGGGCGGCCGCGCTCGTAAGAGGAGACCGGATCGTCCAGCCGGTTGGTCTCCTGGTGGATGCACATCACGCGTTGGCGGTAGAGCCGGCACAGCAGCACAGTGGCAGCGCCGTCGCTGCCGCGCAACAGATCGAGCATGATCGGTTTGGCGATGGCGAGCACCGGATCGGCCATGCGGATCTGCCAATCGTGCTCGATGATCGCCGGGCCCAGGACATAGTGATTGCGGTGGATACGGTCGAGCAGGCCGCAGGAGACCAGCGAATTGAAATAGCGGTAGGCAGTGGAGAGCGAGACTTCGAGCCGCGCGGCGGCATCCTCGGCCGACCAAACCGAGCGCTCCGCCGTAAACAGCGACAGCACGCTCAGGACCTTGTCGGCACTGCTCATAATCGTATCGGCGCAGCGCCCGCCGCATCCGGCCGGACGCCTGTCGCTGCCCTTCCCCTGCTTCCCTAGACTTCAGAAATTTTTCCCAAAAAATCACGATCGAGAAATCCTGTCAAAATAATTTACAGAATTCTCACAATACAGGAAATATGAACACTGTGACTTCGGTAGATGGCTCCAACGGTCGGCAACCTGTTCCGCCGACAAGGGCCGGGCCGGACCGGAGTCTTTACGCCGCGGCAGGGTTAGGGCGGCCGGGTTGGACCGGCGCCTGGGTCCGGGCAGCCCAAAACGTCGATCCGGGCGGCCCCTCCCCCGGGTGACAGAAAGGTCAGGCCAGCGGCGGTGCCTTGGCCACCCGGCAGAGCAGCGCGCGCAGCTGATAAGTGCCCATGGCCGGGTCATAGGGCGGCCCGTTGTCGGTGAGCAGGTTCACGTTGGACTGCCAGACGCCGTACTGCGGCGCCTTCTGCTCGGGGAACCACCAGCCGTGCTGGGCGTGGATGACGCGCGGGTCGATGCCGTCGGTCAGCTTCGCCTTCTGCCGCATGCCGCCGCGCCGGGTCTCGATCCAGATCCAGTCGCCCTTGGCAATGCCGTAGCGCTTCGCGGTATCGGGGTGGATTTCGGCGATCGGATCGCGATGCGCCTTGCGCAATTTGTCGATCTGCCGGTGCTCCGAATTGAAGAAGAAGGGGATGCGGCCGCCGGAGGTGAGCACCAGCGGGTAGTCCTGCGCGACATGCGGCGTCGCCAGCGGGCTTTCCGGCGGCTCCTCGTAAAAGGGCAGCGGCGCATAGCCCATCTGCTCCAGCCGGGTCGAATAGAGTTCGATCTTGCCGGTCGGCGTGCGGAAGCCGCCCTCCTCGTACTTGCGATACTTGAACGGGACCTGGAGGAAGCCCTTCTGCGTCAGCTCCTCGAAGGTGATGCCGAGGCCCTTCAGTTGCGCATTGAGCACGTCGCGCACCGACTCGGTGCCGACCGGCAGTTTCATGCGCCGCGCCAGCTCGACGAAGATTTCCTCGTCCGCCTTGCACTCGCCGATCTGCACCACCTTCTGCTGCGCCAGCACCACATTCGCGGCGACGGTGGGCAACCCGGCAAGCTGGTCGAGCTCCGGCCAGGCAGCGGCCGGCAGCACGATGTCGGCGAGCTCCGCGGTCGGTGTCATGAACAGGTCGGCGCAGACCATGAAGTCGAGCGCCATCAGCGACTCGTAGACCTGCGCGGTGTTCGCATAGGTGGTGAGCGTGTTGTTGCCGAACACCAGGAAGGCCTTGACCGGGTAAGGCTTGCCCTCGCGCATGGCCTTGAGCAGCGTCGGGATGTGGGCGGCAGGCAGGTCGGCGCCCTCCCCGCCCAAGAGCTTGAAGCGGTCGGCGCCGAGCCGCTTGGCGTTGGCTTCCGGCGTGAGGTTCTCGATCAGGCTGGGGAAGCGGCCGAGTCCATGCATGCCGAACACCCAACCACCCGGCACGTCGACATTGGCGGTCAGCGCCGGCAGCATCGACACCGCGCGGATGGTCTGGATGCAGTTCGGCGTGTGCTCGATGGCGCAGCCCCACTCCATCATCGCCGGCTTGACGGTGGCGAACAGGCGGGCGGCGGCGCGGATCTTCTCGGCCGGCACCCAGGTGATCGGCTCCGCCCATTCCGGCGTGAAGCGCTGCACATGCGCATGCAGCGCGTCGAAGCCGTGCGTCCATTTGAGCACGAAGTCGGTGTCGTAAAGCTGCTCGCGAATGATGACGTTGAGCATCGCCAACGCCAAGGCATCGTCGCTGCCCGGCCGCAGTTGCAGCCACAGATCGGCTTTCTCGGCGAGGCCGGTGCGGCGCGGGTCGACCACGATGGTCTTCGGATTATGCTCCAGCGCCTCGAGCACGTTGAAACGGGTCTCGCCGTCGGGGCCGGAAAACACCGGATTGTGGCCCCAATAGAGGATGCAGCCCGGTGGCGTGCCGCCGGTGAAATCGCAAACCGGGAAATCGCCGAAGGTGAGGATCGACGTGTTGACCCGCGGATGGAAGCATTGGGCGAAGCCCGGCTCGCACCAATTGGGCGTGCCGAGCGCATGGCCGAAGCGCGAGACCCAGCGGATGTGATGGCGCCCGGTGCCGGTACCGAGCGCGATCGCCTCGGGCCCGAACTTGTCGCGGATCGCCAGCACGCGCTCGGAAATCTCATCCAGCGCTTCGTCCCAGGTGATGCGCTGCCATTCGCCCGATCCGCGGGCGCCGAGACGCCGCATCGGATATTGCAAGCGGTCGGGATGGTTCACCAGATCGACGGTCACGGTGCCGATCGGGCAGAGGCGGCCGTGGTTCAACGGCGAGGCCGGATCGCCCTCGACCTTGACCAGCTTACCGTCGCGAACATGCAGGAGCGCGCCGCAACCGCCATGGCAACTGCGGCAGACGCTCTTGAACACCTGCGTGTCGCCGCTTACCGGGGCAGCCTGTTGCTGCGGCGTCCAGGTCACATTCATGGTGCGTGCTCAAAAATGGGTCCGCAGCGCCGGCGCCGCGACGGTGATCAAAACCACGGCGACAGCATCGGGACCAAAGCGCCGCGCAACATTGATTTTTATCAAGCGCAGGGTATTGGCGGCCGCCTTGCCGGCATATTCCCGGCATACGCGACGACCGAGGCTACAATCCCGCAAACTCGGAATTCATCGCCGTAGCCCGGGTGGAGCGCAAGCGAAACCCGGGGCTTATGCTTCCAACCATCATACCCGGATTACGCTCCGCTCCATCCGGGTTACTGCGCGTCCTGGAATGACGGCCTTACAATCACACCTTCAGGCCATGTTTCCCCATCGCTCTGACCGTGCTCGCCTGCGGTCCCTTGTCGCCCATTTCCTCCGCATAAGTGACGCGCGCGCCCACGCTCAAGCGGGCGAAGCCGTCATCAAGCACACTATTGCGATGAAAATAGATTTCTTCGCCGCCGGCGTTTTGCAGGAAGCCGAATTGGCCGGACGGATCGATTCGCGTCACCGTGCCGGTCGGTGGGCCAACGGGCTGCTTGACCAGGCCCTGCAGCTTGCGCGCCCGATCCTGCAACTGGCGGCGCGCCCGCTTGAACGCGTCGTTGAGCGCATAATTGAGGTCGGCGCGACGCTCGTCGGCTTGCGGGGTGCGGGCGATGTTCACCTCGCGCCCGTTGGGCAGCGACAGGCGGATATTGATCTCGTAGAGACCGCCGGTGCGGTGATGGCCGCCCGGCGCCTTGAGCACGATGCGGCCGGCGGTGATGCGGCCGAAACGCTCCTCGAGCTGGGCGAGTTGCTTGACGATGGCGCTGCGCAGCTCCGGCTTCGCATCCAAGCCTTGGAAGTCGAGCTCGACGGGGGTCTGCATGGCCATTCTCCGTTGTTCTTGTTTTTTCGATCCTCAAAGCCTGAGCGTCGAAGTGTTGCATTTGACGCCCGCGACCCGTCGTTCCTCATTGATTTGGCTCAATGAATGGGGAGAACCCGGCGGCGGCGGCAAACCCCGCCGCAACGGAAAACGGGCGCGACCCGAGGGCCGCGCCCGCTCCGCCCCCCAAAAAAGGCCCTGCGCTCAAAGGAAGGGCTCGGCCCTCTTCATCAGCTCGTCGAGGCCCGGCTCGGACTTGTTGACCGGCTTGCCGGGATGGATGATGCCGAGCTGGCAGCTCTCCGCCGCATCGATAAGCTGGGCATAGGTGCCGGCATTGATGTCGGCGATATAGGCCTGCTTGTTTTCGTTGTAGGCGAACATGCGGTCGTTCAGCAGCGTGCATTCGTTGCAGGACGAGCAGCGCTCGGTCTCGATATAGGCCTCGTCGGGCGAGCGTTCCGGCGCCGCCGGCGCAGCTTCCACCGCGGCCGGCGCCTCGGCAGCCGGTGCGGCCGACGGTGCGGTCACCGGCACGGCGGCGGGCGCCACGGGCTGCAGATTTTCCATGTCCTGCCGCCGCTGCTCTTCCCAAGCTTTCTTCTCGCGCGCCAGCAGACGCTCGGCGTAGGAGTTGTGCACGCCGCCGAGCTCCTGCAGCCGATGCCAGTTGTCGCGGCAGCGGCGCGCGGCGCCGATCGCCCGCTCGTCGATGATGGCGCGCGCCAACACATTGTCGCCGTCGGCGACCAGCACATAGGGCACGCGATCGGATTCGTCGGAGTCGCGCTTGATCCACTGCGCCGCCGGCACCATGCGCTCCCGGTCGAGGCTGCGCGGCGCCGCCAGGAAGTGATGGCGATAACGCGGATCGCAGAACAGGAAGTCGATCAGCGTGAAGGTGACGTCCTGATTGATGCGCTGCAGGTTGCCGTCCGCATAGTCGAACGAGGCGCTGGTCCAGTCGGCTTCGACCTGCGGATTGTTCTCGAGCGAGAAACGCGAAGCCATGTCAGCACCGGCGGACGGATCGTAGCTGAAGGCCGGGAAGGCACGCGACTGCATGGCCGCGGCCGCACTCAGATAGGTCGGCAGGACCTCCTGCGACTTCGTCCCGGTGAACACCGAGAACAGCGCCGCGCCGCCGAAGGCGAGCCCGCGCAGGGCGCGCTCGCGCAACTGATAGAGATTGGAGCTGGTGGATTGCAGCACGAACACCTCGCCCAACCCGACGGCGACATTGGCGAGCTGCACATTGCGCAGGCTGGAGGCGAAATAGCCCTGGCCGCTCGGCGCTTCTTCGACGATGTCGTCGATGTTCGCCAGGATTTTCAGCGGCACGCCGGAGGACAGCGCCGACATCAGACCGGCATTGTCGAGACCCTTGCCGGTCACGCCCTGACTGACGAGATAGTCGGGAAACAGCGCCGTATCCTGCGGGCTGAGCGAGTCGGCATCGAAGCTCGCAAAAATGACGTCGTGCTTGCTGTCGACATAGGAGCCGTCGGTCTCGAGCTCGGCGACCGCCATCGCTTTCACCAGCTCGGCCAGTTCCGGCAGCCGCGCCTGATAAGCGGCTACAGCATCCGACCAATTGTCGAACCGGAAGGAAAAGGTCTCCGCCGCGCCTTCCGGCAGCGGCTGCCCAGGCGCCGGCGCAAAGAACCGCTGGCGCTTGATCACATCGAGCGCGTGTTGGACGCGGTTGCGGCGCGCCTCCGACAGGCCTTGGCCCGCGGCAGCTTTCGGCAACAGCGCCGATAGTGCGGAGAAGTCGAACAGCCCGCGATGGACCGGCCCGATCGCCGCGCGCAAAGCCTCGGCGCTGCGTCCGGTCGACGATTGCAGATAGTCGGCGCGCAAAATATCGGCGAGCTTGATCGTCAATCGGCTGATGGTGGCGCGGAAGGCCTTCGCCTTATCCTCCTGCACCGCGGACCACAGATGGGCGATGAAGCGCTCGGCCATGCCGGGCACGCAGTCGATCACCTGGCCGTCGACTTCGAGCGCCGCGCGCGCGATGCGCACCTGTTTGCCGAAGGCATTGTCGGCCTGCTCGAGCCGCGTCGCCACCTTGTCCCAGAGCTCCGACAACAGGCCGGTCTCGCCCGCCGCCGAGAGGGTGCGAATTTCACGCTCGATGCGCAGGATCATCTTGCGCAGCTGTTCGCTGTCCATGCCCGGAGGGGCAACCTTCTGCAGCAGATCGTCGATCAGCGCCGACAGCGAGCGCACCGGGGCGCCGACGGTCTTGCCCTCGATCAGCACCAGCGGAAAGTCGTAACGCAGCCGGCTCAGATCATTATAGGCCGCCAACAGCGCCGGCCGCTTGCCGGCAAGCACATCCTTGCCGCTGCTCGGCTTCTTGCCGGTGAGGTAGAAAATCAGCGGATCGACCGTCTGGGCCTCAATATCCACATTCATTTGCATCGTCTGCTCCGCTTTCATCGCGGCCGGATCGTGTGACGTTTGGTTTCAAGCCGCCGGCTTGGATTTTTCCTGCTCGGACGGCCACACCGTGAACTTGTCGAATTCCTTCTCGAGCCCCGCCCGCACATAGTCGGACGTACGCAACTGCCCGGCGTGGCGCAGGTCCTCGTAACAGGGCACTTCCGGATTCTGATAGATGATGCCGACCGGGATCGGATCGTCGATCGAGGCGATCTCGCGCGCCGCATTCAGATCGAGCGGATCGTGCTGGCGCTGGTTCTTGTAAACCTTGGCCACGTTCGCGCTCAGCTTCAGCCCGTTCTCATGGGTGAGCAGCATGGTCTTCTGCGGATCCTGCAGCCACGGGTCGAACATCTTGGGCAGGAATTCGGGGCAGCGCTGCAGGATGCGCACGAAGGACAGGCCGCGATGGTGATAGGCCTTGCTCAGGATGTCGTAGAGCAGTTCCGGAATCCAATCGACCGCCTGGGCGACGAAGGAGACGTTCTGCACGCCGAGCGTCACGGTGAGCGGATTGAGCGCCTCGAGATAGGCGCCGCGTGGCGTGGTGTTGCTCTTCAAGCCGCGTGGGGACGTGGGCGACGCCTGCTTCTTGGTCAGGCCGTAGACGTGGTTGTCGTGCAGCACCAGCGTCATGTTCATGTTGTAGCGGATGGCGTGGATCCAGTGCGCCGCGCCGATGCTGCAGCAATCGCCGTCGCCGGTGTTGACGAAGACGGCGAGGTCGGGGCGCGCCATCTTGATGCCTTCGGCGACCGGCAGGGCACGGCCGTGGATGCCGTGGAAGCCGTAGGTCTTCATGTAATGCGGCAGGCGGCTGGAGCAGCCGATGCCGGAGACGAACACGGTCTTTTCCGGCCGCAGATCGTTGTCACGGCAAAGCCGCTGCATTGCCGCGAGGATCGCGTTGTCGCCGCAGCCGTTGCACCAGCGCGGCACGCCGCCCTGGTAATCCTCCAGAGCGTGATGCTCCTCATACATGCGGAGCAGGCAATGGGTAGCCTCGAGCGTCATGGTCGCGACCTCATTGTTTCAGTTTGGCGCGCAGCACGTCGGCGACGCTGCCGGGCTTGATCGGACGGCCGCGCACCTCGGTCCAGCAATCGACGTCGATCAGGGTGCGGGCGCGCAGCATCATGGCCAGCGCCGAATAGCGGCGGTTCTCTTCGTCGATGAGCTGGTCCTTCAGATCGTCCGACCAGTTGCTCTCGATGGTCATCACCTTGCCGAAGCGCTGCATGATCTCCTTCAGCCCCGACGCCATCGGCTGCAGGAATTGCAGGTGCAGCGAGGAGACTTTCAGGCCCTCGTCGCGCAGGCGGGCGACCGCTTCCTCGATGGCGCCCTTGGTGCTGCCCCAGCCGATCACCAGCAGGTCGCCGCTCTCGTCGCCGAAGAGCTTCGGCGGCAGCAGCGTCTTCTGCAGCGCGGCGAGCTTGAGGCTGCGGTGGCGCAGGCCTTCCTCGTTGATCATCGGATCATAAGCCACGTGACTGTCGCGGTCGTGCGCGAGGCCGGTCAGCGTGTGCATGCCGTGCGGTTGGCCGGGCACGAAGCGGCGCGCGAGACCGGTCGTGGCATCCCAGTCATAGGGCTTGGCGCCCTTCGGCAGTTCGCTCTGGTCGTAGGGAGGCGCCAGCCAGTCCTCGCTGAACTGCGGGCGCGGGAACGGCTGCTGGCCGGTGGCGAGATTGGCGTCCGAGAGGATCACCACCACCATGTTGAACATTTCGGCGATCTTGCGCGCGGTGATCACCGAATAGAAGCAATCCTCGATGCTCGAGGGCGCGATCACCACCTTGGGCGCGTCGCCGTGGCTGCCGTAGATGGCGGTCAACAGGTCGCCCTGCTCGCCCTTGGTCGGCTGGCCGGTGGAGGGGCCGCCGCGCTGCACGTTGATCACCACCATCGGGATCTCGCACATGACCGCGAGCCCGATCGCCTCCTGCTTGAGCGAATAGCCGGGGCCGGAGGTGACGGTCACCGTGCATTTGCCGGCATAGGACGCGCCGACGGCGAAAGCGCAGGCCGCGATCTCGTCCTCGGCCTGGTGCACCAGGCCGCCGACGCGCTCGAACACGTCGCTGAGATAATGCGACACCGAGGTCGCCGGCGTGATCGGGTACATGGCGCAGATTTCCATGCCCGAAGCGAGTACGCCGAGCGCCAGCGAGGTATTGCCGTTGATGACGAGCTGCGGCTCGGTGGCCCGCACCGCCGGAATGGAGAACTGGAAGTCGAGATTGGCCGCCGCCCAATCCCAGCCGGCCTCCAAGAGATCAGTATTGGTCTTGATGATCTTGGCATCCTTCTTGCCGAAGGTGATGCCGATCTGCTCGCGCGCCAAATCCCGGTCGAGGTCGTAGAGGCTGCACAGCATGCCGAGCACGAACATGTTCTTGCCGCGGCGCGGGTCGGAGACGAGCTTGCGACACTCCTGCTCCATGGGGATTTCGTAGACGCGGTAGCCGGCCTTCACGAGCTGGTCGTAGGTCGCGGTATAGGAGGCGACCACCGCCGGGTTGCGGTCGTTGCGCCACATGCTCTCGAGCAGGATGATGGCGTTCGGCTTAAGCTCGTCGGCGCGCACGCGCCCGAGCAGCACCTGCTCGTTGAAGGCGACCACCAGGTCGGCCTCGTCGCCGCCATTGGTGATCTTGCCGGAGCCGATGCGCACGCGATTGCCGCTGGCGCCGGCGACGCTGCGCGCCGGCGGCTGAATCTCGGCCGGGATGATCTCGACCGTCCACACGCCGTTGCCCATCTTGGCGGCAACCTGCGCCAGCGACTGGCCGCAGCGCTGCGCGCCTTCGCCCGAAGTCGCTGACGATCTCGATGATGGTTTCCGAGAGCTTCACCGCCGGCTTGGCGCCTTTGGCGCGCGGCGACGGCTGGTCGGTCTTGTCTCGTTCAAGGGTCAGAGTGTCGCTCATGATGTCTTTTTCGCCTTTGTCGCCCGTGACCGTCGCGGTTGTTTCGGATCAGCCTTGCGTCTCCAGAACCCGCGCATAGTTGCGTTCGTTGAGATCGATGCCGAACAGCTTGGCGTCACCGTCGACCTGCTCGGGCCGGTAGACGACGTCGGTGTCGCGCAAGCCGAGATAGCGCTTCATGCTGGCCGCGGCCTTGCGGCCGGCGCCCATGGCCTCGATGACCGTCGCCGCGCCGGTGACGATGTCGCCGCCGGCATAGACGCCCATGATCGAGGTCGCGAGGTTCTCGTCGGTCTCGATATAGCCGCGCTTGTTGAGCTTGAGCTTGGAGGTCTGGCCGAGGATCGGATTGGCATTGGTGCCGATGGCATAGACCACGGTCTCGCAGTCGAATTCGTATTCGCTGCCCTTGACCGCGACCGGCCGGCGACGGCCCGAATCATCCGGCTCGCCGAGCTCCATGCGGATGCAACGCATGCCGCGCACGCCGCGCTTGCCGTCGTCGAGCAATTCGACCGGGCTGGTCAGCCAGTGGAACTGGATGCCCTCCTGCTCGGCGTGATGGATTTCCTCGGCGCGCGCCGGCGCCTCCGCCTTGGTGCGGCGATAGATGCAGTGCACTTCCTCGGCGCCGAGCCGCAGCGAAACGCGCATGGCGTCCATCGCGGTGTTGCCGGCGCCGATCACGGCGACGCGGCGGCCGAGTTGCAGCGGCGTGTCGTGCTTGGGGAAGTCGCTGGCGTGCATCAGGTTGCAGCGGGTGAGCAACTCGTTGGCGGACAGGACACCGTTGAGCGATTCGCCGGGAATGCCCATGAAGCTCGGATAGCCGGCGCCGGTGCCGATGAAGATGGCGTCGAATCCCATCTCGGTGAGCATCTGCTCGATGGTGAACAGGCGGCCGACCAGCGTGTTGCATTCGAACTTGATGCCGAGCTTGACCAGCTTGCCGATCTCGGCGTCGACCACCGAATTGGGCAGGCGGAATTCGGGGATGCCGTATTTCAGCACGCCGCCGGCTTCGTGGAAGGCTTCGAACACGGTGACGTCGCATCCGGCCTTGGCCATGTCGGCGGCGCAGGCCATCCCGGCTGGGCCGGAGCCGACGATGCCGACGCGGAAACCGTTCGGCTCGATATAGGGGATGTTCTCCCAGCCTTCGGCAATCGCCATGTCCCCGATAAAGCGTTCGAGCCGGCCAATGGCGACCGGCTCGAGCGAATCGGCGACGGTGCAGACGCCTTCGCACTGGGTTTCCTGCGGGCAGACCCGCCCGCACACCGCAGCCAACAGATTGGTGTCGGTGATGACGTCGTAGGCGCCGCGGTAGTTCTTCTCGGTGATCTTGGCGATGAAATTGGGGATGTCGATCGATACCGGGCAGCCGCGCACGCAGGGCTGGTCGGGGCAGATCAGGCAGCGCTCGGCCTCGCGCTGCGCCTCTTCCAGAGCATAACCGCAGGCGACCTCGCTGAAGTTTTGCCTGCGTTCGTCGGCCGGCTGCTCCCGCATCGGCGTGCGCTCTTGCGGGATGGTGCGGATCGTCTTCTTCTTTGCCATCAATCGTTCCTCGCCGATGTCGCCGAGGGAAGCCGGGCGGCTCCCGCGCTGCGGCGCCTTATTTGGTCATGGCAGCTTCGGCCAAAGCCTCGTCGCCGCGGATGCGGCAGCTTTCCTGCCAGCGCTCGAGCGCGTCCTTCTCGGACGGCTTGTAGCGGCCGAGCCGATACATCAGGTCGTCGAAGTCGACCTCGTGGCCGTCGAAATCAGGACCGTCGACGCAGGCAAACAGCACCTTCTCGCCGACCTTGACGCGGCAGCCGCCGCACATACCGGTGCCGTCGACCATGACCGGGTTGAGGCTGACCATGGTCTTGACGCCGCGCGCGCGCGTGGCCTCGGCGCAGCCCTTCATCATGATCGGCGGGCCGATGGCGACCACCTCGTCGACGTCGGCATGCTGGTCGAGCGCCTGCGCGATCCCGGCGGTCACCAGTCCCTTGATGCCGGCCGAGCCGTCGTCGGTGCAGATGATCAATTCGTCGCAGCAGGCGCGGAATTTATCTTCCCAGAACATCAGCCCCTTGTTGCGGAAGCCGAGCACGCCGATCACATAGGCGCCGTTTTCCTTGTGGGCGCGCGCCTGCGGATAGATCGGGGCAACGCCGAGGCCGCCGCCGACGCATACGACCTTCTTCGAGCCGCCGAGGTGACTGGGGATGCCCATTGGACCAACCACGGCATAGAGGCGGGTGCCCACGCGACAGGTCTGCTGCATCTCCTTGGTGGTCTTGCCCACCGCCTGGATGACCAGGGTGATGGTGCCGCGCTCGCGGTTGAAATCGGCGATCGTGAGCGGAATGCGCTCGCCGTCCGGATGCGACATCACGATGACGAACTGACCCGCCTTGGCGGCGCGCGCCATCAGCGGATGGCGGAATTCCAGGAGGTAGGTGGTGTCGGAGAAATCCTGCCGAGCGATGATCTCAAAGCCGCGATCGGAAACAGCTGTCCCTGCGGGCTGGTTCATGACCGCCCCCTTCCCGTAAACGATGTTCTCATGGCCCCCCAAATGAGCCATCGCGACCCCCGCAGCATTGATCAATGTCAAAGGCCGCCATTAGCCAAAAAGATAGTGTCTACAGCCGCTTTTCATCGCTCCGGGTCGTGCGTGCGCGAGGCGAGCGGGCAATTCGGGGGGCGCCGTAATGCTCTACGACGACTATCTGCGGGACGAAGCCGCGCGATATCGCAAGCTGGCCGAGTACACCAGGGACGAGGCGCTCAAGCGGGAATTGCTCGAACTGGCAGAAGTGTGCGAGGAAGTCGCGAACGAGGTCGAGGACAGCATGACCGCCGGGTGATGCCGGGGTCTGATCATGTAGCAGCACAGCGGACCGACGGCGCGCCGGCGATCGCTTCCCGGCGCGCGACGTAGCCTTTACTCGCTTGATTTCCATCAAGGAAATGGCGCAAACGAACTGTCTTAAGTATGCGCGCTCGCAAATTTTTGTCGCGACCTGATAAAATGCATCGACGGTTGGTCGCTCGACTCCCCTGCCGCCGGTCGCGACGATAAAGTGGCTGAGACCGGCAGTGGCGGTCGATACAACGTCGAGCCGCTGTTGAATGCTCATGCCGTATTCCAACGAATGCGGCGGAGCATGATTGAACAACAATAATGACCACCACGGAGGAAATGCGATGCTATTCAAATACGCGACCGGCGCGATCGCCGCCCTCGCGCTCGGCGCTTTCGCCGTCGGCGGCGCGTCCGCGCAGGACACCGTCAAGATCGGCCTGATCATATCCATGACCGGGCCGCAGGCCTCGACCGGCAAGCAGGTCAAGGCCGCCGTCGATCTCTATATGGCGCAGCACGGCGATACGGTCGCCGGCAAGAAAATCGAGGTCATCCTGCGCGATTCCGGCAGCGTTCCCGATCACACCAAACGGCTGGCGCAGGAATTGATCGTCAACGACCATGTCAACATCATCGCCGGCTTCGAGATCACGCCGGCCGCGCTGGTCGCCGCGCCGCTGGCCACGAAGGGCAAGGTGGTGGAAGTCGTCATGGCGGCGGGCACCTCGATCATCACCGAGCGCTCGCCCAACATCGTGCGCACCAGCTTCACGGTGCCGCAGTCCTGCGTGATTATCGCCGACTGGGCGGCGCAGAACAAGATCAAGAAGGTCGTCACCATCGTCTCCGACTATGCGCCCGGTTTTGACGCAGAGAAGTCTTTCAGCATCCGCTTCAAGAAACACGGCGGCCAAATTCTGCAATCGCTGCGCGTGCCGCTCGCCAATCCCGACTTCTCGCCGTTCCTGCAGCGCGCCGCCGACGCCAAGCCGGACGCGATCTTCATCTTCGTGCCGTCCGGCCAGGGCGGCGCCTTCATGAAGCAATATGTCGAACGCGGGCTCGACAAGGCCGGCATCAAGCTGATCGGCCCCGGCGACGTGACCGACGACGATCTCCTGCCGAACATGGGCGATGCCGCCCTCGGCACGGTGACCGCGCATCTATATTCGGCGGACCACCAGTCGGCGGCCAACAAGGCCTATGTGGCCGCATTCGAGAAGGCCAATCATTTCCGCCCCAACTTCATGTCGGTCGGCGGCTACGACGGCATGCACCTGATCTATGCCGCGCTGAAGAAGACCGGCGGCAAGGCCGATGCGGCCTCGCTCATCGCCGCCATGAAGGGGATGAAGTGGGAAAGCCCGCGCGGGCCGATCGAGATCGATCCGCAGACCCGCGACATCATCCAGAACATCTATGTCCGCAAGGTCGAGAAGAAGGACGGTCAGCTCTACAATGTGGAGTTCGAAACCTTCAAAGCGGTGAAGGACCCGGTGAAAGCGGGCGAGCTCAAGTAGTTCGCGCATCAAATAGAGCGCACGGCGGCAACCGCCGCCGTGCGTTTCTCTTACCAAGCCGGGCGCCGACCGCGAAACGACCATGATCACCATCCTGATCGACGGAATTGCCTACGGCATGCTGCTGTTCGTGCTGGCGGCCGGCCTCGCGGTGACGCTCGGCCTGATGAATTTCGTCAATCTCGCGCACGGCTCCTTTGCCATGGCCGGCGGCTACATCACCGTCGTGCTGGTCAACCGACTCGGCATTCCGTTCTTCGCCGGCCTGCCGCTCGCGTTCCTGGCGACCGCCGTCATCGGCTTCATCTTCGAGCGCACCCTCTACGTCCATGTCTACGGCAAGAACCCGCTCGACCAGGTACTTTTCACCATCGGCCTCGTCTTCATGTCGGTGGCGGCGGTCGACTACGTCATGGGCTCAAGCCAGGTCTTCGTGCAGATCCCGAAATATCTGCAGGGCCAGATCGAAGTCGCCGGCATCGGCATCGGACGCTACCGGCTGCTGATCATCGTGATCTGCGGCCTGCTGACCGTGGGCCTGCAATTCATCCTGGCCAAGACGCGCTTCGGCAGCCGGCTGCGCGCCGCGGTCGACGACAGCCGCGTGGCGCGCGGCCTCGGCATCAATGTGAACTGGATCTTCGCGCTGACCTTTGCCTTCGGCTCCGGCCTCGCCGGCTTGGGCGGCGCGCTCGGCGCCGAGATCCTGGGGCTCGACCCGATCTTCCCGCTGAAATTCATGATCTATTTCTTGATCGTGGTGACGGTCGGCGGCACCTCGAGCATCACCGGGCCCTTTCTCGCCTCGCTGCTACTCGGCATCTGCGACGTTGCCGGAAAGTATTATGTCCCGACTCTCGGCGCCTTCGTCATCTACACCATTATGATCGTGGTGCTGATCTGGCGGCCGCAGGGGTTGTTCTCACGCGCCGGATCGCGGTGAGGTGCGTTGCCCATGATCCCCTCACCCGCCGCTGTCCGCGCCGCCACCGAATGGCTGTCAGCCCGCGCCCGCTGGCATCCGCTTGAAGTGCTGTTCTGGCTCGCCGCCTTCGCGGCGATCTTCCTGTTGCGCGGCGAGCATCTCATCCTCACCGAAATCGCCTGGCTCGGCCTGTTCGCGCTCTCGCTCGACCTGATCCTCGGCTATGCCGGCATCATCTCGCTCGGCCACGCCGCCTTCCTCGGGCTCGGCGCCTACACCGCCGCGCTGCTCGCCAAATATCACATCGTCGACGAGCCGGTGCTGGCCATGCTGTGCGCCGGGCTTGTCGCCATGGTACTCGGCTTTGTCACCAGTTTCCTGGTGCTGCGCGGCTCCGACCTCACCCGCCTCATGGTCACGCTGGGCGTGGCGCTGATCCTGAGCGAAATCGCCAACCGCAACGGCTGGCTCACCGGCGGTGCCGACGGTTTGCAGGGCGTCGACATCAAGCCGGTACTCGGCCTGTTCCCCTTCGATCTCGCCGGCCACACCGGCTACACCTATTGCCTGATCGTGCTGTTCATCCTGTTCCTGCTCGCCCGCCGGCTGGTGAATTCGCCCTTCGGCCTGTCGCTCCTGTCGGTGAAGAGCAATCCGCTGCGCGCGCTGGCGATCGGCATCGCGGTCGATACCCGGCTGGTCGTTATCTATACGGTCGCCGCCTTCTATGCCGGCGTCGCCGGCGCGCTGGTGGCGCAGACGACGGCGTTTGCTTCGCTCGAACTGTTCTCCTTCGACCGCTCGGCCGACCTGTTGCTGGTGCTGATCATCGGCGGCGCCGGCTATCTCTATGGCGGGCTGATCGGCGCCATCATCTTCAAGTTCATGCAGGACTATCTGTCGGCGCTGACGCCGCAATACTGGCCGTTCTGGATCGGCCTGGTGCTGGTGGTGCTGGTGCTGGTCGGACGCGAGCGCATCACCACTTGGACGACGCCGATCCGGCACCTCGCCGCGCGGCTCGACTGGCGCGCGGTGACGCGCCCCACCGTGCCCTCCGCCAAAGAACCCGGGCATTGACCATGACCGTGGTGTTGGAAACGCTCAATCTGGTGAAACGCTTCGGCGCCATCATTCCCGCCAACAATATCTCGCTGCAGATCGAGAAGGGCGCCCGCCACGCCCTGATCGGCCCGAACGGCGCCGGCAAGACCACGCTGATCAATCTGCTCACCGGCGTGTTGCAGCCGACCAGCGGCAACGTCGTGCTGGAAGGTGAGGACATCAGCCTGCTGCCGATGCACAAGCGGGTGCAGCTCGGCATCGTGCGTACCTTCCAGATCAACCAGTTGTTCGGCGAATTGACGCCGCTCGAGACCATCGGCCTGGCCGTGTCCGAGCGGCGCGGCCAAGGCTTCGACTGGTGGCGGATCGTCGGCAGCCGGCCCGACCTCGTGCTGGAGTCGGTCGAAATCCTGGAGCATTTCCATCTCACCGACGTGATCGACCGGCGCACCGCCGAGCTGCCTTACGGCAAGCAGCGCCTCCTGGAGATTGCGCTCGCCATCGCCTGCCGCCCGCGCGTGCTGCTGCTCGACGAGCCGGCCGCCGGCGTGCCGGACGACGAGCGGCACGAGATTCTCTCGGCGGTGGCGGCGCTTCCGAACGACGTCACCGTGCTCCTGATCGAGCACGACATGGATATCGTGTTCTCCTTTGCCGACCGCATTTCCGTGCTGGTCAACGGCGCCCTGTTCACCGAAGGCACGCCGGAGGAAGTCGCGCGCGATCCGCGCGTCAAGGCGGTCTATCTCGGCGAGGAGGCGGTCGATGTCTGACCTGCTCAACGTCGAGCGGCTCTCCGCCGGTTATGGCGAGGCGGTGGTGCTGAGCAATATCAGCTTCGCCATCGCCGAAGGCGAAGCGTTGGCCCTGCTCGGCCGCAATGGCATGGGCAAGACCACGCTGGTCAATTCGATCGTCGGCGTCACTCGCCATCGCGGCGGCACCGTCACGCTCGACGGCCGCAATATCACCGGCCTGCGCCCCGACCAGCGCGCCCATGCCGGCGTTGGCTGGGTGCCGCAAGAGCGCAATATCTTCCGCTCGCTCACCGTGGAGGAGAACCTGACCGCGGTCGAGCAGCCGGGACGGTGGACGCTTGCCAAGGTGTACAGTCTATTCCCGCGGCTGGAAGAGCGTCGCCACAATCTCGGCAACGAGCTCTCCGGCGGCGAGCAGCAGATGCTGGCGATTGGCCGCGCGCTCATCCTCAATCCGCGCATCATGCTGCTGGACGAGCCCCTGGAGGGGCTGGCGCCCATCATCATCGAGGAACTGCTGCGCGTCTTGCGCAGGATCGTGCGCGAGGAAGGCTTGTCGGCGATTGTCGTGGAGCAGAATGCGCAGAAGATCCTCGGCTTTACCGACCGCGCCGTGATCCTCGAGCGCGGCAGCATTGCCTATCAGGGTGACAGCGCAACGCTCAGGGCCGACCCGGCGGTGCTCGAAAGCCATCTCGGCGTCGCCAAGACCAATGGCCGCGCGGCGCGCCGCGCGGCGCAGGAGCGGCCATAGCCGGCGCGATCGGCCAATGCTAAAGCCCTGCCGATGGACGACGCGATTGTTTCCTTCCTGCGCCGGGCCGGGCTCACCTCCGCCGCGCCGCTCAACATGCGCCGCCTGAGCGGCGGCATCTCCTCCGATATCTGGCTGGTGGAAACGGACCGGGCCAAATTCTGCGTCAAGCGCGCGCTGCCCAAGCTGCGCGTCGCCAGCGAATGGGCGGTGCCGGTCGAGCGCAACGCCAACGAGGCGGCCTGGTTTGCCGTCGTCGCCGAATTCATGCCCGAGGCCGTGCCGCAGATCCTGGCGGAAGACGCGGTGTCCGGTATCTTCGCCATGCAGTATCTCGGCGAGGAGGACCACGCGAATTGGAAGGCGGAGCTTGCCGCCGGGCGTGTCTCGCTCGCCGCTGCCACCGAGGTCGGCCACCGCCTCGCCCGCATTCACAGCGTCACCGCCAAGCGACCCGACCTGCCGGCGCGCTTTGCCTCCGACGCCATCTTCCACGCGATCCGCCTGGAGCCCTATCTGCTGGCGACGGCCGAGAACCATCCCGACCTCGCCTCTCGCCTGCGGCAGATTGAGCGCGTGACCGCCACCAGCAAATTTGCCCTGGTGCACGGCGACGTCAGCCCGAAGAACATCCTGATCGGCCCGCGCGGGCCGATATTCATCGATGCCGAATGTGCCTGGTGGGGCGATCCGGCCTTCGATCTCGCTTTCTGCCTCAATCACCTGCTGCTGAAATGCCTCTGGGTGCCGCCGGAGACCGACGCGTATATCGAGGCCTTTCACGCGCTGGCGCACGCCTATCTCGCCGGCGTCGACTGGGAACCCGCTCCCACCATTGAGCGTCGCACCAGCGAATTGCTGGCCGGCCTGTTTCTCGCCCGCGTCGACGGCAAATCGCCGGCCGAATATGTGACGGCCGAGGCCGACAAGGACCGTGTGCGCAAGGTCGCGAGTTTGTTCCTGCGCGAACCAACCGACAAGCTTGCCACCATCGCCGAGGCCTGGCGGCAGGAATTGGAGCAGATTTCGAGGTGACCGAGCAAATTTCTGGTCATTGCCGGGCATGACCGGCTGCAAAGCTCGGATTCCACCTGTTGCAAATCTGCTTTAGACCCACTTCGAGAGGACATTTGATGCCGCAAGATGCAACAATCCGCGAGGTGCTCGCCCGCCGGGTCTGGGACTCGCGCGGGCGGCCGACGGTCGAAGCGGAAATCCATCTTGTCGATGGTGCGTGCGGCCGCGCCATCGCCCCCGCCGGCGCCTCGCGCGGCAAACGCGAAGCGCTCGAACTGCGCGACAACGCGCCCGCATTCGGCGGCCAGGGCGTGAGCCAGGCACTCGCCGTCGTGCGCGAGGTGATCCGAGCGGCCCTGCTCGGCTTGCGTGCCGACGATCAGGCGGCCGTGGACGCCTGCCTCCTCGCGCTCGACGGCACGACGCAGAAAGCGCGGCTCGGCGGGAATGCCATGATCGCGGTGTCGATGGCGGCGGCGCACGCGGCGGCCGCGTCCGCCGGCGTACCGCTCTGGCGCTATCTCGCCGGCGACGGCGCGGTGCACCTGCCCATGCCGATGGTGCAATTGTTCGGCGGCGGCGCGCATGCCGGAAACCGCATCGACCTCCAGGACTTTCTCGTCATGCCGCTCGGCGCGGCCTCGTTCGACCAGGCCATGGCCATGGTGGCGGAAGTCTACCGCGCCGGCGGCCTGCTCATGGCGGAGCTTGGAAAGCGCGCCGGCGTCGCCGACGAAGGCGGCTGGTGGCCGGCCTTTGCCTCCAACGAGGAGGCGCTCGACCGCGCGGTGCAGGCGATCGAGCGCGCGGGGCTGCGGCCGGGCGAAGACGTCGCGCTGGCCATCGATGTCGCCGCCTCGCAGTTCTACGACATGGGCCGCTATCACCTCGCCGCCGACCGGGAGGAACTCGACACCGAAGGCCTCGTGGCGCGGCTTGCGCAATGGTGCGACCGCTATCCGATCGTCTCCATCGAGGACCCCGTCGCCGAGGACGACGACGCGGGCATGCGCCTGCTCACGGCCGCAGTCGGCGCGCGCGTGCAGATCGTCGGCGACGATTATCTCACGACCTCGGCCGAGCGCGTGCGCGCAGCGGCGGCGCAGGACGCCTGCAATGCCGCGCTGATCAAGCCGAACCAGGCCGGCACATTGACGGAAACGCGCGCCGCCTTCGACGCGGCGCGCGCGGCGCATTGGCGCACGGTGATCTCGGCGCGCTCGGGCGAGACCGAAGACGTGACCATCGTCCATCTCGCCGTCGGCTGGCACGCCGACCAGCTCAAGGTCGGCTCCTTCGCCCGCTCCGAGCGCATGGCGAAATGGAACGAGGCCATCCGCATCGAGGAAGCGCTCGGCGCCAAAGCGCAATTCGCCGGCCGCATGGCGGTCGGCGGATTGCACGCAACGGCATAGTCGACAGCGCGCGCTACGACAATTCGGCGGGGAACCAGTACCCGTTCGTCCCCGCGAAAGCGGGGACCCAGGGCCAAATCGACCGGAGTTGCGAACTTGCCCTGGATTCCCGCTTGCGCGGGAATGAACGGAATTTGCCGCTACGCGAAACAGATCACGCTACGGCGTGCGCATGGGCGGCGACGCCTCCTCGTCGCGCTCGCGCACGAGGCGCAGCTCGTACCACATGGCGTTGAGGATACCGACGGTGGCGGCGAGGCCGAGGCCGAGAACCCACGAAAAGTACCACATCGTCTTGTCTCCGCTCAGTAGGCCGTCGTTCCGGCATTGATGATGGTGCCTTCACCCACCTTGCCCCACAGCACCTTGTAGACCCAGCCGGTGTAGGCGAGCACGATCGGCAGGAAGATCACCGTCGCGATCAGCATGTTGCGCAAGGTGGCGCGGCTCGACGATGCGTCGAACACGGTGAGCGCCTCGGCGGGATGCGTGCTCGACGGCAGGATGATGGGGAACATGGAAAGGCCGACGGTGGCGATGATGCAGGCGACCGCCAGCATGGAGATCAAGAAGGTGAAGCCGGCCATGCGAGTGCGGAAGCCGAGCGCGGCGAGCAGCGGCGCCACGATACCGAGCCCCGGCACCAGGAACAGCCAGGGCGTCGCCTGGAAGTTGGCGAGCCAGGCATGCGCGTTCACCACCACGGTCTTGCCCAGCGGATTGGACGGGCCGGTCCAGGCGATCGGGCTCGTCACCTGATAGCCGCCGAGCCAGCCGGCCCAGGTGAGCAGGCCGCCGCCGGCGAACAGGATGGCGGCGATCAGGGCGGCCTTCCAGCCGAAGGCGGCCGCGCGGTCGGCGACCGTGCCCTCGGCCTTGAAAGCAAGCCAGGCCGCCCCGTGCATGACCAGCATCGACAGCGACACCAGCCCGCAATAGAGCGCCAGCGGATTGAGCAGGCCGAACAGGTTGCCCTCATAGATCGGCCGCAGATCGTCGGTGAAATGGAACGGCACGCCCTGCAGCGTATTGCCGACCGCCACGCCGAAGATCAGCGCCGGCACGGCGCCGCCGACGAACAGCGCCCAGTCCCAGTTGCGCCGCCACGCCGCGCTCGGCCGCTTGGAGCGGTATTTGAAGCCGACCGGGCGCAGGATGAGGGAGAACAAGACCAGGAACATGGCCAGGTAGAAGCCGGAAAAGCTCAGCGCATAGAGCGCCGGCCAGGCGGCGAAAATCGCGCCGCCACCGAGGATGAACCACACCTGGTTGCCTTCCCAGACCGGGCCGACGGTGTTGATGACCACCCGCCGCTCCGTATCGGTCTTGGCGACGAAGGGCAGCAGCGCGCCGACGCCCATGTCGAAGCCGTCGGTGACGGCGAAGCCGATGAGAAGCACGCCCAGCAGGACCCACCAGATCAGGCGCAGCGTGGCGTAGTCAAAGATGAGATCGATCATGGCTTTATTTCCTTGCCAGTGCGGCGTTTGATCACTCGGCCGGGGCCAGCGCTTCGTTGCTGTCGACGAACACGCCGGAGTCGATGATCGCGTCGGGCCCCTTGCGGATCGCGGCCAGCATCAGCCGGACCTCGATGACGGCGAGGATTCCATAGACCAGCGTGAAGCCGACGATGGTGATGAGGAGATCGAGCACGCCGAGCGACGAGGTCGCGAGGAAGGTCGGCAGCACGCCGTCGATGATCCAGGGCTGACGACCGTATTCGGCGACGAACCAGCCCAGCTCCACGGACAACCATGGCAAGGGAAGCGCCCACAACGCCATGCGGAACAGCCATCTTGGCGCCTCCGCCTCCCGCATGGTGTACCAGAGGGAGACCACGAAGACGGCCAAGAGGATGAAGGCGAACAAGACCATGAAGCGGAAGGTGAAGAACAAGGAGGGCACGCTGGGCACCGTCGACCAGGCCGCCTGCTTGATCTGCTCCGGCGTCGCGGTCATCGGATTGTCGACATAGCGCTTCAACAGCAGCGCGAAGCCGAGATCGCCGCTCGCCTTGTCGAAGGCGGCGCGCGCCGCCGCATCGGCGTGGTTCAGCTTGAGTTTCTGCAGCGCGTCATAGGCGGCGAGCCCGCTGCGGATGCGCTCCTCGGCCTTCTGCACCAGCTCGAAAATGCCGGGAATCTGCTGGTCGATGCTGCGCGTACCGATGAGGCCGATCACCCACGGGATACGGACGGCATAATTGGTCGTCCGCGTCGCCATGTCGGGGATGCCGATGGCCGTGAACGAAGCCGGCGGCGCCTCGGTGTGCCACATGGCCTCCATGGTCGCGAGCTTCATCTTCTGGTTGTCGGTGATGGTGTAGCCGCTCTCGTCGCCCAGCACGATGACCGACAGGGCGGAGGCGACGCCGAAGGCGGCGGCAATCACGAAGGAGCGCTTGGCGAGCTCGATATGGCGGCCGCGCAGGATGTAGAAGGCCGATACGCCGAGCACGAAGGCCGCGCCGGTGACATAGCCGGCCGACACCGTGTGCACGAACTTGGCCTGCGCCGTCGGGTTGAACAGCACCGCCATGAAGTCGGAGACTTCCATGCGCATGGTGTCGGGATTGAACACCGCGCCGACCGGATGCTGCATCCAGCCGTTGGCGATCAGGATCCACAGCGCCGACAGGTTGGTACCGAGCGCCATCAGCCAGGTCACGGCGAGATGCGCGCGCGAGGAAATCTTGCCCCAGCCGAAGAAGAAGATGCCGACGAAGGTGGCTTCCAGGAAGAAGGCCATCAGCCCTTCGATGGCGAGCGGGGCGCCGAAAATGTCGCCGACATAATGGGAGTAATAGGCCCAATTCATGCCGAACTCGAATTCCATGGTGATGCCGGTGGCAACGCCAAGGACGAAATTGATGCCGAAGAGGAGACCCCAGAACTTCGTCATGTCGCGCCAGATGGCGCGCCCGGTCATGACGTAGACGGTCTCCATCATGGCCAGGAGAATCGACAGGCCGAGCGTGAGCGGCACGAACAGAAAGTGATACATCGCGGTGAGCGCAAACTGCAGCCGCGAAAGCTCCACGAGCAGCGGATTGACCATGGCGGAAAGTCCTTTTAGAACGCTTCTTGCTCGCTATTCCGCGCAAGTCTTTCCGTCATTGATCGATATCAAAAATCATTCGCAACTGATGAGGCATGAATGATGGATGCGCTTATCGATCGACGCGAAATCGCCACGCACGCAACGGGATAAGCGGGACGCCCCGCCTGTCGCCGGCGTTTCGTCCGCCTCTGGGCTGGCGCGTGGCCATGCCCAAAAATTAGGCGCCACCGGACTGCGCGCCACGCTCGCCTGGCAGATCGCGCGCACGCTGCTGCGTCTCGGCTTTGCCGCCGCGCTGGCGCTGTTTGCCGGACAGATGATCGAGGATGACGCTTTCGCCTTGCCGGCGCTGACCGGCGCTGTCGCATGCCTCATCCTGTCGGGCGTCGCCGGCTTCGTCTCCGATCGCCGCGGCGCGCGCGCCGAGGCGGAACTCGTCGACGCCTTGCGGGCGAAGTTGCAAACGGCGCTCGCCGGCATGGCGCCGACGCGCCTGCGCGCCCGCCCGGCCGGCGCGCTGATCGCCGGGCTGCAGCGCCATCCCGACGCGCTCGCCGCGCTCACGATCGCCCACGCCACGGCACGCGGCATGCTCGCCGTCACGCCCCTCGCGGCGGCGGCGGCCATCGCCGTCGTCTCATGCGAAGCGGCGCTGGCGCTGCTCGCCGCGGTACCGGTCATGATCCTCTTCTTCGTGCTGCTCGGCAGCGTGGTACGCGGCAAGGCCGAAACGCAGGAGAAGAGTTTCGGCCGGCTGGCGGCGCAATTTTCCGACCGCATCCGCACTCTGCCGACCATCCTCGCCAACCATGCGCTGGCGCGCGAGCGCGACAAGCTCGAAACACGAATGACCGCCTATGCCGACAGCACCATGGCGGTGCTGCGTGTCGCCTTCCTCAATGCCGGCGTCATCGATTTCTTCTCGGCGTTGTCGATCGCCGTATTGGCGGTGTTCCTCGGCCTCGGTCATCTCGGGCTCGTGCATATTCCCGGCTTCACCGGCCTGGCGCTGTGGCAGAGCCTGTTCATCCTCATCATCGCGGCCGACTTCTTCACGCCGTTCCGCCGCTATGCCGAGCAGTATCACCTCAAGGCTGAGGGCGAGGCGGCGGCCAAGGAACTCGACTGGTATTTCGACGACAGCGCCGCCGAGCGAGTCACAGCGCCGCTGGCGCTTGCCGATCTCGGCAACGTCGTCTCGACACTGCCGCCGGCGGGGCTGATCGCCGTATCGGGCCCAAGCGGCATCGGCAAGTCGACGCTGCTGCGCATGCTCGCCGGCATCGAGGCGCCGGCGCCCGGCATCGACGCGCTGGCGCAGGTCGTGGCGCACGGCTGCGACTGGATTTCGACGGAGGTCCATGTGCCGGCGGGAACGCTGGCAAGCATCATCGGTGACCGGCACGACGGCGTCGATCGCAAGACGCTGCGACAGGCGGCCCGCCGCGTCGGCTTGCTCGATGCAGCGCTGCTGCCTGGCGGCCTGACCGCCGAGATCGCCGAGGGCGGCGACAATCTCTCCGGCGGCCAGCGCATGCGCATCGGCATCGCCCGCATGCTGCTGTCCGACCGCGCGGTGCTGGCCGACGAGCCCACCGCCAAGCTCGATGCCGACACCGCGGCGCTGGTGCGCCGCGCGCTGACGGACGTCGCGCGCGAGCGCCTGGTCATTGTCGCCACCCATGATCAGATGCTGATCGAGGCCGCCGACCGGCACATCGCGCTGCAAGCGCCCGTTCCCGGCAAGGAGGCGATCGCGGCATGAGCATCCGGGTCGTCGAAACACCGGCCGTTGTGGCGCCGCCGAGGATGCATGGCGCATCGCCGTGGCGGCTCGCCATCCTGCTGGCGCTGGTGGCGGCCGCCTCCGGCATCCTGCTCACCGGCGTCTCCGCCTGGTTCCTCGGCGCCGTGGCGCTGGCCGGACTGGGCCCCGCCGCGCTCACCTTCAATTTCCATACGCCGGCGGCCTTCGTGCGCCTGTTCGCGATGACCAAGACGGTCGGCAAATATGGCGAGCGCGTCGTCGGCCATCGCGCCGCGCTACTCGATCAGATCAAGCGGCGCACCGGCCTGTTCGCCGCGATGGCGCAGGCGCCGTCGACGCGCGCCGCCGGCTGGCAACTCGGCAATCAGGACCGGCTGGCCGATTACATCGAGGACGTCGAGGATGTCGATTATGCGCGGCTGCGCGTCGACATTCCGGCGCTGATGCTGGGCGCCGGCACGGCCGTGCTGTTCGCCGCCACGGCCTGGCTCACGCCGCTGGCGCTGCCGCTGATCGTCGCCCTCGCCGCGGCGATTTTGCTGACACTCTACTGGTCGATGCCGCGGGTGAGCGATCACTGGAGCGCGGTGCGCGCCGCGCAGCGCGGCGCCGGCCGGCTGTTGGGATCGGCACTCGCCGCCTTGGTGCCGCTGAAGGCGGAGCGCAGTTTCGCTCCCGCGCTGCAAGCAGCCTTCGCCCGCTTCGACACCGCGGAACACCGCAAGCTGGCACAACGTCGGCTGTTCGCGCTGATCGACCTGCTGGCCGGGTTCGCCGGCCCACTGGTGGCGCTCAGCGTGCTGATCGCCGCCTGGCACGCCGGCGGCCGCGGTACCGCGCTGCTCGTGCCCGCCTTCCTCGCCTTTGCCTGGCTGGCGCTCGGCGAATCCGCGCAAAGCGTCTCGCGCCTGCTGCTGGGGCGCGTGCGCGAGCGCGCCGCGCGCGCCGGCCTGAGCGACTGGACGGGAAGGCCCTCAACCGATGCCGCAACCGCGCCCTCGCCCACCGCGCTGCGGACGCTGACGCTCAGCAGCGTGCCGCGCCAGGCGCCCGACGGCCGCCGGCTGGGCGCACCGCTCACGCTGACCCTGCGCGCCGGCGCGCCCACCGCGCTCATCGGCGCCAGCGGCAGCGGCAAGACCACTTTGCTCAAGCAGATCGCCGGCTGGATCGGCAGCGACAGCGCCGGACGCTTCAGCGCCGACGGCGTGGTGCTGCTCGCCGCCGGCCGCCGCGGGCTGGCGCATCTGTGCCTGCACGACGCGGCGATCCTGGCCGACACGGTGCGCGCCAACCTGTTCGCGCCGGACGCCAGCGAGGCCGCGTGCCGCCAGGCGCTGGAAGCGGTCGAGCTCGGCGAGCGCGTCGCCGCGGCGGGCGGACTCGACGCCTGGATCAGCCAGGACATGCTGTCGCTCGGCGAGGCGCAGCGGCTCAACCTCGCCCGCGCACTGCTCAATGGCGCGCCGCTGGTGCTGCTCGACGAACCGGGCGAGCACCTCGATCGCGAGCAGGCCGCGCGCGTCCTCAAGCGCGTGCTGGCCCGCCTCGCCGACCGCATTGTCGTCTACGCAACGCACGACGCGGAGGCGGCGGATGACGCCGCGCAGCGCCTGGCGATGGCGTAGCGACTATCGTCGGCGCGGGCTTATACCGACGGCACGAACTCTCCACCCGTCATGCCCGCGCTTGTCCCGGGCATGACGTGGAGCGAAGATCGGACATCGCGGCGGCTGGTATCAGTCGTTCGCCTCGGGATCGGCGAGAGCTTCCGCATCCTGCGGCCGGGCGGCGCGGGCAAGCAGCGTGATGCCGACAATGACCAGCAAATAGCCGGCGATCGCGCTCGCCGAAGCGCCCCAGCCACCGAGCGCCGGCGCCAGCAGCCGCACCAAGGCGGCGCCGAGGAGCGCGATCAGCGTGCCGCCGATCCAGTAGGGCAGCCTGTCCCTCATATCGGCGCCGCCAGCAGCGTGACATAGATGCCGGCGATGATCGCCGAGGAGATGACGCCGGAGATGCAGGCGCCCATCGCCCAGGGCAGGATCATGGCGAACTTGTTGGCGGCATGCGCCTCCTTCTGCGCCACCTTGGCCGTCGTCGGCACGCAGGAGACGCCGGCAATGCCGATCACCGGATTGAACGTGCGTCCGCTCATCCAGTAGACGACGTAGCCGCCGATGATGCCGCCGATGCCGGAGAGCAGCAGCGCCGTCATGCCGAGAAACAGCAGCAGGATCACCTTGGGATTGAGGATGGTGTTGGCCTCGAACAGGACGCCGAGCAGCAGGCCGAGGAAGAAGGTCGAGCCGTAGAGCACGGTGCCGCCGAGGAAGTCGACATATTGCTTCACGCCGGCCTCGCGCACGATGACGCCGACGAAGAAGGACATGAACAGCGGCGCCGCCACCGGGAACAGCAAGCACAGCACGGTGCCGGTGATGATGGAGAAGGTGATCTTCTCGCTGGGGGAGACCTTCGGAATCGACTTCTGGTCCATCTTGATCCCGCGCAGCTCCTTGGGGATCAACAGACGGACCAGGTAGGGATAGCCGGCGTAGGTCAGGCTCAGATAGAGATAGGCCACGATGGTGATCGGCACGAACAGGTCTTTGGCCAAGAGCAGCGAGGCATAGAGCACCATCGGCGCGTCGGCGCTGCCGACCATGGCGATCGCGGCGGCCTCGTTGTAGTGCAGGCCGAGGCCGACGGCGAGCGGGAACGTCAGCAGCGTGCCGAGCTCGGCGAAGATGGCGATGATCATGCAGCGCACCGGCGCGATCAGCATATAGCCGATGTCGGAGATGGCGCCGATGCCCATGAACACCAGGCAGGCGATCAGGCCGTTGCTGAAGGTGAAGGTGTAGATCGGCTGCAGGAAGTCGATCTGCAACGCGTCGAACAACTTCTCCGGACCGCTGGCGATCGGGTCGATGAAGATGGTGCCGGTGGTCTTGGCCGAGAGATAGAGCACGCCGGCATTGACCGAGGCCATGCCGATGCCCATGGGGATCATGATGAGCGGTTCGAGCGTGCCGCGGGCGCCGAGATAGACGAAGCTGATGCCGAGCGCGATCAGCAGGATGCGGGCGAAGGCGATGAGCGGACCGGCCGCCACCAGCGTGGCCACGCCCTGGAAGATGTGCAGGAAGTCGATGCTCGGCATGGCTCAGGCCGTCCTCTTCGGGGCGGCGCCCGCCGGCGCCGCGGAGGCCGCCGCCTTGGCGCTCTTGCGCGCCTCGGCCCGGTTGTTCTGCATGCGGATGAGACTGAAGATGTGCTTGATCACCCAGGCGGTGATCAGGGAAATCGCCGCCGCCAGCGCATAGATGAACAGCATCAGTTTGACGGCCCCCCAGAACGATTCCATAGCCCCTCCGCCACACGCCCGTCATGAACTCTTGATGATGCCAGGCCGGCCGTCGACGGGCGAATGACGGACCGGCGCGCGACTATTCGATAACGAGCAGCAACTGGTCGGGCTCGACCTGGTCGCCTTCGGCCACCTTGATCTCCGCCACCTTGCCGTCGGCCGGTGCGTAGATCGGATTTTCCATTTTCATCGCTTCGAGGATCATCAGCTCGTCCTCGTATTGCACCTGGTCGCCCACCTTCACCAGGATCTTCCAGACCTTCCCCGCAATGGGAGCCGTGACTTCCTCGCTCATCGCGCCTTCTCCTCTTGAACCACCGGGCGCCGCCGATCAGCGCCGGTCGCGTCCAGCATATCCCCTGGCCTCAGGTGTTGCTCATCGAATTTCAAGCCCGCGTTGCCGGTTCGCGGCTCATCCCCGAATGATCCGCGGCAGCATCA
This sequence comes from uncultured Pseudomonadota bacterium, assembly GCA_963760995.1. Taxonomy (GTDB): domain Bacteria; phylum Pseudomonadota; class Alphaproteobacteria; order Rhizobiales; family Xanthobacteraceae; genus Pseudolabrys. Next base: position 14,233 of record CAVXFJ010000018.1, on the reverse strand, counting down.
TGTGATGGCGCGGGCAGATCGACGGCGGGTTTTGATAGACCGCGCCGGCGAAGGCCTTCAGATAGCCGCGCAGCGCCGTGAGATCGACGATCTCGTCGACGAAACCATGCGCCGCGCAGTAGGCCGGACGCGACGTGTCGTAGTACTTTTGCGCCATTTCGTTCATCTTTTCCGCCAACGGCTCCAGCGGACGGCCGGCATCCTTTTCCTTCACCGCGCGGCGGGCATAGGTCGCCACCGCCGCGGTTTCGCCGTGCATCACATAAATCTCGGTGGCCGCGGTGCCAAGCGTGAAGGCGTTGTGGCGGTTGGCGGTCGGCCCGCCCATGACGTAATGCGCCGCCGCGCTCCCCTTGCGCAGCACCACCAGCATCATCGGCACCGCCGTCTGCTGGATGGAATAGATCAGCGACTGACCGAGGCCGAGCAGTTCGGCCTTTTCCGCGATATCGCCGACGTCGATGCCGGTCGTGTCCTGGAACCAGATGATCGGCACGCGGTCGCGCCCGCACAGCGTGACGAACTCGTTCATCTTGATCAGGCCCTGGCGATAGAGCTTGCCGCCGATGCCGGGATAGTCGGCATATTCGGGATAGCCCTTGGGCAAGAGCCCCTGGCGGTTGCCGATGGCGCCGATCAGCATGCCGTCGACCTTGACCAGGCCGGTGTAGATCTCCGGTCCCTTGTCGGGATGAAACTCCATGTGTTCGCTGCCATCGACCAGGCGCGCGAGGATCTCGTCGAAGACGTAGGCCTCTTTCTGGTTGAACGGCAGCAGATGGTAGAGGTCGGTGGCCGGCAGCGCCGGCTCGGCCGGCTCGGCCACGCGGAAGAACATCGGCTCGTAGGCCGGAATGGCCCGCATATACTGCTTGATGCCGTCGAGCACCTGCTTTTCGTCGTCATAGACATGGGCGAAGAAGCCGGTCTCGCCGTAATGGGTTTCGACCCGGCCCGGCGGGCGCGCGCGGAAATCGCGGGTCTTGGCGATCAGCTCTTCCAGGCCTTCGCTGTCGAAGCCGCCCTTGGGCGACATGCCGGAGACAATGCCGACGCCGCCGACGGCGATATTGGCGTCCTTGTGCGCCAGCAGAATGGTCGGGCTGATGCCCTGATAGCCGCCGCCGGCCGGGTTGGTGCCGTAGATGCCGGCGAGGATCGGGATGCCCATCTGCTCCAGCTCGGCGTGGCGATAAAAGGCGGTGCCGCTGCCGCGCCGGTCGGCGTAGAACTTCTCCTGCTCGGGCAGTTGCACGCCGCTGCAATTCACCAGCCACACCAGCGGAATGTGCAGCCGCTTGGCGAGATCGGTGACGCGCAGGATGTTTTCCGACTGCCCCGGCACCCAGGCGCCGGCCAGCACCTTGTTGTCGAAGCCGATGATCACCGCCCAGCGGCCGGCGATCTTGCCGAGCCCGTCGACGACATTGGTGCCGCCCTCGGGATTGTCCGCCGGATTGTAAAGCGTGTGCAGCGGCTGCCAGGTGCCCTCGTCGACCAGATATTCGAGCCGCTGCCAGACCGTGAGCATGCCGCGCTCGTTGATCTTGGCGGTCGGGATGCCGGCATCGAGCCGCGCCTTGCGGGCGGCGGCGATCTCGGCCTCCACACCCTCCAGCTTGGCGCGGCTGTCCTGCGAGCGCGCGATGCGGTTTTCCCGCAGCTCCTTGCCGAAACGCGGCATCTTTTCGAAATAAGGTCTCATTCCCGGCTCCCGCACATCGTCCAATCCGCGTCCGGCACCGGCCGGACATTGCCTCCCGGCGTCATTCCCGATTTGGCGTAAAGCCGCAAGCCATGCCGGAGATGATGATCTTCTGGATGTTGGACGTGCCTTCGACAACCTGCAGCGACTTGGCGTCGCGATAGAAGCGCTCCGCCGGATATTCGGTCGAGAAGCCGTAGCTGCCGAAAATCTTCATGCACTCGTTGGCGGCATGCACCGCCGCCTCGGACGCGGCAAGCTTGGCGACCGAGGTCTCGTACTGGCTCGGCTTGCCGTGATCCTTGAGCCAGGCGGCGCGGTAGACCAGCATCTGCGCGGCCTGGTGCTCGACCACCATTTCGGCGATCTGCGCCTGGACCATCTGATGCTGCGAGATCGGCTTGCCGAACTGCGTGCGCTCGTTGGCGTATTTGATGGCGAGCTCGAGTGCGCCGCCGGCGACGCCGAGCGCACCCGCGGCGCAGCCGAGTCGCGTCTGGTTGAGCTGCCACATGCAAATCTGGAAGCCCTGTCCGACCTGGCCGAGCACGTTCTCCTTCGGCACCTGCATGCCCTCGAACACGAACTCGCCGGTCGGCGCGCAGTGCAGGCCGAGCTTGGTCTCGATCGCGCGCGCGGTGCAGCCCTTCATCTTTTTCGGCTCGATGATGAAGGCGGTCATGCCCTTGTTGCCCTTCGACCTGTCGGTATAGGCGTAGAGCAGCCCGGCATCGCCGACATGCGCCTGCGAGATCCACATCTTGTTGCCATGGATCTCGAAGTGGTCGCCCTTGTCGATGGCGTGCGTCTTCATGCTGGCGACGTCCGAGCCGGTGTTCGGCTCGGTCATGGCGAAAAATCCGAGTTGCGTGCCGGCGATCCAGCCGGGCACATATTTCTTCTTCTGCTCGGGCGTGCCGAACTTGGTGACGGTCAGCGAGGGACCCAAGTTCTGCATGTTGAAGGGCAGGCGCCAGGAGGCCGAAACCTTGGCGATCTGTTCGGCCATCAGCACCGATTCCGTAAATCCCATGCCGCTGCCGCCCAGCTCTTCCGGCAGGGCGCAGGAGAAGAAACCGAGCTCGCCCATCTTGGCGACACGCTCGGCCTTGAAGGCGTGCTGGCGTTCTTCCGCTTCGAGCGTCGGCGCGATTTCCTCGGCGGCGAACCGCTGGGCCATGTCCTGAACCTGCCGCTGCTCTTCGTTCAACTCGAAATTCATAGCTGCTCCGTTTCGCGCCGGGATTTTCGGCGCATCAAGGACGACCGATTTGTCATCGGGATCAGATCGATCTTTAATCCTATCCTGCCCGTCACGCCATGTTAAGAGACCGGCGCTCGAATGCCGGTCCCAAGCGTTGTAATTAAACCCGTATTTAGCGGTTTGGCTTGACTTCTATCAACGCTTGACGATTCTGCGGGCGATACCGATCTGGTTGAGGAACCGCCGATGTCTTTAGCGCAAGCGCTGCCCGTTTCCCACGCCGCATTGGGCGAGGTCCGCAATAATTGGACACGGGAGGAGGTGCGGGCGCTGTTTGCCCTGCCATTTCCCGAGCTGATGTTCGAGGCGCAGCGCGTTCATCGCCTTCATTTCGATCCGCTCGAAATCCAGGTGTCGACGCTGCTGTCGATCAAAACCGGAGGTTGCCCCGAGGACTGCGCCTATTGCCCGCAGGCCGCGCAATACAACACCGGCGTGAAGGCCGAGAAGCTGATGAAGATCGAAGCCGTGCTCGCCGAGGCACGCGCGGCGAAGGCCGCCGGCGCCTCGCGCTTCTGCATGGGCGCGGCCTGGCGCGAGCCGAAGGATCGCGACCTCGACACGGTCTGCGCCATGGTCGAGGGCGTGAAGGCGCTGGGGCTGGAAACCTGCGCCACGCTCGGCATGCTGACCGGCGAGCAGGCGCTGCGCCTGAAGGACAGCGGGCTCGATTATTACAACCACAATCTCGATACCTCGCCCGAGTTCTACAGCCAGATCATCACCACGCGCTGCTATCAGGACCGCCTCGACACGCTGGAGCATGTGCGCGAAGCCGGCATCAATGTCTGCTGCGGCGGCATTGTCGGCATGGGCGAGCGGGCGGAAGACCGCGTCGGCATGATCGCGACGCTGGCCAGCCTGCCGGTGCATCCGGAGAGCGTGCCGATCAACATGCTGGTGCAGGTCGAGGGCACGCCGCTGGCGACGAAGGAAAAGCTCGACCCGCTGGACTTCGTGCGCACCATCGCGGTGGCGCGCATCACCATGCCGAAGTCGATGGTGCGGCTGTCGGCCGGCCGCGAAGATATGAGCGAGGAGACGCAGACGTTGTGCTTCCTCGCCGGCGCCAATTCGATCTTCTACGGCCCGAAGCTCCTGACCACGCCGAACCCCGGCTGCGGCCGCGACATGGCGCTGTTCGACAAGCTCGGCCTGCGCCCGATGGAGCTGTGAGCGGACGATCAGGCGATCGCGCGCGCCACGCGGCGGATCGAGGCCGCCGTGCGTGCATTTTTGACGGCGCGGATAATCGTTCAAAATGAACATGAATACTTAATTCAATCTTTGAAGCTGTGTCCGAATCTCGATACCCGATCATGGTTTGAGGTCGGCGAAAGCCGAGAGATGGCATGCAAGATGCGGTGCTGGGTCTTGCGCTGGCGACACTTTTGTTTCTTCTCGCCGCCGGCGTCGCCGTCATGCGGTCGCCGCGACGACGCGGTTTTCGCGGTTCCAACCCATCGTACCGTTATGACCGTTATCAATGGCCGGATCTGACCGATCCGGCGCAACAGCTTCATTTCGTGATGGCGGCGTCGTTCGAAAAGCAGAAGGTGCTCAACAGGGACGAATATCGCATTTTCAGGATCGTTGAACACGAAGTCAGGGCGGCGCGCAAAGGTCATCGCGTCCTTGCGCAAATCAATCTCGGCGAAATTCTGCGAACCCGCGTCAGCAACGCCTTTCGCTCGATCAACAGCAAGCGCGTCGACATCATTGTCATCGATTGGGCCGGCTTCCCCATCCTGGCCATCGAGCACCTGGGCAAGGGACATTTCCAAGGGAAGGCAGCGGCGCGGGACGCGGTCAAGAAAGAAGCGCTGCGTAAGGCGGGCGTGCGCTATCTCGAATTCGGCAATGCCGATCGCGACGAGCAAATTCGGTTCCGCGTGCGTGAACAGCTCGGCTGGAACACCGCGACGCCGGCAAATGAACAGGGCTCGGCCCGCGCGAGCGCCGTCCCCGCGCAGTGAAATGCGCAAAGCCCCGAGGCGCAAGCGACTCGGCGGGCCGCGATTTTTCAAGTGAATTCGCGAAACGGCGTGTCGGGCGGGCGATCCAAGTCGGCCGGATTCGCGACGTTACGATGACGGCCCACACTATTCATCGATCGGCTCGCAAGGCATTTTCCCTCTGGTGTGCCGCCGAAATGCATGCTGTCGTCTAGCGAACGAGGGGGCCACCGGTTGAAGAGGCCCCCTCGCCTCGCGACACGTTGACTCGACGCTACTCTGCGCATGGTGAGAGGTGACTGAAATGGAGTCCACGTCCGTGGCTGGAAAAGTCGCGCTGATCACCGGCGCCTCGCGACGGATCGGCCGCGCCACCGCGCTTCGCCTAGCGGACTGCGGCGCCGACCTCGTCATTCACGCCAAGGCGTCGCGCGAGGAAGCGGATGCGGTCGCGCAGGAAGTCCGGACGCGCGGCCGCCGCGCGTTCGTCCACATGGCGGATGTCACCGACGAGGCCGCCGTTGCGGCGATGATGCAGGCGATCGGCGAAACGTTCGGCCGGCTTGATATCCTGGTGAACAACGCCTCCGTGCGCCGCCATGCCGGATTCCTCTCGATGAGCCTCGGCGAATGGCGCGAGATTCTCGCCGTCATCCTGGACGGAGCGTTTCTTTGCAGCCGCGCGGCGTTGCCCCTGATGATCGCGGGCGGCGGCGGCGTGATCGTCAATATCGGCGGCGTCACGGCCCATGTCGGCGCGATGGAGCGCGCGCATGTATCGACGGCCAAGGCCGGGCTCATTGGCCTCACCAAGGCGCTCGCGGTCGAGTTTGCCGCCGCCAACGTCCGCGTCAATTGCGTGGTGCCGGGCAAAATCGGCGGCCAGCGCTCGGCGAGCTCCGGCCGGGGCATGCAGGAGGAAGGCAACCGCCCGCTGCTCGGCCGCATGGGCGAGGTGGACGAAGCCGCCGCCATGATCGCGGCGATGTGTCTGCCGATGTCGGGCTACATGACCGGCCAAACCATCCACGTCAGCGGCGGCATGTATCTGCCGTAGGCGCCGGCCCGTTTCAGCCGGCCTGCAACAGCGGCCTGAGCGCGGCGACGTCGGCGACCCTTTCCAGCATCATCACGGTGTCGACGATCTCGCGCGCCCGGGCGGCGCCGACAACGGGCGCCATCAGTTCGTGCGCCTTCGCCTGGACCTCCGCCGGCGTCATCGGATTGTCCGGCGTGCCGCGCACGGCGTGGGTCCGCTTCTCGACCGTGCGGCCGTCCGCGAGCTCGAGCGCGACGATGGCCTGGCGCGCAGGCCTGGCGTTGGTCAGTTCTTCCGACGGGATGACGGCGATCCTGTCACGCAGCGCCAGGATGGCGGGGTCGTGCATGCGCGCCTCGTCGTGCGAACTGGCAAAGGTCAGGGTGCCGTCGGCCAGCGTGATGGCCAAAAGATGTTGCAGGCAGATATCGGGGATGTTCCGGTTGCTGACAATGTGCAGGCGATCGTCCGGCATGGTCACGACCATGCGTTTGACGCCGGCCGCGGTCACCGCATGGTCGTCGATCAGACACGTGAGCGAATCGAGGGCGGCCTGGATGGGCGAGCCGACGCACCATTTCTTGATCGACGCCTCCATCACCTCGAACCGGCTGCCGAGACCGTCGCTCAGAATTGCCGGATCAGCGTTCTCGCCGAAGGCGTGCAGAAAGGAATGATGGCCGGAAAGCGGATCGGTCACCGCGGTGGCGCCCGCCTTCACGATCAGCGCGGCGAACACACCGTTTCTTGCGCCCATGCCACCGAAATCGAACGCCTTTTCGATGTGCTCGGGATCACGGTTCCAGGAGGGGATACCCGAGGCCTGCTGGGCGGCGAAGGACAGGACAAATACACATTCCTGCGCCGTGAGATCGGCGAGGCTTGCCGCCGCGGCGGCGGCGCCGAACCCGGTCGCGATGCTGTGCGTGCTGTGCTTTTGGGTCTTGGGCAGACCATAGCCGAGCGCCATGGTGCTGCGCGCGCCGACGTCGTAGCCGAGCGCGACGGCGTTGATCACGGCCTGACCGCCCTTCCCGTGCCGTTCGCCGACCGCCCAGGCGGCCGGAACGACGGCGCACCCGAGATGCGAGCGCGATTTGAGGTGCGAGTTGTCGGTTTCGTCGGCATGCGCCGCCATGCCATTGGCAAGCGCGGCATTAACGGCGGACGTCAGCTGCGGCGTGCCCAGAACCGTCGCTTCGGGACGGCCGCCAAGCTCCCGCACGAAGCGGGCGGCGAGCGCTCCCGGCTTCAGTCTCGATCCGGACAGGATGGCTGCGATCGTATCGAGGACATGCAGCTTGGTTTTGAGCGCCACCTCCGGCGGCAGCGTCAGCCGCGACGAACGCGACATATAGTCGGCGAGCGCTTCGGTTTCGGTCGGCCGCATGGATTCTCCAATTTGCCGGCGCAACGCGGCGGTGACGATCCTGTTCAGCCGATCACCTCGGTAGCGCCATTTGCAGCACAACGAAACTCGCGGCCCCGCACAGGATCAGGATGAGCGGGCTGATCCGGGTCGTCATCAGTGCCGTGGTCGAGACCAGCGCGATACCCCGCGCCAGCCAGCCGCCCTGAATCGCAAGCAGCAGGACGTAAACGGCCGCCAGGATCATGCCGGCCGCGATCGGCCGCAAGCCGCTCTCGAGCGCCGCCTGCCACCGCGCGCCGCGATAGCGCGACCATACATGGGCTATTCCGTAGATGAGAAAGGCGGTCGGGGCGAAGATAGCGACGGTCGCCACGACCGCGCCCCAGACTCCCGCCACCTGCCAGCCGATCAGCGTCACCAGCAGCGAGCCCGGCCCCGGCGCCATGCGCGAGATGGCGAAGTCCTGCACGAACTGGGCATTCGTCATCCAGTGATGCACGTCCACGACCTGGCGCTGGATGTCGGCCAGGACGGAGGTGCCGCCGCCGATCGTCGCCAACGACAGTGGTGCGAAGATGGACGCGAGCGCGATCAGTTTAGCGGCCATTGGGCACGCTCCTCGACAGCCTATAATATTCAGCGGCGACGCTGATCGAGCCGCCCGCCAGCACCACCCAAATCAGCGGCAGGTGCAGGAAGCCGACGGCAAGGAACGTCGCGACCATCATGACGAGGGGGATCGCCCGCAGCGGCACGCGGCGGGCCGCCGTGATTCCCATCGAAAGGGACAGGCCAATCGCCGCGGCGGCGGCGCCGTTGAGCAGCGGATAGGTCAGGGAAAAGCGCGACAACAGGGTGAACAGGGCTCCAACCCCGACAATGATGAAGGCCGGCGGCACGATGATGCCCAGAAAGGCCGCGATCGCCCCGCCGGTGCCGAGCAGACGAAAGCCGATCCAGATCGCGAGATTCGTGACGTTGATGCCCGGCAGCGCTTGCGACAGCGCCAGTCCATTGAGGAACTCTTCCTCGCTGAGCCACTGGCGCTGCTGCACCAGCTCGCGCAAGAGCCAGCCGCTCAGGCCGCCGCCAAAGCTGGTCAGGCCAATGCGGCAGAAGACGACGAACATGCGGACTGTGGTCGGCTGGGATGCGACGGAACCGTTCATGGATGGCCTGCGGGGAATTGCGAGAAGAGCGCCACAGTAGGAGGGCGCGGCCGCGCCGGCAATTCGGTTCGACGTCTTGAAAGCCGTCTAACGAGTGGGGGGTTGACGCGTTTGCGGAAATAATGATCCGATCTCAGCGCTCGATAAGCGCGAGCGGACCTCATTGGGGAGATGAGCACGTGGGGTCGGTGGAATTGCGGGGAGTCACCAAACGTTATGGCGACGTATCGGTCGTAGAAAACGTTTCGCTTACCGTCGAGCACGGACATCTGGTCTGTTTGCTGGGCCCCTCCGGATGCGGCAAGACCACGACCTTGCGTCTGGTCGCCGGGTTCGTCGAGCCGAGTGGCGGCGAAATTCATGTTGGCGGCAAGTTGATGTCGTCGCCGGCGCATTCGGTGCCGCCCGAGCGGCGCAATATGTCCATGATCTTCCAAAGCTATGCCTTGTGGCCGCACATGACCGTGGCCGAAAACATTATCTACGGCCTGAAATTGCGGAAGATGGATCGCTCGACCATCGGCAAAAAGCTGGAGGCCATCCTTGCCACCACGCGGCTGGCGCCGCTGGCGCAGCGCTACCCGGGAGAATTGTCGGGCGGCCAGCAGCAGCGCGTGGCGCTTGCGCGGGCGCTGATCGTGGAGCCGGAGACGCTGCTACTCGATGAACCGCTGTCCAATCTCGACGCCAATCTGCGCGAGGAAATGCGCTTCGAGGTGCGCCGTTTGCATGACGCCTATCGCTACACCACGATCTACGTGACGCATGACCAGGCGGAAGCATTGACGACCGCCGACCTCATCGCCGTGATGAATGGCGGCAAGATCGAACAGGCGGGTTCGCCGGAGGAAATCTATAACCGGCCGCGTTCTGAATTCGTGGCGCGTTTCATCGGCTCCAGCAACGTCGTCAAAGGCAAGGCGCGCGACAAGAGCAGCATCGATTTTGCCGGCGTCGCCCTGCGGTGCACGGGCGTGCCGATCGATACCGGCCGGCAGGCGCCCGTATCAATTCGACCCCACGACATCGCAATCTCCGTGGCGCATTTCGCGCAAGATGAAAACGTCGTGCCGGCCACGGTGGTCCGCCAGGTCTTTCTCGGCGACCGCCGTGACTATATGGTTGAAATTAAGGACGGAACGCAGTTGCGCGTGGTCACGACAGCCGCCGACAGCATTCCGGAAGGCAGCGCCGTCTGGCTGCATCTACCGCCCGAACGATGCCGGGCCCTGGAGGGCTGACAGCCGAAATTCGCTGGAATTCAAGAGCCGTAAATTAAGGCCATAGCAAACATGAGGGAGAAACGTCGATGAGTGGCTCAGGAGTTTCCCGCCGTGACGTATTGATCGGGTCGAGCGCGCTTGCGGTCGGCAGCGCGTTCTCCACCCGCGTTCTGGCCGCGGCGCCGCCGCCGAGCGCAATCACGCCGGAGCTGATCGCGGCCGCCAAGAAGGAAGGCAAGGTCGTCTGGTATACCTCCATCGACCTGCCGCTCGCCGAGAAGATCGCCAAGGCCTTCGAGACGAAATTCCCCGGCATCGCCTGCCAGGTCGAGCGGACCGGCGCCGAGCGCGTGTTCCAGCGGATCGGGCAGGAATACGCCAGCAACATCCACGCGGTCGACACGGTGAATTCCTCCGACGCGTCGCAGTTCATCGTGTGGAAGCAACAAAACATGCTGGCGGCGCATGTTCCCGAGGACGTCGCCAAATACTATCCGGCCGACCAGAAGGATCCGGACGGCATGTTCGCCAGCTTCCGCCTCGGCCTGAGCATCATCGCCTACAACACCAAGATGGTGAAGGCGGACGAAGCACCGAAGAGCTTCGCGGACCTTCTGCAGCCGAAGTGGAAGGGCAAGATCGTGAAGGCGCATCCCGGCTACAGCGGCACCATCATGACCGCGACCTACGAGCTCGTTCACAAGCTCGGCTGGGAATTCCTCGAGAAGCTGGCGAAGCAGAGCGTGCTGCAGGTGCAGTCGGCCTCCGTCCCGCCGAAGAAGCTGGCGCTCGGCGAGCGCGCCATCCAGGCCGACGGCAACGAGTACAATATCTTCCAGATCAAGGAGAAAGGCGGGCCGGTGGAGCCGGTCTACGCGACCGAGGGCACGCCGCAGATCGTCGGGCCGACCGGCATGTTCAAGGCCGCGCCGCATCCGAACGCCGCCAAGCTGTTCTGCAACTACAGCTTCACACGCGAGTGCCAGCAGCTCATCATCAATGTCGGCGGCCTGCGCTCGATGCATGCGCAAGTGAAGGACAAGCCCGGACGCAAGCCGATCAGCCAGATCAAGCTGCTGCCGGACAACGCGGCCGGCGTGATGAAAGAAGGCGACCAGATCAAGGCGCACTACGTCAAGCTGTTCCACGTGTGATCGCCTGACGGCGTCATGGCCGGGTGCGTCCCGGCCATGCGTGTCCTTCCTGCCCGGAAGCCGTGCAAAGCCCGGGCAGGACATGGCCAGGTCGAGGGAAAGTTAGTGGCATGACCATCGCACTGCCCGCGGCGGCTTCTGGCCGCCGTCCGACCTTCGATCTGACGAAGCCGGTGCTGTTGCTGTTTGCGGCCGTCTTGTGCGTCCTGATAATTCTGCCGATGGCGTGGCTCTTCGTCTACGCCTTCACCGACAAGACCGGCGCCTTCACGCTCGCCAATTTCCACCGGCTGGTGGTCGACGCGTCCTATTTGGATCCGTTGATTACGACGTTCGAACTGGCGACGTCCTCGGCGATCATCTGCTGCGCGGTGGCGGCGCCGATGGGCTGGCTGGTGGCGCGCACAGACATGCCGTTACGCCGCACCGTGCGGCTGCTGGTCACGGCATCCTTCGTGACGCCGCCGTTCCTCGGCGCCATCGCCTGGGAACTGCTGGCGGCCCCGAACAGCGGGCTGCTCAATCAGCTCTTCCGCGATATCACCGGCAGCCCGTCCGACCAGCACCTGCTGAATATCTATTCGTTCTCCGGGCTGGTGTTCGTCATCAGTTGCTACACATTCCCCTATGTTTTCGTGCTGGTCGCCAATGCGCTCGACCGCACCCCCGGCGACCTCGAGGACGCCTCGGCAATCCTTGGCGGCGGCGCCTGGGTCACCGCCCGGCGCATCACCATTCCGCTGGCGCTGCCGGCGCTGGTCGCCGGCGCGCTGATTGCGTTCCTGCAGGCGATGACCTTGTTCGGTTCGCCTGGCGTGCTGGCGCTACCGGCCGGCTTCCACACCATGACCACCAAAATCTGGACGCTGTTCCAGTTCCCGCCCAAGCCGGAGCTGGCGGCGGCGGCCGCGTTGCCGCTGCTCTTGCTGACGGTGATCCTGCTGCGCGCGGAACACATGGTCCTCGGCCGCCGCAGCTATGCGGTGGTCGGTGCGAAGAACAGCGAGCCGCGCATCATTCGGCTCGGCCAATACCGGTGGCTCGCCCTCGGCGTCAGCATGCTGGTGCTGATGTGCCCCGTATTTCTTCCTTACTTTGCGTTGTTGAATGCGACGTTCTCCAACATTGCCTCCCATCTCGTCAGCACCCACAATTTCACGCTGGAGCATATCCGTTTCGTGTTTCTGGAGTTGTCGGAAACCGGCATTGCCGTGCGCAACACGTTTGAGCTCGGCTTCCTTGCCGCGACGGTCGGCACGATCATCACCGTCGTCATCGGCTATATCACCGTGCGCCGGGCGGTCGCCGGCTATCGCGTGCTCGGCTTTCTCGCGACCGCGCCGATCGCCATTCCCGGCATCGTGCTGGGCGTCGGGCTCTTCTTCGCCTACACGCGGCCGCCGCTCGTCCTGTACGGCACGCTGTGGATCCTGCTGCTTGCCTACGTCACGCTCGCGATGCCGGCCGCCTATCAGCAGATGCAGTCCGCGTTCCGCGCGGTGCATCCGGAGCTCGAGGATGCGAGCCGAATCCTCGGCGCGACGCGCCTGCGTTCCCTCTGGCAGATAACCGCACCGTTGCTGCGCACCAGCGTCATCGCCACCTGGTGCTTCATCTTCGTCGGCGTCGTGCGCGAATTGTCGGCGGCGATCATGCTGTTCACGTCGCAGACCAAGGTGCTGTCGGTGTTGATCTTCGATCTCAATGAAAGCGGCGACCTTGCGGCCATCTCGGTGCTCGGCGTGTTCATGCTGATCATCACCGGCACGGTGGTGACGCTCGCCAATACGCTGGGTCTGGGATGGCGCAGCGTCCGCGGCGCGGCGGCGGGGTGAAAGGTGAAATCCGTATGAGCGACCGGCTTCCAGACATATCGCTTTCCGAGCAGCTCGCGGCGCGCATCGTCGCGCTCGATGCGGGCAAGCTTCCGGCCGCCCTGCGCGTCAAATGCGAAGATCTGCTTGTCGACATGGCGGGCCTCTGCGTGACCGCGCGCAACGAGGACTATATCGAAGCGGCGCTCGCCGGCCTCGATGACGACGGGCCGTGTACGGCGATCGGTCATACCCGTACGCTGAGCAGCGCCGGCGCCGCCTTCGTCAACGGCACGGCGGCCCACGGCGAGGATTTCGACGACACCTTCGAGGGCGGACCGGTGCATGCCGGCGCGGTCGTGGTGCCCGCCGTGCTGGCGGCCTGCGAGCGGCACCGGCCGGACGGCGCCGCCGCGCTGTTGGGCATTGCCGTCGGCGCCGAAGTCATGTGCCGGCTTTCGACCGTGGCGCCGAAGGCGGTGCACAAGGCGGGCTTCCATCCGACCGCCATCTTCGGCGTCATGGGCGCCGCGGCCGGCGTGGGCGCGGCCCTTGGCTTGAACGCCAGGCAGATCGTCGATGCGCTCGGCATCGCCGGCAGCTTTGCCGCCGGCATCATCGAATACCTCGCGGAGGGCGCCTGGACCAAGCGGCTGCATCCGGGATGGGCGGCGCAGTCGGCCTTGCGCGCCGCCTTGCTGGCGCGCGGCGGCTTCCTTGGACCGCGCACCGTGTTCGAAGGCGTGCACGGGCTGTTCTACGGTTTCGCCCACACCACCAAGGGCGATTACAACGCGCTGATCGGGGATTTCGGCACGCGCTGGGTGACGGAGACGCTCGCCTTCAAGCCTTATCCCTGCGGGACCATGGCGCACCCCTACATCGACTGCGCGCGACGGTTGGCGGCGGGCGGACTCAAGGCCGACGACGTCAAGGAAATGGTCTGCGAGGTCGGCGAAGGCACGGTGCACCGCCTGTGGGAGCCTCTGGCCTCCAAGCAGCGACCGCCCAACGGCTACGCCGCCAAGTTTTCGACGCCCTTCATCATCGCCAGCGGTTTCGTGCGCGGCGGCGTCGGCCTCGATGCCTTCACCGACGAAGCCGTGCGCGACCCGGCCGTGCTCGCGCTGGCCGCCAAGGTCCGCTACGTGGTCGACCCGGACAATCCCTATCCGAATGCGTTCACCGGGCACATTCGCGCCGTTCTCAACGACGGCCGCGTGATCGAGGAACGTCAGCCGCATTTCCGGGGCGGCGCCAACGAGCCGCTGACGCGGGCCGACATCGCAGAAAAATTCGCGCTCAATGCCCGGCACGGCGGCTGGGACGCGGCGCGCACCAAAGCCGCACTCGATCTCTTGGCCGGGCTTTACGACGGCAAGATCAATTTAGCCCCGTTGCGCGGTTAGCTGGCGCGCCGGCAAAGCGGGGCCCCGCCCCTGGCGGCATGCTCCGATTGACGCCGGAAATGGGCGGCACGCTCCGCCTTTCGGTGAGCATTGCGAGTGTGGGGGACGGTCGCGAACAGGCAGGTGGTG
>CAVXFJ010000017.1:0-19534 GCA_963760995.1 uncultured Pseudomonadota bacterium | reverse complement strand
GGAGGGATGCAAACTGCAAACAGACATTCTCCCCGTCAAGTTTGGCCAGTCATTGCGGATTCCGCATTTCCGTCGTTCGAGCATCTAAGCGATCAAATCCGACACCAGCTCCGGACAAGCCGCGCGTATAATTCGGTCGCGCTTTCGATCCGCGACACCAGACAATATTCGTCCGTCTGGTGCGCCAGCGCCAATTCGCCGGGACCCAGGATGACGGTCGGCGGATTGCCGAGTGCCGGCGTCAAGATCGACGCATCGGTGAAGTAGGGCGCCGCCGCGATTTCATCCCCGCTCTCTTCGACGTCGCGCGCAATGTCCAACACATCTCTGATCCAAGGATCGCGCGGGTCGGTCCACACGCTTTGCGCGTCGAGCAGCGTCTTCAATGCGACGTCCGGGCCGAGGTAGCTGGTCATTTGTTCCCGCACCCGCGCATGATCGAGCGCCGGAATGGTCCGGATATCGATGCCGATCGCCGCCCGGTCCGGCACCGAATTGATGTTGATCCCGCCTTGGATCGTGCCGACATTGAGCGTCGGTCCGCCGAGCACGTCGTGGCGCGCCACGTTGAAGTCGAAGACCTCCAGCGCGGCAACCGCGCGCGCCGCCTTGTAGATGGCGTTGACGCCCTTTTCCGGCATCGAGCCGTGCGCCGTGATACCTTTGGTCTCCGCCTCCAGCCACAGCGCTCCCTTGTGGCCGACCAGCGGCTTGTTGCCGGTCGGCTCGGCGACGACGAGGGCGCCAACAGCGCCAATAGCGCCAATAGCGCCATCGGTCGCGGCCAACGCGGCGGCGCCCGTGCAGCCGGTCTCCTCGCCCGCGGTGATCACCAAGAGGACGCCAGGCGTAGCGGCGAGCCGGCCGGCCTGCGTAATGCAGGCGGCGACAAAGGCGGCGACGCCGCTCTTCATGTCGGATGAGCCGCGCCCGTACAGCTTGCCGTCCTTGATGTCGCCGGCGAAGGGATCGACTGACCAGGGCCGGGCGCCGAGCGGCACCGTATCGAGATGGCCGGTGAAGCCGAGCGGCAGCCGGTCCGCCTGCCCGCCGATGCGGGCGAGCAGTTGCGCCCGTCCCTCGCCGAACGGCACGAGTTCCACGGCAAAGCCAGCCGCCGCCAGCAATCCCGCCAGATATTTTGCGCAAGGCTGCTCGGCGCCGGGCGGATTGATGGTGTTGAAGCGGATCAGTTTCTGCGTGAGCGCGGTTGCGGATTGCATGGTCTAGCCGAAATAAGCCTCGCGCACTTCCTTGCGCGCGGCAAGCTCGGCCGGCGTCCCACCGGCGGTCACGCGGCCCTTCGACAGCACGAAGCCGAAATGCGAGATGGCGAGCGTCTGGTGCACGTTCTGCTCGACCAGGAGCACGGTGATGCCGCGCTCGTTGATCTGCCGGATGATGTTGAAATTCTCCTTCACCAGCCGCGGCGACAATCCGAGCGACGGCTCGTCGACCAGCAGTAGCTTGGGCGCGCGCATTAATCCACGGCCAATCGACACCATGGCCTGCTCGCCGCCGGACATCGTTCCGGCAAGCTGGCCGCGCCGCTCCGCCAGCCGCGGGAAAATCTCGAAAATCTCGGCAACGCGCGCCAGCGTCACCTTGTCCGAGCTCTCCTGATAGGCGCCGACGCGCAGGTTTTCCTCAACGGTGAGCTTGGGGAAGACCTTGCGACCTTCCGGGATGCAGGCAATGCCGGTGGCGATGATCTTGTGCGTCGCCAGCGCGGTGATGTCGGTGCCGTCGAAGACGATGCGTCCCGCGCGCGCCGGGGTGAGGCCGAGGATCGAGCGCACCAGCGTGGTCTTGCCGGAGCCGTTGGAGCCGAGCAGACAGGTGACGCTGCCGGGCGCAACGCTAAGCGACACGCCTTGCAGCACATCGGCCTTGTCATAGGCCGTGTAGACGTCATCGATCTCGAGCAAGGCTGCCATCATGCGACCCCGAGATAGGCTTCCTGCACCTGGGCGTCGGCGGCAACGTCGCGATAGGGCCCCTCCGCGATCTTGCGGCCGAAATTGAGCACGACGCAGCGATCGGTGATGCGCTCGATCACGCCCATTTCGTGCTCGACGATGATGATGGTCAGGTCCTTGTTGCGTTTCCGCACCAACAGGATGTCGTCCATCAACTCCGCCGTCTCGTCATGCGTCATGCCGGCGGACGGCTCGTCGAGCAGTAGCAGTTTCGGCGCGCTGATCAGCGCGCGGCAGATTTCGATGCGGCGGCGGTCGATCATCGGCAGGCCGGCCACCGGCTCGAACATCCGGCCGGCCAGCGCCGGCTCGAATACCTCGATCAGCGCACGCGCCGCGCGATAGCTCTGCTCGAACTCGCGTTTGTACGCGGCGCGCCGCATGAGATTGAACCAGAGCCCCTGATTGAGCCGCTTGTGATTGCCGATCATGATGTTGTCGAAGATCGACAGCGGCAGCGACAGACGCGAACGCTGGAAGGTGCGCGAAATCCCCAATTGATAGACCGCGCGCGACGACGCCTTGGTGATGTCGATGCCGTCGAACACCAGGTTCCCTGCGTCGGCGGCATAGATGCCGGTGATGACGTTGAAGAACGTCGTCTTGCCCGAACCGTTGGGGCCGATCAGGCCAAGGATCTCGTTGGCGGCAACGGAGAGATCGAGGCTGTCGAGTGCAACGACGCCGCCGAAGCGCCGCCCTACCCCACGGGCTTCGAGCAGCGCGGTCATGGCCGCCACCCGGGAAAATAGCGGCGCACCGGCCGCGGCAAGAGACCGTCCGGCCGGAACAGCAGCACGCCGATCACCATCAATGCATAAAGCAGGAACCTGTATTCCTGGATGGTCTGCAGCTTCTCCGGCACGACCACGACGATGAAGGTGGCCACCACCAGCCCCCACGGGTTGCCGATGCCGCCGAGCAATAGAATGGAAACGAGAATGAGCGAGTCGGCGAAAGTGTAGTTGTTCGGCCCGACGAAGCCGCCGACCATGCCGAACAGCGCGCCGGCGATGCCGATGAGGAAATTGCCGATCAGGAAGGCCGTGATCTTCCAGCGCGCGATGTCGAGGCCGAAGCAGCTCGCCGCGGTTTCGTCGAGTCGCAAGGCGTCGAGATTGAGGCCGACCCACGAGCGCTCCAGTCGCCGCACCAGCACGAAGGCGCCGATCAGCAGCAACAGGCTGACGACGAAATAGTTCAAATAGAAGGACAACGTGACGCCGCCGATCTCGATATTGTCGTTGAAAGACCAGCCCAGCATCTTCATCGCCGGCACCTGCATGCCCTGCGGGCCGCCGACCACGTCGTTGACCTCTAGGAAGGTCTTGAACAGCAGGGCGAAGGCGATGGTCACCACCGCGGCGTAATGGCCGCGGGTGCGCAGCACCGGCAGCAGCAGCGCCGAGCCGATCAGCGCCGCCAGCAGACCGCCGATCAGCAGGACGAGCAGCGCCGGCACGGCGGTGTAGGTATTGAGCACGGCCGAGGTATAGGCGCCGATGCCGAAGAAGGAGGCGCCGGCGAAATTCAGCACGCCGGCATAGCCGAACTGGATGTTAAGGCCGAGCGTCGCCACGCTGTAGAGCATCACCGTGAGCACCAGCAGCAGGACGAAATGGTCTTCATGAAAGAACGCGGCGAGCGCGAGCAGCGCGACGATAGCGAAGCCGCCCATGGTGTCTTCGTGCTCGGCGAATGAGCCGCCGACCTTGTCGAGCAGGCCGAACCAGGCGGCGGCGACCACGGCGACGATGCCGAACGCCAACAACGCGATGATGACCGCCTGCTTCTCGGCGTCGAGCAGCGCCATCATGTAGGCGGTCGCCGCGCCGAAGGCGATCAGGCCCGGCCACACATTCGCGCGCCCTTGGCTTGCTTCCCCCGCCATCGGATCAAACCCGCTCGCTAATTTTTTCGCGGATCAAACCGGTCGGCCGCCAGGCCATAATGGCGATGACGACGGCGAAGGCGAAGACGTCCTTGTAGGCGCTGGCGAAGGGCAGCATCACGGTGCCGACGGTCTGCAGCCCCGCAAACAGGAAGCCGCCGAGAATGGCGCCGTAGATGCTGCCAAGCCCGCCGATGATGGCGGCGGAAAAGCCGATCACGCCGAGATAAAGCCCGAGACCGAAATTGATCTCGTTGTAATAAAGGCCGTTCATCACGCCGGCAAAGGCGGCGAGCCCCGAGCCGATGGCGAAGGTGGTGAGCACGATCGCGGTGAAGTTGATGCCCATGGTGCGCGCGGTTTCCTCATCCTGCGCGACCGCGCGGATCGCCAGCCCGAGCTTGGTGCGGTTGAGCAGGAACTGCAGCCCGACAATGACCAGCGCGCCCGCCGCCAGCATCAGCACGTTGTCGAAGCGCAGATTGAAATCGCCGAGGTTGACCGAGCCGCGCGGCAGCAGGGCCGGAAACGGCTTCGGATTGGCGCCTTGCGGGTAGAACAGCCGCACGCATTCGCGCAGCACGGTGCCGAGCATCAGCGTGATCAGCAGGGTGTTGAGCGGCGGCGCCGTGCGCAAGGGCAGGACGAGAAAGCGGGCGATCAGCATGCCCATCAGCGCCATCGCCGCTATCGCCAGCGCCAGGATGATGACGAGATCGAACCAGGGCGAGGCGAGCCCGAGCGCCTGCAAGCCGATGTACGCCGCCAGCGCCGCGAAAGCGCCGACGGTGAGCACGTCGCCGTGCGAGAATTGGATGACGTCAAGGACGCCGAAGAACAGCGTGAAGCCGACGGCGACCAGCGCATACATCATGCCGAGCATCAGCCCGTTCATGACGAATTGCGCCAACAGGCCCAGGTCCATGTCCCAAGATTCTCCGCCGTCTTGCCCGGTCATAGCCGTCCGGAAGGACGGCGTGCTTTCGCACGCCTATGCGCCGGGCACCCACGTCTTATGTCTTGAATGGAAGACGTGGATGGCCGGGACAAGCCCGGCCATGACGAGATATCGGTTTGCGAATTACTTCTGCCCCGGCAGCTTGCGCTTGCCGCTGGCATATTCGCTTTCGTCCCATTCGACGAACTTGCCGTCCTGCACGACGTATTTGGTGATGACCGCCACAGTGTTCTGGCCGTGGTCGTCGAACGAGATCTTGCCGACGATCGAATTGCGGTCCTTCACATTGCCGAGATCGGCGATGACCTTCTTGCGGTCGGGGCCGACCTTCTCGATCGAATCGAGGATCATGTTCATCGCCGCATAGGCGAAGGCGCCGTAGGCCTCCGGCGGGTTGTCGTATTTCTGCGCGTTGTATTTTTCCATGAAGAACTTGCCGCCGGGTAGTTTTTCGGTCGGCGCGCCCTCGCGGAAAGCGAGCGTACCTTCGGCCAGCGGCCCGAGGCCCTGGATGAAGGCGTCGGAGACGATGCCCGAAGTGCCGTCGAACACCGCCTTGATGCCGAGCTTGTCCATCTGCGAGCGGATGCGCACGCCAATCGGCGTCAACCCGCCGAAATAGATCACGTCGGGATTGAGCGCCTTGATCTTGGTCAGCTCGGCGGTGAAGTCCTGCTGGTCGGCGGTGACGCCGAAGGTGCCGACGATCTTGGCCTTGCCGATCTTGGCCAGCGCCTTGCTGAAGTACTCGTTATGGCCCTTGCCGTAATCGGTGGTGTCGTGGATCACGGCCACGGTCTTGAAGCCGAGCTTCGAGATGAGCTCGGCATTGGTGTCGTTCTGGTTGATCATCGTGCCGTTGACGCGATGAACTTCCGCATACTTGTTGCGATAGGTGATGTCGGGCAGCACCGCGCCCCACACGATCACCGGGAGGCCGAACTTGTGATAGACGTCGACCGCCGCGATCGCCGCCGCCGAGCAATAATGCGTGGCCGCGGCGATGATCTCCTTGTCGGCGGCCATCTTGGTGGCCACCTGCACGGCGACGTTCGGCTTGCACTCGTCGTCGAGCACGGTGAGCTCGTAGGTGTATTTCGCCTTGGCATCGGCGTTGCGCAGCTTGACCGCGAGATCCGCCGAATTGCGCCCGCCGAGCCCGTTGACCGAGACGCCGCCGGTGAGCGGGCCGATGAAGCCGACTTTCACCTTGTCCTTGGCACCGGCGGTAACCGCTCCGAGTGCCAGAATTGCTGCAGCCAATCCGACGGCGGCGATCGTGCCGGTCCTGTTCATGAGCCCCTCCAATATGTGAAAACGCGGTCAGCCTCTCGCCATCGTCGCGCAACAAGCGCGCGGGGGCAAGCCGACGAATGCGGCAGATTGGCTGGGACCGCGCCACCCGCGGTTGCACAAACAAGCCTAGCGAGCGCGGCAGGTCGTCGAATACCGCGGACGAGTTAGCGAACAAAATCCAGCTTTGGTTTGACACGAACGAACCGAAAAGCGCAGATTTTTCCGAAGCGGTGCGTTCGCCGAACGCGCGCATCCAGGAGCCGATCAAACGAGAGAGCCATTCGCCTCAGAATATGGCGGAGGGAGAGGACGCCGCGTTCGGGCCGTAAGCGACTGTGCTGGCGAAGCGATTTCTTCGGCAAGATTGTTTTGTACCCCCAATTATACCCCCGCGTCGATTTGGCGAAGAGCCTTTCAAATCGAGCCTTTCGATAGACGGAATCCTCGACCCCCGCGTTCGAGCTGCAGCTTTAACGGCGACAGGCGAAACGAGTTTTTTCGTCCGAAAAAAATCATTGCCAGCGCTGAATAGGCGCGTCGCTCCTGCCGCCGCCGCTCTTCTGCCGTCCGTTAGCTCGGCCGGCCGGTTAGGGTCCGCTTAAGCTATTCGCGCGAGGATGTAGGTGCAGTCTCCCGCCAAGCCCATTTCCTCCCACGGGCGACCGAGAGGCTGGCAGGAGTCCTTTAGGCCGCGCCCGGTAGCGCGGCCGCCTTTTTCAACGCCCACATTGCTCAGCGCATGTCTGCTCTCGGGCGCAGAGCCGACCTATTGCGGACATGAGCGCACGGCAGCCCATGACCCGAAGAGGAACTTCGAAGCGGCTCTTGTTCTTACATTACATGATTGCAAGGATCGCAGAAATGCTCTCGTTGCGCGACCTCCACATACTAAACCGAGCGCGCTCAGTTGGCCGGCACTGGCGCCATTGGCTTGCGTCCGACCAAGAACCATGTCCGCATCGGCCCTTTGCCGCGTACCTCGGTTACGCCCCGCTCGACAAGCTCAAAACTGTCGGCGAGCAGATCGTGTGTGCCATGGGCAACCTGAATCTTTCCAGTCTCTCCGGTCGACTCCATGCGTGACGCTGTGTTCACTGTGTCGCCCCACACGTCGTAAAAGAACTTGCGCGTGCCGACCACGCCCGCCACTACGGGCCCGGATGCAATCCCGATGCGGACCGGTACGGGACGACCCTTGGGATCGACAAGCCCGGTCAGCGCGTCGCGCATGTCGAGCGCAAGCGCGGCTAAATCAGCGGCATGGTGCGGACGCGGTTCCGGCACGCCGCTGACTACCATATAGGCGTCGCCAGAAGTCTTGATCTTCTCCAGACTGTGACGCTCAACCAGGGTGTCGAGCTTGCTATAGACGTCATTCAAAAAACGCACGAGTTCCTCCGGTGCCGTGTCGCTTGTCCGCGCCGTAAATCCAGCCATGTCGGCAAACAAGACGGAAGCTTCAGGATAGGCGTCTGCAATCTGCGAATTCGGTCTATTTTTCAGCCGTTCAGCAATGCGCGATGGCAGGATGTTGACAAGGAGGGCTTCTGAGCGTCGATGCTCGCGCTCAGCTTTTTCCTCGGCATTTTCCATTTGGCGCACCGCATAGAAAATGATGCCATATAGTATTGCCGTACTTAGCACGATACTGGCGGCGAAATTTGTGTAGAACAGCAACGTAGGCGAGGCAAAGCCGGTGCTTCTCGGCAGCATAATTTCGGTGAGAAATGTAAGTATTACCGATACGATGCCGATCGCGACCGTGATGGCATAGTGCTCAGTTCCGATGACGAGGATGCTAAGCCCGGCAGCGACGAGGTAGCCAATATGCTCACCCCCACTAGTGCCGACAAGCCAGCTTACCCAAAACAAGACTGCGTATGAGATGGTCAAGAAAACAAGGGGCGCCACTAGCGGTCCAAACTTGTGCAGCGATGGCATCGATACATAGATGGCTGCCACTAATGCATCGGCCGCCGCCACTAGCCATTTTCCAGTGGCAAGCCGTACCAAGACCATGCCCGCGGGCACGGTGGCCGCGAGCCAGACTGCGGCATTGAATGCCCGCAGCCGCCGTGCCACCCTTTCAGGGTAGCCCTTAGTGCCATAGCCAATGTTAGGAATGAGCCGCAATGGCGGACCGTTTTTGCTAGATGGTTATAGGATCAGCCCCGGGCAAATTGCAGTCAAGTGACCGCCGCTGATAGAATACTACCACTAAACGCAATTGAATCAGACCGGCATTTGCCACATGGCTGCGCGTCCTTGCGATGGTCCGTTATTGGCCGATTTCGTTGAAAAAGTCTTCAGTTGCGGCGCGCGGGGTTTGTTGATTCAGTCATGGCGACACAGTACAGGGCATGACGGACATTCTCAGTGCACGGTCGTATTAATTGCTACTCGCCACCAGCGGCTATTCGCTGAATACCGAGGCCGAACTCGTGTCAGCCTTTCTTTCGCAGCGGCCGTCGGGCTTGGTGCTGACCGGTCTCACGCACGCTCCGCGCACGCTCGATCTGCTCAAGCGCGCGGAAGTTCCGGTGGTCGAAACCTGGAGCGTTTCGCACAAGCCGATCGATATGTGCCGCAGCAAGTACCGGCCGTTCCATAACCACTCTTGTGCGAATCCAATTTGACCCCCGTCGGCGGGACTGCTCCTGGTCGAACGGCGGTCAGAACGCCATTGACTTGAGTTCATCTAAAACTGCTTGCATAGTCACGGGTAATTCGTGCCGGGTAACGTCGCGAAAAATTGCAAACATCAATGCCTCTGCTTTGGAGACTCCACGCGCCGAACCGCCGGCGTCAATGTGCGCCGCCACCCCGCAAGGCGATCAGCGTCCACTCATTCAGGCAATGCTCACGCCAAGCGGGGTTTTGCGGATCCTGTTTGAGCTCCTTCAGGCAGCGCTTCTTGGTCGGGCAAATCGCGCACAGCCGCTCGAGATCGCGCATGACGCCGGCCTCCTGCCTGGCGAGGCCTTCGGAATCGAGACCGAGCACCGCCATCCGCCGCAGCAGGAGCTTTGCCTCTTCCGGCGCGCGCTGCAACGCGGCGCGCAAATCGCCGACTGTAAGATTAACGTCGCTTGCCATGTGCGCGACTTCGCGATCGTCGCACTGGTCAAGGCGCGTCAGGCTTCGGCGAATGTCGCGCTGCTTGCGCCACCAACGGCCCAACGCCGCGGCGGGCGCTGCAAGCGGCGTCCGTTTCCTTCCGGACTCGATAGCTGACATGAAAACCTCCATTTTTTAAAAATTATCGCCTTACGTCGCGGAGAACGTTGACTTAAGTCAAAGAAGACGCGTCGCACTCCCGCCGGCCTGAACGATTGCGCGAAGGTACTTTGGCCGCACTAAGAAGAGTTCGCAAAAAAGAACAAGTACCGCACCAACAATGAACATCTTTCGCGTCTTGCGACGCAATCGCAACTACGGCAGGCGCGGCAAGGCGCGCGGAGCGGCGCGTCGTGCGCGGCACCCGCTGGTGTTTCAGAGCATGAATTCGTCGGAGTGTCGTTCTCCGTCGTGCCGCAGCGCGAATTCGAAAGCGCGCCGAAGGCAGGCGCGCGCCGGGTCGTCGGCGCGGCCGATAATCCCCATCAGCGTGATCCATTCCTCGTCGGAAGCCTGCCCGGCGTAGCGTTGCATGGCCTGGCGCGCATAATCCGCCAGGTCGACGCCTTCCGCCTCGGCGCGCGCGTCGATGCCGGCGAGGAGCTGCAAATCGTCGAGCCCGAGAATCAGCTCCACCGCCGTGGCGTCGTCGCGCAATCCAGCCATCACGTCGCCGAGCATCATGACATCACCTCAATGCACCCGAAGCGCCAGGGCGCCGGCGAGATCGACGCCTTCGATTGCGGCCGCCGAGACCAGCCGCGCGACAAATTGCGCATCGGCGCGCCGGCGCACGCTTTCGCGCAAATAGTCGGCGATGCGTCCGGCCACCGCTTCATAGGGCAGCGTCTGTCCCGCGTGCTTGCGCTCGAGCCGGATGACGTGGAAACCGTAGCGGGTAGCGACCGGCTCGGCGCACAACTCGCCGGGTTCGAGCGCGGTAAGCGCCTGCTCGAATTCCGGCGTGGTCTGCCCGCGCGTGATTTGGCCGAGATTGCCGCCTTGGCTCCCTGACGGGCACCACGAATGGGCGCGCGCCTGCGTGGCAAAGCTGTCGGGACTGTCCCGCAGAGCCTCCAGCGCCGCTGCAGCATCGGCCTGCGCCTGCGCGTAAGCTTCGCGATCGGCCGGCAAAGCCGCGAATAGAATGTGCGATGCCTCGTAGATGTCGGGCGAGCGGAAGCGCGCCTTGTTGTTCTCGTAATAACGCCGGCAGGTCTGCTCGTCAGGCTCGGGCACGGCCACCTCGCGATCGATCAAGGCACGCATGAGCGCCTCATCGTTGGTCTCGCGCCGGCCGTCATCGTCGGTGAGCGGCGCAGGCGTCAAGCCGAGATGGCGCGCGCGCTGCAGCAGCAGTTCGCGGATCACCAAGGCACGGGCGGCCTCAAGCCAGGCGGCGAGCGGCTTCAGCGCCGGGTGATGCTGCATCTCGCGCTGGATGGCGTCTCGCGCGATCGTCACGCCGTTGACGGCGACCGGGACCGGTCGGCCGGCGCGAATTTGTGCATGTACCGAGCAAGACATGGCCGCTACTCCGCCGGCACCGCCCGCGGCCGCGCGACGCGGCGCGGGCGGCCATCGCTGCGCACCACCTGATAGCCGCGGCGGCCGAGATACCAGATTGGGGCGCTCCAGATGTGCACCAGGCGCGTGAACGGGAATACCAGGAAGATGGTCATGCCGAGGAACAAATGCGCCTTGAAGATCGGGTTGACGTCGGCGATCAGCGCCGCGACTCCGGGCTGCAGCGTGAGGATGCCCTGCGCCCAGGTCATGAATTTCACCATCTCGTGGCCGTCGAGGTTGTGCAGCGAGACATAGATGGTGCCGAGGCCGAGGATCAGCTGCGCATAGAGCAGGAGCAGGATTGCGATGTCGCCAAAAGACGACGTCCGCCGGATGCGGGCGTCGAATAGGCGGCGGTGCACCAGGAGCGTGATGCCGACGAAGCAGGCGACGCCGGCGATGCCGCCGACCAGGATCGCCATCCACTGCTTGAAGGTGTGCGAGATACCGATGGCGTCGAACACACGGATCGGCGTCAGCAGACCGACGAAATGGCCGAGGAAGATGACCAGGATGCCGACGTGGAACAGGTTGGAGCCCCATGCGAGCTGGCGGCGGCGCAGCAGCTGGCTTGAGCCGCTGCGCCAAGTGTACTGCTCGCGGTCGAACCGCACGAGGCTGCCGAATAGGAACACGGTGAGGCAGAGATATGGATACCAGCCGTAGACGATGTAGATGATGGTGTCGCGCATGGTTCTGTCCTCAATTGCGCGGATGGGGGCGCGGCATGTCGGGGGCGGGGCGCATGGCGCCGCGCACGCGAGCGATCAGGCCGTCCTTGCAGCCGTCGCCGGCGCCGGGCCCGAACGTGACGGGCTCGTCCTCCCAGGCGGCATCGAGCGCGGCGAGATCGGACGCGTCCGGGTCCGGCAATTGCAGCAACGCGGAGACCTCTTCCTGTTGCGGCTTCGCCGTGGACAAGGCGACCAGCGCGCGGAACACCGCCTCATAGGACGAGCCGCGCTTGCGCAGCCGCTCGGCGAGCGCGGCGAAGATGTGCGCGGGCTGGCTTAAGCTCGCGCAGGATTCCGCGACCGACTGGGTGGCGAGATATTCCAGGAACAGCGGCAGGAAATCCGGCAGCTCCGCCGCGGTCATCGCCAGACCGGCCTGCTCGTACTGCATCTTCAGGTCGATCATGGCCTGGCCGCGGTCGCGGCTCTCGCCGTGCACATGCTCAAACAAATGCAGCGACAGCGAGCGCGTGCGGTCGAACAGCAACACATAGCGCTCCTGCAGATCGTAGAGATCGCCGGTCGCGAACTCCTCGACCAGCTTTTGCAGGTCGGTACGCATGCGCGCGGGGATGTGCCGGTCCGCCTCGATCGCCGCGCTGATCTCACCTGTTGCCTGCTGCAGTTCCGCGGTCGGATAGGTGAGCAGCGCCGAGAGCGCTTTCAAAGTCTTGCTCATCAGACGACCTCCATCGGGTTCTTGGCGCGCTTGTTGCCGCCTTTGGGCGTGCCGAACAGATTGACTTCGCTGGTCCCGCCCGCACAGCCGTTGCCGAACGAGAAGCCGCAGGAGCCGCGCAAGTCGTAGGCATCCTCGTTGATCTCGCGATGCGCCGTCGGGATAACAAAGCGGTCCTCGTAATTGGCGATCGCCATGATGTGGTACATGTCCTCGATCGCGAGCGAGGTGAGCCCGACCCGCTTCGCGATGGCCTCATCGATCACGCCGTCGACGGTCTTGGCGCGCATATAGGCACGCATCGCTAGCATGCGCTCGAGGCCGAGCGCCACCGGCTCTTCCTTTCCGGCCGTGAGCAGGTTGGCGAGGTACTTGAGCGGGATGCGCAAGCTGCGCACATCCGGCATCTCACCGTCGTGGCCGATCTTGCCGGCCTGCGCCGCCGACTGGATCGGCGACAGCGGCGGCACGTACCAGACCATCGGCAGCGTTCGGTATTCCGGATGCAGCGGGAAGGCGACCTTCCATTCCATCGCCATCTTGTAGACCGGCGAGCGGCGCGCGCCCTCCAGCCAATTCTCGGCGATGCCGTCGCGGCGCGCTTGTTCGATCACGAAGGGATCGTGCGGATTGAGGAAAATGCCGAGTTGCGCCTCGTATAAGTCCTGTTCGTCGGCGACGCTCGCCGCTTCCTCGATGCGGTCGGCGTCATAGAGCACAACGCCGAGATAGCGGATACGGCCGACGCAGGTTTCCGAGCACACCGTCGGCTGGCCGGCCTCGATACGCGGATAGCAGAAAATGCATTTCTCGGATTTGCCGCTCGACCAGTTGTAGTAGATCTTCTTGTACGGGCAGCCCGACACGCACATGCGCCAGCCGCGGCATTTGTCCTGGTCGATCAGCACGACCCCGTCCTCCTCGCGCTTGTAGATCGCGCCGGAGGGGCAGGCCGCCACGCAGGCCGGGTTGAGGCAGTGCTCGCACAGGCGCGGCAGATACATCATGAAGGTATTTTCGAACTGGCCGTAGATTTCCTTCTGGATGCCTTCGAAGTTGACGTCCTTCGAACGCTTGGCGAACTCAGTGCCGAGGATCTCTTCCCAATTCGGACCCCACTCGATCTTCTCCATGCGCTGGCCGGTAATCAGCGAGCGCGGCCGCGCGGTGGGCGAGGCTTGCAGCTCGGGCGCCTTCTGCAGATGCTCGTAGTCGAAGGTGAAGGGCTCGTAGTAGTCGTCGATCTCCGGCAGATCGGGGTTGGCGAAGATGTTGGCGAGAACGCGCCATTTCGAGCCGATGCGCGGCTCGATCTTGCCGTTCTTCTTGCGCCGCCAACCGCCGTTCCAGCGCTCCTGGTTCTCCCATTCCTTCGGGTAGCCAATGCCGGGCTTGGTTTCGACATTGTTGAACCAGGCGTATTCCATGCCTTCGCGGTTGGTCCATACGTTCTTGCAGGTGACCGAGCAGGTGTGGCACCCGATGCATTTATCGAGGTTCAGCACCATCGCGATTTGCGCGCGGATTTTCATTCTGCAGCCTCCAGCCTGGTCGTGGACTCGAACGCAACGCTTAAGGACTCCGGTTGATCGGCGGTCGGCTTATCCAGCCAGTCGACCTTGGCCATCTTGCGCACGATGACGAATTCATCACGATTGGTCCCGATCGTGCCGTAGTAGTTGAAGCCGTAGGCCTGCTGGGCGTAGCCCCCGATCATGTGCGTCGGCTTGATCACAACACGCGTCACCGAATTGTGGATGCCGCCGCGCTGGCCGGTGATTTCCGATCCCGGCACGTTCACGATCTTCTCCTGCGCGTGATACATCAGGCACATGCCGTCCTTCACGCGCTGCGAGACCACGGCGCGCGCGACCAGCGCGCCGTTTGAGTTGTAGGCCTCGATCCAGTCGTTATCGACGATGCCGACTTTCTTCGCGTCGTTCTCGCTGATCCAGACGATCGGGCCGCCGCGCGAAAGCGTGAGCATCAAGAGGTTGTCGGTGTAGGTCGAATGGATACCCCACTTCTGGTGCGGGGTAATGAAGTTGAGCACGATCTGCTTCTCGCCGTTCGGCTTTGAATCGATCACCGGCTTGACGGCCTTGAGATCGACCGGCGGGCGGTAGACGCAGAGCGCCTCGCCGAAGGCCCGCATCCAGAGATGATCCTGATAGAGCTGCTGGCGGCCGCTCAATGTGCGCCAGGGGATTAGCTCGTGCACGTTGGTGTAGCCGGCATTGTAGCAGACCTTCTCGGATTCGAGGCCCGACCAGGTCGGCGCCGAGATGATCTTGCGCGGCTGCGCCACCACGTCACGGAAGCGGATCTTCTCGTCCTCCTTGGCAACGGCGAGATGCTTGTGGTCGAGGCCGGTGGTCTTCGACAGCGCGTCCCAGGCCTTGACGGCGACCTCGCCGTTGGTCTCGGGCGCGAGCGACAGGATCACTTCGGTGGCGTCGATGTCGGTGTCTATGCGGGCAAGGCCCTTGGTGATCCCCTCCTCCGTCACCTCGCCGTTGAGGCGCTTCAACAGGTCGACCTCGTGCTCGGTGTTCCAAGCGATGCCTTTCACGCCGTTGCCGATCTTCTGCATCAACGGCCCGAGCGCGGTGTAGCGCTTGTAGATATCCGGATAGTCACGCTCGATGACGGTGACCGCCGGCATGGTCTTGCCGGGGATCGGCTCGATCTCACCCCTCCTCCAGTCCTTGACGTCGAGCGCCTGCGCGATCTCGCCGGGCGAGTCGTGCTGGATCGGCGTCAGCACCACGTCCTTCTCGACGCCCAGCACTTCCGGTGCCACGCGCGAGAACGCCTTAGCGATCGCCTTGTAAATCTCCCAGTCGCTCTTGCATTCCCACACCGGGTCCACCGCCGAGGTGAGCGGGTGGATGAAGGGATGCATGTCTGAGGTGTTGAGATCGTTCTTCTCGTACCAGGTGGCGGTCGGCAGCACGATGTCCGAATAGACGCAGGTTGTGGACATACGGAAGTCGAGCGTCACCAGGAGGTCGAGCTTTCCTTTCGGGGCCTCGTCGTGCCAGGCGACTTCCTGCGGCTTTTTGCGGCCGTCTTCGCCCAGGTCCTTGCCCTGCACGCCGTGCGTGGTGCCGAGCAGGTGTTTGAGGAAATATTCGTGGCCCTTGCCGGAGGAGCCGAGCAGGTTGGAACGCCACACGAACATGTTGCGCGGCCAGTTGTCGGGATCGTCCGGGTCCTCGCAGGCCATCTGCAGTTCGCCGGATTTCAGCGCCTTCGCCACGTAGTCCTTCGGCTCGAGGCCGGCGGCCTGCGCTTTCTTGGCAAGCTCGAGCGGATTTTGTCTGAGCTGCGGCGCCGACGGCAGCCAGCCCATGCGTTCCGCGCGCACGTTGTAGTCGATCATCGCGCCATCCCATGGGCCAGGAGGCGCGGTGGGCGACAGGATTTCGTCGACGCCGACGGTTTCGTAGCGCCACTGGTCGGTATGGGCGTAGAAGAACGAAGTCGAATTCATCTGCCGCGGCGGACGGCTCCAATCGAGCGCGAAGGCGAGCGGCAGCCAGCCCGATTGCGGGCGCAGCTTCTCCTGGCCGACATAATGCGACCAGCCCCCGCCCGACTGGCCGACGCAGCCACACATCACCAGCATGTTGATGACACCGCGGTAGTTCATGTCGCAGTGGTACCAGTGGTTCATCGCCGCGCCGATGATTACCATCGAGCGGCCCTTGGTCTTTTCGGCGTTGAGCGCAAATTCGCGCGCGACTGTCACGATCTGGTCGCGCGGGACGCCGGTGATCTTCTCCGCCCAGGCCGGCGTATAGGGCACGTTTTCGTCATAGGACTTGGCGACGTGTTCGCCTCCGAAGCCGCGGTCGAGTCCGTAGTTGGCGATGAACAGGTCAAATACCGAGGCGACCAGCGCCTCGCCATCCTTCAGTGCCACGCGCCTAGCCGGCACTTTGCGCACCAGCACGCTCGGATGATCGGTGCCGGCGAAATGGTCGTGCTCGCGGTTGCCGAAATAGGGAAAGCCGACGTCGGCGAGCTCGTCCTTGTCGTTGGCGAAGGTCAGTTGCAGCTTGGTTTCGCTGCCGTCCGACTTCTTCTCCTCCAGGTTCCACTTGCCCTTCTCGCCCCAGCGGAAGCCGACCGAGCCGCGCGGCGCGACGATCCCCTTCGAGGCTTCGTCGTAGGCGACGGTCTTCCATTCCGGATTGTTGGATTCGCCGAGATTGTCCGGGAAATCGGAAGCACGGAGCAGGCGGTCGGGAACCAGACGATCACCCTGTTTCACCAGCCGCACCAGCATCGGCATGTCGGTGTATTGCCGGACATAGTCCTCGAAATACTCAGTCGGCCGGTCGAGATAGAACTCGCGCAGAATGACGTGGCCTATGGCGATGGCGAGGGCGGCGTCGGTGCCCTGCTTTACCGAAATCCACAGGTCGGCGAACTTGGAGGCTTCCGAATAGTCGGGGCAGATCACCACGCTCTTGGCGCCGCGATAGCGCGCCTCGGTGTAGAAATGCGCGTCGGGCGTGCGGGTCTGCGGGACATTCGAGCCCCACAGGATCAGGAAACCGGAATTGTACCAGTCGGCGCTCTCCGGAACGTCAGTCTGCTCGCCCCAGGTCTGCGGCGAGGACGGCGGCAAATCGCAATACCAATCGTAGAACGACATGCAGACGCCGCCGAGCAACGAAAGATAGCGCGAGCCCGCCGCGTAGGACACCATCGACATGGCCGGGATCGGCGAAAAGCCGATGATGCGGTCGGGCCCATGCCGCTTGATCGTGTAGGCATTGGCCGATGCGATGATCTCGGTGACCTCATCCCAGGTCGCGCGCACGAAGCCGCCGAGCCCGCGCTTCTCGGTATAGGCCGCCCGTTTATTTGGATCCTCGACGATCGAGGCCCAGGCGGCGACCGGAGTGCGCAGCGCCCTCGCTTCGCGCCACAGTTTCAGCAGCCGCGAACGCACCAGCGGGTATTTTACGCGGTTGCCGGAATAGAGATACCAGGAGTAGCTGGCGCCGCGCGAGCAGCCGCGCGGCTCGTGGTTGGGCAATTCGGGCCGCGTGCGCGGATAGTCGGTCTGCTGCGTCTCCCAGGTGACGATGCCGCCCTTGACGTAGATCTTCCACGAGCACGAGCCGGTGCAGTTGGCGCCGTGCGTCGAGCGCACGATCTTGTCGTGCTGCCAACGCTTCCGGTAGCCGTCCTCCCAACGGCGGTCTTCCCGCGTGGTAATGCCGTGGCCATCCGAGAATTCGTCGGTCACGCGATTGAAGAAGGTCAATCGATCGAGAAAGTGACTCATGGATGCAATTCCTTCATTCGGCCGGTTGCGCGGCGTGTGACAGCGGGCGGCCTCGCTCAATGTCGCGCAGCAGCCCGCCGCGGCGCGTATAGAAGAACCAGGTGATGATGAGGCAGGTCACGTAGAAGGCCATGAAGCCCCATAGCGCCAGCTCCGGCCCGCCGGTCAGCGAGATCGAGGTGCCGTAGGCTTTCGGGATGAAGAAGGCGCCGTAGGCCGCCACCGCCGAGGTGAAGCCGATGATTGCGGCCGATTCCATCTCGGCCTGCTTCTGCCGCTGCGGCGCGGTCAGGCCGGGCTCGAGCCGCGGCATCTCGGTGCGCATGATCGCCGGGATCATCTGGAAGGTGGACGCGTTGCCCACGCCTGTCGCGAAGAACAGGATCATGAACATCGCGAAGAAGCCCCAGAACGCGCCTGGCTGGTCCTTGATGCCGAGGAAATAGAGCACGCCCGCCACCGCCGCGATCATCAGCGCGAAGGTCCAGAAGGTGACGCGGCCGCCGCCGTAACGGTCGGACAGCCAGCCGGTGGCCGAACGCGACAGCGCCCCCACCAGCGGACCGAGGAACACGAACTGCAGCGAATCGACCGCCGGGAACTGCGTCTTGGCGAGCAACGGGAAACCGGCGGAATAGCCGATGAAGGAGCCGAAGGTGCCGGTGTAGAGCCAGCACATCAGCCAATTGTGTTTGCGCTTGAAGATCACCGCCTGATCGGCGAACGAAGCCTTCATGGCGGCAATGTCGTTCATGCCGAACCAGGCCAAGGTGGCTGCGATGGCGATGAACGGCACCCAGATGAAGCCGGCGTTCTGCAGCCACAGCTTGGTTGCGCCGGTCGCCGCCTGCGGGTCGCCGCCGACCCAGCCGAAGACACCGGTGGTAATGACCAGCGGGATGACGAACTGCACCACGCTGACGCCCGTGTTGCCGAGACCGGCGTTGAGCGCGAGCGCGTTGCCCTTTTCCGCCTTGGGATAGAAGAAGCTGATGTTCGCCATCGAGGAGGCGAAGTTGCCGCCGCCGAAACCGCACAAGAGCGCCAGCGACAGGAAGATGATGTAGGGCGTGTCGGTGTTCTGCACCGCGAGCCCGATGCCGACCGCCGGGATCATCAGCGACCAGGTGGACACCGAGGTCCACAGCCGCCCGCCGAAGATCGGGGGCATGAAGGAGTAGAAGATGCGCAAGGTCGCGCCCGACAGGCCCGGCATGGCCGCGAGCCAGAACAACTGGTCGGTGGTGAACTTGAAGCCGACCGCCGGCAGCTTGGCGACCACGACCGACCACACCATCCAGACCGCAAAGGCGAGCAGCAACGCCGGGATAGAGATCCACAGATTGCGCCGGGCGATGGCACGACCCTTCTCGTCCCAGAAGGCCGGGTCTTCCGGCTTCCAGTCCTTCAGCACATGCCCGGCCAGCGCGCCCTCGTGCTTTTCCTCATGGATCGGCTGCATTTCCGGAAATTGCGGCAGCTTTTCCAGCCCCGGCGCCAGCGCTTCGCGCTCCATGCGCTGGATGGCGAGATGCATCCAGACCAGCGAGCCGCCGGCGACCAGGAACAGCAGCATGAAGCAGCTGGTCCAGATGCCGGTGAGATCGTTGAGCACGCCGAAGGCGATCGGCAGCACGAACCCGCCGAGGCCGCCGATCATGCCGACCAGGCCGCCGACCGAACCGACGTTTTCGGGGTAGTAGACCGGGATGTGCTTGTAGACCGCGGCCTTGCCGAGGCTCATGAAGAAACCGAGCACGAAGATCATGCAGGTGAAAGTGACGACACCGGTGGCCAGATGAAATTCGATCGGCCCCTTCATCCCCTGCACGACATATTGCGTCGGCGGATAGGCCAGGATGAACGTGATCAGCGCCGACACGCCGAACATCCAATACATGACGCGGCGCGCGCCGTAGCGGTCGGAGAGATGCCCGCCGTAGGCGCGGAACAGACTAGCGGGGAGCGAATAGGCCACAGCCAGCATGCCGGCGGTTTCGATATCG
>CAVXFJ010000016.1:0-134935 GCA_963760995.1 uncultured Pseudomonadota bacterium | reverse complement strand
ATATTTATAGGCTTTTTCGCCGTTTGGTATCCCCAAACCGCCAATACAAAGCCAATACAAAGCAGACCTGCGGCCTCCTCGTCTGAATCGAGAGGCGTGAGGACCCTACTAACGATATTCCACCATCGAAATTTGGCGCTTCTTGACGTGTTCCTATTTTGTTCTATGATATAAAGATCATAACACTCCGCGATTTGGAATTCGCGATGCCGAAGCAGCAACGCATACGCGACCCGCTGCATGACCTCATTGAGTTCGATGTCGAAGGTTCGCAATTCGAGCGAGTGCTATGGCAGGTTGTACAAACTCGTCCCTTTCAACGATTGAGACGAGTGAAGCAACTCGGTTTCTCGGATTTCGTCTACCCAGGCGCGACCCATTCTCGGTTGCTGCATAGTTTAGGCGTCTTTCATACCGCGAGGCGTCTAATGGAAGTGATCCGGAAGTTTGGTGGGCCTCCCGATCATCGAGCGGGGTTTCAAGCGCTTGCCGCTGCGCTCGTTCACGACGTCGGCCATGGTCCTTTCAGTCACGCTTTCGAGGACGTCGGAAGGCGGCTTGACCTTAAGATGGCCAATCATGAGCACGTGAGCGATGCGCTTATTCGCGACAGTGAAATCTCGAATGAGCTGAAAGAATTAGGCAGCGGCTTCCCGGATGACGTTGCTGACATGGTAACAGGCAATGGCAGAGGTTCGATTTATTCGGCCGTTGTATCCAGTCAATTCGATGCTGATCGGCTGGACTATATGCGACGCGATCGTATGATGTCTGGCACGCAGCATGCCGGAATAGATTTTGAATGGTTGATGCACAATCTAGAAGTGGCCAACGTACCTTACGGCGTTGATGAAAGTGCCGTTGGAGAAGTGCAAACCTTCGTGCTCGGGCCAAAAGCCATCTTTGCTGCAGAATCTTATGTGCTTGGATTATTCCAACTGTACCCAACTGTTTATTTCCATAAGGCTACTCGGGGCGCCGAAAAAATTTATACAGAGCTGCTCGTTCGACTCTTTACGCTCGTTCGCGATGGTTCGATCCCGGTGACGGGACTTTCGGAGTCACACCCTCTAATCAAATTTGCCAGAAGTCCGGAAGATATCAACTACGCGTTGGCGCTGGATGATACTGTAATCTGGGGCGGCCTTTCAATGATGGCTGGTGCCGAAGACGAGTGCATTTCCGCTTTGGCTTCGAGACTCCGTGATCGCAAATTATACAAGTCAATCGATGTCAGAACGTGCATTGCCAAGTCAAAAGGTGACCAGCTTGCCACAAGCGAAGAGGCCGATCGCGTATGTGCCGATATCGCCGCAGCCCTCGCAGACTGGTCTGTGTCTCTGAAATCAACCGTTCCACGCGTGCTGGTCGATCAAGAAAAAAGATCGCCATACAAGCGCATAACAGAAACGAAGGGGCCGCTGGATCAAATCAACATCAGGACGGATGGCGGATATCTTGTCGATCTTGCGCAACGGTCGAAGGTCGTCGCAGAACTTCAGGCATATAAGCTTTTCCGCGCGTATCACGAACCAGATGATCAAGATGCAGCGCAAAGAATTAACCAGATAATCGAGGCGAGGATAAACGAATGGCCACAATAGCTGAAGCAAAAGAAGCTGCTGCAATCGTGAGCGATGCTGGCGGTCGGATTGTTGGCCGTACACGTCTACAAAAGATCGGGTTTATTCTCGAAGTTGCGGGCCTTGGTTCGGGTTTTCGGTTCAAGTATAAACATTATGGTCCCTATTCAGAAGAACTTTCCACAGCATCTAGCATTGCTTGCGTGCTGCATTTCATGCACGAAGTTGAGCAGCCTGCTTCCTGGGGCGGCTTGTATTCAACATACACGACGGCAATGACTGCGGATCACGCTCCGCCTCTCGCGCGGCTTCGAGTTTTGCAAGAGACAGTGCGGGCTGACGCAATCGAATTAGAATTGGCTGCGACCGCACTTTTCCTATCTGGCGAAGGAATTAAAGACCCGTGGAGTGAAACTGCTCGCCGTAAGCCTGACAAAGCAACGAATAGTCGTATTGATGGTGCGAAAGCGCTTTATGAGCGGCTCAGGCAAATTGAAACGCCTCGACCTCTTCCGAGGCTCTAAAACTCGATTGCCTGTCTAGCCCAAAATCTCATTGAAATCGGCCAAGTTTCAAGGCCTGCCGCGCGGCAGCCGCCGGGCGCCGCCGGCTTTTTGCGCCGGCGCTCAATGGAACGGCACGTTGAGCCAGATCTGGCCGCCATAGGCGTTGAAGTCGGATGCGCCGATGCCGTCATAGGTGGCGACGATGCGCAGGCTCAGGCCCGCCGGCTGGCGCACCAATATCCCCGCCTGGGCCTGGGCGTGGAACGCGTTGGCGCTCACCGGCAAGCCGTTGAAGGACGCCACGTCCGGTCGGTCGAAATCCCATTGTCCGATCAGCGCGGCCAGCGGTTCGTAGGTGGTGCCGTCCGCCCCGATATAGCGGCGCGCGATCTCCGGTCCGAACGACACGCGTCCGAGCGACACGGTCTGGCCGGGAATCGCTACGCCGAGCGAGTCGGTATAGTCGCGCTGGCGCTCCTGGATGTAATCGATCGCGACGCTCGGCGTCAGACGGAAGTCCTGCCAGTGCCAATTGCCGGTCAGCTTGGCATGCGCCAGCCAGCGGCTGGTTGAGAAGTTGTCGGTGTAGAGGCCAAATGGATCGACATCGTTCGCCGACAGGCCCCAGGCGGCGCGCGCATCGAAGAACATGTTGGGCGATAGCTGCACGCTGACATAGGGGCCGGCCATGGCGCCGTGGCCGTTGACCGAGCTTCCTGCCGTTGCCGAGGTCTCGTCCATCCAGTCGAACTGGACGAGCGCGCCGAGCAGGATCGAGGGCGTGACCAGCCTGTCGACGCCGACATAGAGGATGCCGAAATGGCCATCGTTGTCGACGCTGCCGAGCCGCGAGCGGAAGCTCATGTAATGCGCCTCGGCCCAGACGTCGAAGCCTGGGTCCGGCGCCAGCCGCGGCGTCTTCACCGGCATTTTCGGTACGGAAGCATAACCGAGCGCGCTGCCAAGCTGCGGGTCTGAGGTCTTGTCGCTGGCGCGCGCCTCGGCGCGCGCGAGTTGCGACAGGCTGGTGGAGAACACCATGTGGCTGCCGAGACCGCTGGTGCTGCCGGTGAAGTTGAACGGCGCGCTGCTGCCTGCGTCGCCCCAGAGCGAGCCCGGCACACGGCGCAGGAAGCGCGGCCGATCGGGTTCGTCGCTCAACATCAGCGTCATGCGGTGGGCGAGGAAGCGCCGGATCACCTGCTGGGTCAGGAAGGCGTGCTGGCTGGCGTCGAAAGTATTGGTGAAAGTGCAGGTGATGCTTTCCGCACTGTCGAGGCCGATCGAGACGCTGCCGGCGGTCAAGTCGACGGTCGTGGGGGTGCCGCCATTGTCGCCGCTGCAGGAGAGGGCGGTCAGCCGCCAATCCGCCGGCAGACTGGTCTCGGTAAAGGTGTAGGTGCCCGCTGTCAGATTGGCGAAGGAGCGGCTTGCCGTGCCGTTCGCGGTGGTGAGCGTGAAGCTCGTTGCACCGGCGACGGTCGACGTGAAATTGAAGGTGCCGTTGCCGCCGCTCGCGTTCTTGACGATGGTGATCGATCCGCGTGTGGCATGGTATGTCACCGTCGCCTGCGCGGTGGCGTCGGCGAGGGTACCGCTCGCCGGCGTGCCGTGCGCGGTGGCATGGTTGGTCACGCTGCCGGCGGTGACATCGGCGCCGGTCGTTACATAGCTGCCGGTGCAGGTCGTGCTGGCGCCTGCGGCAAGCGTGTTCGCTGCGCAACTGATGCCGCTGACTTTGTCGTCGGTCAGCGTGATCGCCGATATCGACACATTGCCGGTATTGGTCAGCCCGTAGCTGTAGGTGATGGTCTGGCCGGCGGCGGTATAGGTGGTCGGGCTGGGCGTCTTGGTCGGCGTCCAGGACGGCGTCCCTACAAAGGTGACCGTCGCCTGGGCGGTGTTCGATGTCGCGGTACCGCAATCTCCACCGCAGATCTGCGCGGTCGCCTGGGCTGTGTTGACGATGTCGCTGCCGACATCGGCGGCCTGTACCGTATAGCTGGCCGTGCAGTTCGTGCTTTCGCCGGGGTTCAAGGTCACGTTGGGGCAGCTCACCGTCACCGCGGCATTGCTGTCCGTTACCGAAATCCCGTTGACCTCGCGCGCCGAACCGGCGTCGTTCGTCACGTGATAGGTGTAATTGATCAGCTGACCTGCGGCCGTGTAGGTCGTCGGCGACGCCGCTTTTGTCAGGCTTATCGTGGCCTGCACCTGCGCCTGCGCTTGGCCGCCGATTGCCAGCAACAATGCCGCGCAGGCCGCTGCAAAGACGATAAAACGGCGCGCGCTGAAGCCACCCGAAAGCGACCGGAAAGCCATTATGTCAATTAGTTGCTGCAGGCGTCTGCGCAATTCCTGCATTACAGCCCCAAACGCGCCCGATGTCCGACCGTCTTGCGGACGTCGCGACGATCCTCATCGGCCCCCCAGCCGCAACTTCATGCGCAGGGATGACACGCGACGAATCACGCTGATACAGAGAAGATCTGTCCCCTACCATGATAGTAACGGACCGGAAACATCGCGCAAGGATTTCACGTCTTTCGCCCGTAGGTTGTGTTGACAGGATTTCGCGTGCGGTTGATCGGAAGCCGCGGGCGCGCGCCCCGATCGTGACAGCGGCCTATTGAACGCGCGCCAGCCGACATGGGCGCGCAGCGCAAATAAGGGCGCGGCTTCCGTTCGCGCTTGTGAAGAGCCCCCCTCGCGGCAGCCTGCCGCCTCGCCGAACGCGGCGCGGATTAACCCCTCGATTGTTCAGCCGAGCCGGACCCGCGGGGCGGACGGCTGGGGGCAAAGGATCGTGATACCGGTTCCCACCCGCCTGCCGCGCCGGGCCGGACACCCGCGCGTAGTAATTGATCTCTTGTCCGCATTCGCGCCTCCCCGTACGCTTGCGCCAGGGAATTAAAAAGGATCGGCCCGCAAACCCCTGGCGGGCCTGGGGGAGTGACGCACCATGACAATCTCATTGAAGACGTTCGGCTTGAAGACGTTCGGCCTGGGTCTCGCCCTGGGCTTTTCCGTTGCGCTCGCGGCGCCGGCCTCGGCCGCCAACCTGAAAATGATGACCGGCCCGCAGGGCGGATCCTGGATTCCGCTGGGCGGTCAGCTCAAGGACATGTGGGAGAAAGCGATTCCCGGCCTGCAGGTGCAGGTGCTTCCGGGCGCCGGCATCGCCAATGCGCGCGGCGTCGACGAGGGCAAGGCCGATATCGGCTTCGGCAACTCGATTTCGACCGTCGATGGCATCAACGGCAAGAAGCCGTTCCCCAAGAAGCTGACCAATGTCTGCAACATCGCCACGCTCTATCCGCAATATTATCAGCTCGTGGTGCCCGCCGACGCCGGCATCAATTCGATCAAGGATCTGAAGGGCAAGGCGATCACCACCCAGCAGCGCGGCAATACCGGCGAGCTGATCACCCGCCAGATCCTCGAGGTCAACGGCATCAAATACAGCGACGTCAAGGTGAGCTTCGTCGGCTATTCCGACTCGGTGAACCAGATGAAGGACGGCCATGCCGTCGCCTTCGGCCTCGGCACGCAGGTGCCGGCGGGCGCCATCATGGATCTCGCCTCGGCGCGGCCGATCAAGCTGCTCGACCAGTCGTCGAGCTTCGCCGGCATGAAGAAGCTCAATCCGGGCTACACGCTGGTGACCATCAAGAAGGGCAGCTATCCGGGCATGACCGGCGATGTGAAGGTGATCGGCTACGCCACCCACATCTTCGCCTCCTG
The DNA here is from genome assembly GCA_963760995.1 of uncultured Pseudomonadota bacterium. Lineage (GTDB taxonomy): Bacteria > Pseudomonadota > Alphaproteobacteria > Rhizobiales > Xanthobacteraceae > Pseudolabrys. The sequence continues at coordinate 129,102 of CAVXFJ010000016.1, read as the reverse complement.
CAAGCTGCCGGCGGACGAGGTCTACGCCATGACCAAGGCGGTGATGGCCAACACCGCCAACCTCGCCAGCATCGCCAAGGCGATCGGCAAGCAGCAGATGGCCGACTTCGCCGCCGATATCGGCGTGCCGTTCCATCCCGGCGCCGCCAAGTTCTACAAGGAACACGGCATCACCGTGATGTCGCACTGACGGCATCGCCGATGCGGGGGCATCGCAAAGCATAGGCTCGTCACGGCCGGGCTTGTCCCGGCCATCCACGACTTTCTTTGCGCCTCAAAAACGCGGATGCCCGGCACATGGCCGGGCATGACGGAGAAAGCGGGATCGTCATGACTCCGAAAATCGATCTCAGCTATCGCGGCATCGTGCGCCTCGTCACCATCGTCGTCGCCGTCGCCATGGTGCTCTATCACATGTGGGCGATCGGCTTCGGCTCGCCGGAAGCCGTCTGGTTCCGCGGCACCCATCTGCTGTTCGCGCTGACGCTGACCTTCCTGATATTCCGCGCCTCGGGCAAGGGCGAGGGCGTGCCGAGCCCGCTCGACCTCGCGCTGCTCGTGCTCGCCGTGCTGCCGATCCTCTATCTGTTTTACAATTACGATTACGTGGTCAACCGCATCTTCTATGTCGACGACCTTTATCTCAGCGACAAGATCATGGGTTGCATCATGATCGTGCTGCTGCTCGAAGCCGTGCGTCGCGTGCTCGGCTGGGCGCTGCCGATCACGGCCGTGACTTTCCTGGTCTATGGGCTCGCCATCGCCCGGCTCGAACCGCAACGGATGATCGACCAGCTCTACATGACGACCGAAGGCATCTTCGGCATTCCGCTCTCGGTGTCGGCGACCTACGTCCTCATCTTCGTGGTGTTCGGCACCTTCATGGAGCGCACCGGCACCGGGCAACTGTTCATGGATTTCGCCACCAGCCTCACCGGCCATCAGGTCGGCGGCCCCGGCAAGGTGGCGGTGGTCTCGTCCTCGCTGTTCGGCACCATCTCCGGCAGCGCCGTCGCAAACGTCATGGTGACCGGGCAGATCAGTATTCCGCTGATGAAGCGCACCGGCTTCCGCCCCGAATTCGCCGGCGCGGTCGAGGCGGTGGCCTCCACCGGCGGGCAGATCATGCCGCCGATCATGGGCGCCGCCGCCTTTGTGATGGCCGAGTTCCTCGGCGTCTCCTACGGCGAGGTGGTGATCTGGGCGATCGTGCCGGCCTTGCTTTATTACCTGTCCTGCTTCTCGGCCGTGCATTTCGAGGCCAAGCGCCTCGGCCTCACCGGCCTGCCGCGCTCGGAGCTGCCGCGGCTCGGCACGGTGCTGCGCAGCAACGGCCATCTGTTCATTCCCGTCGCGCTCATCCTGGTGGTGATGTATTCCGGCTATTCCGCGCCGATGGCCGCGCTCGCCGGCACGCTCGCCTGCTTCCCGGTGGCGGCGTTGCGCAAGCACACCCGCGTCAACGTCACCTTCGAGAACCTCATCGGCGCCATGGTCGACGGCGCCCGCAACACGCTGTCGGTGGCGCTCGCCTGCGCCGCCGCCGGCGTCATCGTCGGCGTGGTGACGCTGTCCGGCCTCGGCATCGTGTTCACCCAGTTCGTCGTGCATCTGGCCAAGGACGCGCTGTTCGTCGCGCTGTTCCTCACCATGATCGCTGGCATGATCCTCGGCATGGGCATCCCGACGACGCCGGCCTACATCATCATGACCGCGCTTCTCGTGCCGGCCATCGTCAAGCTCGGCGTCGTGGTGCCGGCCGCGCACATGTTCGCCTTCTATTTCGCCATCCTTTCGGCGATCACGCCGCCGGTGGCGCTGGCGGTGTTCGCCGCCTGCGGCATCGCCAAATCGGACCTGTGGGCGACCGGCTGGGCGGCGGTGAAGATCGGCGCCGCCGGCTTCATCGTGCCCTACATGTTCGTCTATTCGCCGTCGCTGCTGATGATCGGCGACTGGCCGTCCATCGTCTCCAGCTGCACCAGCGCGGTGATCGGCGTGGTCTTGTTTGCCGGCGGCCTTAACGGCTATCTCATCACCGTGGCCAACCCCTGGCAGCGGGCGCTGCTCATCGTCGGTGGCCTGTTCTTGATCAAGCCGGGTCTGACGACCGACTTGATCGGGGCCGTGCTGGTCGCCATTGTCATCGCGACCCAGATCATGGCCAAGCGCGCCATGCCCAAAGCCGAGATCGCCGCGGAATGAAACGTAAATCCCCGCAAGACCTGCGCAGCCATCGCTGGCTCGGCGTCAACGACCTGCGCGCCTTCGGCCATCGCTCGCGCCTGCGCCAGGGCGGCTACGACACCGCCGACTTCGCCGGCAAGCCGGTCATCGGCATCATCAACACCTGGAGCGACATCAATTTCTGCCACACGCATTTGCGCGCGCGAGCCGAGGATGTGAAGCGCGGCGTGCTGCAGGCCGGTGGCTTACCGATCGAACTGCCGGCGATGTCGCTGTCCGAGCCGTTCGTCAAGCCGTCGACCATGCTTTATCGCAACCTGCTGGCGATGGAAGCCGAGGAGCTCTTGCGCAGCCATCCGATCGACGGCGCCGTGCTGCTCGGCGGCTGCGACAAGACCACGCCCGGCCTGATCATGGGCGCGATCAGCATGGGCGTGCCGGCGATCTTCGTGCCGGCCGGGCCGCAGCTTCGCGGCAACTGGCGCGGCCAGGTGCTGGGCTCCGGCTCCGACGCGTGGAAATACTGGGATGAGAAGCGCGCCGGCCGCATCAGTGAGGATGACTGGACCGAGCTCGAAGGCGGCATCGCGCGCAGCTTCGGCACCTGCATGGTGATGGGCACCGCCGCCACCATGATGGCGATCGCGGAAGCCTTGGGCTTCACGCTGCCCGGCGCGTCGTCGATTCCCGCCGCCGATAGCGCGCACCCACGCATGGCGGCTGCCGCCGGGCGCCGCGCGGTCGATATGGTGTGGGAAGACCTCACGCCGCAGCAGATCCTCACGCCCGCCGCCTTCGACAACGCCATCCGCGTGCACATGGCCATGGGCGGCTCCACCAATGCCATCATTCACGTGGTGGCCATGGCGCGCCGCGCCGGCCTGGCGATGGACATGGCCCGCTTCGACGAGATATCGCGGCAGGTGCCGGTGCTCGCCAATGTGCGGCCCTCCGGCGAATATCTGATGGAGGATTTCTTCTACGCCGGCGGCCTGCGCGCGCTGATGCAGGAATTGCGCGACATGCTCGATCTTTCCTGTCTCACCGTCACCGGCAAGACGATCGGCGACAACATCGCCGGCGCCGAGATCTACAAGCGCTCGGTCATTCATCCGCTGATCGATCCGGTGTCCGATGCAGAAGCCACCGCCGTGCTCACCGGCAACCTTGCCCCGCGCGGCTGCGTGATGAAGCCGTCGGCCGCCGATCCGCGCTTGTTGCGCCATCGCGGGCCGGCACTGGTGTTCGATGACTACAACCATATGGCCAGCCAGATCGAGCGCGACGACCTCGACGTCACGCCCGACCACGTGCTGGTGCTCAAGAACGGCGGTCCCAAGGGCGGCCCCGGCATGCCGGAATGGGGACAATTGCCGATCCCGACCAAGCTGCTGAAGCAGGGCGTCAAGGACATGCTGCGCATCTCCGACGCGCGCATGAGCGGCACCAGCTATGGTGCCTGCATTTTGCATGTGGCACCGGAGAGTTTCGTCGGCGGTCCGCTCGCCTTCGTCGAAACCGGCGACGAGATCGAGGTCGACGTGCCGGCGCGGCGTATCCATCTGCATGTCAGCGACGAAGAGTTGGCGCGCCGCCGTGCCGCTTGGACGCCGCCGGCGCCGCGTTACCCGCGCGGCTACGGCGCGCTTTATTCGCAGCATATCGGCCAGGCCGACGAAGGCTGCGATTTCGATTTCCTCGCGCCGCTCGGGCCGATCGCCAGAGCCGGAGATTCATTGAGACGCAGGCAATGAAGTTTCCATTGCATCGCTGCGGGCAAGCCGCTAAGGCCAGCCGCCATGAGTGACGACATCCCCTTCAACAAGAAGCTCGACCTGGCGCCCGACACCGTCGAGGAGGTCGTGCCCGGCCTGCGCCGCGTGATGGCCAACAATCCCGGGCCGTTCACCTTCAAGGGCACGATGAGCTACATCGTCGGCCGCGGCAATGTCGCCATTATCGATCCCGGCCCGGACGACCCGGCGCATATCGGCGCGCTGCTCGATGCCGTGAAGAACGAGACGGTCGCCGCCATCTTCGTCACCCACACGCATCGCGACCATTCGCCGGCGGTGCCGACCGTCAAGCATGAGACGGGCGCCACCGTCTATGCCGAGGGCCCGCACCGCGCCGCGCGGGCTTTGCGCGTCGGCGAGCAGCCGCGGCCCGACTCCAGCGCCGACCGCGACTTCAAGCCCGACGTCGCGCTCAAGGACGGCGAGGTGGTCACCGGCGACGGTTGGACCATCGAGGCGGTGACGACACCCGGCCACACCGCCAACCACATGGCCTTCGCCTGGCGCGAGCCGAACCTCATGTTCTCCGGCGATCACGTGATGGGCTGGTCGACCTCGATCGTGGCGCCGCCCGACGGCGCCATGAGCGATTACATGGCCTCGCTCGACAAGCTCGCCCGCCGCTCGGAGACGACCTATTTTCCCGGCCACGGCCCGGCCATCGAAGACGCCGGACGCTTCGTCAATTATTACATCCTGCACCGCAAGGCGCGCGAAGCCTCGATCCTGTATCGTCTGGGCAAAGGTGACGCCGATATCCCGACCATCGTGCGCGCGAGCTATATCGGGCTCGACCCGCGCTTGACCGGCGCCGCCGGCCTGTCGGTGCTGGCGCATCTGGAGGACATGGTGGCGCGCGGCCTCGTCGCCACCGACGGGGAGCCGGCGATCGACGGGGTTTATCGACTGGCGCGATAACCGCGCGCAGCGCTGACTTGACCTCTCATCGTAAGAGCGGAGCGCGGCGCTACCGCTTCTGCGATTTCTTCGGCGCCGGCTTTTTCGCTGCCGGCTTCTTCGGTTCCGGCCGCGGTTCCGGCACCGGTTCGCTGGCGGCGTCGTCGATGTCGGATAGAAGCGCGCGCACACGCGCCGCGTTGGTGCCGAAGTCGCCGACGCCGTAGCGCGAGGCCGAGCGCACGTCGATGCGCGAGCCGTCGTCGAGCGACGAAATGCGCACCACCACGTCGTCGCGGAAGCCCATGATCAGTGTGCGCGCCACCGCTTCGATGACGCCGTCGTGGCCCGGTGCGGGCGGGCGGGCGTCGACGATCAGCCATTTGCGCTTGGTGACGACGGCAAGCGCTGCGCGATAGGCGACCGCCGGCGGCGCGTCCTCCTCCAGCGGCACGATGTCGGGATAGGCCGCGCTCTGCAGCGCCGCGGTCTTCGCGCCCGGATATTTGTCGCTTCCGCGCGGGCGCAGGCGGGCCAGCAGGTCGAATTGCGGCGGATGTTCGGTGTCGGTGGTGATGTCGTTGATCGGCGGCAGCTTGGCGCCGATATAGGCGAGATAGGCCGGATAGGCGAGCAGCGCCAGGCCGAGCAGCAGACCGGATATGGCGCGGCCGAGCCCGGAGCGGCCGTGCCGCCAGATCGGCACGAAGCTCGCAAAGGCGAACAACACCGCCATCATCGCGAAGACCAGGGCGGCGGCGAAGGTCGCCAGCGCCGGCACCACTTCCAAGAGCCCCGAGCGCAGCACGACGATCGACAACACGGCCACCGCCAGCGCGAACAGCGCGTGCCGTTGCGACCAGGTCGCCAGACGTGACATCGGCTCAGGAATTAGCGGACGCCGCATAGACCATCACCTCGTACAAATGTTCGTCAACGCCGCCCATTCCGCGGCGTCGAGAAAATCCCGGTGCCGCTGCGGCCGCGCCAGGCGGTTAATGGCCGCAATGCGCGCCTTGGTGTCGGGATGGTCGCGCAGCACCGCCATGCCCGGCTCCGTCGCGCCGCCGATCTTGGCCAGGATGGTGCCGAGCGCACGGGCGTCCCCGCCTGCCTTGTTCATCAACTCGGCGCCATAGACATCGGCCGCCGCCTCCTGCTTGCGCGAATAGGACGACCGCAATACCGTTTTCGCCGCCACCACCACGGCGCCGCCGCCGACGAAATCGCCAAGCAGCATGCCGAACATCAGCGACAGCCCGCCCGCCTGCAGCACCGACTTGGTGCCGTCGCGATGCGCGACGTGGCCGATCTCGTGCGCGATCACGCCGGCCAGTTCGTCGGGATTGGCGGCGGCGCCGATCAGCCCCTCGAATACATAGATGCGCGCGCCCGGCAGCGTGATGGCATTGGCTTCCTTTCGCCGCACCACGATGGTGGTGAGCGGCAGCCTGAGGTCGGCGGTCTGTGTCAGCCGTGCCATCAATTTGTCGAGCGCGGCGCGTCCGGCGCGCTCCTTGGGCGCCGTGCCGCAGGCGAAGCCGGCGCCGAGCTTGTGGCTGTCGAGCTGCTGACGCACCTTGAGGTCGACCGCTTCGCCGAGCTTGCGCTCGGCCAGCGGCGGCACCAGCGGTGCCAGGCGGTTGGCCAGCGCCGGCACGCCGAAATAGGCCACCGCCAGCAGCGAAGCCGTCGCGGCAATGGTCCAGCCGACGACGCTGACGCGCTGGCGGCGCTGCAAAGCGCCGGTGCGGTCGACATTGACCGCGAGCGCATCGATCACGGCCGCGAAATCGGCATCGGTGATTTCCAGCCGCTCGAGCAAGGCGTTGTTGCGCCGTCGCAGTCGCAGCAGCCCACCCGGTGCCGCAATCTGCTGGAGGTCGTCATAGGGCCATTCCGCCAGCGGGTGGCCGTCGGTGCCGTCGATGCGCAGCGCCTGAATGCCCAGCATCACCCGCGCCGCGTGGCGGGCACTGGTCTTGCCGTCGAAGAAGGTGCCGGTTCCGGCGGTCATTGGCTGTCGGTCGTCCACCATCAATAGCCGCCCACATTGAGCGCATCGGCCAGGCCTTCGCCCAGCGCCGAAGAGGCGCGGCCGCGGGCGCGGACCGTATCGAGGACCGACAGGCCCGACAATTGCAGCGATTCCATGCCCAACTGCCAGAGCGAGAGCATGACGGTGGCGCGGTAGATGGTGGAATAGCCGAGTGCCGCGATCACATAGCCGGCAAGTCCGATTGCGGTGGCGGCCACGTCGCCATTGCCGATATTGCCGGCGATCAGCAATGCCGGCGTGCCGATCACCGCCAGCACGAGGGAGAACAGCAGCGCCCCCCACAGGAAGCGCATATAGGCGGCGTAGACCTGCGCGGTGCGCAGCTTCGAGCGCGCCGTGAGCGCGCCGAAGCGCAAGCCGCTCGACCACCAGCGCAGCACCAGCGCCTGGAACGCCGGATAGAGCAGGGCGGCGGCAACCACCGCGCTGCCCGCCATCAGCAATGTGAACACGATCACGCCGCCGAGTGCCGGGTTGCCGCCCTCGATGCGCGCCATCAGGTCGTCGCCACCCTGCGCCAGCGCGTCGGCGAGCGCCTTGAAATCCACCACCTCGACGAAGGCGCCGACCGCGAGCGCCAGCGGCGCCACCACCAGGAACCACATCGGAAAGCCGCGCAGCAGCAGGCCGAAGCCGGAGCCGGTGAAATGGCCGGACAGGTCGCCGTAATAGGTGTGGCGCATCTTGAAGCGCTCGAGGCTCGCCAGCTGGAACGGATAGGCAAGCCCGAGCGTCAGCAGGGTGGCGATCCACCAGGCGATGGCGCGAAAAGCATAGAGCCAGGCGGAGCCTTCCAGATGGAAGCGCAAGCCGCGATAAACGGTGCGGCTGAGCCGGTAACGCCGAGCCCGATAGATGGCATATTGGCCGAGCACGAACAGCGCCAGGAAGCCGATCACCCCGGACAATTGGCCGAGTGGCCCGAGATCGAGCGCCGCCAGGAAGAAGCCGGCATAGATCGGGATCAAAATGGCGATCGCCGCCAAAAAGCCGATCAGCAGCTCGAGCGGGGTGCCGAGATATTCGAGCGCGTCGTCGACGATGACCGTATTCGCCCAGAGGAAGCGGCGCACGTCGGTCATCAGCCAGAAACGGTAGATGCCGAGCGTGACGATGAGCAGCCCCGCCCCGCGGGTGAGCAGCCGCCAATAGTCGCGGCGCACGCCCACGAACCGTATCCCGCCGGCTGGCTCGCCGCTGGCCCCCTCATTGCCCATAGTGGAGGAATAAAGCCTGCCCGCGGGGGAGGCAACGCCGCCCCGGGGTACCCGCGCCGGGAATGGGTTAGACGTCCACGCGTACCAATGCGTTGCTGTCGCCGCCAGAAACCGGCAAAATCAGCGGCGTCCGACATCCCCATTAGGGCCGGTTGTCACCCGGCGCGGGCGTGCCACGAGAAAACGCCAAGCGCGCCGGAGCGTTCCCCCGATTTTCCGGTCTCCCGCATGCGCCGGAGCGCTCAGGCCTGGAAGATCAGCATCAGGAAGGCGGCGAACAGCATCACGTGCACGGCGCCTTGCAGGATATTGGTGCGGCCGCTGGCGAAGGTGACCACGCTGACCCCGAGCGTCAGCACCAGCAGCAGATCGTTGGCGCCGGTCAGCCCGAGATAGACCTCGTGTTTGGTGAAATGGCTGATGGCCAGCATCACCGGCACTGTCAGCCCGATGGTCGAGAGCACCGAGCCGAGGAAGATATTGACCGAGCGCTGCAGCCGATTGGCGAAGGCCGCACGCGTCGCTCCGATCGCCTCCGGTGTCGCCACCAAAACGGCGATGACGACGCCGCCGAGCGCCGCCGGCGCCTGCAGGGTCTCGATGAAATAATCGACGGGGTGGGCGAGCTTCTCGGCGAGGAACGCGACCGGCGCCATATAGGCGGCGAGCAGCAGCGCATGGCGCAGAAACGCGCCGAGGGAGCGCGGCGCCGCCTCCGCCGCGGCGGCTTCGCCTTCCTCGCTGGTGAAATAGGCGCGGTGGCGGCCGGTCTGGATGGCGAGGAAGGCGACGTAGAGCCCGACCGACATGATCACCAGGAAGATCTGCTGCGCCACCGACAGCGTCGGCCCCGGCGTCGTCACCGTGAAGTTCGGAAGGCTCAGCGTCAGCACCGCCATCGGGATGATCACGCTCAGATAGGCATTGGCGCCTTGCAGGTTGTAGTGCTGCTCGCGGTGGCGCGCGCCGCCGACCAGGAGCGACACGCCGACCATGCCGCCGAGAATGATCATGACGACGGCGAACAGCGTGTCGCGCACCAGCGTGGGATTGTTGGCGCCGTGCAGCATCACCGCGGTGATGCTCATCACCTCGATCGCCGTCACCGATAGGGTCAGCACCAGCGTGCCGAAGGGCTCGCCGACGATCTCGGCGACGCGATCGGCATGACGCACGACCGAGAGCGCCGAGCCCATGACCACGCCGAACAGCCAGACGAAGATGAGGGCGAGCCAGAGCGGCGTGTCGAGCGCAACGGACAGGCGGTCGCCGATGAGTGCGAAGGCGAGCGTGGTCGCCAGGCTGACGCCCAGGAACCATTCGTCGCGGATGGCCTTCAGCCATCCGCCGGCGCTGAGGGTGTTGGCGTGCCGTCGCACGGACTCGTGTGTCGCCTTTGAGGTGCGGACGAGAATCGCGCGAAGATTATCAGAAAGGCGGATGCCGTGACACCGACACCGCGAGACGGCGTTTCACCGCGCGGGACGCGTTCTTGGCGCGCACCGGTCGGCGGGAAAGCTCACTCCGCCGCTTCCGTGCTCGGCAGCACGTAATCCTCGAACTGCTTCCGCAGCGTCAGCTTCTGGATCTTGCCGGTCGCCGTGTGCGGGATTTCGCTGACGAAGGCGACGTCGTCCGGCAGCCACCATTTGGCGATCTTGCCCTGCATGAAGCCGATGAGCTCTTCCTTGGTCGCTGTCTCGCCCTTCTTCAGCACGATCACCAGCAGCGGCCGCTCCTCCCATTTCGGATGCTTGACGCCGATCACGGCTGCTTCCGCCACCTTGGGATGGCCGACGGCCAGAGCGAGCCGCGCCCGGGCCGGCGTTTGCCGAAGGCGCGCGTGTGTGCTTTTTGTGTCCGCTCGGAGTTTGGGACGCGACGATTCGCCTTATGAGCGGCATTTGCGGCATCTTTCGTTTTGGCGATCGCCTGCCTGCCAAGCCCGATCTCGATCGGCAGATGGCACGGCTTGCGCATCTGGGGCCCGACCGGGCGCGCAGTTGGAACAGCGGCCCCGTCGGCCTCGGCCAATTGATGATGCGGGTCACGCGCGAGGATGCGGTCGATGCGCAGCCGCTGCATGACGGCAATCTCACCCTCGTCGCCGACCTGCGGCTCGACAATCGCGACGAGCTCGCCACCGCGCTCGCGATTGGCGCCGATGCGCTCGCCGGCATGGCCGACAGCGCACTGCTGTTTGCCGCCTACAAGCGATGGGGCGACGCTTGCGTCGATCGCCTGGTCGGCGATTTCGTCTTCGCCGTGTGGGACGCCGGCAAGAAAACGCTGACGCTCGCGCGCGACCACATGGGACAGCGCCATGTGTTCTATCATCTGGGTGAGGACTTCTTCGCCTTCGCCACCGAGATCAAGGGGCTGTGGGCGCTGCCGCGGGTGCCGCGCAAGCTGCTGGAAGAGAACGTGGTGCGCGCCTTGCTCACCCTCCAGGCGCTGATCATCGGCGGCACCGGGTATGAGGGCATCCGCGGACTGCTTGGCGCAACGGTGCTGACCATTGGCGCCGACGGCGTCATCCACACGCGCCGCTACTGGGAGCCGCATGCCGATCCGGCGCATGAGGGGCGCGACGAAGCCTACTACATCGAAAACTATCGCAAGATCCTGGGTGAGGCGGTCGCCTGCCGTCTGCGCCGTGCCACCGCGCCGGCCGGACTCTTGATGGGCGGCGGCTTCGATTCGAGCGCCATCTGTGCGCTGGCCGGTCCGGTGGTCAACGCGCAGCAGCGTAAGTTCATCGCCGTATCGTCGGTCATGCCGGAAGGCTATCGCGGCCCTGTTCCCGATGCGCGGCGGTGGGTGGAAATGTGTCGTCGCCACATGCCGCATCTCGACGTGCGTTACGTCACCCGCGAGGGCATGGACATCTTCACCGACTTGGAACGGTCCTTTTTGAAGACCGACAACCGGCACAGTCCCAATCGTTTCGCCAACGATGCCATGTACCGCGAGCTCGCCGGCAGCGGGGCGCGCATCGTCATGGATGGACATGGCGGCGACTACACGCTCAATCCGCGCGGACAGGACGCCCTGGTGCGGTTGCTGCTCACGGGCCGTTGGCGCCGCTTCGCTATCGAGTTTGCCGCCACGCGGCGCCACCTCCGCCGAAGCACGAAACAGGTCTTGCGCCGTCAGGTGCTCTTTCAGCTCGTGCCGCGCTTCTTGATCGATTTGCGCCAGCGCTATCGGAGCGGCCTTCCGCTATTCGGCTCGGCCATGCCGCTGACGCGCTCGATCGTGCGAAGCCAGAAGCGCCACGGGTCGGAGTTTTTCGTGTTCCACCTGCGCGATGACCCGCGGCGCTTCATGCAGAAGGTCTTGTGTAGCCAGCAGGACAGCACGGCGATTGCCGGCTCGGTCGCCGCTGCCGCGCATGGACTCGAGTTTACCCAGCCCTTTCATGACAAGCGCGTGGTGGAGTTCGGTCTTGCCATTCCCGAAGCGCTTTACTTCAAAAACGGCAAGACGCGTCACCTGGCACGCGCTGCGCTCAAGGACCTCTACCCACCGGAATATCAAGACCGTCCACCGGGCAATGAGGGACCTTTGCCGGATTTCATGGCAATGGCCAGGCGCATCGAGCCGCGCGTGCTCGCCGAGATCGAGCGGATGGAGAAAGCCGGCTTTCTCACCCGTTACTTCGATTTCTCCCAGATGCGGCGCATGCTGACGCGTAGCCTCAGCGGGCGACATGGCGCCGGCTCCGAATTCGAAGCGCGAAATGTGCTGCTTGCCTTTCTGATCGCGCGTTATATCGAATGGTTTCGCGGCGATAACGCCTAGCGGAGGGAGCCGGTTCGCCCGGCGACACAAGCGGCCCGCGCCGCACACCGCACGCACGGACGTCTAGTTGTGCGCAGGCGCAATTAACACGTGTGTGCGGCCGACTGCGATCAAACCTTTTTGTGCAGTGATTGATTTTTGCACGAAATGCGTGCGCTCATCTAATTTCGCTGGGGAGAATGCCTGCGAAGTTATGCTGGGAGAATTATGAGCGCTTGGCTTTGTAGCCATTGTCGATTTGCTATGGTAGCGGTGTACTGTTCTAGGTGCGGGCGAACATCATTCGGGGTCCAAATCTCCGAATCCCGTGTTGGGAACGCCGTGGCGTAAGGGAGCGTGGGGTTTTCATGAGCGTAAAGCCTGTTGATGCTGCTGCGTGTGTGAGCCGCGCCGCCGCGGAGATCTCACCGCAAACCTCCGGTGCTTCGTCTGGGCGTCGGCCTTGGAGCCCCCCGGCTTTGATTTCGGAGCAGCCCCTGAGTGGGGCCGGCAAGCATCATTACGTCGTCGTCGACATCCATGTGACCTATGCTCCGAGCAGGACAGTGGGTCCGACGCCGCCGTTCTCCGCCAGCGCTTCGTGATTTGGTGCGCAATTTTTCCGGCGTTTGGTCAGACGCAGCGGCGAATGACGTGAGCCGCCGCTGATCCGCTGGGTTGTAGCCGACGGTTAACCCCCTGAGCATTCCGTGACCATCGCACCTGAGACCTTGCTCAGCCGCAGCGGCGACTTTTTGTTCGCCCCGGTTAGAGCGGACGACATGCTGATGATGGCCAAGGAAAGCGGTCTCTATTTCGGCCTCAACGCGGTCGGCCGGCGCATATGGGAGTTGCTCGACACGCCGATGACGGTGGCCGCGATTTGCGCGCGACTGTGCGAGGAATTCGAGGTCGACCTGCAGACCTGCGAAACCGAGGTTGCAAATTTCGTCCCGCTGTTGATCGAGCGCGGCCTCGTCAAGGCGACTTGAGGCGCGGCTGTGCGCTCGTCGCTCGCGTCATTCGCTCGCAGCAATTTCCCGCAGTTTGTAGGCCGGGTGAGCGTCAGCGAACCCGGGGCGGCATTGCCGCATTATTCGCATCTCGGATTTCGCGCCGCTCCATCCGGGCTACGCTTGTTTGCATGCAGGAGCGACAGGCGAGCTTTTCGAAAGGTGTGGCGAACTCCGCCCCTCACTCCGCCGCTTCCGTGCTCGGCAGCCGATAATCCTCGAACTGCTTCCGCAGCGTCAGCTTCTGGATCTTGCCGGTCGCCGTGTGCGGGATCTCGTCGACGAAGGCGACGTCGTCCGGCAGCCACCATTTGGCGATCTTGTCCTGCATGAAGCCGATGAGCTCTTCCTTGGTCGCCGTCTCGCCCTTCTTCAGCACGATCACCAGCAGCGGCCGTTCCTCCCATTTCGGATGCTTGACGCCGATCACGGCTGCTTCCGCCACCTTGGGATGGCCGACGGCCAGGTTCTCCAGGTCGATCGAGGAAATCCATTCGCCGCCCGACTTGATCACGTCCTTGGCGCGGTCGGTGATCTGCATGTAGCCGTAGGGATCCATGGTGGCGACGTCGCCGGTGTCGAACCAGCCGTCCTCGTCGAAGGCCGGATCGTTCTCGACCTTGTAATAGGCCTTGGCGACCGCGGGGCCGCGCACCTTCAGGCGGCCGAAGGTCTTGCCGTCCCAGGGCAGGTCGCGGCCGGCATCGTCGGTGATCTTCATCTCCACGCCGAAGGGCGGATGGCCCTGCTTGACCTGGATGTCGAGGCGGTCGTCGCCGGTGAGCGCGGCATATTCCGGCTTCATGGTGCAGAGCGAGCCGAGCGGGCTCATCTCGGTCATGCCCCAGGCATGCACCACCTCGACGCCGTATTGCTCCTCGAAGGTCTTCGACATGGCGCGCGGGCAGGCCGAGCCGCCGATCACCACGCGCTTCAAGTAGGGCAGCTTCTGCCCGGTCTTCTCCAGGTCCTGCAGCAGCATCAGCCACACCGTCGGCACCGCGGCGGTGAAACTCACTTTGTAAGTGTTGAGCAATTCGTAGATCGAGGCGCCGTCCATCTTCGGGCCCGGCATCACCAGGGTCGAGCCGACCATCGGCGCGGAGAAGGCGAGCGACCAGCCGTTGGCGTGGAAGAACGGCACCACCGGCATCACCACGTCGCGCGAATTGATACCCTTGCAGTCCGGCAGCGCGGCCATGAAGGCGTGCAGCACGTTGGAGCGGTGCGAATAGAGTACGCCCTTGGGATGTCCGGTGGTGCCGGAGGTGTAGCACATGCCGCAGGCGGTATTCTCGTCGAATTCCTTCCAGGCGAAATCGCCGTCGACCTCCGCGATCCAGTCCTCGTAGGGGACGGCGTTCCTCAGCGTGGTGGACGGCATATGCGCCTTGTCGGTGAGCACGACATAGCGCTCGATGGTGGGCAGCTTGTCGGCGAACTTTTCCAACAACGGCACGAAAGTCAGATCGACGATCATCATGCGGTCCTCCGCATGATTGACGATCCAGGCGATCTGGTCGGGGAACAGGCGCGGATTGACGGTGTGGTAGACGGCGCCGATGCCGAGAATGCCGTACCAGCATTCCAGATGCCGCGCGGTGTTCCAGGCCATGGTCGCCACCCGGTCGCCGAGCCTGATGCCGTCGCGCTCCAGCCGCTGCGCCACCTTGAGCGCGCGGGCGCGCACGGCGGCGTAATTGGTCTCGACGATCGGCCCCTCGACCGAGCGGCTGATGACCCGGCGGTCCTTATGGAATTTGGCGGCGTGGTCGATGATGCGATGGCACAGCAGCGGCCAATCCTGCATCAGTCCGAGCATCGTTTCCCCTCCCGTTTTGGCGGCTTATTGGGTCGGCACCCGGCCGGCCAGGGGATAGGTTAGCGTGCGCACGGGGCAGCGCAATGGGCTCCGGCGCCCGACGCCCTGTCCACAAAAGCCGCAATTCGCACCCCGAATGCCCTGCATGAGGCCTTTTCTTGTCCTGCTCGCGCTCGCCGCCGCCTGTGCTCCGGCCGCCGCCGAGCCGGTGCTCCTGCCGCGCCCGCGCCCGCACGTCGTGGCCCTGCCGCAGGCTCCGCGTTCTTTCGCCGAGGCCGTCGCTGGCCTCGACTTCGACGCCGCCACGATGAGCAGTGACCCGACCGCCTGTGACCAACGGCTCACGGCCATGGCGATGGTGACGCTGCTGCCGCGGCTGATCGGGCCGGGCGCCTGCGGCGGCGCCGATATGGTCGAACTCACCGCGGTGCTGACGCCCGCGAAGCGTCGCATCGCGGTCATGCCGCCGGCGGTGCTCAACTGTGCGATGGCGGAATCGCTCGCCGGCTGGCTGCGCGACGCGGTGGCGCCGGACGTCGCCAAGCTTGGCGGTGCGCTTTCGGCGATCGAGAACTACGATTCCTACGAATGCCGCACGCGCAACCGCATCCCCGGCGCCAAGCTCTCCGAGCACGCGCATGGCGACGCGCTCGACGTGCGCGCCTTGCGCCTCGCCGACGGCCGCCGCCTCGCGCTCACCGATGTGAATGTCGACGCGCCGCTGCGCCAGGCCTTGCGCGAGGCCGCCTGCCACCGCTTCACCACCGTGCTCGGGCCGGGCGAGGCCTATCATTCCGGCCACATCCATCTCGACGTGATCCAGCGCCGCGGCGGCTATCGCATCTGCCAGTGGGACGTGCGCGTGCCGCCGCCTGCCCAGCCCGTGGTGCCGCTGCCGCGGCCGCGCCCGGCCTTGGCCGACGCCCATTAAGCATGCCGGCAGACAGTGCCGGCGCCACCATTGTTCTTGCACAGTTCCCCGTTAGGTAGGCCGGCATGACCGGCAACCCTTCCAACCCTCTCGTGCGGCCGGCGCCGCACGTCATCTCCCGCCGCGGCCTTATCAAGGGCGGCCTTGGCGTGCTGGGGACGGCGGGGCTGATGGGCCCTGCAACCACGGCCTATGCCGCCGCCGAGGCGGCGAACGAGCTGGTGATCACCCATTATCGGCTCAATCCGCCGCGCTGGCCGGCCGGCCGCCGGCTGTCCATCTGCGTCATCGCCGATCTGCATGCCGGCGGCCCCAATATGGGCCTGGCCCGCGTGCGCCAGGTGGTCGATGCCGGCAATGCGCTCAAATGCGATCTCATCGTGCTCCTGGGCGACTTCTTCGCCACCCACCGTTTCATCACCGAGCATGTGACGCCGCCGCAATGGGCGGGAGAGCTCGCGCGCCTTTCGGCGCCGCTCGGCGTCTATGCGATCTACGGCAATCACGACTGGTGGTACGACATCACGGGCGTGCGCAAGGCGCTGGCCGACGTGCGCATCCCGGCGATGCAGAATGACGCGGTCTTGCTGGGCGAGCCGGGCCGCCGCTTCTGGCTCGCCGGTCTCGGCGATCAGCTCGCGCACTGGGTCGGCCCCAGCCAGTTTGTCGGCGTCGACGATCTGCCGGGCACGCTCGAGCGCGTGACCACCGACGATCCGGTGATCCTGCTGGTGCACGAGCCCGACATCTTCGTGAAGGTGCCGCCGCACGTCTCGCTGACGCTCGCCGGCCATACCCACGGCGGCCAGATCCGCCCGCCGCTAATCCCGCCGACCTGGACCCCGTCGGAATACGGCGCGCGCTTCGCCTACGGCCACATCGTCGAGCGCGACCGCCACATGATCGTATCGGGCGGGCTCGGCTGCAGCATCGTGCCGATGCGCCTGGGCATGCCGCCGGAGATCTTGCGCGTCGAATTGGGCGTGTAAGAAACGCCGCGCCGCGCCCGGGACAGGCAAACAAAAACGGCGCCCGCATGGGCGCCGTTTCGTCCCAGCCCCAGTCTGACTTATTGGAACATGTTGCCGCCGGCGGCCAGCCGCGGATTGTACGGCGAGTCGCCCTGGTGCGGCGCCAGCACCACCACGATGGTGCCCGGCTTGACCCGCTTGTACAGGTCGATGACGTCCTCGTTGGTCATGCGGATGCAGCCCGAGGAAATGGCGTGACCGATATATTCCGGCTGGTTGGTGCCGTGGATGCGGTAGAGCGTGTCCTTGTTGCCTTCGTAGAGGTACATCGCCCGCGCGCCCATCGGGTTCTGCGGTCCCGGCCCGACATAGGCCGGCACGTCGAGTCGCTCGCGCTCGCCCGGCGTCGGCGTCCAGGACGGCCATTCGGTCATGCGTTTGACTTCGGCCACACCCGACCAGGCCATCGCCTCCTCGCCGACTGCCACGCCGTAGCGAATCGCCTTGCCGCCCGGCAGCACGTAGTAGAGGTAGCGCGCGTCGGAATCGATGACGATGGTGCCGGGCAATTCCTTGCGGTGCCAGGTCACGATATGACGCTGGTAGGGCGTGGGAAGCTGCACCTTCGCATAGGGCGCCGCCGCCAGCAGTTTTTTGTCGCGCGCGGTGAAATTCGCGTCCGAGGACGGATCCAGCGTCGACTGCATACAGCCGCCAAGTATCAGGCCGAGGCCGCACAAGGCCACCACCAACCCCTTCGCCGCCATTTTCTTCCTCGTGTTATGGATGCAGCCGGGCATCCGCCGTGACCCCGTTCTTTCCGCAATTAACCGAAAAAAATGCGCGCTCGCCATGGAATCCGGATGACCCACATCGCACTGATGCAAACCTGTTGCAGGAATGCCGCACTTTGCGAGAGACCCCCGGGCGGCCGGGGCCGTCCCGGAAACTAATGTGGCGTCAAGACGTTAACGAAGAGTTTACCACATTGGGAGGTATTTTCCGCAAAGTTTAGACAAGGCTCGCGAAACGGGCGCGAAATGTCACGGTAGCTTCCGATTGGGTGCGCAATTCCGCCGCAGTCGGGCACCAGATGAAGCGCCTCAAATCGCTCAAGGAAGGATCAGAGTGCGACGATGCAGGCGACAAAGGCAATGGAGCATCGGGAACGTGACGGCGCTAGCCTGGACGACCAGAAGAGCCGCAATCACCAGGCGACGCTAGTCACCCGCTACGGGCGCATCGGCATCTCCGCCGTGGCTGCCGCGGTCCGCCACAAAGACGAGACCAAGACGCACAAGGCCGCCAACAGCAATCACGCCCTGCGCTACGAGCGCGAATAGACGCCACCCGCGCCAAGGGCGCGGCGAGGCTTTTCCACCACGACAAAACGGTGCGCAACGCGCGGCCGCCGAGAGGGCGGTCGCGATCAGCGGTGCGCGATTATGGTCTTGCGCTTTCGCGCATGATCGGGTCATGACTGACGAGGCTTTCTTGCCACGGTCGTGACGCATGCTTTCGGTCTATGTCCCGCGCGGTTCGTCGCTCGAACGCGTCGCCGTCGAATCCGGCGCGGCGCCGCCCGACAATGCGGTGTGGATCGATCTGCTCAGCCCCACCATCCAGGAAGACAAGCTGGTCGAAGGCCAGTTGGGCATCGCCGTGCCGACGCGCGAGGAGATGCAGGAGATCGAGGTCTCGAGCCGCCTCTATGTCGAGAACGGCGCGCGCTACATGACCGCGACGCTGATGTGTCACTCCGACACCGCCACGCCCACCGCCACGCCGGTCACCTTCATCCTCTCCGGCCATCGCCTGGCGACCGTGCGCTACGACGAGCCGCGGCCCTTCGCCATCGTCGAGCACAAGCTCGCGCGCAGTTGCCCGCCCAAGATCACCGGCGACACCGTGCTGATGGACCTGCTCGATGCGGTGATCGACCGCGCCGCCGACATCCAGGAGCGCATCGGCGCCGAGGTCGACCAGATCTCGCACACCATCTTCGAACCCGATCCCGACGCCGGCCCGCCCTCCTACAACGACGTGCTCAAGGCGCTCGGCCGCAAGGGCGATCTCACCTCCAAGGTGCGCGAGAGCCTGGTCTCGATCGGCCGGCTGCTCCTGTTCCTCTCGCACGAAGCCGAGACCATGAAGTGGAACAAGGAGACGCGGGCGCAATTGCAGTCGATGCAGCGCGACGTGCTCTCGCTCACCGACCACGCGAGCTATCTCGCCAGCAAGATCACCTTCCTGCTCGACGCCATGCTCGGCGTGGTCAACATCCAGCAGAACAACATCATCAAGATCTTCTCGGTGGCCGCGGTGGTGTTGATGCCGCCGACGCTGATCGCCTCGATCTACGGCATGAACTTCAAGCACATGCCGGAGCTCGACTGGCACTACGCCTATCCGATCGTGCTCGTGGTGATGATCATGGCGGCGATCCTGCCGTATCTGTATTTCAAGTGGCGGAAGTGGTTGTAGCCGTCATTCCGGGGCGCGCCCAACGGGTCCGGCCGAAGGCCGGCCCGATGGCAGGCTCCGGCGCGAACCCGGAATCCAGAACCCCACTTTCCGTCGTCGTCCCCGCGCAAGCGGGGACCCAGGACCCACTAAGCGCGCCACAGCCTCCGTGTCATGCCCGGGCATGACCCGGGCATCCATGATGAGCCGCTGCGAATTTGTGACTTACGTAAGTCTGAAATCGTGGACGCGCTGCATGGATTGCCGGGTCAAGTTTACGACGGGGCCGGCCTTCGGCCGGTCGCAGTTGCCCGGCAATGACGGCTGAAAGGTAGCGCCCTCAGCGCGCCTCACACATGCTGCCCGCCGTTGATGTGGATCTCCGCGCCGTTCACGTATGAACTCGTCTCCGTGCACAGCACGTAGATGATCTTGGCCACCTCGTCCGGCGTGCCCAGCCGGTGCAAGGGGATCTGCTCGACGATCTTCTCCGTCCCCGGCGACAGGATCGCGGTGTCGATCTCGCCCGGCGCGATGGCGTTGACGCGGATGCCGAGCTGCCCGAAGTCGTAGGCCATCTCGCGCGTCAGCGAAGCGAGCGCCGCCTTCGAGGTGGCGTAGGCGGCGCCGGCGAACGGATGCACGCGCGAGCCGGCGATCGAGGTCACGTTGACGATCGAGCCCTTGGCCGCCTTGAGCTGGTCGACCAGCCCGCGCGCCAGCATGATCGGGCCGAAGAAGTTGACCTGGAACACGTGGTGCCAGACCTCCATCGGCGTCTCCAGCGAGCCCATGCGGGCGCCGCCGTCGGCCTTGGGCGAGATGGCGGCGTTGTTGACCAGCGCGTGCAATTCGTTGGCGTCGAGCCGGTTCTTGATCTCCTCGACCGCTTCCAAGGTCGTCGCCTCGTCGGCGAGATCGACCTGGATGTGGTCCTCGGGTCCGGCGTCCCAGGGGCAGTTCTCCGGGAACGGGTGGCGCGAGCAGGTGATCACGCGCCAGCCGGCGGCGGAGAAGCGCTTGACGGTGGCGTGGCCGATGCCGCGGCTGGCGCCGGTCAGGAGCAGCGTACGACGGGGCTGGTTGCTGGGCGTGTTCGGCATTGTTGTTCTCGATTGCGCATCGGGCGCGAAAAAAACTTTAGCTCACGGGTAAAGCCGCGTCTTGCCCCACGGTGCCGTCAGGCTCTCGCGGTGGAATTCGACGCGGTCGTGCAGGCGGAAAGGCCGATCCTGCCAGAATTCGATTTTGAGCGGCAGGATACGGTAGCCGGACCAGTAGGGTGGGCGCGGCACCGCGCCGATCGCGTATTTGGCGGCATAGAGCGCAACCTGTTTCTCGAAGGCAAGCCGGCTTTCCAGCGGCGAGGACTGCTTGCTGGCCCAGGCGCCGATCTGTGCCTGCTTGGGACGGGAGGCGAAATAGGCGTCGGCCTCGGCGTCCGTCACCTTTTCGACCGGACCGCGGACGCGGATCTGC
Organism: uncultured Pseudomonadota bacterium; assembly: GCA_963760995.1. Classification (GTDB taxonomy): domain Bacteria; phylum Pseudomonadota; class Alphaproteobacteria; order Rhizobiales; family Xanthobacteraceae; genus Pseudolabrys. The sequence continues at coordinate 108,484 of CAVXFJ010000016.1, read as the reverse complement.
CGGTTGAGCGATTTCCAGTGGAACACCAGCGCCGCCACGGGGTGGACGTCCAACTCATGCCCCTTTTGGCTGTTCAAGTTGGTGTAGAAAACGAATCCGCGCTCGTCGGCGCCCTTGAGCAGCACCATGCGGGCATTGGGGGCGCCGTCGGCATCGACGGTGGCCAAAGTCATGGCGGTGGGATCGCGCGGTTCGCTACCGCTGGCCTCCTTCAGCCAGGCGGTAAACAGCCGTAAGGGGTCATCCGCAGCGGTGAAATCACCACTCGTTAACCAACTTGGGTGTTCAATCGGAGCCGTATCGGACATTATGCGGAGCGTTTCGTTTTGAGGGTCAGAACCCGTCGGTTCCGGTTGAGTTGGTGCCGTTATAGTCGAGCTTGGCCTCCTCGCCTATGGCGCGGGGTTGCGACCAGCGCATTGCTGGCGGGCGCGCTCGCCGCCGGCGGCTGCAGCATGTCCTACCAACTCAACTCGCTGTTCGGCAGCAAATCCGACACCACGGGTTCGATCACGCCGCCGCCCGGCGCGCAGAGCACGCATGCCTTGCCGCCCGACGACGATCTCGCCTATGCGCGGGCTGCCGCTAGCGAGGTGCTCCGCCGCGGCGAGAAATACGCCAGCATGCCCTGGGAAAATCCGCGTACCGGCGCGCGCGGCACGGTAACTCCGCTTGCCGCCGCCTACAGCCAGGGCGGCGATACCTGCCGCGACTTCCTGGCGAGCTACGTCAAGGGCAGCGACCAGTCCTGGCTGCAGGGCGAAGCCTGCAAGCACACCACCGGGGCCTGGAAGGTGCGCTCGCTCAAGCCCTGGAAGAGCTCGTAGCGCCTTCCTGTCATTCCGGGGCACCGCAAAGCGCTGAACCCGGAATCCAGAGCACACTGCAACGCCGACGTTTGGGCCCTGGATTCCGGGCCCGCGAACTCCGTTCGCGTCCCGGAATGACGGGCCTGAACCGGCCGCGTTGCATCCGGCGCGCCGGAACCCCACATTGAGGCTACGAGTCGCCGGCCTTTGGCCGGCGTTGGGGACTTTCACAGCATTCACAGGAGTTGGAAACGGCAATGCGCGACCCCTACCAGACCCTGGGGGTATCGAAGGCTGCGAGCGAGGCGGAGATCAAAAGCGCCTATCGCAAGCTCGCCAAGAAGCTGCACCCGGACGCCAACAAGCACGATCCGAAGGCGGCCTCGCACTTTGCCGAGCTCAACGCCGCCTACGAGATCGTCGGCGACGCCGACAAGCGCAAGGCCTTCGATGCCGGCGAGATCGACGCCGAAGGCAAGCCGCGCTTCCGCGGCTTCGAGGGCTTCGGCGCCCAACCAGGCGGCGGCGGCGGCGGCGGGTTCCACCCGGGCGGCACGCATTTCGAGAGCTTTCATTTCGGGCCGGACGGCTTCCAGCGCCGCGGCCCCGGCGCGGGCGGTGCCGGCGGCGGCTTTGGCGGCGGCGGTTTCGAGGACATCCTGCGCGGCATGTTCGGCGGCGGCGCGCGCGGTGGCCGCGCCGGCAGCCAGTTCGAGCCGGAGGATTTCGGCGCCGCGGTCACCGGCCAGGACCTGCATGCGGCGCTCACCATCAGCCTGCCGGAGGCGGCGAGCGGCACCAAGGCGCGCGTGCATCTGCCGACCGGCAAGGATGTCGAAGTCAAGATTCCGGCCGGCCTCACCAGCGGCCAGCAGATCCGCCTCAAGGGGCAGGGCTGGCCGAGCGCCAACGGCAAAGCGGGCGATGCGCTGATCACGGTCAACGTCGCGCCGCATCCGCTATTCAAGCCGGACGGCTCCGATCTGCGGCTCGAGTTGCCGATCACGCTCTACGAGGCGGTGCTTGGCGGCAAGGTGCGGGTGCCGACGCTGGACGGGCCGGTGGAGCTGGCGATCCCTGCCGGCACCAATTCCGGCCGCACCTTCCGCCTCAAAGGCAAGGGGCTGAAGGCGAAAGCCGGCGCCGGCGACCTCATGGCCACCGTGCGCATCGTGCTGCCGGGCAAGGCCGACGACGAACTCACCGCACTGATGAAGAACTGGCGCGAGAAGAAACCCTACGATCCGCGCGAGGACATGGGCTGACGTCATTGTTTGTCATCACCGGGCGCCGCGAAGCGGCGTGACCCGGTGATCCCGCTTCGGCGAGCGTGTGCCTTGCCAAGCGCGATGGCCGGGTCAAGCCCGGCCATGACGAATCATGGCGCGCCCGCTCAACGCGCCTGCAACGCCGAGAGCTGCTCGGTGTCGAAGCGCGCGCGCAATTTCGCGATTTCCGCGGCGTCCGGCGGTCCGCTCTTCGTCACCAGTTTCACCAGCTCTTCGAAATATTGCTCGTGGCCCGGGGGCGAGACCGTCATGATCATGCGCGCCGGCTTGTCGCTGGCGTTGGCGATATTGTGCGGCACGCCCGGCGGGATGAACACATAGGTGCCGGGCTTGGCGTTGATCCGCTCGCCGCCCACGTCCCACTGGCACTCGCCCTCCAGCACGTAGAACGTCTCTTCCTGGACGCGGTGAACGTGGGTGCCGGTGGAGAATCCGGCCGGCAGCGTCCAGTCGAACATCGACGTGTGCTTGGTGTCCTGTCCGGTCACCAGGAAAACCAGGGGCTTTCCGGCCAAAGAAACCTGTTTGCCTTCGCCGGGCATGCGGACGACTGCTTTCGCGCTCATGATATTCTCCCTCGGGTTTGCACTTCATCGCGCTATCTGACCACCCGAGTTTGCTTTGCTCTCGCCGACAGGTCGTGAAATCGCTGCGAAAAAGCTGCTAAACATTTCCGAACGGGGCGCCCACCCATGGCGACGGCTTACGAATTCGGTCCGTTCCGGCTCGACGCGGCCGCCGAAATCCTGTTTCGCGACGGCCAGCCGATGGTCCTTGGCCAGCGCGCCGTGGCACTGCTGCGCCAGCTTCTGGAACACGCCGGCGCGCCCGTCGCCAAGGACGCGCTGTTCGAAGCGGCCTGGCCGGGGCTCGCCGTCGAGGACAGCAACCTGACCGTCCAGATCGCCGCCTTGCGCCGGGCGTTCGGCGAGGCCGGCGGCGCGGACTGGATCGAGACGCTGCCGCGTCGCGGCTATCGCTATGTCGGGCCGCCGGTTGCCATGGCCGGCGCCGCGGCCGCCGCGCCGCCGGCGCCGCCGCCCGTCCTGCCGGACAAACCGTCCGTCGCGGTGCTGCCCTTCACCAATCTCAGCGGCGATCCGGAACAGGCCTATTTCGCCGACGGCATGGTCGAGGACATCATCGCCGGACTGTCGCGCATCAAATGGCTGTTCGTCATCGCGCGCCATTCCAGCTTCGCCTACAGGGGCATGGCGATCGACGTGAAGCAGGTCGCCTGCGCGCTGGGCGTGCGCTATCTGGTGCAGGGAAGCGTGCGCAAGGACGGCCGCCGCGTCCGCATCTCCGCGCAGATGGTCGATGCCGGGAGCGGATACCAGTTGTGGAGCGAGCGCTTCGATCGCCCGCTCGACGACGTGTTCGCGCTGCAGGACGAGATCGCGCTCAACGTCGTCAGCGCGATCGAGCCCAGCCTGCGCCGCGCCGAGGTCGAGCGCGTGCGGCGCAAGCGGCCGGACAGCCTGGACGCCTACGATCTCGTGCTGCAGGCGCAGCAGGACGTCGATTCGGGCATGCCGGCGCAAGTGACCAGGGCGCTGGTGCTGCTCGAGCGCGCGCTCGCGCTCGACCCGACCTACGCGCTGGCGCACGCCAATGCGGCCATGTGCCATCACTGTCTTTTCCTGCGCAGCGGGCTGCGCGAAGCGGACCGGTCGGCCTCGGTCCGCTACGCCGAGGCGGCCATCGCGTATGGCCGCGACGATCCGCGCGCGCTGACCCTGGCCGGATTTTCCGTCGGCATGGACGGGCACGACCGTGCCGCCGCCTTCATCGCCTTGGAGGCCGCGCTCGCGCTCAGCCCGTCTTCGGCGCTGACTTACATTCTCGGCAGCGTCATGCTTGCCTGGGGCGGCGAGGCCGAACGCGCGATCGAATGGAGCGAGCGCGGCATGCGTCTCAGCCCGCTCGATCCCTGGGCCTTCGCCGCCTACGATGCGCAGGCGTTAAGTCATTTCCATCTCGGCCGCTACGACAAAGCGGCCCATGCCGCCTACAAGTCCGTGCACGCCAACCCGGCGCACAGCATCACCTACGTGCAACTGGCCGCGGCGCTCGCCAGGCTGGGGCGGCTGGAGGAAGCCAAGGCCGCGGCGGCAAAGGTCCTCGAACTGCATCCCGCATTTCGCTACAGCCGCCAATTCGCCGGCGTCGATTGCGCGCCGGCGCTGGCCGCTTCCATGGCCGACGCGCTGCGCATGGTCGGCCTGCCGGAGTAGGGACGGCGCGCTGCGCCCTACGACTTCCTCGCCCCCCGGTCGACCTGCTCGTAGATCAGCTTGGTGATCTTCTCCAGCTTCTCGCGCTGGTCGGGGCCGGCGACCACATAGCCGACCTTGTCGTCGATCCAGTAGAAGGCGGCCGACCGCTTGCCGCCGGTGAAGCGCAAGCCTGTTTCCGGCGCGGCGACCTTGGAGCAGTAGAGCGTGTAGCGCTCGCCCGAGGGGCCCTCATACATGTAGAACGCCGCGGCGCCGTGCGGTCCGGGCAGGAGCCGCCCGCCGACCAGCTTGAGACCGATCGATTCCAGATTGGGAATGCGCTGCTCGTAGCCGAGCCGCTTCGACAGCCACTTGGTCATATGCGCGCGCTCCGAACCCGGCACTTCGACCGGGTGGCGCACCTCGACCACATAGAGCCGGTAGGCTTCCAGCGCGTCGGCGGTAATGGTGCCGTTGCCGTGCGGCGCGGTCGCCGCCGCGCCGCGCGCGAACCAGCCGGCGCCGCCGCCGACGATGAAGGCGGCCAGCGCGGCCGCCGCCGCGATCGCTTTCCAGGAACGGCCGCGGTCGCTGCGCAGCACCTCGTCCAGCGTCAGCCGCGCCGGCACCGGCTCGTCGGCGACGCCGCCGTAGCGCGCGCGGATCGCCTCGGCCTGCGCGCGCCAGGCGGCGACCGTCGCGGCCTCGCTTGGATTCTCGGCGAGCCAGCCGACGACGGCGGCGCGCCGGTCGTCCGGCAGTTCGCCGTCGACATAGGCGTGCAACTCGTCCTCGGTCACGGGTGGATCGCGTGTGGTCATGTCGTCACCTGTTCCTTCACGTCATTTCACGCGGCGCAGCGCCGGGCGCTCGCCGTCGAGATAGGCCTTGATCTGCGCGCGCGCCCGCGCTAGCCGCGACATCACGGTGCCGATCGGCACGCCCTGCACCTCGGCCACCTCGCGGTAGCTCAGGCCCTCGAGCACGACGAGCAGCAGCGCGTTGCGCTGGTCCTCCACCAGCGTGGCGAGCGCGCGTTCGATATCGCGGCCGCCGGCCTCCGGCCCGGCGAGATGGGGCGCGTCGTTCTCCTCGATCGGCGTCAGCAGCGGCCGCCGAGCATGCGCGCGCAACCGGTTGCGGTTGAGATTGGTGAGGATCGTGTAGAGCCATGCGCGCACGTCGCCGCCGTGAAACAGATGTTCCGATCGCAACGCGCGCACCAATGTGTCCTGCACCAGGTCGTCGGCGACGTCGGCCTGCCGGGTCAGCGCCCGCGCATAACGGCGCAGCGCCGGGATGGTCGCCTCGATCTGCTGCCGGAACGTGGCCACGTCCGCCCTTTCATTCGAGATCTGCACGTCCGGCGCGGACGCCACCCCAGGGTGCCGCCGGCCGGCCCGGACAAGTCTCGCCTCGCCCGACTGCCAGGAAAAACCCCTGAAATCCGATCATATTCCCGAAAACAAATTGGTTGAATGGCGGCAAGGCCGGCGGCACCCGGGCTTGCTTGATGGCCCACAGGCCCTATGCCATAGGAAATGGCCGGCTGCGCCCGGCCAAGACGGGAAGGAACATGCCGGAAAACGCGGGTCTGATGCGCGGCAAACGCGGCCTGATCATGGGCGTTGCCAACAGCCGCTCGATTGCCTGGGGCGTCGCGCGCGCCTGCCGCGATCAGGGGGCCGACCTCGCCTTTACCTATCAGGGCGACGCGCTGAAGAAGCGGGTCGAGCCTTTGGCCGAGGAGGTGGACGGGTTGGTGGTCGGCCATTGCGACGTCACCGAGCCGGCGACGCTTGATGCCGTGTTCGCAGCCGTGCAGTCGGCCTGGGGCTCGCTCGATTTCGTGCTGCACGCCATCGCCTATTCCGACAAGGACCAGCTCGACGGCCGCTACGTCGATACGACGGAAGACAACTTCAACAAGACCATGCTGGTGAGCTGCTATTCCTTCACCGCGGTCGCCCAGCGCGCCGAGAAGCTGATGACCAATGGCGGCGCCATGCTCACGCTCACCTATTACGGCGCCGAGAAATGGATGCCGCATTACAACGTGATGGGGCTGGCCAAGGCGGCGCTTGAATCCTCGGTGCGCTATCTCGCCGCCGATCTCGGCGTCAAGAACATCCGCGTCAACGCCATCTCGGCCGGGCCGCTGAAGACGCTGGCTGCCTCCGGCATCGGCGACTTCCGCTACATCCTCAAGTGGAACGAGTACAACACGCCGATGCGGCGCAACGTGACGCTGGAGGATGTCGGCAAGGCCGGCGTCTATCTGCTCTCCGACATGTCGAGCGGCGTCACCGGCGAAATCCATCACGTCGACACCGGCTACCACATCGTCGGCATCAAGCATCCCGACGCGCCGGATATCGCGGTGGGCAAGGACGAGTAGGCGTCCCCAACGAAGCAACCGCGTTTCAGGCCGCGCCGCCGCCTTGCAGGCTGGTGCGACGCTTGCGCGCAACGAACCAGTCCTGGCCCAGGAGCACGGCCGCCAGCAGGGCGCCGCCGATATCGGTGAAAACCGCGCCGGGAAACGCGCCGGCGGGAATGAGCAGGCCGAGGCCAGCGATGCCGACCAGGACGCGGCGCAACGGCGCAAGCGGCAGCGTCAGGAAACCGACCATGCTTGCCGTGATCAGCCAGACCCCGGCGATGGCGGTGACCGTCGCCAACGCGATGGCGAAACCGCTGCCCTTGAAGATCAGCGTCGGCGAATAGACGAACAGGAATGGCACGACATAGGCCGGCCAGCCGAAGCGCATCGCCTCCCAGGCGGTCGTCATCGGGTTGGTCTTGGCGAGGCTTGCCGCGGCGAAGGCGGCGATCGCCACCGGCGGCGTGATCATCGACATCATGCCGAAATAGAGCACGAACAGATGCGCCGCCATGGGGTCGACGCCGAGCGCCTTGATCGACGGCGCCATCAGCGCGGCGAGCAGCACATAGACGCTGATCGTCGGCATGCCCATGCCGAGCACGATGGAAATCAACGCGGTGGCGAGCAGCAGCAGCAACAGGTGCTTGTCGACCATCTGCACCAGGTTCTCGGTGAGCGCGAAGCTCAAGCCCGTGCGGTTGAGCACGCCGATGATCACGCCGGCCGCCGCGGTGATGATGACGATGTCGAGGACGGCGAGCCCGGTCTGCGCGATCAGCGAGGGCACCTCGCGCAGCGGCAGCCGTTGGCCCTCGTGCGGCACGAAAAGCGCGAGCAGCAGGATCAAGCCGGACGCCGCCAGTCCCGCCTTCTCCGGCAGGTAGTTGAGCCCGAACAGCGCGACGACGATCAGCACGAAAGGCAGCGGAAAATGCCAGCCTTGCGCCAATACGCGCGAGAGGCGCGGCAGCCCCCCGACAGCGACGCGCGCGATCTCATCGCGCGCCGCGCGCAGGTCCGCCTGGATGAACAGCGCGATGTAATAAAGCACGGCCGGGATCAGCGCGGCGATCACCACCTCGCGATAGGGAACGTCGAGGTCCTGCGCCAGCAGGAACGCCGCCGCGCCCATGACCGGCGGCATGAGCTGGCCGCCGGTGGAGGCGACGGCCTCGACGCCGGCCGCGGTGTTTGCGGCAAAGCCGGACTTGCGCATCAGCGGAATGGTGACGGTGCCGATGGTGGCGACGTTGGACACGGCGCTGCCGGAAATCATGCCGAACAGGCTCGATGCGACGATGGCGATCTTGGCCGCGCCGCCGCGATATTGCCCGAACAGAGACAGCGCCACGTCGGTGAAATATTTCGATCCGCCGGCGCGGTTGAGGATGGTGCCGAACAGCACGAAGGCGATGACCACGGTCGCCGCGATCTGCGTCGGCACGCCGAGGATGCCGACGTCGCCGAGCATCAGCGAATTGAGCAGGTTCGCGGGCGACACGTAATTGCCCATGAACGGCCCCGGGATGAGATAGCCGAGGAGCCCATAACAGAAGAAGACCAGCACGAGCACGGTGAGAAACAGGCCGGCGACGCGTCGCAGCGCTTCGGTGAGCCCGAGCAGCAGCACGCAGGCGAAGGGCACGCCGATGCGCGGATCGTAGGGCAGTTCCGCATCGAGCCACTGGTAGATGACCGCGACATAGCCGGCGACGACAAGGCAGACCGCCGCGGCGACGGCGTCATAGGCCGGCACCACGCCGCCGGTGCGGCCGTCGGCGCGGTAATGCAGGAAGACCAGCGCCAGCGTGAAGGCGAGGATCAGCGCGATGTATTGCTGGGTGTAGATCTGCCAGCCGAATTCGATCGGCAGGTCGGCCGACCAGGCCATCGCCACCAGGGTCAGCAGGCCGGCCAGCGTCGCGATCGTGGCATCCTGGATGCGCGCGCGCAGCGGCCGGCTTTGGCGGCTCGAGGCCGGTTCCGACATCGGTTACGCGCGCGCCGAACGCCGTCCGGTTATTTCTTCCACAGGCCGACCTCTTTGTAGAACTTGATCGCGCCGGGATGATAGGTGGCGCCGGCCAATTGCGGCGCCATGTCGGCCGGATTGAACTTGTTGAAGACGCCGAGCGCCGCCGCGAGCTTCGTCTTGTTCTGGTAGATCGCCTTGACCATGTCGTAGACGGTCTTGTCGGAGACCTTGGCATTGGTCACCAGCGCATACTGATACTGCACGAGGTAGACCGGGCCGGCGATGCTCACCAGCCGCTTGTTCGGCTTGACCTCGACCAGACGCGAGCCGGGCAGCGATTGCTGGATGTCCATTTCCACCTTCGGATCGTTCGGGATGGTGATGAAGCGCACCGGACGCTCGGCATAGGTCTTCTTGACGACGCCCGAGCCGGGCGCGAGCAGCACGCCGGCCACCTTGCCTTCCGCCAGCAGCGCCGCGCCCTTGACGAAGTTCGGCACCGGCACCGGCTTGACGTCCTTCTCGCTCATGCCGACGGCGTGGAAGATCGCATTCTGCATGATGCCGACGAGCTTCTGCTTGGCGTAGCCTGTCGGGAACGGCTTTCCCTTCAGGTCGGTCACCGCCTTGATGTCGGAATCCTTGGCCACCATGAAGCCGACCTGGAACGGCACCAGCATGGCGGCGACACGCAGGTTCTTGTTGGCGTGGCCGGCGAAATTTCCGGTGCCCTGGGTGGCGAAGATCGTCTCGAACGTGTTCGAGGTGCCGAATTGCATCTCGCCGGCATTGACCTGCGGCAGGTAGACGGACGAGCCGCCCTGGGCGATGGCGCGCACCTGCAGGTTCGCCTGTTCGGTGGTCACCTTGGCGATGGCCGCGGCAATGGAGAAGCCGAGCGAGCCTTGCGGCAGCGTGCCGATGGCAATCGGCTTGTCCGCGGCGGCGGCGAGAGCGGGAAACAAGCCGGCCAGAGCCAGGCCACAGACGATCGATCGAAGCGCGGGTCGCATGGTCACCATCCCCTCTTGCGGAAATTGAAATCATCAGCTCGGCGAGCCGCGCCCGGCGGGATCATGCGGCGTGGACGTGCCGCGCCCCACGCCGTCTCAGCGATGCCGATCGTTTTCAACGCGTGCGATAGTACCGGTCGACCATTGACCAATCAAGGAACGGCTGCGTGCACGGCGCGGCGTCGCGTGGCGGGTGTTCAATATGGCTCACCGCCGTGCGTGGCTAAGACGGCGATTGGCGATCTTGCCCATCGCGTCGTTCTTGCCCGGATCGGCCGTCTCGCGGAATCCCCGTTTTGCCAGTGCGCCCGACGCCATGTATGAGGGGTGTCGGATGCCGCGCCGGCGCCACGCCGCGCGCGGCTGAGCAGGTCGCCGGGTTTCCATTGCCACCCACCATTTATTACATCCGTCACGGCGAGACAGACTGGAACGTCGCGGGCCGGCTGCAGGGCCAGCGCGACATTCCGCTCAATGCGCGCGGGCGCGAGCAGGCGCGCCACTGCGGCGCCGTGCTGCGCGATCTGTTCGCGCAGCGATCGCTCGATCCGGCAAGCCTCGACTACCAGTCGAGCCCGCTTCTGCGCGCGCGGGAGACCATCGCATTGGCGCGTGCGGCGCTCGGCCTGGCGGCCGAGGGCTACCGCACCGAGCCGGCGCTCAGCGAAATCTCCTTCGGCGACTGGGAAGGCTTCACCATCGCGCAATTGCACGAACGCGATCCGCAGAACATCGCCGCGCGCGAGCACGACAAATGGCATTTCCTGCCGCCGGGCGGGGAGAGCTACAAGATGGTCGCTGCGCGCATGCGCGCCTGGTACGACGGGCTTGTCCGCGACACCGTGGTCGCCGCGCATGGCGGCACCGCGCGCGGGCTGATGGCCTCGCTGGGCATCGCCAAGCCGGCGGCGGCGCCGCTCCTCGATATCGCGCAGGGCGTGGTCTATGTGTTTGAGGGCGACCGCCTGACGCGCTACGCGTGAACAGGCACCGCACAAACGAAACGGCCGGGCGCTGAGGCCCGGCCGTTCGCGGCGGGGCGCACGCGGCGCCCGCCGAAAGCGGATCCCGCTTACATCTTCTTCTTCATCTTGGCCTTGGACTTCTTGGCCTTCTTCTTCATGGCCTTCTTGGCCTTCTTGGCCTTCTTCGCCTTGGCGGAGAAGTCGGTGCTGTTCAGGCTGGACTTCTTCTTCATCGCCTTGGCCTTCGCCTTGTGCTTGGCCTTCTTCTTCATGGCCTTGTGCTTGACGACCTTCTTCTTCGCCTTGGCGGAGAGGTCGGTGGCGACCAGGCTGGACTTCTTCTTCATCGCCTTGGCCTTGGCCTTGTGCTTAGCCTTCTTCTTCATGGCCTTGTGCTTGACGACCTTCTTCTTCGCCTTGGCGGAGAGGTCGGTGGCGACCAGGCTGGACTTCTTCTTCATCGCCTTGGCCTTGGCCTTGTGCTTGGCCTTCTTCTTCATGGCCTTGTGCTTGACGACCTTCTTCTTCGCCTTGGCGGAGAGGTCGGTGGCGGTCAGGCTGGACTTCTTCTTCATCGCCTTGGCTTTGGCCTTCGCCTTATGCTTGGCCTTCTTCGCCTTGTGCTTGACGACTTTCTTCTTCGCCTTGGCGGAGAAGGTGTCGGTCTTCACGACGCCGGTGTTGACCGCCGGGGCCGCGATCGTCGGCAGGCTGGTGGCAGCCAGGAAGCCGAGCGCGACCGCAATGGCAGTGAGTTTGCGCATGTCTAGTGTCCTCGTTGGGTCCATTCGAAAGGCAGGAGTTCTGTCGGGCGCGGGTTAGGCGAGTCCGGCTTGCCGCTCCTTGCCAACACCTCTTCACATACTCCAAGGCGCGTCGGTCGGCAATTGGAAAAACGGAAAAACCCTTTATTTTTCCGTAGCTTAACGGATATTCAGCTTGTCATTAATCGGCGTTCAGCAAGCTGAATGGACATTCAGACAAGCCGCCGGCACACCACGCCGACAGTCTTGTCTGCTGGCAGTTGCGAAAGCGCCGCCGCTTATTTGACCGAGGCGGACGCGCGGGCTACCTAGCGCGGGCGCACCGGAACTCCGCATGTCATTCAATAGCTTCGGCCACCTTTTCCGCTTCACGAGCTTTGGCGAGAGCCATGGGCCCGCGATCGGCTGCGTGGTCGACGGCTGTCCGCCGCGGATCGCGCTCGAAGCCGCCGATATCCAGCGCGAGCTCGATCGCCGCCGGCCGGGCCAGTCGCGCTTCACCACCCAGCGTCAGGAACCGGACGCGGTGAAGATCATGTCCGGCGTGTTCACCGACGCGGCGACGGGCAAGCAGGTGACCACGGGCACGCCGATCATGCTCATGATCGAGAATGTCGACCAGCGCTCCAAGGATTATTCCGACATCAAGGATAAGTACCGGCCCGGCCACGCCGGCTACGTCTACGACGTCAAATACGGCGTCCACGATTATCGCGGCGGCGGGCGCGCTTCGGCGCGCGAGACCGCGGCGCGGGTGGCGGCGGGCGCCATCGCGCGCAAGATCGTGCCGGGCGTGACCGTGCGGGCGGCGCTGATCCAGATGGGCCCGCACAAAATCGACCGCGCGCGCTGGGACTGGAACGAGGTCGCCAACAATCCGTTCTTCTGCCCGGACCCGGTGCAGGCGAAATTCTTCGAGGCCTACCTCGACGATATCCGCAAAGAGGGCTCCTCGATCGGCGCGGTGATCGAGGTGGTGGCCGACGGCGTGCCGGCGGGCCTCGGCGCCCCGGTCTATGCCAAGCTCGACGCCGACCTCGCCAGCGCGCTGATGGGCATCAATGCGGTCAAGGGCGTGGAGATCGGCGCCGGTTTCGCGGCCGCCGAATTGCGCGGCGAGGACAATGCCGACGAAATGCGCATGGGCAATGACCGCAAACCGGTTTTCCTGTCCAACCATGCCGGCGGCATCCTCGGCGGCATTTCCACCGGCCAGCCGATCGTCGCCCGCTTTGCGGTCAAGCCGACCTCGTCGATCTTGACCCCGCGCCGCACGGTCGATCGCTACGGCGAGGACACCGACATCGTCACCAAGGGCCGCCACGACCCCTGCGTCGGCATCCGCGCGGTGCCGATCGCCGAGGCGATGATGGCATGCGTGCTGGCCGACCACTATCTGATGCACCGCGCCCAGGTGGGCGAGGGGACGGCGTGGCCGTTCGAAAAAATATAACCGGTCATTCCGGGCGCTCGCGCAGCGAGCGAACCCGGAATCCATATGCCGCAGCAGGGGTTATGGATTCCGGGTTCGCGGCCTTCGGCCGCGCCTCGGTATGACGGAGCAAAAGGAAGAGCGCGTGTCCAACACCCACACCCGCGTGGAAGCCGCCATCAAGGCCTTCGCCAAGGGCGAGATCGTGGTCGTCACCGACGACGACGACCGCGAGAACGAGGGCGACCTGTTCGTCGCAGCCTCCTTGTGCACGCCGGAGAAGATGGCCTTCATCATCCGCAACACCTCCGGCATCGTCTGCGCGCCGCTCGGCGTCGAGCACGCGCGGCGGCTGCGGCTTGGCCCCATGGTGGCGGAAAACGACGCGCCGCTCGGCACCGCCTTCACCGTCTCGGTCGACGTGCGCCATGGGCTGACCACCGGCATCTCGGCGGAGGAACGCTGCAACACCGTGCGGGCGCTCGCCAACGACAACAGCGGCGCCGCCGATTTCGTGCGGCCCGGTCACGTCTTTCCGCTGATGGCACGCCAGGGCGGCGTGCTGATGCGTTCCGGCCATACCGAAGCCTGCGTCGACCTCTGCCGGCTCGCCGGCCTGCCGCCCGTCGGCGTGCTGGCCGAGCTGATGAACGACGACGGCTCGGTGATGCGCGGCCCGGAGGTCGCCGCCTTTGCGCAGAAGCACGGCTGCGCGCACGTTTCCATCGCCGAGCTGATCGCCTTCCGGCAGAATCGCGACAAGCTGGTCGAGCGCGTCGGCGAGTTCGCGCTCGCCTCCGAGATCGGCACGCTCAAGGGCTATGCCTATGTCACGCCGTTCGACCGCGTGCATCACATGGCCTTCGTCTTCGGCGAGATCGGCGACGGGCAGGGGGTGCTGGCGCGGCTGCACCGCGCCGACGTGATCGGCGACGTGTTCGGCGGCGCCAAGACGATCCGGGCGGCGCTCGCGCGCTTCAAGCAGGACGGCCGCGGCGTCATCGTCTATCTGCGCGACGGCACCGCCGGGGTGCCGGTGGCGGAAATTCCGCATGATGGCGCGACCGGCACCGAGGCCGCCCGCTCGCAGCAATGGCGCGAGATCGGCCTGGGCGCGCAGATATTGAAAGACCTCGGCATTTCCTCGATCCGCCTGCTCGCCTCGTCCAAGCGCACCTATGTCGGCCTGGGCGGTTTCGGCATCGAGATCATCGATACCGAGGCGCTGGAAAGCTGACCTCCTTGTCATTCCGGGGCGCGCGAAGCGCGAACCCGGAATCCAGAGCAAATTCCGGGGCGCCGGCCAATCCGCCGCCGCCCGATCCCGCGCCATGATTTCGCCGCGGATCGCATGCCAACTTGTCGCACCCGGCGGGAGCGACACACCATGCGGCGAGGCCATCTTTATTGGGGCGCCGGCTGTGCGGCAGCGGCGGCGGTTTTTGCCATCGCGGCGCTGGCCGCGCCGGTCAATCCGCGACTGGCCGACCGCAGTCCGAACGCCAAACCCGTCGATGTCGAACTGGTGCTCGCGGTCGACGTGTCCTACTCGATGGACCCCGACGAGCAGGCGCTGCAGCGCGAGGGCTACCGGCTGGCCCTCACCTCCAAGGAATTCCTCTCGGCGCTGCGCGAGGGCATCAACGGCAAGATCGCCATCACCTATGTCGAATGGGCCGGCGAGTTCGACCAGCAGGTCATCATGCCCTGGCGGCTGATCGACGGGCCGGAGGCGGCCGATGCGGTCGCCGCCGAGATCGGTCGCGCGCCCTACCGGCGCGCCTCGCGCACATCGATTTCCGGCGGCCTGAACTTCGCCCGCGGCCTGTTCGACCACAGCGGCTATCGCGGCCTGCGCCGCGTGATCGACGTGTCCGGCGACGGCGCTAACAATTCGGGCCCCCTGATCGTGCCGACGCGCGACGCGGTGGTGGCGGCCGGCATCACCATCAACGGGCTGCCGTTGCTGCTGAAGCGGCCGTATCGTGGCACCATGGATATCGAGCATCTCGACTGGTACTACGAAGATTGCGTGGTTGGCGGTCCCGGCGCCTTCGTCGTGCCGATCCGCGACCGTGCGCAGTTCATCGAAGCGACGCGCCATAAGCTGGTGCTGGAGATCTCCAACCGCCAGCCCGAACAGCGGGTGGTGCCGGTCTCGGCGGAGAAGCCGCGGGTGTCCTGCACCATCGGCGAGACCATGTGGCGCGACCGCTGGGGCGGCTACGATTTCAAGTGATCAACGGCTGAACGTCGCCACGATCTCCACGTGATGCGAGTAGCGGAACTGGTCGACCGGGGTGACCGCGCCGATCTTGTAGCCGCCGCCGATCAGGATCGCCGCGTCGCGCGCGAAACTGTTGACGTCGCATGAGACCGCGACCACGACGGGCACCGCGCTCAGCGCCAGTTCGCGCGCCTGCCGCTCGGCGCCCTGGCGCGGCGGGTCGAACACCACGGCATCGAAGCCTTTCAGCTCGCCGGCAACGAACGGCCGGCGGAACAGGTCGCGCTGTATGGCCTCGACCGGCTTGAGGCCGCTGGTCGTGGCCGCCGCGCGTTTCAGCGCGGCGACGGCGCCTGCGTCGCTGTCGGCAGCGGTGACGCGCGCGCGCTCGGCGAGCCGCAGGGCGAAGGGACCGACGCCGGCAAACAGATCGGCGACGCTCTTCGCCTTTCCGACATGCGCTAGCACAAGCTTTGCCAGCGTCGCCTCGCCCAAGGCCGTCGCCTGCAGGAACGCGCCGGGCGGCAGCGGCACGTGCGCGCGGCCGACGGTCAGCAGCGGCGGCGCGTTTTGCGCAATCAGCTCGCCGTGGCGGGTGAGGCGGGCGAGCCTGTGTTTGGCGGCGACGCGCGCGAGCGCGCCGATCGGCTGCGGCCCGAGCGGGCCCGAGCCGCGCAGGTCGATGTCGAGCCCGCTGTCGGTGGCGGTCGCCTGGATGTCGAGCGGCTTGCCTTCGTGCTTCAGCGTCTCGGCGATGGCCCAGGCCGCTTCGATCACGCCATCGAGGCCCGGCGCCAAAATCGGACACTCGTCGATCGGCACGATGTGATGAGCGCGCGGCGCGGTGAAGCCGACCTCCAGCACATCGTGCTCGCCGCGCCGCGCGTGCAGCACGCAGCGCCGCCGGCCCTCGCCATGCGCATCGATCAGCGGCTCGACCGGCGCCATAACGCCGGCATTGCCGAGCGCCTCGACCACCAGATTGCGCTTCCACAGATGATATTCGGCGAGCGACCAGTGCTGTAGCGCGCAGCCGCCGCATTGGGTGAAGTGCTTGCAGATCGGCGCCACGCGCTCGTGGCTCGGCGTGTCGACGCGCACCAGATGGCGGCGGTCGGGATGACCGGCGACCGGCTCGACCGTGACCGTCTCGCCCGGCAGCGCGTAGGGCACATAGACGGCGCTCGCCGCCGTCTCGACGACGCCGTCGCCGCGATGGCCGAGGCGGGCAATGGTGATCTGCTCGGTCACGTTGTCTCCGGTCCGCCGGCGGCGGCGCAGCATCGATTACGCTTAGGATAATTCGCGTCCCGCCCCCAGCAGAAACTCCGCATTGCCGTCGCCGCCGGCAATCGGCGAGGGGATGACGCCGCGCCCGCGCCAGCCGAGCGCAGCGACGAAGCCTGCGATATCCTCGCAGACCGCGGCGTGCACCGCCGGATCGCGCACCACGCCTTTCTTCAGCGCCGCGCGGCCGGCCTCGAACTGCGGCTTGATCAGCGCGACGAGTTCGGCCGGCGGCTGGACGAGCGCCAGCGCCGCGGGCAGCACCAGCTTGAGCGAGATGAAGCTCACGTCGATCGTCACCAGGCTGGGCGGCGCCGCGAAACGGTCCGGCGACAGCGTGCGGATATCGGTTGCTTCCAGCGCGACGACCTCCGCCCGCGCGCGCAAACTTTCGTGCAATTGGCCGCGCCCGACATCGACCGCATAGACGCGCGCCGCGCCGCGCTCGAGCAGCACCTCGGTGAAGCCGCCGGTCGAGGCGCCGACATCGAGGCAGACACGCCCGCGCGGCTCGAAGCCGAAATGGTCGAGCGCCGCCGCGAGCTTCACGCCGCCGCGCGAGACGTAAGGATGTGCCGGCGTCGCCTCGATCGCCGCGTCGGTCGCGACCTCATCCGACGCTTTGCGCACGACCGCGCCATCGGCGCTCACCAGGCCGGCTTCGATCGCCGCCTGCGCCTTGGCGCGGCTGTCGAACAAGCCGCGCGCGACCAGCAGGCGATCGGCGCGCTGGCGCGTGGGCGCGCTCATCGAAGAGCCCGCACGCATGGGAACCAGATTTCCGGTCGGATTGTTATCCTCATTGGAGTGAAACATTCATATCGGCTGCACAATCTGGGAGCCAAGGATGGCACGGAAATATTCGAAAAGGGCATCGAAAGATGTGAAGCGCGCGCTGCGCAAACGCAAGCGCGGCACGCTGAAGAGCGGGCGCAGCGGCAAGACGGTCAAGAGCCGCAAGCAGGCGATCGCCATCGGCCTGTCGGAGGCGCGCAAGAAGGGCAAGAAAGTGCCCAAGCGCAGGAAGGGCCGGAAGAGTAAGAAGGGCCGCAAGAAGCGGCGGTAAGCGCGCGCCAGTTCAGCTCAGGCGAGCTTGGTCACCGCGGCCGTTGCGTCCTTGCCCAGCGCCTCGAACACGCGGGTAACGATACCCTTGGCGTCGAGCCCGGCGGTGGCATACATCGCCGCCGGCGAGTCCTGGTCGATGAACACATCGGGCAGCACCATGCTGCGCACCTTGAGGCCGCGGTCGAGCACGCCATGGTCGGCGAGCGTCTGCAGCACCTGCGCGCCGAAGCCGCCGATCGAGCCTTCCTCGATGGTGATCAGCACCTCGTGCTCGCGCGCGAGCCGGAGCAGCAGATCGACATCGAGTGGCTTGGCAAAGCGGGCATCGGCGACGGTGGTCGACAGTCCCAAAGCGCGCAATTCCTTCGCCGCCGTCAGGCATTCGCCGAGCCGTCCGCCATAGGAGAACAGCGCCACCTTACTGCCCTCGGCCAGCAGGCGGCCCTTGCCGATCTCGAGCGGCTTGCCCTCCTCGGGCATCTCCACGCCCATGCCCTCGCCGCGCGGGTAGCGCAGCGCGCTCGGCCGGTCGTCGATCGCCACCTGCGTTGCCACCATGTGCATGAGCTCGGCCTCGTCCGCCGCCGCCATCAGCACGAAACCCGGCAGGCAGCCGAGATAGGCGACGTCGAAGGCGCCGGCATGCGTCGGCCCGTCGGCGCCCACCAGCCCGGCGCGATCGAGCGCGAAACGCACCGGCAGCCGCTGAATGGCGACATCGTGCACCACCTGGTCATAGGCGCGCTGCAGGAAAGTGGAGTAGATCGCCGCGAACGGCTTGAAGCCTTCCGTCGCCATGCCGGCGGCAAAAGTCACCGCATGCTGTTCGGCGATGCCGACGTCGAAGGTGCGGTTGGGAAATTCCTTCTCGAACAGGTCGACGCCGGTGCCCGACGGCATCGCTGCCGTGATGGCGACGATCTTGTCGTCCTTGCGCGCTTCCTTGATCAGGCTCTGGCCGAACACCTTGGTGTATTGCGGCGGGCCACCTTTCGATTTCGCCTGCGCGCCGGTCGCCACGTCGAACTTGACCACGCCGTGATATTTGTCGGCGGAATTTTCCGCCGGCGCGTAGCCTTTGCCCTTCTGCGTGACCACATGCACCAGGATCGGCCCGATCTCGGCGTCGCGCACGTTGCGCAGGACCGGCAGCAGGTGATCGAGATTGTGCCCGTCGATCGGCCCGACGTAATAGAAGCCGAGCTCCTCGAACAGCGTGCCGCCGGTGACGTAGCCACGCGCATGCTCGACGGCGCGGGTGATGGCACGGTCGATCGGTTTCGGCAGATGATGCGTGAGCTGCTTGCCGACGTCGCGCAGTTTCAAGTAGGCGCGGCCGGAACCGAGCCGCGCGAGATAAGCCGACATGGCGCCGACCGGCGGCGCGATCGACATGTCGTTGTCGTTGAGGATGACGATCAGGCGCTCGTTGCGGGCGCCGGCATTGTTCATCGCCTCATAGGCCATGCCGGCGGACATGGCGCCGTCCCCGATCACGGAGATGACGTTGTTCGCCTTGCCGGCGAGATCGCGCGCCACCGCCATGCCGAGCCCGGCGGAGATCGAGGTGGAGGAATGGGCGGCGCCGAACGGGTCGTATTCGCTCTCGGCGCGCTTGGTGAAGCCGGACAGGCCGCCGCCCTGGCGCAGGGTGCGGATGCGGTCGCGCCGGCCGGTCAAAATCTTGTGCGGATAGGCCTGGTGGCCGACGTCCCAGATCAGCCGGTCGTCGGGGGTGTCGAAGACGTAATGCAGCGCGACGGTGAGCTCGACCACGCCCAGCCCGGCGCCCAGGTGGCCGCCAGTCTTGGCGACGGCGTCGATCATCTCGCTGCGCAGCTCGTCGGCGAGCTGTCTCAGCTGGTCGGGCGACAGGTTCTTGAGATCGCTGGGAAAATTGACGCGATCAAGCAGCGGTGTCTTGGTAGTGTTGGGCAAGAGAGACTCCGGAACGATTTTACAGCCTAATGAGCGAGGCAGCGCCGGCCTGGCAAAGGTTCCGGCGGCCAAGCGGAAGAGGCTTACACCAGATCGACCGCTCGGGGCAATTCACCCCTGCGGCCAGGAACCCTGCGGCCAGTCTAAAGGAACCGCCTCCGCGGCGGTTTTAGGGCGCCGGGCTCGCCGCCCGGTTGCGCCGTGACAGCTTTGCCCCAGCGGCTAATCGACGTCGAGCGGCTCGCTGCCGGCCGGTTTGCCGGAGGCATCGAGCGTGATCTTCTCCACCCGGGCTTCGGCCTGGCGCAGCAGGTCCTCGCAGCGCTTTTTCAGCACTTCGCCGCGTTCGTAGATCTTCACCGACTCCTCGAGCGGCACCTTGCCCTCTTCCAGCCGCTTGACGATCGATTCCAGCTCCTCGATCGCCCGTTCGAAGGGCATTTTGGCGATATCGGAATTGGTGTCGGCCATTGCGCGGTTCCAGCTCGATTCGAGGCGGCATCCTAGACGTTTCCCCGCCCCCGAAGATAGGGGACGCGGCCGCGCGCGCCAGCCGGTAGGATGCGGCGCATGTCCGACCTCACCGGCAAGATCGTCCTCATCACCGGCGCCGCCGGCGCCGTCGGCGGCGCTGTGACGCAGGCGGTCGAGGCCGCCGGCGGCACGCCGATCACGGCCGATATCGCCGCCGGTCCGCGGATCGATGCCGCGCTCGACGTCACGGCGGAAGCCGATTGGCAGCGGCTCACGGCTGAGATCGAGCGCAAGCACGGCCGTCTCGACGGGCTGGTCAATGCCGCCGGCATCGTCGCCCTCGGCAATGTCGAGGCGCTCGACTTCGCCGCCTGGAAGCGGGTGCTGGCGGTCAATCTCGACGGCACCTTCCTCGGCTGCAAATACGCCTTCCCGCTGCTGCGCCAACGCGGCGGGGCGATCGTCAATTTGTCGTCGGTGTCGGGCCTGGTCGGCGGGCACAATTTCGCCGCCTACAATGCCTCCAAGGGCGGCGTCTCGCTGCTCTCCAAATCGGTGGCGATGCACGGCGCCCGCTGCAAGCCGCCGGTGCGCTGCAATGCGGTGTGCCCGGCCTTCCTGGAAGGGCCGATGGTCGACTTCACCGTTGCCGCCGCGCGCAATCCGCAGAGCGCCCGCGAGAAAATGGCGAGCGCGATCCCGCTTGGCCGCCTCGGCCAGCCGGCGGAAGTCGCCGCGCTCTGCGTTTATCTCTTGTCGGACGACGCCGCGTTCATCACCGGCGCCGATTTGCCCATCGACGGCGGCTTGACGGCGTGTTGATCAGCCCCGCATCAGCGCGGTGACATGCGCGTCGACCGAACGGGCGAGGCCCTGCAGGTCGTAGCCGCCTTCCAGCATGGAGACGACGCGCCCGCCGGCGCATTGGTCGGCGACCTCCATCAGCTTCTTGGTCACCCAGGCATAGTCCGCTTCCACCAGATTGAGATTGGCGAGCGGGTCGCGCGTGTGCGCGTCGAAGCCGGCCGAAATGATCAGGATGTCCGGCTTGAAGGCGCGCAGCCGCGGCAGGATGGTCACCTCGAAGGCCTCGCGGAAGGCATCGCCCCCGTCGCCGGCCGACAGCGGCGCATTGACGATATTGTCGAACTGCCCGCGCTCGCTCATCGCGCCGGTGCCGGGATAGAGCGGCATCTCGTGCGTCGAGCAGTACATCACCGACTTGTCGGCCCAGAAGATGTCCTGCGAGCCGTTGCCGTGATGCACGTCGAAGTCGATCACCGCCGCCCGCTCGGCGCCGTGCTGCTTCTGCGCGTAGCGCGCCGCGATCGCCGCGCTGTTGAACAGGCAGAAGCCCATCGGCCGCGCCGTCTCGGTGTGGTGCCCGGGCGGGCGCACCGCCACGAAGGCGTTCGCCGCCTTGCCGGTCATCACCTCGTCGACCGCCTGCATGCCGCCGCCGACGCCGCGCAGCGCCGCCTCGTAGCTGCCCGGCGACATGGTGGTGTCGGCGTCGAGCCGCACCATGCCGTCCTCGGGCGAGGCGTCGCGCAGCGCCTCGACATAGTCCATCGGATGGCAGAGGGCGACGATCTCCATCGGCGCCAGCGGCGCCTTTTCGCGCGCCAGCGTCTGGAATTTCTCCGCCTCCAGCGCATGCTCGATGGCGCGCAGCCGGTCCGGCCGCTCCGGATGGCCCATCGGGGTCAGATGGTCGAGGCAGGCGGGATGGCTGAGCAGAAGGGTTGACATTTGCGGTATCTAACGCCCGTTGTCGGCGCGACGCAATTGGCGAAACGGGTTCGCCGCTTGCGTGATTGCCAAACCGCCCCCGATCCTGATTACTGAGCCGCCAGCGAGGACGTAAAGAGGCATGACCACTCCCCTTGGCCCGCATGCGCATGGGCCCTTGCGCGTCGGCGTCGGCGGCCCGGTCGGCTCCGGCAAGACCGCGCTGATGGATGCGCTGTGCAAGCGCCTGCGCGGGGCTTACGAGATCGCCGCCATCACCAACGACATCTACACCAAATGGGACGCCGAATACCTGGTGCGCTCCGGCGCGCTCGCGGCCGAGCGCATCGCCGGCGTGGAAACCGGCGGCTGCCCGCATACCGCGATCCGCGAGGATGCCTCGATCAATCTCGCCGCGGTCGCCGAGATGCGCGCCAAGTTCCCCGATCTCGATCTGGTGCTGATCGAGTCGGGCGGCGACAATCTCGCCGCCACCTTCTCGCCAGAACTGGCCGACCTGACGATCTACGTCATCGACGTCGCCGCCGGCGACAAGATTCCCTCCAAGGGCGGGCCGGGCATCACCCGCTCCGACCTCCTGGTCATCAACAAGGTCGATCTCGCGCCCTATGTCGGCGCCTCGCTCGACGTGATGGAGCGCGACGCCAAGCGCATGCGCAGCGCGCGTCCCTTCGTCTTCACCAACCTGCACACGGGGCAGGGCGTCGAGCAGATCGCGAACTTCATCGAGCAAAAAGGTGGGCTGGGCAAATGACTTCGGTTCGCGAACGTCTCGAAACCGCGCTCGCGCGCATCGCCGATCCCAAAGGCGAGGGCGCCCGCGCCTGTTTGACCGTCTACGCGCAAGCCGCGCGCGCGGCCGCCGACGCCGCCGATGCGCGCGCCCGCGACGGCATCTCGCTGGGGCCGCTCGACGGCCGGCTCATCAGCATCAAGGATCTGTTCGACGTCGCCGGCGAGGTCACGCGCGCCGGCTCCAAACTCGTCGCCGAGGAGGGCAAGCCGGCAGCGCAGGATGCGCCGGTGGTGCGGCGGCTGCGCGCCGGCGGCGGCGTCATCCTCGCCAAGACCAACATGACAGAATTCGCCTATTCCGGCGTCGGCGCCAATCCGCATTTCGGCACGCCCGGCAATCCGGCCGATCGCGCCCGCATTCCCGGCGGCTCGACCTCGGGCGGCGCGGTGGCGGCGGCGGACGGCATGTGCGAGATCGCCATCGGCAGCGACACCGGCGGCTCGACGCGCATTCCGGCGGCGCTGTGCGGCATCGTCGGCTACAAGCCGAGCCGCCAGCGCATCCCGACCGCGGGCGCCTTTCCGCTGTCGCAGAGCATCGACTCGATCGGACCGATGGCGCGTTCGGTTGCCGATTGCGCCAGGGCCGACGCCGTCATGGCGGGCGACGCCTTCGCGCCGCTCGAGGCGGCGCCGCTCGCCAACCTTCGCGTCGGCATCGTGCAGGGCATGCCGCTCGAGCGGCTCGACGACACGGTGGCGAAAAGCTTTCCCGCCGCCATCGACCGGCTGGAGCGCGCCGGCGTCCGCCTCTCCAACGAGACGCTGTCGCTCATCGACGACATGGCGCGCGTCAATGCCCGCGGCGGCGTGCAGCCGGTGGAAGCCTTCGCCGTGCATCGCGACCGCCTCGACCGCCGCGGCGAGGCCATCGACCCGATGGTGCGCGGGCGCCTGGAAAAGGCGCGCGGCATCGCCGCCGCCGATTACATCGACATGGTGAACGAGCGCGCCGGTCTCGTCCGCGCCATGGACGCGCGGCTTGCCGATATCGACGTTCTCGCCGTGCCGACCACGCCGATGGTGGCGCCGCGGCTTGCCGATCTCGCCGAGGCGGACGAGTTCGCGCGCAAGAACGCCATGCTGCTGCGCAACACCTCGATGTGGAATTTCTTCGACTGCTGCGCCATCTCGCTGCCCTTGCCGCGCGACGGCGGCCTGCCCACCGGCCTCATGCTGGTCGCGCGCAACGGCCACGACCATCGCCTGTTCCGCATCGCCGCCGCGGTGGAGCGGCTGTTCTCCTGAGCGCGTGTTCCGGACGCAGCGCGGCGTGAGCATAGCGAAGGCTGCGCTGCAGACCCGGGCTTTCGTGCGGATCGAACCGGGCGGAACAGTGACGCATCGGTTCCGCGGTAATTGCAGAAATTGTCGCAAGTCACTCCCATGTTTCATTTGACATGCGACGATGAAACGCATCGCCGCTTCGTGCGTACGTAAGGAACGAAACCGGCCGCGCATCCATTGCCCATGAGTACCTCCGCCGCGCAATTTCGCGGCGGCTTCTGTGACGGCAATGCCATTCGCAATTGTCGTCGCCGTCGTATTAGGGCGATCCCCAACCAAAGGAGGAGTACGATGCGCGACAAACTTTTCGCACTGCTTACGTCAACTGCACTGGCCGCCGCCGGCGCCGGCATCGCCATGCCCGCGCAGGCCGCCAATCAGATGACGCCCAAGGCATCCAGCCAGGCTTCGACGGCTGTTCAGCAGACGAGCGACCGCCAGTTCGTTCGTCGGGCCGCGATCAGCAACATGTTCGAAATCCAGTCCGGTCAGCTTGCCGAGAGCAAATCCGACAACGAGGCTGTGACCGATTTCGCCAGCAAGATCGTCGACGACCATCAGCAGGCAGGCGATGACCTGAAGTCTGCGGCTGGCGACATCGAGGTTCCGACCGATCTCGACAAGCGCCATGTGCGCCTGCTCAAGCGCCTGAAAAGCCTGTCCGGCGATCGTTTCGACGAGCGCTATGCCGCCATCCAGGTCAAGGCCCATCGCCAGGCGGTCTCGCTGTTCCAGAAATTCGTGGATGCGAACGGCGCCACTGTCCAGAACGGCGGCAACGGCGATCTGCAGACGGCGAAGAAGCGCGCCGATAACATGGGCGCCGCCAGCGGCGATCATCAGGAACTGGTCCAGTTCGCCCAGCAGACGTTGCCGACGCTGCGTCAGCATCTGAAAATGGCGCGGTCGCTGCAGCAGAAGCTGCAGAGCAACGGCAAGATGTCGAGCAATCCGCAGAATTCCAGCACCAGCGCGCGAAACCGCGGCGACAAGACCGCCGCGGCCGGGCGCACCTTGGTGATCCGCCAGGGCGAGCCGAAAGTGACGGTGCACGATTCGCAGGCGCAGGTGCGCGTGCGGCAGGCGCAGCCGCAGATCACCATCCGCCAGGCCGCGCCGACCATCACCATCGACCAGCCCAAGCCGCAGGTCGTCGTGCGCATGCCGAAGCCGGATGTGAGCGTCGACGACAGCAAGCCGCAGGTCACGGTCAACGTGCCGAAGCCGAAGGTGAAGTTCGAGGGCACCGGCCAGCAGGCGAATGTCGACGTCGTCGGCCGCAACAACCAGCAGGGCCAGGTCGACATCAGCAAGCCGCAGCAGCGGCCGCAGGTGACCTTCGAGCACACCGGCCAGCCGAAGATCGTTTATCACCGTGCCGGCCAGCCTGAGATCCGTTACGAGCAGGCGCAGGCCAACGCCGCCCAGAGCGAACAGGCTCAGTCCTCAAACAACACGGGCGCGATGGCCAACAACGCCAACCCTAACGGCCAGAACGCGCGACAGTCGAATCGAGACTGGGTGAAGCGCGCGACGGCGATCGCCAACGACAGGGGCAACACCGCAGCCACCCGCAACGCCACGAATGGTTCGGCAGTGGCGGGCGAGGCGGCCATGACCCAGGTTAAGGTCGATCGTCTGACCGACATGAGCGTCTACAACGAGCGCGGGCAGAATCTCGGCGACGTCGATCAGGTCATCGCCGACAAGTCCGGCCACCAGACCTACATCGTGTTGGCGCATGGCGGCTTCCTCGGCCTGTTCCAGGACGAGGTGGCGCTGCCGATCAGCCGCCTGACCCTGCGCAACGATCGCCTGGTGGTCGGCGGCATGACCGAACAGGACGTCGAGAACATGCAGGATTGGGATAACCGCATCCCGAACCATCGCCAGCTCGACGACCAGCAGACGGTCTCGATCAATACCGCCAGCTAAGCGGCGGCATGACTTGAAAAGGCGACGGCGGCGCATCGTGCGCCGCCGTTTCCTCATCTGATATCCAAGAGCGTCGCCGCCTCTTGTCGGCCCTCAAAACTCCCTGACCGCCTCCATCAGCAGCCGATAGCGCTCCTCGCCCAGCCGCTCCACAAGGCCGGCCTCATGCTCTTCCGACAGCGCCTTGGCGCGCGCCAAGACGCGCTGGCCCTCGCGCGTGAGCCGCAGCGCATGGCGGCGGCCGTCGGCGACGGAGGGCAGGCGCTGGGTCAGCCCACGCTGCTCCAGCCGGTGCAGCAGCCGCACCAGCCGCGCCCGCTCGATGCCGAGCGTGCCGGCGAGCTCGGACTGCGACAGCCCGGGATTGGCCGCGATCACCGCCAGCACCGAGAACTGGGCCGGGCTGAGGTCGAGCACTGAGAGCTGCGCGATGAGGTCCTGAAACACCCATACCTGCACCCGGCGGACGAAATAGCCGAGCCGCTCGTTCAACACGCCGAGCCCGATCACGGGTTTGCTGCGCCGCAGCGCGGGCGTCTTGCGCAGCGACAGCGCCGGGCGCGACGACCGTGCGGATCGCTTTCGCTTCGCCATGGGGGGTCCTTTTGACCGGTGGGGGCCGTGCATCCTGCCCCTTCGCCTATTGGGGAGTTGACGAAGATTGTTGTCAAGGTCAACAATACGCCGCAGCAGAGGGGGCCACCGGTGACAGGCATGGTCGACGGGGTAAGACGCCCGGCGGCAAAGCGTCGCCGGCGCTGGCATCCTTTTCGCGCTTGTGAGGGTCGGATCGATTACGGCATCATCCGGCGAGAAAGCCGTGACAGGCTCTAGGGAGGAATAAAATGACGCGTAAACCGCCAAAGAAATCCGTGCGCTTGACCCGCCGCAGCTTCAATGCGGGTCTTTCCGCCGCCGGCATTCTCGCCGGCACCGCGCCGTTCAACATCGTGCGGGCCGCCGGCCCGCTCAAGGTCGGCGTCTTGTTGCCGCGCTCGGGCTACGAGGCCAGCATCGGCCAGGACTGCCAGCGCGGCGTCGACATCACCAACGGCGTGCTCAAGGACATGGGCCTGCCGGGCCTGCAGATCATCGACGCCGACACCGAGTCGAACGTGTCGACGGCTCGCTCGCGCGCCGAGAAGCTGATCGGCGAGGGCGCCAATGTGCTGGTCGGCGCCTTCAACTCCGGGCAGAGCTCCGCGATCGCGCAGGTGGCCGAGCAGAAGGGCATTCCCTACGTCATCAACATCGCGGCCGCCCCGCCGATCACCGAGCAGGGCTACAAGTTCGTCTTCCGCAACTTCCCCACCGCGCCGATGATCCTGAACGACGCCTTCGACAATCAGAAGGAAGTCTTCGCCCAGGCCGGCACGGCGCCCAAGTCGGTGGTGTTCCTCTGCGAGAACGACACCTTCGGCAAGGCCATGCAGGGCGGCATTTCGCACATCATGCCGCACCACAAAATGCCCTATAAGGTGCTGCAGACCATCACCTACGACCCGCATGCGCGCGACCTCTCGGTCGAGGTGTCCAAGGCCAAGGCGACCGGCGCCGAGGCGCTCCTGGTGGTCAGCCGCCTCAACGACGCCATCCTGCTCACCCGCGAACTGGTCAAGCAGCGCTGGACGCCGGAGGCGATCCTCAGCATGGGCCCGGGCTGGTACGAGGATCAGTACCTGAAGACGCTGGGCAAGCTGTCCGACGGCCCGATCAGCTTCGTGCCCTGGTACGACCCGAACAAGCCGCTGTCGAAGAAGCTGGAAGAGGCGCTCGCCAAGAAATTCCCCGGCGTCAACCTCAACACCAACCACGTCTACACCTTCGAGGCCTTGCTGGTCGCCGCCGACGCCTACAAGCGGGCGGGCTCCACCGATCCGAAGGCGCTGGCCGATGCCATCCGCAAGACCCACATCACCAACAATGTGAGCCCCGGGCCCGGCATCATGTTCAACGCCAAGGGGCAGAACGACAAGCTCAAGGACAGCGCCATTCAGAACCGCGGCGGCAAGCTGGTCACGGTGGCGCCGAAAATGGCGGCCAACGCCAAGGTGGATTGGCCGCTCAAGCCCTACGACAAGCGCGGCTGAGACGAGACGCTGAACTCTCTCCGTCACCCTGAGGTGGCCGCGCGCATGCGCGGCCCTCGAAGGGTGGCGGCCCCAGCCGTGCCCGTCATCCTTCGAGGCTTCCCCGACTCTTCGGCCGGAGTAGCACCTTAGGATGACGGCACAATCTTGAGCCTGCCTCGGTCGGAACTGATCACGTTTTAGGATCCCGCTCTTGCCGCTCGACATCTATCTCAACGTCGCCATCGGCGGGATCCTGACCGGCCTGGTCTACGGGCTGATGGCGCTCGGCCTGTCGGTGATCTTCGGCGTGGTGCGCGTGGTCAATTTCGCCCATGGCGAGATGATGACGCTCGCCATGTACCTGATCATCACCCTGTTCTCCGCCTTTCACCTTGATCCCTTGGTCATGCTGGTCCCGATCGCGCTCGTCATGTTCGCGTTCGGCTACCTGCTGCAGGCCGGCCTCATCAACCCCTTCATCACCCGGCCGGACTACATCCAGTTCCTGCTGCTGATCGCCATCGCCATCATCATCGCCAACCTCCTGCTCATCATCTACGGCCCCGACGCGCAGAACGTGCAGGTCGCCTACGCCTATGACAGTTTCCAGATCGGCAAGGTCATCATCGACGCCACCAAGCTCTATGCCGGCATCGCCGCCATCGTGGTGGCGATCTTGTTGTTCGCGTTCTTCCGCTACACCCGTGTCGGCACCGCCATCCGTGCCTGCGCCGACAACTATACCGGCGCGCTGGTGGTGGGACTCGACGTCAAGCGCTATTACGCGCTGACCTTCGGCCTCGGCACCGCCTGCGTCGGCGCCGCCGGCGCTATTTTGCTGTTGATCTTCGACGTGACGCCGGCGGCCGGCCCCGCCTATACCCTGCTCGCCTTCGTCATCGTCATCACCGGCGGCCTCGGCTCGATGCCCGGCGCGCTCTTCGGCGGCGTGCTGATCGGCCTCACCGAGGCGATGGCCGGGCTCCTGTTTGATCCATCGGCCAAGAGCATGTTCGTCTTCGCCATCCTGGTGTTGGTGCTGTTGTTCCGACCGCAGGGCATCATGGGCAAGAGGGCGGCATGATCGCGCATCTGATCGAGGGTCTTCCGCGCCGCGCGCTCGCGCTGCTCGCCATCGTGCTGGCGGCGCTGATCCTGGCGCCGCTTTTTGCCAGCGATTACCTGCTCACCGTACTGATCGTGATCCTCTACTTCGCCTATGTCGGCCAGGCCTGGAACATCCTCATGGGCTTTGCCGGGCATTTGTCGCTCGGCCATGCGCTCTATGTCGGCCTTGGCGCCTATGCGGCGGCGGCGCTGTTCGTGCATTTCGGCATCGGCCCCTGGCTCGGCCTTTTGGTCGGCGTGCCGCTCGCCGCGCTTGCCGGCGCCTTCATCGGCTATCTCGCCTTCCGCTTCCGCGTCAGCGGCGTCTATTTCGCCATCCTCACCATCGCCGTCGCCGAATTCGCCCGCGTCGGCTTCGACCATCTGGACTGGACGCGCGGCACCGGCGGCCTGTTCCTGCCGGTCTCGCAATTTGCCCATAACGATCTCTGGCACATGCGCGGCCATCCGGTGATGTTCTATTACATCCTGCTCGTCGCCACTGTGCTTGCCCTCATCGCCTGCCGCGCACTGTTGCAGAGCCGCGTCGGCTATTTCTGGCTGGCGATCCGCGAGGACGAGGAGGCCGCGCGCTCGCTCGGCATCAACACGTTCCGCTATAAGATGATCGCGGTGGTGATCTCGGCCGGCATGACCGCCTTCGCCGGCGTGGTCTATGCCTTCTACTACAACAATCTGTTCCCCGATCAGGTCTTCAACATCGAACGTTCGGTGGAGATGATCCTCGGGCCCATCGTCGGCGGTGTCGGCACGCTGTTCGGCCCCATCCTCGGCGCCTTCGTGCTGACCGGCCTCGCCGAGACGCTCACCAGCGCGCTCGCCGCCGTCGGCGTCGATCTTCCCGGCGCCAAGCAGGTGTTCTACGGCATCTGCCTGCTGCTGGTCGTTCTCGCGCTGCCGGGAGGCGTCTGGCCCTGGCTGTCGCGTCTCATCGGCATCGATCGGGAGCGCTCATGAGCACGCTTCTTGCCGTCGACGGCGTCAGCAAGCGCTTCCGCGGCCTGGTCGCGGTCGACCGGGTGAGCTTTGCCGTGCCGAAGGGCGCGATCTTCGCGGTGATCGGCCCGAACGGCGCCGGCAAGACCACGCTGTTCAACATGATCGCCGGCAACCTGCCGCCCGACACCGGCACCATCGGCTTTGCCGGCGAGCGCATCGATCGGCTGTCGGCCGATCACGTTTGCCGGCGCGGCATCGGCCGCACCTTCCAGCTCGTGCGCCCGTTTCCGGCGCTGACCGTGGAGGATAATGTCATCGTCGGCGCGCTGCTGCATCGCCAGCACGCGCGCGACGCCCGCGTCCATGCGCATGAGGTGCTGCGCCGCCTCGATCTCTACGACAAGCGCAACCAGCGCGCCTCGGCGCTGACCTTGCCGGACCGCAAGCGGCTGGAAATGGCGCGCGCGCTCGCCACCGATCCGACGCTTCTGCTGCTCGACGAGGTGATGGCTGGGTTGCGGCCGACCGAGACCGATCGCATCGTCGGCATTCTGAAAGAGCTCAACCGCGAGAGCGGCCTGACCATCCTCTTGATCGAGCACGTCATGCGCGCGGTGATGGCGCTCGCCGGCCGCATTCTGGTGCTGCATCACGGCGCGGCCATCGCCGAAGGCACGCCCGAAGAGGTGGTGCGCGATCCCGCGGTGATCGACAGCTATCTCGGCGTGGAGGACGTCGCGTGATGCTCAAGGTCGAGAACCTCGACGTCTTTCACGGCGACGCCCAGGCGCTCGACGGCGTTTCGATCGAAATCGAGGAGGGCGCGATCGCCGCCATCGTCGGCGCCAACGGTGCCGGCAAGACCTCGCTGATCCGCACCATCGGCGGCATGCACAAGCCGGCGCGCGGGCGCATCCTGTTCCGCGGCCGCGACATCGCCGGCTGGCCGAGCCACAAGGTCTGCGATCTGGGCATCGGCCAGGTCGCCGAAGGCCGCCAGGTCTTTCCCTCGCTCACCGTGGCTGAGAACCTCGCGATGGGCGCCATGCTGCCGCGCGCGCATGCGCAGCGCGAGCAGAACCTCGAGAAAGTCTACGCGCTGTTTCCGGTGCTGGCCGAGCGCCGCGCGCAGGCCGCCGGTACGCTGTCGGGCGGCGAGCAGCAGATGCTCGCCATCGGCCGTTGTTTGATGGGCTCGCCGGAGCTCGTGATGTTCGACGAGCCGTCGCTCGGCCTCGCGCCGGCGATCGTGCAGACGGTGCTGAAGACGGTGCGCGACCTGAACCGCGACGGGCTCACCTGCGTGCTGGTCGAGCAGAACGTGGCGGTGTCGCTGCGGCTCGCCAGCCAGGCCTATGTGCTGGAGAACGGCCGCGTCACGCTCGCCGGCTCGGGCGCCGCCCTGCTCGGCGACGACCGCGTGCGCCAGGCCTATCTGGGACTGTAGGCGCCGGCGCCGCCGCTCCGCCGCATCAGGAAATCAAGCGCGGCGACCCGGACGCTCAGTGGGTGGTCGGGAAAGCGCGCCCGCAACAGCTTGAGCAGTTCGGCGTCGGTTGCCGGCAGGAAGCACATGACCTCGTCCGCCATGCTGGCGGCGTCGGCGACGCGTGGAATGGGAAAGGCCTGGCCCATGGGCATTGGTCCCCTGCGACGTTCCCGTCGCAAATCTGCGGCCCCGGCGCAGAGAGTTTGCTGACCCCCTGTTAGCAAATCGTTAACGGAACCGGCGGTGCCCGGTTCCGTCCGTCTCCCGAAATTGATTGCAGAAAGCTACTTCAGCGGCGGCCCGATGCTGACCGTGAGCTTTCCCACGCCCTCGATCTCGCATTCGAGCTTGTCGCTGGCGACGGTGGCGGCGACGCCGGAGGGCGTGCCGGTCATGATGATGTCGCCCGCCACCAGCTCCACCATCTCCGACAGGTTGGAGATGATCTCCGGCACGTTCCAGATGAGCTGGTTGAGATCGCCGTCCTGGCGGAGCTTGCCGTTGCACTTGAGCGTGATCTTGCCCTTGGTCGGATGGCCGATCTCGCTTGCCGGCTTCAATGCCCCGCACGGCGCCGAATGGTCGAAGGCCTTGCCGATCTCCCACGGCCGCTTGAGGTCGCGCGAGGCGATCTGCAGGTCGCGTCGCGTCAGGTCGATGCCGACGCAATAGCCCCAGATGCAGTCATTGGACTTTTCGACCGGGATGTTGCGGCCGCCGCTCTTGAGCGCGACCACCAGTTCCACCTCGTGATGCATGTCCTTGGTGAGGGACGGGTAGGGGACCGTCGCGCCGTCCGGCACAACCGCGTCGGCGGGCTTGGCGAAATAGAACGGCGGCAGCCGCTCGTCCTGGCCCATCTCGCGGATATGCTCGACGTAATTGCGGCCGACGCACCAGATGCGGCGCACCGGAAAAACCTTGTCCGAACCGGCGACGGCGATGGTCGGCTGCGGCGGGGGCGGAATGACGTAATCGGTCATGGTCACTGGGCTGTTGATGATCTGGGGTCTGGAAAAACCCGGTCGCAGAAGCGCGGCTGGGCGAAAGATGGGACGGGCGTATCAGGTGTGACGCGCCGCCGTCAACGGGCCAACAACCCGCTCAGGAGGAGGCCACCGCGGCGACCGGTTCGCGCCCCTCGTCCTCCTGCTCGCTGAGCTGCAGGCGGTAGTACGAGGCATAACGGCCGTTCTTGCGCAGCAATTCGTCGTTGCGGCCGGATTCCACCACGTGGCCGTCCTCGACGAAATGGATGCGGTCGGCATGCGCCACGGTCGACAGCCGATGCGCGATCGCCAGCGTGGTGCGGCCGCGGAACAGATGATCCATGGCCTCGCGCACCTGCAATTCCGACTCCGAGTTGAGCGCGGCGGTGGCCTCGTCGAGCAGGATAATCGGCGCGTTCTTGATCAGCGCGCGGGCGATGGCGACGCGCTGGCGCTGGCCGCCGGAAAGCTGCAAGCCGTGCTCGCCGACCGGCGTGTCATAGCCGCGCGGGAAGGCGGCGATGAAGTCATGCGCATAGGCTGCCTTGGCCGCGGCGACGATCTCGTCCTCGCTGGCGTTCGGTTTGCCGAAGGCAATGTTCTCGCGCACGGTGCCGTGGAACAAGAACACGTCCTGGCCGACGTAGGCGATCTGCTGGCGCAGCGAGCGGCGCGACACCTTGGTGATGTCCTGCCCGTCGATCAGCACCGTGCCGCCTTCGGGCTCGTAGAAGCGCATCAGCAGATTGAACACCGTCGATTTGCCGCCGCCCGACGGGCCGACCAGCGCGGTCAGCTTGCCCGGCTCGGCGGCAAATGACATGCCGCGCAGCACCGATTGGTCGCTGCGATAGGCGAAATCGACGTCGTGAAAGGAGATCTGCGAGGTGCGCAACTGCAGCGCCGGCTTGTCGTCGTCCATCTGCTCGGTGGGCGGGCTGTCCAGGACTTCGAACAGGATGCGCACGCCGACCAGCGCGCTGTTGAGCTCGAGATTCAGGCGCGCCAGCCGCTTAGCCGGCTCATAGGCCAGCAGGAAGGCGGTGATGAAGGAGAAGAACTGGCCCGGCGTCGCCCCCGTGTCGATCACCCGGTAGCCGCCATAGGTGATGGCGATGGCGATGGCGCAGCCGCCCAGCGTCTCCATCAGCGGGCTCGCGCGGTTGGAGACGCGCGCCATCTTGTTAGCCTCGTGCTCGACCGCCGAAACATTGCGGTCGAAGCGCTCGCGCATGATCTCCTCGAGCGTGAAGGCCTTGACGATGCGGATTCCCTGCAGCGTCTCCTGCAGCGTCTCCAGCACGCGCTCGTTGCCGTGATATTGGGTGCGCGCGATCTTGTAGATGCGGCGGATCAGCTTGCGCAGCACCAGGAAGGCCGGCGGCGCCACCACGAAGCTGAAGAACGACATCAGCGGGTCCTGCACCACCATGACGGTGACCAGCCCGATCAGCGAGAACAGGTCGCGTCCGACCGAGGTGATCAGGAGATTGATCACCTGTGTCGCCGACTGGGCGCCGGCCGACAGCCGCATGATGAACTCGGTCGAATGGCGGTCGGAGAAGAAACCGAGACCCTCGCTGAGCAGCTTGGCGAACACCGCGCGCTGGTTGTCGGCGATGATGCGGTTGCCGATGCGCGAGAGCATCACGCTCTGGCCGTAGGTGGCGATCCCCTTGGTGGAGAACAACACCACGGTGATGCCGCCCAGGACGATGATGCCGGGCAGGTTGTGGTTGACATAGGCTTCGTTGATGACGCTGCCGATGAGATAGGCGGAAAACGCCGTGCAGCCGGCGGCAATGGCCATCAAGGTAAAGGCTAAGGCGTAGCGGCGCCAATGCGACAGGCCCTGCTCGAGGAACAGACGCCGGATCAGCACGGACACGCGATAGCGCGGATCGTCGGCCGCCGAATGAAGCGGATCGTTCATGAGCCCTCGAACCGCAGGCCGCCAGCGGACCTGCCTCGCCGATCTGCGGGCGGGGCGCCCGTGTCGGCTGGATGTCCGTCTCCATGCCCGGTGCCGGGCGATTTTTCAAGCGCCAAGGGCGGCGCGCGGCCGTCGAAGCTGGTGAAAAATCAGCCTTTGTCCAATATGTTAAGCGCCGGGTCGGCGCGCGGCGAGACGCCGCTCCCAGGACAGCGCGTGGCCGACAATGGTGTCCAGGTCGCCATATTTCGGGCGCCAGTCGAGCATGGCACGGATGCGCCCGGCATCGGCGACGAGTTCCGCCGGATCGCCGGGGCGGCGTCCGGTCACCTCGACCGGGAACTCGCGCCCGCTCACGCGGCGAACCGCGGCCAGCACTTCCAGCACCGAGGCACCGCGCCCGTAGCCGCAGTTGAAGGTGGCGCTGCCGCCGCCTTGCCGCAGGTGCGCGAGCGCCGCCGAATGCGCGCGCGCCAGATCGCTGACATGGATGTAGTCGCGGATGCAGGTTCCGTCCGGCGTGGGATAGTCGGTGCCGTAGATGTCGAGCTTGGCGCGCTTGCCGAGCACGGCCTCGCAGGCGACCTTGATCAGGTGCGTGGCGGCGGGCGTCGCCTGGCCGGTGCGACCTTTCGGATCGGCGCCGGCGACGTTGAAATAGCGCAGGATGACGAAGCGCAGATCGTGCGCGCGCACGGTATCGTGCAGCATGATCTCCGACATCAGCTTGGAGGTGCCGTAGGGCGAGATCGGATGCGTCGGCGCATCCTCGCGCACCGGCACGTGGTCCGGATTGCCGTAGACCGCCGCGGTCGAGGAGAAAATGAAATGCTTGACGCCACCGGCCACCGCCGCGTCGAGCAGCAGACAGGTGTTCATGGTGTTGTTGCGGTAGTAGCCGAGCGGATCGGCGATCGAGTCCGGCACCACGATCGAGGCGGCGAAATGAATGATGGCCGTGACGCGATGGGTCCGAATCACTTCGCCGACCAGGTCGCGGTCGCCGGTCGAGCCGGTGACAAAAGGCACCTCGCCGGGGATGAGGTAGCGGAAACCGGTCGACAGGTTATCGAGCACGACGACGCTTTCGCCGGAGTTGACCAGCTCATGCACCATGTGGCTGCCGATATAGCCCGCGCCGCCCGTCACCAGGATCGTCATGCCGCCTCCTCGATTGCGCGCCTGGTCTAGCGCAGAGCGGTGAAAGAGCGCTTATGAAGCGTTCCGCTGTCGCCGCGGATATTGTGGCATTGTTAATAAGCTGTATATGGGTGCGGTAGCACCGCCATGGCCGATATCCTCTTCATCAAGACGTCTTCGCTCGGCGACGTGATCCATCACATGCCGGCCCTGACCGAGGCGCGCAAGGCGCTGCCGGCGGCGCGCGTCACCTGGCTGGTTGAGGAGGCCTTTGCGCCGCTCGCCGCCTTGCATCCGGCGGTCGACGCGGTGCTGCCGGTCGCCTGGCGGCGCTGGCGCGGTTCGCTGCTGACCCCGGCGACCTGGGGCGAGATCGCCGTCAACATGCGCGCGATTCGCGCACAGCGCTATGACGAGATCATCGACAGCCAGGGCCTGCTGCGCACCGCCGTCATGGCGCGCATCGCGCGCGGGCGCCGTCACGGCTACGACAGCGCCAGCATTCGCGAGCCGCTGGCGTCGCATTTCTACGATCGCCGCTACCCGGTGAGCCGCGCGCTGCACGCGGTCGAGCGCAACCGCCGGCTCACCGGCCTCGCGCTCGGCTATGCGGTCGCGGGCGCGCCCGACTTCGGGCTCGACCGCGCGCGCTTTGCCACGGCGGGCGAGCGCTATGCCGTGCTGCTGCACGCCACCGCAGAGCCGCGCAAGCTCTGGCCCGACGTGAACTGGATCGCGCTCGCCCGCGCGCTGGAAGAACAGGGCCTCGATCTGGTGCTGCCCTGGGGCACCGAGGCCGAGCGCGCGCGCAGCGAAAGAATTGCTGCGGCGCTGACGCGCGCGCGCGTACCGGCGCGGGCGCCGCTCGACAAGGTTGCGGCTTTGATTGCCGGCGCTGCGTTAGTGGTCGGCGTCGACACCGGCCTCATGCATCTGGCCGCGGCGCTTGGCGTGCCGGTGGTCGCGATCTTCACCGGCAGCAAGCCCGAACTGACCGGGCCGGTCGGCGCCGGCCCGCTTCAGGTGCTCGGTGCCGATGGCGCGGCGCCCGCGGAGGAAG
The DNA here is from genome assembly GCA_963760995.1 of uncultured Pseudomonadota bacterium. Taxonomy (GTDB): domain Bacteria; phylum Pseudomonadota; class Alphaproteobacteria; order Rhizobiales; family Xanthobacteraceae; genus Pseudolabrys. Next base: position 72,119 of record CAVXFJ010000016.1, on the reverse strand, counting down.
ACGTGATCGCCGCTGCGGTTGCTGGCCTGCGCTGACATGGGGCCGTGGCCGGCGCAGCCGGTCGCGCCGGTGGGGTGACGCGAGCGTTCGTTTCGCGAGAGATTGAACAGGCGGAAAAGGTATCCATGATTCCCTGGTCGCACCTCGATACGGCGCAAGTGCCAGGCGGCGGCGAACTGCGCCTGATGCAGCGCGGCGCCGAATTCTCGATCAAGCTCGGCAGCAACGAGTTGATGAACAGCCGACTGAGCGCAACCGAGCAGGCGCTGGCGACAATTGCCTGCGCGAAACTTCGCACCCGCGCGCGGCCGAAGATCCTGATCGGCGGATTGGGGATGGGCTTCACGTTGCGCGCGGCCCTCGTCGTCCTCGGACAGCAGGCCCGGATCGTCGTCGCCGAACTGGTCCCGGCGGTGGTGGCCTGGGCGCGCGGTCCGATGGCAAGCCTGTTCGGGGACAGCCTGACCGATCCACGCGTGCGCATTCGCGAAACGGACGTCGGCGAACTGATCCGCGCGGCGCGCTCGGAATTCGACGCCATCCTGCTCGACGTCGACAATGGGCCCGAAGGAATGACCCGGAAAGCCAATGACGGGCTGTACGATCTCCACGGACTGGCGGCCGCATACAGGGCTCTGCGCCCGCGTGGCGTGCTGGCGGTGTGGTCGTCGACACCGGATGCGAAATTCACGGCGCGGCTGCGCAGGAGCGGATTCGCCGTGGTCGAGAATCCGGTGCGCGCCAAGGGGCCGCAAGGCGGCGCACAGCATTTCATCTGGACAGCGACGCGGGGCGATTAAGTCCCGCGCCTTCCGCGCAAGGCGGGCATTCGCCGATGCGGACATGAGGTCGGCCCGACAACGGCGCATCTCTCACTAAGCGACGGATTTGCTGCGCGGCCGCAAACGATGCGATGGGCCAACAGCCGTGAAAGTATTCAGCGCGCCGTTTTGCGATTCCAATGTCGCATGTCCCAGGCGGTTCCTTGCCATCTGCCGCCGTGAACAATAATATCTATTCGAGATCGGTCCTGTTTGGGACGATTGGCATACCGATGGTCGGGCGACCGTCGCAAAGATCTGTCAACTTTTACCAAAAAAAGAAGCGAAGCGGGTGTCGACCGGCGGATTGCGGTGAAATCGATCGCGTCACGCTCACATGCACGGTGGAGATGAGGGCCGCAACGATGCCAGGCCCGCGAATAACAAGGTAGGCGAGCATGCCGCACGTAGGGACCAGGATGGGCCTTGCCGGCTCGATTGGCAGCCTGCTCGAATGGTACGACTTCACCGTCTATGGCTTTCTCGCGCCCATTCTCGGCAAACTCTTTTTCCCCTCCGATGACCAAGTCGCTTCGTTGCTGGCAGCTTTCGGCGTTTTTGCCATAGGCTACGCGGCGCGGCCGCTCGGTGGCGTTATTTTCGGCTACGTCGGCGACAAGCTCGGGCGCAAGCCGGCGTTGATTGTCTCCGCTTTTATCATGGGACTGGCAACGCTCGGCATTGGGGTCCTGCCGGACCACAGCCACATCGGCGCCTTTGCCCCTCTCCTCCTGGTCATCTTGCGGATCATTCAAGGTCTTTCCTTGGGCGGCGAATTCACGGACTCCGTCGTCATGCTGGCTGAGTATGCATCGAACGACCGACGAGGTTTCGTGGCGAGTTGGGCGGAAATGGGCGGCATCGTGGGGATGCTGATCGGCTCCGGCGTTGGCGCGCTCGCGAGCAGCGTGCTCGGAGAGACGGGCATGCTCGCCTGGGGTTGGCGGATTCCGTTTCTGCTCGGCACGGTGCTGGCCGTTTTCGCGTTCGTGTTGAGACGTCAAATCGCGGAATCGCCGGCGCTGGAAAACCTTAAGCGCACAACCATCTCTCCCGTCATTGTGGCGCTTCGGGACCATTGGAAAGCGATTCTGCGCATGATCTGCGTGCTCCTGATGCAGGGAATCGGTTTCTACATGGTGTTCGTCTATGCGGCTTCGTACTTGACGCAACGCATGCACGTCACCACGGCGCGCGCGCTCGATATCAATACGCTGGCACTGCTGGCGATGCTGATTTGCGCGCCTGTAGCGGCGATTGCGTCCGACCATGTCGGTCGCAAACCGATTTTGTATTCCATTATGATCGCCACCTTCGTCCTGGCCTGGCCCCTGTGGTGGCTCATGCACCATCAAAGCGGCGAGTTGATTCTGGTGGGTCAGCTCAGCCTTGGCGCGCTGATGGGATTTGCGTTCGGTGTGACACCGGCCGTGATGGTAGAAATGCTGCCCACAGAAGTCCGCTGCAGCGGCGTCGCCATCGGCTATAATTTATGTTTTGGGATATTCGGCGGCACGACGCCGTTGATCGCCACGTATCTTGTTGCGCGCACGGCTGACGATTTCGCTCCGGTCTATTATCTCATGGCGGTTACGATCGTCTCCTTCATCGCCATACTCGGAATTCCCGAGACCGCGCGCAAACCGCTGCCCGTGAAGACAGCCGGGTGATTGCTGAAGTCCACGTCGGATAACGAGCGAACATGGGACGATCATCAAACCGAGAGAGGCAAGCAATGAAAAAGCATCATGGCGCCGACGCTACGGCGGTATTTACACCGGAAGTTGGCCACGCGGTTGTCATCTATACGCATAAATTCAAGCCCGAGCATTACCGCAAAGGTATTGAAATTATCACGAGCGCCTTTCCCGACGCTGCAGTGGCGGCCAAACAAAGGCGCCTCAACATTTTTCTCAAGCACCCGTCGACTCACGAATTGGTCAACATCTCTTTTTTCCATGAAGACGCCCGTTTGGATGAATGGCACGAGTTTAAAGGGCGGCTGGCGACTTTGGAAAAATTACGGCCAATGCTGGACGGACCGATTGACGTTCAGGTCTACGAAGTGGAACGCGTCGTTGGTACCGGCGAAAAGAAGGCCTAGCCAAAAATCATATCCGGACAAATCGATGATGCTGCGCTCTCGCCCCCGGTTGAGGAGGGCCGGCGGCCGCTCACGCCGCCCCGGCGCGCAGCAGATCGTGCACGTGGATGATGCCGACCGGCTTGCCGCCTTCGACCGCGAACAGCGCGGTCACCTTGGTCGAATTCAACAGCTCGAGCGTTTCGCTGATGAGCTGATCGGGCCGCACCGTCTTCGGCGTGCGCGTCATCACCGCGTCGACCGCAAGATCGAGCAGGTCGGCGCGCATGTGGCGGCGCAAATCGCCGTCGGTGATGATGCCGACCAGTTGCCCGTGCGGTTCGACGATGCCGACGCAGCCGAAGCCCTTGTTGGTCATCACCAGGAGCGCGTCCGCCATGCGCGTGCCGAGCGGCGTCAGCGGCACCGCCTCGCCGGTGTGCATGACGTCGCGCACAAGCTTGAGCAGCGCGCCGAGCTTGCCGCCGGGATGCAGCAGGCCGAACTGCGCGGCGGTGAAGCCGCGGCTTTCCAAGAGCGCGATCGCCAGCGCGTCGCCGAGCGCAAGCTGCATCAGCGAGGAGGTGGTGGGCGCGAGATTGAGCGGGCAGGCTTCCCGCGCCTGCGGCAGCGACAGCACCACGTCGGCGGTTTTGCCCAGGGTCGAGTTGGCATTGGCGGTGACCGCGATCAGCCCGATGCGGAAGCGGCGCGAATAGTCGGTGAGGTCCTTCAACTCCGCCGTCTCGCCCGACCATGACAGCGCCAGGATCACGTCGGTATTGGCGATCATGCCGAGATCGCCGTGGCTCGCTTCGCCCGGATGCACGAACAGCGCCGGCGTGCCGGTGGAGGCCAAGGTGGAGGCGATCTTGCGCGCGACATGGCCGGACTTGCCCATGCCGGTGACGATGACGCGGCCTTGCGCCGCGCGGATCAGTTCCAGCGCATCGACGAAGCTTGCGCCCAGCCGGTCGCGCAGGGCGATCGACAGCGCAGCCACGCCGTCGGCTTCGGCCTCGAGCGTGCGCAGTGCCGAATCGATCGCGGCCTGCGCGCGGTCGTTGGCGATGTCGCTCGGTTGTGGCTTGGCCATCGATGCTCTCTCAAGGCGTGGCGGGATAGATAGCACGAACGCGCAGGCCCGTCAGGTTCCGCGCGCCGCCCGCGTTAACGCCGTTGATGTCAGGATTTGCCGGCGCTTTCCAGGTATTTCTCCACGAACTCCGCAAGATCGCCGCCGGAAAAGAGCCTGCCGGCAATGCCGGCGGCGCGCGCCGCCTGCATGTCGATCTCCTTGTCGCCGATGAGGACGCTGCGCCCGGCATCGACCGGCCAGTGCCGCATCAAGTCGAGAATCATGCCGGGCCCCGGCTTGCGCCAGTCCGACTCCCGGCGATAGGCGGCGACCGGCGCATCGGCGAGGAAGGGGCAGTAGCGCACGTCGTCGATACGCGCGCCCTGGTCGGCGAGTTCGTTGCGCATCCAGGTATCGAGCTCGTCGAGCTGCTCCTCGCTGAACAGGCCGCGCGCCACGCCCGACTGATTGGAGGTGACGAAGACGAGGTAGCCGGCCTCATTGAGGCGGCGGATGGCGGCGGCAATGCCCGGCATCCAGCGGAAGCGCTCGCGCGTGCCGACATAGCCGTCGTCGACATTGATGACGCCGTCGCGGTCGAGGAAGGCGGCGGGGCGCGGCGTGTCGTTCATGTGAGCGCACCGCGCACGCTGGCGAGCACCGTCTCGACCGCGACATCGGCGGTGCGGCGGTGGCTGACAGCCGCATTGCCGATCTGGCGGGCGCGCTCGCGCGCGGCTTCGTCGCCGGGTGGCTCCAGGATGGCGGCGACCGGGTTGAGCGGTTTCCAGTGCCAGGGGCTGGTGGGACCGAAAATGGCGACGGTCGGCGTGCCGAGGGCGGCGGAGACGTGCATCAGGCCGGAATTGTTGGTGACGGAGAGGTCGGCGGCGGCGAGTGCGAGGATGGCGTTGCGCAGGTCGGTGCCGGTGAGGTCGCGTACGCCCTTGCCGGCCGCGGCGGCGATCTCGTGGGCAATCGCGGTTTCGCTCGGCCCGCCGAGCACCCAGATGGAGGCGCCGTCCTGCGCCAGCGCCTTGGCCAGCGCCGCGTAATGGCCGGGCGGCCAGGCTTTGCCGGCGCCGACGGCGCCGGGCGCGAGGCAGACGATAGGGCCGGCGACCCCGGTTAGCCCGCGGGCCTCGCGCCAGCGCGCCACCTCATCCGGGGGCACCTTCAGCTCGGGCAAGGGCCATTCGGCGGGCAAGGGGGCGCCTCTGGCTAAAGCCAGCGCACCCATCTGGTCGATCATGCGCGGCAGACGGCGCTCCCCGAAGCGAATGTCGTTGATGAGGCCGATGCGGGCTTCGCCGAAAAAGCCGGTCCGCACCGGTATACCAGCAAGCCAGGGTGCCAGCGCCGCCTTCCACTTGCGCGACATCACCAGCGCCTGCCCGTAATGGCCGGCGCGCAGCCGGGCGGCCAAATCGCGTTGCCGGGCCCAGCCGAGCCGCCGGCGCGGCAGGTCGGCGATGATCGCCTGGCGCAGGCCCGGCATGTAGTCGGCCAGGGGTGCGCAGAGGGTGCTGGCGACCATGTCGACCGGGCGGTCCGGGCTCAGCATGCGTAACAGGCGGACGACGGAGTGGACGCGGACGAAGTCGCCGATCCAGACGAAGGGGACGATGACGACGGGGGCGGGGGGGAAATCCTGGCTCATGCGTGTGGCGCTGTCCGCCCCGGGCGGCCGGGTTCGGCCAGGGACGGCCTGCGGTTAGCCTGCGCCGGCGGTCCCTGTCCAGCCGCAAAATTTAACGCCTGCTGAGCCATTTACCGGGCTCTGGCAGGCACGTTGCGCCGCCCCCCGGACTGGGGCAAAGGAAGGCCCGCGAGGACCAACGGCGCTGGCGAGGGGCAGGATGTTCTTGGTTACCGGCGGGGCCGGCTTCATCGGGTCGAACGTGGTCGCCAGCCTCAACGAGGCCGGGGCGACCGACATCGTGGTCAACGACACGCTGGGCCGCGACGACGCCAAATGGCGCAACCTCGCCAAGCGCCAGATCGCCGACCTGGTGCCGCCGGCCGAGCTTGCCGCCTGGCTCGATGCCCGCAAGCTCGACGCCGTCATCCACATGGGCGCCATCTCCGATACCACCGCCAGCGACGGCGACCTGGTGATGGAGAACAATTTCCGCCTGTCGCTGCGCCTGCTCGACTGGTGCACGCAGACGCGCACGCCTTTCATCTACGCCTCCTCGGCGGCGACCTATGGTGATGGCGGCGAGGGCTTTACCGACGACGCCTCGCTCGCCGCGCTGCGCCGGCTGCGCCCGATGAATCTCTACGGCTGGAGCAAGCACCTGTTCGACCTGGCGCTGGTCGACCGCGTCGTCAAGAAGCAGAAGCTGCCGCCGCACTGGGCCGGCCTGAAATTCTTCAACGTTTACGGCCCCAACGAATACCACAAGGGCGGCATGGCCAGCGTGTTGTCGAAGGTATTCGACGGCGCCAAGGCCGGCCAGCCGGTCAGGCTGTTCAAGTCGCACCGCGCCGGCATCGCCGACGGCGAGCAGCGCCGCGACTTCATCTATATCGACGACGCCGTCGACGTGCTGCGCTGGCTTTTGCAGACGAGCGCCGTCAACGGCATCTTCAACGTCGGCACCGGCAAGGCGGAAAGCTTCCGCGACATGATGCTCGCCATGTTCAAGGCCATGGGCCGTCCGGCCAATATCGAGTACGTCGACATGCCGGAGGCGATCCGCGGCCAGTACCAGTATTTCACGCAAGCCAATATCGAAAATCTGCGCCGTGCCGGCTATAACGCCGACTTCACCCCGCTCGAGACCGCCGTTACCCGCTACGTCACCGGCTATCTCGATCGCGACGACCGGTATCGGTGATCATGGCCTGCATGGCGCGACGGAGTTTCCGTTCGTCCCCGCGCAAGCGGGGACCCAGGGGTCAAGAATAATGGCGCGTGCAGCACCGGATTCCCGCTTGCGCGGGAATGAACGGAGTTAGAGATGTTCGATTTCGACAGGCATCTTTCCGATCTCGCCGGCCAGTGCGTGCTCTGCATCGGCGACCTGATGCTGGACGAATTCGTCTACGGCGAGGTTACGCGCATCTCGCCGGAGGCGGCGACGCCGGTGATCGCGGTCAAGCGCAGCGAATTGATGATCGGCGGCGCCGGCAATGTGGCGCGCAACCTGGTCGCGCTCGGCACGCGCTGCGTCTTCATCGGCGTGGTCGGCGACGACGCCGCCGGCGTCAAGCTCAGCGACGCACTCGGCGCCGAGCCGCTGATCGAATATCACCTGGTGCTCGACGCCGCGCGCCAGACCACGCGCAAGGTGCGCTTCGTCTCCGAGCATTTCTCCACACACATGCTGCGCGCCGACTGGGAAGAGGCGGTGCCGATCGACGCGGCGGCAGAGGACGCGCTGATCGGCCATGTGGTCGAGGCGCTGCCGCGCGTCGGGGCGGTGGTGCTGTCCGACTATGCCAAGGGCGCGCTCACCCCGCGCGTCATCCGCGCGGTGATCGATGCCGCCAATGCCGCGGGCAAGCCGGTGGTGGTCGATCCCAAGGGCCGCGACTACCGCATCTACCGCGGCGCCACGTTGATCACGCCGAACCGGCAGGAGCTCGCCGACGCGACCCATCGCGTGGCCAATACCGACGACGAGATCGCGGCGGCGGCGGACTTGCTCGGCCGCGACCTCGCGGCACGCGCGGTGCTGGTGACCCGCAGCGAGGACGGCATGACGCTCGTCGAGGGCGGCGAGGCGATGCACGTGCCGGCCTATCCGGTGCGGGTGCGCGACGTCTCTGGTGCCGGCGACACGGTGGTGGCGGTGCTGGCGGGCATGCTGGCGCTCGATGCCGATTTCGAATCCGCCATGCGTGCGGCCAATGCGGCGGCGGCCGTCGTGGTGGGCAAGCGCGGCACCGCGACGCTGAGCATCTCCGAATTGCGTTCGCGCATCCTGCCGGCGGCCTCGCGCGCGCCGGAAGAGAAGATCGTGTTCGACTGGACGCTGCTCGACGAGCATCTGCCCGAGTGGCGGCGGGCGGGCTACCGCGTCGGCTTCACCAATGGCTGCTTCGATTTGCTGCATCCCGGCCATGTGCGGCTCTTGGCCGGCGCGCGCGCGGCCTGCGACCGGCTGGTCGTCGGCCTCAATGGCGACGCTTCGGTGACGCGGCTCAAGGGCGCCGGGCGGCCGGTGCAGCCGGTGGAGGCGCGCGCCGAGGTGCTCGCCGCGCTGGAGGCGGTCGATCTCGTCGTCGTCTTCGACGAGGACACGCCGGCCGAACTCATTGCGCGGGTGCAGCCGACGGTGCTGGTCAAGGGCGCCGACTATGCCGACCGGCAAGTGGTCGGGCGCGACACGGTCGAGGCGCTGGGCGGCGAGGTGATCCTCATCGATCTGGTTCCCGGCCACTCGACCAGCGCCATGGTCGAGCGCGCGCGCGGCCCGAAGACGCGATAGCCCCGCCACGGATCAATTCGGCTCTGCGAGCGCAGTTTGTGCGGCAAAAGCGTCGAACAGCTCCGCTGCGGCGGAACAATGCAACGGGCCAACAGGGGCGCCGACACGGCGCGATCGATCAAGGGGCCGGGGCACGACGCGCCCGCACGTGATGGTTCGGGTGATCGATCGTTCTTTCGATGTCGACGAAGCCGGAATTCACCAACCACACCTTGATCTCATGTAATGGGTAGGTGTCGTTGATGCCCGGCGAAACGGCATCGAACCAGCCGCCGGCTTCCGCGCCTTTGACCCATTGAAAATATTTGTAGCGATCTTGCAATGTCATATCGGCCGTGGCCCGCCGATGACGTTCGACTTCGGCGTAATAGTTGTAGGTGCCGGGATCGGTGTCCGGTTCGCCGTAGATCATGACGAAGATGTAGCCGCCGGGTTTGACCAAGCGTGAAATGTTGCAGAACGCCCCGTAGGTGTCGCCGGTGTGATGAAGCACCCCGAACGAGTAGACAAGGTCGAAATCGGGCTCCAACGGCAAAGGGTTGGTGAGGTCGTGCTGAAAGCAGCGGACCCGGTCTCCGAATTCCGCGCAGGCCGCCCGCGTCTGTTCGATGCCGGAAGCGGATTGGTCGACCGCGGTAACGTCGGCGCCGAGATGCGCCAGCGCCCATGAAAATCGTCCCGAGCCGCAGCCGGCGTCCAGCACGCGCTTGCCCGCAAACCAATCGGCCGGCAGCTTGGTATATTGGCAGAGGACGCGCGGTTCGCGCTCCTTGAGCTCCGGCCGGGTCGTCGTCCAGTTGCCGTCGCTCGTCTCACCCCACTGGAAATCGAAGCTGTCGTGCGTTTGCCGCTGCAACGGCAGGTCATTGATGACGCCCGCGCTCAGATAACGGACGATCGACCGTAATCGGCTGACCTCCATCAAGAGGTAGTCCATTTCGTATCGCATTGCTTGCAGGTCGGGGTTTTCGCTCATCGTGTTCGCAAAAGTGTTACGCTGGTGCGCAGTGAACGCTGCCGGCTGTCGGTTGAAGTCCTCATTGCCGTCGACTGTCGCGAAACGACGTCGCGCCCGTCACAACAAGCAACTTGACCGATAGTAGAAATCAATCCAGCGCGGGTGGCAATACAGTATTTCTCATACGCGCATGTGTCGGGCGCTGCGCATCGGGGGCGGGCGTTCAGCCCCATTAACCGCGCGCCGGTTTTTTCACCTCGTCCGCAGTCTCGCGCCGGATCGGCTTTCCCTCCGGCGGTTGCCAGGCCTGCGTCTCCTCGTAGCGCTTGGCATAGCGGTAGAAGGTGCCCTCGAAATTGCCGAAGGCGATGACGAAGCCGGCCCAGCCGTCGCGGAAGCCGCGCTTGAAAATGTAGTGCTTGAGGAACGACCAGAGGCCGTGACCGAGCGCGCTTGCCATCGACACGTGCTTGCCCGCGAGCTTGGGCACGCCGAGCGAGGAGTAGCGGTTCATCTTGTTGATGACTTCTTCCAGATTGCGGAAGGGGAGTTGCCAGATCGCGTTCTCGAGCGTGCCGAGCGGCTTGTCGCTGAGCATCTCGTAGCCCTCGTGCACCGGCTCGAGCGTGTAGCGCATCGCGCTCTTGCGGAAGAGCTGCGGCTGGCGGAAGTTCGGATACCAGCCGGAGCCTCTGATCCAGCGGCCCATCATGTAGCTCTTGCGCGGAACCCGATAGACGTCGAGCGGCGGCCCTGCCGCGAGCAGGCCCAGGATCTCGTCGCGTACCGCTTCGCTACATCGCTCGTCGGCGTCCAGGCTGAAGATCCAGTCATGCGTGCAGGCTTCGATTGCCCGGTTGCGCAACGCGCCGAAGCCGTTGAACGCCACCTCAACCACGCGCGCGCCGAGGCCGGCGGCGATCTCGGCGGTACGGTCGGTGGAAAACGAATCGACCACCACGATCTCGTCGGCCCACAGGACGCTTTCCGCCGCTGCCGCGATCTTTTCCGCTTCGTTATAGGTCAAAATATAGGCCGAAATTTTCTGCATCGTCTCAGGGTAGCGAACAAAGGATGCGTAATTCCCGGGCGCCCCGGAATGACGAACACGGGCGGACGGCACGTTATCATCGCCGGGCGCGTCGACCCTAGGGGTTTGTCGCCGCGCGCCACTTCGGCTAATGCTGCGGGCGAACAAGAGCTTGAGAGCGCTGGTGGCCGAAACCATCTCCGTCATCGTCACCACTTATAACCGCGAGGACGCGCTCGCGGCGGTGCTGCGCTCGCTCGCGGCGCAAACCGATGCGGATTTTGAGGTGGTGGTGGCCGACGACGGCTCCGGACCGGCGACCGCGGCGCTGGTCGACGCCTGGCAGGGCAAGGTCGGCCGCCGCCTCGCGCATGTCTGGCACGAGGACCGGGGTTTTCGCGCCGCCGAAATCCGCAATCGCGCCATCCTGGCGGCGCGCGGGAGTTACTGCATCTTCCTCGACGGCGACTGCATCGCGCGGCCGGACTTCGTCGCCACCCATCGCCGCCTCGCCGCGCCGTGCGCCTTCGTCACCGGCAACCGCGTCTTGTTGTCGGCGGAGCTGACCGCGCGGGTGCTGCGCGAAGGGTTGACGCCGGAACGCTGGAGCCTCGCCCGCTGGCTGGCCGAGCGCGTTCGCCGCGGCGTCAATCGCCTGGCGCCGCTGCTGCATCTGCCGCTGGGGCCGCTGCGGCGCCTGCGGCAGAAGCAATGGGCGGGCGCGCGCTCGTGCAATCTCGCGGTCTGGCGCGCCGATTTCGATCGGGTCGACGGCTTCGATGGCGCCTACAGCGGCTGGGGCAAGGAGGATAGCGACATCATCGTGCGACTGCTGCATTCCGGACTGCGGCGTAAGGACGGCATCTTTGCCACCGGCGTTATCCATCTCTGGCACGCCGAGGCCGACCGCGGGCGGCTTGCCGAGAACGAGGCGCGACTCGCGCAGATCGTGGCCGGCGAGGGCGTACGGGCGCCCCCACCGACGATTGAAAGCGGCCAGTCGATCGCGGCGCGGACGGGGCGCCGGCGAGGGTGGATGCCTTCATGCCGTCACTGAGCGTCATCATCATCGCCAAGGACGAGGCCGCCAATATCGGTGCCTGCCTCGACAGTGTGGCCTTTGCCGATGAGCGCATCGTGGTTGTCGATGCGGCCAGTACCGACGCCACGGCGTCGCTCGCTCAGGCTGCGGGTGCCCGTGTCGTGGAACGCGAATTTGATGGGTTCGGCTCGCAGAAAAGCTACGCGCTTTCACTGGCGCAGGGCGACTGGGTTCTCTCCATCGATGCCGACGAGCGAGTGAGCGCGGCGTTGGCGGCGGAAATGCGCGAAGTCGTGCAGAACGCTGCCGATGCCTACGAAATGCCGCGCCGCTCGCGATTTTGCGGCCGGATCATGCGTCATTCGGGCTGGTATCCGGACTATGTGCTACGGCTTTTTCGCCGCGGCCGCGCGCAATTTTCCGCTGATATCGTCCACGAAAAATTGACTTGCGGCGGGCGCATCGGCCGGTTGCGTGAGCCGCTCGATCACTTTCCGGTACGCCGTATCGAAGATGCCTTGTTGCGGATGGATCGATATTCGACCGCGAACGCCGCAATAATCGTGTCGTCCGGGCGGCGGGTGTCGTTCATGACCGGAATTTCCCACGGACTGTATGCCTTCCTCAAGGCCTACGTGTTGCGTGCCGGATTTCTTGATGGACGCGAAGGCTTTCTGCTGGCCGTCGCAATTGCTGAAGGCAGCTACTACCGCTACATGAAAGCTTGGCTGCGGGGGCGGCAGGATGGCTGAGACAAGTCCAGTGCAGCCGCTTCATATCCTGGTCTACGAGCCGCGTGTCGAAGGCCATCACCTTGGCTATCTTCAGGCCATCGCGGAAGACCTTCTGTCTGCTGGTTGTCGTCTGACGCTTGCCGTCAACACGGCGCCGGACGCGTATGCGCAAATTCAGATCGACATGGCGGACCTCCTCGAGCGCGTCTCGGTGATCCCGGCCGACGACCCGTCAATCGGTGCTTCCGGCAAGATTCGACGTATCGCCGGCCTCCTGCGGAAAACGAACGCGGATTTTGTATTTCTGCCCAACCTGGACGAAGTCGGCTCGGCCATGTTGCGGCGGGCCGCATTCGGCCTGATGCCGCCGGCGGCTTTGCGCGGGCGGCTCGGCGGCATTTATCACCGCCCGCGCTTTCTTGGCGATCTCGGAATTTCGTTGAATCAACGGCTCAAGGCATGGGGCTTTGCGCGGCTGCTGCGCGGCGGATGGTTCAGCCATCTGCTGCTGCTTGATCCCTATCTGCTGGCGCAGTTCAAGCAAAGCGAGCCGGAAGCGCCGGTGTTTCCTCTGCCCGATTTCTTCCCGGAGAATTTTACGGCCGATCGTACGGCCGCCCGGCGGCAATTCGATTTGCCGGATGCTCAGCGGGTCTTTCTATTTTATGGGGCAGGGTATCGCCGCAAGGGCTTGGCGCTGGCGGTGCAGGCGATGCTGGCGCTGGACAAGGATACGCCGGCGTTCCTGCTGTGCGCCGGACGTCAGCCCGACGATCGCGATGTGGCCCAGGGGCTGGCACGGCTGGTGGGGGCGGGTCGCGCCTGTGTCATCAACCGTTACGTATCCAACTCGGAGGAAAAGCAGCTCTTTGCCGCCAGCGACGTGGTGCTGCTGCCCTATCGTCGCCACTTCGGCATCAGCGGGGTGTTCATGCGCGCAATCGGCGCTGGGTTGCCGGTCATTGTCTCCGACGAAGGACTGTTGGGCCGCATGGTGCGCGCGCACGATCTGGGTGTCCTGTTTCCCTCAGGTGACGAAGGCGCGCTGCGGGCGGCCATCGAGCAAATGGCTCTGGCCTCCGGCGAGGAAATGTCGCGCCGGCAGGCCGCCGTGCAGGCGGCAGCGCCGCAATGGACGCGGGACTCGTTTCGCGCCGCGTTACTCGCGGCATTCAGATCCAAGCGAGCCCGGGCAATCGCACGATGACGCCAACGTCCAATAACGCTACCAGCAATCCGCGCGTGATCGGGTTCGACCGTCAGCGCTTCGTCGATGCCGCCGATTGGCTTATGGTCGCTGTCGCGGTGTCGCTGCCGTGGTCGACCTCGGCGACCGCCATCCTGGTGGTGGTGTGGCTCGCCGCCGTGATCCCGACGCTGCGGTGGGAGGTTTTGCGCGGCGTAGTGTCGACGGCGGCCGGCGGCCTGCCGGCGCTCTTGGTGCTGCTCGGGATCCTCGGCATGCTGTGGGCCGACGTCAGTCTCCTGGAGCGCTGGAAGGGCCTCGACTCGTTCCTGAAACTTTTGGTGCTGCCGCTGATCCTTGCAGCGATCGAGCGTCCCGAGCGCGCGCACCGCGTCTTCGCCGGCTATCTGATCTCCTGCGCCGTGCTGCTGCTCGCCTCCTATGTGCTGGTGGTATGGCCGGGCTTTCCGTTGCAGTCGATGCGTGACGACTACGTGCCGGTGAAGAATGCCGCGACGCAGAGCGGCGAATTCGTCACCTGTATTTTTGGCCTGCTGTATCTCGCCCATGCTGCGCTTGGCGCGCGGCAATGGCTGCGTTGCGCCGCTTTTGCCGCGATCGCATTGGCCATGCTGGCGAACATCGTCTTCCTGGCCAACGGGCGTACCGCGCTGGTGGTCCTGGCGGTGCTCTTGGTGCTGTTCGCGCTCACGCACCTGACCGCGCGCGGCATGGCCGGCCTGTTCGCCATCGCGGTGATCCTGGGCGCCACGGCCTGGCTGGCCTCGCCCTATTTGCGTTCGCGCGTCGAGCACGTGTGGACCGATTACCAGAAATACAAAGCGACCGACGCGCGCAATTCCTCCGGCGAACGCATCGTTTTCGACAAGAAGTCGATCGCATTCATTCGCGAGGCGCCGATCTTCGGACATGGCACCGGCACGATCACGTCGCTGTTCCGCAAGTCGACGGCCGGCAAGACCGGCGCCGAGGGTCGGGTCACGACCAACCCGCACAATCAGACCTTCGCGGTGGGCATCCAGCTCGGCCTCGTCGGCATGGCGGTATTGTGGGCGATGTGGATCGCGCATCTCCTGTTGTTCCGCGGCGCCGGCCTCATCGCCTGGGTCGGCTTCGTCCTCGTCACGCAGAACATCGTCGGCTCGCTGTTCAACTCGCATCTGTTCGATTTCCTGCAGGGCTGGACCTATGTGATTGGCGTGGGCGTTGCCGGCGCCATCGCCCTGCGGCGGCGTGCCGCCAGGCGTGCGGCGCCGTGAGCGCGCCGCTTGCCCTGCCGGGGCGCCCGCGCATTCTGGTGGTGAGCCTGCGCCGTCTCGGCGATGTGCTGCTGACCACGCCCTTGATCCGCAGCCTGCGGCGGGCCTGGCCCGATGCGCGCATCGAGGCACTGGTGTTCGCCGACACCGCCGGCATCCTGCGCGGCAATCCCGATCTCGACGCGGTGGTGGAGATGCCGGCCGCGCCGCGCATGGGGCAGGGCGTGGCGTTGGCGGCGCGGCTGTGGCGCCGCTACGACCTCGCGATATCGATCCAGAGCGGCGACCGCCCGACGACCTTTGCCGTGCTGGCCGGTCGCCGCCGCGTCGCCCCGGTGGAAGCCCACCTCGGCGGCTGGATCAAGCAGTGGCTGCTCCAGCGCAGCCTACCCGTCCAGGTCGGCATCCACCGCGTGGAGGGGGTCCTGCGGCTTGCCGATCTCCTCGGCATCGCCCGCGTGCCCGAGCTGGTCTGCCCTTCCGCCCGCCCTTGCGCCGAAGCGCCGGCCGGCGCCTACGCCGTCGTCCATGCCGCGCCCATGTTCCGCTACAAGCAATGGACCGTCGCCGGCTGGCGGGCGCTGGCGGCAGCGCTCGCCGGGCGCGGGCTGACGGTGGTGGCGAGCGGCGGCCCGGCGGCGGCCGAGCGGCGCTATCTCGATGCGGTCTGGGAGGGTGCGCCGGTCCTCCGCCTCGACGGACGGCTCGACTGGGCGCAACTGACCGGCCTCTTGGCCAAGGCGCGCGTCTATGTCGGGCCGGATACCTCGGTCACCCATCTGGCGGCGGCGGCCGGCTGTCCGACCGTGGCCCTCTACGGGCCGACTGATCCCCGCCTGTGGGGGCCCTGGCCGGTGGGCGGCCTCACCCGCCCCTGGGAGGCGGCCGGCGCCATCCAGCGGCGCGGCAATGTCTGGCTGGTGCAGAACGCCTTGCCGTGCACACCTTGCCAGCTCGAAGGCTGCGAGCGGCGGCTGGAGAGCGACAGCGTCTGCCTGCTGGAACTGCCGGCCGAGCGGGTCATCGCCGCCGCCGACCAGGCCCTGGCAACAGGGCCGGCATCCTGACGGCTAGCGCCGGCCGCGCGCGAACTGGCCGAGCAGCAGGCCGACCAGCAGGCAGCCGGCGGCCAGCGCGGCCACCTGCACCAGCCGCGTCGGCATGAGCATGGTCGCGCTCGCCAGCGCGATCAGGGCCAGGTTGAGCAGGAACACCCGGGAAACAATGGCCGGTACGCTGAAGCCGCGGTCGGTGGCGCGCTGATAGAAATGGCTGCGGTGGGCCTGCATGATCGGCTCGCCGCCCAGCAGGCGGCGCAGCAGCGTGAGCGAGGCATCGGCGATGTAGTAGAGCGCCAACAGGATCGCCGCCGCCACGTGGCCGTGTCCCGCCAGCAGCACCAGCAGCCAACCCAGCAGGAGCCCGATCGGCAGGCTGCCGACGTCGCCGAGGAAGAGCCGTGCCACCGGCCGGTTGAATGGGGCAAAGCCGATGAGCGCGCCGCAGAGGGCGAAGGCCACCGCCGTCGCCTCGCGCGGCAGCGCGCCAATCAGACCATAAGCGGCGAGCGCCGCGGCCACCGGCACCGCTTCGGCCACCGTCATCCAGTCGAGGCCGTCCATGAAATTGGTGAGGTTCACGAACCAGAGCAGACCGACGAGAAGGCCGAGGCGCTCGAGCCACCAGGGCAGGACGTCGAGGATGCGCAGTTCGGCGGGTAACGTTGCGACCACAACGGCGATGGCGATCGTCTGCAGAACCAGGCGTGGCACCGCCTGCAGCGTGCGCAGGTCGTCGACGGCGCCGACGATCGCCAGCGCCAGCGTCGCGGCCAGCACCCAGCCGAGCGCCGTGAGATCACCTTGCAGATAGGCGGCCGCGGCCGCTGCGATCACCGTTACCGCCACCACGAACATGCCGCCGCCCTGCGGCGTCGGCACCGTGTGCGAGGAGCGATGGTCGGGACGCGCCAGCGCGTAGTCGCGCAGGAGCGGCAAGGCGAGCTTGATCAGGCCGTAGGTCGCGACGGCTGCGGCAAGCGCGAAGAGTAAGAGGATTTGCGCCACGTCAACGGCACATCACGATCGCGGGCCGCGGCGGATGCATCGTCGTCCGCGATCGCCCGCGCTGCCCAGGAGCCTTGCTTCGCACACGCTCATGTCCCTCCGAACGGATTGACGGGGAGAGCCATAGCCGAAGCGGGGGGCAGCGCGCCAGCGGTTCCGTCGCGGCTAGGAAACGCGCACGCGCGCGGGCGCCATCGGCGGCACGGCGAAGCTGCCACCCTCGGCGGGCGCCACCAGCCACAGGCTGATGACGATGACGCGGGCAAAGCCGACGAAGCCCGCCAGCACGATGGCGAGGATCGGGTCGCCGCCGCACAGCAGGAACGTCGCAACGGTGGCGGCAACGGCGACGAGATTGACGGTCAACAGTCCCTGTTGACGCCCGGCCAGCGTGGCGACGTCGATGAGCGGCGAGGTGGCGGCAATGCTCGCCTGGAACAGCGCCACCACCGGCAGCAGCGTCAGCGCCAGATGCCAGGCCGGCATCACATGCAGGCTGTTGAGCGTGAGGCCGCCGAGCGAGATCGTCCCGAACACCATGGCGGCGATGACGGCCGGCAGCAGGAAGGTCGTGCGCAGCATCCACTGGGTGCCGTCTCGCGTGCGATCGGCGACCTCCTTCATCAAGATCGGATTCATCGACGAACTGGTGAGCGCCGTCGGCACGTCGAGCACGCGAAACAGCAGAGCCAGCGTGCCGGCCAGGATTCCGTTCGCCAGCCCCGGCAGGAACAACAAGGGGCTGACCGCGAACAGGAAGGCGGAGGCGGTGGCCGTCAGGTTGAGCGTGGGAAGCCGGTAATGGGCGAGCGCCAAGGCGCCGACCGCGCGAAAGCGCAGCGGCTGCCGGTACGAGAGCCAGAACGCGCGCCATTCGCTGATGCAGACCCCGGCGGCGGCGATCATGTGGCCGACAAAGTCGGAAATGACGAAGGCCATGAGCGGGTCGTGGCCGCGACGGACGAGGGCGACGAGCACGAACGGCTGGATGACCGCGTGCGGCAGCAGCGCTTTCAAGGCGCGATCGTAGCGGCCATGGCGGGTCGCGAAGGTCAGGCCCAGTCGCAGCCAGGCGCGTGCGAACAGCGTGCCGGCAAACCAGAGCGCGATGGGCGTGCCGAACAGATGGCTGATCGTCACGCCGACCAGCAGCGCGATGGCGACGAGGCCTGCCGCCATGAGGGTGCAAAGATGGACCGCCTCGGCGCTCTGCCGCTCGTCGCGCGAGCCGATGATGAGCATTTCGTAGCGGCCGAAGACAGCGAGCCCGGCCAGCGTTGCGGCAGCAAGGTAGACGCCCAGGCTCGCAAAAATCCGCACGGGGCAAAGCCACAAGGCGATGAAGAAGCCGGCCGCCGACAGGACGCGCAACAGCAGGTGATAGATCGCGAGAGCGGAAATCCTGCGCAGTAGCGCAAACTGGCGCGTTCCAGCGTCTGGTCGGACAAACGACGGCAACCGTTGGGTGGCCCGCTCGAGGTGAATGACGGCCTCCAAATGCTTGACCCGGGTCTTCCGGTCGCAAGCGCATCGATGACCAATTCGGAGAGAATATGGTTAAAAACCGGTTAACATCCTTATATTTAGTTAAGTCATGCTGTTTTGGGGGGGCATGAATGCAGTCGGTGCTGCTTTCCCGGTTTCCGGGAGTATTCGGAGAATGGTGAGCGCGAAACAAGCAAAGATTATATAAAATAAAATAACACGCATTCTTCCAGTTCACGGCGGGAGCAGTATCCGACAGGTCCGCCCTGATCGCCGGCCACGCCTCTTGCTCGCCGCCGTGCCTGCGTGGGCCAACCGCTGCGCCCAGATGCAATGAGCGGGCGGCATTGTCAGGCCCAATCGATCACGCTTTCAATTGGCATCCGCACTTTGCAGCTTTCCACAGGCTAATGCCCCTTCGCCGCGCGCTCCGGCGAAATCCGCGCCACCGCCGCCTCCAAGGCCTCGGTCAAATGCAGACGTTTGACCAGCAGCGCCTTCGTCGCCGGGGTCATATTCCGGCGCAGGTGGCTGGTGTCGCGATAGAGAAATTCGTGATTCAACGCGGTGATGCATCCCTTCGCGTCGCACATGTGCTCGTAGGGCAACGAGACCGTGACATTTGAGATCTTGCCGGGAAGCTTGCGCATCATGTCGTCGAGAGGTTTCGCCAGGTAAATGACCGGGGAGTTGAGCGGCGTCACGAACATGTCGGGGGGCGGGCAGGCCGGACGCAGCAGCCAAGGGCTGCGAGCGAGGCAGCCGACATCGTAAGGCGGGCGCTGCGGCACATTGGAAATGATGAGAAATTGTCGGTCGCTGCCGTGCGCGAGCCTCGTCGCCAGTTCCTTGATGCCCTCACCCATCAATTTTATGCCGTAAGCGGGCGTCCGCTTGTCGCCGGGGTTTCGATAAAGCGAGTCCGCGTAGGTCGTCCAGGCTGAGGCGACGACCACAAGCTTGATGTCGTCGTGCGCGCGAATGTAATTCTCGATCGGCGCAAATCTATCGGCGCAAAACGTGTTGTATTTCGGATCTTCTGGATTGTCTCGTTTGATCGATGTTGTGCCGACAAGCGGCATGCAAGTCACATCCGGTTTGAGCAGGGCGATATTGGCAGGCCGCGCCGCGATATCCAGAAGCGGGGCGAAATGATCGGCATGGCTGTCGCCGATGAGGATGCCGCGCGTTTTTGCCGTCGCCCAATTTGCGCCCAGTACACACACCCGCCTGGCGTCGCCCAATTCCGGGACGTCCTTATGCTGCGGGCACTTCCACTGCCACATCGCGTCCAGGCTTTCATACAGGCGGGCACTTGGCGGTATGCGCTGCGGAAAACCGGCGTTGGCGACGACGATGAATGACAGCATGGCCAGGACGGCGGCGGTGGCGAAGCCAGAGCCAATGCTGAGCCAGGGCGGCGCCGAGGCGCGCCGGAACGGCAGCTCCACGTAGCGCCATGACAGGACCGACAGGACGAGCATCAGGGCGCCGAGCCAAAGCGCCGCATAGAGCTCGATCGGGCGGTCGAGATTGTAATGGCGATAGAGGGTGATGACCGGCCAGTGCCAAAGATAGAGCGAATAGGAGATCTGGCCGACGAAGACGAACGGCCGCGAGGCGAGAAGTTTCCGCGTCCAGCATTGGGTTGGCAACGGCGCCACGATGATCGCGGCGCCGATGACCGGCAGCGCCATACTCCAGCTCGGAAACGGCGTGTCCTTGGCCACCAGGAGGGCGGCCACCACGATCAGGATGAGCCCGAGCGCGGTGAGCATGTGCGCGACGACCGGCTTGACCTGAAGCCGCGCCAGCGCCGACTGCGAAATAAGGGCGCCGGCAACGAACTCCCACGCCCGCGTGACCGGCAGATAGAACGACGCCTTGGGGTCGGTGCCCGCGAGAATTGTGCCGCCCATATAGCTGAGAAAGCCGATCAGCAGCAGCGTTGCCGCCGTCGGCTTCTCCTTGCGCTTGAAAAGCCAAGCCATGCCGACCAGCAGGGCAGGCCAGGCCAGGTAGAATTGCTCTTCGACGCCGAGCGACCACGTATGCAGCAGCGGCATCATTTCCGCCGCGGCGTCGAAATAGCCGGTATGGAACAAAAAGTAGAAATTCGAGGTGGCCGATACCGCATAGATCGCGCTTTTGGCGGTGGTGGTGTATTCGCCGGGCAGGAGCAGGACGCCGCTCGCCGCCACTGTCGCGGCCACGGTAACGAAGAGGGCAGGGAAGATGCGCTTGATGCGGCGCGCGTAGAATTTTAGAAAAGAGAAGGCCTTGTTATCGACCTGCTGCGAAATGATGCCGGTGATCAGATAGCCGGATATGACGAAAAAAACGTCGACGCCGAGATAGCCGCCCGGGATCCAACTAAAGCCGAGATGGAACAGCACGACGAGCGTGACGGCCACGGCGCGCAATCCATCGATATCGGCGCGGTAGCTGAGCGTCGCGGTGCGGCGTTGCGGACTTGACGTGGCGAGAAAACCGGTCGAGCCGGCCGCCGCGTAGAGGTTGATCAACAGGATGGCGAGAATGGCGCCGGTCGCGACCGCGCGCCACTGTGGGGTCAAGGTCGGCTGGCCCCCCGCCGTATAGCTGCGTCCGTTGGTCAGCGGGTTCGAATTGTCGGAGGTCGAGAAAAGGATGAAGGAAGTGACTCCGTTATTCCAATGCGAAAAGGCCCCGTGGCCCAAGCTGCGGATGAAGTCGTGCGCCGTATGGGCCGGCCCCAAGGGCTTGCCATTCTCGCGCACGATAAGCCTTGAGCGCGAGTTGTGCTCATTGGCGTCGGCCGCAAAGCGATAGGCGCCCCAACCGAACTGCGGCATCTTGGCGATATAACCAAATCCGCCGTCGTGCTCGAACGCCTTGGGATTGAGCGGGACGTTGAACGAGGGATGCCAATTCAAGAACGCGACGAGCAGGACAACCATGACGAGGGAGGCGGCCTGCGCCACGCGCAGCCATGATCTTGCCCCTATCCCCGCTCGTTGCCGCATCACTCAGAACTCCTGCAGCCGCCAGGCCACTCCGTGAAATGATAAGCGCGCGCCGCGCGCGCCTTCGACTGTGCTGGGGTTGCGCGGTTGCCAGGCCGTTCTCTGATGCGCCAATGAAGATGTCACGAATGCCGGGCCTGGAAGCCCGCGAGGGTCGGCGATGTCCCGAAGCCGCGTTCCGATATGGCCAAGCCGGCAACGGGCCGATCGGACGTCGCTGCGGGAACCGGATGCATGTTAGGGCGGTGTTGTGGCCTCATTCCGGCAGAGCGGATTATTCAGACACGCCCAGCGTTTTGCGGTATTTAGCGGCCCTTTCGGAGGAGGTCAATATCGGCTGAATTTTCATCGGCTGTCCGGCATGCGCGGCGGGCGATCGACCGAAGTGGGCACGGGCGCGCGGCCGCGCCGAGGCAATCAAGCCGATCATGGTGGGCGTCAATGCGATACACCGGCGTGCGCACCGGGCGCCGCAAAGGTTGCGCTTGTTTGGCGTCCCGGGCGCCGTTACACCAAGCGCCGCAAGGTTCTGGGGAGGAGCGCGAAAGCCGGTCATGTCCAGCAGACTGACGCATTACGTTGTGGCCGGACTCTTTCCCTTGGCAGCCGCCGTTTTCTGGCTGGCCTTCGTGCCGCCGATCTGGTTCGGCACCGATTCAACGACCATGCTGGTGTGGCCGACCTTTTCGACGCCGCACTACCCGCCGCTCTACATGCTCGCGATCTATGCGTTCGAGCAGTGGTTCGGCATCAATCCGGCGATGCTGCAGGCTCTGTTCGTCGTGCAGCACCTGTTGCTGGTGCTGTCGGTCGTCTATCTGGCGAGCGCCTTCCAGACCGTCTCTCGCATTCTCATCGTCTCCGTCGCGGCCACGGCGGGCGCGCAGCTCGGCATGTGGGCGCACACCGTGGCGACGCAGGCCTTCGAGGGGCCGTTTCTGATTTTCATGCTGGGCGCTGTGCTGCGTTATCACAAGCAGGGCTGGAGGCTGGGACTTGCGCCGGTGTTGTTGCTATCCGCGCTGGGGCTCGCCATCACCCGTCACGCCGATGTCGTGCTGGCGGCGCTGGTTCCTGCTTATTGGCTGTGGCGGGCGATATTCGCCAAACTCTATCGCTCGAGCGAAGCGAGCACGAGCCGGCGCTATCTGGTGAATACGGGGATTTGCGCCGTCGGGGTCCTGCTCGTGATCGCCTGCATGGGGCCGATACAGTATCTTACCTGCCGCTTCTTCGGCAGCGAATGTCCTTACTCGATCGTCGGCCAGGCCGGGTGCTATCGCATATCGGCCACCTACAGCCGCGTTCCAAACGATCAAAAGGCGTCGTGGCTCGCGGACAAGACGGCGGGGCTACCCGCACCCGAAGCGGCGGCCTTCAAGACCATGACCGATGGGAACCTGTGTTGGTTCGGCGCGCGCGACCATATCGCCAAGCTCTTCCCCAACCGGGATCCCGACGCGGTACTGGATGGCGCCTTCTATCGCATGTTGCTGCGGCCGGATCGCTACGCGATCGCGCAGATGTGGCACGAATTCAAAAACGGCCTCTATGCCAATCACTCGGCCTATTACGGCTTTGTGCCGTTCACCAACCTGATCTACAACTCCTCGAAAACGGTGGCGCAGAATGTCGACCAGCGGCATCACGACATGCGTGCCAAGGTGGGGGCGAAGCCCGCAACCGATGCGCCGTATTTCCGGGCGCTGTCGCAAAACCCGGTCCTCGTCGCCTACGACAATTTCACCTTCTACTGGCTCAACCTGATCGTCGTCGCGGGGCTGATCGTCGTCCTGCTTTTCGACCGGCGGCCGAGCGTCCTTGCCCTGGGCGCTTCGCTCATCTCGACCGGCCTGCTTTATCTCGCGGCGGTGGCGGCGGTGACGGTCGTGCTCTATCCTTATGTTTTCCCTGTCAACATTCTCATGTATGTATGGCTCGGCATCCTCGGCTGCCTCGTTGTGGACGCCATCGCGCATGTCGCGCGGCGCAACGCAAAAGAGGGCGTCGCGTAGTGTCGCCGCAGCCTTGCTGTTTCCCGTGACGTCGAGAGATGCAGCGCCGCATGCAGCCGACCTTTCGATGGCAAAGTTTGATCGTGCCCCGCTCCGGGGTCGCCCACTATTTTGCGTTTCTCTTGCTGGCGGTCGTGTGGCTCGCGCTGTCCACGCAGGTGCACACGCTCGATATCGTCCCCGATTCGCTGCACTGCTATCGTATGGACGGGACGAGTTGCGCGGGTGACGTCACGCTCGGCCGCGAGTTCAGTACGGCGACTCTGACGAGCAATCCGGTGATCACGTTCAAGGGGTCGGAGCCGGCGGTCCTGACGCTGAAAATCGCCGGCACGCGCGTCCGGCCCGGCACGCGCGGCGGCTTCCTGTTCTACCGCATGGAGGGCCTGTTGCGGCCGCAGGCGCTGTTGGTGGCGCCGGACAAGGCGGGCGACGTGCTGCGGCGCCCCTGGGCGCTGTGGCAGCAGACATCGACGCCGGACGGCGCGCGCTCGGTCTATGGGACGACACCGGACTACATCCGCCTGGAACTGCCCTGGTGGAGCCTTTGGCAGGACGGCGACGTCGTGCTCCTGCACGTCGAGCGCGCCTTCGGCACGGCAAGCTTCGCCTTGGGTCCGGAACTGGCTTGGCGGGGCAGGCTGGCCGATACGATCTGGCGCAACGGCTGGATCGGGGCGCAACTGATCCTGCCGCTCTGGCTGCTCCTGCTGCTGCCGCCGCTTTATCCCTGGGCGGTGTCGAGGCTTCGTCCGTCGGCTTTGCCCAGGCTGTGGCCGGGCGAGCCCGTGCCGACGGAGTTCCCGGCGCTGCGGATCGCGCAGACCGTCTTGGTGATCTTGCTGGCGAGCGCGTTCATCGTCCCGCTCTGGTACTGGGTGCCGCTGCGCGCGTTGCAGCTCTATCTGCCGGACCCGGTCAGCGTGCAGGGCGCGCTGGGCGATCTCATGCGGCCGTTCCTTGCCGCGATCCCGCAGGGCGCCGCGGTGGGGCCGGAGACCGTTGCACCGCTGGGCAAGGCGCTGAACGCCTTGGCAACCGTCTTCACCAGCCAAGCCGCCACGATCGCCACCATCGCCGTCATCCTGGCGATCGCGGCGTTTGGCGTCCTCGGCTTTCCCCGCCGCCGCCTGCCGTCGATCGGCGCGGCGCCGATGGCGGCGGTGATCATCGCCTTCGTCAACCTGCTGTTCCTGGAAGCCTGGCGCATGCCGATCGGGCCGCCGGCAGTCGTGTTCGTGGGATTGGGCACGATCCTGGCGATCCTGGTCTACGCCGTCCTGCTCACCCTGCTCGACGGACCGCTGCGGCAAACCGACGCCGGCGGCGCGGTTTTGCCGTTCAACCGCCGTGACTGGGCGATTTTTGCGGTCCTGTCGATTGCCTATTTCGTCTTCCGCTGCGGCGACGTGACGATCCCCGGCACGGTCTATACGGACGAGACCGCGTCCTACGGCGGCGTTTATGTCCTGCTCGGCGGTTTCTATCGCTGGGTGCATACATTGGCGCTACCGGTGCGCATCCCGGTGGTCGTAGCGTGCGTCGCCCTGCTGGTGATCATCGTCGCTTTCCTCGTTCGGATCGCGCGCCGGAGAGCGGCCTGGCTTGGGCTTGCCGCCGTCGCGTTGCTGGCCGTCGCCTTCGTGGTGGCGACGCCGTCCGTACCGATGACGCCCATGGACGGCATGATGATGTTTCGCTATCCGCCCCTACTCGAGCTGGTGCGGGCCTGGTTCGATATGTTCAATCTGGACTATCTGACGGCGGCGCGCCTTGCCGCGCTGGCAGCCGCCGCGTTCAGCGTTGGCCTCGTCTATCTGCTCGCCCGCGCGC
Organism: uncultured Pseudomonadota bacterium; assembly: GCA_963760995.1. Lineage (GTDB taxonomy): Bacteria > Pseudomonadota > Alphaproteobacteria > Rhizobiales > Xanthobacteraceae > Pseudolabrys. The sequence goes on along the minus strand of CAVXFJ010000016.1, from coordinate 47,064 downwards.
TCGGCTCATCGGTGCTGATCGCCCTCATCGGCTGCGCAATCTTCGCCGCGGCTCACATCACCTATTTCTTCGCCGTCATCAACGGCGATACCTATTTTCACGTGGCGGGCACGCTAGTCGCCGCGATCTGCATAGTGATCTGGCTGAAGACGGGCCGCCCGCGCTGGCTGATCTGGGCCGGCGTCGCCACGCTCGGCTGTTATTTCTTCCGCCAAGGCGCGGTCGAGCTGGTAGGCGTTGTGCTGATGACGGCGGCCGCGGCGTGTCTCTTCGATCAACGGTTTCGCAACCGCGCCACAGGCCGGGCGCTGGTCGCTTATCTGGTAATCGTCGCGGTGCCCATCTTGCTGTATCAGAAGATTCTGGTCGGCTCGTGGTTCTTCTGGTCGAACCCACCATTCCTGTCGACGGCGCTTTGGCACAGCCTCGCGGCACCCGAGCGATGGTTCGCTGAGCCATGGACGTTCACGCATGCCGACACCGTGGCGCTTGCCGTCGCTCTTTTCCTGGCAGCCGCTCTGGTACTGTGGCGCGGCCGCCGCCTGGTCGCGATCTTCCTGCTGTCGCTGCTGGTCCTCGACATCCTGCTTCAGCATTTGTTCGCGCGCGGCACAATCGACTGGCAGGGCTACCAGCGTTACCTCGTTCCGCTGCATATTTCGGTCGTCGCGCTCATCGTTATGGCGCTCGACATGATCGGCCGCCGCTTTACGGCGCCACTCGCCGCGGTTTGCGGCATCGTCTTGTTGGCGATTGTCGTCGTCCAGGACCGCTACGCCTATGAGCCGGTGCAATGTGTCCGACCTTTGGAATTCGCGCCGCTCATTCAATATAACGGCCAATCCTTTTTCTTCGTGCCGGAAAAGAAGCTGAAGGCGGCGCTGCCGCCGGGCGTTGGCACCGACAAGGCCGCGTTCGTATTTCCGGCGGCCATTGCGGGGCGGCTCGGCTTCGGCATTTACGCACAAAATATCGGAGACCAGCAGGCGCTCTATCAGGTGGCCAAACGGGACGGCCGGCAATACCTGGCGTTCCTGGTTCCGCAAACCGCGGCATGCGTCGCGCGCACCTATTATCTGCTGGAGGGAAGCCGCGCGGGCTATATGCTGTCGCCGAGGACAAGCTTGGACCCCGCGAAGTTCACCTTTGTCGAAAGCCGCGAAGCGCCGCCGCTGCAAATTCAAATTTTTAAGCTGAAATGATTCGCAATTTCCGGCACAGGCAGTTGCGGTGGTGGAACTGCAGGCGGCACGCAGCCGGCGGGGAGGGAGCCTAGAAGGCGCCGCGCCGCGAGATGAGGTGTTTGAACGTCGCCCACATGATCTTCAGGTCGAGGGCGACGGTCCGGTTGCGGATGTACTCCAAGTCCCAGGCGAGCGTTTGCCCCCAGTTCAGGAAGCCGCGGCCATTGACCTGTGCCAGCCCGGCGATACCGGGTGTGCAGGCGAACTTGTACATTTCCTCGGACGTATAATAGCGCAGAACCTCGGGCGCCTCGGGGCGCGGCCCGATCAGCCGCATGTCGCCGATCAGCACCGACCAGAAATTCGGCAATTCGTCGATCGACAGCTTGCGGAGGATCCGCCCGGCGCGGGTTACACGCGGGTCGTCCTTGATGGTCGGGAACTGATCGTGAAATGTGCCTGGCGGGAATTCGTAGGCATAGTACTGCGGAAAGACCTTGCGCGCGTCATGGCGCATGGTGCGCAGCTTGGGCATGGTGAAATAGCTGGGCACGAAATACCAGCTATCGGGGTCGTAGCCGCCCGGTGGTGGCTCCAGATCGGGCCGGTCTTTCAGGTCGCGGCCGCGCATCTTGACCGAGCGCCCGGGACGCTTGTGGAAGAACAGGACTGGCCCGGGGGAGTCGAGGCGGATCATCAGCATGGCGATCAGCAGCAGCGGAATGCTGCAGATCAGACCAATCAGCGCGACTGTGAATTCGAAGCAGACATAAACCGCCTCGGCCAGCCGGCTGGTCGGCTTGCCGATAGGCTTGACTGGAACCGCATGGAGCCGGGCGATCGGTTGTGCTGCCCCCCGAACGACCGACGCCGGCCTCTGGCTGTCAACCGAGAGACCGGCGCCGGCGATGATCTTGGGACGAGGGTTCATTTGACGATATCCCTCGTACGCCCACTCACATGGGATGTCGGCGGCCCTGACCTTACTTGGCGTGCCAATCCGCCAGCGAGGTGGACCACTTGTTGAAGAAGTCCTTGGTGGTCTCGGAGATCGGAAGGCCGATCGGCAGCCGCGAATGGCCGTATTTGGCGAACGCCAGATACTTCTTGATCGACTCAAGGTCCTCTTCGTCGGTCAGCGCCAGGCCCTCGTTGACGAAGTGGATGATCATGCCCTTCTTGACGGCCGCTTCGAGCATCCGGTTCCGCTCCGCCTCGTCCTCCGGCAGCGCGAAGATGCTGTACATGACGACGTTGACGTTGCGGTGCTCGACGATGTGCACGAGCGTCGGCAGGTGCATCATGTCTTCGAGATCGAACAGCTCGAGGTCGGCGGTGAGGCCGTGCTTCTTGCAGTAGTCGAGCAGCATGTAGCGCTGCAGATGCACCGGGATCGCGTAGGTCGCCGCAGTGTTGTTGGCGACGTAGAAGATGTTCGACTTGCCGTTGTTGAACACGACGTCACGCGACGGCCGCTTGGCAAGCCTCTCTTCTTCCTCTTCCGAATCGGGGATGATGTGGAAGTACCCGGCCGGGATCTTGCGGCCGAGCAAGTCGCCATAGATGCCTTCGGCGACTCGGAAGTCCATGCTCACGCGGGTCTTGCCGGTCTTGTTTGGGCGCCCGGAACCGTGGATGTTCTCCTGCGTGAAGGCGCAGAAGCTGCCCGGTTTGGCTTTGATCTGAAAGCTGTACTTGTCGAACAGCGCGGTCATCTCTTCCATGCCGAGCTTCTCGTCGATCGCCTTCTTGATCAACTCGCGCGACTTCTTGATGTCGATGATCTGCATCGAGCGGGTGCGATCCTCATCCGCGGTCACGTCGCAGAAGGGCATCCACAGGCTGCGCGAGGCGACGCCGTGACCATAGAGCAGGCCGGTGTGGTAGGGGAAGAACAGATCCGGCGTGGTCGGCAACATGATGCGAACGTTCATGTAGCGCTGCACAGCGACCGGCGTGCGCAGCTTGCCTTGCGGGACCACAACATCGCGCACAAAGCTGTTCAGCAACCGCCGGAACTCCGGCAGGTTGGTGTCGGCGCAAAGCTGCTTGGTGACCCGGAAGGTTTCCTTCTGCGGAACGACCTCGTGAAGGTAGCTGAGGTCTTTCAGGTCCGCGTATCCCATCTTCTGGATCCGGTCCAAGATCCATTCGGCGAATGGATACTTCTCGGGCGGATATTCCATGATCTGGGCGTCCCACTCATGCGTGAGACTGTGCTCCAACATTTCATCGATTTCATTCGCTTGGATAGGCTTAAAATCAGCAGTACTGGTCACGACGTTCATCGCCACCCCTCCTCACCTCTCATGACGGGCATCGCCCGCGAGAAAACAGACTGTAGCAGTGTTTACCGGTGTTGCAACACCACTCTATTACATAGCCGCGTAGTGCTCGGGTTCCCGATAGAGTTCCTTAAGGACATGCAACGGGAATACTGGGTTTGCAACAATCCGGGCCAGAGTCGTAGGTAGTATTTGCGCCATCAGTTTTTGTCAAAATTGAGCCCGGATTTAACTGCCGAAGAATAGAGCAAAGCCCGAACTATTTATGAGCTGGCTGCCTATAGACGAGCGTATTTTCATTAGAGTGCGCTCCTTTCACTCGGTCGCAAAAAGGCGGTCCGCCGCCGCGCACGATGCTGCGCGGCAGGCGGAATCCGAGCCGGACCAATGACTAATGCGGGGACACCGATGCTTTTCCGGCGCCTGAGCAAGCTCTTTGGGTCACCAGCCGGCTGGCTGACACCTGCGCCGACCTGCGTCAACCTGCATTGATCGTATCGGGCAAGACCCGTGAGGCCTAGCGTCGCACGCGCTGTTCTGCCCTAGTTTATCTGGCCGTGAGACACGGGCTTTGCCGGCCGGTTATGCCCGCGCCGGATGATCGGACTGTGCCGGACCGAGCGCGGCTGAGGCCGCCGCCTTTTTTTGCGCGATTGCTCCGTTCGACCCATACCCGGTCAAGTGCGTCCTGCCATGATCTCGCGGGACGAGGTTTGCGACGGCTCGGTGTTGCCTTGCGCGACCTCGCTGCCTGCCGGCGGCGCGCTCATTGCATAGACTTTCAAGGTCTCCGCGATCATACGCGCAACGCTGAAGTTTTCCCGCACGAAAACCGGGCCATGTGCGGCGGCGCGGGCGGCCATGTCGGGGTGACGCCGAATGCGGATAACCGCATCGGCGATGGCTTGCGGCGCCGTACCGTCGACTACCCATCCCGACACCCCGTCGTCAATCGCCTCCGCGGCGCCGCCGGCGCGCGTGCACACGATCGGCGTTCCCACCCACTGCGCCTCCAGCAGAACATTGGGCAGCCCCTCGCCGTAGGAGGTGAGCAGGAATACATCCATCAGGCTCATGGCGGCGAGCGGCGCATCAGTGACGCCAGCGAGCACGACGCAGTCGCCAAGATCGAATTCTTTGATCTTGGCCTCGACGGCGGTTCGCATCCTTCCGTGGCCGTACAGCAGAAAACGGGCTTCGGGCACGGCGCGCCGAATACGTTTCGCCACGTCGAGCCACAACAGCGGTTGCTTTTCGGCTTCGAAGCGGAAGATGCCGCCGACGACGAAGTCGTTCTCGGCAATGCCGAGGGCGCGTCGCTGGGCGGCGATGGCCTCGGGCGCAAGGCGCCGCAGCTCGCCGAAAGAGATGCCGTTGTGAACGACCTTGATGCGGTTACGCGCGATGCCGATCCAGTCGGCATAATCGTCGGCGCCGGCGCGGCTGTTGTTGATGAGGGTCACATGCGCCAGCTTGGCAAGCGCCCGGTAGGCCGGATCCATATAGGGCTGATACAGCAGGAAGTGGCTTGGATTGATATTTCGTCCGGACAAGATGATTTTCGGAACGCCGGCGATCGCGGCCGCGAGCCCCGCGCGTGTGTTGTCCCAGTCGAGCCAGGCGTGCACGACTTCCGGCCGCAGGCGTTCGAATTCGCGCACAAGGTCGGCGATGTCGGCGAGGAAGTCATTGCGATAGTCGGGAAGACCTCGCGCCACGCGCTGTAACTCCTTGGGCATGGCCGGTTCGTCGACGCCAGCAGGTGTGCGTTCGATCTCGCGCACGAGCACGCCCGCGGCGCGTACACGCGGCAAATGGAAGTCGTAATTCTCAGGCCCTTGGTGCAGATTATGCGCCAGAAAATGGACGTCTTTTATGTTCGTTTCGACCAGGCCGATCGCGGTATTTGCCGCTTGGCGTTCTGCGCCGCCCGGCGACAAATTCCCGCAGACGATCACGACGCGGCCACGAACGTATCCCGTCCGAGGCGTAACATTCTTGACCAGAAGGTTGCACGCTTTCTGCAAGGTTAACACATACTGCTTGACGACGGGTGCCGACCTCAACGCGCGGTTAAGGCGCAGCGAGCCTTCAGTTAAGCCTCGTTTTAATCGGTAGAATGCGTCTTTGGCGCGAGCGCGCAATCGGTATGCTAAGCGGACGACATTAACGAACCGCCGCAACGATCTCGTTGGAAGCCGCAGCCAGAGGAAGCCAACCTTCGTCCGCAGCCGCCTGACATCGCCGTTCATCGCGCGACTTACCATCAACGGAGTCATGCAATGCCACGGCCCAACGAAATAGACGGTGTCATGCGGCGATGGCAGGCTCCAGTCGCCGAGGTCAAAGTAACGCCCGATGCGCGGGCTGGTCGGTTGATAATTCTCCGGCGACTCGCCGTGTCCACCTTTCACGCCAAGGGAGCCTATGCGAGGGTCGGCGAGCAATTTGTCGACGGCGGCATCGCTTTCCTCCCAACTTAACATCAGGCAGGGGGCAGCATCGCCATGGCGCGCAGCATGCGCCAGCGCTAATTCGACCTGTTGCAAACGCCGCTGTTCCATGAGTTGTCAGAACCTTTCACAATAAGCATAGTCACGCCCATTTTCGTTGGGGTCTGAATTATCAGACGACGAAAAATAAAGATTGGGACCCCAGTGACGATGCCTTCCTCCTCCGTAACGGACGATATGGTAATCGACGGTATGGGCGAGCCCCAGCATTACGCCGTCCTCATAGAGCATGAGGCGCGAACGGCGAGGCTCGTTACCCGAATCGGCGCATTTTTCGAGCGTGGGGAGAGCGGCCATATAACTAGCGCCGGCGCAATGCGCGAATGGCCTGCGCAGCGAGGTCAGCGTTCGTCCGGCAATGATCTTTGACCAATGCGCGTTTAATTCGGGACGCGCAAAGACATATTCGGTGCATCCTTCGCCGGTCAGCACATTTACGAGCGTCAATCCGAGATTCTTGTCGCAGAATGCCTGTGTCTCGGCGAGACTCGCAAAGTCCATCGGCCAACCGCCCAGCCAATCCTTGACGTCCGTCCAATAGGTCATGCCGCGTATGCCATAGCTGCGGAACATTGCGAACGGGTTGCGTCTCGACCTAAGCTGCGGCCAGAAATTGAAACGCATCATGTAGCGCAATTCGAGTATTCGCTTGCCGAACTCGCTTGCGAGATTATATTTCCTCTTGAGGCGAAGCCAATATTCTGGTGGCGGGTCGACGTAGTTGTCCGATGAATAGAGTGCGATATAGAATTCGCCGTCCGACTTCAGCGGGATGGCGGCGTTACGAACCGCGGTCCACATGTCGCCGGTGTGATGCAAGACGCCCCACGAATAGACGATATCCACCTTCGGCAGTTGGGCCATGAAATCGATGTCCAGCACCGATCCTTGCATGACCTCCCAGTTGGACGGCGAATTGGCGAAGGCGCGTACGCGCTCAGTCGTCAACACGGAATCGCGATCGTAATCGAAGCTGATAACACGATCGGCGCCTAGCCGCAGCGCAGCCAGAGAGTGTATGCCCGACCCGCAGCCGATATCCAGAAGCACTTTTCCGGCAAGGCTGTCGGTGCGCAACATATTCGCAATATGTTGGCGAGAATCCTCTATGATCTTGTCATTCAGGCGCTCGTCAATGAATTCCGCCCAGTTCTTGCCGAACCCATATCGCAGTTCATGGTCTTCGTTAGTCATTTGAGGTCTACTGAGGTCTACTGAGGTCTACGTGCTGCGCTTTCTTGTTGCCCAAAATCCTGAGCGCGTGAACTAGTAGCAGATCGGCCGTCAGCTTGCGAGCCCAAGGCCTGTGATGCAATCCATGCGGCTGTGGATCACACGGATGGGAACGGCGAGATCGAGATCAAGCCCCGGGGGCAACGCTTCGCCGGGCTCATGTACGTAGCTGATCCGGTCATGCCGCCGCCAAGTCTTTTGTTCAAGTACGGTCTCGCGGCCGAAGTTTCTGCTGCTTCAACACGCTGCGCGCCTGCATCGAGCAGCGTGTTGACGATCCGTCCGCTGCCGCTTCCGATATCAGCTACGTCTCCCGTTCGCCTCCCCCCGCACGACTAGCGGACCAAACAGGTCCGCCAAGAGATTGATGGATCCGTAATAGCCTTGGTTGTCGCGAAGCTATGTCCACCGTTCGCCGAAATCTTCGATCGTTCGCATCGTAGGATGTTCCATCGTGTTAGACAGCGAGTGCGATCGGCGTCGAGGTCACCGGGGCGGCCCGATCGCTCGGGCGCGCGAGGCCGGCCTTCCAGGTACCGACGGTCAGGATCGGCCACAAGGCGAAGGCATTGTCAGCCTCGCCATCGCGGTGCGCGCGCCAGAGCCGGCGCACGCTGTCGGGGTTGAGATGGGGCGCGAGCACGTCGGCATCCTGGTCCAGCACCTGCTCGCAGATCGGCCTCAGGCCGCGCCGCATGAGACGGGCGATCGGCACGTTGAAGCCCTTCTTGCGGGCGCCGGCAACCGTGGCCGGCATGCCCAGTCTTTCCGCGAGCTTGCGCAGCACGTATTTCGGCGGCCCTTTCGGCGACGGGTTTAACAGGCTCACGTCGATCTGCCCGGCGAGGTCCATGATGCGGCGGTCGAGCAGGGGCACGCGCACCTCAAGACTGTGCGCCATGCTCATGGCGTCGACCTTGGTCAGCACGCTTTGCAGGTGAAAGCGTTGATCCGCGATCATGGCGCGGTCGAGCACCCGGTCGTGCGGCTCATCGTAATAGTGGGCATATTCGGCATAGGGACTCGCCGCGGCGAATTCCGCCATTGCCGGTCCGTAAAGCTCGCGCACCAGGAAGCCGGGTATCAACCGCCGCCAATAAAGGTGCGGCCGCGCGCCGCCCTCGCTGAGGCCGAGGGCGAAGCGGGCGAGCAGGGCGGTCGCCGGCAGGCGCGCCTCGTTGCGGGCGTTGGCGCGATAGGCGAGGCGTCCGATCAGCCCCGCAAAAGCGGGCGGCACGACGTGACGGGCAAACTCGGCGGCGCGGGTCGCCGCATATGTCTCGTAGCCGCAAAAGAACTCGTCGCCGCCGTCGCCCGACAAGACCACGGTGCTGTGCCGGCGCACCGCGCCGGCGAGCTGGTAGAAGGCGAGCGCGCCGGTGTCCGCGCATTGGCCGTCGAAATGGTGGACGACATTGCGAAATATCGGCGCGGGATCTTCGTCGCTGTCGCACGCGACCGTGCGATGCGGCAGCCCGGCGGCGGCGGCGACCGCGCGTGCTCGTTCGGTCTCGTCATGACTGCGCTCGGTGAAGCTCGCGGTAAAGAGCGGTGCCTCGAGGCCGCGCCGGCCGAGTGAAAGGCTGATCAGCGAACTGTCGATGCCGCCGCTTTGTAGAACGGCAAGCGGCACGTCGCTGATGAGCTGGCTCTCGACCACCTCGTCGAGCGCGTGCTCCAGGCGGCCGACGGCGGTGTCGAGATCGGTGATCTGCGGCTTGCGGTAAGGCCGCCAGAATTGGCGTTCGGTATGCTCCGTCGCGGTGAAACTGAGGACGCTGCCGGGCGGAACCTGTCGAATGGTCTTGATCAGGCTGCGCGTGGTGCCGGGATGACCGGCGGCGAAGAAGGTGTGCAGGGCGTCAGGATCGAGATCGAAATCGATCGCTCCGCCCGCCAACAGGCCTTTCACCTCGCTGGCGAACCGCACCGACTCGTCGTTCGCGGCGTAAAACAGGGGCTTGATGCCGATGCCGTCGCGGGCGAGCAGCAGGCGCTGCGCCTTGCGGTCCCAGATGCCCATGGCATAGAGGCCCTCGAGCCGCTCGAACATGGCATCGCCCCAGGCGAGATAGGCGTAGGGGAGAACCTCGGTGTCGCAAGTGGTGTGGAATGCAAAGCCGAAATCGCGTTGCAGTTCGACGCGGAGCTGCTGCTCGTTGTAAAGCTCGCCATTGTAGGTCACGACCACACGTCCGCTGCCGTCCGCCATCGGCTGGCGGCCGTTGTCCGTCAGATCGCGGATGGCGAGCCGTCGATGCGCGAGGCCGATGGCGCCCTCGGTCCACAGCCCGTCGCCATCGGGGCCGCGGTGGAACAGGGCGGCGGACATCGCCGCCAATGCCTGCGCATCGACCGGTCGGCCTTTGCGATTGAACCATCCCGCGACGCCGCACATAGCCGCTGCCCTCAAACGCGATTGTCGGGCCGGTCCATGATCTGCCGGAGAAGGACGGCAAGCAATCCCATGGCGAAGACAAGGATCGCGAGCAGGATGGCGCCGACGCCGAGCACGAAGGCGCTGACGATCTGGAAGATGACGCCGCCGGCGAAGGAGACGACGGCGATGGCGAAGCAGATCAGGCCGAACAGAAAGAAAATCTTCAACGGATTGTAATAAGTCGCCGCCTCGACGACATATTGCAGCGTGCGCACCGAATCGCGAAACAGACGCACTTTCGACTGGCCCACCCGCTCGTGGTAATCGATGTCCTTATAGGCCACGAAGCGGGCATTCATCATATAAGCGAGCGTCAGCGAGGTGGTGAAGCTGAAGGTATCGCTCAGATGCCTGAAATAGCTCATGGCGACTTTGCGTGAGAACACGCGCAGGCCCGAATTGATGTCGGGAATGCTGCGGTTCGCTGTGAACTCGACGATCGTCTTCAGGACCGCACGCAGCGGCGACTTCAACGAGGATTCGCGATACTGCTTGCCGGTGCGCGCGCCCACCACCATGTCGAAGCCGGACTGGTAGAGGGCAACGAGCGCCGGGATTTCCTCGATCGGGTAGGAGCCGTCGGCATCGGTGATGACTATGATGTCGTATTGCGCAGCGGCGATGCCGTCCTTCAGCGCGCGGCCATAGCCGATGTTGTGCGGATGCCTGAGCACGTGCGCGCCCGCCTGCTTGGCGAGCTCGCCCGTGCCGTCGTCCGAGCCGTCGTCGACCACGACGATCTCGAAGGGCTCGAGCTTCGCGGCGGCCAGAACCTCGCGCGTCCGCTCGACTGTTTCGACAATCGCATTGCGCTCGTTGAGCGCCGGAATAACGACGGAAATCATCGGCGCCTTGCAATGCAGGTGACGGATTGGCCAAAGAACGGGCGGAACAGCGGATCGAGCGCGCGCGAAACGGGAACCACATATTGATCGAAGAAACGAATCTGCCCGTTCACCGCATCGTCGTTCAGCGACTGGTGTCGCTTGAGTGAGTTGGCCCACCAGCCGAGGCCGCCGACCGGGTTGAAGTAGCACAGGCGCAGGATGTCGACCGGCTGCCCGGCGAGGATGTCCTGCAGGCTGGTGATGGAATAGCGCCGGCAATGTCCGGCCAGCCGGTCGAGATCGTTGTATAGCATCATCAGCGCGGGCACGCTTATCAGGAGATGCCCGCCCGGTTTCAGCGCGTCCACCAGATTGGCGATCGCGCCGCAATCGTCGTCGATGTGTTCGAGCACGTTGATGCTGACGATCGCGTCGACGCCACCCGCAGCGACGGCGCGGAGCTGTGCGCGGTCGAGAATGTCGCAGACGGCGAAGGCGCAGTGCGGAAAGGTGGCGCGCGCATCCGCGATGCTGCCCGCATCAAGATCAATGCCGGTATAGTCGCCACATTCTGCGAGGAGCGTGCAGTAGTGGCCGTGCCCGACGCCGATCTCGAGAATGCGGCCGCGCAGATAGGGGCGGAAATTGTCGACCAGCCAGCGCATATAGTTCTGCGCGCCGGCGATCGCCGCGGAATAGGTTTCGGCCCCGGTCTTCAAAGCCTCGCCAGCGGCGGGCGCCTGAACAGGTCGGTTCATGGCGGTCATGATATCAGTCAGGTCCGCTCCGTGGCGAAAATTAAGCGAGCCGTTCAGGCCCGGGCCATTATTGGCAATTCGCTCCTTAACCCATTAACGTCATTGTGCCGCCGGGATAATTCGGCGCTCCCTATAACGCGTGTTGGGAGAGCTTGGCAAATCTGAAGCGGGCAAAGGGACGGCATGGATCACGAAAATTCGTTCTACTTCGGCAATGCGCCGCTGGACCAGATCCGCGGCACCGGCTGGTTTGTCGGTCAGTTCGTTCCCCCCGAGCTCGGCCCGCGCCATCAGCAGGCGGTCGAGCTGAAATGGGGCATCCATCTCGACGGCGAACGCCGGCACGAGCCGTGGGCGCAGGGGCACGCGACGACCATCTCGGTCCTGATTCGTGGCAAGTTGCAGGTCGAATTTCATAACGGTCCGGCCCCGGAGATCGTGACGATGGAGCGCGAGGGCGATTACGTCGTCTACGGCCCCAAGGTGGTGCATTCCTGGGCGGCCACGGGGGAAACGCTCGTCCTCACCATCCGCTTCCCGTCGGTCGAGGTGAAGCGGCCGCCCAAACCGGCCGTCGGCTGAGACGGGCGATGGGCCGGCGCGAATTTGACGGCCAATCCGCAGCCGGCCGCATGATTGACAGGGTGGGCACGATTTGCCAATGAACGCCCGATCCACAAGGCGCTATCCTCGGAGGCGGTCGCTACAGGGCGGTAGCGGCGAGGAACGGTCACGCGGGGAATGGCGGCGGCGAAACCCATGAACGCATCGTCGACGATCGCGCTGTCGCCACGCAAACAGGCCATCCGCCGCCTGCAGGACGAGATCGCGCCGCACCGCGAACGCTGGCTCGAGCGCGGCGCGTTCTTCCACCAGGAGGATCTGCGCTATCTGCAATTCCTCATTCCGGAAGGATCGCGCGTGCTCGAACTGGGCTGCGGCAACGGGCATCTGCTCGCGGCCCTGAAGCCCTCGCACGGCGTCGGCGTCGATTTCAGTAGCGGCATGATCGCGCAGGCGCGCACTGCACATCCGCATTTGTCGTTCGTCGAGGGCGACGTCGAGGACCAGGACCTGCTCAAGTCGCTCTCCGGCCCGTTTGACGCGATCATCATCGCCGATACGCTCGGCTCGCTTGATGATTGCCAGCGCTTGTTCGAAAGCCTGCATCACCTGTGCACGCGCGAGACGCGGCTGATCATCGCCTATGTCTCGCATTTGTGGTACCCGTTCGTGAAGCTCGCCGAATTCCTGCGGCTGCGGGCGCGGCAGCCGGCGCAGAACGTGCTGTCGGCGCCGGACGTGCGATCGCTCGCCGCGCTCGCCGAGTTCGAACCGGTCAAGTCGGAAATCCGCATGCTGATTCCGTTCCGCTGGTTCGGTTTCGGCCGTTTCGTCAACCGCTTCGTCGCACCGTTCCCCGTCATCCGCCTCGCGTGCCTGCGGCACTACACGATCTGCCGTTCTCTGCGCTGTGCCGACGATGGCTTACGCTCGGCAACGGTGGTGGTGCCGGCTCGCAATGAGAAGGGCAATATCGAAGCAGCGGTGACACGGACGCCGCGCTTTGCCGACGATCTCGAGATCATTTTCGTCGAGGGCCATTCGAAGGACGGCACCTGGGAGGAAATTCAGCGCGTCGTCGCCGGCTATCCGCAATACGACATCAAGGCCATGCGCCAGCCGGGCAAAGGCAAGGCCGACGCAGTGTTTACCGCCTTCGATGCGGCGCGCGGCGACGTGCTGATGATCCTCGACGCCGACCTGACCATGCCGCCCGAACAACTGCCGAAGTTCTGGCAGGCGATCCGCTCCGGCAAGGGCGAGTTCGTCAACGGTTCGCGGCTCGTCTACCCGATGGAAGATGAGGCGATGCGCTTTCTCAATCTCATCGCCAACAAGTCGTTCTCGCTCATCTTCACGTGGCTGTTGTCGCAACGGCTGACCGACACGCTGTGCGGCACCAAGGTGCTGCGCCGCACCGACTATCAGCGGCTAAAGGCGGGGCGCGCTTATTTTGGCGATTTCGATCCATTCGGCGATTTCGACCTGATCTTCGGCGCGTCGAAGCTCGGGCTGAAGACCGTCGAGGTGCCGATCCGCTATGCCAGCCGGACCTATGGCGAGACCCAGATCTCCCGCTTCCGCCACGGCGTCCTGCTGTTGCGCATGGTGCTGTTCGCTTTCCTGCGCATCAAGGCCATGTGAGCCGATGTCGGAGGCCTTGCAAGGCTATCTCGACGTCTGGCAGCGCAAGCCGGTCCTGCGCATGGTCTATGACGATTTCTATGACCGCATCGTCGGCGCCTGCGTGGATGGCCTGACGATCGAGATCGGCGGCGGCATCGGCAATCTCAAGCGCCGGCTTCCCCAAGTGGTCGCCACCGACATCCAGTTCGAGCGCTGGCTCGACTGCGTGGCCGATGCGCAGCATATGCCGTTTCGCGACGCCAGCGCGGCGAACATCGTGATGGTCGACGTGCTCCATCACGTTGAGTTCCCGCTGTATTTCTTTCGCGAGGCGGCGCGGGTGCTGCGGCCGGGTGGGCGCGTCGTCATGGTCGAACCGGCCATTACCTGGGGCAGCACGCTGTTCTATCGGCTGCTGCATCAGGAGCCGGTCCGCACCTCGGTTGATCCGCTGCTCGAAGGAACCCCGGACAGCGCGCGCGACCCCTACGATTCCAACCAGGCGATCCCGACGCTGATCGCCACGCGCGAGCGCCAGCGCTTCGAGCGCATGATCCCGAACCTGAAGATCAGCCGCGCCGATTGGTTTTCCTTCGCGACCTATCCGCTCAGCGGCGGCTTCAAGCCCTGGAGCCTGCTGCCGCAGCGGCTGGCACCGCAGGCGCTGCGCCTCGAGCGCGCGTTGGAAGGCACCCTAGGCCGTTTTCTTGCTTTCCGAATGATGTTAGTCGTGGAAAAGACGTCATAGCGACCGCCACGATCATGTCCGTCAAAGCCCGATTGCTGTCGGTGATCGAGACAGTGGCGCCGCGCCGGCGACTGATCTACATCCTCGCTCGCGTCTTTATATTAATCCTTATTGCAGCTTTCGTCTTCGAGCATGGCAATTGGACGCGCACCGAGACACTGCACGGGCCGTTCCCACACAATTCGGTTGAAACCGCATACCACGTCGCCATTGCCACAGACGTTCCATACCTTGCTGTTCCGAGCCCGCAACTCGAGCGCGTCGGCACCTTCGACGAGCTATCGGCGGTACGAATGTGGATCAATGGCAAAACATGGAATCCACCTGAGGCGCCGCAGCCTTCGGTCGATCAGGGCAGCTTCTTCGGAATCCCCGGCCTTTATCGCACGCTTTCTTTTGCCTTGCCGCCGAACGTCGCCAATGACGCCGCGACGACATTGACAATCACCTACGCCATCCGCCTGCAGCCTTTCATCTACCGAGTTCTTCTCTGGTTGGTCGCGGGACTGGCCTTCCTCGCCATCTATCTCGCCTATCGCGCTGGCGATTGCGCCTGGATCCGTCGCCGGGCGGCGCGGCCCGAACCGCTGATCCGGTTGATGCAGTGGATGAGCTGGATTTTTCTCGCCAGCTGCCTGTTCTACCTCGGAACGATTGTCTACGGCTTGCTGTGGGGCGTGGCTCTGCCAACCGCCGCGGTATTCCGTCTCATACCCTTCGCGCGATCAGTTTCGGGTATGGCCCCCTATGCGCCGCTCGGCGTGATCGCCTTCGCCGCTGTGGGCGCCGGGTTGTCGTGGCTCGCCTGGCTTGGCTTGGCGCCGGCCGAGCCTGTTCGGCAGTTCGAAGATTTGCAGGCGCACCTTTGGCGCATATGGGGATTGCCCGCCCTGTTCTGCCTGTTTCTGTTCACGCTGAGCGCCGGCTGGAGCGGTTATTTCCATCCGCTCTACCAAAACTACATGAGCATCGGCGGCCTGGTGCCGAATTCCGACAATGGCGGCTTTTTCCGGGATACATCTCATCTCGCCTATTTCGGAACCTGGGGCTTGATGGGCTCGCGGCGGCCGATGGCCGAAGCGTTCCGCGAGCTGACCACGGTTCCGGTCGACTATTCCTACAGCGCCGCGCTACTGGTGCAGCTCGTGCTGATCGTGGCGGTGCTTTATTGGGCGTCGGTGCTGCTCGCCCGTCGCTACGGTATTTGGGCGGCGATCGGTTTTGCCGGTCTGGCCTTCAACATCGCCGCGCTGTTCCTGTCGACGACGATGACCGAGCCGCTCGGTTATATTTGGGGTTTGGTCGCGCTGGTCTTCTTCATTCAGTCGATCTGGCAGCGCTCCCTGGCGCACGCGCTCGTCGGTCTGGCGGCTCTGACGATCGCGATGATGATTCGGATGGGGGCGTTCTTCGCCATTCCGTTCATGGTACTCTGGATCGGCTTTGGCTTCGCCAAGGGGATGGCCGCGCGCGTGCGCGTCATGACGTTCGCCTGCGCGATCGTGATCGCGATCATTGTCGTCAACCTCGCGCTCCAGCGGTTCTATGGGGAGCCGGGCGTCGACACCGGCGGCAACTTCGCATGGACGGCGTGCGGTCTTTCGGTCGGCCAAGGCTGGCAAGGCTGCAACCCGCTCTATAAGGCTCAACTGGCGAGTCTCCCGGATGAGCGGGCACAGTCTTTCTTTCTGTTCGAACAGACCTGGCGAAACTTTGTCGCGCATCCTAGCGTGCTGATCGTTCAACTCGTCAAGAACGGGATCTACTTCCTGCAGCGCGTCGGCCCGTTCATGTTCTCGGCATACGGACCGCTGTTTCCCCCCGAGACGGGTGACTCGGACCTGCTCCTCCTGCCCCTCTTGGTTGGCGTGTTCGCAGTCTTGCGAAAGACGTCCTGGCTTGAACGATCATTCTGGCTGGCGACGCTGCTCAGCATTCCGCTGTCCGCCAGCATCATCGTGCTGGCGGATGGCTGGCGCCTGCTGCACGTCTCGCACATTTTCATCGCTGCGTTTCTCGCGCTTGGCTTTGCGGTGCCAAGACCGGCCGAAGAGCGCCGGACCGCGACGGTCATGGGATGGCGCGCAGGGACGGGCGTGGTGGCCGCGTCGTTAATGGCGTTCCTGGTCTTCCCGGCGCTGGCGCATCAAATGGCCTTGCGCGAGCGGCGGGCGCATCCGCCGATACGGCCGCCTGGCGCGCATGAGGAAATCGTCACCGGCGGCGCGAGTATGAGCGGCTTCGTGGTCATTCCGGACGGCGCGCCGCGGCCGCGCGATCTCGCCTCGCTCCACGTGAGCGATTTTGTCGACATGGTGCACGCGACCAAGCTGCAACGCGACTTCGGTCCGTTTCTCACGCAAGTGCTGCCGCGCGTGCCGTTTGCCTTCGTTTACGCCGGTCGCATGGACGGCCCGAACGACACCAATACCTACATTGCGCCGCTCGATGTGCTCCGGCGCAAGGATGTCTGGGCCTGGCGCTTCACGACGCGGGCAGGGGCGCCGGATCACAAGCGATGGACGATATTGCGCGAGGTTGTGTCCGCCAACCCGCTGCCGTGAATGCAGCAGTGCGGTCTCGTCTGGCAGTCACGCCGGCCGCGCGATGACGTCGATGCTTGCGCCGGGCGCGATCATCGCGCGCAGCGCGGGTGCCGAAAGGGACAGGGGCTCGCCCGTCTCGTGATCTTCCAGGCAGTAGCCGAGCGTCCGGAGCATCGCGACAAGTTTTTCGAAGCGCCCGGGCACTTCGTCCTGCACATGCGGCGCGATCTCGATCAGGATAGCCGGCTTGTCCTTGCTCAAAGTCGCCCGGCCGCCGGAAATCACATCCAGCTCGTGGCCGTCGACGTCGATCTTGACGAAAGACACCCGTCCGCTGATCCGGCCGGCGGCGCGCAGTTCGTCGAGCAGCGCGTCGAGCGAGACGAACCGGGCGCCTTGCGCCTGCTCGAGATGACCAAGATGCTGGGCATGCAGGGCCGCGCCGTTCCGGCGCAGCGGCCACCGCGAATAGAACTTGTTATCGGCGCTGCTCCCGCTGCCGTCGGTGAGCGCCGCCTGAACCAGGATGAGCCGCTTCGTCAGCTCCGGATTTAGGCGCGCATTGGCGGTGAGCTTGGCATAGGCGAAATCGGTGGGCTCGATGCAGACAACGCGGCCGTCGGCGCCGATCATCTTGGCGATGCGCAGACCGTGCGCGCCGATATTGGCGCCGATGTCGACCGCCAAGACGCCGGAATGCAGCCATTCGGTTTTGGTTCGCTGCGAGATGTTTTGATACTTGCCCAGATAGAGAGCGAGATCGATGGCTTCGTTGAGATCGAGTCGCCAGGTCACGCCGAAGCGGCGCGTCTCGACGACCGAGCCAAGGCCGGTCATCTTGCGGGCGCCGACCACCGCCAGATTGAGCGCGCGCGCGATCCGCATTTTGGCTTTTGTTGACAGCATCTTGTTTCCAGTTGTCGGCTGACGCGCCCCGGTGCTAGACGCACCTTGCCGCATAAAGGGCCCCCATTGCGGCAATGCTGCCGGATCGCCTTAAATCGCCGATCCCTTTCCAGGACTTGGGCTGCTCGTCAAGCCCGGCCTGCCGATGCGTGATATCGAACCTGCCGATGCGAGCGCAGCGTGCTGGCATGGTGCCGGCTTAACCGCGAGAACCAGAGCCTTGCCCACGACAATCGATATTGAGAGCCTTGCCCGGGTGCTTCGAGAGGCCGCGGCAACCGAGATCGTACCGCGTTTTCGTGCGCTCGCCGCCGAGCAAGTGCGCGAAAAGACCTCGGCCACCGATCTCGTGACAATTGCGGATGAGGGGGCCGAGCGCTTCATTAAGGCAGCCTGTGCCAAGCTGCTGCCCGGTGCGGTCTTTATCGGTGAGGAGGCCGCGTCGGCCGACCCGGCGCTGCTCGACGAGCTCGGCACCGCGGAACTCGCCATTGTCGTCGATCCGCTCGACGGCACCGCGAACTTCGCCGCCGGCTTGCCGTTGATCGCGGTCATGGCTTCCATCGTCGCCGGCGACGAGACTGTTGCCGGCGTCATTCATGACCCGTTTGGCGGTGACGTTGTGCTCGGCGAAAAAGGCGCCGGCGCCTTCTTCGAGCGGGACGGCACGCGCACTCGATTAGCCGTGGCCGCGCCGACCGACGTGGAGAACATGGCCGGCACCGGCTCGATCAATATGTTTCCGCTCGAGGAACGCCGAGAGCTTTTCCGCAATCTGGCGGAGGTGCGTGCCTTCGCCAATTATCGCAATGCCGGACACGAATATTGGGCAATGGCGGCAGGTCATCTGCATTTCTGCTTCTACCGGCGCTTGATGCCGTGGGACCATCTGGTGGGAAGCCTGATCGTGCAAGAAGCCGGCGGTTACGTACGCCGGCTCGACGGCTCGCCCTATCGGGTGACCGATCGCGAGGGCGGCCTGCTGGTTGCGACCGACGAGGCAAGCTGGCGCGCGCTACACGGCAGGTTGTTTCGGAATTGGCGCTAAACAGGCGTCAGGTCAGCGTTGATCCTTGGCTTCGCGCAGGATCAGCTCGAGGTACCTGGCATAAGAGGACGATTTCGAGCCGGCAATGTACTGCTCGACGTCGGCCGGCGTGATCCAGCCATTGTGCAGGGCGATTTCTTCAAGGCAGCCGATCTTGACGCCCTGGCGCACTTCGATCGAGCGGATGAAGTTGCTGGCTTCGAGAAGCGAGTTGTGCGTTCCCGCATCGAGCCAGGCGTAGCCGCGTCCCATGCGCGCGACATTCAGCAGACCGTTCTGCAGATAGGCCTTGTTCAGATCGGTAATCTCAAGCTCGCCGCGGGCGGACGGCTTGAGCGAGCGCGCAATATCGACCACCTGCCGGTCATAGACATAGAGCCCGGTGACCGCCCAGTTCGACAACGGCTGTTTCGGCTTCTCTTCGATGGAGATGGCGCGATCCTGTTGATCGAAGGTGACGATGCCGTAACGCTCGGGATCATGCACATGGTAGGCGAAGACGCTGGCGCCGCGTTCGCGCGCGATCGCCTGATCGATAAGCCCCGAAAGCCCGTTGCCGAAGAAGATATTGTCGCCGAGGATCAGTGTTGCCGGGTCGCCGGCCAGGAACGACGCGCCGATGACGAAGGCCTCGGCGATGCCGTTCGGCGCCGTCTGTATCGCATAGCTGAAATGCACGCCGAAACTGCTGCCGTCGCCGAGGACGCGCTGGAATGCCGGCTGATCGACGGGCGTGGTGATGATAAGGATGTCGCGGATGCCGGCGAGCATCAGTACCGACAAGGGATAATAGATCATCGGCTTGTCGAACACCGGCAATAACTGCTTGGACGTCGCCAGGGTGATTGGGTGCAGCCGCGTGCCGGCGCCACCCGCGAGAACGATACCCTTCATGAATTGTTGCCCCTCAAATCACGCAATACGAACCCGACGGTATCATCCAAGGCGACCGTCCAAGATGTGACAGAAAGCCCCCAATCGCGCGCCAATGCCGTGCAGTCGAGTAGGCTGAAGCGCGGACGCGCGGCCGGTGTCGGGTAGTCTTTCGTCGTAGTCGGCCGCAGATTCGGTTCTGGCAGGCCCTGGCGGGCGGCCGCCGCGAAGATCGCTTCGGCAAAGCGAAACCAGGTCACCGGTTCGCCGCCGGTGGCGTGGAACGTGCCAAAGGGACCGGCGGTGCCCTCGGCAAGCCGGTCGGTGATGGTGGCGACGAGCTTCGCGAGCTGCAGTGCGTCGGTCGGCGTGCCGATCTGATCGTCGACCACCGCCAACTCGCGGCCGGCAAGCGCCGCGCGCAGCATTGTGCGCACGAAATTATGGCCATGGCGGGCGAAGACCCAGGACGTGCGCAGGATGATGTGTTGATCGCTCATGGCGCGGACCTGTGCTTCGCCCTCGGCTTTGCTCTTGCCGTAGACATTGATCGGTCCGATCGGATCGCTTTCGACATAGGCGCGCGACGCGGCGCCATCGAAGACGTAGTCGGTCGAAATATGAATGAGCGGCGCGCCCACTTCGTTGCAGGCTTGCGCCATGGCGCCGGGCGCCTCGGCATTGACGGAGAACACGGTTTCCGCCTCGGACTCGGCGCGATCGACGGCCGTGTAGGCCGCGGCGTTGATGACGAGCCACGGCCGTTGCGCCAGGACAAGTTCACGCACCACCGCCGGCTGGGTGAGGTCGACCTCCGGTCGCTGGAAGCTGCGGACCCGGTAGGTGGGTCGCTGCGCCAATTGCGGCAGCAGCTCGGACGCAAGCTGGCCATCGCGGCCGAATACCAGAATGTCACGCATTGTCACAATTGAACTTGCGCGGTTCGCTGTCCTTGCCGTCCGCCATTGAATGAACCACGCACCGCTGCGCACCAGTCTTGGCGTGCGACATACCAGTCGATGGTGCGGCCGATGCCGTCGTCGAGCGCGACTTTCGGCGCCCAACCCAGTTCCTCCTTGGTGCGCGAGGAATTGATCGCGTAGCGCTGGTCGTGTCCGGGTCGGTCGGTGACGTGCCGAATGAGCTTTGCCCGCGGTCCCGATCTCGCCGCCCCGAGCTTGGCGTCGATCTGCTGGCAGACCATCTGCGCGAGGTCGATATTGCGCAGTTCGGTCGTGCCGCCGATATTGTAGACGCCGCCGGGCTTGCCGGTATTGGTGATCAAGTCGAGCGCGGCCACGTGATCGTCGACATAGATCCATTCGCGCACATTCTGTCCGGCACCGTAGACCGGGATCTCACGCTCCTCGATCGCCGCCGAGATCACCACCGGCAGGAATTTCTCCGGCAATTGGTAGGGGCCGTAGTTGTTGCAGCAGTGCGTGATCATGACCGGCAGACCGAAGGTCTTGTACCAAGCGCGCACGAAATGATCTGAGGACGCCTTGCTGGCGGCATAGGGCGAGTTGGGCGCGTAGGGAGTGTCCTCGGTGAAGACGCCGGACGGGCCGAGCGAGCCGTAGACCTCATCGGTCGAGACGTGTACGAAGCGGAACTGGCGCTTGGCGTCGCTGTCGGCCTTTTCGAAACGCCGCATCGCCGCATCGAGCAGAACGGTCGTGCCCACCACGTTAGTGGTCACGAATTCGAGCGGATTGTCGATGGAGCGGTCGACGTGGGATTCGGCGGCAAGATGGATGACCTTGGTCGGCGAAAACTCTTCGAAGACCTCGCGCATGGCTGCCGAGTTGCGGATATCGGCGTGCACGAACTGGAACAGGGGATTGTCCATCGCGTCGGCGATGGTCTCGCGATGCCCCGCGTAGGTCAGCGCATCCACGCAAACGACACGCTCACCTTTTGCCAGCACATGTCGCACGAGTGCCGAGCCGATAAAGCCGGCGCCCCCCGTAATCAACGTGACGCTCATGCAATGGCACTTTCCATTATGAAAGGACTGTCGATCTGGCTCAGGCGGGGCAGTTGCCGGTCCTTGTCCGAAATCGTGACGCCGTCCGTTTCGGCGCCCCAGTCGATGCCGAGCTCCGGATCGTCCCACGCAACGCCGCCTTCAAGGTCGGCCGCATAATCATTATCCACTTTGTAGCCGATCTTCGTGTCGGGCGCACGCGTGATGAATCCATGCGCGAATCCGCGCGGAATAAAAAGCTGATAGCCGTTTTCCGCCGACATCTCCACCGCCACGTGGCGGCCGTAGCTGCGAGATCCTTTGCGCAGATCGACCGCCACGTCGAGAATGCGACCCGTCAGGACCTGCAACAGCTTGGCCTGCGCCTTGGGTGGTCGCTGATAGTGCAGCCCGCGTACGGTCCCCGCGCAACGTGAGAGCGAGACATTTTCTTGGCAATATGTCGCAGGCGTGCCGGCCTCGGCATAGGCCTTCTGGTTGAAGGTTACTGAAAACCAACCCCGCTCGTCGGGAAAGCGCGCCGGTTCAATGAGGAGCACATCGGGGATATCGAGCCTTGTGACACGCAACCGATCACCTCGCGGGTTTCTGGCCTATTGCTTTGCGTGTAACCCAGCCGCTATTACACGCTAACTTGACCGTCCATAGGCTAGACGAGGATACCGCCAGTGGCAATATTCCCAGAGGCTTGGGGTCTTGTTTCCGATCCTGGCACATGTGATTGACGGTGGTCCGTCAGGCGCCTAGAAGCCGTCAATATTTTCGTTGCATCGACCGACAAATATGGATTCCAAGAATTCGGATGCTGAGGTGAGTGCGGCTCCCCGCCGCACGTTGTCGATGTCGTTGCAGCTCGCCTTGCGTGCGTCTATCGGATCGTGCGTCGACACGGCGCGCCGAATTTTGCCCGCCTCGATCAAAGGCAAGCTCGCGCCCTTCGCGCGCCGCATGGAGCCGCGCTTCGTCGAGTTGACGCAGGCCCAGTTCGCCTCCCGCCCGATCGCGCTGGCTGACTGCCCGCCGGTCTTTGCGCCTCGAGATTTCGCCTCCGGGCCGATCGTGCTCGCCAACACCGCGTTGGGGCCGGGCGGTGTCGAACGGCAGGTCGTCAATACGCTGCGCGGCCTGGAGCAGAAAGGCGTTGCCGCCGGCCTGCTCTGCGCGCGCCTGCACGAGGACATTGAATACAATTTCTTCCTGCCGGCGTTGGCGGATTATTCTGGCTTTGTGCGCAACATGATGCCGCTCGGTGCGGCGCGCGCGACATTGGCATCGGCATTTCCATCGGATGTGCTGGCGCGCATGAAGTCCGCTGTGAGCTGGTTGCCGTACAACGTGCAGGACGAGGTGTTTCGCTATGCCGCTGAATTCGTCCGCCTCAAGCCGTCGGTAGTGCATGCGTGGCAGGACGCCACCAATATTTCCGCGGCCTATGCGGCTTGGCTGATCGGGGTGCCACGTATTCTGGTGTCATGCCGTAACGTAGCCCCCACCAATTTCGCCTATTACCGTCCCTATATGTTCTATGGCTATCGCGAGATCGCATCCTGCGCGTCGATCACCATGATCAATAATAGTGGGGCCGGCGCGCAAGACTATGCGCGCTGGCTGGAGCTGCCGCCCGGCCGTTTCGTGGTCAAGCGCAACGGGATCGACACCGGCGCGATCCGGCATCCGGGAGCGGAGGAAGCCGCCGCCCTGCGCGAGCGCTTCGGCATCTCCACCGGCGCCAAGATTGTCGGCGCCATCTTTCGCTTCTATCCGGAAAAGCGGCCGCTGCTGTGGGTGGAAACCGCTGCGCGTATTGCCCGTCACGATCGCAATTGTCATTTCGTCATTTTCGGCGAGGGCCCACTGCTAGGCGCCGCGCGGGCGGAGGCCAAACGGCTAGGCTTCGGCGACCGACTGCATTGTCCCGGCAATATGGATGACGTGGCGCTCGGGCTTTCAATCCTGGATGTCTTTCTTTTGACCTCGCAATTCGAGGGCACGCCCAACGTAATTCTCGAAGCGAGCCTTCTCGGGGTGCCCGTGGTCGCGACCGAAGCGGGCGGCATCCGCGAAGCCATCGCCGAAAATGTGACCGGGCATGTGTGCGTGCAGGCCGAGCCGGAGGATCTGGCGCGCCACGTGATTGCGTTTCTCGATACGAATGCCACCGTACGGATCAAGCGCGATGGCCCGGTATTCGTCGAGCGGAATTTCGGGCTCGCCCGCATGCTGGACGAGACGCTGGCGCTTTATCGCGCAGTTCCCGCGCGCTGATCAGATGACTTGGAGCAATTAACCGCTGGACGCGCCGCCCTGCAACAGACGCCGGTAAAGCGCGACGATCTCCTGGCCCACGCGATCGGTTGAGAATTCCTGTTCGGCGATCATGCGGCTGGCCGCGCCGAATTGGCTGCGCAACGCCGGATCGGTGGCGAGCCGCTCGATGGCTTCGGCAAGTGCTTGCGGATTATCCGGGGGCACCAGTAGTGCATTTACGCCGGGGCGGGCGATTTCGCGACAGCCCGGCACATCGGTTGCGACCAACGGCCGTCCACAGGCGGCCGCTTCCAACAGGCTGAGCGGCAGTCCTTCACGTCGCGATGGCAAGACGGCGATGCTGGCGCCGGCCCAAAACCCGTCGATGTCGGCGACATAACCGTGAAGGTCGAGCTGGGGACGCGAGCGCCAGGCTGCGATCTCGGTCGGCGAAATGGAGCTCGGATTGGCAGGGTCCGGCTCGCCAGCGATGCGAAGGCGAATATCCTGGCCGCGCCGGCAGAGGGTCTCGTGGGCGGCAATCAGGGCGCGAATGCCCTTGTCCTCCAACAGCCTCCCGACGAAACCGACCACGACGGGTCCCGACGGCTCCGGCTTGGGCGTCAATGCCCGGACGTCGACACCGGAGCCGGGAATGAGCGCAATGCGCTGCGGCGCGATGCCGAGATCCTCCACCATGGCGCGGTCGTCCGGATTTTGTACTAGCACCCCCGCGCGGCGACGGTTGAGCAACGGGCGCAGGGTCATGCGGAGCACGGCGCGCGCGAGCCGCAGCTTGACAGTCTTGCCAGTGAAGCTTGTGCCCACGCCGGTGATGGCATTCAGGCACGTTATCGGCAGCCCGAGCGCGGCGAGGGAGCCGAAGAGGCTCGGCTCCAGCGCCACGTGATGGGCGAGATCGGGTTTGATGACGCGGTAGAGCCGGCGAATTTCGCGAATGAGCCGCGCGGCCTGCAGGACATTGAGGCTGCCGCGATTCCACGGCAGCGGATGCAGCCGGAATCCTTCGGCCTCGATCAGCGCGCCGTGCCGATCAATGCGAGTCGCGACGTGCACCTCGAAGCCGGCCGCCTTTGCCGCGCGCGCCATGGGCAGGCGATGCGAGGCGAAATACCAGTCCTCGGTGACGAGATAGACGATGCGTCCCGCCATGAGCTTCGCCTTCAAGAGCCGTGATCTGCGCCGCTTATGGAAGCGCCTTGCGCATCACCGGAAGGACGCCGCGGGGACCGCTGCGCTAGGAGCTGCCCATAAAGCGCGCGAAATCGCGCCGCGGCGCGATCGAGCGAAAAGCGCTCGACGATGCGCGCACGTGCCCGTTGCCCACGCGCGCGGCGGACCGTGGCCGGCTCGGCGGCCAGCGTGCGGATCGCCTCGGCCAGCGCAGGGGCGTCGCGCGGCGGCACGATCAGGCCGGTGTCGCCGACGATCTCGCGCGCGTCGCCGACATCGGTTGCAATCGCCGACAGCGCGCAGGCCATGCCCTCGGCGACGACATTGGAAAAACCCTCACCGATCGAACTTGAGGCCACGAAATCGGCGGCGGCGAGCAGCGCCGGCACGTCGGCGCGGCGCCCGAGCCGCAACAGGTTCGGCGCGCCTGACAAGTGTTCGGTGCCGCCGCCGATCATCAGAGCCGTGATGTCCGGAAGCTCCTTCATGGCTGCCAGGAACGTCTCGTGATCCTTCATCGGATCGACGCGCGCAACATGCGCCACGACAAGACAGTCCTCCGCGATGCCGAGCTGTTGGCGCACCGCGGCGCGGGCGGCCGGATCCGGCTTGAAGACATCGACATCGATTCCGTTGGGGATCACTTCGCAATGCCGCGGGTGATAGCCGAGCCTGCGATGATAGGTCATGCCGGCATGGGAGTTTGCGGTGACCGCATCGGGGCGGCCCGACAACAAAGTGCAGGCATAGATGACGAGACGCAGCATCCGGCTGTAATGTGACAGATCGAGCTCGGCGCAGCGGATACCCCAGACCAGGCATGTTTGCCGGCGGCGCCCCGACATTGACACCGCCAGCAGCGCGGCGAGATCGCCGTGATACATCCATCCCTGCACGATCTCGGGACGCAATGCGGCGATCAGTCTCGCCAGCCGGAACAGGCCCGCGATCGGACCAGCGATCCCGCTGAAATCGAGTTCCACGACGTTGACGCCGGCCGCCCGCATCTCGTTGGCATAGACCTGCGCCGGCAGCAGGCTGACCACCGTGATCGCATCGGCCAAACGTGGCAACGAAGTGACCAGCCGCACCAACATGGTCTCGGCCCCTCCGGTCTTGAGACTGGAAATGACATAGACGATCTGGCGCGGGCGTTTGCTCACCTCTGCGTCGCTCCCGGTGAAGGGCTCTGGTCGATCTTGTGCATCGCGCGAAGCTGACACCCGAACACTGCGACCCGGGTTCTATCGTGGGTCCGGCTGCAGGTCGAGCCTGGGAGGTCCGGTGCCCGCGGCAAGACGGTTCGGAGCCTATGCGTGTTCCAGTGCTGGGGTCGCAGCATTTATGTGAAACATCAGTCGGTGCGGCCCTTGTGCGCCGATTTTCAACTTGACATGTGAGATTCATATAGGGCAACCAGTACCTTACGGCGGATCTGACGATCGTGCGGGCCCCCCAATGACTTTCCCATGACGGCTCGCCTCGTCTTTTCTTCGGCCCCTTGTTATAAATCCGCAATCCCAATGAATGAGCCATTCCTGCAAGAGCGCGGGGCAACGAAGAGCGTCGATGTGTATGGACTACAAGCCAGTCAATTTCACCAAGCGCAGTGACGAGCAACTTGATTATGACGCCAAGTATGCCCTTGACATCCTAAACAGCTGTCAGGGCGGTCTTGATCGCGTGAAGCTTTCGCCGCAGGGTCTGTCGATTGTTGAGTTGGGCCCCGGATCGGATTTTGCAGCCGAACTGCTTCTTGCCTCGAAGGGTGCGAGAGTGACGGTGGCCGATCGGTTCCTGGCGCCTTTTGATCCGGATTATCACCCGAAATTATATGCCGAAGTTGGAAAACGATATGATGGGCCGAAAGGGGAACTGGAGGCTGCGATCGGCGGTGGCTATGAGGCGACCAGTCTGACGCTCTTTCCCGAGCCGGCGGAAAATTTGAGGTCAATTCCCGATGCGTCGACCGACTTTGTCTATTCAAATGCTGTGCTCGAGCATATTGCCGATATAAACGCTGTGACGTGCGAATTGGCTCGCATCACAAAGCCGGGCGGCTTTGGAATGCATCAAATTGATCTTCGCGATCATCGTGATTTCGCGCGACCACTCGAACACCTCACGATTCAGGAGGCCGAGTTTCAAAGGGCCGCACCGGAAATTGCCTTTGAATTCGGAAACCGTCTGCGTCTTTCTGAATTTCGTGCCCATTTCGAAGCCGCAGGGTTCACTGTCGTGGAGGAACAGATTTCTGCCTCGGCCGATCCTCCATATTTGCAGGAAGCGCTGCCGCGAATTCGTGGCGCCGATAATCGTTATCGTTTCTGGCCGGAGGACGATCTCCGCTGCGTCAGCGTATGTCTATATGTTCGGCGCGAGACGGGGGTATCAGAATCCGCCATTCAATCGAGGGGAAAGGAGTTTCTCTCGCTGATCGCTTCGCTTTCCGCGTCTGCTCAGGAGCAATATCAGGCGTTGGCACGCTACCACAGGATTACGGAAGCCGAGAAAAGGATCAGCGAACTCACTGCCGACGCCGACCTCCGCGAACAGAAAATTGCGCTGCTCAGTCAAATATTGGTGGAACGCGAAAGGACGATTGAAAGGCGCGAAAGGACGATTGAAAGACTTGAACAGTCGCTCAAGGACGTGTTCGCGTCCACGTCGTGG
The DNA here is from genome assembly GCA_963760995.1 of uncultured Pseudomonadota bacterium. Lineage (GTDB taxonomy): Bacteria > Pseudomonadota > Alphaproteobacteria > Rhizobiales > Xanthobacteraceae > Pseudolabrys. The sequence goes on along the minus strand of CAVXFJ010000016.1, from coordinate 19,409 downwards.
CGCTTAACCGCTCCATTGCGTTGGGTCCGGAGCATGTTTCTGCGATAAACGCTGCGCCTCACCGAGAATGTACTTCTTGCCGATGCGGTTAGTCGTGCGGTCTTGCCGTGGTTCCGGTTCCGGTTGAGTCTAAGTCGCATTTGGCAGTGTTTACCTCGGAGTTAGGTCCGTTTGTCAACAATGTCGCGTAAAGGCATATACTTTGAGCCGCCAGTTTCGACCACTCAGCCCGGAGATTGCCGACGACTGGGACGCCTTGGTCGACGGTTCGCCCGACGGCTGGGTATTTTCGCTCGCCGGCTGGCAACGGCTGATCCTAGCCGTCGAGCCATGGGCGCTGCGCGATCACAGCTTCGCTTATTACGAGAATGCAAAGCTTGTCGCGGTCATGCCGCTGCAATTCAGCCCGCATTCCGGGCGGATGTCGTCGTCCGGCTGGGGCGGCAGCGGTCCAGTGATCGCCTGCGGGCTGGAGGGTGCTGCACGCGAGCGGGTGCTGCGCGTGACCCTCAATCATGCCCGCGCCCTGGCGGAAGAAGTCGGGGCCCCCGTCCTCGACATGACCATATCGCCGGTCACGCGCACATCGATTGCATTGAGGTGGGGCGTCAATCCATTCGTCTTCTTCGGCTTCAAGGATAACTCGCAGATCTCGCAGGTTATCGATTTGTCTGCCAGCGAGGAGCAATTGTTCGACGCCGTATCGCCCAAAACCAAGCCGCTGCTGCAGCGGGCGCGCGATCACGGCATCGAGGTACGCCGCGTCGATTGGGCCGAGTATCTCGACGTCTATTACGCCTGCCATTGCGAAACCTACACCCGCACCGGCGTCACCCCGCATCCGCGCGCTTATTTCTCTGGCATCGCACAGCAGATTGCGCCGCGCGGCAACGCGGTGCTGTTAGCGGCCTTCACGGCGGCAGGGGAGCCGATTGCCTTTCATAACGCCGCGCGCTTCGGCGAAGGAGCCTTTTACCATACCGGCTGCTCGCGCTCCGAAGCGCTCGAGCTTGGCGCGAACCACCTTCTGCTGTGGCGCTCCCTCGTCCTCGCCAAGCAGGATGGCGTGCGCTGGTTCGACGTCGGAACCATCATTCCCGGCGCCACCGACCCAAAGCTCAAGGGCCTGACCCTGTTCAAGACGCGGTTTGGTGGCGAGCCACACCGCGGCATGCATTGCGAGATGGAATTGTCGGTGAGCGCGCCGACGCTGGAGGCCGCGCCCGCCGAGAATTGTGACGAACCGGCAACAGAGACGCCGGCAAACGAACCGGCCAACACCGACGGCGGTGCGCAGCGAGCGCGGAGGGCGCCGTCGCCGGGCGGTTTTGCCAGGGCGGGTCGTCGTATTTTGGGCGCGCTGTCGCGGTCCAAGCGAGAACCCTGAATTTGTCTCCAGCATGACAGCAAACCGAAGGATTTTCAGGGGCTTCCGCGCTTGACAACGGGCAGGATATTGGGTGTTTAAGGGCCCTCATGTTCAACTTCGTTTACTCGCTTTTCTCGCGCTGGCGGGGAAACGGACGATCGCCGGTCCGAGCAGGATTTAGTCCGATATGACGGAAATCCGAGTCATCCGCCCGCCTGGGCCCTGGCCCACGCTGAACCTGCGCGAGATTTATTTTTATCGCGAGTTGATCTGGGTGTTCGTCAAGCGCGGGCTGTTCACGCGTTATCGCCAGATGGCCCTGGGCATCACCTGGTCCTTTCTCGAGCCGCTGGGTCTGCTGCTGCTGATGAGCATCGTCTTCGGCTATCTGATCCGGGTGCCGACCGAGGGCTATCCGTTCACGGTCTATGTGGCCACGGCGCTCATTCCCTGGATGTATTTCAGCAAGGCGACCAATGCGGCGGCGAACAGCCTGCACGAGCAGCTTTCGATCATTTCGAAGATCTATTTTCCGCGCATCATCATTCCGGTGTCGGCGGTGATCCGCGAATTCTTCGATTTGTTGGTGCTGTTCATTATCCTGATGTTGCTCAACCTCGGTTTCGGTTATTTGCCGACCTGGCGCATGCTGCTGATGCCGTTACTGCTGATGTACATCACACTGCCGGCGCTTGGCGTCGGCCTCGCGGTCTCCTCGATCTCGGTGAAGTATCGCGATTTCCGACCGTTGCTCACCATCATCCTGCAGGCCGGATTCTACGCCACGCCGATCTTTTATCCGGCCAATCTGATCCCGGCGCGCTTTTTGCCGTTCTACCAGCTGAATCCCATGTACTGGGCGGTTGAATATTCGCGCTGGATGATGCTCGATCGGGCGCCGACGGTGACGCCGTCGATGTACGTCTCTTTCGCCTTGAGCGCTTTGATCATCGCGTTCGGCTATTATGCCTTCGCGATTTACGAACGGGACGTGGTCGATGCCCAGTGATGACGTAGCCATTCGCGTTGAGGGGCTCGGCAAGCGTTACCTCGTGCCGCAGAAGCACGAGCAGAACTATCGCCAAGAGCCGACGATGCGGCGCAAGCTCAAGGAGTTCTTTCCGTCGTTGCTCGGCGCCGGCGAGACGGATTTCTTCTGGGCGTTGCGCGATGTTTCCTTCGAGGTCAAGCGCGGCGAGATCCTGGGCGTCGTCGGCGAAAACGGCTCCGGCAAAAGCACGCTGCTGAAAATCCTCTCCGGCGTGACACCGCCAACGGAAGGCAATGCCGAGATTCGTGGCCGCGTCGGCTCGCTGCTGGAGGTGGGCACCGGCTTTCATCCCGACCTCACCGGCCGCGAAAACATCCTGTTCAACGGCTCGCTCTTGGGCATCCGCACGGCGGAAATTCGCACCAAGCTCGACGCGATCATTGATTTTTCCGGCATCGGCGAATTCATCGACGTGCCGGTCAAGCGTTATTCGAGCGGCATGTATGTGCGGCTGGCCTATGCCGTGGCGTCGCTGCTGCAGTCGGAAATTATGATTCTCGACGAAGTGCTGGCGGTGGGCGACGCGGCATTCCGCGAAAAATCGGAACAGAACATCAAGGAAAACGCGCTCGGCGGTCGCACCGTGCTGTTCGTGAGCCACAATCCGCGCGCGGTCGCCACTATCTGCGATCGCGCGATCATCCTCTACAAGGGCCGCGTTGTGTTCGAGGGACCGGCCAAGGACGTGATGTCCGAATATCTGAGTAATGCCTATAAGCCGCCGGAACCCGAACCCCCAGCGGAAGGCGAACAGCAAACGTCCGAATCCAGCGCGTCGGGGCAGCGCGGGGAACAACCGGCGCACTCCCCGCAAGTTATGGCTAAGCCGCGCACTGCGCGCAGCTTCGTGAATATTTCAAAGCTGCCTCGGCAAAAGAATCCCAATTTATTGAAGCCGTGGCGCGTGTTGCGCTGGGTGTCGGTGCATGCGCTCGATGGCGAGCAGAAGGCGGATTTCAGCATCGGCGACGGCGTGCGCATTCGCATTGGCTACGATGGGCTGCCGTTTCCTGAGATGACTTACTTTGCAGTTGTCATTAACAACTCGGCGCAGGATCGAATGAGCACAATCTACTCGACAGACAACGGGCCGGTGACGCTAAGTGCCAGCGGGGTTGTTGAATGTGTGATCCCGGAAATCATGTTGGGGGTCGGGCTGTTCAACGTGTGGATCGATTGCGGAAAGATCAATCCCGAGCCCGAAGGCTATTTCAGCTATGAATGTGTGCCTTATGCGACCTATATTCGCATCAAGGACGCCGGATTTATCACGGGGGCGCCGCGCACGGAATTTCAGGGAGTCGTGCACCGGACCGAGTGGTCGACGATCGAAGCACCAGTGCAGATTCCGATTGAAGCGACAATCGAAGAGGCCGAAGAGGTCGAGGCGAACGAAGCGGGCGAGACGGTTGCCTGATCATGCTGCAACGCTTGCGTGGCCGTGGCGGTTCGGAAGGCACGTGGATTTCCCGGCTGGCGAAGCCAGTATCGGATATTCCGTTTCATCGTGTGTTCTGGCGTGCGGAGGACGCAGCCTGTCATCGGCAACATGACGGGGCCGCGCGCGCGCGTTTTGCCGAATTCCTGCGCAGCTACTTGGCGCTCGAACCTTCCGCCGGCGTGAGCCTGGTGGGCAGCGGCCGCGTGGCGCTGCGGCTCGCGCTCGCCGCGCTGTCGCGCTTCGCGCCGGGCCGCAAGAAGGTTATCGTGCCCAGCTATTGCTGTACGGCGGTCGTCCCGCCGGTCGTCGACAACGGCTTGGTGCCCGTGTTCATCGATACCGGCCCGCAACTCATCTCCGAACCGGATCAATATATCCACGCGCTGGCTGACGACGTGCTCGCCGTTCTCATGGTCAATCTGTGCGGCAAGAGGCTCTCCAATTCGGAGCGCGCGGGCGTGCTAGCGCAGTGCCGGGCCAAGGGCATCTTCGTCATCGAGGACAATTGCCATTATCTGGTGCCGGGCGGTGTCGCGCCGCGGCCGGATATGGAGGTACATTCCTTCGGCTATGGCAAGGTACTGTCGGCGACGGCGGGCGGCGCGTTGATCGCGCGGGTTGCGGGTGCCGAGATAGAGACCGAGCTTCAGCGCTATGCGGTCGAGCCAATAGCTGCGGCGATCGCCCGATTCAACTATTTCATGGTACGCTATGGGGAAGGGGCCATCCCCGCCGAGGTCGAGGCGGCCTATCAGCAGGCCCGGACCCAATACGACCCGGTCCTCATGAACGAGTTCGACACAGCTCTCGCGCTCGCCTATGCGCCGCGTCTCGATGCCACGGTCCGGCGGCAGATTAAGATCAGTAAACAGCTCTTGCGCCAGCTCACCCGGCGGCCGCAGACCTATTCGGCGCCGAGCCCCGACGACAACATCTTCACCCGGTTGCCGGTTGCGCTCGCCGATGTGGAGGCGTTCGGCCACTTCTGGTCGTGGATGGCGGCGGCCAAGGTCGAATTGGAAGGCATGTATTTGCCGCTGCATCTTAAATTTCCAGAACTGCATGACGGGCGGTCGCTGCCCTATGCCGAGCAGGTCTATGGCCGCGTCTTCAATGTGCCCAATCGGGCAAACCTCGGTTTTTTCGAGGTGAGGCGCATTCGTCGCCTGCTCGACGGGTTCGACCGGAGCGTCAAATGAGCACGCTCGAGGCGGATACCCGGAAAAAATACAGCGACGGTTCGGTCTACCCTCCGGACGAGATTTCAGCCTCTCTGTTCGATACCGGCACCAGCTTCTCTTCTTTCCTGCTCGCGGAAAAGCGGGGGCTGCTGCTTCCTCTTGCAGCCGGAAAGCGCGTGCTCGACCTTGGCTGCGGCAACGGACGGCATCTGGCCGAGCTTGCCGACCGGATTGCGTTCGGTATGGGCATCGATTTCAGCCTGCCGTTCATCCGCTATGCAGCCGAGCAATTCAAGGATCGACCCAATCTGCGCTTCGCCCTGGCTGATGCGCGCGCATTGCCGGTCGCCGACGGCTCGTTTGACTGCGCCTATTCGTTCGCCGCACTCTACTACCTTGACGATATTGAACCGGTCTACGCCGAACTCGGTCGCGTGCTGGCGCCCGGCGGCGTCGCATTGCTCGAGGTCGGCAATGCCCGCTCGCTGGCAACGCTCGTGTCCCGTCACTACCCGTCAATCGCTCGGCATGGCCGGCGTACAATCGGCGACCACCTGCGCGTCTTGCGCCGCCAGGGGTTTACGGTCGTGGATTGGCGCTCCTTTCAGTTGCTGCCGATGTGGGGAGATCAGCCGCCCTGGCTACAGTTCCTGCGCGCGCCCTGGCTGGAGAGGCTGATAACTCGACAGATCGGTGGGCGCATGCTGGATCAGTGGATCTGCGGCTTAGCCGGAGTGCGTATGTGTGCATTTCGGCATTTCCTGCTCTTGCAGTCCGCAACTCCTTCATCGCGGGCCGGACAGAAGGCCGCAGGTTTATCCGAGTCTGATAAATTGCAATCTCCAAGGCTTCAATAAGGTCCCAAAAAGGGCAGAAAAATCTTCCTTAAAATGGAGGAAAATTCATAAAGTATGAGATCGAGTGAGGGATACGAAATGCAAGACACTGCGACCGCAGCCGATATGAAACTCGAGGGAGTGACAATTCTACCAGGCCTCGACGACCCGATTGACATTCGTATGGGGTCGGACCAAATCACCGATTGGCGGGAATTAATTGCGCACCCCGAAATGAATCCGTCAGAAACCGATTATATATTCCGCAAATTTGTCTATGAACATTTTTATTCCCAACATCCAAATGCAATGTTTAGGGTCCTAGGCGCGGACGCGAAGCGCGCGCGCGTTCTTGACCTCGGTTGCGGCGATATGTTCGGAGCTGAAAAATGGCTTTCTCGGGTGGGAGAGTACCACGGTTTAGATGCATCAGCGGAGCAACTGCGGCTCGCACGACGTTATTTGCCTGCTGCTGCTTACCCGAACCTCCATCTCTATCGGGGGCCAATCAATAGCAGTTACTTTCCACCAAATTTTGCGGATTTCGTCATTTCATCAGAAGTGATCGAACACCTCGACGACCCTTTGGGACACGTGAAGCGACTTGCCGAGATCGCAAAGCCGGGAGGTTACGTTTCCCTATCAACGCCTTGCTCTTTTCTCTATTATTATCCTTCTGAATTTGTACCTCTCATGCGGCGTCCCGAGGGGCGGCAATACTGGTACAAGGCGACTCGCTGTCATGAGTATTGGGCCGAGATGCTTCCGTATCATCCGGCATTGCCGCCAAGCGCTCTTAGGTCAATGGTTGCTGGCGAGGGATTAGCTATCGTTCGACATTGGACTTGCTTATATTATGTCCAAACGCGCTGGCAGCTTTCAATGAAATTGAGTCGCTATCTGGAACGCAAAAACTGGCGGGCGCATTTCCCAATTTTCCGTGCCATGCTGCGCACTTATGAGGGCTTGCTTGAGACTGGTCTACCGGGATTGCGGTATTTAGGAACACGGCAGTTTATTCTTGTCCGTAAGCCGCCATCGGGGACATAGGTTGTATCAAATGGCCGTACAAAATCGTTACCAGACTTTCCTTGAGGACCAGCGTGAGTTTTTCGATACGCTGATCACCGAGGATTGGGAGACCTATTTCTCCGAGTCCTGGGACGAGACGCGGCGTTATGAAATCGCTTGCCTCTTTAAGAAGGTGCGGCCATCAACGATTTTGGATATCGGCTGCGGCTGCGGTTTTCATGACCGCGAGATGGCGACTTATCCGTTCGTGACGTCGGTCGACGCGTTTGACTACTCGGCACGCAGCATCGAAAAGGCGGATGCGACCTACGGTCATCCCAAGGTGCGGCGCTGGGTCGGGGATCTCGCGACGGATGCACCGCGGCGGCGTTATGATCTTGTGGTGAGCTTCCAAATCTTTGAGCATCTAAACGGGTCGGACGATTATTTTCATTTTTGCAGGGAGGCCTGTGCTCCTGGGGGCTCGATCGCAATTTTCACGCCCAACCGGATGCGGCTTCCAAACTGGCTTCGTATGCGGCGGGGGGTGGCGCCCCAAATGCTCGATCCGCAGCATTTCAAGGAATACACCGCCGCGGAGGTTATTGCGCTCGGCCGTAATGCCGGATTTGTTGACCCTCGATATTTTAGCTATGGAATGTTTGGTCACCCTCTCGTTGACCGGATGTCCAATCTCTGGCGCTTGCGTCTCGGTCGATTTTTTCCGGCAATAGCATCTGGACTCTGCATCATCCTCAAGGCGCCGGCAGTCGGCTTTCAATCGAAAACTTGAGCCATTTGCCGTGACCGTGCAGGACGGCCAGACTACCAATATTACGAGGCGCCGTCGCGACCATGACTGCTACACCGACAGCCACCGGCTACGAACCGCAGGAAGAGCAGTTAATCCTCGCTCATCTGACGGGCCTCTATCGCAACGTCTTCACCGAGGACGCAATTCGCGCCCACCTCGAAAACCACGTCGGTTTTCCGGCGGCGGACTACGGCGTTGCCGTCGTGACCCCGCTGTTACCGGCAGGCGCGCGCATTCTGGATGTCGGCGCAGGCTTCGGCAGCTTCGTGCTGCGCGCGCGCGAGCAGGGCTTCGACGCCACCGGCGTGGAGGTTGCACCGTTTGACGTCGATTTCGCGCGCCGGCGTCTAGCGCGCGTGCGGCCCCAGGACGATCCCGAGGTTGTCTATCGGCTGGGCGATGCCACCACGCTGGTGCCGGCTGACGGGACGCTCGATGCGATCACCTTCTGGAACGTGCTCGAGCATGTGGAGGACCTGGACAGCCTAATCACCTTCACGGCACGCGCCCTCCGTCCCGGCGGCTACACCTTCATCGTCTGCCCGAACTATGCGGCCCGCCGCGACGAAGCGCATTACCACGTGCCCTGGCTGCCGGAGCTACGTCACGATCGCGCCGCCGCTGCGCGCTATATCGCGGGCCAGGGACGCGATCCGACGTTTCTGGAGACATCGATCTTTTTCCGCACCAATCGCGAGGTGATCGGCTTGTTGCGAAAATATCGTTTTGAGCTGTTCGATATCGAGGGACTGAAACCGATGTCGCTGACTTGGTCCAACCTGCCCGAATTGATCCGCAACCGGCGGCAGGCGTGGACCTTCTATCATCCAGCGCGGCACTCGGTTCTGGTCGCCGGTCGCAAGCGCGGCGGGAGGGCGGCATGAAGCGGCTGCTCGTCTGCATCCCCGATCGGATCACCGACATTCTGATCAAAGGGGAATATCAGCCAAATTACTACAATCCCGGCGAGCTTTTCGACGAAGTCCACATCCTGATGACCAACGATGATCGCCCCGATCTCGCGGCGCTGCAAAGGACCGTCGGCCGCGCGCGTCTGTTCACGCACAACTGGCCGGACAACTCCGCGCTTGCGACACTGGAATGGTCCTGGCTCGCGCCCTTTCGCTTGCGCAAATGGGCCGAGGGGGGCGTCGAAATCGCTCGCCAGATCGATCCGCACCTCGTGCGCTGCCACAGCGCCGACTGGAACTGCTATTTGGCGAGCCGCATCAAAACCAAGCTCGGCATTCCTTACGTCGTCTCGCTGCACATCAATCCCGACATCAATTCGGTGAGGCGTCTGCAGGGCGACAACCTCACGCCGGAGCAGAAACGTCACAATGCTTTCTATGACTATCTCGAGCGCACCGGCTTGCGGAAGGCCGATCTGGTGATGCCGGTCTACAAGCCGATCCTGCCGTATCTCAAGCGCATGGGCGTCAAGCGCATCGAGGTCTGCTACAACATCTTGAACGGTCCGCTGCTGCGGCAGAAGACCGATTATCGCCTACACGATCCGGTACGCATCATCAGTGTCGGACGGCTGTTCGACGACAAGGACCCCACCCACATCATCGAGGCGGTGGCCGCGCTCGGCAATGCCCATCTCACCATTGTCGGCGATGGTGCCAAGCGGCCGGTATTGGAGGCCATGGTCGCGGCGCGCGGCTGGCAGAATATCGTTACATTTCGGCCCGCCGTCCCCAATGACGAGCTCTGCGCCATGCTGCCCGATTTCGACCTGTTCGCGATCCACACCGAATATTGGGAGATCAGCAAGTCGCTGCTCGAGGCGCTGCTGACGGGGCTGCCGTGCATCGTCAACCGGCGAATCGGCGAGCCGGTACCCGAGCTGCAGGACGATTTCCTGCGCCTGGTCGACAACACCACCGCAAGCTACCAGAACGCGCTGGCGGAGTTGATCGCCGACGATGCTGCGCGTGAAGCGCTGGGCCGACGCGCCTATGCGCATGCGCGGGCGAACTGGAGCCCGGAAAAGACCGAGGCGAAGGTCGTCGGCATCTATCGCTCCTGGCTGGATCGGCGCGCCCATGGCTGAAAGCCTCGCACCGCTGCGCTGTCCGGTCTGTCACGCCTCGGCGCTGGTACTGAGCGGAGAGGCGCTTGTCTGCGGGCAGTGCGGTGCGCGCTTCCCGGCGGTGAACGGCATTCCCATGCTGGTGCGCAATCCGCAGGCGCATGAGGCGGACCTCGCTCGCGCGCGCGAGGTCAATCCGCTCTGGTACGAAGATGTGCAGCCGGCGGAGCAGGCAAGCCCCTGGCGGCACCATATCAAGAAACGCCGGCTCTATCTGGAGGGCGCGCTGCGCCGCGAATTCGCGCGCCGCGGCTGGAGCAAGGCGCCGGTTGGGCTCGATCTCGGCTGCGGCGACGGCAATCATCTGCCCTGGCTCGCGAACTATACGCGCCGTCTCTATGGCAGCGACTACAACATGGTGCGGCTGGCGCGCGCCCATGCGTTGGCGCCGGCACCTACCTTGTTCCTCGCCGATATCCTGGACTACCCAGCTGAGGATGCCGCCTTCGATCTGGTGTTCTTCCATCACGTCATCGAGCACATTGTCGACGACAGGGCCGCGCTGGCAACCGTGCGGCGCATCCTCAAGCCCGGCGGACTCCTGGTGCTGGGCACGCCGAACGAAGGCTCCTGGTGGTGGCAATTGGCCTATAAGCGCGCGCCGGACATCCGCGCCACCACGGACCACGTTCATTTCTACACCGTGAAGACCTTGACCGATAAAATGCGAGCGGCCGGCCTCAAGATCACCGAGGTGCATCGCATGGGGTGGGGGCCGCCGGATTTCGTACTTGACGGCCGGTGGCGGCAGCACAAATGGGTGGACGATCTTTTCGAGGTGGCCGGCAAGCTCGTTCTGCGCAGCCAGGCGTCCTCGCTTTATGTGTTGGCGACGGTACCCGACTGATTGTGACCGTCCGCCGCGCCAAACCCCTTTAATATCCGAGCCAAATCGGGCTTCCCTTGCTCGCCTGGAGCGGCTATTCCTCGAAAACAGGCAAACGCCGCGGGCAAATCAAGGCATTCCATGCTCCTGACAGTTACGCGCGGGAAATTTTCCGCACTGGCCGAGCGGCTATGGGGCCGCAAGTCGGAGGTAGAGGAGGCTGCCGCCCTGGCGCCCGAGCCGACCACCGACGGCCCCGCGGCAGCCGCGCACGCGCCGAATGCCCATGAACTTCTGTTGATCGACTATGCGGCACGCGCACGGACGCAGGGCATCGATCGCCTGCTGCTCTATTTGACCTTCGATTGCGACACCGACGAAGACGCGGCCGCTGCCCTCGAACTGGATCCCTGGCTGCGCAGCCGCGGCATTCTCGCAGCTTATGCCGTGCCGGGGGAGCAACTCGCCCGCGCGGCGGATGCGTATGGCAAGCTGGCGGCGGCGGGCGCCGAATTCATGAACCACGGTCATGTCCCGCACGCCGAATGGCGCGAGGACTACTACGCGCCGATCACCTTCTACGATCAGATGGTGCCGGAAGAGGTCGAAAGTGACATCCGGCAGGGACACGCCACCGTCACCGCACTCGCCGGCCGGGCGCCACGCGGCTTTCGCGCGCCGCATTTCGGCTCGTTCCAGGGCACGGACCAGCTCGGGCTGATCTACCGGCTTGCCCGCGAGCTCGGCTATGCCTATTGCTCCACCACGCTGCCGCAGACCGGCCTCGAGCACGGTCCGGTCATCGACCGCGGCGGCGTCTACGAAATTCCAACCTTCGGATCGCGCGCCGCGCCGACTGCTATTCTCGATTCGTGGACCTATCTCGAAGACCGCGAGCGCTTTCGTCTTGGACAGGCCTATTTCGATCTTTTCCGCGACACCGTCGACTTCATGCTCGGCCATGATCTGCCGGGCGTGCTCACCTATTACGCCGACCCGGCACACGTCATCGGACAAAAGCCGTTTCTCGATGCGATCGAGATGATCGCGCAACGTCGCATTGCGAGCGCAACGGCGCAAGACCTCGTGGCGCTGGCCCGGCGCGCGGCCGGCGCCGCGCGCGAACCCATTTTCGGGCAGTGACCCTCGCGGCATGTGCGGCATCGTGGGGTATATCGATTCGGCTCTGACCGCAGCGGATGAGGCCGCCTCGGTGCTCGCGCGCATGCGCGGCGCCATCCACCATCGCGGACCGGACGAGGACGGGCAGATCGCAGCCAATGGCGTCGGCCTGGGCGTTCAGCGCTTGTCGATCGTCGATCTTGCCGCCGGCCATCAGCCGATGACCAGCGCCGGCGGCAAGATATGGCTGGTCTTCAACGGCGAAATCTACAATCACGGCGAGTTGCGCGCGCGTCTTGAAGCGGGAGGGCGCCACTTTCGTACCCGTTCCGATACCGAGGTGATCCTCGCTCAGTACGAGCGTCATGGATTGGCCGGCATTCAGGACCTCAACGGCATGTTCGCCTTTGCGATCTGGGATGGGCGCAGCGGTGAGTTGCATCTCGTCCGCGATCGGCTCGGCATCAAGCCGCTCTATTATTACTGCGACGGCAAACGTTTTTACTTTGGTTCCGAGATCAAGGCGTTGCTGGCAAGCGAGCGACTTGCCTGCGAGGCCGATCCGCAGTCGATCTGGGATTTCCTCACATTCCGCTACGTGCCGGCGCCGCACACCATCTGGCAAAACATCAGTAAGCTGCCGCCGGCACACACCATGACGCTCGCGCCCGGCGAGCTCGCGCCGGCGCCGCGGCGTTACTGGGATATCCCTTACGTCGAAAGCCGACCGGCGGCGGCGGATCCGTCGGAAAAGGCCTTCGCCGCGCTCATGCAGGACGCGGTGAGCATTCGCATGCTGGCGGACGTGCCGGTTGGAGTCTTCCTCAGCGGTGGGCTCGATTCGAGCATGATCGCCGCGTGCGTCGACCGAAAGGTCTTTCCGCAGCTGAAAACATTTTCGGTGGCGCTGCAGGATGCAGGCGAAGACGATGAACGCGGCTATGCGAAACTCGTTGCCGATGCGCTGCAAACCGATCATCACGAAGTCCTAGTCAGCGCGCAGCAATTCATCGACTTTCTGCCCGAATTGCCGGTACATACCGACGAGCCGCTCGCCGATCCGACCTGCGTGCCGGTCTATTTCCTGGCCAAATGCGCGCGCGAACAGGTGAAGGTCGTGTTGTCGGGGGAGGGCGCCGATGAGGTCTTCGCCGGTTACACCTTCGATCAGGTGCAGAAGTCCTGGGACGAGACGATGCGGGCCTTGGCGCCGCCGACGCCGACGCGCTCAAGATTTTCCGCCATGCTTGCTTTGCTGACCGGGAAGCCGCGAGACGAGATTGTCATTCCGCCCGAGCTTGATCAAAGACGGGCGGCGGAGCCCTTGCACATCACCAATTACCTGAGTACGGAGCAAAAGCAGCATATGTTCGCGGGCGGGGTGAGGATGGCCGACAGCCTCGACGTGCTCAAGCGCGACCTCGCGCGGGTGCGCGACCCGCTGCCCTTGCATCAGAGCCTCTATCTTTATTGCCAGAACTGGCTGGTCGAGGATCTGCTGATGAAAGCGGACAAAATGACCATGGCCGCGTCGCTCGAACTGCGAACGCCGTTTCTCGATCACCGCATCGTAGAATGGGCAGCGCGTACGCCGGTTTCCAATAAGGTGCGGCGCTTGCCGGATGGGCGCTACGTGACGAAAGCGGTGCTCCGCGATTATGCCCGCTCCCTGCTGCCGGCGGCGATTATCGAGCGGCCCAAGAAGGGCTTCCCGGTGCCGATCTTCGGCTGGTTCTCCAATCGGCTGCGCCCGCTGGTCCACGACATGCTCGGCGATGACGCGAAATGCGCGCGGTGGCTCGAACGCAGCGCGATCCGTGCCACCGTCGCGGCGGGAACGGCGCCCGACGCGGAAATGTTCGACCGCCATCGGCTTTGGCATCTCCTCGTGCTCGAACTTTGGGCGAGGGCCTGGCTGCGATGAGCAGGGACGTCCTCTTCGTATCGTGGTGCCCGCTCAAGCTGCTGCGGCCGCGCGCGCTCCAAGTCGGCCGCGTCGGCAAGGCTTTGCGTCGGCACTCTTGGCGCCCGACATTGATCTGCGCCGAATTCGACAATTACACCTATCTCTTCGACCGCGAAGTCGAGAGCTGGTACAGACCGGAGTTTTCTAGGATCATTGCGCTGCCCGATCCGGAGGCTCAATTGCTTCCTGCCGCAGAACAAGATCAAAGCGGACATCCGAAATCGTGGTGGAGCAGAAAATTCGGCCGTTCTAGCCCGGTTCCGTCGTGGACAAATTCAGCAAGCGAAGCGATCGGCCGCTGGGTGCGCTGGCGCCGGCATCCGGTGGTGTTCTCATTTGCACAGCCGTGGATCAGCCACCTTGCCGTGCTCGCGGTCAAGCGCCGATTTCCGCAAATCCGGTGGGCCGCCCATTTCAGCGATCCCTGGGTCGACAGCCCCTATTTGGGGCAGACGGAAGGAGCAAATCTCGCCGATGCACGGCAGCAGGAGCGCGAAATCATCGATCGAGCGGATGCCGTGATCTTTGTGACCGAGCAAACCAGCGATCTCGTGATGAGAAAATATCCGCAGGCATGGCGCAGTAAGACTCATGTTATTCCTCACTTGCTTGATCTCGAACTGCCGCGGTTGCCGAAGGTGGAACGGAAAAACGTCGATCAATTAAGGTTTGTTCATGCCGGGAGTCTATATGAGGGCACCCGCGCACCTGGCGGCTTGTTCGAAGCGCTCAAGGAATTGCAGCAGAGCGCATCCGGCGGCCGGTTCACATTGGGCTTCCATTTCGTGGGATGGACGGGATCGGCGACGCTCAAATCCGTATCCGATTTGCTGCCGGGTCAATGCGTGTCATGGACAAGTCCCTTGTACTATACGCCAAGTTTGAAAGAACTGGCCAATTCAGACGTGCTGGTGGTGGTCGACGCGGATTTCCAAGTAAGCCCATTTCTGCCAAGCAAGATCTTCGATTATCTCTTGTTCGATAAGCCCATGATGGCGCTGACGCCGTCCGGCAGCGCGACCAGCCAATTCATGGAGCATCTTGGTTATCCCTGCGTTGGTCCGAACGATATCGAGGGGATCAAAAAATTGCTGATGGCGACGCTCGAAAAATGGAAGGCCGGAAAATTAAAGCCCACCGCAGCCCACATCGAGGCGCGAAAAGAATTCGATGTGCGGAGTGCAGGAAATCGTTACGTTGAATTGATCGAGGAGTTATCGGGTTGATGCCGGGCGCCGCGAAACTCATGGACGAGGATCTCGCGTGATCGACGGCGCCAACGACGTGTCCGCGGAGCGGATCCATGATCTGTTGAACGAGGCGGCGCCCTTTGCATCGGGGCGGCGCGTTCATGTCGCATTTACGTTCCCGGTCGACCGAAATGTCGTTCAGGCATGCCTCGATCACCCCGCGGTTGCGGGCGTGATCCTGGCGGATCAAGCCGATACGCTCGCGTTCGATGACGCCTCCCGGGTGGGCTGCTGCCTCAACGCGATTCGGTCGCGCTGGCGGTTTCCCACCGCCCTGGCGCGCACCGTGATTGTGCTGGGCGACCGCAATTCCGTGGCGTTGCGCTTTTGCTGGTATGCGCTTCGCCGCGGCATCACGTCGATTGTGTTCGTCGAGCCCGATACGGGCGCCGTTTGGCCGCGCAACATCATCGGCTTTGTGGTCCGAAACGTCTACCATCGGATCCGCACACCGTTGATGAACTTGAAGTGTCGCGCCCAGGATTGGATTTCGGATACGCGGCAAGACCTCAAAGACTGGTGGAAGGAGGTGGGTGCCCGCTGGAATCGAACGATTGAGAATTCTCCGCGCCTGCTAAATTTCCTCTTTGCGCTTCACTTGCGGCACTTGTTCCGGTCGGCCAACAGGATTCCGGCGAATCTCGATGCGCGCACGGATGTCGTCTTGCTTGTCGTCGGCAGCTTGGCGCCAGGTGGTTCCGAGCGGCAGGTTGTCAATACGGCCCTGATGCTCAAGGCTGCGGGACACATGCGCCCCGTTGTCGTGTGCGCACGATTGGGCGTTCCTCGCGGGGGTTTTTATCGCCCCCTTTTGGAATCCGCCGGAATTGAAGTCGTCGATCTTTATGGACCTGGTCTCGATAGCGTCGATCATGAAAATCGAGAGCTACTTGAGCTGTGCAAATCGGAGGGCGCGAAACTCCGGTTCGAGATCGCGGAAGATCTTATTCGCTACCTTGCCTATTTCCTGAAGACAAAGCCGAAAATCGTACATGCCTTTCTTGATGAAAATAACATCAAAGCTGGTGTGGCGGCGGTGTTGGCGCGGGTGCCAAGAATTGTTTTCGGCGTGAGAAGTCTCGCGCCCGATAACTATAAGTATCTTCACCGAAACTACATGCGCCCAGGATACAGGGTGTTGCTGCGACGTAGCGAAACTGCGGTCAGCAGCAACAGCCGCGCCGGCGCAAGGGATTACCGGCGTTGGCTGCGTATGCCCGCCCTGAAAATCCATGTGGTTTCCAACGGCATCGATTTCGACGCGTTTGCCGTGCGCGACGGCGTCGACAGTTCGGCACGGCAGCGACTTGGCTTGCCGCTGGAAGCCAAGATCATCCTGTCGGTCATGCGTCTTTCCGAGGAGAAGCAACCGATTCTTTGGGCGCGTGCCGTAATCGAGATATCGCGACGCCGGCCGGACGTGTATTTCGTCCTGATCGGCGACGGCCCGATGCGGCCCGAGGTCGAGACGGCGCTTCAACTAGCCTCCGTCATGGACCGCGTGCGTCTTGTCCTGCAAACGCCTGAGGTGCCGGCCTATATGCGCGCTTCAGACCTGTTCCTTCTGACTTCGCGCATCGAGGGGTTGCCGAACACGCTGATCGAGGCGCAAGCCGTGGGCGTGCCGGTCGTGACCACTCCCGCGGGCGGTGCAGCCGAGACACTGAGTGAGGGCAAGACGGGACTTGTCGCGCCGGGCCAATCGCCGACTGCTGTTGCCAATGCCTGCCTCGCGATCCTCGATGATGACAGGTTATGCGAGCACATGGGGAAGACGGCGCCAGAATTCGTCCGCCAGAAATTCTCACTCGAGCAGATGCTGCAAAACACCTTGCGCCTTTATGGAAGTTAGGAAGGAACCTCGCGGCGCCGATCCCCGCGACTTAACGGCATGGCGGCGGCGACCAGAAGGCCGGCTAAATCAGTATCTTAGGCCGCGAATGGGGGTGGGTCGGTTCCTCTGTACAAGCCGATTTTTTAAGGCTAACCAAAGAGCGACCGACGGGAGGGAGCGGGGATGGTCAGCAGTCACCATGAATTCGGGGTTCACGCGTTCAAGCCCAAGACGTCGAGCGACCGTTCATTCGGCATCATCATTGGGCTGATCTTGCTGGCGCTCGCGGCCAACAATTCTTGGCACGATGGCTCGCGCTGGCCCTATTATGCGGGCTTTGGCGCAGCCTTCCTGCTGGCCGGCTGGTTGCGTCCCCAGCTTCTCGCACCCATCAATGTTTTTTGGACAAAGTTGGGCCTTTTGCTTGGCCGCATCGTTCACCCCATTGTTCTATCTGCATTGTTCTTCCTGGTTGTAACACCCGTTGGCCTCTTGGCTCGGCTGATGGGAAAAGATTTGCTCGATTTGAAGCGCGATAAGTCGACTGCCACCTATTGGATCACGCGCGAAACTCCCGGTCCGACCGCGGAAAGCCTGCACCAACAGTTCTAGGGAGCAACGATGTCCTTCCTCATCGAGTTTTCGCGCTTCTTGGCGGCGCGAAAGAAATACTGGCTACTCCCGATCCTGGTGATGATGCTGATATTCGGCGGCTTATTGCTGCTGAGCCAGGTCAGCGCCGTGGCGCCGTTCATCTACACGCTGTTCTGACATGCGCATCCTCGGAATTTCGGCATTCTATCACGATAGCGCCGCCGCACTGATCGTCGACGGAGCCGTAGTCGCCGCAGCACAGGAAGAGCGCTTTACGCGCAAGAAGCATGACCCCGGCTTTCCGGCGAACGCGATTGCCTACTGTCTGCGCGAGGGAAACTGTGCGTTGCACGGGGTCGATCACGTCGCGTTCTACGACAAGCCATTCTTGAAATTCGAACGTTTGCTGGAAACCTATGTCGCGATGGCGCCGCAAGGCATGCGCTCGTTCCAAATGGCGATTCCGGTGTGGCTGCGCGAAAAGCTTTTCCAGAAGGACTTGCTGAAGCGGGAACTGAAAGGCGTCGATCCCGACTATGACCCCAAGAACATGCTGTTTCTCGAGCACCATTTCTCGCACGCAGCGTCGGCCTTCTATCCGTCGCCGTTCGAGGAGGCGGCCGTCCTAACAATGGACGGTGTCGGGGAATGGGCGACCACGTCGCTTGCCATCGGCAAGGGGCGCGATCTGAAGATTCTGAAGGAGCTGAGATTCCCGCACTCCCTCGGCCTTTTGTACTCGGCCTTTACGTATTATACGGGCTTCAAGGTCAACTCCGGCGAATACAAGCTGATGGGGCTTGCGCCTTATGGCGAGCCGACATTCGTCCAGACGATCTTGGATAATCTGATCGATATCAGGCCGGATGGCACCTTCAAACTGGATCAGAAATTTTTCGATTACTGCACCGGACTGACGATGACGAATGCGCGCTTCGACGCGCTCTTCGGTCAGCCTGCGCGCAAACCTGAGGAACTGCTCACACCGTTCCATATGAATGTAGCGGCTTCGATCCAGGCGGTAACCGAAGAGGTTATCTTGCGGCTTGCGCGCTCGATCCAGGCGGAAACCGGGCAGCGTAACCTTTGCCTTGCCGGCGGCGTGGCCCTGAATTGCGTCGCCAACGGCAAGCTTCATCAGGAAGGCATCTTCGAGCGGCTTTGGGTGCAACCCGCCGCGGGCGATGCGGGTGGGGCGGTCGGCGCCGCCTTGGGCGCCTATTACATCAACGGCTTTGGCGAGCGCAGCATCAGTCCGACCGACAGCATGTCCGGTTCCTATTTGGGCCCGTCGTATCGTCAGGACGAGATCGAAACGCAGCTGACCGCGTGCGGTGCGAAATATGTGGCCCTTACTGAAGACGAGATGATCGACCGCAGCGCCAAGGCGCTGGCCGAGGGCAAGGCGCTGGGATGGCTGCAGGGACGCATGGAGTTTGGCCCGCGCGCGCTTGGAAACCGCTCCATCCTGGCGGATCCGCGCTCGCCGACCATGCAGAAGCTTCTCAATCTGAAAGTGAAGTACCGCGAGAGTTTTCGTCCCTTTGCGCCGTCGGTGCTGCGCGAAGACGTTGCCGACTGGTTCGAGCTGAACGACGATTCCCCTTACATGCTATTGGTCGCCGGCGTAAAGACCGAGCGGCGCCGGCGGATGACAAATCAGGAGGAAAGCCTGTTCGGCATCGACAAGCTGAATGTGCCGCGCTCCGAGATTCCCGCCGTGACTCACGTGGATTACTCTGCGCGTGTGCAGACGGTGCATCAGGCAACGAACCCCCTGTTTCACCGGCTAATCAGCCGCTTCAAGGAATTGACCGGGTGTCCCATCCTGGTGAACACCAGTTTCAACGTGCGGGGCGAGCCGATCGTGTGCACGGTGACCGATGCCTTCCGCTGCTTCATGGGCACGGAAATCGACGCGCTTATCGCGGGAAACTGCTTCCTGCAGAAGGATCAGCAGGATCCGTCGTTGAAACTGGACTACAAGGATGCATTCGAGCTCGATTGACCGCCCTT
>CAVXFJ010000015.1:0-431602 GCA_963760995.1 uncultured Pseudomonadota bacterium | reverse complement strand
TCCGCCGCTTCCGCCGCCGGCTCGTTGCCCTGGCGGCCCTGCTTGGAATTGTGCAGGTCGACATTGAGGCCGAGCGAGCGCATTTCCTTGACCAGCACGTTGAAGCTTTCCGGAATGCCCGCCTCGAAGGTGTCGTCGCCGCGCACGATGGCTTCGTACACCTTGGTGCGGCCGGCGACGTCGTCCGACTTCACCGTCAGCATCTCCTGCAAGGTATAGGCGGCGCCGTAGGCCTCGAGCGCCCACACCTCCATTTCGCCGAAGCGCTGGCCGCCGAACTGCGCCTTGCCGCCGAGCGGCTGCTGGGTGACCAGCGAGTACGGGCCGATCGAGCGGGCGTGGATCTTGTCGTCCACCAGATGGTGCAGCTTCAGCATGTAGATGTAGCCGACGGTGACCTTGCGATCGAACGTCTCGCCGG
The DNA here is from genome assembly GCA_963760995.1 of uncultured Pseudomonadota bacterium. GTDB lineage: Bacteria > Pseudomonadota > Alphaproteobacteria > Rhizobiales > Xanthobacteraceae > Pseudolabrys. The sequence goes on along the minus strand of CAVXFJ010000015.1, from coordinate 431,181 downwards.
TCCGCCCGTCAAAGACGGTCGACTGGCCGGAGTGATCGAGGCCGGCAAGGTCGAGCATCTTTTCGATGTCGGCCTCCTTGGCGCCGTCGAACACCGGGGTGGCGATCGGCACGCCATGCGCCAGATTGCCGCCAAGCTCGGCGAGTTGTTCTTCATTCAGCGTCTTGATGGTCTCTTCCTCGCCATAGACCTTCTTCAGGATCTCCTTGAGCGGCTTGACGTCCTTGCGGTTGTTGTAGGCTTCCACCGCCTGGCCGATCTTGTATCCGAGGCCGGCGCAGGCCCAGCCGAGATGGGTCTCCAGGATCTGCCCGACATTCATGCGGCTCGGCACGCCGAGCGGATTGAGCACGATGTCGACATGGGTGCCGTCGTCGAGGAACGGCATGTCCTCGACCGGCACGATCTTCGACACCACGCCCTTGTTGCCGTGGCGGCCGGCCATCTTGTCGCCGGGCTGGATCTTGCGCTTCACCGCGACGAAGACCTTGACCATCTTCATCACGCCCGGCGGCAGTTCGTCGCCGCGTTGCAGCTTCTCGACCTTGTCGAGGAAGCGCTGTTCCAGGAGCTTTTTCGACTCGTCGTACTGCTTGCGGATGGCCTCGATCTCCGCCATCAGCTTGTCGTTCGGCGAGGCGAACAACCACCACTGCGAGCGCGGATATTCGTCGAGCACCGCGCGGGTGATCTTTAGTCCTTCTTGAAGCCCTTGGGACCGGCGATGCCCTGGCGGCCTTCCAGCAGTTCCGCCAGACGACCGTAGACGTTGCGGTCAAGGATCGCCTGCTCGTCGTCGCGGTCCTTGGCGAGCCGCTCGATCTCCTCACGCTCGATGGCGAGCGCGCGCTCGTCCTTCTCGACGCCGTGGCGATTGAACACGCGCACTTCCACGACAGTGCCCTGCACGCCCGGCGGCACCCTGAGCGAGGTGTCGCGCACGTCGGAGGCCTTCTCGCCGAAGATGGCGCGCAGGAGCTTTTCTTCCGGCGTCATCGGGCTTTCGCCCTTGGGGGTGATCTTGCCGACCAGGATGTCGCCGGCATGCACCTCGGCGCCGATATAGACGATGCCCGCTTCGTCGAGATTCTTCAGCGCCTCTTCCGAGACGTTGGGGATGTCGCGGGTGATTTCCTCGGGCCCGAGCTTGGTGTCGCGCGCCATCACCTCGAATTCCTCGATGTGAATGGACGTGAACACGTCGTCCTTGACGATCCGCTCGGAGAGCAGGATCGAGTCCTCGAAGTTGTAGCCGTTCCACGGCATGAAGGCGACCAGCACGTTGCGGCCGAGCGCGAGCTCGCCGAGATCGGTCGAGGGACCGTCGGCAATGATGTCGCCCTTCATCACGCTGTCGCCCACCTTCACCAGCGGGCGCTGGTTGATGCAGGTGTTCTGGTTGGAGCGCTGGTACTTCATCAGCCGGTAGATATCGACGCCGGGCTTGGTCGGGTCGGTCTCTTCCGTGGCGCGGATGACGATACGGGTGGCGTCCACCTGGTCGACCACGCCGGTGCGGCGGGCGCCGATGGCGGCGCCCGAGTCACGCGCCACCACGCCTTCCATGCCGGTGCCGACATAGGGCGCTTCCGCGCGGACCAGCGGCACCGCCTGGCGCTGCATGTTGGAGCCCATCAGCGCGCGGTTGGCGTCGTCGTTCTCCAGGAACGGGATCAACGCCGCGGCCACCGAGACGAGCTGCTTCGGCGACACGTCCATGAAGTCGACCTTGTCGCGCGGCACCAGATGCACGTCGCCGGCCTGGCGGCAGACGATCAGGTCTTCCGTCAGTCGGCCCTTGCCGTCGATCGGCGCATTGGCCTGGGCCACCGTGTAGCGGCTCTCCTCCATGGCGGAGAGATAGACCACCTCGTCGGTGACACGGCCGTCCTTCACCCGGCGATACGGCGTCTCGACGAAGCCGTATTTATTCACCCGCGCGTAGGTGGCGAGCGAATTGATCAGGCCGATGTTCGGGCCTTCCGGCGTCTCGATCGGGCAGATGCGGCCGTAATGGGTCGGGTGCACGTCGCGCACCTCGAAGCCCGCCCGCTCGCGCGTGAGACCGCCCGGGCCGAGCGCCGACAGGCGCCGCTTATGGGTGATCTCGGAGAGCGGGTTGGTCTGGTCCATGAACTGCGAGAGCTGCGAGGAGCCGAAGAACTCGCGCACCGCCGCCGCCGCCGGCTTCGCATTGATCAGGTCCTGCGGCATGATGGTGTCGATATCGACCGAGCTCATGCGCTCCTTGATGGCGCGCTCCATGCGCAACAGGCCGATACGGTACTGGTTCTCCATCAGTTCGCCGACCGAGCGCACCCGGCGGTTGCCGAGATTGTCGATGTCGTCGATCTCGCCCTTGCCGTCGCGCAGGTCGACCAGCGTCTTGATCACCGACAGGATGTCTTCCTTGCGCAGCACCCGCATGGTGTCGGGCGCGTCGAGGTCGAGGCGCATGTTCATCTTCACGCGGCCGACCGCGGAAAGGTCGTAGCGCTCGGAATCGAAGAACAGCGAGCGGAACATCGCCTCGGCCGTCTCAACCGTCGGCGGCTCGCCCGGACGCATGACCCGGTAGATGTCGAACAGCGCATCCTCGCGCGTCATGTTCTTGTCGACGGCGAGCGTGTTACGGATGTAGGCGCCGACATTGACGTGGTCGATGTCGAGCAGCGGCAGTTCCTTGTAGCCGGCCTCGATCAGAACCTTGAGGTTCTTCTCGGTGATCTCTTCGCCGGCTTCCATGTAAATTTCGCCGGACTTCGGATTGACCAGGTCCTCGGCGACGTAATGACCGATCAACTCCTCGTCGGTCATGCGCAGCGCCTTGAGGCCCTTTTCGGCGAGCTGACGCGCCTGGCGCACGGTCAGCTTCTTGCCGGCCTCCACCACCACCTTGCCGGTGTCGGCGTCGACCAGGTCGTTGATCGCCTTATAGCCCTTGAGCCGGTTGGCATCGAACGGCACGCGCCAGCCGTCCTTGGCGCGCTTGTAGGTGATGTGCTTGTAGAAGGTCTCGAGAATGTCCTCGCCGTCGAGGCCGAGGGCATAGAGCAGCGAGGTCACCGGAATCTTGCGGCGACGGTCGATGCGCGCATAGACGATGTCCTTGGCGTCGAACTCGATGTCGAGCCACGAGCCGCGATAGGGGATGATGCGGGCGGCGAACAGGAGCTTGCCGCTCGAATGCGTCTTGCCCTTGTCGTGGTCGAAGAACACGCCCGGCGAACGGTGCATCTGCGAGACGATGACGCGCTCGGTGCCGTTGACGATGAAGGTGCCGTTGTTGGTCATGAGCGGGATGTCGCCCATGTAGACATCCTGCTCCTTGATGTCCTTGACCGAGCGGGCCTGCGTCTCCTCGTCGATATCGAACACGATCAGCCGCAGCGTCACCTTGAGCGGCGCGGCATAGGTCATGCCGCGCTGGCGGCACTCGTCGACGTCGTATTTCGGCGGCTCGAACTCGTATTTGACGAATTCAAGCTGCGAGGAGTTGGAGAAATCGGAAATCGGAAAGACCGACTTGAACACCGCTTGCAGGCCCTCGTCGGGCCGACCGCCCTCGGGCTCCTGCACCAGCAGAAATTGGTCGTAGGATGCCTTCTGAACCTCGATGAGGTTCGGCATCTCCGCGACTTCCTTGATTGATCCGAAAAACTTCCTTACGCGCTTGCGACCGGTAAATGTCTGCGCCATCGTTTTCTTTCTCTCGATTCGATTGGGCGGACAGGGCGGGCGCCTCTCCGGTGAGCCGCCATCATCGCGACTGACCGGACAAGCGTCGAGCTGTCCGTTTCTATGTGATTCGGGTCTGGCCCGAACCGCCGCACTCTCTACACTTCGTCGTGACCGGACCGCGGCCGCTCACATTCGCCTCTGCCGCAACCTGGAGTTCGGCCACCGATTTCACCTTGTCCGCAGCGCTCCGGCTCAACTTCCGCCCGCAAGCACCGCCTTACCTCTCGTTCGCCGACACCGCCGCCACGAGAGCCCGCTTCTTCCGCGGCTGACTGCCGCAGCCCGGAGCCCTGGCCTTGCCCAGGGCTTGGGATTGCGGCGGGTCCCCGGGTGTTTGAAGGCACCCGGGGACTTCGCTCACGTAAGCACTCGCCTACTTAAGCTCAACCTTGGCGCCAGCTTTCTCGAGCTGAGCCTTGATCTTGTCGGCCTCTTCCTTGTTCACGCCTTCCTTGACCGGCTTCGGCGCACCCTCGACCAGGTCCTTGGCCTCCTTCAGGCCGAGACCGGTGAGCGCGCGCACTTCCTTGATGACCTCGATCTTCTTCTCGCCGGCGGCGGCGAGGATCACGTTGAACTCGGTCTTCTCCTCGGCCGGAGCGGCAGCGGCACCGCCTGCCGGACCAGCCGCGACAGCGACCGCGGCAGCGGCAGAGACGCCCCACTTCTCTTCCAGCATCTTGGCGAGGTCCGCCGCCTCGAGGACGGTCAGGCTCGACAATTCGTCGACGATTTTCTGCAGGTCAGCCATTGTTCAGTTTCCTATAGGTTCGAACCAGAGATTTGCGTGTGTGAGAGCCGTCAGGCCGCTTCGTCGCTCTTGGAGGCATAGGCCTGGACCACGCGCGCCACTTTCGCGGCGGGCGCATTGGCGAGCTGAGCGAGCTTGGTGGCCGGGGCTTGGATCAGCCCGACCAGCTTGGCGCGCAACTCGTCCAACGACGGCAGCGAGGCAAGCGCCTTCACGCCGTCGGCATCCAGAGCCGTTTTACCCATCGCGCCGCCGAGGATGACCAGGGCCTCGTTGGCCTTGGCGAACTCGACGGCAACCTTCGGCGCCGCCACCGGATCGCCCGAGTAGGCGAGCACGGTCGGCCCCTTCAGCAGGGGCGCAATGGCGGCGACATCGGTGTCCTTGAGCGCAATCTTGGCGAGACGGTTCTTCGCGACCTTCACCGTGGCGCCCGCCTGCTTCATCTGCTTGCGCAGGGTCTGCATTTGGGCAACGGAGAGGCCGGAATAGTGCGCCACCACCACGACGTTCGAGGCTTTGAAGACCTCGCTCAGCTCGGTGATGGACTGCTGCTTTTCCGCTCGATCCACTGCAAGCTCTTTCACGTTTGGCGGTCTGCCCGCGTTGAGGGCGGAGCCACCGGGGTTGCTACCGGCCGTCCCGCCAGGACGCTTCACGCGAAGCAAACCGGGCAGGACGACAGCTTCGTAAGCCTGCCCCCCGGCAGCGGCCGCGCAGCCGCCTTCGGGTCGTCGAGGTTCGAACCAAACCGGCGCAGCTTGTGGCCGCGCAAACTCGGGTCGCATCCCCGTCTGTGCTGGCTCCCCACTTTCCCGCTGACGCGGGTGGGCGCGGAATTAAGCCTCGGCCTTTCGGCTTCGGCACCGGCAGTCTCGGACAGGTTGGCCACATCCCTCGCCCGCGGGCTCCGGATCTGGCCGGCACGACCTAAACAATTGAAAATGCGAACTTTCTCTCTCCTTTCAGATGTCCCGCCGGGATGTCCAAAAGGTCGAGGTCAATCCACCATTACATTGTAAGGACGCGCAAAGGCGTGCCGACAAACTGGGCCGGCACGCCCGATCTGCTTCACTTAGACCTTCCCGCCACCGTTGCCAAGCCCCTTTTTCACGTGAAACGGCGCGAAAAGGAGCCGGACCGGGCGGGCCTCAGTTGAACAGCGAGCCCGGCTCCACCTTCACCCCCGGCCCCATGGTCGAAGAGACCGCGACCCGGTTGATGTAGTGGCCTTTGGCCCCCGGCGGCTTGGCCTTCTGCACCGCATCGGCAAAGGCCTTGATGTTCTCGACCAGCTTGTCCTCGGAGAACGAGGCCTTGCCGACCCCGGCCTGGACGATGCCGGCCTTCTCCACCCGGAACTCGACGGCGCCGCCCTTGGCCGCCTTCACCGCGCCGGCGACGTCCATGGAGACGGTGCCGACCTTGGGATTGGGCATCATGCCGCGCGGCCCGAGCACCTTACCCAGGCGCCCGACCAGCGGCATCATGTCCGGTGTGGCGATGCAGCGATCGAAATTGATATTGCCGTTCTGCACCTGCTCCACCAGGTCCTCGGCGCCCACCACGTCGGCGCCGGCGGCCTTGGCTTCGTCGGCTTTGGCGCCACGGGCGAAGACGCCGACGCGAACGGAGCGGCCGGTGCCATTGGGCAGATTGACCACGCCGCGCACCATCTGGTCGGCGTGCTTGGGGTCGACGCCCAGATTCATGGCGATTTCGATGGTCTCATCGAACTTGGCCTTGGCGCGCTCTTTGATCAGTTTTACGGCCTCGACGACGTTGTAGGATTTGGCCGGATCGATACCCTCGCGGGCGGTTTTGATGCGTTTTGCGATAGCCATGACCGTTACTCCGCCACCGTGATGCCCATCGAGCGGGCCGACCCCTCGACCATCTTCATAGCCGCTTCGATGCTATCGCAGTTCAAGTCCTTCATCTTCTGCTCGGCGATCTCCTTGACCTGCGCCTTGGTCACGGAACCGGCGAAGTCGCGGCCCGGCGCCTTCGAGCCACTCTGCAGACTGGCCGCCTTCTTGAGGAAATAGGACACCGGCGGCGTCTTCATCTCAAAGGTGAAGGAACGGTCCTGATACGTTGTAATCACGACAGGAATTGGGATGCCCTTCTCCATCTTCTGGGTCTGCGCATTAAACGCTTTGCAGAACTCCATGATGTTGAGGCCGCGCTGGCCCAGCGCCGGCCCGATGGGCGGCGACGGGTTGGCGGCGCCCGCGGGCACCTGCAGTTTGAGGAATCCAGTGACTTTCTTCGCCATCTCGCTACTCCTGCAACAGGGCTGGCGCGCCAGCCCGTCTGTGTTCAGGTTCGTGGTGCGGATCTTGACGGTTGGCGGCCGCCTCACCTCCCACGGCTTCTCACCTTCTTGTCATGCCGCGCTGTTCGCGGGCATCCCGCTCAGGAAGGCACGGACTGTGCCTATTCGTTCGGGATCGCCGGGACAAGCCCGGCGATGACGCTCAAAGCTTCTCCACCTGCGCGAATTCCAATTCCACCGGCGTGGCACGGCCGAAGATCGACACCGCCACCTTGACACGCGAGCGCGCCTCGTCGACCTCCTCGACCGTGCCGTTGAACGAGGCGAAGGGGCCGTCGGACACCCGCACCTGCTCGCCGACCTCGAAGGAGACCGACGGCTTGGGCCGCTCGATGCCCTCCTGCACCTGCTGCAGAATGCGGTCGGCTTCGGCGTCGGAGATCGGCATCGGCTTCTTGTCGGTGCCGAGAAAGCCGGTGACCTTGGGGGTGTTCTTGATCAGATGGTAGACCTCGTCGGTCAGATCCATCTTCACCAGCACATAGCCGGGAAAGAACTTGCGCTCCGCCTCGACCTTGCGGCCGCGGCGCACCTCGGTGACCTTTTCCTTGGGCACCATGATCTGATCGAAATGGTCGGTCAGCCCGCGCTGCTTGGCTTGCTCGCGGATCGAATCGGCGACCTTGTTTTCGAAATTCGAATAGGCGTGGACGATGTACCAGCGCTTGGGCCGGGTGGTCGTCGATGCAGCAGCCGTATCGCTCATAATGTCATGCTCTCATGGCGCATGATCTTATCCGAAAACCGGTTCCCACTTTTCGGGATCATGCGCTAGCCTGCAATGCCGAGCACGAAGGTGACGGCAATGCGGATGATTTGATCCGCCACCAGGAAGAACACCGCGGCGATCGCCACCATGACGAACACCATGCCGGTGGTGATCGCGGTCTCCCGCCGCGACGGCCAGGTGACCTTGCGGGTCTCCTCGCGCACCTCCTGCAGAAACTTAAACGGAGAGATTGCCATTCAATTCAGTCCTGATGCCACTAAGTCCTGAGTCCTCGCCGGGCCACCAATGCCGACGATACGCCTATATAGTGTCGCCGACGGCGGCGTCGCCCTCGCGGGCCTGGAAAACCGCTAAATCGTCGACGCCGCCTGGCAGGAGTGGCAGGACTCGAACCTGCAACCCCCGGTTTTGGAGACCGGTGCTCTAGCCATTGAGCTACACTCCTCCGGAAGCGGCAGCGGCGGACCATATAAGGGTCCGCCGCGCCGATGTCATGCATTATGCACCGGCGCTTGGCAAGCGAATTGAACGGGCGGAATTGACGTTTTAGGGCCTGTCCGGACGGCAGCGGCCCTGGTTTGCCGGCAGGACGGTTGGAGCGGGTGAAGGGAATCGAACCCTCGTCATCAGCTTGGAAGGCTGTTGCTCTACCATTGAGCTACACCCGCGCCAGGCAACAGTCATCGAGACCGTTCGTCAGGAAGGCGACCTGATTAGCGACTTCTGATTACTGTTCCCTGAAATGGTGGGAGAGGTAGGACTCGAACCTACGAAGGCGTAAGCCAGCGGATTTACAGTCCGCCCCCTTTGCCACTCGGGACACTCTCCCCCTGAAAAGCAACGCCGCCGCCTTCGCTGAGGACAAACGGCGCCGCTTGTCGGGATTTGCGCGTTTTATGGTCAGCCACCCCGGCGAAGTCAAGGAAGCGCGGCGACAATGCCGCGCGCCCTGCCCGGCGCGTTTGCCAAGCCGGTTTCCGCGTGAGAAGTACGGGCATGGCCCGCAAACCCTGGCAAAAATCCCCGCCCGACCGCCGATCGCGTCCCCAGCGGCCGCCGCGGGGGCGCGGACCGGCGCGGCCGGCGCCGCTTGCGCCTGACGGGCCGGCGATCCTCTATGGCTGGCACACGGTCAAGGCGGCGCTGGAGAACCCGGCGCGGCGTATCCACCGGCTGCTGGCGACCGAAAACGCGCTGCGCCGGCTGGCCGACGACGGCGTGGCGCTGCCCGTCCAGCCGGAAATGGTGCGGCCGGATGTGATCGATGCCCGGCTCGGCCCGGATGCCGTGCATCAGGGCCTGTTGGCCGAGGCGGATCCGCTGCAGGCCCCGCCGGCCGCGGAGCTCGAACCGGACGGCATCGTGCTGGTGCTCGATCAGATCACCGATCCGCATAATGTCGGCGCCATCATGCGCTCGGCTGCGGCCTTCGCCGCCCGCGCGATCATCACCACCGCCCGCCACAGCCCGGAAGCGACCGGTGCCCTGGCCAAGGCCGCCTCCGGCGCGCTCGAGCTGGTGCCGCTGGTGACGGTGCAGAACCTCGCGCGCGGCATGGAGGATCTGCGCGGCCGCGGCTTCATGCTGGTGGGGCTCGACAGTTCCGGCGAGCGCGATCTCGCCGATCTGCCGCTGCGCGCACCGCTCGCGCTGGTGCTAGGCGCCGAGGGCAAGGGCCTGCGCCAGTTGACGCGGGCGACTTGCGATGCGCTGGCACGCATCGATCTGCCGGGCGAGATCAAGAGTCTGAACGTGTCGAACGCGGCCGCCCTCGCGCTCTATGTGGCGAGCCGGCAGGTCGCGCGCGTATAGACGACATTCTGCACTTAAAAAATGCGGACGGCGGGCCCCCACCCGCCGTCCGCGTCCCACTATTCCAGTTGTCGTCTATCTCAGGTCGTAGCTGCCCGCACCCTTGCGCACGAGGCGGATGCTCATGCGATCCGGCCCGAGAATGGTGATCTCTGCATCGGCGTGGATGACGCGGGCCCCGCCGTCGAAAACGGTCGGCGCGGCGGCGCGCTCGATCGGCGGCGCGGTCAGCAGGCCGCGCCCGGACGGCGGCGAGGTGAACAGCCCACGTCCTGCCGGCACGTCGACATAATGAAGGCGCTCGATCACGCGCGGCGGATCGTCGACCACGCGCCGATGCACGATCACCACCGGCCTGTCGCGCACGACCCTGCGCGTTTCGATCACGGTGCGGCCGGTGTCGCGCCGGCCCGCCGGGGCGTAGCGTTCGCGCGCAAACTGGCGCGGTGCCGGCGTATGGCGCAGGACGCGGTGCCGCGCGAATGCGCGGCGGGCGACACGGGGCGGCGCGCCATCGGCCACACCGCAGGCCGGGCCGCAGCCCATATAGGGACGGTAATCCTGCGCCGGCGCCGGCCGATGGATCACATAAGCGCCGGGTGCGACTTCGACGGCATAGGGTTGCGCGGGCTGCAGCTGATAGCGGTAGGCCGGCGCCGGCTGCGCGCCAGTGGCGGCATACCATTGCGCCTGCGCCGACACCGGCATGAGGCCGGCGGCACAGGCAAGCAGGGCGACAAGGTGCGATCGATGTTTCATACGGGGCACATCATGAGTTCGGCGGCTCGGGAGCCGGTTGGAAACGGCCGTTGGGGACCGGCGGCGGGACAGCGTCGCGGGCGCTGAGCGGCCCGCATTCGCACGGGAACGCCCAGATATTCGACCAGGCGCGCGCATAGCTTTCGGCCGGTGGCGGCCGACGCCGCTTGGCCGAGAGAATCTCCAACCGGCCAAGCTTGGGCCTGCGACCGGTTGCCGGGAAATAACGGTGGTGATGCCAGGGCGCGCGCCAATAGGCGCGCATGGTGACGCCCGGCTCGAACTGGTAGATCGTCAGCGACCGCGCGTATCCGCCGTCGTCCCAGGTGCCCGGCACGACATGAATCGGCAGATCGGCGGCGCTGGCGCTGCCAGCGACGATTCCGGTAACACACAATGCCAGAACGAGCGGCACCCGCATGCGGAGAGACTCCATTCCGCGAAGGATTTGAGCGCATTTTATACGAATGTTCGTGCGCGCCTTGCGCATTCGTTCGGTAACATTAATCGCAGCCGGCTGATCGCGTGCCCGGCGCGGGGGCCGCAGGCCGCGCCCGCAGCCGGCCCTTGCGTCGGTCAGCCGACTTTTGGGCCTGCCCGCCAGCGCTTGCGGGGACGCCAGCGAGGCTGCTAGCTCTCGCCAGGCGCGGGGCCGGGTTAGCTCAGTGGTAGAGCAGCGGTTTTGTAAACCGTTGGTCGGGGGTTCAAATCCCTCACCCGGCACCAGCAAAATCAATAACTTATCTGACTTCTCGCTACCGGATGCGCCCCATAGGGTAAACACCGGGGTAACAAAAAACCAGATGATGTCGGTCACCGCCAAAAACACCGATCCGAGCCCGCAAACGGTTACGGGGTAAACTCCCGCTATGTGCGGCCGCTTCACCCAGGCCTACACTTGGCGCGAGCTTGTCGCGCTCTACCGCCTGACCCAGCCGGCGGTGAACCTGCAACGTCGCGCCGACCACGACGGTCGACGTCGTGATTGAGGCCATGCAATGACGCAGTTGCCGCCGCCCATGACCCTCGGCAACATGCGCGCCAACGGCGTGCGGTCAGTGATCGTTTGCTGCACAAACACTACCTGTCGGCATGAGGCCATCGTGAACGTCGATAGCATTGGCGATGACGTGCCCGTCCCCTCGCTTGGGCCGCGAATGCGGTGCCAGCAGTGCGGGCAGCTCGGCGCCGACTCAAGGCCGAATTGGAGCGAGCGTCCAACAGTGCAGGCATGGCGCGGGCCACCTATCTAAACGTCGACCGTGGGGGAACGCTAATGACGAAGCAGCGGACTTTTCAAGAATTCATACGTGCTCGTGGCCTTCGAGCCGAAGCCGGCGGCGAGTTCATTGACTACGCTAAAGCGGACCCTCGCTTTCCCAAAATCAACACCTGGAACGACCTGCGCCTGTATCTGCACCAACGTGGCGCCGGCGACGAAATCAGGGTGGCCGCGCGCTCGATTTGGAGACGGTACAAGGTTGCAACCAAAATTACGGGCCAATAATAGGTTACCGGAATGCCGAGGCTGCCGAGACAGATCAATCTCGATTTTTATTTGAAGCAGGTGATCCGAAAACCCACACTGCCGGCCATAAGGGGGGATCATGCAAATAGGAATCAGCGCTTATTTTCGGAATGTTGCCGTTCGGCTCAATGAAATCGGTCGACAAGCTAAGGATAAACAAACCGTGGAAGCCTTGGTCACAATCAGCAGGGAACTCGCGGAAAAGGCGGAAATCCTCGAGAGGGAGTTCAAAGTCCGCCCGACCCACGGCGCAGGTTCGGGTAAAAAAGAAAAAGATCGGATCATCTTTTAGTTTTCGTCGAACGAGCAGTTCAGCGGCAGCAACCGCGACACCGGCGGCGCGTTGGCGACCTTGCTGATCAACCGCGGCGAATGATCAACACCAGCAGCGCGACCGCGGCCACAATCACTAGAGTACTGGATGAGGAGACGGCGGCACTAAAGCTCGGAGCCTTCGAAACTATTTGGTCAGCAGCGTCGGACATAGGAATTAAGCCAGCAGATGGAGAGTAAAGCCGTGCGTTTGATTTTTTGCATTCTGATTGCATTGGGCGTTAGCACGCTTCTTCGCGATTTAGGGCCTGGCTTGGCTCACGCTGGGCTTAATGAATTTTCATATTCGGAACCGGACCCTGATCCAAAATATGTAACTCCGCCACGGCCTGGCAAAACATATGCGTGCAATCCACTGGCGAGTGCGAACGTATTTGATGATCGATACAAAAAGAAGGCGAGAGTTTTGGTGAATGATATGCCATCGAACGTAGCCATACGAATTACCAAAAATGAAAAGCGACTCTTACTTGCGAGAGCATCCGATGTGTCCGCTGGCAATACCGATCCGGAGGAATTCACGATCACAGTTAGAGACAGCAGCTACATGATGGCCGAGGAACGGCTCACATTGGGTGTCGCATTGCTAATCTTCGACGTTCGCACTATGAAAATGGTTTGGTCGTTCAATGGCCAAGGGATGCTTGGCATGAAAGGTGAGACGGTGCTATTCCAATGCCATTAGTAACCGCCCATCTGAAAGCGGTGACATTATGAAGCAGGACAAGGAGCCGGGCATTGCTTTTGGAGAGCACTAGCCAACCTTCAGCAACATGCCGCCACAGTCAGATTTGCAAGACTGCATTGCGCTTCCGTGCGCCCATGGAAGATGAGCTTGGCATTCCTGAAATCGTGGGTACTGGCCCCTTTAGGGCCAAAAGGGACCAGACCAGAAATGAAAAGGGGCCACTAGCCTAGAGGACGATATCCACGTGAGCCTTGAGAGCCCGCTTCACGCCGTGGCCTAAGTGGTCCAAGTACACCCGCACTCCCTCTCGGCGAGCGAATTTGAATGCCGGCACCATGTCGCTATCACCTGTCACAACGACGATGATATCGACGAGGCGACCGAGAGAGAGGCGGGCTATATCGAGCCCGATTCTGAGGTCGACGCCCTTCTGCTCGATATTCGGTACGAGGTCAGCTGCGGTTAAAGGGCGCGCGCCATGTTTGGTGAGATTCCGCAGCGCCGCAGTACCGAGAGCCCACCCGTGAACGGCTGTTTCGCCCTGTCGGAGCGCAAAATCAGGTTGCATCTCCAAGCCCTGCTGGAGAGAGACGTTTGCTCGGAATTTCCGGTGGGAGCCAAGATCCAAGCTGCTCCCGTCTAACGGATTTTTCAGGAGCCCGGCCGCTGGCGGCGCGTCGTAAAAATACACCCGCAGCAGCGTGGACGCTGCCAAGTGGGGATTAATCTTGATCCGTTGGACTTCCGCTTCGATTTCAGCGACGGTCGGGAAATGGCTGTTTCTTTGTTGCAGTTTTTTCTTGATGAACCCGCCGTCCATCAGGACAGCGTACTTGCTCACAATTCCACCCTCAGAAATACACAGACCCCGCCCACTCGTAGCGCTGTAAGGCGCTTTCCATCAAGGACGAATGGACGGGGCCGGTTCTGTGTAACGTGTATATGGGTAGCTGTGTTCGGGTTTCCAGTCAATTAAAGGGATGGAAAATAGGTCCGATCCGGACCTATTTTCGCGTTCGCCAAGCTGCCGGGCGTACTGGAACTCGGGGGGCGGAGCTAGATGTCTACATCCTGAGCTAAGCGTTATCGGACCGCGAGCTCCCGCACCCACTAAGTAAACAATCCGCATTCCCAGCAGCGCAACGCTATAGTTTGCCGCGCGCCTTTAGACCAATCTCGACAAGCCGTCTGATGGCCTCTGGCCTGGAGATTTTCGGCTTCGGTTGGGATTTAATCCACTGGTCCAATTCCGCTAGCTTTGCAGGCGGCATCCGGACCCCGATCAGTTCAGCCCCAATCTTTGGCCGTCCTGGGCGCTTTTTCCTGTTATCAGAAATTGTTGACCTGCTCATGTGTTTCTGTTATCAGAAATAGCGGGCCAAAGCAAGGTAGCAGCCTCGCTCCGGCCCTAACCCAAGCCAAGGAGTAACCCATGGCCCAGGCTAAGCACGAATCTACCACAAACCGACTATCCCTGCTGATCGCGGACCCGTTTGTCCGCAGGGCATTTGAACGCGCCGAGCGGGACAATCCCCCTGCCCCCGTCGAAGCTGACCGGCCCGAACCCGTCCTGAACGGCTCCGACGCCGTTCGCGTCCTGGAACTGGCGTGAGGGAGGCAGGGCCATGACCGATAATCAGAAAACTGATCCGATCTACGCGGCGATCAAACGGCACAAGGCGGCATACTTCACGCACGCCGCCGCCTGCAGCATTTCGGGAGATATGTTTCATAACGATCCTGAATACGAGGTTGCGTCGGCCGAGACAAACCGGCGCGGCAATGAAATGAATCGGGCGGCAACCGACCTCGTCAAGATCGTTCCGACGACGCCGGCTGGCGCACTGGCACTGCTCGAATATGTCGCGGCTTTCGATGAGGGCAAATTCGAATACGATGAGACCTGTTGGTCGAGCGCCAATTTGTGGCCCGACGACGAAGACTTTTCGGAAACAGGGCATAAGGACAGGCCCATTTTACTGCCCTTTCACGCCCGGATAGCGCGAAACGTCCAAGTCGTATTGCGGCAGATGCTCGCCCAGGGCTGAGGGGGACATTTCCAACAGGATCATGCCCGGCTTTCGCATCGAACATCGAAAGCCGGGCATCCGATAAGCCCAATTCCCGGAATCAAAATCATGAACGCGCCCCTGCCCGCCACTGCATTCGCCGAGGCCCTGCCGGCGCAATCCGTCGATCTTCGAGACGCCATCGCTTTCGCCCGCCTGGAAAAGTCCGCCGCCACCCGGCGCGCCTATCGGTCGGACTTCGACCTGTTCCGGGCCTGGTGCGAGCGCGAGCGCGTCACGGCCCTGCCCGCCTTGCCGGAAACCGTGGCCGCCTTCCTGGCCGCCGAGGCCAAGCGCGGGATCAGCGCCGCCACGATCACCCGGCGCGCCGCCGCCATCCGGCATGCGCACAAACTCGCCGGCCATGAGCCGCCAACCAATTCGGAAGCCGTCAAGGCGACCGTGAGAGGCATCCGGCGGACTCTAGGAGCCGCAGGGAAACGAAAAACGCCGATCCTGGCTGAGACGGTGCGGGCGATGGCGGAAAACGCACCAGCGGGCCTTAAAGGGCTCAGGGACCGTGCCCTGTTGCTGCTCGGCTTTGCCGGCGCCTTTCGGCGTTCCGAGATCGTCGCCCTCGACGTGGCAGACCTGGAGGAAACCGAGGACGGATTCCGGATTGCCATTCGCCGATCGAAAACCGACCAGGAAGGCCAAGGCGTCACCATCGCTGTCGTGCGGGGCACTGCCACCTGCCCGGTTAAGGCGGTCAAGGCGTGGCTGCAAGCCGCAGGGATCACCGAGGGTGCGCTGTTCCGGCCCGTTGCCAAGGGCGGCCGCCTGTGCCCTGGCCGGCTGTCTGACAAGGCCGTGGCGAATGTAGTGAAAGCCTATGCTGCCCGGCTCGGGCTGGAGGCCGCCGAGTTTGCCGGCCATTCGCTGCGCAGCGGCTTCCTGACCAGCGCCGCCCGCCGCGGGGCGAGCGTGTTCAAGATGCGGGACGTGTCGCGGCACAAGTCCATGGACGTGCTACAAGGCTACGTGCGTGATGCCGAGTTATTCCAGGATCACGCTGGCGCGGGACTACTTTAACAGCCAGGATAGTGCGTGGCTGTCGTCACGTATCCTGTCGGTAAATTCTCTGCCCAGAGGAATAGCATCATGAGAATATCCATTTTGCTCGCTCTGTTTACGGCGTTATTCTCAGGATCATTCGCTGAAGCAGCTCGCACACTATATCATAACTGCCATGTGATCATTAATGAAACGACCATCATGAATGGCAGATGCTTAAAGGGGCCACCGCCGGCCGAAGATACCACTACTGCAGCGTTCGAGGTTCAAAATGACGGCTACGTCGTAGAAGTTGACTTATACGCCTACGGGAAGGCAATCGGGTTCTGGAATGGCAGCAAAGGCGGCGGATCGCTTTCGGCTCAAATTGGTCCGCTAGACAAAGTCAATGGCTGTTGGATCAACCAGAATGCCGAAATTTGCGTTTGGAAATCTGAAGAGATAGCTCCCGCCGGATCACCCCCCGAACTCGCTGCCTGATGTCACGCTTGATCTACCAAAGTTTAAAGTAGATGAGGCCTGCGACACCTTTTCTCGCAGAATGCCAAATCCCGAATATGCCAAGAAATTATGCGCTTCGGAAGAACAGGAAGCATATGACAGCATAAAGGACTTTTGGCCTTCCATTCCAATGCATATTCGAGTGACCTGTCTCGGGCAAACGCTCAAGATTCTTAGAGTTTTCGGATACACCCCTCTCGCGCATTTCGGATACTCTGGATTGTCGAGGTGCATGATACCATTGATGGAAGAATATCAAATACAACATCAACGGAGCTTTCATTATTGATGCAACAATCCAGCTTGAAAGCTGCACACGATGACGTTGACTAAGCAAGCGATAAAAAGACGGCGACCATGATAAAAATGTTGTCACAAACCGCGTTGTTAAGTGTAGCAATTTTGGCATCAACAGCAGCATGGGCCGACAGACCATACGGCGGCTGCGAGCCTGAATGTGCTCTGTTTTCCGCATATGCTTTGGGCCAACTCTGCCCTAATATCATTCTCAGTCGTGAAACCGAAACCGACATAAACAGACTTAGCATCGATCCGGGCACCAAAAGAATGGCTGAGTATTACAAAAAAAATCATTGCTCAGTTTGTTGAAGGCCTTAAACGAGAGCCATACCGCCGCTAGCAATGCACCCGCCTGCCATCTCAATTGCAGTCGCAATTCCGATGGCTATGCTACCGGCGAAGACGTGGAAACATGCCATTACCTCAAATCCTGGTGAAACGTTCCCCGGCCAAATCAGACGACAAGGGTTGCCCAATTCTCCCGGATGAAAAGCAGTCCGATAACCGTTATTCTCGGCACTAAATCCGCGCCTGCTCCGCACCGGTCCGTTCACCGGAACGCCCCTTGCGTATTGCGCAGCAACTGGCCGTTCACGCCGTTCTGATAGTCAAGCACCATGCGCGCGGTCAGTGACGGATCTCCCGAGCCCATCACGTTGATGTCGGTCTTTTGGTTCATGCTGACATTGCGATCATTGGAATTCGAGATCGACGGCGAGGCCATAAGCGGCAGATAGTTATGGAATGGATCGGTGCCTTTGCTCCAGATGGCGTTGTTCATGGCGGCAAGGTGCCGGCGCCAGCCGACATAATAGCCGCGCGTTCTGCTGCCTTTCGATCCGTCGGTGCCGGGCGAGAACAGAAATTCGCCATTGTATTTGCGTTGCAGAATGAACTTGCCCGCGTCCTGCTCGCGTTGCGCAAACATATTGTAACCATTCGATGCGTTGTCGGTAGCGTAATTGGCAACGTTCGAGCCGCCGAGCGCCAACTTCATATTCCGATCGATCATCGCCCTAGTTTTTGGATCTTTCAAAGCGTCTGGATTATACCCGGCATAATAGCCGCCATTCCGATGAAGCGTTGCCTGCGCTGCAAGCGTTGTCCCGAGCATCGCCGCCCGGTTCATCATGGTTTCGATGACTCCGAGATTTGCCTTCGGATTATTGTTCTCGCCAGCGGCGATCGCCATGACCTTGTTCCAAAGCGCGGGATTGTCTTTTAACTCCTGCGCAATCCGCGCCCTGTCTCTTTTCAGGACTTCGGTCGATGCGCTGCCGAGATCGCCGCCGCTTGACCCGCCCCACCAGCTTTTGAGATCATGCCATTTCTTGCCGACCCAGGACTGATGTTTTGGCAGAGGCTTGCCGGCGATCAAACCTTTCCCATAAGGCGTCAACTTTCCGTCGGTCCCGTAAATATCCGGCTCCGGCCCCATCGACGTTGTTCCGCCAAGAAGCGCACCGCCGGCCAGTCCGCCTGTGATCGCCGCGGTTCCGCCTATCAACGCGGCGAACATGCCGAACAGGCGCAACAAAGCCACGCCGCCGGTGCCCATCAAAACGCGAGTTATCGCGACCAGTCCGCCGGCAATGCCGAGCAGCCACTTCGCCAGTTTGATGGCGACAAGCGCCTCCATCAGCGTGACCAGACCATTCTGTCCGAGCAATGATCTCGATAGCGAATCAAACCCCACAGCAAGCGGCTTACTGACCAGTTCATATGTTAGCGACTATGCGGTAGCCGCGTAGCGAGTGGTATCCATCTGGAAGAAGGCACGAACCTTGTCTGGATTTTTCTGCAGCAGCCTCAATCTAGAATTCACCGCACGGTCCAAATCTCTCACGGTGCGGATCAAGGTGCGACCAACGCCGTTATTCTTGACGTCATTCCAGACCAACTCGTCCGGATTGATTTCCGGCGAATAGGGCGGAAGAAAAAACAGTCTGATACGGTCTTTCACCTGATCCAAAAAGCGCAGCACCGACTTGGCCTTGTGCGCGGGCAGTCCGTCGACCACCAGGAATATCTTTCTCGGATAGTTCGCGATCAGCCGGCGCAAGAACTCGATGAACAGCGCTGCGGAGATGCGCTTGCGCGAGGTCATGAACCGCAGTTCCCCCTTGGCCGAGATCGCCGATAGCATATTGAGATGAAACCGTTTTCCGGTATGACGAACGACCGGGGTCTTGCCGCGTATCCCCCATGTCGTTCCGGCGTGAAAGTCGGACCGCACTCCGCTCTCGTCGCTAAAAAATACGACGGCGCGCTCCTTTTTCGCGAGCGCGCGGAGCTTGGGAAAATCACGTTCGATCCATCGCTTCACCAGCGTTGCGTCTTGCTCGAACGCCCGGCTCAGCGGCTTCTGGCAACTCAAACCCATTTGCGCCAACAGCCGCCCCACGGAGATCACACTGAGCTTGATGCCATACTTCCGCTGAATCAACGTTCGGATCATCGCTCTCGTCCACAACGCAAACGGAAATCGCAGCTGCATCGGATTCTTCGTTGTCACCGTATTGTAAATCCATTTCAGTTGCGCGCCGGTCAACCGCTTCGGTCGGCCGCTCGCTTTGCGAGCACGAAGCGCATCCCATCCGCCGGAACGGTACACGGCCAACCAGACAAACACCCTCGTCGGGTAAAGGCCAAGCTCATGTGCCACCATCGTCGGCGATTGCCCGGCCTGCACCGCTTTCACGGCCTTGAACCGAACCTCTTCCAGTTCCGCATGGCTCAGCTTACGGCCGTCGACCTTCATCGGTCGAATCATACGCACCCACGCGCAAAATTCAACCAAATAGTCGCTAACTTATGAACTGATCAGTAAGAGCAGTCACCGTCTCCCGCATGTACCTGGCAACTGCAATAAGTGCATCCTTGATCTTGATCAGCGCGTCTTCAATTTCCTTCGGATGCGTCCGCATCCAGTTGTCAAGATCGTTCATCCATTTCGTCATTGCCGGTGATAGATCGCTAACAATGCGATCCTTCAGCAATGAAAAGTCTGTGCCGAGCTTCGATAGAGTTTGCGAGAATGCCTTGCCACGCTCGCCAGCCTCTTTGGAATCAAGGCCGAACGTATGAACAGCCTCATTATAGTTTTTGAGCCATCCAGCGAGCTGGCCGCTGCGCAGCGCCAGAAATGTCTTGTAATCAAGCCCCAATTCGCTCGCATATTGAAAGCCGATATATTTCGGCATGTTGGCAAACTTGGCACCAAGAGCGACCATCGCTTTGGTCGCGTCCTGGTTCGGATTGACGCCGAGCGCGGCCACCATCGCCTTGTAGCCGGGATTGGTCGCCAGCCTTTGCCCGAATGCTTCGATCGATGCTTGCGCGCCTTCGTAGCTGCCGCCGAGCTGAGACACCGCATAGGACAACGCCTCGATATTCTTGATCGATGCGCCGGTCCTATTCGCCATGAAATACAGGCGATTAAACTCTTTCTCCACCTTCTGGACTGTATAGGCCACCGCCGTCGCAGCAGCGGCCAGCCCAAGGCCAATTTCAGCCACCGCCTTCGTGGCGGACCTGATCGATTCCTTGAACTTTTTCTCGGTTGAGCCGTCAACCTTGTAACCAAGGCTGACAAGAAACTCTTTAATCGTTTCGGCGCCCATCAATGTAACCTTTGCCCTGCAGAGTATTGGCCAGACGCCTTTTCACATTGTACCTGCGCAACTCTCACCGCCTCCCTCGCCTGCTCGGCGTTGATTTGCGCGTCTACCAATTCCTTCGCCGCCGCCCGGAATGTCCCTGTCGCTGTTGAAATAGGGAGGCAGGCGTCGATCGCCTCAGGCCACTAGGCTTGAGGTTGCGAATCGCAAACCAAGAGCGAGGAGATCGACGCCATGACGAAACATATCGGATTGAAGACGTTGAACCAAGGGACGACGCTGGCGACAGGCACGCTGGCGTTGACGCCCTTGGTGATCGAGGGACTTGAGGAGTTCAAGGGTAGCTTCGACCGGCTGTGCCTGCAGGCGGGGACTTCGGCAATCGAGGCGATGCTTGCGGCGGATGCGGAACAGCTTTGTGGCAAGCGCTACCAACGTCACGCTGACCGGCAGGGCCATCGCTGGGGAATGATCGGCAGCGAGATCGGCTGGCATGGCGGCAAGGCTGCCATTCGGCGGCCACGGGTGCGTCGCAGCGGCGGCGCCGAACTGGAGCTTCCCAGCTGGACGGCGATCCAGAAGGCGGACCTTCTGTCGCGTTGGGCGTTCAACCAGATGCTGATCGGTGTGGCGACGCGCAAGTACGCGCGTTCGGTCCGACTGCCGGACGGCGATCTGGCCGGCCAGGCCAAGCGCGCCACGACGAAGTCCTCGGTCTCACGGCGTTTTGTGGCGCTGAGCACGGTGAAGCTGAAGGAATGGCTGGCAGCTGACCTGTCGGGGCTCGACCTGCTGGTGATCCAGATCGACGGGCTGCATGTCGGCGACCATGTCCTGGTGGCGGCCATCGGCATCGACGGGGCCGGCGACAAACACGTACTGGCGCTGGCCTTGGGGGCGACGGAAAACGCCGCCGTGGTCAAGGCGCTGCTGGCCGACCTGATCGAGCGTGGGCTGCAACCGGATATAGCCCGCCTGTTCATCGTCGACGGTGCCAAGGCGCTGAGCCGGGCTGTGCGCGACACCTTCGGTGACTTCGCGCTGATCCAGCGCTGCCAGGTGCATAAGGGACGCAATATCATCGAGCGGCTCGACCCGTCGTTGCACGCCGGGGTCAAGAAGGTGCTGCGTCAGGCCTGGGACAGCCCGACCGCCGAGCAGGCCGAGCGGGTTCTCAGGAACATGGCGCGGCGGCTCGATCACGATGCTCCTGGCGTCTCGGCTTCGATCCACGAAGGACTGAATGAAATGCTCACCGTGATCCGCCTGGGCCTGCCTGACCAGCTGCGGCGCTCGCTCGGCTGCACCAACGCGATCGAGAGCCTAATGGCCGTGCTGCGGCAGATCTGCCGCAACGTCAAACGTTGGCGCAATGCAAGGATGGCTTTGCGATGGACTGGAACCGCAATGCTGGAGGCCGAGAAGAGCTTCCGCCGTTTGAAGGCCCACAAGCAGCTCCCGATTCTGCGGGCCGCGTTGATGCGACATCAGCAAGCGTTGCTCGGTGACCAGCCCATTGCCAGCAAAAATCTGGCCGCATAGGATTCAACAAATGGCGCCTGCTGCATCAATTTCAACAGGCACCGGGACTATCCCTCACGCAATAGTTTGGCGCCCCATAAACTCGCCAGTGCATGGGCTTCCCGAATGCGCCGTTCGTCTTCGGGCATTCGCGCTTTAGAGTTGCCGGCAAACCAATTCCGCAGGCGCGGAAGCACGCAAGCCTGATGCTCCAATTCGTGCAAATCCGTTCTGCGTCTTCGATGATTGCCCCGGCTCGGCGGCCGTCACGTTCCAGTTTCCGCACGGCCGCATCCGCTGAACGTTTCGCAGCCCGGGCCCGTCGAAGATCTTCCTTTGGATCGCGATTGCTTCCGATAACGGCTGTTCCCGGATTCAAATCCAGACGCTCGCCAACGGTCCCATGAGCACCGCGGCGAGCGCCTGGTTGCCACGCGGCGGGCCGGCGACAAGGAGAGGACGGCACCGCCCGCGTAGGTTTTGATTTCAAAGCGTTGCCTCCGGATCGGCCCGCAACGCCGTTTGGAACGTCGCCCATGCGTCCGCTGCCTGCGTGTGCAGTGTCCGCAGCTCCGGCGGCGCCAGATTCACCAGCGGGCCGCGCGGCGACATGCTGACCTCATCCAACAAAGCCCGCACCTTCCCCGAGATCGGCAACGTGGCGGCCCCGCTGATTTTGCGCCGGAGCTCGGCCAGTCTGGCCTGCACCTGCTCGATTTCGCCGGCCACACGTTCGACCTCTTCCAGAGACACCGCCGCCGCGGCGACCTGCACCGCGTCATCGGCCTCCCGTGCGCGCTGCCGTGCGGTTTCAAGATCGACCTTTACGGTTTCGTGCATGAGCGTGGCAGCCGCGTGATTGGCTTCCGCTTGGTGTTTCCGCGCCAGCGTTTCCTGGTCCACCGCCGCGGCGCCGGGTTTGTCGCCGCCATCGGCCAGCCAAGTCTTGAGCTGTGCCGCCGCCTCAGATTGCGCCCGGGCTTCTTCATCAGCGAAAGCTTTGAGGATGGAGCTCGCATCCGCGCAAATTTCCGCCGCGCGCCGTTCCTGCTGTTCGAGCTCAGCAACGGCAGCGATCGCCGCCGCGCTCGCCTCGAGCGCTACCGCCAGCGCCTGACGCGCGCCGCCTGGCGATTGAAAAACCACCATGATTTTAGCGTGTGGTGGTACGGGAAACTCTACAACGCGCGGCCGTTCTTGCGCTGCGCGCGCTGCCGCAATCTGGTTTTTTTGACTCATAGCGGATTAGTCCGTTGCGGCGAAAGCGAACAGCTACTATGGCGCGTCTTCGGGTTATATCGCCACAAAAATCCGAATTACTGGCGGAGTTGCCAAAACGTTTGATGTTTGGCGGCTCCGTCTGGTTTCGTTTCATAACCTAGAAATTTAAAGGCCGCTAATTCTCTAACGAGATTAGTGGTCTTGTTTGCTAACGCGGCGATCCTTCAGATTCAGTTTGGTTGAGTTAGGTCATGTTGCGAGTGCAGCAGTGTTCTTCCGCAGCGACAGAGAGAGAGAGAGAGAGAAAAGGGTGTGTGTTTCCCCCTCTCTCTCTGTGTGTCTCTCTCTCTCTCTCCCCTCTCTCTCTCTCTCTCTCTCTCTCTCTCTCTCTCTTTTTTTTTTCTCTCTCTCTCTCTCTCTCTTTTTTTTTTTTTTTTTTTTTTTTTTTTTTTTTTTTTTTTTTTTTTTTTTTTTTTTTTTTTTTTTTTTTTTTTTTTTTTTTTTTTTTTTTTTTTTTTTTTTTTTTTTTTTTTTTTTTTTTTTTTTTTTTTTTTTTTTTTTTTTTTTTTTTTTTTTTTTTTTTTTTTTTTTTTTTTTTTTTTTTTTTTTTTTTTTTTTTTTTTTTTTTTTTTTTTTTTTTTTTTTTTTTTTTTTTTTTTTTTTTTTTTTTTTTTTTTTTTTTTTTTTTTTTTTTTTTTTTTTTTTTTTTTTTTTTTTTTTTTTTTTTTTTTTTTTTTTTTTTTTTTTTTTTTTTTTTTTTTTTTTTTTTTTTTTTTTTTTTTTTTTTTTTTTTTTTTTTTTTTTTTTTTTTTTTTTTTTTTTTTTTTTTTTTTTTTTTTTTTTTTTTTTTTTTTTTTTTTTTTTTTTTTTTTTTTTTTTTTTTTTTTTTTTTTTTTTTTTTTTTTTTTTTTTTTTTTTTTTTTTTTTTTTTTTTTTTTTTTTTTTTTTTTTTTTTTTTTTTTTTTTTTTTTTTTTTTTTTTTTTTTTTTTTTTTTTTTTTTTTTTTTTTTTTTTTTTTTTTTTTTTTTTTTTTTTTTTTTTTTTTTTTTTTTTTTTTTTTTTTTTTTTTTTTTTTTTTTTTTTTTTTTTTTTTTTTTTTTTTTTTTTTTTTTTTTTTTTTTTTTTTTTTTTTTTTTTTTTTTTTTTTTTTTTTTTTTTTTTTTTTTTTTTTTTTTTTTTTTTTTTTTTTTTTTTTTTTTTTTTTTTTTTTTTTTTTTTTTTTTTTTTTTTTTTTTTTTTTTTTTTTTTTTTTTTTTTTTTTTTTTTTTTTTTTTTTTTTTTTTTTTTTTTTTTTTTTTTTTTTTTTTTTTTTTTTTTTTTTTTTTTTTTTTTTTTTTTTTTTTTTTTTTTTTTTTTTTTTTTTTTTTTTTTTTTTTTTTTTTTTTTTTTTTTTTTTTTTTTTTTTTTTTTTTTTTTTTTTTTTTTTTTTTTTTTTTTTTTTTTTTTTTTTTTTTTTTTTTTTTTTTTTTTTTTTTTTCTTAACCGGGATTCCCCGGATGGCTCCCGAACCGGCATGAATACTCGCGTTTTTCCGGCCTTCCCGCAAGATAGAAGCGAGGTTCGGATAGCTACCGTCACCTCGGGGCAGCCCAAACAGCGGCCGAGGGCTGATCTGGCCATTTTCGCTGGCATTTGGACGCACTCCTCCCATCGGTAGCTGTTGAACGCATGACCATTTTGCATCTTACGCAGGCGCTGGTGGTGGCTGCGGCCGTAGTTCCGCGATCAGCCGCAGAATCTCCTGGAACAATTCCCTCGGCACCGCGACCTCGGCCATCTGGAAGATGACGTAGCGACCATGGCACACGACCTTGGCGCCGATCTTCACGAGTTTCTCCCGCAGGCTGGTCAGCGACCACTGCTTGATCGCCTCCGGCAGAGCCAGTGTCCGCATGAAGTTGGCAAGATTGTAGGCCAGCGCATGAAGCTGAAGACGCACGGCGTTGGCGGCGAATGAGCAGCATGACAGCCGCGTCCACTTGATGGCGTTCTTGCCTTCCTTGATCCATTGCTCGCACGTCCCGCGCTTGTTGTAGAAGGCGACGACCCGCTCGGCCGGTCGCGACAGGTTGGTGACGATGAAGCCGACGCGCGGATAAAGCTCGCCCGGGTGCCACTCGACCTTGGCCACCACGCGGCGCGGTGTCTTCCAACTTTGCGCCTGATAGCTGAAGTTGGCGTAGTACCGTCGAACCTCCCTCGGAGGACGACCGACAGGGCGCTTGAGCAAGTAACCGATCCTCAGTTGAAGAATTTGATTGGCAGGCAGCCGGATCGCGTACTTGTAGTGTTCGGCCTCCAGGAACTCGTAGACCTCAGGATTTGCGAAGCCGGCATCGGCGCGGAAGTAGCGGCGCTTGAACTTGCCGCGATACCGAGCCACGACCGGTTCCAGCACGTCCTTCCAACCGTGCGCTGAATGGACGTTGCCTGAACGTAACGCGCAGCGTTCCAGATCGCCAAACTGATTGAACACGAACAGCGGATGATAACAGGTGCAGGCGAAGTGGCCGTTGTAGGCGGTGCCTTCCTGGTCGCCATAGGTCTCGCTCACACTTGAGTCCATGTCGAGCACGATGCCGTTCGGCGGACGGCGGCCGTGCAGCCGGTCAATCCATCGCCCGCCGAGATTGGTGAGCGCGACAAGGTTCACATCATTCGCCAGCCACTCGGTCTCGAAGCGTCCCATCTGGCTGGTAGAGGCTGCCTGCTTCGTTGCAGCACGACCTCCAACGATCCAGCGCATCGCCGGATCGCGCCCGAGCCGGTCGGCGTCGTTTACGTCCTCGTATCCGGCAAGGCGACCGAATACAGACTGCCGCAGCATTCCGATCAGATCATGCCGACCGTTCCTGCCGGTGCGTGCATCAGCCAGAGTTTGCCCCGCGATTACCATCAGGCCGAGAACGTCATCCAGCTCCCGGAACGGCAGCAGACCAGCATCAGAGGTGACGCTGGAACCGTTGAACTCTAACTTGAGGCGCCGGTCAAAATTGAGCCGAGGAGCGTCCGATTCCGATTCACCCGCTGGGTGCGCCATGATCGCCTCGCTCGATCCAGGATAAGGTGCTGATGCCTATATCTGAATTGGCGTGCGCGTTGCGGAAATCAGAGCGTCATCCGGGAAATGCGGGCTCATGTCGAGATACGCGCTGCTCATCGGTATGGCGTTCATGGCGTCATTTCCTTGTCGCTTGATCGGCGCTGCTGGAGCGCAAAATCATCCTGTACGTTCTCGTCGGTGTCGGCGGCGGAAACGCGCTTCGCACGCGGCACACAAATTCGTCTTCGGCCTCATCCTCGCGCCTGCGAAAAATCACGTTTTCGCATTCGGCCAAATCGATCACTTGGCATTCCGCGGTATATGAATTGCCTCACGATCACCGGCAACGGCGGCGCATGACTGGCTTGCGCCCTCTCGATCGCGGCAAGCCGTGTGTGCAAGCGGCTTTTCATCGATCACCCATCCGCAATTTGCTTCCGAGAACAACCCTTATCGCGTTCATCACGCCCTCTCTGCCAAATTGGCCGCATGGTTGCCCGCCACGCCCTGGCCAGACGCGCCCTGTTCCAGCGCCGCCAGGCGCTGTTCTAGATCTGCGACCTCGATCGCCTTTGAAAAGCTTTCAACGAGCCGGGCTAAATCGGCCGCCTCAGCACACGTCAATTCACCGGCGGCAACCGCCGCAGTGACGGCGCCCATGGCCTCCGCTGCATCACTGGCCGAATGAAGCGGCGGCATTGAAAACTTTACCGCGCGATCACGGCGCACCGCGATCAGCCTGTCGAGGCAAAGTTTGAGGGCGACACTATCGCCGTCCTTGGCTTTTTTGATCGCCGTGCGCGTGATTTCTTCGCCCTCGCCGTCCAGCAGCCGCTCCAGCGCCAGCGTCACGCGATTGCGCGCGCCCCGAGGCCGGCCGGTGGGATTGCCCGTCATCCCCCGCGGGAACGGCTTTCCGCGCTGTTTTTTTCCTGTTTTTTCAGCGGCTGTCATCGCCTAGTCCTGGCGATTCCAGGCTTTTCTGTTCGCGGCATTGATGGCGCGGATCTGATCACGTACCGCGCCGGCCCGGCGGGCACCATCGCCAGTCGTCACCTCGCGGCTTTCCGACATCTCGCGCAGATGGCTCGGGACTTCGACGCTTTCAGCGGTTTCGCTCACCAAGTAAATTCGCAATCCGCCGTTATCCGGTAATGTTTCAGTTTGATACTCGCCGGGGCCGAACACGGAAATAAGCTTTAAGATTTTCTGTCTCCCTGCATCACGGCTGCGGGAGCGAGGGACATCGTGGAATCGGTAGCGCGTCATAGGATTCAGCCTTTCTGCAAATCTCTCGATTTGACCGTAGCGCTGCTCCCGATTTGGTTTCGCTCCAAAAATTCCAAAAATTCCAAATTCGGCTCTCCGGTGCGTAGGTAATTCGCAAGGCGTGCCGAGCTCACGCGCCATCGACCGCCGATCTTGTGCCCCAAGCCGTGCGTTTTTGCCCAACCGCGCACGCATTCGATTGTCCGCCCGGCGCGGAAGGCGGCCTCGGCGAGTGAAATAAATTCCTCCCCCAGCGCTGGATCGGCCCCTGGCTTGCCGGCGAGCACCTTTTCAATGCCGTCCAGCCGGCGCTCCACTTGGTGCAGCGTATCTAGGACATCTGACAAGGTCGGCGACCGGGAGGCGGAGTTGGCGGTTCGGCGGATCATTGGTGGTCCGCTGTCCGGCGGAAGGTGAGAAGGCTGCCGGACCGGCAACGCAGCACCGCCTCCTGCTCCGTCAAAGCGATCACCTGCCGCCCGCGAAGCATCCACACGAGGCCGGTGCGATCGTGGCGCGCCAGGCGCCGGTATACGGGTCGCGGCTTGTCGGGAACCGGCGCGAGCCCAAACAAATCCTCCGGGGCCCAGCCGAGCCGTTCGGCCTGCTCGCCCCAACGCGCGAGGAATTGGCGGCCATCTTCAACGGCCTGTTGCCAATCGACCGCCTCGATATGCTCGGGGCGCCGCCGCTCCAGCTGATCGAAGCTACGACCGAAACGACAATAACGACCAAAGGTGTGAGCCGGCGGACTTTGGTCGTTATTGTCGTTTTTGTCGTACTCCGGCGCTGGCGCCGAAGTGGTATCGGGCGCTGGCTGATCACGAATGATGTCGAGGAACCTACCCACGGTTACTCTCCCTGGCGCACCACACCTCGGTCGGTCGGCCTCCGGTCGCTCTGGTCTCGAATGTCGCCTTGCCGCGCGTTGCCAAGAGCTGAAGGGCTGCTCCAATTCGATCACCGGCCTTGTTACGACCAAACAGGTCGCGGATGGCGGTGCGGGTCATTCCATCTGCGCCAGCCTGCTGAAGCGCGCGCAAGATGTCGTCAGCCACGGGGTCGCCAACTAGCTGACCGAATATGAATGCGGCGCTCGCCTCGGCGAACTCCCACACCGCAAGCCCAGCCTCGATGTGCGGCAAGTCGATTTGGTCCGCTCCATCGAGCAGCGCGTAGATCAGCGCGAGCCGGACGACCTGCGCCTCGCCTCGGGCCGTCACCGATCCGAGCAGCCCTGATTGTGGAGCGGAAAGGGCGCCATAGACGCGAGCCCACCGATCGCGAGCAGCGGTGGTCATATCTACTCGCCCGACAGGTTGCGCCCGCTCGATCGCCGTACGCAGCGCTTCGCCGAGGCGATGCACGGCACCGTCATCGAGATCACCACCGAAGGGCAATTCCTTCGAACGCCGCACCACCAGGAACAAAAACCGGTTTGCGAGACCGTTAGCGAGATCAGTACGCGTAATGCGGGCGCGCAGCTCATCGACCGTAATATGACAAATGAGCGAGATGTGACTGCCGGTGGCCGTCAACGACGAGTTTTTGGTCAGCGTAGCAAGTTTGTCGCCGTCCCACGCTCGGCGGATCAGCGGCGACAGCGTATTTCCGTGCCGTTCAGCCGCGGCTAGCGCACCGGCAAATTCGGGCTCGACGACCATCAGCCTCTTGTCGGTGGCGCCGGGGTCGGTCGTCACGAATTCCTGCGCCTCGGAATCCCACTTCTGCACTGCGTCGCGGACTTCGTTAATAAGACCCTCGCCCGAGGACAATCCGCCTTTGATCCGGTCAGCGCACCAGGTCGGATCAGCGATCTCTCCGAGCGCGCGAATTCTACCGAGTGATGTCCCTTTTCTCGCCTTGCTGGAGCTGCCGACAAGCACTGCGAATAGGTTTGCATGATGCCTATCGGATTCCACCGCGTAATACGGTTTTCCTCCGATGATGTTGCCGGCCAGCGTGAGAACCTGCACCAACAACGCCACCGGGTCGGCCTCTGAGTGTGGTTCGATCGTCTTGACGATCTCGCCGGCCAAGCCGTGAAAAGCCGCAGCATCGATCGTCGGCCATTCGTCTTCCTTAGGCGCGGCGCGCGCGGTCTTGCGGGCCTCGCTTGCTTTGTAACTGCGCTCAGCCGCCTCGGGCGACATGCCGAAATAGACTGGGTTCTCGCGCCAGGGTTCGGTGATGCTCATGATTTGCGCTCCCCGAGCGGCTCAATCGTCGCCGGCACACCGTCGAGCACGTCGACGGCGATGTAGGCGGCACTCCTGGGGGTGCCCACAAATGCCGCAGCAAGCACTGCCTGAACGGCATTATCGCCGACTGATTCGATCAAACCGGAGAGTTCCGCCGCCGACTGCAGCAGGTCGACTGCATCAATAAGCCGTAGGCGGCCAGCAGCGACGCGCTCAGCGAGCATTTCGCATCGATTTGAAAATAGGCTAAGTTGTCTCTCGTTCATTTTCGTCCCCCGGATATTGCGTCGAGGGCGACGCCCAACGGACCGTTCGCGTTGCCACGACTATCGCGACAGAGCGCTTTTCGGATCGTCTCAACATCGGCTCCAAATTGCAGCGCAACCGAACAGGTGATCGCTGCATCTCGCGCGGCCGTATCGGCCGTCGATCCCGCCTTCGCTCCGACGATAAAAATTTCTCCAAGCTCACCGTCATGAAAGCGACCGATGGTCGCCGTGTAGCGGATGCTTCCGCAATCGATGTCCAGATGCTCGCAAGCCCTGCGGTTTGGCAGCCGGCGGCGGATTGGTTGGGCTTTACTTTCGTCAGTTGGCGCAGTAGTATTCATAGTTCTATTTCCAACTTCTCGGCCGCCTCGCTAGGCGGCTTTTTTTTGAAAACGCGGTGAAAAGCCCGCGAGAAATTAGGATTATCGCGCCCCGCTCGCTCACGCTGCCTCTGGTTTATGGGGGCGCTTTTTGCCCTCAAGCGCATCCGCGACGAGGCGCGCTTTGAACTCATCCAGCGCCTTACGGCTGCGGAATTTGCGATTGCGAATACGGAGCGGCGGCGGAAAGCCGAGTTCGGGATCGTGATCCCAGCGCCATCCCGTCATGGGCGTGACATTAAATTCGCGCCAAACCTGTGGGTCCGGCACCAGTTCATCGTTTTTCATAGGTGTGATGCTCCATCAGTAACGGGAGCAAACCTATTGAAGCGCGCGGTTCTTTTGCGGGAGTTTTATAGACGTCCCTTGCTGGCATTCCGCTCCCGAACGGCGTTAATCGCCGTTCCGAGTCCCTGGAGACTGAATTGATGGCGTTTGGCGTCATCGGGGAAGCACTTGGCAGCCTGGATTGCGTGCACAATCTGCACGATCTTTGAAATCTTAATTTCACCCTTCTGAATTGCCTCGTCCTTTCGGATAGAGGTCGACACCCCCCAGGACTGTAGCAATTCGAGTAGGTTCAGAATCATTTCCTCCCAGCAATCCCGCTCGTTCCAACCCGCATCATCGTCAGTTCGGGCAGCACATATTGCAATCGGAAGATATTCGGCAATAATCTCCAAAGACGGCGAGGAAAAACCCGCCGCCTTGGCAATTTTATCGAGCTCAACTTGCACATCCGAAATGGCGGCGGTTAGTGCCCTGTTTCCGCCTCTGTCAGAAAAGATGCGCTTCATTTGTTCTGCTGCTCTAGAAAGCTTATCGAGATATGCAAGTCGCTCCTTTTCGAACGGCGCTGCTCTTTCCGCACCTTCTAAGGTTAGAAATCGCTGCACAATCTGGCTGATTGCTTCCCGCTGTGGCTGTAAAAGCGACATATTTAATGCAGTCTGAATGGCTTCCCACTCAGTCGGAGAAAATTCTAATTTCGTGGGACGCCACTTGGCATAGGCAAGTCTCTTCGATCGCTTCCGTGCCATGGTTGCTGCCCATCACCTTCGCGCAGAGGTCATCGGAATAACCTTCGGCGGTCGCCGCTCAATCAAATCGGATATGTGGGCCGCCCACCGTTCAAGCGCGGCCTTTTTCTCATCCGCATAAGCAGCGCGATTATATATCCCCGCCACTCCGGCCTTCGCGCCGCTGATGTGGTTCAGGCAGGCCTCGATAATGTGCGGCGCAATGCCGATCTCCGCCATACCGGTAGCGCAGGTTCGGCGCAGATCGTGCAGCCGCCAAGCCGGCAAACTGCATTTGGCCGAATTGAGACCCTCCGCCTTTGCATCCTCGCGCATCTTCTCGATCATCGCGGTATCGAGGCGCGCCTTGATCTTCGACCAGCCGCTGACCGGCGTCGTGCCGGTGGTAGTGAAAACGTGATCACCGCCGGCGGCGGCGCCCGCTACGATCTCTCGGGCCACCCGCGATAGCGAGACGACGTGCGCGCGATGGTTTTTGGTCCGGTGGCCCGGTATCGTCCAGGTCGCGCCATCATCACTCATTTCCGAATGGCGCGCACCGGCGACCTCATTGAGGCGGCACCCCGTAAGAAGCAGCACCTTGAGCAGCGACCCGAACGGCGGGTTTGCCTTCTCGCAGGCCGCCCAAAAACTCCTGATTTCCGTGTTGCTGAGAATGCGATCACGGGCCGCCGGTGCACGCGGCGGCACCACGTTTGCACATGGGTTTGCCGCCACTCGGCGCTTCTCTATCAGCCAGCCGAACAGCTTGGACAGCGTTGCGAACATCGCGCGGGCGCGGGCCTCACTCTGCCCCTTGCGGCGCCGCTCGAGCCCAGGGGCGCCGCGTTCTCGCGTCTCGTCGACCACATCGTAGATGTCGTCGCCAGTGATGTCCGAGAGTGGACGGTCGCCCCATCGGTCGACGAGGCCGCGTGGGGTTACTTTGAGCTCGTCGCCGTCGGGGAGAAGACCGAGTAGCCGGGCCTGCTCCGTCCACCGCCGGGTATTGGGCTTTGCGTGCTGCTCGATAAAGGCGATCGCGGCCTGTTTGAACGTCTTGGCCGCATTCTCTTTCGCCTCAAGAACCTGGCGGCGCCGTATGGCCACCACGTCGTGTTTGCGGGCCCGTTCATGATGTAATTCGGCGGCGAGTGCTCTCGCCGCCGCCAGCGTCAGGGGCGCTCCAATTGTCGGGTCCCTGACACTTTCGCGCCCGCTAAGGTCGACGGGTCCGAGCGTGAGCTTTGCCGGTCTACCGTTTGGACGCCGAAAACGAAGCGCCCAGCTCTTCCCGCCACTTGGCTGCACGACGAGATATAAGCCACGGCATGCGCCATCGCTGATTTCGCGCCGTTGTTTACCCGGCTTGGCTTTCGACACGCTCATCGCGGTCAATGGTGTCGGCATTCGTTGGTCCTCGGGTAACGTGGGGGTAACACTTTTGGTTGTTAAGCCCGGTTTGTCGCTGTTACTAACTCAAAACAAAAAATGCAATAAGCTAAGGTAAAATAGCGGTTTAAGGCCACAATTATGTTGGGGAACGTTATGCCGAGTTAGAGGCCATCAACGAATTTGTAAACCGTTGGTCGGGGGTTCAAATCCCTCACCCGGCACCACCGGTACCAATGTGCCTGCCTGCAAAATAAGCCGAAAGTCCGAGCGAGTGGCCTTTTCGGTCCAACCGGACTGTGCCAAACTAGCGGCGTTGCAATACCTCGGAGAGACTAATATGCCGCAGGGCACCGTTAAGTGGTTCAATCCGACGAAGGGCTACGGCTTCATCCAGCCGCAGGAAGGCGGTAAGGATGTGTTCGTGCATATTTCAGCGGTTGAACGTGCCGGCCTGAATACGTTGAACGAAGGCCAGGTGGTTCAGTACGAACTCGTCGAGAACCGCGGGAAGACATCCGCGGAGAACCTCAAGGTCAAGTGACCGCGGCGCCCGCGCTTACTTTCGGCCTCTAATTCGAGATCGTTGCCGCCGGGCGGAACCGCTTGGCGGGCCTCGTATGGTTGCGTCCGCAACGCGCGCGTTCGTTCGCGCGCGGCGGAATGCGTTGCGCGAGGCCGGGCTCAGCGCGTCAGTTTCTCCAGCTCGGGGAACGGCGCGAAACTGGCATCCTTGCACCAGTCCTTGATGGCGGGCGGCTTATCGACGTACTCGTCGAGCTTGCCCGACACATAGACGGCGGCGCCTTCCTTGACCCCCATGTAATGGTTGGCGGTGTCGCGCGCGTTGAAGCGCACGCAGGCGATGTAGCGGTCGCCCGGCCCCGCTTTCTTCAGCGCCGGCGCCGACACCGCCGCGCTGCGGATATGCTCCGGATTGTTCAGATAGGTACGCAGGAACGCGAGCAGGTCATCCTTGTAATGGGCGGGAAAGACGTTCTGCGCCTCCCAATGCGCCTTGAGCTCCGCCGGCGTCGGCCCAAGATCCGTCGAGCAACCGGCCAGGACGAGCGCGGCCGCGAGCGCAAACCACCGCATGTATCAACTCCCTCACGTCCCCCCGCGTCACCGCCGGCGCGATCATAGCGGCTTGCCGCGCCTCGGCCAGCGCTTGCTGCCACGGCGCGACATTTCGCGTCGCCAAGGGATAATGCGGACGCGCCGGCGATGAAATAGACTTGGACCACGCGGTGTTTGCCATCGCGGGTGGGGCGACGATCTGGCGCGGACGACAATCGATGACACCGCTACTGACCCGCCGCTCCCTGCTGGCCGGCGCCGCACTCGGTGCCGGCGCCGCCGCGCTGCCAGGCGTCGCCTGCGCCAGCGCGCCCGTCGCCAAGATGCAGGGCCCCGGCGCCTATCGCTACACGCTCGGCGATTATCAGCTCACCGCACTCTATGACGGCACCTGGTATTTGCCGATCGACGACAAATTCATCCGCAATGCCGGCGGCGAGGCGGTGAACGCGGCGCTGAAGGCGGCCTTCCTGCCACCGCGGGTGCTGCCGGTCACTTTCACCGCGCTGCTCATCAATACCGGCAAGGCGCTGATCCTGATCGACACCGGCACCGCCGGCCAGATCACCGATACGGCCGGCGTCATGCTCGACAATCTCAAGGTCGCGGGCGTGACGCCCGCCGACATCGACACCATCGTCATCTCGCATTTCCATCCCGACCACATCGACGGCATCAAGACCAAGGATGGCGCCAAGGTCTTCCCCAAGGCGGAGATCCTGGTGCCGGAGCCGGAATGGGCGTTCTGGATGGACGACGCCCATATGGGCCGCTACAGCGGCTCCGTGCACCGCTACTTCCTCAATGCGCGGCGTATCTTCAGCGACATCGCCAAGCAGATACGGCGCTTCAAGCCCGGCGCGGAGGTGGCGCCCGGCGTGGTGTCGATCCCGGCTTTCGGCCACACGCCCGGCCACACCGCCTTCGCGGTGCATTCGGGCCGCGAGTCGCTCTTGGTGATGAGCGACACCGTGCGCAACCCTTACCTGTTCGTGCGCCATCCCGACTGGCAGCCGATCTTCGACATGGACGGGCCGATGGCGGTGAAGGCGCGGCGCAATATGCTCGAACGCGCCGCGGTCGACCGCATGTTCGTGGAGGCCTACCACTTCCCCTTCCCGGCCTGCGGCCACATCGTCAAGAGCGGCACGGCCTACGAGCTCGAGCCGGTGATGTGGGCGCCGCTGTAGCGCGCAAAGGAAAAGGCCGCCCTGACGGGCGGCCCATTCTTACTTCCGTTGGAATTACCTCAGCGCACTGGACTGAGCTCGAGCCCGCTGACCGCCACGGCCAGGTCGAGGCCCTTCTGCGCACCGACCGAGACCGGCTGCAGCGTGATCGAATGCTCAAAGCCGCCGATCAGCACATTGGCCGCGACACCGGCGCCGACCGTCGCCTCGCCGCTGGCGCCGCCATAGACGCCCGCGAGCGCGCCGTGCTTGCGCTGCGCCGGCGCATAGACCGCCCAGGCCACCACGCCGCCGCTGGTAAAGCCGATATCCAGCCCGATGCGGGTGATGCGGCCCTGGTAATGCTCGCTCCAGCCGCGCACGGACTGGAAGGTGCAGGACAGCGACTTCTGCGAGCCGACGACAAAGCCGACGCCCGGCGCGACCTGGCAGGTCAGCATGCCGGCGCGCACGCGCGCCTGCGCCGATGACGACACCATCAACGCAGCGAGAGCCGCCAGCACCACGAGTGATTTTTTCATGTCAATTCTCCTGGCAAGACACCCAACCCCGCCTATCCGTCGCGAGCTGCAATTGTCGCCGGGAAAAGTTCCATCGCATTGACTTACGTCAGTCGTCCCCGGCGGCGGCCGCGCGCGAGGCGCCCGCGGCCGCCTCGCCGGCTCAATGGCTCAGCCGCACGCCGCCGAAAATGCCGAAGCCCGGCCGTTGGAAGCCGATCGGCACCTCGTATTGCTTGTTGAGCAGATTATCGATGCGCCCGAAGGCCGTTACCTCGTCGTTCACCTTGTAATTGGCGGCGATGTTGATGGTGGTGTAGGCGGGCGCATCGACGCGCGGGATGCCGCCGTCGCGGCTGATGTCGACCCAGGGGCCGACATAGAGCACCGTCGTGGTGAGCGTGAGCGGGGCCACCGGCATCCAGATGGCGGAGACACTGGCCTTGGTGCCGGGACGGCGCAGCAGGCCGAGATCGGTGGTCTCGTCTCGGGTAAAGGTCGCCGTGTAGTCCGCACGCAACTGCAACTGGTCGCTCACGGTGACCGATGCGAAGGCCTCCACGCCGTCCATCTTCGCCGCGCCGACATTGGCATAGGTGAAGGCGAATCTGACCGGATCGAACTTGTTGACGATCAGATTGGTGATGTCGTTGCGGAAATAGGTGACGCCGAAGCGGGCGCGGTCGTGCCAGAGCGGCTGCTCGAAGCCGACATCGTACCCCTTGCTCTCCTCCGGCACGAGGTTGGGATTGCCGACCACCATGTAGGAGGGATTGCTGACATAGAGCTGGGTCAAGGTCGGCGCCTTGAACCCGGTGCCGTAGCTTCCCTTCAGCTTGGTCTCGGTGCCGGGAACGATGAAGACCGGCGCCACGCGCCAGGTCGTGTGCGGCCCGAAGCTGTCATTGTCGTCGTAGCGGATATTGGCGACGACGGTGAAGCGCTTGCCCCACTGCGACT
The DNA here is from genome assembly GCA_963760995.1 of uncultured Pseudomonadota bacterium. Lineage (GTDB taxonomy): Bacteria > Pseudomonadota > Alphaproteobacteria > Rhizobiales > Xanthobacteraceae > Pseudolabrys. The sequence continues at coordinate 394,952 of CAVXFJ010000015.1, read as the reverse complement.
GCAATTCGAGAAAGCCGGCCTTGTAGCCGGTGTCGGCGGTCGTCGTCATCTGCGTGTAGTTGTAGAAGGCGTCGACCGTCCCGGTCGAATCCGTGCGCAGCGTCTCGCGCTCGTGCTCGAGCCCCATGACCAGCGTCTGGCCTGGCGCCACTTGCGCTTCGCCGCGCCAGTTGAGATTGGTGCGCTGGCCGACGTTGGTCGTCGGCGGCGATACCAACGGCGTGGTGAAGAAGCTGTCGGCGTTGGGATCGAAGCTCCAAGTCCATTGATTGGAGTAGTTGACGCCGAAGGTGTTCTTGAACTTGCCGTCGAACAGCGACCAGACCACCTCGCCGCGGCTGAACAACTGGTGATTCAGCTGCGTGCTCTGGAAGCGCTCGGGCGCCGGCGGAAAGAAATTGAGATAATCCTCGCCGGTATAGCCCAGGCGCGAGTCGATATAGCGCGCGATGAGATTGACCGCGAGCGCATCGCTGAGCTTGGCGCCGAGCCTGGTCGAGTAGGTCCAGTTGTTGTAGCTGTCGTTGATGCGCTCCTCGTTCGGCGCCAGCAGGCGAAGCGGCGTGACCGGATTCGCGGTCGATTGGTAGTGCAGGATATTGAAGGCGTAATCGACGTTGGCCTGCGCGCCGGACAGGCCCAGCGACTGATTGAAGGTCTTGAACGAGCCGCCTTCCACCGAGGCCGTCACCTTGGGCGGACCCTCGCCCTTCTTGGTGGTGATGGAGATCACCCCGCCGATGGCGTCGGAGCCGTAGAGCCCGCTTTGCGGGCCGCGCAGGATTTCGATGCGCGCGATATCGCCGGCGAGCAGATGGGCGAAATCGAAGGCACCGCTGGTCACGCTCGGATCGCCCATGTCGATGCCGTCGAGCAGCACCTTGACGTGATTGGCATTGGTGCCGCGGATGAAGACGGCGGTCTGTCCGCCCGGTCCGCCGGTCTGCACCACATTGAGGCCGGGCACGGCGCGCAGCACGTCCGGCACGGTGCGCAACTGCTCGCGCTTGATGTCGTCGGCGGTGACCACCGTGACGGAATTCGCGACCTGGTCGGCGGGGGTGGGGATCGTCGTCGCGCTGACGACGATCTGCGGCAATACCTGCGGGCTTTGCGCCGCGCCTTGCGCACCCGCTGCGGCGGGCATCGCGACCAGCGCTGCCGCGCCGGCCATTCGTAACACGCGTCCCATGACTCAACGTCCTTCGTTCGCGCCCGGCCAAACGGGCGCCTCGGGTGAGACCAAGCCCGGTGCGAAGGACACGTGCGACGACGTCAGCCGACGCCGAACTCACGTGCGAGATGTCGTGGGAGGCATTGACTCACACGGCTTTCGCACCGGCATTGACGTCACCGCTGCGAAAGACCGCTCCGTATGGACGCCCCGTCCACCGGTTGGGTGACCGCGCTGGCAGGTCTCCTGGCTCGCGGGTCTCAGCTTCGTCCGGCCTTCCCAGTTTCCCAGTGGCCGTCTTGGAGAAGCTCGCCGCTCACAGTTGCGGGGGCAGCCGCGGATGGCCGTGCAGATCCAGCAAGATCGTCACGACTTCCACGTTCCCTCTTTCGTCCCCGGAATGACCCGGGGAACCAGCACGGCCAAAATGTTCCCTGGAAGGGGACGCCGAGTCAAGGCGGCGGACGTCCTGGAGCGACACGAATTATTTGGCGGGAGCGGGAAGAAGCCCCGCTCACCGATTGTTGTCTCCGTATCGGGCAATTCCGGGCTATCCTTCCCCCTCGCCGGCCGTCTCACGGGAGCTTTCGCCATGACCCTGACGCTTCGCCATATCGGCATGTTTGCCGCCGCCGCCCTGCTCGTCACCGCCATCGGCATGAAGCCGCTTCATGCCATGGGCTCCGACAATCCCACGCCGCCGACCGACGACGGCAGCAAGAAGAAGAAAAAGAAACAGAACAACGCGATCGAGCAGCAGCAACAGCAGCAGGCCGCGGCGAAATTCCTGCGCGAGTACCGCGCCGCACGCAAGCTCATCCTCGCCGGCAACTACAAGGCCGGCATCGCCGCCATGCACGCCATCGGCCATGACGAGAACGCCGACGTCGCCAATTACATCGGCTACTCCTACCGCAAGCTCGGCGACTACAAGGACTCGCAGGTCTGGTACGAGAAGGCGCTCGCCAGCGATCCCAACCACGTGCGCACCTGGTCCTATTACGGCATGTGGCAGATGGAACAGGGCAACCGGCTGAAGGCGCTCGACGACCTGCAGAAGGTGAAGCTCATCTGCGGCAACACGAGCTGCGAGGCCTATCGCGAGCTCAAGGCCGTGATCGACGGCAAGGCGAGCTATTGATACGCGGCCATCATCGGCCAGAACTGTGATCGCCGGGTTCGTCCCGGCGATCTCGCTTGGGAAGGCAAAGTTTTACCCATCAATCGTCATGGCCGGGACCAAGCGGCCATCACGATTGAGGCGGCCACATCGTCTTCACCCATCCGATAATACAGATCGCCGCCAGGTCCGTCGCTTTGGATCGCGCGGATTGTTTGCAAGCGGGCGCCTGCGGGACGCGCCGCGAATACCAGCGTACCGGGAATCAAACGCGCAATAGCGCTACTCTCTGAGTTCGTTCCACGCGCTTACTCCGCGACCGACTCGCCCCCACAATTGCGGCCGGCCCTGTCCCTTCAGTCGCGGACATAAAACAGGTGTAAGCCCCTTGCGAAGCCAAAACCTTGGCGGGATTTTTCTGGCACTCATCAGCGCTGTCTTTTTTGCATTGTCGAATACCCTGGCCGGCGTCGCCTATCGCGGCGGGAGCGATCCGTTCACGCTGTCGGCGACGCGATTCGTGCTTCCCGCGATCGTCCTGTTCTTCATTCTCCGGTTCACCGGCAAAGCGATCGTTCTTGAACGGCGTGCCGCCATGACCGCCGCGGCACTCGGGATCATATCGGTCATCTACACTTTCGCGCTCTTGAAGGCGATCGAACTGCTGCCGGTGTCGATCGCCATTCTCATATTCTATCTGTTTCCCATCCTCACCACTTTCATGTTGGCGATATTCACCTCCATTCGACTATCGACCAGGATGATTGTGAGCGCGCTCGTCGTCTTGGCCGGTCTGAGCCTCGCACTCGCGGTCCAATTCCGAGAGCTCAATCCCATCGGAATCCTGGCCGGGCTGGTGTCGGCGATCGGCTTTGCAATCGTTTGCTCGGTCAGCAACCGCCTCATGCTTGGTCAGGATTCCCGCCAGGTCACGCTCTATTTGTCGGCAGCGGCTACGGGCGTGATGCTCGTCATTAGTTATTTTGTCGGCCATTTTCAGCTTCCCGTGACGACCGCAGGATGGGCCGGCTTCATGTTCTCGAATGTACTATACGCCACCGCCATCATCGGATTTTACATTTCGATTTCGATGGTCGGCGCCGGCGCCGCGACTTTCTTTGTGAACCTCGAGCCGATCGTCGTCGTCGGAGCAGGCTATGTATTTTTGGACCAGGTGATTTCGTCGTGGCAAATGGTCGGCGTCGTTGTCGTCATCGGCGCATTGATCTACGGAAGCCAGACAGGTCACTGCGAAAGATTGGCGACGCAGTCCGGCGGCAACCTTGGTTGAACGTGCTTGGTCACGTGACCGTGCCGGCGATGACGGATCGCCAAGGGACCCGATCCCGCAACATCAACGCATGCATTGACGGCTAGGTGCTCGTTGTCTCCTGCACGATCCATCGATGGTAGTCCGGATCGGCGCGCTCCACCGGCAGCACCACGATGGCCGGCGTGGTGTAGCCATGCATCTCCTTGATAGCCGTCCCGATCGCCTCGCTCAGTGAGCCACGGGTCTTGGCGAACATCGCCACCTCCTGGGCCCGCTCGATTTTGCCCTGCCACCAGTAGTGCGACACCATGCCGGGCAGGATATTGACGCAAGCTGCGAGCCGCCGCTCGACCAGGGCCCGCCCCGCCTGCTCCGCCTCGACAATCGAGGGCCAAGTCGTATAGACGAGCACCACGCGTTCCATCGTTCAGGTCCTCTGGTCCCATGAGTGAGCCACCCCGACGCTTCGACAACGTTGCCTTCGTGGCGGGATCCACGCCGGAAGCGCGCGAGGCCTATGAGCGGCTGTCGGAGCGCTATGGCAACGTCGCCCCCGCCAAGGCCGACGTGATCGTGGCGCTCGGCGGCGACGGGTTGATGTTGCAGACCCTGCACAAGTTCATGAATTCCGGCAAGCCCATCTACGGCATGCACCGCGGCACCGTCGGCTTCCTGATGAACGAATACGCCGAGACGGGCTTGCGCCAACGGCTCGCCGATGCGCGCAAGACGGTGATCCATCCGCTTGTGATGCACGCGCGTGACGGGCGCGGCGTCATGCACGAATACCGCGCCATCAACGAGGTGTCGCTGTTCCGCCAGACCGCACAGGCCGCGCATCTGCGCATCCTGATCGACGGGCAGGAGCGGCTCGCCGAGCTCGTCGCCGACGGCATCCTGGTGTCCACGCCAGCCGGCTCCACCGCCTACAATCTCTCGGTGCAAGGCCCGATCATCCCGATCAACGCCTCTCTGCTCGCGCTCACTCCGATCAGCCCGTTCCGCCCGCGGCGCTGGCGCGGCGCGCTCCTGCCCGACAAGGCCAAGGTCACCATCGAGGTGCTAGACGCCGACAAGCGCCCGGTCGCCGCGGTCGCCGACAGCGACGAAGTGCGATCGGTGCACGCGGTCGATGTCGGCATGGACCGGTCGATCGCGCTCAACATGCTGTTCGATCCCGGGCACAATCTCGACGAACGCATCCTGCGCGAGCAGTTCGGGTTCTAGCGGTGCGTGATCGAACAGCATGTCGCGGACATGATCGGGACGGGTACCGCCTTTCGGATAAGATCGCGCGCAAATAAGGAATCCCCTTGCCCCAGACCTTCGCCTTCACCGTCAACGGCAAGCCGGTCAGCGTCGCGCTGGACAACGAGGAGACGCCGCTGCTCGCCGTGCTACGCGAGCGGCTCGGTCTCGTCGGCACGCGCTTTGGCTGCGGGCTCGAGCAATGCGGCTGCTGCATGGTGCTGATCGACGGCGCGCCGGAGAAGTCCTGCGCCAAGCCGGTGTGGAGCGTCGCCGGCAAGAGCATCACCACCGTCGAAGGCCTCGGCGACGCGGCCAACCCGCATCCGCTGCAACAGGCCTTCCTCGACTTGCAGGCCGGCCAGTGCGGCTATTGCCTGTCCGGCATTTTGATCACGGCCAAGGCGCTCATCGACCGCAATCCGGCGCCGAGCCGCGCGGAAATTGCCGCCGCGCTCGACGACAATCTATGCCGCTGCGGCACGCATAACCGCATCCTCAAGGCGGTGGAAAACGCGGCGGCGCAATTGCGGGGCCCGTCGACATGAATGCGCCCCTGCCCGGCCCGCTCGCCGATAATCCCGTCCTCGCGCGCTGGGTCGCCTTCCCCGCGCCGGGCGAAGTGACAATCTTCACCGGCCGCGTCGAATTCGGCCAGGGCGTGCTCACCGCCATGGCGCAGATCGCCGCCGAGGAACTCGACGTCGCGCTAAGCCGCATCAGCGTGACAGCCGGCGACACCGCGCTGACGCCCAACGAGGGTTACACCGCCGGCAGCCAGTCGATGCAGTTCGGCGGCATCGCCTTGCGCCAGGCCTGCGCCGATGTGCGCGCGCTGTTTCTCGATCAGGCGGCAAAGATCATCGGCTGCGCGACGGACGCGCTCAACATCCGCGATGGCGAGATCCTGCGCGACGGAAAGAGCACCGGCCAGGACTACTGGACGCTCGCCGCGGCCATCGATCTCGCCGTCGATGCGAGCGGCGCCGGCCCGCGCAAAGCGCCCGCCGACTATCGCACCGTCGGCGCCAATACGCCGCGGCTCGACCTGCCGGGCAAGATTTTCGGCGCGCCCGCTTTCATCCACGACATGACGCTGCCCGGCATGAAGCATGCGCGCGTGGTGCGCCAGCCCAACCGCGGCGCCGCTATCGCCGCGGTCGACGAGGCCGCCATCAAGCGCGCCGCCAAGGCGCCGGTCGCCTTCGTGCGCAACGGCGACTTCCTCGCCATCGTCGGCGACGACGAGACCGCGGTCGAGGCCGCGGCGACGGCGGCCGTGACGCACGTCACCTGGCAGAACGTCGAAGCGCCGGTGGCGACGCAGCAGGAGGCGAGCTGGCTGTTGCAGCGGCCGGCCGTCGACCGCCCGCTGGGCGCGCCCGAGCCCGCCGACACGCAGGGCCGGCAGCGCTTCGAGGCGACCTACAGCAAGCAGTATCTCGCGCATGCCTCGATCGCGCCGTCGTGCGGCCTGGCGCTTTACGAGAACGGTCATCTGACGGTGTGGACGCATTGCCAGGGCGTCTTCCCGCTGCGCGCCGCGCTGGCGCGCACGCTCAAGCTCGAGCCTTCCGCCATCACCGTGCATCACGTGCAGGGCGCCGGCTGCTACGGGCACAATGGCGCCGACGATGCCGCCGCCGACGCCGCCATTGCCGCGATGCAGATGCCGGGCGTGCCGCTGCGCGTGCGCTGGCGGCGCGAGGAGGAATTCGTCTACGAGCCGAAGGGCTCGGCCATGGTGGTGAAGCTGCACGCGCTCATCGACGAGGCCGGCAGGCCGACCGACTGGACCACGGAAATCTGGAGCGGCACGCACCAGGGCCGCCCGGGCGGCGGCGCGCCCTTGCTGGCCGGACAGGCGTTGCCCGATCCTCTGCCGCTGCCACCGCCGAATGACGTGCCCGAGGCGAATGGCGGCGGCGCCACCCGCAACGCCGAGCCGCTCTACGACATCGCGCAGAAACGCATCCTGCATCACCTGGTGGCGGAGACGCCGGTGCGCGTCTCCTCGCTGCGCGGACTTGGCGCCATGGCCAATGTGTTCGCGCTGGAAGGCGCAATCGACGAACTGGCCGAGCGTGCCGGCATCGATCCAGTCCAGTACCGGCTGTCGATCATCTCCGACCCGCGCGCCCGCGCGGTGATCGAGAAGGCGGCCGGCATGGCGAACTGGCAAGCCGGCGCCCCTGCCGGCACAGGAAGCGGGCGCGGTTTCGCCTTCGCCCGCTACAAGAACCGCGCCGGCTACGCGGCGATCGTGGTCGCACTCGATGTCGACGAAGAGGTGCGGCTGCGCCATGTCTGGTGCGCGGCCGATGCCGGCCTGGTGATCAATCCCGATGGCGTCCTCAACCAGATCGAGGGCGGCATCATCCAGTCGGCGAGCTGGGTGCTGAAGGAGCAAGTGCGCTTCGATGCCGGTGTCGCCTCGTTCGACTGGGAGACTTATCCGGTGCTCAAATTCTCCGAGGTGCCCGAGATCGACATCGAGCTGATCAACACCCGTGCCGAATCCCCGCTCGGCGTCGGCGAAGTCAGCGCCGGGCCGACCGCCGCCGCCATCGGCAATGCCGTCGCCCACGCCCTCGGCGCGCGCATCCGCGACCTGCCGTTGACGCGCGAACGGGTGATGGCGACGCTGCTCTCCGGTTGAACGGGCGCTTCCGAAATGACCGGACAGGCGCTTGTAAGAGCGTCGCAAATTCCACATCCCGAACAAGCCATGCACAGCCCCAGGATGCCCAGCTTGCGCGATGCAACATTTTCAAATACGGTACCATGGGACGACATGGTGAATTCATAGATATGACAATCGAACGCAGGCTGCTTCTGAAGGCAGGCTTGGGCGGCGGCGCGTTGGCGACGTTGGCGCTCCCGAAGCAATGGGTGCGCCCGGTTGTCAATTCGGTGATCGTGCCGGCGCACGCGGCAACCTCGGGCACGACGACGACGACCACGGCGGCGCCCACGACGTCCGTCGCCCCGACGACGACCGGCAGCGCGACGACATCCGCTTCGCCGACCACAACCGCCTCGCCCACCACAAGCGCCTCCCCGACCACGAGCGCCGGGCCCACCACAAGCGCGGCGCCGACGACGAGCGCGGCGCCGACCACGAGCGCCTCGCCGACGACAACGATTGCGCCAGCGTGATCGTCCGGTTGCGGCGCGTGAAGCTGCCGCCTACGATCGACCACGTCGTGCCGTAGCATTCGTTGAGCGGTCATGTGAGCCCGAATGGCAACTGCGCCAGCCCCTATGACTTCGCGCGCGGGCTGTTGATTCGACGCGGCGCGGAAGACCGCAGCGGCGAGGACATGCCGGGCGAGACCGTCCGCGCGTTTATTCGCGCAGAGGCACATTCCCGTCTCTGGGATTCGTTGCCCGCCGGGGCCGAGCATCACGGGGTGGCGCCGCTCCTCGCGCCCATGCTGACGACGGCGGACGAGACGCCGCAAGACTGCCGCCGCACCCTCGCGGCGCTGGCGAGCCGGCATCGCCGCATGAGCGCCGTTCGCGAACAATGCATCGATGAACTGCTCGCCGCCTGCGCGCAGGCCGGCGTTCCGATCGTCCTCCTCAAGGGTGCGGCGCTGGCGCATATGATCTATGCGAACCCTTCGCTGCGTCCGATGATCGACATCGACGTGCTGGTCGGAGCGGACGATCTCCGACGGGTCGTGCCCGTCGCCCGTGCGCTCGGGTTTACTTTCGCTCCGCGCGATGAATCGCGTTTCGTCGGCCCAAAACATCACCTGCCGGCGGCGTCGATGCCACGGTCGGGATTTGGCATTTCGCTCGAGATCCATCGCGATGCCTTGTCGAGCGAATATGCCGACCGCCTGACCTTGGCGACCCTCGTCGATAAACCGCGAAGCTTCAAACGCGGGGACGGCCCCGAAGGCTTGGCGTTCGGCCACATCGACATGCTGCGGCATCTGACCCGACACGCCTTCCTGCCGGCGCGGCAGGTGCGGCTCATTCACCTTTACGATCTGTGGCGTTATCAGACGAAATACCGCGACCAGATCGACTGGGAGCAGCTCGCCGCGCGGTTTCCCGATGTCACGGTCAAGCTGCGCTTGGCAGCCCTTGTCTTTGCCGATCCGGACGCGCCGGCAACGGGACGCGAACCCATGCCCGCCGGCATCGGGCATGGCATGGTACCACTGGCGGAGATTGCCGCGGCCGCGCGCGGGCCCCGCGCCAAGCTTGCGGCTCTGTTCAATCCGCCGGCGTGGTGGATGCACGGTTTTTATGGTATTGCGCCGGAGAATTCGCTTCTGGCCTGCCGCTGCATTCGCCACCCGCTCACCCTCGGGCGCTGGATGGCACAACGGCTGGCGCCGGGCCTCGGTTCGGCACGGCAAGATGCCGAGCTTGGCGAGGCCGGCGCAGACGGGCGCGCCCTGGAGACCAGACCATGACGAGCCAAGACGCCAAAATGGACGTCGTTCCGGTGCCGGCGGCCGAGGTCGAATCGGAAATCGTCGATACCGAAGTCATGCTCTACCATCCGGCGCAGACGCGCGCGATTTATCTGAACGCGACCGCGGCGCTGGTCTGGGGCCTGTGCGACGGACGCCGCTCGGCGCGCGAGATCGTGCGACTGATCGGCGAAGGCTATCCGGAGGCCGGTGACGCCCTCGCCGAGCAGGTGCTGACAACGCTCAATCGTCTCAAGGAGAACGGCGTCCTTGTCATCGATTGAAATGCGACGCAGGTCGATACGCCTGGGTGCGAGCCATGTCGCCGTTGTCTATCCGCAGTCGCTCGATGCCTGGTTCGACGGCCTTGTCGAACCGCGACTGGAAGAGCCGCTGGAGGACACATGGGTTGACCTGGTCGCACGACATGAGGGCGATCTTTACGACGTCGCGGCGAGCGCCGGTGAGCCGGCCATGGGGCTCACCCTCGGCGATGCCCTGGCGGTGTTCTGGGAACGCGTGAGCTTTCTGCTGATCGACGACCTCGCCGATGCCATGACCTTGCATGCCGCCGCCTTGCGCCGCGACGACAGCCTCGTCCTGCTGCCGGGCGGCACCGGCGCCGGCAAGACACGCCTGTCCCTGTGGTACCGCGCCCAAGGCTTCGTCCTCGGCTCTGACGAATTGGCGATCACCTCGCTCACGGCAAACGGCGATCCGGTGCTTGCCGGCACGCTGATGCGTCCGGTCATCCTGAAATCGTTCGACGATCCGAAGGCCTATCTGCTGCCGGGCGAGATCGCCGGCGCCACCCAGGTCTTTTCGTCCGGCACGCTGGTGCGCCTGGCCGACGCCGCGCCTTTTCCGCCGATGAATATCGAGCGCTGCCTCATCGCCTTTCCGCATTTTGCCGAGGGCGCGCCGTTGAAGCTGACCGCGCTCACCCCCGGCGAGACCTGCCTGCGGCTGATGGGCAACTGCGTCAATACGCGCAACCTGCCGCGCGGCGGATTGTCGTTTGCGAGCGCGCTCGCCCGCCGCTGCCCGGCCATTGCCTTCGACTACGGCGAAACCGCCCAGTTGCACGAGACGCTCGACGTGCTCTCCCGCCAAGCGCTCGCCGCGCCGATGAGCGCCGACGACCTCGCCGCCTTGTGCGCCGCCTTCACCGCCCGCGCCGCGACGCGTCAGGCGGCCGTCTCCGCCGCCCCGCCGGAACCGCCGAAACGCGCCGTCCCCCCCGCCACGGTCGAACGTTTTCCGCGCCGGCTGACCATCGGCATGACCACCTATGACGATTACGACGGCGTCTATTTCACTATTCAATCGATCCGCACGCACAATCCGGATCTCGCCGGCGCCATCGAATTCGTGGTGATCGACAACAATCCCGGCGGCGCCTGCTCGCAGACGCTGAGCGAGCTCGGCAAGTGGGTCGACGGTTTCCGCTATGTCCCGCGCGGCGAGTGGAGCGGCACCGCCATGAAGAACGCGGTGTTCGAGGAAGCGAGCAGCCCGTTCGTGCTCTGTCTCGACTCGCACGTGCTGATCGCTCCCGGGGCGCTCGCCAGACTGATCGATTATTTCGAGGCGAGCCCCGATACGCGCGACCTGCTGCAGGGACCGCTGATCTACGACGACCTGCGCTCGACCTCGACGCATCTCGAGCCGCAGTGGCGCGGCGGAATGTGGGGCATCTGGGCCGACGATCCGCGCGGCGGCGATCCGGCGGCGCCCGCCTTCGACATCCCGATGCAGGGCATGGGGCTGTTCGCCTGCCGCCGTGATGCGTGGGTCGGCTTCAACCCGGCGTTCCGCGGCTTCGGTGCCGAGGAAGGCTATATCCACGAGAAGACGCGCCAACATGGCGGGCGCACGCTCTGCCTGCCTTTCCTGCGCTGGGTACATCGCTTCGGGCGCCCCAACGGCACGCCCTATGTGAACCGCTGGGAAGACCGCATGCGCAACTACGTCATCGGCTTTGCCGAACTCGGCCTGGATACCGCCGACATGGAAGCGCATTTCGCCGAGCTGCTCGGGGCGGACACCGCGGCGCGCATTTTCAGTGAGATCAAGCGCGAGCTGGCGGCCGCCTGACGGCGATCCCGTTCGCCGCGCTCATTTCGCCGCCGACAGATCGGCGATGTCGGCCTCGGCCAACCCCACGCCGGCCCGGTTGAGCGCCCACTCCTCGGGCGTCACCAGCGCCTTCGTCCCGGCAAGATATTGTCGCCAGCGTGGTGTCAGATCGGCCGGCACCATCTGGCCGTCGGCGCGCACATCCTTGCTGCGACGGCGCCACCAGTCGAGGCGCACGCGCTGCGTCTCTTCGCTGCCCGCGCCGCCATAGCCGCTCAGATGCTCGGTGCCCGTCGCCCAGCGATAGATATAGGAGGTGCGGCCGCCCAGATCGGTGGTGGCGAGCCTCCCGGCGTCCAACGTCTGCATATAGACGGGGTGATCGATATAGGTCGGATGCGTATCGATCGGTGCCTTGGCGAGATAATCGGCGCGAAATACCCAGGTCCCTTCGAAATAATTCTTCTGCAGAGAATAGGTCTCATTGCCCATCGACATCCAGCTCGACGCCGGCTTCCAGGCGACATTGTCGCCGATGTTGCGCAGGCAATCCTCCAGATGCCAGGGCAAATAGAGATCGTCGTCCTCCCAACCGTGCACCAAATCGGCGGACGCGGCAGCGAGCTCGTACATGCGCTGCTTCAGGTAGCGCAGCGAGCCGGTTGGCGGGGTTTCGTTGACCACCCGCACGCGCGGATGATCGAAATAAAGCGGCACCGGGTGCTGGTTGTAGATCAGCAGCGTCGCCTGCGCGAGCGCCGTCTGTTGCAGGAAACAGGCAAGGGATTCGCAGGCGAGCGAATACCGGCCATAGGTTCCCATCACACAGGCAATCTTCATTGCATTTCCGAACACGCGTGGATGGATCGCGGCCGCCGAACCGCAGCGAGGCGGCATGATGATATGCGGTCAGCCGGTAGATCAAGCGCGAAAAATATGTGCGTCGTGCGGTTGACCGCGCGGCCTGGTTTCCGACGCCCCTACCGGCCACCCTCATCGCTGGCGCGGTGCAAGGCGGCGAGCCCTTCGCGGTAGGTCGGGTAGCGCAGCGTTACCCCGAGCACCGATTTCAGCTTGGCGTTGCGCACGCGCTTGACGTCGGCATAGAAGCTCGCCGCCATCGGGCTCATCGCGACGCGCGCCTCGGCAAAGGGAACCTCCGGCGGCGGCGCGACACCGAGCAATTGCGCGGCAAAGACGATAGGCTCGCCCTGCGGCGTCGGTTCGTCGTCGGTCACATTGAAGACGCCGTCGGCGCGCCGATCGAACGCCGCCGCGATCGCCTGGGCGATGTCCGCGACATGGATGCGGTTGAACACCTGGCCGGGCTTGTCGATGCGCCGTGCCGCGCCCTGGTGCAGGCTCTCCAGCGCATTGCGACCCGGCCCGTAGATGCCGGCGAGGCGCAGGATGGCGACCGGCACGCGCTTGCGCGCACCGAAGGCCTGCCAGGCGTGCTCGGCCGCCAGCCGCCGCACGTCGCGCGCGCCCTGGGGGCGGCATTCGCTGTCCTCGTCGACCCAGGCGCCGTCGTAATTGCCGTAGACGCCGATGGTGGAGAGATAGACGATCTCAGTGAGCGACGCGGCGGCAAGCGCCTCCTCGCAGATCGTCAACACCGGATCGCCGGAGGCATCCGGCGGCACCGAGACCAGCAGCCCTTCGGCTTGCGTGATGGCGGCGCGCAACTCTTCCGACAGTGCCGTCCCGTCGAAGGCGAGCACGCTCAATCCGGGCTTTCTTTGCGCGTCCAAGGCCGCCGCGCGTTCTGCTTGGCGCACGGTGGCGAAGACTTGCGCGAACTGGCCGCCATGCGTGGCGAGCCAGTGCTGCGCCGAATAGCCGAAACCGAAACACAGCAGCGTCGCCATCGCCGTCAAATCCGTCTGAGCGGATGCGTGAGGGCGAGGACGAAGCCCGTCGCCGAGAATCCGGCGATCAACAGGAATGCGGCGCGAAAGGCTTCGGTGATGTCGGCCTGAATCGCGGCGCCATGCGCGCCGGAAAGCGACGTGCCAGCATTGCCGGCATGCTCGACCATGGCCGTGAACACGCGCGCGGCCTCCGGGTTCTTCAACGCCAGCACGGCAAACAGCACCGCGGCCACCAGCGCGGTGCCGAAGGCGGCACCGATCGATCGCGAGAACTGCACCGAAGCCGCCGCCTCGCCGAGGCGGCGCGGTCCGGAGGCGGTCTGCACCACGACCTGCACCACGCCCATCACCGTGCCCATGAACAGGCCGTTCCACAACAGCAGCGCGCCGAACGCCATATTGCCGAGCGTCTCCGCCCACAGCGCCAGCACCACCAGATTGGCGGTGACCAGCGCCAGCCCCACCACCGGAAACGCGGTGGTGAGGCCGGTGCGATGCACCAGCCGTCCGGTGACCACCGAGCCGGAGGCGACGCCAACGGTGAGCGGCACCAGGATGAGGCCGGTCTCGGAGGGCGAGGCGCCGCGTACCGCTTCGAGATAGACCGGCAGGAAGGTGATCAACGACACCAGCGCGGCGCCATGGCAGGCGGCCATGGCATCGCTGCGCCAGATCGCCGGCATGCGCAGCAGGCCGAGCGGAATGAGTGGCGACGGTGTGCGGTTCTCATGGCGCACCAGCAGCACCAGGGTGATCACCCCGACAGCGCCCATGCCGGCGGCCAATGGCAGCGTATCGAGGCTGACGTGCTGGGCCTGCTCCATCGCCAGCAAGGTGGTCGCAACGCACAACGTGAACAGAATGAGCCCGGCCGGATCGGCGCGCCATTTATGGGCTTCGTCGGCATGCCGCAGCGGCAGCCGGAAGGTCAGCGCGACGGCGACGAGGCCGATCGGGATATTGATCAGGAAGATCGACTGCCAGCCAAAATGCTCGGTCAGGTAGCCGCCGGCGACCGGGCCGAAGGTGTTGGCGGTGACGGCCACGGTGGCGATGTAGCCCTGGTAGCGCGCCCGTTCGCGCGGTGGGATCGCCTCCCCGATCAGAGCCTGCGACAGCGTCATCAGCCCGCCGCCGCCGAGGCCCTGCAGCACGCGGGCAAGCGTCAGCCATTCGACGGTCGGCGAAGCGGCGCAGCAGATCGAAGCGACGATGAACAACGCCAACGCCGCGAACATCAGTCGGCGGCGGCCGAAGGCATCGCCCAGCCGGCCATAGATCGGCGCAGCGATAGTCGCAGCGATGAGATAGGCGACCACGATCCAGGAGGCGCGCTGCACCTCGCCGGTCGCCGCCGCGATCGCCGGCAGCGCGGTGGCGACGATGGTCTGGTCCACCACCGCCAGGAACATCGGCAACATCAACGACGGGAAGACGGCAAGGAAAGCCGGAGCCTTGGCGGGCTCCGCGTCCGGCCCGCTCGCATGCTGATCTGGCCCGTCGGACAAGGAAGGTACGTCCCCGATTGTTCCGGCTTCAATGCGCCATCAACACCGGCAGGCCGGCATTGGCGAGGATATGGCGGGTGGCGCCGCCGAAGATCATCTGCCGCAGACGGCTCTGGGTATAGGCGCTCTTGACCAGGAGATCACAGCCGAGCGCCGCCGCCCGTTCGAGGATGACCTCGCCGGCATTGCGCGTCTCCGGCTTGACCGTCAACGCCTGCGCCTTGATGCCGTTCCGGCGCAGATGCCGCGCGGCCTCCTCGCCGGTCGGCCCCGGCACAAAGCTGCCCTCGACCGTGAGCACGGTCACCTGCTCGGCGGAACGCAACAACGGCAGTGCATAGGCATTGGTGTGCGCCTGCTCGGTACTGCCGTTCCAAGCGACCAACACGTTCTTGCCGATCACCTGCGGCGCGGTCGGGGGCACGATCAGCACGGGCTTGCCGCTCTCGAACAGCGCCGCCTCCAAGGGCGGCATGCGCGGATTTTCCGGCGCACGGCCGGGGCGACCGAGCACGATCAGATCGAAGACCCGGCCATAGCTGCCGATGAAAATGTCGTCGGCCGATTCCGCCATCAACCATCCGTAGGAGAGCGAGGTCGGGTCCTGGCCGGTCAGCGCCGGCGGCACCCCCTTGTCGCGCATGAACTGCTCGAAGGCGGCGCGGGCCAACCGCGGCGCCTCGCCGTCATAGGCGCCGGAGATCGCCAGGCTGGAGACCGGCTCGACCGTCACATAGGTGCCGGCGGAGGGGCGCACGGCGAAGCCCTCCATGTAGCTGTCGAAGCTCCGCGCCACCAACAAGGCGGTTTCAAACACCGCCGGCATGGCGTCGTGATCCTCGGTCGGGATCAGGATGGTCTTCATGAGTTGTCCCCCTCACTGGCAGTTTCGCCGCGCCGGCCTCTTGCCGCCCTCCCACAAGGCCGGCCGCCAGCGCTGCGCTATCCTAAACTCTTCCTTAACGGCAGCCGATTAGGCTTATCGCATATTTTCGGGCGATGGCGCCCGAGGCAGGACGCCATGGTCCGTATCGATTTCAATCGACTGCGCTTCCTGGTCATCGACGACAATGCCCATATGCGCCGCATTCTGCGCACCCTGCTGCATGGCTTCGGCGCGCGCGAAGTCTATGAGGCCGAGGACGGCGCCTCGGGGCTTGAAGCCTTCACCCACTACCTGCCCGATATCATGATAACCGATTGGGCGATGCCCATCTTCGACGGGCTCGAGCTCACCAACATGATTCGCCAGCCCGGGGCCAATGCAAACCCCTACGTGTCGATCATCATGCTTACCGGCCATTCCGAGAAGAAGCGCGTGGTAGCCGCGCGCGACGCCGGCGTCACCGAGTTCCTCGCTAAGCCGATCTCGGCCAAGGGCCTCTATCAGCGCGTGGTCAATGTGGTCGCCAATCCGCGGCCCTTCATCAAAACCGACACTTATTTCGGACCCGACCGCCGCCGCAGCGTCAGCTCCAATTATGTCGGACCGGAGCGCCGCAAGGGCGGAAAGGCCGACGTGATCCGCCAGACGCCGCTGTTGGATAAAGCACGCGTGCCTGGATAACCCGAGGAAGAGGCCCCATGCCACCCCGCAAGGACACCGCTATCGTCGCCACCTATGGCGACCATGAGGTGATCACCCCGGAAAACAAGCTGCGCAAGGCGATCGCGCAGGGCCCGCCGGAGTCGAACGAGGAGGACCCGGTCGAGCGCGCGGAAAAAGCGCTTGCCGAGCTGTCCAGCGAATTCGCCAACTGGATGGACTCCGAATGCGAGCGGCTGGATGCGGCACGCCGCGCAGTCATGAAGGAAGGCTTCAGCAACGCCAACAGGGACGCCCTGTTCCACGCCGCCCACGACCTCAAAGGCGAGGCCGCGACCTTCGGCTATCCGGCGGTGGCGTCAGCGGCCGACAGCTTGTGCCGGCTGATCGAGCTGACGCCCGACGTCACCCGCATTCCGATCAGGCTGGTCGACCAGCATGTCGATGCGGTGCGCGCGATCTATCGCGAATATGCGCGTTCCGACGCCAGGGACCTGGCGGCCCTGCTGACGCGCCGGCTGCGCGAGGTCACCGACGAGTTCCTCATCCACGAGAACCGCGATCGGCCGGACGTCCTGGAGCAGATCCAGGGACCGCCGCTGGCGCCGGGATAAGTGATCGCAGTTAAGGCCCCTCGTTGCGCTCCCCCGAAAAGGCGAGCGCCTGAGGGCAATAACGCGGGTCTCTCTGGCTGAAATCCTAAATCGCCCACGGCACGCTGCGCGTGCCGAGCCCCCCTTGTGCGGGGGAGATGGGCCACCCTGCTACGCCACCAGCCTGGTATCTTCGATCGCCATCGGCGGCAGCGGCAGCGGCAGAATATAGTCCGTGGCCACCAAATCCTCGCACAACATGCGCGCTTCCTCGCGCGCGGCCTCGACCGCGAAACGCCGCAACAGCGCCAGGAGCGAGGCGGCGTCGGCTCCCCCCGCCTGCTCACGCGCGCAAGCCGCCAACACACGCTCGACCAGGCCGCGCTTGAGGCGCGAGGCGTCGCCATGTTCGCCGAGCAGCGCACCCTGGCGCAACGCGACGACGGCCTCGCGGATGGCCGGATAGGCGATGTCCGGCAGCCCGGCCTTGGCATAGAGTGCCCGCAGGCCGGAAATGTTGCGGTCGTGGATATAGCCGATGGCGCGATCGACGGGCACGCCGGACAGTTCCGCCAGCGCCTCCTCGAACAGCACCACATTGCCGGATAATAGCGCGCGCAGGATCATGCCGGCGGTCAACTGGCCGCTCTTGCGCAGATGCTGCACCAGTTCGCCGATCTCCTCGCAGGGCGTCTCGGCGGCAAGCGCGACAGTCGCCTTCTCGCAGGCTTCGCGCGCGGCATATTCGGCGTGCTCTGGTCCCAGCCATTGACGGGCGGCGACAAAGCCGGCGAGGGTCTGCGAGAGCTTCGACAATGCCGCCTGGCGCGTCGTCATCGGCAGGTCGGCGCGCGCCAGCAGGTTTTCGCGGATCGGCGCGTGATGGCCGAAACGCTCGACCATGCGATCGAGGGAGAACGGCGGAATATCGGCGTCCGGGTTTTCCAGCAGCGCCAGGCAGGCCTCCGCCGAGCCGACTTCGCCGAGTGCGGCGGCGAGCGCGCGCGAGAGCATGGCGCGGCTCGCGATCGCGACCTGCGCCGCGGCCGAGGCGGTGGCGATCAAATCGACCAGGTCGTCCTCGTCGAGCAACGGCGAGCGCTCCAAGACCGGCAGCGCCACCTCCGGCTGGTCGGCGGCGAGCGCATGCACCACCACGCGCGGCGCTTTCTGCGAGGCGGCGAACACCTCGGAGAGCGCGCGTCGCACCAGCGGCGACGGGTCGTCGAGCAACATGATCATCGCGCCTTCTGCGGCGGCGAGATCGTCGGTAGAAAGGTCGGAGTAGAGGTAGGCGCGTGCGAGCGCCGATGTGGCTTCCGCCCGCTCACCGGGCGCGGCATTGCGGATCCACTGCAGGAACTGACGGACGATCATGACACCACCGCACTCGACTAAGGCAACGACGCATTAACCGTAACCGACGACACTTAACAAAGCGTTCACCATAACGGCTCAGCCGCCCCCGAACAGCGAGCGCGGGTCGGCCGGCCCGCTGGTGAAAAGATTGAGCCGTGGAGCCGCCTCGCTTGGCTCACCCGCCGGCGCCTCGGTCGAGGCCGGCGTCCACAAAGCGCTCACGGTCCGGTTCACCGCGCCGGGCACCGGATCGCTGAACATGCTCTGAAATATCGGCCGGGAATCGACGCGCGGCGCCCGCGGCGCGGCCTGGGCCAATGCCTGCGTCAGGCCGGCAGTATCGGGCGCGGCCGCCGCCGGGGCGCCGATGGTGCCGCGCAAGCCGGTGGCGAAGGTCGAATTGCGCGCGGCTTCGAAGCGACCGGTGACCTTACCGTAGACGTCGCGCACGCTGCGGGCGCGGCCGAAATTGTCGTAGAAGATGGAGCGGTTTGCCGCCGCGGCCTGCGGAAACATCGCCACGGCGCTGCGCTGCGGATCGGTCGCGGCGGCGCTGATCAGGCGCGAGGCGCCATCCGGCCCGAGGAAATGCGCGATATAGAGCTCGCCTTCCGTCGGCTGACGACCGATCGCGGTTGCGAGCTCGGCGGCATTGCTGCGGGTGAAGGCGCCCGCCATCACGGCGCTGACGGCGGGATCGCTGCGCAGCTTCATGATCGCCGCGCGCGCGGCGGGATCCGGCACATCGTAACGGCCGTCGGCGGTGCTCACGATGGCGTCGGCATATTTACCGAGCCCGAAGGCTGGGCCGGCGCGCTTGACGGTGCCGAGCCAGGTCTGGTCGACGAACTGGTAGAGGCCCTTGGCGGAAGTGGTCGGCGCTTTCGCCGCGGGATTGAGGTTCGAACTCGATGCGTGCGGTGGTCAGCAGATATTCAAAGCTGGCGCCGGTTGCGCGCGCCGCCCGGCTGATCGCACCCGCGATCTGCGAGGCCGCGTTGGCGGCGGCGGTGACAACCGACATCGAAGTCCTTCCAGGCCTTGCCGGCCCACGGGTTTCGTCCTAATCGACGCGGCACATTGTGATGAGGCCCGCCGATCCTGGGCAATTATGGTAAACGGACGGTTAACCGCGGGCTAAGTCCCTGCCCGCGCGGGACTTTCAGGGAGGCGAGGATGGCGGAGGCGATCCAGCGGCACAAGCGCGGCGGGCTCTATTTCGAGGACTTCGAGGTCGGCAAGGTCTACGAGCACCGGTACACCCGCACGGTGACGCAGATGGACAACATGTTGTTCTCCAACATGACCCTCAATCCGCAGCCGCTGCATATCGACCGGCACTTCTGCGAGCAGGAGACCGAGTGGGGCCAGCCGCTGATGAACTCGCTGTTCACGCTCGGCCTGATGATCGGCATCCAGGTCTCCGACATGACGGTCGGCACGACCATCGCCAATCTCGGCATGACCGACGTGAAATTCCCGGCGCCGCTATTCGAGGGCGACACCGTGCATTGCGCGACGGAAGTCGTGTCGAAGCGCGAGTCGAAATCGCGGCCCGGCGCCGGCATCGTCGAATTCCATCACAAGGCGTTCAAGCAGGACGGCACGCTGGTCGCCGAATGCCACCGCAACGCCTTCATCGTGATGCGGCCGAAATGACATGCGCGCCCGCAAGGCGGCCATCGTCATCGGGGCCGCCGACTGCGTGGTGGCGGCGGGTGTCGCGATCGCTTTGTTCAAATCGAACTCCGATCCGGCGACCAAAGGCTTCGATATCGTCGGCGCCGGGGTGGTGATCCTCTTGCTTATTCTGACCGGCGGGCCAGGATTTTTGTTGGGCCTCGGCGACCGCGCGCCGCGTACCGCATTGGCATTGACCCTCGCCTTCCCGGTTGGGTTCATTCTGGTCTATATCGCCGCGATGATTGCATTTCTGTTCTAACCAGTCGGTGATCTACGATGCGCTCTCTTCTCTTCGTGCCCGCCGATGGCGGCGCCAAGCTCGACAAGGCCTTTGCCAGCGGCGCCGACGCCGTGATCATCGACCTTGAGGATTCGATCGCGCCCGAGCGCAAGGTGCCGGCGCGGCAGATGGCGCTGGATTTCCTCAAAGCCAATATCGCGAAGAAAGAGCGGCCGCGCCTCCTGGTGCGCATCAATGGGCTCGACACCGGTCTCACCGACGCCGATCTCGACGTGATCGTCGCCGGCGCGCCCGATGCCGTGCTGTTTCCCAAGGCCGAGGGCGGCGCTTCGGTGAGCGACCTCGACGCCAGGCTCGCCGTGCGCGAAAGCAAGGCCGGCCTCGCCGTGGGAACGATCAAGATCCTGGCGCAATCGGTGGAATCGGCGGCGGGCTTCTTCCTGGCTGGCACGTTCCGCGATGTCAGCGCGCGGCTGATCGGCCTGACCTGGGGGCCTGAGGACCTTGCCGCCGAGCTCGGCGCCGAAGCCAACCGCGATGCCGACGGCAACCTCACCGAACCCTACCGGCTGGCCCGTTCGCTCTGTCTCTACGGCGCGGCGATCGCCAAAGCGCCGGCGATCGAAACCGTCTATGTCGATTTCCGCAACAGTGAAGGGTTGCGGCGCGACACCGAGCTTGCGCGCCGCGACGGCTTCTTGGGCCGGCTTGCCATCCACCCGGCGCAGGTTGCGGTCATCAATGCGGTGTTCACGCCGACGGCGGAGCAAATCGAAAAGGCGAAAGCGGTCATCGCAGCCTTTGCCGCGCGGCCCGGCGCCGGCGCGGTCGGCATCGACGGCAAGATGTACGACCGACCGCATCTGGCGCGCGCGCAGGCCTTGCTGGCGCGCGTTCCCGGCTAGACGCTCTCACCGTTTCATAGAAACGGTAAAGCGTCTGGGATTCTTGCTTTATCGCGTTTTCGGCCTGCGAACCGGTTTCCACTTCGCCTGGAAACGCTATTCCGCCGCTTCGAGCGGCGCCCGCTGCGCGCCCTGGCCCTGCTGCGCCTGCTTCACGCGCTTGGCGTGCGCGACATAGGCGCGGGCGGCGTCCGAACCGAACAGATCGTGCGTCTCAGCCTCCGCGGCGTCCACCGGCGTCAAGGCGACATCGCGATAAGCCGCGCGCTGCGGGTCGTGCTTGATGCCGAGATAGATGCGGCGCAGCTTGAAATAGAGCGCGGCCCATTTGAACAGCTTGCCGGCCGTCTCCGCGAAGTATTTCGGATAGAACGACCAGGCCGGCTCGAGCGGGACGCTGGACCGACGGTCGCGGCGGAATTTCAAGCGCAGGAAGCCGCACTCGAGCGGGTGGATATTTTCGAAATTGATGCTGCCCATGAACCAGGTGATGAGGAACAGCACGTTGCTGACATTGGCTCGGCTCGCGCCCGCCCGCCGCATCACCGTCTCGGCGTGCTCGATGGTGTAATAGCGTTGCCACGCCATGCGGCAGGCGTCGCTCCATTCCTGCCGCGACATCTTCGGATGTGCCGTGCAGATGTGGTTGAGGTCGTATTTGTTGAGGTCTGGATCGAGCGGCACGCCGGCGCGCGTCAGCTTGAGGTGATCCTCTGAACCCGGCAGCGGCGTGAGATAGAAAAACTCCAGCAGATCGATCGGCAGCTCGCGCTTGATGACGTCAATATCGTGCATGATCGAATCGAACGTGTCGTTGGGGAAGCCGAGTATGTAGCCGGCATAGGTGATGACGCCCGCGCTCTTCCAGGCGAGCAGCATCTCGCGGTATTCGGTGATCTTGTTCTGCCGCTTCTTGGCGCCCAGCAGATTGGCCGGATTGATGTTCTCCAGCCCGATAAACACGCGCTTGACGCCCGCGCGCGCGCATTTCTCGATGAAATTTGGCAGCTTATGGCAGAGCGTGTCGACCTGGATGATGAAACTGAGGTTGAACTTCTCCACCTCGCGCAAATAGATGAGCCGATCGATGATCAGCTCCCAATCCTTGTTGCGGGCGAAATTGTCGTCGGTGATGAAGAAGGCGCGCAGGCCCTGCGCGTAGTTCTCGCGCACGATACGCTCGACGTCGTCCGGCGAGCGCCGCCGCGATTGGCGCCCCTGCACGTTGATGATGGTGCAGAACGAACACTGATAAGGGCATCCGCGGCCGGCGTCGAAGCTGGTGGTGCCGCCGGCGGTGCGCTGGGCGCGCTCGACCCGCAGCAGCGGAATCGGCGCCCCTTCGAGCCCGGGCAGTTCCTGCATGAAATCATAGAGCGGCTGCAGCGCGCCGGCGGCGCCGTCGCGCAAGACCAGCTCGAGCCGTCCCTCCGCCTCGCCGGCGAACAGCGACAGGCCCATGGCGCGCGCGCGGTCGAGATCGGGATCGACGCCGCCGAGCATGGAGAGCACGCCGGACACGTGAAAGCCGCCAATGGCCACCTGGATGCCGCGGTCGCGCAGCGGCTGGGCGATGTCGAGCGCCCGCGGGAATTGGTTCGACTGCACGCCGACCAGCATCACCATACCGGACCCGGCCTGCCGGATCAGCGTTGCCAGTTGCCGGGGGCGGATGCGGGTATTGATTTCGTCGAAGGCGTGGATGTCGATGTCGACGTCATCGCCGAGCACGCGGCGGTCCGCGCAATCCTTGGCGAGGCCATAAAGCGCGGCCAAGGAATTCGACGGAACCGGCGAACGCAGCCACTGAATGACATAACCGTCGTCGTCATAATGCGACGGCTTGACAAGCACGAGGCAAAATCGCCTGCGCGCTCCTGGCCCGTCCGTCGCCAACGTCGCCCTACACATGGAACCCATCGCTGCTTGCCGCGATGGGATATTACAGCCAATTGTCACCGGCGGAAGACGAAATCGACTAACGCGATGCATCCGGCTTGCGGTCATAGACCGCATTGGGATCGAAGGTTTTCTCGCCGTCGCGGACCTCAAGCCGCACCGCGCCCTTTTGTCCCAGGGGAGCGGCCCGGTAGAAGCACGAACGCCGGCCGGTGTGGCAGGCGCCGGGGCCAAGCTGCTCGACCTTGAGCCAAAGCGCGTCCTGGTCGCAGTCGACGCGCAACTCGATCACCCGCTGGACGTGGCCCGAACTTTCCCCCTTTTTCCACAGCTTCTTGCGCGAGCGGCTGAAGTACCAGGCCTCGCCGCTTTCGACGGTCCGGGCGAGCGCCTCGGCATTCATGTGGGCGACCATCAGCACATCGCCGTTGACCGCATCGGTGACGACCGCGGTGACGAGACCGTCCTTGTCGAATCTCGGCGTGAGGACCAGGCCCTCTTCGATGTCTTTTGAATTATCGGACATGCCGCAAACTCTGCGTCATGCCCGGGCGCCTGTCCCCGACCCGATCGGGGATGACCCGGGCATCCATCATGCTTCGCACCAATGCCGCACGGCATCATGGATTGCCGTATCACGTCCGGCAATGAGCTTGAGAGAAACCGCGGCGGATGAGTTACCGCTGTCCGCCGCGCAGCATGGTCATGAAGCGCACCTGCTCGGTCGCATCCTCGCGGAACACGCCGGTGAAATGCGTGGTCACGGTGAGCGCGCCGGGCTTTTCCACCCCGCGCAGCGACATGCACATGTGCTCGGCCTCGATCATCACCGCCACGCCGCGCGCCTTGAGGATCTCCTCGATGGCGGTCGAGATCTGCGAGGTGAGGTGCTCCTGCGTCTGCAGCCGCTTGGCAAAGACATCGACCAGCCGCGCCAGCTTCGACAGGCCCACCACCCGGTCGACCGGCATATAGGCGACATGCGCCTTGCCGAAGAACGGCATCATGTGGTGCTCGCAGTGCGAGTTGAAGGTGATGTCCTTCACCAGCACGAAATCGTCGTAGCCACCGGTTTCCGAGAAGGTACGATCGAGCACCTCCACGGGGCATTCGCGGTAGCCCTGGTAGAGCTCCTCGAAGGCACCGATCACCCGCTTAGGCGTTTCGACCAGGCCTTCGCGGTCGGGATCGTCGCCGGCATAGGCGATCAGCGTGCGCACGGCGGCCTCCGCCTCCTCGCGCGAGGGCCGCGGCGCCACCGGCGTCGGCGCGGCGCGCACATGCTCCGACAGGCCCTGCTTGGGCCACGCCGCAACGTTGGTATTGGTATTCTTCGCGTCCATGGACGGGTCTCTCCGTTCGACCGGCCTTGCGCCCCGTAAGGCCAAGCCGGAGGTGTCACCGGGGTGGCCGCGTCATGGCCCTCCTGGAGGACCTGGACGCTGCATGCCCTTGCGGCATGGCGCTCATCGCCATGCCCGGCGCTTCGAACCCCTTCTCGCGCCGCCGGGCTGATCCCTATATATTCGTTTACCGGGCTGAGGCAATCAGGGCATGCCCGGGTGATTGAGCAAAAATGCAATGCTGAATGACGTCTATAACGCCCGAATCCTCGAATTAGCGGGCAACATCCCCCGCCTCGGGCGACTTCCGGCCCCCGATGCCAGCGCCACCGCGCATTCCAAGTTGTGCGGTTCCACGGTCACAGTCGACCTCAAATTGGACGACGGCGCGGTTGCCGACTTTGCCCACGAGGTCAAGGCCTGCGCGCTCGGCCAGGCCTCGTCCTCGATCATGGCGCGGCATGTGGTCGGTTCCAAACCGGACGAACTGCGCAATCTGCGTGAGACCGTGCGCAAAATGCTGAAGGAAAACGGCCCGCCGCCCACCGGCAAATGGGCCGATATCGCCGTCCTCGAGCCGGTGCGCGACTACAAGGCCCGCCACGCCTCGACCCTGCTCACCTTCGATGCGGTGGTCTCGGCGCTCGACCAGATCGAGGCCAAACGGGCGCAGGCGGCGGAATAAGGCCGCCGCCCTACTTCGCCACCGCCACCCCTCCGGTGCGGCGCGGCGCGAGGTCCGCCCGGTCGCCCAGCGCCTTGCGGCAGCTCGCCGCGAGCTGCGGCAGGCTCTGCCGCGCGCCGGTATTGCCGACGCGGATACCGGTGACGAGCGACGCGCTCTTGGTCTGCACCATCAGCGAATGGTTGCCGGCGGCAGCGAAGGCATCGATCAACGAGGCCGGCACGGACCCGGAGGCAAAGCTCACCAGCTCGTCCAGCTGGCCGCGACGCTCCGATGATACCACCTTGAGCGTGGCAGTGCCGTAGCCGAGATTGAGCGTCACCGAGCGCAGCGCGGCGAGCGCGGCCCTGGCCCCGCCATGACGGCGTTCGTTATAGCTCACGTCATACCTGTCGCCGCCGACGCCGCAGGAGACCATCAGGTCGAAGCTGCCGATATCCTCGCCTTCGAGGGTCAGCGGATGGCTGCGCGCCAGCGCCACATTGCCGGCATGGTCGACGACCGCCCAGCGGCGTTCGCTGATCGTGCGCAAAGCCGGCCCTTGCGCCACGGGCGCCGGCTGCGCCGCCGGTGGCGAGGAGGCGACCGTGGCGACGCCCGTCTTATCGTCTTCGATGGTGGCGACGCGCGAGCCGCGGATTTCCGCCGGCGTCATCACATGCATCGGCTCCCAGGGCGGGATGCGCAGCGCCAGATTGAGCACCTCGATCGAGGCGCCCATGTCCACGGTGTATTGCGCGAGCTTGCCGATGTCGCGCTGCACCAGCACCAGGTCCTCGGCCGAATAGGTCGCCGCCGTCGGATCGCTGCGGCGATCGCCGAGCCATATCTGATGCACCATCACGCGCGCCTTCGGCGACAACGTGCGGTGCACGCCGGCAAGCAGCACGAACGCGCACATGGATTCGCAATTGGCATCGCCGGAGAAACTGGCGCGCCGGACAGCGGCGTCATCGTCGCGATCGAAATCGATCAGGCGGCCGACCGTCGTATCGAGCCCGAGCGCGCGGATCTCGCGGCCGAGCTTGATCGCGCCATGCACCGAGCCGCCGTCCGAGTCGAGCACCATCGTGGCGCCGCTGAGGGCGTGGCCTTGCGCGAAATTCTGGAAATCGTGCGGCGTGTCAGCGGTGATGGCACCGCTGGCCAGGACGAACAGGCGGCAATGACTGCCGCAAGCCTTTGCCGGACCTTCCAGCCGCAATGCAAAACGCATCGGCAGCGTGCGGTCATTGGCCCGCAACGAAACCGGCGACAGTAAGATCGGCGCTACCAAAGCGAGCGCAATCATGAGCCTAAGGGAGCGACCCATTTGACCCCCGTTTGTCTGTCCCCCGACTTGTTCTTCTTCGGCGTGGTAGGCCCACGTTCTTGCTTCGATTCGGGCGACCTGTAACCCCCGGCAATGTGCCTATGGCAATGTGCCTATGTCATTTTTAAGTCAGGCGGCGCAGATCGGTCCAGTGCAAAAAAGTCGCTATCGACCGGCATTTTTGAGTAAAGCAAGGGCAGTTCCCTACGGAACTTCGCCGTGGAACCGTAGCGACGACGGCGCGAATGGAGCTGCAACAACCGTGGCGCAGCAAGCTAAACATGGACCTTTCATGATCGCCCGCCTGCCGCGGCAAGTGGGACGCGGCCTGGTGTTGCTCTATCGCTACACGCTGTCGCCATTGATCGGCCCGCGCTGCCGGCACCTGCCCAGTTGCTCGGATTATGCCGAGGAGGCGATCGACCGATTCGGCTTGTGGGCCGGCGGCTGGATGGCGCTGGCGCGGGTGTTGCGCTGCCATCCTTGGGGAACGTCGGGGCTCGATTTCGTGCCGAGCGATCTGCCGCGCGGCGCTCACTGGTGGGTGCCCTGGCGCTATGGACGCTGGCGCGGCACCAATGAGGCGCCGCCAGCCGGCGCCTAGCGGAAATCGGGTAGACGCGCTGGCGTCCGTCGTGTCACGTCGCGCAATGATCATCGACCGCCAGTCCTGGATTCTCCTTTTCGTTCTCGCGATCCTCTGGGGCGGCTCCTATTTCTTCAACGCCGAGGCGCTACGCGATCTACCGCCACTGACCATCGTGCTGGTGCGCGTCGCGCTCGGCGCGCTCGTGCTGGCGCCGCTGCTCAAGCCACTCGGCGGCACCTGGCCGAAAACGCTGCGCGGCTGGTTGCCCTTTCTGGTGATGGGTTCGCTCAACAATGTGATCCCGTTCTCCCT
Organism: uncultured Pseudomonadota bacterium; assembly: GCA_963760995.1. Taxonomy (GTDB): domain Bacteria; phylum Pseudomonadota; class Alphaproteobacteria; order Rhizobiales; family Xanthobacteraceae; genus Pseudolabrys. The sequence goes on along the minus strand of CAVXFJ010000015.1, from coordinate 367,776 downwards.
CATCGTCACCGGCCAGAGCTACATTTCGAGCGGCCTTGCCTCGGTGCTCAATGCGACCACGCCCTTGTTCTCCGTGCTGGTGCTGAGCGGTTTCGGCGACGAGCGGCTGAGCGCGCACCGCATCGCCGGCGTGGTCATCGGCCTCGTCGGCGTGTTCGTGTTGCGCGGTCCGGGCCTTAACGGCGCGGGCAACCAAACACTTGGCATGCTGCTCTGCCTTGGCGGCGCGGTCAGCTACGCCTTCTCCGGTCTTTGGGGTCGGCGCATGCTCGCCGGCGTGCCGGCCATCACCTCGGCCACATGCCAGACCATCTGTTCGAGCGTGATGATGGCGATCATCGCGGGGGCCACCGAGCAGCCGTGGCGGTTGCCGATGCCGAGCCTGCCGACATGGCTTTCGCTCGGCGCGCTCGGCCTGCTCTCGCATGCACTCGCCTATGTGGTGTTCTTCCGCATCCTGGCGCGCTCGGGCGCGACCAATGTCATGCTGGTCACGCTTCTGGTCCCGGTGACCGCCATCCTGCTCGGCTACCTGGTGTTGGGCGAGCCGCTGAGCGCCAACGAGATTTTTGGTGCGCTGGTTGTCGGCAGCGCGCTCATCGTCATGGATGGCCGCCTGCCGCGCCTGTTGTTACGGCGCGGGTAGGCGGCGCCCGGCGGAGAAGCGGCCCGCTGACGGTTGCGCGAACGATTTCTCCTGCTATATCCCTGCCACATCACGCTTACCTGCATTCGTAGGCAGCGAGTGAGCAAAGGAGACGTGTCATGGCCGAAGTCGGCATGGCGGGCGCTCAAGGCGCCGCAAAATCCGCCCCCACCATCGCCCTCACCTTCCCCGACGGCGCTGCGCGCGATTATCCGGCCGGGACCACGGGTCTCGACGTCGCCAAGGGCATCTCACCCTCGCTTGCCAAGCGCACGGTGGCGATGGCGCTCGACAACGTGCTCATGGACTTGAACGACCCCATTGAACACGACTCGAAAATTGAATTCGTCTCGCGCGAGGACCCGCGCGCGCTGGAACTCATCCGCCACGATGCCGCGCATGTGCTGGCCGAGGCCGTGCAGTCGCTGTGGCCGGGCACCCAGGTCACCATCGGCCCGGTGATCGAGAACGGCTTCTACTACGACTTTTACCGCAACCAGCCATTCACCCCGGAAGACCTGCCCGTCATCGAAAAAAAGATGAAGGAGATCATCGCCCGCGACAAACCCTTCACCAAGGAAGTGTGGTCGCGCGAGCAGACGAAAAAGACCTTCCGCGACATGGGCGAGATGTTCAAGGTCGAGCTGGTCGACGCCATTCCCGAGGACCAGCAGATCAAGATCTACAAGCAGGGCGACTGGTTCGATCTCTGCCGCGGCCCGCACATGACTTCGACCGGCAAGATCGGCAACGCCTTCAAGCTGATGAAAGTGGCCGGCGCCTATTGGCGCGGCGATTCGCGCAATCCCATGCTCACGCGCATCTACGGCACCGCCTTCGCCAAGCAGGACGAGCTCGACGCTTACCTGAAGCAGATCGAGGAAGCCGAGAAGCGCGACCACCGCCGCCTGGGTCGCGAGATGGACTTGTTCCATTTCCAGGAAGAGGCGCCCGGCTCCGTGTTCTGGCACGCCAAGGGCTGGACCCTGTTCCAGCAGCTTGAAGGCTATATCCGCCGGCGCCAGCAGGATTACGGCTTCATCGAGGTGAACTCGCCGCAATTGATGGACCGCGAATTGTGGGTCACCACCGGTCATATCCCGACCTACAACGACATGATGTTCCTGACCGCCAAGCGAGAGGAGGACGAGCGCGTCTACGCCATCAAGCCGATGAACTGCCCGGGCCACGTGCAGATCTTCAAGAACGGCCTGAAATCGTACCGTGACCTGCCGCTGAAGATCGCCGAGTTCGGCAAGGTGCACCGCTTCGAGCCCTCGGGCGCGCTGCATGGGCTCTTGCGCGTGCGCGCCTTCACCCAGGACGATGCGCATATCTTCATCACCGAAAGCCAGATCGCCGAGGAATGCCTCAAGGTCAACGACCAGATCCTCTCGATCTACAAGGACTTCGGTTTCGACGACGTGCGCATCAAGTTCTCCGACCGCCCCGACAAGCGCATCGGCGACGACGCGGTGTGGGACAAGGCGGAAGCAGCGCTGATGGCGGCGCTCGAAGCCTCCGGCCGGCCCTGGTCGCTCAATAAGGGCGAAGGCGCCTTCTACGGGCCGAAGCTCGAATATGTCTTGCGCGACGCCATCGGCCGCGACTGGCAATGCGGCACCGTGCAGGTCGACCTCAACCTGCCGGGCCGGCTTGGCGCCTTCTACATCGACGAGCATTCCAACAAGGTGACGCCGGTGATGCTCCACCGCGCCATGTTCGGTTCGATGGAGCGCTTCACCGGCATATTGATCGAGCACTATGCCGGCCACCTGCCACTGTGGCTGTCGCCGCTGCAGGCGGTCGTTGCCACCATCACCTCGGATGCCGACGACTACGCGCGCGAGGCGCTTGACCACGCGCGCCGCCTGGGCCTGCGCGTCGAGGCCGACCTGCGCAACGAGAAGATTAATTACAAGGTGCGCGAGCACTCGCTCGCCAAGGTCCCGACGCTGCTGGTGGTGGGCAAGAAGGAAGCGGCGGACCGCACCGTTTCGATCCGCCGGCTCGGCAAGGAGGGCCAGCAGGTGATGCCGCTCGATGCGGCCTTGCAGGCGCTCGCCACCGAAGCGGTCCCGCCGGATATCAGGCGGACGACGGCGGGGTAAGCCTCACTTGGCCTGCGTCTCGATATAGGCGGCCAGATCGGCCGCCTCGGCGCGCGAGAGACTCATGTCCGGCATGCGCGGATGCGGGGCCAGGAGAAACAAAGCGAGCTTGGCGGCATCGAGCCCCGGCTGCTTGGCCGTTTCCGAGAACGGCGGCGCCGAAGTGCTGCCGTGTCGCTGGCTGGCGGAGACAACGTGGCAGGCCTGGCACCAGCGTTTGGCCAGCACCTCGCCATTGTTGGCGTCACCTTTGGTGGCGGCGCTCGCCGCCAGGGCGAGGACACTCAGACCAACGACGGCACCGATTGCGCGTTTCATGGCGGGCCTCAAAAGTAGACGACGATTATCTACTCCGACGCGCCGCCGCCTGCCGTGACCTAGATCAACGCTTTCGAGGAACCGGCGGCGGCCCGCCCGTCCGGCGCGAGCTCCTGCGCCGGCGGCACTTCGAGAATGCCGAGGAAGCGCTCCGCCCAGTGGGTGATGTCGTTCTTCACCAGCACCATGTAATTGTGCTCGTGACGCTGGCGCCGTTCGGTCAACGGCATCGACAGTGCGCGGCTGATGGCGGTGCCGACGCCCTCCGGATCGTAAGGATTGACCAGGAGCGCGGCGGCGCATTCCTTGGCCGCACCGGCAAAGCGCGAGAGGATCAGCACACCCGGATCCTCCTCGTTCTGCGAGGCCACATATTCCTTGGCCACCAGATTCATGCCGTCGCGCAAGGGCGTCACCAGCGCCGCCCGCGCGGCGCGGTAGAGCCCGGCAAGCGCGGTGCGGCTGTGCGCCTTGTTGATGTAGCGCACCGGCGTCCAGGAGGCTTCGCCGAAAGCCCCGTTGATGCGCCCGACCGCGCTGCTCACCTGCCGCGCCATTTCGACGTATTCGGGGATCGAGCTGCGGCTGCGCGGCGTGATTTGCAGATAGGTGACATGGCCGCGCCAATCGGGAAAACCGGTAAGGAAGCGCTCGAAGGCGTCCATCCGCTCGGCAATGCCCTTGGTATAGTCGAGCCGGTCAACGCCGATGATCATGGCGCGCCCGGACAGGCTTTCGACCACTTCCTGCACGAAATGCGACTCGATCGCGCGCCGCGCCAGCCGGGCGAAGGCCTCGGTTTCCACCCCGACCGGAAAGACGCCGATTTCGACCGTGCGGTCGTCGAAGGCGAAGCGTTCGCCGTTGACGCGCTTGAGATTGCATTCATTGGCGAGATAACGGGAGAAGTTTGTGGCATCGACCTCGGTCTGGAAGCCGACCAGATCGAAATTGCCGAGTGCCGGGATGAGCCGCTCGTGATTGGGCAAGGCGGTGAGAATTTCCGGCGGCGGAAATGGAATGTGGATGAAGAAGCCGATGCGGTTCTTGTGACCGCGCTCGCGCAGCGCCTTTGCGAAGGGGATCAGGTGATAGTCATGCACCCAGATCACGTCATCCGGCTTGAGCAGCTTCTCCAGATGGCGCGCGAAGAACTCGTTGACGCGCAGGTAGCCGCCCAGATCGCGGCGGGTGAATTCCGCGAGATCGAGCCGGTAATGCAGGATCGGCCACAGCACGCGGTTGGCGAAGCCGTTATAGAACTCGTCGTAGTCGTCCTTGCGAAGGTCGACGGTGACATAAGAAATATTGTCCTGCTGCACCGTCTTCGCCGAGCCCGGATCGTCTTCCGCCACCCGGCCGCTCCAGCCGAACCAGAGGCCGCCGCGCCGCCGCAGCGCCGCGCGGATCGCGACTTCCAGACCTCCGGCCCGCGCGCTGCCGTCCGGCACGCCAACTCGGTTGGAGACGACCACCAGCCGCGACAAAATTGGTCTCCTCAAATTGGTGAGAACGCCCCCGCAGACTACATCATTTTTCGCAGATTTCCGCGCTTTTGCCGGCCATTTTTGCCCGCAACCCGCGCCACGAAAACTTTGCCTGCAGTAGCCCCCATAGACAAATCAAAAAGCCGCCGAAATCGAGCACAAGCCCTTGCGGCATCGTGACATATAACGCCCGACCGGCGCCAAAGTTCATTTTGCCGCAATGTCCACAAAGCCAGTGGCCAATCGCCGCGTGGCTCAACGCGCCGCCAGTTCGCGCAAGGCGCGACGCACATCCTCGGGCGCATCGAAAATGCCGGCCAGCCCTTCGAAATGTCGGTGCACCGAAAATCCAATGCCGCCCAGCCCCGGCAGCACGGCGAACACCGCCTCGTCGGTCACGTCGTCGCCGATAAAGACAGGCTGGCGGCCGGCAAACGGCGCGTGCGTCATCAGCTCGCGCACCGCCGCGCCTTTGTCGATGCCGGGACGCTTGACCTCGAACATGGCCTTGCCCGGCAGCACGTCCAGCGCCTCGCCGGAAAACTCCTTGCGCGCCTGCGCAATATAGGCGCGCAGCCGCTCTTCCTCGTGCGGCGCCTGGCGATAATGCAGCGCGACCGAATAGCCCTTGTCCTCGAACAGGATGCCCGTGCCCGGCACGGCGGCGGCAACCAGCCGGCGGCGGAGCGCCGGCGGCAAGGGCGTCACCATGTCGATGCGCTCACCGTCATGCAGGCGCATTTCGGCGCCGTGCCCCCCGACCACCGCCAGCTTGAGTGGCGCGAACAGGCGGTCGAGGTCGACAATCGGCCGCCCGCTCACCAGCGCCAGCGCGCCGCCGGCAAGCTCCGTCAACCGCTCCAGGGAACGGCAGAGGTCGTCCGAGACATGCACCTCGTGCGGCGTCGGGCCGAGATCGATGAGGGTACCGTCGACATCGAGCAGCAGCGCGATTCGCTTCGGATCGAGCTTTGTGAACGCCTTCAGCGCCGCGTGATTGGCCGTTGCCGCCTCGCTCACCGCGACAACACCTCGACGTCGCGGTCGACGCCGGCGACGACCTTGAACTTGTGCTCGTAGACCTTGCCTTCGTTGCGGGCGATGGCGGTGTATTCGCCCTCGGCCAGAATCACGCGCGGAAAGGCGCCGAGCACCTCCTTGATCACGTCGCCGCCCGGGTTGAGCACGGCCCAGGCGGTGTTGGCGAGCGCCTCGCCGCCTTTCTCGGTGACGAGCTTCAGCGTGATGGCGGCGGCGCGGTGATTGACCGTGATGTCGGTGAGCTTGCCGGCCTGCACGCGGATATCCGAGCGCACCATCGAATTGGCGTCGCCGTAATTGGAGACGATGTAATAGATCCCCTCCGGCAGCACCACCATATTGCCGGTCATTACATGCTCGGCGATGGGGCGCCGGTTGGTGTTGGGCTCGAACTGGCTGCCCTTGTAGATGTCGAAGTAGATCTGCCCGGCCGGAATGCGGGCATCACCCACCTTGCCTTCCAGCCGCAGCGCCCCCGCCGGCAGGTCGAAGACTTCATGCACGGTCGGCCCGCGCAAGCTCACTGGCCGTACGGCGGTGGCAAGGCCAAAACCCACATGCACGATGTAGTCGCCGGCCGGCAGCACCACCGTGGGCGAAGCCGCCTTGTCCTCCTTGACCAGCCGGAAGTCGCCGCGCGCATCCGGCTTGGCGCTGAAGATTCGCCAGGTCAGCCCGCCGGAGATGACCGGCGCCTGCTTGCCGAATTGGGCCGCCAGCGCGAGCGCGACCTGCCCGGCCGGCACCATCGGAATGACATTCGCCAGGCCCCGGCCCGACGGCAGCATCAGCGGAGCCTGGGCCGGCGCCAGCACGTCGCCGGGGGTGAAGAGATTGCCGCGCGTCGCCGCGTCGGGGGCGATTATGCCGGCCGCAGGTGCCGTTGAGAACAAGGAGTTCTGCTCCGCGCTCTGCGCGAAGCCGGGTCTGGGAAAAGCGGCCGAGAGCGCGGCCAGCAAGACCACGCCTGCAAGCGTCCGCACAAATGCCGGCACTCGCCGACCGTTTCGAGGGAGAATTGGGATTTCGCGACGCATGGTGATGTGATTTTTCGGCCTAAAACGCGGCGATTTCAAGCCGGCAGCATGCACGCGCTACCCCGGCTGAGAACTGCGTCTCGATTGCTTGGCAAACGCGCCGTGCCGGCGGCGCGTTGCAGCGACCGGCAACACCTTACCCTCCGACTCCAATTGCCATCACGGCGCTCTCCGCTCCTGTTGATATCTTGCAACAGCCAATCCGGAATCTTGCTGTGGTCGACACATGACTGCCTTGCGAAAACGGCCCGTTACGGACGCGGCAGCCGGGCGGCGGAAGCGCGGCAAATTTATGTTTTATCTATGCTTTTGAATTGTTTGGCCGTTGCGGAAAAAATCCAAAGTCAAGAAAATAATTGATTTGGATCAAATGGATAAGAAGTTTTTCCCCAGTGTTTCTCCTTGCGAGCGGCGTCGAAATCGGTACGTTGAATATCAACGAACGGTAACTTTTTCGCTTTGCGGGGGGTCTTGCATGCAGCATGAGCGCAATCGTCGCGCCGGTGGGCGGATTGAAGCTGGGTGTCAACCGCGAACCGAATTCCACTACAAATTGGGCAAGCTGGTCATTGCAGGGGCTCTTGCGGGCCTCCTGTTTGCCGTCGGCAGCCCTGCCAAGGCCTCTCAACCCACGCAAGCGCTTTCGGCCCTGCGCAGCTACGCGCAGCAGGTCGATTCTTCGGCGCGTCAGGGCGAGGTGAAGGTGGCGGAAGCCAACAGCCTGTTCGACGCGCTCAAGCAGATGAACAGCGGCGGCAGCGCCAATGCACCAGCCACCGACAAGATGTCGGCGCCGGCAAAGCATGGCCCGGCGCGGGAAGCGACTTATGTCGGCTCCAAGGTCTGCTTGGGCTGCCATTCCGGCGTGCAGAAGGAGTTCTCCCGCACGCTGATGGGACGGCTGCAGAAGCAGGGCAAGTTGCAGTGCGAGAGCTGCCACGGTCCGGGCTCCGAGCATGTGCGCCTCGGCGGCGGACGTGGCGTCGGCGGCATCATCTCCTTCCGGCCGCAGGACCACAGCCGCACCGCGCAAGAGAACAACGCGATCTGTCTCGGCTGCCACGAGAAGGGCAACCGCACGCTCTGGCACGGCAGCATCCACCAGACGCGCGGCCTGCAGTGCACGAACTGCCACACGATCATGAAGGAAGTGTCGCGCAAGTATCAGCTGAAGACGGCTTCGCAGCCCGATACTTGCTTCCAGTGCCACAAGGACATCCGCGCCAAGGTCATGCGCTCGGAGCACATGCCGCTCACGGAAGGCAAGATGGCGTGCAGCGACTGTCACAATCCGCACGGCAGCTACAACGACCATCTGCTCAAGGAAGCGACGGTGAACGATGTCTGCTTCCAGTGCCATGCCGACAAGCGCGGCCCGTGGCTGTGGGAGCATCCGCCGGTGGTCGAGAGCTGCCTGAACTGCCACGACCCGCATGGCTCGATCAACGACAACATGCTGAAGGTCTCGCGTCCGCGGCTGTGCCAGCGCTGCCACAACGTGGCCTCGCGCCATCCGGCCAACCCGCGCAACCCGCTGCAGATCCAGGCGGTCAATGCCGGGTGCCTGAACTGCCACTCGCAGATCCACGGCTCGAATAGCCCGGGTGGCGCGGCCTTCCTGCGGTAACCGACAAGGCAACATGTGTCCCGCGGCCATGGCTGCGGGACACGGAAGGAATAACGAAGCGGATAAAGGCTGGTTGGGGGTAGCGAAATGAAAGTCCGACGTGAGGTTCTCAAGGCACGAACCATCATCTTGCTCGCGAGCGCGATGGGCCTAGTTGCCGGATCGGCAGGCGGAGCAGGTGCGGCCGACTTGAAGCCGATCTTGAAAGCGCCGCCCCCCGAGCAGGGCTGGTACTTCAACGGCGGGTTCGAAGCGGGCGGGCGCTGGTATGCCGAGCGGCCGGGCACGGGCTTCGGCTACGATCCGAGCGGGGCGTTCCTGCTGCCGACGCAGACCGAAAGCCGCGCCAAGTATGAGGAATACGGCAAGGTGCCGCCGGGCGTATTCCTCGACTGGATCAATCTCGACTTCGGCTCCAACGACGGGCGCTACCGCTTCAACTTCTGGGGCGACGACGTCGGCTACAACGCGCAGAGCTACACGCTCGACTTCTCCGAGGCGGGCAAGCAGTACCTGACCTTGAGTTGGGACCAGACCCCGCATCTGTGGAGCTACAGCGCCAAAAGCCTGTTCAGCGGCGTCGGCAGCACCAACCTAACCGTCGACAATGCGGTGCAGGCGCAGTTGCAGCCCCTGTGGGGCCCGGCAAGCGGTAACAACGCAGCGGGCCTGGCGGCGCGCCGCAGCATCAACACCATCATCAACAACAATGCGACGCAGATCGACGAGTTGAGCGTGCGGCGCGACAAGTTCAGTGCGGCCTATCGGATCACGCCGACGCCGGACTGGGACTTCAACATCAGCTATTCGCACGAAGACCGTACCGGGACGCGGCCGGGCACGATGAACTACACCTATGCGCCGCCGAACGGCAGCTTCCCGAGCAACACGATCGGCGTGCCGATCCCGGTGGACGACACCACGCAGACGCCGAAGGCCTCGGGCGAATATATCGGCGCCAGCGCGTGGGGCCGCTACAGCTTCAAGCTGGCCTATGCCGGGTCGATCTACACCGACAACCTGACGCAGCTGAACGTGGAGAACCCTTACGGCAACACGGGCGGCACGATCAATTTCGGCAACGGCACGCTGCGGCTGCCTCTGCCGCCGAGCAACCAGGCGCATGCCTTCACCGGCAGCGGGGCGATGGACCTTCCGATCTGGAAGAGCCGCTTCACCACCACCAACCAGTACAGCCGGTGGACGCAAAACGAGGCCTTCATCGATACGACGAACAACGGCATCACCGCGGCGGCGCTGCCGGCCTCGAGCCTCAACGGCGAGGTGAACAACTTCCTCACCAATAACGTGCTGACGTCGTCGTTCACCGACACGCTGCATAACAAAGTGCGGGTGCGCTACTACGAGCACAAGAACAACACGACGGATCTGACCTTCGGCGACGTGGTGCTGGCCGACTCGGAGTTGAGCGCCGGGCCGCATATCCCCGAATATACGTCGTTCAAGAAGACCAATATCGATGAGGACCTGACGTGGAACCCCACGAACTGGTTCACCATCGGCGCCGGTTACGGCTTCGAGCGCTGGGACCGCAGCGACAACCGCTTCGCCACGCAGACCGACGAGAATATCGGCCGCATGTTCGCCAACACGCAACTCACTGACTGGGCGCAGTGGCGGTTGAGCTACTCCTACGGCTCGCGCCGCTACAACGGCTATCGGATCGATGACGGCACCTGGCTGAACTCGCGCATGTTCGACCTGGCCAACCGCGACCAAAGCAAGCTGCGCACGCTGCTCGACATCCAGGTCACCGACACGATCTCGATCACGCCGACCGCCGGTTTCCGGTGGGTCGACTATCCCGAGACGACGGCGTTCCAGGCGGGCGTGTCCTCCGAGCATTCGTGGAATGCCGGCATCGATGTCGGCGTCATGGTGACCCCGGCCCTGCGGCTGACGGCCGGCTATAACTATGAACAAGACAAGATGGACATGACGGCGATCGTCGCCGACGCCGACGGTACCGCTGCCGGCAATGCCTGCGGCTTCCTCGGCTACGCCTATGCCGGTTCGCCTTACACGGTGCCGAGCCTGTGCGGGTGGAGCGACAATCTGACTCAGAACTACCACACCTTCCTGGCCTCGGCGGACTGGAAGGCCATCCCGGGCAAGCTCGACTTCCGGATCAACTACATCGCCTCCTGGGAGCGCGAGTCGCACGACTTCACGCCCTGCTCGCTCGGCGGCGCCAATGCCCGCAACTGCAACGGCACCGTCAACGCGGGCGTGACGCCGTCGCAGGCTGGCTTGCCCTGGCCGGATAACACCAACCTGTATCAGCGGCTTGACGCGACGGCCCGCTACTACTTCGACAAGGACCAGCTGCGTCAGTTGGGCTGGAAGGGTCAGGTCATCGCCAAGCTGCGCTACACCTGGGAGCATAACGACGGCTCGTACTGGCAGTCCGACTCCCTCAACGCCTATTTCGGGACCGTCACCGGCAATACGGAGCTGACCGGCACTAGCCGTTCGACCTTCCTCGCCTATGACAACCCGAACTACACGGTGCAGCTCATCGCGGCCTCCCTCATCTTCAAGTGGTAGGCCTCGGCACCAACGCGATACGAGAAAGGACAGTTAAGGGCGGGCGACCAAACCCAAATGCCGGAGTAAGACGGCCATGCTCTTATGCACGAAGCGCGAGTCAACGAGCAAAGAACAAGACCGTGAGCGGTCAAGCCGCGATGGCAAGCCCCGGAGCACCGGCAATCGCGAGCGGATCATGGAGATCAATCTGTTCGATCTGCAGATCATGCTCGCGATCACAACGCTACAGCCGGAGGCCTATGGCACGGCCATCTTGCAGGAGGTCAACAGGCACACGCGGCGACTGCACTGGCCGGGCCGCGCCTATGCGGCCCTGGAACGCCTGGAAACCGAAGGGTTGATCAAGAAGACGCTCGAATCCAAGCCGACGCCCAAGCGCGGCGGCCGCCGCAAGACGATGCTGCAGCTCACCACCGCCGGCAAATCGACGCTGGCACGCTCGCTCAACAGCATCGACGCCCTCAGGGGGTACAGCGCCATGGCGGCCGAATGAATTGAGACTGCGACAGCACCGAAGGCCGTGCTGCGGTTCAGGCCGCAGCGCGGCCTTCGCCGTTCCTGGACGTGCTCCCGCCAGACGCGGCCCAATCCGCGCTTGCCGTTCCGCTCCCGGTTTGCGAATGATCCGCCGGCCGACCGGCGCCGTCCCGGACCACCCGTCCGGGAGCGGCTTTTTTCGACCCATTCTAAGAGGATCCGCATGCCCGACGCCTTGCAGCTCCTGCAGACCCGCCGCTCGGTCAAGCCGATGGAACTTGCCGGCCCCGCCCCCAGCGCCGCCGAGATCGACACCCTGCTCACCATCGCCGCGCGGGTGCCCGACCACGGCAAGCTCGCGCCCTGGCGGTTCATCGTGTTCGCCGGTGACGCGCGCGCCACCGCCGGCGACACCATTGCGGAGATCTTCCGCACCGGCCGGCCCGACGCGACATCCGACCAGATCGAATTCGAGCGCAAGCGGCTCGCCCGCGCGCCGCTGGTGATCGCCGTGGTCAGCCGCGCCGGCCCGCATGTGAAAATCCCAGAATGGGAGCAGCAATTGTCGTCCGGCGCCGCCTGCATGAACCTGGTGACCGCGGCGCACGCCATGGGCTTTGCCGCAAGCTGGATTACCGAATGGTACGCCTACGACCGGCAGGTGCTGGAGCGGCTGGGCGTCGCCGCCAACGAGCGCATCGCCGGCTTCGTGCACATCGGCCACGCCGTGAAGCCGCCGGAGGACCGCGACCGGCCCAAACTCGCCGATATCGTCACCTATTTCGCTGGCTGAGCGCCTGCGGAGGGCCGCACTTGGCCGTCCCGCCTGGCGTTAACCGCGGCCCGCAACCAAACCACCGGCGTCACGTTTTGGTCATAAAACTCCGGCAGCAACGTTTTTCACCATATTCAACTGAGATGCTTGTTCCTGGGCTGGCTCGGTTCGATCATGATCCGAGACCAGGGGAGACACGGGTTTGGTTTTTGAAGGGCTGTTCACGCGTGGGCGCAACGGCGACCGTTCCGCCGAGGCCACCACCACGCCGCTGAAGCCGACCAGCACACGCCCGACCATCGGACTTGCGCTCGGCGGCGGCGCGGCGCGTGGATTTGCCCATATCGGCGTTCTGCGCACCCTGATCGCCAATGGCATCGTTCCCGATGTGATCGTCGGCACCTCGATCGGCGCCGTCGTCGGCGGCAGCTACGCCGCCCAGCAGCTCGACGCGCTGGAAACCTGGTCGCGCGAGCTCACGGTGCGCGGCGTGCTCGGCTATCTCGACGTCAGCCTGTCCGGCTCGGGCCTCATCCGCGGCAATCACCTCGCGCATCAGCTCGAAAACGCGCTCGCCGACCAGCGCATTGACGATTTGCCCATCCGCTTCGCCGCCATCGCCACCGAATTCAACACCGGCCATGAAATCTGGCTTACGCGCGGACGGCTGGTCGAAGCCTTGCGCGCCTCTTATGCGCTGCCCGGCATCTTCCCGCCGGTGCTCATCGGCGGGCGCTGGCTGGTCGACGGCGCGCTGGTCAATCCGGTGCCGGTGTCGGCGGCGCGCGCGCTGGGCGCCCGCCTGGTGATCGCCGTCAACCTCAATTCCGATCTGTTCGGCCGCGGCACCATCATCGCCAGCCACGGCTCCGACGACGAGGACGACCAGGCGGCGCTCGCGCTCGCCAAGAGCAACGGCTTGCGCGGCATCTTCTCGCGCGACCGCGCGCTGCGCCGGCAGATCCTCGGCCGCCGCGGCCGCCCCGGCATCCCCACGGTGATGATCGAAGCCTTCAACGTCATGCAGGACCGCATTACGCGGGCGCGGCTCGCTGGCGATCCGCCCGACGTGCTGATCAGCCCGCGGCTGGGCGGCGTCGGCTGGTTCGATTTCCACCGCGCCGGCGAGGCGATCAAGATCGGCACCGACGCGGCGGAAAAATCGATCGGCGCGGTGACCGAGGCGGTCACCGCGCTGTCGCAGTCCTACGGCTCCAATGGAGTGGCGAAATAGATCCGCTCAGGCGCTGCGGATGTATTCGCGCATCGCTTCGGATTCGCGCTCGAACTCCTCGACGCGCTGTTTGACCACATCGCCGATCGAGATGAGGCCGATGAGCTTGCCCTGCTCGACCACCGGCAGGTGGCGGAATTTGCCCGTCGTCATGCGCTCCATCAGGCTCGCCACGCTGTCGTTCTCGCCGCAGGTTTCCACCTCGCGCGTCATCACCTGCCCGACCGGCAGGCCGAGCGCATCGGGCCCGTGCGCGGAAAGCGCGCGCACGATGTCGCGCTCCGACAAGATGCCGGAGAGGCGCCCTCCCGCGCCGCGCACCACCAGCGCGCCAATCCGATGCTGCGTGAGAAGCTTCACCGCCGCCGCAAGATCCGCCGCCGGTTCGATGCTGAAAATGTCGCCGCCCAAGTGAGATGACTTGGCGGCCAGAATCGTCTTCACGTTCATGGCAGCCTCCCTGGTGCATGATCCCAAACAGCGCTCACGGTGATCGACACAGGGAGCGGCGTTCGCATCGGATCATGCGCAATGAACCCGGCTTCGGCTGCGGGCAAGGACCCGCACGATTCCGGGCTGACAGGAACGATCCTGCCGCCAACCCGGTTCCGTCAAGGAGGAATTGTGCGCCGGTTGCCGCGCGCCGGCGCCGTGCCTAATGATGCATTGCATCAATCTCGCTGGATTGCGGAAAATCCGGCGCCGGATCAAACCAGGAAAACAACAGGAGACCGGCGAGGAACCCGCCGATATGGGCCTGCCAGGCCACCGTTTCGTTGGCGCCGATGCCCGGAATTGGCAGCGTGGTCGCCCCGAACAGGAGATTGATGCCGAACCAGACCCCGAGAAAAGCGAGCACCGCGGGCTCGCGCAGCACGCCCGAGAGCGGGAGCGCCGGCACCTGGTAATCGGCATGGCCGCCGCGGCGCCAGAAGCTCAACGGCCCGCCGCGCTGAAAGGCAAAGCGCATGGCGCCGGCCATGGCACCCGATATCGCGGCCGAGGCGCCGATCATCGGCGCCGGCTCCCCGGCATGGGTAACCAGATGCGCCAAAGCGCCGGCGATCGCGCAGACCGCGTAATAGGCGGCGAAGCGATAGGCGCCGAAGCGGCGCGCCACCGCCGTGCCGAACGGCAGCAGCCAGATCGCATTCACGCCGTAATGCATCCAGTTGGCATGGAGGAACGAATAGGTAATGAAGCTCCACACCTCGGCGCCGCCGCCGCCGGGCAGCACGCCGCCGAGCACCACCGACGTGTCGTAGCGCGCCGGAATAAAAGCGAAGGTGAGCAGGAATTCGATATTCTGATCGTAGCTGAGCAGCAGCGTGCGCGCCGCGTGAATGAGCGCGAGGCCGACCAGCAGCGCCACAATGATCGAGGGAATATTGAAGATAGGCTCGCGTTGTTCGGGCGCGTCCATCGTGAATCCTTTAGCTCTTCCGCTTGGCCGCCCGACCGCAAGCTGGACCGCCCCTGCGCTAACCCAACTGACCGCGCAGTGCAATGCAGCGGCGCAAGAAAAAAGGAGGGCTTTCGCCCTCCTTTAAGCCGCGTCGTGGGGGTGCTCTTACGCCTTGGCGGCGCTCGTCACGTCCCCTCACCTCCCCGTGGCTCTTGCTCAGTGACGGCGCCGGGCGATGACTCCGGCGCCACGTGTGGATCGGGTTGATCCTAGACGAGCACCCACACGCTGCCAATGCATTTGCGGTCTTAACACTAACCCGACTTGCCGCGCGCCGGACCGGCCGCGCGGCACAAGCCCTGCTCCACCCACACCATCGCGGCGAAATGTCAGCACCGCTGTCCCGAACGGACACATTTCCAAGCCGGCACCGTCTCGCGATGGAACAGGTGGCCCATGAAACATTCTTCGACCCGCGCGGTCTATGCCTATTGGGAGGAGCGGCGTCGAACCCGTGCGGCCCCCGAACGCGCCGACATCGATCCCGGCGCCATCCGCTCGGCACTCGGCGACACCATCATGTTGGCCGCGGATTTCGTCGACGAGATGCGGTTCCGTCTCGCCGGCACGCGCGTCTGCGCCTTGTTCGCCCGCGAGATCAAGGGCGAGCTGTTCACCGCGCTCTGGAGCGAGCAGAGCCGGGCGAGCGTCAACGAGGTGCTCGACATCCTCACCAGCGAACAGATCGGGGCGGTTGCCGGTCTCAGCGGCCGGACGGCGGAGGGCGACCAGGTCGAGCTCGAGCTGCTGCTGCTGCCTCTCGCGCATAGCGGGCATGCACGTATTCGCGCAATCGGTGTCATGGTGCCGACGGTGCCGCCCTATTGGCTCGGCGCCAAGCCGGTCATGGAGCTCACCCTTGGCACGCTGCGCCACCTCGGACCGGCGCTGGAAAAGGCCGTCGGAGCGCGCTTCAAGCCGCCGAAGATCGGCCGACGGGGACGGCATGGCTTCACGGTCTATAGCGGCGGGCGGGAAACCCCGCATGATGAGCGCATCGGCTAACGCCGCGTTAATCTAAGCGCCCTAGGGTAATTGATGCTGCTGCGTGCACGTTAAATCATTACCCAGTCATGGCACTTGCATTGACCAAGCTAAAGATTCTGCCGCTGGCGGAAGAACGCCGGCGTCACCAACGCGTCAAGGTGAACTTGCTTGGCCGCTATATGCTCGCCGACCGGCGTGAATTTCCGTGCCAGGTCATCAATATGTCGCCCGGCGGCATGGCGCTTATCGCGCCGGTTGCCGGCGAGCCGGGCGAACGCGTGATCGCCTATGTCGATCATCTCGGCCGGCTCGAAGGCAAGATTGCGCGGCTGATCGACAACGGTTTTGCCATGACTATCGCGGCCACGCTGCGCAAGCGCGACAAGCTCGCCGCTCAGCTCACCTGGATCGCCAACCGGCACATCCTCAATCTGCCGGAGGATCGGCGGCACGGCCGCTACACGCCGCGCAATCCGATGGCGCATCTGGTTCTGCCCAACGGCAGGAACGTCGCCTGCCGCATCATCGACCTGTCGCAGTCGGGCGCCGCCATCGGCATCGCGCCGGACCTGCGTCCGCCGGTCGGCGCCGCAGTCACCATTGGCAAGACCACAGGTCGGGTGGTCCGTCATATCGACGACGGTTTCGCGGTCGAGTTCACCCGCCTGCAGCACCCCGACTTCCTCGAAGAAAACATCACCGGCGAATAGCGTCAGCCGCCGGTTAACATCACCGCTCAAATTGCGCGCGCCGGTGCCGGCGGGCTTGTGACGCCGCGATCCGCGCGTGGCGCGCCGGCGTGGTAAATGCCGCCTGCAAGTAGGTCACCCGAGCCCTTTGGCATCACGCGCAAGATCATTAATCGATAAAATTTGAATTAAACTGTATTTGATACGTTTTTATTCGAATATGCGATCAAGTTATTCTTTATTCGTCTCTATCTTTATTCTGGTTATCTTCAAAACTACTTCCTTGATTTAGCGCCGGTGCAAAAACTTTGTGGCAAATGTGGTCCCAATCGGACGGGGGAGGGACCACAATGGGTTGGCGTTTCAAAGAGCTCCTTACCACGGGCTGTGGGCTGCTCCTGGCCGGCGCGGCATGTTTCGCCGCGTCCGGTCAGGCGGCCGCCGCACAGCACGCGATGCTACATGCCGGCGTGCCGACGGAGCGGCCGGTCTATATTTCGGTCGGCAATGTCACGCGCGCACCGATCGGCTGGATCGAGTTCTGCGTCGAATACAAACCGGAATGCAACACGCATCCGACGGCGCCGCGCGACATCGTGCTCACGGGCAAGACCTGGAGCGACCTCAAGAAGGTCAACCTGTGGGTCAACCAGACAATCAAGCCGATGACCGACATGGAACACTGGGGTGTCGTCGAACGTTGGAACTACCCCGACGACGGCTATGGCGACTGCGAAGATTACGTCTTGCTCAAGCGGCGCCTGTTGATGCGGGCCGGATGGCCACGCGAGGCGCTTTTGATCACCGTGGTGCGCGACAAGAAAGGCGACGGCCACGCGGTGCTCACGGTCAAGACCGACCGCGGCGAGTTCATCTTGGACAACGAGGTGAATGAAGTCTTGCCGTGGAACAAGACCGGCTACCGCTTCGTCAAGCGGCAGTCGCAGTCGGACCCGAACCTCTGGGTTTCGATTGGACCGCCACGCTTGGCCCCGCCCACAGTTTCGGCGCGCTGAGCGCGCGGGCGAAACAGACACCGAGATCGCGCTCCCGGTCACGTCCCCACCCCTCCCCGTCCCCAGACCGGGTTCGCGAGCGGCCGGCCCTCCCCCAGGGGCCGGCCGCACCATTTTTGCATTAGCCGTTTTGCCTTACCCGATCTGCTTCAGCTCTTTGGCGTATTTCTGTGCGCGCCGTACATAGATATCGGCGCCCTCGCGGATCATGTCGGCTGCCTTCTCGTCGAGCGAGCGGATGGCGCGCGCCGGCGCGCCGACGATCAGCGAATTGTCGGGAAAGCTCTTGCCCTCGGTCACCACCGCGCCGGCGCCGACGATGCAGTTCTTCCCGATGCGCGATCCGTTCATCATGATCGCGCCCATGCCGACCAGGCTCTCGTCGCCGATGCTGCAGCCATGCAACACGACATTGTGGCCGATGACGCAATTGGCGCCGATCACCATCGGGAAGCCGGGATCGGTGTGCAATGTCGCATTATCCTGGATCTGCGAGCGCTCGCCGAGCTCGATCCATTCGTTGTCCCCGCGCAGCACGGCGCCAAACCACACGCTTGCATAGGGCTTCAGCCGCACGCGCCCGATCAGGCTCGCGGTCTCGGCCACCCAATAGTCGCCGCTTTCGGGAAATTCCGGTTTCACACCATCGAGTTCGTAGATTGGCATCGGGCCTCCTCTGTCGGAAGCGACCATCGCAATCGGCGCGATAAATGGGAAGACGTCAGGCGACGAACAGCCCGCAGGCCTGCAGGCTCATCACCAGCACCATGCCCGACATCAGGCTCCAGAAGCCGGCGATCAGCGTCGCCAGGAACACGAATTCGAAGCGGCGATTTTCCAGGCGCCGGCCCATCAACGTGTTGCGCATGATCAGGAATGGCGCCGCGAAGATCAGCACGGGCACCATGGCGAATGTCGTCGGGCTGGGGCCGGTGCTGAGCATGCTGAAGCTGGGCAGACGGCTGGTGGCGAGGCGGAAGCCGGAGGCCAGCAGGCCCGCGACGGCAAAGCCGAGAGCCAGCGCCAGCAGCATCTGCGCAGATTGCGCCGTCATGGCGGACCTCTAAACACGTAACTGCCGCCATTCTGGCAAACTGTCGGCCCAACGCCAGCCAATCCTTAACAAAGGGTTAACGCACCATTCCCGCCCCCTTGGGACGCGCGTGGCATAATCACCGGCGATTCGTAGGGAGCTTCCATGGCTTATTCCCAGGCTGCGCAGCAGCGCGCGGCCCGCCGCCGCGGCGCCAGGCACAATCCGCTGCTGGCGCCGCTCCTGGTCTTCGGCATCGTGCTCATCGCCGCCGCGGCCTTCGTGACCTATGTGCTGTGGCCGCGCTGGCCCGATGCGCCTGTGGCGCTCAATGCGCCGAGCCTGCCGATCGTGGTCGCGGGAGCAACCTTCAACATCGAGCCGGCAGCGATCCGCATGTCGGTGCAGCGCCATGCCGGCACGCAGGCGCGCGTCGACCTCGCCTATCGCTGGCCGTCGCTTACGCCTCCCGCCGCTAAGCCAAGCGCCGTCGCCCCGCTCGATCCCGACAAGCGGCTGTTCGTCACCATCGCCGCCAATGACGGCACGCTGCCGCTCGACGCGCGGCTGCGCGAGATTTATCCGCGTTATCTGCAACCCCAATCACGCACCGGCCCGGCGGGTCTGACGCTGCGCGCCTTCCGCGACGGCACGCCCTATCAGGGCGAGGAACTGGTGTTCGAGACGGATGCGCCGACCCACTTCCTTGCCCGCTGCACGCTGCGCGGCGTCGGCAATGACGGTAATTGTCTGCTGGAGCGGCGCCTGGGCGCCGCCGACGTCACTTTCCGCTTCCCGCGCGATTGGCTCGATGACTGGCAGAACGTGGCGCGCGGCATCGACGCGCTGCTGGCGCGGCTGCATCCGAGCGCCTGACGCCTCGATCGATGCGCAGGAAACGAAATCGCCGGGACGGACCCGGCGATGACCAGATGGAATGTGTCGCCGCGCCCGCTTACTGCTCGACCAGATCGACATCCAGGATCGGCAATTCGAAAATATACGAGCGGCGGCCCTTCTCGTTCTCGACAAACAGGACGCCGATGAACTCGTCGCCCAGATAGGCTTCGAGCGAGTCCATCTTCTTCGGCCGCGTCACCACGCGCAGCTTGTCGTTGTCGAAGCGGCGTCGCAGATAATTGGTGAGCGCCGGCACCGGCTGGATCGAGGGATCGCTGCCGAGCTGGATCACCATGCGCAGATTATAGGAACGCTCGCCCTCGTCCTCGTCGACGGTCAATTCGCCGATATCGTCCTCGCCGATATAAATCTCGGCGGCGTCACCGCTCTGCGGCACCACGCGCAACTGCGCATTACCGAACAATTTGCGCAGATAGGATTCGAGCTGTCTGATTTCCTGCACGTCCAACGGGCCGCTCCTTTTTCA
This sequence comes from uncultured Pseudomonadota bacterium, assembly GCA_963760995.1. GTDB lineage: Bacteria > Pseudomonadota > Alphaproteobacteria > Rhizobiales > Xanthobacteraceae > Pseudolabrys. The sequence goes on along the minus strand of CAVXFJ010000015.1, from coordinate 347,875 downwards.
CTGTGGGCTTTCCTTGCCCGATCGGACGCCGCGGCGCAACCCCGCGCGACAGGCCGTAAATCGGCCCCAGAGCGCGCCGGGACGCCGGTCTTCGAAAACGATCATGCCGCCCGCAGGCGCCGATCAGCCGTCGAGCATGATGCCGTAGAGCATCTGGTCCATGGCGCGCGAGGGCTCGGGGCAGCCGGCCTCGCCCACCACCCGGGCCGGCACGCCGGCGACCGTGGTGTTGTGCGGCACCGGCTTGATGACCACGGAGCCCGCGGCAATGCGCGCGCAATGGCCGACCTCGATATTGCCGAGGATCTTGGCGCCGGCGCCGATCATCACGCCGCGGCGGATTTTCGGATGACGGTCTTCATGCTCCTTGCCGGTGCCGCCGAGCGTCACGTCGTGCAGGATGGAGACGTCGTCGTCGATCACCGCGGTCTCGCCGACCACCAGCCCGGTGGCGTGGTCGAGGAAGATGCCGCGGCCGATGCGCGCCGCCGGATTGATGTCGCACTGGAAGACGACCGAGGCGCGGCTCTGCAGATACAGCGCGAAATCCCTGCGCCCCTTGCCGAGCAGCCAGTGCGCCAGCCGGTGCGTCTGGATGGCATGGAAGCCCTTGTAATAGAGCACCGGCTCGATGAAGCGGTTGGTCGCCGGATCGCGGTCGACAACGGCGACGATGTCGGCGCGGAAGGCGTCGCCGATCGCCGGCTCGTCCTCGAGCGCGCCGGCATAGGCCTGGCGGATCAGCTCGCCGGAAACGTCGCCGTGATCGAGCCGCTGGCTGACACGATGGATCACCGCGGCTTCCAGCGTCTCGTGATGCAAAATGCTCTCGTAGATGAAGGTGGCGAGCTCGGGCTCGTTGCGCGCGATGTCTTCTGCCTCGTGGCGCACGCGCGCCCAGACCGGATCGACCTTGTCGAGGACTTTGCTGGCCTTTGTCTGGCTATGAGCCATGGCTTTCTCCCGGCGCCTCTCGCGCCATTTCCCTCGAGGCCGGATTTTACCACAGTTCCCTCACCCTCGCGAGGCCGGCCGTGTTGCCCTATCTAGGGACGCTCCTTGAGAAAATCGAGCACCCCGGCTTTGAACGCCCGGTCGCCGACGGCGAGCATGTGGTCGCGGTCGGGAATCGGCAGCACCCGCGCGCCGGGGATGAGCGCGGCCAGCGCCTCGGCCGAACCCGCCACCTCGTCCTTTGTTCCCACCGCCACCAGGACCGGTGCTGCGATGCCGGCGACCTGCTCGCGGCCGATTTTTGCGCGCGGGCTCATCATGCAGGCGGCGAGCGCGCGCAAGTCGGACTTGGTCTGCTCGGCGAAGCTGCGGAAGGCGCGGCCGACCGGATCGCTGACGTCGGCGAGCGAGGGCGCCTGCAGGGCCGCGACGATGATCGCGGCCATGCTACCGCCGTGCCCCTCCACCAGCCTGATCCCGAGCCCGCCGATGATGGCCGAGCGCACGCGCTCGGGATGATTGACGGCGAGAAAGGCGGTGATACGCGCGCCCATGGAATAGCCAAGGACGTCGGCGCGGCCGAGGCCCAGATGATCGATGAGCGCGCGCACGTCGTCGGCCATGGTGGCGCTGTGGTAGGCGGCCGGGTCGTAAAGCTTGCTCGAAGCCCCATGGCCACGGTTGTCGAGCGCGATCACCCGCCGCCCGGCGCGTGTCAGCGTCGACACCCAGCCGGGATTGACCCAGTTGACCTCCTTGTTGGAGGCGAAGCCGTGCACCAGCACGATCGGCTCGCCTTCCCCTTCGTCGAGATAGGCGATCTCGACGTCGTCATGGTGAAAACTTGGCATTGCTCCGATTCGATCCGCCATCCTGAAGGGCTCGGCCGCCGGCCGCGCCGAGAAGACGGAGGGGCGATAGCAGAGGATGGCGGCGCGCGAAAGCGCCTACTGCCCGCGGTACCAGGGCGCCAGCCAATGGCGGAAGCGGACCATGCCTGCGCGCACGGCGATGGCGAAGACGCCCAGGCACACGACATAGACCAGCGAGGCGTTCTCGTTGAGCTCGTTCGACTTTGTGAATACCGACATGCCCATGCCCGGCACGCTGGCCAGCACCTCGACGGCGATCGCATTGGTGATGCCGCGGGCGAAGCCGAGCTCGATGCCGGCGACGATGAACGGTATGGCCGACGGCAGGGCGATGCCGAACCACATGTTATGCGTGCGCGCGCCGAACATTTTGCCGACGTCGAGATAGTCCTTGGAGATGGCGCGGGTGCCGTCTGCGGTGGTCACCGCCACCGGCAGGAACACCGAGATGATGACGATCACCAGCCGCGAGGTCGGCGAATAGCCGACCCAGATGATGACGATCGGCACCAGCGCGATCAGCGGCAGCGCGTAAAGCGCGCGGATATAGGTCGACAGGAACCAGTTGATCTCGCGCACCCGTCCCATGGCGACGCCGATCAGGATGCCGGCGACCGAGCCGATGAACACGCCCTCCAGGATCGCGCCTAAGGTGACGACGACGTCGACCCAGAACTCCTCGCTCGCCACCGTCGCGGGGAACGCCATGATGATGCCGCTCGGCCGCCCGACAAAGCTCGGCAGTTGCGTACTCACCACGATCTGCCACACCGCCAGGATCGCGAGGCCGGTGACGACCGGCGCGACGCGCTCGCGCGTCAGCCAGCGCGGCAGCGCCGCGCGCGGTCCTCGCCTGACATCCGTCTTTAGCCCACTGCCGAATGCCGCCATCGCACCAGATACCGTTCAATGAGTTCGCCGACGCCGACCAGCACCACCGCGATCCCCGCCACGAACAGGGTGATCGCCAGCACCCAGGCCGAGTTGACAATGGTCGTGCCTTGCAGCATCACCGCCGCGATGCCGTCGGGATTGAGGAAGAACTCCGCCACCAGCGTGCCGACCATGGACAGCGCCACCGACTGCTTGATGCCGCTCATCGCATAAGGGGTGACGTAAGGGATGATCACGTCGCGCCAGAGCTGGCGCTCGTTCGAGCCGAAGATGGCGGCGACGTCGAGATGCTGGCGCGGAATGCTGCGGGCGCCCTCGAGCGTGCCGAGCAGGATTGGAAAGATCGAGATCAGCACCGAGACCAGGACGCGCGGCCAGAATTCGAAGCCGAACAGCACGGACACGAAGGGCACCAGCGAAATCGTCGGCGTGGCGTAGAGGATGTACACGTAGGGCTCGAGCGCCGCCGAGATCAGCTTGCTGCGCGCGAGCAGGAGGCCGAGTGTGACCCCGACCACGATATTGATGACGAGCGTCACCAGATAGAGCTGGCCCGACACCCACAGCGCCGGCAGCAGCGTGCCGTCGGTGAGCATTGTCCACAGCGACACCATCGTCTTAGTGAAGGGGACGAACAGCACGCCGAAGCTGTTACCGAACGCCTGCCAGACGGCGAGCACCAGAATGATGCTCGACGCATAGCAGGCGATCCGGATCCACCAGGCATTGACGGTGCGGAAACGGGCGACGCGGGCGGCGAAGGATTGCTTGCTTGCCATCTGCGCCTGCCCGCTTCCGACCGTCATTGCCCGCGGCTTCTTACTTCTTCATACCCATCTTTTCGACGCGCTTGGCCGCCTCGGCGTAGAGCGAGGTGTCGACGAGCTCATCGTAGCTCGGCGGCTTCGCCTTCATCGAGCCGACCTTCACCAATTCCTGCTCCTGGCTCATCATCTGCTTCTTGTTGAGGCCGTTGTTGTCGACCCAGTAGTTCTTGGCCTGGAAGGCCTTGATCGCGGCGAGCGCCACCGATTTGTCGACATTCTTCGCCTTGGCGGCGATCTCGGCGACCTTCTCCATGGTCTTCGGATCTTTGCTGCCCATCATCTTCTGGGTCTCGATCCAGCCGACCAGGAAGCGCACCAGCGCCTCGCGGTTGCTCTTGATCGCGTTGTCGTTGGCCACCAGCACCGCGTAGTGCAGGCCTTCGGCGATCGAGGCCGGCACGTCCATGACGTTCCACTTCTTGGTGGCGTGCTCGACCTGCGCCAGCTCGTCGATGTGGAACACGCCGTCATGTACCTGCTTGGCGATGCCGGCCTTCACCAGCGGCGTGTTGGCGAGGTTGATCGCCTTCACGTCGGATATCTTCAGCCCGCAGGTCGCGAGATAGGACTGCAGATACAGGTAGCGCGTGTTATTGATGCCGTCGGCGGCCACCGTCTTGCCCTTGAGGCCCTTGCAGTCCTTGGCCTCGTCGGAGGCGATGACCCAGTCCTGGTTGGGCATGCCGGCGACGATCTTGATCTTGGCGCCGGAGGCGATGAGGTTGATCGCCGGCGGCGTTGCGGTGAAGCCGATCGCCGCATCGCCGGTCACCACCGCCTTGGCGGTGTCGGTGCCGCGCTGGAACCAGCGGAAGGTCACATCGAGCCCCGCCTTCTTCCAGAAGCCCATGGCTTCGCCTACATCGGCGAAGGTATTGGAGAAGATCGGCGGACGGCCGATGGCGGTCGCCGTCAGCTTCATGTCCGCGGCACTGGCGCCGCCGGGCGCCAGCATGGTCACGGCCGACAGCGCGGCCGCGAGAGCGAAAAGCGACTTCCTCAGCATGTCAGTCCTCCCTGTTATTGAGCACGTAGGTCCTGCTGCGCGCGTGCTCCGTTGCTTGTTGCACTACTTGCCGGTTGATCGAACAGATCGTGCCAGACCTGCTCGCGCAGTTCGATGAAGGCGGGGCTTGCCACCACGCTGCGCTCGCGCGGACGCGGCAGTCTCACGTCACGCACTGCGCGCACATGCGCCGGCCGCCCGGCCAGAACGACCACGCGGTCGCCCATCAGCACCGCCTCGTCGATCGAATGGGTCACGAACATCATGGCGGTCGGCCGCCGGTCCCAGATGCGCAAGAGCTCGAACTGGAGCTGCTCGCGCGTCTGCGCGTCGATCGCCGAGAACGGCTCGTCCATCAGCAAAAGCTTCGGCTCCATCACCAGCGCGCGCGCCAGGCCGGCGCGCTGCTGCATGCCGCCGGACAGCTGATGCGGATAGGATTTCTCGAAGCCCGTCAGCCCCACCATCTCGATCGCCGCGCCGACGCGGCGCGCGATCTCCTCGCGCGGCGTGTGCTTGAGCAACAACCCATAGGCGATGTTGCTGTAGAGGTTGCGCCAGGGAAACAGGCCGAAGTGCTGGAACACCATCGACACGACCGGCAGCGGCTTCTCCACCCGCTGCCCGTCGATGCGGATCTCGCCGCCGTTGAGCTGGTTGAGACCGCCGACGCAGCGCAGCAGCGTGGTCTTGCCGCAACCGGAGGGGCCGACAATGCTGACGATCTCGCTCGCCCCCACCGTCAGGCTGAGCTCGGAGAGCACCTCGAGCTCGCCGTAACGGAGACTGGCATTTTCCACCACCAGGCATGCGTCGCCGTTCATCGGCCGCACGCCCGTGCATTGCCGCGGATCACCGCTTCCTCCCACACCTGCCGGCTGACCCTTAAGCAAAGCGGGTGCCGACGCTTGTCGTTCTTCTTATTGGCAGCTCGTATCCGTCGCCGGCGCATGATGGATTGCGGTCGGCCCTTTTTCAAGGGAGGCCGCACCACCCGCATCCGATTTCATATGGTGGAAGGCCCGCGCCGTCAGGCCCGGCCGATTAGACCCGCGCCACCCTCAGCGCTGCAAGACGGCGCTGCTCCTTGAGCCGGCGGCGCTCCTTGCGATGGCGTAAGACGCGCAACGTGACGCGCTCCGTCGTGCTCTTCAGCGAGGCGACGAAGGTGACAAGCGTGAACAGCGCGCCGAGGATCCAGATGCCGAGATCGAAGGCGCCGGCGGTGAGCATGATGGCGCCGCGCCCGGCGACTTTGAGGATGGCGCGGGTGCGGCTGCCTTCCTTTTCGGCAAGCTTGGCGACGCGCGACATCTCGCGCGGGCTTTCGGCGACTTGCAAGCCTTCGAGCGCCGCGCGCGTGCCGGCCTTCCGCTCCACCCGGCCGACATCGCGGGCGAGATCGAGCAGACCTTCTGCGCGCTTGAGCTTCACCGCTTCGCGCACGGCGCGCACCGCCACCGCCGGCTGGGTGATCGAGGCGCCGACGATCGCCCGCCGCAGCCGGCTCCAGTCGACCACGCCGCGCAGCATGCGGCCGACCGCCAGCGTCAGCCTGCCGCCCAGCCGGCCGGTTCTGCGCGCCGCCTTGGCGAGCGTCAGCCCGATGCGCACCGGCGCGCTGGCGCCGAGCGTGGCATAGGTGCCGGCGGTGATGGCGATGCCGACGCAGGCGAGCCCGAGGATCAGCTTGTCGGTCGGTTCGCCGAGCGCCAGATGCGTGCCCTCACGCACCGCATCGCGGATATCGCCGAACACGAACAGGTCGCCGAGCGCGGTACCGGCAAGCGCGGCGCCGTCCTCCGGCACGCCGGTGATGAAGCCCATGGCGAAGCTTTCCGCCGCATGGCGCGCGGAGGAGGCTTCCGTCACCGCCGCCACGACTTTCTCGCGCAGCGCCGGATCGATCGCGACATGCCGGGCGTCGGCGAGATCGACGAAACTCTTGGCGAGGTCGGCATCATGATCGGCGAGCGCGTCATTGATGCCGCGCGCGGCCACCTCGGCATTGAACTTGCGGTCGAGCGCGCGGTCGGCGATGCGCACCGGATCGTCGGCCATCGCCAGCGTGTCATGCGCGGCGAGGCCGCGCGGCACCACATAGACGGCGAGCGCGGCGAGCAAGGCGGCGACGAACAGCGCCGGTCCGATGCGCGGCCGCGCCATGAACGATCGATCCCCTGGCGCCAGGCCTTTCGCGTCGCGCATGCTCTCGCTCCCGCTCACGGCGGCGAATCATCGGGCGTGGATAAGTTCAATTGGTCTTGGCAATGTGGTGAAAAACGCATGGGATTCAAGGCAGTTCCGGCGCCCTTCGGGTCATACTTTACCGGGACTAATGCCCTAGGCAGCACACGCCCACCCCGCTATGGTGCCGGCAAACGCGGTCGCGCGGCACCCCACGACGAGGACTTGTTATGGCGGAACACGTCATCCCCCATTTCCACAACGATCCCGGCCTGACGATGATCGAGATCGGCGCCAAGGAATTCATGTGCGTGGGCGCCACGCCCCCATTTGACCACCCGCACGTGTTCCTCGACATGGGCGACGAAAGCGAGATCGTCTGCCCTTATTGCTCGACTCTCTACCGGCACGACCCGACGCTCGATCCGCACGCGGCCCGGCCGGTCGAATGCGCGCTGCACGTCGGCGAAGCCGCCTGAGCTTTCCCTCTTGGCAGCCGCGCGCCATGTCATTGTCGCCGGCGCCGGCATTGCGGGCCTGACGGCCGCCTTGGCGCTGGCGCGCGCTGGCCTGCGCGCAAGCGTGCTCGAACAGGCGCCCACGCTCAGGGAAGCGGGCGCCGGTCTCCAGCTCGGACCCAATGCCACCGGCGTGCTGATTGCGCTCGGCCTGCGCGACCGGCTGACGCCGGCGGTGATGGCGCCGCAGGCGATCCGCGTGATGAACGGCGGCAGCGGCCGCGAGATCGTGCGCATCCCGCTCGGCGCCGGAATCGAGCGGCGCTACGGCGCCCCCTATTGGGTCATCCATCGCGGCGACCTGCAACGGGTGCTGGCGACCGCCGCCGGGGACGAGCCGGACGTCACCCTCAAGCTCGGCATCAGAGTCGAAGACTTCGCCACCCATATCAACGGCGTCTCGGTGCTCGGCCGCAGCGGCACGACGATCATCGACGAGCGCGGCATCGCCCTGATCGGCGCCGACGGCATCTGGTCTAGCATCGGCACGCGCATTGGCATCCGGCGCCAGCCGCGCTACGCCCATCGCACCGCCTGGCGCGCGACGGTGCCGGTCAACGCGGTGCCGGAGGAATTTCGCGCCGACATGGTGCATCTGTGGCTCGGGCTCGACGCCCATCTGGTGCATTACCCGGTCAAGGCCGGCCGCCTGGTCAACCTCGTCGCCATCGTGCACGACCAGTGGCGCGGTACCACTTGGTCGGCCGCCGGCGACCGCGCCGAGATCATGCGGAATTTCCAGCGCTTCAGCTGGCACGAGACGGCGCGCTCGCTGGTCGGGCTGCCGCAGCAATGGTTGAAATGGGCGCTTTACGAGCGGCGCACGCCGTTTCGCGGCGGCGAAGGCCCGGTGACGCTGATCGGCGATGCCGCGCATCCGATGCTGCCCTTCCTGGCACAAGGCGCCGGCATGGCGATCGAGGATGCCGCGGTCCTCGCCGACCGCCTCAACCAGTCGCGCGATGATCCCGCCGCCGCCCTGCGCGCCTATGAGAGCGCCCGTCGCCAGCGCACCGCGCGCGCGCAGGAGGCATCGCGTCGCCAAGGCCGTATCTACGGCCTGAGCGGCACGGAAGCGCTGGTGCGCAACATCGGCATGCGCGTCATGGGCGGCGACAAGCTGCTCGAGCGCCAGCATTGGATCTATGGTTGGAAGCCGCCTGCCCATTTCATTGCCCCTGCGAGGACGTCGACATGATCTTTCCCGCGACCGTCGCCGGCAGCCTGCCGAAACCCGCCTGGCTCGCCGAGCCCAACAAGCTGTGGCCGCAATGGCGGCTCGCCGGCGCGGACCTCGCGCAAGGCAAGCTGGACGCCACGCTCTTGGCGGTGAAGCTGCAGGAGGATGCCGGCCTCGATATCGTCTGCGACGGCGAGATGTCGCGTCAGCATTTCGTGCACGGCTTTCTCGAATTCGTCGACGGCATCGACTTTGCCCATAAGGTCGAGATGGGCATCCGCGCCGACCGCTATAAGGCCATGGTGCCGGTGGTGCGCGGCGCGCTCACGCTCAAGGGCCGCGTGCATGCAGCGGAAACGCGCCACGCCCGCGCCCACACCAAAAAGCAGTTGAAGGTCACCCTGCCCGGCCCGATGACCATTTCCGACACCATCGCCGACGCGCATTACGGCGACAAGGTGAAGATGGCCTTCGCCTTCGCCGATCTGCTCAATGAGGAATCGCGCGCGCTCGAGGCCGACGGCGTCGACGTCATTCAGTTCGACGAGCCGGCCTTCAACGTGTTCATGGACGAAGTCGCCACCTGGGGCATCGAGGCGCTGCATCGCGCCATCGACGGTCTCACATGCACCACCTGCGTGCACATCTGTTACGGCTACGGCATCAAGGCCAATATCGACTGGAAGAACGCGCTGGGCGCCGAATGGCGGCAATACGAGAGGATCTTTCCGGCGCTGGCCGCGAGCCGCATCGGCCAGGTCTCGGTCGAATGCATCAACTCGCATGTGCCGCTCGACTTGTTGTCGCTGCTCGCGGGCAAGGACGTGCTGGCAGGCGTTATCGATGTCGCGACCGACACGGTGGAAACGCCGGAACAGGTGGCGGGCGAGATCGAGAAGGTGCTGCGCTTCGTGCCCAAGGAGCACCTTGTCGCCTGCACCAATTGCGGCATGGCGCCGATGCGGCGCGAGGTGGCCGAGGCCAAGCTCGTGGCGCTTGGCGCTGGCGCCGCGCTGGCGCGCCAGCGCTACGGTTGAAGTGGAATTCTGTCGTCAGCGATTTCGCCGTCCCGTTCATGCGACCTTGCTGTTCCGGCATATGCGTACCGGTCTTGGCCGGTCGCTGCCGGAGCCGTCCGATGAATTCTGCCGCAAGTGTCGAAAATCGTGGGGCGTCAGCAAGATGACCCGGCAACTTGATTTTTATCAAAGTCGCTCTGCAATCTCTGGTTAGGATATTCAAATTTTAGAATACTGGAAGGAGACGCCCGTGTCGCTGAACGTCGGCGTATTTGATAGGCTCGCGCGCGTTGTCGTCGGTTTGGCGCTGCTTGCTTTCGCGCTTGGGTATCTGGCGCCCGGCACCGGCTGGAACTGGGTCGGCTGGATCGGCGTGATCCCGATCGTCACCGCCATCTTCGGCATGTGCCCGCTCTACGCCATTCTCGGCATCTCAACGACTTGATCTTGCGGGCGGCCACCCGCAGCGCGCCGATGCCGTGTTATCATTCCGGCGTCGGCTCAAGCCGTGGGAGGCCCATGCAGCGTTTCCCGTTCACGCTCGTTGTGCTGCTCTGTCTTGCGAGCGCCGCCGCCCGCGCCGACGACTGGCGCGCGCAGCGTATCGACACGCCGGCGCGGGTGAGCGCGCTCGAGACCGATCCCCTGCGCATCCGCGCCGGCGGGCTGTGGTACGCGCTCGTCGCGAACGGCAACACCGTCGCGCTCAAATTCATCGACGCGCCGGCGCGACGCAAGCTGCCGCCGGATGCGCTGGCCGACGGCCGCGTGACGACCGGCATGCATGACATCGCCCGCGTCTGGCTGGCGGCGCCGACCGGGCGCTACGATCACGGCATTCTCGGCGACAAGATCGAGGCCGGCAGTCTGGTGATCGAGACGCGTGACGGCAAGCGCCACACGGTGCGGCTCAGGCGCGACGCCGTGTTCGAGGATCTTGCGCCGCGGCTCGCCGATCTCGACGGCGACGGCCACGACGAGATCGTCGTGGTGAAATCCTATCTGCGGCGCGGCTCGGCGCTCGCCGTGATCGGCCGCCACCGCGGCCGCTACGCCATCCTCGCGGAAACGCCGCCGCTGGGCGGTCCGCATCGCTGGCTCGATCCGGCCGGCATCGCCGATTTCGACGGCGACGGGACACCCGACATCGTGCTGGTGCGCCAGCCGCACGTCGTCGGCGCGCTCGAACTGTGGAGCCTGCGCGACGGCCGCCTGCACAAGCGCGCCGAAATGGCCGATTTCGCCAATCACATCGCCGGCACGCGCGCGATCGACATGGCGGTGCAGGCGGACTTCGACGGCGACGGCATCGCCGATCTGGCCTTGCCATCGCGCGACCGCCGGGCTTTACGCATCATCTCCTTCGCGCCGGTGCCGCGCGAGATCGCGCGCGTCGCGCTGCCCGCGAAGGCGGTAACCAATCTCGGCCTCATCGCGGGCACGCCGCCGCGCGTCGTGCTCGGCCTGGCCAACGGCGCGCTGGTGCTGGTCACGCGCCGCTGATCAGCGTTTTGCGCCGGTCTTGCGCTTGCTTGGGACCGCCGCGTCGGTCTTCGGCTTGGCCGCGTCGACGCTCTTGCTTTCCACCGGCTTGCAATCGCGCTCGCGCCACGCCCTTTCCAGCTCCTTCTTCTTGCCGAGATAGACCAGATAATCGGTGCGATAGCCGACGGCGTTCGCCAACTGCCCGCCAAGCCCGGTTCCCGCCTTGGCCATCAGCTCTTCTTGTGCCTTCAGGCTGCCATCGTTGCTGATGATCGCATCGGAGAGCTGTTTGCAGTTGTAGACCGAGTAGGCACCGGGCGCGACCATGAGTGAGCCCATGGTCTGATCCGATCCGGCGCAGCCGGGCAAGAGCGCGACCGTGCACAGTGCGCCGGCCGTCAATATCGTCGTCATTCGCAGTCGCATTCTCACTCCCGGCTTTGGTTCCGGGCGCGCCGGTGGTGCGGACGGAGGGACACTAAGCATAAATTCAATTAACCCTGCAAATACAGCGTTATCGCGACGGGATGACATTCTGGTATGACATCACGGTATGACATCGGGTGCCTCATGCCAGCATATCTAGTGCAGCCCAAGGGCGAAGGCTACGCTTTTCGTCTCGCAATTCCGCGAGCCCTGCGAGGACGTTTCCCGTCGCGCAACGGACGGCCCCGACGCCAGATCATCGAAGGGCTCGGCACCGATAGCCGCAAGGAAGCCGAACGTCTCGCCGCCAAGCGCCTCGCCCATTGGCAGTCCATATTCGACCGCGCCAGCCGCGATATGCCCTTCACGCTCGCTGAAATTCAGGACGCCGCAACCGAGGTCTACAGGTCAACGGTGTCACAGCTATCCGGTGTCGCGGATGCCATGGCTGACCTGATCGGCAGCGAGCGGGAATGGCTGCAATCCCTGGCGCGGGTCACGGGGCAAGCCCTGGCCGATGACAATTTCAAACTGGCGACGGCGCATATAGAAGCCGTAGAGCGGCGGCATGGCGTCACCATTGAGCAAGGGTCGCCAACCTACGCCGCGCTCGCCCGCGCCCTCCTACGGGCTCAGATCGCCGCCACCGAGGGCCGCTTGCGGCTACTGGACGGGAAGCCGTCCGATATGCCGGCGACATTCCTGGGGGCTGATGGCATCGATCCAACGACATTGAAGCCGGTCGCCTTGCAACGCCCGGTGACGCGGCTCAAGACCGAACACGGGCCCTGGTCGCTATTCGAGCAATGGGTAGCCGAGGCCAAACCCGCTGCTGCTACCATCAACCGTTGGCGCTCGGTGTTTCTTAATCTGCAAGCAAAGTTCGGCGCTAATGAAGTCACAGCCGACGCGGCACATGCCTGGGCGCGCGGTCTCGTGACCAATGCGCGGTCGGCCAAGACAGTTCGTGAAGTATGGGTGAATGGCGCACGCACCGTTTACAATTGGGCCGTTGAACAGAAGCGCGCCAACAGCAATCCCTTTGCAGCGATAAAGATCACCGTCCCGGAAGCAATCGAGACACGAGAGAGCAAGGCGTTCACGCAACAAGAGGCGACGATCATTTTGCGGGCCGCGCTCGCCGTCGAGCCAAACGGGAGGGCATTCAATGCCGCACAGCGGTGGGTGCCCTGGCTGCAAAGCTATTCGGGCGCTCGCGCTGGCGAGATCACACAGCTACGCGGCCAAGACGTGATGCAACAAGACGGCATTTGGATGATGAAGCTAACGCCCGACGCCGGCACCGTGAAAACGCGGAGGCCGCGCGTTGTGCCATTGCACGAACACATCATCGCACAAGGCTTCCTGGATTTTGTGAAAGCGAACGGCTCCGGGCCATTGTTCTACAATGGCGGCGAGAAAACGCGTAAAGACGCAAAGGAGGATGAAGCCACCAATCCGCGCCGCCCTCGCGCCGTCAAGACACGCGAACGCCTTGCCGCATGGGTGCGCGAATTAGGCGTGACCGATGTCGATGTCAGCCCGACACACGGATGGCGGCACCTGTTCAAACAGATTGCCGAAGGTGCGGGCATTAGCGAACGAATGAGCGACTACATCACCGGCCATGCCCCTGCGACGATTGGCAGAAAATACGGGACGCCACAGGTTGCTGACTTAGCTGCCGCGCTCGCGAAGTTTCCGCGCTATGGCGAATAGTGCGCAGCTAGACGGCATAGCGCTGAAGAAAAGCGATACAACAATGAGGCGCTAACGCAACACATACTACCAGGTAATCATTCCAATCTTTCTTAAGGCGGAAAGAACCAAACCGACTAGCCAAGCCAATCCAAGTGAATAGACACAAAATATTACAATAAAATTATACGGATGAACTTGGCTTGCTGGTTTAAACGAATAGAGATACCCGGCCACTAATATTAGAACTCCGGCCCCCAGACCCGTTGCCCACATAGCATAACGTCGTTCTACGAATACGGCATAAATACCGAGCAAGCCGAGTCCGGCCGGCACCAAAAGAAGAAGCTTAGTTATGGCGCTGTGATAAACGACCGGTTGATAGATCGCCATATCCGAAAAAAACCCGGTTGCCGTTAAAATGGACGGCACTTGAGTTGCAACGTAGGAAGCAATCCCACCAAAAACTTTCTGTTTTTGTTCTGTCGTCCAAGCCACCGAACATCCCTTTCGCTTCGTATGTCATCGCGACAACTTGAACAGATCGCACTTTTGATAGTTTTCATTTATTGGGGTTGGTGAATAAGACGCAGCCAGGAAACATACGCGGCCTGTAGGTTGCTCTAAAATAATAGGTTGACGCACAACGAAAAGCGAACCAACGCTTGTGTACCTATTAGTGTACTCAAAAGCATCATTTGAAAATGGCACGTCAACACCGCGAAATTCCGCAATCATGGCTTCCGGCTTCACTGCCTTCCACATTGACAGCATAAATGGAGCGCGGACTTTGCCCGTCATCTTTTCGTCATTTCTTGATATGGTCATTGTGATTTTGAAGACCTTACCGTCCCAATCGGCACGAGAGGTCGCAATCACGTCGGCTCCAGAACCAGAATACTGCGCGCCTATTAGCGGAAACTTGTCGGGCTTCGTCAATTTAATGGCGCTTGACGGTTTATCGTTTTGGACCAACCGCAAGCCGGGATTCGGAGAGTCCGATAATACCGCTGCGTTAGTGCGGAGAGTTGACAGCTCGGCAAAACGCGCTGGAGAGCGTTGTAGGTTTAGGTTAGTTTGATAGGCGCGAGACTTCTTTTTGTCCGACTTAAAGGCATAAAGCCAAGTATCTTTGACAGCCGGCGGCTGGCCCGGCGGCACCGTCACCGCGATAGATGCCCGCTGTTTTGGCTCAAATTTTTCTTGTTGAAAATCATTCGCGAGGGGCCAGTAAAAATTTACGATTGCATTGGACCCCTTATTTTCAGCCTCGTAACGAATACAAAAATTTGAGCCGCCCCCCGGATATTGCGATGCAAATCCAGAATAGACATCGACTGGAAATTGCTCTGATTGATAAAAGAAATTGAAAGTCTCCGCATCAACGTTTGGCGTCCCCATTTTTAAATTAGGCCTCGGCTTTGGGCATAACTCGCTTCCAAAAGCCCCGGAGACAACGACCATCGATACAACGACAGCGGCGGAAAATAAAATGCCTTTCGTGGCCACGGTAAACCCTCCTTCCCTATACAGCCAATAGTAGTATATCATACGTTCAGATCAATCAGAACCTTCCCCGGCCCTAGGATTTACGCACGGCCAATTGATTGCTTGGTTTGCCCGGCTTCGGCCAATCGTTCGGCAGGCTTTTCGCCTACTATCCAGACTTCACTTATCGCGAAGCATCCTTGGTTGGTAATACTTTGCGATAGCTTCGGGTCCGGGTCGATTCGGATTTACACATGAAGCCGCGCGACCCCGAGGCATCTATTCGCGTCGCCTTGCGTGACGTTCGCTGCCCTCGCTGCAATGGCCACGGTCGCCCGCGCATTGTAGCCTTGGCGCAGCGACCATCGATGTAACATCCAGGCGCTTAGTGGCCTATTTGCACCTTCACATTCCCATTTTCGACTTTGCCGATATTTGCGCCCGTGCCGCCAGTAATTGCTTGGCTCGGAACGGCAGGTCTCTCAACTAAAATTGCATATATAAATGCAGCTATCGTTGCCGCACTTGCTATTATGCCGAGCCATCTTACCCAAGGGCCCTGAGGTCTAATATGCAAGGCAAACTACTCCCTACTCTGTGGGTTGCAATTTTCGCCGGTATGATCGTTACCCACGCCGACGCCCAAAATCAATCAATTAGCTCGGGCTGCGGAGCAAACGTTGGTTCAGTTACGAACTCGAACGTATCTTTGAATATAGACTGCACCCACCGAAAGAAGGCACCCTTATCAATCCAATACGTGCGCCTTTTTGGCGGAGCCGAAGTGCCGTTGCTTATGGGCCTGTTTGGTCAACCAGAGTTGTCATCGGCCGATCCTTCGCGACCTACATTTCGGGCGCTGCCAATCAAGGAGAATGGCGATCAATCACTTGTTCACGTCAAACTCATTCGTTTTTTCAATCGTTACTCTTTCAAAGATGCAAGCCCCTTGCTCACAACTCTATGGAAAGATGTCACCGAAAGCGGCGAGGCTGCCGCAAATATTTTATGGCGTGGCTCCGCTGGTTTAAGGCGTGAGAGGATATGCTTTTTCGCTACTCAAATGGCCGACAAGTCTCCATTTTATATTCAACTGCTAGTTCAAATGAAGCTCATTCGAAACGAAAACTCATGTCGCAAAACAATCGCTGAGTTCGATCAGCGCATTGGATTTACATTTCTTGTTTTTCAGAATGACAGTGACGAGCCTCTTATAGACGTGCATTTTCAATACCATCAGACTTACGATCTAGACCGACTTACAGGTGACTTTACCGATTTGCCTACATATCTAAAATCGGGAGAGTTACAAAAAATGGCTAACATAGGCTCGCCAGTTACAAATCTTATAAAGCTATATGGCGCGGCTGGCGATATCGAACTCAATGTCAACGGGACAAGAGAAGCGGATATTTTCGCGGCCAGAATTGAGCCAAAACAGAAACTGATAGCGCTCCTAAACGTTTACATTGCAGATGCAAATGGCCTGCCCGCGACGTATTTAGGCGGCATCTATAATTTCGATCAAGTGAGCTATCTGATAGATGATGCGCGCGTCGTCATGACCGTGCGAGCCCCCTATCGGAACCATGCCGCACGCGTGATGGTCCCATACGGGTGGGCAAGCCAATAGAATGCGGTCGCCGAACTGATTTATAAACGCTCCGCGCCGCAGACGGGTTGGAGAAAATATATGGAAGGCGCGCGATCTCGGGGGTGGCCCCACCCTACCCCCGGTCTTTTGCAAGCCCGCTCGATCATTCTGAGCGCGCGATACCGGCGCCACGGATGGTCTAGCGCGCCCCACTGAAGGCGCCGATAGCAAGGCGCTCACTCCAATTCGGGCGTACATCCGCGCCACGATGACCGCACTGCTCGCATCGCATACGCGGGCCGAACGATGGCACAGCAACGTCATCGCTATAGCGGCTGACATCGATCACCGAATGATGGTGACAGTCTCGACCGAGGCAATATACGTCGAGAGTTTGCACGCTAATAGTGCGCATGTTGCCGAGGTCCATTGCCGTCGATGATTGCATGTTGTGCATGATCGATCATCCCACATTAAGCATCAAGCGAAAATCGAATTGAGACTTTGTGCAATTAGCGTAATATGCACAAAGTGGCAGGAGATTGGAGGCTAGCATGATTGCAAATACAGCCATCACGAAAGCATCGCCAACGGGCGAAAAGCACAAAGTGAAGCGCAACAGCATCAAATATCTTACGCAAGCGCAGTTGAACGCGCTGATTAAAGGCGCGCGCAAAGGCCGTCACGGCCAGAGAGACGCCGCGTTGGTCTTGCTAATGGCGCGACATGGCTTGCGCGTCACTGAGGCCGTCGATACGCGATGGGATCAAATCGACTTCGCGAAGGGCCACTTCCACGTCAAGCGGCTAAAGCATGGCGTCGATAGCGTTCACCCGCTGCAAGGCGACGAGTTGAGGGCCTTGCGTGAGCTACAGCGCGAACAAGAGCCGGCATCGGGCTTCGTGTTCACGTCAGAGCGCGGCGGACCTATGGGCCGGAACAACGTGGCCGCGATGGTTGCTGCGGCGGGCGAGAGAGCCGACCTGCCCCCGATCAATCCGCACATGCTGCGGCACACCTGCGGCCATCTGCTGGCCGATGCAGGCCACGACACGCGGCGGCTCCAGCTTTGGCTCGGGCATTCCGACATCAAGCACACCGCGCGCTATTCGGAACTGTCGGCGAAGCCGTTCAGAGATTTTTGGAGGTAGCCATGGTTCTAACGGCCCGGCCAACAGTCCTGCCCGTTGCTGGTTCGCGCAGGTAGCTATCTGCGTCGGCGAACGGTTTCCGGCATTGCCTGGAGGATCGGGCCAATCATTTGGCCAAATGGAGCCGCGAACGGATGGTTAGATTTGACACCATATGGACAGTCCCGGATGAAGGGCCAAGCAGGAAGTATTTTTTGAAATCAGAAAACCCTTCTCGGTCACTGCCCTCTACTTTGTAGAGAGGCAGATGATCCGTGAATTCTGGCGGATGATCCCAGACGTGATCCGAAACATGATCCGCGGTTTTGAACGATTGATTTTGTTGACCAATTTTACGGGAGACATGATCCCAAATCTGATCCGGAACATGATCCGACTGTCGGCGGCACATGATCCGAATCATGATCCCACCCCCCATTCGTTCTGCTTTAATAAACCGGGCTAAGTGCGATTTTCGCAGCAGTTCGCCGACCGCGTAATTTTATTGCGCGACCGCTTTTGGACCAAAGCAGACAAAGGGCCGTTTCTGATCCGCAACGTTTTGTCTGCTTTTGACCCACAACGGACCCTGTTGGTCGCGGTTTCGCTTTGTAATATTCGGCGGGCGCGGGTCTTCGCCGCGCTCCTACTTTAGGGGGTGTTCAACGAGATTGTGCAGGACCAGCGGTCCGGGGATATGCAACAGCCGACCGCCTTCATCGATCCGTCCGAGGAGGATCGGGGAGAAGCCGAGTTGCTCGGCCAACGTCTTGACCGTTTCGCCTGCTTGGTTGTCGTTGCTGGCGATGAAAACGACACGCCTCCCGCCATCCTGTGTCGAATTGCTCGCGAGAAGCGCCGCCGGAAGTTGATTAAACGCCTTGACTACTGTTGCGCCCGGAAGTGCCTTGGCGACGATTTCCGACGAAAGGCGTCCAGCCATAAAATCCGGCGACACACCGTAGGCGTTGGTTGCGTCGACTACGATCTTTCCAGTCCAGTCGTTCCTTAGGCGCGCGAAATCTTGCACGGCGACGAAAGGTATTGCCAGAAAGAGGACGTCGGCGGCAAGCGCTTCATCAATCGTCGCAGCCCTGACCGCGACACCTAGTTCATTGACGAATGGTTGGATTGTTCCGGGGCCGCGCTTGTTGGCAATCGAGACTTTGATTCCGGCGCGACCAAACTGTCGGGCAAGCGCAGTACCTACTTTACCGGTTCCGATGATTGCATATGTCATGACTATAGCTCCTGATGCGCCGCGATGGGCAGTTGGTTGATTTATGATCAGTGTCGAGAGGATGCGAAAGGGGTTCAAGCGGCCGCGGCGAGTTTGACGGCGTCGCTAAACTGTTCGAGGGCCGCTTCCCCCGCGCCGCCCGCACGCGCGCGGTTGGCAAGAACGATTTCGACGTCGGTAATTCCGATCCAGGCCAGAACCTGGCGCAGATAGCCGCTGGCTTGATTGTATTTTTCGACCGGCGAACCCGGGCTGAAGTCGCCGCCCGTTGCCAAGATAATCGTGGCCTTCTTTCCAGTGAGCAGTCCGACATTATCAGGCGACACAGTGACGCCGACCCGGACGATCTGGTCGATATAGGCCTTCAGTACGGCCGGAATCGAGAAGTTGAACATCGGCGTGCCGATCACGATCTGATCGGCCGCTTGCAATTCGGCGACGAGTTCGTCCGAAATTTTCATGGCGGCGATGCTTTCCGGCGAATGCTGATCGCGAGGCGTGAAAGCGCCACCAATCCAGGCAAAATCGACGAAAGGCGGCTTTGTCTTCATTAGGTCGCGGATGACGATGCTGGCGCCCGGATGCGCTGCTTTCCAGCGCTCGATGAAGTGTGCGGTGAGCTTCCGGGACGTGGAAAAGTCGCCACGAGGACTGACTTCGATAACGAGGAGATTGGGCATTTGCAGGCTCCTATGTGTTGAACTGCTTCCGCCAACACGTAGGAGATCTACTTGATCAAAAAAAGAGATGAAATATAGCTCATCTTGATCTAATAATTAGAATATGTCGGATTCGCTCACCCTGGACCAGATCGAAATTTTGCTCGCGGTCGTCGACGCGGGCAGCTTCTCAAAGGCCGCGAAACGGCTGAACAGGGCACAGTCGGCGGTGACTTATGGCATCCAGAAGCTGGAAGCCCAGTTCGGCATTGCGCTGTTCGATCGCAGTGTCTATCGGCCGGCACTGACCGACGCGGGTCGCACCCTGCTATTGCGGGCGCGCCGCATCGCCGAAGAGGCGAACGCCTTTCGAGATACGGCACGAAGCCTGGCGAGCGGTTTGGAAGCAGAATTGACGATCGGGCTCGACTCCATGTTTCCGATGCCTGCGGTTGTCTATGCGTTGCGGGCCTTCACGGAGAAGTTTCCAACCGTTCCGCCGCGCGTCTATGTCCAGCCGCTGGGCGCGGCAGCGGAACTGGTCCTCGACGGCACCTGCGCAATCGGGTTACTGCCCATACTTTTCGGCGACATTGCACGCCTGAAGCGCTTCCCCCTTCTCACGATTGATCTGATCCCGGTGGCGGCGCCTGGCCATCCGCTGGCCAAGATCGATGGACGGATTGAAACGCATGTCCTGCGCGAGCATGTGCAGCTTGTGTTGAGCGATCGCTCGACGCTAACTTCGGGGCGCGACTATGGCGTCCTATCGAGCCGCACCTGGCGCCTGGCCGACCTCGGGGCAAAGCAGTCGATGTTGCTCGCAGGTCTGGGCTGGGGAAACATGCCCGCCCATCTCGTGAAGGATGACATCGCGCAAGGACGACTAAAGATAATCCAGCCGATGGAGTTCGACGCTAGAACATCCCAAATCGTTATGTATGGAGCCTACCTCGCCGATCATCGGCTAGGTCCCGCGGGGCAGTGGATGGTTGAGCATCTTGCAGCCGTTATCGGCCACTAGGCATCGATTGCGACTATCCATCGACACGTCGCCTTTGGCACAAAACGGACATTCGCGGCACCGCAAAAATTTGTCCGTTATTAGCGTGCAACACCGGACGAGCGGCGCCAGATATACGCCATTGCATTGCACATGGGGACCGGTGCGCAGGTGGTGGATTGGCCTACGGTCGGCGACTGCCCGCCTCTCCTCGTACTTTCGTGCTTGGTCCACGCCCTTGGCCCATTCGGGACGTTTACCATGGCAAATTTTTAATTCGTCGGAACTTGCAATCGTGCAACGATATCCCTACTTTGGATTTTGAGTTAAGCGGGGTGACGTAGAAACCCGGCTGGCTTTAACACCCGAGACGGGCCCTCGATATGGCCACGGCGGAACAACCGCTGTGAGGTCTTGTCGTGTCGCGTCCCGTTCAAATTCCCGTCTGTCGCATTTCCTCGCTGCCGCAATTTGCGCGGTCGGCCTATACGACGCCGTGGCGCCGCGCGAAGCGTGGCGACTATGGCCCCCTGACGCATGACGCCAGCGGACGGCAGCAGGTCGAGATTGAAATCGTTGAGGCCGTGCATCGCACCAGTTTCAGCGACGCGGACCTAGCCAAGGCGCTCAGCTCTCCCACGATCAACAAGACTGAAACCGCCCGCAAACGCGAACGGCTGCGGCGGCTCGACCCTGGCCGCATCCGTATCGACGCGGGCGAAATCAAGTTTTTTTCAAAGGCCGAAGCGGAAGCCTTCGCACTCGACTGTGTCCAGGCTCGCGACCGATCTTGGGCGCTGCTCTTTGCCAAACAGTTCGGCATTTAACAGGAGGATACCATGGGAATTTTCGAGAAAGCGAAAGATGCGGTGGACACGTCCGCGCGTCAGAAGGAAGTCGAGGAGCTTGCGCTTTGCAAGAAAAACTTCTCCGGCCAGATCGCGGCTATCGATGCCGAGATAGCCAAGAAGAACACCGAGTTTAAGGATGCCGCGTTCAACGCCACTACGAGTGACGACCGAAAGGCTTACGATACGGTTTGGCGCAAGATCGAAAATCTCAAAAGTGATCGTCTCTTTCAGGCCCACGCCCTCACTGCCGTGGAAAAGAAGCTGGCCGCTGCCCACGAAGCTTTGCATGCCGCGAGGTCTGCCGACCGGGAACGCAAGGCCATCGAATACAACAAGCGACGCGACAAGCACACGGCCAAAGCCGTCGAGCACCTTGCCGGCTTGTACAGGGAACACTCTAAATTCATTGAACTCGGGCGCGAGATCGCCAACGAGTTTCCCGAGCTCACCATGAAGCATGTCGGGACCTTAGTACCGCCTGACGAATGGCTTCGCGCGCTGGAGGTCGAGATCGCGCGGGTTAGTTCGCCTGGCATCTTGCCGCCCCCAATGGCCATCCCTGCTCTGCCCGGTTCGAGGGCCTATGCCCTGGGTGGCAACCCTACCAACGCGACGCAGCTGACCGAGATTGTCGCCAATGCGGGTGCCGAGCTGCTGAGGCGTGTCACCAAAGCTGAGGAGAAGCCCCATGACTTCGCCTGAAACTCTGCCGCCCATCGTTGCGGCTCCCGAAGGCTTGTCTGACGCCACGAAGGCGAGTGCTGTCGCGCAATACAAGGCCGCTGGCTATGACGACTCTACGCTTGCTGCTGCCGGCTACGGCATTGTCGAGCTTCCGCAAGTAATTGCCGACGTTCAGCGGACGCAATTGCCCGGCAGTAACGTCGCGATCATGGTAGGCAACGGTATCTCGCACGACCAAGCGTTGAGCGCGGCCAAACACATGCTCGCGAATGGTGTCGATCCGGCTGTAGTGCTGGAGGCTGCGAAAGCGCACGGCATTAGCGAGCAAGACCTCGTCTATACGCCCCCCTCGAAAGAGACCGTCGCTGCTATTCAGCGCGGCGCTGCCACGGCCAATAGTTTCGCGCCGCCGCCCGAAGGTAAGTACGAACTGCAATATGAACGCAGCTTCGCCGAGGCGAGTGAGCCTCGCGAATTGGCCGCGCTCAATCGAAACATCCAATCGGCCTTCAAAGTTGCCGAAGTTCCGGCTGCGCTCGCTCAGCCCTTGCTCGATAGCATCCTCGAAACGAGCGCGCGCTATGCGGGCGAAAGCATGACCGATGCCGCGCGACAGATGATGTTCAAAGAAGAAGGCGCCTTGTTCAACAAAACGTCGCGCAATCCGGCTGAGGACGCGCGGCTCGCGAACCTTGGATATTCGGTGCTGCCGCAAGCGTTCCGCGAACAGCTCGACAATACCTACTCGTTGCACAGCGCCAAGGCGCAATTTCAGCTCGCCGCTCTCGGGCGAGCTCTCGAATATAGGACTAGCAAAAGGACCAAGTAATAGCTCGCGATGATTGTTATCCGTCGCGAGCGACAGCGGGAGGCGAACGCCTCGACAACGAACGCCTCCCGCACAGTTTCGCTAGGGCTCGCCCTGGCACTAATTCGAGGTGAATACGATGAACGAAGCCGAACGCAAAGAAGCCCTCGCCGATATCCGCGACCCAATGCGCGACGAATGGCCGTCTGAATTGCGGGATTTGCCGAACGATCGCTATCGGCAATTTGCCCTTCATTACACTGCCAATCGAAACGGCGCCGCCGCCGCGCGTGCTGCCGGCTTCGGCACTCCCGAAAGCACGTCCGAAACGTTCGCGCGCATAGCCTACCGCCTACTTTGCGATGATCGCATCGTCGAGGCCATCGGCGCTTTGGCTAAGCGGCAGGTGAGGAGCCTCGCGCCGCTCGCGGTGCAGGCGATCAAGGAAACGCTCGAAACGAGTTTTCACAAGGATCGACTTCGGGGAGCCGAAATGGTGCTGACGCGAACCGATAACGTGACCCAAAAGGTTGCGGTTGAACACACCCACCACTTCGATCCGGTCAAGGTCACGCTAGATGAGATCGTGAGGCTGCAAGCGGCGAGTGCCTCCAAGGAGGCGATCATGCTTGCGCTCGGGCTCCAAAGCGACTTCGAATTTTCGCACTACCTAAATCTTTTGGCCAAAAGACAAGGTACTGCCCCCATCACTGCGGAATATCGGGAACTGCCGCCTCCCGAAACCGCGCCCGATCCAGACGACGAATTGCTAGGAGTAAGCCATGGCGAACACGACACGAATTGAGCAAATCGTCGCCGCGCGAGAATACCGCGACACGGTTGGCAGCAAGTTTATGCGCGCGACCTTCGATGCGCCGATCATGCAATTCATAAATTGTACGTCGCCGGCTGCCTACCTTCGCGGGGCCAACGGCGGCGGCAAATCCTATGCGGTCGCCTGGATCATTTCGTCTCACGCGCTCGGCAGATATCCGGAGGGATACGCCGGGTGGAAACCGAAACTGATGGCCGACGCCTACGCGGTGAAGATGCTGGTTATGTCTCAATCTTCGCAGGTTTTACGCGACGCGATGCAAGCGCACTTGCTTGGCGATTACGCGGGCGGCAATCCGGGAAATGGCATGATCCCGAAGGCTAACATCGTGAAGATTGAAGCCGCCCGAGGCGTGGCCGGTTCTGCGGACTTTGCCATCATACGGCGCGATGACGGCACGCTATGCCAAATCTTCTTTCGCAGTTACGAGGCCGGGCGCGTTGCTGTTCAAGGCATCCGTGCCAACGGCGGCATCTATTGCGACGAAATGTTCAACGATGAGGATTTGCTCGGCGAATTGCTTGGCCGCTTCGCTGGTGTCGGCGGCATCTTTCGCTTGAGCGCGACCGAGCGGTTTCAACAATCCACGGTCGCGAGCTGGTTTTACGAGGACCCGATCAATCGCCCGATCTTCGCCTTCTCGATGGACGACATCAAACGCATCCCCGACGAGGAAAAGAAAGCGTTTCTTGCCAACCTACCCGAGGCCGAACGAGCTACGCGCTACTACGGCCAAAGGTTCACGGGTGGCGGCATGGTTTGGAGTGTGCCGATCAATGATATCATGTGCGACATTGATCCGGGCGTCCATGAAATCGATACGCGTTACATGATCTCGCTCGACTTCAATCACTTTGGGCAGAGCGACGCCAGCTCGGAATTTGCCGCTCTGTTTTGGGCGTTTCCGTCGTGCTCTCACGCTGCATACATTTTCGACGAGCTACTAATGCGCGGCAATATCAACGATCAAGCCGCCGCGCTGCTCAATCATGGCGCCCGAGGCCTTCCTATCGCGTGGCCGCATGATGGCCAGCAGGGTCAAGCGGACGGCAGCAACATTACGAAGATGTTCAAGACTTTTGACGGACTCCGCTTTCACAACACGTGGGCGACGTTCGGACCCGGGAGCGATGGGGGATACAACCGGGAAAGCGGGATCGAGCTGTGCAATCACATGATGCACGCTGGCAAGATCAAGGTCGCGCGGTCCTGTATCGGCTTCCGCCAGCAATTTGTTCGATATGAACGCGACGAAAAAGGCGCCCCGATTGCGAAGCGCGATGACCTTATGAGCGCTTTTAGAATTGGCGCCATGATGACGCGCATCGCGAAGCCGATTGAAGCGGATTGGCCGATTAGCGTCAACAAGCGACAAACCATGGCCAGCCTCGACCCCGATGCCGGCGAAAGATTTTTTGGCTTTTGAAACTGGAGCAACCAGTCATGAATACCCATTTGCTCGACGGCGCCGCCGATCCTGACGCAGCGCTTTTCAAACTGGACAATGCCCCCGCGACGGCGCCGCGTTCGGAGCTGCATCAAGCCGCGCTCGATTACATTGCCAAAGGTCGCCGAGTGATCCCGATCGTGCCAGGTGGCAAGACGCCGATGATTAAAGCGTGGCAGGCGAACGCTTTCACCACTGCCGAGCAAGTGGACGCGCATTGGACGGTCAACCCTGACAGCAACATAGCTTTTGAGCCGGAAACTGAAGGCTTGTGCGTAGTCGAGCAAGACCCTGGTGGCGACGTTGGCCCTCTTAATCTGCCGGCCACGTATCAGGTGCAGTCCCCGCGCGGCGGCATCCATTATTATTTCACGGGCTCGCTGCCCGCTTCTGCGTCGAAGCTGGCCGAGAGTATCGATACGCGCGGACGGGGCAGTTACGTTCTAGTGCCCCCCTCGACTGTCAACGGCAAACGTTATCGCGTCGTCAATGACATTCAGCCGGCGCCGCTGCCGCCTGCGATCACGGCTAAGCTGGCACCGAAGGCCGCGTCTGCGAAGGCTCCAGATGGTGTCGAGATCGACAGCCCCTCGAATATAGGCAGAGCGCGTGGCCGCGTTCGCGATCTCATTGCTCGCGGCGATGTCGCTATCCAAGGCAAAGGCGGCGATAACCGAACCTATCAGCTCGCTTGTGAGCTGGTGCGTGATCTCGGGTTATCGCCCGATGCGGCGTTCCCCGTAATGCTGGAATGGAATAGGCAATGTCAGCCGCCGTGGGAGTCCGAGGAGCTACGCGCGAAGCTGGAACGCGCGGTGTCTTATGGCCAGAATGAACCCGGCGCCTATGCGAGTGCGCCTGCATCCGAAGTGTTTGCGAACACCCGGGTTGCGAATATTCTCGTAGCGTCTGAGGTGAAGCCCGGCACTCGCGCCAAAAGCCGGTTCGCGCCGGTTGATCTCGTTGCCATTCAAAACCGACCGAGGCCGACTTTTTGGGATGGCGCGAAGCTGTTCATCAAGGCGCCCGAGGGCAGCTTGGTCATTTTGTCCGGGCCGAAAGGCACCCATAAGACCGGCGTAATGCTGACCACTTCCATTGGGCTGGTTTTCGACAACGTGGAGGCCAGGGTCGCGTACTACTGTGCCGAGGCCCCCGAGGATGTAGCGACTTCGCGCATCCCCGCCATTTGCGAACATTTCGGCAAAACTGTCGACGACCTGCAAGCGACAGGTCGCTTCGCACTATTGCCTGCTGTGCCGAGATTACTTGACCCGCAAGATGTCGAAGCTGCGGCTGATGAAGTCGAGAACTTGAAACCAAACATCATCGTCATAGACACCACGGCGCGCGGCCTCATTGGCTATAAGAAAAACGAAGATGCGGTCATGACTGCCGCCGCTGAGAGCGGCGAAGGGCTTCGGAAGAAATTCGGTGCCCTTGTGGCTATGATCGCACACGAAGGCAAAGACCGGGATCGTGGCACTAAGGGCTCCTCGGACTTCGAGCAGATTGCCGACCAAGTTATTCGGCTAAAGGTCAGCGGCAATATCGTTTCCGCCACGATGGCGCACAACCGCAAGGGCGCGACCGATTACACCGGGAATTTCAAGATCGAGGAGCATACGAAGGCGGGGAAATACGAGCGCGTGCCCGTGCTGGTGCCGATTGCCGGCGCCTCCACTGCCACTGCGTCGGAGCTGTTTGCCCTCGGCAAGCTGACGGAAAAACAGAACAAGCTGCGCCGTGTCGTGTGCGAGGAGCTTCGCAACCTCAAGGCCTTCGACCTTTCGGCGCGGATCACCACGCACAAGCTGGCCCTGAGCCTGGTGAAATACTTTCCCGAGTTTGCGGTGCCGCGTGACGGGCAAAGCGACAAGGACGCCCTGGAACAGGCGGCCAGCGACCTGATGCGAATGCTGACCAACGGCACCAGGGCGCGAGGCAAAGCTAAGCCGGTGCTTTGGGGCCTGTTTGACGACGCGCTACCGCCTGGTGGCCGCGCTGGCCAGAAAGAGCAGCGGTATTGGACTGTCCCGCGCCCGATAACCGATGAACTAGAGGAGGACCATGAGGCGCAAGAGGAGGGATGAACCTAGGAGTGACATTCAGGGATGACATAGGTCCGAAACGGTACTACTTTAACCAACGATTTCAAATAGATATAGTTTGGTGCGGACGGAGGGACTCGAACCCTCACGGGATTACTCCCAAGGGATTTTAAGTCCCTTGCGTCTACCATTCCGCCACGTCCGCACGCGGCTCGCCGTCGAGCGCCGCGCTCGCGCGCGGCGACGGCCAACGCGCGGCGCGGTGTTCTAGTCCGATAACAGATGGCTCCAGGCGGCGTCCCAGTCTTGGCCCGCCGAATCGGTCACCCGTCCATCCTTTTCGAAGAACTTGTTGGGAATCTGGAAGATGGCGATGAAAGTGCCGCCCTTCGGCGTCCAGGCACTGTGCCGGCTGCCGGCCGGGCGCCAGACGAACTCGCCGGCGCCGATCTCGATGCCGGCATCGGGGCCTTCCTTGTCGACCAACGAGCCCTCCAGAACATAGGTCTGCTCGATCAGCACATGCTCGTGGTCGGGCAATTCGGCGCCCGGCTCCATCTTCATCAGCAGCGTCGCCAGCCCACTCCTGGTATCGACCATCAGCGGCTTCACCGCACAGCCAGGAAAGCGCGTCGGCCGCCACGGCATATCCTTCACACGCACCACGCGCGACATGAGATCGGGGGCGTCGGCTGGGCGGGCGGCGGTCGCGGTCATTCGCGTGTTCTCCCGGGCGTTTCCCACAGCCTAGCGCAATTTGCCGCCGCGCGCCTGCCTCAATCGCCGCCCGCGCGGATCGGCGGCTGGAAAGCAAGCCCGGTGTCCCAGGGAAAATAGATCCAGGTGTCCTGCGAGACCTCGGTGATGAAGGTGTCGACCAGCGGCCGCCCCATGGGCTTCGCATAGACCGTGGCGAAATGCGCCGCCGGCAGGATCTCGCGCACCACGCGCGCGGTCTTGCCGGTGTCGACCAGGTCGTCGACGATCAGCACGCCCTGCCCCTTCGCGCGCATCGAGGTCACCTCGGGCCCCACGCCCTTCATCACCTTGATGTCGCCCTGGTTCTTGTAGTCGTGGTAGCTGGCGATACAGACGGTCTCGACAATGCGCACGTTCAACTCGCGCGCCACGATCGCCGCCGGCACCAACCCGCCGCGGGTGATGCAGACGATCGCCTCGAAGGGGCCGGCTTCGTGCAGCCGCCAGGTCAGCGCGCGCGTGTCGCGATGGAACTGGTCCCAGGAGACGGGAAAGATCTTTTCCGGGCGCGGCGCGCTTTCGGCGGGTGATGTCATTGCGACTCCTCTGTCTTGACGGAATTCAGGCGGCGCCGGCCAGCCGCGCCTTGACCGCAGTCAGCATCGCTTCGACCGCCGCCGCCGCCTGCTTCAGCCTTTCCGGATCGCGCGCGCGCACCACGATATTGGTATTCGGCCCGAGCTTCTCGTCGAAGAACGGATAGCTGCCGATCAGCGTGTCGGGATGCGCCTTGGCGATGGCGCCGAGCTCGGTGCCGACGTCGCCTTCCTTGGCGTCTGCGCGGATGGTCGCCGACAGAAGCTTGGCGCCGGTCCTGAGCTTCGGCGCCACCTCGTCGAGCATGGCCTGCATGATCGAGGGCACGCCCGCCATGGTGATCACATTGTCGATCCAGAATCCGGGCGCGCCGGAAATCTTGTTGGCGACCAGCGCGGCCCCGTGCGGAATGCGCGCCATGCGCATGCGCGCCTCGTTGAGCTCGCCGCCGATCTTGGCCATGCGCTCCTTCAGGATCGCCAGAGCCTCGGGATGCACGTCGATGCCGACGCCGAAGGCCTTGGCCACGCAGTCGGCGGTGATGTCGTCATGGGTTGGGCCGATGCCGCCGGTGGTGAACACATAGATATATTTGTGCCGCAACGCGTTGAGCGCCTCGACGATGGCGCCCTCGTCGTCGGAGACCACCCGCACCTCTTTCAGGTCGATGCCGATCGCCGTGAGGAAATCGGCGATGTAGCCGATGTTCTTGTCCTTGGTGCGGCCCGAAAGGATCTCGTCGCCGATGACCAGGACGGCGGCGGTGACGGTTTCGAGGCTGGCGCTGCTCATGTTGGGAAGCTTCCTTGACGCGACGGGGCCCCAGGAACTCCTAGCCCGAGCGCCTTTCCTGCTCAAGCAAGCGCCGCATCGGTCCCCAGGCAGCTTGAAGCAGCGTCGGGGCCGCTTGCCTCGCGCCGCGTTCGCCTAAAAAATGGGCAGATGGTCGCACGCATGCCTGATTCGTCCTGCGGAAACGCTGGTTTGCACCGGATTTCGCTTGGCCTGAAGCTTGCAGCACAATAGCCGTTATCGACCGGGCAACGCCCGTGGCCGCCAAGGCCTTCGGCGCTGCCGGTCGCTGCTGGGGAGTTGGCAATGGCGGGCGCCTTCGACGAGATGAAGGGGACCAATGGCGGCGTGCGCCCCGCCTATGGCGAGCTGTCGCGGTGGCTCAGCGACGTGCCGCCCGACGTGCTCGCCCACCGCCGGCGCGAGGCCGAGCTGCTGTTCCGCCGCATCGGCATCACCTTCGCGGTCTATGGCGAGGCCGACGCCCAGGAGCGCCTGATCCCCTTCGATGTCATCCCGCGCATCATGTCCGGCGCCGAATGGCGGCTGTTGGAAAAGGGCCTCACCCAGCGGGTCAAGGCGCTCAATGCCTTCATCCAGGACATCTACCATGCGCGCGAGATCCTGCGCGCCGGCATCGTCCCCGACGACCTGGTGTTCCGCAATCCCGCATTCCGGCCGGAGATGAGCGGGCAGAACGTGCCGCACGACATCTACGTGCACATCGCCGGCATCGACATCGTGCGGGTGGATGCCGAGACCTTCTTCGTGCTGGAAGACAATGCGCGCACGCCCTCCGGCGTCTCCTACATGCTGGAGAACCGCGAGATCATGATGCGCCTCTTCCCGGAGCTGTTCGCGCGCCATCGCGTCGCGCCGGTGGAGAACTATCCGGACGAATTGCTGGCGACGCTGAGGTCGGTGGCCCCGCTCACCACGTCGCGCGAGCCGACCGTGGCGCTGCTCACCCCCGGCGTCTACAACTCGGCCTATTACGAGCACTCTTTCCTTGCCGACAAGCTCGGCGTCGAGCTGGTCGAGGGCCGTGACCTGTTCGTCAAGGACGAGATCGTCTATATGCGCACCACGCAAGGCCCGCGCCGTATCGACGTGATCTACCGCCGCATCGACGACGATTTCCTCGATCCCTTGACCTTCCGTCCCGATTCGGTGCTCGGCCTGCCTGGCTTGATGTCGGCCTACCAGGCCGGCAATGTGACGCTCGCCAATGCCGTCGGCACCGGCATCGCCGACGACAAGGCGATCTACAGCTTCATGCCCGAGGTGGTGAAATTCTATCTCGGCGAGGAGCCGATCCTGAAGACCGTGCCTACCTGGCGCTGCCGCGAGGAGGAGCACCTCGCTTATGTGCTCGACCATTTGCAAGAGCTGGTGGTCAAGGAAGTGCACGGCTCCGGCGGCTACGGCATGCTGATCGGACCCACCGCCAGCAAGGTGGCGATCGAACAGTTCCGCGCCAAGCTCAAGACCGCGCCGAAGAACTTCATCGCGCAGCCGACGCTGGCGCTGTCGACCGTGCCGACCTGCGTCGAGGAAGGCGTGGCGCCGCGCCATGTGGATCTCAGGCCCTTCGTGCTCACCGGCCGCGACCGCGTGCGCATCGTGCCCGGCGGGCTCACCCGCGTCGCGCTCAAGGCCGGCTCCCTGGTGGTCAATTCCAGCCAGGGCGGCGGCACCAAGGACACATGGGTATTGGACGGATGAGTGGAATGACTTTCATTGTTGTCGTCCCCGCGAAGGCGCGGACCCATAGCGTCGAGCCGATCGAACGGATACGGCGTATGGGTCCCGGCGCTCGCGCAAATGCGCTCGGCCGGGACGACAGGGAATAAACATGCTCTCACGCACGGCCGATAACCTGTTCTGGCTGTCGCGCTATATCGAGCGCGCCGAATATCTCGCGCGCATCCTCGACGCCACCCAGCGGCTGTCGGCGCTGCCCATCACCTATGTCGGCACCAGCAACGAATGGGAATCGGCGGTGCTGACCGCCGGCTGCGCCTCCGCCTTCTTTCGCACCTATGACGAGGCCAACGAGCAGAACGTCACCGACTTCCTCGCCTTCTCCACCGCCAACGCCTCCTCGATCCGCTCCTGCTTCGAGCTCGCCCGCAGCAACGCGCGCGCGGTGCGCACCGCGCTCACCATCGAAATGTGGGAGGCGATCAACGGCGCCTGGATCGAGCTCAAGCGCTACGGCAACGGTCCCACCTCGCGTGAGGAATTCTCCCGTTTCCTGCGCTGGGTGCAGGAGACCTCGCTGCGCTATGACGGCTCGGCCTACCGCACCATGCTGCGCAACGACGCCTACTGGTTCTCCCGCCTCGGCGTCTACATGGAGCGCGCCGACAACACCGCCCGCCTGCTCGACGTCAAATACCACCTGCTGCTGCCGTCGAACGAGCGCGTCGGCGGGCCGCTCGACTATTTTCAATGGGCGGCGATCCTGCGCTCGGTCTCCGCGCTCACCAGCTATCACTGGGTCTATCGCGAGAGCCTGAAGCCCTGGTTCGTCGCCGACCTGTTGATCCTGCGCGAGGAAATGCCGCGCTCGCTCGCCTCCTGCTACGAGGCGATCGTGCGCAATCTCGACGCCATCGCCAATGCCTATGGCCGGCAGGGGCCGGCCCAGCGCCAGGCCCGCGGCATCCGCACCCGGCTGCAGAACAGCCGCATGGACGGCATTTTCCAGCGCGGGCTGCACGAATTCATCAGTGAATTCATTACCGAGAACAACCGTCTCGGGACTGCCATCACCCAGCAGTTCCTGCTATGAGCCCGAAAGACCCGGTTTTCGCCTAGGCGGGCCCGCCAGCAACATGCGCATTCGCATCCTTCACGCGATCGCCTACGCCTACGACACGCCCCCCACCGGCGTGACGCAGATGCTGCGCCTGACCCCGCGCAATCACGACGGCCAATATGTGCCGGCCTGGCGCATCGACCTGTCCTGCGACTGCCAACTGCACCAGCACGAGGACGCCTTCGGCAACATCACCCATTCCTTCACCGCCGAGGGTCCGTTCGACACGCTCACCATCAATGTCGAGGGCGAGGTCGACGTGCAGGACACCAATGGCGTGGTCAGCGGCACGCTGGAGCGCTTTCCGCCCAGCCTGTTCCTGCGCGAGACCGCGCTCACCGAGCCCGGCCCCGCCATTGTTGAGTTCGCCGAGCGCGTCCGCGCCGACGCGTCCGGCGAGCCGCTGGCGCTGCTGCACGCGCTGCTGCGCGAACTCTGCGACGCCATGAGCGTCGAGCCGGAGCGGCCGGCCGCCAATGCGGCGGAGGCCTTCACCGCCCGCTGCGGTCTGCATCGCGACCTCACCCATGTCTACATCGCGGCGGCGCGCCACCTCGGCATCCCCACGCGCTATGTCAGCGGCCACTGCTTCGGCGGCAACGGCGCCGGCGCGCAGGAGGCCTACCATGCCTGGGCGGAAGCTCATGTCGACAGACTGGGCTGGATCGGCTTCGATCCCGCCGAAGGCATCTGCGTGACCGACGCCTATGTGCGGGTCGCGGTCGGTCTCGACGCGCTCGGCGCGGCGCCGGTGCGCAGGCAGACCTTCGGCGGCAGCGGCGAGACCAGCAAGGTCACGGTGCATGTCGCGCAGGCCGGGCAACAGAGTCAGAATTAGAGGTGGTGAATGACCACATCGCCAGCAACCAAGCCAATAACGGCCAAGCCATGACCTATTGCTGCGGAATCCTGGTGAACGACGGCCTTGTCATGATCGCCGATACGCGCACCAATGCCGGCCTCGACAATGTCTCCACCTTCCGCAAGCTGCACGTCTATTCGGAGCCGGGCGAACGGGTGATGGCGCTCGCCTCCTCCGGCAATCTCTCGCTCAGCCAGACCGTGCGCTCGATACTCACCGAGGGCATCGAGAACCCGCAGACCGGGGAAACAGAAACGCTGATGAATGCGCCGACCATGTTCAAGGCGGCGCAACGCATCGGGCGGGCGGTGCGCGCCATCCAGAATGCCGAGGGCAAGGCGCTCGCCGCGGCCAATGTCGAGCACGACGTCGCCTTCCTGTTCGGCGGCCAGATCAAGAGCGGGCGCCTGCGCCTGTTCATGATCTACTCGGCCGGCAATTTCATCGAGTGCACCACCGACACGCCCTATCTGCAGATCGGCGAGCACAAATACGGCAAGCCGGTGCTCGACCGCGCCATCCATTTCGACACCGATCTCTACGACGCGCTCAAGATCGGCCTCATCTCCATGGACTCCACCATGCGCTCCAATCTCGGCGTCGGCATGCCGATCGACGTCATGGTGCTGCGCCGGGATGGATTGTCGCCCGAGGTCGACTACCGCATCGAGCCGGGCGAACCCTATTTCCAGGACCTGCGCGAGAGCTGGTCGGCGGCGCTGCGGGCCGCGCACATGGCCATTCCGCGCCCGCCCTATGGCGGCACATAGCCGGGCAATTTCCCGAGCTATCGCCGTAGATTACGCCGCGACACGGTTATTTCTCGGCTACTTTTTTACCTCCGATTAACAGCGTCGCATGATTTCCATCAATTGGCCCGGACTGCCACCGTTCTCGCGCGAACCGAAAAGCCATTCGCAATCTTTGGTATCTACGGTGACCCGGGAAAAGTCCTGCATTCCGGATGCCTTAGGGGGAACTATTTGCCGGCCGCTGCGCGTTGGCGCGCTTCCGAGGAAGGCAAATATACGAGTTGGGACCGCGCTCGCCTGAGCGTGGTGGTCCCGATCGGCGTCATCGTCGCCGTCGCCATCATCTGCATCGTCGTCGCCGTCCTCTCTTCCGCCGAACACGCCGACACCGTCGCCATCCAGCACGAGCAGCAGATGCTGGCCGGCGCGCTGCGCAGCAATGGCGAACGGGTGCTGCGCCAGGTCGAGAGCGTCGCCTCCTCGCCTTCCGCCGTCGCGCACATCCGCGACCGGTTCGATCCCGCCTGGGCCTCGCGTCGCGTCGGCCACTGGCTCGAGACCTTCTTCGACCACGACGCGGTCTTCATCCTCGACGGCAACGACCAGCCGCTCTATTCGTTGGTCAATCACGAGGCCGTGGCCCCAGCGTGGTTCAAAGCCGCGCGGCCAGAGGTCGGCCCGATCCTCGATTTCCTGCGCGGGCGCAGTCCCGCGCTCAACGACGGCATCCCGCTCGGTTCCAGCGACAAGCGCGACAGCAACGCGCGCGCGCAGGCTGCCGTTATCGGCCGCTTCCTCGGCCGCCCGGCGGTGATCGCCGCCGCGACCGTCGGCGCCGGATCCAACCCCACGTTGGCGCTCGACCGCCATGCGCCGATCCTGCTGTCGGTGAAATTCGTCGAGCGCAAGCTGCTCGCCGACATCGCCGCGCAAATGAACCTGATCCACCTGCGCACGATCGGCGCCAACTCGCCGCAGCCGTCCGGCAATTACAGCTATACGCTCGCCGACGCACAGGGTCACGAGATCGCCCGCTTCGCCTGGCAGCCGAAGCAGCCCGGCGCCGAGATCGTCAACAGCGTGATCCCCTTCATCGCGGTGGCACTCGCCGGCTTCGCCTTGCTCGCCGCCTTCGTGCTGCGCTACATGCGGCGTACCGCGGCGGCGATCGCCGCCGGTGAATCGCGGCTGCGCCATCTCGCCATGCACGATCCCTTGTGCGGCCTGCCCAACCGCATCTTCTTCGGCGAGCGGCTGGAGGCGGTGATCGATGAAGTGCGCGCCGGCTCCTCGCCGGCGGCGGTGTTCTACATCGACCTCGACCACTTCAAGGACGTCAACGACACGCTCGGCCATCACATCGGCGACGAACTGATCCGCAACGTCACGCTGCGCCTGTCGCACGTGCTGCGCGGCGACGATCTGGTGGCGCGGCTCGGAGGCGACGAGTTCGCGGTGCTCACCTCGATCGGCGACGACCATGACGCCTTGATGGCGGTCGCCCAGCGCATCATCACCGCCATCTGCGCGCCCTACGGGATCAACGAGCAGACCATCCTGATCGGCGCCTCGATCGGTATCGCCATCGTCGACAAGAACAGCGGCGGCGCCGCCGACATCATGCGCTACGCCGACATGGCGCTCTACCGCGCCAAGAACGAGGGCCGCAACCGCGCCTGCATCTATGACGCGGCGATGGACGCCGACCTGTCGAACCGCAAGCTCTTGGAAGCCGACCTGCGCGAGGCGATCGACAATAACCGGCTGCAACTGCTCTACCAGCCGATCGTCAACAAGAGCGGCGAAAGCCTGGTCGGCGTCGAGGCGCTCTGCCGCTGGACCCATCCGGTGCGCGGCGCCATCGAGCCGACCGAGTTCATCGCCGCTGCCGAGCATTCCGGCCTGATTATCCCACTTGGCGACTGGGTGCTGCGCCGCGCGCTCATCGACGGAAAGGCCTGGTCCGACCTGACGGTGGCGGTCAACGTCTCGCCGCTGCAGTTCCGCCGCGCCGATTTCGTCGAGACGGTGGAACGCATCCTGGCCGAGACCGAATTCGACCCGGCGCGGCTCGAGCTCGAGCTCACCGAAACCGTGCTGCTCGGCAACATGGACAGCGCCGAGACCGCCATGCGGCGGCTGAAGGCGCTCGGCGTCAAGCTCGCGCTTGACGATTTCGGCACCGGCTATTCGAGCCTGCTCTATCTGCGCCGCTATCCCTTCGACAAGCTCAAGATCGACCGCAGCTTCGTGCGCTCGATCGAGAAGGCCGCCGACGCCGCGGCCATCGTGCACGCCGTGGTCAGCCTCGGCCGCGGCCTCGGCATGCAGGTGACCGCCGAGGGCGTCGAGACCGCCGACCAGCAGTTGTTCCTGCGCGCGGCCGGCGTGCATTCCATGCAAGGCTTCCGCTTCGGCAAGGCGATGCACGTGAGCGACATCGTCGCGCGCCTCAAGTCGCCGGACGGCTTCCGCACCGACGACACCACAGCGCTCGCCGGCTGACGCCGGTGCCTCGGTAAGGCAGCCGCGGCGGAATGCCGGCATATCGCCGCCGGCCGTGGTATTCTAGCGATTTCCTACATCCTTCGTTTCACACTTCGGCTCAGCCTGCGCTGTCGCCACAGCGCAAGGAAACGATCCGATGTCAAAACACGCCATGCTCGATACCTTCAAGAGACATGTCGATGCCGAGCTTGCCGGCGACCTGGACACGACCATGGCCACGATGACGGCCAACCCGCATCTGCACAACGTGCCGAGCATGGTCGGCGGCGTCGGCCGCGACGGCGTGCGCAAATTCTACAAGAACCATTTGGTCGGCAAGTTCTTCCCGCCCGACGTCACGATGACGAACGTGTCGAACACGGTCGGCGACACGCAGATCGTCGACGAGCTGGTCATCGGTTTCACCCACACCACGATGATCGACTGGATGTTGCCGGGGGTCGCGCCCACCGGCAAGCCGGTCGAGATAGCCGTGGTCGTCGTCGTTGGTTGCGAGGACGGCAAGATCGCCCACGAGCACATTTATTGGGATCAGGCGAGCCTGCTGGCGCAGATCGGCCTCATCGATCCGAAGGGGCTGCCGATCGTCGGCGCCGAGAGCGCCCGCAAGCTGCTCGATCCCATGCTTCCCGCCCGCGTTATGGAGCTTGCCTGTCCCGCCTATGACGTGACGGCGCTTTTATGATATGGCGTCGGCTTTCCAAGAAACGTTTGGGAAGGACAACCGATGACCGCGAAAATCGCTCTTGTGACCGGAGCCGGAACCGGCGTGGGCAAGGCGGTTGCCATCGCGCTGGCGCAGGCCGGCTACACGCTGGTTCTGGCGGGACGCCGGCCGCAACCGCTGGAGGAAACCGCCGCCGAGGTGAAGGCCGCTGGCGCGCAGGCGCTGGCGGTGCCGACCGACGTCGGCAAGCGCGAGTCCGTCCTGGCGCTGTTCGACAAGGCGAAGGCGAGCTTCGGCCGGCTCGACGTCCTGTTCAACAATGCCGGCATCGGCGCGCCGGCGGTGCCGCTCGAGGACCTGCCGTTCGAGACCTGGCAGAATGTGGTCGCCACCAACCTGACCGGCATGTTCCTGTGCACGCAGGAAGCGATCAAGATCATGAAGGCGCAGGATCCGCGCGGCGGCCGCATCATCAATAACGGCTCGATCTCCGCGCACACGCCGCGCCCCTATACGGTCGCCTACACCGCGACCAAGCACGCGGTGACCGGGCTCACCAAGTCGACCTCGCTCGACTGCCGGCAATACGACATCTGCTGTGGGCAGATCGACATCGGCAACGCGGCAAGCCCGCTCACCGAGCGCATGGTGCAGGGCGAGGGCGTGCTGCAACCCGACGGGCGCAAGATGATCGAGCCGCGCATGGATTCCGCCGACGTCGGCCGCGCGGTGGTCTACATGGCGAGCCTGCCGCTCGATTCCAACGTGCTGTTCATGACCGTGATGGCCAACAAGATGCCGTTCGTCGGCCGCGGCTGACGGCACGCCGGCACAGGCCCCGCACCTTTGCCAGTGCGCTGCTGCTACTGATGATGGTCAATATCCGCAACGCCTGGGATTTGATGCTATCGATGGTGCGCCAGCACGGCGAGTGAGTGCCGATCCGCCTCACCGGGTGCCGGTGGAACTACGTAACATATTGATTCAAAACAACACTTAGAATCGTCCCCTGACAACCCATTGCAATATTTGCCCGATATAGTTGTAATCTCGTACCAATCTATCGATCGGTTCGACGGGGGGCATCATGTCGGTCGTGTCGACAGAATTCCGTCAAATTGTCGAGCAGTCGCGCACCGCGCGCCAGGAAGTGCGTGCGCTCGTCGATGCGGGCCGTTCGCTCGACGCCGAACAAGATCAGAACCGCGCGGCCGAGTATGTGTCGCGCGAGATCACGATGAACCTGCCCGGGCCCGAAGCCCTGGTCGGGCCGACCAATGATCTACAAGCGATTTGGTTTCTCGTTCGCGGCGCGCAGGTGCGGCGCGCGGTGGCGATTGTCGACGTGACCCTGCCGGGGTCAAGCGACCGCGGCACCGGCTTCCTGATCAGCCCGCGCCTGTTCCTGACCAACCAGCACGTCATCCAGAATGCCGAGACGGCCAAGGCGGCCCGGGTCAGTTTCGATTTCGAGCGCGACGAGCGCGGCCTGCCGCTGACGCAGAGCGTCTACATGCTCGATCCCGACCGTTTTGCCCTGTTCTCGCCCGAGACCGAACTCGATTATGCGCTCATCGCGCTCGGCCCGCGCATGGCCGGTGCGGCCGACCCTGCCACGCTCGGCTATTGCATTCTCTCCGACCGATCGGACAAGCACGCCATCGGCATGAACGTGAACATCATTCAGCACCCGAGCGGGCTGCCGAAGATGGTCGCCTTGCGCAACAACATCCTCACCTATCGCACCGCGCGCACGCTGCTCTACGAAACCGACACCGAGCACGGCTCGTCGGGCTCGCCGGTGTTCAACGATTTCTGGGAGCTGGTGGCACTGCATCATTACGGCGAGCCGTTTCTCGAACTCACCGACGACAGCGGCAAGAAGATCCCCAACAATGTCAACGAGGGCGTGCGGATCAGCTCGATCTATACCGATCTCGCCGCCAGGATTCAGAACTTGTCCGACCCGCAACAGGCGCTGCTGCGCGAAGCGCTTGCCTTTGACAAGCAAAGCGCGCCGCCGTCCGGCGTGCACGAACTGACGCCGCCGCACGCGACGACCGAGGCGGCCGAGAGCACAGCGATCACCGGAGATCCAGCGATGACAAGCTCCGACAATGCCAGCGAAATGCGCGTCACCATTCCGATCGAGATCACCGTCCGCGTCAGCGGCGCGGCGGCGGGCGTCAAGACGCTCAGCGCCGCCCCGGCGCCGCCGCCGGCGAAGGTGCTGACCAGCGCCGCTGAATCCCTGCATGTCGACCAGGATTATGAGAACCGCGCCGGCTACGACGCCAAATTCATTCCCGGCGTCTCCATCCCGCTGCCCAAGCCCAACGCGCAATTGGCCAAGCAGGTCGCGCCCTTGCATTCCGACCAGCCGGCAGCCGCCGATGGCGAGCTGAAATACGAGCATTTCAGCCTGAAACTCAACAAGGGAAAACGCGTCGCGATCTTCACCGCGACCAATATCGACGGCAAGACCTTCCTCAATGTCGACCGCGCGACTGGCCAGGTCACCGACGCCGAGGAAGGCGACAAGTGGTTCCTCGATCCGCGCGTCGACGGCAGCTTTTATCTCGATCAATCCTTCTACAGCGACTGGTCGGACTATTTCGATCGCGGGCATCTAACCCGACGCACCGACCCGACCTGGGGCACGCCGGAGGAGGCCGAGCGCGCCAATGCCGACACCTTCCATTTCACCAACTGCTCGCCGCAACATTTCCGCTTCAACGAGAGCGCCAAATACTGGCAGGGTGCCGAGCGCTATGTGCTGGAGAATGGCGTGCTGTCGAGCGATTCGAAGACCCATATCACCGTGTTCCAGGGTCCGATCTACAACAGCCAGATCGACATGACGGCCGGATCGGTGCAGATCCCCTCCTCCTTCTTCAAGGTGATCGTGTGGAAAGGCAAAGGCGGGCTCAAATCGGTCGGCCTCGTCGTCGATCAATTGCCGCTGTTGTCGGAAAGCCGCAAGAGCCTGGGCAAGCCGAAGGATCTGCCGTCGGTCAATGTCTCGCATTGGCGCGTGTCGGTCGTCAGCATCGAGGAGCGAACCGGCTTGAACTTCGGCACGACGGTCAAGGATGCCGACACCATCAAGAGCGGCCCGCAACCAAGCGTCGGCGAAGCCATCATCGCGGTGACATCCTTCGACGACCTGTTGCCGAAATCGGCCTGACCGCGCTCAGTCGGCGAGACTGACCGTCACTTTGCTCCCCGCCTTCACCGCTTTCAGCGCCTTCACGTCGGAGAGCGCCTGCGCGAACACATTGACGGGGCTTGCCAGCCGCGTCTCGTCGCCCTGGCTCACCGGCGTGCGGCCGAAGCCGATGGCGATCGCCGGGCCCTCCGGCCAATAGGCAATCTCGCCGGGCGTGACGACCGCGCGCGCATCGCGCTCGCGCGGCACATGCACCGGCACGTCGAAATAGACCTCCTCGCCCCAGGTCATCACCGAGGCCTTGACCGGCAGCGCCGCGGCGATGGCCCGGGCGGTCGGCGTGTCGAGCAAATCAGCCTCGAGCGTGAGCGAGCCGAAATCGAAATGGATACGTGCCACCCGACCCCCCGTTGCCTTGTGCGCCCCCATCGCGCAATTTCCACAAGCGCAGCGGCCTTGGCAAGACCGCCGGCACCTCGGGGGAAGGACAGCATGCAACACCTGCAATCGGCGCTCGGCGTTGTCGCCCTCACCGGTTTTGCCTTCCTGATCAGCGAGCGGCACGCGCATGTGAACTGGAAGCGCGTCGGCGCCGCCTTCGTGGTGACGCTCGTCACCGCCGTGCTGCTGCTCAAGATCCCGCAGATCAAGCTCGCCTTCGCCCTGGTCGGCCGCGCGGTCGACGCCGTCAGCGCGGCGACGCTCGCTGGCACCGGCTTCGTCTTCGGCTATGTCGGCGGCGGCCCGCCGCCTTACGTCGTCACCAGCCCGGCGAATGAATTCGTGCTCGGCTTCCAGGCGCTGCCCATCGTCCTGGTGATGAGCGTGCTGACCACGCTGTTGTTCTACTGGCGCATTCTGCCGCCGATCGTGCGCGGCATCTCCTGGCTGCTCGAGCGCACGATCGGCGTGGGCGGGGCTGTCGGCCTTTCCACCGCAGCCAACATCTTCCTTGGCATGGTGGAATCGCCGTTGTTCGTTCGTCCCTATCTTGCCAGTCTCGCGCGCGGCGAATTGTTCATGATCATGACCGGCGGCATGGCCACCATCGCCGGCACCGTCTACGTGCTCTACGCCACCATCCTGCACAACGTCATCCCCGACGCCGCCGGCCAGCTCCTGGTCGCATCGATCATGAGCGCTCCGGCGGCACTTTTGATCAGCATGCTAATTGTGCCGGTCCCGCCGGACGAGGACACCGACATGGGCGAGATTCAAATCGGCCCCGTCGCCGATTCCTCCATGGATGCCATCGTGCGCGGCACCGTGACCGGACTCGAACTCTTGTTGAACATCATCGCCATGCTGATCGTGCTGGTGGCGCTGGTGCATCTCGCCAACGCCATTCTCGGCCTGCTGCCCGACGTCGGCGGCGGCGCGATCACGCTGCAGCGCCTGCTCGGCTACGTCATGGCGCCGGTGTGCTGGCTGATGGGTGTGCCGTGGCACCAAGCGGTCACCGCCGGTTCACTGATGGGCATCAAGACCGTGCTCAATGAATTGATCGCTTATTTGGAGCTCGCCAAGCTGCCGGCCGAGGCGCTCGACCCGCGTTCGCGCCTGATCATGATCTACGCCATGTGCGGCTTCGCCAATTTCGGCTCGCTCGGCATCATGATCGCGGGGCTGACCGTGATGGCGCCGACGCGGCGCAAGGACATCATCTCGCTTGGCGGCAAGTCGATCGTGTCGGGCACGCTGGCGACCTGCCTCACCGGCGCGATCGTGGGGGTATTGACGTGACCACCGTTGTGAAATCGATTGCCGCGCTGGCGCTGCTGTTGGCGGCGAGCCTGCCTGCCCTCGCCCGCCCGGTGCACATCGTCGCCTTCGGTGACAGCCTCACCTATGGCTGGCTGCTGCCGCGCACGCAGGCCTATCCGGCGCAATTGCAGGCGGCGCTGCGCCGGAAGGGCTACGACGTCGTGGTGAAGAACGCCGGCATCGGCGGCGACACCGCGCGCCACGCGCTCAAGCGCTTCGACAGCGCGATCGATCCGGACACCGATATCTGCATCGTCGAATTCGGTCTCAACGACCGCAGCGAAGGCGCCTCGCTCAAGACCGTCCGCACGCGCGTCACCGCGCTGGTGCGCGCGCTCAAGGCGCGCCGCATCGCAGTGCTGGTGCTCGGCCTCGGCGGCCTCAAGTTCGCCGATCTCGCCAAGGCGCAGGACGTTGTGTCCGTCGACTTCACGCTGCCGCCGCACAAATATCGCGCGCGCGACGGCGCCCATTACAACGCGCGCGGCTATGCGATGCTGGTCGAACACCTGCTGCCGCCGGTCGAGGCGCTGATCGAACGCGTGCGCCGGAAACCTTGACCGCAATCCATTCGGCCTCATGCACGGGCTTGACCCGCGCATCCATGATGCGAGGCCGCGAGGAGAAGCGTTGCGGCTGTCGCGAACGCTTTTCTCAATGCAGGCGAAATTCGCCGTTCACCGCCTTCAGCTCGGCCGGCTTGATCAGCTTGCAGTGCGCGACCTGAACCGAATGCAGCGGTCCCTCCAGCTTCTCCTGCCAGAAGGCGAGAAAGCGTTGCAGCTCGGGAAATTGGGGAAACATGTCATAGGCCTGCCAGACGTAGGACTGCAGCAGCCAATGGTGGTCGGGACGCCGATACAGGATATGCGCGGTGGTCAGGCCATAGCCGTTGACTTGCTTCAGGAAATCCTTCGAAACCATGCGAGTCCTCCGTCTGTCGGACCTTCAAGTTTCCATTTCCGGCACCCCCCATTGCAAGCCGAAAAGGTAAACAAGCTGTTTAAAATCAAGGCGTTAGCAGCAACGGCGAGTCATTGCTAACAACCGCGCCGGCGCTGCTGTCGCCCGGGGGCCGGTTAACCCGGACGCCCCGCCCCGGTTCCCCCGGTTAACTATTGCGGTCGTCGCTATCGTTTTTGTTGGCACTCTCGTGCGGTGAGTGCTAAAAAATTCTTCCGCACCCCTTGCGAACCAAAATGTCGCGCCTAAATCGGCGCCAGGTCTGGCAAGGGGCATCAGCCAAACCAAGAAAAGCTAGACTGTCCAATTATTTAGGAGGACTGCCATGAAGTTCCGCCCGCTTCACGACCGCGTCGTCGTCAAGCGCATCGAAGCCGAGGAGAAGACTGCCTCCGGCATCATCATTCCCGACACCGCCAAGGAAAAGCCGAGCCAGGGCGAAGTCATCGCCGTCGGCCCGGGCGGCCGCGACGAAAGCGGCAAGCTGATCCCGATCGACCTCAAGGTCGGCGACGTCGTGCTGTTCGGCAAGTGGTCCGGCACCGAGGTCAAGATCGACGGCAAAGAGCTGTTGATCATGAAAGAGAGCGACATCATGGGCGTGCTGGAAGAGACCGCCGCCAAGAAGAAGGCCGCCTGACGGCGATCCTCGTCCTGAGGAGCCCGCCGCAGGCGGGCGTCTCGAAGGACGAGGGCAACGAGTCCCATAAGCCTCATCCTTGGAGATGCGCCTAAAGCAATCACGTGTACGCGGACTGCGTAAACTGATCTGCGATGGGGCGCTCCTTTGGATGAGGACCGGAAAAACCGAAGGAAACGAACTATGGCTGCAAAAGACGTCAAGTTTTCCACCGACGCGCGCGACAAGATGCTGCGCGGCGTGGATATCCTCGCCAACGCGGTGAGGGTCACGCTCGGCCCCAAGGGCCGCAACGTCGTGCTCGACAAGTCGTTCGGCGCCCCGCGCATCACCAAGGACGGTGTGACGGTCGCCAAGGAGATCGAGCTCGAGGACAAGTTCGAGAACATGGGCGCGCAGATGGTGCGCGAGGTCGCGTCCAAGGCCTCCGACGTGGCCGGCGACGGCACCACGACGGCGACCGTGCTCGCCCAGGCGATCGTCAAGGAAGGCTCCAAGGCGGTGGCCGCTGGCATGAACCCGATGGACCTCAAGCGCGGCGTCGACCTCGCCGTGGAGGCCGTCGTGGCGGACCTGCAGAAGAACTCCAAGAAGGTCACCTCCAACGACGAGATCGCCCAGGTCGGTACCATTTCGGCCAACGGCGACCAGGAAATCGGCCGCTTCCTCGCCGAGGCGATGAAGAAGGTCGGCAACGAGGGCGTGATCACGGTCGAAGAGGCCAAGTCGCTTGAAACCGAGCTCGATGTGGTCGAGGGCATGCAGTTCGACCGCGGCTACATCTCCCCCTACTTCATCACCAATGCCGACAAGATGCGGGTCGAGTTCGAGGACCCCTACATCCTGATCTACGAGAAGAAGCTGTCCGGCCTGCAGGAACTGCTGCCGCTGCTCGAGGCGGTGGTGCAGACCGGCAAGCCGCTCTTGATCGTGGCCGAGGACGTGGAAGGCGAAGCGCTCGCCACGCTCGTCGTCAACAAGCTGCGCGGCGGCCTCAAGGTCGCGGCCGTCAAGGCGCCGGGCTTCGGCGATCGCCGCAAGGCCATGCTGCAGGACATCGCGATCCTGACCGGCGGCCAGGCGATCTCGGAAGACCTCGGTATCAAGCTTGAGAACGTCACCATCGCCATGCTCGGCCGCACCAAGAAGGTGACGATCGACAAGGAGAACACCACCATCGTCAACGGCGCCGGCAAGAAGGCCGACATCGAGGCGCGGGTGGCGCAGATCAAGGCGCAGATCGAGGAGACCACCTCGGACTACGACCGCGAGAAGCTGCAGGAGCGGCTGGCCAAGCTCGCCGGCGGCGTGGCGGTGATCCGCGTCGGCGGCGCCACCGAGATCGAGGTGAAGGAGCGCAAGGATCGCGTCGATGATGCGATGCACGCGACCCGCGCCGCGGTCGAGGAAGGCATCCTGCCGGGCGGCGGCGTCGCCCTGCTGCGTTCGATCGAGGCGCTCAAGCGCGTCAAGGTCGCCAACGAGGACCAGAAGCACGGCGTCGACATCGTGCGCAAGGCGCTCAGCTATCCGGCGCGCCAGATCGCGCAGAATGCCGGCGATGACGGCTCGGTCGTGGTCGGCAAGATCCTCGAGAAGGATCAGTACA
This sequence comes from uncultured Pseudomonadota bacterium, assembly GCA_963760995.1. Classification (GTDB taxonomy): domain Bacteria; phylum Pseudomonadota; class Alphaproteobacteria; order Rhizobiales; family Xanthobacteraceae; genus Pseudolabrys. The sequence continues at coordinate 303,173 of CAVXFJ010000015.1, read as the reverse complement.
ACTACGGCTACGACGCCCAGTCGGGCGAGTACGGCAACATGGTCTCCAAGGGCATCATCGACCCGACCAAGGTCGTGCGCACCGCGATCCAGAATGCCTCCTCCGTCGCCGGCCTGCTGATCACCACCGAGGCGATGGTGGCCGAGCTGCCGAAGAAGAAGGATGCCATGCCGGCCATGCCCCCGGGCGGCGGCATGGACTTCTAAGCTCCGGCTCAGCCAAGACGAATGCGAAGGCCCGGGGGAAACTCCGGGCCTTTTTTGCATCTTGTCATTCCGGGGCGCACGCGTCAGCGTGCGAGCCCGGAATCCATATTCCGCAGCCGTGGTTATGGATTCCGGGTTTGCGAACTTCGTTCGCGCCCCGGAATGACGGAGTAAGAATGGCAGGCCAAATCTACTGCGGCATCGGCGGCTGGACCTACGAACCCTGGCGCGGCGTCTTCTATCCGAAGGGCCTGCCGCATGCGCGCGAGCTCGAATATGCCGCGCAACATCTGACCTCGATCGAGGTCAATGGTACTTTCTATCGCACGCAGACCCCGAAGACCTTCCGCGACTGGGCAAGCCGTGTGCCCGACGGCTTCGTCTTTGCGCTGAAAGGCCCGCGCTATGCGGTCAACCGGCGCGTCCTCGGCGAGGCTGGCGATTCGATCAAGCGCTTTCTGGAATCCGGCATCACCGAGCTTGGCCCGCATCTCGGTCCCCTGCTCTGGCAGTTCGCGCCCACCAAGAAATTCGACGAGGCCGACTTCGGCGCCTTTCTCGAATTGCTGCCGACGACGTTCGACGGCCACGCCTTGCGCCACGTCGTCGAAGTGCGGCACGACAGTTTCAAGACGCCGGCCTTCATCGCGTTGCTGCGCAAATTCGGCCATCCGGTCGTGTTCGCCGAGCACGCGACCTATCCGGCCATCGCCGATATCACCGGCGATTTCGTCTATGCGCGGCTGCAGAAAGGCGAGGAAAAGCTGAAAGCCGGCTATGCGCCCAAGGCGCTCGACCGATGGGCCGCGCGCGCCAAGACCTGGGCGCAAGGCGGCGCGCCGGACGATCTGCCGCGCATCGCCACCGCCAAAACAAAGAAGACACCGCGCGATGTGTTCATCTATTTTATCCACGAGGCGAAGGTGCGCGCGCCGGCGGCGGCCATGGCGCTGATCGCGCGAGTGTCGGAAGAGGGCAAGCGATGACCGATATTTCCCAGCTTACCGGCGCCGAACTTCTGCGGCTCTATCGGCGCAAGGACTTGTCGCCGGTCGCGGTCGTGCGCGACGCGCTCGAGCGCATCGCGCGCTTCCAGGCCGAGATCAACGCCTTCGTGCTGGTCGATGCCGACGCCGCGCTCGCCGCGGCCGCCGCTTCGGAAGCGCGCTGGGCGAAAGGCGAGCCGCAAGGCGCGGTCGACGGCCTCCCCGCGACGATCAAGGATATTATCGACGTGCAGGGTCTGCCGACGCGCAAAGGCTCGCTCACCACCGCGGCGACGCCGGCGGCGCATGATGCACCGGCGGTCGCGCGGCTCAAGGAGCAAGGCGCCGTCATTCTCGGCAAGACCGCGACACCGGAATTCGGCTGGATCGGCGCCTGCCATTCGCCGCTGACCGGCATCACCCGCAATCCCTGGAACCTGACGCGCACCACGGGCGGCTCGTCCGGCGGCGCGGCGGCGTCGGCGCTGCTCAATCTCGGCATCCTGCATCTGGGCACCGACGGCGCCGGCTCGATCCGCATCCCGGCGACCTTCTGCGGCGTCTTCGGCATCAAGCCGAGCTATGGGCGCGTGCCAGCCTATCCGGCCTCGGCCTTCACCGTGCTGGCGCATCAGGGCCCGCTCACGCGCACGGTCGCGGATGCCGCGTTGATGCTTAGTGTCATCGGTCAGCCCGACATGCGCGACACCACCGCCTGGAACACGCCGGCGCCCGATTACCGCATCGGTCTTGACGACGGCGTGCGCGGCCTGCGTATCGCATGGAGCCCGCGGCTCGGTTACGTGAAGGAGCTCGACGCCGATGTCGAGGCTGCGGCGCGCAAGGCGGCGCAGGTCTTTGTCGATCTCGGCGCCCATGTCGACGAGGTCGATCCCGGTTTTGCCGAGCCGCTCGATATGGAAAAGAAGATCTGGTACGCAGTCGCCGCGACTATCGTCGATGCGGTGCCGCCGGCCGGGCGCGAGACGATGGACGAAGGCCTGCTGCGCATGGCCGAGCAAGGCCGGCGCTATTCGCTTGCAGATTATCTCGCCGCGCATACGCAACGCACCGAATTGGCGTTGCACATGCTGCGCTTCCATGAGCGCTACGATCTGCTGCTGACGCCGCAAATGCCGGTGCCGGCGATCGAGGCCGGACGCGTGACGCCGGCGGACGGTCGCTTCGGCGACGAATGGATCAACTGGTCGCCCTACACCTATCCGTTCAACCTGACACAGCAGCCGGCGGCGGCGGTGCCGTGCGGTTTCGCCAAGGATGGATTGCCGGTCGCCTTGCAGATCGTCGGGCCGCCGCGTTGCGACGCGCTGGTGCTGCGCGCCGCCCGCGCCTTCGAAAGCGCCTGCCCGTTCGCGCGGCTCGCCGTACCGCGCGCGGATCGCTGACGAGCGCCCAAATGAAAACGACCACCACGAAAAGGCGCGGTTACATCCGCCGTCGCCTCACCGTCAGTGGCCGTCGGCGAAAGGATTGCTCCCTCGCCACTTGCCCCTTCATAGCCGCGTTCTATGTCGGGGCGATGACAGGGCGCCGGTAATTTCTTGCCGGCCGCGTTAACCTTGGTTGCCGCCCTGCGTAGTTCTGCGAACAGATTTCCCGCCCTGGTTTGGTAAAGACTTCCTTAATGGGAGGCGTCTCGACAAGCGCAATGCGCGGGAGACGTGATGGTTGCTTACGAGAAAAAGCGGCGCCTGCCCTGCCTGGGCCTGATCGTAGGCGCGCTTGCCGCCGGCACCCTGCCGGCGCAGGCTGGCGATAGCTGGCTGTTGTCGTCGATCCCGCTCGCCGAGATGACGCCTGCCAACATGCCGTCGGCGACCGGGCTCAACAGTTTCGCCTTTGCCGAATATGCCGCCGCCAGCGGCGATAACTCCGCCGCCTTCGGCTATTCCAGCCAAGCCGCCGGCGCCAATGCCATCGCCTTCGGCGCCTACAGCATCGCCAGCGGCGACAACGCCATCGCGCTCGGCATCCAAAGCCAGGCGACCGGCGACAATGCGATCGACATCGGCAATCACAGCGTGGCTTCCGGCGTCAACGCGGTGGCGGTCGGCAACAGCAATGCGGCCTCCGGCGCCAACAGCACGGCGGTGGGCGCCAGCAATCTGGCGAGCGGCGACAATTCCACCGCGGTCGGTGTCGAAGCGCAGGCCACCGGCGACAACACCACCGCGCTCGGCAATCACGCCAAGGCGTCCGGCGACAACAGCGCCGCCTTCGGCGTGGAGGCGCAGGCCTCGGGCGACAATTCCACCGCCTTCGGCAATCTGAGTCAGGCCTCCGGCCGCAACAGTACCGCAATCGGCATCCTCAGCGTCGCCTCGGGGGATAACGCGGTCGCGCTCGGCAATCAGGCACGGGCGACCGGCGCCAATTCGACCGCCATGGGCACGCTGTCGCGGGCGCAGGGCGGCAATTCCACGGCGATCGGCAACCAGGCGATCGCCAGCGGTTTCAACGCGGTCGCCATCGGCTCCGGCTCGGTGGCCAACGAAGCCAACACCGTCTCCGTCGGATCCTCCGGCAATGAGCGGCGCATCACCAACGTGGCGAACGGCGTCAATGGCACCGACGCCGTGAACCTGCGCCAGTTCCAGAGCGGCATGGACTCGCTCAGCGGTCGCATCGACGACGTGGATACGCATGCCAAGCGCGGCATCGCAGCGACGGCGGCACTGGCGCCGCTGATCATGCCGTCCGCCGCCGGGCGGACCACGGTGTCGCTCGGCACCGGCTTCTACCGCGGCGAAACGGCGATCGGCATCGGCATCGCCCACCGCTTCGATTTCTCCATCCCCACCGTGGTCTACGGTTCCTATGCCAATGCCGCCGGCGTCGAGAGCGTCGGCCGCATCGGCATGGCGATGGAGTTCTAGCCCTCCCCTGCGATATAGTGCGCGCCATGCCGCAGCCGCCGCTGTTCACCATCGGCTATGAGCAGGCCACGCCCGCCGCCGTGCTGGGAGAGCTCAAGCGCGCGCGGGTCGATCTCGTTGTTGACACGCGAGCGGTGGCGGCCTCGCGCCGGCCCGGCTTCTCCAAGCGCGCGCTGGCGGCGGGCCTCGACGAGGCCGGCATCGGCTACGTGCATTTGCAGAAGCTCGGCACCCCGGCCGCGGGTCGCCAGGCCGCGCGCGCCGGCGACACCGACACGCTCTGGCGCATCTATGACAAGCACATCAAGACCGCGCCGGCACAGGAAGCGCTCGACGAACTGATGGCGCTGGTCAAATCGGGCAAGCGCATCGCGCTGCTGTGCTACTGCCGCGATCCCAAATCCTGCCACCGCAGCCGCATCGTAACGCTGGTGAAAAGCCGTCGCCGGCTCAAGGTCGAGGACCTGATCCCACCGCTATTTTGAAAACTCCGTCATTCCGAGCGCGCGCGCCAGCGCGCGATCCGGAATCCAGAGCCGAATTCTCCCTCATCCCGCTCTGGATTCCGGGTTCGCGGCCTTCAGCCGCGACCCGGAATGACTGGATAATGGGGCCCTTGACCTAGATCAAGGCAGCCGCTCCCCCCGCCAACCAGATTGGCCGGACCATCACATAAATCGACGCAAGGGAGAGCGCATCCATGCTCGACGTTACGCGCCAGGCCGAGCAGCCGACCGCCGTTAAGGACATCCTCAATTTCATCGCCGGCGAATATTGCGCGGCCGCGAGCGGCAAACGCTTCGACAAGCGCTCGCCGGTCAACGGCGCGCTGATCGCGCGGGTGGCGGAAGCGGGACAAGCGGAAGTCGACGCCGCGGTAAAGGCCGCGCGCGCGGCGCTCGAGGGCCCCTGGGGCAAGCTGCAGCCATCCGAGCGCGGCGACATGCTCTATGCGGTCGCCAATGAGATCAACAAGCGCTTCGACGATTTCCTCCAGGCCGAAGTCGCCGACACCGGCAAGCCAATGTCGCTCGCCCGTCATCTGGACATTCCGCGCGGCGCCGCCAACTTCAAGGTCTTCGCCGACACTATCAAGAACGTCGCCACCGAATTCTTCGAGATGGGCACGCCGGACGGCGCCGGCGCCATCAATTACGCGGTGCGCCGGCCGATCGGCGTGGTCGGCGTGATCTGCCCGTGGAACCTGCCGCTCTTGCTGATGACCTGGAAGGTCGCGCCGGCGCTCGCCTGCGGCAACACGGTGGTCGTGAAACCCTCAGAGGAAAGCCCGCAGACCGCAACGCTCCTGGGCGATGTGATGAACGCGGTCGGAGTGCCCAAGGGCGTCTACAATGTCGTGCACGGCTTCGGCCCCGATTCTGCCGGCGAATTCTTGACGCGCCATCCGGGCATCAACGCCATCACCTTCACCGGCGAGACGCGCACCGGCGCCGCCATCATGCAGGCAGCGGCCGTGGGCGCGCGGCCGGTCTCGCTGGAGATGGGCGGCAAGAATCCGGCCATCGTCTTTGCCGACTGCGACTTCGAGGCGGCGATCGACGGCACCATGCGCTCGTGCTTTGCCAATTGCGGCCAGGTCTGTCTCGGCACCGAGCGCGTCTATGTCGAGCGGCCGATCTTCGAGAAATTCGTCGCCGCGCTGAAAGAACGCGCCGAAAAGCTTAAACTCGGCGCACCCGAGGATTCGGCCACCACCATGGGCCCGCTGATCAGCCTCGAGCACCGCGACAAGGTCTTGTCCTATTACGGCAAGGCGGCGATCGAGGGCGCCACCGTCGTCACTGGCGGCGGCGTGCCCAAGATGCCGCATGAGCTCGAAGGCGGCGCCTGGGTCCAGCCGACCATCTGGACCGGCCTCTCCGACGATGCCGCCACCGTCACCGAGGAGATCTTCGGCCCCTGCACCCATATCGCGCCGTTCGACGGCGAGGAGGAAGTGATCAAGCGCGCTAATGCGCTCGACTACGGGCTTGCCGCCTCGGTGTGGACGACGAACCTCGCACGCGCGCATCGGGTGGCGTCGCGCATCGAGGCCGGCATCGTCTGGGTCAACAGCTGGTTCCTGCGCGACCTGCGCACGCCATTCGGCGGCATGAAGCAGTCCGGCATCGGCCGCGAAGGCGGCGTGCATTCGCTTGAGTTCTATACCGAACTCAAGAACGTCTGCATCAAATTATAGAAACCGGTCATTCCGGACGCCGCGCAGCGGCGATCCGGAATCCAGAAACGAACACCGTGGAAATGTCTGGATTCCGGGTTCGCGCTTCGCGCGCCCCGGAATGACAGCAGGAGAAAGACAATGGCACGCATCATTGGCGCGGTCGCCGCCTCGCATACGCCGACCATCGGCTTCGCCTACGACCGCAACAAGCAGAACGATCCGGTCTGGCAGCCGATCTTCGAGGGCTTCAAGCCGGTGCAGCGCTGGCTCGCCGACAAGCAGCCGGACGTGCTGTTCTTCATCTTCAACGACCACGTCACGTCCTTCTTCTTCGACCATTACTCGGCCTTCGCGCTCGGCATCGGCGACTCCTACGCGGTCGCCGACGAAGGCGGCGGCGCGCGCAACCTGCCGCCGGTGAAGGGCCATGCCGCGCTGTCGCATCACATCGGCGCCTCGCTGGTCGCCGACGAGTTCGACATGTCGTTCTTCCAGGGCAAGCCGCTCGACCACGGCTGCTTCTCGCCGCTGTCGATGATGTGGCCGCACGAGCCGCAATGGCCGGGCGCCATCGTGCCGCTACAGGTCGGCGTACTGCAATTCCCCATCCCCTCGGCGGCGCGCTGCTACAAGCTCGGCCAGTCGCTGCGCAAGGCGATCGAGAGCTATCCGGAGGACCTGAAGGTCGCGCTGGTGGCCACCGGCGGGCTGTCGCACCAGGTGCATGGCGAGCGCGCCGGCTTCAACAACCCCGCCTGGGACGAGCAGTTCCTCGACCTGATCGAGAAGGACCCGGTTGCGCTGACCCGCATGACGCTCGCCGACTACGCCCGGCTCGGCGGCATGGAGGGCGCGGAAGTCATCATGTGGCTGGTGATGCGCGGCGCCCTGTCGGCCAACATCAAATGCCTGCACCGCGCCTATTACCTGCCGTCGATGACCGGCATCGCCACCGCGGTCTACGAGAACGAGGCGGTCGCGCCGCCCGCCGATCTCGACAGCGAGTATCGCCGCCATGTCGACCATCAGCTTGCCGGCGCCGGCGCGCTCAGCGGCACCTATCCGTTCACCCTGGCGCGCAGCGTCGAGGGCTTCCGCCTCAACACGTTCCTGCACGACCTGATCGAGCCGGATAAACGCGCGCGCTTCCTCGCCGAAGAGGAAGCCGCCTTTGCCGCGGCCAATCTCAGCGACGAGGAGCGCGATCTGGTGCGCCGGCGCGACTGGCGCGGCATGATCCACTACGGCGTCAGCTTCTTCATGCTGGAGAAGCTCGGCGCGGTGATCGGCGTCTCCAACCTGCACATCTATGCGGCGATGCGCGGGGAGACGCTGGAGGAATTCCAGAAGACCCGCAACGCGCCGGGCGCGCTCTATTCGGTCGCCGGCAAGGACGCACCCAAGCTCGCCTGGGACAAGGAGCCGGCGACTTGATCACTCACCGTCGTTCCGGCGCGCGGCTGTAAGGCCGCGAACCCGGAATGACCGATTACTCCGCCGGCGCCGGCGCCGCCTGGCGTGCCTCGACATTAGTAACCAAGAGCGCCAGTCCCGCGGTTGTGACGAACATGACAAAGGCGATCGCCGCGTTGACCGCGAGCACCAGCGTGAAGCCACCCTGCTCGTGCAGGATCGAGATCATGCCGATGGCGCAGGCGGCGCTGATGAACAGCAGGAAGTAGCGCACTGCATAGATGCGCCCGCGCCAGGCATCGGCGGTATAGCGGGCGAGCACGATGTCGTTCACCGTGACCTGCGCGTAGATCGCGGCGATGGCGATGGCGAGCGCCACCATCAGCGCGATGCCGTCGGCATAGGCCGCCCACAGGTTGCCGAGAAAGCCGAGCGCTGTGACCACGGCAAACAGAGCGTGCGCCGAAAAGCGCTCGACTAGGCGACCGATGCAGAGCTGCGCGACGCCGCCGCAGATCAGCACCAGCGTCGCCACGCTGCCGGCGAGCAAGAGCGGCACATTCGCGGCCAGCCCCTCATCAACGATCTTCGGCAGCGCGATGGTCAAGAGGTTGAACACGGTACCGCCGGTCAGCGCGATGACGGTAAGCAGGCCGAACAGCACCACGGCGAGCCGCGGCGTCAGCGGCACCGCCGGCTTGGAAACGCGGTTCTTGGCGTGATGGCCGTCGTCCGGCGTGAGCCAGACATAGGCCACGCCTACGGCAAGCGCGAGCACCGCCGGCACCAGGAAGGCGGCGCGCCAGCCGAGCCAGGTCGCGAGCCCAGCGCTGATGCCGGCGGCGAGCGACACGCCGAGATTGCCGCAGACGCCATTGAAGGCGAGCGTGCGCCCGCGCGCCTGCGAGGCCTCGATCAGCATGGCCATGCCGACCGGGTGATAGATCGAGGCGAACATGCCGAGCGCGAACAGCGCCACCGCCAGCGTCGGCAGGTTGGGCGCGAAGGCGGCGCCGGCGAGCGAGACGCCGCAGCCGGCGTAGAACAGCGCCATCATGTTGCGGCGGCTCCAGCGGTCGGCCAGCAGGCCGGCCGGCAACGAGAACACGCCGAAGGCGACGAAGGCCGCGGTCGACAGCGCAATCATGTCCGAATAGGGCCGGTGGTAGACCACGTCGAGGCCGATCACCACGGTCGGGTAGATCAGCAGCACGAAATGGTCGATCCCATGCGCCACATTGAGGAAAGCGATGGATCGGCGGCGGGCTTTGTCATCGGTGCCCGGGCTGGGCATGGCGGTGGGGTTCATGCGACCTCAAATCGCGTCTGGTAGTGCCAATATACTCTTGCCATTTTGCGACGTTCGGTCGATTTTCGTCGCTTACAGGCCAGGAAACCCCGATGCCGCAATCCGCCCCCGTCTACCGTCGCAACATGGATGACTCCCCGCGCACGGTCGCGGTGCTGGCGCGCACGCTCGATATCGGCCACGAAATCCCGTTCCACATGCACCGGCGCGGGCAGTTGCTGCATGCGACCAGCGGCATCATGCGGGTGGAAACGGCGCAAGCGGTGTGGGTCGTGCCACCGGCGCGCGCGCTCTGGCTCCCCCCACAGTGGCCGCACAGCGTCGCCATGCGCAGCCATGTGGAGATGCGCACCGTCTATATCGCGCCACCGGCCTGTTCCGAGCTGCCGCAACAGCCTGTGCTGGTGGAGATTTCCGGGCTGCTGCGCGAACTGATCCTGGCGCTGCTGGAGGAGCCCGTCGCCTATGACGAGGCGGGGCGCGGCGGCAATGTCGCCCGGCTGATCCTGACCGAGCTCACGCGGCTGCCGGAGCGTCCGCTCAATGTTCCGATGCCGCGCGACGAGCGGGCGCTGCGGGTGGCGCGGGCGCTGCTTCAGGATTCCCGGCTCGACTACGATCTCGACCGCTGGGCGGACGAGGCCGGCGCCAGCCGCCGCACCCTCGCCCGCCTCTTCCGCAGCGAGACTGGGCTTGGCTTTGCCGAATGGCGGGCGCGGCTGCGCGCCATCGACGGCTTGGCGCGGCTCTCGAATGGCGCCTCGGTCGCCGAGACCGCCGCCTCGGTCGGCTATGCCAGCCCCAGCGCCTTTTCCGCCATGATCCACCGCACCCTCGGCGGCCAGCCGCGCCGGCTGGCCAAGCCTGCGGCCTGATTGCACCCAAGCACAACCCAAGGTAGCTTACTGCGGTTGTAGACAGCGCAGGTCCGCCTCGCTTTAGTTGCGGTCGCAATCCTGAGTTTGGGGCGGGTTGAGGGGCCTCGATGGATCGCGGGTGGCGTATCCGCGCGGCGGCCCTGTCCGCCGCGACCGTGATGTTGTGTGGCTTCGGTTCCGCGTTGCGCCCGGCGCTCGCCGGCGACGACGAGGATGAGGCGCATGTCATCCTGTTTTCCGGCCGCGACCTCTGGCGCAACGGCGTCTTCCTTTATGGCGGACTGCTGGCGGCGCCGAGCGGCTTCGAGCGCGACGGGCTGATGTTCAAGCTCGTCTATTCAAGCGGGCTCTATCGCTACAATGCCGGCAGCCTCGGCGGCGCGCGGGTTGTCGGCTTCGAAGCGCTCGGCGCCGTCATGCCGGGCTTCCGCATCAAGCGCGGGCCGGTGGAGATGAAGGTCTTCTTCGGTCCGGAGTTGCAATATCACTATCTGTCGCCGAACGATCCCGACAACCGGCTACATGGGCGGCAATTCGGCCTGCGCTTTGCCGCCGAACTGTGGGCGGAGCCGACCGATGCCACCATGGTGGCGGCCGATGTCGCGTTCAGCACCATTGTCAGCAATTATTCGGGACGCATCGCCTTCGGCTGGAAAATGTTCGACATGTTTTACGCCGGGCCCGAAAGTCAGGTCTATGGCGGCGACGGCTACGCGCAATGGCGCTTCGGTGCGCATGTCACCAGCCTGAAGACGGGCGAGACCACCGAATGGTCGGCGGCCGGCGGTTTGGCGATCGACACCGACCGGCGCGCGAGCGCCTATCTGCGGCTCGGCCTGTTGCAGCGGATGAACTAATCGAGCGTGCGCCGGAAGCGCGTCACCGCGATGGTCATCGCCACCAGCATCAGCACGAACATCGCGGCCGCGTCGTAATGCAGGTCGGAGACCGTCGCGCCCTTGAGCATGATGCCGCGCACGATGCGCAGGTAGTGCGTCAACGGCAGCGTCTCGCCGATCCACTGCGCCCAGACCGGCATGCCGGCGAAGGGGACGGCTACCATGACCACCGAGATTGCCACTGCCGGAACCGTTAGGAAGCAGAGACATCCGCTTTTACATCTAACAATTATTGCCCCGGAACCATTCGATATAGCGCGCGGCGAGGAATGCAAGCATCGCTTGACGGGTGTCGTATTCGTTGCCTGAACTGTGCCGCTCGATGGTGCGCCGCGTCAGCATGACGCGCATGCGCGGGAAATCGAAATAACGCGACAAATACCCCGCCTTCTCCATGCGGTCGATCTCGGTCAGAACCCGCGGCTCGACGCGCTTGGCCATCGCGAGAACGTCCGGAACAAAGTCGTCATTGCCCGGCGGGCGCCCCTGAAATCCAGGCGGGTACAATTCCTTAAGGGCCTCACGCGCGAGATACCGCATCTTGCCGTTCTTGAAGTATAGATCTTCGCGAATGGCGAGGCCGAATTCGACCACGCGTTTGTCGTGGAACGGCTGGGTGAATTCGAGGCCTTGCGCAGCGGCGGCGACTGAGAAGGCTTGCGCGGGAACGTTTTGCTGATAGCGCAGCGCCCGCTCCATGGCGACGCGCTGGCTGCCCCGCGACCGCCCCCGAATTCGCGAACGCGCATGCTTGCTCCTGGTCGCGATGACGCGCCGCGACAACGGCAACGTCGGACCGAACAAATTCAGCCCATTCCGATAGCGCGTCCAAAGATGCAACCACGATCTAGGAACGATCTGCAAGACAATGCCACGAATGACGGTCTTGCCGACACTTAGGCCTAGGTGCCGCCGGGCGGCATTGAACTCGGAGAAGAAGCGACTCAATTGGAATGTGCGGAGAAGGGAGACCAGCGCGGCCGGACTGCGCGGATTGACCGTATAGTCGCCGCCATGTCCGTCCATCAAGACGCGCATGCCTGCCGAAGCAACCTCGGCCATCATTGCGCGGGTGACGTAGCCTCGGGGGCTATGCAAGTTATCGTTACTCAGAAAGGCCGCCTCCATACCGCTGAATATGTCCAGGCCCTCGCGTGTGACGTAGCGCACGTCCAGATGCGGCATATGCCTGCGGCACATGTCGACCCAGCGGCGGGCGTGGCGAACGGTGCCGCTATAGTTCTCAGGCATGACCGACGACACGGCAATGAGCTTTGAGCCTTGAGTGGCGACGACCTGGCCGGCCAGCGCGCAGATGGCGCTTGAATCGAAACCACCACCCATAAACAAGCCGCCCGGCCGTGTCGCGCGACGCAGCCGACACGCAACCGCCTCGGCGAGAACCTTGCGATAGGTTTCGATATAGTAGGTGTCGTCATGGCCCTCATGCGCTGGGTCGGCATGTGGCTCCCAATAGCGACGCGAGGTAACGGATCCGTCAGCGCTAACGGTCATCACTGTGCCGCCAGGAATAAACTGAATGCCTTCGTAGATCGTCGTGCCTATCTCGTTGGATTCATCGAACAACAATAATTGTGCGACGCTCTCCTCGATCAATATACGGGGCACTTGGGGCAGTGCCCAAAGGCCCTTGATTTCGCTCGCGAAGGCGAAGAAGCCCTGGCCCTGGTGAAAGAATACGTGGCGTTGCCCCATATGATCGCGCGCCAGCGTGAGCGTTTGCTTTCCTGCGTCCCACACGGCGAAGGCGAAGTCGCCGATCAAGTGGCCCACACAATCCGCGCCCCATGTTTTGACGGCCGCAAGCAGCAACGCACTGTCCGGCATTCCGGCAAGCGTTTCGGCGCTGACCGACAGCGCCATGGCAAGTTCTTCGCGGTTGTCGAGTTTGAGATCCGCGACAAGCGTCAAGTCACCATCGTGGAGCGGTTGGCCATCGAACGTGTCCTCAGCCGTGATACGCATCATGAGATGGCCGAGAGCAATCGTCCCTCCCATCCATCCCCGCGCCCGGTCAATGCCGAGATGCGCAAGCCGAGCCATCTGGCGATCAAGGTCGCGAGCGTCAACCGGCTGTCCATCGAAGCGACGCAGGCCGCAGATTCCGCTCATGATACGCCATGACTTGTCATGCCTTGAAGCCTAACGGAAACTGGTACGCGATCAACCTCGATCGATGGCGCTCACCATAAGAAGCCACGTCAGATGCATCCTTTCGTTCACGCACTTTGCCGGAATCCGATCCCGGGCTCATCGACGCGGTTGCGAGTGTCGATAAACGACCAGCTTCCTGCTTGACAGCTTTTTATCTTCGACATAACGTTACCGCTGCATTTGGGAAATTGTTAGCTATGTGCGATGATAGTGTTTGTTGCGCTTCAAGGCATTTGAACAGTCAGTCCATTTCTTCAAATGTAGCAAAAGCTAAGCGACCGTGGTCGAGGCCGCATGTTATTCTCCCAACATTGCCAGTAGCGGCTGCCGCCAAAACCGTCCCCTACTCTTTCGAATGTCACTGTAAGTTCTCTCCATCGAGCAGCCCTCTCTCTCATTTCGGCGCTGTATCTTGATCCCGCTGGGCGTCATGATCGTCGAGGCCGAGCACTGTTCTTGCGGCCTGGTGGATATAGTTCGCGGCGATGAAGGCAAGCGTCGTCTGGCGGGTGCCGTATTCGTTGCCTGAATAATGCGGCTCGCTGTGGTGCCGAGTCCGAGTCGAGTGCCCGCGCGGGCCGAGGCTGCGGCACCGTAGCGCTGTCACCAGGCTCGCGATCTAGCACGACGCGAGCCCGAAATCGTGCCGGCCGCGGGAGCGGTTCGAGCGCTCAATCCAGCGTGCGCCGGAAGCGCGTCACCGCGATGGTCATCGCCACCAGCATCAGCACGAACATCGCGGCCGCGTCGTAGTGCAGGTCGGAGACCGTCGCGCCCTTGAGCATGATGCCGCGCACGATGCGCAAGTAGTGCGTCAGCGGCAGCGTCTCGCCGATCCACTGCGCCCAGACCGGCATGCCGGCGAAGGGAAAGAGGAAGCCGGACAACAGGATGTTGGGCAGGAAATACATGATCGACATCTGCATGGCCTGCAGCTGGTTCTGCGCCACAGTGGAGAAAGTGTAGCCGATCGAGAGGTTCGTGGCGATGAACAGCGTGGAGAGGCCCGCCAGCAGGCCGAGGCTGCCGAGGATCGGCACGCCGAATAGCGTGACGCCGATGCCGATGATCATCGCCGCCTGCACGAAACCGACCACGATGTAGGGGATGATCTTGCCGAGCATGATCTCGAACGGCGTGATCGGCATGGACAGCAGGTTTTCCATGGTGCCGCGCTCGATCTCGCGGGTGACCGAGAGCGCGGTGAAGATCAGCATGGTCATGGTCAGGATGGTGCCGACCAGGCCGGGCACGATGTTGAGCTGGGTGATGGCGCCCGGGTTGAAGCGGGCGTGCACGCGGATGGCGAAGGGCGCCGGCGTCTGTTTCGGGATGGCGTGATCGTGCGCGAGCGCCGTCGTCACCAGCGTGCCGAGCGCCGACAGCGCCGAGCCGGAGGCGACCGGATCGGTGGCGTCGGCGGCGACCAGCAGCGAGGGCGTATCGCCGCGCCGCACCGCGCGCTCGAAGCCCGCCGGGATCTCGACCGCGAACAGCACGCGGCCGGCGAGGATCAGATGGTCGAGCTCGGCCTCATTGCGCGGTAATTCGGTGACCCTGAAATAGCGCGTGTTCTGCAATGCCGCCAGAATCGAGCGGCCGACATCGTTGTGCTCCTGCAGCAGCACCGCGGTCGGCAGGTCGCGCGGCGTGGTGTTGATGGCGTAGCCAAACAGCATCAACTGCACCAGCGGGATCATGACGATCATGGCGAAGGAGACGCGGTCACGCCGAAGCTGGATGAACTCCTTGACCAGCATGGCCCAGGTCTTGCGCAAAAACCCGTTGCCGCGGATGCGGGGTTGCGGCTGCGCGGTGACGACGTGGGTCATTGGAAATTGTCCCGCGCCTTGCCCATCAGCTCGATGAACACGTCCTCGAGCGAGGGCGACGAGGACTGCCAGTTGAGATCGACGCGATGGCGATACGGCGCGATGGTCGCATCGAGCGCCGCCGCGTCGCGCCCGGCGACGTGCAGGCTGGTGCCGAACGGCGCCACCATGTCGACGCCCGGCTTGCCGGTGAGCGCCTCGGTCAACTGGTTGAGCGCCTCGGGGCTCTTGGCGCCGACCACATAGGTGGTCAGGCGCGAGCCGGCGATCACCTCGTCGACCGTGCCGCGCGCCAGGAGATCGCCATAGGCGATGTAGGCGATCTCGTGGCAGCGCTCGGCCTCGTCCATGTAATGGGTGGACACCAGCACGGTGAGGCCTTCGGCGGCGAGCGCGTGGATCTCGTTCCAGAACTCGCGCCGCGCCTTGGGATCGACGCCGGCGGTCGGCTCGTCGAGCAGCAGCAATTGCGGGCTCGGCAGCGTGCAGGCGCCGAGCGCCAGCCGCTGCTTCCAGCCGCCTGACAATTCGCCGGCGATCTGCTCCTCGCGCCCGTGCAGGCCGAGGCGGTCGATCGCCGCGCGCGCGGCCGCCGCCGGCCTGGCGAGGCCGTAGATGCGGGCGACGAATTCGAGGTTCTCGCGCACCGACAGATCCTCGTAGAGGCTGAAGCGCTGCGTCATGTAGCCGACGTGCTTCTTGATCTCGTTGGTGTCGGTGCGGATGTCGTAGCCGAGGCAGGTGCCGGTGCCTTCGTCGGGCGTGAGCAGGCCGCAGAGCATGCGGATCGTCGTGGTCTTGCCGGAGCCGTTGGGCCCGAGAAAGCCGTAGATGGTGCCGCGCTTGACCTGCATCGACAGGTTCCGCACCACCGCGCGGCCGTCGAATTTCTTGGTCAGGCCGTGCACGTCGATGACGATGTCACTTGCGGTGTTTTGGCCCACCTCTTGCGCGCTCATTTCGTCGCTCCCGGAAGCGTCACGGAAACCGGCTGGCCGACACGGAAGTCCTCCGGCTTCTCGGGGCGCGCCTCGATCAGGTAGACGAGCTTGGCGCGCTCCTCGCGGCTGTAGATCACCGGCGGGGTGTATTCGGCGTTGCCGGCGATGAAGCTGACTTTCGCGGTCAAGCCCGCCGCGCAGGCATCGCAGGAGACGGCGACGATCTCGCCGATCGTGATGCGGGCAAGCTCGGTTTCCGGCGCATAGAAACGGATCTTGATGTTGGCCGGCGGCAACAGCGCGATCACCGGCTTGCCCATCGGCACCGTCTCGCCCGGGCGGAAATAGACTTCCTGAATGGTGCCGGCCGCCGGGCTCACCACGCGCCGGCGCGCCAGCCGCGTCTTCGACCATTCGAGATTAGCGCGCGCCCGGCGCAGCGCCGCCCAGGCATCGTCGAGCGCCTTCTGCGTGCCGGCGTGCGATTTGAGGAGCTCGGTGGCGCGATCGAAGGTCTGCTGCGCCGTGGCGACATCCGCCTCCTTCACCACCAGATCGGCCCTTTGCAGATCGTCGTCGAGGCCGAACAGAAGATCGCCCTTGTCGACATGGTCGCCCTGGCGCACGCGCAGATATTCGACGCGGCCCTGCTCGTCGGGGCTGACGAAGACCGTGTCGGCCTCGACCCAGCCCTGCAGCGCAGAAATTTTATTGGCGGTGTCGGAGCAGCCAGCGAGCGCAACGAGCGCCAGCGCCGTGACCAGCAAGCCCAGCGCGCGCCTCATGACACGCTCCCGAACAGCAGTGCAAAGTGGGTCTTCATCATCGCGCGCACGTCGAGCGGCTCGAACTCTTCGAACAAGCCGTTCCAGACGATGGCGATGAGGCCGGGCGCGGCAATGATCTGGGGGAATTGCGCGAGACCCGGCGCCACCTCCCCGCGTTCGGCGGCGCGCGCCAGCAGACTGCGCACGGCGGCGATGATGCGCGCGAGCACTTCGCGGTAATAGAACTCGGCGAGCTTGGGAAAGCGGCGCCCTTCCGCGATCATCAGGCGGATGACGTCCTTGCGACGGGTCTCGTACACCTCGCGCACGAACAGGTCGACGAAATGATCGGCGAGCGCGGCAAGCGGCACGTCGGCCTGTCCCAGCGCCTCGATATTGCCGACCAGCGGCGCCAGCATGGCGCGGATCAACTCCTGGAACAGGCTCTCCTTGTCGCGGAAGTAAAGATAGATGGTGCCCTTGGCGACGCCGGCGCGACGGGCGACGTCGTCGAGCCGCGCGGCGGCAAAGCCGCGCTCGGAGAATTCATCGAGCGCGGCGGCCAGGATCGCCTCGCGCTTGGCGGCGCTGCGCGCCTTGCGCGTGACGCTCTCGACCGGGCCGGCGTCGGGTGCAACGCGCGTGGGCCCGGTGGGGGATGCTTTGCCGGGAGACGGCTCGCCGGAGGGCGCCTTTGCTGCCGCCGGCGCCTTGGCTGCGGCTGTCCCCTTTGCTGCCGCCGTCGGCGCCTTTGCTGTGGCGGGCAACTTGGCTGCCGCCGGGGGATGCTTGCGGCGGGGAAACGGCGGAGCGCTGCGCGGTTTTTGGCTCATGACGCCACCTAATGACTGACCGGTCAGTCATTACCTAGGGCATAACCGGCGCCGGCGCAAGGGGACCAATGTCCAATATCAGGGCGTCATTCCGGAACGCGGCCGAACGGCCGCGGGCCCGAAATCCGTAAGCCGCAGCGGAGGCTATGGATTCTGCATGCGCTCGCTATCGCGCGCGCCCCGGAATCACGAAGTGATGAGTGGGAAAACGCTGCGAACCGCGGCGCGCGCCCTACCCCTTGGCGTCGCAGAAGAAGGTGCGGATCACGCAGTCCTTGCCGCCGCCGTTGTAGCAGGAGCGCAAGGCCGCGTTCTGCGCGTGGCCGAGCTTGGCGGCCTTGCCCCAGCCATGCGCGCCGCAGCCATTGGCATAGTCGACCGCGAAGGCGGCGCAGCCGCGCTTGACCGTCGCCACCACCCGGCAGCCGTCGCCCTGGCATTTCGACAACGCGGTCTTGCGCGCCTGCGGCAACGAATGGAAGTCGTAGGCCTCGCCGTAGGCGCCACAGGCGCCGATGGCCAGCGCACCGGCCGCCGGCGCGCGCGTCGCCGTCACCAGCATCACCGCTGCCATCGCAAGCAGCAACGATCCCGCGACCAGTGCGCGCAAGCCTGGCGTGATGCTCTCGGCCATCTTCCCTTACCCCTGTTTCGTCATTCCAGGTCGCGCTGACCGCACGTGAACCCGGAGCCCAGAAACGAACGCTCGCACATATCTGGATTCCGGATTCGCAGGCTGACACCCGCGCCCCGGAATGACGGAACAAAAACGATAAGGCGGTGAGTCGCGCCTGCGATCAATGATTCGAGTCTCAGGCGCGTTCGATTTCAGCCTTGACGGCCGAGAGCGACTCGGGCGTGTCGACGTCGGTCAACGCCGCCGCGCCTTTCAGCGGCACTTCCACGACCGCTTCGGCATAATTGCCGATCAGGTGGCGGGCACCGATGTCGCCCTGGATCTGCATCAGGTCCGGGAAGAAACGGCGTGACCACAGCACTGGATTGCCGCGTCGGCCGTCGATGCTCGGCACCACCACCAGCGCACTGCGTTCCGGATCGAACGCCGCGATCAGTTTGTCGATCAGCGCCGCGTCCACCTGCGGCATGTCGCCAAGACACACGACGGCGCCGTCGGCATCGGCCGGCACCGCGGCGATGCCGGCCTTGAGCGAGGTGCCGAGGCCGTCGGCGTAATCGGGATTGTGCACCAGGCGCACCGGCAAGCCGTCGAGCGCGGCTTCCACCTCGGCGCGCTGATGGCCGGTGACGACGATCACCGGCGCCGCGCGCGAAGCCAGCGCCTGCTCGGCGGCGATGCGCACCAGCGGCTTGCCGCCGATCTCGGCGATCAGCTTGTTGACCGCGCCCATGCGCGTGGAGCGGCCGGCGGCGAGCACCAGCGCGGCGATGTTGCGGCCCTTCTCCGGCAGGCGCTCCTCGCGCGGCTGCGGCCGGGTGACGATCTCCATCAGCAGGCCACCGACGCCCATGCCGGTGATGTCGGCGCGGCTGACCGGCAGGCCGGCCAAGAGCCGCATCAGCACCCAGTCGAAGCCGTTCTCCTTGGGCGAGCGCGCGCAGCCGGGCGCGCCCAGCACCGGCTGGCCGGCGAGCCGCCCGATCAGCATCAGATTGCCGGGATCGACCGGCATGCCGAAATGCTCGATGCTGCCGCCGACCGCCTCGATCGCCGCCGGGATCACGTCGCGACGATCGGCGATGGCCGAGGCGCCGAACACGATGACCATCTCGGCGCCGGCGCCGCGCACCTCGTCGATGGCGCGCGCCAGCGCTTCCCGTTCGTGCGGCACGCGGCGCTCGGCGATAATGCTGGCGCCGGAAGGCTGAATGCGCGCCTCGGTGATCTTCAGCGTCTTGTCGATGACCTTGGGCGCCAAGCCGGGCAGCAGCGTCGACACCACGCCGAGCTTCTTGACCGTATAGGGCGCGACGCGAATGACGGGCTTGGCTTTGATGGCTTCCGCCACCGCCTTGTCGCGCGCCGCTTGGGCGACGGCGAAGGGGATGATCTTCACGGTGGCGATCATCTCGCCTTCCACCACCGGCTTGTAGGCTGAAAGCGTTGCCAGCGTCACCGCCTCGTCGATGGTGTTGAGCCTGTCGATCGCGGCGCGGTCGACCACCAGCAGGCCGGCGCTCTCGGCGAACAGATTGCAGCGTCCGGTGAAGGCGCGGTCGGCGCGCACGCCGGCGCCGGTGACGGCGGCGGCGATGTCGGCGGCGGCCTGGTCCTCGGAAATATCGCCCGGCTCGAGCCGGGCCACCACGATCTCCTTGACCCCGGCGGCCTGCAGCGCGGCGACTTCCTTGTCGGTGATCAGCGTGCCCTTCTTGAGCACCAGCGCGCCCTGGCGGATCGAATGCACCGCGGTGGCGCCGCGCGCCTCGGCGATGGGGACGGCGCCGAATTGCATTTTACACTCCCGCCATTCCGGGGCGGCCCAAAGGGCCGAACCCGGAATCCAGAAACAGGCTCGGTCTGTGCGTGGCTCTGGAGTTCGGGTTCGCTCGCTGCGCTCGCGCCCCGGAATGACAAAAAATAATGCTCATGCCGCCTCCGCTTCCTGCTCGACCTTCAGCCGCAGCGTCGCGGTGATCTCGGCCATGATGGCGACCGCGATCTCGGCCGGCGTCGCCGCCCCGATGGCGAGCCCGATCGGCGCGTGAATGCGCGCGATATCGCGGTCGGTGAGGCCGGCGGCACGCAGCCGCTCGACCCGCTTGCCATGCGTCTTCCGCGAGCCGAGCGCGCCGATATAGAAGCAGTCGCGCGCCAGCGCATGCAGCAGTGCCGGGTCGTCGATCTTCGGATCGTGCGTCAGCGCGACGAAGGCGGTGTAGCGGTCGACATTGAGCGGCGGCAGCGCCACGTCCGGCCATTCGGCGATCACCTTGACGTCGGGAAAGCGCTCGATCGAAGCGAAGGCGGTGCGCGGATCGACGATGGTCACGTCATAGTCGAGCATGCGGCCGAGCGGCGCCAGCGTCTGGCTGATATGCACGGCGCCGGTGATGACGAGCTGCGGCGACGGCACGTGCACGGTGAGGAAGACGCGGCCTTGCGCGGTCTCCTCCATGCCGCTCTTGCCCAAACGCACGCGCTTTTCGATCGCCTCGCGCAGCGGGTCCTTCGCCATGTCGGCGGCCTTGACCAGCCGCTGCGTGCCGCTGGCGATGTCGGTGATGACGACCACGGCGCGCCGCGCGGCGCGCTCGGCATTGAGGACGTGGAGGATGTCGAAATTCAACTGAGCTTCTCCACATAGACGCGGATGGTGCCGCCGCAGGAGAGGCCGACCTTCCAGGCGGCCTCGTCGGCGACGCCGAATTCCAGCATGCGCGGCTTGCCGTCCTCGATCACGTCCATGGCTTCCGCCACCACCGCGCCTTCGACGCAGCCGCCGGAGACACTGCCGAGGAAATTGCCCTCCTCGTCGATCACCAGGTTGGAGCCGACCGGGCGCGGCGCCGAGCCCCAGGTCTCCACCACGGTGGCGAGCGCCACGCCGCGGCCGTCCTTGCGCCAGTCCTCGGCGGCCTTGAGGATGTCTTCATCGCGCGAGAGCATCATGCACCTCCGTCGCAGTTTCTCAGGCGTCACCCGCGGGCTTGACCCGCGGGTCCATCTTTAAAGATGGATTGCCGGGTCAAGCCCGGCAATGACCACGAACAGAATCACGCCACCTGCCGCAGCATCGCCTTCGGATCGTAGCCCTTGCCGGGCGCGCCGGACAGCGCACCCACCAGGGCGCTCATCGATTCCAGATTGTGGATCGGCCGCAGTTCGTCAACATGCGGCAGCATGGTGCGCACCCCCTTGGCCCGCGCCTCGAAGCCGGAGAAGCGCAGCAAGGGATTGAGCCAGACCAGCCGGCGGCACGAGCGGTGCAGCCGGTCCATCTCGAAGCTTAATGTATCGTCGGCATCGCGCTCAAGCCCGTCGGTGATGAGCAGCACCACCGCCCCCTGCCCGAGCACGCGGCGCGACCAGTGCTTGTTGAAATCGCGCAGCGAGGAGGCGATGCGGGTGCCGCCCGACCAGTCGACCACATGCGTCGAGCAGGCGGCCAGGGCCTCGTCCGGATCGCGTTGGCGGATCGCGCGGGTGACATTGGTCAGCCGCGTGCCGAACAGAAAGGTGACGACGCGCTTTTCGTGCTCGGACAGCGCATGCAGGAAATGCAGAAACAGCCGCGTGTACTGGCTCATCGAACCGGAAATATCCAAGAGCGCCACGATCGGCGGCTCCTTCAGGCGCGGCCCGAGATATTTGAGATCGATGACGGCGCCGCCGGCTTTCAGGCTGGCGCGCAGCGTGCGGCGCAGGTCGATCAGATGGCCGCGGTGGGCGGCGGCGAGCCGGCGCGTGCGCACCAGGTCGATCGGCAGCGTCAGGCGCGCGATTGCCTGTTTGGCGGCGGCGATTTCCGCCGTCGTCATCTGCGCGAAGTCCTTCTTCTGCAGCACCTCGCGGTCGGACACGGTCAGCCGCGCATCGAGCTCGACCTCCTGCTTGTCCTCCTCGCGCCGGTCGAGGCCGGAAAACAGCGCCTCCTCGACGCGCTGCGCGCCGGGCGGCGGCGGCTTCGGCGACTGCGGCGGCGACTGCGGCAGCATCGAGGCGATCATCTTGTCGATCAGCCCGCGCTTGCGGAAGAAGATGCGGAAGGCCTGGTCGAACAGGATCGAGTGCTCGTGGCGCTTCACGAACACCGCATGCAGCGTCCAGTAGACGTCCCCGCGATCGCCGACGTGCGCCACGGCGAGCGCTTCCAGCGCATCGAGCACGGCACCCGGCCCGACCGGCAGCCCGGCCGCGCGCAGCGCGCGGGCGAAATAGAGGATGTTCTCGGCGAGGCGGCCATTGCCGTCATTCCGGTCGCGCGCGTTAGCGCGCGGGCCGGAATCCATATCCCCTGCGCCGGGGTTATGGATTCCGGGCTCGCCGCTTCGCGGCGCCCCGGAATGACGCGGTCCGTTTTGCTCGGCCATGCTACTCCGCCGCCCGCAGATCCGCCCTCACCTCGTCGAGCAGCGCTTTCACCTTGCTGTTGTCGAGGCGGGCGATGTCGTCCTGGTATTTGAGCAGCGTGCCGAGCGTATCCGACACCGTCGCCGGATCGAGCGCCACCACGTCGAGCTCGGTGAGCGCGCTCGCCCAGTCGAGCGTCTCGGCGACGCCCGGCACCTTGAACAGGTCCTCCTTGCGCAAGTGTTGCACGAAGCCGACCACCTGCTCCGACAAAGTTTTCGCAATGCCCGGCACCTTGGCGCGCAGGATCTTCAGCTCGCGTTCGGCATTCGGATAGTCGACCCAGTGATAGAGGCAGCGGCGCTTGAGCGCGTCGTGCACCTCGCGCGTGCGATTGGAGGTGACGACGACGATCGGCGGATGCTCGGCCTTGACCGTGCCGAGCTCCGGCACGGTGACCTGGAAATCGGCCAGCACCTCGAGCAGGAACGCCTCGAAGGCCTCGTCGGTGCGGTCGACCTCGTCAATCAAGAGCACCGGCGCGCCGGCGGGATCCGGCTCCAGCGCCTGCAACAGCGGGCGCTTGATCAGGTACTGTTCGGAGAAGATGTCATGCTCGATGCGGGCGCGGTCGTGCTCGCCCTCGGCCTCGGCGAGGCGAATGGCGATCATCTGCGCGCCGTAGTTCCATTCGTAGACCGCGGCGGAGACGTCGAGCCCCTCATAGCATTGCAACCGGATCAGCCGCCGGCCCAGCGTCGTCGCCAGCACCTTGGCAATCTCGGTCTTGCCGACGCCCGCTTCCCCCTCCACGAACAGCGGCCGGCGCATTTTGAGCGCCAGATAGAGCACGGTGGCCAGCGACCGGTCAGCCACATAATCGGCCTTGGCGAGCAGGGCCAGGGTGGCGTCGATGCTGTCGGGGATCGGAATCAGGGACATTCGTCAGTTACCTCGATGACACTTTAACCGGCGCGGGGGCTGGACTACATCTAAGACCCATAGCAAACGGCCACCAGCCCAGGATAGCCGCCAGGATAACTGTCATGACCGCCTCCGACCCCCTCGAAAATACCGCGCTGAAGCTGCCGGCGATCGACCCGCGCGTGCGTATCGGTCATGTGCATCTGAAGGTGGCCGATCTCAAGCGGGCGCTCGATTTTTACTGCGGCGTGCTCGGTTTCGAGCTGACCACCAGCCGGCCCGGGGCCGCCTTCATATCGGCGGGCGGCTACCATCACCATATCGGGCTCAACACCTGGGAGAGCCTGGGCGGCTCCCCGCCCCCGCCGGGCACGACCGGGCTCTATCATACCGCCATCCTCTACCCGACCCGGCGGCTCCTGGCCGACGCGCTGCGCCGGCTGATCGTCGCCAAGATCCCGCTCGAGGGCGCCAGCGACCACGGCGTCTCCGAGGCGCTCTATCTGCGCGACCCCGACGACAACGGGGTCGAGCTCTATTGGGATCGGCCGAAGGAGATGTGGCCGCAGAAGGCCGACGGCTCGTTGCAGATGTTCACGCATCCGCTCGATCTGCACGATCTGTTGGGCGAGCTCGACAAGGCCTGAGCCGCCGTCCGGCAGTCGCTGCTCGTAGCCCGGATGGAGCACCGCTAAATCCGGGCTTCCATTTGCTGCCCCCGGGTTTCGCTTCGCTTCACCCGGGCTACAGCGCATCCTTTTTTCGCAGTGCGTAGCCCGGATGGAGCGCAGCGAAATCCGGGTCTATTCTTCTCCCGCAGTGCGAAAAGTTGGGACCCCAACGATTTCTTGACCGAGATCAAGGACCGCCCGCGCAAACGGCGGCCTAATCCCGGCATTGGACGCCGTTGATATTCGCTCTCATTGGGAGCCCGGCCGGTGCAAGACCTGCACGAATTGCGCATTCACGGACGCGGCGGCCAGGGTGCCGTGCTCGCCTGTTCGATCCTGGCGCAGGCATTGATCGACGACGGCAAACACGCGGTCGCCATCCCCTCCTTCGGCTTCGAGCGGCGCGGCGCGCCGGTCGCCGCCTTCCTGCGCTTCTCCGACGCGCCGATCCGCGCGATGACCAATGTCTATCATCCCGATTGCGTCGTCTGCATCGACCCGACCGTCGCCAAGACCGTCGACATCTACGCCGGCATGAAGCCGGGCGGCAGTGTCGTGCTTACCAGCAAGGCGACGCTCGCCGACCTCAGCTTTCCCGAAACGGTCGCCCGCGTCGGCCTGTGCGATGCGGTCGGCATTGCGCTCGCGATCTATCGCCGGCCGGTGACCAACGCCATCATGCTCGGCGCCTTCGCCCGCACCACCGGCCTGTTGAGCCTCGCCTCGCTCAAGGAGGCGTTGCAGCAGATGGATTTCCGCGACGCCGGCCTGAGCGAGAACCTGACGGCGGCCGAGCGCGGCTACAACGAAACCCAAGTCTACGACCTGACCAAGGTGGGCCATGCAGCGGCAGTCGCGTGACCATTTCGACGCCTCGACCATTCCCGACGATCTGGCGCCGATCGCCACCGTGCTTTCGAAGATGCTGCCAGGCGACTGGCGCAGCCTGCGCCCGGTGATCGACCGGCGCAAATGCGTCAAATGCGGCGTGTGCTGGCTCTATTGCCCGGTGCAATGCGTCACGGCCAGGCCGCGCTGGTTCGAGTTCGATCTCAAGACCTGCAAGGGCTGCGGCGTCTGCGCCCAGGAATGCCCGCAGCGCGCCATCCGCATGATCGAGGAGGCCGGCCAATGAGTGTCGCCACCGCCGAGCGGATCTCCAACAAGCCGCGCTCTGTCGTGGTCGAAGGCAACGAGGCGGCGGCGATCGGCGTCGGCCTGGCGCGTCCCGACGTGGTCGCGGTCTATCCGATCACGCCGCAATCTTCGCTGGTCGAGCATATCTCGCAGATGATCGCCGACGGCCGCCTCAAAGCGAGCCTGATGAATGTCGAGGGCGAGCACGCCGTGCTCAACGGCTTGCAGGGGGTCGCGCTCGCCGGCGGGCGCACCTTCACCGCCACCTGCGGCCCGGGCATCGCCTTCATGTTCGAGCCCTATGTGCGCACGCCGGGCCTGCGCCTGCCGATGGTCGCCTCGCTGGTCACGCGCGACCTGCTCAGCCCGCAATGCGTCTGGGGCGGCCAGCAGGACGCCATGGTGGTGCGCGAGGCCGGCTGGATCCAGATGCATTGCGAGACGGTGCAGGAGATCCTCGACACCACCGTCATGGCCTACAAGATCGCCGAGCATCGCGATGTCATGCTGCCGGTGAACGTCTGCCACGACGGCAATTATCTCTCCTTCGGCGTCACCCGCGTCGAACTGCCCGAGCAGGACGAGGTCGACGATTTTCTCGGTCCGCCGGCGGTCAACTGGCATATCGCGCTCGATCCCGAGCGGCCGATGGGCGTCGATCCGCTGACCGGCGGCAGCGGCGGGCCGGGCGCGCGCAATTTCGTGCGCTATCGCAAGGGCCAGTGCCGCGGCATGCAGAACGCGCTGCGCGTCATCAGCGAGGTGCATGCGGAGTGGGCGGATCGCTTCGGCCGCAGCCATGCGCCGCTGATCGAGGAATACCGCCTCGAGGATGCCGAGCTTGCGCTCGTCACCATCGGCAGCATGACCGGCGCCGCCAAGGACGCGGTCGATTTCGCCCGCGACAAAGGCGAGGCCGTCGGGCTCATCAAGGTGAAGACCTTCCGGCCGTTCCCGCTCGCCGCCATGACCGCCGCGCTCGCCAAGGTCGACCGCGTCGGCGTGGTCGATCGTTCGGTCAGCTTCGGCTGGAATTCCGGCCCGGTCTATCAGGAGACGCTGGGCGCGCTCTACCGCACCTGCAAGCCGATCCCGGCGCTGAGCTTTATCGGCGGGCTTGCCGGCGCCGACATCACCGCCGAGCATTTCGCCCGCGCCATCGCCTTGACGCGCGAGGCGCAATGGACCGGCGCGCCGACCGAGCCGGTCTGGCTCAACGAGAACGATTGAGGGCGGCGATGCAGAGCCAATACATCATCCTCGGTTCGAGCCACGCGGCGCTGGAAGCCGCCACCGCCATGCGCCTGATCGACGTCGATGGCACGCTGACGCTGATCACGCGCGACGCCCGCCTGCCCTATTCGCCGACCATCCTGCCTTACGTGGTGTCCGGCCGTTCGGCGCCCGACAAGGCGACGCTGCGCGACGAGACCTACTTCCGCGCCAACAAGATCGATTTCGTCCCCGACGCCACCGTCACGTCGCTCGATCCCACCGCGCAAAGCCTACAGCTCGCCTCGGGCGAGGCCTGGCATTACGACAAGTTGCTCATCGCCACCGGCGCCGCGCCGGCTCTGCCGCTGGTGCCGGGGTTGAGCGAGGTCGACTATCGCGTGCTGCGCTCGATGCAGGACGCGCTCGATCTGCGCGCCGCCATGCAGCACGCCAAATCGGCGATCGTGCTGGGCGCCGGCCTCATCGGCATGCACGCGGCCGAGAACATGGCCAAGGCGGGCATCGAGGTCTGCGTGGTGGAGATGCAGCCGCACGCGCTTTCCGGCTATTTCGAGCCGCGCGCCTCGGTCATCATCGAACGCACCTTTGCCCGCAACGGCGTCCGCATGCTGATGGACCGCACGCTCGCCCGCGTCGAGCGCCAGGGCCGGCGCGCAGCCGACGGCTGCGTCGCCACGCTCAGCGACGGTATCCGCATCGCCGCCGACCTGCTCTTGGTCTGCACCGGCGTCAAGCCGAACATCGCCTTCCTCAACGGTGGCATCGAAGCCGACGCCGGCATCCTGGTCGACGACCGCATGCGAACGAGCGCCGCCAATGTCTGGGCCGCCGGCGACGTGGCGCAGGCGCGCGGCTTCTGGGGCGGCCAGGTGGTCAACGGCATTCTGCCCAACGCCGTCGAGCAGGGCCGCGTCGCCGGCCTCGACATGGCCGGCGATGCCGCGCTGGCGCCGTTTCCCGGCGCCGTGCCGCTTAACACCTACAGCTTCTTCGGCCAGCAGGCGATCTCGGTCGGCCGCAGCGCCTCCGAGGCGGGCTCGACAGTCGCCGAGCGCGGCGACGACGAGAGCGGCGTCTATCGCCGCATCGTGCTCAAGGACGACAAGCTCGTCGGCATCGCCACCATCAACGACTTCGTCGATGCCGGCATCATGTGGCAGTTGATCCTGCGCAGCACCGACCTCGCGCCGGTCAAGCGCAAGTTCATCGCCGATCCCATGCGCACCGGGCGGCAATTGATGTCGCAGCTCTGGCGGTAGGGGCGCCTCATGACCGATTGTTTCAGCACCCTGCATTTCCACCGCGAGCGCTGCGATGCCTGCGGCGACTGCATGACGGCCTGCGCCACGGCCAAGGGCGGCGGCGAGGACGCAAGCTTCTCGCGCATCAAGATCATGCCCGGCGACGGCGGCGTCGAGCTGGCGATCTGCCGGCAATGCGCCGATCCGGTCTGCGTCATGAACTGCCCCTCCGGCGCGCTCACCAAGAACGCCGACACCGGCGTGGTCGACTGGGCCGGCGACACATGCGTCAATTGCCTGCTGTGCACCGCCGGCTGCGCCTATGCCGGCATCGTCTATGAGGCCGAGATCGGCCACGTCAGCAAATGCGACATGTGCGACGGCGATCCGGCCTGCGTGAAAGCCTGCAGCCGGGGCGCGCTTGAGCACCGCACCGAGGCGCGGCTCTACAACGCCTTCGGCGATAAGGAGGACATGTTCTGCCCCGGCCTTGCCGCCTGCCACGGCTGCAATTCCGAGCTGTTGATCCGTCACACCATGCGCATGGTCGGCCCGGATTGCGTCGTCGCGGCGCCGCCCGGCTGCATCCCCGGCATGGGCACCGTCGGCTACAACGGGCAGACTGGCGCCAAGGTGCCGATCTTTCATTCGCTGTTGACCAACACCGCCACCATGCTGGCCGGCGTCAAGCTGCAACATAGTCGCAAGGGCCGCGAGGTGATCGCGGTGGCGCTGTCCGGCGACGGCGGCACGGCGGACGCCGGCTTCCAGTCGGTCTCGGGCGCCGCCGAGCGCAACGACCCGATCCTGTTCATCTGCGTCGACAACGAAGGCTACATGAACACCGGCATGCAGGCCTCCGGTGTCACGCCCTATGGCTCGTGGAGCTCGACCACGCCGGTCGGCGGGGAGATGCAGGGCAAGCGCACCGAGGCGAAGAACCTGCCGGTGATCATGACCATGCACAATTGCTCATACGTGGCCACCGCCTCGCCGGCTTATCTGGAGGACTATTACGCCAAGCTCGCCAAGGCGATCGAGGTGGCCAAGACCGGCATGGCCTATCTGCACGTCTATACGCCCTGCCCGACCGGCTGGCGCTTCCCCTCCTCGATGACGACGGAAGTCTGCCGCATGCAGGTGCGCACCAATTTTGTCGCGCTGTGGGAATACGACCCGCAGACCGGCCTGCGCTTCACCCACAAGGTCGAGAAGCCGGAGCCGGTCGGCAATTACCTCAAGATGATCGGCAAATACCGGCATCTGAGCGAGGTGCAGGTCGCGCATATCCAGGGAACGGTCGACGACAAGATCGCCTATCTCGAGCAGTTGACGCAGATTGCTGCGCGCCCGGCGGCTGCGGCGCATTGAGCGCCGCGCGCGGCACTTGACCGATATCAAAGGCGTTTTCCGCTTAGGCTGACTAGCTTTCCTTCGAGCACCGCGCCGAGCGCAACAAGCGCGCGGGCCCCGCGAGGAAACACCGACCGATGCTCGAAGGCTGCACGCCTTGGCCCGAGGAATTCGCGCGCCGCTATCGGCTAGAAGGCTATTGGGCGGGATTGACGCTGCACGACATGCTGGTGGCCTCGGTGCGCGCCGCGCCCGAGAAGACCGCGCTGGTGCACGGCGATGAGCGCCTGAGCTACGCCGCCTTGGCCGACGCGGTCGAGCGCCTCGCCGGCCGGCTGCTCGCGCTCGGCCTGCGGCCGGGCGAGCGGGTGATCTTCCAGCTTCCCAATTCGATCGCGCTGATCGTCACTTTCTTCGCCTTGGTGCGCATCGGCGTCATCCCGGTCCTCGCCCTGCCGGCGCACCGGCGCGAGGAGATTTCGCATTTCGTCGCGCATGCCGCGGCGGTCGGCTATTTCGTGCCGGACAGCCTGCGCGGCTTCGACTACCGGCAATTGGCCGCAGAGATCGCCGCCACCGCGCCGAGCCTGCGTTACGTTGTCGTGCTCGGCAAACCGGGACCCGGCCAGATTTCGCTTACCGATCTTTTGGCCGACGATACACCCGCGCCCGATCTTTCCGCCGTCGCGCCGTCCGCCGACGATGTCGCGTTGATGCTGCTCTCCGGCGGCACCACCGGCTTGCCGAAGATGATCCCGCGCACGCACAACGACTATGTCTACAACTGCCGCCAGAGCGGCGCCGTCGCCGGCTTCAACCCCAACACCGCGTTCCTCGCGCTGCTACCGATGGCGCACAACTACACGCTCGGCTGTCCCGGCGTGCTCGGGGCGCTGGCGCGCGGTGGCAAGGCGGTGATCGCCACCGACACGGGCCTGGAAACCGTGGCGCGGTTGATCGAGAGCGAGCGCGTCTCCGTGATCTCGGCCGCGGTGCCGCTGATCGTCAACTGGCTCAACGCGACGACGCCGCAGAAGCGCGACTTCTCCTCCCTGCGCGTGGTCATGAACGGCGGCGCCAAGCTCGCGCCGGAATTGCGCCGCCGCGTCGAATTGCGCTTCGGCTGCGCCTTCCAGGAAAGCTTCGGCACCGGCGAGGGCCTGCTCAACATGACACGGCTCGACGATCCGGCCGAGATCCGCTTCACCAGTTCCGGCCGGCCGGTATCGCCCGGCGACGAAATCCGCATCGTCGACGCACGCGGCGTGGAAGTCGCCGACGGCGAGCCCGGCGAATTGCAATGCCGCGGCCCCTACACCATCCGCGGCTACTACAAGGCGCCGGAGAAGACGCGCGCCGCCTTCACCGCTGACGGCTTCTACCGCATGGGCGACGTGGTGCGCCGCGTCGACGACAATCTCTATGTCGAGGGCCGCATCAAGGACATCATCAATCGCGGCGGCGAGAAGATCAGTTGCGAGGAGGTGGAAAACCACATCCTCAGCTATGCGAAGGTGAAGAACGCCTGCGTGGTGGCGATGCCCGATCCCGTGTTCGGCGAAAAGGCCTGCGCCTTCGTCATCCCGGTCGACGGCGCGCGCTTCGACCTCGACGAGATGAACCGCTACCTCATCGGCCGCGCCATCGCCAAGTTCAAATTGCCCGAGCGGCTCGAGCTGGTGGCGGAATTCCCGTTGAGCCCGGCCGGCAAAATCCTGCGCCGCGAATTGCGGCGCATTGTCAGCGACCGGATCGCGCCGGCGCGCGCGGGAGGACAGCCATGAAGCTCTTCGAACCGATCGACGCCGGCGGCATCAGGCTCGCCAACCGCATCATGGTGCCGGCCATGGTGACGCGGCTCTCCGGCGAGGACGGCTTCGTCAACCGGGACATCACCGACCGCTATGTGCGCTACGCGCAAGGCGGCGCCGGGCTGATCGTGGTCGAGGCCATGGCGGTGCATCACGCCAAGGCCGGCCCGCTGCTGCGCATCAGCGAT
The DNA here is from genome assembly GCA_963760995.1 of uncultured Pseudomonadota bacterium. Lineage (GTDB taxonomy): Bacteria > Pseudomonadota > Alphaproteobacteria > Rhizobiales > Xanthobacteraceae > Pseudolabrys. The sequence goes on along the minus strand of CAVXFJ010000015.1, from coordinate 272,301 downwards.
GACAAATTCGTGCCGGGCTTGGCCGACCTCGTCCAGCGCATCCACGATGCCTCCGATGCCAAGGTGGTGCCGCAGATCATCCACTTCATGAAGATATCGAAGTCGGGCTGGCGGCAGACCATCGACATGCTGTCGTTCGCCGAGATCGACCGCATCGTCGATGAGTTCGGCGACGCGGTGGCGCGCGCCCGCGAGGCGAAGTTCGACGGCGCCGAGCTGCATTCGGCGCACGGCTACACGCTCGCCTCCTTCGTCTCGCGCGTCAATCCGCGCAAGGACGAGTACGGCGGCGACACGCTGGAAGGCCGCCTGCGTCTCATCACGCGCATCTTCGACAACATCCGGCGCAAGGCCGGCAGCGATTTTCCCGTCGGCGTGCGCTACCTCGCCGATGAATTCGTCCGGGACGGCTATACGGTCGTCGATGCCAAGCTGATCGGCTTGCGCCTGGCGCAGCTCGGCGCGGCGTATCTATCGCTCTCCGTCGGCGGCAAGTTCGAGGACGCCGTTCACCTGCCCGGCCAGGTGCTGCACGCCTATTCCGGCTATTCCGGCGAGCGCTGCATGCCGGGCGACAATTATCCCGCCGTGCCGCACGCGCATTTTTCCGCCGAGATCAAATCCTTCATCAAGGCGCATGGCTACGACACGCCGGTGGCGACCGCCGGCAAAATTTCCGATCCCGACGATGCCGAGCGGCTGGTGGCAAGCGGCGCCGTCGACATCATCGGCATCGCGCGCGGGCTTCTCGCCGATCCCGACTGGCCGCACAAGCTGCGCGCCGGCGAGCGCGAGCGCATCGTCGCCTGCGACTATTGCAACGTCTGCAAGCATCTCGACGGCACGCATATGAAGGTGATCTGCGCGCTGTGGCCGCAAGGCTCGCTGCAGGCGCCGCCCGACGACCGCGCCGGCCTTGCGCCGAGCTGGGACGCCGGCACGCAAGTCACCGTCACCGCCGGCAACGGCAAGGCGGTGCTGAAATGGAGCAAGGCGAAAGGCGCGGCGCGCTATGACGTCTGCCGCACCGATCCGCTGGGCAAGACCGAGGTGGTCGATGCGGTCAAGGTGACGCGCTGGGAGGACCACAATCTGCTCGCCGGCATGCCCTATCGCTACCAGATCCGCGCCTATGGCGCGGCCGGGCAAGGCGGCGCCGCGTCGGACACGGTGTCGGTCACGCTGCCTTCGCCGGAATTTGCCAACGAATTGCGCTAGCGGATTGCCGAAAAATAGTTTCGGCCATTCCGGGGCGCGCCCAACCGGGCCGACCGAAGGCCGGCTCCGGCGCGAACCCGGAATCCAGCAACCCTGATTTATTTCATGTTCTGGATTTCGGATCGCCGCTTCGCGGCGTCCGGAATGACGGTGGAGGACATTTTCAGCAGCCTATTAGATCGCGCCCACCGTCCAGGCCACGATCTCGCCGGCGACCTGCGTGAAAGCCTCGTTGAGCGCGGCGACGGCATCCGGCGCGTCGGCGCCCTTGGCCGCGACGGAGGCGCTGAAGATGCGGGCGCCGGTTACCGCGCCCTTGTCGTTGACCAGCCGCGCCGTGAGATCGACCACCGCCGTCGGCTTGCCCTGCAGGCTGAGCTGGAAGCTGCGGATACCAAGCTCCAGCCGATAGGCCGCGGCGAGTTGCTCGAGCGGCCGGCTGACCGCGGCGAGCTGATGCGCGTTCTCGAAGCTCTGCACGATGCGCGCCTGCACCAGCTTGGGCAGCGTGTCGGCCCATTTCGCGTTGTTGAGGGTGACGTAGGTGCCGGCGGCATCGCGCGTGAGGATATTCTGCGTGTCGAACAGCAGGATCGCATTGGGGTCGGCGACCACGAGCTGCGCCGTGATGCTTCGCGCGAACTGCGGAAAGCGGCTGGCGGCGGCGAGATCGTAGACCGGCGGCGCTTCTTTCGGCTTGCCGGTGCCGGTCAGCGTCTCCAGACCGCCAAGCAATCCCTCGACGCGCTTCGAATTATTGCCGAGCATGTCGGCGAAGGTGGCGATGCCCTTGATCGCCGTGTTCAGCGGTTTCCGGTTCTCCTTCAGGATATCGTCGATGCGGTGCAGGGTTTCCTGCGCCGACTCGGTCAGGGTGCGGCCGGCATCGGCGCCCGCCACCAGCACCGGCGGCTGTCCGTTCGTCGGTACGAGCCGCGGCGCCCCGGGCGAGCCGCCTTTCAGCATGATCGCGGCGGCCCCGGTCAGGCCCAGATAGGTGATGCTAACCTGCGTGTCGGCGCGGATCGGCGTCGCCCCCACAACGGAGATCAGCGCTGTGACCCGCTTGGGATCGGCTGGATCGAAATCAAGCCGCGCCACGCTGCCGGCGCGGATGCCGTTGAACAGCACATTGGCGCCCGCGGTCAGGCCGGACGCCGGCTGTTCGAAGCGGATCGTATAGAGCGCGCGGTCGCCCAGCCCGCCCACCGCCTTGATCCAGTAGACGAAGCCGAAACTCGCCAGGATGCAGATCAGCGTAAAGGCGCCGATGAGAGTATAGCGGGCCCGATTCTCCATCATGCCGATCCTGTGGTGCCCGCGTCGTCTCCGCTGCCGCGGCCGAGCCTGTCAGCGCCGGTTCAGCGTGATGGATGCCTTGATCGGCTGGCCGCCGGCCTGCGAGTTGATCGTAACGCTTTGCCGCCGTCCGCGCGTCACCAGGACGAGGTCGGCCACGAAGCCCGTGGCTTCGGCGCGCACCTGCACGCGATCGCCTTGCGCCCCACCGATGATGGCGCCGCTGACGCCGCGCGTCCGCTCGGTCCAATAGCCCTTGATCTGGCTGCGGTCGTCGACCGAGAAGTCGCCGGTGAGATCGAACTTGTAGCTGTCGCTGGCGCAAACCAGTTGCAGATTGAGTTGATGCTCGCCGACCGACCGATAATGCGCCTTGCAGCGGATGCGCTCGGCAGTGCCGTTGCTCGGCCGCAGGGTTCCCGAACCGCTCCATGCGCCGCCCATCGCGGCGAATGGCCCCGACGCCGCCAAGGCCGGCGCGAGCATGACGCCAAGGGCAGCAAGCAGGATGGCCACGCCGGCGCCGGCGCGGACAGCCGACCAGAAGCGCGAGAGGCGGCCGAATTCATGCTGCAACATCGGGTTCCCTTTCGCGCGTTGAAAGCGACAAACGCTGGCCGAGGGCCTCAATCCCCGCATTGATACACGTCAATCGTGCCGATGCCGGGATGGTGTCAGCGAATCTGCCCCGCAAGAATAAAGACGAAACCGCGCTTTCGCTACCGGTGCCGCTGTTTGACCGGCGACACCTTTCGCCGCATTGTCGGCGCCGAAAAAAGCGCTTGCGCGGGCTCCCCTTGGCCGGCTCACTCCGCTAGCTTGCCCCGGCGCGCGGGGCAAGCGCTGGGCGGTGCCCCACTCGCCGCTTTGGACTGCACGGGACTTCTATCCATGACCGGCGGATTGCTGGCGCTGCTCTCGGCGGTGACCTTTGCCTATGCCAATGCCAGCGTCCGGCGCGGCGTGCTGACCGGCACGGTGCTGCAGGCGGTCGGCATCAGCCTTCCGGTCGCGCTGCCGATCTTCATTGTGGCCATGCTGTTGAGCGGCGGCCTACCCTTGCTGGCGGGTTTCAGCACGCAAAGCTGGATCCTGCTCGCCATTGCCGGCGTCGTGCATTTTGCCTGGGCGCGCTACTGCAATTACCGCGCGACCAAGGCGATCGGCGCCAATCTGGTGGCGCCGGTGCAGCAATACAGCCTGATCCTCACCTTGGTGCTGGCCGTCGTCTGGCTGGGCGAGCCGATGACTTTGTTGCGCCTCGTCGGCATCGCCCTGGTCATCGCCGGTCCCATGCTGACACTGGAACGCCGCCGCAAGACGAACGGGACGACGGCGGACGAGGCGGCGGACGAATTGGTTTTCGTGCCGCAATATGCGGAAGGCTATTTCTACGCGCTGCTCTCCGCCATCGGTTTCGGGCTGAGCCCGGTTTTGATCCGCGTGGCGTTCGAGCGCAGAGGCATCGCCATCGGCATCGCCGGCGGCTTCATCTCCTATCTCGCCGCGACCGTCGCCATCGGCCTTACCATGCTGCTGCCCGGCCAATGGCGCAGCTTTCGCGCGCTCGACCGCGAGACCGGCTTCTGGTTCGTCGTCTCCGGCATCGCCGTGTGCGTGTCGCAGATGTTCCGCTACATGGCGCTGGCGATCGCGCCGGTCTCGGTGGTCTCGCCGATCCAGCGCCTGTCGATCGTGTTCCGCGTTTATTTCGGCTGGCTGATCAATCCCAAGCACGAGGTCTTCGGAACCCGCGTCATCGCCGGCACCATCGTCTCCCTGATCGGCGCGGTGGCGCTGACGGCGAGCACCGAGGGCATCGTTCACCTGGTGCACCTGCCACCGACACTCGCCGCCTTGCTCGCCTGGCACTGGCCGTAAGAGCGTCAGTTGGTCGCGAATGGCGGCTTCGATCGCGCAGCGCGAACGCGCGGCACGTCCTCTTTTCTTAAACATCGACGCGAATGCGCTTTAATCCGCGCCCCGCGCGGCAAGCAAGATTTCAGACCTTCCACATTATGTTGCGTGCATTCCAGGAATGCCTCTCAAGAGCGGTTCAAGGCCAGTCATGAAGCAGCCCATTCGCATGCTCGTCGCCGACGATTCGCACGTCATTCAGAAGCTCGTGGCGGAAGCCGCCGAGCGAACCGATCTGCCGCTGCGCATTACCTTGACCGACAACGGGCTCGACTGTCTCACTTTGCTGCAGGGCCGCGAGATCGATCTGGCCTTCATCGACGTGCAGATGCCCGACCTGTCCGGCCTCGACGCCTTCTGGGCCGCACGCAAACAGGGCGTGCAGACCTTCGTCACGCTGATCTCCAGCCCGCCCTCCACCATGGCGGTGGCCATGGCGCGCAAGTTTCACGCCTATGAATTCCTGTTCAAGCCATTCGGGCCCGCCGACGTGCAGGCGATCATGCGCACCTATACGCGCATCAAGGCGCCGACCCGGGTGTTGGTCATCGACGATTCGCACACCGTGCGGCAGATCGTGGAAAGGACCATCGCCGACAGCATCTTCGACTGCGAGGTGACCAATGCCGCCGACGGCGCCTCCGGTCTCGACCTGTGCCGGACGTCAGCCTTCGACGTGGTGTTCCTCGATTGCAATATGCCCGGCCTCTCCGGCCTCGACACGCTGCAGCGGCTCAAGCAAATGCAGCCCCCGCTCAAGGTCGTCATGATGTCGAGCGAGCGCAATGCCGTGCGCGACGTGCGCTCGCGACGCTACGGCGCACACGCCTTCCTCGCCAAGCCGTTCACCGCCGACGACATCGACCTCGTGCTGCACGGCATCCACGGCCTGCGCTCACCCAATTTACGGCTGCTGCAAACGGAGCCGGAATTCGAGTTGGCGATCGAAGGCTCGACCATCAGCCTGCATCACACCGGCGCCGGCCATGTGTTCGAATATCTGTGGTTCAAGGAGCCGCCGCATCTGCGCAACGCCACGGTGCGGCCGGGGACGATGCCGGCCGCCGCCGCGCTCGATCCGGCCGAGCTTGCCCCGCTCGCCGAGACGGCCGCGCTCAGCCAGCTCAGCGTCGCGCGGCTGCTCGACGCGGCGTGACGCGGGACGGCCGCATTGCACGCGCGATAAACGCCGCGAGCGCGCCAGCCGGTCTTTCCGCTGGCGCGCCACGGCGCTTTGAAAAGGCGTGAGCAGTCCCTCCCGGCCCTTACGCAGGCGCAGCGACCGCGACTACATGCCGTTCGGCACGCAGCCGCCGTATCGCGGGTCGAAATGCCAATTCGGCCCGCAGTCGATGCCACGCGGGGGACCATTCGGCACGCAGCCGCCGCGTCCGGGGCTAAAATGCCAACCGGGCGTACAATCGAAGCGGCGCGGGGCCCCGTTCGGCACGCAACGTCCGCGATCGGGACTGAAGTGCCAACCGGGGCCGCAGTCTGGACGGTTGGGCACGCAACGCGCCCCGTTGAAATGCCAGCCGGGCGCACAGTCGCCGCGAACGTCGGCCCCGTTCGGCACGCAGCCACCACGGCGAGGGTTGAAGTGCCAGCCCGGGCCACAATCGAAACGCACCTGGATTAAGTTGTTGCCGAATGTCGCTTGGTGGGTCGGCGAAAGCGGCATCGCATTGGCTTCGACGGCAAACAAAGCCAGCACGGCGCCTATCGCGACCGTCAAAGCGATCCTATTCAACATGGGTCACTCCCCGCTTGAGTTGAGGCCACCAATGGGCGCGCCTCCCGGTTTGCACGCGACTGCGGGCATCCCAATTCGAGCCGAGGCCGGGACGCCTATCGGCAGCCACGTCGGGGCAAAGACTACCACGAATATTTTTGATTTTCGCTATCGATAAATGCGCGGATGTTGTTGTCGTTAATCAACAAATCGTCGCCTTGGCCGGCCCGCTCAGGCCCCCGCCGCGTCAGCGCCACCTCGAAGCTCGTCACCCGGAACGCGCCACTCGCCGCCAGTGCCCGGGCCATAAAATTAGGGTTGGGCGCGCTGGTTGCATACCCAACCCCGGATTTGGCTCACGCGCGATCGTTCGACCGCGACGTCTTGCTAACAGGCCCGACTAGTCGTCCCGGCCGTCGGCTCCCGGATGATGCCCGCGCTGGTTATGACCGCCGCCGATGACGGAGAGAATGCTACCGATCGCGTTGGCGCCATTATCGGAGTCAATGCGCACGCAGTGCCCCCGCCTTTGGCTGAAACGCCAACCGCGACGACAATCTTCGCTGTATTGATAGCGATGGCGTTCGCGATATTGGCCGCGATAGTCGTTTTGATCGCGCACGCAATGTCCACGGCTGCGGCTGTAGTGCCGGCCGTGGCCGCAGTCGTCGCGGACCAGGGTTAGGGTACTCCCGACAGCCGCCTGCGCGGTCGGCGCGGACGGAAGCGCATTGGCGTCCCCGGCAACCAGCGCGAACATGGCGCCGGCCGCGACAGTTAGACTCAGCAATTTCAACATGAATTAAGTCCCTTCTGGGTTGTTGCCGACGTCGCGCGCGACTTGTCTTGTCCACGCGCTAGTGCGCGTATCCCGATTTGAGGCGGGCAACAGTGCGACGCCGGCGACCGTGACGGCCGAAAGGCCGTCACAAATGCAGTTCATTTTTCTCGATTGGAGAAATAAGCAGTGCCCGCCGATGGCATCTGGCGCTATCACCGCCGGCCATCAATTCCCGGCCGGCTGACGAGCTTTCGACACACGCTCGAAGTTTGACAGCGTCACAACCCTAGGCTCCGCCCCCGCCATAAGCAATCCGTAAACAGCGCAAAAATCCATTGCGGTGATTTGCCACAAGCCTATGGCCAGCGCGGGGTGCGGTAAAACACGTAGCCGACGCGAAACTCCGGCTGATCAAACAGTAAAGAGTCTCGGACTGCGCACTGGCGGTGCAGCTCCGGCGCGACGCGCGTCGTCAGCGCCCCCTGAAAGTTCGTCACCCGAACTCGCCGTTGCGCCCGGCGACCGGCCATGAAAATGGGGTTGGGCGCGCGGGTCGCGCACCCAACCCCGAGTTTGCCTTGGGCGCGATCGTTCGACCGCGACGTCTTGCTAACAGGCCCGATCAGTCGTCCCGACCGTCGGCACCCGGATGCTGTTGGTGATGCCGGTTGTTGCTGTTGCCGATCGCATTGATGAAGGCACCGACCGCGGCGGCGGCGGCATCGCCGTCCCGCTCGACGCGTACGCAATGTCCGCGGCTCTGGCTGAAGCGTCGGCCGGGGCCGCAGTCGTCGCGAAACGCCCGCCCATTCGGCACGCAATGTCCGCGACTCTGGCTGAAGTGCCCGCCGGGACCGCAGTCGTCGCGACGCGCCTGTCCGTTCGGCACGCAATGTCCGCGACTCGGGCTGAAGTGCCCGCCTGGGCCGCAGTCGTCGCGACGCACGCGGTCATCCGACACGCAGTGCCCGCGACTGCGGCTGAAGTGCCGGCCGCGGCCGCAGTCGTCGCGAACCAAGGTCACGGTGCTCTCGGCGACCTTTGGCGTCGTCGGCGCGAGTGGCAGCGCCTTGGCGTCAACGGCGAACAGCGCAAGCATGGCGCCGACCGCCATCGTCAGAGTCATCGTTTTCAACATCTATCAAGCCCCCTGTGTTGAGGCCGGCGATGCGTTCCTATTGCCCTGTCCACGCGCTATTGCGCGCGTCCCGATTTGGACCGGGGGACAATGCGACATCGGCGGCGGTGGCGACCGAATGGCCGCCACAAATGCAGTTCATTTTTCTTTATCGAGGAAATAAGCAGTGCCCGCCGATGGCATCTGGCGCTGTTATTGCCGGCCACCGCGTTCAAGCCGGCTATCGAGATTTCGACACATGCTCGAAATTTAACAGCGCCGCCACCCTAGACTCGGCGCTGGCCATAAGCAAATCCGCAAACAGCGTAAAAGCCCGTTGCGGTTATTTGCCACAACTGCGCGGGCGTTGCGCGATGCGGCACACTGTGCCGCCGACGCGGAACTTCGGCTGATCGCGCGATAAGAAGCCCCGCATGCGCAGCCGCGGTGCAGCGCCGGCGCGCCGCACCCGCGTCCGCGGCACCAGTCGCGGCTTATGCCGTTGCCTTGGCTAACGCGCGGCGCGCCAGGACGCCGACCAGATGCGCGCGGTATTCGGCGCTGCCGTGGATGTCCGCGTTCATGCCGGTCGCCGGGATGCTCATGCCCTCGAGCGACTTCGCCGCGAAGCGCTTCTTCAGCGCCTCCTCGAACGACTTGACGCGGAACACGCCGTTGCTGCCGGCGCCCGTCACCGCCACGCGGATGTCGGAGCCGCGCTTGGACACGAACACGCCGACCAGCGCGAAGCCGGAGGCCGGGTGCTTGAATTTTTCATAGGCCGCCTTCTTGGCCACCGGGAAGCTCACCTTGACGATGATCTCGCCGTCCTCGAGCGCCGTCGAATACATGCCGGTGAAGAAATCGTCGGCCGCGATGCGCCGCTTGTTGGTGATGATGGTGGCGCCGAGGCCGAGCACCGCCGCCGGATAGTCGGCATTGGGATCGTTGTTGGCGATGGAGCCGCCGATGGTGCCGCGGTTGCGCACCTGCGGGTCGCCGACCGAGCCCGGCACCGCGGCCAACCCCGGCATCACTTCCAACAGCACCGGTGATTTTGCGACGTCGGCATGGCGCGCCATGGCGCCAATGACGATCGAGCGGCCCTTCTGCTCGATGCTGTCGAGCCCCTCGACCAGCGACAGATCGATCAGCGCGGAGGGCTGCGCCAGCCGCTGCTTCATCACCGGCAAGAGCGAATGGCCGCCGGCCAGGAGCTTCGCTTCCGGATTGCGCGCGAGCAGGCCCGCGGCCTGCCGCACCGTGGTCGGACGATGGAAGGTGAAATTGTACATTGTCGTCTCCCTGAATTATGCCGCGGCGCGCGGCTTGGCGCGCTGCAGGGCTGCCCACACCGCATTGGCGGTGGCGGGCATGGCAAGATCCTCGCTGCCGATGGCATCGGTGATGGCATTGATGGCGGCGGCGGGCGCCGCGATGGCGCCGGCCTCGCCGCAGCCTTTGACGCCGAGCGGATTGGACGGGCACTTGGTCTCGGTCAGGCCGACTTTGAACGAAGGCAGGTCATGGGCGCGCGGCATGGTGTAGTCCATCAGCGAGCCGTTCACGAGCTGGCCGCTCTTGTCGTAGATCGCGCATTCGAGAAGCGCCTGCCCCACCCCCTGCGCGATGCCGCCGTGCACCTGGCCTTCGACGATCATCGGATTGACCACGGTGCCGAAATCGTCGACCGCGGTCCAGTTGGCGATGGTGACCTTGCCGGTGTCGGTGTCGACCTCGACCTCGCAGATGTGACAGCCGGCCGGGAAGGTGAAGTTGGTGGGATCGTAGAAGCTCGTCTCCTTCAGCCCGGGCTCGAGCTCCTGGCCGGAGAACTTGTGCGCGATATAGGCGTTGAGCGCGATATCGCCCCAGGCCGCCGACTTATCGGTGCCGGCGACGGTGAACTTGCCATCCTTGAACTCGATGTCGCCTTCGGCGGCCTCGAGCACATGCGCGGCAACCTTCTTCGCCTTGGCCTCGACCTTGTCGAGCGCCTTGACCACCGCCGTCATGCCGACGGCGCCGGAGCGCGAGCCGTAGGTGCCCATGCCGAACTGCACCTTGTCGGTGTCGCCGTGCACGATGGAGACGTTCTCGATCGGGATGCCGAGCCGCTCGGACACGACCTGCGCGAAGGTGGTCTCGTGGCCCTGGCCGTGCGCGTGGCTGCCGGTCAAAACTTCGACGCTGCCGGTCGGATTGACGCGCACCTCCGCGCTTTCCCACAGGCCGACGCCGCCGCCGAGCGAGCCGACCGCCTGTGACGGCGCGAGGCCGCAAGCCTCGATGTAAGTCGAATAGCCCAAGCCGCGCAGCTTGCCGTGGCGCGCGCTTTCCCGCTTGCGCCGGTTGAAGCCCTTCACGTCGGCGATCTCCATCGCCTTCTTCAGCGAGGCGTTATAGTCGCCGGCGTCATAGGCCATGATCACCGGCGTCTGGTGCGGGAAGGTCTTGATGAAGTTGCGCTTGCGGATGTCGGCCGGATCGATGCCCATCTCGCGCGCTGCCACTTCGACCAGCCGCTCGACCACGAAGGTCGCCTCCGGGCGGCCGGCGCCGCGATAGGCGTCGACCGGCACGGTGTTGGTGTAGACCGCGTCAACCTCGCAATAGATCTGCGCGATGCCGTACTGGCCCGACAGCAGCGTGGCGTAGAGATAGGTCGGAACCGAGGAGGAGAAGGTCGACATATAGGCGCCGAGATTGGCGACCGTCTTGGCGCGCAACGCCAGGATATGGCCCTGCTCGTCGAGTGCGAGCTCGGCATGGGTGACGTGGTCGCGGCCGTGGGCGTCGGTGATAAAGGCTTCCGCGCGTTCCGCCGTCCATTTCACCGGCCGGCGCACCTTGCGCGCCGCCCAGAGGCAGACGACCTCCTCCGGATAGATGAAGATCTTGGAGCCGAAGCCGCCGCCGACATCGGGCGCGATCACGCGCAGCTTGTGCTCGGGCGCCATGCCGACAAAGGCGGAAATGACGAGACGCGACACGTGCGGGTTCTGCGAGGTATTCCACAGCGTGAGCTGCTCGTTGCCGGCGTCGTATTCGGCGAGCGCCGCGCGCGGCTCGATGGCGTTGGGCACCAGGCGGTTGTTGATGATGTCGAGCTTGGTGACGTGCTTGGCGGAGGCAAAGGCGGCATCCACCGCCTTGGCGTCGCCGAGCGACCATTCGTAGATGGTGTTCTTCGGCGCCACCTCGTGAATCTGCGGGCCATCCTTGGCCTTGCCGGTCTCGGTCACCGCCGGCAATTCCTCGTAGTCGACCTTCACCTTCTCGGCGCCGTCGCGCGCCGCAGCCAGCGTCTCGGCGATCACCACCGCGACCGCGTCGCCGACATAATTGACGGTCTCGGCCGCGAGCGCCGGATGCGGCGCCATCTTCATCGGCGAGCCGTCCTTGGAATGGATCATCCAGCCGCAGATGAGATTGCCGATCTTGTCATTGGCGAGCTCGGCGCCGGTGAGCACGGCGACGACGCCTGGTACGGCCTTGGCGGCCGCCGTATCGATGCGCTTGATCTTGGCGCGGGCATGCGGCGAACGCACGAAGACGGCACGGGTCTCCCCCGGCCGGACGACGTCGTCGGTGTATTGGCCCTGTCCGGTAATGAAGCGGATGTCTTCCTTGCGGCGCACCGCCGCGCCGATTCCCGTCGCGCTCATGGCGGTTTCCTTCCCTGGTTGGTTCTTTTTTTAAAGACCTCGAAAGACGTAGCTCGGCCGCGCGGTCGGGCTCCTCCTTTACGCCATGGCCTTCGCGCCGGCGGCGATCGCCTTGACGATGTTGTGATAGCCGGTGCAGCGGCAGATATTGCCGTCGAGCTGCTCGCGGATGGTGTGCTCGTCGAGCTCGTTGCCGTTGCGGCGCACGATGTCGAGCGCGGCCATGATCATGCCGGGAGTGCAGAAGCCGCATTGCAGGCCGTGGTTCTCGCGGAAGGCCTCCTGCATCGGATGCAGCTTGCCGTCCGCTTCGGCGAGACCCTCGATGGTGGTGATCGAGGCGCCCTCGCACTGGAGCGCGAGCGTGGTGCAGGACTTGGCGGCAACGCCGTCGATATGGACCACGCAGGCGCCGCACTGTGAGGTATCGCAGCCAACATGGGTTCCGGTCAGACGCAGGTTCTCGCGCAGGAACTGCACCAGCAAGGTACGCGCTTCGACCTCGCCGCTGACCGGCTTGCCGTTGACCGTCATGGAAACCGCAGGCATGAGGCTCCTCCCTATTCGGGGCCCAAAAGCCCTCTTTTCGCCCAGCCCAGCTGGGCCGTGGCCAACTCGGACGCCAAATCGCAACGATTCCGTCCAGTTGCGCCTTGGAACGATGAAGGACTTTGGACCCCAGCCGGCGGCCGGGTCAAGCGATTCGAACGCCAAAACGCGCTCTCGCGGACTTGAAAAGTCAAAGTCCCCATCCCCGGGCCCGAAATCCGGTGGGCCCGGCGCAGGGCGTGCCGCCCTCCCGCCACGCTGTCAGGCGGTCGCCGGCTGCACGGTGGCGGCGAAATTCTTGAAGAAATCATCGGCGATCTTCTTGGCCGCGCCGTTGACCAGGCGCTGGCCGAGCTGGGCGAGCTTGCCGCCGATCTGCGCCTCCACATTGTAGGTGAGCAGGGTGCCGCCGTCCTTGTCGGTCAGCGCGACCACGGCGCCGCCCTTGGCAAAGCCGGCAACGCCGCCGTCGCCTTCGCCGGAAATGCGGTAGCCGTTGGGCGGATCGAGATCGGTGAGTTGCACCTTGCCCTTGAAGCGCGCTTTCACCGGCCCGATCTTGGTGGTGGCGACGGCCTGGAATTCGGTATCGGAGGTCTTGTTGAGCTCCTCGCAGCCCGGGATGCAGGCCTTGAGCACCTCCGGGTCGTTGAGCTTGGCCCATACCACTTCGCGGGTCGCGGGAAGCTGGACCTCGCCGGTCATCACCATCGCCATCGCTCGCCCTCCTTCTTCTTACTCGCTGCTTGTGGTCTTCGCAGGGTGCAGGCTTAAGCCCTCGCGCCGCCTCTGAAAAGAGCTTTGCAAGCATGCGCGGGCCCCATTAAGTCTGTGGCGCGCCGCGCACGCGCCAAAGCCAGTCCGCCGGGAGAAACCCATGCCCAAGATCGACACCGATGACGGCTGCCAGATCCATGTCGAAATCGCCGGGCGCGAGGGCGCGCCGGCGCTGATGCTGTCGAATTCGCTCGGCACCGACCTCACCATGTGGGACGACCAGGTGACGCCGTTCACCGAGCATTTCCGCCTGATCCGCTACGACCGGCGCGGCCACGGCCAATCAAGCGTGCCGCAGGGTCCCTACTCCATGGAACGCCTCGGCCGCGACGTGCTCGCCGTGCTCGATGCGCTCGGCATCGCCAAGACCAATTGGTGCGGCTTGTCGATGGGCGGCATGGTCGGCCAATGGCTCGGCGCCAACGCGCCGGATCGCGTCGAGAAGCTCGTGCTGTCGAACTGCACCGACTATTACGCCGACAAGGGCCCCTGGAACGACCGCATCAAATTCATCCGAGACAAAGGCCTTGCCGCCATCGTCAAGCCCAATATGGAGCGCTGGTTCACGCAAAATTTCCGCGAGCAGCATCCGGAGGTGATCGAACGCTTCACCGAGATGTTTGTCGCCACCAATCTCAACGGCTACATCGCCTGCGGGCAGGCCGTGCGCGACATGGATCACCGCGCGCTGCTGCCGAAGATCAAGGCGCCGACGCTGATCATCGCCGGCCGCTCCGATCCGGCGACCACGCTCGCCGACGGCGAAAGCATGCGCAACCGCATACCGGGCGCGCGGCTCGCGGTGGTCGAGGCCGCGCATATTTCCAACGCCGAGCAGCCCGAGGCTTATGCCGAGATAGTGCTCAACTTCCTCTTGGGATAGAGCGTCGCCCCCGACACCGTTCATTCCCGTCCCCGCTCGCGCGCTGACGAAGGGAAATGGGTTCTAGAGGGATACGATCATGGACGAGACGGAACGCTATGACCGCGGCATGGCGCAGCGCCGCAAGGTGCTGGGCGATGCCTGGGTCGACCGCGCCAATGCCAGGAAGACGGCGTTCAGCGCCGAATTCCAGGATTTCATCACCCGCGCCGCCTGGGGCGAGGTGTGGACGCGCCCGCATTACGACCATCGCACCCGCCGCATCCTGGTGATCGGCACCATGATCGCGCTCGGCCACTGGGACGAATTCCGCATGCATGTGACGGCGGCGCTCACCGAAGGCGGCTTCTCCGCCGACGACATCAAGGAGATCATCCTGCAGCAGGCGATCTATTGCGGGGTGCCGGCGGCCAACCACGCCTTCAAGGAGGCGGCCGAGATCATCGCCGAGCGCGCCAAGCCGTGACGTCACGCGCCGGTCGCGAATTCGTCATTTCGCGTTGAATGGGTTTGAATGTAGCCGTGGCAATTATTCGTTGCGCATGATCTGATCCGAAAATCGGTTCCCATCCCCGATCGGGTCGGGGACAGGCTTTTTTCGGGTTCATGCGCCTGGGGATCACCATGGCCAAGCTCAAAGTCCGCAAGGGCATGCCGAGCGTGCAGCTCGACAAGTCCGAATTCAAAAAACGATTTCTGGCGAAATTCTACGATCCGTTGTTCGCGCCGCTGCAAGGCGAGCTCGACAAGATCGTCGACGCCGCCTGGACGGCCTATGACGACTACCACAAGACCCCGCGCACGCGGAAAGCCGGCAAGGGCTTCGCCGATCCCGATTTCGAACTGCCGATCGAATGGCTGGCGACGCGCGCGGCGATCCAAACGGCCGAGCGCCGGCACAAGGACAAGGCGTCGCCGCCGCGCGTGCTGATCGTCAACGGCGCCTCGCGCAATGATCAGACCTGCCCGGGCGAAATGTCGAAGACCTGGCGCATGGTCACCATCGCCCGCGAGGCGATCGAGAAGGAGCGCGGCTTCGAGGTCGACGTGCTCGATCTCTCGCGCCTGACGGCCGAATATGGCCGCGTCATCTACCCCTGCAAGGCCTGCGTCTCCACCGCGCAGCCGCTCTGCCACTGGCCCTGCTCCTGCTATCCCAATCACGCGCTCGGCCAGGCCGGCGACTGGATGGCGGAGATCTATCCGCGCTGGGTGGCCGCGCACGGCGTGATGATCGTCACGCCGGTCAACTGGTATCAGGCGCCCTCGGTCCTCAAGCTGATGATCGACCGCCTGGTCTGCGCCGATGGCGGCAATCCCGACCTGACCTCGACGCAAGGCAAGAACCCGCTCAAGGCCAAGCAGCTCGAATTGGCGGGCTGGCCCTATCCGCGCCATCTCGCCGGCCGCGTCTTCGCGGTCGTCGTGCACGGCGATGCCGCCGGCGCCGAGAACCTGCGCCGAATCTTAAGCGACTGGCTGTCCGACATCGGCCTCCTACCCTCAGGCCATCTGAGTCAAATCGACCGCTATGTCGGCTATCTCGCGCCCTACGCCACCAGCCACGACGAGTTCGACCGCGACACCGGCCTGCAGGAGGATGTGCGCAATGCGGCGCTGGCGCTGGTGCAGGCAGTGAAGGATCGGCGCAGCGGCCAGCTCGTCGCCCCCGACCGCGGGCTGCACGAGGCGCGGCCGAAATGATGGCCGCGGCGCGATGCGCCGGCGTTCACGCGAGCGCCAGCGCCTCGCCGTCGCGTTCGATCGCCCGTCGGCCGACGGTAATGGCATGCACGGCATCGTGCACGAACAGGCCGGCGGCCAGGCTGCGATCGTAGCTTTCCCACATGCGCGGCAGGATCTCGACCTGATGGCCGCCGCGGCCCTCCAGGCGGACCAATCCGATATCTTCCGCGGCCCTCAATATCTCGCGCACATGGGTGCGCGAAACGCCGAAACGCTCGCCGACATTGCCATAGGGCACCGAGGCGCGCCGGTCTTCCGTCGCCAAGGCCGCCTGCAATAGCGCCGCCGAAATCAGATGACCGGCCGCGCGGTTGAAGAACAGCAACATATCGGGCGCCAGCGCCAGCAACTTGCCGGAAAACGGAATGAAGGGAATCGATGCGCGCCGATGTGTAATCTGATAGGCCGCGTCTTCTTGCATCACCGGCCCGTAGTCGTTGTGCGCGGCGAGCACCGTGAGCGGCGCGTAATGCGCCGCCAGCCAGGCACGGTCGTGCGCCAGCGCCTTCTCCGTTGGCTTGAGGATGCGCACGCGCGCGTCTTCCGGCGCGGAAGTCGAGATCAGGAAATCGACGGCGCACAGCCGGGCGACGAGCTGGTCGACGTGGCGGTCGCTGGCGAAGCCGAAAGTCGCCAGTTCGCGCTTCAGCCGCCCGACCGTGAGCCAAGTCTCGCGCCGTGCGGGATCCTGCGCGGCCCCGAGGATGACGCCGAGATGATAGACGAGGAAGCGGCCCGTCTCGATCAAGAGCCGAGCCGTGAACGGCTCCCGATCATAGAGCGCGAGAAAATAATCGAGGTAAAGCCTGCGCGCGTCGGGCAGCCGCGGGTGCTGCACGATTTCGTCGAAAGACAAATGCGGCACGCCCAATACTAAATGTGCGAAATCAGAATCATTCAAGCCGCGCCCCCCACTGACGCGCGACACCCGCCCCGCTTGGACCTTATGAGGTAGTATAAATATACGCAAACTGTTCCAGAGATACCCGCAAACTTTTCCAAGTCGCCTGACGTTCCCGCACTAAGGTCGCGCGCCAATGAACCGGTGAGCGCCATGACATCTGCGGGCGAGCGATCTTTCGTCGCTCCACCAAACCTTCAGAACCGGCCGGGCGCCGCGCAGCGTGCGCGCGCCGACGCTATTGATGCGCTGGCGATGCGGGGCATTTGCGCCGGCGCACCGGGACCGGAAATCGGTGCGGTTTTGTGCACGCCGGAGGACATCCGGCAATTCCGGCAGGGGCAGATGCTCGTGGCCGCGGTCTGCGCCGTGCTGCTGCTGATCGAGCTGGCCCTGCTGCCCGCGCCGCGAGCGAAACTGCTCGCGGGCGGTACCGCCCCTCTTGGCATGGCGGCCGCAGTCGGCGGCAAGCACTGAACCGGGGCCGCTTCGCATGCCGCAGCGATCGAACCAGCGCACCGGCGACCGCATCGGGCCCTTCCTGGGCGCGGCCTATGACAACGTCAACATGGCGCTTTGGGCCATGCTCATCGCTGGGCTGATCGTCTTTGCCGTCTTCGGCATTCCGGCGATGTCGAGCGCGCAGGCGCGCTATCAGGCGCTGCAGGCCCGCGCCGTCGAAGCCGAAAATGCTTTCTATTGCCGCAGATGGGGAATGGGGCCCGGCAGCGGCAGGCACCGGCTCTGCATGAGCGATCTCAACCAGGTCCGCCGCAACGTGGAAGAGCGCCTCGCCGACGAAAGCGACTTTTGAGCCCGTGCGGCGGCGCGCGGATTTACGAATGACCCTGAACGTCCTGAGCCTTGGGAGATGAAAATGAAGTCATCGATTTGCATCGTGTTTGCGCTGATATCGATCGCCGCGCTCGCCGCCGCGCCGCCGGTGCAGGCGAAAAAAGCGCACGCGCAGGCCTGCCCCAGGGGCTGGTCGTTGATCGGCGAGGTTTGCATCAACGATCGCACCGGCGACGTCGCCCTCCCGGGCGACAAGTGACGGCGCCTCGCACAACGCTTCGGTGCTTTGGATCGGAATGAGGTCAGTAACGATCAGCGCCAGGGCAGGAGCCAGCGCAGCCGCTGCGTCGTCACCTGTTCGCCGCCGGGGCGGCCCTCGGTGCGGCGCTCGATGAGGCAGAGCGCGGCGAGCAGGCCCGCGAGCAGGAGCTGCAGCGTGTAGTCGCGCGCGAGCTCGACATTCTGCGCCCACACCGCCGGGCCGACCGAGACGATGCTGATCACCACGATCAGGATGAGGCCGGCTTCCAGCACGTCGACTTCCGCCTTGCCGGCGATGAGACTGCGGAACCGGTCGAGGATGTGCAGCCCGCAAATGACGGCGATCGCCAGCTTCAGCACGGCGAAGAAGGCGGCGAGCTTGATCAGGCCGAGCGGCGCCAGCCCCATGAGCGCGCCGATCACGTACACGAACTGCACGCGGCCGCCCTCGTCCAGGCCCCAGGTCGACGAGGTCATCATGCGCAACGCCTCGGAACCCCAGAACAGGCAGAAGTAGAAAGCGAGAGCCGTGATCAGCGCCACGGCAACGCCATTCAGCCTACGCATCGCGCACCCTCCTCATCCAGGTTCGCAGGCGTAAGCTTTTCAAAGACGCAGTTCAAAAGAAACAGATTTTTTACCTTACTTGTTAAGGTCGTTTACCGAATTGTCCCCCGTTGGCACGGCGCGCGGCGCATAGGCCGCCGCACCGCGCCGACCCAGGCGTCATGCGAGGTTCCATCTGAGGAATCTCCTGCCGCCGGGTGCCGGTCCGCTGAGTTTCACGGCTCCTGCCGCCTCGGCCTGAACAGGACCTCATTGATGTCGACGTCGCTGATGGCGAAGGCCACCATTGGCGAATGATTCCGCGGCAATGGCGCACTGCTGATAGAAGGCGTGGATCGCCTTGGCCGCGACGGCTCGGTGATGCTGTCGGGCAGTTCGGTCGCCACTACGCCGGGCGAGAGGAGCGTGGTGCGGGCGGTGTACGGCTTCACCTCGCGCCGTCGGCAGGCGACGCCGGCCTTCGCGGCGGTCGTGGATACGCTGCGCTATCGACGCTGAGCGCAGCGACCGAGCCTAGATCCGTCGCCTAACGTCCAAACAGGAAAAATGGGAATGGCGCCGGCTCGTCGCGATGAAACTGCTGGTACCGCGGCGGCGGCGCGCCGTAGCGTGCGTCGGCGCCGTAGCCCAGATTATCCGCGGCGAGCGGCATCGGCTGCGAGCGCGCCACGGCCGGCCGCGCCCTGCCGCCGGGTATCGCGCCCCTGAGCACGACCTTGGTGTTGGCCATCTTCTCCCGTTTGACCAGCTTCCACAGCGTGGCGGCATTGCTCACCGACAACCGCACACACCCGTGCGACACCGCCCGACCGAGATGGCGCTTTTCATAGGTGCCGTGCACTGCGTCGCCGGTCTTGGTGAAGAAGATCGAATAGGGCATCGGCGCGTTGTCCCACTCGTCGCTGGTGTGATCGATATCCATGCGAAACGGTTTGAAGGTGCCACTGGGCGTATCGTAGCGACCTCCACCGGTCGATACCGGCCAGTCATAAAGCTGATTGCCGTTGACCGTTACAGTCATGCGTTGAGTGGATTTATCGACATTGATCAGAAGGTCGGCGTTGGCCGCCTGGCCAAGTGTCAGCGTTCCGACGGACGCGGCAATCAGCAGCGCCATTAGGCGGTTAACTCGCATGACGGAGCACTCCTGACATCCGCCGCTTATATCATCGTCACGAACAACGATTAGCGACACACGCGTCGCGTTCTGAACTGCACGTGGCCACTGGGTGTCACGAAACGCGATCGGACCATACGACAATGGCGGCCGTAACGGGCGTTAGCGTCATAGCCCCGGCGATGATGGTAACGGTCGCGCGAATACCGATGGCCGACACCCACGCCGAGCGGGCCAACCTGCACGCCCGCGCCGCCGGAGTCCGCGCCTAAATACACTTGCGCACCGGCCGGTGCCGCAATGCCGAGCATGCCGGCAACAACCAGTCCGAACAGAACCTTTTTCATGACAGACTCCAACGCTTTTGATTTAGCTCTGCACATCATCTAAGTGGCTGTTTCTTCCAAACAACTGTTCAATACGGCTCACTCTGGAAAGCACGCGCCTGCCGCGCGGCAAACGCCTTATGGCGAATGCCTCCGGCCCGCACATTCGCGGCAGCAGGTCTCCTGGAATGTTACTTCTGCGAGCTCACGGTTCGCGGCTGATCGGCCAGCAGCACACTCAACAACGAACTGTGGACTTCGACATGGCCGTTATAATTAATGAAACCCAATTTGCGGAACTTATTCATGAAATGGCTTACCCGCGACCGCGTCGTCCCGATCATCTCAGCCAGCGTCTCCTGACTGATCTTCGCCAGAATTGGCTCCGGTCGGCCTTCCTTTCCGAAATTGGCCAACAGCAGCAACATGCGCGCAAGCCGCTTTTCGGTGGAGTTGAAGAGCTGATCGATCAGGTCCTCTTCGACCCGAGCGTTTCTCGTCAAAATATGGGTGACAAACATTTGCGAAAACGTGGGCTCCTCATGGATGACCCGCTGTATTTCCGCCTTTTGCACGCACATCGTTTCGCAGTCGGTCAGTGCGGACGCCGTTGCCAAACGCTTCGGCTGTCCGATCAAACATCCTTCGCCGACAAATTCATCCGGCCCCAACAGCGCGACAACGGCCTCCTTTCCATCCTTGGATAGGACGGAGACTTTGACCTTGCCCTTCTTGATATAGAAGACGGCATCCGCATCGTCGCTCTGAGCGAAAATGACGTCTTTCTTCAAATAAGTGTAAATTTCGCGACCGACGCCGGCCGTATCCAAAAACGCCACGGCATCAAACTGCAGGACCTTGGCTGGCTTGCGGTTTGTATTGCGCTTGGCGGGCTTTGATCGAGGTGCATATGACACGATCGGTTCGCCTCCATTCAGGCGAGAGCACGACCGTCTCTCAGCCACCGACGCCTGCCCCTGGACTGCTGTTGGTGATGCGCCAATGTACACTTCCGGACGTATGGCTCCAAGACAATTCGAACGTCGTGGTCCAAGGCGCTCCGTCTCACGATCGCGTGAACGCCTGTCGCGCGCGAGGATTCCCAACGGGTTGCACTGCCGATACGACGGTCGAAATCGGAAAAAGTGGTCTGTATGGATCAGCCACCGTCATGCGATAGGACTAGCCTACCTCCATCGTCGAAATACCTCGGCTTCGCATCGAACAAATGTCGATGCTGGTTGTTGGCGTAGGCGGCGTTTCCCCCCAGCTAGCCTATGCTGCGGTCGCGCATGCAGCGTGATCAAAGAGAGCCCCGCCCTATGCAATCCATCCCCCCAGGCATAGAGGCGGGGCACTCTGCAAACGTTCAGGGTCTTTCATGTCGGCGAATTCGCACTTTCCGCACAAGAGCTACGAACGGCCGGCGTGCCCGAAGTGCCGCGCGACCATGATGCTGTCCCGGTTTGATCGCGAGACCCCGGACGATGGTCGGCGCACCTTCGATTGCATCCTGTGCGATCACCGCGAAACTGTGATCTTGCAGCACCGCTAGAGTGATTCCAGGCGAAGTGGAAACCGGTTCGCCGTCCGGAAACGCGATAAAGTAAGAATCCTAGACGCGTTCTCACTTATCGGCCCGACGCGCATCTCCCGGGAGCCCGAGCGGGCGCAATTGCGTTCACAGGAGGCGGCCGTCGGCGCCGAAAAAGGGATAGGGCCCGTCGAACTCGCCGATCGGCACCACATGCGTCACCACGCTGCCGAAACCGTCGCCCGGAAACCAGACGTGCAGGTGAAACGCCGGCGGCTCGATCTTGAACGAGGGCGGCAGCCGGCCGCCGAGATCGAGGGCGACGGCATGATTTGGCGCCGGGCAGATCGTGGCGGGGATGCCGGCGAAGGCCGTCAGCGTGGCGCGATGCACGTGGCCGGCGGCAATAAGACGCACGCGCGGGCTGCGCTGCAACACCGCACCGAGCGCGTCGGCATGACGCAGGTTCTGGACGTCCATGTGCTCGATCCCGGTCACGAACGGCGGGTGATGCAGGAACAAAAGGGCGGGACGCGTGGCTGACTGCGCCAACGCGGTGTCGAGCCAAGCGAGCGTGGCGCCATCGAGCTCACCGTGGGGGGCACCGGGGCAAGATGAATCAGCCAACAGCACGTCGATCGCGCCGACCGCGCGCGCGAGATTGAGCGCCCCAGCCGGCGACGCGCCGGCTTGCGGCAGCGCGGCGCGCATCAGCATGCGATCGTCGTGATTGCCCGGGACAGCGGCAAAGGGAATTTCCAGGGGCGCGAGGAGTGTCGTGAGATGGTCGTATTCGACCGCGCTCGGCGTATCGGCGAGGTCGCCCGAAATCACCACCAGATCCGGCCGTGGCGACAGACGGTTCAGTTCGCCAACGCAACGCGTCAGCGCCGCCGCGGTATCGACCTTGCCATAGGCGAGCGCGCCCGGCGCTTTGATATGCAGGTCCGAGATCTGCGCGATCAGGATGGGGCGAGCGCTCATGGGCGCTCGACCGGCAGGATGCGAATGGCGCTCGGCGCGATTGACAGTCCGATGCGCTGTCCGGGCTTCAGGTCCAGCGAGTTCGGAATATCGATTTGCACCGGTTTGTCGGCCGCGCCGCTGACGGTCAGCTTTTGCCGGTCACCGGTGAAATTCACCGTGTCGACCACACCCGACAGACTCGCCGCGGACGGATCCACGACACCGATTGATTCCGGCCGGATCATCACCACAACGGCACCGCTGGCGGCGCCGTTGTCCAGCGTGAGTTGGCCGCCGGCAAGCGCGAGTTGGCCGTTTCCGGCCTGTGCCTCCAGAATATTGGCGGCCCCGACGAACTCGGCAACGAAGCGATCCGTCGGCGCGAAATAAATGTCGCGTGGGGAGCCCACTTGCGCGATCGCGCCCTTGCGCATCACCACGATACGATCGCCGAGCGCCATGGCTTCCGTCTGATCGTGCGTGACATAGACCGTGGTGATGCCGAGCTTGCGCAATAAGCGGTCGAGCTCGCCGCGCAGCCGCTCACGCAGCGCCGCATCCAGGGCGGTCAGCGGCTCATCGAGCAGCAGGACGCGGGGGTGCGCGGCAACGGCACGGGCGAGCGCGACGCGCTGGCGCTGGCCACCGGACAACTGGTCGACACTGCGGTGCTCCAGCCCCTCGATGCCAGTGAGCGCAACCAACTCTCCCACCCGTATCCGGCGCTCGCTTTTGTTGACGCCGCGCACCCTCAGGCCGTAACCGATGTTCTCCGCCACGCTCATGTTGGGAAACAGCGCGTAGGACTGGAACACCATGCCCACCTTGCGGCGCTCGATCGGCACGTCGGTGACGTCCTCGCCGTTGAACAACACCTTGCCGCCGGCATCCGGTGTTTCCAGGCCGGCGATGATGCGCAGAATGGTGGTCTTGCCGCAGCCCGAGGGGCCGAGGAGGACGACCGTCTCACCGCGGGCGATCTCCAGCGTCACCGGTTCGAGCGCGCGGGTGCCGTCGGGAAAGGTCTTGGCGCAAGCGGCCACCTGGACGCTAACGCCGTGCTCGGCGCTCATCGTTCCTTCCTCTTGCCGCGCCCGGCTAGGACTTGCATCGCCACCAGCAGCGGAATGATCATGATGAAGAACACCAGCGTATAGGCGGACGCCACTTCGAGCCGCATCGAGGCATAGCTGTCGGCAAGCCCGACCGGCAAGGTCTTGGTCAGTGGCGTGTGCAGCATCCACGTCAGGTTGAATTCGCCGAGCGACAGCGTCACCACCATCAAGGCCCCGGCGAGGATGCCGGGCTTCGCGTTCGGCACGATGACGTCGCGGAAACGCCGCCATGGCGAGGCGCCGAGCGAGGCGGCGCCTTCATCGAGCGTCTTGATGTCGATCGCCGCCAGAACGGCGATGACGGCGCGCACCATGAAGGGCAAGGTGAACACCACGTGACCGGCGAGAATGAACAGCCACGAGCGGCGGAAATCGCTGAAGCGATTGTAGGCGAGCAGAAGCCCGAGCGCGATGGCAAGCCCCGGCACGGCAAGCGGCAGTGTGATGATTTCCTCGATCACGCGCGCCAGCCGGTCGCCGCGCACGTGCAGCGCATAGGCTGCCGGGACGCCGACGACCAACGTAACGGCGAGCGCGGAGAATGCGATCAGCAGCGAGCGCGCTATGGTATCGTCATAGAGGTTCCACACCTGCACGATCCACTGCAGCGTGACGCCAGATCGGGCGATGCCGAAGAAATAGTTCTGCGTGACCCCGGCCAGCATCGACAGGAGCGCCGGCACGATCAGGAAGGCCGCCACCAGCAACGTGAAGACGAGCTGCGCGCCGAAGATGAAACGACGGTCCATGGCGCTCAACCTGCCGCCGCCACTGTGCCGCCGCTGACCGAGCGGCCGAGCGCCAGCATCGCCCAGGCCACCAACCCGAGCCCCACCGACAGCGCCGCCGCCATGGCGATGTTCGCCGACAGAGTGAACTCGGTGTAGATCAGCATCGGCAGCACGTCGATGTCGGTCGCGAGCGTGAAAGCGGTGCCGAAGGCGCCCATGGCGGTGGCAAAGACGATCGCGCCGGAGGCGACGAAGGCCGGCAACAGGGCCGGCAGGATGACGTCACGCAAGACCGCCCAGCGACCGGCCCCAAGCGCGCGCGCGGCTTCCTCCAGACGCGGATCGAGTTTCTCGACCGCCGCCATCACGGTCAGGATCACGCGCGGAATGGAGAAATAGAGATAACCGAGGAACAACCCCTGCATCGAATAGGCGAACACTTGTTTCTCGCCGAACAGGAACTGGGTGATTTCGCCGATCAGCCCCTGCCGGCCGGCGAGCAGGATGATCATGAAGCCGACGACGACACCGGGAAATGCGAGCGGAAACGTCAGCAGTGCAATCAGCACCGAGCGGCCGGGAAACCGATGCCGCTGCAGGAACAGGCCGGCGATGGTGGAGATGACGAGACTGGCGACGGTGGTGGCCGTCGCCAGCAGCACGGTGTTGATCAACGTTTCGCGGTAGCGCGGGTCGATGAGGATCGCGGCGTAAGCTTTGATGCCGAGCGGACCGGTGGCGCCGGTCGCAATCAGCAGCGCCATCGGCAGCACGAAGAACGCGGCCGTGACCACGGCCAGCGGTGCGAAGCAAAGGCGAATAAAGGCCTTGTTCATCCGGAAAGGTGTTGCCCCGGCGGACCGGAGCAACACATGTCACGCTTTATCGCACTTCGGCAAGATAGCGCTTGGTGAAGTTCTTCTGCACGGACTCCATCTGCGCCCAGTTCACGCTCTTCGCGCGGGCGTAGTCGCTGTCGGGCAGGAACTTGCTCTTGATCGCCTCCGGCAAGGGGATTGGCCGCGCCGGACGCAGGAAGGCGTGGGTCCAGATCGCCTGGCCCTTATCCGATAACAGATAGTCGAGCACTTTCTCCGCCTTGGCTTTGTCGGGCGCCCCCTTCACCAGGCTCACCACATAGGGAAACACCACCGAACCCTCGCAGGGGATGACGAAGGCGAACTTGCCCTTCTCGGTGTATTTGGCGCGGTAGGCGTTAAAGTCGTAGTCGAACAGGATCGGGATTTCGCCGGAGACCACACGGGCATAGGAGGTCTGCTTGGGCACGATCGCCTGGTTCTTCTTCAGCGCCTGAAAGAACTTGACCGCCGGCGTCCAGTTCTCGGGGCTGCCGCCGAGCGAGTTGTTCACGGCAACCGCCCCCACATAGCCGACCGCCGCCGACGTCGGATCGAGATAGCCGACCATGCCCTTGTATTCGGGCTTGGTGAGGTCCTTCCAACAGGCCGGCACCGGCTTGCCGCCGAGCGCGTCGACGTTGACGAACAGGCCGAGCGTGCCGGAGTGAATGGCCGTCCAGTTACCGTCGGGATCCTTCAGGCCGGCCGGCACGTCGGCCCAGTGCTTCGGCTTGTACGGCTGCACGACGCCGTCGGCCTTGGCTTTCATGCCGAAGTTGACGCCGTAATAGGCGATGTCGGCGACCGGATTGCTTTTTTCGGCGATGAGCTGCGACAGCGTTTGGCCGGAATTCTTGTTGTCGAAGGGGATTGAGTAGCCGAGATCTTTCTTGATCGACTTGAGCATCGATGCCCAGTCGGCCCATTGCGGCGGGCAGTTGTAGCAGATTACGTCGGCAGCTTGTGCCTGACCTTGCACGGCGAGCGCCACGAACGCGCCCAGAACCAGGCCAAAAAGTTTGTGTCTCATCGAAGTCTCCGGCATCTCGGGTGAAACAGGCTGACGCTGGCGAACACAGACCCAAGTGTGTTGCAGTGTTGTGACAATTGCGCCGACGGGCAAGGGGGTGCTGTGAATTTCGCGAAGAGTGTGGCCTGCCTCGCCTCGCGTCAATCGCGAATCGCCGAGATCCGGCATCGGCCTTTCGCCGGCATTGGTCATGTCGATTGGACGTGCCTCATCGGTGCGCGCCCTCCCCGCCCCTCCCCTCCCTGAACGCCTGCGGCGTCGTGCCGGTCTGCTTGCGGAAAAAGCGGGTGAAGTGCGACGGGTCTGAAAAAGCGAGATCGCAGGCGATCTCGTGGATCGCCTGCGTGGCGAAAACGCGCTGGCGCTGGGTCGAGGGCGGGGCCGGCTTCCGCCGTCAATTCGAGGATTTGCCCTGTAACCTTTTTCGCCTCCCGACCGAACCCCCTTTTGTGCGCCCGCATCGAACCCCTGCGCACAAGGAAAGGGAGAACCATGAATCGTCGAATTTTGACGACCTCCGTGCTCGCCTCGGCCATAGGCCTGGCTGCCGCCGCGGCCGTATCGCCGGCATCGGCCGCGATGTCGCCGAAGATGCAGAAAATGCTCGAAATGAAGATGACGGAATATCCCAAGGCCGACAAAGCGACCATCGAAAAGAACATGCAGCGGGTCGCCAAGTATCACCTGCAGAAGTGCTATGGCATCAACGCGATCGGCAAGAACGACTGCGCATCGGGCGCCCATTCCTGCGCCGGCCAGTCCACCAAGGCGCACGACGCCAATGCATTCGTCCTGCTCCCGTCAGGCGATTGCGGCAAGATCGCCGGCGGTTCGCTCAAGCCCGGCAAGGCCTGACATCATGACCACAGCCGCAGCCGGTCCTCGCTGCGGCGCGCGCGCAGCCGAAATTCCCGATGTTGCCGGGATCGGGCTGCGCGCGCCCCACCACGCGGCGCTGCTCGAAACCTTGCCGGCCATCGGCTGGGTCGAGGTGCACAGCGAAAACTATCTGAGCGAACCGGGTCTCGCCGTGCTCGAGACGGTCCGCGAACATTACCCGGTGTCGCTGCACAGCGTCGGCCTGTCGCTCGGCTCCGCCGAAGGCATTGACCGCCGGCATCTTGCCGACCTCGCCGCGCTTGTACGGCGCATCGAACCGGGACTCGTTTCCGAGCATCTGGCTTGGGGCGCGGTCGATCACGATTTCCTGGCAGACCTCTTGCCGCTGCCGCTGACCGAAGAAAGTCTCGACATCGTGTGCCGCAACGTGATGCAGGTGCAGGACGCGTTCGGACGCCGGATCCTCATGGAGAACCCGTCCACCTACCTGCAATTCAGCCATTCGACGATTCCCGAAGCGGAATTCCTCGCGGCGCTGGCGAAGCGAACCGGCTGCGGCCTGATCTGCGACATCAATAATGTCTTCGTCAGTGCCTCCAATCACGGCTGGGATCCGTGCCGTTATCTGCGCGCGCTGCCCGGCGATGCCATCGGCGAGTTCCATCTCGCCGGACATAGCCAAGCCTGCGGTGCCGCGGCGCCGCTCTTGCTCGACACGCATGACCGGCGGGTCGCGCCGGAGGTCTGGGCCCTGTTCGACGACGCGCTCGCGATCTTCGGCCGGCGCCCGACATTGATCGAATGGGATGCGGAGATCCCCGCGCTGTCGGTCTTGCTGGACGAAGCGGCTCTGGCGTCATGCCGACTGAGCGGCGACGTGACGGAGGCGCGCGATGCCGTCTTTGCGTGAGTTGCAGCGCGATTTCCGAACTGTCGTGCTGGCGGGCGAGAGCCCGGCGCCCCCGTCCGTCATTGTCGGCGGCCAGGTCGGTGCGGCCGCGCGGCTCGGTGTCTATCGCAACAACGTCATCGACAATTTGACCCGCGCTCTGCAGCTCAGCTACCCGGCGGTCGAGCGCCTGGTGGGCAAGGATTTCTTTGCCGCCGCGGCGCCGCGATTCATTGTGGCGGCCCCGCCGCGCGCGGCCGACCTCAACCGTTACGGCGACGGCTTTCCGGCGTTCCTGGCGTCCTTCGAGGCGGCGCGAAGCGTATCGTACCTCGCCGATGTCGCCCGGCTTGAATGGGCGGTGAGCTGTGCCTTGCACGCCCGCCCCGCTTCGCCTCTGCTGGCCGAAGCCTTGAGCGCGGTGCCACCGGAGCGCCAGGCAGACCTGCGCCTGCATCCGCATCCCACATTGTCGCTGCTCGCGCTCGACCATCCGGCGCGCGCAATCTGGGAAGCGGTGCTCTCCGCCAATGCTGACCAGCGCGACGCGCGGCTCGCCAAGATCGACGCGGAATCCGGCGGCGAGAGACTGGCCGTGCTGCGCAGCGACGGCATGCTTTCGATCGAAACCCTTCCCGATCCCGCTTTCGACCTGATTCAGGCGCTGACGAATAGTCGCCCGCTCTGCGAGGCGCTCGCACGCGTATCGGAACAGGAAGCCGCGCCGCTGCTGGCAGATTTCCTGACGCGCGGGTTTTTCGGCGGTTTCTCTTTGCCCACGGACAGCGCCCTCACCACGACAGGCGCAAGCTAAAGGTTCAACGCAATGACAACCATGCTTCAGACCTCCGCCACGGAGTCCAGCCGGCTCGCATCCTGGTGCACTCGGGTCACCGGCTGGTTCGAACTCATTCCCTATTGGCTGATTGCGGTAGCCTGCCGCGTCGCCCTCGCACAGGTGTTCTGGAGCTCGGCGCAGACCCATCTCGCCAACTGGCAGTCCACGCTCTACCTCTTCGGCACGGACTACAGCCTGCCGTTCCTGCCACCGGCGGTCGCCGCCTATATGGCGATCGCCATCGAGCTCGTGGTCCCGCCGTTGCTGCTGCTTGGTCTGGCGACGCGGTATGCAAGCGTCGTCATCTTCGGCATGACGCTGGTCATCGAAATCTTCGTCTACCCTCAGGCGTGGCCGACCCACATCCAATGGGCGTCGATGATGCTGGTGTTGATGGCATATGGCGCCGGCCCGCTCTCGCTCGACTGGCTGATCCGGCGCTGGATGGATCGTCCGGTGGTCGACGCAAGCGGCGCCTGATCAGTCCGTAACCTCGCGCACCGGCCTTCAACTCATTGTGACGCCAATTCCAAGACATGCGGCGGTTCTTGCTTGCCCAACGGGATGTCAGAGCCTAATGCCGGAACCTGATTGTATGGATCATGGTTGGCGGCACCGCCGCATTGCGGTGCGATCTCGCCGCAGCATTCAAACGATGCCGCATTCGTACCAGTCACATTCGATGACGAATAGCCGGAAAGATGACGACCGCTCTTACGAAGACCTGATGCGGGCCACCCAAGCGGGCGATTCGGCGGCGTATGCGCAGTTGCTGAAGAAGATCACGCCGCGCCTGCAGCAGACGGTGCGCGGCCAGCGTCGCTTTTTGGACCCAGCCGACATCGAGGATATCGTTCAGGAGATCTTGTTGTCGGTGCATGCGGTGCGCGCGACCTACGATCCGCGCCGGCCATTCATGCCGTGGCTCATGGCCATCGCACGCAACCGGCTGGCCGATAGCGGCCGGCGCCACATGCGTCAGCACGCCCATGAGGTTCAAGTCGATGACCTGCCCGTTACCTTTTGCGACGATGAAACGAATATAGTGGACGCGTATGGTGACCCTGAAGCGCTGCATCGGGCCATCAAGACCTTGCCGTCCGGCCAGCGCGAAGCCGTCGAGATGCTCAAGCTGCGTGAGATGTCATTGAAGGAGGCGGCCTCGACCAGCGGCACCAGCACTGGCGCGCTCAAGGTTTCGATGCATCGTGCCCTGACGACGCTACGCAAGGTTCTCACATCAGGGGGCGGCCGTGGAGACTGACAAGTTCATCGAGTTGCTCGCCGCTGCGGTGCGTCCGGTACGGCCGCTCGCGAGTCCGTGGACGCGGATGGTGCTGTGGATCTTGGTCGGTCTTCCTTACGTGGCACTCGTCGTTATCGTCATATCGCCACGCGCGGACCTGCTGACGAAGTTGACCGAGGCGCGCTTCCTCATCGAACAAAGCGCGGCCTTGGTGACCGGCATCGCCGCGGCCATCGCCGCATTCGCCAGCACCATTCCCGGGTATGACCGCAAGATCTTGCTGCTACCCTTGCCACCACTCGCCGTCTGGCTCGGCTCGCTCGGTGAGGGCTGTCTCAAGACCGTATGGCAGTTCGGTCTCACGGGCCTGTCGCTGCAGCCGGACTGGTTCTGTCTGCCGGCCATCATGCTGGTCGGAGCCATGCCGGCGGTGGCGATGGTGATCATGTTGCGCCAAGGCGCGCCACTGTTCCCCTATCTCTCCGCCGGATTCGGCGCATTGGCCGCGGCGGGCTTGGGTAATTTCGGGCTGCGCCTGTTTCATCCCCAGGATGCCAGTGTCATGGTGCTGCTCTGGCAGTTCGGCAGCGTCTTCATCCTGACAGTCCTCGGCGGTTGCGCGGGGCGAGCCCTTCTCAATTGGCGCTCGCTGACGACCGGCGAGGTCAAATAGCACAAGCGCACGGACGATCAGGAATAAACGGACTGTCACGGGTTGCGTGACTTTTAGCCGCAAGCCGCCTGCGCGGGGTGGCGTGCCAAACGGTTGGCCGCAGGTTTCGTTCCGCTCCACCGGGGCGACGCTTGCTGCGGCGTGAACAGGAGCAAATAGCCCGCATGCAGCCCCGGGTCCGCGCCATTTGCGCCCCGGGGGCTCCACCCGGGCTACGCTGGCTGATGAGGTAGGTGCCCGCATTGATATCGACGCGGCAGTTTTTGCCTGCAAGTAGCTCTACGTACGAACTAGCGCGTAGCCAATAATTAGCTCCGCGTTATCGATTTTTGTTTTCAGTGACGCGGCAATTGATTTCGTTTCGGCAAAGATATGCACGAGTTTCAGA
This sequence comes from uncultured Pseudomonadota bacterium, assembly GCA_963760995.1. Lineage (GTDB taxonomy): Bacteria > Pseudomonadota > Alphaproteobacteria > Rhizobiales > Xanthobacteraceae > Pseudolabrys. Next base: position 241,537 of record CAVXFJ010000015.1, on the reverse strand, counting down.
TATGCTTGAACTCTAGAACTATAAGGCCACAGCAATGTCGCTGCGCATCCTTCACGTTGATGACGACGCCGACATCCGCGCGGTGGTGGAGCTTTCGCTCACGCTTGATCCAGAGATCACAGTAAATAGTTGCGCCAATGGAGACGATGCGCTGGCGACGGCGTCGAAATGGGAGCCCGATATGATCCTCTGCGATGTCATGATGCCGGGCATGGATGGGCCAACCCTCCTCACGCGCCTGCGTGAAGATCCTCAAACCAGAACAATTCCAGTCGTCTTCATGACGGCCCGCGCACAAGCGCGCGAACTTGAGAAATTGAAACAACTCGGCGCCGCAGCGGTATTAACAAAGCCGTTCGACCCGAAGACTCTTGCCGCCACGGTGCGCCGCGAGCTCCATTCCATCAAATCGGACGCGGCCGGCTACAACTTTGCCGATCGGTTGCGGACCGATGCCGCGCGGCTCGCCCAATACCGGAAGACATTGTCCGACGATCCCGATTCGTCCGGTCACCTGGAGGGTTTCCAGACGTGCGTTCATAAACTTTCGGGCGCCGCGGGCGTCTTTAATTTCCAAGCCATCAGTTCTACCGCGTCAGCGCTTGAAGACGCCATTGTCGAACGGCGCGCCGGCCGAGGCACTCCGGGCATGGTCGAAGCCAATCTCGATGCACTTCTTGAATGTATCGAGCTCGCGTAGATGAATGGGCCGCCGCCAATCGACGCGTGTTCATTGCCTTGGCGCAATTTCGTCTATTTTGCTGAAAGAGGCTGAAGGTGGACATGCCCGACTTGAATATTGCGCCTCAAAATCTGCCGCCCAGAATGCTCATTGCGGATGATGACCCCGCTATTGTGAGCCTGCTCTCCGACCGATGCCTGAAAATGGGCTTTAGCGTCGAAACCGCGAGCAATGGGATGCAATTGCTGATCAAGGCGCGCCATAACCCGCCCGATATCATGATCATAGACGTTAACATGCCCGAGCTGGACGGACTTTCGGCTTGCGCGCGCCTGCTCAACTCGAGCAGCAAATCCTTCGATGTTATCGTAATCACGGGGAATTCGGACACGGAGACGGCCGAACGGTGCGAAAGCTTGGGCTTGTTTTATGGAAGCAAGGGATTTGAGTTTTGGAAAAGCATCGAAGCCGCACTGCTTGAAATCTTTCCAAAGATGAGGAGCACAATCATGGGTTTGGAGGCGCAGGCCAAGAACACCGAGGTCCATGAACACCCGCGTGTGCTCCTGATCGATGATGACCCGGCAATACAGCATTTCCTTGCCAGCAGACTGAGCAAATTTGGCGTCGTGACACTCTATGCATCCGATGCCGTGCACGGATATCGAATTGCGTCCAAAGCGCGTCCGACCGTCATCATTGCCGACAACTATATGCCGAACGGAGACGCGCAATACCTCCTGGCTCGATTGCGCAGCAGTACGGTAACAGGGAATATTCCTGTCATTGTGCTGAGCGGGCAGAAGCTGGACGAAATGACCCAACAAAATCTACGAAGAGAAATTTGCGGCCGGCCCGGGGCAGCGCATATTTTCATGAAATCATTCGATACCAACGAACTTTTCGAGGCGGTTAAGAAGTATTGCAGCTTCGACACGCAACAGTCGAAACATTGATGCCGACGAATATTGCCGGTTAAGCCGACGGCCCGCGGCGGCGAAGCTTCGGCTCGCCAACGGCGTGTCCCGTAGCAAGCGACGCGTCGGCCCTAGTTCTTCTCGAACAAGAACTTGACCGGCTTGGGGTTGCCCCCTTTGCAATCGATGGCCTCGACCGCGAAGGGGAATTTGGCCTTCTCGTTGGCGAGGTCGGGAATGGCCCAGCAATCGTTCATGTTGGAGCGGATCAGCCCCGAGGTCGCGCCGGTCGCATCCGACGTCCATTTGCGCGACGCCTCAGCGCATGTCTCCAGTTCCACGGTCGCGCGGTGTGCTCCGACGGCAAGGCCGACACAGAGGCCCGGTGCCTTGTCGATCCTCATCTCGCCGCCGGCGCGCACGAAGCGGTTGGCCGATCGGTCGCCCGGGCAGGTGTCGAGGACGAGCGGCACGCCCTGCGCCCATTTCGAGCCCTTGGCAACGATGCAGCTCTGCGAAGCGCCGGGAAAGTCGGGATTGATCATCTCGCCCTGGGGCTGCGCCGCCATCGCGGCGGCGAGCTTGGCGGGCGACAAACTGCGCGCGCAGATCTGCACGGTCGCGCTCACCCAGCACGCGCCCTTGCGCGTCAGCTTGCCGAGCGGCGCCTGCGCATGCGTCGATTGCGGATCGGCGTTCCAGCTCGCCTCCGCGGTCTTTCCGAAGACGCTGACATAGGCGAAGTAATCTTTGCCGAAGATGCGGAACGAGCCATCCTTGTCGGCCTCGAACTGGCAGACGCCGTCGAGATAGGTCTTGCCCTTGACCACGAGCTTGCACGCGACCGGCCGCTGCGCGGCACTCGCCGCGCTCGCCAACACGGTGCAGGAAACGGCGAGCGCCGTCGCGGCGAGAAGTGCTTTCATCGTTGCGTTGCCTTTACTTGATCGTGATCTTGACGACGAACGGGCCGAACGGATTGTCGGCCATGGTATTGGCGATCAATCGCATGTCGTAGGTGCCGCTGCGCGGCAGCCTGAAGGGCTGGCCGGGGTCGACGGCATCGCCATCCTTGCCGCCGGGAAAGGTGATGGGAACACCGGCGCCCCATTTGATGCCGGGATCCTTGACCGGTTCGATGGTCAGCATCTGCCCGCCGCGCGCATCGAACTTAAGATAATAGGTCGGCCTTTCTTTTGTCAGCTCGCCTTTGACCAGCACTGACACCGCGCCGCGCGCCATGCGCACGACCGCCGGGCACGCTTGTGCGCCCGGAACGCAGGCGCCGGACGCCTTCGCCGGCTTGGCAGCCGGCGGTGGCGCGGCGCCGCCGCCGATGAAGGTGCTCAGACAGCCATCGATCGCCGCGCCCATGGTCGAGGTGTCGCCGAGATTGACCGTCGCGGTTCCCGTGCGCGAGGCGAGTTTGACGACCATCTGCTTGGCGCCGTCGAAACTGTCGAACGCGGCGGCGGTCAGCGGCTTCTCGGTGCGCAGCTCGTTGCCGGCGCGTTGGACCACCGAAACCGAAAAGGTCTTTCCGCTCGGCTTGAACGTCACGCTAAGGCGGTCGTGCGCTCCGACCGCTGCGTTCGGGCCCGTGATGCTCAGATAACGGTCGAGATTGGCCATGAAGCTGAACCGCACGCGCAGCATGCCGGCCATGTCGGCAGTGCAGCGGATGAACTTGCCGTTCACCTTTTCGGCGGCGACCGCCCAGCCGCCGGCCGTGACTGGTTTGAAGTCTCGCGCCGCAACGGGTGCCGAGACGGCAAACGAAATCAACGCGCCCAGCAGCAGGCGCTGCGTTTGACTCTTCATGCGTGTTTGCTCTGTGAAATAGAAGAATTAAAACGCGGCCCCCGTCGCGTCGTGCATCGATGCGATGACGCTAACGGCCGCGCTATCTTTTGGTCAAGGCAGATATGAAAAAAATAAAAATCATCTTGCCGGACGGAAACTCGACGCTAACATGTTCATCGCCAAGCGCGGGGGCGTTTGCACCTAATTTTTTCCCGATCGCACGATCCGCGACGTCGATGCGGGTTCCGAAAGGACATGGCGACGGAGGTTCCGTCGCCGAAGGCTTGCCGTGTGTCAGATAAGGAGGAACAAGACGAAGGCAAAGCGTAGTAACTGCATGCGACACTATTCAATATGACGTCGACGTGCGGGCGGATGCCTCGGGTCGTGGCAAGGCGGTCAAGCGCGGCCCATTGAGCTGCGTGCCGATCCCTTAGCGTGCGGTGGCATGGCCGGGATCAATCGCAATCTGGGCGAAACAGAGGGGACGACGATGAATTTTGCCAACACCGCGATGGCGGTGGCCTGGCTGCTGGTGGCAGCACCGACATTGGCGCAGGCGGCTGCGCCGGGCCTGTTCGACAAGCCTGTGTCGGTACGCAAAACACCCGTGAAGGTGAACGGCGCCGAGCGGGAAATCCGCTGCACCTATTTTGCCGATTTCATGATCCGCGAGAACATGGAGGGCCCGACGTCGCAAGATGCGGCGCTCGTGCGCGGCACCGGGCAGCCCTGTAACGCCAAAAAGACCGGCGGCGAGGTCATGTTGAAAACCGCCGACATGGGATTCGACGGCCGCAAGGGCCCGGCGCTGTTCTTCAGCGAAATGGACCCGCAAGGCGGCGTGCGATTTCTGATCGTCAATGCCGGCACCGGGAAAGTGGTCTTCAAGGATGCCGCGGCCAGCGACGGCGACAAGCTCTTTCAATCGGTGGCGATGACCAAAGACGGCCTGCGACTGGCCTACATGCGCGCGGTCAACGCGCCGTGCTCGATCATGCAGAACGCCGCGCGCTGCTGGGCCAGTCTGGTGACGAACCGGCAGGTCCCGCGCGACATGGCCCAGCAAATCCCGTCGGAACGGATTTGCAGCGCGTCCTATAAGGCCTCGCGCGCGCAGCCCGATAATCCGAGCGTGCTTACCTACGCCACCGAGCTTTTGGTTGACGCGAACGGCCGCTCACGCGTGCTCAAGCACGGGCCGTTGCGCTGCAGTCCTTTGCCGTAGCGACGCATGCGGACGCAGCGGCAGCAACAGAGGTCGCACGGCTGGCGCCCCAGGCGCTTACCGAGAAGGTTTCACATCACACAAAGGTTGGAGAATGAGGTCATGTTCGCAAGAATAGCCGTTGTCGTATCGGTCTTTGCCGCGCTCGCTGGCCCTGCCCTGGCTCAGTCAGGGGGAGACCGCTTCTGCAAGGAGTATGCGTCCACCGTCGCCCGCATCGCAGGAGATGCCATCAGGCGCAACCCGGCTTGCCAGGACTATAGCAAGGGCGTGCACGCAAACTTTCAGATGCATTACAGCTGGTGCATGCGAACCCCGCGCCCCGTGGTCGAAGGCGCGGCTAACAACATCCGGCGGCTGGCCGGTCTTTGCACGCGCGGACCGGGTTCGTTCCAGCACGCAAACTGCCAGCAGTACGGGGCGTGGGCGGTCGCGGTGATCCTTCAGGCGCAGCGGCAAGGATGTAACGTGCGCCGCTCGGGCGAAGTGCTCGACCCGCGCTTTCACGAAAACTGGTGCCGGCATCAAACACCGGCCATGATGGCGCGAGCCAGAGATATTCACCGCACCGGTGTCGCCCACCGTTGCGCGCAACAGGGCGTGCGGATTCGATTGTAAGCGTCGCCCTGCCTGGCGCGCAGCGAAACCCGGGGCAAGCCTTTCGGCACGCCCTTGCATTCCACGGCGTTCACCCTGGGGCGCGCATAGCGCGACCCGGGGACTCCATGCGCGCTCCTTTTTTCGAGCGCGCGTCCGACGACCCCGCTCCCTACCCGCCCTTTCCCTCCCGGAACGCCTGCGGCGTCGTGCCGGTCTGCTTGCGGAAGAAGCGGGTGAAGTGCGAGGGATCTGAAAACGCGAGATCGTAGGCGATCTCGTGGATCGGCTGGTTGGTGAACACGAGCTGGCGCTTGGCCTCGGTGAGGACGCGCTGGCGGATGAGATGCCCGGCGGTGACGCCGGTCGAGCGCTTGACGTGGTCGTTGAGGCGGTCCGCCGTCATCTTCAGCTTCTCGGCATAGAAGCTGATCAGCCGCTCCTTGCGGAAATGCTCGTCGATCAGCCGGCGCAGCGCCTCGACCTGCGCGTCGCTGCGCGTGAGCGTGACCGCGCCGGAGCGCGCGCGGCTCGCCGCCAGCCGCACCACCTCGATGGCGATCAGCGCCAGCAGCGCGCGCATCGACAGCCGATAGCCCTCGCGCGCGAGCGAGCTCTCCTCGTCGAGCTCCGCGCACAGCGCCGACAGCCGCCGCGCCTCGCCCGCATCGGCCAGCGGCAGCAGCGGCTCGACGGCGAGCGCCTTCAGCCGCGTCAGCGCCTCGCCCGACTTCTCGCCCAGCGCGTCGGCCACGTCCTCGGTAAAGCTCACCACCCAGCCATTGGTCACCTGCGGCGTGAAGCGGAAGCCGTGCGCGGTGGTGGCCGGGATGAGGATGGCGGCCGGCGCCGCAAAGGGTACGGTCGCCGTCTCGAAGCTCATCTCGCCGCCGCCCTGCTCGATCAGCAGCACCTGGAACAGGTTGCGGTGGCGATGGGCGCGGATGGTCCAGTCGTGGATCGAGGAGCGCGAGCGAATCGTCTCGATATGGATGAAGTCGAATGCCTGGTCGTCCGGCGGATCGCCGTAAAGGTGAAACAGCGGAAGCGCGGGACTGGCCATGAGCCAAGTTTAGGCGAGGCGGCGGCCCGGCGCCACGCCCGTCAGCCGTCCGGGCGGCCGCCAAGTTGCACGCCCTGCCGGGAACCGGCCGGCCCATGAGCGAGTTCTATGTGCCCATTTGGTCAACGAGAGGGCGACACCATGGGACGTTATCTGCTGCTCTGGCTGCTCGGAATCCCGATTCCCATCCTGCTGCTGATCTGGGTGTTCGGCGGCCTGCATTAGCCCGCGCCCGCTTTCCCCACCATCCCGGCCGGCGGCTGCGGCCGCGCGTCCGGCGCGGACGGAGCGTCGCGCCCGCGGACTCATATGACATCGGTTTGCACCGTCCGTCATTCCGGGGCGCTCGCGTGAGCGAGCGAACCCGGAATCCACACGCAAGCCCGGTATCGGTTTCGGCGTCGGGTTCCGGATTTCCGGCATCCGATCTTCGCTTGGCGCCGGCGTGAAATCGATCAACCGCACCCCGCATCACTGACGCGCAGATACCGGCAGAGCTGCCGGTATCGGCAGCATCGCATCTGATCACGTAAGCGTATTGCCGTCGGCAATTCTGCATCGATGACATGCATGGCAGCGCCATCGTTGACGCGCGTCAACGCAAACTTTTGAAAAATCGATAGCCATAAAATCTGAAAGCGCGCTCCGGCACGCAAAAGAGGGGGCTTTTCCAGATGGACCGCTCCAGACGCGATTTTCTCAAGGACATCAGCAAAATTACGGCGGGAGCCCCGCTCGTCGCCGCGGCAGTCGGCGCGGCCGATGCGGCGCCGGCGGGCAAGCACAAATGGGCGATGGTCGTCGATATCTCCCGCTGCATCGGCTGCCAGGCGTGCACGGTGGCCTGCATCACGGAAAATCGCGTGCCGGAAGACTCCTTCCGCACCTTCACGTCCACCTATGAAGTGCAGCAAGGCGCGCGCACCGATGCCTATATGCTGCCGCGGCTTTGCAATCATTGCGAAGACCCGCCCTGCGTCGCGGTCTGTCCGGTCGGCGCCACCTTCAAGGCGGTTGACGGTCAGGTCCTGGTCAATGCCGACCGTTGCGTTGGATGCGGCTACTGCGTGCAAGCCTGCCCCTACGATGCGCGCTTCATCAATCCCGAAACGCACGCGGCAGACAAATGCACATTCTGTTCGCACCGAATCGCCGAAGGCCTGTTGCCCGCCTGTGTGGAAACCTGCGTCGGCGGCGCGCGGATATTCGGCGATCGCGCCGATCCGAACAGCCAGGTGTCGAAGATCCTCGCCGAAAGAAAGAGCGAAGTGCGGATCCTGAAACCCGAACAGCATACCCGGCCCAACGTCTACTACCTCGGTCTCGACGAGCGCTTCGCCGGGCGCGTCGAAGGCGCGCCGACGCTGTGGCACCCGAGCGCCGAGCAGGCTTGAGGAGCGCGAGCCATGAACAATGCGATCGTTGAAATCCTATACGTCTCGCGCGAACCGGCCTGGGCGGCCTGGGCGGTCCAGTATTTCTTTCTGATCGGCCTGTCGGTCGGATGTTTCCTGCTGTCGCTGCCGGGAATTGCTTTCGGCCGTGCCGATTGGAAGCAGGCGAGCCGCATGGCCCTGTTGGGCGCGCTGGTCTGCGCCGTCACCGCGCCGGTCGCCTTGGTCTCCGACCTGGCGCAGCCGGGCCGCTTCCTCAATTTCTACCTTCATCCGCACCTGACCTCATGGATGTCGTGGGGCGCTTTCTTCATCCCCGCCTATATCGGTCTCCTGCTGCTCTACGCCTGGGCGGCGCTGGCACCGGAATTCAGCGCGGCGGCGCGCCAAGGTGGCGTGTTCGCCTGGCCGCGTCGGCTGCTTGGCGGTCGTCCGCGGCCCGGTCTCGTCCGCCGGCTCGCCTATGCCGCGCTGCTCACCGCGGCGCTGGTCGCCCTCTATACCGGCGTCGAGGTGATGGCGGTCAAAGCGCGTCCGCTGTGGAACACGCCGCTTCTCCCGCTGCAATACCTCGCGACCGCGATCGCCGGCGCAGCCGGACTCACGTTGCTGCTCGAACGCATCGTCGGCCGCAACGAGCGCGCAGTCGAAGTGCGATTGAATCACGTGTTGGCCGGGGCGCTCGCTGCCGTTGCCGCCATTGCCGCTATTTGGCTTGCGCTAGCGCTTTCCGGACTGTCGTCCAGCGCGGCGCAGGGCCTGCAGCAAGTCGCGCCCTCGCCTGCCTGGCAGGCGCGCGGGATGTGGCTGCTGCTGCTGGTGGTGCTGCCGCTGCTGCTTGCCGCCGCCAAACCGGGCGGCACCGGCTGGGCAACCGGGCCTCTGACGTTGGCCGCCGCCTGGATGTTTCGCTGGACCGTGTTCATGGACGTCCAGGACGTGCCCAAGACGGGAGCCGGCTGGTACGCGCATGGCGTGCCGCTCGGTCCCGAGGGACTTCTGGGCATCGCCGGCACCGCCGGCCTCTGGCTCTTCGTCGTGATCGCCCTCACCGCACTTCTCCCCTGGTCCGGGCCGGAATCCTCCGCCCGTTCGACCGCCCTGAAGGGAGCCTGACGCCATGACCACACGTCGCGATCTGCTCAAGACCTCTGCCGCGCTCGGTGGTGCCGCGGTCTTCGCCGCAGGCTTCTCGGAAACGGCCGAACGAGTGGCGAAGAGCGTCATTTCGCCGGCGCAAGCGCTGGGCGTGAACGGGCGCTCGCTGAAACCGGAAATGCGCGTCGATGCCGACGGCAAACTGCAACTCGATCCGGGCCAGCGCGTTTCCTACACGATGTGCCTCGGCTGCACGACGCAGTGCGGCGTCCGCGTGCGCATCGACAACGCGACGGAGACGGTGTTGCGCGTCGCCGGCAATCCCTATAGCCCGCTGTCGACCGATCCGCATCTACCGATGAGCGCTTCGGTGCGCGACAGCTTCATCAGCCTGTCGCGCTTCCAGGAACGCGGGCTTGCCGGACGCTCGACCGCCTGCGCCCGCGGCAATGCCGTCCTGCAACTGACCAACTCGCCTTATCGCGTCACCACGCCGTTGAAGCGGGTGGGCCCGCGCAATTCCGGACAGTGGAAGCCGATCTCCTTCGAGCAGCTGGTGCAAGAAGTCGTCGAGGGCGGCAATCTCTTCGGCGAGGGCCATGTGAAAGGCTTGCGGGAGTTGCGTTCGTTCGAGCCGATCGATCCGGCCCAGCCGGAGCTCGGACCGAAGACCAACAAGGTCGCCGTCCTGTTGTCGGCCGACGATGGCCGCGGCGCTTTCGTCCGCCGCTTCCTGCAGCAGGCATACGGCTCGATCAACCAGACCGGACACGGCGCCTATTGCGGCGGCTCGTTCCGCGCCGGTGCCGGAGCGGTGTTCGGCAACACGAAGACGATGCCGCATGCCAAGCCCGATTTGCAGCATGCCGAGTTCATCATCTTCATCGGCACCGCGCCGGCACAGGCCGGCAATCCGTTCAAGCGGCAGGGAACGCTGCTCGCCAAGGCGCGCACGAGCGGCAAGTTGAATTACGTCGTTGTCGATCCGGTGCTCGGACATTCTGACAATCTGGCGGCACGAGAACGGGGCCGTTGGATTCCCATCAAGCCGGGGACCGACGCCGCGCTGGCGCTCGCCATGATGCATTGGATGTTCGATGAACAACGTATCGACGGCATGTATCTCAGCCAGCCGAACCTGAAGGCGGCGCATGCGGCGGGCGAGGCATCCTGGTCCAACGCGACCCATCTGGTGATCGTCGAGCCGACGCATCCGCGCGCAGGTGCATTTCTGCGTGCCTCCGATCTCGGCGCACCGATCGCGGCAGCCGACCGTTACAAGGACGCCGACTCGTATATCGTGATCGACGCTGCGAGCGACACGCCGCTCGCGCACGATGCGGCGGCCGGGCCGGCGACATTGTTCGTGGAGCGCTCGCTCGATATCGGCGGCAAGCCGGTCAAGGTCGCGTCCGCGCTTTCGCTGCTCGCGTCGAATGCGCGCACCAAAACGATCGAAGAATATTCCGAGATCTGCGGTGTGCCGGCCGATGTCATCACCGGGCTTGCCCGCGAATTCACCAGCCACGGCAAGAAGGCGGCGGCCGACTCGCATGGCGGCACCATGGCGGGCAACGGTTTTCAATCCGCCTTTGCCATCGTCATGCTCAACACCCTCATCGGCAACCTGAATGTGCAAGGCGGCACGTTTGTCGGAGCCGGCGGTTTCAATCCTTATGCCGGCCCGCGCTACAAGATGGGCTCCTTCAAAGGCGCTTTCACGCCGCACGGCGTGCCCTTGTCGCGCAATTTCCCCTATGAGAAGACCAGCGAGTTCCGTCGCAAGAAGGCGGCGGGCAAGCCTTATCCCGCCGAAGCGGCTTGGTATGCGACGGCAGGGCATCTCTCCACCGAATGGCTGCCTGCGGCCCTGTCGGGCTACCCATACGGCCTCGATGCCCTGATTCTATGGTCGACCAATCCGGTCTACGGCATTCCTGGCATTCGTCCCGTCGCCGAAAAGACGCTCGGCGATCCGAAGAAAATTCAACTGCTCATCGCTGTCGACCCGTTCATCAATGAATCGACGGCCTTCGCCGACTACATCGTTCCGGAATCGGTGATGTATGAAGGCTGGGGCTTCGTGGCGCCGTGGGCCGGCGTGCCGACAAAGACGATGTTGACGCGCTGGCCGGTCGTCGAGCCGAAGACCGGCAAGACGGCCGAGGGCCACCCGATCTGCGGCGAGAGCTTCCTCATCGCCCTCGCGAAGACGATGAAGCTGCCTGGGTTCGGGGCGAATGCGATTACCGGCGCCGACGGCAAGACCTATCCGTTGGACAAGCCGGAAGACTGGTGGTTCCGTGCGGCCGCCAACATCGCTTTCACCGGCAAGGCGCCGGTAGGAGACGCCAGCGATGACGACATCGCGTTGTCCGGCGTCTCCCGCCTGGTGCCGGCGTTGCGCGCCACGCTGCCGGACGCCGAAGTACGCAAGGTCGCCTTCCTCTATTCGCGCGGCGGGCGGCATCAGCCGGCGCGGGAGGGCTGGACTGAGCGCGGCGTCGCCGCATGGCCGTTCGAAAAGCCGCTCAATGTCTGGAACGAGGCGGTCGGCACGGCGCGAAATGCCATCACCGGTCAGCGCCATTCCGGCGCACCCTTATGGGTCGAACCGTCTTACGCGGACGGGACCCGCCTCGCCGAGCGCCATGCAAAGAAGGATTGGCCGCTGCTGCTGGTCAGCCAGAAAAGCGCGCTGCAAGGCTCGCGTTCGATCCCATCAAGCCGCCTGCGCGACGTTCATCCCTTCAATCCGGTCGCGATAAACCCGGCCGACGCCGAACGGCTGGGGATTGCCGCCGGCGATCCCGTCCGGATTACGACGCCGGGCGGCTCCGCGGTCGGCGTGGCCTTGCTGCGTCACGGTGTTCGCGCGGGGGTCATCGCGATCGAGTACGGTTTCGGGCATCGCGAGCTCGGTGCCCGTGCGCACAGGATCGGCGACCACGTCTTGCCGCACGATCCCCGCATCGCCGCCGGCATCGACGGCAATGTGCTTGGGTTGCCGGATCCAACGCGCCGAACGGCGGCCATCTTGCTGGATTCGATTTCCGGCACCGCCGTGCGCCAAGGCATTCCGGCGAAAGTGGAGCGTGCCTGACCGGCGAGGCGCCGGCCTTCCCCCGCTCCGGGCCGGAAGTTCCGCCCGCGCGCGGGGCGTCGCCTGCCCGGCCGTGAGCGCCGCCCGCACCCCGTCGACTTAACCACACGCGCAAGCGGGGAAAGTTGCCGCTTTCCCCGGTGCCTGTTAAGCCTTGACGGGGCTTTTCACGGTTGTCGGCCGGGCAGCCATGCGCATGGAAGGGGACGCATGGAATATTTCCTGCAGCAACTGATCAATGGCGTCACGCTCGGCGCCATCTACGGCCTCATCGCCATCGGCTACACCATGGTCTATGGCATCATCGGCATGATCAATTTCGCCCATGGCGACATCTTCATGGTCGGCGCCTTCATCGCCCTCATCGCCTTCTTAGGCCTGGTCGCCCTGGGCATCACCGCCATCCCGCTCGCCATCTTCCTGGTCTTGTTGATCGCCATGGCCCTGACCGCCCTCTACGGCTGGACCGTCGAGCGCTTCGCCTACCGCCCCTTGCGCCATTCCTTCCGCCTGGCGCCGCTGATCTCGGCGATCGGCATGTCGATCGTGCTGGAAAACTACGTGCAGGTGGCGCAGGGCGCCCGCGTCAAGCCGCTGCCGCCGCTGATCCAGGGCGGCTACACGCTGATGAACGCCGGCGGCTTCAGTGTGCGGCTGTCCAACGTGCAGATCATCGTGGTCATCACCACCATCGTGCTCATGCTGATCTTCTCCTGGCTCGTCGCCCGCACCCGCCTCGGCCGCGACATGCGCGCCTGCGAGCAAGACCTTAAAATGGCTTCGCTTCTGGGCGTCGACGTCAACCGCACCATCGCCTTCACCTTCGTCATAGGCGCAGCCCTGGCCGCCGTCGCCGGCGTCATGCACCTGCTCTATTACGGCGTGATCGACTTCTACATCGGCTTCGTCGCCGGCGTGAAAGCCTTCACCGCTGCGGTGCTGGGCGGCATCGGCTCATTGCCCGGCGCCATGCTGGGCGGGCTGCTGATCGGCCTGATCGAGACCTTCTGGTCGGCTTATTTTTCTATCGAATACAAGGACGTCGCCGCCTTCTCCATCCTGGTCATCGTGCTCATCTTCCTGCCGACCGGCATCCTCGGCCGACCGGAAGTGGAAAAGGTCTGAGAGAGCGCACGGCGTGTCATCCTTGTCCGCCCCGACCAGCAAGCCCCATTTCGATCTAGCCACCGCGCTCAAGCGCGCGCTCATCTCCGCGCTCATCGCCTTCGGCCTCTTCTCGTTATTGGTGGGCATCCGCACGCGCACCGGCTCGAACGGCGCGCTTTATCTCAGCGGCCGACCCGAGCTCCTCGCAATCATCGTGGCCGTCGTGTTCGTCGGCGCCTTCCTGCGCGAGCTCTTCCTCGGCGAGCGCGACCTCGGGCTCGCGACGCTGGTGCCGCCGGCGCTGACCGCGCGGCTGAGGTTCCTGCCGAAGCTCGCCGCGCCGGCCCTGCTCGCCTTCGCGGTGTTGCTGCCGATCATCTTCTACCATAACCGCTACCTGCTCGATCTCGGCATCATGATCCTCACTTACGTGATGCTGGGCTGGGGCCTGAACATCGTGGTCGGCCTCGCCGGCCTGCTCGACCTCGGCTACGTCGCCTTTTACGCGGTCGGCGCCTATTCCTACGCGCTGCTCGCCGAGCATTTCGGCTTCTCGTTCTGGATCTGCCTGCCGCTCGCCGGCATCCTCGCTTCGTTCTGGGGCATCATTCTCGGCTTTCCCGTGCTGCGGCTGCGCGGCGATTATCTCGCCATCGTCACCATGGCCTTCGGCGAGATCATCCGGCTGGTGCTGCTGAACTTCCAAAGCCTCACGCACGGCCCCGACGGCATCAGCGGCATTCCGCGGCCGAGCTTCTTCGGCCTGCCGTTCACCCGCGGCGACGACGGCTTCGCGCACTTCTTCGGCATTCCCTATTCCTACACGCACCGCATCGTATTTCTCTATTACGTGATCCTGGTGCTGGCGCTGGTCACCAATGCGGTGAGCATCAGGCTGCGCCGGCTGCCGATCGGGCGCGCCTGGGAAGCATTGCGCGAAGACGAAATCGCCTGCCGCTCGCTCGGCATCAACACGACCAATACCAAGCTCACCGCCTTTGCCATGGGCGCGATGTTTGCGGGCTTTGCCGGCTCGTTCTTCGCCACCCGCCAAGGCTTCATCTCGCCTGAGAGCTTCACCTTCACCGAATCCGCCATGGTGCTGGCGATCGTGGTGCTTGGCGGCATGGGTTCGCAGCTCGGCGTCGCCGTGGCCGCGGCTGTCATGCTCGGTGGCTTCGAGTTCTTCCGCGAATTCGCCCTGTTCCGCATGTTAGTGTTCGGGCTCGCGATGGTGCTGATCATGATCTGGCGCCCGCGCGGGCTGGTGGCGACGCGCACGCCGACGATCTTCCTGCGCAACCCGAAAGAGGTCGACGCCGAACTGGTGCGGCAGGCGCGCGACAAGACTTGGTCGTGGAGGCGCGCCCGGCATGACTGACGCCGCCGACGCCATCCTCTCCGTGCAGCACCTGAGCATGCGCTTCGGCGGTCTGGTGGCAGTCAACGACGTTTCGTTTGCGGCCCGACGCGGCCAGATCACCGCGCTGATCGGCCCCAACGGCGCCGGCAAGACCACGGTGTTCAACTGCATCACCGGCTTCTACAAGCCAAGCGTTGGCATGATCCGGCTCGCCCATACCGACGGCACCGTCTATCTGCTCGAGCGCCTGTTCGATTTCCGCATCGCCAAGCTTGCCCGCGTCGCCCGCACCTTCCAGAACATCCGCCTATTCCAAGGCATGACCGCACTCGAGAACCTGATGGTGGCGCAGCACAATCGGCTAATGCGCGCCTCCGGCATGACCGTGCTCGGCATGTTCGGCATCGCGACCTTTACGGCCGCCGAGCGCGCCGCCATGGACAAGGCTCGCTACTGGCTCGACCGCATCGGCCTTGCCGAGCGCGCCGATGATCCGGCGGGCTCGCTCCCCTATGGCGCCCAGCGCCGGCTCGAGGTCGCGCGCGCCATGTGCGCCGACCCGGTGCTGTTGTGCCTCGACGAGCCGGCCGCCGGCTTGAATGCCCACGAGAGCAGCGAACTCAACGAGTTCCTGCTGTTCATCCGCGCCGAGCACGGCGTTTCGATCCTGCTGATCGAGCACGACATGTCGGTGGTGATGGAAATCTCCGATCACATCGTCGTGCTCGATTACGGCGTCAAGATCGCCGACGACGCGCCGGCCGCGGTGCGCGACGATCCCAAGGTGATCGCGGCCTATCTCGGCGTACACGACGAGGAGATCGAAGACGCGCATGCGGAGGCTGGGCTATGAGCGCCATGGCCGCACAAGCCGCGGCGACGCCGATGCTGTCCGTGCGCGGCGTGAAGGCCTATTACGGCAACATCATCGCGCTCAAGGGCGTCGACGTCGACATAAATGCCGGCGAGATCGTCGCCATGATCGGCGCCAACGGCGCCGGCAAGTCGACGCTGATGATGACAATCTTCGGCGATCCGCGACCGCGCGAGGGCCAGGTGCTGTTCGAGGGGCGCGATATCACCGGCCTGCCCGCGCACGAGATCGCGCGTCTGCACATCGCCCAGGCGCCGGAAGGTCGGCGCATCTTCGGCCGCATGACGGTGATGGAAAACCTGCAGATGGGCGCCACCATCACCGACGAAACCTACTTCGCGGACGACATCGCGCGCGTGTTCCGCCTTTTCCCGCGGCTCAAGGAGCGCGTCTATCAACGCGGCGGCACGCTCTCGGGCGGAGAGCAGCAGATGCTGGCGATCGGCCGCGCATTGATGGGTCGCCCGCGGCTGTTGCTGCTCGACGAGCCGTCGCTGGGTCTGGCGCCGCTCCTGGTCAAGCAGATCTTTGGCGCCATCCGCGAACTCAACGAGCGGGAAAAGCTCACCGTGTTCCTGGTCGAGCAGAATGCCTATCATGCGCTGAAGCTCGCGCATCGCGGCTATGTCATGGTCAACGGGGTCATCACCATGTCAGGGCCGGGCCGCGAATTGCTGCAGCGGCCGGAAGTGCGCGCCGCCTATCTGGAAGGCGGTCGCCATTGAGAATGGAGCGGGGCCGACCATGAACGGGCTCTACGAAACCGAATCGTGGCTGCAGATCGTGTCGGTGACGGGCGTCATCGGCGGCGGCGCCGCGATCCTTTCCGGCCGCGCCCTTGCCTCGACCTGGCGGCCCTATTGGTATGTGCCGGCCTATATGGTGCTGCTGGGCGCGGGCGTGCGCTTCCTGCATTTCGCGCTGTTCTCGGGCCACCTGTTGGCCTTGGAATCCTACGTCGTGGACACCCTTTACGTCGTGGTGGCCGCCTCGCTCGCCTACCGCGTCACCCGAGTCAACCAGATGGCGCGGCAATATCCTTGGGCTTACGAGCGCACCACCCCGTTTAGCTGGCGCGAAAAAAAGCGGCTGCTGGACGAAAATTCGGCTTAGGAACCGCCCGGCGGGTGATGACTTCCCGGTAGATTCTGAGAAAATGGGCCTTCGATGGTTTGGCTCGTCGCGGGCCGCCGGGCGGGCCCCGCGTCCTTCCCCCTGTTGAGAGGAGCAGATCATGAACTTGTTGCGGCTAACTGGACTGGCAGCCGGTCTTTCGCTCGCGCTTACCGGCGTGGCGTCGGCGCAGGACATCACGATCGGCGTCGCCGGCCCGCTGACCGGGCAATACGCCTCGTTCGGCCAGCAATTCAAGAACGGCGCCACGATGGCCATCGCCGACATCAACGCCGCCGGCGGCGTGCTCGGCAAGAAGATCAAGATGGATATCGAGGACGACGCCTGCGATCCGAAGCAGGCGCGCTCGGTGGCCGAGAAACTCGTCGGCCTCAACGTGCCGGTGGTGATCGGCCATTTCTGTTCGGGTTCATCGATCCCGGCGTCCGACGTTTATGCCGATGCCGGCGTCATCGAAATCACGCCCGCCTCGACCAACCCCAAGTTCACGGATCGCGGCATGTGGAACCTGTTCCGCGTCTGCGGTCGTGACGATCAGCAGGGCCAGGTCGCCGGCGAATACATTGCCAAACACTACAAGGGCAAGAACATCGCCATCGTGCACGACAAGCAGACCTACAGCCAAGGTCTCGCCGATGAAGTGAAGAAGACACTCGACAAGGCCGGCGTGAAGATCAAGATGATGGAGGCCTACGGCAAGGACGACAAGGACTTCAACGCGCTGGTCTCGCGCATGAAGGCCAACAATATCGACGTCGTCTATGTCGGAGGCTACCACACCTCGGCCGGCCTGATGCTGCGCCAGATGCGCCAGCAGGGGCTGATGGCGCAGATGATCTCGGGCGATGCCATCGCCACCGACGAGTTCTGGTCGATCACCGGCGATGCCGGCGCCGGCATGATGTTCACCTTCGGCCCCGATCCGCGCAAGCGCGCGGTGGCCGCCAAGGTCGTCAAGCGCTTCGAGGAGAAGGGCATCAATCCTGAGGGCTATACGCTTTATACCTACGCCGCCGTCCAGATCTGGACGGAAGCCGTCAAGAAAGCCGGCACCACCGATCCGAAGAAAGTCGCCGCCGAGATTCACAAGGGCAAGTGGGACACCGTGCTCGGCCCGATCTCCTACGACAAGAAGGGCGACATCACCCGCCTCGACTATGTGTTCTACCAGTGGAAGAAGGGCGGCAAATACCAAGAGATGAACGAATAACCTTCGCCCACGAGATGACGCGATCTGGCGCCCGCCCCGCACGCCGGGGCGGGCGTTGTGTTTCGCCTCAGCCGATGCGGCCGAGCACCGGGAATGCCTGCAACAGCCAGATGCTCAACTGATTGAGCGTGCCGGTGAGAAAGGCGACGCCGGTGAGCACCAGCAGTCCGCCCATCACCTGCTCGACGCGGTGCAGATAATTCTTGAAGCGGGCGAGGAAGCCGGCGAAGGGCTCGACGGCGAAGGCAGCGATAATGAAGGGAATGCCGAGGCCGAGGGAATAGATCGCCAGCAGGCCGGCGCCGCGGGCGACGGTCGCCTGCGAGGCGGCGACGGCCAGGATCGCGGCCAGGATCGGGCCGATGCACGGGGTCCAGCCGAAAGCGAAAGCAAGTCCAATGACATAGGCGCCCCACAGGCCCACCGGCTTCGCCACCTCCAGCCGCTTCTGCCGGTGCAGGAAGGCGATCGGGGTGATGCCCAGGAAGTGCAGGCCCATGACGATGATGACGATGCCGGCGATGGTGGAGAGCGGGCCGGAATAGGTGCGCAACAGCGCGCCGATGACGCTGGCGCTGGCGCCCAAGGCCACGAAGACGGTGGAGAAGCCGAGCACGAACAGCGCCGCCGCCAGCACGGTCTCGCGCTTGACCGCCGGCGCCGGCTCGCGGTCGGCGAAACGCTCGAGCGAGGTGCCGGTGAGGAACACCAGGTAGGGCGGCACCAGCGGCAGCACGCAAGGGCTGAGGAAGCTGACCAGGCCGGCAATGAGGGCGGCAAGGATGGTGACGTCGGTATGCATGAGCCGCGATATGCACGGGGAAGTGTGGCGATGGCAAGGTTGGACTGACCGGTGACTGGGTTGTGATCGGCGCATGCGCGGCCTCCCTCTCCCCCGCATACGGCGAGGATGGCGCGCACCGGCGGCCGCGCGCCGGCTGTGGGGCCATGCATTGCCCCTCACCCAGCTTCCTCGCTACGCTCGAAAGCCGACCTCGCCCCGCACAGCGGGGTGAGGTGAAGGAGAGGCCATGCCCAATCTCATCACCGACATTCCCGGCCTGCGCATCGGCCATGCGGGCGAGCCCCGCCTCGGCTCCGGCACCACCGTGGTGGTATTCGATGCGCCGGTGGTGGCGAGCGTCGACGTGCGCGGCGGCGGCCCTGGCACGCGCGAGACCGCCCTGCTCGACCCGGCGCAGACGGTGGAGGGGATCGACGCCATCGTGCTTTCCGGCGGCTCGGCCTATGGGCTCGACGCCGCCTCCGGCGTGCAGGCCTGGCTGCGCGAGCAGGGCCGCGGCTTCAAGGTGCGCGAGGCGCTGGTGCCGATCGTGCCCGGCGCCATCCTGTTCGATCTGCTCGCTGGCGGCGACAAGGACTGGGGCCGTTATCCGCCCTACCGCGAATTCGGCTACGCGGCGGCGGCCGCCGCCGGCCGCGATTGCCCACTCGGCAGCGTCGGCGCCGGCATGGGCGCCACCACGGTCAGCCTGAAGGGCGGCATCGGCTCGGCCTCGGCGCAAACGGAAGACGGCATCACCGTGGCCGCGATCGCCGCCACCAATGCCGCCGGCAGCGTCACCATCGGCGAAGGCCCGCATTTCTGGGCGGCGCCCTTGGAAGAAAACGGCGAATTCGGCGGGCGCGGCTGGCCGGCGCAGTTCACGCCCGACGATCTCGCCTTCCGCAGCAAGGGGGTGGCGCGCGCCAGCACCACATTGGTGGTGGTCGCAACCGACGCCCAATTGACCAAGGCGCAGTGCAAACGGCTGGCGGTGATGGCGCAAACCGGCTTTGCCCGCGCCATCTACCCGGTGCACACGCCGCTCGACGGCGACATCGTGTTTGCCGCCGCGCTGGGGCAGAAGACGCTCGCCGACCCGGTCTTCGACTTGAGCGCGCTCGGCACGCTGGCCGGCAACGTGGTGGCGCGCGCCATTGCCCGCGGCGTCTACGAGGCGACCGCGTTGCCATTTCCTGACGCGTTGCCGAGCTGGAAACAGAAATTCGGGCGTTAGAACGCCGCTCCGCGATGCTCGTCCTTACGTCTTCGGGTTGGCCGCCGTGGCTCGCTCGGGTCGGCGGACGGCTCTCACCTTCCCGCTGCTCCCGCCGCCGCAGAAGAACCGATCGCCGCCGTCGGACTCGAGCCCCGAAACGGCAATGCCGGCCGGCATGTCGAGCTGGTCGAGAACCTCGCCGCTCTGCGGATCGATCCGGCGCAATTCGCTTTCCTCGGCTTCCCAGGTGCCGTGCCAGAGCTCGCCTTCCACCCAAGTGACGCCGGTAACGAAGCGGTTCGACTCGATGGTGCGAAGGATCGCGCCGGTCTGCGGATCGAGCTGATGAATTTTGCGGTTGCGATGCTGTCCGACCCAGAGGCTCCCTTCCGCCCACGCCATGCCGGAGGCGCCGCCGTCGGGTGTCGGAACGGTCGCGATCACGCGGCCCGTCTGCGGATCGACTTTCTGGATGCGATCCCCGGAGATCTGGTAGAGGTGTCGGCCATCGAAGGCGGTTCCCGCATGCGCGGGGACATCGAGCGCGCGCACCGTCTCACCGCTCGCCGGGTCGATCGCGTTCAGCGTGTCGCCGGTCGCGATCCAGACATTGGTGCCGTCGTAGCTGACCCCATTCACTTGCGTGACATCCACAAAGGGGCCGTATTCGCGGATGATTTTCGCTGCTGCTCGTGTCATGCGGTCATCCTAGCCATTCGGCAGCGCGCCAGGGAGTAACAAGGTTGTCGGGAAACCCGGCACCGGCGGCGTCATCCAGCGGCGTGCCCGGCCGTGACCGATCGCCTGCACCTTGCCGTCCGTTGCCAGATCGTCGAGCGCGCGCTGCACGGTGCGCTGACTTGCGCCGAGCGCCAGCGCCAGCGCCGAACTCGACCATGCCTCGCCGTCCGCCAAAAGGGCGAGCACGGTGGCATGCGCTACATCTGTCGGTGGCGCGAGCACCGCGACATCGCCGGCGCGGCGTGGCACCAGCACAAAGCCGTCCTTGGTCGCGTCGATGCCGGCGGTCGCGCTCAGTGCCTTGCGCAGGCGGCCAATCTCGACGCGCAGCCGTGCGCGATGCGATTCATCGGCGTGCTTGGCGCGGAAGGCGCGCGCGAGCAGCGCGGCCCGTGGTACGTCGCCGGGCCACGCTTCAGCAAGCCCGCGCGCGAGGGCGAACAGGACCGGGCGCGTCTCCAGCGAGATGACCTTGCCGGCATGGCAGACAACATGGCGGCAGGCATCGACGACGAGGGCCTTCGACGCCAGCAGCGTTTCAATGTCGTCGACCCGCAGAAGCCGCTCCTCGCCGCGTGCGATGAGCCGCGCCGCGGGGATATCAAGCACGCGGGCCGCGCTTTCCACCTCGGCCAGGAGCGGCGGGATGCGGGCCCGCCGCGCAGCGCGCTCGGCCCGCGCCAGCGCCGCGCGCGCCGCCTTGATGCGCAGGCGCCGCATGGCGATGCCGGCAACAACCAGCTCGAGCGCCGCCCGTGATGCGGGGGGCAATGGAGCGGGATCAAAACCCACGAGCAGGCGCTCGGCCGCGTCGAGGCGGCCGATCAGAAGGAGGTAGCGGGTCTTGAGGTAGCGCGCATGCGCGGCATTGGCGCGGTCGCCATGCCGTTCGAGCGTGTCATGCGCCGCATCGAGCGCCTTGACCGGCCAGTTGAGATCGCGCGACACGAGCGCGATCTCGGCCTCGGCGACAGCGCACCGCGCGCGGGCGAGCGCCTCCCGTGGGCCGAAGGCGCGGGCCGCGCCCCGCAGCAGCGTCTTGGCGCGGCTGAAATCGCCGAGTTGCGCCATCGCGATGCCGCGAAGCGCCAGCGCCGGCGGATCGTCGCGCAAGGCGATGTAGTTCAGCGCGCCGAGTGCATCACCCGAGGCCAGCGCGCGCGCCGCGGCGGTGATCAGCGAGTCCATTCAAATCCCGACACACTTGTCACTCCCGGCCTCCGAACAGCCGGGCCTAAATCTATCTCACGATCAACGCCCGGCAAGCCGTCGCAGTAACGCATTCGACTCCTCGGGCATCGAAAGGAGAGAAAAGATGACGACACATATGACCGCAACGCGCGACAAATGGCTGGAAGCGCGGCTCGATCTGCTCGCCGCCGAGAAGGACCTGACGCGGCGCAGCGACGAGATCGCCCGGCTGCGCCAGCGCCTGCCCTGGGTCCGGATCGACAAGACCTACACGTTCGACACCGAGGCGGGCAGCAAGACGCTGAAGGACCTGTTCGATGGCCGCTCGCAACTGCTCGTTTATCACTTCATGTTCGGCCCCGACTACAAGGCGGGCTGCGCGTCCTGTTCGGCGATCGCCGACGGCTTCAATGGCGTCTTCGTTCATCTGGAAAATCACGACGTCGCCTTCGCCGCGGTGTCGCGGGCGGCGCTCGCGAAGCTGCAGTCGTTCAAGCAGCGGATGGGCTGGACGTTTCCCTGGGCATCCTCGATCGGCGGCGACTTCAACTACGACTTCAACGTCTCCGTCACCGAAGCGCAACAGCGCCAAGGAGGCTTCGAATATAACTACGCGCGGGGCACTCACGCGATGGACGCAAAGGCGGTTCCGCCGGTCGTGGCGGAGAACGCGGCCATGGCCGGCGCGCCCCCGGTCGCGTATGTGCGCGAGAGGCCAGGCATGAGTGCGTTCGTGTTGGAAGACGGCGTCGTCTACCACACCTATTCGACCTACGCGCGCGGCCTGGACGGCCTGTGGGGCATGTACCAGTGGCTCGACCGCGCCCCCAAGGGTCGCAACGAACAGGGCGTCTGGTGGCGCCACCACGATCGGTACGGCCATGACTGACGTGTCGATGTCTCCCGTCGTGCATCACGACGTCGAGGCCTGTGCCGGGAGCGGTCATGCCGCTTCCGGCGCGGCCGGTTGGCTCGGTCTCGCCGCTGCCCCGACCTTCGCCATCATGGCGCTATGGACCGGCCTTTTCAGCGGCCAGCCGGACATGCTCTGCATGGCGATGCAAAGCGCATCGCCGATGAGCGGCATGACGGCGATGTATCTGCTGATGAGCGCCTTCCATTTGTCGCCTTAGCTGAAACTGATATCTAGCCGACGAAACGGTGCTCGCCTGCATGATCGCGCCGCGCTCGGAAATCCCAGCCCGTCGATACGCTCGTAGGGTGGCGGCAGCGCTGGCTTGCGTCCGAGCCAGCGATGTTCCGCCCTTCATCTCGGGCTTGCTCCCGTGAGCTGCTGGAAAGCGTTTCAGTTCATCTGCGCGACTATGCGCGTCAGTCTCGCCGGGGGACGACTCGACATACCGTCCGGCGTCGATTGGTCGATGGTCGCCGCGCAGGCCGGCTCCCATTTGGTCACCCCGATGATGGCGCCTGCCCTCGTCGATCATGCCGACGTGTTCTCCGATATCCGCGAGTATTTCGCGTCCGTGCGGACGCTCGCGGCGCATAACGCCGGCGTGTTGCGGTCCCAGATCGCCGAGATCGCCTCGGCGTTGCGGGGTGGTGGAGCGCAGCCGCTTCTCGGTCTCGAGCCGGCTCAGCACACAGCTCAAAAGAAAACCCTCGCCTCCCGGAACGGAGGGACGAGGGTTAAGGATGTGCGAGCAGAGGAATGAAGTGTCCCGGACATGGACCCGCCTGGTCAGAGACCCACCACTACCGTGCCGGCGACCAGGATGACCACCAGACCTGAGAAGACGGTGATGTTCAGATCCCACTTATTCGCAATCAGCGGCAGCGGTGCGTTGAATGGGAGGTAGCCATTGTCGTCATAGGCCGCGCCGCCATAGATCGGCATGGCCGCGAGCGCCGCAAAAAAAGCCGCATAGACAACGCCGCCCATAAGCGCGACGAAATACAATCGTTCCACCGCGTAGGGGCCCGGCCACCAGAGCAATGCGAACGCGATGAGACCGAAGCCGCCGTAGCTGGAAATCTGCCAGACCACGTGGAAGCGCGCATGCGGTGTCCATTTCGGATTGGTGGCGTGGGTGTTGTTGAAATCGGCGAGAACCGTAACGGCTCCCCAGCCGAGGGTAGCAACCGTAAACAGGATGCGGGCGAGCAGGATGTGGTCGAAGACGACGGTCATGATAGGTTTTTCCCTTTGATTGCATCTGTCTTTAACGTCAGGCGTTTGAGGTGAGCGGGCCTGCAACGATCTCGCCCGTAGAGCGGCTCACCGGACCGGCCAGGAACGGCCTGACATGTTCGGCGAACCAGGGAGCGGCAATATTGCTTGAAAAGTCGTCGAGCGCGCTGCGCGTTCGGAACAGGACCAGGATAATCGCTTCTTCGGCACCCGCATGGATCAAGCTGCAACCACAGAAATCCGGACTATCGATGATTGTGTTGAACGTTTCGAATTTGCCGGCGAGCGCGTTCCAATCTGCGTCGGGCTTGATCGGCAGATGATTGACCACAGCGTGCATCGGTATTCTCCCTGAGGTTACTCTGTTGCGGCTTTCTTTGATGTGCGGTCGAGTGCTTTCCGCAACAGGCCGATGAATTGTTTGAGTTCTGTTTTATTGAGATGCCCGAATTGGGCGCGGTTCATCTCAAGCAGCGACCGGTGTGTTTTCTCCACCAGGTCCCAACCCTCGTTGGTCAATGTTGCAAGCGACGTACGTTGGTCGTCTTTCGGACGGTGACGCGCGATCAGACCCGCGGCCACGAGGCGATCGAGCAGACGCGTGACGTCCGGAACACGGTGAATGAGTAAAGCCTGCAAAGCGCCGCGGGAAATGCCTTTGCGTTCCGGATCGCGCACATAAAGGATGCGCAAGATGTTGAACTGCAGGGCCGTGAGGCCCCAGGGGCGAAAGAATTCGTCGACCTCGAGGTTCAGGGTGTTGCCGAGGCGGACAGTGAGCACGGCGGCTACGCTCTCCGGCGTCGAGCCGTCATCAAGGGCGGTTTGCGGTCGCTTTTTCATGCTCTAGACGATGCCGACGAAATCATTTGTTGTCAACATATATTGTTTGCAACAATCATTGTTGTGAACAAATGATGGCTGGACGCGAAAAAGGGCTAAGAGGGCTCCCGCGCAATGAGCAGGTCCTGTGGTCATGGGGAATTTCGCAGCCGCAAACGGCAAGTATGGTTCACAAATAGGCACGAGCACCCATCGCTGAGATGTCTGCTGTGGGCCCGTTTCCAGGCCCGGGCCCTGCCCTTCCATGCCGCATTGCCGAATTGAAAACAGACGTTCGGCGAATAATTGCGTTTATTGCAGAGGATATGCGACGCACGCCCGCCCGGAATCCGTGCACCCCGGCACAAGGACGGGCGCCTCCCGCACAATTGCGCGCGTGCCCCGGCGGTATCAGGGGCCGCATGGACATTAAGGTCAGCATTGCTGGCACAAGAATGTTGTGGCGGCCCAGCGTGTTCCCCCCTAGGATTGCCCCGCCGTCCCGGTGCTTTTGCGGATGGCTTGCTGAACGTAGACGTTGGTCTTGGCTTGCTGAATTCCGCTTGCAATAGCGCGCCCCTTATAAGGGCGGCATGTGGGAGAACGACAAAATGAGTGACGATAACAAGCAACAAGAGCTCAAGCACCTTCAGGACGCGTTGAAACAAGGCAAGGTCTCGCGGCGCAATTTTCTCGACCGGATGAAGGGCCTCGGTGTCGGATTCGGCGCCGCCTTCCTGCTCGGCATGAAACATGCCGACGCGGCCCGCATCGACTCCGGCGTCAACGTCAAGTCGACCAACCCGGCCATCGACAACATCGTCAAACAAGGCCAGGACGAGCAAGCGTTGGAGGTCGATCCGCACGGCCCCGACGCGAACATGCAGGTGGCGCAGTATCTGCGCGTCTATCGCCGCGGCTATCGGCGCTACGGGCGCTTTTACCGCCGCTATGCGCGCTTCTATCGGCGCTATGCGCGCTTCTATCGGCGCGGCTACGGCCGTTACGGGCGGATCTACGCGCGCTTCTGACAGGCGCAAGATCGGACGTCGCTCGCATGCCGCGGTCCCAACGCGACCGCGGCATTGCGCTTTGCGCAGTCCGCCCCGTTTTGCCGGTTTGTTTCGCGTAGCAAGGGAACGGCGCGATGGCGAATGTCGAACTGCCTGCGGATGAGGCGAGCGAGCCGTTGGCGCCGCTGCCCGACGACGCGCCCATCTTCACCTTCCTGCTGGTCAAGCTAGCGTCCCGCTGCAACATCAACTGCACCTACTGCTACTGGTTTCGCGACGCCGAGGTCTACAAGAAGCCGGCGGTGCTGACGAAGGAAGCCGAAGACGCCTTCTGCGAGGCGCTGGAAGAGCACATCGTCAATTTCCAGCTCGAGCATTTCGCCATCGTCTTTCACGGCGGCGAGCCGCTGCTGTTTCCCAAGCATCGTTTCGTCGACCTACAGGAAAAGCTGATCGCCATCGAACAGCGCACCGGCTGCGAGGTCACCCGCGGCGTGTGCAGCAACGGCATCCTGATCGACGAGGAATGGACGGCGATCTTCAAGAAATACGGCGTCGAGGTCAGCATCAGCCTGGACGGCCCGGCTGACATCCATGACACCTACCGCGTCGGCTTCAAGGGCGAAGGCACGCACGCCGATACGCTCGCCGGCATCGCGCGCATGCGCGCCGCCGACATGGAGCCGGGCCTGATCGTCGTGTGCAATCCGGCCAGCGATCCGGTAAAGATCCTGTCCTACGTGGTCAACGAGCTCGGCATCAAGGAATTCGACATCCTGCCGCCCGACGCCACGCATGCCGACAACCCGCCGCCGATCCACGACTACTTCATCAGGCTGTTCGACGCCTGGTTCGACGAATACGCCGCCCAGGGCGTGCGCATCAGCACGCTCGATGCGATGATCCAGGGCCTGCTGGGCAATGTCTCGGCGGCCGACACCATCGGGCTCGGCCCGATCGACACCGTGACCTTGATGACCGACGGCACGCTGGAGCCGCTCGACGTGCTGCGCATCACGGGCGACGGCAGCACCAAGACGGAAACCAGCGTGTTCGACAGCTCGCTGCAGGACGTGCAGGGAGACCCGCGCTGGCGCGACGCCTTCGACGCCAGTCTCGATCTCTGCGAGACCTGCCAGAATTGCGAATATCTCGATGCCTGCGGCGGCGGCCATCTGGCGCAACGCTGGTCGCCCGAGCGCAAGTTCGACAACCCGAGCGTCTACTGCGAGAGCTGGAAGAAGATCTTCGATCACCTGTGGCGCCGCGTCGCCCCGACTTTAACGCTGGAATTGCGCGAGCCGGGCAAGCAGCCGCCCGAACAGACTGCGCCGATGGCCTGAGCGACGGGCTTTGACGCGGCTTCGCCCGTTCATGCACTATTCTGTCACCGCATTGGGAGCCCTGACGTGAGCGGCAACGGCGATAGCGTGCGGGTCGCGGCCATCCAGGCCGCCCCGGTTTTCCTTGATCGCGACGCCTCGCTCGACAAGGCCATCGCATTGATCCGCGAGGCGGCCGGCCAGGGCGCCGATCTGGCCGCCTTCGGCGAAGCCTGGCTGCCCGGTTACCCCATCCACGCGCTTGCGGCCGACGGCTCCGAGCTGTGGTGGGAGCTGGCGGCGGCCTACCTGGATCAGGCGGTCGAAGTCGACGGCCCGGCGACCGATGCCTTGTGCAGCGCCGCCCGCGATGCCGGCATCGATGTCGCCATCGGCATCGCGGAACGCGATCCGATTACCAAGGGCTCGATCTACTCAACCCAGCTCCTCATCGGCAGCGAGGGCCAGATCGTCGGCCGTCACCGCAAGATGAAATCGACACCGGGCGAACGTTCCGTCTGGGCGGACGGCGACACCATCGGCCTGAATGTGCACGAGCGCGGCTATGCCAACGTCAGTGCGCTGTCGTCCTGCGAGCACCAGATGGTGCTGCCGACCTATGCCCTGGCCGAACAGGGAACGCAGATTCACGTGGCGGCCTGGCCCGGCGGCCAGGCCGCGCCACCGGGCATGCAGTGGGCGCATCAGCATCTCATGTCGCGCGCCTTCGCGGTGCAGACCGCGGCCTACGTCGTCAGCGTCGGCGGCATCCTGACGCCGGCGAACGTGCCGGAAAAGTACCGCCGGTTTCTGACCCACCCCTTGGGTGGCGACAGCGTCATCATCGACCCGCGCGGCGAGGTCATCGCCGGTCCGGCCGGCGGCGAGACGACCGTCGTGGCCGAATGCGCCATGGCGGCGGTGCGGGCGGCGAAGGTGGCGTTCGATGCCGCCGGGCACGCGTCGCGTCGCGATCAGCTCAAGTACTGGAATCTGGCCTTGGGCGCGCCGGAGGATGACGGCCAGAACGGCGGTCAGCCACCGGGCTTCGAGGCGGAAAACGATCCGAATGCCCCGCCGCAAGACCAAGGGCTCGGCGGCCAAAGTTGATCGCGGCGGCAAGGATTGGCGGCAAGGTCGCGGGTCCGCGATATCAATGCTTGTCGGTGAGAAACCGCTCCGCCGCGTAGGGCGCCGGATCGCAGAACGGCGTCTCGCCCGCGATCATCTCGGCGATCAGCCGCCCGGTCACCGGACCGAGCGTCAGCCCCCAATGCGCGTGGCCGATAGCGAGCCAGAGATTGGCAAGGCCCGGCGCGCGCCCGATCACCGGCCGCGAGTCGACGAAGCAAGGACGCGAGCCCATCCAGGTCTTGTCGTCGGCGCGTTCGCCCAGCGGGAACAGCTCGCGCGCGCGCGGCATCAGCCGGTCGAACTGCACCGGCGTCGGCGGCGCATCGCGCGGTGCGAATTCGACGCCGGTGGTGAGGCGGATGCCCTGCTCCATCGGCGTGATCAGATAGCCGTATTCGGTGTCGACCACCGGACGCGCCAGCGACGCATTGCCGTGCGCGTGGAAATGGCGGTGATAGCCGCGCTTGACCACCAGCGGCAGCTTCAGCCCGAGCGGCTCCAGCAGGTCCGGCGCCCATGGTCCGAGCGCAACAATGGCCTCGGTTGCATCGAGCGCACCCTCGTCCGTCTCCACCCGCCAGAAACGACCGGCACGATGCAGCGAGCGCGCGTCGCCGTTGAGCGTGATGCCGCCGCGCGCGGCAAAGCGCTCGGCATAGGCGCGCGTCACGCCGAGCGGATTGCTGATGCTGGCGGCATTCGGCCAGAACACCGCGCGCGCGAACACCGGATTGAGCGCGGGCTCGAGCACCGCCACGCCCTCCGCGTCGAGCGGATGCAGTGGCAGACCGTATTCGCGCGCGAGATCGAATTCGAGTTGCAGCGCCTTGAAGGCGCGCTCGCTGCGATAGAGCTTGAGCCAGCCGGTCTCGCGCAGATAGTGCAGCGCGCCGGCCTCCTCCATCATCTGCTTGTGCTCGGCGAGCGCCTGCGCGAACAGCGGCCGATTGAGCCGCGAGGTCTCGGCGATGCGCCTGGGCTGCGAGGCGGCGCGGAAGGCCAAGAGCCAGGGTGCTATCGTCGGCAGGAAGCTGAGGTGATAGTTCGCCTCGCTCGCCCGCTTGAGCGCGACCCGCAGCAGCCCGCCAAAGTCGTCCGGAAAGGCCGGCGGCAGCACGGTCGAGGATTCGATCACGCCGGCATTGCCGTAGGAGGTCTGCTCGCCCACCCCGGCGCGGTCGAGGAGCGCAACCGACATCCCTCGCTTGACGAGCGCGAGCGCGATCGAGGTGCCGACAATTCCGGCACCCAATACGACGGCGTCGGTGCGAGCCATTCTGCCTCCAGGTTCCGCTCCTGCGCGGGATGTCTTTTATATGGAATGGACCGGGCGCAGGCGCTATGACCCGGCGGCCACACCGCGCCGGGGACATCGTTTCGCATGCCAATCCTGAATGGTCTGATCTGGGCGCTGGCATGGCTCGGCCGGCAGGGCACGCGCGCGCTCGCCGTCTCCGTCTTCCTCGGGCTGGCGCTGCCCACCATCGCCGCCGCGGTCAAACCCTATCTCGGCGAGATGGTGTTCCTGCTGCTGCTGTTTTCCTATCTGCGCACCGATCCGACCGCCTTTCGCCGCTATCTCGCCGCGCCGGGCATCGTCATCGCCGCCGCGCTCTGGGTGATGGTGGCCTTGCCGGCGGTGTTCGGCCTCATCTTCGCGTGGACCGGCCTGCGCGCGGCGATGCCGGCGCTCTATACCATCATCATCCTGCACATGGCGGCGGCGCCGATCACCTCCTCGGCCGCCTTCGCCGCCCTGATCGGCCTCGACGTGGCGCTGTCGCTGATCACGCTGATCGCGACCAGCGCGCTGTCGCCGATCACCAGCGGCACCTTCAGCTATCTGTTCCTGGGCGTGTCGCTGATCTCGCCGGTCGCGCTCGGGCTCAAGCTGTTCTTCTTTTTCGCGGCGTCCGGCGCCACCGCCTGGGCGATCCGCCGCGTCGCCGGTCAAGCCTGGATCGAGCGGCAGAAGGACCCGATCGACGGTCTCAACGTGCTCGCGGTTGCGCTGTTCGCGATCGCCGCGATGGACGGCGTGCCACGCTATGCGACGGCGCATCCGCTGCTGACCGTGGAATTGCTCGTCTTCATCACCGTGCTGGCCGCGCTCATGGTGGGGCTCAGCGTACTGGCGTTCTGGCGGGTAGGCGTCTATCGCGGCCTGGCGATCGGCCTGCTCGCCGCCTTCCGCAATCTCGGCGTGGTGATGGCGGCGCTCGGCAGCTCACTGCCGGAGATCGCCTGGTTCTATTTCGCGCTGGTGCAGTTCCCGATCTTCCTGCTGCCGGCGCTGATCAAGCCGCTCGCCGCGCACTTCCAGCACAAGACCGCGGACTAGGCGCTGGTCGACGTCGTCGAGGTCGAGGGCTTGAGCAGCGACTGCAGCTTGATCAACTGATCGATCAGGCCGTTCTGACCGGTTGTCGTGCCGCCGCTGCCGGACGCACTGTCGCTCGATGTCGTGGTCGCCGCCAGCAGGCTCGACCAGGTGTCGGTACTAAAGGGCTGCGCCGTCCCGCCGGTGCCGAGCGCGGCACTGCTCTTTTTGTCCTTGTCGCCATCTTTGTCGCCAATGATCGACCCGAGCTGGGACAGCGCATTGCCGCCCTGCGTCGCGCTCGACGACGTGGAGGATTTCAACAGCGACGTCAGACACGACAGCGCCCCGAGCCCTGCACTTATCGGAAACATGCGACCTCGCTCCTTGCTCGCGCCGGTCCGCCCGGCGCCGCTCGCCCTTGGGCCAAGACCGTCGCAAGAGCCGCGCCAACCCGGCGGGGGACGCGAAAAACCCCGGTGGCGCTTGAAGTTGTCCACAGATTGCGGGCGCCAGGCGCTGCCGCGACGCCGCCCTCCGTGGCAATTCTTGCCTAGTCGGCCGACCCAATTTGCCGGGTTGCCGCCGCGTTGCCCAAGGCAGGCGCCCGTGTTACGCGAACGCCGTTTGGAGGCTGTTTCATGCGACCGCTCGCCATCGCCCCCTCGATCCTGTCGGCCGATTTCGCCCGCCTCGGCGAGGAAGTACGCGCGATCGAGGCCGCCGGCGCCGACTGGATCCATGTCGACGTGATGGATGGGCATTTCGTGCCCAACATCTCCATCGGCCCCGGCGTGGTGCAGGCGATCCGCCCGGTGAGCCAGAAGACCTTCGACGTGCACCTGATGATCAGCCCTTGCGATCCTTATCTCGACGCCTTCGCCAAGGCCGGCTCCGACATCATCACCGTGCATGTGGAGGCCGGCCCGCACGTGCACCGCTCGCTGCAGGCGATTCGCGCGTTCGGCAAGAAGGCCGGCGTCACGCTCAACCCGGGCACGCCGGTGTCGACGCTCGAAAACGTCATCGACCTTGTCGACCTGGTGCTGGTGATGTCGGTCAATCCCGGGTTCGGCGGCCAGAGCTTCATCAAGTCGCAGCTCGACAAGATCGCCGCCGTGCGCGCGCTGGTCGGCGCGCGGCCGATCGACATCGAGATCGATGGCGGCGTCACGGCCGACAATGCGGCCGACGTGGTGCGTGCCGGCGCCAATGTACTGGTCGCCGGCTCAGCGGTATTCAAGGGCGGCAACTACAAGGCCAACATCGCCGCCATTCGCCAATCCGCCATGCTGGCGCGCGGAGAAGCGGCGTGACAATGGCCGTCATTCCGGGACACGCCGAACGCGCGGGCCCGGAAACCATAGCCCCTGCTGCGGCGTATGGATTCCGGGTGTGCCGCGTCGCGGCGCCCCGGAATGACAGAAAGAGAGTGCCATGATCCCCCGCTATTCCCGCCCCGCCATGAGCGCGATCTGGTCACCGGAGACCAAGTTCCGCATCTGGTTCGAGATCGAGGCGCATGCCGCCGACGCCATGGCCGACCTCGGCATCATCCCCAAGGATGCGGCGAAGAAGATCTGGGACAAGGGCAAGGCAGCCACCTTCGATGTCGGGCGTATCGACGCCATCGAGGCCGAGGTCAAACACGACGTCATCGCCTTTCTCACGCATCTGTCGGAAATCGTCGGGCCGGAGGCGCGCTACGTGCACGCCGGCATGACGTCCTCCGACGTGCTCGACACCTGCCTGAACGTGCAGCTCGTGCGCGCCGCCGACATCCTGCTCACCGACGTCGATACCCTGCTCGCCGCGCTCAAGCGCCGCGCGTTCGAATACAAGCACACGCCGACCATCGGGCGCTCGCACGGCATCCATGCCGAGCCGACCACTTTCGGGCTCAAGCTGGCGCAAGCCTATGCCGAGTTCGCGCGCGCGCGGCGCCGCCTGCATGCGGCGCGCGAGGAAGTCGCGACCTGCGCCATTTCCGGCGCGGTCGGCACCTTCGCGCAAATCGATCCGCGCGTCGAAGAACACGTGGCCAAGGCCATGGGACTGCGGCCCGAGCCGATCTCGACGCAGATCATCCCGCGCGACCGCCACGCCATGTATTTCGCCACGCTCGGCGTGGTCGCCTCCTCGATCGAACGGCTGGCGACCGAAATCCGCCACCTGCAGCGCACCGAGGTGCTGGAGGCAGAAGAATTCTTCTCCGAGAAGCAGAAGGGCTCTTCGGCCATGCCGCACAAGCGCAATCCGGTGCTGTCGGAGAACCTCACGGGCCTGGCGCGCATGGTGCGCGCCTATGCGCTGCCGGCGATGGAAAACGTCGCGCTATGGCACGAGCGCGACATCTCGCATTCATCGGTCGAGCGCATGATCGGGCCGGACGCGACGGTGACGCTCGACTTCGCGCTGGCGCGGCTTGCCGGCATCATCGACAAGCTCGTCGTCTATCCGTCGAACATGCAGAAGAATCTCGACCGCCTCGGCGGCCTGATCCATTCGCAGCGTGTGCTGATCGCGCTGACGCAGAAAGGCGTCCCGCGCGAGGACGCCTACCGCCTCGTGCAGCGCAACGCCATGAAGGTGTGGGGCGGCGAGGCCGATTTCCTCGCCCTGCTCAAGGCCGACGCCGACGTGCGCTCCAAGCTGTCGGACAAGGAGCTCGAGGCCAATTTCGACCTCGACTATCACTTCAAGCACGTCGACGCGATCTTCGCCCGCGTGTTCGGCGGCGCCTGAAAAGTGCCGCCGTCCACCGCGAGGTTCTTTACCTACCGGTGAGCGCCCCCTGACCGCCGCTGCTGCCACCGCTGGGCGCGCCACCGCCGCTGGGCGCACCGCCGCCGCCGGAAGGCGCGGAACGCCCACCGCCGCCGAAGGCGCCGGGCCCTGAGATATGGGGCTGACCGCCACCGCCGCTCGGTCGCCCGCCGCCCATGCCGATCGTGCCTTGGCCACCGCGGTAGCCGCGATGCCCGCTGCCGACTGTGCCTTGGCCACCGCGGTAGGCGCGATGCCCGCCACGGTCATAGTGGCCACCGTGGTGGCGGCCGTAATACCGGCCGCCATAATAGCCGCCGATGGCGACACCCGGGCCCCAGTAATCGGGCCCGTAGTCGTAATCCGGCCCGTAAGCATAGCCTGGGCTGTAATAATAGCGGCGCGTGGCATAGCCGCGCCCGCCCGAGATATAGCTGCGGCTGGCATAGCCGCGCTCGCCGCGCCATGAGATCTGGCACCACGAGCCGCTGCAGCCGAGCAAGGCGACTTGCGCGCCGGCCGGCATGGTATCGATCACATGGTAACTGGTGCCGGGTCCGGCGCGCAGATGCAGATCGCGGGTGACAACGGCCGCCGAAGCGGCGCCCGCCGACAGCAATAACGCCGCGGCGGCGAGCGAGAGAGTTTTCAAGCGCATGAGCCTCGTCCTGTTCAAAGCGATTGGTTCCGCAGGAAAACTGCCTGCGCGACAGTTGGTTCAAGTCCGCCCGTTCAACAGATCGTTGGGTTCCACATATGCGGCCCAGATGCGCAGCCCGCCGCGCGGCGCGCGGCGGGCTCGCGCGTGTCATCACCGCTTAATAGCGGTGCCAGCCGTGATGGTAACCGTACTCACCACGATGGTAGTGGTAACCCCAGCCCGGACCGAAGCCCATGCCGAAGCCAAACGGACCGATGCCGACCCCGATGCCCGGGCCCTCATCATAGCCATTGTCGTAATAGCCGGGCGCCTGCGCGTAGGCGCGATAGCCGCGATAGTTGTTGCGCGCGCGACCGCGATTTTGGCCCAGATAATTGGCGCTCGCATACCCTGTCTCGCCGCGGAAGCGGACGTGGCACCAGGAGCCGCTGCAGTTCTTAATCGCGACATGCGCGCCCGCCGGCATCGTATCGATGACGCGATAATGGGCGCCGGGACCGGCGCGTAGATGCAGCGGATTGGTGACCACCGCGGCGCTTGCGGCACTGCCCGACACGAGCAGCGCGGCGGCGGCCAGCGCGAGATGTTTCATATTCATGTTCATTCCTATCTGTTGGTGTTTGCTGTCGCCCCTCGCTCGTTGGCAACGGTTTGCGCGGGCGATTGTTTCGACTTTGCACCGCCTGCCGGATTTATGCCCCAATTCCCGCGCATCGCGAGCGCGCCGTATTCCGTGCGCAACCGATTGCGAGCGCGCCGTCGCCTCACAGCAAATGAAAAGACGTCGCGCTTCGGCGTGAAGTGCGACGTCTCTCACTCAATGCGCGGTTGGGGATGCGCCTGAGCTCAGCGCCAATGGCGATGGCGACGATGCCAACCATCGCCACCGAACGGGATGCCGATGCCGAACACTGCTGGCGGGGGCCCCGGGTAATAGCCGGGAGGAGGTCCTGGCGGCGGGCCGTCGGGCGCGAGGTAACTCGCGCTGGCAAAGCCTTGCGGGCCGCTCGGGACCTGCACGCGACACCAGCCACCGTCGCAGCCGAGCACGCCGACTCGCGCACCGGCCGGCATGGTCCCGATAATCGGAAATTGCGGACCGGGTCCTGTGCGCAGATTGAGGTCGCGGACGACCACCTCGGCAGACGCGGCGCTCGCACCCAGAAGCAAGGCACCGACCGCAAGCGATAAAACCTTAAGTCGCATGTTCTATCCTCCCCCCGCTCGGCACGATGCGCCCGGCGCGGGACTTGATTTCGCTGACCCCCATTGAACGGACGGCAGCTTCGGGTTCCGACTGCGACCCATTGTCACTGCCATGCGGCTATGGCTTAGCTCACGCGATGCCCGATTCGACCCACTCTTCCGCGCCGACCATTCTTGTCTTCGATTCCGGCCTCGGCGGCCTCACCGTGTTTCGCGAGATCAAGATCGCGCGACCGGATGCCCGCTTCGTCTATCTCGCGGACGACGCCGCCTTTCCCTACGGCGCGCGCGCCGAGGACACGCTGATCGCGCGCATCGTCGCGGTGATCGGCGAAGCCATCGCCGCGCATGCCCCCGACCTCATCGTCATCGCCTGCAACACCGCCTCGACGCTGGCGCTCGCTGAACTGCGCGCGCGCTTTGCCGTGCCTTTCGTCGGCACGGTGCCGGCGATCAAGCCGGCCTGCGCGCAGTCGGCGAACAAGCGCATCGCGGTGCTGGGCACGCTGGCGACGGTCGGCCGCGAATATACCCGCGCGCTGATCCGGGAATTCGCCGCCGACTGCGAGGTGGCGCTGGTCGGTTCGCCAAATCTCGCGAGCTACGCCGAAGCCGAACTCGCCGGGGAGCCGGTGAGCGATGCGGCGATCGCCGCCGAGATCGCGCCCTGTTTCGTCGACGCGCAGGAGCGGCGCACCGACACCGTGGTGCTCGCCTGCACGCACTATCCGCTGCTGCTCGATCGCTTCCGCAAGCTCGCGCCTTGGCCGGTCGACTGGCTCGATCCGGCGCCGGCGATCGCGCGCCGCGTCGCCGATCTGCTGCGCGAGCGGCCGGCCGCCACGGGCGCGCCGCCGCCGCAGATCCTGTTCACCTCGGGCCGCGCGCCCTCGGACAAGCTCAGCGCGGCGCTGACGGCTTTCGGCTTTTAGTTCGCCCGAAACGGCGAACCCGCCATAGCGCCGAGATTACGGCCAGCGCCAGTGTGCCGCCGTGAGCACATAATGGGGCAGCGGCACAAAATGCAGCACCGAATCGATGCTGATCGACAGCGCAAGTGCGCCGGCAAGAGAGAGAACCGTGCCGGCGATCACCGCGCCGCCAAGCACCTCGTGCTTTCGATTGAGCATTGCGCTGAAATAGATCCGAAACAGGATCGAGAGCCGCTGTATCGGCGTGACCACGGACACCGGGGCGACGGCGAGCGCCATGTAACGCAGAAGCTGCGACAGGGCGACAAGAACGCCCGAAAGCGTGAACCACTTGGCGGCGCCGGCCGGCGTGGCGAGAACGTGACGAAGCTGCCCCGGCAAAACCAGGATAGCCATCAAGGCCAGCGTCGCGGCGCCATAGGACACCAAGCCAGCCGCGGCACTCGCCTTGAGACCGATGTGCTCGACGCCCAACCGCACAAGCACCGGGCTGACGCCGTAGCCGGTCGCCGAAAGAAGCGCGAAGCTGTAGCCCTCGAAATAGGCCGGTTCGAACGGACGCTCGCCACCCGGCGCGTCCGTTGAATGGTCTTGCAGCTTTGCGGGCTTGGGCCGTTTTCTCCCTTCCGAGGAAACGATAATCGCCGGACCCAAAATCACGAGAACGATACCGAGCCCGCGCAGCAGCGTCAGCGATTCACCCATGAAGCCGACGGCGAGCCCAAGCGCGATCAGCACGCTCGCCTGCTGCACCGGACCGGCCAGCACGGCACCGATGGCCTTGGTCGCCCGATAGTTGCAATAACGGCCCCAGACAAAATGCACCACGCCCGCACAGGCGAGGAGCAGGATCGCACGCAGGGAGAAATTCGCGACGAGGCCGAGCGAGCCGAGCAAGGCAGCGGCGACGAGGAACAAAGGCACGCCGATCGGGACCGTAATGGCCAAGGCTTGGGAAACCGTGCCGCTCAAGACGCCGCGCCGGACGGTGGCGTTGTTAAAACCGAAAGCACCGGCGGACAGCAAAGCGAGAAATGCACCCAGCACCACGATCTCCTTGCCGCGACCTGCCTTGCGTCACGGCGCGGGAGGGGCTGCATAACGCGCGCGATGCACACGGACAAGCGCGCCGTGCCGCGCGCGCATCAGCCCACCAGATGCGGCCATACTTCGAAGGCGCCGCGCCAGATCATGTCGAGCGCGACATAGAGGATGATGGCGAGGCCGAGATAGGCGAGCCAGCGCTGCTTTTCGAGCAGGCGCGCCACCAGGCTCGCGGCAAAGCCCATCAGCAGGATGGAAAGGCCGAGGCCGAAGATGAGCGCCTCGATGTGCTCGCGCGCGGCACCGGCCACCGCCAGCACGTTATCAAGCGACATGGAGACGTCGGCGGCCACGATCTGCC
The DNA here is from genome assembly GCA_963760995.1 of uncultured Pseudomonadota bacterium. Classification (GTDB taxonomy): domain Bacteria; phylum Pseudomonadota; class Alphaproteobacteria; order Rhizobiales; family Xanthobacteraceae; genus Pseudolabrys. Next base: position 204,296 of record CAVXFJ010000015.1, on the reverse strand, counting down.
AGGCGGCCTGCGCGAAGGACTTGCGCGGCACGTCGGTCGACGTCGCGGCGTCGGCTTTGGGGCTGCGCAGTTCGCGCCACATCTTCCAGGAGACCCAGAGCAGCAGGATGCCGCCGGCGAGCAGCAGGCCGACGATGGCGAGCAGTTCGACCGCCACCAGCGCGAACAGGATGCGCAGGACCGTCGCGGCGACGATGCCGACCAGGATGGCGCGGGAGCGCTGCCCGGGCGGCAGGCCGGCGGCGGCGAGGCCAATGATCACCGCATTGTCGCCGGCCAGCGCCAGGTCGATCATGATGACCTGGAGGAAGGCCAGGATCGCCTGATGCGAGGGCAAATCGCTCAACAACCGCCATTCTCCTGTATAATGCTACCGCCCGGCTCCGCGGTTTGACATGCGCCGGCCCGCCGCCTAAATACCCGGCGCCCGGTGGATTTTCATGTCCGCCGGGCGTTTCGCGACCCGTGGCGGCGCTTTGCGCTTTCGAAGCTCCGCCTGTCGGCCCCGGTTTCCGGGACAGAGGAGGGCGCGATCCTCACACAACAGCAAGATCATGAGGACGCGATGACCAAGCGCAATGAATCCAAGTACAAGATCGACCGCCGGATGGGCCAGAACATCTGGGGCCGGCCGAAGAGCCCGGTCAACCGGCGCGAATACGGCCCCGGCCAGCATGGCCAGCGCCGCAAGGGCAAGCTCTCCGACTACGGCGTGCAGCTCAAGGCCAAGCAGAAGCTGCGCGGCTATTACGGCAATATTTCCGAAAGGCAGTTCCGTCGCATCTATGACGACGCCATCCGCATGAAGGGCGACTCGGGCGCGCACATGATCGGCCTGTTGGAGCGTCGGCTCGACGCGGTGGTCTACCGCGCCAAGTTCGTGCCGACCGTGTTCGCCGCGCGCCAGTTCATCAGTCACGGCCATATCCGGGTCAACGGCAAGCGCGTCACCATCGCGAGCTACCGCGTCAAGGTCGGCGACGTCATCGAGGTGAAGGAGAAGTCGAAGGAGCTGGCGCTGGTGCTGGAGGCACAGTCGCTCGCCGAGCGCGACGTGCCGGATTACATCGACGTCGACGCCGGCAAGAAGACCGCGACCTTCACCCGCATTCCGGCCTATTCCGACGTGCCCTACCCGGTGCAGATGGAGCCGCATCTGGTGGTGGAATATTATTCGCGCTGACTTCTGCGCGACACCGACCGACACGAAAACGAAGCCCCCGCCACGCGGGGGCTTTTCATTTCCGCTCCCCCGCCTTGCCTATTCGGCGACCTCCGCCGGCAATGCGTCGCCCTCCGGCATGCGCCCGCCGGCGAGCGGACGAAGCTGCGAGACGAAATTGCAGCAGGCTTCGGTCGCCACGCTCGGCTTCCAGGCGAGCGACAACCGCCAGGACAACTGCGGCGGCGCATCCTTCAACGGCCTGAACACGACGTTGTGGAACGGCAGCGAACGCGCGCTTTCCTGCACGAAGGCATAGCCGAGACCGGCGGAGACGAGCGAGAGAATGGTCGGCGTCGCGCGCGCCTCCTGCTCGATGCGCGGCTCCACGCCCATGGCCTTGAAGTAGGCCATGAAGTGCCGGTAGAGGTCGGGGCTCGCCATGCGCGGAAAAAAGATGAGCGGCTCGTCGGCGAGATCGGCCATCGTGACGCTCTTCTTGGCGGCGACCGGCGACACGCGCGGCAGCGCGACGATGGTGCGGTCGCGTTTCAACTCGCTGAGCACCAATCCGGGCGGCGGTGTATCGACCGGGTGAACCAGGGCGATATCGATCTGGTCTTCGATGACGCGGTTCAGGAGATCGGCCGTCGGCCCCTCGAACAGTTGCACGCGCGCGCCGGCAAAGGCCGCCGAATAGGCGCGGATGGTGCTCGGCAGCAGCTTGAGGATCGCCGCGGTGACAAATCCGATCCGCACCGGCTCGTCGGCGGTATGCCCCGCGCGCCGGGCAACCGACACTGCGCGCTCGAACTGAAGCACCGCCATGCGCGCTTCGGGAATGAGGCTGACCCCGGCCGGCGTCAGCTTGGTGCCGCCGCGGCGCGAGCGGTCGAACAGGCTGACCCCGAGCCGCGTCTCCAGCCGCTGGATCGACTGGCTGAGCGGCGCCTGCTCCATGTTCAGCCGGTGCGCGGCGTGGCCGAAGTGCAGCTCTTCGGCGACGGCGAGGAAATGGCGAAAGTGGCGAATGTCCATGTTCGGCGGACGGCGGCTACATTCATATTTGAACGATATCAAGAGCGACAAAAATAATATTAGTACGGTCGAATTGGTATTACTACGGTACCGGAATTGAATGATTGGGTGGGCGGGCCACGCCATTGGCCCGCTGGGGGCTTCCGATCGGGGGCTCTAAGAAGGAACAGCCAGGTGGACCAGATCCTCAGTCCCGAGCAGAAATATCGCACCTTCACCGTCACGCCGACGAGCCCGCATATCGGCGCCGAGATCACCGACATCGACCTCACCAAGCCGCTCGACGAGGGGCAGGTCGACGAATTGCGTCAGGCCTTTCTCGAGTTCCAGGTGATCTTCTTCCGCGATCAGAAGATCAGCTTCGACGACCAGATCCGGGCGGCCGGCTATTTCGGTCCGCTCGGCAAGCATGTCGGCAAGTCGACCATCAGCAAGACCACCGACAATCCGCTGGTGCGCAAGTTCCACTACGACGAAACCTCGACGCAGATCTCCGGCGAGAACTTTCACAGCGATCAGTCCTGCGCGGCGGTGCCGCCGCTCGGCAGCATGCTCTACAATCACACGGTGCCGCCGCACGGCGGCGGCGACACCATGTTCGCCAGCATGTACGCGGCCTATGACGCGCTGTCAGACAATATGAAGCGCTATCTCGCCGGCCTCACCGCCACGCATGACGGCACTCGCGTCTTCGGTCCCGGCACGCCGATCTCGGTCCATCCGCTGATCATCAAGCATCCCGACACGGGGCGGAAGGTGATCTACGTGAACACCGATTTCACCGCCCGGATCAACGAAGTGCCGCGGCTCGAAAGCGAGCGGATTCTGCAATTCCTCTATGATCACTGCCAACGCGCCGAATGGACGTTCCGCTTCCGCTGGCGTCCGCATTCGATCGCGTTCTGGGACAACCGCTGCACCCAGCACAAGGCGATCTGGGACTACTGGCCGAACGTGCGGTCAGGCTATCGGGTGCAGGTGGAAGGAACGGCGCCGCCGGTCGCGGGCTAGGGTTTTGGCTCCGACCACTCCGTCAGCGTCAATGCTGACCAGGAACAACTGACCTAGGAGGTTCGACTTGAACGCGAAAACCTTGCGCACGCTGACGATCGCGGCACTCACCCTGCTCGGTTCAGCGCTCCCAAGCTGGGCAGCCGGCGTGATCACCATCGGCACAAATCCTCCCGGCACGCTGTTTTATGCAGCGGGCGCGGCGCTCGCCAAGGTGATGTCGCAGACGACCGGCCTGCAGGTCCGTTCGCAGCCTTTCGCCGGCTCCGGCGCCCTGCTCTCGCTGGTCCAGAGCAAGCAACTGGACATGGCGGTGGTCAACGTCTTCGAGATGTCGCAGGCGATGCACGGCGAAATCCCCTACAAGACCAAGCATCCCGACCTGCGGGTGATCTCCAGCCTGTTCCGCAGCCAGGTCGGCTTCCTGGTGCCCGACGACTCTTCGATCAAGACGCTGGCGGATATCAAAGGCAAGTCGATCGCCGGCGGCTATTCGGCGGCGCCGATCATCGACCTCATGCGCAAAGCCATCATGGCCAATGCCGGCATCACCGACAAAGAAATGCATGTGATGCCGGTGCCCAACACCATTCGTGGCGGCGACCTCCTGAAATCGCACCGCGTCGATATCGGCTTCCTGTCGGTCGGCTCTGCGAAGGTCTCCGAGCTGGGCGCGCAGATGGGGGGCGTGCGCTTCCTGTCGATGTCGGACGATCCCGCCGCCGTGGCGCGCATGCGCAAGATCATGCCGCAGAGCTCGGCCGTGCTCATCCAGCCGGCCGCGCATCGGCCCGGCATTCCCAAGCCGACGCGGGTGCTCGGCTATGACGTGGTGCTGGTCGCCAACAAGGATATCGACCCCAAGATCGTCAAGGCCGCGATCGACACGCTGGCGAACCAGCATGAGGCGCTCGGCGCGGCGCTGCCGCGCTTTAAGGAACTGACGCTGGAGCAGATGTCGGGGGTGCCGAACGCGGACTACCTGCCGTCGGCCGAGGCGGAGTTCAAGGCGCTGGCCGCGAAGAAATAGGCCGACGGAGCCGTCGGTGGTGTCGAACGCAGCTCTCCTGCGCCATTGGTTCACCGGAGCCAATGGCGCAGCCGCCAGTGCCCTGACGCTGTTGGCCGCCGCCCTGGCGTTCAATGTCGGCTCGGCGCTCGGCGTCGTCTATTACGAGGAGCAGGCTTTCGCCCTGGCGGCGGGCCTCTCGCTGTTTCTCGTCTACCATCGCCCGCCGGTGAAAGCGGAGAACGGCACCTGGCAGCGCGGCCCGGCGCGCACGGCCGTCGAAGCGATCGTCGCCTGGGTGCTGCTGCTCGCCAGCATCGGCTTTGCCTGGCGCTTTCCCAATTACGCCAATGCCGTGGTCTTTCAGCCGCCCGAACTGGTGGTCGGCGGCACGCTGTTTCTGCTGGCGCTGTTCGAGGCCGTGCGGCGCGTCGCCGGAATCTCGCTCGTCCTCGTCATCCTGGCGATCATGGCCTACACGCTGTTCGGTCAGCACCTGCCCGCCGGATTTGCGTCGCCGCCGGCCGACCTGAAACGCACGCTGGTCTATCTCGTCTCGGACGCCGATGCCTTGCTCGGATCGCCGATCGCGGTCGCCGTCGTGGTGGTCGTCCCATTCCTGTTCATGGGCGAAATGCTGCGGCTGTCGGCGGGATCGGCGTTCTTTACCGACCTGTCGCTCGCCGCCGTGGGCGACGCGACCGGAGGATCGGCGAAGGTCGCCGTGGTGTCGTCGGCCTTGATGGGCTGCATTTCCGGCAGCGCGGTCTCCAACGTGATGAGCAGCGGCGTCATCACCATCCCGCTGATGAAAAGCGGCGGCTTTCCCACCGAGCGGGCGGCCGCCATCGAGGCGGTGGCTTCGACCGGCGCGCAGCTCATGCCGCCGGTGATGGGCGCGGCGGCGTTCCTGATGGCCGAGTTTCTCCAGATCTCCTACGGCATCGTGGTGCTGGCGGCGATCATTCCGTCGCTCTTGTATTACGGCGCGCTGTTTCTGGCCGTGCATCTGATCGCCAAGCGCGACGGGCTCGGTGGTTTGAGCGACAGCGGCGCCGCCCTCACGGTTCTGAAGCGCGGATGGTTTTTCCTGGTGGGACTGCTCGGCTTGCTGGCGATGCTGCTCAGCGGCGCCTGGCAGCCGGAATCGGCGGCCTTTGTCGCCGCCGCCTTCTTCGCCCTGTGCGGCGTCGTCTTCGGCTACGGCATGCGCATGCGCATCAAAGACGTGCTGACGCCGATCGTCACCGCCGGTTGGATCGCCATCGACATCATCATCATTTCGGCGGCGGCGGGGCTCGTCATCGGCCTGCTCAACCTGTCCGGCCTGACGACGTCACTCTCGCTGTTCCTCATTGCGCTGTCGCACCACAGCATCGGCCTGTTGCTGATCTTCACGGCGGTGGTCTCGATCGTGCTCGGCATGGGCATGCCGACGACCGGCGTCTATGTGCTGCTGGCGACGCTGATGGCGCCGGCGCTGATCCAGCTTGGCGTGCTCCCCTTGGCCGCGCACTTCTTCATTTTCTATTTCGGCATGATGTCGATGATCACGCCGCCTGTCGCCATGGCCGCGTTCGCCGCCGCGAGCCTCGCGGGCTCGCGGCCGATGATGACGGGCTGGAAGGCGATGCTGATCGGCTGGCCCGCTTTTGTGGTGCCGTTCCTGCTGACGCAGAACACCGCGCTTCTGTTCCAGGGACCGCTGCCGTTCGTGCTGCTGGCCGCGGCACTCGCGGCGATCGGCGTGGCGGCGGTGACCGCGGCCGGCATCGGCTTCTGGCAGCGGCCGCTCGATTATGGATCGCGTCTGCTGCTTGCCGCCGCCGGGGCGGTGGTGATGCTGTCGATCTTTCCCAGCCAGGCTTTCTTCGTGGTCCGCATCGTCATTGCCATCGCGGTCGTGCTGTGGATGCGCGGCCTTCCGATACCACGTTATTCCACGCGATGACGGGTGCGCTGTCGTGCCGGCGGATCGTCAGTAGGGCGGCGGAATCATCAGCGCGGCCAGCGCGCCCACCGGCGGCATGAAGGCGAGCGCGAGACCCAGCCCGCTCTTGCCGCGCGCACTGAACAGGAAACCGGCGATCGGCGCGGCCACGCAGACGACAACGGCGGCCGCATAGGCCGCCGTCCAGAAAGGCCCACCCTGCAGGCTCTCGGGCCCACCGCCGAACAGAAAACCGGAAACGCCGATCAACAGCGCCGCCAGCGCCAGATCGGCGAGCGCCGCGACGATCAACAGCAGCCTGGTCACGGCGGGCCTTGGCGAAGCGCGCTCAGGCGCTCTCGCGCACCGCGATTCCGGCGTCCTTGAACGTCTGCTGCAATTCGCCGGCCTGGAACATTTCGCGAATGATGTCGCAGCCGCCGACGAACTCGCCCTTGACGTAGAGCTGCGGGATGGTCGGCCAGTTCGAATAGGCCTTGATGCCGGTGCGCAGGTCGTCCGACTCCAGCACGTTGAGGCCCTTATAGGCAACGCCGAGATGGTCGAGAATCTGCACCACCTGGCCGGAGAAGCCGCACATCGGGAACTGCGGGGTGCCCTTCATGAACAGCACCACGTCGTTGCCCTTCACTTCGTTGTCGATGAATTGCTCGATGCCCATTGCCTGTCATCCTGTTTCGGGCGAAACCGCTTCGCTTGTCGATATATGTAGCGCAAAACGGCCTGCCACCCCAAGGGCCATGGCTGTCGATCATGCCGTTTTCGGGGCAGCAACCGCCCGCGTGCTCAGGGTTCCGGCGTCGCCGTCTGCAGCGCCAGCGCGTGCAGCACGCCGCCCATCTGGCCCTTGAGCGCGTCGTAGACGAGCTGATGCTGCTGCACCCGCGACTTGCCCTTGAAGGAGGCGGAAATCACGGTCGCAGCGTAATGGTCGCCGTCGCCGGCAAGGTCCCGGATCGTCACCTGGGCGTCCGGGATGCGCGCCTTGATCAGCCGCTCGATCTCGCCGGCGTCCATCGCCATGGGTTTCGGCCTCCCAATTGCTTGCTTGCCTGCGGCAGGACGGGCGCCGCCGCCCCTTTCTGCCTCTAGCAGAATTGACCGATTTCGGGAACGGCCTGCCAGCGTCATGCACCGGTGATATGGGCTCGCACTGCGTCCTGCGGCGCTGGAATGGCGCGACCGATTGCCCTAGCCTGTCGAGACTGACAATGACGCGTCAGGCGTCGGCGGTTTGGGGAGAACGGCGATGAATTCCAGACTGATTTTCAACGGGCGCGCGCTGGCACGCCTAATGGCGGCGACAATCGGGCTGGCGTTGAGCGTCGGCGCGGCCCCGGCGCAGACCGCCGCGCAGCGCGATGCGATCAAGTCGTCCTGCCGCTCCGACTATATGGCGAACTGCATGAGCGTCAGCCCTGGCGGCAAGGAGGCGTTCGAATGCCTCAAGAACCATTACGCGGCGCTTTCGGCGGCCTGCAAGACCGCGGTCGATGCGATGACCCCGAAGCCGCCGCCGGCCGCTGCGGCGCCGCCACCGCCCCCCGCGCCGAAGCCCGCTCTGGCCGCGCCGAAGCCGCCACCGGCGCCCCCCGCGCCGAGGCCGGCCGCGGTCGCCGCCCCCTCCGCCGCCGCCAGCGGCCGCGGTCGACCAGAATGCGCTGCGCAAGCACTGCCGCTCCGACTACAGGCGGCATTGCGCAAGCGTGCCGCCGGGCGGCCGTGAAGCCCTCGCCTGCCTGCAGCGGAACGTGAATAACCTGTCGCGGGCCTGCCGGCGCTTGGTGAGCGCGACCATGCCGGTCTCGGCGCCGCCGCATGCACCCCCGCCGCGCCGCGCCCCGCCACCGCCGGCAGCCGCCGCGCCACCGCCGCCGCCCCCCCAGCCGACGATTTCATTGGCCCGGATCGACAGGCTCAGCCTGCGCGACCGGCTGCGCATCGTGCGCGCCTGCGACCAGGATCGGGCGGTGCTGTGCAAAGGGATCAGACCGGGCCATTCCCGCCTGATCGAATGCCTGGCGTTGAAGGTGCAATCGCTGTCGCCGTTCTGCCGCCAGACGCTGGTGCGCGCGCTGCAATAAATCAGGCCGGGCTGCCTGCCATATAGGCCGGCAGCCAGCCCTCGAATTTGTCGCGCAGCGCGGAGATCAGCAGCGGCTGCTCGCCGATGAGCGAGAGCGCATCGCCACCGGTGGTGCCGAGGCGGGCGACCGGAACGCCGACCGCCTCGACGCGGGCGATCACCGCGTCGGTCTGCGCGGCCGGCACGGTGACGACGTAGCGCGCCTGATCCTCGCCAAACCAGAAGCCGTGCGCCGGCGCGTCGCCCGCGAGCAGCGTGGCGCCGATGCCGGACGCCATGGCCATCTCGGCAATGGCGACCAGCAGGCCGCCGTCGGAGATATCGTGGACGGCGCTGACGGCATCGTCGGCGATCAGCGCGCGGATGCAATCGCCATTCTTCTTCTCGGCGGCAAGATCGACTGGCGGCGGGGCCCCCGTCTCGCGCCCGCAGATCTCGCGCAGATACATCGACTGGCCGAGCCAGGACGGCGCCCCGCCGACGAGCAGGATCGCCTCGCCTTCGTGCTTGAAGGCGATGGTCGCCGATTTGGCAAAGTCGTCGATGAGGCCGACGCCGCCGATCGAGGGCGTCGGCAGGATCGCCTTGCCATTCGTCTCGTTGTAGAGCGAGACATTGCCGGAGACGACGGGGAAATCGAGCGCGCGGCAGGCCTCGGCGATGCCGCGCACGGCGCCGACGAACTGGCCCATGATCTCCGGCCGCTCCGGATTGCCGAAGTTGAGATTGTCGGTGACGGCGAGCGGCGTGGCGCCGACCGCAGTCAAATTGCGCCAGCATTCGGCGACCGCCTGCTTGCCGCCCTCGAACGGATCGGCCTCGCAATAGCGCGGCGTGACGTCCGTGGTGATCGCCAGGCCCTTCGGCCCGTCCTCGACGCGCACCACGGCCGCATCGCCGCCCGGTCGCTGCACCGTGTTGCCGAGGATGATGTGGTCGTATTGCTCCCACACCCAGCGCTTGGAGCAGAGATCGGGCGAGACCAGGAGCCGCTCCAGCGCCTCCATGAGGCCGACCGGCGGCGCGATCGACGCAGCCGCGATGATCGCCGGCTTGGCGCTATCGCGGAACGGCCGCTCATATTCCGGCGCCTGATCGCCGAGCTCCTTGATCGGCAGGTCGGCCATCACCTCGCCCTGGTGGCGCACCACGAAGCGCAGGCCGGGCGTGGTCTCGCCCACCACCGCGAAGTCGAGGCCCCATTTGCGGAAGATCGCTTCCGCCTCCTTTTCCTTCTCCGGCTTGAGCACCATGAGCATCCGCTCCTGGCTTTCCGAGAGCATCATCTCATAGGCGCTCATGCGCTCCTCGCGGCAGGGCACCTTGTCGAGATCGAGGGTGACGCCGAGGTCGCCCTTGGCGCCCATCTCCACCGCCGAGCAGGTCAGGCCCGCCGCGCCCATGTCCTGGATGGCGATGACGCAATCCTTGGCCATGATCTCGAGGCAGGCTTCCAGCAGGAGCTTCTCGGAGAAGGGATCGCCGACCTGAACGGTCGGCCGCTTGGCTTCCGAATCCTCGCCGAACTCGGCCGAGGCCATGGAAGCGCCGTGGATGCCGTCGCGGCCGGTCTTCGAGCCGAGATAGACGATCGGCATGCCGACGCCGGAGGCAGCGGCGTAGAAGATCTCGTCCTTCTTGCAGATACCGACTGCCATGGCGTTGACGAGATTGTTGCCGTCATAGCGCGAATGGAAGCGCACCGAGCCGCCGACCGTGGGCACGCCGAAGGAATTGCCGTAGCCGCCGACGCCGGCCACCACGCCGGAAACGAGGTGCCGCGTCTTGGGATGCGAGGGCGCCCCGAAGGAGAGCGCGTTCAGGCAGGCGATCGGCCGCGCGCCCATGGTGAAGACGTCGCGCAGGATGCCGCCGACGCCGGTAGCGGCGCCCTGATAGGGCTCGATGTAGCTCGGGTGGTTGTGGCTCTCCATCTTGAACACGCAGGCGAGCCCGTCGCCGATGTCGATGACGCCGGCGTTTTCGCCCGGACCCTGGATCACCCAGGGGGCCTCGGTCGGCAGCGTGCGCAGATGCACCTTGGAGGACTTGTATGAGCAGTGCTCGTTCCACATGGCCGAGAAGATGCCGAGTTCGGTCAGCGTCGGCTCGCGCCCGATCAGGTCGAGGATTCGCTGGTACTCGTCCGGCTTGAGGCCGTGCTCGGCGATCAGTTCGGGGGTGATGGGGGCTAAGTTGGGGATCACGGCGTATTGCTCATGCCGCTCGGGCCAGATGCTCCACGAGCCCAGCGAACAGCCCGCGCCCGTCGGTCGGGCCAATCGCCGCTTCGACATGATTTTCCGGATGGGGCATCATGCCGAGCACATTGCCGCGTGCATCGAGAACGCCGGCAATGGCGTTGATGGCGCCGTTGTGGTTCCAGTTCGGATCGATCATGCCGTCGGGCGAGGCATAGCGGAAGATCACCCGCCCCTCCCCCTCCAGCCGCGCGATAGTCTCGCTGTCGGCGATGTAGTTGCCCTCGCCGTGCGCCACCGGCACGCGGATGACCTGGCCGGCATTATAGCCGCGAGTGAACGGCGTATCGGAGCGCTCGACCCTGAGGTAAACCTCGCGGCAGATGAAGCGCAGGTTCTGGTTGCGCATCAGCACGCCGGGCAGAAGGCCCGCCTCGCACAGGATCTGGAAGCCGTTGCAGACGCCGAGTGTGAGGCCGCCGCGCTGGGCGTGGCGGCGCACCGCGTCCATGATGGCGCTGCGCGCGGCGATCGCCCCGCAGCGCAGATAGTCGCCGTAGGAAAAGCCGCCCGGGATCACCACCAGGTCGGTGCCGGCGGGCAGTTCCGTCTCGCCGTGCCAGACCATGGCGGGCGCATGGCCGGAGACGAGCCGCAAGGTGCGCGCCATGTCGCGTTCGCGATTGATGCCGGGGAAGACGAGGATGGCGGCTTTCATTTCAGCACGTCCACGCGGTAGTTCTCGATCACCGTATTCGCCAGGAGCTTGTCCGCCGCCTGCTTGAGCAGCGCCTCGGCCTTGGCCGGGTCGCCGCCCTCCAGCTCGATGTCGAAGACCTTGCCCTGGCGCACCGCGGTGACGCCTTCGATGCCGAGCGAGCGCAGCGCGCCCTCGATCGCCTTGCCCTGCGGGTCAAGGATACCGGTCTTCAGGGTGACGGTGACGCGGGCTTTCATGGGAATCCCCTGGCCATGAATTCGTCATGGCCGGGCTTGTCCCAGCCATCCACGCCCTTATGGACTGAATCTAAGTAAAAGACGTGGATGCCCGGCACAAGGCCGGGCATGACACTGTTCACAACGGCGCTGCCGCGAAAACGCGCAAAGCCGGCTCAGCCCTTCACCAGCACCGGACCGGGCCCCTGCGGGCGCTCGCCCTCGCTCATGATGCCGAGGCGCTTGGCGACCTCGGTATAGGCCTCCACCAGGCCACCGAGATCGCGGCGGAAACGGTCCTTGTCGAGCTTCTCGTTCGACTTGATATCCCACAGCCGGCACGAATTGGGGGAGATCTCGTCGGCCACCACGATGCGCATGACATCGTTCTCCCACAGCCGGCCGGTTTCCATCTTGAAATCGACCAGGCGGATGCCGACGCCGAGGAACAGGCCGGAGAGGAAGTCGTTGACGCGGATCGCCAGCGCCATGATGTCGTCGATCTCCTGCGGCGAAGCCCAGCCGAAGGCGGTAATGTGCTCCTCCGACACCATCGGGTCATTGAGCGCGTCGTTCTTGTAGTAGAACTCGATGATCGAGCGCGGAAGCTGCGTGCCCTCCTCGATGCCGAGGCGCTGGGCGAGCGAGCCGGCGGCGACGTTGCGCACCACTACCTCGAGCGGAATGATCTCCACCTCGCGGATCAACTGCTCGCGCATGTTGAGACGGCGGATGAAATGCGTCGGCACCCCGATGTCGTTGAGGTGCTGGAATACGTATTCGGAGATGCGGTTGTTGAGGACGCCCTTTCCCTCGATCACCTCGTGCTTCTTGGCATTGAAGGCGGTGGCGTCGTCCTTGAAATGCTGGATCAGCGTTCCGGGCTCGGGGCCTTCATAAAGGACCTTCGCCTTGCCCTCGTAAATGCGACGGCGGCGGCTCATGGGCGTATACCGTTTGTGAAAGTCCATCGGGATGCCGTGGCTCCTCTTCAAGCAACTTGCAAGATCCGCGGCGCGGGAACGGACGTCGCACTGCGCGCGCTTAGAACAGTCCGACCCCGCGGGTCAACCTAGCCGATCGCTCAAGTCAGCACAATCACGGCTACCCGGCGTTTTCCACTCCGCAATTCCGCCGTATTGCCGCTGCGGGATGTTGCCTTGACCCTTGCGCGGCGATATGCAAGGCGCCACAGATATAGAGAGCGACAGGACCCGTCGCAACAATGAGGGCGGCATGACCACGACTTTCGACAAGCGCGAGGACGGCTTCGAAAAGAAGTTCGCGCATGACGAGGAACTGCGCTTCAAGGCAATGGCCCGCCGCAACAAGCTGCTCGGCCTGTGGGCCGCGGGCATACTCGGCAAAAGCGGACCGGAGGCAGATGCCTACGCCAAAGAGGTCGTGCTGGCTGATTTCGAGGAAGCCGGCGACAACGACGTGCTGCGCAAGGTGGTCAAGGACCTCGCCGGCAAGGGTATCGGCGAAACCGAGATCCGCGCCAAGATGACCGAACTGCTGGCGCAGGCAGTCGAACAGATCACGAAGAGCGGCTAGATTTGGTCGTTCCGGCCCGCCCGCGCGGCGGAACCGGATTCGGACGCAAAATCAGTGGTGCTCGCATCCGGGCAGCTGCGCCCGAGGATGACTGTTTGGGGCGCATATGAGCCAATCTTTCCCCCTCGCCCGCCGCCTGCGCGCCGGTGAAACCGTGTTCGCCGGCTGGGCGACGCTGGGCGCGCCGCTCGCGGCCGAAATATCTGGCGCGCGACGGCTTTGCCGGCGTCGTGCTCGACGTTCAGCACGGGTTATGGGACACGGGCTCGCTGATCGCCGGCATTTCCGCCGTGCATCACGGCGGCGGCGCACCGGTGGTGCGCGTGCCGCTCAACGATTTCGCCCTGGTTTCGCGCGCGCTCGACTTCGGCGCCGAGGCAATCATCGCACCGATGATCAACAGCGCCGACGATGCACGTCTCTTCGCCAGCGCCGGCAAGTTTCCCCCACTCGGCGAACGCAGCTGGGGCCCGCAGCGCGCCATGGCGTTGCAGGGGCGCACGGTGACCACCGATTACCTGCGCGAGGCCAATGAGGGCACGCTCACCATGGCCATGATCGAGACGCCTGCGGCCCTGAGCCGCGTCGACGCCATCGCGGCGACGCCCGGGATCGATGCGCTGTTCATCGGCCCCTACGACCTGTCGACGTCGCTCTCCGGCGGCAAGGCGCAGGACGTGACCGCCCCGGAGGTGGAAAAGGCGATCGACACCATCCGCGCCGCCGCGCTCAAGGCCGGCAAGATCCCCGGCATCTATTGCCGCGACGCCGAGCGCGCGCTGGCGCTCGCCGCGCGCGGCTTCAAATTCATTACCGTCGGCAGCGACCTGGCCATGCTGCGCGACGGCATCGCCGCGCAGGTCCGCGCGCTCCTCCCCTCGCGCTCGTCTACTTCAACTTGATTTTGAAGACGAAGTTGCCGTTGGCCGAGAAGCCTTCAGGCTGCTGTCTGCCGAAGCTGCGTTGCATCCTGACATTCACATTGATGGACTCGAGTCGGCAATCGCTGGCGAGCGAGGCGCGCAGCAGCGCGCATTCGTGCGCGGCGCTGTCGTAGAGGACACCGCGGGCGTGCTCCTGCGCCTTGATCGTTTCCGTTCTGCCGTCATCCGACGCGGCAACGAAGAAATTCATGCTGACGCCGACACGAATTTCATCCTTGGCGCCGGCCACCGCCGACGAACGATTTTGGATGACGATCTGCTGCGCCGCGACCGGCGCGGCCATGAACAGCGTGGCGAGCGCCGCCACCGAGATTTGACGCCACATCGGAGCCCCCTTTTTGTCGGGGAAATTAAGACACGGATCGGTTGCAAGACGCTTGTCGGCACCCCGCAAACGGCGGGACTGCCATTTACCTATCGGTAGGCATGTCGCGGGCGAGCCGGTCGAGAACCTCGGAAAGGTCGCGCTCAACCGCCTCGGCACTGACCTCGACGACCCGGTAGTCATGTTCGGCGAGCCAGGCCCGTTTCTCGTCGCGATTCGCCCGCGCGTCCCCGCCCTCCTGCTGCGGCACCAGGTCGATCACACAGCGCAGCGGGAACGAGACGAAGTCGGTGATATGGGCGCCGATCGGCACCTGCCGCTTGAAGCCGCGGCCGGCAAAGCGGCGGTCATTGGTGAGCGCCTGCCAGAGGACGCGCTCCGCCTCGGTCGGATTGCGCCGCAAGAGCCGCGCCAGGCCGCGCACGGGCCCGCGCTCGCCCGGCACGCGTCCGGCGCCATGCTCGGCGATCAGCGCCCGCAACTGCTTGGCCTCTTCCGGATCGAGCACGCCGCCGCGCGCCGGACCTTTACGGCCGTGCACCAGCGCGGTGACGACGCCGTGTAGCGTGCGGATATCCTGCTGGGTCGGCAGCATGCGCTGGAAGATGTTGCGCAGGTTGATACTCATGGTGTCGCGCTTTTCCGCTGGCCGGAAGAACTCGGCCTTTTCCAGCTCGCGCTCGAGATCGGCGAAGAAGGCGTCGAGCTGCTGCTTGGCCGCCGGCGGCGATTTCTCCGGCATGGTGAAGGGAAGCTCACCGCCGTCGCTCGCCTTGAACCATTCGTAGGCGAAGATCACCACAGCCTGCGCCAGGTTGAGCGAAGCGAAGGCCGGATTAACCGGCAGCGTGAGGATGGCGTCGGCCAGCGCCACTTCCTGGTTGGTGAGCCCGATGCGCTCGCGGCCGAACACCAGCGCCGCCGTCTCGCCGGCGGCAACGCGCGGCGCCAGCGCCGCGGCCGCCGCGTCGGCGCCGAGCACGGGCTTAGCCTGGTCGTGGATGCGCGCGGTGGTCGCCAGCACGAAGCTACAGTCGGCGATCGCCGCCGCGAGGCTGTCATGCAGCGTCGCCGCATCGAGCACGCGGTCGGCGCCAGAGGCCATCACCCGCGCCTTCTCGTTCGGCCAGCCCTGCAGCGGCTTGACGAGGCGCAGGCGCGAGAGGCCGAAATTGGCCATGGCGCGCGCCGCCGCCCCGATATTCTCGCCGAGCTGCGGCTCGACCAGGACGACGATCGGCGCCGGCGTGGTCAGCCAGCGCTTGGTCTTGTCGGTGCCGGCGCCCGGCATGCGTTACTCCTCAAGGCGGCTCACTCAAGGCGCAGCCCCTGCCCAAGCCGGCCGCTTGCGTCAAGCGGCGACACCGTATCCTGCCGAATTAACCGGCAGCTCCCGCCGGGACTATCGCCGCGGCGCGCCAGGTCGCCATCTGTGCCGGTATTTCGCGGAAAGCCCTTCACCTGCCGCCGCTGATGGCCACCCACGTGATTTCGCGCCTATCCGCTCATGCGCCAACCGCATGTTACCCGCCGGCAGCCATCTCGCACCTGCTAACAAGGCTTTCACCGGCGGAGTGCGGATGCTATAGGGCGCGCGCCGAATTCCCCGTCAGTCGGATTCCCGGTTGGCGGTGTCCGCGCCGAGAACAATTCATTTGAGGGCCCGAGGCAGAAGCATACCACCGCGCCCATCGATGTTCAGTTTCCGCTCGGGCCCAAAGCACGGCGACCAGAGGTGTAAGCATGTCAGATCTCGAAATTGTATGGACAAAGGTCGATGAAGCGCCGGCGCTCGCGACCTATTCCCTGCTGCCGATTGTCGAAGCCTTCGTGGGCGCCGCGGGTGTGTCGGTGAAGCTGAAGGACATCTCGCTGGCCGGTCGCATCCTCGCCAATTTCCCCGAGAAGCTCACCCCGGCGCAACGCATCAATGACGAACTCGCCGAACTGGGCGCGCTGGCCACGCGGCCCGAGGCCAACATCATCAAGCTGCCCAACATCTCCGCCTCGATTCCGCAGCTCAAGGCCGCGATCAAGGAACTGCAAGGCAAGGGCTACAATATTCCGGATTATCCGGACAATCCCACGACAGACGCCGAGAAGGACATCAAGGCGCGCTACGGCAGGGTGCTCGGCAGCGCCGTCAACCCCGTGCTGCGCGAGGGCAATTCCGACCGCCGCGCCGCCGGCGCCGTGAAGCAGTACGCCCGCAAAAACCCGCACAAGATGGGCGCCTGGAGCAAGGACTCCAAATCGCATGTGGCGCACATGTCCGGCGGCGATTTTTACGGCTCGGAAGTCTCCACCACCCTCGCGTCGGCGACCAACGCCCGCATCGAGCTCATCGGCGCCGACGGCGCCGTCACGGTGCTGAAGCCGAAGACGCCGCTTGATGCCGGCGAGATCATCGACGCCGCGGTGATGAGCCGTAAGGCGCTGCGCGCCTTCTTCGCCGAGCAGATCGAAGCCGCGAAGAAGGACGGCGTGCTGTTCTCGCTGCACCTGAAGGCGACCATGATGAAGATCTCCGATCCCATCATCTTCGGCCACGCCGTTTCCGTGTTCTTCGCCGATGTGTTCAAAAAGCATGCCGCCACGTTGAAACGTCTCGGTTTCAATCCCAGCAACGGCATGGGCGATCTCATGACCAAGATCGAGACGCTGCCGGACGCCGAAAAGAAGGCGATCAAGGACGACATCGCCGCCGAGTACGCGAAACGGCCGGGCCTCGCCATGGTCAATTCCGACAAGGGCATCACCAACCTGCACGTGCCCTCAGACGTAATCGTCGATGCTTCGATGCCGGCGATGATCCGCGAAGGCGGCCGCATGTGGGGCGCCGACGGCAAGCTGCACGACGTTGATGCCGTGATCCCGGACCGCTCCTACGCGACATTGTATCAAACCGTCATCGAGGACTGTAAGGCGCATGGTGCGTTCGACCCCAAGACCATGGGCTCGGTTGCGAACGTAGGGTTGATGGCGCAGAAGGCCGAGGAATACGGCTCGCACGACAAGACGTTCGAAATTCCCAGCGATGGAACCGTTCGCGTCATCGCCGATGACGGCAAGGTGATGCTGGAGCGTCCGGTCGAGACCGGCGACATCTTCCGCATGTGCGAGGCCAAGGACGCGCCGATCCGAGACTGGGTCAAGCTCGGCGTGCGCCGCGCGCGTCTCACCAACACCCCGGCGGTGTTCTGGCTCGACGCCAAGCGCGCGCATGACGCCCAGATGATCGCTAAGGTCGAAAAGTACCTGAAGGATGAAGACACCAAAGGGCTCGATATCCGTATTCTGCCGCCGGTCGAAGCGATGAAGTTTTCGCTCGAGCGCATCCGCAAGGGGCAGGACACGATCTCCGTCACCGGCAACGTGCTGCGCGACTATCTGACCGACTTGTTTCCCATCATGGAGCTGGGCACATCGGCCAAGATGCTGTCGATCGTTCCGCTGCTCGCGGGCGGCGGTCTTTTCGAGACCGGCGCCGGCGGCTCGGCGCCCAAGCACGTGCAGCAGTTCCAGGAAGAGGGCTATCTGCGCTGGGATTTGCTCGGCGAGTTCCTCGCCCTCGGCGCCTCGCTCGAACATCTGGCGCAGACCTACAAGAACGCCAAGGCGCAGGTTCTCGCCGACACGCTCGATGAGGCCATCGCGAAGTTTCTCGAGTTCAACCGCAATCCCGCGCGCAAGGTCGGCCAGATCGACAACCGCGGCAGTCATTTCTATCTCGCCCTGTACTGGGCCGAGGCGCTGGCCGCGCAGAGCAAGGATAAGGCGCTGCAAGCCCGCTTCAAACCGCTGGCCGAGACGCTCGCCAAGAACGAGGACAAGATCAATGCCGAGCTGATCGGCGCGCAAGGCAAGCCGGTCGACATCGGCGGTTATTACATGCCCGATGACGCCAAGGCATCGGCCGCGATGCGGCCGAGCGCCACGCTGAACGCCACGATCGCCGCGCTCTGACGCGGAGCGCGGCGGCGGCCGACGTTTGCCGGCCATGACCGCCACGACAGAAACGGCGCAACCGCGGTTGCGCCGTTTTCGCATGCAGCGCGCGATCACCACGGCCGCTTGATGTTGGCCGCCTCGGCGAAGGGTTACCCGCGCTAGCCCGCCGCCCGGCAGATCGTCATCAGGTTTCTTTCAATTCTTCCTTGACGATGTCGCCCTTCGGGGTCACCACCTCGCGGCCGACGCGCTTTTCCACGACCTCCTTGATGCGCGACGCGATGCGCGGGTTGCGCTCCATCAGCGCATGCAGGTCCTGGGCATCGAGCACCAGCAGGTTGGTGCGGCCGAGCGCGACAGCCGTCGCCGAGCGGCGCACGCGGCGCAGCACCGCCACCTCGCCGAAGAACTGGCCGACGCCGAGACGCACGCGTTCGCGCTTGAGGTCGATCTCGACCTCGCCGGCGGCGATGAAATACATGGAATGGGCGGGCTCGCCGGCGCGCACGATCACCTCGCCGGGCTGCGCCACCTGCGCCCGCAGCAACTGCATGACGTCGGAGATTTCGGCGGCGTCGAGGCCTGCGAACAGCGGCACGCGCGCGATCATGCCCCAGGTGACGATGAAGTCGCGGCGGTGGATCTGCTCCGCGAAGGCGGTGGCGATGATGCCGACCGGCAGCGCGATGGTGATCAAGCCGAGGAAGATGGTGCCCGTGGCGATCAGCTTGCCGAGCGTGGTCACCGGCACCACGTCGCCGTAGCCGATGGTGCCGAGGGTGACGATCGCCCACCACAGCGCATCGGGGATGGTGCCGAGCTTGTCCGGCTGTACCTTGCCCTCGGCAAGATGCATCAGCGCCGCCGCCACCAGCGCGGTGCCGAGCGTGACCACCAGGCAGCCGAACAATGCGCGCCGCTCGCGATAGAGCACGTCGAGCAGCGAGCGCATGGCCGGCGAGTAGCGCGTGATCTTGAAGAAACGAACGATCCGGAAAATCAGGAGTACGCGCAGGTCGTCGGGCATCAACGGCGCGAACCAGAACGGCAGCACCGCGATCAGGTCGACGAGGCCGGCCGGGCTCAACACGTATTTGAGGCGCGCCCGTGTCGGCGACAGATGCCGGTTCGGCCCGTGCTCGACCGCGACCCACAGGCGCAGGCCATATTCGGCTGTGAACACGATGAGCGAGACGATTTCGATCGCATCGAACAGCGGCCGGTAATGCGCGCGCAAGGACGGCACCGATTCGAGCGCGACCGCCACCAGATTGATGATGATGAGCGCGACCAGGGCACGGTCGATGGCAACGCTCATCCGATCGCCCACCGGGCCCTGTTCGAGCACCTGGTAGACGCGCCGGCGCAGTTCCTTGAGCTTGTCCCGGGCCATCTTGCGCGATCCTAACAAAAATCGTTTTAGGATGACTTACCGGGCTCACCATTGCGCTCGATCAAGCCGGCCGGCCCGGGGGCGTCCGCGGAGAGCCGGCCGAGCTCGGCATTGCGCATCTCGCCGATCCGCAACAGCACCGCCTCGTCGGATACCTCCAGCCGCTCGAGCAGGCGGGCGGCAAGCTGCAGGCTCGCCTCCACCGTCTCCGGGATGACGCTGACGGCGCCAAGCGCCAGCAGTCGGGCGGCGTGCTCGGCATCGATGGCGCGGGCAAAGACCAGCGCCTCCGGGTTGGCGCGGCGGGCGGCGGCCACCATGCGCTCGGCGGCGCGCGCATGGTTGAGCGTAACCACAAAGGCGCGGGCGCGGCGGCCGCCGACACGCTCCAACAGCTCCGGCCGGCCGGCATCGCCGAAGAAGATCGGCTGCCGCTGGCGCCGCATCTGCGCGACCAATTCCCCATCGGTGTCGAGCGCCACATAGGGGATGTTTTCCGCGCTGAGCGCCCGGGCGATCAGGCGGCCGACCCGGCCGAAGCCGCCGATCACCACATGGTCGTCGAGCTCGGCGAGATCGGGCGCTGGCGCGTGGCGCCCGTGATCGGTGGCCGCCAGGCGCGTGCTGAGCCGGCGCGACGCCATGGCGAAGAGCGGCGTCACCAGCATGCTGAAGCCGACCGCGGCGGTGGCGCCGGCGGCGAGCCGCGGCGGCAGCAGCGGGCCGGCGACGCCGATCACCACGAAGGCGAATTCGCCGGCCTGCGCCAGCAGCAAGGCGACCTCGGCGGCATCCGCGCGCGCGACGCCGAAGGCGCGCGCCACGCCATAGAGGATCGCCGCCTTGACGCCCATCAGCAGCGCGACGCCGAGCAGGATCCAGCCGGCATCGGTCACGATCTCGGCGGTGTCGATATTGGAGCCGACGCTGATGAAAAAGATGCCGAGCAGCAGCCCCTTGAACGGCTCGAGATCGACCTCGATGTTGTGGCGCGCCTCGCTGTCCGAAAGCAGCAGGCCGGCGAGGAAGGCGCCGAGCGCGACCGAGAGGCCGGCGAGGCCGGTGGCGACCGAGAAGACAACCAGGATCAGCAGCGTGATCGCCATGATCAGGTCGCGGCTGCCGGTGCGCACCGCCGAGCGCATGAACGGCCGCACGACGAAGCGGCCGACCAGCATGATGGCGATCACGGCGGCCAGCGCCTCGGCGAAGGGACGGATCAGCGGTAGGATGCCGCCGCTCGTCTGCTTGCCGCCGGCCATCACCTCGACCACGAACAGGATCGGCACCACCATGACGTCCTGCAGCAGCAGCACAGAGAGCGCGATGCGGCCGACCTGGTTGGCGGCGCGCTGCTGCTCGATCAGGAGCTGCATCACGATGGCGGTCGAGGAGAGCGCGAGGCAGAGGCCGAGCACGATGCCGGCGGCCGGCACGCCGCCAGCAAGCCGTACGCCGGCACCGATCGCCAACGTGCTGAGCGCGACCTGCGCCAGGCCGACGCCGAGCACATAGCGGCGCAACTGCCACAAGCGCTGCAGCGACAGTTCGAGCCCGAGCAGGAACAGGAGGATGACGATGCCGAACTCGGCCAGCACCGCGCCTTGCTCCGGATTGTCGAAGGTGACGGCGGCGATCCACGGGTGCTGAGATGCCAGCCGGCCGAGCCCGTGCGGCCCGAGCACGACGCCGGCGATCAGAAAACCGAGCACCGCGCCCATGCGCGCGCGGTGGAACAGCGGCACCACGATGCCGGCGACCACAAGAAAGATGATGAGGGCTTTCAGCCCTTCGGCATGCAGCACGGATCGGCGCCCCGTCTAATCTCCGCTGTCATCGCCGGACAACCGGGACCGGCCGCAGGCCGGCCCGGTGGTAAACGCGTCCCGGCGCACTCGCATGATCGAGGTATAGCCGGTGCTGGCCTGATGCTCTTGCGGTCGATCAATCGAAGCGTGGCAGGACGCCGGCACTCCGGGGCAAAAACGCCACCTCAGCCGCCGAGCGCCGCCGCGACCGCTTTCAGCGCGTCCTCGGCTTTGGCGCCGTCGGGGCCGCCGGCCTGCGCCATGTCTGGTTTGCCGCCACCGCCCTTGCCGCCCAGAACCTCGGAGGCCTTGCGTACCAGATCGACAGCCGAGATCCGATCGACAAGATCGGATGTCACGCCGACGACGATGCTGGCCTTGCCGTCCTCGCTGGTGGCAACCAGGGCCACGACGCCGGAGCCGAGCTGCTTCTTGCCCTCGTCAGCCAGACCCTTGAGCTCTTTGACGCCGATGCCGGTGACCGTGCGCGCCATCAGCTTCACGCCATTGACCTGGCGCACGCTGTCGTCGGCCGCCGCGGATTTGCCGCCGCCGCCGCCCATGGCGAGCTTCTTACGGGTGTCGGAGAGATCGCGCTCGAGCTTCTTGCGCTCGTCGAGCAGCGCGGCAACGCGCGCGGGAAGCTCGTCGAGCGGCGTCTTCAGCTCCGCCGCCGCGGTCTTGGCGAGCTTGATCTGATTGTTGGCGGCATGGCGCGCCGCGCGGCCGGTCAAGGCCTCAAGGCGGCGCACGCCCGCGGCAACGCCCGAGTCGGCAAGGCCGGTGATGAGGCCGATATCGCCGGTACGCCTGACGTGCGTGCCACCGCACAATTCCACCGACCAGCCCATGGTGTTGCCGGACCCTTCGCCCATTGACACCACGCGCACCTCGTCGCCGTATTTCTCGCCGAAGAGGGCACGAGCGCCGGAGGCACGCGCATCGTCGAGCGCCATCAACCGCGTGGTCACCGGCGCATTCTGCAGTACGATGTCGTTGGCGATATCCTCGACCTGTTCCAGCTCCTGCGCCGTCATCGGCTTGGGATGCGAAAAATCGAAGCGCAGCCGGTCGGGCGCGACCAGCGAGCCCTTCTGCGCCACGTGGTCGCCCAGCACTTGGCGCAGCGCCTCGTGTAGCAGATGCGTGGCGGAATGGTTCTGCCGGATGGCGGCGCGACGGGCATGATCCACTTCGAGCAGCAGCGGGTCGCCGAGCTTGATGCTGCCCTCGGTGACCTTGACGAAATGGGCGAACAGGTCGCCGGCCTTCTTCTGCGTGTCGGAGACGGCAACCCGGACACCGTCGCGGCGCATGGCGCCGGTATCGCCGACCTGGCCGCCGGATTCGCCGTAGAACGGGGTCTGGTTGAGCACGATGGCTCCGCTGTCGCCCTTGTTCAGCTCGCTCACCTCCTGGCCGTCGCGCACCAAGCCGACCACCACGCCCTCGGCGCTCTCGGTCTCGTAGCCGAGGAACTCGGTGGCGCCGAGCTTCTCGCGCAGGGCGAACCAGACCGCTTCCTGCGCCGCCTCGCCCGAACCCGACCAGGAGGCGCGCGCCTTCTCGCGCTGGCGCTCCATCGCGTCCTCGAAGCTGGACAGATCGACGCCGATGCCGCGCGCGCGCAGCGCGTCCTGGGTGAGGTCGAGGGGAAAGCCGTAAGTGTCGTAGAGGGTGAAGGCGGTCTCGCCGTCGAACATGTCGCCTTTCTTCAGGGCGCCGCTCTTCTCGTCGAGGATGGCAAGGCCGCGCTCCAGCGTCTTGCGGAAGCGCGTCTCCTCCAGCCGCAGCGTCTCGGTGATCAGCGCCTCGGCGCGGATCAGCTCGGGAAAGGCCTGGCCCATCTCGCGCACGAGCGTGGGCACCAGCTTCCACATCAGCGGCTCCTTGGCGCCGAGCAGCTCGGCATGGCGCATGGCGCGCCGCATGATGCGGCGGAGCACATAGCCGCGGCCCTCGTTGGAGGGCAGCACGCCGTCGGCGATGAGGAAGGAAGAGGCGCGCAGGTGGTCGGCGATGACCCGGTGCGAGGCCTTCTGCGGGCCGTGGGGCTCGACGCCGGTCA
Organism: uncultured Pseudomonadota bacterium; assembly: GCA_963760995.1. GTDB lineage: Bacteria > Pseudomonadota > Alphaproteobacteria > Rhizobiales > Xanthobacteraceae > Pseudolabrys. Next base: position 180,856 of record CAVXFJ010000015.1, on the reverse strand, counting down.
GGTCGGCGATGACGCGGATCAGGGTGGCGAAGAGATCGATGGCGTAGTTGTCGTGCGTGCCCTGCAGCACCGCGGCGATGCGCTCGAGCCCCATGCCGGTATCGATCGAGGGGCGCGGCAGGTTGAGGCGCTCGCCCGAGGCGAGTTGCTCATACTGCATGAACACCAGGTTCCAGATCTCGATGAAACGGTCGCCCTCGGCGTCCGCCGAGCCGGGCGGGCCGCCGGGAATGTGCTCGCCGTGGTCGTAGAAGATTTCCGCGCAGGGGCCGCAGGGACCGGTCTCGCCCATGGACCAGAAATTGTCGGAGCCGGCGATGCGGAGAATTTTGGACTCCGGCAGGCCGGCGATCTTCTTCCACAGATCGAAGGCGTCGTCGTCGTCGATATAGACGGTGACCAGCAGGCGCTCCTTGGGCAGCCCATATTCCTTGGTCACCAGGTTCCAGGCCAGCTCGATCGCGCGTTCCTTGAAATAGTCGCCGAAGGAGAAATTCCCCAGCATCTCGAAGAAGGTGTGGTGGCGCGCGGTGTAGCCGACATTGTCCAGGTCGTTGTGCTTGCCGCCGGCGCGCACGCATTTCTGCGAGGTGACCGCGCGCACGTAAGGGCGCGTCTCCAGGCCGGTGAAGACGTTCTTGAACTGCACCATGCCGGCATTGGTGAACATCAGCGTGGGGTCGTTGCGCGGCACCAGCGGCGACGACGCCACGACCTGATGGTCGTTGCGGGCGAAGTAGTCGAGGAAGCCTTTACGGATTTCGTTGACGCCGCTCATCGTGAATACGCTTTGACCTGCCACTGCGCGCCGCGCGAGGACCCTAAATCCCCGGCCGGCTTGACGTTTCGAGGCCTATTTAGCGGCGGGGGGCGCTCAAGTCCAGGAAGGGGCCACCCGGCACAGCGCAACCCTCTCCCCTTGTGGGAGAGGGGAAGCGAGACCGCGGCCCGGCCGTGAGAGAAAACAGGCGCCAAACGCGCTTCGCCCCCGTCCTCGGTGGCGGCCGCTTTACGCAGCCGGGTGCCGACGGGGGCGATACGCGAGACGCGTTCGCGGATCTGGTGCGGCGGAATACTGGCGCCGCCGCGACGCCTCACAAGTCTTCGAAGCAATCTCCGCTCATCGCTCTCCCCCACCTGCGCGGGGACAGTCTCCGGCGGACATCCAGGAGCCGCAATCCAATCAGTGCTTTTTGCCCTGGGTCATACCGGCGTCGGAAATAAGAACCCCTCACCCGCCCCCGCTCCCCGCAAGCGGGGAGTGGGACGATGCGGCTACTCCTCCGCTTCGCCCTCGTCGTCGTCGTCCTTGCCGGCGGCCTCCCCGGTCATGATCGCTTCGGCGATCAGGCCGGCATTCTGGCGCACCGCGGCTTCGATGCGGTTGGCGACGTCGGGATTGGCCTTGAGGAAGCCCTTGGCGTTCTCGCGCCCCTGGCCGATGCGCTGGCTGTCATAGGAGAACCAGGCGCCCGACTTCTCCACCACGCCGGCCTTGACGCCGAGATCGATCAATTCGCCGAGCTTGGAGACGCCCTCGCCATACATGATGTCGAACTCGACCTGCTTGAACGGCGGCGCCAGCTTGTTCTTGACCACCTTGACGCGGGTCTGGTTGCCGATCACCTCGTCGCGGTCCTTGATGGCGCCGATGCGGCGGATGTCGAGACGCACGGAGGCGTAGAACTTCAGCGCGTTGCCGCCGCTCGTGGTTTCCGGCGAGCCGTACATGACGCCGATCTTCATGCGAATTTGATTGATGAAGACCACCATGGTGCGCGAGCGCGAGATCGAGGAGGTGAGCTTGCGCAGCGCCTGGCTCATCAGGCGCGCCTGACTGCCCGGCTGGGTGTCGCCCATCTCGCCTTCGAGCTCGGCGCGCGGCACCAGCGCGGCGACCGAATCCACCACCAGCACGTCGATCGCGCCGGAGCGCACCAGCGTGTCGGCGATTTCCAGCGCCTGCTCGCCGGTGTCCGGCTGCGAGATCAGCAAGTCGTCGACATTGACGCCGAGCTTGCGGGCATAGACCACGTCGAGCGCGTGCTCGGCGTCGACGAAGGCGCAGATGCCGCCCTTCTTCTGCGCCTCGGCGATGGTGTGCAGCGCCAGCGTGGTTTTGCCGGAGCTTTCCGGCCCGTAGATTTCCACCACGCGGCCGCGCGGCAGGCCGCCGATGCCGAGGGCGATGTCGAGCCCGAGCGAGCCGGAGGATATCGCCTCGATATCCATGGCCTTGTCGTTCTTGCCGAGCCGCATGACCGAGCCCTTGCCGAACTGGCGCTCGATCTGGCTGAGCGCAGCGGACAGGGCCTTCGACTTGTCCATGGATGATCCTTCGACCAGACGCAAAGCAGGCTGACTCATGGTTCGCGCTCCTTATGGCGGGGATTCGACCCCCCGACAACGCGGACGGTGCCGGTTGCCGGATTCGACGGGATAAAAGACATCGTACACTGTTTGTTCTCAGTTCGCAATATGTTCTTTTTGGGGGAAGGGGTACTGGCCTATATTGACCTCCCATGGCCGGCCTCGGGCCCGGCGAACGCTCTGTTTTGAAAAGTGATCAGCGCTAATACGCATTGCCATATCAATATTGCATTGCAACATTAGATACCATGGGCCGGTTCGACCCATTGAGGTGTCAGAAATTATGTCTTCGCGAACGCCCCCCGTCGCGAGCACGAAACAACAGCTTTTGGAACGCGAGGCGGAATGCCGGCATATGAGCACACTGCGAAGCCTGGCGCCTGAACGCCGAGCGGAGCTCGAAAGACTCGCCAATGTTTGGGCCACGCTCGCCAAGGCGCAAACGGAAGCGGAAGCGCAGTAGGCCACCCCGGATGACCCCCTCTTTCATTTTCATTCCGACTCAGGCGCGCAACCGATCCGCTCCTGTCGCGGCGACGCCGCAGATTGCCCCGCTCACCCCGGTCAATCGCATGAACGATATGGCGCGCGGTCCCTCGCCAAGCCCCGCCCCGCATAACGAAACGGCCGCGCCTGCTATGCGGCGCGGCCATCGATCGGTCTCGGGCTGGGCTCCAAAGACGGGGTTCGTGCGAAACGAACGCCTGGTTACGCCCCGAGTACCAGGGCCTGAACGCCGTCGAGGCCCTGTTGGTTTCACGGCGGCAGCCAATTTTCATGGCCCCGGGCCTGTCCTCGGCCGGGGCGGGCCGCTCCCCGCGGGCGCGACCATGTCATCGTCGCATCGTCGTCCGCGCAGCGCGCACGGCGGCCGACCTCGTTCATTGTCCGCATCGCTTTGTCGCACAAACTTGCTAGGGTCGCCGGCTTCGCCCGATCATCGGGCGAACCAAGGGAGACATCCATGAAGTACCTGGCGGGCGCGATCCTGCTGGCGACCTGCGTCGGGCTGAGCCCGGCTTCGGCGCAGAAGATGAATGCGGATGACATGAAGTGGATCAATCAGTGCATCACCGACAATCAGGGTGAACCCGGCGCCACACCGGCAATCATCCGTGCCTACTGCGTCTGCATGAACGAAAAGATGGACGAGAACGAAACCCGCACGATCACGCAGTGGGAAAAGTCGCATCCGGCGGCGCGCAAAGCCTGCGACAAGCAGGCCGGCTGGCGATAAGCGCGGCCCGCTGCGCCCCCGCCGCGCCGCGGCCATATTTAGATACCGGTAAGGGCGCTGCGGTAACGTCGTAACGGTCCGGGATAATGTCTGAGCCTCGGGCCAAACAGGGAGGCCCCGGTGCGCCGCGCCGGGGCTTCTTTACGGGTCGGCTGACCGCTTTACGGGCCGGCTGACCGCGAACGGCGCGGGCCCGGTCGTCGCAGCCCCGCGCAACACGCATTTTGCGCCCGCGCGCCCGTTATTTACGCGCGGTCGATGCGAATCGTGCTCCACGTCACTGCCACAACAGGCCGCCGTTTTTTCGGCGCGTTTTCCGCTTCATAATTCTGCAAGCAGCGCCGTGCAAAATCGGCGCTGTCGTGTGAGCGACAGTCAAGCGCCCCCGAGCGTCATGGCCGGTGGGCGCTTGGGGAGGCGCCGATATGGGTGTCGATCTCAGGGGCTGGGCCACCAGAAAGCTGCGCAGCGGCGATCTGACCGCGCTTTCCGCCATCGCCTCCGGGCGAGCCGCGGAAGAAACGCGCGAGCAACGCCTGCTGCGACGCGGTTTCGTCTGCCAGCATGGCGATGGCCGGCTGGGCGTGACCACGCTCGGCCGGGTGGCGCTCGTCATCAAGCGCCTGATCCCGCGCTAGGCGGAGGGCGCACCGATCCACAACTATCTGAACTCATAGCATTTATTCCGGTATTGCGACAATCTGTCGCATGCTGTTATGTCGTCTATGCACGCGGCATCCCAGCGTCAGAAAAGGTATAGGGCACAGGCTGGGAACCGAGCGGGGGTGCCGGGCCCAATAAACGTCAACGAGAAAATGTCGGCGTCATCGTCGGCAAGTGGGGAAGCCGATGCAAATTGGAATTGCTGCCTATCTTCGCAACCTAGCCGTCCGCTGCAACAAGATCGCGCGCGAATGCCCCGATGCCGAGACGCACGATGCGTTGAGCGCGATCAGCATGGAACTTGCCGACAAGGCCGAAGCGCTCGAGTCGACGTTCCAGGTTCCCAAGGACAAGCGCTGACCCGTCAGCCGCGCCGCGATCGGCCGCCGCTCATAACAGCCTTGAGCGGGGCCGCGCTTCCCTTGGCTTCCCTTGGCACCGCGATAGTTCTAGGGTGCAAGAAATTATCAGGGAGGGCGCGCCGTGGACCGGACCGTGGCCCGTCTCAATATCGAGCATTTTCGCCGGCTCCTCGCCGAGGAGACCGACGATGCGCGCCGCCAATTGCTGCAGCGCCTGCTGGCGGAGGAAGAGGCCAAGCTCACCGACCCGCGGCCCACCGACCGCAAGCGCGCCCCGCGCTAGCCGGTCTGCCGTTCCGCCTGCTCTGGTTGCCACTCGCGCCAATGGGTCGGGCGCACGTCCAGCCGCGCGCGCGTTTCGGCATTCATCCAGCCGCCCAGAATGCGCCGACAGGCGAAGACGAGCGCATGCGGGCCGTCATTGTCGATGACCGCCAGCTCAATGTCGCAATCGAAAGGCGCGGTGGAAATATGCCGCCACATCAGGCCAATTTGCCTGCCTCGCATGCCGGCGCATTGAGCTAAATCAGATTGCGGACCGACGTAGGCCCCGGATTTAGCGACGTTTCTCCTCCGGCCTTGATCTAGATCAAACCGCCGCGGGCCGATCTCGTCGATTTTTCCCCATGGCTTCGCGTCCCCGCTCGCATATCCGAGTTTGCCCGATCTGCGGCGTCGCCATGCAGGCGAGCAAGTCGCGCGAGTCCCTGCGCGAGTTCGATACCTTCGCCTGCCTGAGCTGCGATACCATGATCATCGAAACAAAGCCGCAGTCGACCAAGGACGGGTCCGGCGCGCGCTGAGCGCCCGCCGGGCGCGCGGGAACCGTCACGCACGGCACGCCACGCCTGGCAACGTGGAACCGCGAGGCCTACGCCTCAGGCGCCACTTCAGAGCGTCGGTACCCCGTGCATTGCCGCGCCGCCGTGCGTCGCGACGGGGAATCCGGCTAGAACGGCCAGGTATTGACGATGATGGTGATGCCGACGAGCGCCGAGGCCATGGCGCCCAGGATATAGGTCTGGCCGACGGCCCAGTGCCTGAGGAAGCGGACAGGTTCGCCGGCCACCGGGCGGGCGATCAGCACCATACCGATGGTGACGGCGAGCAAAAGGATTCCAAGCGCAAACGACATAGGGCGGCCCCCGATCTCAACGAAACGGCCGCAATGTAGGATCGGCGCCCGCGAATGCTCATAAATTAGGCATAAATAACGCCATCGCCGGCCTAAATGTCACGCCATCCGGGACCACTTTTTCGCTGTTCCGTATGGAACGAATTGACGACCAAGGCGTTCAGGCCCTCGGGGGCCGAAACCCCTGACCGATTCATGATTGGTTTCAAACAGGGGTACGCCATGATGAAGTCTCCCATCATCAAGCGCTCCGTGGTGATCAACGGTCACAAGACCAGCGTCAGCCTCGAGCAGCCTTTCTGGAACATTGTGCGCGAGATCGCACAGTCCGAGCAGAAGACGGTGTCTGCCTTGCTGCGCCAGATCGACGAAGCCCGCCGGCACGCCAACCTGTCGTCGGCCGTGCGCATTTTCGTGCTCGAGCATGTGCGGGGGCAGCTTTCGGATCGCGTCATGGCGATGTCCGGCGCGAGCGAGTTCGTCCACGCGGCCCCCAGCATGGGCGCCGCCTGAGGGCCCAGCGGGCGCGGATTCCCCCTGCCCGGCTGATGCGCTATGGTGCGGTGGTAACCGGACCGCACCTCGCATGGTTGATTCTGTCATCGCCCCGCCCGCCGCCGTCGCCTCGCCGTTGCGGCCCTGGTACCTCGTCGCCGCAGCCGCCGCCGTGGCGGTGCTGATCGCGGCCATTCTCAATCCCAGCCTGTGGTTTCTCAATTTCGTGCACGTGATGGCGGGCACCCTGTGGACCGGCATCGACCTGTTCATGGGCTTCGTGGTCGGGCCGGCGCTGCGCCGCTCGTCGCTCGAGACCCGCCGCAACATGATCGCCGGCATCATCCCGCGCACCTTGGTGCTGATGCCAACGCTGTCGGCCATCACCGCGACCGCCGGCTGGTACCTGGCGGTGCGGCTCGGTTTCCTCGATGTCGGTTATCCACAGTTCTGGTGGGTGATCGCGGCGCTCGCCATCGTCACCGTGCTCACGATCCAGGGGCTCGGCTATCTGCTGCCGACGAATTTGCGGCTCTATTTCGAGATCCAGAAGCCGCAGCCCGACCACCAGAAGCTCGGGCGCTGGATGCGCACTTATGTGCGGGTTGTTGCAGTGCAAGGCTGCCTGCAGGTGGCGATTATCGTCGTTATGGCGCGTTTTGCCACCGGCCTGTGAGCCGCGGCGCCGGCAACCCCGGCGTCCACCCCAGCAAATGCGAATTGATTGCAGCGTACGTTGTACGCGGAAACTTGATATCGCTCAAATTGTGGGAGTCGGGTCGATGCTATCTATCCCCCCAACCACATCAGCACTTCGGAAACCGCGATGAAATCATCAGTCATTAAACGCTCGATCGATATCGGCGGACACAAGACCAGCGTCTCGCTCGAGGATGAATTCTGGGAGGGCCTACGCTCGATCGCCGAATTGCAGCATCTGACGGTGTCAGCGCTGACCAAGCGCATCGATAACGAACGGCAAAACCGCAATCTCTCTTCGGCGATCCGCGTGTTCGTGTTCAAGCATTTCCAGTCGCAAGCCTCGGCCACCGAGATCGCACCGAAGCTTGCCGCTGCGCATGCGCTGCACCACGGGATGGCGTCGCCCGCCTGAGCCGGCACACACGCCCTTGACCGCCAGCGGGCGGCTGCCGACAATCGCTCCCGGCGCGGGTGTTCCGTCGCGCCGGGGCGGAAGGCATGCGGCGTGAACCCAATGCCGTGGATTTCTGGCGCGGCTTCGCGCTGGTCACGATCTTCATCGATCACATTCCCGGCCTGTTCTACGCCCGCTACACGCTCGTCAATTTCTCCATTTCGGATGCCGCCGACCTGTTCGTATTCCTGGCCGGCTGGTCGCTACGGCTGATGGCCGACGGCGGCGGCCGCCATATGCCGACGCGCGACGTGGTGCTGCGCCTCGCCGGCCGCGCGCTCGAGCTTTATGCCGCGCAGGTGCTGATCACCATGATCGCCATCGCGCTGCTGGCGACGAGCGCGCTGAGCCTCGACAATCCGCTGCTGCTGCAATGGCACAATGCCGCTGCCGTGTTCAACGATCCGGTACCGACCCATATCGGGCTGGCGCTGCTCACCCACCAGCTCGGCTATTTCGACATCTTGCCGCTCTATGTGGTCCTGATGCTGATGGCGCCGGTTTTCGCCACGATCGACCGCTGGGCGCCGAATTGGGTGCTGCCCGCCTCGCTGGCGCTCTATCTCGTGGTGCTCACCTTCCGCCTGACCTTGCCGACCTGGCCAGTGTCCGGCAGATGGTTCTTCAACCCGCTGGCCTGGCAGACGGTGTTCGTGCTCGGCTTCGTCATGGCCCGCCCGCAGGGCATCGGCGGCTTCGTGCGCCGCCATATCCTTCCGCTGCGGCTCGCGGCACTGCCGATCGTCATCCTCGGCGTGATGGTCGCCCGTTTCGGCTGGTGGCCGGACCCGACCAAGGTGCCCGACCCCAAGCTGTTCTTCATCGCCGACAAGACCTTTGTCACGCCGATCCGGCTGATCCAGTTCCTGTCGCTGGTGGCAGTGTTTTCGATCCTGTTTCCCTATATCCAGCGGCTGGCCCGCTGGCCCTGGCTGGGCCTACCCGTCGACCGCCTGATCGGGCTTTTAGCCATGCTCGGGCGCAACTCGCTCTATGTGTTCTGCGTCGGCTCGCTGATGAGCCTGCTGGCGCAAATCGTGCGCTACTATTACCGTGGCTCTGTCGGCAGCGACACCGCCGTGGTAATTGGTGGCATCATCATCTTGGCATTCACCGCATGGCTAGCCGAATTGCGACAACGCGCGCGGCCTGCGCCCTCGGCGCAGCGCTCCTGAGCGCGCTTCTCGGCAACGTGGCGGCACGCGCGCAAGCGGTGCCGCCGGGCGAAGCCTTGTCGCCGCTGTCGAAGGCCTGCCAGGCCGGGTCGCTTGCCCTCGCCGAGGAGTCGCCGCTACCCAATGTCGCGGCCGCGCTGGCGCAACGCAAGAGCCTGCGCATCCTCGCCATGGGCGCCGCGCCCGGCCGCATCGGCGCGCGCGGCCACTATTACACCGAAGTGATCGAGACGATGCTCGAAGGCGCGCTCAAAGGCGTCAACGTCGTCATGATCAACCGCGGCATTTCCGGCGAGCTTGCCGCCGGCGCCGCCGTGCGCATGCGCAACGAGGTGGCGCTCGATACGCCCGATCTGGTGCTCTGGCAGGTCGGCACCAATGACGCGCTCGCCTATGTGCCGGTCGCCGAATTCGTCGATACGGTCAAGACGCAGATCGACTGGCTGAAGGCGCACAAGGTCGACCTGGTGCTGGTCGGCCTGCAGTTCGCGCCGCAACTGCGGCGCGATGCCCATTACGTCGCGCTGCGCGATGGCCTGCGCCAACTGGCGGCGCGCGAGAAGGTGATCGTCATCCGCTTCTACGAGGCGATGCAGATCCTCGACAAGGCCGTGCCCGACGAGCCGGTCAGCGTCGAGTTCGAGCGCAGCGAAGCGGGCTATAACTGCCTGGCGCAATATGTGGCGCGCGCCATCACGCTCGGCGTGTTCGCGAAAAACATGCCGAAGCGGCCGGCCGGACCGGCACGTTGAAGGCGTCCCGCCTCGATTACCTCCGCGCGCGAGGCTCGACTGGGCGGGATGGTGCCGGGCGATGCCGGCGGTAAGGCGGCGCAAGGCATGAGCGCGATTTTCGGCATTCTGCGATTTGACGGCGGCGCGGCGAGCCCGCGCGACCTGGAGCGCATGGGCAACACGCTCGCCCATCGCGGACCGGACGGGCGCAGGTTCGTGAGCGACGGCCCGGTGGGGCTCGGCCATTGCCTCATGCGGGTGAACCAGGAGGACCTGTTCGAGCGCCAGCCGATCGTCGACCGCGAAGCCGAGCTGACGCTGGTCGCCGACTGCCGCATCGACAATCGCAAACAGCTCGCCGATGCGTTCGGCTTAAGCGCGGCCGACATCCGCAACATGCCTGACAGCGCGTTTGTTCTGCGCTCCTATAAAAAATGGGGCGAGGATTGCGCGGAGCATCTGCTCGGCGACTTCGCCTTCGCAATCTGGGATGGCCGCGCCAGGAAGCTCGTGCTCGCCCGCGACCACATGGGGCAGCGCTATGTGCATTATCACCACGGCAAGAATTTTTTCACCTTCGCCGCCGAGATCAAGGCGCTGTGGGCCGTCCCGGGCGTGCCGCGCACGCTCGACGACATGCGCGTCGGCCGCTTCATCCTCGGCGATCTCAGCCCGCCGGACGGCGCTACGATATTTTCCGATATCCGCGGCGCATTGGGAGGTGGCGTGCTTTCGGTCGGGACCGACGGAACGCTGCGCGCGCGCCGCTATTGGCAGCCGCAGCCGGGCAGCGAGCATGAAGGCCGCGACGAGGCCTATTACGTCGAAAGCTATCGCCGCATCTTCGCCGAAGCGGTGGCCGCCCGCGTGCGCCGGCTGATCGCGCCGCCGGCGCTGTCGCTCAGCGGCGGTTTCGACAGCGCGGCCATCGCCGGCTTGAGCGCGCCCCATCTCAAGGGCCGCAAGCTCATCGCCGTAGCCTCGGTGATGCAAGAGGGCTACGTCGGACCCACGCGCGACGCGCGCCACTGGGTGGACGTATGCAAGCGGGCCATGCCGCATCTCGACGTGCATTATTACGTGCGCGGCGACGCCACGATCTTCACCGGCATCGAGCGGCGGTTGACGACCGCGGACGGCCTCTGGCTCATCGGCGATCATGTGATCGACGGCTTGTACGCGCTGGCGGCGGGCGCCAGCGCGCGGCTGATCATGGACGGGATATGCGGTGACGACGCGCTCAATCCGCGCGGCGAGGGGCACCTGATCCATCATCTGCGCAGCGGACGGCTGCGCGACTTCTTGCGGGAGTTCACCGCCTATCGGCCCGCGACCGGCTTGTCGCCGTTATCGAGGCTGCGTGCGGAGATTCGCGTGCGGGCCATTCCCAGATGGTTGCGCTGGCTGGTACGCGACGCACGGCGCGGCTTCGCCCCGCGCTGGTCGGAAAGCTTCATTGCGCCTGGCCTGGCAGAAACGATGGCGCAAGCGGGCGCGCTCGAAACGAGCGCGTGGTTGTCGGCGCCTCACAAACGGTCGAGGCAAGGCAAAGAAGGGCAGCACTGGCTTCGTTACGTGGCTTCGATGCCCTCGCCGCACCACGCGGTCGCGGCGGCGCGCTGGAACTTGGATGTGTCGCGCCCGACCATGGACAAGAGAGTCATCGAATTCGGTCTCGCGGTGCCCGTGCGGCTCCGTGTCAGGAACGGCTACAACCGCTATCTCGCGCGCACGGCGCTGGCCGACGTACTGCCGAAAGACTTTCAGACGCGCGGGTGGCGGCAGGATTTGATCATGCCCGATGGCGCGGAAATGGTCGGCGAGGCGCTGCCGCGCCTGCGCGCCGAGGCCGCGCGATTGGCGACCGACGAGGTGCTGGCGCGCTATATAGACTTTCGCAAGCTGCAACGGGCTCTCGAGGCGGCGCCGCCGACGAAACTGGATCTCAAGCCGGTGCAGGCGATCCGGGCGTTTCAGGCCGCGCGCTACGCCGCCTGGTTTTCCGGACGCAATCGCTGACGTGCGCCGTCAAGAATGGCCGGTTAAACTGGACAATGTCGCCGGCAACGCGGCCTCGCCAGGAAGAAAGGGATTGTTCATCGTGTCTTGCGGGACGGTTGACATGACCACCCGCGGCGTGTCCCACGACTTGCGCTGACCCCCGACGTCCGACCTCATCGGGGTCGGAAGTTGTACCTGTCGACCGGTCATGATACGCCGCGTGCCCAACGCCTGAACAGAGCACTCAGCATAACACAGACCTTGAGAATGGTGAGTAATTGCCTGTTGATAAATATTATCCGAACTACACCCCTAAATACCGCTGCAGCACATCCGGATCGGCCTTGATCTCCTCGGCCGGGCCTTCGTGCACGATATGGCCGTTGTTGATGATGTAAGCGCGGCTCGCCAGCGCCAGCGTCGCCGCCAGGTTCTGCTCCACCAGCACGATGGTCTGCCCCGCCTCCACCAGCTTGCGGCAGGCGTTCATCAGGTCGCGCACGATCACCGGCGCCAGGCCCTCGAACGGTTCGTCGAGCAGAATAAGCTTGGGATCGCGCACCAGCGCGCGCGCGATCGCGAGCATCTGCTGCTCGCCGCCGGAGAGATCGGTGCCGCGGCTGCGGCGGCGTTCGGCCAGCCGCGGGAAGACGTCGTAGATGCGCTGCAACGGCCAGGCATTGGGCGCCGTCAGGCTCGCCAGCACGATGTTCTCCTCGACGCTGAGGCTGCCGAAGATGCGCCGCTCCTCCGGCACGAGTTGCATGCCGGCGCGGGCGATGGCGTGCGCCGGCTTGCCGGCCAGTTCATGACCGTCGAACATGACCGAGCCGTTGCGCGGCCGCACCACGCCCATCAGGCTCTTCAGCGTGGTGCTCTTGCCGGCGCCATTGCGCCCGAGTAGCGCCACCACCTCGTTCGACTCCACGCGCAGCGCGAGGTCGAACAAAATGTGCGAGTCGCCATAATAGCTGTTGAGCCCCTTGACCTCGAGCATGCTCATGGCGCGTTCACTCCGCCAAGATAGGCTTCCTGAACGGTGGCGTTCGCCTTGACTTCTGCCGGAGTGCCCTCGGTCAGCACCGAGCCCTCGTTCAGCACGGTGATGCGTTCGGCCAATTCGAAGATCGCGTCCATGTCGTGGTCGATCACCACCATGGTCCGCCCCTTGCGGATCGACTTGAGAAGCTGCACCGTCTCCACCCGCTCGCGCGGGCTCATGCCGGCGAGCGGCTCGTCGAGCAGCAACAGGCTCGGGCTGGTGGCGAGCGCGAGCCCAATCTCCAGCCGCCGCTTCTCGCCATAGGCGAGCTCGGAGACCGGCAGGTCGGCGCGCTCGGTCAGGCGCACCAGCGCCAGGGTCTCGGCGACCCGCTCGTCGAGGCCGGGTACGCTGGAGACCGGCCGCAGCAGATCGAGCCGGAACGGGCCGCGCTTCTGGGCCAGCGCCGCGATGGTGATGTTCTCGCGCACGGTCAGCCGGCTGAACAACTGGTTGACCTGATAGCTCTTGGTCAGGCCGAGCTGGCACACCTCGGTGACGTCGAAGCCGGTGATGTCCTTGCCCTCGAACAGGATGCGGCCGCCGGTCGGCGGAATTTCGCAGGTGAGCATCTTGAAGAACGTGGTCTTGCCCGCGCCGTTCGGCCCGATGATGCCGCGCAGTTCGCCGCGTCGGACGGTGAAATTGATGCTGTCATTGGCAACCAGGCCGCCATAGCGCTTGCTGAGCTGTTCGGCCTGCAGGATCGGCTCGCCGAGCGGCTCGGGGGCCGGCGCCCGCACCGACGCCGCGCTGGCGCTCGGGGCCGGCGAAACAGCCGATGCGCTGGCCACGGCGGCAGCCGTCGCGGTCGGGTCCGCCTCGGCCGGTTCATGACCGTTGCCGCCGCGCGTGAGCCGTGCCAGGTCGATCAGCCCGCCAACAATGCCGCGGCGCAGGAAGACGACCAGCAGGACGAAGACGAGGCCGAGCGCCAGCTTCCAGGTGGCGCCGAGATGCAGCGTCATCTGGAAGAAATCGGAGAGATAAAACCAGACGGTGGCGCCGATCAGCGGCCCGAACAGCGTGCCGGCGCCGCCGATCGCCGTCTGCATGACGAGCTGGCCGGAGGTCTCGAAGGTGAAGGCATCCGGCGGCATGAAGCCCTGCATCAGGCCGAGCAAGCCGCCGGCAAACCCGGCATAGGCGGCGGCGATGACGAAGGCGGTGAGCTTGTAGCTGTGGATGTTGTGGCCGACGGCCTGCGCCCGCAGCGGATTCTCGCGGATCGCGCTCAGGACATGCCCGACCGGCGAGCGGACGATGCGCAGCGCCAGCACGATGCCGACGAAATACCAGAAGGCCAGGAACGCATAGAGCGAATAGTCGGTGTTGAACTTGATGGTGGTGAAGCCGAGATAGAGCGACGGCGCCGGCACGCCGGGCAAGCCGTTTTCGCCTCCGGTAAAAGCCGACAGCGGGTTGAATTCGGCGAAGTAGAACACCTCGGCGATGGCCACGGTGATCATGGCGAAGTAGATGCCTGTACGCCTGAGCGCGACCAGCCCGACCAGAAAACCGACGACAGCCGTGGCGACCGTGCCGATCAACACGGCCATCATGACATAGGGAAAGTTCGCTTCGGTGAGCAGGTAGGCGGCGACCATGCCGCCGGTGCCGAAGAAGGCCGACTGGCCGAACGACAACAGGCCGGTAAAGCCGAACAGGATGTCGAAGCCGAGGCCGAACAGGCCCCAGACCAGGATGCGGTTGATCGTGGCCGGGGCGAAACCAAGATAGGGCAGGATGAACGGCGCCGCGATCAGACCGGCGGCGGTCAGCACTTCGACGAGAAAGGGACGTTGCTTGAACATGGCGTGACCGCGCTCACTCGCGGCCGGCGGTGCCGAGCAGCCCGTAGGGGCGCAGCACCAGCACAAGCGTCATCGCCACGAACAGCATGACGTAGGAATAGCCGGGATTGAACATCGAGGTGATGCTGATGATCTCGCCGGCGATCAGGCCGCCCAGCACCGCGCCGGGGAAGGAGCCGACGCCTCCGATGACGACCACGACGAAGGTCTGCACCAGGATCTCCTCCCCGATATCCGGGGCGATCGAAACCACCGGCGCGTTGACGATGCCGGCGAACCCGGCGGCCATGGCGCCGATGCCGAACACCAGCATGAAGACCTTGTAGACGTCGATGCCGAGCGCATCGACCATCACCGAATCCTCAATGCCAGCGCGCACGATCATGCCGATGCGGGTGCGGTAGAGCACGATATAGAGCGCGAGCAATGCCACCGCGACGATGCCGAGCAGCGCCAGCCGATAGGTCGGATAGAGCATGAAGCCGAGATTGACGATGCCGACGAAGGGCGACGGCGGCGGCACCATCTTCGACAGGCTGCCGAAGAAGAAGCGCACCGCCTCGACGAATACGATGCCGAGGCCGAAGGTGACCAGGATCTGGTCCTCGTGCGGCCGGCTGTAGAACGAGCGGATGATGACGCGCTCGACCACGACGCCCACCAGCATGACGAAGAGTGAACCGGCGATGACGGCGACGACGTAGGAATTCGTATAGGTGAAGGCGACCCAGCCGGCATAGCCGCCGAGCATGAACATGGCGCCGTGCGCGAGATTGAGAACGCCGAGCGTGCCGTAGATGATGGTGAGGCCGGAGGAGATCAGCGCGAGCAGCGCGCCGAGCACCAGCCCGTTGAAGCATTGCGATATGAAATTAGCCCAATTGACCACGTTGCCGCCCGCAATCCGTCTTGGTCTTGTTCGCCGGTCCCCAGTCCCCGGTATTTTCATGCCCGGCTTTGCGCCGGGCGTCCACGTCTTTCTTGCAGAGGCATCAATGGCCGGGCCGGCGCGGCGCGCCTTGACCCGGCCACGATGAAACGCGGGGCCTTCTCCGCATCAAGCGAGGCGGAGAAGGCAGCTGCGGCCGTCAGGTGTAAGAGCCGAGCTTGCAGCCGAACGCGTCCGGCTTCTGCATCAGCGGCGCGCCCGGCACGACCTCGAGCACCTCCCAGTAGTCTTCCTTGTTCTTCATGTCCTTCGGCGCCTTGCCTTCGACGATGATGACCGGGCGGACGAGCTGGTGGTCTTCGGGACGGAAGTGCACGTCACCCACCATGGACGGGAAGGTCTCGCCCTTCTCGTACTGCTTGATGACGTCCGGCGGATAGAAGCTGCCGGCCTCCGAGACCATGCGGGCCCAGATGGCGAACTGCATGTAGGCGTTCTCGGCGCCCCACTCCGGACGATAGCCGTACTTCTTGTTGAAGGCCTCGACGAACATCTTGGCGAGCGGATACTTGTCCTCGAGCGTCCACCAGAAGTCGGTGGCGGCCAACACGCCTTCGGTGAGCGCCGCGCCCGTTTCCTTGGCGAGGAACGGGATCTGGTAGGGGACCACCATCTTCATCTTCGGGGTCAGGCCGAACTGCTTGGCCTGCTGGATCGACAGCACCGCATCGCGGCCCCAGTTCACGTTGACGATGAACTCGGCGCCCGAGTTGGCGATGTTGGTCAGGAACTGGCTGAAGTCCTGGGTACCGAGCTTGGAGACCTGGTTGGTCACCATCTTCCAGCCGCCGTGGCTGCTCAGATAGTCGTTCACCGACTTGGTCACGGTGTGGCCGTAGGTGTAGTCCGGCGTCATGAACGCCGCCTTGCGGTTCTTGCCGAACTTCTTGATCAGCACCGGGCCGATCGCCGACGCCGCGGTCTGGCCGTAGAAGCACTGGCGGAACGAGTAGCGCGAGCAGTCCTTGCCGGTGGTGTCGTTGGAGCCGGAGATGGCGACGAGATAGAGCACCTTCTCGCGCTCGGCGAACTTGTTGAGGGCGACCGCCACGGCGCTCGAGGTCGAGCCGGTCATAGCGATGACTTTGTTCTCGTTGATGAAGCGCTGCTGCTCCTGCACCGCATTGTTCGGCTTGGCGCCCGAGTTGGCGACCACGAGCTTGACCTTCTTGCCGAGCACGCCCTTGGAGACCTTGGGCGCGATCTTCTTGATCAGCTCGTTGCCCTCGTTGATGTGATCGACGGCCAGCTGCATGCCCTTGAGCTCGTCCTCGCCCTGCACCGCATAGGCGCCGGTGCGCGGCACGGTGGCGCCGATGGTGACGGTGTCGCCCTTGGTGCCGTCCGGCCAGGTGCCGAGCGGCGCATGGTCGGCGGCATAGACCGGCAGCGAGAAGGCCGGGGTGAACATGGTGGCGCCGGCCAGGCCAGCACCGGCGGTCAGCACGGAACGGCGCGAGATGCCGGAATGCGATTCAGATGTCTTGCGAATTGACATGAGTACCTCCCTGTCGGTTTTCGTTTCATCTTGCTTCGAGCAGGCCCTTGCGGCCAACCCCGTGATCGCTGCGGTGACGCTTACCCTACCTCCGTGGTTCACGTTCAAGGGCGAAGTACAATAAACGCCGGGCCCCGCCCCGCTGGGCGGGCGCCGTCGCTCCCTTATCAATGTTGGCATTGCCGTTGATGCGGCGGCATTCGTCAATGCCACTTTCGTTTAGGGCAGACATTTGGTCGCGCTGTCATGGGCGCTGACCCGTTCGCATGTGCGAAAGGCTCTGGCGTCCGGCGCGCAACAATTCCGCGCTGCACAATGGCCTGCGGCGCGCGATCATTCGCGCGCGCACGATCGTGCTCAATAAAGAAAATCGGCTAGGCGGCCTTGGTGATGGCGCCGCCGGCGAGGTTGTCGACGACGACCGGCGTCTCGAACCAGAGGATTTGCGGCGTCGAGCCGTAGACCTGCGCGACCCGCGCCTTCCACTCGCCGCTATAGACGGCTTCCGCGGCGGCGCGCGTCTCCCACAGATAGACGCCGCCGGCGCGGCGCCCGTCCTCGCTCAGCAGATAATATTTGCGCACGAGCCCGGGCAGGTTCCTGTATTTCGGCGCGGTCGACTCGAAAGTGCGCGCCGCCTCGTCCAGGCTCATGGGCTTCGGCAGGTCGAATTGCACGATGGCGGTGATCATGGGGGTACTCCTTTTGCGCCGGCATAGCGGGAAAGCGGCGCAAACGACCAAGCCAACTCACTGTATCTTGATGTTGGCCGCCTTGATAATCGGCCACCATTTCGCGATCTCTTCCTTCTGGAAGGCGCCGAGCGCTTCCGGCGTCCGCTGATTGCGCGGCGGGAACACCGCCGATTGCGCGGCCAGCCGCTTGCGCAGGAGAGGGCTGTCCAGGGCGGCGTTGACCGCGGCATTGAGCTTGGCGATGGCCGCTTTCGGTGTCCCCTTCGGCGCCCACAATCCATACCAGGTGGAAACGTAGAGGCCCGGCAGGCCGGCCTCGTCGACGGTGGGAATATCGGGAGCCGACGCGATGCGCGCCTTGGCGGTCAGCGCGTAGGGGCGCAGCTTGCCGGCCTTGTACAGCCCGATCGAGCCGCCGGTGAGCTGGTCGAAGATCATGGTGACGTGGCCCGACATCACGTCGTTCACCGCCGCGGCGCCGCCGCGATAGGGAATGATGCGCAGCTTCACGCCGGTCCGGTTCTCGAAATAGACGCTGGCGACATAAGCGATCGAGCCGATGCCCGCGGTCGCCGCCGTCGCCTGATCGGGATGCGCCTTGAGCCAGGCAATCAGCTCGGTGAGGTTCTTCGCCGGCACGCCCGGCTTGGTGACGATGACCGAATAGCTCGACGGCAGAAGCGCGATCGGCGCGAAATCCTTCACCAGATCGTAGGGCAGATGATAGAGCGCGCCGTTGAAGACATTGGTGCCGAGATGGCCGATGCCGAAGGTGTAGCCGTCGGGCGTCGCGCGCGCGACGCGGCCGACGCCGAGCGAGCCGGCGGCGCCGGCGACGTTCTCGACCACGACCGGCTGCCCCAGGGTCACTTTCATCTGCTCGCTGAGCAGCCGCGCCATGGTGTCGGCCGGGCCGCCGGGCCCGAAGGGAACGATCAAGGTAATCGGCCGGTTCGGATAATCTTGCCCCCAAGCGACACCTTGCAATGCGAGCGCAAAGACGGCAGCAAAGAACAATCTCAGCATGTGTTATTCCTCCCCCAAGAACCGCCCCGCTGTTAATTCTGCTCCTTCTCGACCAGGATGCGCAATGCACGCACGAAGCGCGAATTGCCGACATACCAGCCGATAAGCGCGGTCAGTTCCATCTTCTCCCTTGCGGGGAGATGGTGGATTGTCGCGAGAGAAGGTCGCCTCGTCGACCTCACCGCCCACCGCCGCCTGCTCGACATAGGCAAGCGCCGCCCGCTCCCTTGCGTCAAACAGCTTGCTGTCGCGCCAGGCCGCCACGGCGGCGATCTTTTGCGGCGTCACACCACAGGCGGCCGCAACCGGCCGGTGCACCGATTGCTCATAGGCGGAATTGTTGACCTGGGCGATGCGCAGGATCAGCACCTCCTGCAGGTCGCGCGGCAACGAGACTCGTCGCGCAGCGACGACGCATAGGCCGCCTGCGCGCGCAACAACTTGGGCGCCAGCCCGACAACGCGATGGATGTTAAGGATCGGGCGCCTGCGCGCGCGGATGCGCCCGAACATATCGGCAAGGATTTCGTCCTCCGGCGTCTCGGAAGTGGCGCCGATACGGGAGAGAGGGGAGTCGGATTGGGTCATGGCTGCGACTGAGAGGGTGGATGGTGAAGCCGTGCTTACACCAAGTTCCGGTCCCTGACGATGTCGTTCGCCGTTTCGTCGATGCCCTCTTCTCCCTCTCCTTCGAGGAAATCGGGTGAGGGGGTGGTTCCGCAATTCTGAGTCGCATTGAAGCGCTCCCTCACCCGGCCCGCTCTACCGGCGCTCGCCACCTTCTCCCCGCACGCGGGGAGAAGGAAAGAGCGCCCTACCCCAAATTCAATTCCTTGAAGAAATCATTGCCCTTGTCGTCGATGACGATGAAGGCGGGGAAATCTTCGACCTCGATCTTCCAGATCGCCTCCATGCCGAGCTCGGGATATTCCTGGCACTCGACCTTCTTGATGCAGTATTCCGCGAGATTGGCCGCCGCGCCGCCGATCGAGGCGAGATAGAAGCCGCCGTGCTTCTTGCAGGCCTCGCGCACCGCCGGCGAGCGATTGCCCTTGGCGACCGAGATCATCGAGCCGCCGGCGGCCTGGAACTGGTCGACATAGGAATCCATGCGCCCCGCCGTGGTCGGCCCGAACGCGCCGGAGGCATAGCCTTCCGGCGTCTTCGCAGGTCCTGCGTAATAGACCGGATGGTTCTTGAAATAGTCGGGCAGCCCCTCGCCCTTCTCCAGCCGCTCGCGCAATTTGGCGTGCGCCAGATCGCGCGCGACGATCATGGTGCCGCTGAGCGAGAGCCGCGTCTTCACCGGATATTGCGAGAGCTGCGCGAGAATTTCTTTCATCGGCCGCGACAAGTCGACCTTGACCACCTGGCCGCCGAGCTTTTCCTGATCGATCTCCGGCAGATACTGCGCCGGGTGATGCTCGAGCTCCTCGAGGAACACACCGTCCTTGGTGATCTTGCCGAGCGCCTGGCGGTCGGCCGAGCAGGACACGCCGATGCCCACCGGCAGTGAGGCGCCGTGGCGCGGCAGGCGGATCACGCGCACGTCGTGGCAGAAATATTTGCCGCCGAACTGCGCGCCGACGCCTGACGACTGCGTCATCTTCAGGACTTCCTGCTCAAGGCTAAGATCGCGGAAGGCATGGCCGTCCTCCGAGCCCTTGGTCGGCAGTTCGTCGTAATAATGCGTGGAGGCGAGCTTCACCGTCTTCAGGTTCAATTCGGCCGAGGTGCCGCCGATGACGATCGCCAGGTGATAGGGCGGACAGGCCGCGGTGCCGAGCGTCAGCACCTTCTCCTTGAGGAAGGCGAGCATGCGGTCGTGCGTGAGGATCGAGGGCGTCGCCTGGAACAGGAAGGTCTTGTTGGCCGAGCCGCCGCCCTTGGCGATGAACAGGAACTTGTAGGCGTCCTCGCCCTCCGCATAGATCTCGACCTGCGCCGGCATATTGTTGCGCGTGTTCTTCTCCTCGAACATGGAGAGCGGCGCGAGCTGCGAATAGCGCAGGTTCTTTTTCAGATACGCATCGCGCGCGCCTTGCGCCAGCGCGGCCTCGTCACTGGTGGATTCCTGGCCGTCGGTGAAGACGAAGCGGCCCTTCTTGCCCATGATGATGGCCGTGCCGGTATCCTGGCACATGGGCAGCACGCCGCCGGCGGCGATATTCGCATTTTTCAGGAAATCGTAGGCGACGAACTTGTCGTTGTCGGAGGCCTCCGGGTCGTCGAGGATGGCGCGCAGCTGCTTCAGGTGCGCCGGCCGCAGCAGGTGGTTGATGTCCATGAAGGCGGCTTCCGAGAGCGCGCGCAGCGCCTCGGGCGCGACCACGAGCATGTCGCGGCCCATTATTTTTTCGGTGCGGACGCCCTCGGCGGTGATCTTGCGGTAGGGCGTCTTGTCGGGACCGAGGGGGAAGAGCGGCGAATGGTGGTAGGGAGGGACCGGGTTTTTGGTGGGGGCGTTCATGGGGGACCTATTCATGCCTCAACTGGCGGACTGCCAATTTCGATTGTAAACTAAAGTTTTTCAATCGAAATAAGGGCCGTTATGTCTGATCGACGAAAGTTTCCAACGTTAGCTGAACGCGCGACCGCGTTGCTTATAAACGCTGTGGTTTATTATGCGGCCTTCGTCGCGGCAACAGGCCGAATATTGCCTACGGGGGGCCTAGAGAGCACGTGGCTTATCAGCGGGCTTTCGCTCTGGCTACTCAGCCTACTCTCCTCGCCATGGTTTGTCCCGCCACGAGACGCGTTGGCAAACGGTATTGTAGCGCTCTCCATCTTGGTTACGGCCGACCTGAGCCCAGCCAGAAACTTCCGACTCGAACTAGACATATTCCGCTGGATATTCGCGGCCTATTGCGCCCTCGTCATTGTGGGGGCCCTCATTTCTTTATTCCTCCACGACCGCGATCAGCAATCGCCGAATTCACGTTTAGCCTTCAGACTGACCGGGACCTTTGGTCGCCCCGAATTATTTTATAGTCCTCCCGCTATCCTCAGCATTCTAGGTGCATACCAAACTAGCTATCCAACAATAGGATGGCTTCTTATCCTATGGATGATCTTCGCCATTGGGAGACCAATCGAACGCATCTTGGCGTTCCATCGACAGTGGAAAAGCGAAACGAATACGCGAGAAACGTCATCGGCCGTCGGAACCATTGAGCGTATTGATGACCCGAATATCGTTCGCGTGAAATTACTTAAGCGAACCGCCTGGAAACCGGGAAGCCTTCATATTGCTGCTCTTTCTGATGGAAACCAGCAGTTCGTACTGGGATTATTTGATCAGGTTCAAGGCGCTGAAGTGATGGGAACGGGGCTGTGCGTCGCTTCAGTTGCAAGAGAAGAATTAATCGACGCCATCACGGGACACGTGTATTCGACGCACGACCAAGAAAGAGCGGCAACATTTATCGAAAATCTGAGCGGCATGGACGGAGCGGAAATAGTCGGCTTTACGGTAGAGAACTCAACTATAGGAACATTGCGTTTTGAAGTAGCGGCAATCAGCAATCTTGCGGAGGGCAGCGTAGTGTTTACAAAGGTTGCCGGCCAAGAAGTATTTTATCAAATCTTAGACGCCGAAACGGCTGAAGAGAATTTTGATCAAAATCCTCGAGGAACACATATTGTCAAAGCCGTTCAGTTGGGTTGCTACGATGCAGAAGATGGCTTCACGAAATTTCCGTGGCTTCCGGAAATGAACAGCCCTTTATTTTGGGCAAAGAATCTTTCATTCCCAACGAGTGTCCTTTCGAACGACGAATTCATTATCGGAGATGTGCCATCAACCAATATTGGTGTCGCCGCAAGAGTTTCAGATATAGTCGAATACCACACTGCAATCCTTGGCGTAACCGGGACAGGAAAAACCGAACTTGCGCTCGATATCGTTCGCGAAGCGTGGAATCGCAATGTTAAGATCTTTTGTGTCGATTTCACGGGAGAGTACCGCGCACGATTGGCGGACCTTGAGCCAATTTTTCCTGCGCCCTCTGAACAAGCAACGAATGATCTCGCCGCAAAATTGTTTGACGCTGAAACCGGCGCCTATGGCGCCGGGCCAGAGAAGAAGCGACTAGATTCTGCGCTTAAGACGATGCGCGCTGGCATCGAGAATCAAATTGATAATTTTCTTACTTCGGAAACCGAGGATTTGGCCGTCTTTGAACTATCAGAAATAGCAAACACAAAGGCAACGCTGCGTCTCACCGAACTTTATCTCTCGGCCATAATGAATTGGGCTCGACAGCATCGCAAAGCGCGGCAGATACTGATTGTCCTCGAGGAGGCCCACACCATTATTCCAGAAGTTTTCGGCGCCGGATTCGATTACGATACTCAGTGGGTCGTCGGTCGAATTGGCCAGATTGCTTTACAGGGTCGCAAATATGGTGTTGGACTCATGGTTGTCAGCCAAAGGACCGCACTGGTCAGCAAGACCATTCTATCTCAGTGCAACACGTTTCTGACGCATAGCCTTATCGATCAGACGAGTCTCAACTTTCTACAGAGTGTTTATAGCGAGCAACATACTCGCTCAATTCCGAATTTAGGCTTTTTGGAGTTTCTCGCTTTTGGCAAAACTATTCGGACAGAACGCCCCATCTTGCTTAAACGTCCATTTGATCAGTCCAAAAAGGACGCCAGCGACAAACTTCGTCAATCACTCGTAGAGCAAACGTAACCCAGAATTGGCACCCGTAGCCCGGATGGAGCGGAGCGCAATCCGGGGTGCCCAAGGAAAAGCCGCCCCGCATTTCGCGGATTTTACCCTCGGGCGCGCATCGCGCGACCCGGGGGCTCCATGCGGGCTACAAGGTAATCGTGGCGCAGTTGTTTTCTGCCACCCCCGCGGTCCGTTGCTTCGCCGTCTCGTCGGCGCCGCGGCTGACATTACGGCGCCGGCAACACCGCGTTCATCCGCGCCGCCACGCGCCGGATCACCGGCTCGATGTCCTTGGCCTTGCCGAGCGGCCCGGGGGTGACCTGCCTGCCGTCCTTGGTTACCAGGTAGATGACATCGACCACTTCGGTCCGCCAGCGGCGCGGCACGCGCGCGGTTCTCACCACGATGTCGGCGAGCGAACGCCACGGAATATTGATGGGGGCCTTGAAGCAGCGGGCAATGACAATGCCGTTCTCGCCGAGCGTCAGGCTCGGGCAGCGCAGCACCAGCATTGCCAGCCCAAGAAGCGAAAGCGCGCCCAGGACCACCGCGACGAACCAAGCGGCCACGTGCGCGTCAACCTCGCCGAACGGATTGATCCGCACATAGCCGGGCCTTTCGTCGAAAATCTTCCAAACTCCCGCGGCGGCAAAAAAACCGGAAACCAGAAACATGGCGAGCTTGCTGCCCACCGTCGGCGTGAACCTGATCGGCAGCTTGTCGTCGGTCATGGCAACGTCCCCCGCCCATTGTCAGCCCGCAGGGCGGATTAGAGCCGATTCCGATTGCGCGGAACATATCCGGCCATAGCAAGCGTAGCCCGGGCCGCCGCCTCCTTCGAGACGGCCGCGTTCCGCGGCCTCCTCAGGATGAGACGGAGAGAGGCTGGTACGCGGAACTTAACCACGCTCCCCGTTTTGATTTGCCATCGCCTTCCGCGTCGGAGACATGGGAAGAAGGCAAAATATTCTGCGGATGGAGGCTGCCCGTGACGTTTCGCTCCCGCCTCACCCCGAAACAGCGGATGTTCGCCGTTGCGCTGGGCGCGGCCGTTCTCGGCGGCCTCGCGGCGCCCTCGCACGCCGCCGATCTGCGCGCGGTTCCCCGCCACGCGACCAAGCACATCAGGACCACGCGCATCCACGGCAACTGGCTCGATCGCTGCGCCTACGCCGGCTATTACTGCCTCTACGCCGAGTACCACTACGTCTATCATTACCCCTTCGACGACCGGCCGATCGCCATGGCCCACCGCCGGCACCGTTTCCGCTAGGTGCCACCTTGCGTCCGGCGCCGTGTAGCGCCGCGGCCACAATCTGCGGCGATGATACGAGGATCGCCCGATCAGCCCCAATTTACCTCTGGCCGGCCGGTGAGCAGGGTTAGCCTTCTCGCGGGCACCCGGGGGGCTTACCGGGGTTCATCGACGTCATGAGTTGGTTCGGGCGACATGGCCAGGGTGGCCGTATCGCGCATCTGATCGCCGCGGGGACGGCCTGCTTGGCGCTCGCGGCGTGCGCGAACGGCGACATGGCCCGCAAAGAGTTGGCGAGCACGGCAGCGCATGACGCCACCGTTGACTCCGTCGCGGCGACGCAGCCGGCAAAGCAACACAACCACATAAGCCGGGCGCGCGATGCCGCCGCACTCAAGCACGTCGGCTATAGCGCCGTCGGCATGGCCTCGTGGTACGGCGCCGACTTTCACGGGCGCCGCACGGCCGACGGGGAAGCCTTCGACATGAATTCGCTCACCGCCGCGCATCCGACACTGCCGCTGCCGTGCCGGGTGCGGGTGACCAATCTCGCCAACCGGCGCTCCATCGTGGTGCGCGTCAACGACCGCGGTCCTTTTGTCCATCACCGGCTGATCGACGTGTCGGCGAAGACCGCGAAGGTGCTCGGCTTCTACACGCACGGCCTTGCCAAGGTGAAGATCGACTATATCGGCCGCGCGCCGCCGAGACGTGGCGCCAGCACCACGGCGATGATCGAATGAGCGCACAAGCGCAGTAGCCCGGTTTGCGCGCAGCGAAATCTGGCGCCACTTCACTCTCACGACACAAGATGCAGCGATGACGCACGAATCCTCGCCGCAGGCGCGGCAATTTCGACGCGCGTGGTTGCCTCGCCGGCACAACCGGCGATAATGGCGGCTTACACATCTCGCACAGCGAAGGAGGACGCCATGACCTCCATCCCGCTCACGCGCCGCGACATGCTCGTGGCCTCGGGCGCGCTCGGCACCGGGCTGGCGCTGGACAAGAGCGGCGCCGCGGCCGCGCCGCTCGATCTCGCCCATCCTTCCGACATGCATGCCGCGATCGAACTGGCGGTCGCCAACCTCGCGCATGACGGCGTCGACGATGTCTTTTCCCATCCGGTCGAAGTCGATCTTCTGGCCGGGTCCGAAGCCTTGCGCAAACGCGTCGCGCAGGCGGTGGCGCGCCGCTTGTCCTTGCCCTTCGACCGCCGGGCGTTCACGCCGGCCGAATATATCGCCATGCCGAACGGGCCGTCCTCGTTCCGGCGCTTGGCGCATCTCAAGCCGCTCGATGCGGCGGTCTACACCGCGCTCGCGGTGCAGGCAGCGCCGGCGATCGAGCGGCACCGTTCGCCCGCCGCCGCCGGACGCGTGCTGTCCTATCGCTTCGCGCCCTCTGGCGCGGAACTGTTCGCGCCCGGCTGCAGCTACCGCGCCTTCGTCACCAAGACCCGCGACGTGGCCGCTCGCAACGAAGGCCGCGTGCTGATCGCGTTCGACCTGCAGCAGTTCTACGCCAATATCTCGTTGACCGGGCTCGACGCGGCGCTGGCGCGTTGCGGTGTCGACGCCGCCTGCCGGAACTATCTCGGCGCGCTGCTGCGCTACTGGGGCGAGGGCCGCGAACGCGGGCTGCCCATCGGCGCGAATGCCAGCCGCATCCTCGCCGAAGCGGCACTGATCGCCGTCGATGATGATCTTGCCGCGCGCGGTTTCGACTTCTGGCGCTATGTCGACGACTACCGGCTCATCGTGGACGATCCCGGACAGGCGCATGCCGCGCTCGCGTGGGTGTCGGACCGGCTGGCGCAGCACGGCTTTTATTTGAACCGGGAGAAGACCCACGTCACGCCGATCGATGCCGCGACCGCGGCCCAGGCGCGGGCGGCACCGGCGCGGGTCGAGCCGGCCGCTTTCGTCGTCGATCCCGCCCTGCCCGCCGGCAGCGACTTAACGCTCGTTCGCGGCTATGGCCTTCCCCCGATCGTCGCCGCGCAGCAAAGCGTCGGCCTCTGCTTCGCGCCGCTCAATCAGCGCGAGCTGCGCGCGGTCAATCTTCCCGTACTACACGCCATGATATTCGAGACCAGAATTCCGCCAACGGGGACCCGGCTCCGCCCCTATGTGCTCGGCGCGCTGGCGCCTGCGTCGATCAGAAAATCCGACGCCTACGTGAAGACGTTTCCCGCCCTGATCGAACGCGCCTTCTATGCCAGCTCCGCCGTGATGAACGCGCTGGTTCAGTATCGCGGCAATCTCTCCGCCAGTCTGCGCAAGAGTCTCGCCGACAGCTTCGCCCGCGAGCTGCTGAAACCCACGGTGACCGAGGGCGTCAAGCTTGCGATCATCGGCCTGCTCAAATCAGAGGGCTACCAGCAGCCGGCGGCCATCCAGAGCTTCTTGCAGAAATACAGCTACAATCGCCGTATGCACGCCAGCGCTTTGCGCCAGAAAGCCTTCGACGGGATGGCCGCCTGCGGCGCGCCGGGCCATCATAGCTGGCTGCGCCAGCAGTATTTCGACGGCGACGTGCCGATCAAGCGCCGCGCTGCCTTGCTGTTGCGGCGGGCGAGCATCCGGCCGGATGCCGCATTGCGCGCGCGGCTGGCGCATGACGCCGCCGAGGACCCCTTCCTCGCCGAGATCGCCAGCGGCTTTGCCTGAGGCGCCGACCGGCGCGTTGGCTCTCGCCGGCGCACTGCGCGCGTCACCCGCTGCCGAATCCCTTTCCCGGCTTGCGATATTCCGGCCGCGGCGGGCCGAAGATATCGAGCACGCGCGCGCCCGCGGGGCCGGCGCGCAGTGTATGCGGCACGTTGCCCGGCGTGCGCCAGAAGTCGCCCTGCTTCACCGCGATTTCCTCGCCGCCCTGGAAGCGCACGCCTGAGCCTTCCAGCAGGATGCCCCATTGCTCCTCGGGGTGATGATGCATGACGCCTTCCGCGTTCGGCGCGATGGTCGCCACCGACAGCATGACATGCTCGCCGGCGAAGATGCGCGTGACGATCCCCGGCGCCAGCTCGCGCAACAGGCCGTCGTCCGGTTTATCCAGATTGTGGAACTCGGCCCTTTGGCTCATCGTCCCGTCCCTCCCCTTACATGCGCGTCGTTCAGGATTTGCCGTAGCTGCCTTGGTAGCGGCCCTCGCGGATCGCCGTGAGCGTGTCGGCTTCGCGCTTGATCTGCGCCTTGACCGCGTCGAGCAGGTCTGCCGCGACGCTTTGCGGAAACGATACCACGCCGTCCTCGTCGCCGACCACGATATCGCCGGGCGCGATCACCGCGCCGCCGATGGAAACGGGCACGTTGATCTCGCCGGGCCCGTGCTTGAACGGCCCGCGGTGGATGACGGCGCGCGCGAAGCAGGGAAAGTCGTCGGCCGCGAAAGCCGCGACGTCGCGAATGGCGCCGTCGATGACGTAGCCGGCGGCGCCCTTGGACTGGGCGATGGTCTTCATGATCTCGCCGACCAGCGCCCGCGTCTCGTCGGCGCCGCCGTCGACGACGATCACGTCGCCCGGCCCCACCAGTTCGAGCGCGCGATGGATGGCGAGATTGTCGCCAGCCCGCGTCTTCACGGTGAAGGCGGCGCCTACCAGCCGGCCGCCGCGATGAAACGGCCGCAGACCCACCGCGCCGGGCAGGCGCTGAAGGTTGTCGCTGATGATCGAGGTTGGTGCCTCGCGGAACGCCGCGATCAACTCCGGTGCCGGCTTCGGCACGCTGGTCATGGCCGTGGTGATGGTGTCCATTCGCGCACGCCTTCCGAACTTACGACGAGGCGGATCGGCGCTTGCGCGCGCCGGCCTTGCGGTCCCGCACCGGCTCGAAGCTGATCTTCAGCCGGTGCCCGGTCGCCTTGGCGAAGCGTTCGAGCGTGCGCGTCGAAGGCCGGCCGCGCCCGCTTTCCAGCCGCGCCACGGCACTCTGCGTCGTCTTCATGCGCTTGGCGAGCTGCGCTTGGCTCAGACCCGCCCGCGCGCGCGCCTTGGCCACCGCCGCGATGAGCGCGAATTCTTCCTCCAGCGCGTCGTAGGCCTTGCGATAGCCCGGCTCCTTCATCCACTTCTTGTGTAGATCGCTCAGCTTTGTCATGGCACCCCTTTCGCCCGTGCGCGGGCGATCTCCAATTCTCGTTGCGGCGTCCTCTGAGTTTTCTTCACGAAGACACGCAAGATCTCGACGCGTTGGATCGCCGCCGTCACATAGATCGCGCCTGAAGTTCCGTCACGACTGGTGATCCGCAACTCCCAAAGTCGGCCTTCCAGATGCTTGGCAGTGTCTCCCGGCAATGCCCGCAAACCAGCCTGTTCGATAATGTCGAACAGCCGGACGAGTCGTGAGCGCATGTCATCCGAACGCGCTGCGAGTTCACGATCGACGGCGGCGTTGAGGGTTTCTACCGTCAAGCGCATGAACGCTATATAGCAAAAATGAGATAATGGCGCAAGATCGAGCCACCTACACCACCCTGCATCTCCCCACTTGCCCCACCGCGCAGTCGAGCGCGGCGCGGTCCCAGCGCGCGAGATCGGCCGCCGCGTCGTAGGTGCTTTGCAAGAACGCCATCAACGCCGCATCGGGATCGCTGGCCGCGCGCATCGCCTCGTAGGGCAGCAAAAACTCGCCGAGCTCGGCCGAGAAATAAGCCGCCGCCGGCGCGACGCGCGCCGCGGCAAAACCCTCCGGCGCCGGATAGGCATAGGCATAGAACGCCGCCTCCTCCATCGGCCCGCCGCCGCCAGGCCAGAAGCCGGCGCTGGAGACCTCGTGCGAATAGGCCTCGCGCGCCACGCTGTCCGGCAGATGCGGCACGCCGCCCGGATGCGGCGGTGCGCGCCGCCCGGAAAAGCGGGTCACCGCTAGGTCGAAGGAGCCCCAGAAGAAATGCACCGGGCTTGCCTTGCCGAGGAAGCCGGTACGGAACGCGCTGAACACCTGATGCGCCGAGGCGAGCACGCGAAAGAACCGCCCCGCGTAAACCGGGTCGTAGGCGCGGTGTACCTGGTCCTGCTCGAAGGGAACGGCATTGGCGATCTCGCAGGGCATGCTGTTGATCGCGACCGCAATGCCAAGCGCGCCGAGCATTGCCATCAGTTCCGCGTAGAAATCCGCCACCGGCATGGGCGCGAGCGCAAGGCGGCGGTTTTCGCCGTCACTCGTGCGCACCCATAGCGCATGGTCGATAAAATCGAATTCGATCTCGAAGCTGCGCCCGCCATCGGGGATCGGCGAGGTGGAAAGCCCGCGCGCCGTCACATAGAGCGCCACATGCCAGGAATGGTTCAGCCAGGGCGTGCGCGCCAAGCGCACCTTGCCCACCACTTGCGTCCACAGATGCAGTGTGTCGCGCGTCTCGCGCCAGGCCGCGGCGGGCAGTTCGGGCCAGCGCTGCTGGCTTGCGGGCAGGGTCATGCCTCAGTTCTCCCCAGCCATCATCGCGCACGGGCCCGCTCGCCGTAAAGCCGGCTTGACGCCCGCGCCGGCATCTGTCATCGGCGGCACCTGCCGCATCTGCCTGGATTCGTTTGACCCGCAATGCCCCCCCGTCCCTTCCGTCTCGGCCGCTCGTTCACCGGGTTTGGCCTGTTCGCCACCCGGCCGATCAAGAAGCGCACCCGGCTCGTCGAGTACAAAGGCCCGATCCTCGATCTCGAGGAAGCCGACCGCGCTGAGAAACGCGGCAACCGCTATCTTTACGAAGTCTCCACCCACCGCACCATCGACGGCACGCCGCGCGCCAATATCGCGCGCTACTTCAACCACTCCTGCAACCCGAACGCGGAATTGATCATCTGGCGCGGCCGCGTCTTCATCAAGACGCTGCGCGACATCAAGCCGGGCGAGGAAATCACCTACGACTACGGCACCGATTACCTGAAAAACGTGATCGGCCGCTCCAACTGCAAGTGCTCGCGCTGCCGGCGCCGGCGCGCCAAGCGCGCGCGGGAAATGCGCGCGGCCAAGAAGCGCCGCGCCGCCCGGCTCGCTCGCAAGGGCAAAAGCAGGCATTAGACTCTAGCCCTCCCCGCGCAAGCGGGGACCCAGCACCAATCACGCTGGATTCCCGCCTTTGCCGGAATGAACGGAGTTTGGTTCAGCCCCGCGGACTTACGCCGCCGCGTGCTGGTTGACCGAGCGCTCGGCGATCTTGGTGAGCAGCCCGTCGGCTTTCTTTTCCTCTTCCAGCGTCTGGTGCAGCAGCTTGGCGATCTGCGGCTTGCCGATCACCTTCGCCCAGGCGCACAGCGTGCCGTAGCGGGCGATCTCGTAATGCTCGGCCGCCTGTCCGGAGGCGATCAGCCCGGCATCGAGCGTGTCGTCGTCGTCGACCTCCTTGATGACGTCCTCGCCCTCGGCGATGATGCCGAGGATCGCCTCGCACTTCTTGCCCTTGGCCGGCTTGCCGATCATCTCGAACGCCTTTTCCAGGCGTTTCACATGGCCCTCGGTCTCCTTCTCGTGCGCGCTGAAGGCCTTCTTCAGATCGCCGTCGCCGGCGTTCTTGGCCAACTTGGGCAGCGCCTTGATCAGTTGCTGCTCGGCGTAATAGACGTCCTGCAGCAGGTCGTGGAACAACTCCTCCATCGTCTTCATCACCGCATCTCCGAATTATTCTGGTTGGCTTTGGGCGCGCCGCGGGGCGCGGCGTGCCGCAGCTAACGTGGGAACAGGATTCCCGTTCCGGGCGCAGCGGCATGCATGCGCGTTTCATGATGGAACTTTAACCGGCAGGCGGCGTTGATGCGCCGGCGCGGATGCGTCGACGGGCGGGGACCGATGACGGACAAGACAAACCACAAGCGGGCGGACGACAAAACCAGCTTGGCGACGCTGTTTTCCCGCTTCGCCCAGACGACCGCCGCCTACACCGGCCATCCGGCGACCTTCCTCGCCGCCATCACGGTGGTCCTGGTGTGGATCGTCAGCGGGCCGCTGTTCCATTACAGCGACACTTGGCAGCTCGTCATCAATACCGGCACCACCATCATCACCTTCCTGATGGTGTTCCTCATCCAGAACACGCAGAACCGCGACATCATGACCGTGCAGCTCAAGCTGTCGGAACTGGTGCTGGCGATGAAGGGGGCGGAAAACAAGTTCGCTTCGATCGAGGACCTGGGCGACGAGGAACTTGAGAAACTGCACCGCGAGTGCCGCGCCCGCGCCGACCTGACGCTCAAGCATCTCAATTCGCGCCGGCGCGCGCACCGACCGCGCGCCGCGGCCCAGCGCGCCAAATCGGCGAGCCGCCGCTCGCGCGCCACCGCGGACTCCTGACCGCAGGCAAATTTCGGCCGCGCCGCACGAGCGCCACACTTGCCGGGCATCAGCCTCCACCAAGGACACGGCTGGGGCCCATGCCGAACAGGACTGGAGATTCGCTTTGGCGGCGCAACTCGGCAGGTGCCAGCGTGGCACAAGGGCGACAAAGCGCGGCGCGATCGCGCTAGCAACGCTGATTGCCCTGAGCGTGAGCGGGGGCAGCGCCTTCGCGGGCGGGCAGAAGCACATCAACGGCCTCGCCTCCTTTTATTCGAAGGGCTATCACGGCCGCGTCGCCTCCGGCGCGCATTACGACCCGCACAAGTTCACCGCCGCGCACCGCAGCCTGCCCTTCGGCACGCATCTGCGGGTGACCAACCGGCGTACGCATCACAGCGTCATCGTGGTGGTCAACGACCGCGGGCCGTTCATCCGCGGCCGCGTGCTCGATCTCTCTTGGGCGGCGGCCAAGGCTCTGCACATGACCGGCGCCGGCGTCGTGCGGGTGACCGCGGTGGTGGAATAGGTCAGCCCGCCGGCAGCAGGCGCAGCGCACTCACCGAGGGCGAGCAGCGGATCCAGGTTTCCGGTTTGGCGCTTTGCGCGCCGAGCCGCATCTCCACCGTGTTCTCGTTGAGCAGCGCCATGAAGACGGTCTGTCCGCTGCCCGGTTCCGGCGCCGGCACCACGTAAGAAAATTCGTGCCGGCCGTAGTCACCCTGCATGTGCTTGCCGCCCGGCGTCACCAGCGCTGGGCCGCGGATGGAGAAGCGGCGGCCGTCCTTGTGGCACCAGTCGCCGTCGATGGCGTCGGCGAAAGCCGGCGCGCCCGTGAGCGCCAGCGCGAGCGCCGCGCCGGCGAGCTTGCAATAACGATAAGACATGTCGGCCCCCCTTTACGCTGACCGCCCTCAATCCACCTTGGCCTCGTCGCGATACATGACCTTGTGCCGGGTCTCGCGCACCCACTCATCGATCTGCTCGATGGTCATGTAATTCTTCATGTCGAACTTGTCCCAGCTCATGATCTGCGGCAGCGTCTTCTTCCAGCGCTTGTAGGGCGGCTTCGCCGGCACGCCGAACAGCATGATGTCGATGATGGCGAGATCATCCGGCACGCCGAGCAGCGGGCGCAGCGAATTCTGCGCGTTTTCCTGGCCGATGGCGGTGACCCACCACACCTGATAGCCGAGCGCGGCGGCGGCAAGATGCGCCGACATGGTCGAGGCGGCAACGCTCTGCAGCAGGATGCGCTCGGCATTGGCCTGGTACTGCTTGTCGAGGTCGGAGCCGTCGAGCAGCACCGGGAAGGCGCGCACGAAGCGGAAGTCGGCGGCGATCACCACGAAGGCCGGCGCGGTGGCGAGCCCGCGGTAGTTGGGCGTGGGGAATTTCATCTTCAGCTTGGCGCGCGCCGTCGCTTCCGCCACGAAATAATCGGCGATCTGCTGCTTCACCGCTGGATCGGTCACCGCGATGTAGTGCCAGGGCTGCGCATTGGCGCCGGAGGGCCCGTGGCGGGCGGCTTCCAGCACCAGTTCGATATGCTCGCGCGGCACCGGGATGTCGGTGCGGAAGGCGCGGCTGGTCAGCCGGTTGCGCACCACCTCCATTAGCGCCTCGTAGCGCGCGAGATCAGGCGTAAAGCGGGTCACGTCATCCATCGAGGGCCTCCCCTGGGCGGCAGCTGGTTTTGGCTATAATAGACGGGCTTTGCACCCCGCGTCACATCCCTCCCCCGGCCCGCCCAAAGGACAAATTCATGCCTGCCAAGCGCCCCGCGCCACGCCTGCCCTTGTTGAAGGAAGACCAGTTGAGCGAGGCCCAGCGCACGCTGCTGGCGGCGCTGCGCACCGGCCCGCGCGGCCAGGCGCTCACCATCCGCGGCCCCTTCGCCGCCTGGATGCATGCGCCCGAGCTCGGCCTGCAGGCGCAGTCGCTCGGCGCCTTCTGCCGCTACGGCACCTCGCTGCCGCCGCGGCTGTCCGAATTCGCCATTCTGTGCACGGCGCGGCTGTGGCGCGCGCAGTACGAGTGGTTCGCCCATGCCACCATCGCCGAAAAGGCCGGCGTCAAAGCAAAGACCATCGCCGACCTGCGCGCCGGCCGCGCGCCGACATCGGCGCCCAAGGACGAGCGCGCCATCCATGCCTTCGTGCAGGAGCTCTACAAGACCCGGCGGGTCAGCGACCGCACCTACAAGCGCCTGCACGCGATGTTCGGCGACAAGACCATGATCGAACTCACCGGCCTGTGCGGCTACTACGCCATGGTGGCGATGACGCTCAACGTCTTCCGCATGCTGCCGCCGGAGGACGCCAAGCTCGCCTTCGCCGAGCCGAGCGGGAAATAGCACGGGCAGATCTTAAAGCAGGGCCAGAAACTCGGCGGTCGTCAGTCCCGCTTGCGCGACAATCGCGCGCGAAGTTCCGCGTTTGAGGTCACCGGCATGGACGGGAACCGTCACCTTGCGGGCCGGATCGTCCCTGTGGATCAACGGCAATGGCTACCCGACGTCCGTGACACGACGAACCCGGCGCGTTCCAACGCGCGAATAGTTTCGCGCGCCGTCACCGTCGGCAATCGCTGGTTCACGCCGCGAGCGTGACCGTGATTTCCCGGATGCGCGGCGGCGCCGGATTCGGCAGCGGTTCGCTGCGCGCCTTGCAGTCGGCGATGACCAGGCGAATGGCGTCCTCGGCCATCGCCAGCGCCTCCTGCTCATCCTGGCCGTAGGTCACGATCTCCGGAAATGCCGGCACGCGGACGGTGAAGCCGCCCTCGTCTTCTGGTTCGAGCATAACGGCAAAGGTTCGGCTCTGATCCACGGCGGCCATCCCATACTGTCTCGCCTCAATATACCCGACGCGCTCCGGCTCGGAAAGCGCGCCCTCAGTGCCCGCGCCAGACCACCGAATAAAGATCGAAGCGGCGGTCCTTGAGATTGTGCACGGCTCCGCCCTGGCGTGCGGCGTAGAGGCTGTCGAGATGTAGGTCGGCGATGGCCACCATCTCGACATTGGGTGCCGCCTCGGTGGCGATGCCGTCGCGGGCGAAGGGAAAGTCACAGGGCGTCAACACGCAGCTCTGCGAATACTGGATGTCCATGTTCTCGACTTTCGGCAGATTGCCGACATTGCCCGCCATCACGACGTAGCACTGGTTCTCCACCGCGCGCGCCGCCGCGCAATAGCGCACCCGCATATAGGCCTGCCGTTCGTCGGTGCAGAAGGGCACGAACAGGATGGCGGCGCCCTGGTCGGTGAGAAAGCGGGTCAGCTCCGGAAACTCGCAGTCGTAGCAGATGGCGACGCCCACCGGCCCGCAGTCGGTGTCGATGACATTGACGCGGTCGCCGCCGCGGATGTTCCACCAATAGCGCTCGTTCGGTGTCGGGTGCACCTTGAACTGCTCGTGCACGCTTCCGTCGCGCAGGAACACGTAGGAGATGTTGTAGACCTCGCCGTCCGTCTCGCGCGTCGGATGCGAGCCGCCGATGATGTTGACGTTGTAGGCGACGGCGAGATGGCTCATCATCTCCTTGAAGCGGCCGGTATAGTTGGTGAGCGCCCCGATGGCGTCGGCGGCCGGGACCTTGCGGTTCTCGATCGACAGCAGTTGCAGCGTGAACAGCTCCGGGAACACCGCGAAATCGGCTTTATAGTCGGCCACCGCATCGACGAAATACTCGACCTGATGGGCGAACTCCTCGAACGAGGACACCGCGCGCAACTGATACTGCACGGCGGCGACGCGCACCGTCTGCGGGCGCCGCATCACGCGCGCCGGCGCCGTCGTCTGGTCGGAGGGCACCTGCGGATTGCGCCAGATCATGTGGGTGGCGTAGCCGCGCGACTCGGTATCGCTCGGCAGATAATCTTCCAGGATGCCGATCGGCTCGAAGCCGTTGCGCATCTGGAAGCCGATCACCGGATCGCGCTGCTTTCCCTCGAGCACCAGCTTGAGATAGTTCTCCGCCGAGCCGACCGCCTTCCAGCGCCGCGCCAGGTTCGGCATGCGGCCGGCGAAGACGATGCCCTTGAGATGCAGGTGCTGGCAGAGCTCGCGCCGCTCGTTGTACAGGCGCTGGCCGATGCGCTGCCCGCGGAACTCGGGATCCACGCACACGTCCATGCCGTACAGCCAATCGCCCTGCGGATCGTGGCGCGAGGCGTAGCCGCGGCCGGTGATGGTCGCCCAGTCGTGCCGCGAGAGCGCGAGCGACTCCGGGATGCGGAAGGTGGCGCAGTAGCCGATGATGCTCCCCTGGTAGGTGGCGACGAACTGCCCCTCGGGAAACTGATGGATCTGGCCGCGCAATTGCGCTTCCGAGTAGACGCCGCTCGGCCCGAAGGCGGGATAGGCCTTGGCCATGAGGGCGCGGATGCCCCCGATGTCGGCCGGAAAGGCCTGGCGGATGATAAGCTTCGGCTGGGGTTTCGCGCGCTGTTCCATGGCCGCCTTATGACAGCCATCCGGCGGGATTGGCAACTCGCCGCGCAAGCGGCGTCATGCCACGCGGTTGGCCTGGGTTCCCGCGGCCGGCGCCGGCGGGCCATCCGCACGGTGAGGAGCCGGGGACGACAATGCGCAACCATCCCAGGGTGAGCTTTCAGAGTAATCCTGCGATTATCTCGGCAAGCGGCGCTTCATCGGCATCGAAACTCTCGATCGTCGCATCCAATATCTCTTGGGGCTCCAGCTTTTCCAGGTCGAGCGGATGGCCGGCCTGCTCCGCCAGCATCACCAGAAAAGATAGTTGCGCCCGGCCATTACCCTCGCGGAATGGATGGATGGCATTCATCTCCGCAAGGAAGTGCGCCGCCCTGGCAGCGAACTGCTGCGCATCGAGGCCGCGCAGGTAATTCTCTTCGGCGAGCCAGCTGAACAGGGCCTGCATCTGGCTATCGATGTGCTCGGGGAAACAGAACCAGTTGCCGTCCTTGCCGATTCTAATCTTGCGGATCTCGCCCGCCCAATCATAGACGTCCTGGAATAGGTGATGATGGATGGCCTTGTAGTGCGCAGCATCAAGCTGCCCCTCGGGCAGCGGCTCGGTCGCCCGCTGCGATGAAATCTCGGCCTCGAAAGCGGCAAGCTCGGCCGCATCTTTCAAGTCTAGCCTGTTCTTGAGGATGGTCGTGCCCGGAAAGCAGTAGAGCTTGTCGTCCTCGACCTCGTACATGGCCGAAGTCAGTCTTTGCGGTAAGCCCGGATGATCGTGCTCCGGCGTTCCTCGGTCGAGCTTCCACGCCGGTCGAATTCTGCCGCGCGCCGCCTCATATCCCCGGACAGCTCGATGCCCTCGACCTTGCTGATCTTGCCGAACCGCTCACGCCCAAGGGTGATACTGACCTTCTCCGCGGCGCTGAACTTGCCGCTTTTCCCCTTGGTGGGACCATGCTTTTTCATAAAAGGAATATAGCACGATTTAGCCTGGCGCGCACCAAGGCAGCCGTCCGACCAACCCGACAAAAACAGTGATGTCGCTTAAGCCACGCGGCCGGCGGCGGCGGCCGGCACGGGTTCTGCCGGCGCGCGCGGCTTGTTCATGCGCTGGCGCAGCAGCTCGAGGAAACGCTCCTTCGGCATCGGCGGCGCGATCAGCATGCCCTGGCCGAAATCGCAGCCCATTACCACCAGCGCCTGCAGGTCGGTCATGGTCTCGATGCCCTCGGCCACCGCCACGCTGCCGAAGCGATGCGCGAGATCGATGGCGGTCTGGCAGATCGCGGCATTGGTGGCGTCGGTGGCGCAATCCTTCACGAAGGATTCGTCCACCTTCAGCTCGGCGAAGGGCACATCGCGCAGGCTGGCGAATGAGGAATAGCCGGCGCCGAAATCGTCGATGGCGATGGTGACGCCGTGCGCCTTCAGCTCGTCGGCGACCTTTTGCGCTTGCGCGATCTCGCGCACGATCTGATCCTCGGCCACCTCGACGATCAGCCCGGGCCAGTTCTCCGATTTCGGACGGTACTCGGAGACGATGCGCGCGATCGGCGCCTTCCACAGCGCGTCGGCCGGGATGTTGATGGCGAGATGCAGGTTGAAGCCGGCCTCGGCGAAGCTCGCCCAATTGCGCAGCGTGGTGAGCAGCGCGTACTCGGTGAGCATCGCCAGGCTGTGTTCGTCGATGTCGGGCAGGAAGCTTTCCGGCCACAACATGCCGAGCTGCGGATGGCGGATGCGCGCCAGCGCCTCGGCGCCGGCCAGGCATTTGCGCTTCAGATCGATCTTCGGCTGGTACCAGATTTCCAGCCACTCGTTGCGCAACGCCTCATCCACCGCAACGGGCATGCCGCCAGTGGCTGAAGGGCTGGAAAAGCGCCGGTCGTCGTTGTCGCTCACCGTCATCACCCCACACTCGACGGGTCATGGCAAAGGCCTCCTATAGCCGGCATAGTCTTAACTAATCGTGTTGCGTGCAGAATTTTTGATTCATTTACCATGACGTGTTCCACGCTGGTGATGGGACGGGAGCGTCGCACCTTTCAATGCAGCGAATGTAAGACTGAGATTGAGATGACCATGACGGATTAGTCCACCTCTGGCGGACTCTCCCGGCGCAGTGATACTTGATTGCCCCCTAGCGACGTGCTGCATCGCCGCACAAATTGGTCGCAAACGGGGAATACCAGACAATTAAGTACTGCGGCTCTTGACCGCCGATGTTGCGATTGACCCGCAAGCAACATCTAGCGGCGGAACAGTGGTTCCTCGTGGATCACCTGACCTGCCTCGTTAGTAACGATCAGGCGTTCATCCGTCGCAGCAGCCTTGTTGCGTGCAAGGTCGTACGCAACTGCGCGGGCTTCCTCACGGGCAGCCTCGTCGTTCGGAAACTCCTGCCCTTCGGTATCGAGCGCACCGGAGCCGCGAAGATGGAAAAAATAGCGTGGCATCGCCTCTGTTCACTTACTTGGGTTCGGCGTGGTAGCCTGGATGCTGCAGGCAATATTGGAAGGCTGCGCTTCGGGCGGCGACGCTCGTGGCTGCCACTCCCGAAAGGAGCACTTCTTTTTTATCGCTGGATACTACCTGCCAATGCCATTCAACGTCACGCTGCCAGATGCGGTATTTAAGCGTTGGGTCTGCCATTTGGTGCCCCGTTACAGGCGGGAGCACGCTTGGTCTCTCAGCCACCGGCGCCTGGGTTTTCAGGTTTGCCGATGATATTTTCAATGTGTCGCATATCCGACTTTGTTTCAAGGTCTTTCGTTGATCAAATTTCGAAGCGAACCTCCGGAACAATGCAGCGGAACGCGGATAAGCTGCCAATAATGAGTAACCGGCGGGTAGACGCTCGCGCCGCTTTATCCGATGGTGCAACGCCATCGGTAGAGTTCCCGCTTTCAGGCCCCGTTGGTTGGGAGACCAAGCGCACTCCCGCCTGCGAGCATGGAGCGCCGTTTGCCGCGTAACTCCAATCTCTTGCTGAATGCATTGCTCGATGCCGAGCGTGAGGCGTTGGGGCCACATTTAGAGCCGGTCGCACTCCGTCAGCATGACCTTCTCGATGACGTTCGCCAGGAAGTGAACCGGGTTTACTTTGCGAGCGACGCAGTTGTTTCGCTCGTTGTGCCGCTTTCCACTGGTGAAGTGATCGAGAGCGCCATGGTCGGACGCGACGGCATCGTTGGAGCCGGCGCCGCACTTAATGGCAGGGTCTCCCTCAATCGGGCAATTGTACAGATCGGCGGAGAAGTTCTGGCTTGCCCGGTCGACCCGCTGAAAGAAATACTCGAAGCTCATCCCCATATCCGGTCGCTGTTCGGAGGCCATGAGCAAGCGCTTTTTGCACAAGCGCAGCAGTCAGCGGCATGCAATGCCGCGCACGTTATCGAGAGCAGACTATCGCGATGGCTGTTAAGGGCTGCCGATTTGCACGGCAGCGACGAGCTTCCGCTGACCCAAGAATATATTGCCCAAATGCTCGGGGTTCGGCGCACCAGCGTGACCGTCGTAGCGCGCACGCTGCAGGAAGCGGGACTGATCAGCTACAAGCGCGGAAAGATAAAGCTGCTCGACATTCCCGCACTGCAAGAGGCCGCGTGCGAATGTTATGAGGCCATCAAACTCAACTATGACGCATTGCTGCATCAGTCGAATAAGTGAGCGACTGACGTGAGCAAACCTCTCAAAGGCGGCCGTTTTTAATCGCCGCGAGAAATGCCATTCTCATCGTCGACGCGCTTTCGGAGTTTTCACATAGCCCGGGCCCGTCGCGACTCGCTGCATCGCAGCCAGTCGCTATTGGAGCAACAGCGGATGTTGATCGGCGGCAGCGTCAGGTCGCTCAGTCGCGACCGGCACGACCGCGACGACGATCGCCTGCAGCACGACCACATAGGCCGCGAGCGGCGCCACCCAGCGCCGTGACTGGAAAATGTCGCCCATGGGCGCGGAGCCCAGTCTGGCGCGACCGCCTCGGCCATCGCCGCGCCGCCATCGAACGGCCACCGGCGGCGTGGTAAGCTCGCGCCATGGCCAGCGATCGATCGCCAGTCCCCGACCCGGAGCGGCAGGTGCTGCCGTTCCGCCGCGCGCGCGCCGGCGCGCCGCCGCCGCTGGCCGACCTCGTCCACTACCAGCGCGGCGAAGGCGAGGACGACTACCGTCACCGGATGATCGTCAATGTGGTGGCCTTCGCCTTCGTGCTAGCGCTGATCGGCGCCGGCCTCTGGCTCGCCGACACTATGGCGCAGATGCGCCGCAACCAGGACTGCGTGTTGTCAGGCCGGCGCGGTTGCACCCCGGTGGAATACAGCAAAGACCGCTGGTTCCCGCCGTCGACGACCGAGGGCGCCCCGGACACGGGCCGCGGCCATTAGCCTTGGTTTTCCCGCTTGGGACCGGCGCCATTGAACTTACCGCAACCCTTCGCTATACGGGCTGCCGACCGCTTGCCTTTCAGGGCCTGGCCGGGGGGCTGTCGCGCGAGGGCCCGGGCGCGTGGGCCGTCGAGCTGCCAGAACTCCATAGAAATCAGAGAGTTATCGATGTCCACGACGTTCGACACCATCGCCAATATTATCGCCGAGACCTGCGATATTCCGCGCGATACGATCAAGCCGGAGAGTCACGCCATTAACGATCTGGGCATCGACAGCCTCGACTTCCTCGACATCGCCTTCGCCATCGACAAGGCGTTCGGCATCAAGCTGCCGCTGGAGCAGTGGACGCAGGAGGTCAACGACGGCAAGGCGACCACCGATCAGTATTTCGTGCTTCAGAACCTCTGCGCCCGCATCGACGAACTCGTCGCTGCCAAGGGAGCCTAACCCGGCACGCCGATGCGCCTTGAGTATTTCCAGCTGATCGACCGGATCGTCGAACTCGATCTCCCCGGCCGCAAGATCAGCAGCGAGGCGACCGTCCCCGCTGAAAGCACGATCTTCCAGGGTCACTTTCCCGGCTTTCCGCTCATGCCGGGCGTTCTCTTGATCGAGACCATGGCGCAGACCGCCGGCTGGCTGGTGGTCGCGCTCAACCGATTCGAACGCATGCCGTTCCTGGTGGCGGTGAAGGATGCCAAGCTGCGCAACTTCGTCAAACCCAGCCAAGTGCTCAACGTCACCGGCGAGCTCGAGCACGAAGGCTCCGGCTATGCGGTGACCAAGGCCAAGATCCGCGTCAACGACGAAACCGTGTGCGACGCCACCATCACCTTCCGCGTGCTCGACTTCCCCAACGAGACGATGAAGGCGATGATGCAGGCCTGGGGCACGCAGATCGGCTATCCGAACGCGGACGAGGTGCCAGTGGATGGCTGAGACACGCGAAGCCTGGATCACCGGCATCGGCATCGTCTCCTGCCTGGGCGAAGGAGCCGAGGCGCATTGGCAGAAGCTCGCCGCCGGGCAGCCGGGCGCCGACGTAACGACCTTCGCGCCTTTCGTCGTGCATCCGTTGGCGCCAGTCAGTTTCGATGCTCAGGTTCCGAAGAAAGAGCAGCGCCAGATGGAAGCCTGGCAGCGCATCGGCACCTATTGCGCGGGCCTCGCGCTCGACAGCGCCGGCGTCAAGGGCAAGACCGACGTGCTCTCGCACATGGACATGATCGTGGCCGCCGGCGGCGGCGAGCGCGATCTTGCCGTCGACGCCGCGATTCTCAGCGGCATGCCGCAGGCCGCCGACCCGGATGCCTTCCTTAACGAGCGGCTGATGGGCGATCTGCGTCCCACCCTCTTCCTGGCGCAGCTTTCCAATCTGCTCGCCGGTAACATCTCGATCGTGCACGGCGTCACCGGCTCCTCGCGCACCTTCATGGGCGAGGAAGCCTCCGGCGTTGATGCGCTACGCGTCGCCCTCGGCCGCATCACCGCCAAGCAGAGCGACATCGCGCTGGTCGGCGGCTCCTATAATGCCGAGCGTCCCGACCTGTTGATGCTGTTCGAGTTCGGCGGCTATGCGCTGAAGGACAAATACGCCCCGGTCTGGGAACGGCGTGAACATCCCGGCCTCGCCGTCGGATCGCTCGGCGCCTTCCTGGTGATCGAGGGCCGCGATTACGCGGAAGCGCGCGGCGCCAAGCCGTTGGCGCGGCTCACGACGGTGCTCTCCGACCGCAGCCGCCGCGGCGGCGGCGCGATCACCAACGCCCTGGCCTCGCTGTGGGACAAGATCAAGAACAAGGTCAAGAGCGGCCAGGCCGCGGTGCTGTCCGGCGCCACCGGCGCTGAGCCCGCCACCGCCGAGGAGCGCGCCTTCCTCGAGGCGCATCCCGATCTTGCCGTGCGCGCCACCGGTTCCTATGTCGGCCATGGGGCGGAGCCGCAATTCATCGTCAACGTGGCACTCGCGGCCATCGCGCTCGGCCATGGCAAACTGTTTCCGCCCTGCGATAATACGGGGCTGGAGAAGCCCATGGATGCGGACCTGAGCCAGGTCCTGGTGACCGGCGTCGGCCATTGGCGGGGCGAAGCCCTGGCGCTGGTCGAGCGGGTCGACTGACGGGGAGACGGACAATGCCTGCGACGGACAGACAAGGCCGGCCGCTCGTGGTGGTGACCGGGATCGGCGTGGTCACCTCGCTCGGCGCCGGCAAGACCGACAATTGGCAGAAGCTCACCGCCGGCGAATCCGGCATCCACGCCATCAAGCGCTTCTCCACCGAAGGCCTGCGCACGCGCATCGCCGGCACCATCGAATTCCTGCCGGTCGAGGACAATACCCCGACCCATACCGAGAACCTCGCGCGGCTCGCGGTCGAGGAAGCGATCAGCGAATCCGGCATCGGCAGCAAAGGCGATTTTCCCGGCCCCTTGTTCCTCGCCGTGCCGCCGATCGAGGTGGAATGGCCGCAGCGCATCGCGCTCGCCGCCAAAAGCGGCGCCAACGACAAGGTCACCTATAACGACATGCTGCGGGCGAGCCCCGCCTTCCCCGCCTATCACGAGCGCTTCATGCTCGGCTCGGTCGCCTATCACATCGCCGACGAA
The DNA here is from genome assembly GCA_963760995.1 of uncultured Pseudomonadota bacterium. GTDB lineage: Bacteria > Pseudomonadota > Alphaproteobacteria > Rhizobiales > Xanthobacteraceae > Pseudolabrys. Next base: position 137,854 of record CAVXFJ010000015.1, on the reverse strand, counting down.
TTCGGCACCAAGGGCTCGCCGATCTCGCTGTCGACCGCCTGCGCCTCCGGCGCCACCGCCATCCAGCTCGGCGCCGAAGCGATCCGCCGCGGCGAGGCGGACGCCGCGCTTTGCGTCGGCACCGACGGCTCGATCAGCCCGGAATCGCTGATCCGCTTCTCGCTGCTCTCGGCGCTGTCGACCGGCAGCAACGACAACCCGCAAGGCGCCGCCAAGCCGTTCTCCAAGAACCGCGACGGCTTCGTGATGGCGGAAGGCGCCGGCGCGCTGGTGCTGGAAAGCTACGAATTGGCCAAGGCGCGCGGCGCCAAGATCCTCGGCGTGATCGAGGGCTGCGGCGAGATGGCGGACGCCTTCCACCGCACCCGCTCGAGCCCGGACGGCAAGCCGATCATCGGCTGCATGGTCAATGCCATCAAGGACGCCGGCTTGAGCGCCGACGACATCGACTACATCAACGCGCACGGCACCAGCACGCCGGAAAACGACAAGATGGAATATGTCGGCGCCGCCGCCGTGTTCGGCGAGCGGACCAAGAGCGTGCCGATCTCCTCCAACAAGTCGATGATCGGGCATACGCTGTCGGCGGCCGGCGCGGTCGAGGCGGCGTTCACGCTGCTCACGCTGCAGCATCAGCGCATCCCGCCCACGATCAATTACAATGTGCCCGATCCGGCGATCCCGCTCGACGTCGTGCCCCATCAAGCGCGCGATGCCGAATTGCGCCACGCCATCTCCAACTCCTTCGGCTTCGGCGGACAGAACGTCTCGCTGGTGATGGGGCGCGAGCCGGCGTGAACTTTTTCTCTTGTCATTCCGGGGCGCGGCCGTTAGGCCGCGAACCCGAACTCCATACCCCCTGCTGCGGCGTATGGATTCCGGGCCCGCGAGCTTCGCTCGCGTTCCGGAATGACCGAGTGTAATCCATGCGCGCACTTCATTTGGTTGCCGACCGCCAGCTCGAGCTCGTCGACCTGCCCGATCCGCCGCCGCCCGGCGCCGGCGAGGTCATCGTGCGCATCAAGGCGGTGGCGCTCAACCATCTCGACCTCTGGGGCTTCCGCGGCATGGCCTTCGCCAAGCGGCAATTGCCGCTCGTCGTCGGCGCCGAAGCCTCCGGCGAGATCGCCGCGGTCGGTCCCGACGTCACCGACCGCAAGCCCGGCGACAAGGTGGTCATGTACGGCGCGCGCACCTGCGGCACCTGCCCGGCCTGCCGCGAGGGCCGCGACAATCTGTGCGAAAACGTCGGCGGCATCATGGGCTTCCACATCGACGGCTTCGCCCGCGATCTCGTCACCATGCCGGCACGGCTGACCGTACCGGTGCCGGACGGCGTCAGCTTGCGCGACGCGGCCTGCGCGCCCATCGCTTTCGGGACTGTCGAGCACATGCTGTTCGACAATGCCAAGCTCAAGCCGGGCGAGACCATCCTGGTGCATGCCGGCGGCTCCGGCATCGGCTCGGTGGCGATCAAGATGGCGAAGGCCTTGGGCTGCACCGTCATCACCACCGTCGGCGACGACGCCAAGGCGGAAAAGGCCAAGGCGCTCGGCGCCGACCACGTCATCAATTACAAGACCGACCGCTTCGAGGGCGTCACCCGCAAGCTCACCAAGAAGAAGGGCGTCGACGTCGTGTTCGAGCATGTCGGCGGCGAGGGCTTCAACGGCTCGCTGCTCGTCTTGAAGCGCGGCGGCCGCCTGGTCACCTGCGGTTCGACCGCCGGCCCGACGGTGACCCTCAACCTGATGCAGCTCTTCCAGCAGCAATACAAGATCATGGGCTCGTTCGGCTGCTCGATGCGCAACATCCGCGACTGCCTGTCCAAGATCGCCGCCGGCATGGCGCCGATCATCGACAGCGAGTTTCCGCTCGCCGATTTCGCGCAAGGGTTGGCGCGCATCGAAGCGCGCCAGGTGTTCGGCAAAGTCATCGTGCTGTTCTGATGGCACGCGCCCTCCCCCGTTCGTCCCCGCACTCGGGTCCAGCCTTCGGCTGTCCCGAGCACAGGATCCAGCGGGGACCCGGTTCTGCTAATGCGAAGTCTGCGCGTGTGACTTTGGATTCCCGCGCCTGCCCCCGCGGGGGCGGGAATGAACGGAGTATGGGGTAGCGCCAGTGGGCTCGCGGTCATGAGCACGATGAAGCAGCGCGTTCGCCGCGGCGCAAAGCGCGCCGGCAATGCCGCGCTGGGCGCGCTCGCCGTCGGCTTCATCAGGCTGCTGCGGCTTACCGATCCCGACTGGCTCTCAGACGCCGCCGCCATCGTGATGCGCCATGTCGGCCCGCGCCTGCGCGAAGATAAGGTCGCGCGCGATCAGCTTCGCGCGGCCTTTCCGGAAAAATCTGCTGCCGAGATCGAGCGCATCCTGTGCGGCAGTTGGGAAAATCTCGGCCGCATGGGCGCCGAATTCGCCCATCTCGACCGGCTGTGGGACTACCGGTCGCCGGACCAGCCCGGGCGTTTCGACATCGCGCCGGAAGACCTGGAGCGCTACAGCCGCGTCACCGAAAGCGGCAAGCCGGCGCTGGTCTTCGCCGCGCATCTCGGCAATTGGGAGCTGCCGGCGATCTCGGCGCATGCCAATGGCATCAAGAGCGCTGTGCTCTACCGCGGCCCCAATATCGAAGCCGTCGACCGCTGGATCACCGAGACCCGCTCAACGCTGATGGGCCGGCTGATCCCCACCGGGCTTGATGCGCCGGTCAAACTGGCCGAGGCGCTCAAATCCGGCACCCATGTCGGCATGCTGGTCGACCAGTATTATGTGCGCGGCGTGCCGGTGACTTTTTTCGGCCGCCCGACCCGCGCCAATCCACTGCTGGCGCGGCTCGCCCGCCATTTCGACTGCCCGATCCATGGCGTGCGGTTGATCCGCCTGCCCGGGCACCGGTTCCGCGGCGACATGACCGAGGCGATCGCGCCCGTGCGCGATGCCGAGGGCAAGATCGACATCGCCGGCACCATGCAGACGATCATGAGCGTGATCGAGGGCTGGATCCGCGACAACCCCGAGCAGTGGCTGTGGCAGCACCGCCGCTGGCGGCCGGAAGACGACGCGAAATAGGCCAATTTGTCATTCCTGGACGCTCGCGCAGCGAGCGGACCCAGAATCCAGAAACAAACTCAGGTCCACCGCGTCCGGATTCCGGGTTCGCGGCCCAACGGCCGCGCCCCGGAATGACAGGTTTTACTGCCCCGTCTTCACCCGGGTCCACAGCCGGTTGATCAGCCGCTGCGTGCGCGGGTCCCAGGCCTTCACCGTATAGAGCTTGGCGATGGTGGCCGCGTCGGGATAGACGCCGCGGTCGTCGAGCACGGCCTTGTCGATGTATTTCTGGCTCGCCAGGTTGCCGTTGGCATAGGCGACGAAATTGCTGTTCTTGGCCGCCACCTGGGCATCGAGCATATAGTTGATGAAGGTGAGCGCTGCCTCAGGATGCGGCGCGTCCTTCGGAATGGCGAAGGAATCGAACCACATCTGCGCGCCCTCCTTCGGGATGACGTAGCCGATCTCGATGCCGTTCTTGGCCTCCTTGGCACGGTTCTTCGCCTGCAGGATGTCGCCCGACCAGCCGACCACAAAGCAGATTTCGCCGCTGGCGAGCGCGTTGAGATATTCGGAGGAATGGAATTTGCGCACCGAGGGCCGGATCTTGGTCAAGAGCTCCGCCGCCTTTTCCAGGTCGCTTGGCTTGGTCGAATTGGGATCGAGCCCGAGGTAATGCAGCGCCGCCGGCATGATGTCGGTCGGCGCGTCGAGCATGTGAATGCCGCAATCCTTGAACTTGGCCAGGTTCTCCGGCTTGAACACCGCGTCCCAACTGTCGATCTTGGCGTTCGGCCCGAGCCGCGCGTGCATGGCTTTCACGTTGTAGCCGATGCCGGTGGTGCCCCACATGTAGTCGACGGCGTATTGATTGCCCGGATCGAAGGCGGTCAGCCCCTTGGCGATCTCCGGCCAGACATTCTTCAAATTGGGCAGTTTGCTCTTGTCGAGCTTCTGCAACACGCCGGCCTTGATCTCGCGCTGCAGGAAATTGCTGGTCGGCACCACCACGTCGTAGCCGGACTTGCCGGCGAGCAGCTTGGTTTCCAGCGTCTCGTTGGCGTCGTAGGTGTCGTAGACGACCTTGATGCCGGTCTTGGCGGTGAACTCCTTCAACACCGTCGGGTCGATATAGTCCGACCAATTGTAGACATTGACCACGCGCTCTTCGGCCGGCGCAACGGCGACGCTGACGGCATTGACAGCCGCGGCGAGCGCGGCGGCGGCGACGAGACAGCGCATGGAATGCCCCCGAATGGGTGTTCAGCTTCCGGGTTTGGTGGGAAGGCCGGCCGCCTTCCAGGCGAGAATGCCGCCGGCAAGGTGCGACTTGTAGGGAAGGCCTGCGTCCTGCGCGGCGAGCGACGCGGTGACCGAGCGCCGCCCCGAGCGGCAGGCGAAGACCACCTGCTTGCCCTGCGGGTCGGGAATGTCGGCGGGGTCGAAATGCGACAGCGGCACGATCACCGCATCGGGATAGCTCTCCACCGCGGTCTCGTTGAACTCGCGCACGTCGACCAGCAGCATGCGCCCCTCGCGCAAGCCGGCCGCGACCTCCTCGGGCGTCAGGTTATGCACTTCGCTCGCGCGCGCCATGTCGTCGGCCATTTCCGAAAGCACTCCCTGTTTCCTGCGCCGTGGTTGTAGCGGGAATTTACCGGTCCCGCATCTGTCTTTTGCCCGCTACGTGAACCCGGTCACGCGCAAACCAGTCACCTGCAGGCTGCGCATGTCGACCGGAATCAATGCGTTTTTCGCGCAAAGGCGGTCTGCTATACAAAGTGGTCTTCGTCGCGCCGATGATCCCACCGCGATCTATATCGGGCTGACGACGGCGGAAAAAGCCGAGGCAACCGCGCACCCGCCACCTGCAGACCCTGCACCTCGTCGCCGGCATCGTCATCCTGTTGCTCGGTGCCGCCATGCTGGGCTCGCTGTGGCTCGGCTACGCCTAGCGCGCCGGCGCGGGAGCGCTAGACGGTGGCCGCCTTCAGCGGTACGCGCAGGGCGCAGACGACGCCGGCCGCTTCGAAGCGCATTTCAGCCTTGACGAGGGACGAGCCGTTCAGGCTGCGCATCAAGGCCGTGCCGAAGCCGCTCGACTGCGGCGGCCGCACCGCCGGCCCGCCGCTTTCCACCCAGTCGAGCTGCAGAGCGGGCCCCTTCGGATCGACCGACCAGGCGACCGACGCCCGGCCCGTGGGCGAGCTCAACGCGCCATATTTCTGCGCATTGACGGCGAGCTCGTGGGTGAGCAGCGACACCACATAGGCCGCGTCGGCATCGATCGCGACCTCCGGCCCGGCCAGCACGATCTGCTTCTCGTTCATCGGCAACAATTGCTCGCCGAGCAGCTTGCGCAGACCCGTGCTCTGCCAGTGACCCTCGCTCAGCAAGCTGTGTGCGCGCGCGAGCGCCGCCAGGCGCGCCTCGAAGCTGCTGGCGAAGTCGCGCAGGCCGCTCGATCCTTTCATGCTCTGGCGCGCGATCGCCTGCACCATGGCGAGCACGTTCTTGAGACGGTGGCTGAGCTCGCGCGCCACGATGTCGTGGTCCTGGCCAGCCGCGCTGTCACGGCGCAGCCGCACGAGGATTTCACCGGCCTGCCGCGCATAAAGGTGGGTCAGGTGCATCTGCACGGCCGTCGGTATCCGCGGCGCGCGAAAATGCGTCGACAGCACGCCGACAAGATCGCCGTCGCTGCTGACGATGGGCGTCGACTGCACGCCGCGATAACCGGCGTCGCGCGCAATCGCGCGGAAAGGCCCGTACTCTTCGTCCTGCTCGACGTCCGGAACAATGATCGGTCGGTTGATGCGCAGCGCACGCCCGCAGGCGCACGGATCGTCGGCGGTGACCCGCGCGAAAAGCTTGAGAAAGTTTTCGTTGAAGCCCTGTTGCCGCGCAATCCACAATTCGCGCGTGTCGTCGCGGTAAAGCTGCACGTTGCCGAAGTCGGCGCCGTGGAAACGGATAACTGAATTCAGCATCGTATCGAGCGCGATATCGAAGTTGTCGCAGGCAATCAGCTGAGTAGTGAGGTCATGCAACTCAATTGTCGGCGCCATTTCCCTGAGTCCCAGAACGCCGTCTTGCGTCGTCTGGGCTTCCCAAGCGATCATGAATCGATCTCCATAAAGGGATTGAGCTGCACGCTAACGTTGCCACGCAAAATAGTGTGCGTAAATATTATGAGACGCGGCGCGCGAAAAGCAAGAGATTTGGCTTGCCGACAAGCGCTTGCGATACGACGTGCAAGAAATTTATTTCGGCGTGGAACCAATTCGCCTTTGCGCAGTTAATGGTCTTCCGGAATACACGTCTCATCGTACACGTCACCGCTATGTCCGATCGGCGACAATTCGCATCGCTAAACCGCGACTTGCGTGCCGACCTCCACCACCCGGCCCGTCGGAATCTGGAAGTAGTCGGTGGCATCGTTCGCCGCCTTGGTCAGGCCGATGAACAGCCGGTCCTGCCAGCGCGGCATGTCGGACTGAGCCGCGGGCTTGAGCGCGCGCCGCGACAGGAAGAACGAGGTCGACATGATGTCGAACTGCCAGCCGAGCCGGCGCGCGACGGCGAGCGCCTTCGGCACGTTCGGCGTCTCCATGAAGCCGAAGCGCAGCACGACACGCGAGAAGGTCTCGCTCAAGGGTTCGATGCGCACGCGCTCGGCGGCATCGACGCGCGGCGTGTCGGCGGTCTCGATGGTGAGGATGACGTTCTTCTCGTGCAGCACCTTGTAGTGCTTGAGGCTGTGCAGCAGCGCGGTCGGCGCGAAGTCCGGATCGCTGGTGAGGAACACGGCGGTGCCGGGCACCCGCTGCGGCGGCTTCTTCTCGAGATTGGCGACAAGGAATTCGAGCGGCGTCTCCATCTTGCGCGTCTTCAGCAGGAGAATGCGGCTGCCGCGCCGCCAGGTGTACATGATCGTCATCACCACGCCGCCGAGCGCCAGCGGCACCCAGCCGCCCTCGACGATCTTGAGCATGTTGGCGGTGAGGAAGGAGAGATCGATGAACAGGAACGGCGCGATGAGCGCCGCCGCCGCCAGCGCATGCCAGCGCCAGACGCGCCAGATGACGATGAAGGCCATGAGCGCGGTGACCACCATGGTGCCGGTGACGGCAATGCCATAGGCGGAGGCGAGCGCACTCGAGGAGCGGAACAGCGCCACCAGCAGCAGCACGCCGACGAGCAGCAGCGTGTTCACCCGCGGCATATAGATCTGCCCGAACAGCGCTTCCGACGTGTGGCGGATTTCCAGCCGCGGCAACAGGCCGAGCTGGATCGCCTGGCGGGTGAGCGAATAGGCGCCGGTGATCACCGCTTGGCTCGCGATCACCGTCGCGGCAGCCGCGAGCAGCACCATCGGCAGCAGCGCCCAATGCGGATAGAGCAGGAAGAACGGATTTTCGATCGCCTTGGGATCGGCGAGCACCAACGCGCCCTGCCCGAGATAATTGATGGTGAGCGCCGGCAGCACCACGGTGAGCCAAGCAAAGCGGATCGGGCCGCGTCCGAAATGACCGAGGTCGGCGTAAAGCGCCTCCGAGCCGGTCACCACCAGGAACACGGCGCCCAGCGTGAACAATGCGATGATGCCGTGATGAATGAGGAAGGAGACCCCATGCCAGGGATTGAAGGCGTAGAGCACGGTCGGATTGCCGGCGATATGCCAGAGGCCGGCGGCGGCGATGGCGGTGAACCAGACGAGCGTCACGGGACCGAAGAACGCCGCCACCTTGGCGGTGCCGCGCGATTGCACCATGAACAGCGCGACCAGGATGACGACCGTGATCGGGACGACCAATTCGTCCAGGCCGGGCGTCGTCACTTTGAGGCCCTCGATCGCCGACAACACGGAAAGCGCCGGCGTGATAATGGCGTCGCCATAAAACAGCGCGCCGCTGATGACGCCGAGCAGGATCACCACGCTGCCCCCGCGCAGCGCGCGCGAGGCGAGCGCCATCAGCGCCAGCGTGCCGCCTTCGCCGTTGTTGTCGGCGCGCAGCAGGATCAGCACGTATTTCGCGGTCACCACCAGCAGCAGCGACCAGATGATCAGCGACAGGATGCCGAGCACCACCGGCTCGGTCGTCGTCGCATTCGGCCCGACCGCCGCCAACACCGACTCGCGCAGCGCATAAAGCGGACTGGTGCCGATGTCGCCATAGACGACGCCGATGCTGCCGAGCGTCAGCGCCCAGAAACTGCTCGTCGGGTGCGCGTCGCCGGCGGCGGCCGCGACCGACCCGCCGTTGTCGGCGGTAATGCTGTGGGGCATGAAAGGGTGACCTTGGGGTTATTGCACCGCAATAGAAGGACGCGGATATAACCCTGTAGACGGAATTTAAGCAGCGCGTTTATCGCAAGGCCCGGCCGCAAGCCATGCAAAAACGCAACGCGTAAAAGACAATTTATATCGTAAGTTCAAATAGATATAGCAATAATGTAAGGCAGCCAACGTTCACACCGCCACCTGCGTGCCGACCTCCACCACCCGCCCGGTGGGGATCTGGAAGAAGTTGGTGGCGTCGCTCGCCGAGCGCGCCAGCGCGATGAACAGGTGATCCTGCCAGGACGGCATGCCCGACTGCGGCGACGGCTTGAGCGAACGGCGCGACAGGAAGAACGAGGTCGACATGATGTCGAACTGCCAGCCCAGCTTGCGCGCGATCGCCAGCGCCTTCGGCACGTTGGGCTGCTCCATGTAGCCGAACTTCAGCGAGACGCGCGAGAAGTGGGTGGAGAGCGGCGTCATCTTGACCCGATCCTCCTCCGGCACGCGCGGCGTGTCGGCGGTGATGATGGTCAGGATCACGTTGTTCTCGTGCAGCACCTTGTTGTGCTTGAGATTGTGCAACAGCGCCGTGGGCGCGAATTCCGGATCGCTGGTGAGGAACACCGCCGTACCCGGCACGAAATGCGGCGGCTTCTTCTCCAGGCTGCGGAACAGTGTGTCGAGCGGCACCTCGGTGCGGCGCGTCTTGTTGATGAGCAGCGCGGTGCCGCGTCGCCAGGTGAGAATGATCAGCACCAGCGTGGCGCCGAACAGCAGCGGCGCCCAGGCGCCTTCGAACAGCTTGAGGAAATTGGCGGAGAAGAAGGTCACGTCCACCACGACGAAGGGGATGATCAGGAGTGCCGATTTCCAGATCGGCCATTTCCATAGCTTCCAGATGACGATGAATCCGAGCAGCCCGTCCACCACCATGGTGGTGGCGACTGCGATGCCATAGGCGGAGGCAAGCGAGCTTGAGGTGCGGAACAGGCCGACCAGCAGCAGCACGCCGACCAGCAGCGCCACCGTCACACGCGGGATGTAGATCTGGCCGACATGCGAGGCCGAGGTGTGCAGAATGGCGAGCCGCGGCAAAAGGCCGAGCTGGATCGCCTGATGCACCAGCGAATAGGCGCCGGTGATCACCGCCTGGCTGGCGATCACCGTCGCCGCAGTGGCGAGCACGATCATCGGCACCAGGAAGGCGTCGGGCACCAGCCGGTAGAACGGATTCTCGATCGCCGCCGGATCGGCAAGCACCTTGGCGCCCTGGCCGAAATAATTGATGAGCAGCGCTGGCAGCACCAGGCACAGCCAGGCGGTCTGGATCGGCTTGCGGCCGAAATGGCCGAGATCGGCATAGAGCGCCTCGCCGCCGGTCACCACCAGGAACACGGCGCCGAGCGTGACCAGGCCGATGGCGCCATGCGTCAGCAGGAATTCGACGCCATACAAAGGATTGATGGCGACGAGCACGTGCGGATCGTCGCTGATATGAAGGATGCCGGCGATGGCGATCGAGACGAACCAGACCACCATGATCGGTCCGAACAAGGCCGCCACCTTGGCGGTGCCGCGGCTCTGCGAGGCAAACAGCGCGATCAGGATGACGACCGTCAGCGGCGCCACATATTCGCTGAAGGCGGGGCTCGCCAGCTTCAGGCCTTCCACCGCCGACAGCACCGAAATCGCCGGCGTGATCACGCTGTCGCCGAGGAACATCGAGGCGCCAATGATGCCGATGATGAAGACGTAAGCGGTGCGGCGGCCGAGCGCGCGGCTCGCCAGCGCCGTGAGCGAGAGCGTGCCGCCCTCCCCGTTATTGTCGGCGCGCAGCAGCACCAGAACGTATTTGGCCGTGACGACAATGATCAGCGACCAGAGAATGAGCGACAGCACGCCGAGCACGATGCTGCGCGAAACCGGGTGGTTTTCGCTCGCCGCGATGGCCGCCTCGCGGAAGGCGTAGAGCGGACTGGTGCCGATGTCGCCATAGACCACGCCGACGCTGCCCAGCGCCAAGGCCACAAAACTCGGCGGCGTCTCGCTTTGCCCGTTGGCGGCGGCGGCTTCGGTGGCGGCCGGACCCGCGTTCACTCCATCACTCATCGCGCTTGCTTCGAATTCTCGCCCGGGCTCCCGAAGGCGCGGCTTATAACACCGCAAAGGTCGCGAGAACACCCAAGGATTTCCCCGGCCGACGACCGGGGTCGAGCCACCCCAGGGCAATAATAGGTGTTCTAGGGGGTGAAATCAGGGGGTAGCGGGGGCGCTTCCCGCATTAATGTGATGGTGACCCGCCGGTTCGGCGCCAAATAGGGGTTGTCCGGGAACAAAGGATCGGTGTCCGCCTTGCCCGCCACCATGAAGATATGGCCCGAAGGCAGCCCCTCCCCGGCCAGAATTTCGCGCACCGCGTTGGCGCGGTCGGCGGAAAGTTCCCAAGGCCCGTAGCCCGGCTTCGCCGGCACCTTGCTGGAGGCGGTATGGCCGGTGATCGAGACCCGGAATGGCATCGCCTTGAGCGCCGGCGCCAACTTCTGGATCAGCAGCCGGGTGCGCTCATAGGGCGCCTTGGAGCCCTCCGGAAACATCGAGCGGCCGTCCTGGTCGATGATCTCGATATTGAGGCCCTGCTTGGTCTCCTCCAGCATGATGTGCTTGGAGGCTTCCGCGATCTCCGGCATGTCCTGCAGCGCCTGGCGCAGCGACGCGGCGGCGAGCGCGAATTTGCGGTCTTCCTTGAAGCGGGCACCATAGGTGCGCTGGTTGGCGTGCTCGTTCGGCGACGGTGTCGAGGAGGCGTCCTCCGGATCGATATGCGCGGCGTTCTTCAGCTTCGGCCGTGTCGGCAGGCCGAGGATCTCGATGATGCCGGAATAGCGCACGCGGTCCTGCACGCCGAAGGCGTCGCGCATGGAGCCGGCGACCACCTGCAGCTTGGCCTGGTCCTGGGTGGAAAAGGCGACCAGCATGACGAAGAAGCTGACCAGCAGGCCCATCAGGTCGGCGAAGGTGACGAACCAGCCGTGTCCGCCGGCGTGTGTTTCCTTGCGTCTGGCCATGGGCTATCGCGCGATCCGGCAGCGCCTCAGGCGGCCACCGACTCGGCCCCTTTCGCTTCTTTTTCGCTATCACCATCGACGTGGCGATGCTTCTCGGGCAAATAGGCGAGCAGCATCTCGCGCACCAAGGTCGGGCTCTTGGATTCGCGGATCATCAGGATGCCGTCGATCATCAATGTGCGGTTGGTCTCCTCATCGACAAGCTTGAGATGCAATTTGTCGGCGATCGGCAGGCAGAACAAATTCGCCAGCGCGGCACCATAGAACGTGGCAAGCAGCGCGCCGGCCATGAACGGACCGAGCTTGGAGGGATCGGTCATGTTGGCAAACATCTGCACCATGCCGATCAGCGTCCCGATCATGCCGAAGGCCGGCGCGCAGTCGCCGACCGCGCGGTAGATTTTCTGCCCTTCGTCGAGATGGGTGAGGAAGTTGTCGCGGTCGCGCTCGAGGTTGTCGCGGATAAAACTGGAGTTGTAGCCGTCGGCGACAAAGCGGATGCCTTTGGCCAGGAAAGGGTCATCGAGTTCGACCTTTTCCAGGCCGATGGGGCCCTCCTTGCGGGCGATCTCGGCAAGTCCGGCCAGTTCATCGACGAGTTCGCGCTGGGTCATCCGCCGCAGCGAAAACGCAAACTTCGCACCGAGCGGCAGGCCGTGCATGATCGAGGCGAGCGGAAAGCGGATCAGGGTGGCAGCGAAAGACCCGCCAAAAATGACAATGAACGCATGCTCGCTGACGAACATGTGCAGGTCGCCACCCATCATAATCACCAGGGAGACGACGCCGATGCCCGCCACCAAGCCGAGACTTGTTGCAATATCCATGAACTACCCCACCAACGCGCACCAAACGCCCGACCACCAACGCCGGCACGGGCTACCCTAGACGCGCGCTGTTAAGGAGGGGTAAAGCCTAACCGAAGGTGAAGGAAAATCCCCGCCGCCGAGTCCGGGCCGGCCCTGATCGACGTGACAAACGCCGTCAGATCGGCCTGAATTGACTTGTGAACCCGCCTCGTCCGGGGGCGGACCATGAAATTCGGAGGACATGCCATGCGTGAGATCGGCCATTTTGTCGGCGGCAAGGAGGTGAAGGGCCTGTCCGGGCGCTTCGGCGACATTTTCAACCCCAATACCGGCGAGGTGCAGGCCCGGGTGGCGCTGGCCAAGCATTCCGAGGTCGAGCACGCGATCGTCAATGCCGAGGAGGCGCAACCGGCCTGGGCGGCGACCAATCCGCAGCGGCGCGCGCGGGTGATGTTCAAATTCCTCGAATTGGTGCAGAAGGACTTCGAGAACCTCGCCAAGCTCCTGTCGTCCGAGCACGGCAAGGTGGTGAGCGACGCGCGCGGCGACGTGCAGCGCGGCGTCGAGGTGGTCGAATTCTCCTGCGGCATCCCGCATCTGTTGAAGGGCGAATACAGTGAGGGCGCCGGCCCGGGTATCGACCTTTATTCGATGCGCCAGCCGCTCGGCGTGGTCGCCGGCATCACGCCGTTCAATTTCCCGGCCATGATCCCCTTGTGGAAATGCGCCCCGGCGATCGCCTGCGGCAATGCCTTCATCCTCAAGCCGTCGGAGCGCGACCCGTCAGTGCCGATGCGCATCGCCGAACTGTTCCTCGAGGCCGGCCTGCCGCCCGGCATCCTCAACGTGGTCAATGGCGACAAGGAAGCAGTCGATACTCTGCTCACCGACAGCCGCGTCAAGGCGATCGGCTTCGTCGGCTCCTCGGCGATCGCGGAATACATCTACGCGACCGGCACCGCCAACGGCAAACGCGTGCAGTGCTTCGGCGGCGCCAAGAACCACATGATCGTGATGCCCGACGCCGACATGGACCAGGCGGTCGATGCGCTCATCGGCGCCGGCTACGGCTCGGCCGGCGAGCGCTGCATGGCGATCTCGGTCGCGGTGCCGGTCGGCCAGAAAACCGCCGACCGGCTGGTCGAGAAGCTGATCCCGCGCGTCGAAGGCCTGCGCATCGGCCCCTCGAGCGACGACAAGGCCGACTACGGCCCGATGGTGACGCGGCAACTGCTCGACAAGGTGCGCGGCTATATCGACACCGGCGTCAAGGAAGGCGCCAAGCTCGTGGTCGACGGCCGCGGCTTCAAGTTGCAAGGCTACGAGAACGGCAACTTCATCGGCGGCTGCCTGTTCGACGAGGTCAAGCCCGACATGACCATCTACAAGGAGGAGATTTTCGGGCCGGTGCTCTCGGTGGTGCGCGCCAAGGACTATGAGGAAGCCGTGCGGCTGCCGTCCGAGCATGAATACGGCAATGGCGTCGCCATCTTCACCCGCGACGGCGATGCCGCGCGCGATTTCACCCAGCGCGTCAATGTCGGCATGGTCGGCGTCAATTTCGCGATCCCCGTGCCGCTCTCCTACTACACCTTCGGCGGCTGGAAGCGCTCCGGCTTCGGCGATCTCAATCAGCACGGACCTGAACTCGATCCGCTTCTACACCAAGACCAAGACCGTGACCTCGCGCTGGCCGTCGGGCATCAAGTCGGGCGCCGAATTCGTCATTCCCACCATGAAGTGAGGCCGTCGTAACCGCATGTCCGATTACCAGCTCTATTGCTTCGCCCAGTCCGGCAACGCCTACCGCGCCGCGCTGATGCTCGAACTGATCGGCGCCGACTGGGAGCCGGTCTGGGTGGATTTCTTCGCCGGCGGCGCCACGCGCGCGCCGGACTATCGCGACACGGTCAATGAAATGGGCGAGGTGCCGGTGCTCGTGCACGGCAAAAAGAAGCTCACCCAGTCGGTGGTCATCCTCACCTACCTCGCCAAGCATACCGGCAAATTCGCCCCGCAGGGCGAGGATGAGGAGCTGGAAGCGCTGCGCTGGATGATCTTCGACAACCAGAAGCTCAACGGCTTTTTGGGTCCGTACCGGTTTTTGAAGAATTTCGCGCCGAAGCAGCCCGACCCGGCGGTGTTCGCCTTCATGAAAGGACGCATCGACGCCAGCCTCGCCATCTTCAACAAGCGCATGACCGGACGAAAATTCGTCGTGGGCGACCAGCCGACCATCGCCGATATCGCCCTCACCGCCTATCTCTACTATCCGCCCGAGGAGTACGGCTTCGACATGGCCAAGGAGCATCCGGCGATCGGCGCCTGGCTCGGACGCATGCAGGCATTGCCGGGCTGGAAGCATCCTTACGACCTGATGCCCGGCTATCCCTTCGGCACGCAGGGCTATCGCAATCAGTGATCGTGGTGATGATGGCTGTGGTCATGCGCATGGCCATGATCGTCTCCATGCGCTGACGCATAGGCGCCGCCTTCCGGCTCGAACGGGGCCTCGATCGCGGTGACCCTGGCGCCGAGCGCGGCGAGCAGCGCGGCAACGTCGTCCGTACGCCGCACGCGGATGCGGTTTGCCATGACCTGCACAGGCACGTGGCGGTCGCCGAGCTGCCAGGCCAACCGCGCCAAGCTGGCGAGGTCGGCGGCGCGCGCCTCCAACAGCGGCTCTGCCGCCGCCACCACTTCCAGCAGCCGCCCGTCGTCGAGCTCGATCAGGTCGTCGGTGGCGAGCCGGCGCGGCGTATCGAGCACGATCTCGTAGGCGCCGCCTTTGACACCGGTCACGCTCAGCCGGCTCGTGCTGCGCTGGTCGGAATCAAGAATGAGCGTGTCGACGATGGCGCGGCCATGTCGTTGCGACGGTCCAAGGACACGGGATACCTGCGGCATGGTGCGCGGGGGCGGGTTCAGTTCAAGCGCGCTGGCCGGTCGTCGTCTTCGGAGCGCTCTTGGCCGGGTGCGAACGCCTCGTGCGGCTCCCCCATTGCCGTCGCGGCGACCGCAGCCGCGGCCGACGCCGCGTCTTTGCGTTGGTAGTTGCGATAGGACCAGACGCCGATCGGCAGACAGGCGAGATAGGCGAAGGTGCCGAGGCTGAGCACCCACCAGGGATAGGCGATGAGCAGCGCGAAGAAGGCCACCACCAGCACAAAGACCGGCAGCACCATTTCCGGCGGCACCCGCTTGCCGACGCGCTTGCCGGAGAACACCGGCAGCCGCGACACCATCAGCAGCGCGACCACCAGCGTGTAGAGAAATGTCACCCAGACCCCGATCAGACCGCCCGACAGGCCGAGGAAATCGAGATAGATCGGCAGCAGCACGGTGATGGCGCCCGCCGGCGCCGGGATGCCGGTAAAGAAGTTGGCGGCCCAGGCCGGCTTGTCGGGATCGTCCAGCATCACGTTGAAGCGCGCGAGGCGAAGCCCGGCGCAGATGGCGAACACCATGGCAACGATCCAGCCCGCCGATTTGAGATCGTGCAGACCCCAGAAATAGAGGATCAGCGCCGGCGCCACGCCGAAATTGACGAAGTCGGCGAGACTGTCGAGCTCGGCGCCGAAGCGCGAGGTGCCCTTGAGCAGGCGCGCCACCCGTCCGTCGACGCCGTCGAGCAGCGCCGCCAGCACAATGGCGGCGAGCGCCAGTTGGATATTGTGCTCGACCGCGACGCGAATGGCAGTGAGCCCGGCGCACAGCGCAAGAAGCGTGATCAGATTGGGCAGCAGCGTGCGCACCGGGATCGGCTTGAAGCGGCGCCGGCGTGGCTGCGAGGGATCGAGCGGCTGAAAGACCATGGCCGGCAATATATCGCTTTCGCGGGCCCCACGCCATGGCCGCCGGGCTCTCCCCGCGCTGTGCTTAACAAACGCCCCTCATCCGACGCGGGACATGTTCCGGATTCGCGAAATGACCCAACTGTCGCCCTGAAAGCGGTCGGAAGCATTTTTATGCGCGGCGCCTTCGTACGACCAATTCGGGGAGATCAATCGAATGGCTTTGCGTTTCGCCGCGCTGTGCGGCGCCCTTCTGCTTGCGACGGCGTCTGTCAGCCACGCACAATCGGGCATCGCCTCGGTCTACGCCTATTCCCGAGAGAAAACCGCCAACGGCGAAATCGCTTCGCCGCATACGCTGACAGCGGCGCATCGGACACTTCCCTTCGGCACGCGGGTGCGCGTTACCAACCGCGAGAACCATCGCAGCGTTGTCGTGCGCATCAATGATCGGGGCCCGTTCGTGCACGGCCGGATCATAGATCTCACGCCGGCGGCGGCAAGGATTTTGGGTTTTAGCGGCCTGACGCCGGTGACCGTGACCGTCACCCACGGCTAAGCGCGATCAGCCGCTGCGGAAGGCGCGGCCGTTGTCGGCGCCGGCGAGATCGGCGAGCACGGTCTCGCCGGCAAGCGCCGTCTGCCCGACCGCCACCAGCGGGCTCGCGTCCGCCGGCAGATAGACGTCGAGACGCGAACCGAAGCGGATCATGCCGAAGCGCTCGCCGGCGCCGACCGGCTGACCCTCCTTGACGAAGCAGACGATGCGCCGCGCCACCAGCCCGGCGATCTGCACCACGGCAATGCGGCTTGCCGGCGTGGCGATGACCAGCGAGTTGCGCTCGTTGTCGGCGCTCGCCTTGTCGAGGTCGGCATTGAGGAACTTGCCGGGCTGATAGACGATCTTTTCGACGCGGCCGCTGATCGGGCTGCGGTTGATGTGGCAGTCGAACACGCTCATGAAGATCGACACGCGCGGCAACGGCGTGTCGCCGAGGCCGAGCTCATGCGGCGGGGCCGCGGTGGTGATCTGGCTGATGCGCCCGTCGGCCGGCGCCACGACGAGCCCCTCGCGCACCGGCGTCACCCGCGGCGGATCGCGGAAGAAATAGACGCACCACAGCGTCGCCAGCGTGCCGAGCCAGCCGAGCGGCGTCCACAGCCAGAACAGGATGAGGCTCACGAGCGCGAAGGCGCCGATGAAGGGATAACCTTCCGGCGTGATTGGCGTGAGCTGCTGGCGGATCGAATTGGCGATGGACATGGAGCGGCCGCGAGTCGCTGAAGCTCCGGCACCCTGTCGCGGCCGGCCGCGAGGGTCAAGCCGGGCGCGGAAGCCGCCTCAGACCCCCGACGCCAAAAACTAAGGCCGCCGGACGGACCAGCGGCCTGGTGGATCGGATCGTCAGGTCGGAACGGACGGTCAGAACCGGTAATTCACCCCGAGCTTGGCCACGTTGATGTGCAGGTCGACGTCGCGCCGCAGGGTCGTCCCGCGCGAGCCGAACCCGTACGGCCGGCGCTGCTCCGGGCCCCTACTCCGCCGCGTCGGCCGGCACGTCGATCGAAAGCGCCGCCGGCAACGCCAGTTCGTCGGCGACCGCCGGCGGGTTGCGGTTGGGCGCGACGGCCTCTTCGCCGGCCTGCGCGAGCTTCTCGCGCGCCTCCTCGGCCTCGCGCTGCCGGTTCCACATGCTGGCATAGAGTCCGTTCTTCGCCAGCAGCGCGTGATGCGTGCCACGCTCGACGATCTCGCCCTGGTCGAGCACGATGATCTCGTCGGCGCCAACGATGGTGGAGAGCCGGTGCGCGATCACCAGCGTGGTGCGGCCGGTGGAAACGCGGTCGAGCGCGTCCTGGATTTCCTTCTCGGTGTGGCTGTCGAGCGCCGAGGTCGCCTCGTCGAGCACCAGGATCGGCGGTGCCTTGAGAATGGTGCGGGCAATGGCGACGCGCTGCTTCTCGCCGCCGGAGAGCTTCAAGCCGCGCTCGCCGACTTCCGTCTCGTAGCCGAGCGGCGCCAGGCGAATGAAATTGTCGATCTGCGCCAGCCGCGCCGCCTCCTCCACCTCCTTGTCGGTCGCCTCCCAGCGGCCGTAGCGGATGTTGTAGCGGATGGTGTCGTTGAACAGCACCGTGTCCTGCGGCACCATGCCGATCGCCTCGCGCAGCGAGGATTGCGTCACCCGAGCGATGTCCTGGTCGTCGATGGTGATGCGTCCGCCTGAAAGATCGTAGAAGCGGAACAAGAGCCGCGAGATGGTCGACTTGCCGGCGCCGGAAGGGCCCACCACGGCGACGGTCTTTCCCGCCGGCACTTCGAAGGAGATGCCCTTGAGGATGCGGCGCTCCGGTTCGTAGGCGAAGGCGACGTTCTCGAACTTGATGGTGCCGTTGCTGACGGCGAGCGGGCGCGCGCCGGCCGCATCCTTGATCTCCGGCTCGCGCGACAGAATCGCGAACATGATCTCGATGTCGGTGATGGCCTGCTTGATCTCGCGATACACCATGCCCATGAAATTGAGCGGCTGGTAGAGCTGGATCATCATGGCGTTGACCAGCACGAAGTCGCCCACGGTCTTCGTGCCGGCGCGGATCTCCAAGGCGCACATGACCATGGTCGCGGCAAGCCCCATGGTGAAGATCACCGCCTGTCCGGCATTGAGCACCGCGAGCGAGGTATAGGCCTGGACGCTGGCGCCCTCATAGCGCGCCATGGCGCGGTCGTAGCGCGAAGCCTCGCGCTGCTCGGCGGTGAAATATTTCACCGTCTCGTAATTGAGCAGCGAGTTGATCGCCTTGATATTGGCGTCGGTATCGCTGTCGTTCATCTTGCGGCGGATGCCGATGCGCCATTCGGTGGCGTGATAGGTATAGAGCATATAGGCGGTGACGGTGGCCAGGATCACCGCCACATAGCGCCAGTCGAACTGCCAGAGCAGCACGGCGGAAACCAGCGTCACTTCGATGATGGTCGGCGAGAGCTGCAGGATCACCATGCGCACGATGATCTCGATGGCGTTGCGGCCGCGCTCGAGCACGCGCGTCAGCCCGCCGGTCTTGCGTTCGAGATGGAAGCGCAGCGACAATTCGTGCATGTGCACGAAAGTGCGGTAGGCGAGCCGGCGCACCGCGTGCATCGCCACCTTGGCAAACAGCGCATCGCGCATCTGCTGCAGCAGCGCCATCACCACGCGCATGCCGCCATAGGCGATGGTCATGGCGATGGGCGCGGCGAGGGCCCAGGTCAGCCAATCCGAGGCCGCCACCGGCGCCGAGCCATGACCGGCAAGCGCGTCGATCGCCCATTTGTAGGTGAAGGGCACGGCGATGGTGGCAAGCTTGGCGGCAACCAGCATCACCATGGCGCCGACCACGCGCCATTTCAGGTCGCGCCGGTCCGACGGCCAGATGTAGGGCCACAGATGCAGCACCGTGCGCAGCAGAGCGCCGCGGCTGGCGGAAATATCGGGCGATGGCCCGGAGGATTGGTGGTGGTGGTGCGGCGACATGAAGGTTCCGAGTGCGAGGCGCGGCAGGCGCCCCGCCGCTCCCATATAGGCAAATTCCACCTGATAATCACCCCAAGGAAGGCCATAAACCTCCGTTCCGGCAGGGGATTTTACACGCTGGCTTGACGCGGCGGGGACCGCAGCGCACATCCAGGGCATGAACAAAATCGAAAAACCAAATAAAATCCAAAAAATCTGCGTTTATTGCGGTTCCAGCCCGGGCACCGACCCGGCGTTCCTGCAAGCGGCGGGCGAATTCGGCGAAGTACTCGCCAAGAACGGCATCGGCCTGGTCTACGGCGGCGGCGGCGACGGCATGATGGGCACGCTCGCCCGCGCCGTGCACCAGCATGGCGGTGCCGTCACCGGAATCATCCCGGAATTCCTGGTGCGGCGCGAGCACGCCTCGCGCGGCGCGCAGGACCTGGTCGTCACCCGCGACATGCACGAGCGCAAGCGCAAGATGTTCGACCTGGCGGACGCCTTCGTGGCGCTGCCGGGCGGGATCGGCACGCTGGAGGAACTGGTCGAGCAGCTGACCTGGGCGCAGCTCGGCCGGCACCGCAAGCCGGTGCTCGTCCTCAACATCGAAGGCTTCTGGGAACCGCTCTGCGCCCTGCTCGATCACATGCGCCGGCTCGAATTCATCCGCAGCGATCTGGGCTTCGACCTGCTGGTCGCCGACAAGGTCGACGATATCCTGCCCATGCTCACGGACGCCGTCGAAGCGATGCCGGAAGAGGCCAAGCAGATGAAGGCGGTCGACGCCGAGCGGCTGTAGCGTTTCCCTCGCCGGTGCATGCGCATCGTTCCCGGCTCGATGCGGGGAACTTGAAACCCATCATCACAATTGCCGCGCACGATGACGCACCCAGGAACCGCGTGCGCGCGCCTTTGTTCACCTTGGTATCGGCAACCACAAACATCCGGAGGTGAACGCATGCTTCGATTGGCAACCATCGCATTGACTGCCACGGCCCTGTCCACGGGCGTGGCGCTCGCGCAGAACAACAACAATGACATGTCGAGCAACAACACCAATGCGGCGGCATCCACCCAGAACCAGACCATTCCGCAGCAGCTCAAGGACCAGCTCAAGCAGGAAGGCTACACGAACGTACAGGTCGTGCCTGGCTCGTTCCTCGTCTCCGCCAAGAACAAGAACGGCAATCCCGTGGAGATGATCGTCGGCCCGCGCTCGATCACCATGGTGACGATGCAGAAATCCGGCCAGTCGGCGACCACCGGTTCGGGCCAGGGCAACGAAGGCTCGTCCAGCATGGGCAGCTCGTCCAACGGCACGAGCAGCTCGTCCACCGACACGAGCAACTCGTCCGATAACAACAAGTAATGCTCGGCACGTTCGGGGCGGCGCGCGAAGTCGCCGTCCCGACCCGCCCTCGCCGTGCTATTCCGCGCTGACGAAGGTCACCGCCTCGATCTTGTTGCCGTCGGGATCGCGGATGAAGGCGGCGTAATAATTGTCGTAATAATGCGCGCGCAGGCCCGGCGCGCCGTCGGATGTGCCGCCGGCGGCGAGCGCGGCGGCGTGGAAGGCATCGACCATCTCCTTCGTGCGCGCGCGCAAGGCAACATGGGCGCCGCCGTCACCGCCGACCGGGGCCATGCCGGCGCGCGCATTGATCCAGAACTCGGGATACCTCTTGCCGTAGCCGACGGATTCGTTCGGCCATTCGCGCAGCTTGGTCATGCCGAGCGGCGCCAGCAGCGCCGCGTAGAAACGCGCGGCGGCGGCGAGATCGCGCACCGTGATGGAGACGTGGTCGATCATGGCCCCTCCTTCACCTTTCCCCTTCCTATTCCGTCATTCCGGCCGAGCCGCGTCAGCGGCGAGAGCTGGAATCCATAACCCCGGTCTGGGATTATGGATTCCGGGATCGCTCGCTATCGCTCGCGCCCCGGAATGACAGTTGAAGGGCGGCGCGAGGAAAGTCACACCGGCGCGCCGGACTTCACCGGCTTGTAGAGGCAACCTCCGCTGTCGTCCCCGCGCAAGCGGGGACCCAGTAACCCCAGTTTATCCGCATCAGTGAGGCTGGGGGTACTGGGTCCCGAACTCGCGCGCCCTGCGGGCGCTTGGCCGGGACGACAGCTTGTCTTAATTCACGCCGGCGCGCCGGACTTCACCAGCTTGTAGACGATCGAATCCATCAGTGCCTGGAACGAAGCGTCGATGACGTTCGACGACACCCCGACCGTCGTCCAGTGCTCGCCCGCCTCGTCCTCGCTCTCGATCAGCACGCGAGTCACCGCGCCAGTGCCGCCGTTGAGGATACGCACGCGATAGTCGGAGAGCTTCAGCCCGTCGATGTATTTCTGGTACTTGCCGAGGTCCTTGCGCAGCGCTTGGTCGAGCGCATTGACCGGGCCGTTGCCCTCGGCCGCCGAGATGGTGTTCTCGTTGCCGACCTTCACTTTCACCACCGCCATGGTGACGGTGACCCGCTCGCCCTTGGCGTTGTAGCGCTGCTCGACATTCACATCGAATTGGGTGACGTCGAAATAGTCCGGCACGGTGCCGAGCGTGCGGCGGGCCAGGAGATCGAACGAGGCATCGGCTGTCTCGTAGGCATAGCCGATGGTCTCGCGCTCCTTGACCACCTCCAGCAGCCGGCCGATGCGTGGATCGTCCTTGTCCACCTTGATGCCGATGCGCTCGAGCTCGGCCAGCACGTTGGACTTGCCGGCCTGCTCGGAGACCAGCACGCGGCGGCGGTTGCCGACGCTTTCCGGCGCCACGTGCTCGTAGGTGTCGGGATTTTTCACGATGGCCGAGGCATGGATGCCGGCCTTGGTGGCGAAGGCGCTCTCGCCGACATAGGGCGCATGCCGGTCGGGCGCGCGGTTGAGTTGCTCGTCGAGCGCGCGGCTGACCTGCGCCAGCCGCTTCAGCGCCGCGTCGGAAACCCCGATGTCGAAGCGCTCGGCGTATTCCTGCTTCAGCTTGAGCGTCGGGATGATGGAGATGAGGTTGGCATTGCCGCAGCGCTCGCCCAGGCCGTTGAGCGTGCCCTGGATGTGGCGGGCGCCGGCGCGCACCGCGGCGAAGGAATTGGCCACCGCCTGCGCGGTGTCGTTGTGGGCGTGGATGCCGACATGGTCGCCGGGGATCGCCTGGCAGACGACACCGACGATCTCTTCCACCTCATGCGGCAGCGTACCGCCATTGGTGTCGCAGAGCACCACCCAGCGGGCGCCCTCCTCGTAGGCCGCCTTGGCGCAGGCGAGCGCGTAGCTTGGATTGGCCTTGTAGCCGTCGAAGAAATGCTCGCAGTCGAGCAGCACCTCACGGCCCTTGGCCCTCGCGGCGCGCACGCTGTCGCGGATCGAGGCGAGATTTTCCTCATCCGTCGTCTCCAGCGCCACCTTGACGTGATAGTCCCACGATTTGGCGACGAAGCAGATGGCGTCGGCCTTGGCCTCCAACAGCGCCGCAAGCCCCGGATCGTTGGAGGCGGAGCGGCCCGGCCGCCGCGTCATACCGAAGGCGGTGAAGGTCGTGTGCAGGCCGTGCGCCTTGGCGAACAGCTCGGTGTCGGTCGGGTTGGCGCCCGGGTAGCCACCTTCGACATAATCGATGCCGAGGTCGGCCAACATCTTGGCGATCGCCAGCTTGTCGGCGAGCGTGAAATCGACCCCGTTGGTCTGCGCGCCGTCGCGCAGCGTGGTGTCGAACAGATAGAGGCGTTCACGTGCCATGACCGATCACCAGAGATAATAGTTTGCCAGGAGGGCGATCGCGACGAGGATCGCGATCGTTCCGGCGATGATGTGGTGGCGCTTCATGGCGGGGCTCCCGTGCTGATGCTTACGCCATCCGATAGAAGAGATATAACGCGAGCAGAACGGCGGCGATGAGAATGGCGAATTTCAAAGCGATGTAATAGAGCCAGTGGCGCGGGAACGGAGTATCGGGCTTTGTCATGAGACCTCTCCCGGAGCGAGTTGTTTGTGCATCGTGGTGTTGGCGAGCCACTCGCCGCCGACCGCGACACTGTTGCGCTGCTGCGCGACATAGCCGCGTTGGTGGAAGAAACCATAGGCGGAGTCGCTTGCTTCCACACTGAGCGTCTGCGCGCCACGACTGCCTGCGAGCTTCTCCAACGCATCGACCAGCATGGCGCCGATGCCCTGCCCGGTCACCGCCGGATGCACGTAGAGCATGTCGATCTTGTCCTTGCCGGCGAGCGCGGCAAAGCCGACCGGCGAGCCTTCCAGCACGGCGACCAGCGTCAGCTTCTTGCCGAGCTTGCGGCCGAAGGCGGCTTCGTCCTCGGCGGCGGCGGCCCAGGCCTCCTGCTGCGCCTCGGTATAGTCGTCGCCGGTGAGCTCGGCGATGGCCGAACGGAAGATGTCGGCGAGCAGCGGCACGTCCGCCGGCAGCAACGGCCGCATCGCGAGCCGCGGATGCGCCTGCGCGTTCATGGCAGGACGCTCCGCAAGCCATCTGGCACGGCGTCATGCCCGCGCGTGTCGCGGGCATCCACGACTTTACGGACGCTCGTCGAAGCAAGACGTGGATGGCCGGGACAAGCCCGGCCATGACGAAGGAGAGTCATCGCGCGATCTCCCAGGTGGTGCCGTCCTTTGAATCCTTCAGCACGACGCCCATGGCGGCGAGTTCGTCGCGGATGCGGTCGGATTCGGCGAAGTTCTTCGCCTTGCGCGCGGCCGTGCGGGCGTCGATCAGCGACGTGACCTTCTCCTCGTCCACGACCGCGCGGCGAGGATATGCCTGCATGAATTTACGACGTGTCAGCGCCAACAGGCCGACCAGCATGCCGGATGCTCTGAGCGTCCGCTTCAGCTCGATCTGCGCCAGACCCGACGCGGGACCACGAATTTCACCGGCGAGACGATGAAGTTGCGTCACCGCCAAGGGCGTATTCAGATCGTCGCACAAAGCATTGACGAACTCGGCGTCAGGAGTTCCGCTCGAATTGGTTTCGTCACCAATGATATCGTACCAGCCGTCCAGTACCTTGCTGCATTCTTCCAGCCCCTTCACCGTCCAGTCGATGGGCTGACGATAATGCGTGCGCAGCATGTTGAGCCGCAGCACCTCGCCCGGCCAGTCGGCGAGCAGGTCGTGGATGGTGAAGAAGTTGCCGAGGCTCTTCGACATCTTCTCGCCTTCCACCTGCAGGAAGCCGTTGTGCATCCAGTAATTCGCCATCACCGGCGTATGGAAGGCGCAGCGCGACTGCGCGATCTCGTTCTCGTGATGCGGAAAGACGAGGTCGATGCCGCCGCCATGGATGTCGAAGGTCTCGCCCAGATGCTTCCAGGCCATGGCCGAGCACTCGATGTGCCAGCCCGGCCGCCCGGGCGTCGTGATGCCGCACGGGCTCGGCCAGGCCGGTTCGCCCGGTTTCGACGGCTTCCACAAGACGAAGTCCTGCGCGTCCTTCTTGTAAGGCGCGACCTCGACACGGGCACCGGCGAGCATCTCGTCGAGCGAGCGGTGCGACAGCCGGCCGTAGTCCGGCATCGAGGGCACGTCGAACAGCACATGATCGTCCGCCACATAGGCGTGGCCATCGGCGACCAGCCGCTCGATCAGCGTCTTCATCTGCTCGATGTGCTCGGTGGCGCGCGGCTCGACGGTCGGCGGCAGGCAGCCGAGCGCGGCGACGTCGGCCTTGAAATTCCGGTAGGTCTCCTCGGTCAATTCGCGGATCGGCACGCCGCGCTCGGCCGCGCGCGCGTTGATCTTGTCGTCGACGTCGGTGATGTTACGCACATAGGTGACGTGCTCGGCGCCATAGATGTGCCGCAGCAAACGAAACAGCACGTCGAAGACGATGACCGGCCGCGCATTGCCGATATGGGCGAAGTCATAGACCGTCGGCCCGCACACATACATGCGCACGCGGCGTGAATTGAGCGGGACGAACACCCGCTTCTCCCGGCTCAGCGTATCGTAAAGCTTCAGTTCCATGCCCAAGACATCCATCGGCCCCGCTGGCCGGGCGTCTTGGTGATCTCGCATGAGAAAAGACGGCCGCAGCCAGCGTTTTGCGCTAGCTCATAATCTCCCGGCAAATGCCGCAAGTTCGGTTAAGGCCGTTCATGGGCGGCACAATGCGCAAAACTCCGCTTGGCCGTCAAGCCCCGGCGCGGAAAGCCCGTAAAAACCCCGATAAAATCGCGAATTTCCGCGACCCGGCGCCGGGACGGTTAAACGACCCTTAACGATTTTGCTCGCATTCTCGTGCGGCCAGGCGCCCGCAAGCGGCGCCTCCCGAGCGGGCGATCGCATGCGCACAGTCCTTATCAGTCTCGCCACCCTGCTTTGCGTCGGCTTGGCTGCCTCGGCGCAGGCCGAGCGGCGCATGTTCATCATCGCCAACGACGTGTCCTATGGCGTCGACGATTGCCTCGCCTCCGGCGGCAAATGCGGCACCGCCGCCGCCAACACCTATTGCCGCGCGCACCAGTTCGCCTCGGCGACGTCCTTCCGCAAGGTCGACCGCGACGATATCACCGGCGCCATCCCGACCGGCAGCTCCGACGGCTGTCGCGGGTCCCATTGCGACGATTTCGTCGCCATCGTCTGCACCCGCTGAGCGCGCGCCCGCGGCTTCAGATCTCCCGCCCGATCAGCGCATCGATCGACCAGGCGCCGCCGCCGCGCACCAGGAAGTGCGCGACCACCACCGCCCAGAACAGCGGAAATTCATAGCCGCGGTTCTGCCAGGCGAAGCCGAACTGCCAGTGATAGGTGACGATGGCGGTGACGAGAAAAACGATGATCGGCACCGCCACAAGGCGCGTCAGGAAGCCGAGCGCGAGGCAGAGCCCGCAGACGAATTCGACCAGCCCCACCACATAGACCCAGAACACGCCATGCGCGAAGCCGACGCTTTCGAGGAATTTGGCGGAGGCGGCGATATCGCCGGTGAGGATCGGAAAGCCGTGCAGCGCCAGCGAGCCGCCCGCCACCAGCCGGATGAGCGGCTCTGTCACCAGCGCCAGGCCGCGATAGAGCGCGCCGAGCGCGGGGATCATCAGGCGCGGGCCTTGCGGCAAAAGTGCCTCCACGGCGGATTTCCCGGGGGAATGCCTGGAATTCGGCGCCCCTCGGCGGGGCAAGGTTAGACGACTTCCAAACTCATTGCACCGGCCGGCAACATCGGCCAAAGTCCGCCGACGCGCGCCAAGGCCGGTCTGTCGCCAGGGAGCGGCCACGCGTCAGGGGAAGCGGCAGTGTCGCCAGGTCGCAGTGCCGAGGTAATCGACGAGCCCGACCGTGCGCCGGACGATCCTTGCGACAAGGGCGCGGCGCTGAGGCTCGACGACTTCCTGCCCTACCGGCTCAATGTCTGCGCCCATATCGTGTCGCAGGCGCTTGCGCGCATCTCCACCGACCAGCACAAGATCGGCGTGCCGGAATGGCGCGTCCTGGTCACGCTCGGCGAGCACGGCCTGATGACCGCCAAGGCGGTCGGCAAGCACAGCCACATGCACAAGACCAAGGTGTCGCGCGCGGTCGCCCTGCTCGAGCAGCGCAAGCTGGTGGCCCGGCGCGCCAACCGCGACGACCTGCGCGAGGCGTTCCTGTCGCTCACCCCCGCCGGCCGCGCCATCTATGACGACCTCGCCCCGCTCGCGCTCGACTTCGCGCGCCGCCTCATCGACACCGTCGACGATGCCGACCGCGACGCGCTCAACCGCGCCTTGACCGTCCTCACCGAGCGCTCGGCCAAGATCGCCGCCGAACTCGCCAACGGGCGTGGGCGCCGCAACGGCGCATGATCGCCGCTTGCGAAGTTGCCGTCGGTTTCCCCCCGTTGGGACGGGGGAGCGGGCAGCAGCCTTGCAGCGCGGCACCACTTCCATCCGAAGGGATCGCGATCTAGATTGCCGCCGCCGATCGCAGTCAGTCGGGAGTAGCCGTGAAACTCTATACCTATTTCCGCTCGTCCGCCGCCTATCGCGTGCGCATCGCACTCAATCTCAAGGAGCTGACCTATGAGATGGTGCCGATCCATTTGACCAAGGACGGCGGCTATCAGCGCAAGGCCGAATTCCGCAGCGTCAATCCGCAGATGCGGGTGCCGGCGCTCGAACTCTCCAGTGGTGACGTGCTCATCCAGTCGCTCGCCATCATCGAATATCTCGACGAGATCAAGCCCGAGCCCGCCTTCCTGCCGGTGGACGCGCTGGCGCGCGCCAAGGTGCGCGCCGTGGCGCAGATGGTGGCCTGCGACATCCACCCGCTCAACAACCTGATTGTGCTGCAATACCTCAAGCGGGTCCTCAAGCACGAGCAGGCCGAGATCGACACCTGGTACCACCATTGGGTCATCGAGGGCTTCAACGCCATCGAGGCGATGATCGCGCCGGCCCCCTACGCCTGCGGCGCGCAGGTGACGCTCGCCGATGTGTGCCTGATCCCGCAGGTCGCCAATGCGCGCCGGCTCAACGTGCCGCTCGACGCCTACCCCAAGATCGTGGCGGTGGAGCAGGCCTGCCTGAACCTTGCCGCCTTCGACAAGGCGCGGCCGGAGAATCAGCCCGACGCCGCGTGAGCGGGCCGCCCGCCCCCGCGCCGCAAAGGCCCCGATTTACGGCAATACCGGTCGTCCAAATGCCGGAAAGAATTGCGCTCAGGCCCCCGGGGGGCATCCTCGCGCTGCCACATTTGAGGGTTTAGAGTGCGCGCCATGAGGGGATCGCTTCTGCAAATGGCGACCGTCGCCACCACCGCCCTGCTCGCGGGCACGGTGGCTTTGGCGCAACAGCCCAATCCGAACCCGACCTGCCAGCGGCTGGAGGCCCAGCTCACCTCGCTCGACCGCGGCAATGCCGACCCGCAACGCGCCCAGCAGATTCGCCAGGCCGAGGATGCGGTCCACCGTCAGCAATTCGAGGTCGACCAGGCGGTGGCGCAGTGGCGCCATCTCGGCTGCGAAAGTTCCGGCTTCTTCTCGATCTTCACCAATCCGCCGCGGCAATGCGGACCGCTGAGCCGCCAGATCGACCAGCAACGCTCGCGCCTTGAGCGGGTGCAGAACAACCTCGAGCGGCTCAATGGCGGCACCACCGAACGCGCCGCCCAGCGCCAGTCGCTGCTGATCGCGCTCGGCGACAATAATTGCGGCCCGCAATATCGCCGCGCCGCGCTCGACGGCCAGCAGGGCGGCTTCTTCGATCGCCTGTTCGGCGGCAATGGCGGCACCATCTTCTCGCCGGCGCCGACCGGACCGGTGGGCAATACCTATCGCACCGTGTGCGTGCGCACCTGCGACGGCTTTTATTTCCCGATCTCCTACTCGACCACGCCGGACCATTTCCGCGAGGACGAGCAGACCTGCCAGCGCATGTGCCCGGCCGCCGAGGCGCAACTCTACACCTATCACAATCCCGGCGAGCAAATGTCGCAGGCGGTGTCGCTTAGCGGCCGCCTCTACAGCGAATTGCCGACTGCCTTCCAGTATCGCAAGGCCTTGAGCCCGGCCTGCAGTTGCCGGCGTCCGGGCGAGAGCTGGTATGAGGCGCTGCGCGGCACGGGCCCCGACCAGACCGTGGCGCCGGGCGACGTGGTCGTCACCGAGCAGAACGCCAAGAAGCTGTCGCAGCCGCGCAGCGCCGCGGGCAAGCCCGCGGATGCGCACGGCGCGAAAGACAGCGGCACGAAGCTGCGCGGCTCGGAGCCGGCGCTGGCGGAAGCACCCGGCAAGGTCGATCCCACCAAGCGCAAAGTGCGCACCGTCGGCCCGACCTTCCTGCCGCATTGAGCGGCTTGCGGCGGCGGATTCGACGAACTCGCGCAGGCGACTACCGCCCGGCATTCGCCGTCGAGAGCGAAACGGAATCGTTGTGCCTTCGTTGACTCTTCCGGTTTTGACCGAAGGCAGCGCTGAATAAGGGTTGGTCCGCGCTTTCGGCTTGCCGGCGAAATATCAACCTAACCTACTTGCCCCGCCTCGAAGATCGGACGGAACATGCGGCGATAGTTTCCCGCCGTGAGGCCCGTGCAGCGTTTGAACAGTTTGCGGAAGAACGCCGGGTTCTCGTAACCCACCGCCGAAGCGATGTCATCGAGCGCCATCGTGCCGGATTCAAGCAGCCGCTTGGCCTCCTCGATACGCAAATTTTGCACGTAACCGATGACGGTCGAACCCGTCGCCGCGGCGAAGCGGCGCTTCAGGCTGCGCTCAGGAATGGCGCATTCTGCCACGACGGCGGCAACCGCCTGCGGCTCGCGATAATGCGCGCGCAGCCAATCCTCGGCCTGACGCACGACCGAGTCCGCATGCGCCGGTCGCCGGACCAAGCTGGCAAACGGCAGTTGGCCGTCGCCGTGCCATTGCAGCAGATAAACCTTGGCGATGTGCAGCGCCTCGCCCGGACTGCAATGACGCGAGATGATATGGATGGCGAGATCGTGCCAAGCGGTGGCGCCGCCGGCCGTGACGATACGCCCGCTCTCATCGGCGAACACGATATTGGGTTCGGGAATAAAGCGAACATCCGGGAAGCTGTTGCGGAAGAGATCGGCATAGCCCCAATGCGATGTCGCCGCCTTGCCGTTAAGCAAGCCGGCAGCGGCCAGCAGCACCGCGCCCGAGCACGCCGAATAGATATTGCTGCCCGCCCGGTAGCGCTTGCGCAGCCATTCCTTCAGCGCCGCATAGCGATCCTTCAGGTCGTCATCGGGGGCGAGCCACAGCTCCGGAATGACGATGATATCCGCGTCGGCTTTCTCATCGATGGTCACGTCCGGCGTGACCGGAATGCCGTTGCCGCATTGGAATGGCGCGCGCGCGAGTGAAACGATTTTCGACCGGATCGGTCGACCGCTCGGCTCGTCGCCGACCAGCGCGAGCCATAGATGTCCGGTCGACGCAAATACATCGATCAGCCCATAGATCGCGGACCCTGCGGACTCCGGCAAGGCGAGGATCAAGGCCTCGACCGGCTTGGCTTCGGTGCTGGCCATTTCCGCCCCAGAAATTGGCACGAAAGGATCGTTTTTGACGAAAGCCGATCTGCTGCCTGCGCGCGCCCAGCCTTAGTTTCCGCTCGCAACCACGATCGATTCAACCAACCGCAGCCTGACGCTAACCGCAAGAGGAAAGATATGCCAGTTTACCTGCTCGCCGACATCAAGGTGACGGACGACAAATGGGTGCCGGACTATGCCGCATCCGTGCACGGTCTCGTGCACAAGCATGGCGGCAAATACCTCGCCCGTAGCGGCAACGTAAAGACGATCGAAGGCAAGCCGCTGGACACCAGCCTGCTGGCGCTCATCGAATTTCCCTCGGCCGACGCCGTGATGGCCTTCGCCGCCGATCCCGATTACGCGCCGTTCGCCGCGGCCCGCCGGCACGGCAGCAAGAGCCGGCTGCACTTGATCGATGGGAGCGACCTCGCCGGCACCATCGCCTATCTGCCCAAAGGCTGACGTCGAAAGCCGCTCCGCCGCATGCACCACGAAAGGACATCAAACCGATGAAACGCTACCTGATCGAACGTCACATCCCGGGAGTCGGCAGCTTGACGCCGGCTCAATACAAGCAGCTCGCGGCGACCTCGAACGGCGCCGTGGCGCAGCTCGCCGGCAGCGTGCAGTGGGTGCAATCCTATATCGCCGCCGACAACACCTTCTGCATCTATCTGGCCGAGAGCGAAGAGCGCGTTCGCGAGCATTCGCGCCTGGCCGGGTTTCCCATCACCAGGGTCAATGAAACCGTCACCGTGATCGACCCGCTGACGGCTTACGCCTGAAACCAACGGAAGAACGAGGTTACCATCATGTCTGACGCACAGCGCGCGAGCCTTCTGCGCATCGCACTCATCGCCACCGGCCTGATCTTCATCTTCGGAATCTATCTCTTGGGCGTCGTGTGGCCCTCGGGGTGGACCTGGGGCCACGGACACTCGCACTATCTGATGATGATCATCGGCGTCTATGCGACGCTGGGTGTCTTCCTCATCATCGCGTCGCGCGACCCCGACGCCTACAGCGGCCTGATCTGGTTCACAATCTGGTCGAGCGTGGTTCACGCCGCGATCATGGGCGCCCAGTCGCTGAGCGATACGGGCGAGCACGCGCACTTGATCGGCGATATCCCCGCGCTCCTCCTCGTGGCGATCGTCCTCGCCGTCCTGATGCCGCGCAAGAAGCGGACGCAGGCAGGACGGGCGGCCGGCCTCGACGTGGCGAGGTAAGCGGGCGGCGAAACCCAAGTCGGAAAGACGCTCGCAGTCCCGGCCGAGAATATGCAGGGCTACAGCGTTTCCAGGCGAAGTGGAAACCGGTTCGCCATCCGGAAACGCGATAAAGCGAGAATCCTGGACGCGTTCACCGTTTCGATGAAACGGTGCGTCTAGGACAGATCGACCGCTTCCGACTTCGCCGGCTTTGCCGGATGCAGCGTCGCATCCGGCGCCGGCAGCGGCGTACCGGGATCGCGGAAGCGGTTGGTGATCGGATAGCGGCGGTCGCGACCGAAATTCTTCAGTGTCACCTTGACGCCCGGCGCCGCCTGCCGGCGCTTGTATTCGGCGATGTTGAGCATGCGCTCGACGCGCATCACGGTCTCGCGCGCAAAGCCTGCCGCCACGATGGTCGCCACCGGTTCCTCGCGCTCCACCAGCCGCTCGAGGATGGCATCGAGCACTGGATAGGGCGGCAGTGAATCCTCGTCCTTCTGGTTCTCGCGCAGTTCGGCGCTCGGCGCGCGCGTGATGATATTCTCCGGAATGACGCGCCCGTCCGGGCCCATGGCGCCTTCCGGTTTCCAGCGGTTGCGCAGCCGCGCGAGACGAAACACTTCGGTCTTGTAGAGGTCCTTGATCGGATTGAAGCCGCCATTCATGTCGCCGTAGAGCGTGGCGTAGCCGACCGACATTTCCGACTTGTTGCCGGTGGTGACCAGCATCACGTTAAACTTGTTGGAGATCGCCATCAGGATCATGCCGCGCGCGCGCGCTTGCAGGTTTTCCTCGGCGACGTCGCGCGCGAGGCCGGCGAACAGGGGCTTCAGCGCTTCCTCGAAACCCTCGACCGCCGGCGCGATCGGCAGGATGGCATAATTGACGCCCAGCGCCTTGGCGCAGCCCGCCGCGTCGTCGAGCGATTCCTGCGCGGTGAATTTGTACGGCATCATCACGCAGCGCACGCGCTCAGCGCCCAGCGCATCGACCGCGATCGCCGCGCACAGCGCGGAGTTGATGCCGCCGGACAGGCCGAGCACGACGCCGGGAAAGCCGTTCTTGTTGACGTAGTCGCGCAGGCCGAGCACGCAGGCCGCATAGTCGGCCTCGTCACCTTCGAGCGCCCGCTCCCTCGGCCCGTCGTCGCAGCGCCAGGTGTCGCCCACCCGGCGCCAGCGCGTGGTCACCACCGCTTCCTTGTAGGAGCTCAACTGGAAGGCCAGCGAGCAGTCGGCATTGAGCCCGAGCGAAGCGCCGTCGAACACCAATTCGTCCTGGCCGCCCACCTGGTTGGCATAGATCAGAGGCAGGCCGGTTTCCTTGACGCGCGGCACGATGACGTTGAGCCGCTGATCGGCGACGCCGTGGCGGAAAGGCGAGCCGTTGAGCACCAAGAGCAGCTCGCCGCCGGTCTCGGCGATGCATTCGGCCGGCTCCGGCCCCCAGATGTCCTCGCACACCGGCAGGCCGAGGCGCACGCCGCGGAAATTCGCCGGCCCCGGCATCGGTCCGGGCGCGAACACCCGCTTCTCGTCGAACACGCCATAGTTCGGCAGGTCGACCTTATAGCGCAACGCCGCGATCCGCCCGTCCGCCAGGAGCGCCGCCGCGTTGTAGAGCTTGCCGCCGTCGAGCCAGGGCGTGCCGACGACCAGCGCCGGCCCGCCATCACCGGTTTCCCGCGCCAGCGCCTCCACCGCGGCGCGGCAGGCGGCCTGGAAGGCGGGCTTGAGCACCAGGTCCTCGGGCGGGTAGCCGGCGATGAACAGTTCCGGAAAGACCACCAGGTCGGCGCCCTGCCCCGCGGCCTCCGCGCGCGCGCGCCGCACTTTCTCGGCATTGCCGGCGATGTCGCCGACAATCGAGTTGAGCTGAGCAACGGCAATGGCGAGCTGGTCGGCCGGGCGCGCGTTCATGGGCTTCCTCTAGCGCCAAAGCCTTGCGACCGGCAATGGGGCGGGCGGCATCGCAGCCCGGCGACAGCGCGGCTCAGAACCCGAAGCGGTAGCTGCCCTGCAGGAAGACGCCGTAGATATCGAGCTTGAAATCAAGCGGCTGCGGGCTGCCGCCGAAATCCTCGAAATGCGCCTCGCCCTGGGTCTGCATGTGCCAGTAGCGCCCACCGAGCCCGACGCTCCAGGCGTCGTCGATCTGGTAGGAGAGGATCGCCTCGAGCTGATAGCCCCAGCCGTGGCCGTCCTGGCGGATCGGAAACGGCAGGTCGGGCCGCAGCAGATGGTTGTCGGTGCCCGACATCCAGACATAGGGCAAATAGGCGCCCTCGAGATCGATACGCCAGCGGTCGGCGATGGGCAGGTCGGCATTCAGCCCGACGCGGACCGCCTGCCAGATGTCATCCTCCACGATCACCGCGACATTGTCGGGAATGCCGCCGGCGCAGACGGACGGGTTGGACGCGGTCTGCGTACAGCCGAACGCCTTCATGCGCTGGTGGAAATAGTGATAGCCGACGAAGCCGTCGACCCGCCAATTGCTGGCGCGCCAGATCGCGCCGCCGAAATCGGCGGTGATATAGCCGACACTCTGGTTCTGCAGCGTGCTGTTGGTGCTGGAATAGGGCGAGATGCCGGGCGGGAAATCCTCGTCGGTCAGATGGCCGCCGGTCAACAGGCCGAAGCCGGCATAGCCCTTCATGAACAGGCCGCTGGAATGGTCAACGCGGATGAAGCCCTCCAGCGAATGCGTGTTCATGTTGTCATAAGTGAGCCGCGAATTCAGTGTGTCACGCGTCAGGCCGTAGAGATCCTTGCTGGTCTTGTCGAAGCCATACCAGTAGCGCACCCCGACCGTGGTGAAGAATTGGGATTGCGGAGCCGGCTCGCCGATGATGAAGGGATTGTCGGGGAACGCCGAGGTGCCGGCGAAAGCCGACGAACTCGCCAGCGCCGCCACCGCGATTGCGACCGCCCCGAGCCGGTTGCAACGTGCAAACATGACCCTCCCCATCCGTCCGACGGGAGCGATCATTCAGCCTTAGAGCTTGCTCACTGGTTACGAATTTCCCGCGCAATTGGGCCAATCCGCTTCATCATTAATGTGATGATAAGCGGGGAAATCGTTTAGGTTGACGAAGTGTAAGCATGGCCAAATTGAAGGGCAGCGAAAGGCGAAACGCAGGCCCGACCGATCTGCTCAATGGAGGGCGCGCAAGCAGCGCCTCCGCCAACGGGGCTTGCCGTCTTGACTCTCGTTTCGCGGCTGCCTATGCGATGACGAAGAAGCCGCCAGGCGCACTGGCCGTAAGCGTTTGACGTCAAGCAACGCACTCAACGATCGTCGTCGATCGGAGTGCGTTTTTTCATGTGTGCGCCTCCGTCGATCGAGGAATGGCCTGGAGCAGACCATGGCTCTCCAATCGACACGCGATCCGGCGCAGGGCCGTCTCCTGCTGCTGACCGCTATTCTTTTCATGTCCTATCTTTGCGTCGCCTTGCCGCTGCCGATCGTGCCGGTCTACGTGACCGAGCGGCTCGCAATGAGCAATGTCTGGGCCGGCCTTGCCGTCGGCATCGGCTTCTTCGCCACCATCGTTACCCGCGGCTATGCCGGAAGCCTTTCCGACCGTCGCGGCGCCAAGCTCGCGGTGGCGCGCGGGCTCACCTATTACGTGGCCGGGGCGCTGATCTGCTTTGTCGCAGGCCTTCTCGCCCATGCGCCCTTGCTGGCCTTCGTCGTCCTGCTGGCCGGCCGGCTGCTGCTCGGGCTGGGCGAGAGCCTGGTCGGCATCAGCGTGACCGCCTGGGGCGTTGCCATCGTCGGCCCGACCGGCTCGGGCCGGGTGCTCGCCCTGATCGGCGCCGCCATCTATGGCGCGCTTGCCGTCGGCGGCCCGATCGGCCTCGCCTTGTATGACTGGTTCGGCTTTGCCGGCGCCATGGCCATCAGCGCGGCGCTGCCGTGCCTGGGGCTGCTGGCGATTTGGCCCATGGCCGGCATTGCCGCGCATCCCGATGCCGAGCGCCCGTCGTTCTGGCGCGTGATCGGCAAGATCTGGCGGCATGGATCGATCGTCGGCCTGCAAGGCATCGGCTTTGCCGCCATCGGCGCCTTCTTCGTCCTCTACTTCTTCGACCGGCACTGGAGCAATGCCGGGCTTGGCCTGACCGCCTTCGGCGGCGGCTTCGTGCTGGTGCGCCTGCTGTTCGGCCATCTGCCGGATCGCATCGGCGGCCTGCCGGTGGCGGTCGGCTCGCTCGCCGTCGAGGCCGTCGGCCAAATGCTGATCTGGAGCGCGCCGCATCCGCTTGTCGCCCTCGTCGGCGCCTTTCTCACCGGCACCGGCTGCTCGATGATCTTTCCGGCCATGGGGCGGGAGGTCGTGCATCTCGTCGACCCGCATCTGCGCGGCATCGCCTTGGGCGGCTTCACCGCCTTCCAGGACATCGCCTACGGCCTCACCGGTCCCTTGGCCGGATTTCTCGCCGATCGGGCCGGCTACAGCAGCGTCTTCCTGATCGGCGCCGTCGCCGCGGCCGCGGGTTTCCTCATCGCGCTTTATTTGCGCCGGGCGCAACCGACCGCCGCGCGATAATCGCGGATGCGGATGTGCGGCCGCCGGCAACGTCTAATGCAGATGCTTAAGCTTGTCGGGATTGCGCATCACGTAGATGGCTTTGATCTTGCCGGCATCGATCTCAAGCGCGGTCGTCTGCAGTTCGCCGTCGGATTCCCGGGACACGAACCCCGGCAGGCCGTTGATCATGGCGGCACGAACCAGGTCCGATTTGCGATAGCGATAGACCACGGCCAGTTTCCGGAGCGCCAGCACGACTTGGTCGAAGCCTGAAATCGGTCGCAGCGCGGCCGGCCGCTTGCCGCCGCCGTCCGTATGAACGCTGACATCGGCGGCGAGCATGGCGCTGAGTGCGCCGATGTCGCCGTTGCGCGAAGCGGTAAAGAACGCGTTGGCGATTTCAAGGCCGCGCTGCTTCTCCACCTGGAAACGGGGTCGTGCTTCGCGGACATGGGTCCGCGCACGGTTGGCGAGCTGGCGGCAGGTGGCGGGGCTGCGGTGGAGCGTCGCCGCGATTTCCTCGAAGTCGATTCCGAAAACATCGTGCAGCAGGAAGGCGGCGCGCTCGAGCGGCGACAGCCGCTCGAGCGCCAGCATCAGCGGCAAGGTGACGTCCGCTTCGTCGTCTTCTTCCTCGACGACCGGCTCCGGAAGCCACGGACCGACATAGACCTCCCGCTGCTTTCTTGCCGACTTGAGCTGATCGAGGCACAGCCGCGTGACCGTGCGGCGAAGGAAGGCTTCGGGCTCGCGCACTTCGTCGCGGTCGGTGCCCATCCAGCGGATGAACGCTTCCTGCACGACATCCTCGGCGTCGGCGACCGACCCGAGCATGCGGTAGGCAACACGGGTAAGGCGGGACCGCAGCGGCTCGAAGACCGCCGCCGCGTCACTATGGCCAGCCGCGCTCATCACGCCGCCGACTTCACCGCCGGCTGTTCGCGGAACACGCTAAAGCCCACCGCGAGACGGTTCCAGCCGTTGATGACGTTGATCACCAGCGTGAGCTTGACCTGTTCCTCCTCGGAGAAGTGGACCTTGAGCGCCTCGTAAGCGGTCTCGTGGGTGTGCCCCTGCGAGATCTGCGTCAGGGCATCGGTCCAGGCAAGTGCCGCGCGCTCGCGCTCGGTGTAGCACGGCGCCTCGCGCCAGGCGGAGAGCAGATAGATGCGCTGCTCGGTTTCGTCCTTCGCCCGCGCGTCGGCAGCGTGCATGTTGATGCAGTTGGCGCAGCCGTTGAGCTGCGAAGCCCGGATTTCCACCAGGTGCACCAGCTTGGGATCGAGGCTCCCCGTGATGGCCAGCGAGGTGCTGAGCCAGGTCTTCATGAGCGAAGGAGCAGCGGCTAACGGATCGAGCTTGGCGGTCATGGTCAGGGTCCTTTCTTCGGTTCCGACCACATGACGAGCCAGCATAGGCGCATGTGACATGCGCGCGCAAAATCTCTCCGCGAAAGTTCCTTTTCGGGCGGACTCGCTTGGGCGGGTTTGGACGCTGCCGATGCGGCGGCGCTACAGCCCCGCCGCCGCCGGCATCGGCACCGCGCGGTTCGCCCGCGCCTTCTTGAGCAGATCGGCCAGCAGGAAGGCGAGGTCGATCGCCTGCTCGGCATTGAGCCGCGGATCGCACACCGTGTGATAGCGGTCGTTGAGATCGGCATCGGTGATGGCGCGGGCGCCGCCGGTGCATTCCGTAACGTTCTGCCCGGTCATCTCCAGGTGAACGCCGCCGGCATGCGTGCCTTCCGCCGCATGCACCTCGAAGAAGCCGCGCACCTCCTTGAGGATGAGATCGAAGGGACGCGTCTTGTAGCCGGTCGCCGAGGTGATGGTGTTGCCGTGCATCGGATCGCACGACCAGACCACCGCCTTGCCCTCGCGCTTGACCGCACGCACGAGCGGCGACAATTGCTCTCCGACCTTGTCGGCGCCGACGCGCACGATCAGCGTCAGCCGGCCCGGCTCGTTCTCCGGATTGAGGATGTCGATCAGCCGCAGCAGGTCGTCGGTCTTCAGCGACGGCCCGCATTTCAGGCCGAGCGGGTTCTTGATGCCGCGCGCATATTCGATATGGGCGTGGTCGTATTGCCGCGTGCGGTCGCCGATCCAAAGCATATGGCCGGAGGTCGCGTACCAGTCGCCGGTGGTCGAGTTGATGCGGGTCAGCGCCTGCTCGTAGCCGAGCAGCAGCGCCTCGTGGCTGGTATAGAAATCGGTGGTGCCGAGCGAGGAATTGACGGCGAAGGTCAGGCCGCAGGCGCGCATGAAATCGAGCGCGCCGGACACGCGGTCGGCGA
Source organism: uncultured Pseudomonadota bacterium (assembly GCA_963760995.1). Taxonomy (GTDB): domain Bacteria; phylum Pseudomonadota; class Alphaproteobacteria; order Rhizobiales; family Xanthobacteraceae; genus Pseudolabrys. The sequence continues at coordinate 99,312 of CAVXFJ010000015.1, read as the reverse complement.
GATCGGCATAGGCCTTCGACTGCGGCGAGCCGGACACCGATTTGAGCATCCACTGATGCACGTTCTCGACGCTGGCATAGCCGCCCTTGGCGAAGGCGCGCAGCAGGTTGAGCGTCGCCGCCGACTGGCGATAGGCGCCGATCTGCCGGCGCGGATCCGGCGTGCGCGCCTCCGGCGTGAAGGCGATGTCGTTGATGATGTCGCCGCGATAGCTCGGCAGTTCGACGCCGTCGCGCTTCTCGGTCGGCGCCGAGCGCGGTTTGGCGAACTGGCCGGCGACGCGGCCGACCTTCACCACCGGCGAGGCGCCGGCATAGGTCAGCACGATCGCCATCTGCAGGAAGACGCGGAAGAAGTCGCGGATGTTGTCGGCGCCGTGCTCGGCGAAGCTTTCGGCGCAGTCGCCGCCCTGCAGCAGGAAAGCCTGGCCGTTTGCGACTTGGCCGAGGGCCTTTTTCAGATTGCGCGCCTCACCCGCAAACACCAGCGGCGGGAAGGTGGCAAGCTGCTTCTCGGTATCGGCCAGCGCCTGCGCGTCCGGATAGTCCGGAACCTGCAGGATCGGCTTGCCGCGCCAGCTATCGGGCATCCAACGTTCGGGCATCACGCGTCACCATCTTGCTGAGCATGATGTTTCCGAAAGCCGGGTCCTATCCCCGATCGCGCCGGGGAACATGCTTGGCGGGATCATGCTCCGATCAGCGGCTTATACACGAAGCCGCCGTGCCGAGGCCAGTTTTTCGCGAAATCGCCGCTGACGCGGCCTATTCCGCCGCCTCGCGCCCGTAGCGCATGGCCGGCTCGCGCATGGTCACGAGTTCCTCGGCCGCTGTCGGGTGCACCGCCATGGTGGCGTCGAAATCGGCCTTGGTCGCCCCCATCTTCACCGCCACGCCGACAAGCTGGATCAGTTCGCCGGCATCGGGGCCCATCAGATGGCAACCCACCACGCGGTCGGTGGTGGCGTCGACCAGCAGCTTCATGAACGAGCGCGTGTCGCGGCCGGACAGCGTCGCCTTCATCGGCCGGAACGAGGTCTTGTACACGTCGAGCCGCGGGAATTGCGCGCGCGCCTGCGCCTCGGTGAGGCCGATGACGCCGATTTCTGGCTCGGAGAACACCGCGGTCGGCACATTGGCGTGATCGACCGGGGTCGGCTTGCCGCCGAAGACCGTGTCGGCGAAGGCGTGGCCCTCGCGGATCGCCACCGGCGTCAGGTTGACGCGATGCGTGACGTCGCCGACGGCATAGATGCTCGGCACCGAGGTGCGCGAATATTCGTCGACCGCGACGCCGCCGTGCGCGGCGATCACGCAGCTCACATTGTCGAGCCCCAGCCCCATCATGTTGGGGCGGCGGCCGATGGCGAACATCACCTTTTCGGCCGCGACGCGGTTGCCGTCCGACAAGACCGTCACGAATTCGTCGCCCGCCTTCTCGATACCGGCGACCGTGTGGCCGCAGGTGACCGTGATGCCTCGCTGGCGCATCTCGTCGCGCAAATGCTCGCGCACGTCGTCGTCGAAGCCGCGCAAGATGTTTTCGCCGCGATAGACGAGCGTCACCGCGCTGCCGAGGCCGGCGAAGATGCAGGCGAATTCGACCGCGATATAGCCGCCGCCCTGGATGACCATGCGCTTCGGCAGCTCGGGAAGATGGAACGCCTCGTTCGAGGAGATCGCGTGATCGAGACCGGGAATGTGCGGCCCCATATGCGGCCAGCCGCCGGTGGCGATCAGGATTGTCTCGGCCTTGACGCGCGTGTCGTCCGCCAGAAGCCGCACCGTGTGCGCGTCCTCGATGACCGCGCGGCTTTTGACCAGCGCAACCTTGAAGCGCTCAAGCGTCGCGGTATAGGCGCCTTCCAGCCGTGTCACCTCGCGCGCGACATTCTCGCGCAGCGTCGGCCACTCGAAGGTCGGCGTGCCCACGTGCCAACCGAAGCCGGCGGCGTCCTCGAACTCATCGGCAAAGCGCGAGGCATAGACCAGCAGCTTCTTCGGCACGCAGCCGCGGATGACGCAGGTGCCGCCGACACGGTATTCCTCGGCGATCATCACGCGCGCGCCGTGGCTTGCCGCCACGCGCGCCGCGCGCACGCCGCCGGAGCCGGCTCCAATCACGAAGAGATCGACGCTTCTTTCGGCCATCGCTGCCACCGCGCGCCGTTCACACGGCCCGCGCCGCCGTCACATCGGGTGCCCGCGCTTCTTCAGCTCCTCGCGCATCATCTCGATCACTTGGTCGGAGAGCTTGCCGGCCCAGTCCTGCGCGAACTTCATGCTGTTGTCGATGATCTGCGGCTGGCGCTGCAACAGCTTCTGCCCGACCGGCGACTGGTAGAAGGTGAGGATCTGCTTGAGCTCCGGCTCGGTGAAGCGGGTGGCATAGAGTGTCGCCACCTTGTTGGTGAGCTCGGAAAAGCGCGGCGCCAGATCCTTGCGCAGCTTGGCGGCGATCTCGTTGAGGTCCTTCTGCAGCGCCGGGTTCTGCTGCAGGAACGGTGTCTTCGCCTGCTCGATCACGCCGGCGATCAGCGGATCGAACAGATTGGTGGCGCCGGTGATCTTGATCAGCTTGTTGGCCATCGCCATTTCCGCCGCCGACGGCTTGTTCTGCGCCTGCGCGGCCGACGCAAACGCGATAAGCGCGACGGCCAACAGCGGCAGCCGGAGGAAGCGTTGCAGGCCTTGCGGGATCGTGTTCATCATCAGCTCCATTCGTAACATCGACGGCGGCCGTCAAGGCCGTTCGACACTGCGGACCCCGTCGGGACCGGCGATAATGGCCAATTGGGCGAGGCCGATAAACAGGCCGTGCTCCATGACCCCCGGGATGCCGGCCAGCGCCTGAGCGAGCGCGGGCGGATCCTCGATTCGGTCCAGGCCTGCGTCCACGATCCAGTGGCCGCCATCCGTGACGAAAGGATGGCCATCCTTGCCTGGCCGCAGCGTGAGCCGGCCGGGCCGCTGGATGGCGGCGATCGCCCGCTCCATTTCCCGCAGCGTGGCTGCGGCGCCAAACGGCGCCACCTCGACCGGTAGCGGAAAGCGGCCGAGCGCGTCCACCCATTTGCTCGCATCGGCAATCACGATCATGCGCGCGGAGGCGCCGGCCACAATCTTTTCGCGCAGCAAGGCGCCGCCACCGCCCTTGATCAGGCAGAGCGCGCGGTCGATCTCGTCGGCGCCGTCCACCGTCAGGTCGAGCTCCGGCGTCTCGTCCAGCGTGGTGAGCGGAATGCCGCAGCGCCTGGCGTCGGCCTCGGTGGCGAGCGAGGTCGGCACCGCCACGATATCGAGGCCGCCGCGCACGCGCTCGCCGACAAGCTCGACGAAATGCCGCGCGGTCGAACCGGTGCCGAGCCCCAGCCGCATGCCGGACCGCACGAACTCGACGGCGCGAGCGGCGGCTGCGCGTTTCTGGGCCTCTGCGTCCATCGTGTCCGGCTTGCGTGGAGGAAAGGGCTGGCCTGCCTATCTAGCCTCGATTGCCGGCCCTGGATAGCCGAAAATCGGCCGGTTTGCGGCCCGCTTTGCCCCCGCCGCCCTTGCCAGACGCGCGAGCTGCGGCTAGCGATCCGCACATGTCCGCAGCAACACTCGTCTTCGACCTCGACGGCACGCTCATCGATACCGCGCCGGATCTGATCGACACCCTCAACGTGCTGTTCGCGCGCGAGGGCCTGCCGCCGGTGCCCTACGACGTCGCGCGCAATCTCATCGGCGGCGGCGCCCGCGCCATGATCACGCGCGGTATCGAAGCCGAGGGCCGCAGCATCGACACGGCGAAGCTCGAGCGGATGTTCGGCGAATTCATCGCCCATTATGCCGAGCATATCGCCGACCGCTCGCGGCCGTTCCCCGGCGTCGCCGATGCGCTCGACGAACTGGCGGCCGCCGGCTTCCGCTTCGCCATCTGCACCAACAAGCTCGAACGGCTGTCGCTGCGCCTGCTCGACGCGCTCAAGCTCACCCATCGCTTCGCCGCGATCTGCGGCCAGGACACGTTCGGTGTGCAGAAGCCGGACCCGGAAGTCCTGCGCCGCACGATCGCCGCCGCCGGCGGCAGTCCGCAACGCGCCGTCATGATCGGGGATTCGGCAACCGACATTCGCACCGCGCGCGCGGCCGGCGTGCCGGTGATCGCCGTCGACTTCGGCTACAGCGAAGAGCCGATCGCCGCTTTCGCGCCCGATCGGGTCATCAGCCACTTCGCGCAGTTGCCGGATGCCATCGCGGCGATCGCTTTCGCCGCGTGATCCGGTCCGGCGAGGTTATGGTTAACGGCCATTAAGGAAAATGGCATCCGGCATGTTGCGCCGGTGTGGCGGTAACCCTATTCTGCCCGGCGTGTGGGCGCCTTCGCTCGCGTGGGGACGGGTAAAAGTCGATGTACCGGGTTATCGCGATCGTGGTCGGAGGGCTCGCTCTCGCGGCGTGCTCGTCCAATTCGCAGTGGTTCGAGCCGTTCAAATCGGGACCGACGATGGAAACGGTCCGCTTCGAATCCGAGCCGCCGGGCGCCGAGGTCAAGCTGTCGAACGGCCAGACCTGCCGCACGCCCTGCGCGCTCGCGGTCCCGCAACCGGAGTCCGGCGGCTACGCCGCTGCCTTCACGCTCGGCGGCTATCTGCCCGATACCGAGCAGATGCAGGTGCAGTCGATGGGCGACGGCACCTCGCAACTGCGGCCCAATCCGGTGGTCGTGCAACTGACGCCGCAGCCGCCGCCGCCGAGGAAGAAGGTACGCCGCCGTCACGTCGCCAAACCGGCCGCAAAGCCGGCGGCGAAGAAGCGCAAGCCGGCGGCCAAGCCGAAGCCCGCCGCCGCGCGGCCCGCGCCACCACCGCCGGCGCAGCCGCAGCCGCAGCCGGCACCCTCGCCCTGGCCGTCAACGCCGCCGCAGCAGCGCTGAGCGAAACCCACCGCGTTTGCCCGCACGGCGCCGCCCACCGCGGCGGCGCAGCGCGTGCGGATGGAACCCGCGCGCTGGACCCACTCGCCATTATCGGCCACACTGCCTATATGAGGGCGTGAGCGGACGATTGAGAATTCGCCGCGCAGGGACGGATGATGGCTTCCAACAGCGACACCACGGCACTCGAGCTCGATCGCGCCGGCGCGGCCCCGCGCCCGCTGGTCGATCCGTTCGCCCGCGCCATCACCTATTTGCGCGTCTCGGTCACCGACCGCTGCGATTTCCGCTGCGTCTATTGCATGTCCGAGCACATGACCTTCCTGCCCAAGGCCGACCTGCTCAGCCTGGAGGAACTCGACCGGCTGTGCAGCGCCTTCGTCGCCAAGGGCGTGCGCAAGCTGCGCCTGACCGGCGGCGAGCCGCTGGTGCGACGCGGCATCATGACGCTGTTTTCCTCGCTGTCGCGCCACCTGGAAAGCGGCGCGCTGGAGGAGCTGACGCTCACCACCAATGCCTCGCAGCTCGGTCGCTATGCCGCCGAGCTCAAGGCCTGCGGCGTCGAGCGCATCAACGTGTCGCTCGACACGCTCGATGCCGACAAGTTCCGCACGATCACGCGCTGGGGCGAGCTCGACAAGGTGCTCGCCGGCATCGACGCGGCGCTCGCCGCCGGCCTCAAGGTGAAGATCAATGCGGTGGCGCTCAAGGGCGTCAACGAGGACGAAATCGCCGATCTGATGACCTGGGCGCACGGCCGCGGCATGGACCTGACGGTGATCGAGGTGATGCCGCTCGGCGACATCGAGGAAGAACGCATCGACCAGTATCTGCCGCTGTCGCTGGTGCGCGCGCGGCTCGCCGAGCGTTTCACGCTGGACGAGATCGACTATCGCAGCGGCGGCCCGGCGCGTTACGTGCGCGTCAAGGAGACCGGCGGCCGGCTCGGCTTCATCACGCCGCTCACCCATAATTTCTGCGAGTCCTGCAACCGCGTGCGCGTCACCTGCACCGGCACGCTGTTCATGTGCCTGGGCCAGGACGATGCCGCCGACCTGCGCGCGCCCTTGCGCGCCTCCGAGAGCAATGACCTGCTCTATACCGCCATCGACGAGGCGATCGCCCGCAAGCCGAAGGGGCACGATTTCGTCATCGACCGCCGCCACCAGCGCCCGGCGCTAGCGCGCCACATGAGCGTCACCGGCGGCTGAGCCAATTTCACTGGAGTCGATTCGTGCGCTCGTCCCCGCGAAAGCGATTGGGACACCTCGCGGATTGTTTGCCAGCATTGGCCGACCACTGCCCACTCATAGTCGGTGAGCTCATAGCGCATGATTCAAAACTCAACGTTTCGGAGCTTTGAATTGCAGGTCTATTGTCGATCTCAAGGCGCACCGGAATGTCGTTCGTTGGCGAAACATGTAGCGTCCGCTTCCGGGCCAAGCAGACATCCAAGAGTTTCGATCCGAGACCGCCTATCTAGCGAATAACCCACAACGGAGAACAATAACCAAAACATAAAAACTGAGACAGTCGCGTTTGACCAATTAAAGACATTACCGCGATCCCATAATTTTTTTGCAATGGACTGTGTCGTCTTATGGCCGCCGTTTTCAACTTTGCTGTATCGAGTCCTCGTAAATCAAGATATGGGCTGTTGTCGTGGTTCAAAGCTGCTAACGAACCTGCAGCCGCCGGGCGCACACAAAGTGCCTTGGCTTCGATGAGTTGAACAATAAAAGGAATGCCGTGCGCAAAATTATAACGATATTGGGCGGTCCCGTCCCAGCGTGTGGTGTAGGTCGGCGGTAGCGAAGCCGCTCGCGAGCGCGCTCCCGATAGCGCTTTAGCGAGCGCGCGGCTTCGCGGTGGTCATCGGCGATTCGTCGGTAGGATCGGGTTGCGACACCTCCAACCTAACCAAGGAACCACCGATGACCGACGAGATGATGAACCTGCGCGCCCTCGTGGAGAAGAGCCCGGACGCCGATTTGTTGCGTGAGATGATCGGTTTTGCCGCCCAGCGCTTGATGGAGCTGGAGGTCGGAAGCCTGACCGGCGCCGGCTATGGCGAGAAGAGCGCCGAGCGGCTTGCCCAGCGCAATGGTTATCGCGACCGCACCTGGGAGACGCGCGCCGGCGCGGTCGAACTGCGCATCCCCAAGCTGCGCAAGGGCTCCTACTTCCCCGGTTTTCTGGAGCCGCGCCGGATGGCCGAGAAGGCGCTCACCGCCGTGGTGCAGGAGGCCTATGTCCAGGGCGTCTCCACTCGCTCGGTCGACGACCTGGTGCAGGCCATGGGCATGACCGGCATCTCCAAGAGCCAGGTCAGCCGGCTGTGCGCGGAGATCGATGAGAAGGTGAAAGCCTTTCTCAGCCGGCCGATCGAGGGCGACTGGCCCTACCTGTGGATCGACGCGACCTATGTGAAGGTGCGGCAGAACGGCCGCATCATATCGGTCGCCGTGATCGTGGCGGTCGGTGTCAATGGTGATGGACGGCGCGAGATCCTGGGGCTGGATATCGGCCCCTCGGAAGCCGAGACGTTCTGGACGGCGTTCCTGCGCAAGCTCGCTCGTCGCGGTCTGCGCGGCGTGAAGCTGGTGATTTCTGATGCGCACGAAGGCATCAAGGCTGCCATTACCAAGGTTCTCAATGCGACGTGGCAGCGGTGCCGCGTGCATTTCATGCGCAATGTCCTGGCTCATGCCGGCCGGCAGGGTCGGCGCGTCGTCTCCGCCTTCATCGCCACCGCTTTTGCCCAGAACGATGCCGAGGCCGCGAAGACGCAGTGGCGCCGGGTCGCCGACCAGCTGCGTCCCAAGCTGCCCAAGCTCGCCGCATTCCTCGACGAAGCCGAGACCGACGTGCTCGCTTACATGACCTTCCCGCCCGCGCACCGGGCGAAGTTGCATTCGACCAATCCGATCGAGCGTCTCAACGGCGAGATCAAGCGCCGCACCGATGTGGTCGGCATCTTCCCCAACGAGGATGCCATCGTGCGCCTGGTCGGCGCCATCCTGCTCGAACAGAACGATGAATGGGCGGTGCAGCGCGCCCGCTACATGACCCTGGAAACCATCGCGCCCTTGAGCGATGATGCCGCCGTCAACCTGCCGGTACTGGCAGGATGACCGATCCGGCTCCTGCCGGCGATTGCTATGGCCCACCGCCAGTTACACCACGCCACGGGACACGATCATATTGGGCCTTCTTCTTTTCGTTGCAACGGTCTTTCCGGCCAATGCCGCGACCTTGGGCCAGAGATACCATACCCGTGAGCCGCACACGTGCGCATCGATGAAGGCGCCCACGCGTGGAGCTCTTTCGGGAGCACAAGCTGCGCAATATATTGCATGCCTCATGGAGGGTGAGAGGTCGCACCAACTCATCCTCGTCAGCAACGTTCGCGTCGAGGTAGGAAGCGGTACGCGGTATAATGATTTGGCCAGCATCCATCGTCCGGGCGGCGCGGCACCAAATGCCATGATTTACAATATCCGCGGAAGCTACAAAAGATACGCCTGCGAAGCATCTTCACCAGCAGGCCAGAACTGCCGGGTGGTCGAACACCCGCATGCAGTGGGGATTTGTTACATCACAAGTTTCGGTGACTGGACCTGCTCCATGTCGGACGGGAACGCCGGTTACGGCACCGCCAATCAGCCACCGCCAGCTAGCTAGTGGTCCGATTCTAACATTCGCATCCCTTCTCGGCGGCTCTATTGAGAATGCTGGAATCAAAGGATCACTTGGCAAGTCATTGATGCCAGTGAATCCGCGCGACCGCGCGTTGGACGGTGAAATTGCGCCGTCCTCGCATAAACGAATGTTCGCTCCTGGCACCAAGCGTCATTCGCCGCATTGCCATGACGGCGACGCTATCGGGGGCGTCGCTGACAAACGATTGTCCAGGGCCTGGCAGACCTCAACCTTGACGCGAGGTTGGCGATATGGCCAATGGAGCAAAATCATTGCAGTTGCTGGTCGGAACATGAATGTCCTATTTTCAACGCATACCTCGCCATATTACATGCCACCGCTGGTTTTGGCGGAGCGGCAAATCATTATTGGTCCCAACTATCCCAACACATCGGGGGGGGGGGGGTGGTGCGAACCCTCAACACCCCGTGGGGACGTTTCGATATAGGCGCGTTGGTCTCCGCGCTACCCGCTGAGCAACAGCCGGATATCACGATAGTTCTGTCAGATGCGTTCCAGAATTGCGTGCCGGTGAATCTCGGCGCGGTTCCCGGCCATAAGGTGCTGTTGGTCGCTGACACGCATCATGGCAATGTCCCGCTGAGAACGCTGCTGGACTACGCGCGACGAGAGCCCTTCGATCGCATCGTCCTCACACACGATCCGCATCATCTGCATTGGTTCGTGGAGGCCGATATTGCGCCGACCACCTATATTCCGAACGTTAACTGCGCCTATTTTCCGCAGCCTTTACTCGATCAGCGTCAGAAGGCCATTATCTTTGTGGGGCAGACCGGCAAGTGGTGGCTGCGTAGACGATATTTGCTCGAGGCAATACGCGATGTTGGATTGCCCCTGATCGTGCGGGAAGCCCCGGCTCCTGTGGCCGCGGCGATGTACAATGCGACGCAAGTCTCGTTCAATTGCAGTCTGAATGGCGATCTCAATATGCGGGCGTTCGAGGTCATGGCGGCCGGCGGTTTCCTGTTGACCGATCGCCTTAGTCCGCAGGCGGGCTTGGAGAATCTCTTTCGTCGTGACGTGGATTACGCCGACTACACGGACCTCGACGATCTGCTCGGCAAGCTTCGCCACTACCTCGCCCATCCGGACCAGTGCCTCAAAATCGCCAGGGCCGGACACAAGGCTTATCTTGCGCGGCACACGCCGAGGCAGCGCGTTAACGAGCTGCTGGCGTTCGTGCACGGAAAATCGATCACCTTGCCTTACAGCAACGACCTTCGCGTCGCATATCGAGGCGACAAGTTCGGCGAAGACTTGGACGAGCGGGTCGGCCTTTACGAGTTCATTCAGGACATGGCCCGGCAAAACGAATTGGTTGTCGTCGTCGTCGATGCGGCAATCGGCGCGCGCGCCATTGCTGATCTCGTCGACTTGCCACGACTGAAGATCAAGGTCACCGCTCCTGCGGAGCCTGCGCCCCTCAAGAAATCGCTGAGCAGTCTTGGCGTGTTGAACCAGGTCGAGTTTATCGGCGCTCAACAGACCGATGGCGATATTCAGTTGGTCGATGCCAAAACGATAACGGGTTTGCGCGACTCACAAAGCCTGCGCGCCCGAACACTCGCGGTCATGACCGCGGGAGCATCCATGGAACGTGAGACGGCGTGGCTGGCGTCCCAGGGCTACTCGAAGTTCAGCGAGGCGCCGTATTTGTTTCAACGCGCCAACCAGACGACATAGATCCCCTATCCGCTCCGGTGTCGCGTCCCGGCTTTCCCGGCCATCCCGCTGAGAAGCCGCGTGCTGGCGATCGACATGGGTCACCGCAGGAAGTGGGCGCAGCACGAGCAACTCATGGCATGGCTGGCGCGGTCGCGTCTCGACAGCGTACGCAAGTGCGCCCGCAACAAAGCAGTCGCCTTCGACGTCAAGCGGTCGCCGAAAACCGGAATCAACCCCTCACGCCGCCCGCTGCGGCGCCGTCACCAGGTCGCGCAGCTCTTCCAGCCGCATGCGCGCCGGCGTGAAGCACACGCCCAATTGACCGCCGCAGTGGCGCACGATCTCGCCGGCAAGGGGCTGCAGGCCGGGAAAGGTGAGCGTGAGCGTGTCGCCGACCGCAAGCCCGGTGACGGCATCGATGCGCGCGCCGCCTTCGCTGACATCGTGCACGGCGATCTCGCAGGAGCGATCGGCCCATTGCAGGCGCGCGGTCATGGTCACGTCGTAGCGGGGGAATTCGCGCAGGTCCGCCTTCACCGCCCGGCGCACCATGTCGGGAATCTCGCCGCACAGGAACTGCGAGGTCGTCTGCATCTCGGCGGCGATGGCGGCGACCTGCTCGGCGGTCTCGCGCGAGCCCTGCACCATCGCGGCGATGCCGGCCATGCGCCCGGCGATGTCGAAGACCAGGCTCGTGGTCTCATGCGTGCCGCGGGCGAACTCCTCGGTGGCGGCGCGCTGCTGATCGATCGCGGCCGACACCGACTGGGTGACGCCGGACAGATGATCGATCGCCTCGGTGACGCTGGTCAGCGCGGCCACCACCTCGCGCGTGGTCGACTGGATCTCGGCGACCTTGGCGCCGATCTCGCCGGTCGAGCGGCCGGTCTGCAAGGCGAGCGTCTTGACCTCGGAGGCGACCACGGAAAAGCCGCGGCCGGCTTCGCCGGCGCGCGCGGCTTCGATGGTGGCGTTGAGCGCCAGCAGATTGGTCTTGGCGGCGATGCCGCTGATCACGCCGACGATGTCGTCGATCTGCCCGGCCGCCCGGGCGAGCGCCTCGATGGTGCCGCGGGCGGCATCGGCGCGCGCAACGGCGTCGCGGCCGAGCGCGCTGCCTTGCTGCACCTGGTCGGCGATCTGCGCGATCGCCGCGATGACCTGCTGCGACAGGTCGCCGGCGGCGCTGTCCATGGCACGCGATCCCTCGGCGGCGCGCGCGGTCTCTTCGAAGGCCAGATGCACCGTCTCCAGCGCATTCAGCATGGCCCCGGCCTTGGCCTGCAATTCATGCGCGCCCGTCGCGATCGGCGTGATGCCGGCCTCGGTCGCCGCTTCCACCTGCGGCGCCAGATTGGACAGGTTGCCGCGCCGCAACGCCTGCCAGGTCCGATCGAGATCGCCGTGCACGAGATCACGCCGATGCCGCTCGCCCAGCACATCCGCCAGACGGCTGGTGGCGGCGGTGAGGCTCGCCAGTTCGCCGCGCGACGGCGTCAGCGGCGGCGCGGAGGCAAGCTCGGCGTAGCCGATCGCATCGACGGTATCGATCGCTTCCGTGACCGCATTGCGCATCCCCTGCCCGATCGCCCTGATGGCGAAGCCGGCCGGCAGCAACAGCAGCAGGCCGGCGACGGCCTCGGCCAGGATGGCGTTGCCGCCCAGGAACGGCAGCAACACGGCCGCCGCATAGGGCGCGAGCAGCAGGGCGGCGAGCGGCAGCAGCGCGGCCGCGATCAGGCATTCGGATATCGTCCAATGCCGCATGCGAAATCCCCATGCGCCGTGGCCGGTAGTCGGTCGGCAGCCCCGCCCAGCCGCTCCGGCAACGGCCCGGTCAGCGGGAACTTTTAGCCGATCCGCGGTTAACCGAGTGTTTAGAGATCGTTAACCATGAGTTTCAGCCCTTGGACGGCGGGCGCCGGCGCCCCGGATGGCGGCCATGTGCGCGCGATGGGTTGCCGCTCCCCCGATTAGCCAACTTATCCATTGACGCCTCCGCCCAGCCTCGATTTAACGTTTGGCGGGGATCTGAGGTCGGGACGCTGGGCCTATAATAAGAAAAGGCGCGCCAGCCGATCGGCCGGACAGAGGGGAGGAGCGCGTGGGCGCTCTTGACAACGTATTGAAAGCGTTGCTCCCGGCAACGCGCGTGATCGATGCCACCAACAAGTGGCTGGGCAAGCGCCTGTCGTGGCTGATCCTCGCCGCCGTGGCGGTGTCGGCGATCAACGCCACCGTGCGCAAGACATTCGACACCTCCTCGAACGCCTGGCTCGAGCTGCAATGGGTGCTGTTCAGCATCGTGTTTTTGCTGTGCTCGCCGTGGACGCTGTTGTCGAACGAGCACATCCGCATCGACATCGTGAACAACATGTTCCCCCAGCGCGTGCGCAACATCATCGAGTTGGTGGGTCACGCCCTCTTCCTGCTGCCGCTGTGCATCATCATGATCGTCACCAGCATCCCGTTTTTCCTGGGCTCTTATGGGGTGAACGAGCAGTCGCTGAACGCCGGCGGCCTGCCGCAATGGCCGTCGAAGGCGCTCATCATGATCGCCTTCAGTCTGCTGTTGATCCAAGGCCTTTCCGAACTGGTCAAGCGAATTGCGGTCATGCGCGACCTGATTCCCGATCCGCATGCCAGCCATAAGAGTGCGCATGAAATCGAGGCCGAAGAGATAATCAACGTTATGGAACAGAAATAGTCGGTAACGGTCGGGCTCACGCATGGCAGCCTTCTTCATCGACAACATGGCCCCGATCATGTTCGTGGCCTTGGTGTTTTTCCTGCTGCTCGGCTATCCGGCGGCATTCTCGCTCGGCGCTGTCGGCCTGATCTTCGGCCTCATCGGCGTCGAGCTCGGCCAATTCCAGCCCGACTTTCTGCAGGCCCTGCCCGACCGCATCTACGGCGTCATGGGCAACGAGACGCTGCTGGCGATCCCGTTCTTCACCTTCATGGGGCTGATCCTCGAGCGCTCCGGCATGGCCGAGGACCTGCTCGACACCATCGGGCAGTTGTTCGGCACCGTGCGCGGCGGCCTGGCTTACGCGGTGGTGTTCGTCGGCGCGCTGCTCGCGGCCACCACCGGCGTGGTGGCGGCCTCGGTGATCTCCATGGGGCTGATCTCGCTGCCGATCATGCTGCGCTACGGCTACGACCGGCGCTTCGCCACCGGCATCATCGCCGCCTCCGGCACGCTGGCGCAGATCATCCCGCCCTCGCTGGTGCTGATCGTCATGGCCGACCAGCTCGGACGCTCGGTCGGCGACATGTACGAGGGCGCCTTCATCCCCGGCCTGGTGCTCTCCGGCATCTATGCGAGCTACGTGCTGCTGGTGACGTTGATCTTCCCCAAGGCGACGCCCGGCCTGCCGGCGGAGGCGGTCGGCTTCCGCGAGGCCGACGGCAGCCGCGGCCTGATTTCGCTCGCCGTGCTGGCGGTGGCGAGCGGCGTGTTCGCCTGGTACGTCATGCGCGGCTCGGAGACGCACGGCGCCGACTATGTCGTGCTCAGCCTGTTCTTCGGCATCCTGTTCGCCTTCGCGGTCGCCGTGGTGAACTGGGTGATCGCCAAGCTGACCGGCTTCCGCTTCCTCTCGCACATGGCGCAGCAGACCACCTTCGTCATGGTGCCCCCCTTGTTCCTCATCTTCCTGGTCTTGGGCACGATCTTCATCGGCGTCGCCACCCCCACCGAAGGCGGCGCCATGGGCGCCAGCGGCGCCCTCATCCTGGGCGCGGTGAAGCGGCGGCTCACCTGGGATCTCGTGCGGCAGGCCGCCGAGTCGACCGCCAAGCTGTCGGCCTTCGTCTTGTTCATCCTCATCGGCGCGCGCGTGTTCTCGCTGACGTTCTATGGCGTCAGCGGCCATATCTGGGTCGAGAACATGCTGGTGTCGCTGCCCGGCGGCCAGGTCGGCTTCCTGGTCTTCGTCAACATCTTCGTCTTCTTCCTCGCCTTCTTCCTCGACTTCTTCGAGCTCGCCTTCATCGTCATCCCCCTGCTCGGCCCCGCCGCCGAACATCTCGGCATCGACCTCATCTGGTTCGGCGTCATCCTCGGCATCAACATGCAGACCTCGTTCATGCATCCGCCATTCGGTTTCGCGCTGTTCTATCTGCGCTCAGTCGCGCCGCGCGAAACCTATATCGATCGCGTTACCGGCGAGCGCATGGAGCCGGTCACCACCGGGCAGATTTATTGGGGCGCCATGCCGTTCGTGGCGATCCAGGTGATCATGGTGCTCCTGGTGATCTTCTTCCCCGCCATGGTGATGCACTACAAGGGCACGGGGCCGACGATCGATCCGAACAAGGTGAAGATCGAAATTCCGCAGATCGACATGCCGCCGCCGCTCGATCTCAGTCAGCCGCCGGTCATCAAATAGCGACTTCGCTGCGCAAAAAAGAAAACCCCGAAGCCGAAGCTTCGGGGTTTCCTGTCTCGCGTAGCGCCGCTCAGGTGCGGGTGTGGCGGATCATGAAGGAATTGTAGTCGTATTCCGCGACCTGGAACCATTGATAGCCATTGTTGCGGAACGCCTTCATCGATTCATAGGCCTTCTTGAAATGCGGATTGCTCTTGGCGATTCCGTCGTGCAACTCGTTCGCCGCATTCCAGCATGCTTCCATGATCGCCGGCGAGAAGCGGCTCAGCTTCGTGCCTTTGGCGAGCAGGTTGCGCAGAGCGGGCGGATTGAGCTGGTCATATTTCGCCACCATCCAATCGTTGGCATAAGCGGCCGCGTGTTCCAGGATGGCCTGATAGGACTTCGGCAAGGCATTCCATTTGTCGAGGTTGATGAACGCGTTGATCATCGATCCGCCTTCCCACCAACCCGGATAGTAGTAGTGCTTGGCCACCTTGTAGAAGCCAAGCTTCTCGTCGTCATAGGGACCGACCCATTCGGCGGCGTCGAGCGTCCCTTTCTCCAGCGCCGGATAGACGTCGCCGCCGGCGATGAGCTGCGGCACGCCGCCGAGCTTGGCGATGACGCGGCCAGGGAATCCGCCGATGCGGAACTTGAGGCCCTTGAGGTCACCGACGGTCTTGATCTCCTTGCGGAACCAACCGCCCATCTGGCAGCCGGTATTGCCGACCACCAGCATGGTGACATTGAACTTCTTGTAGAAGTCGTTGAGGATTTCCTTGCCGCCGCCCTGATAGTACCAGCCCTGGTTCAGGCGCTGGTTGGGACCGAAGGCAATGGACGTGCCGAGACCGAAGGTCGGGTCCTTGCCGAAATAGTAGTAGGATGCAGTGTGACCTATTTCCACCGTGCCGTTGGATGCGGCGTCGAGCGCCTGCAGCCCCGGCACGATCTCGCCGCCAGCAAACACCTGAATCTGGAATTTATTGTCGGTGGCTTCGGCGACCGCCTTGGCCATGACCACCGCGCCGCCATAAAGCGTCTCGAGCGATTTCGGCCAGCTCGCGGTCATGCGCCATTTCAATTCCGGCATCGATTGCGCGACTGCCGGTGCGGCCACCGCCGCACTCGCAGCAACGCCGATACCGGCGGCTTTCAAGAATTGACGACGTTTCATCCCATGATCTCCCTTATGTCGTTGGCGTTATCATTGTTGTTATTGTCGTTGTCGTCATTGACGGGCTTTGCGCCCGCCGCCGCCTTTTCTTTTCACTGGGTTCGGTTGGATAGCATGACGGAGCCCCCGGCTCAGTCTGCACTGGATACCCAAAACTTTTAAGTGGAATTTGCATTCGGCGGGCGCGCCGGGAGCAAAAATTTAGGGGGCCGGCGTCGCCGCCGGCCCCCCGTTTATCCGACCGTTGAAAGTCCGTCAGGCCTTGGTGCGGCTGCGGATCATGAAGCTTTCATAGGTGTATTCGGCGACCTGCCACCACAGATTCTCGTCATTGATGAATGGCTTAAGGTTTTCCAGCACCTTCTTGTAGCTCGGGTTCTTCGCCGACTCTTCCTTGTTCACCTCGTTCGACGCCTTCAGACAGGCCTCCAGGATTTCCTGGCTGAACGGCCGCAGCTGCGCGCCACCGGCCACCAGACGCTTGAGCGCCTGCGGATTGCGGTTGTCGTATTTCGCCAACTGATCGACGTTCACGTAACCGGCGGCCGCTTCCAGGATCGCCTTGTAGTTCTTCGGCAGCGCGTTCCACTTGGGCAGATTGATCATGATGTGCTCGACGGTGCCGCCTTCCCACCAGCCGGGATAGTAGTAGTACTTCGCGACCTTGTAGAAGCCGAGCTTCTCGTCGTCATAGGGGCCGACCCATTCCGCCGCGTCGATCGTGCCCTTTTCCAGCGCCGGATAGACGTCGCCGCCGGCGATGAGCTGCGGCACGACGCCGAGCTTGCTCATGGTCTTGCCGGCCCAGCCGCCGATACGCATCTTCAGACCCTTGAGGTCGGCGACGGTCTTGATCTCCTTGCGGAACCAGCCGCCCATCTGGGTGCCGGTGTTGCCGGCTGGCAGGCAGTGCACGTTGTACTTGGAGTGGCTGAATTCATCGATCAACTTCTGCCCGTCGCCGTCATAGAACCAGGCATTCTGTTGACGGGCATTGGGACCGAACGGGAACGAGCAGAACAGGGCCCAGGTCGGGTCCTTGCCGATATAGTAGTAACCGCAGGTGTGGCCCAGCTCGACGGTGCCGTTCTGGGTTGCGTCAAGGACCTGCAGGCCCGGCACGATCTCGCCGCCGGCGAACGTCTGAATTTGGAATTTGCCGTCGGTGGCTTCATGCACGTATTTCGAGAAGGTCGTCAGCGAGCCGAACAGTGTGTCGAGCGACTTCGGCCAGCTCGCCGTCATGCGCCACTTCAGCTCGGGCATCGACTGGGCGATAGCCGGCGCGGCAACCGCCGCGCTGGCGGCAACGCCGATGCCGGCGGCCTTCAAGAATTGACGTCGTTTCATTAGATCCTCCCGATCTTGTATGCTGCAAGAACAGTTTAGCCTGCGAAAGTAGCGGTGCAAACCGCCCCCCGATGGCCGGCACAATGCGTCGAGGCCTTGCCAAGCGCAAGTTGGCAATTGGTAAGAGCTGTAATGCTTTGCCGAAAAACCGGTGAGATTCTACCGGAAATATGCCCGAATATTGGGCGTTTCCTGGCAACCCCGATCTAGGCCTCGATCACGATCTTGGGGGCTGGCCGGCCGACGCCGGCCCCGCTGGTCAACTGCTCGCGCACCTTGCTGGCGATGTCGCGGAAGATGCGCGCATGCTCACCCTCCGGCTCGGTGGCGACGACCGGCAGGCCGGAGTCCGATTTTTCGCGGATGGTCATGTGCAGCGGCACTTCGCCGAGGAACGGCACGCCGAGCCGCTCGGCTTCCTTTCGCGCGCCGCCGTGGCCGAAAATTTCCGAGCGCTCGCCGCAGTGCGGACAGAGAAAATAGCTCATGTTCTCGACCAGTCCCAGCACGGGCACGTTGACGCGCTTGAACATTGCGATGCCGCGGCGGGCGTCGATCAGCGCGAGGTCTTGCGGGGTCGAGACGATGACCGCGCCCTTCAGCGGAACCTGCTGCGCCATGGTGAGCTGGGCATCGCCGGTGCCCGGCGGCATGTCGACCACCATAACGTCGAGCTTGCCCCACTCCACCTCGCGCAGCATCTGCGTGATCGCCGACATCACCATGGGCCCGCGCCAGATCATCGGCGTCTCTTCCTCGATCAGGAACCCGATCGACATCACCGTCAGGCCATAGCGGGTGATCGGCTTGAGCCGGTTGCCGCCGGTGGTCTGCGGCTTTTCCTTGATGGCGAGCAGCTTGGGCAAGGAGGGTCCGTAAATGTCGGCGTCGAGAATGCCGACCTTGAGGCCGAGATCGCGCAAGGCCAGCGCCAAATTGACCGCCGTGGTGGACTTACCGACGCCGCCCTTGCCGGAGGCGACCGCGATCACCGCATCGACGCCGGGAACGCCGGCCGGCACGTTGTCGGCCGGATGGGCCGGGCGCCGGGGCTGCGCCGCGGGCGCCGCCGCCTGCTGCGGCGCGGCCGCCTGGCCTGCGGTCCGTTCGGCGGTGAGCGCGACCAGTGCCGACTGCACGCCGGGGATGGCGCGCACCGCCGTTTCCGCCGCCTGGCGCACCGGTTCCCAGTCTTTCACCGCTGCGGCATCGACTGTGATGGAGAAGAAGACTTTGCCGTCGGAGACGACGATGTCGGAGAGCACGCGTCCCTGGGTCAGGTAAGAGCCGCCCGGAACCGGTACCCGCCCCAACACCGCCAGAACCTGTTCCTTCGTTACCGCCATGATCGCCATTCCTCACGCTTGCCAACCGACCCATTCCGTGCCGCCACCATAGGCATGAGCGCGGGAGCGTCAATGCGTAGGCCCGCGACGAGCCGGTTGACGCGCCCGCCGTCACGGGCGACCTATGGCGAGACTGGTGGCGGCCGCGTGGCGGCCAGGGCACGAACCGATCGACGCGAGGAGGAAAACAATGGCGAAAGTGGCGTTTCTGGGCCTGGGGGTGATGGGCTTTCCCATGGCCGGGCATCTCAAGAACAAAGGTGGCCACGAGGTGACGGTTTATAACCGCACCGCCGCCAAGGCCGAGGCCTGGGTCAAGCAATATGGCGGCAAGTCCGCCCGGACGCCGAAAGCCGCCGCCCAGGGGCAGGATTTCGTCATGGCCTGTGTCGGCAATGACAACGATCTGCGCCAAGTGATGCTGGGCGCGGACGGCGCCTTCGCCGGCATGGGCAAGGGCGCGATCCTCGTCGACCACACCACCGCCTCGGCCGAGATCGCACGCGAGCTTTACGCCGCGGCCAAGAAAGCCGGCTTCGACTTCATCGACGCGCCCGTCTCCGGCGGCCAGGCCGGCGCCGAGAACGGCGCGCTCACGGTGATGTGCGGCGGCGATGCGGCGGCCTTCGCCAAGGCCGAGAAGGTGATCGGATCTTACGCCCGCGCCTGCAATCTGATCGGCGACGCCGGTGCCGGCCAGCTCTGCAAGATGGTCAATCAGATCTGCATTGCCGGCCTGGTGCAGGGCCTGTCAGAAGGTTTGCACTTCGGCAAGAAGGCCGGGCTCGACATCGAGAAGGTGATGGCGACGATTTCCAAGGGTGCGGCGCAATCCTGGCAGATGGAGAACCGCTACAAGACCATGGTCGCAGGCCATTTCGACCATGGGTTCGCGGTCGAATGGATGCGCAAGGACCTGGGGATTTGCCTCGGCGAGGCGCGCGTCAACGGCGCGCATCTGCCGGTCACCGCGCTGGTCGACCAGTTCTATTCGGAGGTGCAGGCCATGGGCGGCAAGCGCTGGGATACGTCGAGCCTGATCGCGCTGCTGGAGCGCTAAGCAGCCTTAGAATTCGAGTTGCAGGCCGTCGGCGGCAACCAGCACGCCGGAAGCTTTCACCTCGTCGAGCCGCGCCAGCATGCTCGGGTTCATGTGCGTGAGCATGACGCGCTTGGCGCGCAGCGCGGCGAGCTTCGGTTGCAGAACCTCCCAGGTCAGATGGTTGGTCAGGGTGCCGGCAAAGCCGTAGCACTCGCACATGAAGAGATCCGCCTCCGGCGCAATGCGCAAAAGCGCGTCGGTCCAGGCCGTATCGCCGGAATAGGCGAAGACCCGTTCGCCGTCGGACAGGCGCAGCGCGGTCGACGGCGCGCCTGATTGGTGGATGACCTCCGCCGTCAGCAGGCTATGGCCGAGCACGTCGGCCGCAACACCGACAGCAATCTCCTCGACCCGCCAGGCATAGCGCCATTTCGTGCCGGTCGATTTCGGAAAGAACACTTCCATCGCCGCCTCGATGCGCGCCTGCGTTCCCGGCGGACCGGCGATCAACAAAGGCGTGTCGCGGCGCGCGAGGTGTTGCGCATCGAGCAGGAAGAAGGGCAGCCCGCCGAAATGGTCGCCGTGCAGATGCGAGAGAATGATGGCGTCGATGCCGTTGGGATCGATGCCGCAGGCGCGCAGCGCCGGCTGCGCCGAAGCGCCGCAGTCGATCAGCAGCACCGCTTTCGCGGTCTGGAGATGGAAACAGGTGGTGTGGCGACCGCCGGAGCCGAAGGCGTCGCCGGAGCCGGCAATGGTGAGTTTCATTCGGTATTGATCCGCTTGTGTTCATTGTCCCGTTCGTTCCCGCGCAAGCGGGAACCCAGGGCCACAACGGAAGGCGGGAATTTCCTGGGTCCCCGCTTGCGCGGGGACGAACGGAAATGGGCTCGTGGCCGCGGCACCTTACGCCTTCGCACTCGGCCGCGCCGACACCGCGGCGTGCCAGCGTTTCACATGCGCGAGGGTCTCCGGCATGACGATGCGCGACGGCTTCATGAAATCGACAGCGACCTGGGCGGTGATGTCGGCGACCGAATAGCGCTCACCGGCGATGAACTCGCGCTTGGCCAGTTCCTTGTCCATGAGTTCGAGGAACCAGAGCGCGCGCGGCCGCATGGCCTCGGCATAGGCCGGGATCTGCGGCACCTCCAATTCCTTCATCGAGGGATGCAGGTGCCGGAACACCGCGGCGACATTGGCGAAGAAATTGATCTCGCAGCGCCGGTTCCACATCTCCACCAGCGCGATCTCCTTGGCCCCCAACCCAAACAGCGGCGGCTCCGGCTGCAGCGCCTCGAAATAGCGGCAGATGGCGATCGACTCGGTGATGACGGTGCCATCGTCGAGCACCAGCGCCGGCATGCGCTGCAGCGGGTTGATCGCCGCGTATTCCGGCGTCTTATGCTGCTTGGTCATGATATCGACCTGCTCGGTCGGGACCGAAATGCCCTTTTCGGCCAGGAAAATGCGCGCGCGCCGCGGGTTGGGCGCCAATCGGCTGTCATAAAGCTTCATCGGGGGCGATCCTCGCTTTTTGTCCGAGCGGAGCCGACCATGCGCGCAGCGCCCTGTCAAAGGGCCGGTAACATTCGTTAACCAGAGATTTTAGCCGCCTCTTAAGCTTGGATTTAAGGATTATGCGCGAGGTTTGGGGCCGGGTTTTCCGTGTAAAAAGCGCTCATTCATGGCCAATCGAGGCGAACAGCACGCCGCCGTCCCGCCGGACACTTCGCCGGTCAAGCGCCGCCTCGCCGCGCGATATGTGCGCGACGCGCGCGACCGGCTGATCTCGTCGAGTGGCACAAGGCCGGCCTTCGACTACGAGTTGCTGCGCCAATACGCCCAAAATCGCCTGTCCGCCTCATTGGTGATCCTGCTCCTGGTCGCCACCGTGGGCTTCCTCTCCAGCCTGTGGACCGGCGCCGTGGCCGCCGGGGCCTGGACCGGCTCGGTGCTGGTGATCCACGCCGTGATGGTCACCAAATGCCGTCAGTTCCTCGACCTGCCGCCCACCGAAGTGTCCTACCGACGCTGGCGGCTGCGCTTCGTCGTGCTCGACCTGTTCTATGGACTGGCCTGGATGTTCATCCTGATCCACCCGGTCGGCACCGACGAGAGTTCGAACACGTTTATGCTGTTCGTCATGCTGCTGGTGGTGGCGGTGTCCAGCATGCTGGCCTCCAGCCTGCCGATGGCGGTGTTCGCCGCCACCTTCCCGGTCACCGCGGCGATCGCGCTCGACTTCGCCCTGCACGGCACCCTGCGCAATTACATCCTCGCCATCATGGCGCTGTCGGCGCAAGGCTATTTCGCCGTGCTCGCCTACCGCCTCTATTC
The DNA here is from genome assembly GCA_963760995.1 of uncultured Pseudomonadota bacterium. Taxonomy (GTDB): domain Bacteria; phylum Pseudomonadota; class Alphaproteobacteria; order Rhizobiales; family Xanthobacteraceae; genus Pseudolabrys. Next base: position 77,376 of record CAVXFJ010000015.1, on the reverse strand, counting down.
GACGACGCTCGCCACGCTGGAGGCGCGCGCGGAAAAGGACGCGCTGATCGGCGAACTGGAACAGGCCAAGGCGATTTCCGACGAGGCGCGCATGCGGGCGGAAGCCGCCAACATCTCCAAGTCGCGCTTCCTGGCCCAGATGAGCCATGAACTGCGCACACCGCTCAATGCCATTCTCGGCTTTTCCGAGGTGATGAAGACGGAAGTGTTCGGCGAGCATTCGGTGCCCGCCTACAAGGAATATTCCGCCGACATCCATAATTCCGGCGTGCATCTGCTCGGCCTGATCAACGAAATCCTCGACCTGTCGCGCATCGAGGCCGGCCGCTACGAGCTCAACGAGGAATCGATCTCGCTGCCGGCCATCGTCGAGGACTGCCATCACCTGCTGAAATTGCGCGCCAGCAACCGCGGTATCACCATCCGCGAGGCGTTCGAAAACGATCTGCCGCGGCTGTGGGCGGACGAGCGGGCGCTGCGCCAGATCTGCCTCAACCTGCTCTCCAACGCCATCAAGTTCACCCCGCAGGGCGGCGAAATCTGGCTCAAGGTGGGCTGGACCGCCGCGGGCGGCCAATACATGAGCGTGAAGGATACCGGGCCCGGCATTCCGGAGGAGGAGATTCCGGTGGTGCTTGCGAGTTTCGGCCAGGGCTCGAACTCGATCAAATCCGCCGAACAGGGCGCCGGCCTCGGCCTGCCGATCGCCAAGAGCCTGGTCGATATGCACGGCGGCACCTTCAGCCTGAAGTCGAAGCTGCGCATCGGCACCGAGGTCGTTGTGACCTTCCCGCCCGAGCGGGTGGTGGCAGCGATGGCTCCGATGACACAGGCGCCGCCTATCGCCCCCAAACCCGGAGAACCGATCCTGACGCCCGAAGAGAAAAGACGCCTGAGCCGGCGCCCGCTGTTCCGCGTCGGCACCTGAGCGCACCACCATAGTTGCGACCAATCGCCATGATTGCCATCCCGTTCGCCGCGCTTATGTTCGTTCACCGAATCGGCCGCGGACCGTCCCATGATCGAAAGCCCCTGCGTCAAAATCTGCACGCTCGATGCCCGTGGCGGCCTTTGCCTCGGCTGCGGGCGCACGATCGCGGAGATCGCGCGCTGGGGCGCCATGAGCGTCGCCGAGCGCGCGGCGGTGATGGCCGAATTGCCCGAGCGTCGCGCCGCCTGCGGCGAAGTGGCGCGCACAGGATGATGCCGTGAGCCGCCGTCTGACCTGGTCCATGGTGTTCGGCGTTGCGCTGTCGCTGGCGATCTTGATCGCCAGCAGCAGCCGCGACCCGATCGCTGATCTGCTGCATCACAATATCGGCTCGCTGGCGATCAAGCTCGCACTGCTCATCTTCATTGGCAGCCTGGTGCTGACGCTGTTCCGCGAACGTTTCTCGCAGGCGCTGGAAGCCTTGGCATTCTGGGCGGTGATCGGCTTCCTGCTTGTCGTCGGCTACACGTATCGTTTCGAATTGCGCGACGCCACCGACCGCGTGGTGGCTGAACTGATGCCGGGCCATGTCGCCGGTCACGGCCGCCATGTCGAGGTGGTGCGCGGCAAGGGCGGCGATTTCTCGCTCGCCGTCCATATCAATGGCGCGCGCGTGCCCATGGTGCTCGACACCGGCGCGAGCGCCGTGGTGTTGACGCAGAAAGCCGCCCGCGCAGCCGGCCTGCCGATCGAGATGCTCGACTATACGGTCAATGTCGACACCGCCAGCGGCCATACCTCGGCGGCTCCCGTGACGCTCGACCGCCTGGCGGTGGGCGGCGTGGTCGAGCACGGCGTTCCGGCGCTGGTGGTCAAATCGGATCAGCTCAAGAACAACCTGCTCGGCATGAGCTTCCTCAACAGGCTGGAAAGCTGGGAAGTGCACGGCGACCGCCTGCGCCTGCGCGGCATGCAGTGACGGGCGGCTGCGGCCGCCTGACGACGTCTCTTGCGCTGGTCATATCTTTCATCCGCACGCTGCGGCAGACGGCGCGCCTGCTGGCGGCCGCGCCATCCTCCGCGCTGAATCAGAACACGCTGATGAGGAACCGCAGCGCGACGAGGGTGAGAAAAACGCCGAAGGCGATTTCCAGCTTGCGCCGCGGCAACCAGTGCGCCAACCGCACGCCGAAGGTCGCCGTATAGCTCGACACCGGCGCCATCAGGACAAATCCTATCACCGAGACGAATCCGATCGACAAAGGCGGCAGTTGCCCAACATGTTGCCAGCCCGCAAGCATGTAGCCGATGGCGCCGGCGACCGTGATCGGCACGCCGAGACCGGCGGAGGTCGCCACCGCCTGTTTCATCGGGCGATCGTAGAGCGTGAGAATCGCATTCGATATCGAGCCGCCGCTGACGCCGACCAGCGAGGCAACCAGCCCGATCACAAAGCCGTAGAAGGTGAGCAAGCCGCGACCCGGCAAATCGGAACCGAGGTTCCATCGTTCGCTGCCGAACAGCATGCGGATAGCCACGAAGGTCGCGAACAGCACGAAGGTGATCTTGAACACCGGTGCCGGCGCGTAGGCCGCGATCACCGAGCCGAGCGCGACGCCGACGACCGCCGGGACCGACCATAGCCGCACCACCTCGGACAGGCCGGCGCCTTTCTGGCGATGGCCGAAATAGGAGCGCACCGTGGTCGGCACGATGATGGCGAAGGAGGTGCCGATGCAGAGCTGCAAGCGCAGATCCTCCGGCACGCCGAGCACGCGGAAGACCTCGTACAGCACCGGCACGATGATGGCCCCGCCGCCGATGCCAAACAAGCCGGCCAGGATGCCGACCACCACACCGGCACCCACGATCCATGCCGCCAGCAAGGCAATCTCTTGGATCGGAAAACCCAGCACCCTGAAGCCCTCGGACGACTCTGGCGAACGATCGCTCAGGCTGCGATCTGCGCCAAATCCTGTGGCCTGTCCAGGACCAGCGCCACCGCCTCGGCAAGCACGCGCGCATCCGCGCCGGGCTTGACCGCCTCGGTCGCAAGATGGCGACGGAAGGCGCGCGCGCCCGGTACGGCACGGAAGAGACCGAGCACGTGCCGCGTGATGGCGTTGAGCCGCATGCCCTGCGCCAGTTCGCGCTCGATATAGGGCACGAGCGCGAGGCCGGCCTCCTTCGCCGAGGTGAATGGCGCCGGCGCGTCGAACAGCAAGGGATCGACCGCCAGCAGCCGCCAAGGTTCCTGATAGGCGGCGCGCCCCATCATCACGCCGTCCACCTGCGCGAGTGCGGCTTGCGCCTGCGCCAGTTTGGTGATGCCGCCGTTGAGGATGACCGCAAGATCGGGATGCGCCGCTTTCAGCCGGTAGACGCAATCGTAGTCGAGCGGCGGTACCTCGCGGTTTTCCCTTGGCGACAATCCTTTCAGCCAGGCCTTGCGTGCATGCACGACGAGCGCGTCGGTGCCGGCCTGCTTCACCATGGCGGCGAACGCGAACAGCGCTTCGTTCGGATCCTGCTCGTCGACGCCGATGCGGCACTTCACCGTCACCGGCACCCGCACCGCCGCCTTCATCGCGGCGACGCAATCGGCGACCAGCGCCGGTTCCGCCATCAGGCAGGCGCCGAAGCGGCCGTCCTGCACCCGGTCGGAAGGGCAGCCGACATTGAGGTTGATCTCGTCGTAACCGTAATCTTCGCCGATGCGCGCCGCCTCGGCGAGCGCGCGCGGGTCAGAGCCGCCGAGTTGCAGCGCCACCGGATGTTCGGAGGCATCGAAGCCGAGCAGCCGCGCCCGATTCCCGCGTAGCACCGCGCCGGTGGTCAGCATCTCGGTATAAAGCAGCGCCCGGCGGGTCAGCAGCCGATGGAAGAACCGGCAATGCCGGTCGGTCCATTCCATCATCGGGGCGACCGAAAACCGCCTATTCGGCTCTTGATGTGTCTCTTGCATTCCCAAGTACTTAGGCATTTAGCGGGTACCCGACAACTGCGCGTCTCGTATCCATATCGCGCCAGCGAGACCGTCTGCTAGATCCCGCACCACTGCTTTATCAGCCGGGTATATAGCTCCATAGCCTCTTCAATCTTCGACACGAAGCAATATTCGTCGGTCTGGTGCGCCTGCGCCAGCTCGCCGGGACCGAGGATCACGGTCGGCGGATTGCCCATGGCCGCCGTCAGTACCGACGCATCGGTGAAATAAGGCGCGCTTGCAATCCCGCCTCCTGCGCCCGTGACGTCGCGCGCGATGCTCATGACCTCGGCAATCCAGGGATCCTCGGGATCGGTCCACACGCTTTGCGCATCGAGCAGCGTCTTGAGCGCAACCTCCGGTCCGAGATAGCTCGCGATCTGTTCGCGGATCTCGGCGTGCTTTTGCGCCGGGATGGTGCGGATATCGATGCCGATCGCGGCGCGGTCGGGCACCGAATTGATGTTGATGCCGCCATGCATGGTGCCGACATTGAGCGTGGGGGCACCGAGCACCGCGTGGCGCGCCACGTTGAAGTCGAACGTCTCCAGCGCGGTGACCGCCCGCGCCGCCTTGTAGACGGCGTTGACGCCTTTCTCCGGCATGGAGCCGTGCGCGGTCACGCCCTTGGTTTCCGCTTCCAGCCAGAGCGCGCCCTTGTGGCCGACCAGCGGCTTGTTGCCGGTGGGCTCGGCCACCACCAGCGCGCCCACCTGGCCGGGGCCGTCCTTCGCGGCCGCCAGCGCCGCAGCGCCGGTGCAGCCGGTCTCCTCCCCCGCCGTGATCGCCAGGCTCACCCCCGGCGTACCGGCGAGCCGGTCCGCAAGCGCGATCGCGGCGACGACAAAGGCGGCGACGCCGCTCTTCATGTCGGAAGACCCGCGCCCGTAAAGCTTGTCGCCCTTGATCTCGCCGGCAAAGGGATCGACCGACCAGGGCTGCGCGCCCAGCGGCACGGTATCGAGATGGCCGGTGAAGCCGAGCGGCGGCCGGTCCGCCGCGCCGCCGATCGTTGCGAGCAGTTGCGCCCGCCCCTCGCCGAACGGCACCAGCTCGACGGCAAAGCCCGCCGCCGTCAGCAGCTCGGCCAGATGCACGGCGCACGCCCGCTCGGCGCCCGGCGGGTTGATAGTATTGAAGCGGAGGAGCTCCTGCGTCAGTTCGGTCGCGGATGCCATGGGTCTATCCAAAATAAGCGTCCCGCACTTCCTGGCGCGCGGCGAGCTCGGCCGTCGAGCCGCTGGTCGCCACGCGGCCCTTCGACAGCACGAAGCCGAAATGCGAGATGGCCAGCGTCTGGTGCACGTTCTGCTCGACCAGCAGCACGGTGATGCCGCGCTCGTTGATCTGGCGGATGATGTTGAAATTCTCCTTCACCAGCCGCGGTGACAGGCCGAGCGAGGGCTCGTCGATGAGCAGCAGCTTGGGCGCACACATCAGCCCGCGCCCGATCGACACCATGGCCTGCTCGCCGCCTGACATGGTGCCGGCAAGCTGGCCGCGCCGCTCCGCCAGCCGCGGAAAGATCTCGAAGATCTCGGCGATGCGCGCCTGCGTGACCTTGTCGGAGCGCTCCTGATAGGCGCCGACGCGCAGGTTTTCCTCGACCGTGAGCTTGGGGAACACCTTGCGGCCTTCCGGGATGCAGGCAATGCCCGTGGCGATGATCTTATGGGTGGCGAAGCCCGTGATGTCGGTGCCGTTGAAGACGATGCGGCCGGTGCGCGCCGGCGTCAGCCCGAGCACCGAGCGCACCAGCGTCGTCTTGCCGGAGCCGTTGGAGCCGAGCAGACAGGTGATGCTGCCCGGCGCGACGGAGAGCGATACGCCCTGCAATACGTCGGCCTTGTCATAGGCCGTGAAGACGTCGTCGATCTCGAGCCTGCCCGACATCATGCCACCCCGAGATAGGCTTCCTGCACCTGGGGGTCGGCGGCGACCTCCCGATACGGGCCTTCGGCGATCTTGCGGCCGAAATTAAGCACGATGCAACGGTCGGTGATGCGCTCGATCACGCCCATCTCGTGCTCGACGATGATGATGGTCAGGTCCTTGTTGCGCTCGCGCACCAGGAGGATGTCGTCCATCAGCTCCTTCGTCTCGTCATGGGTCATGCCGGCGGACGGCTCGTCGAGCAGCAGCAATTTCGGCGCGTTGATCAACGCGCGGCAGATCTCGATGCGACGGCGGTCGATCATGGGCAGGCCGGCGACCGGCTCGAACAGACGGCCGGCGAGCGCCGGCTCGAACACTTCGACCAGCGCATGGGCGGCGCGGTAGCTTTCCTCCAGCTCGCGCTTGAAGGCGGCGCGCCGGATCAGGTTGAACCAGAGCCCCTGATTGAGCCGCTTGTGGTTGCCGATCATGATGTTGTCGAAGATCGACAGGGGCAACGACAGGCGCGAACGCTGGAAGGTGCGCGAAATGCCGGCCCGGTAGACCGCGCGCGAGGACGCCCGGGTGATGTCGATGCCGTCGAAGGTCACGCTGCCGGAATTGGCGCCGTAGATGCCGGTGATGACGTTGAAGAAGGTGGTCTTGCCGGAACCATTCGGGCCGATGAGGCCGAGGATCTCGTTGGGCGCGACGGCAAGATCGAGGCCGTCGAGCGCCACCACGCCGCCGAAATGCCGCACCACGCCGCTGGCTTCGAGCAACGGGCTCATGGCCGCCACCCCGGAAAATAGCGGCGTATCGGGCGCGGCAGCAGCCCCTCAGGGCGGAAGAGCAGCACGACAATCACCATCAAGGCATACAGCAGGAAACGATATTCCTGGATGGTCTGCAGCTTCTCCGGCACGACGACGACGATGAAGGTGGCGACCACCAGGCCCCAGGGATTGCCGATGCCGCCGAGCAAGAGGATCGAGACCAGGATCAGCGAGTTGGCGAAGGTGTAGTTGTTGGGGCCGACGAAGCCGCCCACCATGCCGAACAGCGCCCCGGCAATACCGATGAGGAAGTTGCCGATCAGGAAGGCGGTGATCTTCCAGCGGGCGATGTCGAGGCCGAAGCAGCTCGCCGCGGTTTCGTCGAGGCGCAGCGCGTCGAGATTGAGGCCGATCCAGGAGCGCTCCAGCCGGCGCACCAGGACGAAGGTGAAGATCAAGAGCAGCAGGCTGACGACAAAATAGTTCAAATAGAACGACAGGGTGATATTGCCGATCTCGATATTGTCGTTGAACGACCAGCCGAAAATCTTCATCGCCGGCACCTGCATGCCCTGCGGGCCGCCGAGCACGTCATTGACCTCGAGGAAGGTCTTGAACAGCAGGGCGAAGGCGATCGTCACCACGGCGGCGTAGTGGCCGCGCGTGCGCAGCACCGGCAACAGCAGGATCGAGCCGATCAGCGCCGCCAAGAGCCCGCCGATCAGCAGCACGATCAGGTGCGGCACCGCCGTATAGGTGTTGAGCACCGCCGAGGTATAGGCGCCGATGCCGAAGAAAGAGGCGCCGGCGAAGTTCAGCACGCCGGCATAGCCGAACTGGATGTTCAGCCCGAGCGTCGCCACGCTGTAAAGCAGCACGGTGACCACCAGCAGCAGGACGAAATGGTCCTCATGGAAATAGGCGGCCACCGCCAGGAGCGCGACGACGCCGAAGACGCCCATCGTGTCCTCGTGCTCGACGAAGGAGCGGCTCACGCCCTTGAGCAGGCCGAGCCAGGCCGCCACCAGCACCGCGGCGATGCCGACCGCCAGCAGCGAGATGATCACCGCCTGCTTTTCGGCGCCGAGCAGCGCGACCAGATAGGCGGTTCCCACCACGAAAGCGGCAAGCCCCGGCCATACGCTCACGCCCGCCTTGTCGCGCGTGCCCACCATCTCAGACCCGCTCGCTGATCTTTTCGCGGATCAGGCCGGTCGGCCGCCACGCCATGATGGCGATGACGACGGCGAAGGCGAACACGTCCTTGTAGGCGCTGGCGAAGGGCAGCATCACCGTGCCGACGGTCTGCAGGCCGGCGAACAGGAAGCCGCCGAGGATGGCGCCGTAGATGCTGCCGAGGCCGCCGATGATGGCGGCGGAAAAGCCGATGACGCCGAGATAAAGGCCGAGGCCGAAATTGACCTCGTTGTAGTAGAGCCCGTTCATCACCCCGGCGAAGGCGGCCAGCCCCGAGCCGATGGCGAAAGTGATGAGCACGATGGCGGTAAAGTTGATGCCCATGGTGCGGGCGGTTTCCTCGTCCTGCGCCACGGCGCGAATGGCGAGCCCAAGCTTGGTGCGGTTGAGCAGGAACTGCAGCCCGAGGATGACCAGCACGCCGGCGGCGAGCATCATCACATTGTCGTAGCGCAGGTTGAAGTCGCCGAGGGCGACGGCGCCGCGCGGCAGCAGCGCCGGAAAGGGCTTGGGATTGGCGCCCTGCGGATAGAACAGCCGCACGCTTTCGCGCAGCACGGTGCCGAGCATCAGCGTGATCAGCAGCGTGTTGAGCGGCGGTGCGCTGCGCAACGGCATGACCAGATATCGCGCAATCAGCATGCCGAGAAATGCCATCGCCGCCATCGCCACCACCAGGATGATGACGAGGTCGAGCCAGGGCGAGGCGATGCCAAGCGCGGTGAGGCCGATATAGGTCGCCAGCGCCGTGAAGGCGCCAACCGTGAGCACGTCGCCATGCGAGAACTGGATGACGTCGAGCACACCGAAGAACAGCGTGAAGCCGACGGCGACCAGCGCATACATCATGCCGAGCATCAGCCCGTTCATGACGAATTGGGCGAGCAGGCCTGCGTCCATGTCCTGGGATTCTCCGCCGTCATGCCCGGCCTTGTGCCGGGCACCCACGTTTTACGTTTGGAAAGCAAGACGTGGATGGCCGGGACAAGCCCGGCCATGACGAGCATCGATTTGCGAATTACTTCTGCCCCGGCAGCTTGCGCTTGCCGCTGGCATATTCACTGTCGTCCCATTCGACGAACTTGCCGTCCTGCACGACATATTTGGTGATGACCGCCACGGTGTTCTGACCGTGATCGTCGAAGGAGATCTTGCCGACGATCGAGTCGCGGTCACGCACATTGCCGAGCGCGGCGACAACCTTCTTGCGGTTGGGACCCACCGTCTCGATGGTGTCGAGAATGAGGTTCATGGCCGCATAGGCGAAGGCGCCATAGGCCTCGGGCGGGTTGTCGTATTTCTGCGCGTTGTACTTCTCCATGAAGAACTTGCCGCCCGGGAGCTTGGCGGTCGGCGCGCCCTCGCGGAAGGCGAGCGTGCCTTCGGCCAGCGGGCCGAGACCCTGGATGAAGGCGTCGGAGACGATACCCGAGGTGCCGTCAAACACGGCCTTGATGCCGAGCTTGTCCATCTGCGAGCGGATGCGCACGCCGATCGGCGTCAGCCCGCCGAAATAGATCACGTCGGGATTGAGCGCCTTGATCTTGGTGAGCTCGGCGGTGAAGTCCTGCTGGTCGGCGGTGACGCCGAAGGTGGCGACGATCTTGGCCTTGCCGATCTTGGCCAGCGCCTTGCTGAAGTACTCGTTATGGCCCTTGCCGTAGTCGGTGGTGTCGTGGATCACCGCCACGGTCTTGAAGCCGAGCTGCGAGATCAGCGCGGCGTTGGTGTCGTTCTGGTTGATCATCGTGCCGTTGACGCGATGAACCTCCGCATATTTGTGGCGGTAGGTGATGTCGGGCAGCACCGCGCCCCAGACGATCACTGGAAAGCCGAACTTGTGATAGACGTCGACCGCCGCGATCGCCGCCGCCGAACAATAATGCGTGGCCGCGGCGATGATGTCCTTGTCGGCAGCCATCTTGGTGGCGACCTGCACCGCCACGTTGGGCTTGCATTCGTCGTCGAGCACGGTGAGCTCGTAGTGGTATTTCGCCTTCGGGTCGGCGTTGCGCAGCCTGACCGCGAGGTCGGCCGAATTGCGGCCGCCGAGACCGTTGACCGAGACGCCGCCGGTGAGCGGGCCGATGAAGCCGACCTTGACCGTATCCTTTGCGCCGGCCCCGGTCGCGAAGACTGCGAGAGCGGCTGTCGCGAGCCCAACGGCTACGGATCTGCCAAATTTATTCATACGCCCCTCCAAGATTGTACGCGGTCCGCCGTACGGCGGTCCCAACGGTGGTCATTGATGCGATCGTTACGCAAGCAGCGTGCCAGAGCAAGCCATCCTCCATTTTTCCTGGAGCATGGTGGTACGACTATGGGTTGCATCGATGCGCCGGCAGCGCGGCCGCCTCGTATATCGGCGCACCTCGGGCTTGTTATGAAGTATGACGGCTTCGCAAATTCCGTTCACCCCCGCCCCGGCGGGGATTCAAGGGATATGTTGCCTGGTCCATCGCTGGGTCCCTGGGCTCCCGCATTCGCGGGACGAATGGGTGAAAAGGGGTCGTAACCGAAAATGCGCGTTCTCGATGACGTCAAGGTGGCCATGCGCGATGGCGTACGGCTGTCGCTGCGCCTTTATCTGCCCGACGCGGACGGCCGCTATCCTGCGCTTTTTGCCGCTTCCCCCTATCAGCATGAATTCGACGACGTGCCGGCCTACCCGCTGTTCCTCTGGCGCGAGACCGGTCCGATCGCCTGGTATGTCGAACAGGGCTACGCCTATGTGCGCGCCGACGTGCGCGGCTCCGGGCGCTCCGAGGGCGATTTCGGCTTCATGGACCGCGTCGAGCAGGAAGACTATGCCGAGCTGATCGCCTGGATCGTGCGCCAGACCTGGTCGAGCGGCAAGGTCGGCGGCATCGGTCAGTCCTATTATGCGATGGCGCAGTGGCTGATGGCCTGCGCCAACCCACCGGGCCTTGCCTGCATCGTGCCCTATGACGGTCTGGTCGATCAGTATCGCGGCTCCAATTATCACGGCGGCATCTTCTGCGCCTATCGGCCCGGCTGGTACATCAACCTGCTGGCCAATAGCCAGCATCGGCCCGCCGGCGTCTCCGGGCGTCCGCGCATGAGCATGGATTTGGTCGGCGATATCGTCGCGCATCCGCTCTGTGACGACTGGTGGAAGGAACGCTCTGCTTTCGAGCGGCTCGGCGACATCAAGGTGCCGGTGCTCTCCATCGGGCATTGGGGCAAGATGGGCCTGCACCTGCGCGGCAATATTCTCGGCTTCGAGCAGGTGACCGGGCCGAAGAAGCTCGTCGTTACCGGCGCGCGCACGGTGCACGAGGCGCATCACCAGTTCGACAGCATCGACTTCCACGCCAGGGAAATGCTGCCGTTCTACGATCACTGGCTCAAGGGAATCGACAATGGCGCGATGGATGGCGCCCCTGTGCGCATTTTCGTGCGCGGCGCCAATCAATGGCGCGAGGAACCGGCGTGGCCGCTGGAGCGCGCGCAATACACATCCTGGTACCTGCACGCCGGCCCGAGCGGCAGCGTCACCTCGCTCAATGATGGCGCGCTCTCGACCGAAGCGCCGAGCGCGGACGGCGGCGCAACCAGCTATACCTATCCGGACTGGGAGTGGCGGCAAGGCGTGGTGGCCATGGACCCGGACGGCAGGCCCGATCCGATCCGCCGGGTGCTCACCTTCACGTCGCCGCCACTGGCGGAGGATATCGAAGTCACCGGCCCGATCGTGCTGGAGCTCTCTGTCTCCTCAGACCAGATCGACGCGCAATTCATCGTCAAACTGTCGGATCAACAGCCGCAGAGCGCGGAGGCGCGCGCCAAGGGCGCGCAGCCGGCTTCAATTATCGTCTCCAAGGGCTGGCTCAAGGCCTCGCACCGCGAGAAGGACAAGGCGCGCTCGACGCCGTTGCGGCCTTTCTACACGCACACCAATCCGCAGCCGCTGGTGCCGGGCGATGTCTATTGCCTGGAAATCGAGGTGCTGCCGATATCCTACGTGTTCAAAAAGGGGCACCGCATCCGGCTGGAAATCGCCAATGGCGATTCACAGATGACCGATTCCGTCTTCACGCATCCCTACCATCCCTGCCTGATGGGAACGGATACGATCTATCACGATGCCGCGCATCCTTCGCGGCTGCTGCTGCCCGTGATAGCGGGCAAATGACGCGAGGCGGCGCACCGAGCGCCGTCAAATACCCAACAAGCTTGCCTTGACGTCGCTGTTGGCTTTCAGCTCTTCCGGCTTGCCCGAATAGACCACCTGTCCCTTGCTCATCACGTGAACGTAGTCGACCAGTTTGAGCGCCAGATTGGCATTCTGCTCGACCAGCAGGATGGAAAGCCCCTCTTCCTTGAGTTTTGCAACGGCTTCCCACACGCCCTGAATGATGATCGGCGCCAGACCCTCCGAGGGCTCGTCCATGATCAAACATTCGGGATTGGTCATCAGCGCGCGGCCGATGGCCAACATCTGCTGCTCGCCGCCGGACAGCGTCTTGGCGCGCTGGCCGCGCCGCTCCAACAGGCGCGGAAACAGCCTGTAGACGCGATCGAGGTTCCAGCCGTGGCGCTCCATATGGCGCTCGGCCACCAGCAGGTTCTCCTCCACGCCGAGCGTCGGGAACACGCGGCGTCCCTGCGGCACCAGGCCCATGCCGGCGCGCACGGTTTCGAACGAGGACACGTGGGTGATGTCGTCGCCCCTGAACAGGACCTTGCCGTAACGCGGCGGGTTGAAGCCGACGATCGAATTCACCAGCGTGGTCTTGCCGACGCCGTTGCGGCCGAGCAGGCCGAGAATCTGTCCCTGCTCCAGCGTGAGCGAGAGCCCTTGCAGCACATAGGCATCGCCGTAATACGTGTGGATGTCCTGGACTTCGAGAATGGCCATGACTTCAGCGACCGTCTGGTTTGCTCTGGCCGCGCCTTACCGCCGTTCGTCCCCGCGAAAATGGGGACCCAGGGCGCCACGTTGCAGCGTTGATATGCGCGGCCCTGGATTCCCGCTGGCGCGGGAACGAACGGAGTGTGGGTCGGCGCGCGAAAGACATCACTCGGTCCCCAGGTAGATTTCCTGCACGCGCGCGCTGTCGTGAATTTGCTGCGGCGTGCCGGTTTCCAGAATCTCGCCGAAATGCAGTACCGAAATCTGGTCGGCCACGTCGAACACCACATCCATGTCGTGCTCGATCAGCAGGATGGCGAGCTTGGGATCGAGCTTGCGCAGAAACTGTGCCATTTCCGCCGACTCGCCCGACGACAGGCCGGCCGCCGGCTCATCGAGCAGCAGGATCCTGGGATCGCTCGCCAGGCCCAGCACGATCTCGAGCTGGCGCTGTTCGCCATGCGACAGATTGCGCACCTCGACGTCCTTGCGGTCGAGGAAGCCGACCCCGTCGAGCAATTCACGCGCCTTGTCGTAGATATCCGTGTAGGACGACATGAATCGCCACATGACGAATTTCGTCGGTCGCAGCCCCTGAATCGCCAGCAGCACGTTGTCGAGTACGGTCAGCTTCGGAAACAGGCTGGTGACCTGAAACGTGCGCGCCATGCCGAGCGCGGTGCGCCGATGGCTCGGCCACTTGGTGACGTCCTGGCCGAACAGCAGGACCGTTCCCGAGCTCACCGGATAGATGCCGGTGATCAGGTTGAACAGCGTGGTCTTGCCGGCGCCGTTCGGCCCGATGATGGCCTTGCGGTCGCCCGGCATGACCCGCAGCGAGACATCGCGCGTCGCCTCCAGCCCGCCGAAGCTCTTGCACAGGCTTCTGAGCTCGAGCGCCGGAGGGCCGCCGTCGGTCTGGGTGTCGATGCTCACGCGAAACCTCGGATCGGGAAACCGGGGCCCGACGCGCGGGCCCCGGCTTCGCCTTGCTTATTCGCAGTATTTGCAGGGCGGAAAAGTGCGGCTGTAGACCGGCTGCGCGAGAAACTTCTCCTTCCCGTAGGTCCAGTACTGACTGACATGCGGGTAGGTCTTGATCACGACGTTCCACAGCTCGGCCTTCGGGTAGCCGAACATCTTCTTCTTTTCGACTTTCTTGATGTAGATGTTGTGCACCGGGTTGCGGTCCTCGAAGCTGACCGGCCCGCGTACCGCGTCGATCTTCAGTCCCGACATGATCTCGACGAACTTCTCCGGCCCGGGGAACTTGCCGCCGGCCTTCTGCATCGCTTCATCGATGACCTGCGCTGTCGTGTAGTTGCTCTCCGAATAGTAGCCCGGCACTTTGCCGTATTTGGCGCGGTAGGCCTTCACGAAGGCTTCGTTCTTCGGCGTCTCGAGCGCCGCGCTGTATTGCAGCGAGGAGACATCGCCGATCACCTCGTCGCCCATGAACGGCAGGGCGAATTCGTCATAGCTGGTGCCGCCGCCGATGATGGGCTTCTTGAAGCCCGACCGGCGCATCTGCTTGGGGAATTGCAGCGCCATCGGGCCGACCATGAGCGAGTACACGGCGTCGGTGTCGCCCTTGATCGTCGGGATATAGGGCCCGAAATCCTTGGTGCCGAGCGGCGGCCAGATTTTCTGGATCACCTTGCCGCCGCAGTCCTCGAACGCCTTCTGGAAGCCGCCCACCAACTCGTAGCCGAAGGCATAGTCGGCGGCGACCGTGACGACCTTCTTGTAGCCCTGTTCGCAGGCCCACTGCCCGAGCGCGTGATTGGACTGCGAGCTGGTCCAGCCGGTGCGGAAGAAATAGGGATACTTGCTGGCCTGGCGCTGCGTCAGGTCGTCGGCCGACGGGATCGAGGAGATGTAGAGCGTCTTGGTTTCGCTGCTCACCGGCGCCAGCGCATAGCCGGTCGACGCCAGAAGCCCGCCGACGAACATCTGCACCTTGTCGCTCAGCACCAGTTTTTTCGCCTTGGTGACCGAGGCGTCGGGCTTGCCCTGGTTGTCCTCGATGATGAACTTCACCGGCACGCCGCCCAGCTTGCCGCCGTGCTGGTCCAGGTAGAACTGGAAGCCGTTCGACATGTCCTTGCCGATCTGGGCGAAGATGCCGGTCATCGGGGCGATGAAGCCGATGCGCAGGTCCTCCGCCTGGGCCGGCGCGCTCATGCCGGCGCCCAGCGCAAAGGCACCGCCCAGCACCATGAGGCTCAATCGTGGTCGCAATGTTTTCATTGTTCTTCCTCCCTCGAAAAGCCTTCCCGCTCAGGAAGGCGTGGGTGCCAACGTCTCCGTCGTCTCCCGCTTCCCGGTCTTCCTGGTCTCGGCCCGCGCCTGTCTCGCGCGCGCCGGAATGCCCATCAAGCCGGTCGGCAGGTAAAGAATGGTCAAGACATAGACGCCGCCGAGCACGTACTGCCACCACGGCACCAGCGTTGAGAGATATTCGCGCAGGCCGAACACGATGGCCGAGCCAATGGCGCCGCCAACCAAGGTGCCTGCGCCGCCGAGCACCACCATCAGCAGCGCGTCGACCGAAGTGGTCAGCACCACGGTTTCCGGGCTCACCAGCCCGTTGGTATGCGCCCACAGCACGCCCGACAGGCCGCCGAAGGCGCCGGCGATGATGAAGGCCACGTATTTGTGCAGCCAGGTGTTGTAGCCGAGGATCTGCATGCGCAATTCGCGCTCGCGGATGCCGGCCAGGGTGCGGCCGAAGGGGGAGCGGGTGAAGATGAACAGGGAGACCAGGGTGAAGACGAAGAAGCCGAAGACCAGGAAGAAGAAGGTCCGCTCGTCGGTGAGATCGAGCCCGAAACTCGGCCGGCTGGTCACGTTGATACCGTTATCGCCGCCGGTCAGCGAATTCCAGCGATAGGCGAGACCCCAGACGCATTGGCCCAGCGCGAGCGTGATCATCAGGAAGTAGACGCCGGAGGCGCGGATGGCGAACAAGCCGAAGAAGGCGGCCAGGACGGCGGCGACCAGCATGCCCAGAATGACCACCAGCCAGAAATCCCACCCGAGCCCGATATGGTACTTGGTGGCCATGATCGCGGTGAAATAGGCGCCGACGCCGAAATAGGCGGCCTGGCCGAGCGAGGCGAGGCCGGTGAAGCCGAGCAGGATGTCCAGGCTCATCGCCAGGATGGCGAAGACCAGGGCGCGGGTCGCCAGCAAGACCACGAAGGAGCTGGAATGCGGGACGATGTAGGCGAGCGCCGCCAGCACGACGGCGACGCTGAGGATCTTGGCTTTCTGGCTGCTCATCGGGCCCCGCTCATTCCCGTCCAAACAGGCCGGTCGGCTTCACCGCCAGGATCAGCACCATCGGCGCGTAAAGGGTGAAATAGGAGATTTCCGGAAACAGCGCCTTGCCGAAATTGTCGGCAAGGCCGACCAGCAGGGCGCCGATGGCGGCGCCGCCGAGCGAGCCCATGCCGCCGATGATCACCACCGCGAAGGCGAGCGGCAGCATCTCGAAGTCGAGCCCCGGATAAACGCCGAGGAAGGCGCCGCCGATCACGCCGCCGAGCGCCGCCAGGAACGCGCCGAGCGCGAAGATGAACATGGAGACGCGATTGGTGTCGATGCCGACGCCGCGCGCCATCTGCGCATCGTCGACGGTGGCGCGCACCGCGGCGCCCATGCGCGTCTTCTCCATCACCAGCCACAGCAGGAGGCCGATGACGAGCGCCATGACGATCATGAACACGCGGTAAAGCGGGAAATAGAGGCCGCCGATCACCACGCTGTTGTTGAAGAACTTCGCCGGATTGATATCCATATTGTCGCCGCCCCAGATGTCGAGCGCGGCCTGCTGGAACAGATAGGCAAAGCCGACGGTGAGCAGCACCTGCCGCAACACGTCGGACTCGATCGGCACGATGGGAATGCGATTGAACAGGACATAGCCGGCGGCGGTGGCGACCACCGCGACCGAGACGAACAGCGGCCAACCGCCGCCCATCAGATGCGGCCAGCGCGCCTTGACGGCCAGGCTGACGAGGACGCCGATGCCCGCGGCGATCGCACCGGTGCGCACGAACGCGAATCCTTCGGAGCGCAGGAACAGGCGCTCCATGGCGACGCCGATCAGCGCCACCGCCAGCGCGGCCACCGGCAGGGATAGCGCCCACGAGCCGGTCGCCCAGATCACCGACAAGGCGATATAACCGCCCCACAAGAAATAAGCGCCATGCGACAGATTGACGATGCGCATGACGCCAAAAATCATGGATAGGCCGCTGCCCACGAGAAACAACAGCGCGGCGTAAGAAATCCCATTGAACGCCTGGATGACCCAAAACTGTGTGTTCATCAGCCCCCGGCGCGAAGGCGCCTCCCAGGTCTCGTCTATTTATTCTGTCGGTAGTATGAAAATCCCTCCTTTCGCCGCCAAACGGGATCAAGCAAACATAAAATTAGCGGCCTTGAGAAGCAATGTTCGGTTTACGCCGTCCGAGTGCAAGAATGCCGCAGCGTCCCGCACCAGCTTCTCGACGCCGAATTCCTTCATGTAGCCGTGCCCACCGTGGATCTCGAGGCACCATTGGGCGATCTTCCAGGTCGCTTGCGAGGCCATGACCTTGGGCAGCGCGCCGAGCGTCTTGTCCCAGCCATGCTCCTGGTGATCGGCGAGCCAGCAGGCGCGATGGATGTACGAGCGCGAGGCATCGATCAGCATCCGCATCTCGGCGATCTGCGCGCGGATGCCGTCATGCTCGATCAACGGCTTGCCGCCCTGCACGCGCACTTGCGCCCAATTGAGGGCCTTGTCGTAAAGGGCGCCGGCGACGCCGATGATCGTGGCGGCGGCATAGGCATTCGACTGCGGGAAGAACTCCGCCAGCACGTTGAAGCCCTGCCCGACCGTGCCGACCACGTTCTCGTCCGGGATGAAGCAGTCTTGGAAGATCAGCTCGGCATTGTTGGCCAGACGCTCGCCCATCTTGTCATGCACGCGGCCGATGGTGAATCCGGGCCGGTCCCGCTCCACCAGGAAGCAGGTGCTGCCTTCGGCGAGCGGCTTGCCCTTCTCGGTCTGCACGAACAGAAGATAAAAGCTGGCGCGGTTGCCATTGGAGATGAAGTGCTTCATCCCGTTGACGACCCAGCCGCCTTTCGTCCTCGCGCCGCCGGTGCGGAACGGCGTGGGATACGGCAGGAAATAATTGGACGCATTGTCCGGCTCGGTGATGCCGATCGCCAGCATGCCGCGCGGGTCGGCGACGAACTTCGGCAGCACGCGCGCCTTTTGTTCGTCGTTCAGCGCGTTCTGCATGATCTGCGCGATCTTCAGCGTCTGCGCCATGATCACGGAGACGCCGACATCGCCCTTGCCGAGCTCCTCGATCACCATCGAGGTCGTCAGTGAATCGGTGCCGAGCCCGCCCCATTGCTCGTCGAGCGTCATGGTGCGGATGCCCGCGGCGTCCGCCTTTTCGACGATTTCCCAGGAAAAGCTCTTTTCCGGGTCCGGGTCCGCGTCGAGCGCCGCCGCCCGCGGGCGCACCTCGGTATCAACAAAGCGCTTCACCGTCTCCAGAATGAGGCGCTGATTCTCAGTTTGGATGAAGATGTCCTGCATGGCCGATTGCGCCCTACCCTTGGCGCGGGTGGCCGAGGAACGAAAGCTTGCGCTCCGGTCGAACGAACCGCGCGCCGTCGCTTCCGCCGCACTGGCGTCCCGCCTTGCCCCTCCCGCCGGTTTCTTATTGACCGTCTGCTCATTAGAAACGCTCGCGGGAGCGGAGTCAACGAGGGCGAGAGTCTGTTGCGGTCCGGCACCAAATCGATCACGATCCCGCACGAACACAATGCGACATTTCAGTCTCCGATAAGAATGTCTCCGCGCGCGAAAAAGTCCAAAGCCGCTGCGCAACGCCGACACCCGCCGAAGCCCAAGGCGGGCCGGCGCCTCGCGCCCAATCTGCGCGCCGAACAGATCGTGCGCGGCGCGGTTCGCTTCTTTGCCGCGCACGGCTTCGCCGGGCAGACGCGCGAACTCGCCAACGAGCTCGGCATCTCGAACGGGCTCTTGTTTCGCTATTTTCCCAGCAAGGAAGCGCTCATCGATCGGGTCTATGAAGAGGTGTTTCTGCGCCGCTGGAATCCGAACTGGCAATCGATCCTCACCGACCATCGGCGTCCTTTGCGCGCGCGGCTCAAGGCCTTCTATGTCGATTACGCCAAGCTGCCGCTCGATTACGAATGGGGCCGTATCTATCTTCACGCCGGGCTGGCCGGCGCGTCCATCAACCAGCGCTACATCCGGCTCGCCAAGGAACGCATCTTCAAGCCGGTGGTGGACGAGTTGCGCCGCGAAGCCGGCGCGCCCTCGATCAAGAAAGTGGCAATCACCGAGCCGGAATTGGAGCTGTTGTGGAGCCTGCACGGCAGCATCTTCTACATCGGCATCCGCAAATGGGTCTACCACGTGAAGGTGCCGGCGGATATCGACGGCGCCATCGCGCAATTGGTCGACGGCTTCTACGCCAATGCAAGGACGATCATTCGCAAGAGGTTCTCGCGCTAAAGTCCGATTCATCCGGGCGGAATCGGGATTTCCCTTCGTTCCCGTTTTCACGGGGACGAACCGGCGATTCACGTTGCGGTGACGACAAGGATGGCCGCATAAATTGTCAGACGCCTATCCGTCGACAACGAACCAAATGAATATCGGTAAATCTCGCGCGCCGTCAAACGGAGGGCTGGTGACAGGCCATGTTGGAAACGGACAAGGTGTTCGCCGGCTCCATCCCGGAAAACTACGACCGCTATATGGTGCCGCTGATTTTCGCGCCCTACGCCGAGGATATGGCGCAGCGGGCGGCGTCCTTGTCGCCCGATGCCGTCTTGGAAACCGCCACCGGCAGCGGGGTCGTCACCCGCGCCTTGGCGCCGAGACTGCCTCCGGGCGCAAGCTATGTCGTCACCGACCTCAACCAGCCGATGGTCGACTACGCCGCATCGCGCCAACCGCCCGACACGCGCATCACATGGCGCCAAGCAGACGCGCTGGCGCTGCCGTTTGACGACGCGACCTTCGATCTGGTTTGTTGTCAGTTCGGCGCGATGTTCTTTCCCGACCGCGTTTCGGCCTATCGCGAAGTCAGGCGGGTCCTCAAGCGCGGCGGACATTTCCTGTTCAGCACATGGGACCGCATCGAGGAGAACATTTTTGCCGACGACGTGACCAACGCGCTCGCGACGATTTTTCCGGACGATCCGCCGCGTTTCATGGCGCGCACGCCGCATGGCTACCACGACACGGGGTTGATCCGCCGCGAGCTGGAGCAGGCAGGTTTTTCCCGCGTCGATATCGAGACGAAAGCCGAACTCAGCCGCGCCCCCTCCCCGCGCATTGTGGCCCATGCCTATTGTCAGGGAACGCTGCTTCGCAACGAAATCGAGGCGAGAGACGCGGGGAAACTGCAAGCGGCAACCGACTATGCCGAATCCGTGATTGCCGACAAACATGGCCGCGGCGAGATCGCCGCGAAAATACAGGCGCACGTCATCCTGGCCGCGGCCTAATGTATAATGACGGATCCCTGCTCAGTCCGGATCCGGTCAATCCAGAGCGTATTTCGATCATTCGCCTGGGGTCTCCCCTGTCGCGGGGACGAGCGGGTAACTCCATGCCGACGCGATTTCGTTGGAAGGCTTATCCCCCATCGGACGAAAGCGGGTTGGCGGAAGAGAGTGGGAGTCGAACCCACCAAAGACCGGCTGACGGCCTCTCCCGGATTTGAAGTCCGGACGTTCCACCGGGAACGCTTCTCTTCCAGATATAGCGATGCTGCGGATTACTCCGTGGCGGCCCGGAACACGTCAAGCCGGGTGGCGTTGACGCGGCGCCAATCGCCACGGCGCGCGGTGGCCTGCTGACGGTCGAAGAACTCCAAAATCTCCTTGGCGATCTTGCGGCTGGTATCGAGCCGGTCGCGCAACTGCGCCAGCGAAAACAGGCCGGTGGACGAACATCCGCCCAGGTGACGGATGATCTCGGCGATTTCCGCCAATGCCGCGCGCAGGATGAAGCGGTCCTGCGCGACTTCATGAGCGAACCCCTGGCGGCCGGCGAGTTGCATGATCGTGCGGATGTCCGTTTCGTCGATCTGCAGCTCGGCGGCGATCTCGCGCACGCGCGGCGGGCGAAAGCGCGCCTCGCCGCCGATCAGTCTTTCGATCCGCCGCCATCGTTCCCGATCGGCCGGCGTCATCTCCACCGTGTGGCTGGCAAGGCGCACGCTGCCGCGCTCGAGCGAAATCGACTCGCACGCGGCGAGGCGGCGCAGAATCGCCATGAAGGCCGGCATGGCCAGCGCCGGCGCGAGGCGCAGCCGCAGGCGCTCGAAGCTGATGCCCGGCAGCGCGGGATTTTCCGCATGGTATTGCACGAGCGCCTCGCGCAACGCCGCCTTCATCTGCAGCCATTTCTCCGCGGCGAGCGCGACCATGCTGTCGGCATGGGCGAAACGGATGGCGCCGATGTCCGCCACGATGCCGTCGACCTCGGCTTCGCTCAGCGCGCGGTCGCGGGCGAAAACCATGAGATCGACCAGGCCCGCCGGCTGCGCCAGCAAGGCGACGAGCGACTCGCGCGGATCGCGCCTGCCATGCGCGTCCAGCTGCGCCAGGCGCTCGGGCCGCCGGCGCCTGCGCGTCGGCGCGCGCAGGTCGAGAAAGCGGCCGCCACCCAGCGTGCGCTGCCCGCTGGTGTCGCGCAGCACGAAGCTGTCGCCGACCGCGGCAGCAATGGGATGCTCGAGCACGAGCTGGACCAGCGCATTATCGCCGGGTTCGATGGTGTCGGAGCACAGCGGCACGAGGCGCGCGGCGACCTCGGTTGTGGCGTGGTGCAGGCGCACCGGCATCCACGCTTCGACGTCCTTCGCTTCGCTGGCGAGGATGCGCATGCGGGCGTCGATCCGCTCCGTCGGCGCATGCAGCGTCGGATCGAGCACCATGTCGCCGCGGCCGATGGCCTGCTTGGAGATGTCGCGGCCGGTGAGATTGAGCGCGCAGCGGTCGCCCGCCTGCCCGGTCCCCGCCGGCCGGTTTTGCGCATGGATGCTGCGCACCTGGGCCGCGAGGCCGGACGGGCTGATGAGGACGCGGTCGCCGACGGCGACCTTGCCCGACAGCACCGTGCCGGTGACCACCGTGCCGCTGCCGGGAAGCGTGAAGGAGCGATCGACGGCGAGGCGGAAGCGCCCCGCGGCGGAGCGGCGCGCGAAACCGCCGGCGGCGTCGAACAACTGCTGGCGCAGACGCTCCATGCCGAGGCCGCTCACAGGCGAAACCGGAATGATCGGGGCAGCCGACATCGTGGTGGCGGCGAGCAGCGCGGTGATCTCACGCTCGGCTTCCGCCACCCGCTCGGGCGGCACCAGATCGACCTTGGTGAGCGCCACCAGGCCGCGCTCGATGCCGAGCAGGCTGACGATCGCCAGGTGCTCGCGCGTTTGCGGCATCACGCCATCGTCGGCGGCGACCACCAGCAGCACGAAATCGATGCCCGTGGCGCCGGCCAGCATGTTGCGGATGAAGCGCTCGTGGCCAGGCACGTCGACGAAGCCGATGCTGCCGCCCTCGGGCAAGGGCAGATAGGCAAAGCCGAGGTCGATCGAGATGCCGCGCGCCTTTTCTTCTTGCAGCCGGTCGGTGTCGACGCCGGTCAGCCCGCGCACCAGCGCGGTCTTGCCGTGATCGATATGGCCCGCGGTGCCGACGATCATGGCCGCGGCAGGCTTTCGAGATTGCGCCGGAAGGCGTCGCTGTCCTCGAGGCAGCGCAGGTCGAAGATCAGCGCCTTGTCGGCCATGCGGCCGATCACCGGCACCGGCAGGCGGCGGAAGGCGGCGGCAAGCGCGGCCAGCGCCCGTCCGCGCGCGCGCGCCGCCTCCGGGCGGATGGCAAGGCCGGCGCTGGCGATGGTTTGCTGCGGCAGCGCGCCGGAGCCGACTTCGCTGGCGCAGGCAACGACTACGCAATGGAAGTTGGGTCCGACCGCGCGCGCGAGCGCCGGCAACAGGCGTTCGGCCAGCGCGGCGATGTCTTCGCGCGGCCGCGCCAAAGCGCGCAGGAACGGCAGCCGCTCGGTGAGCCGCGCGGGATCGCGATAGAGCCGCAGCGTCGCCTCGATGGCGGCGAGGCGGATCTTGTCGAGGCGCAGCGCGCGCTTCATCGGGTTGCGGTTGATGCGCGCGATCAATGCCTTGCGCCCGACCACGACGCCGGCCTGCGGGCCGCCCAGGAGCTTGTCGCCGGAAAACGTGACGAGGTCGGCGCCCTCCGCCACCGTGGCGGCGACGGTCGTTTCGCCGGACAGGCCGTAGGGGGCGAGATCGATGAGCGTGCCGGAGCCGAGATCGTAGACGAGCGGCACGTTGCGCTCGTGCGCGAGCGCGGCGAGCGCGGCTGTCGGCACCTCGGCGGTGAAGCCCTCGATGCGGTAGTTCGAGGTGTGCGCCTTGAGCACGAGCCCGGTGCGCGGCCCGATGGCGGCGGCGTAGTCCCTGGCATGCGTGCGGTTGGTGGTGCCGACCTCGACGAGCCTGGTGCCGGCGCGCGCCATGATCTCCGGCAGGCGGAAGGCGCCGCCGATCTCGATCAGTTCGCCGCGCGACACGACCGCCTCGCGGCGCAGGCCGAGCGTGTTGAGCACCAGGAGCACCGCGGCGGCATTGTTGTTGACGACGGTCGCATCCTCGGCGCCGGTCAGCTCACAAAGAAGATCGCGCACCAGCGAATCGCGCTCACCGCGGCCGCCGGCATCGAGGTCGAATTCGAGCGGCACCGGCGCGCGCATGGCGACGGTCGCGGCGGCGATGGCCTCTTCGGCGAGGAGCGCGCGGCCGAGATTGGTGTGCAGGATGGTGCCGGTCAGGTTGAAGACGGGGCGGACGCGCGGCACCGCCTCGGCGTCGAGCCGGGCAACCACCGCCTGCGCGACGTCGGCCGGCGCCGCCCGGCTCTCCTGCCCCGCCAGGCGGGCCACCCGCACCGTGGCGATTACCGCGCGCAGCGCCGCCACCGTCGGCGTGCGGCCATGCGCGGCGACCGCCGCGTCCAGCAGCCCGCTTCTGAGCACCTCGTCGACGGAGGGAATTGCGCGTGGACTCGACCGCTCGCTCATGACCTGTCTCGGCGACCGGCCACAGCCGGATCGCCGCAAATGTTAGAGGAAGGGTCGCTGGGCCGCCAGCTTACGCGCGCAGACCGCGCATCCACTAACCTGAATGTGATGACACGTTGACCAGCCTCGGCTGCGCGCGCAGGCGATTTGGTGTATGGTCGCCGTGTTGCAGCTTCCGCCACGATGCGGGAGAGTAGGATTATTCTACAAACACGGGCGCGCGCGATGGCCGACAGCGACTTTCCCGCCTGGAACGAGCAGAATTTCGACGCCGAGGTGCTTGGCCGATCGGGGCTGGCGGTGGTCGACTTCTGGTCCGAGAACTGCGTGCCGTGCAAACAATTGACGCGCGTGCTGGCACAGCTCGCAACCGATGTTCCGCAGAACGTGCGCATCGGCACGGTGAAGATCAACGATAATCCCGACCTGACCGCGCGCTACGGCATCCAGGGCACGCCGACGCTGCTGTTCTTCAAGGATGGCAGCTTGGTCTGCTCCCGCACCGGGGTCGACCGGCGGCAGGTTCTCAAGAAGCTGGTGGAAACGCACGCCGCCTGAAACGACCGACGACAAAGGAGACCGGCAAGGACCATGTCCAACATCACCATGCTCGACATCGAGCAGCTCAAGACGACGAAGCTGCGGCCCTACATCGAAAAGTGCCTGGAGCACCGGGCGCCGGACCCCGGCTTTCACGCCATGATGGGCCACAACATCGACCTCGCCGAGGCGATGTTCGTGGCGTGGGATTCCTGCTTCAACAAGGGCACCATCCCGCACACCGTCAAGGAAGTGATCCGGGTCCAGCTCTCGCGCATGGCTTCCTGCAGCTATTGAGGGAATGTTCGGTCTGCTTCGGCGAAGCGACAGGGACTATCCGAAGAGCTGCTGGACGAGGGCATCGACCACTACGAAACGAGCGACCGCTTCTCGGCGGCCGATAAGCTCGCCTTGCGCTACAGCGAGCTGATGGCGACCGATCCGGACGCGATCGACGCCGCCTTCTTCGACGCCTTGCGCGAGCACTACAGCGAGGAAGAGATCGTCGAGCTCGGCCTCTTCATCGGCTTCAACCTCGGCTACCACACCTTCTTCGGCACGCTGAAGTTCTATCCGATGTTCTCGCCGGACGGCCGCCTGGTCTCGCAGGAGGAATCCGAGCGCATCTACGGCGCCGCCCCGGCGTCCTTGCAGACCGCGGAGGCCGCCAAATGACCTATGTGAAGCCGCTGCCGCGCGAAGCGATCACCGATCCCGAGATGCGCGAATTCATGGCGCAGGGCGAGGCGCTGGGCGTGCCCGACGATCTCTTCCCGCGCCTCGTCGCGCGCGCGCCGGAACAGGCCAAGCCGTTTATGCGCGCGCTGCTGTTCAGCCACGCCGAGGGCAACGTCGATCACCGGCTGAAGGAGGTGATCCGCATCCTGCTCGCGCGTTTTGCCGGCGACGACTATTTCGCCGCGCTGCGCTCGCGCAAGGCGAAGGAGATGGGGCTCACCGAGGAGCGTATCGAGGAAGGCTGCGGCGATTACGAGGAGTCCGACGCCTTCACCGAGGCGGAGAAATGCGCGCTGCGCTACGCCGATCAGATGTATCTCGACGCGAGCAAGGTCGATGCCGCCTTCTATAACGAACTGAAGAAGCACTACAGCGAAGCGCAGATCATGGAACTGGGCGCCTTCATCGCCTTCCACTACGGCATGCACATGTTCATGCGCTCGGTCGGGGCCAAGGCACCGGGCGGCAAGCTTTGACGGACTGCTGATAAAGTCCTCCCGCCGTCATTCCGGACGCCGCCAACGGGTCCGCGCGAAGCGCGGCCCGATGACAGGCTCCGCGGCGATCCGGAATCCAGAAACACAAATGAAATCACTGTCGCTGGATTCCGGGTTCGCGCCGGAGCCTGCCGTCGGGCCGGCCTTCGGCCGGCCCCGTTGGGCGCGCCCCGGAATGACCTGAAATGCTTTTTCAGCAGCCTACTAGGGCGCGTACTCATTAATCGAGGTTGGTGAGCGCCCGCTTGTCTGCTGTTGGCCCAATAGCGTCCAAGATTTTGCAGCGCAGCGAACGCAGCAATGTGCCATTAGCGTCCTTCGTTGCGACGCAAAAACATCGAGCTGTATTTCTTAATCAGCGGTGGTCATTTCAAGCTTGGCTTCTATGTCAACCAGGATCGCGATTGGGCTACGGCGCTCTTGAGCCACAAAACATCGAACCCGCCGAGCAAGCGGTAGCCTCTAGCAACGAGCGCCTGGGTTGCCTCCTTCGTGAAACTAACGCCTCCGAGGGGAATACCGGCCTTCAATACTGCGGCCTCGACCCGCGCCACTGCCGTTTTCATTTTGGGATGATCAAGCTGACCTGAGACGCCCAACTCGGTCGAAAGATCGAAAGGCGCCAAGATCATGCAGTCAATGCCTTCGACCGCGCAAATCTGATCGATATTCTCGACGGCATCCACAGTTTCGATCAAAAGTATGCAGACCGTTTCTCGACCGGGTCCGGCCACGTAGTCGAACAGTTGCGTTCCCCACCTCGAATGGGCGACGAACGGCCCCCATCCACGTTTTCCCGATGGCGCATATCGAATAGAGGCTACGCAGCGTTCTGCATCGGCGACGGTGCGAACGAGCGGGAAACAGATTCCCTCGGCGCCTGCGTCAAGGGCGCGTTTCACGTGCGCTTCATTGATCTCCGGCACGCGGACCAAAGGTGCGCAGGCAAATCCCTGCGTTGCCGCGATCATCGCGTGCAGTGTATTGAAGCCGATGGGCCCATGCTCCTGATCGATGATAACGGCGTCGGCACCAGCGGCCGCAACCGCCTGTGTGACAACTGCCGAGGGGATGACGCATACATGCCAATTCAGCACGCGCCCAGATTCCGCAAGCTTTGCCTTCATCGTCATCTTCATGGCTTTTTCCGCCTCCACCATTTTTGCCAAACCGATAGGCTAAATTGTAGTCTATTTTAAATGTCCGCTCTTACTCCAATAGCACAAATGCTAAGAACAATGCGAGCTGAGCCTCACCGTAGAAACGGCATCTAGCCTTTTTAAGGAAATGCGATGACACTTTCTGACTGGGCAAATATCGGACAAGTTATCGCAGCGGTTGCGGTGGTCGTATCTTTAATATTTGTTGGATTTCAAGTCCGTCAGAATACAAAAAGCAGCCAAGCCGCGACATTGCAACTCAATGCTGACTACTGGCTGAATTACATCACCGCCATAGCGGACCCCAAGTTTAGCAGTGTTTATGCGATGGGTGCAGTCGGACGAGGCAAGCTTGACCAACACCAATTTGGCCAGTTTTTCTTGTTATGCTGTGCGACCTTTATGGGATGTGAAAACCAGCATTATCAATATCGATTGGGGATTCTCGATAGAGAAGCGAGGAAAACGTGCGCGGCGCAGGATTTCTCATCCCGAAACATCACGAAAGAAGTGATCGCGGGACGGGCTTGTCAGTGCGTCCTTGCGGCGCTGTAGTGGAGCGACCGCGACCGGCCCCGAAAGATCATTTGCGATGGACGTTCCGCCGATCAGACTGACCAGTCTCGCGCATGGCGGCGGCTGCGGCTGCAAGATCGCGCCGGCCGTGCTGCAAGAGATGCTGGCGGACCGGCCGCAGCTCATGCCCTTCCAGCAGCTTTTGGTGGGCACCGAGACCGGCGACGACGCCGCCGTCTGGCAGCTCGATGCCGATACCTGCGTCATCGCCACCACCGACTTTTTCATGCCGGTCGTCGACGATGCCTTCGACTTCGGCCGCATCGCGGCGACCAACGCCATCTCCGATATCTACGCCATGGGCGGCCGGCCGATCATGGCGCTCGCCCTGCTCGGCATCCCGCTAGGCAAGCTTGCGGTGGAGACCGTGCGCGCCATCCTCGATGGCGGCGCCGCGGTCTGCGCCGCGGCCGGCATTCCGGTCGCCGGCGGGCATTCGATCGACACGCTGGAGCCGATCTACGGGCTTGCCGTCATCGGCACCTGTTCGCCGCAGCACTTGAAACGCAATTCCGGCGCCAAGCCGGGCGACGCCCTGATCCTCACCAAGCCGCTCGGCGTCGGCATCTATTCGGCGGCGATCAAGGCCGGCACGCTGGCGCCGCAAGCCTATGACGAGATGCTCGCCGTCACCACGCTGCTCAACAGGGTCGGCGCCGATCTCGGCCGCGACGAGAACGTGCATGCCATGACCGACGTGACCGGCTTCGGCCTGCTCGGTCACGGCCTGGAAATGGCGCGCGGCTCGGGCGTGCGTCTCGTGCTGCACGCCGAGGCCGTGCCGCTGCTCGCGCAGGCGGCGGCGCTCGCGCAAGCGGGCAACGTCACCGGCGCCTCGCACCGCAACTGGTCGAGCTATGGGCAGGACGTCGGCCTTCCCGCCGACCTGCCGGAATGGCGCCGTCACCTGCTGACCGATCCGCAGACGTCCGGCGGGCTGCTGGTCGCCGTCGCGCCCGATCGTGCGGAGGCCGTTCTCGCCGGCATCCGCACGGCGGGCTACCCCTCCGCCCGCATCATCGGCCGGGCGGAAGACGGCGCGCCGGCGATCAAGGTGGAAGCATAAAAGGGATGCGCGACCTTGCGTGCCGACCGCCTCGCCGCATGAGCCGCGGCCTGCACGCCCTCGTCCGTTCGCGTGCCGTTACCGGGATCGCCAATCGAAAAACTGCTAGCGTCATCGCCGCGGCACGAGCTTCGTCCCGGCAAGGATTGAGACCATGAAAGCATTGGTTCTGCGCGGACCCAACACGCCATTCGAGATGATCGAGCGTCCCGATCCGGTGGCCGGACCGGGTGAAGCGGTCGCGCGCGTCTTCGCCTGCGGCTCCGGCCTGACCATCCAGCACGTCAAAGCCGGGCGCTTGCCGGTTCAGTTTCCGCGCATCATCGGCCACGAGATCACCGGCGAGATCGTCGCGGTCGGCGCCGGCGTCACCTCGCTTGCCGTCGGCGATGCGGTGACATCCTATGCCTACCTCAATTGCGGGCATTGCCGCTGGTGCCTGAGCCAGTTGGAGCCGCTGTGCGAAAACACCGGCGGCGGCACCGGCATGGTCGGCATGAGCTGCGACGGCGGCTATGCCGAATACCTTAAACTGCCGGCGCACATCTTCATCAAATTGCCGGCGGGCCTCGACTACAAAACCTACCCGGCCGAGCTCGGCGTCGTCACCGACGCGCTGGCCACGCCCTACAAGGTGCTGGGCCGCGCCCAGGTCCGCGCCGGCGAGACGGTCGCCGTGTTCGGCGCCGGCGGCGGCGTCGGCATCCACCAGCTCATGCTGGCGAAATGGGCGCGCGCCCGCGTCATCGCCGTCGACATCGCCAGGGACAAGTTCGATGCCTGCCGCAAGGCCGGCGCCGACGAGGTGGTCGATGCGTCGGCGGGAAAGGTCGTCGAGGCGCTGCTCGACCTGACGCAGGGGCGCGGGGTGGACGTCGCCATCGATTATGTGTCGAGCACGTCGACGCTGGAGGCCGCCGCCAAGGCGCTCGGCCGCCGCGGCCGCATGGTCACGCTCGGCGGCGCCGGCAAGGACTTCCAGGCGTCCGCCTTCGATCTCCTCTACAAGGAGCAGGCGCTGCTCGGCAGCCGCTACGTCACGCGGGTGGAAATCCTCGAGACCTTCGACCTCGTCGCGCGCGGCGAGATTTGGCCGATCGTCACCGACATCCGCCCCTGGACCGACGCGGAAGCGCTGCACCAGCGCGTCGAGCGCGGCGAGGTCATCGGCCGCGCCGCTCTCATGATCGGCTAGGCACGTTCACCGATTCAAAGAAACGGCGAACGTGTCTGGGATTCTTGTTTTATCGCGTTTCCGGACGGCGAACCGGGTCGCTTCATCTCCCCCTGGAGGGGGGCGATCGACCGCCAAGCGGGAGCGAAGGCGGTCGGGAGGAGGTGAATCGCGAAGCGCGGGCTAAGCAGAGCACATGGCAACGCCGCCACCCCACCCCGCGCGCCGAACGGCGCGCGACCCTCCCCCTCCAGGGGAGGGTGAATTCCGCCGCGCGCATTGCACTTCCGAGTCGAAGACGCGTAAGCGGCGACGCTGTGCGGGTTGACTCGGTGTGCGAAGTTCAAGCTAATCCTTGCAAGCAAAATTTTGGGAGGGGCCGGGACCATGCCAGAGCGTTTGCGGATTTTTGTGACTCAGCCGGTTGCGCCGAGCGCCATCGAGCGGCTGCGCGCCGTCGCCGACGTCGACGTCAATCCCGACAGCAGCCGCATCCTGCCGAAGGACCAGTTGTGCGCCGGCGTGCGCGACCACGACATCCTGTTCGCGCTGCTGCACGACAAGATCGACGCCGAGGTGCTCGACGCCAACCCGAAGCTGAAGGCGGTCGCCTCCATGTCGGCCGGCGCCGATCAGGTCGACGTCGCCGCGGCGACGGCGCGCAAGATCCCGGTGACCACCATCCCGCCGGTCGCCGTCGCCGAATTGACCGCCGATCTCGCCTTCACCCTCATGCTCGTCGCCGCCCGCCGCACCATCGAGGGCGACAAGCTGGTGCGCTCCGGCATCTTTCCCGGCTCGCAGTCGCATCACCTGATCGGCACGCAGGTGTGGGACAAGACCATCGGCCTCGTCGGCGGCAAGGGACGCATCGGCCAGGCCATGGCGCGGCGCGCCGGCGGCTTCGGCATGCGCATTCTCTATTCGGGGCCAAACCGCATGCCGGAGGCGGAGGAAAGCAAGCTCGGCATGCACTATATGCCGCTCGACCAGCTCCTGGCCGAAGCCGATTTCGTCTCGCTGCATCCGAAGTTCACGCCGCAGACGCGGCACCTGATCGGCGCGCGCGAACTCGGGCTGATGAAGCCGACCGCCTTCCTGATCAATACCTCGCGCGGGCCGGTGGTCGACGAGAAGGCGCTGGTCAAGGCGCTCAGCGACAAGCGCATCGCCGGCGCCGCGCTCGACGTCTACGAGAACGAGCCGGTGGTCGATCCGGGGCTGATGCAGCTCACCAATGTGGTGCTCAGCCCGCATCTCGGCAGCGCGGTCTCTTCGGTGCGCGAGGTGCTGGCCAATACCGTGGTCGACGCCATCATGGCGCTCATCGAGGGCCGCCGGCCGGCCAACTGCGCCAACCCGGAGGTGCTGGGCGGTTAGAATCCGGTTAGCCGACGCTAAATCAATCTCCGTTCGTCCCCGCGCAAGCGGGGACCCAGTGCGCCAGACTTTGGATTCCCGCTTGCGCGGGAATGAACGGAGAATGTGCGAGACTCAAGTATCTCACACCAGACGCGGCGCCCGCTACAGCATCAGCTTCTCGTCGAACGGCGCGCGCGACATCACGTGCGGGCCGTCCTCGGTCACCAGCACCATCTCCTCCAGCCGCACGCCGCCGCCGCCGCGGATGCCCTCGACCCAGATCAGCGGCTCGACCGCGAACACCATGCCCGGCTTGAACTCGTAGGTCGGCGCGCCGGGCAGCGTCTCGCCGATATAAGGCGGCTCGTTGGCGCCGATGCCGACGCCGTGGCCGATGAACAGCGACAGGAAGCGCCCGCCCAGGCCGTATTTGTCGGCCGCCTTGATCAGCGCCTTGGCGGAATCGACATTGGTGCGGCCGGGGCGCATCTCGGCGATGCCGGCCTGCAACCCCTCGTAGACCGCGGTGTAGATCTTCTTCTGCTCGTCGGAGGGCTTGCCGCAGATGACCGCGCGCGCCATGTCGCCGAAATAGCCGCCCCAGCAGGCGCCGATGTCGATGAAGACGATGTCGCCGTGGCGGATGAGCTTGTCGCTGCAGATGCGGTGCGGCGGCGCCATATGCTCGCCGGAGGCAACGAACGGCGTCATCACATGCGCGTATTCGCCGCCGAGGCGGAACAGCGTGCGCATCGCCTCGCCCGCCACCTCGCATTCGCGCACGCCGTCAGCGACGGTCGCAGTGGCGGTAGCGCAGACGGCGTCGGCGAGCGCCGTCGCCTCCTCGATGAGGATGATCTCCTCGTCGAGCTTGATCATGCGCGCCTGCTGCATCGGCGTGTCGCCGTCTTCCACCTTGAGCTTGGGAAAATGCGCGGTGAGCGCCTTGTGGAACACCATGTTCGATTCATCGAGGCCGAGCTTGGCATCGGTCAGCTTATACTGGCGCAGCACGGGCCCGAGGATGTCCTTGACCAGCCCGTCGACCAGCGCCTTCTCCTCGATGATGGGGATGGTGTGCACCTCCTCGACCCACGGCATGGTGCGGTCGACGCGGTCGCGCTCGCCGCCGGAGCAGAACAAAATGGGCGCCCTGCCCTCGACCAGAAGTGCGCCGTTGAGCGCGGTGGTCTTGCCGGCGATCAGTTGCGGGCGCAGGTCGGTGAGATAGCGGCAGTTCTCGTCCTTCCAGACCAGCAGCGCGTCGAGCCCCGCCTTGCGGCGCTCGGCGTCCGCCTTGGCGATGCGCTTGCGGCGCAGAGCGTCGAGATCGACCCGACGCTCGTAACCGACATGGAATGGGCCGCGCGCAAAGCGATCCATGGTCGTTCTCCCCCTTCAATTCTTGCCGGCCGGCAGATTAGCAAAAAACTCAAGACCCAAAGGCATATTGCCGGCATTGCCATAATGCAACTTGGCAAACTTTCTCCCTGTCAAAATGGGAAAATGCCGCACCGGACAGCGAGCATGTCTCCGCCGCTCGCGCCGATTGCGCGCGACGGTTCAATGGGTCTGGGCGGGCATCCATACGACGTATTGCGTCGCGATCGCGTCGCCGCGCTCCGCCACCGCGCGGGCACGCGGCGGCGCAACGCCCGGTTCCCTCACGGGATCAGAAGTCCAACTTGTCCTGAACCGACGCCAGCCCCGCCTTGGCGCAGGCCTCGTCCTTGTCGCCGCCGGGCGCGCCGGCAACGCCGACGCCGCCGAGCAGCGAGCCGCCGGCCTCGATCACGATGCCGCCGGCGGCCAGCATGACCTTGGGATAGCTGGCGAGCGCCGGGCTCACCGTGCCCGCCTTGATCAGCGCGCTGGTGTCGCCGGTGAAGTTGACCGCGGTCCAGGCCTTACGGCTGGCGATGTCGAGGGCGCCGATCCCGGTATAGCGGTCGCGCATGGTCACCAGCGGCGCGCCGAAGCGGTCGAGCACCACCACGGCGACCTGGTAGCCGTCCTTGCGGCATTGCAGGAGCGCGGCCCGGGCGAGATCGAAGGCGATGTCGGGCGCCAGCGACTTGTAGGTGATGATGCCTTCCGCGGCATGACTCGGCACCGCGCATGCGAGCGCCATCGCCACGGCGCTCGCGCAGATCAGTCGTTTCATCGTCGCCTCCTTAGCGGGCACCGTCAGGGCCGGATGTAGCTCCAGCCTCGTTCCTGCAATTGCGCGAGCCGCACCACGCCGGAGGGCACGATCTTGGCCTCGGAGACGATCGGGATCGGATGGCCCTCGTGCTTCTCCATGCCCATCATGGTGTTGTGGCAGGCGGAGAACTGCACCGATGAGGGGAAGCTCGCATCCTTGATGCGCCTCAAGCGGTCCTTCACCGGCGACTTGTCCTGGCGCAGCATATTCAGCCCCGGGCCGTAGGCGACGACCTCGACCTTCACCGGCTCGTTCTTGTCGTGATAGTAACTGAGCGTATTCGCCACATTGTTGAGCACGAGATTCATCACGGCCGGGTTGTTTTCATCGACCTGGAAGACGATGCGGTGCTCTTTCGCTTTTTCGGCTGCACCGGCGACCGGCGCCGCGGCGATGGCAAGCGCGGCGAAAATCGCGAAGGCGAAGGTCAGGCGTTTCATAGCTGCGTTCTCCCAGATTAAGTTGTCGTTGATTCCATTATGGCCGCACCAGCGTGTAGCCTTTTTCCGTCAGCGCCAGGATGCGGCCGACGCCCACCTGCACCGGGACAGCTTTCGGATTGAGCGCGACCTTCTTGCCGGTTTCGCGCTCGATGGTGTCGATGGTGTTCATGCAGACGTCGAACTGCACGCCCTGCGAAATCAGGCTGTCGATGCGGGCGCGGTTGGCATTGCCGGCGCGCAACAGGTCGATGCCCGGCCCGAAGGCCACCACCTCGACGGCGATCTTGTCGGGGCCGTAGGCCTTGAGCAGATTGTAGGCGACGCTGATCACCAGCGCTTCCTTGGCCGGGTCGCGGTCGGAAAGCTGCAGCACCAGATGATGGTCGGCGAAGGGCTTGTCGGCGCCGACCATGGGCGGCGTTTGCGCGCGCGCGGCCGCCGCCATTAGCGCCATGGCGACCGCAAAGCCCACCGCAAACCGCTTTCGCGCGACCATCACGGCCCCTAGCTGGCGATTCCCGGATTGTTGGAAACGCCTTTGAGCACAACCTTGTTGAGCCGCTTCACCTGCGCGGTCTTCATGCCGCGCAGATAGCCGGCAAAGACCTCGGCCACCGGCTTGCCGTTCTGTGGATTGACCGAGGCCCAGCCGGCGACCTTGTAGCTCTTATTGGCCTCGAGCGGTTTGCCGTTGTCGAGGGTGAGGTCGGAGATGCGGTGGCCCATTTTTTCAGTCGGCGCGCAAACATAGTCCATGCCGCCGATGCGCACCATGTCGCCGCCCTGCTGATAATAGGGATCTGGATTGAACAGGTTGTCGCAGATGTCCTCCATCACCGCCTTGAGCTGCGCACCGGTCATCTCCGTCACATAGACCTGCGGATAGGTGATGGCGGTCTCCGACAGCACGTCCTCCATGCTGATCGCCTCGCCCGGAAGCATGGTATTGCCCCAGCGGAAGCCGGGCGACAGCGCGAGCTCCGCGTCGAGCTCTTGGCGAAGCGCATCGCAGATGAGCTGATCCATGGTGCCATTGAAGTTGCCGCGCCGATACAGGAGATCACCTGCCACCGCCAGCGTCTCGCCGAACTTGCCGGCATACGGTTTGCGCCGGCGCTCGATCAGGGCGGACATCGCCGCATCGGGCTTGAGCAGGCCGGCATAGATCGGCAGCAGATGATAGCGCAGGTCCTTGACCGCGCCTTTGGCGAGCTCGAGGTCGACGACGGCGAGGAACTTGCCGCTCGAGCCGGCATTGGTCACCAGCGTCTTGCCACCGGCATTGGCGACGGGCACCGGCCGCGGCACCGCGTCGTGCGTATGGCCGCCGAGGATGACGTCGATGCCGGTCACGCGGCCGGCGAGCTTGAGATCGGCATCCATGCCGTTATGCGACAGCAGGATGACGGCGTCGACCTTATCCTTCTGCCGCAGCTCGTCGACCACCTTCTGCAATTTGCTGTCGTGAATGCCGAAGGTCCAGTCGGGCGTGAAGCGCTTGGGATGGGCGACCGGCACGTAGGGGAAAGCCTGGCCGATAATGCCGAGGCGGAAGCCGCCGACCTCCTTGACCGTCGCCGGCTTGAACACGCGGCCGCTGGTTTTGTCATAGGCCGGCTTCTCGTTGAAGGCGGCGTCCTCGGTGAGGAAGACGTTCTGCGCCAGGAACTCGCCCTTGAACGCCTTCAGGTTCGCCCGCAGCCGCTCTTCGCCATAGGTGAATTCCCAGTGGCCGGTCATCGCCTCGATGCCGAGCAGGTTGCTGGCCTCGACCATGTCGGCGCCTTGCGTGGCGTCGGCAAGGCCGCTCCCCTGCCAGAGGTCGCCGCCGTCGATCAGCAGCGAACGACCGCTGCCGACCTCGGCGCGCAAACGGTCGATCAGCGTCTTCAGATGCGCGAAGCCGCCAAGCCGGCCATAGCGCTGCGCCGCCTCGGCGAAATCCAGGAAGGTGAAGGCATGTGCCAAGCGCCCTTTCGGGGCGATGCCGAAATGCTTGAGGAAGGCCTCGCCGACCAGATGCGGCGGGCGCCCGGCCATCTCGCCGACGCCGATGTTGACGCTCGGCTCGCGGAAATGCACCGGCAGAAGCTGCGCATGCGTGTCGGTCATGTGCAGCACGCGCGCATGGCCGAACTTGCCGATGCCGTAGAGGTCGTCGGCCTCGGCCGCCCGGCTCATGCCGTAGGGAACGACGCCGGAGAGCGCCGCCGCGGTGAACAGTTTCAGGACCTCGCGGCGACGCATGCGCCTTATCTCCTACGCGGCCAAACTCGATGACGTTCGCAAGCAACACCTCCGTTCGTCCCCGCGAACGCGTGGACCCAGTGCTGCCGTGTCTCTTGGTGCGGCTGTCCTGGATTCCCGCTTGCGCGGGAATGAACGGAGTAAATGACCGGCCGCAGCATGCCGGATCAGTGGACGACCGCGTCCTTCCAGATTTTCTTCTGTTCCTTGGCCTGCGCGACGGAGGCCTTGGCCAGCGCTTCGGCCTCCTTCGCATCCTTGACGGCGGCGTCGAACTTGCCGGCATCGGCGGCCTTCTTCGCCGCCTTCATCGCCTTGGCCGTCGTGGTCCACTCGTTCTTCAGCGCGTGCGCTTCCTTGATGGCCGCTTCCGCTTTCGCGGCGGCCGCCTTGTAGTCGTCCGCCGTCGCGGCGAGCGCCGTCGTGGCAAAGCCGCCGACGGAGAAAGCGACCGCCAAGCCGATCAGAGTACGGGTGCGCATGGTGTTTCTCCTTGTCGCTTCGCGGTCACGGACGCGCGCCCGGCCCGGAAATCGGCAGGCCGTTCGCCATGTAGGAGAGGAAGTACTCGACGTCGCGGTATTCCTCGGCCTCCGCCTTGAGCGGCGTCGCCAGCACCTGGCTGTTGCAGCTGCGCAGGCGGCGGCTGACGGTCCCCATGCCGCCCCAGTTCGAGCGGTAGATCGGCATCGCGTTCATGATGCCGAGCGCCGGCGCCAGCACCTCGGTGCGGATATGATTGCCCGGGTTCTGCACGTGGCAGCTCGCGCAGGAGAAGTTGAGCTGTCCGCGCCGCGTATAGAAATATTCCTTGCCCTTCTCATAGGCGGCGAGCGCGCGCGGATCATCGGGGATCTTGATGTTCATCGGCTTGCCGCGCGAGGTGAAGGCCATGTAGGCGGTGAGCGCCGCCATGTCGTCCTTGTTGTAGTTGAACGGCTTCTCGCCGTTGGCCTCGCGGCACTTGTTGAGCGCGACGTCGAGGGTGACGACCTCGCCCGACTTCTCGTCGAAATAGGGATAGTTCTGGCGGATGCCGATGCCCTTGTTGGGGAAGCAGTCGCCGTAGGTCTTGCCGTTCTTGAACGGCTTGGAGAACATATCCTTGCCCTGATCCACCGCGAACGAATAGGGCGGAAACTCGTCGATCGCCTTCCACTGCTTGCGCAAGCCCGCATCCATGGAATAGGGCCCGTTGACGAAGTCGTTCAGCGGCACTTTCGGAAAGCGCTCGGTGAAATATTTGCGGAACGCCTTGAAGTCGGCCTGCGGATCGATCTTGGCGTTGTCAGCCAGCAAGGGCTGCGCCGTGCCGACGATGATTGCGAGCGCGATGGTGATTTTGCGCAGCATTCAATCCTCCCTGTCGCCCATGACTGGGCGTTATTGAATCTTGGCCACCAGCGAATCCGATTGACCCTTGTTGTCGACCCAGCTCACTTTCAGGTCGTCGCCTTTCTTGCCGCCCTTGAAGGTGAACTTGATGTAGGGGTCCTTGGAAACGGCCGGGCCCCACAGCGCGGTGAACACCGTCTTGCCGCCATGCTCGAATTCCACCACCTCGATGTGGTGCGGCGGGATCAGCTTGCCGCTTCTGTCCTTGACGAAGCCGGAGTCCATGGGATGGCGGATCAGGGACTGCACCTGGACGGTGTCGCCGCTCGCGATCGCGCGGACACGAATTGTCGAAGCCATTGTCGAAGCCTTTCTCTTGAACCGTTCCGATCAGCCGCCGCAACCGCCGACGGTGACCTTGACCTCTTTGCTCGCGCTGTAGAGCTTGCCGTCCAATTCCACGACGGCGACGACCTTGCTGGTCTTCGCCATCTTCAGCCGGTTCGAGACGGACGCCTCGGTCCCTTCCGGGATCTTGTAGGCGGCGGCGAGCGTATAGGGATTTTCCAGCACCAGGATGGCGATGCCGGTGACCTTGGGCAGCTTGCTCGCGACCGCGATCGGCACCACGGCGCCGTTCTCGGCGATCTCCGGCGCGTCGAGATTGATCTTGTCGGAGGCCTCGGCGGTCTTGCCGTAGAGCGCCTTCAGCGCGTCGGCCTCGCTCTTCTGCTTGAAGGCATTGGCCGGCCATTGCTTGGCGTCCGCCGCGGCATAGGCCGGGAACGGGAAGGCGCCAAAGCCCAGACCGACAAGGCTGCCGGCGGCGGCCGTCTTGAGGATCATGCGTCGCGCGTGATCGGGCGCGTCGGATACGTCGTACATTGTGTTCTCCTGGTTGGTCCGCACCCGCGGCTACTGTTTGTAGAGATAATCGATGATGGTCTCGATTTCCTGCTTGGTCAGGATGAGGTTGCGCCCGAAGGGCGGCATCACCGTCTGCGGATTGCGCTTGGTCTCGTCTTCGATGATCGCGGCCACTTCCTTGCGGTCGGGAATGCGCGCCTTGATGTCGACCAGCGACGGACCGACATTGCCGTAGTCGCCGATGCCCTTGATCTCGTGGCATTGCTGGCAATTGTGAATCACCAACTGCTGCCCGGCCGACGGCGCGGCTGATGCGGGCGCAACCGCAAACGCCGCGGCGGCAAGCGCCGCCGCCAGCCCGAAACGAATCTGTCGCAATTCCATCGGTTTTCTCCCTTCCGCGCAGCCGGGCTGAAGGCCGGCCATTATTTTGGTTGCATCTCGTCCAGCGGACCCGTGGTCCGTGGGGTCAATCCCTTTCCTTCCGCCGACGACTCGATCTTCACCTTGGCCGGATCGATGCAGTTTTTCATGCATTCCGTATCGTTCGTGTCCGGACGCGGATCCTTCCAGATGAAATGATCGTGGTTGGGCATTTTCACCTTGGGCAGGGTCTCGCGATTGGCCACGAAATCATTCCCGACCAGGTTATTCAAGTTCAGAATATAGGCCGTGATGGCGTAGACCTGGTCGGCGGTCAGCACATGCGGCGAGGGAAACGGCATGGCGCTGTTGATATAGTCCCACAGCGTGGTGGCAAAGGGCCAGTAGCTGCCGACGGTCGGTTCCGGCCGCTCGCCCTTGAGCGAGCCGCCGGCGAGCTTGGGATAGCGCCCCTCGCCCTCGCCGAAGGTGCCATGGCAGGCCGCGCACTGGTCGGCATAGATATTGGCGCCGTCGTCCACCTTGCCTTGGCCGGGCGGCAGCCCCTGCCCGTCCGGTCGCACCGAGATGGCCCAACCGGCAATTTCCGCCGGCGTCGGCGCGCGGCCGTAGCCGTAATAGCCGGGCGGATGCGTCTCCGCCGCCCAGGCGCTGGCGCCGCAGGCGAGCACGGCCGCGGTCGCCAGCGAGAGCAGCGTCAAATGTCTAGACAAGTTGGACATCGAACACGCTCCCATCCGGCTTCACCTGCCAGGTTTGAATCGAATTGTTGTTGTAGATGCCGTTGACGCCGCGCACGGCGCGCAACTGCGCGATGGTCGGCTGCACGAAGCCGGTCTCGTCGACCGCGCGCGACTGCAGCAGCGCCGGCTTGCCGTCCCAGCGCCATTCGTGCGTGAAGCGCGTCATCGCCTTGGACAGCACCGGCTCCTGCAGGCGCGCGCGCTGCCAGTTAATGCCGCCGTCGGTCGAGATGTCGACATGGGTGATCTTGCCCTTGCCCGACCAGGCGAAGCCGCGGATTTCGTAGAGGCCCGGACCCTTGAGCGGCTTCTCCGGACAGGGAAAGGTGATCACCGACTTGGCATAGATCAGCCAGGTGAAACCGCGCACCGTGCCGTCCTTCATCAGCTCGGTGTATTTCGAGGTCTCCTCGCGCGTCATCCAGGGCTGATCGCCGATCTGGATACGGCGCAGCCATTTGATGTTCACGTTGCCCTGCCAGCCGGGCACGATCAGGCGCAGCGGATAGCCCTGTTCGGGGCGCAAGGCCTCGCCGTTCTGCCCGTAGACGACGAGAATATCGTCGAGGCATTTGTCGATCGGCAGGCTGCGCGTCATGTGCGCGGCGTCGGCGCCCTCGACCAGCGCCCATTTGGCGTTTTTCTTGAGGCCGACCTCTTCCAGCAGCGTCGACAGCTTGACGCCGGTCCATTCCGCGCAACTGATCATGCCGTGGGTGAACTGCAGCGAATTGAGCTGGGCGGCGCGCCATTCCATGCCGCCATTGGCCGGGCATTCGATGAAATGAATGCGCGACACCGACGGGAAACGCTTGATGTCGTCCATGGAAAGCAGCAGCGGCCGGTCGACCAGGCCGTGGATCATCAATTTGTGCTGCTTGGGATCGACAGTGGCGCGGCCGCCGTGATAGCGCTCGAAGAACAGGCCGTTGGCGGTGATGATGCCGGTCTGGTCCTGCAACGGCGTGAAGCTGACCGATGATTCCTGCGTCCCCGTCAGCCAGGGCACATTGCGCCGGATCACGTCTTTGACGAATTTCGAGGGCGTGCCATAGGGGCGATCGACTACGCCGGGGCCGAGCATCTGCGACCACTCGGGATCCTTCGGCGGATAGGAATCGGCGGCGCTCGCCGCCCGGCTGCCGAGCAGCGCGCCGCCGGTCATGGCCGCGCCCAAGGTCAAGAAACGACGCCGGCCACCCTGGTCGACGCGCGCGTTTTCGATGCTGGATTTCGGCTGACGCAGAGTCAGCAGCTTCATGCCGCGTTCCTCCCTTGCTTTTTTATATAGGTAGACTTGAATATGAGTCCACGTCCAGACAAATTTTCGCGTCGAACGCAATCAGGCGCGTCACGCACGGGAAGACGCACGAATCGCGGCAAAAGTTCCGGCAAGGTCCGTGCAAGACCTCTCTTGCCACAGGAATGTCGTGTTAGGGAATTCAATTGAAATTGGCAGACACAATATATGACCGGTTTACAAAAACATGATCCGTTTTAAAAAGCGCATTTTCCGCGATGGCAGCCAAATCCGGCGCATGATTATATTTCCGTCGCAACAGCCTCCGAAACACGCGCGAGTGCATATATTGCAACGCAATAACAGTCTATTTTTTCTTTTTTCATTGGTGATATTGGCGATTAGCCAAACTCCCGCGGCCGGCGCTGCTGCGCCGCAATATGCGCCGCTTGAAGCGCCACTCACCATCGAGCAGGTACCGGGTCATCCCATCTATTACAGCATCGGCCATCCCGGTGTTCCCGCCCATCGCAATCAGGGCAATACCTCGAATGCCGGATTTGTCGTGACCTCGCAGGGCGTTCTGGTGTTCGACGCGCTGGGCACCCCGAGCCTCGGCTGGGCGCTGCTGCAGGATATCCGCAAGATCACCGACAAGGCGGTCCGCTACAACGTGCTCAGCCATTACCACGCCGACCACATCTATGGATTGCAGGCCTTCAAGGATCACACCGATACCGTGATCATCGCACAGGACCGCGCGCGGGAATATAAAGAGGAGAACGAGGAAACCGCCGACGAGCGCGCCAATCAGCGGCTCGACCAGCGCCGGCAGGCGCTGGCACCGTGGGTGAATGCCGAGACCCGCGTGGTGCCGCCCGATATTACCTTCAACGATCGCTTGACGCTGACCCTCGGCGATAGGCGCTTCGAGATGATCTATGCCGGTCCCGCCCATTCGGCGAGCGACATGATGATGATGGTCGAGCCGGATGGCGTCTTGTTCGCCGGCGACATCGTGCAGAACGGCCGCATCCCGTTCATGAACAGCGACGACGTCGACACCAAACAATGGCTGAACGCGCTGGCGGTGGTCGAGAAGCTCAATCCGAAATTTATCATCCCCGGCCACGGCAAGCCATCGACCGCGGCCAAGCAGGCGATCCAGTTCACGCGCGACTACATTCTCTATGTGCGCGCGGCCATGCGCAAAGCGGTGGAGAACTGGACCGACTTCGACGTCGCCTATCAGCAGACCGACTGGTCGAGATACGAGAAAATTCCGGCCTTCGACGCCAACAACCGCGGCAACGCCTACCGCATCTTCCTGGAATTGGAGAGCAACGAGCTCGGCGGCAAACACTGAGGCGCCGTCGCGCCTCGGCGTTCGCAACGCTCGCGGCCGAAACAGTTTTAATAACGCGCGTAACAATAAACTCGTCATGCCCGTCCAACCGGGTCCGGCCTATGGCCGGCCCGGGTGTAAACTTGTCGCGAGCATCCACGTCTTACATTGTGAGTCAAATCGAAGGCGTGGATGGCCGGGACAAGCCCGGCCATGACGTGGAGAGAAGGTCGGACATCGCGGCGGCTGGTATCAGACCTTGCCCATCTCCTTGAGCACCTCGTTGGCCGAGCGGAAGGCGTCGAGGCCGGCGGGGATGCCGCAATAGACCGTGGCGTGCAGCAGCACCTCCTTGATGTCCTCGGCCGTCAGCCCGTTGTTGATGGCGCCGCGCACGTGCAGCTTGATCTCGGCGCTCTTGCCGAGCGCTGTGAGCATCGCGAGGTTCAACATGCTGCGCGTCTTCTTGTCGAGCGTCGGCCGCCCCCAGGCGTAGCCCCAGCACCACTCGGTGGTGATGTGCTGGAAGGCCATCATGAAATCGTTCGCCTTCTGCAGCGAGCCGTCGACGTACTCCTTGCCCAGCACTTCGCGGCGCAGTTCCAGGCCGCGATCGAACATTTCCCCCATGGTTTCCTTGCTGTCGTGCTGATGGCCCATTTGACCCTCCTTGCGGGTTGCTGGCGTTAAAGCTTGGCTTTGCGAGAAAGAAACGATGACGGGATTGGTCGCGGCGTTCAGGATACCTTCGCCGCGCGTTCGCCGGCGCCGGCGCCGGCGATGCGGCCGAACACGGCGCCGTTCATCAGCCCGGTGCCGCCCGGATAATTGAAGTAGAACACGCCCCCCACCAGTTCGCCGGCGGCATACAGGCCGGGGATCGGCAGGCCGTCGGTGTCCATCACCCGCGCGTCGGTGTCGATCTTGAGGCCCCCGAAGGTGAAGGTCACGCCGCAGGTCACCGCATAGGCCTCGAACGGCGGCTCCTCCACGGTGTTCGCCCAGTTCGATTTCGGGACGGCGAGCCCGCGCGTGCCGCGCCCGTCCTTCACGTTCGGATCGAATGGCACGTCCGTCATCACCGCCTTGTTGTAGGCCTTGATCGTCTCCAGGGCCTTGGCGCCGTCGACGTCCTCAAGCTTCTCGCACAGCTCCTCCAACGTATCGGCGCGCACCTTGGTCACCTGCTTGATGCGATATTCGTCGCGCAGCATGGGGATGATCTTGGCGTCGAACACCTGCCAGGCGAACTGCTTGGGCTGGCTCAGGATGACGCGGCCGTATTTGGCATAGGTGTAGTTGCGGAAGTCGGCGCCCTCGTCGACGAAGCGCTCGCCATTGGCATTGATCATGATGCCCCAGGGATACGAGTGCTTCTGGAAGTTGTCGCCGAC
Source organism: uncultured Pseudomonadota bacterium (assembly GCA_963760995.1). Taxonomy (GTDB): domain Bacteria; phylum Pseudomonadota; class Alphaproteobacteria; order Rhizobiales; family Xanthobacteraceae; genus Pseudolabrys. The sequence goes on along the minus strand of CAVXFJ010000015.1, from coordinate 34,257 downwards.
CGCCAGATCGCCGAACTCCGGCGCGTTGCGGTCCCAGCCCACCGCATGCGCCCCCGACCAGTTGCCGGTCGGCATGGCGCCGATGTCGAGCGCCATCTTCAGCCCGTCGCCGGTGTTGAAGCGGGTGCCACGCACCTTGGCGAGCTCCCAGCCGGGCCCGAGATAGCGCGTGCGCATTTCGGCATTGGCCTGGAAGCCGCCGGCGGCCAGCACCACGCATTTGGCGCGGACCTCCACCGTCTTGCCGTTGTGCTTGAGGCGCACGCCTTTGACCCCGTCGTCGTCGGCGATCAGCGCCAGCGCGTGGGCATTGTAGGCGACCGTGATGTTGTTCTTGCCGGCGATCTTGGTGAGCTGGTCGACCAGGCCAGGGCCGCCGCCCCAGGCCTCCACCGTCAGGCCGCCCCAGAATTTGAACATGCCGCCGATCTTGTAGGCCTGGCGGCCCCAGATCGGCATGAACCTGACACCTTTGTCGCGCATCCACAGCATGGTCGCCCTGCTGCGGGTGACCAGGATCTCGCACAGGTCCGGATCGGTGCGATATTCGGTGACGCGGCCCATGTCATCGAAGAACTTCTCCTCGGTGTAGGTGCCGAAGTCGGACTTGGCGACCTCCTCGTCGGTCAGGTCCGGCATCAGCGCGCGCAGGTCCTCGACCCCGCCATAGACGCAACGGAAGGCGCCGGCGGTGAAGCGGCTGTTGCCGCCGGCTTCCTCCTCCGGCGCGCGCTCCAGCACCAGCACCGAAACGCCATGCTCGGCCGCCGCCAGCGCGGCACAGAACGCCGCATTGCCGGCGCCGACGACGATCACATCCGTGGAAGAAGGAAGCGCTGCACTCATGACCGCTTATGAACCTCGTTGATGGAATTGGCGCCCCTCCATAGGCCCGAATCCGGCCGCCGCCAACTGGCCGGCGGCGGCCCGCTGCCTGTCGTCGGCCTGCGGTCCCCGGCGTGTCGCGCGCGGACAAGCTGGTGTATGCGCTCGGCGCCGAATTCGTGGAGGTGCGCGTGCATGCCGTGACGCGCGAGATTCGCGCACCGCGCGCAGCCAATGTAGGGGCGGCATGATCTAGGCATGGCCTCGGCGCTGCGCGAGGCGACCGAAGGCGACGCGATCTCCGACCTTCTCTCCACGTCTTGGCCGGGCTTGTCCAGGCCATCCACGTCTTTGACTTGACTCACATTAAGACGTGGATGCCCGCGACACGTTTACACCCGGGCCGGCCATAGGCCGGACCCGGTTGCGCGGGCATGACGAGTCGAGTGTTGCGCGCTTTGGTATTAGCGCCGCGACAGGCGGCCGAGCAGCATGCCGAGCACGCCGGCCGACAGGATTCCGGTCGCCGCCACCGTCAGCCGCGTCGCCGGCCCCGGCAAGGCCAGTGCGCTGCTTTCGGCTTCGCGGCTGAACGAGCCGCGGGTGCGGTGCAGGTCGTGCACGGGGCGCATGAGGTTGTCGCGGCGATTTGCCGAGACGTTGCGCTTTGTGCTTTGGCCTTGCACCGCGGTGCGCGCGAGATAGCGGTCGAGCAGCGCCGGGGCGAGGAAATTGCCGAGAATGATTTCGACCGAACTGCGGCCGAGCCAGTACTCGCGCTTGCGCTCGTGCGCGGCCTTGTAGATGGCATTGGCCGGCACTTCCGGCTGGAACACCGGCGCCACCGGCCGCGGCTGCTTCTGCATATGCGTGCGCGCCCAGTCGAACTGCGGCGTGTTGACCGCCGGCAAATGCACGATGGTGACGTGAATGCCGCTGCGCTCATGCATCAGCTCGGTGCGCAGCGAGTTGGTGAAGCCGCGGATGGCGAACTTGGCGCCGCAATAGGCGGCCTGCAGCGCGATGCCGCGATAGGCGAGCGCCGAGCCCACCTGCACGATGGTGCCACGATTGCGCGGGCGCATCAGCCGCAGCGCTGCCATGGTGCCATAAACAAAGCCGAGATAGGTGACTTCGGTGACGCGGCGGAATTCCTCAGGCGTGATCTCGGAAAACGGCGCGAACACCGTCACCATGGCGTCGTTGACCCAGATATCGACCGGGCCGAGCGCTTGCTCGAGTTTGTTCGCCGCCTCGAAAACGGCGTCGGCATCGGACACATCGGCGGCGGCCACCGCTGCCTCGCCGCCCAGCGCCTCGATTTCCTTTTTCACCTCGTTGAGCGCCTTGGCGTCGCGCGCGATCAGCCCCACCCGCGCACCGGCCTTGCCGAAGCGCAGGGCGGTGGCGCGACCGACGCCGGCGCTGGCGCCGGTGATGAAGACGGTCTCGCGGTCTTTGCCGTTTTTTGTTAATTGCTGTGCCATTGTTCAATCCTGTTGGTTATCGATCCTGCTGATTGGCGTCGAGGCGGTTCGCGATCACCTCGGCAATGTGAAGGGTTTTGCGTTCGCTGCCCTGCTCGATCTGCTCGCGGCAACTGAAGCCGTTGGCGAGCACCAGCGTATCGCTCTCGGCCTTGCGCACCGTGGGCAGCAGGACGCGTTCGGCTGCGCTCATCGATACGTCGTATTTGTCCGCCTCGAAGCCGAAGGAGCCCGCCATGCCGCAGCAGCCGGACGCCATGATGTCGGCGTCGATGCCGAGCCGCTGCAAGATCTTCTTTTCGGCCGTCGGCTTGATCACCGCGTGATGATGGCAATGCAACTGCACCAGCACATGGCCGTCGATCCGCGGTAGGCCGCCCTCATGATGGTCGAGGAACTCGGTGAAGAACGACGTCTGCTTGGAAAGCTGCTGTGCCGCCTCCTCGTGCGGAAACAGATCGACCAATTCGTCGCGGAAGGCGCTGACGCAGGCCGGCTCCAGGCCGACGATGGGCGTGCCGGCCTGGATGTCGTCGTGCAGCGCACGCATCGTCTGCCGCCACAGCGCCTTGGCCTGGTCGATACGGCCCCAGTCATAGAGCGGACGGCCGCAGCACAACGCGCGCTCGGGGATCGCCACGTGATAGCCGAGCGATTCCAGCACGCGGGTGGCGGCGATCGCCGTGTCGGGGCGGAAATAATTGTTGAACGTATCGGGCCAGAGCAGCACGCGCCGGCCGTTGCCGGGCGACTGGGCGCGCTTGCGAAACCAGCTGCGGAACGTTTGCTTGGCGAACGGCGGCATGCTGCGTTGCGCTGAAATGCCGCCCACCCATTTCGCCAGCGACGTGCTCCCGGCCGCATTGGCGAGGCCCGGCACGAACGCGGCCAGCCGCGCCCAGCGATGGATCAGTCCCATGGAATAGGCCGCGCGCGGGCGCAGGCGATGGCGATAGCGCTGGGAGCGGAATTCCGCCTTATAGGTTGCCATGTCGACATGCACCGGGCAGTCGCTCTTGCAGCCCTTGCAGGCGAGGCACAAATCGAGCGCCTCCTCGACTTCGTCGCTCTTCCACAGATCGGCCAGCGTTTCCTGCCGCATCATCTCGAACAGCAGGCGGGCGCGGCCTCGCGTCGAATATTTCTCCTCGCCGGTCGCCATGTAGCTCGGGCACATGACGCCGTCGTCGCTCGAGCGCCGCCGGCACTTGCCGACGCCGACGCAGCGACGCGTGGCCTGCGTGAAGCTGCTGCCATCATCGGCATAGGCGAAGTGGCCGCCATATTCGTGCGGCTTGTATTCCGGACCGAGCCGCAGATTGGAGGTGATCGGATAAGGATCGACGACCTTGCCCGGATTCATCCGGTTGTCGGGGTCCCAGATCGCCTTGAACTCGCGGAAGGCCTCGACCAGCTCGCTGCCGTACATTTTCTCCAACAGCTCGGCGCGCGCCTGGCCGTCGCCATGCTCGCCGGACAGCGTGCCGCCATAGCGCACGACGAGGTCGGCCGCCTGCTCGAGAAAATGATGCCAGTTGATCAGGCCTTTTTCGGTGGCGAGGTCGAAGTCGACCCGGCAATGAATGAGCCCGTCGCCGAAGTGGCCATAGACCGAGGCGTCGTAGCCGTGGCGGTGGAACAGCGCCTTGAGCTCGCGCAGGTAATCGCCGAGTTTCTCCGGCGCCACCGCGCTGTCCTCCCAGCCGGGATAGGCCTCCGGCCAGTCCGGCACATGGGCGGTGGCGGCAAGCGCCGACTCGCGCAACTCCCAGACTTTCTGTTGCTGCGCCATGTCGCGCAACAGCTCGACGTCGTTGCCTTTATCCTTGAACCGGTCGAGCGCCTTTTGCGCGCGCTCGACTGCTTCCTCGGTGCTGTCGGCGCCGAATTCCCCCACCAGCCAGCCGCCGCCCTTCGGCAGCATCTTCAGGTCGTCGGGATGCAGATGCTTGCGGGTGATGAAGTCGACCAGCATGTCATCGATGCCCTCGAGCGCGATCGGCTTGAATTGCAGCATCTCCGGCACCGCGTCGGCGGCGGCGAACACATCCTTGAAACCGACCACGCCCAACACGCGGCACGGCGGGCTCGGCAGCAGGTTGAGCTCGGCCTGCAAAATGAGCACGCAGGTCGCCTCGGTGCCGACCAGCGCGCGCGCGACGTTGAAGCCGTTCTCCGGCAAGAGCTGGTCGAGGTTCTCGTAGCCGGAGACCCGGCGCGGAATCTGCGGAAAGCGCGCGCGGATCAGGTCGGCATATTTGTGGCGGAAGGCATCGAGCGCGCGGTAGATCTGCGCGCGGCGGCCACCGGCCTGTAAAATTGCTTTCAGGTCCTCGTCGCTGGTCGCCCCGACGGTCATGCGCTCGCCGTCATAGGTGAGGATGTCGAGCGTTTCGGTATTGTCGGAGGTGCGCCCGGCCATCACCGAATGCACGCCGCAGGAATTGTTGCCGAGCATGCCGCCCAGCGTGTTGTGGTCGTGCGTCGCCGGGTCGGGGCCGAAGGTGAGGCCGCGCTCTTCCGCGGTGTCGCGCAGATGATCGAGGATGCAGCCGGGCTCGACCCGGGCCAGCCGGTTGACCTCGTCGATCGACACGATGCCGTGCAGATATTTTGAGAAATCGATGAGCACGGCGACATTGCAGCCCTGCCCGGCGAGGCTGGTGCCGCCGCCGCGCGGCACGATCGGGGCACCGTATTGCCGGCAGAGTTCGACCGTCGCCACCACGTCGGCGATATTGCGCGGGATCACCACGCCGATCGGCACCTGCCGGTAATTCGAGGCATCGGTGGCATAAAGCGCGCGCGCGCCGGCATCGAAACGCACCTCGCCTTCCAGCCGCTGCGCCAGCGCAACGCCGAGCGCGCGAAAGGTCTTGGCATCGCCGTCGGCCGACCAGGCGCTGACGATGCGGCCGTTGGGCGCGCGCTCGGTCTCGAACGGCCAGCGGCCGCCCGCCCCGGGGCGATGATTGACTTCAATGACATGGCTCATTTCAATAAACTTCCTCAGGCCGCCAGGCGCTCGGCATCGGCGCGCTTGAATTCCAATCCGAGGCCTGGCCGCTGCGGGTCCGGGCTGATGACGCCGTCATGCGCCGTCGGCGCGCCGTCGAAGATGGTGCGCTCGATGCGGACGTGATCGTGGAACCACTCCAGGTGCCGCAGGCGCGGCGCGGCGCAGCACACATGCAGATGCGCGGCCGGCGCGGTGTGGGCGGAGAGCGGAATGGAAAAGCCGTCGGCCAACGCCGCCGCCTTGAGGAAGCCGGTGATGCCGCCGCAGCGCGTGGCGTCGGCTTGCAGCACATCGACAGCGCCCGCCTCCAGCATGCGCCGGAAATAGAAGTGATCGTAACCGTATTCGCCGGCGGCGATCTCCATGCCGACCGGCGCGCGGTCGCGCATGAGACGCAGGCCGGCGAGATCGTCGCTCGACACCGGCTCCTCGAACCAGCCAATCTCGGGAAAATCCTGCGCGAAGGCCAGCGCCTGCTTGCGGTCGAAAGCGCCGTTGGCGTCGACGAACAAGGTCGCATCGCCGATCGCCTTTTGCGCGGCACGCACACGCTGCGGGGTCTTGGGCCGGCTCGCTGCCGATCTTCATCTTGACCCAGCGGCAGCCGTCCTCATGCACCCAGCCGCCGAGCTGGTCTTGCAGACGCTGATTGGAATAGCTGGTGAAGCCGCCGCTGCCGTAGATCGGCACCGAGGTCCGCGCGGCGCCCAGCAGCTTGAACAGCGCGACGTCCAGCAGCTTCGCCTTGAGATCCCACAACGCGATATCGACCGCCGAGATGGCGTTGGCGCAGACGCCGCGCCAGCCGGCATTGCGCACGGCCCCGACCATGGCAATCCACAGCGCCGGGATGTCGAAGGCGTCGCGTCCGCGCAAGACGCCGGTCAACTGCCGCTCGACGACGGTGGCGACAGCGCTGGAACCGTAGGTGTAGCCGATGCCGCGCCGGCCGCCGGCACTGATCTCCACCAGGACCATGGTGGTGTGGTCCCAGGAGATGGTGCCGTCGGCTTCCGGCGCATCGGTCGGAATGCGCAGGATCCGCACCGCGACGTCTTCGATCGGCGGTGTCGAGGCAGACATTGCCGTCTCCATCAGATCAGTTCGCGGACTTTATCGGAGGCCACGGTCAACGCGATCCTGCCCGCCGCGGGCGTGCCGCTGGCCAGCGCTTCGGCGAAGTTCTTGGCATCGCTCACGGTGATCTTCGGCGGCATCGGCGGCTCGTGCGGATCGACCACCGCCTCGACCAGAGCCGGGCCGGGCTTCGCCAGCGCCTGGCGCAGCACCTCGCCGCACTGCTTGGGATCGTCGACGCTGTAGGCGGCGACGCCGAAGCCGCGCGCCACGGCGGCGAAATCGATCGGCTGCAGCTCGCAGACATATTCGGGATTGCCCAGGAACACCATCTGCTCCCATTTGATCTGGCCGAGCGTGTTGTTCCTGATGACGACGATCTTGACGTTGAGATCGTATTTCATGCAGGTGGCGAGCTCGCCGATCAGCATGGTCAATGCGCCGTCGCCGACGAAGGCGACCACCTGGCGGCCCGGATAGGCAACCGCCGCGGCCACCGCGTAAGGCAGGCCGCAGGCCATGGTGGCCAGATTGCCCGAGCAGGAGAACTTCATGTCGCCGCGGATCATGAGCTGGCGCGCGATCCAGGTGGTGACGGTGCCGGAATCGGTGGCGATGATCGCGTCATCGTCGAGCAGCTTGTTGAGCTCGTGCGCGACCACCTGCGGCTTCATCGGTTTGTCGGTGCGGCTGCCGCGCTCCGCCATCAGCGCGTTCCAATCCTTCATCCCGTCCTGCGCCTTCTTCAGGAAAGAACGATCCTCGTGCGGGGCCAGCTTGGGCAGCAGCGCCTGCAGCACGCCCTTGACGTCGCCGACCAGCGCCGCGTCGACTGGATAGCGCAGGCCGATGCGCATCGGATCGACATCGATCTGCACCGCCTTGGCCTGCCCCGGCTTCGGATAGAATTCGATATAGGGGAAGCTCGACCCTGCGATCAGCAGCGTGTCGCATTCCTCCAGCGCTTCCTGCGCCGGCTTGGTGCCGAGCAGGCCGACCCCGCCGGTGCAATAGGGATTGTCGTCGGCGAGCGCGCCCTTTCCGAGCAAGGGCTTCATCACCGGCGCGCCAAGCCGCTCGGCGATCGCGTTCAGGCCGTCGGCCGCGCCGAGCGCGCCGCGCCCGGCCAGAATCGCGATCTTCTTGCCCGCGTTGAGAATCTCGATCGCCCGCGCCATCTGCCGCTCGTTCGGCATCTGGCTGGACAGCGCCATCACGTCGGAGACATGGTGGGCGACGTTGCGCTTGGACTTGATGTCCTTGTCGACCGGCTCCGACTGCATGTCGACCGGCATGGTCACATGCGCAACGCCGCGATAGGCGAGCGCGGTGCGGCAGGCGAGCTCCACCACGTTCTCCACGTGCTGGGGCCCCATGATCCGCGTGTTGTAGACGCTGACATCCTGGAACAGCTTGTCGAGCTCGACGTCCTGCTGCGTCCAGGTGTGCAGCAAGTCGTGGAATTGCAGGCCGGTGATGGCCAGCACCGGCTGTCCGTCGAGCTTGGCGTCGTAAAGCCCGTTGAGCAGATGAATGCCGCCGGGGCCGGAGGTCGCCAGGCACACGCCCAATTTGCCGGTCCATTTGGCATAGGCGCAGGCATTGAACGCCGCCGCCTCTTCATGGCGCACCTGGATGAAGCGAATGTCGTCCTTGCGCTTGCGCAGGGATTCGATGATGCCGTTAATGCCGTCGCCCGGAATGCCGAAGATGGTATCAACATCCCACCGAAGTAGCGTTTCGACCAACACGTCGCCAGCGGTCGGCTTGGCCATAGAGTCCTCCATGTTTACGCGCCGGCGCCGTCCCCCGAGAACCGCCGGAAATGCTGAAGATGCAGGGTCAACAAACGACTTTCGTCGCTGTTCCCATTGTTGGTGAAATGATGACGTCGGGAACCGCCGGCGGATCGCCGCCGTTCCATCCCATTGGCCACAGCGGGAGCAGAACCCATGGACAGCAAACTGCTGCACGACCATGACGGCCGGCGCACTTTCGCCATCATCATGAACATCGGCGACGAGGTGCTGTCGACCATCCTCGACTTCGCCAAGACGCAGCGCATCGCCGCCGCGCAGATCACCGCCATCGGCGCGCTGAGCGACGTGGTGCTGAAATATTTCGATTGGGAGACCAAGGAATACCGGCGCATTCCGGTGCGCGAGCAGGTCGAGGTCGCCTCGCTGATCGGCGATATCGCGCTCGATCCGCAGGGCAAGCCGGCAGTGCATATCCATCTCGTGGTCGGCAAGAAGGACGGCAGCGCGATGGCCGGCCATCTCGGCGAGGCGCATGTGCGCCCGACGCTGGAGGTGATTGTCGAGGAGGCGCCGTCCTACCTGCAGAAAGTGCACGATCCCGCCAGCGGCCTCGCCTTGATCAGCGCCAAGGAACCGCTGCACGCCTGAGATGGCGCGCGTCGGCGCTCAGATCTCCTTCATCACCTGCGCGTAGGCGATCACCGCAAACAGCGCCGTGCCGCCGATGATATTGCCGAACAGGGTCGGGATCAGAAAATCGGCGAGTGCCCAGCTCAAGCCGGCCTGTCCGTTGAGCAGCAGCATGAAGACCTCGACGCTGCCGGCGATGATATGCGTGAAGTTGCCGAGCGCGACCAGATAGGTGATCAGCGTGATCATATAGAACTGGTTGCCCTCGGCGCCGGGGATCAGCCAGACCATGGCGGCGATGAGGAATCCCGAGGTGATGCCGCGGAAGAACGAATCCTGCCAGGACAGCTCCAACAGATGCTGGCTGATCGCGATCATCGCGTGCAGGAATTTCGGCGCCAGCGCCGGCGCCCATGAGCAGAACATCGCCGCCACGAAGGTGCCGACGAGATTGGCGACGAGCACGATCGTCCACATGCGCGCCAGGCGGCCGAGATTGCGCCAGGAGAAGTCGGCCGCCACCGGCAGCACGGCGGTGATGGTGATCTCGGTGAAGAGCTGCTGGCGCGAGAGCACCACCATGAGGAAGCCGATCGAATAGCCGAAGGAGACGACCAGCGGCCGCCACGGCGCGTCGGGCAGATGAATCTGCAAGAGCGCCTGCGCCAGCAGCGAGAAACTGATGGACAGTCCGGCGGCGACGCCCGACCACCACAGCGAGGCGAACGGCCGCGCCATCTCCTCTTCGCCCATCCGCCGCACGATCTCATAGATGACCGGCGTGCGCGGGGTGGACAACTCTTCGACTTCTTTGACCTCGTGCCTGGAAATGCCCTTTGGGGCGTGCTCGTCGTCGTGCTCGAAAATGCCTTGCGCGGACTTGTCGCGGTCGCCCTCGCCGCGCTGCGGACGCTCGTTCATGGATGTCGTCCCGCCGCCATGACTCTTCAACCGATCGATCTTGGGATTATCGCAATGCAAACAGCAACTTGCCTTGCTCCGTCGGCGTGGACCGCGCGTTCGCGGGCCCACGGGACGTGCGGCTTTGCCCATGGAACTTCCAGCTTGCGCTAACGTTGTCATGCCACGTGAGTTCCAAGAACAATTCGAGCCACAGAGGCAGCAATGAGCACGCGCTCCAAGACCGTATCGACCGCCGAAGAGGTTGCCGCTATCGAAGAGCTGGTGACCAACCTCGAGAAGCGCCTGCGCCGGCTTTCGAGCCTGTCCAGTTCCGCCAAGGAAGAAATCTCGGACGCCACCGGCGACGTCGGCGACTTCGTCAATGACGCCCTCGCCGGCATCATGAATCGCGTGCGCGACAGCGCCGCGAGTGTCGGCCAGTCTGTGGCGGACGAAGCCTCGCAACTCGGCAACAAGGCTGTGAAGCGGGTCGCCGACGAGGTCGAACAGAGGCCGCTGGTGATGCTGGCGGTCGCGCTGGGTGTCGGCTTCCTCGTCGGATTCGCCAACCGCCGTTGACGCGATGCGTCTCGACCAAATCGTGCAAGTCGCGCTCGGGCAGATCGTCGGCCGGCTGGTCTGGCAGGCGGCGATCGCCACGGTGCTGGCGGTCTGCGCCATCGTCGCGGTCTATCACTTCAGCGTCAGCGCCGTGCTGGCGCTGGAGCGCGTCTACACGCCGGTGGCGGCGCAGCTCATCATGGGCGGCATCTTTGCGGCGATATCGCTGATCGCACTGATCGCGTTGTGGGTGCAGAAGAACCGCAGCCACCGTGCCGTGGCGGTCGACAAGCCGCTCGGCTCACCGCGGCAGTTGCAGCTCGTCATGCTGGCCGAGGCGGTGATGCTCGGCTACCAGCTTGCGCGCAAGACCAGCCGCGCCAGGTGAGGGATCAGGGGTCAACGCGCCCAGGGGCCATCGCACGATCGCCGTATTTTTAGAGCCCTCGCCATGCCTGCAGGGACTCGGCGTTTACCTTTTCTTTGGCATTCGATGTGCCGGTCCTCTCAGATCAAACGCCGCAAAGCTGACCTTGGCGCTGCAGTCGTTCGCAGTCAGCCAAATTATTAACCATACGCGTTTTCGTAACATTTAGTTTCTTGGAATATCCCAGGTTGAAGGGGCGTTGGGAAAGTTTGTTTTATGCGGCAGGAATTGCTTCCCTTAAATTTCATATCCGATCTCGAGCAAGCCATCGCGGTCCGGTCGAACAAAACCGGCACGATGTTGCACCAAATCACGGATCTCTTTCTGCTGAACGCAGGGCACTATTCCGCGGACCAGGTGGCGCTCTACGATGGCGTATTGGAATTGCTGATCGCAAGAGTTGATGTTGCGGCGCGGGAGTTGCTCTCCAAGCGACTGGCGCCGCTCGATGATGCGCCGATCGGCACGATTCGATCCCTTGCGCTCGATGACGCGATCGAAGTTGCCGAGCCTGTTCTGGCTCAGTCGAGCCTGTTGGACGACGACACCCTGATCAGCTGCATAACCAGCAAGGGCCAGGATCACCTGCTTGCCATCGCAGCGCGAAACCGAATCAGCGAAAATGTCAGCGATCATCTGATAATGAATGGCGACAAGAACGTTCTGGGAGTCCTCGTCAATAACGATGGCGCCGCAATCTCAGAGCCGAGCTTTGGCGTCCTGGTGGAAAAAAGCGCGGGCGACGATTGGTTGGCGGAGGCCATCGCACGGCGAGACGATATCCCGCTGCATCATTTCCGTGAGCTCGTCTCAAAGGCGTCGGAGATCGTCCAAGGACGACTGATCGCAAAAAATCCGGAACAAAGTGAAATCATCGAGGGACTTTTTTCGCGGAATGCCGCGCGACGCACGAGCAAAGGTCAGGCCCCGGTTAGAGATTACCGTACTGCGGAGCTGTTTGTCGCGTCCCAACCTGTGACCGAAGCAACCGTTCAGGAATACGCAAAGGCGAAGCGGCTCGAAGAAACGGTCGTGTCGCTGGCGCAACTTTCCGGCCTTTCGACAGCGGAAATCGAACGGCTATTCTTGAGCCCCTGGACAAGCCCGGTTGCCATCATTTTAAAGGCCATCGGCTTTCGCTTGACGACGATCGATGCGATTTACCGCGCACGTCTCCCCGAAGGAGGCGCGATTCAGGGAGATTTGGCACGAACAAAGGCTGAATTTATTGCCGTCAGTCGTCCGACTGCTGAGCGGATTATGCGCTTTTACCGGACGAGACGGTCCGCTGAATTTTCTGGCTGCACTAATTGAACAGTCAGAACTTTAGCATGAGGCATTCAGAGGAAACCCGTGAACTGATCCTATTGGATGGCAATGGCGGGTTGATCTTGGGAAGGCCGGTGACGGGATCGTCATGATTTCGCTCGCGATAGAGCGCTCCCGTTCAACCCGGTAACGATCGGAATGTGCCTCACGCGCCGTCGGATCAGACTCTAACCCCGCTTGCCGACCAGCAACGGCCCATAGGCGACGGCGAAGCCGAAAAAGGCGAGGCACCAGGCGCCGCCCGCGACATCCAACAGCTGCAGAGACCAATCCGGCCCGAGCGCCGCCGCGATGCGCGCCAGCGCCGCGATGACGATCAAAGCGTAGACCGCCTGCGTCGCCGGCGATGCCACCAGCGCTTTGCCGGTATGCCCGAGGCTGGCGCGCGTCATCACCGCAAGCGTCATGGCGCCGGCTCCGCCCACCATCCAGGCATGGATGCCGGCGTCGCCCGGCAGCAGGCCGGCGGCGCCGGCGCCGGCGAGCAGGAAGCCGAGCGGCACGAACAGGTAGCCGACGTGCAGGATCAGCACCAGCCGGTCGCGCCAGGTGCGGTCGCCGGCCCAGCGCGCAAGACGCACGAGATGTAGGAGCCCGGCGACGGCGAGCGCCGTGCCGGTCACGCGCCCCGCCGGCAGCGCGCACCACAGGGCGAGCGTTGCCGCGCTGAACAGGATCAACGCGACGTCGAAGCGCGCGAACGGCACCGGCAGCCGTCCGGGATTTTCCCGTACCAGCCAGTTGCGGGTGAAGCTCGGCACGATGCGGCCGCCGATCACCGCGATCAGCAGCACGATGGCGGCAATGCCGATACGGGTGCCATACGCCGCGTTGCCGCGCAGATGCGCTTCCACATGAAAGGCGATGTTGCCGGCGAGCAGCAGACCCACCATGCCGACGACCTTGAGGTTGCGCCAATTGTTGCCGGCGATGATCTCGCGCGTGGTGGCGGCGACGACCAGCGCCAGGAAGCTGACATCGACGAGCGCGGCGGCGAGCCAGCCGATCTCGGCGGAAAAGGTGACGGCGATGCGCCCGGCAAGCCAGAACAGCACCAGGACCAGCAGCGGCCGCCCTTGGATCGGCAAGCGCCCGGTCCAGTTGGGGATGGCGGTAAGCAGGAAGCCGGTGACCACCGCGGGCAGGAAGCCGTAGAGCATCTCGTGCACGTGCCAGTCGACTGGCGTGAACGCCGTCGACAGCGCGAGGTGTCCGGTGAACATCGGCAGCCAGGCGAGCATGGCAAGCCCGGCATAAATCGCGCCGAACAGGAAGAACGGCCGGAAGCCGTAGGAGAACAGCGCCGGACCGGAAGTGTCGCGCAGGCGGGCGATGGCGTTCATGATTGCAGCGCGCTCAGCAGGGCGCGCTGCAGACAGGTCGCGCCCGGATCCGGCGCGCGGTTGAGCAAGCCCATCAGCGTGATCCATTCCTCGTCGCTCGCCGCGTTGGCGTAGCGCCGCACCGCCTGCGTGACGAAGTTCGCGAGATCGAGGCCTTCGGCGGCGGCCCGCGCGCGCGCCGCCGTCAGCAGGTCGCCCTGCCCGAGCCGCGCCAGCGCCGCGCTCGCGGACGCCTCGTCGGTGAGATTGGCCAAGAGATCACCCAGCATGACGTCTCCTAATGCACGCGCAGCGCCTCGCCGTCGGCGAGCGCGATGCCTTCGATCTGCGCCGCCGACACGAGCCGCGCGATGTATTGCGCGTCGGCGCGCCGGCGCACGCTGTCGCGCAGATAGCTCGCAATGTGCGCGGCAACCGCCTCATAGGGCAGCGTCGCGCCCGCGTGTTTGCGCGCGAGCCGGATGATGTGGAAGCCGTAGCGGGTCGCGACCGGTGCGGCGCAGAGCTCGCCCGGCGTCAGCGCCGCGAGTGCGCGCTCGAATTCCGGCGTGGTCTGGCCGCGCGTGAGCTGGCCGAGATTGCCGCCCTGTGCCGCCGAGGGGCAGCGCGAATAGGCCTGCGCCAGCGTGGCGAAGGATTCCGGGCGCTCCTGCAAGGCGGCGAGCACCGCCTCGGCGTCGGCGCGCGCCTGGGCGTAACCTTCGCGGTCGATCTCGGCCGCGGCGAACAGGATATGTGAAGCCTCGTAGATGTCGGGCGCGCGGAAGCGCGCGCGGTTCTGTGCGTAATAGCGGCGGCAGGTTTCCTCGTCCGGTTCGGGCACCGTCACCTCATGCGCGAGCAGCGCACGGATCAACCCCTCCTCGTCGGTCTCGCGCCGGCCTGCGGCATCTTCGGCCGGCGTTGGCGTCAGGCCGAGATGGTGCGCCCGCTGCAGCAGCAATTCGCGGACGGCGAGCGCACGCGCCGCCTGCTGCCAGGCCAGCATCGGCTGCTTTGCCGGATGATGCTGCATCTCGCGCACGATCGCGTCGTGCGCGATCGCCGTGCCGTTGACGCTGACCCGCATCGTCGGCATCGCCGGCCTGTCGACATTGTTCGGCTTGGCCGAAGCTTGCGTTGGCGTTGTCGTATCGAGCACCACTGTCATTGCGCTACTCCGCCGGCAGCGGACGCGCCTGCGCCGGACGCGCGGCAACAGAGCGATTGCTCTGCGTCGCCACGCGCGCCGATTGCCGCGATGGCACCGTGCGCCGCGTGCGCACCACCTGATAACCACGCCGGCCGAGGTACCAGACCGGGGCGCTCCAGATGTGGACGAGGCGGGTGAACGGGAAGACCAGGAAGATGGTCATGCCCAGGAACAAGTGCAGCTTGAACAAGGGGCTCACGTCGGCAATCAGCGCCGAAACCCCCGGCTGCAGCGTCAAAATCCCCTGCGCCCAGGTCATGAACTTCACCATCACGTGCCCGTCCATGTGCTGCAGCGAGACGGTAATGGTGGACAAGCCCAGGATGAGCTGCACGTAGAGCAGCAACAAGATGGCGATGTCGCCGAAGGAGGAGGTGATGCGGATACGGGCATCGAACAGGCGGCGGTGCACCAGCAAGGTGAGGCCGATGAAGGCGAAGATGCCGGCAATGCCGCCGATGCCGATCGCCATGCCCTGCTTGAAGCTGTGGCTGATGCCCAGCATCTCGAACACCCAGATCGGCGTCAGCAGGCCGAAAAAGTGGCCGAGGAAGATGATGAGCACGCCGACGTGGAACAGGTTGGAGCCCCACATCAACTGCCGCCGGCGCAGCAACTGGCTGGAGCTGCTGCGCCAGGTGTACTGCTCGCGGTCGAAGCGCAGGAGGCTGCCGACCAGGAACACGGTGAGGCAGAGATAGGGGTACCAGCCGAACACGATGTAGGTAAGAAGATCGCCGCGCATGGTTGTTTTCCTTCAGGCACGCGGCGCGTTGCGGGTGGCGGCCGGTAAATCGGGAGCGGGACGCATGGCCCCGCGCACACGGGCGATGAGCCCGTCCTTGCAGCCGCTCAAGGCATCGGGACCGAAGCTCACCGGCGCGTCCTCCCAGGCGGCATCGAGCGCGGCGAGGTCGGAGCCGTCGGGATCGGGCGCGGTCAGGAGCGCCGCCACCTCCTCCGGCTTCGGCTTGGCGGCGGCGAGCGCGACCAGCGCGCGAAATACCGCCTCGTAGGGCGAGCGGCGCTTGCGCAGCCGCTCAGCCAGCGCGGCGAAGATATGCGCGGGTTGGCCAAGCATGTCGCAGGCGTCGTTTGCCGGCAGCGTCGAGAGATATTCGAGGAACAGCGGCAGGAAATCCGGCAGCTCGGAGGCGCTGAGGACGAGGCCGGCCTGCTCATACTGCGCCTTGAGATCGATCATGGCCTGGCCGCGGTCGCGGCTCTCGCCATGCACGTGCTCGAACAGGTGCAGCGACAGCGAGCGGGTGCGGTCGAACAGCAGCAGATAGCGCTCCTGCAGATCGTAGAGATCGCCCTGGGCGATCTCGTCGAGCATCGGGTGCAAGGCGCGCCGCGCCTGGCCGGTCAGCAGCCCGTCCTGCGCCAGGCATTCGCGCAGCTCGGGCACGGCCGCCTGCAAGTCCGCCGTCGGATAGCTCAACAGCGCCGACAAGACCTGGAACGTTCTTGCCATCACACCACCTCCATCGGCGTCTTGGCGCGCCTGTTGCCGGTCTTCGGCGTGCCGAACAGGTTGACCTCGCTGGTACCGCCCGAGCAGCCGTTGCCGAAAGAGAAGCCGCAGGAGCCGCGCAGGTCGTAGGCGTCCTCGTTGATCTCGCGATGCGCGGTCGGGATGACGAAGCGATCCTCGTAGTTGGCGATCGCCATGGTCTGGTACATCTCCTCGATGGCGAGCGAGGTGAGCCCCACGCGCTTGGCGATCGCTTCGTCGATGACGCCGTCGATGGTCTTGGCGCGCATATAGGCGCGCATCGCCAGCATGCGCTCGAGCCCGCGCGCCACCGGCTCTTCGTCGCCGGCGGTGAGCAGGTTGGCGAGATATTTGAGCGGAATGCGCAAGGAGCGCACGTCCGGCATCTCGCCGTCGTGCCCGATCTTGCCGGCCTGCGCCGCCGACTGGATCGGCGACAGCGGCGGCACGTACCAGACCATCGGCAGCGTGCGGTATTCCGGATGCAGCGGGAACGCCACCTTCCAGTCCATCGCCATCTTGTAGACAGGCGAGCGGCGCGCCGCCTCCAGCCAGTTGTCGGCGACGCCATCGGCGCCCGCCTGCGCGATCACCGCCGGATCGTTCGGGTTGAGGAAGATCGAGAGCTGCGCCTGGTAAAGGTCCTGCTCGTCTGCGGCGCTGGCGGCTTCCTCGATACGGTCGGCGTCATAGAGCACCACGCCGAGATAGCGGATGCGGCCGACGCAGGTCTCCGAGCACACCGTGGGCTGGCCGGCCTCGATACGCGGATAGCAGAAGATGCACTTTTCGGATTTGCCGCTCGACCAGTTGTAATAGATCTTCTTGTACGGGCAGCCGGAGACGCACATGCGCCAGCCGCGGCACTTGTCCTGGTCGATGAGGACGATGCCGTCCTCCTCGCGCTTGTAGATGGCGCCCGAGGGGCAGGCCGCGACGCAGGTCGGGTTGAGGCAGTGCTCGCACAGCCGCGGCAGATACATCATGAAGGTGTTTTCGAACTCGCCGTAGATCTCCTTCTGCACGCCCTCGAAATTATAGTCCTTCGAGCGCTTGGCGAATTCGGTGCCGAGGATTTCCTCCCAGTTCGGGCCCCATTCGATCTTCTCCATGCGCTCGCCGGTGATGAGCGAGCGCGGCCGCGCCGTCGGCGAAGCCTTCAGCTCCGGCGCGTTCTGCAGGTGCTCATAGTCGAAGGTGAACGGCTCGTAGTAGTCGTCGATCTCCGGCAGGTCGGGATTGGCGAAGATGTTCGCCAGGATCCGCCATTTCGAGCCCATCTTCGGCTCGATCTTGCCGTTCTTCTTGCGCGTCCAGCCGCCGCTCCAGCGTTTCTGGTTCTCCCACTCCTTGGGATAGCCGATGCCGGGCTTCGTCTCGACATTGTTGAACCAGGCATATTCCATGCCTTCGCGATTGGTCCACACGTTCTTGCAGGTGACCGAGCAGGTGTGACACCCGATGCATTTGTCGAGGTTCAGCACCATCGCGATTTGCGCGCGGATTTTCATGTTGCTCACCAATTTTGAGGGCGCTGCGCGGCAGCCAAGAATGCGGTTGTCATCCCCCGCGCAAGCGGGGGATCCAGTACGCCGTGCATTCTCGATAGGCTGCGGCTTGCTGGATCCCGGGTCTCGCGCTCGCGCGCTCGCCCGGGATGACACACGGTGTTGTGGAAGGTCGCGTGAGAGAAAAGCATCGCAAGTTCCCTCATTCCGCGGCCTGCATCGGCACGACAGGATCGCCGGGCTGGTCGGCGGTCGGCTCGTCCAGCCAGTCGACTTTCGCCATCTTGCGCACGATGACGAACTCGTCGCGATTGGTGCCGATCGTGCCGTAGTAGTTGAAGCCGTAGCTCTGCTGGGCGTAGCCGCCAATCATGTGCGTCGGCTTGACGATCGTGCGCGTCACCGAATTGTGGATGCCGCCGCGCTGGCCGGTCACTTCCGAGCCGGGCACGTTCACGATCTTTTCCTGCGCGTGATACATCAGGCACATGCCGTCCTTCACGCGCTGCGAGACCACGGCGCGCGCGACCAGCGCGCCGTTGGAATTGTAGGCTTCGATCCAGTCGTTATCGACGATGCCGACCTTCCTGGCGTCGTTCTCGCTGATCCACACGATCGGGCCGCCGCGCGAGAGCGTGAGCATCAGCAGGTTGTCGGTATAGGTCGAGTGGATGCCCCACTTCTGATGTGGCGTGATGAAGTTGAGGACGATCTGCTGCTCGCCGTTCGGCTTTGAATCGATCACCGGCTTGACCGCCTTGAGATCGACCGGCGGGCGATAGACGCAGAGCGCCTCGCCGAAGGCACGCATCCACAGGTGGTCCTGGTAGAGCTGCTGGCGCCCGGAGAGCGTGCGCCAGGGGATCAGCTCATGGACGTTCGTATAGCCGGCGTTGTAGCAGACCTTCTCCGACTCCAGGCCCGACCAGGTCGGCGCCGAGATGATCTTGCGCGGCTGCGCCACCACGTCGCGGAAGCGGATCTTCTCGTCCTCCTTCGGCAAGGCGAGATGCGCGTGCTCGCGGCCGGTGGTCTTCGACAGCGCCTCCCAGGCCTTCACCGCCACTTCGCCATTGGTCTCCGGCGCGAGCGCGAGGATCACCTCGGTCGCGTCGATATCGCTGTCGATGCGGGCGAGGCCCTTGGTCGTCCCCTCCTCCGTCACCACGCCGTTAAGGCGCTTCAGGAGATCGACCTCGTGCTCGGTGTTCCAGCTCATGCCTTTGACGCCATTGCCGACCTTGGCCATCAGCGGGCCGAGCGAGGTGAAGCGCTTATAGACGTCGGCATAGTCGCGCTCGATCACGGCGAGCGCCGGCATGGTCTTGCCGGGGACCGGCTCGACCTCGCCTTTCTTCCATTCCTTGACGTCGAGCGCCTGCGCGATCTCGTTGGGCGAGTCGTGCTGGATCGGCGTCAGCACCACATCTTTCTCGACGCCGAGCACTTCCGGCGCGACCGCGGAAAACTGCTTGGCGATCGCCTTGTAGATTTCCCAATCGCTCTTGCATTCCCACACCGGGTCGACCGCCGCCGACAGCGGATGGATGAAGGGATGCATGTCGGAGGTGTTGAGATCGTTCTTCTCGTACCAGGTCGCGGTCGGCAGCACGATGTCGGAATAGACGCAGGTGGTCGACATGCGAAAGTCGAGCGTGACCAGGAGGTCGAGCTTTCCTTTCGGCGCCTCCTCGTGCCAGGCGACTTCCTGCGGCTTCTTGCGGCCGGCTTCGCCCAGGTCCTTGCCCTGCACGCCATGCGTGGTGCCGAGCAGGTGCTTCAAGAAATATTCGTGGCCCTTGCCGGACGAGCCGAGGATGTTGGAGCGCCACACGAACATGTTGCGCGGCCAGTTGTCGGGATGGTCCGGATCCTCGCAGGCCATCTGCAATTCGCCGGACTTCAGCGCCTTCGGCACGTAGTCCTTCACCTCCAGGCCGGCGGCCTGCGCCTTGGCGGCGATGTCGAGCGAGTTCTGCCGGAGCTGCGGCGCCGATGGCAGCCAGCCCATGCGCTCGGCGCGCACGTTGTAGTCGATCAAGGCGCCGTCCCAGGGACCGGGAGGCGCCGTCGGTGACACGATCTCCTCGACGCCCACGGTCTCGTAGCGCCACTGGTCGGTATGCGCGTAGAAGAACGAGGTCGAGTTCTGCTGGCGCGGCGGGCGCGCCCAGTCGAGCGCGAAGGCGAGCGGCAGCCAGCCCGATTGCGGGCGCAGTTTCTCCTGCCCGACATAATGCGACCAGCCGCCGCCCGACTGGCCCACGCATCCGCACATCACCAGCATGTTGATGACGCCGCGGTAGTTCATGTCGCAGTGGTACCAGTGGTTCATGGCGGCGCCGATGATCACCATCGAGCGACCCTTGGTCTTCTCGGCGTTGAGCGCGAATTCGCGCGCCACCGTGATGATCTGGTCGCGCGGCACGCCGGAGATCTTCTCCGCCCAGGCCGGCGTATAGGGCTCGTTGTCGTCATAGGATTTGGCGACATGCTCGCCGCCGAAGCCGCGATCGACGCCGTAATTGGCGAGGAACAGGTCGTAGACCGAGGCGACCAGCGCCTCGCCGTCCTTCAACGCCACGCGCTTGGCCGGGACCTTGCGCACCAGCACGTCGGGATGGTCGGTGCCGGCGAAATGATCGTGCTCGCGGTTGCCGAAATAGGGGAAGCCGACGTCGGCCAGCTCGTCTTTAGTGTCCGCCAAACTCAATTGCAGCTTGGTGTCGCCGCCGTCCGATTTCTTCTCCTCCAGGTTCCACTTGCCCTTCTCGCCCCAGCGGAAGCCGACCGAGCCGCGCGGCACCACGATCTCGTTGGTCGTCGCGTCATAGGCGACGGTCTTCCAGTCCGCATTGTTGCTCTCGCCGAGATTATCGGCGAAGTCGGAGGCGCGGAGCTGGCGGTCGGGCACCCAGCGCCCGTCCTTCCGGACCAGGCGCACCAGCATCGGCATGTCGGTATATTGGCGGATATAGTCCTCGAAATACTTGGCCTGCCGCTCGACATGGAATTCGCGCAGGATGACATGGCCCATGGCCATGGCGAGCGCGGCATCGGTGCCCTGCTTCACCGAGATCCACAGGTCGGCGAATTTAGAGGCTTCCGAATAGTCGGGGCTGATCACCACGCTCTTGGCGCCGCGATAGCGCGCCTCGGTGTAGAAGTGCGCGTCGGGCGTGCGCGTCTGCGGCACGTTCGAGCCCCAGAGGATGAGGAAGCCGGAGTTGTACCAGTCGGCGCTCTCGGGAACGTCGGTCTGCTCGCCCCAGGTCTGTGGGCTCGACGGCGGCAGGTCGCAATACCAGTCGTAGAACGACATGCAGACGCCGCCGATGAGCGACAAATAACGCGAGCCGGCGGCATAGGAGACCATCGACATGGCTGGGATCGGCGAGAAGCCGATGACGCGGTCCGGCCCGTGCCGCTTGACGGTATAGGCATTGGCCGCCGCGATGATCTCGGTGACCTCGTCCCAGGTGGCGCGCACGAAGCCGCCGAGACCGCGCTTGGCCGTATAGGCCTCGCGCTTCTTGGCGTCCTCGACGATCGAACCCCAGGCCGCGACCGGCGTGCGCAGCGCCCTCGCCTCGCGCCACAGCTTCAACAGGCGCGAGCGCACCAGCGGGTATTTCAGCCGGTTGCCGGAATAGAGGTACCAGCTATAGCTCGCCCCGCGCGAGCAGCCGCGCGGCTCGTGGTTGGGCAGCTCCGGCCGGGTCCGCGGATAGTCGGTCTGCTGCGTTTCCCAGGTGACGATGCCGCCCTTGACGTAGATCTTCCACGAGCAGGAGCCGGTGCAGTTGGCGCCGTGCGTCGAACGCACGATCTTGTCGTGCTGCCAACGCTTGCGGTAGCCGTCCTCCCAGCGCCGGTCCTCGTTGGTGACCACGCCGTGGCCGTCGGCGAAATCGTCGACGACCCTGTCGAAGAACTTCAGGCGATCGAGAAAGTGGCTCATTGTTATTCCCGCTTATGCTGAGGGTGCGGATGCCGGCAGCACGCCGCGCTCGACGTCATGCAGCACGCCGCCGCGGCGCGTGTAGAAGCCCCAGGTGACGACCACGCAGCTCGCGTAGAAGATCATGAAGGTCCACAGCGCCAGCTCCGGCCCGCCGGTGAGCGCGATCGAGGAGCCGTAGGCCTTGGGGATGAAGAAGGCGCCATAGGCCGCGATCGCCGAGGTGAAGCCGATGATCGCCGCCGATTCCATCTCGGCCTGCTTCTGCCGCGCCGGCACGGACATGCCCGGCTCGAGCTGCGGCATTTCGGTGCGCATGATCGCCGGGATCATCTGGAAGGTGGAGGCGTTGCCGACCCCGGTGGCGAAGAACAGGATCATGAACATGGCGAAGAAGCCCCAGAAGGCGCCCGGCTGATCCTTGATGCCGAGAAAATAGAGCACGCCGCCGACCGCCGCGATCATCACCACGAAGGTCCAGAAGGTGACGCGGCCGCCGCCGTATTTGTCCGACAGCCAGCCGGTCGCCGAGCGCGACAGCGCGCCGACCAGCGGGCCGAGGAAGACGAACTTCAAGCGAATCGACGTCGGGGAACTGGGTCTTGGCCAGCAGCGGGAAGCCCGCCGAATAGCCGATGAAGGAGCCGAAGGTGCCGGTATAGAGCCAGCACATCAGCCAGTTGTGCTTGCGCTTGAAGATGACCGCCTGCTCTTTGAACGAGGCCTTCATCGATTCGATGTCGTCCATGCCGAACCAGGCGGCGAGCGTGGCGATGACGATGAACGGCACCCAGACGAAGCCGGCATTCTGCAGCCACAGCTTGGTGGTGGCGCCCGCCTGCAAGGGCCCGCCGCCCATGGCGCCGAACACGCCGGCGGTGATGACCAGCGGGATGACGAACTGGCCGACGCTGACGCCGAGATTGCCGAGGCCGGCGTTCATGGCGAGCGCATGGCCCTTCTCCGCGCGGGGGAAGAAGAAGCTGATGTTGGCCATCGACGAGGCGAAGTTGCCGCCGCCGAGGCCGCAGAGCAGCGCCAGCGCCATGAAGATGCTGTAGGGCGTCTGCGGGTTCTGCACGGCAAAGCCGATGCCGATGGCGGGCAACAAGAGCGAGCCGGTCGACAGCGTCGTCCACAGCCGTCCGCCGAGGATCGGCGGGGCGAAGGAATAGAAGATGCGCAGCGTCGCACCGGAGAGGCCCGGCATGGCGGCGAGCCAGAACAATTCGTCGGTGGTGAACTTGAAGCCCACCGCCGGCAGCTTGGCGACCACCACCGACCACACCATCCAGATCACGAAGGCGAGCAACAGCGCCGGGATCGAGATCCAGAGATTACGGGTGGCGACGCGCTTGCCGGTCGATTCCCAGTACTTGGCGTCGTCGACTTTCCAGCCTTTGATCGCGCTCATGATCGTCCTCGTAGTTGTTGGTCTGGTTTGTTCATTGGCTCATTCGCATTGCACTTCGGCGCCCGCGCGCCGGTACCACCACCAGGTGGCCGCGAGGCACACCACGTAGAAGGCGACGAAGACGACCATGGCGGTCGCCGCCGTGCCGGTGGCGTTGATGGAGATGCCGATCAGCGCCGGGATGAAGAACAGGCCGAGCGCGGCGATGGCGGCGGTGAAGCCAAGCGCCACCGAGGATTCGATCTCGCCCTCGGAGACCGCGCGCTCGCGCGCCGCCTGATCGTTGCCCGCCGCGCGCAGGTGCAGCTTCATGAACACCTTGGGCACGACGTGGAAGACCGAGCCGTTGCCGATGCCGGTGGTGATGAACAGCAGCACGAAGGCGGCGAAGAACCAGCCGAGCGAGGCACTGCCCGGCGCGCGCGGCAGCAGCGCAAGGATCGCGACCGAGGCAATCAGCATCACCGCGAAATTCCACAAGGTGACCTTGGCGCCGCCGACACGGTCGGACAGCCAGCCGCCGAGCGGGCGCACCAGCGCGCCGAGCAGCGGACCGACGAAGGCCCATTGCTTGGCCTGCGAATCCGGGAACAGGGTCTGCATCAGTTGCGGGAACGCGGCGGCAAAGCCGATGAAGGAGCCGAAGGTGCCGGTGTAGAGCCAGGCCAGGATCCAGGCATGCTTGCGCCGGAAGATGCCGACCTGCTCGCGCAGGCTCGCCCGCGCGTCGCGGATATTGTTCTGGCCCCAAGCCGCCGCGACGGTCGCGATCAGGATGAACGGCACCCAGATATAGGCAGCGTTCTGCATCCACACTTTGGTGACGGCGCCGCCACCGGTGTAGGTCTGCGGCGTGCCGCCCCAGAAGGCGAGCGCGCCGCCATAGATGGCGAGCGGCACCACCGCCTGCATGACGCCGACGCCGAGATTGCCGATGCCGGCATTCCAGCCGAGCGCGGTGCCCTGCATCTTCTTCGGGAAGAAGAAGCTGATATTGGCCATGCTGGCGGAGAAATTGCCGCCACCCAGGCCGCAGAGCAGCGCAATGGCGACGAACACCGCATAGTTCGTGGTCGGGTCCTGGACGGCGAGCGCCATCCACAGCGTCGGCAGCAGCAGCGAGGCGGTGGAGAACACCGTCCAGTTGCGGCCGCCGAAGATCGGCACCACGAAGGCATAGGCGAGCCGCAGCGCCGCGCCGGAGATGCCCGGCGCCGCCGCCAGCCAGAACAGCTCGCTGGTGGAGAACTTGAAGCCGATGCGCGGCAATTCGACGACGAGCACGCTCCACACCATCCACACCGCGAAGGAGAGGAACAGCGGCGGCATGGAGAGAATGAGGTTGCGCAGGGCGATGCGGCGGCCCTGCTGCCGCCACAGCGTTTCGTCGTCCGGCCGCCAATTGGTCAGCCAGCGGCCGACGGCGCCGACGCCGACCAGACGCTCCTTGACCATCTGGTCGCGCAGCGCCGGTTCGCGCTCGAGCACGGCGGCGCGCTCGCCCTTCTCGGCGAGCCAAGTCCACACCATCACGCCGGCGACGACGGCATACATCAGCATGAAGGTCGACGAGCGCACCTGCATGGCGTCGGAGGCGATGCCAAACATGATCGGCAGCGAGAAGCCGCCGAGCCCGCCGATGACGCCGACCAGCCCGCCGACCGCGCCCATATTGGCCGGGTAGTAGTCGGCGAGCTCGCGATAGACGCTCGCCTTGCCGATGCCCATGGCGATGCCGACGATGAAAATGAGAACGGTGAAGAGAACGACATGGACGGCGATATGAAGGTTCATGTCGCCCTTCATGCCGTGCACGACCAGCGTGGTCGGCGGGTAGGAGAGGAAGAACAGGCAGACGACGCAGACCCAGAACACCCACCACGTGGTGGTGCTGCCGCCGACCTTGTCCGATATCCAGCCGCCGAGGGCGCGGATGACGCCGGACGGCAGCGTGAACAGCATGGTGATGAAGGCGGCCGACTTCAGGTTCAGGCCGTATTCCGCCACGTAGTATTTCGGCAGCCACAGCGCCAGCGCGACGAAGCCGCCGAACACGAAGTAATAGGCGAGACCGAAGCGCCAGACGCGCAATTCGGTGAGCGGCGCGAGCTGGTCGCTGAGCGAGGGAAAGCTCTTCTTGCGCCGGCGCTCTTCCAGCTTCGGATCAGGATAGGTGAACAGCCAGAAGATGACCGCCATCACCAGCATGGCGGCGGAATAGATCTGCGGCACCATGCGCCAGCCGAAGGCGACGATGACCAGCGGTGCCACCAGGTTGGTCACCGCGGCACCGGCATTGCCGGCGCCGAAAATGCCCATAGCGGTGCCCTGCTTCTCCTTCGGGAACCAGGCGGAGGTGTAGGCGATGCCGATGGCGAACGAGCCGCCGGCAAGGCCGACGAACAGACCGATGACCAGGTACTGCCAATACTGCGTGGCGAAGGCCAGGCCGTAGGTGGGGATCGCCACCGCGATCATCTGCAGGAAGAAGACGGCGCGGCCGCCGAAGCGGTCGGTGAGAATGCCGAGCGGCAGCCGGGTGAGCGAGCCGGTGAGGATCGGCGTCGCCACCAGCAGGCCGAACTCGGTGTCGTTGAGGCCGAGCTGCGATTTGATGCGGATGCCGATGACGGAGAACATCGTCCACACGGCGAAGTTCACCGTGAAGGCCAGCGTGTTCATCGACAGGACGGAATATTGTTTGCGGGTCTCGTAAACCTGCGCGCCCGCGCCCGTCGCCTGGGCTAAATCCGTCGTGCTGGTGATGCGCGCATCCGTCATTTTGGGCCCCGCTGTTATCGACTTCCAAGTCTTGCTCGTGCAAAAATGAGCACAGGACGAAGCAAAACACCTTGAGCTCGGTCAAAAAGACCCACTTTTATTTATCAAATCAGGGTATTGCCCATGTTGAACTGTTGTTTGATCTTCGTATTATTGACGATTGATTTTCGTTTATCTTGGCTTGATAATTATCAACTCACTTCCTTTGACTGCGCCTATAATTTCGCCAAATCGGGAGCGAGACATGCGCCAGACTGAGTGGAAGCTCGTGCGGGCCCTGCCCCTGTTCCGCAACGTCAAGGCCGCGCATTTCAAGACGCTGATGAGCGCCGCCTTCCTGCAGCGCTTTCCGCCCGGCATGACCCTCATCAAGGAAGGCGAGTTGCCCGACTTCCTGCACATCGTGGTCGATGGCTCGGTCGAAATGCTCGGCACCGACGACGGACGCGAAACCACCATCGACATCCTGCAGCCGGTGACCACCTTCATCCTGGCGGCGGTGATCCGCGACGAGGTCTATCTGAAGTCGGCGCGGACGCTGACGGCGGCGCAGATCCTCATGATCCCGGCGATCACGGTGCGCGAGGTGTTCGGACGCGATGCGGCCTTCGCCCGCGCCATCGTCAGCGAGCTGGCGCAACGCTACCGCGATCTGGTGCGTGCGTTGAAGGACGAGAAGCTGCGCACCGGCGCGCAACGGCTGGCCAACTGGATCCTGCGGGCGGAGGCCTCGCAGGGGCACCACCGCAGCGTCGAATTGGAATTCGACAAGCGCATCCTCGCCTCGCGGCTCGGCATGACGCCGGAGAACCTGTCGCGCAACCTGGCCGTGCTCGCCGGCCACGGCGTGAAAAGCTCCGGCCGCGACATCATCATCGAGGACGCCTCGGCCCTGAAACAGTTCGCCAAGCCGAATGACTTGATCGACGGCTGAGGCGGACAAACGCATCGTCCTCTCCGCTGCCACGCGTCTGCACGCGGGCTAACCGGCCGCACGCGCGGCCCCGCGCTCAGGCGTCGAATTTCGGGAACAGGATGTTGTTCTCGATGTGGATGTGCTCGGTCAGGTCGTCGGCGAACTTGCCGAGCCCGGCATAGAGCGCGCGCCAGGTGTTGCAGGCGTCGTCCGGCAGCGTCAGGCCGTTGGTGAGCTTTTCCATCGCCTTGAGATCTTCGCCGGCCTCGTCGTGTTCGTGGCGCATCACGGCGATCGGATTGCCGATCATCGGTGAGCCGCCGGCGAGCATCAGCGGGAAGAGGATCTGCTCCTCCTTCTGCATGTGCGATTCGAGCTCGGCCTGGATGCGGGCGACGAGATCGGCGAGCCCTTTGGGCGAGGCCGGGTGGTCGACATGCACGCTCTCGACGCGGGCGGCGAGCTTGCGCAATTCCGGCAGTTCGCGGCGATGCACGGCGTGATAGCGCTCGAGCACGAGCTGGATCAGGTCCTCCACGTTCTCCGGCAGCGTCGACTCCTGCGGCGCGAGCGTCGCCAGCTCTTCCTCGATGCTGGCGAGCGGCAGGCCCTTGTCGCGCGCCGCCTGCTCCAGGCTCGCCGAACCGCCGCAGCAGAAGTCGAGCTTGTGGCGGCGGAAAACGGCGGTGGCGCCGGGCAGGCTCGCCGCGATCTCGCCGAGGCTGCGGGTGGCCAGTGTTGATGGGGCCGCTTGGCTCATGGTCGTCCTCCTCGCCTATACTGGTATTTCGAATACCATTTACTGAGCACAGATAATCTGGTAAAGTCAATACCAATATGGAGGTATCCCCGCCCGTGACCCGGTCTTCCTATACCGATGCCGCGCATGCGCCGCGCCGCGCGCGCGAATTCACGATGATTGCCGCGATGCTGCGCATGTATTGCCGCAGCCATCACCAGACGGCGGAGCCGCTCTGCAACGAATGCATGGAGCTGCACGATTACGCGCGCCGGCGCCTGGAGCGCTGCGTCTTCGGCGAGGCGAAGCCCACCTGCGCCAACTGCACGGTGCACTGCTACAAGGCGGACATGCGCGAGCGCATCCGCGTGGTGATGCGCTGGGCCGGCCCGCGCATGCTATGGCGTCACCCGGTCTTGGCGGTGCGCCACATGCTCGACGGGCACCTGCCGGCGCCGCAGCTTCAACGGTCGCGGTAGCGCAGTTGCATCACCTGGCTGCGCAACAAGCCGCCCGCCAATGCGCTGAGGGCGGCGACCGCGATCAGGATGGCGGCGGCGCGCAGCCAGGGCGCGCCGAAGGCCATGCGCGTCGCCGCGATCTGCCAGGCGGTGATGAGCCAGATCAGCGCCGCGGCGTAGGCGAGCCCTTGCAAGGCCCACAGGCTCCAGGCGCGGCGCACCAGGAAGAGCAGCGGCGTCACAAGACACAGCGCCACCGCCACCATATTGCCAATGCGCAGGAAATGCGCGGCAATGAGCAAGGCGGCGGCGACGTAAAGGGAGATTCGGACGGCCATGGCAGCATCGTGCGGTTCGGCGCGGGGCGCGAAAGAGCGATCACGCCACGTGAATAAAAACTGACGCTAGGCGCGCAATCTGGTATAGTCAATACCAATATGGAGATGCAGGCATGCGATTGCTGAGCTCGACCGACTTCGCCTTGCGGGTGCTGATGCGACTGGCGACCACGCCCGACGCGCATGTCACCACCGACGCGCTGGCGCGCGAGCTCGTCATCTCGCGCAATCACCTGCACAAGATCGTGCAGTATCTCACCGAGGCGGGCCTCGTGCGCACGATCCGGGGCGCGCATGGCGGCGTGATGCTGGCGCGGCCGGCGCGCGAGATCCGGGTGGGCCAGGTGATCCGCGATCACGAGCAGGACCAAGCGCTGGTCGAATGCTTCCGCGCTGACGGCGGCGCCTGCACCTTGATCCCCATCTGCCGGCTGCGCGGCATGCTCGATACCGCCAAGACCATCTTCTACCGCCATCTCGACCAATACACGCTGGCCGACTGTCTCGCCGATCCCGCATTCGCCGCGCCGGCGTTGCCCGCCGGTAAGCGGCAGCGCGCACGCGCGGCGGTGGCGAAGCGAAAGACGGCGTGACGGCAACTAACGTCGGCGCACAGCCGGCGAGAGCATGACGCAGCGATCGTGAAACGATCCGCGCCGCCGCATGCCGCGGCGAAAGCGCTGACGCCGCGCTGAGCGGCGCATCAACTTCACTCACTTGCGGTTGCAAAGGCGGCACGCGCCAGAATAAGCCTTGCCGCCTATTACAACCTATGCAATAGTTATTTATAGAACTCTACTATCGATTGCATCGCCCCATGGCCTCCCGGAGGACCTCCTGTGCCGTGCCGGCGTGCTTGGCCGAGCGACCGCGCGTGCGGGCGCTTGCGCGGGACACGCTGGCGACGGCCTCGGCGGAGCGCGCCCGCGCGCCATCCGCCGCCGCGCCCGCCAGCGCGCGCGACCCGCCGCCCGCGGCCTGACGGCAGCAACGACACAACGTCAATCAGGGAGGAATGTCCGTCGTCAGATAATTTGAGACAGATGGCGGCGTGATTTACAGGAGGAGCCGGCTCATCTGATTTTAGTTTAGGCGGCTTTCTTTTGATGCTGCAAGCGACGTTTTTGGATTGTGTTGCGTTTGATCCTTTCTCTTTCCAGCAGGATTGTTTGGCCGCGCCCGAAGTACACGTCGGCCGGCGTTAGATTGTCCAGACTCTCGTGATATCGTTGGTAGTTGTAGTGATCGACGAACCGACCGATGCTGGCCTCAAGATCGCCAGGCAGGTAGTAGTTCTCCAGCAGGATGCGGTTCTTCAGCGTTTGATGCCAGCGTTCGATCTTGCCCTGCGTTTGCGGATGGTAGGGCGCGCCGCGAACGTGTCCCATGCTCTGGGCTTCGAGCCATTCCGCCAGGTCGGCAGAGACGTAGCTGGAACCGTTGTCGCTGAGCAGACGCGGTTTATGGACAGCCCGTGCCTGGTCGCAGCCTGAGGCGGCGAGCGCAAGATCCAGCGTGTCGGTCACGTCCTGCGCCTTCATCGTCGTGCACAGCTTCCAGGCGATGATGTAGCGCGAGAAGTCATCCAGGACCGTGCTGAGATAGAACCAGCCCCAGCCGGTCACCTTGAGATAGGTAAAGTCCGTCTGCCAGAGTTGGTTGGGCGCCGTCGTCTTGTCCTTGAACTCGTCGGCCGCCTTCATGACGATGTAGGCCGGGCTGGCAATCAGGTCGAGCGCCTTCAGCAGCCGATAGACCGAAGCCTCAGATACAAAATAGCCCGCTGTATCGGTAAAGCGCGTGGCCAGTTCCCGTGGGGATAGCTCCGGCTCATCCAGGGCCAGTTGGACGATCCGCTCGCGTATGGCGGCAGGAATGCGGTTCCACACGTGCTTCGGCCTTGGCACCTTGTCTTCCAGTGCTTCTGGTCCGCCGGCCTGGAGGCGATCGTACCATCGGTAGAACCTTGATGGCTGGATCCCCAGCTTCGCCAGCGTCCGGCGCACCGGCAGATGGGATTGCTCGACCAGGCGGATGATCTCCAGCTTTTCGGGGGCGGGGTATCTCATTCCTCGTCTCCCCCATCCGCGATCATGCTTATGGGATGGCGCGCCCCTCCTCGACCCCGGAGACATACTGTCTTTGGGCAACCGATTCGGAGGGAATAGGCATGCAAATCGCGGTTCTCGGGATTGATTTGGGCAAGAACAGCTGCAGCATAGTCGGGTTGGATGGAGGGGGAGCCGTTGTGCTGCGGCGACGCATGCGCCGCGAGGGAGTTATTAAGCTCGCGGCAAAGCTGACGCGGTGCGTGGTGGGAATGGAGGCCTGCTGCGGAGCACACCATCTTGGCCGCATTCTTCGGGCTCAAGGACACGAGGTTCGGTTGATGTCGCCGGAGTATGTTCGTCCCTACGTCAAATCGCAGAAGAACGACGACCGCGACGCGGAAGCGATCGCCGAGGCAGCAACGCGACCGACGATGCGGTTTGTCGAGTTGAAGAACGAGGAGCAGCTCGACATGCAGACATTGCATCGGGCTCGCGATCGTTTGGTGGGGGAGCGGACTGCACTGATCAATCAACTACGGGCAATTCTGCTTGAACGGGGCATCACGGTTGCTCAAGGCCGGCGCCGGTTGGAACGGCACCTGGCGCATACCCAGCATCTCAGCGAAGATCCCTCAAGACATGCGGGCGCAGTGGTGCGAATTGGACCGCCGCATTGCGGAACTCGACGCGGAGCTTGCGGAATGGGCGCGGAACGAAGAAACGGCACGTCGCCTTATGAGCATTCCGGGGATCGGCGTGCTGAATGCCACCGCACTGGTCGCGGCCATCGGCCGGGGCGAGAGCTTCGCGCGGGGGCGCGACTTGGCAGCCTGGCTCGGCCTGGTGCCGCGGCAGGTGACGACCGGCGGCAGACCGCGTTTGCTCGGGATCAGCAAGCGGGGCAACAAGTATCTGCGCAAGCTTTTGATCCACGGCGCCCGAGCCGCCTTGCCCACGCTGCTTGAGAGCCCGAGCCCGTTGGGGGCGTGGCTGCGCGGTCTGACGGCGAGAATGCATAAGAACGCAGTGGTGGTCGCGCTTGCCAACAAGCTGGCGCGCATGGCCTGGGTGGTGCTGCGACACGACGAGACGTTCCGTATCGACGCCTCGGCGGCGGCGTAATTCTATATTGGCCGGCCGCGCAGGGGCATGCGCTAATCGGCTTTCGATGTTTGCGGGTGGTGGAAAGCGAGATGGCCTGACAGTCAACCGGTGTCTTGGAAGCTTGGTTAAAAAAATGGCGCATTGACGCCGAGAAGCTTATTAGGACCAAGACGCGCGGATCTCCATCTT
Source organism: uncultured Pseudomonadota bacterium (assembly GCA_963760995.1). Lineage (GTDB taxonomy): Bacteria > Pseudomonadota > Alphaproteobacteria > Rhizobiales > Xanthobacteraceae > Pseudolabrys. Next base: position 2,744 of record CAVXFJ010000015.1, on the reverse strand, counting down.
GGCCGGGGAGTGTCTCCGAGACCGGATACGTTGATGCAGACTGGTCAGACTACCGTGCGGAAATCACTTGCGAACGGGGCGCGCCATACGTTTTTTAAGCAGCCGCAATTCAAGCGCCTGCTCGGCCACGACCGCCTTGAGCTCCTGCGCCTCGCGCCGCAGGTCCTTGACCTCGCCACTGGTCGCAGCCCGTGCCGTGTCACCCGCCAGCCGCCGTTTGCCGCCCTCCAAAAACTCCTTGGACCAAGCGTAATAGAGGCTCTCGGCAATACCTTCACGGCGGCACAGTTCGGCAATGCTGGCCTCCCCGCGCAGACCGTCCAGAACGATGCGGATCTTCTCTTCGGCCGAATGGCGCTTGCGTGTTGCCCGGCGGATGTTCTTTACGATCCGCTCGGACGACGATTCGGGACGCTCGGATTTCTGTCTCATCTCCACTCCTTGATGGTTACGATGAGCCAGAAATCCTCCGATCCTCAAGCCGCTAAATCTGTCTCACAAGTGCTGATGCCGGACAAGAATGTCGTGTGTGGTCTCCGCCCATGCATGGTTGAGAATTGTCTGGATTTGGATTTCGCAGCGCAGCCCGCGAAATTTGCGATATTCAGGCAGTGCCAGTCGCTCGTCCGTAAGAGAGACGAGATAGTGGATGGCGAAATAGAAGTCTTCGGCTGCCCGATCCGCGCCAACGGCGTGGTGCACTTTCGAGCCGTCGAAGTCGACCTTGAAGTTATCAAAAATGAGCCGTGAATTCAGGAATTGGTCGATATCGGTGTTGGTGTAGAAGACGATTCGACAGCCGGCGAGGTCCTTCAACTCTGCCTCAATCGAGATGGAGTCCAGAAGACTTCGCTCGGTCAGCTTCCGATGGAGTGACGTGTTACTCTTTGCCCGGAAGCTAAGTTGCTGCACGCGAAAATTTTGTCCGTTGTCCGCGATGGCAGCCTCAAGGATTGAGGCGACCGTGTGAGCGAAGGACTCTGTACAGAACATGTCCGTCGCGGGCGTATTCGTCGTAGTTCATGCCTCGATCCCTACGATTTTCATCATGCTGCTACGATACCATGGCCTCAGCGGAATAGCGCAGCGGTTTGCTAAACGGTCGTCCGGAGCACATCGAGTAAATCGGCCCAATCCTGCATCAACTTGACGCGCTCGGTCCAATACCTCGCGCGGTTATAGGCGCGGCGGATTTCGTCCTCATCCTGGTGCCCAAGCGCCGCCTCGATCACATCGGCATTGTAGCCGCGCTCGTTTAGCATCGTGCTTGCCGTCGAGCGGAAGCCGTGCGCGGTCATTTCGTGCTGCTGATAACCCATCCGCCGCAGTGCCGAATTGAGCGCGTTCTCAGACAACGGCTTGCGGTTTGAGCGGATTGACGGAAATACGAGCTCACCGTACTCGGAAAGCGGCCAGATATCCTCCAGCAATGCGATTGCTTGTGTCGAAAGCGGCACCTCGTGTGGACGGCGCATCTTCATACGCTCAGGCGCAATGCGCCACACCGCCTTATCGAGATCGAACTCCTTGCGCATCGCGCCTCGCACCTCACCAGGACGCGCGAACGTAAGCGCGGTGAATTGGAGGGCGGCCTTGAGGGTGGGCCAGCCGTCGTAGCCGTCGATTGCCCGAAGAAGGCCGCCGAATGCTTTTTCATCGACGATGGCGGCGCGATGGTTGACCCTAGGGGCTAGCAGCGCACCTTGGAGCGCCACCGTGGGGTCCTGTGTGGCCCGCAGCGTTACCATTGCGTACCGAAACACGCTGCCGATCGCGCCACGCAGCCGCCGTGCCGTTTCCCGGCGACCGGTCTTCTCAACCCGCTTCAGCACGTCAAGAATTTCGGCGGCAGTGATGTCGGCGATGGGTCGTTCCGTCAGCGGCGCTGCGAGGTCCTGCAAGAGCCAGCGGTTCTTGTCCATGGTGGAGCTTGCGGCTTGGTTCGCCTCCTTGTTCGAAAGCACCTCCTCCACAATCGCGCCGAAGGTATTTCGCGCGGCTGTGCCAGCCGCGATCTTGTCCTGCCGCTTCTGCGCCGAGGGGTCCGTTCCGGTCGCGAGCAGCCTCTTGGCTTCGTCGCGCTTGCGCCGTGCCTCTGCCAGCGTCGTGACGGGATACGGGCCCAACGAGAGGAGCTTTTCCTTGCCCGCGAACCGATATTTCAGGCGCCAGAGCTTGCTGCCGTTCGCTTGGACAAGGAGGTGCAGCCCGCCGCCGTCCGCCAGCTTGAACGGCTTCTCCTGGGCCTTAGCTTTCCGGATCGCAAAGTCGGTCAGGGCCATTGGGGGTATCCCTCTGAGGTTGGCCGTCGCCACCCCCGAGGATACCCCCAAATGCGTGCAATTCAACGAGCTGCCATGAGTCACTATGTCGCCGCTAGGTGCGCATAAGTGACTGTTACAACGACATTTTTTAGATGCTATGCGCAGCTATAGGAAAGAATTCTGGTGCCCAGTGGCGGAATTGAACCACCGACACCTTGATTTTCAGTCACCGTCATATTCCGGGGCCGGGCAGCGTCGAAGCAACTCGCTAACAAAGATGCAGAAGTTAGCGAGTTTGCGCTGAGGGGCAGAGTCGCTACAGTTTTGCTGTAGGTAGCTGTAGTCCAAGGAAATTTGTCGGCTCGGAACTCCGCCTCATGCCCCTTATCCAATTCAGGCCCTGTGCGAACATATCAATGGTGCCGACAAGGTGCCGACAAGGCATGGGGGGCTTCGCGCAGGCGGTCGCTAAGTCATTGA
>CAVXFJ010000014.1:0-180805 GCA_963760995.1 uncultured Pseudomonadota bacterium | reverse complement strand
GCGGCGCGCGGGCCTCGCCCGCGCGTCCCGCTCAGGGACGCAGTGTCTCACGAGGCGGGATGGCCGGGTCAAGCCCGGCCATGACAAGACTAAAGAGAATTGCATTAGCGGCCGATCGCGGTCGGCCAAGCGGAGAACGCGATGAACCAGGAAATCATGAATCTCTTCAGCCCGCAGGTGCCGGCTCAGGTCTTCGACCAGATCCGCATCTCGATCGCGAGCCCGGAGAAGATTCTGTCGTGGTCCTACGGCGAGATCAAGAAACCGGAAACGATCAACTATCGCACGTTCAAGCCCGAGCGCGACGGGCTGTTCTGCGCCCGCATCTTCGGGCCGATCAAGGATTACGAGTGCTTGTGCGGCAAGTACAAGCGCATGAAGTACAAGGGCATCATCTGCGAGAAGTGCTCGGTCGAGGTGACGCTCTCGCGCGTGCGGCGCGAGCGCATGGGCCATATCGAGCTCGCGGCGCCCGTCGCGCATATCTGGTTCCTGAAGTCGCTGCCGAGCCGTATCGGCCTGCTGCTCGACATGACGCTGAAGGACCTCGAGCGCATCCTCTACTTCGAATACTACGTCGTGCTGGAGCCGGGCCTGACCTCGCTCAAGGACCGTCAGCTCCTGTCGGAGGACGAGTATCTCAAGTATCAGGACGAATTCGGCGCCGACTCGTTCACCGCCATGATCGGCGCGGAAGCGATCCGCGAGATGCTCAAGGCGATGGACCTGAACAAGCTGCAGGTCGAACTGCGCGCCGAGATGGGCGAGACCGACAGCGACATCAAGAAGAAGAAGATCGCCAAGCGTCTCAAGCTGATCGAGGCCTTCATCGCCTCCGGCAACCTGCCGGAATGGATGATCCTGACCGTGGTGCCGGTGATCCCGCCCGATCTGCGGCCGTTGGTGCCGCTCGACGGCGGGCGCTTCGCCACGTCCGACCTCAACGATCTCTATCGCCGCGTCATCAACCGCAACAACCGCCTGAAGCGGCTGATCGAGCTGCGCGCGCCGGACATCATCATCCGCAACGAGAAGCGCATGCTGCAGGAGGCGGTCGACGCGCTGTTCGATAACGGCCGCCGCGGCCGCGTCATCACCGGCGCGAACAAGCGGCCGCTGAAGTCGCTCGCCGACATGCTCAAGGGCAAGCAGGGCCGCTTCCGGCAGAACCTGCTCGGCAAGCGCGTCGACTATTCCGGCCGCTCGGTGATCGTGGTCGGTCCCGAGCTCAAGCTGCACCAGTGCGGCCTGCCGAAGAAGATGGCGCTCGAGCTGTTCAAGCCGTTCATCTATTCGCGCCTCGACGCCAAGGGCCTGTCGACCACGGTGAAGCAGGCCAAGAAGCTGGTGGAGAAGGAGAAGCCGGAGGTTTGGGATATCCTCGACGAGGTGATCCGCGAGCATCCGGTGCTCTTGAACCGCGCGCCGACTTTGCATCGCCTCGGCATCCAGGCCTTCGAGCCGGTGCTGATCGAGGGCAAGGCGATCCAGCTGCATCCGCTGGTCTGCGCCGCCTTCAACGCCGACTTCGACGGTGACCAGATGGCGGTGCACGTGCCGCTGTCGCTGGAAGCCCAGCTCGAGGCGCGCGTGCTGATGATGTCGACCAACAACATCCTGCATCCGGCCAACGGCCAGCCGATCATCGTGCCGTCGCAGGACATCGTGCTCGGCCTCTACTATCTCTCGGTCATGCGCGAGGGCGGCGCGGGCGACTATAAGCTCGAGCTGCATTCCGACGCCGACATCAAGAAGGACCCCAAGCTCCAGAATACGATCAAGGGCTGCTACACGAACATGGCTGAGATCGATCACGCCTTGAACGTGAAGGCGATCGATCTGCACAGCAAGATCAGGTACCGCTGGGAAGGCCTCGATGCCGACGGCAACGAGGTCAAGCGCTGGTACGACACCACGCCCGGGCGCGTCGTGCTCGGCGCCGTGCTGCCGCGGAGCCCGAAGATCCCGTTCGACATCGTCAACCGCTTGATGACCAAGCGCGAGATCTCCTCGATGATCGACACCGTCTACCGCCACTGCGGTCAGAAGGAGACGGTCATCTTCTGCGATCGCATCATGGCGCTCGGCTTCCACCACGCCTTCAAGGCCGGCATCTCGTTCGGCAAGGACGACATGGTGGTGCCGTCCTCCAAGTGGAAGACGGTCGAGCAGACGCGCGATCTCGCCAAGGAGTTCGAGCAGCAGTACAACGACGGCCTCATCACCCAGGGCGAGAAATACAACAAGGTGGTCGACGCCTGGTCGAAGTGCACCGAGGCGATCGCCGAGGCGATGATGAAGGAGATCTCGTCGACCAAGAAGGATTCGAGCGGCCGCGACCTGCAGGTCAACTCGATCTACATGATGGCGCATTCCGGCGCGCGCGGTTCGCCGGCGCAGATGCGCCAGCTTGCCGGCATGCGCGGCCTGATGGCCAAGCCGTCGGGCGAGATCATCGAGAGTCCGATCATCTCCAACTTCAAGGAAGGTCTGTCGGTGCTCGAGTACTTCAACTCGACGCACGGCGCCCGCAAGGGCCTCGCCGACACCGCCCTGAAGACGGCCAACTCGGGCTATCTCACGCGGCGTCTGGTCGACGTGGCGCAGGACTGCATCATCACTGAGTACGACTGCGGAACCACCAGCGGCATCAAGGTGCGCGCCATCATCGATGCCGGCACCGTGGTGGCCTCGCTCGCAAGCCGCATCCTCGGCCGCACCACGGCGGAGGACGTCAAGAGCCCGGCCGGCACCGAGATCCTGGTTCCCGCCGGCACGCTGCTCGGCGAGCAAGAGGTCGACCGCATCACCAAGGGCAATGTGCAGGAGCTGCGCATCCGCTCGGTGCTGACCTGCGAGTCGAAGAACGGCGTATGCGGGGCCTGCTACGGGCGCGATCTCGCCCGCGGCACCCCGGTCAACATGGGCGAGGCGGTGGGCGTCATCGCCGCCCAGTCGATCGGCGAGCCGGGCACCCAGCTCACCATGCGCACCTTCCACATCGGCGGCGCGGCGCAGATCTCGGAGCAGTCGTTCATCGAGTCGAACTTCGAGGGCACGATCAAGTTCCGGAGCGCGAACATTGCGCGCAACTCGGACAACGAGACCGTGGTGATGGTGCGCAACATGGTGGTGGCGGTGGTTGATCCCGACGGCACCGAGCGGGCGCATCATCGCGTGCCCTATGGCGCGCGCCTGCGCGTCGAGGACGGCCAGCAGATCAAGCGTGGCCAGCGCATCGCCGAGTGGGATCCCTACACGAGGCCGATCCTCACCGAGGTCGAGGGCGAGATCGACTTCGAGGACATGGTGGACGGGCTGTCGATGTCCGAGCAGCTCGACGAGTCGACCGGCATCGCCAAGCGCGTGGTGATCGACTGGCGCACCGGCTCCTCGCGCAACCAGCAGGATCTGCGTCCGGCAATCGTGATCAAGTCGGGCGGCAACATGCTCAAGCTCGCCCGCGGCGGCGACGCCCGCTATCTCCTGGCGGTCGATGCCATCATCTCGGTCGATCCCGGCAGCCACGTGAAGGCGGGCGACGTCATTGCGCGTATCCCGACCGAAAGCGCCAAGACGCGCGACATCACCGGCGGTCTGCCGCGGGTGGCGGAGCTGTTCGAGGCGCGCCGGCCGAAGGAGGCGGCAGTCATCGCCGAGATCGGCGGCACGGTGCGTTTCGGCAAGGACTACAAGAACAAGCGGCGCATCTCCATCGAGCCGGCGGACAAGAACGATGAGCCGCGCGAATACCTGGTGCCGAAGGGCAAGCACATCCACCTTCAGGATGGCGACGTCATCGAGAAAGGCGACTATATCGTCGACGGCAATCCCGCCCCGCACGATATCCTCGCCATCAAGGGCGTCGAGGAACTCGCGTCTTATCTGACGAACGAGATCCAGGAGGTCTACCGGCTGCAGGGCGTCAACATCAACGACAAGCACATCGAGGTGATCGTCCGCCAGATGCTGCAAAAGGTCGAGATCGACGACGCCGGCGAGACCGAGCTGTTGCAGGGCGAGCAGATCGACAAGGTCGAGCTCGACCAGGTCAACGCGCGGGCGGCCGAGGAAGCGCGCAAGCCCGCCTCCGGCCATCCGGTGCTGCTCGGCATCACCAAGGCGTCGTTGCAGACGCGGTCGTTCATTTCGGCGGCCTCGTTCCAGGAGACGACGCGCGTGCTCACCGAGGCAGCGGTCAACGGCAAGATCGACACGCTCGATGGGCTCAAGGAGAACGTCATCGTCGGCCGGCTGATCCCCGCCGGCACTGGCGCCATGATGAACGAGCTGCGCGAGGTAGCCACCAAGCGCGACGCCCTCATCCTCGAGGAGCGCGAACGCGAGCGCGAGGCGGCGATCAAAGCGGCCAAGCCGGAAGAGCAGCCGGCGCTGCCTGCGGCGGAATAAGGCTTCCGCAGAGACGAATTGAGAGGGCCGCCCTTCGGGGCGGCCTTTTCATTTGCCGCGCCGGTCTGGATGATGTCCCCGTTGCTGCCCGCCGGGTGACCGCTTGCCGCGGCTTTGCTAGGTTCCGACGACCAAATTGCTGGCAAAGACAGGGCTGCTATGGGCGACGGCGGCGTCTTCGTTGTGTCGTTGGATTTCGAATTGCTCTGGGGCGTGCGCGACAAGCGCACGATCGCCGACTATGGCGCCAATATCCTCGGCGTCCGCCGCGCCATCCCGGCCATGCTCGACCTGTTCGACGAACGGCAGGTCTCCGCGACCTGGGCGACCGTTGGCTTTCTCTTCTGCGCCGATAAAGACGAACTGATGGAGAGCCTGCCGGCGCAGCGACCGGCCTACCGCGAACGGCGCCTGTCGCCTTATGACGACATGGCCGCGCTCGGCCGCGACGAAGACCGCGACCCCTATCATTACGGGCTGTCGCTGCTGCGTGAGATTGAGGCGCGCGGGCGCCACGAGATCGGCACGCACACGTTTTCGCATTTTTATTGCCTGGAGGAGGGCGGCGATCCCGCCGCTTTCCGCGCCGATCTTGCCGCCGCGCAAGCGGCCGCCGCGCGGCGCGGCATCCGGCTCACCAGCATCGTGTTTCCGCGCAACCAGGTGACGCCGCAGCATCTGCGTGTTTGCCGCGAGATGGGGCTCACCGCCTTTCGTGGCAACGAGCAGGCCTGGTTCCATTCTGCCGCCCGCGACAGCGAGCAAGGGCCGCTGCGGCGCGCGGTTCGCCTCGCCGACAATTATCTGCCGATCGCGGGCGCCGAGGTGCACAAGCCGGTCATGACCGAGGGCCTCGTCGATATCGCCGCCAGCCGCTTCCTGCGCCCGGCGGGTGGTCCGTTCGAGCGGCTGCGCCTGAAGCGCATCGCCGCGGCCATGGAAGCGGCGGCGCGGCAGGCCAGCGTCTTCCATCTGTGGTGGCATCCGCACAATCTCGGCGCCGACACTGAAAGAAATCTTGCCTTCCTCGCCGCGATCCTCGACGAGTTTGCAAACCTCAACCGCCGCTACGGCATGCGCTGCATGACCATGGCGCAGGTGGCCGCCGAGGCGCTGAATGGACCGGGTGGTTCTGCTCACCACTGAAGGCGAGAGCGGGGCGGTGACCGCCCGCTATCTCGCCGCGCGTTTTCCCGACCTGGCCGTGATCATCGAGCAGCCCGAATCGCGCATCCACTTCCTGCGCCGGCGGCTGAAGCGGCTCGGCGCCGTCACCGTGGCCGGGCAGGTCCTGTTCATGGTCTTCCAGCGTTTGCAGCAGCGGCGCGCCCGCCCGCGCATCGCGCAAATCCTCGCCGGGCTCGATCTGCCATCGGCGCTGCCGGGCGGCGTACCGGTGCATCATGTGAGCTCGGTGAATGCGGCCGAGACTATCGACCGGCTGCGCCGGCTCGCCCCGGCGGCGATCGTGGTCATGGGCACGCGCCTGATTGCTACCCCGGTGCTGCGCGCGAGCACGGCCCCGTTCATCAATTACCACGCCGGCATCACGCCCAAATATCGCGGGGTGCATGGCGGCTATTGGGCGCTGGCCCAAGCCGACGGCGGGAATTGCGGCGCCACCGTCCATCTGGTGGACGCGGGCATCGACACCGGCGGCATCCTCTATCAGGCGCGGGTGGCGCCGAGCGCGGCCGACACCTTTTCCACCTACCCCTATCTGCAATTGGCCGCCGGCCTGCCGCTGCTGGCCCAGGCCGTGGGCGATGCCACTTCGGGTAACATAGCACCAAAGGACATCGACTTGCCGTCGCGGCTCTGGTCGCACCCGACGCTTTGGGGCTATCTTGTCACCGCCCTGCGCCGCGGCGTCTGGTGAGGGGCGCGATGCCCGCGAAGTCCCGAGTTTGCGCGGCTTTTCGCCTTGACTTGGGCTGATCGCACCGATACATACCCGACACTTTACGGCAGGCGGTGAGCTTCGCTTGCTCGGAACGGCCGCCCGGCCAAGTCTTTGAGAACGTTGATTTTCTCGTAGGCCGCCGGCGCATCGCCTCGACGGATGAAGCTCAGACGCTGCCACTGGCAGCCACTGTCAGACTTAAGGGTGATCGACCGCGGTGCCTTAACCACCGCTGTCATCCGAACGGAAGAGCGCCCCCGCACCACGCGGATGGCGCGATTTCGTTTTGCGCGTGGAAACGACGCGCCAAACGGGTGCGCGGGCGCAAGCCCGCGGCCGAGAGCCGGGGCGAAACGCCCGTAGCGATGGGATGTTAGCGCCCGCCTGTGACGGGCGCGCGATTTCGGGCTGCAAGGCCCAAACGAAGGGTACGAAGGCCAGATATGCCGACGGTCAACCAGCTGATTGCCAAGCCGCGCAAGCCGCTCAAGGCGCGCAACACGGCGCCGGCGCTCCAGTCCTCGCCGCAAAAGCGCGGCGTGTGCACCCGCGTCTACACCACCACGCCGAAGAAGCCGAACTCGGCGCTGCGCAAGGTGGCAAAGGTCCGGCTGACCAACGGTTTCGAGGTGATCGGCTACATCCCGGGCGAAGGCCATAACCTGCAGGAGCACTCGGTGGTGATGATCCGCGGCGGCCGCGTCAAGGATCTGCCCGGCGTGCGCTACCACATCCTGCGCGGCGTGCTCGACACGCAGGGCGTCAAGAACCGCAAGCAGCGCCGTTCGAAATACGGCGCCAAACGGCCCAAGTAACCGGAGTGAAGCGACGGTTATCCTGGGCAAGCCAAGCGAGACCCGGGATCGCCAGAGCAGCAGAGAGATAGAAGAGAACGCTCATGTCCCGCCGTCACGCCGCAGAGAAGCGCGAGATCATTCCGGACCCCAAGTTCGGCAATATCGTCGTCAGCAAGTTCATGAATGCCATCATGTATGACGGCAAGAAGTCGGTGGCTGAGCAGATCGTCTACGGCGCGCTCGACACCATCGAGGCCAAGACCAAGCAGAACCCGCTCTCGGTGTTCCAGCAGGCGCTCGACAACGTGATGCCCTCGATCGAGGTGCGCTCGCGTCGCGTCGGCGGCGCCACCTACCAGGTGCCGGTGGAAGTGCGCACGTCGCGCCGCCAGGCGCTCGGCATCCGCTGGATCATTTCGGCGGCGCGCGATCGCAACGAAAAGACCATGACCGAGCGGCTTTCGGCCGAGCTGCTCGACGCGTCCAATAACCGGGGAAACGCCGTCAAGAAACGGGAAGACACGCACAAGATGGCGGAGGCGAACCGCGCCTTCTCGCATTACCGCTGGTGACGACGAACAAGCTCAGGGAATAGAATTCAAATGCCCCGCGTGCATGCAATCGAGGACTACCGCAATTTCGGCATCATGGCCCACATCGATGCCGGGAAGACCACGACCACGGAGCGGATCCTCTATTACACCGGCAAGAGCCACAAGATCGGCGAGGTGCATGAAGGCGCCGCGACGATGGATTGGATGGAGCAGGAGCAGGAGCGCGGCATCACCATCACGTCGGCCGCGACCACCGCGTTCTGGAACGGCAAGCGCCTGAACATCATCGACACGCCCGGCCATGTCGACTTCACCATCGAGGTGGAGCGTTCGCTGCGCGTGCTCGACGGCGCCGTCTGCGTCCTCGATTCCAACCAGGGCGTCGAGCCGCAGACCGAGACCGTATGGCGCCAAGGCGATAAGTACAAAGTCCCGCGCATCGTCTTCGCCAACAAGATGGACAAGATCGGCGCCGACTTCTTCAAATGCCTCGACGACATCAAGACCCGTCTCGGCGCCCGTCCGGTAGCGATCCAGCTCCCGATCGGCGCCGAAAACAATTTCAAGGGGCTGATCGACCTGGTGCGCATGCAGGCGCGTATCTGGGACGACGAATTGCTCGGCGCGAAGTTCGAGGACGGCGACATTCCGGATGACCTCCTGGCGCAGGCCAAGGAATGGCGCGAGAAGATGGTGGAGGCCGCCGTCGAGCTCGACGACGACGCCATGACCGCCTATCTCGAGGGCAATGAGCCCGACGAGGCGACGCTGCGCAAGCTGATCCGCAAGGCGGTGATCACTGGCGCCTTTTTCCCGGTGCTGTGCGGCTCGGCCTTCAAGAACAAGGGCGTGCAGTCGCTGCTCGACGCGGTGGTCGACTATCTGCCGAGCCCGCTCGACGTGCCGCCGATCCACGGCATCAATCCCGACAACGGTGAGGACGTCGTGCGCGAGGCGCGCGACGACGCGCCGCTGGCGCTGCTCGCCTTCAAGATCATGGACGATCCCTTCGTCGGCACCATCACCTTCTGCCGTATCTATTCCGGCATCCTGGCGAGCGGCACCGGCGTCATCAATTCGACCAAGGAACGCAAGGAGCGCATCGGCCGCATGCTGCTGATGCACGCCAACAACCGCGAGGACATCAAGGAAGCCTATGCCGGCGACATCGTCGCGCTGGCCGGCCTCAAGGAGGTGCGCACCGGCGACACGCTCTGCGATGCCAAGACGCCGGTGATCCTGGAAAAGATGGAGTTCCCCGATCCGGTGATCGAGATCGCCATCGAGCCGAAGTCGAAGGCCGACCAGGAAAAGCTCGGCGTCGCGCTCGCCAAGCTCGCCGCCGAGGATCCGTCCTTCCGCGTTTCCACCGATCAGGAGAGCGGCCAGACCATCCTCAAGGGCATGGGCGAGCTGCATCTCGACATCAAGGTCGACATCCTCAAGCGCACCTACAAGGTCGACGCCAATATCGGCGCCCCGCAGGTGGCCTTCCGCGAGAAGATCACCCAGCGCGCCGAGGTCGACTACGTCCACAAGAAGCAGACCGGCGGTTCCGGCCAGTTCGCGCGCGTCAAGATCGTCGCCGAGCCGTCGGCGCCCGGCACGCCGTTCGAGTTCGAGAACGAGGTTGTCGGCGGCAACGTGCCGAAGGAATACATCCCCGGCGTCGAGAAGGGCCTGGAGTTGGTGCTCGGCTCCGGCGTGCTCGCCGGCTTCCCGGTCGTCGATCTGAAAGTGACGCTGATCGACGGCGCCTATCACGACGTTGATTCGTCGGCGCTGGCCTTCGAGATCGCTTCGCGCGCGGCGTTGCGCGAGGCGCTGCAGAAGGGCAAGCCGGTGCTGCTCGAGCCGATCATGAAGGTCGAGGTGGTCACGCCAGAGGACTATACCGGCTCGGTCATCGGCGACCTGAACTCGCGGCGCGGCCAGATCCAGGGCCAGGACATGCGCGGCAACGCCAACGTGATCAACGCGATGGTGCCGCTGATGAACATGTTCGGCTACGTCAACAATCTGCGCTCCATGAGCCAGGGCCGCGCCACCTTCACCATGCAATTCGACCACTATGCGGAACTGCCGGCCAACGTCTCGGCCGAGGTGCAGAAGAAATTCGCGTGAAGTCGCGCCCCTAAACCTGAGAAGGATCCTGAACGGAGAGTCCCATGGCCAAAGAGAAATTCCAACGGACCAAGCCCCATTGCAATATCGGGACCATCGGTCACGTCGATCACGGCAAGACCACGCTGACCGCGGCCATCACCAAGGTTTTGGCCGAGACCGGCGGCGCGACCTTTACCGCCTATGATCAGATCGACAAGGCGCCGGAAGAGAAGGCGCGCGGGATCACCATCTCGACCGCTCACGTCGAATACGAGACGTCGAAGCGCCACTACGCGCACGTCGACTGCCCCGGCCACGCCGACTATGTGAAGAACATGATCACCGGCGCGGCGCAGATGGACGGCGCCATCCTGGTCGTGTCGGCCGCCGACGGTCCGATGCCGCAGACCCGCGAGCACATCCTGCTTGCCCGTCAGGTCGGCGTGCCGGCGATCGTCGTCTACCTCAATAAGTGCGACATGGTCGACGATCCGGAGCTCCTCGAGCTGGTGGAGCTCGAGGTGCGCGAACTGCTCTCCAAGTATAACTTCCCGGGCGACACCATCCCAATCGTCAAGGGCTCGGCGCTCATGGCGCTCGAGGGCAAGGACGACAAGCTCGGCAAGCAGTCGATCCTCGACCTGATGAATGCGGTCGACGACTACATCCCGCAGCCGGAGCGTCCGAAGGACCAGCCGTTCCTGATGCCGGTGGAAGACGTGTTCTCGATCTCCGGCCGCGGCACCGTGTGCACCGGCCGCGTCGAGCGCGGCGTCATCAAGGTCGGCGAGGAAGTCGAGATCGTCGGCATCAAGGCGACCACCAAGACCGTGGTCACCGGCGTCGAGATGTTCCGCAAGCTGCTCGACCAGGGTGAGGCCGGCGACAACATCGGCTGCCTGCTGCGCGGCACCAAGCGCGAGGAAGTCGAGCGCGGCCAGGTGCTGTGCAAGCCCGGCTCGGTCAAGCCGCACACCAAGTTCAAGGCGGAAGCCTACATCCTCACCAAGGAAGAGGGCGGCCGTCATACCCCGTTCTTCACCAACTACCGTCCGCAGTTCTACTTCCGCACCACCGACGTGACCGGCGTGGTGCACCTGCCGGAGGGCACCGAGATGGTGATGCCGGGCGACAACGTGGCGATGGAAGTGCACCTGATCGTGCCGATCGCCATGGAGGAGAAGCTGCGCTTCGCCATTCGCGAGGGTGGCCGCACCGTCGGCGCCGGCGTGGTGGCGAGCATCATCGAGTAAGGGCTGTGCTGTCGTCCCCCGCGCAAGACGCGGTGGACCCAGTATTCCGCGACGTCGCGGGGACACTGAGGGATTGGCGAATGCTGGATCGTCCGTGCGGGCGGTGGCAGTCGAGAGAGAAAAACAGATGAACGGCCAGAATATCCGGATCCGGCTCAAGGCGTTCGATCATCGAATTCTCGATGCATCGACGCGCGAGATCGTGAACACGGCCAAGCGCACCGGCGCCCAGGTCCGTGGGCCCATCCCGCTGCCGACGCGGATCGAGAAGTTCACCGTGAACCGCTCGCCGCATGTCGACAAGAAGAGCCGCGAGCAATTCGAGATGCGCACTCACAAGCGCCTCTTGGACATCGTCGACCCGACGCCGCAGACCGTGGACGCGCTGATGAAGCTCGACCTCGCCGCCGGCGTCGACGTCGAGATCAAACTGTAAAGGCCGCGAGGATCAAGCCATGCGTAGCGGAGTGGTCGCGCAAAAGGTCGGAATGACCCGGGTGTTCACCGAGGCCGGCGAGCACGTGCCTGTGACGGTGCTGGCGCTCGCCCAGTGCCAGGTGGTCGCCCACCGCACCAAGGACAAGAACGGCTATATCGCGCTGCAGCTCGGTTCGGGCGCGCGGCGCACCAACAACATGATCAAGGCCGACCGCGGCTATTTCGCCAAGGCCAAGGTGGAGCCCAAGCGCAAGCTCGCCGAGTTCCGCGTCAGCGAGGACGCGTTGATCCCTGTCGGCGCCGAGATCACCGCCGACCATTTCGTGGTCGGCCAGTTCGTCGATGTCTGCGGCACCTCGATCGGCAAGGGTTTTGCCGGCGGCATGAAGCGCTGGAATTTCGGCGGCCTGCGCGCCTCGCATGGCGTGTCGATTTCGCATCGCTCGATCGGCTCGACCGGCGGCCGCCAGGACCCGGGCAAGACCTTCAAGAACAAGAAGATGCCCGGCCATCTCGGGACCGACCGGGTGACCACGCTCAACCTCAAGGTGGTTTCGACCGACGTCGAGCGCGGCCTCATCCTGGTCGAGGGTGCGGTGCCGGGCGCCAAGGGCGGCTGGATCACCGTGCGCGACGCGGTGAAGAAGCCGCTGCCGAAGGATGCGCCCAAGCCTGGCAAGTTCCGTCTGGGCGAGACTGCGGCGGACGAGAAGCCCGCCGAGGCGCCGGCGCCGGAAGCGGCGCCCGCGGCCGAGAAAGAGGGCGCGTGACATGGAAATGAAGATCACCACCCTTGACGGCAAGGAAAGCGGCTCGGTGCAGCTGTCCGACGCCATTTTCGGCCTGGAGCCGCGCAGCGACATCCTACAGCGCTGCGTCAACTGGCAGCTCGCCAAGCGCCAGCGCGGCACCCACAAGACCAAGGAGCGCGGCGAGATCGCCCGCACCACCAAGAAGATGTACGGCCAGAAAGGCACCGGCCAGGCGCGTCACGGCGCGGCGAGCGCGGCGCAGTTCCGCGGTGGCGCCCGCGTGTTCGGCCCGGTGGTGCGCAGCCATGCGCATGACCTGCCGAAGAAGGTGCGCGCGCTCGCGCTCAAGCACGCGCTTTCGGCCAAGGCCAAAGACGGCGGCATCGTGGTGCTGGACAAGGCCACGGTGACGGAGCCCAAGACCAAGGCGCTGGTGGCCAAGTTCGGCAAGCTCGGGCTCAGCAACGCGCTGATCATTGACGGCAGCGAGATCGAGGCCAATTTCCGATCCGCCGCCCGCAACATCCCGAACATCGACGTGCTGCCGGTGCAGGGCATCAACGTCTACGACATCATGCGGCGCAAGACCCTGGTGCTGACCAAGGCGGCGCTCGATGCGCTGGAGGCGCGCTTCAAATGAGCACCAGCGATCCGCGCCATTACGACATCATCCTGTCGCCGGTGATCACCGAAAAGGCGACCATGGCCTCCGAGCACAATCAGGTCATGTTCAAGGTGCGCAAGGACGCCACCAAGCCGCAGATCAAGGAAGCGGTCGAGAAGCTGTTCGACGTCAAGGTCAAGCGCGTCAACACGCTGATCCGCGGCGGCAAGGTGAAGGCCTTCAAGAACAGGATCGGGCGGCAATCCGACACCAAGCGCGCGATCGTGACCCTGGAAGAGGGTCACCGCATCGACGTGACCACGGGATTGTAAGGAAGCGTTGTCATGGCATTGAAGACCTACAATCCGACCACGCCGAGCCAGCGCCATCTGGTCATCGTCGACCGCAAGACCCTGCACAAGGGCGCGCCGGTCAAGTCGCTGACCGAGGGCCAGCATTCGAGCGGCGGGCGCAATTCGGGCGGGCGCACCACCGTGCGCTTCCGCGGCGGCGGCCACAAGCAGGCCTATCGCCGGGTCGACTTCAAGCGCACCAAGCGCGACATGGCGGCGACGGTCGAGCGGCTCGAATACGATCCCAACCGCACCGGCTTCATCGCGCTGATCAAGTACGAGGACGGCGAGCAGGCCTATATCCTGGCGCCGCAGCGGCTCGCGGCCGGTGACAGCGTGATCGCCGGCGAGCATGTCGACGTGAAGCCGGGCAACGCCATGCCGCTCGGCAACATCCCGGTCGGCACCATCGTGCACAATATCGAATTGAAGATCGGCAAGGGCGGGCAGATCGCGCGCTCGGCCGGCTCCTACGCGCAGATCGTCGGCCGCGACGGCGACTACGTCATCATGCGGCTGTCTTCCGCCGAGCAGCGCCTGGTGCACGGCCGCTGCATGGCGACGGTCGGGGCGGTGTCGAACCCCGACAACATGAACACCACCATCGGCAAGGCCGGGCGCAAGCGCTGGATGGGCTGGCGGCCGCACAACCGCGGCATCACCATGAACCCGGTCGACCATCCGCATGGCGGGCGCACCAATGGCGGCGGCAACTGGGTCACCCCCTGGGGCTTCCCCACCAAGGGCAAAAAGACGCGCAAGAACAAGCGCACCACCCGCTTCATCATCGCCAGCCGCCACGTGCGCAAGAAGAAGCAGAGCTGAGGATACAGAATTATGTCGCGATCATTGTGGAAAGGCCCGTTCGTCGACGGCTATCTGCTGAAGAAGGCGGAAGCCGCGCGCGCGTCCGGCCGGCACGAGGTGATCAAGATCTGGAGCCGGCGCTCGACCATTCTGCCGCAGTTCGTCGGCCTGAATTTCGGCGTCTATAACGGGCAGAAGCACATTCCGGTGCTGGTGACCGAAGAAATGGTCGGTCACAAGTTCGGCGAGTTCGCGCCGACCCGGATGTTCTACGGCCATTCCTCCGACCGCAAGGCCAAGCGCACGGGTGGCGGTGCCACCGGCGGCGCGGCCTCGTCGCCGTCGGCGAGCTAAGTAAGAGAGAAGCGTCATGGGCAAGAGCGCACGCGGGCGGGACCTCGCCGACAACGAGGCCAAGGCGGTGAGCCGGATGCTGCGGGTGTCGCCGCAGAAGCTCAATCTCGTCGCGCAGCTGATCCGCGGCAAGAAGGTCGCGAGCGCGCTCGCCGACCTGCAGTTTTCGCGCAAGCGCATCGCCAAGGACGTGCGCAAGTGCCTGGAATTGGCGATCGCCAATGCCGAGAACAATCACGACCTCGACGTCGACGATCTCGTGGTCGCCGAGGCGCATGTCGGCAAGTCGATCGTGATCAAGCGTTTCACCCCACGCGGCCGCGGCCGCGTCGGCCGCATCTTCAAACCGTTCTCCCACCTGACCATCGTGGTGCGTCAGGCGGAGGAACAGGCGCAGGCCAAGGCCTGAGGAGCTAACGGATGGGTCAAAAGGTCAATCCAATCGGGCTGCGGCTTGGCATCAACCGCACCTGGGATTCTCGCTGGTACGCCGGCAAGGCGGAATACGGCACGCTGCTGCACGAGGACATCAAGATCCGCGAGGAATTGATGAAGCAGCTCAAGCAGGCGGCGGTCTCCCATATCGTGATCGAGCGCCCGCACAAGAAGTGCCGCGTCACCATCCATTCGGCCCGGCCGGGCGTGGTGATCGGCAAGAAGGGCGCCGACATCGAGAAGCTGCGCCGCTCGGTCGCCAGGATCACCGACTCGGACGTGGTCATCAACATCGTCGAAATCCGCAAGCCGGAGCTCGACGCCCAGCTCGTCGCCGAATTGATCGCCCAGCAGCTCGAGCGCCGCGTCGCTTTCCGCCGCGCCATGAAGCGCGCGGTGCAGTCGGCCATGCGCCTCGGCGCCGAGGGCATCCGCATCAACTGTTCGGGCCGCCTGGGCGGCGCCGAAATCGCCCGCATG
The DNA here is from genome assembly GCA_963760995.1 of uncultured Pseudomonadota bacterium. Classification (GTDB taxonomy): domain Bacteria; phylum Pseudomonadota; class Alphaproteobacteria; order Rhizobiales; family Xanthobacteraceae; genus Pseudolabrys. Next base: position 165,559 of record CAVXFJ010000014.1, on the reverse strand, counting down.
GAATGGTACCGCGAGGGCCGCGTGCCGCTGCATACGCTGCGCGCCGACGTCGACTACGGTGTGGCCACCGCGTTCACCACTTACGGCACCTGCGGCGTCAAGGTCTGGATCTTCAAGGGCGAGATCCTCGAGCACGATCCGATGGCGCAGGACAAGAAGATGGCGGAAGGCGATCAAGGCCGTCCGCGCCGCGAAACCGCGGCCTGAGCGTAGGAAGAGTTTGAAGTCATGCTGCAACCGACTCGTACAAAGTTCCGCAAGGCGCACAAAGGCCGCATCCACGGCGTCGCCACCAGCGGCACCACGCTCGCCTTCGGCCAATACGGCCTCAAGGCGCTGGAGCCCGAGCGCGTCACCGCGCGCCAGATCGAGGCGGCGCGCCGCGCGCTCACCCGCTTCATGAAGCGCTCCGGCCGCGTCTGGATCCGCGTCTTCCCCGACGTGCCGGTGTCGAAGAAGCCGATCGAGGTGCGCATGGGCAAGGGCAAGGGCACGCCGGAAATCTGGGTGTGCCGCGTCAAGCCCGGCCGCATTCTGTTCGAGGTGGACGGCATCCCGGCCGGCATTGCGCGTGAGGCGTTGACGCTCGCCGGCGCCAAGCTGCCGGTCAAGACCCGTTTCATCGAACGTATCGCCGAGTAAGGCCCATGAAATCCGCAGACGCCCGCTCCATGACGATCGACCAGATCGACGACGAAGTGCTCAAGCTCAAGAAGGAGCAGTTCAACCTGCGCTTCCAGCGGGCCACCGGCCAGCTCGAGAACACCTCGCGCGTGCGCGTCATTCGCCGCGACATCGCGCGGCTCAAGACCATCGCCGCCCAGAAGCGCGCTGGAACGAAGGAATAAGAGCAATGCCGAAGCGTATGCTGCAAGGCGTCGTGGTCAGCGACAAACAGGACAAGACGGTGATCGTACGCGTCGACCGGCGCTTCACCCATCCGACCCTGCGCAAGACCGTGCGCCGCTCGAAGAAGTACCACGCGCATGACGAGGCCAATACCTACGCCGTCGGCGACACGGTGTGGATCGAGGAGCGCCGGCCGCTGTCCAAGCTCAAATGCTGGGAAGTGGTGCGGGGCGAGAAGCGACAGCAAGTGCAATAAGCGCCGGGCAGGGGCCGGGCGCGCAGATAAGAAAAGAGCCGCATCATGATTCAGATGCAAACCAACCTCGACGTGGCGGACAATTCCGGCGCGCGCCGCGTCATGTGCATCAAAGTGCTGGGCGGTTCGAAGCGCAAATACGCCACCATCGGCGACGTCATCGTCGTGTCGGTGAAGGAGGCGATCCCGCGCGGCCGCGTCAAGAAGGGCGACGTGATGAAGGCCGTGGTGGTGCGGCTCGCCAAGGACATCAAGCGCGCGGACGGCTCGGTCATCCGCTTCGACCGCAACGCCGCGGTGCTGATCAACCCGCAGATGGAGCCGATCGGCACCCGCATCTTCGGGCCGGTGCCGCGCGAGCTGCGCGCCAAGAACCACATGAAGATCATCTCGCTCGCGCCGGAGGTTCTGTAATGGCCGCGAAGATCAAGAAGGGCGACAAGGTCGTCGTGCTCGCGGGCCGCGACAAGGGCCGCAGCGGCGAGGTGCTCGAGGTGCGCCCGGCCGAAGCGCGCGCCCTGGTGCGCGGCGTCAACATGGTCAAGCGCCACCAGCGCCAGACCGCCCAGCAGGAGGGCGGCATCATTTCCAAGGAAGGCGCAATCCACCTGTCGAACCTGGCGCTGGCCGATCCCAAGGACGGCAAGCCGACCCGGGTCGGCTTCAAATTCGTCGGCGATGGCAACGCGCGCAAGAAGGTGCGCATCGCCAAGCGTTCCGGAGTTGAGATCGATGGCTGAGACGCAGACCGAAGCCAAGAAGCCGAAGGCGCCGAAAGGCACGCCCAAGGATGGCGGCAAGCCCGCCGGCAAAGAAGCCGCGCCGACTGAGGCGAAGGCGAAGACGCCGCGCACGCCCTCCGATTACAAGGCGCGGCTGAAGACGCAATACGACGAGGTGATCCGCGGCGCGCTCACCAAGCAGTTCAGCTATTCCAACCCGATGGAGGTGCCCGGCATCACCAAGGTGGTGCTGAACATGGGCATCGGCGAGGGCGTAGCCGACCGCAAGAAGGTGGAGAACGCGGCCGCCGACCTGTCGCTGATCGCCGGGCAGAAGGCGGTCATCACCAAGTCGCGCAAGTCGATCGCCACCTACAAGCTGCGCGACGGTCAGCCGATCGGCTGCATGGTCACGCTGCGCAAGGCGCGCATGTACGACTTCATCGATCGGCTGGTGAACATCGCGCTGCCGCGCATCCGCGACTTCCGCGGGCTCAATCCGAAGAGCTTCGACGGCCGCGGCAACTACAGCCTCGGCATCCGCGAGCACATCGTGTTCCCGGAAATCGACTTCGACAAGGCCACCGACGTCTGGGGCCTCGACATCACGGTCTGCACGAGCGCGCGCAACGACGACGAAGCGCGCGCCTTGCTCGCCGCCTTTAACTTTCCGTTCCGGCAGTGAGACGCAAACAGGCTGTCTCATACGCGGAACCGTAAGGAGCGAACAGAATGGCTAAGACGAGTTCGATCGAGAAGAACAAGCGGCGGCGCAAAATGGTGAAGAAATTCGCCAGCCGGCGCGGCAAGCTCAAGGCGATCGTGCAGGACAAGAACCTGCCGGTGGAGGAGCGCTTTGCCGCCACCCTCAAGCTCGCCGAGCTGCCGCGCAATTCCTCGGCCACCCGCATCCGCAACCGCTGCGAGATGACCGGGCGTCCGCGCGCCTATTACCGCAAGCATCGTCTCAGCCGTATCGCGCTGCGCGAGCTCGGCTCCAAGGGCCTCATCCCGGGCCTGGTCAAGTCGAGCTGGTAAGGAGATCGCGATGGCAGTGAACGATCCGATCGGCGACATGATTGCCCGCATCCGCAACGCGCAGATGCGCAGCAAGTCCAAGGTCTCCATGCCCGGCTCCAAGCAGCGCGAGCGCGTGCTCGAAGTGCTGAAGACCGAGGGCTTCATCCGCGGCTATGCCAGCGTGGCGCATGCCTCGGGCCGCAGCGAGCTGGAGATCGAGCTGAAATATTTCGACGGCGAGCCGGTGATCCGCGAGATCGCCCGCGTGTCCAAGCCCGGCCGGCGCGTCTACGCCTCGGTCAAGGCCTTGCCGCGCATCAACAACGGGCTCGGCGTCGCCATCGTCTCCACGCCCAAGGGCGTGATGGCCGACCATGCCGCCCGCGACGCCAATGTCGGCGGCGAAATCCTCTGCACGGTGTTCTGATGTCCCGTATTGGAAAACGAGCAGTCCCCGTTCCCTCCGGCGTCACCGCCAATGTGGAAGGCCAGACCGTCAAGGTGAAGGGCCCCAAGGGCGCCTTGCAGGCGGTGCTGCATGACGACGTCACGGTCGCCATGGACAAGAACGCCATCAAGGTCGAGCCGCGCTTCGAGACCAAGCGCGCGCGCTCGTTGTGGGGCACCTCGCGCACCCAGGTCGCCAATCTGGTGGCCGGCGTGACCAAGGGCTTCGAGGAGAAGCTGGAGATCACCGGCGTCGGCTTCCGCGCTGCCGTGCAGGGCAAGCAGCTCAACCTGCAGCTCGGCTTCTCGCACGACGTCAACTATCCGATCCCGCAGGGCATCAGCATCGCGACGCCGAAGCCGACCGAGATCGTGGTGACCGGCATCGACAAGCAACAGGTCGGCCAGGTCGCCGCCGAAATCCGCGGCTACCGCCGGCCCGAGCCCTACAAGGGCAAGGGCGTCAGGTACGCCGGCGAGTACATCTTCCGCAAGGAAGGCAAGAAGAAGTGAGGATGCGCCATGTCGAAACTGAGTGATCGGACTGCGCGGCGCCGCGCCGCGGTGCGACGCAAGGTGAAGCTGGCGGCGGTTGGCCGCGCGCGGCTGACCGTGTTCCGCTCGTCCAAGCACATCTATGCCCAGCTCGTCGACGACACCAAGGGCGCCACGCTCGCCGCGGCGTCGTCGCTGGAGAAGGCGATGCGCGAGGGCGGGGTCAAGGGCACCAATATCGATGCCGCCAAGAGCGTCGGCAAGCTGCTCGCGGAGCGCGCCGTGGAAAAGGGCATCAAGGACGTGGTGTTCGACCGCGGCGGTTATCTCTATCACGGCCGCGTCAAGGCGCTGGCCGATGCCGCCCGCGAGGGCGGGCTTAACTTCTGACGCGCATCAACCCGAAAAGTGGAAGCCGGTTTTCGGACAGGATGATGCGCGACGCGAAAAATGAAACAGATCGAAGTCTAACGGATCACAGATATGGCACATGAACCTCGACGAGAGCCGCGCCGCGACCGTGAACGCGGCGGTGGCCGCGAAGAGCGCGACAGCGAGTTCGTTGACAAGCTGGTGCACATCAACCGCGTGGCCAAGGTGGTCAAGGGCGGGCGTCGCTTCGGCTTCGCCGCGCTGGTGGTTGTGGGCGACCAGAAGGGCCGCGTCGGCTTCGGCCACGGCAAGGCGCGCGAGGTGCCGGAGGCGATCCGCAAGGCGACCGACGCCGCCAAGCGCGGGCTGACCCGGGTGCCGCTGCGCGAGGGGCGCACGCTGCATCACGACGTCGCCGGCCGTCACGGCGCCGGCAAGGTTTTTCTGCGCGCGGCCCCGGCCGGCACCGGCATCATCGCCGGCGGCCCGATGCGCGCGGTGTTCGAGACGCTCGGCATGCAGGACGTGGTGGCGAAGTCGCTCGGCTCCTCCAATCCCTACAACGTGGTGCGCGCCACGTTCGACGCGTTGAAGTCGCAGGACTCGCCGCGCTCGGTCGCCGCGCGCCGCAACATCAAGGTGTCCACGCTGCAGGCGCGCCGCCGCGAGGGCGGCGAGGCCGAGGCGTCGGCTGACTAGCGCACGATCCCGAACAGCTAATTCCGGTTTTCGGACAAGATCTCGCGCAACGAATAGGAACTGAACGATGGCGGAAGCGGCAAAGACCATCAAGGTCGAGCAGGTGGGCAGCCCGATGCGGCGCCACTTCGATCAGCGCGCGACGCTGATCGGGCTCGGCCTCAACAAGATCGGGCGCGTGCGCGATCTGCCGGACACGCCGGCCACGCGCGGCATGATCCGCAAGGTGCAGCACCTGGTGCGGGTCGTCGGCGAGAAATAACGACGTCATCGTCGGGCCGGCCCCGGCGATCCATCCTCTTCGCAAGAAGATGGATGCCCTGGTCAAGCCCGGGCATGACCGAAGAGAAGGCGAAGGACGAAGACAATGAAACTCAACCAGATCGCCGACAATACGGGCGCGCGCAAGAAGCGCATGCGTATCGGGCGCGGCATCGGCTCCGGCATGGGCAAGACCGGCGGTCGCGGCGGCAAGGGCCAGACCGCGCGCTCGGGCGTCGCCATCAAGGGCTTCGAGGGCGGCCAGATGCCGCTGCATCGGCGTCTGCCCAAGCGCGGTTTCCGCAACACCCCGTTCGCCATCAAGCTCAACGAGGTCAATCTGGGCAAGGTCCAGGCGGCGATCGACGCCGGCAAGATCGACGCCGGCGCGCCGGTCGACATCGCGGCCATGGTCAAGGCGGGGCTGATGCGCCGGGCCAAGGGCGGCGTCAAGCTGCTGGGCTCGGGGGAGTTCAAGAGCAAGGTCGAATTCTCGGTCTACCGCGCCTCCAAATCGGCGGTGGAAGCGGTCGAGAAGGCGGGCGGCTCGGTGAAAATCCTCGCCAAGGCCAAGGAAGTCGACGACGAGCCCAGGGGCAAGAACAAGCGCATGGCGCTGGAAGCCGCCAAGGCCGGCGAGAAGTCTGGCGGCAAGAAGGCAAAAGGTAAGGCGCCAGCCGAGTGAGCCGGTGTCAACGCCCTGTGACGTGCGCGTGACCGGGCCCCGGCTTCCAGACTCGACGGCAAGGCCCTATCTACGGGCGGGGCGATAAGGGCACGAGGGCCGGGGCGGGCAGGAGCAAGCGATGGTTTCGGCAGCGGAACAACTGGCAGCCAATCTCAACTTCGGGGCCCTTGCCAAAGCCGAAGAGCTGAAGAAGCGCATCTGGTTCACCCTGGGCGCGCTGATGGTCTATCGCCTCGGCACCTATATCCCGCTGCCCGGCATCGATCCGGCCGCCTGGGACCAGATCTTCAAGACCCAGTCCGGCGGCATCCTCGGCATGTTCAACATGTTCTCCGGGGGCGGCATTCAGCGCATGGCGATCTTCGCGCTGAACATCATGCCGTACATCTCGGCCTCGATCATCATCCAGTTGATGACCACGGTCTCGCCCACGCTGGAGGCCCTCAAGAAGGAGGGCGAGGCGGGCCGCAAGATCATGAACCAGTACACCCGCTACCTCACGGTGGGGCTGGCGGCGGTGCAGGCCTATGGCATCGCCATCGGCCTGGAGGGCTCGACCAATGTGGTCAGCAATCCGGGCTACTTCTTCCTGATCTCCACCACCATCACCCTGACCGGCGGCACCATCTTCCTGATGTGGCTGGGCGAGCAGATCACCTCGCGCGGCATCGGCAACGGCATCTCCCTCATCATCCTCGCCGGCATCGTCGCCCGCCTGCCCGAAGCCATCGCCGGCACCCTCGAACTCGGCCGCCAGGGCGCGCTGTCCACCGGCCTCATCCTCGCCGTCCTGGTCATGGCGGTCGCCGTCATCACCTTCATCGTGTTCATGGAGCGCGCCCAGCGTCGGCTGCTGATCCAGTATCCCAAGCGTCAGGTTGGCAACCGCATGTTCGAGGGCCAGTCCTCGCATCTGCCGCTCAAGCTCAACACCTCCGGCGTCATCCCGCCGATCTTCGCCTCCTCGTTGTTGTTGTTGCCAACCACCGTCGCCAACTTCAATGCCGGCTCGGGCCCGGGGTGGCTGACGACCGTGACCACGCTGCTCGGGCACGGGCGGCCGCTGTTCCTCATCTTCTACATCGGCCTCATCGTGTTCTTCGCGTTCTTCTACACGGCCATCGTCTTCAACCCTACCGAGACCGCCGACAACCTGAAGAAACATGGCGGCTTTATCCCGGGCATAAGACCGGGCGAGCGCACCGCCGAGTACATCGACTATGTGCTCTCGCGCATCACCGTGGTGGGCGCGCTCTATCTCGCCATTGTCTGCCTCATTCCGGAAATGCTGATTTCCTATGCGGCGGTGCCGTTCTATTTCGGCGGCACGTCGTTGCTGATCGTGGTCAGCGTCACCATGGATACCGTGGCGCAGATTCAGGGTTATCTGCTGGCGCACCAGTATGAAGGCCTGATCAAACGCTCGAAACTGCGAGGTTCGCGGCGATGAGACTGATCCTGCTCGGCCCGCCGGGGGCGGGGAAGGGCACACAAGCGCTACGCCTGATTTCGAAACACGGCATTGTCCAACTCTCCACCGGCGACATGTTGCGTGCCGCCGTTGCCGCCGAAACCCCAATCGGCATGCGCGCCAAGGCGATCATGGAGCGCGGCGAGCTGGTTCCCGATGAGGTGGTGGTGGCGATCATCGCCGACCGCATCGGCCAGGACGACTGCAAGCGCGGCTTCGTGCTCGACGGCTTCCCGCGCACGGTGGCCCAGGCGCATGCGCTCGACCGGCTGTTGGCGGAGCGGGGGCTCAAGCTCGACGCGGTGATCGAGCTCAAGGTCGACGAAGGCATCCTGCTCAAACGCATCGAGAAGCGCGTCGCTGAAATGACCGCGCGCGGCGAGAAGGTGCGATCGGACGATAACCCGGATGTGCTCAAGGGAAGGCTCGCCGCCTACCGCGAGCAGACCGCGCCGCTTACCGGCTATTACGCGCTCAAGGGGCAGCTCAAGAGCGTGGACGGGATGGCCGAGATCGACGCGGTGACCGAGGCGATCGACAAGTTGCTGGAGGCGGCGGAGGAGCCGAAGAAGGCGGCTAAGCCGGCCAAACCGGCGAAGGCGGCCAAGCCGGCCAAGGAAACCAAGCCGTCGCCGGCGGCCAAGACGGTCAAGGCGGGGAAAAAGTCGGCCGGCAAAGCCAAAACGGCCAAGAAAACCCCCGCCAAGGCCGGAAAAACCGCCAAAAAGGCGAAAAAATCGGCCAAACGGGCCGCCGCCAAGCCGGTCGCGCGGCGGAAGGCGGCGAAAACCCGCAAATCCGCTAAAAAATCGGCGGCGCACGGCGGCAGCCAGCGCAGCCGGGGGCGGCGCAACTCTTCGGCATCGCGGAGGTTGACGAAGACGCGATGAATCCCTTAATAAGCTCACGCATTCCGAAGCTTGACGCGATGCCGGCCCCCAGCGAGGCGGGGACGGGTGTCGTGTTACGCGTTGCGTTAACCCCTTGCGGGAACTGAAAAAAACGGCGCGCGCCGCGCGGCCGTAAGCATGACAGGAGAGTGCATCCGTGGCTCGTATCGCGGGGGTCAACCTTCCCACCAACAAGCGCGTCGAGATTGCGCTGCAGTATATCCATGGCGTCGGGCCCAAGATCGCCAAGGACATTGTGGAAAAGGTGAGTTTGCCGGCGGAGCGGCGGGTGTCTCAGCTCACCGACGCCGAGGTGCTGCAGATTCGCGAAATTATCGACCGCGACTATATGGTGGAGGGCGACCTGCGCCGCGAAGTCTCGATGAACATCAAGCGGCTGATGGATCTGGGCTGCTACCGCGGCTTGCGCCACCGCAAGGGCCTGCCGGTGCGCGGCCAGCGCACGCATACCAATGCGCGCACCCGGAAAGGCCCGGCCAAGGCCATTGCCGGCAAGAAGAAAGCGACCTGATAGCGAGGCAATTGGGCTTGCGCGCAGCAAGGGCGCGCGCGGCCCGCGAAAGGACATTGAGGAATGGGTAAGGAAGCCACCCGCGTCCGTCGGCGCGAACGTAAGAACATCGCCTCCGGCGTGGCGCATGTCGCGGCATCGTTCAACAATACCATGATCACCATCACCGACGCGCAGGGCAACGCGATTGCCTGGTCATCGGCGGGGACCATGGGCTTCAAGGGCTCGCGCAAGTCGACGCCCTATGCCGCGCAGGTTGCCGCCGAAGATGCCGCCAAGAAGGCGCAGGAGCACGGCATGCGCACCTTGGAGGTGGAAGTCTCGGGACCGGGTTCTGGACGCGAGTTGGCGCTGCGCTCGCTGCAGGCCGCCGGCTTCACCATTACCTCGATCCGCGACGTGACGTCGATCCCGCACAACGGCTGCCGTCCGCGTAAGCGTCGTCGCGTGTGATTTTCCGTGAGGCGGACGCGCCGGCTCCGTGTCCGCTGCCGCCGACTTTCCCCCACGAGGCGGGTGGGGTCCGCGCGTGCATTAAGCCCGCGCCGCTGAAAGGTGAAGACGTGATCCAAAAGAATTGGCAGGAATTGATCAGGCCGAACAAGCTTCAGGTCACCCCCGGCAATGACGTCGCGCGCTTCGCGACCGTCATCGCCGAGCCGCTCGAACGCGGCTTCGGGCTGACGCTGGGCAATGCGCTGCGCCGCATTCTGCTCTCCTCGCTGCAGGGCGCCGCCGTGCAGTCCGTGCACATCGACGGCGTGCTGCACGAATTCTCCTCGATCGCCGGCGTGCGCGAGGACGTCACCGACATCGTGCTCAACATCAAGGACATCGCCATCAAGATGCAGGGCGAAGGTCCCAAGCGCATGGTGGTGAAGAAGCAGGGACCCGGCACCGTCACCGCCGGCGACATCCAGACGGTCGGCGACGTGGTGGTGCTCAATCCGGATCTGGTGCTGTGCACCCTCGACGAGGGCGCCGAGATCCGCATGGAATTCACCGTCAACACCGGCAAGGGTTATGTGCCGGCCGAGCGCAACCGTCCGGAGGACGCGCCGATCGGCCTGATCCCGGTCGACAGCCTCTATTCGCCGGTGCGCAAGGTCTCCTACAAGGTCGAGAACACCCGCGAGGGCCAAATCCTCGACTTCGACAAGCTCACCATGACCATCGAGACCAACGGCGCGGTGTCGCCGGATGACGCGCTCGCCTATGCCGCGCGCATCCTGCAGGACCAGCTCAACGTCTTCGTCAATTTCGAGGAGCCGCGCAAGGAGCAGGCCGCCGAGACGATCCCCGATCTCGCCTTCAACCCGGCCTTCCTCAAGAAGGTCGACGAGCTCGAGCTCAGCGTGCGTTCGGCCAACTGCCTGAAGAACGACAACATCGTCTATATCGGCGATCTGGTGCAGAAGACGGAAGCCGAGATGCTGCGCACGCCGAACTTCGGCCGCAAGTCGCTCAACGAGATCAAGGAAGTGCTGGCGCAGATGGGCCTGCATCTCGGCATGGAAGTGCCGGGCTGGCCGCCGGAGAATATCGAAGAGCTGGCCAAGCGCTTCGAAGACCACTACTGAGCGCGAATTCCGGTCGCGGCCAGCATCATCGGCCGCGACTGACTGGGCGAACGCAGGAAGCCCACCTGAGCACAGCGTCCGACGAATTGTCGTGACATAGAGAAAAAAGGAACAATTCGATGCGTCACGGAAAGGTTCATCGCAAGCTTGGCAAGAAGCCGTCGCATCGACGCGCGATGTTCGCCAACATGTGCGCCGCGCTGATCAAGCACGAGCAGATCGTCACCACGCTGCCCAAGGCCAAGGAGCTGCGTCCGGTGGTCGAGAAGCTGGTGACCATCGGCAAGAAGGGTGATCTCGCCGCCCGCCGCCAGGCCATCGCCGAGATGCGCGACGTCGACATGGTCAAGAAATTGTTCGACGTGATCGCGCCGCGCTACAAGGACCGCCACGGCGGCTATACCCGCATCATGAAGGCCGGCTTCCGCTACGGCGACAACGCTCCGCGGGCGGTGATCGAGTTCGTTGACCGCGACGTCGAGGCCAAGGGCAAGGATTCAGGGCCGGTGCAGGAAAAGAAGACCGTGGAAGAGAGCGTTCCGGCCTAAATCCTGCAGGTAAACGACAGTCGTTGCAAAAGGCGGCGCGCGGCGCCGCCTTTTTCGTTTATTCCGATCGCCACCGTCCGCAAAGTCATGGCCGCTGTCACGTTGTCGCGGTAATATTCTCCCGTGCCTGCACAAAACAGTCAAAGGCAGGTAAGGGAGAAAATCATGATCCGTAAGGGTTTAGTGGCGCTCGCGTTTGGCGCGGCGCTGATCGGCAGCGCGCAGGCGCAGTCCGACCTGGTCAAGCGTGGCGACTATCTGGTCAATACCATTATGACCTGCGGCAACTGCCACTCGCCGAAGGGGCCGACAGGCGACATTCCGGGCAAGCATTTCTCCGGCGGGCTCTCCTGGGATGAGCCGCCATTCAAGGTAACGGCGCCCAACATCACCCAGGACAAGGACACCGGCATCGGCAAATGGAGCGACGCCGATATCAAGAAGCTGCTGCGTGAGGGCGTGAAGCCCGACGGCACGCCGATCGCCACGGTGATGCCGACCGGCTTCTACGGCATCATCACCGATCGCGACATGAACGCCATCGTCGCCTATCTGCGCACGCTGAAGCCGATCAAGAACAAGGTGCCGGACCCGATCTACAAGATGAAGCAGGTGCGCCAGATCTTCCCCGGCGCCGAGAAGCCCTACACCGAGGCTATGTTCAAGGACCACCTAAAGCACGGCTTCTATCTCGCCACCATCGGCCACTGCATGGAATGCCACACGCCGATGGTGCGCGGGCAGCACGACTGGGCCAAGGACCTCGGTCGCGGTGGCTTCGAATTCCCCGGGCCGTGGGGCGTCTCGGTGTCGCGCAACATCACCTCGAGCAAGGATAAGGGCATCGGCGCCTGGACCGACGCCCAGATCAAGCGCGTCATCACCACCGGTGTCGACAAGGACGGTAACCACCTCAAGCCACCGATGGGCTTCTCCTACTATTCGCACCTGACCGACGGCGACGTCGCCGACATCATCGCCTATCTGCGCACGGTGCCGGCAAAGGAGTGATTACCGGTCATCGGGCCGGCTGACATGCTGGTCGGTTTGCACTGAGACGCCGCGACCGCTCTTGACCTCCCCCTGGAGGGGGGAGGTCGCCGGCTGAAGCGAAGCGAAGGCTGGCGGGAAAGGGGGTGAATCGCGAAGCGAGCGAGTTCACCCCACCCCGCGCGCCTGAAGGCGCGCGACCCTCCCTTCCAGGGGAGGGTGAAGGGCGCGGCCTTCATTTGGCCCCGCAGGCGGCCTATATCTCGGCAAACCTCCCGGGATCCCGAATCATGCGCCTGCTGCCTCGCCTCACCGCCGTCTGCACCGTCCTTGCCCTGAGCGGCCTTGCCGCCGCGCCGGCCGCCGCCCAGCCGCTCCCGTTGCAGCGGCAGGTGCCGACGCAAGCGCAGTTGCGGCTCTCCTATGCGCCGGTGGTCAAGGAGGTGGCGCCCGCGGTGGTCAATGTCTATGCCGCCAAGGTGGTGCGCACGCGCAACCCGTTTTTCGATGATCCCATCTTCCGCCATTTCTTCGGCGTGCCCGGCGACATGGGACGTCAGGTGCAGCGCTCGCTCGGCTCCGGCGTCATCGTCGATCCGTCCGGCCTCATCGTGACCAATGTGCACGTCATCGAGGGCGCCGACGAGGTCAAGGTGGCGCTCTCCGACAAGCGCGAGTTCGAGGCACAGGTCGTGCTCAAGGACAAGCGCAGCGATCTCGCCGTGCTGCGCATCAAGGATGGCGGCAAGGCGCTACCCTATCTGCGTTTCGCCGATTCCGACGCCCTGCAGGTCGGTGACGTGGTGCTCGCCATCGGCAATCCCTTCGGCGTCGGGCAGACGGTGACGCACGGCATCGTTTCGGCGGTGGCGCGCACCGATGTCGGCTCCAGCAATTATCAGTTCTTCATCCAGACCGACGCCGCCATCAATCCCGGCAATTCGGGCGGCGCGCTGGTCGATCTTTCCGGCAAGCTGGTCGGCATCAACAACATGATCCTGTCGCGCTCGGGCGGCTCGCAGGGCATCGGCTTCGCCATTCCCGCCAACATGGTGCGGGTGGTGGTCGCCTCGGCCCGCGCCGGCGGCCACGCGGTGAAGCGGCCCTGGCTCGGCGCCAAGCTGCAGGCGGTCACCAACGATCTCGCCGACAGCCTCGGGCTCAAGCGCCCGGTCGGCGCGCTGGTGGCGAGCGTCTATCGCAACGGGCCGGCGGCGCAGGCGGGTTTGAAGCCGGGCGATGTCATCGTCTCGGTCGACGGGCAGGAGGTCGACGACCCCAATGCCTTCAGCTACCGCTTCGCCACCCAGCCGCTCGGCGGCTCGGCCGAGCTCGGCATCCTGCGCGACCGACGCCCCGAGAAGGTCAAGGTGGCGTTGCGCACCGCGCCGGAGACGCCGCGCGAAGAGGTCACCATCCGCGCGCGCTCGCCGTTTTCCGGCGTGACCGTCGCCAACCTGTCGCCGGGGCTGGCCGACGAGCTGCAGCTCAACAATGTCGATCGCGGCGTCGTCGTTCTCGACGTCGCCGACGGATCCTACGCCAGCAATCTCGGCTTCAAGCGCGGCGACATCATCGTCTCGGTCAATAATCGTCCCATCGACTCGACGCACGAGCTCGACCGCATCGCCAGCTCGCCGAACCGAAGCTGGCGCATCGTGATCAACCGCGGCGGTCAACGCATCACCGCGGTGTTCGGCGGGTGAGGATGAGATGATGGCGCATGCCCCGGTCTTCACCTCTCCCCGCGCGCGAGGAGAGGTCGGCTTTCGCGCGAAGCGCGGAAGCCGGGTGAGGGGGCTTTTCGCTAATTCTATGCACAACGAAGCGGCCCCTCACCTGCCTCGCTCGCTGGCGCTCGCTCGCCACCCTCTCCCCGCAGGCGGGGAGAGGGAAAAGAGAGAACCATGACCCCGCGCGCCAAAGCCAGCGGCCCGAACCTGTTCGCCGCCGCCGGCCTCGACCAGGACGCGCCGCGCCCGCTCGCCGATCGGCTGCGTCCGACCCGGCTCGACGAGGTGGTGGGGCAGGACCATCTGCTTGGGCCCGACGGCGCGCTGACGCGCATGCTGGCGACGCGCTCGCTCGGCTCGCTCGTCTTCTGGGGCCCGCCCGGCACCGGCAAGACCACGGTGGCGCGGCTCTTGGCGCAGGCGACCGACCTGCATTTCGAACAAATTTCGGCGATCTTCACCGGCGTTGCCGACCTGAAGAAGGCGTTCGACGAGGCGCGCCGCCGCCGCGAACTGGGGCAGGGCACGCTGCTCTTCGTCGACGAGATCCATCGCTTCAACCGCGCCCAGCAGGACAGTTTCCTGCCGGTGATGGAGGATGGCACCATCATCCTGGTCGGCGCCACCACAGAAAACCCGTCCTTCGAGCTCAATGCGCCGCTGCTCTCGCGCGCCCGCGTGCTGGTGTTCAAGCCGCTCGATGCGGCGGCGATCGAGAAGCTGCTGGCGCGCGCGGAGACCATTGAAGGCAAGACGCTGCCGCTCAATGCACAGGCGCGCGAGGCCCTGATTGGCATGGCCGACGGCGACGGCCGCGCCTCCTTGACGCTCGCCGAGGAAATCTGGCGCGCCGCGCGCAAGGACGAGGTGTTCGACGCCGCGCAACTGCAGGACATCGTGCAACGTCGTGCGCCGATCTACGATAAGGCGCAGGACGGCCACTACAATCTCATCTCCGCTTTGCATAAATCAGTGCGCGGCTCCGATCCCGACGCGGCGCTCTATTATCTCTGCCGCATGCTCGATGCCGGGGAGCCGCCGCTCTATATCGCGCGCCGTGTGGTGCGCATGGCGGTGGAGGATATCGGGCTCGCCGATCCGCAGGCGCTCATCGTCGCCAATGCGGCGAAGGAGGCCTACGACTTCCTTGGCAGCCCGGAAGGCGAACTGGCGATCGCCCAGGCGGTGCTCTACATGGCCACCGCGCCGAAATCGAACGCCGGCTACAGGGCCTACGGCGCCGCCATGCGCACCGCCAAGCAGGCGGGCTCGCTTCTGCCGCCCAAGCACATCCTCAACGCGCCGACCAAGCTGATGGCGGAGGAAGGCTACGGCCGCGGCTATGCTTACGACCACGACGCGGAGGAGGGCTTCTCCGGCCAGAACTACTTTCCCGACGCGCTGCCGCGTCAGCAGTTCTATAACCCACCCGAGCGCGGCTTCGAGCGCGAGATCCGCAAGCGGCTGGAGTACTGGGCGAAACTACGCAAGGAGCGGGGCGGGGAATGAGTCGCGGTCGTAACGGTCCACGCCAGCCCGGCGGCGGCAAGCAGCGCCCGGGCCCGCGCCACGCGGATCGCCAACGCGATCGCACAGAGGGGCGCAAGCCGTCGCGGCCTGCCGCGGGACGATCCAAGGGCGTCGTGTCCGGGGAGGCGCGCGGGCAGGGGCCGCGCGCGCCGAAGGGCGACGGCACCCGCGCCCGCTTTCTTCCGATACGCCCGGGGCAAGGCCGGCCGGCCGCGGCCAAACGGCGTGCCGGCGGTTCTGTCGAGCGCCAGCCGGCGCCGGCTCCGCCAGAGGCCGAGGTCAAGGCCAGGGCGGAGCAATTTTCGGCCGCGGTGCAGACCGTCACCGTCACGCCGGACGAAGACAAGATGCGCGTCGACCGCTTCTTCGAGGCGCGCTTTCCGGGGCTGTCGTTCAGCCATATCCAGCGCATCATCCGCAAGGGCGAGGTGCGCGTCGACGGCAAGCGCACCGAGCCGAAGGCGCGGCTCGCCGCCGGCCAGGCGGTGCGTATTCCGCCGCTGAAGCTGGAGGCGCCGCCGCCGCGCGCCGATACGCCCGGCGTCGCGCAGGACCGCGCATTCCTGCAATCGATCACGCTCTACGAAGACGCCGACGTCATGGTGCTCAACAAGCCGATGGGCCTTGCCGTGCAGGGCGGTTCCGGCACCACGCGCCATATCGACGGCATGCTCGGCGCCTTGCGCGGGCCAGGCGCCGACGCGCAGCGCCCGCGCCTGGTGCACCGGCTCGACAAGGACACCGCCGGCTGCCTGCTGGTCGCCAAGACGCGCTTTGCCGCGGCGGCGCTGGCCAAGACCTTCCGCACCCGCTCGGCGCGCAAGATTTACTGGGCGCTGGTGGTTGGCGTGCCGAAGCCGAAGCAGGGCCGCGTTTCGACCTATCTCGCCAAGCAGGAGGTCGAGGAAGATTCCTATATGCGCATCGTCAAGCACGGCGACAAGGACGCCATGCATGCGGTGACCTATTACGCGGTGGTGGAGACCTCGGCGCAGAAGCTCGCCTGGCTCTCGCTCAAGCCGGTCACCGGCCGCACCCATCAACTGCGCGCGCATATGGCGCATATCGGCCACCCCATCCTCGGGGATCCGAAATACTTCAACATCGAGAACTGGGAGCTGCCCGGCGGCATCCAGAACAAGCTGCATCTGCTGGCGCGGCGCATCGCGGTTCCGCATCCGCGCGGCGGCGTGATCGACGTGTCGGCGCCGCTGCCGCCGCACATGCAGCAGACCTGGAACCTGCTCGGCCTCGACGCCGATCGTTACGACCCGATCGAGGAAGCGCCGGAGGAGTAGCGGCGGCGGGCCGGCGCGCCTATCTCTGGCTCATGCGCGCCGTCTTTATTCTGCTGCTCACCGTGATCTGCGCCGCCCCGGCCCTTGCGGCCGGGCGCGAGGACAACGGAACCATCAACATCATGGCGCCGGAGCCGGGCGTGGCGACGCATCGGCCCGCGCACAGGCCGCGGGCCCATAAGCCGCGCCGCCACCGCCTGGCCAAAGACCCTAAAGGCTTCGGCGCTAAGCAGGATACCCGCCGCGGCTCTTCCGTGATCGTCAGGCCGACGCCCTTGCCGCCGCCGACGCACTATCGGCCGCCCGCCTCCACGGTCGTGCCGCAGCCCCGCAGCACCGTACCGTCGCAGCTCTATGTGCCGCAGACCGGCCGCACGCTGCCCAACCTGCCGTCGGCGAGCGGCTCCGGTCCGCACGGCGCCGAGACTTTCGGGGAGCGCGCCGCGCGCTGCGCCCACCAGGCCGGCATGTACGGCGCCGCCGCCGGCGACCGCGCCGCCTATATCAACACCTGCGTCAATCAGTAACCCGAGCGAGAAGGGGACCGCTTGGTCCTCAGCCAAATCTTGCCGCTTGACAGGCAACCAAAAGGTTGCATATTGTTTTCATGGATGCGGTGTTCAAGGCACTGGCCGATGCGAGCCGCCGGGAGCTGCTCGACCGCCTGCGTGCCGACAATGGGCTGACGCTGAACGAGCTGTGCGGGCGGCTGGCGCAGTCCGGCGCCAGCATGACGCGGCAGGCGGTGAGCAAGCATTTGGCCATCCTGGAGGAGGCCAATCTGGTCGCGACCGTCAAACGCGGGCGCGAGAAGCTGCACTACCTCAATCCGGTGCCGATCCACGAGATCGCCGAGCGCTGGATCGGGAAATTCGAGCGCCAGCGCCTGCAGGCGTTGAGCGAGTTGAAGAAGGGCCTTGAGGGGCGCGACGAGTAACGGGAGTTCACGATGTCTGCGTTTGTCGTTCACAGCGTTCCCGGCAGCCCGTTCGGCCGCGCCGTCTTCGCCACGCTGGAAGAGAAGGGCGCCGGCTACCGCCTGGCGCCGGTCGCCCCGGGCACGCACAAGAGCGAGCCGCATATCTCGCGCCATCCCTTCGGTCGCGTGCCGGTGCTCGATCACGACGGCTACCGGCTCTACGAGACCCAGGCGATCCTGCGCTATCTCGACCGCGTGCTGCCCGCGCCGGCATTGACGCCCGCCGATCCGCGCCTTGCCGGCCGCATGGACCAGGTGATGAACATCAACGACTGGTACCTGTTCCAGGGCGTCAATAACGTCATCGGCTTCCAGCGCATCATCAAGCCGCGGCTCATGGGTCAGCCCGCCGACGTAGCCGTCATCGCCGAGGCGATGCCGCGGGCGCATGCCGTCATCAACGAGCTGTCGCGTCTGCTCGGCGGCCAATCCTATTTCGCCGGCGAGGAATTGAGCCTCGCCGACATCCTGGTCGCGCCGCAGCTCGATTTCCTCACGCTCACGCCGGAATGGGCCGTGCTGTCTGTGACGGCCGCGAACCTCGATCCCTGGCTTGCCCGCGTCACCGCGCGGCCGAGCTTTGCGGCGACGACCTGGGAGCGGATTGCGGCGCTGGCCCAGGCGGCCTGATGGCCGGCTCCCCGCGACCTTTGCAATCGAACGGGAAGAGGAATGGAGCAAGTCATGAGTAAGCCAGATTTCGTCTATGTGACTTACATCGCTTCGACGCCGGAAAAGGTGTTTGCCGCGCTGACCGACGAAAAAGCCACCGAGCGATATTGGTTCGGCAATGCGCTCGTCTCCGATTGGAAAGTCGGCTCCCCCATGACGATGGTCCGGGAGGGCCGGACCGTCGTCAAATGCACCATTCTCGAAAACGACCCGCCGCGCCGGCTGGCCTATACCTTCCATCCGCAACATGACGATTTGGACAAGGAGAAGCCGTCGCGGGTGGTGATCGAGATCGAGCGGCAGAAGGATCAGGTCAAGCTCACCGTCATGCATGACGACTTCGAGCCCGGCGGCAGGACCATCGAGGGCATCAGCAAAGGCTGGCCGCAGATTCTGGCGAACCTCAAGACGTTCCTCGAGACTGGAACGACGCCGCTGCACGCGCCGTGGTACGAGAAGCAAGAGGCGGCCGAGTGATGAGCAAGCCGAGCTTCGTCTATGTGATCTATATCGCCGCGTCGCCGGAGAAGGTCTGGCAGGCGCTCACCGATGGCGCCATCACGCCGCACTACTGGTTCGGCTATCGCGTCGACGCCGCGGGCAAGCCGGGCGCGCGCATGACGGCGCGCAACCCGAAGGGCAAGCTCGCGCATGACGATCCGATCCTGGAGAGCGATCCGCCGCGCCGGCTCGTCTACGGCTGGAAGCCGCTCTACGAGGACATGCCCGACGAAAGACCGTCGCGCGTCACCTTCGAGCTCGCGCCCTTCAAGGACCAGACCCGGCTCACCGTCACGCACGACGAGTTCGACGAGGGCAGCAAGATCTTCGGCATGATCTCCAAGGGCTGGCCGGCGGTGCTGTCGAGCCTCAAGAGCTACCTGGAGACGGGGCAGGGGCTCGCTCCGTCCTGGGGCGAGGAGGAGCGCAAGCGCTCCGGGGAAACGGGCGCATGATCGACGCCGCGAAATTCAAGCCGAAGACCGTTTACGTCACCTATATCGCCACGACGTCAGAGAAAGTCTGGCAGGCGCTGACCGATCCGGCCTTCACCCGGCAGTACTTTTTCGGCTTTGCCGTCGATGTCGAGTCGAAGGTCGGCGGCGCCTACCGGCTGCTGACGCCGGATGGGCGCGTGCATGTGCGCGGCGAGGTGGTCGACTGGGATCCGCCGCGGCGCCTGGCGTCGACGTGGCGCGTCGAGGGCATGAAGGATTTCGGCGAATTGCCGGAATGCCTGGTGAGCTACGACATCGAGCTGTCGGGCGAGGCGGTCAAACTCACCATGATGGAATCGCATTCCTGGGAGGTTCCCGAGGCGATCCTCAGCGGCGGGCGCAGCGGATGGCCGGCGATCCTCTCGAGCCTCAAGAGCGTGTTGGAAACCGGCAAGCCCGTGCGCATGCAGATGCAAGGCCCGCCGCCGGGCATGATCGAGGCCGTGCAAAAGGCGCTGGTCGGGAAGCCCTGGCTCAAGGGTTAGATTGCACGCCTGGTCTTGGCATAAGCAGCCCGCCGAACCATTCCATCGTCATGGCCGGACCCGGTTGCCCGCGCATGACGAGTTAAGGAAGGCGCGCCTTGGAAAATTCGGTTCGCGTGACACAAACTCCGTTCATTCCCGCTTCCGCCTGCGCGGGGGCAGCCCCCAGCGGGTATCCAGCACTCGTTGCTCCTGGGTCCCCGCTTGCGCGGGGACGAACGGGTCGTGGCCGCCTAAAGATAAACGCGAATGCCTACGCCCTCACGCGCTCGCCTGATCCAGCGCGGCGATGTCCTCGGCGGCGAGCACGAGGCTCGGGACTTTCAACAGTTCGTCAAGCTGCGCCATGCTGGTGGCGCTGGCGATCGGCGCGGTGACGCCCGGCCGCGCCATCAGCCAGGCGAGCGCGATTTGCGCCGGCGTCGCCCCCCGGCGCGCCGACACGGCGTCGAGCGCATCGAGAATGCTGAAACCGCGCGCATTGAGGTACTGCTTCATGCGGCCGCCGCGCGCCGCGCTCTTCTCCGTATCGGCCTCGGACCGATATTTGCCGGTGAGGAAGCCGGCGGCGAGCGAATAATAGGTGATGACGCCAATCCCCTCGCGCGCGCAGATCGGCGCGTAATCGCTTTCGAAATTCTGGCGGTCGTAGAGATTATAGAGCGGCTGCAGGCACTCGTAGCGGGGCAGGCCGCGCCGCCGGCTCGCCTCGAGCGCGGCGGTGAGCCGCGCCGGCGTGAGATTGGAAGCGCCGATCGCGCGCACTTTGCCTTGCGCGATGAGCTCGGCATAGGCTTCCAGCGCCTCCTCGACCGGCGTCGCCTCGTTGTCGAAATGCGTTTGCAGGAGGTCGATGCAATCGATCCGCAGGCGGCGCAGGCAGGCCTCGGCGGCGCGCAGCACATAGGCCTTGCTGACGTTGCGGCCTTCGCCCATGTCGCTACCGACCTTGGTTGCGATGATGACGCGGTCGCGCTTGCCGCCCTGCTTGAGCCAGTTGCCGATCACCGTCTCCGACTCGCCGCCTTGGTGGCCGGTGACCCAGCGTGAATAGCTGTCGGCGGTGTCGATGGCGTTGAATCCGGCATCGAGAAAGGCGTCGAGCAGCCGGAAGGAGGTCGGTTCGTCCACGTTCCAGCCGAGGACGTTGGTGCCCAGCATCAGCGGGGCGATTTGAATGCCGGTGCGGCCGAGTTGACGGAGTTCCATGATTGTCCTTAGCAATTTTGCCGTCGCGCCGAATATTGGGTGTCATGCCCGGGCAACCGGATCCGGCCGTCGGCCGGTCCGGTCGTAAACTTGACCCAGGCATCCATGAGGAATGGCAACCCGGTCAATCCGTATGAAAATCCAATATGGCTGGATGCATCATGGATTGCCGGGTCAAGCCCGGCAATGACCGGTTGGTGGGCGCAGGCCTTACCGCAAGCTGGCGTTGATCGCTTCGAGCGCCGCCTCGCCTGGGCAGAGCGCGTCCTCGCCCAGCGCGTTGAGCGGCGTTGCGACCGTGTGCAGATGCGCGTGCAGGTCCTCCGGCTCCTCGTCCATATAGAGCAGACCGGTGACGATCTGCCCCTTGGCGGCGTGCTGCTGCAGGAAGCCCAAAGCCGCGGTGCGGTCGTGCACGTCGTAGTCGGCGGCGAGCTTGCGCAGCGTCAGCTTTGAGCCATCGTGCTGTTCCACCACCTCGACGGTGCCGGGCTGGTATTTCACCTCGATCGGCATGCGGCTCGACATGAAGTCGAGCCGGTTCACCGCCTCGTTGTGCTCGCGCACGAAATCGAAGCTCTTGGTCGAGCCGGCATGGTTGTTGAAGGCGACGCACGGGCTGATCACGTCGATGAAGGCCGCGCCCTTGTGCGCGATCGCCGCGGTGATGATCGGCACCAGCTGCTGCTTGTCGCCGGAGAAGGAGCGGGCGACGAACGAGGCGCCGAGCTGCAAGGCGGTGGCGACGAGATCGATCGAGTTGTCGGTGTTGATGAAGCCGCGCTTCGACTTCGAGCCGCGGTCGGCGGTGGCGGAGAACTGGCCCTTGGTGAGGCCGTAGACACCGTTATTCTCCACGATATAGACCATGTTGACGCCGCGGCGCAGGCAATGCGCGAACTGGCCGAGCCCGATCGAAGCCGAGTCGCCGTCGCCGGAGACGCCGAGATAGATGAGGTCGCGATTGGCGAGATTGGCGCCGGTCAGCACCGACGGCATCCGCCCGTGCACCGAATTGAAGCCGTGCGAATTGCCGAGGAAATAGGTTGGCGTCTTCGACGAGCAGCCGATGCCGGAAATCTTGGCGACGCGGTGCGGCTCGATGGCGAGCTCGAAGCAGGCCTGGATGATCGAGGCGGTGATCGAGTCGTGCCCGCAGCCGGCGCACAGCGTCGACACCGTGCCCTCGTAGTCGCGGTGCGTGTAGCCGAGCGCGTTCTTCGGCAGGTTCGGGTGATGGAACTTGGGCTTGGCGAGATAGGTCATGACGTTACCTTGGCCGGCTTGACTTTCAGTGCCTCGAGGTGATTGCCGATCGCATTGGCGATGAAGCGGGCGGTGATCGGCGTGCCGTCATAGTGGTTGACCGGCACCAGCCGCACCGGATCGATGCCGATCTCGTTGACGATCAGCGAGCGCATCTGCGCGTCGCGGTTTTGCTCGACCACGAAGGTGAAGTCGTGGTCGGCGACGAAGCTGGCGACGCTCGAATGGAACGGGAAGGCGCGGATGCGCAGGCGGTCGACGGCATGCCCGCGCGCCTCGATCAGGCCGATCGCCTCCTCCATCGCCGGCGCAGTCGAGCCGAAATAGATCACGCCGTATTTGGTGGGCTTTCCCGCATTGGCCTGCAGCGGCCGCGGCACCAGGTCCTTGGCGGTATCGAACTTGCGGATCAGCCGCTGCATGTTGTCGACATACGAGCTGCCGTCTTCGGTGTAGCGCGCATATTTGTCGCGCGAGGTGCCGCGGGTGAAATAGGCGCCGCGTGTGGGATGCGTGCCGGGGTAGGTGCGATAGGTGATCCCGTCGCCGTCGACGTCGAGATAGCGGCCGAAGTCGATGCCGGCCTCCAGCTCCTCGGCCGTCATCACCTTGCCGCGGTCGAAGCGGCGGCCGTCCTCCCATTTGAGCGGCTTCGACAGCCGGTTGTTCATGCCGATGTCGAGATCGAGCATGACGAAGATCGGCGTCTGCAGCCGGTCGGCGAGGTCGAAGGACACCGCGCCGAACTCGAAGGCCTCGGTCGGGTCCTCGGGGAAGAGCAATACGTGTTTGGTGTCGCCGTGCGAGGCGTAGGCGCAGCAGGTGATGTCGCATTGCTGCGTGCGCGTCGGCATGCCGGTCGAGGGGCCGGCGCGCTGCACGTTGAAGATGACCGCCGGGATCTCGGCGAAATAGGCCAGCCCGATGAATTCCTGCATCAACGAGATGCCGGGGCCGGACGTGGCGGTGAAGGCGCGGGCGCCGTTCCAGCCGGCGCCGATCACCATGCCGATGGAGGCGAGCTCGTCCTCGGCCTGCACGATGGCGTAGCGCGCTTCCTTGGTCTGCGGATCGACGCGCAGCCGGGCGCAATAGCGGGTAAAGGCGTCGGCGAGCGAGGACGAGGGCGTGATCGGATACCAGGCGCACACGGTGGCGCCGCCATAGACGGCGCCGAGCGCGGCGGCCGCATTGCCCTCGATGAAGATACGGTCGCCGACCTTGTCGCTTTTCTTCACCGTCAGCCCGATCGGGCAGTCGAGATTGAGCGTGGCGAAATCGCGCCCGATATTCAGCGCCTTGATGTTGGGCGCGATCAGCTTGTCCTTGCCCTTGTACTGCTCGCCGATGAGCTTCTCGACCGCGGCGACGTCCATGTCGAGCAGTGCGGTGAGCACGCCGATATAGATGATGTTCTTGAACAGTTGGCGCTGGCGCGGGTCGGAATATTCGCGGTTGCAGATGGCGGTCAGCGGCACGCCGATGACGGTGATGTCCTCGCGGAATTTGGAGGCCGGCAGGGGCTTGGTCGAATTGTAGAGCAGGTAGCCGCCCGGATCGATGCCGGCGATATCGCGCTCGAAGGTCTGCGGGTTCATCGCCACCATGAGGTCGGTGCCGCCGCGGGCGCCGAGATGGCCGGCTTCCGACACGCGCACCTCGTACCAGGTCGGCAGCCCCTGGATGTTGGAGGGAAAGATATTGCGCGGACTGACGGGCACGCCCATGCGCAGGATCGCCCGCGCGAACAATTCGTTGGCGCTGGCGGAGCCCGAGCCGTTGACGTTGGCGAAGCGGACGACGAAGTCGTTTACGCGGCTGATCGGCGTGGCGGTCGACATGAATTCCCTGCGTAGGTCATTTCCAGCAAGAACTTCTGCATGTCCCAGGCGCCGGTCGGGCAGCGCTCGGCGCACAGGCCGCAATGCAGACAGACATCCTCGTCCTTCACCATGACACGGCCGGTTTTCAAGCCGTCCTGCACGTAAAGGTCCTGGGTGAGGTTCAACGACGGCGCATTGAGGCGGGTGCGCAGATCGGCTTCTTCGCCGTTCGGCGTGAAGGTGATGCAGTCCATCGGGCAGATGTCGACGCAAGCGTCACACTCGATGCACAGCGAGGAGGTGAACACCGTCTGCACGTCGCAGTTCAGGCAACGCCCCGCCTCTTTCCAGGCCAGCATCTCGTCGAATCCGAGCTCGACCTCCGCCTTGATGTCTTTCAGCGCCACCAGCTTGTCGCGATGCGGAACCTTGTAGCGCTGGTCGGGCATCACCTCGTTCTTATAGCTCCACTCGTGGATGCCCATCTTCTGGCTCATCAGCTCGACCGCCGGGGTGGGGCGGTCGGTTATGTCCTCGCCGTTGCACAGCTTGTCTATGGAAACCGCTGCCTCGTGGCCGTGCGCCACCGCCCAGATGATGTTCTTCGGCCCGAACGCGGCGTCGCCGCCGAAGAACACCTGTGGGTGCGTCGAGGCCATGGTCGTCTCGTCGACCACCGGCAGACCCCAGTCGTTGAACTCGATGCCGATGTCGCGCTCGATCCAGGGAAAGGCGTTCTCCTGGCCGACCGCCACCAAGACATCGTCGCAGGGGAAATGCTGTTCCGGCTCGCCCGTCGGCACCAGCTTGCGCCGGCCCTTGGCGTCGAATTCCGCCTTCACCTTTTCGAAGGTGATGCCGGTGAGCTTGCCGTTGTCGTGGGTGAAGTGCTTGGGCACCAGGTAATTGTGGATCGGGATGCCTTCGTGCATGGCGTCTTCCTTTTCCCAAGGCGACGCCTTCATCTCCTCGAAGCCCGAACGCACCACCACGTCGACCTGCTCGCCGCCGAGCCGGCGCGCCGAGCGGCAGCAGTCCATCGCCGTGTTGCCGCCGCCGAGCACGACCACGCGCTTGCCGATCTTGCTCGTGTGGCCGAACGACACCGAGGACAACCAGTCGATGCCGATATGAATGTTCTTGGCGGCTTCCTGGCGGCCGGGAATATCGAGATCTCGCCCGCGCGGCGCGCCAGAGCCGACGAAGACCGCGTCCCACCCCTGCGCCAGCAAAGCCTTCAGGCTGTCGATGCGGGTGCCGCCGCGGAATTCGACGCCGAGGTCGAGAATGTAGCCGCACTCCTCATCGATGACGTTGTCGGGCAGACGGAATTTCGGGATCTGCGTGCGGATCATGCCGCCGGCTTTCGGGTCGCCGTCGAACACGACGCAGCTATAGCCGAGCGGGGTGAGGTCGCGCGCCACGGTCAGCGACGCCGGACCGCCGCCCACTAGGGCGATGCGCTTGCCGTTCTTACGCGCGGCAGGCTTCGGCAGCCGGTCCCTGATGTCGTCCTTGTAATCGGCTGCCACCCTTTTCAGGCGGCAGATCGCCACCGGCTCGTTTTCGACGCGTACGCGCCGACACGCCGGTTCGCATGGGCGATCGCAGGTGCGCCCGAGCACGCCCGGAAACACGTTCGATTGCCAATTGATCATGTAGGCGTCGGAATAGCGGCCCGCCGCGATCAACCGGATGTATTCCGGTACGGGCGTATGGGCCGGACAGGCCCATTGGCAATCGACGACCTTGTGGAAGTATTCCGGCGCAGCTGTATTCGTATTCTTCATTGACTCCTCAACACACGGCCCCCCAGTCACCACCGCTGGTGGTACCGCGTTACAGCCCATGACTGGCTGGTCATTCCCTGGTTCGGCCTTGTTGGTCCGGCCCGATTCAGGGTCGCTATATTATTGATTAGTAACGCGCAAGGCTACCTATCCTTCCGTCACGGTTCTGTGCTTTCAACCAGCAGGTATCGTTTCGCGCCGCGAAAACGGCATCAGCGTGACACTCCGCGAAAGGCCCGCAGGGACGGGCGGACCCTCGGCCCCGAAGGTGTCGGCCGCCGGCAATTCACGCTCCTGGCCGGGTGTTGCGGGGTGGCGGCCCACGAAAAAGCCATCCATAGCATCATACCAAACAAGGGGGATTTCCGGGATGTTGCGGGAATGACACAGACAAAGGTGACCGCAGTCCTGTATAAAGGTCTCGCAAGCCTTCGACGTTGACCCCGTAGCCATGAAGCGGGACATTAAACCTCAGACTGTGAGGATTTGATAATGCGCCGCATGTGTCTTTCCGCTTTGACGGTTTTTGCTTCGCTTGCCTTGGTGGGAAGCGCGGCCGCAACGGACCTTCCGCCGCGTCCCTATCCGGTGAAGGCTCCGCCGATGATGTCTCCGCCGGTGATCTATAATTGGTCCGGCTTCTATGTCGGCGTGAACTTTGGCGGCAGTTTCGGCAGTCAGGACACCACGCTGACATCCGTCCCTGGCGGGTTCACGCGCGCGACCGGTAGCGCCAGCCCGACCGGTTTTCTCGTCGGGGATACCATTGGCTTCAACTGGCAAATCAATAACTGGGTGCTGGGTCTGGAAGCCGATATCCAAGGCACCAGTCAGAAAGGTGGCGATACCATTTCCGTGGTTGGCCCCACAGCGACCGTTAATTACGACTCGCGGCTGCGCTGGTTCGGCACGGTGCGCGGTCGCCTCGGTATGGCCATGGATCGCTTCCTGCCTTACGTGACGGGCGGATGGGCCTTCGGGCGCACCCGGATCGACGGCACGGGTAATCTCACTGTGGTCCCGCCGCCTGCGGTCCCGGGGACTACCAGTTTCAACTATGAGAAGTCGGTATCCGGCTGGACTATTGGCGCTGGTGTGGAGTGGGCGTTCTATAATAACTGGAGCGCCAAATTGGAGTACCTCTATCTCGACCTCGGTGATGGACCGAGCGGCACGGCGGTCTTCGGCCAGTACAACATTGCCGGCTCGAACATGACCGACAACATCGTGCGCGCCGGTCTCAACTATCGCTTCTAGTACCACGCTGGCTATTCCGATCGATGCAGCAGCCGCCCTTTCGGGCGGCTGATTGCTTTTGAGCGCCCGCTGATTGCGTCGTCGGCGCGGCAAGCCTATCTGAATGCTGATAAAGTGGCCGCCGATGCGTGATCTTTTCGACGACATATTCAGCAAACAGCCGTACGACCCGACCGAGTCGGCGCGGCGCGCCATGCGCACGCCGCTGCGCAAGCGCTTCTACAAGCTGGCGAGCGTCGGCGAAGCGGGCGAGGGCGGCTTTCCGGTGCTGCTCGACGGCAGGCCGGTGCGCACGCCGGCGCGTCGCCCGCTCGCGGCGCCCACGCGCGGGCTGGCGCAGGCGCTGGCCGACGAGTGGCACGCGCAGGACAGCGAGATCGATCCCGCCCGCATGCCGCTCACCCGGCTCGCCAATTCGGTGATCGATGCAGTCGTCGATGCGCGCTTGGCGGTGGCCGAGGAGCTCGCGTCATATCTCGGTGCGGATCTTGTCTGCTATCGCGCCGATGCGCCGGCCGCCTTGGTCGCGCGCCAGGCCGAGGCCTGGGATCCGCTGCTCGCCTGGGCGCATGAGACCATCGGCGCCCGCTTCGTCACCGTGCAGGGCGTCATGCATGCGGCGCAGCCCGACGCGGCGATCGCCGCCGCCCGTGCCGCCATTCCGGCCGATCCTTGGCGGCTCGCCGCGGTCTCTACGGTCACCTCGCTCACCGGTTCGGCGTTGCTGGCGCTGGCGCTCAGCACCGGCGCGCGCGATGCGCAAGCGGTCTGGCGTGCCGCCCATGTCGACGAGGACTGGCAGATGGAGCAGTGGGGTCGCGACGCGGTCGCACTCGCCCGCCGCGATTTCCGCTTTGCTGAGCTCAAGGCCGCGGCCACCGTGCTCCAGCACGTGCCCGGCTGATCGGGCTTTAGCTCATCGGCCGGCCGCGCCGGCGCTCAACCGGTGGTCTCGCGGATCGCGGCGGCGATGCGCGCGAACACCGGCGCCCATTCGCCGCGCTGTTCCTGGCGGAGCAGGCGCATGGTCGGATACCAGGGCGAGTCTTGGCGCTGCGTGAGCCAGCGCCAGTCGGGCACTCGCGGCAATGCCAGATAGACCGGGCGGCCGAGCGCGGCGGCAAGATGCGCCGGCATCGAGTCGATGCTCACCACGAGATCGAGGTTCGCCATCAGCGCCGCGGTCTCGAGCAGCGCCTCGGCGCCAAGGTCGTTGGCATCGAGCACCTGCTCGATGCGGCCGCCGAACGGCGCTTGCGCGATCTCCGCGGCCGCCGCGCCTTTCTGCAGCGAGATCAGCCGCACGCCATCGATGTCGGCGAGCGGGGCGAGCGCGGCCAGCGGCGCCGCGCTGTCGCGCGTCGTGCCCTGCCAGAAAATGCCGACCTTGAAGCCGTCGCCCAGCTTTTCGTGCCAACGCGCGGCGCGCGCCGGCTCGGCGGCAAGATACGGCTCCTGTTCGGGTATGGTATCCGGCGTCAGATGCAGCAGGCCCGGGGTCGACAGCAGCGGCGCCCACATGTAGCGGCGCGGATCGGCGGCAAGCTCGTCCACGCTCGTCACCACCCGCTCGACGCCGGGCAGCGTGCGCATCAGCGGCGCCAGCACCGGCTGCACCAGGAGCGTCACGTCATGCCGCCGCGCGGCGAGCAGCGATGCGTAGCGGGCAAACTGCACGGTATCGCCGAGGCCTTGCTCGGCCAGCAGCACCAGCCGGTAGCCGCCCGGCAACTGGCCCTGCCAGCGCTCGCCCTCGAGCGGCGCATAGGCCGGGCGCGCCAGCGAGGCGCGGCTCTCGAACAGCGGCCAGGCCGGCCGCCAGTCGCCGGTGAGCAGCATGAGCTGTGCCAGGGCGAAGGCGGTGTTGGCATCCTTCGGCGCCGCCGTCAGCGCCCGCTCCATGAGCTTGCGCGCCTCGGCGAAGCGGCCCTGGTGCTTCACCGCCAGCCCTTTCTGCGCCTGGGCGATGGCGTGCTTGGGATCGCGCGCCAGCGCCTGGTCGTAGGCCTGCTCGGCCTCGACGAAGCGACCGAGCATGGCCAGCGCATTGGCGCGGCTCACCTGGATATTGGCGTCCTGCGGCGCGAGCGCCGCCGCCTTGTCGTAGCTCGCCAGCGCCTCCTCATGGCGGTCGAGGTCCTGCAGCAGGGCGCCGCAGTTGATCCAGTCGGGGATCGCCTGCGGATCGAGTTCAAGCGCCCGCGCGAAACTTTTCAGCGCCTCCTCCGGCAGGCCGGCGGCGGCGAGGATGGCGGCGCGGTTGCCATGCGCCTCGGCGAAGTCGGGATCGAGCGCGATCGCGGCGTCGAAGGCCTTGATCGCCTCCAGATGCTCGCCCATGCGCTCCCGCGCCTTGCCGATGAGGTTGTGCACGCGCGCCTGCGGCGGCCCGGCGGCGAGCGCCCGCTGGGCGAGCTCGATGCCCTGCTTGAACTGCTCCTCCTGGCAGGCGATCACCGCCACGTAATAGAGCGCCTCGGCATTGGCCGGATCGGTGCGCAGCACGTCGGAATAGCGCTGCATGGCCTGGGCGAGGTCGCCCTGGCGGTGGTGGAACAGGCCCTGCTGGAGCAGCGTGGCGGCGGGGAGGGGCTCGGACATGGGAGGCTTCTAAGCAGGCTTGGGCGGCGATGCCAAGCCTCACGGCCGTCGTCCCCGCGAAGGCGGGGACCCAGTAACCCCGGTTCGTGCGTACCTTGCCGATACAGGGGTTACTGGGTCCCGGGTCTCGCGCGCGCTGCGCGCTCGCCCGGGACGACAGCCGAGACGGCCTCGTGGTATGCCATTTGCTCTCAATTTCGGAGCGGACGGGGCAGGGCGCCATGAAGGACATCCTCGACAGGCTGGAGCAGCGGCGGGACGACGCCCGCCTGGGCGGCGGCAAGAGCCGCATCGAGGCCCAGCACAGACGCGGCAAGCTGACCGCGCGCGAGCGCATTGAACTGCTGCTCGACAAGGGCTCGTTCGAGGAGTTCGACATGTTCGTCGAGCACCGCTCCAACGATTTCGGCATGGAGAAGTCCAAGATCCCCGGCGACGGCGTGGTCACCGGCTGGGGCACGGTCAACGGCCGCGCGGTCTATCTGTTCTCCAAGGACTTCACCGTGTTCGGCGGCTCGCTCAGCGAGACGCACGCGCAGAAGATCATCAAGGTGCAGGACATGGCGATGAAGGCGCGCTGCCCGGTCATCGGCCTGTTCGATGCCGGCGGCGCCCGCATCCAGGAAGGCGTGGCCGCGCTCGGCGGCTATGGCGAGGTGTTCAAGCGCAACGTCATCGCCTCCGGTGTCATCCCGCAGATCAGCGTCATCATGGGCCCGTGCGCCGGCGGCGACGTCTATTCGCCGGCGATGACCGACTTCATCTTCATGGTGCGCGACACGAGTTACATGTTCGTCACCGGGCCCGACGTCGTCAAGACCGTGACCAACGAGGTGGTCACCGCGGAGGAGCTCGGCGGCGCCTCGGTGCACACCACCAAGTCGGGCGTCGCCGACGGCTCGTTCGAGAACGACGTCGAATGCCTGCTGCAGATGCGCCGGCTGATCGACTTCCTGCCCTCAAACAACGAGGCGGGCGTGCCGGAATGGCCGACGCTCGACGATGTCGACCGCATCGATGAATTGCTCGACACGCTGATCCCCGACAACCCGAACAAGCCCTACGACATCAAGGAGCTGATCCTGAAGGTGGTCGACGAGGGCGACTTCTTCGAAATCTCGGGCACCTATGCGCGCAACATCGTCACCGGCTTCGGCCGCGTCGCCGGCCGCACCGTCGGCTTCGTCGCCAACCAGCCGATGGTGCTCGCCGGCGTGCTCGACTCGGACGCGTCACGGAAGGGCGCGCGCTTCGTGCGCTTCTGCGACGCCTTCAATATTCCGATCGTCACCTTCGTCGACGTGCCCGGCTTCCTGCCCGGCACCGACCAGGAATATGGCGGGCTGATCAAGCACGGCGCCAAGCTGCTGTTCACCTATTCGCAATGCACGGTGCCGCTCATCACCATCATCACGCGCAAGGCCTTCGGCGGCGCCTATGACGTGATGGCCTCCAAGCATGTCGGTGGCGATGTCAATTACGCCTGGCCGACGGCGCAGATCGCGGTGATGGGCGCCAAGGGGGCGGTGGAGATCATCTTCCGCGCCGACATCGGCGACGCCGGCAAGATCGCCGCGCGCACGAAGGAATACGAGGAGCGGTTCCTGTCGCCCTTCGTGGCCGCCGAGCGCGGCTATATCGACGACGTGATCATGCCGCACGCGACGCGGCAGCGCATCGCGCGGGCGCTGGCCATGCTGCGCAACAAGCACGTGGAGTGGCCGGGAAGGAAGCACGATAATTTGCCGGTGTGAGTTCCCGATGGTCGCGCGCCGGCACCATTTTCTTCCCCAATGTTATCTCAGGGGGTTTAGCCAACCGAGAAAGAAGGGGAAAATCCATAACGTCGTGGTCTTTGACCGGGATGGGAAGCAGTTTACTTCGAATATTTTAAATATTGCCGTGAAGCGCGATTTTAATCGTGTGGAGATCGAGGGTCATGCGCCTGACGTTTTTGAGCAGGCAATAGCGCAATTTGAGGATGAACTTGCTCCTGCACTTTCAAGAATACTCGACGCCCGAAGCTTAAGCGACGAAAAGGATCGAGCAACGCTTCTAAACTTTATCGCGCACATCGCCGTGCGAAATCCGCGCCACCGCGAAAATTTTCGAAAATTTAACGAGGACATTGCAAATGGAATTATGGATCTGGCTACGGCCACTAAAGAGCGATGGGATAGCCAGATGAGGCAGGCCCGTGAAGCGGGCTATCTCAAAGATACCAAAAATATCTCTTATGATAAAATGCGCGACTTTGTGAAAAAGAAGCAATACAAAATCGATCTGAAAAATGAGTTCCATATTGCCAGTGAGATGGGCGCGGCTGAGGCAGTGCTTCCAACTCTATTCAATCGAAAATGGGTTACACTTGAGCCGCCAGAAAAGTCGAGTGGCTTCATTACATCCGATCATCCGGTATGCTTGATGTTCTCTGACCCAAAAATGCGCGGTGGTTTTTATCCTCCGGGACATGGGCTTACTGGGACTGAAATCATTTTTCCTATTGGAAAGCGCTTGGCCGTTGTCGGTGCTTTCGAGCTTGAGGACGGTGAATTTACTCTCGATGAAGATGGCGTGGCTGGTATTAACGGCGCGCTGGTTGCCTATGCCGAACGTCAGATTTATGCCCACGACGCCGATTTCACTTACTCACGCCAATATAGCGAAAAGCCGCGCAGAGGAGCCGATCTAGTGAATGACCTGATCTTTCGTCGGATTAAGCAAGCGTAGCCCGGATGGAGCGAAGCGAAATCCGGGGCTGACGTGAGGCGCCGTTTCCCGCTGGCGATGCTGAGGAACAAGCACATCGAATGGCCAGCCAGGAAGCACGATAATTTGCCAGTTTGAGAATGCCAGACAAACGCCACCTGCGATGATAACAATGCGAATTGCGCCCCCAGAACGTTATAAGCTCAATTTTGACGATCGAAAATTTGTTGTAACTTGTCCTAGAGGCACGAATAGGTTTTCTGGATTAGCAAATTCGAGGTGTCCTAAGCTTTACATTGTGAGCATTCGACAAAAACCAATTTACGTTGGGGTGACAAGGCAGCCTATTCGAAATCGCTTACGATTTGGCTGGAAGGCAGTAGGGCGCGGCGGGTACTACGGATATGCTTGGAGGCACGCGCATTCAGCGGCTAATCTCGATATCTGGTGTCAAGTAGATGCCTCGATCAAAGATAATAACGTGGACATAGAAACAATTGAAGCGGAAGTCGTCTATTTAATCCGATGCTCCGGTCAATGGCCGTTATTTCAAACTGAAATTCATTTTCATCCTTCATCGTCACGCCATCGAAAAATTGCGGAATTGATTGCTGCTACGTTTGGAATTTGGTTGCGGTGACGGTGCGCTTAGTATGCATAGCTAGAATGGAGCCCTCGGGTCGCGCTTCGCGCGCCCAAGGGTAAACTCCGCGAAACCTGGGGCAGACCTGAGGTGCCGCTCCCCGCATTCCGCTGGCGCGCCATGCGGGCTGTGGGGCTGCGCAACAAACATGTGGAGATGCCCGCAAGGACGCATGATAGTCTGCCGGTGTGAATTGTGACGTGCGTGGATGATGCGAGGACACCCGTCCTACCCGCGACCGCCGGTTCGGCGGCCCACAATGGAGCCGATCATCGTGACCAATGCGCGTATCGTCGTCACCCGCAAGTCGAAGGAATTGAGCAACACCGCGCAGTCCGGCGGGTTGTCGCTGATGACCGGCGTGGGCCCGCAGCATACGGGCGCGGCCAAGCTCTGGTTTGGCAAGGCCATGAACGCTCCCGGCTTTCGCTCGCTGCCGCACCATCACGGGGAAGCGGAAACCGGCGCCTATGTGCTGTCCGGGCGCGCCCGTATCTTCTTCGGCGATGACTATCAGGAATTCCTCGATCTAGCCGAAGGCGACTTCATGTTCGTGCCGCCCTTCTTGCCGCATCTGGAAGTGAACATGAGCACGACGGAGGAATTGTGGTGGATCGCCTGCCGCACGCCGGAGAACATCGTCGCGAACCTGCCGGACATTGCCGACACGCTGCTCGCGGGTTATCGGCGCGCCTGATCGCGTCGGCCGGATTGGCGCAGCAAGCATGGCCCGGATGAAGCAAGCGTAGCCCGGATGAAGCGAAGCGCAATCCGGGGTTGGCCTTGCCCCGCATTCGGCTGCGCGCCATCTGGACAGTTTCGCTGCCGGCGAAGAGAACGCGCAACGCCTCACCCGACATAACTCACGCCCCTCGTCTTCAGCCACACCTTGATGCCGCCCATGAACGCGCGCGAGAGCAGCGCCATGTCCATCGGCATGTCGCGCCGCCACACGTCGAGCAGCAGCGCGATGCGCACATGATCGCTGCGGTTCCACAATTCGTGGCGATAGGTGTCGTCCCACAGCAGGCTCTCGCCCTCGGCCAGGCAATAGGGCACGCCGTCGATGTTGAGCTCGCAGGCCGGGCGGCCGTCGGCGTCGTTGGGCACCGACAGCATCAGGTGGAAGCGCAGGATGGCGCGGAACGGCCCGCGATGCGCCGGGATGTGCTTGCCCGGCGCGAGGAAGGCGAAGATCGCCGACACCGCCTCAGGCGTCTCGTCGAGCAGCGCGGCGACGGTCGGCGCGCGCGCGAGATTGGCGGGCACCGGCACGCCATAGGCCTTCATGATGAAGACGCGCCAGTCGCGCCCGTCGGCGCCGGCGATGTCGTCCTGCTCCGGCATCAGGTCCTGGAAGCGCGGCACGCGCGGCAGCGTCTCGGCCACCGCCAGCGCCTCGCGCCTTATGTCGCGCCAGGCCGCCACGAAGTCTTCGGCGGCGGGAAAGAATTGCGCCGGCGCGAGAACGGCCGGCGTGTGGATGCGGCGATCGTAAAGCCCGCGCACCGCCCCGACGAACTCGTCGTAGACTGCCACGGAAGTCCCCCCAAACCGGCGCCCCCTGCCGACACACCTTGCGGCAATGTCGGCACCCGGAAAGTTCCGCCGGGAATTGGGCGGGAAAGAGGCACCGCAAACGGCGGGGGATAACGTGCTCGGGGCTTATTGAATTGTCGTTTGTTCGCCGGTGCGCGCCGCATGTGCATTGCCGCGACCGGCCGGCAGCG
The DNA here is from genome assembly GCA_963760995.1 of uncultured Pseudomonadota bacterium. GTDB lineage: Bacteria > Pseudomonadota > Alphaproteobacteria > Rhizobiales > Xanthobacteraceae > Pseudolabrys. Next base: position 131,016 of record CAVXFJ010000014.1, on the reverse strand, counting down.
CCGTCGCCGGCGGCTTGTCGCTCGCGCCGGTGGTGATCGGCGTCGCGTGATGCTTCTCCGCCACCTGATGACGGCTACTGATGGCGAAGAACGTCACCACCAGCGCCAGCGCGATCACCGCAACGATCACCCAGCGCCAACCGGCCCCGCTGCGCCCCTCGCGCAGCATGGGATCGGGCTGAACCTGTTCCGGACGGCGATCGGCCATGATGGGCTCCTTCATGCTCGCGTGCTTGCTCGCGGCTTTTGTCTTGTTCGCGCTGTTTTTGCAGCTCTCAAGGCCAATGCCGGGGCGGCGCCCAGGTTCCGCGAGATAGCGGCTATGCCATTGCGCGCCAACGCTGCTGACGCGGCACGGGGGTCGCGGCGTCCGCAAGACGCGAACGCCGCGCCGCTCCAACGACGGTGAAGAAAGCTGCGCGCGCCGGCGCTATTTCGTGGCGGGCGCGGCCGGCTTATGCGGCGCCGGTGTTGCCGGCCCCTGGCCGGTGGTGCTCGCCGGCGGGATGGTTGCGGTTGCGCTGCCGGTGGTGGCGGGCGGCGCGTTACTGGCGGTGTTGGTGTTGCTGTTCCAGCCGGCAATCAGAATGAAGGCGATCAGCACGATCACTGCGACACCGGCAATCCAGCCCCAGATGCTGTCGATGCGTTGCTCGCGGCGCGTGACCGGTTCGCTGAAGCGCGGATCCTGGTCGCGCGGGTCGGTATAACGTGGATCAGTCATGGCAATCCTCCATCGCTCGGATGCACGTGATCGTTTCGTAAGAAATAAAACCCGCGAGCGCGCCCGCCGGTTCCGATGGGAACCGCGCATTGCGCTGCAAAAGCGCCGGCGGGGGAGGGGCAGCCAAGCGGGTTCCACAATGCTATAGGCGCGGCTTCCGCCATCCGACCTGGTGCCATGTCCCTGTCTCGTCTCGCCATCGCGGCCGCGCCTTTCATCTTCGTGCTGCTGTGGAGCACCGGCTTCATCGGCGCGCGCTACGGCCTGCCCTATATCGAGCCGCTGACCTTCCTCGGCACGCGCATGCTCTGCGTGGTGGCGATCATGGGCGGCTTTGCCGTGTTGATCGGCGCGCGCTGGCCGCGCCGGGCGGAGATCGGCCACAGCCTGGTGGCCGGCTCGCTGGTGCACGGCGCCTATCTCGGCGGCGTCTTCATCGCCATCAGCCAGGGCGTGCCGGCCGGCATCTCGGCGCTGATCCCGGGCCTGCAGCCGATCCTCACCTCGACCATCGCCAACCGCTTCATGGGCGAGAAGGTCAGCCGCCTGCAATGGCTCGGCCTCGCGCTCGGCCTTGCCGGCGTGCTGCTGGTGCTGCACGACCGGCGCATGGTGGCGGAGGGCTCGGCTCTCGGCTGGACGGCGAGCTTCGTCTCGCTGTTCGGCATCACGCTCGGCACGCTCTACCAGAAGCGCTTCTGCGGGCTGATCGACTGGCGCACCGGCAACACCGTGCAATATATCGGTGCCGGCACGCTGTTCTGGATCGGCGCCTTCGGCTTCGAGACGCGGGTGATCCACTGGAGCGGCGAATTGATCTTCGCCTTGGCCTGGCTGATCTTCGTCCTGTCCATCGCGGCGGTGGCGCTGATGTACTGGCTGATCCGCCGCTCGGCGGCGACCAGCTTCGCCAGCCTGTTCTATCTGGTGCCGGCGGTGACCGCGCTGCTCGCCTATTTCCTGTTCGGCGAGAAGCTCGATGCGCTGTCTTTGGTCGGCATGGGCGTTTGTGCGGCGGGCGTGGTGCTGGCGAGCCGCGGCGCGGCGGCCAAGCCCGCGGCCGGCAATATCGCCGCCTCGGTCCGCGCGGACACCTGACCGACTATTTTTTCTTCGGCTCGAGCACCATCTGCGTCTGCGTCACCAGCGCGCACAGGCGTCCGTCGCCGCGGGTGATGCGGGTCTGCCAGACCATGGTGGAGCGGCCGCGATGCAGCGGCGTGCATTCGGCATAGGCGATATCGCCGACCGGGATGCCGACGAAGAAATTGGTCTTGCTCTCGATCGTGGTGGTGGACTGGCCGTCCTTCAGATTGGCGGAGGTGGCGGTGCCGCCGATATTGTCGGCCAGCGCCATGATGGCGCCGCCATGCATGATGCCGAAGCGGTTGTTGAGCTCATCGCGCACCGGCAATTCGGCGGTCACCCGTTCGGGCGAGATATGCGTGACCTTCAGTCCGAGAAAATCGGCGAAAGGCGGCTGCTTGGTCGCCGCCTCGTTGAAATCGCTCATGGCCCTGCAACCCCTGTTTCGCTGGCGCGCACCGCGCGCCGGCGCACCATCGGGTCGGCGGCGAGGAAAATCAAGCGGCGCGGATGCGCGCTCAGGCCGGGCGCTGCTTGAGCCAGTCGACCGTCTGCGCGATGCCGCTGTCATAAGTCGTCATCTTCTGGGGGCCGATCAGGTCGGTCAGCCGGCGCGCGTCGTATTGCACGGACTTCATGTATTCGGGCGCGATCTGCAGGAAGCCGCGCAGGTCCTTGTTGAACAGGCTCACCAGCCGCAGCATGGTCATGCCCGCGCTGCGCAGCTTGACCTTGCGGCCGAGATGGCGCGCGCAGATGGCGGCAAGCTCGTTGCCGCTCAAGGGCCCGCTGCCGGGCAGGCACCAATGCCGGCCGAGGGCGTCGGCGTGGCCGGCCACGTTGACGGCGATGCGCATGGCGTCCGGCACATAGATGTATTCGCGCACATTGTCGGCCGGGCCCAGCCAGTTCACCGTCTTGCCCTTGGCCGCTTCCGCGAGCGCGCCTTGCAGCGTGCTCACATGCACCTGCGGGCCGTAGAAGTCCGGCAGGTGCAGCACGGCGGCGCCGGCACCGAGCAGAATGTCCTCGGCTTCGCGGCGATAGCGCATCCAGGGGGTGCCGCCGCTGCGCGCATGGCTCTCGTTCATGGTGAGGCCGAGCTGCGGGTAGTAGGCCCAGTAGCTCGACACGTGTACGCAGCGCGCCTTGGCGCGGGTGAGCGCGCGGGCGACGTTGCGCGCGGTCACCGGATGAAGCTGCATCTGCGCCGGCGGCAGGCCGATGCAGTCATAGACGAGGTCGCAATCCTCGACCGCGTGCAACGCCTCGTCGGGATCGATGATATCGGCTACGCGCTTCTCCTGCGCGCCGGGAAACAGCCGCTCGAGCTTGCTGGCGCTGCGTGCGACCAGGCGCACCGGCGTGCCCGCGTCGCGCAGCGCCGCGGCGAGATGAAAGCCGGTCGGGCCGCTGGCGCCGAGGATGACCGCTTTGCGGGTGGGCTTGTCCAACACGAGGTCTCCGTTCGTCGCCTGGCGGAGAGGTCCGGCAAATGCAAAGGGCGCGGCGTGTGCCGCGCCCCTGCAAGACTAGTCGCGGAATGTGTCAGTCGCGCGGCTGCGGCACCACGCGCAGGTACGGCTTCACCGTCTTGTAGCCCGGATAGAGCTGCTTGGCCTCGTCATTGCTGATGGCGCTGGAGAGGATGACATCCTCGCCCTGTTTCCAGTTCGCCGGCGTCGCCACGCGGTGCTTGGCGGTGAGCTGCAGACTGTCGAGCACGCGCAGCACCTCGTCGAAATTGCGCCCGGTGCTCATCGGATAGACCAGGATCAGCTTGATCTTCTTGTCCGGCCCGATGATGAAGACGTTGCGCACGGTCTGGTTATCGGCCGGCGTGCGGCCTTCCGAGGTGCCGCTGGTCGAGGCCGGCAGCATGCCGTAGAGCTTGGCGACCTTCAGGTCGGTGTCGCCGATCATCGGATAGTTGGGCGCGAAGCCGACGACGTCCTTGATGTCGACCGCCCACTTGGCATGGTTGTCGACCGGATCGACCGACAGTCCGATGACCTTGGCGTTGCGCTTGTCGAATTCGGGCTTCAGCTTCGCCATGGTCCCGAGTTCGGTAGTGCACACGGGCGTGAAATCCTTCGGGTGCGAGAACAAAATGCCCCAGGAATTTCCGAGCCAGTCGTGAAAACGGATTTTTCCTTCCGTGGTCTCCGCCTCGAAATCCGGGGCGGTATCGCCGATCGCCAAGGTCATGACAAACCTCCAAACCTTTGGGCCGATGCCGTTATGTCGCCGACTTAGATATAGAACGGCTCGGTGTGGGGAAAGGGGGCGGACGGTGAAAGAGAATCCTTGGCCTGCACATGCGCGGTGGCGAAGGACAAAGCTTTGGTCGCGCGGGTGGCGGGCGGAAAGATAATTCCGCCCGCCGTGCGCCACGCCGGCTAGCGGCTGGCGGCTTTGCGCAGCTCCAGCCCGACGCTGCGGCCGGGAAAGCCGGCGACGTCGAAATAGTGCGTCATGCCCACCCGCTCGCCGGCGAGTACGGTGGCAAGGCCTTGCGCATTGGGCTTGCCGCGCAGCAACAGCGTCGCCACCGCGGGGCTGGCCCCGCCCGGCAGGGCTTCTTCCGCCACGCGCCCGAGCAGGGCGCCGTGGGCGGGGATGTCCAGGCCGAGCACCTTGGCGATGGTCTTGCCGATGTCGGCATTGCTCACCGGCACCCGGCTGACGAAGCCTGCTTTGAAGTCGGGGCCGACCGCCGCCATGAAATTCATGGTGTCGGCGCGGCTGAAGCTGCCGTGCATGCCCTGGCCCTGCTGCAGGCCGGTATCGGCGATCTCCACCGTGCACATCGTCGGCTGTTCGCAGCCGGTCGAATAGGAGCGAAAATTGACGGCGATGGTCGGCCGCGGCGTGCGCGCTTGACCTTGCAGGTTGATGGCCGAGAGCGGCAGCGTGGCGGGGAAGGCGCCGATTTCGTCGTCGACGAAGAGCCCGCTCACATAGTCCTGGGCGGCGAGCGCTTCCACCACTTTGCCGGTGAGCGTGCGGTCCTTGCTCGGCACATAGACGAGATCGGAGCCGCCATTGGCGGCGACCACCACCGCGGGATGTGCTGGATCCGTCCCGATTAGCCCATTGCCACGCTTGGGATGCTGGCCGTCGGCGACCACGGCATTGGTGTTGTCGGGGTCGTGCAGCGGCATACCCAGCGCCTTGGCGATATCGATGGCGAGGAAGCCGGACGGCAGCAGGCCCGCGGGGACGTCGGCATAATGCGCCTTGGCCGCCGCGCTGGTCTTGCTTTCCTTGGCGATGGTGGAGAAGCCGTGATCGGCGGCGATGACGATATCGGTGGTGGCGGCGAGCCCGAGCGTGTCGAGCGCCGCGCGCAGTTCGGCGAGATTGTCGTCGGCGTTCTTGATCGCCGCGCGCGAGGTGGGCCCGTTGATGCCGGGCGACACCTTCAGCAGGCTGTCGCCCTGATTATGCTGCGTGCCGTCCGGATCGCGCGACCAGAACACCAGCACGAAGGGCTTGTTGCGCGCCTTGAACATCGGCAGCACGACCTTGGCGGCGACGTCGGCGAAATATTTCTGCTGTACGACATTGGCGACGGTGGTGCCGGACGAGGTGGCGTTGCCGGCCTTGCCGTTGGCGCCGCGGCCGGGCGTGGCGAGCGGCAGTCCGGCCTTGCCGAGCGCGTCCGTCATCTGCTGCGACAAAGGGATGCTATGTGCGCTGCCGGTGGCGTCGTCGACGATGATGGTCTTTTCGCCGCTGCGCTCGGTGTGGTCGAACATCAGGGTCGGGCCGACCTTGCCGATGGCGGCGGTCGAGCGGCCGGCGTCGCGGGCGGCGCGCAGGATGGTGTCCTCGTCGACGAAATTGCCGGCGAAATGCGAGTCGATGTCGCCCATGATCGCGTCGTTCTCGATGAAGGGCGTCACGCTGTTGTGCGCGCTCGGCACCGCATAGCCGGAATAGATCGTGTTGCTGAACACGCCCGTGTCGCCGAGGAAATGGCCGGTGGCGAGGCCGGAGGCATTCGCCATGGTGAAGGTGGGGAACAGCGAATGCGGATTGGCGAAATTGACGCCTTTGTCGCGCACCGCCGCCATGGTGGGCGCGCTTTGCGGCGTCACGGACAGCGCCCGCAAGCCGTCGGGCACGAACAGGATGAGGTTATGCGGCGTCTGCGCCTGGGCGGCGGCCGGCAAAGCGAGCGCGGCAAGTGTCGTCACGAGCAGGCTCTTCGACCTGAACGTCATGGCATCTCTCCGGTTTGTCTTGTTGTGGTTTCGCAGGACATACGCCCGCTCCAAGACAGTTGTTTAACAGGCGGGCGCGAACCCCAGGCTTTCCACCGGACAAAGAGGCGCCCGTCGTCCTGATCGACGGTATTTGCCGCTACCCCGGTTTGGGCATAAACCGGCGGCAGAGAGCGAAGGCGCCTGTCGCCATGGATATCGAGCAGCTTCTCTCCCGCCTCGCGGTTGCCCTCGGCATCGGCTTGCTGGTCGGGCTCGAGCGCGGCTGGAAGACGCGCGAGGTCAAGCCCGGCAGCCGCGCCGCCGGCGTGCGCACCTTCGCGCTCTGTGGCCTGCTCGGCGGCCTGCTGGCGGCGCTGGCCCGCGCCACCGGCAGCGTAGTGGGCGAGGGGCTGGTGCTCGGTTTCGGCTTCGCGGTCTATGCCGCGGTGATCGCGGTGTTCGAGCGCGACGCCGATCGCGCCGCCGGCAGCTATTCCGCCACCACCATCATCGCCGAACTGCTCACTTTCGTGCTCGGCGCCTATGCCATGGCCGGCGACCTGCGGGTGGCGGCGGCCGCGGCGGTGGCGATGACCGGTATTCTGGCGGCGCGGGCGGAAATCCACGGCTGGGTCGCCCGCATCACCTGGCCGGAGCTGCGCTCGGCCCTGGTGTTGCTGGCCATGAGCTTCATCGTGCTGCCGGTGGTGCCGGACACGCGCATCGGCCCGAGCGGCGGCGTTAATCCGCGCGAGGTCTGGCTGATCGCCATCGTGCTCGCCGGCGTCTCCTTCGTCGGCTATGCCGCGGTCAGGCTGTTGGGCGCCCGCCGCGGCGTGCTGCTGGCGGGTATCGCCGGCGGCCTCGTCTCCTCGACCGCGGTAACGCTGACCAGCGCGCGGCGCGCGGCGGCGGGCGAGGGGGCGCCGCGCCTGTTGGCGGTCGGCGTGTCCATCGCCAGCGCGATCTCGTTCTTACGCGTGATCGCCATCGTCGCCGTGCTCAAGCCCATGCTGCTCATCTGGATCGTGCCGGCGCTGGCGGCGGCGACGCTGGTGGCGGTGGCCTATGCGGTCGCGACCGTGCTGTGGCGCGCGAAAGAGGCCGACCACGACCTCGCCCCGGGCGAGTTCACCAACCCGTTCAGCCTCGTCCCGGTGATCGGCTTCGCCGTCTTCCTGGGCTTGGTGATCATGGCGGGCCATGCCCTGGGCGAAGCCTTCGGCGCCGGCGGCGCCATCCTCGGTGCCGCCGGCCTCGGCCTCGCCGACGTCGATTCCGTCACCATTTCCATGGCGCGACTGGCGCCCGCGCCGCTCAGCTCGCTCGGCGCGAGCGAAGCCATCCTGGCGGCGGTGGCCAGCAACATGGCGAGCAAGCTCGCCATCGCCACCATCCTTGGTCGCGGCCGCTTTGCCGGCGAGGTCGCCGTCGTCACCGTCGGCTGCTGGCTCGCCGGCCTATTGGGGCTGTGGGCGAGCCTGGCCTTGGCCGGGGGTTGAGACGTTGACATTTTCGCGACAAGGCCGCTAAGCCAAAGGGCCGGCTGCACGGGGCCCTTTTCGCCGCATGTTCAAGCGCATCCTGATTGCCAATCGCGGTGAAATCGCCTGCCGGATCATCAAGACGGCGCGCAAGATGGGTATCGAGACGGTCGCCGTCTATTCGGAGGCCGACAAGGACGCGCTGCATGTCGAGATGGCCGATACGGCCATCCCCATCGGTCCGCCGCCCGCCGCCGAGAGCTATCTGGTGGTCGACAAGATCCTCGCCGCCTGCAAGGCCTCGGGCGCCGAGGCGGTGCACCCCGGCTACGGCTTCCTCTCCGAGCGCGAAAGCTTCGCCAAAGCCCTGGAAAAAGCCGGCATCGTCTTCATCGGCCCGAACCCCAAGGCGATCGCCGCCATGGGCGACAAGATTGAGTCGAAGAAGGCGGCGGCCGCGGCCAAGGTGTCGACCGTGCCCGGCCATCTCGGCGTCATCGAGGACGACAACGAGGCGATCACCATCGCCGAACAGATCGGCTATCCGGTGATGATCAAGGCTTCCGCCGGCGGCGGCGGCAAGGGCATGCGCATCGCCTATTCCAAGGCCGAGGTGGCTGAGGGTTTCGCCCGCGCCCGCTCTGAGGCGAAGTCCTCATTCGGCGATGATCGCGTCTTCATCGAGAAGTTCATCACCGATCCGCGCCATGTCGAAATCCAGGTGCTGGGCGACAAGCATGGGCACGTCATCTATCTCGGCGAGCGCGAATGCTCGATCCAGCGGCGCAATCAGAAGGTGATCGAAGAGGCGCCGTCGCCGTTGCTCGATGCGGCGACACGCAAGAAGATGGGCGAGCAGGCGGTCGCGCTGGCAAAAGCCGTCGGCTACGACTCGGCCGGTACCGTCGAATTCGTCGCCGGGCAGGACAAGAGCTTCTATTTCCTGGAGATGAACACGCGGCTGCAGGTCGAGCATCCGGTGACCGAGCTCGTCACCGGCATCGATCTGGTCGAGCAGATGATCCGCGTGGCCGCCGGTGATAAACTTTCGATCAAGCAGAGCGACGTGAAACTGACGGGCTGGGCGGTGGAAAGCCGCGTCTATGCCGAGGACCCTTACCGCAATTTCCTGCCCTCGACCGGGCGCCTCACGCGCTACCGGCCGCCGGAGGAGCGCGTCGGCAAGGACGTGACGGTGCGCAACGACACCGGCGTCTACGAAGGCGGCGAGATATCGCTTTATTACGATCCGATGATTGCCAAGCTGGTGACGCACGCGGCCACGCGCGAAGCGGCGATCGACGCGCAGGCCGACGCGCTCGATGCCTTCGTCATCGACGGCATCCGCCACAACATCCCGTTCCTCTCGGCGTTGATGGCGCACAAGCGCTGGCGCGCGGGCAAGCTCTCGACCGGCTTCATCGCCGAGGAATTCCCCGAGGGCTTCCATCCGCATCCGCCCGAGGGCGAGCCGGCGCGCGTGCTGGCGGCGGTCGCCGCCGCCGTCGATCACGTATTGGGCGAGCGCAAGCGGCAGATTTCCGGCCAGGTCGGCGGCAAGCCGGTGACGCGCGAGAGCCGGCGCGCGGTCTGGCTCGGCGCGCTCGAGATGGCGCTCGACGTCAGGCGCGAGGGCGAGACGATCGAGGTGCGCTTTGCCGACGACCGCAAGGGCGGCCGCCGCCATCTCAGCTCCGACTGGAAACCGGGCGATCCGCTGTGGACCGGCACGATCAACAGCCAACCGGTCTCGGTGCAGGTGCGCCGCATCCTCAACGGCTTCACGCTCGCCTATCGAGGCGTCGAGACCAAGGCTTACGTCTATACCGAGCGCGAGGCCGCCTTGGCGCGGCTGATGCCGGTGAAACAGGCGGCCGACACCGGTAAGCTGGTGCTCTGCCCGATGCCGGGCTTGGTGGTGTCGATCGCCGTGAAGGAAGGCCAGGAGGTCAAGGCCGGCGAGACGGTGGCGGTGGTCGAGGCGATGAAGATGGAAAACGTGCTGCGCGCCGAGATCGACGGCACGGTCAAGAAGATCAATTGCAAGCCGGGCGATAGCCTGGCGGTGGATGCGGTCATTTTAGAATTCGCCTGATCCGCACTCGGTGGTATGCGGGCGCGCCGCGGAGCAATGCCGGGCTTCTCCTGTCATTTGTTTCGCGCCATCATGGTGCAAACATACGTCCGGGTTCGAAGTAAAGGGAGGCGATCATGACCGCTGTAGCGACCAAGCGCGCGGATGCGACGGCGCTGAAGAAGGCGCAGATGCTGATCAATGGCCAATGGGTCGACAGCGCCGCAGGCGAGGTGCTCACCGTTGAGGATCCGGCGCATCGCCGTCCCATCGCCGAAATCCCGCGCGGGCGCGCCGAGGATGTGGCGCGCGCCGTGCAAGCCGCCGCCGCTGCCTATCCCGCCTGGTCGCGGGTGCCGCCGCGCGAGCGCGGCAAGCTGTTCCTGAAGATCGCCGACGCGCTGGAGGCGCGGGTCGAGGAACTGGCGCGTCTCATTGCGTTGGAGACCGGTAACGCCCTGCGCACCCAGGCGCGGCCCGAAGCCAACGGCACGGTCGAGATGCTGCGCTATTACGGCGGGCTGGGCGGCGAGCTCAAAGGCGAAACCATTCCCTTCGGCGAGCAGGTGCTGAGCTATACGCGGCGCGAGCCACTCGGCGTGGTCGGCGCCATCGTGCCGTGGAATGCGCCGGCCATCCTGTCGGCGATCAAGATCGCGCCGGCGCTCGTCGCCGGCAACACGCTGGTGCTGAAGGCGGCGGAAGACGCGCCGCTCTGCGTGCTGCTGCTCGCCGAAGTCTGCCAGCAGTTCCTGCCGCCGGGCGTGCTCAACGTGCTCACCGGCCTCGGCGAGGAATGCGGCGCGCCGCTCGCCAACCATCCGACCGTCGCCAAACTTTCCTTCACCGGCTCGACCGCGGTGGGCAAGTCGATCATGCGCGCGGCCGCCGATCGCATCGTGCCCGTGTCGCTCGAGCTCGGCGGTAAAAGCCCGTCCATCGTCTATTCCGACGCAAACGAGGATTGGGTGGTCGACGGCATCATCGCCGCCATGCGCTTCACCCGGCAGAGCCAGTCCTGCACCGCCGGCTCGCGCCTGTTCCTGCACCGCGACATCTTCGACCCCTTCCTCGATGCGCTGGCGAAGAAGGTAAAGACGCTCAAGCTCGGCGATCCGCTCGAGGAGGCGACCGACATCGGCACCATCATCAACGCCAAGCAGTTCAACAAGGTCTGCGGCTATGTCGACGAAGGTCTCAAGCGCAAGGATGCGCGCGTCGTCATCGGCGGTTTGCCGCCGAAGACCGGCCCGCTGAGCGAGGGCTATTACGCCATCCCCACCATCTTCGCCGATGTGGCGAACGACTGGCGGCTGGCGCGCGAGGAGATTTTCGGTCCCGTGCTGGTCGCCATTCCCTGGACCGATGAAGCCGAGGCGATCCGCATGGCCAACGACAGCCATTACGGGCTCGCCGCCTATGTCTGGACACACGACATCGGCCGTGGCTTGCGCGCCGCGCATGCGATCGAATCCGGCTGGGTGCAGGTCAATCAGGGCGCCGGCCAGAGCCCCGGTCATTCCTATGGCGGCTTCAAGCAGAGCGGCATCGGCCGCGAATTCTCGCTGGAGGGCATGCTCGATAGCTACACCCAGCGCAAGAACGTGACCGTCAACCTGACGCATTAGGCTGGAATTCGCACGCGGCAGGAACCGTGCGGCACACATCGGCGTTCGCCTTCCGGAATACCGCAATCATGGAGAGTTCCGGTGCCGGTCGACACACTGCCGCCGCAACATCAGGATCGTCAGCCCGGGCGCGAGCGCGAGATGCAGCCGCGCCCGGACTACACGCCGAAATATCCCGGCGTCGGCAAGCTCAATGACAAGGTCGCGCTGATCACCGGCGGCGACAGCGGCATCGGCCGCGCCGTCGCCGTCGCCATGGCGCGCGAAGGCGCGCGCATCGCCATCGCCTATCTCGACGAGCACAAGGACGCCAACGAAACGCGCGCCCTGGTCAAGCAGGAGGGCAGCGAGGCGCTGTTGCTGCCCGGCGATGTCGGCGACGAGGATTTCTGCGAAGCGGCGGTGGAAGCCACCCTCGAACAGTTCGGCCGGCTCGATATCCTGGTCAACAATGCCGGCGAGCAGCATGAAACCGACGACATCCGCGCCATCGCTGCCGAGCAGGTCGAGCGCACCTTCCGCACCAACGTGTTCAGCTTCTTCTACATGGTCAAGCACGCGCTGCGCCGGATGGAAAAGGGCGGCACCATCATCAACACCGCCTCGATCACCGCCTATCAGGGGCACAAGACGCTGCTTGACTATTCCGCCACCAAGGGCGCCATCGTCACATTCACCCGGTCGCTGGCCGAGGCGCTGGTCGAGGACGGCATCCGCGTCAACGCGGTGGCGCCGGGGCCCATCTGGACGCCGCTCATCCCGGCCTCGTTCGAGCCCGGCCATGTCGCCAAGCACGGCTCCGCCGCGCCCATGCAGCGGCCGGGTCAGCCCAACGAGGTGGCGCCCTGCTACGTGTTCCTGGCGAGCGATGACGCAAGCTATATCAGCGGCCAGGTGCTGCATCCGAACGGCGGCGCCGCCGTCGGCTCCTGACCGGCCGGCGCGGCAACGGGTCTCGCGCCGCGGCTGCTGACGAAGGCCCCGGCCTTTTGCTAAGTCGGGTTCCATGACGCTCTATTTCGCCTACGGCTCCAATATGGGCCGCGCCGCCATGGCGCGGCGTTGCCCCGCCGCGCGCGCGCTCGGGCCGGCGCGGCTCGAGGGGTACCAATTCTTCGTCGGCATCGACGGCTGGGGCTCGGTCAAGCGCACGCCGGGCGCGACCGTGCACGGCGTGCTGTGGCGGCTGACGCCGCGCGATATTGCGGCGCTGCATGCCTATGAGCTGCTGCACCAGGGCCTTTATGACGTGCGCCATCTGCCGGTGCGTCTCGGCAGCCGGCGCGTGCGTGCCATGATCTATCTGTTGCGCCGGCGAAACGCCGGCCAGCCCAAGCCCGGCTATGTCGAGATGATCGGCGCGGCGGCGCGCGCATGGAAGCTGCCGGAGCGCTACATTCGCTCGGTCGAGCGCTTGTCGGTGTCGCGCTTCACCGGCGCGCGCATCATCGACGTGGGAGAGTTGGCATGAGCGTCATCCGCCACGTGATCGTGCATGGCCGCGTGCAGGGCGTCGGCTTCCGCGCCTTCGTCGAAGTCGAGGCGCTGACGCGCGGGCTGGAGGGCTGGGTGCGCAACCGGCGCGAAGGCACGGTGGAGGCCGTGTTCAAGGGCGAGGAAACGGCTGTCGCCGACATGATCGAGGCCTGCCGGCGCGGGCCCTGGAGCGCGCGCGTCGATCATCTCGATCAGCGCGCCGGCGACGCCGCCGATTTCAAGCCGCGCCGCGCCGGCGAATTGTTCTCGGTGCTGCCGACGGCGTGATCATTTGGCGAGGCCGCGAAAGGCCGCCGCCAAGACGCGGAGCGCGGCGGTTCCGCGCGCATCGGAGACACGCGAATAGAGCATGACCGCCGCCTTGCCGAGCGGCGGCAAGGAAAGGGCCGGGCCGAGGTCGATGCAGCCGGGCGGCGCGATGCGCCGAGCCAAGGGCGAGACCGCCAGTCCCGCGCCGATGGCGGCGGCGATGGCCGTGACGCCACCGCCGGTGAACGCCTCGCTCCATTCCCGTTTGGCCTTCTGCAGGGCGCGGATCGCTTCGGCACGCACGCCGCACGGCGCGGCAAGCATGGCAAGGCGCAATTTCTCGCCGGCTTTTTGCCGGAACGCCGGCGCGCCGAACCAGCCGAACTCGTCCTCGACCAGCTTCTCGCCGCCGCGCCGCTGTCGGTCGCGCCGCACGATGACGGCGTTGAGCTTGCCGGCGTCGAAATCGTCGAGCAGCGTTGCGGAAATGCCGATGCGCACGTCGAGATGCAGATTGGCGTCGAAGCCGGCGACGCGCGCCAAGAGCGGCGCGAGATCGGGCCCGGCGGCGTGATCGCTGAAGCCGATGGTCAACCGGCGCGCCACGCTCTGCGTGCCGAGCGCGCGGTCGTGCGCGGCCAGCAATTCACGGGCGAGCGGGAGAAAGACGCCGCCGCGGTCGGTGAGCGACACCGAGCGCGGCGTGCGCTCGATCAGCCGCGCGCCGAGCCGCGTCTCCAGCCGCTTGAGCTTGAGGCTCACCGCCGACTGCGTCATGCCGACCGCCTGCGCCGCGCGGGTGAAGCTCTGCAACTCGGCGACCAGGGCGAAGGCGCGCACCGCGTCGATGTCGAGGCCATCATTTAACATCGTTATCACTGGTATCATTATCTATGAGGTTTTGCAATGATGGAAGGTGCGCTAGATAGCCGGTGTCACCGCAAGGAGGTTGCCATGCCCCTGATCACCGTCACCGTCGCCACCCCGCACCTGAAAATCCTGCGAAAGGCCGAGATCGCCGCCGAAGTCGCGCGGTTGTCGTCGACGCTGCTCGGCAAGGATCCGAGCGTCACCGCCGTCGTCGTGTCGCGCCTTCCGACAGACGACTGGTTCGTCGCCGGCCGCTCGCTGACCGATGCCTGGCTGGCCAGCTTCTGGCTCGACATCCACGTCACCGAAGGCACCAACACCAAGGACGAGAAGGCCGCCTTCATCGCCGCGGTTTTCGAGGCGATGGAAAAGCTGCTGGGGCCGCTGCACGAAGAGAGCTACGTCCACGTGCACGAGGTGCGCGACGACTCCTACGGCTATGGCGGCTTGACGCAGGGGCGGCGTTATATTGCGCGTCAGCTAACGGTCGCGGCGGCGGCCTGAGCGGCGGCCGCCGTCGGCCCGAACAGCGCTTCGAACTCGCGCCGCAAGACCTGGTCGACCTCCGCCATGCTCGCCGCCACGCCGAGGTCGGCCAGACTGGTGACGCCGTAGCGCCGCTCGTTCACGCCGCAGGGCACGATGCCGGAAAAATGCGAAAGGTCCGGCGCAACGTTGAACGCCATGCCGTGCAGCGTCACCCAGCGTGTCACCCGGATGCCGATGGCGGCGATCTTGTCCTCGCAAGCCTCGCCTTTGTCCGGCCGCCGCACCCAGACGCCGATGCGGTCCTCGCGCCGCCCGCCGGCGACGCCGAAGGCCGCCAGCGTGCGGATGATCCATTCCTCCAGCGTCGCCACATAGCGGCGCAGGTCCGGCTCGCGCCGCTTGAGGTCGAGCATCACATAGGCGACCCGCTGGCCGGGCCCGTGATAGGTCATCTGCCCGCCGCGGCCGCTGTCGAACACCGGAAAGCGCGCATCCAACAGGTGGGCGCGTTTGGCGCTGGTGCCGGCGGTGTAGAGCGGCGGGTGCTCGATGAGCCAGACCAACTCACCGGCAGTCCCGGCGGCAATGTCGGCGGCGCGCGCCTGCATGAGGGCGACGGAGGGCTCATAGTCGACGCGTCCGTCCTCGACGCGCCACGCGACCGGCGCAAGCCCGCGCGCCGGCGGCAAGAGGCCGAGATCGTCGCGCAGGTTTACTGCCATCCTGGCTCCTGGACGTGCTCTTGCATGCAACTCATGTAGGCTGCTGTCCCGTCAGGGAAAAGGCCGTGCAGCGGCGCCAGAACGGCGGCCGTTAACCGCGCGTTCACCATACCATGGTGACCTGCTGGCGGTCCGCCCCCGCGCGGGCCCTGACAGGGGAAACCATGGCCACGCTCGACAAAGTCGCCGTCGATATCACGGTGGTGCTCGGCACCACCTCTATGCCGATCCATCAGGTCTTGCGGCTCGGCCGCGGCGCCATCATCGAGCTCGACGCCTCCGAGGAGGACGACGTCCGCATATTGGCAAACAGCCTGGCGGTGGCCAAGGGCCGCGTGGCGGTGAACGGCAACCGGATTGCCGTCGAGGTGAGCGAGCTGTTGCCCCGGCCGCCCGATATGCGCTGAGGCTTGCCTCGCAACGCCTTGAAGTTTCGTGAAAAAATCCGGTGCACCGGCCGCGCCGGGGACCGCACGGCTCTTGTCGGGGCGAACCCTATTTGTTACATGAGCGCCAACTTGGGACGCGGGGTCGCAGCCGTTTCGTCCTTCCCCCGAGCATGATCCCGAATAAGCCCATCCTCCCGGCTTGATTGGGAGGGGGCGGGTTCCTGGATCGTGCTCGGACAGTGATGCGGTCGTGGCGGAATTGGTAGACGCACTAGCTTGAGGTGCTAGCGGGTAACTCCGTGGAGGTTCGAGTCCTCTCGACCGCACCATCTATAAAAACGGTAGATGGCTTCATTACATTTTCCGGTCTGGCGCCTTACCCGGGGTCAGGTGCGGGAATAGATTTTTCAGTTTGGTTCACGAGCAAAATGCGCCGCCTCGCATGCCAGCCGGCGCCGGTTCGCGTCCTGCATATAGCGCCGAGCCATTGCCTACGACATCCAACCGAAGATCGCCATGAGTTGGTGGACGCTTGCCCCATCGTCGGCGCACCGGGTGGCGGCAATCTTACGGACGCCATGTACCGATTTATAAATCCCGGCCGCGCGTGCCGCCGGCAGAAACGCGTTACCAAAGGATTCCTTGGTGAATGGCCGTCCTTTGGCGCGGGATAAAGGCGAGATCGCCAGTCGGCCCAGTATCCATGGTGCGTCGGAATGCCGGCAGGATCGGAATCGACACCTCGAGTTGGCACTCCCGAAACCGATCGCCACTCCTGTCGAACCGGAGACTGGCGGCCTTGCGTCGACGCCGGTCATGCCTCAATGTCCGAATGTCGTTGCTTCCTCGCCCTTTGGCGCGAGACAGGACACTGGAGGCCTTCGGCCGATCGGTCCGATCCGAGCTCGGCAAGGGAGGGCTTCATTAGCGGAATCTTCGGCATTTTTCGTTTTGACGGCGCCGAGGTTTCCGGGAATGACCTCGAGCGACAGCGGCGCGCGCTCGCGCACCTCGGCCCAGACCGCGCCGGCTTCAAGCGCGACGGTCCCGTCGGTCTCGGTGCTTTGCTGCTGCGGGTCACGCACGAGGACACCTACGACCGCCAGCCTCTCATCGACGCCCCGACGGGATCGATGTTCGTCTGCGATGCGCGCATCGACAATCGGGAGGAGATCGCCGCCGCGCTCAACCTCACCGACGAGGCCGTCGCCGTCATGTCGGACGGCGAACTTGCTTTCGCGGCCGTCAGGGCCTGGGGACAGGATGGCGTGGAGCGATTGCTCGGCGACTTCGTCCTCGCCTTTTGGGATGCGCGGACGCGAACCCTGACGCTCGCCCGCGATCACATGGGTCAGCGCAATCTCTACTACCACGTCGGCGATGGCTTCTTGGCCTTCGCGAGCGAGATCAAGGGCCTCTGGGCGCTGCCGGACGTCCCGCGTGCGCTGGACGAAAAGATGTTCAGAAGACGGCTCTTGATTCAGCCGGTGACGGGCGAGGGGCAGACCGATTTCCAGGGCATCGTGGCGCTTCTCGGCGGCTCGGTGCTGAGCGTCGACGCTTCGGGCGCCTGCGCGACGCGCCGCTATTGGGAGCCCCACGCTGATCCGGCACACGTCGGACGCGACGAAGCCTACTACATCGCCGCCTATCGCAAGGTGCTCGGTGAGGCGGTCGCTTGCCGCGTGCGCCGCTTGGTGGCGCCCGCGGGCCTCTTTATGAGCGGCGGCTTCGACACTGGCGCGATCTGCGCGCTTGCCGGCCCGGTGCTGAGCGAGCGGGGAGGCAAGCTCATCGCCGTCTCTTCGGTCATGCCGGAGGGCTATAGCGGAACCATCCGCCATCCGCGCCGATGGGTGGAGGTCTGCCGGCGGACAATGCCGCATCTCGACGTGCGCTATGTCACGGGCGAAAACCTCGACATTCTGGAGGGCATGGAACGGACGTTACTGTCGAACGACGGCTTCCACAGAGATCACCGCTGCGTCATCGACGCGATGCTCAGAGAGATCGCCTCGGCGGGCGGCCGCGTGGTGATGGATGGCTTTGGCGGCGACTACACGCTCAATCCGCGTGGGATGGACGCCTTGGTGCGCCTCCTGCGCCGGGGCCGCTTTCGCGCCTTCCTGAGCGAGTTCGTCGCCACGTCCCGGCATCTGGGCCAAAGCTGGAAGCAGACCTTCTTTCGCAATGTGGTTACGCCGGGTCTTCGCGAGCTCTGGTTCGCCCGCTGGCAGCGCTGGCGTGCGGGCGTGGCGCCGCTTGGCCACACGACGCCCGTGTCACGGCAGGTGCTGGAGATGGCCCGCCGCGACGGGATAGCGCCGCGCAGCGCTCAGGGCGCCAAGGCGGGCGACAGCGTCACGCAACGCAAGCGCCGCGTGCTTGGACGGATGCAGAACCAGCTGCGAGCCGGCTTTGCGACACCCGCCGCCGCCTTCGGTCTGACGTTCACCGCGCCGTTCCATGACAAGCGTGTCGTGGAGTTGGGGTTGGCCATCCCGGAGGAGCTGGAGTACAAGAACGGCCGCACGCGCCATCTCGCGCGCGTGGCGCTCGCGGACCTGTATCCACCCGAATTCCAGGATCGGCGGCCGGGAAGCGAAGACTTGGCGCCGTATATGCTGGCGTTGGTCAAACGCGCCGAGGCGCGCATCCTCGCTGAGATCGACCGCATGGAAACGGCGGGCCGGCTGACGGCCTACTTCGACTTCCCGCGCATGCGGCAGATGCTCACGCGCCGCCGCGCGGACCAGCATGCGTCTGGCGACGAATACGACACGCGACAAGCCGTGGATGCGTTCCTTGCGGCAAGGTGGCTTGAATTCTTCCGCGGCGACAACAACTGAAACGCGCTGCAAGACCGAGCACGTGTATCGACGCTGGCGCGCCCCAGCTTGACTGTCGATTCGGGGGCTGGTAACCAATTACTAGTAAAGTTCCAGTCTGTGGGGGCGTACAATTCCTATTGAATCCGACAATGGTGGGCTCGGATCCGACGATGGCCCGCCGGCCGTGGGGGGGTCGGGGCGCGTAGCGCCGCGCAAACCCTGGGTGGCTCCGGAGGTAATCCTCGCTGAGGCCGCCGAGACGCGCAAGATCATCAACGGCTTTCCCACGGAAGCGCACACCACGGCTTCGCTCTTAACCGGCGGCCATCTATCGTCGTGATCGTCGCTGCGTGCGCGTAGCGCCGAGCACAACCACGCCCCACCCGTGAATTAACGCGTTCTGCAGAACGGTCTCGCAACCGTCTTCTTTGCTTATGGAGATTCCGCTATCGCGGCCTGGTCGAACCAGAAGGGATAGAATCTCTGCTGGTTGAAGAGTCTGGCCTGCAGCGGCTCCTTGTCGCGCAGGCCGCCGATCAACGCCTGACAGACCGTGCAATGCCTGGCGTGCGGCGGTGTCTCGGGGGCGTTCTCCAGGTGGTCGCGGATCGCGGTCAAGGGGTTGTGGGCGATGAACTGCAGGACCGGATCGTTCTGCATGCTCTTGACCAGCGTCCGCAGGTCCTGGGCCGCCAAGGCGCCGATGACGACGCCGTGGTTGTCGTTGTTCAGACCGCAGCAGGGACGCGCGCGCCCGTCGGGGTCGAAAGCGATCTGGTTGATCGTGTCGCACGGCGCGTCAAGATCCGCCTCCTTCAGCCCTGCGAGTTCGGCGGCTCGCCCCAGTCGCGCGATGGAGCGATAGCCGACATCGGCAATCTTGCCGACACCTTCCGCGGCGATCCGCCGTGCATAGTCCTCGGGAAACTGCGTAACGCCAGCCGGAAGCTCGATGTCGAGGCGAAGACGGCGGCCGAACATCGCGTGATAAGTCCGCGCCGCGATCAGCATGCGTTCGAATTCGATGAATTCCTGATGATAGACGCCGGAGCTGAGCTTGAGGAAGTCGTCCGCCCCCTGCATGAAACCCGCGCGCGCCAGCCGCGACAGCGCCTGACGCGCCTTCGCCTCGGTTGTGGCCCAGAAGCCGTTGGAAAAGATGCTTATTTCGCGCAGCCCGGCCGCGCGTGCGGCCGAGATCATCGTATCGAGGACGTCGGGATACAGGAACGGCTCGCCACCTGAGAGATTCATTGCGTCGATGCCGACGGAAGGCATCTGCGCGACGATCGCGCGCATGGCGTCGAGGTCCAGCCGCTGGGCCTTCTGGTCCGGACCGGAGTGATTGTAGCAGTGGCGGCAGGCCACATTGCAGTGATAGGTGAAGCGGAAATTGACGCGCCCCACGTCGAACGCGAAGTTCGACAGGCGTCGCAAGCAACTCTCGGCGCTCTCGCCGATACGCGGCAGATCGAGCCAGCCCGCGAGCCAGTCCCAGTCGTACTCCCCGACGATAGCGTACGCATCGCCACGCGCCGCTTGGAGCCCGGCAATCTTGTCGGCGTGGCGTGCATCGGGCGCCGGCGGCCGCTCCGCAAGGCGCTGCTGGTACAGCCGCTGCAAGCGACGGTCGACGGCATGGACGAAAAGATTGCGTAAGGCCTCGATGGCGCGCTGACTCGGGCGGCCTGGATTGTCGGGAAGCACTGCATAGAGATCGGCGAGGGAAGCGAAGGCCGTCGGCGGCTCCTTGCCAAGCCGCATCATCACGGGCATCAGCTCGACGCGCACCTGCGTATCGGCGCCGACCACGCGCGGCAGGTCGGCGATATCATCGCGGCGGATACAGTATCCGGCGAAACCGCCACCGGCACGCTCGGCTGCGCGTGCGCTCCTCATGGTCCGAACCCCTGCAAGGACGGAAGCCGTAGCAGTTGCGCCCGCCCCAGGCCAGCACCCGGCTGCAACTCGCCCACCTGGGTTGCGGACCCGGATGGGCTCTCGACCCTCGCCGTGTCAGAATGGGCGGCGGAGCGGCGTGGAGAGCGGCGGATGATCAGGCGCGTGGATGGCTGGCTCACAGAGCAGGTTGGCGAGGACTTGGTCATGATGAACCCCCGCAGCGGCGCCTACATCGGGCTCAACGCGGTCGGCGCGCGCGTCTGGGCGTTGATCGATCCGCCAAGCGACATCGGCGCGATTTGCGACGCCTTGGCGGTTGAGTTCGAGACCACGCCCGAGGCGTGCCGACCCGAGGTGGAGGCGTTCGTCGCCAAGCTGGAGACCCATGGCGCGGTCGTACGGAGCTAACCGGACCCGTCCTACGCCTCCTCAGTCTCGTCCGGCGGCGCGTAGTCCACCAGCGGCGGATAGAGCGGCTTGCCGTCGGTGAAGTCCTTGTAGGTCTCGTCGCCCAGTTGATAGGCGATGGCGACGAGACGCAGCTTGCGCAACACCGCAAGTTGGTCTTGGGAGGGGGTTTTCGCCTGCGGATCGCGCGCGAACCTGGCCCTCAGGTGGGCCTCGACAGCCTCCTGGGCGGGATCGAACCGATACTGGTCCGAGGGACCGAGCCGACGCTCGTAGTTCGAGCAGCCGCGTTTGATGCTGAGCGTGACGTTCGAAGCCAGGTCCGGATCGGCCTCGACTTG
This sequence comes from uncultured Pseudomonadota bacterium, assembly GCA_963760995.1. Lineage (GTDB taxonomy): Bacteria > Pseudomonadota > Alphaproteobacteria > Rhizobiales > Xanthobacteraceae > Pseudolabrys. The sequence goes on along the minus strand of CAVXFJ010000014.1, from coordinate 110,111 downwards.
CGCCTTCAGCGTCCGGAACCCGTTACGCGCGCCCTCCAAGCCTTCGTAGAAGACGTAGCTGGCGTAGAGCGAAGTGTTGTTCGGATTGCCTGCCTCGGGGCCGGTCTTGGTGGTTTGGCCAGTGGCGTCGGCCAACGCCTTCATCGACATCAGGGCCCGCAACGTCCGAGTGGCTGCCTTGATCTTGTAGCAGTTGCGGCACCCGAAGGGCACAGTCTGGCCGTCGTAGACCTGTTGGAACAGGAAGGCGTTAAGAAAATCGCAGCCGCGGTTGGTGGCGCCGCGGGTGTGCAGGAAGCCGCCGCCGCGGCTCACCGGATCGCCATGTCCGTCGCCGCCGCGAAGCTGCAGCCGACCATCGGCGTGGCGAACAACCGCGCCGCGTTCGATCGCCGCGTCAAGATTGGCGCCGACCGTGCGCCCGCCGGCGACCCGCAGCGTCAGCGCCGGATTGTCGGCCTCGGACATCGACTCCCTCCCGCCATGATCGATCGACCTCGGGGCGTGACGCGGCGCCCTTTAGAAATGGGGCCGGGCCCCGGTTGTCGGGCCTCACACTAACTTGGGCGGTCCGATATTGCACGACTCGTCAGGACCATGCGCTGGAATGACCGACGCCAGGATCAGCCACGCGTTACGGCCTGGGGGTTGCCGAGACAGCGAAGCGTCCGCGAGAACCCCCAAAGAAAGCTTCCGCGCGTCGAAAGCGGTAATTGGAATTGGCGCACACGCGCTGACGGATCGCTCGACCCCAAAATGCTCGCGTGCGTTCCGCGCTAGAAGCTGGTGCCGCGCCGGGCGAGCGAGATCGCCGTATAATCGACCTTGCCCATGGTCGGCGCCGCCGCCGGATGATGCCGCACATTCCGATGCTTGCGCGCCGGCGCACGCTTGACCCGGTGGCGCAGTGCCATGATGGCGTGGGTGGTGGCGCGATGCGGCTTGGCGTCGTGCCGGTCGAGCCTGGCGATCACCGCCGGTTCTTTCAGTGGCGGCACCGATTTCGGCCGCTCGCCGGGCGCCACCACTTGCACGATATGGTAGCCGCGATCCTTGAGTTCCTTGAGCAGGATCGGCAGCGCCCGCGCCGTGGCCGGGTGGATGTCGTGCAGCAACAGGACGCCACGATGGTTCTTGGCCTCGATGCGGCGGATCGCCAGCCGCACGATGGCGTCGGCGGTGATGCCGTGGTGCCAGTCGTCGGCCACCTCATCGGCGCTCCACACTGCGAGCTTTTGTGACGCGAGGAACGTCTCCAGCTGGCGCCCGCGCGCCAGGCCCGGAATGCGGAAGAAGGGCGACACCGCGCGCGCGTCCCCGACCGCCTTGGTGACCGCGGCGATGCCGCCGTCGACCTCGCTGGTAATGCGCGGCAGGCCCATGGCGTTGAAGGCGAGCGGGTGGTGCAGACTGTGGGTGCCGATCGTATGCCCGTCGTTATAGATCTCGCGCACCAGCCACGGATAGGTGGACGCCATCTGGCCGACCAGGAAATAAGTCGCCTTCACGCAATTGGTCTTGAGCGTGGCGAGGATGCGCTCGGTATTGGGCGGAAGCGGCCCGTCGTCGAAGGTGATCACCACCTCGTGGTCTTTGAGGGGGAGGCTGGCGTGATACTGCATGCTGCCGATGCGCGGCAGCGTCGCGGGATCGACGGTGATGGTACGGCTGGTGCCGATGGCGTCCGGATGACCGGGACACGACTGGGCCAACGCCGGGCCGACGCTGCCGGCCAGGCATAACAAGACAACGCTTGCAAAGCGCATTTCCCCTCCAGCCCCGTTCCTTCGCGCCGGGCGACGCAACCCCCGAACGGGAACGCCGGCCACCTTACGGATTGTCCAATTAACTGAAAATTAACGATTGGGAAAGCCGGTAAATTCCTGTGAATGCTGGTAAAAAGGCAACAGCCTCGCCGGGGCGGTCAATCCAAAGGCCGCCCCGGCGCGGCCGGCGCCACCTGCACAATGCGGTAGCCGCGCTGTTTCAGCGCCCGCAGAAAGGCCGGCAGCATGCGGGCGGTTTCGGCCTTGGTGTCGTGCAGGAGCACGATGCCGCGGCCGATCTTGTCGATGCGCTTGAGGATCAGCGCCAGCTCTGTCTCGGGCGTCATCGGATTCCAGTCGCTGGCCCAGACGTCGGCGCCAAAGACCACGATGCCGCGGCCCTGCAGATATCCGAGCAGGGCGGGGCTCGATTCGAATCCGGGAAAGCGGAAGAACGGCGAGATCGGCGCGCTACTCGCCCGGCCATAGGCGGCAAGCTCGTCGGTCTCGATGCCGCGCCGGATCTCGGCCTTGGCCTTGGCGATCGGCAGGCGGTCGAGCAGGGGGTGCGAATAGCTGTGGTGGCCGAGGCTGTGGCCTTCGGCCAGCTCGCGCCGCACCAGTCTTGGATGCGCCGCCACGTTGCGGCCAACCAGAAAGAAGGTGGCGTGCACGCATTCCGCCTTGAGCGCGTCCAATATCCTCGGCGTGGTGGTGGGCCAGGGGCCGTCGTCGAAGGTGAGCACCAGCTCCTTGTTCGCGAGCGGCAGTGTCTTCGGAAACTGCTTGCGGCCGACCCGCGGTGTGGTCGCGGCGTCGACCGTCAACACCCGTTCGGTTCCCAAGGCATGCGGATTGCCGGGGCAGGGTGCGGCCGCGGCGGAGAGCGGCAGCAGCACGGCCGCCCAAGCGATGACAATGATGTGACGCATCCGCGATTCCTGAAGGGTGTGCAATTGACCGCATAGGCGCGGCGCCGGCAAGGCTGTTAGATGGCGCTGTTGAGGCGTTAATGATTTGCCCGGCCCCAGGGGCCGGCGTACAAGCGGCACACTCCGACATTCGCGCACCTGTCCTCGACCGAAGCGCAAGCGTCCCTGACCGAGGCCCGCATGCTCGACCTGAAGATCAGCGTCCCGGGACTGCGCGATGAGGACGGCGCCGTCCGTGCGGAATTCGTCGAACGGGTGGCGGAGGCCATTGCCGCCGGAGACGTCGACGCGCTGCGCCGCATGGTCGGCGACCTGCACGAGGCGGATTTGGGCGCGCTGGTGGAGGCGCTGGCGCCCGAGGAACGGCCGCGCCTGGTCGAGCTTTTGGGGCTCCATTTCGACTTCACCGCGCTCACCGAAGTTGACGACGCGGTGCGCGACGAAATCCTCGAGGAACTGCCGCCGAAGACCGTCGCCGACGGCGTCCGCGAGATCGAATCCGACGATGCCGTCGCCATCCTCGAAGGCCTTGCGCAGGAGGATCGCGCCGAGATCCTCGACCAGATTCCGCTGGCCGAACGGCTCGCACTGGCGCGCAGCCTGCAATATCCGGAGGAGTCCGCCGGCCGGCGCATGCAGGCGGATTTCATCGCCGTGACCCCGACCTGGACCGTCGGGCAGGCGATCGACTACATGCGCGAAACCGTCGAGCTGCCGGAGCGCTTCTACGAACTCTACGTCGTCGACGATGCGCATCGCTTCCTCGGCGCGGTGCCGCTCGATCGCCTGTTGCGCAGCAAGCGGCCGGTGCCGGTGTCCGAGTTGATGGAGCCCGAGCGCCGCCGTGTGCGCGCCACCGAAGACCAGGAAGAAGTGGCGCGGCTGTTCCAGCGTTACGACCTGGTGGCGGCGCCGGTGGTCGATGACAATGACCGCCTCGTCGGCGTCATCACCTTCGACGACGTCGCCGACGTCATCGAGGAAGAGGCCGAAGAAGACATCAAGGCGCTGGGCGGCGTCACCCACGACGAAGAGCTGTCCGATTCGGTGTGGACCATCGCGCGCGGGCGCTTCAACTGGCTGACGGTCAATCTCGCCACCGCCTTCCTGGCGAGTTCGGTGCTCGGACTGTTCGAGGGGCAATTGCAGAAGATGGTGGCGTTGGCGGTGCTGGCGCCGATCGTGGCGAGCCAGGGTGGCAATGCCACCACGCAGACGATGACCGTCGCGGTGCGCGCGCTGGCGACACGCGACCTGACCGACGCCAATGCCCGGCGGGTGATCATGCGCGAGCTCGCCGTGGGCCTGCTCAATGGCGTCGCCTTCGCTGTCATCACCGGCGCCGTGGCCTATATCTGGTTCAGGGTGCCGGGCCTCGCCGTCGTGATCGGGCTTGCCATGATCTGCAACCTGATCGCCGCCGCGCTCGGCGGCATCCTGATCCCGCTGGCGCTCAACCGGATGGACTTCGACCCGGCGGTGGCTTCGAGTCCCTTTGTGACCACGGTGACCGACGTGGTCGGCTTCTTCTCGTTCCTCTCCATCGCCACGCTGTGGTTTGGGCTGCGCTAGCACCGGTCACACTTCATTCACCTTATTTCCTGACCCGCCATTAACGCTGACTCCCTAAGCCTGCGTATCAGGGCACCGCGGCGCGGGGATGATGGTGGAAACAAGCGAAAGCGCACTTACGGCCCTGTTGCGGCTGCGCGCGCCGCAGGCCGGCGCGGCAAGCGAGGCCTCGCGTGCCCGCACGCGCCGCATGCTGTCGGCGTCGCGGCTGATCGTCCTCATCGCCGTCGCGGCCATGGCGGCGACGCTCGCCTGCGCCGTCATCGGCTACGGTCTGGCGCGGCAGAGCGACGAGCGCCTGTGGTCGGAACAGCGCGCCGCCTTGCGCAACGCCATCGGCGAATTCCGCGTCTTGTTCGGAAAGTCCGACGCCGTCGATCCGCGTTTCGTGCGCATGGTGGAGCAGAGCGTCGGCCTCAAGGATCTCAAATTCGAAAGCGCTCCATTGCCCGGCGCGCGCCAAATGCAGCCGGTGCTTGACGCCGATGGCCGCATCGCCGGCTTCTTCACCTGGCAGCGTACCCATCCGATGACGCAGACGGTAAGGCGGCTGATGCCGCTGATCGCCGGCATCGCCGTCGCGCTGGTCGGCTTTGCCGGCTTCTCGCTGCGCCAGTTGCGCCGCGCGCGCGCGGAGCTTGCGGTGAGCGAGGAGCAGGCGCGCCGGGCCGGCGAGGCCGACAAGCTCACCGGCCTACCGAACCACGCCAAGATGCTGGAGCTGCTCGATGCGGCGCTGGCGGAGCGCGCGGGCGACGCCGTGGTCACCTTTGCGCTGATCGAAATCGATGGCATGGCCGACGCGCTTGCCCAGCTCGGCGTTCTCGCCAGCGACGCACTCACTTTGGCGATTGCCCAGGGGCTCACGGAGACGCTGCCGCCCGCGGCGCAGTGCGGGCGCATCGGCAGCAACGAGTTCGCGCTGATCCTCACCGCCGCGCCCGATCACGACGCCGAGGCGATGCTGGGCGCGGCGCTCGCGGCGATCGCGCGGCCGCCGTCGGGCGATGCCACCGCGCGGCTCGCCGCCCATGCCGGTATCGCGCAGGCGCCGCGCCATGCCACCGGCCGCGGCGAACTGACCCGCCGTGCCGAGCTCGCCTTGCGGGCGGCGGCCAAGAAGGGGCCGGGCGCCATCGTCACCTATGACACGGCGATCGATGCCGTCTCGGCCGAGGAGAAATTCATCCGCCGCGAGCTGCCGCGCGCGCTCGAGGCCAAGACGCTCGACCTGCATTACCAGCCGATCGTCGCCGCGCAGGGCGCCCGCATTGTCGGGGTCGAGGCGCTGCTGCGCTGGAAGCACGTCGCGCGCGGCTATGTTCCACCCGCGAGCTTTATTCCGGTCGCCGAGCAGATGGGCCTGATGGACGCGCTCGGCGCTTTCGTGCTGCGCCGCGCGCTGGCGGAGGCCAAGCACTGGCCGGACCTCTACGTGGCGGTGAACCTTTCTCCGGTGCAGGTCCGAGATGCGTCCATCGTCGACCTGGTGCGCGACGCACTGGCCGAGAGCGGCGTACCGGCGGCCCGGCTGATGCTGGAGATCACCGAGGGGGTGCTGGTCGACAATCCGGAGGAGATGCGCCGGCGCATCCAGGACCTGCACGCGCTTGGCGTACGCATCGCACTCGACGATTTCGGCTCCGGTTATTCCAATCTCGGCTATCTGCAGCGCTTCCCGCTCGACAAGCTCAAGATCGACAAGAGCTTCGTCGCCGCGCTCGGTAAATCGCCCAATGGGGGCGTCATCATCCAGGCTATCGTCGCGCTCGGCCGCGCGCTGGGCTTGAGCGTCCTGGTCGAGGGGGTGGAGACGGAGGAGCAGCGCGTGCTGCTGCGGCTTGCCGGCTGCGACGAGATGCAGGGCTATCTGTTCGCCAAGCCGGCGCCGCCTTGGGCGATCGACCGGCTGTTGGCGGGAGGCGGCAGCCGCCCCGCCCGCGTCGTGCCGGCTCCGTCCATGGCGATGAATGGGCGAGCTGCGGGCTTACGCAGCCATTAAGGCCTGCACCTGCGGCCAGACATCGACGCCGCGCTTTTTCAATTCGTCGTCATAGGCATTCGAACGAAACGCGGTGATCGCCGAGGCGAAGCTCGGCCGCGCCTGCACGGCGGCGAACCAGGCGGTCACCGCGGGGTCATCGGCCCACATGCGATCGAGGCCGAGACGGTCGAGCCGGGTGATGTAGGGGATGATGGCGGCATCGGCGAGGGAAAAGCTGTCGCCCGCCAGCCAAGGCGATTGCGACAAGGCCGCCTGCATCTCTTTCAGAACCTTCCTGTGCAGCAGCACGGCGTCCTTCACCACCGGGGCATCGAACTGCATCTCCAAAATCTGCCGTTGCCGCGCCGCCCGGGCGCGGTCGGGAAGCCTGGTCAGGCGCGCCTCCCATTCATGCGGCGCGTGATTGGCCCGCAGTTGCGGTGCGAAAGCCGCGGCATAGGTCAGCGAACCGCAGGCGACATGCAGGCCCTCGTCGGGCACCTTGGTCCACATCCTCATTTTGGCCCGCCCGGCGGCGGACGCCGGACGCAAGGGATGATCGGGGAAGGCGTCTTCGATGTATTCGAGGATGACGGTCGACTCGGTGACGGTGATCCCATCGTGCACGAGCACCGGCACCAGGCCGCGCGAGTTCAGCTTGAGGAAATCCGGCGACAGATGCTCCTGCTTCATGAGGTCGACTTCGTAGCCCTCCCAGGGAAGTCCCTTTTCATCGAGGGCGATGCGGACCTTCTGCGCGCAGACCGAAATGTTATGGTGGTAGAGTGTGAGCATTGGGCCTCGCCGGATTATTGCCTTGAGCGGCAACAATACCCGGAGTTCGGTGGCCGCAAACAGGGGGGCGCCGCGGCTTCGTTCCGGCAAGGTCCGCTATACTCACGGTGACCCCGGGCCTGCTAGAGTTGCAGCGGGAGCGACGCCCGGCCGTGCGGGCGAGCGGAGGACACCATGATCCCCAATGCCTGGACGGGCTTCGATTTCGGCCTCGGGTCCGACGTCGACATGCTGCGCAAGTCCGTCGCCGATTTTGCCGCGGATCGCATCGCGCCGCGCGCCGACGCGATCGACCGCGACAATGTCTTCCCGCGCGACCTGTGGCCAGAGATGGGCGCGCTTGGCCTGCATGGCATCACGGTCGAGGAGGACTATGGCGGCGCCGGCCTCGGCTATCTGCATCATTGCGTGGCGATGGAGGAGGTCTCGCGCGCCTCCGCCGCGGTCGGGCTTTCCTACGGTGCCCATTCCAATCTCTGCGTCAACCAGCTCCGCCGCAACGGCAACGAGGCGCAGAAGCGCAAATACCTGCCCAAGCTGATCTCCGGCGAGCATGTCGGCGCGCTCGCCATGTCGGAGCCCAATGCCGGCTCCGACGTGGTGTCGATGCGCACCCGTGCCGACAAGCAGGGCGACCGCTACGTGCTCAACGGCTCGAAGATGTGGATCACCAACGGCCCGCTGGCCGACACGCTGGTGGTCTATGCCAAGACCGACCGGACCGCCGGCGCGCGCGGCATCACAGCCTTTATCATCGAGAAGGGCTTCAAGGGTTTCGCCCCGGCGCAGAAGCTCGACAAGCTCGGCATGCGCGGCTCCGACACCTCCGAGCTCGTCTTCACCGATTGCGAGGTACCGGAGGAGAACGTGCTCGGCGCGGTCGGCAACGGCGTCAACGTGCTGATGTCCGGCCTCGACTACGAGCGCGTGGTGCTCGCCGCCGGACCGCTCGGCATCATGCAGGCCTGCCTCGACGTGGTGATCCCCTACGTGCACGACCGCCAGCAGTTCGGCCAGCCGATCGGCCGCTTCCAGATGATGCAGGCCAAGCTCGCCGACATGTATGTGACCATGAACGCGGCCAAGGCCTACGTCTATGCGGTGGCGCGCGCCTGCGACGAAAGCCGCACAACGCGCGAGGATGCCGCCGGCGCCATTCTCTATGCGGCCGAGCGGGCCACCTGGATGGCGCTGGAGGCGATCCAGTGCCTGGGCGGCAACGGCTATATCAATGAGTTCCCCACCGGGCGCCTGCTGCGCGACGCCAAGCTCTACGAGATCGGCGCGGGGACGAGCGAAATCCGCAGGATGCTGATCGGGCGGGAGATTTTCGAGAAGACGCGGTGAGCAAATGACAACTCTTTGGCGCGTAGACGGGAAGAAACTTGAACGTGTCTCGGCTGGCCGTTTGGATGCTGAACGGGATTTAGAAGATTGGATTGAAGCCGAGCCGAATCTGCTTGACCCGGACATTCTCATAATTGGACGTCAAGTCTCCGCTTTGGAATCCGGGCGGATCGATCTGCTCGGAATTCGCAGTGATGGTTCATTAGAAATAATCGAGCTAAAGAGGGACGTAAGCCCACGCGAAATCATCGCGCAGATATTAGAGTACGGAAGTTGGGTTACAAAACTTACGACGGCAGACGTACATAGAATTGCGCAAGATTACTCGGTAGCTAAGGGGCTTCCTCAATTCACTCAACGGTTTCGTGAGTATTTTGACACTGCGGTTCCCGAGAACCTAAATGTCGGGCACGGAATGATGATCGTTGCAAGTGACCTCGATCGAAGGTCGCGAAGAATAGTCGAGTATTTGTCTGAGGTTCATGGAATTGGAATAAATACTGCATTCTTCAATGTTTTCTCCGATGAAGACCGGCGTTATCTGGCTGCCGATTGGCTCATTGATCAAGACGCGGTTACCGAAAGAAGCGCCGTTCGTAATAAGGCCCCTTGGGCAGGCGATTGGTATGCAAACGTTGGGGACGGCGAAAAACGGTCTTGGGAAGATATGCGAAAATATGGGTTTGTTGCCGCGGGAGGCGGCCGTTTTTATTCGGGCCGCCTTGAACAGCTTTCGCCGGGGGATAGGTTATACGCGTATCAGAAGAAAGTCGGATATGTTGGATTTGGGATCGTGCGAGGCTCAGCTATGATGGCAAAGGATTTTGTGGTGAACGGCAAACTATTGCTTGAGCTTCCCCTAAAGCAGCCAAATCTTGGCCGTAACTCTGATGACGAAGAACTTGCAGAATATGTTGTTTCAGTTGATTGGAAAAAAACGTATCCATTGAATGAGGCCAAGACGTTTCCGGGTGCGTTCGCAAATCAGAATATTGTCTGTCGATTGCGTGACCAGGCCACTCTTGACTTTCTTAAGGAGAACTTCGGGCCGCAGGTGTAACCTAATCATCTGCCGCATGCTGATCGGGCGGGAGATTTTCGAGAAGACCAGATGAACAAGACGACGACAAGTGCCACCGAGTTTCCGGAGCTCAATGAGATGCAATTGCTCTGCGAGTTGGCGGATTTGCGCAAGATGCAGGCGGAGGCCGAAGCTTTGGCGCGGGCGACGGGCTATGTCTCGGATGAATTGATCGCCGACCGGCGAGCGGAAGCCGTCAAGGATGCCGAAGAGACGCTGCGTTGGCTGCGGGAGCGGGAGCTGAAACGCTGACGGCAGCCCGGTCTCCCAGCGGCGCGCACCGCGATCGGCGCTCTACATCCGCTAGGCCAATGGCCCGCTCGGCCATCGTCGTTAACCCGCATTAACCATTCGCTTCCGCGAATCAGCTAGGCCTCAAGCCGAGGCTGGCAGCGAGGGAGAGTGCGGTCATGATGCGGGTGAGGCTGAAAGCCGACGGGCGGATCGTCGAAATCATGCCCGACGGTCATGAACGGGCGATCGATCACGACGATCCGGCGCGCTTCGTGCGCGAGGTGCGCGCGCGCTGCGGCCTGACGCAAGCGGCCTTCGCCGAGAAGATTGAGGTGCCGATCGAGACCGTGCGCAATTGGGAGCAGGGCAAGCGCTCGCCGCGCGGCCCCGCGCGCGCGTTGCTCAAGTTGATCGACCGCATGCCGGACGCCGCCTTCGCCACCCTCGGCGGCGGACGCAAATCCGCCTAGCCCGCGACCTGCCCCACGCGCGTGACGCCGCCCGGAAGTGCGCCGGCGGATGTCCTTGTCGCCGCGCCGCCGGCCGCGAGCCACCCCGGTTGGCAGCGCCCGGGCGAGAAGGCATTCTGCGCCCGCTTTGCCAATCAAAAGTCCCCAGGGAGATTTTCGAATATGCCTGACGTTCCTGTTGTTGAAGCCCACGGCGCCCGCATTCCCCAGATCGGTTTCGGCACCATGACCCTGAAGGGGGACGTCTGCGTGCAGGCGGTGAAGACCGCATTGCAGATGGGCTACCGCCATCTCGACACCGCCTGGTTTTACGGAAACGAAAAGGAGGTCGGCGAGGGCCTGCGCCAGTCCGGCGTCAAGCGCGACGACATTTTCCTCTGCACTAAGGTGCGCGAGACCCACCTGATGCCGGACAAGTTCAGCCAGTCGCTCGGCGAGAGCCTCGCCAACCTGCAATTGCCTTATGTCGACCTCCTGCTGATCCACTGGAACAACAAGGACATTCCCTTCAAGACCAGCGTCGGCGCGCTGTGCCAGGCGAAGAAGGACGGCTACGCCAAGCATGTGGGCGTCGCCAATTTCACCGCCAAGATGCTGGACGAGGCTTGGGCCGTGACCAGCGAGCCGCTGGTGTGCAACCAGATCGAGGTTCATCCGTTCATCAATCAGGACAAGGTGCTCGCCGCCAGCAAGAAGCACGGCATGGCGGTGGTTGCCTACGTGCCGATCGCGCGCGGCAAGGTGCCCGGCGCCGAGGTGCTGGAGAAAATCGGCAAGGCGCACGGCAAGAGCGCGGCCCAGGTGTCGTTGCGCTATCTGGTGCAGCTCGGCTGCGTGCCGATCCCGCGCACCGCGACGCCGGCGCACATGAAAGAGAATTTGGAAGTGTTCGACTTCAAGCTGTCCGACGCCGAGATGGCGCAATTGAAGGCGCTCAACGCCACCAATATGCGCGTGGTCAATCCGCCGCACGCGCCGCAATGGGATACGCCGTGACGCGTGTCGCGTTCGCTCTCGTCGTCGCCGCGTTTGCAGCATCGCCGGCGTTCGCACGAAGCGACGGGCAGTATGCGGCCGACACCGGCGCGATCGAAGACTGCGTCAAGTCCGCCGCACCGGCCGGCAAACCCATGTCCGCGGCCGAAAGTTGCATCGGCAGCATATCGAAATCGTGTCTCAGCGACGCGAAATCGACCGCCGACCAGAACGCCTGCATCGACCGAGAGCGGAAGGTCTGGGACAATATCCTCAATGAGTTCCTATCGGCGGCTGCGAGAGAAACTCGATGCCGCGCAGCAGGCCAAGCTGCGCGACATGCAGCGCGCCTGGATCGCCTCGCGCGACGCCACTTGCGGCTTCTATTGGGATTATTACCAGGGCACCATGGCAAGTCCGATGGCGGCCGCATGTGTTAACCGCGAGACTGCGCGGCGCGCATTGTTTCTGCTCGGCTTTGTGTTGGACGACAACAAATGAAGGACGGACTGGTTACCCAAATCGTCGACGCCAAAGGCCAATCGAAGGCGCTCAACGCTCCCAATATGCGCGTGGCCGGCCCGCCGCACGCATCGCTGTTGGGTGCGCTCCGAATGCCCGCAGCGTTCGCGCTTTTCGCGCTCATCGTGGCCGCACCGGCGCTCGCCGACGACAAGCCACCGCCTCAGGATTCTGCGGCGATCGAGGGCTGCATCAAGGCCAAGACCGGGCACGGCTGGGCCTGGGAGCAATGCATCGGCGTGATCTCGGAGCCGTGCTCCAAGGACGAAGAATCGATGCCTCCTTACAAGGTGATCGCCTGTTACGACCGTGAACGCCTCGTCTGGGACGACATCCTCAACAAGTCCTATCAAGTTCTGCGCAAGGCGCTCGACGAGGACCAGCAAACCAAACTACGCGAGATGCAACGCGCCTGGATCGCCTCGCGCGACAAGTCCTGTGGCTTTCTCTACGACTATTTCCAGGGAACCATGGCGAACCCGATGATCGCCGCCTGTCTCGCGCGCGAAACGGGACGGCGCGCGTTGTATCTGCGCGGCTTTGCCGATGATGTCGCCGATCGGAAATGACATGAACGTGATCGAATCTCACGGCTTCCAGATCCCGATCGTCGGCCTCGGCACCTGGGCGCTGCGCAATGTGGTGCGCATGGTGGGCGAGGCGATCCGAGTCGGCTACCGCCAAATCGACACCGCGCAGATGTATGGCAACGAGGCGGAGGTGGGAGAGGCGGTGCGCGCGTCCGGCCTGCGTTCCGAGATCATGGTCACGACCAAGCTGCAGCCGACCAATCTGGCGCCGCGCGACGTCGAACGCACGGGCAAGGAGAGTCTGCGCAAGCTCAAGCTCGACGCCATCGACCTGCTGCTGATCCATTGGCCGAACAGCAGCGTGCCGCTCGCCGACACGCTCGGCGCCATGGCCAGGCTGAAGCAGGAGGGCGTCACCCGCGCCATCGGCGTGTCGAACTTCACGGTGGCGCTGGTCGAGGAGGCGGTGCGCGTCTCGCCCACGCCGATCGTCTGCAATCAGATCGAGTGCCACCCCTTCCTCAACCAGGACAAGGTGCTCGCCGCCTGCAGGAAGCAAGGCATCGCGGTGGTGGCCTACAGCCCGGTGGCGCGCGGCGGCGCGCATGGCAACAAGGTGCTGGCGCGCATCGGCGCCGCGCACGGCAAGAGCGCATCGCAGGTCTCGCTGCGCTATCTGGTGCAGCAGGGCATCGTGGTGATCCCGCGCACCAATACGCCGGCGCGGCTGGCCGAGAACATCGCGCTGTTCGATTTCGAACTCAGCGACGCCGAGATGCGCGAAATCCACGGCCTCTCCGACCCCGACGGCCGCATCGTCGACTGGTCCTGGTCGCCGAACTGGGATTGAAGGATCGTCGTGGTCGGGCTTGTCCAGGCCATCCACGTCTTATAACCACGGCGTGGACAAGACGTGGATGCCCGCGACGAGCGCGGGCATGACGAAGAAAGCGCATTGCGTTGACCCTCGCCGACGATACCGCCCTGGTCCTCTTTTCCGGCGGGCAGGACTCGACCGTCTGCCTCGCCTGGGCGCTTGACCGCTTTGCCCGGGTCGAGACGGTCGGTTTCGCCTATGGCCAGCGGCATGCGGTCGAGCTGAGCCTGCGCCCGCGCATTCGCGAGCACATCGCGGCGCTGAACCCCGCCTGGCACGCGCGCCTGGGCGAGGATCACACGGTGACGCTTGAGGCGCTTGCCGCCATTTCCGACACCGCACTTACCCGCGACACGGCCATCGCGATCGCCGACAGCGGCCTGCCTACCACCTTCGTGCCGGGGCGCAACCTGATCTTCCTTGCCTTCGCCGGCGCGCTCGCCTATCGCCGCGGCGCCCGTGCCATCGTCGGCGGTATGTGCGAGACCGACTATTCCGGCTACCCCGACTGCCGCGACGACACTATCAAGGCCATGCAGTTGGCGCTCACCCTCGGCCTCGACAAGCGCGTCACCCTGCATACGCCGCTGATGTGGATCGACAAGGCCGCCACCTTCGCGCTCGCCGAGGAACTCGGCGGCGCCGCGCTGCTCGATCTCGTTGTCGAGCACACCCATAGCTGTTATCTGGGCGACCGCACGCACAGGCACGACTGGGGCTATGGCTGTGGAACCTGCCCGGCCTGCCAGTTGCGGGCGCAAGGGTTTGCAAAATTCAAGGCGCAAAAGACCACACGATAATGAGCATTGAACAACGCAAGAACCTGGAAGGCGGCATTTTCCTCGTCCTGTTCTGCCTCACCATTCCCGCCGCCAACTGGATGATCGGCCACGTCGGCACCGCATGCCTGCCGAACGGCCCCTGCGTGCTGCCGGTGGCGCCGCATGTGCTGGCGCCCTCCGGCGTGCTGATGATCGGCGCCGCCCTGGTGCTGCGCGATCTGGTGCAGCGCCGGCTCGGCGTCGAATTCGGCATCGGCGCCATCCTCGCCGGCGCCGCGCTCTCGGCCGCGGTGGCGCCGCCCGCGCTGGTGAGCGCCTCGGCGGTCGCCTTCCTGCTGTCGGAATTTGCCGACTTCGCCGTCTATACGCCGCTCGCCCGGCGGCGGCTGGTGCTGGCGGTCGTCGCCTCCAGCGTGGTCGGGCTCGTCGTCGACTCGATCGTGTTCCTGTGGCTGGCGTTCGGCTCGCTCGATTTCCTTCCCGGCCAGGTCATCGGCAAGGCCTGGATGGTGCTGCTGGCCACGCCCTTGATCGCCTATCTGCGCCGGCGCGACGAGCGGCTCGGTTTGACCGCGGCGTAATCCTCGCTGTCATTCCGGGCGCTCGCGATGGCGGGCGAACCCGGAATCCAGAGCCAATTGCGGCTGCGCCCGTCGCTCTGGATTCCGGGCCCGCGCTTTCAGCGCGTCCCGGAATGACGGAGCAGGGCGGCTCAGTTATGTTGTCCACGCACCGGAATTAAGGATCCGCCCATGACCGCCGCCCTCGACGCCCTGCAGCACATCACCACCGGCACCATCACCACCATGCTGTTGAAGAAGGGCATTCGCCGCACCTGGATGGCGGGCGCCATGCCGCTCGGCTTTGCCGGCAAACGCGTGGTGGGCAAGGCCTTCACCTTGCGCTTCGTGCCGGTGCGCGAGGACCTGGCGACGCCGGAAAGCTGGTCGAAACCGATCTCCACCCGCGCCGCCATCGAGGCCATGCCGGAGGGCTGCGTGGTGGTCGCCGACGCCATGGGCGTCACCGGCGCGGGCATTTTCGGCGACATCCTGTGCATGCGCATGGTCAAACGCGGGGTGGCTGCGTTGATCAGCGACGGCGTCATGCGCGACAAGGCCGGGGTGGTGGCGACCGGCCTGCCGGTCTGGTGCGCGGGCGTGGCGGCGCCGGCCTCTGTCAACCAACTCACCTTTGTCGGCTGGAATGAACCGATCGGCTGCGGCGGCTGTGCTATTTTTCCCGACGACATCATCGTCGCCGACGATGACGGCGCGGTGGTGATCCCGGCCGCGCTCGCCGACTTCGTGGCGAGCGAAGGCGCCGAGCACGAACTCATGGAAAGCTGGCTGGTGCAGGAGGTGGAGAAGGGCGCGCAGCTTCCCGGCCTCTATCCGCCGAATGAAGAGAACAAGAAGCGCTACGAGGCCTGGAAGAAGAGCCGCTGATGTTCTTCATCCTCTCCAAGACGGTTGCCTTGCTGCTGGTGCCGTCGAACCTGTTGCTGCTGCTCGGGCTCATCGGCCTCGCGCTGCTGTTCACGCGCTTCAGGCGCGCCGGCAAGCGCTTGGCCGTGACCGTGTTGGTCTTGTTCCTGGCGATCGGCTTTCTGCCGGTCGGCGGCTTGTTGGCGCACGTCTTGGAGAACCGCTTTCCGCCCTGGGATCCGGCGCGCGGGCCGCCCGATGGCGTGGTCGTGCTCGGCGGTGTCATCGACCCTTTGCTCTCTCGCGCGCGCGGCGAGATCGCCCTGAGCGGTGCCGTCGAACGCATTACCGCGCTGGTCAAGCTGGCGCGCGCCTATCCGCAGGCGCGCATCGTCTTTTCCAGCGGCGATGCCGGGCTGATAAGAAAATATGGCGCCGAGGCGAATTACCTCTTGCCGTTGCTCGATCTGTTCGGCGTGCCGCGCGAACGCGTGATGCTGGAAAGGCGCTCGCGCAACACCTACGAGAATGCGCTTTACAGCAAGGCGCTGGTCAAGCCCAAGCCGGGAGAGCGTTGGCTCTTGGTGACCTCGGCGCAGCACATGCCGCGCGCCATCGGCTGCTTCCGCCGTGTCGGCTTCCCGGTCGAGGCCTATCCGGTCGATTGGCATACACTGCCGCGCTGGCGCTTCGCGATCGGCGACAACTTCGCGCGTGGCCTGTGGAGCACCGATGCCTTCGTGCGCGAATGGGAAGGCCTCTTCGTCTATTGGGTAACCGGCCGCACCAGCAGCCTGTTTCCGGGCCCGCGCGGCAAGTGAGCGCGGCGGCGCGGCGTGCGCCGCCGGCGGGCGTTGATTGTTAAAGCGCCGTCACATCCCTATCATGTTTCGATAGAGGGCGATTCGGGCGCCCGAGTTCGCGTTGGCTTTCAAGCGCAATCGACGAATTCGAGGCGACCGCTTATGGCTTACCGCATCCCATCCGATCCCTTCGCGCTGTCGCAAGACACCCTTGATGGCACGCCGCCCGGCCGCCGCGAACGCGTGGTCACCGTGGCGGCGACCGTGCTGGGCGTGCTGGTGGTGGCGCTCATCGCCGTGCTGATGGGAATGGCTTGAGCGGCGGCACCGGCTCTGCCAGCATGGCGCGTGACAGTGACGGAGCCGACATGCCGCAGACCATCACCACCGGATACAAGGCGCTGTGCGAAGCCGCCGAGCGCGAGATCGAAACCCTGCCGGTCGAGGACGCCATCGCGCTCGCCGGCCGCGCCGATACAGTGCTCGTCGACATCCGCGATATCCGCGAATTGCAGCGTGAGGGCAGGGTGCCCGGCGCCACACATTGTCCGCGCGGCATGCTCGAGTTCTGGATCGACCCGGCGAGCCCCTATCACAAGCCGGTCTTCGCCCAGGATAAGAAATATGTGTTCTTCTGCGCTGGCGGCCTGCGCTCGGCCCTGGCCGCGCAGACCGCGCAGACCATGGGGCTGAAGCCGGTCGCCCATATCCGCGGCGGCTTCGGCGCCTGGAAGAAAGCGGGCGGGCCGGTCGAACTGCCGGAACAGATGCCGGGGGAGAAGAAATCATAGTCATTCCGGGGCGCGTGCGAAGCACGCGAACCCGGAATCCATGGCCCCTGCTGCGGCGTATGGATTCCGGGCCCGCCGCTTTGCGGCGTCCCGGAATGACAAGTATGGAATTGCGCCATGTCCCTCACCCTCATCATCGGCAACAAGAACTATTCCTCCTGGTCGTTGCGGCCGTGGATCGCGATGAAGGTCGCCGGCATCGCCTTCGACGAGATCGTCATCCCGCTCTACGAGCCCGGCAGCCGGGAGGCGATCCTGAAATATTCGCCGGCCGGCAAGGTGCCGATCCTGCGCGACGGCGATAGCGCCATCTGGGAATCGCTCGCCATCCTCGAATATCTCGCCGACAAATTTCCCGAAGCGCATCTGTGGCCGGCGGATGCCAAGGCGCGCGGCCACGCCCGCGCGATCTCTTGCGAAATGCATGGCGGCTTCCAGGCGCTGCGACGCGCCTGTCCGATGAATCTGTGGCTGCCGGTAAAGCCCCGCCCGCAGAGCGAGGAGGTGATGGCCGACGTCCGCCGCATCGACTCGCTGTGGAGCGATTGTCGCGCGCGCTTCGCCGGCGACGGGCCATTTTTGTTCGGCGCCTTCGGGGCCGCCGACGCCATGTATGCGCCGGTGGTGGCGCGCTTCCATCACTTCGGCATCGCCGTCAGCGCCGCCGCCCGCGCCTATATGGACGCGGTCATGGCGCTGCCGGCCTGGACCGCCTGGCGCGACGCGGCGATGCAGGAAACCTGGATCATGCGGCACAACGAGCCGGATTGGCCGCTGGTGCGCGGCATACCGATTTCAACATAGGAAAATTCATCGCTAATTTGCGCCTGCGGCCAATTGCGGCGGCGGGCCTCCCCAATTTTGTCAAGATTATGCGCACCATCCGCGCATCCTTCGCGGTGCAAGGCCGTGTTTCCACATAGGGGGTGACGACGCTGCTACGGGCCGGTTGACGGCCCGGGAGGGGTAGCTATGCGATATCGTCTTCTCGCCATTGTTGGATTGCTGTTTGCGCTCGCTGCGCCAAGTTTTGCTTCCGCCGATGCACCCAAGCCCGATGTGAAGGGCCTCTATCTGCTGACCGACTATCCCGCGGTCACCGTGCAGCCCGGCACCACCTCCACCATCAATCTGCGGCTGCGCAATTACGGCCTCGCGCCGGAGCGCCTGACCCTGTCGGTCGCCGGCGTGCCGAAAGGCTGGACCGCGACGCTGCTCGGCGGCGGCCAGCCGATCGCCGCCGCCATGCCGGCGACCGACGACAGCGTCAATCTCGACCTGCGCCTCGACGTGCCCAAGGGTGCGGCGATCGGCAGCCACACGCTGCAGATCAGCGCCAATGGGCCGAACGGCGCGCATGTCACGCTGCCGCTCGAGGTCAGCCTCGCCAAGCAATTGCCCGCCAAGCTGACGGTGACGCCGCAATTGCCGGCGCTGCGCGGCAATGCCAGCTCCGATTTCTCCTATACGCTGACCGTCAAGAACGACAGCGGCAAGAAGCTGCTGGTCAGCCTCGCCGCCGATGCGCCGCGCAATTTCGACACCTCCTTCACCGAGGCCTACGGCACCCAGCAGCTCACCGCCGTTCCGATCGACGCCGGCAAGACCAAGGACGTGAAGCTCAAGGTCAGCCCGCCCTCGACCGTTGATGCCGGCCATTATCCGGTCAGCGTTCAGGTCGCCGCCAATGGCGCCAAGGCATCCACCAAGGTCTCGCTCGACATCACCGGCCAACCCAAGCTCGAACTCTCCGGCCGCCAGGGCCTGTTGTCCGCGCGCGCCACCGCCGGCAAGGAGAGCGCGGTGCCGATCGACGTCAGCAACACCGGCACGGCGCCGGCGGAGAACATCAAGCTTTCCTCCAGCGCGCCGAGCGGCTGGAAGATCACCTTCAACCCGAAGACCATCGGCCGCATCGCGCCCAACCAGCACAAGGAAGTGCAGGCACTGATCAAGCCGCCGGAGAAGGCGATCGCCGGCGATTATGTCACCACGCTCACCGCGTCCTCCCGCGGCGAGACGGGCGACGCCAATTTCCGCGTCACGGTGACGACCTCGACCATGTGGGGCATCGCCGGTGTCGGCATCATCGGCGCGGCGCTCCTGATCATGGTGGGCGCGGTTGCGCGCTTCGGCCGGCGATGAGCAAGCCGGTCATCGAGGTGAGCGGCCTCACCAAGCGCTATGGCACGGCGACTGCCGTCAATGGCGTGAGCTTCACCGTCGGCGAGGGGGAGATCTTCGGCCTGCTCGGGCCGAACGGCGCCGGCAAGACCACCACCATCCTGATGTTGCTCGGTCTGTGCGACATCAGCGGCGGGCAGGCGCGCGTGTTCGGCCACGATCCCGCGCGCGAGCCGCTCGCGGTCAAGCGCCGCGTCGGCTACATGCCGGACTCGGTCGGCTTCTACGATCACCTCACGGCGGCTGACAATCTGCACTACACCGCGCGGCTGATCGGTATTCCGGCGGCCGAGCGCAAGAAGAAAATTGCCGAAGCGATGGCCCGTGTCGGGCTGCAGGATGTCGCCGAGAAACGCGTCGGCGCCTTCTCGCGGGGCATGCGCCAACGCTTGGCGCTCGCCGAGATCGTGATGAAGGACGCGCTGGTCGCCATCCTCGACGAGCCGACCAACGGTCTCGATCCGCAGGCGAGCCTGGAGCTGCTCGATCTGATCCGCTCGCTCAAGGCCTCCGGCGTCAGCGTCCTGTTGTCCTCGCATCTGCTCGACCGGGTGCAGAGCGTGTGCGACCGGGTGGCGCTGTTCAATGCCGGCAAGATCGTCCTCATGGGCACCGTGCCCGAGCTCGGACGCGAGGTGCTCGGTGGCGGCTACGCGGTCGAGGTCGAGGCGCAGGGCGGCGACGGCCTCGCCAAGCGCTTTGCCGCCATGTCCGGCGTGCGCAGCGTGAGCGAGCCGGCACCGGGACGCTGGCGCCTGGTTTGCGAAAGCGACCTGCGCGCGGAGGCGGCCGCGCAGGTGGTGGAAGCGAAAGGTCGGCTCACCCAGCTTTCGCTCGACCAGCCGAGCCTGGAGAACATCTACACCCGCTACTTCCACACCATGCAGGAGGTGCCCCATGCAGCTTAAGACGCGGCGTGAAGGCTCGGCCCTGCATGGCCTCGGCGTGGTGGTGCTGAAGGAGCTCTCAGACCATCTCACCAGCGCGCGCATGCGCGTGCTGGAATGGCTGGTGGTGCTGGTGGCGCTCGCCGCCGTCTATGCCGCCATCACCCAGATCCGCGATGTCACCGCGCAGGACCCCTTCCTGTTCCTGCGCCTGTTCACCACCGCGCGGCAACCGCTGCCCTCGTTCGTCGCCTTCCTGTCGTTCCTGGTGCCGCTGATGGCGATCGGGCTCGGCTTCGACGCCGTCAACAGCGAGCATAACCGGCGCACGCTGTCGCGCATCCTGTCGCAGCCGATCTATCGCGATGCGCTGCTGTTCGGGAAATTTCTTGCCGGGCTCGCCACCATGACGGTCAGCCTGGTCGTGCTGTGGCTGCTGTTGGTCGGGCTTGGGCTGATCATGCTGGGCGTGCCGCCGGGCGGGGAGGAGATGGCGCGCGCCTTCATCTTCCTCCTGGTCACCATCGCCTATGCCGGCGTGTGGCTGGCGCTCGCCATGCTCGCCTCGGTGCTGTTCCGCTCTGCGGCGACCGCGGCGCTGGTGACGCTCGGCCTCTGGCTGTTCCTCACCGTGATCTGGCCGGCTTTGGCGCCGGCGATCGCGACGGCGCTGGTCCCGAGCGGCGACCAGGCGACGACCATCGTCACCGCGCAGATGTTGTCGCGGTTGTCGCCCTCCACGCTGTTCGGCGAGATCGTGCTGGCGATCCTGCATCCCACCACCCGCACGCTCGGCCCGGTCTATCTGAGCCAGTTGCAGGGCGCGGTGATGGGCGCGCCGCTGCCACTAACGTCCAGCATCATGGTGGCCTGGCCGCAGATCGTCGGCCTGATCGCGGCCACCATCCTGTTGTTCGTTGGCGGTTATGTCGCCTTCCAGCGCCAGGAGGTGCGCGCCTGACAACGGCCGGTGAGCATGGCGCCGACGCGCCTTTGCCCGCCTGACAAGACGACCCAGCCCAACTTCGCCCTTTCAGAGGGCCGCCATCTTGAGCAAAGGTCGGGATCCCTTCCCCGACCGCGCGCTCAGGATGGCGTTTTTTTCTTCAGCGCCTCCACCAATTCCTCGATGAAGACCCTCTGGCCCGGCAAAATTTTGCGCCGGGCGGTGGCGACGGTGAAATAGGCGATACGGTCGACCTCCGGAAAGCGCGCGCTCTTGCCGGAGTGGGGCGGCCATTCCATCTCGAATTCGTTGCTGGTGAAATTGGCGAGATCGAAATCCGCCTCGAGCGCGAAGGCATGCACGAGCTTGCCGCTCTTCTGCCGCGCCGGCGTCAGGGTGATGAAGGGACCTTTCGCAGTCAGCCCGGTTTCCTCGTTGAACTCGCGCTTGGCGCAGGCGAGGAGGTCGTCGCTTTCGACGATGCCCTTGGGGATCGACCAGGCGCCTTCGTCGCGGCTGCGCCAGAACGGACCGCCCGGATGCGCCAGCAGCACTTCCAGTCCGCGCTTGTGGCGGAAGGCGAGGATGCCGGCGCTGACTTCGGATCGGCGTGACATGGCTGACACTCGGCGGCGCTCGGCGACGCACCCACCGGCCGATCAAAGCACGTTCGCGGCCTCGCGCGCAAAGCCCGCGCTAGCCTCTCAAAATGCGAAAGGCCCGGCCTGCGCGGCCGGACCTCTGCGCATCGCTCTCGGGGTACGAGCGCGCTTACTTGTCGTCGACGGCTTCCTTCGCCGCGTCCTTGGCATTGCCCCAGGCGTTCTGGACTTTGCCGGCCGCCTGCTGCGCCTTGCCTTCGGTTTCGAGCTTCTTGTCGTCGGTCACCTTGCCGGCGGTTTCCTTCACCTTGCCCTTTGCCTGCTCGACATTGCCTTCAATGCGATCTTTATCCATCTTGTTTCTCCTTACGTTGTCGTTGCCGGAGTTGCGTCGTTGCCGGAGTTGCTATCGTAAGGTCAACGAAGAGCACATCGAGTTGGTTCCGCCGCGGCGTCATGCACGCGCCGCGACGGATGTCCGGTGTTCGATGACGCGTGAGATTACTTCGCGCCGGTGGTCGAGGACGGATTCTGCACGCAGATCCAGCCGTTCGCCCTGTTGGCCGAATGGCACTTGGCCATGGTCGTGTAGGTGCACTTCAGCTCGCCACCCTTCCGCGCGCAAACGCTGGATTTGCCGATGACTTTCTTGCCACCCATCTTGCTGCCCATCGCGCCGGACTTGCTCATCGTGGCATTCTGGCTCTGCGTGGCCGCGCCGCCCTTGGCGGTCGGGTTTTTCTCTTGCATCGGCGACGCGGCGCTGGCGATCGAAATGCCGGCGACCAGGGCTGCAATGGCGGTCAATGTCGTCAGAGTCTTCATGGTTTCGCCTCCTTGGAAATGTCGGTCATGACACCGTGCGATAACGAACAGGTGGAACTCATGTTCCGGGAACTTCTGCGATGCGGGAAAAAAATCGAGACGCGGTTCCGCCCTGCAATGCAAACGGCCGGACGTTGAAGTCCGGCCGCCCGCTTTTCTGCGAATTCTCCGATGTCGCTAGACGTTGAGAATTGCGACGATCTCGTGATCGTCGGGATCGATCACCAAGATCTGATCGCCCACCACGACGTAGTCGTAACCGCGCCACTCAGGATAGACGGTAACGACTTCCGGCGGCAGCGGATAGAAATGCACATGCGCCGGAACGCGCGCGCCGACATGCACCGAGATATTGAGATGCGTCGGTTCCACGTTCTTCTTCTTGATGATGGTGGTGATCTTTGTGCGCTGCTCGGTGCTCAGCTTGGCGGCGCCGGCGGCGGCACCCTGGCCGGTGGTCGAGCCGTTGTGCTCGCCCTTCGACTCGACGCGGGTCTTGCCGTGCGTTTCCTCGCCGCTCTTGCTCTGCGACTCCTCGCCGCGCTTCATCTGCGCTTCGCCACCGTTCTTGCCGCTTTGATGTTCCGTGATGCTGGGCTTTTCTCCGCCACGCTTCTCGTTGTCCGCGGAGCCCTCGCCGCTGGTCGAGGCCTTGCCGCCGTTGCGCATGCTGGACTGGCTACCGTCCTGTTCGGCACCCCGCTGGTCGTGCGACACGCCTGTGTGTTCGCCGGACATGCGGCTCTCATCCGACGAGCCCTGACCGGTTGTCTGCGGCATTTTGTGTTCGCCTGCGTGCATTGACGGGGCGATCTTTTCCGCCGGTGCATGCCGCTGCGCCGCGGGAGCGCGCTCGGGCATCTTCTGCTCGTGCAGGCCCTGCGCCGCCGCCGTGCCGGCAGCCAGCAGCAGCGATGCCGCCACGGTAGATAACAATTGCAGCCTGTTCATTGCGTAGCCTCCTCTGGTTCCCGCCCGAAATCTCCTGCATCGGTGTCCACGAGAACGTCGCATGGCCGCAGGCGTTCCCGACACGCGATGCGGTTCCGACGCCATTGCCTTCCGCCTGGCGGCGGGGCACGCTTGCGCCGCACAGTGGGGAGGGGAGGTTGCCGATTCTCGCGTCCAACATCGATACCGGCGGTGCCGAATTCCGCACCAATGCCGCGCGCATGCGCGCGCTTTGCGCCGAGCTCGAGTCGCGGCGTGCCGAGGCCGCGCAAGGCGGCTCCAAGCGTGCACGCGAACGCCACGTCGCGCGCGGCAAGCTGCTGCCGCGCGACCGCGTGATGAACCTGATCGACCCCGGTGCGCCGTTCCTCGAGCTGTCGCCGCTCGCCGCCAATGGCATGTATGACGGCAGCGTGCACGCGGCCGGCATCATCACCGGCATCGGCCGCATCGAGGGCCGCGAATGCATGGTGGTGGCCAACGACGCCACCATCAAGGGCGGCAGCTATCATCCGATGACGGTGAAGAAGCACCTGCGCGCGCAGGAGATCGCGCGCGAGAACCGGCTGCCGTGCGTCTATCTGGTCGACTTAGGGGGCGCCAACCTGCCGACGCAGACTGACGTCTTCCCCGACCGCGAGCATTTCGGCCGCATCTTCTACAACCAGGCCATCCTCTCATCCTTGCGCATTCCGCAGATCGCGGTGGTGATGGGCTCGTGCACCGCGGGCGGCGCCTATGTGCCGGCGATGTCGGACGAAAGCGTCATCGTGCGGAACCAGGGCACCATCTTCCTCGGTGGCCCGCCGCTGGTGAAGGCGGCGACCGGCGAGGTGGTGAGCGCCGAAGACCTCGGCGGCGGCGACCTGCATGCGCGCAAGTCGGGCGTTGTTGATCATCTGGCGCAGGACGACCATCATGCGCTGTCGATCGCGCGCCGCATCGTCGCCAATCTCAATGCGCGCAAGAGCGTCGACATCCCGTTGGCCGCGCCGCGCGAGCCAGCACTCGACGCGGCCGAGCTCGACGGGCTGGTGCCGGTCGACCTGAAGAAGCAATACGACGTGCGCGAGGTGATCGCGCGCCTGGTCGATGCCTCCGAGTTCGACGAGTTCAAGGCGCTCTACGGCACCACGATCGTGACCGGCTTCGCCCACATCCACGGCATGCCGGTCGGCATTCTCGGTAACAACGGCATCCTGTTCTCCGAGAGCGCGCTGAAGGCGGCGCATTTCGTCGAGCTGTGCTGCCAGCGCCGTATCCCGCTCCTGTTCCTGCAAAACATCGTCGGCTTCATGGTCGGGCGCGACTATGAGGCGGGTGGCATCGCCAAGGACGGCGCCAAGATGGTGACGGCGGTGGCCTGCGCCCAGGTGCCGAAGATCACCGTCATCGTCGGCGGCTCCTACGGCGCCGGCAATTACGGTATGTGCGGGCGCGCCTACGGCCCGCGTTTCCTGTTCATGTGGCCGAACGCGCGCATCTCGGTGATGGGCGGCGAGCAGGCGGCCTCGGTGCTGGCGACGGTCAAGCGCGACAATATCGAGGCCGACGGCGGCACCTGGTCGGAGGTCGAGGAGGAGGAATTCAAGGCGCCGATCCGCGACCAGTACGAGGCCGAGGGCAATCCCTATTACGCCACCGCGAGGCTGTGGGACGACGGCATCATCACGCCGCAGGAAACGCGCCGCGTGCTGGCGCTGGCCTTTTCCGCGGCGCTGAATGCGCCGGTACCGGAGACGCGGTTCGGGGTGTTTAGGATGTGAGCTAACGCGCGCAAGCCGGTCTCATCTCCCGAACATCCACAGCACCGCGCTCAGCACGATACTCAAAATGATCGACGTCACGATCGGAAAATAAAACGTCGTATGGCCACGCCTGAACACGATATCGCCGGGCAGGTGGCCGAGCCCGAGCCTGGCGATGAAAGGCCACATGAGCCCCGCCACCAGCAAAATCACGCCCGCAATGATCAGAATGCGTGCCATGGTGTTCTCCGGAACGTGATTTAAGCTTGTTCGTGCGCTGTGCAACAAGGCTAGGATGCATACGACGTGCGAAACGCGCGAAAGGGAGAAAGACCGCCGATGACCGAAACCTATCAATCCGCCCTCATCGTCGGGGCCGGCTCCGGCCTCTCGGCCTCGCTCGCGCGCGCCTTCACACAAACCGGCATGTCGGTCGCGCTCGCCGCCCGCTCGCCGGCCAAGCTCGCCGAATTCGTGCAGGCCACCGGCGCCAAGGCCTTCGCCTGCGACGCCGCCAAGCGCGACGAGGTGGAGAAGCTGTTCGCCGATCTCGACGCCGCCAAGCTGACGCCCGATGTGGTCGTTTACAATGCGAGCGCCCGCGCGCGCGGACCGCTCATTGAGCTCGACCCGGCCGAGGTTGCGCGATCGATCGAGATCACCGCCTTCGCCGGCTTTCTGGTGGCGCAGGCGGCGGTCAAGCGCATGCTGCCGCGCGGGCGCGGCGCCGTGCTGTTCACCGGCGCCTCCGCCAGTATCAAGGGCTATGCGCAGTCGGCTCCCTTCGCCATGGGCAAGTTCGCGCTGCGCGGGCTGGCGCAAAGCATGGCGCGCGAATTGGCGCCGCAGGGCATTCACGTCGCGCATTTCGTCATCGATGGCGGCATCCGCAGCCCGCGCCGCGCCGAACCGCCCGACAAGCCGGACTCGCTGCTCGATCCCGACGCCATCGCGCAAACCTATCTGCACGTCTTGCAGCAGCCGCGCAGCGCCTGGACCTGGGAGGTCGAACTGCGGCCCTGGGTGGAGAAGTTTTAGAGATCTGCCCGTCATTCCCGCGTAAGCGGGAATCGAATACCCCCGGTGTTGCGAACGTTGCCGGGCCATCACCATATGTGCGGCACCGGGATTACTGGATGCCCCGCGTGCGCGGGGCATGACAGGAGACTTGACAGGAGAAAGGACTCCGGCGGCGGCAATACCAACCGCTCGTGTTCTTGAAATCGCGAGGGCGAGCCCGCGGGTGACCCGGGCTTTTGCCGCCGCCGGTTTCCTCACGCGGCTGTGATCGTCCGATTCATCGCTCGTTTACGGGCGCCGCCTAGCCTCGCGCGGCGAGGGGACGCGCATGTCGGTTTCGGTCGTCAACGGATACGTCTGCTTCAGCTCCTGCGACGCCGCGAAGGCCAAGCAGGGCAAGGACCCGAACGCGCCGCCCGGCGCCGAATTCGATCCCAGCAAGACGAAATCCGGCTTCGCTGGCCAGCCGGCCACCATCCTGGACGGTGCGCTCAAGGACCTCGCCAACGCGGTCGATGCCACCAGCGGCGGCAGTCAAGCCCGCGCGGTCGATCGCTTGGCGTGACGGTCACCTCGGCTGTCGTCCCCGCCTTCGTGGGGACGACGGACGCGTGTCGCCGCCACCCCGGATGGCGACGTCGGTCGGCTTCGGCTCGCGCATGGCATCCGCTTACAAGGTCACGACCACATTGCCGATACTGCCGCGCTCGACCGCCTGATGCGCGGCCGCTATGTCTTTCAGGCCGTAGGTCGGCTGCGCCACCCGGTTGATCAGCGTGCCGTCGGCGAGCGCCGCGTCGATCGCGGCCAGCGTGCGCGCGCGCTCGGCGGCGTCGAGCTCATAGACGAGGAAGAACACGACACGGATCGAATTGACCAGGCAGAACGGCGCCGGCAGCAGCGCCTCGCCGTTGGTGCCGTACACGATGACGCTGCCCTTCGGCCGCAGCACGCCGGGAATGAGCCTGGCATTGCCGGCGAGATCCATCTCGATCACCGCATCGACGCCGCGCTTGCCGGTGATCTCCATGACGCGGGCGCCGACGTCTTCGCTCTTGTAGTCGATGCAGTGATCGGCGCCGGCCTCGCGCGCGACGTCGGCCTTCTCCGGCGAGGAGACGGTGGTGATGATGTGCGCGCCCGCGCGCTTGGCGAACTGGATGACGTACTGACTGACCGCGCCGGCGCCGCCGGAGACCAGGACAGTGGTATCCTTGCCGGCATTCGCCAGCGCCACCGCGTGATAGGCGGTCATGGC
The DNA here is from genome assembly GCA_963760995.1 of uncultured Pseudomonadota bacterium. GTDB lineage: Bacteria > Pseudomonadota > Alphaproteobacteria > Rhizobiales > Xanthobacteraceae > Pseudolabrys. The sequence goes on along the minus strand of CAVXFJ010000014.1, from coordinate 82,802 downwards.
GGGAATGCCGAGGCAGGCGCCTTGTTCGAAGCTCACGCTGTCCGGCAGCTTCACTGCCTGCGCGGCGGGCAGGGCGATATATTCGGCAGCGGTGCCGAAGGCGCGCTTCCATTGCCCATTCCATAACCACACGCGCTCACCCAGCCGCGACTGCGGCACGCCGGCGCCGACTTCGTCGATGACGCCCGCGCCATCACTTTGCGGAATGACGCGCGGCCAGGCGATCTTGCGCACCGTGCCTTGCCGCGACTTCACGTCCGATGGATTGACACCGGACGCCGCGATCTTGACCCGCACTTCGCCGGGGCCGGGATGTGGCGTTTCCACGTCGCCGACGCGCAACACGTCGCGCGCGCTGCCGTTTTGTTCGTAATAGGCCGCTTGCATGACACTGACCTCCCCTTGCTTCGCCACAATAGCAAATCGGGCGAAGCTTGCGCGCGCCGGCGCTGCTTCCCATATCGAAAGGACGAGGGGTGTGTGGGGATGTCCCGCCCGTCGTCGCGGGTGGGACCGTCGCAAACGACAACGACGGAGGGTACGACCATGCGCTATCGCGTCTACAGCGGCCCCAAGGGCTCGGACGACATTTCACCGCTGGCCAAGGAGCAGATGCTCTTCAAGGAATTCACCGCGCTCGATGAGGCGCTCGATTGGGCGCGTCATGTCGAGCAGGGCGGCCGCGTGCCGCTCCTGATCGAAGGCGATGATGGCACCCGTATGGATCGCCGCGCCATCGGCGACGCGCTCCGGGTCGGCCAGCGCGAGCGGGTCGGCGGTCAGCCAACAGGCTGAGCGGCGATTGTTCGGAGACCGCTGCCCTCAGCCGGCGAGTTTGACCCATTCGGCGCGGGCGCGGGTGGTCAGATGCTGCCACTTGCTGCCGACCACGTCCCAGTTGACCAGCGGTCGCGGGGCGGTCCGGGCGGAGGCGAGGGGGGCGGCTGCCGTGTGTGAATCGTAGAGATAGGCGGAGCCGACGGTCAGCAGAGCGCCGAGAATGATGCCGAGCAGAACGCGCATGATGAACCTCCACGCCCCCAGCGCTGAACGCCGGGCGAGGCGCCGGGTTCCAGGCGGCAGGGCGCCGACGGGTGCCTTTCCGGAGGCGTGGAAGGGCCGCGGGAAGCCCCTTTTGAGGCTACGTAGAACGCGGTGGGTGTCTTAATACCTTATATATAAGTTATTGATAGTAAAGATAATACGGTACAAAAAACTTCTCACCTCCACAAGATTAGCTGCTATATTCATCTTCATGAGCAGACAGTCAGCAAAGAGTACCAGGCGGTCCCCCAAGACTGCCCGGCAATCCACGGCCAAATCAGTCAAGAAGAGTGCCAAGAGCGGGCGAAGCGCCGCCGCGGCGGGGAAAACCGCGCGGCGGTCGACGGTCCAGAGCGCCCGCGCGGCGCCGACCCCGATGGTGCGGGCGGCGAGCGTCGCAGCCGAGCAGCCACGCGTCCTGCGCACCCCGAGCCCGCCGATGCAACCGATGGCGCCGCCCGATCTGCCGGTGCATGCGCACAAATACCAGGTGGGTGAGAGCGTCTATTATACCTCGCCGACTTTCGGCCGCGCTGCGGCCAGCGGCAGCTATACGGTGGTCAAGCTGTTGCCGTCGGAAGGCGACGAGCACCAGTACCGGATCAAACACTCCGGCGAGGCCTTCGAGCGCGTCGCCAAGGAAAGCCAGCTCGACCGCGCCTGAGGAGGGTTCGCCTCCCTTTCGCCGCTTCCACCGGCTAGGACCGCTTCCGAGGCGGCGCGTGGGTCGCGCGCCGAAGGAAGAGGTTGCCATGCCGACCTACATCACCCAGGGCCGTTACACCCGCGAAGCCATCAAGGGCATGATTGTGCGCCCAGAGGACCGCGGCGACGCGCTCTCGCGCCTCTTGTCCAAAGCCGGGGGCCGGCTCATCGGCTATTACGTCACTTTCGGCGAATACGACTTCATGGTGATCGCCGAGGCGCCGAGCGACCTGCAAATGGCTGCGGTGGTGCTGGCGGCCGGTGCGAGCGGGGGCGTCACCGATCTGCGAACCACGGTGGCCATGACATCGGTCGAGGCGAAGGGCGCCTTCGCCGCGGCGAGCGATCTCGCTCCGAGCTTCAAGTCGGCGGGCGGGACCTGACCCCGTCGCCAAGGCAAGGGTGCTCATTGGCCTACGACATAGTGGGTATCTCCGGCGGCCCCGATGACGGCGCCCGCGCGACCGAATAAACACCCCGCCGCAGTGTTAGCTGCCTGCCAATACCCGCAAGCCGCGTCGCGGCCTTGCTCCGCAGTCACCTCCGGGGGATCCCATGTTCGCATTCCTGCGTGTGTTCGCGTTCGCCTGCGCGGCTGTCGCCGCGCTTGCCGTGCCGGCGGCCGCCGACAGCTATCCCAGCCGTACCGTGAAATTCATCGTACCGTTCGGTGCTGGCGGGCCGGCCGATGTCTATGCCCGCGTGCTGGCGAAGTACCTGTCGCTGACCACCAAGCAGTCCTTCATCGTCGAGGATCGCCCCGGCGCCGGCTCCATGATCGGCACCGAAGTCGTCGCGAAGTCTTCGCCCGACGGCTACACGCTGCTCATCATGTCGAATACCCACACCACCAATGAATCGCTGATCGCCAGGAAGCCGTATCAATTGATGCGCGACTTCGTGCCGGTGGCGAGCATCAACTATTCCGACCTGTTGATGGTGGTGCACCCCTCGGTGCCGGCCAAGACCGTGGCCGAGTTCATCGCGCTCGCCAAGGCCAAGCCCGGCGCGCTCAACTACGCCTCATCCGGCCCCGGTACGCCCTATCACATGGCGGGCGAGCTTTTCAAAGCCATGAGCCACATCAATGTCGTGCATGTTCCGCATCGCGCCTCCGGCGATATGCGCAACAGCGTGATCTCCGGCAATGTGCAGATGATGTTCGACGCCATCACGGTGATGTCCGGTCTGGCCAAGGCCGGCAAGGTGCGTGCGCTCGCCACCACCGGCGCCAAGCGCAATCCGCTGACGCCCGATCTGCCGACCGTGGGCGAAACCGTTCCCGGCTACGAGGCCACCATCTGGATCGGCGTCATGGCGCCCAAGGGCACGCCGAAGGAGGTGGTCGCCTTCCTCAACAAGTCGATCAATACGGTGATCGAGAGCCCGGAAGTGAAGGCGACCTGGCTCAAGCAGGGCGCCATCCCGCTGGTGAAGTCGCCGGAAGAGTTCGATGCCTTCCTGCGCCGGGACATCGCCAAATGGGCTAATGTGGTAAAGATATCAGGGGCCAAGGTCCGTTAGGCTGCCCCGAACGGAGGACCATGTCGGGTAACGACGGCGGCTGGCTGCACGCATGGATCGCGACGCCGCAGGCGCTGAGCCTCGCCGGCGCGCTGGCGGCGCTCATCGTGGTCGGCGCCGTGCTGCTCTGGCGGCGCGCCAATGGACGTCTGCTGCTGCCGCTCGCGAGCCTGCTCTTGGCGGCGTTCGCGGTATCGCTGCTGCTCGACCGCCTGATCCTCTCGCAACAGGCGGCCGAGCGCAGCGCCTTCATTGCCCGCATTGCCGCGCTCGACCGCAGCGCGCTGGCGCCCGGCACTGCGCTCGCCTGCCTCGACGCCGGCGCCGGCGACACGGTGGAGACGGCCTGCGAGAAATCGGTGTTCGCCTCGCCGCAGGCGACCGCCGCCGCGGTCGCCTATATGGCGGCACGGCTGCAACTCATCGAAGACGCCGCCGCTTTCACCGCCGACAAGGAAATCAGAACGGCACTCGCCGCCAGCCGCCGCGCCGTCGAACTCGACCGCTTCGGCATTGCCGCCGATGTGCTGGCGCGCCGCGACGGCTGCACCGCCGCGCAGTGCCCCGCCTTCGCGCTGTTGGACGATACCCGCGCGCTCAAGGCCAATCTGAAGGGGCAGGCCTTCCGCCATTATGTCGAGCGCCATGCCGCCGCCTGGACGGCGCCCGCCGCGAAAGGGCCGGCGCTGGCGCAGGAGCCCGCGCCTGCGGCCGCGCCGGAGCCGTTGGCGCGCGCCGACGCGGCCGAGCCGGCCCGGGCGATGCCGGTCAAGCCAGGCGAGCATTGGGATTTCCCCTCGGCCGCCTCGATCCCGCCGGTCAGCATCATGAATGCCGAGCCGGCGCGTCCGAAGGACGATCATCCCGTAGCGCAGGCGCAGCCGGGCCCCCACGCCCCGGCGCACGCCGCCACGCCGCTGCCGCCCAATAAGCCGCCACACAAGCGGGCGGCACCGCCGGCCAATGCGCCGCTCTCGCTGTCGGGGGCGGGGAACTGAGCCTCTCCGCTTTCTCCCGGATGCTCTAAGATCGCCGTCATCTGCCGGATGTGCCCCTCATGTTCGCTTCCGTCCTCATCGCCAACCGCGGCGAGATTGCCTGCCGCATCGCCCGCACCGCCCGCATCCTGGGCATGCGCGTCATCGCCGTCCATTCCGCCGCCGACGCCCGCGCGCTGCATGTCCGCGCGGCCGACGAGGCGATCGAGATCGGGCCGGCGCCGGCGGCCGAGAGCTATCTCGTCATCGAGCGGCTGATCGCCGCCGCGCAGGCGACGAATGCCCAATGCATCCATCCCGGCTACGGCTTCCTCGCCGAGAATGCCGACTTCGCCGAGGCCTGCCGCGTTGCCGGCTTCGCCTTCATCGGCCCGCCCCCCGCCGCCATCCGCGCCATGGGCCTGAAGGACCGCGCCAAGACGCTGATGGAACAGGCCGGCGTGCCGGTGGTGCCCGGCTATCACGGCGAACGTCAGGAGCCTGATTTCCTCAAGCGCAAGGCCTACGAGATCGGCTATCCGGTGCTGATCAAGCCGGTCGCCGGCGGCGGCGGCAAAGGCATGCGCAAGGTCGAGCGGCATGCCGAATTCGACGCCGCGCTCGCCGCCGCCCAGCGCGAGGCGAAGGCCGCCTTCGGCGACGCGCAAGTGCTGATCGAGAAATACGTCAACGCCCCGCGCCACATCGAGATGCAGGTCTTTGCCGACCGTCACGGCCACATCATCCATCTCGGCGAGCGCGACTGCTCGCTGCAGCGTCGGCATCAGAAGGTGATCGAGGAGGCGCCGGCGCCCGGCATGACGCTCGCCTTGCGCGCGAGGATGGGCGAGGCCGCGGTCGCCGCGGCCAAGGCGGTCGGCTACGAAGGCGCCGGCACCGTCGAGTTCATCGCCGACGGCTCCGGCGGCCTGAAGGCCGACGGCTTCTGGTTCATGGAGATGAACACGCGCCTGCAGGTCGAACATCCGGTGACCGAAGCCGTCACCGGCCTCGACCTGGTGGAATGGCAGTTCCGCGTGGCCGCCGGCGAGCCGCTGCCGCTGAAGCAGGACCAGGTGCGCCTGCAAGGCCACGCGGTCGAGGCGCGGCTTTATGCCGAGGATCCCGCGCACGGCTTCTTGCCCTCGACCGGCAAACTGGCGGGCTTACGCTTTCCCGACGGGCTGCGCGTCGATTCAGGCGTCGCCGAAGGCGACACGGTGTCGCCGTTCTACGATCCGATGATCGCCAAGCTCATTGCGCAGGCCGAGACGCGCGAGGCCGCGCTCGACAAGCTCGCCGATGCGCTGGAGGCGACCATCGTCGCCGGCCCGCGCAGCAATGCCGGCTTTCTCGCCGCGCTCGCCCGCGCGCCGCAATTCCGCAGCGGCGATTTCGACACCGGCTTCATCGACCGCCATCTCGCCGAACTCGGCGCCGCGCCGCAGCCGCTCGACCGCGCCGCCGTCGCGGCCGGCGCCGCCGCGCTCATCGCGCAGGAGCAGGCGCGCCTTGCCGCGCTGCGCGCGCCCGATGCGCCGACCTCGCCCTGGGATGCCGACGACGGCTTCCAGCTCGGCGGCGCGCGCGCGCTGCAGGTGCCGCTCATCGCCGAGGGCGAAAATCTCACCGCGGACGTGCGTTACGATAACGGCGGCCGCCACATCACCATTGCCGGCGTCGCGCCAGCATCCGACGCTCATGTCGTTGCCGCCGATGACGCCGTCTATGTGCTGCGCGCCGGGCGCCAGACGCGCGTGTCGCTGCGCGATGCCGCGCTCGAGGAGGGCGGCGAAGCGGGACACGGCGGCCTGGTGCGCGCGCCGATGCACGGCAAGGTACTGGCGGTGCTGGTGGCGGAGGGCGATACCGTGACGCGCGGCCAGCGCCTCGCCATCATCGAGGCGATGAAGATGGAGCACACGCTGGTCGCGCCGATCGATGGGGTGGTGGCCGAGATCGCGGTCGGCGCCGACGCGCAGGTGGCCGAAGGCGCCAAGCTCATGCTGATCGCCGCGGCCGACGCCGACTAACGGCGGCGCTCAGCGAATGCGATAGGCGGCGTGGCAGCCGGTGCAGGCCGCGGTGACCGAGGAAAGCGCGCGGGCGACATCCTGCATCGACGCCTTTGATTGCGCCACCGAGGCATCCTGCAGCACGATCACCAGCCGGCTTGCCGCGCGATGCATGCTGGTGCCCATGTCCTGCATCGGTTGCGGCATGAACGGCGCCATGTGCGCGGCGCCATGCAGGCCGAGCGAGCTCAAGCCCAGCCTCTCTTCGGCGAGCTTGGCCGCGGCGTCGAACTTGCCGTCGGCGACGTCGCCGAGGATCACATGCAGCGTTTGCAGGTGGTCGCGCATATTGGCGAGCATGTGCTCCTGCATCGGCTCCGGCAGCTTGACCAGCGCGCGGGCGTCCTGCGCGCGGGCGGCGGTTGCCGCCAGCAGCGCCAAAACAAGCGCACCGAAAAGTGAACGCATCGCGGTATCCTTCGCGCCGCCCGGCGTCGTCATGACGCCTCGGCTTGCTGCGGCGCCGGCATTTCCTGTTCGCGCACATGCACGTCGTCGCCGCCATGCGCCTTGAGCGCCGCGACGACCGCCTGCGCCTGGCTATCGTTAGCAACCCGCACCCAGATCAACAAGCCGCCGCATTTCAACTGCTCGAGCAGCTTGTGCGCATGCCGGTGGCCGACCAGCCAGCTCAGCGCGCCGCCGGCCGTGGCGACGGCGCCGCCGGCCGCCGTGGCCGCGATCAGCATTTCGGCGAGACCGGTGGAGCTTGCGAGGATCAGGCCGAAACCGGTCGCCACATAGGTCAGCGCGCCGATCAGCGTGTGCTGGAATTCATGTTCGCCGGCGGTGGGCACGTAGGCGACGCGCGGCACCGGCGCCTCTTCCAGCTCGCTCACATTCTTGAAGCGATGGCCGAGCTTGCTCTCCACGGTCTCGCAGCTCGCCAGCATGTCGATGGCATCGGGCCCGATGCCGAGATCCTGCAGCGCGGCGAGCGCCCGCTCCATGGCCGTTTCGTCGTGGAAGATCGCGACGACCTCGCGGCTCGTCTCACTGGGCATAGGCCGACCTCCCGGAAGCGCCGGCAAGCGCGGCCGGCATGGCTGCGACATCGATCGGCGCGCCGCCGAGCCCGCCGCCGACCACGCGGCCATGCGTCAGCGCCAGCACCGCGCCTTCATCGAGCGGTTCCCAGGACTCGCCGCTCAACGGCACGCTGGCGAACAAGGTGACGTGTTGCTTGCCGTTGCCGGCCTCGCGCTTGGGCACGTCACTGTCACATCGGCATTGCCGCGTCAGACGCCACAGTCCCGGCGCCGCGATGCGGCCGTCCGCCTGGATGCGGCGATGGCCGTGCACGAACAGCGTGTCGCCGTCCCAATAGAGCAGGTTGGCGGGTCCCAGCGCGCGCATCTCGGCGGCAAATTGCTCGAAGACGGCGAGGCGCCGATCGAGCGGCGGCAATGCGCCGCCGTCCCACAAAGGCGCCATCCGCTCGAGCAGGATGCAAAACGCGATCTCGGAATTGGTCTCGCCGATCGGGCGGAAGCGCCGCCAGCCGCCGGCGTGATCGTCCTCGATGCTGTCGAAGCGGCCGTTATGGGCAAACACATGCATGCGGCCGCCGAGCTCGCGTGCAAATGGCTGGGTGTTGGCCAGCGTGCGGTCGCCGCGGGTCGCGTGGCGGATATGGGCGAGGATGAGCGAGGCGGCCAAGCCTCTTTGCTGAATGACGTCGAGCCATTGGCTCTCGGCGGCAAACTCCGGCTCCTTGTAGAGTTGCACGTCGCCGGCATCGTGAAACGCCACGCCCCAGCCGTCGGCCGAGCCGCGGTGCTGGGCAAAGGCCGACAGCGACAGCGTCACCGCGGTCGGATGCCGGCTGGAGAGGGCGAGTAGTTCGCACATGGCCAATTTCCCTTGGCGCGCTCAGTCGAAGCCGCAGCGCCCGCGCGGGCAGACCTTGCGCATCAGCGCGGCCGGCGGGCAGGAGGCGGTGACGGCGCAGAACGCCAGATTGGCGACGAGGAGGGCGCTGACGACGCCCAAGGGGCTCAGCAGCCAAGACACCAGTGGGCCCAGCAAGTTCGCCAGGCCGACCAGCAGCATGAAACCCAGCACGACGATGGTGCTCATGGCGCCCTCCCATTCAGGCGTGCGCCAATATATTCTAATATTCGAATATTAGCAACTATGAAATTAAGCGCAGCAGAGATGCCGCAGGTGGCGGACGGCCGCCTCTCGATGGCGCCGCGGCGGCCGCCGCGTGCCGTTACTTCTTTTTCTTGTCGTCCTTGTGCATGCTGAAATAGATCGGCAGCGCCCAGCTCGGCAGCGCCAGCGGCAGTGCGTCCCTGAAGATGCGCAGGGTATTCGCGCTTTGCTTGGCCGCCACCGATTCGGTCTCTTTCACCTTCTTGTGCTTCGCGACCGCCGGCGAGGCAGCGAACGCCGCGACCAAAACCAACAATGCGATTTTCTTCATGGTCACCCCCCATGCATTCCGTGGCTGGAATGGCGCTTTATCATCGGGGATGGCGCCGGATTTGCAATGGGGTTTGCGGCAATTCGCGGGGGGCTTTTTAGCCGCTGCCGCAGGGGAGAAATCGCCGCGCCCGGCTTCCATGGCGGTCCCTGAAACGCTACCTAGAGGGCTCTGGTTGTTTGCGCGTGGATCTGTGTAATGCCGCTTCATCTCATCAAGCTCTGCGTCGGCTGCGACTCCGTCGCCGACCTGGAAGACTGGATCAAGCAGAAGCTGAAGGAGAAGAAGCGGCGCGGGCAGAAGCCCGAGCACATCCACACCACGCGCATGTTTCCCAAGCGCGCCGAGGACCTCGTCGGCGGCTCGCTCTATTGGGTGATCCGCGGGCAGATCGCCTGCCGCGAAAAGATCCTCGCCGTGCGCCCGACCACCGGCAAGGACGGCATCAAGCGCTGTCAGCTCGTGCTCGACGGCAAGGTCAAGCTGGTCGAGCCGCGCCCGCGCGCCGCCTTCCAGGGTTGGCGCTATCTGGAAGGCAAGGATGCCCCGCGCGATCTCTCGCGCGCCGCGCCTGGCGCCGCCAAGATGCCGGAGGCGATGCGGCGCGAATTGCGCGAACTGGGGCTGCTGTAGCGTCTGACCCGTCCGGCTCGACCCGCAATCTGATCCTCCCCGCGAAAGCGCGGCCCAGGGCCAAGTTTCCGTTCTCGCCATCGTGCGGCGGCACCGGCGCCGGTCGGAAAAATGAGAGGTCGCTCTTGACGTAATTCCTATACAGGTATAATATCCTATCGTCCGGTCCGCGCAGGGCGTTCTCATGAGACGTCACGAGGGCGGGATCGGATGCGGCGCCCGCGGGCGGGGCTCGTAACCCCGCGCTCGGGAGGCCCCGGCCAAGCCGTCCGCCGGCACTAAGACCGGCTGCCTTTGATGGCTGGACGCGGCGGCGACGAAGGGGGGCGGAAGCCGCCCGGATCGTGGGCCCACGAGGGCCCTGTCGCCGCCCGGAAGCACGGCGCCGGGGACAGAAAAGCCGCCGTGGCGCGCCGAGAGGCGCCGCGTGCCGGCGACGGCACGCGCACAGACTGACTGGCTGCGCCTTTTCGGCGCGCCATCCCCTCGCATCGAAGCGAGGGAAAACGGGGAGGGGACTACGGGCGTACCCGGCGCCCGCCAAAGAATACGGGCGATGACGCTTGGCCGTTTGACAACTGAATCGGAAGGAACGCTCGCCCGCGCAACGTTTCGCGCGGCTTTCACACCGCCATATTATCGATGAGCCGCGTCTTGCCGATCTTGGCCGCGACCAGGAGCCTGATCGGGCCGTCCTTGCGGCTGGCAACGGGCGCCAGCGTCAGCGCGTGGCGCGCTTCCAGATAATCGAGCGCGAAGCCCGCTTGCGTGATGTCGCTGCGGCCGTCATCGAGCACCCGCGTCAGCGCTTCGCCGCGCTTGATGCGCGCCGCGCTTTGCTTGAGTACACGCTGGAGCAGCGGCGCCACGGCGCGCTGATCCGGGGTGAGATAGGCGTTGCGCGACGACAGCGCCAAACCGTCGGCCTCGCGTACGGTCGGCACGCCGATGACCTTGATCGGCAGGTCGAGATCCTTGGCGAGCCGTGTCAGGACCCGTAGTTGCTGGTAGTCCTTCTGTCCGAACAGCGCGATATCGGGGCGCACCTGCAGGAACAGCTTGGCCACCACGGTGCAGACGCCGGCGAAATGGGTCGGGCGGAACTTGTCCTCAAGCCCGGCGAGCGCGGCGCCTTCCGGCACGATGCGGGTGGCGAAACCCTGCGGATACATCACCGCCGCGCTCGGCGCCCAGATCGCGTCGGCCTTGGCTTTGGTTAATGCTGCGCGGTCGGCAGCGAAGCGGCGCGGATAGCTGGCGAAGTCCTCGTTCGGTGCGAACTGGGTCGGGTTGACGAAGATCGAGACCACCACGCGGTCGGCGCGTCGGCTCGCCTCGGCCACCAGGCGCAAATGGCCGGCGTGCAGGGCGCCCATGGTCGGCACCAGCGCGATCGTGCTCCCGGCGCGCCGGTAGTGCTCCACGACGCGGCGCAGGGCGGGTACCGCGCGCGCGACTGTCGGACTCTTTGCCATGGGGGACCTTGGGCTGATTGTCGCAATTGCCGGCCATCACCTAGCAAAGCTTGGTCAATTCGGCCACGCTGGTTAATGGTAAAATGATGGCGAGCTTGACTGGAATGCGCTAGTCTTTCCAAAATACGGCGTGAGGGGCGTATCATGCTGGTCCAGCCGATTGAGGAAGCTCCCCAATCCGCGCATGTCGTGGTACTCGGCAACGAGAAGGGGGGCTCGGGCAAGTCGACGACCGCGCTGCATATTGCGGTCGCGCTGCTGAAAGCTGGCCAGCGCGTCGCCAGCATCGACCTCGACGGCCGGCAGAAGAGCTTCACCCATTACGTCGAGAACCGTCGCGACTGGGCACAGCGCGCGCACGTTCCGCTCGAGCTGCCCACCCATTTCTGCATCGCGCGCGCCGAGACCGCCTCGGTGGAAGCCAACGAAGCGCGCGAATTCGCCGATTTTTCGCGCGCGATCGCGTCGATCGAGCACAGCCACGACGTGGTGATCATCGATACGCCGGGCAGCGACAGCTATTTGATGCGGCTCGCCCATTCCATGGCCGACACGCTGGTGACGCCGCTCAACGACAGCTTCGTCGACTTCGACGTGCTCGCCAATGTCGATCCGCAGAACTTCACCGTCATCGGCGAGAGCCATTACGCCGAAATGGTGCGCGAGGCGCGCCGCCAGCGCCGCCTGGTCGACGGCCGCATGACCGACTGGATCGTGATCCGCAATCGCCTCTCCGCGCTCGGCTCGCGCAACAAGCGCCTGGTCGGCGAGGGGCTCGGGGAACTCGCCAAGCGCCTGGGCTTCCGCACCATCGACGGCTTCGCCGAGCGCGTGGTCTATCGTGAATTCTTCCCGCGCGGGCTGACCGCGCTCGACGATCTCGACGAGGCGACGCTCGGCATGCGGCCCAACATGTCGCATCTGACCGCGCGCGAGGAAGTGATCGCGCTGCTTAACGCCCTGCACTTGCCGCTGTCCGAGAATGGGAAGCGCCGCGCCGCCGCCCGCGCCGAGTGGTACTCGGTCATGGACCAGCCGCTCCAGGTCCACGACGTGATCGCCTGATCGCCCAGGCCGGGCAACGGCTCTGGCCTACGGCCGGCCAGCGTGAACTTGATCCGGCAGTCCCTCGTCGCCGCGAAAAACATGATGCGCGGGTCAAGCCCGCGCAAGACCGGCTTTGCGCGCGTCTTTCCCATGACACCAAACCGCTCTGATTTGGTATAAACTCGGCGCATGAGCAAAGACCGAACCCCGGCGCCGCCGTCGCCAAAGCCCGAGATCGAGGCCTTCCTCGAGAAGGTGCGCTCGCTCGGGCCTGCGGTGACCGCGGGCAAGCGCGGGCGCCTGATCTTCGCCCTCGACGCCACCATGAGCCGGCAGCCGACCTGGGATTCGGCCTGCGCGCTGCAGGCCGACATGTTCCGCGAAGCGGCGGGCATCGGCGGGCTCGACATCCAGCTCGTCTATTTCCGCGGTCTCAGCGAATGCCGCGCGTCCGGCTGGGTCGCCACCGGCGACAAGCTCGCCGCGCTGATGGGCCGCATCTCCTGCGTCGGCGGCCATACCCAGATCGGCAAGGTGCTCGCGCATGCCCGTCGGGAACACGCCGAGGAGCGGGTGCAGGCGCTGGTCTATGTCGGCGACGCCATGGAGGAAAAAATCGACGATCTCTGCGTCACCGCCGGCGAGCTCGGCCTCATGGGCGTGCCGGTGTTCATGTTCCAGGAGGGGCATGACGCGGTGGCCGAGCAGGCCTATCGCGAGATCGCGCGGCTCGCGCGCGGCGCCTATTGCCGCTTCGACGTGGGCGCCGCGCATGAACTGGGCGAGCTGTTGCGGGCGGTCGCCGCCTATGCCGCTGGCGGCCGCCAGGCGCTCGCGGCGTTATCGTCGCGCCGTTCCGGCGCCGCGCAGAAGCTCCTGGCACAGCTCGGCTAGCATGCCCGCGCTGTTCTTCGGCATTGTGGTACTGGTGCTGGCGCTTTGGGCGCTCAACGTCATTTCCAAGGTCGATCCGCGGCTCGGCGCGCGGGTGATGAAGGCCGCCGGCGGCGTCGTCGCGCTCGGGCTTGCCGTCTTTCTGTTCCTGCGCGGCGAGCTCGGCATCGCCATTCCGCTCGGCGTGTTCGGGCTCGCTTTGTTGGGCTGGATGCCGTTTGGCCCGGCCGGCTTTTCCGAGCGCACGAAGAAAAGCGGCGGCAAGGCCTCGCGCGTGCGGTCGGCCTACCTGGAAATGCAGCTCGACCACGACAGCGGCGCGATGCAGGGGCGGATCGTCGCCGGCCGGCACCAGGGCGTTGCGCTCGACCGGCTCGACGTCAAGACGCTCACCGGCCTGCTGGGCGAATTTGACGAGGAAAGCCGTGCGCTACTGATGGCGTATCTTGACCGCCGGGCGCCCCGTTGGCGTGAAGACGCGCAGGGTGACACGGCAGCGGGGCGCACGCCCGCTGGCGGAAAAATGACCGAAAAGGAGGCCTATCAGATCCTTGGCTTGCAGCCCGGCGCGAGCGCCGAGGCCATCAGCAGCGCCCACCGGACGCTGATGAAGAAATTCCATCCCGACCAAGGGGGGACGACGTATCTTGCCGCTCGCATCAACGAAGCCAAGGACACCCTTCTTCGGCGCCATCGCTGAGGTACTCCTTACGCAACACCATCAGCGGCTCCTCGCTCTGGACGCATTCCCGTTATGTTTGTTCTCGGCGCGCGTCTTGGATCCGGCGCGCTCGTCAGTTCTTGGCGCGATCAGTTCTTCAGCAGCAGGCAGGGGATGTCGCTGCGCCTGAGATGCTTGCAGGCGGTTTCCGCCTGGGTCTTGTCGAGCCCGGCAAAGCGGGCGCGGTAGAGCGACTTGTCGCCCTTGGCGATGCGCTCGGTGAAAGGATCGGCCTTGCCGAGCTGATCCTTCGCCTTGCTCTGCGCGGCGGCCAGGTGCTGCTTGGCATCGCGCTCGTCGTCGAAGGCGCCGATCTGAATCATCCAGCCGCCATGGGCCTTCGCGGCGACATCGGTGGTGGTGGCCTGCGCGGCGCCGAGATGGGACGCCTGCTCCGAAAGTGCGGCGAGCGTATCAGGCTTGGCCGGCGGCAGCGGTGTGTGGTGCTTGACGGTCGCGACGGTGGTGATTGTCGTCTTCTTGCTGGCGGGGAGCGGCGCCATCAACTTGCGGCTCTCGAGCTGCAGCGGCGCCATCGAGGCGGTCTGCATGGTGGCCGGCTGCACCAGAACGGTCTTGACCGGATTGGGCTTGATCGGCGCGGTGGAGCCCGGTGCGGGCGGCGGACTTGGCGGCAGCGGCGGCGCCCCGGCGACCTGGGTCTGCCAGCCTTCGACCACCTTGGGGGCGGTGCGCTTGACCGAAGCGATCCTGATATTGTTGTCGATCAGGCTGCGCACGCGCGCGTCGCGCGCGCCGGCGGTGCGGCCGCCGAACACCACCACGATGAGATGGTGGTGGTTGCGCTTGACGTCCACCGCGATGTTGAAGCCGGACTCCCGAATATAGCCGGTCTTGATGCCGTCGACGCCATCGACGCGGCCGAGCAGGTGATTGTGATTGCGCATCGCCCGGCCGTGATAGGCGTAGCTGCGCGTGGAGAAATAGTGGAAGTACTGGGGAAAGCGGTCTTGCAGCGCGCGCGCGAGGATCGCTTGGTCGCGCGCGGTGGTGAGTTGCCGCTCGTCGGGCAGGCCGGACGCGTTGTGGTAATTGGTGTGCTTCATGCCCAGGGCGTGCGCCTTGGCGGTCATCATGTGGGCGAATTGAAGCTCGCTGCCGCCGAGGGCTTCGGCCACCACCACGGCGACGTCATTGGCCGACTTGGTGACGATCGATTTGATGGCTTCTTCGACCGAAATGTGCTGGCCTGGCTTCAGCTCGAGCTTGGAGGGGGCCTGCGCCGCGGCGTGGGCCGACACGTCCAATTCGGTATTGAGATTGATTTTGCCTGCCTGCAGCCGCTCAAACAGCAGATAGAGCGTCATCATCTTGGTGAGCGAGGCCGGATGGCGCGGGCTATCGGGGTTGGCGGAATCGAGCACCTTGCCGGAATTGACGTCGACCACGATCGAGGCGTAGGGCGGATTGTAGCGCTCGACGTGGCGAACGTGATGACGATGATGGCGGCTGTGGTGGCGACGGGAGCGCGCATCGGCGGTGTCGGCAAAGACCGTCATCGCCATGAGGGCTACGAGGCCCAAGGCGCTCAAACGGAACCCGGCTCCCCCACGCAACATTTAGCGCTCCCCAACCCCGTTTTCTTGATTGACGCCAAAGCACCGCGTACGGCTGCCCGCTAAAGCACCAATCGGGCTAAATTATAGCGCTGCCGCATCGCGATAGGTGATCAGCCTACGGGAACGCGGTTTACAAATTCTTAACGTAATATGCTGGTTTTTAAGGCAATTTTCGCAGTGCAACAAAAATACTTGACTTATTGTGCAGTGCGGTATAAATGAAACCTGCGTCTCGGGGTAGGCCGGGATCAGAGAATCACCCATTGGGCACCGCTGAAGGGCCGGGAAGGATTGAAGATGATCAAGACATTCGAGGACTTGCAAGTCGCTGGCAAAGAGAATGTCGACAACGCGTTGAAGTCCTTCGGCGCGCTGTCGAAAGGCACGCAGGCGATTGCCGTCGAGCTCGTCGACTACTCGAAGAAGGCCTTCGAGGACAGCACCGCGGCGATGGAAAAGCTGTTCGGCGTCAAGTCGCTCGACAAGGCGATCGAGGTGCAGTCCGAATTCGCCAAGACCGCTTACGAGGGCTTCGTGGCCAAGGCGACCAAGATCGGCGAGATGTATGCCGACCTCGCCAAGGAAAGCTACAAGCCGTTCGAAGCGCTGATGCCGAAACCGAAGTAACGCGTTCTGTTGCGTTGCGTTGTTGCGTAGGTTGCGTAGCGTCGCGTTGTTGTGTTGCGTAAGACGACAAGCCCGGCTGGTTGAGGCCGGGCTTTTCGCTATTTGGCCACCCGGAGCTTGGTCAGGCCCGTGCCGATGAGTTGGAAGGTGGTGATGATCTGGTCGGCTGAGGTCAACAGATAGAATTTACTCGAATCGCTGGCGCAGTTCTCCAGCAGCGTCGACTTGGGGTCGCCGCCGGTATTGACCTGAATCGTGTAGATGGTGATGCCGGCATCCTTGATATTGGCGCAGGTGCCGTGGCCGCTTGAGTCGTACATGCGGTCGTCGACATCGGTGGAGGTGCTGGAGCCGTTGCCGTACCAGCGGTCCTGCGTATTGAGACCGTCCGTCAGCAGAATGATGATCTGGCTGTATTGGTAGTTCGCGTCCATTTCCGGCACGGTGAAGGGGCCGCCCCCGACCAGCGACTGCCAGCCCCAGACGAGGCCGATCGGCTGGTTGGTGGAGCCGTTCGCGACCATGCTGCTGACCTGCGTGTTCATCCCGCTCCAGTCGTAGCTGAGCCCAGTCATGGCCTGCGGACAGGCGCTGTATTGCTCGGCCGGGAATAGAGTCGCCTGGATGTCGGTGGTCGGCTCGGTGGTCAGTCGATCGTAATCGGAAATCGGGCCGCTGCTTGCGCCGCGGTCGGTGATGCAGCCATTCCACTTGGTCTTGTCGACGAACCAGGTGTGATTGTAGCTGGTGGATGTGATGGTTTGCGAACAGACCTTGTTTCTGCCGCTCCCTGTGCAGGAACAATTGCTGTAGCCCGAGCAAGAGGCGTATCTGCCGGTGCTGACGACGTTGGTCGTCGTCGTGGTGACGGCGACGGTATCGTAGCAGCCGATGCTGTTGCTCGGGCAGATATAGCCCTTATTGCTGCCGCTCGACGGAATGTTGTTGGTGGTGGTGGAGCCGCCCGCCTGCGTGACGCAGGTATAGCCGTCGTTTTTGCTGCTGTAGGGGCAGGAAGAACCCGGCCCAACGCTGGAACTCGGGGTCGAGTCGTGCATGCCGGCGCCGAGGTTGGTCCAGTCCTTACTGAAATCGAGCCACGTGGCGTTCTTGTTCGTCTTGTTGACATTCACGTCCTTGACGAAAGGAACGATCGATACATAGACGTCGCCGTCGACACTGGCGGCGTTCTTCAACTGAGTCAGAAGGTTCGTCGTCGCGGTCTTGAGCGCATCCAACTTACCGCTCGAACTCATCGAGCCGGTATTATCGAGCACCAGTGCGACGCGCAGCCGTGCCGAGCCCCATTTGGCGGTCGAGGAGCTGCCTATCGCGATGTTGTGGTAGCCGATGACCGTGAGGAACGTGGTCGGTACGTTGGCGGTGGCTTTCAGCTCGACGTTGGTGCCACCGGTCGTCGAATAGGTAGCATTGACCGATACGCTGGAGGCGTCGCTGCGGTTGAACAGCGACGTGAAAATGGACAGCGCCTTGGAATCGAGATCGCTCGGCTGGCCGCTCTCGCTGACGTCGCTGAGGCTCGCCGCCTGTCTGGACATCATCAGCCCGGTGGCGTCGAGCGCCGATTGCATAGACGCCCTGACCGCATTGGCGTGGGTGTAGTCGACGGCCGCGCCGACGAAGGCGAGGATGGGGATAATGGCGAAGGCGAAGGTGATGGCGACATTGCCTGTGCGCGCGCGCGCGAATATTCGCAGCGCGCTGCGGAACGGAAGGCGGACGGTTGGCATGGTGGGGTACCCAACGAGGGTCTTGTTCGGCTGTCTGTATAGCGTGGGACATTAAATGGCCCGTTTATCGATACGCACGAAAACGCCCTACAGTGGTAATTGTCGCGGACGGCGGCTGGGGCGAAGATCGAATGATGTCAATGAGTTAGCCGGTTAATACCGTTTGCCGGCCGCCCGCCGAGCGCCCCCTCATGTGACGGGCGCGGCGGCGGCTGCCGGCAGGAGGTGATGGCCGGGGGCTACTTGGCGACCCGCAGCTTGGTGATGTCGGTCGCGATCTGGTCGAAGGCCATCTGGATGTCGGAGGCGCTGGTCAGCAGATAGAACTTGTTGGTGTCGCTGGCGCAGTTCTCCAGCAATGTCGACTTGGGGTCGCCGCCGGTATCGACCTGGATCGTGTAAATCGTGATGCCAGCGGCCTTGATGTTGGCGCAGGTGCCGGTGCCTTGGCCGTTTTGATACATGCGATTGTCGATCGGTTTCTGCGCCTTGTACCAGCGGTCCTGGGTGTTCAGGCCGTCCGACAACAAAATGATGATCTGCTTGTATTGATAATTGGGATCCATCGCCGGCGCGGTCAGCGGTCCGCCGCCGACCAGCGATTGCCAGCCCCACACCAGACCGATCGGCTGGTTGGTGTTGCCATTGGGCTGCATGGAGTCGATTAGGTTGGCCATCGTGGTCCAGTCGTAGTTCAGCCCCATCATCTCGACGGGGCAACTGCTGTACTGGTCGGCCGGGAACAGCGTGTCGGTATTGCCCGCGACGGGCGGATCGACATTCTGGTCGTACCCGGCGGTGCTGCCGGGCGCCGAGGCGCTGCCCCGGTCCATGATGCAGCCGTTCCAGGTGTTGTGATTGGCTGAGGTCCAGTTCTTGCTGGGGCAATTACCGTTTTTCCCGGACGACTTGGAGCAGGTGCCGTTGTTGGCGTCCCAATCCGTCCAGTCGATCCAGCTCGCGTTGTAGTTCACCGAGCCGATATTGACGTCGCGGCTGAACGGGATGATGGAAACATAGACGTCGCCGTCTTTGGAGGCGACCGCGTGCAGCTGGTCGAGCAGGCTCTTGGTTGCCGTCTTCAGCGCCGTCATCTTGCCGGATTGCGCCATCGAGCCGGTGTTGTCGAGCACCAGCGCCACCCGCAAGCGGGTGGAGCCCCAGCGGGCGGTCGACGAGCCGCCGACACTGATCGTGTCGTAGTTGATCACCCTGAGAAAAGTGGTCGGCACGTTGGCCGATCCGGTGACCTCGATGCTCGAGCCGCCGTTGGTCGAATAGGTTGCGTTGATCGAGAGGTTGGTCGCTTCGCTGCGGTTGAACAGCGACTTGAAAATGGCAAGCGCCTTGGCATCGAGATCGCTGGGCTGACCATTCGAGCTGATATCGCTGAGCGTCGCGGCATCCTTCGACATCATCAGCGCAGTGCTATCGAGCGCGGATTGCAGCGACACCTTGACCGCATTGGCGTGGGTGTAATCGATGGCGGCGCCGATGAAGGCGATGAGGGGGATGATGGCGAAGGCGAAAGTGAGGGCGACATTACCTTCGCGCGCGCGGGAGAAGGCGCGCAATGCATCGCGAAAGCCGGACCGGGCAGATGCCATGGTGGGTTCCCCGGTTGAAAATTGATGCGAAATTGGTAACGCCGGCACTTAAAGGCTCGGTGTAGAAATAGGTGGAAATCCGGAGGATGCGGTAAGCCTTAGGCGGCCGCCAGCGGCCGGAAGCAGAATAGAATCAATGGCTTGTCTGGTTAACGCCGTCTGCCTGTAATGGCGCGAATGCCGAATAGTTCTTATGCGAGATCGTTAATTGCCGGTTGGCGCGATCGTTGACACGGCGGCCCTCGGTGTCGCTGGGCGACTTACTTGGCCACCCGGAGCTTGGTGATGTCGGTGCCGATCTGATTGAACGCGCCGGCGATGCCGGAGGCGCTGGTCAGCAAGTAGAATTTGCCGGAGCCGCTGGCGCAGTTCTGCAGCAGCGTCGAGGTCGGGTCGCCGCCGGTGTTCACCTGGATGGTATAGATGGTGATGCCGGCGGCCTTGATATTGGCGCAGGTGCCGTGGCCGTTGCCGGTTTGGTACATGCGATTATTCACCGGGGTTTGCGCCTGATACCAGCGGTCTTCCGTGTTCAAGCCGTCCGACAGGAGAATGATGATCTGCTGATACTGGTAGTTGGAATCCATGGCCGGCGCGGTCAACGGCCCGCCGCCGACCAGCGATTGCCAGCCCCACACCAGGCCGATCGGCTGGTTGGTATTGCCATCGGGCTGCATGGAATCGACCAGGCTCGCCATCGTGCTCCAGTTGTAGTTCAGCCCCATCATCTCGACCGGGCACTTGCTGTATTGGTCGGCCGGGAACAGCGTGTCGGGTTTGCTCGGGTCGGGCGGATCGACCGTCTGGTCGTAGCCGGCGGTGCTGCCGGGCGCCGACGAACTGCCGCGGTCCATGATGCAGCCGTTCCAGGTGTTGTGGTCGGCTGGCACTTCGGTCGTCGTCGTGTGGCAGCCATTGTTGCCACCGTTGTGGTTGTCGTCGCCATGATCGTAGCCGCCGCCGTTATTGTAGCCACCGTTGTTGTAGCCACCGTTGTTGTAGCCGCCGTTGTTGTAGCCACCGTTATTGTAGCCGCCGCCACCACCGCCGTTCCCGTACCCGTTTCCATTCCCGTTGCCGTATCCGTTTCCATTCCCGTTGCCGTTCCCATTGCAGGTCGTGGTCGTCTGCGAGACGGTGTTCGCGCTGTCCCAGGTGTTCCAGTCGATCCAGCTCGCGTCGTAATTCTGGCTGCCGACATTGACGTCCTTGCTGAACGGGATGATGGAGACGTAGACGTCGCCGTCATTGGTGGCGGCCGAATGGAGTTGGTCGAGCAGGCTCTTGGTCGCGGACTTCAGCGCGGCCATCTTGCCGTCCTGCCCCATCGAGCCGGTGTTATCGAGCACCAGCGCCACGCGTAGGCGTGAAGACCCCCATTTGGCGGTGGACGACGTCCCGACCGCGATATCGTCATAGCCCAGCACGTCGAGGAACGTCGTCGGCACTTCGGCCGAGGCTTCAAGCTTGAGATTCGTGCCGTTGCTGGTCGAATAGGTCGCGTCGACCGTAACGCCGGAGGTATCCGCCGCGGTGAACAGCGAATTGAAGATCGCCTGTGCTTTTGAATCGAGACTGCTGGGCTGGCTATTCGTGCTGACGTCGCTGAGACCGGGGGCGTCCGGCGACAGCATCAGTGCGGTGGAATCGAGCGCCGACTGCATCCGCACCCGCACCGCGTTGGCGCGGCCGTAATCGATGGCGGCGCCGATGAAGCCGAGGATCGGGATGATGGCGATCGCGAAGATGATCGCGACATTGCCGCGCCGGTCGACGCGGAATTGGCGAAGGAGGCGATGCAGTGGGGACGTCAGCGCGTTCATCATCGAGCCGTTCCAACACGCGAGTTGTGGGATCGCGTGAGGTCTACCCGCTTGATGTAAATGCGGCGTAAAGTTCAAATCAAAATGAGACACCTAACGCAGTGCAATATCGTCGCACCTGCGGCCGGCCCGCCGGCAAATGTTTAATGATGCATGAAGTGGATCGTTAGGCTTGTCGGCAACGGCCGGCGCGCGCGCAAAGGCACAAGAGGGCGTCGCAGGAGCGGCGCCCGCTCGTCCCGCGGGCGGTCAGTTCGACAGCCGCAGATTGGTCAGTTGGGTGCCGATCTGGTTGAAGGCGGTCACGATCGCGTCCGCCGACGTCAGCAAAAAGAACTTGGTGGGGTCGCTGGCGCATTGTTCCAGCAGCGTCGAGGTCGGATCGCTTCCGGTATTGACCTGGACCGTATAGATGGTGAGGCCCGCGTTCTTGATGTTGGCGCAGGTCTTCTCCTCGCGGTTGTCGATCGAGGATTGGTAGGAATACCAGCGGTCCTGCGTGTTCAGGCCGTCGGTGAGCAGGATGATGACGTCCTTGTACCGGTAGTTCGGATCCTTGTCCGGTATAGTAAAGGGCGACGCACTGAGCGACTGCCAGCCGACTTGCAGACCGATCGCCTGGTTCGTGTTGCCGTTCGGCTGCATGGCATCGATCTTGTCCGACAGCGCAGTCCAATCGTTGCTGAGGCCCATCAACTGGGCCGGGCAGTACGAATATTGTTCGGCCGGATAGAGCGTGCTGCCGGCGACCGGCGCGTCATTGGTGGTGTCGTAGTTTTGGTCGCGGTCGGTGAGACAGCCGTTCCAGGTGCTGTGGCTGGCCGGGGTCCAGGTATAGCCATGCGAGGTGCATTTGCTCTGGTTTGTGTAGCTGCCATAGCTGCACGAGCCGTTGCTTTCCTCCCACAGATCCCAGCGCAGCCAGGTTTGGGCATAGTTGCTCGTGCCGATATTCACGTCCTTGCTGAAGGGGATGATCGACACGTAGACGTCCTCGGCCGTGGTGGACGCGGCTTTCAACTGCGTGAGCAGATTGTGCGAGGCCGACTTCAGCGCCGTCATCTTGCCCGACTGCGCCATCGAGCCGGTGTTGTCGAGCACCAGGGCGACGCGCAGCCGCGTATTGCCCCAGACGGCAGTGGTTGAGGCGGAGATCGGGATGCTGTCGTAGCCGAGGAAGCTGAGGAAATTGGTGGCGACGCTGGTGCTGCCCTGGAGGACAATCTTGGAGCCGCCGACGGAGCTGTAGCTGGCGGTCACCACCGGCGTCGAGGTGCCGGGGCGGTGGAACAAGGCCGCCACCATGGTCGTCGCATCGCTGCCCAGGGTGTCGGCGTTCGTTACCGCCGTCTTCGACAGCTTCAGCGCCGCCGAATCAAGAGATGTCTGGAAGGCGCTGCGCGCGGAATTGGCCCGCCCGAAGTCGACGGCGATGCCGACCGCGGTCATCAAGGGGATGATGGCGAAGGCCAAGAGGGGGGCGATGCCCCCCTGGGTATTGTTCCAGAACCGGGATAGCAGCATGGCGAGGCACTCGTTTAATTGAAAAAGGCCATTGGTATTTTTCCTAATATCCGCTCCAGCTCTTGAGAAAACCTCACGAAAAGCGCCCCATTTTGCCGAAAATGCCGTGTAATTCCGGCCGGCCGGCTTGTGGCGGCTCGGCCAATGGCTATCTGCTGCAGTGTGACGAACCGGAGGGAACTCGGGGGCGCCGTCCCCTGTTCTCAATCGAGGCAAATTGACGGCTTGGAATGCCGGCGCCGGGGTCTTTATGATGGTGCGTGGCCGGCAAGCCGGTGCGGCCACGGATTAAACCGCCAAGAACACTGCTCTATCTCGGTCATGCCATGACGCCCACTGCCAGTACCTCAGCCGAACCGCCTGCCGCCGCGCGCCCGCGGCGGCCCCAGATGGCCGAAGACGACCGCAAGCGCCGCAACGATCCCGGCGCCCCCAGTACCGCGGTCATCACCAAGACCAAGCCGCAGACCAAGCGGCCGAACATGTATCGCGTGCTTATCCTCAATGACGACTACACGCCGATGGAATTCGTCGTGCACGTGCTGGAACGTTTCTTCGGCAAGGATCACGAAGCGGCCACACGAATTATGTTGCATGTGCATCACCATGGCATCGGTGAATGCGGGGTCTATACTTATGAGGTGGCAGAGACCAAAGTGACGCAGGTTATGGACTTTGCGCGCAAACATCAGCATCCTCTGCAATGCGTGATGGAAAAGAAATGACGTGGGGAGCGTCCAATACAAATGAGAATGGGAATCTAAATGCCAACCTTCTCGCGCAGCCTTGAGCAATCTCTGCACCGGGCCCTGGCCCTGGCCAACGAGCGGCACCACGAATACGCGACGCTCGAACATCTGCTGCTGGCGCTGATCGACGATCAGGACGCCTCCGCGGTGATGCGTGCCTGCAATGTCGACCTCGACAAATTGCGCCGCAGCCTGACCGCTTATCTGGAATCGGAGCTGGAGAACCTGATCACGGATGGCGCGGAGGATTCCAAGCCCACGGCCGGGTTCCAGCGCGTGATCCAGCGCGCGGTGATCCACGTGCAGTCCTCGGGGCGCGAGGAGGTGACCGGCGCCAATGTGCTGGTGGCCATCTTCGCCGAGCGCGAAAGCCACGCCGCCTATTTCCTGCAAGAGCAGGACATGACGCGCTATGACGCGGTCAACTACATCAGCCACGGTATCGCCAAGCGGCCGGGGCTTTCCGAAGCGCGCCCGGTGCGCGGCGCTGAGGAAGAGGCCGACACCAAGTCGGGCGACGAGCCGAAGAAGAAGGGCGACGCGCTCGAGGCCTATTGCATCAACCTCAACAAGAAGGCGCGCGACGGCAAGATCGATCCGCTGATCGGCCGCGACGCCGAGATCAACCGCACCATCCAGGTGCTCTGCCGCCGGCAGAAGAACAACCCGCTGTTCGTCGGCGATGCCGGCGTCGGCAAGACCGCGATCGCCGAGGGCCTCGCCCGCCGCATCGTGCATGGCGAGGTGCCGGACGTGCTCAAGGGCGCGACCGTCTTCGCGCTCGACATGGGCACGCTGCTCGCCGGCACCCGCTATCGCGGCGATTTCGAGGAGCGGCTCAAGCAGGTGATCAAGGAGATCGAGGCCTATCCCGGCGCGATCATGTTCATCGACGAGATTCACACCGTGATCGGCGCCGGCGCCACCTCCGGCGGCGCCATGGATGCGTCGAACCTGCTCAAGCCGGCGCTCGCCTCCGGGACGGTCCGTTGCATCGGCTCGACCACCTACAAGGAATACCGCCAGTATTTCGAAAAGGACCGGGCGCTGGTGCGCCGCTTCCAAAAGATCGACGTGAACGAGCCGTCGGTGCCGGACACGATCGAGATCCTGAAGGGGCTGAAGCCTTATTTCGAGGAGTACCACAAGCTCAAATACACCAACGACGCCATCAAGGCGGCGGTTGAGCTGTCCTCGCGCTACATCCATGACCGTAAGCTGCCCGACAAGGCGATCGACGTGATCGACGAATCGGGGGCGGCGCAGATGCTGCTGCCGGAGAGCCGGCGCAAGAAGACCATCGGCATCAAGGAGATCGAGACGACGATCTCGACGATGGCGCGCATCCCGCCGAAGACCGTGTCGAAGGACGATGCCGCGGTGCTGCAGCATCTCGAGCAGACGCTGAAGACCGTGGTCTACGGCCAGGACAAGGCGATCGAGTCCTTGTCCGCCTCGATCAAGCTCGCCCGCGCCGGCCTGCGCGAGCCGGAAAAGCCGATCGGCTCCTACCTGTTCTCCGGCCCGACCGGCGTCGGCAAGACCGAGGTCGCCAAACAGCTCGCCGCCTCGCTCGGCGTCGAGCTCATCCGCTTCGACATGTCGGAATACATGGAGCGGCACACGGTGTCGCGCCTGATCGGCGCGCCTCCGGGCTATGTCGGCTTCGACCAGGGCGGCTTGCTCACCGACGGCGTCGACCAGCATCCGCATTGCGTGCTGCTGCTCGACGAGATCGAGAAAGCGCATCCAGACCTGTTCAATGTGCTCTTGCAGGTCATGGACCACGGCAAGCTGACCGACCACAACGGCAAGCAGGTCGACTTCCGCAACGTCATCCTGATCATGACCACCAATGCCGGCGCCGCCGACATGGCCAAGTCCGCCTTCGGCTTCACCCGCACCAAGCGCGAGGGCGACGATACCGAGGCGATCAACCGGATGTTCACGCCCGAGTTCCGCAACCGGCTCGACGCCGTCATCACCTTCGCGCACCTGTCGCAGGAGATCATCAAGCAGGTGGTGGAGAAGTTCGTGCTGCAGCTCGAGGCGCAGCTCGGCGACCGCAACGTCACCATCGAGTTGTCGGACGAGGCCACGCGCTGGCTGATCGCCAACGGCTACGACGAACTGATGGGCGCGCGGCCGATGGCGCGGGTCATCCAGGAGCACATCAAGAAGCCGCTCGCCGACGAGGTGCTGTTCGGCCACTTGAAGAACGGCGGCCATGTGCGGGTGATCGTGACCAAGGACGAGACGGGCCCCGACAAGCTCGGCTTCGAGTTCCTCGAAGGGCCGGTGACACCCAAGCCGGAAAAGTTGCCCGACGTGCGGCCGAAGCAGAAGCGCCGCTCGCCACGGCCGCGCACGCCCAAGCGCAACGGCTCGGTGCCCAAGGTGCCGCTGATCAAGGCGTAGGACTGGTCATTCCGGGGCGCCCGCCGAAGGCGGGCGAACCCGGAATCCTGAGCGACAATCTCAACGCTTCAATCTGGTCCTGGATTCCGGGCTCGCTCGCTGGCGCTCGCGCCCCGGAATGACAATTATTGCTCTCTCGCCTTTGCCCTTTGCAGGGCGCGCATGCCGGCGGCGTCGGTTGCGCCGGCGGTTGCCCTGTGAGACAGGTCAAGGGGCATGTCCGGCCCCATAACCTACGCCTCGCCCTCATCCGCCTTTTTCGCCGGCGTGAAATCGGCGGTCACCTCGGTGTTCTTCCTGGTGATTTCTGGCACCTATGTCGGTGTCGGCGCGCTGGCGCATGGCTTCGGCTTTTCCGCATGGTGGCTGGGGCTGTCGACGATCCTGGTGTGGGCGGCGCCGGCGCAGGTGATCCTCATTTCGGCGCTCGGCAGTGGTGCGGCGCTGTTCGAGGCGGCCATCGCGGTGTCGCTGAGCGCCATCCGGCTGTTGCCCATGGTGGTGGCGCTGCTGCCGCTGTTGCGCGGCAAGGGCGTCCGCCTGCGCGACCTCTTGCTACCGACGCATTTCACCGCGGTGAGCATGTGGGTGGAATTGCTGCGCCTGCTGCCGGCCATCGCCGCCGACCGGCGCGTGGCCTTCTGCAACGGCATTGCGGTCGGCTACATGTTCACGGCTGTGGGCTCCGGTTTCGTCGGCTACTATCTTGCCGCCGAACTGCCCTCGCTCCTCGCCGGTGCGCTGCTGTTCCTGACGCCGATGTCGTTCCTGATCTCGACCGCGCGCAATGCGCGACAGATGGTCGACAAGCTGGCGCTCGCCACCGGGCTCGTGCTCGGCCCGCTGCTCGCCTATTGGCACGTCGGGCTTGATCTGATGTGGACCGGTATCGGCGCCGGCGGTTTCGCTTACATCGTCCATCGCCTACGCGAGGCCGCCCGATGAGCGCGACCACGCCCGACTCCTGCACGAGCTCTTCGGCCGCCTTCATCGGAGGCTTCAAATCGTCGCTGGGCACGGTGTTCTTCCTGGTGATGATCGGCACCTTCATCGGCATCGGCGCGCTCGCACATGCCTACGGCTTCTCGGCCTGGTGGCTGACGGTCTCGACCGTGGTGGTGTGGGCCGGGCCGGCGCAGGTGATCATGATCTCCACGCTGGGCAGCGGCGGGTCGATGATCGAAATGGCGATCGCCGTCAGCCTTACCGGAATCCGGTTGTTCCCCATGGTGGTGTCGGTATTGCCGCTGTTGCGCGGGAAGGGTACGCGCACCCGCGACCTGCTGCTGCCAAGCCACTTCATGTCGGTCTCCACCTGGGTGGAGTCGCTCCGGCTGTTGCCGGCGCTGCCGCACGAACGGCGCGTTGCCTTCTGCAACGGCCTGTCCTGCGGTTATATGGTCACCGCGGTGACCGCCGGCCTCGTCGGCTTCTATCTTGCCGCCGGCCTGCCGCCGCTGCTCGCCGGCGGGCTGTTGTTCCTGACGCCGATGGCGTTCCTGTGCACCACCGCCCGTAGCGCGCAACAGCTGCTCGACCGGGTGGCGCTGGCGCTGGGGCTCGCGATCGAGCCGGTGCTGACGCATTTCCACGTGGGCCTCGATCTGATGTGGACCGGGGTCGGGGCCAGCAGCGTCGCTTATCTGGCGCACCGCATCCGTGAGGCCATCCGATGAATGCCGCGATCAACGATTTGTGGCCTTACCTGGTGCTGATCCTGGTCGGTTTCCTGCCGAACGAGGTGTGGCGCGCGCTCGGCCTGGTCGTGGCGCGCGGGCTGAACGAAGATTCGCAGATCGTCCTCTTCGCCCGCGCCGTGGCGACCGCGATCCTCGCAGGCGTCATCGCCAAGCTGATCCTGTTCTCCAGCGGCGAACTGGCGCATATCCCAATCGCCATCCGGGTAACGGCGGCGGCGTGCGGCTTCCTCGCCTTCCTCGCGGCCAAGCGCTCGGTGTTTGTCGGCGTGCTTGCCGGCGAGTTGGCGCTGCTCGCCGGCGGTTATTTCCTCATGCACTAGGCTTCGGCGATCGCCGCGGCGAGCTGCTTGGCCTGCTCGGCCAGCACCTCCGGCTTTTCCTTCTCGGCCGCCGGCGGCTTCATGGCGACGCCGGTCTTGCGCGGCACGATATGCACATGCAGGTGGAACACCACTTGGCCGCCGGCGCCCTCGTTGAACTGCTGCACGGTGACGCCGTCGGCGCCGAAGGCCTTGACAGCCGCCTTGGCCAATTTCTGCGTCACCTTGGCGACATGAGCGAGGTCGTCCGGCGCGATGTCGAGGATGTTGCGGGCAGGGGCCTTGGGCAGCACCAGCGTATGGCCTGGCGCGCGCGGCATGATGTCGAGGAAGGCCAAGGTCTTGTCGTCTTCGTAGACCTTGTAGCAGGGCAGTTCGCCGCGCAGGATCTTGGCGAAGATGTTGTTGGGATCGTAGCTCGGCATTCTAACCCCCGTCGCTGGCTATTCCTGTTCCCGCTCCATTAAATCCTTGCGGAACGGAGCGCCGGCCGCAAGCGCCTCGCCGGCGGCCTCCACATAAGCGCGTTCGCGCGCGAGATACTCGGCGACCGCCCGCCGCAGGCCGGCATGGCCGATGAAATGCGCGGAATAGGTGGTGACCGGCAGGTAGCCGCGCGCCAGCTTGTGCTCGCCCTGCGCGCCGGCCTCCACCCGCTTGAGCTTGTGCGTGATGGCGAAATCCATGGCCTGGTAATAACACAGCTCGAAATGCAGGAAGGGGTGGTGCTCGATGGCGCCCCAGTTGCGGCCATAGAGCGTGTCGGCGCCGATGAAATTGAGCGCGCCGCCGATCCAGCGTCCGGCGCGTCGCGCCATCACCAGCAGGATGCGGTCGGCCATCTTGCTGCTGACGATGGAGAAGAACTCGCGGTTGAGATAGGGCCGTCCCCATTTGCGCGAGCCGGTGTCCATGTAGAAGTCGAAGAAGGCGTCCCAGACCCCCTCGGTCAGGTCGCTGCCGGTCAGCCAGCGCACCTCGATGCCGGGCGCCAGCGCGTCCTTGCGCTCGCGCCTTATGGTCTTGCGCTTGCGCGAGGCGAGCTGGCCGAGAAAATCGTCGAAACTCGCGTAGCCTTCGTTCTCCCAATGGAACTGCTGGTCAGTGCGCTGGAGGAAGCCGCGCTGGCCGAGCGCGCGCCATTCCGGCTCGCTGAGAAAAGTGATGTGGGCGGAGGAGAGCTCGCTCGTCTGCGTGATCTCGACCAGCGCATCGGCGAGCCCGCCGCGCACCGCTTCGGCGAGCGGTCCGGCGCGGGCGAGCAGGCGCGGGCCGGGGACCGGCGTGAACGGCACCGCCACCTGCAGTTTTGGATAGTAGTCGCCGCCGGCGCGCTCGTAGGCGTCGGCCCAGCCATGGTCGAAGACGTATTCGCCGCGCGAATGGCTCTTCACGTAGCAGGGGGCGGCGCCGAGCAGACGGCCTTCGGGGTCTTCGGCGATGAGATGGCGCGGTTGCCACCCGGTGCGCCCTCCGACCGTCTTCGACTGTTCAAGAGAGCTCAGAAAGTCGTGCGATAAAAATGGGTTGGCAGAATTTCCTCGTGTTGAAAATTCATGGGAAAAGTCATCCTCATCCACTACTTTAACGGAGCCATCGGCGCCGCCCGCGCAGGCGTCCCAGGCCGCGGCAGGCACCTCGGCGAGCGTCTGGGCAATACGGATGCGCAGCTCGAGTGGATCGGTCATCGGGGTCTTCTACCCCGACTTTATGCCGGAAATGCTGCAAACGTCATCCTCGACCTGACCGCATCAGCGCCGATCCGGACAGACAACGATGTCGAAGCCGGTGGGTTGGTCATCGAGGTCGTAGCCCATCTCCGGATGGCATTCGGGCGGGATGCGGATGCAGCCGGCGACGGTGCAGGCGATCTGCCCGCGGCCGCGAGAATGCCGTGCGGCTCGCGTCTCGCGCTCGCTCGGGGGGTTGAGCGGATGCGCGGCCGGCTGCGCGCCGGCGACCTGGACCGCGGCCGGTGCGCCGAGCAGCAGAAGGGGAGCGATCATCAGGCCGAGCAGGGTCCGTTTCATGCGGAACTCTCGCGTCATGGTTTGCGCTGTTCATATAGGAAACCCCGTAGCGTTGGCCCATGTTCCGCAAGGGTGCCAAATTACGGGCGCCAGCCCTCGAAAATGATCTGGTCGGCGTAAGCCGCCGCGCGCCGCCGATCCGCCTCGCTGCGCACGGTCCAGGCGAGCAGCGGCAGGCCGAACAGATACCGCGCGATCAATGGCGGCGCCGCTGGCAGGTTGCCAACCGCATAGGCGACGAATTGCGGCCGCGTGCGCGGGGCATGCGCGAGCCAGCCCATCTCGCGCTTGCGCGCCGGCGGGAGTGCAGCCCAATCGGGATGATCGTAGCGCCGCACCGCGATGATGCCGCGCGGCAGACCAGGCGCCAGGTGGCGGACCGCTTCGACCAGATCCGGGTCGAAGGACATTGCCGCCACCGGTCCGGTCGCGCCTACGAGCACCTGTGCCACCCGCCGTGCCAAGTGCGTGTTGCCGTCAAAGCGGCTCTTGAGCTCGAGGCAGAGCGTCGCGCGGCCGGCGACCAGGTCGCACAATTCGCCCAGCGTCAGGATGCGGTCGCCGGTCGCCTTGAAGCGCACCGCCTGGATCGCTGCCGCGCTCATGGTGGCGAGGGGAGCCGCGCCCTCGGTCAGCCGCCCGAGCGCGGCGTCATGATAGACCATCGCCTCGCCGTCGGCGCTGAGCTGCAGGTCGCATTCGATGCCATAGCCGCCGGCGATGGCCGCCTTGAAGGCGGTAGCGGTGTTCTCGATCACGCCGGCCGCAGCGTCATGCAGCCCGCGATGGGCGATCGGGCGCGCGGTGAGCCAGTCGAGGCGTGGCATCGGGTTTTTCAGCCGATCTCGAAAATCCCGTCCACTTCGATGGCCGCGTTCGCCGGCAGCGCCGAGACGCCGACCGTGGTGCGGGCATGCCGGCCCTTGTCGCCGAACACCTCGACCATCAGGTCGGAGGCGCCGTTCATGACTTTCGGCCCGTCGGTGAAGCCGGCGGCCGAATTGATGAAGCCGCCGAGCCGCACCACCCGGGCGACCGTGTCGAGATCGCCGAGCGCGGCCTTCACCTGCGCCAGCAGGTTGATGGCGCAGGCGCGCGCCGCCTGCTGGCCGGCCTCGATCGAGACGCCGCCGCCGAGCTGCCCTTGCGCCACCAACTTACCGTCGGCGCCGAAACAGAGCTGGCCGGAGACCGTGAGCAGCTTGCCGCTCAGCACGCAGGGCACGTAATTGGCGATCGGGCTTGCCGGGGTCGGCAGCGCGATACCGAGGCTAGCGATTTTGGCGTCGATGGTTCCGGCCATGGCGTCGTCTCCCGTTTCCGCGTCGATTTCTTGGCGTATCGCCCGTGTGGGCGCAAGTCGTGTTGCCGGCGGGGCAGACGGCCTCTATCTTGCCCAGTTCTTGCATCTTGGTGTGCATTGCCTCGACGGATCACACCCAAGGTCAACACCAATGAAACTTGCCGCCATCGCCCGAGGACTGACCCTGTTGGCGCTGGCGATCGCCACGGCGGCGCCGGCCACGGCCGCGCCGGTGTTCCTGGCGCCGCACCGCGCCGTCTATGACCTCAAGCTACTCAAGACCACCGGCTCGCGCGGCATCAGCGCGGTGCGCGGGCGCATCCTCTACGATTTCTCCGGCAGTCCTTGCGAGGGCTATACGCTGAAATTCCGCCAAGTCTCGCAGATCGATTCCGGCGAGGGCAATGGCGTCTTGAGCGACCTGCGCTCGACCACCTGGGAGGACGAGGCGGCCAAGAAGTTCAGCTTCAATTCGCAAAACCTGTTGAACGATCAACAGACGCAGTCGGTCGACGGCAACGCCGCGCGCGACACCAAGGCGGTGACGGTGAAGCTCACCAAGCCGGAAGATAAGACGCTGAACCTGCCGGCGGACGTGGTGTTTCCCACCGATCACATGCGCCGCATCATCGAGACGGCGCGCGCCGGCAAGACCATCCTGCAATTCCCGGTCTATGACGGCTCGGACAATGGCGAGAAGCTCTATCACACGCTGACCGTCATCGGCCGGGCGATCCAGCCGGGCGGCAAGCCGCCGGACGACGCCGGCGGCAAGATCGCGGCGCTCGCCAAGCTGACGCGCTGGCCGGTGACCATCAGCTATTTCGAGAGCGAGAGCGCGAGCAAGCAGCAGAGCGGCGAGCAGACGCCGGTCTATTCCATCACCTTTGAGCTCTACGAGAACGGCATTTCGCGCGCGCTGGTCCTCGATTACGCGGATTTCTCGCTCACCGGCGAGATGACCTCGCTGGAGTTGAAGAAGACGACGCCGTGCAAGTGAGGCCCGTCTCTTCGCTTGCCTCTTCGTGTCATTGCCGGGCTTGATCCAGTAATCCATGGGGCGGTGCGGCAGGCGCGTTTCTTTGTGGAGGCTCAATCCTCCTCCAGCGCCAGCCCGCGGATCACCGCCGCCTTGCCGAACTTGGCGCGCAGCTTATCGACGGCGTGCTCGGCCTCGGCCGTGCGCCGGTCGATGAGATCGGCAAGATCGTCATCGCCGGCCTCGCTCAGACTGCTGACGCCGATACCGATCAAGCGAAAGCGCGTCGTGCCGACCTCGCGCGTCAAAAGGTCGTGGCCGGCCGCGTAGATGCGCGCCGCAAGCTGGGTCGGCGCGCCGAGCGACCGCGCGCGCGTGCGCAGCTTGAAATCGGCGCTCTTGAGCTTGAGCGTCACCGTGCAGCCGGCAAGCGAAGCCGCTTTCAGCCGGGCGGAGACCTTCTCGCATAATTCCCACAGTGTCTGCTCGAGCGGGCGCAAGTCGCCGACGTCACGCTCGAAGGTCGTTTCCGACGAGATGCTCTTGGTCTCGCGCTCCGGATCGACCCGGCGCGTATCTATGCCGCGCGCGAGCCGCCACAACCGCGCGCCTTCCTCGCCATAGCGGCGCATGAGGTCGGTCTCCGACGCCCGTTGCAGATCGCCGATCAGGCGATAGCCGTCCCGCGCGAGCCTGGCCGCGCTCACCGCGCCGACGCCGAAGATGAAGCCGACCGGCTTCGGCGCCAGGAAGGTGGCGGCTTCTGCCTGGCCGAGCACCGCATAGCCGCGCGGCTTGTCGAGATCGGAGGCGATCTTGGCGAGGAATTTGTTGGCGGCGAGACCGATCGAGATGGTGATGCCGAAATCGCGCTCGACCGCAAGCGCGAAACGCGCCAGCACCTTGGCGGCCGGGAGACCGTGCAGGCGCTCGGTGCCGGTCAGATCGAGGAAGGCTTCGTCGATCGACAGCGGTTCGACCAGCGGCGTCAGGTCGCGCATGGCCTGGCGCACGCCGCGGCCAACCGCGGCATATTTCGCCATGTTCGGCTTGACCACGACCGCCTGCGGGCAGCGGCGTTTGGCCTCGAACATCGGCATGGCCGAGCGGATGCCGTAGGTGCGGGCGATATAGCAGGCCGCCGCTACCACGCCGCGCTTGCCGCCGCCGACCACCACCGGCTTGTCGGCGAGCGTCGGGTCGTCGCGCTTCTCGATCGTGGCGTAGAAGGCGTCGCAGTCGACATGCGCGATGGTGAGCTTGTCGAGCTCGGGATGACGCACCAGGCGCGGCGAGCGGCAGGCCGGACAGCGCGGCGCATGGTCCGGCACGTCGGCGAGGCAGTCGCGGCAGAAGCTCACGGGAATTCGCGCTCCCAGTCGCCGCCGAGCGCAAACCGCGCTTTGTCGACCTCGGCGGGGTCGAGACCCGCGGCAGCGGCAAAGCTCTCGATCAGGCGCTGGTCGGAGGCGACGTGATCGAGTACGCCGGCAAGGAAGCCCGGGTCGCGGGCCGCGACGCGAATCTCGGCCGGCCCGAGGCCCGTTTCGGCCAGGAAGCGACCAAGCCGTTCACCATCTTGGGCAATAAAGGTAAGCGCCTGAACCGCCAGCCCTTCTGCCGCTTCTTTGGACATTGAAAGGCCCTGTTTCATGGGTCAGATTTGCCATTCGTCAACAAATCGGCACTACGGTTCCCATCATGCCCGAACGCGATTGAGATGGCGACGGCAGACGCGCGCGGGCCGAGGGCATTGGGGACAACAGGGGGCGGGGAAAGATGTCGAAGACCGTCCTGATCGTGGAAGACAACGAGCTCAATATGAAGCTCTTCCACGACCTCCTCGAAGCCCATGGTTATGCAACCGTCGGCACGCGGAACGGCATCGAGGCGATCGATCTTGCGCGCAAGTATCGTCCCGATCTTATTCTGATGGATATTCAACTGCCGGAAGTCTCCGGCCTCGAAGTAACAAAATGGCTGAAGGACGATCCCGACCTGAAGATGATTCCGGTGGTGGCGGTGACGGCCTTTGCCATGAAGGGGGACGAGGAGCGCATCCGCGAAGGCGGCTGCGAGGCCTATTTGTCGAAGCCGATCTCGGTGGGCAAGTTCATCGAGACCGTTCGGCATTTCCTCGGGACTGCGTGAGGATTACGCAATGACGGCCCGCGTTCTTGTTGTCGATGATGTTCCGGCGAATGTGAAGCTGCTGGAAGCGCGGCTGTCGGCGGAGTATTTCGACGTCAGCACCGCGTATAACGGCACGGAAGCGCTGAGTGTGTGCGAGCGCGCCGAATGCGACATCGTGCTGCTCGACGTGATGATGCCGGACATGGACGGCTTCGAGGTGTGCCGGCGGCTGAAGTCTAACCCGATGACTCATCACATTCCGGTGGTGATGGTGACCGCGCTCGACCAGCCATCCGACCGGGTGCGCGGGCTGGAAGCCGGCGCCGACGATTTCCTCACCAAGCCGGTGACCGACGTGGCGCTGATCTCGCGCGTGCGCTCGCTGGCGCGGCTGAAGATGGCGGCCGACGAATTGCGCATGCGCGCGGTGACCTCGCGCGAGATCGGCATCGAAAGCCCGGAGCGCGAGGCGATCGCGGAAACCGGCCGTAACGGGCGCGTGCTCATCGTCGACGACCGCCAGTCGTCCTACGAGCGCATCGTCGGGACCTTGTCCGCCGAGCAGACGGTGGATGTGGAGACCGACCCGAGCGAAGCGCTGTTTCACGCCGCCGAGGGCAATTACGACCTGCTGATCGTCTCGCTCGGTCTCGCCAATTTCGACGGGCTCAGGTTGTGCAGCCAGGTGCGCTCGCTCGAGCGCACGCGCGGGTTGCCGATCCTGGCGGTCGCCGAGCCCGACAACAATTCGCGGCTGCTGCGCGGGCTGGAGATCGGCATCAACGACTACCTGATCCGCCCGATCGACAAGAACGAGATGCTGGCGCGCGTGCGCACGCAGATCAAGAAGAAGCGCTATACCGAGCGGCTGCGCGACAATGTGCAGGCCTCGATCGAGATGGCCATCACCGACGCTCTCACCGGCCTGTTCAACCGCCGCTACATGGAGACGCACCTGGCGACGCTGGTGGAGCAGGCGGCCAATCGCGGCAAGCCGATCGCCGTTCTCATCCTCGACATCGACTACTTCAAGGCGATCAATGACGGGCACGGGCACGATGCCGGCGATGACGTGCTGCGCGAATTCGCCCTGCGCATCCGCAAGTCGATCCGCAATATCGATCTCGCCTGCCGCTATGGCGGCGAGGAATTCGTCATCGTGATGCCGGAGACCGACATGGCGGTGGCGACCGTGGTGGCCGAGCGGCTGCGCCGTCGCATCGCCAACGAGCCCTTCGCCATCGAGGACGGCAAGGGCAGCCTCGACGTCACCATCTCGATCGGCATCGCCGGCTTGAGCGAGCCGGACGACACCGCCGCTGCCATCCTCAAGCGCGCCGACCAGGCGCTCTATCGCGCCAAGCGCGACGGCCGCAATCGGGTGGTGCCGGCGGCCGCGTGAGCGCCGCGCAACGGAATTGTCGAATTTTCAATGACTTAAAAAGTGGGTTGGTCGCCGCCACCGCTTTGGTCTAACCTTGCGGCGAGGGTCGATTCCGGGACGGACGGCGCCAACGCCGCGCGACCGGAGCGGCATTGCCCTGCGGAGATTGCCCAGGTCCGCCGCATCTCCTGGGTTCTGCGGGGTTCGGCCGGTCGGCAAGCGGTGCGAGTGGCCTCCTCACGATCGCTTCCGGCCGGCCACCTTTTCCGCCTTGAGCGATTGAAGCGTCGCGTTGGTGCCCGCCAGCCCTTTTTTGCGGTTGCCAAAACGCAGATGCCCGGCACAAGGGCCGGGCACGACGACGGCAACGTCTACAAAACCGCGCCTATTTGATCTTGGACTCGCGGTATTCGACGTGCTTCTTGGCGATCGGGTCGTATTTCTTCTTGACCAGCTTGTCGGTCTGGGTGCGCGAATTCTTCTTGGTCACATAGAAGTGGCCGGTGTCCGCGCTCGAAATCAGCTTGATCTTCAGGGTGATGGCTTTGGCCATGGAATCCTCGGAACTTTGCCGCTGCGGCTGTTGGCCGGGAACGTAGCCATGGAGCGGCAAATGTCAAGAAATGAGGGAAATTCGCGCCCTCACAACAACTCCCGGAAAAACCGCTGGTTTTCCATGAAATAGAACGGCACCGGCAGGTCGTGGCCCATGCCGGCCTCCACCCGCGCCAAGAGCTCCTCCAGCACCACCCCGGTGATGGTCGGCATGTCGAGCTGGGCGGCCTCCTCGAGCGGGATCCAGGTGAGCTCGACCAGCTCGGAGTCCGGACCGACGATGCCCTCGATGGTGTGCGCGATGGCCGAGGCGTCGGCGGTGAAGAAGCGGGTGTCGTAGCGCTTGGGTCGGCGCGGCGGGGTGAGGGCGCGGGCAATGAAATGCACCTGGCTGAGATCGGGGACGACGCCGGCTTTGGCGAAATCGGCCCAGATCTCGCCCGGCACCTCCGGCGGCGGCGACGCCTTGACGCCAAGCAGCAGTCCGGTCTCCTCCGCGGTCTCGCGCACCGCGGTCAGCGGCAGCGCGCGGGCAAAGTCCGCGCTCGTCTCGGCAACGCGCGTGAGCAGCTTCTGCTGCATCACCGGATCGAGTTGGCCCATTGCCGGCATCTTGGCGTCGAGCGGCTCGATGCGCCCGCCGGGAAAGACGAACTTGCCGGGCATGAACTTGTGTCCGTGATGGCGGCGGCCGAGCAGCACCTTGGGCGTCTCACCCGAGCGGTCGATCAGCATCAGCGTCGCGGCGTCGCGCGGCTCGCTGTCCGGGAACGACTGGTCGCGCTCCACTCGGGTCATGCGATCGGCCCAGACCTGGGAGAGATGGGACATATCCCGCATTATCGTGCCTTCCTTTTCCTGCCGCGCGGCCGCTCGCGACGCGCGTGCTCATCGCGGCGCGGACGCTTGCCCGGTCGCCCTTGCGAAAGAAGCTCAAAACGCAGGGCGCCGGCAACCGGGGCCGCTTCCACGAGGCGGACGCTGACGCTGTCGCCGAGCCGATAGGTCTCGCCGGAGTGGCGGCCGATCATGGCGTGGTGCGCTTCGCTGTAGTGGAAATATTCGTCGCCGATGGTGCGCGCCGGCACGAAGCCGTCGGCGCCGGTCTCGTGCAGCTTCACGAACAGGCCGGCGCGGGTGACGCCGGAGATGCGGCCGTCGAAGGTGGCGCCGATGCGGTCGGCGAGGAAATGCGCGATCAGCCGGTCGTTGGTTTCGCGCTCGGCCAGCATGGCGCGGCGCTCGGCGGCAGAAATCTGCGCGGCGATTTCGGCCAAAGCTTTGCGGTCGGCATCCTCGGGCAGGGCACCCTGCTTGAGCCCGAGCGCGCGGATCAGGCCGCGATGCACGACGAGATCGGCATAGCGGCGGATCGGCGAGGTGAAATGCGCGTAGCGGCGCAGGTTCAAGCCGAAATGGCCGTAATTGTCGGCGGCATATTCGGCCTGCGCCTGGCTGCGCAGCACCACCTCGTTGACCAGCTGCTCGGCGTCGCGGCCTTTCACCAGCTTGAGCACGCGGTTGAAGGCTTCCGGGCGCAGTGCGCCGGTCTTGGGAAAGCTGATGTCGAGGGTGGCGAGGAACTCGCGCAAGGCCACCACGCGCTCCATCGCCGGCTCGTCATGCACGCGATAGATCAGCGGTATCCGCGCCTTTTCCAGCGTCTCGGCGGCGGCGACATTGGCGAGGATCATGAACTCCTCGATCAGCCGGTGCGCCTCCAGCCGCTCCGGCATGATGACGCGGTCGACGGTGCCATGCGCGGTGAGCAGGATCTTGCGTTCGGGCAAATCGAGGTCGAGCGGCGCCCGCTCGTTGCGCGCGCGGGCGAGCACTTCGTAGGCGGCATAGAGCGGCTTGAGCACCGGCGCGACCAGCGCATCGGTCACCTCGTCGGTGCGCCCGCCGATGGCGAGCTGCGCCTGCTCGTAGGAGAGGCGGGCGGCCGAGCGCATCAAGACGCGATGGAACGTGTGCGATTTCTTGCGCCCGTCGGCGCCGACGACCATGCGCACGGCGAGCGCGGCGCGGTTTTCGTCGGGTCGCAGCGAGCACAAGTCGTTGGAGATGCGCTCGGGCAGCATCGGCACCACGCGGTTGGGAAAATAGACCGAATTGCCGCGCACAAGCGCTTCGCGGTCGAGCGCCGAGCCCGGCGTCACGTAATGGGCGACGTCGGCGATGGCGACGCTGATGATGAAGCCGCCTTTGCCGTCATCTTCGGCATGAACGGCGTCATCGTGGTCCTTGGCGTCGGGCGGATCGATGGTGACGAAGGGAATGTTGCGCCAATCCTCGCGATGCGCGAGCGTTGCGGGCTTTGCCGCCTCCGCTTCGTTCAGCGTCTCGCGCTTGAACACCGAGGGGATGCCGTGCGCATGGATGGCGATCAGGCTGACGGCGCGCTCGCTCTGGAGCGAGCCGAGCTTCTCCACAACGCGGCCCGTCGCCAGGCCGAGCCGGCGCATGCGCTGCGTCTCGACCGCGACCAGATCACCGTCCTGCGCCTCGCCCGTCGCACCGGGCGGGATGGTGAGCTCCTTGCCCAGCATCTTCTTGTCGACCGGCTCCAGCCGTCCGCCGCCGCGCGGAACGCTTCGGAAGATGCCAAGCACGCGATGCTTGGGATGATCGATGATCTTGATGATGCGCCCGCTCAGGCCCTCGGTATCGTCCGGCGCCAGGCGCACCAGCACGCGGTCGCCGAGGCCGGCGGCCTCGCCCGGCTTGGGCTTGCGCGGAATGAGGAGGCGGATGCGCGGCGTGGCCCCCAGGGCCTCGTCCCACTCGTCCGGCGTTGCGATCAGCTCGCCGTCGGCGTCGCGGCCGGTGACGTCGGCGAGCACCGTCGAGGGCAGGGCACCCGGGTGATGCAGCTTCTTGCGCCGCTTGGCGATGGCACCCTCGTCGGCGAGGTCGCGCAGCATCGCCTTGAGCGCGGCGCGCGCGGCATTCTTCAGGCCGAAGGCACGCGCGATCTCGCGGGTGCCGACCTTGCCGGGGCGCTCACGGATGAAGGCGAGTAGGTCGTCCTTGGAGGGAAGGGCGGCTTGTTTGGCGGGTTGGGTCAATAGCAATGGGTCCCGAAGGGCAATAACAAATGTAATGATCGAAGGGCCGCTTCGCCAGCCGCCGCATGGTTGAACGCACACGCGCCCGACTGTCTCGTCATGCCCGGCCTTGCGCCGGGCACCCGCGTCTTGCGGTATCTCAAGAATGAAAGGCGTTGGATGGCCGGGACAAGCCCCGCCATGACGAACACCCTCACTCCGCCGCGGTAACCTTGCGCGCGGGGGCAGCGGGCTTCTTCGGCTTGGCCGCCGGTTTGGCGCGCGGCTTTGGCTTGGCGCGATCCTTGGGCTGAGCCTTGGCCGGTTCGATCGGCTTATCCTTCGCGGTTTTTTCCTCGGCGGATTTAGCCGCCGGCTTTTCCGCTTTCTTATCCGGCTTCTTGGCCTTCGCTTTCTTCGGCTTCTTGCCGCCACCCTTGGCGATGCGCGCCTCCAAGAGGCCGACCGCCTGTTCGATGGTCACGTTCTCCGGCGTGATGTCGGCGGGCAGCGTGGCGTTGACGCCGTCGTGCGACACGTAAGGACCATAGCGGCCCTTCTTCACCACGATAGGGCCACCTTTGTCCGGGTGCTCACCCAAGCTGCGGCCGGGATCGGCGCCGAAGCGGCGGCCCTTGCCGGGGTTGGCCTTTTTCTCGGCGATCAGCGTGACGGCGCGGTTCAGTCCGACAGTCAGCACGTCCTCGTTGGAGTTGAGATTGGCGTAGGTCTTGGCATGCTTGACGTAGGGACCGAAGCGGCCGACGCCGGCCACGATCGGCTCGCCGTCTTCCGGATGCTTGCCGACTTCGCGCGGCAGTGCCAACAGGCCGAGCGCTTTTTCGAGATCGATATCGTCGGGCGAAAGCCCCTTGGGCAGTCCGGCGCGCTTGGGCTTCTCGGCGTCTTTTTCCTTCGACTGCTCGCCGAGCTGCAGATAGGGCCCGAAACGGCCGGAGCGCAGCGAGACTTCGAGGCCCGTTTCCGGATCCTCGCCCAGCACCTTGGTGCCGTCGACGCCGCCATTGGCGCCCGGCGTCATCTGGCGGGTGAAGTTGCAGTCCGGATAGTTCGAGCAGCCGATGAAGGCGCCGTAACGGCCGAGCTTCAGCGACAGGCGCCCCTCGGCGCATTGCGGGCACTTGCGCCGGTCGCTGCCGTCGGCCGGCTGCGGGAAGATATGCGGCTCCAACAGATCGTTGAGCGCGTCGAGCACCTCGGTGACGCGCAGGTCCTTGATCTCGTTCACCGCGCCGATGAAGTCGATCCAGAAGTCCTGCAACACCTGCTTCCAGTCGATCTCGTTGTTGGAGACCCGGTCGAGCTGCTCTTCCAGATTGGCGGTGAAGTCGTATTCGACGTAGCGCTGGAAAAAGCTCTCCAGGAAGCCGACGACGACGCGGCCCTTGTCCTCCGGCATCAACCGCTTCTTCTCGATGCGCACATAG
The DNA here is from genome assembly GCA_963760995.1 of uncultured Pseudomonadota bacterium. GTDB lineage: Bacteria > Pseudomonadota > Alphaproteobacteria > Rhizobiales > Xanthobacteraceae > Pseudolabrys. Next base: position 42,298 of record CAVXFJ010000014.1, on the reverse strand, counting down.
CCGCGGTCCTGCAGCACCTGCAGGATGGCGGCGTAAGTCGAAGGCCGGCCGATGCCGAGCTCCTCCATGCGCTTGACCAGGGAGGCTTCCGAATAGCGCGGCGGCGGCTCGGTGAAGTGCTGCGAGGAATTGATCGCCTGCTTCTCCAGCATCTCGCCGGCGCTCATCGCCGGCAGGCGCTTGCTTTCGTCGTCCTCGCTCGGATCGTCGAGCCCTTCCTGGTAGAGCGTGAGGAAGCCGTCGAACTTGATCACCTGGCCGGTGGCGCGCAGCTCCAGCAGGCGCGCGCCGACCTTGGCCTCGATATCGACCGTGGTGCGCTCGAGCTCGGCCGACTGCATCTGGCTGGCCACGGCGCGGTTCCAGATCAGTTCGTAGAGCCGCGCCTGGTCGCGGTCGAGCCGCTTGGCGACCTGCGCCGGCGAGCGGTTCGGATCGGTCGGGCGCACCGCTTCATGCGCTTCCTGCGCGTTCTTCGACTTGTTCTGATAGACGCGCGGCGCCTCCGGCACGTATTCGGCGCCGTAGTTCTTGCCGATCATGCTGCGGATACCGGCAATCGCCTCGGGCGCCATGTCGATGCCGTCGGTGCGCATATAGGTAATGAGGCCGACGGTCTCGCCGCCGATATCGATGCCCTCATAGAGGCGCTGGGCGAGCCGCATGGTGTGCGCCGGGGAGAAACCGAGCTTGCGCGAGGCTTCCTGCTGCATGGTCGAGGTGGTGAACGGCGCCGGCGGATTGCGCTTGGCGGGCTTGGCCTCGACATTGGCGACGCGGAAGATCGCGTTTTCGAGATCGCGGGTGAAGGCTTCCGCTTCGGCGCCCGAGCCGATGTCGAGACGCTGGATCTTCTGCCCGTCGGCGCCGACGAGGCGCGCCTCGAAGGTCTCCTGCCGCGGCGTCGCCAGGATGGCCGAAATCGACCAGTATTCCTTGGTAACGAACCTTTCGATCTCAAGCTCGCGGTCGCAGACGAGCCGCAGCGCCACCGACTGCACCCGGCCGGCCGAGCGGGCGCCCGGAAGCTTGCGCCAGAGCACCGGGGAGAGGGTGAACCCGACCAGGTAGTCGAGCGCCCGGCGGGCGAGATAGGCGTCGACCAGCGCCGCGTCGATCTTGCGCGGATGCTTCATCGCCTCGGTCACCGCCTGCTTGGTGATCGCGTTGAACACCACGCGCTCGATCGGCTGGTCCTTCAGCGCCTTCTTCTGCTTGAGCACTTCGAGCACGTGCCAGGAGATGGCCTCGCCCTCGCGGTCCGGGTCGGTGGCCAGGATCAGCTTGTCGGCGCCCTTGAGGGCCTGGGCGATGGCATTGATGCGCTGGTTGGACTTGGCGTCGACCTCCCAGATCATGCGGAAGTTGTGCTCGGGGTCGACCGAACCGTCCTTGGCCGGCAAGTCGCGGATATGCCCGAAACTGGCCAGTACCTCGTAGCCAGGCCCGAGATATTTATTGATCGTCTTGGCCTTGGCCGGCGATTCGACGACGACGATATTCATGTAAATCCAATAGGTTACGTGCCAATTCGCCGTGGATAGGGCGGAATTGGCCGCTTTTGGCTGGCCGGAACATGGGCAAGCACCTCCCCGCTGTCAAATCGGGCGGCACCTGTGGCGGCTGCAAAGCAGGCAATTGGGGCATCACGGCGGCCCCTATCAGTTACGCCCGAATACAACTATTAGATGTATTTTATAGTTAATACAATTAATAAGATTACTATTGTAGTGAAACAGTGTATTTTCAGGCTGTCCTTGCTTCGGCCCCCGCTGACCCCGTTGGAATTGCCTCCATGACTGACTCGGCCGCCCCAAGCGAGCCTCACAATCGCATCGAGGTTGCCAGCTATGTGGCAACGCTGTCGGCGGATTTATCGGCCATGGCGCGGCGCAACGGGCTCGATACCCTCGGTTACCTCCTGGAAATGGTGCGGCTGGAGGCCGAAAGCGCCGCCCGCCGCACGCCGCGTGGCTCTAATGGCGGACGTTAACCGCATTGGAGGGCTGAAAAAATCGCAACGCCGCCTCCGCGGCCCGCCGCCTCACTCCGCCGGTGCGCCGGCCCGGCGCAGCGCCCGCCGTTCGCGCCAGCGGTCGCGCCAGGCGGCGAGGTTGGCGATGCCCATCAAGGCGGCCGGGGTGACGATGAGGGTGAGGATGGTGGCAAAGCCCAGGCCGAAGACGATGGAGGTCGACAGGCTGATCCACCATTGCGTCGCCGGCGCGCCATGGGTGATGGCGCGGTCGATGAAGTCGAGGTTGATGCCGAAGGCGATGGGCAGCACGCCGAGGATGGCGGTGACGGCGGTGAGCACCACCGGGCGGGCGCGCTCGCGGCAGGTCTCGATAATCGCCTCATAGGCCGCCACGCCCTCGCGGCGCAGCCGGTCATAGGTGTCGATGAGCACGATGTTGTTGTTCACGATGACCCCGGCATTGGCGATGATCCCGATCCCCGTCATGACCACGCCGAACGGTTGGCCCATGACCATCAAGCCCAGCAAGACGCCGATGGTGGAGAGCAGGACGGCGGTGAGCACCAGGCCGACCGAGGTGAACTTGTTGAACTGGGCGAGCAGGATGGCGAAGATCAGGAAGATGGCGGTGCCGAAGGCCTTGCCCAGGAAGGCGCCGGCCTTGGCGCGCTCCTCGTCCTCGCCCTTCATCTTGAAGCTGACCCCGGCGCCGAGATCGGCCTTGTCGAGCTTCTGCACGATCTCCTTCTGCACCGCGGCCGATTGCACCCCGTCGGCGACATTGGCAGCGACGGTGATCACGCGCTGGGCGTTGACGCGGTTGATGTAGCCGACCCGGTGCGCCGGCACGCGGGTGACGAAATTGCCGATCGGCACGTAGCCCTGGGAGGTCTGCACGCGCAATTCGTCGATCTGGCTGAGGCTGCGCCGGTCCTTGGGGAAGCGCACGATGATGTCGACCGACTTGTCGGAGTTGGTCGGGCGATATTCGGTGACCTTGGCGCCGTTGGTGACGAGCTGCACTGCGGTGCCGACGGTGTTGATATTGGCGCCGTATTTCGCCGCCTCCGCCTTGTCGACATCGAGCTTCCAGTCGATGCCGGGCAGCGGCAGGCCGTCGTCGAGGTCGCGGATCGCGGGCATTGTCGCCAGGATGCCGGCGACCTTCTTCGCCGCGGCGGGAAGCTTTCCCGGATCGAGCGCGGAGAGCTGCACCTGGATCGGCTTTCCGGTCGGGGGGCCTGCGCGCGGCGCCGTCACCTCGACCAGGATGCCGGGGATGCTGCGGGTCTCGTCGCGGATCTCGTCCATGATGGTATGGGCGGGCTTGCGGGTCTGCCAGTCGGCGAATTCGAACTGAATGACGCCGATCGTGTCCTCGCTGATCTCGCTCGAGCCGCGCGGCTGCTCGCCGACGCGGGTGTAGACGGTCTTCAGCCCCGGCGTCGCCAGCACCTTCTGCTCGACCTGGCGTACCGCGGCATCCTTCTCGTCGAGTGAGAGATTGCCGCGCCCGTGTACGATCACCTGGCCGTAGTCAGGCTCGACGGAGGGGAAGAACTCGACGCCGTGGCCGAGCCGGCCATAGGCGAAGATCACCGTCACCAGCAGTAGCAGGGTGGCCGCAAGCGTCATCGACGGCCGGCGCAGCGCCGCCTTGACGGTGCGCATGTAGAACCCGCGCTCGGAGGCGCGGTCGTCATGCACGACCTTCGCGGCGCGGCCAAGCAGGGCGCCCAGCGTCGGCGTGAAGAATAGCGCCACCGCGAGCGAGGCCGACAGCGTCGCGATCAGCGTGATCGGCATGTATTTCATGAACTCGCCGACGATGCCGGGCCAGAACAGGAGCGGCGAGAAGGCGGCGATGCGCGTCGCCGTCGCCGCGATCACCGGTCCCGACATGCGGGTGGCGGCCGCCGTATAGGCCTGCTTCGGCGCCATGCCTTCGGCCATGCGCCGCTCGGCATATTCGGAGACGATGATGGCGTCGTCGACCAGCATGCCGACGGCGAGAATGAGCGAGAACAACACCACGATGTTGACGGTGAGGCCGGCAAGCTGCAGGCCGAGCACGCCGGCGAGGAAGGAGGCCGGAATGGCGATGCCGATGAACAGCGAGGCGCGGAAGCCGAGCGCGAACAGGATGATGACGACGACCAGCAGCACGCCGGTCGCCACCGAGTTCTGCAAATCGGAGAGCATCTGGCGGATGAGCTTCGACTTGTCCTGCGTGTAGCCGACATGCACGCCTTGCGGCCATGTCTTCTCAAGGCGGGAGACGAGCTGCTTCACGCCGTCGACGGTCTCGATCAGGTTGGCGCCGGTGCGTTTGGAGACCTCGATGGTCATCGCTGGCCGGCCGTTGACGCGGGTGATGGTGGTCGCGTCCTTGAATGTCGCGCGCACGGTGGCGATGTCGCCCAGCGTCACGGTGGCGCCGGCGGAGGAGGCGACCGGGATTTTCAGCATGTCCTGCGGGCGCTCGATCAGGCCCGGCACCTTGACGGCGAAACGTCCTGTCCGGCCTTCCAGCGAACCGGCGGCGATCAGGCTGTTGGAGGCCTGCGTCACCGCGATGAGCTGGTCGAGCGAGATGCCGTAGCTCTTCATCAGCATGGGCTCGGCGGTGATCTCCACCGCCTCGTCGCGGGCGCCGCGCAATTCGGCCGAGATCACGCCGGGCGACTGCTCGATGGCGTTCTTGGCGTCACGCGCGATGTGCAGCAGCGTGCGCTCGGGCACCTCGCCGGAGAGCGTGACCACCAGCACCGGATAGAGCGAGAGGTTGACCTCCTTCACCTCCGGCTCGTCGGCGTCCTTCGGCAGGTCGTGCTTGGCCTGGTCGACCTTGGCGCGCACGTCGGCGAGCGCGGCGTCGGAATTAAAGCCCGCTTCGAATTCGAGCACCACATAGCCGCCGCCTTCATACGCGAGCGCGCGCATCTCCTTGACGTTGCCGATCGATTTGAGCTGGGTCTCGACCGGCCGCAGCAACAACCGCTCGGAATCTTCCGGGCTGATGCCGCGTTCGCTCAACTGCACATAGATGACCGGCACTTTGACGTCGGGCTCGGCCTCTTTCGGGATGGTCATATAGGCGAAGAGGCCGGCGACCAGCAGAAAGGCGAGGGTGGCGAGCGTCAGCCGCGCGTGCTCGATGGCGTAGGTGATGAAGCGTGACATCGGTCGCCCTGTCTCTTTCCGCTCAGTTTCCGCGCAGGCGGTGATCCGGAGTGCGCGTCCTGGAGTCCCGCTCGCGCGGGAACGAACGGAGTGTGTTGTGTCAGCGCGCCGCGCTCTGGCGGTCGACCGGGACGGCGGCCACCGTCTGGCCCTCGCGCACGAAATCCTGTCCGCGCACGATGACGCGGGCGTTGTTCTTGAGGCCCGACACCCACATGGTGTCCTGCATGTCCTCGACGATGTGCACCGGCACGAAGGCGACCTTCTGCGCCGGGCCGACAATGCGCAGGCCGATGTCGCCGTCGGAGGAAATGGTCAACGCCGAGCGCGGCACCTCCGCCGCCGGCACCGGCGCCAGCGCGAGCGAGACTTCGCAGGTGATGCCGTCCGGAATCTTGCCGTCCGGATTGGCCACCTCGACCTCGACGCGATAGGTGCGGGTGGTGGGGCTCGCCACTTTCGACACATAGCGCATGCGGCCCTTCACCGTCTGGCCGGTGATCAGCCGCACTTCGGCGTGTTCGCCGACCTTGATGCCGGAGAGCTTGCGCTCGGAGACTTCCACCACCGCCAGCATGGGATCGAGGTCGACCAGCGTGGCGATCTCCTTGCCGGCCATGGAGAAGGCGGCGCCGCCGATCTCGGCCGGCACGTCGGTGATGACGCCGGCCCAGGGCGCGCGCACGACGCCGCGATCGCGCTCGGCCTTGGCGGTCGCGAGCGCGGCTGCCGCGGCCTTGTACTGCGCTTCGAGGTTGACCAGGTCGAGCCGCGGCAGGCTGCCTTTCTCGATCAGCGTGCGCTTGGCGTCGAGCTCGGCCTTGCGCTGGTCGAGCAGGGCCTGCGCCTGCTGCACCTGCGCCTCGCGCGCCTCGTCGGACAGCACGGCGACGATCTCGCCTTTATTGACATGCTGGCCGCGCTTGATCGGCAGTTGCGTGAGCACGCCGCCGGTGCGCGCGGTGATGTTGACCTTGTGATCGGCCTCGGTGCGGCCGGACAGCACCAGCGAGGGGCTGTGCGCGACCAATTCGGCGCGCATGACGGTGACGCGGAATGGCGCCTGCGTCTTGGCTTCCGGCGGGCGGATCGCCGCCTGGCCCTCGGCGCTCTCGCGCGGCAGCAGGTGACCGGAGGCGATCCAGAGCGCGGCCGCGGCGACGAGGCCGACGGCGGTGATGCGGCTCGCTTTCATCGTGCAGTCTCCGCGCTGTTGCGCGCGCGATCCGCCGGCTTGGCCAGCAGGCAATGCACCATCTGCAGGATCATCGGCAGCACGCGCTTGGCATCGAAGTCCTTCTCCACGGCGCGGCGCCAGGACATGCCGTCGCCCAGCACCATGAGCACCATGGCGGCCGCCTCGACATCGAGATCGGCGCGGATCTCGCCGCGCTCGACCGCGTTGCGCAGCATCGCCGCGATGCGGTCCTTGATGTCGTTTTCGATCTCCTGATAGAGGCGCGCGATGTCGGGGTTGCGGCGGCTCTCCGCCATGATCTCGGCGCAGAGGCCGACCTCCGCGTCGCTGCGGTCGACCAGGTGCTGGCGGGCGAGCTCGGCGAGGCCGCCGAAGAAATCGGGGGCTTCGCCGACACGGTCGAAGCTCGTTACGGCCTCGGCGCGGTTGCGCTCGGAGATGCCGGCGATCAGCGATTCCTTGGAGGGAAAGTAGCGGTAGAGATTGCCCGGGCTCATGCCGGCTTCGGTGCAGATCGCCTGCATCGAGGCCTGGTGAAAGCCATAGCGGGCAAAGCAGCGCTCCGCCGCATCAAGGATTTCCGCACGCCGGTCCGATTGTCGCTGAACGTTCACCGTTCGCATAGGCCGCCCCTCGGGACGCCGGGCCTGACACCAATCAGTCGGGCAGGTTACCGCGGCGCACAATAATGAGAACGAACGTTCGCTCAATTATTCGGGGTACCGGTAAATGTCAAGGGTGAGAACTCCCACGCTTCACCCTCCCCTGGAGGGGGAGGGTCGGCGCGCGGCACGCGCGCCGGGGTGGGGTGCGCGGGATTGCAGGAAGATTCACCCCCTCCCGACCGCCTTCGCTGTCGCTTCGGCGGTCGACCTCCCCCCTCCAGGGGGAGGTGACCGGGGACGAAAATTCAGTGCTGCGGGATGCCCAGCTTGCTCAGCAGCAATGGCGTCGGGTTGCCGTCCGGCACTAAGCCGTACTTCTTCTGCTCGGCGCGGATATTGTCGCGCAGGTCGAAATCGATGTGGCCCTCGAAGTCGTTCACCTTGTAGCCGAGCGCAGCGAGCTTTTTCTGCAAAGCGATGCGGGCGTCGCGCGAAAGCTGATGGTCGTCCTTCGGCCAGGCCGTCTTGAACGGCGCGCCGCCATGCATGCGGTCAGCGAGATGGCCGACGGCGATCGCATAGGCATCCGAGTTGTTGTACTCCTTGAGCACGGCGAAATTCGGCGTGACCATGAAGGCCGGACCCTTGGCGCCGGCCGGGAAGAACAGGATGCCGCGGCCCTCGCGCGGGAACGGCTTGCCGTCGGTGCGGACGACGCCGCGCTTGATCCACTCGGCGTAAGTGCCGCGGCTCAGCATGTAATCGAAGCCCTTCGGCACCGTGACCTCGAAACCCCAGGGCAGATCGCGCCGCCAGTGCCATTTGTTGAGATAGTTGGCGGTGGAGGCGAGAACGTCCGGCACGTTGCTCCAGATGTCGGGCTTGCCGTCGCCGGAGAAGTCGATGGCGTAATCGACGAAGTTCGAGGGCATGAACTGGGTCTGGCCCATGGCGCCGGCCCAGGAACTGACCATGCGCGTGCGTGGCAGATGGTGATCCTGCATGATGCGCATCGCCACGATGAGCTCGTTGCGGAAATAGGGATCGCGATAGCCGATGTAAGCGAGGCTCGCCAGCGAGCGGAACACGTCCCAGCGGTCCTTGGCGGCGCCGTAGTCCGTTTCGATGCCCCAGAGCGCCAGCAGGATCCAGCGCTCGACGCCGAACTTGCGCTCGACCTTGTCGAAGGTCTTCGTCCATTCCTTCGCCTTACGCTCGCCGCGCGCGATGCGCGATTTCGAGACGATGTCGTTGACGTAGTCGCCGAACGGCTTGCCGTATTCGGGCTGGCGCTTGGTGGCGGCGATCACGCGCGGATTAGGCGTAACGCCCTTGAGCGCCAAATCGAAGGTGGCGCGCGTGACGCCCTTGGCTTTCGCGTCGGGCCAGAGCTTGGCTTCGAAACTGGCAAAGCTCTGCGACTGCGCCCAGGCGGGCGCGGCGGTGACGACGAAAGCGACGACGAAAGCGACAGCGCGCAGCGTCATGGGCGGAACTCGTGCGGTCTCGATTCGAGAACGGGATGTTATTACGGAAATAGGGCGCTCTACTTTCTTCCGTCATTCCGGGGCGCGGCTGAAAGCCGCGAGCCCGGAATCCAGAGCGAGAGCGGATGGGTTTGGGCCCCTGGATTCCGGGCCCGCGCCAAAGCGCGTCGAAGACGCGCGTAAACGCGCGGATGGCCGGGACCCGCAATGACAAGCCAGTTACAGCAACGACACCAGGCTGCCGCCGTGGCGCTCCAGCCGGCCGGCAATCTCCAGTTCCAACAGCACAGTGCGCACGATCGCCGGCTTGGCGCCCGACAGTCGCACCAGATCGTCAATCGCGACCGGCGTCGGTCCCAACAGGTCGACGATGCGGGCGCGTTCGTCCGCGGCCGGCTCGAACTCGCCCGGGCCTAGCGGTTCCGGCTCGCGCGCCGGCGGCGGCTCGATGGCGCGGCCGAGGATCGGCTCCAGCACCGCGATGACGTCGGCGGCGCCGGTGGTCAGCGTCGCGCCCTGCTTGATGAGGCTGTTGGTGCCCTCGGCGCGCGGATCGAGCGGATTGCCGGGCACGGCGAAGACCTCGCGGCCCTGCTCGCCGGCCATGCGCGCGGTGATCAGCGAGCCGGAGCGGCGCGCCGCCTCGACGATGACGACGCCGAGCGCGAGGCCGGAAATCAGCCGGTTGCGGCGCGGGAAGTCGCGCGCGCGCGGCTCCCAGGTGAGCGGCATTTCCGAGACGGCGGCGCCGTCGGCGAGCAGCGCTTCGAGGAGATCGGCGTGCTCGGGCGGATAGAGCCGCTCGTGGCCGCCGGCGAGCACGGCGACCGTGCCGGTCGCAAGGCTCGCGCCGTGGGCGGCGGCATCGATCCCGCGGGCGAGGCCGGAGACGATGCCGAACTGCGCCGCGCCCAATTCGCGCGCCAGCATCTGCGCGAATTTCACGCCGGCGGCCGAGGCGTTGCGCGAGCCGACAATGGCGACCAGCGGGCGGTTGAGGATGGCGATCTGGCCGCGCACGGCCAGCAACGGCGGCGCATCGTCGATCATGGTGAGGCGCAGCGGATAGTCCGGCTCGCCGAGCGCAACGAACGCGATGCCGCGCGCGCGCGCCGCCTTCATCTCGGCTTCCGCCTCGGCGCGCGTGGCGATGCGGCCGGGGCGTGCCGCGCCGCCGCGACGGGCGAGGCCCGGCAGCGCCTGGAGCGCGGCCGCGGCGCCGCCGAAATGATTGATCAGGTCGCGGAAGGTGCGCGGGCCGATATTGTCGGAGCGGATGAGCCGCAGCCAATCGAGCCGCTGCTCGTCGCTGAGTTTGACCCCTTCAGCCAACGCCCGCCCCCGCTCTTACCCGGACAAGCTTCGCCGATGCATGCGCGCAGGACAACCGGGCGTTTCAGGGGAGTTGTGGAGCCGATGGGCGACACCTTCGGGCGTTTTAGTACCCCTTGACCAATCAATAGCCACTCGGTTATTGGTTTATCTATAACCGGAGAGTTATTGATGGTGACGCGGGAGCTCCACGATATCCTTTTCCGGACGCTGGCAGATCCGACGCGACGGAGGATTTTCGAGCGCCTTTGCCGGGACGGCGACCAGACGGTCGCGGCGCTGACCGCACAAGCCGGGGTCTCGCAACCTGCCGTCTCGAAACATCTCGCCGTCCTGAAGCAGGCCGGCCTGGTGCGCAACCGCCACCAGGGCCGCCAGACGCATTACAGCGCGCAACTCGGCGCTTTGGCTCCGCTCGTCGACTGGACGCGCCATATGGCCGGGTTCTGGCAGAGCCGGTTCGACGATCTCGAAGACCTGTTGAAAAGGATGGATCAATGAACGAAGCAACGGCCGAAACGCGCTCCGTGGTTGTCGAACGTGACGTGCCTTATCCGCCGGGAAAGATCTGGCGCGCGCTCACGCAACCGCACCTGATCGCGGAGTGGCTCATGAAGAACGACTTCGCGCCGGTCGTGGACCACCGTTTCAATTTTCGCGCGGAGTGGGGTGATGTCGATTGCCAAGTTCTGGCGGTCGAACCGGAGAAGAAGCTCACTTACACCTGGTCGGCGCTGGGTCTCGAGAGCGTCGTCACGTGGACGCTCACGCCGACTGAAATGGGCACCCATCTGCGCATGGAGCAAATCGGCTTCCGGACGGACCAGAACCAAGCTTACCAGGGCGCCAAGTTCGGGTGGCCCCGGTTCTTTGCGAGCCTGGAGCAGGTCTTGGCGCGGATCGATTGACGTCAACGGGGGCACTAGTGAATTGGAATATGTGGGTTCGGCGGGTTCACCGCTGGCTGTCCATCATCTTCACGGCGACCGTGATCGCCAACTTCATCGCTATGGCGTTGGGGAAGCCGCCCGCCTGGGTGGTCTCCGCGCCGCTGTTCCTGCTGCTGTTCAGCGGACTGTACATGTTTGTACTGCCGCATGCGGCCAAGGCGAGAGCGGCGAATACGCTGGCGGATCGCTGCAAGTCGGCGGGGTGAAGCGCGGCGAACCCCGGACGACGCACTCCTGACACGCGCGAATTACGCGCTCTTCGCCCCGATCTTGCCCTCGCTGCCGTCGATGAGCCGGCGGATATTGGGCAGGTGCCGCAGCCAGAGGAGAAGGCTGAGGATCACCAGCAGCCCGGCCGTGTGCGGCAGGCCGAGCGGCCAGAGCGCGAGTGGCGTCAGCGCGCTGGCGACGAGCGCGGCGAGGGAGGAATAGCGGGTGACGACGGCGACCAAGAGCCAGACCGCGCAGAAGGCGAGCGCGCCCGGCCAGTAGAGCCCGAGCAGGAGGCCGATATAGGTGGCGACGCCCTTGCCGCCTTTGAACTTCAGCCACACCGGAAACAGGTGGCCGAGAAAGGCGCCGAGCGCGGCGGTGAGTGCCGCATCGGTGCCGGCGAAATGCTGGGCGAGCAGCACCGCCGCGGTGCCCTTGAGCATGTCGCCGAGGAGCGTCGCGGCGGCCAGGGCCTTGTTGCCGGTGCGCAGCACGTTGGTGGCGCCGATATTGCCGGAGCCGATCGTACGCAGGTCGGGCCCGCCCGCCGCGCGCGTGAGCAAGGGGCCGAACGGAATCGAACCGAGCAGATAGCCGACGACAAAGGCGAGCGCGAGCGTCATGGGCGCAACCTACGGCGTAATTCTCTGCGACTGAAGCGGGCTGGCACGCTCAGGCCTTCACCCTCCCCTGGAAAGGGAGGGTCGGCGAGCATCGAAGATGCGAGCCGGGGTGGGGTGACAGCATTGCCGATGAATGCCGCTTCGCTCGTTCACTTCGCGATTCACCCCCTCCCGACCGCCTTCGCTGCGCGAAGGCGATCGACCTCCCCCCTCCAGGGGGAGGTGAAACGCGTTTGCGGGACGCGTGAATTCCGAGTTCGCTCGGGGCGTATATCATCGGGGCCGCGCAGGCGAGCCTCAAACGTATTCGTAGACCGTGCGGCCGGCGACGATGGTGCGCAGCACGCGGCCCGTCATGCGCGCTTCGTCGAAAGGCGTGTTCTTGCACTTCGACTTCAGCTCGGCCGGGTCGAGCACCCAGGGCATGTCGCCATCAATGACAATGACGTCGGCCGGCGCGCCGGCGCGCAGACTGCCGCCGGGCAGACCGAGCAATTCGGCCGGCCGGCTCGACATGGCGCGCAGTAGCGCCATCAATTCGATTTCGCCTGCATGCACCAGGCGCAGGCCGGCCGAGAGCATGGTCTCGAGCCCGATGGCGCCGGGCGCGGCCTCGGCGAAGGGCAGGCGCTTGGTCTCCACGTCCTGCGGATTGTGGTCGGACATCACCACGTCGATCAGGCCGGCGGCGAGCGCGGCGACCAGCGCCTTGCGGTCGTCCTCGGCGCGCAAGGGCGGCGCCAGCTTGAAGAATGTGCGGTAGGAGCCGATGTCGTTCTCGTTGAGGGTGACGTGGTTGATCGAGGCGGAGGCCGAGACCTTGAGCCCCGCATCCTTGGCCCGCGCCAGGACCTCGAGCGACTCGCCGCAGGTGATGGAGCCGGCGTGATAGCGGCCGCCGGTGAGGGCGACGAGGCGGATGTCGCGCTCGAGCAGCACGGTTTCGGCCGCCTTGGGAATGCCGAGCAGCCCGAGGCGCGCGGCGAATTCGCCTTCGTTCATGACGCCGTCGGCGACCAGATCGGGGTCTTCGGTATGATGCACGATCAGCGCGTCGAAATCGCCGGCGTAGGTGAGCACGCGTCGCATCACCTGCGCATTGGTCACGCTTTTCTCGCCGTCGGTGAAGGCCACCGCGCCGGCCGCCTTGAGCAGGCCGATCTCGGTCATCTCCTCGCCGGCCAGCCTCTTGGTGATGGCGGCCATCGGATGCACATGCACGATCGCGGTGTCGCGCGCGCGACGCAGCACGAAATCGACGGTGGCCGGATCGTCGATCGCCGGCGAGGTATCGGGCTGGCAGATGATTGTGGTGACGCCGCCGGCGGCGGCCGCCTGGCTCGCCGAGGCGAGCGTCTCGCGGTGGCCGGCGCCCGGCTCGCCGATAAACGCGCGCATGTCGATCAGCCCGGGGGCGACGACCCGGCCGCGGCAGTCGATCACCTCGGTGCCTTCCGGCACGCCGGCGGCGCCGATGCCCTTCTTGGCTTCGCGGATCATGCCCTCGGCGAGCAGCAGGTCGCCGGGAAAGTCGAGCTCGCGCGCGGGATCGAGGATGCGCGCATTGGCGAGCAGGATCGGGCGGCGGTCAGAGAGCATGGCAGTGCTCCGTCAGTCGGAGACGGCGCGCAAGCGCCGGGCCCGGAATCCAGGGACGAGGCGCGAGGACATGGCTCCGGATTCCGGGTTCGCGGACTGCATCCGCGCTCCGGAATGACGCTGAAAGGGTCTCACGCATTCGGCAAAGTCCGCGACAAAGCTTCCAGCACGGCCATGCGCACCGCGACGCCCATCTCGACCTGTTCGCGGATCAGCGATTGGGCGCCGTCGGCGACGATACTGTCGATCTCCACGCCGCGGTTCATCGGGCCCGGATGCATGACCAGCGCGTCGGGCTTGGCATAGGCGAGCTTCTTGGTGTCGAGGCCCCAGTAGTGGAAATATTCGGAGATCGACGGCACGAAGGAGCCGTGCATGCGCTCGCGTTGCAGCCGCAGCATCATCACGATGTCGGCGTCGGCCAGCCCCTCGCGCATGTCGCGCGCCACGTCGACGCCGAAGCGCTCGATGCCCGGCGGCAAGAGCGTCGACGGCGCCACCACGCGCACATGCGCGCCCATGCAATTGAGCAGGATGATGTTGGAGCGGGCGACCCGCGAATGCAGGATGTCGCCGCAGATCGCCACGGTCAGGCCCTCGAGCCGGCCCTTGTTGCGACGGATGGTGAGCGCGTCGAGCAGCGCCTGGGTCGGGTGCTCGTGGGCGCCGTCGCCGGCGTTGATCACCGAGCAGCCCTCGAGCTTGCTCGCCAGCAATTCCACCGCGCCGGAGGCGTGATGGCGCACCACCAGGATGTCGGGATGCATGGCGTTGAGCGTGATGGCGGTGTCGATCAGCGTCTCGCCCTTGCGCATGGAGGACGACGACGTCGACATGTTCATCACGTCGGCGCCGAGCCGCTTGCCGGCCAGCTCGAACGAGGCCTGGGTGCGGGTGGAGACTTCGAAGAAGATGTTGATCTGGGTGCGCCCGCGCAGAGAGGCGCGTTTCTTCTCGACCTGACGGTTGAGCTCGACGAATTCCTCGGCGAGGTCGAGCAGGCCGGTAATATCCTGATACGAAAGCCCTTCGATCCCCAACAGGTGCCGCCGGCTGAGGACGAATGAGGATTTCGGCGCGATGTTCATTAAAGGGATGTCATAGGCGTAAGCCCCGGTGTCGGCAAGAGCCGGTTTGGGCGCGATCCACAAGCCCGGTTCCGGCGGAAACCCACAAACGATCGTGAAGTTGGCGCCGGTGCGCGCCGGAACTAGGCCTAGGTTCCTGGGTTGACGCCTTACAAATTCTCGGCGGGGCGGACCGCTGGGACTTCGCGACGGCCCCACTGGGGCGAAAGGAGGCTCGCATGAGGACAACGATCAAATTCGCCGCGGCTGCGGCGCTGGCCGGGGCGCTGGCGGTGGGGACAGCCGGACCGAGCCAGGCGCGCTGGCATGGTCATCATTGGCATGGCGCGGGCGCGGCCATCGGTTTCGGTGTCGGCGCGCTGGTTGGCGCGGCGGCGGCCAGTGCATCGAATGGCTATTACGGGCCTGCTTACGGGCCTGGCCCCTATGCCTATGAGCCGGGCTACGCCTATCAGCCGGCACCGGCCTACCGTGCTTACGACTATGCGCCGGCGAAGTGCTGGATTACGACTGATAAGGATCGCGGCTACGGCTACTACGGCTCCTGCGCGCAAGCTCCGTACGCGCCGGGTGCGCGTCTCCCGCGCAACGAGGCGCGCTGAGGCCGCATAGTTTCGCGCTGCTTAACGATTGACGGCGAGACGGGCGGGGCAGGGGCTCCGCCCGTCCCATTTCCCTCGCCACGTTTGCGACATGATCCGGGCGCTCATCGCTGAAGTTCCCGCGCACGCGGACGGTGGAATTCTCCGCCCGCGATCAACAGCAGGCGGAGGCATCGATGGCTCACTTTTCCATGTCGCAGAAGACGGCTGCATTCGCCCTGGCGGGTGCGCTTTTGACCGGCACATTGGCGCCGGCCGTGGCTGGGCCGGTGCCCGGCAATGTCGCTTCGCTCGCAAAGGCGACGCCGCATCAGGTGATCGATGTGCGCTGGCGCCATCGTGGCGGCGCCGTTGCCGCCGGCATCGCCGCTGGCCTGATCGGCGGCGCGCTCATCGGCGCGGCCACCGCGCCTTACTATTACGGTCCCGGCTACTACGAGCCGCCGCCGCCGGCCTACTACCCTTATCCGGGCCCGGTCTACGCGCCACCCGTGGTCTATGCACCGCCGCCGCCCGTCGCTTACGGGCCACCGCCGGACGCCTACGGACCGGGACGCATGTGCCGGGTGACGACCGACAGCGACCGCGGCTACGGCTATTGGCGGCCCTGCTGAGCAGCGAGTGAAACGAGGCGGTCGAGCGCCCCTTGCAGGATGAAGGCGGCGGCATGCTGGTCGATGACGCCGGCGCGCTTGGCGCGGCTGACATCGGCGGCGATCAGGTCACGCTCGACTGCGGCGGTGGACAGCCGCTCGTCCCAGAATGCGATCGGCAATTCGGTCAGCCTGGCGAAATTGCGCGCGAAGGCGCGCGTCGACTGAGCGCGCGGACCTTCCGAGCCATCCATATTGACCGGCAGGCCGAGCACGAAGCCGCTCGCCGCGCGTTCGCTGGCGAGCGCCAGTAGCGCTTGCGCATCGGCGGTGAAATTTTTGCGCGCGACGGTGGTGACGCCGGTCGCCAGCTTGCGGTCGGGATCGCTGGTGGCGACGCCGATGGTCTTGCTGCCGAGATCGAGCCCGATCAGCGCGCCGCGCGCGCCGAACTGTGCGGCGATGTCGATGAGCGGGCCGACCGGCATGCTCAGGCCGCGCCCGGGTCGGCGTAACCACTGCCGGCAGCGCGCGCGAGCTTCAAATCGTTAACGGGGACCATGGGCGCGTTCTCCAGTCTGAGCGTGCGGCAGTCTATCACGGCAAGGTCTACTGCGCCGGGTTGCATGGCGGGCCGACTGGCCTATCCTCTGGCCAACCCGCCATCCGGAGCCGCGACGCGCTTATGCACACCCAATCGCTTGAAACCTGGCAACACGCCCACGTCTTTCTCGGCGCCAAGCACGACCGGCACGAGCGGCGCACCTGGTTCGTGGTGGCGCTCACCGCCGTGATGATGGTGGCCGAGATCATCGGCGGCACCCTCTTCGGCTCCATGGCTGTGGTGGCCGATGGCTGGCACATGTCGACGCATGCCGGCGCCCTGGCGATCGCCGCGCTCGCCTATCGTTTCGCCCGCCGCCACGCGGGCGATAAGCGCTTCTGCTTCGGCACCGGCAAGGTGGGGGAGCTGGCGGCCTTCTCCAGCGCGCTGCTGTTGGCGCTGGTCGCCGTGCTGATCGGCTATGAGGCGGTGCGGCGGCTGTTCGAGCCGGTGGCGATCGATTTCACGGAGGCGACCTGGCTCGCCGCGACCGGGCTTGCGGTCAATCTCGCCAGCGCCTGGCTCCTGTTCGACCACGATCATCATCATCACGAGCATGGGTACGAGCACGAGAACGAACATGAGCATGAGCACGCTCATGCGCACGACGACCATCATCACGCCCACCATCACCACGACACCAATCTGCGCGCCGCCTATGTGCATGTGCTGGCCGACGCGCTGACCTCGGTCCTGGCGATCGCGGCGTTGTTGTCGGCGCGCTATTTCGGTTTTGTCTGGATGGATCCGGCCATGGCGCTCGTCGGCGTTGCCGTCATCCTGAGCTGGTCGTTCGGGCTGGTGCGCACCGCCGGTGCGGTGCTGCTCGATATGGTGCCGGACCGGCGGCTTGCCGGCACCATCCGGCGGCGGCTGGAAACGGGCGACGACCGTGTGAGCGATCTGCATGTGTGGCGGCTGGGACCCGGCCATGTCGGGCTGGTCGTGTCGGTGGTCTCCGACCACCCGCGTGAGCCGTCGGTCTACAAGCGGCGGCTTTCCGGCATTGCCGGGCTTTCGCATGTTACAGTCGAGGTGCACGCCTGCGCGAGCCACGAGCGGCAGGCGGCCTAATGGGAGGAGGGGGGCGATGAGACAGTCATTTTGCGCGCTGCTGGCCGCGTTGATCCTGCTGCCGGCAGCCGCGCTGGCGCAGACCGAAGCGCCGCCTTCGTTCAACGCGGCGCAGATCCGCGGCATTCAGCGCGTCGGCAGCAACTACACCATCGAAACGCCGGTCCGCAGCGACGGGTTGCTGCGCGACTACGTGCTGAAGACACCCTATGGCGAATTTCCCGTCCGCGGCGACGCCATGTTGCTGATGCGGCTCAACGAGCTGCACGCCCTGTCGCTGCTGGAGAAGGTGAGCGGCTCGCAAAGCTTCGCCCAGGCGCTGGCGCAGGCCGGCCTCAACCCGCTGAAATATACCGGGCAGTTGATCATCAATCCGATCGGCACGGTGAAGCACACCTTTGCCGGCATCGGCGCCATGTTCCAGCGCCTCGATGCCGGGCTGCGCAATGCCGGCCAGACGCCGGACAATGCGCTCGCCAATGTGCTCGGCGTCACCCAGGAGCGGCGCCAGTTGGCGGCGGCCTATGGCGTCGACCCCTATACCGATTTCCCGCCGCTCGACGCCAAGCTCAAGCAATTGTCGGAAGCCGCCGCGCTCGGCGGATTGGCGGTGACCGGGGCTTTGCTCGCCGTGCCGGGCGCCGCCGGCATCGTGGTGTCCAACCTCTCCACCGCCAACAAGCTCAACGATATCGGCATTGACGATCTGGCGCGCCGCTACACGGCCGCGCAGATCCTCGATCTCAACCGCGACCGGCTCGCCAAGATGGGCGTGCCGGCGGAACTCTCCGCGCGGCTGCTCGCCAACCAGAATTATACGCCGATCGACATGGCGGCCATGGTGGCCGCGCTCGAGAGCATGCGGGGGGTGGAGGATCGCGCGCTCTACATCGGGCGGGCGGCGGAGGTCAACGAGCGCTTTATCGCTTACTTCATGCGCAAACGGGCCGAGCTCATGGCCGACGACTATCGCCGCCACGGCGGCTATGTGCGCTTCGTCGCGCTCGCCGGCTATCCCTTCGTGCTCACCCGCGATCGCCATATCGTCATGCTGGCGCCGATCGACGCGCTCTCCTGGACCGCGGAGACCGCGACCGGATTCGGCGAGATGACCACCGCGCGCAAGGGCGTCGCGCCCAAGGACCGCGGCGAGCTGCGCATCACCGGGCAGGCGACCCGTCTGGCCAAGCGGAAGCTGAAAGCTGCAGGCTGGACGGTGCGGGAACACCAGTAGCAGTTGCCGGCGAAAAGCTGCCTCTGCTATAGCCGGCGCAAACGAGGTCCTGCATGTCCGTCGACGCCAAAACCGTCCGCCGTATCGCCCATCTCGCCCGCATCGCCGTGGCGGAGGACGAGGTCGCGCACCTGCAGGGCGAGCTCAATGCGATCCTTGCCTGGGTGGAGCAGTTGCAGGCGGTGGATGTGACGGGCATCGAGCCGATGACATCGGTGACGCCGATGCAGATGAAGATGCGCGAGGACGTGGTGACCGATGGCGGCATTCCGGAGGACATCGTCAGGAACGCGCCGATGAGCGATGATAACTTTTTCCTGGTTCCGAAAGTGGTCGAATAATGTGCATTGCCTGTGAAATGGCCATGATGATGGCGCTCGACGACCTGCCGGACGAGCCGCCGCCCGGGTTTCCGCGCCCGCGCCGGACCGACGCGGCGGCGGATTTCGCCTGCGACGCGCCGGAAGAGGAAACCAAGCCGGTGCCCCCGCAAGGTGAGGACGAGCGCAAGCCGTGAGCGACCTGACCGCGCTGACTTTGGCCGAGGCGCGCGACGGGCTGAAGCAGAAATCCTTTACCGCCGCCGAGCTCGCCGACGCGCATATCGCCGCCGTGGAAGCCGCGCGCGCGCTCAATGCCTATGTGCTGGAGACGCCGGAGCGCGCGCTCGACATGGCCAGGGCCTCGGATGCGGCGCTGGCGAAAGGCGAGGCGCGGCCACTCGAAGGCATTCCGCTCGCCATCAAGGACATGTTCTGCACGCGCGATGTGCGCGCCACCGCCTGCTCGCACATCCTCGGCGAATTCTCGCCGGCCTACGAGTTGACGGTGACCGCCAATCTGTGGCGCGATGGCGCGGTGCTGCTGGGCAAGACCAATTGCGACGAGTTCGCCATGGGCTCGTCGAACGAGACCTCCTATTTCGGCCCGGTGATCAATCCCTGGCGGCGCAAGGGCGCCAATACGCCGCTGACGCCGGGCGGCTCCTCCGGCGGCGCCGCCACCGCGGTCGCCGCCAATCTGTGCCTCGGCGCCACCGGCACCGACACCGGCGGCTCGATCCGCCAGCCCGCCGCCTTCACCGGCACCGTCGGCATGAAGCCGACCTATGGCCGCTGCTCGCGCTGGGGCATCATCGCCTTTGCCTCCTCGCTCGACCAGGCGGGCCCCTTTGCGCGCACCGTTCGCGATGCCGCGATCCTCATGCGCTCCATGGCCGGGCCGGACGCCAAGGATACGACCTGCGTCGATCTTCCGGTGCCGGACTACGAAGCCGCGGTCGGCCAATCGGTGAAGGGGCTGCGCATCGGCATCCCGAAGGAATATCGCGTCGACAACATGCCGGCGGAGATCGACGAGCTCTGGCAGAAGGGGCGCGAATGGCTGCAAGACGCCGGCGCCGAACTGGTCGAGGTGTCGCTGCCGCATACCAAGCTGGCGCTGCCGGCCTATTACATCGTGGCGCCGGCGGAAGCTTCGTCCAATCTCGCGCGCTATGACGGCGTGCGCTACGGCCTGCGCGAAGAGGGTCGCGACATCACCGCCATGTATGAGGCGACGCGCGGGCGCGGCTTCGGCAAGGAAGTGCGCCGGCGCGTGATGATCGGCACCTATGTGCTCTCGGCCGGCTATTACGATGCCTATTACCTGCGCGCGCAGAAGGTGCGCACGCTGATCAAGCGCGACTTCGAGCAGGCCTTCGATGCCGGCATCCACGCCATGCTGACGCCGGCGACGCCCTCGGCCGCCTTCGGCTTGGGCGAGAAGGGCGCCGACCCGGTGGAGATGTATTTGAACGACGTGTTCACGGTGACGGTGAACATGGCCGGCCTGCCGGGCATTTCGGTGCCGGCCGGGGTCGACGCGCAGGGCCTGCCGCTCGGCCTGCAATTGATCGGCCGGCCCTTCGACGAGGAGACGCTGTTCTCGCTCGGCACGGTGATCGAGCAGGCGGCGGGCCGGTTTACGCCGGACCGGTGGTGGTGACGATCGCCGCCTTTCTCCGAACGCTGTCGCATAACCTGCCGCCGCGCGGCGTATCGGCGCCGCTCGCCGCGCTGTGGTGGGCGAAGAAAGGCGAATGGGACAAGGCGCACCGCCTGGTCATGGACGAGGCGAGCCAAGAAGCCGCCTGGGTGCACGCCTATCTGCACCGCGTTGAGGGCGATCTCGGCAACGCCCGCTACTGGTACGGCCAGGCGCGCCGGCCGCCCGCACACGGTGATCTCGACGCCGAATGGGACGCGCTCGCCGCCGAGCTGCTGGCGGCGGCTTGAATTGGCGGGCGGGTGGTCCTGCCATTCAAGCGGGTGGCTTTTCCGGTGAGGCGCCGGCCGGCATCGCGGCAACCTGTGCGCTGGATAGCGACACGCCCGAGCGCATCATCGTGGAGGGCAATCGGGCCGCCGTCGTTTCCGACGTGGGCTTTACCCAGCGCGCCACCAACCGCACCCCTGCGTTTCCGCGTCGCCAATGTCCCGCGCTTGGCCGAGGGCCACGTCATCGAATTCCGCGGATTGGCCAATATTCGACATGGTGGAGCCCGCGCTCGGGCGCGAGCAGGAGGTCTGGCGGCCGTCTTGCCGCCGGCGCACCGCCCCGCTAGGGGTAGCGGCATGGACGCGAAGAACAAACCGAACAAGCTGATCCGTGGTGCGACCGGCGACTGGGAAGTGATCGTCGGCATGGAGGTGCATGCCCAGGTCACCTCGCAGGCCAAGCTCTTCTCCGGCGCCTCCACCGAATTCGGCGGCGCACCCAACAGCCACGTCTCGCTGGTCGACGCCGCCATGCCCGGCATGCTGCCGGTGATCAATGTCGAATGCGTGCGCCAAGCGGTGCGCACCGGGCTTGGGCTGAAGGCCGCGATCAATGCGCGCTCGGTGTTCGACCGCAAGAACTATTTCTATCCCGATCTGCCGCAGGGCTATCAGATCAGCCAGTACAAGCAGCCGATCGTCGGCGAGGGCGAAGTGGCCGTCGATCTCGAAGACGGCGGGACGATCACGGTCGGCATCGAGCGGCTGCATCTCGAGCAGGACGCCGGCAAGAGCCTGCACGACCGCCATCCGACTATGTCCTATGTCGACCTCAATCGCTCGGGCGTCGCGCTGATGGAGATCGTGTCGAAGCCCGACCTGCGCTCGGCCGAGGAAGCCAAGGCCTTCATCAGCAAGGTGCGCTCGATCCTGCGCTATCTCGGTACCAGCGACGGCGACATGGAGAAGGGCAACCTGCGCGCCGATGTGAACGTCTCGGTACGCCGCCCCGGCGAGCCGCTCGGTACCCGCTGCGAGATCAAGAACCTCAACTCGATCCGCTTCATCGGCGAGGCCATCGACTGCGAGGCGCGCCGGCAGATCGACATCATCGAGGATGGGGGGACGATCGAGCAGGAGACGCGCCTGTTCGACCCCGACAAGGGCGAGACCCGCCCGATGCGGACCAAGGAAGAGGCGCATGACTACCGTTACTTCCCCGACCCGGATCTGCTGCCGCTCGTTCTCGAACCGGGTTTCGTCGACGAATTGAAGGCGCATCTTCCGGAACTGCCGGATGCCAAGAAGGAGCGCTTCACGCGCGACCTTGGCCTTTCAACCTATGACGCCGGCGTTCTGGTGGCGGAACGCGACACCGCCGACTATTTCGAAACGGTCGCCACGGGCCGCGACGCCAAGCTGGCCGCCAACTGGGTGATCAATGAACTGTTCGGACGCCTCAACAAGGAAGGCAAGGACGTCGCATCGTCGCCGGTGAGCGCCGCCCAGCTCGCCGCATTGCTTGACCTGATCGCCGACAAGACGATTTCCGGCAAGATCGCCAAGGACTTATTTGAAATTCTCTGGAGCGAGGGAGGCGACCCGCGCGCCATCGTCGAAGCGCGCGGTATGAAGCAGGTGACCGACACCGGCGCCATCGAGGCCTTGGTCGACGAGGTCATCGCACAGAATCCGGACAAAGTTGCGCAGGCAAAAGCCAATCCGAAGGCCGTCGGTTGGTTCGTCGGCCAGGTGATGAAGGCGTCCGGCGGTAAGGCGAGCCCGCAAGCGGTCAACGACTTGCTCAAGAGCAAACTCGGCGGATGAGTGCGCGCGTCGCCGTCGGTGATGGTCGCGCGACGTCGCGCCGCGGTGAAATTTTCCGACACGAGACATGATCGTCGACCGCCGCGACCGCAATTTGCGTCGCGCGCGACCGTCGTGCGCCGCGAATCACTTGGCGGTGATTTGCCGTTTTTGATCGATTCCGGCGGCGACGCCCCCCAATTTGACCGCCTTGTGCAAAAATTTTTTTGCGTGCGGCCCTTGACCGTCGTTGACACCGATCGAGACGATCTTTCGCGTTGCGTAACGTTCGTTGCGATTACATTTCAATTACTGTCGCGCTCGTCGGAATGCGCAAGAAATCCAAGTTTTATCGGTATTTTTGCAATGGCGCGTTTATTCGCCGCGTTGTGCGTTTAATGCGCGCTCGCAAGACGAATTGTCTTGCTCAACTGTGTCGCGACGCGCGTTGCGCGACGCATCAAGCACGCATCTATACACACTTCGTTAAGTGGAACGCTGCTTTTTTCGTTGTGCTGTAGTAAATGGAATGCAGTGCAGGTCGATTCGCGACCGCACTGATGCGACACCGCCATATCGATATGGCTAGGAGGGCAGCAATGGCGAAACGTAAGAAGGCGAAGGCAGTGAAGACGGCGAAGAAGAAGAAGGGCCGGAAGAAGAGGCTCTAGTCTTTGACGCCACTTCCCGATCTTCGGCTTTAAACGTGTCGAAGATTGCGTCATAGGGGCCGGTGTGCGCCACGGGGTAATGAGCGCGAACGCCATTACACTGCGGCGCCCCGGTTCCGGATGATGGCAGAGGGCGTCGGCGAGACAGCTGGTTTCGCCGACGCCCTCCGTGTTTTCGGCGCCACGATCAGGCGCCGCCCTTGAGCCGCTTGTTGCACGCGCTCCAATACTGCGGCCACGTCATTCCCTTCGCGATCTTGCCGGCCTTTTTGGCCGCCTTCCATTCCGCACCGCATTTCTTCTGCCGCTCGTGCATCGCCTGCTGCGCTGGGCTTGGTGGACGTTTGGCTTTCTTCGGCTTTGCGCCGCCGACATCGCGCGCGGTCGGTTGCGCGGTCGCATTCGCCGCCAGCATGGGCAGTGGCGCCGCCATCAACGCGGCGGCAATCAGCCCCGCGACTACGGTTCTCAACATGACGAAGACCCCATCGGTGTCCGGTGGCTGCGGCCGCAATGGTCGCTGCTGCAACCGGTTCTGCAGGATATCGCCTTATGGTTGAATTAGTCCAGACCTCGCGCGCGCGGCTGGTTGCGGAGCCCAGCCGACGAGCTTAGGTCTCACCGGCAATTGGCGGTCCTTGCGTGGTCTTGCGAAAGAAAGCCGGCTTTCGCCGCGGATCGCGCACAACCGGTGTTTCATCAGGGAGATGACGATGGCGCGCGGGACGAAAAAGGCGACAGCGGACACGGCGAGAAAGACGGCAAGGCGGGCGGTGGCGAAGATCGCGAAAAAGGCGGCAAAGACAAGCGCGCGCAAGGCGCCGAAGCCGATCGAGCTCTACTATTGGCCGACGCCGAACGGCTACAAGATCTCGATCATGCTGGAGGAGTGCAAACTTCCTTACACCCTGATCCCGGTCAACATCGCCAAGGGCGAGCAGTTCAATCCGGACTTCCTCAAGATCTCGCCCAACAACCGGATGCCGGCGATCATCGATCCGGACGGGCCGGGCGGCCGCTCGATCTCGATCTTCGAGTCGGGCGCCATCCTGCAATATCTCGGCCGCAAGACCGGCAAGTTCTATCCGAAGGACGAGCGCCAGCGCGTCGAGGTCGAGCAGTGGCTGTTCTGGCAGATGGGCGGCATCGGCCCGATGGCGGGCCAACTGCATCACTTCAAGAACTACGCGCTGGAAACGCTGACCTACGCGATCAACCGCTATACCAACGAGATGAACCGGCTCTACGGCGTGATGAACCAGCGCCTCGCCGATCGCGAATTCATCGCCGGCAAATATTCGATCGCCGACATGGCGCTGGTCGGCTGGGCGAATGGTTGGGAGCGCCACGGCCAGAACATCGAGGACTTCCCGCATTTCAAGCGCTGGCTCGCGACCATGAAGGCGCGCCCGGCGGTGCAACGCGGCATGGCGCTCGGCCAGGAGCTGCGCAAGGGCATCGACATGAAAGACCCGAAGGTTCAGGCTGTATTGTTCGGCCAGCGCGCGCGGGCGGCGAGCTGAGAGCGAGGTCGCGATTAATTTCTTGGTCATTCCGGGGCGCGGGCCTCAGCCCGCGAACCCGGTATCCATAACGCCAGCGCTGCGGCGTATGGAGTCCGGGTCCGCTTGCTACGCTCGCGTCCCGGAATGACCGGTCGTCTATCGGGTCGAAGTACGCCGGCTGCCTAATGCGCGGCGAGGCGGCGCGCCGCGCCGTCGCTGCGCCGCCATGTGTGGCCGCGGCAGAGCACGTGCAGCACGCAGCCCTGCAGGCGCACCGTGCTGGCGTCCTGCACGATCAGATGCGCCCGATAGGTGTGGCCATCGTCGGCATTGTAGATGAACCCGGACCATTGGTTCGGGCCGTTGGCCTTGAGCCCCGCCACATGCAGGCCGATCAGCGGACGGGAGCGCTTGGCTGGGTCGGGATTGTGGATGTCGGTCTTCGGCCGGCCCGTGCGCGGGTCGTTGGGCTCGCCCAGCCAGACCACCGTGGCGCAAAGCCGCGTGCTGCCGCAGTCGCTGAGGCGCACCTTGAGGCCGCCGTCTTCCGAAACCCAGGTGCCTTCCGGCCTGGCACCGGCGCGCGCTTCGCTGCCCGCAAGACACGACAAAGCCAACAGGCCGCAGGCGGCCACCGTCACCCATTTCATCGTCAAGAAGTCCCCGTCCGATCACACGATGCCGGCACCGCCGGCGCAATATTTCATAAGGCGCGCGCCGTTACGCGTTTCCGCGTAATCGAAAATCGCCCTCTGGTTATTGGGAGCTAAACCGAAGCGGTTAGCGATCCGTCACCGGCGCGCTTAAAACCCGCGTTTTGCGGCCAGATTTGGGCATTTGCCGCGGTCTTTCCGAACCGGCATTCACCTTCGATTTATCGCGATATTTAAACTGCCATTCAAATTTTATCCCGATCATCGCGCTTGTGCGGAGGCCAACTCGGGCGCCGCGCAACAGGGACGCGAAGGTCGTTGCTTGGGGCAAGCGGCGACGCAAAAAAGGGGAGGCCGAAATGGCTGGTCTTGAACTTGTGGCCTATGGTGTTGGCGAACCGTCCGACGCGAAGGGCTGTTTCGAACGCGGCATGATCCATTCGGCGGGCGCCGGCGTGCCGGTCGATCTCGTCGAGGCGCACAAGTGGTTCAACATCGCCGCCGCGCGCGGGCATTCCGAGGGCGCGCGGATGCGCCGTGAGATCGCCGAGCAGATGAGCGACAGCGAGATCGGCCGCGCCCAGCGCGCCGCCCGCGACTGGCTCAAGAGCCATGCGGTCGAGCCGGCACGGGTCGAGATCCGCGCGGCCGCGTAACGCTCAAGCCGTCAACTGCGTCAGCGCGGCGGCGACCTGCGCCAGCACGCTCGCCCAATCGCCGGCGGACGGCTGGCGGAAGAGGCGCGCCTGCGGATACCAGGGGCTGTGCTCCTGTTGCAGCGTCCAGCGCCAGTCCGGCGAGAATGGCAGCAGCACCCAGAGCGGCCGCCCGAGCGCGCCGGCCAGATGCGCGACCGAGGTGTCGACCGTGATGGTCAGATCGGCGAGCGCGAGGACGGCGGCGGTGTCGGCCATGTCGTCGAGCCGGTCGCCGAGAGGAGTGACGTTGCGCAGGGCGGCGAGCTCGCCGGCGTCCTCGGCGCGCAAGTCGCGTTGGACGCTGAGGAAGGAGATACCCTCGCGCGCGAGGAGCGGCGCCCACAGTTTCAGATCGATCGAGCGGTTGCGGTCGTTTGCGTGGCGGGCATGGCCCGCCCAGGCGAAGGCGACGCGCTTGCCCGGACGCGCTTCCAGCAGCGGACGCCAGCGCGCAAGATGCGCCTCGTCGGCGGCGAGATAAGGAATGTCGGCGGGGATGCTGTCCGGCGCGGTCTTCAGCGCCAGCGGCAGGCTGCCGAGCGGGCAGTGCACGTCATAGGCGGGCAACGGTTCACCGCGCGCGTAGACCGCATCGACGCCGGCCAGCGTTGCCATCAGCGGCTTGAGCTCCGCCTGGACCTCCAGCAGCACGCGCGCGCCGGCGCGCGCCAGCAGCGGCGCGAAGCGGGCGAACTGGATGCTGTCGCCGAGACCCTGCTCGGCGCTGAGCAGGATGGTCTTGCGCGCCAGCGGATAGTCGCCGAGCCAGAGCCGGCCGCGAAAATTGCGGCGATTGTCGCTCATGCCGCTGCGCTTCCAGCGCCATTCGTATTCGGCAAAACCGGGACCGAGTTCACCCAGCGTGAGCAGGGACAGCGCGCGGTTGGAATGCGCATCGGCGTAATTGGCGTCGAGCGCGACGGCCTTGCCGAAGCTGTCGACCGCTTCGCGGTGGCGGTTGAGCACCTGCATCGCGCGGCCGCGGTTGTTCCAGGCTTGCGCATCGTTGGGCGCGCGCGCGAGCGCGCGATCGAAGGCGGAAAGCGCATCCGCCGCGCGGCCGAGCGCCAGCAGGGCGCTGCCGCGGTTGTACAGCGCGCCCGGATGATGCGGCACGAGCGCGAGCGCGGCATCGAAATCGGCCAGCGCCGCCTCGGTTCGGCCGAGCGTGGCAAGGGCGCTGCCGCGGTTGAGCCGGGCTTCGGCGTGGCGCGGGCTCGCCTGCAGCGCGGCCTGGAAACAGGGCAGGGCCTCCTCGGCACGGCCGAGCGCCAGCAGCGCGTTGCCGCGCAGCCGCAGGATCTCGGCGTCACCCGGCCGCAGCGCCAGCGCCCGCTCGAGCGCCGCCAGCGCGTCGCCGTCGCGCTTGAGCGCATGCAACACATTGGCGAAATTGACAAAAGCGTCGGGCGAGCGGTCGTTGACCTTGAGCGCCGCCCCGATCAGCCGGAAGGCCTCGCCCATCTGCCCGGCCTGCGCCTTGGCGAGGCCGGACAGGTGCAACGCGTCGAAATTGTCGGGCGCGGCCTTGAGCACGCGCCCATAAAGCTTGTCGGCCTCGCGCAAGCGGCCTTGGTTATGCAGGCCGAGCGCCTCGTGCAGGAGCTGGCCGATGTCGAGCGGGGCCTTCACGGCTTCTGCACCCAGAGCCGGTACATGTTGCTGAAGGTGTCGGGAAAGCGCGCCTCGATCTCGTCCCAGCGGTCGAAATCGGCCATCGACCATCCGGCTTGCGCAAATTGGGCGCGGTATTGCTGTTGCATCCCCGGCTCGAATTCGAAGCCAATGAACTTCAGGCCGTGCGCGGCGATAAACGATTTGAGGTCGGGAATGGTGAGCCGGCTTTCCTGCACGTGGAAGAGCAGATCGCGGCACTCGCTGGTGGAAAAGAAATCGTTGTAGGTGGCGACGCGCGCGTAGGGGCTCGTCAATACGTCCTGGCGGAAGCGGCGAATCTCGGCGGGCGTGTCGCCATAGCCGTGCTCGGCGACGTAGCTGCGCGCACCGACGATGGCGGCGCGGCCGCGCTCGCTGTAGAAGCCGACATGCATCAAGCCGCCCGGCCGCACGAGGTCGAGCAGGATGCGCCAGGCCGCGAGCGGCTCGGCCATGTGATGCAGCACGCCGGTCGAATCGACGATGTCGAAGCTGCGGCCGAGGTCGCCGAGCTTGAGAATGTCGGCCTGCGCATAATCGATACGCGCGCGCAGCGCGGCCGGCGTCTTGCGTTTGGCGTAAGCGAGGCTGGCCAGACTGAGGTCGACGGCGAGCACCCGGGCACCCTTTAAATGCTGTGCAATTCCAATGGCTTGATAGCCAGTCCCACAGCCCGCCACGAGCACGTCGAGAGCCTCGCTCTCGTCCAGCGGCGCGAAAGCCGCGGTCGGAAACAAGCCGCGCAGGTGAAGGTCGATCGGCGTTGCCTCGATGCCGCCGGCGACATGCACCCAACGCGGATAGGGATTGGCTTCGTATTGCGCGCGCACGCGTTGCGAGACGGCGTCGTCGATCGGCGTCAGCCGCGGCATCGCATCGGCGAGCGCGCGCTCTTCGTCCGGTTCGCGCAGTTGCTGCGTGATCAGCTCGGCGAGCGGCGATGGAACATTGCGCGCGAACAGCTCGCGTGCATTGGCGAGCGTGGAGAGCGGCCGATACATCGCCAGCACGGCGAGTTGCAGCGGCGTAAGTTCACGCCGCACCGACACCTGCTCGACTTGCGCGTCTTCGTCGGGCGTCGTGGCGAAGACATATTCGTTGATGAAGCACTGCTGCGCCAAAGCCGCGGCGAATTCGATTCGCGCGGTGACGGCCGCCGTATCGGCTAACGCTTCGCCGAGCAGTGCGGCGCGCAGCGCGCTCAGCACGCGCTCGATCGCGAGATCGCGTACCGGCGTCGCCCGCAGCACGTTGCGCAGCAGCGGATCGGCCTCGATCGCCGCGCGCCCGGCCTCGTCAAAGAGCGCATCGGCCGCCAGCCGCTGCGGTGCGGCGGCATTGGCGCGCCGCAGCGCCTCGGCGAGCGGCGGCACGAGGGCGGCGAGGGTGGCGGTCACCCCGGCGAACTGGTCGTAAAGCTGCGGTCTGAGTGACAGCGCCGTGGCAAAACGCGCCGAGGCTTCCGCCAGCTTGCCCTGCGCCTGCAGCAGGCAGCCGAGATTGTTCAAGGCCTCGGCGTGGTCCGGCTGGAGCGCCAGCAGCTTCTTGTAGCTGCGCGCGGCGTCGTCGAGCCTCTGCTGGCGCTCGAACTGGACGGCCTGCGCCAGCAATTGACGCACGCCATCGCCCCCGCTGGCGCCGCGCGCCGGCGGGTTTTGCACATGCGCGGCGCGGCGCTGCTTGCGGTTCATCGCTTTGGACCCGTGCTCCGGTGGCGTTGGCTAGGCCAGTTTCCAGCGCCCGTCCAGGCAGCGCGGCCGGCCTGTTTGACCGTGTCAGGTAGTTTCTGTAGGCATTGGCGCATCCGGAGACGTGGCCGAGTGGCTGAAGGCGGCGGTTTGCTAAACCGTTATACGCTCCAAAGGCGTATCGAGGGTTCGAATCCCTCCGTCTCCGCCAGCCTCGCTGGCTCGGGCAGAAATGGCCCGTAGCGCGGTCTGAGATACCACCAAGACTGAGGCGCAGCCCGCGGCCGGCGCGGAATCGGCACTCCAGAAAGGGGGGCGACTGCTTTGGAGCCTGCGTGCCGCGCCGTCCGAGTCGGTCCCGAATCGGCACATGTGCCGCCTTGCCCGTGAGTTGGGCGGGCCGAATTTGCCTGGTCCCAATGCCTGTAAAATCCTCCGTTACCACCGGCCAGGGCGAGGCCGGACCCACGCGAAACGGGCTTGGTTTGTGGCGGGGGCCGTCCCTGTAGTTCTTGTTAATATATTGAATTTAAATCATTATTTTTCATGAGCCGGCGCGCTCAGAGCGCTCGTCTTGATGCTGCCACCGGCCTGCCCAAACTGCGTGTTTTTTGCGCAACAGTCGCTCGAAAACCGATGGAAAGGCCTGTGGGAAGGGCGCTTCTTCATTGCGCCGCAGGGCTCTTCCGTTAATGTCCTGGCTGCGACGGAGGGGGGCATCCCCCTGTTGCGCTTTCCGGGTCGACGGATCGCACTAAACGTTCATCCCGCGTGCAGTGAAAGTTTGGGATGTCGTGCGGACGGTGTGTCGACTGGGACGGCGGGGAGCAAGGGGAAGTTCCATCAGGTGCTGTCGCACTGGGCGGATACGGAACCCTCTCACGATAAACAATGTTTTGGAGGTTCAAGATGAAGATGGTGAAAAGCCTTCTCCTCGGCTCCGCGGCGGGACTCGTTGCGATTGCTGGGGCGCAGGCAGCCGATCTTCCCGTCAAGGCCAAACCGGTCCAGTACGTGAAGATTTGCAGCCTGTACGGTGTGGGGTTCTACTACATCCCCGGCACTGACATGTGCTTGAAGGTCGGCGGTTGGGCCCGCTTTGAGACGTCCAGCGGCTATGCCGGCAGCTTCACGACCGGTCCGTACTTCAACAACTACAATAATCGGTCGACCGTCGGCTGGCACACCCGCGTGAAGGGCACCGCCACGTTCGACGCGCGCAGCTCGACCGAGTACGGCACGGTGCGCAGCTACATCGCGATCGGCATCAGCACCAACAACGTGTCCGACAACCCGATCTCGGCAGGCTATGCCAACCGCTGGTTCATCCAGTGGGCCGGCTTCACGATCGGCCACTCGACGTCGTTCTATGACTTTTATTCGATCGGCGCCAACCAGTACGGCTTTTCGACCGCGTCTTCGGACTCGGGCGACGGCGGCTGGGACGTGTTCGGCTACACCGCGCAGTTCGGCAACGGCCTGTCGGCCACCCTGTCGGCTGAAATGGCACGGCGGACGCAAATTGTTGACGGCAACAGTGCCGTTACCTTGGCCGGGCTGGGCGGCAATGTGACGAGCAGGAACTACGAGGCGCTGCAGCAGCCGGACGTCGTGGCCAATCTGCGCATCGACCAGGCGTGGGGTTCCGCCCAGATCATGGGTGCCTGGCATGAGGTACAGTCGACGTACTACGGGTCTACCGAAAACACCGGCCATCCGAGCGACAAGGCAGGCTTTGCCGTCGGTGCTGGCATCAAGCTGAACGCGCCGATGATCGGCAAGGGCGACTACTTCCAAGCGGAAGTGGACTACACCGTTGGTGCCACCCGCTACGCCAACATGACAGCGTTCGCGTGGAACTACCAGAAGTGGAACGGCCAAGACGTTGCCTTCGGCATCCAGTCCGATGCCGTCTATGGCGGCTCCGTGGCGGCGGGCACTGCCTCCGATCTCGAACTGACCACAGCCTGGACCGTCGCCGCGGCTTATACCCACCATTGGAGCCCGGCTTGGAAGACCACGCTGTGGGGTACTTACTTCGAGCAGAACTACAGCAGTGGCGGCAATGCCATGATCTGCTCGGCCGCTGGTGATGGTACCGGTTCTGGTAGCACGGCCGTTGCAAATGCTGGCTGTGATATGGACTGGAGCATCTGGGGCGTGGGCCTGAGGACAGAATGGGCCGTCTCCTCGACGTTCCAGATGGGTCTGGAAGTCTTCTATGCCAACCTGAACAGCGCAGCGACGTCGACTGGGACGGCATTTTCGACGGCCGTCAGCGGCAAGCCGGCTGGCGTCTACACGATCAGCGACCAGGACAACTGGGCGGTGCGCCTGCGCGTCAACCGTCCGTTCTATCCCTGATCGGATAGCGGCCTGAACGACAAAGACCCTCGGCGGGAAACTGCCGGGGGTTTTTTGCCCACTAGGCGCTGGTGTGTAAATGGCAGTTGTCCCGTTCAAAAAGGGGGGCCGCCGTCGCGTTTCACTCCGACACTACATCATTACTGATGCTGGCCCATTCCGATTGACTTCTCGCCTGGTCCGCGAGTTGGCACATCGTGAAGTTGCTGTCCCGCAATTTGCAAATTCTATTCAGCGGATGGTCGAGGTCTTTGTCGAGACAGTCGGAGGCAAGGTGAAGGATATCCAAATGCGGCCGACCCATTCGCGTTTCGACGAAGAAGGAAAAGCCGATCTTCACGATGCCGTTGAAGCATGGGGTCTTTTCCTCGAAGGCACCTCGCCGAAACACCTAAATGAGAATGTGGTCGACATCAGCTCAACGTTAAAAGCTCGGCAGCTCGAACGAGGTACGCAATGGCGTATTTCCGCCTCAGTCAGAGGCAGCATCATGGCGGATATAGCCGGTAATGCAAAGTTACCGAGCTTTAGAACGTCGTAATGAACGCCTCATTGCCCGTTGCCGATCTCATTAAATAGTTCTGCGATCACTTCGACCGCATTATCGAGCGTCTCTTGTGAGAGATGAGCGTACCGCTGGGTCGTTCGGTAGTTCTTGTGGCCTAGCAGCCGTTGCACGTAGTAGAGTTCTTTACCTCGGTTCACTAGGAAGCTGGCAAACGAGTGTCTCAGGTCATGCAACCGAACATCGGCCAGTCCCGCTCGTTTCCTGATCCGATCCCAAGGGAAGAAAAGATGCGGCATGGGTCTGCCGGTCGTGGGCGCAGGAAAAATATAAGGGTTGCCCTCAAGTCTTGGAATTGAATTCAACACTTCGATGGCGGGACTGTTCAGCTTGATGTATCGCGGTTGGCCATTCTTTGACCTTGGAACAAAGAGGGTCCCGCGCTGCCAATCGACATACGACCACTCAGCTTGTGTGACTTCGTTCCGTCGCGCGCCAGTTAAGAACAGCAGCATGATGGCTTTTGCTGCAATCTGGTTCTCATCGGCGCGGATTGACGCAAGTAGACATGCAGCTTCCTCTTTGCTGAGGTAGCGGCTCCGTTGCACGTCGGCGGGCACCGGTATTCCCGAGGCCGGGTTCAGGTTCGGCGGAAGCACCTTCCACTTGGCCGCAAGGTTGAACACATATCGCAAGATGATGATGACGCGCCCCACCGATCCCGACGCGTAGTTCTCGCTTCGCATCTTGTTCGTCAGCCCGACTATAAACTCCGTCGTGATTTCGTCGAGGAAATATCGGCCAAGTTTCGGAAGAATGTGTATTCGCAAAAATGTCGCGTCGGTTTTCCAGCTTCGCTTGTATCCCTTGATAAACGGGAGATAGCGTTCCTCAATGAACGCCTGCAGCGTCGGAATTGCACGGCGTTCCTGACGTGCCTGTTGCGGGTCACCGCCAAGGATGGCTTCTGCTTTGATCTGCCTAGCCTTGCGGCGTGCCTGTTTTAGCGTGAGCACGTCGGCAGGGCCGATTTTGAATTGATGTTCCCTACCTCGCTCATCGCTGTAGCGTTGATAGTAAGTCTTTACGCCTGATGCGCGAACCTCGAGCACGAAACCTCGTTGTCGCTTGTCGAAAAAATCAATCTTCTTCTGGGCAACAGGGCAGGTAATCCGTCGCACAAGGGATGAGTTGATGTTAACAATGGGCATTGAACACCTTCAATCGCTTGATCTATGGGATGGAAAATCAATCTCATACGCAGCGTGCCATTCGCTATTGTAGATGGCAGATGCAGTTCTGCAAGCGGGGCGGTCGCATCAGGTTGAGGAAAGGACCGGGAATTCGCTTCGGCTCGGAAGATACACGACCCCTGGCGGAAGATCATCGCTTCCAAGCTGGCTCGGGGATTGCAACGGCCCTCCTAATGCGGCCCGCATCCTATGCTACAGACGGCAAGATAGGGATTAGTTTTGGCGACGAACCGTCCAGCGCCTATTGGTAGCAATGGTCGCGCTTTGAGGCGTGGATGTGCCACCCTTGGCAGGCGGATGGGTGGTCCTTCTACGCTCAGTAAAGGGCGACGATCAATCATAGACAATACGCCGCCCTTAATCTGTACGACAACGAATGGATAGCAAGAGTCTGGGTAGGTCATCTTCTCAATAGTACACCTATATTGAGACTTTGACCGACCCAGGATGACCACCAGAGTTCGACTAGGCAGCAAGTCTCAGACTTTCTTGTCGAGCGCCATTAGTGCCGCGCCGAAAGGCAGCCGATCTGCTTCCGCTACCGGGCACGAACTGCCAGCCGCTTCTGCCAAGTCTATCGGAGAACTGACCGTCCCTGACCACTCGTCTTACGAAATTGTCGTAGTCCATTCCGACATCCTCGGCGACTGTTCTCGCTAGCCGTTCTACGACACCTTCTGGCAGCCTTTCGAAATACGTCATGACTTCTCCTATCCGCCCCCTCAGAGGAACGTCGACCGGCGACCAGTCCCGGACCTTGGCATTCGGAAATATCGCCCCTGCCTTGAGCATCGACGGTATCCCTGATCGAGGTGCAGCGATGATATGAACCTCACACTGACCACATCCGCCTTCGGCACTCCGCCTGACGGATGCTCGGCAGACAGCTTGCAAAATGAAGTTCGCATGTTCGCCGCGTTCTATCCTAGTCAAGACCTCGGTCGGAACAGGCTCATCTGAAGGCAAGCCAAGGCTCAGTCTTGCCAATGCCTGATAGGCAGGTTTCGGCAGGAAATGTGTGCCCGCCAGCATGACGTTCCTGACTTCTCGAAATCGATTTGTCGCTCTAAACTCGCTTCCACCCCAATGGACGAAGGTTAGCCGTCCGGGATTACGGACTGAACCCTGCAGCAGTTTTGGGATGTCGACTTCCGTCCAGACGTTCCTGGCTGAGTTGAAATGATCGTGTGGCTTGGGGTGAACAATGAGCCACCCTTCATCATCTCCCTTTGCGTGAATGGCAGACGTCACGCCTGCCAACAGTTCCTTATGATCCTTCGACCATGCCGATTTGCTGGCAGCTCGCTCCCAGATGTTGACGGTGAGATTTTCATAGCTCTTGTCGCCCTCACGTAACTTGACGAGGTCGCCTCTTCCGTCGCTCCAATAATGATAGGTTTGCCGGACTCGACCAGATGCGTCAGTAATCACCATCGGCTTCAGGTCGTCAGGGAGCGTCTTTGCGTAATCGACAATTGTCCGGTTCCTTCCATCCCGCACGATACGGGCCGTTTTTCCGGACAACAAAGCGAGGTCAAAAATAGCATCCCTGAGTTTCTGGTTCTGCCGGAAAACTCCATCCGACGTCTCATGGTCTAATCCAATCTTACCGAAATCAGGCAACGTGATGATTTCGCCGATGTTCTGCCGGATATCTATGATCAACGTGCCGAGCATGTTCTTTAACGGCACTTGGTCAGCCTTCGTCGCCACCCTTTCCAGTTCTTGGATGAGTTCCAGATCGATCGTCAATGCACGCGCCGGCAAACATGTTTCATCCCATATCCTGACGACTCTTGGTTTGCGGCGATAAAAGAATTTTTCGAGTGAGCTGAACTCCCTGCCGCCTTTGGTCAATTGCTCTAGCATCTGCTGGGTCGTGAAAATCAATCTCGCCTTATCCGGCAGAGGATTTCCTAAAGCGTTGAGCTTGCGTCCTTCCTCGTCGTTATCCGAAACACAAACCGAGTAAGCGCCTTCGTCTAGGTCCATCGCTTCAATGAACGACCGGATTTCCTCATGCCGTCCGACGAAAATTATTGCGCCAACTTCGTCATAGTCCGGTGATGTCTGTAGCACCTTGACGAAATGGGTGATCGTCTGTGTCTTGCCGACTCCTGGGTCGAGGCTTGAGAGATAGTAGCGCGGGTTGGCTGTTCCGTTTGCCATCGCCTCAAGGTGTGCAGCGAGATCAGACAACGCATCCCACTGAGCGGGCGACGGGTTGTGCTTCGGCTCATAGTGTTTAAATGCATCTCGTAAATCGGCAATCGTCTTTTCCGCCAAACTTCCTGCTTGAATTAGGCTAGCGAACTCCACCGAGACAGGTTCCGTCCAGCCCTGCCAACCATACTGATATGCAAGTCGGTAAAATGACCCCAGACGCCGTCGTTTCTTCCCTAACTCCTGGTGTTCTCGCTTCTTGATAGTTTCCCACTGTCGGCGATTTTCTCTACGAGCGTTCTTCGTGGCGTATTTGGCGCAGGTGCAGGCCCATTCGTCGAGCAGCTCATAGCAGTCTTCGCTACCGCCCGAGGCGTGACACAAGGGCTTAAGGACATCGTCGTGCCACGACTTCCAATCAATCGATGCAGGGATTGATCGCAGAGCATCTCGAACCTTTGCCTTTTCTTTTGTCCAATCGACGGGAGTTTGATCGGGCTGAGACCCGGGTGATCCTGGCAGGTTCTCAAACACCGTAAGGGCGACCGGCCCTGCAGATGTAGTGTAGTAACGTCCTGGAATTGTCGAATGCGGAGACGCAGAAATCGCTATCCCATAGCCTTCGTATTTCATCTCCCAAAGACGCCCGACGAGTTTTACATACCAAGGCAATGACGGGTCATCCTTTGGTATCGGAACGCGGGGAATGACCGTCAGAAACAAACGAGTGTTCTCCATATCCAGCGTTTCGACGTGCAAGAAGCGCCGCATGTCCTCCAAATCGAATTCGTTCCAGATTTCCTGTACAGTCCGGTCGGCTTGTACGGCTTCAATGTCTTGGTGAGTATCCGTCATCGTCATTTCCTTTGTTAGTCGCAGCTTCGCTGGGCTGCGTTTTCGGCTGGTCGAGGTCAGAGAGGCTTGCGACCCTCTTAATTGTACGCAGTGAGGGTCAACTCCGCCCGGCAGGACGGTTATTTCAATGAGGATTTGGGTGAATATTGGAGGGGCAGATTTTCGGCCAGGTGGCCGGACTATGATCGAAGCTATTTGCCGCCTTCACCGGCGAGTTTTTTTATCCAGTCCTCAAGATATAATAACACGGAATTAGGACAGTTGTCAAGGGAGTGAAATCCTAGTTTCTTTAGCCGGGCCTTTGGTCCACGCAAAAGTGCAATAGAAACATAGGCTTCCGGCGGACGAGCTTTTTGGCTGGCGGTGAGACGCAAGCAACCTTTTGAGCACGTCCAATCGCGATTAATCGGCCCCGAGGGTGGCGGTCATCAGGTGTATTTCGCGACCTCCTCGCCATCATCATGCGATTGCAGTGCCATCCCCGACACATCCGCCTCCAATCCCATCCGTAGCGGACCCTTAATTCCGGGCCGGGCCAAATGCACCGAAAGCACCTTCCCGAGCCGGTCAAGAATATCGACGGTCGGATTTTCCTCTCGGCGTTTCAACCCGCCGACATAGAACGGTCCACGTCAGCCGGGCAAGCGACGGTCTCAGGATTTTCTATGCGATTTCTCCGAGGGGTCGTTCAGGGCGAATTGACCCCCCGGTACCCCCGCTCCCCCTCCCGGCGCCCCCCTCACGGCTAGTAGCCTGTTATTTCACTTGGCGATTGCGAAAGAACGACAGCGATAACCTGCAACGCGCTTTCCGCCGACTCAGCGAGCCCATATCGGAAATTGACGACTGGGTAAAAAGCGAGCATTGTACGAACAGTAGTGTTCTAGGGAGCCTTGAAACACATGGCGAAAACGCGCCTCAAGCTGGTCACGCCAGCCACCATAAAACGAACAGTTATCCCCAGGCGACGCCCCAATGCCGATCTGCGGACCCGCGAGCACCTCACAGAGGGCGAGGTTGAGCGGCTGATGAAGGCCGCAGCCAAGAACCGTTGGGGCCACCGTGACGCCACGATGATCCTGGTGGCCTACAGGCACGGTCTGAGAGCCTTGGAGCTGGCCGACCTTCGCTGGGATCAGGTGGACTTCAGGACAGCTTCTCTGCACGTCCGCAGGGCAAAGCAGGGTACCCCAAGCACCCATCCCATCGTGGGGGACGAGCTGCGCGCCCTGCGGCGGCTTCGGCGCGAGCAGGATCCCAAGTCATCCTTCGTGTTCACCTCGGAGCGCGGGGCACCTTTCAGCACCGCCGGGTTCGCGCGCATGGTCGAGCGGGTAGGAGAAGCAGCTAAGCTGGCCTTCAAGGCCCATCCACACATGCTGCGGCACGCTTGCGGTTATGCGCTGGCCAACAAAGGGCATGATACGAGGGCGCTGCAGGCTTATCTCGGCCACAAAAACATTCAGCATACGGTGCGGTACACCGAGCTGTCACCGACGCGATTTAAGGATTTCTGGCGACGTTAGGCAGCTAGATAATACGGCTAGTTGGGAGTTCGCCTAGACCGGCCCTACAGTAACGGACTGCTCGTCTCGAAGAAACGCTCTATTTTTCAAAAACTTACCAAATTCAGGTTCCTGTGGTTCGTGGTGCAGGACTGTTTGCGACGGGATAAACAATCGCTGCTGGCTAACTCCTGTGGCTGGACGGCCGGGACTAGCGAAAAGCCTTCTCCTCGGCTCCGCGGCGGGAACTCGTTGCGATTGCTGGGGCGCAGGCAGCCGATCTTCCCGTCAAGGCCAAACCGGTCCAGTACGTGAAGATTTGCAGCCTGTACGGTGTGGGGTTCTACTACATCCCCGGCACTGACATGTGCTTGAAAGTCGGCGGCTGGGCCCGCTTCGAGACCGTCCACCGGCTACGCCGGCAGCTTCACGACTGGTCCGTGGTTCAACAACTACGGCAACCGGACGACCGTGGCTGGCACACCCGCGTGAAGGGCACGGCCACGTTCGACGCGCGCAGCTCGACCGAGTACGGCACGGTGCGCAGCTACATCGCGATCGGCATCAGCACCAACAACGTCAGCGACAACCCGATCTCGGCTGGCTACGCCAACCGCTGGTTCATCCAGTGGGCCGGCTTCACGATCGGCCACTCGACGTCGTTCTTCGACTTCTACTCGATCGGCGCCAACCAGTACGGCCTGACCACCGCGTCTTCGGACTCGGGCGACGGCGGCTGGGACGTGTTCGCCTACACCGCGCAGTTCGGCAACGGCCTGTCGGCCACCTTGTCGGCTGAAATGGCGCGGCGGACGCAGATCTGGAATGCCAACAACGCCTTCACGCTCGCCGGCCTTGCCGGCAATGTGACCAGCAGGAACTACGAGGCGCTGCAGGCTCCGGACGTCGTCGCCAATCTGCGCATCGACCAGGCCTGGGGCTCCGCCCAGATCATGGGTGCCTGGCACGAGGTACAGTCGATGTACTACGGGACCACCGAAATCACCGGCCATCCGAGCGACAAGGCAGGCTTTGCCGTCGGTGCCGGCATCAAGCTGAACGTCGCCGATGATCGGCAAGGGTGACTACCTGCAGGTGCAGGGCACCTACACCCAGGGTGCCACCCGCTACGCCAACATGACCGCCTTCGCCTGGAACTACCAGAAGTGGGAAGGCCAAAACTGTGGGCTTCGGCATCCAGTCCGATGCCGTCTATGGCGGTACCGTGGCCGGCAACATGCGTCCGACCTCGAGCTGACCACCGCCTGGGCCGTCAACGCGGCCTATAAGCACCACTGGAACGCGGCTTGGACGTCCACGCTGTGGGGCTCTTACTTCGAGCAGAACTACAGCAGCGCCGGCAACGCCATGATCTGCGCGAACGGCGGTGACGGGACTGGCTCTGGTAGCACGGCCGTCGCGAATGCCGGCTGCGACATGGACTGGAGCATCTGGGGCGTCGGCCTGCGCACCGACTGGGCCGTGTCCAAGACCTTCCAGCTCGGCCTGGAAGTCTTCTACGGCAAGCTGATGACCGCGCGGGATTCGAGCGGACTGGCTTTCCTGACGACGGCAACCAGCGGCAAGCCGGCTGGCGCCTACACGCTCAGCGATATGGACAACTGGGCGGTGCGCTTCCGCGTCAACCGTCCGTTCTATCCCTGATCGGATAGCGGCCTGAACGACGAAAGACCTCCGGCGGGCAACCGCCGGGGGTCATTCCCGTAAGGGACAGTGACCTCAAGCGTGAGCGGTCCGCGTCGATGGCGATACATCTGGCTTACCAGGGCTCCTGCGATCTCAACGAGCTGGTCCGGCTCGAGCGGCAGGCCTTCGCCGCCAAGATGCGGCTCGCGCGTGCGGTGCTCGGCTGGAGCCAGAGCGAGCTTGGCTTTCGCGTCGGCATGACCCAGCGGGCGATCCACAAGCTGGAGCAGGGCGAGACCGAGCCGCGGCGTTCCACCGCCCGCGCCATCGAGGAAATCTGGCGCGAGGAAGGCATTGTGTTCGAGGATCTCGGTGACGGCGGCTTCCGCGTCGATGTGCGCGCGCCTGTGCTGCAGCGGCCGCTGACCCTGCAATCGCGCCGCCAGCGCGCCACGCGCAACCAGCTTGGCGTCACCACGCTCACGCCGAAGCGGCGCTACCGGGCCTAAGCCTTCAAACTTTCACCGCTGCAGTGGTACCCGGCGGCATGGCCCGTCCGGCAACGCCGTCCGGCACCGGCATTTCCGCAGAGATGCTATGATCGCCGCGCCGCATTGCCAGGGCGCAGGCACCGGCCTATACCGTCGCCGTCCGCAGATTCCGGGGGTCCGCATGACCGCGCGCATCTACAAGCCGTCCAAGACCGCCATGCAGTCCGGCCAGGCCAATACCAAGGCCTGGGTGCTCGATTTCGAGCCGGAACAGCCGCGCGAGGTCGAGCCGCTGATGGGCTGGACCTCCTCCGGCGACATGCGCCAGCAGTTGCGGCTGCGCTTTGCCAGCAAGGAGGAGGCGGTGGCTTATTGCGAGCGCCACGGCATTCCCTACCAGGTGTTCGAGTTCGACCAAGCCGGCCATGCGGCGCGGCATCTCCTATTCCGACAATTTCGCCTATACGCGGCGCGACGCCTGGACCCACTGAGCCGCCGCGCACTGCGCCAGCGCATCGACAGCAAGAGTTAAGACGAGCGGCGGCCGCGCGTAAATCCGCGTCCATACAAATACATGCGCCGGCATTGACCTAACCTTTACGCTCATGGGCTATCGCCCTCGCCGACACGAATAAAGTGTGGGTGCGGGAGCCGCGCACGCTTGAGCGCCACGCTCCGGCAAATCTGCCGATGGCGCTTTATCGTACGCTCGCCGGTTTCGCCCTGGGCCTCGCGCTTACGGCCTGCGCCACCGTGGTCAATCAACCGATCAATGTGCCGCTTGCGCCGGGGAAGCCCGTGGTCGCGGCCGAGGGCCGGCCGGGCATGGCGGCCGACGACGACATGCTGGTCGGGCTCGCCTTCTCCGGCGGCGGCATGCGCGCGGCGGCGTTCTCCTTCGGCGTGCTGCGCGGTTTTGCCCGCACGCCGGTGACCGACCGCGGCCGCACCGCGCCGCTGATCGACCGCGTCGATTTCGTCACCGCCGCCTCGGGCGGCTCGGTTCCGGCCGCCTATTTCGGTCTCAAGGGCAAGGCGGCGCTCGCCGACTTCCGCGAGCGGTTTCTGCTGCAGGACGCCGAAGCGCCGCTCGACACCAGTATCGACCTGTTCAGTCTCGGCCGCGCCTTCGGCGGCGGCGCCAACAAGGACACGCCGCTGCGCCGCTGGCTCGATGCGCATCTGTTTGAGGGCGCCACCTTCGGTGCGCTCATGACCGAGCGACGCCCGCGCGTGTGGATCAACGCGTCCGATATCTATAACCGCACGCCCTTCGTGTTCGGGCAGACGACCTTCGGCGCGATCTGCAGCGATCTTGCCGACTATCCGGTCGCCGGCGCGGTGGCCGCGTCCGCCGCGGTGCCGCTGGTGTTCGCGCCGGTGGTGCTGCGCACCTATCCGCAGCGCTGCCACGCGCCGCTGCCTGCCTGGATCACGCGCGCCGCCGACAATCCGAATACGCCGCCACTGCTGCACGCCTATGCCGCGGCGCTGCAACGCTACCGCGGCGGCACGACCAAATATGTGAAGCTGCTCGACGGCGGGCTGGTCGACAATTTCGGCCTGTCCGGCTTCACCATCGCCATGGAATCGGCCGCGGCGCCGTACCAGCCGCTGTCGCGCGCCGAAGGCGTGCGGCTCAGCCGCATCCTCTTCCTGGTGGTCGATGCCGGGCGCGGCCCGCAGGGCGACTGGGACCGCAAGCTTGCCGGCCCGACGGGCGTCGCGCTGGTCGACGCGGTCACCAGCGCCGCCATCGATGCCTCGGTGCGCTCGAGCTACACGGCCTTCACCGCCACCTTCGCGCACTGGCGCGAACGGCTGGTGCGCTGGCGCTGCGGCTTGCCCGGCGCCGAGGTCGCGCGCCTGCGCGGGGAGAAGGGGCCTTGGAATTGCCACGACATCAAGCTGTTCGTCGGCCGGCTCGCCTTCGACCAGCTCGATTCCGCCCGCGCCGCGCGCCTGAATGCGGTGCCGACCCGTTTCGTCTTGCCGGCTGCAACCGTCGACGACCTGATCGCCGGCGGGGAAGATGCCCTGGCCGCGAGCCCCACCTTCCGCGCCTTCCGCCGGAGCCTGACACCGGGCAGCCGGCGTGGGCCGTCGCGCGCGGTCAGTCAGCTCACGCGGTAAGTAATAATGTGGAGAACGGTGGCGACCCCGGAAGGATTCGAACCTTCGACCCTCAGCTTAGAAGGCTGATGCTCTATCCAACTG
>CAVXFJ010000013.1:0-141437 GCA_963760995.1 uncultured Pseudomonadota bacterium | reverse complement strand
ACATCAGCGAATTCATTGCGCAGGTCAGCCGCACACGGTGCACGAGGCTCGGCGTGGGTGATACGCGGCGCCACCATCTGCGCGGTGGCGGTGCCACCGCGGCGTCATGATCAGGCGCAGCGTTCCATGGAAATTGTCGACGGGCTCGTCGATGTCAGCTTGCGCAGGCGCGGCGTCGAGGGTATGAAAAGCGCACATCGTGACTGTCATTTATTGCCCCGTCGACGTTGACCGCGTCGGCGGGGTTTTCGAGTTCAGGATTAATAATTTCGATTGCTTTCGGCGCGTTCGTCGCCCATTTTGGGCAGGCTGTTCAAAAAGCCCTCAAAATCGGACGTGAGCACGATAGTGCGTTTGCCAAACTTTCGAGCGGTCAGTTTCCCGGCTTTGATGGCCGCATAAATCGAGGTCCGCCCGAGCGGGCCGGCTTTGATGACCTCGTCGATGGTGAGTGCAGTCTTGGGCATGGGCTGCTCCATGAACGCGCATCTGCGCGCCAGCGTTCATGGTGATGCTCTAAGACACACCGGGACCGATGTAACGTGTGAGACCCCTTGCACCGGGAAGCTATTTTGCGGGTGATCTCACAGTCTTTTGAAGCCGATCAATTGCCGTACGGACGTGATGGTCGAAGGGCTGAGCTTGTAGCGAGAGGTCGGCCAAAGCCGCGTCCGCAAAATGCCAAAATAAAACCCTGCGTGACTTGGTTCGCTTAGCTAATACCCGGGTCTTGGAAGGGAACTCGCCAGTCCATTCGTGCCATGAAGCAACCAAACTTTCGGCCAGCCCCGCCATGTAAGGCTTTCCGGGGTTTTTCCGCCTAACCGGTTTTGCACGGCGCTGCTCGTCGGCTACTACGGATTCAAACAAGGTGACATGTTCAAGCCCGCGAGCGAGATCGCGAGCCCACTCCCCAAATGTAGGATTTTCAGCTTCGACGATTGAGGCTGCAACGTAAATGGATGGAATGAAGGTCGGGTCGATTACAAAGGGCGATAGTGCGCGCAACGCCCTGAAGGCGGCGGCGGCCTGGCTGGCGCGATCACTATTGTTGAATTCCATGATTTTCCGCGCCCCTGCCTCATGGGCCGACAAGACGGCAGTTCGGAGAGTTTCCCGCCTCTGCTGCTTCTTCAACGCGGTGGGGCCTGAGAGACGGTCGGCGATGGCATCAACCGTCGCATTGCCGGGCGGCAGCATGAGATAATTCGTAACAGGGCGACCGACAACATGATCACCCGGGCTCTCGTGCGCCGAACCTGCCAGCACCACGGGGAGCGCGCGGACCGCGAAGCGACCGCCGCGTTTGCCCGAAAGGCGACGCCGCTTTGGCAGCACCTTTTTTGCCATACGCGTGCCCCCTCACTTGCGCAGCGGGATCACGGACGCACCTAGGTTAGCAGCCTTAGCGCAATACTCGGCCCATGCATCCATCAAGCGGCGGCGTTTGTCGAACAAATCTCCGCGCTGATAGGCCGCCTCGACTTTGTTGCCTATAACATGTGCCAGTGCGGATTCTACCACCTCACGAGGGAATTGTGATCGTTCGGCAGCCCAAGTTCGGAAGGTTGCGCGAAAGCCATGCGTCGTCAGATCGCCACGACCCATTCTGCGCAGCG
Source organism: uncultured Pseudomonadota bacterium (assembly GCA_963760995.1). Classification (GTDB taxonomy): domain Bacteria; phylum Pseudomonadota; class Alphaproteobacteria; order Rhizobiales; family Xanthobacteraceae; genus Pseudolabrys. The sequence goes on along the minus strand of CAVXFJ010000013.1, from coordinate 139,818 downwards.
TCATCAACAACGCCATGTTGGAGAGCATTTCACGACGGTCGCCCGGGAAAATATAGTCGTTCGCCCGCACTGCCTTCATTCGCTTGATGATCGTCATCGCCTTGTCGGAGAGCGGCACACGGTGCTCGCGGCCAGCTTTCATCCGAGATGCCGGAATGGTCCAGACTTGGCCGTCTATTTCATCCCACCTCGCACCAAGCACCTCGTTGGTGCGGGTGGCCGTCAAGATGGCAAATTCTAGTGCGAGGGCGGCAACTCCGTCGCGGCCCCGTAGCTCCACCATGAACGCGCCGATTTCCGGATAGGGCAGGGCTGCGTGGTGCCTAACTTTGCGCAGTTTGTTAGGGGCGGGGAGCAATTGATCGAGATGACCACGCCAGCGCGCCGGATTGTCGCCCGTCCGCATGTCCCTCACTCTCGCCCAATCCAAAATGGATTCAATACGGCCCCGCAGGCGGCTAGCGGTCTCCGGCTTCGTCGTCCAGATCGGCTCCACCGCCTTCATCACCAGCGCAACGTCGACGGCCTGCACCGACACCTTACCGAACACCGGGCTGCAATAGGTCTTGAGCGTGCTCTCCCATTGCTGCCGGTGCTTGGCATTACGCCAACCCGCCGCATGCGCCTTGAGGTAGGCATCCCGGCACTCGTCGAAGGTCATGGCCTTAGCGGCATCGAGTGCGGCCTGCATGCGCGCGGCGTCACGATGCTCAATGGGGTCGACGCCTGCGAGGTGTAATCGCCTGCAATTGGCAGCCCCCTCTCGCGCTTCGGCGAGGCTCACGGTATCGAGCGAGCCCAGCCCCATTTGGCGTTCGCGTCCCTTCGTGGCGTATCGGAAAAGCCAAGATTTCCGCAGCCTGCCGTCCGTCCCTGCGGTGCATTGCAGGTACAGGCCGCCGCCGTCGCACCACATGCCCGCCTTGGCCGTTCGCACCTTCGTCGTGGAGAGTCGCTGAATTGCGCGCGCCATCCGTACCTCCGTTACTACCCACGTTTAATGTGGGTATGGAGACGAATTATAGCAGCCGTAAGAGGTCAGTGAGAGCTCATAAAATGCCGCTTTCATCGGCACTTATTGAACATTCGCGAACATCGGCGAACTGGAAGGTGGCGGAAGGGGTGGGATTCGAACCCACGAGTGAGTTGCCCCACTGCCGGTTTTCAAGACCGGTGCCTTAAACCGCTCGGCCACCCTTCCGTTGCGCCATCACATGATCCAAGGCCGCCGGCCTTGCAAGCCATGCACGGTTCGGGCTATTTCGGGTGCGTTGCCGCAAAAGCGCCGTGGAAACGCCAAAGTTGAGTGGAACCAATTCTTTACCACGCCGGCGGACCGGCGGTGTCCGGTAACTTTGCAGTGCGATATTCTGGAATAAGGTGAAACGCATAAGTTTTCGGCGTTTCGCATCGGGGACAGCCAGCGGGATGGGTCAATTGGGGGCAAACCGGCTTTGCGTTCGTCTCGTGCGCCTCCTGGCGCTCGGGGCCGGCGCTCTGGCCCTCGCCAATTGCTCGGGCGGGGTCGGCCGCATCGATCCCCGCTATGGAGTTGCCGCCAGCGCCCGCGTGGTCGAGCCCGGCCAACCGGTCCCCAAGGGTGGCGGCGTCTACCGAGTTGGCAAGCCCTATACCGTCGCCGGCAAGACCTATTACCCGTCCAACGACCCGAATTACTCCGCCGTCGGACTGGCCTCCTGGTATGGCGACGATTTCCACGGCCGCTATACCGCCAATGGCGAAATCTTCGACGAGAACTCCATCAGCGCCGCCAGCCCGGTTTTGCCGCTGCCGTCCTATGCGCGGGTGACCAATCTCAACAATCACCGCTCGATTGTGGTGCGCATCAACGACCGCGGTCCCTATGCGCACAACCGCATCATCGACCTCTCGGTCAAGACCGCCAAGCTGCTCGGCTTCTATGACCGGGGCCTCGCCCGGGTGAAGGTCGAATATGTCGGGCGGGCGCCGCTTGCCGGCTCGAACGATCGCATGTTGATGGCAACCCTGCGCAATGACGGCCCGGCTTCGACCCAGCCGGTGCGCGTCGCCGACAATGGGCGGTTCAAACAGGCCTATTTCGATGCGCGGCCCATGAGCGATATTCCGTCGCCGCCGAGCCGGCCCTTCACGCTGCGCGACGGCGTGCGCGAGCTTCCGCCGCAGCGGCCAAGCATCGCAACGCGGGCCGCCACCACCGAACTGGCGGCGGCATCGCGCCCGCGTCCGGCCGAGATCGAGACGTCACCGGTCTCCGCCTATGCGCCGGTGCGCTATGACGCGCCGGCGGCCGGCTTCATGAGCGGCCGCGGCCTTTACTGAGCCGCATTGTTCCCCAGAATATCGGCCGGTCCGGGCCCGATGTGGCCCGCCGTGTGCATATCGGCTACAAAGCGGACATGATATCGCCTCGCCAATCTCGCTTTGCGCCGCTCTTCGCAGCGGCCGTCCTCGCCTTTAGCGCGCTCGCGGCGCCTGCCCTCGCTGCTGCCGACCGCAAGGACGAGGGCCCCAAGATCAGCGCGCCGCATGCCATCCTGATCGAGGCAGGGCAGGGCAGCGTGCTCTACGAACGCAATCCCGACGTGCTCATCCATCCGGCGAGCCTCGCCAAGCTGATGACCGCCGAATACGTCTTCCACCAGATCGAGATCGGCAAGCTGAAGCTGACGGACGAATTCAGGATCAGCGAACATGCCTGGCGCACCGGCGGCGCGCCCTCACACAGTTCCACCATGTTCGCCAAGCTCAACAGCATGGTCAGCGTCGACGACCTGCTGCATGGCATGATCATCCAGTCGGCCAATGATGCCTGTATTGCGCTGGCGGAAGGCTTGGCCGGCAACGAACTGGCCTTCGGCGGCTTGCTGACCAAGCGGGCACGTGAAATCGGTCTGGCGCGCTCGACTTTCACCAATTCCAACGGACTGCCCGATCCGGGCGAGCTGGTCACCACCCGCGAGCTCGCCAAGCTCGCCCGCCACATCATCCACACCTATCCGGAATTCTATAAGCTGTTCGGCCAGCCGGACTTCACCTGGAACAAGATTCACCAGTACAACCGCAATCCGCTGCTCAAGATGAGCATCGGCGCCGACGGCCTGAAGACGGGCTTTACCAAGGAGGCCGGTTACGGCCTGGTCGGCTCAGCGGTGCAGAACGGCTTGCGTCTGATCGTCGTCGTCAATGGCGAGAAGACCGCCAAGGAGCGGGCCGACGACGGCAAGAAGCTGCTCGAATGGGGCTTCCGCAATTTCGAGGCGCGCACCTTGTTCGCCGAGGGCCAGACGCTGGGCAGCGCCAAGGTCTATGGCGGCGACGTCGGCCACGTGCCGCTGAAAGCCTCGGCGCCGGTGCGCGTGATGGTGCAAAGGGCCGGCGGCGACCGGCTGATCGCCCGGATCGTCTATACCGGGCCGGTGCCGGCGCCGGTTAAGCAGGGCCAACCGGTCGGCGAGGTGCGGGTCTGGCGCAACGATAATGTCGTGCTGCAAATGCCATTGCACGCGGCCGCTTCGGTGGGCAAGGGCAGCCTGTCGCAGCGCGCCTTCGATGCAGTGACCGAACTGGTGATCGCGCTGTTCCGCGCCGGCGCCGAACGGCTATAACGCTTCACCTTTCCCCTTGCCGGGGCAGACCGAGACACGATGCGCGGACGTTTCATCACCTTCGAGGGCGGCGACGGCAGCGGCAAGTCGACCCACGCGGCGCAGCTCGCCAAGCGCCTGACCGATCTCGGACTTGAGGTCGTGCGCACGCGCGAGCCGGGCGGCTCGACCGGTGCCGAGGTCATCCGCCACATCCTGCTTTCCGGCATCGCCAAGCCGCTGGGCGTGGAGACCGAGGCGATCCTGTTTGCCGCCGCCCGCGATGACCACGTGCGCAACGTCATCCGTCCGGCGCTGGTCGAGGGCAAATGGGTGATCTGCGACCGCTTCATCGATTCGACGCGGGCCTATCAGGGCATTCTCGGCAATGTCGACATGAAGCTGATCCGCGGGCTCGAGCGCGTCACCGTTGGCGCCGCCATGCCCGATCTCACCTTCGTTCTCGACGTCCCGGCGACGGTGGGCCTCGCCCGCGCCAAGCGCCGGCGCGGCTCCGGGCCGGCTGACCGCTACGAGGCCGAGACGATCGAGTTCCACGAAGGACTGCGCCGCGCCTATCATCAGCTGGCGGCGGATGAGCCGCGCCGCATTCAGCTCATCGACGGCCGTCCGCCGCGAAATATCGTGTCCGGCCGCATTTGGGAGATCGTCGAGCAGCGGCTACAGCCGGAGCGCGCGCTCGCCTCGACGGAAGCCGCGCCGTGAGCGAGGACGACGACATCCCGCTGCCGCGCGAGACAAGCGTCCTGTTCGGGCATGCCGCGGCGGAGCAGGCGTTGCTTACGGCCTATAAGAGCGGCCGCGTGCCGCATGCCTGGCTGATCGGCGGCGAGCCCGGCATCGGCAAGGCAACGCTTGCCTATCGCTTCGCCCGCTTCGTGCTGGCGCATCCCGACCCGCAGGCACCCGACGTGCAAACGGCGGACTCGCTTGCCGTCGATCCCGAGCACCCGGTGGCGCGCCGCATCGCCGCGCAGGCGCAAGGCGACCTGCTCACTTTGGAGCGCATTACCAATGAGCAGACCGGCAAGCTTTATACGGTGATCCGGGTCGACGACGTGCGCCGCACAGTGGCGTTCTTCGGCTCGACCGCAGGCGAGGGGGGCTGGCGCATTGCTATAGTCGACGCGGTCGACGATTTGGCGCGCGAAGGCGCCAATGCGCTGCTCAAGGTGCTGGAGGAGCCGCCGGCCCGCGCGCTGCTGCTGCTGGTCAGCCACGCGCCGGGACGCGAATTGCCGACCATCCGCTCGCGTTGCCGCCGGCTGCTGCTGCGTCCTCTGTCTCCCGATGATGTGGCCCGCGCGGTGGCGGTCGCGACCGGCGGCCAGCCCGACGACCCGCTGGTCAAGGACGCGGCGGCCGCGGCCGACGGCAGCGTTGCCCGCGCGCTGGCGCTGATCGACGGCGACACGCTGGAACTGCGCCAGCGCGTGCGCGAACTGATCGCGCAACTGCCCGATCCCGATCCGCGCGCCTTGCATGCGCTGGGCGAGGCGCTCGGCGGCAACGACCCGGCGACGCTCGCCGCTTTCATGGATCTGGTGAACGGCTGGCTGTCGGAGCGGCTTGCCGGCGGCGCCAATGCCTTGGCGCAGATGGACCGCATCGCGCAGGCCTGGGAAAGCGTCAACCGGGCGGCGCGCAACGCCGATATCTACAATCTCGAGCGCAAGCCCTTGGTCTTTGCGGTGTTCGGTGCGCTCGCCGAGGCGGCGCGGGGCAACACGGTTTCCGGCTGATCAGTTCTCGCTTGTCGTTGCGGGACGCGCCGAAGGCGCGGGCCCGGAATCCATACACCTTAAGGGCTGGGATTATGGATTCCGGGCTCGCGGCCAAAGGGCCGCGCCCCGGAATGACGATCTGATTATCCGGTACCAGACCTATTTCGCCAGCCGCTGGCGCAGTGCCTTTTGCGAGCGCTTTGAGCGGGCGCCGGTGCCGCGCCCGATCCGGTTCAGCACCGCGGCGGGAAATTCGGCAAAGGCCGGCATGGGATCGTCGAGGGCGAAATTGGCAAAGCAAAGTGGCTGGCGGAAACCGGCCAGATAGTCGCGGATCCGCAGGCTGCCGGCGGCGATTTCCTCGCAGGCGGCGACGATGTCGCGGCTCGCGTGCATCCAGGCAACGCCGGGCCGGGCGCGGGCGGGCGTTATCGTCTCGCCCATCGCCTGCCGAAAGGCGAGGGTCGGAAAATCGATGCCGGCGAGCGCGCCGAGCCCGCACCAGGTCCAGAAGCGGCCGTTCACGTCGAGCAGCTTGTAGCTGTCGTCGCGCGTATCGTGCTTGAACTCGACCTCGGCCACGCCGCTATAGTTGAGCGAGGCGAGGAAGCGACCGGCGATCTCGTCCACCCGGCTGTTCTCGATTGTCTCGACGAAGGTGCTGGAACGGCCGAAATCGATCGGATGCTGGCGCCGTCGCCGCGCCGTGAGAGTCGCCACGGGTTTGCCGCGGTCCCACAGCGCGGCATAGGAATATTGCGCCGTGCCGGTGCCCGGCACCCATTCCTGCACGATGACCGCATCGCTGCCGAGCAGCGCGACGGCCTTGCGGTAGAGCGCGATGAGCGTGTCGCGGTCGTCGGCGCGCCAGGCCTTGATGTGCGTAAAGGCGTTGCTGTGCCGGAAGGCCGGCTTGAGAATGACGGGAAAGCGGCAGTCGAGCGTGCGAATATCGTCGAGGCCGCCCAGCTCGTAGCTCTGCGGAAAATCCATGCCGATCTCGGCCGCGCGCTGATAGGTTAGCCGCTTGTCGTAGAGCCAGCGCGACGTGTCCCAATCGGGCGTCGCCACCCGCAAATGCGACGACAGCAGCGCGTGGTTCTGCGCGATCAGCCGCATGTCCTGATCGCCGGTTGAGATCAGCACCCAGCCTTGCAGCCCATGCGTGGCGACGACATCGAGGATCGAAGAGAGCCCCTCCGCATGGTCGGCGCCGGGCCAGTCGAAGCTGCGCGTCACATAGCGCGAAAAGGTGGGCAGCGGGTGGTTGGCGAGCAACCACACCGGAATGCCCTGTCGGCCGAGGCTGCGCGCCACGCCGATACTCACATGGGCGCCGCCGACGATCAGGGCACCGGGGGTATTCATGAGGTCACACCCGCTCGGCGGATACAGCGAGGTTGATGCTGCCGAGGTCATCCGTCACGCGGGCGCCGCGCCGTGCGGCGCGGGTGACCTGCCGGGCGGCAAAGCCGGCGCCGGCGATGAAGCGCAGCAGCGGCCCATAACTGCCGACCGCGGCGGCGCCGACAAAATGCAGACCGGGCACGCTCGACTGCATGCCGTTCGACAACACCGGCAGGCCACGATAGCGCGCGATACGCTGGCGCAGGCGCGGATCGAGCAACTTCATCTTGTCGACGTCGGTGCGATAGCCGGTCGCCAGCATCACGTGGTCGTAACGGCGGGTGCCATTGTCGAGGGTGAGCGCGACCTGGTCGCCGATGCGATGCGCGGCCATGATGGTGCGGCGGGCGTTGACCGGTACGTCCTGCAGACGCGGGCGCAGCCAGAGAATAGCGGTGGCCCCCAGGCTGTTCTCGTTGACGTGATCGCGCGCGGACTGCGACAGACGATGGATGGTGCCCGGCGTCTCGTTCAGCCAACTATAGGGGAAGGGCCCCACCTGCGACGGTGGGATCAGCATATTGCCGAGCATCGACCGCACGGCCTTGCGCAGGCTGCCGCGCTGATCGGGGTCCGCATTCCAGGACAGATCGCCGCGACAAATCAATTCCACTTCGGCGCCAGCCTCATGCAGCAGCGCGGCCGACTCGCAGGCGCTCTGACCGCGGCCGATGACCGCGACGCGCTTGCCGCGGAATTCCTGCGATCCCCTGTGTTCGCAGGAGTGGCTCACAAGTTCGCGCGGCAAACCGTCGAATTCCGCCGGGCGGTGCTCGTGGCCGAGCAGGCCGGTCGCCATGACCACGCGGCGGGCGACGAGCGTGTCGCCATCCGCGAGCGCGAGGCGGAAACCGCCCTCGCAGGCATCGATGCAGGTGACGGCGCGCGGATCGAGATCGGGCGCCACGCGGCACTGGAACCAGCGCCCGTAATCGATGAACTGCTCGACCGGCAGCAGCTTGGGAATGGCGAGACCGGCCTCTGCAAAATAGTCGTCAAGCCGATGGCGCCCGCGCGGCTCGGCGATATGGGTCGCCACCCAGGGCGAGCGCAGCTTCATGCCGTCAGGCATGTGATCGCGCCAGAACGACAGCGCATCGCCGAAGATGCGGATTGAAACATTGGCGGCGCGAAGATGCGCGGCAACGGCCAATCCATAAGGACCGGCGCCAACGATCGCGACTTCGCAATGGTCATGCAGGCGGAAAGGGTTTACGGCGATGTTCATGTGACGCGTCTCAGGTTAGTTGCGACTGGGAAGCTAGCCGCCATTGATTATCAGTTTGCCAATTGGCGTAGAGAAACGTTGCAAATTAAGGCTAATTTCACTCGCGAAATTGATGTCCTGAAAAGCGCATTAACGATGAACGGGAAAGCCGGCCCGACTTGAAGGGCAATCCCTGTTTGGCATGCATCAACCTGCGCCACCGCGCATGGCTTGCCGCGCGCCAGGGCGGCGACGCGCACGCAAGGGTTCAGCGGTACCCGACGCGGTCTGATCCGGGAAAAATTTTAGAGCTTCGCCGTCGCGAAAGCCTCCACCCACATGGCGCAGATGCCGGAGCGAACGATATCGGCGCGCGTGAATTCGATGACCGGTACCGGCAGGTTTTGCGCGGCGATCATGTCGATGACGACGCGCAGCCCGCCATCGGCCGCGAGGTCGCATTGGCTGACGTCGCCATTGACCACCACCGTGCAGTCGTCACCGATCCGGGTGAGGAAGGTCTTGATCTCCGCCGGCGTGCAGTTCTGCGCCTCGTCGAGCAGCACGAAGGCGTTCTTCCAGGAACGGCCGCGCATGACCTCGAAGGGAACCAGCTCGATGCTGCCGTTCTTGAGCGCGATGTCGTAGGCCGCCTTGCCGATGCGCTCCTTGATCGCCTGCGCGACCGGCTGCGCCCAGGGGGCGAACTTATCCTCCAGCGAACCGGGGAAGAAGCCGAGCGAGCGCCCGCACGGCACGTTCGGCCGCGTCAGGATGATCTGCTCGATCTGGCGGTTGCGGAGGAGGTCGGCGGCGTGGGTGGCGGCGATCCAGGTCTTGCCGGTGCCCGCGGGCCCAAGAACGATCACCTGGGGAGACCTGTGCAGCGCTTTGAGATAGTCGGCCTGGGTGGGGTTGAGCGCCTTGACCGGCGGCAACGCGCGTTCGGCTTCGAATTTGGAGTTCTGGAACTCTATGATCTCGGCGGAGCCGAATTGGCGTTCACGACGCTTCTTCTTGAGGGTCTTACCCAAGGGCCAACTCCTTCTGATGGACGGCAGGACAGGGGGCGACGCCAACGGCCCGCGCGCGGGCACGAAGCTTGCGATCGACGGGGGAATGTGCGGCAGACCGGCGGCGCGGCGGGCGTCCGGGGACCTGTCAGTCCCGACTGCATTTGCCGCTTCTCGATCCGTAACCGAGGAACCGCCATGGCCGAAAGGCTAAGCGATTCTCGTGACGGATTTCTAAAAAATATTGCGGTGCAGGGTTGAGGCCGGCTTCGCCGGTTGGTTGAACCGCAGACCGGCTTGGGCAGGCCACAAGCGCATGCTGGCGCCGGCGGGCGCGCGGGAAATTGCCCTGTATGAAGGGTGAATTTGGCGTGTGGGCCCGCGATGCCCCGGAAAACCGGCCTTGATTAAGTCACCCAGGCCCGGCACAAGGCCGGGCATGACAGTTCCCATCGCCCTGCCCAGACCCTGAAAAATGCCGGCCAAGACCCCTTTTTATATCACCACCGCGATCTCCTACCCGAACGGGGCCCCGCACATCGGCCATGCCTATGAGGCGATCGCGACCGACGCCATCGCCCGCTTCAAGCGGCTCGACGGCTACGACGTGTTCTTCCTCACCGGCACCGACGAGCACGGGCAGAAGATGCAGCAGACCGCGGCCAAGCTCGGCCTGACCGCGCGCGAGCTGCGCGACCGCAACGTGCCGCTGTTCGAGAAGATGGTCGCGCGGCTGGAATGTTCCAACGACGACTTCATCCACACCACGGAAGAACGCCATCACCGCTCCTCGGAGGAAATCTGGCGGCGGATGGAGGCGAACGGCGACATCTATCTCGATAAATATGCCGGCTGGTATTCGGTGCGCGACGAGGCCTATTACGCCGAGAGCGAGACGCAGTTGACCGAGCAGGGCGCCCGCGTCGCCGCGAAGACCGGCACGCCGGTCGAGTGGGTGGAGGAGGAGAGCTATTTCTTCCGTCTCTCGGCTTACGCCGACAAGCTGTTGAAGCTCTACGAGCAGCCGAACTACGTGCTGCCGAAGGAACGGCTCAACGAGGTGGCGAGCTTCGTGCGCGGCGGCCTGCAGGACCTGTCGATCTCGCGCACCACCTTCGACTGGGGCATCCGCGTGCCCGGCAACGACAAGCACATCATGTATGTGTGGGTCGATGCGCTCACCAATTACATCACCGGCGTCGGCTTTCCCGACGACAACAGCGAAATGTTCAAGCGCTACTGGCCTGCCAACCTGCATGTCATCGGCAAGGACATCGTGCGCTTCCACGCCGTTTATTGGCCGGCCTTCCTGATGTCGGCCGGCATCGCGCCGCCCCAGCAGATCTTTTCGCACGGCTTCCTGTTCAACCGCGGCGAGAAGATGTCGAAGTCGGTCGGCAATGTGATCGACCCCTTCGCGCTCACCGACACCTATGGCGTCGATCCCCTGCGCTATTTCTTCCTGCGCGAGGTGCCGTTCGGCCAGGACGGCAATTACAGCCACGAGGCGATCGTCAACCGCATCAATGCCGATCTCGCCAATGATCTCGGCAATCTGGCGCAACGCTCGCTGTCGATGATCGGCAAGGCCTTTGGCGGCGTGCTGCCGGGCCCGGGCGATTTGACCGACAACGACAAGGCGATCCTGGCCGCCGCCGATGCCATGATCGGCACCGCGCGCGAGCACATGAAGACCTATCAGCTCCACCAGGTGTTGAGCGCGGTCTGGGCGGTCGTCGCCGAGGCCAATCGCTACTTCGCCGGCGAGGCGCCGTGGGCGGTGGCCAAGACCGATCCCAAGCGCCAGGGCACCATCCTCTACGTCACCGCCGAGGTGCTGCGGCAGGTCGCAATCCTGGCGCAGCCCTTCGTGCCGGCCGCGGCCGGAAAGCTGCTCGACCTGCTCGCCGTTGCCGCCGGGTCGCGCGGTTTCGACCGGCTGGGCGCTGAACACCGCATCGCGCCGGGCGTCAATTTGCCACCGCCCAAGCCTGTGTTCCCGCGCTATGTGGAGCCGGAGGCCGCCGCGTGAGCATGCTCGTCGACAGCCACTGCCATCTCGATTTCCCCGACCTCGCCGGCGAGGTCGAGGCGGTGGTGGCGCGCGCCCGCGCCGCCGGCATCGGCCGCATGGTCACCATCTCGACCAGGGTCAAGCAGCACGCCCAGGTGCTGGCCATTGCCGAGCGCTTTCCGGAGGTGTTCTGCTCGATCGGCACGCATCCGCACCACGCCGACGAGGAGCGCGAGATCACCACGGAGGAACTGGTGGCGCATACGCGCCATCCAAAGGTCGTGGCCATCGGCGAGGCCGGGCTCGACTATCACTACGACAACGCCCCGCGCGTCGACCAGGAGCAGGGCCTCCGCCGCCACATCGCCGCGGCGCGCTCAACCGGCCTGCCGCTGGTCATCCATTCGCGCGACTGCGATGCCGACATGGCGAGAATCTTGAAGGAAGAGAGCGGGCAGGGCGCCTTCCCGGCCGTGCTGCACTGTTTTACCGGCGGGCGCGAACTTGCCTTCACCGCGATCGAGCTCGGCCATTACGTGTCGTTCACCGGCATCCTCACCTTCAAGCGCTCCGATGACTTGCGCGCCCTCGCCGCCGCGCTGCCGGCCGAGCGCGTGCTGGTGGAGACGGACGCGCCCTATCTGGCGCCGCTTCCTTATCGCGGCAAGCGCAACGAGCCGGCCTATGTGGTGGAGACCGCCAAGGTGCTGGCCGCGGCGCGCGGCGTCTCCTGCGAGGAGATCGCCCAGCAGACGACGGAGAACTTCTTCCGCCTGTTCAGCAAAGTTCCCCGCCAAGCGCATGACCCCGAAAAGTCGAGACCGGCTTTCGGAAAAGATCATGCGCAAGCGTAAACATCGGTTCGACGCCGCATGAGCCTGACCTTCACCATCCTCGGCTGCGGCTCCTCCATGGGCGTGCCGCGCGTCGCGCTGGGCTGGGGCGACTGCGACCCGGCCAACCCGAAGAACCGGCGGCGGCGCTGCTCGCTGCTGATCGAGCAGGTCGATGCACAGGGCCACAGGACCCGCGTGCTGGTCGACTGCACGCCCGACCTGCGCATGCAGTTGCTCGAGGCGGAGGTCGACTGGCTCGACGGCGTGCTGATCACGCACGAGCATGCCGACCATATCCACGGCATCGACGACCTGCGCCCGCTGTTCATCCACAAGCGCCGGCGCGTCGACGTCTATCTCGACGAGGCGACCTCACGCGGCCTGCACGCCCGCTTCGGCTATTGCTTCATGACGCCGCCGGGGAGCGACTATCCGCCGATCCTGTCCGAGCACCGCATCGTCGCCGGGCAGCCGGTCAGCATCCACGGGCAGGGCGGCGCCATCGAGGCCCTGCCGGTCTTGCAGGACCATGGCGACATCCCCTCGCTCGGCTTCCGTTTCGGCAAGGTGGCCTATTCCTGCGACATCAAGAGCCTGCCGGAAGCGAGCTTACCCGCGATGGCCGGCCTCGACGTCTGGATCGTCGATGCCTTACGCAGAGCGCCGCATCCGAGCCACATGAACCTGGACGAAGCGCTGCATTGGATCGACCGGGTGAAGCCGAAGCGGGCGATCCTGACCAACCTGCACAGCGATCTCGACTACGCGACTCTGTGCGCCAGCCTGCCCGACAACGTCGAGCCGGCTTTCGACGGGATGAGTTTTGCAAGTTAAAGTAGCTTAGCAGTAGAGCGCCACTACCTATTGAACTTGAATGGAAAACAGCGCTTGGGCCGCACGCGGGGTCGATCCATCAACTTGATAAATAATTGAGATAAATCAGCGGGTCTCGGTAGTTTCTTAAAGTGCGGGCTCGCGCATGGCTCGGCCCAGGGCCACGAAGAAATATTCCATAATATGTCTTATGCGAATCACGTTACCAAAGTCGCGCCCTTGGGTGGGCTTTGCTAGGGTCCTCCGCGGCGCATCGGATTCGAGCAGCCCATTGCCGTTTTCCGTGAGCCCGTAAGCCCCCAGTCCCGCCGAGCGACGTTCCCCGTGAAACCGTCCCGCGACATCGCCCGCCTGATCGAGATCATGGCCGCCTTGCGCACGCCCGGCAGCGGCTGCCCCTGGGACTTGGAGCAGACCTTCGCGACCATCGCGCCCTATACGCTGGAGGAAGCCTATGAGGTGGCCGACGCCATCGCGCGCGGCGACCTCGCCCATCTCAAGGACGAGCTCGGCGACCTGCTGCTCCAGGTCGCCTTCCACGCCCGCATGGCCGAGGAGGAAGGCCGCTTCGACTTCGGCGATGTGGTCGAGGCCATCACGCGCAAGATGATCCGTCGCCATCCGCACGTGTTCGCCGATGCCGAGGGGCGTACCGCCGACCACGTCAAGGGCCTATGGGAGCGGATCAAGTCCGAGGAAAAAGCCGAGCGCGGTGAGCCGGCCAAACAGGGCGCCTTGGCGGGGGTGCCGGTGGCGCTGCCCGCCCTCACCCGCGCCCTGAAGCTGCAGAACAAGGCAGGCCTCGTCGGCTTCGACTGGAACGATCCGCGCGCCGTACTCGCCAAGATCCGCGAGGAGGCCGACGAGATCGAAGCCGCGCTCGACGCCAAAGACGCGGCCGAGAGCGCGGCTGAAGTCGGCGATCTCCTGTTCGCGGTGGTCAACCTCGCCCGCCATCTGGATGCCGATCCGGAAGGCGTGCTGCGCGCCACCAACCTCAAATTCGAGCGGCGCTTCGCCGCCATCGAGCGGGCGCTGGCCGCGCGCGGCAAGACGCCGAAGGAGGCGACGCTCGCCGAGATGGATGCGCTCTGGGACGCGGCGAAGGACGCGGAGAAAATAAAATGAAGTCCGTCATTCCGGGACGTGCCGAAGGCGCGGGCCCGGAATCCAGGGCGACACCCGTAGTCCGGCTGAGCGCGAGCGGCGCGGCCTCCTGGCAAGAGCCCCCGGCTTCCGCTGCGCTCCAGCCGGGCTACAAGTGCTGCTGTTTCTAACCGATCACCCCGAACTTCGCCCGCACCCGCGCGACCTTGTCCGGGTCAGCGCGCACGGTCACCGCCAAACGGCCGTCGTCGGCCATGCCTTGCGACAGCACCTCGGCATGGCGGTACAGCCAGCTCAAGCCGGCGCCGTCGGCCGGATCGAGCGAGAGCGCCAGCGTCTGCCGGGTGGCGGCGAGGCGCAGCTCGATAGCCGCGACCAGGCGGTCGAGCCCCTCCCCGCTCAGCGCCGAGACCAAAACCGGCCGCCGTTCAGCGTCCTGGCGCGCCGCCAGATTGGCCAGCCGTTCGCGCTCTTCGGCGCCGATGCTGTCGATCTTGTTCCAGACCTCCACCAAGCGCGGATCGTCGGCGGCAATGCCGAGCTCGCCCAGCACCTTTTCCACGTCATGCGACTGCGCGGCGGTGTCGCTATGGGCGACGTCGCGCACATGCAGGATGACGTCGGCCTCGATCACTTCCTCCAGCGTGGCACGGAAGGCCGCCACCAGCATGGTCGGCAGGTCGGAGATGAAGCCGACGGTGTCGGAAAGAATGACGCGCGTACCGTGCGGCAGCGACACCGCGCGTAATGTCGGATCGAGCGTGGCGAACAGCATGTCGGCGGAGAGCACCGTCGCCGCCGTCATGCGGTTGAACAGCGTCGACTTGCCGGCATTGGTGTAGCCGACCAGCGCCACGATCGGATAAGGCACGCGCTTGCGCGCGTCGCGGTGCAGTTTGCGCGTGCGCTTGACCTTCTCGAGTTCCTCCTCGATGCGCGCAATGCGCTCGTCGATGGCGCGGCGGTCGGCCTCAATCTGCGTCTCGCCCGGCCCGCCAAGAAACCCGTGGCCGCCGCGCTGGCGCTCCAGATGGGTCCAGGAGCGGACCAGCCGCCCCTTCTGATACGACAGATGCGCGTGCTCGACCTGCAGCGAGCCCTCGCGCGTGCGCGCGCGCCGGCCGAAAATCTCCAGGATCAGCCCGGTGCGGTCGAGCACCTTGACGCTCCAGGCCTTCTCCAGATTGCGCTGCTGCACCGGCGACACCGGGCAGTCCATCACCACGAGGGAGGCTTCCAGCGTCTTTACCAGGCCGGCGATCTCGTCGACCTTGCCCTTGCCGATATAGGTTGCCGGGCGGATGGCGCCGAGCGTGACCAGGCCGGCCTGCACCACGTTGAGATCGATGGCGCGGGCAAGCCCGATCGCCTCGTCGAGGCGCGCTTGCGGCGTGCGCGCATCCGCCTCGGCGCGCGAATGCGCGCGCGCCGGCGCTGGCTTGAGCCAGGGCTCGATGACGATGGCGCGCCCGGTCTCGTCGCCCGTGCGATGGGGCGTCAGCGTCTCAGCGCGCGAACGCGGTTCCAACTAGGTCTTTTCTCCGCCCGTGCCCTCTTCGCCGCCCTCGAAGAGCTGGATCGGATGCCCCGGCATGATGGTCGATATCGCATGCTTATAGACGAGCTGCGAATGTCCGTCGCGTCGCAGCAGCACGCAGAAATTATCGAACCAGGTAACCACGCCCTGCAATTTTACGCCGTTGACCAGGAAGATGGTCAGCGGGATTTTGCTTTTGCGAACGTGATTGAGAAAAGTGTCCTGGAGATTTTGCGCCCGTTCGGCTGGCATGGCCGTGTTCCATTTTTTGCCCGTGTCTTACGCACGAGACCTTCGTTGCCCCGTCCCCGGCATGCGAGTTCAAAGACATGCGCCGCCTTGCCCCACGGAGTGCGGTTTCGGGCTCGGGAGCCGCTATTAGATGGCAGGTGCTTCTCGGGCGCAAGTGCAACTTGCCGCACATATGAGCAACCCGATGAATTTCATCGGATTTTGCCCCTAATGCGGCCCAACGCGCCGTCGCTCCTGTCTAAAGTTCCGTCGAGTGGATTTCCAGGCCGTTTCAAGAGAATTCCGCCCGGTCGTGATAGGCGTGCCGCAGCGCCAGCGCCACCGGCCCGGGGGCGCCATTCCCAATCGCACGGCCGTCGATGCGGGTGACCGGCAGCACGATCTGGCTCGCCGAGGTGACGAAGGCCTCGCGCGCCGCATAGGCCTCCTCCAGGGTGAACGGGCGCTCGACCAGGGCGAGCCCCTGCGCCTGCGCGACCTCGCGCACGACCGAGCGGGTGACGCCGGGCAGGATGTCGGGGCCGAGCGGCCGGGTGACCAGCGTTCCGTCACCGGTCACGATCCAGGCATTCGACGACGCCCCCTCGGTGACATGGCCGCTGGCATCGACCAGCCAGGCTTCGCGGGCGCCCTCTTCGCGCGCCGCCTGCTTGGCCAGAACATTGGGCAGCAGCGCCACCGACTTGATATCGACCCGGCCCCAACGGATGTCCGGCACGCTGACGACGGCGACGCCTTGCGCCGCCATCTGCTCGAGGCGGGCGACGTCGTTGCCGCGGGCGGTCACCACTATGGTCGGCCGGGTGCCGGCGGCCGGAAAGGCGAAATCGCGGCGGGCGACGCCGCGGGTGACCTGCAGATAGACGATGCCGTCCGTCACGCGGTTACGGCGTACGGTCTCGTGCAGCACGACGGAGAGCGCCGCCGGCGCCATCGGCCGCGCGATGCGCAATGCATTGAGCGAGCGATCGAGCCGCGCCATGTGGCGGCGCTCGTCGACGAGGCGCCCGCCCCGAACCTCGCAGACCTCGTAGACACCATCGGCGAACTGGAAGCCGCGGTCCTCGACGCCGATCGCCGCGGCCGCGACCGGCAGATAGCGGCCATTCACGTAAGCGATGCGGGGCATGGACTATCCGTCATTCCGGGGCGCCGCGAAGCGGCGAGCCCGGAATCCAGGGAGGCGGACATGGCGCGTTTGGCTCTGGATTCCGGGCCCGCGCCATCGGCGCGTCCCGGAATGACGAAATCCACTCACTACCCGATCCCCAGCGCCTTCAGCTTGCGGTGCAGCGCCGAACGTTCCATGCCGACGAATTCGGCGGTGCGCGAGATGTTGCCGCCGAAGCGGGAAATCTGCGCCACCAGATATTCGCGCTCGAACACCTCGCGCGCCTCGCGCAGCGCCAGCCCCATGAGATGCTCGCCGCCGTTGCCGTTCGGCATGGTCGGCACCATGGAGCCGACATCGGGCGGCAGCATGGAGGCGTCGAGCACGGCGTCGGGATCGCCGCCGGCGAGAATCATCAGCCGCTCGATATTGTTGCGCAACTGCCGCACATTACCGGGCCAGTTGTGCGATTGCAGCACTGCCATGGCGTCCTCGCCGATGCGGCGCTTGGGCAGGCCGGTCGCCTGCGAAATCTGGTCCATGAAATAATCGACCAGTTCGGGGATGTCCTCGCGCCGCTCGGCCAGCGGCGGCACGCGGATCGGCACCACCGACAGCCGGTGATAGAGATCCTCGCGGAACTTGCCCTCGGCGATGGCGGCTTCCAGGTTGCGCGCGGTGGAAGAGACGACGCGCACGTCAACCGCCACCTTCTGGCTGCCGCCGACGCGCTGGAAGGTCTGGTCGACCAGCACGCGCAGGATCTTGTTCTGCGTCTCGCGCGGCAGGTCGGCGATGTCGTCGAAGAACAGCGTGCCGCCATGCGCCTCTTCCAGCGCGCCCGGCTTGCGGCTGTCGGTGCCGTTCGAGGGATCGACGCCGAACAGCTCGATCTCCATGCGCTCCGGCGTGATGGCGGCGGCGTTGATCACGATGAAGGGACCGCTGGCGCGCGCCGAGGCCTGGTGGATGGTGCGCGCGGCAAGCTCCTTGCCGGCGCCGGAAGGGCCGACCACCAGGATGCGGCTGTTGGTCGGCGCGACCCGTTCGATGGTCTGGCGCAGTTGCGACATCGCCGCCGAACGGCCGATCAGCGTCGCCGGCAACGGCGCGAGCTGCTTGAGCTGGCGAACCTCGCGCTTGAGCCGCGAGGTCTCCAGCGCCCGTTCCGCCACCAGCACCAGCCGGTCGGCCTTGAACGGCTTCTCGATGAAGTCGTAGGCGCCGTGCTTGATGGCGGCAACCGCGGTTTCGATATTGCCGTGGCCGGAGATCATCACCACCGGCATTTCGGGATGTTCCTGCTTGACGGCGTCGAGCAGCTGCAGGCCGTCGAGCTTGGAGCCCTGCAGCCAGATGTCGAGGAAGACGAGATTGGGCCTACGCGAGAAGATCGCCGACAGCGCCTCCTCGCTGTTGCGCGCGGTGCGCGTCTCGTAGCCCTCGTCCTGCAGGATGCCGGCGACCAGCTCGCGAATGTCGGCTTCGTCGTCGACGATAAGAATCTCGGCGCTCATGCGGTCACTCGCTCACGGTCTTCGGTTGTTCGGATTCGGCGCTGTCCGGCTTGCCATGGGCCGAGAAGCGCATGCGCAGCCAGGCCCCGCGCTGGCCGGGGATCTTGTCGGCGGCATCGCGTAGCTCGATCGAACCACCGTGCTCCTCGACGATGCGCCCGACGATGGCCAGCCCGAGCCCGGTCCCCTTCTCGCGCGTGGTGACGTAGGGCTCGAGCAGGCGGCTGCGCTTTTCGGTGGGCAGGCCGATGCCGTTGTCGATGATGTCGATGAGGATATCGTCGCCCTCGCGCGCGGCGTAGACGCGGATCGCGCCTTTGCCGAGCTCCTGCGGCGGCACCGCGGCGATGGCTTCGGTGGCGTTCTTGATGAGGTTCGTCAGCGCCTGCGAGATCAGCCGGCGGTCGAAACGCGCCGGCATCGGGTCCTCGGCGATTTCCGCCTCGATATCGATGTCGGCGTTGCCGACGCGCATGAGGAATACGGCCTGGCGCACGGTGTCGGCGACGTCGTCGGCGGCGATGGTGGGCTTGGGCATGCGGGCGAAGCGCGAGAACTCGTCGACCATGCGCTTGATGTCGTCGACCTGGCGCACGATGGTCTCGGTGCATTGCTCGAACACGTCGCGGTCTTCGATGATCACCTTGCCGTATTTGCGGCGCAGCCGTTCGGCCGAAAGCTGGATCGGCGTCAGCGGGTTCTTGATCTCGTGCGCGATGCGCCGCGCGATGTCGGCCCAGGCAGAGGTGCGCTGGGCGGCGACCAGCTCGGTGATGTCGTCGAGGGTGATGACATAGCCGTGCGCGGAATTGGCGGACTGCTCGGTGGTCACCCGCACCGACAGGTTGCGCTCGCGCCCGTTGCGGGTGACGGTGACCTGGTCCTGGCTGCGCGCGCCGGCGCGCGCGGCGGCGATGATCTCGGTGAGCTCAGGCAGCACCTCCGTCAGCGGCTTGCCCAGCGCCTCGGCTTCGCTGCGCCCGATCAGCTTCTCGGCGGAGCGGTTGAGGATCGAGACGCGGCCGTCGCCGTCGATGCCGATGACGCCGGCCGAGGCGCCGGCGAGCACCGCCTCGGTGAAGCGGCGGCGGCTGTCGATCATGTCATGCGCGTGCATGATGTCGTCGCGCTGCGTCCGCAGTTCCTGCGTCATGCGGTTGAAGGTCTCGCCGAGGTTCGCCAGATCGCCCTCCGAGGGGCGCACCGGCACGCGCACATAGAGGTTGCCGGTGGAGACCAGATTGGCCGCGCCGATCAGCCGCCGGATCGGCGCCACCAGGCGGTTGGCGAAATTGAGCCCGATCCACACCGCCGACAGCAGCACGATCAGCGCGATCACCGTGTACATCAGCGCGAAGGCGACCTGCACGCCGAGCCGGCGCGCCTCCAGCTGGGCATATTCCCTCACGCTCTCGCGCGTCGCCTGCAATTGCGGCACCACGCGCGGATCGAGGAGCCGCGTCACATAGAGATAATAGTCGGAGTAATTGTTGAGCTTGACCACCGCGGCCACGTAGTTGGTATCGGGCAGGAGCACGATCTGCGGCTGCTTGGTGGTGATGCGCGGCAACGCGTCGCGCGGCGGCATGGCGAAGGTCTGGTTGGTCCTGAGGGCCGCGCGGGCGATGACGTTGAGATCCTTGTCGATCACGATCGCGGCGCCGAGGCCGCGCACCGAGGCCTGGAAGGTCAAAAACTGGCGCAGCTTGGCGTGGTCCTTGTCGAACACCGGCTCGGCGCGGGCGAGGTCGAAGGCCATGATCATGATGTCGGAGCGCACGATCTCGGCGTGGTCGTGCAGATAGGCTTCGGAGACGATCAGCGAGTTCTCGATCGCCGCCCGGGTGCGCGTGGAAAACATGCGATCGAGGCCGCGGTCGAGGGTAACGCTGGCGACGATGGAGACCAGGATCGCGGGGGCGGCGGCGATGATGGAGAACAGGCCGACGATGCGTACATGCAGCTTGGCGCCGGCGCGGCCGGTGCGCCGCGCCTGCACCACCTGCCAGACCTCGTGCACGATGACGCCGAGCAAGAGCACCGCGGTCGCGGCGTTGACCAGGAGCAGCGTGACCACGACGTTGTTGGTCGGTGGCAGCGGCGTGAGGTTGCCCAGCACGACGAAGGTGACGAAGGCCGAGAGCAGCGCCAGGCCGACCGCGATGGGGCCGAGCACCCGCGTTTCCCCGCGCCGGGCCGGCGGCGTCGCTAGCGCGGTATCGGCATTGGCAGCCTGTTCGACGCTCATGATGCCCCGCCGGCAGCAGCGGGGCCGGGCGCCCCGCACGACTCGCGCCGGAAGAGGAATTCGGCAGTCCCCTCCCCGGCACTGATGCTTTTATACAACAATGTTGCCGAATTGCGACAAAGCTGAGGCGCCGGGCGGGATGAGCTGGCCCTTATGCCCGGCGTTTTGTCGCGTGGATGAGCCGGGAAAAGTCGAGCGGATCGGCCCCCCTCGCCGCCCGGCCAGCTAGGCGAGCATGTCCCGCACCAGCGGGATGACCTTGCGCCCATAGAGATCGATACAGCGCATCATCTTGTCGTGCGGCAGCGGGCCGGCGCTGTATTTCATGTCGAAGCGGGCGACGCCCAGCGCCTTCGCCGTGCCCACGATCTTGCGCGCCACCGTCTCCGGCGAGCCGACATAGAGCGAACCGTGCTCGATCTCGCGCTCGAACTCGGTACGGCCCATCGGCGGCCAACCACGCTCGCCGCCGATCTTGTCGCGCATGCGCTTGTAGTCGGGGAATAGATCATTCCTCGCCTGCTCGTCAGTCTCGCCGACGAAGCCGTGCGAATGCACGCCGAGCGGCATTTCCGATTTTCCGTATTCCTTCAAGGCACGGTGATAGAGATCGACGAAGGGCAGGAAGCGCTTGGGATCGCCGCCGATGATGGCGAGCATCATAGGCATGTCGTAGTGCACCGCGCGCACGACCGACTCCGGCGTGCCGCCGACGCCGATCCAGGTCTTGAGGTGGCCGGATTGCGTCTTCGGGTAGACGCTCTGGTCTTTCAGCGGCGGACGCAACTGGCCCTGCCAGGTGATGGGCTGCTCCTTCAGGAGCGCTGCGAACAGATCGAGCTTCTCGTTGAACAGTTCGTCGTACTGCTTGAGGTCGAAGCCGAACAGCGGAAAGGATTCGATGAAGGAGCCACGCCCGAGAATGACCTCGGCGCGACCGTTGGACAGCGCGTCTACGGTGGAGAAACGCTGAAACACGCGGATGGGGTCGTCGGAGGAGAGAATTGTGACCGCGGAGCCGAGGCGAATGCGTTTGGTGCGCGTGGCGATGCCGGCCAGCACCGTCTCCGGCGCGGAGACGGAGAAATCGGCGCGATGATGCTCGCCGACGCCGATGAAGTCGACGCCGACCTCGTCGGCGAGCACCGCCTGCTCGACCAGATTGCGGATCACCTGCGCCGCGGGCAGCGGCTTGCCGTCGGGCCCGTCGGTGATGTCGCCGAAGGTGTCGAGGCCGAGTTCGAGGGAGCCAGTCGTATTCATCAGAACCGTGCGTGGGATTTTGCGATGGCTTTCTACCTCGTCATGGCCGGCCTTGTGTCGGGCATGACGGTGGCCGGACCACCGCGGACGAGATGGATCTATAGCAAGTCATATTGACGGAGGCAGCGGGGTAGCCCGGGTGAAGCGCAGCGAAACCCGGGGGGATGTATCAATCGGTCCCCGGATTGCGCTTCGCTCCATCCGGGCTACGGGCTACTCAGAATCGCGGCGATGCCGCCTCACCCGCCGCCGCGATAGACCTGAATATCCAAATCCCTGATCTTCTTTCGCAGCGTGTTGCGGTTGACGCCCAGGAGATCGGCGGCGCGGATCTGGTTGCCGCGCGTCGCCGCCAGCGCCGCGGTCAGCAGCGGATATTCGATCTCGCGCAGGATGCGGTGATAGAGCCCGGCCGGCGGCAGCCCCTTGTCGAAGCCGGCGAAATAACTGGCGAGATGCCGCTCGACCGCCGCGCTCAAGCTCTCCTCCGCGCGCGGCTCCTCGCTGCCGACCGGCAGCGTCGGTTGCGCCAATTCGGATTCGATGACGGCGACGGAGATCGTTTCCTGCGGATAGAGCGCCGCCAGTCGCCGCGCCAGGTTCTCCAGTTCGCGCACATTGCCCGGCCATCGGTGGCGCTTCATGCGGTCGAGCGCGGCCTGGTCGATCTGCTTGGGCGGCAGGCCCTCGCGCTCGGCCTGGGCGAAGAAATGGCGGATCAGGTCGGGGATGTCTTCGATGCGCTCGCGCAACGGAGGAAGCCGCAGCGGCACCACGTTCAGGCGGAAGAACAAATCTTCCCGGAAGAGCCCCTGCTGGATCAGTTGGCGCAGGTCCTTGTTGGTGGCGGCGATGATGCGCACGTCGCTCTTGATCGGGGTGCGGCCGCCGACCGTGGTGTATTCGCCTTGCTGCAACACGCGCAACAGCCGCGTCTGCGCCTCCATCGGCATGTCGCCGATTTCGTCGAGGAACAGCGTGCCGCCCTCGGCCTGCTCGAAACGGCCGGCGCTGCGCGTGTTGGCGCCGGTGAAGGCGCCCTTCTCGTGGCCGAACAATTCCGACTCGATCAGGTCGCGCGGGATCGCCGCCATGTTGATGGCGACGAAGGTGCCGTTGCGACGCTTGCCGTAGTCGTGCAGCGCGCGCGCCACCAGTTCCTTGCCGGTGCCGGACTCGCCGGAGATCATCACCGTCAGGTCGGTCTGCATCAGCCGCGCCAGCACGCGGTAGATTTCCTGCATGGCCGGCGATCGCCCGACCAGCGGGATGTTGTCGAATTCGTCCGCCTTGGCGCTCGCCGGCCGCTTTTCCTTCGGCTCCGACAGGGCGCGCCCGACGATGGCGATCAGTTCCTTCAGGTCGAAGGGCTTGGGCAGGTATTCGTAAGCGCCGCGCTCGGACGCGCGGATCGCGGTCATGAAGGTGTTCTGCGCGCTCATCACGATGATGGGCAGATCGGGGCGCGCCTTGCGGATGCGCGGGATCAGGTCGAAGGCGTTTTCGTCCGGCATGACCACGTCGGTGATGACGAGATCGCCGTCGCCCTGGCTGATCCAGCGCCAGAGCGTGGCGGCATTACCGGTTGAGCGCACCTCGTAACCGGCGCGCGAGAGAGCCTGGTTGAGGACGGTGCGGATCGCCGCATCGTCGTCGGCCACCAATATGCTTCCCGTCGGCATCGTTACCCTCGCGGGCTCTGGGCAGGCGGCGTCT
The DNA here is from genome assembly GCA_963760995.1 of uncultured Pseudomonadota bacterium. Lineage (GTDB taxonomy): Bacteria > Pseudomonadota > Alphaproteobacteria > Rhizobiales > Xanthobacteraceae > Pseudolabrys. The sequence goes on along the minus strand of CAVXFJ010000013.1, from coordinate 116,424 downwards.
CGTCGGCCTCCGCGCTGCCGCCGGCATAGATCGGCATTAGCACGCGGAAGATCGTGCGCCGCGGCTGCGATTCACACTCGATGATCCCTCCGTGGTCGCCCACGATCTTGGCCACCAATGCAAGACCCAGGCCGTTTCCGGACGGCTTGGAGGTGACGAAGGGATCGAACAAATGGGGCATCATGTCCTCGGGCACGCCGGGGCCGTTGTCCTTGACGCAGATCTCCAGCGGCAGCGACACCCGCGTCTTGCTGCCGGGCACGGAGAGGCGCACGCCGGGGCGGAACGCGGTGGTGAGCTGGATTTCGCCCTCGGCAGCGTTCTCGCCGATCGCCTCGGTGGCGTTCTTGACCAGGTTGAGGAAGACCTGCACGAGCTGGTCGCGATTGGCGAGCACCGGCGGCAGCGAGGGATCGTAGTCCTCGACGAACTTGATGTGGCGGGCAAAGCCGGTCTGCGCCAGGCGCCGCACATGGTCGAGCACGACATGGATGTTGACCGGCTCGCGCTCGACCGGGCGCTCGTCGGCGAAGACCTCCATGCGGTCGACCAGCTTGACGATGCGGTCCGTCTCCTCGCAGATCAGCCTTGTCAGCGAGCGATCATCGTCGCCGGCGGATTGTTCAAGCAGTTGGGCGGCGCCGCGAATACCCGACAGCGGGTTCTTGATCTCGTGCGCCAGCATGGCGGCCAGCGCGATCACCGAGCGGGCGGCGCCACGATGGGTGAGCTGGCGGTCCATCTTGTCGGCGATGGTGCGTTCCTGCAGCATCACCACGACGTGTTCCGGATATTCCGCCAGCGGCGCCACGTGCAGGTCGACGATGCGCTCGCCCGGATTGCGCGGCGTGGCGAGATCGACCTTGTACTCGTTGACCGCGGCGCCGCGCTTGCGCACCTGTTCGATCAACGACAGCAGCGGCGAGCCGAACGGCACCAGATCGCGCAATTGGTGCCGGCGCAGCAGCGAGATGGACGCTTCGAAGAAATGCTCGGCGGCGACATTGGCGTCGGCGATCTTGCCGTCGGGCGCGACCATCAGAACCGGATGCGGAAGTGCGTGCAGCATGGCGTCCGCCGGTGTGGTGAGGGGTTGGGTCATGGCGTGGGCCCGGCTCATGCCGCTTGCCTCCAGGCGAAATCGTCATAGGCCTCGGCGAGCCGGAGCCGGGCTTGGCGCGGCTCTTCGACGGTGAGCACGCGGGCACGGTGTTGCTTGAGCAGGTCGACCGGCGCGCCCGCTTCCGTCGCGGCGGTATCGAGCGCCCAGGCCAGATGCTTGCGGGCGTGGCGGCGGCCGATCGCCAGCCCGTGATGGGTCAGCATCGCGTCATAAAGCGCGTCGATCATCGCATGTTGCGCGGCAAGCGAGGGGGCTTGCTCGCGCGTCCCGGTGGCGAGATAGCGCGCGAGCTGACCCGGAAACCAGGGGCGCCCCTGCGCGCCGCGGCCGACCATCACCGCATCGGCGCCGGAGGCGGCAAGCGCGTCGAGTGCGTCCTCGAACGCGCGAATATCGCCATTGACGATGACGGGGACCGAAACCGCCCGCTTCACCGCGCGGATGGCGGACCAGTCGGCGCGCCCGTCATAGAACTGGCAGCGGGTACGACCGTGCACGGTGATCATCTGCACGCCGGCGGCTTCGGCGCGCCGCGCAAGCTCCGGTGCATTGATGCTGGCGTGATCCCAGCCGAGCCGCATCTTCAGCGTCACCGGGATGCTGACCGCAGCGACCGTCGCCTCGATGAGGGCGAGCGCATGGTCGAGGTCGCGCATCAGCGCCGAGCCGGCGGCACCGTTGGTCACCTGCTTGGAGGGGCAACCCATGTTGATGTCGATGATGTGCGCGCCTTCGGCTTGCGCGATGCGGGCGCCCTCCGCCATCCAGCGCGCTTCGCAGCCGGCAAGCTGCACCACATGAATGGCGATGCCTTCCCCGGCGCTGCGTAACGAGGCTTCGCGTTCGCCGCGAACGAGACCTGCCCCAGCTGTCATCTCCGAGACCACCAGGCCGGCGCCAAGCTGTTCGGCAAGGCGGCGGAACGGCGCGTCGGTGATTCCCGACATCGGCGCCAGAATCACGTTATTCGGCACGGCGATGCTGCCGACCCGAAGGCCCGCCCCGCAATTGCCGATGAATTCATCCAGTCCTGACATGTCGTCCAATCATTGCCTATGAATTAGGCGTCATACCAACGGTGCCCAGAGTTTAGCCATTTTCCCCGAGGGTGCAAGTGCTGCACTGCAAAAACCTGTTCATGCTGAATTGCAGGGCTCGAGAACCGGGAAAGCGCTTTTGTCTCCCCATAGCCTTTGGGAACGCGCTAAGAAACCGCCAAATGGGAGCAGAAACGCATGGCTGAGGTGGCGGCAATCCTGGTGGCGGCGGGCCGTGGTACCCGCACCGGCGGCGACCTGCCCAAGCAATTCCGGCGGATCGGGGGCGTCAGCATGCTGCGCCGGGCGCTTTTGCTGCTGGCCGAGCATCCCATGGTCGGCGCCGTGCAGCCGGTGATCCGAGCCGAGGACCGCACCCTTTATGATGCGGAATGCGCCGGTATTCCCACCTTGCCGCCGGCGGTGGGCGGCGCCACCCGGCAGGCTTCGGTGCATGCGGGGCTGGAGGCGCTGGCGGCGCATCCGCCCGCGCTGGTGCTGGTGCATGACGCCGCACGCCCCTTCGCCACCCCGGCCCTGATCGCCCGCGCCGTGCAAATGGCCGGCAAGGCCGGGGCTGCGGTGCCCGGCCTGCCCGTCGCCGACACGGTCAAGCGGGTCGATGCCGAGGACCTCGTCGAGGCGACGATCGCGCGCGACAGCCTGCGGCTGATCCAGACACCGCAGGCTTTCGCGTATGGGCCATTGCTGGAGGCGCATCGGCGCGCCGCCGAAGCCGGCCGCGACGATTTCACCGACGATGCCGCGCTCGCCGAATGGGCCGGGCTGAAGGTGGCGGTGTTTGCCGGCGAGCCCGGCAACGTCAAGGTGACGCATGAGGCGGATTTCGCCCGCGCCGAGGCCATGCTGGCGAGCGCGCTTGGCGATGTGCGCACCGGCACCGGCATCGACGTGCATGCCTTCGGCCCCGGCGACCATGTCATGCTCGGGGGCCTCAAAATTCCGCACACGCTCGCCCTCACCGGCCACTCCGATGCCGACGTGGTCCTGCATGCGCTGACCGATGCCATCCTCGGCGCGCTCGCCGACGGCGACATCGGCGCTCATTTTCCGCCGAGCGACGCGCAATGGAAGGGCGCCGCCTCCGACCGGTTCCTGCGCTTCGCGGTCGAGCGGGTGGCGGCGCGCGGCGGACGCATCGCGCATCTCGACGTCACCATCGTCTGCGAGGCGCCGAAGATCGGCCCGCATCGCGACGCCATGCGCGCCAATATCGCCGCGATTGCCGGCGTCGCGCTCGATCGCATCGCGGTGAAGGCGACGACCAGCGAGAAGCTCGGCTTCACCGGCCGTAGCGAAGGCATCGCCTGTTACGCCACGGCGACGGTGCGGCTGCCATGGAGCGCGGCATGAGCGAGGACTTGCGCGCAGCGGCAACCGCCGTCCTCGACGCCTGCCGCGCGCGCAGCCTGAAACTCGCCACCGCCGAATCCTGCACCGGCGGCCTGGTGGCGGGTGCGCTGACCGAGATCGCCGGCTCTTCCGACGTGGTCGAGCGCGGCTTCGTCACCTATTCGAACGAAGCCAAGCAGGAGATGTTGGGCGTTTCCTCGGAGACGTTGCGCGACCATGGCGCGGTGAGCCGCGAAACGGCGGAGGCCATGGCGCGCGGCGCCATCGCTCATTCCAATGCCCACATCGCCGTCGCCATCACCGGCATCGCCGGCCCCGGCGGCGGCAGCCCGGACAAGCCGGTGGGTCTCGTGCATTTCGCCACCGCATCGCGCAGCGGCGCCCTCACCGCTTGCGAGATGCGCTACGGCGAAATCGGGCGCGGCGAGGTGCGGCGCAAATCGGTGCTGCAGGCGCTGGCCATGCTGAAGGCGATGGCGGAGACGGCGTGAGCGCGGCGACGGGCCTGTGAAGAGGCCTCGCTGGCCGGGGAAACCGACTGGCCGCTGCGGGCCAAGCCATGGCAGGATGCTGCCCATGCGCCCGATCCCGCATGCCGTCGGCATCTATCTGGCCATTCTTGAATTCATCTTCGCTATCGGCTGGATAACTTATGCCATCTATCTGCCGAAGCTCGCCGCCGCAGTCGGGCTGCCGGCGGGCGTGGTCATTCTAATCCTGATGCTCGATCAGGCGATCTTCACGGTGACCGACCTCGCCATGGGGATCGCCGCCGACAAGGTCTCGCGGCTGGTCGGCCGGCTCGGTCATTGGGTGGCGGCCGTGACGATCGTCAGCGGCGCGGCCTTTATCGGCCTGCCTTTGGTGGCCGGCGCCAAGCTCGGCCCCGCCCCGCTGATCGCGCTGACGGTGACCTGGGCGGTCACCTCCTCGGCCTTGCGCGCGCCGCCGTTGATGCTGCTCGGCAAATATGCGGCGCGGCCAGCCATACCCTATCTCGCCAGCCTCGCCATGCTCGGCCTCGGCGTCGCCGGCGCGGTGGCGCCTTTCCTCGCCATCTTCCTGCGCCAGCAGGATCCGCGCCTGCCTTTCATCATCGCCAGCGTCGCCCTGGTGCTGACGAGCTTCGCGCTTTCCGCCATCGAACGGCGGCTGGCGCGCGAAGCGCCGGCGCAGGCGGCGCCGGCAAAAACGCTCGACAGCGCGGTGCCGTCGGCGACCGTCGTGTTCACGCTCACCACCGTGGTGCTGGCGCTCGGCTTCCAACTGCATTTCTTCTTCAACAGCGCGCGCCTGTTCAGGCATTTCACGCCGGACATCGGCGCGCTGATGCCGGTGTTCTGGGCAGCCTTCAGCGTCGCCATGTTTCCGGCAAGCCTGCTCACCAGGCGCTGGGGCGGCCTGCCGGTGATGGGGCTTGCCGGCGTCCTCGGCGCGTTCGCCATCGTGCTGATGGAGCATGCCGACAGCCTGGCGCTGACGGTGACCGCCCAGGCGATCGTCGGCGCCACCTGGGGCGCGATTTTAATGAGCGCCTTCGCCGCGGCCGCCGCGCTCGGAGCGACCGGCGCCGAAGGCAAAACGACGGGCTTGCTGTTTTCCGCGCTGGCGCTCGCCACCTTCGCCCGCATGGCGACCGCGGCGAGCGGTGCGCTTGCCGATCCGGCGCTCACCGCCCTGCTCGGCTGGGCGCCGGTCGTATGCTGGGCGCTCGGCGGCGCGGTACTGATCGTCTTGTCGGGCGCGGGCTTTCGGCGGCTGCGCCACGGCTAGCTCCGGGCGATCAATGCGCCGTGGCCGACAAAGCGCTGTGATCCTTCTCGAGCGCCTCGGCCTGCCCGATGAGATCGAGATGGAGTTCGGCTAGCGCGTCGTGCAGCCCGCGGCTTGTCACCCGCATCAACAGGCACTCGCAGCGGCGCGCCTGCTTGCGCAGGCACGGCGCCGAGCCTTCCGGCAGCGAACAGAAAGCGCATTGCCATGCAGAACAGAAAAGCATCGTGAAGCCTGTTTATCTGAGCACATCCGAGGATGCGGGTGACAAAGTCTGGCTTACTCTAAGTTGTCTTTCCTAACATCGGCTAAAACACATCAATAAAATGTGATATGTGATGGTGACCCCGCTCCCGCATTGACGCCGTTGCCGAGGATCATTCCCGAATTGGGGATACGCTGAGGTTTAACCGGCAGGTGGATTTCGCGCCGGCGCGGTCTATAGTGCCGGCCAAGGGCGGCGACCCAGGGAGGTCGCGCTATGGACTACCAGCAGAAAGAAGCTCTCAAACAAAAAGCGACCATTGCCGGCGTCGGCTTCGTTGCCGGCGGTGTGGCGTGGTGGATCGTGCTCGCCGCCGCATTTGGCTGGATGAGCGCGAGTACGGCGCAGCAGCAGACCAGCGACGCGGTCCAGGCCAAGGTGGATCAGGTCCTGGCACCGTTCTGCGCCGATCGCTTCATGGCCAACAAGGCGGCCGTCGCCAAGTTCGCCAAAGACAACGCCGACTACGACCGCGACGAACTCGTGGAAAACACGGTGACCAAGGTCGGCGACACCAAGATCGACTACAATCTCTCGGAAAGCTGCGCCAATGCGGTCAAGGCGCGTTTGAAAAGCGCCGCGCGCACGCCGGCGAACGGCGCTCCGACCAAGGGCTGAGGCCGAGTACGGCCGGACGACCTGCCACCCGCCATTGCGGGTGGCGTTTTCTATCCGCAGCTATTTTCCCGCTGGGCGACGGGCGATGAAATTGACCGGCTTCAGCGTCATCACGGTCTCGCCGGCCTGGTTATAGACCTCGATCAGCGAGGTCACCGCGCCACGATCGGGCTTGGAGCGCGACGGAACCGCCTTGACCACGGTCACCCGCACCGACAGCGTGTCGCCCGGACGCACCGGCTTGAGCCAGCGCAATTCGTCGATGCCGGGCGAGGCAAGACTCGCGACATGCGTCAGGTACTGCTCGACGAACAGCCGCATCATCAGCCCGGCGGTGTGCCAGCCGCTGGCGATCAGACCGCCGAACACGGTCTGCTTGGCCGCTTCCGCATCGGTGTGAAAGACTTGCGGATCGTAGCTGCGGGCGAAGGTGACAATCTCGTCGGCATCGACGGTGATGCTGCCGAGTTCGTGCACTTCGCCCTCGACATAGTCCTCGAAATAACGGTCGTCGATCGGATGGGCAAAGGGCATGAGGCGGGAGGGCTCGCATTGCATGGGTGTTGCCGGGCGGCGCACCCGCGCGCTTTCTTGCGGTCTGCGATGTCGGGAGTCAATCGGGCTTGGTGCAAGTCGCTCCCTCGCCCCACGCCATAAAACCGGTGCCGCCCGCCCCGCACGGGACGGCGGCACCGTTCGCTTCTGCAAAATCCCAATCAGACGCCGGTCTCAATCGCAGACGCGCACGCGCGGATGCACCCAGCGCCAGCCGTTCCAATAGGGCCTGCCCCGCGTCCAATAGCAGTCTTGATAGGCATAGCCCGGCGGGCCGACGAAGACGCCGAAGCCGGGGAAGAAGTGGCCATGGTGGTGATGATGATGGTGGTGATGGTGATGGTATTGGACCCGATGCAGCAGGCGTTTGCCTTGCTGCGCCTGGATCATGTCATCGGCCGCCAATGCGGTCGTCGCATGGGGAACCGGCTCGAGCAGTTCCGCATAGGACTGCACGCTGGTTGGTTGCGGTGCCGGCGAGATCGGCGCCGCCTGAACCGCGTTCAACGTCATCAACCCCGCGACACCGCCAAGCAGAAACACAAGTTGCTTCTTCATCGGACACCTCCGGATGAAAACACAGGCTCGTCCTGTGCAACGGCGCTCGTCGATTTTCGTTCCGGTCCGCCGTTCAACGGCGATGACAAAACGTAACGGAACTCGCGCGACGTATTTCCTCGCGATGAGCCGACGAGAAGTGGGTCCGCGAATCGCCGGCGGCGCCTTCATGATGGACGCGGCGTTTGCGTGGACCCTGCTCAGCCCATCATCGAATCAGGAACCGGATCGGTGGGCGCGCGTTCTGACTGCCGACAGGAGGAAACGACGATGAAACGAATTCATGTGCCAGGTTTCGGTTTGTGGTCCGCGGTGCTCTTTGTCGTTCTCCTGATGCTCAACGCCTATGCGTATCACTGAAAATCATGAGGCGAAGCGCCGAAACCGCGTATCGCAGGAACCTCAATCCTGATCGCGTCGTTTACGCTGCCGTTCGTGGTCGGCGCGGCCATTGCTCAATCGCGCAGCGGATAGCCGTCGGTATTCGCCATCCACTGACCCGGCACCAGCGGCCAATCGATCTCGCTGACGGGCGCGGCCACCGGCCGCGCTCGCGGTGTTTCGTCGAGCACCGGCAGCACCAGATGCGTGGGATGCCGCGCCGAATGATGCACGGTGTTCTCCACCGGCCAGGGCAGCAATTGCACGTCGATATTGCGCAGTGGATTGTTGAACTGAATGTCTTCGCTGGCCACGGTGAGCTGCAGGCGATGCCCTGGCTTGACGGTGTGGAACACCGGCCGCATCTCGATCTGAAATTCATAGACACGGCCCGGCTCGAGCGGCTGCATCTCTGTGAACGGATGCCAAGGCTGGCCGGGCGCCGAGCGCGTCTCGTCGAGCGCGCGGAACGAGGCGCGCAGCATGCCACGGCTCAAGGGCACGGCGCGCTCCTCCGGCGTCACGTCGAACAGGTTGACGAACCAGAGCGTGTCGATCTGGCTCGATGACGCGAACAGCGTGAAGCTCAGCGGCCCGCCGAGACAGAGCGGCGCGGTAAACGGCGCCGTGCGATAGGCGAGCACCGGCTTGCCGGCGGTCAGTTGCGCATAGGAGTCGGGCAGACGATAGCTGTCGGGCGCCTCCTCCCCTGCCGGCGCCGCCTCCCCGATCGCCGCGCCGCTCACATAGAACTTGCGCCATTGCGTGCGCGTGGCCGGATAGTCGTCCTCGTAACGCCAGCTCCGCGTACCGCTGTCGAAGATCGCCACCTCCGGCTCGTTCATGATGCCGGTGTCGATGCCTTTCAGCCAGTGATCGAACCAGCGCAGCATCTGCCGGTTGAGCGGCTTGTTGGTCAGATAGCGTAAGTGCGACCAGAAGCCGGTCGGCGGCACCACCAGGAGCTTCTTCGGCGCCTTGATCTCGGGCCACGCCGCGAGCTGGCCGCGGAAATGCATCTGGCCGCCCTGCGGCGCGATGCTCATCACCGGCACCTTGATCCGCTCGAGATAAGTCCGCGCCGAGCGCTCCTGCCAGAACGGGCCGTCGCACGGATGATTGACGATCTCCCAATGCGTGTTCATCGGCGGCTCCTTGCCGGGGATCGGTCCCGGCCAGGCCGCCATCGCCGCGTGATAGGCGATCCACTGGTTCATGAAGGCGGCGTTGAAGATGCCGCCGGGATAGCAGGCGTCGCGGTAGAGATCGCTGGTGGCGTCGCACTGGCAGATGCAGCGCAGATGCGGCGGCTGCGCGGCGGCGGCGAAATACTGGCTCCAGCTCCAATAAGAATCGCCGATCATGCCGACATTGCCGTCGCACCAAGGCTGCGCCGCGATCCATTCGATCAGGTCGTAGCCGTCGGTCCGCTCCTTCTCGTCGAACCAGCGCCACTGCCCTTGCGAGCGGCCGGCGCCGCGTCCCTGGGCGATGACGTGCACATAACCGTGCGACACGTAGAAGCCTGTGGCGCCGGATTCGATGGCGTGGCTCCACTGCGGCGGGTTCTGCTGGATATCCTTCGCATAAGGCGACAGCGACAGCAGCACCGGATAGCGGCCTTCCGCCTGCGGCTTGTAGACGTCGACGCAGAGCCGCACGCCGTCGCGCATGGCCACGCCGACATTTTCGTCCAGCGCCACCCCGGGCGGCGGCTGCGGCGAGCGGATATAGGCTCGCGGATAAAGCGTGTCGTTGTCGGATGGGTGCATGGCGGGACCGAAGAACTGGCGGACGTCCGCAAAGCGGCTCGCGCGTTCTATACGGAGTTCTCCTGCCCGCAGGCAAGCCGGCGCCCCTATGCCCCGGAGCGCCGCGTGATCGTGATGCGCCGGAGCGCCCCGTGATCGTGCGCCACCACATCAACCGTCGCGGCGAGCGCGTCTCCGTGCGTCGCCGCATCTGCGACCAGGCGCATCCCGCTTCGCGCCATCAGGCGAGCAAGCCCGGCTCACGGCCGGGCTTTGCTCTGTCGGCCTTGCGCGGCGCACGCCTTGTCGTGCCGCGCTAATGGGTTGCCGCGGCGCTGCCGGGATGTTTACCGGCGCGCTGCGGCAGCAGCAGAATGCAGCCGATGATGAATATCCCGAGCACGGCGGAAGCGAGCGGCCGGCTCAGATGCATGCCGCCGTGGCTGATCGGCTTGTCGAGCAGATCGCCCACCGTTGCGCCCAGCGGCCGCGTGAGGATGAAGGCTGCCCAGAACAGGAACACGCGCGAAATGCTGGTCCAGTAATAGAGGCCGGCGAGAACGGCGAGGCCTGCTCCAAACACCAAGGCGCCGCCTTCGTAGCCGAACCCTCCGGTATCGGCCAGCCAGTCGCCGAGGGCGGTGCCCAGCGTCTGCGAAAAAGTGATGGCCGCCCAATAGAAAAACTCAACCTTTGGCGTATTCACGGTTGCGACCGAAATGGAGCCGAGCGACCAGTACCACAAGCCCAGCGTTGCCATGAGGCAGATGAACAAGATGGTCGACCCGCCGGTATAGCCCACGCCAAGCGAGCGGTCGGCGAAATCCGCCATCGCGGTGCCTGCGGTCGTCGAGGCGACGATCGTCGCCCAATAAAGGAAGGGATGAAATCGCGGCGCGAGCGTCTGCCAGACGACCAGCGCCCCGAGTATCGCCAGAAAGATTCCGGTGCCGATCAGATACCCGCTGCTGTGCGCGTTCTGATTGGCGTGCAACCACGTCATGGTCACGGTGTCGCCGCCGGTCTCGCCCAGTGTGGTGGCGGCGATCTTGATGATCCAGAAGCCGAGTGTGACTGCGGGGACCTTGGTGAAAACTTCCTTGTCCATAGCTCTTACTGTCTGCCTTTCCTGCAATCGTCGCCCGCCAACTGTATGTTCGGTTCCGCCCCCAATTGCCGCCCTTCGGGAAATCGCATCGCGACTTGCAGTCCGGGCGCCGCGTCGCGAATGGCGAGCGCGATCTCGTGCAAGTCGGCCACAGCCTTGACCAGGCTCAGCCCAAGCCCGCTGCCCGGCGTCGAGCGGCTGTGCTCCAGCCGATAGAAGCGCTGGAACATGCGCTCGCGCTCCTCGGCCGGCGCCCCTGGTCCGTTGTCGGTCACGGTCGCAACGATCCGCTTCGGGTCCCTGCCCAGCGCCACTTCGATACGGGTGCCCGCGGGCGTGTGGCGTATGGCGTTTTCGATCAGATTGGCGAGCATTTGCGTGAGCAATTCGCGATCGCCGAGAAAGCCGATACCCGGCTTGATTTTCGCCTCGATCCGCTTGCCGGCATCCTCGGCGGCGGGCGCGAAGGCATCGACCACGTCCGCGAAGACGGCGCTGAGATCGAGCGCGCGGAAACCGGCGCGGCGGGTTCCGGCCTCGATCTGCGCGATGCGCAGCAGCGCGCCGAAGATGCCGAGGATATCGTCGACCTGAGCGATCGCCGCTTGGATGGCGGCGTGGTGCTCATCGGCCGATTGCGCCCGACTTTGTGTCGCTTCCAGCCCCTGCCGCAGGCGCGCGAGCGGGGTCTTCAAATCGTGCGCGATATCGGCCGAGACCTGACGCAGGCTTTCCATCAGTTCGGCCATGCGGTCGAGCATCCGATTCAAGGTCTGCGCCAGCCGGTCGAAATCGTCGTTCGCGCTCCCGACAGGCACGCGCCGCGTCAAGTCGCCGGCAATGATCGCATCCGCGGTGCGCCGTATCGTTTCGACCCGCTTCAGCAAGGCGAAGCTCAGTGCGATGCCGCCGATGCTGCCGAGCAGAACGACCGCGCCGAAAGCCGAGGCAAATCCGTCGAAGATGTCCTGTTTGGTTTCCTCGATCTGCTCGCGGTCGGCACCGATGGCAAGCCGCACACCGTCGCCAAGCGCCGCCATCAGAATCCGCCGATGGCTGACGTCGCCATCGCTCTCTTGGCGCGCGATGTTCGACCAGCCGAGCCGCGTGGGCACGACCGGCAGATCGCCGGCAAGCCGTTCGCCGCCGGCGCCGGTCACCAGGTAATCCAGGGCCCCCGCCGGCTGCGTGCGCTGATGCGTACGGATTTCACTGTCCAGGCGGGCGAGACCGCCCGCTTGGAATGCGGACTTGAGCAACGTCATTTCTCCGGCAATGCGCGCGTCGAGGCGACGCTCCAGCGCGCCGACCGTCACCAGATAGACGATCGCGCCAAGCACGATGACGGACGTGGCGAAGAGAACCACGTAGAGCGCCGCCAGGCGGAAGGTGGCGGTGCGCAGCACCCTAGGCGGGTTCACGGAGCGAATATCCCGAGCCGCGGATGGTATGGATGAGCTCGCAGGCAAAGCCGCGGTCGACCTTGCCGCGCAGCCGGCTCATATGCGTCTCGACGATGTTGGTCCTTGGATCGAAATGAAAGTCCCAGACCTTCTCCAACAGCATCGTCCGCGTCATCACCTTGCCGGCATTGCGCATCAGGCATTCCAGCAGGGTGAATTCGCGCGGTTGCAGGTCGAGCACTTTGCCGGCACGGATGACGCTGCGCTTGAGCAGATCCATTTCGAGATCCGCGACCCGCAACACGGTTGCCGCCGCGCTCATGGCCGGTCGCCGGCACAGCGCATTCAGGCGCGCCAAGAGCTCCGAAAAGGCAAAAGGCTTGACCAGGTAGTCGTCGCCGCCGGCGTCGAGCCCTTCGACGCGATCGTCGATGCCGCCGAGATTGGTCAGGAACAGCACCGGCGTGCCGATGCCGCCGGCGCGCAAGGTCTTGACCAGCGCAAGTCCGTCGAGGCCGGGCAGCATGCGGTCCACAATGGCGATTTCGTAGTTGCCGCCGGTGGCGAGGAACAAGCCGTCACGGCCATTGCTGGCGCGATCGACGACATGCCCATGCTCGCTCAGGCCGGCGGCGATATAGGCGGCCGTCTCCGCGTCATCCTCGACGACCAGCACTTTCATGCGCACCGTCCCCTGCTGCGAGCTTATACGACGACGAACCGGCGTTTTGAATCGCCGGTTCGCCGGTCGGGCTCAGTCTTTCGGATTGGCACCCTCATGGGTGTTTTCCAGGACGCGCCCGGTCATGGCGTCGACGCCCACTTCGCGCCAATGCTTGCCATGACGCATATCGAACGAGTAGCGCAGACCGCTGCCGCCGCGCTCGCGCTCCAGCTCCTCCTTCATGATCTTGCCGGGATAGGCCTTGAGCGCGATCGTCCGCGCCTGGCTCAGACTGATCTTGGCTGTGTGGACCACGCCAGCCTTGGCCACCGCCAGATTGGGAGCGAGGCCGGTGAGGACACCGACGCTGGTCGCAAAGGCGGCGCGAATGAAAAACTTCCGATCGAACATGCAGAACTCCATTTTTCCGGGTTGAGCCTCGGTCGCCTCGTTCGCGGCTGCGAGCGGCGCGACAGCATGGAGCTCATCTAGGCGAGCCGACCCTACGCGGCCATGACCGCCCCTATACAATTTCCCAATGATTGAGGCAGCGCAGGCACTTGGCTCTCCCCTTCGGCGTGCAAGAATCGCCGGGAGGAATGATTGCGCTGTGAAAAGGTTGCAAATTTGGCACGGCCCGACGCTGCCGACGCGGACAAAGCGTCGCCGCGGGTGGTAGGGTTCCAACCGGGATTCGACCAATATGAACTGGCACCTTGCAAGCCGCCGCGCCGCGGCGGCAAGCCTCGCCGGGGCGCTCGTCGCCCTCTTGTCGACCGGCGGCCTCGCGCAAGCGCAAGGCCGGCTGACGGCGGAATACAGCATCATCATGACCGGCGTGACCATCGGCCATGTGGCTTGGACGGTCGACATCGGGCCCGCGCAATACACCACCGATGCGCGCGGCAAGGCGAGCGGCATGCTGGCCATGTTGGTGCGCGGCGAAGGCGGCGTCGCCGCTCGCGGCGCGGTCGAGAACTGGCATCTGCGGCCGATTGAATTCGCATCCAAGATCAAGGACGAGGACGGCCTCACCGAACTGCACATCCATTTTACCGATGACGTCGCCCATGTCACCGCCACGCCACCGCTCGAGCCGACGCCGGAGCGTCTGCCGGTCACCGAGGCCGACCGGCGCGGCGTCGCCGATCCGCTCAGCGCCGTGCTGGTGACCGCCAAGCCGGGCGAGAGTTTCTTTTCCCCCGACAATTGCAATCACGTGCTGGCGATCTTCGACGGGCGGCGGCGATACAATCTCGCGCTCTCCTTCGCCCGCATCGACAAATTCGCGCTCAAGGGCAGCTATCAAGGGCCGGTGCTGGTGTGCGGCCTAGTGCTGCAGCCGATCGCTGGCTATCGGCCGGACAGCCTCGTGGTCAAATACGTCGCCGGCCGCAAGGACATGGAACTCTGGCTCGCGCCTATCGCCGGCACCGCCGTCATGGCGCCGATCCGCTTGGCGATGCCGACGCTCATCGGCACGCTGAAGATCCAGGCCGACAGGTTCGACAGCGTCGCCGTGGCCCCGGCCGCCACTGCCGCGCCCGACCCGGCGAGGCCGCCACCGAGTCCGGTACCTGCGCCCACGGAACCGGTTTTACCCAAGCCGCCGGCGCAGTGAGGTGACGCGGGCGCGTCTTCGGGTTTATTCTGCGTCTTCTCTTCAGGGCTCGGCGGCGCGCCGGGTCGGCCCCGCCGGAACGCCATGATCTTTGTCATCACCCTGCTGACGCTGTTCGGCCTGCTCGTCCTCGGCATCCCGATCGCCGTCACCCTGCTCATCAGCGGCATGGTCGGCTACATGCTGACCATTGGCTTTGTTCCCGGTCTGACTGCGCTGGCGCAGACCGCCTTCAGCGACATCAATTCCTTCGTCATCGCCGCGATCCCGCTCTACATCCTGATGGGCCAGATCATGCTCAAGGGGCGGGCCGGCCACGACCTGTTCGACTTCGGCCAGCGCATGGTCGGCCGCCTGCCCGGCGGCCTGGCGGTCGCCGCCATTGCCGCCTGCGCCATCTTTGCCGCCATCTCCGGCTCCTCCACCGCAACCGTCGCCACCATCGGCTCGATCAGCATCCCGGAAATGCTGTCGCGCGGTTATACGCGCAAGATGACGGCGGGGTCGGTCGCCGTTGCCGGCTCGCTCGGCATCCTCATCCCGCCCAGCATCTCCTTCATCCTCTACTCGCTGGTCACTAATGCCTCGGTGGGCAAGCTGTTCATCGCCGGCATCCTGCCGGGCATCATGCTGGCCACCTTGTTCGCCATCTACACGGTGGCGGAGTTGATGCGGCAGGTGAAACTCGGCATCGCCAATCCAGTCAGCAGTGAGCGCGATATCCCGCTGACGCCGGCGATGTTCGGCGGCTTGGGCATGATCGTGCTGGTGCTGGGCGGCATCTATCTCGGCTTCTTCACGCCGACCGAGGCGGCCGCCGTCGGTGTCGCCTATGCGCTGGTGTTCACGGCCTTCTTCAAGCGCACGCTGAGCCTGCCGCTGTTCTGGGCGGCGGTGCGCGACAGCCTGGTGACCAGCGCCATGATCCTGATGCTGATTGCCGGCGCCGGCGTGTTCGGCAATACGCTGTCGCTGCTCAGGGTGCCGCAGGATCTTGCCGCTTGGCTCGAGGGGCTCAACCTCGCGCCCTGGCAATTCCTGATCGCCGTGAACCTGCTCTATCTCGTGCTCGGCATGTTCATGGACGCCTCCGCCGCGATCCTGGTCACCGTCCCGATCCTGCTGCCGGGCCTCGAATCCATGCACATCGACCTGATCTGGTTCGGCGTCATCCTGGTCATCAACATGGAGATCGGCGCCGTCACCCCGCCGGTGGGCATGAACCTGTTCGTTGTGCAGTCGCTCAGGCCCGATTATTCGATCCGCGAGGTGCTGCTGGGCTCGCTGCCCTACGCGTTGATGGGCCTGTTAGGCCTCATCCTGGTCATGCTGTTCCCCCAGATCGCCCTCTTCCTCCCACGCTTCGTCGGCTGAGCACTATTCGTCGAGCAGGCTCTCTTCGCCGACGACCGGCGGCAAGCCGCCGAGTTGGCGCAGGAATTTCGAAACCTCCGCCAGCGCCCATCCCAGTGCGCCAATCGGTAGCGCCGCCTTGGCGATCCAGACTGGCCATTGATCGACATCGATGGTGGTTTCGTGCGTGGTCAGGCTCGATAGCGTATCCCAGTAGCCAGAGATCATGAACAGGCCGAGAAAGCCCACCACGATCGCCAGCCGGATGAAACTCAGAAGCGCTCCGCGGCCGAGCACATTTTCCAATGCGATGCCGGCGGTGACATGACGCCCGCGCAACGAGGTATAGGCGGCTCCCGCAAAGCCCGCCCAGACAAGCGTGAACAGATCGAAATCATAGGTCCAGGAATTATCGATGCCGAGCCAGCGCAGCGTGATGCCCAGCATGATGCCCAAGGTCAACAAGACCAGGATGAAGGCGGCGACGTGACCGAAGACGTCGACGACGGCGGCGACGGCATTACCGCCCGCCGCCGCCGCGCGCACCCCTTGCGTCTGGGGCGCCATCAGCTTCCTTGCGCCTTTTCGAGGTCGTCGAGCAGCTTCTGCCCGGTGGCGCCGGCCTGCTTCAGATAGTCCTTCTTGGCCATGCTTTCGGTCGCCGCCTTCCAGGTCTTCAAATCGGCCTCGCTCGGCCGGTAGATCTCGTCGCCGCGCTTCTTGGCGGTATCGATCTCCTCGTTGAACAGCTTCTCGATCTCGGCGACGTTGGTCTTCTCGGTCTGCGCGATCGCCTTCGAGATGACCGAGCGCTGCTCGTCGGTCAGCCCGTGCCACCATTTGGCATTGACCTGCACCGGATAGATCAGCGGCACGTAATGGATGGCGGTGATGTACTTGCCGACTTCATACCATTTGCGCGCGACGATCGAGGATAGGCCCGACACGGCGCCGTCGAGCGTGCCGCGCTGCAGCGCGGTATAGACCTCGGCCGAGTCGACCGCAACCGGAATGGCGCCCTGCGACTTGAGGAAAATGGCGTTGAGCTTGCCTTCCGAGCGCATCTTCAGGCCCTTGAGGTCGCTCGGCACCTTGATCGGATGCTTGGTGTTCACATAGCTCTCGGCATAGCCGTAGAAACCCCAGCCGGCGACCTCGACATTGTGCTTGTTGAGGATGGTGTTGATGTCCTTGCCGACCTGGCCGTGCAGCGCCGGCAACACTTTGCCGGCATCCATCATCAGGAAGGGAATGGTGTCGAACTCGAGCGCCGGCTCCTGGTTCGACCACCAGTGGATCGCCATGATGCCCATGTTGACGGTGTTGTTGGCGATGCCTTGCGCCATCGTCGACTCCTTGAGAAGCGAGCCCGACGGATAGGTCTCGACCTTGATCGAGCCCTTGCTCAGCTTCTCGATGTTCTTGGCGATGGCCTCGCCCTGATTGGCGGTCGCGGTATGCGGCGGCATGTACCAGGCAAAGCGGATGGTGAGCGTCTGCGCCGTGGCGGGCGCGATGGCGCCAGCGCCGAGCAGCAGCGCGGCGCCAATCAGGCCTATGATCTTCATGGAAGCATTTCCTCGCTGATGGGCAACATTTACAACAAACTGATAGCGCCGCCCCCGGCTGTGGTCGTACCGACCGCACGGGCCATTGCATGCCGCGCCGCCGGCGCGGAAGGCAATGACCAAGTGTCGGCCGCAACCCTGCTAAGCGGTAACCGCATTCCGTGGGTGTTGCAATGCGGTATCCCCGGCTGGCTCGATCGGCGTTGCTGTCTCACCCGCCGGCAATTGCAGCACGCTCGCGCGCTGGCCCTCGCGCAATTGCGTCACCAGCACCACGCGGCCGTCGGGAAATTCGAGGGCGTCGTGATGGGCGTCCGGCCGAGCCATATTGACCTGACGAAAACGCGCCACCCTCCCTGCCAGGCGGCCGAAGCCGAAGCGGGGCAGCAAGCGGCGGAAGACATGTTCGATTTCAACGTCCTGCTCGAAAGCGAGTTCCGTGCCCGGGCGCAGACAGACGGCGACCCGCGGCTCATCGACCGCGCTGAAACCGCGGGTGAGCGAGCCGATGAAGCGTGTCGAGACCAGAGTGTCGCCGACCCGAGCGGGCCGTGTGTCAATGAGATGCAGACTGTAGTCGCACATTGAAGGGTCTCCTCTCGGTCAAAGCCGTGATGGTTTCCCCTCACCCGCCGGTATCGAAAGATGCCAAGTTGGCAAACTTATGTCAGCGGGCCCTCGAACCGCGGAAGCCGACTTTTTCGCGGGCGCGAAGCGCCTAATGCTCAGCTCCGATCTGACACGCCAGGGATTTGTGACATGCTGCGGACTGGTACCATCGTGCTGGTTGGCCTTGCGTTGGTTGTTGCGGCGGTAAGCGCGGCGTCGGCCGCCAAGAAGGAGACGCTGCGCCCGGGCAGCTTCAAGCGCTGCCTCGCCACTATCGAGAAGCACGGTTATCCCGCGCGCAATGCCGCCGAATGGTGCACCAGGCACGGCTATAACACCTGATACGCGATCGCGCTTTCGTCGGAGCCGGGCGCCGCAAATCTAGCCGCGCTTGGGGTGGCGGCCGTAGACCTCATCGGCGCGTTGCTCGAAGGCGACCGCGAAGCGGCGGAAGGCGGTATCGAACATCGCCCCCATCACCATCGACAATGCACGGCTCCTGAATTCGTAATCGATGAAGAACTCGACCTCGCATTCGTGCTCGCCGAGTGGATGGAAAACCCAGCGGTTGCGCATGTGGCGAAACGGGCCGTCGAGATATTCGACCAGGATTTTCAGCTTCGGCCGGTCGCAGCGAGCGCGGCTTGTGAAGCTCTGGCGGATCATCTTGTAGGCGACCGTCATGGTGGCGACCACTTCCACGCTGCCGTCCTCCTTCTCGGTGCGGCTGCGCAGATGCATGGCGGTGCACATCGGCACGAATTTCGGATAGTCCGCCACGTTGGAGACGAGGTCGAACATGTCGCCGGCCGCGTGCTGGACGCGGCGCCTGGTGGAGAACTGCGGCATCGATCCTTATCGCCCCGTGTCGCCTGCATCCGGGATAGCGTCTTCAAGCGTCCAACCAGCGGTCCGGGAAGCAGAGTAGCGGATTGTAGCTTGATTCCACGCTCCCGCGCTAAATCCCGCGCCCGGAAACGGCCGTGGCATTTTCGCGCGCCGCCTTGAGCCGCGCGAAATCCTCACCGGCATGATGCGAGGAGCGCGTCAACGGCGAGGACGCCACCATCAGGAATCCCTTGGCGAAGGCCACGCTCTTGAGCGCCTCGAACTCGTCCGGCGGCACGAAGCGCTTGACCTCGTGGTGCTTGCGCGTCGGCTGCAGATATTGTCCGACGGTGATGAAGTCGACATCGGCCGAGCGCAGGTCGTCCATCACCTGCAGTACCTCGTTCCGTTGCTCCCCGAGGCCGAGCATGATGCCGGACTTGGTGAACATCGCCGGATCGAGCTCCTTCACCCGCTGCAGCAAGCGCAGCGAATGGAAATAGCGCGCGCCCGGGCGCACGGTAAGATAAAGCGAGGGCACCGTTTCCAGATTATGATTGAACACGTCGGGGCGTGCCGCGACCACGATTTCCAGCGCGCCGTCCTTGCGCAGGAAATCGGGCGTCAGCACCTCGATGGTGGTCGTGGGGCAAGCGCGGCGAATAGCGCGGATGGTGTCGGCGAAATGCTGCGCGCCGCCGTCGGCGAGATCGTCGCGATCGACCGAGGTGACGACGATATGCGCGAGGCCGAGCTTGGCCGTGGCCTCGGCGACGTGCTCCGGTTCGCGCGGGTCGAGCGCACCGGGTAAGCCGGTCTTCACGTTGCAGAAGGCACAAGCGCGCGTGCAGGTGTCGCCCAGGATCATGAAGGTGGCGTGCTTCTTCTCCCAGCACTCGCCGATATTGGGGCAGCCGGCCTCCTCGCAGACGGTGTGCAGGCCGTTGGCCCGCATGATCGCGTGCGTGTCGGCATAGCCGACGGACACCGGCGCCTTGACGCGGATCCAGTCGGGCTTCCGCGGCTGCGCCGAGTCGGGCCGATGCGCCTTTTCGGGGTGCCGCGGCCGCGGCGCAGTCAGGTCGAGGACGACGGTCATAAGGGATACTTACGGCCGGGAGGGGTGGGCTGCAAGGTCGCGACCCATGCATGCTGTCGTCCCGGCCGACCCCCGATTTGATCGGGGGGAGAGCCTGGACCCAGTCATCCCGGTCGTCATGATGCGGATGGACAGGGGTTACTGGGTCCCCACCTGCGCGGGGACGACGGCTTCGACGCTACGCCCGCCGGATCGCCCGCCAGATCAGCAGGAAGATGATGGCGCCGATGGTGGCGGTGATCAGGCTGCCCCAGAAATCCTGCACCACCGCGATGTTGAGCTTGGAAAAGAGGAACCCGCCGATCACCGCGCCGATCAGGCCGACCGCGAGATTGTACAACAGACCGCCGCGGCCGCCGAGGATGGCCTTGGCCAGCCAGCCGGCAATCAGGCCGATGATGATCCAGGCGAGGACACCCATGGTGCTCTCCTTCGCTCGTCACCCTGAGACGCACCTCAAATGCGCACCTCAGGATGATGGCGATACGTCGCTCAACCCGCCTTCACCGGCAATCGGTTACTTGGCGTCGAATTGGAGATCGTCAACTCCTCGTCGGTCATGTCGGCGGGGATGTCGGCGAACAGCGGCGTCGACAGGTAGCGCTCGCCGGTATCGGGCAGCATGGCGAGCACGGTCGAGCCGGGCGCCGCCGTCTTGCACACGTCCAGCGCGCCGGCAAAGGTGGCGCCGGCGGTGATGCCGACGAAGATGCCTTCCTTCCGCGCCAGAAGCTGGCTGTATTTGATGCCGTCCGGCCCCGGCACGGTGATGATGCGGTCGATCACCTTCATGTCGACCGCCTCGCCGGTGATCTTCGGGATGAAGTCGGGGCTCCAGCCCTGCATGGGGTGCGGCTTGAACGAGGGATGCGGCTTGGCCGGCGAGCCGTCCGCATTGCGTTCCTGCGGGATGTGGCTGCTGAGCATCGGCGCCTCGGTGGGCTCGCAGACGACGATCTTGGTGTCGGGGCGTTCCTTCGACAGCACGCGCGCGACGCCGGTCAAAGTGCCGCCGGTGCCGAAGCCGGTGACCCAGTAGTCGAGCTTCTCGCCTTTGAAGTCGTTGATGATCTCACGCGCGGTGGTGCGCGAATGCATATCGGGATTGGCCTCGTTCTCGAACTGGCGGGTGAGGAACCAGCCGTGCGACTTCGCGAGCTCGACCGCCTTGTTGACCATGCCGAAGGCGCGCTCGGCGGCCGGCGTGAGCACTACCTTGGCGCCGAGGAAACGCATGAGCTTGCGCCGCTCGACCGAGAAGCTTTCCGCCATGGTGACCACCAGCGGATAGCCCTTGGCGGCGCAGACCATGGCGAGCCCGATGCCGGTGTTGCCGGAGGTCGCCTCGATCACCGTCTGGCCAGGCTTGAGCTCGCCGGATTTTTCCGCAGCCTCGATGACGCCGAGCGCGAGACGATCCTTCACCGAGCCGAGCGGGTTGAAGGCTTCCATCTTGACGTAGAGGTTGATGCCGGGCGGCCCAAGCCGGGTGATTTTGATCACCGGCGTGTGGCCGATGGTGCCGAGGATGTTGTCGTATTTGGCCATGATTGCCTCCTCCCTCTCCGGCGTCATTCCACAGCGCGGGCCTTAGCCCGCGAAACCGGAATCCATACCCCCTGCTGCGGAGCATGGATTCCGGGTCCGCCACTTCGTGGCGTCCCGGAATGACGCCACGGTGCGCCCGGGTCGCCTCACATATTCAACACCCGCCCATAGGCGTCGAGCACGGCTTCCTTCATCATCTCCGAAAGCGTGGGATGCGGGAAGATGGTGTGCATCAATTCTTCTTCGGTCGTTTCCAGGTTCATCGCCACGACATAGCCCTGGATCAGCTCGGTGACCTCGGCGCCGACCATATGCGCGCCGAGCAGTTGCCCGGTCTTCTTGTCGAAGATGACCTTGACCAGGCCCTGGTCTTCGCCAAGGGCAATCGCCTTGCCATTGCCGACGAAAGGGAAACGGCCGACGCGGATGTCGAGCTTCTTGTCCTTGGCCGCCTGCTCGGTGAGGCCGACCGAGGCGATCTGCGGTGTGCAATAGGTGCAGCCGGGGATCATCAGTCTGTTCATGGGATGCGGATGCAGGCCCTTGATCGCCTCGACGCAGATAACGCCCTCGTGCTCGGCCTTGTGCGCGAGCATCGGCGGACCGGCGACGTCGCCGATGGCGTAGAGGCCGGGGACGCTGGTCTTGCAGGCGCCGTCGATGACGATGGTGCCACGCTCAGTCTTCACGCCGAGCTTCTCCAGGCCGAGGTTCTCGATATTGCCGCTGACGCCGACGGCGGAGATCACGCGGTCGACGGTGATCTGCCGTGTCTTGCCGCCCTCCTCGATGGTGGCGGTGACGCTGTCGGCTTTTTTGTCGAGCTTCACCACCTTGGCGTTGGTGTGGATCTTGATGCCCTGCTTCTCGAAGCTCTTGCGCGCGAAGGCCTGGATTTCGTGATCCTCGACCGGCAGGATCTGCGGCAGCACCTCGACCACGGTCACTTCAGAGCCGAAATTGCGGAAGAAGGAGGCGAACTCGATACCGATGGCGCCGGAGCCGACCACCAGCAGCGACTTCGGGATTGCCGGCGGCACCATGGCCTCGAAATAGGTCCAGATCAGCTTGCCGTCGGGCTCGAGGCCGGGCAGGACGCGCGGGCGCGCGCCGGTGGCGAGGATGATGTGCTTGGCCTGGTACTGGCCGGGGCCGAGCGCGCCTTTCGGCGCCTCGGTCTTCGCGGCCTTGACGCTGACCTTGCCGGGCGCGTCGATGAAGGCCTCGCCCCAGATCACCGAGACCTTGTTCTTCTTCATCAGGAAGCCGACGCCGTCGTTCAGCCGCTTCGACACGGCGCGCGAGCGCTTGACGATCGCCGACGGATCGAAGCCGACATTGTCGGCCGTCAGCCCGTAGTCCTTGGCGTGCTGCATATAGTGGAAGATTTCGGCGGAGCGTAAGAGCGCCTTGGTCGGGATGCAGCCCCAGTTGAGACAAATGCCGCCGAGATAGTTCTTCTCCACGATCGCGGTCTTGAAGCCGAGTTGCGCCGCGCGGATGGCGCAGACATAGCCGCCGGGGCCGGAGCCGATGATGAGAATGTCAAAATTGGTGTCAGCCATTAAACTCTTTCTTTCTCCTTCGTCATGGCCGGGCTTGTCCCGGCCATCCACGGCTTGATCGCAACATACGAAAGACAGTCGTGGATGCCCGGCCCAAGGCCGGGCATGACGGACAAATCACACCACCATCATCACCGGGTTTTCGATCAACGTCTTGAACGCGCCGATCAGCTCGGCACCGCGGGCGCCGTCGATGGCGCGGTGATCGCAGGCGAGCGTCACGCTCATCAACGTGGCGATCTCGATCTTGCCGCCGCGCGCGACGGCGCGCTCCTCGCCGGTGCCGACGGCGAGGATGGTCGACTGCGGCGGATTGATCACCGCGGTGAAATCCTTGATGCCGTACATGCCGAGGTTCGACACCGAGGAGGTGCCGCCCTGGTATTCGTGCGGTTTGAGCTTCTTCGCGCGCGCGCGGGCGGCGAAGTCGCGCATCTCGTTGGAGATGACGGAGAGCGACTTTGTCTCCGCGCTGCGGATGATCGGCGTGATCAGGCCGAAGGGCAGCGCCACGGCGACGCCGATGTCGGAATGCTTGTGGCGCAGCATGCCGGCTTCAGTCCATGTGACGTTGGTTTCGGGGTTGCGCTGCAAGGCCAGCGCCAGCGCCTTGATGACGAAATCGTTGACCGAGAGCTTGTAGACCGGCTTGCCGTCCTCGCCCTTGGGCGCGGCGGCGTTGATCTCCTCGCGCGCGGCCATGAGGCGGCCGATGTCGCAGTCGATCGTGAGATAGAACACCGGCATTGACTGCGCCGCGGCGGTGAGGCGCTGCGCGATGGTGCGGCGCATGCCGTCGTGCGGCACGAAGTCGTAAGAGCCGTCGTCGTAGAGCGCGCGGATTTGCGGGTCGGTCATCGCCGGTGCGATGGCCGGTGCGCCGGCTGCGGGTGGCGCGGCCGCGGCGGGGGGCGCGGCGCGCATGCCCTGGCCGGATTTCGCCGCCTCGATATCGCGGGCGATGACGCGGCCATGCGGGCCGGAGCCTGAAACGCGCGCGATATCGACGCCGGCTTCCTTGGCAAGGCGGCGGGCGAGCGGCGATGAGAAGATGCGGGCGCCGGCCTGCGGTGGCGCAGCGGCCGGCGCTTGTGCTTTCGGCGGCGACGATTGCGGAGCGGGCGCTGCTTTCGGTGGCTCCGGTTTTGGCGCCGGCGCCGGGCTCTCGGCCGCCGCCTCGGCTTTCTTTTCCGGCGACTTCGGTGCGGGGGCGGGTTGCGCGGCGCTCGCAGCCGCCGCCTTCACGTCCTCGCCCTCGCCGGCGAGAACCGCGATCACCGCATTGACCGCAACGTCCTGCGTACCTTCTGGCACCACGATCTTGGCGAGCGTGCCCTCGTCGGCCGCCTCGACTTCCATGGTGGCCTTGTCGGTCTCGATCTCGGCGATGACGTCGCCGGACTTGACCGTGTCGCCCTCCTTCTTCAGCCACTTGGCGAGGTTGCCCTTCTCCATGGTGGGCGACAGCGCGGGCATGAGGATGTTGGTGGGCATGGTGAAGGCTTACCGATAACAAACCGCTTTGACCGCCTCGATCACCTCGGCGACCGACGGCAGCGCCAGCTTTTCCAAGTTTGCCGCATAGGGCATGGGAACGTCCTTGCCGGTGACGCGGGTGACCGGCGCATCCAGGTAATCGAAGGCGTGCTCCATCAGCCGCGCAGCGATTTCGGCGCCGACGCCGGACTGCGCCCAGCCCTCCTCCACCGTGACGCAGCGGCCAGTCTTCTTCACCGACTCGACCAGGCTTTCGGTGTCCATCGGCTTGAGCGTGCGCAAGTCGATCACCTCGGCATCGATGCCGTCCTTGGCCAGCACCTCGGCGGCCTGCGTCGCATAGGACATCCCCATCGACCAGGCGACGATGGTCACATCCTTGCCCGGCCGCGCAATGCGCGCCTTGCCGATCGGCAGGACAAAGTCGTCGAGCTTGGGCACCGGCGAGGAATGGCCGTAGAGAATTTCGTTTTCGAGAAAGATCACCGGATTGGGATCGCGGATTGCCGCCTTCAACAGGCCTTTGGCGTCGGCGGCATTCGACGGCGCAATCACCTTCAGTCCGGGAATGTGCGAATACCAGGACGAATAGTCCTGGCTGTGCTGGGCGGCGACGCGAGCGGCGGCGCCATTCGGGCCGCGGAAGACGATCTGGCAGCCCATTTGTCCGCCCGACATGTAGAGCGTCTTGGCCGCCGAATTGATCAGGTGGTCCATGGCCTGCATGGCGAAATTGAAGGTCATGAACTCGACCACCGGCTTCAGGCCCGCAAGCGCCGCGCCGACGCCGAGGCCGGCAAAGCCGTGCTCGGTGATCGGCGTATCGATGACGCGGCGGTCGCCGAATTCCTGCAGCAACCCTTGCGTCACCTTGTAGGCGCCCTGATATTCGGCAACCTCCTCGCCCATCACGAACACGTCTTGGTCGCGCCGCATCTCTTCCGCCATGGCGTCGCGCAAGGCTTCGCGCATGGTCATTGTCACCATCTCGGTGCCTTCGGGAATGGAAGGATCGGCGGCGACCTTCGGCTCGGGGGGCGCGGCGGCGCCCTGCGGTGACGCGGGTGCCTCGGGCGCTGCACCGGGTGCCGTCGCAGCTGCCGGGGACGCTGATTCCGCGGCCTTCTCCTGCGCCGCGGGCTTCATGTCATTGATCGCCGATTTGTCCTCGCCTTCGCCGAGGATCACCGCGATCGGCGTGTTGACGGCGACATCGGCGGTACCTTCCGGAACGAGGATCTTGCCAAGCGTTCCCTCGTCGGCGGCCTCCACCTCCATGGTGGCCTTGTCGGTCTCGATCTCGGCGATCACGTCGCCGGACTTGACCGTGTCGCCCTCCTTCTTGACCCACTTGGCGAGGTTGCCCTTCTCCATGGTGGGCGAAAGCGCGGGCATCAGGACTTCGGTCGGCATGGGCTGCTTTTCTTACCCGGGCATTTTACGATTGCGCATGATATTATCCGAAAATCGGTTCCCATTTTTCGGGATCATGCGCGCTTAACTGCGATACACATCGGTCCAGAGCTCGGAAGGGTCGGGCTCGGGATCGTGAGTGGCGAATTCGGCCGCCTCGTTGATGCGGTCGCGCACCTCGCCGTCGATGGCTTTCAGCTCGGCTTCGGTGGCGAACTTCTTGTCGAGGATGCGCTTGCGCGCCATGTCGATCGGATCGTGGTGCGAGCGCACCTCGTCGACCTCCTCGCGCGTGCGGTACTTGGCCGGGTCCGACATCGAGTGGCCGCGATAGCGATAGGTGAGCATCTCCAGGATGAAGGGACCCTTGCCGGAGCGGCACCATTCCGCCGCCTGTGAGCCGGCCGCCTTCACCGCGCGCACGTCCATGCCGTCGACCTGCTCACCGGGAATGTTGAACGATGAGCCACGCTTGGACAGGTTCGTCTGCGCCGAGGAACGGGTGATGGCGGTGCCCATGGCGTAGCGGTTGTTCTCGATCACATAGATGACCGGCAGCTTCCACAGCTCGGCCATGTTGAAGCTCTCGTAGACTTGGCCCTGGTTGGTGGCGCCGTCGCCGAAATAGGTCAGGCAGATATTGTCGTTTCCGCGGTACTTGTTGGCGAAGGCGAGCCCCGTGCCGAGCGGCACCGGCGCGCCGACGATGCCGTGGCCGCCGTAGAAGCCCTTCTCCACGCTGAACATGTGCATGGAGCCGCCCTTGCCCTTGGAGTAGCCATGCGTGCGGCCGGTCAATTCCGCCATCACGCCTTTGGGGTCCATGCCTGTCGCGATCATATGGCCGTGATCGCGGTAGCCTGTGATCACCTCGTCGCCCGGCTTGAGCGCCATCTGCATGCCCGTGACCACGGCCTCCTGGCCGATATAAAGGTGGCAGAAGCCGCCGATCAGCCCCATGCCGTACATCTGGCCGGCCTTCTCCTCGAAGCGGCGGATGGTCAGCATGGTGCGGTACGCGGAAAGCTCCTCGTCCTTGCTGAATTCGGCGATCGGCATGCCAGCCAGGGCGTGATCCTCGGCACTTTCTTTTTCAGTGGCGACCGCCATGCGGACTCCTGGCTTACGATAAAGACGTGCGGCGCTGGGCTCGCCGCCTCCCCATAGCGTAAATCGGCAGGGGGCGGAAGCGCGGGGCCCGGCGGGGCGGAATGCCGCGCACGGACAAGGAGTTGACGGTGCTCAAGCGGCCCGCAAAGGGATAACGCGGGCACCGCGCGCGAGTTGCGTGCCGTCCCAGCGGCGGCGGCGCGCGGCGTCTATTCGGTCGGGTGGAGCAGGAGCGTCATGTCGCGGGGGTCCGCGAGGCCGAGCAGCGCGCGGGCGCGCTCCTCCAGCAGGTCCGGATCGAGCTTGTCGGCGCGCAAAAGCGCGACGCGGCGCTCCCAATGGACCTTCTCGGCCTTGAGCTCGGTCAGCTCCGCCTGCATGCGCGCCAGCGACTGGTCGAGGTCCTTCTGCGCACGCAAGCCATGCGCGCCGGAGAAGGCGTTGGCGGCGAAATAGCCGATGAACAGCGCGGCGAAGGTATAAAGGCCGAGCGCGGTCAGGATGGTGCGGCGGCGGCGATGCTTGACCATGGCAAGGCAAGATGCCGCAGCCGTGTTAAAGGGGCTTTAATGGGTGCCGGTCGTCCCGGTCGCGCGCGCGAGCCGGGAATCTGGGCCCTGGGTAGAGGTTTCGGTGCGTGGCTCTGGATTCCGGGCTCGCGCCTGCGGCGCGCCCCGGAATGACAGGTGAAGTTAAGTCCGCGCCCTGATTTCGTTGAGCAGGAAGTTCCCTACCCGCTTGCCGCGGTTGCGCAGCACCTTGAGCAGGCCGGAATCGACGAAATAAGTGAGCAGAATCGAATCGCGCGAGGTGACGCCCTTGTGCACCTCATCGGCCGAATGCCAGGTGTCGCTGCCGACCGCAAAGGCATAACCGGTGTTGCGGGCGAAGCGCATCTGCGTGTGTTTCGGCTTGGAGCCGTCGGGCAAGACCTCGTGAAAGATGGTGCCGATCTCGGTATGGGCATCGTCCGCCGGCAGATAGAGCTGCACGGTGATGCCCTTCCAGCGGGTGTCGGTGTGCGGCGGGATCAGATAGCCGGGAATGTCGCGGGTCAGGATCGGGATCGGATACATGCCGACCTTGGCGTAGTCCTCGCCGAAGCGCGGCTTCAGCCCGGGCGCGAGGCGGCGGATAAAGGCTTGGCGCACCTTGTCGGAGCAGAGCGCGCGGCCGACCACGTCCCACAGCGCTCGCTTTTGCGGCGGCAGGCTGCGGATGTATTCGGGAAACAGATCGATCTTCACCCGCGTATGCGTTCCGTCCTCGAGGTCGTGGCCTTTGCTGCGGCCATGCATCGGCCGGTAATCTCGCGCCTGCGGCATCAAGGCGAGCATCTGCGCGTAGATGTCGTCGGGAAAGACCCTGTCGAATTCGAGATGATAGAAGGGCTTGTCGACGGCCCGCGCTGCCTCGATCGACTGCACGATGAAATCGGCGAGATGATCGGCCGCGCGGCGGCGCTCCTGCGGGGCAAAATTCGTGCTCTGGTCCATCGCGGTCACCGTTAGAGCGTCGCATTTGCACCGAATCTGCGGCCAAACCGGCAGCAAAGCAAGCGGCCGGTGGCGTCCCGGATCGTCCAGGTCAACGCGCCTGAGCGGTCAGGGAACCGCCATCACCGCTGACTTGCCGGCATATTGCGCTTGCTCGCCCAGTTCTTCCTCGATGCGCAGGAGCTGATTGTATTTGGCGCTGCGATCGGAGCGGGCGAGCGAGCCGGTCTTGATCTGCCCGCAATTGGTAGCGACCGCGAGATCGGCGATGGTCGAATTGGCGGTTTCGCCGGAGCGGTGCGACATCACCGCCGTGTAGCCCACCTTGTGCGCCATCTCGACGGCGGCCAGCGTCTCGGTCAACGTGCCGATTTGGTTGACCTTGATCAGGATCGAATTGGCGATGCCATTCTCGATGCCCGCGGCGAGCCGCTCGACATTGGTGACGAAGACGTCGTCACCGACGAGCTGGCAGCGATCTCCGATCGCCTCGGTGAGGATCTTCCAGCCCTTGAAATCGTCCTCGGCCATGCCGTCCTCGATCGAGATGATCGGGTATTGCGAGATGAGGTCGGCGAGATAGGCCGCCTGTTCCTCGCTCGAGCGGCTGATTCCCTCGCCGCCATAGACGTATTTGCCGTCCTTGAAGAATTCGCTCGCCGCGGGATCGAGCGCGATCATCACGTCGTCGCCGGGCTTGTAGCCGGCCTTGCCGATCGCGCCGACCACGAAGTCGAGCGCGGCTTCCGCCGACGGCAACATGGGCGCGAAGCCGCCTTCGTCGCCGACATTGGTGTTAAGACCGGCGGCCTTAAGCTCGGCTTTCAGCGTCTGGAAGATTTCCGCGCCGGCGCGCAGCGCCTCAGCGAAGCTGTCCATGCCGACCGGCATGATCATGAATTCCTGGAAATCGATCGGATTGTCGGCATGAACGCCGCCATTGATGATATTCATCATCGGCGCCGGCAAGAGGCGCGCCGAGGTGCCGCCGACATAGCGGTAGAGCGGCAGGCCGACGGCGGCAGCCGCCGCCTTGGCTGTGGCGAGCGAGACGCCGAGGATGGCATTGGCGCCGAGACGGCCCTTGTTGGGTGTGCCGTCGAGCGCGATCAGCGTTTCGTCGATCTTGACCTGTGTCTCGGCGTCCATGCCGATGATGGCTTCCGAAATTTCGCCATTCACCGCGGCCACGGCGTTGAGCACGCCCTTGCCGCCGTAGCGGCTCTTGTCGCCGTCGCGCAGCTCGACGGCCTCGTG
Organism: uncultured Pseudomonadota bacterium; assembly: GCA_963760995.1. GTDB lineage: Bacteria > Pseudomonadota > Alphaproteobacteria > Rhizobiales > Xanthobacteraceae > Pseudolabrys. The sequence continues at coordinate 86,850 of CAVXFJ010000013.1, read as the reverse complement.
CACGCCAGTGGAGGCGCCGGAGGGAACCGCGGCGCGGCCGAACGAGCCGTCCTCCAGGGTGATATCGACTTCGACGGTCGGATTGCCGCGGGAATCGAGGATTTCACGGCCAATAATGTCGGTGATGGCGGTCATGGGATTGTCCGGCGGTTGGATTTGTCGGGCTTCTACAGGATCGACGACCCTCTTGTCATGTCCCGTGCCGCCGGGCATGGGAGGCGCATGGCCAGAAAGCCCCTGCAGCTTGGACGCCCTGCGCTCCTGCCCGCCTCACCGGAGGCGGCACAACTCGACCGCGTGCCCAATCCCCATACAGACACCGATTATCTCGCGCGCTTCACCGTGCCGGAATTCACTTGCGTTTGCCCGATTACCGGGCAGCCCGACTTCGCGCATCTGGTCATCGACTACGCGCCGCGGCGATGGCTGGTGGAGTCGAAATCGCTCAAGCTCTATCTCGCCAGCTTCCGCAACACCGGTGCTTTTCACGAGGATTGCACCGTGGCCATCGGCAAGCGCCTCACCGCGCTGCTCAAGCCGAAATACCTGCGCATCGGCGGTTATTGGTATCCGCGCGGCGGCATGCCGATCGACGTGTTCTGGCAGACTGGCCGCGTCCCCAAGGGCGTGTGGCTGCCGGATCAGGGCGTGACGCCTTATCGCGGACGCGGGTAGCAGGGGCGCACCACTTTGCTGCGCTGGTGCCGCGCAGCATTTTCACGCTGCAGTCCGCGCGGCGTCATGCTGCACCCATGCTGCGCAGCATTGCGAGAACTCTTCACGAACGCCGCAGACGCAGCGCGCAGATCCAGCCGACGATCACCAGCGTCACCGCGCCGGTCAGCAGCACGGGCACGATGCCGATGCCGTGCGAGAGGCCGAGCCCGTAGACCACCGGGCCGCTCGCCTGGCCGAGAAAGAAGAAGCTCGAATGGGCGGCGGTCGCCGAGGCGCGCGCCGTCGGCGCAAGCTCCGTGACATAGACCTGGATGCAGCCATGCAGCATGTAGAAGCCGAAGCCCATGGCCATGAAATTCACGAACTCGGCCGGCCAGGGCAGACGCAGCGCGATCACCACAAGGGTCGCCGCCATTACCATGCCGCCGCCGGCCATCAGCCGCTTCTCGCCGACATGCGAGAGCAGCCATGACACGATGAAGGTATAGGGGACGCCGCCGATGCCGAAACCGGCGATGACCACGCCGGCGATGGCGGCGCTGGTGACGCCTTCGCTGCGCAGCATCACCGCCATGTAGGGAAAGACGCCGAACATGAACAGCGCTTCCAGCAGCACCGTGCCGAAGCAGTATTTGGCCAATGGATTGCGGAAAACGGCGCGGTAATTGGGCACGAACGTGGACAGGTCGAAGCGCCCGGCCGTCTCTTTGACGCGGCGCAGGCCGGGATAGGCGACGACCAGGGCGATGAGGTCGATGAGGCCGGTGCCGACGAAGACGCCACGCCAGCCGATTAGATCGCCGACGACGCCGGCGCCGGAGGCGCCGAGCAGATTGCCGCTCATGGTGGCGAACAGGATGCGACCGATGGCGACCTGGCGCTCGCGCACCGGGACCTGGTCGCCAATGAGAGCGAGGGCGACGGGAAAGACGCCGCCGCCGGAAATGCCGCCGATCACCCGCATGGCCATCAGCAGCTCGAAATTCGGCATGAAGGCGCTCGCGAGTGAGGTCAGGCCGAGCAGCAGCATGCAGATCGCGATCAGCCGGGTCTTGCTCAGCATGTCGGCGATGGCCCCCAGCAACGGCTGCACCAGCGCATAGGGCAAGGTGAAACCGGTGGTGAGCAGCGCTGCCGTGGTCGGTGTGATGCCGAGCCCATGGGCGATCTGCGGGATCACCGGATCGACCGAGCGCATGAACAGCGAGCTCGCGAAGACGACGAACGCCAACAAATTGAGTAGTGAGCCCATGGCGGCCGTTCGGACGGTCAGGCCTTGGCCAGCCGGTCGAATTCAACCAACTTGCGCAAAAGCGGCTCCATCTCCTTGAGCGGCAACATGTTCGGGCCGTCGGAGGGCGCCTTGTCCGGGTCCTGGTGGGTCTCGATGAAGACGCCCGCGACGCCGACCGCGACCGCCGCCCGCGCCAGCACGGGCACGTATTGCCGCTCGCCGCCGGAGGCGGTGCCCTGCCCGCCCGGCTGCTGCACCGAATGGGTGGCGTCGAAGATGACCGGCGCGCCGAGCCGCTTGAGGATCGGCAGCGCGCGCATGTCGGAGACGAGCGTGTTGTAGCCGAAGGAAACGCCGCGTTCGGTCACCAGGACGTTGGCATTGCCGGCGCCGGTCAGCTTGTCGACCACGTTCGCCATGTCCCAGGGCGCCAGAAACTGGCCCTTCTTGACGTTGACGACGCGGCCGGTCTTGGCCGCGGCCACCAAGAGGTCGGTCTGCCGGCACAGGAAGGCTGGGATCTGCAGCACGTCGACCGCGTCCGCCACGCGCGCGCATTGCGCTGGCTCGTGCACGTCGGTCAGCACCGGGATTTTCAGGCTGTCGCGGATCTCAGCGAAAATCGGCAGCGCCTGGTCGAGACCGATGCCGCGCGCGCTCTTTCCCGAGGTGCGGTTGGCCTTGTCGAAGCTCGTCTTGTAGACGAACCCAACGCCCGCCTTGCCGGTGATCTCCTTCAGCGCCGACGCCATTTCCAGGGCATGCGCGCGGCTTTCCAGCACGCAGGGGCCGGCGATCAGCGCCAGCGGCAGGTCGTTGCCGAAGCGCACGGCGCCGCTGGTGACATGGGCATTCGGCTTCAAGGTCGAGAATCCTTGCGGGGGCCGCGACCATGGCGGGCGGCCGTGCCCCGGTCAACGGGCCCGTTCGAAGACCAGTGTGGCGCCCATGGCGTCGGGCGGACCGATCACCGTCGGGCTGCCCACATAGAGCCCGGCGATACCGGCGAGCTCGGGCGCGGCCTGCAGCCGGCTTGGCTCGCTGACCGCAAAGCGCAGCGCCGCAAGGCGCGGTCCGCGCGCGAGATCGGGGGCCGCCAGGCCGTAGCGGCCGGTATAGGCGGCGGGCGTCAGCACATCGATGGCGCCGCGCGGGGTGGCAATGCGGAAGCCGCCCGCGATGCCGGCGGCCGGCGCCGCGGCAAAGACTTCGAAGAAACCGCGATGGCGGTCGGGATCGCTGGCCACGACCACGACGCCTGTGATGCCGGTGACGCTGTTGCTGTGCTTCTGGAAGGCCGGATTCCAGAAGTTTTCCGGAAAGTGCTGCTGACAGGTGGCGAAATGGATGTCGGAGGTCCTCTTGTCCTCGGCGAAGGCGAGCGAGAAGCCGAGCTTGACGGCTGAGCCGTCCGGCCTCTTGCCCTCGCGCTCGAAGCGCATGACCTCGGCGGCGGCGATCCCGGCGGCGCGGAAATCGGCGGCGTCGGCCGCTGCATCCTGCGATTCCAGGATGAGCAGCGACAGCCCCTCCCCGCGCGTGAGGAAGTCGCGATTATAGGCACCGAACATGCGAGAAAAGCCGTCGTCGCCGAGCTTGTCCGGCTCGGCGAGCGTCAGCAGCTCGATGAAGACGCCGGGAAACTGGATGATGTGGTTGTGCGTGCCCCACGGGTGGCGATTGCGCGCGCCGACGGTGAAGCCGAGGCGGCGGTAGAAATCCGCGCCCGCTTCGAGGTCGCCGACCGCGTGCACGATATGATCGAGACCACGCGCCATATCCGCTCTTTGCCCGCGTCCATTCGCCGCCCAGCGCGGCGCCGCCGCCTATCATGGCGCAGGGCGCAGGCAAAAGGAAACCGGCCGAGGGGCACTTATTCGGCATCCCCTCGGCCGGCCAATCGAATGGACCCACCGCGCTGCGCCGGCGCGGCACCATATCGATTTACGAACTTACCGCGCGGTGCAGGGCCTCGCCGGCTATTTGGCGCAGGGGCCCCAGTAACCGAACTTCTGGTCGCCCGACATGTCGGTGTTGTACTGGCACAGGGTGCCAGCCTTCGCCGGCCCGCCGGCATAGAACGCGCCGCTACGTGCGGCCGGCGCGTAGTCGTAGGCCGCGCGTGCCATGGCCCGTGACGCCCTGGCCTGGGCCGGGCACGGCTCCCAGTAGCCGAACTTCTGGTCGCCGGACATGTCAGTGTTGACCTGGCACATGGTGTTCTGTTTCGTCGGCCCGCCGGGGTAGAACACGCTTTCGGCTTGGGCCGTCGCAACGAAACCGCCGACCGCGAGCGCCGCAGTGGCGATGAGAAGGTGACGCATAGTCTGTGTCCTCGGAGTTGGGTTGCCTTACACCAAAGCAACGGCCTCCTCCGCCAGCTTCCTGCGTAAAAATTGCGTATTGGCGGCATGAATAACGATGCGCGAACTATAAAGGCGCCGCTAACGGTGGGCAGTTATTGCGCCGGTTCCCGAAGCGGCGGGCCAGCCAGACCCGCTTCCCCGCGCGCGCGCGATGTAAAGAATTTATACTGGGCGGGTTTACGCCGCCGGCACGCCAATTAGGGAAATCTACACCAGCCGGCTCTGCTCCACCGCCGCGCCGATGAACGAGGCAAACAGCGGATGCGGCGCGAAGGGGCGTGATTTCAGCTCCGGATGGAATTGCACGCCGATAAACCATGGATGGTCGTCGTATTCGACGATCTCCGGCAGGATGCCGTCCGGCGACATGCCGGAGAAGCGCAGGCCGTGCTGCTCCAGCCGCCCTTTGTAGGCGGTGTTGACCTCGTAGCGGTGGCGGTGGCGCTCGGAAATCTCCGTTGAGCCGTAGATCTCCGCCACCCGGCTGCCGCGGGCAAGCTCGGCCGCGTAGGCGCCGAGCCGCATGGTACCGCCGAGATCCCCATTGGCGGCGCGTTTCTCCAATTCGTTGCCCTTGAGCCATTCGGTCATCAACCCGACCACCGGCTCCGGCGTCGTACCGAACTCGGTCGAGTTGGCCTCGGCGATGCCGCACAGGTTTCGCGCCGCCTCCAGCACCGCCATCTGCATGCCGAAGCAGATGCCGAAATAGGGCACGCTGCGCTCGCGCGCGAACTGCGCCGCCTTGATCTTGCCCTCGGCGCCGCGTTGGCCGAAGCCGCCGGGCACCAGGATGCCGTTGACGTGCTCGAGGAAGGGCGCCGGGTCCTCGTTCTCGAACACTTCCGACTCGATCCAGTCGAGATTGACCTTCACCTTGTTGGAGATGCCGCCGTGCGAGAGCGCTTCGATCAGCGATTTATAGGCGTCCTTCATGCCGGTGTATTTGCCGACAATCGCGATGGTGACGTCGCCTTCCGGATTGCGGATGCGCTCGTTGATCAGCCGCCAGCGCTCGAGCTCCGGGGGTTGATGCGGCTCGATGCCGAAGGCGTCGAGCACCCGAGCGTCGAGTCCCTGGGCCGAATAGGCTTCCGGCACGGCATAGATGTTGTCGACATCGCGTGCTTCGATCACCGCGCTCTCACGCACATTGCAGAACAGCGCCAGCTTGCGCCGCTCCCCTTGCGGGATCGGACGATCGGTGCGGCAGAGCAGGATGTCAGGCTGGATGCCGATCGAGCGCAGCTCCTTCACCGAATGCTGCGTCGGCTTGGTCTTCAATTCGCCGGCGCTGGGGATATAGGGCAGCAGCGTCAGGTGGATGTAGATCGCGTGATGCGGCGGCAGCTCGATGCCGAGCTGCCGGATCGCCTCGAAATACGGCAGGCCCTCGATGTCGCCGACGGTGCCGCCGATCTCGCACAGCACGAAGTCGAAGCCGTCATTGCCGTCGCGAATGAAGTCCTTGATGGCATTGGTGACGTGCGGGATCACCTGGATGGTGGCGCCGAGATAATCGCCGCGCCGTTCCTTGGTGAGGATCTCCTGATAGATGCGGCCGGTGGTGATGTTGTCCTGGCGGGTGCAGGGGCGGCCGGTGAAGCGCTCGTAATGGCCGAGGTCGAGGTCGGTCTCGGCGCCGTCGTCGGTCACGAACACCTCGCCGTGCTGATAGGGCGACATGGTGCCGGGGTCGACGTTGAGATAGGGGTCGAGCTTGCGCAGACGGACCTTGTAGCCACGTGCCTGCAACAGCGCGCCGAGCGCCGCCGACGCGAGACCCTTGCCAAGTGAGGAGACCACGCCGCCGGTGATGAAAATATACCGCGCCATGGGGCCTAACCTTTAGCGTGGCCGATTCGATTCGACGAGCGCGAATTCAGCAGGGCGCCTCTGCGCCTGTGGGCAGCTCGGGAACTTGTCGTGGTACCAGCAACTTGCATCAAACTCTTCACCTCGCGGCACGCGTCGTCCGCGCGCGGTGTCCCCGTCAACGTTGAAGGGGCCGGTCTCCCGGCCCCTTTTGCTTGATCCTACTTCGACTGCGGCACCGCCGGCCCCGAGGGGGCGGGCGTGGCCGGCGCCGAAGGCGCGGCCGGCGTGGAGGGCGCCGCCGGCGGACCGCCCTGCAATTCGTTGAGCAGGCCGCCCTTGCCGCCACCGAGCGGCGGCGGCGAGCCGGGCGCTTGCTGCTGCGTCGGCGCCGGCGAGCTGCCGCCGAGGATGGAGGTCGGCTTGCGGTTCATGCCGGCGAGGATCGACAGCGTGAGGCTGGTCAGGAAAAACAGGCCGGCGAGGATCGCGGTCGCACGGGTGAGCACATTGGCGGTGCCGCGGCTGGTCATGAAACCGGATCCGCCACCGATGCCGAGGCCGCCGCCTTCCGATTTCTGCAGCAGCACGACGCCGATCAAGGCGAGCACCAGCATCAGATGAATGACGATCACGACGCTCTGCATAAGGTCAAAATCCGCTCATACTGGCCGCGCCGGGCTCCCTGCCCGGCCGCCGTTTTCGGTCATATAGGAAGTCGCGGCGGTCTCTACACGATCGCCGCCATCATTTCCACCCTGCTTCACCCTGCCGCGCCTTACCGATAAACCGCGGCGATTCCAAGGAAATCCTCGGCCTTGAGACTGGCGCCCCCGACCAAGGCGCCATTCACATGCGCCACACCCATCAGTTCTCCGGCATTGGCCGGCTTCACCGAGCCGCCATAGAGGATGCGCATGCCGTTGCCGTCGGCGCCGTAGCGCGCAGTGAGCCGCTCGCGGATGAAACCGTGCACCTCGGCGACGTCTGCCGGCGTCGGCGTGAGCCCGGTGCCGATCGCCCAGACCGGCTCATAGGCGATGACCAGGCGCTCGGCTGCCGCGCCGTCCGGCAGTGATCCGTCGAGCTGGCTGCCGACCACGGCGAGGGTGTTGCCGGCCTCGCGCTCAGCACGGTGCTCGCCGACGCAGACGATTGCCAAGAGCCCAGCGCGCCAGGCGGCCTGCGCCTTGGCGTTGACCTCGGCGTCGGTCTCGTGGTGGTCGGTGCGGCGTTCGGAATGGCCGACGATCACCGCGCTCGCCCCGGCGTCGGCCAGCATTTCGGCGGCGATATCGCCGGTATGGGCGCCGGAGGGCTGGGCATGGCAATCCTGGCCGCCGATGGCGACCGGGGTGCCGCGGGCGGCCGCGGCAAAGCGCGCAACCAGCGTGGCCGGCGGGCAGATCATCAGGTCGGTCTTGCCGGCAAGCCCCCCCGCCCCGGCCACGATCTTGTCCAGTTCGGCGACCGATGCGGCCAGTCCGTTCATCTTCCAGTTGCCCGCCACCAGCGGGCGCGGTGTGGCGCCAGCCATTGCAAAGTCCTTTTCCCTTATGCGGCTGATTGCGCTATCAGAGCCGCGCGCGCGGCGCCAGCCGTCTCGCGCCGGTGCCGATCCCTCTTGAGTTGCAGGGATTTGGCCTGATCTCTATGGTGCGCGCTCCGCCCCCAAACACGCAGAAACGAGCCCATGCTCCGCGGTATCCATAAAGCGTCCTCGACCTGGTTCGGCAAAATCATCATGGCCGTCGTGTTCGGCGTGCTGACCATCAGCTTCGCCATCTGGGGCATCGGCGACATTTTCCGCGGCTTCGGCGAGAACGAGGTGGCCAAGGTGGGCGGTGTCACCATCTCGACCGAGGAGTTCCGCCAGTATTACAACGACAAGCTACAGCAGCTCGGCCGCCAGCGTGGCCAGGTGATCACCCCCGACCAGGCGCGCGCCGCCGGGCTCGACCGGCAGATCCTCGGGCAGATGGTCGCCGAGACCGCGCTGAACGTGCAGGCCGCCAACCTGCACCTCGGCCTCAGCAACGAGGCGATCGCCGAGCGCATCAAGACCGATCCGAGCTTCCGCGGGCCGACCGGCCAGTTCGACCGCAACGTATTCGCCCGCGTCATCAACGAGGCCGGCTACAGCGAGAGCCGCTTCGTCGCCGAGCAGCGGCGCGTGCTGCTGCGTCATCAGATCGCCCAGACGATCGCCGGCAACATTCCGGTGCCGAACGTCGCGCTGCAGGCCTTGATGCAATACCGCAACGAAAAGCGCAGCGTCGATTACGTCGCGCTCGGCCCGACGCAGGCCGGCACCATTCCGGCGCCGACGCAGGCCGAGCTGCAGAAATATTTCGACGCGCGCAAGACGCTATTCCGCGCGCCGGAGTACCGCAAGATCACCATCATGGCGGTGACCCCGAACGAGCTCGCCAAGCCGGCAGACGTCTCCGACAAGGAGGCCAAGGCCTATTACGAGCAGCACAAGGGCGAGTTCGGCCGGCCGGAGAAGCGTGAGGTGCGCCAGATCGTGTTCCAGAAGCCAGAAGACGCGGCGGCCGCGCGCGAGAAAATCGCCAATGGCACAACGTTCGGCGACATCGCCAAGGCGCGCGGCCTCAAGCCGAGCGATACCGATCTCGGCATGGTCACGCAGTCCGCCATCATCGATCCGGCGGTGGCCAAGGCCGCCTTCTCGCTCAAGAGCGGCGAGGTGAGCCAGCCGATCAAGGGCCAGTTCGGTACCGTGCTGGTGACGGTCGGCAAGATCGAGCCGGGCGAAACCAAGACCTATGACGCGGTCGCCAGCGAAATCAAGCAGACGCTGGCGCTGCAGCGCGCGCGCACCAAGCTCGGCGACCTGCGCGACAAGATCGAGGACGAGAAGGCCGGCGGCGCCACCGTCGCCGAGGTCGGCAAGAAGCTCGGCCTGAAGACGCGGGTGATCGAGGCGGTCGACCGCGCCGGCAATGCGCCCGACGGCAAGCCGGTGCCCGACCTGCCGAAGACGCCGGACGTGCTCGCCGCCGCCTTCACCAGCGATGTCGGCGTCGACAACGAGGCACTGACCATTCCGGGCGGCGGCTACATCTATTTCGACGTCGACGGCGTTACCCCCTCGCGTGAGCGCTCGCTCAGCGAGGTGAAGGACAAGGTCGAGGCGAGCTGGCGCGAGGACGAGATCGGCAAGCGCTTGAAAGCCAAAGCCGAGGACATGGTGAAAAAGCTCAAGGCGGGCAGCACGCTCGCCGATATCGCCAAGGCCGCCGACCTGCCGGTGCAGAAGGCAACCGACATCACCCGCGCCACACGCGGCGGCTTCACCCCGCCGGCGCTGGTGCAGGCGGCCTTCAGCACCCCCAAAGGCGTGCCCGGAAACGCCGAGGGCGGCAAGCAGAGCGAGCGCTATGTGTTCGAGGTGACAGCGGTCGAGGATCCCAAGCTCGATCCCAATTCGGCGGACGCCAAGTCGCTCAAGAACTCGCTGCAGAGCGCCTATTCCGACGACGTCGTCGGCGAGTACATCGCCCAGCTGGAAAGCGAATTCGGCATCAGCATTAACCAGACGGCGCTCAACCAGGTGGTCGGCGGCGCCGAGCCGGGCGGCTGATCTCCCATGCAGATCGAGCCGTCGGAAGCCCAATTCGCCGAACGCTATGCGCGCGGCGAGCCGCAGGTGGTGTGGACGACGCTGGTCGCCGATCTGGAAACGCCGGTCTCCGCCTTCCTCAAGATCGCCGGCGGCAAGCCGATGAGCTTCCTGCTGGAGTCGGTCGAAGGCGGCGAGGTGCGCGGGCGCTATTCGATCATCGGCCTCGATCCCGACCTGATCTGGCGCGCACGCGGCAAGACCGCCGAGATCAATCGCGCGGCGCGCAGCAAACCGGATGTCTTCACCCCGCTCGATCAGCCGCCGCTGAAGGCCCTGCGTGCGCTGATCGCGGAAAGCCGCATCGCGCTGCCCGACGGGCTGCCGCCGATGGCGGCCGGCGTGTTCGGCTACCTCGGCTACGACATGGTGCGGCTGATGGAGGAATTGCCGGCGCCCAACCCGGACCCGATCGGCATTCCCGACGCCATCCTGGTGCGGCCGACCGTGATCGTCGTGTTCGATGCGGTCAAGGACGAGATCACCGTGGTGACGCCGGTGCGGCCGGACACGGGCATCGACGCCAAGACCGCGCGCGCGCGCGCGGTCGAGCGACTGTCGGCGGTTATGGAGGCGCTCGACAAACCGCTCGACAAGTCGCTGTCCGGTATTGACGCAGGCCCGCTCGAGGTGCCGCCGCGCTCCAACACCACGCCGGAGGACTACAAGGTGATGGTGCGGCGGGCGAAGGAGTACATCGCCGCCGGCGATGCCTTTCAGATCGTGCTGGCGCAGCGCTTCGAGGCGCCGTTCACGCTGCCGCCCTTCGCGCTCTATCGCGCGCTCAGGCGCACCAATCCCTCGCCCTACCTCTTCTTCCTCGACTACGGCGATTTCGCCGTCGCCGGGTCAAGCCCGGAAATCCTGGTGCGCGTGCGCAATGATGTGGTGACCATCCGCCCGATCGCCGGCACGCGGCCGCGCGGCGCCTCGCCGCACGAGGACAAGGCGCTGGAAGAGGAACTGCTCGCCGATCCGAAGGAGCGCGCCGAGCATCTGATGCTACTCGACCTCGGCCGCAACGATGTCGGCCGTGTCGCACGCATCGGCACGGTCGAGGTGACCGACAAGTTCTATATTGAGCGCTACAGCCACGTCATGCACATCGTCTCCAACGTCGAGGGAAGGCTCGACGGGAAATACGATGCGCTCGATGCGCTGGTCGGCGGCTTTCCCGCCGGCACCGTTTCGGGGGCGCCCAAGGTGCGGGCGATGGAGATCATCGACGAGCTGGAGACGGAAAAGCGCGGGCTCTACGCCGGTTGCGTCGGCTATTTCTCCGCCGCCGGCGAAATGGATACCTGCATCGTGCTGCGCACCGCGCTGGTGAAGGACGGCACCATGTATGTGCAGGCCGGCGCCGGCGTGGTCGCCGATAGCGATCCCGATTTCGAGCAGACCGAATGCATCAACAAGGCGAAGGCCTTGTTCCGCGCCGCCGAGGAAGCGCGGCGTTTCGCCAGCGCCGCGAAGCGCGGGCAGTAGACGCTTCGCCCGGATTGTTGTCGGGTGCGCGTGGATTGAAAGCGCGGCAGACACCGACCGCTTAGCAACCTTTTAGCATTCTCTGCCGGAACACTTAACAAGCGCGGAAGGGCGCCTGCGCCTATCAGTCCGCTAACGCAAAGAACACGACGGCGCGGGCGGCTTCGCCAAGCGTCCTAACCCCAGACCTCAATCGCGCGATTGACCATCGCGTCCGACGCGCGTCGGACGCGGCGGCATTCGCTACCCCTATGCAAGGAGCAACGACCATGAGCCTTCCCTCCGACCTCGTTTCCCGCCAAACCTTGATCCTCTGTCTCGCGACGCTGTTCGGCGTCTTGGCGCTTTTCGGACAGTTCCCACTGCGCGCCAACGGGCTAGCACTGACCACCGTGCCCGCCCCCGGCGAACCGACGCTCGCCGAAGTCCGTGCCGCAACCGAGCGGTTCCGCGACGTCAAGGTGGCGCTCGCTGAAGGTTATATCCGGGACCCGGCCAACATGTGCGAGACGGCCGAGATGATGGGCAGGCCGGCCTCACTCGGCGGCATGGGCATCCACTACTTCCGCCCCGACATGCTCGGGATCACCGCACCGCCGAACCCGCGCGTGAACGGCAAGGGGACCCACACCGATTTCCGCAAGCCGGCGGTGTTGATCTACGAGCCGCAGCACGACGGCTCCCTCGAACTGATCGCCGTCGAAAACCTCGTCTTTGCCAAGGCTTGGAAAGCAGCGGGCCACGATGCGCCGCCCTCGTTCCATGGCGTGGCCTATGACTACATGGCCGACGATCCGGCCACATCGCTCGATGAGGCGCACAATTTCGAGCCGCACTTCGACCGGCACGTCTGGATCTACCGCCACAATCCGAACGGCGTCTTCGTCCCGTTCAATCCGGCGGTGACCTGCAAGTATCATCAGAAGGACGGGCATCAGCACCACGTCGCCCGTTGATCGGAACGATAGACCGGAGGCGCCCGTTCCCGGGGAGCGGGCGCCTTCCTGCCATTCGCCGACCCATGAACCGCCCGATCTTAAAGGAACGAACCGTGCGGGGACGCGGCCGGCTGCGCGCCGGCGCGCAACTTTGTCCTATTGACACGGTTTTGGGGCAATCGGACCTTCATGGCGCGTGGGCGTCACGCCCGCTCGGTCCCAGGGCCATGTCAGACACAGCAGCCCCCGCCTCGCCGGCCGAAGACCTGTCGGCCTACCAGGGCGGCCGCGACCGGATCGCCCCCAGCAGCCCGATCAGCGCCGAACTGGCCGCCTTCATGCAAAGCGGAATCAGCGTGACGCTCGCTGTCGTCGCCGCCGACCTGCGGCCGATCGCGGGTTTTGCGCTTGCTTGCCGCATCGACGCGACCGGCACGGTGCGTGTGCTGCTGCGCAAGCCGGCAAACCTTGCGCTGATGAACATGGTTGCCCGGGGTTGCCCAATCGCGGTGCAGACGAGCCGGCCGCACGATCACCGCTCGATCCAGATCAAGGCGCCGACGGCGCGCGTCGCCGAAGTCCGCCCGGACGACCTGCCCGAAATCGCGCGGCAAACCGCCGGCATGCGCGACCAGTTGATCGGCTGCGCCTTCGATCCCGTTCTGGCCGCGGCCTATGTCTCCTACGAGCCGGGCGAAGTTGTCGCCCTGGAGCTCAAGCCGGTTCGCATCTTCGTGCAGACGCCGGGGCCGGGCGCCGGCAGCGAGCTGGTGCCATGATCGCAGTGACGCTCGACGTGCTGCGCCGCTCGCTCGAAGGCGTCATGCCGTCGGTGATGGCGACCTGCAGCGAGGACGGCACGCCCAACGTCACCATGATCTCGCAAGTCCACTACGTCGACCGCGATCACGTCGCGCTGTCCTATCAGTTCTTCAACAAGACGCGGCGGAACCTGCTGGCGACCCGCCGGGCCTCGGTCACGATCATCGATCCGGTGACCTATGCGCGGCACCGGCTGGCGCTCGACTACATCGAAACCCGCACGGAAGGCCCTCTGTTTGAAAGTATGAAGGCCAAGCTCGCGGGGATCGCCTCGCATGCCGGCATGACCGGCGTCTTTCGCCTGCTCGGATCGGACATCTTCCGGGTGCGCGCGATCGAGTTGATACCGTCGCTCACCGTGCCCGAGCCGACGCCGATATACGATCTTTTGTCCGAAGTGCGCCGGTGCTGCGCCGAGTTGTCGGGCGCCGGCGAGCTCGGCGAACTGCTCGATCTCGCGCTCGATTGTCTCGACCGCCGGCTTGGTATCCAGCACAGCATGGCGCTGATGCTCGATCCCGACACGCAACGGCTCTATACGCTGGCCTCGCGCGGCTACACCCGCTCCGGCGTCGGCTCCGAGGTCGCGCTCGGCGAAGGCGTCATCGGCGTGGCGGCGCGCGAACGCACGCCGATCCGCATAGGTCACATGACGTCCGAATACCGCTACGGCACGGCGGTGCGCGACAACGCGCGTCAATTCGGCGTTAACGAGGGACAGACGACGGAAATCCCGTTCCCCGGCCTTGCCGCGCCGTCGAGCCAGATCGCCGTGCCGATTGTCGGCGGCAAGCGGACGCTGGGGGTCCTGTTCGCCGAGAGTGAGCGGACGATGCGGTTCGGCTACGACGACGAGGACGCCCTCGCACTCCTGGCCGCGCACCTCGGCACCCTCATCATGCTGCTGCCGCCGGAGGACGCCGCGGTGCAGCCGCAGGCGCCGGATCGGCACGACGCTTCGCCCGATGCGGCCGTGACGGTGCGCCGCTATGTCTGCGACGACAGCGTCTTCCTCGACCACGATTACCTGATCAAGGGCGTGGCGGGCGCCATCCTCTGGCGGCTGGTGCGCGAATACGCCAAGACCGGCCGCGTCGATTTCACTACCCGCGAATTGCGCCTCGACCGCTCGCTGCGCCTGCCCGAATTCGCCGAGAATCTCGATGCCCGCCTCGTGCTGCTGCGCAAGCGGCTCGACGAGCGCGGCGCCTGCATCCGCATCGAGAAATGCGGCCGCGGTCGCTTTCGCCTTCTGGTCGGCGTGCGGCTGGTCCTGGAGGAGATCACCGGTGAGCCGACCGAAACGCATTTAGCAAACACTTAGCATTTCTTGCAGGATTAATAAGCAAGCGCCGCCTTGGCCGCCGCTGTATCTGCTCGCGCCATCATCAACCGACGAGCTTTCACCCGCGGGTGAGGCTCCGATGCAGCGGTGCAGACCCATGACCATCGACGAACTTCGCGACACGGTGCGCGGGACCGTGATCTCCTCCGATGCCGCCTCCTTCGACAGCGCCTGCGACGCGCTGACCTGGAACGCCCGCAAGCCGGCGCGACAACCGAGCCTCATCGTCAAGGCGGCCTGCGTCGCCGACGTGCAGGCCGCCGTGCGCTTTGCCGCGGCGCAAGGCCTGCGCATCTCGCCGCGCGGCGGCGGACACAACTGGTCCGGCATCGCGCGGCAGGAAGGCATCATCCTCGATGTCGGCGCGCTCGACTCGCTCTGCATCGATCCGCGGGCGCGCACCGCCGAGGTCGGTCCCGGCGTGACCAACGGCCAGCTCATCGGCGCGCTCGAGCCGCATGGCCTCGCCTTTCCGGCCGGGCACTGCACGCCGGTGCCGGTCAGCGGCTATCTGCTCGGCGGCGGCTTCGGCTGGAACGCCGGTGAATGGGGCATCGCCTGTTTCGGCGTAGAGCACGTCGACGTCGTCACCGCCGACGGTGCCTTGCGGCGGGCGAGCGAAAGCGAAAACCCCGACATCTTCTGGGCCGCGCGCGGCGGCGGGCCGGAGTTCTTCGGCGTCGTCGTCGGCTATCGGCTGCGCCTGCAGGCGCTGCCGAAGGCGATCCTCACCAGCGTTCATACCTATCCGTTGGCCGAGATCGACGCCGTGGTGCGCTGGATGAAGGCGGCCATGGCGGTGGCGCCGGTGAACGTGGAATTCACCGTGGCCATGAGCAGCGCGCCGCCGCCACTCGCCGGCCAGGCGCAGAAGGTTGCGACGGGCATCGTCAACGTGTTCGCCAAGGATGTGGGCGAGGCCGAGGCGACGCTGGCGCGCATCGCCGCGCTGGCGCCGGCCGGCGCCCTCGACGCGCAGCGGATGCCGACGCCGTTCGGCGTGCTCTATGACATCATCATGGGCTTCTTCCCCAAAGGGCACCGCTATGCGGCCGACGCTTTTTGGGCGGCCGACCAATCCGACGACCTGCTGCGCGGACTCGCCGAAGCGGTCGCCAGGGCGCCGTCGCCGAAGACCTTCGCGCTTGGCGTGGTGACGCCGCCGAACATGCCGGCGCCCTCCGACGCGGCGTTCTCGATGATCGGCCCGGTGTTCGCCAGCGTCTACTCGATCTGGGACGATCCGCAAGCTGACGCCGCCAATATCGGCTGGCTGCGAACGGCTTCCGATGCGGTTCTGCCGTCGACGATCGGCCACTATGTCGGCGAGGCCGATCTGGAGCGGCCGGAGCGCCTGCGGGCTGCTTTTGCGCCGGCGGCATGGAGCAAGCTCAAGGCGTTGCAGAAGCGCTACGATCCCCAGGGCATCTTCCGCCGCGACAGGGCCGCGACAGGACAGGCCGAACGCGCGTCCCCTTCGGTCGACGCGGCGGCCTGAGGCGCGGCGCGTCACCAGCGCCGCAACGCGGCGGCAGCCGCATCCCGCTCACGCTATGCTAGGGTTGCGGCATGAGCCTCAGCGGGAAAGACCGAACCTTGCTCGCGTTGAATAACGCTGCCGCTAAGCGGAATCAGTGAAGGAAGGACCGATGAGCCAAGACCACGAGCCCAAATGGAAACACGACGGCGTGCGCGTCATTCCGGGTCATTCGCTCGACGGCAACACGGCGCAGACGCCGGGCATGGATCGCAAAGCGGCGATCAATTATGCCCGTGTCGGCGCCCAGAAGATCTGGGCCGGGACGGTCGCGATCCAGCCCAATGCCAAGACCGGCGCCCACCATCACGGCGCGTTGGAGAGCGTCATCTATGTGCTGCGCGGCAAGGCCCGCATGCGCTGGGGCGAACACCTCGAATTCGTCGCCGAGGCCGGACCGGGCGATTTCATCTTCGTCCCGCCCTTCGTGCCGCACCAGGAAATCAATGCGAGCACGCAAGAGCCGCTCGAATGCGTGGTCATTCGCTCGGACAATGAGGCGGTGGTGGTCAATCTCGACATCGAGCCGGCGGAAAAGCCGGAGAACGTCGCCTGGGTCGATCCGATCCACAAGAGCTGAACGGCGGGCGCCGGCGGCGGCCGGCTCAGAGGACGCGCTGAAGGGAAATGGCCCTTAAAAGCGCTCGTTACCAACCGCCATACTCATTGGCTCCGGTGCGACCCTGCGGAAGCCGCATGCCTTTCGCGGTATTTCGGGCCCGGGCCACGCATGTAATGCCGCTCGGGCCGGTAGGCGACGGGCACCGGGATCAGTTTTCCGAGCAGCCAGCGCCACTTGGCGAGGCGGGAAGTCTGCGGTTTTCCGATCAAGATTGGCATGGCGAATTTTCCACACTGACGCGACGCGGGAGAGGGACAGGTTCTGCTCGCGCCCGCCGACTGCGGCGCGCGGGCGGCCATGCCCTAGAAACGGAGGAACATGGGGATCAGCGCCACGGCGCAGGTCGCCACAATCACGTAAGGCAGCACGACCAGGACGAATGTCGACGTTCGCTCCAGCATGGACGGGACCTCGCGAATTCAGTTGCGCGGCGACTCAAACGAGTATTTCATACGCCGATATGGAATTCAAACAACCGTTTGAGGCAGAACGATGGCGTCGGCCGCCCCGTCAAACCGCCGGGACTGTTGCAATTCGGCGCCCGGTACATTAGGTTCAAAATTCAAACAAATGTTTGAAAAGGCTAGAGAATGACTCGTCCGGCTGAACACACGCGACAGTCCATCATGAAGGCGGCCGTGCGCTTGTTCGCCGAAAAAGGCTATTCAGCCACGAGCGTCCGCGACATCGTGGGCAAGGCCGGCGTCAACCAGGCGGCCATCAACTATCATTTCAAGGGAAAGGACGGGCTCTATAACGAACTCCTCACCATGGCGTTCGAGAAGCTGACCGAACAATCCGGCTTCGATCCCGACAAGCTCAAGACGCTGTCGCGCGAGGAAGCGCTGCGCAGCTTCGTCCAGCAGCAGCTACGTCCACTCCTGTTTCGCGACGAACTGAGCCTCTACATCCGCATTTTCGCCTGGGAGGGCGCGCATCCCAGCAAAGTCTTCGTCAAGTTCATGGCGAAAAACACGGTCGCTTATCTGACCGCCGCCGTCGATATCGTGCAGAGATTCCTGCCGGCCGGCACCGACCGACGGGTCGCATTGTGCGGCGCCATTTGGCTGATGGGGCAATGCAGCACCTTCGTGCGCAACCGCGAGCTCTTTGCCCAGGAGCCTTTCAAGATCACCCCGGACAGTCCGTTCGTGGATGAATTGACCGACCTCATCTCGCGCCTCGCGCTCGGCGGGTTGCGCCAGGCGTCGCAAGCGGCCTGATCCCGCGACCCGCGTCTGGGTTCATCGGGCAGCTTTGCCTGGCATAACGCTTTCAAAAAATGCGAATGCGAGCGATGGAAGCGCCGGGTTTCGGTGTCCGGCGGACAATCGTACACTGGCGGGTGCAAACCTCGCCTCAGGCCAGGCGGAGGATCGCCTTGACCCCCGCCCCGACCCCCGTCTAAGACCTTGAACTGCCATATTAAAGACAGCCGATGATCGTCCTGATCGACAACTACGACAGCTTCACCTTCAACTTGGTCCACTATCTGGGGACCTTGGGGGCTGAGGTCATCGTGCATCGCAACGACAAGATTGCCGTTGCCGACGTCATCGCGGCCAAGCCCGAAGCGATTGTACTGTCACCCGGCCCCTGCACGCCGAACGAGGCCGGCATCTGCCTCGACCTGATCAAGGCGGCAGCGCCCACCATCCCGCTCCTCGGCGTCTGCCTTGGCCATCAGGCCATCGGCCAGGCCTTCGGCGGCACGGTGGTGCGCGCACCGCAAATGGTGCACGGCAAGCTCTCCGAGATCCGCCACAGCGGCAGCGGCGTGTTCCGCGGCATCAACGGCGCCTTCCAGGCGACGCGCTATCACTCGCTCATCGTCGCGCGCGACAGCGTGCCGCGCGAGCTCGTCATCAATGCCGAGACAGACGGCGGCATCGTCATGGGCCTCGCGCACGAGACGCTGCCGGTGCATGGCGTGCAATTCCATCCGGAAAGCATCGCTTCCGAGCACGGCCATCTCATGTTGCGCAATTTTCTCGACCTGGCGGCGGTCTGGAATGCTGAGACCGGCCGGCGTGTGGCGGCGCTCAGCGCGGCGGAATAAGGGGGACCCGTGGCGGACGATTTCAAGGCGCTCATTGCCAAGGTCGCAAGCGGCGCGAGCCTGACCCGCGCGGAGGCGGCCGCCGCCTTCGGCCAGATGATGTCGGGCGAGGCGACGCCCTCGCAGATGGGCGGCCTCCTGATGGCGCTGCGCGTGCGCGGGGAGACGGTCGACGAGATCACCGGCGCGGTCACCACCATGCGCGCCAAGATGCTGGGCGTGAAGGCGCCGCCGAATGCGGTCGACGTGGTCGGCACCGGCGGCGATGCCTCGGGCTCCTACAACATCTCCACCTGCGCCGCCTTCATCGTTGCCGGCGCCGGCGTGCCGGTCGCCAAGCACGGCAACCGCGCGCTGTCGTCGAAGTCGGGTGCCGCCGACGTGCTCGGCGCGCTCGGCGTCAAGATCGACCTGACCGCCGAGCAGGTCGGCGCCTGCATCAAAGAGGCGGGCATCGGTTTCATGTTCGCGCCGGCGCATCATCCTGCGATGAAGAATGTCGGCCCGACGCGGGTCGAGCTCGGCACGCGCACCATCTTCAATCTGCTCGGGCCCTTGTCGAACCCGGCCGGGGTGAAGCGGCAGATGGTCGGCACCTTCTCGCGTCACTGGGTCGAGCCGATGGCGCAGGTGCTCAAGAATCTCGGCTCCGAGTCGATTTGGGTGGTGCACGGCTCCGACGGGCTCGACGAGATCACTACCTCCGGCCCGACCAGCGTCGCCGCGCTCGAGGATGGCGCCGTGCGCTGCTTCGAGATCACGCCGGAGGATGCCGGTCTGCCGCGCGCCAAGCCGGAGGCACTGCGCGGCGGCGATGCAGAGCAGAATGCCAAGGCGCTGCTCGATGTGCTCAAAGGCAAGCCGGGCGCCTTCCGCGATGTGGCGCTGCTCAATGCCGCCGCGGCGCTGATCGTTGCCGGCAAAGCGAAAGATCTCAAGCAAGGCGCCGCGCTCGCCGCGCAGGCCGTCGACAGCGGCGAGGCGGAGGGCCGGCTCGACCGGCTGATCGCGGTATCGAACGCCACGGAGGCGTAGCGCCTTATCCCGAAAACCCAGGTACCGGTTTTCGGATAAGATCATGCGCGAGGAGCAAGATGTCGGACATCCTGGCAAAGATCGAGGCCTATAAGCGCGAGGAGATCGCGGCGGCAAAACGCGCCAAACCGCTCGGCGCGCTCGAGGCCGAGGCCAAGGCGGCCCCGCCCCCGCGCGGGTTCCTGAAGGCGATCGAGCGCCGGCTCGCCGCGCACGAGACCGCGCTGATCGCCGAGATCAAGAAGGCAAGCCCTTCCAAGGGGCTGATCCGCGCCGATTTCGATCCGCCGGCGCTGGCCAAGGCCTATGAGGTGGGCGGCGCCAGCTGCCTGTCGGTCTTGACCGACGCGCCGTCGTTCCAGGGCAAACCGGAATACCTCGCCGCGGCGCGGGCGGCGACGGCGCTGCCGGCGCTGCGCAAGGATTTCATCTTCGAGCCCTACCAGGTCGTCGAATTGCGGGCGATGGGCGCCGACTGCATCCTGGTCATCATGGCAGCGGTCGACGATGCAGCGGCACTGGAGATAGAAAATGCCGCTTTTTCAATGCAGATGGATGTCCTTATTGAAGTTCACCAAGAAGATGAGCTGACGCGTGCCCTCAGGCTCAAATCGCGCCTCATCGGCATCAACAACCGCGACCTGCACAGCTTCAAGACGACGCTGGAAGTGAGCGAGCGGCTTGCCCCCCTCGTCCCGCGCGAGCGCATCGTAGTGGCGGAAAGCGGGCTCAACACGGCGGCCGATCTCGCCCGCCTCAACCGCGTCGGCATTGCCACCTTCCTCATCGGCGAAAGCCTGATGCGGCAGGCGGACGTCGAAGCGGCAACTCGAACGCTGCTCGCGCGCAGCCCCGCCGCCGCGGAGTAAAGCCGTGGCGCGCGCCGGCAAATCGCCATCGAAAGGCAAGCGCCCTACCCCGCCGTCGCGCGGCCTCAGCCATATCGATGCGCGCGGCCAGGCGCGCATGGTCGATGTTGGCGGCAAGCCCTTGACCGAGCGCATCGCCGTCGCCGAAGGCCTGGTGATCATGCGGCGGGAGACGCTCGAACTGGTGGTCGCCGGCAATGCCGCCAAGGGCGACGTGCTCGGCGCCGCCCGCCTTGCCGGCATCATGGGCGCCAAACGCACGCACGGGCTGATCCCGCTCTGCCATCCGCTACCGATCAGCAAAGTTGAGATCGAGATCGACGCCGAACATTCGCTACCCGGTTTCCGCGTGCAGGCGACGGTGAAGGTGACGGGGCAGACCGGGGTCGAGATGGAGGCGCTGACCGCGGTGGCGATCGCGTGCCTGACCATCTACGACATGGTCAAGGCGGTCGAGCGCGGCATGCGCATCGAGGGCATCCGCGTGCTGGAAAAGAGCGGCGGCAAGTCCGGAACGTACCGCGCGGAGGAATGAAAGTGTCCCTGATCCCGGTCGCCGAAGCGCGGACCCGTGTGCTCGCCGATGCGTCGCCGCTGGCGACGGAAATGGCGCCGCTCAGACAGGCGCTGGGGCGCATCCTGACCGCTGACGTCAAGGCTTTGCGCACGCAGCCGCCGGGCGACGTGTCGGCGATGGACGGCTATGCGGTGCGCGCCGCCGATGTGGCGCAAACACCGGCGACGCTGAAGCTCATCGGCGAGGTCGCCGCCGGCCACCCCTTCGACGGCACGGTCGGCGCCGGCGAAGCGGCCCGCATCTTCACCGGCGGGCTTATGCCGGCCGGGGCCGACAGCGTGGTGATTCAGGAGGTGACCCGCCGCCAGGGCCAATCGGTCGTCATCGACAGGCCGGTCACACTCGGCCGCAATGTGCGCAAGCGCGGCATCGATTTCTCCGAAGGCGCGGTCCTGCTCGGCCGCGGCAAGCGGCTCACCGGCCGTGACGTGATGCTGGCCGCCGCCATGAACCATCCCGCTTTGCCGGTGCACCGGCGGCCGAAAGTGGCGGTGCTCGGCACCGGCGACGAGCTGGTGGCGCCCGGCAGCAAGCCCGGGCCGGGTGAGATCGTCTATTCCAACGGCTTTGCGTTGCTCGCCATGGCGGAAACCGAGGGCGCCGAGGTGCTCGATCTCGGCATCGCCCCAGACCGCACCAAGGAGATCGCCCGCGCCGTCTGGGGCGCCCGCTCCTGGGGCGCCGATATCCTGGTCACCTGCGGCGGCGCCTCGGTGGGCGAGCACGACCTGGTGCAAAAGGCACTCGCCGCGGAGGGGCTCGATCTCGATTTCTGGCGGGTGGCGCTGCGGCCGGGCCGGCCGATGATGCATGGCCGGCTGGGTGCGCTGCAGGTGCTGGGCGTGCCCGGCAACCCGGTCTCGGCCTATGTCTGCGCCTTCCTCTTCCTCATCCCGCTGATCCGCCGCCTCGCCGGCCGCGAGGACGCCGCGTTGAAACCGGAACCCGCCCGGCTCGGCTGCGAGCTCAAGGCCAATGACGAGCGCGAGGACTATATGCGGGCGGTTTTGGCCCCGAGTACCGAGGGGCCCGTGGTCACCCCGCTGCCCAACCAGGATAGCTCGCTGATGGCGCCGCTCTCGGTGGCCGATTGCCTGTTGATTCGGGAGCCGAACGCCCCCGCTGCGGCGTCCGGTTCACCCTGTGTCATCCTTAAGCTCGGCCTTTAGCGACCTTTCGACTTGTTCACGCCAAATTAAACCCTTGCGGAACACATATCGAACAGATAGTGTCCGTTCATGATTTGTTTCTGGTCGGCCGCCCAACGGGTACCCGGGTGCGATGGGGGCCGAGGCCGCGAGGGGGAAAACCGATGCTGACCCGCAAGCAGTTCGAGCTCTTGCGCTTCATCCACGAACGCCTGACCGAAACCGGCGTGCCGCCGTCCTTCGACGAGATGAAGGACGCGCTCGACCTGCGCTCCAAATCGGGCATCCACCGGCTGATCACGGCGCTGGAGGAGCGCGGCTTCATCCGGCGGCTGGCCAACCGGGCGCGCGCCATCGAGGTGATCAAGTTGCCCGACTTGGTCGGCCACGGCATGCCGGGGCGCGGGCGCAGCGGCTTCACCCCAAGCGTCATCGAGGGGGATCTTGGCCGCGTGCGCACCATTAGCGAGGACGGCAGCGACAACGGCCGCCCGATCGCGGTGCCGGTAATGGGCCGCATCGCCGCCGGCACGCCGATCGAGGCGATCCAGACCCGCAGCCATGTCATCAACATGCCGCCCGACCTGTTGTCGAGTGGCGAGCATTTCGCGCTGGAAGTGCGCGGAGATTCGATGATTGAGGCCGGCATTCTCGACGGCGACATCGCGCTGATCCGCCGCTCGGAGGCCGCCGACACCGGCGACATCGTGGTGGCGCTGATCGACGACGAGGAAGCGACCTTGAAGCGTTTCCGCCGGCGCGGTGCCTCGATCGCGCTGGAGCCCGCCAATACGGCCTATGAGGTGCGCATCCTGCCGCCCAATCGCGTGCGCATCCAGGGCAAGCTGGTGGGGCTGTTCCGGCGGTACTAGTCGCGCCTTCCATTCTCCGTTCATTCCCGCGAACGCGGGAATCCAGCACCGTTTACACTGAGGCTGCAGTTGATTGCCCTGGGTCCCCGCTTTCGCGGGGACGAACGGAAAAATAAGCCGCGCACGGGATCAATCGTCCTCTTCCATATCCTGCAATCGCGGCGTCGCGTCCGGTGTCGTTGAGCGCGCCGGCTTCCGTTGCGCCTCCGGCGCACGCGCCCAGGGCCGGTCATAGCCGGCCGGCCGCGCGTCGGTCTCGACAAAGCGATCGCCGTCCCAGCGCAGTGCGATTGATCCCCGGGTGCGCCAGACCGGGCGGTCGATCAGCCTGGCCGCGCAGGGACGCTGCGCCACGCGCGGGCTCACGACCACGGCGGCACGGCGGCAATCCTCATCGAAGGCCTCGATCGCGGTCACGAAGGACGCCAAGCGTCCATTGGCAAGATGGCCGATGCAGCCGATGGCGTCGCAGGCAACGCCGCGCTTGAGACTGGCATCCTTCACATCGCGGGGATCGCCATCGGCCATCAGCCATTCCTTGAGCGCGAAGCTGTCGCGATGCTGAAACAGGATCGCCAGCCGGCCGTCAGCGCCGCGCACGGCGGCGGCCTCGCCGTCGGCGGCAATCAGCACGTCCGGCCGCGGCGTCGCCAGCACCCAGACGCAGGCGCTGACCGCCAGCAGCGCGCCGCTCAGGCGCAGCGGCGAGCGCAACAGGCACAACAGCAGCAGCCCGGCGCTCGCCAGCAGCAGCGGCCCGGTGCCGAAGGCATGGATATGCCCGACGGCGCCGGGCAAATGCGCAACCCACAGTGCCACCGCGATCATCCAGTCGATTCCCTCGCCCATCAGCCGCCAGAACACGGCGTCGAAGCCGAAAGGCATGGCGAGCACACCGAGAATGCCCATCGGCATGACCCAGGCGGAGATCACCGGCATAGCGGCGAGGTTGGCGAGCACGCCATAGGGCGCCAGGCGATGGAAATGGAATGCGGCGAAAGGCAGGGTGGCAAGCCCGGCGATGATCGACGCGAGTGCGACGCCGGCAAGCTCGCGACCGCCCCAGAGCGCCGCGCGCGCGGCAACGCCGCTGTCGGCATCGCCGTGCCATGGCAGCCCATATTGATAGGCCGCGATTAACGCGAGCGCCGCGGCAAACGACATCTGGAAACTTGGATGCACGATCGCTTGCGGCGCGATGAACAGCACGGCGAAGGCGGCGATGGCGATGGTGCGGAAGGTGAGCGCGGGCCGGTCGAGCATGACGCCGATGAGGACGATGGCGATCATGATGAAGGCACGCTGGGTCGACACGCTCGCCCCCGACAGCACCAGATAGAAGATCGCGGCTGCAACCGCGCCCGCGGCGGCCCATTTCTTGATCGGGCGGCGGATGGCGAAGACCGGGATGAGGGCGAAGACGGCGCGCAGGACGAAGAAGACGATGCCGGCGATGACGGCCATGTGGTAGCCGGAGATCGCCAGCACATGGGCCAAGCTCGAGACGTAGAAGGCCTCGCTCACCGGCGCTGAGATGGCGTTGCGCTTGCCGGTGATCAGCGCCGAGGCGATGGAGCCGCGGTCGCCCGGCAAGAGCGCATGGATGCGGCCATTGATGCTCTCGCGCAGGCGATCGATGAAACCGGCGGCGGCAAGCCAAATCCCCGGCCGATGCGGCGCCGCCTGCCGGCCGATCCTGCCCAGCACGAAGCCGGAGCCGCCGATGCCCTGGAAATACATGTCGCGCGCGAAGTCGTAGCCGCCGGGGCGCAACGGCTGCAACGGCGGCGACAGGTGCGCCTTGAAAGCGACGTAACCGCCGACCTCCGGCGCCGTCCCCTTGCGCACTGCGACGCGCACGCGCCGCGGCGCCGGCTGGCGCCGGGAAAGCTGGATATGGGTCACCCGCACGGTGATGCGGTCGGAGCGAGCGCGTTCTTCGCGCGCCTCGACATAGCCTTCGACCCGTGCGTTCCAGGTCGGATAGCGCAGCACCGGATGCGCCAGCCGCGCGGACTGCAAGGTGGCGACGGCGAACCCGAGCGTGACGACGGCCAAGCCGAGTGCGAGCGGAAAACCAATGACACTGCGTCGCGCGGCAAAGGCTGCGGCGATGCCGGCGAGCGCCAGCCCGCCCGCCGCCCAGGCGGCCGGCTCACGGTCGGCGGTGAAATAGAGCACGATGCCGAGGCCGAAACCGACCGGCAGCCAGGGCGCGAGCCGCCCAGGCGCGAGCTCGGCTAGCGCCCATTGTGCGATCAGCCGGCGTAATTGCCCGGCCGGCCCCGCCAGAGGCTCCGGCAAGGCCAGGCCGGCGCGCCGGCGGGCGGCGTCGAGCCCGGCCGCCCAGGCTTTGGCGCGGGCGCCTTGCTCTCCGCCATGTTTGTAGTCGGGAGCCACATCACCCTCACGCTCATGTGGGGCATCGAGGCTCTATCCTAGGTTGCCGACGGGTTGTGACTAGGAGAACGGTTGTGAACATTGTCCCGGGCGCGGTGAGGACCAAGACCGTCATGGCCGGGCAACCGGGTCCGGCCTTCGGCCGGCTCGGCCGTAAACTTGTCCCGGCCATCCACGACTTCATTCTCGGACAGTCAGCGGGAAAGACGTGGATGCCCGGCACAAGGCCGGGCATGACGCAGAACGAGTGGCGTGCCGGGCGTCAACCCGCCCGCTTCTCCTTCGCCACATCCTTGGCGAAGGTGTCGCGCAGGCCAATGGTACGGTTGAACACCAACTTGCCCGGCGTCGCGTCGCGGTCGCGGCAGAAATAGCCCTGGCGCTCGAACTGCACCGGCTCCTCCAGCGCGGCCTCGGCCAGCGCCGGCTCGAGCTGCGCCTCGCTCAGCACCTCGAGCGAGTCCGGATTGAGATCGCTGGCGAACTCGGCGACGTTCGGTTCGGGCGTGACGAACAGAGGATTGTAGATCCGCACCTCGGCGGGAATGGCCTGCGCGGCCGCCACCCAATGGATCGTGGCCTTCACCTTGCGGCCGTCCGGGGCATTACCTCCCTTGGTCGCCGGATCATAGGTGCAGCGCAACTCGGTGACTTCGCCGGCCGCGTTCTTGATCACCTCGCGGCAGGTGACGAAATAAGCATAGCGCAGCCGCACCTCGCGGCCGGGGGCGAGCCGGAAGAATTTCTTCGGCGGCTCCTCCATGAAGTCATCGCGCTCGATATAGAGCTCGCGCGCGAACGTGATCTTGCGCGTGCCCGCCGCTTCATCGTCGGGATGGTTGGCGGCCTCCAGTTCCTCCACCTGCCCTTCCGGATAGTTCTCGATCACGATTTTGAGCGGCCGCAGCACCGCCATGCGGCGCAGCGCGGTGCGGTTGAGCACTTCGCGCACGGAAAATTCGAACATGCCGACGTCGACCAGGCTGTTGGCCTTGGCGACGCCGATGCGCTTGACGAAATCGCGCAGCGCCGCCGCCGGCACGCCGCGCCGGCGCAGCCCGGCAAGTGTCGGCATACGCGGGTCGTCCCAGCCGCTGACATGGCCGTCGCGCACAAGCTGGGTGAGCACGCGCTTCGACAGCACCGTATAGGTGAGGTTGAGGCGGGCGAACTCGTACTGGCGCGGGCGCGAGGGCACCGGCAGGTGCTCGATGCACCAGTCATAGAGCGGACGATGGTCCTCGAATTCCAGGGTGCAGATCGAGTGGGTGACGCCCTCGATGGCGTCGGACTGACCGTGCGCGAAGTCGTAGCTCGGATAGATTTTCCAGGCCGTGCCGGTGCGCGGATGCGCCGCATGCAGGATGCGATAGAGCACCGGGTCGCGCAGGTTGATGTTGCCGGCGGCCATGTCGATCTTGGCGCGCAGCACGCGGGCACCGTTGGGGAACTCGCCGGCGCGCATGCGGCGGAACAGGTCGAGATTCTCCGCCACGGAGCGGTCGCGGAATGGGCTGTTCTTGCCGGGCTCGGTGAGCGTGCCGCGGTTGGCGCGGATCTCGTCCTGGCTCTGGTCGTCGACATAGGCGAGGCCGGCGCCGATCAGGTGCTCGGCCCACTGGTAGAGCTGCTCGAAATAATCCGAGGCATGATAAAGATGCGTGCCCCAGTCGAAGCCGAGCCAGCGCACGTCGCGCTCTATGGCGTCGATATATTCCTGCTCCTCCTTGACCGGATTGGTGTCGTCGAAGCGCAAGTGGCAGCGCCCGCCGAACTCTTGCGCCACGCCGAAGTTGAGGCAGATCGACTTGGCGTGGCCGATGTGGAGATAGCCGTTGGGCTCGGGCGGAAAGCGGGTGACCACCTCCTTCACCCGGCCCGCGTCGAGGTCGGCCTTGACGATGTCGCGGATGAAATCGCGGCCGGGCTCCCCCGCCGCCGTTTCACCGCTTGCCATATCGACCTTCGCCATGCTTCCTCGTGTCCCGGATGCAGCTTCGATGATTCCGCCAGTCGCCGGCGGCCTATGGCATGACGGAACGCTCCCCTCAATGTCAATCACGCTGACAATTTCCCCGCCAACTGTGGTACAGGCCGGGCGATGACCGGGCCCGTCGTTACCCGCTTTGCGCCGTCGCCGACCGGCTTCCTCCATATTGGGGGGGCGCGCACGGCGCTGTTCAATTGGCTCTATGCCCGCCACACCGGCGGCAAGATGCTACTGCGCATCGAGGACACCGACCGCGAGCGCTCCACCGTCGCCGCCATCAACGCCATCATCGACGGGCTCACCTGGCTGGGGCTCACCTGGGACGGCGAGCCGGTGTTCCAGTTCTCCCGCGCCGACCGCCACCGCGCGGTGGTGGAGCAGTTGCTCGCCGCAGGGCGCGCCTATCCCTGCTACGCGAGCCCGGAGGAACTCACGGCCATGCGCGAGGCCGCGCGCAAGGAGGGTCGCGCCAAGCTTTATGACGGCCGCTGGCGCGACCGCGACCCGGCCGACGCGCCGCCCGGGGTCAAGCCGGTGATCCGGCTGAAGGCGCCGGCGAGCGGCGAGACGGTGATCGAGGACCAGGTGCAGGGGCGCGTTGTCTGGCAGAATGCCGACCTCGACGACCTGGTGCTGCTGCGTTCCGACGGCACGCCGACCTACATGCTGGCGGTGGTGGTCGACGATCACGACATGGGCGTCACCCACATCATCCGCGGCGACGACCACCTCACCAATGCGGCGCGGCAGAAGCACATCTACGATGCGCTCGGCTGGGACGCGCCGGTGTTCGCCCATATTCCGCTGATCCACGGGCCGGACGGCTCGAAACTGTCCAAGCGCCACGGCGCGCTCGGCGTCGATGCCTATCGGGCGATGGGCTACCTGCCGGCGGCCATGCGCAACTATCTGGTGCGGCTCGGCTGGGCGCATGGCGACCAGGAAATCTTTACGACCGAGGAGATGATCGCCGCCTTCGATCTGCCGGCGATCGGCCGATCGCCGGCGCGCTTCGACTTCGCCAAGCTGGAAAACCTCAACGGCCATTACATCCGCCAGAGCACCGACAGCGATCTGATCGCCGCGCTCGAGGGGCTGCTGCCGCATATCGCCGGCGGCGAGGCGCTGGCGACCCGCATGACGCCGGCGCTACACGCCAAGCTGACCGCCGCCATGCCGGGCCTGAAGGAACGGGCCAAGACGCTGGTCGATCTGTTCGAGGCCTCGCGCTTTATCTGGGTCGACCGGCCCATCGAGATCAACGACCAGGCGCGCGCGGTGCTCACGCCGCAGGCCAAGGCATCGATTGGTGCGTTGCTACCGGAACTGCAGGCGGTGAACGACTGGAGCGCCGGCGCGGTGGAATCGGTGGTACGCGGCTTTGTCGAGCGCTCCGGCGCGAAACTCGGCACGGTGGCGCAGCCCTTGCGCGCGGCGCTGACCGGCCGCACCACGTCGCCGCCGATTTTCGATGTGATGGCGGTTCTAGGGCGTGACGAGAGCCTGGCGCGGCTCTCCGATCAGGCCGACGGTGCGCCGGCAGGCTAGGAATTTCCATGCCGGAATGGCTGTCCTGCCATGCCCAGAATGCAGGCAAACTCCGGGAATGCCCTGTCTTGCAGCGCACACTTGGATGCGTTAGGCACAATTGGCCGGAGCCTATGCCGCCCCAACCGGCGCCTCCCGGCTGACTGAAACTCGACTTTTATTGCACCGCTCGCTGCCAAAACGAGGGCTCGCCCATGGACGCCAAGACGCCCGCCAACAAGACCGGTTCCATTACCGTCGGCAACAAGGCTTTGGACTTCCCTGTCTATAGCGGCACGATCGGTCCCGACGTGCTCGACATCGCCAAGCTCTACGGCTCGAGCGGCATGTTTACCTACGATCCGGGCTTCACCTCGACGGCGAGCTGCGAGTCGAAGATCACCTATATCGACGGCGACGAAGGCGTGCTGCTCTACCGCGGCTATCCCATCGACCAGCTCGCCGAGCACGGCGACTTCCTGGAGACCTGCTACCTCCTGCTCTACGGCGAGCTGCCGACCTCCACGCAGAAGGCGGATTTCGACTATCGCGTCACGCGCCACACCATGGTGCATGAGCAGATGAGCCGCTTCTTCCAGGGCTTCCGCCGCGACGCGCATCCGATGGCGGTGATGGTCGGCTCGGTCGGGGCGCTCTCGGCCTTCTATCACGACTCAACCGACATCTCCGATCCGGTGCAGCGCATGATCGCGTCGCTGCGCATGATCGCCAAGGTGCCGACGCTCGCCGCCATGGCCTATAAATATTCCGTCGGCCAGCCCTTCGTTTATCCGAAGAACGATCTCGACTACGCGTCCAACTTCCTGCGCATGTGCTTTGCCGTGCCGGCCGAGGAGTATCATCCGAACCCGGTGCTGGCGCGCGCCATGGACCGCATCTTCATCCTGCATGCCGATCACGAGCAGAACGCCTCGACCTCGACGGTGCGGCTCGCCGGCTCCTCCGGCGCCAATCCCTTCGCCTGCATCTCGGCCGGCTGCGCCTGCCTGTGGGGCCCGGCGCATGGCGGCGCCAACGAGGCCGCGCTCAACATGCTGCGCGAGATCGGCTCGGTCGAGCGCATCCCGGAATACGTCAAGCGCGCCAAGGACAAGGACGATCCCTTCCGCCTGATGGGCTTCGGCCACCGCGTCTACAAGAACTACGATCCGCGCGCCAAGATCATGCAGAAGACCTGCCACGAGGTCCTGACCGAGCTCGGCATCAAGGACGATCCGCTGCTCGACGTCGCCATGGAGCTCGAGCGGGTGGCGCTGCACGACGAGTATTTCATCGAGAAGAAGCTCTACCCGAACATCGACTTCTATTCGGGCATCACGCTGAAGGCGATGGGCTTCCCCACCACCATGTTCACCGTGCTGTTCGCCGTGGCGCGCACGGTCGGCTGGATCGCGCAGTGGAAGGAAATGATCGAGGATCCGAAGCAGAAGATCGGCCGCCCGCGCCAGCTCTACACCGGCGCGACGCAGCGCGACTACATCCCGATTTCGCGGCGCAAATAGACGAATACGAGGGTAACGCCGCGCGCAAGGCCGCTGGATGGCGGCCATGCGCGCGGTTTTTTATTGCGCAGTGAAACGGCCGCGCGATCACGCTTGCGCCGGCCGATCGTGAATCCAACAATTGACGGCAAACCGCGAGTCCTCAAACCGTCCCGACGGCACCCGTACCGGCCGCACTTCGTGGCGCGCCCAGGATGGAAACACAACGAGCCGGTTACGGACCGGTTCGACGTCGATGAACCTGTGTCCCGGTCGCCGCATCAGCGGATAGATGCGCAATTCGCCTCCGGAAAACGCCTTCGGCAAACGATTGAAGTAATAGACCGCCGTCAGTCTCCGATTGGTCGGCACCGATGCCGCGGGGCCGACAACCCGATCGATGTGCGACTTCTGAAACGACCCGTCGCCATAGGCGACGATCTGCAATTCCACCATGGATATCTCAAAGAGCGGCAGCCCCAGCTCGATGGCAAACCTCGGCAGGAGCGAGCGCACGCGCTCTTCGAAGAGAGCCCTGAACGGTCCAAGATTCCGTGAGTCCTGACATCGCCGTTTGGCGATGTCGAGTTGGCCTACGATACCCTCATTCGGTATTTCGATGGTCGATGGCGTGTATTCCCGTTCGATGGCGATCGCATGATCGAGCAACGCCGCGACGTCTCGCTCGGCCAACAAGTCCGAATGAAGCGCGTGCGGCGGCGCCATCGAATCAGGCATGGTCGTGTTGCTGGACGGCCGTTGCCGGAAAGACCGTGCCGGTCATCGGTTTCCACCCTCGAACCAGCGGATAAAATTACCGATCTGAACCGCGCGGGCAACCCCGTAGCGGAACTTGGGACCCAACGCGTTGGCCGCTTGCGCGTCGATCGGCCAGCGCTTCACCGCGTCGCGCAAGCCGGCGATATCGATGGCGTGGGACGCCAGCGGCGATTGCGCGATCCGCTCGATATCGGTGGCGATGCCGGCGCGTCGCATGCTCAACCGATCGAACCATTCAGGTGTCTGTTCGCCGAGTTTATGATTTTCCGCAATCTCGCGCGGAACGCGGTCCGCGATCGTTTCGCGCTGCAGGGCCCGCGGCCGCCCGTCGCGCAGATAATGGCGCGTGGGAACATTCAGACAGAATTCGACCAGCCGCGCGTCGGCGAGCGGGTCGCGCATTTCGAAGCCGAAGCGGGCGAGCGCATGTGCGCTGTAGGCGCGCGACACTTCCGCGCCGTTGATCAGCCAATAGGCCCGCATATCAAAGGGATCGGCTCTGGCGAACCTTTCGTTCCAGCCGCCGATCGCCTCGATGCGCTCCACGAGGCCGTGCCGGCGGGAAAACTCGGCCGCCACGAACGTATTGTGTTCGAGCCCGGCCGGGGCGCCGAGCCAACGCCGCCTGATCCTGCGCAGCAAAGCCGGCTCAAGGCGGCCGGCGATATGGCGACGGATTATCGGCTGAATCCGATCCCCGGTGACACGTCGCAACGCCAGGATCTCCCGCATCGCGCCGATCCAGCGCCCTCGCGCCACGCTCTCGTGCAGCAAAGTCATGCCTCGCCAACCCAGCGAGAAATTCCCGGATTGCCCGTCAAGCAGCACGCGATACCCGCCCGCCCTCACGCGCTCGTGCAATTGCGCGAACCAACCGAGATTGTGCACGTTGATCGGAGGATAACCGGATTCCGCAAAGAAACGGCTGGCCTCCAGATCGTAGGCATGCAGGGATGCGTCGTCGACGAAGGTCACATCCATATTGGGATGCATGGCGGCGAGCGCCGTCACCTTCCGGCGTTCGCTGAAATATTTGGTCCGCGTCTCCGGCCGATCAAAGCCCGCCGGAGGCACGCGCGTGAAAACCGCAAGCCGGTCTGGCGCCAAGAGCCGCGCCGCCGTGGCGGCAACGCCGCTGGAGTCGAGA
Source organism: uncultured Pseudomonadota bacterium (assembly GCA_963760995.1). GTDB lineage: Bacteria > Pseudomonadota > Alphaproteobacteria > Rhizobiales > Xanthobacteraceae > Pseudolabrys. Next base: position 54,456 of record CAVXFJ010000013.1, on the reverse strand, counting down.
CCGCCGCTCGCTTCAGTGGCAATCGGTCCGGCACTGCGTAACGCGCGCGCGCAAGCACCGTCGAGCTGCTCGCGCGCGGCTTCGACATAGTCGGCATGAGTTTTGAGGCCAAGCGATCGCCGCCGTGGCTGCCAATAGCGCCGCACCGTCATACCGGAGCGATCGCACAACGCCAGTTGGCCGCTGTCGAGGCGTTCAATGCCGCGATAAACGGTGCGGCGGGTCTCAAAGAAGTTGTTGGCCAGCAGGTCGCCGACAATCGTTTCGTCGAGTGCGCGGGGGACGTCCGACAATGCATGCAGGGTGGTCATCCCGGTGGCAAACGCGACAAAATCTCTACCGCGATGAAAATAGAGCGCTCGGTCTCCCATAGGCGCCCGACAAAGCAGCAGACGGCGGTTGCGCTCATTCCAGCAGGCGAAGGTAAATGCGCCGAACAGGTGGCTTGGCGCGTCGTCGCTCCATCGCTCAATCGCTGCCAGACAAAGCGCGCCGTCGGCCATCTCGCGCATCGCCGGCAGGGACAGCTTGAGTTGCGCGGCCAGTTCGTCGCGGTTGTCCAACCGACCGGCGAAGACCAGGTGAAGCGCCCCGTCGCGGCTCGCCCAGGGTTGTCGCTCGAACCGATCTTCCGGCGTGATGGCGTAGAGGCGATGGATCAGCCCGATCGACCCACTCATCCATTGCGATGCGCGGCCACCGTCAAATTGCGGCAGCGCTCGTGCCAACCGATCGAGGTCTTCCTTCTGGATTGGGCGGCGGTCGGTTTGGAAAAGACCGGCAAAACCGCTCACAGCAATGTCCGTCGATGCGACGGCGCGGCGGCGCCGGAACTCAGGATGCCCGCGTAAACGTCGGCAAGCCGTTACCGTCACTCCCGGTCCTCGACGAGCCCGCGGTTTCGTCGACGGCCGGTGATTCGATAATCACCATCGGTGTGCGCCAAGGTTTTGTAGCCGAATTCTCGCCAGCCTCAACTTCGGTCTTCGGCGCATCTCCCATTCTACAATTCCCTCTTGTGTTACGTTTCCCGATGAAATTGCCACCACTGAAAAAATTCTCGTCGGAAATAGACAAACTCAAACAGTCACGATTTCCAAGGCTTTAGCGTTGGTAAGCGTCACCTTCGTCGACCAGCTCACGACCGTTTCAATTGGCCGTCCCGTCAGCAGAGGCAAAAAAGACAAGCATTCAATCGCTCGTCCGATTCCCACCTTTGCCTTTGAGCTTGGACGCTTCAAAACCATTATAGGCCCACTGCACATAAATGCCAGCCCAAGTGAAACCGCCGCCGAAGGCCGCCATCACCATGCGCTGCCCCGCTTTCAATTGCGACTCGTAGTCCCACAGGCAGAGCGGAATCGTCGCATTGGTGGTGTTGCCGTATTTCTGGATGGTCACCATCACCTTGTCCATCGGCAGACCCATGCGCTCGGCGGTCGACTCGATGATGCGCTTGTTGGCCTGGTGCGGCACCAGCCAGTCGATCATGTCGGCGCGCAAATTGTTCCGCGCCATGATCTCGCGCGCGACTTCCGCCATCTTGGCGATGGCGAATTTGTAGACGGCGGCGCCCTCCTGATGCACGTAGTGCAGGCGCTTGGCCACCGTCTCTGCGCTCGCCGGCATGCGGCTGCCGCCGGCCTTCTGGTGCAGATGGATCATGCCGGCACCGTCGGAGCGGATCAGCGCGTCCATGATGCCGTAGCCGTTGGGATCGGGCTCGAGCAGCACCGCGCCGGCGCCGTCGCCGAACAGCACGCAGGTGGCGCGGTCGGTGTAGTCGATGATCGATGACATCTTGTCGGCGCCGACCACCACCACCTTGCGCGCGGCGCCGGTGGCGATGAACTGCGCGCCGACCGTGAGCGAATAGAGAAAGCCCGAACAGGCGGCCTGCACGTCGAACGAGCCGATATTGCGCATGCCCACCATGTCGCAGATGAGATTGGCGGTCGACGGGAACTGCAGGTCCGGCGTGGTGGTGGCGCAGATCAGAAGGTCGACGTCGCCAGGCTGGGTGCCGGTCTTGGCGAGCAGCCCGCGCACCGCCTCCGCCGCCATGTGCGAGGTGCCGAGCCCCTCGCCTTTCTGGATATGGCGCTCCTTGATCCCGGTGCGCTCGATGATCCAGGCATCGCTGGTGTCCACCATATGCGCCAGTTCCGCATTGGTGAGCAGATCCGGCGGCAGATAGCCATGAACACCGGTAATCGAGGCGCGAGGCGGAGGAACGGGCACTTGGGGGTCCCAGCTTGTTGCTTTAACCATAGATCATCCGGCCGCCGGCCGGACGGAGCCGCAAGTTACGCCCTTGCCGGCGGCGGCGCCACTGCTTCGCGTCGGGGTTGGTTAAACGCCTGGACACAGCCGAGAACCGCCACGGCAGCCCGCTCGCTGGGCGGGCCCGCGCCGAGCCCCATGACCTCATCCAGGCGGGCAAAGGCCGCCACCTGCCGGCGGCGTTCCGGGCTGTCGGAGAGCAGCGGCATAAGCGCCGCGGCAAGGTTGTCCGCCGTGCAGTCGCGCTGGAGGAATTGTGGCACCACGGTCTCGCCCAGCACCAGATTGGCGAGAATCACGCTGTCCAATTTGATGAGCAGCCGGCCCACCACCTCCTCCGGTACCGAGACCTTATAAGCCGCGACCATGGGAATACCGGCGAGTGCCAGTTCCAGGGTCGAGGTGCCGGATTTGGCAAGCGCCACCCGCGCTTGGCGGAAGGCGGCATGTTTGTCGGCCGGCTCGGTCACTACCCGCGCCGGTAGCGGCCATGCGGCGACCGCCTCCTGCACCGCCGGGGCAAGCCGCGGCACTGCCGGAACCACAATCTCGAGCGGTCCATGGCGGCGCGCCACCTCGCCCATGGCGGCGCCGAACAGCGCCGCGAGCCGCCGAATCTCGCCCGAGCGGCTGCCCGGAAGCACCAACACGAGCGGCGGCTCGGCCTGGCGCCGGCGCGCCTCCTCGGCATTGGGACGCAAATCCCCGATCTGCTCGATCAACGGATGGCCGACATAAGTGCCGGGCGGTCCGCCCAGCCGCTGCAATTCCGCCGGCTCGAACGGCAGCAGCGCCAACACACGGTCGATATAGCCGCGCATGGCCTTGGCGCGTCCCGGCCGCCAGGCCCAGACCGAGGGACAGACATAGTCGACGATCGGGATGTGCGGCGCCCGCGCGCGCACGCGGCGCGCCACACGATGGGTGAATTCGGGACTGTCGATGATCACCAGCACGTCGGGCTTGGCGGCGATCACTGCGTCGGCGGTCTCGCGAATGCGGCGCAAGATGGCCGGCAGCCGCGCAATGATGGCGCCGAAACCGATGATGGCGAGATCGCCGAGCGGAAACAGGCTGGGCACGCCGAGCGCCGCCATCTGCGCGCCACCGACGGCGGAAAACCGCACGTGCCCTTGCGTCCGCTGGCGCAGCGCGCCGATCAGCGCCGCGCCTAGCCGGTCGCCGGATTCCTCGCCGGCCACCAGAAACACATGCAGGCCGGGCGCGGCGGAGCCAGCCATCGCGCTTACCCCGGAACGCCGACGACGAAAATGCCGGCCCGGTCTGCGCTCTCGACCAAGCGCTCGGGCTCGGCAATGACGGTCGAGCCGGCAATGACGGCGATGCCGGCGAGGCCTGCGTCCACCACCCGCGCCACCGTCTGCGGCCCGATGGTCGGCAGATCGAAGCGGCGATCCTGGGCGGGCTTGGGCGCCTTCACCAGCACGCCGCTGCCGGGCGGCGCTTGCAGGCGGCCGTTGCGGCGCAGCTCGGCGACGCGCGCAAGCATCTGGTCGGTGCCTTCCACCGCCTCTACCGCCAGCACGTGCTTGCCGCTCACCACGACCGCCTGCCCGACATCGAAGGGACCGGCGGCGCGCAGATAGTCGAAGCCGATCGCGATATCGCCGCGCTCGCCCGGCGCGGGCTGCGCGCGCGTCAGCGGGCCGACCGGCATCAGGATATCGGGCGCCACCTCGTGCGCACCGCGGAGGCGAAAGCCGCGCGCCTCGATAAGTTTGCCGACGTTGGAGAGCAGATGATCGTCGCCGCCACGAAAGGCGCGCAGGATCTCGGGCAAGGCCAGCAAGGTGTGGATGTCGAAGCGTATCTGGCGCAGCGAGGGGCGCACCAGCGAGCCGATAAAAACCATGTCGCAGCAGCCCGCGGCGCGGGCGATGCGGGCGAACTTGCCGAACTGGCCGAGATAGAGCCAGTGCGCCTCTCGACCGGCATAGTCGGCGGGATCGGCGGCGCCGCGCAGCGGGAACAGCATCACCTTGCGGCCGCGCGCCGTGACGCTGTCGGCCACCGCCAGCGGCAGGCTGCCGCCGCCGCAGATCAGCGCGAGCGGCGCTTCCTCGTCGCCGGGCGCCGGGCTGTTCACGGCTCCCCGTCGGCCGCGTTGCGCCGCGTCGCCATGGTGAGCGGGCGCTTGCCGGCGCGGATGAAGGCGATGATCCTGGCGATCATCGGATCGGCGCCGAATTCCGCCTCGACAAAGTCGACGCGCGCGCGGAACTCGCCGGCGCCGAAGAACAGCGTCTCATAGGCGCGGCGCAGCTTGAGAATATCGGCCTTGCCGATGCCGCGCCGGCGCATGCCGACGACATTGAGCCCGACCATATGCGCGAGCGGGCCCTGCACCGTGCCGTAGGGAATGACATCGGCCCGCACGCCGGAAAGGCCGACGATCATGGCGCCCTCGCCGATGCGCACGAACTGGCGCACGGCGACGCCGCCGCCGAACACGACGCCGTCGCCGACACTGACATGGCCGCCGAGCAACGTGTTGTTCGCGACGGTGACGTTGCTGCCGACCTTGCAATCGTGGCCGACATGCGAGCCAACCATGAAGAAGCAGCGATCGCCCACCTCGGTGAGACCGCCGTCATCCTCGGTGCCGATGTTCATGGTCACGTGCTCGCGGATGTCGCAGTCGGCGCCGAGCACGAGCCGGGTCGGCCCGCCGCGATATTTGACCGATTGCGGCGGCGTGCCGAGCGACACGAAGGGATACACCACCGTGCGCGGACCGATCGTGGTATGCCCGGCGATGTTGACGTGACCGACGAGACGGCAACCGTCGCCGATGACGACGTTCTCGCCGATGATGCAATAGGGCCCGACCGAAACGTCACGTCCGATCGTTGCCCCGGCCGCGATCCGGGCCGAGGGATCGATCATGGGTGCATTCATGTGTCGGCGATCATGGCGCCGACCTCGGCCTCGGCGACGATATGGCCGCGCACCTTCGCCTCGCTCTGGTACCACCACATGTTGCGCCGGTGCGCGCGCAGCTTCATGTGATATTCGATGGTGTCGCCGGGTACGACCGGGCGGCGGAATTTGGCCTTGTCGATGGTCATGAAGTAGACCTGTCGCGGCTTGTTCGAGCCCATCGCCAGGATGCAAAGCACGCCGCCGGTCTGCGCCATGCCCTCGATCATGAGCACGCCGGGAAACACAGGGTCGTCCGGGAAATGGCCGAGGAACTGCGGCTCGTTGGCGGTGACGTTCTTGATGCCAATGCCGCTTTCGTTGCCGCGGATGTCGATGACCTTGTCGATCATCAGGAACGGGTAGCGGTGCGGCAACAGCTTAAGCACCGTCTTGATGTCGGCCGTATCGAGGCTGCTGACGGGTTTGTTCATCGCGTCTCACTCGCCCTTGCGCGCGCCTTCGTCGGACTTGCCGCGGGTCAGCCGCTCCAGAGCGCGGAGTTCGCGGATCCACAGTTTCATCGGCTTCGCCGGGCTGCCGCCCCAGCGGGCGCCGGCCGGGATATCGCCATGCACGCCACTGGTGGCGGCAACCTGCGCCCCTTCGCCGACCTTCGTGTTGTCGCTCAGGCCGACCTGGGCGCCCAGCACGACAAAATCTTCCAAAATCGAACTGCCGGCGATGCCGGTCTGCGCCACCACCACGCAGTGGCGGCCAATGACCACATTGTGGCCGACCTGGACCAGATTGTCGATCTTGGTACCCTCGCCGATGATGGTGTCGCGGATCGCCCCGCGGTCGATGGTGGTGCCGGCGCCGATCTCGACGTCGTCCTGGATGATGACCCGGCCGACCTGCGGTACCTTGAGGTGGCCACGTCCGCTCATGACGAAGCCGAAGCCATCCTGGCCAATGCAGCAGCCGGGATGGATGATGACGCGGTCGCCGATCAAGGCATTGCTGATGACGGAACCCGCCCCGATGACGCAATCGCGCCCGATGCGGACCTCCGCACCGATCACCGCATTCGCCGCGATCACGCTGCCGCCGCCGACCTCCGCCTGCGGCCCGATCACCGCGCCCGGCTCGACGGTCACGCCGTCCTCCAGCCGCGCGGCGGGATCGACATGAGCGCCCGGCGACTGACCGCCCGTAAAGAGCGAGGCCGGCCGCAGCGCCTGCGGGAACAGCGCCCGCGCCGCCGCGACGAAGGCGCGATAAGGCTCATCCACGATCATGGCGATCGTCGCCGCCGGCAATGCCGCGGCGAGCTTGCCGCGCACCAGGCAGACGCCGGCATGCGTGGCGCTCGCCGCCGTTTCGTAGCGCGGATTGTCGTAGAAGCTCAGATGCGCTGGCCCGGCGCGGTCGAGTGGCGCGATATCGACGATGCGCCGCTCGGCGGCAACGCCCGCCGGCAGCGCCGCGCCGACCAGCGTCGCCATCTCGCCCAGCGTTAGACCGCGGGTCGCTTTGAGGAAAATCGGCTCGCCCATGCTGTCAGCCGCGCCCGATCCGCTGCAAATAAATCGGCGCCATCCTTGAAAACGTCACCCCGCGCATCGCGCGCTTGACCAAGCGGAGACCGCCCCGGGCGCAAGCGCTCCGAGGGCGGTCGTGTTGGCGCATCCATCCGCACGGCAATGACGCCGCGCGGCCAATATCAGAACTTCGTGCCGCCGCTGAAGCGGAAGATCTGAGTGCGGTCGCAGACCTGAGAGCCGTCGCTCGCCGTGCCGCAGTACTTGCTCAGCGGATAGGCGAGATCGAAGCGCAGCGGTCCAAGCGGCGAATCCCAGATCAAGCCGATGCCGACCGAACTGCGGATGTTGCTGATATTGTCGAGGCCGACCTGCAGCGTTTCGCCGGTCACACTCCACGACGTCGGCCCCTGATAATCCCACAGGTTGCCGGCGTCGGCGAAGGCCGCGACCTTGATGCCGACCTCCTTGGGCAGGAAGTAGAGCGGCGTCTGGAACTCCACGCTCGCGCCCCAGAACAGCGAGCCACCGAGGGCGTCGTTGTTGGTGCCCGGCGTCAGGTCGCGCGGGCCGATACCGGCCGGCTCGAAGCCACGCACCAGATTCGGCCCCATGAAGAAGTGGTCGAGCATGCGCAGGTCTTTGCCGCCCCACGGATTGATGGTGCCGCCCTGCACCTTGAGCACGCCGATCACATCGGGCAGCACCTCGTAATAGGTGCGCGCTTCAGCGGTCGAACGGATGTAATTGACGTCGCCACCGATGCCGGCCACGTCCTGCTTGAGGTCGGCATAGATGCCGCTGGTCGGCACCTTGGTGTTGTCGAGCGTGTTGTAGGCGACGGTATATCCGAGCGAGGACACCAGCACCGCACCCTGCGCGAGCTCCTTGCGCACGGCCAGCGAGGCTTCGCCGTCGGAATAGCACTCGTCACCCGGATAGACGCCGCCGGGGATGTGAGCGTGATAGCCGCTCGGCACCGGATCGAACATCGGCGTCGTGGTCGAGGTACAGTTGTTGTACTGATCCGGCAGCGAGATCTTCTGCTGGTAGATCGAGTAACGGGTCTGCAGCGACACTTCTTCGGTCAGCCCGAAGCCGAGGCGCAGATTGGTACCGATCGACTGGGTGTCGTAGGAGACGTAGCTGTTCGCCAGGTTCTGCCGGGCATAGACGTCGATGCCGCCGGCCATGCGATAGCCGAGCAAATAGGGCTCGACGAAGGAGAGCTGGAAGCCCTTGGTGTATTGGCCGTAGCTCACCGACGCCTTGGCGTATTGGCCACGGCCCATGAGGTTGCGCTCGGCGACGCCGACCTCGGCAATGAAGCCGTCGGCGGTGGAATAGCCGCCGGAGACCGAGAACTCGCCGGTCGACTTCTCCACCACGTCGACATCGACCACGACACGGTCGGGCGCCGAGCCGGGCTCGGTGGTGATCTTCACCGACTTGAAGAAGTCGAGATTCTTCAGGCGCCGCTCGGCGCGATCGATCAGCGCGCGGTTGTAGGGGTCGCCTTCGCCGATATCGAACTCGCGGCGAATGACGTAGTCGCGCGTGCGCGTGTTGCCGCGGATATTGATGCGCTCGATATAGGCGCGCACGCCCTCGTCGACGACGAAGGCGATGTTGATCAGATGCCGCTTGAAGTCGCGGTCGCCGCGCGGATGCACCGTAGCAAAGGCGTAGCCGTGCTTGGCGGCCTCGATGGTCATGCCCTCGACCGTCTTCTGCACCAGGTCGGCGTTGTAGACGTTGCCGGAAGAGACCTTGAGCCTGTTGCGCAGGGTGGCCGGATTGAGCGCGTGCACGTTGGAGACGACGTCGACCGTGCCGAAATGATATTTCGCGCCTTCGTCGATGTTAAAGGTGATGACGAAGCCCTTCTTGACGGGATCGTATTCGCCCACCGCCGAGACGATGCGCACGTCGGCATAGCCATGCTTGAGATAGAAGCGGCGCAACAGGTCGCGGTCGGCTTCGACGCGGTCGGGATCGTAGATGTCGGTGGTCTGCAGGAAGCTCAGCCAGTTGCTCTCGGTCGTCTTGATCACGTCCTTGAGGCGGCCCTGCGAGAAAGCATGCGCGCCGACGAAACGGATATCCTTGACGCCGGTCTTGGCGCCTTCATGGATCTCGAAGACGAGATTCACCCGGTTGTTCGGCAGTTCGATGATCTTCGGCACGACGGAGACGTCGAAGCGGCCGCTGCGATGATAGATCTCGATGATGCGCTGGACGTCGGCCTGCACGGTCGGCTTCGACAGCGTGCCGCGCGGCTTGGACTGCACCTCCACTTTGAGCTGCTCGTCCTTGGCCTTGTGGTTGCCCTCGAAGGCGACCTGATTGATGACCGGATTTTCCACCACGCTGACGACGAGCCGGCCGCCGCGGTTATGGATCTGCACGTCGGAGAACAGCCCGGTACCGTAAAGCGCCTTGAGGCCCTGGTCGATTTCGAGCGGGCTCAGCCGACCGCCCGGTCCGGCCTTGAAATAAGAGCGGATGGTCTCGGCTTCGACGCGCCGATTGCCCTCGACGACGATAGAATTGACGGTCTGCGCCTGCGCGGAGCCTGCCGACACCATCGCCGTCGTCGTGACCCCGACGAGGATTCCGCCGAGGACCACGCAAAAAATCGCCAGTCCTCGCACCAACCGCACACACAGTCCCATGCGCAACGCGCCCTTTTCTTCGTCCCGCGGCCGCCCCCAGAATCGGCAGACTGCCGGGCTGGCTTTGGCAAGCTTTCTACCTTGTTTCAGACGCCCTGCAAACGAACTTCCCCAGGAAGTTTCCCTTTCCCCTCAAAAAGTTGCCCCATAGCAACGGTCATGAGGTGGCGAGGTGCAAGATGTCATTAAAGGTTGCAAAAATCATCAACATCACCACGATCGCGAGCCCGATGCGGAAGCCGACTTCCTGGGCCCGCTCGGACAGCGGACGGCCGCGCGCAGCCTCGATTCCATAGAACAAAAGGTGTCCGCCATCGAGCAGTGGTATCGGGAACAGATTCAACAGCCCGATCGAGACCGAGAGCACCGCCGTCAAATGAATGAGCGCGGTAAAGCCGGCGCTCGCCACTTCGCCGGACACCTGGGCGATGCGAATCGGGCCGCCGAGTTCGCTCGCGGTTTCGCGGCCGGCGAAGATGCCGCCGATATAACCGAGCGTGCGATCGACCACGTACCAGGTCTCCTGCGTGCCGGCGACGACGGCCTGCAACGGTCCCATCTTCTGGGTCTTGATGTCGCCCGGCGCCATTGAGCGGCTGATGCCGAGCACGCCGAGACGATGCTTGTTGCCGAACGGATCCTTGAGCTCGCGCCATTGCGGCGTCGCATGCAGCGTCACTGGCGCGCCGCCACGGTCGACCACGATGGTGAGCTTCTCGCCGGCGGCGACGCTGACGATGCGCTGCATGTCGGAAAAGCTGTTGATCTTGCTGCCGTCGATAGACAGCACCACGTCGCCGGGCTGGAAGCCGGCGGCAGCCGCCGCGCTGTTGGGCTGCACCGCGTCGACGCGGGCGCTGGTGGTCTGCTTGCCGACGATCATGAAGATGCCGGCGAAGATGAGGATGGCGAGGATGAAGTTGGCGATCGGGCCGGCGGCCACCACCGCCGCGCGCGGGCCGACCTTCTGGTGGACGAAGCTGACCTTCTTCTCCTCCTCGCTCATGGCCGCGACGGCGTCCTGGTCGGGCACGCTCGCCGCGTTGTCATCGCCGAAGAACTTCACATAGCCGCCTAGGGGAATCGCCGACAGCTTCCAGCGGGTGCCATAGCGGTCGTTGAAGCCGAAGATTTCCGGGCCGAAGCCGATGGAGAAGCTCAATACCTTGATACCGCAGCGCCGGGCGATGAGGAAATGGCCAAGTTCATGAAAAAACACGACAATCGTCAAAACAAAGAGGAAGGGCACGATATAGGAGGCAAGCCCACCGCCAAACGCACTCAAGCCGCCCATGATGTCAAAATGCATCTGACCCTCACCCCTGGCCCCGGCGGCCCAATCGTTACCCGAAGGTTACTAGGATGCCTTTGCGGCAATTTCGGGCAAGAGGTCCTGCGCTAAACTTCTTGCCGTATGGTCAATGGCGAGGGCAGCCTCGATATCTGTGGGTTCCGCCATGAGGCCCAGGCCGGCGGCGCGGTCGAGCGTCGCCTCCACCAGGGCGGCAATGCCGGCAAAACCGATGCGGCCGGCAATGAATTCGGGTACCGCCACCTCGTCGGCGGCATTGAGCACGGTCGGCGCGCCGCCCCCCGCCTCCAGCGCCTGCCGCGCCAAGCGCAGCGCCGGGAAGCGCTCCAGATCGGGCGCCTCGAAATTGAGCGTGCCCACCTTGGCAAGGTCGAGTTGCGGCGCCGGGCCGTCGATGCGTTCCGGCCAAGCCAGACAATGTGCGATGGGGACCCGCATGTCGGGCGGGCCGAGCTGGGCGAGAACCGAACCGTCGCGGAATTCGACCAGCCCATGCACCACCGATTGCGGATGCACCAGGACGTCGATCTGCGCGGAGGGCAGCGCGAACAGGTGATGCGCCTCGATGATCTCCAGCCCCTTGTTCATCATCGTGGCGGAATCGACGGTGATCTTCGGCCCCATCGTCCAGTTGGGATGGCGCAACGCCTGCTCGGGCGTGGCGGCGCGGATCGCTTCCAGGCTCCAGGTGCGGAACGGTCCGCCCGAGGCGGTAAGAATGATGCGCTTGACGTCTTCGCGGCGGCCGCTGCCGAGCGACTGGAAGATCGCATTATGCTCCGAGTTGACCGGCAGCACGGTGGCGCCGACTTTGGCGGCGGTGCGCATGAACAGATCGCCGGCGCACACCAGGCATTCCTTGTTGGCGAGACCGACGGTGGCGCCGCGCTTGATGGCGGCGAGGCTGGGCTTGAGGCCGATGGCACCGCTGATCGCCGCCATCACCCAGTCGGCCGGGCGCTCGGCGGCTTCAACCAGCGCCGCTTCGCCGGCCGCCGCTTCGATGCCGCTGCCGGCGAGCGCCTCTTTGAGCTCGGCGTAGGCGGCGGGATCCGCCACCACGGCAAGGCGCGCCTTCACCTCACGCGCCAACTTGGCGAGCGCGGCCGCATTGCCGCGGGCGGTGACCGCCTCGACACTGAAACGTGTCGGATTGCGCTTGATCAGATCGATCGTGCTGGTGCCGATCGAGCCGGTGGCACCCAGAATGGTGACGTGGCGCCTCTGCGCCTGCGGCTGCCGCTGATCCCGTGCCGGATTGACTACGTTCATGCCCTCATCCTAGCAGCAGACCGCGGGCGACGTCTTCAAAACCGCCGCGGGCGAGACCGATCAGACAGCCGACCAGCGCCGCCGCCCAGAACCCGTCGAGCCGGTCCATGACACCGCCATGACCTGGAATGAGCTGGCTTGCATCCTTGGCGTCGAACTGCCGCTTGACCCAGGATTCCAGCAGATCGCCGAGCTGCGCCACCGCCGAGAGCAACAGGGCGATGAGGCCTATGCCGACCGCGTCATAGCCGAGCAGGCGCGCGCCGATCGCGCTCACCAGCATGGCGCCCAGCGCGCCGACGATCGCACCCGACCAGGTCTTTTTCGGACTGATAGGCGGACACAGCCGCGGGCCACCGATGGCGCGGCCGGCGAAATAGGCGAGCACGTCGGTGGTCCACACCACGGCAAACAGCAGGACGATGGCGAGAAATCCGTCGGGGCCGCCGTTGCGCAGCAGCAACGGCGCCAGCGCCATGACGCCCGCATAAAAGATTCCGCCAACGATCCACAGCCTGCGTCCCTGCGGCGCGAAAATGGTGGCAGCGAGCGCGCCGAGGGCGATCAGCAGGAACGAGACGACCGGTCGGCCGCGCCAGTCGACCAGCGCCGCCACCGCGACGGCGGACGCGCAGGACGAAAACATCAGACGATGGCCCGGCCCGGCGACCAGCATGATCCATTCCCATAACACCGCCACGGCCGCCGCGGTCCAGAACAGCGCGAACGGCCAGCCGCCGACATAGGCGGCCGCCACAGCCAGCGGCGCCAGCACCGCCGCCGAGATAACGCGCAGCATGAGATTTCGGGCATCACGCGCACCGCGCCCGGCATCGCCCGCCCGCGGCACGGGGTCGGCCCCGGCCATGGGCTCAGGATCCGGTCTTGGCGGCCAGGCCGCCGAAGCGGCGCTCGCGCTGTTGATATTCGCGAATGGCCTGCTCGAGCGCGGCGCGGTCGAAGTCCGGCCAGTAGATCGGCAGGAATACGAGCTCGCTATAGGCCGCCTGCCAGAGCAGGAAATTGGACAGGCGCTGTTCGCCGCTGGTGCGAATGATGAGATCGGGATCGGAAATGTCGGCGGCGTCGAGGAAATCGCCGACGGTTTGCGTATCGATGGCCTCGGCCTTCAGCGTTCCCGCACTGACCGCCTCGACGATGCGTTGCACCGCGCGGGTGATTTCCTGGCGGGCGCCGTAGTTGAAGGCAACCACCAGCGTCAGCCCGTCATTGGCGCGGGTCAGTTCCTCGGCTTCGGTGAGCAGGCGGGCGATGTCGGCATCGAGCCCTCGCCGTTCGCCGATCACGCGCACGCAAACGTTGCTTTTGTGCAGTTCGGCGAGATCGTTGCGGATGAAGCGGCGCAGCAGGCCCATCAATTCGCCGATCTCGGCGGCCGGGCGCGACCAGTTCTCGGCGCTGAAGGAGAAGATGGTGAGAACCTCGACGCCGATCTCGATCGCCCCGCGCACCGTGCGGCGCACCGCCTCCACCCCACGCCGATGACCTTCCACGCGCGGCAGGCCGCGCGCGGCGGCCCAGCGACCATTGCCGTCCATGATGATGGCGATGTGGCGCGGCACCTCGAAAGGACCGCGCGGGCCTTCGGTCTCGGACATGTTGTCACCTCACACGGTGAGGATTTCCTTTTCTTTCGCCCCGAGCGTCTGGTCGATTTCCGCGATGATCGCATCGGTCGCTTTCTGGATGTCGGCGGAGAAGCGATCGTGATCGTCCTTGCTGATCTTGTGGTCTTTTTCGAGCTTCTTGATGATGTCGAGCCCGTCGCGGCGCACATGGCGCACCGCCACGCGCGCGGCCTCGGCATATTTATGGGCAACCTTGACCAGTTCGCGGCGCCGATCCTCGTTGAGTTCGGGGATGCGCAGGCGGATCACCTGGCCTTCGGTCGCCGGCGAGAGCCCGAGATTGGAATTGACGATCGCCTTCTCCACCGCATGCACCAGCGAGCGGTCCCACACATTGACGCTGATCAGGCGCGGTTCCGGCACGGTCACGGTCGCCACCTGATTGAGCGGCATCTGCGAGCCATAGGCGTCGACATGCAACGGATCGAGCAGATGCGCGGAGGCGCGCCCGGTGCGCAGGCCGGACAACTCGCTCTTCAAGACGCTGGTCGCGCCATGCATGCGGCGCTTGAGCTCTTCGAGATCGTGCGTATTCGTCGTCATAGCAATCCCCCGGACACGGCGTCGTCTTTCATGTGGCTTGCGGGCCTGGTGAACCCGCCTCGTCGCGGTCGCGTGCCGCCTTAGCCGACGACCGTCGCGCGGCCCTTCCCGCGCAGCACGGCTGCGATCGCGCCCTTCTCGGCGATCGAAAATACGATGATAGGCATGTGGTTTTCCCGAGCAAGCGCGAAGGCGGTTCCATCCATGACACGCAGGTCCTGCTCGATCGCCTGTTGATGGCTGAGCTTGTCGTAGCGCTTGGCCTTGGGGTCCTTGCGCGGATCGGCGCTGTAGACGCCGTCCACATTGGTAGCCTTGAGCACCGCCTCCGCCTCGAGCTCGGCGGCGCGCAGAACCGCGGTCGTATCGGTGGTGAAGAACGGATTACCGGTACCGGCAGCGAGCAGCACCACCCGCGCCTTGCCGAGATTCTTCAGGGCCCGCTTGCGGTTATAGGTTTCGCAGACCGCCGGCATGGCGAGCGCGGAAAGCGTGCGCGCCTCAACCCCTGCCCGCTCGACCGCGGCCTCGAGCGCCAGGCAATTCATCACCGTCGCCAGCATGCCCATGGTGTCGCCCACCGGGCGCGGTACGCCGCGCGCGGATACTTCGACGCCGCGGAAGATATTGCCACCCCCCACGACCACGCCGAGCTCGACCCCAAGCCGCGCCGCGCTGGCCAGATCCTCGGCGATCCGTTCCACGGTCGCCTGGCCGATACCGAAACCCTCCCCGCCGGACAGCGCTTCGCCGGAGAGCTTGACGATGACGCGGCGATAGAGCGGGTCACTCATTCTCAGCGGTCCGTTCTCCTGCCCGGGACCTCGTTCCGAGCCCGATTCCCCGCCGGGGTCAAGCCCCGCTGGGGATGACACGGGGGGAAAGCCTGCGGGCGGGAGGCGACGCTCAGCCCTGCCCCGCCGCGGCCGCCACCTCGGCAGCGAAGTCGCTTTCTTGTTTTTCGATGCCCTCGCCCAGCGCATAGCGCACGAAGCCGGTGACGGTGATGGCGCTGCCGGCACGTCCCTCGGCTTCCTTCAGCGCCTGGGCGACGCTCTTCTTGTCGTCGAAGATGAACGGCTGCTCGAGCAGGCAGACCTCCTTGTAGAAGGTCTTCAGGCCCGACTCGACGATCTTGGCGATCACGTTTTCCGGCTTGCCCTGCTGGCGAAATTTGTCGGCCAGCACGTCCTTCTCGCGCGCGACCACGGAGGGGGCGAGGCCCGCCGCATCGAGCGCCTGCGGATTGGCGGAGGCGACGTGCATGGCGATCTGGCGGGCGATGGCCGCCAGCTCGTCGGCATTGCCCGCGGATTCGACCGCGACGATGACGCCGATGCGGCCGAGGCCATCTCCCGACGAATTGTGCATGTAATTGCCGATCACGCCCTGCTTCACGCCGAGCGAGGCGGCGCGGCGCAGGGTCATGTTCTCGCCGACCTTGGCGATGGTGTCGGTGATCGCATCGGCGACGGTGATGTCGCCGACCTTGGCTGCATTGATCGCTTCCACGTCGGTGCCGACCTTGAGCGCCACGTCGGCGATCATTTTCACCAGGCCCTGGAACAGATCATTGCGGGCGACGAAGTCGGTCTCCGAATTGACCTCGACCACCACGCCCTTGCCGCCCTCGACCTTGAGGCCGATGAGGCCTTCGGCGGCCACGCGGCCGGCTTTTTTGGCAGCCTTGGAGAGGCCCTTCTTGCGCAGCCAATCGACCGCGGCTTCCATGTTGCCGTCGTTCTCGGTGAGCGCGGCCTTGCAGTCCATCATGCCGGCGCCGGTCGCGTCGCGCAGTTCCTTGACCAAGCTGGCCGAAATATTCGCCATCGAATTCATCCTTGCATTGGTCATGGCCGGGTTTGACCGGCCATCCACGTCCTTCAATCCGGCGCTGCCGCCAAGGCGTAGATGCCCGGCCCTTGTAACGCGAAGACCGAGCTTCGCGCCGCTTGGCCGGGGCATGACGGAGACATTTATTCGGTTTCCGCCGTCAATTCCTTGGCCTTGGCGATCCAGCCATCGACACGGCCGGGCAGCCCCACTTCCTCGCCGACATTATGAGCGGCGGTGGGCGAGAAGCCGGCGATCTGCGAAAAGTGGAAGATGCCGAGATCGTTGAGCTGCTTCTCGATGGCGCCGGAGATGCCGGGCAGTTTCTTGAGGTCGTCCGGTTCGCCGCGGGGGCCCGGCAATGGCTCGAAGCCGAGATCGCCGGCGGCGGGCGCGGTCGGCACTTCCTCGGCGGCGACCGGCTTTTCCTGAGCGCCGATGTCGACGCCCATTTCGCCTTGGGCGCGCGAGATGCCGTCGATCGCCGCCTTGGCGATGAGGTCGCAATAGAGCGAGACGGCGCGGCTCGCGTCATCATTGCCTGGCACGACGTAGGTGATGCCGGCCGGATCGCAATTGGTGTCGACGATGGCGGCGACCGGGATGTTGAGGCGCTGCGCCTCCTTGATCGCGATGTCTTCCTTGTTGGTGTCGATCACGAAGATCAGATCGGGAATGCCGCCCATGTCCTTGATGCCACCGAGTGAGCGGTCGAGCTTGTCGCGCTCGCGCTGCATGGTGAGGCGCTCTTTCTTGGTATAGGCGGCGGCCTCGTTGGAGGAGAGCATCTCCTCGAGCTTGCGCAGGCGCGAGATGGAGCCGGAGATGGTCTTCCAATTGGTCAGCGTGCCGCCGAGCCAGCGCGAATTGACGTAGTACTGGGCGCAGCGCTTGGCGGCGTCGGCGATGGCGTCCTGCGCCTGCCGCTTGGTGCCGACGAACAGGATGCGCCCGCCCTTGGCGACGGTGTCGCTCACCGCCTGCAGCGCCTGATGCAGCATCGGCACGGTCTGGGCGAGATCGATGATGTGGATATTGTTGCGGGTGCCGAAGATGTAGGTGCCCATCTTCGGATTCCAGCGGTGGGCCTGATGGCCGAAATGCACGCCAGCTTCCAAGAGCTGGCGCATCGAGTAGTCGGGAAGCATTGGTCGTTCTCCGGTTGATCCGCCGCGGACGCGTGTGAGCCCATTCAGGGCCACCGGACGGCCCTTCGGCCCATTGTCGGGGCCGCTAGCCAGACGTCCACGTGAGTGATGCCGGGCTTATATAGGCGCGTTTCGGGGGATGCAAGGCGCGCCCCGGCGCCGGCGCTTCGGCCGCGCGGCAAGCCACCCCCCGAGGGCGGGCGCACCCCCCATTACAAAACTTTCATTGCAAGCCGTTGGACAGGGCAGCCGGAATGTACTACTATGACGTGTCTTTCTAATTGTATACTCCTTTTACGTGTTGTCGTCCCCACGCTCCCGCGTGACCGATCAGGAGGTCATCATGACCTGTGCTCCCACCACCACCATGATCAATCCGCCGATGGTCCAGCTCTTGAGCCAGCAAATGGGCCAAGCCGCACCGCCGATGATTGTCGTCGCAACCGTGATCCTCGCCGCCCAGCAGCAGGGCGCGCCGCCCATGGTCTATCCCATGGTCATGCCGCCAATGGTCATGCCGTCGGCGGCGACCGGCGGCGCGCCGCCCCTCATTGTCGTCGCGCCTATGGTCTTCGGCGCGCAACAGCAGGGCGCCATGCCGATGATGGTCATGCCGCCGACCTTGGTGGCGCTCGCCATGGCGCCGATGATGGCGGCCCAAGCGGCCGCGGCTCCCGGAGCCGCCGGCGGCGCGCAGCCCATGGTGGTGGTCGTCGTCGACCTGTTCGCCGCGCAGGCGCGCGCCATGCCGCCGATGGCGGTCATGCCGCCATTGATGATGATGATGCCGATGATGGCGGCAGCCCAGGCCCCGACGGCCGGCAACGCGCCGCCGATGATCGTGGTGGCGCCCACCATCATGGCCGCGCAGCAGCAGGGCATTCCGCCCATGATCTACCCGATGATGATCATGCCGCCGCTGGCCGCGGCACAGGCCACGCCCTCCGCCGCGCAGCTTGTCCCTCCTATGATCGTCGTGACGGTGATCGCGGCGCCGTCGGCCCAGAGCGCGGCAACGCCAGCGCTCGCATCGCAGACCGGCCCGGTCGTCGTGCCGATGATCGTGACCATGGTGTTCGGGCGCTAGCCGCCGCGCGCAGCGGCACCCGTTGCGCCATTGATCTGTGAGCTCCGGGGAGCCGGCGTCCGGCTCCCCACTCCGGCTGCGCGTCACGCGCGCCGAACGACACGACCGTCAGGCTACGGAGTATTTTATGAGCGATGCACTGAAGCGTTTCGTGGTCGAGCTGGCGAGCGACGTCTCGCGGCTGAGCGCCTTCATGGACAATGCGAAAGGCGCCATGGATGGCGCCGGTTTGAGCGCCGAAGACCAGGCGATTTTCACCGCCGGCGATCAGAACCGGCTCTATGCCTATCTCAAGGGCCTTGAGCTGCCGCCGCCGGTGCCGCCACCCCCACCACCGCAAATGCCGACGGTGGTAGCGGCCGTACAGACGCACGGACAGCCGGCAAGCGCCGCCGCGCCGCCGACCGTGATGGCCTCGATGGTCTACGCGGCTCCTGCGATGCCGCATTGGACGGGACAGCCGATTTATTACGTCATGCAGTGGCCGAGCTGGCCGCCGTATTGAGCACCGCCCGCAACCGACGCCAAGCGTTCAGGAGCAGCATTATGTTCGACGAACAATTGATTGTGGTCGGCACCGGCATCCGCACCATCGGCCAGATGACGCTGGAATCGGTCGCCTGGATCAAACGCGCCGACAAGGTGCCCTATATCGTCAGCGATCCGGTCGCCGAGGAGATGATCAAGCAGCTCAATCCGGCCGGGGCGGAGTCGCTCTACACGCTCTATGGCGAGAACAAGCCGCGGCTCGACACCTACAACGAGATGATCGAGAAGACACTCGGCTATGTGCGCGACGGCAAGCGCGTGTGCATGGCGGCCTACGGCCATCCCGGCGTGTTCGCCTATCCCACGCATGAATTGGTGCGCCGCGCCCGCGCCGAAGGCTTCAAGGCGCGCATGCTGCCCGGCGTCTCGGCCGAGGACTGCATGTTCGCCGATTTGAACTTCGACCCCGCCATGGCCGGCTGCCTCTCCTACGAGGCCACCGACTTCCTCTTCAACGGCCGCATCCTCGACAACACCAGCAACGTCATCCTCTGGCAGATCGGCGTGCTGGGCGACGCCACATTCAAGAGCAGACAATACGATATCCGCGGCATGCCGCAGCTCCTGCAAAAGCTCTACCAGTATTACAGCCCCCATCACGATGTGTATGTGTACGAGGCGCCGCTGTTTCCGGGCGTCGAGCCGGTGATCCGCAAGGTGCCGCTCTATATGCTGCCGCAGGCCGGCGCGAGCGCGATCTCGACGCTCTATATCCCGCCCGGCGCGCCGGCGCGCTACGACCCGGCCGCCATGGCCATGCTCAATACCGGCCAGGCGGGCTGAGCAACCTACAGCGCCTCGACCTGCACCACGCCGGGCACCGCCTTGATGGCGCCGGCGACCTGCGGCGACACCTTGAAGCGGCCGGGCAGTTTGATCTCGACCTCGGCCCCCTCGCGCAGCATCAGCACCATGGAGACCTCGCCGTCGCCATTGGTGGGCGTGGCGCGCGGCGCCTGTTCGAGCCGGCGCGCGACGCCTTCGATCGGGGCGGCGTCGCGCAGGAACACGCGCAGGCCCTTCTGCAGGTTGGCGGCGGCGGCATCGAGCGGCTCGACCGACTGGATGCGCGCGCGCACCTCGTCGCCCTGCACCTCCGCCGACAGGAACAGCAGCACGGCGCTGCCCGGCTCCAGCAGGTCGCGGTGTTCGGCCAGGCCCTCCGAGAAGATCACCGCCTCATAGGCGCCGGAGGGATCGGACAGGCCGATGATGCCCATCTTGCTGCCGGTGCGGGTGCGGCGCTCCTGCCGCGCCACCACGGTGCCGGCGACGCGGCCGGCGGTGGAGCCGGCTTTGACCGCACGCGCGAACTCGGCCCAGGGCTGCACCCGCATCTTCTTGAGTACGCCGGCATAGTCGTCGAGCGGATGGCCGGAGAGGAAGAAGCCGATCGCCTCGTATTCGCGCTTCAAGCGCTCGGCCGGCAGCCACGGCTCGACCTTTGGCAAGAGGATGGGTTCGCGCGTCTCGCCGCCGCCGAACAATTCGTTCTGTCCGACGGCGGCCGTTTCGTGCGCACGCTGGGCACGGCCGAGCAGGATGTCGACGCCGGCAAAGACGCGCGCGCGATTCTCCTCGAAGGTATCGAAGGCGCCGGCAGCGGCGAGGCTTTCCAGCACGCGCTTGTTGATGGCGCGCGGATTAATGCGGGCGGCGAAGTCGGCCAGGTCGGCAAACTTCGCCGTCGCGCGCGCGTCGATGATCGACTGCACCGCCTGGGCGCCGACGCCTTTCAGCGCCGCCAGCGCATAGATGATGGTGTTTCCGTCGACCTCGAAAGCGACGGACGAGCGGTTGACCGATGGCGGATCGATCTTGATGCCGAGGCGTTCGGCCTCGGCGCGGAATTCCGAAAGCTTGTCGGTATTGTTCATGTCGAGCGTCATCGTGGCGGCGAGGAACTCGACCGGAAAATTCGCCTTCATATAGGCGGTCTGGTAGGCGACCAGCGCGTAGGCGGCGGCGTGGCTCTTGTTGAATCCGTATTCGGCGAAGCGCTCGAGCAGGTCGAAGATGGCGTCGGCTTGGGCTTTGTCGATGCCGCGCTCGGTGCAGCCGGAGACGAAGCGCGCGCGCTGCGCCTGCATCTCCTTGCGGATCTTCTTGCCCATGGCGCGGCGCAGCAGATCGGCTTCGCCGAGCGAATAGCCGGCGAGGATCTGCGCCGCCTGCATCACCTGTTCCTGGTAGACGATGACGCCGAAGGTCTCCTTCAGCACGGTTTCGAGCTTGGGATGGATGTAGTCCGGCGTCTCCAGCCCGTGCTTGCGGGCGCAGTAGGTCGGGATATTGGCCATCGGGCCGGGCCGGTAGAGCGCGACCAGGGCGATGATGTCCTCGAACCGGTCGGGCTTCATGTCGAGCAGCGCGCGCCGCATGCCCGCGCTTTCCAGTTGGAACACGCCCACCGCCTCGGCGCGCGCCAAGAGGTCGTAGGTGGCGGGATCGTCGAGCGGGATGGTGGCGAGATCGATGTCGATGCCACGCCGCTTGACCAGCGCCACCGCGGTTTGCAGCACCGTCAGCGTCTTCAGGCCGAGGAAGTCGAACTTCACCAGCCCGGCCTGCTCCACCCATTTCATGTTGAATTGGGTGACCGGCATGTCGGAGCGCGGATCGCGGTAGAGCGGCACCAGTTCCGACAATGAGCGGTCGCCGATGACGATGCCGGCGGCGTGCGTCGAAGCGTGTCGGTTGAGGCCCTCGAGCTTCCTGGCGATGTCGAAGGCGCGTTTGACGACGGGATCGCCGTCGCGCTCGGCCTGCAGTTTCGGCTCGTCGTCGATCGCCTTGGCGAGGCTGACCGGATGCGCCGGGTTCTGCGGCACCAGCTTGCACAGCTTGTCGACCTGGCCGTAGGGCATCTGCAACACGCGGCCGACGTCGCGCAACACGCCGCGCGCCTGCAAGGTGCCGAAGGTGATGATCTGGGCCACCTGATCGCGGCCGTAGCGCTCCTGCACGTAGCGGATCACCTCGTCGCGGCGGTCCTGGCAGAAGTCGACGTCGAAGTCGGGCATCGACACGCGCTCGGGATTGAGGAAGCGCTCGAACAGCAGCCCGAAGCGGATGGGGTCGAGATCGGTGATGGTGAGCGAATAGGCGACCAGCGACCCGGCGCCGGAGCCACGGCCGGGGCCAACGGGAATGCCTTGCGCCTTGGCCCACTGGATGAAGTCGGCGACGATGAGGAAGTAGCCGGGATATTTCATGCGGGCGATCACGCCAAGCTCGTAGTCGAGCCGCTCGCGATACTCGTCCTCGGTGTGGCCCTCGGCCAGGCCCTGGGTGGCGAGACGGCGGATGAGCCCGTCCTCGGCGCGCTTGCGCAGCTCGGCGGCTTCGTCGACCTTGCTGCCGGTATCGACCGAGAAATGCGGCAGGATCGGCTTGTGCGTCTTGGGGCGGAAGGCGCAGCGCTCGGCGATCTCCACCGTGGCGGCGGTCGCCTCCGGCAAATCAGCAAAGAGTTCAAGCATTTCTCGCCGGGTCTTGAAGCGATGCTCGACCGTGAGCTGGCGCCGGTCGCCTTCTGACACCAGGCGGCCCTCGGCGATGCAGATCAGCGCGTCATGCGCCTCGTAATCGGCGGCGGTGGCGAAGAAGGGCTCGTTGGTGGCGACCAGCGGCAGGCCCTGCGCATAAGCGAGATCGATCAGCGCCGGCTCGGCGGCGCGCTCGCTCGCCAAGCCGTGGCGCTGCAATTCGACATAGAGACGGTCGCCGAACAACTCTCGCAGCGCCTGCAGGCGCGTCGCGGCAAGATGGCTCTGCCCGGCGGCGAGCGCGAGGTCGAGCGGGCCGCCGGGACCGCCGGTCAGCGCGATGACGTCCTCGGTCTCGCCCCTGAGCCAGTCGAGCACCAGGCGCGGCGGCTCGTTCGCGGGCGTGTCGAGGAAGGCGCGCGAATTGAGCCGCATCAGGCTGCGGTAGCCGGCCTGGCGGGCGGCGAGCAGCACGATGCGCGCGCGCTCCGGCCGCACATTGGGATTGCGCTGGCCGTGGTCGCTGTCGCCGAAGTCGATGGCGAGCGCGCAGCCGACGATCGGCTGGATGCCGGCATGGGCGAGCTTGTCGGAGAATTCCAGCGCCCCGAACATGTTGTCGGTGTCGGTCAGCGCCAGCGCCGGCTGCTGGTCGGCCTTGGCAAGCTCGGCGAGGCGCGCGATCGGCAGCGCGCCCTCAAGCAGCGAATAGGACGAGTGCACGTGCAGATGCACGAAATCGAGCGCGGGCATGTCTCTACGGGGCTTGGGGTGATTCCGTAAGGTCCCTAGAGTGCGGACCGGGCGGGCCCAAGTCCACCCTCGCCCGCCCGCGCGGACACGCTATGCCCGCTATTTCGCAGACGCCGCTCGCCGCATTCGTCATGGCCGGGCTCGTCCCGGCCATCCACGCCTTACGTTCGCGACACCTTTGAAGACGTGGATGCCCGACACAAGGCCGGGCATGACGGCGAAAGGCGGATACGGCCTATAGACTCCCCAATACCTGGGTCCAGATGGCGATCATGCCGACGAACAGCGCGAGCGACGTCAACGCGGCGGCTTCTTGCAGAACGGCTTTGAACATATTTCCCTCCCATGAACGAAGTGAGAACATAGTTCATCGTTTGTTCTTTCGTCAAGGTGTTTCGGCGGCGCCTGCCTGGGCGGACCGATCCATATCCATAACAAGAGATTAACGGGAGGCAGGCCGACCTTGCGGGGCAGCCCTACTTCATCTCCACCACCCGCCCCTCCTTCAACGTCACGCGCCGGTCCATACGGGCGGCGAGATCCATATTGTGGGTGGCGATGATGGTGGCGAGGCCGGAAGCGCGGATGAGCTGCTCGAAGGCGGCGAACACCCGGTCGGCGGTGTGCACGTCGAGATTCCCGGTCGGCTCGTCAGCGAGCAGGATGCGCGGCGCGTTGGCGACGGCGCGCGCGATCGCCACGCGCTGCTGCTCGCCGCCCGACAGCTCCGCCGGCCGGTGGGTGAGCCGCTCGGCGAGCCCCAGATAGCCGAGCAATTCGGTCGCCCGCTTCACCGCCTCCTTGCGCGACAGGCCGCGGATCATCTGCGGCAGCATCACGTTTTCCAGCGCGTTGAACTCGGGCAGCAGGTGATGCGACTGGTAGACGAAGCCGATCTCCTGGCGACGGATGCGGGTGCGCTCGGCGTCGGGCAAAATGGCGGTGGCCCGTCCGTCGATATAGACGTCGCCATGGTCGGGATGCTCGAGCAGGCCGGCGATGTGCAGAAGCGTCGACTTGCCGGCGCCCGACGGCGCCACCAGCGCCACCGACTGCCCGGGCCAGATCGCCAGCTCCACGCCGTTGAGCACATGCAGGCTCTCGTCGCCCTGCCGGTAGACGCGCTCCACGTCGTGCAGGAACAGCATGGGCACGTCTTCGTCGTCCGGCGCCGCTTGCTTCGGTTTCGCGCTGGGCTCGACCACGGTGTCACTCATAGCGCAGCGCCTCCACCGGATCGAGGCGCGCGGCGCGCCAGGACGGATAGAGCGTGGCCAGGAACGACAGCACCAGCGCCATCACCACCACCGCGGTGGTCTCGCCGGTGTCCATGTCGGCGGGCAGATGCGAGAGGAAATAGAGCTCCGGCGAGAACAGCTCGGTATTGGTGAGCCAAGACAGGAATTCGCGCAGACTCTCGATGTTGAGCGAGATGACGACGCCGAGCAGCAGGCCGACCAGGGTGCCGACCACGCCGATGGAGGCGCCGGTGATGAGGAAGACGCGCATGATGGAGCCCTGCGTCGCTCCCATGGTGCGCAATATGGCGATGTCGGAGCCCTTGTCCTTCACCAGCATGATCAGGCCGGAGACGATGTTGAGCGCCGCCACCAGCACGATCAGCGTGAGGATCAGGAACATCACGTTGCGCTCGACCTGCAGCGCGGTGAAGAAAGTGGCGTTGCGCTGGCGCCAGTCGATCATGAAGATCGGCCGCCCGGCCGCCGCCTGCACGGCCTTGCGGTAACTGTCGACGCGATCGGGATTGGCGGTATAGACCTCGATGGCGGTGACGTCGCCGGCGCGGTTGAAATAGGCCTGCGATTCCTTCAGCGGCATGAACACCATCGAGGAATCGTATTCCGACATGCCGACCTCGAACACGGCGGCAACCTTGTAGACCTTGATGCGCGGCATGGTGCCCATGGGCGTCACCGCCCCGCGCGGCGACACCAAGGTGATATTGTCGCCAGCGCGGATCGAGAGCTGGTCGGCGAGGCGGCGCCCGATGGCGACGCCGTTGCCCGCATCGAAGCCGGCGAGCGAACCCTGCTTGATGTTCTTGGCGACCGAGGGAAGCTTCTCCAGGTCCTGCAGACGAATGCCGCGCACCAGCACGCCGTTCGAATTGAACGGCGAGGAGGCGAGCGCCTGGCCCTCGACGATCGGCGCGGCGAGCTTGATGCCGGGCACCTTGTCGACGCGGGCGGCAACCTCGGCCCAGTCGGTGAGCGGTTTCTCCAACGGCTGGATCAGCAGGTGGCCGTTGAGGCCG
Organism: uncultured Pseudomonadota bacterium; assembly: GCA_963760995.1. Classification (GTDB taxonomy): domain Bacteria; phylum Pseudomonadota; class Alphaproteobacteria; order Rhizobiales; family Xanthobacteraceae; genus Pseudolabrys. The sequence goes on along the minus strand of CAVXFJ010000013.1, from coordinate 29,165 downwards.
AGGATCTTTTCCAGGAGCTCGTGGCGGAAGCCGTTCATCACCGCCATGACGATGATCAGGGTGGCGACGCCAAGCACGATGCCGAGGAAGGAGAAGCCGGCGATGACGGAAATAAAGCCTTCCTTGCGCCGCGCCCGCAGGTAGCGCAGCGACAACATCCATTCGAACGGAGAAAAGGGCCGCGTCCCTGTGGCCTCAGTCATGTTTTTTCGTTCCCGGGTCGGGAGATTTCACACGATTCGGGCGCTTTCGTGGGCAAAAAGCCTTGATGGCGCACAGGTTTATTGATCTGGCGCGGGCGCCGCGGCGCCTCAGCTGGCGAGCCGATCGAGCGCCGCCGCCGGGCTCATCATCTCGCGCTCGCCCGTGGCGCGGTTCTTCACCTCGACCTTGCCCTCGGCGAGGCCCTTGGGGCCGACAAGCACCTGCCAGGGCAGGCCGATCAGGTCGGCAGTGGCGAATTTGCCGCCCGCCCGTTCGTCCCGGTCGTCGTAGAGCACCTCGACGCCCTTGGCGGTGAGGTCGCGGTAGAGCTCGCCGCAGGCCGCGTCGGTCTCACTGGCCCCTTGCTTGAGATTGAGCAGCGCCACCTTGTAGGGCGCCACCGGTTCCGGCCAGATGATGCCGGCATCGTCGTGGCTCGCTTCGATGATGGCCGCGACCAGGCGGCTCGGGCCAATCCCGTAGGAGCCCATGTGCACCGGAACCTCGCCGCCTTCCCCGGTCGCCACCACCGCCTTCATCGGCGCGGAATATTTGGTACCGAAATAGAAGATGTGGCCGACCTCGATGCCGCGCGCGGAGACTTGGTTATGCGGCTCGACGCGGGCGAAGGCCTCGGCATCGTGCATGTCCGACGTCGCCGCATAGCGCGAGGTCCATTTGTCGACGATCGCCTGCAACCCGGCCACATTGTCGAAATCGACATCCGCCTCGGGGACCGCGAAGTCGAGATAGTCCTTGTGGCAGAACACTTCCGATTCGCCGGTCGAGGCGAGGATGATGAATTCGTGGGACAGGTTCCCGCCGATCGGCCCCGAACTCCGCGCGCATGGGGATCGACTTCAGGCCGAGCCGGGCGAAGGTGCGCAAATAGGCGACGAACATCTTGTTGTAGGAATGCTGCGCGCCGGCCTGGTCGACGTCGAAGGAATAGGCATCCTTCATCAGGAATTCGCGCCCGCGCATCAGCCCGAAGCGCGGCCGCACTTCGTCGCGGAACTTCCACTGGATGTGATAAAGGTTGAGCGGCAGATCCTTGTAGGAGCGCACATAGGCGCGGAAGATCTCGGTGATCATTTCCTCGTTGGTCGGCCCGTACAGCATCTCCCGCTCGTGGCGGTCCTTGATGCGCAGCATCTCCTTGCCATAGGCCTCGTAGCGCCCGCTTTCGCGCCACAGCTCGGCCGACTGGATCGTCGGCATCAACAGTTCGATGGCCCCGGAGCGGTCCTGTTCCTCGCGCACGACGCGGCAAATCTTGTCCAGCACGCGCAGGCCCAGCGGTAGGAAGGCATAGATGCCCGCCGCCTCCTGGCGCAGCATGCCGGCGCGCAGCATCAGGCGGTGGGAGACGATTTCCGCCTCTTTCGGGGTCTCGCGCAGGATCGGCAGAAAATAACGGGACAGGCGCATCGGTCTATTGGCCTTGGCCAGGGGATTCGGGGGATCGAAGCGCGAGTGAAAGCGGATCGGCCGGCAAAAGACAAGGCCGTCCCGCCTGCCCAGCAATGAGGCGTGCCTGTTCGGCGGGCGGCGCACCCAAAGCCGGGATCGGCTGCGCATGAAACAGGCCGCCCGGGCGCGACAGGAGCACAAGTTTTACGCGAGTGCCGTCCGCGAGTCCGCGTTATGCGTCGTTTGCACGCAACCGAATCCGGAACAGACGCAAGTTCGCGCTTTGCATCGCAGTCATGGCGCGCGTGAGTCCAACTGCGATCAATTCGCAAAGCAAAATGCGTCAATCTGCGACATTGATGATGACAACCACAGCACGATGGGCTAGTTTAAATCACCGTGTGAATGGAGACTGGGCAGAAAAGAACCCAGCTTTAGCGTGCGGTCCAAGTCTGGGAGGGAAGGAGTCCTTGGCGCGATGAACGCAGCCGCCTCGACGCCCAAAATATAATAGTCGGGGAAGGGACGAGACAATACGACGAGCAGGGCACGCGCGCCCTGCTCTTTTTTTTCAAGCGTCTGCCGTTAATCGTGGCACGTCGACCGCACCATTCGCTTCAATAGCGGCGCGGCGGTCCGGAGATCGCCATGAGAACATCGACCGGGATCAGGCCCGCGGCATAGACCGCCCAGAACACGGCGAATACAACCGTGGCGATAACCGTCGTCCAGGCGAGCGAACGGCGCACGCGATGCATCGCCGGCGCGCCGGGATCGGTGCCGCTCGTGACCTCGCCGCTCTCGCGCTGGCTGCGCACGCCCCAGGGCAGCACCGTGAACAGCACCACCCACCAGATCAGGAAGTAGATCGCGACCGCGGTGCCGACGCCCATGGGAAAGCCTCGAGGTCAGGCCTGTTCGAGCTCGACGAGGGTGCCGCAGAAATCCTTCGGATGCAGGAACAGCACCGGCTTGCCGTGGGCGCCGATCTTGGGCTCCCCGTCGCCCAGCACGCGGGCGCCCTGCGCCTGTAGCTGATCGCGGGCCGCGTGGATGTCGTCGACCTCGTAGCAGACGTGGTGGATGCCGCCGTCGGGATTCTTGTCGAGGAACTTGGCGATCGGCGAACCCTCGCCGAGTGGCTCCAACAGCTCGATCTTGGTGTTGGGCAAGGTGATGAACACGGTGGTCACGCCGTGGTTGGGCTGCGGCACCGTGCCGGAGACCTCGGCGCCCAAGGTGTCGCTGTAGACCTTGCTTGCCTTGGCGATGTCGCGCACCGCGATGGCGACGTGATTGAGACGGCCGATCATAAGTTCACCGCGAGCGAAATGGAAAGCCGGCGGCCCTGCATAGCAGGAGACCGCCGGCTCACGCAAAGCATTCGCGCGCGATGACCTTCACTGCGCCGTGCAGGCGACCTTCGCCTCCCGGTACGGAATGCCGGCGTCGCGCAGGAATTTCAGCACCTCGCGGAAGGAGATCGCATAGTTGTACTTGGAGGCATCGACATAAAGCTTGTTGCCGTGCGCCTGCACCTCGGCTTGCGAACCTTCGTAGTGCAATGCCACCACCTGCCCGCAGTCGTTGACCAAAGGCGAACCGCTGTTGCCCCCGGTCGTCTCCACGCCCTCCTGGATGTTCTCCAGTCCGGTCGCGTTGTTGGTGAATACCGACTGCACGACGCCGAAGGCATATTTGGTATTGGGAATCTGGCTCGCCGTCGGCAGCTGGTTCTGCTTCATCATTTCGAGGAATTGCACGAAGCCACGATCGGCGCGGAGCGCCCGATAGGGATAACCGCCGATGGCGACATCCTCGCCTTCGCGCACATTGCTGGCGAAGGTCATGTAGGTCGGGTTGTTGTAGCCGAGCACCTGGATGATCGCGGCGTCGATGCCGACATGGTCGGGCGTCATACCGCGATATTTGACGATGCCGCCCTTCAACCGCATCGACTTGTTGAGCACCACGACCTTGCTCGCGCTGCCAACCACATGCGTGTTGGTGAGGATGTAGTTCGGGCTGATGAAGAAGCCGGTGCCCATGCTGTCTTCGTCGGCGTTGTAGATCATCACCACGTTTTCACGCATGTGATTGACCAACTGCGCGCGGCTCAGCCTCTCCGACAGGTCGCGGCCGAGATTGGGGTCGACGACGACCGCCGTCTTGATCGGCGCCGGCGTTGCGGATGCCGGCTTGTTGTCGGCGTCGGACGGCCCGAACAATTGCGGCGCGTCTATCACCTCGTTCGCCGGCGCCGCAGCCGTGCGCGGCGTGGCGGGGTTCTGCAGCTCCTGCGCCACCAGATGCAGCACCTTGGAGCGGGCGCGGCCGTCGGTGGCGACCACCGGCTTGGCGCCGGCATCGATCTCCGCCGCGGCATAATTGAGCCAGGTGGCCGCGCGCGGCACATCCTTGTCGACGCCGATGCCCAGGGCGAAATCGGCTCCGACCAGCTCCGCATAGGCGGTCTCGCCCAGACCCATCAGCGTCAGCGCCGAGGCCAGCACCACCTGCGGATTGTCGTCGGCGTAGCCGAAGCCCAGGCAGATCTTCGAGCTGGCCACGGCGGTGTCGCGCGCCGCGGTCTTGGTGTTTTTCTTGATCAGCTTGTCGGCGAAAGCCGCCGGCGGATCGTTGCGCATCCTGTCGAGCTCGGCCTGTTTGGACTCGGCAAAGCGCAGACATTCGGTGCGCACGCGTTCCGCCGTCACATGCGATTTCTTGGTCATCGCCTTATAGGCTTCGGCGGAGGCCGCCAACACATGCGAGCGGGCGACGCAGAACTGGTCGGGGATCAGCTTCATCGCTTTGAAGGTGTCGGCACTCGCCGTCTCCCGCAGCATCGCCGTCATCTGGTCGTCGTGGCAGATCGACCGCATGGTGGCCTTGGCGTCGACGATGTTCACCGCCGGCGTCGCCGGCGGCGCGCCGAAATTGGGAACCGTCGGATCGCTGGCGACGGCCGGCGGGGCCGTTGGCGTTGACGGTGTGGCAGACGTTCCCGGGGTTGCGTTCGCGCCGGGCGTATTGGAATTGACGCCGAGGGCAGCGAACAGCGTGTCGATCTTGGAGACACGCTTGGCCGCCGTCATATCCTGGTTCTTCTTCGCATAGGCGGTGAGCAGCACGGTCTGCTGCTTGTCGCTCAGCTTGCCGGTCGGCTCCTCGCCGATCTTCTGCTGGAAGCGCTTGATGGCGGCGCGCGTTTGCGTATTCATCTTGCCCGTGACCGGCCCGGCGTCGAAGCCGAAGGCATCGAGCGCCGTCTGGACCTGGCGGATGTCGTCACGCGCCACTTCGCGCGGCGTCCGGCGCACCCGGTGCGGCACGTAATAGCGGTGATGATGACTGATCATCCCGCCGATCGCGGCGCCGGCGATGCCGCCTATGATCGCGCCGGCGATGAAGCCGTCGCGGCTCTGCGCCGGCCGGTCAAGAACGGCAAGGCCCAAAGCGACCGAGACCACGGAAACCAGCACTTTAACGGAAAGCGAGCGTTTGGATGACGAAGCGCCCATCGCAATCCCCCGATGCTAGAGCTGCCGGCCTGAAATTTGATGCGAAAGGTTAGCAATACTGGTGGCGGAAGCAAGCGCCCGGTTGCAGATTTTCCGACCTGTCATAATCGGCGGAACGCTTGGCGGACAGTCCGACCTGCGCCCTAAACGGTCAATATGTGCACGTGGCACATCGGCTTTTTGCCCCAGCGGCCGGCCACTGCGGCGCGCACCCCCCGGCGGATGGCCTCGGCCACGCTGTCCGGATCGCGCCGGCGCCCGCGCGGCAGGCTTTGGAACGTTTCGAGGACGGCCTGATAGACCGCTTCGGCGATCAGGCCGCCGTCCCGGTCGCGGTCCGGAATGCCGATCAGGTCGACCGAGGGGTCATCGACCAGTTCTCCCCGTTCGGTGAGCGCCAGGGCCACCGAGATGGCGCCGGCAAAGCTGAGCCGCCGGCGGTCGGCGACGGTGCGGGCGTCGGCCTCCACCAGCAGCCAACCGTCCTTGTAGAGCCGCCCGGCCGGCACCTCGTCGATAATGCCGGGCTCGGGGGCCAGCCGCAGCAGGTCGCCATTGCGCACGCGCAGCACGGTCTTGACGCCGAGCTGGCGCGCCAGCGCCGCGTGCTCGTGCAGGTGCAGCGCTTCGCCATGGACCGGCACCAGGATCTGCGGCCTGACCCAGGAGATGAGCTTGGTGAGCTCGCCCCGGCGCGGGTGGCCGGAGACATGCACCAGATGGGTGCGGTCGGTGACGACCTCGATGCCCTGCTCGATCAGGCCGTTGATGACGCGTCCCACCGCCTTCTCGTTGCCGGGAATGGTGCGGGCCGAATAGATCACCAGATCGCCGCGCGACAGCGTGACATCCGGGTGCTGGTCCTCGGCGATGCGGGCGAGCGCGGCGCGCGGCTCGCCCTGGCTGCCTGTGCACAGCGCCACGACCTTGTCGGGCGGCAGATAGCCGAAGGCGTCGGTGCCGCGGATGTCGGGCATGTTGTCGAAATAGCCGGTCTCGCGCGCGATCTGGACGATGCGGTCCATGGCGCGGCCGACCACCACCACCTCCCGTCCGGCGGCGCGGGCGGCATCCGCCACCGCCCGCAGGCGGGCGACATTGGAGGCGAAGGTCGTGACCGCCACCCGGCGCGGCGCCGCCTTGATCAGATCGGCGATGGTGGCGGCGACATCGGCCTCCGAGGGCGAAGAGCCCTCGCGCACGGCATTGGTGGAATCGCCGATCAGCGCCAGGCAGCCTTCCGCGCCGAGCGCGCGCAGCTTGGCTTCGTCGGTCGGGTCGTTGAGGATCGGCGTGGGATCGATCTTCCAGTCGCCGGTATGCAGCACGGTGCCGGCGGGCGTGCGGATGATGAGCGCGTTCGCTTCGGGAATCGAATGCGCCATGGTGACCAGCTCGATATCGAACGGGCCGACATTGAAGCGGCTGCCGCGCGATATGATCGTCACCGGGATCTGCGGCGCGCCCGGCTCGCTCGCGCATTTGGCCTGGAGCAGCGCGGCGGAGAACGGCGTGGCATAGACCGGCACTCGCAGGCGCGGCCACAGGTCGATGAGCGCGCCGAAATGGTCCTCATGCGCATGCGTCAGCACCAGACCGGCGAGGTTTTTACGCTCCTCCACCAGGTAGCGGATGTCGGGCAGGATCAGGTCGACGCCGGGCAGATGCTCCTCGGCGGCGAAGGAGACGCCGAGATCGACCGCCAGCCATTGCCGGCGGCGCTCGCCGCCCAGGCCATAGATCGACAAATTCATGCCGATCTCACCGACGCCGCCGAGCGGCGCGAACACCAGGTCTTGCCGCGGGGCGGCCATGCTCAGCTCCCGAATCCGAAGACTTCGCCGGCGGTGATGGCGGTCACCTCGCCCTCCCCGGCAAGCAGCAGCCGTCCGACCTGGTCGAGCCCATCGAAACGGCCGATGAGTTCGCGCTCCGGCAGCCGCACCTTGATCGGCCGACCGAGCCCGGCGGCGCGCTCGAGCCAGTCGGCGCGGATGGCGGCAAACCCCTCCCCGCTTTGCCATTGCGCGAGCCGATCCGGCATCGCGGCGGCGAGCGCGTCGAACATCCGCGCGGGCGTCACCGCGGCGCCGGCCGCGGCGAGATCGGTTGCCGGAAAAGCGGTGTCGGGTGGATGGCTCGTACAATTAACGCCGATGCCGATGGCGACCACGAAGCGGGGGCCGTGCTCGCCCTCGATCAGGATGCCGGCCAGCTTGGCCGTTCCGAGCAGCAGATCGTTCGGCCATTTCAATGCGAGGCTCGATTCGAGCGTGGGCGCGCAAGAGGTGACCGCATCATGCAGCGCCAGGGCCGCGACGAAGGACAGTTGCGGCGCCGCCGCCGGCAACGACGGCTCCGACAACAACAGCGTGGCGTAGAGATTGCCCGGCGGCGAAACCCATTGATTGCCGCGGCGGCCGCGGCCGGCGCTCTGGCTCTTGGCGGTGACCCAGAACGGGCCACGCTCGCCGGCGCGAGCAAGCGCCAGCGCCTCGGCACTGGTCGAGCCGAGCGTGTCGTATTGCAAGGTTCGGGCCCCCGCCAGGCCCGTGGCGTCGCGGTTCATCGTTGTTGCGCGCGATCTTTAGCGAAAACCGGTTCCCACTTTTCGGGATCGCGCGTCAGAACAGGGACTGCGCCGCTGCGGTGGCCGCCCCCACCAGCGGCGCCGGATAGGCGAAGAACAGAAGGTTGAACAGTCCGCCGACCAATAGCACGAAGCCGAGCGAAACCGGAATACGCTGGAACGCCGGCGCCGGCTCGTCGAAATACATGGTCTTGACGATCGACAGATAATAAAAGGCGCCCACCACGCTGGTCAGCACGCCGATCACGGCGAGCGTGTAGAGGCCGGCGTTGATGGCGGCGAGGAAGACGTAGAACTTGGCGAAGAAGCCGGCGAGCGGCGGAATGCCGGCGAGCGAGAACAACAGCATCGCCAGCAGAAACGCCATGGTCGGATGCGTGCGCGAGAGGCCGGCGAGATCGCTGATGGTCTCGACCAGCTTGCCGTCGCGGCGCATGGCGAGGATGACGGCGAAGGTGCCGAGCGTCATCGCCACGTAGATCGACATGTAGATCAGCACGCCCTGCACGCCCTCGGGCGTGCCGGCCGACAGCCCGACCAGCGCGTAGCCCATGTGGCCGATCGAGGAATAGGCCATCAGCCGCTTGATGTTGCGCTGGCCGATGGCGGCGAAGGCGCCGAGCGCCATGGAGGCGATGGAGACGAAGACGACGATCTGCTGCCATTCGTGGGTGATGCCGGGGAAGGCCACCACGGTTGCGCGCACGAAGATGGCGATGGCGGCGACCTTGGGGGCGGCGGCGAAAAAGGCGGTGACCGGCGTGGGCGCACCTTCGTAGACGTCCGGCGTCCACATGTGGAAGGGGACGGCGGAGATCTTGAAGCAGAAGCCGACAAAGAGGAAGACGAGGCCGAAGATGAGGCCGATGTTGGCGCCGGTGTGGGTCACCTTGGCGATGCCGACGAAGCTGATCGTGCCGGTGAAGCCGTAGATCAACGAGGCGCCGTAGAGCAGCATGCCGGAGGACAAGGCGCCGAGCACGAAATACTTCAAGCCCGCCTCGGTCGACTTGGCGCTGTCGCGGTTGAAGGCTGCGATCACGTAGAGCGACAGGCTCATCAGCTCGAGGCCGAGATAGAGCGCGATCAGGTCGGCGGCCGAGATCAGCATCAGCATTCCGAGGGTGGACAGCAGCACCAGCGTGCCGAACTCGAACTTCTGCAGGCGCTCCTGCGTCAGGTAGTTATGCGCCAGGATCAGCGTGCCGGCCGACCCGGTCAGCGTCAGCAGCTTGAGGAAGCGCGCGTAGTCGTCGACCACGAAGCTGCCGCCGAAGAGCACATGCCGCCCGGGCGGGACCCACACCACGAGGCCCGCCACGATGATGAGCACCACCACGCAGAAGCCGTTGATGGCGCCGCTGTTGCGCTCCGAGCCGGCAACGCCGGCCATGAGCATGAGCATGGCGCCGATCGCCAACACGATTTCGGGCAGGATCGGCAGCAGATCCTTGATGTGGGTCAGCTCAATCATCGGCCGGCACTCGCGGGAAGGAAGACGACTTTGGCCGGCGCCCGGTTGAGCGCGGCGGTCTTGTTGGCGGCATCGATCTCCGCCAGCGCGCGATGGTAGTTGTCGAGCAGGTGCGTGACCGAGGCCGCGGAGATCTTGATCACCGGGGTCGGCGCGACGCCGAGCAGGATGGTGAGCGCGACCAGCGGCGTGAAGATCACCGCCTCGCGCCAGCCGATATCCTTGATCGTGGCGACCGCCGGCTTCAGCGTGCCGAAGATCATCTTGCGATAGAGCCACAGCGCATAGGCCGCCGACAGGATCACGCCGATCGTGGCGAGCGTCGCCACCGGGATATTGGCCTTGAAGGTGCCGATCAGCGACAGGAATTCGCCGACGAATCCGGACGTTCCGGGCAGGCCCACATTGGCCAGCGTGAACACCATGAACACCAGGGCGTAGAGCGGCATGCGGTTGACCAGGCCGCCGTAGACGGCGATCTCGCGCGTGTGCATGCGGTCGTAGACGACGCCGACGCAAAGGAAGAGCGCGCCGGAGACGATGCCATGCGAGATCATCTGGAAGATGCCGCCGGCGACGCCCTGCGTGGTGGCGGCGAAGATGCCCATGGTGACGAAGCCCATATGGGCGACCGAGGAATAGGCGATCAGCTTCTTCACGTCCTCCTGCATCAGCGCCACCAGCGAGGTGTAGATGATGGCGACGACCGAGAGCGTGAAGATCAGCGGCGCGAAGTCATGGCTCGCCGCGGGGAACATCGGCAGCGAGAAGCGCAGGAACCCGTAGCCGCCCATCTTCAGGAGGATGGCGGCGAGGATGACGGAGCCCGCGGTCGGCGCTTCCACGTGCGCGTCGGGCAACCAGGTGTGCACCGGCCACATCGGCATCTTCACCGCGAACGAGGCGAAGAAGGCGAACCAGGCCCATTTCTGCAGGCCGAGCGGGAAGCCGTGGCGCAGCAGCAGCACGATGTCGGTGGTGTGCGCCTGCCAGTACATCGCCATGATGGCGAGCAGCATCAGCACCGAGCCGAGCAGCGTGTAGAGGAAGAACTTGAAGCTCGCGTAGACGCGGCGCGGCCCGCCCCAGACGCCGATGATCAGGAACATCGGGATCAGGCCGCCCTCGAAGAACAGATAGAACAGCACCAGATCGAGCGCCGAGAAGGTGCCGATCATCAGCGTCTCCAGCACCAGGAAGGCGATCATGTAGGCCTTCACCCGCTTCTGGATCGAGGTCCAGCTCGCCAGGATGCAGATCGGCATCAGCGCGGTGGTGAGGATGACGAAGGGCAGCGAAATGCCGTCGACGCCCATGTGATAGGAGGCGATGCCGAGCCAGGCATGCTTTTCGACGAACTGGAATTCCGGCGAAGCGGGATCGAAGCGCCAGACTAGGACCAGCGAGATGGCGAAGGTGACGAGCGTCGTCCACAACGCGACCCAGCGCGCGGTGCCCTTGGCCACTTTGCCGTCGCCGCGCACCAGCATGATGAACAGCGCGCCGACCAGCGGCAGGAAAGTGACGACGGAGAGGATCGGCCAATTCATGTGAGTTTGCCCCGCACCAGCGCTTGCGCTAGCGCATCGCGAACGTGAACCAAGTGATGAAGATCGCCGCGCCGATCAGCATGGCGAAGGCGTAGTGATAGAGGTAGCCGGTCTGCAGGCGTACGACATTGCGCGTGACGTCGAGCACGCGGGCGGACACGCCGTCGGGGCCGAAGCCGTCGATCAGCCAGCCGTCCCCGCCCTTCCAGAGCGCGCGGCCGAGCCATTTGGCGGGACGCACGAAGATCGTGTCGTAGAGCTCGTCGAAGTACCACTTGTTGAGCAGGAACTTGTAGAGCGCCTCGTGCTGGCGCGCGAGCTCGACCGGCACGTCCGGACGGCGGATGTAGAAGTGCCAGGCGACGACGAAGCCAATCACCATCATCAGCGTCGGCAGGAGGCTGATGGTGAGCGGAATGTGCTCCATGTTTTCCAGCACGTGGTTGGTCTTGGCGAAGGTGAGCGAGCCGTGGAAGAACTCCTCGACGCCGGCGCCAGCGAAGATGTCTTTGAACGGCAGGCCGGCGAAGATCGAGCCGAAGGCGAGCACGCCGAGCGGGATCAACATCACCAACGGACTCTCGCGCGCCTCCTTCCAGTGCTGGCGATCATGCGGTTCGCCGTGGAAGGTCTTGAAGATCAGCCGCCAGGAATAGAATGAGGTCAAGAGTGCCGCTCCGACCGTGCAGATATAGCCGTAGAGCGCCATCGGGCTATGCGCGACGAAAGCCGCCTCGATGATCGCATCCTTGGAGAAATAGCCGGCGGTGAGCGGGAAGCCGGTGAGCGCCAGCGTGCCGACGATCATCACGATATAGGTGAAGGGGATGCGGTCCTTGAGGCCCCCCATGTGACGCATGTCCTGCTCGTGATGCATGGCGATGATCACCGAGCCCGCACCGAGGAACAGAAGCGCCTTGAAGAAGGCGTGGGTGAACAGGTGGAACATGCCGATCGAATAGGCGCCGCAGCCCATGGCCACGAACATGTAGCCGAGCTGCGAGCAGGTCGAATAGGCGATGACCCGTTTGATGTCGTTCTGCACCAGGCCGATGGTCGCCGCGAACACCGCAGTGGTGGCGCCGATGAAGATGACGAAGGACTGCGCGTTCGGCGCAAGCTCGAACAGCGGCGACAGCCGCGCCACCATGAACACGCCGGCGGTCACCATGGTGGCGGCGTGGATCAGGGCGGAGACCGGCGTCGGGCCCTCCATGGCGTCGGGCAGCCAGGTATGCAGCAGGAACTGCGCCGACTTGCCCATGGCGCCCATGAACAGGAGCAGGCAGATCAGCGTCAGCGCGTCCGGATGCCAGCCGAAGAACGGAATGGTCTTGCCGACGAGCGAAGGCGCCTGCGCGAACACGGTGTCGAAATCGACCGCGCCGGTCATCATGAAGACGCCAAAGATGCCGAGGGCGAAGCCGAAATCGCCGACGCGGTTGACCACGAAGGCCTTGATCGCCGCCGCGTTGGCGGACGGCTTGTGGTACCAGAAGCCGATCAGCAGGTAGCTCGCGAGACCCACGCCCTCCCAGCCGAAGAAAAGCTGGACCAGGTTGTCGGCCGTCACCAGCATCAGCATGAAAAAGGTGAAGATCGACAGGTAGCCGAAGAAGCGCGGCCGGTAGGGATCGTCCGACATGTAGCCGATCGAATAGAGGTGGACGAGGCCGGAAATGGTCGTCACCACCACCAGCATCACCGCGGTCAGCGTGTCGATGCGCAGCGACCAGGCTACGTGCAGATCGCCGGAGACGATCCAGGGGAACACCGGGATGCGCATGTCGTGATGGCCGAAGCCGACCTGCACGAAGGCGATCCAGGACAGCACCATTGAGATGATCAGCAACGTGGTCGTGATCAATTCGGCGGTGCGCGAGCCGGCCGCGGCGGGCTCCGCCGGCGCATGATGATCGTCATGCGCGGCATGGCCGCCATCGTCGACATGGGCATGGTGAATGACGACGCCGCCGGCGACGGCGGGACCGCCGGCATGCGGTCCGTGATCGGTGGCGTTATCCTCTGCGGCCGGCGCCGGGCCCTGACCCGGGAAGCGCGCGCTGGCGCCGAATATTGCGATCAGTCCGGCCAGAATGGCGCCGAGCAGCGGCAGAAAGACGATGGCTTGGTACATTTTATGTCGTCCCTCAGCCCTTCATCATATTGATGTCTTCGACCGCGATGGTGCCGCGGTTGCGGTAGAACACGACCAGGACGGCAAGACCGATCGCCGCCTCCGCCGCGGCAACGGTGAGCACCAGGAGCGCGTAGACCTGACCGACGATGTCGCCGAGGTGGGCGGAGAAGGCGACGAGGTTGATGTTGACCGCGAGCAGGATCAGCTCGATCGACATCAAAATGATGATGACGTTCTTGCGGTTGAGGAAGATGCCGAAGATCCCCAGCGTGAACAGGATCGCGGCGACCGACAGATAATGACCGAGCCCGATGGTCATGCGCTGCCTCCCAGGCCCTGGCCGGACCTTACGTGACGAATTTCCATGGACATGGCCGGCGTGCGGTTAACCTGGTCGGGAATGCTCTGGCGCTTGATGCGCACCCGATGATGCAGCGTCAGCACGATGGCGCCGATCATGGCGACCAGCAGGATCATGCCCGCGGCCTCGAAGAAGTAGACATATTTGGTGTAGAGCACGAGGCCGATCGCCTCGGTATTGGAGATGTTGGCGGGGATCGGCGCGGCGATGGCGTGCGGAATGCCGGGGCCGATGGTCCAGGCGCCGACCACCAGCAAGAGTTCGGCGAGGAAGATGCCGCCGATCAGCATGCCGACCGGCAGATATTGCAGCACGCCGTGCTTGAGCTGGGTGAAGTCGACGTCCAGCATCATGATCACGAACAGGAACAGCACGGCGACGGCGCCGACATAGACCACGATCAGGATCATGGCGAGGAACTCGGCGCCCATCATCACGAACAGGCCCGCCGCGTTGACGAAGGCGAGGATGAGATAAAGCACCGAATGCACCGGATTGCGCGAGGCGATCACCATGAAGGCCGAGGCAACGCAGATGCAGGCGAACAGATAAAAGAACAGCGCGGCGACAATCATCGGTCAATCACCTGTAGGGCGCGTCGAGCGCGATGTTGGCGGCGATCTCGCGTTCCCAGCGATCGCCATTGGCGAGCAGCCTTTCCTTGTCGTAGTAAAGCTCCTCGCGAGTCTCGGCCGCGAATTCGAAGTTGGGACCTTCGACGATGGCATCGACCGGACAGGCCTCCTGGCACATCCCGCAATAGATGCATTTGACCATGTCGATGTCGTAGCGCGTGGTGCGGCGGGTGCCGTCGTTACGGCGCGGGCCGGCCTCGATGGTGATCGCCTGCGCCGGGCAGATCGCCTCGCACAGCTTGCAGGCGATGCAGCGTTCCTCGCCGTTGGGATAGCGGCGCTGCGCGTGCTCGCCGCGGAAGCGGGGCGAAAGCGGCCCCTTCTCGTGCGGATAGTTGAGCGTCGCCTTGGGCGTGAAGAAATACTTCATGCCCAAAAAGAAGCCGCCGACCAAATCGATCAGGAACAGCGCCTTGGCTGCGCGATCAAGCCTCATCGCATCCTCACTTTATCGCCCCAAGCGCCAAATGGCCGTATTGCAGGACCCCGGCCACGATCACCACCATCGCCAACGACAGCGGCAGGAACACCTTCCAGCCGAGCCGCATGAGCTGATCGTAGCGGTAGCGGGGAACGATCGCCTTCACCATCGCGAACAGGAAGAACAGGAACAGGGCCTTGAGCAGGAACCAGATGATGCCCGGCACCCAGGTGAACGGCGCGAACGGGATCGGCGACAACCAGCCGCCGAGGAAGAAGATGGTGCCCATGGCGCACATCGTGCAGATCGCCGTGTATTCGCCGAGCATGAACATGATGTAGGGCGTGGAGCCGTACTCCACCATGAAGCCCGCCACCAGCTCCGATTCCGCCTCGACCAGATCGAAGGGCGGCCGGTTGGTCTCCGCCAGCGCGGAGACGAAGAACACCACGAACATCGGAAACAGCGGCAGCCAGTACCAGTTGAACAGGCCGTAGGGGCCGTTCTGCGCCTCGACGATCTTGGTCAGATTCAACGAGCCCGCGAGCAGCAGCACGGTGATGATGACGAAGCCGATGGAGACTTCGTAGGACACCATCTGCGCCGCCGAGCGCAGCGCCGCCAGGAATGGATATTTCGAGTTGGAGGCCCAGCCCCCCATGATGATGCCGTAGACCATCAGCGAGGAGATGGCGAAGATGTAGAGCACGCCCACATTGATGTTGGCGATGACCCAGCCGGCATTGAGCGGGATCACCGCCCAGGCGGCGAGCGCCAGCGTACAGGCGACCAGCGGCGCCAGCAGGAACACGCCCTTGTTGGAGCTCGCCGGGATAACCGGCTCCTTGAAGCAGAACTTCAACAGGTCGGCGAAGGACTGGAACAGGCCCCAGGGCCCGACCACGTTCGGCCCGCGCCGGAGCTGCACCGCCGCCCAGATCTTGCGGTCGGCGTAAATGATGTAGGCGACGCCCACCAGCAGCAGCACCAGCAACAGCACCGATTCCGCCACGATGATGATCAGCGGCCAGAGGTAAGACCAGAAGAATTCGATAAACGTCATGGGCCCCTACTCCGCCGCCGTCTTCATCGCCTCGTGGGCGAGCGCCGAGCACTCGGCCATCACCGCGGAGGCGCGCGCGATCGGATTGGTGAGATAGAAGTCGGCGATCGCCGCGACGAAGGCCGCCTTGTCGGGCGTGCCGCCCCGCTTGGCGAGCTTGCCGATGTCGCCCGCATCGCCCGCCGCGATCTCGCCGATGCGCAGATACGCGGGATGGGCGGCGGCGAGCGCCTGGCGCAACTGGCCGAGCGTATCGTAAGGCAGCTTGCAACCGAGCTGATCGGACAACGCGCGCAGGATCGACCAGTCCTCGCGTGCCTCGCCCGGCGGGAAGGCGGCGCGGTTGGCGATCTGCACGCGGCCTTCGGTGTTGGTGTAGAGGGCGGATTTTTCCGGATAAGCCGCACCCGGCAGGATCACGTCGGCGCGATGGGCGCCGCGATCGCCATGGGTGCCGATATAGACGACGAACGGCCCGTCCTTGACCTGGATCTCGTCCGCGCCGAGCAGGAACAGCACGTCGACGCCGCCGTCGGCCATCTGCGCGGCCGTCTTGCCGCCCTCGCCCGGCACGAGGCCGAGATCGAGCGCGGCGACGCGCGAGGCCGCCGTGTGCAGCACCGAGAAGCCGTTCCAGCCGTCCTTGACCGCGCCGAAGTCGAGCGCCGTCTTGGCGGCGAGCGCGGCGATGGCGGCGCCATCCGGCCGCGCCAGCGCGCCGGCGCCGATGAGGATGAGCGGATGCTCGGCCGCCTTCAGCGTTTCGGCGAATTTGCTGTCGGCCAGGCCGGCCAGCGTCTCGGGCCCGGCGCCAAGATAGTCATAGGCGTAAGTGAGGTCGGCCTTCTCGCCGATCAGGGCGACCGGGAAGGGACCGGCGCGCCAGCGCTTGCGGATGCGCGCATTAAGCACCGGCGCCTCGCGCCGCGGGTTGGCGCCGATGATGAGCAGCGCGTCGGCTTGCTCGATGCCGGCAATGGTGGCGTTGAACAGGTAGCTGGCGCGGCCCCAGGCTGGATCGAGCGCCGCGCCGTCTTGGCGCGCGTCGATATTGGCGCTGCCGAGGCGGCTGATGAGGTCCTTGAGCGCGAACATCTCCTCGGCCCCGGCGAGATCGCCGGCAATCGCGCCGATGGCGGCGGGCTTTACCCCCTTCACCCTGGCGGCGACGGCGGCGAAGGCTTCCTGCCACGTCGCCGGCCGCAGGCGGCCGTTCTCGCGCATGTAAGGCTGGTCGAGCCGCTGCGTACGCAGGCCGTCGACCACATGGCGGGTCTTGTCGGAGATCCATTCCTCGTTCACGTCGTCATTGGCGCGCGGCAGGATGCGCATGACTTCGCGCCCGCGCGTGTCGATGCGGATGGCCGAGCCGAGCGCATCCATCACGTCGACCGACTGCGTCTTGTTGAGCTCCCAGGGGCGCGCCGCGAAGGCATAAGGCTTGGAGGTGAGCGCGCCGACCGGGCAGAGATCGACCACGTTGCTCTGCAGCTCCGAGGTCATGGCGTGCTCGAGATATGTGGTGATCTCCATATCCTCGCCGCGGCCGATGGCGCCGAGCTCCGGCACGCCGGCGACCTCGGTGGAGAAGCGGATGCAGCGCGTGCAGTGAATGCAGCGCGTCATGATGGTCTTGACCAGCGGGCCGATATATTTGTCCTCGACCGCGCGCTTGTTCTCGGCAAAACGTGAGGCATCGACGCCATAGGCCATGGCCTGGTCCTGCAGGTCGCATTCGCCGCCCTGGTCGCAGATCGGGCAATCGAGCGGATGGTTGATCAGCAGGAACTCCATCACGCCTTCGCGCGCCTTCTTCACCATCGGCGTCTTGGTATTGACCACCGGCGGCTCGCCGTTCGGCCCCGGACGGCAGTCGCGAACGCCCCAGGCGCAGGAGGCCACAGGCTTGGGCGAGCCCTTGAGCTCCACCAGGCACATGCGGCAATTGCCGGCGATCGACAGCCGCTCGTGGAAGCAGAAGCGCGGAATTTCCGCGCCGGCCGCTTCACAGGCCTGGAGCAGCGTGTACTCCGGCGGGACGTCGATCTCTTTGCCGTCGATGATGAGCTTGGTCATTGGTCTTTACGTCTTTGCGTTCGCTATGCCGCTTTCGCGCCGCGTTGCGTCTGCCACAGCGTGGCGGCGGGAAGCTGTTGCCAGCCGAAGGCGAAGTCGCTCGCCCCGTTCGCCTTGAAGTGATCCAACCGCTCGACACCCTCGCGCAGGCCCGGCCGTTCGCCGGCCGGGACCCACCACAGCACCAGCGGCGTCTCCAGCGGTTCGAACCATTCCTCGCGGCGGCGATAGAAGCGCCCGTGCACGGTCTGCCAGACGAAGCGCTCCAGCGCCTGCGCATCCCGCCACACCGTGAGGTTGGGCAGGATCATCGGATCGTCGTAGACGGTCATGTTCATGGCATGACCGCTCGTATCCTGCAGCCGCCACACGAAACCGTCGATCTGCTCGGCCAGCGAGTTCACGCGGTGCACGTTGTCGACGAACTCCGCCATGCGCGGATCGTCGATCGGATAGCGGATCCGCGCGATGTTGAACTGGGCGAGATGGCGCGCAGGCTTCATTCGCTCACTCCGCCGCAACCGCGTCGAGCGGCGCGGGATCGCGCACGCCGCGCGCGTCGGCATTGCGGGTATATTCGTCGATGCGCCGCTCGATTTCGCCACGGAAATGGCGCAGCAGACCCTGCACCGGCCAGGCGGCGCCATCACCGAAGGCGCAGATGGTGTGGCCTTCGATCTGCGTCGTCACTTCCATCAGCATGTCGATTTCGCGCTTCTGTGCGCGGCCTTCCGCCATGCGCATGAGCACCCGCCACATCCAGCCCATGCCTTCGCGGCACGGGGTGCACTGGCCGCAACTCTCGTGCTTGTAGAAATAGGAGATGCGCGCCATCGCCCGCACGATGTCGGTCGACTTGTCCATGACGATCACGGCGGCGGTGCCGAGCGCCGATTTCTTGTCGCGGCAGCCATCGAAATCCATGAGCAGCGTGTCGGCCCAGTCCGCACCGGCCGGCACCAGCGGCATCGATGAGCCGCCTGGGATCACCGCCAAGAGATTGTCCCAGCCGCCGCGCACGCCGCCGGCATGCGTCTCCAGCAATTCGCGCAGCGGAATGCCCATCGCTTCTTCGACATTGCACGGGCGCTCGACATGGCCGGAAATGCAGAAGAGCTTGGTACCGGTATTGTTGGGCCGGCCGATGCCGGCGAACCAACTGCCGCCGCGCCGCATGATGTCCGGCACCTGCGCGATCGATTCCACGTTGTTGACGGTGGTCGGGCAGCCGTAGAGGCCGACATTGGCCGGGAACGGCGGCTTCAGCCGCGGCTGGCCTTTCTTGCCCTCCAGGCTCTCCAGCAGCGCCGTTTCCTCGCCGCAGATATAGGCGCCGGCGCCGTGATGCACATAAAGGTCGAAGTCCCAGCCGTGCACATTGTTCTTGCCGATGAGCTTGGCCTCATAGGCCTCGTCGATCGCCGCCTGCAGGCGCTCGCGCTCGCGGATGAATTCGCCGCGGATGTAGATGTAGCCGGCATGGCAGGCCATGGCGCGGCCGGCGATCAGGCAGCCCTCGATCAGCAGATGCGGATCGTTGCGCATGACCTCGCGGTCTTTGCAGGTGCCCGGCTCCGACTCGTCGGCATTGACCACGAGATAATGCGGCCGGTCGCCCACCGTCTTGGGCATGAACGACCACTTCAAGCCGGTCGGGAAACCGGCGCCGCCGCGCCCGCGCAGGCCGGAGGCTTTCACCTCGTTGACGATGGCGTCGCGGTCCTTTTCCAGGATCGCCTTGGTGCCGTCCCAGGAGCCGCGCGCGCGCGCGCCCTTCAGGCCCCAGTCGTGGCGGCCGTACAGATTGAGAAAGATGCGATCCTTGTCAGCGAGCATCGGCGTTTCAATTCGGTTTCGGGTTTTCGCGGTCTTGGGCCGGCGGCTGCGGTGTGCCGGCCTCACGGAAATTGGCGGGCGCGCCGGCCGATTTGGCCTTGCCGTCCTTCAGGGAGTTGTCAGTGGAGCCGGCCGACTTGCCGTTGCGGTTGTAAAGCGAAGGATCCGTAAGCGTGGTGGCGCCACCGACCGGCTCGGACAGATGCCGATCGATCTGCGGGCCCGGCGTCGGCGTCTTTCCGGCGGCGAACGCGTCGAGGATATTCTCGAAACTTTCCGGCGTCAGGTCCTCGTAATAATCCGAGCCGATCTGCACCATCGGCGCGTTACAGCAGGCGCC
Organism: uncultured Pseudomonadota bacterium; assembly: GCA_963760995.1. Taxonomy (GTDB): domain Bacteria; phylum Pseudomonadota; class Alphaproteobacteria; order Rhizobiales; family Xanthobacteraceae; genus Pseudolabrys. The sequence continues at coordinate 9,538 of CAVXFJ010000013.1, read as the reverse complement.
GAGGCATTCGACCTCGACCCAGGAGAACTTGCCGTCCTCTGTCACTTCCATCTGATGTTCGCCGATGCGGTTGCGGCAGATCTTCTCCAACTCGTCGGCGCCGCGCAGCCGGCACGGCGTGGTGCCGCAGAGCTGCACGTGCACTTTGCCGACCGGTGTGAGGTTGAACATGGTGTAGAAGGTGGCAACCTCCAGCGCGCGGATATGCGCGACTCCGAGGAAATCGGCGACATAGCGGATCGCCACCTCCGGCAGCCAGCCGCCGACCTGCTCCTGCGCCCGCCACAAGAGCGGGATGATGGCCGAGCGCTGGCGCCCTTCCGGGTATTTGGCGATCTGGCGCTTGGCCCAGGCGAGATTGTCGGCGCTGAAGGAAAACTCCTTCGGCTGCTGGTTGGGCGGCGCGAGGCGGCGGACACTCATCGGTCAACGTCTCCGAACACGATGTCGAGCGAGCCGAGGACCGAGCAGCAGTCAGCCAGCATGTGGCCGCGGCTCAAGTAATCCATCCCGCTCATATGCGCGAAGCCAGGCGCGCGGATCTTGCACTTGTACGGCTTGTTGGTGCCGTCGCTGATCAGATAGACGCCGAATTCGCCCTTCGGGGCCTCGACCGCCGCGTAGACTTCGCCGGCCGGCACGTGGAAGCCCTCGGTATAAAGCTTGAAATGATGGATCAGCGCTTCCATCGAGCGCTTCATCTCGCCGCGGCGCGGCGGCGCAATCTTGTGGTCGGTGGTCATCACCGGCCCCTGACCGTCGCGCGCGCGCAGCTTGGTGATGCACTGGCGCATGATGTGCACCGACTGGCGCATCTCCTCCATGCGGATCAGGTAACGGTCGAAACAGTCGCCGTTCTTACCGATGGGAATGTCGAAATCCATCTCGGCGTAGCACTCATAGGGCTCCGCTTTGCGCAAGTCCCAGGCGGCGCCCGAGCCACGCACCATCACGCCGGAGAAACTGCGGTTCCAGGCCTCGGCCAGCGAGATCACGCCGATATCGACCAGGCGCTGCTTGAAGATGCGGTTGGGCGTGAGCAGCCCGTCGAGATCGTCGACCGTCTTGAGAAAGGGATCGCAGAACTTTTCGATGTCGTCGATCAATTCGGGCGGCAGGTCCTGGTGCACGCCGCCGGGACGAAAATAGGCGGCATGCAGGCGGGCACCGGAGGCGCGCTCGTAGAACGCCATCATCTTCTCGCGTTCTTCGAAGGCCCACAGCGGCGGGGTCAGCGCGCCGACATCGAGCGCGTGCGTGGTGATGTTGAGCAAATGCGACAGCAGCCGGCCGATCTCGCAAAAAAGCACGCGGATCAACTGTCCGCGGCGCGGCACCTCAAGGCCGAGCAGCTTCTCGGTGGCGAGACAAAAAGCGTGTTCCTGGTTCATCGGCGCGACGTAATCGAGCCGGTCGAAGTAAGGCACCGCCTGCAGGTAGGTCTTGTACTCGATCAGCTTCTCGGTGCCGCGATGCAGCAGCCCGATATGGGGATCGCAGCGCGCGACGATCTCGCCATCGAGCTCGAGCACCATGCGCAGCACGCCATGGGCGGCCGGATGCTGCGGTCCGAAATTGATGGTGAAGTTGCGGAGGGAAGATGGTTCAGTCATCACGATCCCTTACCCTCGCCCTTCGCCTTCTCGTCGCCGGGCAGCACATAGTCGGTGCCTTCCCAGGGCGAGAGGAAGTCGAAAGTGCGGAACTCCTGATTCAGCGCCACCTTGTCGTAGACCACGCGCTTCTGCTCGTCGTCCCAGCGCACCTCGACATAGCCGGTGAGCGGGAAATCCTTGCGCAGCGGATGGCCCTCGAAGCCGTAGTCGGTGAGGATGCGCCGCATGTCGGGGTGGCCGGTGAACAGCACGCCGTAGAGGTCGTAGGCCTCGCGCTCGAACCAGTCGGCGCCGCGATAGACCTCGATGATCGACGGCACGGGCGTCACCTCGTCGGTCCGGACCTTGACGCGGATGCGCGTGTTCAGCCGCGGCGACAAGAGGTGATAGACGACGTCGAAGCGCTGCTCGCGCTGCGGCCAGTCGACCGCGGTGACGTCGATGATCGAGGAGAACTGGCACACCGTGGCGTCGCGCAGATAGGTCGCGACCTTCACGATGTCGGCGGCCTTGGCATGCACCGTCAGCTCGCCATAGGCAATTTCAAAGCCGGTCACCGAACCGGCCAGCGCGGCCTCAATGGTCTGGCCCAGCTTTTCCAGCCGTTCGATATCCATGCCAACCCCGTCTAACGTTCGATCGTGCCAGTCCGCCTGATCTTCTTCTGCAGCAGCATCACGCCGTAGAGGAGCGCCTCAGCGGTCGGCGGGCAGCCCGGCACATAGACGTCGACCGGCACAACCCGGTCGCAGCCGCGCACCACCGAATAGGAATAGTGGTAGTAGCCGCCGCCATTGGCGCAGGATCCCATGGAGATCACATAACGCGGCTCCGGCATCTGGTCGTAGACCTTGCGCATGGCCGGCGCCATCTTGTTGGTCAGCGTGCCGGCCACGATCATCACGTCGGACTGCCGCGGCGAGGCCCGCGGGGCGAAGCCGAAGCGCTCGCAGTCGTAGCGCGCCATCGCCATCTGCATCATCTCGACCGCGCAGCAGGCGAGGCCGAAAGTCATCCACATCAGCGAGCCGGTGCGTGCCCAGGTGATCAGGTCGTCATAGGCAGCGACCAGGAACCCTTTGTCGGCGAGTTCATTGTTGATGCCGGTGAAAAACGAATCATCCGACCCGACCGGCTTGCCCGTGCGCGGGTCGAGAACACCTTTGGGTGCGGGTGATACCAGGGTCATGTGGCCCTCAATCCCATTCGAGCGCCCCCTTCCGCCACTCATATATGAAGCCGATGGTGAGTACGCCAAGGAACAGCATCATCGCCCAGAATCCGTAGACTCCGACCTGATGAAACGTCACCGCCCAGGGGAACAGGAAGCTCACCTCGAGGTCGAAAATGATGAACAGAATGGCGACCAGATAGAAGCGCACGTCGAACTTCATGCGCGCGTCGTCGAACGCGTTGAAACCGCATTCATAGGCGGAGAGCTTTTCCGGGTCGGGCTGCTGATAGGCCAGGATGAAGGGCACCACCAACAGCGCCAAGCCGATCACCAGCGCGATCGCGAAGAAGATGACCAATGGCAGGTAGTCGTTCAGCAAAGCGCTCATGGCGACCTCACGCGTGCGTGCCCCCCGACCCGACTGCGGAATACGCTCTGCCCCGGAATCCGCCCCGGCAGCCAGATCCGGCGCCGTAGCCCCTCACAACTTGCTCGCCTCCTTTGTGGAATTGCTCCAAGGACCGCGAACGGCTGAGGCTTAGCGCAGCGCACAAAGGGGTGCAAGCCGACATTCGGTGGCGATCCACCAACATGCCTGCCCCGCACCAACTGCGCGCCAGAATTGACGAAAAGCAAGTCGCCATTGATGATCACGTCAGGCGCTGGGGGCGACGCCGGAACTCTGGGGAACTTCAATGCACATGCTGAAACGCTTCGCGGCGGTCCTGCTGGCGGCCGCGCTCTCCGGTGTGCTCGCGCTGCCCGCGCGCGCCGCCGATTACCCGAACTCGAACCGTCAAGATCATTGCACCTTTCGGGGCCGGCGGGCCGGCCGATATCTACACCCGCGTGATTGCGCGGGAGCTGGAAAAGGCGCTGCATCAGGCGTTCGTGGTGGAAAACCGGCCCGGCGCCGGCACCACGATCGGCACCGAGGTCGTCGCCACCGCCGCACCCGACGGCTATACGCTGCTGGTGGTATCGGGGACCCAGACCGTCAACGAAACTCTCTACACCAAGAAAAAATACCGGCTGATGCACGATCTGGTGCCGATCGCGCCCATCGTCGACAGCGATCTGGTGCTGGTGGTCAATCCGGAGGTGCCGGCCAACAACCTCCACGAGCTGCTGGCCCTGGCGCGGGCCAAGCCGGGCGTGCTCAATTTCGGCTCCTCGGGGCCCGGCTCCAACTACCACATGGCCGCCGAGCTCCTGAAGAACCTGACCGGGATCAAGATCGTGCACGTGCCCTATCGCGGCTCGGGCGGCATGCGCAACGACATCCTCAGTGGCAACATCCAGATGTTGTTCGACAGCGTGCCCACCATGGCGCCCTGGATCAAAGCCGGCAAAGTGCGCGCGATGGGCACCAGCGGCACGCAGCGCTCGCCCATCCTGCCGCAGGTGCCGACGCTCGCCGAAGCCGGGGTGCCCGGCTTTCAGGCAACGCTCTGGGTCGGCCTGATGGCTCCAAAAGGCACGCCGCAGCCGATCATCGCCAAGCTCAACAGCGAAATCGCCAAGATCCTCGCCCGCCCCGACATCAAAGCGTCATGGGAAAAGCAGGGGGCCACGCCCTTCATCATGAGCCAGCCGGCCTTTGCGACGTTCATGCAGGCCCAGGTCGACAAGTGGGCCAAGGTCATCAAGGAGAATCACATCACGCTGATCAGATAGCGGGAATCGCGCTTAGAGCCGGGCGTAGCGGCCGCGTCCGAGGAAGCGGTCGACCACGTCCGGATCGGCGGTCGGCCGGCTGTTCGGGAGGGCGTTCGCCTTCTTATTGGCGCGGTCGATCGCCGGCCGCGCCGCGATCTCGGTGAACCAGCGATTCAGGTTGGGCTTGTCGTCGAACGGCACATTGTGCGCATTGTGACCGAAGGCCCAGGGAAACACGGCTATATCGGCGATCGAATAATCGGCGCCGCCGACATAGGGCACCTTGCCGAGCCGCTCCTCCAGCACGTCATAAAGCCGCCGCACCTCGGTCTGGTAGCGACTGAACGCGTAGTCGTTTCCGGCCGGGGCGAGGCCCTTGAAATGCACGAACTGGCCGAACATCGGCCCAATGCTGCCCATCTGCAGCATCAGCCATTGGATGACCTCGTAGCGCGGCGCGGTCTCCTTGGGCAGGAAGCGGCCGGTCTTGTCGGCGAGATACATCAGGATCGCGCCCGACTCGATCACCGTATAGGGCTTGCCGCCGACCTTGAGGTCGTGATCGACGATGACCGGAATCTTGTCGTTCGGGGTGACTTGGTGGAATTCGGGGGTGAAATTTTCGCCCTTCCAAACGTCGATGAAGATCATGTTGTAGGGCAGCTCGAGCTCCTCCAACATGATGAAAATCTTGCGGGCATTCGGGCTGCCCCCCGCATAAAAATCAATCATCGCGTGCACCTCGGTTGCCGGCTGAACGGCAAGCGTAACGAGCACAGCAGGCGCTCGCAAGCGCGCGGGACCGGTACGACGATTTGCCGCCCGCGGCCGTCATCGCACATCGACGGGCACAGTCGCCCGCGCACGCATCCGGTCGGCGATATTCAGCAGCGGCCCCGTCATCAAAGTCGTCGCCAACGCCATCACCACCATCATGGCAAAGATGCGCGGCGGCAGAATGCCGAGGTCGTAGCCGATATTAAGCGCGACCAACTCGACCAGGCCGCGTGTATTCATCAAGGCGCCGAGCGCGAAGGCGTCGCTCCAGCCCATCCCGGCAAGGCGCGCCGGCAGCATGCTGCCGCCGATCTTGCCGAGCGTGGCGACCGCAATGATACCGAGGCAGATCAGCCAGTCTATCGCGCCGTCCAGCAAGCCGATCTGGGTGCGCAAGCCGCTGAAGGCGAAGAACAGCGGCAGGAGGAAGATGAAGCTGAAGCTTTCCAAACGCACGATCAGCAGGTTGAGAAACTCCTGCTTGCGCGGCATCACCACGCCGCCGAGAAAGGCGCCGAACAGCGCGTGGATTCCCATCAGATGCGTCGCCAGCGCCGAGGCGGTGAGGAAGATGAGCACCAGCGCGATGAAGCCGCGCGAGGCCAGCGCCTCCGGGCGGGCCGCGGCAAGGAAGCGCGCCAGCAAGGGCCGCACCGCTCCGATCATCAGCACCACGAACATGATGACCAAGCCGAGGCTCAGGAACGAAGCGGCGACGCCGTTCGCGCGGGCCAGCGCCACGATGAAGGCGAGCAGCGCCCAGGCGGTCGCATCGCCCACCGCCGCGCAGGTGAGCGCGGTCGCGCCCAATTCGGTCTTCGCCATATGCCGGTCGGTGAGGATGCGCGCGAGCACAGGGAATGCCGTGATGGCCATGGCGATGCCCATCAACAGCGCGAAGGAGACGAACGACGTCCCATTGGCGGCGTAAAGCGGATAAAGCAGCACCGCCGAGCCAACCCCGAGCAGGTACGGCACGATGATGCTGGCCTGGCTGACCGCGACCGCCATCTGCGCCTTCTGCCGCAACTGGCCGACATCGAGCTCCATGCCGACCACGAACATAAAGACGCACACGCCGAGCTCGCTGAACAATTGCAGCACGCCGAGACCGCCGGCGGGAAAGACGAAGACAAAGCCTTGCGGCCAAACCCAGCCGAACAGCGAGGGGCCGAGCAGAATGCCGGCGGCGATCTCGCCGACGACCGCCGGATGCCCGAACTGGGAGAAAAGCCGGCCGACCAATCGCGTCGCCAGGATTATGACGATGAACTGCAACAGCAGACGAGCGAGCGGGTCGTTGAAATTCCGCGCGAAAGCCTGCCAGAGCGAGGCCAGATCGGGCGGTTCCATCATGGCCCGCAGCGCGCTCATGAGCCCGCTGCCCGCGGCGGCACCGCCGGACAGGTCCTGTCCCAGATGCAGAATAGCCGCGACCCCAAGCACGAAGACGATCATGCTGGCGACGTAGATGGTGACGGCACGCTTCATGGGGTACGCAACCGATGCCTGACGGGCCGGCCTTGCAAGATTCGCTCCGCCCGCCCCTCAGGAACCGTGCCATTGAGGCTTTTCCAAGCTAGCGGACCACATTGGACATGGGGATGGCATGCGCCATTATGGCGGCCTAAAATCGGCGGCCGCGCTCAACACTCCCCCATTAACACATGATCCGATGAGCAGCGTTTCCGGGGTCTCCCAACCGCGACAGGTGAAAGATGAATGAAATGAGCAAGCCGCCGGCGATCAAAGGCGAGGAGCACTGGACCGAGAAGGACGGCGGCGTGAAGCTGTTCATGTGGGAGAAATGCGCCGGCGACCCCGCAAACAGCATCGGCACCATCCTGTTCGTGCACGGGTCCTCCATGGCCTCGCAGCCGACCTTTGACCTGCAGGTTCCGGGGCGGCCGGATTCCTCAGTCATGGACTGGTTCGCCGCGCGCGGCTTCGACTGCTGGAGCGTCGACATGGAGGGTTATGGCCGCTCCACCAAGACCCGCGACAACAATGCGCCGATCGCCTATGGCGCCGACGACTGCTACGCAGCCGCCCGTTATATCCAGAAGCTGGGCGGCCCGCGGCCGCTCCTGGTCTACGGCATTTCCTCCGGCGCGCTCCGCGCGGCGCTGTTTGCCGAGCGCCATCCCGACATGGTGGCGCGGCTCGCGCTCGACGCCTATGTGTGGACCGGTGAAGGTTCGCCGACGCTCGCCGAGCGGCGCAAGAAGCTGCCGGAATTCAAGACCAAGAACCGCCGTCCGATCGATCGCGCCTTTGTCCATTCGATCTTCAACCGCGACCATCCCGGCACCGCCGACGAGGCGGTGATCGAAGCCTTCGCCGACGCCATCCTCGCGCTCGACGATTCGGTGCCCACCGGCACCTATGTGGACATGTGTTCGAAGCTGCCGGTCAACGATCCCACGAAGATCAAGGCGCCGACCATCATCATGCGCGGGCAATGGGACGGCATCGCCTCGATGGAGGATCTGCTGAAGTTCTTCGACAAGCTGCCCAATCCGGATAAGCAGTTCGCGGTGATGCCGGGCATCGCCCACGCGAGCTTCCAGCAGAAGAACTACAAGCTCGTCTATCACATCCTCTACAGCTTCTTCACCCAGCCGACGCCCGTGTATCGGGGGTGATGGCGTTCCGGGGCGCGAGCAAAGCCCGCGAGCCCGGAATCCAGAACCAATCCCGATGACCGTCGCTCCGAATTCCGGGACCGCTGTTGAGGCGGCGTCCCCGAATGATGCGAATTGATGTCACGCAATGAGCTTATCCGCCAACGCCGCCAAGTCCCTGCCCGCCAGATCGACCGGCACGGTCGGCGCCGTCTCTCCGGTGTTGGGGCCGTGCTCGTTGGGTCGGGCGATGTGGGCGGTGCGCAGGCCGCACGCGGCCGCTGCGGCAAGATCGCTCGAATGCGCGGCGACCATCATGCAGCGCGCCGGCGCCAGATCGAGCGCGGCGCAGGCGGCGAGATAGACGCGCGGCATCGGCTTATAGTCGCCGGCGATCTCGGCACCGAGGATCGCGTCCCAGGGAAAATCATTGCGACGGGCGAGATCGACCATCAATGAAATATTGCCGTTCGATACCGGCGCGATCGTGAACCGGCGCTTGAGCCGCGCCAGCGCGGCGGGCACCTCCGGCCAGGCGTCGAGCCGGTGCCAGATCAACGTCAGATCGTCGAGCACCTCGCCGGAGAGGTTTTCCAGGCCGAAGCGCGGCAGCAGCCGCTCCAGATTGTGCCGGTGCAGCACGTCGAGCTTGGCGAAGGGGACGCGCCCCGCGCGCACCGCCTCCATGCCGGGCTGGTATTCGCCGCGCCAGGCATCGGCAAAGGCCGCCCAGTCGAGGGCGTAGCCCAGCGTCCCCAGGATGCGCTCGGCCTCGCGCGCGACCGAACTGCGCCAATCGACCAGGGTGCCGAAGACGTCGAAGAACAAAGCCTGAAGGCCTGCGATGGGGGATTCGACAGACATCGACCGGGACCCCGGAAAACGGGCGGCGGCGTGGCCGTAACCGGCGCTAAGTCATTGAAAATATGGCGGGAGCGACGGGACTCGAACCCGCGGCCTCTGCCGTGACAGGGCAGCGCTCTAACCAACTGAGCTACGCCCCCGCGGGCGTGGGGACGAGGTATATGCGCCCCGGGCCCTAGTCAAGGTAAAGCGGCGCACCCTGCACGGAATTGCGAAAAAGCCTTATTTTTCGGCAGGAATTGATGGTCAGACCGGCCCCGAATCGTCTATTCGGGCGGTTAGGTCTGGCGTCTCGCCAACCTTGCGGATTCAAAAGGAGGGTCCCACCGATGGCTACAGCTCCTGGAAAAGCCCCCACACCGACAACCGTGACGTTGAAACATCTCGCGGCGGCGTTGGCGGAATCCCATGAGATGTCGAAGAAGCAAGCGGAAGCCGTGCTCGGCGATCTTGTCGGCAACATCGTCAAGCACCTGAAGAAGGGCGAACGCATCCGCATCGGCGGGCTCGGCATCCTTCAGGTGCGCAAGCGCGCGGCGCGCATGGGCCGCAATCCGGCAACCGGCGAAGCGATTCAAATCAAAGCCTCCAAGAAGGTCGCCTTCCGCGCCGCCAAGGAATTGAAGGAAGCGATCTAACGGTCTTGGCGAGCGGACCCTCCGGGGCATAGACGGCGGGCGCGGGAGCCTCGGCTCCCCCGCCGGCCGTTTTCTTTTTTTATTGCGATCTTCGAATGGGTCCGCATTCGCGCCGGCGGACCACGGTCGTTGTCTTATCGACGATGGTGGGCGGTGACGGACTCGAACCGCCGACATCCTGCGTGT
>CAVXFJ010000012.1:0-174428 GCA_963760995.1 uncultured Pseudomonadota bacterium | reverse complement strand
AAAGCAGGCGCTCTACCAACTGAGCTAACCGCCCGATTGCAAGCCAATAGCGCCGGATGGCGCGGCGATGCAAGCATACGAAAACGGCGCCTTGCGGCGCCGTTCATTGTTTCTGAGGCTGGATCGCGCCTCCCTCACTCTCCCCGGCAAGCGGGGGAGAGAAAAGGAAGTCAGTGCGCCGTGAGCCCGGAACCCTCTTCCTCGCTTACCTCGGCCTTGGCAGCGGCTTCGGCGAGCTTGGCGGAAGCTTCGTCCCATTCGATCGGCTCGGGCTTGCGGGTGAGCGCGCGTGCAAGCACCTCGTCCATGCGCGACACCGGAATGATGTCGAGGCCCTTCTTGATCGACTCGTTGATCTCGGTGAGGTCCTTGGCGTTCTCCTCCGGGATCAGCACGGTCTTGATACCGCCGCGCTGGGCGGCCAACAGCTTCTCCTTCAAGCCGCCGATCGGCAGCACGCGGCCGCGCAACGTGATCTCGCCGGTCATGGCGACGTCGCGGTGCACCGGAATGCCGGTCATGACCGAGACGATGGCGGTGACCATGGCGACGCCCGCCGACGGCCCATCCTTCGGCGTCGCGCCTTCCGGCACGTGCACGTGGATGTCGCGCTTGTCGAACAGCGGCGGCTCGATGCCGAGGCCGACCGAACGCGAGCGCACGTAGGACGCCGCGGCCGAGATCGACTCCTTCATCACGTCGCGCAGGTTACCGGTCACCGTCATGCGACCCTTGCCCGGCATCTGCGTTGCCTCGATGGTGAGCAGCTCGCCGCCCACGTCGGTCCAGGCCAGGCCGGTGACAACGCCGATCTGGTCGACCTCCTCCACCTCGCCATAGCGGAACTTGGGCACGCCCAGGTAATCGCCGAGGCTGGCGGCGGTGACGGTGATCGCCTTCTTCTTCGAGGTCATCAGCTCCTTCACCGCCTTGCGGATCAGGGTGGACAGTTCGCGTTCGAGATTGCGAACGCCCGCCTCACGCGTATAGCGGCGGATCATGGTGAGCAGCGCCTCGTCGTCGATCGTCCATTCCTCCGGCTTGAGGCCGTGCTTGGCCACCGCGTGCGGGATCAGGTGCTTGCGCGCGATCTCCACCTTCTCGTCCTCGGTGTAGCCGGCGATGCGGATGATCTCCATGCGGTCCATCAGCGGCGGCGGGATGTTGAGCGTGTTCGCCGTGGTGATGAACATCACGCTGGACAGATCGTAGTCGACCTCCAGGTAGTGGTCGTTGAAGGTGTGGTTCTGCTCCGGATCGAGCACCTCGAGTAGAGCCGATGACGGATCGCCGCGGAAGTCGGCGCCCATCTTGTCGACCTCGTCCAGGAGGAAGAGCGGGTTCGAGGTCTTGGCCTTGCGCATCGACTGGATGATCTTGCCGGGCATCGAGCCGATGTAAGTACGCCGATGGCCGCGGATCTCGGCCTCGTCGCGCACGCCGCCGAGCGACACGCGCACGAACTCACGGCCGGTCGCCTTGGCGATCGACTTTCCGAGCGAGGTCTTGCCGACGCCCGGCGGGCCGACCAGGCAGAGGATCGGACCGGTGAGCTTGTTGGCGCGCTGCTGCACGGCGAGATACTCGACGATGCGCTCCTTGACCTTCTCCAGGCCATAGTGATCGGCGTCGAGAACCTCCTCGGCGAGATTGAGATCCTTCTTGACCTTGCTCTTCTTGTTCCACGGGATCGACAAGAGCCAGTCGAGATAGTTACGCACGACGGTGGCTTCCGCCGACATCGGCGACATCTGCCGCAGCTTCTTGAGCTCGTGCGTCGCCTTCTCGCGGGCTTCCTTGGAGAGCTTGGTCCGCTTGATCTTGTCTTCCAGCTCCTGCAGCTCGTCGCGGCCTTCCTCGTCGCCGAGCTCCTTCTGGATCGCCTTCATCTGCTCATTGAGGTAGTACTCGCGCTGGGTCTTCTCCATCTGCCGCTTGACGCGGGTGCGGATGCGCTTTTCCACCTGCAGCACGGAAATCTCGCTCTCCATCAGGCCCAGCACCTTCTCCAGGCGCTCGGTGACGGACGGCGTCTCCAGGATTTCCTGCTTGTCGGGAATCTTGACCGCCAGATGTGAGGCGACCGTGTCGGCGAGCTTGGCGTAATCCTCGATCTGCTGGATCACGCCGATCACCTCGGGCGACACCTTCTTGTTCAGCTTCACATAGTTCTCGAACTCGGTGACCACCGAGCGCGCCATGGCTTCCGCCTCCACCTTGTCGCCGATGTCGTCGGCGAGCGCGGTGGCGTCGGCCTCGTAATAGTCGCTGCGGTCGGTGTACTGGACGACGCTGGCGCGCGTGGCGCCCTCGACCAGCACCTTGACGGTGCCGTCGGGCAGCTTGAGCAGTTGCAGCACGCTCGCCAGGGTGCCGATCGTGTAGATGGAATTGGTCGCCGGATCGTCGTCGGAAGCGTTCTTCTGCGTGGCGAGCAGAATGAAGGTGTCAGAGCGCATGACCTCTTCCAGCGCCTTGATCGACTTTTCGCGGCCGACAAAGAGCGGGACGATCATGTGCGGAAACACCACGATGTCGCGCAGCGGCAGGACCGGATAGGCCCTGGTTTCGCCCGGTTGCAGCGTGGGTCGTGGCTTGCTGGTCATTGCTTCCTGTCCTTTTTGTTGTGCCCCTATCGTCGAGACCCGCTAAGCGGCATCTGCAAGGATAGTGCCGAGATTGGGGACGCGGGGTGCAGCGGAAGCGCGCCCGCTGCCTTTGGAGGTTGGGTACGAACCCCCTCGCCCACCGAAAAGTACGATCTTTCGTACGCCTGTTGGCTTCAGTCGCTATACGTAGGATGGCCCGGCAGGGTCCGCAAGCAGGGCACTTCTCGCCCCGAAAACGCGCCGGGCCACCATCTCGGGCGGTATCATAACGCGAGTCGGCAGGATTTCCCCTGCAACCTGCGGGAGGCCTCGGGCGTCGGTCTCAGGCGCTGGCGCCGGTTTCCGCGGTCCGATCGCTGCGGTCGGCATATATGTAGAGCGGCCGGGCGGTCCCCTCGACGACCTCGCGGGAGATCACAACCTCCTCGACCCCCTCCAGGCTGGGCAGCTCGAACATGGTGTCGAGCAGAATGCCCTCCATGATTGAGCGCAAGCCGCGCGCACCCGTTTTGCGATCGATGGCCTTGCGGGCGATGGCGCCGAGCGCCTCCTCGGCCAGCGTCAGCTCGATTTGTTCCATTTCGAACAGCCGCTGATATTGCTTGACCAGCGCATTCTTCGGTTCGATCAGGATCTTCTTGAGCGAGGCCTCGTCCAGGTCTTCCAGCGTGGCGACCACCGGCAGCCGGCCGACGAATTCCGGGATCAGCCCGTATTTGAGCAGGTCCTCGGGCTCCACCTCGCGGAAGATCTCGCCCTGCTTGCGGTCCTCCGGGGCCGATACCCTGGCGCCGAAGCCGATCGAGGTGGACTTGCCGCGCGCCGAGATGATCTTGTCGAGGCCGGCGAAGGCGCCGCCGCACACGAACAGGATGTTGGTGGTGTCGACCTGCAGGAACTCCTGCTGCGGATGCTTGCGCCCGCCCTGCGGCGGCACGGAGGCGACGGTGCCCTCCATGATCTTCAGCAGCGCCTGCTGCACACCCTCGCCCGAGACGTCGCGGGTGATCGAGGGGTTGTCCGACTTGCGCGAGATCTTGTCGATCTCGTCGATATAGACGATGCCGCGCTGGGCGCGCTCGACATTGTAGTCGGCGGCCTGCAGCAGCTTGAGGATGATGTTCTCCACGTCCTCGCCGACATAGCCAGCTTCGGTGAGCGTGGTGGCGTCCGCCATGGTGAAGGGCACGTCGAGGATGCGCGCCAGCGTCTGCGCCAGCAGCGTCTTGCCCGAACCGGTCGGACCGATGAGCAGGATGTTCGACTTGGCGAGCTCGACGTCGTTGTGCTTGCTCTGGTGATTGAGCCGCTTGTAGTGGTTATGGACGGCGACCGAGAGCACCTTCTTGGCGTGGTCCTGGCCGATGACATAGTCGTCGAGGACCTTGCGGATTTCCTTCGGCGTCGGAATCCCGTCGCGCGACTTCACCAGCGAGGACTTGTTCTCCTCGCGGATGATGTCCATGCACAGTTCGACGCACTCATCGCAGATGAAGACCGTGGGACCGGCAATGAGCTTGCGCACCTCGTGCTGGCTCTTGCCGCAGAACGAGCAGTAGAGGGTGTTCTTGGAATCGCTGCCGCCGACTTTGCTCATTCCATTCTCCGTCACTCTCGATCTTACTTCCGTGTTCGGCCGTCCTGCACTTCGGCAAATACCCTAGGGGCCCATCCCTAGGTTCCGAACGAAGCAAGTTTTGCGCCGGTTCCCCGACACTGCGGATTTCTATAACCCAGGCCTTCCGCCAACCCTAGCCCAACCTCCCCAGCATAAGCGAAGCATGCTAACGGCGTGCTAATCAAGAATTTATTAATGATGAATATCCACCCACAACGGTAAAAAGCGGCCAAACCGAGGCGATTTCGCCGGCCGAAAGACCGGCTTCGACAGCGTGGGAGCGCCCTTATGACGCATCACGCCGTCACGGGCTTGGGCAGGAGCTCCTCCGGCCGTTTCTCGATCACCTTGTCGACCAGACCGAAATCGCGGGCGGCCTCCGCCGTGAGGAAGTAGTCGCGCTCGAGCGCGTCCTCGATCTTCTTCAGCGATTGGCCGGTGTGCTTCACGTAGATCTCGTTGAGCCGCTTCTTCAGGTTCAGGATCTCCTGGGCGTGCAACATGATGTCGGTCGCCTGGCCCTGGAAGCCGCCGGACGGCTGATGCACCATGATACGCGCATTCGGCAGCGCAAAACGCATGTCCTTGGCGCCGGCCGCGAGCAGGAACGAACCCATCGAAGCCGCCTGCCCCGTGCACAGCGTCGAGACCGGCGGGCGAATGAACTGCATGGTGTCGTAGATCGCCAGGCCCGACGTCACCACGCCCCCTGGCGAATTGATGTACATGGAGATTTCCTTTTTCGGATTCTCCGCCTCCAGGAACAAGAGCTGCGCCACCACCAGCGTCGCCATGTGGTCCTCGATCGGACCGGTGATGAAGATGATGCGCTCCTTCAAGAGCCGTGAGTAGATGTCGTAGGCGCGCTCGCCGCGGTTGGTCTGTTCGACCACCATGGGAACGAGATGCTGCATATAAACTTCGGCCGGGTCTTTCATGTCGGTTCCTTCACGCGAATCGGCGACAGGCTATCTCAGCCGGCCGCCTCGCGTCCCCTTGATCTATTTTCTCGGCGGTGCCGCCGCAAGAAGCCGCCCGCTCAGGACGCGAGCGGGGTGGCCTCGTCTTCTTTGTAGAGCTCCTCGCGCGGGACCTTCTTCTCGGTCACCTCGGCGAGCTCGAGCAGGAAATCGACCACCTTCTCCTCGAAAATGGGCGCGCGTAGCCCGGCCACGGCCTGCGGGTTCTGCCGGTAATAGTCGTAAACCCGCTGCTCCTGGCCGGGAAACTGGCGAACATGCTCCATCACCGCGCGGTTCAATTCCTCGTCGCTGACGGTGATGTTGTTCTTCTCGCCGATTTCGGCCAGCACCAGGCCGAGGCGCACCCGCCGCTCGGAGATGGCGCGGTACTCCTCCTTGGCCTTCTCCTCGGTCGTGTTCTCGTCGGCGAACGTCTTGCGCTCGTTCTCGAGCTCCTGCATCACCGACTTCCATACCCGGTCGAACTCCTCCTCGACCAGGGTCGGCGGCGGCTCGAACTTGTGCGCCTTGTCGAGCGCGTCGAGCAGTTGGCGTTTGACCTTCTGCCGCGACATCGAAGTGTGCTCGCGCGCCAGCCGGTCCTTGATCGCGTCGCGCAGCTTGGCGAGCGATTCCAGGCCCAGCGACTTGGCGAATTCGTCGTCCATGGTGACCGTGCCGGGCGTCTCGATGCGCTTGGCGGTGACCACGAATTCCGCCTCCTTGCCGGCGAGCGCCTCGTTCATATAGTGCTCGGGAAAGGTCACCTTCAGCGTGCGGGTCTCGCCCGCCGCGATGCCGGTAAGCTGCTCCTCGAAGCCCGGAATGAAGCCGTTGGAGCCGAGCAGCACCGGCGCCTCTTCGGCCGAGCCGCCTTCAAACGGCTCGCCGTTGATGGTACCGGCGAAGGAGATGATCACGCGGTCGCCGGTCTCCGCCTTGCCGTCTTCCGCCTTCGGCAGATAGGGCTTGTTCTGCTCGGCGATGTTGTTGAGCGCCTCGTCGATCTCGGCGTCGGTGACGTCGCTGATCAGGCGGGTGAGCTTGATGTCCTTGAAATTGGCGAGCGCGATCGCGGGCACCACCTCGACCGCGACCTTGTAGTCGAGGTCGCTCTTGCCATCGATCAGTTGCTCGATCGTTTCCTTGTCCTCCGGCATGGTGATCTTGGGCTCGGCCGCGAGCTTGAAGCCGCGCTCGCCCACGATCTGGCTGTTGGCGTCGCGCACGGCGTTATCGATCACCTCGGCCATGGTGGCCCGGCCATAGAGCCGCTTGAGATGAGCGACCGGCACCTTGCCGGGCCGGAAGCCGTTGATGCGAACCTGGTCCTTGAGCGCGTCCAGGCGTTCGTTGAGCTTGGCGTCGAGCTCGGCCGCCGGAACGACGACGCGGAATTCGTGCTTGAGGCCTTCGGAGAGCGTTTCGGTAACCTGCATTGATCTCAACTCGTTATCTGTTGCGCGCGGCGCACCGCGCGGGTCGGCGGCGAAAAAACGCCGGGAATTCGGTATTCGGCACGCCAGCCCGTGCCGGACCTCGGCTTGGTGCGGGCGGAGGGATTTGAACCCCCACGACTTTCGTCACGGGAACCTAAATCCCGCGCGTCTACCAATTCCGCCACGCCCGCTGAGGGCCGTCGAAGAAGCCGGCGCCAGGTTCCGGCAGGGCTTAGACGCCGGGGCCCGTTCATGCAAGGCGTCACGGGGTCCCTGGCGGGCCGCGGCTTATATCATGCGAATTCGAGGCTGCCATCAAAATAGACGGCTTTTGCGGTGGCTCAATGACCCGGCACGGTTAATGCCAATATAGGTCGACAACGACCCCGTGCAACGAAACGAGACCCCATGGCGAAACGGCCGCTCCTTCCGCCGCTCGTAGGCACCCCTGCGATCAGCCGCCGCCATTGGCTCGCCGGCGCCGGGGCGAGCGTCGCGATGCTGAGCCTGCCACTGCCGGCGCGCGCGCAGAACAAGGCTGGCCCGGGGCCGGACACGGACGGCCTGCGCGTGCTGCACGCCCGACCGGGCGAGGCGCGGCTGCGCGGCGACGATGCCGCCGCAACGCCCATCTGGGGCTATGACGGCCAGAGCCCGGGCCCGACGCTACGCGTCAAGCAGGGCGACGAACTGAAGGTGCGCGTGGTCAACGATCTCGCGCAGGACACGGTGGTGCACTGGCACGGGCTGCGGCTGCCCAATGCCATGGACGGCGTGCCCTATCTGACCCAGCCCCCGATCCAGCCCGGCGGGCATTTCGACTACCGTTTCGTGCCGCCGGATGCCGGCACCTTCTGGTACCACACGCATTTCCTGTCCTCGGAGCAGCTCGCGCGCGGGCTTTACGGCGTGCTGGTGGTGGAGGAGCGCGACCCGGTCACGGTCGATCGCGACGTCGCCATCGTCGTCGACGACTGGCGCCTCACCGAGGACGGCGTCATCCAGCCGAGCTTCGGCAATTTCCACGATGCCATGATGGCCGGCCGGCTCGGCCAATACATCACGCTCAACAGCCAGGACCTCCTCACCCTGCCGGTGAAGGCCAACGAGCGGCTGCGGCTGCGCCTGATCAATGCCGCCAATTCGCGGATTTTCCGCCTGCGCATCGCCCGCCACCAGGCGCGGGTGGTGGCGGTCGACGGCCAGCCCTGCCCGCCGGAATTGTTGCCGGACGCGACGCTGCGGCTCGCACCGGGCAACCGCGCCGACCTGTTCCTCGCTGCGACACTGGCACCCGGGTCCCAGGCGCCGATCCTGGTCGACGACCTGCGCGGCGGCTGGCTCGAAGTCGGACGCCTCGTCTATGACGCCGGCGCGCCGCTGCGCCCCGCCGCTTTGCCGGCGCCGGCGCCGCTGCCGCCAAACCCGCTGCCGGCGACGCTCGACCTCGCCAATGCCTTCACGCTCGACGTGCCGCTCGATGGCGGCGGCATGGCCATGATGATGGGCCGTGGCCGCATGCCTTTCGCCGGCTATGGCGTGCCGGAGCCGCAGCGCATCTGGGCGCTGGCCGGCGTCGCCGCCACCGGGCACGACGGGCCGCCGATGTTCACGGTGCCGCGCGGGCGCACGGTGGTGCTGAACTTCATCAACCGCACGATGTTCCCGCATGCCATGCACGTGCACGGCCACCACTTCCGCCATCTCGACGGCAACCGCGCCGGCTTCAAGCCCTACTGGCTGGACACCGTGATCGTCGACGTCGACCACGCCGAACGCATCGCCTTTATTGCCGACAACCCCGGCAAGTGGATGATGCATTGTCACATGATCGAGCACATGGCGGCCGGCATGGCGGCCTGGTTTCACGTGACCTGAGGGGACGCGGCCAAATCCGCGAACAGTCGGCGATAGACCGCCGGCAAAGCCTCGGGCAGGTCCTCGGAAATGAGCCCGGGCCCGAAGGCATTGGCCGCCTCGCCATGCAGCCAGACGGCGGCGCTGGCCGCTTCGAAGACCGGCATGCCCTGCGCCAGCAGCCCGGCGATCATGCCGGCGAGCACATCGCCAGCGCCCGCGGTGGCGAGATAAGGCGGCGCATTATCGGCGATGCAGGCACGGCCGTCCGGCGCGGCGACCACGCTGTCGGCGCCCTTGAACAGCAGCACCGCACCGCTTGCCTGCGCCGCCACGCGCGCTTTCTCAAGTTTTGAATGAAGTTGAGAATTATCGCCTATCGACTTAAATATTCTCGTAAATTCTCCATCGTGAGGCGTCAAAACGGCGCCCCCGCGATGGGCTTTCAGCGCCGCCATGAGCGGCGCCGGGTCGTCGGCAAAGCTGGTCAGGGCGTCGGCGTCGAGCACCACGCCGGCGCCGCTCGCGAGCGCCGCCAGCACCTGCTCGCGCATCGGCGGCCCGACGCCGCCGCCAGGGCCGAGCACCACGGCGTTGCGGCGCTTGTCGCCGAGGAATTCGCCAAGCTCCGCCGCCCCGGTCACCGGCCGCACCATGACGGCGAGGCTCGCCGCCGCGTTCACGAGGAGCGCGTCGCGCGGGCTGGCGATGGTGACAAGCCCCGCGCCCGCCCGTAGCGCCCCGCGCGCCGCCAGCCGCGCCGCGCCAGTGGTCGACACGCCGCCCGAGACGACGATGGCATGGCCGCGGCTGTATTTGTGGCCCGCGGGCCGTGGCAGCGGAAAGAGGCCCCCCCACAGCGCCGGCCGGTTGAGACTGCAACGCGGCGTCACCTCGGCCAGGACGCTGTTCGGGATGCCGATGTCGGCCACCTCGACGATGCCGCAATGAAGTCTGCCCGGCAGCAGCAGATGGCCGGTCTTGCGTCGGAAGAAGGTGACGCTGGTATGGGCCATGACGGCCAGCCCCATCACGGCGCCGGTGGTGCCGTTGATCCCGCTGGGTAGGTCGACCGCGACGATCGGCGCGCCGCCGGCATTCATCGCCTCGATCATGGCGCGCGGCAGGCCCTCGACCGGCCGGTCGAGCCCGGCGCCGAACAGAGCGTCGATGACAAGCGCGCGGCCATCGAGCGCGGCGGGCGTCGCCGCCTCGGTCGGACCGCGCCAGCGCTCATACGCGCGCCGTGCGTCCCCCTTTAACCGCGACGCATCGCCAACCAGCAACACCCGCACCGTATGGCCGCGCTCTGCCAGAAGGCGCGCGGCCACGAATCCGTCGCCGCCGTTGTTGCCGGGGCCGGCCACCACGATCGCGTCCCTGCCATGCAGCAGCCGCGTGGCGGCATCCGCCACGGCGCGACCGGCATTCTCCATCAAGTCGAAGCCGGGGGTGCCGCCGGCGATCGTCAGCCGATCGGCCTTCCCCATTTCCGCCGTGGCAAGCAGCTCGATCATGGCGCGAAGGGATCAGTATCGGAACCGCAGGTCAATGTACTGCCAAGGCAATGCCGGCGGCATTTCGTCTGCCCTCTCAGCACCTTCGGGAAAGCTGGCGTCATTTTGTGCAATGTGCTTAACCCGTAGGCGCTGAACATTAGGCAAATCCGCACGGATCATGATGCTACCTGCCTAACATATTGGCCTTAAACGCCATTCACCCCCACATCCGACTGGCACGGGACCTGCTAACCGATAGCGCGGCTCTCCGGCATCCGTACGGCGGGCTATGGGGGGAAGGAGAGTCAGAATTGAAAAAGGTCGAAGCGATCATCAAACCCTTCAAGCTCGACGAAGTGAAGGAGGCGCTGCAGGAGGTCGGTCTGCAGGGCATCACCGTCACCGAGGCCAAGGGCTTCGGCCGGCAGAAGGGGCACACCGAGCTTTATCGAGGGGCGGAATACGTCGTCGATTTTCTCCCCAAGGTGAAGATTGAAGTCGTCCTCGGTGACGACATGGTCGAAAAGGCGATAGAAGCGATCCGGCGCGCCGCCCAGACCGGCCGGATCGGAGACGGAAAGATTTTCGTGTCCAATATCGAGGAAGCCATCCGCATCAGGACGGGCGAATCCGGGGTCGACGCCATCTGACACCGCAAGGACACTGGTCCTACGCGGTATGTGCAACACAAGGGGGAATGCCATCCATGACCACTGCCAAAGACGTCATGAAGTTGATCAAAGACAATGACGTGAAATATGCCGACTTCCGCTTCACCGATCCGCGCGGAAAGTGGCAGCACGTCACGTTCGATATTTCGATGATCGAAGAAGACACCTTCGCCGAAGGCCAGATGTTCGACGGCTCCTCGATCGCCGGCTGGAAGGCGATCCACGAGTCCGACATGAACCTGATGCCGGATCCGTCCTCAGCCTGTATCGACCCGTTCTTCGCCGAGACCACGCTGTCGCTGATCTGCGACGTGCTCGAGCCGACCACCGGCGAGCCCTATAACCGCGATCCGCGCGGCATCGCCAAGAAGGCCGAGGGCATGGTCAAGTCGATGGATGTCGGTGACACCATCTATTTCGGCCCCGAGGCCGAGTTCTTCGTGTTCGACGACGTCAAATACGCGGCGCAGCCTTACAACACCGGCTTCAAGCTCGACTCCACCGAATTCCCGACCAATTCGGACACCGATTATGAGGGCGGCAATCTCGGCCATCATATCGGCTTCAAGAAAGGCTATTTTCCTGTCCCGCCGCAGGATTCCGCGCAGGACATGCGCTCGGAAATGCTCGGCGCCATGGCGCGCATGGGCGTCAAGGTCGAGAAGCACCACCACGAAGTGGCCTCGGCCCAGCACGAACTCGGCATGAAGTTCTCGCCGCTGACGCAGATGGCCGACCAGCTCATCATCTACAAATACTGTATCCAGCAGGTGGCGCAGATCTACGGCAAGACCGCGACCTTCATGCCCAAGCCGATCTACGGCGACAACGGCTCCGGCATGCATTGCCATCAATCGATCTGGAAGGCGGGCAAGCCCGTCTTTGCCGGCAACAAATATGCCGACTTGTCGGAAACCTGCCTGAGCTACATCGCCGGCATCATCAAGCACGCCAAGGCGATCAACGCCTTCACCAACCCGACCACCAATTCCTACAAGCGGCTGGTACCGGGCTTCGAAGCGCCGGTGCTGCTCGCCTATTCGGCGCGCAACCGCTCCGCCTCCTGCCGCATCCCCTACACGACCAGCCCGAAGGCCAAGCGCGTCGAAGTGCGCTTCCCGGACCCGATGGCCAATCCCTACCTCGCCTTCGCCGCCATGCTGATGGCCGGCCTCGACGGCATCAAGAACAAGCTCGACCCGGGCTCGGCGATCGACAAGGACCTCTATGATCTGCCGCCGGCCGAGCTCAAGCAGATCCCGACGGTGTGCGGCTCGCTGCGCCAAGCACTCGGCGAGCTCGATGCCGACCGAGACTTCCTCAAGGCCGGCGGCGTGTTCGATGACGACTTCATCGACTTTTACATCGACCTCAAGATGCAGGATGTGATCCGCTTCGAGCATACCCCGCATCCGGTCGAGTTCGAGATGTACTATTCGGCGTAGCGCATGATCCCGAAAAAGCCTGCCCTCGGGCTTGACCCGAGGATGGGAACCGGTTTTCGGACAAGATCATGCGCTGAGTAAGAGCGTTCCTCCCAGACATCGCGCATTCGCGATGCACCTTTTCGGGCGCCTTCGGGCGCCCGTTTTGTTTGTGCGAATTCAAAAAATGCGCGCAAGCGCGCGGGCCGCGCCAAAACGCACGGTCGTATCCTCGAGACACCAAGAGCCGGCGCGTTGCCGCACCGGCCCCTTTGAGACCTCGTCGGATGCGAATGCGATATCAGCGATGGCGCGGCTCGGTGGCGCGCCGCGATTCCTCGATCGCCGCGTCGTGATACCAGCCGCCGCCGCACACGCCTTCGAAGCTGCGCGGCGCGTCAAGCTCAACGGGCTTCACCTCTGCGCGGCGCTCGCCGGCAAAGCGTCCGCGCGCCGGGAATTGATAGACCGTGGCCGACCATCCTTCCGAGAATTTGCTCGTCATCGTCTGGCACTCCTTTGTTGCCGCGGTGTCGACGATTCGAATTGCGCTCCGAGACATAACGCGCGTGTAGCACTTTTGCTCCGCCCTTGCGCAGCTTGCCACTCCGTAAATCACCGAATGGCAACAATTTGCGCATTGTCGCGCGCTGCTGCTTTGCAAGGCATGCGTGCGACGCTCCTCATTCGGCCGCATAGGCAATGAGCCGAGGATGCGGAAATGCCAGCCGAATGGCGCTTTTTTGACCGGTACCGGCATCCTCATGCGCTGCAACAAGTCCTGACGCGGCTGCGCGCGAGCGACTGGCATAGTCCGTGCTTGTAAAACCGCACCGTTCGCGGCCGGGGGCGCCGCAGGCGACTGAGCCCGCTTTCCGCATTCCTCACGCTTCGCGACATCAGCTTAACGAGAGAACCGCAATGACAAAGTACAAGCTCGAGTACATTTGGCTCGACGGCTATGCACCGACGCCCAATCTGCGCGGCAAGACACAGATCAAGGAGTACGACTCGTTTCCGACGCTGGAGCAGCTTCCGCTTTGGGGCTTCGACGGAAGCTCGACCATGCAGGCGGAGGGACACAGCTCGGATTGCATCCTCAAGCCGGTCGCGGTTTATCCCGACGGCGCCCGCACCAATGGCGTTCTTGTGATGTGCGAAGTCATGATGCCCGACGGCACGCCGCACGCCTCGAACAAGCGCGCCACCATCCTCGATGATCCCGGCGCCTGGTTCGGCTTCGAGCAGGAATACTTCTTCTACAAGGACGGCCGCCCGCTCGGCTTCCCCTCCTCCGGCTATCCCGCGCCGCAAGGCCCGTACTACACCGGGGTGGGCTACAAGAACGTCGGCGACATCGCGCGCAAGATGGTGGAAGAGCACCTCGATCTCTGCCTCTTCGCCGGGATCAACCATGAAGGCATCAATGCCGAGGTGGCGAAGGGCCAGTGGGAATTCCAGATCTTCGGCAAGGGCTCAAAGACTGCCGCCGACCAGATGTGGATAGCGCGCTACCTGATGCTGCGGCTCACCGAGAAATACGGCGTCGACATCGAATTCCACTGCAAGCCGCTCGGCGACACCGACTGGAACGGCTCCGGCATGCACTGCAACTTCTCCACCGCCTATATGCGCGAAGTCGGCGGCAAGGACTATTTCGAAGCGATGATGAAGGCCTTCGAGGCCGCGCGAGAGGATCACATCGCGGTCTACGGACCGGACAACCACATGCGGCTGACGGGCAAGCACGAAACCGCGGCGATCCATGAGTTCAGCTACGGCATCGCCAATCGCGGCGCCTCGATCCGCGTGCCGCACAGCTTCGTCAACAACGGCTACAGGGGCTATCTGGAAGACCGCCGCCCCAATTCGCAAGGGGACCCCTACCAGATCGCGTCGCAGGTCCTGAAGACGATCGACTCGGTTGCGAAAGACGCCAAGGCTTCGGTAGCAGCCTAAGCCACCAATACGATCGACAGCACGATCACGGTCAGCGCGGCTGCAAGAGCGGCCGCGCCGATCAGCCATTGCCGGCGCTGGCGCCGCGGACCGTAAACGCCAGCGGCGCGGCGGGCGGCGATCAGGGCGGCATCGAACTCCGCCGCGCTGGAATAAGCACAGGCCAGCGCGCAACCGGCGCCGGCGGCCTTCACCTCCAGGGCAAGCGCGTCTGCGTCCATGCCGCCACGATGAGAGAGAGATAGCATGCCGGCATGGTACGCCCGATAGGGTAAACGAGAGATTGCCAGCGGCTAGAGTCAGGCGAAATCGAAACCGGTTCGCGTCCGGAAAGGCGACAAAACAAACACTTAGATGCTTTCACCGTTCCTATGAACGGTGAAGGATCGATGCCGTGTCCTCATAAACATGCCGGCGATCATCTGGCGATGTCCGCCTGCAAAAAAGTTCAAACGGTGACAGGCAACATTAGTACTGGGTTACATTCGCTCGGCTAAACCGTTGGCCGTGGCGCGTCATGTCCCCGACCGCTTAGCATGCCCTGGTTGCTGACATCGATCTGGAAGAGCTCGGACAAGCCCGCCCTTCCAGAGGATGTTAGTTGGAGCGCGCGGCTGTTCGAAATACATTTGAGCCATCCGAGCTCCAATAGACGATCCAGAATCCTGGCGCCGACGAGTCCCTTGATGTGATAGCGACGCTCGCTCCAGTCGAGGCAAGGTTGGCAGAAAATCCGCCGGGTCCGCGGCTTCAGATCAGCGCCGAACGCGGAAAGAAAGCGCTCACCCGAGGGCGTGACCTCACCGCCATCATCGGTGAGCACGATGTGCCCCATGGCAACCAGCGCATCGGTCACCGCCACTCCAATCTGGCCGGCCAAGTGATCGTAGCAACTTCGGGCAAAACGTAGCGCCTCTTCGTTTGCTGACTTCGGCTGACGGCGCGGTGGCACCTCTATGGCGGCGACAACCTTGATGCTCTCCAGCATTGTCGCGACCAGCGGCGACGCGATCCGATAATAGCTGAAGCGGCGATTGCGCGTGACGGTCAAAAGCCGCGCGGCAACCAGCTTGCTCAGATGGTCACTCGCCGTCGAGCGAGTGACATTGGCGCAGTAAGCAAGTTCGGTGGCCGTCAGCGACTGGCCGCCCATGAGGGCGTTAAGCATCGTGGCTCGCGCAGTGTCACCCACGAGAGCGGCTACTTCCACCAAGTTTGCCGCCGCGACCATCCTTAACCCTATCGCCGATACCGGAAGCACATCAATCAAAAACAGTTCGGCATGGGCCGAACTGTTCGCGCGGGACACCCGCGAAGCTCGCAGCTAGACGAGTGGAGCGTTGCGACGACGTCTAACTACAAGGGGAACGCATCGTGGTAATGGCGGCGGTAATCCACAAGAAAGGCGCACCCGACAACCTTGTGTGGGAGGAGATCGAGGTCGGATCTCCCAAGCATGGGCAGGTGCGTCTTCGCAGCACGGCGGTCGGCGTGAATTTCGCCGACACGTACCATCGAGCAGGTATTCCACACCCGATGATCGTCGGCGATCCGCCGCTTGTCCTTGGTTTCGAAGGAGTTGGCGAGATCGAGGAGTTGGGTCCAGGCGTCACCGGGCTCTCCGTCGGTGAACGAGTTTGCACCTGCCTTCCCCCACTCGGCTCCTATAGTCAGGAGCGCCTTTACCCAGCCGACAAGTTGATCAAGGTACCAAAGGACTTGCCGTTGGATGACATCCAACTGGCAGGATTCATCCTGAAGGGAATGACCGCGCAATATCTCCTGCATCGAACGCACAAGGTGCAGCCGCGAGACTATGTTCTGATCCATGCGGCCGCTGGCGGCATGGGTCATATCCTTTGTCCTTGGGCGCGGCATCTCGGAGCCATAGTGATTGGCACCGTTAGTACCGACGAGAAGGCTGAAATCGCTCGAAGTCTCGGTTGTCATCACGTTATCAATTACTCGACCGAAGACTTCGTCGCCGTTACCCGCAAGATTACGGACGGAAAAGGCGTAGACGTTGTCTATGAGTCCATTGGTAAGGACACGCTGCAAAGGTCGCTTGATTGCCTGCGGCCGGTCGGCATGTGCGCAGCTTACGGCCAGGCATCAGGCGCTCCTGATCCGATAGACATCGTCAGGGATTTGGGCGCTCGCGGGTCTCTCATCATCACTCGTCCCGCACTTTCACATTACCTATCGAACCGAAGCGAAATCGACGCCGCAGCAAGATCCCTGTTCGATGCCCTCGCACAGGGGGTGATAGCGAGCAACGTTGTCCAAATCTTTCCGCTTCGGGAGGCCGCGGCCGCACACAAGTTCATCGGCGCTCGCAGGACAACCGGCTCAATCGTCATGCTTCCATTCGAATAAGCGGCCCCAAAAAACCAGCAAAACGACTTCGAGGCTCAAGGAAAGAGGATACGATGTCGATCATCCGCCACGAAATCAGACAGGTAACAGACGAGAATCGCGGTCAGCCAATCATCAGCCAGGCAGTCGTCCACGGCAACGTCGCTTATTTCGCAGGCATCACGCCCAATCCGATTGTCGGCGATATCAAGACGCAGACCGCTCAAGTGCTGCGGCGCGTCGATGACCTACTCAAACTGGCGGGAACCGACAAATCACGCCTGTTAAGCGCCCAGGTCTGGATCGCCGACATGCGTCTGTTCGAAGATCACAATTCGGTTTGGAACGATTGGATCGATCCGGCAAACGCTCCGGTGCGGGCTTGCCTCACCACTGATTTTTGGCGACCTGGGATGCTCGTCGAAGTCATGGTGGTCGCGGCCGTACCTTGAGCCCGCACATCAAGCGCGAAGGCGCGACAGCCTTCGTCGGCTGGGTGCTCGCGCTCTTCTACGGGTAGCTCGTTTTGGTGTCTGCTTCGGCTCAGGTTGCGACCTCGCGGCCCGCCGCCAACAGCCGAAAGATGGCCGCCACGACAAGCTCGCTGCCAAATTGCCCGGTTCGTCCAACTTGCCGGACACGATGGCTGCGCGTTAGTGAGTCCGCGCCCCTAGGCCGGCACCTGCCGGCGCGCCATGACCGGCGCGGGCTTGACGGCGACCGGTACCACGCCATCGCTCGCGCTTTCTTCTGTGGCGGCGAAGAAGCGGTTGCGGCCGTCGCGCTTGGCGCGGTAGAGCGCGGCATCGGCACAGACCAGGAGCGGCCCGACCTCCATCACCGGCGCGCAGGCGGCGGCAGCACCGATGCTGACGGTCGCCCCGATGGCCTGCTCGCCGACCGAGGCGCCGGCGATCTCGAAGCTCGCGCGAATACGCTCGGCGACGATGCCCGCCACTTCCAGGTCGCCCGGCACGATGGCCGCGAACTCTTCCCCGCCGAGCCGGCCGATGATGTCGTTCGCCCGCATACTGGTGGACGCGACCCGCGCGAAGAGTTGCAGCACATCGTCGCCGGTGGCGTGGCCGAAGCGGTCATTGATCGACTTGAAGTGGTCGAGATCGAACATCATCAGGCTGACCGGCTGGCCCTTCTTGCCCTGGCGGATGCACAGATCGCGCGCGTTCTCCAGGAAGGCGCGGCGATTGAGCAGGCCGGTGAGCGGATCGGTGTTGGCGGCCGTGCGGTGGATGGCGACCGCCTGGTCCTTGACCGTCATCAGCATGATGATCGCGGTGCCGACGGCGTAGATCACGCTCTCGAGCGCGAAAACGGTCAGCCAGCGTTCGGCCAGCACCTCCGGCAAAAAGGCGCGCATGGCGAGCGGTAGAAGGAAAATGCCGGCATGCAGGAACGGCACCACGATGGCCGCGGTCTTCGAATAATGCGTCTTGCGCCGCTCGCGGCCGAGCTCGAAGGCGATGGCGAAGGTATAGGCGGCGATCACCACCATGCCGAAGGCGATGCGCGGCACGCCGTACGCGGGGGACACCGGCAGGACGGCGAGGATCAGCCAGATCAGGGCGCCAGCGAAGTTCGCCAGCGGCAGGATTCGCCGCCCGTGAAATACACGCACGCCGTTCCACACCATGCCGCAGGCGATGAAGATCAGCGCAGCCGGAATGACCGGCGGCACCGGGAACAGTTGGGTCGGCGCGCTCCACAGCGCCATGGAGGAAGCGCCGATCAGATAAGCCGACCCCCACCAGGCAAAGGCGCGCACATTGCGCTGTTGCAGCCAGGTGAAGATCAGGCACAAGCCGAGCGTCGCGGCGATGCAAACCGCCACGAAGGACAAGGTCGGCCCATCCAGGCTGGTGCTGACCGCGTGTTCGACCATACTCGCTCGCATTCAATCCAAGGCGCCATTCTGGCGCTCGCAATACGTGATAATACGCAAGTCCTGTGGTCAAAGCCTTGCGCATGATGGCCGGCTTCGACACAAGCTGTGTTCGAATTGGATTAAAGTTTTAACCAGGTCAGGCGCGCACGCCGCGCCATTGCCGCCGCTCGCCGCCTGCGCGCGGCTGCAGCGGGACCACCTCGGCGGGAACCGCCGGCTCGGCTGCCTCGACCCGATTGCGGCCATTGGCCTTGGCGCGATATAGCGCCGCATCGGCCTCCGCCAGCAGATCGGCCATGGCGATCTGTGGGTCGCCGCCGAGCGTGACGCCGACGCTGACACTGGGACGCAGCTCGGCGGTGGCATGGACGGCCGCGGCGGCGGCGAAGTTGCGCCGCACCCGATCGGCGATCGCCACCGCTTCGCCCAGGTCACCGACAGCGAGCATGGCAGCGAACTCCTCCCCGCCGATGCGGCCGAACAACACGGCTGGGCCGAGCGTGCCGGTGGCGGTGGTCGCGAAAATCTTCAGCACCTCGTCGCCGACGCCATGGCCGAGGTGATCGTTGATCGACTTGAACCGGTCGAGGTCGAACAGAAACACGGCCAGCGGCTCGAAATCGAGGCTTTGCTGCACCAGCAGGCGGTTGGCGCCGTCAAGAAAGGCGCGGCGGTTCGGCACACCGCTCAGCGGATCGATCAGCGAGGCGATCTTGTGCTTCAGCTCCGAGCGCTCCTTGGTCATGTTCAGCAGCAGAAAGGCCAAAACCACCGTGAACAGCAGGGTTCCGAAGGCGATCAGCGCGAAGGATACGCCCCCCATCACCGACTGGCCTCTGAGCAATGGCGAGAGCAGCGTTGCCGGGATGCGCGCCAGCAGCGTCGCCGCATAGGCAAACAATACGCAAACCGTCGGCCAGCGCGACATCAAGGGCTCGGCGCGACCGCGCCAGAATTCGTCGGCGGTCGCGGCGGCAAGCATCGCTAGCAAGGTGGAGGCGAGCACCACGCGCAGATTGATGTCGGCGGCGAAGGCCGGCACCGCGCAAGCGATCAGCCACAGGGCGGCGGGTGATGCCACCAGCCCGGGCCGCACCGGCCGCCCGTCGAACAGCCGCGCGCCGGCCCAGATGAGGCCGCTGCCGAGCAGCACCAGCGCATTGGCGATATTGACCGAGACCCAGTCCGGCGCCGCGCCGCGGGTGGTGAGCAAGGCGAGGCCCAAGGCGGTGACGATATAGGCGGCGCCCCAGAGCATCGGCGCCCGCACGGTGCGGTTCTGCAGGCCGGCAAAGACCAGCAGCACGCCGAGCAACGCCGTCACGAAGACAGTCACAACCGCGAGAGTTGGGACGTCGAGTTGCATGTTTCCCACCGCGAAGCGCGAGCTCCCCGGCCGACGCTAAGCTGGTCATCGTTTGACAGGAGTTACCGGAGCGGCGCTTTGCGCAATAGCGTTGCCAGACGGTAAACCGGCTCGGCACCTATTCGCGGCAAAGACGGCGAGACCAAAAAAGGCGCCCGGAAGGGGCGCCTTTTGGAACTTTTGCCTGGCTCGCGCGATCAGCGCTTGGAGAACTGGAACGAGCGGCGGGCCTTGGCGCGTCCGTATTTCTTGCGCTCGACCACGCGCGAATCGCGGGTGAGGAAGCCGGCGCGCTTGAGCGCGCCGCGCAGTTCCGGCTCGAAATAGGTCAGCGCCTTGGCGAGCCCGTGGCGCACCGCGCCGGCCTGCCCCGACAATCCGCCACCCGATACGGTGCAGACCACGTCGTATTGGCCGTTGCGATTGGTGGCGACCAGCGGCTGCTGGATCAGCATGCGCAGCACCGGGCGCGC
Source organism: uncultured Pseudomonadota bacterium (assembly GCA_963760995.1). Classification (GTDB taxonomy): domain Bacteria; phylum Pseudomonadota; class Alphaproteobacteria; order Rhizobiales; family Xanthobacteraceae; genus Pseudolabrys. The sequence goes on along the minus strand of CAVXFJ010000012.1, from coordinate 154,293 downwards.
GAAAAACACCTCAATAGCCTTGGTGTTGACCAGGATCTTGCCGGCACCGGGCTTGATCCAGACGCGGGCGACCGCGTTCTTGCGCTTGCCGGTGGCGTAGGCCCGTCCCTGCCCGTCGAGCTTCTGCTCGTATTGCGGAGCTTCCTCTGCGGCCGGCTTGAGGCTCGCCAATCCTTCCAACGACTGTACGGTCTCGGCCACGGTCAGGCACTCCTCACGTTCTTGCGGTTCATGGCGGCGACATCGAGCTTGACGGGCTTCTGCGCCTCATGCGGATGCTCGGGGCCGGGATAGACGCGCAGATTGCCGAGCTGCACGCGGCCGAGTGGCCCGCGCGGCAGCATGCGCTCAATCGCCTTCTCGACGATGCGCTCGGGGAAGCGGCCCTCGAAGATCGACTTGGCCGTGCGCTCCTTGATGCCGCCGATATAGCCGGTGTGGCGATAGTAGACTTTCTGCTCGCGCTTGCGGCCGGTGAACACGGCCTTGGCGGCATTGATGACAATAACGTTGTCGCCATCGTCGACATGCGGGGTGTAGCTCGGCTTGTGTTTGCCGCGCAGCCTGAGCGCCACGATCGAGGCCAGACGCCCGACCACCAGGCCGGTGGCGTCGACGGTCACCCATTTCTTCTCGACGTCGGCGGGCTTGGCCGAATAGGTCTTCATGGTCGATTCCTGAACGAAAAAAAGGCGCGCTTGGCACGCCACGGTGGCCGATCTCTAGCCGAGGACACCCGTCCGGTCAATCGCATCAGCGATATAATATCGTAGTAATTACAATGGTTTGTAAGATTGGTATAATAACACCAGACGGTTAGTTACTGTTATTGGGGACGGAATAGGTGGACGTCACATGCGCCACCGGCACGTCCGATCCCGCCGACAAGAGCGTCACCTCGCCCACCACCAGGCGCTTGCCGACTTTCATCAAACGGGCGTCGGCGATCAGGTCGGCCTGCGCCGGCTTGCGCAGGAAATTGATGTTGAGATTGGTGGTGACCGCCAAGGGCTGCGCGCCGATCGCCGAAAATACCGCAACATACATGGCGAAATCGGCGAGCTCCATCATCGTCGGACCGGAGATGGTGCCGCCGGGACGCAGATGATCCTCGTGATAGGCGCGGCGCACCCGCACGTCGCCGTATGCGACGCGCTCGAGCGTGAGGCCGCAGCCGGGATAAAAGGCCTGCGGGAATTCGGCGCCGAGCAGCGCCTCGATCTCCGCGGCCGACAGCGCCGGCTTGGCCATGCCAATCCCCCCGCCGGACAACCCGGCGCTTTTCTCATAATCGGGCGGAAGGCGCGGTCAACCGTTCTTTCGCGGCTTGCCGTAGAGGTCACGCAACTCGTCCTTGGCCGCTTCGAGCTTGCGCTTGCGCGCCGCGGAAAGCCCCTTGCCGGCGCGGTTGACATAGAACACGAGCATCGACATGGCCGAGCGGTAGGGATCGGATTTGCGCCGCTTGCTGCGGTCGGCGGAGCGTTTGAGCGACAGCGCGATGGCGCGCGGGGTCGGCTTGGTGAAGACCCCCTCCTCCAGCGTCAGCGCGTCGCTCGTTTCGGTGACGCGTTGCGACCAGCGGCGCGCCCTGCGCGTGGCGCCGGTCTTGCGTTTCGTGCCTTTGCGTTTGCGTTTCGTCGCCATGGCAGCAATCCAAGCGGCAACGTGCGAGGCCCGCGTCCTGTTCCGCAGCCTTGCGCCGGCCGCGCTCCGGGTTAAGTATCGGCATGACCGAGACCGAGACCGAGACCGAAACCGAGACTGAGACCACGTCGATGAATGTGCTGACCGCCGGCCGCGCCGCCGAGACCTCCGCTCCCGTGTTGCTGCGCGAACGCGACGGCGAGATCGCGATTCTGACGCTCAACCGGCCGAGCGCGCGCAACAGCCTGTCGGAAGCGCTGCTGCTTGCACTCTCGCAGGCCCTGACCGATATCGCTGCCGATCGCTCCGTCCGCACCGTGGTGGTGGCGGCCAATGGCCCTGCCTTCTGCGCCGGTCACGACATGAAAGAGTTGACCGCACGGCGCAGCGACGCCGATGGCGGCCGCGCTTTCTTCCGCCACGTGATGACGACCTGCAGCGGCATGATGCAGCAGGTCGTCAACCTGCCGCAGCCGGTCATCGCCTGCGTGCAGGGCACCGCCACCGCCGCCGGCTGCCAGCTCGTGGCAAGCTGTGATCTGGCGATTGCCTCCACGGCGGCGAAATTCGCCACGCCCGGCGTCGATATCGGCCTGTTCTGCTCGACCCCGATGGTCGCGTTATCGCGCAATGTGCCGCGCAAACACACCATGCACATGCTGCTCACCGGCGAGATGGTGGAAGCCGAGGACGCCGTCCAACTGGGCCTGATCAACCGCGCCGTGGCGCCCGGCGAGGAGCGCGCCGCCGCGCTGGCTCTGGCGCGCAAGGTGGCGTCGAAATCCGCCTATACGGTCAAGGTCGGCAAAGAGGCGTTCTACCGCCAGCTCGAAATGGGGCTCGCCGACGCCTATGCCTACGCCTCCGAGGTGATGACCGAAAACATGATGGCGCGCGACGCCGAGGAAGGCATCTGCGCCTTCATCGAAAAGCGCGCGCCGAAATGGGAAGACCGCTGACCGCGCGCCGTTCTTCGTTTCGAAACCATAGCGCATTGGCGCCGCTGGCCGGATCGGCCGGCATGGCCTAAGCTTTCGCCGACGAATGAGACAGGGGGAGACATCATGCAACGCGTCCTCATTCTCGCCGCGGCGTTCGGCCTGTTCGCGCTGGCGCCGGCCATGGCGCAGGAGATCACCGCCGCCGAGCGCGCCGCCTGCTCGGCCGACTACGAGAAATTCTGCCGCGGCACCATTCCCGGCGGCGGCCGTATCCTGCGCTGCCTGGAATCGCACTACGCCCAGCTCGGCGGCACCTGCAAGAAGGTCGTCGAGGGCTACAAGAAGTAGCGTTCGCGCCGGCGGCGCCGCCCCTTTCGCCGACCTCGCCCGATGCCTACCTGTCTGCCATCGGCAATGACGAGGCAGGCGCGCAGTCGCCATCCCCCATGAACCACGACTCCTATCCCGACAGCTACATCCGCGGCATTCTCAACACGGTGAAGACCATCGCCATGGTCGGTTTCTCGCCGAAGGAGAGCAAGCCGAGCTTCTTCGTGTTCAAATATCTGAGCGAGCGCGGCTACCGCGTCATTCCGGTCAATCCCGGCCATGCCGGCAAGGAATTCCTCGGGCAGACATGTTACGCCTCGCTTTCCGACATCCCCGAACCCATCGACATGGTCGATATCTTCCGCGCCAGCGCCAACGTGCCGCCGATCGTCGAGGAAGCGCTGACGCTCAAACCGAAGCCGCAGGTGATCTGGATGCAGCTCACCGTACGCAACGATGAAGCCGCCGCGCAGGCCGAAGCGGCCGGCCTCAAAGTGGTGATGAACCGCTGCCCCAAGATCGAATATGGGCGGCTGTCCTCGGAGATCTCCTGGATCGGCGTCAATTCACGCACGCTGACGTCAAAACGCGCGCAGACACTGGGCAAGGGCGTGCAGCGCATGGGCATCGGGCACAACACCATGCAGGGCGGCACCACCGACGCCGCAACGCGGGCGCAAAAGGGCGACGACGGCAACGGCTAAGCCGGAGCCGCGCGCGGGAATAAATTTCCCATCGGCCGCAGTGGGATAGCAAAAGCCTGTCGTTTGTCGGGGGGCCGTCGTGTCGCCTTGACGCCCCCGCCCGCGCCGGCTCATTTACCGAGGCCGGGCCGCACTGGCCGCGCAGAACCAGGGGAATATCATGGCCGAGGCCAAAGCCGACCGCATTCCGGGATTTGCCACGCTGTCGATTCACGCCGGCGCCAAGCCCGATCCGACCACCGGCGCGCGGGCGACGCCGATCTACCAGACCGCATCCTATGTGTTCGACGACGTCGATCATGCCGCCGCGCTGTTCGGCCTGCAGACCTTCGGTAACATCTATACCCGCATCGGCAACCCGACCTGCGCCGTGCTGGAGGAGCGCGTCGCCGCGCTCGAAGGCGGCACCGCCGGCCTCGCGCTCGCCTCCGGCCACGCCGCGCAGGTGGTCGCGTTGCACGCGCTGATGACGCCGGGTGACGAGCTCGTCGCCTCCAAGAAGCTCTATGGCGGCTCGATCAACCAGTTCACCCATTCGTTCAAGAATTTCGGCTGGAACGTGAAATGGGCCGAGCCCGACGACATCGGCTCGTTCGAGCGCGCGTTGTCGGACAAGACCAAGGCGATCTTCATCGAGTCGATCGCCAATCCCGGCGGCATCATCACCGACATCGAGGCGGTCGCCAATATCGCGCGCAGGGCCGGCGTGCCGCTGATCGTCGACAATACGCTGGCGACGCCCTATCTGTGCAAGCCGATTGACTACGGCGCCGACATCGTGGTGCATTCGCTCACCAAGTTCCTCGGCGGCCATGGCAATTCGATCGGCGGCATGATCGTCGACGGCGGCACCTTCAACTGGTCGCGCGACAAGAAATATCCCATGCTGTGCGAGCCCCGGCCGGAATATCACGGCATTGTCCTGCACGAGACCTTCGGCAATTTCGCCTTCGCCATCTGCTGCCGGGTGCTCGGCCTGCGCGATCTCGGACCGGCGATGAGCCCGTTCAACGCCTTCCTGTTCATCACCGGGATCGAGACGCTGCCCTTGCGCATGCAGCGCCATTGCGACAACACGCTGGCCGTGGCCGAGTGGCTCGCCAAGCACGACAAGGTCGCCTGGGTCAGCTACCCGGGCCTTTCCAGCGACAAATACAACGCGCTCGCCAAGAAATACGTGCCCAAGGGGGCCGGCGCGGTGTTCACATTCGGCCTCAAGGGCGGCTACGACGCCGGCGTGAAGATGGTGTCGGAGGTGAAGCTGTTCTCGCACCTCGCCAATATCGGCGACACCCGCTCGCTGATCATCCACCCCGCCTCCACCACGCACCGGCAATTGTCCGACGCGCAGAAGATCGAGGCCGGCGCCGGCCCCGACGTGGTGCGGCTGTCGGTCGGCATCGAGGACATCGACGACATTATCGGCGATCTGGAGCAGGCGCTGGCGGCGGTGTAGCGCGCCGCCGCGTGCCTTCGCCGTCACCCTGAGGTGCGCACCGAAGGCGCACGACGCTATGCCTATTTCTTCAACGTCCGCGCGACATAGGCGCGGATGTGCGCAAGCGTCGCCTCGGCGCACCAGATGTCGGTGACGGCGCGGTCGGTTGCTTCCCCGCTCGCCGCCAGGCGCTCGACGACCGTCTGGCGTAATTGCCGCTTGGTCTGCGCGAAGGCCGCCGGCGACAGCAGCGCCAGTTCGCGTGCCACGGCGAGCGCGTCCTCCAGCAGGCCCACCGGCTCCGCCACCTCGTCGATCCAGCCGCGCGCGAGCGCGGCGTCGGTCGCATAGGTGGCGCCGCTATAGAGGAATTCGGAGAAGTAACGCGCCTGCACGGCGGCGCGCACGATCTCGAAGGCGAGCGCCGGCAGGGGCACGCCGACCAGCAATTCGGTGATGCCCATGCGGCCGGCCTCGCGCGCCATGATGCGGCGGTCGGCGCAAGCGGCGAGCACCGCGCCGCCGGCGACGGCATGGCCGTTGATCGCCGCCACCACGGGCTTGGGATGGAAGAACACCGCCTCGTAGAGCCGATGCAGCGCCGGCAGGAAATGCCGCACGTAATCGGCGCCGCCGGCGCTCACGCGGATCAGGTCCACGCCGGCGCAAAAGATGTGGCCCGGCGCGGTGAGCACCACGGCCTTGGCGTCGCCGTCGCGCAGCGTCGCAAAGCGCGCGGTGAGCGCCTCGCAGAATTCGATATCGAGCGCATTGGCTTTGCCGTGGCGCATGGTCAACACGGCGATGCCGTCATTGACCGCGACCTCGATCATGGCCGCGCCCCCGCCGCCTTGAGCCGCACCGGCTGCACCACCTGGCGATGCCAGAGCCGCTCGGCATGCACGACCGCGACGGTGAACACCAGGATCGCCACCATCTGATGCGCCTGCGCCAGCGGAATGGGCGCCTGCTGCAACAGCGTCACGATGCCGAGCAGCGCCTGCACCGTCACCGCGGCGGCAAGGATCAGCGCACCCGCCGCCTCGCGCTGCGTGCGCCAGGCGTCATAGGCATGCAGCAAGACCGCGAGCCAGATCGCATAGGCGAGCATGCGGTGGTCGAATTGGACGGTGAGCGTGTTCTCGAAGAAATTGCGCCAGGCCGGATGCAGGAAGAACAACCGCGCCGCATGCGGCACGAACGAACCGTCGATCAGCGGCCAGGTGTTGTAGATGAGGCCGGCATTGGTGCCGGCGACCAGCGCGCCGAGATAGATCTGCAGCAGCACCATGCCGGCGACGATCAGCGCGATCCAGCGCAGCCGCGCCGGCGCGTCGCTTTCGCGCTGCGCCGTCAGTTGCCGCGCGGTCCACAGCACGGCAGCGTAGATCGACACGGCGAGCGTCAGATGGAAGGCGAGCCGGTATTGCGACACGCTGACGCGACCGGAGCCGGCAAGGCCCGATGAGACCATCCACCAGCCGACCGCCCCGAGCACAGCCCCGGCGCCGAAGATGGTCCACAGCCGCACGCGCAGGCGCCTGGGCACAGTGCCGCGCCAGAGAAAATACAGGAACGGCAACAGGAAAACGAAGCCGGTGCTGCGCGCCAGCAGGCGGTGCGTCCATTCCCACCAATAGATCACCTTGAACTGGCCGAGGCTCATGCCGCGGTTGAGCTCTTTATATTGCGGGATGGCCTGATAGGCCTTGAATTCCGCCTCCCAGCCGGTTTGCGACAGCGGCGGCACCACGCCGGTCACCGGCTTCCATTCGGTGATCGACAGGCCGGATTCGGTGAGCCGCGTCATGCCGCCGACCACCAGCGTCATGAAGATCATGGCGGCGACGGCAAGCAGCCACAGGCGCACCGCGCGCGCGTGACGGTCGGGAACTGAGCTTGGATCGTGCATGGAACGCTGAGCTTGCGGGTGACGGCGCGGACCATATAGTCAGGTCCGTTGCACTGCAAATTTGTCGAACGAAAGGCTCCCATGCATATCCGCACCCGCAAGCTGATCGGCACCGTCTTGCTGCTGGTCCTGGTCATGGTGTGGGCGCTGGTGGCCATGGCGCTGGCGCAGTCGGTGCTGACCGACATCAACGGCCTGGTGGCGGCAATCTTCTATGTGGTGGCCGGGCTCGGCTGGGTCCTGCCGGGGATGGTTTTGATCAAATGGATGCTGCGGCCTGACGAGATCAAGCCGCGTTGATCCCTCCTCCGCTCATTCCCGCGCAAGCGGGAATCCAGAAAATCTTCGCAAGACTTCGAAATCGGGCTCCTGGGTCCCCGCTTTCGCGGTGACGAACGGAATATTTCTAAGCCGCGTTGACGCGGCGGAAGCCGTTCCACATGGCGGTGGCGGCGCCCGAAACCAGCACCTTCAGATAACGCTTCTGCTGGAATTCGCCGTTGACCGAGATGCGCGGCAGCGCGGTCAGATGGTCGCGGTGCACCTTGAACAGCACGCCAGGCCGGGTCGTCACCGCCGTCTTGAAGCCGAGCTCGGAGGCGATGCGAAATTCGCGCGGCCCGGCCGAGGTCGGGTCGCCCACCGGATAGGCCAGATGCTCCGGGCGCTTGCCGAGCGCCGCTTCCAGCACGGCGCGGCTCATCTCCACCTCCGCGCGCACCGCCGCCTCGTCGGCGACCTTGAGCAGCATCTTGTGGTTCACCGTGTGGGCGCCGATGGTGCAGAGCGGATCGGCGGCGAGTTCGGCGAGTTCTTCCCAGCTCATACACAAGTCACGGCAGAAGCCCGTCATGTCGACACAGTGGCGCGCACACAGGTCGCGCACCACCCCGCGCAGCTCGTCCTCGCTTTTCAGGCTGCGCAGATAGCCATAGATCGCGTCATAAAGCTCGCGCTTGCGGGCGACCGTATCGCAATCGAAGAACTGCTGCTGGCCGTCGATCAGGAGACCAATGCGGTTGTTCTGCGCGATCACCGCCTCCAGCGCCACCCACCAGAGTTCGCCAAGCTCATCGGGAAAGCTGGTCGCGATATAGAGCGCGAACGGCATCTCGTACTTCTTCAAGAGCGGATAGGCCCACTGCTTGATGTCCTTGTAGCCGTCGTCGAAGGTCAGGCAGACGAAGCGGCGGCCGAACTTGCCGTCGACGAAGCGCCGGTGCATCTCGTCGAGCGAGATCACGTCGAGATGGGAGCGCTTGATCCAGCGCAGCAGCCGCTCGAAGAACCGCGGCGAAACCTCCAGCAGGCGGTTGGGCTGGAATGCGTCCGGGCGCGGCGGGCGCACGTGATGCATGGTCAGGATCGCGCCGACGCCGCCGAATACAGGGCGCATCAGATGATACGCCCCGCTGAAGTAGAGCGACTCCAAGCCGCCGCGGATGATGGTCTTCTTCAAGCTCACGCCTTGCGATCCCGGGCCAATGCCGCCGAATATTCCAACGCTTTATTGATAAACCTTTGCCATGCTGTGACCAGTCCAAAGTCCGTTAACCAAGCCGCCGCCCATGAACGTGCTCGCCCTGCGCCCGCGTCCCGCCGAGACTCGTCTGCTATCGGACAATCGGCTGGCCCGGGTCGAAATCTACGAGGACCTGACCCAGGCCGAGCCCCATTGGCGGGCGCTGGAGCGCGGCTTGGCAACGCCTTATCAGCGCTTCGACTTCCTCAAGCTCTGGCAGCGCCATGTCGGCAGCGCCGCCGGGGTAATGCCCTTCGTGGTGGTCGGCTTCAGTGGCGCGGGCGAGCCGTTGTTCCTGTGGCCGTTCGGCTGCCGCCGCGTCGGCCCCTGGCGGCTGGTCGAATTCCTCGGAGGCAAGCACGCCAATTTCAACATGGGCCTGTGGCGCTGCGGCGTAGCCGGCCAGATCGAGGCCGCCGACCTAAAGGCCGTGCTCGCCGGGCTTGCCGATCGCGCCGACCTCGTTCAGTTGTCCGACCAGCCGCTAAGCTGGAACGGCACCACCAATCCCTTCGCCCTGCTGCCGCACCAGCGCGCCGTGAATTTCGGTTTCAGCGGCGCGCTGAGCAGCGATTTCGAGGCGCTGTTGCGCGCCCGCACCAATTCCGCCACGCGCAAGAAGATGCGCAAGAAAGAGCAAGCGATGGCGGAGCTTGGCAGCGTCAGCTTCGAGCGGCCGGAAAGCCCGCAGCGCATCCGCCAGGTGCTCGACGCCTTCTTCAAGCAGAAGAGCGCCCGCATGCGGGCCTTCGGCATCAGCGACGCCTTCGCCGAGCCGGGCGTGCGCCGCTTCATCGAGGCGGCGGCCACCGAGCGCGGGCCGGACGGCGAGCCGCCGATCGAGCTCTATGCGCTGTCGCTCGACGATATTGTGGTGGCGACCATGGGTGGCACGGTTGGCGGTGGCCGCTTCTGCGCCATGTTCAACTCCATCGCGCTCGGCCGCTATGCCGTATACAGCCCGGGCGAGCAACTGATCCTGCGCCTTGTGCGACGCTGCTGCGAGCGCGGGCTCACCAGTTTCGACCTCGGCCTCGGCGAGGCCCACTACAAAAATCTGTTCTGCGGCGATGCCGAGCCGCAGTTCAACAGCTTCCTGCCGCTCACCGGCAAGGGCCGCATCCTGATGGTCGCCCTGCGCTTCGGCGCGGCCGTCAAGCGAATGATCAAGCAGCGGCCGCTGTTGTGGTCGCTGGTGCGCGGATGGCGCCGGCTGCGCGCCTCCTGGACCGCGCGGCCTTAGGCCGCGACGGCCTGGGTGCCGCCCGCCAGCACGCTCACCTCGGTAAAGCCCGCCAGCGACAACCGTTCGTGCGCGGCCCGCGTGGCCGGCGCTGCCGGATCGGCGGTCACCAGCACGGCGCGGTTGGCGAGCGGCGCCAGACGCTCGATCGCGCTGTCGGCGGCGGAGCCCGCGTCGATCACCACATGATCGTAGCTGCGCACCAGCGCTTCGATCACGGTCGGTAGCATGGGCGACACCGTCAGTGCAGGCCCGTCCGGACCGACATTGCCGGCCGCCACCAGATGCACGGGCGAATATTGGTCGCGCGTGATGATGTCGCCGAACGAGGCCTCTCCACGCACCAGCTCAGCAATGCCGGGTGCATCCGGCTCGGTCGAGATCACCGAGAGGTTGGGCGAGCCGAAGGCGAGATCGACGAGCACGACATTGCCGCGCTCGGCCAGCGCGCGCGCCAAAGTAATCGCCGCGTAGGTGGTGCCGACGTTGCGCACGGTGCCAATGAGGCATACGCGGCGGCCGTTGTCGCCGGCCTGCTGCAGCTGCGCGGCGATCTGCTCGATGGAGGCAACGGGCGTCGACGCCGGCGGCGTATGGGGAGGCTGCGGCCGGGCCTGCGGCTCAGCCTGCTGCTGCGGCGCCCACCTCGCCGATTGTGGCTGCGGCTGCATTTGCGGCTGCGCCTCCGCGGGAGCCGCAGGCGGCACCATGGGCGGCGACGCCATGCGCGGCGTCGGCGCCGGCTCATAGGCCGCCGGCGCATAGCCGGCCGGCGCGAAATTCACCGGCGCGTAGCCGTAGCCATAGGCGGTCGCCGACGGTGTCGCCGCGAGCAGCGCGCCGGTCACCGTAAAGCCCGCCGACAGCGCAAAGCCGGCAAAGGCGGCGATCAGCACCATCGGCAGTTTCTTCGGATAAGACGGCTTGATGGCGGGGGTGGCGCGCGAAATGATGCGTGCCTCCGGCGGCGCGGCATTGATGCTGTCGCGCGCCGAGGCCTCGCGGTATTTCACCAGATAGGATTTAAGCAGGTCGCGCTGGGTTTTGGCTTCGCGCTCGAGCGCACGCAGCTCCACGTCTTGCTCGTTGGACTGCGAGGCGGTCTTTTTCACCTGGTTGAGACTGTCGGTCAGCGTCTTGATGCGGTCGCCAGCGACGATGGCATCGTTGTCGAGCTGGCGCGCCAGCCGCTCGCCTTCGCGGCGAATCTGGCGGTCGACCTCGGCGATCTGCGCCTTCAGCTCCTGAATGCGCGGGTGGCGGTCGAGCAGCGTGGTCGACTGTTCGGCAAGCTGCGCGCGCAACGCCATCCGCTGGTCGATCAGCCGGCGCATGGTCTGCGAATTGGCGATGTCGGAGGAATTGATCTCTTTGCCGGACCGGATCAGCGCGCGTAGCTGGTTGGCGCGCGCCTTCAGATCGGCCTGCTTGCCGCGGGCCGCCCCGATCTGCGCATTGAGGTCGCTGAGCTGCTGGGCCGGCAGCGAGCTGTTGTTCGAGCCGACGAACAGATTGGACTTGACGCGATACTGCTCGACCTTGGCCTCGGCGTCGGCCACCTTCTTGCGCATCTTGTCGATCTCGCCGGCGAGCCAATTGCCAGCGGCCCGGGTCTGATTCTGCTTGGCCGCCTGCTGCATCTGCAGATAGGTCTCCGCCACGGCATTGGCGACATTGGCGGCGAGATCCGGATTGGCCGAGGAGAAGTCGACCGCGATCACCCGTGATTTTTCCACCGCGAAGACATTGAGGTGGTCGTAGAAGGCCTCGAGCGTGCGCTCTTCCTTCGACATCGCGCTCGGGCTGCGGACGACGCCGATAAGGCTGAGCAACACGCGCATCGGCGAGGAGCCGGCGACCGACGGATCGAATTCGGGCTTGTTGGCGAGGTTGAGCTTCTTGATCACGTCGCGTGCGAGATCGCGCGACAGGACGACCTGGATCTGGCTGGTTACCGCCTCCGGATCGATGGTGTTGGTCGAGGCGTTCTTGTCCGCGTCCGCGCGCAAAAACACGTTTTCATGCGATTCCAGGAGCAAGCGCGATTCGGAGCGATATTGCGGGGTGATGGCATTGACCACCACATAGGCCCCGGCGGCGGCGATCAGCGTCACCGCGAGAATGAGGCCTTTGCGCCGCCATACATGGCGGCCGAGGCTGCGCATATCGGGCTCGCCGTCGGGCGCATAGGCGATTGCGGCGGGCGGCGGCGGGACGGCGGATTTCGACTTTTTACGGAACACCATCACTACTCCAGGCACACACATCTGTGGCGGCTGGGTGATGACACTCCATTATGGTTGAGGTCGCGTTAATGCCGCCAGAGAACATGCCCGGTCAGTTTTTGTTAACCGTAACCACGGCGTAATCGTCTGCGAGCCCCGGCCCACGCGCGGCCGAATTTGGACGAGCCCTCCGCACCATGGCACCGCTGAACATCCTGCATGTGTTTCGCGCGCCTGTCGGCGGGCTATTCCGCCATGTACTCGATCTGTCGCGCGAGCAGATCGCCCGCGGCCATAGGGTGGGCCTGATCGCCGACCGGCGCACCGGCGGCCCGCGCGCCGACGAAATGCTGCACGAAATCGAGCCGTCTCTGGCCCTCGGGCTCACCCGCATTCCCATGCGCCGGCAACCCTCGCCCGGCGATTTCAGCGCCCTCGCCCATGTCATGGGCCGAATCGCGGCCAGCAAGGCCGACGTGGTGCACGGTCATGGCGCCAAGGGCGGCGCCTATGCCCGTCTCGCCTACAATCGGCGCAGCGCCATCCGCGCTTATACCCCGCACGGCGGCAGCCTGTTGTTCAGCCATGAAACGCTGGCCGGCCGGATCTTTCTGGCCACCGAAAGGCTGCTGCAACGCTGGGGCGACGTCTATTTGTTCGAAAGCCAGTTCAGCGCCGACACTTTCGCGCGCAAGGTCGGCGCCCCGAAGGGGCTGGTGCGAATCGTGCACAACGGCGTGCCGCCCGCCGAATTCGAGCCGGTGCCGGTGGCGCCGGATGCCACCGACCTCGTGTTCATCGGAGAATCGCGCTGGCTCAAGGGCATCGATCTCCTGATCGACGCCGTCGCCCTGCTCCGCGGTGAAGGCCGCCGGGTGACCGCAACGCTGGTCGGTGACGGGCCTGACCGCGCCGCCTTCGAGGCGCAGGTGGAGCGGCTCGATCTCAAGGACGCCATCCGCTTCCTGCCCGCCATGCCGGCGCGCCAGGCGCAGGCGCTCGGCCGTATCATGATGATGACGTCGCGGATGGAATCGCTGCCCTATGTCGTGCTGGAAGCCGCTGCCTCGGCCAAGCCGCTGATCGCCACCCGCGTCGGCGGTATCCCGGAAATCTACGGCGAGCTGTCGTCGCACCTGGTTCCACCGGAGAACGTCGCCGCCCTTGCCCGGGCGATCGCCGGCGCGCTCGATGACCCGGAGGGCACCGCGGAAACCGCCGTGCGCCTGCGCCAGCGGGTGGCCAGCTCCTTCTCGCTGCAGGCCATGGTCGACGGCATCCTGTCCGCCTACCAGGAAGCGTTACGAAAAGCGCAAAAATGAAGGGCTGTATTAACTCTCATTTCAGCATCGCGATAAGCCTTTTTTGAGAGTCTTTCCTTAAAGATTACCGGGAAATAGGGGAAAACCCCGCCGCCCGCGCAAGCGCGGCCGATGGTTTTTGGCGTCAATGATGAGTGATATCGACACCCGCCCTCCGACGCATGCCGAGAGCGCCGCCGCGCTGCTCGAAAAGGTGCGCGCGCAACCGCGCCCCACGCCGAAACCGTCGCTCTCGCCCGAAGCGCTCAAGATCGCCGCCAGCCCGACGCCGCAGCAGTTCTCCCCGATCGTGCTTGCCGGCAGCGTGCGCATTGCCGAATTCATGCTGATCATTCTGGTCGGCTTTGCCGTGTACGGCGTCTATCTGCTGCCGGCTGAAGGATTCCAGTGGCGCTATGTCGTCGCCACGCTCGCCATCGCGCTGCTGTCGATGCTGGCCTTCCAGATCGCCGACATCTACCAGGTGCAGGCGTTCCGCGGCCACGAGAAGCAGTACATGCGGCTCGCCTCGGCCTGGTCGGTGGTGTTCCTCGTCGTGATCGGCGCCTCGTTCTTCGCCAAGGCGGGAGAGTTGTTCTCGCGCGTCTGGCTCGGTGCCTTTTATATCTGCGGCTTCGCCGCGCTGATCATCTCGCGCAAGAGCCTGTTCTATGCCGTGCGCAAATGGACGCGCGAGGGCCGCCTCGCCCGCCGCGCGGTGATCGTCGGCGGCGGCGATCTCGGCGCCCACGTGATCGACGAGATCAACCAACAGAGGGATTCCGGCGTCAAGATCATCGGCCTGTTCGATGACCGCAGCGACGAGCGCGGCGGCGCCGAATGCGCCGGCCAGCGCAAGCTCGGCACGGTCGACGACCTGGTCGAGTTCGGCCGCCGCACCCGCGTTGATCTGGTGATCTTCTCGCTACCGATCTCGGCGGAAGCCCGCATCCTGGAGATGCTGAAGAAGTTGTGGGTGCTGCCGGTCGACATCCGGCTCGCCGCCCATTCGAACAAACTGCGCTTCCGCCCGCGTTCCTATTCCTACATCGGCAAGGTGCCGGTGCTCGACGTCTTCGATCGGCCGATCGCCGATTGGGACGTCGTGATGAAATGGTTGTTCGACAAGATCATCGGCGGCCTCATCCTGCTTTGCGCGCTGCCGCTGATGGCCGTCATCGCCCTCGCCATCAAACTCGACAGCCGCGGCCCCCTGCTGTTCAAGCAGCGCCGCTACGGATTCAACAACGATCTGATCGAGGTCTACAAATTCCGCTCGATGTATGTCGAGAAGACCGACGCGTCGGCAAACAAGCTCGTCACCAAAGACGACCCGCGCGTCACCCGCGTCGGGCGCATCATCCGCAAGGCGAGCCTCGACGAACTGCCGCAGCTCTTCAACGTCGTCTTCAAGGGCAACCTCTCGCTGGTCGGCCCGCGCCCGCATGCGGTCAACGCCAAGGCCGAGGAACGGCTTTATGACGAGGCGGTCGACGGCTATTTCGCGCGCCACCGCGTCAAGCCGGGCATCACCGGCTGGGCGCAGATCAACGGCTGGCGCGGCGAAACCGACACGCACGAAAAGATCCAGCAGCGCGTCGAGCACGACCTCTACTACATCGAGAACTGGTCACTGCTGTTCGATCTCGCCATCCTGGCGCGGACGCCATTCGCGCTGCTCAAGACCGAGAATGCGTATTGATCACCGCCCGCGACATGGCCGTCGGCACATTGGCGCAGCCAGCCAGACCCGTTTACGCGCCGACCGTGCCGCCGCCGGCCGCGGCGGCGACCGGCTTGCGCGAGCGCATCCTGTTGTTCGTGCTCTACGTCTCGGCGCTGCTGAGCTCGATCGCCGTCATCGAGCCCTCCCCGCATGACGTGATGATGCCGGTGCTGCTTGGCGCCTGCATCATCGCCGGCGTGCGCTTCGACCGCCAGGTGATCCTGCTGTTCCTGCTGCTGCTCATCTGGAACGCCGGCGGCTTCCTCTCGCTGCTCAACGTGCCGGGGCAGATGAAGACCATCCAATACACGGCAACGTCCGTTTATTTGTCGCTCGCCGCGATCATGTATGCCTGCCTGTTCGCCGAGAACACGATGCCGCGCATCGTCACATTGCGCTCGGCCTATGTGCTCACCGCGGTGCTGATCTCGCTCGCCGGCATCCTCGGCTATTTTCATGCCTTCCCGCGCGCCGAGACATTGTTCGCGGTCACCGGGCGGGCGCAGGGCGCGTTCAAGGACCCCAACGTGTTCGGGCCGTTCCTCATCTGGCCGGCGCTCGTCGTGCTGGAGCGCATGCTGGTGCGGCGCATCCGGCTGCTCGATCTCGTGTCGGTCACTATTTTGCTGCTCGGCCTGCTGCTGTCGTTTTCGCGCGGCGCCTGGTTCCATTTCGGAATTTCGGCCGCGGCGATGATCGCGCTCGTCTTCATCACGGCACCGAGCCAGAACGTGCGCCTGCGCATCGTCGGCTTCAGCATCGTCGGCCTCGTCGCGCTGGCCGGCTTCATCGCCATCGCGCTATCCTTCGATTCCGTCTCGGCCATGTTCACCGAGCGATTCCACCTGTTCGAGCCCTACGACGTCGGACAGGGCGGCCGCTTCCGCTTGCAGGAACTGGCGCTCGGCGCGCTGCTCAAATACCCGAATGGCATGGGCCCGTTCGAATTCTCGGTGGTGCACGGCCTGCAGCAGCACAATGTCTATCTGCAGGCCTTCATGGTCTATGGCTGGATCGGCGGCGTCACCTATATCGTGCTCCTGGGCGCGACCTTCATGGTGGCGGCGCGGGCAGTGCTGATCCCGACGCCGTGGCAGCCCTATCTCATATGCTCGTTTGCCGCCTTTCTCGGCGAGGTGCTGGAAGGCTTCGTGATCGACACCGATCACTGGCGTCATTTCTTTTTGCTGCTCGGGATGATCTGGGGATTGAGCGCGGCGACGATGCATTATCGGCGCCGGCACCGAACCTTCGTGCCGGCAGGATGGCAAGTGCATGTCGGCGCAGCTTGAATTTGTCGCACCGGGCCTCGGCGCCCCGCGCCGCAGCGTGCTGCGGCGGCTGTGGCAACGGCTGCCGCAGGCGACGCGTCGGCAGATCCTGTTCGAGGTCAGCCGCGCCATTGCGCCGCTGCCCGACGCGCATCCGCGCGGCGGGTTCCCACTCGGCATCGCCGGCCTGTTCTCGACCTTGAGCGGCATCGGCGAAGGCGCCCGCCTCGGCTATGCCGCGCTCGAGGCCGCCGGCTTCGCGCCCGCCGCCTTCGACCTGAGCCCCGCCTTCGGACAGGTCGAAACCGCCGAAACGGTCGCGCGCCGTACGCTCACGCCCGGCACCGGCAGCCTGATCGTGCATCACAACGGCCCGTTCATGCCGCACGCGCTCTGGGCGCTGGGGCGCGCGCGCATCCGCGCCAAGCGCATCATCGGCTACTGGGCCTGGGAATTGCCATGCCTGCCGGCCGCCTGGCAGCCGAGCTTCCGTTATGTGCACGAAATCTGGGTGCCCTCGGGCTTCACGCGCGAGGCCATCGCCGCGGCGACCCGCAAACCGGTGCATGTGGTGCCGCATCCGCTGCCGGAGATGACGGTCACGCCCGACATGCGCGGCAAGCTTGGGCTTCCCGCCAACGCGCTTGTTGTGCTCAATGTGGTGCATCTCGGCTCGGCCTTCGCGCGCAAGAACCCGCTGGCCGCCATTGCCGCCTTCCGTCGCGCCTTCGGCGATGACCCCGACCGCGTTCTTGTCATCAAGCTGATCGCCGGCGGCGCCACGCAATGGGCGCAGCGCGCGCTCGACGAAGCGGTCGCCGGCAGCAACAACATTCGCCTCATCGAGGGCATGCTGCCGGAAGCCGACATGCTGGGGCTGATGGCGGCGAGCGACATCGTCATCTCGCTGCACCGTTCGGAAGGCTTCGGCCTGGTGCCGGCGCAGGCCATGCGGCTGGGCAAGCCGGTGATCGCCACCGCCTGGTCCGGCAATCTCGAATTCATGACCGCGCGAAATTCGGCGCTGGTCAATTTCCAGCTCGTTCCGGTCGACGACCCGGAAGGCACCTTCGATGCCGACGGCCAGAGCTGGGCCGACGCCGATGTCGAACATGCCGCGGCCTGGCTCAACCGCTTGGCGGCGGACGCCGACATGCGCGCCAAGCTCGGCGCCCGCGCCGCCGCCGATGTCGCCGCGCAACTTTCACGGCAGCAATTCACGGCGCGTGTCACCGACCTGATCAAGCGCGAGGAGCGTCGCTGAATGTCGCGCAAGATCGCCATCAACGGCCGCTTCCTCACCCAGCGTGCCTCGGGCGTGCAACGCTTTGCCGCCGAAGCCATCAAGGCAATCGACGCCCTGCTCGACACGGACTACGCCGTGCTCAAGGGACGCGTGGAGCTGGTGGCCCCCCGCAAGGCGCGCGACTTCCCGCTGAAGAATATTCCGCTGCGCCGCGCCGGCTTCAGCAACGGCTATGTCTGGGAACAGGTCGAGTTTCCCCTGCATGCGTCCGGCGAATTGCTGCTCAATCTGTGCATGCTGGGGCCGCTGGTTGCGCGCCACCAGATCGTGGTGGTGCATGACGCCACGGTGCAGGCGCTGCCGCAGAACTTCTCGCCGCGCTTCCGCGCCGCCTACAAGTTTCTCATCCCCCAGCTTTGCAAGCGCGCGGCGCTGGCCGTGACGGTTTCCGAGTTCTCCCGCGGCGAAATCGGCAAGTGGTACGGCGCCGATGTCACGCGCATGCCGGTCTGCTACGAGGGCGGCGACCACATCACCGCGGTCGATGCCGACAGCGCGGTCATCGACCGGCTCGGCATCAAGGGCCGCCGCTTCTTTCTCGGCGTCGGAGTCGACTCGGCCAACAAGAACATCCGGACCGTGGTCGAGGCCTATCACCGTGCCCGCTTCAATGACGTCGACCTGGTGCTGACCGGCGCCAAAGACACCCGCGTGTTCGGCGAGATCGATCTGACCGAGTTGGCCGGCGTGCACCTCGTCGGCTTCGTCTCCGATGCCGAATTGCGCGCGCTCTACGAGCAGGCGCTGGCGCTGGTGTTCCCCTCCTTCTACGAGGGCTTCGGCCTGCCGCCGCTCGAGGCCATGACCTGCGGCTGTCCGGTGATCGTCAGCGAGCAGCCGGCGCTGCTGGAGGTCTGCAACGGCGCGGTGCTGCACTGCGGCGCCGAGGATACCAACGCCATCATGCTCAACATGCAGGCGGTGAGCAGCGATGCCGATTTGCGCGCGCGCCTCTGCGCTGCCGGCAAGGCGCGGGCGAGCCGTTTCACCTGGGCCGCAACCGCAC
Source organism: uncultured Pseudomonadota bacterium (assembly GCA_963760995.1). Classification (GTDB taxonomy): domain Bacteria; phylum Pseudomonadota; class Alphaproteobacteria; order Rhizobiales; family Xanthobacteraceae; genus Pseudolabrys. The sequence goes on along the minus strand of CAVXFJ010000012.1, from coordinate 135,721 downwards.
GCAATCTGCTCGACTACTGCCTGCGGCTCGATGCCGAGCGGGCGGCCTGACATGGCGAAGCGCCGCATCATCTCGGTTCCCTTCTTCTTTTTGCGCGCCGGCACCGCAGGCGCCGCGCTCGTCACCGGCCTGTTGCAAACCTACGTGTTTGCGCATGTCCTGAGCCCGCACCGCTTCTCCATCTTCATCCTGGTCGCCGCCATCGGCTATTCGCTGTGGCTGATCGACTTCGGCATCGTCAAAATCCTGTTCGTGCGTCTGCGCGCCTGCTTCCTCGCCGGCCGAGCGGACAAGACCGTCGCCGGACACGCCACGGCCATCATCACCTTCTATTTCGGCCTGGTGACGAGCGGCGCGCTCGTCTGTTTCGTCGTCATGGCGACGCAGTCCGGAGCCTCGTTGCGGGAGGCGGCCGAATTCGGCCTGTTCTTCTGGTTCATCGCGCTCAACCTGGTGTGGTTTGCGCTGCGCAACATCACCATCGCCTTCGACGAATATGTGCTGTTCGAGGCGCTGGAGACGGTGCGGCGAGCCGGTTATTTCCTCGGCCTTGGCGCGGTGCTGTTCGGCCTGCCGCTCTTCGTCATGTTCATCGCGCTCAACGCGCTATGGGCGATCGTGCTGACGATCTGCCTGAAGCGCATGTTCGCCCGTGGCGCGCTGTTGCCGAGCGTGCGGGGCTTTGCCGCGCATCTGCGCTCCTTCGTCAATGCCAACCGCAAGGAACTGGTGCGCAGCGGCACCTATGCCGCGACCGAGATCTACACCTACAACTATCCCTATTTGATCATTCCGCTGCTGTTCGGCCTCGGCGCGCCGCCCATCATCCTCGATACGACCTTCAAGGTGTTCCGCGGCGGCTCGACCATCTTCAGCGCGGTGACCGACATCCTGGTGCCGCGCCAGACCAGCGCGCTCGCCGAGCGTGACGGCCCGACGCTGGTGCGGGCGACCTTGCTCGCCGCCGCCCTCTGCGCCCTCCCCGCCGCGATCATCAGCGCGATCCTGCTGATCGGCGCCGATCGAATCTTCGCCTTCCTGCTCGGGCATGCCGCGACCATGCCGCCGGCCATGACGCCGATCCTGATTGCCATGCTGTTTGCCGACCTGACCAAGATGGTCACGCACAGCGTGCTGGTGCACAACGGCTACTTCAAGGAAGTCGCCCGCATCGGCCTGGGTGTGGCGACGGCGATGACCGTCCTTGGCGCCTTCGCCATCGTGACCCATCTCGACATCGTGCACTTTATCGCCGGCTATACTGCAGTCTATGGCGCCGGCGCCTGCGCGGCGCTGGTGATGATGCTGCGGCGGCCGATCCGACGGGCCTATGAGGGCGTGCCGCCACCTTTTCCCGCGCATTCCCGCGCAAGCGGGAAACCGGCAGTGTGAGCGGCAGGACCTTGATCGGCCCTCGATCCGCAGATGAGTCGGCCTTTCATCCACATGCCGTCGGGGTACCGGCGGAACAGGTGTCAGACGGTCTTATCAACCTTCCGGGTGAAGGGCACGGCGACAAGGATAAGCCCGGCGGGAACGAGGAATGCGCCGTTGCCGATCCGCGCTGTGGTCACCGCGCCGAGCACGCAGCCAAACCCGAAGGCGAGGATGAGTATCGGCAGAAGGGAGCTGTCCTTCGGCATGTCGTTGATCAGCGAGCGCGAAGCCCGTCCGATCATGCCGCGGGTCCGGTCGATGAAGAACTGCGTAATGTTGCCGGTCATCACCGTCGTCGCCGGTCCGACGATCGGATAGAAGCGGTGAATCGCGTTTTGCAGCGCCATGCCCAGAGTCACCGGCGTGGCAACGGCGAGGGCAAGCCAGAAATCGAGCACCCAGCCTTTCAGGCTGGCGAGGAGCCCGAGAGCGCCCGTGGCGGCGATCAAAACCGCCTCGATGGCCAGCATGCCGCGAATATGCCGGGCCGGCTCGTCGTAAAGGGCGACGTAGCGGTCGTGGACGAGGGTTACGGCCATGACGGCCACAAAAAAGATCGGCAGGATGACGATCTTCAGAAGATCGGTTGCGCGAACACCGGTCGCGATGTCGGCGGCCAGGATGACGAGGTTTCCGGTGATATGCGCCGCCATGATGTGGTGCAGGCCGACGAAGGAGCCCGCATCGACCCACCCCGCGACGAGCGCCAGCATGATCACGAGCGTTCGGGTCATGCGGCAAGCCTCCCGTCCCGTGTGGTGCGAGGACCGCCTTTGGCCCTTCGCGTCATTCGCCGGGAAACACCATTCGTTATCGGAGCAGTAACGGACATTGCCGGCTTTAGCTCGCGATGGCGCCGTCGCGATCGATTCAAAGCGGCCCCTATCGCGCCTGCGTCGAGATCAGACCACGACCGCGAGATGGTGAACCAAGATGGACAAGACCGCAATGGACACTGACTACCTGGTCGTCGGCGCCGGCGCCGCCGGCATGGCCTTTGCCGACACGCTGCTCACGGACACCGATGCCCACATCACGATTGTGGACCGGCGCGACCGGCCGGGCGGGCACTGGAACGACGCCTACCCGTTCGTTCGCCTGCACCAGCCGTCGGCTTTCTATGGCGTCAACTCGCGTGAGCTGAGCCAGGGCACAAAAGACGCGGTCGGTCTCAATCATGGCTTATACGGTCTGGCCGGCGGCGCGGACGTGGTGAGCTACTTCGACCAGATCATGCAGCAGCGTTTCCTGCCTTCCGGCAGGGTGCAGTACTTCCCGATGAGCAACATGGTCGGTGACAACGAGTTCGAATCGCTGCCGTCCGGCCAACGTCACCGCGTGAATATCCGCAAGAAGCGCGTCGATGCGGCATATTCCGACACCGCCGTGCCGTCCACTCACCCGCCAAAGTATGGCGTCGCCCCCGGCGTGCGTTGCGTGCCCTTGAACGATTTGCCGAAGATCAAAAAACCGCAGGCCGGCTACGTCGTGGTGGGCTCGGGGAAAACCGGCATCGATGCATGTCTCTGGCTGTTGGCGCATGGCGTGACCCCTGCCAGCATCCGCTGGATCATGCCGCGCGATGCCTGGCTGCTCGACCGCGCCAACCTTCAGCCGGGCGATGAATTCTTTTTCACTTCGTTCGGCAGCGTGGCTCATCAATTCGAATCCTTGGCCGCCGCCCGTAGCGTGCCGGACCTCTTCATACGGCTCAACGCTGTGGGCGAGCTGCTGCGCATCGACGAGCGCGTGCTGCCCACGGCGTACCACTGCGCCACCGTCACCCAGGCCGAGTTGTCCGAACTGCGCCGCATCGAAGGCATCGTGCGGCTGGGCCATGTGCGTTCCATTGAAACGACGCAAATCGTATTGGAGCATGGCAGCGTGCCGATCGGGCCCGAGACGCTGGTGGTGGACTGCAGCGCCAACGCCATCCCGCAACGGCCCGCGGTGCCGGTGTGGACGGAGGGCCGTATCACCCTGCAGTCGGTGCGACGCTGCCAGCCCACCTTCAGTGCCGCCTTCATCGCCCATGTCGAAGCTACGTTCCACCACGATGCCGAGAAGAATTCTCTCTGCACGCCGGTCCCTCTTCCCGACCTGGACATTGATTGGCTGCGCATGCTGGCGATTGACATGGCCAACCGCAGGAAGTGGTCGCAGCATGAGCACCTCATGGCATGGCTCGCGCGGTCCCGCCTTGATTGCTTTTTCCATAGCCTGCGGTCCGTTCGGCCCGACGACACCGAACGCATGGCGCTCGTGCAGCGCGTCCAGCAGGCCATGCAGCCGGCGATGGAGAACCTCCAAAGGCTGCTCACGACATTGGCCAGACCCGAAGGCCGAAGCCATGCGCGAATTCAGGCGGTAAACGCATAAGGCAATGAGCCGCCCATGCGCGGAGCTATCTCGGGGTTGATCGCCAGGGGTGCCGCGGTGCGCGGAGGTCGTTGCCGTCAGCGCCGCAGCGTGCCGAGAAACGTCCGCACGCGGTTGGCGACGCTCCACAGCACCGGCGTCTGCTTGATCCAGCGCTTGAGCCGCTGCCCGGCGGTGATCGGCAGCGCCACCAGCGTGCCGCGCAGCGTCACCGCCGCGACATGGTCGTAGAGCGCGAGCTCGGTGTCGGACCAGTCGCGCTTATAGGGTTCGTCGCCGATGGTGAAATCGAACTGCGTGCAGCCCTGGTCGATGGCGTACCGCATCAGGTCGTGCAGGTGCGCCATGCCCGGCCCGAAGCGCGAGACCTCGCCGTCGTCGTAGCTGGCGAGCAGGTGATAGTAGCGGCCGCGATGCAGGAGGCCGAGATTGATCGCCGCCGCGGTGTCGCCGACATCGAGCCGGCTGACATGGGCGAGCGCGCGGCTTTCCGGTTTGCTGGCGAGCGCCCGATAGAAGGCGGGATAGCCGGGATTGGCGAACAGATTGGCGACGCCCATGCGGGCGAAAGCGCGTCCCTTCTGCTCCATGAGCAGATCGAGAGACCGCTCGATATCCTCGGTGCGCTCCGGGGTGAACAGCCGGACATCGCCGAAATCGCCGAGCCGGTTGCGCTTGGTGCGGTCGCGCCGTCGCGTCGAGGCGGAGCGCTTGGCGGTATAGAAAGCGTCCCAGCTCGCGGCGAGATGGGTGAGATAGGCGCCGCTCGGATTGACGGTGACGCCGAGCGCCAGGAACGGATTGGGCTGATCGCCGATCTTGTCCGGCATCTTGGTCAGCCGGACCACGTCATGATGCAGCCGCTCGTGTGCGTGTAGACAGCGCGCGATTGCGTCCCAGAGCGCGAGGAAGCGCCTGCGGTCGACCCGTTCGGCAAAGCGCGGCGCCAGCAGCGGACCGTTGTAGTCGCAGAGGTCGGAGCCGAGCCATTCGAGCGTGCGCGTAAAACCTGTTGGGCGCACGCCGAGCGGCAGCACGAACAAAAGGCCAGCGTCGTCGCGTCCCATCACCACCGCTGGCCGCGCCTGCTGCAAACCGCCCACATGGCGCTGCCAGCATGCGAGCCATTCATAGGTCTGGAAAATCGTACCATCGGCCACGCGCTCGAAGTCGCGCCATTCCGCCGCGATGGCCGCGAGGTCCTCGTGCACGCTGAAGCGGATCTCCTCGAAGGCGCCTTCCAGCACATGCGCGGACGCGTCCGCGCTCAGCGGCGGACGCCCGACATTGAGAGCTGCGTTCAGTCGGGCATGGATGGCTTGGGCCATTGCGTCCTTCTCAAGAACAGGTGACGGAGATTTCCACGATTTTCAGGAATTTCGTCCAAACCCCGTGCAGATTCCGTTAATTCATTTGCTGAAATTGGCGGCCAATGCCGGCTTTCCGCGTCCCGGCCGCCCGCAGCCTTAATATTCCCTAGCGTTATTGCACGTCTCGGGGGGCATCCCTATAGTCCGCGCCATTCCGGTCGGGGCGTGGCGCAGCCCGGTTAGCGCACCTGTCTGGGGGACAGGGGGTCGTGGGTTCAAATCCCGCCGCCCCGACCAGGAATTCAATATTTCGGCGTCGCTTTTTGCCGCGGAATTTAAGCCGCCGCGTTGCACTCCTTCGGCAAACGCAGCGCCAGGTCGCCCGGCGCGAGCAGCGCCGGCATACGCAAGGGACGACCCGGGCCCTCATTTATCTTCAGCCGCGCGGCGAGGATGACCGCGCCGGTGGACGGCAGGCGGTCGAGATTGGTCAGGCGTTGCCGACCCGAGCGGCCCTTGCCGTGCCTGTCGGAACGCGCCGGATCAGGCGGGTTGAAATGCCGCGCCTGGCCATAATCGGTGCCGACGGTCTCGGTGCCGAAGCCGCCGATGTCGCGCTCTTCGACCGGCCTTTGCATTGTCGCCGGTGTCAAGCACTTCCTCGATGCGCCCGCCGACCCGATACGCCGTCGCCAGCTTTCAACCATAGCTCCGCCGAGCCCGCGACCTGCTGAACAGGCGGAATGAACCACCACGTTCAGCAGGAGGCCAATCGTGCTCGGCTAAACTAATGCACGTCAGACGGTGTTAGGGCACGCAGTGCGTAAACCGTCGCTGCAAATTGCCATGCATGTCATAAAGATTGATGGTTTGAACGCGGCATGGCGGACGAGGCGGTGTAATTCGTCCTTCGCGTACCAATTTTTGATAGAAGACCTGCCCGTTCCGATTAAAATTTTTGTTTCCCGGTTTGCCGATATGGCAGAAGCCGCAATTGCTTGCTCCTATTTCATCCATATATTGTGGTTGAGCAATTGCCGCGCTCGCCGCGAACATCATCGCGACGCCGGCTGCCACCGCAATAATAGCTCCCTGGCTTAATCTGGTTTTCATCGCCCCTTCTTTCTTGTGCATCGTGACCCGTGATGGATCCCGATTAGGGCAACTATTACACTTCCGCTCCTCCCCGTCCATCAAAAGCGCATTGTTTCGATTTACCCCGCTCAATGAACCTAACAGCCGATATTGCGAGTTCGCAGTTCGCCAAGATCAACCTCTGTGTCACACTGGTATGAGCGTATTGGATTGTCCCCGCGGCAACGACTTGGCGGTGAGATAAACGCCAGTTTCCAGAAATTGACTGTTGCGGCGAGTCAGATCTCTTCATCTACCTCGCACCTCCCGGCTTTTGTAAGCGCCGTTAGCGTCTGGTATTTGATTTAATCTCAGCTAGCGTGATTTCGAGAGCCCTGCTCGCCTGAACAGTTGCCGACAAATCGGCGACGTACCGAATCCACCGATAACGATCATCACAGACGGCGCCCGTTCGAATAGCGATTGTTCGAACGCTGCCGCGACATTATGCCTGCGACATACATGCATCGAAAGCTTGGCATGGCGCATAAATAGGCGTCTGTGGGAAAGCCGGAAAAGGAGCGGCCATTCACCGCACGTCGGGCGCGATGGAGCCATCTCGCTTCGAGTGAATTCGGTGATCACCGCGCGACTCTCAGTTCAAGACCGACAAGTTAGAACCGACAAAAAGTCGACACTGGAGAAGAAATATGGGGCGAACTATCTTCTTGCTGTCTTTAACGGTCCTGGTTTCAATGAGCGCCTTTGGGCTTGGCGGCTCCGTGTCCGCCGAGGACAATAAATGTTTGACGAAGTGCGCGATCGCCCGGGAACAGTGTTTAGAGCTGGGCACGCCGAATGCAAAAACAATTGAAGAAAAGCCCACATGCCAATCCAACCACAAGGTGTGCGAACGGGAATGCGCCGCAGGCAAATAGCATCGACGACACGGCAGCGCGAATAAGACCAAAAGGATGCCGTGAAGAAGAGATGCTTGCGCCTGTCGCAATCATTTCTTCAATCGTCATCCATTCAAGCTGAAGCATCGCTGTCGCGTCCGCTGCGCCAGATCGGAAGTGTTGGGAAAACCTGTCGATCAGTGCACTCGAGCATTTCAGGGGCGAATAGAATGCGTTTTCATTCCGCAATGGCAGTCTGCCTCGTGCTGGTGCTGGCATCTTTCGCAGGGGGCGGACCGGTGCCCGCGGCCGCCCAGGCACCTCTGTTCGCGGACTATCCCGCGCAAGTCTATTCGGGGCCGGTACGGGCCCCGAACCTCGCATCCCATCCCGACGCCAGGACTTACGCAACACGTCTGCGCAACGCTGCGAAAGGTCCGGTCAATTTTGCCGGCGAATACGTGTTGGCCTATTGGGGCTGCGGCGCGGAATGTCTCATGGGCGCGGCCATCAATGCACGCACCGGTCAGGTTGTCTTTCTGCCGGGCTCGATCTGCTGTTGGTTCGAGGCCGGCGACAACATCAACCCGATCGACTACAAGATCGACAGCCATCTCATCATTCTTCGCGGCCTGCTGAACGAACAAGAGCCGCGGGCCGCGCATTATTACGAGATGCGCGGCGGTCAATTCCGGTTCGTCCAGCGAATGCCGATTGCGGCCGGCAGCCCGCATCCCGCTGTCCAGAGCAGCCCGCCGGCGCAGGCCGAGGCGTTGATCTGCTACTACGATTCGCGCGGAGTCCAGCACGATGCCGACACGTGCAAGATCGGCCGGGATCTGAGCGAGGCCGGCAGCACGCAATTGCAGGCCCGTTGTCTGCGATCGGCCGGCGCCAATTGCACCATCGGCAATTCAGGTCCGTGCCGGCCAGGTGCAGGCAAGTACAGCCAATATCAGGTCTACGACCGAGCGCTGACCGAGCGCTGTCCGCCGAGTGCCGACCAGGCGACTGACGGCGGCCACTACAGCGCGCGTGACGCAGCATATGTGACAACGTCGAGAAATCCGGACGTAGTTCAATATGTCTTATGCCTGGCCGAAGCCGTCGGAGCGACACCGCGCAATGTCAGCATTGCGGATGCGCTTGCAGATGCGGAGAAGAGTTGCCTGCCCCTGGCGCAACGGCTTCGCAATCTGCAAGGCGAGCCAAACGCAGAGGACATTCGCCAATCGATTCTGCATTGCGGTTTCCGGCGCGGGGACGCAAGCCCGGATGCCGATTGCGGCTAGAGTTCAATCCCCGCCGAGCGCCGCGTTATTCCGCCACGAGACCTCCGGCCCCTACGTTGCGCGCGCGCTCGCCGTTCACCTCTCCGTCACGTCGCGCGCGACCAGCGCCAAGACGCGCAAGGGGCTGCCCGAGCCCTGCTTGATCTTCAGCGGCGCGGCGAGGATGACCGCGCCGGTCGGCGGCAGGCGATCGAGATTGGTCAGGCATTGCAGGCCGTAGCGGCCCTTGCCGTGCATGTAGAAATGCGCCGGGTAAGGCGGGTTGAAGTGCTGCGCCTGGCCGTAGTCGGTGCCGATCGTCTCGGTGCCGAAGCCGCCGATGTCGCGCTCCTCGACCAGCCACTTCATCGTCTCCGGCGTCGGGCCGGGCGAGTGCGCGCCGTCGTCGGCAAGGCCGGCGTAGCGCGCCGGCGGCTGCTTCGACCAGTCGGTGCGCAAGAGCACCCAGTGGCCGGCGCCGATGCGCCCGTGCCGGCGCTCCCAGGTTTCCACGAACGGCACCGTCAGCATGAAATCGGCATCGGCGGCGCATTCGCCCGAGCAGTCAATCACCGCCGCCGGCGCGACGAACTTCGCCGGATCGATACTGTCGACCGCATTGTTCGGCAGGTCCTTGCCGGAAATCCAATGGATCGGCGCGTCGAAATGCGTGCCAGTGTGCTCGCCGATGGTGATGTTGTTCCAGTACCAGGACGGCCCGCGCTCGTCGTAGCGGGAAATTTCCTCCATGCGGAACGGCGCGCATTGGCCGAATTCCGGCGGCAGCGCGATGATGGGAAAGTCCTGCGACAGCGTCTGCGTGAGGTCGACGACCGTAATCGAGCCGTCGGCGATGCCGAGCGCCAGCGCTTGCAGATGGGTAGCCGCGTCGGTCATGCGCTAATCCCCCATCTCGCGTTCGATGGCCTTGGGGTTGACGGCGAGCCGCGCGCGCACGTCCTCGGCGACGTCGCCGACGAAGACCTCTTCCAGCCCCTGCTTGAGGCCGTCGACGACGGCGCGGGCGAGCGCCGCCGGCGACACTTTCGGCGGCGGCACCGCCTGGAACCATTCCGTCTCCAGCGGGCCGAAGAAGACGTTCATCACCTTGACGCCGCCCGGGCGCAATTCGGCGCGCAGGCATTGCGCGGCGGAGAGGCAGGCGGCTTCCGTCGCCGAATAGCAGCCATAGGCCGGCCAGTTGACCATGGCGTGCACCGACAGGAGGTTGACGAAGGCCGCGGCGGAATTGACGCCGTCGGCGCCGCGCGCGCGCAGCGCCGGGCCGAAGGCCTGCGCCAGGCGCAGCATGCCGAGATAGCGGATATCGAGCTCCTCGCGCGCGACGGTGAGCCCGTGCCGGCCGACCAGCCCGCCGGGACGCACATGCTCGGCGGTGTTGACGACAATATCGACGCGGCCGCCGTTCTGCTCGGCGAGTTCGCTCACCGACTCGGTGTCGGTCATATCGAGCGGCACGATCTCGACGCGCGGGATGGCGCGCAATTCCTTCATGCCGGGAAACGGCTTCCAGCCGTCGGCGACGCCGACGAAGACGATAGATGCGCCGGCGTCCGACAGGGCCTTGGCCATCGCCTGCCCCACTGCATGGCGGCCGTCGGTCACCAGCACCCGGCGGAATTTCGGGTCGCAGGTCAGTTCGCGCCACTGCGGATCGTCGGCCATGTTCGGCGTATCCTGTTCCGGCAAAGCCATTGCCACCGGCGCGCCCCCCTTGTCGAGCTTGAAGGCAAGCCGCACCCGCGCGCCCTCGCGCACGTCGCCGTGCAGATGCGCCAGCACCGCGGGCCCGACGTCGAGCTTCACCGTCCCCACCCGCCACGGCACGCGCTCGCGGAAATAGACCTCGTTCGACACGCGGATGGTGGTTTCCGCCAGCACCGTGCCGCCATTGTCGACCGGCGCGAAGGGAATGCGCGCCGAAAGACATGACGGACAGGCCTCGCGCGCGGGATAGATGACCGTGCCGCAGTCCGCGCACACCTGCAGTTCGAAACGCCCCTGCGCCGCGGCGGCGGTGAGCCCATGCGCGCGGCGGCTGCGCGCGCCATAGGGGCTCAGCGGCTGGCGCGTGCGCTTGAGCGGGTTCTTGCGCTTGGGCGGGGTGAGCGGCTCGGTCATGACGCGCTCGCCAGGATCGCGGCGCCGGACGACAGGCCGCGGTCGTAATTGATCATGCCGAAGCCGGAGGCGAGGCCGAGCTTCGCCTCAGCGACCGGCACACCGAGCGGCGCGCCGCTCAACTGGCGGATCGCCTCCACCAGGCCGAGATAGCCGCCGGCGCAGCCGGCCTGGCCGACCGACAATTGCCCGCCCGAGGTGTTGTGCGGGAAGCTGCCGTCGTTGGTCAGCGTGTGCGCGCGCACGAATTCCGGCCCGCCGCCCTTCTCGCAGAACCCTAAGTCCTCGATCTGCATCATCGAGATCACCGGATAGTCGTCATAGGTCTCGATGAAGTCGACGTCGTCGGGTTTGACGCCGGCCATGGCCCAGAACTCGTCGATATCGCGCGCCCAGCCGCCGCGGAACTGGATCGGATCGTCCGCATAGGCATTGTGCCGCTCGATGGTCGACAGGATGCGCACGGGCGCGAGACTGAGCGCGCGCGCCGCCTCTTCGCGGCACACCAGGAAGGCCTCGGCGCCGGCGCAGGGCATGACGCAGTCGAACAGATGGATCGGGTCGGAGATCGCCCGCGCCGACAGATATTCGTCGAGCGTCAATTTCTTCTTCATCAGCGCGTGCGGCACCGCCATGGCATTGTCGCGCTGGGCAATGCACATCTTGCCGAAATCCTCGCGCGTCGCGCCATATTTGTTCATGTAGTTCCTGGTGATGAGCGCGAAGCTCGCATTCGGCCCGCCCGAGCCGTAAGGATAGACCGCGTCCTGGGCAAAGCGCGAGAAGGTCGCGAGACTCCGGCGGAAGGAATTGATGTGGTTGGTGTCGCCGGCGACGCAGGCGACGAAATCGGCATCGCCCGCCTGCACCGCGCGCGCCGCGCGGCGCAGCGCCACCACGCCGGCGGCGCCGCCGAGCGGCACCGTGTCGAGCCAGCGCGGCGACAGGCCGAAATGCTGGGTGAGCCCGATGGCGCTGTCCGGCGCGATGGTGAAGCTCGCCACCGACAGGCCGTCGATATCGGCAGGGCGCAAGCCGGTTTGCTTGGTGAGCGCGGCGAGCGCGCGGCCGATCCACCACTGCGCCGCATTGGTCGAAAAGCGGCGATAAGGCACCGTCACCGGCGCGCAGACGACGATGCCGTCATAGGCCATGCGCGTTGTGCTCGCGCTCATGCCGGCGCCCGCTTTTTCAACGCGCGGGTGTCGACGCAGGCGCCACTTTTAAGCGTCGCCGTCACCAGTTCCTTCAGGCTGCCGCGCTGGATCTTCTGCGTCGAGGTGACGGGCACTGCCGGCACGAAGGCGACGTAGCCCGGCGCCTTGTAATAGGCGAGTCGCGTCAGGCACCAGGCCACGATGTCGCCGGCCATCCGGTCCGCCGCCGCCCCACTTATGGCCTCATGCGTCACCACGCAGGCAAACACTTCCTCGCCGCGCACGGCGTCCGGCGCCGGCGCCACCGCGACATGCCGCACCGCCGGATGCTGCAGCAGCACGGCCTCCACCTCGATCGCCGAAATGTTTTCGCCCGAGCGGCGAATGACGTTCTTCTTGCGGTCGACGAACGCGAGCGAGCCGTCGGCGCCGCGCCGCACGATATCGCCGGTGCGAAACCAGCCGCCCGCCCAGGCTTCGGCCGTCGCCGCGGGCTCGTTGAGATATTCGCGGAAAAAGCCGGCGCGCGGATCGGCGCCGGCATGGCGCACCAGCAGCTCGCCCGGCTGGTCAACCGTCGCCTCTTGGCCCTCGTCGGTGACGACGCGAATGGCGATGTCTTCGTTTGGCCGGCCGAAGCAATTCGTGCCGACATGGCGCGGCTCGGCACTGGCGGCGATGCAGGCGCCGGGCCCGGTCTCGGTCATCGCCCAGGCCTCGATCAGCGGGAAGCCGAAGCGCGCCTCGAAGGAGCCGTGCAGGCTGCGGTCGACGCCGGCGCCGAAGCCGAAGCGGACGGCATGGTCGCGGTCATGCGCGCTCTCCGGCGCGCTCATCAGCATTGCAGGCATGACGCCGAGATAGTGCACGATCGTCGCGGCGCTGTCGCGCACGGTTCGCCACCAGCTCTTCGGGTGGAAGCGGTCGAGCGGGATCAGGCAGCCGCCGGTCATGACCATGGCCATGGTCGAGAAGGCTAACGCATTCATGTGGAAGAACGGAAGCGGCGTCAGCATGCGCTCGCATGCCTCGTTGAGCGCGGTCAGGCCGCCGGCCGATCGATACCAGTGGCCGGCGCCGATGAAATAGTCGTTGGCGAGCACGCAGCCCTTCGGCGTGCCGGTGGTGCCGGACGTATAAAGCAGCGCGCACTCGCTGTTGCCGTCAGGCGCGCCGTCGCGCGGCGGCGCGGTTGCGATCGCGGCCGGTTCGGCGCCGGGCGAAACGACTGAGGGCGCCCCGGCGGCGCTGAGGCGCTCATGCGCCGTCTCGACCGCGACCGCCGCGACCAGCCCCGAATGTGTAATAATGAATGAGAGCTCGTTCGCGCGCAGGTCGCGGTTGATCGGCACGATGGAGACGCCCAACGCGTTGAGCGCCAGCCAGTGCCAGAAGACCTCCGGCCGGCTGTCGAGCAGCAGCCCGACGCGATGACCGTGGCCGTAGCCCTTGGCCCGATAGGCCGCGCGCAGCCCCTCGACGATGTCCAGCGCGGCAGCGTAGGTAAACTCCGTCGCCGCGATGCCATAGGCCGCGGCCGTCTCCGCCGTCACCGCCAGGAAGGGCCGCGCGCCGTGCTTGGCGGCCGCGCGCACGAACGCCGCGAAGACGGTCGCGGGGGCGTCTGCCGGCAGGAGCGACATCGCATGCGTCCGGGGTTCAGCCTGTCTTCTTGAAATCGGCGGCGCGCCGTTCGCGGAAAGCGTCGATCCCCTCGCGCGCCGCCGCGGTGCAGGCGCTGGCGCCGAAAGCGCGGTAGCCGACCTCGAGCGCGGCGTTGAAGCTCGGCGCGGCGGCGGCCGCAGCGATACCGGCATCGAGGATGCCGATCACCTCGGCGCTGAGCGCCTGGCCGTTCGCCGCCACCGGCTGCATCGCCTCCGGCGGTTCGATGGTCACCGGCCCGTCGGCCGGCGGCTTGAGCCGTCCGGCGAGACTGTGCACGCGCGCCACCGCCGCAGCGATCATCGTCTCGTAATCCTCGCTCAGCGTGTCGATGATGCCGCGCTCGTGCGCGAGCTTCGCCGGCGTGCGCGCGCCGCGCCGCATCATGTCGTGGAACAGCTTGGCCGCCGCCGGCCAGCGCCGATAGGGCGCCGCGATGGCGCCCATGCCAGGCACGATGCCGAGCATGATCTCGGGCAATTGCAGCGAGGCGCCGCCCGTCGCCACGATGCCGTGGCAGCGCAAGGCGAGCTCGAGCCCGCCGCCGAGCGCCATGCCGTTGAGCGCCGCGACCACCGGCTTGCGCATGTGGTCGATATGCAAGAGCAGGCGCGAGCAGTCGCGCGCATATTGCGCCGCCGCCTCGGCATCGCCGAGCATGCTGGGAAAGCGGCCGATGTCGGCGCCGGCGGAGAAGGCGCGCGGGCCGTAGCCGGTCAGAACGAAGCCGCTTACCTTGGCGTCGTCTTCATAGCGGCGGATGACGGCGAGGATTTCGTCGGTGAGCTGATCGTGCAGCGCGTTCAAAGCCTCGGGCCGGCGGATGGTGATCAGCTTGACGTCATCGACGTCGTCCACCAGCACATAGCGATAGAAGTCCTGGTATTGCGCCGGCGCCCGCTTGGGCAACGGCAGGCCGGGTCGTTCCTCGGCCAGGCGGTTGGCGATGCGGCCGATCTCCGCCGCGCCGGCCGCGCGCATCATTTCGAGCGGACCGGTCTTGAAGCCGAAGCCGAGCCGGCAGCCGAGCTCGAGGTCCGCCGCCTCGCCGATCGAACGGTCGAGAATGTCGGCGGTCTGCGACACCAGGATGCCCAGCAGGCGGTCACGCAACGCGTTGGCGACCTCGGGCTTCACCGGCACGGATTTGCCCGGCGCCACCGTGTTCCAGGTGCCGACCGAGCCGAAGATCTTCGCCGGGCGATAGTGCTCGCCCTCCTCGTCCGCCTGCAGCGTATTGGTCTCGATGATGATCGGATTGCCGTGCGCGAGGTTGAGCACGAAGAACGGCCCCGCCTGCACGAATTCGCCCGCGGTGGTGTCGATCTCGGCGGCGGTCGCCTGATCGAGCAGGAGCGCCGCCTCGTTGCACCAGTTGTCGAAGATGCGGTCGAGCATGAAACAGGGCACATCCTCGGTGACCAGCGGCACTTTGCCGGTCATGCAGAAGATCCAGCGCAGATCGTCGAGCACCTGGGGGTCGAGCGCCGGCGTGCGGATCACCTCGACGATCGGATTGCGCCAGGCCGGCGCGAAGAAATGCGTCACCGTCGCGCGCTCTTTGTGCTTGAGGTCGCAGAAGATGCGCGCCGCCGGCAACGAGCTGGTGTTGGAGGTGATCAGCGCATCGGGCCGCATCAGACCGTCGAGCCGGGTGAAGATTCGGCGCTTGAGCGCAAGATCCTCGGTCGCCGCCTCGATCACCCAATCGGCGTCGCCCGCCGCCTCGTAGTCGAGCGTCACGTGCAGGTTCGCCTGCACCTTGTCGGCTTCGGCCTGTTTCATCTTGCCGCGCTCGACCGCCTTGCGTGCGTAATCGGCAAAGCGCTGCACGGCGCGGTCGAGCGGCGCCTGCGCCACGTCGAGCAGCGTGAGCTTCAATTCGGGGATTGCGGACTTCAGGTAATAGCCGATGTCGGGTCCGATCGTGCCCGCCCCCACCACGACGACATGCTTGGGCAGCGGGCGGGATGGTTTGCGCAGCAGCGGGTTGTTGGTGATCGGCATGGCCTTATCCGTGCATCGATGAAATTCGCGACCATCAACGTGCGGCCGACCTCAGCCGACGAGCCGTTGCCGGTCCATGGGATGGTGGGTATTGGCCCCGCTGAAGGCGGGGAAACGTTTGAAATCGGCGCGCAGCTCGCGCCGCACCTCCGAGGCCATGGCGGCATTGAAGGCCTCGATGGTGTCGAAGACGACCTCGTTGCCGAGCATGTAGTCGGCGCTCGGCAACCCGGCGACACCGACGCCGAGCAGCGGCAGGTAACACATGACATTGCGGATGCCCGGCAGGCGGCCGAGCAGCGGCGGATGGCCCTCGAGATAGAATTCGACGAAGCGCGCTTCGTCCTCGGCCGGCCGGTGATAGCGAACATGGTAGGAGAACGGCGCCGTGAGCGGCTCCGCCTGCGTCTTGCCCGCCACCGGATAGACCTGCCGTTCCATCGCGTCGGCCGTCAAGTTGAGGCCCTGCGGGAGCCGCTTGAGCGGCGCGGTGAAGTCCGCCGAGCGCACGGCGCGTTCGAGCGCCGCAGCGTCGGCAAATTCCAGCATGGCCACGAACTGCGGACCGGCGCCATCATCGACGAAGGGATCGGCGGCGCGGCCGGCCGCCGGCACATAGAGATCGAAGGCGCTGAGGCCGGTCAGCGCGCGCCAGCGCGGCACGGCTTCGCTCTCGCACCATTGCCGCGCGGCCTCGCCTTCCCCGGCGCCGGCCCGACCGGCGATTTCCACGACCGCGCTCATGTGCCGCTCAGGCCGCCGCCCGCTCGCCGAAGCGCGTCGGCTCCTTGAAGCGACCGTAGACGGCGACCAGCGTATTGGTGATCTCGCCGACCGTGGCATAGGCCTTCACCGCCTCGACCATCGCCGGCATGACATTGCGTCCGGCCACCGCCTCGGCGCGCAGCTTCTGCAGGCAGCGCTCGACCGCGACATTGTCGCGCTCGGCGCGCACCTTCTTCAGCGTGGCGATCTGCTCATTGGCCCCGACCTCGTCATAGGGGTGCAGCTCGACCTCCGGCTTCTCCTCGTTGCTCTCGACGTAACAATTGACGCCGACCTTGCGCAGCGCGCCGGTTTCCAGGTCCTTCTGCCGCTGGAAGGCGTAGTCGGAGACCTTTTCCTGGATCAGCCCCTCGCTCACCGCCTTGACGATGCCGCCGGCGGAATTGACCCAGTTCATCGCCTCGACGATCTTCTCTTCCATCTGGTTGGTGAGCGTCTCGACGTAGTAGGAGCCGCCGAGCGGATCGACCGTGTCGCAGAGCCCGATCTCTTCGATCATAAGCTGCATGGTGCGCAACGAGATGCGCTGCGCCTTCGGCGTGGGGATCGTATAGGCCTCGTCGTAGCAGCACAGCGCCATGGTCTGCGCGCCCGACAGCGCGGCGATCAGCGCGTAATAGGCGCCGCGCATGATGTTGTTCTCCGGCTGCTCGATGGTGAGGCCGAAGCCGCCGCCGCCGGCGATCATGCGCATCCAGCCGGAGGCTGGATTCTTGGCGTGGTACTGCTCCAGCATGATCTTCGCCCAATGGCGACGGCCGGCGCGGAATTTTGCAACCTGTTCAAAGAGATTGCCGAAGATGTTGAAGTTGAATGAGAGGCGCCCGGCGAACTCGTCGATGTCGAGCCCGCGCGCCAGCGCCGCGTCGGTATAGGCCTTGGCGATGGCGAAGGCGTAGCCCATCTCCTCGGCCGGGTTCGCGCCCGACTCGCGGATGTGATAGCCGCAGACGCTGACCGGGCTGTATTTGGGCGCCATCTTGGCGCAGTACTCGATGGTGTCGGCGACGAGCTTCACCGAGGGCTCAACCGGGAAGATCCAGGTGCCGCGGCCGATGAATTCCTTGAGGATGTCGTTCTGCGCGGTGCCGCGCAGCTTGGCGAGGTCGTAGCCGCGCTTTTCCGCCATCGCCAGATACATGGCGATGAGCACGGCGGCCGAGCCGTTGATGGTCAGCGACACGGTGATGGCGTCGAGGTCGATGCCGTCGAAGGCGATCTCGAAATCCTTCAGCGTATCGACCGCCATGCCGACGCGGCCGACCTCGCCCATCGCTTCCGGCGCGTCGGAATCGTAGCCGCACTGCGTCGCCAGGTCGAAGGCGACGTTGAGGCCGGTCTGGCCGTTCTCGATCAGATATTTGAAGCGCTCATTGGTGTCCGCGGCATTGGCGAAGCCGGTATATTGCCGCATGGTCCAGGGCCGGCGCCGGTACATCTCCGGATGGATGCCGCGGGTGAAGGGCGGCTCGCCCGGCGCGCTCTGGTCGATGCCGCCGCTCGCCAGCACGTCCTCTGCCGTATAGAGCGGCTTCACCTCGATGCCGGATTCGTTGATCACCCGCTTGAGCGCGCTCGCCGGCCGCGGACCTTTCGCCTTCTGCTGCGGTTCTGTCATTTCAGGTTCTCCCGAATGTAGGCAACGATGTCGGCCGTGCGCGTGCCGGTGGGGAACACGCCGCCGTAGCCGAGCTGCTTGAGCACCAGGCGATCTTCCTCCGGAATGTTGCCGCCGACAATCCAGAGCTTGTCGTAGAGGCCTTTT
This sequence comes from uncultured Pseudomonadota bacterium, assembly GCA_963760995.1. Classification (GTDB taxonomy): domain Bacteria; phylum Pseudomonadota; class Alphaproteobacteria; order Rhizobiales; family Xanthobacteraceae; genus Pseudolabrys. The sequence continues at coordinate 117,829 of CAVXFJ010000012.1, read as the reverse complement.
TCCTGCAGCTCCTCGCGCAGCCGCCGGCACAGGGAAATATGCGCGCCGGAGAGGATCGACACGCCGACGACGTCGACGTTTTCCTCGCGCGCCTTCTGCGCGATCTCCTGCGGCGTCTGCCGCAGGCCGGTATAGACCACCTCGAAGCCCGCCTCCATCAGCGCATGCACGATGACCTTGGCGCCGACGTCGTGGCCGTCGAGCCCGGGCTTGCCGATCAAAATCTTGATGCGTCGTTCGCTCACCGTCGCAACCTCAACACTTGCCGGCCGGCTGGCCCCCGCGCCCCGGCCGCGCCGGCGCCGTTTACAAGACGGGCGCCTTTGTATACCGTACACCCAATACGGTGTGCATTCCTAGGGGGACGCCGTGCCATGTTGAAGGTTCTCGACCGGCCGCAGCCACTCAGCGACCGCATCTACATGACGCTGCGCGAGCATCTGTGCTCCGGCGCCCTGCCGAGCGGCCGGCCGCTGCAGGAAGCGGCATTGGCCGCCCAATTGGGCGTCTCACGCACCCCGGTGCGCGAAGCGCTGGCGCGCCTTGCCAGCGAAGGCCTGCTCGAGTCCGACGGCCGCAGCCTCACCGTTCCCTTGCTGACTGAATCCGACATCGAAGACATCTACGAGTTGCGCCTGTTGCTCGAGCCGGAGGCGCTGCGGCAGGTGGCGCTGCGCATCCGCGAGAAGGCACAGCTCGTGCCGATCCGCGAGCAGCTCGCCGTCATGGTCGTCGCCCACGCCGAGAACGACGTCGACTCCTTCATGGAGGCGAACTACCGTTACCGCGCCGCCTGGCTGGAAATGGTGCCCAACCGGCGGCTGCTGCGCGCGATCGAGATTTATGCCGATCACGTGCGCTACCTGCGCGTGCTCACGCTCGGCGATCGCGGCGTGCGCGCGGTGGTGCTGAGCGGCCTGAAGCGGCTGGCCGCGGCCTTGGCCGCGGGCGACGGCGAGGCCGCCAAAACCGCCATGCACGATCATCTGCTGCAGGCCAAGCGCTTCCTGCACGAAGCAAAACAGCCCAAGCGAAAGAAATAACTGTCGTGGCTTACAAAGCGGAAATCCCCTACGGGGCCTATTGGAGCACCCCCTTCGCGCGCTGGCAGGGCGCCTTCGCCAATCTGCATTCCGTGGAATTTGCAGCCCACGTGGTGAAAGGCGAACTGGCGCGCCGCCAGATCCCCGGCGAGGTCATCGATCACGGCGTGCTCGGCATCAGCGTGCCGCAGAAGCATGCGTTCTACGGCATGCCCTGGCTCGCCGGCATGGCCGGGCTCGGCGCGGTCGGCGGCCCGACGCTGATGCAGGCCTGCGCCACCGGCGCGCGCGTCCTGCTCGCGGCCACGCAGGAGGTCGATGCCGGCCTCTCCGACGTCACGCTGACGGTGACCTGCGACCGCACCTCGAACGGGCCGCACCTTTATTACCCCAATCCGCGCGGTCCCGGCGGCACCGGCGCGCATGAAGACTGGGTCATGGACAATTTCAACTGCGACCCGCTCGGCCATCACGCCATGGTGCAGACGGCGGAAAATGTCACCACCAAGCACCAGATCACCACCGCCGAGCAGCACGACGTGGTGCTGCGGCGCGAGGCGCAGTATCGCGAGGCGCTCGCCGACGACAATGCCTTCCACAAGCGCTACATGACGCTGCCCTTCGAAGTGCCGGATCCCGCCTTCCGCAAGACCGCTACCACGCTGACCGGCGACGACGGCATCCGCATGTCGAGCGCCGACGAGCTCGCCAAGCTCAAGCCCGTGGTCAAGGGCGGCTCCGTCACCTTCGGCGGCCAGACGCATCCGGCCGACGGCAATGCCGGCATGATCGTCGCGTCGCCCGAGCGCGCGGCCGAGCTCAGCCGCGACCGCAAGGTGCGCATTCGCCTGCGCGGCTTCGGCACGGCGCGCGCCGACCTCGCCTATATGCCGGAAGCGCCGGTGCCGGCCGCCCAGCGCGCGCTCGCGCAGGCGGGCCTGACCTTCGAGAACATGGACGCGATCAAGACGCACAATCCCTTCGCCGCCAACGACGTGCTGTTCTCGCGGCAGACCGGCGTCGATATCGCCCGCATGAACAATTACGGCTGCTCGCTGGTCTGGGGCCATCCGCAGGCGCCGATGGGCACGCGCTCCATCATCGAACTGATCGAGGAACTGGTCATGCGCGGGGGCGGGCTCGGCCTGTTCACCGGCTGTGCTGCCGGCGACACCGCCATGGCCGTGGTGATCGAGGTCGGCGACAAATAGAGGTCGGCATGGATCTGGCGCATTGGATTGAGCGGTCCGCGGCCTTCACGCCGGACAAGCTTGCGATCCGATTTGCCGATCGCGACCTGAGCTATTCAGGCTTTGCCGCCAGCATCCGCCAGGCCGCCGCGCGTCTGACCGCGCTCGATGTCGGGCGCGGCGACGTCGTCGCCTGGCTCGGACGCAACCGGCCCGAATTGCTCATCCTGCTCTTTGCCTGCGCGCGCATCGGCGCCGCGGTGGTGCCGCTCAATTGGCGCCTGGCGGCACCCGAGCACGCACGCGTGCTCGCCGACTGCGCGCCGCGCGCGGTGCTGGTCGATGCCGCCTTCACGCCGCGCGCCGAAGCCTTGCGCGAAGATCATCCCGACATGGCCTGGACGACGCTCGCCGAGGTGCCGCCCGGCTGGATCGGCTGGGACACGATTGACGAAGCCGCGGTCGACGCGCGTGGCAGCCTCGAAGACCCGGTGCTCGTCTGCTACACTTCCGGCTCCACCGGCACACCGAAAGGCGTCGTGCACACGCAGGAAGCGCTGTTCTGGAACGCGCTCAACAGCGCGCATATGCACGATCTGACCAGCGCCGACCGCATCCTCACCACTCTCCCCCTCTTCCACGTCGGCGGCCTCAATATCCAGACGCTGCCCGCCTTCCATGCCGGGGCGAGCGTCTATCTGCACGAGCAGTTCGAGCCGGCCGCGGCGATCGAGGCGATCGAGCGCGAACGCATCACCCTCACGGTGCTGGTGCCGGCGCAGCTCGTCGCCATGATGGACCTGCCGCGCTGGGCGGAGGCCGACTTCTCCGGCCTGCGCACCGTCTCCACCGGCTCGACCATCATCTCGGAAAGCTTCACCCGCCGCATCAATGCGCGCGGGCTGAAACTGATTCAGGTCTATGGCTCGACCGAGACCTGCCCGATCGCAAGCTACGTGCGCGGCGAGAACGCCGAGCGCAAAGCCGGCTCCGCCGGCCTGCCCGCCCTGCATTGCGAGCTGCGCGTGGTCGATGCCGACGACAACGACCTGCCGCCCGGCGTTGACGGCGAAATCCTGGTGCGCGGGCCGAATGTGAGCCGCGGCTATCTCAACGCGCCGGAGATCACCGCCGAGACCTTCCGCGGCGGCTGGTACCATTCCAACGACATCGGCCATTTCGACGACGAGGGCTATCTCACCGTCGTCTCGCGCAAGACCGACATGATCGTGTCGGGCGGCGAGAACATCTATCCGGCCGAGATCGAGAACGTGCTGCTCGAATGCCCGGCGATCCAGGAGGCCTGCATCGTCGGCCGTTTCGATGAGCGCTGGGGCGAGGCCGTGGTGGCCTTCATCGTGCTGCAGCCGGGCGCCACGATGAGCGAAGACGACGTGCGCGCGCTGCTGTCCGAGCGCATCGCGCGCTTCAAGCATCCGCGCGAGATCAATTTCATGAAGACCCTGCCGCGCACCGCGCTCGGCAAGGTCATGCGGGCGGAATTGACCAAGGCCGCGCGCGCCCCGGCGGGCGCGACGGTCTGACAGGAGCGACAATGAGTCTGAAGATCGGCATCGATGTCGGCGGCACCTTCACCGACTTCATCGTCTCCGGCGCCGGCCGCGAGACCCTGATCCACAAGGTGCTGTCGACGCCGGAAGATCCCTCGATCGCCGTGCTGACCGGGCTCAGGGAACTCGCCCCGCTGTTGATGCCGCAGGCGGATTTCGCCGACTTCATGGCGTCCATCGACGCCATCGTGCACGGCACCACCGTCGCCACCAATGCCACCCTCACCCACACCGGCGCCAAATCCGGCCTGCTGACCACCGGCGGCCTGCGCGACGCGCTGGAAATGCGCCGCGGCATCCGCGAGCGCCAATACGACAACCGCTACACCAATGTGACCCCGCTGGTGCCGCGCTACCTGCGCATCGGCGTCGAGGAGCGCCTCGACCGCAACGGCGCCGAGGTGGCCGCGCTGTCGCTTGACGACATCCGCCGCGCCATCGACCTGTTCAAGCGCGAAAAGGTCGAGGCGGTGTCGATCTGCTTCATGAACGCCTTCGCCAATCCGGCGCATGAGCGCGCGGCCGAGGAACTGGTGCGCCAGGAACTGCCCGACGCCTATCTCACCGTCTCGACCAAACTGCTGCCGACCATCCGCTTCTACGAGCGCGTCAGCACCACCGTGCTCAATTCCTATGTCGGCCCCAAGCTCAACCGCTATCTCGCCCGCCTGGTGACGACGCTGAAGGAGGCAGGCTTCGGCGGCGTGCTGTTGATCATGCAGTCGAACGGCGGCGTCATGTCGCCGCAGATCGCGCGCGAGAAGGCGGCGTTGACGCTGCTGTCGGGGCCGGCCGGCGGGCCCGGCGCCGGGCTCTTTTATGCGCGCGCGCTCGGCCGCGACCGTTGCATCACCACCGACATGGGCGGCACCAGCTTCGAGGCCTCCGTCGCCATCGGCACGCCGGCGACGGTCACGGACGGTGAGATCGCCCGCCACAAGATCGCCCTGCCCATGCTCGACATCCACACGATCGGCGCCGGCGGCGGCTCGATCGCCTGGCTCGACGAAGGCGGCCTGCTGCGCATGGGCCCGCAAAGCGCCGGCGCCGATCCCGGCCCCGCCTGCTACGGCAAAGGCGGCACGCTGCCGACCACGACCGACGCTAATCTGGTGCTCGGCTATCTCGACCCCGATTATTTCGCCGGCGCCAAGATGCAGCTCGACGTCGACGCCGCCGCCCGCGCCGTCGAGACCCATATCGCCAAGCCGATGGGACTGTCGCTCGAAGCGGCGGCGGCCGGCATGTATCGCGTCGCCTGCAACAACATGGCGCAGGGCGTGCGCGAAGTGACCATCAAGCGCGGCTACGACCCGCGCGAGTTCCCATTGATCGCGGCCGGCGGCGCCGGGCCGATGCATTCCTGCCTGATCTGCAACGAGCTGGAGATCCCGTTGCAGATCGTGCCGCGCTCGGCCTCGGTCCTGTGCGCCTTCGGCATGCTGCTTTCCGAGCTCAAGCACGATTTCATGCGCACCTTCGTCGCCCGCCTGGACTCGCTCGACTGGCAGCGCCTTGGCGCGGTGATCGAGGAGATGCGCCGCGAGGGCGAAGCGGTGCTGAGTGAGGAGCGCATCCCGGCGAGCCAACGACGTTATAGTGTCCGCTTGGACTGCCGCTACCTCAAGCAATACCACGAGGTGTCGTTCGAGGTGCCGTGGGCGGCGATCGAGCGGCGCGATCCGGCGGCTATCGCCCGCATCTTCCATGCCGAGCACAACCGGCTCTACGGTTATTCGATGGAGACCGAGAACACGCCGATCGAATTGATCAATATGCGATTGCAGGCGATCGGCGCCGTCGACCAGCGCGGCCATGCCGAGGAGCCCTATCACCGGCCGAGCGCGGCCGATGCCGCCAAGGGCAAGCGGCGCATGTACATCCCGGAAACGGGCGCGTTCCAGCCGGTGCCGACCTATGACGGTCATCGCCTGCGCCACGGCAATCAGATCGAAGGCCCGGCGCTGATCGAGACGGTGACCACCGCGGTGTTCATCTCGGCCAATTACGACGCCGTGGTCGACCGCCACGGCTCCTTCGTCCTCTATCGCAAAGGCCGCGACGATCTCGTGGACACGCTGCTCGCCCGCGAGGAAGCGGAGGTACCGGCATGACCATCGACCCCATCCTGCTCTCCGTCTACGCGCGCACCTTCCGCTCGATCACCGACGAGATGTCGATCTCGGTGCAGAAGACGACCTGCTCGCCGATCCTGTGCGAAGCGAAGGATTACGTCACCGGCCTCTACGACGCCGAGGGCCGCATGCTCGAGCAGACCGAGAACCTGCCGATCCTCGCCTTCTCGCTGGCGCCGGTGTGCAAATACATCCGCAACCATTTCGGCGACGACATTCACCCCGGCGACGTCATCTTCCACAACGACGTATTCTCGCTCGGCAACCAGAACAACGACGTCGCCGTCTACCGGCCGGTCTTCTTCGAGGACGAACTGGTCGCCTGGACCGCGGTCAAAGGCCATCAGGCCGACATCGGCGGCGCCGTCGCCGGCGGCTACAATCCCAACGCGGTCGAGGTCTGGCAGGAGGCGCTGCGCATCCCGCCGGTCAAGGTCTATGAGAAGGGCAAGCTGCGCAAGGACGTCTGGGACCTGATCTTCGCCAATATCCGCTTCGACATCGTGCAGCACGACATGAAGGCGCAGATGGGCGCCTGCCAGGTCGGCGACCGGCGCATGGTCGAGCTGCTCAAGAAATACGGCCGCCGGAATTTCGAGGCGCACAAGGAAGCGCTGTTCGACGCCACCCGCAAGATGATGGAGGCCGAGATCGCCTCCATCCCGAACGGCACCTATTCCGGCGAGGGCTCGATCTATTACGACGGCCGCCACGAGGGCACGAAATTCCAGGTGCGCGTCGACATCACCGTCGAGGACAAGCGCATCAAGTTCGACTATTCGCGCACCGACGCGCAGAGCAACGGCTTCGTCAACGGCACTTTCACTTCGAGCGCCTCGGCGACCATCCTGACGCTGCTGCAGATGATCAACCCCGACATTCCGCACAACGAGGGCATGGTCGAGCCGATCGAGATCGTCATTCCGCAGGGCACGATCCTCAACGCGAGCTATCCGAAGGCGACGACCTTCGGCAACCACCTCTGCCCGCCCAATGCCGACGCCATCCAGCGCGCGCTCGCCCCGGTGATGCCCGAGCGCGTCACCGCCGGATGGAACAACCTGCTGTGCTCGCTGACCACCGGCATCGATCCGGGCAAGAACGAAAAATATGTCGACATCGGCTTCATGGGCCTCAAGGGCGGCTCCGGCGCCATGCGCGGCACCGACGGCTACGATCACATCGGCATGATCGACGCCTCCGGCGGCGTGCTCGACCAGGACTACGAGATGTTCGAGCAGCAGACGCCGCACCGCCTGATCAAGCACGAATATCTCTGCGACTCCGCCGGACCCGGCCAGTGGCGCGGCGGCCTCGGCGTCGAGACCGTGTTCGAGATCGGCTCCGAGAACACCCAGCTCGTCACCTTCGGCGACGGCGATTTCGAGCCGGCCTTCGGCCTGTTCGGCGGCGGCTCCGGCACGCTCAATTCGATCCGCCTCACCTATCCGGACGGCCATACGGTCGTGCCGCACAACAAGGACCTGATCACCAACGTGCCCAAGGGCACGATCTATCACCAGAAGGCCGGCGGCGGAGGCGGCTACGGCGATCCGCACAAGCGCGACAGAAACAAGCTAAGGGAAGAGGTGCGCGACGGGGTCGTTTCGGCCGCCGCGGCGCAGAAGAATTATGGACTTTGAGCTAAACCCGGAACAACGCGAGATCCAGGCGACCTTCGCCCGCTTTGCCGACGAGCGCATCGCGCCGAAGGCGGCCGAGATCGACGCCGCGCACACCTTTCCGCGCGCGGTATTCGACGAGCTCGCGGCGATCGGCCTGTTCGGCATGCGCTATCCGGAGGCCGACGGCGGCACCGGTCTGGCGCTGGTCGAGTTCTGCCTGGCGCTGGAGGAGATCGCGCGCGGCTCGCTGTCGGTCGCCGGCTGCGTCGCCATGCAGTCGCTGATGGGCACCAAGTTCCTGCACATGCTCGGCAACGAGGACATCCGCGAGCGGCTGTTCAAGCCGGCGCTGCGTGGCGAGAAAGTCGGCGCCATCTGCATGACCGAGCCGAACGCCGGCAGCGATCTCGACGGCATCGCCACGCTCGCGCGCAAGACCGACGGCGGCTATGTGCTCAACGGGCAGAAGACCTGGGTGACCTCGGCGCCCTTCGCCGACTTCTTCACCGTCTTCGCCAAGGCCGGCGAGGAGAAGAAGCTCACCATTTTCCTGGTCGAGCGCGACTTCAAGGGCCTCATCATCGGCCGCCCCATCGAGAAGATGGGCGTGTGGGCGCTGCCCACCTCGGAGGTCGCCTTCGCCGACTGCTTCGTGCCCGACAGCCATCGCCTGTCGCAAACGGAAGGCGACGGCGAAAGCCACCTGCGCAAGATCCTCGCCGAGATCCGCATCATCACCGGCGCCATGGCCAACGGCATCGCCCGCGCCGCGCTCGACGCCGCCGTCGCCTATGCCGGCGAACGCAAGCAGTTCGGCAAGCCGATCAACCGCTACCAGGCGATCCAGGCCAAGCTCGCCGAGATGGCGACCGAGATCGAGGCCTCGATCCATCTCGTGCACTACGCCGCCTGGCTGCGCGACAACGACAAGCCGCACCACAAGCAGGCGGCCATGGCCAAGCTGTTCGCCAGCGAGACCGCGGCGAAGGTCTGCGACCAGGCCGCGCGCGTCTTTGCCTCCTATGGCTACGCCATGGAATATCCGGCGCAGCGCTTCCTGCGCGACGTCCGCTTCACCTTGATCGGCGGCGGCACCAGCGAAATTCTCAAGCTCATCATCGCCAAGGAGGTTTCGGCATGATGGGCCCTGTTCGATAACCGCGAGGGTATGCGATGTCCGAGGTTCAGGCCTATGCCGCGCCACGATCGCTCGAAGAGGCGGCCGAGCTCCTGCGCGCGGGGAATGTGACCATCCTTGCCGGCGGCACCGACGTCATGCCGCAGACGAAGGCGGGCCGCCTCGCCTTCCAGTCCATGCTGATGAACATCCGCCGCATTCCCGAACTGCGCGGCATCACGCAGACGCGCGACGCGCTGCGCATCGGCGCGCTCACCACCGTCACCGAGCTCTACACCAGCGCGCTGGTGCGCGACCGGTTCAACGCGCTCTGGCAGGCCTGCGATCATTTCGCCAGCGACCAGATCCGCAACGCCGCCACCGTCGGCGGCAATATCTGCAATGCCTCGCCCGCCGGCGACCTGCTGGTGCCGCTCATCGCGCTCGACGCCAAGGTGCTGCTCGCCAGCAAGCCGAACGGCGCGCTGGTGACCCGCGTCATGCCCATCGCCGAGTTTTTCCTGGCGCCAGGCCGCACCAAGCGCTCGGCCAACGAACTGGTCACCGGCGTCGACATCCCGCTGCCGGCCGGCCGCTTCGTCAGCGAATTCTTCAAATTCGGCACAAGGCCGGCGCTCGACATCTCCACCATCGCCATCGGCCTGGCCGCCGTGCGCGACGGCCGCACGCTGCGCCAGGTGCGCGTCGCCTTCGGCGCGGTGGCCCCCACCCCGATCCGCGGCCCGCGCACCGAAGCAGCCCTCGAGGGAACCGCGCTCGATACCGCGGCCATCGACGCCGCCGCCGCGGCCGCATTGGAAGACATCCACCCGATCAGCGACGTGCGCGCCACCGACTGGTATCGCCGTGAACTGGCACAAAACATGCTTCGAAGGATGCTGGACCATGTCCGTGACCATTGACATCACTTTCAAGCTCAACGGCGTTGCACGCCGCCTTTCCGTGCCGCCGCAGATGAGCACGCTCGACATGCTGCGCGAGCATGTCGGCCTCACCGGCACCAAATATGCCTGCGGCGAGGGCGAGTGCGGCGCCTGCACCATCCGCGTCGACGGGCAGACGGTGAACTCCTGCCTCATGTTCGCCGTCGATTGCGACGGGCGCGAGCTCACGACCATCGAGGGCCTGGTCGCCACCCCGCTCGGCGAGGCGCTGCGCCAGAGCTTCACCGAGAACGGCGCCGTGCAATGCGGCTTCTGCACGCCCGGCCTGATGATGCAGGCCAGCCATATTTTGGAGACGCAGCCGCACGCCGATGCCGCCGCCATCAAGCGCGGCATCGAAGGCAATCTCTGCCGTTGCACCGGCTACAAGAAGATCGTCGAGGCCATCGCCGCGGCGGACGCCGGCGCCGGCGACAAAGCCGACGCGGCATAGGAGGCGACCATGGATGCAGTTGCGAAGCCTCGCCCCAGTGAAACGCTCATCGGCAAGCGCGTCGCCAAGATGGACGCGCCCGACAAGGCCAGCGGCAAGACCCGCTATATCCACGACATCGACCTGCCCGGGCAACTGTACGCCAAGATCCTGCGCTCGAGCGAGGTACACGCGAAGATCCTGTCGATCGACACCAGCGCCGCCAAGGCGCTGCCCGGCGTGCATGCGGTCATCACCGCGGCCGACGTGCCCTGGCAGCGGCCGATCGGCGTCGCCAAGGATCATCTGCCGCTCAAGCGCGATCACGTGCGCAGCCCGCGCGACGAGATCGCCGCGGTCGCCGCCGACAGCGAGGAGATCGCCGAGGCCGCGCTCAAGCTGATCAAGGTCGACTACGAGCGCCTGCCCGTCGTCGCCACCGCCGAGGAGGCGATGAAGCCGGGCGCGCCGGTGCTGCACGACGAGGACCTGGTGTGGACCTCGCCGGGCGGCAAGAGCGAGGTGCTGCACAAGCGCACGCCCGACAATGTGGCCATGACCTTCGAATACGGCCAGGGCGACGCGGCGCAGGGCGAGGCGGAATCGGACGCCGTGGTCGAGGACGTGTTCCAGCTCCACTACGTCACGCACTGCTGCATGGGCGTGTCGGGGGTGATCGCCGAATTCGACCCGGGCGGCAATCTGCTGCTTTATTCCAACACGCAGGTGCCCTTCCTGCACAAGCGCGAATTCGCCGAGCAGCTCAATATCGATCCGGGCCGCGTGCGGATCATCCAGCCGCCGATCGGCGGCGGATTCGGCTCCAAGCTCGACATCTATCCGTTCGAGCCGATCGCCATCTTCCTCGCCAAGATCACCAAGCGGCCGGTGAAGCTCGTGTTCACGCGCGAGGAGGAGTTCATCGCCTCGCCGACCCGCCAGCCGGTGCTGCTCAAGCTGCGCTCGGGCTGCCGCAAGGACGGCACCCTCACCTTCCGTGCGGTCGACACCGTGCACGACAACGGCGCCTATACGTCGTGGGGCGCGACCACGCCCTTCGTCATGATGCAGACCTTCTCCTCGCTCTACCGCGTGCCGCACTGCGCCTACCGCACGCGCGCGGTCTACACCAACAACCCCTATGCCGGCTCGTTCCGCGGCTACGGCAACCTGCAGGCGACCTTCGCCGTCGAAGCGCATATGGACAAGCTCGCCGATGCCATCGGCATGGACCCGCTCGAGTTCCGGCTGAAGAACGCGCAGGCGCCCGGCGAGGTGACCCCGCAGGGCATGCAGTTCAAATCCTGCGGCTTCCAGGACTGCCTGCGCACCGCGGCCGAGCGCAGCGACTTTCAGGCCAAGCGCCGCGAATACCGCGAGCGCTGGAGCGACCCCAACCCGATCAAGCGCGGCACCGGCATGGCCTCGATGCTGCATGTCGGCGGCGGCGCCAAGATCTATCCGTCCGACGGCTGCGGCACCATCCTCAAGATCGACGACTTCGCCCATGTCACGCTGATCACCGGCGCCTCGGAAATCGGCCAGGGCTCGGAGACGGTGCTGGCGCAACTTGTCTGCGAGGAGCTGGGCCTGCCGCTCTCGGCGGTTTCGGTGGTCAACAGCGATACCGACATCACGCCATGGGACGTCGGCGTGCATGCCTCGCGCACCACCTTCATCGCCGGCAATTCGGCGATCGGCGCCGCGCGCAAGGCCAAGGAGAAGATCATCGCCGCCGCCGCGGCCAAGTTCGGCCGCGCCGCCGAGGAGCTCGATCTTGCCGGCGGCTTCATCGTCGACAAGGCCGGCGACAAGCTCAGCGAGGTCGGCAAGCTCATCCGCTCGCTGCACTTCTCCGACAAGGCCGAGCTGGTGATGACCACCTTCTATTACGAGCCGCCGAGCGTGCATCAGGACCGCGCGTTCAAGGGCGACGTGTCCGCCGCCTATGCCTGGGCGACGCAGGTGGTCGAGGTCGAAGTCGATACGCAGACGGGCATCGTCCGTCTCGTCAAGGTGACCGGAGCCCACGATGTCGGCCGCGTCTTGAACCGGCTCGGCATCGAAGGCCAGGTGGAGGGCGGCATCGTCATGGGCCAGGGCTATGCCCTGACCGAAAACCTCATCGTCGAGAATGGAATCGTGCGCAATCCGAACTTCCGCGACTACAAACTGGTGACGGCACCGGAAATTCCGGACATGGACGTCAGCTTCATCGAGAGCATGGACGGCGAAGGCCCCAAGGGCGCCAAGGGCGTCGGCGAAGCGCCGGCGATCTGCGTTGCGGCGGCGGTCGGCAATGCCATCTACAATGCCACCGGCGTGCGCATCCAGGCGCTGCCCTTCACCCCCGAAAACGTCTATCGCGCCCTGCACGGGCAGGCGCGCCCACCTCAATGGAGCCTCTGATCGTGAAACCGCGTACCGTTCTCAGCATGGAGCAGGCGCTGTCGCTGCCCTCGGCCACTTTGCGCTTCGCCCAGCTCGGCTGGCGGGTCATCCGCATCGAGGCGGCGCCGACCGGCAACGGGCTGCCCGGCGATCCCAACCGCTATATCGGCAGCCGCGTCCTTGACGACGACCGGCGCAGCTATTTCATCGCGCCGAACGTCGGCAAGGAAGCGATCGCGCTCAATCTGAAGGACGCGCGCGGCAAGGAGGTGCTGAAGAAGCTGATCAGCGCGCTCGACGTCGACGTGTTCTGCTGCAACACGGTGCCGTCGCGCTACAAGCAGCTCGGCATCGACTACGAGACCTTGTCCGCGGTGAAGCCCGATCTGATCTGGGCCGGCATCTCGGCCATGGGCCCAAGATATCCGGAAGCGCCAGGCTACGACCCGGTCATCCAGGCCATGTGCGGCTATATGGAGGTCACCGGCGATCCCGACGGCCCGCCCATGCTGACCGGCATCCCGGTCATCGACCTCAAGGCCGGCGACGAGGTCTACGCCAATGTGCTGCTCGCCCTGCTCGAACGGGCCGAGACCGGGCACGGCCGCGCCATCCACGTGTCGATGCTGCAGGCGGCGGCCTCATGGCTTATCACCGTGCTGCCGCTCATCGACTTCGACTGCGCGCCGCACGAGATCACCCGCGCCGGCAACCGGCACCGCAAGTTCATTCCCACCAACGTCTATCCGGCCAAGGACGGCTTCGTCTATCTCGCCATCGGCAGCGACGTGCAATGGCGGCGGCTCACGGAAAGCCCGAAGTTCGCCAGCATCGCCAACGACGTGCGCAGCACCAACGAAGGCCGCCACATCGAGCAGGAGGACATCCACCGCGACATCGCCGCGGTGACCTCACGCTATGCGGTTGACGATATCCTCGCCGATCTAAAGGCCGCGACCATTCCCGCAACGCGCATCTTCGACGTGCGTCAGGTTCGCGAATTGCCGCAACTGCGCGACAAGCTCACGCGCACGATGGTGCCGGACGGCAGGACGATCCACATGCAGCCGCCCGCCGTCGATGTCGAGGGGGCGAAGACAGAATTGTCATTTCCGCAAAAATACGGCTCCGACACGCGCGACGTGATGGCCGAGGCGGGTTTTGGCGAATCCGACATCGAGGCGCTGGCCTTGGCGGGAGTCATTGCATGAGCGCCCGCGCGCGTGGAGCCAATCCGCACGGCGGCCGCCCAGGGCGATGCGCGCATGACCGCGGGTTGCGGCCGCGCGCTGGTACCAGTCGACACGGACAATTACGATTTTCGCCCGGTCCTGTACCGGCGATAAGTCTGCCTCAAGGGGGTCGGCTTCAACAGGGAGGGAACGGAAATGACAAAGCGAATTAGTAGACGCACGGCAGTCGGTTTGCTGGCTTCGAGCGCCGCCGCCGTCGCCTGGCCGCGACGCCAGGCACAGGCTTCCGCCTCCGATGAACTCGGTGATCATCGGCTGGCCCAGCGACGTGGCGACCTGGGACCCGAACCAGCGCTTCACCCCCGACGCCCAGTCCATCTTCAAGGCGGTCTACGATCAGCCGCTCGACCAGAACCCGGATCTCTCGCTCAAGCCGAACATCATCAAGAAGTGGTCGACGGCGCCCGACGGCCTGAGCATGGACGTCGAGTTGCGCGACGACGTGCTCTGGCAGAACGGCGACAAGCTGACCCCTGAGGACTTCCGCTACACCTTCTATGAGCGGGTGCGCAAATACCCCAATCTCAAGCTCGACATCGGCCGCTCCTGGCGCGAGATCAAGAACATCGAAATCACCTCGCCCAACCACTGCAAGATCACGCTCGGTCATCCGATGCCGACCGCGCCGCAATGGTTCTCCTTCCTCGGCAGCTATGTCGTGCCGAAGAACTACATGGAGAAGGTCGGCATCGACGAATTCCGCAAGAAGCCGATCGGCTCGGGCCCCTATCGCATGGTCGAATACGAGCTCAATTCGCGCATCGTGCTCGAGCGCTTCGACAAGTACTGGGGCGCCAAGCCGAAGATCAAGCGGGTGATCTATCAGATCATCAAGGATCCGTCGGCGCGCGTCGCCGCGGTCGAGTTGGGCAAGGCCGATCTCGTCATCAACGTGCCGGTGCGCGAGGCGACACGGCTCGGCAAGGTCGCCGGCCTGTCGAGCGAGCTCGACCCGATCACGCGCGACATCCTGCTGCAATGCCGTAACGATCTCGGCTTCGCCGACGAGAACGTGCGGCTCGCCGCCCATCACGCGATCGACAAGGCCGCGCTGTCGAAGGCCTTCTATGAAGGCGCCGCCGTGCCGCTGTCGACGATCTCGCCGCCCGGCACGCCCGCCTACGATCCGAACTTCAAGTTCGCCTACGATCCGGCGAAGGCCGCCGCGCTGCTCGCGAAATCCGGCTACAGCACCAAGAAGCCGATCAAGATCAAGATGATGGCCACCAACGGCCATTTCCCGAGCGATTTCGACATCGCCCGCGCCATCGTCGCCATGTGGAAGAAGGTCGGCATCGACGCCGATCTCGAGGTGATCGAATACGCCAAGTATTTCGAGCTCAACCGCGGCAACAAGCTTCCCGAGGCGACGCTCTATAGCTGGGACAACGCCACCGGCGATCCGGAAATCTTCGGCGGCTATCTGCTCAATCCCAAGCTGCCCTTCTCGGCCTACAAGGGCATGGACGTCGGCAGCAAGGTACTGCCGCTGTTCGGCGTGCTCGATTACAAGAAGCGCGTGCAAGGCTACAAGGAGTTCGAGAAGTTCGCGGTCGAGCATGGCGCGACGATCCCGCTGCTGCAGAGCGTCTTGACCATCGCGCGGCGCAAGGCCCTGAACTTCGAGAAATACAAGAACGGCTGGATCCTGCCGCAGACCATGAGCTGGAGCTGACGGCAAGCCTGGGCGCGACCGGCCTCGCGTCAGGCGGGGCCGGCACGCCGGTCAACAGAAGCGCATTGCGCCGAGGGCGACATCGGCGCGGGCGGCGAATGCGCCGGGGGTGCCTTCCGCTTTTGTCGGCGGGAGGCGGAGGGAAAGCGAGAAGGCCATGCGGCTCTTTCGGCAATCCTCGCCGAGGCCCCGCCCGCAAGGGCGTTGGGCGCACCGGACCTGCGTGGCCGGCAGCCTGGCGGTGTCCCGCAATTCGCGATGCTAAGCGACGTCGTTCGCGTGCTCCTGCAGCGGGTCGCGACCGCGATCCCGATCCTCTTCGTCGTGTCGATCCTGCTGTTCACGGTGCTGCGGCTGATCCCGGCCGATCCGCTGGCGATGGCGGTGCCGCCCAACGCGACCAAGGTCGAGATCGAGCAGATGCGCCACGAGATGGGCTTCGACCGCCCCATCGCCGTGCAGTACTGGGTGTGGCTGCGCAACACGCTGCATCTCGATTTCGGCCAGTCGATCCAGCACCGCGAGAGCGTCGCCGGACTGATCGCGCATACGCTGCCGGCGACGGTCGAGCTCGCCGCCTTCGCCATCGCCATCGCCGCCGTGCTCGGCCTGTCCGGCGGGTTGCTGCTCTTCCACCTGCGCGACCGGCCCGGGGAGGTGGTCGCCGATCTCGCCTCCACGGCGATCATGTCGCTGCCGGAATTTCTCTGGGGCCTGCTGTTCATCCTCCTGTTCGGCGTCGCGCTCGAATGGCTGCCCTTCATCGGCCGTCTGTCGCCGGAGTTCAGCCGGCCGCCGGCGCATACCGGCTTTCTGCTGATCGACGCGCTGATTGACGGCCGCTTCGCCGTCTTCTTCAATGCGCTCAAGCACATGATCCTGCCCGCCTTCGCGCTCGGCTTGAGCTTCTCGCCGCCGATCATGCGCGTGCTGCGCTCCAGCCTGCAGGACGTCTATGCCGAGGACTACATCCAGCAGGCGCGCCTGCGCGGCATCGGCGAGGGCCAGATCCTGCTGCGCCACGCCACCAAGAACGCCATTTTGCCGACGCTGACGCTCATGGGCGTGCAGTTCAACTTCCTGTTCGGCGGCACGCTCCTGGTCGAGGTCATCTATTCGTATCCCGGCATGGGCAACCTGATGGTCGAGGCGGTACGCAATGTCGACCTGCCGGTGATCCAGGCGGTCGGCCTCGTCTATTGCGTCGTCGTGCTGGTCATCAACGCCATCACCGATGCGAGCTGCATCGTGCTCAACCCGAAACTGCGGAGGCGATGATGCTGCGCCTCCTCCGCTCGCTCGATCTCGGCCGCCTCATGCGCTCGCCCTTGGTGATCGCCGGCGGGCTGATCGTCCTCACCGTCTTCGTCTGCGCGCTGTTTGCCCCCTGGCTCGCGCCGCACGACCCGGAGGAGCAGAACCTGGTCATGCGCCTGTTGCCGCCGGCCTGGGTCGCCGGCGGCGATGCCGCCTTCCCGCTCGGCACCGACAGCCTCGGCCGCGACGTGCTCTCGCAACTGCTCTACGGCGCGCGCGTGGCCGCCTATGTGGCGGTCGTCGCCTCCTTCGGCGCCATGCTGCTCGGCAGCGTGCTCGCCCACATCGCCGGCTATTTCGGCGGCCGCGTCGACTGGCTGATCAGCCGCGCGGTCGACGTGTTGATGTCGTTCCCGCCGGTCATCCTGTCGCTGATCCTGATCACCGCGCTCGGCGTCGGCGTCAACAAGGTGGCGCTCGCCATCATCCTGGTCGACTGGACCCGCTTCTACCGCGTGCTGCGCAGCGAGATCATCACCGTCGTGCACCGCGACTACGTGTCCGCCGCCCGCCTGCTCGGCTTCTCGCACGGCCAGATCATCTGGCGCGAGGTGCTGCCGGCGACGGTGCCGCTGCTCATCACTTTGCTCAGCCTGGAAATGGGCATCGCCGTGGTGGTCGAGGCGATCCTCAGCTTCGTCGGCCTCAGCGTCGAATCCAACGTGCCGGCCTGGGGCGTGATGATCGCCGACGCGCGCGCTTACGTGCACCAGACGTCGTGGAACCTGGTGCTGCCGATGCTGGCCATCTTCTTCACCGTGCTCGGCTTCAACCTGCTCGGCGACGGCCTGCGGCGCACGCTCGACCCGCGCCTGCTGCTGCGCATCGGGAGGTGAGCATGGCGCTGCTCGAAGCCCGCAACCTCACCGTCTCGCTCGCCAGCATGGACAAGCCGATCGACGTGCTGCGCAACGTCAGCTTCACGCTCGCCGAAGGCCGCGTGCTCGGTATCGTCGGCGAATCCGGCGCCGGCAAGTCGCTGATCGGCCGCACCATCGCGCAGACTTTGCCGCGCGGCTTTGCCATCAGCGGCGGCACGCTCACCTTTGCCGGCGAGCCGCTCAACGGCATTTCCGAGGCGCGGCGGCGCCAACTGCTCGGCGCCGAAATCGCCTTCGTGCCGCAGGAGCCGCTCACCGCGCTCAACCCGGTGCTCACCATCGGCCATCAGTTCGGCGAGCACCTCACCCGCCTCGGCGTCCCCCGACAGAAACGCGCCGCGCGCGCGGTGGAACTGCTCGACGCCGTCCACCTGCCCTCGCCCGCCGCATTGCTCGCGCAATATCCGCATCAACTGTCGGGCGGCATGTGCCAGCGCGTGCTCATCGCCATGGCCTTTGCCGGCCAGCCGCGGCTGGTGATCGCCGACGAACCGACCACCGCGCTCGACGTGCTGGTGCAGGCGCGCATCATGCGCATCATGCAGGAGATGACCACGCGCCATCGCACCGCGGTCATCTTCATCACCCACGACCTGCGCCTCGCCGCCCATGTCTGCGACGAGATCATGGTGCTCTATGCCGGCATGCCGGTGGAGATCGGCCCGGCCAAGCAGATCTTCGACACGCCGCGCCACCCCTATACGCGCTGCCTGCAACTCTCAACGCCATCGCTCTCCGGCCCGCGCCGCGAACTGATCGCGCTCTCCGACCGCATGCCGGGCTTGATCGATCTCGGCACCTTCACCGGCTGCCGCTTTGCCCCGCGCTGCCCGCAGCGCCAGCCGGCTTGCGAGGAGAAAGACCCGCCGCTCGAAACCGTCAGCCGCGGCCATCTCTCCGCCTGCCTCTATCCACAGCGCACCGAAACGCTGGAACCCGCGCCCACCGTCGCCGTTGAACCCGCAGCGTCGGCGCCGCGCGGCGAGGCGATCCTGCGCGTCGACAAGCTGACCAAGCGCTTCCGCCGCAATGCCGGCTTCTGGCGCATGGCGCGCCATGAAGTCGAGGCGGTGCGCGACGTCACCTTTTCGCTCTACCCGCGCGAGTTTCTCGGCATCGTCGGCGAGAGCGGCAGCGGCAAGACCACCATCGGCCGCATCGCCGTCGGCCTGGAAGGCGCCAGCGACGGGCAGATCGTGCTCGCCGGGCGCGACGTGACCGAGGTGCAGGATGCCGAGACGCGCGCGCATCGCGTCGCCACCATCCAGATGATCTTCCAAGACCCGCAATCGGCGCTCAATCCGCGCCGCCGCGTCGTGCGCATCGTGACGCAAGCGATGGAGGCCGGCAGCCACCGCGCCGCCTGGTCGGAGCGCGTCGTCCGCGCGCACGAACTGCTGGCCGAGATCGGCATGCCGGCCGACGCCGCCGATCGCTATCCGGCGCAGCTTTCCGGCGGCCAGCGCCAGCGCGTGAACATCGCGCGCGCCATGTGCTCGCTGCCCAAATTGCTGGTCGCCGACGAGATCGTCTCCGGCCTCGACGTGTCGGTCCAGGCGCAGCTTCTCAATCTGCTGCTGCGGCTCAAGCGCGAGCAGCATTTCGCCGTGCTGTTCATCTCGCACGATCTTTCCGTGGTGCGCTATTTGTGCGACCGCGTGCTGGTGCTGTACCGTGGCGAGGTGGTCGAGAGCGGGCCCACCGAGCAGGTCTTTTCCGCGCCGCGGCACGAGTACACCAAGGCGCTGCTCGCCGCCGTGCCGCCCGACGACCTGTCGCAACACTGGGCCGCGCTGACCGCACCCGAGTTCGCAACGAGGCAGGCATCATGAGGGCCCTGCCGACACCGCGACGCTTGCGCCAAACCCGCGTGAGGACGCCATGAAACCGGTCTCGCTCAACGACAAATACGAGGTCGAGCGCGGGCAGGTGTTCCTGTCCGGCGTGCAGACCATCGTGCGCCTGGCCCTCGACCAGCGCCGGCGCGACGCACGCGCCGGTCTGCGCACCGCGGGCTTCGTCTCCGGCTATCGCGGCTCGCCGCTCGGCGGCACCGATTTCGCCTTCTGGCAGGCCGACGCCCTGCTCAAGGCCAACGACATCGTGTTCCAACCGGGGCTGAACGAGGAGCTCGCCGCCACCGCCGTCGCCGGCACCCAGCAGATCACCGCGGTGAGCCGCAGCCGCTATGCCGGCGTGTTCGGCATCTGGTACGGCAAGAACCCCGGCCTCGACCGCGCCGCCGACGCCATCAAGCACGGCAACGCCGTCGGCGCCACGCCGCATGGCGGCGTGCTCGCCATCTCCGGCGATGATCCCGGCGCCAGTTCCTCCTCGCTGCCCAACCAGTGCGACCAGGCCTTCATGGCGCTGGCGATCCCCGTGCTCAGCCCGGCGAGCGTCGAGGAGATTCTGCGCTTCGGGCTGATCGGCATTGCGCTGTCGCGTTATGCCGGCTCCTGGACGGGGCTGAAGACCGTCGGCGATACGGTCGAATCGACCGCCACGTTGACGGTCGATCCCGACCAGCCGGCGATCGTGCTGCCCAATGATTTCGAACTGCCGCCGCAGGGGCTAGGCGCCCGCTGGCCGGACGAACGCTGGGGCCAGGATGCGCGGCTGTTGAACCTGCGCCTGCCCGCCGCCAAAGCCTTCGCCCGCGCCAATGGCCTCGATGCCACGGTGTTCGGCGGCCGCGGTCCGCGCCGCCTCGCCATCGTCACCTCCGGCAAAGCGTATAATGACGTGCGCAAGGCGCTCGCTTTGCTCGGCATCGGCGAGGCGCTCGCCGCCGAGCTCGGTCTGTTTATCTACAAGGTCGGCATGGTCTGGCCGCTCGAGCCGGAACACATTGGCGACGCGCTTTCCGGCGTCGAGGAAGTGCTGGTGGTCGAGGAGCGCCGGCCGGTGCTCGAGCCGCAGATCAAGGACCTCGCCTATAACTGGCCGGCCGACCGGCGCCCGCGCATCCTCGGCAAGGCCGACGAGCACGGCGCCCCGCTGCTGCCGGACAGCGGCGAGCTCGCGCCGAGCCTGGTGGCGCTGGCCCTCGGCAAGCGGCTCGCCCGCCTCAATCCGCCCGCCGCCGTTACCGCGCAGCTCGCCGCCATCACCCAACAGCGGGATCACGTGCAGAAGGCGGCAAGCCAGATCCGCGTCGCCCATTTCTGCGCCGGCTGTCCGCATGCCGTGTCCACCCGCGTGCCCGACGGCAGCATCGCCATCGCCGGCATCGGCTGTCATTCGCTGCGCCTGTGGATGCCCGACAGCCGCACCACGCTGCTGCCGCAGATGGGCGGCGAAGGCGCCTCCTGGCTCGGCATTGCGCCCTTCGCCGAGGCCAAGCACGTGTTCCAGAACCTCGGCGACGGCACCTATGCGCATTCCGGCAGCCTCAGCGTGCGCGCTGCGGTCGCCGCCGGCCACAACATCACCTTCCGCCTGCTCTACAACGAAGCCGCCGCCATGACCGGCGGCCAGCCGGTCGAGGGCGCCTTCAGCATCGGCCAGATCGCCCGCCAATTCCTGGCGGAAGGCGTCAAGCGCATCGCCATCGTCTCCGACGAGCGCGGCCGCCACCAGGAACTGGCCTCGCTCGGCGCCGAGGTCAGCGTGCATTATCGCGACGACCTCGACACGCTGCAGCACGAGCTGCGCGACTGGCCGGGCGTTTCCGCCATCATCTACGACCAGGTCTGCGCCACCGAGAAGCGCCGCCGCCGCAAACGCGGGCTGATGCCACAGCCGACGGCGCGCGCCTTTATCAACACGCGCGTCTGCGAAGGCTGCGGCGATTGCGTCGAGCAGTCGATCTGCGCCGCGTTGCGTCCGGTGGAGACGCCGTTCGGCCGCAAGCGCGAGATCGACCAATCGGCCTGCAATACCGACCTCTCCTGCCTCAAGGGTTTCTGCCCGAGCTTCGTCACCGTCGAGGGCGGCGAACTGCGCCACGCCGAGCCCAACGCCGCGCGCTTCGAGGTGCCGCAGCCGCGTCCGCCGGCGCTCGACGGCCCCTGCAACATCATCATCGACGGCGTCGGCGGCACCGGCGTCATCACCATCGGCGCCGTGCTCGGCATGGCCGCGCATATGTCGGACATGCACGCGCTCGTGCTCGACAATACCGGCCTCGCGCGCAAGGGCGGCGCGGTGTCGAGCCACATCCGTCTCTTTCCGCAGGCCGAGAACGGCCACGGCGCCCGCATCGCCGATCACGACGCGACGCTCATTCTCGCCTGCGATCTGGTCACCGCCGCAAGCCCCGCCGCGTTGGCCAAGATCGCGCCCGGCCGCACCCGCGTCATCGGCAATGCCGATCTGGCGCCGACCCTGTTCCAGCGTCTCGACCCGGACAGCGATCTCGACACGACATCCATGCGCGACGCGGTCACGCAGGCAGCCGGCGCCGATTACTGCACCTTCATCCCGGCGACGGAGATCGCCGAGCAGGCGCTCGGCGATTCCATCTATGCCAACATGGTGATGTTCGGTTTCGCCTGGCAAAAGGGCCTGGTGCCCATGAGCTTCGAAGCGATCGACAATGCGATCGCGCTCAACGGCACCGCGGTCGCCACCAACCGGCTCGCTTTCGCCTGGGGCCGCCGCGCCGCGCACGATCCGGCCGCGGTCGAGGAATTGCTGCGCCCGGTCAGCGCCGACAGCGACGCCGACGATCTCGACGCGCTCATCGCCCGCAACGCCGCGGAACTGACCGCCTACCAGGACGCTGGCCTGGCGGCGCGCTATCGCGCCCTGGTCGATCGCGTGCGCGCCGCCGAAGGGCGCGTCGGCAAGACCGATGGCGCCCTCGCCTTCGCCGTCGCGCGCGGCTACTACAAGCTGCTCGCCGTGAAGGACGAATACGAGGTCGCCCGCCTGTTCAGCGACGGCACTTTCGCGCGCGACCTGGCGCGCCACTTTTCCGGTCCCTACAAGCTGCGCTTCCATCTGGCGCCGCCGCTGGTCGCGCGGCCCGATCCCGCCACCGGCCGCGTGCGCAAGCGCGACTACGGCGCCTGGATGGGCCGCGTGTTCCCGCTGCTTGCCCGCATGAAGAGGCTGCGCGGCACCTGGCTCGATGTTTTCGGCTACACGCAGGAGCGGCGCGAGGAGCGGCGGCTGGCCAGCCATTATCAGGAGACGATCGACGGCTTGCTGCCGAGGCTCACGGCCGGCAACTACCAAGTCGCCGTCGACATCGCCGGCCTGGCCGAGCAGATCCGCGGTTATGGCGACGTCAAGGCGCGCAACATGGCGCAAGCGCGGCAACGCGAGAGCGAGCTCCGCCAAGCCTTCGCCGGTGCCGGTGCATGAGCGCGCGCGAACCATTCACAATGCCCACCATGACACGCACCGCCGCCGCCCGCGCTCATTTGCCCGCGCCGGTTTCCTCCGTCGTCTTATTCGCTAGACTATCCGTGCCATCGGCGGCCCCTTTCACACGCTTAACGTGCAAGAGTGCGCCGCAACTCCCCAAAGAGGTCGCGTGAGCAATACCGAGGCACCGATTCATGAATTCGATGCCGGCGGCACCGTGCTCGGTCGGCTCGAGCTGCTGTTGAATTTTTTCGTTGCCGTGGTGCTGTTCATGCTCATGGTGCTGCGCTGCATCGACGTGATCGGCCGCTACGGCTTCAACGCGCCGGTGCCGGGCGCCTCGGAACTGACCGGACTCGGGCTTGGCCTCTTGATTTTCGGCGCGCTGCCGCTTGTCACCGCGCACAGCGAGCATGTCAGCGTCGGCCTCCTGGAAGCGATGATCGGCCACCGCAGCCGGCCGCTCGAACGCGCCGTGCTGCTGTCGACCTCGCTCATCGCGCTCGTCCTGATGACGTGGCGGTTGTGGGACAAGGCCCGCTCGCTCGCCGCCTATGGCGACAGCACCTCCTATCTCAACGTGCCGCTGGCGCCCTTCGCCTATTTCATGAGCGCGCTGAGCGCGCTCTCCGTCATCGTCATTCTGCTGCAGATCGTCATCGCCCTCCGCCCGCGGCGGGAAAAACCATAGGTCGCCCGCGTGCTCCAGGCCTCTATCGGCTTTGTCATCGTCTTCCTGCTCCTGTTCATGGGAGCGCCGATCGCCTTCGGCATGGCGCTGGTCGGCTTCGTCGGTTTCGCGCTGATCACGAGCTGGCACGGCGCGCTCGCCATGCTCGGGCAGATCAGCTACGAGACGACCATCTCCGACGAGCTCTCGGTGCTGCCGCTGTTCATCCTGATGGGCAGCTTCATCAACCGCGCCGGGCTCGGCCAGGAACTCTACGACTGCGCCAACGCCTTTCTGGGCCATCGCCGCGGCGGGCTGGCCATGGCGACGGTGGCGGCCTGCGGCGGCTTTGCCGCGGTGTCCGGCTCCAGCATGGCGACCGCGGCCACCATGTCGAAGGTGGCCATGCCGGCGATGCGCCGTTACGGCTATGCCGACAGCCTGGCGGCCGGCTCGATCGCCGCCGGCGGCACGCTCGGCATCCTCATCCCGCCGAGCGTGATCATGGTGCTCTATGGCATCATGACCTCGACCGATATCGGCCGCCTGTTCATCGCCGGCATCATCCCGGGCATCATCGGCATCGGCCTGTACATCCTGGCCGTCTCCACCGTCACCTGGTTCGACCCCACGCTCGGCCCGCCCGGCGAGGCGTCCAATTGGGGCCAGCGGCTGCACGCGCTGTCCAAGATCTGGGGCGTCTTGTTATTGTTCATCGTGGTCATGGGCGGCATCTATTTTGGACTTTTTACGCCGACCGAGGCGGCCGGGATTGGTTCGGGCGGCGCCTTTCTCTTCGCGCTTGCCCGGCAGAAGATGACGTTGCGCATCCTTTTCAACGTGTTGGTGGATACCGCGCGCACCTCGGCGATGATGTTCATCCTGCTCATAGGCGCGATCGTGTTCTCCAACTTCATCAACGTCGCCGGCCTCCCCAGCCAGCTCTCCGCCTGGCTCACCGCCTTCGGCACCGAACCGATGGTGGTCATGCTGTGCATCCTGGCCATCTACCTGGTGCTCGGCTGCCTCCTCGAAAGCCTCAGCATGATCCTGCTGACCATCCCGATCTTCTTCCCCATCGTCAAATCGCTCGGCTTCGACCCGGTCTGGTTCGGCGTCATCATCGTCGTCGTCGTCGAGATCGGCATGATCACCCCGCCGATCGGCCTCAACGTGTTCGTGTTGAAGGCCACGCTGAAGGACGTGCCGGTCACCACCATCTTCAAGGGCGTCGGCTATTTCATCGCGGCCGATGTCATCCGGCTGACCCTGTTCCTTGTCTGGCCGCAGGTCGTGCTCTTTCTTCCGTCGCTGATGAACTGACAACCGAAGGTAGAACCAACTTGTCTTCGTCGCTCGATCAACGGCATGATATCGCCGAGCAACTTTTGGGAGGGCTGCAATGCTGAAATTGACAAAGCGAATGCTGGTCGCTCTGACCGCCGCCGGAGCGCTGCTGGCCGCCAGCCAGGCGTCCGCGCAGACGGTCTGGCGCTTTTCCAACTGGGTGCCCTCGACGCACCCGCTCACGGTCGAGGTATTCTACGTCTGGGCCAAGAAGGTGGAGGAAGCCACCCACGGCCACGTCAAAATCCAGTTCATCAGCGCGCTGGGCAAGCCGCCGTCGCACTTCGACCTGGTGAAGGACGGCGCTGCCGACGTCGCCATGAGCGTCAACAGCTACACTGCCAACCGCTTCGTGCTCAGCCGCGGCGTTGAGCTGCCGTTCCTCGCGCCCAATTCGATGTCCGCCTGCATCGCCTATTGGAAGACCTACGAGAAGTACTTCAAGAAGGCCGACGAATATAAGGGCGTCCATCTCGCCGGCATGTGGGTGCACGGGCCGGGCAACATCTTCACCCGCGAAAAGAAGATCACCAAGCTGTCCGACCTCGAGCATCTGAAGATGCGCGTGCCCGGCGGCACCGTCAACGAGATCGCCAAGACGCTGGGCACAGTACCGGTGTTCGCGCCGGCCTCGCAGGCCTATGACGTGCTGTCGAAGGGCGTGGCCGACGGCATCTTCTTCCCCACCGAATCGGTCTACAATTTCAAGCTCGGCCCCGTGATCAAGCAGGCCCTGGAAATCCCCGGCGGCCTCTATCGCAATGCAATGTACATCATCATCAACCAGGCCAAGTGGGACGCGCTCTCGGACGCCGACAAGAAGGCGATCGACTCCGTATCCGGCATGGTGATCGCCAAGCTCGCCGGCGCCATGTGGGACAAGGCCGACGCCGGCGGCAAGGCGGGCCTGATCAAGCTCGGCACCACCTTCACCACCGCCAACCCGACGATGATGAAGAACCTGCATGCCAAGCTTGATCCGATGACCGGCGAATGGATCGCCGCGGCCAACAAGCGCGGCATCGACGCGAAGGCCGCGCTCGACTATTTCGAGCAGCAGGTCAAGGCAAACAGCAACTAACACGGAAAGGGCCCGCCTTTACCGGCGGGCCCAACATTCGCTCGCCTCCAGCCGGAGAATAATTTTATGGCCGACACGCGACCCGTCGCGGTGGTGACCGCGAGCGCGAGCGGCATCGGACTTGAAATCGCGCGCGTGCTCGTGCGCGATGGCTACCGCACGATCCTGAGCGACATCGACAGCGAGCGCGGCGAAGCTGCCGCCGCGGAGCTTAACGCCGAATTCCGCGCCTGCGATGTCCGCAAGCCGGACGAGATCGAAGCCCTGTTCGACGAGCTCGGCACGCTTGCCGTGCTGGTCAACAATGCCGGCATCGCCGGCCCGACCGCGGCGCTGCCGCAAATTGAGATCGAACAATGGCGCGAGTCGCTCGACGTCAATCTCACTGCTATGTTCCTCACCTGCCGGCTGGTGGTGCCCGGCATGGTCGCCGCCGGCAGCGGGTTGATCGTCAATATGAGCTCGGTTGCCGGCACCATCGGCTATCCGAACCGCTCGCCCTATTGTGCCACCAAATGGGCGGTGCTGGGGCTGACCGCCTCGCTTGCCCGCGAGGTCGGCCGCGCCGGCGTGCGCGTCAACGCGATTCTGCCCGGAGCCGTGCGCGGCCCGCGCATCGAGAGCGTCATCGCCGCCTACGCGCAGCGCAATAATATCGGCATCGCCGAGGCCGAGCGGCACTACCTCACCCGCCAGGCCAATGGCGCGCTGATCGAGCCGCAAGACATCGCCGAAATGGTATCCTATCTGTGCACGCCGCGGGCCCGCTCGATCACCGGCCAGTTCATCGGAATCAATGGCGGCTTCGAGTAGCGCCCACGTCGACGAAAGGATGGCCGCCATGTTCGCCGACCGTATCGAGGCCAAATGGATCGATGCCTTCTGCGAGGTGTTCGAGAAATGTGCCGTCAAGCGCGGCGACATCGCTGCGATCTTGTCGGAAACCCAGTCGCGCCCGCTCAACGTGCAGCTTGCCGAACTGGCGCTGGCGCGGCTCGGCGTCCGCGCCTTCCACATCGTGGTGCCGACCCCGCGCAATCCCCATCCCGTCGCGGTGCGCTCGACCGGCTCGAGCGAGGCCTTACAGCGGCTGGCGCCCGTCGTCTCGGCGCTCGGCCAGACCGGCTTCGTCGTCGACTGCACGCTGGAAGGCTTGATGCACGCCCCCGAGACGCCGGACATCCTCAAGGCCGGCGCCCGCATCCTGGTCATCTCCAACGAGCATCCGGAAGCCCTCGAGCGCATGCGCCCCGACCCGGCGCTGGAACAACGCGTGCGCGCGGCGGCCAAGCTGTTGCGCGGCGCCAAGCGCATGACGGTCACCAGCGCCGCCGGCACCGATCTTACGGTCGATATGCAAGGCGCCGCCACCGTCGGCGTCTGGGGCTGGACCGACCGGCCCGGCACGCTGGCGCATTGGCCGGGCGGCATCGTGGTGAGCTTCCCGAAAAGCGGCACGGTCAACGGCACGCTGGTGCTCGACCGCGGCGACATCAATCTCACCTTCAAGCGCTACCTGGAGGACCGTATCCGACTGACTCTCGACAAGGATTACGTCACACACATCGAAGGCGAAGGTCCCGATGCCGAGATGATGCGCGGCTATTTCGCCGCCTGGGGCGACAAGGACGCCTACGCGGTCTCGCATGTCGGCTGGGGCATGAACCCGGCGGCGCGCTACGAGGCGCTCGCCATGTATGACCGGCGCGACACCAACGGCACCGAATTGCGCGCGGTGTCCGGAAATTTTCTCTTCTCCACCGGCGCCAACGAGTTTGCCGGCCGTCATACCGCCGGCCATTTCGACCTGCCGGTGA
Organism: uncultured Pseudomonadota bacterium; assembly: GCA_963760995.1. Taxonomy (GTDB): domain Bacteria; phylum Pseudomonadota; class Alphaproteobacteria; order Rhizobiales; family Xanthobacteraceae; genus Pseudolabrys. The sequence goes on along the minus strand of CAVXFJ010000012.1, from coordinate 90,023 downwards.
TGCGCACCACCATTACCGTGGACGACACGGTGGTGGTGAAGGCCGGCGCGCTGCAGGATGTGTTCGGTTGAGCGCGCTGCTTTCGCTTAATCTTCCACCACCGGCGGCTTGAGCAGGTCCAAGAACCCCAGCATGCCGATGAAAGCCTTCATGCGCTCGGCGCGGTAGGCATCGAGATCGAGCCCTTCATAATTGAGGAAGCCGCGCCGGGTGGTGAGTCCGATATGGCCTTCGCGCATGTTGCGCTCGATGATCTCCGGCGCGGCATAGCGTGGATTGTCGAGTGCCTGCGTCAGATAGCGGCTGGCATAGTAGAGAATGTCGCCGCCGCCCCAGTCGATAAATTCCAACAGCCCAAGGACGGCAAAGCGAAAGCCGAAGCCGTATTTGATCGCCTTGTCGAGTTCCTCCGGCGAGGCGACTCCCTCCTCGACCATGCGCGCGGCCTCGTTCATGGCGAGCGCCTGGATGCGCGGTACGATGTAGCCCGGCCGCGCGGCGCAAACGACCGGCACCTTGCCGATGCGCTCGAGCAGCGCCTTCAGCCGCGCCGTCACCTGTGGGTCGGTGCGCGCACCGGGCGACAGCTCCACCAACGGCACCAGATAAGCCGGGTTGAGCCAATGCGCATTGAGAAAACGCCGCGGCTCGACCACCACCCCGGAGAGATCGTCGACCAGGATGGTCGAGGTGGTCGAGGCGATGATCGGTCCGTCGCCCGCAAGCTGGGCGCAGCGCGCCAAGGCTTCGCGTTTGAGTTCGAGCACCTCCGGCACGCCCTCGAAGATCACATCGGCCGCCGACAAAGCGGCAGCAGCGTCACGCTCTTTCACCACCGCGATGCGCGCCACGATGGCGTCAACCGCGGCCACATCGAAAAGACCAAGCTTGGCGAGGCTCGCAAGCGTGCGCTTGATTTCGTCGAGAGCGTCGCCGGCGAGTGCCTCGAAATCGTTCTGCGCCCGTGGCTTGAAGTCGATAACGGTAACCGGATGGCCGGCATAGGCGAAGACGATAGCGATACCGCGGCCCATGCGCCCGGCGCCGAGGCAGACGACGCGCTCGCGGCTCATTGGAAGCCGTCCCGCAGCAGCGCCCGCAGCCCGGCAAGATCGAGCGAACCGAGCCCGAGCGCGGCCAACGTGCGGCCATGGACCATGAAATCCTCCCCGCAGATGGCACCGCCGATGGCGAGGAAGCCGCGCGCGAGCGGAAGCGGCACGCCCGCAAGCGCGCCGACAGAGACCAGGAAGGACAGGCCGAGCGCCACATCCTCGCGCATATAGCGATGCTCGGTCAGCACGATGTGTTCGCGCCAATCGCCGGAATCGGTGAGCTTGTCGTGCGAGCCGCGGCCGTACATCCACTCCGGCCCACTCTTGGCATAGTGATCGGCGAGCGGAAAATGCGGCGGTCCGTAGCCGAGCGCTTCACGCAGCGCGATGCGCTCCTTGTCGAGCGCGTCGGTGACGCGGCGCACCGAGCCTTGCGTTCCCTCCTTATGGATGTCCCAGCGTTCGAAATGTTCGAGCGGCGCGGCATTCATCACGATCAACGGCGGATGAATGATCGGCCCGGCGTTCATCAACGCGGCCGACAGCGCATCGCCGCAATCCTCGATGACGCCGGGAAAGGCGCGGCCGATGACGGCCAGCGCATGCGCCGTTGCCGTGAGCGGAAACACGCCGGTGGGCAGCCGCTTGGCGCGGATGGTGATGGCCGCCTCGAACGGTCCGTGCTTGCGCGTCAGCCAGGGCAGCGTGCCGGTCTCGGCATAGGCGACCGCCGCGCGATTGCCGGCGTCGAAGACCGCCTTGGCGAAGATCACCGAACCGAAGGTGCCAGGCGGCAGATAGACCACCTGGCCGTCGGCGAGATGCGGCGCCAGCGCCCGGGCGATATCGGGTTGCGCGGTGGCCGGCGTCGGGCAGAGGATCAATTCGGCGCCATCGATGGCCGCGGCGATATCGGTGGTGACCAGCGCGAGCTTCACCTCGTGGCGGCCGGCGAAATCCTTCACCACGACCGTCGCGCCCGCCGTGCATTGCGCCTTCACCGCCTCGGCATCGCGCCGCCACAGCCGCGTGTCATGGCCGGCCAGAGCGAAATCGCCGGCCGCGGCAAGCGATCCGTTGCCTCCCCCGAGCACAGCAATACGCATCCGATCCCCCGGTCCCGGCGCCACGTCACGCCCCCGTCATTCGTCCTGCTCGCCCGGCTCGTACAAGGCTTCGCGGCCGATGCGGTCGACGCAGATTTCCGCCGTCCACGGCAGCATGAGCGAGCCGCAGCGGCTGTCGCGGCAGATGCGCTCCAGCGGCAGGCTTTTCAGCATGGCCTGGCCACCGCAGGTGCGAATCGCCTTGACCGCGATGGCATTGGCATTTTCCATCACCGTGTGCTGCGCCGCGTAGGCGCGCAGCACCTGCTCCTTGCTCGGATTGGGGCGCGCTTCGGTGACCGCCTGGAACCAGAGCGATTTGGTTTGCTCCAGCGTGATACGCATCTCGGCAACGGCGATCTGCTTAGTCGGAAACATACGCCGCTTGACCGGCGGCGTCCCCGGCACCTCGCCCCGCAAATAGGCGACGGTGAAATCATAGGCCGCCTGGGCGAGACCCATATAGGTCGGCGACAATGTCAGGAACATATGCGGCCAGCGCGTGGCTGCGTCGAAGTAGATGCCGTGCGGCATCAGCATGCCGTCCGCCGGCACGAACACGTCCTTAAACAGCAGCGTGCGCGAGACAGTGCCGCGCATGCCGAGCGGGTCCCAGCCACCCACCACCGACACGCCCTCGGCCTTGGCGGGAATGGCAAGATAAAGCGTGTTGCGGCGGCTTGCTTCCTCGCCTTCCGCCCGTTCGGTGCACAAGACGCCGTAATAGTCTGCCGAGCCAGAGAGCGAGGCGAAGATCTTCTTGCCGTTGACGATAAAGCCGCCGTCGACCGGCCGCGCCTCGGTGCCGAAGGCGATGCCGCCCGCAGCCGCCGCGCCGCCTTCGGAAAACGGCTGCGCGTAGAGCGCGCCCTCCTTAAGGATGCGCTGGTAGTGGATGCGGCGACGCGCGAGATGACCCTTGCGCACTTCGGGCGGCATATCGAGGTCGTCGGACAGAGCACCCGACCACAGCGTCGAGCAGACATGCATGTTCCAGGACAGCGCGGTCGCGCCGCAATAGCGGCCGAGCTCGGCCGCCGCCAGACAATAGGTCTGGAAGTCGGCGCCAATGCCGCCGTCGGCCTTAGGGATACAGATCGCCAGCAGGCCTTCCGCATGCATGTCGCGGAAATTCTCGATCGGAAAGGTGGCGTCGCGATCGTGCTGGGCGGCGCGTGGGGCGAGCTTCGCCTTGCCGAAGCGGCGCGCCTTGGCGATCAGGTCGGCCTGGAAGTCGCTCAGGCGGAAGGCGTCGGGCGCAAAGATCGGCGCATCGTCGTCAGGTGAATTGGCAACATCCATCGGATCGTCTCCTGTCACGACGGCTTGGCCAGCACATCGTGGAGAAATTCGAAAATGGCGGCGTCGAAGACGCCCGGCGCTTCCAGGTTCGCCATGTGGCCGAGCCCCGGCATGCAGACATAACGCGCAGCCGGTATTTTGGATGCCATGCGCTCCACCATGGTCGGCGGCGCGTTGCGGTCAAGTTCGCCGACGAGGCAGAGCACCGGGATGGCAATGCGGCCGAGATTGGCCCGCTCGTCGAAACCGACCAGGCAGTGCACGGCGGCGCGATAGCTGCGCGGCGACATCGCGCCCATGACCTCGATCAGCAGCGCGCGATGGGCGGGATCGGCCTGCGGACCCATGATCTGGCCGGCGATTTCCGGCGCCAGCTCCACCATGCTGCGGCCCCGATCGAGAGGGTCCAGACGGTCGGCAACGAATTTTTTCTGGAAGTCGCCGCTCGGATTGCCGAAGGCCGGACTGGTTCCGGACAAGACGGCCGCGCGATAGGAAGCCGGCCGCCGCCGCAGCGCCGTCTGCACCACCATGCCGCCGAGCGAATGACCGACGATTACCGGACGCTCGAGCGACCGCGCATCGATGGCCGCCTCCAGATCGGCGGCCAGCATGTCGAAGTCCATATGATCGACCGGCGGTCGCGCGCCAAACCCGAGCAGGTCGAGTGCGACCGGCGCATAGCCCGCCTCGCTGAAGCTTGCGACCTGCGGGTCCCACAGCCGCGCCGCGCCGCCAAGTCCCTGCAGAAAAACGACTGGAATGCGGGATTCCTCGGCGGACGCCATTCTCGCTTGAAACCTTTCATCGCGCTGGCTGCGCTGGGCGGAGCGCTCAGGCTAACACGTCCGTCCGCACCAACAAGAGCGGCCGCGCCCGCGGTATCGCCGTCGTCAGCCGGCGGTCGCCCACAGCGGATCGGCTGCCTCGCTGGTGCGCACCGCGCCGATCAACCGGTCGGCGGCAACGAGCCCGTGGCGTGCCAGGAACTTCGGCAGCGCATCGATGATCTCGATCATGGTCGTCGGATGGATGAAATTGGCGGTGCCCACCTGCACCGCCGTGGCGCCGGCCAGCATGTATTCGACGGCGTCCTCCACCGTGAAGATGCCGCCGCAGCCGATCACCGGCAGCGAAACCGCGCGGGCGCACTGGTAGACCATGCGCAGGATCACCGGCTTCACCGCCGCGCCGGTCAGGCCGCCCATGAGATTGCCGAGCCGCGGCTTGAACGTTTCGACATCGATGGCCATGGCCAAGAGCGCATTGGCGACGACCAGGGCATCGGCCCCGGCCGCCTCGGCGGCGCGCGCGATCTCGGTGATGTCGCCGACATTCGGCGTCAGCTTCACCCAGAGCGGCACCGAGGTGGCGGCCTTGATCCGCCGCACCACCTTCTCGGTATCGGCGGCGTACATGCCAAAGGCGCGGCCGTCCTCCTCCAGATTGGGGCAGGAGATGTTGGCCTCGATCGCCGCCACGCCGGGCACCGACAGTTTGGCGGCCAGCGCGGCAAAGGCGTCGGCGCTGCCGGCTGACACGCTACCCACCACCGGCGGCGAATAAAGCGTATAGAACGGCAAGATCTCTTTGAGATAATACTCGGGCCCCTTCGAGGGAATGCCGATCGACGACAGCATGGCGCCGGTGACTTCGGTGACGCGCGGCTGCGGATTGCCGGAACGAATGTCCGGCGTGATCGTCTTGGTCACGATCGCGCCCAGCCGGTTGAGATCGATGACCGAGGCCATGGCTTCGGCAAAAGTGCCCGAGCCCGGCATCACCGGATTGGCCAAAGTCACGCTACCGATCTTCACGGTGAGGTCGACCATCGCTCTGCTCCCTGCTGTTCTTCCAGACCGCAATACGGGCGGTCGTCACGCGTAGGCCATCGCCTCTTGCACGTCGAAGACTGGCCCTTCGAGGCAAATACGGCGCATGACCGTTTCGCCCGCGACGGTAAACGGCCGCACGCAACAAAAGCACATGCCGATGCCGCAGGCCATGGCCTGCTCCAGCGCGACCTGGCCGGCAATGCCGAATTCACCGGCAAGCCGCTGCGTCAGGCGCAGCAGACGCTCCGAGCCGCAGGTGGCGATGAGGTTGGAGCCGTGCGCATCCACGAGCCGGCGCAACAACAGCTCGACCTGGTCGACCTCGCTGCTGCCGTCGGCATCATTGACCACGATGACCTCGGCCCCGGCGGCCTGCAAATGCTCGGCCGACACGGCAAGCTCCGGCCGCGCCGTCGACAGCACGGCGGTCACCGCCATGCCCTGGTCGATCGCCGCCTCGGCCAAAGGCGCGAGCGTCGCCAGACCCGCCCCACGCCCGAGCAGGATCACGTGACGCCAGCCCGGCGCGAGGCGGAAGCCTTGCCCCAGGGGGCCGAAGGCGTTGAGCGTGTCGCCCGCGCCGAGGACGGTGAGAGCGCGCGTGCCGAGACCGACCACCTTGTAGAGAAACTCGACCCGCCCCTCGCCGCCCAAGATGCGAAAGACGCTCATCGGCCGGCGCAGCACATGATTGCCGCTGCCGTGCCCCGGGCACAAAAGCTGAAAGAACTGGCCGGGCAGCACCGAGGGGGCCGGCGCCGGCATGGCCAGCGACAGGTGCCAATAGGAGTTGGCAAGCGGCCGGTTGGAGATGACTTCGCAGGTCATCTCGCGCAGCGGGCGCGCCTCGCCCGTGTTCCCGGATATTCTGTCTTCACCGGACATGTCGATCCTGGTTACCAAAATGGTCGACTATCTTTGCTTCACCTGCTAGCCTTGTCAACGTCGCGACTTGGTCACGGCCAAGCAGCTTTGCGGAGATACTCTTGTTCGGTCAAGATCTTGCCGGCTGGAACGGCGCCGCCAAATAATCGTACCGCCGGCATGGCCTTCCCGCGAGAGGCTTATCTAAAGTTGTCCTGACGTAGGTAACGTTCAGAAGTTGAGGTGCGGGGTTGACCACAATTCTCGAAGCCAGCGACGTAACCGACCTCACGCCCTCGGCCGTGCAGCGTGTCGTCGACCTGGTACTGCAGCGTATCCGCACCGGCGTATACGTGCCCGGGCAGATGATCGTGGCGCGCGACTTGATGGCGGAACTCGACCTGAGCAAGGCACCGGTGCGCGAAGGCATTCACGTCCTGGTCGGCGAAGGCGTGATGGAGCTTTTGCCGAACCGCTCGGCGCGCATCCGCAAGCTGTCGCTGAAGGACGTGCTCGATTTCGTCGAGGTCTGGGGCGCGGTGGGCGGCGTCAATATTCGCCTCGGTAGCGAGCATATCGGCGACCCGCAGAACCGGCAGCGCATGGCCGAAGCCTTCGACGGCATCCAGCGCACCGGCAAGAACCGGATCTCCTACGACTTCTTCATGGCGGTCGCACATCTGCATTCGACGCTGGCCGACATCTCCGACAACAGCTTCATCCGCGCCATCATCACCCGCGCGCACTTCGCCCATTTCCACCGCCACATCGAACGCCTGTACCCCGGCGCCTATTGGGACGAGCACCTCGCCGTGTTCCGGCGCATCGGTGACAATGTGCTGTCCGGCGATGGCGACGCGGCCGAGACGATTTATCGCGAGCATCTGCGCTGGGTGCGCGACGAACTCAAGCATTCACTGCGTGTCGAGCGGCGCTCCGAAATCCTCTGATCCCGCCATGATCCCCCTGCTCGTCGCCGCCTTCGCGTTCAAGGACAATACCCATGACAACTAGCTCGACCCGCATCGGCATCGACGTCGGCGGCACCTTCACCGATGCGACTTTGATCGACGGCGCCAGCGGCCGCGTTTGTTCGGCCAAAGCCTTCACCACCCCGCGTGACCGTTCGCTCGGCGTCATCGAGGCCATTCGCGCGGTCATCGCCGCGGCCGGCGTCGATCCGCAAAGCGTCGGCGAGGTCGTGCACGGCTCCACCACCGGCACCAATGCCCTGATCGAGCGCACCGGCGCCAAGACCGGCCTCCTGGTGACCGCCGGCTTTCGCGACGTCCTCGAAATCGGCCGGGTCATGCGGCCGATGGAAGGCGTCTATGACATGTCGGTCGACCGGCCGACGCCCCTGGTGCCGCGCCACCTCTGTCTCGAGGCGCGCGAGCGCATGGGACCGCATGGCGAGGTGATCGTCGAACTCGATGATGCATCGGTCGAGCAGGCGTGCGACACATTCTCCCGCCACGGCGTCGAGGCGGTGGCGATCTGCTTCCTCTTTTCCTTCCTCAACCCGGCGCATGAGCAGCGCGCCGCCGAAATCGTGACCCGCCTGCTGCCCAACGTGGTGGTCAGCCAGTCGCATCTCATCAATCCCGAGTATCGCGAATACGAGCGCGCCAGCACCACCGTGATGAACGGCTATCTGACGCCGGTGATGAACTCCTATCTCGACCGCCTGAAGCCGCGCGTCGATGCCCTCCTGCCAAACGCCAAGCTGTTCATCATCCAGGCCAATGGCGGCGCCACCACCGTGGAGAACGCGCGCAGCCGCGCGGTAGCCACCGTCAATTCCGGTCCGGCCGGCGGCGTGGTGGCGGCGGCCTGGTATGGCCGCGAGCACGGGCGCGACCGCATCGTCTCGGTCGACATGGGCGGCACCAGTTTCGACATCGGCCTGGTCGAGAACGGCGCTTCGCAGGTGACCACCGAAGGCAACTTCCAGGGCCTTCCGGTCAAGCTGCCGATCATCGACCTGCACATCATCGGCGCCGGCGGCGGCTCCATTGCCTGGATCGATGCCGGCGGCGCGCTCAATGTCGGGCCGCGCTCGGCCGGCGCCGAGCCGGGCCCCGCCTGTTACGGCCGCGGCGGCACCGCCGCAACCGTCACCGACGCCAATCTTGTGCTCGGCCGCCTCGATCCGAAGCTGTTTCACGGCGGCCGCACGCCGCTCGACGTGGCCGCGGCGCGCAAGGCCGTCACCGCCATCGGCGACCCGCTCGGCCTTTCGCCGGAAGAAGCCGCGCTCGGCATCATCAAGGTGGTCAATGCCAACATGGTCAAAGGCATCGCCACGGTGACGGTGCAACGCGGCATCGACGTGCGCGAGTTCGCCCTGCTCTCCTTTGGCGGCGCCGGCGGCGTGCATGCCATCGAGCTCGCCGACGCGCTGGAGATGGCCGAGGTGATCGTGCCGCCGATGCCCGGCGTCTTCTCCGCAGTGGGCCTTCTGGCCGCCGACGTGCGGCACGATTATGTCGCCGCGCTCGGCGGCGTGGTCAGCACGGCGGCCGAACCGGAACGGCTCGAGCATCTCTTCGCGGAGATGGAAGAGGAAGCGCGCCGCGTGCTTGCCGCCGAAGGGTTTAGGGATGACGCGGTCCGTCTGGTGCGCAGCGCCGACCTCAAGGTCGTCGGCCAGACCTATGAGCTAACCGTGGCGCTGCCGCAAACCGGCCCGGTGACGCGCGACGGCATCGACGCGCTGGTCGACTCGTTCGGCCGCCTCTATCGCGAGCGCTATGCCTTCTTCTTCGAAGGCGAACCGATCGAGCTGGTCAATCTGCGTCTCGCCGGCATCGGCGCCAGCGAAACGGTGCGCCTGCCGCACTTCGAGCGCCATAGCAGCGATCCGGAGCCGGCACGCATCGACCACCGGCCGATCTATTTCGAGAAGCACGGCCATCTGCAGGCCGCCGTCTTCGACCGCGGCAGGCTGCGACCCGGCATGATCATCGAAGGTCCGGCCATTGTCGAGGAGCCGACCTCGGTCACTCTCATCCCGGTCGGCAAGACCGCCACGGTCGCCGCCGACCTCGGCCTGTTCGTCAAGCTCGGAGCCGCATCATGAGCGATCTCATCACCATGCAGGTCATCCGCTACGCGCTCGAGCAGATCGCCGACGAGATGGGGCACACGCTGGTGCGCACCGGGCGCTCCACCATTATCACCGAGATCAAGGACATTTCCTGCGTAGTCACCGACGCCAAGGGACAGACCGTGGCGCAGGCCCATCACACGCCGAGCCTGCTCGCCGGCTTCGAGATCACCATGCGCGAGCTGGTGAAGACCTACCGACCGCAGGACCTCGCGCCCGGCGACGTCATCATCACCAACGATCCCTATCGTGGCTGCCAGCACATCATGGACCTCTACGCCATCGCACCGGTGTTTCACGGCAGCGAGCTGGTCGGCTTCGTCGGCAACATCACGCACCACACCGACCTCGGCGGTGTCGCCGCCGGCGGCGTGGCCGGCGGCATCCGCGAAATCTATCTGGAAGGCTTGCGGCTGCCGATGGTCAAGCTGCTCAAGCGCGGCGTCGAGGACCAGGAAATCTTCGCCATTATCGCCAACCAGATCCGCATTCCCGACAAGACGCTGGGCGACATCCGCGCCCAGGTGTCGTCGCTGATGGTCGGCGTCAACCGCCTCGACCGCCTTTTCACGAAATACGGCAAGGAGACGGTGCAGACGGCTTGCGTCGACCTGCTCGATTATTCCGAGCGGCGCATGCGCCAGGGCCTGACCGGCATCCCGCCCGGCGTCTATCGCGGCGAGGACTTCATCGACGACGACGGCATCAACGACAAACCGATCCGCGTCGCCGTGACGCTCACCATCGAAGATGGCCGCGCCATCGTCGATCTCACCGAGTGCGATCCCCAAGCGGAAGGCAACACCAATTCGACCATCGCCAACACCTTTGCCGCCGTCTATTACGTGATGATCGCGGTGGTCGACCCGCACATGCCGCCCAATTCCGGTTGCTACCGGCCGATCGAAATCCTCACCAAACCCGGCACGGTGGTCGATCCGCTGCCGCCGGGCGCCGTTGCTGCGCGCACCAATTGCTCGCAGAAGATCGTCGAGGCTATGCTGCGTGCGCTCTCTGCGGCGGTACCCGAGCGCGTGCCGGCGGGCGGACATGCGCAGATCACCACGTGTGCCTTCGGCGGCTACGATCCGCAGACCAAGCAGCGCTTCGTCTTCACCGATATCCAGGGGGGCGGCAATGGCGGCCGCCCCTATGCCGACGGCAGCGACGGACAGGACAGCCACCTGCCGCGCTTCATGAACACGCCGGTGGAAGCGCTCGAGCAGCGCTTTCCTATCCGCATAGAATGCTACGAGTTCGTGCCCGACAGCGGCGGCGCCGGCAAATATCGCGGCAGCATGGCGCTGCGCCGTGACATCCGCGTGCTGACCGGCCCGGTAAGCTTTGCCCGTTATGCCGACCGCCACACGATTGCGCCGCAGGGCCTGTTCGGCGGACACGCCGGCAGCACCGGCCGCTTCGACCTCAATCCCGAGACCAATCATCCGCGCAGCCTGCGCTCCAAGGGCCTCGACACGCTGCAAGCCAACGATCTGGTGCGCCTCGTGCTGCCCGGCGCCGGCGGCTATGGCGATCCCCTCACGCGCGACCTTGATGCACTCGATCGCGACTTGCTCGACGGCAAGGTGACGCCCGAGGCCGCCGAAACGCATTACAGTGTCGTCGTCGACCGCAACGGCCCTTGCGTCGATCGCGAGGCGACGCAGCGGCTGCGGCAAAATTCGCCAAGCTGACGGCGGCGGCTGGCCATGGCGCACGAACAGGCGCTGGCGCAAGGCTCGCTCGCCGAACTCAGCCGCCGGCTCGCCGCCGGCAAGGCGACATCGGAATCCATTGTTGCCGCCTGTCTTGCCCGCATCGCCGAACGCGAGCCACTCGTTCACGCCTGGACCTATCTTGATCCAGAGCGCGCGCTTGCCGAAGCGCGTGCGCGTGACCGCGAGCCGCGGCGCGGCCCCCTGCACGGCCTGCCGATCGGCATCAAGGACATCATCGACACCGCCGATCAGCCGACGCAATACGGCTCGCCGATCTACGCCGACCATCGGCCGGCGCGTGACGCCGCCTGCGTCGGCCTGTTGCGGCGGGTTGGCGCGGTCATTCTCGGCAAGACCGCGACCACCGAGTTCGCCGGCCCCTTCCCGGCCGCGACCGTCAATCCGCACGCGCCGGGTCATACGCCGGGCGGCTCTTCGAGCGGCTCGGCGGCCGCCGTCGCCGATGGCATGGTGCCCGCCGCACTCGGCACGCAGACGCTCGGCTCGGTCATTCGTCCGGCGGCGTTCTGCGGCATCGTCGGCTTCAAGCCGAGCTACGGCTTGCTGCCACTCGACGGGATCAAGCCAAGCGCGCCGAGCATGGACACGCTCGGGATTCTGGTGCGGCGCGCCGAGGATATTGCCTTGCTGCTCGGTGCGCTGACGCCCAATCTCGATTGGGAGCGCGCCGCACCGCCAGCACCCCGCATCGTGGTCTTGCGCGTGCCGCAATGGGACAAGGCGCAGGCGGAAACTCGCGACGCCATCGCCCGCGCCCGCGACGCCTTCATGCGCGCCGGCGCGAGCATTGAAGAACACGACGGTTCGGCAGCGCTGGAGACCCTCAACCAGTCGGCTTGGACGATCCTACGCTACGAGAACGCGCGGCACTTGGCGCGCGAGCACAAGACACACCGCAGTTTGCTGTCGCCGGTTCTTGGCGAATTCCTCGATCGCGCGGCGGCGATTACGCAGGTCGATTACAACATCGCTCTCGCCGCGGCGGAGGGTGCCCGCCGCGACATCGATCGCTTGATGGCGACCTGCGATGCGGTGCTCACCGCCGCCGTCCCCGGCGAAGCGCCGGCCGGGCTCGCGTCCACCGGCGATCCCGTTTTCAATGCCGCCTGGACCTTGGCGCACCTGCCCTGCGTCACGCTGCCCGCCGGCAGCGGTCCGCATGGGCTGCCGGTCGGCATCCAGCTTGTCGCCCGCCGCGGCGGCGATGCCGCGCTCGCCGCCCTCGCGCGCTGGGCCGAGGCAGCGTTCTCCGCTTGTCCGCAATGACGCCGACGGCGCGCCGGTCACGTCTTGGCGGCACGCTTCTGCGCAATCGCGCGCAGCCGCTCGGCAAGCTCGGGGCTCTGATGCGCGCTGTCCTGGATCGTGCGCAGCTCGTCGATCGGACGACCGGCGGCAAACCCGCGAATGATGGCTTTATAGGCGCGCGCGGCCGCGCGCGGATGGCCGGCGATGCGCTGCGCCAGCGCGGTAACAGTCTCTTGCAGTGCCGCTGGCGCCACCACTCGATCGACGAAGCGATGAGCAAGCGCGCCCGCCGCATCGAGCGGCTCGGCGCCGAGCAGGAAATGCGCCGCGCCGCCCGGCCCGGCGCTGCGGATCATCTCAGCGATCGCATCCAGCGAATAGACGATGCCCAGCGTCGCCGCCGGCACGCCAACGCGCGCATGTTCGGCGGCGATGCGGATATCGGCGGTCAAGAGAAGTTGCACGCCGCCCCCGAAACAGGCGCCGTTCACCATGGCGATGAGCGGAATTTCGATTTGCTGGAGACTGGCCACGGCGGCGCCGAAGGCACGCTCCATTGTCACGAAGGTTTGCCCGGTCGCCGTTCCATCGCCGGTCAGCGCGTCGAAGTCGGCGCCGGCGCAAAAGGCGCGCTCGCCGGCGCCGCGCAGGATGACCGCGCCGAGCGCCTCGTTCGCGCGCACCGCCTGCGCCACCTCGACCAGCGCCGAGGCCATCGGCAGATCGATGCTGTTGCGCTTGTTCTGGTTGTCGAGCGTGATGGTTGCGACCGCCCCGTCGATATCAAGTCTAACCGTTCCCGCCATCTGCACCCGGCACCATTGATATTGTCATTCCACCCTAGGCGCGGCGGCGAAATCTGTCTATCCATCGCCCCGGCGGCGCGCACTATCGCAAAGGACTCGCAGGCATGAAGGCCATCCATTACCGGCGCTACGGTGGACCGGAAGTGCTCGAGCTCTGCGAGCTGCCCGATCCGGTCGCCGCCGACGACGGCGTGCTGATCGAAGTGCACGCCTGCAGCGTGGCGCCCGGCGATTGCAAGCTGCGCCAGGGCGCGGTGCGGCAGCATTTCGATCTCACACTGCCCAAGGTGCCGGGACGCGACGGCACCGGCATCGTCATCGCGGTCGGACAAAACACGCGCTACGCCACGATCGGCGATCGGGTGTGCTTCATCGCGCAGCATCTCGAACAGGGCGGCGCCGCTGAACTGATCGCCCGCCGCGCGCCGCAGATCGCAGCCTTGCCCGACAACATCTCCTTCGTTGAGGGCGCGGCGCTGACGCATACCGCCGTCTGCGCCTGGATCGGCATTGCCGAGACCGGCGCGGTGAAGCCCGGCATGAACGTGCTCATTCACGGCGGTGGCGGCGCGATCGGCGCACTCGCCATCCAGGTCGCCAAGCATCTCGGCGCGCGGGTTGCGACAACCACGCGCAGCAGCAATGCCGACTACGTCACAGCGCTCGGCGCCGACGAGGTCATCGCCTATGACAAGACCGATTTCGCCACCGGGCCCCGCCGCTTCGACGTGGTCTTCGACCTGGTCGGCGGCGAGGTGCACCGCAAATCCTATGGCGTGCTCAAGCCCGGCGGCACCCTCGTCTATCTCATCGCCGATCCGATCGAGGACCTCTCGGCGCAACACGGTGTCGCGCTCAAGCGCGCCGTCATTCACGACCGCATCGACACGCTCGAGACGGTGATGGCGCTCGCCGCCAAGGGTGTGCTGAAGCCGCAGGTCGGCGGCGTCTTCCCGCTGGCGCAATGCGCCGACGCGCATCGGCGGGTCGAATTGACCGCGCACACGCGCGGCAGGGTCGTGCTCAAGGTCCGCTGAAGGCGATCAACTAGTGCGCGATGAAGGTCGGCAGCCACAAGACCAGGTTTGGATAAGCCAGCAGTAAGGCCATGACCAGCAGATCGAGCGCCAGAAACGGAATGCTCGCCGCGTAGATATGCCCCATGGTGACGCCGCGCGGCGCCACCCCGCGCATGATGAACAGGTTGAAGCCGAAGGGGGGCGAAATCGTCGCCATCTCCATATTGAGCAGCATGATGGCGCCGAACCAGACCGGATCATAGTTGAAGGCCTGGATCACCGGGAAATAGATCGGCACCGTCAGCATCATGATCGACAGCGGCTCCATGAACATGCCGAGAAAGATCAGCACGATCTGCATGATGATGACGACGACCATCGGCTCGACAGGCGCCGAGGTGGCGAGATTGGCGAGGCCGGAGGTGGCGCCGGTAAAGGCCAGGATCTGCGAGAACGCCGTCGAGCCGGTGATGATCATCAGCAGCATCACGGTGATGCGCATCGAGGAGAGAAGCGACTCCCGGATCATCTTCCAACTGAGCCCGCCATACATGGCGGCGAGCAGATAGGTCGACAGCGCACCGAGGGCGGCCGCCTCCGTCGGCGTGGCGATGCCGAGGAAAATCAAGCCGACCACCACAAACATAATGAAGAACAGGGGGAAGATGTAGATCACCGCATTCTTCACCTTGACGCCGAGAGACTGCGTCGTGGTGACGGCGTAGGACGGCGCGAGATCCGGATTGAAATAGCAGCGCAGCACGATATAGGCCGTATAGGCGACCGACATCAGCAGCCCCGGCACGATGATGGCGACGAGGAAGTCGCCTACCGGAAACTGCGCCAGCGCCGCCAGCAGCACGCCGAGCGCCGACGGCGGAATCATGATCGCCAGCCCGCCCGAGGCCATGATCGGCCCGAGCGACATGGAGTGGTCGTAGCCGCGCCGATCCATGTCGGGGACGAGCAGCTTGCCGAGCATCGCGGTGGCCGCCGAGCCAGATCCGGTCAGGCCGGCGAACACGGTGCCGCCGGCAACCGACATCAGCGCCAACCGCCCTGGCAATCTGCCGAACAGCGAATCGAGCACGTCCATCATCTTGGTGGCGATGCCGGAGCGGAACATCACCTCGCCCATCAGAACGAACAAAGGCACCGAAACAATGGTGAAATGCGTGACCGAACCGGAAATCGACAGAACGAGCTGCGTGATGCCTGCCGGGCCGTTCCAGAAGACGTAGCAGCTCACGATGTTGATGATGAGGAAGGCGAAGGCGATAGGGATGCCGACAGCCATCAGCGCCACGAAGGCGCCGAAGATGATAGCCAGGATCCAGTACCACTCCATGACGGTGCGTCAGTACGGGGATTCGTCGTCGAATTCCGTCCGCGACTGATGCTCGATGAACATCCGCATGAAACGGATCGACAAGAGCAAGGCGCCGACGGGGATGACGATGACGACCATCCAGGTGGGAACGTTGACTACGGTCGGCTTGTAGGCGCCCTGGATATAGGCGTTCCAGGTCGCGATGATGCCGAAGACGAAGATGACGGCGGTGCCCAGCGCGCCGAGCGCCGAGGAGATCATGCCGCAGATGCGCAACCCGGCCGGCCCCAGGAACTGCAGCACCAGGTCGACCCGCACATGGCCTCCCGTGCGCAGCACCCAGGCGGAGCCGAGAAAGGTGATCCAGAGCAATGCGTATTCGCTGATCTCGACGCCCCAGGTGATCGGGCTATTGAAGCCGTCGCGCAGCAAGACCGCGATGCAGACGACGATCATCATGGCGGCGAGAATCGCGGTCGCGGCGTACGCGCATGCTGTTTCGCACGCCGCCAGGATTCGCGAAAGTCTCGCCAAAGTTGTCTCCCAATGCAAAGCGGCCGCGCGAAAATTCGCGCGACCGCTCCTTGCGCCTAGTTACCCGACGTCTTACGCAGCTTCGCCAGCGTTTCCGGCGAGACACGCTTGGCGATCGCTGCCCACTCGACCTCATAGGCGTCGTCGAGATATTCCTTGTTCTCCTTCGGCGAGAACTTCACGCGCGTGACCAGCCCCTTGAGGCCGTCCCACGCCTTCTGCTCCTGCTCGTCGAAGTATGCGACCATCTTCGGCTCGTATTCGGTCGTGACGTCGATGATGGTCTTCTGCACGTCGGGCGGCAGCGACTTCCACTTGTCGAGATTCATCAGCGCGACGACGTTGCTGGCCTCGTAGAACGGCAGGTCGATGACGTATTTGACCTGCTTCGCCCAGCCAAGCCGCTTGACGCCGAACACCGGCCAGCCGAGCCCATCGACCGTGCCCTGCGCCAGCGCAGTGTAGGTCTCCGGCGCATTGATGGTCACCGGCACCATGCCGAGCTTGCGCATAAATTTGTCGTAAAGCGAGCCGGTGCGCATCTTCAGGCCCTTGAGGGCGGCGAGATTCTCCGGCTTCTTCTTGAGCCAGAGATAAAAGCCGCCGATTTCCACGCGCCCGATATAGCGCATGTTCATGCGCTCGTCGGCCTTCACCATCAGGTCGGAGAAGCCGGACTTGCGCTCCGCGGTCGGGCTGATCTTGGAGAGTGGGAAGGCGGCGCCTTCCGGGACCTGATCCTGGAAATCGGCCTGCGTCGCGAACAGCATGTCAATGACGCCGTTGCGGATCGCGTTGCCCTGCTGGTAGCGGCCGATCACCTCGGGGCCGCCGACGTAATTGATATGGAATTTGCCCTTGAGCTTCTCGTTGATGAGGTTCACCCAGGCATTGGCCTGGGCCATCACCGGATGGTTCTTCGGAATGAAGCCGACGGCCCGGACCGTCACCTCCGCTGCCGTCGCCGTCATGGCGGTCGCCGCAAACAATGCGATTGCCGCCGCCACACCGATGCCACTGCGCATGGATAGTTTCATGATTGTCCCCGTCTTTTCACATCTTGTTATCGGCGTTCGTTCGAGAGCGGAATATCTCCCTTTAAGCTTGAAATATTATAGGCGCCGCGGAAAACGCCGGTCAAGGCGCGAACCGCCATTCCTGATCAGCGATTGAACGAATGGACCACTCGCGCGTCACGGGTTGTCTGGACAACGTTCAATTGCGAACATCGCCGCCGATCATTGCGATGATGATCGAGGAATCGGGCGCCGGCAGGGCGGCGAGCCGCGCGGCGGCCTCTTGCGCACGCGCTTTGCCCAAGCGTGCTTCGGCATTGGCGACGAATTTGCCGAACAGGCGCTGCGGCTCCGGCACGACAGCATCGGCGCTGGTACTTTCCACCCGGCCGTCGACGCATCGAATTTCAATGCGCGCATCGAAACCCTGTCCGAGACTGGCATCTTCGACATGCACCACCCGCGCGGCCAGCGCGCGGATATCGCCGCGTCGCCGGCAGGCGTCACCCAGAGCGGCGAGCGTCACCTCGCCGTCGATCAGTCCGGCCGCCACCATGTAGGGCAGGCTCGCGATGGCATCGAGTTCGGTCTCCGGCGCCACTTTCGGCGCGCGCGGCGTGCAGACGATCGGAATCGCCCATGGCGCGATGGGACAGCGCACTTCGGCGATGTCATCGGGGCGCAGGCCATGCGCGCGCCGCAGTTTCAGCGCCGCGTCGATATAGGGCTGGATCACATGCGCGCAGGGGTAAATCTTGAACCTTGCGCCGCCGCCGAGCCAGATCGTGCCCAGATCGCGCGTCAGCAGCGAAAAGTCGCACGCCTCCCCCGCCAGCAGGGCCGCATACAAATTACCAGGGCCGTCGAGCGCGGTGCGCGGGCCGCGGAAATTGCGCGCCGCCAGCTCGGCCGCGGTTATGCCGCCATGCGCCGCCCAGCCGACATGCAGCCATTTCGACCAGGCGCCATCGGCCTGAAACGCCATCAATCCGCCGCTCATGCTGGCGGCGAGCCCCAGCGCCCAGGCCGTCTGCGTCCCGCTGAGCCGCGCGGCGCGGGCGGCCGCGGCAGCCGCAGCAATCGGGCCGACCACCGCCGTGGCATGCAGACCGCGGGCATGGAAGCGGCGTCCGGCGACGGCACCCAAACGCGCGGCGACCTCGTAACCGACAAGGATGGCGCAGCCGATATCCTCCGCAGCGCTCCCCGCCGCCTCGCCCATCGCCAGCGCCGCGCTGACCACCATGCTGCCCGGATGCACGACGGAATCCGGGAACGTGTCGTCGAAATCGCGGCAATGCGCGGCGACGCCATGCACCAGCGCAGTCATCGCCGCCGGAAGGCGGCCGGCGCCGACGAACGACGTCGCGGCGGCGATGCCGCCCTGCGCGTTGGCGTAATCGGCCGCGGCTTGCGTAGCCGGGTTATCGGCGCCGGCCAGGATCAGGCCCAAACTGTCGAGCACACGCAACGGCACCAGCGCTCGCTGCGCCGCGGGCACCGCATTCCATGACAAATCGGCGCACCACTGGCCGAGCGTCTCGACGGCGGTCATATCGGTTTTATCCGGCGGCATCTGCGGACAGTTCCTCAGGAAAGGCCGATCAAAGAACGGAGCGAAGCATCGCTTCGATATCACGCGCGTTCATCGGCGCCGGCACATTCGCCATCATGTAGTCGCCCATGGTGGCTTCAGCGATGCCCGGCAGGTCTTCCTCCTTGACGCCGACTTCGCCGAGACGCTGCGGCAGCGGTAGCCGCCGCAGCAGCGCCTGCATGGCTTCGCCCGCCTCTTGCGCCGTTCCATCCGGCGGAATGTCGAGCGCTTCCAACACATAGCGCGCCTCACCGCCGATCGCCGGCAGCATCAACCGCAGCGCCGGGGCCAGCAGGATGCCGTGCGAGATGCCATGCTGCAGTCCGTATTTGCCGCCGACGACATGGCCGATGGCATGCACGACCGACACCATGGCATTGATTGCCGCGGTGCCGGACATCAGACACGCCATCAGGCAATCGGCGCGCGCCGAAAGATCCGTCGGCGCCTCGACGCTGCGCGGCAGCGCGGTGCGCAAGAGCCGCGCGGCATGCAGCGCCAGGCCAGTGGAGATCGGATGGCGGTGCACGGAGTAAAGGCATTCGATCGCGCGTGCCACCGCCGTCATGCCGGTGGCGGCGGTCAATTGCGGTCCCGCATGCACGGCGAGCTCCGGATCGAGCACGGTGGCCTCCGGCACGATGCGCTCGTCCCAGAACAGCATCTTGCGCCCGGCGCCGGGATCGCGAACGGCGGCCGTCGGCATCACGTCGCTGGCCGAGCCGGCCGTGGTCGGCACGGCGATGTGCTTGAGCGGCGACGGTGGGATCGGCGCGCGCTGCATCGATCCCTTGCCGCCGTAGTCGATCGCATAGGGCGCGAATTCGCCGCCGGTCGCCGCCATCAGCACCACGCCCTTGCCGGCGTCGATGGCGCTGCCGCCGCCGACCGAGACCACGCAGTCGGCGCCGAGCTCTTGCAGCTTCGCCGCCGCCTGCTGCACGGAGGAATAAGGCGTATGCGCGGGAACCGAATCGAATACGCCGACGCATTGCGCGCCGAGCGCCGCCTTGACGCTCCCGAGGATCGGACCGGCCGCCACGCTTTTTCCGCAGACCACGGCGGCACGCCGAGCGCCGATCTCCGCGAGCAGGTGCGGCAGTTGTTTGATGCTGCCGGGTCCGAAACAGACGCGCTTCGGCCAATCGCGGATCGTCCCCGCATACATCTTTCCATTCTCCCCTTGCGCATATTGGCGGCGTGGCGTCGACACCATCGCGGCAGCAAGACGGAAAAGTCAAATCCGCGGCGCGCTGGGCGCGCTTTGCCGTTTCGCCGGCAAAACGCATGAGATACCTTATCCGTTGACCATCATCCCCCACCGACATGCGCGTGTAGAGATCATGCCAGACAATTTGTCCGACGCGCGCCGCGCCGAACCTCGTGGCCTCGTCGATGACGTGACTGCGGCCCGCATCGAAGCTCTCTGCCGGCAACAGGTGGCGACGGCACGCAAATTGCTCGACCGCACCGCCGCCGCGCACGACACGGCCGATCACGCGTCCGTCTTGGACACTCTGGCGCGCGATGAATGAGCTGCTGCACTCCGATATCGAGAGCCTGGCCGCCGCGTTGCGCGACGGCGCGGTGTCGGCGTGCGCCCTGACCGAGGCAGCGCTGCATCGCATCGACTCGCTGGACGGGGACCTGCGCGCATTCCTTCACGTCGAGCGCGAGGCGGCGCTCGCGCGCGCCGAACGCCTCGACGCCGCGCGCAAGGCCGGCGCCGCGCTCGGGCCCCTGCATGGCATTCCGCTGGCGCGCAAGGATCTGTTTGATCGCGCCGGCGAGATCGTCAGTTGCGGAGCGGCAGCTTGGGCGAGCCGGCGCGCCACGCGGACCGCGACCTGCCTCGCCCGCCTCGATGCCGCCGGGGCGGTCGACCTCGGCGGTCTCAACATGTCGGAATATGCCTTTCATCCGCACGGGCTCAACGCGCTCATCGGCCCGGCGCGCCACCCGTGGGACTCGGCGCGCACGGCCGGCGGGTCATCCGGCGGTTCGGCAGCGGCGCTCGCCGCGCGGCTCATCTATGGCTCCATGGGTTCGGATAGCGGCGGCTCCATTCGCCATCCTGCCGCCTTGTGCGGCGTGGTCGGGCTGTTGCCGACACGCGGCCGCGTCAGCCGTCACGGCATGATGCCGTCGAGCCCCTCGCTCGACGCGGCCGGCCCCATGGCCCGCACCGTGCGCGATTGCGCAACGCTGTTTGACGCCGTCGCCGGCAGCGATCCCGCCGACACGACGACCAGCAAGCGCGCGTTCGCAATGTCACCCACCGCGTGGACGCGCCCGCTGCGCGGCCGGCGCATCGCCGTGCCCAAGGACCCACAGTTGGAGACGCTGGCGCCGGCGGTGCGCGGTGCCTTCGACGCCGCGATGCAGGTGTTCCGCCGCGAAGGGGTGGCGATCGACGCGATCGATCTGCCGGATTGGGACGCGCTCAATGCCATCACGGCCATCGTCTTTGCCTCCGAGGTGGCGGCGACACATCAAGCGCGCCTCGCCGCCGATCCGGACGCCTATTCACCGGAGGTGCGCGCGCGCATGGCGGCGGGCTTCGTTTATCCCGCCGCCGACTATATCGATGCCTTACGCCTGCGCGCACGCCTGACCCGCGATTTCGTCCAGACCGTTTTCGCCGGCGCGGACGCCCTGCTGCTGCCGGCGGCGACTGATATCGCGCCGCGCCTCGACGAGATCCTCCCCGGCGCGGCCAAGCCCCGTTACGACGCCGGTGCGCATACGCTGGCCACCTCCGCCGATCCCGGCCGCTTCATGCGGGTGTTTAATTACCTCGGCCTGCCGGCGCTGGCCTTGCCGGCGGGATTTTCACCGCAGGGCCTGCCCGTCGGCATCCAGCTCGCCGGGCCGCCATTCGCCGAACCAACCCTGTTCGCGCTCGGCCATGGCTTCCAGCGCGTGAGCGATCACCATTTACGCAGCCCGGCTCTCGATCGCGCCACGATCCGCTGACGGGCGGAACCTTCTTCGCGCTCTGCCGTTATTTCGCCGTTCGCATGGGAGGGGGCCATGGCCGGACTGGCACAACAAATCGAGACATTCAATTTGGCCTATCGGCTCGCTTGGAAATATGTGTCCGAGGAGCAGAAGCAGATGCAGCCGAATATCGCGCGCGCCCTGCACGATTCCATCAGGCGAAAGATCAAGGAAGGCGCCACCGAGCCGGTTTTCATCGCCTCCGAGGCGCTGACCGAACTGGGCATCAGCTAGCTTTCTTCAGCCGCCGACTTTGTCCCGAAGGGGCACAACTATTCCCCGCGGATTTTGCCCACTGCCCGCACCGCCGCCAGCGCGTCGATCACGCCGGCACCGACGTCATGCCGCTTGCCGGCGATCGGCCGGGCGCTGGCGATCAGCCGGCGGCGCAGCGCATCGGGGGTGAGCGCCGGATCGCGCGCCAGCATCAGCGCGGCGACGCCGCTGGTCAGCGCGGCGGCCACCGAGGTGCCGGAGGTGAGCTGGAATTTGCCGTCCGGCGCGTCGGCAAGCACGTCGACGCCGGGCGCGGCCACCGCCACCTGCCGCCCGCGATTGGCCTGCGGCAGCAGCTTGTTCTCGGCGTCGACCGCGGTGACGCCGATTACCTCCCGGTAGGCGGCCGGATAAAGCGGCGGCGAGCGCGGGCCGGCATTGCCGACCGCGGCGATCAGCACCATGCCATGCCGATGCGCGCTTGCCAGCATTTCGCCCATCAACCGGTCGGCAGGACCGGCGAAACTCATGTTGACGATGCGGGCACGCTCGCGCGCCGCCCAGTCGAGGCCCTTGAGGATGGCGAAGGTGGTGCCCTGGGCGGTCTGGGCGCCGCCGGAAAATGCGCGCACCGCCAGGATGCGTACCTTGGGCGCGACGCCGATGAGCTTGCTGTGCGCGGCGATGGCGCCGGCCATGGCCGTGCCGTGCGAATGCGCCGGACCGGCGGCGCCGATGACGTCGTCCTGCGCGGCGATGGTGCCGACGAGATCGGGATGGCGATCATCGATCTTGGAATCGATCACTGCCACGCGCACCTCGGCGCCGCTGCTGAGCTTGTGCGCGTCAATGAGATGCAGCATGGCGACGACATATTGCGCGGCACCGACATCGTTCGTCGCGCGCGTCGGCTGCTGCATGAGGCCGTAGAGATAGTTCGGTTGCGCGGCGACGACGATGCGGTAGCGCGCGAGCCGGCGCAGGGTGGCGGCGACCGACGCATGATCGGTGATGCGCCAGCGTTGCAGCGTGCGGTCGATCAGGCCGAAGCGCTGCGTCTCGATATGGGTCAGATGCAGCCGGCGCGCCATCAGGGCGAGCTGGCGTTGCGTGGCGCCGCCGGCGATCTCCAGCAGCACCTCGTCGGGCACGAAGCCGGCGGCGCCGCGTCCGGGGATGCTGATGTGGCGCCCGCGCGCCGTGCGGCGCGGCGGCGGCTGCCGCGGCGGTTTCGGCGGCGGCGCGGCGCTGGTCGGCGGCACCAGCGCGTCGGCCAACAGCCAGCCGACGGGCCCGAGTGCGCAGCCCAGCGTCGAGTGCCACACCTCGCTCAGCGTCATCTCGCGGCCGAGCACCACGGTGCCGATCATCGGCGCGATGGCGGCGCAGGCGATCGAGCCCATGACGTACCAGCCGAGCGGGGTGATGCCATGGCGCGCCGGCGGCACGGATTGCGACGTTTCGTTGGTCGGTGCCGGTGTCGGGGTCGGCTGCGGTGTCGGCGTGGGTGTGGGCGTTGGCGTTGGCGTCGGTGTGGGTGTTGGCGTCGGGATCTGTACCGGCGGCGGCACCGGCGCCACCCGCACCTGCGCGCGACCCGCTGTCAGCGGCCCGACCGCCAAGGCGCTCACCAAGATCGCCACCCACGCGGTGCGACGCATACGGCTCCCCCTGCCCTCGCGCTAAGACGAGGCTTTCACCGCCCTAGGTGCATCGTCCGGCCTGCGAGGTTCACGCGCTCGCCAAATAACATACACCAAAACGGAAATCTGCGCGCGCCACCATCGCCAAAGTTCCACATCCGCGCGACTATTCGGCAGGGGCCACCGCAGCCTTGATCAGCTTGCGGCACTCGGCGAGCTCATGCAACGCGGCGTGCAGCTTGCGCAAATCCTCGCGCGCCAACCCCACCGGCGACGGTGGTGCGGGCCGCGGCGCCGGCTCAGGCACCGGCTCCGGCTCAATTACATGTGGCGGCGCGGCGCTTGCCTCATGCAAGGCGCGGTCGTCCGGCTCGATGCGCGGCATCGGCGCGCTCCGCAGCGGCGGGTCGGGACGCTCGGCGGCATCGTCCTGGCGGTCGCCGAGATTGCGGCCGACCAGGCTGGCAAGCCGCCCGCGCAATCCGCCTTCCGGCGCCAGCATCTCGGCGGCGGGCGCGTGCTCAAGCTCATCATCCTCGGCCGCGCCATGCGGCGGCTGCGCGGCGCCGTCCTGCCACACCGCCTGCACAAAGCTCATGCCCTGTTCACGCAGGATGCGCTGCACGCCGCGGATGGTATAGCCCTCGCCGTAGAGCAGATGGCGGATGCCGCGCAACAGCGCGATGTCGTCCGGCCGGTAGAAGCGGCGCCCGCCGCCGCGCTTCATCGGCTTGATGTCGCGAAAGCGCGTCTCCCAGAAACGCAGCACATGCTGCGGCAGGTCGAGTTCCTCCGCCACCTCGGAAATGGTACGGAATGCGTCCGGCGCCTTGCTGTCCAAAGCGACTCCTTGCGGGGTTTTGAACGCGTTACTGGGGAATCAGGCAGCCATCAGCCGAACAGAACCGTCAGGCCGGAGTATGGCTTTCGCTGCCGCCGTTGATGCGCTGCTTGAGGATCGCCGACGGCTTGAACACCATCACCCGCCGCGGCGAAATGGGGACTTCCTTGCCGGTCTTCGGATTGCGTCCGATGCGCTGGCCCTTCTTGCGCACCACGAAAGAGCCGAACGACGACAGCTTCACGGTTTCGCCGCGCTCGAGACAGTCGGTGATCTCCTTGAGCACCAACTCCACGAGCGCGGCAAACTCCGTGCGTGAGAGGCCCACCTTTTGATAGACCGCCTCGCACAGGTCGGCCCGCGTCACTGTTTTTCCGGTCATCGCCTGCCCTGCCCCCGGCGAAGATATCCCGCTGAATTTTCAACGATATAGGCAGGATTTTAGCCGGTCAACGGGAAGATGCAATTTGTGAATGAGATTTGTCGGCTCGTGTGGCAACGGCGCCAGGGTACAAATTTGCAGCTCTCGCGCTATGCGCCGGCTCACCACCGCAGCAGTGCCGAGCCCCAGGTGAAGCCGCCGCCCATCGCTTCCAGTAGTATGAGATGTCCGCGGCGGATACGGCGGTCGGCCTGCGCATCGGCCAAGGCCAGTGGTATCGAAGCGGCCGAGGTGTTGCCATGCCGGTCGACGGTGGTAACCACCTTGTCTGGGGAAATGCCGAGCTTGTGCGCCGAGCCGTCGATAATGCGCTTGTTTGCCTGGTGCGGCACGAACCAGTCGATATCCTCGGCCGATGTGCCGGTCGCGGCAAAGGCGTCCTTGATCACGTCGGTGATCATGGCGACCGCGTGCTTGAAAACCTCGCGGCCTTCCATGCGCAGATGGCCGACGGTCTGGGTCGACGACGGCCCGCCGTCGACATAGAGCTTGCCCTTGTGGCGGCCGTCCGAGCGCAAATGGCTGGTCAGGATGCCACGGTCTGAGGCGGCGCCCGGCTGCTCTTGCGCTTCCAGGACAATAGCGCCGGCGCCGTCGCCGAACAGCACGCAGGTGGTCCGGTCGCTCCAGTCGAGGATGCGGGAAAAGGTCTCCGCCCCGATCACCAAAGCGCGCTTGTGCGCGCCGGTCTTGAGCAGACCGTCGGCGACGGAGAGCGCGAAGACAAAGCCCGAACAGACCGCCTGCAAGTCGAAGGCCGCCCCTTGCGTGATGCCGAGGCCGGCCTGCACCGAGACGGCGGTGGCCGGAAAGGTCTGGTCGGGCGTGGAGGTGGCGAGCACGATCAGGTCGATGGCGCTGGCCTCGACATGCGCATTGGCGAGCGCGGCGCGTGCGGCGTGCAGCGCCAGATCCGAGGTCATCTCGCCGGGCGCCGCGATGTGGCGCTCGCGGATGCCGGTGCGCTGCACGATCCACTCGTCGGTTGTATCAACCGCGCGGGCCAACTCATCGTTGGTAAGAATGCGGCTGGGGAGATAGGCACCGCAGCCGAGCACGACCGAACGCAAAACCGTCACGAACCTGCTCCGCTCGCCACGCGCGCCGTCGCGTTGGCCTTGAGATCGCGCTCCACCGATTCCCCGATCTTGGCGAGCAATCCGTAGCGCACCATGTCGTAGCCGATATCGATGGCGTTGGCGAAGCCTTCGGCGTCGGCGCCACCATGGCTCTTGATCACGATGCCATTCAATCCGAGGAAGACGCCGCCGTTCGCTTTGCGCGGGTCCATCTTCTCGCGCAGCGTACCGAAGGCCTGGCGCGCCAGAAGGTAGCCGAGCCGCGCCATCCAGGTGCGATTCATGGCGGCGCGCAGATATTGCACGAACTGGCGGGCGGTGCCTTCGGCGGTCTTCAGCGCGATATTGCCGGCGAAACCCTCGGTCACCACCACATCGACAGTGCCCTTGCCGATATCGTCGCCCTCGACGAAGCCATGATAGTCGAAATGCGGGAAATGGCCCTCGCGCAGGATGCGGCCGGCCTCGCGCACGGCCTCCAGGCCTTTGATCTCCTCCACCCCGACATTGAGCAGGCCGACGCTCGGCCGCTCGATGTCGAACAGCACGCGGGCCATGGCGCTGCCCATGGCGGCCAGGTTGATCAGATGCTCCTCGTCGGCGCCGATCGAGGCGCCGACATCGAGCACCACCAATTCCGCGCGCAGGGTCGGCCAGATGGCGGCAATCGCCGGCCGCTCGATGCCTTCCAGCATGTGCAGGCAGAAGCGGGCCATGGCCATCAGCGCGCCGGTATTGCCGGCCGACACCGCGGCGTCCGCAGCCTCGCGCTTGACCGCGTCGAGGGTGAGCCACATCGAGGATTTCCAGCGGCCGCGGCGCAGCGCCTGGCTCGGCTTGTCGTCCATGCGGATGGCGACGTCGGTGTGTATGACCTGCGAGCGCGCCTTCAGCCGCGGCAGCTTGGCGAGCAGCGGTGCCATCGCCTCCTCGTCACCGAACAACAGGAATTCGAGGTCGGGGTGACGGCTGAGCGAAATATCGGCGCCCGGCAGCACGACCGAAGGACCATGGTCGCCGCCCATCGCGTCGAGAGCGATGCGGACACTATCGGGCATGGATCGACTTGGGCGGCGTTGGCTCGGTCGCCGTTACTGTGGTCTCTATGCGGCAAATCACCGGGCGACCATAGCCATTGCGACGCGCCAGACAAGCCGGTTGTGGCTGGAGTTCCACCGTTGCCGAGGGCCTCAGGACGGCCCGGAGCCGGAGCGCTTTTTCAGCGCCGCCAGGGCGGCAAACGGATGCTCCCCCGCCTCCGCCGTCTTCGGCGGTGCAAACTCGGCGCCCGGCTTGCGCGGATAGGGATCGATCCCAAGCATGAGAAACTCGGTGGCGAGCGCGCCGAGATCGAGCCTGCCGTCGACGAGCGTTTCCGGTGGCTCGTCGGCGGCATCCAGCGACTTCGCGGCCGGCTTCTGGGCGGCCGCCGATCCGGGCGCGAATTCGACCTCAATTGGCTCGTCGAGCGCGCTCTCGATCGGCTCGAGCGTGACCACGCAGGTCTGGCCGACGCGCGCCTGCACATGGCCGCTCACCAGCACGCCGGCGCCGCGGCGCACCAGATCGAAGGCGGCCGTTAGCTGCGGCAGTTCGCGCAGACCGGCGAGCTTTGCGATAGCGGCGCGCGCCTCGGCCGGCGCCTCGATGTCACGGTGCAGGCCGGTCTCCGGGATTTCCTCCAGGCCCACCGGCACGCTCCAAAGAGTCGGCGCTTTATCCATCATATCAGACTCTTATCTTACACTTCTCGTGCTATTTATCAACAATCGCGACCGCCGCCGCCGGAAAGCGCAACTGGCCCAGCGCCAGATCGGCCGGCGTCTGGCTGGCGAGCGCGGTAACCGCGAGCCGCATATAGGCGGCAAGCCGGCGCGGTGCATCCGGGTCGGCTGCGGCGCCGGCATACACATTGCGGGCGAGCGCTTCGGCCAGCGCGCTGTCCTCGGCCGCCGCCAGCGCTTGCCGATAGGCCTGAACGCGGCCGTAGTAGGCTTCGCCCAGCGTGCGCATGCGCTTGGGAACGGCGAGATCGCCGACCCCCATTTCGCGCAGATTGTGATCCATGTCCTGCCAAAAACGGTCGAACAGCCCTTGCCCGAGGTCACGCAAGGCGGGATCGGCGGCAAAGCGCTCCAAAACCATGGCCAGATGCAGCAGGACCAGGTCGAAACGGCCGTTTACCGTGTCGGCAACAGCGAATTCTTGGTAAAAGCACGGTAATCGCGCCTGCGCCACGATCGTGCCATACAGGGTGGAAATGGTGTCGGGCCGCGCGCCGCGGCGAAACAGGGGGAAGATCATCGTGTTGGATCAGCGGCCGGTGCGGCTCTGCCGCCCGGTACGGCAAGCGCCCCACCGATGCAAGATCAAAATGGCCATGTCGCGTTCGCCTTTCTATACCGCCCCGCATCGTCGTTCCGCCCCTCGCCGCCTGGCGATCGCCGCCCTGGCGCTCGGCGCGGCTTTGGCGCTGGCCGGCTGCGGGCGCTTCACCGAGACCTTCCAGCGCGGCTACGTGCTGCAGGAGGGCGCCCTCGAGCAGATCCCGATCGGCGCCAGCCAGGAGCAGGTGCTGATCGTCATGGGCACGCCATCGACGGTCGCCACCATCAGCGGCGAGGCCTTTTATTACATTTCGCAGAAGGCCGAGAAGGGCGCCGCCTTCATGCCGCAGAAGGTGGTCGACCAGCGGGTGATCGCGGTCTATTTCGACAAGGACCGCAAGGTGACCCGGCTCGCCAATTACGGGCTCAAGGACGGCAAGGTGTTCGATTTCATTTCCAGGACCACGCCGACCGGCGGCCAGGAGCGCAACCTGATCGGCGGCATGCTCACGGTGTTCAATCCGTTCTCGAGCCTGTAGCGAGTTTGACCGAATGCAAAAGGGCCCGCACCAGGCGGGCCCTTTGATTTTTTGTATTGATCAAGCCGCGATCAGTGCGCCAGCACCGCCAGGAGCAAGAGCGCCACGATGTTGGTGATCTTGATCATCGGGTTCACGGCGGGGCCCGCCGTGTCCTTGTAGGGATCGCCGACGGTGTCGCCGGTCACCGCGGCCTTGTGCGCCTCGGAGCCCTTGCCGCCGTAGTGGCCGTCCTCGATGTACTTCTTGGCGTTGTCCCAGGCGCCGCCGCCGGAGGTCATGGAGATGGCGACGAAGAGGCCGGTGACGATGACGCCGAGCAACATGGCGCCGAGCGCCGAGAAGCCGGCCGACTTGCCGGCCGGTCCGCCACCCGCGATCAAATAGATCACGAAATAGACGAAGATCGGCGACAGCACCGGCAGCAGCGAGGGGATGATCATCTCCTTGATCGCCGCCTTGGTGAGCATGTCCACGGCGCGGCCGTAGTTCGGCTTCGAGGTGCCCTTCATGATACCCGGGTCCTCGCGGAACTGGCGGCGCACCTCCTCGACGATCGCGCCGGCGGCGCGGCCGACCGCGGTCATGCCCATGGAGCCGAACAGATAGGGCAGCAGGCCGCCGAACAGCAGGCCGACGACCACGTAGGGGTTGGTCAGGGCGAAGTCGAGGTGGATGCCCTGGAAGTAGGGATGCGTCGCGGCCTGACTTGTGAAGAAGGTCAGGTCCTGGTTATAGGCGGCAAACAGCACCAGCGCGCCGAGGCCCGCCGAACCGATGGCATAGCCCTTGGTGATCGCCTTGGTGGTGTTGCCGACGGCGTCGAGCGCATCGGTCGACTTGCGCACCTCCGCCGGCAGGCCGGCCATTTCGGCAATGCCGCCGGCATTGTCGGTGACCGGGCCGAAGGCATCGAGCGCCACGATCATGCCGGCGAGCGCCAGCATCGTGGTCACCGCGATGGCGATGCCGAACAGGCCCGCCAGGTTAAAGGCGATCAGGATGCCTGCGATGATGACGATCGCGGGCAGCGCGGTCGACTCCATCGAGATGGCGAGGCCCTGGATCACGTTGGTGCCGTGGCCGGTGACGGAGGCCGCGGCGATCGACTTCACCGGACGAAAATCGGTGCCGGTGTAGTATTCGGTGATCCAGATGATCAGGCCGGTGACGGCGAGGCCGACGATGCCGCAGAAGAACAGCGTCATGCCGGTGAAGGTCTGGCCGTCGAGGGCGCCGAAGCCGTGCGGCAGCAGCCAATTCATCACCAGGCCGATGCCGATCAGCGACAGCACACCGGTCACGATCAGGCCCTTGTAGAGCGCGCCCATAATCGACTGCGAGGCGCCCAGCCGCACGAAGAAGGTGCCGATGATCGAGGTGATGATGCAGACGCCGCCGATGGCGAGCGGCAAGGTCATCATCTGCAGCAGGATCGGTGTCTTGGCGAAGAAGATCGAGGCCAGCACCATGGTGGCGACCGTGGTCACCGCATAGGTCTCGAACAGGTCGGCGGCCATGCCGGCGCAGTCGCCGACATTATCGCCCACGTTGTCGGCAATGGTGGCCGGATTGCGCGGATCGTCCTCCGGAATGCCGGCTTCGACCTTGCCGACCAGGTCGCCGCCGACGTCGGCACCCTTGGTGAAGATGCCGCCGCCGAGACGGGCGAAGATCGAGATCAGCGAGGCGCCGAAGCCGAGCGCGACAATGGCGTCGATGACCGTGCGGTCATTGGGCGCAAAGTGGCGGGTGCCGATCAGGAAGCCAAAATAGAGGGTGACGCCGAGAAGCGCGAGGCCCGCCACCAGCATGCCGGTGATGGCGCCGGCCTTGAAGGCGATCTCCAGCCCGCCGGCCAGCGACTTGGTCGCGGCCTGCGCGGTGCGCACATTGGCGCGCACCGACACGTTCATGCCGATAAAGCCGGCCGCCCCCGACAGGATGGCGCCGACGGCGAAGCCGATCGCGACCAGCCAACCGAGCGTGAAGCCGATGATGACGAAGATCACCACGCCGACGATGCCGATGGTGGTGTATTGGCGCTTGAGATAGGCCTGCGCGCCCTCGCGCACGGCGGCGGAAATCTCCTGCATCCTGGCGCTGCCGGCATCGGCGCTGAGCACCGACACAGTCGCCCAGATGCCATAAACGATCGCGAGCACGCCACAGCCCACGATGATCCACAATGTCGTCATGGTGGCTTCAACCTCGTATTTTGTCACGGAGCTGGCGGAAGTTACGCTCCCGCCCGGCGCCAGGGAGCGTCGAGGATGGCCGCCTGGAATCGCGCTTCACCCCGACCGGAAAGCGCGCGGATATAGCCAAAAAGATGGGCATTGCGCAACGCGGAATCAGTCGGACGGCGAAGACAACGGGTGATGTTTAACGTGAAAAAAGTCCTACGTTAGGATTTTCAGCTAAGGCCTTGATAAGGTTGAGGCCGGGGCCCGCCAAACGCACGGTCCCCGCCGCACCGCCTAGAGCCGGGCCAAGGTCAAGCCTGCAGCGGCACAAACGGCCGTGGGACCCCGCGCGGTATGTATTAAGCCCGCGCCGCGCCTCACACCATCGCTTCGCGCTTGCCGAAGGCGAGCCAGGCGAGCAGCACGAACGCGATCAGCACGGTGGGGAACAACACCACGTTCACCGAGGCCCAGCCGAAGTCGGCGAGCAACTGCCCCGACGCGTAGGAGGACAGGCCGAGGCAGCCGAAGATGAGGAAGTCGTTGAAGGCCTGCACCTTGTTGCGCTCCTCCGGCCGATGGCATTGCGTCACCATGGTGGTGGCGCCGATGAAGGAGAGATTCCAGCCGACGCCGAGGAAGACGAGCGCGGTCCAGAAATGCGCGACGGTGATGCCGGTGATGGCGACGATGGCGGTGCCGCAGATGAGCGCCAGGCCGATGCCGGTGATGCGGGCGATGCCGAAGCGGGCGATGAGCGAGCCGGTGATGAAGCTCGGCCCGAACATGGCCAGAACGTGCCACTGGATGCCGAGCGTCGCCTGGGTGACCGAATGCCCGCAATCGACCATGGCCAGCGGCGCCGCCGTCATCACCAGGTTCATGGTGGTGTAGGAGACGATGCCGCAGGTCACCGCCACGATGAATTTGGGCGTGCGCACGATTTCGGCGAGCGGGCGTCCCGGCGGCAGATGCTTGACGGAGAGCGGCGGGATCTTGACGAACATCACCACCAGCGCCGCCAGCAGCGCGCAGGCGCTCTGGCCGAGATAGCTCGCCGCGAAGGTGTAGGGCGAGAGCAGATCCTTGGTGAAGATCACGAGCTGCGGCCCCAGGACCGCCGAAAACACGCCGCCGGCCAGCACCAAGGAGACCACTTTCGGCCGATAATGTTCGCTCGCGGTATCGGCGGCGGCGAAACGATAGGACTGGTGCGCCGCCGCATAGAGGCCGCCGCAGAAGGTTCCGACCATCAGCAGCCAGAAATTTCCGCTCATCACCGCCGAATAACTGATGAAGCCGGACAGCATGCCGAAGCCGGTTCCGGTGAGCAGGGCGAAGCGGCGGCCGAAGCGGCGGGCGAGCGCGCCCACCGGCAGCGTGCCCAGCCACATGCCGACCACCATGGCCGTGATCGGCAGCGTGGCGAGCCCCTTGGTGGGCGCCAGCACCGAACCGACGATGCTCGCGCTGGCGAAGATGACGATGTTGTTGCCGCCGGCGAGCGCTTGCGCCACCGCGAGCACCATGGCGTTGCGGCGCGCCAGGCGGTCGTCGCTCGCGTGGATGACTGGCTCGGCAATGGCCGACATGGTGCGGCGCCCCCCGGGGAGAATGAAGCCGCCCCTTTTAGCGGCCTGCGTAGCATGACGCTACTGCCGCCACGCACTGCTGCCCCCTGAAAGGGGAAAGTCGCCGCGAAGCGCCGGATGGGGCAAATCCCGGCTCGCTCCGTTCAGTCGGCTCATGATGACATGCGGCGGTGTCCATTGACCCCCACCGCATCCGCTTCGCAGATCGACCTCCTCCCCCGCTCCGCTTGGTCACATCCGATCCCCTCGCCGCGCGAGGACATTCCGTGTTTGTGGCGCGACCGGCGCGCCCATCTGATCGCGACGCTCTCGCGTCGGCCGTTTGCGGCGGATGTGCACGTCTAGGCGTTATTCCGCACCAATTCCCGGAGGGCCGTTTCCGGCCTGAACGCATCGTCTCAATTTCGGCGGAACTCGGCGTCGACTCCACTTCGCGCATGCGGACACGGCCTGGGAGTTCGCTCGTTTTCCGTTATCATGCCACTGGCGACGTCAAATAACCCGTCGGGGGAAACGATGCCGTGGGTGGATATTCTCGGGTACGCGGCATCGGCGGCGGTGCTCGCGACCTTCTGCATGAGCACCATGATTCCGCTGCGCATCCTGGCGCTCGGCAGCAACGTCCTGTTCATGGCCTATGGTTATGTCGACCATCTCTACCCGGTGCTGGTGCTGCACGCGATCTTGTTTCCGGTAAACGCGCTGCGCCTCATCCAATTCCAGCGGCTGGTGCGCGACATGGAACAGGCGCATCGCGTCGACCTGCCGATCCAAAGTCTCCTGCCCTATATGACGCGGCGCAAATATGCCGCCGGCGAGACGCTCATCCGCAAGGGCGACGAGGCGGACCGATTGTTCTATCTGGTGGACGGTGAATTAAGGATCGTCGAGTTCGACAAGCTGCTGGCGCCGGGGGCGGTGGTCGGCGAGATCGGCGTGTTCGCGCCCGACCAGCGCCGCACCGCCACCATCGTGTGCCAGACCGAGTGCAACGTGTTCGAATTGACCGGGCACAAGGCCAAGCAGCTCTATTTCCAGGACCGTCACTTCGGCTTCGCGGTGCTGCAACTGGTCATCACGCGGCTCGTCGAAAATAACGAAAGGCTGCTGCGCGCCGAGTCGGCGTGAGTGCGGGCGGACCGGCCGGCCGCAGCGTGGCGCGGACGGCGCATCTTAGTCGGATGAGCCGGGCGAGGTCTTGATTTCGCCGATGAGCTTGCGCAGATGCGCGACCCGCTCGCGGGCAAGCTGAACAATCGCGCGTTGCCAACCCTTGGGCGGATTTCGATGGGCTTTCGCAGTTGGCCGCAGGCGGGCCTGGCGAACAGCGGCGACGGACACGTTCAAGGTCTCGGCCAAATCGGCGTGATCGATCCCATCAAACAATACGTCGGTCGCTTGCTTGAAATTCATTGTATGCACCTAGATTGACAGTTCGTCTCGGCATCGACTAGCCTGACTGGTAACCCTCCCCGCGGTTCCTCGACGTGCCGCCTGAGGCGAGCGTCTTCCTTTCCTAAGACCAGTTAAAGTCGTTGTGATCGCCGTGCCATGACACAAGTCAAACTCTGAGAATTACATCAGGGACGACGGCGATGGCCGCGACAAAAAGCAAAAAAGCGCCAGGCCGGCGGCGTCGCCCGGTATCATCATTCAACCGCGCGCCGATCGATCGTCTCGGAACCCGCAAATTGACGTCGCCCGACGAAGTGATTTTTCGCAGGGGACAGGCGGCCCGGAATATCTACAAGGTTGAGTCCGGCTGCGTTCGCACGTTGATCCATCACGGCCGGGGGCGCCGTCTCATCGTCGCGCTCTATTTCCCCGGCGACTATTTCGGCCTGGAGGCCGGCAAGAAGCACAGCGTCGCCGCCGCCGCGGTGACGACAAGCACGATCCTTCGCATCGGCAAGGGCGCCTTGCGGGCGCGCGCGGCGTCCGACGCCGGCGCCGCGAGCACCATGTTGAAGATCACCAATCTGGAGCTGCAGCGCGCCCGCGAACACGCGCTGGTGCTGCGCGTCGGCGCGGCGAGCGAACGCGTCGGGCAATTCCTCGTCGACATGAAAGCACGGCATCAGAGCAAGGAGGTCGACCTGGTGATGTCGCGGCAGGACATCGCCGATTATCTCAACCTCACCATCGAGTTGGTGGCGCGCGCCCTCACCCAGCTCGAATCCACGGCCGCCATTTCCAGGCGAACAAGGCGACGCATCGCCGTCAATCTGCCTCGCCGCAAGACGGCCTGAGGCGATGGCTTCGTTCCTGTTCCGCTGTCCCCAGACCCGCCTGCTGACACAGGCCTGGGCGGACGACGAGGACGGCGAAAACGACGACTACGTGATGATCGTCTGCGACGCGTGCAACCGGACGCATCTCGTCAAGCCAAGCACGGGAAAGGTGCTTGGCAACGAGGATCAATAGCGCTCAACCGCCGGACGGCTGAAACTTCACCTCCCCCGGATGGCGGATGAAGGCCTCGCGCGCGGCGGACGGCGACAGCGCGCCGATCTGGCCGAGCGAGGCGCGCAGTTCCTCGGTGTAAAGATCGATCAGATAGCCGGGGCCCTCGTCGCCGATCGCCGCGACCGACCAGAGGAACGACTTGCCGGCAAAGGCCGCATTCGCGCCGAGCGCCAGCGCGCGCATGACGTCCTGACCGGAGCGGATGCCGCTGTCGAGCGCGATGGTGGCGCGCCCGCCAATCGCCGACGCGATCGCCGGCAACACGTCGATCGACGGCATCAGCGCCTCGATCTGGCGGCCGCCGTGGTTCGACACCCAGACACCCTCGAAGCCGAGCGACACCGCCTTTTCGGCGTCGGCCGGATGCAGGATGCCCTTGACCATCATCGGGCCCTTCCAGGCCTCGCGATAACGCGCGATCTCCTCCCAGGAAAAGGCGCCGCCCATCTCGTGGCGGGCAAAGCGGATGGTTTCGTTGGTCGACGGATTGCCACCGGCATATTGGCGGATGGTGGCGAAGCGCGGATAGCCGTGGCGCAGGAGCGCCATCAGCCATTTCGGCCGCACCATCATCTCGGCGAGCATGCGCGGCGACGGGCGAAATTCGCCGCCAAGCCCCGCATAGCTCTCGCGCGAGCGCGAGGTGCGCACCGGCACGTCGAGGGTGAGGACCAGCACCTTGACGCCGGCGGCCGCGGCGCGGCGGATCAGGTCGAAGCCGATTTTGTGGTCGTTGCGCGAAAACCGATAGAGCTGCAGCCAGAACACGTCGGGGGCGACGGCGGCGACGTCCTCGATGGTGGCGCCGCCGGCGATGCCGAGCGTATAGGGCACGCGCGCCTCCTGCGCCGCCTTGGCCATGATGAGATCGGCGCCCGGCCACACCAGCGACGGGCCGCCCATGGGCGCGATGCCGATCGGCGCGCTGTAGCGCTGGCCGAACAGTTCGACATCGACCGGCGGCAGGCTCGGCATCACGCCGTAGCGCGGCACCACCTTCACCGCGTCGAGCGCGGCCCAGTTGTGGGCGACGCCGACATCGTCGCCGGCGCCGGTGTCGCCATATTCGAAGGCGAAACGCGGCACGTTGCGCGGCGCCGCCCGGCGCAGATAGGCCGAGGTCGGATAAAGCCGGTGCAGCCGGGCGAAACCGGGCGTACGACCGGTGGGGACGTGCGACTGCCGCGCCGTCATGTCGTGCATAGCGTTTCCTCGGTTTTGTTGGGCCTAGTATAGCCGCCGTATCATAACCCGTCATTCCGGGACGCTCGCGTGAGCGAGCGGGCCCGGAATCCAGGGGACACGCAGCAAAGCCTTGCCGTGTTGCCCTGGATTCCGGGTTCGCGCACGAAGTGCGCGCCCCGGAATGACTAAAAATGGCTGAACGAGGCGCGCTCGAAGGTCAGCGGCGTGCCGTCGGGCTTGAGAAAGCGGGCGCCCTCGCCGGCCATCACGCGGCCGATCTCGGTCACCGGAACGCCGGCCGTTTCGGCGGCGGCGCGGAAGCTTGCCGCCTTGGCGGGCGGCACGGTGCAGACGATCTCGTAATCGTCACCGCCGGACAGCGCGGTGACGAGCATGGCGGGATCCGCCGTCATGACGCAGGCGGCGTCCGACAGCGGCACCTTCGCCACGTCGATCTCGGCCGCGACCTGCGACACGCGGCAGAGCTTGGCGAAATCGCCGGCAAGCCCGTCGGAAATATCCATCGACGCGGAGGCATGCGTGCGCACCGCCTCGGCCAGCGCATTGCGCGGCTGCGGCAGCAGATAGCGCGACGCCAGATGCGCGCGCTGCGCTTCGTTCAGCGTCGCAGCGGCGCCTTTGCGCAGCGCCAGGCCGAGCGCGGCATCGCCGATGCTGCCGCTGACGAAAACGAGATCGCCGGATTTGGCGCCGGCGCGGCGCACCATCGTGCCGGCGGGCACGCTGCCGAACATGGCGACCGAGATCATCATCGGGCCCGGCGTGCGGTCGGTGTCGCCGCCGAACAGCGGACAGCCGTAGCATGCGGCATCCTCGCGCAGGCCCTGCGTGAAGCGCGCGAGCCAGGCTTCGCCGACCTCCCTGGGCAGCGCCAGCGACAACAGATAGCCGAGCGGCGTCGCGCCCTTGGCGGCGAGGTCGGAAAGATTCACCCGCAGCGCCTTCTGCGCCACGGTCATGGCATCGTCCTCGGCGAAGAAGTGCACGCCGCCGATGATGGCGTCGGTCTTCAGCACGATCTCGCAGCCCGGCGGCGGGGCGATGAAGGCGGCATCATCGGACAGTCCGAGCGCGCCGGGATGCGTCGCCAGCGGCGCGAAATAGCGCGCGATCAACCTGTCTTCGGCGGAGAGCTTGTCGTTATCGGAACCCATCTGGTGACCTTGCGCCGTCTTGCCGCGCCGGAAGGCGACATCCCATCTTAAGGTCATTGCCGGGCCGCGGCGAAGCGGCGTGACGTTCGCCCGCCGCCAGCTGACGGTCATCATGGATGCCCGGGTCAAACCCCGGCATGACCGGAATGGAAGCTCATGCGCATCATCCCGCGTATTCCCCCGGACGCAACCGGCGCGCCAACTGGTCGAGCACGGCATTGACCATGCCGGTCTCCTCGCGCCCGACAAAGGCGGCGGCAACGTCGGCATATTCCGACACGACGACGCGCGCCGGAATGTCCTTGCGGTGCGCCAGCTCGTAGGCGCCGGCGCGCAGGGCGGCGCGCAGGATCGCCTCGATGCGCTTGAGCGGCCAGGAGCTGGCGAGCGCCTCGTCGATCTGCGGATCGAGCGCGCGCTGCTCGCGCACCACGCCGGAAACGATGTCGCGGAAGAAGGCGGCCTCGGCCGGCAGGTATTGCGCGCCCTCCACCTCGCGGCCGATCCAGTGGCTTTCGAACTCGGCCAGGATCTCGTTCAGCCCTGTGCCCGCGAGATCCATCTGGTAAAGCGCCTGCACCGCGGCGAGCCGAGCGGCTCCACGCCGGTTGGCCTTGCCTTTGTCCTTGGCCGGCGCGTTGCGAGCCATCAACGACCTTTGAGCGTGCGCTTGAGCGCGACCATGGCGAGCGCGGCGCGCGCGGCTTCGGCGCCCTTGTGGCCATGCGCGCCGCCGAGGCGGTCGAAGGCCTGCGCCTGATTGTCGACGGTGAGGATGCCGTTGCCGATGGCGCGCTGGTCGCGCACGGCAAGGTCCATCAGGCCGCGCGCGGATTCGTCCGCCACGATCTCGAAGTGGTAGGTCTGGCCTTCGATGACGCAGCCGAGTGCGACGGCGCCATCATAGCGGCCGGTGGCCATGGCCATGGCGATCGCGCCGGGCACTTCCAGTGCGCCGGGCACGCTGACGATGTCATAGGTGGCGCCGGCCTCGTCCAGCACCGCGACGGCGCCGGCGCGCAGCATGTCTGAGATTTCCTGATAGAAGCGTGCTTCCACGATAAGCATGCGCAAGGCTGCGGCGCGCCGGGGGGCACGCTTGGCCGCGCGTTGTTTCTTGGCCATATCCGGTTTCCTGTTCCGCGGGGTCGTAGCAAGCGCGGGAGCCGGTCACAAGGGCTATCGGGTTTCCATCAGCCGCGCCGCATAGCGGGCCATGGTGTCGACTTCGAGATTGACCTCGTCGCCGGGCTGCCAGGTTCCGAGCGTGGTCACGGCCAGCGTGTGCGGAATAATCAGCACGGTGAAGTCGTTGCCCGTCACCTCGTTGACCGTGAGCGAGACGCCGTCGAGGGCAACCGAGCCCTTGGGCGCTATGAAGCGGCCGAGCGGGGCGGGCGCGCGCAAGGTAAAACGCGCCATGTCGGTCATGTCCTCGCGCGCGAGCACGGTGGCGAGCCCGTCGACATGGCCGGAAACGATGTGGCCGCCGAGCTCGTCGCCGATCTTGAGCGCGCGCTCGAGATTGACGCGGCCGCCGTGGCGCCAGCGCCCGACGCTGGTCACCCGCAGCGTCTCATCGGCGGCATCGACCGCGAACCATGTGCGGCCGTCCTCCTCGCCGCTATCGACCAATGTCATGCAGACGCCGGAGCAGGCAATGGAAGCGCCCTCGACGAGCTCGGCGCGCGGGTAGCGCGTGTAGAGCGTGATGCGGTGCAGGTTGTTGGCGCGCGGCTTGACCGAACGCACCTCGCCCATGTCGGTGACGATGCCGGTGAACATCACCCACCCCGCTCATTCCCGCGCAAGCGGGAATCTAAAGTCAAAAATGCAGAGCTCGCAATATTGGCCCCTGGATCCCCGCTTTCGCGGGGACGAGCGGACTCTTGCTCTACCATTGTCACATCAAACTCGCTCGTAGCTTTCCAGCGTATCGGCGCCGAGCCGTTCGCTGCCGCTCACATGCAGATGCGCGTTGATGGCGTCAAGCGCCATGCCTTCGAGCGGATCGATGCCGTCCGCGCCGATGAGCTTTTCCGAATAGATGAGCGCCGCGGCATCGACGAGATCGGCGGCGACGAAGCCCGCCGCCACCGTCGGGCCGCCCTCGACCAGGAGCCGGGTGATGCCCTCCCCGGCCAGCACCTTGAGCACCTCGGCGAGATCGAGGCGGTCTTCGGTATCGTCGACGCGGAATACCTTGACGCCCTTATCCTGCAAAATCTCCGCGGCGATGGGCGACGCCTTGCGCGAGGCAAAGATCATCGTCGGCCACTCGCGCACCGTGGCGACCACCGCGGTCGACAACGGCAGGCGCAGGCGCGCATCAAGCACGACACGCAGCGGCGAGCGCGCTTCCATGCCGGGCAGCCGACAGGTGAGCTGCGGATTGTCGGCGAGCACGGTGCCGATACCGACGAGGATCGCATCGTGCTGGGCACGCATCTGGAACACGCGCTGGCGCGCCGCCTCGCCGGTGATGGCGACCGGCTTGCGACCGGCAAGGCCGACCTTGCCGTCGGCGGAGAGCGCGAGCTTGAGGGTGACGAAGGGGCGGTGTTGCGCAATGCGCATGATGTGGCCGGCATGCGCGCGGCGCGCCTCCTCGGCGCACAGGCCGGTCTCGACCACGATGTCCTTGTCGGCGAGACGCTTGTGCCCCTCGCCGGCCACCTCCGGATTGGGGTCGTCCAGCGCCGAGACCACGCGGGCAATGCCGGCCTTGATGATGGCGTCGGCGCAAGGACCCGATTTGCCCTGGTGCGAGCAGGGCTCGAGCGTGACGTACATCGTCGCGCCCTGCGCCGTCTTCTTGGCACGGCGCAGCGCCTCGATCTCGGCATGCGGACGGCCGCCGGGTTGCGTCCAGCCGCGCGCCAGGATGACGCCGTCCTTGACGATCACCGCGCCGACCGCCGGATTGGGATGGGTCTGCCCGAGCCCGCGGCGGCCGAGCGCCAGCGCCAGGCGCATGTAGCGCGCGTCGTCGCCGCTGTCATTCCGGGGCGCGCCGTCAGGCGCGGGCCCGGGCTCCATAACCCCTTCGCTCATGCCTTAACTCCGGTGGTTATGGATCTCGGCTTCGCCTGCTTCGCGGGCATCCCGGAATGACGAGATAAACTCATTTGCGCACGGTGGCCGCGGGCTTCACGCCCTCGACCGACAATTCGTCAAGCGCGGTGCGGAAATCCTTGGCCTCGCGGAAATTGCGGTAGACGGACGCGAAGCGCACATAGGCCACGTCGTCGAGGTCGCGCAGGTGCTCCATCACCAATTCGCCGATGGTCTCCGAGGTCACCTCGTTCTCGCCCATGCTCTCCAATTCGCGCACGATCTTGGAGACCATCTGCTCGACGCGCTCGGGATCGACCTGGCGCTTGCGCAGCGCGATCTGCACCGAGCGCATCAGCTTGTCGCGGTCGAAGGGTACGCGCCGGCCGTTGCGCTTGATCACGGTGAGCTCGCGCAACTGCACGCGCTCGAAGGTGGTGAAGCGAAAATTGCAGGTGAGGCAGACGCGGCGACGGCGGATGACCGCCGAATCCTCGGTCGGCCGCGAATCCTTCACCTGGGTGTCGAGGCTTCCACAACTCGGGCAACGCATGGCTACCCTCCCCCTATGTCCCTCTCCGCCTCGTCATGGCCGGGCTTGTCCCGGCCATCCACGTTTTTCGGTTCGCGTGCAAGACCTGGATGCCCGGCATAAAGGCGGGCATGACGCAGCGTGTGCGGCAGGCGCGCTCATTGATAAATCGGAAACCGGCTCAGCAACGCCTTCACCTTCTCGCGCACCGCGGCCTCGGTGAGCGAATCCTCTTCCGCATGCTTCTGCGACAGCACGTCGAGCACCTCCACGATCATCTCGCCGACGCTGCGGAACTCGGCGATGCCGAAGCCGCGCGTGGTGCCGGCCGGCGTGCCGAGGCGGATCCCGGAGGTGACCGTCGGCTTCTGCGGATCGAAGGGAATGCCGTTCTTGTTGCAGGTGATGTGGGCGCGGCCGAGGGCTGCCTCCGCCACCTTGCCGGTGAGGCTTTTCGGGCGAAGATCGACCAGCATCAGGTGCGTGTCGGTGCCGCCGGAGACGATGTCGAGGCCGGAGGCGCGCAGCGTCTCGGCCAGCGCCTTGGCGTTTTCCACCACGTTGCGGGCATAGGTGCGGAAGCTCGGCCGCAGCGCCTCGCCGAAGGCGACCGCCTTGGCGGCGATGACATGCATCAGCGGACCGCCCTGCATGCCGGGAAAGACCGCCGAGTTGAGCTTCTTGGCCAGTTCCTCGTCGTCGGAGAGGATCACGCCGCCGCGCGGGCCGCGCAGCGTCTTGTGCGTGGTGGTGGTGACGACATGCGCGTGCGGGAACGGTGAAGGATGCGCACCGCCCGCCACCAGGCCGGCGAAATGCGCCATGTCGACCATCAGATAGGCGCCGACCTCGTCGCAGATTTCGCGGAAGGCGCGGAAGTCGATGATGCGCGGATAGGCGGAGCCGCCGGCGATGATGAGCTTCGGCTTGTGCTCCCGCGCGAGTCGCCGCACTTCGTCCATGTCGATGCGGTAGATCGTCGCGCGAGACGCCGTAAGGCACCGGCTTGAACCATTTGCCGGAGATGTTGACCGGCGAGCCGTGCGAGAGATGGCCGCCGGCGGCGA
Organism: uncultured Pseudomonadota bacterium; assembly: GCA_963760995.1. Lineage (GTDB taxonomy): Bacteria > Pseudomonadota > Alphaproteobacteria > Rhizobiales > Xanthobacteraceae > Pseudolabrys. The sequence continues at coordinate 48,119 of CAVXFJ010000012.1, read as the reverse complement.
GATTGAGGCCCATGAAGGTGTCGCCGGGGGCCATCAGGGCGAAGAAGACTTCCGCATTGGCTGAGGCGCCGGAATGCGGCTGCACATTGGCGTAGCGGCATCCGAACAGTTTGGTGACGCGCTCGATGGCGAGCCGCTCGGCGATATCGACGAACTGGCAGCCGCCGTAGTAGCGCTTGCCCGGCAGCCCTTCGGCATATTTGTTGGTGAGCACCGAGCCCTGCGCCTCCAGCACGGCACGCGAGACGATGTTCTCCGACGCGATGAGTTCGATCTCGTCGCGCTGGCGGCCGAGCTCGAGCTGGATCGCCTCGGCGATCTCGGGGTCGCTCTCGGCGAGCGTGGCCGAAAATAGGGCCTCGACGTCGCTTCGCGCCGCGGGCTTGGAAGTCGCCGACATCACGGTCTCCTGACGCCGGGTGAGATGACGGCGCCCTCTTGCGGGAAATCCTGGCTAGGCGACCGAGATACCACATCGGTCGCGGAGCGCCAAGCCTTGGGAGGGCGGGCCCCGATAGGCGCAATATCTAGCGTTTATGGCTGTGATTCCGCAGCGCCACACCGGAGCCCAAAAAGCGAAGGCGGGGCGAGCCCGGAATCCGGAGCCCCGCCAAGGATCGTTCGTGTGGCCTGGATTCCCGGCCCACGCGCCGCGCGCGTGTCCCGGAATGACCGGGATAGGCTCACCCCTTCACGGTGGTGGCGTACTGGCCGAGGCCGTCCTTGTTGTAGATGTCGTCGCGGAACTGCACCACGCCGTCCGCCGTCGCCCAGGCGGTGAGATAGACCCAGAACAGCGGCACCGGCTTCTTCAACTTGGCGTCGATACGATCGCCCGACTTGATGGCGCCCTCGACCGCCGACGGCGGCCAGTCCGGCGTGTCTTCCAGGAGCCAGTTGACCAATTCGCGCACGTTCTGCACCCGCACGCAGCCGGACGAGTTGAAACGCATGTCCTCGCCGAACAGATTCTTCTCCGGCGTGTCGTGCATGTAGACGCCGTAGGGGCTGGGGAAATCGATGCGCAACGTACCGAGCGCGTTTAAGTCTCCCGGATCCTGCTTGAAGCGGTAGTTGACCGCGTCCTCCGAGTCCCAATTGATCTGCGATGGCACCAGCTCATTGCCGTGCTGGTCGAAGATGCGGATGTGCTCGCTGGTCAGATAATTCGGGTCCTTCTGCATCAGCGGGATCAGGTCTTTGCGCACGATCGAGACCGGCACGGTCCAGTAGGGATTGAAATTGACCTCGATGATCTTGCTGGTGAGTTCCGGCGACGGCCGTGACGGCCGGCCGACCACCGCGATATGGCGGTTCACCACCACGCCGTCCTCGACCGCCTCGACCTGGGCGGCCGGGATGTTGACCATGACGAAGCGGTGCGGCAGCGGGTTGGCGGTCAGCGCCTTCAGCCGCGCGACGTTGGTCTTGAGCTGGCCGAGGCGCACGTCGCAGGGAATGTTGAGCCGCTCGAAGGTTTCCTTGCGCACCACGCCGTCGACGCTGATGCCGTGGCGGGCCTGGAAGCGGCGCACCGCCGCCTCGACGTAGGAATCGAAAATGTCGGAACCGCCCGCGGTCTGCTCGAGATCGCCGACCGCGATCAGGCGCTGACGCAGCGGCACGACGCTGGGATGGCGGTTGCCGAGGCGCAGCCGGTCGGTGGGCGGCACCATGGGCCAGCCGCCGCGCGCCAGGATATTGGTGTATTTGCCGACGGCAAGCTCGGTGGTCTGCTCGGTCGCCGGCGACAGAGTCGGCAGCGAAGCCTTCGGCATATGGATGGTGCGCGAGGCGCTGTCGAAATCCTGGCCGATCTCGCGCTGCTGATTCTGCCGGATGAGCATCTGCAGCGTGGGGTCTTCGGCCGCGGACGCCTGCCCCGCCGCGGCGGCGGCGGCCAGGGTTCCGCCCAGAAATCCAAGAAAAGCACGGCGATCGGGGCCGCGCCCAGCCCGCTCGGGAGATTTTGCCATCGCAATCTCGTCAAATGCGTACAGCCCGGCGCCGCACGACCCGTCTCATGCCCCGGAATGCCCGGGTCGGCAACCGCCGCGGCACCCTCGACATGTTCACATTTCAGCTACCGGCGGGTGCGGGCGATTTTGTGGCGTCTCGTTCCGCCCGTTCCGGGGCAGCGAGGCCACAATCCAGAGCGCGCGAAAAGCGTCTTATTCGGCCCGGGATTGTGCTTCGGCCGCGCAGCCTGTCATCGCGCCGCGCTTCGCGCGGTCGCGGCCGCCCTGGAGCGGCGTTGCGGCAAAGAAAAAGCCCCGGCCGAAGCCGGGGCAAGGCATCCCACCGGGGACAAATTTTCAGAGGCGATAGAGAATCTGGTCGGTCCAGAAGCGCTCGAGCCGATGCAGCGACTTGTTCAGCGTGGAGAACTCGTCGGCATTGATGCCGCCCACCTGCTCGACGGTGCGCACGTGCTTCTGGTAGAGGGCCTCGACGATCTCGCGCACTTCGCGGCCCTTGTCGGTGAGCTTGATGCGCACCGAGCGGCGGTCGACGCGGCTGCGCTGATGGTCGAGGAAACCCATCTCGACCAGCTTCTTCAGATTGTAGGAGACGTTGGAGCCGAGATAGTAGCCGCGCGTGCGCAACTCGCCGGCCGTCAGCTCCTTGTCGCCGATATTGTAGAGCAGCAGCGCCTGCACCGAATTGATGTCGGCGCGGCCGCGGCGGTCGAATTCATCCTTGATGACGTCGAGCAAGCGGCGATGCAGCCGCTCAACCAAGGTCAGGGCCTCCAGATAAAGAGGCCGGATATGGTCGAAGCGCCCATCACGTTCGGCGGGTTCGACCGTCTTGACAACGGCTTTCATGTTCAACGCCCCTGTTATTGTGCGTCTTGTTTCGCCGGCAACGAGGCCCTGTTCCCCCGCTACCAATGCGCACCCTAATAGGGGCAGTCTAAAATCGGCTTAAATAACACCATAAAGATTAGGTTTATTTGCAAAGGTGAACGGGACCTTGACGACGAAAATTGAAGCGACTGCCGTTACCATTGGTTCACCACGCAACACGCGTCTCGCGCGCGGCGCTAGCCGCGAACGAGCTGGATGATACCCGAATAGTCGCGCCCCGCTTCGCCGCGCTCGACATAGCGTGAATAAATCCTCGCCGCCGCGGCGCCGAGCTCGGTATGCGCGCCACTTGCCTGCGCGGCGGCTTGCGACAGCTTCAGATCCTTCAGCATCATCGCCGCGGTGAAGCCCGCCTGGTAGTCGCGGTTGGCGGCGGAGGTCGGCACCGGCCCGGGCACCGGACAATGATTGGTCATCGCCCAGCACTGGCCCGACGACTTGGAGGAAATGTCGAACAGCTTCTGATGATCGAGGCCGAGCTTCTCGGCGAGCACGAAGGCTTCCGACACCGCGATCATGGAAATGCCGAGGATCATGTTGTTGCAGATCTTGGCGGCCTGGCCGTTGCCCGCGCCGCCGGCATGCACGATCGTCCTGCCCATTTTTTCCAGGATGGACTGCGCGCGCACGAAGGCGCGTTCGCTGCCGCCGACCATGAAGGTGAGCGTCGCGCCCTGCGCGCCGCCGACGCCGCCGGACACCGGCGCATCCAGCATCATCAATCCCTTCGCTTCGGCGGCCGTCGCCACCGCACGCGCGCTCTCCACGTCGATGGTAGAGCAATCGATCAGCAGCGTTCCCTCGTTGGCATTCTCGACGATGCCGCCGGGACCGAGATAGACTTCGCGCACTTCCTTGCCGGACGGCAGCATGGTGATCACGACGTCGGCGCGGGCCGCGGCAAGCTTGGCGGTCTCGACGCTGGCGCCGCCGGCGGCGCGCAGCTTCTCCACCGCGGCCGGATTGATGTCGACGCCCTCGACCGTGTGACCGGCCTTGACCAGGTTCAACGCCATCGGCAGGCCCATATTGCCGAGCCCGATGAAACCTATGCGCGACATTGTCCCCTCCCCAATTTCGTTATGGCGACTGCTCCTGCGCCGACTTCAAGGCGAGCCAAAGATAGAGCCCGAGCAGAGCCAATTCCACAAGGCCGATCGGGAGGCCGCCGCCGAACACCTGCGGGAAAAATATTTCCACCGCCAGCATCGAGGCAATCGACATCAGCCAGATCACCGCGCCCCAGGTCGCCGCCAGCCACAGGCCGACCGCCGCTACCAGGTCGATCACGGCGAAGAACACGGTGGTGATCTGCCAGGCGATGGAGTGCAGCGCGAACAAATGGTTCTCATCGACGCCGATGCCGCACACGCGCGCCCAGTGATAGAGGCCCTTGAGCAGCGAGACGCCGGCCATGAGGCGCAGGAACAGCACCAGTCGGCGCGTCCAGCCGCCGACTTCGGCGCTGGCCGCCAGCGCGTGCACCGGTTCGAGCCCGCTTACATGCTCGCGGAAGCCGGGCTCGCTCATGGCAGCGCCAGCTCGGTCTGGCCGAGCGGCGCGAAATGGCGCTCGACCTCGGCCTCGCTCACATCGGTAAGCGCCGCCGGGCGCCAGCGCGGGGCGTTGTCCTTGTCGACGATCACGGCGCGCACGCCTTCATAGAAATCATGGCCCTCGATGATGCGCGAGACAATGCGGAATTCGGCGCGCATACAGGTTGCGAAGTCCCATTGCCCGCCGCGGCGCACCTGCGCAAGCGCGATCTTCACACTGAGCGGCGATTTCGTCCGCATGGTGGCGGCGGTCTTGCCGGCCCAGGCGGCGTCGGCGCCGGCGGACGCGGATTCGGCGTCGAGCGCGGCGAGTATGTCCTCGACGCTGGTGGCGGCGAACAGCCGATCGATCGCGGCGCGGTGCGCCAGCACCGGCCCCTCCCCCGCCGGCTCGCTGAAGGCGGCAAGCACGGCATCGACCGATACCGTGCCGGCGAGCCCCTCGATGAGCGCCGGAAAGCGCGCCGAGGGAATGCGGTGGGTGGCAAGCCCCGCGCCCACCGCGTCGGCCGGCCCGAAGCGCTCGCCGGTGAGCGCGCAATAGGTGCCGAGTTCGCCCGGCAGGCGCGGCAGGAACCAGGTGGCGCCGACATCGGGAAAAAAGCCGATGCCGACCTCCGGCATGGCGAAGGAATAGCGATCGCCAGCCACGCGATGCGAGCCATGCACCGAGACGCCGACGCCACCGCCCATGACCAGCCCGTCGATCAGCGCGACATAAGGTTTGCGGTAGGTCTTGATGACGACGTTGAGCGGATATTCGTCGCGCCAGAACTGCAAGGCTTCGTCGCGGCGGCCGGCCTGGCCGAGATCGTAGAGGTTGCGGATATCGCCGCCGGCGCAAAAGGCGCGCTCGCCGGCGCCCATGATCACCACGCGGGTGATGGCGGGATCCTCGGCCCAGCGGGCAAGCTGCGCGCGAAGGCTGAGCGCCATCGCATGCGTCAGCGCGTTGAGCGCCTTCGGCCGGTTGAGGGTGACGAGCCCTGCCGCACCGCGGCGCTCGAACAGGATCTCGGGTTCAACTGATGACACTGCGGGCATGGCGCTCGATCACGACCGTCGAACGGGTCACTCCGCGGCAACAGCGTTCGCGGGCTCGACACTCTCGAGATGCGGCACGACTTCGCGCATGAACTTCTGCAGGGTTTCGATGACGTCGTCCTTGGGCTGCTGGGCGTAGTGGAAGATGAGCGTGATGTATTCGGTCGGCACCACGTCGAAGATCTGTTGCCACTGCGTGCGCACCTGGTCGACGGTGCCGCCGGTATAGATGCCGGAGCTCTTGATGTTCTCGACGAAGTCGGTGTCGGGATCCGTCGGGAACTGCGGGAAGAAGGGGCCGTAAAAGTTCTTGTAGATGTCGACGTCGTATTTGCGCAGCTTCTCGTCATACTGCGCTTCGTTGTTGGCGATGTGCAGCCAGCGCACGATATTCTGCTTTTCGCCGCGCCGGACCTTTCGCCCGGCCTTGGCCGCTTCCTCGACATAGATCACGCTCTGGCGGTCGATGCTCTCGAACTTGGAAAAATAGGTCGGGATGAAGCCGTTGCGGGCGCAGTAGCGGATCGAGTCATCGCTCTTGCTGGTAGCAACGAAGACCGGCGGATGCGGCCTCTGGTAGGGCGCCGGCACCACGCTGATGCGGCGGATCGCGCCGTTGTCGTCGATCTCGCCCGGCGCGCCGGCCTCGCGCGCGATCTTGTAGGCCGGATAGCCTTCCACGCCGGTCTTCAACGGATAGGGCGCCTGGTAATAATTGCCGTCGAGCACGACCGACTCGTTCTTCCAGCAGTCGAGCAGCATGGCGACGCGCTCTTCGAAGATGTCGCGGTTCTTCTGGTCGTTGGCGCCGCCGTCGGAAACCGTGGCCACGCTGTTGGTGAACTGACCGAGAATATTGGTCCAGCGCGATTGGTAGCCGCGCGCGAGCCCGACGAAATAACGGCCCTTGGTCAGATGATCGAGGATCGCGGTTTCCTCGGCGACCCGGATCGGGTCCTGCGCCGCCATCACATAACCGAGCGCGCCGATGTTGATCTTCTTGAACTGGCCCGCCCACCAGGCGTTCATCACGCCGGGATTGGGGCCAACTTCGTAGCCTTCCGAATGCAGATGATGCTCGATGGTCGCGGCGCCCCATACGCCCATCTCCTCCGCAGCGCGGATGATGTCGGTCCACTCGTGCACCACGCGGTGGTAAAGGTCGCGGTCGCGGCCGAGCGGACGCTTCGCCCTGCGGTCGTTCTCATCCTTGGCCGGAAGGACGGGATAGAGCTGAAGAATGATCTTGGGCTTGGCCATGGGGTTCCTCTTTCCACTGTACCGCTTTTTTTACTGCGCCGGCATGTCCTCACCGTTTTACGTAACGCAGGCCGGCGACGCATTCAACGCGATGAATTGCCAGCCCTTTAGCGCGCACCGCATGCGGGCGATGCGCGTTCACGCCTGCGGCCGCGGCGCGCGTCCGCGCAGATAGATGAACCAATAGACCGCGCCGACCAGCCCGCCGCCGCCGATGATATTGCCGATGGTCACCGGAATGAGGCTGACAAAGAAGGCCGGCCAGGTGAGCGCGGCATAGCTTGCGGCCGAGGCGTTGATCTGCGTCCACAGCGCGGCCGGGGCCCAAGCTTTGATCATCAGGCCGAGCGGGATCAGATACATGTTGGCGACCGAGTGCTCAAAGCCGGCGACCACGAAGGCCGACACCGGAAAGATCACTGCCAGCACCTTGTCGGTGGTGGTGCGGGCGCCGAAGGCGAGCCACACCGCCAGGCACACCAGCACATTGCACAGGATGCCGAGGAACAGCGCGTGGTCGAACGGCAGCGTCGCCTTGTTGAGCGCAAGCGCAAGCGCGACCGTCGCCACGCTGCCCTTGCCGGAAAGATACTGGCCGGAAAGGAAGACCAAGCCGGCGGTGCCGACCGCGCCGATGAAATTGCCGATATAGACGATGGTCCAGGCGCGCAGCATTTCGCGCAAGCGCACCTCGCGCGCCGCCCAGGCCATCACCATCAGCGTATTGCCGGTGAACAATTCGGCGCCGCCGACCACCACCAGGATGAGGCCGAGGCAGAACACCAGGCCGGACAACAAGCGGCTGATGCCGAACGGCACGACGCCGTCGGCGCCGGCGAGCACGGTGGTGGCGAACATGCCGCCGAGGGCGATGAAGGCGCCGGCCAGCACCGCCAGCGCCAGCAGGCGCGGCGCTTCCATCCGCGTCTTCTGCACGCCGACCGCTTCCGCCTTGAGCGCGATGTCGAGCGGCAGCAGGGCATCGATGCCGTGATCGGTGGGCGCCATGCGGTGCGTGTCCCTAATTGCCCAACATCGCGCGGGAAACGATCATCCGCATGATCTCGTTGGTGCCTTCCAGGATCTGGTGCACGCGCACGTCGCGCAGCACGCGTTCGATCGGATGATCGCGCAGATAGCCGTAGCCGCCGTGTAGTTGCAGGCAGCCGTTCACCACATCAAAGCCGGTGTCGGTGGCAAGGCGCTTGGCCTTGGCGGCAAGCGGCGTGGCGCCCGGTTCGCCCTCGCTCACCGCCAGCGCCGCGCGATGCAGCAACAGCCGCGCGGCGTCGAGCTCGGTGGCGTAGTCGGCCACGCGGAATTGCAGCGCCTGGAAATCGGCGAGGCGCGAGCCGAACTGGCGGCGCTCCTTCATGTAGTCGATGGTGCGGTCGAGGCAGAACTGGGCGCCGCCGAGCGAGCAGGCGCCGATGTTCAGGCGGCCGCCGTCGAGCCCGGCCATGGCGATGCGGAAGCCCTGGCCCTCGGCGCCGATACGGTTTGCCACCGGCACGCGGCAGTTCTCGAACAGCACCATGGCGGTCGGCTGCGACTTCCAGCCGAGCTTCTTCTCCCGCGCGCCGAAGGACAGGCCGGGCGTGCCTTTCTCCACCACTATGCAACTGATGCCGCGCGGGCCGGCTTCGCCCGTGCGCGCCATCACCACATAGATGTCGGAGACGCCGCCGCCGGAGATGAAGGCCTTGGCGCCGTCGAGGACGTAATGCTCGCCGTCGCGGCGCGCGCGCGTCGACAGGCTGGCGGCGTCCGAACCCGCGCCCGGCTCGGTCAGGCAGTAACTGGCGAAATGCGCCATGCTGCAGAGCTTGGGCAGGAAGCGCTGCCGCGCCTCGGCGCTGCCGAAGGCGTCGATCATCCAGGCCGCCATGTTGTGGATGGAGATATAGGCGGCGGTCGAGGTGCAGCCCTGTGCCATTTCCTCGAAGATGAGCGCGGCGTCGAGCCGGGTCAGCGCCGAGCCGCCGACGTCTTCCCTGACATAAATGCCGCCGAAGCCGAGCGCGGCCGCCGCCCGCAGCGTCTCGACCGGGAAGACCTCCCCCTCGTCCCAGGCGCGGGCCTGCGGCATCATCTCCTCGCGCGCGAAATCGCGGGCGGTCGCCTGGAAGGCGCGTTGCTCTTCGGTAAGGGAAAAATCCATCGCCGGCCCCTGCCCCACCGCCTTAGCAAGCGGCGCCCCGTCGCCGCAACCGGCACACGGCAGGCGGCCGGAACTTCCAGGCCGCTCGGGCATCATAATAGGGCAAGACGCCCGACAGGGAGGACGGATCATGGGGCAGGATGAGGACAAACCGGGCGGACCCGACCTGACGCAGGGCATTGCCATCGCGGAGCTCGCCGACGGCGGCATGCTGGCGGGCCATGTGGGCGACGAGGCGGTGCTCCTGGTGCGCCGCGGCGACGCCATTTCGGCGCTGTCCGCGCATTGCACGCATTATCACGGGCCCCTCGCCGACGGCCTGGTGGTGGGCGCCACCATTCGCTGTCCCTGGCACCACGCCTGCTTTTCCCTCGACACCGGCGAGGCGCTGGCGGCGCCGGCGCTCAGCCCGCTCGCCTGCTGGCAGGTCGAGCGGCGCAAGGGCCGGATTATCGTCGGCGCCAAGAAGCAGCAGCCCGCGCCCAAGAAGATCGGCGCGCCTTCCGGACGCATCGTCATCATCGGCGGCGGCGCGGCCGGATTTGCCGCCGCGGAAATGCTGCGCCGGCGCGGCTTTGCCGGCAGCATCACCATGCTGAGCGATGATGACGCCCCGCCGGTCGACCGCCCCAATCTGTCGAAGGATTATCTCGCCGGCAGCGCGCCGGAGGACTGGGTGCCGCTGCGCGGCGACGACTGGTATGGCGAACACGGCATTACGCTGCGCCTCAAGACGGAGGTGACCGCGCTCGATCCCAAGGCAAAGTCGGTGACCCTTGCCGGCGGCGAGACGCTCGGCTTCGACCGACTGCTGCTCGCCACCGGCGCCGAGCCGGTCAAGCTGCCGGTGCCCGGCGCCGACTTGCCGCACGTGCACATGCTGCGATCGTTTGCCGACAGCCGCGCCATCATCGCGGCGGCGCAGGGCGCCAAACGCGTCGTGGTGATCGGCGCGAGTTTCATCGGGCTGGAAGTAGCGGCCTCGCTGCGCGCGCGCGACATCGCCGTGCACGTGGTCGCGCCCGAAAAGCGCCCGCTCGAGCGCGTATTCGGCCCCGAGATCGGCGATTTCGTGCGCGCCCTGCACGAGGAGCACGGGGTCGAATTCCACCTCGAGGACAGCGTCAGCGCCATCGCGCGCGGATCGGTGACGCTCAAAAGCGGCGGCAAGCTCGACGCCGACCTGGTGGTGGTCGGCATTGGCGTCAAGCCGCGCCTGACGCTCGCCGAAAAGGCAGGCCTCGCGCTCGATCGCGGCGTCAGCGTCAATCAATATCTGGAGACCAGCGCCCCCGGCATCTACGCCGCCGGCGACATCGCGCGCTGGCCCGATGCGCACAGCGGCGAGACTATCCGCGTCGAGCACTGGGTCGTGGCCGAGCGCCAGGGCCAGACCGCCGCGCTCAACATGCTGGGCGAACGCACCGCCTTCCGCGCGGTGCCGTTCTTCTGGAGCCAGCATTACGATGTGCCGATCAACTATGTCGGGCACGCGGAAAAATGGGATGCGATCGACATCGAGGGCGACGTCATACAGCGCGATTGCGTCGCGCGCTTCCGGCGCGGCGGGCGGGTGCTGGCCGTCGCCAGCATCTACCGGGATCGCGACAGCCTGGAAGCGGCGGCGGACATGGAACGCCAGGCCGCAATGAACACGCTGCATGCCGGCTAGCCGCGATCCACCTTATCGATGGTCGTGTCAGCCAGCCACCTTGTTGAACCGCCAATATACCAAGCCGTCATCGGTTGTCGCCTTGATCAGAGCGGCCCGGCTCACCGGCGGCACGTTTTCGCGGCATCGGCAACGAAAAGCGTGAGCCAAACAATTGCAATTCCGGAGACACGAAAAACAGAAATCATTCTTGCCATTGCCACCCCCCAATGCAATCGCCCCGCCGCAAGAATACCACCATAAGTAGAACGTGAAAATCGGCGTCTCGTTTTTTTTGCAATTCCCCAGCTAGGTCCGATCAGATAAAAATCCGCTCGCGCGGCGGCCGGCTGCTGGCCGTCGCCAGCATCGACCGGGATCGCGACAGCCTGGAAGCGGCGGCGGACATGGAACGTCAGGCCGCAATGAACACGCTGCATGCCGGCTAGCCCTGGTCGCGCTTTGAACGGGTAGCGGGCCTGCCCGGGACGGGCTAAAAAGGCGCGTCCCGGAGGTTCCCCATGGCAGTCAAATTCGGTCGTCCGATCGAGGCGCGTACCCATCTGGCCCCGGTCGATACGCCGGCCGACCGGCTCGACCTGACCGTGCGCATGCGGCGCAACCGGCGCACCGACTGGGTGCGGCGCATGGTGCGCGAGCATCAGGTCACCACCGACGACCTGATCTGGCCGCTGTTCATCATGGACGGCGACAATGCCCGCGTGCCGGTCGCCTCGCTGCCCGGGGTAGAGCGGCTCTCGGTCGACCAGGCGGTGCGCGAGGCCGAGCGGGCGGCAAAGCTCACCATCCCCTGCCTCGCCCTCTTCCCCTACACCGACCCGAGCTTGCGCGACGAGACCGGCAGCGAAGCCACCAACCCGGACAACCTGGTCTGCCGCGCCATCCGCGCCATCAAGAAGGAAGTTCCGGAGATCGGCATCCTCTGCGACGTGGCGCTCGATCCCTTCACCAGCCACGGTCATGACGGCCTCCTGCGCGACGACGGCGTCATCCTCAACGACGAGACGGTGGCGGTGCTGATCCGCCAGACGCTGACGCAGGCGGAAGCCGGCTGCGACATCATCGCGCCTTCCGACATGATGGATGGACGCGTCGGCGCCATCCGCCGGGCGCTCGACGGCGCCGGCTTCATAGACGTGTCGATCATGGCCTATGCGGCGAAATACGCCTCGGTGTTCTACGGGCCGTTCCGCGACGCGGTCGGCTCCTCGAAGACGCTGACCGGCGACAAGCGCACCTATCAGATGGACCCGGCCAATACCGACGAAGCGCTGCGCGAGGTCGCGCTCGATGTCGAGGAAGGCGCCGACATGCTGATGGTCAAGCCCGGCCTGCCCTATCTCGACATCATCCGGCGGGTGAAGGAGACCTTCGCCATGCCGACCTTCGCCTATCAGGTGTCGGGCGAATACGCGATGATCATGGCGGCCGCGCAGAATGGCTGGATCGACGGCGAGCGGGCCATGTGGGAAAGCCTCACCGCCTTCAAGCGCGCCGGCTGCGACGGCGTCCTCACTTACTTCTCGCCGCGGGTGGCGGAAGCGCTGCGATCGAAGCAATAGATTTGTAATGCGGGCCCCATACTCCGTTCGTTCCTGCGTAAGCGGGAACCCAGAGCCACAATCTCAAGCTTTGCAATTTGCCCGGGGTCCCCGCTTACGCGGGGACGAACGGGTCATGGCGGTCTCGCCTCAGGAATTGGACAAGCATCATGGGTGAATTCGCCATCGGGCAAGGCGTTTCGCGTTTCGAGGATCCGCGGCTGTTGCGCGGCGGCGGGCGCTATGTCGACGACGTCCAGTTGCCGGGCACGGCGCATGGCGTCGTGCTGCGCTCGCAGCACGCGCATGCGAAGATATTGAAGCTCGACGTCAGCGCGGCGAAGGCGGCGCCCGGCGTGCTCTGCGTGCTCACCGCCGCCGACTTCAAGGCGGCCGGCTGGAACGACCTGCCGGTGCCGGGCAAACTCAAGCGGCGCGACGGCTCCCCGCAATTCAAGCCGCGCTACCCGGTGCTCGCCGATGGCGTCGCCCGCTGGGTCGGCGATCCGGTCGCCTTCGTGGTAGCGGAAACGCTGGCGCAGGCGCAGGACGCGCTCGAACTGATCGCGATCGACTACGAGGAATTGCCCTCGGTGACTTCCACCGCCGAGGCGGTGAAGCCGGGCGCCGCAAAGGTCTGGGACGGCTGCCCCGACAATATCTGTTTCGTGCAGGAGATCGGCGACAAGCCGGCGGTCGATGCCGCCTTCGCCAAGGCCGCGCATGTGGTGAAAGGCAGCTTCACCATCAACCGCGTCACCGCCGCCACCATGGAGCCGCGCAACGCGCTCGGCGTCTACGATGCGGCGGACGAGCGTTATACGCTTTACACCGCGTTACAGCGGCCGCACCCGACCCGCTCCGACCTCGCCAAGCTGATGAAGGTGCCGGAGAGCAAGCTGCGGATCATCACCGGCGACACCGGCGGCTCGTTCGGCATGAAGTCGCCGATCTTCAACGAAATGCCGATGGTTCTCCTGGCCTCGAAACTGACCGGGCGGCCGGTGAAATGGGTCTCGACGCGTACCGAGGCGTTCGTGTCCGACGCGCAGGCGCGCGACAATGTTACCGAGGCGGAATTGGCGCTCGACAAGGACGGGCATTTCCTCGCCTTCCGGGTGAAGACGCTCGCCGCCATCGGCGCTTATCTGCAGCAGGCGATGCCCGCCTTCATCTTCAATGCCGGCACGCTCGCCGGCACCTACCGCACGCCGGCGATGCATGTCGACATCTCCGGCGTGTTCACCCACACCAATCCGGTGCGGCCCTATCGCGGCAACGGGCGGCCGGAGGCGGCCTATGTGATCGAGCGCATGGTGGAGCTCGCCGCGCGCGAGCTCGGCATCGAGTTCGATCGAGTTGCGCCGGCGCAATTACATTCCGCCGAGCGCCATGCCGTTCAAGACCGGGCTCACCTTCACCTATGACAGCGGCGAGTTCGAAAAGAACATGGACCTCGCGCTGGCTCTCGCCGACGCCAAGGGCTTCGAGGCGCGCAAAGCGGCGTCGCGCAAGGAAGGTAAGCTGCGCGGGCTCGGGCTCTCCAACACCATCGAGCGCGCCGGCGCGGCAAGCCTGGAAGGCGCCGAGGTGCGCTTCGACCGCTCGGGCACCGCAACGCTCTATTCCGGCTCCAACAGCCAGGGCCAGGGCCACGAGACCACGTTCAAGCAGTTGGTCGCCGACCGGCTCGGGCTCGATCCTTACGAGATGCAATATATCCAGGGCGACACCGACGAGGTGATCTTCGGCGAAGGCACCGGCGGCTCGCGCTCGGCGACGCTCGCGGGTTCCGCCTTCCATCTCGCCACCGAAAAGGTGATCGGCAAGGCGCGCGCCATCGCCGCGCATATGCTGCAGGTGGAGGACGGCGATCTCAAATTCGCCGACGGCGTCTTCTCCACCAGCAAGACCAACCGCACGCTGACCATCAAGGAGCTGGCGGTGGCTTCGCTCGAGCCCGCCAACCTGCCGCAGGGCTTAGAGCCGGGCCTCTCGGCCAATGCGATCTATTCGGCGCCGGTCGCCAATTATCCCAACGGCTGCCATGTCTGCGAGCTCGAGGTCGACCGCGAGACCGGCAAGGTCGACATCGTGCGCTACAGCGTGGTCGACGACGTCGGCACGGTGATGAACGACAAGCTGCTGCATGGGCAGATCCAGGGCGGCATCGCGCAAGGCGTGGGACAAGCGCTGATGGAGGACATCCATTTCGACGGCTCAGGCCAGCTCGTCACCGCCTCGTTCATGGACTATGCCATGCCGCACGCGCACGACTTCTGCGACATCGAGGTCGACAGCAATCCGGTGCCGACCAAGACCAACCCGCTCGGCGTCAAGGGCGCCGGCGAAGCCGGCTGCGTCGGCGCGCTGCCGGCGGTGACCAACGCGCTGGTCGATGCGCTATCCGAATTCGGCGTCAAGCATATCGAGATGCCGGCGACGCCGGAGCGCGTGTGGCGGGCGATGAACGGGAAGTAAGTCGCCTCGCACGCAGCACACTCCGTTCACCCTCCCCTGGATGGGGAGGGTCGGCGAGCGAAGCGAGCCGGGGTGGGGTAATCTCTTTTGCTGTCACCCCCACCCGACCCGCCTTCGCTAACGCTCCGGCGGGTCGACCTCCCCCCTCCAGGGGGAGGTGAAGGGAATGGACGGCACGTTCGTCTATTTGCGAGCGCCACTTGCCCGCCTTGGCAAATGCAGCCCGCATTCGCGGTGGCTGTCCTGCTCCCACCACCAGCGGCCGTTGCGCTCGGGCTCGCCCGGAGCGATGGCGCGGGTGCAGGGCGCGCAGCCGATCGAGGCGAAACCTTGCGCATGCAGCGTGTTGATCGGTACCCGCGCCGCCGCAACCTCCGCCAAGACCATCTCGCGCGTCCAGTCAAACAGCGGGTTGAACTTCATCAGCCCGCGGCTGTCGTCGAAGCCGATGAGGCCGGCCTCGCGCCGATGCGCGCTCTGATCGCCGCGCAACCCGGTGATCCAGGCCTGCGCGCCCTTCAGCGCGCGATCGAGCGGGCGGGTCTTACGCACGGTGCAGCAGGCTTCGCGCGCTTCCTTCGAACTCATAGAAGCCGTCGATGCCCTGCCGATCGATGAGCGTCTCCAGCGCCTGCCGGTTGGGATAGATGGCGCGGATGCGGCGACCGTAGCGGCGCTCGGTCTCCGCCCACAGCGCATAGGTTTCCGGAAACAGCCGGCCGGTGTCGAGCGTCACCACGTCGATGTCGAGATTGCGCTCGCACAGCCAGCGAAAGATGAGCTGGCCCTCGACGCCGAAGCCATGCGTGAAGACGATGCGCCCGTCGATTGCCTGGCGCAGCGCGGCCAGCCGTTCCGGCGGCGAGAGCGCGGCCAACGCCTCGGCGTCAAGACGGCCGCGCGCCGGCGCATCGCGGGACAAAACGAGGGAGGACTCCGCTTCGGCATCCTCCGCATGGGTCAGACCTTGATCGAGCATGTGGCCGTTATGGCCGCCGCAAAATCCGCGTCAAAGCAAAAATAATATTCGTCGATTGTCGCATCGCGCGCACGGTTGATGCTGCCGCGCGCGCGAAGCAGAACAGCCGCTTCTCCCAATCGCCGACCCTTGCCTGATGAAATCATTAGCGCCGCGCAGGCGTTTTGCAGGCGGAACCTCCCGCGCGAGCACGCCCCGATGAAACGATCTTGCCGGCGCTGGTGAATTCTTCTCGCGCGCGGGCGCCGCGCATGACCCGGCTGCTGTCGCCGCGCCGCGTCATGGAAGGTTTCTCTCCGCCGCTCACTCCATGGCCGCGGCGGTTTCGATGCGCACCGGCTGAAAGCCGTCGGCGCCGAGCGCCTCGAATATCTCCTGCGCGTGCGCGGCATCGCGCGTCTCGACGGTAACGTCGAGCTTTGCGCCCTTGGCCGGCACATCGAGGAACAGGCGATGATGTTCGACCTCGAGGATATTGGCGTCGAGCGCGCCCAGCCGCGTCGCGATCTGCCCGAGCGTGCCCGGCCGGTCCGACAGCGTCAGGCGGAAGGAGACGATGCGGTGCTCGCGCTCCAATTCGCGCACGGTGATGGAGGCGAGCATGCGCGGATCGATATTGCCGCCGGAAAGGACGAGGCCGACCTTGCGGCCGCGGAAGCGGTCCGGATTGGCGAGCAGCGCCGCGAGGCCGGCGGCGCCGGCGCCTTCCGCGACCGTCTTCTGCACCGTCGCATAGGCATTGATCGCGCGTTCCAGATGCGGCTCGTCGACCACGAGGACATCCGCGACCAGCTCGCGTACGATGGCGACCGTACGCTCGCTCACGTGCTTGACCGCAATGCCTTCGGCGATCGTCGCCCCGCCGGGCTGCGGACCGCCGCCGCGCAGCGCGTTGACCATGGACGGGTAAAGCGCCGCCTCGACGCCGACGATCTCGATATCGGGCTTGATCGCCCGCGCGGCGATGGCATTGCCGGAGATCAGCCCGCCACCGCCGATCGGCACCACCAGGCAATCAAGGTCGCCGACGTCCTCCAGCATCTCCAGCGCGATAGTGCCCTGCCCGGCGATGATGCGGGGGTCGTCATATGGGTGCACCAGCACCAACCCGCGCTCGCTCACCAACTGTTCGACGCGCGCCTGCGCCTCGCTCACCGTTTCGCCGTACAGCTCAATCCGGGCGCCGTGCGAACGTGTGGCGGCGACCTTCACATGCGGCGTGGTCACCGGCATGACGATGGTGGCGGGAATGCCGAGCCGGGCGGCGTGATAGGCGACCGACTGGGCATGATTGCCGGCCGACATGGCGATGACGCCGCGCCCGCGTTCCGCTTCGCTCAGCGAAGCGAGCTTGTTGAGCGCGCCGCGATCCTTGAACGAGTTGGTGACCTGCAGGTTCTCGTATTTGACGTAGACTTCGGCGCCGGTGAGCGCCGACAGACGCGGCGCCGGCAACATGGGCGTGCGCAGCACGACGCCGGCAATGACGTTGCGGGCGGCTTCGATGTCGGCCAGCGTGAGACTCACGGGTCTTCTCCGGTCGGGCAGCATGCCGCAGGGTGGCGCGGGCTGCCACCCCCTCTTGCGCGGCGGCGATTCTTTATCCATTTCGATAGGCAGAGCGCCGGAGCGCTGCAACCGGAATCGCGGGGGGCGGACAATGGCCATCGACATCGAACCCCATGCCTACGACCCGATGATGCAACCCGAACTGTTCGAGGGCGTACTGGCGCGCCGGGTCCTCGCCTTCATCATCGATTTTCTCGTCATCGCCATCCCGGTGGTGCTGGCGGCCATGTTCATTTTCGCCTTCGGCATCATCACTTTCGGGCTCGGCTTTGCGCTCTACTGGCTGCTGTCGCCGGCCACGGTGATCTGGGCGCTGGTCTATTTCGGGGTGACGCTCGGCGGACCTGCCTCCGCCACACTCGGTATGCGAGTGATGGATCTGGAAATGCGCACCTGGTACGGGGCGCCGGCCTATTTCGTACTCGGCGCGGTGCATGCCGTCGTATTCTGGGTCACGATCTCGGTCCTGACGCCGTTTGTGCTGTTGGTTGCCTTCTTCAACGAACGGCGCCGACTGCTGCACGATATCCTGCTTGGAACTGTGATTATCAACAATCCCGCGCGCGCGGCGCATTTGCGCGCCGCGATGCGGGGCGCCGGCGCCTATAAAGGGCTTTGACGGCGGCCCGGCGCCGGGCGATGCTAGGGGAGTCGGGGGGCGATCGACGGTTAACGGTAAGTGACCCAGCATTCACGCGATACGCCGCAATTCTATCTGACTGCGCCGTCGTCCTGTCCCTATCTGGAGGGGCAGGAAGAGCGCAAGGTCTTCACGCATCTGGTCGGGGAGCGCGCCGGCGAGCTCAACGACCTGCTCACACATGGCGGGTTCCGCCGCAGCCAGTCGATCGCCTATCGGCCGGCCTGCGATACCTGTCGCGCCTGCGTCTCGGTGCGGGTAGTGGCGGCGGATTTCCGTCCGACGCGCAGCATGCGCCGGGTCGCCGAGCGCAATGCCGACATCACCGGCGACGTGCGCGCGCCGCATCCGACCTCCGAACAGTATTCCGTGTTCCGCGCCTATCTCGACGCGCGCCACCGCGACGGCGGCATGGCCGACATGACCGTGCTCGATTACGCGATGATGATCGAGGACAGCCATGTCGACACGCGTCTCGTCGAATATCGCCGGCGCGGACCCGACACCGGCTTCACCGGCCGCGGCGCCGGCGCGCTCTTGGCGGTTGCGCTCACCGACGTGCTGAGCGACGGGCTGTCGATGGTCTATTCCTTCTTCGATCCGGCGATCGGCGGACGCTCGCTCGGCACGCTGATGATCCTCGACCATATCGCGCGCGCCCGCGCCATGGGCCTGGCCTATGTCTATCTCGGCTATTGGGTGCCGCACTCGCGCAAGATGGATTACAAGGGCCGCTTCCTGCCGCAGGAGCGGCTGCTGCCGACGGGCTGGACGCGGGTGGAGCGGTAGGCGCCGGCGTTAAACGTCAATGTTTAAGGCCGACACGTGGCGCGTCGAGGTTTTTGAATCGTGAGTTCGTCTTTTCAGTGATTGATCCAGCAGGATTGAACCATTCGCCGTCCATTCCCGCGAAGGCCGAATCGAAGCACTTTGAAATGTCGCTTGTTTCGCGCGCGGTCCCCGCATTCGCGCGGACGAGCGGGTGATTCCGCGTGAACGAAAACTGCCCTTAAAGCCCCGGCAGCGGCACGCCGAACGTCGACAGAATCAAAACCAGATTGAGCGTGAGCACGATCGCGGTGGCGAGAATGGCGCAGGTCTGGACAAATAGACCGTTGGCGAATTGCCCCATGATGTCGCGCCGGCGCGTGAAGATCACCAGCGCGATCATCGGCAGCGGCAGCGCGATCGACAGCACGACCTGGCTGACGACCAGCGCCTCGGTGGTATTGACCCCCATGCCGACCACCACGAAGGCTGGCACCATGGTGATGAGCCGGCGCAGCCAGATCGGAATGCGGAAACCGACAAAGCCCTGCATGATCAACTGCCCGGCCATAGTACCGACCACCGAGGAGGAAATGCCGGAGGCGATCAGCGACATGAGGAACACGCCGGCGGCGCCGATGCCGAGCAGCGGCGCCAGCGTGTGATAGGCGGTCTCGATCTCGGACACGTCGCTGTGACCGGCATGAAAGGCGCTCGCCGCCATCATCACCATCGCCATGTTGACGAGGCCGGCGGCGGCGAGGGCCAGCAGCACCTCCCAGTTCGACAGGCGCACCACGATGCGTTTCTCGTGATCGTCATCCGCCGGGATGCGCCCCTGCGTGAGGCCGGAATGCAGATAGACCGCGTGCGGCATCACCGTCGCGCCGATGATGCCGACCGCGAGCAACAGTGCGCCGGCATCGGCGATCTGCGGGGTGATTGTGCCGATAGCGGCGGCATGCCAGTCCACCGGGGCGATGAACATCTCGACCAGGTAGCAGAGCGCGATCAGCGCGACGAAACTGGTGATGATCAGCTCGACCGGGCGGAAGCCGCGGTCCTGGAACATCAGGATGCCGTAGGTGATCAGCGCGGTGATCGCCATGCCGGCGATCAGCGGCATGTGGAACAGGAGCGCCAGCCCGATGGCGCCGCCGAGGAATTCGGCGAGGTCGGTGGCCATGGCGGCGATTTCGCTCACCCCCCACATGCCCCAGACCACCGGCCTGGGGAAGCGGTCGCGGCACATTTCGGCCAGATTGCGCCCGCTGACGATGCCGAGCTTGGCCGACAGCGCCTGGAACAGCATGGCGATCAAGTTGGCGAGCAGCACCACCCAGAGCAGGCGATAGCCGTATTTGGCCCCGGCCTGGATGTTGGTGGCGAAATTGCCGGGGTCCATATAGGCGATCGAGGCGATAATCGCCGGCCCGGCGAAGGCGAGATATCGGCCCATGCCGCCCGGCTGGCCGCGGATGATCGCCTGCGCGGCGCGGACCGTGCGCTCGCTGAAGGGATCGGGTCGCGGAGGCGTCGCGTCCATGGTGGCCGGTTTTGTGAAGTGCTTTGCGTCTGCACACAAGCAGATAAGTTAATTGCTACTCATTTGCAATTGCATTAACGGACAGGCCTCCAGGCCCCGTTTTCTACGGGATAATCCCCTGTTTTCTGGTGCCGGGCGGCCGGCGGAACTTCCCTCGTTTCTGCCGATTAGTGCAGGCTTGCCAGCCTGCGCGGGGGTTTTAGCTATCCGGAAACGCAAACCAACAAGGCTCCGCCGTGGCCGCCGCCAGGGGTCCGTTTGAGGGAGGGCGCCGAACCATGACGATCCGCGCCCCAAACCGCTGGGTTTGCGCGTTAGCGCTGCTGACCGCCATGGCCGGCCCGGCCTCGGCGGCCGTCGGCGCGACCCGCGGCCCGTCCGAGCTGCTGTTCGTCGGCGAGCTGATGCTGCTGATGCTGGTCGGCCGCCTGCTGGGCGAGGCGATGCTGCGCATCAAGCAGCCGGCGGTCATGGGCCAGCTCATCGCCGGCCTGCTGCTCGGCCCCTCGGTGCTGGGGGCGCTGGCGCCCGGCTTGCAACACGCCCTGTTTCCCGCCGCCCCCGAGCAGAAGGCGATGATCGACGCGGTGGCGCAGTTCGGCATCCTCATGCTGCTCCTGCTCACCGGCATGGAAACCGACCTCAAGCTGGTGCGCGCGACCGGCCGCGCCGCGGTTTCCGCCTCGCTTGCCGGCATCCTGCTGCCCTTCCTGTGCGGCGTCGGGCTCGGCCTGGCGCTGCCGGAGTCCCTGCTGCCCGACCCGGACAAGCGGCTGATCACCGCCCTCTTCCTCGGCACCGCGCTGTCGATCGCCTCGGTGAAGATCGTGGCGACGGTGATCCGCGAGATGAACTTCATGCGCCGCACCGTGGGCCAGGTGATCATGGCCTCGGCGATCATCGACGACACCGTGGGGTGGATGATCGTCGCGGTGATCTTCTCGCTGGCGCTGCAGGGTCACGTCGATGCCTGGAGTCTCGCCCGCAGCGTGCTCGGCACGCTGGTCTTCATGGGGGCGAGCCTGACCCTTGGCCGCCGCGTCGTGTTCTTCATCATCCGCTGGGTCAACGACAATTTCGTTTCCGACTTCGCCGTCATCACCGCCATCTTGTTGATCATGGGCGTGATGGCCACCATCACCGACCTGATCGGCGTCCACACCGTCTTGGGCGCCTTCGTCGCCGGCATCCTCGTCGGCGAATCTCCCATCCTGACCAAGCACATAGACGAGCAATTGCGCGGCTTGATCATCGCCTTCTTCATGCCCGTGTTCTTCGGCACCGCCGGCCTCTCCGCCGACCTCACCATCCTCAAAGATCCCACGCTGCTCGCGCTGACGATCGGGCTGATCCTGATCGCCAGCATCGGCAAGTTCGGCGGCGCCTTCCTCGGCGGCAAGCTCGGCGGCCTGTCGCCGCGCGAGTTGCTCGCGCTCGGCGCCGGCATGAATGCGCGCGGCTCGACCGAGGTGATCGTCGCCACCATCGGGCTGTCGATGGGGGCGCTCAACCCCAACCTGTTCACCATGATCGTGGCGATGGCGGTGATCACGACGATGGCGATGCCGCCGACGCTGCGCTGGGCGCTGGCGCGGCTGCCGCTCGGCAAGCAGGAAAAGCAGCGGCTGGAGCGGGAGGAGATGGAGGCCAAGGGCTTCGTGCCCAATCTGGAGCGCCTCCTGGTCGCCGTCGACGACAGCGCTAATGGCAAGTTCGCCACCCGCATCGGCGGCATGATCGGCGGCTCGCGCGGCATGCCGATCACGCTCATGCACATCAAGACCGACGGCAAGGGCGGCAAGGCGGCGACCGAGGCGCACAAGGAACTGGCCAAGGAAGCCGGGCAGATGGTGAAAGAGATCGCCGGCCAGGTGGAAAACCTGCCGGAGGAGCGGACGCAGTCGAGCAGCGTCACCACCATCGTGCAGGCCGCCCCGAAGCCGGAAGCCGTCGCCGCGGAAGCCGAGAAAGGCTATGGCCTGATGATCATCGGCCTGGAAAAGACGGTGGCGCGTGGCCACGAATTCCATGACGGCATCACCGCCCTTGCCACCGGCTTCGAGGGACCGCTGGCGGTGGTCGATGCGCGCGACCGACACCTGAAGGAGCCGCTCGCAGGCCGTCTCAGCATCCTCGCGCCGGTCAACGGCACCGAGACCTCGCGGCGCGCGGCCGAGGTCGCCATCGTGCTGGCACGCGCCAGCGGCTGCCCGCTCACAGCGCTCTATGTCGCGCCGGCCGGGCGCAAGAACAAGAAGCGCTCGCGTCAATACGAGGAAGCCATCCTCAAGGACATCGTGGCGCTCGCCGACACTTATGAAGTGACGCTACGCACCGCCGTTCGCGCCGACATCGCCGCCGATGAGGCGATCATCAAGGAGATGACGCGGCGGCGGCACAATCTGGTCGTGCTCGGCGCCGAACGGCGACCGGGCGAGAAACTTTATTTCGGCGACACGGCCGCGTCGGTATTGGAGAAGTCGGAGAAGTCGCTGCTGTTCGTGGCGAGCTGAGTGCGCTCGATCGCCTGCCGCACGATCATACCCCAAGCGCGCGGTCACGCGCTCGCGATCGCGCAGCGACTATCAACCTTAATAAGGGGAAGCATTTGGGGCGCGGCAGCCGGCGCGCTAGTTTACCGGCCGAGAAACCATATCACGGTGGTAGCAACATGCGTCGCCCAGTCATTCTGACCGCACTCATCGCAATCGGTTCAGCGACCCTCTTCGCCTCTAACGCGGTCGCCGGCGGCTGGCTGACCGGCTGCGGCGGTTGCGGCGCCCCCGCCTATCCGGCAGGCAGTGTCACCTACGCGCCTCCGGTCTATTCGTATGCGCCGCCGACCTACACCATTATTCCCCATTACGTGGTGCAGCCCAATTACGTCGTGCAGCGCACTTACGTCATCCGGCAGACCCGTTACCTCACCGAACCCGCCGCCCCCTGTCTCTTCGGTTGCGGTGGCGGCTATGTGGCAAACCAAGGTCAATATTACAGCGGGCCTGGCCCGGTCGCGCCTGCCGTTTCGTTCGACCGCGAGCAGTACTACGCGCCGGCAGTTTATCCGCGGCACGACCGCTATTACGCTCCGGCGCGGCCGCGCTATTACCATCGGCGTGTTTATCACGGCAATGTCTATCGGCATCCGCGCCCCTATGCGGTCACCTCGTATCGCGTGAACAGGCACCCGCCCCGTCACGTCAATCAGCAGATGCGTTATCGGTAATCGGCGCACCGGCGCGGGACAAGCCACTTCGTTTAGACCGCCGCGCCGCGTCGCCGACGCTCGCGACAGAGCAGCCACTTCCAGATCAGCGCCGGCGGCACTAAGGCCACGACGCCGGCGGCGACAAGCTCTTTACGATAGGGACGCAACGACGTGGTGCAGGTGGTGTCCTTCCATCGGCACAACAGATCGTTCTTGCCGGCGTCCGCGCTCGAACATTGCGGCGCGCTTCTCGCCGTCGCTTGCATGCGAAAGCAAAACATCACGTCGCGATGGGCTTTCGTCCGTGCCTGCATGAGACCGTAGCCGCCGGCGAGCACGATCCATGCGGCGGACAGCACGATGGCGGCCAGGCGCCACCGCCTCGATGGTGTGAGCTCGCTCACGCGCCCGTCTCCACGCCCGACACGATTATGGAACCGCCGTCACGGGCGAACAAGCCGGATGCCGGCGCACACTTCTAATCGTCGTCGCCGTTCGCCTTGCCGCCGCTCACGGGGGCGTGGAATTTGTTGCTCTTGGGAAAGCCCTTCGGCGCGATGCGGCCGGCGGCGGCACGGTCGCCGCGCCAGTCCTTCAATTCCTTCATCGGCAGCGTGAAGCTGCGGGAGGCCGAGTTGGTCCAGGTCAGGCCCTCACTGGCGTCCAGGGTCGTCAGATCCGACATGCCCTTCTGCAGATAGCGCTGCAGCCGCACGCCGCGGCCTCGGTTCATCTCGGGGACTTGGTCGAGCGGGAAGATCAGCATCTTGCGGTTTTCGCCGATGGTCGCAACGTGATCACCGGCGACCACGGCCAGCGCGGCGGCCTTGTCGCTGCCTTTTAGATTGAGCACCTGGCGACCCTTGCGTGTGGTGCCGAGCACCTCCTCCTCCGGCACCACGAAGCCGTTGCCGGCGTAGCTCGCCACCAGGAACTTGCGCCCGCCTTCATAGGCAAGGGCGGCCACCGCGTCGGCGTCCTGCTCCATGTCGATGAACAGGCGCAAAGGCTCGCCATGGCCGCGGCCGCCGGGAAGCTTGGCCGCCTCGATGGTGTAGAAGCGCCCGTTCGAGCCGAAGATCAGCACCTTGGCGGTGGTCTCGGTGGGGAATGCGAATTTCAGCCCATCGTCGGTCTTGAAGGCAACGCCGGACAAGTCGGACACATGGCCGCGCAGCGCGCGGATCCAACCCTTCTCCGACACCACCACGGTGATCGCCTCGCGCACCACCATGGCTTCCTCGATCGCGGCGAGGTCGTGCTCGGGCGCCTCGGCGAACTGGCTGCGGCGCTTGCCAAGAACGGTCTTCGGTCCGAACGCCTCCTTCAGCGCCTTGATCTCGCCGGCGATGGTTTTCCATTGCTGGTCGCTCGAGCCGATGAGGGCTTTCAGCTTCTTGAGCTCATCGCGCAGCGCCTTTTCCTCGGCGCGGATCTCCATCTCCTCGAGCCGGCGCAAATTGCGCAGGCGCATGTTGAGGATGGCTTCGGCCTGCACTTCGCTCAGCTTGAAGGTCTTCATCAGGACGGGCTTGGGCTCGTCCTCCTTGCGGATGATCTTGATGACCTTGTCGAGGTTGAGATAGGCGACCAGGAAACCGCCCAGCACTTCGAGGCGATGCTCGATCTTGCCCTGGCGGAATTTCGAGCGGCGCACCAGGACGTCGCGGCGATGGTCGAGCCATTCGCGCAAGACTTCCGCCAGGCCCATCACCATCGGGATGCGGCCCTTGGACAGCACGTTCATGTTGAGCGGAACGCGGCTTTCCAGCTCGGTGAGCTTGAACAGCGATTCCATCAACAAGCCGGCATCGACGGTGCGCGAACGCGGCTCGATCACCAGGCGGATGTCCTCGGCCGATTCGTCGCGCACGTCGGCAATCAACGGCAGCTTCTTCTCGTTGATCAGTTCGGCGATCTTCTCGACGAGGCGTGACTTCTGCACTAGCCAGGGAATTTCCGTGACCACCACCACATAGGTGCCGCGGCCGGTGTCCTCGCTTTCCCACTTCGCGCGCACGCGGAACGAGCCGCGGCCGGTGTTGTAGGCTTCCGCGATCGCCTCCGGCGGATCGACGATCACGCCGCCGGTGGGGAAATCCGGACCCTTGACGTATTTAGTGAGCGTCTTGCTGCGGGCGTTCGGATTGCCGATGAGAAAGAGCGCGGCCTCGCACAGCTCGGCGGCATTGTGCGGCGGAATGGCGGTGGCCATGCCCACGGCGATGCCCTGCGAGCCGTTGGCGAGCAGGTTGGGAAAGGCGGCCGGCAAAACCACCGGCTCCTCGCCGGTGCCGTCATAGGTCGGGCGGAAGTCGACCGCATCCTCGTCGATGCCGTCGAGCAGCAGCCGCGCCACCTCGGTCAGCCGCGATTCGGTGTAGCGCATGGCGGCGGCGTTATCGCCGTCGACATTGCCGAAATTGCCCTGCCCGTCGATCAGCGGATAGCGCTGGGCGAAATCCTGCGCCAGCCGCACCATGGCGTCATAGATCGCCTGGTCGCCATGCGGATGGAAATTGCCCATCACGTCGCCGACCACCTTGGCCGATTTCTTGAAGGCGGCGCCGGGATCGAGCCGCAGCAGCCGCATCCCGTAAAGGATGCGGCGATGGACCGGTTTGAGCCCGTCGCGCGCGTCCGGCAGCGCGCGGTTCATGATGGTCGAGAGGGCATAGGCGAGATAGCGCTCTTCCAGCGCCTCGCGCAGCGCGACCTCCTCGACCTCGCCCTTGCGTGGGGGAATCAGTGGCTTACTCATGGCGTCTAGCTAATGCCGAAGGCCGCTATGAACAAGCGATGAACGCGTCAGCCATCTTACCTTCCGAATCACCAGCCTAGGTTCGTGCGCAACTTCGGCCATTCCGACCTGGCCGCACTGCGCCGGGCGGCGGGTTTGTGAGCGACGTCGACGGCGGAATAAGGCGCAGCGGCGTCTCACGTTTGAGCGGTATCAGCAAACCGATGCGATGAACTCGGCCGGCTCCGCCGTGGGGCCGGACGAGCCTTCGAGCGACGCGGCAAGCTGTCGTTGGCGCGGCCGTATCATCCCGATCGGCGCCGGAACCCAACGATGTCATGGGAGAACGCAAGATGAGAATGATCCTGTTGTCGGCTTTGTTCGGACTGGGCGTCGGCTTGGCCGGCGCGCCCGCTGCCTCGGCGGCTCCGCTGGGTGGCGGACTCAACGGTGCGGCAACCAACTTCACGCCGATCGAGCAGGTCGCCGTTCGCTGTCGGCGGACGAAAAGCTGCTGGCGCAACCGCCATGGGCGCACGGTCTGTCAGGTGCGACGGGTCTGCGTGCGCTATTGATTCGCGCGCCGACGTCTTGACGACGAACGGCCCGGCCCCGCGCCGGGCCGTTTGCCTTGGGCTCAGGCTACGTTCGCCAGCCGCCGGTTGAGCGCGGCGATCAAGTGGGCGCGCTCGTCGGCGAGCACCAGCCCGCGCGGCTCCAGCACATGCCGGGTGAGGAAATAGCCGGTGAGCGCGAAGCCGTCGGCGAGATCGCTGCCGCCGGCCGCAGCCTCGTCATCGCGCAGGAACGCCGGCAAGGGCAACAGCCGGTCGACATAGGGCGCACCGGCTTCGCGCGATACCGCCCGCCCCGACTTGGGCGAGACATAGATGAGCTCGGCGGTGTCACCGGTCGCCGCGCATTCGCTGAGATCGAGGCCGAAGCCGAGCTCGGCCAGCAATTGCAGCTCGAAGCGCACCACCTCGGGCGCCGCCCAGGCCGCGTCGTCGAGGCGGTCGAGGATCGCCTCGAACTCCGCGTATAGATTTCCGTGCGGATCGCGCTCCGGCAACAGCCGCATCAGCGCCGCCAGATGCGTAACGCCGTAGATGGCGTGCGAGGCCGAGAAGTAGCCTGCGGCGCGCAGGTTCAGCGCTTCCACCGTGTAATTGCCGAGATGTTCGTCGAGCCGCGCCCGCCAGGTGGCGGTCACGCTGTTGCCGGGCTGCAGAATGGGCTTGAGCCGCGTACCGAAGCCGCCACGCACCATGCCGAGATGACGGCCGTGCTCGCGCGTCATCAATTCGAGGATGCCGCTCGCCTCCCCGTGCCGCTTGACGCCGAGCACGATGCCTTCATCGGTCCATTGCATTCGATTCTGTCATTCCGGGGCGCGAGCGAAGCGAGCGAACCTGGAATCCATACTCCCTGAATTGGAGAAAAGCACGACGACCAGGGTTATGGAATCCGGGCCCGGCACCTTCGGCGCCGCCCCGGAATGACAGAAATCTACTCCTTCGGGAACTCAAGCCCCATGGCGCGGTAGCGCTCGGGGTCCTCGCCCCAGCCCTCGCGCACCTTCACGAACAGGAACAGGTGCACCTTGGCCTCGACAATCTGCGCGATCTCGCGCCGCGCAGCTTCCCCGATGGCCTTGATCGTTGCCCCGCCCTTGCCGAGCACGATCTTGCGCTGGCTTTCGCGTTCCACATAGATCGTCTGCTCGATGCGGATGTCGCCCTTGCGCAGCTCCTTCCAGATGTCGGTTTCGACCGTCGAATGGTAGGGCAGTTCCTGGTGCAGCCGCTCGAACAGCTTCTCGCGCGTAATCTCGGCGGCGAGCTGGCGCAGCGGCGCGTCCGACATCTGGTCGGCCGGATAGAGCCAGGGGCCCGGCGGCACGTGTTCGGCCAGCCATGATTTCAGATCGGCAACGCCGTCGCCCTTGAGCGCGGAAATCATGAAGGTCGCTTCGAACTTGGCCTTGCCATTGGCAGCCTGCGTCAGCGCCAATAGCGCGGGCTTGGCCACCAGATCGACCTTGTTGAGAATGAGGAGCTTTGCCGCCCGCACCTCGGCAAGCTTGTCGAGGATCGCCTCGGCTTCCTCGTCGAGCCCTTTGCGCGCGTCGATCAGCACGCCGACGAGGTCGGCGTCATGCGCGCCCGTCCAGGCCGTGGTCACCATGGCGCGATCGAGTCGCCTTCGCGGCGCGAAGATGCCCGGCGTATCGACGAAGATCAATTGCGAGGCGCCCTCGATCGCGATGCCGCGGATCAGCGCCCGCGTCGTCTGCACCTTGCGCGAGACAATGGTGACCTTGGAGCCGACCAGCGCGTTGATGAGGGTCGACTTGCCGGCATTGGGCGCGCCGATCAGCGCGACGAAGCCGCAGCGTGTGGCGTCCTGCTCAGCCATCCAGCTTGTCCACCGCGACGCCGACGCTCGCCAGCATCTCGGCGGCGGCGGCCTGCTCGGCGGCGCGCTTGGACGAGCCGAGCCCTTCCGCCGCCGGCCGGTCGGGCAACGTCACCGAAACGCGAAATTGCGGATCGTGATGCGGGCCTGTGCGCGCCAGCTCCTTATAGGCTGGCGTCGGCAGCCCGCGCGCCTGCGCCCATTCCTGCAGCATGGTCTTGGGATCGCGCAAGGGCCGTAGCGGCTTGAGCATGCGCTCCTTCCAGAAGCGCGCCACCAATTCGTCCGCCGCTGCATAGCCGCCGTCGAGGAAGGTGGCGCCGATGAGCGCTTCGCAGGCGTCGGCCAGGATGGTGGTGCGCAAGCGCCCGCCGGCATGCGATTCCGAATTGCCGAGCTTGAGCGCGGGCCCCAGATCCATGGCGCGGCCAACCTCGGCGCAGGTTTCCTTGCGCACCAGATCGGCGAGGCGCCGCGACAGCTCGCCCTCGTTGGCGCGCGGGAAGGCGCGGTAGAGCATGTCGGAGATGACGAGACCCAGCACGTGGTCGCCGAGGAATTCGAGCCGCTGGTAGCTCGCGCTGCGATTGCCGCCACCTAAGGCCGAGATGTGGGTCAGCGCGCGCTCAAGCAGGGTCTTGTCGGCGAACTGATAGCCGATCCGATCCTCAAGTGCGGTGCGTTCCTTCGCCTTGCGGCTCATCTGACAATCGTGAACAGGCGGTTCCAACGGACCGAGAACGGCCAGCGCCAGAACTCCCAGGCGCGCTCGCCCTCATAGACGGAGAAGAAGATGATCTGCGCCTTGCCGACAATGTTCTCGAACGGCACATAGCCGACCTGCGGGAATCGGCTGTCGGTCGAGTTGTCGCGGTTGTCGCCCATCATGAAATAGTGGCCCGGCGGCACGTGATAGACGTCGGTATTGTCGGCGAAACCGTGATCGACCAGGTCGAGCGTATAGAAGGTCTTGCCGTTCGGCAGGATCTCCTTCCAGCGCTTGACCGGCGTCTCGCGCACGCCCTCCTCGTTATCGACCCAGGGCTTGGCCGGCTCGCGCTTGACCGCGACGCCGTTGATATAGACTTGGCCTTCTTTCACCTGAATCGAATCGCCGGGCAGGCCGATGATGCGCTTGATGTAGTCGATCGACGGATCGCGCGGCAGGCGGAACACCACCACATCGCCGCGCTGCGGCAGCCAATCGCTCGGCAGGCGCCCGGAGAACAAGGGCGGCGACAGCGGCAGCGAATATTTGCTGTAGCCGTAGCTGTATTTCGACACGAACAGATAGTCGCCGACGAGGAGCGTCGCCTTCATCGAGCCGGACGGGATATTGAAGGGCTGAAACAGGAAGGTGCGGATCACCAGGGCGATGATCAGCGCGTGAATGATCACGCGGATGGTTTCGCCAGCGCCGCCTTCTTTTCGTTTTGTTCCGGATGTCACACTCATAGGCCTTTCGTCCCGCCTGACGGCGAAGCGCCCCGGCGAACTTGTAGCGGCTCGACCTTGAGCGCGCAATCAAGTTCACCCGAAATTGCGCATAAGCCTTTGGTAGAATTTCGATTCTTCGATTATTCGCGCTGCGGCGGCGCGGCCGAGATGATGACAATGGCTTGGGCGGTCGGGCCCTCGTCGGTGAGCGAAAGATCGATGCGGGGCTCGCAGCCGGGCGGCGTGATCGCCTTGAGCCGACTGAGTGCGCCGCCGGTGAGCTGCATGGTGGGCCGGCCGGAGGCCAGATTGACCACGCCCATGTCGCGCCAGAAGACGCCGCGCCGGAAGCCGGTGCCCAGCGCCTTGGCGCAGGCCTCCTTGGCGGCAAAACGCTTGGCGTAGGTCTCCGCCCGGTTGGCACGCCGCTCGGCCCTTTCCCGCTCGACCGGCGTGTAAATGCGCGAGAGGAAGCGCTCGCCGTGCCGCTCGAGCACGCGGGCGATGCGGCGCACGTCGACGATGTCGGAGCCGAGCCCGATGATCATGGCGTAGGGTCCTTGCGCATCACGCGCGCGCCCGGCCGCGGTCCATGGCCGCGCGCATGAAGCGCACCGTCTCGGCCAGGCCCTCGAACACCGCCTCGCCGACGAGGAAATGGCCGATATTGAGCTCCACCACCTCCGGCAGCGCGGCGATGGTCTCGGCGCTGGCGTAATCGAGCCCATGGCCGGCATGCACTTCCAACCCGTAGGACTTGGCGAGCAGCGCGCCGGCGCGGATCAGCTCCCACTCCGCCTGCGCCTCGTGCGCGCGGTCACCCATCAGCGCGTCGCACCAGGCGCCGGTGTGCAATTCGACCACCGGCGCGCCCAGCGCCACCGCTGCCTCGATCTGGGCCGGCTGCGCGCCGATGAACAACGAAACGCGGATACCGGCATGCTTGAGCGCGCGCACGACCGGCCCGAGCTGATCGCGCTGGCGATTGGCGTCGAGACCGCCTTCGGTGGTGCGCTCGGTGCGCTTTTCCGGCACCAGGCAGACGGCATGCGGCTTGGTGCGCACGGCGATCGCCAGCATCTCCTCGGTCGCCGCCATTTCCATGTTGAGCGGCTTGTCGATCTCGGCCTTCAGCCGCGCAATGTCGTCGTCGTTGATGTGACGACGGTCCTCGCGCAGATGCGCGGTGATGCCGTCGGCGCCGGCGCTGATGGCAAGCTTGGCCGCGCGCACCGGATCGGGATGGCCGCCGCCGCGCGCGTTGCGGATGGTGGCCACGTGATCGACATTGATACCAAGGCGAAGGGGCGGCGCGCTCATGTCATCCGACGCATGATCTTATCCAAAAACCGGTGTCCAACGAGATCGAGGTCGAGGACTTGCTATTCGGGATCATGCGTTACCCGTTTACTCGTTCCGCCTTGGACACCGACGATTTCGCCCGCAACTGCGAGAGGATCGCGGTCAGGTGCTTGAGGTCGTAGACCTCAAGATCGATCATCATGTCGGTGAAATCGGGGGCGCGGCGGGTCATGCGGATATTGTCGATATTGCCATCGTTCTCGGCGATCACCTGCGCGATCTGCGCGAGCGAGCCGGGCTCGTTCACCGACTGCACGTCGATGCGCGCCGGAAAGCGCCGCGGCACCGACTCCTCGCTGTCCCAGCGCAGGTCGAGCCAGCGCTCGGGCGTATCCTCGAATTCGGACAGCGCCGGCGATTGGATCGGATAGATGGTGATGCCTTCACCCGGATTGAGGATGCCGACGATGCGGTCGCCGGGCACCGCGCCGTCCGGCGCAAAGCGCACCGGCAGATCGCCATTGATGCCGCGGATCGGGATGGCCGGCCCTTGCGCACTCGGACTCGGCACGCGGAACTTGACCGAGGTCAGGCGCTTGAGCCCGAACCAGCCGCTGCTTTCCGATTTCGGCCGCTTCGCCATGGCGGCGGCGCGCTCTTCCTTGTAGTCGGGATACATGGCGCGGGCGACGTCGGAGGCTTTCAATTCGCTGCGTCCGACCGCCGCCATCACGTCGTCGATCGAGGCGCGCGCCAGCCGCGGCAGCGCGCCGGTGAGCTTCTCGTCGGAATAGGTCATCTTGGCGCGCTGGAACAGGCGCTCGACGATGCGCCTTCCGAGCCCGGTATATTGCTCGCGCACCGCCGCACGCGTCGCGCGCCGGATCGAGGCGCGCGCCTTGCCGGTCATCACGATCGATTCCCAGGCCGCGGGCGGCGCCGTCTGCGCCGTCGAGGTGATGATTTCCACCTCGTCGCCATTGACCAGCTCCGAGGTGAGCGGGGCGAGCTTGCCGTTGATCTTGCAGCCGACCGCGGCATTGCCGACGTCGGTATGCACCGCATAGGCGAGATCGATCGGCGTCGCCTTGCGCGGCAGTGCGATCAGCTTGCCCTTGGGCGTGAAGCAGAACACCTGGTCGTGGAACAGTTCGAGCTTGGTGTGCTCCAGGAATTCCTCGGGGTTGGAGCCTTCCGCCAGCAATTCGATGGTGCGGCGCAGCCAGGCATAGGCGCTCGACTCGCGCGACAGCAGTTCGGTCGGTGAGCCTTCGCCGTCCTTGTAGAGCGCATGCGCCGCGATGCCGTATTCGGCGATCTCATGCATTTCGGCGGTGCGGATCTGCAGTTCGACGCGCTGCTGGCCCGGCCCGATCACCGTGGTGTGGATCGAGCGATAGTCGTTGGCCTTCGGGGTCGAGACATAATCCTTGTAGCGGCCCGGCACCATCGGCCAGGTGGTGTGCACAACGCCGAGCGCCTGATAGCAATCGGCAACGGACTTGACGATGATGCGGAAGCCGAAAATGTCGGAGAGCTGCTCGAAGCCGATCGACTTGCGCTCCATCTTGCGCCAGACCGAATACGCGCGCTTGCGCCGACCAGTCACCTGAGCCGCAGTGCCGCGGTCGACGAGCTTCTTGGCGAGCTGCTGTTCGATCTCGGCAATCGAAGCCCGGTTGCGCTCGGCGATGGCGTTGAGCCGCGCGCTCACCACCTCATAGGCTTCCGGATTGATCTCGCGGAACGCCAGGTCCTCGAGCTCCTCGCGCATCTCATGCATGCCCATGCGCCCGGCGAGCGGGGCATAGATTTCCAGCGTCTCGTCCGCGACGCGCCGGCGCGCTTCCGGCTTCATGAAATGCAACGTGCGCATGTTGTGCAGCCGGTCGGCGAGCTTGACCAGCAGAACGCGCACGTCGTCGGCGATGGCGAGCAGGAGCTTGCGCAGGTTTTCCGCCTGCTTGGCCTCCTTGGTGACCAGGTCGAGCCTTTTCAGCTTGGTCAGGCCCTCGACCAGGGCGCCGATGTCGCGGCCGAAGAGCTGATCGATTTCGGCGCGGGTGGCCTCGGTATCCTCGATCGTGTCGTGCAGGAGGGCGGCGGCGATGGTGGCGTCGTCGAGCTTGAGGTCGGTGAGAATGGCCGCCACTTCCAGCGGATGCGAGAAATAGGGGTCGCCGGAGGCGCGCCGCTGCTCGCCATGTGCCTTCATGGCATAGACGTAGGCGCGGTTGAGCAACGCCTCGTTCGTATGCGGATTGTAGCGCCGCACCCGCTCGACCAGTTCGAATTGCCGCATCATCTGCGGCCGGATTTGTGGTGGCTTTTCAATCGATTGCGGCACAGCCACGGTCGCCGGCGGCAGCGGCCGATCGATCGGCGCCCGGGTCGGCGACTGGTTGGGCATGCGTGGCAAATGATCCCTGCGCGCGCGCATCGAGAATGAGCCTGTTACGCCGCCTGAACCCGTCGGAAAGCGCCCCGGCGGCCGTTTCCGTGCACCTTCCAGATAGATATCACGTCATTGGCTCCGCCCCGCAAGAGATTGCAGGTCCTGATTGACGAAAACAGCAACGGCCCGGCGGAAGACCGGGCCGTTACGTCAATTTTACACGGGGACGCCAAGAAAGGGTTTACTCTCCCTCTTCTTCCGGCGGCTCTTCAGGCGGCGCCAGGCCTTCCAGGCCCTTGAGCAGTTCTTCCTCGGTCATCCGCTCCGGGGTGACGTCGGTGTCGTCGGCGTCAACGCTGGCGCCAGAACCGGCGCCAATCAGCGGCACCTCGGGCTCGGGCTCGTCGACTTCGACATATTTCTGCAGACTATGGATCAGGTCTTCCTTGAGGTCGCCGGGCGACACGGTGGTCTCGGCGATCTCGCGCAAGGCCACGACCGGGTTCTTATCGTTATCCCGGTCGACGGTAATCTGTGACCCCGAGGACACCATGCGCGCCCTGTGGCTCGCCAGGAGCACGAGGTCGAAACGGTTCTCAACCTTGTCGATGCAGTCTTCTACGGTGACACGGGCCATCGGCTCGTCACTCCTTCGCGTGGAACTTGTGTCCGGAAACGGTTGTTAGGTATCCCCTGCACGCCTGGATTTCAAGTATTTTTGTCTTGGTTTGGCCGCAAGCCTCTGGTACCGAAATGGTCCGCAAGCGGCCTGACCCGAGACGGATTTTAATTGGCAACGGCGTGATTAATGCGGGTGCCAGCGGATTTGATTGGGTGCCGTCACCGTTCCTGAGCGCTAACTCGAAGCCAGCCTCGCATTGCCGATGCGCGCGGGGCGCGCGGGTGAAATCGCAAAGGACAGGTCCGCATTGTGAAGAAAGCGAGAGAAGACAACATGACCGTGCCAGGTGAAAAAATCGCATTGTTCATTGATGGAGCCAATCTTTACGCCACCGCCAAATCGCTCGGATTCGACATCGACTACAAACGCCTGCTGCGTGAATTTCAGTCGCGTGGTTATCTGCTGCGCGCCTTCTACTACACGGCGGTGATCGAAGATCAGGAATATTCCTCGATCCGTCCTCTGATCGATTGGCTGGATTACAACGGCTACTCCGTCGTCACCAAGGCGACGAAGGAATTCGTCGACCAGACCGGCCGGCGCAAGGTTAAGGGCAACATGGACATCGAGCTCGCCGTCGATGCCATGGAGATCGCCGGCTCGATCGACCACATGGTGCTGTTCTCCGGCGACGGAGATTTCCGCTCGCTGGTCGAAGCGGTGCAGCGCAAGGGCGTACGGGTCACCGTGATCTCCACCATCTCGACGCAGCCGCCGATGGTGGCCGACGAATTGCGCCGCCAGGCCGATATCTTCACCGACATCGTCGAATTGCAGACGAAGATCGGCCGCGATCCGTCCGAGCGCGCAGCGCGCGAAGCGCGAGGACCGCGCGAGGACCGCGGACACACGCCGCAGTTCCTGCAGCGCCCGGCGACGCCGCAGCGTGCCGGTGCCGGCGCGCCGGCCGACGACGACGAAGAGGATTTCGAATAACATCTCGGTGGCGCGTGATCTTATCCGAAAACCGGTACCCATCCCCGATCAAGTCGGGGACCGGCTTTTTCGGGATCACGCGCGCGCCATGACAACGCGCGAGGGCAAGCCCGGACGCAATTGTCCGCGCTGTCCGCGGCTGGTCGCGTTCCGCAAGACGTGGCGCGAGAAGGAGCCGGCCTGGTTCAACGCACCGGTCCCCTCCTTCGGGCCGCTTGATGCGCGGCTCTTGATCGTCGGCCTGGCGCCCGGCCTGCAAGGCGCCAACCGCACCGGCCGGCCCTTCACCGGCGATTATGCCGGCGTGCTGCTCTACGAAACCTTGGGTCGCTACGGCTTCGCGCGCGGCGACTATGCCGCGCATCCCGACGACGGCCTGCAACTGATAGACTGCCGCATCACCAATGCGGTGCGCTGCGTGCCGCCCGAGAACAAGCCGACGCCGGCGGAGATCAAGACCTGCCGCGAGTTCCTCATACCGACGATCGACGAAATGAAGAAGCTGCGCGCCATTCTGGCGCTCGGCCGCATTGCGCATGACAGCGTCGTGACGGCATTCAACGAAAAGAAATCGGCAAAACCGTTCAAGCACGGCGGCAAGAACACGCTCGGCGAGTTGGCGCTTTTTTCCAGCTATCATTGCTCGCGTTACAACACCAATACCGGCGTGCTGACGCCGGAGATGTTCCGCGACGTATTCAATAAATTAAGCGCCTATTTGGACGCCTGAATCCAAGCCACCACGTCTTCCGCGCTCTTGTCGGGTGGAAACACCGGATAGAACACCTTGGTGATCATTCCGTCGTCTATCACCAGCGCCATGCGCTTCAATAGGCTCATGCCGGCGACGCTGAAGGTGGGCAAGTTGAGCGCCTTGGCAAAAGCGAGTTCCTCATCGGAGAGGATGGCGAACGGCAGATGCAGGCGGCTCGCCGCCTCCTGCTGGTAGGCGGTGTCCTGGGTCGACAGGCCGAACACCTGCGCGACGCCGAGCCGCTTCAACTCGGCGAAATGATCGCGGAAGCCGCAGGACTGCGGCGTGCAGCCGCGCGCGCCGGGGATCTCGTTCCAGCCCTGCGGCAGATCGACGCCGGGCACGCCGGTGCGCGGATAGATATAGAGCACCGTGCGGCCTTTGAGCGCCGACAGGTTGACCGGCGCGCCGGACGTCGCCGGCAAGACGAGATCGGGCAGCCGCAGGCCGGTGAGATGGGCGGCAGCGCCGTCGTCCTGCGGCACCGGAATGTCGGGTGGCAAGTTCAGCGGATTGTGCATTCCCGGTGCTTCGGCCATCTCCGCCTCGTTATTTGCAGCGTTGCAGAAATCGCGCGACCAAGGGCTTCAATCCCTTGACCTGCCAGGTCACGGGCTTGATCGATCCGCTCGCCCTTATCGGCTGGCCTGCCGCAAGAACTTTGAATACGGCATGGTCTCGCGCGACCTTGGTGCGCAACTCGCTCGTTCCCGTCATCTGGAAGTTCGCGCTCTTGCGCGATTGCCCGACGACAGTGGCCGTTGAAGTGCCGCTCTTGAGCGTGACCTTGACCGCCTCGCCCTCGCCCTTGCCGACGTCGGCGTCACCACCGATGCCGAGTTCGATCGACCCGCCTTTGCCGCACAGCGCCCAGAATAATGTGTCGGACTCCGGCTCCGTCGGCATGGCGAACAGGTAAGCCCCCGCATTCTTGCTGGTCAGCTTCCAAGCCACCTCGGCGGATGCTGCGGCCGGCACCAGCGCCGCGGCCAGCGCCATCGTCACAAGTCTAGGAAGCATAGGACATGAACTCCATCAGCGAGCCGTCGGGGTCGCGGAAATAGACCGAGGTGCCCTGCCCCTTGGCGCCGAAGCGCTGCAAGGGCCCGTGCTCGATCGTAACATTGTGCGCCTTGAGATGGGCGATGGCGTCATCGATCGGCCCCATCCATTCGAAGCAGAGGTCGGAATTGCCGGGCTTGACCGGCAGCCGCGCTACTTCCGCCGGCTGAACGCCGGGCCCGTGCACGTTGAGCTGCTTGTCGCCGAAGCGATAGGCGTAGCCCACCGGACGCGGCACCAGCGCTGCGCCCAAAACCTCGACATAGAACTTGTTCGAGCGCTCCCAGTCTGAGACGTGGATGACGCAATGATCGAGCTGGCTCGGCACCGGCATGTCAGACACCCAGTTTCTTGCCGACGCGCGCCGCCACCTCGCGGCGTTCGCCGGCGAGCTTGGCCCCGCGCGCCGTCAACGCCGCCAGGGTTTCCGGCGACGCCTTGCGCGGCGAGCCACTATCGAAGGGCGGCGCCGGATCATATTCGATCTGCAACTGGATTTCGCGCGCCACCGCTTCGCCCTCGAGAATGGCGGCGAGCTTGAGGGCGAAGTCGATGCCTGAGGTGACGCCGGCGCCGGTCACCACCTTGCCGTCGATCACCACATGCTCGCTCACTGGGATGGCGCCCATGAGCGCCAGATTGTCGAGCGCCGCCCAGTGGCAGGTGGCGCGCTTGCCCTTGAGCAGGCCGGCTGCGGCCAGCACCAGCGAGCCCGTGCACACCGAGGTGACGAACTGCGCGCCAGCCGCCTGCTTGCGCAGGAATGACAGCGTGTCTTCGTCCTCCATCAGGTCCTGCTGGCCGGGACCGCCCGGCACCATGATCACCGCCAGCGGCGGGCAATCGGCGTAAGTGACGGTCGGCACGATCTGCATGCCGCGGTCGGTCGTAACCGGCGCCAAATCGCGCGCCACCAGATCGACCCTCGTATCGGGAAGCCGCACCAGCACCTCATAGGGCCCGGTCAGGTCGAGCTGGGTCATGCGCGGAAAGAGCAACATGCCGATGTGGCGGGTCATGCGCTATCCTTTCTGCCTGAGCAGCCGGCCCTTCTCACGCTCCCAGGAGCGCTTCTTCAACGTCTCGCGCTTGTCGTGCAGCTTCTTGCCCTTGGCCAGCGCGATCTCCAGCTTGGCGCGGCCGCGCTCATTGAAATAGAGCTTCAGCGGCACAATGGTCATGCCCTCGCGGTCGACCGCGCCGGCAAGGCGATTGATCTGCCGCGCATGCAGAAGCAGCTTGCGCGACCGCTTCGGCGGATGATTGAAGCGACCGGCCTGCAGATATTCCGGAATGTTGGCGTTGATCAGCCAGATCTCACCGCCGCGCGCGTCGGCATAGGATTCGGCGATGGTGGCGCGACCCTGGCGCAGCGATTTCACCTCGCTGCCGGTGAGCGCGATGCCGGCCTCGAAAGTCTCGCCAATCTCGTAGTTGAAGCGCGCCCTCCGGTTGTCGGCGACAACCTTGATGCGGCGCTCTGCTGTCGCAGCCATGCCATGCGTGTCCGTTCCGTGCCGCTATGTGGCATGCCTGAGGCGCGCCCGCCAGCGTTCCAAACATCAATTTTATCAATTGGATAGATCAGGTCTGCGATTGCTTGAGCAGGTCGCGGATCTCGGTGAGCAGCACTTCCTGCGCGCTCAGCGGCGCCGGCTCTTCCGACTTTTCCTTCTCGACCTCCTTGGCCATCAGGCGGGTCATAGCGCGGATGACCAGGAAGAGGACGAAGGCGATGATGATGAAGTTCAGCGTGACCGTGAGGAAATGCCCCCAAGCCAATACGGCACCTTGCTTTTTCGCCTCCGCCAAAGTGATGGCGGTGACCTTGCCGGAGAGCGGCAGGAAGTAGTTGGAAAAGTCCAGGCCGCCGGTGATGGCGCCGATGGCGGGCATGATGAGGTCGCCCACCAGCGAGCTGACGATGGCGCCGAAGGCCGCGCCGATGACCACGCCGATCGCCAGATCGACGACATTGCCGCGCAGCGCAAACTTCTTGAAGTCCTCGAACATGTCCGCCGTCCCCCTTGCGCCGGCTGCCGCCGCGTCAGTTGATCAGCCCCGCATGCACCATGGCGGCCTTCACGGCGCTCTGCGCCTTCTCGCTCGCCGGTACCATGGGCAGGCGCACCGCGCCGCTGCATTTGCCGATCAGCGACATAGCGTATTTGACCGGCGCCGGGCTCGTCTCGATGAACAGGTTGATGTGCAGCGGCGCGAGCTTGTCCTGCAGCTTCACAGCGGTTGCGAAATCGCCCTTGAGGCAGGCCGCCTGGAACTCGGAGCACAGCCGCGGCGCCACGTTCGAGGTCACCGAGATGCAGCCATGGCCGCCATGCGCCATGAAACCGAGCGCGGTGATATCCTCGCCGGAAAGCTGATTGAACTCCTCCCCCATGGCCATGCGCTGCTGCGTCACGCGCGACATGTTGGCGGTGGCGTCCTTGACGCCGGCGATGTTCTTCAACTCGAACAGCCGCTGCATGGTGTCGACCGACATGTCGATCACCGAGCGGCCGGGGATGTTGTAGATGATGATCGGGATGCCGATGGCGTCGTTGATCGCCTTGTAGTGCTGGTAGAGCCCTTCCTGCGTCGGCTTGTTGTAATAGGGCGTGACGACGAGCACCGCGTCGGCGCCGGCCTTCTCGGCGTGCTGCGACAATTCGATCGCTTCCTTGGTCGAATTGGAGCCGGCGCCGGCAACCACCGGGACGCGGCCGCGCGTCTGATCGACGCACCATTCGACCACGTGCTTGTGCTCGTCATGCGACAGCGTCGGGCTCTCGCCCGTGGTGCCGACCGGCACCAGGCCGTTTGTGCCTTCGCTGATTTGCCAGTCCACCAGCTCGCGGAACGCCTTTTCGTCCACGCCCCCGTTCTTGAACGGGGTGACGAGCGCAGTGAAGGACCCTCGGAAGCTCGTCTTGGCGGCCATGGCACTCTCCCGGCGGCTGGAACTCAAGAACCCCATCAATATCGGCTTCAAGGCGGCGGCGGAAGCCCTTAACCTTGCGGGTGGAATGGAACCCGGCTGCCTCGCTTTCGCCCCCTGCATGCCTATGCTCGGAGCGCTGCGGGAGGTAGCCTTCCGTAGTGAGTCCGGCGTAGGAGTGACGGCATGTGCCCGCTCTGATTCGGGCACCCCCGGGGACGCCATACGGGGCTGCATGGACGTAACGACAGCGAAACGGATGGGCTGGATGCTGGCAGGCTCGCTTGCCGGCCTGCTCGGCGTTTCGCCGGCCCTCGCGGTCCCCCAACACCCGCCGCTTCCGCGCCCGCGCCCGGCGCTGCATGTCATTCCCAAGCCGACCCCGCTGCGGGCCGTGCCGTTGCCGCGCAAGCGCCCGCAGGCGGCTGGGCGCGCCGTGTCGGCCTATGCCGAGGCCACCGTCGGCCCGCGCGGCGCCCCGATTGCCACCCACATCAAGCCGCTGGCGCGGCCGGTCTCGGGACCCTTCGCCATCGCCCCCACCGCCAGCACCTCCCCCGCCGATCTCGCGGCGCTGAAAACCGTGATCGAAGCTGCGCGCAAGGGCAAGGACGACGATGCCGACGCGGCGGAAAAGACGATTCACGACCCGGTCGCCCGCAAGCTTGCCGAATGGGTCATCCTGCGCAGCGACAACACCAGCCCCGGCTTCCAGCGTTACGCCAATTTCGTCCGCGCCAATCCGGAATGGCCGCATGCCGCGCTGTTCCGCCGGCGCGCCGAGAATGCCTTGTGGAACGACCAGGTGAGCAACGCCGCCGTGCTCGCCTTCTTCGCCACCGAGAAGCCGACCACCGCCAAGGGCCGCTACATGCTGGCGCGCGCCCTGCTCGCCCAAGGCAATCGCGCCGGCGCGGCTGCGCTGGTGCGTCAGGCCTGGCGCTATCAGGACTGTTCCCCCGACGTCGAAAGCAAGGTGCTGGAGATGTTCGGCGACATCTTGACCCGCGCCGACCACAAGGCGCGCATGGACCAGCGCTTCTACAAAGACGACGTGGAGGCGGGTCTGCGGCAGGCCAAACGGCTCGGTGGCAGCGAGCTGGCGATCGCCAAGGCCTGGACGGCGGTGATCCGGCGGGCGCGCAATGCCCATGCCCTGCTCAACGACGTGCCGGCCAGCGCGCGACACGACCCAGGCTATATCTACGCGCGCGTGGTCTGGCTGCGCCACGACGACAAGCTCAAGGACGCGGCGCAGCTTATGTTGAGCGCGCCGAACAACGCCGAAGCCGTCGTCGATCCAGACCAATGGTGGCGCGAGCGGCGCATCCTGGTGCGCGACCTGCTCGACCATCACGAGCCGCACACCGCCTACAAGATCGCGGTCGAGGCCGCGACGCCCACGCGGGGCGTCTACCGCGTCGGCAAGTATTTTACCGCCGGCTGGATCGCCCTGCGCTTCCTGCACGATGCCAAGACCGCCTCCGCGCAGTTTGCGCACATCATCCAGGGCACCACCAATCCCTATGCGCTCTCGCGCGGCGGCTATTGGCTGGGCCGCGCGGCCGATGCCCGCGGCAACCGGCAGCAGGCGAAGAAATACTACGCCATCGCCGCCGCCTATAGCGCGACCTATTACGGGCAGCTTGCCCGCGCCCGCCTCGGCCTCCCCGATCTCGGCCTGCGCGGCCCGCCCGAATTCACCGCCCAGGAGCGCCGGGTACTCGGCAACCTCGAGGTGGTGCGCGCCGCCGACCTGCTCTACGCGCTCGACCAGCGCGACATGCTCGCCTCGATCTTCGCCGAAATCGGGGAAAGCGGCAGGGACGTCGCCGGCATGGCCATGCTGGCGGAAGTCGCCGCCAAGCATCACGATCCGCGCGCCCAGGTGTTGCTCGGCGAATACGCTATCTCGCGTGGACTGCCACTCGATTATTTCGCTTTTCCCACCACCGGCCTGCCCAGCTACAAGCCGATCGCGCCGCCGCTCGACCGGGCGGTCACCTATTCGATCGCGCGGCAGGAGAGCCATTTCAGCCAGAAGGTCGTCTCGTCCGCCCATGCCATGGGCCTGATGCAGGTGACCCCGGAAGCCTGCAAGGACACCGCCAAGCGTTACAACGTGCACTACAGCCGCTCGCGCCTGCTCAGCGATCCCGTTTACAACATGCAGATGGGTACGGCGGAACTGTCAAATCTGCTGCACTATTACAACGGTTCCTATCTGCTCACCTTCGCCGCCTATAATGCCGGCCGCGGCCGCATCAAGCAGTGGATGGGACTTTATGGCGATCCGCGCGACCCCAAGGTCGACCCCGTCGACTGGGTCGAGCGGCTGCCCTATTCTGAGACCCGCAATTATGTGATGCGCGTGATGGAAAACATGCAGGTCTACCGCGCCCGTTTTCACGGCAGCGGCAAGTTGATGATTGAAGCCGATCTCCATCGCGGCAGCACGAACTGACTTTCCCCAACGCGCCTGTAAGGGACGCGATCAAGAATCAGAGCCGAGGAAATGCCCATGTCTCTTGCACCGCAAAGAGCGTCGTTCTTTTCGTCGTGCCCCTGCTGTGCCGGTGGCGGCGCCTGGAGCGCCAGCGGCGTGTCGATCAGCCGACGCGGGGCGCTGCGCGCCGGTGCCACGCTCGGGCTGGGCGCAGCGGCAACCGGCGTCGGCCTCAGGCGCGCCGCGGCCGGGGCCAATCCGCGGCGCATCGACGTCCATCACCATTACGTGCCGCCGGTGCATGCCGACGCCATGGCCACCCACCGCCAGGGCGGACGGCCGCCGAAGTGGTCGGTCGCCCAATCGCTCGACGAGATGGACAAGAACGGCATCGAGACTGCGATCGTCTCGCTGGTGCAGCCGGGCGTCTGGTGGGGCGACGTCGAAGGGGGCCGCAAGCTCGCGCGCGCCTGCAACGAGTACGGCGCCAAGATGGCGCAGGACCATCCCGGCCGCTTCGGTTTCTGGGCGGCGGTCCCGTTGCCGGACACCGAAGGCAGCCTGCGCGAGATCGAATATGCGCTCGATACGCTGAAGGCCGACGGCATCGGCCTGTTCACCAGCTATGGCGACAAATATCTCGGCGACAAGTCCTTCCTGCCGGTGTTCGAGGAGCTCAACCGGCGCAAGGCGGTGGTGTTCACCCACCCGGTGGTGCCGAACTGCTGCAAGGGCCTGGTGCCCTCGCTGCCGGCGCCGGTGCTCGAATTCACTCAGGACACCACACGCGCCATCGGCGGCGTGCTGTTCAGCGGCACGCGGGCGCGCTGCCCCGACATCAACTTCATCTGGTGCCATAGCGGCGGCACCCTGCCCTTCGTGGTCAGCCGCTTCCTGCGCCTCGCCGAGGTGCGCAAGAACAAGTTCATGCCGGACGGGGTGATGGCGGAGCTGGGAAAGTTCTATTACGAGATCGCGCAGGGCCACATGCCCGGGCAATTGCTGGCGCTGGGCAAGATCGCCTCCGCCTCGCAGATCCTGTTCGGCACCGATTACCCGCTGCGGCACTGCGCCGAGAGCGTCGAGGGGCTCGTCGACTTCCATTTCGACCCGGCCGACGAGCAGGCGATCGACCGCGGCAATGCCGCCCGCCTGTTGCATCGTATCAAGGCCTGAGTCGCGAGGCGGCGCCCGGCAGGGGCTGGATCAAACCGGCCCCGATCGGGCATAAGGCGGCATGAACGACGGTTCCAGCATCTTCCTCTCCGCGCCCGACGGCTTGCGGCTGCATGCGCGCAGCTATGGACGGGCAAGCGCACCCGCCCTGCCGGTTGTCTGCCTGCCCGGCCTTGCCCGCACGGCGGAGGACTTCATCGCCCTGGCGCAGGCGCTCGCCGGCGATGCGCAACACCCCCGCCGCGTGATTGCGCTCGACTATCGCGGGCGCGGGCTGTCGGACTACGACCGCGACCCGGCCAATTATTCGTTCCAGACCGAGCTTGCCGACGTGCTCGCGGTCATGGCCGCGCTCGACACCTTGCCGGCCGTGATCGTCGGCACCTCGCGCGGCGGCATCCTCGCCATGCTGCTCGCCGCCCTGCGCCCGGGGGCGCTCGCCGGCGTGGTGCTCAACGATATCGGCCCGGTGATCGAGCCCAAGGGCCTGATCCGTATCCGCGGCTATGTCGGCAAGCTGCCGCAGCCGAC
Organism: uncultured Pseudomonadota bacterium; assembly: GCA_963760995.1. GTDB lineage: Bacteria > Pseudomonadota > Alphaproteobacteria > Rhizobiales > Xanthobacteraceae > Pseudolabrys. The sequence goes on along the minus strand of CAVXFJ010000012.1, from coordinate 4,010 downwards.
GAGCTTCGAGGAAGGCGCGGAAATCCTGCGCCGGCTGTTCTCGGCCCAATTTCCCAAGCTCGACCAGGACGACTGGCTCGCCGCCGCCCACCGGACCTTCAAGGACAAGGACGGGGCGCTGGTCCCGACCTATGACGTTCGCCTGGCGAAGACGCTGGAGGGGGTCAATTTCGAGAAGCCGTTCCCGCCGCTGTGGAAGGAATTCGACGCGCTGGCGCATGTGCCGGTGATGTGCATTCGCGGCGCCAATTCCGATCTGCTGTCGGCGGAAACGGTCGAAGCCATGCGCGCGCGCCGCCCGGCCATGGATTTTCTGGAAGTGCCCGACCAGGGCCACGCCCCGCTCCTCGCCGAGACCGACACCATCGCCGCCATCGCCGACTTTGTCGGCCGTTGCGACAGCCGGCGCGCGGCCTGACGGACGGGCGGCCGAATCTTCTGTCGCTCAGTACCATCCGATCACGGACCGGCCGGTTGACGGGCAGTGTGGGTCGCCCTCAGACCACCGCCGCCCGCGTGCGCTCGCGCATGGCGTCGTGGATTTCCTTGAGCATGGCGCGGATGTCATAGGTGAGGCGCCAGTCGGGATAATGCGCCTGGAAGCGGCGCACGTCGCCGATCCACCAGATGTGGTCGCCGATGCGGTTATCCTCGACATAGGACCAGTTCATCGGTCGCCCTGTCAGCTCTTCGCAGAGGGCGATGGCTTCGAGCATGGAGCAGTTGGCGTGGCGGGAGCCGCCGATGTTGTAGACCTCGCCCGAGCGCGGCTTCTCGAACACGTGCCAGAAGGCGTTGACCAGGTCAGAGCTATGGATGTTGTCTCGCACCTGCTTGCCCTTGTAACCGAGCACGCGATAGGGCTCGCCGGTCACCGCGCATTTCATCAGATACGAGAGGAAGCCGTGCAGCATCGCGCCGGAATGACCCGGCCCGGTGAGGCAACCGCCGCGGAAGCAGGCGGTCTTCATGCCGAAATAACGGCCGAACTCCTGCACCATCAGGTCGGCGGACGCTTTCGAGACGCCGAACAGGCTGTGCGTCGAACTGTCGATCGACATGCTCTCGTCGATGCCGTGCTTGGCCCACTCATGCTCGGGCGAAAGCTCCCAGCGCGTTTCCAGTTCGATCAGCGGCAATCGATTGGGCGTGTCGCCATAGACCTTGTTGGTGCTGCAGAAGAGAAAAGGCGCGTCGGGGCAATACTGACGCGTCATCATGAGGAGGTTGAGCGTCCCGTTGGCATTGACGGTGAAATCGGTGATCGGATCGCGCGCCGCCCAATCATGCGAGGGCTGCGCCGCGGCGTGAACGACAACGGCGATGTCGCGCTTGTAGGTGCTGAACACCTTGCGCATGGCGTCTTCGTCGCGGATGTCGGCGTCGACATGCCGATAACCAGCGACCGTTCTTTCCAAGTGCGCGCGCGCCCAATGCGTCGAAGCGTCGTCGCCGAAGAAGCTCCGGCGCATGTCATTGTCGATGCCGACGACGGCGAGGCCCTTGCCGGCAAATTGGCGCACCGCCTCGGCCCCGATGAGGCCGGCGCAGCCTGTGATGACGGCAACGCCCATCTTCATTCACCCTTGCGTACTGGGCCGCGCGCGAGCCACGGCGCGAGCAAGCCGCGATCGACCTCGCCCATCCGCCAGGGACCGACGATGACGCCACGCTGGTTGACGATGGTGCGCGGATCAATCACAAGGATGCATTCCGGCATCGTTCGGCCAACAATGAGACACCCGCGACCGCATCTACTATAGCCCGCAGGTGTGGACAAGTTGGCTGTCGCGGCACCCCAAACCACGGACGGCACTGCGCTATTGCCGGAAAGCCGGATAAGCGGGACCATGCGTCCAGGTCAGGATCCATATGGGGAATCCGAGACCAAAAGAGATAAGTGGTAAACTCCCCCCATGAAAAAAAGCGAAGGTCGTCTGCTCGAGACCGCGTTTGCAAACCAGCGAGCCGGTCGTCTCGACGATGCCATCAATATCTGCCGTCGACTCTTGGCAAAGACGTCGAATAATTTCGACTGCATTTACCTGCTGGCCCAGCTTTATCTTCAAACCGGCAATATGAGCCCGGCGCTCGCCATGCTTCGACGCGCTGCCGATCTCAAACCTTCGGTCCCCGACGTCCTCTACAATCTCGCCGTGGCGCTCTCCATGACCGGGAACCACGCCGAGGCCGCCAACCGCTATGGCGAGGTCCTCAAGCTCAACCCCGGGCATCTGGGCGCGCGATCCAACTACGCGGCGTCCTTGCTGGCGCAGCAAAGATTTTCCGAGGCACTGAGCCAATACAATGAGCTGATCGCCGCCAATCCCGCTCTTGCCGAAGCCTATGTCAACCGCGGAATCACGTTGCAGAAGCTTGACCGCGCCCAGGAAGCCCTGGCCGATTACGAGAAGGCGACCGCGCTCAGGCCCGATTATCCGGAAGCCCTCCTCAATTGGGCGAACTCGCTGACCAGCCTCGACCGCGGCGAGGAAGCTTTCGCCACGTATAACAAGGCGATCAGCCTCAGTCCCGGCTTCGCGCCCGCATGCAACGCGCGGCTCCACTTGTGCGACTGGAGAAATCTCGAGGCGCAGCGCGATGATTTTGTCGCGTTGGTGAAGCATGGCACGCAGGAATATCCGTGGGGGCTTCTCGCGCTCATGTCTGATCCGCAGGAGCAGCTCGAGTGTGCCCGAACTCTGGTCAGCGCGATATATCCGCCGTCGCCGCATCCGCTTTGGCAGGGCGAGATCTATCGGCACGACAAGATTCGGGTTGCTTATGTCTCTGCCGACCTGCGCGAGCACGCCGTGGCATACGCGGCTGTTGGCTTGTTCGAAACCCACGATCGTTCGCGTTTCGAGGTGACCGCCATTTCGCTTGGTTCCGATGGCGAGTCGGAATTCCGCCAACGCGTGAAAAAGTCGTTTGATGTTTTCATAAACGCCCGGACAATGAGCGACGACGAAATCGCTGCGCTGATCAAGAAAGCAAAAATCGACATTTTGGTCGATCTGACTGGCTTCACCGTGGGCGGACGGCCCGGTATTTGCGCGCGGCGGCCGGCGCCCCTGCAGCTCAATTTCTTCGGATTCTCGGCAACCATGGGTGCCGACTATTACGATTACATTGTTGCAGACGAGACGGTGATTCCGTCATCGCATCAAGCCTTCTATTCCGAGAAGGTCATCGCTCTGCCCGATACCTACATGCCGAACGATCGGAATCGTCCGATCGCGGACAGGGTGTTCACGCGCGCGGAAGCCGGCCTTCCTGATACCGGCTTCGTGTTTTGCTGCTTCAACAACAACTACAAAATTCTGCCCGAGGTCTTCGATTCCTGGATGCGGATTCTCGGCCAGGTCGAGCACAGCGTGCTTTGGCTTTTTGAGGACAACCCCGCTGCGGCCACGAATTTACGCAGGGAAGCGGCGGCGCGCGGCATCGCCGCCGACCGTCTCGTTTTTGCCAAGCGCATCCCGGTGGCCGACCATTTGGCCCGGCAGAGGCTCGCCGGCCTGTTTCTCGACACGCTTCCTTACAATGCGCACGTGACCACAAGCGATGCTTTGTGGGCCGGGGTGCCGGTCCTGACGCGCATTGGAAACACCTTCGTTGGCCGCGTGGCGGCCAGCTTGTTGAAAGCGGTCGGTCTCCCCGAACTCATTGTGTCGGAAGCCGGGGAATATGAGCGAATTGCGGTTGATCTGGCGAGAGACCCGGACAAATTGCAGGCAATCAGATCCAAACTGGCGAACAACCGCCTGACGACGCCGCTGTTCGATACGAGGCTGTTCACGCAAAATATCGAGCGCGCCTACGAAGCGATCACCCGGCGCGGTCGGGACGGCTTGCCTCCGGAGCATATCGTCGTTTCGTCGTCTGCGGGCTGATCTGCGCCGCCCTGCCCCCGGCGGTTCGATTTGTCGCCATGCTCCCCAAGCGGGGGGTCCCATTATGGGGAGTGGCACCGCGGGCCTTAACCGTCCTCGGCAAACCGACAAAAA
>CAVXFJ010000011.1:0-700237 GCA_963760995.1 uncultured Pseudomonadota bacterium | reverse complement strand
CAAACCAGTGTCGCATACGGATCCTTGCGTGAACACAACGCCCTACATGGGCATCTTTTAGAGGTCAGGATGGCGCGTTCCGCTTCGCTTGGCTCCAGCTCAGGCCGGGCACGTCAGTCAGCGGCAATCTGGTGATGGCAAGCCTCGGCGAAGAAATCCGCGCATCCTACCGCGGCCCCGCCAACCATAACGCTGTCGCACCAATTTTGTCGCATAAGGCGCTGTTGGGCTTCCACGGCGGCGCCGTCGGGGCCGCTATTCACGTCGACCGTACCGGCATGTTGTTCCGGACAATTGCCGAATGCGCCAAAGCGCTTGACGCGCTCAAAAACCCGCAGGCGGGCTACTACGATTGGCGCGATGCTTGGACTACCGAGCCGCGATCGTCCGTTCTCAATACATCTTATGCCATCCACGCCAACATGCCGGCGATCAAGGCCGCGCTTGCCGGCATGCGGATCGGCATCATCCGGGAGTTGATGGTCTATCCCGAGGGCTCCAAAACCGAAGAACCGATCATCACGGCCGCGGCTTCGGGAGGACAAATCACGCCGCCCGCGAGCCTCGACCTCGCAACCCTGCAGTGATCCCGGCTGGCTAAGTCACCACCGTCCGGTTCGAGCTGAGCGTCGACCGCAAGCGATACGTTTCGGTCGCGTCCGATAAGCCGACCGCAATTCCGCAACCGGGGCTGCCGGTCTCGCTCGTCTTCCGCGCGGAACCTGGCAAAGAGGACGTGCTGCTCAAGATCGCTTCGGCCTACGAAGCAGCCTCGAAACGGCGCATTCCGCCCCCTGCGTTCGGGCCTTTGCCGCGCAGGTGAAGCGGAGGTGCTGAACTATGCACCGCTGATCGCGGTCACTTATTCGTGGCAGGCGAATTTGCTGGGCTACCGGCGCGAGATGACCGTTAGCGCTAGGCACCTCAAGCGGTTTTAGCCAGGGAGAATCCAAGCCTGTCGCTGATACTATCGGCTCGATCCGTCTGCGAGGTCCTGACGGCGGACATTTTTAATCCACGTGTTTTCAGTTGGCCCATCGCCGTCGTCTTGAAATGGTTCGCGATATCGCATAGAAAATTACACAGGCTTTGTCTAACAACCGGCACATTGAGTAGGCTAAAACCTTGACGGAATAGTCTGAAGAACATTATGCGCCGCACACGTGGGTCAAAAATCGATCCGAATCTCCATATTGGAGCAAAGCTCAGGCATTCACGCAAAGTGATTGGCTTTACCTTGAAGAAAGTAGCTAAGGCGGCAGGCTGCTCAGAGAGCTTTTTGTCGAAGATCGAGAATGAGAAGGCGATCCCGTCGTTCGCCACGCTCCACCGGCTTTCGAGCATTCTTGGTATCAACGTATCGGCGCTGTTTTCACAAGGCACCGGGGAAAGCGTGGTCTCTCACGCGGGTGAGCGGCCCGTCATCGTCACCGATCAATTAAGAAAAGGGCGGGGAATTCGGCTGGAACGGCTAATCCCTTATTCGCGCGAAAATCTGTTGCAAGGCAATATCCACCTCATCGCGCCGGGCGGGCGCAGTGCCGGCAATATCGTCCATGCCGGCGAAGAAATCGGCTACATTCTGGAAGGTCAGGTCGAGCTCACTGTCGGCCGCAAACGTTATCGAGCAAAGCAGGGCGATTTATTTCATTTCCGCTCGGAATTGCCGCATGGCTACCGCAACGTCGGGTCAAAGCCAGCGCGCATTCTGTGGATCAATACGCCGCCGACTTTCTGACTGCATCTATTGCACGAAGAATCCAGCCGCGGCGCGTGTAGCGCTAGCGACAATCCAGCTTGCATCGCATTTTTCCCACGACTAAACTGTTTGGAAAGTAACTTGAATACCATGCAAGGGAGGTGAAAGATGGCAGACAACGCGGCAGCGCCCCTCGCGCGGTATGCGCCGTTTCGCAGGGCGGGAGATCTTGTCATATTTGCTGGTATTGTCGCCGCCGATCCCGCACGGGGGATCGTCATAAAAAGTTACGCTGATTTGCCACCCGATCTGCGCAAACAGGCGGGTGAGACAGGCGAAATGTCGGTGGACACCAAGGACGGTCCGATCGCCGCCCAATCCTGGTACATTCTCGACAACCTTCGCAAGACGGTTGAGGCTGCCGGCGGCACCCTCAACGATGTTGTCAAGCTAACCCAGTATTTCAGGGATTTGCGAGACTTCCCGATTTACAACCGGATTCGCGCGCAGTTTTTTGCCGATCCTCCAGCTAGTACGGTCGTGCGCGTGCTCGAGTTGCTGCCGACGCCGGATTCGCTGTTAGAAGTTGATGCCACTGCCTATATCCCCAAATGAGTTGTGGAGCCGCAGATGATCAAGCAGGACTTGGCTGCTAGCGCGAAGCATATAAACTATTTCCGCGCGTTGGACGGGCGACCGGTCGCCATTTTCATCGGCCATAAGTTCAACGACTTCGAGAAATTTCCCCCCTACATGGAGACTGAAGACGAAATCAGTCACGTGCGCGAAGCCTACAAGATGGAAAACCCGTTGCTGGAACGGACCACGAAGGCTCATGTGACCGATTACACATGGCCGCTTCAGGTTATCGTGCTCGAACGGCACCCCGGCGGCACGACGTTGCCGCACTATCATATTCCGAGCGAAGACTTGCCGGCGCTGCCCACGCGGCATCAGATCTTGATTTGCCAAAGCGGCAAGGCTCGCGTCGGGGTCTTCACGACCGAGGGCGAGTCATTGGGTGACGCGATTTTACACCCGAACGATCTGATCCTGATGCTGGAGGGGCATGAAGTCGAGTTCCTCGAGCCGGGCACGCGGCTGATCGAGGTCAAGCAAGGCCCGTTTCCCAGAACCGACGCCGACGACAAAGTCGACCTGCATGTGAGGTCGGCATGAAACTTGCGACGTTTCGAATCGAGACGCCGATTGGTCCCTTCGACCGTTTCGGTTTGGTTCGGTTGGAAGGAAATGACGTGATCGCCGCCGCCCGCGATGCTGCCTGCTGGGTGATCGATGCCAATGCTGCCTTTGCGGCTTTCGCGCACGACCAGGGGCGTGCGAATCCGTCTGCGCGCGCGGACGCATACGTTCCGGCCGACTTGAAGTCTTGTGTGGAGCTGCACGGGCCCTCGCTCGAGCCTCTCGCCGAACTCCAGGGCTGGCTCGACGCGCGCTGGGATGCGATCGCGAACGCCGAATTGAGCGGCCCGCGCGGCGAGGTCATTGCCCATCGTTTGAGCAAGGTCGCGTTGCAGGCGCCTATACAAGTGCCAGTACTGCGGGATTTTGCGGCGTTTGAAGATCACCTGCAAATCACATTCGGCAAAATGGGGCTCAAGATCCCGCCTGAATGGTATGAGCGGCCCATTGCCTTCAAAGGCAATTCGACCGCAATGGTCGGGCACGACGCGCCGGTCCGCTGGCCCCGCTATACAAAGAAGCTCGACTATGAAATCGAGCTTGCGGCGGTGATTGGGGCGCCGGCGCGCGACATCGAGGTCGACCAGGCCGCCAACCACATTCTCGGTTACACGATCCTCAACGACTTCTCAGCGCGGGATGCCCAGCGCGGCGAAATGGCCATGAGTACCGGACCTTTCAAAGGCAAGGATTTTGCATGGGCGCTGGGGCCGTGGATCGTCACGCCCGACGAGTTCGGGGAGGTGGCCACGACCAAGATGGGGGTTAGGATCAACGGCGAGGTATGGGCCGAGTCGACGCCGGGCGCCATGCACTGGAGCTTTCCAGAGATGATTTCATACACATCTCAGGACGAAACGCTGAATGTCGGCGACGTTTTCGGGTCCGGCACCGTGAACAACGGATGTGGCTTCGAGATTGATCGCTGGCTGTCCGAAGGCGACGTTGTCGAGATCGAGGCGGCCAAGATTGGCGTCTTGCGCAACAACATAACGGCGGCCCGCGAAAAAGAAGTCGTTTGGCGCCAGGAGCGGCGTCGCATCGGCCAGTAGGCTTTGGATGTGACGCGGCTAATCACGGGAGGACATGATGACCAAAATCAGTGAGGTCCATCCGAAGCCTGAGGAAGCCGGTAACATGGCCTATGCACCCGCTGTCGAGGTGCTTAACCCGGGCGGCTTCTTGTTCATTGCGGGGGCGACCGCGTCGCCGCTTTATCACAAACACCCGCACGTGCCCGAAGAGCATGTGCTGCCGAACGACATGAAAGAGCAGACCCGCCGCGCGCTCGCCAATATCAAGATGGTTCTCGACGCCAAGGGATTGACGTGGCGCGACGTCGTCAAGATTACCAAATATGTCACGGACATGCGCGACATGGACGAGATGTACGAGGTGCTGACAGAGCACTTCGGCGACCATCGACCGGCCGGAACGCTGGTCGCGATCAACAATCTGAGCGCGCCCGGCGCGCGCATCGAGCTCGACATGATCGCCGCTCTACCGAGCAAATGAGGCCGGGTGCGTCGGTGGTCGGGGATTGTTCTGAAAATGCGTGATCTGGGATTTTATTTATGGTGAGTAGCGAGCGGCCCGATCCAACAATTGGTGACAGTCGTTCGCACGATACGCATCTGCGATTTGGAGGCCGTTCTTCGGAATCCCCTCCGGTCGTTTCTGTCCACAATGTCACGAAGGAATATCCCGGCGTGCGCGCGCTCGACGGCGTTTCGCTCGATCTGCGCGTTGGAGAGGTGCACGCCCTGGTCGGAGAAAACGGCGCCGGCAAGTCGACCCTGATCCGCATTATGTCCGGCGACATGCGGCCGGATATCGGCGCCGTCCAGGTGCGCGGCGCCGACGTGGCGTTTCGCGAGCCGAGCGACGCCCGCCAGGCGGGGATAGCGACCATCTTTCAGGAGCTCATGATCGTCCCGGACATGACGGTCGCCGAAAATATCGTGCTCGGAAACGAGCCGGGCATGGGTCCCAATCGGCAGTACTATTCGCGCGCACAAGCGGAGCGGCTAGCCGACGAGGTGCTGCGCCGCCTCGGGGAACGGGTGGCGATCAACCCGCGGGCTATCGCCGGGCGCCTGTCGACAGGTCAAAAGCAGATCGTGGAGATCGCGCGGGCACTGGTGCGACATGCCCCGGTCATCATCCTCGACGAGCCGACTGCCGCGCTTTCCGACAAGGAGGCCAACATCTTGTTGGACATTTTGCGTCAGTTGCGCAGGGAAGGCACGGCGATCTTGTTCGTATCGCATCGCCTGGAGGAAGTGCGCAGCATCGCCGATCGGGTCACGGTGTTGCGCGGCGGCCGGCACATCGCAACGCTTAAATCCGAGGACGTGCGCGACCCCGGCCAATTGATCGAACTGATGGTCGGCCGGGCTTTGGCTGAGCTTTTTCCGCCGCGCAGCCAATCGGTCGGCGCGGTGGCGTTTTCAGTGCGCGACTTCGGCAGGCAAGGCGTCTTCGACGATGTGAGTTTCGACGTCCGGGCGGGGGAGGTGCTTGGCTTTGCCGGGCTTATCGGGGCCGGGCGCACCGAAGTCATGAGAGCCGTATTCGGCGCCGATCCTCGCGATCAGGGGACCGTCGCAAAAGGGGAGCGCACGCTGAACATCCGTGCGCCGTCCGACGCCATCGCGGCCGGTATCGCGTACCTGCCGGAAGACCGAAAGGACGACGGGCTGGTTCTGCAACTCTCGGGTTATGAGAACCTGGTTATGGGCTCGCTGGGAAGCCACTGCCGGCTGGGCGTGGTGTCCTGGCGAAGCGTGCGCACCGCCGCAACTGCCGTCGCGCGGCGTCTGCAGTTTCGCGGGAGACTAGAGGAGCCGGCGCGTACAAATTCCGGCGGCAACCAGCAGAAGCTTGTCGTCGGCAAATGGATCTTGTCTGATGCCGACCTGTTGATCTTCGACGAGCCAACCCGCGGCATCGACATCGGTGCGAAGGCAGAGGTGTATCGGCTTATTCACGAGCTTGCCGCCCGCGGGGCCGCGATCATCGTCGTCTCTTCGGAGATCAGCGAGCTCGTCAATCTTTGCCATCGCATCCTTGTCATGTCCGCCGGCCGGATTTGCGACGAAATGAATATGGAAGAATTCGACGAGCACCGTATCCTGACGGCCGCATTCACCGCGCATATCGCCGAACGCTCCTCGGCGATGGGAACGACGCAGTGAGGCCGTGAATGATTATGCAGGACTCGACACACCAGGACATCGGGCGACCGAAGCACCTTGAAGTGTCTACGCGCCGTATTGTCGGTTTTATCAGCGCCTATGGTCGTGAGGTTGGTCTGCCGGCGGCGGTGATCGTCCTGATCATCATTTTCTCGTTGAGTTCTAATGTATTTTTTACGGCGCAAAATATACGCAACATCGGCGTGGCGGCCGCCGCCCTGGCGGTGGTCTCATTTGGACAAACCTTCGCCGTTTTGACGGCGGGCCTCGATTTGTCCGTGGGCTCGACCGTGGCGTTAGTCAGCGTCGTTGCAGCGTTCGGGATGCGCCAGCACGGGGTCGCAATAGGTGTGATCGAAGGCCTCGCCGCCGGAGCCGTGGTCGGCCTGGTCAACGGCGTTTTCATTACACGGTTTCGGGTTTTTCCCTTCATCGCGACGCTCGCGATGATGTCGGTTCTCTCCGGTATCGCGCTCAACCTGAGCGGCGGCGTTGCCGTCGCCGGCCTGCCGGACAGTTTCGGCAATTTCGCCTTCGAGGTCGTGTGGGGCATTCCGGCGCCGGTTGTCATCTCGCTGATTGTGATGCTCGCGACCTTTCTCATCCTTCGATACACGCGCTTTGGCCGCCATGTTTACGCCGTCGGCGGCAATCAGGAGGCGGCGCGTCTGTCCGGCATCAAGGTCGATCGCGTGAAGGTGATCGCTTACATCTTCTGCAGCTTTTGCGCGGCCGTCGCCTCGATCGTGCTCATGTCGCGCGTGGCGTCCGGACAGCCGACATTGGGAACTTCTTTGCCGCTCGAATCGGTGGCGGCCGTGGTGCTTGGCGGCGTGTCATTGTTCGGCGGCCGCGGCTCGATCATCGGAGTGGGATTCGGCGTGGCCTTTATCAGTATTTTATCAAATGGCCTCAATCTGCTGAACGTCTCGTCCTACACGCAGATGATTGTGATCGGCGGTGCCTTGATCGTTGCGGTCGCGCTCGACCAAGCATTCGTCAAAGGCCGCTTGGGGGACTGATGGAGACTGGATTGTCAAGCTGAACAAAAAGCGTGTTAGCAACCACAGTAGCAAGGGAGATCACAATGAGACGGCAGTCACGACTTGGGACCGCAGTTCTGCCTCTGGCGATCGCTGCATGCGTGTCGCTGTTTATCGGAACCAATGCCGCTATTGCGGCTGGAAAGAACGGCACAATCGGCGTGTCGATGCCTAATATAAAAGGGCCTTGGTTCACGCCGGTGCTATACGGCATCAGCACCGAGGCCAAGAAACTGGGTTACGACGTCAACATTCAGGATGCCGGCAGCTATGCCAACGTCGATAAGCAAGTGACGCAGATCCAGAACCTGATCGTGCAACAGGTCAAAGCGATTCTCATGGATCCCGCCAACCCGGCAGCTTTCAACGGGGTCGCCCGACAAGCCAAGCAAGCGCACATTCCGATCCTCGGCGCCGGTAGCCCGATCGTCGGTTCTGAGATGAAGGGCGATGGCGCGGTGTCATCGAGCCACTGCAATATCGGTCACGAGCTTGCGAAAGGCGCGAAGAAGCTTTTGCCGAATGGAGGCTCGATCGCCGTGCTTGCCGGGCCGGCCGGCGCATTCTGGGCGTCCGACCGCTTGCGCTGCTTCAAAGAGGACATCGCAGGAACGAAGATCAAGATCGTCGCCGAACAAACCAGCGAACAGGACATCTCGAACGCACTTTCTCTCGCCAACGATTTCTTGCAGCGCTATCCCAATATCGACCTCCTTTACGGGGCCGACGATACCTACGGCATCGGGATCGCGCGGGCGGTTCAGGGCGCTCACAAGTGCGGCAAGGTAAAGGTCTTGTTCGCGGTTCTTGGCGAGCAGGCCGAAGAGATGATGCGCGCCGGCTGCGCGGATTATGTCGTCGCTCAGCAGCCCGTGAAGATCGGCCGCGAGGCCGTGCAGGTTGCCGACGAGCTGATCAAGGGCCAAAAGCCGAAGAAGGCGTTCATCGAGGTGCCGCTCATTCCGGTGACACCGGCCAATCTTGCCTCGGTCGACAAATCCGGCATGCAGGCGCCAAAGGGCTGGACGCCCTAGTCCGACCGCGTCGCTGCGGTCCTGGGTCGGTTGCCATGCGGCGCAGACCCTGAACAGAAAATGCGCCGCGGCCGAAGTGCCGCGGCATCCGGTAGCTTTTCGCCAGCCCGGAAGGAGCGACCAGCGATGAGTGGAAAGACAGTTAAGATCGTTCTCAATCAGCAACAACTCGAAATGCTCGACAATACGATCGCCAAAGGCATCGCCGCCGATCGCGAAGCCCTGGTGCGACTCGCTTTGCGCGAGTTTGCCGAGCGGCATGGACCGGATCGTCAGAAGAAGGTCTAAGGGAGGAGCGGCACATGGCGGAACGCAATGCGTTGAGCGAAATCGTCCTCCAGCCGGGGACCGGCAAGGCGCTCGAACTCAAGCGCGGGCAGATTTTGCGGATCGCGCAGGTCGAAGGCGGCCAGTGCGTCGACTTCAATTGCTTCAATCTGCACGATTACAAGGAATACTTCCACACCGGACGCACGCGCCACATCCACGGCCTGCATCCCAGCGCCGGCGATTTCCTGTGGTCGGCGCCACCGCGCGAGCGGCCGATGATGTTCATTATGGCCGACACCGTACACACCAACGACGTTCTATATCCGCGGTGCTCGGCCTTTCTCTACGAATTCCAGTACGGCCTGCCGACGCACACGAACTGCCACGACATGCAGGCGGAAGCGCAGCGCGAGTACGGCTTGACGCCCGACGACGTGCATGACTCGTTCAACTTCTTCATGCACACCGGCATCGACCGCAACGGTCACCCCTATATCGCCCGACAGACCGCGAAGAAAGACGATTACGTCGAGCTGCTGGCGCTGATCGATGTGCTGGCGGTCCCCAACGTCTGCGGCGCGGACGTGATGGCGACGAGTGACTTTTCGTTCAAGCCGATTCGTCTTACGGTCCTTCAAGGCACCGATGCCGACATGGAACAGGTGCCTCAATGGCCAAAATACAAGAACCAGCGTTCACCCGACGATTTCAAGGTGAAGAACATCAAGGCAGACCGCGCGCTGCGCCGGGATCCTGAATATGTGTCGGAGTTCACCAACGTGCCGATCCGCACGAGCGAGCTTTCGGTCGCGCTCGACGAGAGCGAAGCCGCGGCGCTCGCCGCCCTAAAAGGAACCGACCTCTATGGCGCGAGCGACGCGGATGTTCTTCGCTACGTGCTGTTCAGCTGGTGGATCGAACGTTTCATGCAAGGGCCAAAGCACTTCGAAGATCTCAAGGCGTGACCTGCGGCGTTTTTGGAATCTCCGCGTCAGCACGCCTGCGCATGGAAAACCGGATTGCCGCAACCGGGGCAAACCGGTTTGAGGATGCCGCCGGCCGCGGTGCGAATCTTCAGTGACGACGCTTTGGCGCACGCGACAATCTGCTCGACGTCGAAGCCGATGAGCTTGCCCGCGCGCTTGATCATGCGCCCGTCGACCATCACGGTGTCGACGTTCGCCGGCGTCGCCGATTGCACCACGGTCGCCTCGATATTGGCGAGCGGCGCGATGTTGACGTCATTCGCCCGGATAAGGATGACATCGGCGCGCTTGCCTGGGGTCAGCGAGCCGGTAACTTCGCCGAGGCCCAGGGCCCTGGCGCCCTTGATGGTCGCCATTTCTATGGTCTCGACAAAGCCAAGCGGCGGGTACTCGACCGGGTCCGTGCCTTTCCACGGTATGCCCATGTTCCAGGTGAGACGCATGGTCTCGAACATATTGGGCGGTGCGATCGAGCTCGCATCACATGAGAGCGAGACCGAAACCCCCGCGGCGCGGGCGCGCAAGAGCGCCGCACGCGGATCGCCGTTTTCGCCGAGGCGAAATTCGGAATGCGTGGCGAAGGTGAGGGGGGTTCCGGTGCGCGCCATTGCGGCGCGGTCGCTGTCGGATGCCGCGAGATAATGGCAGAACAGAAACTTGGGTCCGAGATAGCCGCGTTTTTCGTAGTCCGCCGCGTCATCCAGATTGGGTCGTGTTTGCGTAGCGTGAATCGAAACCGGAAGTCCGCGTTTGAGCACGTGCTGCATCTCTTCGTGAAACACGCGCGCATCGCTTTGCACGATGCCGCGTAGATTGACGCCGAGATGCACGAGGCTGTTCAGAGGCGAGCTGTCGCCGAACCATTCTGCCTCGACGCGATCGAGATCCGGAAACGTATTGACGACGTCTTCGGGCAATCTGTCGATATGGCCGATCGAATAGCGTCCGCGCAGGCCGGCGTCGCGATGCGCGCGCAATTCCGCGTCGACATGCTTCGGCCCGCGGTTATTGTGCGACCAGTTGTGCACGGTCGTGATCCCGCCGCTTGCTAGCTCGGCAAGACCAAGCATGACGCTATTGTAGAAGTCATCGGGGTCATAGAGCTCGGCCGTGGCCCATTTAGCCTGGTAGTAGCCAAAACCTCCGTCAGACAGATAATTGCGGCCGAGAGCGCTCCACATATGATAGTGGCTGTCGACCAGGCCTGGCATGACGATCATGTCGGTGGCGTCGATCACCTGCGCTCCAGCGGCCGATAGCTCGCTTCCCACGCTTTCTATGGCGCCGTCGCGGATGAGGATATCCGCCCGCGGCAAGGTGCCCAGCGTCGGATCGACGGTGATCACGGCGCCGTTTTTGACCAGGTAGGATTCTCGTGGACGTTCGGAAGCTTCGCCTGCCATTCACAGTCCTTTCGTTACTGGCGCACAACGAGCAAGTCCTCGCTCAAATTCCAACGTGACTCTACCCTATACTCAATTGCGGGCCAACCGATGTACGATTGCATCTGCACTGCCGGGCGTCATTGCGACCTTTGCAAGTGTAGCGTTGCCCGAATTCGAGATTGCAAAATGGAATTACCAGCAACATAATGTTTTCATAGTCCTACAGCTTCCCGAATGTGTCCACGCATTAGGTCCCATCGGCGGTCAGGGGAGCCCGCTAACCCTCCGTTCAAGCCCCAAGTGGGTTACATGCGCGGCCTTGGCGAAGGCCGCATCGATTGGTGCCGGGTCTAGACGGCAAGATACGTCTAGTTCGCCGAGATGGTCACGAGACGGCCGCCTCGACGATAGGCGCCCGCGCATGGCCTGATGATGGGGAAACTGTCCCCAATTACGCCCATCGTCGCTATGAAATTCGGGATGCCCTTTTGGCCCGCGATGATGACAGGGCGGGCGGCGTCCAAATGCCCTTGCCGATCTGTTCGCGCGAGATCTCGCGTATCATTTCGCAGAAGAGCTCGGCGGGCAAACTGAGCGAGCGCGATTTCGGCTGCGCGACGAGCCAAGTAATGGAAAAATTGGCGATCGGGCGAGCGCTCACTTTCCGGGCACGCAACAGGTCGCGGACCCCGCATGACGGCAGCACCGTGTAGCCCAGTCCCGCGATCACTAGGTCCGTCATCAGCGGGATTGTGTTGGCTTCGATACGAATGTTCGGGCGCAGGCCATGTCGGCCAAGGCCGGCCTCGACCGCCAGCCTGAGACTGTTGGGGCGTGTCGTGAGGATCAGCGGCAAATCCGCCAACTGACCCATCGTGACTTCGGACCGGCCGGAAAATCTGGTGCCCGGCGGTCCGATCAGCAGCATCTGTTCTTCGCCCAGCGGTTCGGCCACGACGTTGCGCATCGGCTCGTGCAGGTTGGTGATCGCCAGATCGAGAATGCCGGCGGCGACCAGGTCGCGCAGCTCGCTGCTCGTTTCCTCGGTGACGCGGATGACGACGCGCGGATAGGCTTTCGCGAACCGTTCGATGAGCGGAACGCCGAGCAGCGCGCGGGGCGAGGGCGGGATGCCGAAAGCAACCTCGCCGGTCGGCTCGACCGAGGCGGCCGCCACTTCGTCCTTCAACGAGCGCAGCATCCGCTCCAGGCCCTTGAACCCCTCGCGCAGGCGCTTGGCGGCTTCGGTGGGCGTCACGCCGCGGCCGTAACGGACGAACAGGGGCGTGTCGAATTCCTGCTCGAGCGCATGCATCTGCCGGCTGAGCGTCGGTTGGGACACGCGCAGGGCCTGGGCGGCGTTGCTCAGATTGCCGTGCTCCATGACCGCCAGAAAATATTGAATCCGTTGCAAATCCATAAGGGAGCCCTCTGGGCTGGCGACGTCGCCGGCGCGGCCAAGTATACGAAAATCGTATCAATTGTATAAGAACAATGCGATTGCTGTATGTAAGGCACATTGCTACCGTTGGGTCCCGGGCATCTCTCAGGGTCGATCACGTTCAGAGGACGACACCAACGACAGGAGCGCCACCATGCGACCATGGCTACGTCTATGTGTTAGCGCCGTCGCCGCGGCATTTTTCATGATCGGTCAGGCGCAGGCCCAGGCGCCGATCCGCATCGGCGTGCTGCTGCCCCTGACTGGACCGTTTGCCAAGAACGGTATCGAGAATTGGGAGGCAATGAAGATCGCGCGCGACATGATCAACGAGCGCGGCGGCGTGAACGGCCACAAGATCGAATATGTTCACGGCGACGCGACGAGCCCCGCCGCCGCCATCAGCGAAACCGAGCGCCTCATCACCCAAGAGGGCATCAAGATCACGACCGGTTCGTTCGCCTCTCCTTTGGCGATCGCCGTGAGCCAGGCGGCCGAACGTCACGGCGTGTTTCATTGGGAGACGACCGGCGCCGCCGAGATCATCACCCGCCGCGGCTTCAAGCACACATTCCAGGTCGGCGCGCCGGCGCGCAAATACGGTCAGGTGGCGGTCGACTTCATCATCGATGATCTGGCAGGGCGGCTGCATAAGTCGGTCGGCAATATACGCATCGCCTTGCTCTGGGAAAATCGGGCCTTCGGCAAGTCGGTCGGCGACGGCATCCGCGCCTACGTCGCCAAGAAGAACATCAAGCTGGTTTTTGACGAAGGCTACGACCAGTTTTCCACCGACCTGACGCCCGTCGTGCAGAAGCTCAAGGACGTCCATCCGGACGTCGTCATCGCCATCTCCTTCCCCAACGACGCCATCCTGTTCCAGCGCAAGGCGAAGGAGCTCAACTTCAACGTCGCGGCTTTCATCGGCGTCAGCGCCGGCTATTCGTCGCCCGATCTGCGCAAATCGATCGGCAGCGCCGTCGACGGCATCTTTGTCGCGGACTTCCCACCCAAGGTGAATCCGAAGGTGCTCAAGCCCGAAGTCCGCAAGGTCGCCGACGAGTTCTACAAGCGCTACGAAGCGAAGATGAAGCGCCCACCGGCCGGCCACGCCACTGCGGGATTCTCGGCGATCTGGGCGCTGTTCACCGAGGTGCTGCCGAAGGCGAAGACTTATCAGCCGGACGAGTTGCGTGCCATCGCGCTGAAGCTCGACCTGCCGGAAGGCTCATTGGTGAACGGAAGCGGCATCAAGTTCACCAATTTCGACTGGCCGGATAACCCGAAGGACGCCGGCCAGAACCTGCGCGCCTCGATCGGCGTCTGGCAGTGGACGGCAAACGGCAATGAGGAGGTGTTCCCGCCCAAGCTCGCCACGCACGAGCCGATCATGGTTCCCTTGCCGCCTTGGAGTAAGCGTTGATCCGCGTCGGACGGCGGGGGCTGACGGCCCCCGCTGCCGCTCCATGAGGGCGTCTCGCGCGATCATGACGACTTTCACCCAACTTGTCCTGTCCGGCATCTTCATCGGCGGCATCTACGCGCTGATGAGCATGGGTCTGACGCTCATTTTCGGCGTGTTGCGGGTGGTGAATTTCGCGCATGGCGAATTCCTCATGCTCGGCATGTACGGCGCATGGGCGGTCACGCGGCTCCTGGGGCTCAATCCATACCTTGCCGCCATCGCGGTGGTGCCGGCGATGTTTCTGTTCGGGGCCATTGTCCATCAGATCATCATCAGGCCGTCGCTCGACAAGCCGCATTTGGTGGTCGTCTTTGCCACCATGGGCTTGTCCATCTTCATGCAGAACGTCGCCTTGATGGTCATGACCGCCGATCTGTGGGACGTGCCGCCGATGTTCGGCTCCTCCGTCCATGTCGGCCCGTTCTATTTCAAGGCCGAGCTGTTGTTCGGCTTCGCCATCACCATCCTGTGCACGCTCGCTTTGCAATGGATGATCCGCTCGACCTTTCTCGGCAAGGCCATCAGGGCAACGGTGCAGGATGGCGAGGCGGCCATGTTGATGGGCGTGCCGGTGCCGCGCATCTTCCTGATCACCTTTGCCGGCGGCTCGGCTTTGGTGGGGGTCGCGGCCTGCGTCATGATGCCGTTGTTTTCGGTCTTCCCGACCGTCGGCCTCAACTTCGTGCTGATCGCGTTCGTGATCGTCGTGCTGGGCGGCATGGGCAGTATCGAGGGCGCGCTGCTCGGCGGCATTTGCATCGGCGTCGTGCAGTCGCTGAGCGGCTACTACATTGCCCCGGCCTTCGGTCAGATGTTCTTCTTTATCCTCTTCCTGGTCGTCATGATTTTCCGCCCCAACGGTCTGCTCGGGCAAAAGGGCGCGGCAAACATCGGCATCAATGAATGAACGCCCATGTCGTTTGCCGCCGTTCCGAAGCGTAAGACGAAATTGATGCTGCCGCTGCTGCCGCAGCGTGGCCGCCTGTCGGTTTTCGAACTGGCGCTCCTTGCCGTCTGCGTGGCGTTGACGGTCGTCGGGCTGCCGCAGAATCTGCAGGATGTCGCGGTGCTGACCTTCATGTGGGCCGGCCTCGCGCTCGCGTGGAACGTAGCCGGTGGCTATGCGGGGCTGATTTCGTTCGGCCACGCAGCGTTTTTCGGCGTCGGCGCCTATACCTCGACCATTCTTTTCGTCCGCGCCGGCGTGACGCCATGGCTTGGCCTCTGGTGCGGAGGCATCCTGGCAGCAGCTCTTGGCGCGCTGCTCGCTTTGATCTGTGCACGTCTACGCGGGCCGTTCTTCATTCTCTCGACCCTCGCCGCCGCCGAGGTCGTTCGAATTGGCGCCTTGAACTGGGCGTCGTTGACCGGCGGTCCCGAGGGCCTGTCGATCCCACCGGTGTCGAGCTTCGCCAACATGGTCTTTGCTTCGAAAACATCCTACGTCGTGATGATGCTTGGCTTCCTGCTGGTGGTCTATGCCATCACAAAATGGCTGGAAGGCTCTCGCTACGGTTATTATTTGTTTGCCGTACGCGACGATCCCGATGCCGCCAGCGCGGCCGGCGTCAATCCGTTGTTGATGCGTACCGCCGCGATGGTCTTGAGCGCCGGTTTGACCGGCATCGGCGGCGCGCTGTTCGCACAATATTTTCTCTATCTCGATCCGACCTTCGTCATTTCGCCGGAGCTTTCATTCCAGTTCGCCCTGCTTGCCGCGGTGGGCGGGCTGGGCACGACAATCGGTCCGGTGCTCGGGTCTTTCCTGATGACGCCAATGTCCGAGCTCTTGCGCTCCTATCTCGGCAATCAGGCGGCCGGGCTTCATCTCGTCATCTACAGCGCGATCCTGATGGTCGTGATGCTCTATACGCCCGGTGGGATCGCCGGATTGCTGGCGCGGCTCGGCAAGAGCCGGGAGACGGGTCGATGAGTCCAGTCCTCCAGGTGAATAATATCAGTCGGGCCTTCGGCTCCCTGTGGGCCGTGCGCGATGTCAGCTTTACGGTGGAGCAGGGCGAGTTGCTGGGATTGATCGGGCCGAACGGCGCCGGCAAGAGCACGCTCTATAACCTCATCGCCGGCGCGCTGGCGCCGACCAAAGGTGAAATTATCTTTCAGGGCCAGCGGGTGACCC
This sequence comes from uncultured Pseudomonadota bacterium, assembly GCA_963760995.1. Lineage (GTDB taxonomy): Bacteria > Pseudomonadota > Alphaproteobacteria > Rhizobiales > Xanthobacteraceae > Pseudolabrys. The sequence goes on along the minus strand of CAVXFJ010000011.1, from coordinate 684,377 downwards.
ACTGGAAGCCCTACCAGATCGCGCGCATTGGCATCGCCCGCACCTTCCAGATTCCGAAGCCTTATCGTCAGTTGAGCGCGGTCGAGAACGTGATGCTGACGGCGCTGCAGCACGAGCCGTCGGTGTCGCGCGCACGCGACTACGCCACCGGTGTCCTCGGCGAAGTCGGGCTCGGCGATTACGTGGACTCCTCCGTTGCCACCTTGACGGTTGGGCTGCTCAAGCGACTTGAGGTCGCCCGTGCGCTCGCGATCAAACCGAAGCTCGTCCTGTTCGATGAGATCATGGCCGGGCTGACGCCGACCGAAGTCGGGGTGATGACCGAACTCGTCGGAAGTCTGCCGGCGCGTGGCATCACGGTCGTCTGGGTCGAACACGTGCTCTACGCCATCATGAAGACGGCCAGCCGCATCATGGTGCTCAATCGCGGAACGCTGATCGCCGATGGCACGCCGGCCGACGTTGGACGCGATCCGGAGGTGGTGAAGGCTTATCTCGGAGAGGAGATGAGCCTTGCTTGAGGTCAAAAGCCTGAACGCCTCCTATGGGCAGATCCAGGTTCTCTATGACATCAACATATCGGTCGCGGCCGGCGAAATCGTCGGCCTCGTCGGCGCCAACGCGGCCGGCAAGACAACGCTGATGTTTTCGCTCGCCGGCCTCCGCACTCAATGTCGCGGTTCGATTCTACTCGAAGGCCGCCGCATCGAGGCGTTGACGGCCTATGACCGGGTGCCTCTCGGCCTCGTTCTGGTGCCTGAGCGGCGGCGACTGTTTCCCTTCATGAGCGTTCTGGAAAATCTGGAAATCGGCGCCTATTCCGAGCGCGGTAGAGCGGAGCTTGCGGCCAGCTTGGACGAAGTCTTCACCTTGCTCCCGGTGCTCGCCGAGCGGCGCCGACAATTGGCCGGCACGCTGAGCGGCGGGGAGCAGCAGATGCTGGCCGTGGGGCGCGCCCTGATGGCGCGGCCACGCATCCTCCTGCTTGACGAGCCGACCGAAGGTCTGGCGCCGATTTACGTCAAGCTTCTGTTCGAGCTTATCGTCGACCTGCGCGCGCGCGGCATCACCATCATGATCGTCGAACAGAATGTCCATCACGTGCTGAAAGCCGCCGACCGCGCCTATGTGCTGGAAAACGGCCGGATCGCACTGGAGGGCCGCGGCGATGACTTGTTGCACGATGAGCGACTCAAAGTCGCATATCTGGGATTGTGAGCAATGATAACCGACATCCATCGTCATTTCGTGCCGGATGAATTCTTTGCTTTCGCAAAATCGAAGCCTGAATTTGCGATCAAGGTTAAACAGGATGATGGAGACTCGATCGATCTCGACATCCGCGGCATGCATTTCGGCCTCAACAAGACATTCTTCGATTTGTCTCGCCAGATCGATCATCTGCGTCAGGACGGTGTCGATCGCACGATCCTTTCTTTGGCCACCCCCTTTATCGACTATCACCAGGATGCAGCCATCGCCGTTCCGGCGGCACGGCTGTTCAACGACGCCCTTGCCGCAACCATTGGCGGCAAGGAGCAGCAGTTTCTGGCCTGGGCCTTTCTGCCGATGCAAGATCCGCAGGCGGCCGCCGTCGAATTGAGGCGCTGCGTTCGCGATCTGCATTTCGTCGGCGGGCACGTCGCGTCGAATGTGCGCGGCATCTATTTGAACGATGACCGGTTCGAGCCGATCTACCGCGCGGCACTCGATCTGAATGTTCCCTTGTTCATTCACCCGGCTGATCCGCCGGGCAAGGAGCGGACTCGCGACTACGAGCTGACCGTAGTTGCCGGCTATCTGTTCGACAATACGATCAACATTTTCAAGATGATCTGCTCGGGCTTTCTCGATCGCTGGTCGGGCCTGAAGCTGATCTGCGCTCACACCGGCGCCTTCAGCATGGTGCTTCGTGCCCGCATGCAGCGGGAAGTCGATACCAATCCGGGACTCGCGGCGACGCTGAAGGCTCCGATCGGCGACTATTTGCGCCGATTCTATTTCGACACCGTCTGTTTCGAACCGGCGCTGCTGCAATATGCGACGACGGTGGTGCCGCTGGAAAATCTGCTCTTGGGGAGCGACGCTCCGTTTCCCTTGCGCGAGCCGAACCCGGTTGGATTTGTGAAGGGAGCCCTGACGAAAGAGCAGGCGGACACAATCTTCAACCGTAACTTCGACCGTTTGATGGGAGCTTGAGATGGACATCCGTCGCACGCTGCTGATCAAGGAGACGATCGCGTTCGAGGGCGGCTTGCCGGCGGTTTCACCGGTGACGCGCGTGGCGGCCTGCGCGGTGATCGCCAATCCGTTGGCAGGCGTGACGACCGACGATCTGGCTGCCTTGGTGCCGCTCGGCGCGGATCTCGGGGCCTATCTGGGGCGCACGGCGAGCGAGGCCTTGGGCGCTCAGACGGTATCCTACGGGAAGGGCGCCATTGTTGGCACGTCGGGAGACCTCGAGCATGCAGCCGGCATCATCCATCCGCGCATGGGCAAGCCGATGCGAGACGCCATCGGTGGCGGGCAAGCGGTCATTCCATCGAACGTGAAGGTTGCCGCCGCCGGTGCGTCGATCGACATCCCGCTCGGCCACAAGGATGACGTCTGGTCCTTCGACGAGATCGACACCATGACGATCATGGTCCCGGGCGCGCCGCGGCCGGACGAGATTGTCGTCGTTGTGGTGATGGCGAATGGTGGGCGCCCGCGTCCGCGTGTGGCGAAATCGGGGGCAGTGCCCCCGAAGCAAGTGTGAAAGAGATTAAATAGCGGCGCTGAATAGCGCGGCCGGCCGTAACACTCAGCGGCCTGTCGGCACGGCATTCAGCCGATTGTCGCCGCCGCGCAGATCAATTTCGATTGGCATCGGCATTGGCGTGATCCGAGCCTCGATGCACGCCGATTTCCTGGCGAAAGAAATTACGAAACTCGCTGACCGCATTCTCCAGTTTGGAGGCTTTCTTGTGAGCGATGCCGATCTTGAGATCAGGCAGACTTTCCACCAGAGAGCGGGCTTCGATCCGGTCTCCCTCGAGCGACCAGGGCCGATAGACCAGATCGGACAGGATGGTGACGCCGGCGCCGCGCGCGACGAGGTTGCGGACGGCCTCGATCGACGAGGTCCGCAAGATGATGTTGGGCTTGAGCTTGTATTTAGCCCAGTAGCGGTGCGTGTTTTCCGTGTTGTTATCCGTGATGAGCAGCAGATAGGGTTCCTGCGCCACGTCGCGCAGGCGGATCTTGGAGGCCGACGCGAGGGGGTGGGAGGGCGCCACCCAGAGACGGCGGCGCGACGAGAACATCGTGATCGTCTCGATCTGTGGCGAATCGATCGTGCCCTGCAGCAGCAGTAGCGCGATATCAATGGTCTGGTCGAGCAGCGCGCGCTCGATCTTGGTCATGTCGAGCTCGGTGATCTCGACTTTAACATTCGGATAGAGCCGCTGAAACCGCATCAGCGGGGCGGCGAGAAAATAGCCGGCAACCGTCGGTGGAACGCCGAGCCGCACCTTGCCGTGCAGGCTCATGTTGGAACTGCGCGCCAGCCATTTGGCATCGGCGACCGCCGAGAGGATGCCGCGCGCATAGCTGAGAAACTGATAGCCCTCGCGCGTCAGGCCGACGCCGCGCCGGTGCCGTTTGACCAGCTTCACGCCGATCTTCTTCTCGAGCCCCTGGATCGATTCCGTGATGGCCGACTGCGACAGCCCGAGCGCTGAGCCGGCGAGCGACACCTGGCCGGTATCGGCAACGGCAACGAAGCACTGAACCTGTCGCAGCGTAAAATCCATCTTGCTGTCCGTGTCGTGCGTCCCCGACCGACCCGAAAACGCATGCGCGCGGAGCCTGCGGGCCTCCCGACCGCGTTCGCTTCTGAGCCTCAGTGATGGTCGTTCCTCGTCCATCCTCGACGCGATTCCTCGTGAAAACGCAAGCACTGCGCGCAATCTCGACCGCAGAGGCCGGATCCGTCTGCCCTTATCCGCGGCGGCAGGGCGCCTGGATTTTGGACTTTACAAAATATTCGGGCATACCGATAATGAAAATAAGAAATCGAGAAAATCGATAATACGAGCGTCCCCCGTGAAACGAGGCGCGCTCGCGGGAGATCAAGAGTAACGGCGGGAGCTTTTCGTCATGGCGTCGCGCATCAAGCTGCAACGATACGGCCAATCCGATCACGTTCCGGCACCGCTTGCCGTCCGCGCCGGCGACTATGTCTTCACTTCCTCGATCTATCCGATCAACAAGTCCGGGCACGCGATTGCTGTCGACGCATCGCTCGGCGCGGCGGGTCCATCGCTGATCGCGGCGCAAACGCGCCATTGCTGTGAAACGCTGAAGACCGTCTTGAAGGAGAGCGGCAGCAGTCTCGCCCATGTGCTCAAGGCGGATGTGCATTTGGCCGATGCGGCGGACTTCTACGAATTCAAGCTCGTTTGGAAGGAATACTTCCCGAACGACCCGCCGGCCCGCACAACGGTCGAGGTTGGTGAAAATTTCCCTTTCGCGAACGCGCGCCTCAATCTCGACGTGGTCGCGCTCGCGGCTGATTCCAAGCTCAAGCGCGAAGTCCTGAAGGACCCTGATCTTGATCCACTGGAAGCGGAATGGGCCTCGCCCGCGATCCGCGCCGGCAACCTGGTGTTCTGCTCAGGCTTCACGGCGAGCAATTTCAAAACCGGCCTGGCGGTCGGCAAGCGCCCCGGGTTTCCGAATTACGGCAGCGATGCCGAGATGCAGGCCGAGTATATCTTCACCGCTCTCAATCGCGTGCTGAAGCAGGCGGGGACGTCGCTCGAGCAAGCGATCGAGTCGCAACTCTACGAGCCCAATCTGCTCACCTTCTACGATGTCGACAAGGTCTGGGCGAAGTACATGCCGACGCCGCCGCCGCGCAGTTCCATGGGCATGAAAGGGCTGGTCGTTCCGGGTGCCCTTTGTATCGCCAACCTGGTCGTTCTGGTACCGGACAAGGATCACGTGAAGGAAGAGTCGCGCAAAGGCTTGCGCTGGCATCCGGTCGAAGTGCGCAAGGTCAATTTCTCGCCCACGGTCAAGGCCGGCCCCTGGCGGTTCATCGCCGGGCAGATTCCGAGCGAGGATTTTCTTTCCGTGCACGCATCGCCCCCGGGCCTGCCCAACCACTTCTCCGACATCGACGTTCAGACCCGTTTCACCCTCGATATCCTGCGCGAGCAGCTCGAGGCGAACGATACCGACTGGCGGCACTGCCACCACGTTCGCATCTATCTCGTGCATCCTCTGCGGGACTATCGCGGCTTTGCGCGCGTCTGGAACGAATACTTCCCCGATCCCGCGGAACGGCCCGCTCTTTGCTTCGTCCCGACGACATCGATCATGTTCCCGGGACCTTTGATCGAAATCGATCCGAGTTGCGTCGCGATCTAAGCGCCGAATGGTGGAACTGTGCGAAAGGTGACTGAGAAACGATAGATTAGGACTGTAGCCGGGACAGCAATTTCTCACGTCGCGCCTTCACGAGCTGAGAGGCGGGGATGCAAGTGGACCAGTTTGTCGAACTTGCTGCGGGTGGTCTCGCCATCGGGGCGATCTACGGCCTGATTGGTCTTGGCTTTTCGATGATCGTGCGGGCGACCGGCATCATTCATTTCGCCCAGGGCGAAGTGGTGATGTTGGGAGCCTTGTCCGGCTGGAGCGTCGCCATCCTCTTCCACCTGCCGTTCCTCATCGTCCTTCTGGTCGGAACGGTCTTCGGCGGCATTTCCGCGCTGCTGATGTATGTGCTGGTCTACCGAATCTTGGTGCGGCGCGGCGTTCCCCTGAACAATCTGATCATCGCGACGATCGGTATGTCGATCCTCGCGCAAAACCTCGCCATGCTGAGCTGGGGCAGCGAACCGCACGCCTATCCCAAGCTGTTTGCGACCGCGGATTATAGTGCCGGTGCCCTGCACATTTCCCCGCAGCAGCTTTTGATCATCGGGCTCGGCATCGGTCTCGTCATCTTGCTGCAGGCATTCTTGCGTTTCACGCGCACGGGGATCGCCTTGCAGGCGGCGGCGCAAGACCCCGAAGCGGCGCAGTTGATGGGCGTGAACCTCGATCGCTCGATCGGCCTCACCTTCGCCATCGGCGGCACCATGGCCGGCGCGGCGGGCGTATTGCTCGGGTCGCTGTTCTTCGCCTCGTTCAACATGGGCTTCCTCACGGGAATCAAAGCCTTTGTCGCGGCGACGCTCGGTGGCTTGGGAAGTATCGGGGGCGCGCTGCTCGGTGGTCTGCTGTTCGGCCTGATCGAGACGTTCAGTGCACAATGGATCTCGAACAGTTATCGCGACGCCGTCGGCATGGTCCTGCTGATCATCATCCTGCTGGCCATGCCCGAAGGCCTCGTCGGTCTGGTTCGGCGACGGTAGCGAGAAACGTCATGCGGTTTTCCGGCAAGGACAGCTATCGAACCGCCCTGAAATACGGACTGGCGCTGCTGGTTCTCGGCCTCGCCCCGATCGCATATGAACAGACCTATTTTATCCACATTCTGTCGCTGGCGCTGATCGCCGCCATCGCGGCGCTTGGCATGCAGCTGCTCATCGGGTTTTCCGGCCAACTGTCGATGGGGCAAGCCGCATTCTTCGGCCTCGGCGCCTATACGTCCGGCATTTTGACGAAGCAGGTGGGGATGCCCTTTGCCGTCGGCTTTCTCGCCGCCGGCCTTGTTGCCGGTCTTTCCAGCCTGATCCTCGTTCCGATCACGCGGTTGCGCGGCATCTACCTCGCGGTCGCGACTCTCGGTTTCACCATCATCGTGCACCTCGTGCTGCTCAACGAGGAATGGCTGACCGGCGGCTCCTTCGGCATGCTCGGCATTCCCTGGCCGTCGTTTGGACCCTTCGTCCTGCACAGCGAAACGGGCGTCTATTACCTTGCGCTCGTCGTGCTGATTGTCATCTATGCCGGCTTCTATCGCTTGGTGAATTCGAGGTTTGGGCGCGGTCTGCAAGCTATCATGCTGGACGAAGATGCGGCCCGGGCCAGCGGCATCAACGTCACCTTGTACAAAAGCAAGTGCTTTGTCGTTTCCGCGATCGTCACGGGATTCGCGGGCTGCCTGTTCGCGCATCACTCGCGCTACCTCAATCCCAACGATTTCACCTTCTGGCGTTCGATCGACATCCTGATCATGGCGGTCCTGGGCGGCATCGGCAGTCTGCCCGGCGCGGTGGTCGGCGCCTTTATTGTGATTCTGTTGCCCGAATATTTGCGCGCCTTCGACCAATGGCGTCTCGTTCTCTATGGCGCCTTGCTCATCTTCTTCATGGGCTTTGGCAAAGGCGGCGTCGTCGGGCTCTTCACGGAGCTCCCCCGCTGGAGCGCCGACTTGGTGCCGCTTCCCTTGCGCACGCTTTTTGGGCGGAAGGTGCGTGAGCCATGAGCGCCATCTTGGACATCACAGGGCTCACGCGGCGGTTTGGCGGCCTTGTGGCGGTCAATGACGTAACCATGTCGCTGAAGGCCGGCGAGATCCGCGGGCTGATCGGCCCCAATGGCGCCGGGAAAACCACCTTCCTCAGTCTGATCGGCGGGCAGATACGGCCGTCGTCGGGGCGAGTGATATACGAGGGCGCGGATATCACCCACGCGCGACCCGACCAGCGCGCCGCCCGCGGCATTCGGCGCACGTTCCAGAACTTGAAATTGTTTCCCGAGATGACGGTGTTGGAAAACGTCATGATCGGATTTCACACGGAAAGCCGTGCCGAGATTATCGAAGCGCTGCTGCGCACTCCGAGACAGCGCCGCGAAGAAGAAGAGATTGTCGAAAGGGCCTATCAGGTCCTGGGCAGGGTCGGGCTGAGCGACCTGGCGCTCCGGACGGCGGGCTCGCTCGCTTATGGACATCGGCGGCTGTTGGAAGTGGCCCGGGCGATCGTCGCGCGGCCACGCATTCTTTTGCTCGACGAGCCCTGCGCCGGATTGAACCGCTCGGAGGGCATGGAATTCGTCCACTTGATCCGACAGATCCGCGCCGATGGCGTTACCGTCGTTCTGGTCGAGCATCACATGGATGTGGTGATGACGGCCTGCGAAAGGATCACGGTCCTGAACTACGGCGAGATGCTCGCGGAGGGAACGCCCGACGAAGTGCGGGACAATCCGGATGTCCGCGACGCCTATCTCGGCCGCGCCGACCTTTATCAGTTGATTGCCAATGCTTGAGATCGACGCGCTTGATGTCCGTTTTGGCGAAGTGCAGGTCTTGGCCGGCGTCAATCTCCGAGTTGAACAGGGCGAAATCGTTTCGCTGATCGGCGCGAACGGCGCCGGAAAGACCACGCTGCTCAAGACGATTTCAGGCCTGGTGCGACCGGCAGCGGGCCGGATCGAGTTCGATGGGTCTTCCTTGATCGGCCTTACGCCGGACGCGGTTGTAGCGCGCGGCGTCGCGCACGTGCCGGAAGGCCGACGGATTTTTCCGCAGCTCACCGTCGACGAGAACCTGAGGGTCGGCGCGCATCTGGTGCGCGATACGCAGAAAATGAAGTCGCGCCTGGAGCGGGTGTACAGCCTGTTTCCGCGCCTGAAGGAGCGGCGACGCCAATCCGGGCAAACGCTGAGCGGCGGCGAGCAGCAAATGCTCGCGCTGGGTCGGGCGATGATGTCGGAGCCACGATTGCTATTGTTGGATGAGCCGTCACTCGGGCTTGCGCCGCTGGTGATCCTGGAAGTGGCGCGCAGCATCCCGATCTTCCGACAGGAAGGCATCAGCATTCTTCTCGTTGAGCAGAACGCCAATCTGGCACTCGCGTTGTCGCAACGCGGTTACGTTCTTGAGCGTGGGTGCATCACGCTTTCGGATTCGGCGCAAAAACTTCGCAACAATCCGAAGATCATTGAAAGTTATCTCGGTGGCACCGTCGACGACGGCGCAGCCGAGCCGCAAATGTCTGGTCAAGCCGATTGAATTCGGCATGGCCGACGGAGGAGCCCAAAGGGCGAGAAAGGAAGACCCTAGACGCCAACTGAACACGTAAGGGAGAGAGTGATGATGATCAGTCGACGAAACATACTCAAGGCCGGTGTGGCGGTTGCCGTTATTGCTGCGGCTTTGACGGCCCAGTCCGGCTACGCGCGCGCCGAGATCAAGATCGGCGTTTTCGGACCGATGACCGGCGATGCGGCGGCCTACGGGCACAGCGAGCGGCAAGCCGTCGATCTGGCGCTCAAGCAGTGGAACGCCAAAGGCGGCGTGCTCGGCCAGAAGGTGGTCGCGATTTACGGCGACGATGCAGGCAAGCCGGAGCAAGCGGTCAGCGTGGCGCAACGCCTGGCGACCCGGGATGGCGTGGTCGTCATGATCGGCAGCATCAGCAGCCCGGCCAGTCTGGCGGCATCGCAAGTGGCGGGGGAAACCAAGACGCCGCAAATCGTTGTCTCGGGGACCGCGCAAAAGATTACCACCCAGGGCAATCACTGGGTGTTCCGTTCGGCTGTGCCGGACGTCAAGCTTGCCGCCGATCTGGTCGACTTCATTCATGAGCGCTACCCGGACCGCAAGAAGGTCGGCTTCATCTATGTGAATGACGACTTCGGCCGCGGCGGTCTCGATGCATTCAAGAAGCGGGCGAAGGTGTACGGCATCGAGATCGTCACCGAGCAGAAATACACCCGCGGCGACATCGACTTCACCAGCCAGCTCAGCCACATCAAGCAGTCGGGCGCGAACATCATGGTCGACTGGTCGCGCTACACCGAATCCGCACTGATTCAGAAGCAGTTCAAGCGGATGGGAATGGACATGCCGCGCTTTGGCTGCGACGGCCAGGCGTTGCCGAAGTTCCGCGAGCTGGGCGGGGACGCTACCAATGGGTTCTACTACGCCACCCATTTCAGCGTCGCCACGGCAAGCAATCTGCCCGGCGCCAAGCCGTTCATCAAGGACTTCAAGGAGGCCTACGGCAAGGAGCCGGACTATGTCGACTCGGAAGCCTACGACGCGGCGAATGCGGCCTTGCGCGCCATCCAGGCGGCCGGCAGCACGGATCACACTAAGGTCCGCGATGCGCTGCTGAAGGTGAAGTTCGAGGGCACCCGCGGCGAGTTCGCCTTCGATGCCAAGGGCGACCCCACCTTCGTCACGCATGTGGTTCGCATCGAGAACGGCAAGGAAACGAACGCGCGGCTGGAATTGAAAAAGAAGTAGTCGCTACGCAATGAAAACGACGGTGCAAAATCCCGGGCGGCGACGACAAGGCCCGCCCGGGATCGCGCGCCGGTGCGCTGACGTCAATCCGAAGATCTGGCGGTCAACATCCCGCGCTGGCGCAGGGTGAGGCGAGTGCCGATAGGAGAAGGTCATGAAAATCGAAGTTGTTAAATCCGATGCGCCGCGTCCGCTGGCTCACTACAACGAGGCGGTGACGTGCGGCTCCTGGGTGTTCGCCGCCGGTCAGATCGCCAGCGATTACAAGACTGGGGTGCCGCCGGAAGCAAAACGCCATCCCGAGTTTCCCTTCTATGGTTCGGATATCAAGCGGCAGACCCGTTATGTGCTCGAAAACCTGAAGAAGACGTTTGCGGCGGCGGGAAGCGGCTTCGACAATGTGGTCAAGGCGCAGGTCTTCCTCACCGATCTCGACAATTTCGCCGGCTTCGACGAAATCTGGCGCGAGTATTTTCCGGTGCCGCCGCCGCGCACGACGGTGGGGACAACGGGGCTGCTGGTGCCCGGGACGCTGGTCGAAATCGATCTCATCGGCTACGCCAAGAGCGGCAAGGCGCACAGCGTGGTCAAATCATCGGTGCCGCAGCCGCTCGCCAATTATTCTGAGGCGACTGTCGTCAACGATTTGATTTTCGCCGCGGGCCAGTTGGCAAGCGACTTCAAATCGGGCGTGCCCGCCGAGGCGAAGAAGCGGCCCGGCTTTCCGTATTACGGGTCGGACATCAAGCGGCAGACCTATTACATCCTGGACAATCTCAAACAGACTTTCGAGCAGGCGGGGGGCTCCCTCGATAATGTCTTCAAGGCGCAGGTGTTCTTGCGTGATCTTGCCGACTTCAGCGACTTCGACGAAGTCTGGAAGGAATATTTCACGCAACCGCCGGCGCGCACGACGATCGGTACGACGGGGCTGCTGGTCGAAGGCACGCTGGTCGAGATCGACCTGATCGGCCACGTCAAAGGCGGCAAAAAGGAGCGGATCACGTCCAACAATCCGCAACCGCTCGCCAACTACTCGGAAGCCTTTCGCGTCGGTGACTTGGTCTTCGCGGCAGGCCAACTGGCCAGCGATTTCAAGTCCGGCGTTGCGCCGGAAGCGCGCGTCGACCCGGCTTTTCCCTATTACGCCTCGGCCATCAAGAAGCAGACGCGCTATATCTTGAACAATCTGAAGAACACGCTGGAAACTGCGGGCAGCTCGCTCGATCGCGTGGTCAAGGCGCAGGTGTTCCTGACGGATTTGAACGACTTCTATGCCTTCGACGAGGTCTGGAAAGAGTTCTTTCCAAGCCCGCCGCCGCGCACCACGATCGGCACCTCCGGCCTGTTGGTCAAAGGGGCACTTGTGGAAATCGACGTGGTTGCGGCAACCTAAGCGCCGAAAGGGAAAGGCGCGGTCGCCAACTCGGTCGAGCAAAACGCTTCATCGCCGATCTCGTGGATCAAAGCTTGCTGCCGCGGCCGATTGCGGTGGAAGAGCTATTCCACGCCTCGGTCTTGGGCACGTAAGGGCAGGCTGATGTACGACGTACCGCCAGCATCTTAGGTCGACGACTTCTCGCCCTTCATCGCCAGCGCTAGCCGCAGCATACGCCCCAGCCGCTCGCCGAAACCGCGCGGATCGTCCGGTCGGTCGCCGTCGAGAATGCGCGCCTCCTCGAACAGGAGATGCGCGGCGTCCTCTTTCAACGCCTTGTCCGCGTCGGGCAGCGAGGCGACGAGGCCGACCACCTCGTGGCGCGGATTGACCTCGAGGATCGGCTTTGCCGCCGCCGTCAGCCGGCCGGCGCCGGCGAGCAGGCGCTCGAGCTGGCGGTCCGGCCCGTGTTCGGGCGCGACCAGGCAGACGGCGCTGTCGGTCAGCCGGTCGGAGGGGCGGACCTCGGACACGGAATCGCCCAGCGTCGCCTTCATGAAGGTGAGGAACGCGGCAACTGACGCATCGACCTCGGGCTTTGCCGCCTGCGCCGCGTCGACGAGCGGGATCAGCGTCAGATCGGCTGCCCCTTGCGTCACCGACTTGAACGGCTTGCCGTCATAGGAGACGCCTGAGGTCACCCAGAAGCTGTCGACCGGGTCGGTCAGCAGCAGCACCTCGACGCCACGCGCGCGGAAGCCTTCCAAGTGCGGTGAGGATTCCAACCGCGCGAGGTCATCGCCGGCGAGGTAATAGATCGCCGTCTGGTTCTCCTTCAGCGCGCCGGCATAGTCCTTCAGGCTGCGCCAGGCGCCGGAGGAAGCCGTCGTCTTGAACCGCGCCAGCGCCAACAACGCGTCGCGCCGCTCGAAATCGTCATAGATGCCTTCCTTGAGCACCGCGCCGAAATTCTCCCAGATCTTGGCGTAGCGCTCCGGCTCGTTCTCGGCGAGCTTGTCCAGCTCGCTCAGCACGCGGCCGGTCACCCCCTTCTTGATGGCGGCGAGCAGCGGGCTTTCCTGGATCATCTCGCGCGAGACGTTCAGCGGCAGGTCGGCGGAGTCGACGATGCCGCGCACGAAGCGCAGATAGCGCGGCAGCAGTTCCGCCTCGTCGGTGATGAACACGCGCTTGACGTAGAGCTTGACGCGTCCGGCGCGGTCCGGATCGAACAGGTCGAACGGCCGCGTGCCCGGTACGAAGACAAGGGTCGTGTATTCCTGCCGGCCCTCGGCGCGGTAATGGATGGTCAGCGCCGGCTCGTCGAACTGTCCCGCCACGCTGCGGTAGAAGTCGGTATAGGCCTCGGCGGAAATGTCCGATTTCGGCTTGGTCCACAGCGCCGAACCGTCGGCCACCTCGGCCGCCTCGCCGCCCGGCTTGTCGATGATGGTGATCGGCACCGGAACGTGGCCCGATTGCGCCTTGACCATGCGCTCCAGCGTGAAGCGCTCGGTATAGGACTTGGCGTCTTCCTTCAGATGCAGCACCACACGGGTGCCGCGCTGGGGCGCGTCGGCGAGATCGAGCGGCGAGACGGCGAAGGTCCCCTTGCCGTCCGACGACCACTGCCAGGCTTCCTCGGTACCGGCACGGCGGGAGAGCACGTCGACGCGTTCGGCCACCATGAAGGCCGAGTAGAAGCCGACGCCGAACTGGCCGATCAGGGTGCCGGCCGCATCGCCGCTCTGGCCGGCCTCGATCCGGTCCATGAAGGCGCGCGTGCCCGAATGCGCGATGGTGCCGAGCGCCTCGACCAGCTCCGCGTGGCTCATGCCGATGCCGTTGTCCTCGACCGAAAGGCGCCGATTGTCGGCGTCGATGGTCAGGCTGATGCGCAGCGCCGGATCCCCGGCGAGCAGCTCCGGCGTGGCGATCGCCTCGTAACGCAGCCGCTCGCAGGCGTCCGCCGCGTTGGAAATCAGTTCGCGCAGGAACACGTCCCGGTCGGAATAGACCGAGTGCACCATCATGTGCAGCAGCTTGGCGACGTCGGCCTGGAAGGCGCGGGTTTGGTTGGTCTGCTCTGCGGCGTCGGTCATGGCATCCCCCAACTTCTCCTTGCGTGGCATGAGATGGTGCGAGGCGATTACGAGGTCAAGGTTTTTGGCCGTCGCCGCAGCGTCTTGCGCAGTCGCGCCCGGCTCCCGCGGAAGCGGGGACCGCGTGCTTTTGGCTCTGGGTCCCCGCTTTCGCGTGGACGAGGGGATAACGGGAAGATGCCGAGCCGGACTCTAGCTCTGCTGATCGAAATCCGCCGCGCCGGCCGGCGGCGTCTTGATGGTGACGGTCAGGCCGCACTGCTGACAGGCGTGCACCGTGCCGTGCGCGCCGACGCGGCTCTGCATGGCCACCTGGCAGACCGGACAGGGCTTGGGCGGCTTTGGCTTCGGGACGCGGCTCATGCCGGTGATCGGATACCGGAGCTGGGGCCGATTTCCATTACGGATGTTTGCGTAATATTGCGTCGCCCGGGGGCGGATCGGATCACAACCTATAGTAGATATTCTTTTACATTACTCTTTCTGAGGCCGCTCGTCGAAGGCTGCGAGCATCGACGAGGGCGGCGCGGCCCGCTAAACCGCCTCCCTCGGGGATTTGGCGCTCAAAGGGGCAGGCATGAAAATCGGTATCAACGGCGGCGGCATCGGTGGCCTGGCGGCGGCGATCGCGCTGCGCAAGGCCGGCCACGAGGTCGAGGTCTATGAGCAGGCGGCCGACTATCGCCGCGTCGGCGCCGACATCAATCTGACGCCGAACGCCGTGCGCGCGCTCAGGAGCCTCGGCGTCTACGAGGCGCTAACGATGACGGCGGCACGGCCGACCCATCGCATCAGCCGCATGTGGGACACGGGCGCGGAAACCTCGCGCCTGGAAATGGCCGAAGAGGCCGAGCGGAAATACGGCGCGCCGCAATTGACCATCCACCGCGCCGATCTGCTCGACGCCTTGCGCCGCGCGCTGCCGGCTTCGGTCGTGCTGCTCGGCCACCGGGTCACGGAGATCGACACCAGCGGCACCAAGCCGGCGGTCGTCTTCGCCGACGGTTCGCGTCGCAGCGTCGATGCGCTGATCGGCGCCGACGGCATCCATTCGCCGACGCGCACCGCCTTGTTCGGTCCCGAGCATCCGCAGTTCACCGGGCTCGTCTCCTATCGCGGCGTGGTCGACCGCGCCAAGCTGACGGCGGTGTCGAACCTCGACGCCTTCACCAAATGGTGGGGGCCGACGCCGGATCGGCAGATCGTCACCTTTCCGCTCAACCGCGGGCGCGAAACCTTCGTCTTCGCTACCACTGCGCAAGACGACTGGCGCCACGAGTCCTGGACCATGCCTGGCGACGTCGACGAATTGCGCGCGGCCTACGCCGATTTTCATCCCGAGGCGCGCGCTCTGCTCGAGGCCTGCGAGACGGTGACCAAGTCGGCGCTCTATGTGCGCGATCCCTTGCCGGCCTGGTCGGTCGGCCGCGTCACGCTTTTGGGCGATGCCTGTCATCCGATGACGCCGTTCATGGCGCAGGGCGCCTGCATGGCCATCGAAGACGCGGTGGTGCTCGGCCGCGCGCTCGACGGCGTGGACGAGGGCGGCGTGGAAGCGGCGTTCAAGCGTTACGAGGAAACGCGCAAGCAGCGCACGGGGGAGGTGCAGATCGGCTCGCGCGGCAATGAATGGCTCAAGCAGGGCGGCAACGCCGATTGGGTCTATGGCTATGACGCGAGCGCGGTGGCGATCGCCGAAGCTTGACGTCTGCGCAGCGTTTTTTCCCGGCGCGGGCGGCTGCCGTCTTTACGCCCAATTTGCCTCAGGGCGGCGGTCATGCTCTGTATCGGTCCATTCTCCAGACCGAAGGGCCTACCAATGTGACGGAAACACGCCCTGAATTCGCGGTTCATTGCCGAAACATTACCAAGACCTATGGGGCGGGGGCGGCGAAAGTGGCGGCGTTGCGTGGCGTCGATCTCGATGTCCGTCGCGGCGAATTGTTGATGCTTGTCGGCCCGTCGGGCTGTGGAAAAACGTCGCTCATCTCAATTATCGCGACCATTCTGGATCAGGATTTCGGTACCTGCGAGGTCTTGGGCCGCGACCTGCATGCATTGGACTCGGTTGAGCGCGCGCATTTCCGCAGCGTTTCGGTTGGCTTCGTGTTTCAGGTCTTCAATCTTTTGCCGGCTCTGACCTCGATGGAGAACGTCGCGGTGCCGCTGTTGATCCAGGGGCGCGGACGCAGGCAGGCGGAGGTACGCGCGGGCGAACTGCTCGACCTGGTCGGGCTTGCCGACCGAGGGCAGACGCGGCCGGCCGAGCTGAGCGGTGGGCAGCAGCAACGGGTGGCGATCGCCCGGGCTCTCGCCTGCGATCCGCAGCTCATTCTCTGCGATGAGCCGACCAGCAGCCTCGACCACGAGAGCGGACACGAAGTGATGAGCCTCCTGCGTCGGCACGCGGCGACGCCCGGCCGCGCTGTGATTGTGGTCACACACGATCCGCGCATCCTCGCCTTCGCCGACCGCATCGCGCGCATGGACGATGGTCGCATCATAGAAATCCAGTCTGGAGAGCCCCGCAATGACGCGTAAGCTGCTGCTGCCCTTGCTGGCCGTTGCCGGCTTCGCCCTTGCCGCGGTTGCGGTGATCCAGGACAACGACGCCGCGCCGGCGCGTGGCGCGCCGAGCCCGACGGCAGCGTCGCCTTTCGCCTCTTACGTGGAAGGTACCGGCATCACCGAGGCGAGCACCGGCAACATCGCCATCGGTACGCCGGTCTCCGGCATCGTCGACTCCATCGCCGTGACCTGGAATGAAAAGGTCGCCGCCGGCGCGCCGCTGTTCGGCATCGACGCGCGCGACGTCGAGGCCAAGCTGTTGCCCGCCGAGGCCAAGGTCAAGCAGGCCGAAGCCAATCTCGCCAAGACCGAGAACCTGCTCAAAGTGGCCGGCGGTCTGGCGATCGGCAGCTCGATCAGCAAGGTCGATCTCGAAAACCGCCGCTACGATGTGGCCATCAAGCAGGCAGCGCTGGCGGCCGCCGAGGCAGAGGTCAAACAGCTCAAGATCGAGCTTGCACGGCATACCGTGCGCGCGCCGGTTGCCGGCCGCGTGCTGCAGATCAATACCCGCGTCGGCGAATTCGCCACCAGTGGTGTGCTCAATCCACCCCTCATGCTGTTTGGCGACGACAGCCGGCTTTATCTGCGCGTTGATATCGACGAAAACGACGCCTGGCGCGTGCACGCCGATGCGCCGGCGCTCGCCTTCGTGCGCGGCAATCCGAAGATGAAGACCCCGCTCAAATTTGTGCGCTTCGACCCTTATGTGGTTCCCAAACCCGTGCTCACCGGACGCAGCACCGAGCGCAGCGACATGCGCGTGCTTGAGGTGATCTACAGCTTCAGGCATGCCGCCTTGCCGGTCTATGTCGGCCAGGAAATGGACGCCTTCATTGAGGTGCCGCCGAGCACCGCTGCGCCGACAAAGGCGCCCGCGGGCAAGTCGTCCTGACGCGACCGGATCAAGCCATCCATGCTGCGCATTGCCCTGAAGATGCTGGTCGGCAACCGCGCCAAATATGCCGGGCTGCTGCTCGGCGTCGCCTTCACCTCGTTCCTTGTCGCCTTTGCGCTGTCCTATCTGGCCGGTTTCATGACGCGCGGCTACTCGCTTATCAGCGAGAACCCGCAGGCCGACGTCTGGGTCATGGACCCGGCGGTGAACTCGACCGAGCACACCACCAACATGCGTTCTTCGGTACTCGACGAGGTGCGCAGCGTCCACGGCGTGCGCGCGGCCACACCGCTCACGATCGGTCATACCGACGTACTCTATCCCAACGGCGAGTTTCAGGCGTTCGAGGTGATCGGCGTCGATGGTCCGACGCTCGCCGGCCTGCCGCCGCTGCGTGGCAGCACGCCGCGCACGGTGCTGCGCACGCCTGATGCTGCGGCGGTCGCTGCCGGCGGCACCGCGGGCAAGCTGCAAACGCCGCTGTTGAAGGTTGACCAATGGCCGCGCCAGCCGCATCTCGGTGTGCCGACACGGCGCCTGCGCGCCGGCGACGTGGTCGAGGTCAATGACCACCGGGTGCGCATCGTCGGAATCGTCCGTGCCCTGCCGCGCTATCCGGCGCGGCCGCTGCTTTACACCACCTACGCCAACGCGCTGCGCATTCTACCGCCGGAACGCCATCGCTTGACTTTCGTGCTGGTGACCGCCGCAACCGGCGTGTCGCCGGCCGATTTGGCGGCGCGCATCGCCGCGCGCACCGGCTTGCGCGCGCGCACCGCTACGCAATTCAAGGACGACACGTTGCGTTGGCTCTTCATCAATTCCGAGGATGTCGGTGACATTGCTTCGATGATTTCCATCGCCATGCTGGTCGGTTTCGGCGTCACCGGGGTCATGCTTTACATGTTCACCGAGGAGAGCATGACGCAGTATGCCGTGCTCAAGGCGATGGGAGCGACGCCGCGGCTGTTGCTGACGATGATTCTGGCGCAGGCCGGCCTATGCGCGGTACTCGGCGCTGGCGTCGGGCTCGGCGTCTGCGCTGTGGCCGGGCAAATTCTCGCCGCCGATGCCGACTACCCGTTCCGCATGATGTGGTTCACGCCGTTGATCGGCGGCCTCGCGGTGGTCCTGGTCGCGCTGGTCGCGGCCGTCATCAGTGCGCGGCCGGTGTTCAAGCTCGAGCCGGGCATCGTGTTCGCCGGGCGCTGAATGGCGGTATTCGCTGCCCATGCGCCATCTGCCCGTCCGCAACCTCCGGTTCACAGTTGACGGCACCCGGCCGGCCGCGCTTAAATTATGAAAATAATTTCGCAATCCGAAGAAAAGCCGCGGGGGAGCGATGCGCGCCGTGCGCCGGGTGAGGGACGCGAGTGCCAAGGACACCGAGCCGGCCAAGCGGGCGCCCCCCTTGGCCAAGGCCGGCAAGCGCGCGGCCGACCCGGAAGACGATCAGCGCAACGTGGTCAATTCGCTGGCCAAGGGCCTGCGCGTCCTCGAAGCCTTCACCGCCGAACGCCCCGAGCTGACGCTGACCGAAGTCGCGCGCCTCGCCCGGCTCGATCCCGGCACCGCCTTCCGCATGCTCAACACCCTGGTCATGCTCGGCTACATCAGCCGCGTGCCGGAAGGGCGCAAGTTCCGCCTCACGCTCAAGGTGACCGATCTCGGCTTCCACGCCATCGGCGGCGCCGATCTGCGCGAGACCGCGCGGCCGATCCTGCGCTCGCTGGTCGGCGAATTGAGCGAGGCGGCGAGCCTCGGCGTGCTCGACGGCCCCGATGTCGTCTATATCGACCGCGTGCGCGCCGGCCTGATCCGCATCGGCGTCGACATTCGCATCGGCACCACAATTCCCGGCTATTGCAGCGCCATCGGCCAGGCCATCCTCGCCTATCTGCCGGCCGACGAGCTCAAGCGGCTGCTGACGCTGGCGCCGCGTTCGGACAGCTTCCCGACCAAGCCGATGAGTATCGAGGAGATCAAGCGTGAGCTCGCCGACGTGCGCGAGCACGGCTACGCGTTGCGCGATTCCTATTTCGGCAGCGGCCTGCGCATCCTCGCCATGCCGGTGCTCGATATCGACGGCTATCCGGTCGCCGCGCTGAGCGTTGCCGCGCCATCCGGCCGCATGTCCGGCCGCGAATTCAAGCGTCGCGCGCTCGAGCCGTTGCGCCGCGCCGCCACCAATGTCGCGCGCGCCATCCAGGCGAGCGGCACCATTTCGGCCATCGCTTAACAAGCGCAAGACCACAAACGAGAAACCGCAAGACCACAAACGGAGGAAACAATGCGACTGAGCAGAATAGCAGGTGTGGTGACCGTGGCCGCCTCGCTCGCGGCGGCGGGCGTGGTATTGGCGAACGACACTGTGAAGATCGGCGCCATGCCGGTCGGCTCGGGCTGGTACGTGGCCGGCGCCGCGGTCGCCCAGGTGCTCAAGCCCGTGCTTGGCGGCGACGTGGAAGTCATCGCCCGCGGCGGCGGCGTCGCCAACCCGATGGTCGTGGAAGCCGGCAAGGCCGACATCGCCTTCGCCAATGTCGCCACCTCGGTCTGGGCGCGCAACGGCAACGACCTCTATCACGGCCGCAAGGCACCGCACATCCGCGCGCTGATCGGCGGACTCAATCCGGTCTATGTCGGCATGATGGTGCGCGAGGACTTCATCAAGAAGACCGGGCTCGACACCATGGACAAGATCATGTCGTCCGGAAAGCCGCTGCGCATCGTCATGAAGCCGCAGGGCTCGGCGGTGCCGCCGACGGTCGACATGATGCTCGCCGCCTACGGGCTCGACCGCGCCAAGATCAAGGCCAATGGCGGTGAGATCATCCAGGTGACGACGTCGCAGATTCCGGGCGTCATCCGCGAGGGCCGTGCCGACATCCTGTTCGATACCATCCTCAAGGGCCATCCGATGATCACGGAAGTCTCGCTCACCGGCGACGTGCGCTTCCTCGATCTGTCGAAGAAGGCGCGCGACACGCTCGCCGCGAACGGCCTGCGTCCCGCCCAGTATCCGGTCTGGTTCAAGGGCGAGAGCGGCCCGACCTGGGGCGCCGATTTCGGTACCGAGCTGATCGCGCGCGACAGCGTGCCGGATGACGTCGCCTACAAGATCGTCAAGACCTTCATGGACAAGCGCGCCGACCTGGTGAAGGCGTATCCGGCGTTCCGCGCCTTCAAGCCGGAGGACGCGGCCAAGAAGGAGAACACCGGCATCCCGCTGCATCCCGGCGCCATCAAATACTACAAAGAACACAACATGATGTGATCGGATGGGGCGGGCGGCTGCGGCCGCCCGCTCTTTTCGCTCCCTCGCGCCGGGTTGCGTCATGACCTTCGATCTGCGGATTCTTCGCGACGTCAGGCTTTGGGCCGGCCTGCTGCTGGTCGGCTTTCAATATTACATCTTGATCCATCCGCAGCCGCCGCTGGTGGCGCGCCCGGCGCATCTGATGATGGCGCTGCTCCTGGTGTTCCTATGGAAGCCGCTGGCCAGCGATAAGATCCCCGCCTGGCTGGCGCGCGCCGTCGACATCGTGCTGATCGCGGCGGTGATCGGCTTTGCCGTCTATTTCTGGCAGTCGCTGACGCGCATCCAGAACCGCATCGAGGATGTCTCGCCGGTGTTCCTGCAGGACACCCTGTTCGGCGTCATTTTCGTGGTGCTGCTCTTGGAGGCGGTGCGGCGCACCACCGGCTGGATCCTGGTCTGGGTGATCCTCGCCTTCCTGGCCTATGCCTTTTTCGGTTTTCTCCTGCCGGTCGGCGGGTTCCGCGGCTTCGGGCTGGAGGAAATGGTCGAGATCCTGATGCTGACCACCAGCGGCGTGTTCGGCATCACCACCGAAACCTCAGTCACCTTCGTCTTCTACTTCATCGCCTTCGGCGTGGTCTTCGCCGCCATCGGCGGCGGCCGCCTCTTCATCGACCTCGCCATCCGCCTCGTCGGCCGCGCCACCGGCGGCAGCCAGAAGGTCGCCGTCGTCGGCTCCAGCCTCATGGGCACCATCACCGGCAGCGCCGTGGCCAACGTCGCCGCCGTGGGCGTCTTCACCATCCCGTTGATGAAGCAGTCCGGCGTCCCCGCCGAGCGCGCCGCGGCGACCGAGGCGATCGCCTCGACCGGGGGGCAGCTGATGCCGCCGGTGATGGGGGTTGCCGCCTTCGTGATGGCGGAATTGCTTGGCGTTCCCTATGGGCGCGTCGCGCTCGCCGGCGTCATCCCCGCCATCGCCTATTACTGCGCCCTGTTCATCTTGGTCGACCTGAGCGCGCGCAAGACCGGGGTCGGGACGCTGCCGGCGACCAAGGTGGAGGAGATCGAGCCGATCCTGCCCAGGCTGCACCTGCTGCTGCCGCCGATCATCCTCATCGGCTGCATGGTGTTCGACTATTCGGCGCAGACCGCGGCCATGTACGGGACGATCGCCTGCTTCCCCGTCGCCTTCCTGCGCCGCAAGGACTGGATCGGCCCCAGCCGGTTTCTGGAGATCATCCAGGACGTCGGGCGCCAGGCGGCGGAGATTGCCGTCCCGATTGGCGCCATTGGCATCGTCATCGCCGTCGCCATCCAGTCGAACCTCGCTCTGAAGTTCTCCGCCGGCCTCGTCTCCGCCGGTGGCGGCACGCTCGCCGGCTCCCTCATCCTCATCATCTTCGGCTGCATCATCATGGGCATGGGCCTGCCGACCGTCGCCGCCTACGTGATCGGCGCGGTGCTCTATGCCCCGGCCCTGCAGAAGCTCGGCGTGCCGCAGCTCACCTCGCACTTCTTCGTCATGTATTACTGCGTGCTGTCGATGGTGACGCCGCCGGTGGCGCTCGCCGCCTATGCCGCAGCGGGGCTTGCGCGCACCAGCCCGTGGACGGCGGGCTGGTACGCCTTCCAGATGAGCTTCGTCGCCTTCCTCATCCCCTTCGCCTTCGTCGCCGACCCGTCGCTGCTGTTCGAGGGCCCCGTGCTGCACGTCGTCATCGCCGCGCTCGGTCTGTTCGTGCCGACGGCGCTATGGGCGGTCGGCCTAGTCGGCTTTTGCCGGCGCAATCTCGGCTGGATCGATCGCTTCCTGCTTATGGCCTGCGGCGTGGTGGCGATCGTCTCGCCGACCGGCTCGGTATGGTGGTGGACCGGGAATGTCGCCGGCGTCGCCTTCCTTGCGCTCAACTGGCGCTTTCCGGCAGTGACCTTCGATACGCTGCTGCCGCAAAATGTGCGCGCGGCCAAATCGGCCGAGGGCTCGCCATGAAGGGGCGGGCGCATAAGTCGGAGCAGCGGATCATGATCGATCCGCGCTCGCAGCGGCGCGTGCGCCAAGTCACCGACCACCCGAGCATCCATCATCATCCGTTCTTCTTCGTGCCGGCCTATGACCGCGCCGGCAACCGGCTGGTGTTCATTTCGCATCGCACCGGCGCGCCGCAGATTTTCTACGAGGATCGCGCCGGTGGCGATCTGGTGCAGGCGACCGACCGGCCCGATATCGCCGAATGGTCGATCTATCCATCGCCGGACGGACGCTACGTCTATTTCACCGCCGGCACCGGCGCCTGGCGGGTCGATCTCGACGATTTCACCGAGACGCAGCTTGCCGATTTCGGGGCGGTGGAGATGCGCGAAAAGGGCATGGTCGGCGCCGCCATGGGCACCACGGCGCTGTCGCGCGACGGCCGCTGGTGGGCCATCCCCGTCAAGGCCGGCAAGGTCAGCCGCTTCGTGCTGATCGACAACGAGGCCGGGACCAGCCGCGTCATCATCGAGCGCGACAGCATCGGTCATCCGCAGTTCTGCCCCGACGACGACAATCTGATCCTTTATGCCGGTCCGCTCACCGACCGCGTCTGGGTCGTCGACCGCGCCGGCGCCTGCAATCGCCGCGTCTATGCGCGCGAGGACCGCATGCAATGGGTGACTCACGAAGTCTGGGTACCCGGTCGCCGCGCTATCGCCTTTGTCGACTGGCCGCGCGGCATGCGATTGATCGATCTCGACAGCAGCGAGGTGACCTGGCTTACCCGGTTTCCCGCCTGGCATGCGGCGCCGGACGCGCGCGGCACGCAGCTCGTCTGTGACACCAATTTCCCCGACAGGGGCCTGCACGTGATCGCGCAGGATGGCGAGGCAAATTACCTTTGCGCCAGCGCGGCGAGCTCGGAAGGCGCGCACTGGGGCGGGCCCTTTCCCTATAACGACGGTCCCGTGGCGGTCGAGGCGCGCCAGCATACCCATCCGCATCCGCGCTTCTCACCCGACGGCACGCGCGTCGTCTTCACCTCCGACCGCAGCGGCCACGCGCAGATCTACGAAGTTGCGTTGACGGAGGCGGCGGCATGAACTCCGACGGCATGCTCGAGAGCCAGCGCGTGCGTCAGGCGATCCGCGACGGCCGCATCACCGGCACCAGCCGCGGCCTGGCACCCGGCTTCGTGCAATGCAACGTCGCGATCATGCCGAAGCCTTACGCCTTCGACTTCATGCTCTATTGCCAACGCAACCAGCGCGCCTGTCCGGTGCTGGAAGTGCTTGACCCCGGCGATCCGGTCCCGCGCAAGCTGGCGCCGTCCGCCGATCTGCGCACCGACTGCGCGCGCTATTCGGTGTTCGTCGACGGCGAGCGGCAGGAGGACCGTCCCGACGTCAAGGATCTGTGGCGCGAGGATCTCGTCTCGTTCCTGATCGGCTCCGGCATCACCTTCGACGCCGCGCTCGAACGTGCCGGCGTGCCGACCGACCGCGACCGCTGGGTGGTGCGCACCACGCTGCCGACCGAGCCGGCCGGCCCGTTCCGCGGCGACCTCATCGCTACCATGCGCTGGCTGACGCCGCAGCAGGCGATCACCGCGGTTCAGGTGACCACACGCTTTCCCTTCAATCATGGTGCGCCGATCCATATCGGCGATCCGGCGGCGATCGGCGCCGATCTTGCCGCGCCGATGTTCGGCGGCCCGGTGCCGCCGCTGCCCGCCGGCAAGACGGCGGTGTTCTGGGCCTGTGGGGTGACGCCGCAATCCGCGGCGGAAGCCGCGCGCCTGCCGCTTTTCATTGCGCACGCCGCCGCACACAGCTTCATCACCGACCTGCCGGCCGACAGCCTGATGGTCGCGTGATCGTGGATCGAGAAACGGAGTTCAGAGAGTGGAATTAGCGACGAACGGCCGAGGATCGCTGCGCCTGTCCGCCGACGTCGGCGGCACCTTCACCGACGTGGCGGTCTTCGACGAGCACACCGGCCATTTGCGGCTCGGCAAGACCTTGAGCACGCCGCAGCGGCTGGTGGACGGCATCGAGACCGGCGTCGGCAAGGCGCAGGCAAGCTTCGCCGCGGCGAAGCTGTTCCTGCACGGCACCACGGTTGCCATCAACACCATTCTCGAGCGCACCGGCGCCCGCTGCGCCTTGCTCACCACGCAAGGGTTCCGCGACATCTACGAGATCGGTCGCGTCAACCGGCCGGAAGCCTACAATCTCTTCTTCCGCAAGCACACGCCGCTGATCGAGCGCGAACTGCGCTTTGAAATCCGCGAGCGCATCGATGCCGAGGGCAGGGTGCTCATCCCGCTCGACGAGGAGGAGGTGCGCCGGATCGCGGCGGCCGCCGTCGAGCAAGGCGTACAGGCGATCGCTATCCTGTTCCTGCACTCCTACCGCAATGCCGACCACGAGCAGCGTGCCAAGCGCATCGTCGAAGAGGCTTACCCGGGGTTGTTCGTCACCGCCTCGCATGAGCTGTCGCAGGAATATCGCGAATACGAGCGCACCTCGACCGCGGCGGCCAACGCCTATGTCGGTCCGCGCGTGCGCCGCTATCTCGGCGAGATGGACGGCCATCTCAAGGACACCGGCTTCGACGGCAGCTTCCTGGTGGTGCAGTCGACCGGGGGCCTGTTCGATATCGAGGAGGCGCAGTTTTCCTGCATTCGCATGCTGGAGTCGGGCCCGGCCGCCGGCGTCATTGGCAGCAAGACGCTGTGCGCCAATATCGGCCTGAAGAACGCCATCGCCTTCGACATGGGCGGTACCACCGCCAAGGCTGGTGTCATCTATAATGGCGAGGTGCTGATGACCGGCGGCGCTCTGGTTGGCGGCTATGCGACCGGCCTACCGCTGCAGATCCCAATGATCGACATCCAGGAGGTCGGTACCGGCGGCGGCAGCATCGCGCGCATCGAAACCGGCGGCGGCTTGCGCGTCGGGCCGGAAAGCGCCGGCGCTGCGCCCGGGCCGGTGTGCTATGGGCTCGGCGGCCGCGAGCCGACGGTGACCGATTGCAATCTGGTGCTCGGACGGCTGGCGCCCGACCACTTTCTCGGCGGCGAGATGAAGCTCGACCTCGACGCGGCGCAGAAGGCGATCGCCGATACCATTGCCGCGCCGCTCGGGCTCGACCCGATCGCGGCGGCGGACGGCATCCTGCGCATCGCCGCCACCAAGATGTCCCATATGGTGCGCTGGGTGACGACGGAGCGCGGCCTCGATGCCGCCGATTTCGTGCTGATTGCCTATGGCGGCGCCGGTCCGCTGCATGCGGCGATGATCGCGCGCGAATTGCGCATCCGCGAGGTGATCGTTCCCTACGCGCCCGGCCACTTCTCCGCCTACGGCATGCTGTTCGCCGATCTCCGCCGCGATTTCGTCAAGACCTGGTTCACGCCTTTGGCGGAAGCCTCGTTCGATGACATGGAAACGCTGTTTGCCGCCATGGAGCGGCAGGGCGCCGCCGACCTCGCGCGCAGCCGCGACATGATCGCCGAGATGACGGTGCAGCGCGGCGCCGACATGCGCTATGTCGGCCAGGAGCACGCGGTGTCGGTCGATCTGCCGCTCGACCTGTTCAAGACGCAGGACCGCGCCGGCATCAAGAAGCATTTCGACGCCGTGCACGAAACCCGCTACGGCTATTCCGCGCCGCAGGAAAAGGCCGAGATCGTCAGCCTGCGTTCGGCCACCATCGGCCTCATGCGCAAGCCGCCGATGGAGGTGGTGAACCGTGGCGGCGCCTCGCCCGAAGCTGCCTTCAGCGGAACGCGCAAGGTCTATTTCGCCGAGACCAGCATGACCGACACGCCGACCTATGACCGCACGCGGCTTGCCGCCGGCAATCGCATCGAGGGTCCTGCGCTGATCGAGGAGCATGCCTCGACCACTGTCGTGCAGCCCAAGGATGTTCTCGAGGTGGACGCATTCGGCAACCTGCACATCGCGATCTGGAGGAACTGAGCATGGATGCCGCCGTCAAGCATGCGGACGCTCGCAGCGCCATCGACCCGGTCATCACCGAGATCGTGCGCAACGGTCTCATCGCCGCGACCGAGGAGATGAAGACCAATCTGATGCGCACCGCCTACAACATGATCATTTACGAGGCGCTCGATTTCACCGTCGGCCTGTTCGATGCGGAGGGCAACACAATCTCCATCGGTCTCGGCCTGCCCATGTTCATCCGCGGCATGAGCGATACGGTGAAAGCCAAGCTTACGCATTTCGGCGCCGAGAACATCGAGCCGGGCGATATCCTCCTGACCAACGACGCCTATATCACCGGCAGCCATCTCAACCACATGACCTTCACCGTGCCGATCTTCGACGAGGGCGATCTGGTCGGGTTTTCCTGCTGCATGGCGCACTGGCCGGATGTCGGCGGCACGCTCGACGGCTCGACCACGGACATCTATTCCGAAGGCCTGCAGATGCCGATCGTGAAGATCTACCGCAAGGGCGTGATCGACGAGGCGCTGGTCTCCATCATCAAAATGAACGTGCGCCTGCCCGAGCGCGCCATGGGCGATTTCCGCGCCCAGGTGGCGGCGGTCAAGACCGGCGAGAAGCGCTTCCTCGAAATGATCCGCAAATACGGCCGCGAAGAAGTGCTCGGCAGCATCGCGGCGATCATGGACCACAGCGAGGCGCTGGCGCGCGAACGCGTGCGGGCGATGCCGGACGGCGTCTACGAGGCCGAATCCTTTATGGACGACGACGGCATCAGCGTCGGCGATCCGGTGCCGATCCGCGTGCGCGTGATCATCAAAGGCGACCGCATGACGGTCGATCTCACCGAGGTCTCCAAGCAGGTGGGCGGCTTCTACAATTCAGGCGAGACCGCGGGCCGCTCGAGCTGCCAGGTCGCCTTCAAGTGTCTGACTTCGCCGCTCGACATGCCGATCAATGACGGCCAGTTCCGCGCCATCGATATCGTGCTGCCGCCTGGTCGCGTGGTCAGCGCCGTGCGGCCTGCGGCGATGCGCATGTGGATGACCTATCCGATGACGGTGGTCGACACGATCTTCAAGGCGCTGGAGCCCGCATTGCCCGAGCAGGTGATCGCCGGCCACCACGCCGATCTCGTGGTCGGCCGCATCAACGGCCGCAAGCCGAAGGACAATTCCTTCTACATCTATACCGGCGGCCTGATCGGCGGCGGCTGGGGCGCCAAGCACGACAGCGACGGCATGAGCGCCACCATCGCCATCAACGATGGCGACACGCACAACGGTCCGTCCGAGCAAGTCGAGGCCAAATATCCGCTGCTGGTAGAGCGCTACGCCTTGCGCCAGGACTCCGGCGGGGCCGGCAGGTTCCGCGGCGGGCTCGGCACCGAGCAGGTGGTGCAGGCGCGCCACGACATCCGCTTTTCCTCGCAGATGGACCGCGTGAAATGCAAGCCCTGGGGGCTCGATGGCGGGCTGTCCGGGGCCGGCAATTCGGTGGCGCTGCATCGCTTCGGCAAGGACGCGGAGACGCATTTCCCCAACGGCAAGGCGTTCAACCAGGTGCTCAGGCCGGGCGATGCCTACATCCTGCGCTCGGGCGGCGGCGGCGGGTTCGGCTCGCCGCTCGACCGCGATCTCGACCGGCTCGAGCGCGACGTGCGCGGAGGCTATGTCAGTCGCGATGCCGCCGAGAACCTTTATGGCGCGGTGTTCGGCGCCGACGGCGGCATCGACCGCGTGGCATCGGTGCGCCGGCGCGAGGAAATGCGCGCCAAGGGCTTGCCGGTCGATCAGCCGATCGCGCAGACGCTGCCGCCGCCGCCGAAGCACGCGCACGAGCATGCGCATCCGGCCGAGCCACTGACCGAGGAAGAGCGCGTGGTCATGGCAATGAACTGCCGCTGCTGTTCGTGAGCACGCAAGCGCGGCAGCGACACCTGTCATTGCCGTCGAAAAAGTTGCAGGATGGCGCCGGAGCGAGGCGCCGATGGCCGACGACCGCAACGATGTCATGATTGACGATCCGGTCGCGTCGCAAGACGCGACAGCGATCTATCTCGACTATCAAGCCACGACGCCGGCAGACCCACGCGTGGTCGAGGCCATGCTGCCGTTCTTCACGCGCCGCTTCGGCAATCCGCATTCGCGCCATCACGCTTATGGCTGGGCGGCGGAAGATGCGGTGGAAGCCGCCCGCCGCCAGGTGGCCGCGCTGATCGGGGCGGAGGCGCGCGAGATTACTTTCACCTCGGGCGCGACTGAATCCAACAATCTCGCCATCAAGGGCGTTGCCTTCCGCGATCCTGCACGCGACAAGATCGTCACCTGCGCAACCGAGCACAAATGCGTGCTGGAGGCGTGCCGTAGCTTGGCGGCACAGGGGGTGCGTGTCGTTGAGCTGCCGGTCGGTACTAATGGGCTGATCGATCTTGCTGCGCTCGCGCGCGAGATTGATGAGCGCACCGCGCTGGTCTCGATCATGGCGGTCAACAACGAGATCGGCGTCATTCAGCCGCTGGCCGAGATCGGTCGGCTGGTGCGCGCGCGCGGCGCGCTGTTTCACACCGACGCAGCGCAGGCCGCCGGCAAAATCGCGCTCGACGTCGAGACCATGAACATCGATTTGCTTAGCCTTTCCGGCCACAAGCTTTATGGGCCGATGGGAATCGGCGCGCTCTATGTGCGGCGCGCGGCGGGTGTGACGCTTACGCCTCTGTTCGAAGGCGGCGGGCAGGAGCGGGGCTTGCGTTCCGGCACCTTGCCGCTGCCGCTCTGTGTCGGGCTGGGTGCGGCCTGCGTCATCGCCCGTGCGGAGATGGAGAGCGAAAGCGTACGTCTGCTGGGCTTGCGTAACCGTCTACTGGCCGCGTTGCGGCGGCAGCTACCCGACCTGACGCTCAATGGCGACATGACCTTGCGCATTGCCGGCAATCTCAATGTCGGCTTCCCCGGCATCGATGTTGAGGAACTGATGATGGAGGTGAAGGAAGTGGCGGTGTCGTCTGGCTCGGCCTGTTCGTCGGCGGTGATCGAGCCGTCTTACGTTTTGCGCGCGCTCGGGCTGAGCGAGGATGAAGCGCGCGCGTCGTTGCGCATCAGCCTTGGTCGGTTCACGACTGCCGAAGAAGTCGATCGCGCCGCGGCGCTGCTGGCGGAAGGTGTAATGCGCTTGCGTGCGGAAGCGGCGGCAGCACGTGCCTAGCTAGAGCGCCCCACATTAGCTCGCCAATTTGCTGTTCGCCTGCTCGCCCACGTCGTCCGCATCGTTCCTGTCCATCAGCAGATCACGTTCGAAATCGTGCAAGTCCGCGCTCACCGATTCGCGCGCCTTGCGCTCGAGCGCGCGATAGCGCTGCAACACCTCGCGTCCATAGGGCGTGAGCCGGCAACCGCCGCCGGCGACACCGCCCTGCTGCGTCGCCAGCACCGGTTCGCGGAACGCCTGTTTCAGGCCCTCCACCAGCAGCCAAGCGCGCCGGTAGGACATGCCCATTTCCTTGCAGGCGCCCGTGATCGAGCCGTGCCGGTCGATCAGCTCGATCAGCCGCATCTTGCCGGGCCCGAGCGCCCCGCGCCGCCCGAAGGCAACGCGCACCATCAACCGCACCTTGTCGGCGGCCGGGTCGCCCGGGCCTTCCGGCAGGTATTCGGTCGAGCTCTTGTTGAGGCGCGATGGCCGCGTCATGGGCTGGGGCTCCCGCTCAATGTCGTTCCTGGCCGCCGTCGTCGATCAGCTCGCTGTCGATATCCTCGACGCCGGCGGACTGCGCCTCGCGCGCGCGCAGGTAATCGGCCGTGGTGCGCGTCGTTGGCAGCGTGCCGATGGTGAAGGGATTGTCCGGCATCTCGGTCATCGCCACGATGCGGCAGTCCTGGCACAGCTTGAGATGGTCGAGCGCGCCGGGCTTGGCGAACATCGAATGCGTCTCGAGCTTGGCCAGGATGGCCTTGACCTGCGCCGGCGCGCCGAACGGCTTTCCGCAGCGCACGCAGCAGAATGGTTCGTCCTCGTTGAGCACGCGGTGACGATGCGCTTCTTCGCGCAGGCTCAGCCGCGGCGTGAGCGAAATCACCTTCTCCGGACAGGTGTTCTTGCACAGCCCACATTGCACACAGGCATCTTCGGCGAAGGAAAGCTGCGGCCGCTCGGGATTGTCCTTGAGCGCGCCGGTCGGGCAGGCGCCGACGCAGGACATGCATAATGTGCAGCCGGCGGTGTCGACTGCGACGGTGCCGAAGGGCGCGCCCGCCGGCAGCGCGATGTCTTCCACCTTGTTAGGCGCGTGGCGATGCAGATGGTCGAGCGCCAGCGCCATCACCTCGCGCTTGCGGCCGATCGGCTGGAAGCTCGCCGGTGTAACGCCGGGATAAGGCGCCAGCGCATGCAGCTCGGCGCAGACGACGCCGGCATCGTCATTCTCGATAAGCGAAACGCGCCCTTCGCCATGGCCGAGGCCGTGAAAGACGCATTCGGCGAGCGTCGCCTGGAAGGCGAGGGCCTGCGCTTCGTCGTGCTTTTTCGACGGCACCAGGACCAGCAGCCGCTCGGCGCCGAATGCCGCCGCCGCCAGCATGAAATCGACGCCGATCTGCGTCACCTGGTTGACCGCAAAGGGCAGCACATGCGCCGGCAGGCCGCGGTCGTGCCGCGCCATCAGGTCGATCAGGTCGTCGCCGTGCTCGGTGTCGTGCACCAAGAGCGTTGGGCGGTTGCCGCCGGCCTTCAGATACGTGCGCAGCAAGGTGCGCAGCCGCAGCAACAGCGCATCGCCGCCTGGCAGCGCGTAGCGCGCGGCGCCGGTCGGACAAACGCTGGCGCAAACGCCGCAACCGGCACAGATAAAGGGATCGTAGACGACGCGGTCGCCGTCGGCGGTGATGGCGCCGGTTGGGCAATTATCGAGGCAGCGCGCGCAGCCGACGATCTGGTTGCGCGCATGCGCGCAGATATCGGGGTCGTACTCAACATAGCGCGGCTTCGTGAATTGTCCGACCATGTTGGTGGCTGCGAGTAGCGCCTCCGTCACCAGGGCCGGACTTCTCGGATCGGGATTGAAATAGCCGTCGCGCTTGTCCGGCGCGGTGAACAAAGGCGTGCCGCCGCGCAGGTCGAGGATCAGGTCGGCGGTGCGGGTGAGCTTCTGCGGCGTGCCTTCGAAGGCGAGTTCGGCACGCGAGGCGGTCCTGACGCCCTGCACGTCCTCGACCGTTAATTCGAAGGCGCCGAAATGGCCCCAGGCGGCGGTGACGCGGCCGCGGAACACCGGCACGTCCATCAGCCGCGGCGGTAGCACGTCGGCATCCGGCGTCAGCAGCACCGTTACATCAAGTCGACCGGCGACCTGCTTGGCAGCCGTAATCGCGCTCTCGTCGCGGCCGAGCACCAACAACTCGCCGCCCGATTCCATGCCGACGGTGGTGGCCGGCGGAATGTCGATGGCGGCTTCCGCCAACAGCGCCGCCATCTTGGCATTGAGGTCGCTCGCCTTGCCGCCGTCGCACCAGCCGGCATGCTCGCGGATATTGACGAAGCGGATGTCGGGCGGCTCGCCTTCCATCTCGGCCAGGGTCTCGCGGAACAGCGGGGCTTCCTGGGTACAGGCGACCAGCAAGGGCTCGCCTTTGGCGGCCGCCTGCTCGAACAGCGCCAGCTCGCGCCGGCACAGGTGCTCGGCCACGCGGCTGTCGTCGCCGCCGGCGGCCTCGGCCAGGTCTCTTCCGTCGATCGCCATAGTCTTCTGGCAGTTGCAGACGAGCACCTGCCGACCGGCCAGCTTCATCGAATCCTCCCTGTCCGTGCCTGCCGAACCCGGTTTCCCCGGGCATTTTCGATTGTAGCGGCCGGTTTATGCGTTTCTTGGCTGTGTATCCTGCGCCAAAGCGCATAGTTTGTCTAATTCCAAGAATGTGCTGAATTATCGCAGCCATAATGTAATTTGTGCCTAGGGAACCTTGCCGGCCGCGCGCGGGCTCGACTAAAGTCGACCGGTCAGGGACGAACGATAATGAGTGACCAAGACGAAAACCTGCTGCTGCGCTGGTCGCGGCGTAAGGCTGAAGCCAGCCGCGCAAAGCCGGCCGAACCGCCGGCGAAGGCCTGCGCCGCGCCTGCGCCAGACGCTGCGGCCGCTTCGGCGCCGGCCAAACAGCAGGTGGTCGCGCTCGCGGACGGCGCACCGCAGCGGGCAGGCGAGACGCCGGCGGTCCCGGCCGAGGAACTGCCCGACGTTGAAACCCTCACCTATGAATCGGATTTCAGCGTGTTCATGGGTGACGGCGTGCCCGACATGATCAAGCGGCGCGCCTTGCGCAAGCTGTGGACGTCGAACCCGCTGCTCGCCAATCTCGACGGCCTTAACGATTACGATCCGGGCAGCATGACTTTCTGGACGGAGCTGGAAGCTGCCGGCGAACAGGTCGCCGCCACCAGCCGCCAACTGCACGACAAGATCATGGAAGCCAAGCACGAGCGCCATGAGCAGCGCCACCGCCGGCGCATGCGTGAGGGGGAACGGCGAGTGGCAAGGGCGGCCGACGCGACACCGGCCGCGCCTGCCGATCAAGCCGCCGAACCGGCAACCGAGCCGACAAACAAGGACGGCGGAGCGTGAGCGACATATCCGTCCAAGCCGCTCCGGCGATTCCCGAAGAAGAGCGCCAGCGCGCGGATCTCTACATGTTGCTGGCGCGCCTGTTGATAAGAGCGCCGGACGAAGCGACTTTGCAGGCGATCCGCATGCTCAAGGGTGCCGACGGTGCGCTGGGCGAGGCGATCGATGCGCTGGCGGCGGTCGCGCGCGCGAAGACGGCGGGCGCGGTCGACGATGAATTTCACGTGCTCTTCATCGGGCTCGACCAGGGCGAGCTCGTGCCTTATGCCTCCTTCTATCTGAAGGGCACGCTCTACGACGAGCCGCTCGCCAGGCTGCGCGCCGATATGGGCGCGCGCGGTATCGGTTGGACCGAGACGTTCAAGGAACCGGAGGATCACATCGCCGCCCTGTGCGAGATGATGGCCGGCCTGATCCTCGGCGCCTTCGGTGATGGGCCGGCAAGCATCGAAGAGCAACGCAGCTTCTTCGAAGCGCATCTGGCACCCTGGGCTGGGGAGTTCTTCGCCGATCTCGAGCAGGCAAAGGGTGCGACATTTTATATGCCGGTCGGCCGTATCGGCGCGGCGCTGTTCAGGATCGAAACCCAGGCGTTCCAATTGGCGGTGTGAGTGCGCCGCGCTCGGTGGCTTTCGCGCTGCCGCATAGCCTCCGCAGCGTTCCGCCTTTTCATGCACTTAGATCTGTGTGCGGGTGCGCCACGGCGGCCGCAAGCCGGCGCCGACCCGCCATAGCCTCCACGCTCTTGCATACCGCACAAAATACCGCCGAACGGCTGCGCAGGGCCGCCCGATCCGGCGCAATGCCCGTCGTATTCGGACAAACATGTTGACCGGCTTTGTATGGCGGGCCGATATTTTAATTGTTCTGAATCACGTATATTTCTGGAAATACGACTTCCAGAAAACAAAACATATAAAAACAAGGCGCAAAATGCGCTGTCGAAAGTCGGGGAGACGCATGCGAAGGCACGCCGCAATTGGGCCATCGCCGCATCCGCTGCATTTGCAGCCGGACGTTGGCGCTTGCGCGGCCGCTCGCGAGGACATCGCCCCGGTCGCCACCGCCGAGGGTCAACTGCTGCGGGCCGGCATGGTGACGCCGATGTTGGACGCGGTCGCCGAGGAAGTGCCGGTGGCGCTGGCCTATAACGGCGTTTCGCATGCGGTGATGATGGCGACGCCGGCCGACCTGGAAGACTTCGGCCTCGGCTTCAGCCTGAGCGAAGCCATTATCGAAAGTCCCGACGAACTGCTCGACAGCGAGGTCGTGCCGGCGCCGCAGGGCACGATCGTGCACCTGACCATTTCATCGCGCCGCTTCGCCGGCTTGAAACAGCGCCGGCGCAATCTCGCCGGCCGCACCGGATGCGGCTTGTGCGGCGTCGACAGCCTCGATCAGGCGATCCGGCCGCTGCATCCGGCGCGCCGTCATGCGGTGGTCGCCTTGGCGGCGATCGAGCGCGGCTTCGGCGATCTGCCGCATTGGCAGGTGCTGAATCAGACGGTGCGTTCGCTGCACGCGGCGGCCTGGACCGATGCCGAGGGTGCCATTCTCATCGCCAAGGAGGACGTCGGCCGCCACAACGCGCTCGATAAGTTGATCGGCGCGCTGGCCAAGGCAGGCATCGATCCGGCGGCGGGCTTCGCGCTGATCACCAGCCGCTGCAGTTACGAAATGGTGCAGAAGGCGGCGACCGCCGGCATCAGCATGCTCGCCGCCATCTCGGCGCCGACCGCGCTCGCCGTGCGCATGGCGCAGGCCGCCGGCCTGACCGTCGTCTGCGCGGGGCGCGGCGGCGGCATGCGCGTCTATTCGCACCCGCAATTCATCGACTGCACGGGACTGAACGCGGAGCTGATTGCCGCGGAATGAGCTCCGCCCAACCTCAATGGACAAACAAGCGAGCAGGCACATGGCACGACGAAAACGGCATTTCCGCAGGACAACGGAGACTCCGATGACCGAAGACAAGCGCGACAAGATGGACCGCCGCAGCTTCATGATGCTAGCCGGGCTCGGCGCCGGCGCCGCCGGCGCCTCGATCGGCCTCGGCGCGACGGAAGCGAAGGCGGACGCCGCCCCCGCGACCGAAGAGCAGGGCGGCTACCGCGAGACCGAGCACGTCAAGGCCTATTACCGGATGGCGCGGTTCTAGCCGCGCGGCGCGCTTCGCGCGCGAACAAGGAAACAATCGGGGAAGAACGAAGGGAGAGTTGTCATGCTCACGAAACAGAGCGACGGCACGGCGAAGTCGTCCCGCCTGTCCCAGATGGTGGCCGGGGTGGTCGGTGGCACGGTCGACCGCCGAACCTTCCTGAAGCGTTCGAGCCTTGCGGCCGGCGGCATCGCCGCCGTCTCGGGCATCGGTCTGAGCATGGTGAAGAAGTCGGAAGCCGCCGGTCCCGGCGTGCCGATGATGCCAACCGACGGCAAGAGCGTGCTCAGCGTCTGCACCTTCTGCGCCGTCGGCTGCACCATCAAGGCGACGGTGCAGAACGGCGTGTGGACGCGGCAGGAGCCGGCCTTCGATAGTCCGATCAACAACGGGTCCTATTGCGCCAAGGGCGCGGCCGCGCGCGAGGAAACCAATTCGCAGCGCCGCCTGAAGTACCCGATGAAGCTGGTCAACGGGAAATGGAAGAAGCTTAGCTGGGACCAGGCGATCAACGAGATCGGCGACAAGATTCTCGATATCCGCAAGAAGTCGGGCCCCGATTCTGTGTACTGGCTGGGCTCCGCCAAGACCTCGAATGAGCAATGCTATCTGTTCCGCAAGTTCGCCGGCTTCTGGGGCTCCAACAACGTCGATCATCAGGCGCGCATCTGCCATTCCACCACGGTCGCCGGCGTGGCCAATACCTGGGGCTATGGCGCGATGACCAACAGCTTCCCGGATATCCGCAAGGCCAAGTCGATCATCACCTTCGGCGGCAATCCGGCGGAAGCGCATCCGGTGGCGATGCAGCACATCCTGACCGCCAAGGAGCGTAACAACGCGCCGTTCATCGTGGTCGATCCGCGCTTCACGCGCACCGCGGCCATGGCGACCGAGCACGTCCAGCATCGGCCGGGCACCGACATCGCGGTGATCTGGGGCATCCTCTACCACATCTTCGAGAACGGCTGGGAGGACAAGCAGTTCATCCATTCGCGCGTCTTCGGCATGGAGAAGATCCGCGATGAGGTGAAGCAGTGGACGCCGGAAGAGGTCGAGCGCGTCTCCGGCGTGCCGGGCGCGCAGCTCAAGCGGGTGGCGCGGCTCCTGGCCGAGAACAGGCCGGGCACGCTGACCTGGACGCTCGGCATCACCCAGCACACCATCGGCAACAACAATACCCGCGCGCTTTGCGTGTTGCAGCTTGCGCTCGGCAACATGGGCACCTCGGGCGGTGGCACCAACATCTTCCGCGGCCACGACAATGTGCAGGGCGGCACCGACATGGGCGTGCTCTGCCACGACCTGCCCGGCTACTACGGTGTGGCCAAGGGCTCCTGGTCGCATTGGGGCCGGGTCTGGGACGTCTCCTACGACTATCTGAAGGGCCGCTTCCACACCGAGAAGCTGATGCACACGCCGGGCACGCCGGTGTCGCGTTGGTACGAGCTGGTGCTGATGGACAAGAAGGACATCGACCAGCCCGACAATCTCAAGGCGATGGTGTTCTGGGGCCACTCGGTCAATTCGCTGACCCGCCTCAACCACCAGTGGGACGCCTTCAACAAGCTCGAGCTCGTCGTCTGCGTCGATCCTTACGTGCCGTCCTCGGGTCTCTACGGTGACCGCAAGAACGACACTTATCTGCTGCCTGCGGCGAGCCAGTTCGAGACCTATGGCTCGGTGACCGCGTCCAACCGCAGTCTGCAATGGCGCGAGCAGATCGTGAAGCCGATCTTCGAATCGAAGCCCGATCACGAGATCATGTATCTGTTCGCCAAGAAGTTCGGCTTCGACAAGGAGATGTTCAAGCACATCAAGGTCAACGGCAGCGAGCCGCTGGTCGAGGACATCACCCGCGAGTTCAACCGCGGCATGTGGACCATCGGCTATACCGGC
Organism: uncultured Pseudomonadota bacterium; assembly: GCA_963760995.1. Classification (GTDB taxonomy): domain Bacteria; phylum Pseudomonadota; class Alphaproteobacteria; order Rhizobiales; family Xanthobacteraceae; genus Pseudolabrys. The sequence continues at coordinate 647,361 of CAVXFJ010000011.1, read as the reverse complement.
CAGTCGCCGGAGCGGCTGCGGCTGCACATGCAGCACCAGTCGACCTTCGACAAGGTCACCCTGAAAGCGAACGGCGGGCCCGCCAACGGCGAATATTACGGGCTGCCGTGGCCGTGCTGGGGCACGCCCGAGATGAAACATCCCGGCACACCCAATCTCTACGACGAATCGAAACCGGTGGCCGAAGGCGGCCTGTGCTTCCGCGCCCGCTTCGGCGTCACGCACGATGGCGGCAACCTTCTCGCCGAAGGCAGCTTTCCGGTCGGCTCCGAGATCAAGGACGGCTATCCGGAATTCACCATGGCCATGCTCAAGAAGCTCGGCTGGGACAAGGATCTCACCGACAAGGAGCGGGCCACCATCGAGAAGATCGGCGGCGACAAGTGCAACTGGAAGGTCGATCTTTCCGGCGGCATCCAGCGCGTCGCCATCAAGCATGGCTGCGCCCCCTTCGGTAACGCCAAGGCGCGCACCTATGTCTGGGGCTTCCCGGATCCGGTTCCGATCCACCGCGAGCCGCTCTACACGCCGCGGCGCGATTTGCTGCCGAAATATCAGACCTATAGCGACCGGCGCATGTACCGCTTGCCGATCCAATACGCCAGCATCCAGGCCAAGGACTTCTCCAAGGACTTCCCGCTGGTGCTCACCTCCGGATGTCTGGTCGAGCACGAGGGCGGCGGCGCCAAGTCGCGCGCCAACGTCTGGCTGGCGGAAATCCAGCCGGAAATGTTCATCCAGATGAACCCCTTCGACGCCAACAATGCCGGCGTCAAGGAAGGGCAGATGGTGTCGGTGGAGGGCCCTGAGGGCGGAAAGATCCAGGCCAAGCTCTGGGTCACCGAAGCGGTCGGCCGCGGCGTCGTCTACATGCCCTATCACTGGGGCGAGGAGTTTAATGGCCACGACACCCGCGCCAAGGTTCCGGAGGGCACGGGTCCCTATGTGTTCGGCGGTCCGGGCAATGCCGTGCTCACTTACGGCTACGACTCGGTGACCAACATCCAAGAAAACAAAGTCTCGCTCTGCCGCGTCCGCAGCGCTTAAGGGAGGTTTGCCATGGCTCGCATGAAATTCCTTTGCGACGCGGAACGCTGCATCAACTGCAACGCCTGCGTCACCGCCTGCAAGAACGAGAACGAGGTACCTTGGGGCATCAACCGCCGCCGCGTGGTCACCCTCAACGAGGGCCAGCCGGGGCAGCGCTCGATCTCGGTTGCCTGCATGCACTGCTCGGATGCGCCGTGCAAAGCGGTCTGCCCGGTCGACTGCTTCTACCAGACCCCGCAGGGCGTGGTGCTGCACAACAAGGACCTATGCATCGGCTGCGGCTATTGCTTCTTCGCCTGTCCGTTCGGCGCGCCGCAATATCCGCAGGCCGGCAATTTCGGCACGCGCGGCAAGATGGACAAGTGCACCTTCTGCAACGGCGGGCCGGAACCGGACGGCTCCAAGGCCGAGTTCGAGAAATACGGCCGCAACCGCCTGGCCGAGGGCAAACTGCCGCTTTGCGCCGAGATGTGCTCGACCAAGGCACTGCTGGCCGGCGACGGCGAGATGGTGTCGCAGATCTACCGCGAACGCATCGTCGCGCGCGGCTTCGGCTCGGGCGCCTGGGGCTGGGGTACGGCTTACCGCAACAAGCAGGGTTCGTAGCCCGCAGGGCAGGGCGCATTCATTGCGCTCGTGGATCAAACGGATGGCGGCGGCGACGTGCGTTGGGCACGGGGCCGCCGGTTCATCTGCAAGGCGGTCGGGGTGGGGCGGGGAAGCAACAACAATGAAACCTGGCATCATCGTCATCGTGGCCGCGGCGGCGGCTGTCCTGCTGGCAAGCTGCCGCGACGAGGAGAATCGTGCCTTCGTCCTCGACAAGGGCACCTATACCGGCGCGACCTATAGCCAGCTCTCCGAAAAGCAGATCGGCGCCCTGGAGAACCGCGTGGCGCTGCAAGGCACCGCCAACGTCACCACCGGGGCGGCGCGGCGTCCGATCGACGAACGCCCGGCGCCGCCGGGGAACAAGGAACTCGACCAGCGCCTGCGCGAACAGGCCGGGAAATAGCCGCGGCAGGCGGCGCGGCGAGACGGGCAATGTGCAAGAGGGGAATGCGCCCATGACCAATCCCATGACCAGGAAGCGCGGCAGCGTGAAGCCGATGTCGGTGCGCAGGCTGCTGGGATTTTTCGGCGTGGCCCTGATCGCCGGTGCGACGCTTGCCGCCATCCTCACGCTGTCGACGACCGGCAGCATCCCGGCCTATGCCGGCTTCCGTGAGACCCCGCACAGCGCGCCGCCGCCCGGCCTCGAGCCGCAATACGGTGGCGGTGGGCCGGCCATGGTGCCGGGCAATGCGGCGCCCGGAAAGGTCACTCGCGCCGAGATGTGGCATGCAGTGCGGCACGGCATTTCCGGCCGCGTCTCCATCGCCGACAAGAAGGCCGGGACGCTGGTGCAGTCGGAAGGCGAGAATTTCCGCATCGTGCAGAATGGCCCGCTGCCCGACTGGGGCGGCTGGCTGCTGCTGGCGGTGATCGTGGCGATCGCGCTGTTCTACGCCATACGTGGGCGCATCCGCACCAACGAGCCGGCTACCGGCCGCATGATCGAGCGCTTCAACCTGTTCGAGCGCTTCACGCACTGGCTGACCGCCATCGCCTTCATCCTGCTGGCGCTGACTGGCCTTAACATCCTCTATGGCCGCTACGTGCTGCGGCCGATCATGGGCGCGCATGCCTTCGCCACCATGTCGGCCTGGGGCAAATACACGCATGACTGGGTCTCCTTCCTGTTCATGGCCGGCCTGGTGCTGATGTTCGTGCTGTGGGTCGCCAAGAATCTTCCCACCAAGGCCGATGCTATCTGGCTGTTGAAAGGCGGCGGCCTGTTCATGAAGGGCGTGCATCCGCCGGCCTATCGCTTCAATGCCGGGCAGAAGATCATGTTCTGGATCGTGATCATCGGCGGCTTCTCGGTGGCCTTCTCCGGGCTCTGCCTGCTGATGCCGTTCGAGCTGCACCCCTTCGCGCCGACCTTCAAGTTCCTCAATCTATTTGGCCTCAACCTGCCGACCGATCTGACCACGCTGCAGGAAACGCAGCTCGCGCTGGTCTGGCATGCCGTCGTCGCGCTGATCCTGATCGCGTTGATCATCGCGCACATCTATATCGGCTCGTTCGGTATGGAAGGCGCCTTCGACGCCATGGTCAGCGGCGAGGTCGACGAAGCCTGGGCGCGCGAGCATCATCCGCTGTGGCTCGAGAAGATCAAGAACGAGACGCCGGCTGGGGCGGCGGGGCAGCCGGCGGAATGAGGCCGAAGGTGTCGGGGTGAGGCGAGCGCGTGTCGCGCCGTCACATTGCCGCGATCGGTAGCAGCAGATAGGGCGCGGTGTCGCCGCCGAAATGCAGGGTGATCTCGTTTTGCTTCACCGCGGGCGGACGATCTTCGGCATCGGTATGGCGGAAGGGGCCAACGCCGGTCGCCGGCTGGCCGATGGCGCCGCGGATGGCCCCGAGATCGCCCGGATAGACATAATCGCGACCGCGGATCGTCAGCGCCAGTCGGTAACCGGCCGGCGCGATCACGCAGGTGGGCCAGATCTCGATGTCGAGATCGTAGATCTCTCCCGGCGCGAGCGGCGCGATCTCGTCATGCGGATGGTAGGGCCGGTACGGCAACGAGCGCGCCGCATCGAGCTTGCGATGCGAAGCGCGCAGCCAGCCATGCGCCATGGGCGTGTGCGGATCGTTCGAGCCGGAATAGGTGATCTCTTTCAGGTCCGGCGTGAACAGGCGCAGGATGACGAAAATGTCGGCGTCGTCGCTGCTCGAGGAGACGCGAAGCTTCGCCGCCGACGGGCCGATCACCGGCGTGTCCCGCTCGAGCGGCGGCGTGAGGAAAGTGAGACCGTCGCCGGCGGCCTTGAACGTCAGCGCAGCCTCCGCGTCGGTTGGTTTCTGGCTGAGCGATTGCGTTACCGGATCGAGATAAAGCTTGCGCCACTCGGTGTCCGGCAAGGGCCAGGCTGCGGCGCCGGCGTTGGCGAACGGTTTTTCCGGATGACGCACCTGCATCATCACCCGCGGCTGGCAATCCCAGCCATTGTCCTCGTCCTTGAGGAAGCGGCCGAAGAACTTCTTCTGCAAAGCGATGCCGGCCTGGGTGTAGAACTCGGTCCAGTGCTCGAAGCAGTGGAAGTCGAGCCATTTCTGCGGTGAGCGCGCCTGCAGAAAGCCTTCGATATTGCCGCGCAGGTGCAGCCCTTGGCCGCCCCAGTTGGCTGCCGACAGGAGCGGTACGGTGATCTTGGAGAAGTCGGGCAGGCGCGAAGTCCAGAAAGGATCGATGGCCCGCTTTGCCGCACGCGTATCGACGCGCCAGTCGCGCCGGTTGGCGGCGAGTTCTGCATCGCTCAAGGTCTGCGGGCCGGACACCCATTCGCCGTTGATATTGCTACGAAATCCGCGCTCGCCGCGGCCGTGCTGGACGGTGTGCACATATTTGTCGATCCACAGATCGCCGAACAGGCTGAGGATCCCGCCATGGCGGGTGAACTCGCGATAATAATCGGAGCAGCCCTCCCAGACGCAGATGGCCGCAAGATGCGGCGGCTGCAGTGCCGCGACCTGCCATTGGTTCATGGCGAGGTATGACACGCCGCTCAGCCCGACGCGCCCGTTCGACCAGGGCTGCGCCGCCGCCCATTCGATGCAGTCGTAAAGGTCGCGCGTCTCGCGCTCGGAAAGCAGGTCCATGAAGCCGGGCGAGCGCCCCGTGCCGCGCACGTCGACGCGCACCAGCGCATAGCCGTCGGGAACGAAACGCTCCGGGTCGGGAAATTCGTAGTTCTGATATTTGTTGCTGGAGAGCGTGCGGATCTCCGGCTCGTGCGCGCACAGCATTTTCCACTGACCGCCCCAGACTTCTTCATCCTGGAACGAGAGCCATTTCGCGTAAGGTCCGGCGGCGAGCAGCACGGGATATCGGCCGGTCACGTTCGGCCGGAAGACGTCGCAGCGCAGGACGACTCCGTCATCCATGGCGATCGGCACGTCCCAGTCGATGCGCATGCCGTCCTTGACTTCGGACCACAAGGCGTTGCCGTCGCCCTGGCTCGCATCAGTCATCTGCGTCATGGTTCTCCTCCCGGCGCCGCGTGCTATTTGAAGCGACGTCACGCGGTTGACAGAGAATGGTCGAGCGAAACGTCTGCAAAGCTCAATGATCTTGTCGATTGCCGGTATGCCGCGAAGCGCTCGAGCCTGCGCCGCGTATCAACCGACCGGGTCACGCCGGGGAATTGTGGGATCCCGCGTAGTGCTTCTTCAGCTCGGTATAGCTGCCGGCCCCCAGTTTCAGCCATTCGGCGGCGCGTCCCTGCAGCGGCTTCTTGACCTCGGCCGGCACCCCCGCCGCCAGCACGCCGGGCGGCACCTCGAAATTCTCCAACACCAGACTGCCGGCGCCGATCATCGAATTGGCGCCGATGCGCGCGCCGGTCAGCACGGTCGCGCCCATGCCGATGAGGCTGCCGGTATCGATCCAACAGCCGTGCAGGATAGCGCCGTGGCCGACGGTGATGCGCGGCGCGAGATAGGTGCCTTGGCCGTCCTCGGAATGGACGACCACATTGTCCTGAATGTTCGTTTCATCGCCAATTCGGATCGGCCCGTAGTCGGCGCGCAAGACGGCGCCGAACCAGATACTGGCATTTTCGCCGATTTCCACATCGCCGACGATGACCGCATTGGGAGCAATGAAGGCGGATTTGGCGATTTTCGGTTGTTTACCCTTGAAGTCGAGAATGATGGCCATGCCGGCGGCTCCAGTTTCACAGGTTACTTGATGGCGGCAAGGATACCGCTCACCAGCTCCGGGAAGCACAATAACACGGCCATGACAATGACGTTGCAGAGTACGAACGGCGCGGCCGCCCAATAAATTCGCGCCAGGTTGGTCTCGGGCGGCGCCACGCCCTTCATGACGAACAGGAGCAACCCGAACGGCGGCGTCATCAACGCCGTCTCCAGGTTGACCAGCATGATGATGGCGAACCACACCGGATCGTATTTCAGCGCCAGGATGATCGGCATGAAGATCGGCAGGGTGATCAGCATGATGGCGATCTGCTCCATGAAGCAGCCCAGCAGCATCACCACCATCTGCATGCCGAGCACCAGGAAGATCGGCGCGATGTTGAGGCCGAGGACCGCGCCGAGCAGCCCGCGCGTGGCGCCGGAAAAGGCGAGGATTTGGCTAAATCCAATGGCGCCCGACATGATGGCGAATGTCATCACGGTGATGCGCATCGAATCGAAGAGCGCGTCGCGGATCATCTTCACGCTCAGGCGGCGGTAGGCCGCGGCAAGGCCGACCGAGCTCAAGGCGCCCAAAGCGGCCGCTTCGGTCGGTGTGGCGACGCCGATGACGATCAGGCCGGTCACCGAGAACACGATGATGCCGAGCGGCAGCAGGTCGCGCACGAAGGACCAGATCATGTCCGAGAAGGAGGCTGCTTTGAACTCGTAGCTCGGCGCTTCGTCCGGCCGGGCCATGGCGCGGCCGATGATATAGGTCGCGTAGAGAATGGCCATGAGAATGCCGGGCAGGATGGCGCCGACCAGCACTTTGGCGACCGAGATATGGGCGATGGACGCCAGGATCACGGCCAGGGCGCTGGGCGGGATCATCATCGCCAATCCGCCGCCGGCCATGATGGGACCCATCGACATGGCGCTCGAATAGCCGCGCCGGCTCATCTCCGGCAGCAGCATGGTGCCGAGCATCGCGGTGTTGGCCATGGTCGAGCCGCTCAGGGCCGAGAACACCGTGCCGGACGCCACGGTCAGGATGGACAACCGGCCGGGCAGGCGGCCGAGCCATTTCTCGATGGCGTCGACGGCCTGCTGGCCGAGGTTTGAGTGCCAAAGAATGACGCCCATGAAGATGAACAGCGGGATCGGCACCAGTGAAAACGAACTGACCGAGCTGTAGATGCTGAGCACGAGCTGTTCGAACGCGCTGCCGCCGCCCTCGAGTATCAGCACGCCGAGAGACGTCACCACCAGGAAGGCGAACGCGACGGGAATGCCCAAAGCCATGGCAAAGAGCACAGCGCCGAGGATGACGATCAAAGACCAGAGCCAGTCCATTCAGTGCTCCGCTTCCGCCCGTTTCGGCTCGCTAGGGTTCGAGCTCGCTATGACGCTGCAACACCGCGTCATCGCGGGCGATGATCACGGCATAGGTGCGGCGGAAGAATTCGATCGAGGTCAGCGTCAGCCCGAGCGCGATCACGCCGATCAGCAGGCTACGCGGAATGGGATAGATGCCGATGGTCTCGACGCCCCGCCGGTAGTTGTCGATGGTGACGTAGATGGCCCAGCCACCGACGAAGCCACTGGTGGCGCCGGCCGTCAGCAGCGAGAAGCCGACGAGCCGGCGACGCCAGCGCAGCGACACCGCGTCGAGCAGGATGTCGACCGAGACATGGCCGCCCTCGCGCGTCAGCCAGGCGAGACCGAGGAACACGATGCTGAGCAGGCTGTGTTGGACGAATTCCAGCATCCAGCCGATCGGCTCGTCGAGGAAGTAGCGGGTGGCGACGTCGAGGCCGATCCCGACCATGATCGCCAGCAGCAGCAATACCGCGATATAGGCGAGCGCGTCGATGAACCGATCGTAGAGCCACATGCGGCTGCCTCTATCGACGTGGTCGGGGCACGACGCGGGTGTCGTGCCCCGTTGCTTTTCGCTATTTCGTCAATAGCGATTTGATCTTGGCTCCATCGGTCGGGTTCTTGGCGAGGAAGGCCGCCCAGCCCGCGTCATAGGCAGCGTGGTTGAAGGTGTCGACGTCCTTGCCCTTGAAGTGGATGAACTTGACGCCCTTCGCCTTCAGGCGCGCGTCTTCGCCCGAGGAATATTCATCGTAATACTTGGCGGCCGCGACCTCGAAATCGGCGGCGATGCTCTCGAGCTGATCACGCAGGTTCTGCGGGATGCGCTCCCACGCCGCCCGGTTCACCAGGATCGCCGAATTGATCGAATAGAACGGCTGGTCGATCACGTATTTGGCGACTTCAGGAAAGCCGTAATCAAGCGTGCCGGCATAGGTCCAGCCGTAGCCGTCCACAACGCCGCGCTCCAGCGCAGAGTAGACGTCGGACGGCGGCATGGACACCGGCGTGCCGTGCAGCGCTTTGACGATTGCCGTGTAGACCGGGGAGACGCGGATTTTCAGGCCGGTGAGATCGGGCTTGTCGATCGGCTTCTTCAGATAGAGGCGGAAGGCGCGACCTGGCGTGCCGCTGGCATTGGCCAGATAAATGACGTTGCCTTTCTTCAGGTGGATCTCGCGCATCAGCTTGTAATAGCCGTTCTTGCGCAGGTCCTGCGGCAGGTAGTCCTTGTTGTACTGGATGCCGACCGCCTCGGGGATGGTGTTGTTGTAGTAGGAGGCGATGCCGAGCGAGATGTCGACGACGCCGTTGCGCACCGCGTCGAACTGCTGCAGCGCCGGCGCCACTTCCTCCGAGCCGAGGATGTCGATCTTGATCTGCCCCTTGGTCCGCTCCTCCACCATCTTCTTGAGGATGAAGAGCGGTTGCGAGAGGTAGTTGTTGGTGTGATAGGGAACGACGCCCTTGAGAACGATGGGCTTGTTCTCGGCGGCGCTCGGCGCAGGGTTTGCTATGACGGCCGCGGCTCCGACGGCGAACGCGATGAACCCGTACGTGAGAGTGCGAATTAGGGGCATTGTCTCCCTCCCTTGTTTCCTTGGACCTGGAACGGTTGCTGTCTTTGTCTGCCGGTTCTGTCGCCGGCGTCGTTTCGTTGGCGCCGCTGAACGCCCGACCGAGGTCAGGACTCCATGCGGGCGCCTGGGAAATAGGCCTCCGCGTTTTTGTAGAGAATCTTCTCCAGCACGCTGTCCGGGTAGTTCAGGCCGCGCCAGCGATCGAGCATCATCTCGTATTTGAGGACGGGATAGTCGCAGCCGAACATGACGCGGTCCTGCAGCCGGCCGCCGATCTCCCGCTTCAACGCCGGCGACAGCGTCTTCGGCGACCAGCCGTGCAGCTCGTAGTGCACGTTGCCCTTGTGCAGCATCACGGCGATCATTTCGTCCTGCCAGGGGAAAGCGGGGCGCGCCGCCAGGATCTTCATTTCCGGAAAGCGGGCGGCGACCGCGTCGATGTGGCGTGGATGGCCGTGGTCGAGGATGATGCCCTTGCCGCCGGGCAGGCCCTGGCCGATGCCGGTCAAACCGGTGTGGATCAGCACGGGAATGCCGGCGTCGATCGATGTCTTGTAGAACGGGTCCCAGATCGGATCGCTGGGCGGAAGGCCGTCCTTCACCTGGCCGATGATGCCGAAGCCGACGAAGCCCGCCTTGGCGGCGACTGCGCGTTCGAACTCGCGGATGGCGTCCTTGCCGAGGCGCGGGTCCAGAGTGAGCCAGTGGCCGAAGATGACGTCCTTGTTCGCGCGCTGCACCTCGAAGGTGTAGTCGTGCACTTCGCGGATCTGCTCGATATTCATCGGCTGGAGCAGGGTGGTGGCGAGGTCGAGGACGACGCGGACATTGTTCTTGCGGAAGGTGTCCGTCATTTCCGCTTCGGTCTGGTATTGCGCCTCGGTCCCCCAGATACGCTTCTGATTGCGCAGCTCTTCCTCGGTCTGGAAGATATAGCCGCGCCGCGTGCTCCAATGTGAATGACAGTCGAAAACTCTCACGTGTGACCTCGCCGCGTGATGGGTGCGGAGGCGAGACGCCTCCGCGAATGGGGTTAGTTCGCTTTCTGGTGCCGCAAATCCATGAGCCGCCTGGCCTTGCCTTCGCGGCCGAGATTGGCGGCCTCGGCGAGGCTGCCGTCCTGCACGAGCTCGACGGCGACCTTGACGCCGAGATCGCCTTGCAGGCGCTTCTCCAGGTGTTCCTTCAGGCCGTCGAGCGAGGCGGCGTCGCGACTGATTTCCACGCGCACCGTCATCTCGTCGCGGATCACACCGGCGCGGTCGTGCCGGTCGACGACACAGATCCATTCGCCGGTGGTGCGCGGATCGCTCTTGATCGCCGGCAGGCAGGCCATCGGATAGACGTTGACGCCGCGCAGCTTCACCATGTCGTCGCTGCGGCCGAGGAATTTGTCCATGCGGCGGAAACATCCGCCGCAGGTGCAGACGTCGTTGGAAATGATGCGCGCGAGATCGCGCACATTGTAACGGATGACCGGCGGCAGGCTGCGGTGCAGGATGGTGACGACCATGTTGCCGGTTTCTCCGTCGGCAACGGCGCGGCCGCTCTCCACATCCGTGATCTCGAGATACATGCAGTCTTCCATGATGTGAATGCCGTTCTGCGCCTGGCATTCAAATCCGGTCGCGCCCATTTCGTTGGTGCCGTAGAGGTCATAGACCGGGCAGCCCCACAGCTCCTCCAGATGACGGCGCAAGGAATTGTCGGTGTCGGGCCCGAGGAAGCTGTGAATCGACTTGGTCTTCAGTTCGCGGATATCGCGGCCAAGCTCGTCGCGAGACACCTTCGCAAGCTGCGTCAGATATTCGGGAAAGCAGCACCAGATATTGGTGCCCCAATCGAAGGCAAGCTCGAGCTGGCGGCGCGAGGACGTGACGATGCCGCTACCGGTCGTCAGCGGCAGCACGCCGAGATAGTCGTGGCAGCCCTTGTAGACGCACCAGCCGAGGTTGGCCAAGGAGCAGGTCGCCGGGATCTGCATGACGTCGCCCGGCCGCACGCCCTGCACATAGAGCGCGCGCCCTTCGGTGAGCCCGTTCATCTCCCAGTCGACCGGGCTGTAGAGTGTGGCGCGCGGCTTACCGGTGGTGCCGCCGCTGGTCTGCACCTTGAGCGGCGTCGTCTTGAGGAGCGTGCGCCAATCGCCATGAAAATGGCCGAATGGCGGATGCTCAAGCTGATCGTTCTTGACGTCGTCCGACGTATAGGCCGGCAGCTTGGCGATATCTTCGATCGAACGGATGTCGCCCGGCTCGAGGCCGGCCGCCGTCCAGCGGCGGCGATAGAACTCGTTCTGCCAGCCGGTCTCGACCAGCCGCATGAACCGCATGTTCTGGAATTCGCGCAGGCGCTCGCGCGGCCAGCGATAGACGGTCTTTTCGAACACGTCGGGCGCCGGATAGGTGGCGAAGAACGCGTCCCAATCGATGCTCTTATGATAGATAGGCAGCTCAGTCTGCGGCAAAGTCACCGGCAGCCTCCCCCGAACCCGCTTTCTTCTCACCTCCGACCCGGGCGCTGTCCCGGGCCGTGGAGCGTTTGCTCGTGTCGCTGCGGCCGCGGTTGGCCAAACGACGATTGCTGTGATCTCAGCCTTGGCGAGGCGGGGTGTCAACGAAAAAATGACTGGTCACTCAGAAAAATAAATGACCAGTCATATTTCTGGAATTCGCACCATTTTCTGATAGATAACTTTCGCGGCCACTACCGATTGGCGGCAAAACGCTGGCGATCAAGGCCGGCCGCTCGAAACCACGATTGTTCCGCTGCTACCGCGATGGTGATGAATGTCCGATCCAGCCGCACTGCCCAGCCCGGAAAGTTCGATCAAGAACCCCATTCTCTTGCGCGAGCGGCGCCTGGCCTTGGTGCAGGCGGCAGTCGAGGTGTTCTTCGCCAAGGGCTATCACGCGTCCCGCGTCGCCGACGTGGCCGAGGCCGCCGGCATTTCGCAGGGCACCGTCTACAACTACGTCAAATCGAAGGAAGACCTGCTGTTCATGGTCTGCGAGGACCACCTGCGCGGCTACGAACGGATCGTCACGGCCGCGTTGCAGGCGGCGCGCACGCCGCGCGAGAAGCTCGACGCGCTGCTCAAGGGCACGGTCCAGGCGATTTTCAGCTACCGGAAGAATTACGTGGTCATGCTGCGCGAGTTGCACTTGGTGCAACGTGAGCGCCGCCGCGCCTTCATGAAACTGGCGGCCGATCAGCGTAAGATCTGCGAGGATATCCTGTGCGAAATTGCGGAGGAGGAGGGCCTCAATATCGGCAATTCGCTGCTCACCTCGAACCTGATGATCTTTCTGCCGAGCTTCCTGATCTCTCGCGGCTGGGATTTGCGTGACAAAGTCAGCGAGGAGGAAGTCGCGAGCTTCCTGATCGATTTCATGATGCGCGGACTCAAGGGGGACCAGAGCGTCGACTTGCCCGCCAATGGTGCGAAGCCGACGCTCGAGAGCGCCAAGACCGACTGATCGATCGGTGGGCGCCGGCGAGGCCGCGACCCTATCGATTAACTCCGTTGCCGGTCGTCGAGATGCGTCGCGCCGCAGAGCATGAAATCGGCCGCAGTGCGCAGCGTGACAGGGTCCCAGTGCGGCGCCAGCGCCTTCAGGATGTCGAGGCCGGCGCGCGACAGGTGGCGGGTGAGCAAAGTCGCGGCGAACACCGCCTGCCGCTTCTGGCACGCTCGCAGAATTTCGCGATGCTCCTTCGCGGCGCGGTCGAAAATCTCAACCAGCCCAGACTGGATCGAATTGCTCACATAGCGTTCGCTGCGTTGGCAGTCGACATACATGCGTTGTTGCAGCCGTGGGTTGGCGCCGGAAAACAGCATCTGATGAAAGGCGCGGTGATCGAGGATCCACTGATTGAGGTTCTCGCGCTCGACGTCCTTGCCCATGGCGTCGAAGATCGCCGACAGCTTGTCGATCTTTTCGTCGCTCAGCTTCTCGACCGTGATCGCCGCCGAGATGCCTTCGTTCATGATGCGCGAGGCATAGAGCAGCTCGAGCTCCTCCGGATCGAAGCCGAGCACGCGGCAGCGGTAATTCGGCTCGGCGCTGAGCAGGCCCTCTTCCTGCAGCATGCGGAAAGCCTCGCGCACCGGCGTACGGCTGACCTTGAGGCAATCGGCGACCTCCACCTGGGAGAGGATGGTGTCCGCGGGCACGGCGTTGGCGAGAATGGAATTGCGCAAATACTGATGGATATCGACGGAGGCGCGCCGATGCGTGTCTCCCGCCAGGGGGCGCAACAGCTTTCGCAGCGAGAGCCGCTTCGGCCCCGTGGGCTTTGGCGGAAACGGCTTCCGCGCAGAACGAAGCTGCGTCAGAGAGCGTTCCAAAGACTTTGTCCTTTCATCGAAAAGCTTGAGTATGACGCCCTGCACGGCCGCCGCCGCATTCGTAACGGCGGCCGCTGTTTGCGTTTGCCTACTTGCCGGCGCGCAGCGCCTTGGTGCCGTGCTCGTCCACCTCGAAGGTGTCTGGGTCGACGACGACCTTGTAGACATTGCGCGCCGTCTCCGGCGTGATGAACTCCTTGCGCAGGTCGGCGGCGACCATCTTGGGATCGCGCTCCTCCGGCTTGCCGACGCCGCCGCCGCCGGCGGAATGCTTGATCAGAATGTCCTTTTCCTTCACCGGCACCAGCCGGTGCGGCTTGACGCGGATATCCTCGCCGTTGCGCCTCAGATACGTGCGCGACAGCGGTGTCGGTTCGCCGCCGAGCGCACCCACGCCCTGCACCACGTCGCCGTCCGAGCTGCCGGTCGCCATCTGGCCGTCGGAGCCTTCGTTGATCGCCTCCCAGTGGACGCCGGGGCCGCCGCGCCAGCGGCCGTTGCCGGCGAGGTCCGGCACGAATTCCCACTGCAGGCCACGCCAGGGCACGCGCACCTCCATCTCCTCGACATTGTCGCGATGCGCGGCACCGAGTGCGGTCAGCGTGCTCACCGCCTGATAGCCGTCGTAACCCGCCACCGCGCCGGCGCTGCCGTCGTAGTCGAAGCAGGTGCGCACATAGCGCTCGCCGGTGCGCGGATCGACGGCGAACAGGTAGTCGCCGCGATGCTTGCCCCAACAGGCGATGGCGCGGTCCGGCAAGGCCTTGGCCAGGGCCTCGACGACCGCCTCCATGATCTGACAACCGACATTGACCGGCGAGGCGCCGACCGTGGCCGGATACTCGCAATTCACCACCGAGCCGAGCGGCGAGATCACCTTGATCGGCGTCATGGTGCCCTGGTTGTGGTAGTCGGCAAGCGCGGGATCGAAATAGAGGATCGCCGCCGCCACCGCGATGCCGTAGGTCACCGACTCCGTGCAGTTGATGAAGCCCTTGCGCTGCGCGTCGCTTTCGGAAAGGTCGATGGTCATCTCATCGCCTTTCACGGTGATGCGGGCGCGTACCCACACCGGCTCGTCGAGCGTCGTGCCGTCGTCGTCGGTGGCGGAAGCGCCGGTATAGACGCCGTCGGGCATTTTGCGGATTTCCTCGCGCACCGCGATTTCGGTACGGCGGATCATTTCCTCGATGCTCGCCATCACCACGTCGCGCCCGTACATGTCGAGCAGCGCGAGGACGCGCTTTTCGCACATGGTCGTTGAGCCGATCATGGCGTGCAGGTCGACGCGCACGCCATCGGGAAAGCGCACATTGCTGAGAATGAGATTGACCAGATCCTTGCGTTCTTTGCCGCGGTCGAACACCTTGATCGGCGGAATGATCAGGCCTTCGGCATGGATGTCGTAGGCGTTGGGGAAATAGCCGCCCGGGAACGAGCCGCCGGTGTCCATCTGATGGCCGCGGCAGAGCGTGAAGAACAGAAGCTCGCCCTTGTAGAAGATCGGGCGGATATAGCCCCAGTCGGGCAGATGCGTGTTGTGCCCGCCGTGATAGGGATCGTTGGTGAGGAAGACGTCGCCGGGATTGATGTCGCCCTCGAACATCTTGACCAGTTCCTTGACGGCGAAGGTCGTGCCCAGATGCTGATTGGCGAGGCCGACGGGAACGGCGATGGTCGAGCCGTCGGCGCCCCAGATGCCCACGGAAAGATCCTGCAATTCGCCGATCAGGTAGTTTTGCGCCGTGCGTTTGACCAGGTGCCGCATCTCCTTGCAGATGGTCTGCATGGAGTGCCAGACCGTGGCAACGGTGGTCGGATCGATATTGACGTTGCTCATCGTGGTCTCCCTTGGTCTCAATTGCGCGACAGCACGTAGTTCTTATACTTGTCCACCGAGCAGACATATTCCTCGGGGACAACGACCGTGGTGGTCGTCTCCTCGATGATCGCCGGCCCATTGACGCGGTTGCCGGCGAGCATCTTCTCCCCGTCATAGACCGGCGTGTCGATGTCGCGGCCGCTGAAGCGGCAGACGCGGCGGCGCTTGAGCGCGGCCGAGGCGTCGGCGCCGGCCGCATCGACCTGCGGCAACGTGAAGGGCGCGTTCGGGGTCGACGCCTTCAGCCGCAAGGTGAGGATTTCCACCGCCTTCCAGGGCATCGCGAAGGTGTAGAGCTCTTCGTGCTTCTTGGCGTAGAATTCGGTGGCCGCATCGATCGCCTCGCGGCCGAGCTTGCCGTTGGGCATGTCGGCCTCGACCTCGTGGAACTGGCCGACATAGCGCATGTCGGCGGTGCGCTTGAAGGTGATATCCTTGCGATCGACGCCATGTGCGCGGAACGATTCCGTCGCTTCCGCCTCCATTTCCTCATAGACGCGGTTGAGCGCATCGAGATCGATCGTGGCCACGCGGCCGACGAAGGAGCGGGCATAGTCCTGGCCGATATCCATGGCGAACATGCCGAAGGCGCTGTAGAGCGCCGCCACCGGCGGCACCACCACCTTCTTGATGCCGAGCGCGTCGGCGATGAAGCCGGCGTGGATCGCGCCGCCGCCGCCGCCGGCTATCATCACCGTGTTGCGTACGTCGTAGCCGCGCTTAGTCGAGACCTCGGTGATCTTGTTGGCCATGTTGGCGTTGACGGTGCGGAAGATCGATTCGGCGACCGTCTTGTCGTCGGTCTTGAAATGCTGCGCCAGCGGCGCCATCGCCCGGCGCGAGGCGTTGATGTCGAGCGTCATCTCGCCGCCGAGGAAATAGTCGTCCGGCACGAAGCCGAGAATGAGATTGGCATCGGTGACGGTCGCGTCGGTGCCGGTGCCGTAGCAGGCCGGCCCCGGATCGGCGCCGGCGCTAGCCGGGCCGACGCGCAACAGGCCGAGCGCGTCGATATTGGCGATCGAGCCGCCGCCGGCGCCGATCGAGGCGATGTCGACCATCTTGATGGCGACGCGCTGGTCGTTTTCCCAGTGTTCGGTGGTGGTCGGAATCTCGCCTTTGTCGACCAGGCAGATATCGAAACTGGTGCCGCCCATATCGACCGACAGGAGATTCTCCGCACCGAGATGCTTACCGAGATAGACCGCGCCCGACGGGGCGGCAGCAGGTCCCGAGTGCAGGAGGAACACCGGGTGGCGGATGCATTCCTTGACGTTCTGCACCAGGCCGTTCGCCAGCATCATCAGGAAGGTACCGCGGAATCCGGACTGCTTCAGCACGTCTTCCAGCGAGCGCAGATAGCGCGCCACCGCCGGCGCGACATAGGCTCCGACCACCGTGGTGTTGAAGCGCTCGAACTCGCGCCACACCGGCAGCGTCTCGTGCGAGGTGCTGACGAAAAGTTCCGGGGCCACCTCGCTGACGATGTCGGCGGCGCGCCGCTCATGCGCCGGATTGAGGTAGGAATGCAGGAAGCAGATGGCGATCGATTCGACGCCTTCCTTATCCTTCAAGAAGGTGATCGCATCGCGCACCTCCTGTTCGTTGAGCGGCGTGTGGATATTGCCGTTGTACAGCGTGCGTTCCTCGACGCCGATGCGCCGCCAGCGCGGGATTAGCGGCTCGTTCGGCGGAATGAACAGGTTGTAGAGCGAGACGTCGATCGGCTTGATGCCGCGCCGGATTTCGATCGAATCGCGGAAGCCCTTGGTGGTGATCATGCCGGCCTTGGCGCCGCGGCCGGTCAGAATGATATTGGTCGCGAGCGTCGTGCCGTGCACCAGGATTTCAATTTCACCGAGAAATTCCTTGATATCCAATTTGTAGTAACGCGCTGCCTTCTTCATCGCATCCATCAGGCCGATCGAAGGGTCGCGCGGCGTTGTCGAAGCCTTGAATTTCTGCAGCAGGCCCGACTCGTCCATCACCAGACAGTCGGTGAACGTGCCGCCGACGTCGATACATACGCGCTTCTTTTGCATTTCCTCACCTCTTGCCTCGATTTTTCTCGGTCCTTATCTCGCGAGCGAGACGGCGGTGCCGATTCTGCCGGCGATATGAGAGCCGCGATCTCTATTTTTGCCGTGCATTACTGCTGCATAAGGTTTTTCTGCCTGGCCCTGCCTCTGCCTTGTCCATTGCACTGAACGCACGCGTCATCACTCAAGCTCGGGGCGGATAAGTCATTGAAAATATCAACGAATTCTGCCCAGCCCACTGCAGCGCACAGCCTGCTATTTCCCGGAATGGGAGAGAGGCGGCGCGCCGAACCCGGTCAATTTTCACCGAAAAAAGTGGATACACTTTCATTTTGCGGGAGTCAATTTCGCAGCGGGTGAGAAGAGCCGTGCCGCGCGCGGCCTCTGCGCTCGACATGATGGCGCATCAATGCGGAGCGCCGTGATGATGAACAATTCACGGTGATCGACGGCCATTAGGGCGACTGTCATCGCACCGACGCCAATCATCGCGCCACGCTATTGCGGAGACGGCGGAAACGCGCAAACATTCACGTTGCGGCGGGAGCCATCTGAACGATTATGAAACCGCGGCGTCGAGCCGCGATCGGTTAGGTTGATGGCATGATGGCGGCAAAGTTTTTCTCGGTTGTTGCGTCACAAAGCGATGCAGGCCGCTTTCGGTCGGGCGCCTGGATTTCGCTGTTGCGTTGGTGTTTGTCGTTTTTGATCGCAATTGCCCTGTGGGAATTTTGCGCTCGCGTCATTGTCGATAACAAGCTGTTCGTCACGCCGCTCTCGAGTATCGCCGTGCGGGCCGTAGAACTGTGGTCGACGGGCGAATTGCAAACGCATCTTTATGTGAGTTTTCTCGAATTTGCCGGCGGATTCGCGCTTTCCATCGTGGTCGGCATCGGGCTTGGGGTCGTGCTAGCGGAGTTTTCGATGATCCGCGGCCTGGTCGATCCCTGGATTTCCATGCTCTACGCCACGCCCATCATCGCGCTCGGGCCGCTTTTCATATTATGGCTCGGCATTGGCATGTTCTCGAAAATCGTAATCGTGTTTCTGGTGGCGGTATTTCCCATCCTCATCAACACGATCACCGGCCTCACCACGACCGACAGAACGATCATCGAGGTCGCGCGCTCTTTCGGAGCCAATCAGAGACAAATCTACACCAAGGTTCGCATGCCCGCGGCCTTGCCCTTCATCATCGCCGGGCTGCGGCTGAGCGTGGCGCGCGCGCTCGTCGGCGTTGTGGTTGCGGAAATGTTCGGCGCACGCGCCGGTTTGGGATTCCTCATCATTAACGCGGCGCAAAGCTTCGATACCGCGGGCGTGTTCGTCGGCGTTATTATTCTCGCGATTGCCGGTGTGTTGTCTGTGGAATTTCTCAAGTGGCTGGAAGGCAGGCTGGCGCCTTGGCGCGATCTTGGAGACGAAGAATGATCGCGGGCAACGCCAAACTGTCGACCCGCGGCCTGAGCAAGACATTCCGCAAGGGCAGCGGGCAAGTCGAGGCGCTCCGCGACCTCAACATCGATATCCAAGCCGGGGAGTTCGTGAGCATTGTCGGCGCTTCCGGCTGCGGCAAGACCACTTTCTTGCGGCTGATTGACGGTCTGAGTCCGCCGAGCAGCGGAACGGTTGCCATCGACGGCAAAATCATGGATGCCACCGGCAAAGGCCTGTCCTTCGTGTTCCAGCAGGATGGCCTGTTTCCCTGGCGCACGGTGGGCAGCAACAGCGCGCTGGGGCCGGAGATCGCGGGGCAGCCGCTGCCGCAGGCGCGCAAGCTTGGCAGCGCCTTCCTGCGGCTGGTCGGCCTCGGCGGCTTCGACCATCACTATCCGCACGAGCTTTCCGGCGGCATGCGCCAGCGTGTCAATATCGCGCGCGCGCTGACCGCCGGCGCCGACATCATGCTCATGGACGAACCCTTCGCGGCACTCGATGCGCAGACGCGCGAGATCATGCAATCCGAACTGCTGCGCATCTGGCAGGAGACGCAGAAGACGGTTCTTCTGGTTACCCATCAGATCGACGAGGCGGTCTATCTTTCGGATCGGGTGTTGATCTTTACGGTCCGCCCAGGGCGTTTGAAACAGGAGGTCAAGATCGACTTGCCGCGCCCGCGCGCGCTTTCGATCAAGCGCACTGTCGAATTCGTGCGCTACACGGACATCATCTGGCGCGCCATTGAAGAAGAGGTTCGCGAGAGTATCGGACAAGAGGCGCGTAACGTCGCCTCGCTACATACCTAAAATAGGGAGGTAAAGATGAAGGTCTTGAATATCGGCACGGCTATAGCGGCGGCCTGTCTGATGGCCGTCTGCAATACGACGCTTGCGCGCGCCGACGATCTGACAAAGCTGGCGATCGGTGATGTGGCGCCGATCGCGCCGGATTGGCCGAGCTTCGTTGCCAAGGACAAGGGCCTGTTTGCCAAGGCCGGCGTCGACCCGCAGGTGACCTATGTCGGCAATGTCGCCAATACGGTCCAGCAGATGATCGGCGGTTCCTTCGGCATCGCGGTGTCGACCTTCGATACCGCTATTCGCGCGATCGCCAAGGGTGCGGACGCGGTCATGATCGGCGGCCTGGTGGTGAAATATCCCTATTCCATCATGAGTGACGCTCACATCTACAGTGCCGCCGACATGAAGGGCAAGCGCATCATCCTGCCGTTTCAGAAGGATCTCTTGACCTTTGTCTGGAACAAATGGGTGCAGTCCAAGGGCGTCGATCCGAAATCGATCGAGCAGATCTATGACGGCGCGACGCCGAACCGCTATGCGGCGCTGGTCGCGCATCGGGTGCAGGCGGCGCTTGTCTCCCAGCCATTCGACTTCCGCGCCGCCGCGGAAGGCTACCACCGGCTGCTCGACATTGGCGCCTATGGTAAAAATTACGGCTTCCTGGTCATATTGTCGAAGCCGTCGTGGTTGAAGGGCCACGCCAAGGAAGCGCGCGGTTACCTCAAGGCGCTCGCGGATGCTGTCGATTGGCTGTACGACCCCAAGAACCGCGATGAGGCCATCAAAATCCTTGCCGCGCACACCAAGCTGCCGCCGAAATACGCGGCGCAGACTTACGACTACTACATCAAGGAGTTGAAGCCGTTCAGCCGCAACCTCGTGATCCCCGAAGGTATCGTCGACAGCACGGTACAGACGCTGGTCGAGATCGGCGATATCAAGAAGAGCGAGGTAAACGCGGCCAAGATCGTCGACGCGAGCTACCTGCCGAAGTAAGGGCGCGTTGCCCGCAGTCGGGCAGCCAATCATAACCGGTTCGGCGACCCGGGTTGGTCGCCGAACCGGCGGACATTCAGGATCGAATTCGCCACCCTCGGCCTCCAACAGTTCAGGCATGACGTGATATGAGCAAAGCTGGGGGGCGGCGGCACACGCGCCGGACGGCGCGAGAGTGTTCATGCGCACGAAGCGGGAATGATGCGGCGTGAGTGAGCAGGACGGCCAATCATTTTCGTCTGCGCAGGAAGCACTACTTCTGCTGCGGGCCATGTCCTTGATCCGCAGCTTCGAGGACCAGGTGCGCAATCTCTATGCCGCCGGCGCCATTCCCGGCCTGGTGCATCTGTGCGCCGGGCAGGAGGCGGTGGCGGTCGGCATCTGCTCGCTGCTCAACGCCGACGACATGATCGCCAGCAATCATCGCGGGCACGGCCACTGCCTCGCCAAAGGCGGCGATGTCGGTCGCGTCATGGCGGAGATCATGGGCCGGCGCAGCGGTTACGGACTCGGCCGCGGTGGCAGCCTGCACATCTTCGACGCGGCGCATGGCAATCTCGGCACCACCGGCATCGTCGGCGGCGGCATTCCACTTGCCGCCGGTGCCGCGCTCAGTGCCAAGCGCAACGGCCGCGGTCAGGTTGCCGTCGCCTTTTTCGGCGACGGCGCGCTCAATCAGGGCCTTCTGTTCGAGGTCATGAACATGGCCGAGGTGTGG
Source organism: uncultured Pseudomonadota bacterium (assembly GCA_963760995.1). Lineage (GTDB taxonomy): Bacteria > Pseudomonadota > Alphaproteobacteria > Rhizobiales > Xanthobacteraceae > Pseudolabrys. The sequence goes on along the minus strand of CAVXFJ010000011.1, from coordinate 626,373 downwards.
CGGCTGCCGGCGATATTCGTCTGTGAAAACAACGGTTTCGGAGAGTTCACCGCGATTGAGGACGTGACCGCCGGCGCCGATCCGATCGCGCGCGGCCAAGCCCTCGGCATGGCCTCGGAAACCGTCGACGGCATGGACGTACTGGCGGTGCGCGCCGCGGCGCAACGCGCCATCGCACGCGCGCGCAATGGCGACGGCCCGAGCTTCCTCATCTGCAATACCTATCGTTATGGCGGTCACCACGTCGGCGACAAGCAGGACTACAAGGACAGCGCCGAGGCCAAAGCTTGGCGCGAGAAGGATCCGATCGAGCGGCTCTCGCGCCAGCTCGTGAACGCCGACAGGACGAACGAGGCGGCGATCGCCGCGCTGCAGCACGAGGTCGAGAGCGAGGTGCGCGCCGCCGTCGATGTCGCCAAGGCGGAGCCGCTTCCGGATCCTGCCGATCTCGAGGCGCATCTTTATGCCTAGCCCGCACAGCCTCACCTATCGCGCCGCGGTGCTGGAAGCGCTGTTCGGCGAAATGCGCCGCGACGATGCCGTGATCCTCCTCGGCGAGGACATCGGCGCCGCCGGCGGCGTGTTCAAGCAGACCGAAGGCCTGTTTGCGGAATTCGGCGCCGCGCGCGTCATCGATACGCCGATCTCCGAGTCGGGCGCCTTCGGCATCGCGGTCGGCGCCGCCATGACCGGCCAGCGGCCGGTGTTTGAGGTGATGTTCGGCGACTTCGTCACATTGATCATGGATCAGTTGGTCAATCAGGCGGCCAAGATTGCCTATATGTCGACCGGCCAGTTCAAGGTGCCGCTGGTGGTGCGCACCGCGGTCGGCGTCGGCGGCAATCTCGGGCCGCAGCATTCGCAAAGCCTGCATGCCTGGCCGGCGCACATTCCCGGCCTCAAGCTGGTGATGCCATCGGGCCCGGCCGACGCCAAGGGGCTGATGGCCGCCGCCATCCGGGACGACAGCCCCGTGCTCTTCTTCGAGGACCGCATGCTCTACAATCAGCGGGAGGCGGTGCCCGAGGGCGATCATCTCGTGCCGATCGGCAGCGCCGCGATCAAGCGCGAGGGCCGCGACGTGACCATCATCGCCATCAGCCGCATGGTGCAGACCGCGCTTGCCGCCGCCGATCTCCTGGCCAAGGACGACATCTCCGCCGAAGTGGTCGACCCGCGCAGCCTGGTGCCGCTCGATGTCGCGACGCTGGTCGCCTCTGTGCAGAAGACCTCGCGCGCGATCGTCGTCGACGGCGGCTACCGGCAATACGGCGTCACCGGCGAGATCGCCGCCACCATCGCCGAAGAGGCTTTCGACTGGCTCGACGCGCCGGTGCTGCGTCTCGGCGGCGCCGATATCCCCATTCCGTTCAGCAAATCGCTGGAGCCGCTGGTGCTGCCGGATGCGCAACGCCTGGCGCAGCAAGCCACCGCGCTGGTGCGCGGCCAACGATGAGAAACGCGTAAAAGGAAGAAACGATGACAGTTCAATCTCTCGGCCAGGCCACCGGCCTGTCGATTTTCGAGCGCATGCTGCTGATCCGGCATTTCGAAGAGGCGGTGATCCGGCTCTATAAGGAAGGCCGCTTCGTCAGCCACTATCATATCTATATCGGCCAGGAAGCGACCGGCGCGACCGTCTTGGAAGCGCTCGGCGAAAAGGATCTGATCGCCACCACCCACCGCAATCACGGCCATATCGTCGGCCGCGGTTCCGATCCGAACCGCGCCATGGCGGAAATCCTCGGCCGCGCCACCGGCTTCAACGGCGGCCGCAGCGGCACGCTGCATATTTGCGATCCGAGCCGCGGTTTCATCTCCACCTCCGGCATTGTCGGCGGCTGCGCGGGGCTCGCCACCGGCGCCGGCTACGGCATCAAGGTCAAGCGCGAGCCGCATGTCTCGGTCGGCTTCTTCGGTGACGGCGCGCTGGAGGAGGGGCTGGTCATCGAAAGCTTCAACATCGCGGCGCTGTGGAAGCTGCCGGTGGTCTATGTCTGCGAGAACAACGCCACCGGCGCCATGGGTCCGCAGCAGGGCGGCTATCCGACCGCCACCACCGCGACCGACAGTTTCACGCGCCTGCCCGCCGCCTACGGCATTCACTGCATCAAGGTCGACGGCACCGACATAGGCGCCGTCCATGCCGCGGCGGTTGAGGCGATCACGCGTTGCCGCGCCGGCGAGGGTCCGGTCTTCATCGAGGCCTTCACCACCCGCTGGCCGGGCAGCAGCCCGCTGTGGCCGGAGCTTGCCACCGTCACCGCCCTCAACGAGGCGTGGGAGCCCGAGCGTATTTCCGGCCCCAATGCCGACTGGCTGCGCTACCACGATCCGCTGCTGCGGGCGGCGCGCGAACTGGTCGAGGCGGGCTTTGCCTCGCGCGACGAACTGCTGGCGCGCGACAAGGCGGCGCGCGCGCGCATCGCGCAAGCGGCGGAATTCGCCGTCGAGAGCCCGATGCCCGATCCGGCGACGGTCGCCGAACATGTATTTGCCTGAGCGGGGGAACGTATCATGAGAAAAACCAGCTACGCCGCCGCCATCGCCGAAGGCCTGCGCATCAGCCTCACCGAGGACCCGCGCGTCAGCCTTATCGGCAGCTACGTGCTCGGGCTCGGCCCCAAACGCGTGCTGATGGATCCGATCCGCGAGGATTTCGCCGACCGCGTCTACGATCCGCCGATCTCGGAAGCCGCCATTGTCGCCATCGGCGCCGGCGCCGCCATGGCCGGCGCGCGCCCCTTCGTCGATATCGGCACCGGCAGCTTCACCTATGTCGGCTGGTCGCCGCTGGTCAATGAAGCGGCCATCGCCTGCCACATGTCGAATGGCACGGTACGCGTGCCGGTGGTCTATCACTGTCTGCACGGGCTGCGCGTCGGCGGCGCCGCCCAGCACAGCCACAGCCCGCAGGCCATGCTGTGGAATGCCGCCGGGCTCGAGATCGTCATTCCGTCGAGCCCATATGACGTCAAAGGCCTTATCCGCAGCGCGATCAAGAGCGACAACCCGACCGTCTTCGTCAATCACGCGCGCCTGATGGATATCGAAGGCGACGTGCCGGAGGAGGACTACATGGTGCCGCTCGGCCGCGGCGACATCAAGCGGCCGGGCCGCGACGTCACCGTGATCGCGACCTCTTACGTCGTGCATGCGGCGCTTTCGGCGGCGGAGACGCTTGCCGGTGAGGGCATCGAGGTCGAAGTGCTCGATCCGCGCACGCTGGTGCCGCTCGACCAGGAGCTGATCCTGCATTCGGTCGGCCGCACCGGCCGGCTGGTGGTGGCCGATGAGACCAATCTCAACTGCGGCATCGCCTCCGGGCTCTCCGCCATCGTGGCCGAGCACGGCTTCAAGTCGCTGCGCGCGCCGATCGCGCGGGTGGCGCGGCCGGATATTCCGACGCCGTTCAGCGCGCCGCTCGAACAGGCGATCACGCCCACCGCCGAGAAGATCTGCGAGGCCGTGCGCCGCACCGTGGCCTGGACCTGACGCCATGAAAGCCGTCCGCCTGTTTGAGTTCGGGGGACCGGAAAAGCTCGTCTATGACGACTATCCGGACCCCGAACTTGGTCCCGGCGGCGTGCTGGTCAAGGTGATGGCCACCTCGGTGTCGCGCTGGGACATCAAGTACCGCACCGGCGAGGTGCATCACTTCTACGGCAAGGCGACCGGCCATCATGGCGGCATCCACGGCCGCCCGGCCTTTCCCATGCCGATGCAATTGGGTCGCGATGTCGCCGGCGAGGTGGCGGCGGTCGGCGAGGGCGTCAAGGACTTCAAGCCGGGCGACCGCGTCATCGGCATCGTGCATCCGGAAAATCCGGCCTCGCTCGCCACCATTCGCGGGCTCGGCAATCTTTCGACCGGCGTCGAATTGCCGGGCCACACCATGTTCGGCGGCTATGCGCAATATGTGGCGCGGCCGCAGAGCTACTGGGTCAAGATCACCGAGGCGCTCGACTACGATCAGGCGGCCGCCGCCATGTGGGCCTGCTCGACCGCGCACCACATCGTCGCCACGCGCCTCAATGTGCGCATGAACGATAATGTACTGATCACCGGCGCCTCCGGCGGCATGGGCACCGCCACGCTGCAACTGGTGCGGCTTGCCGGCGCGACGCCGATCGCGACGACGCGCAGCGCTGCCAAGGTCGAGCCGCTGCACCGCGCCGGCGCCGAATTCGTGGTCGACACCAGCGCACCCGACGCGGTGCGCGTGATCCGCGAATTCACCCGCGGCGAAGGCGTCGACGGCGCGGTCGAATACACCGGCTCGACGGCGCTGATGCGCATCTGCATCGACTCGATGCGTTTCGGCGGCACCTTCTGCCCGGTCGCGGGCGAGATCAACGAGGTGCCGCTGCGGGTGATCGACCTGGTCAGCCGCGAGCTCAACGTACACGGCGTGCGCGCCTCCACGCGCAACGATCAGCGCATCGTGGTTGAGCTTCTGGAGAAGGGCCGCCTCAGAATGCCGATCCACGCGGTGTTACCGCTCTCGGAAGTCGGCGCCGCGCATCGCCTGCTCGAAGCCGGCGAGGGGCTCATCGGGCGCATCGTCTTGCACCCGTGGGATTGAAGGCGGCGGCGATTGCGCGGCCGCGCCTTGTCAGTAGCCGCGGCGCGGATCGATCAACTCGGTGATTGGCTGGCCGGCGCGCACCTTGCGCAGATTGGCGCAGATGCGCTGCACCATCTCCTCCGGCACCAACCGGCGCGAGACGTGCGGCATGACGGTGATCCCGGGATGGCGCCACAGCGGGCTGTCCGCCGGCAGGGGCTCCACTGGGAACACGTCGAGCGTGGCGCCGGCAATATGCCCAGAATCGAGCGCGGCGATCAGGTCGGCTTCCACCAAGTGATCGCCGCGGCCGAGATTGATGATGGCCGCGCCTTGCGGCAGCCGGCGCATCATGTCGGCATTGATGATGCCGCGCGTCTCCGCGGTCAGCGGCAGCAGGTTCACCACGATCTCGCTGCGCGCCAGGAACGCGCCGAACTGGTCGGGGCCGCAGAAGATTTCGATGTCGCTCACGCTGCGCGGACGGCGCACCCACCCGGCGACCAGGAAGCCGAGTCCAGCCAGCGTCTTCGCCGCGGCAAGGCCGATGGCGCCGAGTCCCATCACCCCGACCTTTCGCTCGCTGGCGCGCTTGAGCGGCAGCTTGATCCACTCGCAACGTACCTGCGCCTGCAGATAGGCCGGCATGTGCCGGTGATAGCGCAGCACGTGCAGCAGCGTGGTCTCGTTCATCATGTCGTCGCCTTCGGGATCGCCGCCGCGCGCGATCGGCACGTCGGGCAGATCGGGGTCGCGCAACAGCGCGTCGGCGCCCGCGAACAACGAGACGATCAGCCGCAGGTTCGGCAGCTTGCGCAGGGTGCCGGCCGGCAGCGCGCCGATCGCCGCGACCTCGATGTCGGCCGGATCGCCGACCTCCGGCCAGATCCGCACTTCCAGTTCGGGCATCTCGGCGGCAAAAGCATTGCACCAGACTTCGGCACTGCCGAACATGGGCGTCAGGAGAAGAGCCATCGTTTTGCGTTGCCTCTCACGTAGAGCAATCCTGGGGCCAGCATGGCGGACCGGCCGCGCGGCAGCAAGCCGCCATGCTACGGGAGAGTTGTGGCGAACGACGCGGCGATCTGGCAATGAAGCGGTGAGGAAGCGGGCGAGAGGGCGGCATGCATATCAAGGCGAACGGCATCGACATTCACTACCGCATCGACGGCCGCGAGGGCGCGCCGTGGGTGACATTCGTCACCGGCATCGCCAACGACCTCACCATGTGGGACGCGCAGATGCCGGCGCTCGAAAGTGACTTCCGCATCCTGCGCTACGACCTGCGCGGCCACGGGCAAAGCCAGGCGAGCGACGGCGATTACAGCTTTCCCATGCTCACCGCCGACCTGCTCGCGCTGTGGGACGCGCTCGGCATCGAGCGCTCGGCGCTGGTCGGCCTTGGGCTCGGCGGCGCATTGGCGATTGGCGTCGGCGTCGATCATTCGGCGCGGCTGACGAAGCTCATGCCGTGCTGCTGCCGCGCGGTGATGACGCCGGACTTTGCCGCCCTGTGGCCGAAATTCGTGGCGACGGTGAAAGCGCACGGCATGGAAGGCATGGTCGAGCCGACGGTGCAGCGCTGGTTCACCGACGATTTCAAGGCGGCCAATCCGCAGGTGCTCGACAACGTCCGCCGCATGATCCGCGGCACCAACCCGCTCGGCTATTACGGCTGCATCGCCGCCTTCCTGACGCTGGACTTCAGCGCGGGTCTGAGCCGCATCGCGGTGCCGACGCTGTTCGTCAGCGGCGCCGACGACCGTCTCGGCGGGCCGCCTGAGATCATGGCGGGTCTCGCAGCCGCCGTGCCCGGCGCGCGGCATGTCTCGGTCCCGCATGCCGCCCACATCGCCAATATCCAGAATCCGGACGGCTTCAACGCCATCCTTGCCGGCTTCCTGCGCGGCTAGAGCGTTTCCAGGTGAAGTGGAAACCGGTTCGCGATCCGGAAACGCGATAAAGCAAGAATCCGAGACACCTCCGCCGTTTCTATGAAACGGTGAACGTGTCTAGAGCAGCACCAGGGCGATCTGCGGCACGAAGATAATGAGCAGCAGCACCAGGAACATCACCGCCGCATAGGGCGCGGCACCTTTGAAGATATCACCGAGCGAGATGCGCGGGTCGTTGAGCGTACTCTTGATGACATAGACCGACAGGCCGAAGGGCGGCGTCAGCAGGCCGATCTCCACCGCGATCACGGTGATAATGCCGAACCAGATCAAATTGACGTGGTAGCTGGCCAGCGGCGGCAGGAAGATCGGCACCATGATCAGCATGATCGAAACGCCGTCGATCAGCGTGCCCATGGCGACGACGATCAGCACGTAGACAAACAGCAGGTGGTAGAAGGTGAAATGCGAGGCGGTGACCCACGCATCGAGCGCCTGCGGCATGCCGGAGAGCGCCAGAAGCCGGCTGTAGATATTGGCCGAGATGATGAGGAACAAGATCGAGACGGTCACATAGCCGGTCTCGATCAGCACACGCCAGGTGGTGGTGAGCGTCAGCCGCCTGCGGGCGATCGCCAGGATCAGCGCGCCGAGGGCGCCGATTGCGCCCGACTCGGTTGGCGTGAACCAGCCGGCGTAGATGCCGCCCATGACCAGCAAGACCAGCATGACCAGGGGCAACAGGCGGAAGAGCGCCTGCGGAACGGTCAGCTGCTCCGACGCCTTGCCGCCGACGGTCGCGTTCGGATCCTGCACCTTGCCCGGCGCCAGATGGGCATAGAGCAGGATCATGACGCAGAAGGCGGCGCCGAGCACTAGGCCCGGCACGATGCCGGCGATGAACAGGTCGCCGATCGACTGCTCCGCCAACAGGCCGAAAATGATGAGCAGCAGGCTCGGCGGGATCAGCATGCCGAGCACCGAGCTGCCGGCGACGGCGCCAAGGGCGAATTGCGGCCGGTAGCCGAGATAGAGCATTTCCGGCACCGCGATCTTGGTGAACACCGCGGCCGAGGCGATGGAGATGCCGGTCACCGCGGCAAAGGCGGCGTTGGCGACCACGGTGGCGATGCCGAGGCCGCCGCGCACGCCGCGCAGCAGCGCATTGGCGGCGGTGAAGGTGTCGCGGCCGATGCCGGCGACGCTGACCAGAAGCCCCATGAGCACGAACAGCGGCACCACGCCGAATTCGTAGCTCGACACCGCGTCGGAGGCCGCCAGCGCCAACAGCTTTTCGGCGAGCGCGAAATTGCCCTTGATCGCCCAGACGCCGACCAGCGAGACGAGGCAGAGCGCGATCGACACGTGCATGCCGGCATAGATCAGCACCACGATCGCGACCATGGACAGGAGACCGATTTCGACCCCGCTCATCTCAATAGTCCTCCGCCCCGTAGGCGAGGCTTTCGGCGAATTCGACGTCTTCCTCCGCGGGTGGGCGTCCGCTCCACACCGTCTTCAGGTCGCGCCAGGCAAACAGCAGGAATTGCAGTCCGGCGCATGCGCTGCCGATCAGGATCACCAGCCGCACCGGCCAGACCGGATAGGTGATGTAGCCCTCGATGCCGAAATATTCGCCCGACGCCCAGGAGCGGAGAAATAAGGGTAGGCTCGCCTTGAACAGCACGATGAAGATGCCGGTGCCGGTGAGCTCAAACAGCGCCTGCAGGCCGAAGCCGATGCGCGGGGAGCGATGCTGCAGAATACGGAGCAGGTTGTCGGAACGGGTGATGCGGCCGGCGCGCAAGGTGTGGCCGAGCTGGATGAAAACGATGCCGACGATGGATAGTCGCACCAGCTCGAGCACGCCCGGCAGGGGGGAATTGAAGGCTGTGCGCCCGATCACGTCGGTGCTGATGATGATCATCAGCGCGAAAATCCACAACGTGCCGATGGAGTTCAACAGCGACAGCAGCGTCTCGAACGAGAGCAGATGCCACAGCGACAGCGGTCGGCGGCGCGCGGCGGGCGGTTGTTCGCTCATGGGGGAACGATCCGGTTTATCGTGATACGCGGACCGGTGCGCGAGCGCTGCGCCGCAGACCGGTTATTGCCCCCAAGTCTCATGTCGGATCGCCGCGCCGCCGCCCGTCATCGACGGACGGCGGCAGGCGTCCGCTTTATCGTCGTCTTATTCGATTCCCTTGTCCCAGTCGCGCACCAGCTCGACATGATTGGCGCGCAGCTTGTTCATGTAGGCTTCCAGTATCTTCTTGGCGGGAACGCCGCGTTGCTCGTTGAACTTGACCCAGTTCGCCGCGATGTTGGGCATGGTCATCGCCCATTTCTTGCGCTCGGCCGGCGGGAACACGCTGATATGGGTGCCATAGTCGGCCATTTTCTTTTCGAAGACGCCGGCGAGCTTCTGCATGGTGGCGGAAACGCGCTGGCTGTATTCGACGCCGACGTCGCGCAGGATCTTCTGCGTCTCCGGCGACATCGAATCGAACAGCTTCTTGTTGATGGTGATGGCGCCGATCGACATGGAGCCGAGATTGACCTTGGTCATGTAGGGCGCGACTTCGTAGATCTTGATCGGGAAGATGCCGGTGGTGAAGGCGATCAGCCCGTCATAGACGCCGGTCTTGATGTTGTTGTAGTGCGTGGCGAAATCGCCCTGCACCGCGACCGCGCCGATGCCGTTCGCCCACAGCGACAGCGAGCCGGAGGCGCCGAGCTTGCGGCCCTTGTAGTCGGCGAGCGTGTGTACCGGGAATTTGGTCCAGGTGTGGTCGGTGTCGGCGGCGATGTCGCCGAGGAACACCTGGTTCTGCTTCGCCCAATGCGCCTTGAGCTCGGGCATCTCGGCGTTCATCTCCACCATGATCTTGCTGATCAAGGTGACGTCGGAGGAGCCGAACGGCGCCATGAAGGTCACCGACATCAGCGGCAGCTTGGCCGGCTCGAAGATGGTGTAGACCATGCCCATGTCGGCGACGCCTTCCTGCACCGCTTCGAGCACGCCGCCGACCTTGGCGAGCGTTCCGCCGAAAGCCTCGGTCCACACGATCTTGTCCTTGCCGCCGGCCGCGGCCAGCCGCTTGTCGACTTCCGGAATGTAGAAATCCTTGATCGCCTTCATCCAGGGAAGGTGCGTGCCGTGGCCGCCGGCGAAGGTGATGTTGTAGGTCTTGGCCTGCGCGGTCGCGGCTAGCGCCGCCGTCGAGGCGATCAACGCCGCCGAGAGCAGGATCTTCGAGCGAGAGAGCATGAAAAGTTTCCTCCCCGTTTTGTTCTGTCGTCCCCCAAGCGGACGCTTCTGATTAAAGCTCGTATGCAAAGTATGACATGCGCTGCCACGTCCGGCAATCTGCGGCGCTCCGCCGCTGCCGATCGAGCGTCGCGATGTCACGTGACGGCGTCGCAATCGTCGCGCGCGGCCGCCGGAAAATTCACCGGCGGCCGCCGCTCCCGAATGCCGGCTATTTGAGACCCAAGCGCTGCTTGGCGGCGTTCAGGTAGCTGAGGTCGACATAGGGTTTCACGTCGACTTTCTGCTTGATGACGCCGAGGTCCTGCATCAGGTCGATGTTCTTTTGCAATGCCTCGATGTTGGGCGTGGCCGTCGGGTTGCGGTAGAAATCCTTCTTGGTGAAGGCGAAGCCTTCATAGATCTTGGCTGGGCGCTTGGTGAAGGCCGCGGTGATCTTGACCGCTTCTTCGTGGTTCTTCGGGTCGAGGAACCAGCGCAGCGCGATCAGGTAATCCTCCATGAAGTCTTTCATGACGTCGGGATGCTGCTTGAGGAACGGCGTGCGCGCGACCAGCACCAGCGCCTGTACGTCGCCCATCGCGTCTTCCGGCTTGAACAGCCGCTTTACGCCGCCCTTCTTCTCGGTGACATAAAGGAACGGCGGCACGGTGGTGATCAAGTTGACGCGGCCCTCGCGCAACGCCGCGTCCATCGCCGGGATACGCACCTCGACGATGGTGTAGTCGTTGGGCTTGAGGCCCGCTTTGCGCAGGTTCGCCAGCAGCGCGTAGTGGAATCCCGTGCCTTTGGCGGTGATGGCGAGGATCTTGCCCTTCAGGTCGGCGATCGAATTGATGCCGGAATCGGATTTGACCACCATCTCGGGCCCTTGATGGCCGTGGCTGCTCCAGCTCGACACGTCGGCGATCACCTTCATGTCGATGCCGCCGTTGATGATGGCGTTCGCGAGCGCGGTGAAGCTCAGATAGCTGACATCGACGTCGCCGGACGCCATGCCCTGCAGGGCGATCGAGGTCGCGCGGATATAGGTCGAATCGACCGTATAGGTCTTGCCGTAGTGCTTGAGAATGTCGGTCTTCTGGAACAGCAGCGGCGAGATGACGCCGGGGATGATGCCGTAGCCGAGGTGAATCTTGACCGGCTCCGCCTTGAGCGGGCCCGCCAGCGTGAACAGGCTCACGCATCCGGCGACGATGGCCGATGTCACCGTTCTTAGTATTCGTCTCATGATCTTTCCTCCCTTTGCTTCGAGTCTTGTGATGATTTACGCGCCGCGCTGTCCCTGCAGCACCTCAGGATGCCAGGCCAGGATCTTGCGCCGGACAACCTGCAGGGCGGCGAGGGCCGCGAATCCGAGAATACCGATGACAATCAGGTTGACGTAGACGCGCGCCGAATTGGCGAGCCGCGCGCCCTCGATCATCGAGCCGCCGAGGCCGCCGCCGCCGGTCAGCATTTCGGCGACGATGACGACGATGAAGGCGATCGGCAGCGCCACCTGCATCGCGGTCAGCACCTGCGGCAGCGCTGCCGGAAAAATCACTTGCCATAAGAGTTCGCGCCGCGTCGCGCCGAGATTCTCCGCCGACCAGATCAGATATTTGTCGACGCCCTGCGTGCCGGACCAGGTGCCGGCGACGATGGGGAAGATGCAGGAGACGATGGACATGACGATCTTCGGCGTATCGAACACGCCGAACCACAGAATGAAGATCGGCAGGAAGGCGATTTTCGGCGCCGGGAAGCCGATCGACACCACCGGATCGAGCAGCCAGCGCACCACGCGGACGCGGCCCATGAGGATGCCGAGGACGACGCCGACGATGACGGCGATGGTATAGCTGATGGCGAGCCGCATCAGCGTCTGCCCGGCGAGGTCGATGAGCTCGCCGGAGGCGAGGCCCTCCCACAGCCGGCTCATAACCCGCGTAAACGGCGGCAACAGGAACGTGTTGACCAGATGGTCGCGCGAGGCGATTTCCCAGGCGCCGATGACGGCCAGCGGCAGCAGCGTGCCGAGCAGAACGTTGATGAGCTTGCGTTGTGCCACCATGTCACGCGTCCCGGTAACGCAGGAGATGGCGGTAAAGTGCGAGATAGCCGCGGTCGGCGGCGAAGCCGATGGCGGTGACGATGAACGTAACGGCGAACATGCCCGCGTAATCGCCGCTGTCGCCCAGGAAGGCGATGAGAAAGCCCATGCCGCGCCGGGCGCCGATCATCTCCGAGCTGATCAGCAGGACGAAGCTCAGCGCCAGCGCCACGCGGATCCCGGCCAGGAGATCGGGCAGGGCGGCGCGGATGATGACCTGCCACTCGGTTTCGATCAGGCTGGCGCCCAGGCTGCGCGCAGACCAGACGAGCGTGTTCTCCACGCCCTTGGCGCCGTTATAGGCGCCGAGAATGATCGGCAGCAGGCAGCCGAGAAAGATGACGGCGATCTGCGCCGAATGGCCGAAGCCGAACCAGATCAGGATCACCGGAATGAGCGCCGATTTCGGCAGCGGATAGAGGAAGGTCAGCGACGGCTGCACCAGCTTCTGCGCCAGCGCCGATGACGCCAGGCCGAAACCGAGAATGCTGCCGACCACGATGCTCAGGCTCAGACCGCTCACCACCCTGAACAGCGAGTTGCCGACATGCACGAACAGTTCGCCGTCGGCCGTCAACTGCCACAGCCTCACCATCACGGTGCTGAAGGCCGGCAGCACATCCTGCGACACCAGGCCGACACGCGCCACGAACTCCCAGAGGGCGAAGAGCAGGACGATCGGCAGGTAGCGGATGAAGAGCTTCATGCGGTCGGCCCTCCCGGGGCGACCTGCGTCTCCTCGCGCACGAGGTCCCAGATTTCCTGGCAGCGATCGACGAAGGCGGCCGAGCGCGTGACCTCCTTGTCGCGCGGGCGCGGCAGGTCGACCTTGAGGATCGTCTTGATGCGGCCGGGGCGCGCGGTCATCACCACCACGCGGTCCGCGAGAAGCACCGCTTCGTGCACGTCATGGGTGACGAACAGCACCGTCTTGCGCGACTTGCCCCAGATCGCCAGCAGCTCTTCCTGCAGCACGCCGCGAGTCTGCGCGTCGAGCGCGCCGAACGGCTCGTCCATCAGCAATACGTCGGGATCGGTCACCAGCGTGCGCGCGATGGCGACGCGCTGGCGCATGCCGCCGGAAAGCTGCGCCGGCCATGAGTTCCTCGAAACCGGTGAGCTTGACGAGGTCGATATATTTCTGCGCCAGCGCGTGCCGCTGCGCCGCATCCATCTTCTTCTTGCGCTCGAGCCCATAAAGCACGTTCTGCCGCACGGTCTTCCAGGGAAAGAGCGCGAAATGCTGGAACACGATGCCGCGGTCGGGGCCGGGCGTCTTGACCTTTTGGCCGTTGACCAGGATCTGGCCTTGCTCCAGCGGCAGGAAGCCGCCGAGCAGATAAAGCAGCGTACTCTTGCCGCAGCCGCTCGGCCCGACAATGGCGACGAATTCGTCGGTGGCGACGTCGAGCGATACGCTGTCGAGGGCGTGCACGGGTTTGCCGTTGGGCGGCGTATAGGTGAAATCGACCTTGTCAAATCTGATTTTTGTGTCTGGCACTGCGTTTCCTCGGAGGTCGGTCCACCGCATGTTTTCACAGCGCTCGATCGGGATGCAATGGCAGGCACGGCATGATTGTGCGGTACGTCATTCCGCCGCGACTTGTGCGCCGACGTCGCCCGCCCACAAGGCCGAAATCTGCTTGATGGTCGAGACTTCGCCGAAGAACCGGTCGATATTGCTCATGCTGGCGGCATGATCGGCGGCGACATAGGCGGCGCAGCCGTCGTCGACGGCGACCACGTAATAGTCGCGCACAAAGGCCGCGCGCGCGGTGGTCTCGACGCAGACATTGCTCACGACGCCGGTCATCAGCACGGTGCGGATGCCGTTGCTGTGCAGGATGGTGTCGAGATCGGTGTTGTGGAAGGCATCGTAGCGATGCTTGGTGACCACGACGTCGCCGGGCGCGGGGCGCACGTCGCCATAGAAGTCGCCTTCCCAGGCGCCGTCGCGGCAGACGGGAATGCGCGTATAGCCGCCTTCGCGCTTGCGCGCGGCCTGCTCCAGCCAGACGTCGGAGAGATAGAAATTCCGCTCGGTCGTGTAGACGCAGCGGATGAACACGACCATGACGCCGGCCGCGCGCGCGGCCGCGATGAAGGCGGGCAGGCGCTCGGCGAGCGCCTGGGCCGGCGTGACGTCGCGGCCGTCCTTGGCGATCAGACCGCCGCTCGCGCAGAAATCGTTCTGCATGTCGACCACGAGCAGCGCGGTGTGCGCCGGCCGCACCTTCTGTGCCAGCGAGCCGAGCGGCTGCACGTGGGCGATCTGCGTGGCGACTTCGAGATCTTCCGCGAAGCCCATGCAGTCCTCCCGTCTTGTCGTTATTGCGAGGTGCCGCGTCGCGCGGCGGCCAAACCCCGTATACAAAGCCGTGAACCTTATATACAAAGATGGCCGCTCTGAAAACACTTGTCTGAAAACGTCTGGGATGCCGGTCATGGACGAACAGTTGAAGCCAGCAAAAAGCGAAGTGCGCGACGGAATGCGCATCGACTGGGATGCGCCGATCCCGATGGACGACGGCATCGTGCTCAGAGCCGACGTATTCCGGCCCGACGCGCCGGGCCGCTATCCGGTGATCCTGGCCTACGGCGCCTTCGGCAAGGGTCTCGCCTTCCAGGAAGGTTACAAGAGCGCCTGGGAGCGCATGACCACCTCCTTTCCAGAGGTCGCCGCGGGCTCGAGCAACAAGTATCAGGTCTGGGAGCAGGTCGATCCGGAGAAATGGGTGCCGGACGGCTATGTCTGTCTGCGTGTCGATGCGCGCGGCGCCGGTCGTTCGCCCGGGGTCCTCGACCCGTGGTCGCCGCGCGAGACCGACGACATCGAGGCGTGCATCGAATGGGCCGCGATCCAGCCGTGGAGCAGCGGCAAGGTGGGCATGAACGGCATCTCCTACTTCGCCATGAACCAATGGTACGTGGCGCAGCGCCACCCGCCGCATCTTGCCGCGCTGTGCATCTGGGAGGGCGCGGCCGACTGGTACCGCGAGGTCGCGCGCCACGGCGGCATTTATTGCCAATTCCTCGACAACCTGTTTCCGCGCGCCTTCCATCGCGTGCAGCATGGGCTCGGCGAGCGCGGCTTGCGCAGCCGGGCCACCGGTGAGCTCGTTTCCGGACCGGAAACGCTGCCGGACGCGACGCTCGCGGAAAACCGCCGCGACATCGGGAAATTCGTGCTCGATCATCGCTTCGATGACGCCGCCTGCCGCGCGCGCACCGCCGACTTCTCCAAGGTGGACATCCCGATGCTGAGCGCCGCCAATTGGGGCGGGCAGGGGCTGCACCCGCGCGGCAATTTCGAAGGCTTCATCGCCGCCGCCGCCAAGCAGAAATGGCTCGAGGTGCATGGCGACGCGCACTGGACGCATTTCTATACGAACTACGGCGTCGACCTGCAGAAGCGCTTTCTCGGCCATTTCCTCAAAGGCGAGGACAATGGCTGGGACAAGCAGCCGCCGGTGCAGCTCAATATCCGCTACCCGGGCGAAAAATTTATCGCCCGCCACGAGACCGAATGGCCGCTCGCGCGCACGCAATGGACCAAATTCTATCTCGATCCTGCCGATATGAGCTTCGGCGCCAAGGAGCCGGCGGCGCGCACGACGCTGGCCTACGAGGCGATGGGCGAGGGCCTCACCTTCCTCACGCCGCCGCTGCGCGAGCCGCTGGAGATCACCGGCCCGGTGGCGGCCAAACTGACGCTGTCGTCATCGACCACCGACGCCGACGTGTTCCTCGCCCTGCGCGTGTTCGATCCCGACGGCAAGGAGGTCACCTTCATCGGCTCCAACGACCCGCGCACGCCGGTCGGCCTCGGCTGGCTGCGCGCTTCGCATCGCAAGCTCGACCCGCAACGCTCGCTGCCCTATCGGCCTTATCACACGCACGACGAGGCCTGGCCGCTCACGCCGAACGAGCCGGTCGATCTCGACGTCGAGATCTGGCCGACCTGCATCGTCGTGCCGCCCGGCTACCGCATCGGCCTGTCGCTGCGCGGCAAGGACTACGAGAACGAGGGGCCGCCGCTCTCGCTATCCGACGGGAAATACACGCTGACCGGTGTCGGCCCGTTCCTGCACGAGCATCCGCAGGACCGCCCGCCGGCGATCTTCGGTGGCACCTACACGCTGCATTTCGCGCCCGGGCAGCAGCCCTATGTGTTGCTGCCCATCATCCCGGCAAAATAGGGAGGGGCTATTTGCGCTTGCGCGGCGAACGCGCCCGGCGGCGCCGCGGCAGGTTCACCTCGAAGACGAAGCGGTCCGGCCGGCACACGGTCAGGCCGAGCAGGAAGGGGCGGCCGTTCGATCCGATGGCGGTGTAGTCGACCCGCATCATCGGCTGGCCGGCCGGCAGATGAAACAGGCGCGCGTGTTCCTCGCTCAAACTGGTCGAGCCGAACTCGCACTTCAGATTGGCAATCGGTATCCGGTGCTTGTCCAAGAGCGCAAAGATAAACAGCTTCGACAGTTCGGGGCGCAGTTTGCGCGCCATCGCCGGAAGCAGATGCAGCACGTGCAGCGCCACCGGCTCGTCATTGGCATAGGTGAGCTTCTGATGGCGGTAGATGCGGGTGCCGGGGCGCAAGCCGAGCCGCGCGGCGACGTCCTCGCCGGCCGGCATGGTCAGGTAGTCGATTTCTTCCAGGCGCGGCACGAAGCCGGCGCGGCCGATCTCGTCGCCGATCGAACGGTCGGGATCGCCGGCGAGCACGCGGTGGATGCGCGGCTTGGTCTTGACGAAGACGCCGAGGCCTTGATGGCCTTGCACCAGTCCTTCATAGGTGAGCTCGCGCAGCGCGCGGCGCACGGTGATGGCGCTGACGCCGAATTCCCTGGTGAGCTCGGCGAGGCTCGGCAGCCGGCTGCCGGGCGGATAGGTGCCGCGCGCGATGCGGGCGCGCAGCGCGGTCTCCAGATCGCTGTAGAGAAAGGCACGTTGGGGAATCTGGTGCTTCATTGCACGGGCTTCTGGCGTCCGGGCGCGACGATCGGCAACGGACCGCGCCCATGAGAATTGAATACCAACAAAACTCGCATCTTGCGATAACTAACGCGACAGCCGAAACGTCTCTTCCACCTGCGGCGGCCAGCCAGGAGATACCGGATGCCGATTGATGTCCACGCCCATGGCGCGCCCATGCAAGGATTGTCCTTGCCCGCCACGAGGCGGTGGAAGTCCGTGCGATTAACGAGGACAATCCGCGTGCCGTCTAGCCTGCCCGAAAGCGAACCCGAAGCCGAGCGAGACCCATGATCATCGACGTGTTCAACCACTTCATGCCGAAGCCCTATCTCGACCGGCTCACGCAGCTCATTCCCGGCCATGTGGCGACCACGGCGTTCCCGCGGCTGAAGACGCTGGTCGACGTCGATGCCCGGCTCAAGCTGCTCGACGGCTTCGACGACGTGCAGCAGGTGCTCTCGCTCGCCAATCCGCCGCTCGAGCTCGTCGGCGGGCCCAATGTCACGCCCGATCTGGCGCGGCTCGCCAACGATTCGCTGGCCGAGGTCTGCCGCCGCCATCCCGACCGCTTCCCGACCTTCATCGCCGCGCTGCCGATGAACAATATCGAGGCGACGCTCGCCGAAATCGACCGCGCCATCGGCGATCTCGGCGCGCGCGGCATCCAGGTCTTCACCAACGTGGCGGGCAAACCGCTGAGCGCGCCGGAATTCCGCCCGGTCTTCGCGCGCATGGCCGCGCACGACCTGCCGGTCTGGGTGCATCCGATGCGCGGGCCGAACTTCCCCGATTATGCCAGCGAGAAGGAATTGATGGACGAGGTCTGGTTCAGCTTCGGCTGGCCCTACGAGACCACCGCCTGCATGACGCGCCTCATCTATTCCGGCCTGTTCGACGAATTGCCGACGCTCAAGATCATCACCCACCACATGGGCGGCATGATCCCGTTCTTCCCGGTCAAGATCAATCTCGGCTTCAAGCAGATCTTCTTCGGCACGCCCGAGCGCAATCCGGTGGCCGAGGAGCGCGGCCTCAAGCGCCGCCCGATCGACTATTTCAAGATGCTCTATGCCGACACCGCGATCGGCGGCGAGGAGGCGCCGACGCGCTGCGGCCATGCCTTCTTCGGCACCGAGAAGTGCCTGTTCGCGACCGACGCGCCGTTCGACGCCGAACAGGGCCGTGGCCTGATCGCCGACACCATCCGCGGCGTAGCGGCGCTCGACTTGCCGGCCGCCGAGCGCGACCGCATCTTCGCGGGCAATGCCCGCGACCTGCTCCGTCTCTGAGGAACCCCCGACCATGAAAACGCAAAACATCAAGGTGAAGCTGCGCGACGGCGAGATGGGCGCCTATCTCGCCATTCCCGACAAGACGCCGGTCGGCGCCGTGATCGCCATCATGGAAATCTGGGGCGTCAACGACACCATGCGCCATCATGCGCACGAATTCGCCGAAGCCGGTTTCATCTGTCTCGTGCCCGACCTGTTCTGGCGGCAGGAGCCGGGTGTCGAACTGTCCGACGGCAATCCGGCCGACATCCAGAAGGCTTTCGATCTTTATTACGAGTTCGACTACGACCTCGGCGTCAAGGACATGGAGGACATTTGGCACTATCTGGAGGGCCTGCCGGAATGCAACGGCAAGGTCGGCGCGGTCGGCTACTGCCTCGGCGGCAAGCTCTGCTATCTGATGTGCTGCCGCACCGAAATCGACTGCGCGGCCGCCTATTACGGCACCTATATTGAGCACCGCATCAAGGAGGCGAAGAATCTGCATCGCCCCTTCATGCTGCACATGGCGATGAAGGACCGCTGGGTACAGGCGGAGGTGAACGATCTTTTGGAGCGGCGGCTGTCGCCCAATCCGCTGGTGACCATCCACAAATATCCCGGCGCCGACCACGCCTTCGCGCGCATCGGCGGCAAGACCTACAGCAAGCCGGAAGCCGAGCGCGCCCTCGGGCTGACGCTCGATTTTTTCCGCAAATATCTGGGCTAGATGGCGTTCGGCGGCGCAATCCGGTAAAATTGTCACATGATCAATTCATAGAGTGTTAGGGCGATGCCGTGGTAAGGTGAGGTTCATTCGCGGAGGGTCAGGTCGAGCATGTCGCGGATTTGCATTCTGATTGCGTTGGGCCTTGCGTTGGCGTTGCCGGCGCAGGCGCAGACCGGGCAAGACGAGAGCATCAAAGAAAAGGATATGTTGGCCCTGCAGGATCAGCCGGGCTACGTGCCGAATCCGACCGAAGAACAGCTCGACATCATCTATCAGCGCCAGCCCGTGTTCTACCGGACCACCGAGCCGCCCGGCACCATCATCGTCAGCACCTCGCAGCGCTTCCTTTACCTGGTGCAGGGCAACAACCGCGCCATCCGCTACGGCATCGGCGTCGGCCGCGTCGGTTTTCAGTGGTCGGGCATTCACCGCATCACGCGCAAGGCTGAATGGCCGGACTGGCGCCCGCCGCCGGAGATGATCGAACGGCAGCCTTATTTGCCGCGCTTCATGGCCGGCGGACCCGGCAATCCGTTGGGCGCGCGGGCGCTCTATATCGGCCGCACCGAATATCGCATTCACGGCACCAACCAGCCGCAGACGATCGGCCATGACGTGTCGTCCGGCTGCTTTCGCCTGACCAATCCCGACATCATCAATCTCTACGCGCAAGTGCCGGTCGGCACGAAGGTGGTCGTGCAACATCAACCGAAGCTTTGACGCGTCTCACCGGGGGTGACCATGCTGCTCAGGAACGGCCTTCTGACGCTGGCGATGCTTGCCGCCGCGACGACAACGGCATCCGCCGAGACGCTCCAGGACGTGAAGGCGCGCGGGCACATCGTCTGCGGCGTCAGCCAGGGCTTGCCCGGTTTCTCGGAGAAGGACGCCAAGGGCCAATGGGCGGGTCTCGACGTCGACGTTTGTCGCGCCCTGGCCGCCGCGATCTTCAACGATACGACGAAGGTTGCGTTCGTGCCGCTGTCGGCGGAAGAGCGGTTCGACGCGCTCAAGGCCAAGAAGGTCGACGTGTTGTCGCGCAATTCGACCTGGACCATGGGGCGCGAGGTCGATCTCGGCCTGATCTTCGCCGCCGTCGACTACTACGACGGCCAGGGCTTCATGGTGCACAAGGCGCTCAATATGGATTCGGCGCTGGCGCTCGGAGGAAAGTCGATTTGCGTGAAGAGCGGAACGACGACCGAGCTCAATCTGGCCGATTATTTCCGCAACAATCTCATGACCTACAAGGCGGTCACCTTTCCGACCGCCGATGAGGCCCTGAAGGCCTATACGAGCGGCCGCTGCGAGGCGCTGACGTCCGACGTCTCGCAGCTCTACGCGCTGCGCAGCGAGCTGAAAGAGCCGCGCGAGCATATCATCCTGCCGGAGGTGATCTCCAAGGAGCCGCTGGGGCCGGTGGTGCGCCAGGACGATGTCCAGTGGTTGAACATCGTCAAGTGGACGCAATTCGCCATGCTCGATGCCGAGGAACTGGGCGTCGGCCGGGCGAACATCGACGAGGCGCTGAAGTCCAAGAAGCCGTCGGTACGCCGCCTGCTCGGCCTGGAGGGCGACTTCGGCGAGAAGGCGGGTCTTACCAAGGATTGGGCGGTGCGTATCGTGCGACTCGTCGGCAATTATGCCGATGTCTATGACCGCAATGTCGGCACCGGTTCGAAGCTCGGCATTCCACGCGGCCTGAACAATCTGTGGGATCGCGGCGGCATCCAATACGCGCCGCCGATCCGCTGACCCGCGGCTTGCTCGTTCCCTCGCTCTACCGATCCGTGCATCTTTAGGCTTGCGCGGCATCGGCCGATGCGGCACGCAAAGCGCACCCATCCGGCTGCCGTCATCCCATTTGCAGAGGGCGAAATGAGCGACCTGCGCACCATCGACGTCCATACCCATGTGCTGAGCGAGGAGACCGCGGCGCTGTTGAGCCGCGAGGCGCCGAAGGTGCCGGTGACCATCACGCCGATCGACGAAATGAATGCCACGCTCGATGTCGGCGGCGTCGCCTACCGGCCATTCCCGCGCGGCGGCTTCGACATCGCCCAGCGTCTCAAGGACATGGATGCCGCCGGTGTCGACATGCAGGTGCTGTCGGCGACGCCGCAGACCTATCTCTACAAGGAAGAGGCAGCCTTGGGCGTTGCCGCCTCGATCATCCAGAACGACCAGATGGCCAAGCACATTGCCGCGCATCCCGACCGCTTCTTAGGAATCGCAACGCTGCCGATGCAGGCGCCGGACAAGGCCGCCGACGAGCTCAAGCGCGCCGTTACCAAGCTCGGCCTCAAGGGGACGATGTTTGCCTCCAACATCATGGGCAAGAATCTCGACGATCCGAGCTTCGAGCCGGTCTGGGCGACGGCCGAGGCCCTCGACGCCTTCATTTTCATCCATCCGAATAACGTCGCCGGCGCCGACCGCATGCGCTCCTATTACCTCAACAATCTCATCGGTAATCCGCTCGACACCACCATCGCCGCCGCCTGCCTGATCTTCGGCGGCGTGATGGACCGTTTTCCGAAGCTGAAAATCTGCCTCGCCCATGGCGGCGGATTCACGCCCTATCAGGCGGCGCGCTGGGAGCACGGCTGGACGGTGCGGCCGGAGCCGAAGAAGAATGTCGCCACCCAGCCGGTCGATATCGCCCGGCGGTTCTATTACGACACCATCCTGCATTCGGCGCCGGTGCTGGAGTTCATGATCGGTCATGTCGGCGCCGACCATGTGCTGCTCGGCAGCGACTACCCCTACGACATGGGCATGCCCGATTGCGTCGCCCATGTGCGCGGGCTCGGCATCGCCGATGCGGACAAGGCCGGCATCCTCGGCACCCGTGCGCGCAGCCTGCTCGCCACCAAAGGGTGAGCGCGCGGCAGGGAACGTCCGGTAACCGGATATCAGCGATGGCCGTCCGCCGCGGGGCAGGCTCTGCAAATTCGAATTCTCAGGGCCGCGCGATTGACGTAAAGTCGCGGCGGCCGCAAGCGCCTAAAAAATACAGCATCCGAGTGGAGGAAACCGATGAACACCCCGAATGGGAATGGCAGCCGGAAAACAATCCGGCGGCGTGATGTCCTCGCCGGCGCGGTCGGCGCGGCGACCTATTTAGTCATCCGGCCCGGTCCGGCCGAGGCCGCCAAATGGCCCGACAAGCCGATCACCCTGGTCATTATGTATGCGGCCGGCGGCGGCACCGACATCATCATGCGCCTGCTCGCCAAGGAAATGGCTGCGGCCAAGGGCTGGACCATCCAGCCGATCAATAAGCCCGGCGCGGTCGGCGGCATCGCCACCAATTACGTGCTGCACGAGCCGGACGACGGCTACACGTTGCTCGGCGCCGCCAATTTCAACAAGTTCGTCCGGGTGATGGGCCACACCACCAGCAAGCAGTGGGAAGACTGGACCACGATGCAGGCCGCTGCCGCGCCGGCGAGCTGGTCGGTGCGCGACGCTTCGCCGCTCAAGTCGGTCGACGACGTGGTCAAATTCGCCAGGGCCAATCCCGGCAAGCTGACCGTGTCCACCTCGGGCACCGGCGGCATCTGGCACGAAGTGGCCATGCAGATCGCCGACAAGCTCGACATCTCGGTGCGCTTCGTGCCCTACAAGGGCGGCAAGCCGGCGGCGCTCGCCGGGCTGCAGGGCGAGGTCATGGTGGCGGCCGGCGGCGTGCCGGAGCACATCGAACTCATCCGCGCCGGCAGGATGCGCAACCTGTTCCAATGCGGCACCGAGGACATCAAACTCGCCGACGGCAAGATACTGCGCTCGATCGGCAATCTGGTGCCGTCCACCAAGCCGATCCTGCCGGTCGGTTCCACCTATAACCTGATGATGCGCCGCTCGGTGCCGGTCGAGATCCAAAAGGAGATCACCGACGCCTTCACCAAGGCGGCCACATCGCCGGCCTTCAAGGCGGTCGCCGCCAAGAAATATTTCGAGTTGAAGGTGCTCACCGGCGAGGCCGCCGACAAGCGCGCCGCCCAGCTCGAGACCAACACCGCCTTCCTGTTCAACAAATATCATGACCAGATCGGCGCCAAGGTGAAGAGCGCCAAGGAGCTCGGCCTGCCGGACCCGAACGACTTCGACAAATGGTGGCCGCCGAAGGGCTATAAGCCGGTCGGCGCCTGAGGCTCTAACCCCCGCGTTGCCGGCGGCACTCGCTGCCGCCGGCGGCGCCGTTCCCCGCCGATCGCAAGGCCGCCCGCATGGCTGAGGACAATCCGGCCGTCGAAGAAAAACGCGTCTTGTCGGAAGACGCCAATGCCGGCTTTGCCCCGCCGATCATGGATTTGATCGCGGCCGGCATCGTGGCCGCCGTCGCTTTGTTCATGGCGGTTCAGTCGCTGTTGCTGCCGGTTCCCGGCGGCATCATGACCGCGCCCGGGCTGTTGCCGTTCCTCACCTCGGCGAGCCTGTTCATCATGGCGCTGATCCTCGGCTATGGCGCGATAACCCGCCGGAGCACGCTGCCGCGCGCGCTTGACCGCTTCGAGGTGCCCACCGATTTCCTGCGCTCGCTGACCCTGTTCGGGATCATCATCCTCTACGTGCTGGCGCTGCAATTCGTGCCGGTGCGGATCGACTTCAATGTCGGCCCGCAGCATTTCGTCATCGGCGCCTTCGAAGTGGTGTCGCTAGTGGCGATCACCGGCCTGCTGCGGCTCTATTGGGGGGCGCGGCTCTGGGTCTGCCTGATCGTCACCATCTTTTGGATCGCCTTCCTCTCCCTCACCTTCCGCATGCTCTTCCAAAGCCCCTTGCCCTGAGGCTCCGCCGTGGTCGACGCATTCCTGCAAGCCCTCTCACCGACTTTGCTGCTCGTCACGCTCGCCGGCGTCTGCCTCGGCATCTTCTGGGGGGCGATGCCGGGCTTGTCGACGACCATGGCGATGATGCTGCTGGTGGGGTTGTCGGTCGGCATGAAGCAGGAGGTCGCGCTCGCCTTCATGCTCGGCGTCTATACGGCGAGCACCTTCGGCGGCGCCATCTCCGCCGTGCTGATCAACATTCCCGGCACGCCCGACTCGGTCTGCACCATGATCGAGGGCTATCCGCTCGCCAAGCAGGGCAAGGGCGGGCAGGCGCTCGGCCTGTCGGTGACGGCATCCTTTTGCGGCAACTGGGTCGGCATCCTGCTCTTGATGGGCACCATGCCGCTGATCCTCGCCATCGCCTTGCAGTTCCGCTCCTGGGAGATGTTCCTGTTGGCGGTGATCGGCATTTCCATCTGCGGCTCGATGACGTCGGGCAGCCTGCCGCTCAAGGGCTGGATCACCGGCTGGATCGGCATGCTGCTCGCCTTCGTCGGCTATGACGCCATTCACGGCGTGCCCCGCTTCACCTTCGATATCCCCGCGCTCTACGACGGCATCAGTTATGTCGCCATCCTGATCGGCCTGTTCGGCCTCACCGAGATCCTGAAGGTGCTGCCGCAGCGCGAGCATACGCCGATCCCGGAAAATGTCGGACGCGCCATCCCTTCGTTCGACCTGTTGGTGAAGTCGATGCCGGCGGCGCTGCGCTCCGGTCTCATCGGCACCATTGTTGGCGCCATTCCCGGCGCCGGCGCCAACATCGCCGGCTTCCTCGCTTACGACATCGGCCGCCGGCGCGCCCGCCCCGAGGAGCGGGCGAAATGGGGCAAGGGCAGCTTCGAGGCCATCGTTTGCGCCCAGTGCGCCGACAACGCCAATATCGGCGGCTCCATGCTGCCGACGCTGACGCTCGGCATTCCCGGCAGCGCGCCAGCCGCGGCGATGATGGCGGCCTTGCAGCTCAAGAACGTGGTGCTCGGGCCGACCATCAGCATCGACCAGCCCGGCCTCATTCAGTTGATCTATGCGCTGCTGATCGTCGCCAATTTCCTCATGTTCGGCGCAGCGCTGGCACTGATCAAGCCCTGCGTGAAGCTGTTCTCGCTGCCGCACAGCCTGCTGATGACGCTGATCCTGCCGATCTGCATCATCGGCGCCTATTCCGTGCGCACCAACATGTTCGACGTCTGGGTGATGCTGGCCGGTGGCTTCATCGGTTACGCCTTCTACATGTTCAAGTTCCCGGCCGCGCCGGTGGTGCTCGGCGTGATCCTGGCGCCGCTCGCCGACGAGAACCTGCGCCGCGCGCTGCTCCTGTTCCACGATAGCGGCTTCGGCTTCTTCGCCAAGCAATATATCGGCCACGTCCTGGTCGTCGTCATCGTCTTCGTCTTCATCGAAGGCTTCCGGCGCGGAAGGCGCAGCCGCAAAGAGGCCGCGGCGGCGGCAGCCGCCGCAGACGTGGCGTGAGGGCGGGGCAGGGCGTCATGGCAGACATGCCCTTTCAGCCGTTGCGGGCTTGGACTAGGGTGGCGCGCGCGGCTGTCCGGCCGGGTCTAGAACCTCAATGATTGACGGCACATCGGCGAAGCCGACCGCGTTGGGCATGCGGCGGCGCCGACGAACGAGAGCATGGCGGGAGTGAATTCATGAAGCGGAATGCCAAGGGTGTAGGTCTGGCGATCGTCGGCGGCGGTCGTGTCGGTCTGTTTCGCGGCGAGGTCGCCGCGCGCCATCCGTCGGTCGAGTGGATCGGGCTTGCCGAAAAAAACCCGAACCGCGCCGGCGAGGTTGGACCCAAGATCAGCGCCGATTTCGTCACGCAAAGCCATGTCGAGCTGCTCAAGCGGCCGGAGGTGACGGCGGCGATCATCGCCACCGACGAGCATCTGCACGTCGATCCGATCATGGTGGCGCTCGAGCGCGGCATTCCGCTGCTGATCGAAAAGCCGCTCGCCACGCGGCTGGAAGAATCCGCCAAGGTGCTCAAGGCGATCCAGGACGCCAAGGTCGACGCCGTGGTCGGCTATACGCAGCGCTTTCGCCGCCGCTGGCTGGCGGCGAAGGAGAAGTGCCGCACGGGCGCGCTCGGCGACGTGACGCTGGTCACCTCGCGCGCCTTCATGAACCGCCTGGTGGCGATCGACAACTACAAGCGCACCGACGATCCTTCGACCATTTCGCCCATGGTCATCTCCGGCACGCACGCGCTCGACATCTGCATGTGGTGCCTGGAAGGCAAGACGCCGGTCGAGATCTATGCGCGCTCGATCGACAAGGTGCTGGGCCCGCTCTACCAGGGGATCGACGCCACCGCCGGCATGATCACCTTCGACGACGGCACGCTCTATCACCTCGCCATGTCATGGGGGCTGCCGATCACCTGGCCGCCGGCGGTCTATTCGCTCAACGTCGGCATCATCGGCTCCACCGGCGCACTCACCATCGACGATACGCACGCCGATATCGTGCTGGCGGTGTCGAAGGGCACGTCGGAAGGCTACAATCCCGACGCTTCGCGGCTGGTCGACTTCATGGGCAGCTATCCGCCCGGCGACATGGCGCTCGGTGAACTGCGCGGGCCGATGGCGCTGGAGACCGATAGCTGGCTCAATCGCGTCTCGCTCGGCCTGCCGACGGCGGCGGCGACGGTGGAAGAAGCGCACCGCAACCTGATGATCACCAAGGCGCTCGATCTCTCGGCCAAGCGCGGCAAGCCGGTGGCGCTGCCGCTCAGCCCCGACGATTTTAAGGCCGCGGCGTAGCCCCCTTTGTCATTCCGGGTTCGCGCACGTCGTGCGCGCCCCGGAATGAGGAGTTGGTGGCTGTAGCCCGGATGAAGCGCAGCGTAATCCGGGGTCTTTGGCGCCGGCGATGCGAACCCGGGTTACGCTTCGCTACACCCGGACTACGAATTTCAATACTTTGTCATTCCGGGACGCCGCGAAGCGGCGGGCCCGGAATCCAGAGCCAATCTCCGATACGTTGCCCTGGATTCCGGGTTCGCGCACGTCATGCGCGCCCCGGAATGACGAGTTGGGGAATCACCGGCAGCAGCAGATACGACTCATATTCCCCGCCGGCATGGACCGTATTGCGACCGGTGTTGTAGTCGGCGTGATAGTGCATATAGCCCTGGCTGCCGATGCCATCGCGCGGCTGCACGTCGAGCCGGATGCGGTGGCCCTTTTTGAACACCATCGAGGTCGGCCAGATCTCGACATCGACATGCACGATCTCGCCCGGCTGCAAGAAAAGCCGGCGTTGATGCTTGTGATACGGCCGATAGGGCCGCGTCAGCTCCGGATCGAGCTCGCGGTGCGAAACGCGCAGCCAGCCCTTGGCGACCGGCACCGGTGAGCCCTGCTGGCCGGTTTCCATCACTTCATTACCGTCCGCATCGAAATGGCGCAGCGTCAGGAACAGGTCCATGTCCTCGCTGTCGCTCGATACCCAGAACGAAGCGGCAAGCGGGCCGGTGACTTCGAGATCGTGCTCGAGCGGTGGCGTTTCCAGCGCGATCCCCATGCCCGGCTTGATGCCGCCGCCGCCCATCACCTGCGATGAGGCGGCCGAGGTTGAGCCCATGGTGCCGAGCATCGAGGTGACGTAGCTGCGCGCATGGGCCGCTTTCGGGTTTTCCGTCACCAGCCTGGCGGCATTCTGCGGGCCGCCTGCCGGCGGCGGCGCCAGATCAAAGTAAAATTTGGTCCATTGCGTGCGGGCGAGCGGCCACTCGTGTTCGTGCCGCCATTCGATCTTGTCGGCGCCGTGGCGGATGGCGAGCTTGATCGGCGGCTCGTCCATCACGCCATTATCGATGCCTTTCAGCCAATAATCGAAGAACCGCTTCTGGTCCTCGCGCGCCTCCTCGCGATAGAACGGGTGCACGTGGCTGCCGGTATGGATGCGCAGCTTCTTGTGTTTTGATGCGGCGCGCATGAACGCCTCGGTATTGCCGCGCAGGTGCAGACCGAAGCCGGTCCAGTTGCCCACCGAATAGAGCGGCACGGTGATCTTGTCCCATTGGGCCTGCGCGCCGGCGAAGGCGCCGCTGTCGAGATTGTTGGACAGCCAGACATCGAGCGTATTCACCTTCCAGCGGTCGGGCCAAAGCTGCGCCGCGCGGCCGAGCTTGTGGTGCAGCAGATGCGCGGTGAACCAGTTGCTCATGAACACGTTGAGGATGCCGCCGTGGTAGAGCGCGTCGCGGTAGAGGTCGGCAAAGCCTTCCCAGGGGATGATGGCCGCGAGCGACGGCGGCTGCAGATTGGCGACAAACCACTGGTTGATGGCGTAATAGGAAATGCCGAGCAGACCGACCTTGCCGTTGCACCAGGGCTGTGCCGCCGCCCATTCAATGGCGTCGTGGAAGTCGATTGCTTCGGCGAGCGACCATGGCTCGCACTGGCCGGGGCTCTTGCCGCTGCCGCGCCCGTCGACGCGCACGGCCGCGTAACCGCGCGGTATCCACCAGAGCGGGTTGACCGTCTCCCAGTTCATGGTCGGGTTCGGCTTTTCCTCCAGCGTGTCGGGTGCGATCCAGAGCTTGTCCTTCTGGTAGGGCCCGAGATTGAGGATCGCCGGAACGCGGGTATCGTCACGGGGCCGGAACACGTCGGCCATCAGGCGGGCGCCGTCGCGCATGGGAACCGCGACGTCCGTCTCGACCCGGATGCCGTCCAAGCTATTCGCGGGATCGCCGGCGCCTGCATCATGGATGTTCATGCCAAAAACCTTTGCACGCTTACGACCCTGCCGCGGTCGCGGCCGGCCTTGCGGGTTTTGCGACCGGGTGAAAGAAGCGCGTTTTAACCAGACCCGTTCGCATATCTACTGGTGCCGGCCGATCCGCTCAACTAACATCCTGAAAAAATAAAACCGTCCTACGACGTTTTTCGAGGAAACGACATGACGAGTGCACCGCAGCCGCGGACGCCCGGCGCCAAGCGTGCGGGCCCGGGCGAATATGCCTTCGACCTCGGCACCGTGCAGAAGATCCTGGGCGGCCCGGACTATTCGACCGCGCACGGTCCCTGCGTCGAAGGCGACCGCATGATCGTCGGCCTGATGCGCATGAAGGCCGGCACCGGCGCCGAGCCGCATTCGCATCCCAACGAGCAGTGGCTCTATATTCTCGAAGGCACCTTCAATGCGGTGATCGACGGCGAAACGATCGAAGCCAAGCCCGGCACTGTGGTCTACATCCCCGCCGATACGATCCATGCGGGCAAGGCTTCGGCGGAAGGCGATGTCGTGTTCTTCACGGTCAAGGATGCTTCGCACAGTTTGCACGGGATCAAGGCGACTTGATCCGCCATTTACCACGGGGGCGCAGATTCCCGGTTCGACCAGAGCAAGATCTAAAAACAATGTGGAGGATAAGACGATGATGAAGAAGCGCAGCCAGTGGAGATGCCACCCACGCAGTCTCTTCGCCGCGGTGGCGGTTCTGCCCATGGCGATTGTCGCGTCGAGCGCGAGCAGCGCGGCCGAGTTCCCGAAGCATGACATCACGTTCATTGTTCCGTACTCGCCGGGCGGCGGCTCCGATGCGCAGGCGCGCCGGCTGCAGCCCGGCCTGAAGAAGGCGCTCGGCGTCAATATCCGCATCGTCTACAAGACCGGCGGCGGCGGCGCGGTCGGCTTCCTCGCGCTGCACTCGGCCAAGCCGGACGGCTATACGATCGCCAATGTGGTGGTGCCGAACATCATCCTCACGGCCAAGGGCAAAGACGTCGGCTACAAGACGGAAGGCTTCAGCTACATCGCGATGACCGAGACGGCGCCGGGTGCGCTGGTCGTTTCGAAGAACAGCAAGTTCAAGACGCTGAAGGATTTCGTCGCCTATGCCAAGGCCAATCCGGGCAAGCTGACCGTCGCGGGCACCGGCATCGCGGGCAAGGCGGCCGTGGCCGAGATCGTGCACGCGCTCGGCATCAAAGTAACCTACGTGCCGGTCTCGAAAGGTGTCGGGCAGATCCTTCCCTATCTCGAAGGCAATCACGTTGACGCGGCCGAGTTCGCATCCGCGCACGCCGTCAAACATGCCGACGTGATCCGCGCGCTCGGGATTGCCGGCTCGGTGCCGTCGCCGTCGATGCCGAACGTGCCCACCTTCGAGTCGCTCGGCTACAAGGGCTTCGTCGCCTCGACCACCTGGGGGATCATGGCGCCTCCCGGAACGCCGGCACCCATCGTCGAGGCGCTCAACGCCGCCGTCGAGAAGGCGGTGTCCGATCCGGGCGTGCAGGCCGCGATCAAGAAAGGCGGCCTGACCCCCATGAAGCAGACCCCGGCTGAGGCGAAGGAATTCGTCTTGAGCAATGTGAAGGGGGTCGAGCAAGACCAAAAACTTATGTCGCAGCTTGGCAAATAGCGCCGACCCGGCTCTCGGTCCGCCCTTGCGCGTGCGTGCAAGGGCGGCCCCAACTCGTTCAACGTGACGTCAAGCCTCTCGTTCGTCTTGCGGGCAAAGCCCAAGCGCGACGGCTCACCCGCCGCGGCGCTGCGATCAGGAGAATCCCGGTGATCGAAGGCCTCATCCAGGCGCTGTCGCCTCAGTTCATGCTCTGGCTCACGGTCGGCGTGCTGGCCGGCATGATCGTCGGCGCGCTGCCCGGGCTCACCGCCACCATGGGCGTTGCGCTGCTGGTGCCGTTCACCTTCGACCTGCCGCCCGGCGCCGGATTGGCGATGCTCGGCGCGCTCTATGTCTGCGCCATGTTCTCCGACGCCATTCCGGCGGTGTTGGTGAATACGCCTGGAACGCCGGCGGCGATGGCCACCGCCTTCGACGGCTATCCCATGACGCTGCAAGGCCGCGCCCAGGCGGCGATCGTCGGCAGCTGCTTCAGCGCGGCGCTCGGCGCCATGTTCGGCGCCGCTTTCTACCTCGTGCTCGCCTGGCCGCTGACCTCGATCGCGCTGCGCTTCGGGCCGCCCGAGTTCTTCTGGATCGGCGTCTTCGCGCTGACCATCATCGGCAGCCTGGCCGGCAAGTCGATGCTCAAGGGCATCGCCGGCGGGGCCTTCGGCATGCTGATCAGCACCATCGGCATCAGCCACACCGGCGCGGTCTCGCGTTTCACCTTCGGCGTGCCGGAGCTGCGCGGCGGGGTGTCGCTCGTCGCGGCGCTCATCGGCGTCTTCGCGGTGCCGCAGGTGCTGTCGATGGTCTGCGAGCGGCGCCAGAAGGAGTATATCGCCGAGTACCGGCCGCAGCGCGGCGTGGCGCTCAAGACCATGTGGGAAGTGATCACGGAGCCGGTGCACTTCCTGCGCTCGGCGCTGATCGGCACTTTCGTCGGCATCCTGCCCGGCGCCGGCAGCCCGGTCGCCGCATTGCTTTCCTACAACGAGGCGGTGCGATGGAGCCGCGACAACAGTCGGTTCGGCAAGGGTGATTTGCGCGGCGTCACCGCCTCGGAGATCGCCAACAACGCCTGCGCGCCGGCCTCGATGATTCCGCTGGTGACGCTGGGCGTGCCGGGCTCGGCGCCGGCGGCGGTGGTGGCCGGCGCGCTCATGCTGCGCGGGCTCAACCCGGGTCCGGACCTGTTCCAGAGCAACGGCACGCTGGTCTACTCTTTCGGCTGGTCGCTGATGCTGGCCGGCGTGATGACCTTCATCCTCGGTACGCTGCTGTCGCCGTGGCTGGCGCGCATGGTGAGCATCCCGCTGCGGCTCCTGGCGCCGCTGATCATGTTTCTGTCGGTGATCGGCGCCTATGCGATCCGCAACGACCTCTTCGACGTCTATCTCATGCTCGCGCTCGGGCTGTTCACCTTCCTCGTTGCCAAGCTCGATTTCCACCCCGGGCCGATCGGCCTCGGCCTCATCCTCGGCCCCATCGTCGAGCCGGCGCTGGTGCAGTCGATGTATCTGTCCGACGCCACCTCTTATGCGAACGTCTTCTTCGGCAGCACGGTCGACATCGTGCTCATCGTGCTGACGCTGCTCTCGCTCGGCTGGGTGCTGTGGACGCAGGTCAAGGAAGCGCGCGCGGCGCGCGCGAACGAGCCTGCCGTGCTCAAAGCAGGGGAGGCGGCCGCGTGCGAAGAGTAGTCGACCGGGACCTCATCAGCGCTCTGGTTCTGTTCCTTGTCGGCGCGGTCGCGCTGTCCGGCATGGGCACGGATATGCGCAACTGGATCTTCCCGCGCGTGCTCACCTATCTCATTCTGATTATTGCCGCGGTGCTGGTCGTGCGGGTCGTGCTGGCGGCGCTCGCGCAACGCGCCCCCGACCTGCTGCGCATGGCGCACGGGGATTGGGGCGTCATCGTCGACCTGCTCGTCTTCTGCGCCATTGTGCTCGCCTATATCCTGGTGATCAACGGCCTCGGCTTCTGGCTGGCGAGCTTCCTCATGCTGTCGCTGACGTCGATCTACCTGACGCCGCAGAAGACCGCCCGCAATATCGGCCTGGCCGTTGTCGTGCCGCTGTTTGCCTGCGTCCTCGCTTACATCGTCTTCCTGCACCTGTTCTACGTGCCGCTGCCGGAAGCGACCTGGTGGCCGGGCGTGGATTGAGCGCGGCCGCCCTGGGGAATACTCCCGTTATGCGAGCACCCTCCCTGGCGCGCCGGCTGACGCTGCACTAGCATCCGCGCGCGGTCGTTTTCGTAGGGGGGCGACTGCCGACCCGCCGGCGCCAGCCGGCTTCTTGCACAGCACAACCGAAAATCGCCGACGCGAAACGCGTGCGGTCGGACCGGCTCGCCTGCCCTAAGCGGCGGCGGCGGACGACGGCCATCGAGGTAACGCTATGAAACCAAGGACAAGCAAATGAAACACTTGAGCAAAATCCTGTTGGCTGCCGCCTGCCTCGCCGTCGGCATGGCCGGCGCATCGGCGCAGGGCTATCCGACCCGGCCGATCAAGGTGATCGTGCCCTATGCGCCGGGGGGCGCGACCGACATCGTCGCCCGCATCGTCGGCGACGCCTTCAGCAAGGTGACCGGGCAGGGCTTCGTCGTGCTCAACCGGTCGGGCGCCTTTGGCCTCATCGCCATCGACGAAATGGCCAAGTCCGCGCCTGACGGCTACACGCTGATGATCGGCAATGTGTCCACCAACGCCATCACCCCGGTGATCTACGCCAAGAAGTTCCACACGCCCTATGAAAAGGAAGTGGTGCCGGTGACGCGCATCGTCGACGTGCCGGCCTTCCTCCTGGTCACCACCACCGACTTCTCGGCCAAGACGGTGCCCGAGCTTATCGACATCGCCAAGAAGAACCCGGGCAAGGTGCGCTACGGCACGGTCGGCGTCGGCTCCTATCCGCACTACGACATGGCCTATTTCGCCAAGCGTGCCGGCGACCTCGACATGGCGGCGATCCCCAACAAGAACGGCGCCTCCGGCGTCATCCAGGACATGCTGCGCGGCGACGTGCAGGCTGCCTTCCTCAACGTGGCGAGCTCCGCCGGTCTGGTGAAGGCCGGCAAGCTGCGCCCCATCGCGCTGGTCAACCACACGCGGCTGCCCGACTACCCGAACATCCCGACCATGGCGGAAGTGGGCTACCCGGACGTTGGCACCATCGCCTGGCAGGGCCTGTTCGCGCCGGCCGGCACGCCCAAGCCGGTGCTGGACAAGCTGTTCGCGGCGATCAACAAGGCGCTGCAGAGGCCCGAGCTGCGCGAGAAATTCGCCAAGCAGCATTTCAACATCGCGCCCAACAAGTCGGTCGACGACGCCAAGGCCTGGCTCGGCGCGGAGATCGCGCATTGGCGCACCATCACCCAGACGGTGAAGATCCAGCAGGGCGGCTGACCGCGTTTGGCCTTCCTTTCTGGGAAGGTTTCATCCCGCAACGCGTGAAACGATCCGCTCATTCCCGCGAAAGCGGGAATCCAGGACCACGAGTGCACGACCGGCATTTTTGGCCCTGGGTCCCCGCTTTCGCGCGGACGAGCGGATATCGGTGGCCGCCACGTGCCGGTCCAGTCTGTGGCCATAAAAATTCCGGTCCGTCGCTTTCAATTCCCGCGCCTGGCGCTTGTCACAAAACCTTCGCTTGGCGCGGCGGTGCGACCCTGCTATCTGTCGATAAGTCTCGACATAACGAAATAGCCGCCGCCCCGCGCGGCCTAGGATTTCGACCATGCCTGGCGCGAAAATGATGACCCTGCCGGACCTCGCCGCGGCCAGCCATGCCGGCCGCATTACCGCCGGCGCGGCGCTGTCGCCGGCGCAGGCGGTCTCCGTGCTGGCGGCACTGGCGCAACCGACGCGGCTGGCGATCTTCCGGCTGCTGCTCAAACATGAGCCGGTCGGCGTCACCGCCGGCGTCATCGCTGACACCATCGGCGCGCCGCACAACACCATTTCCACGCATCTCGCCATCCTGGTGCGCGGTGGTCTGCTGCGCGGGTCGCGCGACGGACGCACCATCACCTATCGCGCCGACATCGAAGGCATGCGCGCGCTGGTCGGCTTCCTGGTCAACGACTGCTGCGACGGCCATCCCGAGCTGTGCAAGCTGTTGGAGACGGATTCCGATCCGTCATGCGGCTGCGTCCCGGCGGGGAAACCGAAGCGTAGGAAGGGATAGTCCATGCGTGCGACGCAAGAAACCGCTCCGCTCAACGTGCTGTTTCTGTGCACGGGCAACTCGGCGCGTTCGATCATGGCGGAGGCGATCCTCAACCGCGCCGGTCTCGGCCAGTTCAAGGCCTATTCCGCCGGCAGCCAGCCGAAGGGACACGTGCATCCTTACGCGCTCGATCTGCTGCGCAAGCTGCATTACGACGTCGGCGGCATGCGCTCGAAAAGCTGGCTCGAATTCGCGCAACCCGGTTCGCCCAAGCTCGATTTCGTCTTCACGGTCTGCGACAACGCCGCGGGCGAAAGCTGTCCGGTCTGGCCGGGCCAGCCGATGACGGCGCATTGGGGCGTGCCGGATCCCGCGGCGGCGACCGGCACCGAGGCGGAAATCCGCTTCGCCTTTGCCGATGCGCTACGCATGCTCACCAACCGCATCAACATCTTCATCAGCCTGCCGCTCGACAAGCTCGATCGTCTGAGCCTGCAACGCCGGCTCGATGCGATCGGCAAGACCAGGGACGCCGCCGAACCGCCTGTCACCGCGGCCGAATAAAAAGAAACGAAAGCGCAGCATGTCCACCTTCGAACGCTATCTCACCGTCTGGGTCGCGCTCTGCATCGTCGCCGGCATCGCGCTGGGACACTGGTTCCCCGCGCTGTTTCACGCCATCGGCGCCGCCGAGATCGCCAAGGTGAACATGCCGGTGGCGCTGCTGATCTGGCTGATGATCATCCCGATGCTGGTGAAGATCGACTTCGCGGCGCTGTCGCGGGTGAAGGAGCATTGGCGCGGCATCGGCGTCACGCTGTTCATCAACTGGGCGGTCAAGCCGTTCTCCATGGCCTTCCTCGGCTGGCTGTTCGTCGGCTGGCTGTTCCGCCCCTATCTGCCGGCAGATCAGATCACAAGCTACATCGCCGGCCTGATCCTGCTGGCGGCGGCGCCCTGCACGGCGATGGTGTTCGTGTGGAGCAATCTGTGCGCGGGCGAGCCGCATTTCACGCTGAGCCAGGTCGCGCTCAACGACGTGATCATGGTGGTCGCCTTCGCCCCGATCGTCGGGCTGCTGCTCGGGCTGTCGGCGATCACCGTGCCGTGGGAGACGCTGCTGCTCTCCGTCGTGCTCTATATTGTCGTGCCGGTCGTCATCGCGCAGGTCGTGCGCCGCGTGACGCTGGTGCAGGGCGGCAGCGCGGCGCTGACGCGGCTTCTCGCGCGCCTGCAGCCGGTGTCGCTCATTTCCCTGCTGGCGACGCTGGTACTGCTGTTCGGCTTCCAGGGCGAGCAGATCCTGGCGCAGCCCCTGATCATCGTCCTGCTGGCGGTGCCCATCGTCATCCAGGTCTATTTCAACGCCGGCTTTGCCTATCTGCTCAACCGCGCCGCCGGCGAGGCGCATTGCGTCGCCGGCCCGTCGGCGCTGATCGGCGCCAGCAATTTCTTCGAACTTGCGGTGGCGGCGGCGATCAGCCTGTTCGGCTTCAATTCCGGCGCGGCGCTGGCGACCGTGGTCGGCGTCCTGATCGAAGTCCCGGTGATGCTGTCGGTGGTGGGCATCGTCAACCGCAGCCGTGCCTGGTACGAGGCCGGCGCCGGCGTGCGCCAACGCATCGATGCCGGCGGGCCGGCCGTTTCTCCCTGAACGCATCGCGCGACATTGGCGCTGGTCAAGCAAGCTGATAAGACCTTGCCCCGTCGAACGCAGGAAGGCGGTCATGACACGCAACATCTATCTCGTCGGCAGCGTGCCGATGGCGAACGAGCGCGAGGTGTTCGAGGCGGTCAGCGCCGCGCTCGGGTCCCGCATCAAGCGCATCCCCGATGGCGAGACGGGCGAGCGCGGCGATTGGATCACCTGGCTTGAGCCGGCCTTCGCTGACAATCCGGCGCTTGAGAAGTCGGGTGAGTTCTTCCGCGTGCACGCGAGCGGCACCGGCCGCGAGCGATATACGCTCAAGCCCGGCGTGGCGCCGGAGGATGTCTCATTCGACAATCTGTTCTACGCCGATATCGCCAAGGACTCCTATGCCGTCTTCAAGCAGTTGAAAGACGCCGGCAAGATCGCGCCCGGCACCAAGTTCCAGGTCGACTTGGTGCCGGCGCATTCGGTCATCTGGCTGTTCCTGGTGGAGGCGCTGCACGCCAGGATCGATCCCATCTACAACGCGGCGATCAAGCGCGAGATCGACAAGATCGCGGCGGTAATCCCGCATGAGGAGCTAGCCATCCAGTTCGACGTTGCCTCCGCCGTGTTCGCGCGGCTTGAGCGCAACGAGGCGAGCGGCTACGGCCGCAGCAAGGCTGAGATGCAGGAGA
Source organism: uncultured Pseudomonadota bacterium (assembly GCA_963760995.1). Taxonomy (GTDB): domain Bacteria; phylum Pseudomonadota; class Alphaproteobacteria; order Rhizobiales; family Xanthobacteraceae; genus Pseudolabrys. Next base: position 589,856 of record CAVXFJ010000011.1, on the reverse strand, counting down.
CTTTCAGCCGCATCGTGATCGACCTCGGCAATCACGTGCCGGCCGATATCGATCTGCTCTACCATCTCTGTTACGGCGATTCCAATCATCGCCATGTCGTGGAGCCGACCGACATGAGCGACATGGTCGAATTCACCAACCGCATCATGGCGGACATCGCGCGGCCGGTGCAGCTCGTGCACATGCCGGTGCCGCGTGGTCGCAGCGATGACGCGTATTTCGCGCCTTTGACAAAGCTGAAGCTGCGGCCGGAGACCGAGCTGTGCCTCGGGCTCGTGCACCATACCGATGGCGTCGCCGGCGGCTTGCGGCGGCTTGCCACGGCGCGGAAATTCGCCGCGGACTTCGCCATCGGCACCGAATGTGGTTTCGGCCGCCGCGATCCGGCGACGATCCCCGAGCTGTTGCAAATCCACGCGGCCTTGGCCGACTCGGATTAGCCGGACCGGTGCTGTCGGCGGAATTGCCGGCTCAAGCCTGATCGGCGGGCGCCGCGGGAATGATATGACGTTCCGCCCGCGCGTTGGAGAAGACCCACACCAGGCCGCCTACCGCCCCGAGCGCCAGCGTGCAAACGCCAAACAGAAGAGAGATCAACAGGCCGTCGCTTTGCGGCAGGCCGGCGTAGGTGAAGGCCGCCACCATGGCGCCTTCGCGCACGCCCCAGCCGGCGATGGAGATCGGCACCACCGCCACCAGCATCACCGGTGGCACGAGGAAGAGTGCATAAAGCAGCGACAGGTCGGCGCCGACGGAGCGGGCGAGACACCAGGCCATGACCGCGGTAAGCAGTTGGATCAGGATCGACAGGCCGAACACCAGAGCGAGCGTGGCGGGCGACCGGAAGATCGACAGCGCGACCGTCGCCACATTGGCGAGGTGGCGGGTCAGCGTCCAGCGCTGCAGGATGGCCAGCCGCTCCCAGGAAAGCCCGATGAACAGCAACCAGGCGCCGAGGCTGCCGACGCCGATCACCACCAGCGCGGCGCGCCCGACCGGATCGCGCACCAGTGTCAGCGTCCACGGCAGGCAGAACGCCACCAGCGCCGCCAGGGCCACCACGCCGATGCCGCGGTCGAGCAGCACCGAATAGGTGGCGACCCGCCAGTTCGCCTGCTTGCCGATGAGCCAGATGCGCATGGCATCGCCGCCGACGCTGGAGGGCAGCGTCTGGTTGAAGAACAAGCCGATCATGGTGAAGCGGAACAACTGTCCGAGGGGGAAATCAGCCCCGCACTGGGTCACGATCTGCCGCCAGCGCAGGCTCGCCAGGAAGGTTTGCGTCAGCAGCACCAGGAGCGACAGCACCACCCAGCCCGGCGCGATACGGCTCAAGCGGCTCGCCACCGTCCCGATATTGACGAAGTTCAAGGCGAGATACAGGAGCAGGCCGGAGACGGTCGCTTTTATGAGCAGGGACAAGGCCTTACGCATGACCTGACTCGGGATTAGGCGGCATGTTCCGCGGGCGGAGCTGACCAGACTGGCGCGCTGAAGGCCTATGCACAAGCTTGTGGCGGATCGCGTTGGATCGCGGCATCGGCTGCCCTATAGTGGTTTTTGCCGCTGACAGAAAGCACGAAATAGCAAGACAAGCGACGGGCCATCACCATGTCATCTCCTACGCTGGCGACGCTGAAAGTCCGCCTGTTCACCGACGGCGCCGACAAGGCGCAGATCGTCGAAATGGCGAAGCACGCCTGGATCGCCGGCTTTACCACCAATCCTTCGCTGTTGAAGAAAGCGGGGGTGAAGGATTACGAGGCCTATGCGCGCGAGCTGGTGGCCGCGGTGCCCGACCGGCATATCTCGTTCGAGGTCATCTCCGACGACATCCCCGAAATGGTGGCGCAAGCGCGACTGATCGCCACCTGGGGCGAGAACGTCCATGTCAAGCTGCCAGTGACCACCAGCCGCGGCGAGCCTCTGTTCGAGGCGGTGCGCGCGCTCTCGCGCGACGGCATCAAGATCAATATGACCGCGATCTTTACCGCCGAGCAGGTGGCGCGGGCGGTCGAAGCGCTCGCTGGCGGCGCGCCGGCCTGCGTGTCGGTGTTCGCGGGGCGCCTGGCCGATTTCGGCATCGACTACCGGCCGCTGATGCGCGACGCTGTCACTCGCGCGCGGCAGACGCCGAATGTCGCGATCATCTGGGCCTCGACCCGCGAAGCGTTCAATGTGATCGAGGCCGACGAGATCGGCTGCCACATCATCACCGCGCCGGCCGACGTTCTGAAGAAGCTGCCGGCGATGGGCAGCAAGAACGCGGCCGAACTGTCGCTCGCGGCGGTGCAGTCGTTCCGCGACGATGCGCTCGCCGCTGGTTTGCGCCTCAACCTGCCGGCCTCGCGCGCGGCGGAGTAGGCGCCGAGCCGCGTGGCCGAGGCCAAGCGGCTGCCTCGACATCCGCCCGTTCGATACCTAAAATCCATCCATGAATGTCATCCGCCGCACCCTCGACATCGATGCCGCGACTGACGCGCGCTTGCGCGAGCTTGCGGCCGAGCGCGGCCAGGATATCGCCGCCGTCCTGGCGGAAGCCGTCGCGCTGCTCGACTCGGTCGTCGACATAGCCGGCCCCGATGTTGCGGAAGACCGCCGGCGGCTCGATGAATTTAAGCGCACACGGCAGGCCGTTCCGCTCGCCGAAGTGAAAGCCTGGGTTGCCAGTTGGGGCAGCGCCGATGAGTTGCCACGGCCGCAACCGCGCAAGCTCGGATGATCTTGCTCTCGGCCGACGCCGTCCTCGACGTCGAGCTCCTGCGCCGTTTTCTCGAAGTCCGCAATCCACAAGCCGCGCAGCGGGCGCTAGCCGCAATCTGGCGCGCGCTCGATCAGTTGCAGGCTTTTCCCGAATTGGGGATGCAGACGGCCGACACTGATATCCGTCAGATCGTCGTGCGCTTCGGCGCATCCGGATACATCGTACGCTACGCGATCGTGGAGGGCGTCGATATCTTGGTGACGCGCATCTGGCATGGCCGTGAGACGCGCGTATAGCGCGTCGGGCCTAAGCGAAAGCCCTATCGCGCCAAGCCGCCGCCAGCGCGCGGCCGATGCGGTCGGCATTGGCCATGATGGTGAGTGTCGGGTTGCGCGCCGGCATGGTGGGAAACGCCGCGCCGTCAACCACGTGCAGGCCCGGCGCGCCTTTGACCTCGCCGAGTTTGTCGCTCTGCCGTCCCATCGCCAGTGGCCCGCCATAATGGAAGTCGGCGCCCGGCTGCATGATCTGCGTCGAGGCCGGCAGCACCACCCCGCCGAGCCTGAGAAAATGCCGGCGCAGGCGGCCGGTGGTGGCGCGCGCCAGCCGTGCGAAGGCGGCGCTGTGGCTGCCTTCGATGACAAGCTCGGATTGTCCGTTACCGCCGCGCCGGAAGCGCGCTTGGTTGGCGCTGTAGCGTCCGGGATAGAAGGCGAGCGCGATCATCAGCGCCGGCGTCATTTCGCGCAACAGGCCGATGCCGCCCGGCCGCGTCAATGGCATGCGCGCGAGGAACTCGGTGGCCGACATGGCATGCGCGGGAAACAGCGAGACGATGATCTCGTCGGCCGGATCGTTGCCGCCGAGCGCCAGGCTGAACAGGAGCTGCGGCAGGCTGAGCGCGCGTTCCGGCACGGTGCTGCCGAGCGCAGCCGGAAACAGCACGGCGCAGGCGACGCCGGGACTGTGCACCAGTTCCACCGTCTCATCATTTGAGCCGGCGGCGTCGAGCCCGAGCCGCGCCGAGGCGAGCGCGCCGGTGGCGAGGATGACCTTCGCCGCCTTGAATTCGCGCGCCACGCCGCTTGCGCGATCGCGCCCACGAATGCTCCAGCCGCCCGCCTCGCGCGCGAGGCGCTCGACAACAACGCCGCGTTCAAGCGTGAAGTGACCGGCGCGCGCCAAATCGGGCAGTTCCTGGCCGGCGGCATAGATCGAGCCCTGCGCGCAGCCGAGCATGCAGGCATTATCGAGGGCGCAGGCTTTGCGCTCGCGCAGGTCGGCGGAGAGCACGGCAATGCGGCTGCGGCCGAGGCGGAATTCGTCGCTCGGTCGGCGCGCATAAGCCGCGGCGATGCGTTCTTCCAGCGGCGAAAGCGGCAGCGGTGCTTGCAGCGCCAGCGGTGCCGGTTCACGGTCGAGTGCGTTGGTGGCGGGACCCGACAATCCCATGCGCGCCGACACGCGGCGATAGGACTCGGCGAGGTCGTCGGGGCCGATCGGCCAGCCGGCCATGTCGGCGCGGTCATAGGCGAATGTCACCGCGCCCCAGACATTCGACAGCCCGCCCGGCGCCAGACAGCCGACCGCGGTGAAATTATCGGAGCGGATGCCGTTGGCCGGCTCGAACTCGGCGAAGTTCTCCGGCTCAGCCGCCAGCCGCAGCTTCGGCGACACGTCCGGCATGAAGCGCATGCCGCGTAGATCCTCGCCAACCAGATAGCGCCACGCGTCGGGATCGCCGCTGCGCATGTGTGCGAGGCTCGGCCGCGCCGGCGCGGGCGGGCTCGGCGTCTGCCCGGCATCGATCAGCGTGACGTCGAGGCCCGATTCGATCAGCGGCCAGGCGGCGCTGACGCCGGCCGGGCCGGCGCCGATCACGGCGATGCGCGCGCTCATCGCCACAGCCAGTAGCCGATGACGGCGCGCGGCAGCAGCAGCGCGGCTTCCACCGCGCCGAGCCAGGCGAGCTTGAGCGTGGCGGCGGCCGCGCTTGCCGGCTTTTGCGTGTAGAAGCGTGGCCCGGCGCCGGGCTCGACCTCGGCCAGCACGGCGGCGGCGTGCAGGCGCTGGCGGATCGCTTGCGCGCGCGGGCGCCGGTCCCAGGGTAATGGCTCGGCCAGGCGCATCAGCGAGGGACATCGCCGCAGCGGCGCGGGAGCCACGCCGGCGCCGAACTCATAGCGCCGCCAGCCGCGCAAGTATCGCCGGAGCGTCGGCCGGCTCGCCGGCCGCCCGAGCACATAATGCAGATGGGCGGCGGCTTCGGCAGTGCGGTCGCGCCTTCCGCTTTCGGCGGCGAGTGCCACCGCCAGCGGCCGCAGCGTCAGCCCGAGCCGGGCGGCATCCGGTGTGCCGTCCTGCACCTTGACGCCGGCCAAGCCCAGCATGCGCTCGCGCGCGCCCTGCAGCGGCAGGCCGAGCGCGATGGCCGCATCCAGCACGAATTGCAGCGGCGCCAGCGGCAGCGGAATCAGCAGCGGCTGCCGGCCATGCCGCGCGCGTCCCAGCGTGCGCAGGAAATCGCCGAAGGCGATCGGCGCGCCGGCGAGCACGATACGGCGCGGCGCCGGTACCTCCTGCGTGGCGATGCGCAGGAGGCCGGCGGCCACGTCGTCGACATGGATCGGCTGCACCGGCTGGCCGAGTCCGATCATCGGCAGCACCGGCAGGGCGCTGATTCGCGTGAGCGTGCCCCACAGCGACTGCTGCGGCCCGCCATAAACCAGGCCGATACGCACCGCCGTTTCGCCTTCGCCATCGAGCAGCGCCTCGGTGCGGTATTTGACGCGGCCGTAGCGGTTGAGCGCGTCGGCGCGCGCCGACAGCGAGGAGGCGAACAAAAGGCGCGAAATGTTCGCCCGCCGCGCCGCCGCCAGCAGGGCCTGGGTGCCGGCCAGGTTGATGTCAGTCTCTTCCGGCCCGGTCGCGTGCCACAGATGGGCGAGGTGAATCAGCGCGTCGGCGGGCTCCGCCCAGGCCGCCGCCGGGACGGGCGCGCCCAGCCGCCAGGGAACGGCGCGCGCGATACCACCGTCGGCGCGGTCGGTGCCGAGCAGGGTAACGCGGTGCCCTTGCCGCAGCGCCAGCGACGCGACGCGGCGGCCGATATGGCTGGTCCCGCCGGTGATGATGATATGCATGTCGTCGGAGCGCCCGCGGGGATCACCCTTGCCGGGGCCGAACACCCCCGCGCTCCGTTTAACGCATTTACCGATGTGAATCAAAACGTGTAACGCTTTGAATTAAAACGTGTTCGTGCGTATTTTGGCGAGGCTGTCGCCTGCCGCCTGGCGGCATGCTAGGGGATGACAGGGCTGAGCGGGCCGCGCGTGATGCGCGCCATCGTCAAGGGCGAGGGGACGTTTTCGCGGCATGACGCAGACGACAAATTCGGGCACGGAGCGCTCCTTGCGTGTCGGCGTCATCGGCGTTGGCGTCATGGGCAGCAATCATGCCCGCGTGTTTGCCGGCCTGCCCGGCGTCACGCTCGTCGGTGTCGCCGATCCCGACCGCAAGCAGGCCGAATTCGTCGCGCGCACGCTCGGCTGTCAGGCGGTGCCCGACGTCGAGCAGATGCTCGCGCTCGGCGTCGATGCCGTCACGCTGGCGGCGCCGACACATCTGCATCATGACATCGCGCTCGCCTGCATCGCGCGCGGCATCCACATCATGGTGGAAAAGCCGATCGCCTCCTCGGTCGAGGAGGGCGGCGACATCATCGCCGCCGCGCGCCGCGCCAATGTCACGCTGATGGTCGGCCATGTCGAGCGATTCAATCCGGCGGTGGAAGCGATCAAGGAGGCGATCCGCAACGAGGACATCCTGTCGATCGCCATCACGCGCGTGGGGCCGTTCCCGCCGCGCATGTCGAATGTCGGCGTGGTCATCGATCTTGCCGTGCACGACATCGACCTGATCCGCTGGTTCACCGACTCGGACATCGTCGAGGTGCAGCCGCAGCTGTCCAGCGCGGTGGCCGAGCGCGAGGACATCGCGCTGCTGCAGTTCCGCACCGCGTCGGGCGTGCTCGCGCACATCAACACCAACTGGCTGACGCCGTTCAAGGCGCGCAACGTCACGGTGGCGACGCGCGGCAAATATGTGATGGGCGATCTGCTCACGCGCCAGGTGACCGAGTGCTTCGGCTTCCAGCCGGACGGCAGCTATTCCATGCGCCATCTCTCGGTCGGCCACGCCGAGCCGCTACGCGCCGAGTTGCTCGCCTTCCTGCGCGCGGTGCGCGGCGAGGCGCCGCCGGCGGTGACCGGCGAAGAGGCGGTGGCGAGTTTGGAGATCGCGTCGCGCTGTCTCGCCTCGCGGCCGGCGACGGCGCCGCGCGCCGAACGCCAGGCGCCGCGCGTGGTGGCGGGCTGAGTTTGGCTTTGCGGGAGCCGGGCCTCTAACTCCGTTCGGTCCCGTACGGGGACGAGCGGGAAGGAACGGCAAGCCGCTAAGGACATGAAATGAATAAACGTATCGAGCCCCCGCCCATTCCCTTCATCGACGTCGCCGCACAACGCCGGCGGCTCGGCAGCGCCATCGACGAGGCGCTCGCGCGCGTGCTCGATCACTGCCAGTTCATGCTCGGCCCCGAGGTGCGCGCCTTCGAGGCGGAGCTTGCCGCCTTCTGCGGCGCGCGTCATGCCGTCACCTGCGCCAGCGGCACCGACGCGCTGGTGCTGGCGCTGCGCGCCAAGAACGTCGGCCCCGGCGATGCGGTGTTCTGCCCCTCCTTCACCTTCTGCGCCACCGCGGAAGTGGCGGCGCTGGTCGGCGCCACGCCGGTCTTCGTCGACGTCAAGGCCGAGACCTTCAACATCGATCCGGACGGGCTCTCCGCCGCCATCGGCACGGCGCGTCGCCTCGGCTTGACGCCGAAGGCCGTCATCCCGGTCGATCTGTTCGGCCTGCCGGCCGATCAGGTCGCGGTATCGGCGATCGCCGAAGCGGAAGGCTTGTTCGTGCTCGACGACGCCGCACAAGGCTTCGGCGCCTCGATCGACGGCCGCAGGCTCGGCACCTTCACCGCCATGACGGCGACCAGCTTCTTTCCGGCCAAGCCGCTCGGCTGCTACGGCGACGGCGGTGCCGTCATCACCGATGACGACGGCCTCGCCGACCTGTTGCGCTCCTTGCGCATGCACGGCCAGGGCAGCGACCGCTACGACAATGTGCGCATCGGCCTCGCCTCCCGTCTCGATACCATGCAGGCCGCGGTGCTGCGCGAGAAGCTGAAGATCTTCCCGGAGGAGATCGAGGCGCGCAACGCGGTGGCGCGCCGATATGCGGAGGGCCTGCGCGACGTCGTCGGCGTGCCGGCGGTGCCGCACGGCCTCGTCTCGGTCTGGGCGCAATACACCATTCGCGTCGCCGACGGACGCCGCGATGCGCTGGCCGCCGCGCTCAAGGGCGAAGGCATCCCGACCGCGATCTATTATCCGATCCCGCTGCACCGCCAGCAGGCCTACAAGGACTATCCGGTCGGCGATGGCGGCTGCGCGGTGAGCGAGCGGCTGGCCGCCGAGGTGATCAGTCTGCCGATGCACGCCTATCTTGATGCGCCGACACAGGACCGGATCATCGACGGCGTGCGCCGCATGCTGGCGCGGTGAGCGGCGGGAGACGGATTTTTCCGTCGCGCGCGCGAATTTGAAATTTCAGGGCTTCCCGGCATGGCGCAAAGTGCAGTAGCACTAGTGCCCCGTTTCCGAAGTTCGTGATCCATTGCAGCACGCTCTGACACGACCTTCGGAAACAAAGGGGCACTAGCAACTCTATGATTCGAGTGACGCCTTTCGATTTGAAGCTCCTCAACGCGTTTGCAGCAGGGAGTGCAGGAACTTCAAATCGGCGGCACTCGCCGCATCATGGGCCCGGAACGACATGACTTGGCGAGATCATAATATCCGCTTGCGCCGCCTCGAGGCCGAGGCGATCGGCATCCTGCGCGAGACGGTCGCCGAGTTCAAATACCCGGTGATGCTGTATTCGATCGGCAAAGACTCGAGCGCGATGCTGCACCTCGCGCTCAAGGCTTTCGCACCGGGCAAGCCACCGTTTCCGCTCCTGCACATCGACACCACCTGGAAATTCCGCGAGATGATCGCCTTCCGCGACGCGACGGCGGCAAGGCTCGGCCTCGACCTGATCGTCCACGTCAACGAGGACGGCCGCGCGCGCGGCATTTCGCCGATTGCCTCCGGCTCCGCGATCCATACCCAGGTGATGAAGACGGAAGGCCTGCGCCAGGCGCTCGACAAAGGACGCTTCGATGTCGCCTTCGGCGGTGCCCGGCGCGACGAGGAAAAGAGCCGCGCCAAGGAGCGCATCTTCTCGCACCGTTCCGCTACGCACGGCTGGGACCCGCGCAACCAGCGCCCGGAGCTGTGGAACCTGTTCAACACGCGCATCAAGCCTGGCGAATCCATGCGCGTCTTTCCGCTGTCCAATTGGACCGAGCTCGACGTGTGGGACTACATCCGCGCCGAAAATATCCCCGTGGTGCCGCTCTATTTCGCCAAGGAGCGACCGGTAGTGGAGCGCGACGGCACGCTGATCATGGTCGACGACGCGCGGCTGCCGCTGTTGCCCGGCGAAAGCCCGCGCACATTGCGCGTTCGCTTCCGCACGCTCGGTTGTTATCCGCTGACCGGCGCCATTCGTTCGGGTGCCGACACGCTCGATGCCATCATCGAGGAGATGCGCACGTCGACCTTGTCCGAGCGCCAGGGGCGCGTCATCGACCACGATGAAGCCGGGTCGATGGAGAAGAAGAAGCGTGAGGGGTATTTCTGATGGACGCCCCCCTCCAAGGCACCGCCCGTGCGCGCGTCCTCGACGCCGACACAAGGCCGGCCTTGCGTTTCCTCACCTGCGGCTCGGTCGACGACGGCAAATCGACGCTGATCGGCCGGCTGCTCTACGAGCAGAATCTCATCTTCGACGACCATCTCACGGCGCTCGCGCGCGATTCCAAGAAGCACGGCACCACCGGTGGCGAGGTCGATTTCGCGCTGCTGCTCGACGGCCTCGAGGCCGAGCGCGAGCAGGGCATCACCATCGACGTCGCCTACCGCTATTTTTCCACGCCGCGTCGATCCTTCATCGTCGCCGACACGCCCGGCCACGAGCAATACACGCGCAACATGGCGACCGGCGCCTCCAATGCCGAGCTCGCGGTGCTCCTGGTCGATGCGCGCAAGGGCCTCACCGACCAGACCCGCCGCCACTCCATGATCGTGAGTCTGCTCGGCATCCGCCATGTCGTCTTGGCGGTGAACAAGATCGACCTCGTCGACTTCGAGCGCGCCGCGTTCGACACGATCGCCGCCGAATTCCAAAGCTTTGCGGCCGCGCTCGGTTTTCAGCAGACTGTGTGCATTCCCATCTCGGCGCGCCACGGCGACAATGTTTCGTCGAGGAGCGCGCGCACGCCCTGGTATGCCGGGCCGCCGCTTCTGGAATTCCTGGAAACGGTCGACGTCGAGGATGCGCGCGCGGAGAAGCCTTTCCGCCTGCCGGTGCAATGGGTGAACCGGCCGCATTCCGATTTCCGCGGCTTTGCCGGCACCGTGGCGAGCGGTAGCATCAAGACCGGGGACGAGATTGCGGTGCTGCCGTCGGGGCGGACGGCGACCGTCGCCATGATCCTCGGCCCCGGCGGCGAACAGGCGCAGGCCTCGGCCGGCGACGCGGTGACCGTCACGCTCGGCAACGACGTCGATGTCGCGCGCGGCGACATGTTCGCGCCCTTGCGCGACCGCCCGCAGGTCGCCGACCAGTTCGCCGCGCATCTCGTCTGGATGGCGGAGGAGCAGTTGTTCCCGGAGCGCTCCTATCTGATCAAGATCAATCATTGCACGCTGACCGCGACGGTCACCGATCTCAAGCATCGTATCGATGTCAATACGCTGGCGAAACTCGCCGCCAAGACGCTGTCGCTCAACGAGGTCGGCGTCTGCAATCTGTCGGTCGCTCGCCCGCTGCCCTTCGATCCTTATGCCGACAACCGCACCACCGGCGCCTTCATCCTCATCGACCGTTATTCCAACCAGACGGTCGCCGCCGGCATGATCGACTTCGCGCTGCGCCGCGCCACCAATATCCATCAGCAGACCATCACCGTGAGCAAGAGCGAGCGCGCGCAACTCATGCATCACAAGCCGGCGGTGCTGTGGTTCACCGGCCTGCCGGGCGCCGGCAAGTCGACCGTCGCCAATCTGGTGGAAGCGGGCCTGCATGCGCGCGGCGTGCACACGCTGCTGCTCGACGGCGACAATGTGCGCCACGGCCTCAACAAGGATCTCGGCTTTACCGAGGCGGACCGGGTGGAGAACATCCGCCGCATCGGCGAGGTCGCCAAGCTGATGACCGAGGCCGGTCTCGTCGTGCTCTGTGCCTTCATCTCGCCGTTCCGCGCCGAGCGGCAGATGGTGCGCGAGCTCATCGACCAGGGCGAGTTCATCGAGGTGTTCGTCGACACCCCGCTCGATCAATGCATCACGCGAGATCCCAAGGGCCTTTACCGGCGCGCGCTCGCCGGCGAGATCAAGAATTTCACCGGCGTCGACCAGCCTTACGAGGCGCCGGAAAGCCCTGAGCTGCATCTGATGGCCGGCAGCGAGGAGGCGGGCCTCCTGGCGCAGCAGGTGATCGACGAGCTCACGCGGCGCAAGATCGTCTAGCTGCCGAACGGAGTGTTTGCAGGCGCCGCGCCGGACGTGTCCGCCAATCCGGCCTTGGCGATGCCCCGGCACAGCGCGGCCATGACGGCGCGCGCCGGCGTGGCGGCAGCCGCGCTCACCGCCCAGTCCGCCGGCGCGCCGCCCGGCGGCGCAAGATCGGCACGGAAAAGATACTGGCCCGGCGCCATGTCCGGCAACTCGTTGACGATGCGCTCGCGCCACTGCGGCAGCAGCCAGTGGCAGAGCCGCATCGCATATTCGAGGTTGGCGTAGGCAGTGTAGACGCGAAACATCGGCAGTTTGAGCGCGGCGGCGAGGTCGTCGACGAGCGCATGACGATCGGGCCCGTCCGCCCCGGCCTCGATGCGGTCGGCGAGCGCCTGCCAGCGCATCTGGTCGTTATTGGTCGGCATGTCCATGCGCCAGCTATATCGCATCGGCCGACGGAAAACAGCACTCCCGGTGCATCGGCCGCGGCTGGTCTCAACGGCGGAATCGGGTAGGCTCCCGTGCCGTTCGCAGGGGGCATGAGCGTCGCGTGACCGATCGTTGGCTTATTCTCGCGGCGCTGACCTTCGCCCGCACCGTCATGGGATTCCAGTTCCAGGCGGTGACGGCCGTGGCGCCGCCGCTCATGGCCGATTTCCATCTCAATTATGCCGCGCTCGGCACCCTGATCGGGCTCTATCTTTTCCCCGGCGCCGCCGTCGCCCTGCCGAGCGGCGTGCTGGCGCAGCGCTTCGGCGACAAGCGCGTGGCGCTGTTCGGTCTTGCCGCCATGGCGCTTGGCGGCGTGCTGATGACGCTCGGCGCCGACAGCGCGCTGCTCAGCGCCGGGCGGCTCATCGCCGGCTGCGGCGCGGTGCTGCTCAATGTGCTGCTCACCAAGATGGTGACCGACTGGTTCCAGGGCCGTGAAATCGTCACCGCGCTCGGCGTCCTGATCACGAGCTGGCCGCTTGGCATCGCGCTGGCGCTGATCGTGCTGCCGCCACTCGCCGCCGCCACGTCCTGGCGCGGCGCCATGCTGAGCACGGCCGCGCTCAGCGCCTTCTCCTTCTTGCTGGTGCTGTGGTCCTATCGCGCGCCGGCGACGGCGGACAAGGCGCCGCCGCGGCTGCGCATCGATCTCACGCGGCATGAGCTGGCGCTGGCGGTGCTCAGCGGTCTGGTGTGGACCTTCTACAATATGGGCTTCATCCTGATCGTTGCCTTCGGGCCGGCCTGGCTGATGGCGCGCGGGCAGGGCGCGCAGGGCGCCAGCGCCTTGATGAGCGTGGTGAGCTGGGTGCTGATCCCCGCCGTGCCGCTCGGCGCCTGGTTCGCCGAGCGCCTGCAGCGGCCGCTCCTGACGATGATCGGCTGTTTCCTGTTCGGCATCGCGGCGATCTGGACGCTGCCGGCGGCAGGCGCGTCCGTCGCGCTGCTCATCTTCATCGGCCTTACCTTCGGGCCGCCCGGCGGGCTGATCATGGCGCTGCCCGGCCAGGCGGCACCGCCGCAGCGGCGCGCGGTGGTCATGGGCATTTATTTCACCTGCTATTATCTCGGCATGGGCGTGGCGCCCGCCCTTGCCGGCTTTGCCCGCGACGCCAGCGGCAGCGCCGCGGCGCCGATCTATCTCGCCGGCGCCATGCTGATCCTGGCAACCGCCGCGCTCGTCGCGTTTCGATGGTTGCAGGCGCGCGCCGCGCGGATGGTATAGCCGCGCGTCATGCTCCGCATGCGCCGTCTCCGGTCGACGCGAAGGGGCCGCCGCTTTACAGTGCGCGCGGTTTTGCAAAGGGCAACACACAATGAGCGAACAGACTTCCGGCGACGGCAGCGTGCGAATGACATGCGAGGGCGCCATCGCCCGCGTTTTCTTCGACCGGCCGCAGGCGCGCAACGCCATGACCTTCCCGATGTACGAGGAGCTGGAGCGCATCTGCGCGACGCTTGCCGCCGACGCGAACATCCGCGTGGTCGCCTTCGCCGGCGTCGGCGGCAAGGCCTTCATCGCCGGCACCGATATCGCGCAGTTCCAGGCCTTCGCCTCGGGCGCGGACGGCGTTGCCTATGAGAAGAAGATCGCCCGCTTCGTCGCCGCGATCGACGGCCTGCCGATGCCGACGGTGGCGGTGATCGACGGCTGGTGCGTCGGCGGCGGTCTCGCCATCGCCTGCGCGTGCGACCTGCGCCTGGCGACGCCCGAGGCGCGCTTCGGCGTGCCGATCGCGCGCACGCTCGGCAATTGCCTCGCCGCCGGCATCTATGCGCGGCTCCTGGCCGAGTTCGGCATCGGCCGCACCAAGCGCATGCTGATGCTGGCCGAGATGCTGTCCGCCGAGGAGGCGCGCGAGGCGGGCTTCGTCAGCCTGGTCGTTCCGCCCGAGGAGCTTGCCGCGCGCAGCGAGGAATGGCTCACCCGCATCGCCGGCCATGCGCCGATCACCATGCAGGTCGGCAAGGAAGCGATCCGCCGCCTGCTCGCCGCGGTGTCTGTGGAAGACGAGGACCTCATCGACCGCGCCTATGGCAGCGCGGATTTCCGCGAGGGCGTCGCCGCCTTTATCGCCAAGCGCCCGCCGGTGTGGACGGGGCGGTGACGGAAAATCTTCGGCTACTGTGTTAGAATGCGGCTATGAATATTAGACAAGCCTACCGGCTCGCCAAGCAGCTATCCGATCTGACCGGTGAAACCATAGTGACCGCCGTCACGACAGCCATTCGCGAACGATTCGACCGTAATCACGGTGAGCGCGATATTGATCTTGCCGAACGACTGCTGGCGATAGGGCGGGATTGAGCTGCCCGCCTGAAGCCGCTCGACCACAATCTCGATCACGGCGACATGCTCTACGACGAGCGCGGCTTGCCACGATGATCGCTCACGCCCGCTGATACACGTCCTCGATCCGCTCGATGTCGTCCTCGCCGAGATAGCTGCCGGTCTGCACTTCGATCAGCTCGAGCGGGATCTTGCCCTTGTTGGCGAGACGGTGGACGCTGCCGATCGGAATATAGATCGACTCGTTCTCGTGCACCGGCCGCACCTCGCTGCCGAGCGTGACCTCGGCGGTGCCACGCACCACCACCCAGTGCTCCGAGCGGTGGCGGTGTTTCTGCAGCGACAGCATGCCGCCGGGAATGACCACGATGCGCTTGACCTGGAAGCGCTCGCCCATGTCGATCGACTCGTAATAGCCCCAGGGCCGGTGCACGCGCTTGTGCACGCTTGCCTCCGGCCGTTGCGCGGCCTTCAGCTCGGCGACCAGATCCTTCACCTCCTGCGCCCGCGCGCGCGGAATCACCATCACCGCGTCCGAGGTGCTCACCACGACTAGGTCCTTGACGCCGACGACGGCGGCCAGTCGATCCTCGGCGTGCACCACGCAGCCGTGTGCATCCATGGTCACCACCGGACCTTGCGTCACGTTGTCATCGGCGTCATGCGCGGTGATCTCGAACAGCGCGTCCCAACTGCCGATGTCCGACCAGCGGAAATCGCCGACCACCACCGCGGCGCGGTCGGTCCGTTCCATCACCGCATAGTCGATCGATTTCTGCGGCGCCTTGGCGAAAGCTTCCGGCGCCAGCCGCAGGAAGCCGAGATCGGTGGCTGCGTCCTCGACCGATGCCTCGATGGCGGCGGCCATCTCCGGCTCCAGCCGCTTGAGCTCCGACAGCAGCACGTCGGCGCGGAACAGGAAGTTGCCCGAGTTCCACAGATAGCCTTCCTTGACGTAGCGTGCCGCGGTCGCCGCGTCCGGCTTCTCGACGAAGCGCTCCACCGCTAGCACGCCGTTACCGTCGAGCTTGCCGCCGGGGAGGATGTAGCCATAGCTCGTCTTCGGCTCGCTCGGGCGGATGCCGAAGGTGACGATGCGGCCTGCCTCGGCGGCCGGCCGGCCGGCCTGGCAAGTGGCGCGGAATTTGTCGACGTCGAGGATGACGTGGTCGGCCGCGAGCGCCAACACCACGGCCTGCGGGTCGCGCCTGAGCGCGATGGCTGTGGCGGCGGCAATCGCCGGGCCGGAATCGCGCCGCATCGGCTCGATCACCACGGTGGCATCGATGCCGATCTCCTCGGCCTGCCGACGGGCGAAGAAGTGGAAATTCGGCCCGGTGATCACGAGCGGCGGCCCGAACATGGGATTGGCCACCCGCGCCAGGGTTTCCTGGTAGGTGGAGCGCTCGCCGATCAGCGGCAGGAACTGCTTGGGCAGGGCATCGCGCGAGACCGGCCACAGCCGGGTCCCGGCGCCGCCTGCCAGCAGAATGGGGGTGATGGGTGAGGGCATGCCTGTCGTGAGCCTATTTTCGGCCTGGGAATCGTCCTAAACGCAGGTCACCCATAACCGACTTTTCTTAACGTAGGGTAGGGTCCAGCTCTGCTGTCTTTTCCGGCATTTTGACGCCGGCCGGGGGTGTTAAGCATGATCCAGCGCATCCTCACCGTCGGCGGCTTCACGCTGCTGTCGCGGCTGACCGGATTCGTCCGCGATATCATCCTGGCGGCGGTCCTGGGTGCCGGTCCGCAGGCGGACGCCTTTTTCGTGGCGTTACGCTTGCCTAACCATTTCCGCGCGATTTTCGCCGAAGGCGCCTTCAATGCCGCCTTCGTGCCGGCCTATGCCCGCATCCGCCAACAGGGCGGGGCGGGGCGCGCCGGCCTGTTCGCCGACCGCATCTTCACCTTGCTCCTGGCGAGCCAGTTGCTGCTGCTTGCCGTCGCCTTGATCTTCACGCCGACCGTGATCGACGTGCTGGCCCCTGGCTTCCGCAACGATCCTGAGCGTTTTGCGCTGGCCGTCAAGCTCACCCGCATCACATTTCCTTATCTCGCGCTGATCACGCTGGTCACGCTCTATGGCGGCATCCTCAACGCGTTGCAGCGCTTTGCCGCCGCCGCCGCCGCGCCGATCCTGCTCAACCTGTCGCTGATCGTGGCGCTGCTGCTCGCCGCTTTCTTCCCCGACGCCGGCCATGCCGCCGCCTGGGGCGTCTTGATCTCCGGCGGCTTGCAGGCGCTGCTGGTCGGCGGCGATTGTTGGCGCACCGGCTCGCTGCCGCGGCTGCGCTGGCCGGAGCTCGATGCCGATGTGCGCCAGTTCTTCCGCGCGCTCGGCCCGGCGACGCTCGGCTCCGCCGGCGTGCAGCTCGCGCTCTTCGCCGACACCATCATCGCCAGCTTCCTGCCCGCCGGCGCGCTGTCGGCGCTTTATTATGCCGACCGCATCAACCAGTTACCGATCGGCGTCATCGGCATTGCCGCCGGCACGGTCATCCTGCCGGAAATGTCGGCACGTCTTGCCACGGGCGACGATGCCGGCGCCGCGCATGCCCAAAATCGCGCCATCGAGTTCACCCTGCTGCTGGCGATTCCCTGTCTCGCCGCTTTCGCCACCATCCCCGACCTGATCATGCGCGCGCTGTTTGCGCGCGGCGCCTTCACCGATGCCGACGCGATTGCCGCCGGCCATACGCTCGCGGCTTACGCGATCGGCCTGTTGCCCTTCGTGCTCATCCGCAGCGTGGTCGCCACCTTCTTCGCGCGCGGCGACACCGCGACGCCGGTCAAGGCGGCGCTCGCCGCCGCGGCCGTCAATATCGCTTTCAAGTTTCTGCTCATGGGCCCGCTGGCGCAGGTCGGGCTGGCTTTGGCCACGTCCATCGGCGCCTGGATCAATCTCGGCCTGGTGATGTGGTTTGCCCATCGCGCCGGCCATTTGCGCATCGATGGGCAATTGCGCCAATCGGCGCTCAAGCTTGCCGTGGCCGGGCTGGTGCTGGCCGCGGTCCTGGCGCTAGGCCATGCGCCGGTCGCCCACTGGCTCGCGCCATGGAACAAGTTGCGTGATGTCGGCACGCTGGCCGTGCTGGGCGGTATCGGCGGCGGTGTTTACGGTCTCTTGATTGTGATCTTTCTCGGCCGCCGCGGGCTTGCCGCATTTCGACGCAACCTTCGGCCCTGACACGACATTTCGTGTTCCGACCGGTCGCTGCGCCGAAGGTGGACAAAGGCACTGCCGCAAGGCTATGGGGACAGGCTGGCCAGACGAGGGCCGCACGATCCAGGCTTTGCATGAACCACCACCGTCCGTCGATCTCCACTCCGCTGCTCCGCGCGGCGCGCCGCGTCGCGCTGCCGCTCGCGCTTGTCCTGCTTGTTGCCGGGTGCGGCGAGCGCCAGCAGCAGAAGCAGGCCGCCGCGCCGCCGCCGCCCGCCGTCACCGTGGCCAAGCCCACGCACAAGACGGTGACCGATCACGACGAATATGTCGGCCGCTTCGTGGCGGTGAATTCGGTGGAAGTGCGCGCGCGCGTCTCCGGTTATCTCGAAGGGGTGCATTTCCGTGACGGGCAATTGGTGCACCAGGGCGACCTCTTGTTCAGTATCGACAAGCGCTCGTTCCAGAACACGCTCGACCAGGCGCGCGCCAATCTGGCGCTGGCGAAATCCAATCTGACGTTCACCAAGTCCGACCTCGACCGCGGCAAGCAGTTGGTGAAGGAAAAGACCATCACCGATCAGACTTTCGAGCAGCGCTCCCAGGCCTATCGCAATGCCCAGGCCAATGTGAACGCCAACGAGGCGCTGGTGCGCCAGGCCGAGCTCGACCTGCAGTTCACCGAGCTGCGCGCGCCCATCGACGGGCGCATCGGCGATCGCAAGGTTTCCCCCGGCAATCTGGTGACAGGCGGCACCAGCGGCAACACCACGCTGCTCGCAACGATCGTCTCCACCGACCCGATCCATTTCGAGTTCACCTTCGACGAGGCCTCGCTGCTGCGCTACCAGCATATGGCTAGTCTGGGCCACGACATGACGAGCAGCAGCGGCGGCCTGCCGGTCACGCTCAAGCTGATCGACGAGAAGGATTTCATCCACAAGGGCCGCATGGATTTCGTCAACAACGTGATCGACACGTCTACCGGCACTATCCGCGCCCGCGCCTTGTTCAACAATCCCGATGGTCTGTTCACGCCCGGCATGTTCGGCCGCGTGCGGGTGCCGGCCTCGCCGCCCTATACGGCGCTGCTGGTGCCGGACGACGCCATCGGCAGCGACCAGGCGCGCAAATATGTGCTGGTGGTGAACGATAAGAACGTGGCGCAGCAGAAATACGTCACGCTCGGTCAGCTTGTCGGCGAGCAGCGGGTGATCAAGAGCGGGCTGTCCTCCGACGATGAGGTCATCGTCAATGGCATTGCGCGCGTGCGGCCGGGCCAGAAGGTGAAGCCCGAGCAACAGGCCGCGCCCGGTAAGCCGACCGCGGAGGCCGCGCCGGCGGCCCGCGCCAAGGCGGATTGAAGCGTCCGTTATGCCAATCTCGCGGTTTTTCATCGATCGCCCGATCTTCGCTTCGGTCATCGCGATCGTGATCATCATTCTTGGCGCGGTGGCCTATATCCGGCTGCCGATCTCGCAATATCCCGAGATCGCGCCGCCGACCATCAACATCACTGGCCAGTATCCCGGCGCCGGCGCGGAGACCGTGGCCGATACGGTGGTGACGCCGATCGAGGAGGCGGTCAACGGCGTCGAGAACATGCTCTACATTTCGTCGAACTCAACCGCCGACGGCCAGTTCTCGATCGCGGTGACCTTCGACGTCGGCACCGATCTCGATACCGCGCAGGTGCAGGTGCAGAACCGCGTCGCCACCGCGCTGCCGCGCCTGCCGGCGGCGGTGCAGCAGACCGGCGTCACCGTCGACAAGCGTTCGCCCGACATTCTGATGGTGGTGAACCTGTTCTCGCCCGACGATTCGCGTAACGCCCTGTTCATGACCAACTTCGCCAATCTCCAGATCAAGGACGTGCTCACCCGCATCGAGGGTGTCGGCTCGCTGGTCATCTTCGGCGCCCGCGACTACGCCATGCAGATCTGGCTCGATCCCGACCGGCTGCAGGCGCTCAACCTGACCGCCGGCGACGTGGTGCGCGCACTGCAGGGACAGAATGTGCAGGTCGCCTCCGGCGTGCTCAATCAGCCGCCGGTGCCGCATCAGCTTGCCTTTCAGGTCGCGGTGCGCACGCTCGGGCGGCTTTCCACGCCGACCGAGTTCGGCAATATCGTGGTCAAGCAGACCGCCGACGCCGTGGTGCGCCTGAAGGACGTGGCGCATGTCGAGCTTGCCGCGCAGAACTACAACTCGACGTCCTATCTCGACAACAACCCGTCCGTGGCGGTCGCCGTGTTCCAGCGGCCCGGCTCCAATGCGCTGGAGACCGGCGACAATATCCGCAAGGCGATGGCCACGCTCGGGCAGAAGTTTCCGTCGGGGTTGAAATATACCATCATCTATGACCCGACCCAGTTCATCCGCCAGTCGGTCGAGGCGGTGGTCGACACCATTCTGGAGGCGATGGGGCTCGTCGTGCTGGTGGTGGTCCTGTTCCTGCAGACCTGGCGCGCCGCCATTATCCCCATCGTGGTCATCCCGATCGCCCTCATCGGCACCTTCTTCGCGATGTTGTTGTTCGGCTTCACCATCAACAACCTGTCCTTGTTCGGCTTGGTGCTCGCCGTGGGCATCGTGGTCGACGACGCCATCGTCGTCGTCGAAAACGTCGAGCGCAACATCGCCACCGGTCTCAGTCCGCGCGAGGCCGCGCGCAAGAGCATGGACGAGGTGGGGCGGGCGCTGATCGCCATCGCGTTGGTGCTGACCGCGGTGTTCGTGCCCTCCGCCTTCATCACCGGCATTTCTGGGCAGTTCTATCGCCAGTTCGCGCTGACCATCGCCGCCTCGACCGTCATCTCGTTGACCATGTCGTTGACGCTGTCGCCGGCGCTGTGCGCGCTGCTGCTCAAGCCGCATGACCCGCGCCATCGCGACAGTTGGTGGGAGTGGCCGTTCCACGCCTTCTTCCGCCTGTTCAACTGGAGCTTCGACGCGGTCGGCCGCGGCTATGGCTGGCTGGCAGGCCGCGCGGTGCGCTTCGCCACCATCATGGTGCTCATCTATGCCGGCATCATCGCCTTCGGCTTCATCCAGTTCCGCGACACGCCGCAGGGCTTCATCCCGCAGCAAGACCGCGGCTTCCTGATCGTGGCAGCGCAGCTTCCGCCCGGCGCGGCCTTGCAGCGCACCGACGCGGTGATGAAGCGGGCGCAGGCGCTCGCCATGCAGGTGCCCGGCGTCGCCCATGCCATCCGCATCGTCGGCTTCTCCGGCGCGACCTTCACCAACGCACCCAATGCCGGCGCCATGTTCCTGGTGCTCGATCCCTTCGACAAGCGGGCGAACAATCCGCGTGAGACGGCGGCCGCGATCCAGGGCGCCTTGTTCGGCAAGTTCGCCGCCATCCAGGACGCACAGATGATCGTGGTGCAGCCGCCGCCGGTATCCGGCATCGGCAATGCCGGCGGCTTCCGCATGATGGTCGAGGATCGCGGCGGCGCCGGGCCGGTGGCGCTGCAACACGCGGTCCTCGCCATGATGGGGGCAGCGGCGCGCACGCCCGGGGTCGAGCACGTCTTTTCCCTGTTCGAGACGCAGACGCCTGAGCTCTATCTCGATATCGACCGCACCAAGGCGCAGATGCTGGGCGTCAGCATGCCCGAGGTGTTCAGCACGCTGCAGGTCTTCATCGGCGGCGTCTATGTCAATGACTTCAACCTGTTCGGCCGCACCTTCCGGGTGCAGGCGCAGGCCGCCGCGCCCTATCGTCTCAACGCCAAGGACGTGCTGGCGCTGCGAGTGCGCAATGCCAAGGGCGAGACAGTGCCGCTCGGCTCCTTCACCACAGTACGCAACATTGCCGGTCCCTACCGGGTGCCGCGCTATAACTTGTATCCGGCCGCCGAGCTCGATGGGGCGGCGGCGCCCGGCTATAGCCAGGGCCAGGCGATCCAGATCATGGAGCAGCTGGCGGCCAAGGTGCTGCCGGCGGGCTTTTCCTACGAATGGACCACGCTCGCGTTCCAGCAGTTGCGCGCCGGCAATACCGCCATGTTCTCCTTCGGCCTTGGCGTCATCTTCGTCTTCCTGGTCCTTGCCGCCCAGTTCGAAAGCCTGACCCTGCCGCTCGCCGTCATCCTCATCGTCCCCATGTGCCTCGTCGCCGCCATCCTGGGCGTCGAGCTGCGCGGTCAGGACAACAATATCCTCACGCAAGTCGCCTTCATCGTCCTCATCGGCCTCGCCGCCAAGAACGCCATCCTCATCGTCGAGTTCGCCAAACAGATCGAGGATCGCGGCAGCGACCGCCGCGAGGCGGCGCGCCAGGCGGCGAGTCTGCGTCTGCGGCCAATCCTGATGACCTCCTTCGCCTTCATCCTGGGCGTCACCCCGCTGGTCTGGGCGACCGGCGCCGGCGCCGAGCTGCGCCAGGCACTCGGCACCGCCGTCTTCTACGGTATGATTGGCGTCACCTTGTTCGGCCTGATCTTCACCCCAGCCTTCTATGTGGTGTCGCGTTGGGTCGCCACCCGGCGCGGCGCGCGGCAAGCGCGGCCGGCCCATCAAGAGAGCGCGTGAGTGACCAGATGAAATTCGGATTCGGCCAGCCGCTTACCCGCAAGGAAGATGCGCCGCTGTTGCGCGGGCAGGGGTGCTACGTCGCCGACGTGTTACCGGAGGGCTGCTTGCATGCGGTCGTGGTGCGCTCGCCACACGCGCATGCGCGCTTCACATTGCACGATCTCGAACGCGTGCGGGCGATGCGGGGCGTGCGGCTGGTGCTGGCGGCGCCGGACGTGACGGAGTTGGCGCCGATGCCGTGCCCGGGCATCATTGCCGACATGGGGGCCGACGATGTGCCGCCCTATCCGGTACTGGCCGCGGAAGAGGTGCGCCATGTCGGTGACGCCGTCGCGTTCGTGGTGGCCGACACGCTGGAACAGGCAAAGGATGGCGCCGAGGCGGTCACGATCGACTGGCAGCCGCTGCCGCATGTAATCGGCGGCCGGGCGGCGCTCGCTGCCGGCGCGCCGCAGGTGTGGGCCAGTCGTCCCGACAACCTCGCCTTCGAGACGACACTGGGCGACGCGCAGGCGACCCGGCAGGCCTTTGCCCAGGCCGCGCGTACGGTGACGTTGTCGCTCGTCAACCAACGGCTGGTCACCAATTATCTCGATACCCGCGGCGTCATCGCCGATTATGACGGCACTCGCTACACGCTGACTATCGGCAGCCAGGGCAGCCACATCATCCGCGACATTATCGGCTGCCAAGTGATGAAGCTTGCGCCCGATCAGATGCGCGTCATCACCCATGATGTCGGCGGGGGCTTCGGCACCAAGCTGTTTCCCTATCGCGAATATGCGCTGGCCGCGGTCGCCGCCGGGCGGCTGCGCAGACCGGTCAAATGGGTCGCCGATCGTTCCGAGCATTTCCTCGCCGACACGCACGGCCGCGACAATCTGTCGACGGCGCGGCTCGCGCTCGACGACAGCAGCCGTTTCCTCGCGCTTGAGCTCGATATCGTCGCCGACATGGGCTCGTATCTGTCGGCCTACGCGCCCTATATCCCCTGGCTCGGAGCCGGCATGGCGACCGGCGTCTATGATATACCGGTCGCGCATGTGCGCTTGCGCGGCGTCTACACGCACACGGTGCCGGTCGACGCCTATCGCGGCGCCGGGCGGCCGGAAGCGTCCTATCTGATCGAGCGGCTGGTCGATGTCGCCGCGCGCGAAGCGGGTGTCGCGCCCGACGCGTTGCGGCGAAGGAATTTCATCAAGCCGAAGGCGATGCCCTACACCACGCCGACCGGTAAGGTCTATGACTCGGGCGATTTCGCTGCCATCCTGCGGCATGCGCAGGAGGTCGCCGCCGTCGCCGGTTTCGCCAAGCGCGCGGCGGCGTCGAAGCGCGCCGGCAAGCTGCGCGGGCTCGGCATCGCCACTTATATCGAGGCCTGCGGCAATAATGGCCCGGAGACGGCGACGCTCACCCTCGACCGCGACGGCGGCGTCACGCTGCTGATCGGTTCGCAGTCGTCAGGGCAGGGGCATGCGACCGCATATGCGCAGCTCATCGCCGAGCGGCTCGATCTGCCGCCCGACAAGGTGCGCATGGTGCAGGGCGATACTGACCGCATTGCGACCGGCGCCGGCACCGGCGGCTCGTCATCGATCCCGATCGGTGGCGTGGCGGTCGACCGCGCTGGCAAGAAGCTCGCCGATCAGATTAGGGAGATTGCGGCTGAGGCGTTGGAGGCCGGCGTCGGCGACCTGGAGGTCGCCGATGGTGCGGTGCGCGTTGTCGGCACCGACAAGGCGATTTCTTTCGCCGATATCGCCGCGCATCCCACCGCCACCCCCGAGCGGCTGAAGGCGGCCAACGAATTCGGCAACGATCCGCCGACTTTCCCCAATGGCGCGCATATCGCAGAGGTTGAGGTCGATCCTTTGACCGGCGCGGTTGCCATCCTCAATTACGTCATCGTCGACGACTTCGGCGCGACGCTCAATCCGCTGATGCTCGCCGGCCAGGTGCATGGCGGAAGCGTGCAGGGCCTCGGCCAGGCGTTGATGGAGGAGACGGTCTACGATGCGGCCTCCGGCCAATTGCTCAGCGCGAGCCTGATGGACTACGCGCTGCCGCGCGCCTGCGATGCGCCAAGCTTCACGTTCGAAACGCGCAACGTGCCGTGCAAAACCAATCCACTCGGCGTCAAGGGCGCCGGTGAGGCGGGCGCCATCGGCTCCTGCCCGGCGCTGATCAATGCCGTCTGCGACGCACTCTGGCGCGCTTACAGCATCCGCCATGTCGATATGCCTGCGACACCGCAGCGCATCTGGTCGGCAATCGAAAAGGCCCGCCGGGCAGCAGCTTAATCAGAGTCGTTCACGGCTTCGTGATGGCCTGCGGCGATGCGCCGTCGCGCCGAAGTCGGAATAGCACGGTCAATATGGTGTTCCTGAACAAGCAACGAAACCACCACCTCACCAGGGAAATATCTCATGAAGTTGCCCACGATAATCTCGATGGCGGTGCTCGCAACGGTCGCGTTCGGCATGACGGCGAGTGTCGCTGCCGATGACCCGATCCAGGCGCGCCAGGCCTTGATGAAGGACAACGGCAAGCATGCGAAGCTGGGCGTGCAGATGATCAAAGGTGAGGCGCCGTTTGATCTCGCCAAGGCGAAGGAGATATTCGCTACCTTCGAGCATGCCGCCGCCAAGATGCCAGACCTTTTTCCCCCCGATTCCAAGACCGGCCATGACACCACGGCCTCGCCCAAGATCTGGGAGAATATGGACGACGTGAAAGCGCGCTTCAAGAAACTGGGCGAGGACGCCAAGGCGGCGTCCGCGTCGGTGACCGACCTTGCCGGCTTCAAGGCCGCCTTCGCCAAGATCGGCAAGGAGGACTGCGGCGGCTGCCATCACGAATACCGCATCAAGAAGAACTGATCTTCGCCGGCGCGTTCGGCGCGAGCGGAGGCGGTGCCTGGTCAGGCGCCGCCTTTGTGCCATGCCAATAGCAGGCTCGACCGGTCCATGTTACGCAAACTGATCCTCGCCCTTGTCGCGCTCGCCGTTATCGGCTTTGCCGGTATCTGGTGGCTCACCATGCCGCAGACGGTGCCGGCCAGCGCGCTACCCGCGCATACGTCCGATCTCGCCAATGGCCGGGAGATGTTCGTCATCGGCGGTTGCGCATCGTGCCATGCCAGCCCGCATCAGAAGGACGACACAGTGCTGGGCGGCGGGGCGGCGCTTCACACGCCTTTCGGCACCTTCTATCCGCCCAATATCTCTTCCGATCGGCACGACGGCATCGGCGACTGGAGCGAGGCGCAGTTCGTCACCGCCATGACCAAGGGCACCTCGCCCGCGGGCGAGCATCTCTATCCGGCCTTTCCCTACGACTCCTATCAGCACATGCGCCTTGCTGACCTGCGCGATCTTTTCGCTTATCTGAAGAGCTTGCCGCCGGTGGCCGGTAAGGCGCGCGGTCACGAGCTGCCGTTTCCCTTCGCCATCCGGCGCGGTATCGGCCTGTGGAAGCTCTTGTTCCTCGACGGCAAGCCTTTCACGCCCAATCCTGCGCAATCGGCCCAGTGGAATCGCGGGGCCTATCTGGTCAACGGCCCCGGCCACTGTGCCGAATGCCACAGCCCGCGCAACGCGCTCGGCGGCATCGTCGCAAGCCAGCGCTTTGCGGGCGGGCCCAATCCGGACGGCAAGGGATGGGTGGCCAACATCACGCAGAAGGGTCTCGCCGACTGGTCGGTCAAGGATATTGCCTATCTGTTGGAAAGCGGCGCGACACCCGACGGCGATTTCGTCGGCTCCAGCATGAGCGAGGTGGTGCGCAATCTGGCAAAGGCCAGCGCCGCGGATCGGCTGGCCATCGCGACCTATATCAAATCGCTGCCGCCGGTCGACGGGCCGCCGAAGCCGAAGAAGAAATAGGAAAGCATCGCGCTTGCCGAGTGCGCTGCGTTCAGGCCGCGCCGCTGCGCATTAGCGCCAGATCGCTGGTCACCATTTCAGCAACCAGGTCTTCGAAGCTGACGCGATGCTTCCAGCCAAGCACGCGGTGCGCCTTGCTGGCATCGCCGCGCAATTCGTCGACCTCCGTCGGGCGGAAGTAGCGCGGATCGATCGATACCAGCACGTTGCCGCTCTTGACGTCGAGTCCGACCTCGTCGAGGCCCTCGCCCTGCCAACGGATTTGGCGGCCGACCACGGCGAAAGCGTGCTCGATAAACTGACGCACGCTGTGGCTTTCGCCGGTGGCGAGCACGTAATCGTCAGGGCGCTCCTGCTGCAGGATCGTCCACATGCCTTCGATATAGTCGCGGGCATGACCCCAGTCGCGCTGCGCGTCGAGATTGCCGATGAACAGCCGCTCCTCCAGTCCCATCTCGATCGCCGCCACCGCGCGCGAAATCTTGCGGGTGACGAAGGTCTCGCCGCGGATCGGGCTTTCGTGATTGAACAGGATGCCGTTTGAGGCATGCATGCCGTAGGCCTCGCGGTAGTTCACCGTGATCCAATAGGCGTAGAGCTTGGCGGCGGCATAGGGACTGCGCGGCGCGAATGGCGTTGTCTCGTCCTGCGGCGCCGGCGAATTGCCGTAAAGCTCCGAGGTCGAAGCCTGGTAGAAGCGCACGCGCCCTTCCATTCGCAAAATGCGGATCGCTTCCAGGAGCCGCAAGGTGCCGAGCGCATCAGCATTGGCAGTGTATTCCGGCGTCTCGAAGCTCACCTGCACATGGCTCTGTGCCGCCAGATTGTAGATCTCGGTCGGCTGCGATTCCTGCATCAGCCGGATCAGATTGGTGGCGTCGGTCATGTCGCCGTAGTGCAGCAGGAACTTGGCGTTCTCGACATGCGGATCGACATAGAGGTGATCGACGCGCTGCGTATTGAGCGAGGAGGAGCGGCGCTTGACGCCGTGCACCATGTAGCCCTTCCTCAGCAGAAAATCGGCGAGATAGGCGCCATCCTGCCCCGTGATGCCCGTAATCAGTGCGACCTTGTCTGCCATTGGAACCGCTGCCTTCCGACCGAACGAGAGAAATCACCGCCGCTTGAACGGCAGTTGCGCGAGATAGGCGAGAAGCTTCATCTCCCGGCGTCCGCGCGTGACCGTGTCGAGCACCAAGCCGATGGCGATCGACAGGAACGCCAGGATCATCAGCCCGGTCGACAGGATCGCGGTGGGAATCTTCGGCACCAAGCCGATTTGCAGGTAGGTGACGAAGATCGGGATCGCCAGCACGATCGACAAGATCGCCAGCGCCGCGCCGACGAGGGAAAAGAACGCGAGCGGACGCTCCGAGCGACAGAGCTCGAGAATGGTGAATACGATGCGCGCGCCGTCGCGCCAGGTATTCAGCTTGGAGGCCGAGCCCTTTGGCCGCGCGTAGTAGGGCGTATCAATCTCGGCGATGGGCAATTCGAGCTCGAGCGCGTGCACCGTCAGCTCGGTCTCGATCTCGAAGCCGGTCGACAGCGCCGGAAAGGATTTGACGAAGCGGCGCGAGAACACGCGATAGCCGGACAGCATGTCGCGCAAGTCGGTGCCGAAAATGAAGCCGACGAAGCCGGTCAGCACCCGGTTGCCGAAACGGTGGCCGCGCCGATAGGCGGTCTTGCCCTCGCTCACGCGCGCGCCGACCACCATGTCGTAATGCTCGGCAACCAGCGCGTCGATCAGCGCCGGCGCACTCACCGCATCATAGGTCGCGTCGCCATCGACCAGCACATAGACCTCCGCGTCGATGTCACGAAACATCTGCCGCACGACATTGCCCTTGCCCTGGCGACGCTCACGGCCGATGACGGCGCCGCTCGCCTGCGCGATTTCGATGGTGCGGTCGGTGGAATTGTTGTCGTAGACATAGATTGCGGCCGCGGGCAGGGCGGCTCGGAAATCGGCGATGACCTCGGCGACCGTGGTGGCTTCGTTGAAGCAGGGAATGAGCACCGCCGCTTGCGGCGGCGCGCTCGCCGTCGCGGCTATCGGCCGGCTCGCCGCTTCGACGCGTGGCGCGGTCAATCCTTCACCCCGTGATACTCCTTGTACCAGGCGACGAACTTGCCGATACCTTCGGCGAGCGGCGTCGCCGGCTTGAAATCCACCTCGCGCATGAGGTCGTCGACGTCCGCATACGTGGCCGGTACGTCGCCGGGCTGCATCGGCATCAACTCGCGCTTCGCCTTCTTGCCGATCGACTGCTCGAGCAGGCGCACCACGTCGAGCAGTTCGGCCGGGCTGTTGTTGCCGATATTATAGACCCGCCACGGCGCCGCGCTGGAGCCCGGATCGGGCACCTCGGCGGCCTCGCCCGGCTGCGGCGGATGGTCGACCAGGCGCACGGTCGATTCGACAATATCGTCGATGAAGGTGAAGTCGCGCCGCATGTCGCCGCGATTGAACAGCTTGATCGGCCGGTCCGCCAGAATCGCATCGGTGAACAGCCACATGGCCATGTCCGGCCGTCCCCAGGGGCCATAGACGGTGAAGAAGCGCAGGCCCGTGGTCGGCAGCCCATAGAGATGCGAGTAGGCATGCGCCATCAGCTCGTTGGCTTTCTTGGTGGCGCCGTAAAGGCTGAGCGGATGGTCGACATTGTCGTGCACCGAGAACGGCATCTTGGTGTTGCTGCCGTAGACCGACGACGAGGAAGCATAGACCAGATGTTGGCAGCCGTTGTGCCGGCAGCCTTCCAGGATTGTGGTGAAGCCGACCAGATTGGCGTCGATATATGCGTAAGGGTCGGTCAGCGAATAGCGCACGCCCGCCTGCGCCGCGAGATGCACGACATGAGCGAAACGGTGCTCGGCGAACAGCTCGGCCATGCCCGCCCGGTTGGCGAGGTCGAGCCTGACGAAGCGGAAGCCGTTGCGTCCACGCAGCTTGGCGAGGCGCGCTTCCTTCAGCTTCGGATCGTAATAGTCGTTGAGATTATCGAGCCCGACAACGGCACGGCCGCTGTCCAAGAGCCGGCGCGCGACATGGAAGCCGATGAAACCGGCAGCGCCGGTGACGAGCACGGGATTCATAGCCGCCAAAGATCGATTCCTTCCGGTGCGCAGGCGCGGTCGAGCCTGCATTTCACGTCGAGGACGCTGCCCTTGCCACCCTTGAGGAGGCGCTGCATCAGCGGCCAGCCCTGCTGCACGTAGTCTCGGTGCGCCACCGCCAGGATGACCGCGTCGGCGGGCTCGAGCGCGTCCATCGCCCTCAAGGTGACGCCGTATTCGTGCGCAATCTCCTCGGGCAGCGCCAGCGGGTCGTGCGCCTGCGTGCGGATGCCGAAGCGCTGCAGCTCGCGGATGATGTCGATGATTTTCGAATTGCGGATGTCCGGCACGTCCTCCTTGAAGGTCATGCCGAGAATCGTGACGGTCGGGTCGACACAATGGCGCAGCGTCAGGCTGCGCACGCATTCGCGCGCCACCTCGCCACCCATGTCGTCATTGATGCGGCGTCCGGCGAGAATAATCTCGGGATGATAGCCGGCTTTCTCGGCGCGATAGGTCAGGTAATAGGGATCGACGCCGATGCAGTGGCCGCCGACCAAGCCGGGCTGGAAGTTGAGGAAATTCCATTTCGTCGCCGCCGCCGCCAGCACGTCGCCGGTGTCGATGCCGAGCCGGTGGAAGATGGCGGACAGCTCGTTCATGAAGGCGATGTTGAGATCGCGCTGGGTGTTTTCGATCACCTTGGCGGCTTCCGCCACCTTGATCGAGGAAGCGCGGTGAATGCCGGCGGTGACCACCGAGCCGTAGACCGCGGCGACGATGTCGAGCGTCTTTGCATCCTGCGCCGAAACGACCTTGGTGATGGTCTCGAAGCGGTGCACCTTGTCGCCGGGATTGATGCGCTCGGGCGAATAGCCGACGTGGAAATCGCTGCTGCCTTTGAGACCCGAGGTCTTCTCCAGCACCGGCAGGCAATCCTCCTCGACCGCGCCGGGATAGACCGTCGATTCATAGACCACGATGTCGCCGCGCTTGAGCACGCCGCCGAGAGTGGCGGAGGCGGCGAGCATGGCGCCGAGGTTGGGTCGGCGCGCCGTATCGATCGGCGTCGGCACGGTGACGATATAGAAGTCGGAAGAGGCGAGGGATTTTGGGTCGCTGTCGTAGCGCAGCGTCGGTTGGGTAAGCTCCGCCGCTTCGACCTCGCGCGTGCGGTCATGACCGGCGCTCAGTTCCGCGACGCGCTTGCGGTCGATGTCGAACCCGACCACCGGGACGCCGGCGCGAGCGAAGGCGACCGCCACCGGCAGGCCGACATAGCCAAGCCCGATGACCGCGATTTTGCGTCCGTGCGACACGGCTGAATGGCTTCCTTCCAAGACGCGGGTGCTGCGCAACACGCCCCCGGGCGCGCGGCAAAGCCTATGTCATACCGGGACCGGCTCGTCCAGACGGCGGGAAAATGGCCGCATTCCGGGCCGCGCGCGGCCCCGCAGGCCAGGGCAAAGTCTCAGAATTCGCCGGCGTGGCGCCGGGCGGAGACCAGGAAGCGCAGCAGGAGGGCGGTGACGAGGCAGAGGGCGATGACGGCGATCTGCGGGAAGACGCCCATGAGGAAGCGCGGGGTCCACACGTTCACCAGGCTCACGAACAGCGTGTAGCTCTGGCACATCGCGCTGAGGAAGCAGGCGATGAGCAGGCAGAAGACCGGGAAGGAGGCGGCGAGGGCGGGGCGGGCGATGAACGCGATGAGGGCGACGGCCAGGATGAGGCTCACCAGGCCGGCGATGAGGAAACCGGGATAAACCACCCAGGCGGCGGCCTGCGGCGGCGGATGCAAGGCCGCGGCCGGTATCGCGCCACCAAGCGTCATGCCGGGATGCGCGTCGGCATAGGCGGAGAGCGCCCGCGCCGTCGGCGGGAACCGGCGCCCCATCACCGACCACTGGCCGATCTCGTTCACCAGCGTCAGCTTCAGGTAGCCGAGGAGGTTCTGCCCGATGACCTGGCGGCTGAACATGTCGCGCAACTGCGCCTCGCCGATCCTTGCGCGCTGCGCCGCCGCGGCGAGCTGCTCGGTCATCACGCTGAACTGCGCCTGCCCCTCATAGATCGCGCTCAACTGCACGCGAACGGCAAACGTCGGCGCTTCGGCGACATAGCGCTGCACCGGGGCGTAGAGCGCATCGAGTTCGCGCGCCAGCGCCTCGAACGTCGCCGCGTGCCGGCCGCTGAAGCGCATATCGGGCCGGATCAGCATCGCCGCCTTGCCGAACAGCAGGTTGGGGGCGATCGAGGCTGTCGTTGCGCCCTGCACGCTGTAATAGATGAGCCGCTCGCCGCCCGCGCCGACAGCGAGCGGCAGGGCGGCAAAGAGCAGCGCCAGCCACCGGTCGGAGACTTTCGGCCGCCGGATCCACACCGCGGCCAGATGCAGCGGCAGCAGGCCGAGCCCGGCCGGGCGCAGCCCGATCATCAGTCCCAGCGCCAGCGCGGCCGCCATCAGCCAGCCGATCCGCATGCTGCGCAGATATTCGATCCACCAGGCGATGGCGAGCAAGGTGAGCGAGAGGAACAGCGACTCGCTCAGGATCGCGCGGTGGAAGGAGGAAAACAGCACGTTCCCCGCCATGAGCGCGACCATGATCGCCAGCAGCGCTTTGGGGAATCCGTTGCGCATGAGCACGACCAGGAGATAGCTCAGCGCCGTCGCGAACAGCGCGAGCTGCACGCCGGTGACCTGGCTGAGGCTGAGGCCGGCGCTGCGGCAGAGATAGAGGAAGGCCGGATAGAGCGCAGTGCGGAAGGCGCTGAATCCGAGATAGGTGAGGCTGTCGCTGGCGATCAGCGGCGTGACGCGCGGCATCAGCAGCGTGACGATCACATAGGCCAGCGCGCAGCCGACCGCGAACAGCACATCGTTTCGCGCAAGCTTCTCGTCCGCGAGCATTCCGCGCCCTTATCCGCTGCCGGGGCGGCCCCTGTATGCCCGGAACGGCCGGCAAAGGCCATTGCCTTTTGCGGCGGAAACTGCCCTATGCCGTCGGACAAGCGCGCGACTGAGCAGCGAGACCTCATCGTCCATCGATGCATTCCGCATGGCCCTACCGTTTCTGGCCCTATGCCGTATGCCTTGCGGCCTGCGTGCTCATCGACCTGTTCTATTTCCCGCCGCATCTGGTCTTTCCCGACGAGCATCGCATCCTGGCCTCCGCCGTCGGTCTGGTGACGCGCGGCGAATTCCGCGTCGGCGCCGACCGCGCCTGGGAGATGCCGGGCACCGCGCTATTCTTCGCGCCGGCGGTCTGGCTGTTCGGCGCGCAGGGCGCGGTCATCCCCATCCGCTTGATGCAGAGCGTGCTGCTCGTGATCCAGGTCGGCTTGATCGGGTTCACCGCCCGCCGGCTGTTCGCGCGCCCGCTGACCGGCTTCGTCGCTTCCTGCATCGCGGCGGTCTATCCCTTCTTTCTCTATTACCAAGGGCTCTTGTTCACCGAGACGTTGTTCAACACCTGGTTCGTCGCCGGTATCGCCGCGCTCATCTGGTGGCGCGAGCGCGGCATGCGGATCGACCGGGCGCTGGTCGCCGCCTCGTTCTGCTTCGTCGCCGCCACGATGACGAAGGCGACACTGACAATCCTGCCGCCGCTCCTGCTGACCGCCACCGCCTGGCTCGCCGGCGTGAGCGGACGCCGGCTCGCCGCGATCGCGCTTGCCGCCGCCTGTCTCTATGGGGCCTTCATGAGCCCGTGGTGGATCCGCAATGCGGTGGTGTTCCACGCCTTCGTTCCCTTCGCCACCAACGGCGCACAGAACCTCTATCTCGGCAACAATCCGCACAACCGGGATGCCGGCATCGATTGGGGCCACGACGTCGATCCGGCGGCCGCGGCCAAGTTGTTCGCCATTCCCGACGAGCTTGCGCGCGAGCACGCCTTCGCCGCGGCGGCGCTCGGCTATATCGCGCGCAACCCGGGCGGCTTCATGCGCGCCTCGGCCAAGCGCTTCGTGCGCTTCTGGAATGTCGTTCCCAACGCGCCGGAATTCCGCAACGCTCTCTATTCGCTGATCAGCGCCGCGAGCTTCGGACCCGTGCTGCTGCTCGCCCTCATCGGCGTCGTCCGCCGGCGTCGCCAATGGCGGCTGTTGGCGCCGCTTTATCTCAGCATTGCCTATTTTGCCGGCGTGTACCTGGTGACCGTCGCGTCACTGCGCTACCGGTTCCCGATCGAGCCGCTCCTGGTGATGCTTGCCGCCGAGCCGCTGGGTGCGGCGATGCGCCGGCTATGCCCCTGGTACAAATGCGCTGGACTTGCAAAGCGGGCTTAGAGTATGAGTCCGGCAAAACAGGGCTCCGCGACCAGACAGCGCCGGGACTGGCTCGCGCCGGTCGGACCAGCAACAGGAACAGGGATTTAATCGGCGCTTGGTGCGTTTGCGCCCGTGGCCTTCAGACACCCCCGATGAGAGAAGCCTTCGCGGTACTCTGGGTTGCGGCTCAACGCGTGCCGCCGCTTTCGTGGTGTCGCCAGCCAGCCATGTAGGAAAGTGAGAATGACGGACAACAAGCCCGTCGGCGGCGATGGCGACGATCCGTCGATAGCGCTTTCGATCGTCATCGCCAGCTACAAGGGGCGCGATCTGCTGGCCGACTGCCTGGCGTCGATCTACCAGAATCCGCCGAGCGAGCCCTACGAGATTCTCGTCATCGACGATGCCTCCGGCGACGGCACGCCGGACATGGTGCGCCCTCGCTTCCCCGAGGTGCGCCTGTTCGTCAACGACACCAACCGCCATTACGGCTATTCGAACAATCTCTGCTTCGACCGCGCGCGCGGGCAATACGTCTATATGCTGAACAACGACACGATCATGCTGCCGCGCGCGCTCGACCTCATGGTTGAGTTCCTGCGCCAGCATCCCAATGTCGGCGTGGTCGGCAGCCAGCTCTTGAACGAGGACGGCTCGATCCAGTGGTCGGTCAAGACGCTGCCCAATTTCGGCTCGGCGCTTTTCGGCGCCCGCTCCATCATCACGCGGCTGTTTCCCAACAACCGCTTTTCACGCAAGCACCTGCAGCATCTCAGCCACGATCTGACGAAGCCGTTCGTCGCCGGCTACGTGTCCAGCGCATCGATGATGATGCCGCGCGACGTGGTGCAGAAGGTGGGCGGGCTCGACGAGCGGCTATCCTACCATGTCGACGCCGATTACTGCCGCCGCATCGCCAATCTCGGCTACCAGTGCTATTACCTGCCCGACTCCAAGGTGATCCATCTCAACCACCGCGGTGGCACCATGGTGACCCGCTGGCGCCGCTTCCGCTCGGTGATCGAGTTTCATCGCGGCAGCTACATATTCTACCAGAAGCACATGCAGACATCGGCCTGGAGTCCGATGCATGCCGTGGTGATCGGCGGGCTCTTCGCGCGCTTTGTGGTTTCGGTCGCCGCCCAGTTCCTGGCCGAGATTCCGGCGATGGTGAAGGGCGCGTTGACGAAAAACAAGCAGCGGCCGACCGAGCGCCGCCCCGGCAATCCGTAGAAAATTCCGCGGTCTCAGATCCGGGCATTGGAGGTATCGCTTCGGGGTTCGCGGCCTTGCGGCCGCGCTCCGGAAGACGAACGGGTCGCTACTGCTTGGACAGGATGCGCCAATCCTCGGTGTTCACGCCGGCGATAGCGACATCGCCATAGGTCTCGATCGCCGTTCGCAGGAACACCAGCAGCTTGGTGATTTCCACCGAATGGGCGTTCGCCGCGAAGACGATGTCGTGGTCGCGCATCTGGAACTTGGTCGCCAGGAAATAGCCGGACGGATCGCGGAGGTTGATGTTGTAGATGACCGGGACGAGCGGTCCCTTGAACTGTGAGACGTCGACGCCGATCGCCTCGGCGATCTGGCGCGACTCGCGCCGGTAGATATAGACCGAGGCTGGGTCGGCCTGGGTGTCGAGCAGGCCGCCGGTCTTGGCGATCGCTTCGGCGAGCGTGATGCGCCATTTGCCGAAGGAGAACTGCGCCTGCTGGTTGGCCGCATTGGCGGCGCCGAAGGCGAAGCCGCCGAAGGCGAGGAACGTCTGCGGCTGACTGTACACGTAGATCGTATCGCCCGGATGCACCCAGATGTTGTTGCGCGGATCGTAGATCAGCGCGCCGAACGGCACGCCGGCGCGGCGGCCGTGACGCTCGAGCACCACCCAGGTCTCATAGCCCGGATCCTTGATGCCGCCCGCCCGCGTCAGCGCGTCGAGGATGCGCTCGCCGGCCTGCTGCGCCGGGAAGCGGCTCGGCCGATTGACGGAGCCGAGCACGCTGATGAGCGAGGTATTCTGCGTCGCCACCGAGACGATGACCTGCGGCTGGATGGCGCGGTTGCGCAGCGCCGCGATGATCTCGTTCTGCACCTGGGTCGGCGTTTTTCCGGCGGCGTGGATCTCGCCCGCATAGGGCACCGTGATGTTGCCCTTGGCATCAATGGCTTCGTTCGGCAGCGTGACGAAATTGCCGGGACGCACGCCGGCCTCGATCGGAATGAACAAGCCGCCGGCTCCCGCCTCGAAAATCGTCACGGTGACGACATCGCCGACACCGAACTTGATTTGCGGCGGCGGGCGCTGGTCGTGGAACGAGCCGGCGATACCCCATGGCTCGGCGCGCGCGAGGATATTGACGACTTCCGGGGAGACCTTGACCAGGCCGTAGTTCAGGCCGGCGGGCGAGACCTGATGCAGGTCGATGGCGACGCTCGAGGGCCCTGCCTGCGGCGTGATGTAGCCACAACCGGACAGCCCGATCGCGGCCAGGACAAGCGTGAACTTGGGGACAACTCGAGCAAGCTTCATCATTCACGTACGGCACTGATTGTTATGAATGGCCACATTTCCCGCCCTTCCGGCGTCGCCGCCGGCCGCGCGGGCAGGGTGCCTTCCCCCGGTAGCTTTGACAACGCGGGCCGCTGCCGCACTGCGGGATCAACTGTGCAATCCCCCCAGATGTGACTGAATTGCCACAACAAGCCCTTGAATGACAGACAAAAATCGGAATGGCGCCGACGCATCCACATCCGTCCGGCTCGGCCATCGATGCCTGGCCGCGAACGCCTGATGTGCCGGTTATGACGCCGGCGGGTCGGGTTGCGCGTCGGCGAATTCGCTCTCGTTGTTCGTCCTTCGCGCGCCGGTGGCGTCGGCGCCCGGTGCGCGTTGGCGCCGAGACCCTCGGCAGCATGTCGCGCTGCTCTTGCGATCCTCGCGGCGAAGCGAAGGAGGCCGCGCACGGAGGAAATCCAATATTTGCCGCGATTTCCGGCACAATCAACGTTTGCCGGCGCGCCGCCCAAGGTGGTAATTTGCCGGCGAACCGTCGAAAACGCCCGCTGTCACGACGCATTGCGGCACCTGTCGCCGGCCGTGACAGGAGGGCGTTTGCCGGTTTATGACGGCGCCGGCCGCGATTGACGTGACGCGAGGGAATTGAGGAGCCGCCATGTGCGGAATCACGGGATTTGTCGATTTTCAGCCGGCGGCGGAAGGCGCGCTCCTCAGCCGCGCGCGCGCCATGGCCGACACGCTTTCCTATCGCGGCCCCGACGCCAGCGGCTATTGGGCCGACGCCGAGGCGGGCTTTGCCACCGGCCATCGTCGCCTCTCCATCGTCGACCTGTCGGAAGCCGGCGCGCAGCCGATGCTGTCGCATTCCGGCCGCTTCGTCATTTCCTACAACGGCGAAGTCTATAACGCCGCTGAGATCCGCGCCGAACTCGAGGCCAAGGGTCATAGCTTCCGCGGCCATTCCGACACCGAGGTGATCATCGAAGGCTGCGTCGAGTGGGGCATCGAGCCCACCGTGCGCCGGCTGATCGGCATGTTCGCCATGGCGGTGTGGGACCGCGAGACGCGCAAGCTGTGGCTGGTGCGCGACCGTCTCGGCATCAAGCCGCTCTACTGGGGCCAGTTCGGCAAGCTGCTGCTGTTCGGCTCGGAGCTCAAGGCGCTGCGCGCGCATCCGGGCTGGCCGGTCGAGATCAATCGCGACGCGGTCGCCGCCTTCATGCGCCACAACTACATCCCGGCGCCGCATTCGATCTATCGCAACGTCTACAAGCTCGCGCCCGGCAGCATTCTCGAATTCGACGTGCGCGGCGAGCCGCGCATGACGCGCTACTGGAGCCTGGAAGAAGCGGTCCTTGCCGGCCGCCGCGATCCGTTCCGCGGCAGCGACGCGGAGGCGGAGGACGCGCTCGCCGACCTGCTCGGCGACGCGGTGGAACGGCGCATGATCGCCGACGTGCCGCTCGGCGCCTTCCTCAGCGGCGGCATCGACTCCTCGACGGTGGTGGCGCTGATGCAGTCGCGCAGCACGCGGCCGGTGCGCACCTTCTCCATCGGCTTCAAGGAGGCGGAATACAACGAGGCGCATTACGCCAAGGCGGTGGCGCAGCATCTGGGCACCGACCACACCGAGCTCTACGTCACTTACGACGAAGCGCGCGACGTCATCCCGCGTCTGCCGCAGATGTATGACGAGCCCTTCGCCGATTCCTCGCAGATCCCGACCTATCTGATCTCGGCGCTGACGCGGCGCCACGTCACCGTCGCGCTGTCCGGCGACGGCGGCGACGAGCTGTTCTGCGGCTATAACCGCTATTATCACGCGCTGGCGATCCGCCCCTATGTGTCGACGCTGCCCCTGTGGCTGCGCCAGCTCGGCTCGCGCGGATTGCGTTCGCTGCCGCCGGGCGTGTGGAACCGGCTGCTGCGCCCCGTGCCGGCGCGCCTGCGCCCGCCCAATGTCGGCGAGAAGCTGCACAAACTCGCCGGCGCCATGCTGCAGGACGAGGACCAGACCTATCTGCAGCTTCTCTCGCAATTCCATCAGCCGAACGAGGTGGTCAATGGCGGCCATGAGCCGCCGAGCGTCATCGCCTCGGCGGCGTCGCGCGAGCTGATGCCCGACTATGTCGAGCGCATGCAGTATCTCGACACGATCACCTATCTGCCGGACGATATCCTCACCAAGGTCGACCGCGCCAGCATGGCGGTGTCGCTGGAGGCGCGCGTGCCGATCATCGACCATCGCGTGGTCGAGCTCGCCTGGCGCTTCCCCGGCTCGCTGCGTTATCGCGACGGCAAGAGCAAATGGATCCTGCGCCAGGTGCTGCGCCGCCATGTGCCCGACACCCTGATCGACCGGCCGAAGATGGGCTTCGGCGTGCCGGTCGATCACTGGCTGCGCGGACCGTTGCGCGACTGGGGCGAGGATCTGTTGGCCGAAAGCGAGCTCACGCGCGACAACATGTTCAATCCCGCGCTCATCCGCGCGCGCTGGGATGCGCATGTCTCCGGCCGCGAGAACTGGCAATACGTGCTGTGGACGGTGCTGATGATGCAGGCCTGGCTCAAGGCCGAGCGCGAAACGCCGCCGGCGCCGCCCCGCCAGGCCGAGCCCGCCTACGCCTCCTAGGCGCGGCGCCGGTTCAGGCCTGGAACGCCTTGAAGGTGATGATGGTGTAGGTGTCCTTGACGCCGGGCAGCGTCTGCACCTTTTCGTTGATGAAGTGGCCGATGTCGGTGGCGGAGTCGACATAGAACTTGACCAGCAGGTCGTAGTCGCCGGCGGTCGAATAGATCTCGGAGGCGATCTCGGCTTCGGCCAGCTCGTTGGCCACCTGATAGGATTTGCCGAGCTCGCATTTGATCTGGACGAAGAAGGGGGTCATCGCGCGCCAGCCTTTTGTTCGTTGGCGCATGATCTTGTCCGAAAACCGGTCCCGATGTTTCGGGATCATGCGCCGGTCCCGCAATCCAGCAAAAAGGCGCACTGAAGGCAAGGCGGCTTGCCTTGCCCTTGGACGGGGACTAGGTAAGGGCGGCAATCTCGTGGGGTGCCCGGCCGCCAGCCGGGCTGAGAGGCGATAAGCCAACCCAACGAACCTGATCCGGGTCATGCCGGCGGAGGGAGATGAGATGCAGCTTTCCGGGACGGGCGGACACGAAAGCGTGGCGGAGACCGCCGCCGCGCTGGTCGACGCCTTGCGGGCGCGCGCGCCCAATGTCCACTGCATCACCAACGCGGTGGCGCAGAATTTCACCGCCAATGTGCTGCTCGCCGCCGGCTGCGTGCCCTCGATGACGCTGTCGCCGGAGGAGGTCGCGCCTTTCGTCGCCCACGCGCAGGGGCTCTTGATCAATCTCGGCACCTTCGACCGCGAGCGGCGCGAGGCGATCGAGATCGCGGTGGAGACCGCGACGCAGGACGGCGTGCCCTGGGTGCTCGATCCGGTGTTCATCGACCGCGCCCCGGCGCGCGCCGGCTTTGCCCGCGCGCTGATCGCGCATGCGCCCAAGGTCGTCCGCCTGAACGCCGCCGAGTTCGCCGCTCTGGCTGAAACCGCGCCGGACGAGGAAGCGCTCGCGGCTTTCGCGCGCCGCCATGCACTGGTGGTGGCCCTGTCCGGTCCGCGCGACCTGGTCACCGACGGCCAGCGGCTGGCGCGCATCGCCAATGGTCACGCGCTGATGGCCAAGGTGACCGCCATGGGCTGCGCCGCCTCGGCGCTCACCGCCGCCTGCCTCGGCGTCGAACCCGATGCCTTTCGCGCCACCGCCGCCGCGCTGACGCTGATCGGCGTCGCCGGCGAGCTTGCCGCCGCCAAAGCCGACGGCCCCGGAAGTTTCGCGGTGGCCATTCTCGATGTACTCGATCGTCTCGATCGCGAAACCCTCACGGCCCATGCCAAGGTGACCTGAATGAAATTCGATCTCCGTCTTTATGCCTTGCTCGATCCGGCCGTCGCCGGCGGCCGCGCGCTGCCCGATCTGGCGCGCCTCGTCGCCGGCAGCGCGACGCTGGTGCAGTTGCGCGACAAGCATGGCAGCACCCGCGCGCTGATCGAAGAAGCGCGGGCGCTGCGCGCGGTGCTGGAGCCGGAGGACATTCCGCTCGTCATCAACGACCGCGTCGACGTCGCGCTCGCCGCCGAGGCCGACGGCGTGCATATCGGCCAGGATGACATGCCGGCGGAAGATGCGCGGCTTCTGCTCGGGCGCCGCGCCATCATCGGTCTCAGCCTCAGCAGCGTCAGGCATGCCGAGGAGGCGCCGCTCGATCTCATCGACTATGTCGGCATCGGCGCGGTCTATCCGACCGGCTCGAAAGACGACGCCTCGGCGCCGATCGGCGTCGCGGGCCTGCGCGAGATCGCCGCAGTGGTGCGCAGGCGCAAGCCGGGATTTCCGATCTGCGGCATCTCCGGCATCAATGCCGGCAACGCCGCCGCGGTGATCGCGGCCGGCGCCGACGGCGTGGCGGTGATCTCGGCGCTGTCGCTTGCCGCCGA
This sequence comes from uncultured Pseudomonadota bacterium, assembly GCA_963760995.1. Lineage (GTDB taxonomy): Bacteria > Pseudomonadota > Alphaproteobacteria > Rhizobiales > Xanthobacteraceae > Pseudolabrys. The sequence goes on along the minus strand of CAVXFJ010000011.1, from coordinate 549,742 downwards.
TCCGGCGACGGCGGCGCTGCAATTGCGCGGCGTGGTGGACGACGCGCTGGCCCAAAGAGGCCGAACATGATCGCCGTTTCGGTTCTTGCGGTCCCTTCCCCCTTGTGGGGGCGGGACAGGGAGGGGGGTCGATCGCGGCATGCGCAATCTTCGCCACCCCCACCCCTGACCCCTCCCCACAAGGGGGAGGGGAAAAGACTGCGGCAAGCGGCGGGAGCCGGGGCCGCATCGTGACACCGATCGCGCTCACCATCGCCGGCTCGGATTCGAGCGGCGGCGCCGGCATCCAGGCGGATCTGAAGACCTTCGCCGCGCTCGGCGTCTATGGCGCGAGCGTCATCACCGCGCTCACCGCGCAGAACACCAATGGCGTCGCCGCCATCCACGACGTGCCGCCTGAATTCATCGCCGCGCAGATCGATGCCGTCTTCGCGGACCTCAAGATCGGCGCGGTGAAGATCGGCATGGTGTCGCAATCGGCGGCAATCGAAACTGTCGCGCGCGGTCTGACGCGACACGAGGCGCCGAACATCGTGCTCGATACCGTGATGGTGGCGAGCTCGGGCGATCATTTGATGCAACCGGGCGCGGTCGGCGCCTTGCGCCGGCTGCTCATTCCCCGCGCGCTCATCGTCACGCCCAATCTGCCGGAAGCCGCCGCGCTTACCGGTTTACGCCCCGCGCGCAATGAGCGGGACATGGAAGACCAAGCGCGCGCCATCCTCGAACTCGGCGCGCGCCATGTGCTCATCAAGGGCGGTCACGGCGAAGGCAACGAGAGCGTCGATCTGCTGGTCGGGCAGGGCGACGTGGTGCGGCTTGCCGCGCCGCGCATCGCCACCCGCAACACGCATGGCACCGGCTGCACGCTTTCCTCGGCGATCGCCGCCGGCCTGGCGCAAGGCCGCGATCTCGCCGCCGCGGTGCGCGACGCCAAAACTTATGTCACCGCCGCCATCGCCGGCGCCGAGACGCTCGAGATCGGCCGCGGCCACGGGCCGCTGCATCATTTCCACGCGTGGTGGCGATGATGCGACAGCCGCGGCAAAGCATTGACCTCGCATCGTGCGCAGCACGATGCGCGACGGGGTGGGGGTGAGAAAACTTGCTCCACGACCCGCACCCCGTTGTACCGCCCTTCACCCCACCCCGATCGTTTTCGCTTCGCTCAACGGTCGACCCTCCCCCTTCAGGGGAGGATGAAAGGAGGAAAGCCATGACCACACGCCGCCAGTTTACGCTTGCCGCCACCGCTGCAGCCGGCGCGCTTGCCGCGCCGTCGATCGCGCGCGCCGACACGCTGAAATGGCGCATGGTCACCTCGTGGCCGAAGCGGCTTCCGGGGCCGGGCATGTCGGCCGAGCGCATTGCCGAGCGCATCCGCCGCCTCTCCGGCGGGCGCATCGAGATCACCGTCTATGCCGCGGGTGAACTGGTGCCGGCCTTCGGCGTGCTCGATGCGGTCGGCAACGGCGTCGCCGATATCGGCCACACCGCGGCCTTCTACTGGCAGGGCAAGATGCCGGCGGCGGCCTTCTTCACCACGGTGCCGTTCGGGCTGACGCCGGGCGAGCATGTTGCCTGGATCGATGCCGGCGGCGGCCAGCAGCTCTGGGACGATCTCTACCAGCCGTTCGGGGTGAAGCCGTTCATGGGCGGCAATACCGGCGTGTGCATGGGCGGCTGGTTCCGCCACGAACTGAAAAGCCTCGCCGACCTGAAGGGCTTGAAGCTGCGCTCGCTCGGCCTCGGCGGCGAAGTCTATCGCCGGCTCGGCGCCACGCCGCAGACCACGCCGCCGGCGGAAATTCTCACCAGCCTGCAATCCGGCGTGCTCGATGCCGCCGAATTCGTCGGCCCCGGCTCCGACATCGCGCTCGGGCTCTATCGCGTGGCACCGTTTTACTACTATCCCGGCTTCAACAAGCCGAACGGCACCGGCGAATGCATCGTTTCGCTGAAAACCTGGAATGCACTGTCGCCCGACCTGCAGGCGATCGTCGCGCATGCCTGCGCCAGCGAGGCGACCTACGCGCTGGCCGAGATGGAGCGACTGAATGCCGCAGCATTGCGCGCGCTCATCACCCAGCATCACGTCAAGCTCACCGCCTTCCCCGGCGACTTGGTCGATGCCGCGCGCAAGCAGGCGACCGACGTGCTCGGCGACTTGGCGAGCCGCAGCGCGATCACCGCCAAGGTGCATGCGTCCTATATGGACTTCCGCGCCGCCACCGCGCCGTGGTCGCGCGTGTCGATCGAGGCGGTGCTGGGCGCGCGCGAGCCTGCCTGACCGGCCGGCGGCAGCTAGAGTCTGATCCAGTTGATTGGAAGGATTTGTCGAAAGCCCGCCGCCCTGCGCGTGATCGAACTCTAGGCGCCTTTGCGTGTGAAGGCGCCGCGGATCAGGTCGCCGTCGAAACCCACCGGCGGCTTGCCGAGTACGGAAAAATAGTAGACGGCCGCGGCGTAGATCGCTGACAGCGCGGCGGTGACCAGGATCACCAGCAGGATGGTCGTCACCGAGGCGGACAGCAGCGCGGTGCCGAGCACCGGGTATCCGCGCTTGATGAGCAGCATGCCGCCGCCGCAGCCGAAGAAAGCGACGGCGCCGGAGATCATCGACATCGCCAGCGAAATGCCGGCATTGCCGATCAGGTTCTCGCCCCAGGTCTTGCGCAGCAGCGCGGTGCTGCGCTCGATCGCCTGCCACGGGCCGATGCCTTCGGCGGCCAGGATCGGCACGACGAGGAAAGTCGCCGCCGTCCAGGCAAGCCCGATCGCGCCCTCGATCAAGCGGCCGATGATCCCCAGCCGCTCGGCGAGCGCTTGCAGCAGCACGCCGACGGTCGCCGAGATGACGGCATAGCCGAGGATCGCGCCGATGCGTCCGAGCGCCAGCTTGAGCGCCGTGCCGACCGTGGGGCGGCCGCCGTCGAGCACGGCGATGGCAGCGCCGACCAGCGCGGTGTTGAAGAAGATGACCACGAAATACTGCACGACATACCAGGCGAACAGCCAGGCATAGAACGGGCCGAGTGCGTTGAGCGACGGGTTCTCGCGCATGGCGGTGAAGGCGTCATTCGATATCGCCAGGGCGACAAAGCCGGCAAGCAGCACGGCGGTGGCGAGGCCCGACAGCGCGGGCAGGATCAACAGCGCGCTGTCGGCGGTGAGCACGTCGCGGCTCGCCTTGATCAATTGCCAACTGCGCGCGAAGCGGGAGACGAGGCTCGGCATTGCGGCGGTGTCGTTGTCCTCGCGCCGGCATCACGCGGCGCGCCCGCAGTATCGGCGTTCGCCCTTCAGGAAGGTTTAAGACTTTGCCTGAACGAAGCGTAAAGCCGCAGGGGCGGCGGCCGTGGTGGCGGCGTGAGCCGCCGATCAGACATTGTCACGCGGCGTGCCGGGGCCAAGAGGCCCGCCGAGGCACGCGCGCTCCAAATTTGAAAATACCACTGCACAAGCGGTGCAGTGTCGCATGGCCTTCTCGCCCCGTGATGGGCTTGCTACAAAAGATTTGCGGTCACTAGGAGGTAGCGGCCGCGATCAAGGAGGGCGACACTATGAAACGCGTATCTATCGGGGCCGTGCTGATCGCACTGGCCCTGACGGCACCCGCATCCGCCGCAGACAAGATCAACATCGCCTGGGGCGGTTCGAACCCCGGCGGCGTGATGTATTACATGGTCGGTGCCGCCGGCACCGTCATTTCCGAGAAGCTGCCGCAATACAACATCACGCAAGTGACTACCGGCGGCTCCACCGAGAACGCCAAGCGCCTGATCAAGGGCGAGCTCGACATGGGCATCGTCTATGGCGCCCATGTTTACATGGCGCAGAAGCCGGAAGGCCCGTTCAAGGGCGGCGCCAAGGGCACCATGCTGCGCGGCGTGGCCAAGGCCTATAAGGGCCCGACCTATTTCGTGACGCTGCCGACAAGCGGCATCAAGTCGCTGAGCGAGCTGAAGGGCAAGACCGTGGCCATGGGTCCACCCGGCTCCGGCACCGTGTTCAACTGCAACAACATGCTGTCGGCGATCGGAATCCTCGGCTCGATCAAGGCGCGCTACATGACCTTCGGCGATGCCGGCCGCGCGCTCGGCAACGGGCAGATCGACGCGCTGTGTCAGTCGTCGGCGCCGGCGGCGGCGGTGAAGGAATTGGCCGAGACCAAGGGCGCGGTGGTGCTGGCCTATTCCGACGCCGAAATGAAAGCGGTCACCGACAAGTTCCCCTTCTATGTCGTCGATACCATGCCGGCGACGACCTACAAGGGCGTGCCCGCCACCAAGCTGCCGTTCCTCACCGTCTACTGGGTCGCGCATGAGCGCGTGCCGGCCAAGGCGGTCGAGGACATCCTCGCGCTCGTCTATCAGCCCGACATCAAGAAGCGGCTGGCCTCGGGCCACAAGGCCTGGGCGCAGATGGAGCCCGACACGCACAACTTCCAGAAGCTCGGCGTGCCCATGCACCCCGGCGCCATCGCATATTACAAGTCCATGGGGCTTTATCAGGAATAGGCCTTAGCGCCACGCATCGACCGGGTCGCCCGTTGATACGGGCGGCCCAATCCTTTCAAGGCGAATTCCGTTTGCGCCGAACCAGTCTCCGTTCATTCCCGCGTAAGCGGGAATCCAGGGTCAAGATTGCGATGCTAGCAAAGTTGGCCCTGGGTCCCCGCTTTCGCGGGGACGAGCGGATGAATTCGTGCGCTCGGGATACGCGCTAGTTCGCACAGTCTGGGGGGCAGCGCCGTTTCACGGCGCCGCATGGGGTCATGTCGATAGCCACTGACTGGATCAAGCCGATCAAAGGACGCCAGCGCACCCTGAGCGGGCCGGTCGCGCTGTTCTATGCGGCGACCGCCATCTTCTTCAGCCTCTGGTATCTCTACACGTCGGGTTTCGGCCTGGTGTCGACCGAGAGCAACCGCGGTCTCTACCTGATGCTGACCTCGGTGCTGGTGTTCCTGCTCTATCCGGCGCGGCCGGCCTCGCCGAAGACGCGGCCGAGCCTTATCGACTGGCTCTGGGTCGCCGCCGCCATCGTTTCGGTCGGCTACTGGATCGACCAATACACCGACTACGCCATCAACCGGGTGAGCGATCCCAGCCAGTGGGATTTCGCCATGGGCGTGATCGGCATCGCGGTGATGCTGGAGACCAGCCGCCGCGTGCTGGGCCTGACCGTGGTGATCATCGCGCTCGCCTTTCTCGCCCAGCTCTATTTCGGCAAATATCTGCCGGGCAAGCTCGCCCATTCCGGCCTCGGCCTGACCCGCATCGTCGAGTTCACCTTCTCCACCCAGGAAGCCCTCTTTGGCGTCGTCGCCGCCACCTTCGCCACCTTCGTCTTCCCGTTCATGATCTTCGGCGCCTTTCTGGAATCCTCCGGCGCCGGCCAGTTCTTCATGGACCTCGGCACCTCGCTCGCCGGCAAATGGCGCGGCGGCCCGGCCAAGATCGCCGTCATCACCTCGGCGCTGTTCGGCTCGATCTCCGGCTCCTCCGTCGCCAATGTGGTGTCCACCGGCACCTTCACCATTCCGCTGATGAAGCGCCTCGGCTTCAAGCCGCATCATGCCGGCGCGATCGAGGCGATCTCCTCGACCGGCGGCCAGTTCATGCCGCCGATCATGGGCGCCGGCGTGTTCATCCTGGCGACGCTGACGGAGACCGAATACCTGAAGATCGCGCTGATGAACGTGATCCCGGCCTTCCTCTATTTCTTCTTCCTGCTGTTCATGGTCGATCTCGAGGCGCTCAAGAGCGGCTTGAAGGGGCTCGACGAGAAGGAGATCCCGCGCGTCCGCGACGTGTTCCTGCGCGGCTGGCACTATCTCATTCCGCTCATCGTGGTGCTCGGCCTCCTGTTCATGGGCTATTCGCCCGACTTCGGCGCCTTCTGGGGCACGGTCTGCGCCTTCGCGCTCTCCTTCCGGCGCAAGGAAACCTGGATGGGTCCGCGCAAGGTGGTCGACGCGCTGATCACCGGCGCGCACAACAATACGTCGGCGGGTTCTGCCATCGGCACGCTCGGCATCATCATCGGCGGCATCGTGCTCTCCGGCCTCGGCCTGAAATTCTCCGCCGTGCTGATCGAGTTCGCCGGCGGCAACCTGTTGCTCACCGTCGTCCTGGTGACCGTGATCTCCATCATCATCGGCATGGGCTCGAGCACCACCGGCTCCTACATCATCCTCGCCGTGGTCGCCGCGCCGGCGCTGATCCAGCTCGGCGTGCCGGAGATCGCCGCGCATCTGGTGGTGTTCTACGCGGCGTGCCTGTCCAACATCACGCCGCCCGTCTGCGTCTCCGCCTATGCCGCCGCTGCGATCGCCGGCGCCGATCCGATGCGCACCGGCTTTGCTGCGCTCAAGTTCGGCGTGTCGCTGGCGCTGATCCCGTTTAGCTTTGTCTACGCGCCGGGCCTTTTGCTCTACGGCTCGACCTTCGAGATCGCCAATGACCTCTTTTGCTACCTGTTCGGCTATCTGGCGCTCGCCATGCTGGTGCAGAATGCCGATCCGGTGCGCGGGCCGATCGCGCTCTGGCAGCGCCTCACCTTTGCGGCGGCCGCATTCTGCCTGCTGTTCCCGACGACGATCTGGATCGATATCAGCGGCTTTGCCCTGCTGGTCGTCGGTTGGGCGCCGTCTTTCGTGCGCCGCCCCGCGGCGGCGCGGGCGACGCGGTAGACGAAAGGGGGAACGGACAGCATTGCCTCGGCGTTAATGTGTAGAGGAGCCGATGCGATGACAAAACCAATTGCTTTGGCGGCTGGGCTGGCCGTTTTGTGCCTTTCGACTGGAGCGTTCGCTCAGTCGACGGTCGAGAAACAAGCCTGCGAGAGCGACGCTTTCAAGCTGTGCGGGCAGGCGATTCCCGACCGGCACAGGGTTTTTGCTTGCCTGAAGAAGAATTTCGGCAATCTGAGCCCGAGTTGCCATGACATCATGGCGAAGTACACGCATGCCAAGAGAGCGAGCACCGTCGGTGCCGGCAATTCGGATTAGATCGTCACCTCGCGCAGTGCTTCTTGGATGAGTGCCGTTCGCTTTCCCGGTGCCGTGTTGCCGGCGCGCAATGCGTGGCCGCAACGACGGAATCCATCCAAGGGATACCGTTAAGGTTAACCCCCCATTAACGATTCTCCGGCTTTCCTGGGTCCCACGCGGCGTACCGCGAGCGTGCCTGCCGTGCGTTCGCCTGACGCCTTCATTGAGCGTCGACGACCGGGTGGATCAGCGCGACCGCCCGCTGGCAACAGAGATGAGACCAAGGGGCCGATAGATATGAAGACCAAATTGATCCTGATCGGCATGGCCGCGGCTATGCTGTTGAGCGCGCCGCTCGCCGCGCAAGCGGCCGACCTGCCGCAATACCGGCCAAGCTACAAGGCGCCGGAGCCCGCCTATATGGCGCCCATCTTTAGCTGGACGGGCTTCTATTTCGGCGTGAACGGCGGCTACGGCTTCGGCAAATCCGACTGGGCCATCCCGGCCGTCAGCCCGTCGCCGAAGGGTTTCGTGGCCGGCGGTACGCTCGGCTACAACCTGCAGACCGGGACATGGGTGTGGGGCATCGAAGGCGACTTCGACTGGGCCAACATGAACAATAGCGTCGGCTGCGGCGTATTCTCCTGCGAGACCAGCACCGACTGGTTCGCCACCGCCCGCCTGCGCCTCGGCTATGCCGGCTGGGGCAACTGGATGCCTTATATCACCGGCGGCGGCGCCGGCGCCTCGGTGAAGGCGTCCAACTCCGCCTTCGGCGACGCCAGCAAGACCAAGTTCGGCTGGACCGCCGGCGCCGGCATCGAATTCGCCTTCGTCGGCAATTGGACCGCCAAGGCGGAATATCTCTATGCCGATCTCGGCAGCTTCGACTGCACCGGCGCCTGCGGCGGCCCCGCCATCAGCACCGACGATGTCACCTTCAAGGCCAGCCTCGTCCGCCTGGGCGTCAACTACCGCTTCTGACCGCCGTTCGCGCCGATTGGTTTCGCATGCCAAGCCCCGGGGGCCAGCCCCCGGGGCTTTTGCATGGCCGGCAGTCGGAGGTGCGGCGTTGGCGAGGGTGGTGCCCTCCGCGCGCATGCACTAAAACCGCGCGCGAACCGGCGGAATCCGCGCCGGGACCCTCGAAAAGGCATTCCAAACCATGCGTATTGCGGCCATTCACAGCGAGAAAGGCAAGATTTTCGGCGTCGTGGAGGGCGAGCAGTTCCGCCCGCTGCAGGCGGGTGGCGCCCCGGTCGGCGACCTGCGTGACGTCATCGCCCTGGTGGGCAAGGGCGCACCCAGCCTGGGCGCGGCGCGGCCGCTTGCCGGGCTGAAGCTTGCCGCCCCGGTCGGCCCGCTTGCCAAGAACGTGATGTGCGTCGGCAAGAATTATCACGACCACGCCGAGGAATTCGCCCGCAGCGGCATCGACCAGTCCGGCGACAAGCAGGAAGTGCCGGAATTTCCGGTTGTCTTCACCAAGGCCGTGACCTCGCTCGCCGACCCCGGCCAGGGCCTGCCGGCCTCGGCCGATTTCAGCAATTCGACCGACTACGAGGGCGAGCTGGGCGTGGTGATCGGCAAGCGCTGCGAGCGGGTGAAGCCGGAGGACGCCTATGGCGTCATTTTCGGCTACACCATCGTCAATGACGCGACCGCCCGCGCCATCCAGCAGCGGCACAAGCAATGGTTTCTCGGCAAGAGCCTGAGCGGGTTCTGTCCGGTCGGCCCGCTGCTGGTCACCGCCGATGAGTTCGGCCGGCCCGATGCGCAGGAGCTCGCCACTTATGTCAATGGCGAGCGGCGCCAGTTCGCCAAGCTGCGCGACCTGATTTTCGACGTCCCCGCCACCATCGCCGCGATCTCGGCCTGCGTGCCGCTCGACCCGGGCGACCTGATCGCCACCGGCACCCCGGCCGGGGTCGGCATCGGTTTCAAGCCGCCGAAATATCTCAAACCCGGCGACGAGGTGCGCATTTCCATCACCGGCATCGGCGAGCTCGTCAATCCGGTGGTCTAATCGGGCGCAACCCCCTATAAGGCCATGCGGAATTGGAATGCCGCCCGGCCTCTTGCGAAAGATCAATGACGCCGATAGCCAAAGCGCTGAGTTGAGCCTGCCAAGTTCCCGCCGGGCGCCACCCGCCGCGCCCGCGCCTGAAAAACACGCTACGTCAGAACGCCCCACGCCAAAGGAGTCAACGCATGGCAAGCAGCACCCCCTGGAAAACGAACGACTGGTTCGTGAGCCCCTGGAATTACGATCCGGAAGTCACCAAGGACTTCAAGTTCGCCAAGAACATCAAGATCCACGACGTCACCTTGCGCGACGGCGAGCAGCAGACCGGGGTGATCCTGTCCAAGGACGAGAAGATCCGCATTGCCGAGGGCCTCGCCGAGGCGGGCGTGCACCGCATCGAAGCCGGCATGCCGATCGTGTCGCCGTCCGACAACGAGGCGATCAAGGAAATCGTCAAGCGCAACCTCGGGCCGCAGATCTTCTCCTTCGCCCGCTGCATGAAGGAAGACGTCAAGCGCGCCATCGACACCGGCGTCAACGGCGTGGTGATGGAGATCCCGTCGTCGCAGCACATGGTCGATCTCGCGTACCGCTGGCCGATGGAAAAGGCGATCGAGACCTCGATCGAGGCCACCAAATACGCGCACGACAACGGCCTCGAAGTCGTGTTCTTCCCCATCGACTTCTCGCGCGCCGAACTGAAATGGGCGATCGACCTGATCGAGAAGGTCGGCAAGGACGGCCACATGGACGCGCTGGCGCTGGTCGACACCTTCGGCGTGCTGTCGCCCCACGCGATGAAGTTCTTCGTCACCGAGGTGCAGAAGCGCATCAAGAAGCGGCTTGAGGCGCACTTCCACCAGGACTTCGGCATGGGCGTCGCCAACACCATCATGGCGCTGTCGCTCGGCGTCGAGGTGATGCACACCACCGTGCTCGGCGTCGGCGAGCGTTCGGGCAACGCGCCGATGGAAGACGTGGTCATGGCGCTGAAGACCATGTACGGCGTCGACGTCGGCATCGACACGACCAAGCTCACCCCGCTCGCCAACCTGGTGCAGCGGCTGTGCGGCGTCGTGGTGCCGACCAACAAGGCGATCGTCGGCTCGGGGCTCTACCAGATCGAGTCGGGCATCATCGCCTCGTGGTTCAAGAACTGCGGCGAGAAGAACGCGACCGAGCTGTTCCCGATCCGCTGGTCGGCGGTGGGTCAGCCGCCGGCCGAGGTGGTGATGGGCAAGGGCTCCGGCATCGACTCGGTGAACATGTGGCTACAGGACGTCGGCATGCAGGTGTCGGAAGAGGACGCCATGAAGGTGCTGCAGGCGGTGAAGCTCTATTCGCTGAAGAACAAGAAGATGCTGTCGAAGGCGGAGTTCCGCGATCTGGCGCGCAAGACGCTCGGCCAGCTGCAGCAGGCGGCGGAGTAGGGCACCTCTTCACCCTCCCCTGGAGGGGGAGGGTCGCCCGCCGCAGGCGGGCGGGGTGGGGTGATCTTCGCAAAGCTTTACACGGATGCAAAGCCCCGGGCTCATCGCCCGGGGTTTTTCGTCGCGGCTCTCTCGGCTGTCATGCCCGCGAACGCGGGCATCCAGTAGCCCCTGCCGTCGTTTCCAGGGAATGAAGGGGATTACTGGATCATCCGCTTTCGCGGATGATTACGGCAAAGGGTGAGGCGCGCCGTCCCGCCGTTAACCCCAATTTCACGCCTGTGGCGGAGAGTGTCGCCATGGTCGAGAAACGCGCCTCCCGCCGGCAGAAGACGCTGCTGCACGGCTATGTCTATTACGACGACAGCCCATGCGCGGTCGAATGCGTCGTGCGCGAGATGTCGGAGACCGGCGCGCGCCTGAAGTTCGAGGCGCCACAGTTCCCCGTCGCAAGCTTCGAACTCGACATCCCCTTGCGCGGGCTGAAGCTGCGCGCCGAGGTGAAGTGGCAGCGCGACAGCGAGATGGGCGTCGTCTTCGCCGAGGCGATGGCGGCACAGGTGACGCCGGCGCCGGCCGCGGCTGACGCGCAGGTCTCGTCGGCGGAGCTTGCCGTGCGCGTCGCGCGGCTGGAAGGCGAGATCGAGGCGCTGCAGCGACTCGTGCGGCGGCTGCAGAAAAAAGTCACCGAAAAAACCGAGGCGGCGTGACGTCGCCGCGTCGCTCGTGATTGGCGGGATGACGCTTCGCTAATCCGCCCTATGTGCTGTCTAAAGAAATGACCATACCTTAAAAAATGGAATTGTGATTGTTAGAGATTCCGCCGCAAGAAATCGCTCTCAGCGCCTTTTCCAGCCATAATTCGCTCCAACCGCTCATTTTCAAGCTTTAATCCGTCATCTAGAACGTAGAGGAGTGATAGCGCGCCACCCAGATGTCCTCGAAATCTGTAAATACTTGTGGCATCTAAATAATGCGCCGACACCGCGTTCAAGATCTCTGCAATTGTATCTAGAATTTCGTCAACCTGTTTTCTGCTTCCCCCTTCAATCTGGTTGGCGGCTCCATTCAGAGCCAGAGTAAGATCTCGATGAGCGACAAGTTTGTTCCGCCAGTCACGGCAAAATTCCGATTGGGCTAGCAGCTTCTTGATTAGAGATTCAAGATTTTCTCGAAGTCCCACGTCGCCAGTTAAGTTAGGCAAATTACGCAAGGTCAGGTTCGTTTTGTTTTGCCCAGACGCTGGTGGGTCAGTAAGGCGAGCGATATGAAGAAGCGCGTCATCCCAAAATACGTCCTGCACCATGCGGAAAAATGTCGGCGCGGCTTTGTTCAGAAGCGGAATTCGCTCTGGCTTGCTTCCATAGAGAGTCACGTATTCCATCCATTTACTGTGCAAATAGACGGCCTCCTGCCAGAGTTCGGCATATTGGGAGCCCAACTCCTCTCCCATGACGTCGATACACTCCTTCTTACTCTCTTCCGCAGTTCGGTGGGGCATCGTTGATCTCGCAGGGCGTGGCACAAAACAGCGAAGCGCATTGCGCCGTGATCTTGAATATTAGCGGATTACGCTTCGTTAGTCCGCCCTACGGCCCTTCAACGCTAAAGAACACGGACGACACGCAACGGGCAACTGAAAAGTATTTCATTTCCCTTAGTTGGATCGCCGGGCGTGCCTTCCCAATATAGGCGTGCTTTGGGCTCCATGAGATCAATAAAGCTGGTGCCACTGGTCATGGTGCAATGAGAAATCGCGGCTACATGTCTCATTGCGTTTTCGTCTATGGGCTCAACTTCATATTGTCGCATGTGGCCATCTGAATTGTTTTCGGGTCCGTAAAGCTTCGCATCGTCTTCAGTCGGACACGCAAAAACGCAATTGAAACGACTTGGAGCATTCGGCCGCAAATCACGACGCGCGACTTCAAAAAGGTATTCGCGAGCTACCATTCCTATAACAAATACACGACCATTTAGGGCAATCCCTTGATGTAAGTTGCGCAGATTACGCCCAAAATTACCGATCGGAATGATATTGCCTGCAGTCAGAACTCGCCCATTGAAATGAACAATTGCCATCGAAAAGCCGCCCCTACTGCAAGAACGGATTGCTGGCGCGTTCGCGGCCGATGCTGGTGACCGGCCCGTGTCCGCTGATCACCGTGACGTCGTCGTCCAAGGGCATGAGCTTGTCCGTGATCGACTTGATGAGTTGCGCATGGTCGCCGCCCGGCAGGTCGGTGCGGCCGATCGAGCCGGCGAACAAGACATCGCCGACGACCGCCAGCCGCTGGTCCTTGTTGATGAAGGCGACGCTCCCCGGCGAATGGCCGGGACAATGCAGCACCGAAAAAGACAGCTCGCCGATCTCGACCGTGTCGCCCTCGTCGAGCCAGCGGTCGGGCGTGACGTTCTTGAGGCCGGTGAGACCGAATTGGCGCGCGCTCTCGACCACATGCTCGAGCAGAAACGCGTCGGCGCGGTGCGGGCCCACGATCGGCACGTCGAGGCGCGCCTTCAGATCGGCGGCGCCGCCGACGTGATCGAGATGCCCGTGCGTCAGCCAGATCGTCTCGACCGTGACGCCGGCCTCGGCGATGGCGCGCTCGATGTCCGGCAGGTCGCCGCCCGGATCGATCACCACCGCGCGCTTTGTCGCTTCGCACCACAGCAGCGTGCAGTTCTGCTGGAACGGCGTGACGGGAATGATGGTGGCCTTGGCTTGGGGCATGGAGACGTGACACCGCGCGGGGGTGGGGGACGCCGCCCCCTTAGACGATTTTGCCGCCGGGGGAAATCCGTCGCCGGCGGCGCGGTGCGCAACCTGCGCGGGACCGTATGCATTTGGCGGGTGGAACGACCGGAGGATCCGCGTGCGAGCGTGCCCTAGCCGGCCCGACGCGGGCGCTCATCGGTTCTCGACGCCCGATCGTTCGCCCTTCTGCGCGCCAGGACGCGCAACAGCCGCGTCACCTCGCCATCGCGCCTGCGTGTGTTCGCCGATGGGGGCCGCTTGACCGTCGGTTCATTCGTTTCGCGGATCGAATACGTTGCGACCACCTTCGCGGCCGCCGCTTTTATCGCGATGAGTTCGAGTTTGAGTCGGTTGATGCCGTCGCTCTTCTTGCCCAGTTCGATCAGCTGACTTGCGTTCTTGTTCCTGAGCCTTTCAACCGCCGTCTCGAGACGACGCATTGACATGGCGAAATCCGCGCGCAGCAGATCCCTGTCGGCCTGGATTTCACTCATCTGCAGCGGCAGCGCGGCTTCCAGGCGACGCGTGGTCAATCGCACCGCGCGATTGTGCACGAGGGGAACCACCGCCACCCCGATGAGGGCGGCGAACAGGAAGCCGATTGCCACGTACATTGTGGATGCGATCATTGGCCCGAAACGACTGTGCGGCTCGTTCGGTTCCGGGCAAGGCTGTAAAAGGTGCGGTCATACCCCTCCGCTCGGCATCGGGCCCATGACCTGGGGTGGGCGCCCCGTTTACGCCTGACGTCACAGCTCCGCCGCCCGCCGCTCTTGCGGGCATGCCGGCGGAGCAGGTGGCGCCGCTCACTTCTTAAACGCCACCACCTTCTGCTTCTGCTCGCCCAGCCCGCTGATGCCGAGGGTGACCACGTCGCCGGCCTGCAGATACTTCGGCGGCTTCATGCCGAGGGCAACGCCCGGCGGCGTGCCGGTGGCGATCACGTCGCCCGGCTCCAGCACGAACAGCTGCGAGCAGTACCAGACCAGGTGCGCCACATCGAACACCATTGTGCGCGTCGAGCCGCGCTGGCGCGCTTCGCCGTTGACGTCGAGCCACATGTCGAGGGCCTGCGGGTTCTTGATCTCGTCCTTGCTGACGAACCACGGCCCCAGCGGCCCGAAGGTCTCGCAGCCCTTGCCCTTAGCGATGGTCTGTCCGTGCTCCATCTGGAATTCGCGCTCGGAGACGTCGTTGGCCACGCAGTAGCCGGCGACCGCGTCCATCGCCTTCTCCTTGGCGAGATAGCGCGCGCGCTTGCCGATGACGACGCCGAGCTCGCATTCGTAGTCGAGCTTGCTCGAGCCCTTGGGGATGATGGTGTCGTCGTTCGGCCCGCAGATGCAGGACGGCTGCTTGTTGAAGATCACCGGCTCGCTCGGCACCGGCGAGCCGGATTCGGCGGCGTGGTCGGCATAGTTGAGCCCGATGGCGATGAAGTTGCGCACATGGCCGATACAGGGGCCGAGCCGCGGCTTGCCGGCAACCGGCTTCAGCCGCTTGACATCGACCTTGCGGATCTTGGCGAGCCCGCCGGAGGCCAGCATCTCGCCGTCGATGTCGGCCACCACGCGCGAGAGATCGCGGATCTTGCCGTCGGCGTCGAGGATGCCGGGCTTCTCGCGGCCGGGCGCGCCGTAGCGGACGAGCTTCATGTCTACTCCTTGGGGTCGGGGGATAGCGAGGCAGGACGGTGATCATGCGATGGCGGCGGGAGCGGATCAACCGCTCCGACGCGCCTTGCCGGCTGTGTGGGGGGCTCAGGGCAGACGGCGTTGCTGCGTCACCAGCAGCGTCAGCAGATAAAGCACGAGCGCGCCGGTCACCACCAGCATCCAGTTTTGGGCGTTGAAGCCGAACAGGTCGCAATTGCCGACCAGCCAGTGCAGCATGCCGTTCGTCCCGTCTGGATGCCTGGCACGCATCTTAGGCGCGCCGGACCGCGCGTTTCGTAAAATGACCATAAAAAGCGCGGGGTTTCGCGTGACCGGGACGGACCCGCTTGGTTAGCAAAGGCTAACGAAATTCCGCGTGTTTCGATGTTCAGTTTTACGGTCGGATAAATCGGAGGGTGTAGCTTCGGCATCGTCGGCAAGGGCCGACGAACCATCGCGACGCGCTCGGGGGCACCGCGTGCGTTGATCATCGATGGAGGACGGACATGGAGGAACGACGCAAAGTTCAACGACACCGCACGCTGAAGGCCGGCGCCATCGCCTTTAACCGCGCCGGCACCATCGATTGCCGCGTGCGCAACCTGTCCCGTGCCGGCGCCTGCCTGGAAGTCGCCAGTCAGATCGGCATTCCGGATGACTTCGTGTTGCTGATCGACAACGACCACCTGAAGCAGCCCTGTCACGTGATCTGGCGCGTTGGCGCCCGACTCGGGGTGGCGTTTCACGCGTGAGGGCGGGCAGGCTGCGCGCCGGGCGGGCTGGAATCGCCCCGCGACCCTGGCTGCGGTACGGGCTCATCTCCTTGATGGAAACGGCGTTTCAGTCCCACTTGCGGGTGTGTCGGTCCTGCAACAGGGGTGCTGATTCTGCCGGTTTTTCCGCCGGCTAGGCGGTTTTAGCCACAACGACCATTGTCGAATTGGCGGCCTTTGGCCACCATGGCGTCCCAGATTTAAAATGTGTCGGCGGCCGAGACCGCCGCCAACGGGGACGGGGGAAGAAGCCATGGGGTTGCGGTGCGCAAGCGTCGCTCTTCGCGCGGGTAGCGCGCTGGGGCTGTTGGTTGTCGCCACGATGACGGCGCATGCGGGCGGCTTCGCCATTCGCGAGCAGAGCGCCTACGCGCAGGGCTCCTCCTTCGCCGGCATCGCCGCCGGCGGCGCCTTGTCGTCGATGTTCTGGAATCCGGCGACCATCACCCAGTTCAACGGCAAACAGTACGAGATGTCGGTCAGCGCCATCCTTCCGACCGCCTCGCACAGCTTCTCCTCGGCGACGTTTGGCGCCTTCGGTCAAGCGCCGTCGAACAGCGCCGACACGGCGCTGGTGCCGGCGACCTACTCCTCCTACCAGCTCAACGACCGGCTCTGGCTCGGCATCTCGTCGAACGCGCCATTCGGTCTCGGCGTGAGTTTCCCGCAATTGTGGGCGGGCGCCAGTTATGGCCAGAGCGCCAAGGTCGAGAGCTACAATTTTTCGCCGACCATCGCCTACAAGGTCAACGATTGGCTCAGCATCGGCGCCGGCGTGCAGATCCAATACATGAAGGTCGCCTACGACGCGTTTCTCGGCCTGGCCGGCCTGTCGCCGCTCATCGGCTCGGTCGGCGGCACCGGCTGGAGCTACGGCTTCACCGCCGGCGTCACGCTGACGCCGCTGCCGCACACGCAGATCGGCATCGGCTACCGCTCGTCGCTCAACCAGAAGATCGACGGCTCGCTCACGCTTCCGCCGGGCGCGCTGTTCTCGGCGCCGCTTTCGACGCCGGGCTCGGTCAATCTGACGCTCGATCTGCCCGACATGCTCACCGTCGGCCTGCGCCAGGGCATCGGCGACCGCTTCACGCTGCTTGCCGGCTTCGAGTGGTCGAACTGGAGCCGCATTGGCACCGCGCCGCTGCTGCAGTCGAACGGCTCGCAGGCGCTGATCGCCACGCAAAAAGTCTCCTTCCCCTTCGAATACAGTGACGGCTATCTCTATTCGCTGGGCGGCGAATATGTGGTCGACCCCAGCCTCACGCTGCGCGGCGGCATCGCCTATGAAAAGAGCCCGATCACCGACGACGTACGCACGCCGCGGCTGCCGGACAACGACCGCATGTGGTTTTCGGTGGGCGCGAGCTATCGCCCGCCGCAGTTCGACAGCCTGGTCTTCGATCTCGCCTACACCTATATCGACGTGCAGGACGCTTCGCTCAATCTCGGCCCCGGCACCAACAATCCCTGGTCGGGCACCACCACCTATGTCGGCTCGGCGCAGTCGCACATCAACATCTTCTCGGTGGGCATCCGCTTCAAATGGGGCGAGCATCCGTTCCCGTTCCCGGGCCCGGCCAAGCACTGATCGCGCATCATCGATGTGAAACGAAGGCCGGCGGTGACGCCGGCCTTCGGCATTTGTGCGCCCGTCCGCGCCGAAGATGGCGCTACGCCGCGGCCTCAGGCGTTGAAGCGCCGCAGCGCGTTGCTGTCGCGCAGGACCACGCGGTGGGCGTTGGGCCGGGTGATGGCGGTGGCGTTTTCCAGGTTTGTCAGTGTGCGTGACACGGTTTCGACCGTGAGGCCGAGATAATCGGCGATGTCCTGTCGCGGCATCGGCAGATCGATGTCCAACGCGGCGGCCGAGCGTTGCGCCATTTCGAGCAGGAAGCCGGCGACGCGCTCCCGCGCGGTCATGACGAAGACGATGATGTGCTCCTGTACGCGCTGCAACTCGGCCGCGGTCAAGGTCCAGAGGTGGCGGGCCACCCGGGGCTCGCGGGCGGCGAGCGAGATGAGCTCGCTGCGCTTGATGGCCACGACTTTGCTGTCGACGATCGCTTCGGCGAAGAAGCCGTGCGTATCGTCTGTCTCCAGGCCGAAGATGTCCCCGGGCAGATAGAACGCGCCGATCTGGCGGCGGCCGTCGTCGAGCAGCTTGTAGGTGCGCACGCTGCCGCTGGTCAGCTTGTAGAGATATTCGGCCGGCTCGTGCTCGCCATAGATCTCGGCCCCTTTGTGAAATTCCAAGGGAATGCCAATTCTCTGGATCGCCGCAAGAAAGGCCTGCGCGTCCTGGTCACGCGCGGGAGGCGGACTCTTGCTGATCGTGTTGGCAGACAATTGGTGCAGCATCGGACAGCTCCTGTTGCAGATTCTCGCGTCGCGGATTGCCTATTGACGCCCTTCAGAAAAGTGATTGCGACCGCTCACCGGGCCGACGCGCATGCCCGTGCGCCGGTCGTGGGTATCGGTCTTCGCCGGACGAACGCTGCACGCGTCGCGGTGGATCGAAGCGGAAGAGGGCCGAACGGTCGCTCGGTTTGATCTTGCAATGGTGTGGCTCGGGCGACTTGTCGTGCTGCCAGATACGCCACTCGATGGGCTCGATCTTGATTTCCGAGCCGAGGTCCACATTGATCCACGCGTCGGCATTGGAATGAAGGCAGGGAAACTCGAGCGTCGAGATCTGCCCGTCCAGGAGAATGCGTAGCTCCAACTCTTGATTGCAGGGCGCCGTCGAAATCGGGCGCCAATGCGACAGGCGCTTATGCAGCCTGAAGCCGTCGACCGCCTTCTCGCCGTCTTCCACCGCGCGGCCGATGCGCTCCGGTAAAATTTCTTCCAACCTTTCCAGCCACGCCATTGTCATCGTCATCTCTGCATTGGGTCACCCGCCCGACATGGCGGAACCACTGGCCGACGATAATTTGCGAAGGCAAAAATGGAATTGTCCCAACGGGCAGTCCGATCTGCCCGTTGGTGCAGGTTGCGTTGAGGCCCGCTTTGCCATGGTCGGAAAGAAAAGCCCCGGCTTGGCTTTGCAGCGCTGAAGCCGGGGCATGCTCGTTAGCTGGGGGGATTGGGGGGAATAACGAGCGTGCTCACGTTAGCCACTCTCGACGAGAAAAGTTATTGTCCTTTGGGGCAGTCTCGACAGGACCTTTGGGGGCGCCACCGCCGCCGTGTCCCTCTCCGCGAAGCGATGAGAAGGTGGCGTGGTGCCGTGGCTTTTGCGACGGTGCCGCGCTGCGCAGGGGCTGCTTTCATCGAATTTTACGCAAAGTCGTCCCCACCCCCGATCCGCGCGGAGGCGTGGAGCGGCGGACGGCAATTTGATCATGATCAATGTCGAAAGCTGAATATAACCCGATCGTCGAATGGAAAATAAAAACCGGTATTCCGGTAAGTGGAGCTGGCGGCTGAATCGCATTCGTAACTGAGGGCTTCAGCCGCAGAACGATGGTATGGGGCTGATGGTCCGCTTTCTGCTCGCGCTTGCCGTGACTGTCGGAGCGGCCGCGCACTTTTGCGCCAGGGCGACGGCCCAGCCATCGCCGCCCACGGTATTGATTTTGGACGATTCCGATCCGGATTCGCCGTTCAGCCACCGCATTCGCAAGCAGGTCCACGCGACCCTCGATGAGGAGATGCGGCAAGGCTACGCGATCTACACCGAGTTCCTGAACCTCGGGTATTTCAATGAAACGGATTACAACAGCACGCTGCACGCCTACATCAAGAAGAAATATCACGGCCGGCCGATCAACGTTATTTTGGCGATCGGTAGCGGCGCGCTGCGTTTCGCGCTGGGGCTGCGCGCCGACGCCTGGCCGCAAGTGCCGATCGTGTTCGAATGTTTCGACAGCGCGCTGCCGATCGACCCCGTCCCGGCGAATACGACCGGTATCATTGCTCCCCGGCGATTTCAGGATCTGGTGAAGGCCGCGCGTGTGGTCGTGCCGGGACTGAAGGAAATCGCACTGGTGGGCGATTCCATCGACCGTCAGCCTTACCGTCGTCACTACCGGCAGGAATTGGCGCCGAGCACGGCCGGCTTGACGGTCAAGGATCTGACCGATCTGCCGCTCGCCGCCGTCAAGCAGCAGGTGGCCAAGCTGCCGGCGAATGCCGCGATCGTCTATCTGCCGATCTTCCGCGACGATTCGGGACAGACGCAAAATCCGGGTGAAGCGCTCAAGGCGGTCGCACAAGCCGCCAACCGACCGATCGTCGTCGATTCCAGCGCGCTGATCGGAAAAGGTGCGACCGGCGGCTTCGTCCCCTCGACCCGCAGCCTTGGACGCGAGGCCGGGACTCTCATCGCCCGCGTCCTGCATGGCGAGGCCGCGGCCAGCATCCCTGTGACGGTCAAGAACTTCAGCAAGCCGGAATTCGATGCGCGGGAGCTGGACAAGTGGCGCATCAGCGCCCGCACGCTTCCGGCAGACAGCGACATCCGCTTTCGTGAGCCCAGCGCCTGGGAGCGCTATTGGTGGCTGATCCTGGCGGCCGCGATCGTCATCGCCCTGCAGTGCCTGGTCATCGGCTGGCTGCTGTTTGAGCATCGGCGCCGTCGCGACGCCGAGCGCGAATTGCATCAACATCTGCTGGAAGTCACCAAGATGGACCGGGCGATGACCGCCAGCGCCATGTCCGCATCGATCGCGCACGAGCTCAACCAGCCGCTCGCCGCCATTCTCAACAACGTGGAGACCGCCGAATTTCTTCTGGACAAGGAACCGCTCGACCGGGGCGAACTCAAGGACATTCTCGCCGACGTCCGCCACGACGATCAGCGAGCGGCGGAGATCATCAAGCACCTGCGCGCGCTGCTCAAGCAGGACGAGCTCGCCGCGGAAGATATCGATCTCAGCAAGGTGATCAACGATACGCTCAGGTTGGTGCGTTCGCACGCGACAAAACAGGGCGTCAGGCTCGAGGTCGCGCCGGTCCCGCCGGACATCCGCGTGCATGCCGACAGCGTTCACGTGCAACAGGTCATCCTGAATCTGGCGATGAACGCGATCGACGCCATGCAGGACGTTGCGGAGGACAAGCGGCTGCTCAAGCTGCAGGTGAGCCGAAAAGACGGTCAGGTCACCGTCGCCATCGCCGACAAGGGCAGGGGAATTCCCGAGGATAAGTTGGCCAGCATCTTCGAGCCCTTCGTCACCACCAAGGAGCAAGGCACCGGCCTCGGCCTGTCGATCGCCAAGACGATCGTTCGCACCTATGGCGGCAACATCTGGGCCTCGAATGCGACCGGCGGCGGCGCGATTTTCCGCTTTACCTTGAACCTGGCGCAGCCTCAGGCGGCCTAGCGATGAAGGAGCCGACGATGAACGAGGCCGCTGCCGTCATCCACGTCGTCGACGACGATCCGTCGATCCAAACCTCAGTAGGGCGCGTACTGCGCACCGCCGGATACCGGGTCGTCCTGCATGATTCGGCCGACCATCTGCTACAGGATCTGCCCGACATGGAGCGCGGCTGTATCCTGCTCGACGTGCAGATGCCGGGCCTGAGCGGGCCGCAGCTGCAGGACGTGCTCGCCAAGATGAACTTCGAATTGCCGATCATCTTCCTTACCGGCCACGGCGATTTCCCGACCAGCGTCAAGGCGATCAAGGCGGGGGCCGAGGATTTCCTGGCCAAGCCCGCGCCGCGCAAGGTGCTGCTGGAGGCGGTCGAGCGCGCGCTGCAGCGCTACGACGCCCGACATGAGGAAAACGCCCGCCTGGGCGCCTATCGCGCGCGCTTGAACGCGCTGACGCCGCGCGAGCGCGAGGTGTTCGGGCTGGTGGTGCGCGGCAGGCTCAACAAGCAGATTGGCCATGAACTCGGCACGTCGGAGCGCACGGTCAAGGCGCACCGCCACAGTATCATGCAGAAATTCGAGGTCAGATCGCTGGCGGAACTCGTCTCGGTGGCCGAGCACCTCGGCGTGCTTTCCGAGGCCGCCGATACTTGATTTGTTTCGTGTGTCGACCGTCGCCAATCGTACTGCACCAAAGGCCAATATTGACGGTTGCCGCGTTGGTGGTAATGACTGAAACAGTTGAAATGCACCACCGGTGGGGACATTGTCGCCAAGCGGACAATTGGTTGCCGTCGTCGACGACGAGCCGAGCACGCTCAAGGGGCTCAAACGGCTGCTCGATGCGCGCGGGTTCGTCACCAGGACCTTTCATTCCGGTGAAGAGCTGCTGCAAAGCAGCGACCTCGGCGATGCCCGTTGCATCGTCCTCGACATTCATCTTGACGGCATGTCGGGCATCGAGACCCGCCGCGCGCTGGCGGCGCGCGGCTCGCGCATTCCGGTGATCTTCATGACGGCGCTCGACACCACGGCGGTGCGGCGCGAGGCACTCGATTCCGGCTGCGCCGCTTTTCTCAGCAAGCCGTTTTCCGGGCATGATTTGGTCGACGCCATCCTGAGCGTAACAGCGCCGCGGGCAACGCTTGGAGGATAGAGTCGGGTTTGCGCGCGCCGCGCGTGGCGCGCCGGCCCCGCGCGATCAGAACGCGCCGTTGAACACGCCGCCGTCGATCAGCAGGTTCTGCCCGGTGATGTAGCCGGCCTGCGCCGAGCACAGGAAAGCGCAGGCGTTGCCGAACTCGACCGGCTTGCCGAAGCGTCCCGCCGGAATGGTGGCAAGCCGCGCCTTGGCGGCGTCGTCCACACTGATGCCGCGTTGCTTGGCGGTGTTGTTGAGCACGCCCTGCAAGCGGTCGGTCTCGAAGGTGCCGGGCAGCAGGTTGTTGATGGTGACGTTCTTGTCGGCGACCGTGCGCGAGACGCCGGCGAGGAAGGCGGTCAGCCCGGCGCGGGCGCCGGAGGAGAGGTCGAGGCCGGCGAGCGGCATCTTCACCGAGCCGGAGGTGACGTTGACGATGCGGCCGAAGCCGCGCTCGGCCATCGGGTCGATCACCTTCTGAATGAGCTCGATGGCCACGATCATATTGGCGATGACGCCATCGATCATCTGCTGGCGCGTCAGCTCGCGGAAATTGCGCAGCGGCGGGCCCGCATTGTTGTTGATCAGGATGTCGGGGCTGGGGCAGGCGGCAAGCAGCGCTTTCTGCCCGGCCGGATCGGCGACGTCGGCGGCGACGGGTGTGATCTTTGCGCCGGTCGCCTTGGCGATCTCTGCGGCGGCCTCCTGCAGGCGCTTGTCGTCGCGGCCGTTCATGACCACTTCGCAGCCGGCCTCGGCGAGCGCGCGGGCGCAGGCCTTGCCCAAGCCGCGGCTGGAGGCGCAGACGATGGCCTTGCGGCCGGCGATACCGAGATCCATGGGGACTCCTTGGGCGTGGCGAAATGTTGCCCGAGTGATAGGGCCATGGACGCGGGCGTCAAGGGCAGGGTCCTGGCCACCTTTTTTAGCTGTCATCGCCCGCGGAAGCGGGCGATCCAGTACCCACTGCGACATGCGTGATTACTGGATGCCCCGCTTTCGCGGAGCATGACAGCGTGGTGTTGGTCCTGACAGCCGCAGTTGTGTCGCCAGACTGTCGCACAGCATTGCTACGTCGAACGCCAGCCGGAGCCAATGATTCGAGGGGCGGTCATGCTGCGCGATCCCGAACGCGATGTGATGGAAAAGGCCTATGCCCGCTGGGCGCCGGTCTACGACGTGCTGTGCGGGCCGGTCTTCCTCAACGGCCGGCGGGCCGCCGCCCGAGCCGCGCGCGATGTCGGCGGGCGCATCCTGGAGATCGGCGTCGGCACCGGGCTTTCCTTCGACGACTACGACGACACCACCGAGATCACCGGCATCGACATTTCCGAGCCGATGATCGCGCGGGCGCGCCTGCGCGCGGCGAGCGGCCGCTATCCGCAGGTTAAGGGCTTGACGGTGATGGACGCGCACGACCTGCGCTTTGCCGACGCGAGCTTCGACTGCGTGGTGGGCCAGTTCGTCATCACACTGGTCGCTGATCCCGAGCGCGTGTTGTCGGAATGCGCGCGGGTGGTGAAGCCGGGCGGGCAGATCATCCTGGTCAATCATCTTTATTCCGAGCGCGGTTTTGCCGCGGCGGTCGAGCGGCTGCTGGCGCAGAAGGCGCGCCGGCTCGGCCTGCGCCCCGAGTTTCCCTTCCAGCGGCTCGCCGCCTGGGCGCAGAGCCACGGCGGCGCCGAGCTGATCGAGCGGCGCAGGGTGAAGCCCTTTGGCGTCTACACGCTGGTGCGCTTCCGCCGCGCTCTCACCCAGGACGTCGCCGCCTGAGCCCCGCGCCGGCGGTAAAATCGAAAGCAGGTGAAGTACTTACCAATAGGTCAATAACACTGTCATAAAACTGCAATAGCAGCATGATAAGTGCTCCAACACATGAAACACCTCTTGACGATCCCCGCATCGTGACGGACGCCGCCACGAAGCGCTATCGCGCGCTTTTCATTTCCGACGTGCATCTGGGCACGCGCGGCTGCCAGGCCGAGAAACTGCTCGACTTTCTCCGCCACCACGACGCCGACACCATCTATCTCATCGGCGACATCGTCGACGGCTGGGCGCTGCGCTCCTCCTGGTATTGGCCGCAGACGCACAACGACGTGGTGCAGAAGCTGTTGCGCAAGGCACGCAAGGGCGCGCGGCTGGTCTACACCCCCGGCAATCACGACGAATTCCTGCGCGGCTATTACGGCACGCATTTCGGCGGCATCGAGGTGATGGAAAATGCCATCCATGAGGGCGCCGACGGGCGGCGCTATCTCGTCGTGCATGGCGACATCTTCGACCTGGTGGTGACGCAGGCGCGCTGGCTCGCGCTGCTCGGCGACAAGGCCTACGACTTCGCCATCACCGTCAACCGGCTGTTCAACGTGGCACGCCGGCTGATCGGCGCGCCCTATTGGTCGCTGTCGAAATGGGCGAAGCTGAAGGTGAAGAACGCGGTCAACTATATCGGCGCCTTCGAGCAGGCACTGTCGACGGAAGCGGCCCGGCACAAGGCCGATGGCGTTATCTGCGGTCACATCCACACCGCCGCCATGCACGACGACTACGGCCTTCGCTACATCAATTGCGGCGACTGGGTGGAAAGCTGCACGGCGGTCGGCGAGCGGCCGGATGGCCGCTTCGAGATCATCACCTGGACCGACACCATGCGCGACGCGACGCCGGCCGCCGCGCTGGCGCAGCCGCAGGCGGCATGAGCGGGAAGCTCCGTGCAGTGACTCCCTTGCTCCGTACGACCCCGCGCAAGCGGGGACCTAGAGCGACACAGCATCGGAGCGTGCGGCCCCTGGGTTCCCACTTGCGCGGGAACGAACGGAATATTTCATGAAAATCCTGGTCGCGACCGACGCCTGGTATCCGCAAGTCAACGGCGTCGTGCGCACTTTGAGCCATGTGGCGCGCGAGGCGCGCGGGCTCGGCGTCGAGTTCGAGTTCCTCTCGCCCGAGGCCTTCTGCACGGTGCCGATGCCGAGCTATCCGGAGGTGCGCCTGGCGCTGCCGCCGCCCGGCGCGGTGGCGCGCCGGCTCGATGCGGTGAAGCCACAGGCGATCCACATCGCCACCGAAGGCCCGCTCGGCCATGCGCTGCGCCGACTCTGCATCAAGCGCGGCCTGCCGTTCACCACCAGCTTCCACACCCGCTTTCCCGATTATGTCGCCGAGCGCATGCCGTTCGCCGGCGGCTGGTCTTGCGATTTCACCTGGTATTGGCTGCGCCGTTTTCATGCGCCGGGCGCCGCGGTGCTGGCGGCGACGCCGACGCTCGTCGCCGAATTGACGGCGCGCGGGTTCCACGAGGTGCGGCTGTGGCCGCGCGGCGTCGATGCGACGCTGTTCCGCCCGCGCCCCGAGGCAAGGCTCGATCTGCCGCGGCCGATCTTCCTTACCGTCGGGCGGGTGGCGGTGGAGAAGAACCTGGACGCGTTCCTGTCGCTCGACCTGCCCGGCAGCAAGCTGGTGGTTGGCGACGGGCCGGCGCGCGCGCAGCTCGAGCGGCAATATCCGGATGCGGTGTTTCTCGGCGCGCGCCAGGGCGAGGCCCTGGCCGAGGTCTATGCGGCGGCCGATGTGTTCGTCTTTCCGAGCCGCACCGACACGTTCGGCCTGGTGCTGCTCGAGGCCTTGGCGAGCGGCGTTCCGGTGGCGGCATTTCCGGCCGCGGCGCCGCGCGACGTGATCGGCGCGGCGCCGGTCGGCGCGCTCGATGACGATCTGCGCAACGCCTGCCTCGCAGCGCTCACGCTCTCGCGCGAGGCCTGCCGCGACTTCGCGTTGGGTATGACCTGGGAGGCGAGCGCGGCGATCTTCCTCGACCAGGTGACCACAGCGCAAAAGGCGCCGCGGCCACCGCGCCTGGTGCGCTGGATGCGCAAGGCGCGCCTGCGCAATGCGCATTAAATTCGGCAGTCATTCCCGCGAAAGCGGGAATCCAGTACGCCGCAGCCTGTCTCGTCCGCTGGAAACACAGGGATGACTGGATCATCCGCTTTCGCGGATGATGACAGCCGAGGACCATAGCGCTAGCTTTGCGTGCATGGGCGCCATCGAGACCCGCAAGCTGCCGACCGCCGCCGATATCGCGGCGGCGCGCCAGCGCCTGGCCGGCGTCGCGGTGCGCACGCCGCTGATCAATGCGCCGGTGCTCGATGAGCGTCTTGGTGCGCGCGTGTTCCTCAAACTAGAGACGCTGCAGCGCACCGGCTCGTTCAAGTTTCGTGGCGCCTACAACAAGATCTCACAGATCCCGGCGGAGAAGCGCGCCGCCGGCGTGGTCGCCTATTCGAGCGGCAACCACGCACAGGGCGTGGCGGCGGCGGCGAAACTGCTCGGTTTTCCCGCTACCATCGTGATGCCGTCGGATGCGCCGCGCGCCAAGCGCGCGCGCACTGAGGCGCTCGGTGCCGAGGTCGTCAGCTATGACCGCAACACGCAAGACCGCGTGGCGATCGCCGCACGCATCGTGGCCGAGCGCGGCGCCACCCTGGTACCGCCCTACGACGATCCGCTGATCATTGCCGGGCAGGGCACCATCGGCGCCGAGATCGTCGAGGACCTGGCGGCGCTCAGTCTTGCACCGGAGATCGTAGTGATCGGCGCCTCCGGCGGCGGGCTTGCGGCCGGTGTCTCGCTCGGCATCAAGGCGCGGGTGCCGGCGGCGCAATTCTACACGGTCGAGCCGGAAGGCTTCGACGACACGCTGCGTTCGTTCCAGAGCGGGCGGCGCGAGACCAATCCGCGCCTGAGCGGCAGCATCTGCGACGCGCTGATGAGCAACAGTCCGGGCGAGCTGACATTTCCGATCACGCGCGAGCTGATCGGGCAGGGGCTGACGGCGAGCGACGAAGAAGTCGCGCGCGCCGTGCGCTATGCCTTCGAGGAGCTGAAGCTGGTTGTGGAGCCGGGCGGCGCCATTGGATTGGCCGCGTTGCTCGCCGGCAGGCCGCAGGTGCGAGGCAAGCTGGTCGTCGGCATTTTGTCGGGCGGCAATGTCGATGCCGAACTGTTCGCCAGGCTGGTGCGCGGCGCGTAGCGTTCGAGTTTGACGCATTCTCCGTTCATTCCCGCGCAAACGGGAATCCAGCTTTTTGAAATGTCTGGGTCCCCGCTTTCGCGGGGACGAACGGCCGTGGGCCTCACGTGAACAGCGCCAGGCGCTCGTCCTCGCTCAGCGCCATGAGCTGCGCGAACGGATCGTCGGTGGACGCTAGCGCTGCCGGCTGCTCGCCGGCGGTGGCCGGCGCCTCTTCGGGTGACGTGTCCGCCCACGCGGGTGCCGCTTCCACCCACGAGGTGGTTTGCGCCATGCCGGCGGTCGCGGGTCCTTCCGCGGGCGCGGGTGGCGTCGGCGCTGGTTCCTCCGGCGCCGGACGCGCGAGCGACGCCTGCTGCGCCGCGATCATCGCCTCCAGCCGCGCGATGGCGGTCAGGAGCATTTCGGTTTCCGCCAGGCGGTTGCGGCGGGCATATTCGGCGAGGAAGGCGCGCCCGCGCTCGCTCGAAGACAGCGTCGCCAGCAGCATCGCGTAATCGCGGTCGCTGCCGTCGTCCGGCGCACTGGTCGCGTCGTTCACCATGGGCAATCCCGTCCCAGCAGTTTATCAATCAGCCCGCCCGATTCGGCCAGATAGCGAGATGCCGGCTTTTCCACCGCTCCGCCCAGGCTTTGCCACCCGACTGGCGCTGCTTTATGTGGCGACCTTCGCGCTGAGCGGCGTGCAATTACCGTTTTTTCCGGTGTGGCTGAAGGCCAAGGGCCTCGATGCCGCGACCATCGGCCTGGTGCTGGCGGTGCCCATGGTGGTGCGCATGCTGGCGATCCCGCTCACCGCGCGTGAGGCCGACCGGCGCGACGCGCTGCGCCCCGCGTTGATCGTCACCGCGGCGGCGAGCGTCGTCGGCTATCTGCTGCTCGCCTTTGCCGACGGGGCGGCGGCGATCCTCGCCGCCTTCGCGCTCGCCTCGCTCTGCGCCACGCCGGTGATGCCGCTGACTGATACCTATGCGCTCAAGGGGCTCGGCCAGCGCGGCCGCGCCTATGGGCCGGTGCGGCTGTGGGGCTCGGCTGCCTTCATCGTCGGTACCTTCGCCGCCGGCTTTGCCGCCGACATCATGCCGCCGCGTTATCTGATCTGGCTCATCGTGGCGGGGACGGCGTTCGTGGCGCTGGCGACGCTGCCGCTCGAACCGCTGGTGACGCCGCCGCCGGCCGCCGACTCCGCGGCGCCGCTGCGCAAGGCGCTTCTGCGCGATCCGGTGTTCCTCGCCATCATCATCGGCGGCAGCCTGATCCAGGCGAGCCACGCGGTCTATTACAGCTTCTCGGCGCTGGCCTGGCGCCAGCAGGGTCTCGACGGCAGCACCATCGCGGCGTTGTGGGCGATCGGCGTCATCGCAGAGATCGTGCTGTTCGCGCTGCAAAGCCGGCTGCCGCGTTTTCTCACGCCGATCGGCTTGCTGCTCGTCGGCGCCGGCGGCGGCGCGCTACGCTGGGCGGCGATGGCCTTCGATCCGCCGATCGCGGCGCTGCCGTTCCTGCAGTTGCTGCACGCGGCTTCGTTCGGTGCCACCCATCTCGGCGTGCTCACCTTCATCGCGCGCTACGCCCCGCCGGCACAGGCGGCAAGCGCGCTCGGCTACTACGCCGTCGTACAGGGCGCGACGATGGCGGCGACGACCGGTCTGTCGGGTTGGCTCTATGGCGCCTTCGGCAGCGCCGCCTATGGCGCGATGGCGCTAACGGCGATCGTTGGCGGCGCTTGCGGAATAGTAGCGCGTGTGGCGCGTGGCGTAGCGGTGGTGCCGTGAGCGGGCCGGGCGATGTCGGACTTGCTGTTGCTCGGTAGCCTGGCAGCTCGGCACATAGGCGTAAAGCTCGCGGCCCTGCAGGAAGATCATGTGGCGCGACAGCCCGCCGTGGCGCGAAATCCAGTGGCGGATCGAGCTCGGATAGACGTTCCACAGCGCGCGGGTGCCAAGCGTGCTGGTCACGGGGCGGCCGGCGGCGTCGGGCATCCAGGCGGCATGGAAGCCGAGGCGCGCGCGGGGGGTGGCGCAGATGTGGCTGCGCGGGATCATGCCAAGCACCAGGGTGCAGGCGGACAGGCAATTTCCGTCGATGATGACGCGTTCGCCGGAGGAGCGCAGCTGGGCGAAGGTCTGCAGGTAACGGCCGATTTGGCCGCCGCGATCGCCGGAAATGCGCATGGTTGCGGACGCTGGCGTCAGCGAAAATGCCAGCAATGCTGCGGCTAGCGCCAATCCCCTCGCACGCATTGTGCCCCGTCCCCCTGTGTTGACGGCCCCTCAATGGCGATCTTGCCGGCAAGTGTAGGCCAAGGCGAGGGAGGCGGAAAGATTTGGTTAACTCATCGACGAAGACAATGCGTGAACAAACACAGGTTCCGGGCGCGACAATGGGGCGCGGCCTGTTGTTCCCTGCCACGTTAGGCCGATTTTCCTAGTCCCAGCCCCGGGCGCCACTCAATGCAACTGCTGGCTGCGGGGCCCCTGGATCGTGCACTCGTCCTCGATCTGCGCCGCCACTTCCATGAACTCGCTGGCGAGCTGGGCGAACTCGTCGGCCACGCGCGCGTCCCAGCTATCGACGGCGATCTGATGGCACAGCCGCGCATGCGCGCGCATGCGCTGGGCAATATCCAACGCCACCATGGCGGGGCCGGGGGCAAGGATCGGACGTCGGCTCATAGCGATAGATTGAGCAGATTTGTCCCATTCTGCTTTGACGAAAATCAACGGAGGGCAACCCTCGCATGCAAAGTCGCGAGCGTGATTTATCGGCCACGGGGGCCGGCGGCGGCGGCCTTGGCGAGCCGACCAGGGTCGCGGAGCGAGCAGATCTTCACGCGATCCGTCATCCCCAAAGCGCTGGGTCTGGGGGATAGACGAGGCTCGACCGGTATTTCAATCCGCCGGGACGGTCTGCGGACAGCAGCAGCGGCCCGTCGAGATCGACATAACGCGCGCGCTGCGCCAGGAGCAGCGCCGGCGCCATGGCGAGCGAGGTCGCCACCATGCAGCCGGCCATGACGGCAAGGCCGAGGCGCTCGGCCTCGCGCAGCATCGCCAGCGCCTCGGTCAGGCCGCCGGTCTTGTCGAGCTTGATGTTCACCGCATCATACCGGTCCGACAGCGTCTTCAGCGACTGGCGGTCGTGCGCGCTTTCGTCGGCGCAGACCGGAACGCGGCGCTGGACCACGGCGAGCGCGCCGTCGTCCGCGGCCGGCAGCGGCTGTTCCACCAGGGCGACATGGGCGCGGCCACAGGCTTCGAGATTGGGGATCAGGCTGCCCGCATCCCAGCCTTCATTGGCGTCGACGATGAGGCCTGATTCCGGCGCCGCCGCGCGCACGGCGGCGATGCGCTCGGGATCGCCGGGAGCGCCGAGCTTGATCTTGAGCAGGGCGCGGCGTGATGCGTGGGCCGCCGCGCGGCCCATGGCCTCGGGCGTGTCGAGCGACAGCGTGAAGGCGGTGGTCAGCGGCTGCGGCGCCGGCAGCCCGGCCAGCGCATGCACCGGGCGCCCGCTGCGCTTGGCCTCGAGATCCCAGAAGGCGCAGTCGAGCGCGTTGCGCGCGGCACCCGCCGGCAGCGCCTGTTGCAGCGCCTCGCGCGTGAGCCCGGCGGCGAGCGCGTCGCGCTGCGATTCGATCTGCGCCACCACACTCTCGACACTTTCGCCATAGCGAGCATAGGGCACGCATTCGCCGCGGCCGCGCGCGCCGCCGTCATCGAGCGTGGCGACCACCACCACCGCCTCGGTCTTGGCGCCGCGGCTGATGGTAAAGGCGCCGGCGATGGGCCAGCGCTCGACCGCAAGCGAGAGAGAGAGGGGCCTGTTGATATCCATCGGACTATGCTACCGGGCCACCCTCGACAGGTTCGTGGGCCATGGTCAAGTATGACTTAGAGTCCTCCCGCCGGGAGTGTCCGGCAATCGAGGCACGCCATCCGTGAACGATAAGACGACCCTGCTCGAAGGCAGCGCAGACGGCGACCGGCTCAAACTCACCGGCAGCGGCGCTTGGATCGCGCCGAACGCG
The DNA here is from genome assembly GCA_963760995.1 of uncultured Pseudomonadota bacterium. GTDB lineage: Bacteria > Pseudomonadota > Alphaproteobacteria > Rhizobiales > Xanthobacteraceae > Pseudolabrys. Next base: position 518,571 of record CAVXFJ010000011.1, on the reverse strand, counting down.
CGCCCGCTGGAAGCCGAGATCAACACCGCGGCCCGGCGCTTTCCCGCCGCCAAGCATGTCGAGATCGACATGGGTGGCGTCGAGCGGCTCGACACCTTCGGCGCCTGGCTGTTGGAGCGGCTGCGGCGCAGCTTCGCCGCGCGAGGCGCCGACGCAAGGGTAAGCGGGCTGAAGGAGGACTATCGCGGGCTGATCGACGAGCTGCAGGCAGTCAATCCGGAAGAGGCGCCGGGATCGCGCAAAGGCGGCGGACCGCTGCATGCGCTGGCCGTACTCGGGCAGAACATCGTCGCGGTGGGGACAAATTTCGGCGCCTTCCTCAACATGTTGGGGGCGGTCGCGGTGGCGCTTCTGCGCGTCGTCGCCAAGCCGCCGCGCTTCCGCCTCACCTCGATGGTGCACCAGCTCGACAACGTTGCCTGGCGCGGCGTGCCGATCATCCTGTTGATCACCTTCCTCGTCGGCTGCATCATCGCGCAGCAGGGCATCTTCCATTTCCGCAAGTTCGGCGCCGACATCTATGTCGTCGACATGATCGGCATCCTGGTGCTGCGCGAGCTCGGCGTTCTCATCGTCTGCATCATGGTGGCCGGCCGCTCCGGCAGCGCCTACACTGCCGAACTCGGCGCCATGAAGATGCGCGAGGAGATCGACGCGCTGCGTACCATGGGCTTCGACCCCATCGAGGTGCTGATCCTGCCGCGCATCATCGCGCTCATCATCGGCGTGCCGATCCTCACTTTCCTCGGCTCGCTCGCCGCGCTCTATGGCGGCGGGCTGGTGGCCTGGCTCTACGGCGGCATTTCGCCCGACATCTTCTTGCAGCGGCTGAAGGAGGCGATCTCGCTGCAGACCTTCGAGGTCGGCATGATCAAGGCGCCGTTCATGGCGCTCGTGATCGGCGTGGTCGCCTGCGTGGAAGGCATGAACGTCAGGGGGAGCGCTGAATCGCTCGGCTTGCAGACCACAGCCTCGGTCGTCGAGTCGATCTTTCTGGTGATCGTGCTCGACGGCTTGTTCGCCATCTTCTTCGCCGCGATCGGGATGTGAGCCATGGCGGGTAATGGACAGCAGGAGGTGGTCATTGCGGTGCGCGACTTGGTGGTCGGCTTCGGCGACAACGTCGTGCTCGACCGCGTCGACCTCGACGTCTATCGCGGCGAGATCCTCGGCTTCGTCGGCGGCTCCGGCGCCGGCAAGTCGGTGCTGATGCGCACCATCATCGGCCTCTTGCCGCGCCGCGCCGGCACCATCAAGGTGCTCGGCGTCGACATGGGCGCGGCGAGCGACGCCGAGCGGCAAGCGGTCGAGCGCCGCTGGGGCGTGCTGTTCCAGCAGGGCGCGCTGTTTTCCTCGCTGACGGTACGCGAGAACCTGCAATTCCCGATCCGCGAATACCTAAAAGTGTCGCAGCGGTTGCTCGACGAGCTGGCGATTGCCAAGCTGGACATGGTCGGGCTCGATTCGAGCGTGCTGGAGAAGTTCCCTTCCGAGCTCTCCGGCGGCATGACCAAGCGAGTGGCGCTGGCGCGTGCGTTGGCGCTGGATCCGGATATCGTGTTTCTGGACGAACCGACCTCCGGCCTCGACCCCATCGGGGCGGGCGACTTCGACACGTTGATTGCCACATTGCAGCGCACATTGGGACTTACCGTGTTCATGGTCACACACGATCTCGACAGCTTGCATACGGTGTGCGACCGGATCGCGGTGCTGGCCGACCACAAGGTGATCGCCGCCGGCACCATGGAGACCATGCTTGCCTCGGAGCATCCCTGGCTGCACGCCTATTTCCACGGCAAGCGCTCGCGCGTGGGACATGTGGCGGAAGCCGCCGCAGGCGCTTGATTCCCGGAGCTGAATGAATGGAGACCAGGGCCAATTACGTGCTGATCGGGGCGTTCACCCTCGCGGTCGTGGCGGCGGCGTTCGGCTTCATCTACTGGTTCCAAAGCATCGGCGGCCCCGGCGAGCGCGCCACCTATCGCGTCGTGTTCGAGGGCGCGGTGTCGGGCCTGAGCACCGGCGGCGCCGTGCTGTTCAACGGCATCCGCGTCGGCCAAGTCACCCATCTGGCGCTCAATCCGAAGAAGCCGAAGCAGGTCGTCGCCACAGTGGCCATCGACAAGTCCGTTGCCGTGCGTCCCGACACTGCGGTCAGCCTGGAATACCAGGGCCTGACCGGTATCGCCGCGCTGTCGCTGCGCGGCGGCAGCCCGGACAAGCCGGCGCTCGTCGGCAGCAAGGACAATCCGCCGGTGCTGACGGCGCCGCCGGGCGCGACGCAGGATATCACCGAAGCCGCGCGCGATGCGTTGCGCCGGCTCGACGATTTCGTCTCCGCGAACGAGACGGCCTTCCATAGCGCTGCGATCAATATCGACAAGTTCACCAAGATGCTCACCAACAATTCCCACCAACTCGACAACACGCTCGGCAATCTGGAGAAGTTCTCCTCGGCGCTGGCGCGCAATTCCGAGCGCCTCGACAAGATCACCGAGGGCATGCAGAACCTGACCGGTGGCGCCGACGGCAAGAGCGGCGAGATCAACAAAGCGGCGAAGTCGATCCGCATCCTGGCCGAGCATCTCGACAAGCGAACGGCAGACATCAGCGACGGCATCAATCGCTTCACCCGCTCGGGCACGAAGCAGATGGAGGCGGTTGGCGCCAGCGCGCGTCATATGCTGCAGACGATCGAGAACAATCCGAGCCGCCTGATCTTCGGCGGGTCTTCGGCCAAGTAGTACAAAATCCGGGCGAGCGATGGTTCGGTCGTTGCCGGGCTTGACCCGGCAACCCATCACTTTTCCATAACGGATGGATCATCGGCCCGGCACTTGGGCGCCGAAGATGCGCGTCAACGCGCTTACGGGCGTCGGCCCGCTGACGACACCGAACTCAACAAGCGAATCACCTCCAACAAGAAAGAGCCGATCGCCCGAAACGCGTGTCAGTTCATGTTGCCGAGCGGGGCGCCGCCGGCCGGCGCCAGCGAGTCGATCTCCACCACTTCGTTGACGCCCTCCTCGAGCTTGCGCCGGCGCACCAGCAGCCAGTAGGCGATCGCCCCCAGCACGGGGACGGTGGCAAGCGTGCCGAGATATTCGTTGGGGCTGAGCAGCGCCACCAGCGAGAAGGCGGCCAGCACGATGCGCAGGCTGCGGTCGGGCAAGATGCTGTCGAAGTAGACGCCTTGCAGGCTGAAGGTGATGCCGAGCGTGGAGACGCAGATCAGATAGAAGGCGGGCAACTGACTGAAGCCGGGCTGTTCCACCAGCTCGGGGTGGACGAAGATGCCGACCATCAGCGTGAACAGGCAGACGCAGATCTGCACCGAACGCCACAGTGTCACGTAGAACGAGGCGCCGGCGATCTTGGATGTGATCGCCGCGGTGATCGATGTCGGCGGCGTCAACTCACCGAACACCGCCACGAAGAAGGCGAAGAAGTGCACCACCCACGGATTGACGCCGGCCTGAATGAAGGGCGGCGCGATCACGATGGCGACCAGGATGTAGACCGGCGCCGGCGGCAGGCCGGTGCCGAGCACGACACCGAACAGGAAGCCCATCGCCACCATGGCGGCGAGGTTGATGCCGGCCGCTTCCACCAGCAGGAAGCCGAGCTTGGTGGGAACGCCGGTGATCACCAGTGTGCCGGCCATGATCGACAGTGTCGCCAGCAGCAGCGTCAGGTCGGTGATCATGTCCAGGTAGGAATCGAGGAAGCGCTGGAGCGGGACGACGAATTTGCGCAACGACCACTGGCCCGGCCGCAGCAATGGCACCAGATGCACCAGCAGCATGGCGGACCCGACGACGCAGAAGATGTCGAGCGCGGCGAACTGCGGCGCGAGGCCTTCCGCCGCCATCAGCGTCACCAGTCCGCCGACAGTGACCACGAAGGCGCCGAGGTTAATGATGTCGCGCCAGGAGAGCGGCTGCGCCTTTCGGTCGACCACCATGCGGGTGCGGTAGTGGACCGCCAGGAGATAAACCGAGGTGGCGACGGTGATGTAATAGATGAACGCCGGCACCCAGCCGCGCGCCACCACGTCGAAATAGTCAACGCCGAGAAACTCGGCCATGAGAAAGGCGGCGATGCCCATGACCGGCGGCATCAATTGCCCGCCCATGGAGGAGGCGTTCTCGATCGCCGCCGCCGTCGCCGGCGGCAGGCCGGCGCTGATCATGGCGGGAATCGTCGCGGAGCCGACGGTGATCGAATTGGCGGCGCCCGAGCCGCTCACCGTGCCGATCATCATCGAGCCGATCACCGCCGACTGGGGGATGGCATGATGCGAGCGGATGGCGACGCGCTTGGTCGCGCGCAGCAGCGAGTCGATGCAGCCGAAGCCGCGCAGCACGCTCAGCACTAGCAGGAACGAGCCGATCAGGGTGAGGGCGAGCTGCGGCAGGCGCGCGAAAATGCCGGTTGCCATCTCGACGCTGGAGGCGGAGATGACGCGGTGCCAGGACAGGCCCGCATGATAGAACATGCCCGGCACGACATAGCCGTAGACCGCGTAGAGGATGATGATGACGTTGAGGATGAACAGCGGGAAATGGCGTTTGCGCGCATATTCGATGATGAGCAGCGCCATGCCGCCGCCCATGATGATGTCCTGCATGTCGTACATGCCGGAGCGCTCTTCGCCCAGTGCGATGTAGTTCGTGTTCATGTAATAGGCGCAGTACAGCGCGAACAGGCAATAGCCGAGGGCAATGACGTAGTTCACGGCCATGGGCAGCTTTGGATAGAACTCGTTCATCCGTAGCTGCTGCATCGTGAACAGCACGAACGTCATTGGCACCATGGTCATGGCGAGCACCACGGGCCCGCCGTCGCTCGTCCAGTAGTAATAGAACATGTAAACGCTGAAAACGATCGCGGCGCAGTAATAGATGACGTCAAGCGCGAGCGGCGGTTGCGGCGACTGTCGCGACGTGGTGTCGGTCATGGCGAGCTCGTCGATGGCGGAACGCGGAGAGGCGGGCACGTCAATGCGCACCCGCCTCCGTTTGCTGAATGGCGGCGGTCAGGCCGTCACTTGGCGATGTTGGAATCCCACTTCTTGTCCCACATGCCCTTTTCCTTGAGGTACTTGGCGAGGCCGGGGTGGATGGGAACCAGGTTCCATGTGGTTTCCAGCGCTTTGTGCTGGAATTCGGCGAAGTGGCCGCCCGCAATCTGCCGGAAGCTCGAGTCCTGCTTGGCCATGTCGTCGGCATGCGCCTCGATGACCTTCAGCATCTTGTACATCTCGTCGGTCGGCACATTGAGGCCGACGTCGAAGCCCCAATAGAAGGGCAGCAGGGTGATCGTCTTGACGTGATGGTCCTGCTTGCCGAAGCTCGCGGCAGGGACGTGCTCGATGCCGTAGCCCTTGGCCTTCAGCTCGGCCTCTTCCTTCGGGGTCGGGTTGAGCGCGGCCCAGTCGACTGCCAGCGAAGCCTGCGACAGCCAGCCCGGCGGGGTCTTGCCGCCTGCGGCGTAGATGATCATGCCCTTGATCGAGCCGTTGTTGAGCTGCGAGCCGGCGGTGTGAATGTCGACCTGCTTGTAGATGTGTTTGACGCCGACGTCATGCATCGCGTTCTCGAGATGCTTGCGGGTGTCGAAGGGGGGCGGGCCGGTGTAGACGTCCTTGCCGGTGAGATCGGCCCAGGACTTGATCTTGCCCATGTCGCTCGCCTTGATCGCGAGGCCCACGTCGAGCGTGTAGCACCACAGCGACTGCACCGGCACGCGCTTGACGTGCGCCTTGAAGCCCTTGAAGCGGCCGGCATTGGCCTTGAACTCGCGCAGCGCGACGTCGGAACCGTAATAACCGTCGTACTCGCCGGTGGCGAAGCCCTTGACGGTGCCGACCGCGCCCGGCGTCGGCAGCACCGAGATGCGATATTCGGGCATATTTTTGTTGAGAATGTTGGCGAGGACCACAAGCGCGCGGCCGCCAGACGATCCCTGCGGGCCCGTTCCCCATCTGATGTCTTTCGGGGCGGCGAGAGCAGTCGAAGCGGATAGCCCGACCGCGGTGATCGCCGCGAAAAGCGTAGCGGCAAGCCCGGACGCAACAAGCGACCGTGCCGAAAGACAGCGTCTATGCATGGCTTTTTCCTCCCAGAGTAGCCGTAGGTTTATCGTTGTCGGATCGCGGGATTGACGTCCGCGATCATCGTCTGAACACCCCCGCTTCGCCGTTCATGTCCTCGGCGATCATCCTTGTTGGTATTGGTTGCGTTTAGCCGCCCACCGCTGCCCATCAGCGGCGACGACGATCGATATTATCCGGGCGTTGGCGGCGCTGGCAAATTGAAATTTATTGTTTTTTTGCTGTTATGCCGCCGAAAGTTTCATGATGTCGACGCGCGGCACACGCTTGCACCAATTTTGAGCATAGGGCACGCGACAGACTGTGCCCCGGCTTCGACCGCAGTGCAGCAACGACGATGGCATCGCCACAATGGCAAAGGGCCGGCTTGGAGCCGGCCCTTGCATCGCGTGCAAACGATTCATCTCATTCGAGGCGTCCCGCCGCGTGCGCTAGCATGGTGTAGACCTTGCCGGTCTCCGAGGTCAGATAGGTGCGCGTCATCATCTGACCGCGGTCGTCGCGCGAGACTTCTTCGAGCAGCCGCTCGAACTCGGCGATGTAGCGGTCCACCGTCTGCTTGAACTCGCGATCGCCGCGATATTTGCGGCGGATCTCGTCGAACGCCTTCTGCCCCTGCAAGGTATAGAGTTGGCGGGTGAAGACATTGCGTTCGCCGCGCTTGTAGCGGTCCCATAGATCGGCGGCGGCTTCGTGATCGATCATGCGGGCGATGTCGACCGACAGCGAATCGAGCGACTCGATGCTGTGGCGCGGCGAGCGCTCATCGGCCGTGCGCGCGGGTTCACGCGGGATTTCCCGCAACGGCTCGCGCGGCGGCGGTGGCGGCTCCTCGCTTTCGCGCGAGGCGCGGTTGAGCAGGTCCGTGAGCCAGCCACGCGTCGCGCTCGATGTGGGCGCGGGCGTGGGCGCCGGCGGTTCTGCACGCCGCGGCGGCGGGGCAAAGCCGCTGCCGATATCGTCGCGCGGCGCAGGTGGCGGCGGCGGCGCCGCCGCCGGGCGCACCGGCTCGCTGCGCGTGGGCTCGCTCCGCGGCGGCGGCTCGCTGCGCAGGGTCGGCTCGGCGCGGCCGCCGCCGACCACCGACAGCGTCGCCTCCTCGCGCGCCGGACGGCGCGACGTCGGTTCGACCGCGTCGAGGCTGCGCCCGTGGCGGGCGACGATGCGGTTGAGCTCGGCCAGCGCCTCGATCTGTTCGACGATCACGCGGCGCATCTGCGCGGCGCTCTCGGCGGTTTCCTGCGGCAGGTCGAAGATGCCGCGGCGCAGCTCGGCGCGGGTCGATTCCAACTCGCGCTGCATTTCGGCGGTCATCTTCTTCATGCCGGCCATGACCTCGGCGAAGCGCTCGCTGGCGTCGCGGAAGATGGCGTGGGTCTCTCCACTGGTCTGGTCGTAGATATCGCGCATGGCTTCGGCGGCGCGCCGGCGCTCCTCCTCGGCCCGCTCGCGCACGCGCTCGTATTGCTCGGCGATGGCGCGGCTGCCCTCGGCGCCCGCGTCCGATACCACGCGGCTGATCGCGTCGGCATGCTCGCGCACGCGCTCGAGCTGGGCCGCGAGCGCCCGGTCGCCCTCGGCGCCGGCGTCTGTTACGGCGCGGCTGAGCTCCTCGGCATGTGCGCGCACGCGCTCAAATTGCTCGGCAAGCGCCCGGCTGCCCGTGACGCCGGCTTCCGCCACCGCGCGGGTGAGCTCGTCGGCTTGCGCGCGCACCCGATCATATTGCTCGGCAATGGCGCGACCGCCTTCGGCGGTGGTTTCGGACACCACGCGGGCAATCTCGCGGGCGCGGGTGGCGGCGGCCTCCAGCGACTGGTCGAGCAGGCCGGAGAAGCGATCGAGCCGCTGCCCGATGTCCTCGGAGCGCTGATCGAGGGTGGCGACCAGCGAGTTGAGCTGGGTGCGGCGGGTGGTGACCGACTCCTCGGTGCGCGAATTGCTGCGGTCGATGAGGTCGATGGCCTGCGCCAGGTCGTGGCCGTGCGCCTCGAACTGGGTGGCGAGCTGGCCGAGATCGGAGACCAGGCGGGCGGTGGTTTCGCGGAAGCCGGTGATATTGGACTCCACGCGGTTGGTGACCTCGCCGGTCGAAGCAGTCACCTCGTTCATGGCGGTGACGAATTCCGACACGCGCAGCATCAGGGTGTTCTCAAGCCCGCTCATGTTCTCGTGCGCGCCGGAGAGCACCTCCTGCAGCATGATATTGGCTTCGCGCAGCCGCTCGAACAGCGCCGTGGTGTCGGAGCGCACCATGTCGTGCGTCTCCATCAGCTCCTTGACGCTGGTGGCGGCGGTCTCCTGCGCCTGGGTGATGGTGGCGCGCGCGGTCTCCTGCAGTGCGCCCATGGTGTGGTTGACCGAGTTCGTGGCGTTTTCGCCGGCCTCGTTGATCATGCGCGCGATCTCGGCGGAGTTGTCGACCACCGAGCGCGTGAAGGCGACGCCCTTCTCCTCGATCGAGCGCATGGCCTGTTCGGTGGCGCCCGAGATGGTGCCGGCGAATTCCTGGCCTTTCTCGTCGAGCGCGGCGATCACGCCGCCGCTCTTGTCCGACAGCAGCGCGGTGATCTCGTTGGTGTGGCGGGCGACCGCCTCGGCGATCTCGGCCGCCTTGCCGGTGAAGGCGCGGGCCACCTCGTCGCTGACGCCGGTGAGCTTGCGCTCGGCCTCGTCGGCGCTGGTACGGATGGCCTCGCTGGTCGAGCGCGCGAGCGTGCCGAGCGAGCGTTCGGCTTCCGACGAATTGACCTGGATCGCCTGGTTGAGTTCGACCATGCGGGTGTTGAGCAGGTCGGCGGTGGCCTTGCCGCGCGCCTCGATCTCCCCGGTGACGCTGGCGACACGGCCGACCAGCAACTCCTCGAAGCGGTCGATGCGGCTGTCGAGGTTGCCGGCGACCTCCTCGGCGCGCTGGCCGAGCGTGCGATCGAGCTCGCTCGTCTTGGCGCCGATGGCGTCGGCGACCTGCTGGCCGTGCGCATTGATGGTGTCGGCAACCTCGCCGACGCGCTTGTCGAGCGCGTTGATCATTTCGGCGCCGCCCTCGCCGAGGGCCTGGCTGATGCCGGTAATGCGGGTTTCCAGCATGCCGTCGAACTGGCCCATGCGGCTCTCGAGGGTGGCCGCGATTTCGTTGGTGCGGCCGGACACGCGCTCGTCGAAGCTGTCGATGTAGCGGCGCATGGCCTCGGACACATCCTCGGTGCGGGCGCCGAGCCTGTCGACCAGCTCGCCGCCATAGGTCTTCACCGTGTGGTCGAATTCGGCGACGGTGCGGGTGATCAGGCTGCCGAGATGCGCGGAATCGCGTGCAATCCTCTCGCTGAGCTCGGTGCCGCGATGCTGGAACACATCCTCGAAGGCCTGCAGGCGGTTGCCGAGCATGTCGCTCACCGCCTCGCCGCGGGCGCTGATGGTGTTGACGAGCGTCTCGGCATTGCCGCGGAAGCTGTCGGCGACATTGTCGCTGCGGCTGATCAGCGTGTCGGTGATGTGGGTGCCGGTCTGCTCCAATTTGGCGACCACGTCGCCGCCGCGCACCGTGATGTCCTGGATCAGCGAGTCGCCGGTCGAGCGCAGCGTGGTGTTGACCTGCTCGGCGCGCGAAATCAGCGTGTCGGCCATGCGCGCGCTGGTGTCGCTGAAGGTGGTGGTGAGCGCCTGCGAGCGGCTGGTCATGCTGTCGATGGTGTGGGCGGCGCTCTGCGCGAAGGTCTGCGCCACGGTGTCGAGTTGCTGCGTCATGACGTGCTGCAGGCCGGCCGCCATCTCGAGATATTCGCGCTGGATGTTCTCGGTCTTGTAGGTGAGGCTGTCGGTGAGCCGCTCGCTCGCCGCGGTGATGGCCGTGGTGGTACGCTCGCTGGTGCTTTCGAGCCGTTCGAGCAGCGTGGCGCCGCGGTCGCCCAGCAAATCGATCATCGAATCGCCCGCATGGCCGAGGGCGAGCGTGATGTGCTCGCCCTTCTCGGTGAGCGTGCGGGTGACGCGCTGGGCCACCTCGTGCACCTTGTCGGCCACCAGGTCGCCGACCGAGGTGACGTCGTGAGCGAGGTCGAGATGCACGCTGGCGATGGCGTTGCGCACTTGTTCGGCCTGCGCCACGAGCGTCTCGCGCTCGCTCGCCAGCTCGCTCAGGATGTCGCGCATGCGCACTTCGTTGTCGCTGTAGGTGCGCTCGAGGGCGGAGACTTCGTTGTGCACGAGCGCTTCCAGCTCGCCGGCGCGGGCGAGGGCGCGCTCGATGCCGTCGCCCATGGCGGCGACTTCGCGGCGCACAGCCTGGCCGACGGTGACCACGGCGTCGTGGCCGGTGGCCTCCGGCTGGGCAAGGCGCATGGCGACTTCCGCCATGGATTCGGCGACCAGCCGCAGGTCCTGCGAGCGGCGCACAATGTGGGCGATGACGTAGAAGAAGATCACCGGGACGACGATGGCGGCGGCGATGGCGATCGCGCTGGCGATGCCGACGCGCGGGGTGGCAAACAGCGGTTGCAGCTTATGAATATAGACATAGGCGGCGGCGAGGGCGCCGGCGATCCAGGCGATGGCAGCGAAGGTGGCGATGGTGTAGGGCGTGCGGCTCGGGCGGCGGCGCAGGGTCTGCAGGATCTGGCCGATGGCGGCGCGGTCGTCATTGGCCGGACGCAAGGTCGCGTCGTCGCGGTTCCAACTGCCGCCGCGCTGATCGTCGGGGAACAGCTCGGCGGAATGCGCGGGTGAGCTCGCATTACCGGCCCGGCTGGCGGTTAAATCGCTGTTAGCTGTGGGCTGCACCGGGCTCCGATGTTCGTCGTCGCGGACCTTGAGCGCTTCTTCGATCGCGTTCAGCGCGTCTTGGGTCGGATCCTTGGATTTGGGATTATTGGCCATTGCGGTCGTCGCCTCGCCGTTAACGCCGTACTGTTGCCGCGACCCGCTCGCCATGTGCGGGCCACGCCACGAGCGCGGAACTTTGAAGTCTGTCGCGGTGCGACAGGCACCGCCGTCCGATATCCTATCGGCTTGGCAATGCGAAAGAAACCCGCGCCGGCCAGGACTTATGCAACATCGTTAACCGATTGGTAACCATGATACCGCCGGCGCCGGAAAGGCGCGGGATCGGCCCGCTTGATGGCCGAATGAAGGCCAAGATGCGCTTTTGCCGGCGGCTGCGTACCGATCCGCTTGCCCGGCGTTAACCATAACAGCGGGCGCCGCCGCTTATTTACCCGGAATTGGTCGCGGCGGGCGCACACTTGTCCGGCATAAGAAGCGGCTTCCGGGAGCAGCCATGGCGCAAGCAGCGATCAGGATGGAAGCGTCGACCTCGGCGGCGATCGATCGCGAGCATCTGACGCGCATGACCTTCGGCGACAAGAGCCTCGAGCGCGAGGTACTGGTCCTCTTCGACCGCCAATGCGTGCTGCTGCTGCAGCGCATGCGCGCGGGCGAGCCGGCGGTGCTGGCGACGCTGGCGCATACGCTGAAAGGATCGGCGCGCGGCGTCGGCGCCTGGGGCGTAGCGCGCGCGACGGCGGACTGCGAAGCGGCGGCCGGCAGCGGCGGTTCGCCGGTCGGGCGCGGCCTGGCGCTCGATGCGCTAGAGGCCGAGATCGCGGAGGCGCGGGCGGCGATCGCCGGGCTCCTGCGCGGTTCCCATTAGGTCAGGGCAACCTGCCGGAAGGGTGGCGCGCCCGGCCGAATGATTATATAGAGCGCGGGAGCGCCAGGTCCGGCGCTCGATTTCCCGACATCCGCTCAATCGCATGCCCAAGATCACCTATATCGATTCCGCCGGAACCGAACGCACGGTCGATGCCGAGATCGGCGCGACCGTCATGGAGACGGCGATCCGCAACAGCGTCCCCGGCATCGAGGCCGAATGCGGCGGCGCCTGCGCCTGCGCTACCTGCCATGTCTATGTGGACGAAGCCTGGCGCGAGAAGACCGGCGAGCCCTCGCCGATGGAAGAGGATATGCTCGATTTCGGCTACGACGTGCGGCCGAATTCGCGGCTGTCCTGCCAGATCAAGGTGAGCGAGGAGCTCGACGGGCTGATCGTGCGCACGCCGGAGAAGCAGGCGTAGCCTATTGTTCTCGCCGACCCCTGAAAGGGGAGGGCGACCCGCCGAAGCTTCGGCGAAGGCGGGTCGGGTGGGGTCTTGGGCGACCTCCATCAGCGAGACCCCTCCCTGACCCTCTCCCTTTCAGGAGTAGGGAATCGCGAGGCCGCACATGGCAACACAAACAGCCTCCACCACCTGTTGCGTCGTCGGCGGCGGGCCGGCGGGCATGATGCTCGGCTACCTGCTGGCGCGCGCCGGCGTGAGCGTGGCGGTGCTGGAGAAGCACGCCGATTTCCTGCGCGACTTTCGCGGCGACACCATCCACCCCTCCACGCTCGAATTGATGGTCGAGCTCGGCCTGCTCGACGACTTCCTCAAGCTGCCGCATTCGCGCGTCGAACGCCTCAGCGGCCAGGTGGGCGCGGAGACCATCAATCTCGCCGACTTCTCGCATCTGCCGACGCATTGCAAATTCATCGCGCTGATGCCGCAGTGGGACTTCCTCGATTTCCTCGCCGACCACGGCAGGAAATACCCCGCTTTCGACCTCCATATGCGCACGGAAGCGATCGATCTGATCGAGGAGGGCGGCCGTGTCGTCGGCGTGCGTGCGAAAAATCCCGACGGCGAAATCGAATTCCGCGCCGACCTCGTGGTCGGCTGCGATGGGCGGCATTCGACGCTGCGCGACCGTGCCGGCATGCACAGCGTCGAACTCGGCGCGCCGATGGACGTGCTCTGGTTCCGGGTATCGCGGCGCGACAGCGACACGGCGGAGACCTTCGGCCACATGGAAGCCGGCCGTATGCTGGTCATGCTCAACCGCACCGATTACTGGCAATGCGCCTATCTGATCCCCAAGGGCGGTATCGACGCGGTGAAGACCAAGGGGCTGGCGGCCTTCCGCGACAACATTGCTTTCATGTCGCCGTTCCTGCGCGACCGTCTCGGAGAGATCGCGAGCTGGGACGATGTGAAACTATTGACCGTGGCCGTCGACCGACTGACGCGCTGGCACCGACCGGGATTATTGTGCATCGGCGACGCGGCGCATGCGATGAGCCCCATCGGGGGCGTCGGCATCAATCTGGCGATCCAGGATGCGGTGGCGGCGGCGAATATCCTGGCCGCGCCGCTGCGCGAGAAACGTGTCAGCGAGGAGCTGCTCGACGCGGTGCAGCGCCGGCGAACCATGCCGATGCGCGTCATCCAGCGGCTGCAGCTACTGATCCAGAACAATCTGCTGAGCGCGGTGCTTAAAGGCACCGCGCGGCCGCGCCCGCCGTTCGCCGCCAAGCTGTTGAACTGGTTTCCGCTGTTGCAGCGTCTGCCGGCGCGCATCATCGGCCTCGGTGTGCGGCCCGAGCATGTGCGCACGCGGGAGGTTTCCCTCTCCCCGCGCGCGGAGAGGTAAAAAAGACGATCAGGGCTGCATCCCCGCCGGCGCGATCTGGGACGAGGTCAGCCCCATCTCGTCGAGCGCCTGGCGCACCAGCCCCGAAGCCTTCGCCTCCTCGATGAACTCGCTGACGAAGTGCAGCGCCGCCGGCTTGCCCTTCGGCACGCAGACCGCGGTCGAGGAATTGAGGAACGCGTCGTCGAGGATGCGCGAGCCGGCGATCTTGCCGGTGAGGCCGGAGAGCGATTCGCGCGACAGCGCGATCGCCTGGATCTTGTTCGCCTTCATGGCGGCGACCGCGGCATCGACCCCGGCAAAATCGATATGGGTGGCCTTGGGCGTCGCCTTCTTGGCGGCGCGGAACGTGGCGGTGTTGGCAACGCCGCCGATGCCGACGCCCTCGGCGTCGGCGTCCTTGACCGAGGCGATGCTGGCGCTGGGCGCCACCAGGAAGGTGCTCTGCAGCAGGTGATAGGCGTGGCCGAAATCGACGAATTTCTTGCGCTCCTCGTCGACCGGCAGGAAGGCGACGTCCCATTTGTTGTCGGCGGCCGAGTTCTGGATCTCGCCGGAACTCTTATGGGCGATGATCTCCAGCGGCACGCCGAGCTTCTTGGCGAGCGCGGTGCCCAAGGTCACGGCGACGCCGCGGTAGTGATCGCCGTCCTGGATGGCGAACTGCGCGGAGGGCGAGGGCGCGACCGCGATGGCGACGCGCAGCGTGCCTGTCGGCGCGAGTTGCTGCAGGACGGCGGCGTCAGCGGTGGCCATCGGTCTTTTCCCCGTGCGTGAAGTGGCGAAACGCGGCGGGCGCCGCGCTGTTCCGCAGTTTGCCGCCGGCGCGTCCTGACGGCAAGCCCGGGGACCGCAAGTGTGCTATTCTCGACACCGGAGACAAGAGGCCGCCATGTTCGTCACCTTCTTCAATGAGCTCAAAGCCGCCGGCGTGCCGGTGACGCTGCGCGAATACCTGACGCTGATGCAGGCGATGGAGGCTGATCTCGCCTCGCGTCGGGTGGAGGACTTTTATTATCTCTCGCGCGCCGCGCTGGTGAAGGACGAGCGCAATCTCGACAAGTTCGATCGCGTCTTCGGCCATGTGTTCAAGGGACTGGAGAGCGTGAGCGAGGCCGCCGAGGCGGAGATCCCGGCCGAGTGGCTGAAGAAGCTCGCCGAGAAATACCTGACCGAGGAGGAGAAGAAGCAGATCGAGGCCATGGGTGGGCTCGACAAGCTATTGGAAACGCTGAAAAAACGGCTGGCCGAGCAGAAGGAGCGCCACCAGGGCGGCTCGAAATGGATCGGCACCGCCGGCACCTCGCCCTACGGTGCCTATGGCTACAACCCGGAAGGCATCCGCATCGGCCAGGACGGCAACCGCAATTTCCGCGCCGTCAAGGTGTGGGATAAGCGCGAGTTCAAGGATCTCGACGATGAGGTCGAACTCGGCACCCGCAACATCAAGGTCGCGCTGCGCCGGCTGCGCAAGTTCGCGCGCACCGGCGCGCCGGAGGAGCTCGATCTCGACGGCACCATCAAGGGCACCGCGCACAAGGGCTATCTCGACATATTGATGCGGCCGGAGCGGCACAATGCGGTGAAGGTGCTGCTGTTCTTCGACATCGGCGGCTCGATGGACTGGCACGTCAAGGAGACGGAGGAGCTGTTTTCGGCGGCGCGCAGCGAGTTCAAGCACATGGAGCATTTCTACTTCCACAACTGCCTCTACGAGAAGCTGTGGAAGGAGAACCGCCGCCGCTTCCAGGAGACGACGTCGACCTGGGACGTGCTGCACACCTATCCGCACGACTACAAGGTGGTGTTCGTCGGCGATGCCTCGATGTCGCCCTACGAGATCACCACGGCCGGCGGCTCGGTCGAGCATTACAACGACGAGCCGGGCGGCGTCTGGCTCGAGCGCGTCGCGCGCACTTACCCGGCCTGCGTCTGGCTCAATCCGGTGCCGGAGCCGCAGTGGGACATGACCTATTCGATCCAGATGATCCGCCAGCTCATGGGCGGGCGCATGTATCCGCTGACGCTGGAGGGCTTGGATCGGGCGATGCGGGAGTTGGTGCGGTAGGGGGCTGCGTGCCGAGGTTACTCGCTAGTGACGTTCGGCGAGCGTAGCCCGGATGAAGCGGAGCGAAATCCGGGGCCGTCGGCACCATGGTCGTTCCCGCATTCCGCTGCGCTCCATGCGGGCTACAGACGGCTTAACCGCAGGCTTGCCCGCAACGCCCTTCCCAATCGCGGCTACGCCCCTATATTGGTGGCTTCCCGCAACAACGGAAAGGAGGTGATCCAGTGTCTCATTGTCTATCGCCGCGGTCGCCGGCATGTCGGAACTGGATCCTCGCCTCTGTCGAGGTCCGTGCCTAGGTGACTTGATCGGTCACAGGCTCACGCAGCGCCAGGCGGCAACGCCTCGCGCAGCCGGGCCGCGGCCTGACAATGGAAGGGTCGTCCGAGACGGACGGCCCTTCTTTGTCTTGTGTCTTGTGCCCGGATGTCTTGCGCGGCGAAGCGCCGGCGCCAAGCGTTAGCTGTCCGCGATCGGCACGTCCTCGACCGTGTGGCCGTGCTCGTCGACCACGCGGACGAACCAGCCGGCCCAGTCCCAGCCGGGCATGCTCTTGCCGTGCTTGAGGTCGCGGGCAAGGTCACCGGCGTCTTCGCGCGCGGCGGCGCTGCCGGGCAGGTCGATGCCTTGGTGATTGGAGAGGACGTTCTTACCGTCCGTGAGATGAAAATAATACCGCGGCATCGCCTTTTTCGAACCTCGCCTTGCCTGCTGCTGTCGGCGCAAAACCTAGCACTTCGGCCGCGAGCCGTCACGGCACCGGCCGCGCAACCGGCGGCGCAGCGGTCGCACCGGCCAGGACCGCTTGGTCAGATATACACCGGACTATTACGTACAATTGCGGAGGCCATGCGGCGGCCGATCTTGTTTTGAATCAAGGCAGTTGGGCGCTGCTGCTTCATATTATTTCTGATGATGATGATTTGGACCCGCAAATCGGCGAGCGATATCGGCGCGCAAAATGCGCCGGGTCAGGCCGTTATGCGCGAAGCGGTCGGCACCGTTGCGGCGGCCTGGCCGACCGGAGCGTCACAACTGGCGATCGCGGCGGCGGCCTGCCAGTCCTGCGATGCGCGCGCGGTTTGCGGCATCCTGCTCGGACACGTGCAGCCGAATCAGCCGCCGTCGTTCTGCCCCTATGCGGCTGAAATCACCGGCGCGGGGTTCGCCAAGGCATGAGCACAATTTTCCCGATACGGTGAGTGATCTCGGTTTCCGCGGGGGTCGGAGCCGGAGTCCCGGGTTGCGGCGCATCAATCTGCGCTGCACCCGGGACGCTCCGCTGTCCGTGTGCTCGCTGCGCGATTGGCCCCTCCCGTTCAGCATCGCTGCGCAAAGACGAACGGCCTCCCCTGCGGGGGAGGCGAAGCAAGCCTGCGGTGATTCAATTTGAATCGATCGGTCTTTAGACCGCGATCGAATGCCGCTTCTGCGTCGCCGGCAGATAGGCATCGAAGGCGGCCGCCGCGATCCGCACATAGGGGCGGCCACGGTCGGTCACCGTGACGCGGGCGCCGTCGATGGTGAGCAGACCTTCTGCGGCGAGCGGCTCGAGCGTTTCCAGCTCGGCGGCAAAGCGAACCTCGCCGTCGTCGTCGAAGGCATCGAGATCGATCTCCAGGTCGCACATCAGCCGCTCGATAATGCCGGCGCGTAGACGGTCGTCGTCGGTGAGCTCGAGGCCTTTCACGATGGGGAAGTGGCCGGCCTGCACGGCGCGGGCATGACCGCCGACATCGGGCGCGTTCTGCACGAAGCCCTGCGGCAGCTTGCCGATGGAGCTGGCGCCGAGCCCGATCAGGGCATCGGCCTCGTCGGTGGTGTAGCCCTGGAAATTGCGGTGTAGCCGGCGCTCGCGCGCCGCGACCGCGAGTTCATCGTCTGGCTGGGCGAAATGGTCGAGGCCGATCGCCGCATAGCCGAGGCCTTGCAACGTCGCGGTGGCGACCTGCGCCTGCTCCAGCCGTTCGCCGAGGCCTGGCAGCAACTCCGCCTTCATCAGCCGCTGGTGCGTCTTGAACCAGGGCACGTGCGCATAGCCGAACAGCGCCAGGCGCTGCGGCGCCAGCGCGGCGGCAAGCTCGGCGCTCCGCGCCACCTCGGCGCTGGTCTGGCCGGGCAGGCCGTACATCAGGTCGATATTGAGAGCGGCGATGCCGGCGCCGCGCAGCTCGTCGGCGGCCCGCTCGACCAGGTCGAAGGGCTGCACGCGGCCGATCAGCTTTTGCACCTCGGGCGAGGCGTCCTGCACGCCGAGGCTCGCGCGGTTGACGCCGATCGCGGCAAGCGAGCGCGCGAGCGCGTGGTCAAGCCGGCGCGGATCGAGCTCGATCGCATGCTCCTTCAGCGCCGAGAGGTCGAACAGCGAGGCGAGCCGCGCCGCGATGGTCTCGAGCCAGGCCGGGCCGAGGATCGAGGGCGTGCCGCCGCCCCAGTGCAGGTGCTTGAGCTTGCGGCCCTTGAGCCCGTCGAGCAGCTTGATCTCGTCGATCAGCCGCTCCGCATAGGCGTCGATCGGCTCGCGCTTGCGCACGGCGCGGGTGTGGCAGCCGCAATAAAAGCAGAGCTCGGTGCAGAACGGCACGTGGATATAGAGCGAGAGCGTCGCTTCGGGCGGCAGCGCCGCGAGCCACGCGGCATAGACGGCCGGCCCGACTTTGTCGGAGAAATGCGGCGCCGTCGGATAGGACGTGTAGCGCGGCACGTTACGTTCGGCTATGGCGAGGCTGCTGCTCATTGTTCCCTGTCTTCGACGCTCGACTGTCTCTGGCAAATCCTGTTTCCGCGCATCAGACGTGCCCGCGCGGAACCCACTGATCCTCGTCGTCCTTCACGTAGGAGCGCTTCACCGCCGCCCAGGCGATCATATGTGAACGTCGCTCCCGGTCGATCTCCCCGGCGTGCGCACCATAAGCGTGGTTGAAAGCCTCCCGGTAGATGTCCTGTGCGTGCTCGGGCAGATGGTTACGCACCGAGGGCGGCAGTTCGGCATTCAGACGATAAGGCATGCGCACTCATGGCAATTTCGATCATCGGTCGACCCCGCCGCGATGACGTTGGTGGTAATTAGCCCGGGGGGCCGCGGCCTTCCTTGCGCTAAATCAAAGGCACCGAAAGGCTTCCGGGGCGCGGCCACGGCGCATAATCATGGCCGGGCGCGCGGCCCGGCAATGCGGCAGCACGTCGCTTTCGGACTTAGGCGGCCTTGGCGGCCGCCGGCGGCTTGGTCTGCAGCGCCATGAGCTCGCGCGTGACGCGGCTGAAGTCCTTGCGCGCAGTGTCGAGCGCGCCTTCCAGCACGGAGCACTTGATCCGCTCTTTGCTCAGCGCCGTCTTGAGCTGGTCGACCGTACCGGAGGCGATCTGCTGGGCATTTTGCGCCTGTTCCAGGGTGGCGATGCGCGTGGTGAGTGAGCGCATGGTCCCCTCGGCCTGCGCCAGCGCCGCCTCTTTGGCGGCGAGGTCGCGCGCCAGGATATCGGCACGTTCGGTCAGCCCGGCGTGGACCTCCTCGAGTTGCTTCAAGGCGGACACCTGTTGCGTGCGCTCGGCGTCGATCTGGCTCAGCCGCGCCTGCAAGGCTTCGCGTTCCCGTTCGAGTTCGGTCAGGCGCTGATCCTTGGATTTTCCCGCCTCTGCGCGGGTCACCAGATGCTTGCGCACCTCGGCCAGCAGCTTTTCGCTGGTGTCGGCGCGCGCCTGCAGGGCCTCGATGCGCACGCGCTGGGTCGCCATGTCGCGCTCATAGCGTTGCTTGGCTTGGTCGAGCGCGCCGGCCGCCGCGTTGCGCTCCGCCGACAGCGTCGCGGACTGATCCTCGACCTCGCGCGCGGGATTTTCCGCCGCGGCGCAGCCGGCGTCGCGCTCCACCTCTTGCAGACGGGCGGCGAGGCGGCGGTTCTCGTTCGCCAGCGTCTTGTTCTCGGCAGCCTCGCGGACGAGACGCGCCTCCAATTCAACAATGCGGGCGCAGCGATCGGCGGCGTCGATGGCGACATCGGCCTTGCTGGTCTCGGCACTTGTGAGCCGGGCGAGGGCGGTCTCGAGTCGCTGCCGCAGCGACTGGCGGTCGGCCTCGGCCATCGCGGACGTCTTGCGCAGGTCGGACAGGTCGTTGCGCAGCTTGCCGTGGGCGGCGCGCGCGGTGTTGAGCGCGTCCTGCAAGGCGGCCTTCTCGGCCTGCTCGGTTTCGATCAGGCGCAGCGTGCGGCTGATCGGCTCGACCAGCCGGGCGACCACCTTCCGCATCGTGTCGACGTCGTTGATCTTGGTGCTGGCGTCGATCAGCAGATTGCGCAGGGCTTCATTGGCGGCGCCGAGCTTGGCGCGACGCGCAGCGAACAGGTCCTCGTCGACGTCGACGACCACCGGTGCGGCGGCGGTGTCGGGTGTCTTGCGGGGGCGTAAACCGGCGAATTTGATCATGCAGTCAATCCTGCGATACGCCGATACGCCCGGCCGTGGCGACGCCGAATCACTGTCAAAAATTCAGATAATGAAATGTGAACAATCGCCGTAAACGGCCGGTTAATGGAACCCGCGCGGCGAGCGAAACCTTATGGTCTGGCAGTGAATTAGACGAAGGCACGCGCCTCGCGGACGCGCCGGGTTACGAGCCGGTGCACCGTATGATAAGAGCGGAGCCCGACCGTCGGATTCCGCGTGCGCACACGCGATGAGGAGACAGCAATGAGACGACCCTTCGCCATTCTGGCCGCCACGCTAGCCGCTTTCGCTTTGCTCGCGCCGCCCGCGCAGGCCGGTTCGCACAGAGGCGATCACCAGCGGCTGCGCGCGGCCTCGATCGGCGCCGGCGCCGCCTCGACCGCGGCCTATTTCGCCCTCAACGACTGGCACTGGAAATGGGATTCGGCGCGCGCCGGTGTCACCCAGCTCGGCGCCGGCGTGCTGACCACGATCGGCTGCGCCGCGCTGTCGCCCATGGTGGCGACCGTGCTGCTCAATCGCCCGCTCACCCAGCGCGAGGCCGGCGTTCTGGTCGGCTCCTGCGTGATTCCCGTCATCGGCGGCTGGCTGGTCAACGCCGCCTATGACGCGCACCCGGATTGGGATCCGGCCTACCGGCCGCCGCATCCGCCGCGACATTGGAAGACGCGGCGGCACCACCGGCGCTAGACGCGGGCGCGCGCTAGTCGCGCCTGGCGATGAACAGGCCCTCGCACAGGCGGAAGGTCATATCGTCGCCGACCACCTTGGGCTCCAGCACGGCATTCAC
The DNA here is from genome assembly GCA_963760995.1 of uncultured Pseudomonadota bacterium. Classification (GTDB taxonomy): domain Bacteria; phylum Pseudomonadota; class Alphaproteobacteria; order Rhizobiales; family Xanthobacteraceae; genus Pseudolabrys. Next base: position 497,685 of record CAVXFJ010000011.1, on the reverse strand, counting down.
CGCCGGCGTCACCTGCGTGAGCATCGACCGTAGCAGCGCCTGCATGGTGGCGTCGTGCCGCGCGGCCCAAGGGTTGAACTCCATGGTCTTGTAGATCTGTTCTTCGTGGGTGACGGCGAGCTCAGCCTGCCGCAAGGCGCCGCGCCATTCGGCCATGGTCCAGGCGCGCAGATGGCTCGGGTCGCGGAAGCGCTCGAAGGCATTCACATAGTCGCCGACGCTTCCGTCCGGCACGACATTGTCGACCAGCGCCGCGAGGCCGCCGCGCTTGAGCACGCGGTGCACCTCGGCGAGGAATTGCGGGATCGAGTCGAAGTGATGCGGCGCGATGCGGCAGGTGACGAGGTCGAAGTTTTCGTCCTCGAACGGCAGCGCCTCGGCCTTGGCATAGGCGGTGCGAACATTGGCGAGGCCGCGTTTGGCCGCCTCCGCCCGCACCATGTCGAGCATTTCCTGGGTAATATCGGTCGCCCAGACGCGGCCGACATGGGCGGCGAAGGCATAGGCCACATGGCCGCCGCCGGTGGCGACGTCGAGCATGCGCCAGTCCGGCCGCGGCGCGGTGAGGGCAACCATGCGCTCCAGGCTCTTGCCGAGCGCATGCGGCTTGCTGGTGAGGTAGCTGGCGGCGGTCTTGCCGAATTGCTCCTGGACGACGGTCTTGCTCATGGGTGCTCTCTGCGAGGCTCGCTGGGGTCGGCGGGAGCACCTTGATAGCGCCTCCCTGCCGGCCGCGATACGGGTGGTCCGATTCCGACAGTTGCCTCCCGTTGCAGCATGCTCCGGAGCAAATGTCGGACTCGCAGAATCACTCGCAACTATTTGATTCTCGTGGAGCTTTTATTTTGAAAGTGGATGAGCGCACCGCTGCAAATGGGGCTCAAATGTCAATTCGCTCCATTCGGGAGTGCCGCGGAAAGCCTTTCCGAAACAATGGGAATTATCGCCGTTCGCCGTCGCCGCCGCTGAGATCGTCGTAACCGTGGCGGTGCGAATAAAACAACAGCGCCATCAGCCCGCCGCCGACCAGAAGCGAGAAGAACACGCCCCCGATGATGGCAACATAACCGTAGGTCGGGATGTCGGCGGAGAGCTTCACCCAGGTCGTGCCGGCAAACCAGAACGCCGCCACAAGCAGCGCGAACAGGGGGATCGTCCAGAGCCATTTGAGCATTGCTCCGATATAGGCGCGGGCAGGGCGCTTGTCAGGCCCCTCGTCGCGCGGGGCGCCAAGTCCGTTCCGGCCCCGCGTATTGCCAAGGTGTGGGCGTACGGGATATGGGCGACGGGAATGGGCGGAGCCCAGCCGCGGTGGCCGCAGACTGGTTCTCATTTGCGGCGGAAACGTCGGCGCCGGCCGGGGATTCACTGACATGACGCCTCGCAGCGAGCCCGCCGGTCCAAACGAACCGGCCGAGCCGACATACAGCTACCGGCCTTCCCTCGTAGGCGCGCCGTGGACCTACCGGCTCACCGACAACGCCCTTGTGTGGGAAGCTGGTAGCAAATCCGGCCGCGTCCTCTATCGCGACGTGCGTTGCGTGCGCCTGAGCTACAAGCCGGTGAGCATGCAGACGCACCGCTTCGTCACCGAGATCTGGGCGGATGGATCGCCGCGACTCAAACTCGTCTCCAGTTCGTGGAAGAGCATGGTCGAGCAGGAGCGGCTCGATGCTGCCTATACGGCTTTCCTGCGCGCGCTGCACCGGCGACTGCGCGACGCCGGAGCCCGCGTCGACTATCGGCAGGGCGGCAATCCGTTCGTCTATTGGCCGGGCGTTGTGATGTTCGTGGTGGTGGCGCTGGCGCTTGCCGGGGTGATGGTGCGCGCGCTGCAGGTGCATGCCCTGGGCGGGGTCGTCATCGTATTCGCGTTCCTCGCGCTGTTCCTGTGGCAGAGCGGCAATTTCTTCCGCCGCAACCGGCCCGGGCGCTATGCGCCGGAGGCGCTGCCGAGCGAGCTGCTGCCGAAGGGCTGACGGTTTGCCGCAACGGCGGGCCGATCGCCTTCGGCAGGACCCGCAGCGGCGTCAGCGCAGACGGGTTTGCCGCGTCGCGAGGCGGTCGCGAACGGTATCGATCTCGACCGCGCGCCCCAGGAACTCATTGGCGAGGGCCTCCAGCTCCGCGGCGCTTTCCGCATGGGAAAGATCGCCACGAAGCTGTTGGGCCAGACGGAAGCATTGCTCGGCCTTCGCAACGAAATATTCGGAATCCGAGGGCCGCGACATCGGGCTTCAGGAATGGACTTCCGGCGCGGCCTCACGCAATTCCTCGCACTCTTCCTTGAGTGCCATGCGCGCGAGCCGCAACAGGCAGACGAAGAGGGGAAGGCGCATTTGCGCGCCTTCGACGATGGCATAGTCGAGCATGGCCGCAAGGGCGGTGACATCGCGACTGCTTGCGTTGGCTTGGCTCATTTCGCCGTTTGCATGTTTCACTGCAAAGCGCTCCAGACCGAGAAAGTCCATGGGGTTCATCATGCTGCCTGTTGATCCTGTTGACGGCGCCACACGACCGGGAAGTCCGGGCCGCTGAGCGGATCGCCGTCGTTGAGACGCGAGGTGTGATGCAGTTGCCGCGGAGCCCACGGTCGCGTCTGGAAGTGAATGTCGTCGCCGCAATAGCGCAGCGAGGCGGCGCGACGCACCTGGTAGCGGCTGTGATTGCCGCCGGCGCCATGCACGGTGCGATAGTGATGCACGATCACGTCGCCCGGCTCGACGTCGAAATGCACGATGTCGTATTTGTCGAGATTGTTCTCGATGTCCGGCAGCGGCAGCAATTGGCCGGCGGCCCCGGGCATCGGCGTTTGCGTGATGAACACGTTGGGCTCATAGAGCTTGCCGTCCCGGTGCGAGCCGCGCCAGTACTGCATGCCGCCGGTTTCCAGCGTGACCGGGTCGACCGGAATCCACATGACGCAGCACTGGTCGCCGTCGATCTCGAAATAGGTGGCGTCCTGGTGGAAGGCGGTGCGCTCGCGCGTGGCCGGCTCCTTGACGAAGATCTGGTCGCCGAAAAAGTTGACCTGCTCCGAATTGAGGAGCGCGGCGGCGATTTCGACCGACGGCCCCTTCAGGCTGAAGTGGCGGAACTCGCGCAGTTTGGCGGCGACGCCGGTGTCGAGCAGGAAGCTGCCCTTTGCGTTCTCCGTCTTGTCGAGCAGCAGCGGCTTGCCGCTCTGCTTGACGTAATCCATCATCGCGGCGATGTCGTACTGGCCGTGGCTGATCTCCTCGAGCGCGTGTTCGTCGCTCGCTTCGATCGCCCGCGTCATGTAGGTGAGGTCGTAGCCGCTCGGGCTGTCCTTGAGCATGCGCACGGCCTCGTCGATCGAACGGCGCAGGCTGTTGACCGCGGCAAGCGGCAGCACGCCGCGCAGCAACACCACCCCCGCATTCTTGTAGGTGGCGGCTTCATCGGGGGTAATCGGCCTTGCAAGCTTCGTCATGATGTTCTCCGTTCAGGTTGGCGGCGGATGTCTTGATGGTTCAGTGGACCAGTTCGGCCGGCTCGCGTTCGCGCTCGCGTGGCGGCTCGAAGGGAAGCGGCTCGTCGGTCACCATGCCGCCATGCGCGCGGATGGAGGCGACGACCTCGCGGGTGGCGGGCCAGCGAAAGGCAATGCAGTCGCCGCCGCCGGGCGCATTGCGCCCGCCGCCATAGGGATGCGGCAGTCCGAGCGGAATTGTCTGCGGCGCCATCTCGACGAAGGTGGGAAACGCCTCCATGTCGACGACGCATTGCACATGACTGAGCCGGTTAATGCGGCACCAGTCGACCATGGCGCTTAAGATGCGCGCACGGGCGACCCGGTTATTGCGGCCCTGGTGCTTCAGCGGCAGGAAGATGTAGCGCGTGCATTCGTAGACCAGGGGATCGCGCGCCGGCATCCCGTTCTCGATCAGATGCGGGAAGTAGTCGGCGACCAGCGAGCAGGTCATCGATGGCAACAGCCGCACCGAGCCCTGGATGATGTCGTCGTCCGTGGTGTCCAGCAGATAGATCGCGTCGTCGACGTCGTATTCGTCGATCTCCTGGCCGTTGACCGACGGCAGTGCCCAGCCCATGCCTTTGATGAAGACTTCGTGGCGGAGCCGGAACATGCGCTCGAAATACTGGCTCTGTTCCCGGCGCTGGGTTCCTTTCAGTACAGTGATCATGGTGCCTCCCGTCAAAGCGGCGGGAAGCATCCTTGTTTCGCGGCTGCGGAGGTATCCTAAGAACTAAGGATAGACGGACTCGAAGGCCGGCATTTAAATTGAAATTTCACCGAACCGTATGGCCTGCACCACGGCATAGGTGCGGCGCAGCGCGTCGAGTTTGCGCTTGGCGTTCTCGACATGCTGGGTGACGGTGGTTGTGCCGATCGACAGAATATCGCCGATCTCGTCGTCGGTCTTGCCGACGGCAACCCATTGCATGATCTCGCGTTCGCGCGGCGTCAGCGGGGTATGGGCGATGGTCTCACGGTTTTCCTGCATGAGCGCGCGCTGCAACGCGACGTTGCTGTAGATTGCAATGACTTCCAGCGCCGCGCGGGCGCGCGGCGACAAATCCGGCTCGAGCCCGCAGGGGCAGAAACACGACATGGCGCCGGAACCGGCCACGATCGGAATCATCATGCCGTCGCAGGAGCCCCATTCGCGCGCCTCGTCGATAATGTTGGCTTCCGCCTTTTTCAGTTCGCGCTTCTGCCGGATATCGCTCCAGGAATAGGGATTGAGGTTCTGGCGCAGCTCGGTGACCACGGGGTCCTTGAGCACATAATTCTGCTCGGAATAGCGCTCGATATAGCTGGGCGGCCGGTTGTTGAACCAGATGCAGTCCTTGAAGCACTCCCCGGCGCGCGGGATGGAAAAGCTGGTGAGATGCTTGAACCCGAACTGGTCAAGCTCCTTCATGATGTAGCCGCAGATCTCTTCGTATGTCGTCAGCCGTTGCAGGCCTTGGACAAAATCCAGGGTGCGTTTTCCGTAGATATCGCTTTCGAAGCTCATGTCCCGCTGCTTCCCACGATCCCAAGGATAAGTTTACGGCAACTAGAAAAACTATGTCTAGACCCACCTTGCGTTGTAAAGCCAACAGTTGTTTGAACGCACATATTTGAAACGCAAAAGACTTCCCCGGCCCACCGGTAGGTAAATGCCGGTGAGAACTATAATTCTACTTTTCAAAAAGGCTTTGTCCACAACCGCAAAGCGGGGTTATGCGCTGCTCTTCGCGGCATGCGACAGAAATCCGGTCCCGGAAAGGCCCCTTGGGCGGGCTCTCTTATGGCCCGGCGGCGGGGTTGCGTACCACCAGCACCGAGCATTTGGCGTAGCGCACCACATGCCCGGCATTGGAGCCGAGGAAATAGGTGCGCATGGCCGGGCGGTGCGAGCTCATCACGATGAGGTCGGCATTGAATGCCTTCGCCTCTTCCAGCACCTCGTGATAGATGCCGCCCTGGCGCACGGTCGAGGATACATGCGCGGCGTCGAGCCCGGTTTCCTGGGCGATGATGGCGAGCGCCTCCTCGGACGACTTGCGCTGCTGCACGTCGAAATCCGGCGGCACATATTCGGCCAGCATCACCGGCGTCATCGGCAGCACATTGACCAGCCGCACCGTGCCGCCCGACATGCGCGCCATGGACACCGCGGTTTCGATGGCGGGCTTGGCGAGGTCGGTGTCAGCGAGGTCGACCGGGACCAGAATATTCTTGTACATGACGGCGCTCCCTTTGAGCGCGCGATCATGCCATGAATTTCAGCCGGCGTTGAGGTAGGTGTGCGGCGTCAATTGGCGGTCGCGTCAATCGACTTGGGCGTGACGAAACGCTCCAGCCGCCCGGAGCGGGGATGCAGCCGGTTCCAGTCGTCGAAGGCGAAGTCGATGATGATGAGGCCGCCGGTCGGCAACTTTTCGCGCAGCTTCTCGCGCGCCTCCAGATCGCCGGTGGCGATCAGCATCAGCGCCAGCTCATGCAGGCCCGGATTGTGGCCGATGATGAGCGCGGTGTGTACGTTTGCGGGAATGTCCTTGACCACCGCCAGGATGGTGTGCGGCGTGGCGTCGTAAAGCCTCTCCACCATGCCAGCGCCAGGTGCCGGTTTGAATGCCTTGGCGGCGCATTTCCAGGTCTCCTGCGTGCGCGTCACCGGCGACAGCAACACCCGGTCGGGCAGTAGCGCATGGCCCGCCATGTAGGCGCCGACCTTGGTGGCGTCGCCGCGGCCGCGCTCGATCAGCGCGCGGTCGCGGTCGGACATGCCCGGGGTCGAGCGTTCGGCCTTGGCGTGGCGGAGCAGCAGAAGACGGCGCATGGTCGCTATTTGGGGATGGCGGGAGCGGGCGAGAAGGCGTCGATTTCGATTCTGGGACAGTTTAGCATGCTCAGGGAGTTGCCCTTGCAGGCACAGCGCCGCATTGACAGAAGTCATGGATGGCGTTGATACGAATCAATCATGGGAACGAGCGGAACCGATAGCGACCTGCCGGGCTGGTACGAAGCGACGCGGGTGGCGGCGCACGAGCGCCCGCATCTGACCTACGACCTCGATGTCGACGTCTGCATCATCGGCGCCGGGCTCGCCGGGCTGACCGTCGCACGCGAGGTGGCGCGGCGCGGCTGGTCGGTGGCGGTGCTGGAAGCCAACCGCGTGGCCTGGGCTGCGTCCGGGCGCAACACCGGCTTCGTCATCCCCGGCTTCCACGAGGACATCGACGCCATGGTCGAGCGCATCGGGCTCGACCACACCAAAGAACTCTGGGCACTGTCGGAGCAGGGCGCGGCTTACGTCCGCCGCACGATCGAAGAGACCGGCATGCCGGGCACCGATCCGGTCGACGGTTGGCTGCATGTCTCCAAGACCGACGACGGCCGCGAGGCGCGCGCGCTGGTCGAGCGGCTGCGCTGGATCGGCGCCGACGTCGAAGCTTGGTCGACCGAACAGGTGCGCGAGGTGCTGCCGAGCGCGCGCTATTTCAGCGCGGTGCATTACCGTAACGCCTTCCACATCCATCCGCTCAATTACGCGCTCGGCCTCGCCGAGGCCGCGCTCGCCTCCGGCGCCCACATCTTCGAGCAGACCCCGGCGCTGTCGATCGATCCGGCCGGGGTGCGCAAGCGTATCGCCACGCCCGAAGGCCGCGTGCGCGCGGCGCAAGTGGTGCTGGCCGGCAATGTCCATGTCGGCGCGCTGATGCCGCAGCTAGCGGCGACGCTTCTGCCCGTCACCACATTCGTCATGGTCACCGAGCCGATCCCGCTGCTCGACGAGACCCTGCGCTGGCGCGGCGCCGTCTCCGACGGCCAGCGCGCGGACAATCATTACCGAATCGTCGGCGATACCGAGACCGGCGGCGCCAGGCTACAATGGTCGGGCCGCATGCGGGTTTGGGAGGCCGATGCGGGTTTTGCCGAGCGGGCGCTCAAGCGTGACATTCGCCGCGCCTTCCCGCAGTTGCGCGCGGTCGAGGCGGCCTATCTTTGGCGTGGCACGCTGGGGCGGCCGGTGCATCGCATGCCGCAGATCGGCGAGATGGAGCCGGGCTTCTGGGTGGCGAGCGGCTTCGGCGGCCACGGGCTCAACACCACGGCCATGGCCGGCGAACTGATCGCGCGCGGCATTGTCGACAACGACGAGACCTGGAGGCTGTTCGCCCCCTATGAGCTGGTCTGGGCCGGCGGTCGGCTCGGCCGCGCGTTGGCGCAGGGCAGCTATTGGGGCAGCCGGCCGTTCGACCGGCTGGCGCAGGGAATGGCGCGCTACGGCGAGAGGGCCCGCACGCGCAAGCAGCGCCGCTTGGCCGCCCGGCAGAAGCCGGCGTCGGTGGCGCCGGGTGCCGGAGAAGCTCCCGAGGCCTGAGGCGGATTGCCGCCCCAATGGTGCCGCAATGGCGCCTTTGAGATGCTGTTCGGCGCCGTCGCCGGGTGCTTATGGTAGATTATTGGCGAATCAGGGCGATTCTCTCATCCATGCGTGTTCTGACCTTCAGTGCGGCCGTCGCGGCGCTGGCGCTCGCGGGCTGCGTCGACACAGGCTCAATCGGTTCGGCCGGCTCGCTCGGCATGAGCGGGCCGGTGGCGCGGCCGAAGACCATCGTGGTCGGCGATTTCACCATCGCCTCCGACCTGGTGGTGATCGACCACGGTTTCAGCGTGCGGCTGGAGCGCAGGGGCGGGGACTACCCGATCCTGGAGCGGCGGCAGCGCACTGCCGCGCGCGTCAATGACGAGATCGTCGCAACCATCATCGCCACTCTGCGCGAGGCCGGGCTCGATGCGCATCCAGGCAGCGAAGAGGGCATGTCGAGCCCCGACAACATCCTGTTCGTGTCCGGCCGGCTGCGGGCGGCGGATGAGAGCGCGGACAAGAACAAACAGAAATATGCCGGCTTCGGCCCGGGCCGCAGCGGCGTGGTCGCCAACATGAACCTGTCGCGCTACGCCTGGGGTGCCCGCAAGACGGTGCTGTCCTTCATGGCCGGGGGCAAAGGTAAGGAACGCGCGCCGCGCAATGCCAAACTGGCAAAAACGCGCGACACCGATATCGCCGCGGCGCTGGTGGCGGAAGGCGCGGTGCCGGAAAAGCTCTCGCCCGATGTCGAGGCGCAAGCGCGCGGCCTTGGCGGCGCCATCGCGGGGCACATCGTCGATTACGCCAAGACGCAAGGCTGGGTGAACGAGGCGCCGGCCGTGGCCGATGCCGTTCCGGAGAAGAAGCCGGCGAAGAAGAAGCCGGCGGCGTAAATCTCAGCGCCCGTCGCGTCGCGCCATGCAAAGGCCGCGTTAGCGGCCGTCTCTTCTCGCCATAAAGGCGAGACGCTCAAAGAGATGCACGTCCTGCTCGTTCTTGATCAGCGCGCCGTGCAGCGGCGGGATGAGCTTCTTGGGATCTCGCTCGCGCAACAGCTCCGGCCCGATGTCCTCGACCATTAAGAGCTTCAGCCAGTCCAAGAGCTCCGAGGTCGAAGGTTTCTTCTTCATGCCCGGCACGTCGCGGATCTCGTAGAAGAGCTTCAAGGCCTCCGCCACAAGCCGCTGCTTGATGCCCGGGAAATGCACCTCGATGATCGCCGTCATGGTGTCGGGATCGGGGAAGCGGATGTAGTGGAAGAAGCAGCGGCGCAGGAAGGCGTCGGGCAACTCCTTCTCGTTGTTGGAGGTGATGACCACGATCGGGCGGCGGCGCGCCTTCACTGTCTCTGAGGTCTCGTAGACGTAGAACTCCATGCGGTCGAGCTCGAGCAACAGGTCGTTGGGGAATTCGATATCGGCCTTGTCGATCTCATCGATCAGCAGCACCGGGCGCTCGTCGGCGATGAACGCGTCCCACAATTTGCCGCGCTTGATGTAGTTGCGGATGTCCTTGACGCGCTCGTCGCCGAGCTGGCTGTCGCGCAGGCGCGAGACTGCGTCATATTCGTAGAGGCCTTGCATCGCCTTGGTGGTCGACTTGACGTGCCATTCGATCAGCGGCGCGCCGAGCGCCTTGGCCACTTCCAGCGCCAGCACGGTCTTGCCGGTGCCGGGCTCGCCCTTGACCAGAAGAGGCCGCTCCAGGGTGATCGCCGCATTGACCGCAACCTTGAGGTCGTCGGTCGCCACATAGCCGCTGGTGCCTTCAAAACGCATGGAATCGTGACCTTTCGCCCGGAACCTATGTTTACGACGACTGGCCTACTATAAAGACCGGGCGGAGCGCCACTCTCTTCCCTCTCCACGAGGGGGAGGATAAAGCCGTGCCTTGCGGGAGGTTCGAAGCTAGCCGCGCACCGCTTTTTCGAGGAAATCCTCAAGCGCGGTCACCGGCGCCCGGTCGCGGTAGAGGCGGTGCTTGGCGTCGGCTATGCGCGCGACCACGGCGCGCCGCGCCGGCGCGTCCTGGGCGAGGCGGGCGGCAATGGCGACATAGTCGTCGAGCGAGGTTGCAATGGTCTCCGGCACGCCCAGCATGCCAAGGATGGCGGCGCTGTGGCGCCCGCGCATCATGGGGCCGGCCAAGGTCACGATCGGCAGATCATGCGTGAGGCTTTCCAGCGCCGAGTTGCAGGCCGACCAGCCGATCGTGTCGAGGAAGATGTCGGCAAGGCCGGCGGCGGCGACGAACTTGTTCTGGCTCAGGCGCTCGAGGAAGACGCAATGGTCGGCGGCGTTGAGGCCGGCCGCAGCGAAGCTCGCCTCGATGCGCTCGCGCACGATGGCGGTGATCGCCGGGCCGCCGAAATGGCGCAGGAACACGAACTGGCTGTCCGGCACCGCGCGCGCGATACGCGGGAAGACCGCGTCATATAGCGGCAGATATTTGTAGAGCGACTGCGCGCTCCAGAACACGGTGGCGCTGTCGCGCAGGCCGAACTCGGCGCGCGTGACCGGCTCGATCTTGCCGACCACCGGTTCGTAATGGATCGACAGGTTGGGCAGCCGCACCAGCTTCTCGGTGTAGTAGGCGTCGGCCTCGGGCGGCTCCATTAGGTCGCTCGACAGGAAATAGTCGAGCGTCGGCAGGCCGCTGGTCTCCGGATGGCCCCAGGAATTGCACTGCACGGCGGCCAGGCGCTGCGCCGCAAGCTGCACCGAGAGCGTGTCCATCAACAGGCCGGGATAAATCAACACATGCGGGGCGTCGGCGAGGATCTCGCGTCGCCAGCCGGCGACGTCGAGCGTGCGATGCACGAAGCGATCGCACAGCGCGGCGGCCTCGGTGGTGGCGTCGTCGCGGATGACGCCGAGATGATAGCCGCTGACCCGGAAGCGGCTACGGTCAAGCTGGCTGAGCCAGCCCTTGATCGGAATCTTCCAGTTGGAGTGGCGGAAGAAGAAGCCGCTGACGATGCCGACGCGGATCGGCTCGCCTGGCGCGGGCGGCAGCGGCAGCGGCGCCGGTTCGAACTGCTGGGCGACGATGCGCGAGACGATGCCGCCGTAGATCTCCTGCAAAGCCCGGTCGTTGCCGCCCTGATAGGCGAGCAGGAACGGGTGGCGCGCGCCGATCGCCTTCATCAGGTCGCCTTGCAGGCGGCCGGCGGCAAGATCGTCGCGCAAGGCGATGAGCTTGCCCTCATAGGCGGCGCGTCGCTCCGCGATCTCGCTTTCCCGCCGATAGACCACCGGCAGCTCGGCGAAGCAGTCGGCAAAGCGCGCTTCGGCATGTTCGGGCTTGAGCGCCAGGGCGCGCGCGAGGTCGGCGGCGGCCTCTTCGTTGCGGCCGAGATCGAGCAATTGGCGGCCGCTTTGATACCAAGCCTCGGCGTCGTTCGGCGTGAGCGCGATGCCGATGGAGAAATTCTCGACCGCATCGTCGGCGCGGCCGAGGTTGAGCAGCACGCGGCCGCGGTTCTTGCGTGCCTCGGCGAAGTCCGGTTGGAGCGCCAGCGCCTTTTCGTAGCTGGCGAGCGCTTCCGACTGGCGGTTGAGGGCTTCCAGCACGGCGCCGCGATTGTTGTGCGCCTTGGCGTAGTTCGGCGCGAGCGACAGCGCGCGCTCGAGGTTGGCCAGCGCCTCCTCCAGGCGCCCGAGCACGCGCAGCGAGGAGCCGCGATTATAATGGGCTTCGGCATAATCGGGCTTGAGCGCCAGCGCTCTGTCGAAGCAGGGCAGCGCCTGCTCGTCGCGGCCAAGCGCCGCCAGCACGGCGCCGCGATTGTTGTGCGCCTCGGCGAATTTGGATTTCTGCTTGAGCGCGGCGTCGAAGCTTGCGAGCGCCTCCTCGCTACGGTTGAGCGCGTGCAGGATCATGCCCTGGTTGAGCAGGATCTGCGGGGAGGGCTTGCGCTGCCGCATCGCCGCAGAGACCAGGCGCAGCGCCTCGCCCGCCTCGCCCTTGCCGAGCTTGATCAGCGCCAGCATCTGCAAGGCGTCGAAATGATCCGGCCGCTCGGCCAGGATCGCCATGTAGAGTCGCTCGGCCTCGGCCGGCCGGCCCTGCTTATGCAGCGCCAGCGCCTGGGCCAAGGCCTGCGGCAGATTGAACGCGGTACCCTTGGCCAGCGGTGACGGCGCCATGGCTTTTCCCCCTGCCAGCCAGAGGTAAAAAAACCGCGCTGAGTTGTCCAGGGCCGCCTGGGCGCGGCGGTGCCCGGCTTCGCCTCGCACAAGCGTGATGGGGGAGTGAACCACACGTGAATGGCGGTTACGCGTAAACGGTATATGTGAAGGCCCGGATACGAATTGAAATCGGGAGGATCGCATGCCCCGCCTGCTGTTCGGCCTGTTGATCGCTGTCGCCGTTGCGGGCGCGGCCGGGGCGCAGACTCCGCCCAAGCCGGCGACGCCCGACCGGGCGGTCGCCACCTTCGCCGGCGGCTGTTTCTGGTGCGTGGAGAGCGACTTCGACAAGGTGCCGGGGGTGCTGCAGACCATTTCCGGCTACACCGGCGGCCACGTCGCCAAGCCCACCTATGAGCAGGTCTCGAGCGGCTCCACCGGACATGCCGAGTCGGTGGAAGTCATCTACGACCCGCGCAAGGTCTCCTACCAGCACCTGCTAACGTATTTCTGGCACCACATCGATCCGACGGTGAAGGATCGCCAGTTCTGCGATGTCGGCAACCAGTACCGGACCGCGATCTTCGTGCACGGCGAGGCGCAGCGAAAGCTGGCCGAAGCCTCCAAGAAGAAGGTGGAGGCGGAACTCAAGGTCCCGATCTACACGCAGATCGTGAATGCCGGGCCGTTCTACCCGGCCGAGCAATATCACCAGAACTTCTACAAGAAGAACCCGCTGAAATACGAGTTCTACCGCTGGAACTGCGGCCGCGATCAGCGGGTGAAGAAGATCTGGGGCGCGCACAAGGGAGAGAGTTGATATGATGGACAGGCGAACCCTGTTGCTGACCGGCGCGGCGCTCGGTGCGTTCGCGATGACGGGCCAGTCAAGCGAGGCAGGAACAAAAATGACAACCACCACCGACGAAACCATCGATTGGCGCAAGATCACCGATGCCGAATGGCATAAGCGGCTGACGCCGATGCAATACAATGTGCTGCGCAATCATGGCACCGAGCGCCCGGGCTCGAGCCCGCTCTTGCACGAGAAGCGCAAGGGCACCTTCGTCTGCGCGGCTTGCGCGCTGCCGCTGTTCGCGTCCAGCACCAAGTATGAGAGCGGCACCGGCTGGCCAAGTTTCTATGCGCCGCTGCCGAACGCGATCGAGACCAAGACCGACCGCACCTTCTTCATGACGCGCACCGAGGTGCACTGTTCGCGCTGCCTCGGCCATCTCGGCCATGTGTTCGACGACGGCCCGGCGCCGACCGGCCTGCGCTATTGCATGAACGGGGTGGCGCTGAAGTTCGAGCCGGCGAGCGCCGACGCGAGCTGATCCGGTTTTGCGGCTTGTCGCGGTCCCGGTTGCCCGAGGGAGCGCCGGGACCGCGCGTTTATTGGTTAAGTCAAACTTAATGCTTTGCCGAATATGGTGAACGATCTCTGAATGCCGGGTTTTGCGCGGCATTCGGGGATCGTCCATTTTCAAGCGAGGCATTCATGTGCGGCATAGCGGTTGCCATCGACTGGCCGGAGGCTGAAAGCGTTGTTGGCCGGCTGATCCAAGGCATTCTGCATCGCGGCGACGTCAGCGATCCGATCCTCTCGCCAGGCCCCAATACAGCCATGGCGACGCGGCGCCTGCGCATCGTCGATGCCGACCGTGCCGTTCAGCCGCAGTTTTCCTTCGACGGACAGCTCGCCGTCTCGTTCAACGGCGAGATCTATAATCACCTGGCGCTGCGCCAGGAGCTCGAAACGCTCGGCCTTTCCTTCCGGACCGATTCCGACACCGAAATCCTTGCCAATGCGCTGCAGGTCTGGGGCTATCGGGCGCTTGAGCGGCTCGTCGGCATGTATGCCTTCGTCGCCCTCGACGTGACGACTGGCGAATTCCTCGCCGCGCGCGATCCTTTCGGCGTCAAGCCGCTCTATGTCGTGCAGTCGCCGACCGGCTTTCTGTTCTGCTCGGAGATGCGCCCGTTGCTCGACACCGTGGCGAACGGCGACGTGCTGTTGCTTCCGCCTGGCTATGCGTTGTCGCGCAAGAAATGCCTGCGCTTCAAATCGCCGGTCTATCCGCGCGGCGACCTGCCAGTCGAAAGCAGCGCGACGGCGCTCGACGTTATTCTGGCGGAAGCGGTGCGCAGCCGCCTGCCGGCCGACTTGCCGGTCGCCACGCTGTTTTCCGGCGGCATCGACAGCACGCTCGTCACGCACTACGCGCGGCGCTTCCGTCCCGAGGTGCCCGGCTATTTTGTCGGCAGCGTGCACGCGCCCGACTTCCGCTATGCCGCCGACTATGCGGCGCAGACCGGCTTCGACCTGCGCATCGTTCCCTTCGATGGCGACAGCAACGCGGTCTTCGGCGAAATCGACCGCGTGGTCGAGATCACCGAATCCTTCGAGCCCAATCTGGTGCGCGGCGCGATCTGTTCGCTGCTCGCAGCGCAGCGCATGCATGAGGACGGCTTTCGCGTTGCCCTGTGCGGGGAGGGTGCCGACGAACTGTTCTGCGGCTATCCGCCGCTCGAGCTCGCCTTCGGCGCCAACAGCGCGGATGCGCGCGCGATCCGCGACGAATGCCTGGGGCTGATGCATCGCGTCAGCCTGCAACGGGTCGACCGCTGCTCAATGCGCCATCAGGTGGAGACGCGCGAGCCCTATCTCGACCCGGCGGTCGTCAATCATGCGCTCGGCCTCGACGCCTCGGCGCTGGTGCAGCAGGTGAATGGCATTCCGACCGGCAAGATGGCGCTGCGCGCGCTCTACGATCTTTATGCCGATCAGCTTCCCAGCAGCATTCGCGATCGCGGCAAGGTGCCGTTCGGGGAGGGCGCCGGCCTCGATGCCAGCCCGCAGGGCTCGACCTGGAAGCAGCGCTTCGACGCCGCCATCTCCGAGCGCGATTTCCGCGACGGGCAGAAGGAATTCGCCGCCTTCAACATCCAGTCGAAGGAAGAGCTGTTCTATCTGCGCAAGCTCGCCGCCGTGATCGACGTCAATCGCGTGCCGCATCTGCGCGACCGCGCCTGGATTTCCTTCTCGGTCGCCGAGCACGCCGAAGAGCTCAAGGCCTACGCCCACTACAGCCTTTAGCCGCAGCTCGGCAAAATCTGCCGCGCGAAGGCAGAAACGGCCGTCCCGGCGCGACGCAGCGCTCCGCTAACCTACTGAAAAATAGTCATTATTCCCATGGCACGGGGATTGCTGCTGTCCCGGCACGGGATCGCGCGCCCCATGGCGGGGCTGTTGCGCGTGCGACCGCGGAGAAGTTGTCATGGGTCTTTTTAGTGCGCTCAACACGGCCGTGAACGGCCTGCAAAGTCAGTCCTTCGCCTTGCAGAACATTTCCGGCAATATCTCGAATTCGCAGACCACCGCCTACAAGGCGATCGACACGAACTTCGTTGACCTCATCCCCGACGCGCCGGCGGGGCAGCAAGTCGCCGGCGGCGTGATCGCGAGTTCGATCTCGAGCAACACCGTGCAGGGTACGATCCAGGACACCTCGATCAGTACCAACATGGCCATCAATGGCGACGGCTATTTCGCCGTCAAGCAGCCGACCAGCAGCACCGGCTCCGACGTGAAATTCGACACCAGCGACCTCTACACCCGTCGCGGCGACTTCCAGCTCGACGAGAATGGTTATCTGGTCAACGGCGGCGGGTATTATCTCGAAGGCATTCCGATCGACGCCAAGACCGGTAATCTGTCCGGCAGTGCGTTGGAGCCGCTGCAATTCGACAATACGACCCTGCAGGCGACTCCCACCACCACGATCACCTACGGCGCCAATCTGCCATCCTATCCGAAAACCACAAATTCCGACACAACCGTTGCCAAGTCCGAACTGCTGGACCCGACCGCCTTCACGGTCGATCCTACCGTTGCGGGCACCGGAACGGTGGTCGGCAGCGACGTGACCGCTTTTCTCGACTCCTCGCTCGATGGCGGCACGGTCACCGCCTATGACAGCGCCGGCGAGTTGGCGAGTATCGAGATGCGCTGGGCCAAAATCGACAGCTCGGCCTCCGGCGGCACCAATACATGGGAGCTTTTCTACCAGACCGATTCCACCGCCACCGGGTCGACGGTCGCCTGGCAGAATGCGGGGACAGACTTCACTTTCGACTCGTCCGGCAAGCTCACCGCGCCAACGGGGTCCGTGACCATCAACAACGTGACCGTGGACAACACCTCGCTCGGCAATCTCACGCTGAAGCTCAGCGGGCTGACGCAGTACTCCGCCACCGATGGGACGGTGTCGACCACCACGCTGAAACAGGACGGCTATGCGTCCGGCCAGTTGCAGTCGATTTCGGTCGGCAAGAACGGCCGCATCAGCGGCAGCTTCACCAATGGCAAGAACATCGATTTGGCGGAGGTCCCTCTCTATTCGTTCGCCAGTCCCAACAACCTGCAAAACCTCGACGGCGGCGCCTTCAAAGTCACCGGCGATTCCGGGCCCGCGCTGTCGGGTGCCACCGGCAAGCTGGTCGGCGCCTCGCTGGAAGAATCCAACGCCGACATCGCCAGCCAATTCACCAAGCTCATTGTCACCCAGCAGGCCTATGCGGCCAATACCAAGGTGATCACCACCGCCAATCAGATGTCGCAGGATTTGCTCAACGTCCTGCGCTAGTGGGCCCCCGGGTTGGAATCGCCGATGACATGAAGTCGAGCGCATGAGTCTCACCCAGGCACTTGGCACGGCCTTTAGTGGCCTGAATGCAGCGCAGACCGGCTTGTCGCTGGTGGCGGGCAACGTCGCCAACGCGCAGACGCCGGGCTATGTGCGCGAGACCGCGACACTTATATCGACGTCCGCCGGCGCGGTTGGCAACGGCGTGCAAGTTGCCAGCATCAACCGCGTGCTCGACCAGTTCGTGCAGACGCAACTGCGCACCGAATCGGCGGGCGCCGGCTACGCCGACATGCGCTCGCAGATGTACGATGCGCTGCAGGGCGTCTACGGCACGCCCGGGGCCACCAGCACGCTGGAAAGCGCCTTCAACAGCTTCACCGATTCGCTGCAGGCGTTGACCACCAGTCCCGACGACGGGCCGACGCAGACCGCGGTGGTGAACGCGGCGCAGCAACTCGTGCAGCAGCTCAACACCACCTCGGATGGCATCCAGGCCCTGCGCGGCCAGGCCGAGCTCGGCCTGTCCGAGGACGTGACCCAGGCCAACGATGCGCTGAAGCAGATCGCGCAGCTGAATCAGCAGCTCGTCGGCTCGCAACTCAAAGATTCCACCACCGCGGCGCTTGAGGACGAGCGCGACGGCTATGTCGATCAGCTCGCCAAGCTGATGGACATCCGCGTCATCAAGGGCGGCGACAACGAGCTGTCGATCCAGACCAGTTCGGGCGTGCAGCTCGTCAGCGCCTCGCGCGCCGCGGTGCTCAGCTTCAACGCACAGGACGTTGTATCGGCGCAGGCGCAGTGGAACGCCGATCCGACGAAAAGCGGCGTCGGCACCATCACGCTGACCGCTCCGAACGGCAGCACCACCGATCTGGTGGCGACCAAGGCCATCCGCTCGGGCGAAATCGCCGCCTATCTGGAAATGCGCGACCAGACCCTGGTGCAGGCGCAGGACCAGATCGACCAGTTTTCCGCTGCGATCGCCAGCGCGCTGTCGCAGCGCAAGACCGACGGAACGGCGGCGAGCTCGGGCGCGCAGAGCGGCTACGACGTCGATATCGGCTCGCTCGCTTCAGCGGGCGATTCCATCTCGGTCGGCTATACCGACACGACGAGCAATCAGCAGAAGAGCTTCACCTTCGTGCGGGTTGACGATCCGTCCGCGCTGCCTCTGTCCAACAGCGCCACCATTGATCCCAAAGACACGGTGGTCGGCATCGATTTCTCCGCCGGCACCGCCTCGGTCGTTTCGCAGATCAATGCGGCGCTCGCCGGCACCGGCATGACCGCCTCCAATCCGAGCGGCACGACTTTGCGCGTTCTCGACGACGGCGCCGCCAATACGGTCAATGTCGACAGCTTGTCGACCAGCGTGGCGGCAACCTCACTGACCGGCGGCGTCGAACTGCCGCTGTTCGTCGACGAAACCGGCGCCTATACGGGCGCGATCAGCGGCGGCGGACCGCAGAGCCTCGGATTTGCCGGGCGTATTGCGGTCAACCAGGATCTCATCAACGATCCGACGCTGCTGGTGAAGTACCAGACCGGCACCGCCGCCGCCGATCCGACGCGGCCGAATTTCCTCTACGACCAGCTGGCCAACGGCAGTCTCGACTTCGCCCCCACGGCCGGGATCGGCACCACGGCGGCGCCATACAGCGGCACCGCCACCAGCTATCTGAGCCAGATCATCAGCCTGCAATCGGCGGCGGCGAGCAGCGCCAGCAACCTGAAGCAGGGCCAGGACGTGGTGCTGAGCTCGCTGCAAAAGCGCTTCGATGACGGCGCCAAGGTCAATATCGACCAGGAAATGTCGAACCTGCTCAGTTTGCAGAATTCATACGCGGCCAATGCGCGGGTGATGACCACGGTCAACTCCATGCTCACCGCGCTGATGCAGATGGGGATATGAATATGAGCGTCAGCTCGATCGGATCGACAACCAATGCGATGGTGCAGTCGCTGATCGACATGCGCGCGCAGTTCGACGACCTGTCGCAGCAACTCAGCAGCGGGCAGAAGTCGCAGACTTATGCCGGGCTTGGTCTCGGGAGCGGCCTCACCGTCAGCCTCAACGCGCAACTCTCGGCGATCGGCTCCTACGACAACACCATCGCCATGGCCTCGACCCGCATCGATCTGGCACAGAACGCGCTCACCGCCATGGCGGACATCGGCAGCTCGACGCGAACCGCCCTGGCGACCGGCCAGGCCGGTGCCGGCAATGCCACCACCGCGCAGACGACCGCGCAATCCTCGCTGCAGCAACTGCTCGGCCTGCTCAATACCCAGTCGGGCAATCGCTACCTGTTTTCCGGCCTCGCCACCGACACGCCGGCGGTCGCCAGCTACGACGACATCGTCAATGGCAATGGTGCCCGCGCCGGCCTCACCCAGCTCATCGACGAGCGCAGCCAGGCCGATCTCGGCGCCGACGGGCTCGGCCGCCTGGTCCTCGGCGCGCCGACCTCGACGTCGGTGTCGGTGGCCAAGGACGCGGTCTCGCCCTTCGGCTTCAAACTCGCCTCCGCCACCTCGACGCTGAGCAATGTCACCGTGAGCGGGCCGACCGGCTCGCCCGCCTCGCTATCGATCGATTTCGGCGGCCTGCCGAGCGACGGCGACAAGCTGACGCTCGGCTTGACCTTGCCCGACGGCAGCAGCGAAAGCCTGACGCTGACCGCGACCACGCAATCGCCTCCCGGCAAAGGCCAGTTCGCCATCGGCACCACCACTGCCGACACCGCCGCCAACCTGCAAAGCGCTCTGAGCAGCGCGATCGGCGACCTCGGCAGCACGGCGCTGAAAGCCGCCTCGGCCGTCGCCGCCTCGAACGAATTCTTCGCAGCGGACCTCAACAACCCGCCGCAGCGCGTCAACGGGCCGCCCTTCGACACCGCGACCAGCCTGACCGCCGGCACCGCCGCCAACACCGTGATCTGGTACACAGGCGAAGCAGGCAGTGGCTCGGCCCGTTCGACCGCCACCGCGCGCATCGATCACTCGCTTGTCGTTTCCTACGGTGCCCGCGCCAACGAGGATGCGCTGCGCAGCTTGGTGCAGAACGTCGCCACGCTGGCGGCTGTTTCGGTCTCCGCCAGCGATCCCAATGCCGCAGACTTCAGCGCGGCGCTCGATAAGCGGCTGAGCGACAATTTGCAGGGCTCTTCCGGCGCGCAATCGATCTCCGACATCGAGACCGAACTCGCCGGCGCGCAAAGCTCGATGAATAATATGAAGAGTAACCACCAGCAGGTCACGACCACGCTGCAGGACATGCTGCAGCAGATCACCGGCGTCAGCAATGAAGACATCGGCTCGAAGCTGCTTGCATTGCAGACGCGCATGCAGGCCGCGATGCAGACGACGTCCATGATTTACCAGACAAGCTTGGTGAATTATCTCAAGTAGCCCGACACGCGCCGCCTAAAAGAAAACCGCGGCAGAGCCGCGGCTTTTCATTGCGTCGTGCCGAGGCGCCGGCTCAGCGGCCGAGCAGCCCGGCGGCGAGCTCGCGGTTGATGCTGATCAACGGCACCAGCGCATCCGGCCGTGGATTGGCCTGGATGGACAGCGTCTCGTTGAACACGAAGATGCCCAGATTGGCGACGTTCTGGCGCAGGTTCATCGGCAGCGGATTTTCCGCGCTGGTGGCCGAGGTGAGGAAGATCGACCAAAGCCGGCGGTTATTGGTGAGCGCTGCCTCGAGCTCCGAGCGCCGCTCCTCCCAGCTGTCGCGCACCGCTTGCAGGCGCGCCGCCGCGTCGAGCAGGAGATCGGCTTCGAGCTTACGCGGGCTCGCGGTTTGTTTGGCGATCGCGCCGTAGGCCTTGGCTGCGTGATGCATTGTCGAGCAGTTCCTTCTCATAAGCGATGAGCGCCTTGGCGCTTTTCAGCGCCTTGTACATGGTGCCGGCCATGATGTTTTCGCTGATGGCCTCGATATAGGGCCAGGCGCTCGGCACCGCCTGCAACAGCTCGCGGGTCAGTGCGAAATAGGTGTCGTGGTTGGGACGCGGATCGCGCGAGGTGTAGATGAACTGCACCGCGAGATAGATGCGCTTGGCCGGCGAGTCGGCCTGGTCCAGCGTCATGATCTCCTTTTCGCGCAGGATCGGCGCCTGGCCTTCGATGTAGAGACGGGTTCGCTGATCGCCATTGGTGATCAGGCAATCGCCGAGGATCATGCGTTCGCCGGCCTTGAGTTCGACTTTGAGCCCCATGAGGGTCGGGTCCTAGCGGGCGTCGCGGCGCGCGGGGGTTACTGGAATAGCCGCAGCACGTTCTGGTCGGCCTGGGCGGCCAGCGACAGGGCGGTGGTGGAGAGCTGCTGGCGCGTCTGCAAGGCGAGCAGGTTGGCGCCTTCCTCGTTTGAATCCGCGAGTGTCAGGTTGTCGGCGCCGGTCTGGAGCGTGTTGACCATCGCCTTGGTGAAATCCTGACGGACCTGCACGGTTTGCAGGTTGGAGCTCAGGCTCTGCGACTGCTGCTTCAAGGTGGTGAGCGCGGCGGTCAACTGGGCGGAGGCCGCCGCGATGTCGGCATTGCTCGACCAGTTGTTGGCGGAGGCGTTGATCGCGAGCGCGCCGGCGCTGGTGTCGTTGACGCCGGTGACCGCGACGCTCGATGTGCCGGTCTCGTTCAACGTGACGGTCAGGGTATCGCCGGTCAGCAGGTTGACGCCGTTGATCCCGGAGTTGGCCGCGAGTTGGTCGATCTGATTGAGCAGGTCGTTGTACTGGGTGGCGAGATCGGCGCGGGTCGTGGCGTCGCTGCTTTGCTTGGCCTGGGTGGTCAGCGACTGCGCCGACTGCACCAGCTTGGTGATCGAGGTGATGCCGTTGTTGGCCGCCTGGATCGTGTTGATTGCGGTCGACATGGTGTCGAGCAGCGCGTTGAGGTCGTTGGCGCGCCCGCTCAGCGATTGCGCGGTGAAATAGTTGATCGGATTGTCGAGCGCCGAGTTGACCCGCTTGCCGGTCGCCAGCCGGTTCTGCGTCTGGGTGATCAGGTCCGAGGTCTGCTGCAACTGCAGCAGGTTCGAACGGACGCCGGGGGAAAGGACGATGTCGCTCATGGCAATCCCTTTTGTGCCGAAACCCGAACGGGGGGCTTGCGCGACAATGAATTGTTAAGGTTGACGGACGGTTAAAATTGCCGTCGCAACGATTTATTAACCCGGTGGGAGACGCAAAAAAAGCGGCGGCCCGAAGGCCGCCGCCAAGTCGATTCCGTCGGCTTCGGCTTACTGGAAGAGCCGCAGCACGTTCTGGTCGGCCTGCGAGGCCAGAGACAGCGCCGTGGTGGACAGCTGCTGGCGGGTCTGCAGGGCCAGCAGGTTGGCGCCCTCCTGGTTGGAGTCGGCGAGCGTTAGGTCGTCCGAGCCCTGCTGCAGGGTGTTGATCGTCGCCTTGGTGAAGTCCTGGCGGATCTGCACGGTCGACAGGCTGGAGCCGAGGGTCTGCGATTCCGAACGCAGCGTGGTGAGCGCGCTGGTCAGGTCGCTGGCCGCCGCCGAGATATCGGCAGCGCTCGACCAGCTGTTGGCCGCGGCAGCGATGCCGAGGTCGGTGCCGGAGGCGTTGGTGTAGTCGACCGAACTGATGGTGGCGGTCGAGGTGCCGGTTTCGTTCAGCGTGACCTTCAGGTCGTTGCCGCCGAGCAGGTTGATGCCATTGAAGCCCGAGTCCTGCGCGACGGTGCCGATCTGCGACAACACGTCGTCGAACTGGGTGGCAAGGCTCGCCTGCGTCGTGGCGTCGCTCGTCTGCTGCGCCTGGCTCACCAGCGACTGGGCCGACTGCACCAGCTTGGTGATGGCGGAGATGCCGTTGTTGGCCGCCTGGATGGTATTGATGGCGGTCGACATCGAGTTGAGCAGGTTGTTGAGGTCGCTGGCGCGGTTATCGAGGCCCTGCGCCGTGAAGTAATTGTTCGGATTGTCGAGAGCCGAATTGACCCGCTTGCCGGTGGCGAGCTTGGTCTGGGTGGTCGTGATCAGTGACGAGGTCTGCTGGAGTTGAAGCAGGTTCGAGCGCACGCCTGCCGAGAGGACGATGTCAGACATCTTAAGGTACCTTTCTGGTCGGACTGCCGTACTGGCCGTTGGTGTTTCGATCCGTCGGATCGGCACACGTCTTCTCATAGGCGAGGAAACACGCGGTAAAAACGTATGGTTAACAGGTGTTCAATGCCTTACCCGGCCGCGCGGCATTTGATTCGAATTGTCAGGAGCCGCGTTTTTCGCATGCAGTATCGGCATTTCGCGAGCCTGCACGGTTTATTAAGCCTGCGCTGATAGTTTTCGATAGTTTTGAGGGTGTGCGTATGCTCGTTGCCGGAGCCACATTCGGAAGCTGGGTCACGACCAAATCCAGCTCCTCGAGCTCGAGCGCGGGCTCAAGCTCGGTCCTGGGGTCGGGCTCGAACTGGGTCGCGGACACCATGACCGCGATCAAGAATTCACAGTCCTCCGGCGGAATTCTCGGCGCGCTGGAAACGGCGAGCAGCGGCAGCACCTCGTTCATCAGCCAGAGCAAGACCTACGCCAACAATTTCGCCACCATCTCCCAAGGCGGCGTTTCCAGCGCGACGACGTTTTATACTCAGCTCGCCGCGCAGAACATCAAGGACCACAACGCCAAGATTCTGCAGAAAACGCTGGACGCGCTCCAGGCATCGCAGAAGATGGTGAAGGCGAAGAACGTCCTCAATCCCGTCATCTATTTCAAGGACGGGACGACGATCGACACCACCAGCAATATCATGACCAAGCCGGACGGCACGCAATACGACATCACCACCGGCGCCAAATATCTCGATCCGAACAAAGTCATCCAGCTCGGCGGCGGCGCCTATGTCGATACGCAAAACAATATCCTGGTCATGGCCGACGGCACCCAGATCGACACGGTGACCGGACTGAAGATCACCAATAGCACTTGAGCCGATCGCGCGCGGTATCGAGCTCGGCGCAACGTTGTGCCGGATAGCGGATCAGGAACAATTGATTTTGGTTTGCGCCGCGTCCGGCGGCGCCTATCCTTGCCCATCGAGTCGGCGGCGGCGCGCCCAGCCGAGAGCGGCGAGCCGCGCCAACCAAGAGGGGTGGTCCGGATGTTGCAGATCAAGGGCGAGAATCTCGAGTCTGGAGAGCTTCCGACGATCTTTTTCGGGCCGAAAAAGCCGTTGTCCTATATTCTAAATCCGAAGTCAGCCTGCACGCTCGCGCTGAACTTCATGTTTTATCTCAATCACGGCTATCGGTATTTCGATCCGATCCAGATTCACTACAGCCAGTCGGCGTTGCTCCGGCTGGGCGGTTCCGATTTTGACCCGCGCGTCGTCTTTGCATTCAATCGTCTATCGCCGGAGAGCTTCACGTTCGTCAGGGATCCGCTGCAACGGTTCGTTTCCGGCTTTCTGTCGAAGGTCTTCTCCGACGACGATCCCCTTTATCTTCCCTATCGCGACATGCTCACCTCGCTGCATGACGTCGATCTCAGTCCGGAAGCGGATCCGGCCAAGTCCTGCCTGAGCTTCGCGCGATGGCTTGCGTCGCAGGAGGACCAGAACCAGATCGATCCGCATTTCCGGCCGCAGCACCTCAATCTTAAGATTGGCGGTCGCTTTGCCATCGACACGATTATCCGCCTCGATGATCGCAGCGCCGTCACCGCGCTCTTCACGCGCTGGCTCGGTGCCGAGAAGGCTAGCTGGCTGCTGTCGTTCCGTTTCAACGAGCACACCAAGCATTCGAAGGATCAAATCGTCACCGACGAGCTCAAAGGCCTCGTGCGCAAGATTTACGCGCTGGATTACGATCTGTTCTACGGCGACCTGAAAATGAACGCGGCTTGATCGCCGCGAAAGGATTGGCGGGTCGGCGTCTGCCGATCAGGCCGCAACCCGCTCGCGTTCGAGCCGGCCGCTGACCAGCGAGCAGTCACTTTCGGCCGTCACCTTGCGGAAGAACCAGCAATCGGCGCGCGTCGCTTCGGCGAGATCGGCGGCGGACAGTCGCGAATAGGTCTTGGGATGAACGGTCTGGCCGATGACCTCCCGGGTCACGGGATTGGTAAGGGGCCTCACTTCTCGCTCGCGCCAGTTGACAAAGGTGGCACGGTGATTGGCGAATTGGTCAAGCGAGGCGCGCTTCAGGTGAATGAGGGCATTCATGAAATAGTGCTCGTCAGGTGCGTAGACATTGCTGAAGAGATTCAATCCGGGGTGGTCGAGCAGCAACGCGACGTGCCGCCGATGCAGGATGACCCACTGCTCGTGATAGAAAAAAGCCGACGAAAACCGCTCCGGCTGTTGGACCGCGCGCAGCCGTTGATAGTGTTCCGACTTCGGTCCCACGATCTGATAGCCGACGATCGAGCGCGGGCCTTTGCGCTCGACGGCGGCGTAGAACTCGCCGAATGAAACGAGCGGAATCGCGCTCTCCGAGATCAGCGCAAAATACTCAATGTCCGGCGCGTCGTCATAGGCCTGCGCGAACAACTTGAGTGTCGCTTCGACAAGCGATACGTGGCCATGTTGTGTGGGCGTGTGATCCTTGATGATACGATCGCGCAGGGTAGGGCTGGTGACCTGTTGCGGTTTCTTCGGATGGCAGTAGACCGAATATTTTTCTTGTGCCGCGGCGCGGAAGAATGCATCCCAGATTTTCGGCTGCAGCAAATCGCCGATCGTGAGAAAACAAAAGGCAATTTTCATTTTGGATCTCTCGCCTTGTAGCGGCCGCGCAGACTTTTCCGCCACCCCAAGGCGAGCGCCGTGCCGAATCGATGCATGACGTTGCGTTGCGTTCACCTGCTTCCTAGAATACCTGCAAGTTATCATGATTCGCCCGCGCCGCGTAAACATGCGTCCTCAATCCCATCATCAAGGCGGAGAGCATGGACATCGAGACGCTGAACCTCACCCTCGGCAATACCAAACGTCCGTTCCTCTACCGCAAGGGAACCTCGGACGAAGGCGTCATCGTCCAGGTGCTGAAGAACAGCGATTACAATTTCGGTCGGCTGCGCCGGGGTAGCGAACTCAATGCGCTGTATGAACGCTTTGCGCAGTCGGACAGAGCGCCGCTCATTGTCGATGCCGGCGCCAATATCGGCGCCTCGGCGATCTATTTCGCCTATTCGTTTCCCAAGGCGCGCCTCGTCGCTATTGAGCCGGACCAGGGCAATTTCGAGTTGCTCGCCGCCAATGCCGCCGGTCTGCCGGTCGAATGCCTGCACGCCGCGCTGGCGGCAAGCGCGGGGACCCGCAATGTCGTCGACACGGGCCAGGGTTTCTGGGGTTATCGAACCGTCGTGCCGGTGGACGGCGCTGAAGCGAGCAATGCCGTCGGCTGCGTGACCATCAATGACATCTACGCGCGAAACCCGAACCTGCAGCCCTTCATCGTCAAGATCGACATCGAAGGCAGCGAAAGCGAGCTGTTCGCGTCCAACACCGAATGGGTCGACAGCACGCCCATCATCATTATCGAGCTGCATGATTGGATGCTGCCGGGGACCGCGAACTCGCGGGCATTTCTCGAATGCGTCAGCGGCCGCAACCGCGATTTCGTCTATGTCGGGGAAAACGTCTTCTCGATCGATAATACCTTGGTGCCGGCGCTCAAGGCCGCCTGAGCGCGGCCACGTCCGCCGATTGATCGCAAGTTTTCCTGAAGGGCGATGCCGCTACAGCGTGCGGCTGAGTGCCAGCGGCTGACAGGCCTGCGGGTTCGGCGTATTGGCGCGGCCGGAGGCGCCGTAGGTCGAGGGCGCGCGCTTGCGCGCGAGTTCGTCGGACACGCCGCGGATGATGCCTTCCGACACCGCATGCGCGGTCGCCAGCACCGTAAGGTTCTTCTGCAGCAACGTCTGGAACGCCGTATGCCGCTGCTGCAATGCCTCGAGCGCTTGCGGTAGCATGCGCACGAGCAGGCCGCGCGCGGCGCGCAGCCGTTCACTTTCGGCGGTGAAGCGGCGGGCAAGGTCGCTCTTGATCGGCGCCAGCGCCAGCGCCTCGCTCAACCGCCCGGCGGCGACACGCGCGGTCTCTTCCGCCACGGTCTGCTCGAGCGCATCCATGGTGGCGTTGAGCGCGGCGATCGACCGCTCGGCGTCGCTCCGGCTGGCGATGGCGGCCTGCGGCTCGCTCACCGGTGCCCCTCCTGCAACGCGATCAGGCTCTGATAGACGTGGCTGGCGATGCCGATGCCCCCGGCCTTGGCGAAGTCCTTGGCGTAAGCTTGCGTAAGCAACGAGCGCCAGACGCCGTTGGCGCCGTCGCCGCCGAAGGGTCCCTCACCGTCGATGCCGGTATACATCTGCTGGAACATGGTGTTGAGAAACACCGCCTCGAAATCCTGCGCCGCCGCGCGCGCCTTGGCGTGGTCGGCGGTGGGCTTGGGCGCTGCGGTGCGCCCGTTCATGAGGTCGATCGCCTGCAGGCCCGGCGCGGGCAGGGCAAAGCTTGCATCCATCACATCACCTCGATGTCGGCCTGGATGGCGCCGGCGGCCTTGATCGCTTGCAGGATCGCGATCAGGTCGCGCGGGCCGATGCCGAGCGCATTGAGTCCGTCGACGAGTTGTTGCAGCGAGACCCCGTCTTTGACCACC
Source organism: uncultured Pseudomonadota bacterium (assembly GCA_963760995.1). Lineage (GTDB taxonomy): Bacteria > Pseudomonadota > Alphaproteobacteria > Rhizobiales > Xanthobacteraceae > Pseudolabrys. The sequence continues at coordinate 470,429 of CAVXFJ010000011.1, read as the reverse complement.
GCGAGCTTTTTGCCGTCTTCCTGCACGCCAATACGCGTGCGCGGCACCTTGACGGTTGAGCCGCCGCGCGAGAACGGCGATGGCTGACTGACCTGCGGCGTCTCGGTGATGGTGACGGTGAGGTTGCCCTGCGCCACCGCCACCATGGATACGCGCACGTCGCGGCCCATGACGATGATGCCGGAGCGTTCGTCGATCACGATCTTGGCCGGCTCGTCCGGCACCACCCGCAATTGCTCGATATCGGTGAGCAGCGACACCACATTGCCGCGATAGCCGGGCGGAATGGTCAGCCCGACGGTCGCCGGATCGAGCGGCTCGGCGGTCGGCCGACCGATATAGTCGTTGATCGCGGTGGCGATGCGCTTGGCCGTGGTGAAGTCCGGATTGCGCAAGGCGATGCGCAACTGCCGCTGGGTGTTGAGGTTGAAATCGATCTCGCGCTCGATGATGGCGCCGTTGGCGATGCGGCCGACGGTGGGCACGCCGCGCACGATCTTGGCGGCCTCGCCCTCCGCCTGGAAGCCGCCGATCGCCACCGAGCCCTGGCTGACGGCATAGACATTGCCGTCGGCGCCGAGCAGCGGCGTCACCAGCAGCGTGCCGCCTTGCAGGCTCTTGGCGTCGCCGAGCGCGGAGACGGTGACGTCGATCCGGGTGCCCTGGGTGCCGAAGGCGGGCAGGTTGGCGGTGACCATCACGGCGGCGACATTGCCGGTGCGCAGCGTCTGGCCGCGGATATTGACGCCGAGCCGTTCCAGCATCGCGGTCAGCGACTGCTTGGTGAAGGGGATGTTGTTGAGGGTGTCGCCGGTGCCGTTGAGGCCGACCACCAGCCCATAGCCGATGAGCTGATTCTGGCGCACGCCCTCGATATTGGCGAGGTCTTTGATGCGCGAAGTCGCATGCGCGTTCGGTGCGCCGAACGCGATCAAGAGCGCCGCCAGCAAGGCGGCTCGCAACGTCTTCGTCATCACTGCTCCCCAATGTGACGGGACCGCGTGTTGCTATGCGAAGCCCGTGCCAAGCGGCGCTGCGTCGTCAAGCTGCTGGTGCTGCTTGCAATTTTTTAAAGCGCGGGGCGATCGCCACGGCCGATGGCCGGCAGGAATGATCCGGGTCGGCAGTTTTTGCCGGGGCCTTTACCGCTGGTTAACCATAACAGCCCAGGTTGTATGGGTATTGGGGGACCGCCATCGACGGCCGGTCGGGGAATTTCAAACCATGCGAATTACCGGGCCGAACGGAGCCGCACTTGCGAGCGCGCCGGCGAGCGCGCGTCGGGCGAGCGACGGCACATTCACGCTTGATGAACAGGAGCCTTCGCGCTCGACCGGGGCGGCTGGTGGCCTGCGCGCGATTTCCTCGCTCGATGCCCTGTTGGCATTGCAGGGGGTGGAGGATTTCACCCATCGCCGCAAACGGGCGGTGGCCAAAGGGCGCAACGCCCTTGATGCCCTCGAACTCGCTGAAAGTGGCGCTGCTCGACGGCAGTGTCGACCGCTCGACGCTCGCCCGCCTCAAAGTCGCGGCCGACGGCTTGACCGAGTCCACCGGCGATGCCCACCTCGACCAGGTGATGCAGGAGATCGACCTGCGCGTGGCCGTCGAGCTCGCCAAGGCCGGGGCCGCTTAGGCGCGCGGCCTGGCGCTGCACCGCAGCGGCAGCAAAAAATAACCTAAGTCATTGGCCTGTCATCATCTTCTGGCAGTTGCAGCCGTGACAATCTGATGTTGTCCGGGCGCGGGCGGGCGTATATAAGCCAGCCGCACAGAGGGTGGACTTCGATCGAAAAACCATAAGAAGACAGGGAGTTCGGTGGGATGTTGGCGAAGACGAAGAGCTATCGGCCGTCGGACAAGGAGCCGTTCATGAACGAACGGCAGCGCGAATATTTTCGCGCCAAGCTGCTTGCCTGGCGGGAGGATATCCTGAAAGAGGCCAAGGAGACCCTGCTGCATCTGCAGGAGGAGAATCAAAATCACCCCGACCTCGCCGACCGCGCGTCGTCGGAGACCGACCGCGCCATCGAGCTCAGGGCGCGGGACCGCCAGCGCAAGCTGATCGCCAAGATCGACGAGGCGCTGGCGCGCATCGACGACGGCACCTACGGCTATTGCGAGGAGACCGGCGAGCCGATCTCATTGCGCAGGCTGGAAGCACGCCCGATCGCGACGCTGTCGGTGGAAGCGCAGGAGCGGCACGAGCGGCGCGAGCGCGTCTACCGCGACGATTGAGCGCCGCGCGGACGCGCCGCTCAAAGGCAACTCCTCACGATGCCCGGCCGTAAGCCGGGCATTGCCATTTTCGCTCGGTCCTATCGGCAGGGATGCCGGTAGCCGTCGTAGCCCAAATAGGTGCCGCTGGCGGGATCGAACGAGCGGTAGCGCGAGGAGCAATAGGCCATCCAGTCGCCCGGGCCGTAACCCGGCGGCGGACCGTAATACCCCGGCGGCGGGCCGTAATAGCCCTGGCCGGCTTGCGAGGCGATGATACCGCCGAGCAGCAGGCCGCCGATCACGCCGGCGGCAACAGCACCGCCATTGCCGTGACCGTGCCAACCGCGACCGCGCCAGCGCACCGGGGTGATGGAGCTGGCAACGGCGGCGCGTAGCGACACCGCGCTCGACGGCACGGGCGCGGCGAGCGTCGGCGCCGCGGTACTCGCGAGCAGGCCAATAGCGACGACAACGCTGATTATTCCAGTGAGCTTGCGTGTTCGCATGGCAGGGCTCCTTTCAAATGAATAGGATGTGCGCTTACGCCCGCCGGCGCATTGATGCCGGTCAATGGTAGCAGCCTGCCCGCGCCGGCGATACTACCACCCGCCACCATCGTCGGGCTTGATGTCCGGCACACGGCGCCCGCGCGCGCGGCGATCATACATGTCGCTCCAGCGAGAAATCGCCGTGCGCGGGCGCGGCATCAATGCGCGCGCGAACAGCCCGAACAGCGCGCCGAAGCCGAAGCCGCCGATATGCGCCCACCAGGCGACGCCAGCGGCGATCTGCGCCTGGCCGAGCTCGTGCGAGCCCTGCAGCACCTGCAGCACGAACCAGATGCCGGCGAAGATGATGGCCGGGACCGGGATGAACAACGGGATGAACAGGATGGGGACGATGGTGATGACCCGCTCGGTCGGGTAGATCACCGCGTAGGCCGCGATCACCGCGGCGATGGCGCCAGAGGCGCCGAGCACCGGCTCGAGCGACTCCGGATGCGTGACGACATGCACCGCGCTCGCCACCAGCGCGCCGCCGACATAGAGCACCAGGAAGACGATGCGGCCGAAGCGCGCCTCCATGGCCGGGCCGAAGATCCACAAGAACCACATGTTGAAGATGATGTGCAGCCAGCCGCCGTGCAGGAAGGCGTCGGTGAGGAAGGGCCAGTAGTTCGTCGGATCGAGCCCGACCGAGCGGGCGAGCCCGGGATGCGTGTAGCGGAACGGCACCAGCGCGTATTCGACCAGCACCGCATGCAGGTAAGGGGCGGGCAGGCTCATGGTCCACAGGAAGATGACGGCGTTGACGCCGATGAGGCTGAGGACGGCGACCGGCCAGGTGGCCCGCGGTGCGGTATCGGTGAAGGGAAACAAGGCGCGCCTCCCAGCCGGGCAGGGACTGCGCCGCGGCCGGAGGCGGCGCAGGGACACCTATCTATGTTGGAACAATGCCGCGTCGGCGCAAGCCGTTCCACTGCCTGGTTGTCAGGCAGGCGCGGTCACGCCTTGACGACTTGATGAGGTCGCAGCTTGAACCGGGTCGAAATTCGCGCGGCAGCAAACTGACCACGCTCAAAAGAAAGGGGCACATCAGCAGGAAACCTGATGTGCCCATTTTGCTTGTTATGACTGAAATGAGTTAGCGTTGATGACCCAAGCCAATACCAAGCTTGAACGCCTGTTGGCGCACGGCACCGGTGGTGCGCTTCATGTCCTTGGAAATCTTAACCACCGGCGTTCTTGCTTTTGAGTGCGCTTTGAGTGCGCGGCAATCTTCCTTAGTCCACGCGCGCCTCGTCACCTTTTTTCTGTTTCTAACCATGCAACAATTGCTCCTTTTCGTGTGAATGTGCGTCCTACCTAATAAATAGCAAGTTGCCAACCATTTAGTTGATGGCGCGAGCCATCTCTCTTGTTTGCTCTTGACCCAGCGCTGTCATCACACGTCGGCAATGATCTCGTGCGACATGGATGCATTTCAATATTCCAGATCGCGAACGCAAAGGGGGAACGAGTCCTCATGACAGTCGGCGAGCAACGCGCGATGACTCCATGGCATTAAGAGCGGTCAAATCGTGATCTTGAATTGTTTGCCGCATTGTGGCCGCGAAAGGGTTTGCCCCGGCAAAAACGCACGCGGCCTCCGGTCGGGGAGCAACCGGAGGCCGCGTCGTTGTCGCCGTTTACGTTCGCGAACCGCAAACGGCGCGGGAGCTCTGGCCGGTCATCAAACTCGGCAATGGGCAAAGATGACCGGTCCCGTCTCCCTGGTCAGAACGGCAGCAGCACGTCGAGCACCTGCGAGCCGTAGCGCTGCTGCTGCACGTCGGTGATCTGGCCGCGCCCGCCGTAGGAGATGCGCGCCTGCGCGATCTTGGAAGAATCGATGGTGTTGTCGCTGCCGATGTCCTCCGGCCGCACAATGCCGGCGACGATGAGTTCGCGCATCTCGAAATTGACGCGGATCTCCTGCTTGCCCTCGACCACCAGATTGCCGTTCGGCAGCACCTGCGTCACGACGGCGGCGACGCTGGTGACCAGCGCTTCCGACCGGTTGACCGAGCCCTTGCCGTCGAGCGAGGTCGAGGAGTTGGTGGTGGCGAGCCGTCCGGGGATGGATGTGTTCAGGATCTTGTTGAGCCCGAACAGATTGTCGATGCCGCTGTCGTCCTTGGAGTTGCGGCTGCGTTTTGTTTCGTTGTCGATGATCGCCTTGTCGGTGATGTTGACGGTGACGGTGAGGATGTCGCCGATCTGGTGCGCGCGCTGGTCCTTGAAGAAGGCGCGGGCGCCGTTGCGCCATAGCGAATTGGGATTGTAGGTGGCAGGCAGCGCCGCCGGCATGGGCATCTGCACCGGCTTGTAACCCGGCCGCGCGGTCGGATTGTCGATCGCGGTCAGTGGCGGCGGTTGGCCGATATTTTTCAGCCGGTCGACCGCGGCGCAGCCGCTGAGCAAAGAGGTCGCCATCGCCGCCAGCACGAGATGACGCAATACGGGTGAGACTTTCATCGACTTGGCCTTTGCGGTTGGCGGACGAGCATCGGTGTTGAATTCCGTCGCTTGCGTTCCCTTGCCGGTTCACGCGGCGCTAATGCAGCCTGTCGTCGGCCGACGCCACGGTGGCGGCGAGCGGCGCGCCGTGGATGACGATGCGGCCGGGGCCGGCTACCACGCCTTCGAGCACGCGCTTGGATTGCGGGTTGACGACGCCGACCACGTCGCCTTCGGCGCCGCCTTCGGTCGCCTTGCCGCGCACCGTCAGCGTGATGCCGGGCACGACATAGACCAGCGTCACCATCTCGTTGCGGTGCACCAGCTCCGGCTTCATCAGGTCGGTGGAGCGCAGCACGCGCCCGGGCTGCAGATCGTTGCGCGCGGCCATGCCGACCACCAGCGCGCGGTCGCGCAGGTAATCGCGGCCGGCCTCGCTGCGCGGGCGTCGCTCGGTGATGACGTCGGCCTGCTTGAGCACGTCGCCGCGCGCGATCGGCCGCGCCACTGTCACCACCTCGACGACGGTGTGCGCCTCGCCGGTCAGCCGCAGCGACGTGTGCGCCGGGATTTCCACGGTAGCGTCGAAGCGGCCGCTGCGCGCGTCGTAGCGCACGCGCTGCACGCGCGGCATGCCCTTGACGGTCGGCTCGACGCGCAGCGGGCCGAGCTCGCGGTCGAAGGTGAGCGTGACGTTCTCGCGCGGGCCGAGCGCGTATTGGCTCGCCAGCGCCTGCGCCAGCGTGCTCTCGATCTGCTGCGGCTCGATGGTGCGCGCGGCATGGGTGACCACCACCTCGGTCACGCCGCCGGTGTCGAGCCCGATCAGCGCGTGCGGACGCACCGCCTCGGCCACGGTCTCGGCCGATACCGTGCCGGTCGCGCCGAGATCGGGCGCGCGGAAGATCGGCACGTTGGCGACGATGCCGGCGTTCTCGATGAGGTCGCCGATGCGCACGATGTCGCCGGTGACGACGGCCTCGGCCTTGAGCTTCGGATGCGGCGGATCGAGTGCGGCGAGCGCCTTGGGGGCGGACTGCGCGGCGGCGACGCCGGTCAAGACCGACAGCGCGGCCAGGGCGATGATGAGGCTGCGGATCATGGGGTTGCTCAGCGCATCATGGTGGAGGTGGTTTGCAGCATCTGATCGGCGGCGGTGACCACCTTGGAGTTCATCTCGTAGGCGCGTTGCGCCGCGATCAGGTTGGTGATCTCGGTGACCGAATCGACGTTCGACTGCTCGAGATTGTTCTGCAGAAGATCGCCGGCGCCGTCGGTGGCGGCGGTGCCGTCCTGCGGCGTGCCGGAGGCGGGCGTCTCGGTATAGAGATTGTCGCCGATCGGCAGCAGGCCGGCCTGGTTGACGAAGCGGGTGATGGTGAGCTGGCCCAGCACCGTCGAGGCGGTGGCGCCCTGCGGGATCACCGAGACTTCGCCCTGCGAATTGACGGTGAGGCCGGTGCTGTTGGCGGTGACGGTGATCGAGGGCATCACCACATTGCCCTGCGCGTTGACGATGCGTCCCTGCGAGTCCATCTGGAAGGAGCCGTCGCGGGTATAGGCGTAGGTGCCGTCCGGCATCTGGATCTTGAAGAAGCCTTCGCCGCGGATCGCCAGATCGAGACTGTTGCCGGTCTTGGTGAACGTACCTTGCGTCATGATGCGCGGCGTGCCGACCGACTTGACGCCGGAGCCGAGATCGATGCCGACCGGAAGCTGATTGCCCTGCGAGGAGGCCTGCGTGCCGATGCGGCTGACGTGGTCGTAGAGCAGGTCCTGGAACTCGGCGCGCTGGCGCTTGTAGCCGGTTGTGCTCATGTTGGCGAGGTTGTTGGCGATGACCTGCACGTTGAGCTGCATCGCCATCATGCCGGTCGCTGCGGTGGAGAGCGCACGCATTAATCAATCCTCCTTTGACGTTCAGGCCGGGACGGCGGCGAGCTTGTCGATCGCCGTCTGGCCGAGGTCGCTCTGCTGCGCCAGCAAATTGGCGACCTGCGTATAGCTGCGGGTGATGTCGATCAGGCGGGTCATTTCCACCACGCCTTTGACGTTGGATTTTTCCAGCGCGCCCTGCACCACGCGCGACTTGGTATCGGCCTGCGCCGCGCCGCCGCCGACGTAATTGAAGGTGCCGCTGCCGTCCTTCTGCATCTGCTTGATGTTGGGCACGCTGACGATGCGCAGCCGGCCGCGCTGCACGTCCACGTTGGACGCGCCGTTGCGCACGCTGATGCTGCCATCGCGGTTGACCGAGATCTGGCGGTCGTTCGGCTGCAAGGTGATCGGGCCGTTGTCGCCGAGCACGGTGTCGCCGCTGGCGGTGACGATCTGGCCGGTGGCGTTGACCTGGAACGAGCCGCCGCGCGTGTAGCGCACGCCGCGGGCGGTCTGCACGGTGAAGAAGCCGTCGCCGTCGATGGCGAGATCGAGCGAATTGCCGGTGTGCTCGATCGGCCCGCGGCTCATGTCGACGAAGGTGGCGCGGTCGCGCACGAAGCTGACCTGCGAACCCGCCGCGCCGGGCGCGGCCGAGGACAGATATTGCTCGAACATCGCGCCGTCGGCCTTGAAGCCGGTGGTGTCGATATTGGCGATGTTGTTGGCGACGACGTCGAGTTCGCGCGCGAGCGCGACCTGACGCGACAGTCCGATCAGCAGAGAATTCTGCATCGGTTGCTCCCCATGTGCTCGCGTCAAGGTGTCGGCCCTCCCGAGGCCTGCCTTGCGCTTGCGGCCGCCGGCTCTCCCAAGCCGGCCGCCGACGCCTGCTTTGCAGCCCCCGTGCCAAACCGAAAAATTTAGCGATTTCATAACCTTAAGGAAAAGTTGCCGGACCGGTCACCGGGCAAAAAGCGCCGTTTTGCCGGGCCCCGCCGGCAAATCCTGCCGGGGTTCGGGCGCCGAGCAAGGAACTGTTAACCATACGAACTTACCTTCGTTGCCGGGGGGCGCGGGCCGCGCATCCGGCGCGTTTTGCGCCGTGCCGCGGGCCCGCCGTCAGGTAATCCGGGGTCCTGTGCAATGGCGGCCAAGGCGAAGAAGGCTGAGAAGGAGCGCGACGATGAGACCGAAGACGACGCCGCGCCGCCGCCGGCCAAGCCGAAGTTCTCGCGCAAGCTGATCATCATCGCCGCGGCGGGCCTGCTCGTGCTCGGCGGCGGCGGGGCGGGAGCCTTTCTCTTTTTCGGCAAATCGGCGCATCAGGCGCCGCCCAAGGTCGCGGCCAAGCCGCCGCCGGTCTTCGTCAATATGCCGGACGTGCTGGTCAACCTCTCGAACAGCGGCAACGACCGCACCCAATATCTTAAGGTCAAGATCGTGCTCGAGGTGCCCGACAAGGACGTGGTGCTGCAGATCCAGCCGCTGATGCCGCGGGTGATGGACGCCTTCCAGACTTACTTGCGCGAACTGCGCCCGACCGATCTCGACGGCTCCGCCGGCCTCTATCGGCTGAAGGAGGAATTGACGCGCCGGGTCAATGTCGCGGTTGCGCCCAATCACATCACCGCGGTTCTGTTCAAGGAAATCATCGTGCAGTGAGCACGCGTGCGCATGCGCAAGGCGGGACGGACCCATGGCGTTGAACGAACAGATCGACCAGGATGCGCTGGCGGCCGAATGGGGCCAAGCGCTGGAAGCGGAAGCCGGCGCGTCGCCGCCGGAGGCGGGCGGCGAGGAGGCGAACGCGCAATGGGCCGCCATGGTCGACGACGACGGCGGCCTGCACATGTCGAAGGGCGGAGCCGAGCGCATCCTCAACCAGGATGAGATCGACAGCCTGCTCGGCTTCAGCCTCACCGATGTGACGCTCAACGACAATTCCGGCATCCGCGCCATCATCGACTCGGCGATGGTGTCCTACGAGCGCCTGCCGATGCTGGAGATCGTCTTCGACCGCCTGGTGCGGCTGATGACGACCTCGCTTCGCAACTTCACCTCGGACAATGTCGAAGTCTCGCTCGACCGCATCACCTCGGTGCGTTTCGGCGACTATCTCAATTCGATCCCGCTGCCGGCGATCCTCGCCGTGTTCAAGGCCGAGGAGTGGGACAATTTCGGTCTGGTCACCGTCAATTCCAGCCTCATCTATTCGATCATCGACGTGCTGCTCGGCGGCCGGCGCGGTCAGAGCGCGGTGCGCATCGAGGGGCGGCCCTACACCACGATCGAATCCAATCTGGTCAAGCGCATGATCGAGGTGGTGCTGGCCGACGCCGAGCTCGCCTTCAAGCCGCTGTCGCCGGTCAAGTTCAACATCGACCGGCTGGAGACCAATCCGCGCTTTGCCGCCATCACCCGCCCGGCCAATGCGGCGATCCTGGTGCGGCTGCGCATCGACATGGAGGACCGCGGCGGCACCATCGAACTGCTGCTGCCCTACGCGACCATCGAGCCGATCCGCGCCACGCTCCTGCAGATGTTCATGGGCGAGAAGTTCGGCCGCGATCCGATTTGGGAAGGGCATCTGGCGACCGAAATCTCCCGCGCGCAGATCAGCGTCGACGCCGTGCTCTACGAGGAGCGGCTGCCGCTGCGGCAGATCATGAAGCTGAAGGTCGGCGACACGCTCACCCTCGAGGTCAAGCCGAACGCACTGGTCAGCGTGCGCTGCGGCGACGTCGCGCTGACCGAGGGACGCATGGGCCGGATAGGCGACCGCGTCGCGGTGCGCGTCGCCAAGGGCCTGCACCGGCCGCGCACCACCCTCGCCATGTTCGAAAAAGCCGAAGATCCGACCAAACCGCGGGAGGCAACGTGAATTTCCAATTTGGCTTCCTGATTGAAAGCATGGTCTCGGTCCTGCTGCTGCTGACCATTCTGTATTGCGTGCGGCTCAACAAGCAGCTTCGCCTCCTCAAGGCCGACGAGCAGTCGCTGCGCGCGACCATCGCCGAACTGGTGACCGCGACCGAGATCGCCGAGCGCGCCATCGCCGGCCTGAAGGCGACCATGCGCGAGGGCGAGCAAACCTTGAGCCAGCGCCTGGCGCGGGTCGAGGGTCTGTCCACCGAGCTCGAGCATCAACTGGGAGCCGGCGAGGACCTGCTCGCCAAGCTCGCGCGCATCGTCGGCGCCGCGCGCGGCGCGCCGGCGCCCGCCGCCGTTGCCGACGCAAAGACGGTCGTTCCCGACGCCAAGGCGGTGGCGGCGGCGGCGCAGGCCTTCGCCGAGCGCACCCGAGCCAGATTGGGCGGCCTCGCAGCATGATCCGCTTTGCGCGCGATTTCCGGCTGATCCCGATCGTGCTCATCGCCACGGTCAGCCTGTTCGTGCTCAAGGTCTCGGGGCTGGTGTTCGACGGCGGCTATACCTTCGCCGAACGCATGCAGAACCATTACAAGCCGAAATTGGCGGTCGCCACCAACGAGACGATTCCGGATTATCCGAAGATCGTGCTCGCCGACAGCGACCCGCCGCCGGCCGCGCCGGCCCAGCCGGCCAAGAAGCTGCCCTGGGCGCAGGAGATGTTCAATTTCAACGGCGCCGGCGGCGGCAGCGACAGCCGCCGCAAGAGCGAGCAGCGCGCCGGCAAGGGCAGGGACGACGGAAATCGCGAGATCATCACCGGCTCGCTCGGCGGCGACAAGCCGGACAATGCGCCGCTCGCGGTGAGCAAGGAGCCGCCGAAAGCGCCCACCATCGAGGCCGGCGGCACCGCGATCGCCATCGCGCCCGGGCGTGTCGCCTCGGCCGGCGAGCGCGCGCTGCTCAAGAGCCTGCAGGGCCGGCGCGAGGAGCTCGACGCGCGCAGCCGCGATCTCGACATGCGCGAAAGTCTGCTGCGCGCGGCCGAGAAGCGGGTGGAGGCCAAGGTCGATGAGCTCAAGGCGATGGAGGCAAAGGTCAAGCAGACGATGGGCCTGCGCGACAAGCAGGAAGCCGACCGCTTCAAGGGCATCGTCACCATGTATGAGGCGATGAAGCCGAAGGATGCCGCGCGCATCTTCGACCGGCTCGACCTCAACATCCTCATCGAAGTGGCGACAGCCATGAACCCGCGCAAGATGTCGGAGATTTTGGCGCAGATGACGCCGGATTCCGCCGAGCGGCTCACCGTGGAGCTCGCGGCCCGGGCGAATACGGCCAAGTCCCGCTCGCCGGACAAACTGCCCAAGATCCAAGGAACGTCGAACGGGTCGTGAACGCGCTACGGTTAACGCAGCTTTAAACGGCCCGCCCTAGGCTGCCGAAAGCGGCAGTCTTGCCCGGCTGGGACGCGTGATGACGGCATTCCCCGATAGTGCGATGGCGATCGGCGCCTTGCTGCGGCGCGCCGGGCTGGCCGTGCTGCTGGCGGCGCTCGCCGCCGTGGCGCCGGCGCGCGCTGACGGCGCGGTCAAGGGGACTGTCACCGTCGCGGCCGAGAACGGCTTTGCCCGGCTCGCCTTCAAATTCGCCGAGCCGGTGTCGGCGCGCGTGCATCTTGCCTGGCCGGTGCTGGTGATCAATTTCAAGACGCCTGTCGATGTCGCGGTCGATCGCCTCGGCGCCGGCGCGCCGGACTTTGTCGGCGCCGCCCGGCTCGACCCGGACGGGCGCGCGATCCGCATCGCGCTGGCGCGAAAAGTGAAGATCAATGAGACGCCGGCCGCCGAGCGGCTTTATATCGACCTGCTGCCGGAGAATTGGAGCGGCATGCTGCCCGGCCTGCCGAAAGAGGTGGTCGAGTATCTCGCCGAGCGCGCGCGTGCCGCCGAGCGGTTGCTGCGCGAGCGGCAGGCCGAGGACAAGCAGCGCCCGCCGCCGACGGTCCGCATCAAGGTCGCCAGCCAGCCGACCTTCACCCGCTTCGTCTTCGAATTGCCGGATGCGGTGAAGGTGGTGCCGACGCGCCGCGGCGACAGCTTCACGCTGACGTTCGACCGCACCATCAATTGGGATCTCGCCGACGCGCTGGCGGCGATGCCGCCGACGCTGCGCACGATCAAGAGCGACAGCCAGTCGGCGGCGAGCAGCGTCAGTTTCGTGCTCAAGGGCGCGCCGCAGGTGCACGGCTTCCGCGACGATAAAAGTTTCGTCGTCGATATCAGCCACGACGACGCGCCGCCGAAGAGCGCCGCCAAGCCCGTGGAGCAGGGGGCCGGCGCGCCGGTGCTTGCGATCACTCCGCCGGATACGGTGCCGGCGAAAGAGGCGGTCACCCAGCCGCGGGCGGCCAATGCCGACCTGCCGCCCTTGATCGACGTGCCGGCGCCGGCCGCCGCCAAGCCGCCGCCGGCAAAAATGCGGGTCGCCAAGGCGGCAGCCCCGCCGTCCGCCCCGGCGCCGTCCGCGTCAAAACATTCCGCGCCGGCGCCGATGCCGCCCTTTGCCGCGCTCGCGCACAATGTGCCGCCGCCGCCGGCGCTCGCAGCGAAACCTGCCGCCAAGCCGGCGCCCGCCGCCGCCAGCGCCGTGCCGCCGCCCAATCCCGCCGCGCCCGTCGTCGTCGCCCTGCACCAGGACAGCGACATGCTGCGGCTCGAATTTCCCTTCGCGCTGCCGACGCCGGCCGCCGCCTTCATGCGCGCCGACGTGCTGTGGCTGGTATTCGACACCAAGGCCAAGCTCGACCTCGCGGCGCTCGCCGCGCGCGCGCGCGACACCATCCGCTCGGTCGCGCAGAGCCGCGGCACCGAGGGCGAGGCGATCCTGCGCATCCGCCTGAAGCGGCCGCAGCTCGCGAGCCTTGCCAGCGACGGACCGGCCTGGCTGCTCAATATCGGCGATGTGGTGACGGCGCCGCCGCATCCGCTCGGCGTCGCCCGCAGCCTGGTCGGGCGCGGGCGCGCCAATATCGTCATTCCCTTCGATCACCCCGCCGCCCTGCACGCGATCAAGGATCCCGACATCGGCGACCGCCTGCTGGTAATCACCGCGCTCGGCCCGACGCGCGGCTTCGTGCGCCCGCGCGCCTATGTCGAATTGCATCTCATCGCCTCGGCGCAAGGCGTGGTGGTGCTGCCGATCGCCGACGACGTCGCTGCCGCGCTTGCCCCCGACAAGATCACGCTCGGCCGGCCAGGAGGCCTGTCGCTTTCTTCCGCCGATGTCGGCATCGACGACGCTGGCGGCGCGGCGCATGCGGCGGCCTTCAACACCCAGATCTGGGGTTACGACCGCAAGTCCGATTTTGAACAGCGCCAGTCCGAGCTGATCCGCGCTGCCGCCGGCGCGGCGCCGGGCCGCCGTCTGCAGGCGCGGCTCAATCTCGCGCGCTTCTATCTTGCCCGCCACATGACCGCCGAAGCCAAGGGCGTGCTCGACGTCGCGCTTGCCGACGATCGCGGCCTCGCCGACGTGACCGGCAGCGTTCTCGGCGCCATTGCCGACGTGATGCTCGACCGGCCGCACCAGGCGATCGCGCAACTCAACCAGCCGCAGATCGGCAATCAGCTCAACGCGCCGCTCTGGCGCGCCATCGCTTTTGCGCGCGAGGGCAAATGGGTGGAGGCGCGTCCCGGCTTCGAGCATATCGAAAATGCCATCGCCACCCTGCCGATCGAATTGCAGCGCATGGCCATGCTGGCGGCGCTGCGCACCGCCATCGAAGTGCGCGACTACAACACCGCCTCGCACCTTGTCGACGAGCTGGAGAGTATGGGCGTGCCGGCCACGATGACGCCGGCGGTCGCCGTGCTGGTCGGCCGGCTCGACGAGGGGCTCGGTCGCACCGCCGACGCGCTCACCAATTACCGCACCGCGGCGGCGGCCACCGATCGGCCGGTCGCGGCCGAGGGGCGCCTGCGCGAGATCGCGCTGCGCACGCGGCTCGGCGACATGCCGCGCAAGGATGCCATCACCGCGCTGGAGACGCTCACCACGGTCTGGCGCGGCGATCGCACCGAGGCGGCGGGGCTGAAACTGCTCGCGCATCTCTATACCGAGGCCGGGCGCTATCGCGACGCCTTCCATGTGATGCGGGTGGCGACCCTGGCGCATCCCAATTCGCAGTTCACACGCGACATCCAGGACGAGGCCTCGGCAAGCTTCGAGACACTGTTCCTGTCGCATAAGGGCGACTCGCTGCCGCCGCTCGACGCGCTCGCCCTCTTCTACGATTACCGCGAACTGACGCCGATCGGGCCGCGCGGCGACGCGATGATCCGCAAGCTCGCCGACCGACTGGTGGCGGTCGATCTGCTCGATCAGGCGGCCGAGCTGCTCAAGCATCAGGTCGATCATCGCCTGCAGGGCGCTGCGCGCGCGCAAGTCGCCACGCATCTCGCCGTCATCTACCTGATGAACCGCAAGCCCGAGCGCGCGCTCGCCACGCTGCGGGCAACGCGCGCGGCGGGGCTTGCCGACGATCTGCGCGATCAGCGCCGGCTGCTCGAGGCGCGCGCGCTGTCCGACTCGGGCCGCCACGATCTGGCGCTCGAGATCATCTCCGACATCAAGAGCGAGGCGGCGGACCGGTTGCGCGCCGATATTCTCTGGGCGGCGCATCGCTGGCGCGCCGCCGCCGAGCAGATCGAGAAGCTTTATGGCGACCGCTGGAAGAAGTTCGCGCCGCTCTCCGCCAGCGAGCGCTTCGACATCCTGCGCGCCGCGGTCGGCTACGCGCTCGCCGACGAGGCGCTGTCGCTGACGCGCTTCCGCGACCGCTATATGCCGAAGATGGCGCAAGGGCCCGACCGCCGCGCCTTCGAGGTGGTGAGCGCGCCGATCGGCACCGGCAATGACGCCTTCCAGGACGTGGCGCGCCGGGTGGCGAGCGTCGACACGCTCGATGCCTTCCTCAAGGATCTGCGCACGCGTTATCCTGAACCGCTGGCGGCGCAAGCCAAGACCGGCGGCAAAGGCGCACCGCCGCAGCCGGCCAAGCCGCAGGTCGTGCCGGCCAAGGCCGATGAACCGACAGGCTCGATCGCGCCGGCCGACGGGCGTTGAGCTAGATGTGAGCTTTCAATCGGTTGTCCATCCGGTCCAGACGGGGGAACTGAGGTCGCTGAGACTTCAGTTTTCCGAGGAGAGGACCGGATGAACATCCGCGAATGCCGGCTGACGCCGTTCGGGTCGAGAGCGGATTGTACGGTAGATCGCGAGCGGGCAGCACCTGCGGCCGCCGCACGGGGCGCCGGCGCCGGGTCCGGGGTCTTGCCGGCATCCATTAACTGTCAACTTTGCGATTGAAACTCAATGAACCGTGCTGCCGATGAAAAACCCAGTAGACTGGTTTTCCGCGCGCCGGGTCGCGGCGAAGTGAACGTCCGCGCGAGCCAATATGCGCGACGGTCGGGGAGGACGTGTTCCATGCGCATGAGCGATGACCGTGCTCCGTCGAGTCGTTGGCGGAGCATGCGGCGCGTGTCGGCGCACTAGCCATTGCGACCGATGACGCCCATGCAAGCTCCATGACGTGCTCGATTCCCCCGGTGATGCGAGCGGAGGCCGCTGCAGATGAAACTCTATATGGGTGCCGAGTCCGGGAACTCGTGGAAGATTCGCATCCTGCTCGAACAGCTCGGCGTGCCCTATGAAAAGGAACTGATCGATCTCCTGACCTGGGAGCACAAGTCGAAGGACTTCATGGCGACGGTCAATCCGCGCGGGCAGGTGCCGGTGCTGGAGGACGGGGGGCGCCGCTTTTGGGATTCGGGGGCCTGCCTCGTCTATCTCGCGCGCAAATTCGATCGTCTCGATTGGCTGCCGATCGAGCCGGCGCCCATGGCGGAAGTGCTGCAATGGGTGTTCATGGCGGAGACCGAAATCCAGTTCGGCCTGCAATATACGCGACGCGGCCTGATGCGCGACCGCTGGATCATCGGATCGGCCGCCAACAAGGACCAGTTTCAGGCCATCGGGCGCATGGCCTTGGCGGCCATGCAAGCTCGTTTGCGCGATCATGAGTGGCTGGCGCTCGATCACATCACCATCGCCGACATTGCCTGCTTTCCCTACGTGTTCCACGCACCGGAGGCAGGCCTGTCGTTCGATGATTATCCGGCGATCGCCCCCTGGCTCGCGCGCTGCCAGGCGCGCCCGAACTGGTCGCCGGCGCCGAAGCCGCCCACCAGGCATTATGCCGATATGTCGGACGCCGAGGATGCCTGACGCGAGGATGTCGAACGCGAATCGTCGCCCGATGCGGGATCGCGTGCAATGAGCGGCATGACCGCCGCACCGTGGCAAGACAAGGTCGCGCCATCCCCGCGCGCCGGTGCCGAGGCAAGGCTCACGGCCAACCTGCAATATGTCCTGCCGGCTCTCGGCGTGTTGATCGGCTTCCTGCTCATCATCGGCCCGTTCCTGTGCGGCTTGGCGCGCAGCCTCCTGGTCTGGCACGGCGATGCCGTGCGCCTGTCGATCGCGCATTTCAGCGGTCTGTTGAGCGACGTCAAATTCTACGACGCCGTCGGCAATACGCTGTTTTGCGGCATCTGCACGACCGCGATCAGCACCATGCTCGGCATCTCGCTGGCCTGGATCGTCGCCCGCACCAACGTGCCCGGCAAATCGGTGTTCGAGACGCTCAATCTGGTGCCGTTTTTCATGTCGCCCTATGTCGGCGCGATAGCCTGGACGTTCCTGGTCGCGCCCTACAGCGGGCTGTTGCAGAATTTCTTGAAGGACACCTTTCATGTGTCGGCCGATTGGCTGAACATTTACAGCCGCGGCGGCGTCATATGGGTGCTGTCGCTCTTCTACACGCCCTATGTCTATCTGCTGGTCATTTCGCCGCTGCGGCAGATGGACGGAGCCCTGGAAGACGCCGCGCGCGTGCACGGCGCCTCATTCTGGATGACGGTGCGGGCCATCACCTTGCCGCTGATGGAGCCGGCGATCCTCTCCGCCGCCCTTATCGTCTTCATCACCAGCACCGGCCTCTTCGACGTTCCGCTCGCGTTGACCGCGACCAAGGGCATCCGCATGGTGCCGACGGAGATTTTCTCCCTGGTCAACTATCCGTCCGATCTTGGCCGCGCCTCGGCCTATGGCATCGTCATCGTGACCGCGACGATCGGGTTAACGCTGCTGCAGCGTCGTCATCTCAGCCGACGCCGGCACACGATCGTGACCGGGAAGGGCTACCGCGCCCGTCCGCTTGAACTGACATGGCGCGGCAAAACCGTCGCGCTGGCGATCGAGTGTACCTATATCGCGACGGCCGTCATCCTGCCGGTCCTGGTGTTGATCGCCGTCGCGATCTCGCCGCTGTGGACCGGTCGCTTCCACATCGCCTCGGCGACACTGGCGAACTTTCATTATGTGCTGTTCGAATACACCATGACGCAGCACGCCCTGGTCAACAGCCTGATCCTGGCCGTCAGCGGCGCCTGCATCGGCGTCGTGCTGAGCATGCTGCAGGCCTATTTCCTCGAGCGCACCCGCTCGCGCTGGCGCACGACCGCCGACATCGTGCTGTCGCTGCCACTGGGAATTCCAGGCATCATCCTGTCGCTGTTCTTCCTCATCCTGGCGATTAGGACGCCGCTCTATGCGACCCTCAGCATCATGCTGATCGCCTATGTGGCGCGCTTCTTTCCGTTCTCGACCCGCACGGTCGGCGCGATGATGGCGGGCTTGCATGGCGAACTGGAAGAGAGCGCGCGCGCGAGCGGGGCGACCTGGCTGCAAACCATGCGATTTATCGTGCTGCCGCTGCTCAAGCCGGCGCTCGCGGCCGCCTGGATCATGCTGTTCGTCATTTTCATCCGCGAACTGGGCGCCAGCATCCTGCTCTATTCCAGCGGGACCGAGACCTTGAGCGTCGCAATGGTGCTGCTCAGCGAGAATAGCGCCGGTTATGTCGCCGCACTGGCGCTGGTGCAGCTCGCGCTACTGCTCGGAGCCTTCACGGTGTCGCGCCTGACCAAGACGCAGATGGTATGAGGCCGGGAATGCTGCCGATGCCGGAGGATTGTTGACCATGCCGGACACGCTCGCGGTCGAGTTTTCCGGCCTGACCAAGCGGTTCGCCGATGCGATCGCTGTCGACAATGTATCTTTCTCGGTAGCCACGGGCGAAGCCTTGGCGCTGCTCGGCCCGAGCGGCTGCGGCAAGACCACCATCCTGCGCTGCATTGCCGGGCTGGAGACGCCGGATGAGGGACGCATCACCATAGCCGGGCGCGTGGTGTTCGACGCCAAGGCGGCGATCAATCTCCTCCCCGAGCAACGCAACCTGGGTGTCGTCTTCCAGTCATACGCGGTTTGGCCGCATATGACCGTGGCGGAAAACGTAGGGTTTCCCCTGCGAATCCGCAGGATCAATGCCGCGCAGCGCAAGGCGCAGGTTCAGCGCGTCTTGAATGCGGTTGGGCTGGGCGGCTTTGCCGACCGGGCGGCCACCCAACTGAGTGGCGGCCAGCAGCAGCGCGTGGCGCTCGCGCGCGCTTTGGTGCACGAGCCGAGCGTGGTGCTGTTCGACGAGGCGCTTTCAAATCTGGACAAGCTTTTGCGCGAGCAGATGCGCCTCGAGCTCAAGGCCTTGCAGGACCGGTTGGGCTTCACCGCTATCTATGTGACGCATGACCAGGACGAGGCGCTCGGCCTTGCCAGTTCCATGGTCCTGTTGGACCACGGCAAGGTCGATGCCAGTGGTCCAACTCAGACGGTCTTCAATTCCGTCAGCTCCGTCTTCTCGGCCCGTTTTTTCGGGTGGAATGTGGTCCCCGGCACGGTCAGCGAAATCGCCGCGGACGGGCACGGCGCGACGGTCACGATTGGCAAGCACTGCCTGCGCCTGACAGTCCCGGACGCGCGGCCCGGCGCGCGCGTCGCGGTGGGCATGCGGCGCGAGCACGTCCAGATGCGCACGCTCGCCGGGGCGACGCCGGCGCCCGGTCAAATAGTGGGCACCGTCGTCACCAGCTCGTTTCAGGGTCTGCACAACGAGTACCTCATCGACATCGGCGACGGTCTGTCCATTCGCGCTCTGCACGCAGCATTGCCTGCGCAGCGCGGCGACCAGGTCGCGTTGGAAATCGCTCCGCAGCATGTCGTCGTTTGGAGCGATGAGGGGGAGTCTCAACAGGGTAACGTGGAGGAAACGTCATGAAGAAGCGTATTGCACTGGCGATAGCCATCTGGCTGACAACGTGCGCCACGTGGGCGCAGGATTTTCCGGCAGCCAAGGGCCTCGACGCCGCGGCGAAAGCCAAGCTGATGCAGCTCATCAGCGCGGCGGAGAAAGAGGGCACGTTGAATTATGCCGATACGATCATTCAGCCGACCACGAACAAGCTGTTGGTCGCGGCGTTCCACAAGTATTACGGGCTGCCCGATTCGTTCACCGTCAATTTCACGCTGCTCGGCAGTTCCGCTATGGTCACGCGGCTGGAGCAGGGCTTCAGCGCCAATCGCGTGACGTTCGACGTTGCCTCCGTGGCCTCGCCGATCTGGGTGTTCTCGGCCCATCGCAAGGGCTATTTTCTGCAATATGAATCGCCGCAATACGTCCACTACAAGGCGGCATTTGCCGCCCATCTGGGTATTGACGGCTATTTCGCCTTCGACGGCGGCTATTCGCAGATCCCTATCTGGAACAGTGAGATCCTCGACTTCCACGGCAAGTCCTACAAGGATATCGTCAACGCTGCCGTGCCGGGTCGCTTCAGCATCGGCGACGCCGTCCATTCGGAATCGCAGTTGACCACCTATGTCGGGCTGCGCCAGATCTTCGACGTCGACTTCTTCAAAACGATTGCCAAGAAGAAGCCGACTTTCATCTACCGCTCCGAGACATCCGCGCAACGCGTGGTTAGCGGGCAGGATGTCCTGGCGCTGAGCGGCGGTGCCGCGCGCGTGATGCAGGCGGACCGCAAGGGCGCGAAGCTCAAGGTGCTTTATCCGAGCGAGGGATTTGCGCTGCTGCCGCAGTCGACCTTTATCCTCAAGAGCGCCGCGCATCCGAACGCGGCAAAACTGTGGATTGACTTCGTGCTGTCGCAGGAGGGCCAGGAACTGGTGTGTGGGCACGAAGCATTGATCTCTGGGCGGGCCGGCTTCAAGAGCCCGGTGCCGCAATTCGCGCCCGATCTCGGCTCGCTCAAGATCATTCCCGTGGATTGGGAAAAATTCAACGCGGACGCGCTGAAGAAATACCGTAAGGAATGGGAAAGCATCTTCACGCCATAACGAAAGTCGCGACCGCGCGGCGGCATATGGCCGGCCGTGCGATCGCTATTTGATCGTGGCTGGCGGCGCGAGACGCTCGCGGCGGCGTGGATGAGCGCCATCGGGAGCCGTGTGTCGCGGGCGCCATGGGCCGGCCCGCAACCACGATAATGGGCGTGCTCGAACTGGGCGTAGCGACCGCCCGCCATGTTCTCGCGGTTGTCGACGTGGTGGGATCGGTCCCATGCGCACCCCGAGGGAATCTTTCTTCGGCGGTCCGCCGAACTGTGACATAGTGCGCCACCAAAAAAGTGCAGGGAGGACGATTGATGCGCATTCGCCATATCGCCGCCGCTTGGGCGATCACCGTCGCGGCCTTGGCCTATTCATGCGCCGCGCAAGCCACCACGCTGTCGGTCAGTCAATATGCGCGCGTCACCGCCACGCTGCCGTGGGCGGTGGCGATGGAAAAAGGTTATTTCAAAGAGGAAGGCGTCAACGTCGATCGCATTCTCGCCGGCGCCGGCGGCGGCACGACGCTGCGCAACATGCTAGCCAGCGATCTGCCCTATGGCGAGGTGGCGACGTCGGCGGCATTGGCGGCCATTCGCAACGGTGTCGATCTCGTCATCGTCAATACCGCGAGCGATCACATCGGCGAAATCGCGCTGGTCGCCAATCCGAAGAGCAATATCCACAAGGTGCAGGATCTCGCCGGCAAGAAGGCCGGCTTCACCAATCCGAAGTCGACCAGCGAGATGCTGCTGCGGCTCGCGCTCAAGGAATCCGGCATGGCGGGCAAGGTGCAGATGGTCGCCACCGGCGGATTCGGCGGCGGTCTCACGCTGCTCAGCAACGGCGGCATCGATGCGGCGCCGCTGATCGATCCGATCCTGACGCTGAAGCCCGAGCGCTATCGCGTCATCTTCCATTTCGCCGATTTCATCCCGCGCATGACCTGGCTGGTGGGCGTCGCCACCCGCAAGTTCGCCACCGAGCATCCCGATACCGTGCGCAAGCTGGTCAAGATCCACGAGCGCGGCGTCGCGTTCATCTATGCGCATCGCGACGAGGCCATGCGCATCTACGCGAAATACTGGCAGCAGGACCCGAAGGACGTCGCGACCTATTTCCCGAAATATTTCGGTTACAAGGGCGAATGGTCGCGCGGCGGCTTCGACAAAGAGGCGCTGAAGAAGATGTCGGACGGCTTGGAGTTGATCGGCGAGTCGAAGGGCCCGGTCGACTGGAAGAAGGTGATCGACCAGCAGTTCCTGCCCGCCGATCAGCGCAAGCCGCTCTAGCTCGTTACACTCACCCGTTCGTCCCCGCGAAAGCGGGGACCCAGGAAAACCTCATGTGCGGTACCATCTGCCCCTGGATTCCCGCTTGCGCGGGAATGAACGGGGATTTGGTGCCGCGTCGATCAATGAGCTAATTGTAGAGCGCGAGAACGCCGCTTGCAGACGAGCCAAGAGCGTATCCTGACGACGCATGTCGGCAGTCTGCCGCGCAGCGAGGCGGTGCTCGACCTGCTGCAGCAACGCGAATCCGGCGCCGAAGTTGATTCGGCCTCCTTCGATCGCGTCATGCAGCAGGCCGTCGCCGACATCGTGAAGCGGCAGGTCGACCTCGGCATCGACGTCGTCAGCGACGGCGAGACCAGCAAGATCAGCTACGCCACCTATGTGAAGGACCGGCTCAGCGGCTTTTCCGAGGAGGGGTCGACCGAGGCGTCGAAGCCGCATCTCGACGTCGCGCCGTTTCCCGACCTGCGCCGCAAGATGGGGCTGCTCACCGGGGCGCGGCGCTTCAAACGCGTGGCCTGCATCGGCCCGGTCGCCCTGCGCGACCGCGCCGGTCTGGCGCGCGATCTCGACAATATGCGGCGCGCGATCGCGGCCGCCCCGCCGGTCGAGGCCTTCCTCAACGCCGCGTCGCCCGGCGTGGTCGCGACCTTCCTGCCCAACCGCTATTACCCCTACGCACGAGGCCTATATCGAGGCGGTCGCCGCGGCGATGCGCGAGGAATACGAGGCGATTGTCGCTGCCGGCTTCATCTTGCAGATCGACTGTCCCGATCTCGCCATGGCGCGGCACACCTCGTTTCAGGACCTGTCCGAGGCCGACTTCCTCAAGCGCGCGCAATTCCACGTCGAGGCCTTGAACGGGGCGCTCGCCAATGTGCCGGCGGAGAAGGTGCGTGTGCACGTGTGCTGGGGCAATTACGAGGGGCCGCACACGCACGACATCGATCTCGCCAAGATTCTCAAGATCGTGCTGTCGCTGAAGGCGCAGGCCTTGTCGCTGGAGGCGGCCAATCCGCGCCACGCGCATGAATGGGCGCTCTGGCGCGAGGCCAGGCTGCCGGACGACAAGATCCTGCTGCCCGGCGTCATCGACACCTCGACCAATTATGTCGAGCATCCCGACCTGGTGGCCGAGCGCATCGTGCGCTTCGCCGAACTCGTCGGGCGCGAGCGTGTCATCGCCTCGACCGACTGCGGCTTCGGCACCTCGGCCGGCCATGGCAAGCTCGATCCGGAGGTCGCCTTCCTCAAGCTCGGCGCGCTGGTCGCCGGCGCCGCGCAAGCGAGCCGGCGTTTGTGGGGGTAGGCCGGTTTCGATCGGGCCGCCCCACCATTTTCCAGTCATTGCCGGGCCGCCATTGACGGGCCGCGCCTTGCGCGGCGCGTTGATGGCGTGACCCGGCAATCCATGCGGCGGGTCCGCAAGCTCGCGCCTTACGTCAGGTTGTTGCCTGTTGACGCGCGTCGTGGATGTCCGGGTCAAGCCCGGGCATGACGGTCTGCGCGTTCGATCAGATCCGACCGAATTCGTCCTACCCCCACAGCCGTTCGCTCGCCAGCCGCGCGCCCTCGACGAGCGCGCGCAGCTTCGCCCAGGCGACTTCCGGATGCACCTCGTCGCCGGCGCCGGAGGTGCCGAAGCCGCAGTCGGTGCCGGCGATCACCCGCTCGCGCCCGACCGCGCCGGCAAAGCGCATGATGCGCTGCGCCACCAACTCCGGATGCTCGACGAGCTGCACGCAGTGCGACACGACGCCGGGCACGAGCAGCTTGCCGTCCGGTAATTTGACGTCCTGCCAGATCGCCCATTCGTGCTCGTGACGCGGATTGGCCGCCTCGATCACGTAAGCCGCCGCGCGCACCTTGAGCATGAGATCGACGAAATGCTTCAGCTCGAAATCGTGCTCGCGCGGCGCGATGTTGACGCTGTAGCAGGTGTGGAAGCGCACGCGGTCCTCGGGGATGCCGCGCAAGGCATGGTTCACCGCCTCGACGCGCAGCGCGATGAACTTGCGGCAGTCCTCGATCGAGGCGTCGACCGCGCGATTGTAATGTGTGGCCATGCGCGGGTCGTCGATCTGCACGATGAGGCCGGCATCGGTGATCGCCTTGTATTCGACGCGCATCGCCTCGCTCAACGCCGCGAGATATTCCTCGTCGGAGGCGTAGTGGCGGTTCTCGTAATAGAGCTCGAGATTGGACGGCGAGATGGCGGTCATGAAGGCGTCTTCGACCGCGACGTCCTTGAGCGCCGCCTTGAGATTGGCGATGTCGGCCTGCAGCTCGGCCTCGCCGATATATTTTATAGGGCCCGTGCACACCTGCGCGCGCGAACGCACCGTGCGTTTGGCCACCAGCGCGCCGGAGCGCGCCGCCAGCATAGTGCGCATGTCCTCATAGGTCTGCGGAAAGGCGAGCGAGTCGCGCGTGGCCCCGCGGAAGCGCGGCGGGCTGTCGATCTCCTCGAGCCCGCTCAGCCGCGCGCGGGCATAGGCCATCCAGCTCACCTTGCTGTGCTCGCCGTCGTCGACGACGTCGATGCCGACCTCCGCCTGCCGCCGCACGATGTCCGCGATGGCCTGGCGCACGCGCTTCGCATAGGCGGCGGGATCATAGGCGGCGCCCAGTTCCTTTTCGTTGAGCAGCGCCACCAGATCGCTCGGCCGCGGCAGGCTGCCGGTATGCGTCGTCAGAATGCGATCGGTGGAAACTTTCATTGCGCACGACTTTCCAAGAGCGGGTGAGGGACCGGTTTTTTTCGCTGCAACGATCTGACGGCAGGTTTGGCTGCCGTGTCAATTATCGATCGTTTGGCGGGATCGCTGCCCACGGACGAATCCGTAACGCGTTGGGCAAGGCACCATCGGCCACCGTCTCATCTTGCGGATCGGTCAATGGCGCCGACGGCGTATCGTGACGGTGCAGGCAGGCCCGTTCACGTTCCGTAGCTCTGGATCAGGCTGCCGGCCACCAGGCTCCAGCCGTCCACCAGCACGAAGAAGATCAGCTTGAACGGCAGCGACACCACGATCGGCGGCAGCATCATCATGCCCATCGACATCAGCACCGAGGCCACCACCAGGTCGATGATGAGGAATGGCAGGAACAAGAGGAAGCCGATCTCGAAGGCGCGCTTGAGCTCGGAGATCATGAAGGCCGGCACCAGGACGCGCAGCGACAGATCTTCGGGTTTGGCCGGCTCGGTCTCCTTGGCCATGGAGACGAACAGCTTGAGGTCCTTGGCGCTCACGTTCTTCTGCATGAAGGCGCGCAAGGGCACGCTGCCGCGCTCGAAGGCCTGCTCGGCATTGATCTGGTTGGCGATGAGCGGCTTGACGCCGGTGTCGTAGGCCTTCTGTAGCGCCGGTCCCATGACGAAGGCGGTGAGAAACAGGGCGAGCGACACGATCACCGCGTTGGGCGGCGCGGTGGCGGTGCCGAGCGCGGTGCGCAACAGCGACAGCACCACCACGATGCGGGTGAACGACGTCATCATGACCAGGATCGACGGCGCCAGCGACAGCACCGTGAGCAGCGCGATCATCTGGATCACGCGCTCGGTCAATCCGCCGCCTTGCGGGAAATTGACGCTGATTTCCTGGGCGCCGGCGGGACTTGCCGCTAGCGCGATCGCCAGTCCGACTACTCCGATCCCCACCGCCCACAGGCGAACACGGGGGCCGGAACGGCCTGTCACGATTTGCCTGGTGGACGGCCGAGCAAGCTGGCCATCTCCTCTTCGAGATTGTCGTAGGTGTCCTGCTTGGCCTTCGCCGGCTCCGCCTTGGCGGCGGGCTTGGGCTCCGGCTTGGGCTCGGACTCGAAAGTCGGCTCGGGTTTGCTGTCGCTCTTCAGCACGAAATTCGGTTCGAAGTTCGGTTCGAACCTGGGCTCGGCTTTGATCTCGCTTTCCGGTTCGTGCTTAGGCTCGCTCTTAGGCTCGCTCTTAGGCTCGCTCTTGGGCTCGATCTTGGGCTGGCCTTTGGGCGCGCTCTTGGCCTCGAAACGCGGCTCGGCGCGCGGGCGGAAGTCGCGCGGCGCACCCGGCGGCACGGCGAGGGGGTCGGTCACCGGAGGACGGTTCTCGGGCGGCCGAGCCTCCGGCGCGCGGCGCAGCGCGGCTTCGAGCTGTTGGGCCATTTCCGCCAGATTGCGATCGTGCTGCGGCGGGGCGGGCGGCTCCGGCGGTTCCGGGCGCGGTTCGGCCTTGGGCTCCGGCCGTGCGTGCATCTCCTGCCGCGGCTCAGGCTTGGGTTCTTGCCGCGATTGCCGTGGTTGCGGGACCGGCTCCTCCGGCGGCGCAAATTTGCTCGACAATTCGGCGGCGAGGCCGGTGAGGGTGTCAGCGGAGCGCGGTCGTGCGCTCGGTTCGCTCGCCGGGCGTGCGCCGGGCTCACCCGGCAGCCACGGCTCTTCGGTGGGGCTGGAGCGATAGGCGCGGGGCGGGGCGACCGGGGCAACGGGCGGTGGCGGTGCGACCGGCGGCGGCTCGTGCGAGGGCTGCAGCGGCCAGGCGGTATCTTGAGCCGGCGGCGGTGGCGCGCGCAGGCCGGGTTCCGCCCGCGCCGGCTCGCGCGTCATCTCGCGTCCCGGCGCCGCGCGCACGATATTGGGCTCGATCACCACGTCGGTCGGCCCGCCGATCATCAGCAGATGTTCGATATTGTCGCGCCGGATCAGCACCAGGCGGCGGCGGCCGTCGACGCTGGCCGCATCGATGACTGCCAGCCGCGGCTGGCGCCCGCGGGCGCTGCCGCCACCGAGGCGGTTGGAGCCGAAACGGCGGACGAGCCAGGCGGTTACGCCGATCAGGGCGAGCACCACCAGGAAGGCAATGAAAAAGCGGGCAGCCAGCGGCATTCCCGAGCCGAACAGATCGAACATGACGTTCTCCTACGCGTGCTGCGGCTTCCGGAAGCGGAATCGCCCGAATGGTTAATCCCGTAGGCACTATTTGCCGGTCCAGATACTAACAGACTGTTAATAAATAAAGAGGTGTTTCGCAGCCGATGCGGTGGCTTGCGGGCCGGCATGGTTAACGAAACCTCCCCCGGAACGGTCATACCGCACCGCTTTTTACCCGTCATTAACCATATGCCCGGCAAAGTCTGCCTAGCGCGGGTGCCGCGCGGGTGCCGTCCGGGGGAAGCGATGGGACTGACCGATCTTCCGATCCTGTCCATGCTGCGCATGCGCATGGACTGGGCGCAGACGCGCCAGCGGGTGCTGTCCGAGAATGTGGCCAATGCCGACACCCCCAATTTCCGCCCGCGCGACATGGTCCCGCTGAAATTCGAGCCGCCGGGCGAACACAGTGTGGCGGGCGTTCCCGCCGTCACCCTGGTGCGCACCGAAGCGGGCCACGTCGCCGGCCTTGGCGGCGATCCGATCTTCCACGCGACCGCCGACGGCGAGTTCGGCGTGCGGACGACCGGCAACGCCGTCAATCTCGAGCAGGAGATGATGAAGGTCGCCGCCAACACCATGGACTACCAGGCGGTCACCGCGCTCTACACGCGCAGCCTCAATCTCCTGAAGACCGCGCTCGGCCGGTCCAGCGGATAAGGGAGCCGGTCATGGAATTCTTCCGCACGCTGGCGATCGCCGCCGCCGGACTCCGCGCCCAGTCGGGGCGCATGCGCGTCATCTCCGAAAACATCGCCAACGCCAATTCGACGGCGTCCACGCCCGGCGCCGATCCCTACCGGCGCAAGATCCCGACCTTCCAGACCGAGTTCGACCGCTCGCTCGGCGTCAATCTGGTCGAGCTCGGCAAGCCTGACACCGACACCTCCGCCTTCCAGCTCAAATACGAGCCCGGCAATCCCGCCGCCGACACCAACGGCAATGTCAAATATCCCAACGTCAACGCGCTGGTGGAGATGACCGACATGCGCGAGGCCCAGCGCACGTATGAGGCCAACATCAACGTGATCACCGCCACCCGCCGCATGCTCCAGCGCACCATCGACATTCTCAAGGCTTGAACGCGTCCGATCGCGAAAACTGAAAACCGGTTTTCGGCACCGATCTGGCGAACAGGAAAGAGACGTTCATCATGTCCAGCCCGCTCTCCGCCGCCAGCGCCTATGCGAATATTGCGCGGCTTGCCGCCGATGCGTCGCGCAGCGCCATGCCGGCGCCCGGCACGTCGCAGCCGGGCGGCGCGAGTTTCGCCTCGGTGCTCAAGGAGGCGGTCAATTCGGTCGAGCAGATCGGGCACAAGTCGGACGA
This sequence comes from uncultured Pseudomonadota bacterium, assembly GCA_963760995.1. Taxonomy (GTDB): domain Bacteria; phylum Pseudomonadota; class Alphaproteobacteria; order Rhizobiales; family Xanthobacteraceae; genus Pseudolabrys. Next base: position 442,621 of record CAVXFJ010000011.1, on the reverse strand, counting down.
TGCCGCCCGCGCCATGGCCAACGGCAAATCGAACATGGTCGACGTGGTCACCGCGGTGGCGGAGACGCAGGTCGCCATCGATGCGGTGGTGGCCGTGCGCGACAAGGTGATCGCGGCCTACGACGAAATCATGAAGATGCCGATTTGAGCGCGATCACATGACCGGTCCGGAAGTCCTCGACATCGCCCGCGAAGCCATCATCACTTTGATCGTGGTCTCGGCGCCCATCATGCTGGTGGGGCTCGCGGTCGGCGTCGCCATCTCGCTGCTGCAGGCGCTCACCCAGATCCAGGAAATGACCATCGCCTTCGTGCCGAAGATCCTGGCGATCTTCATATCGCTGCTGATCGCGCTGCCGTTCATGGCGGAGAAGCTGCACGAGGAGATGCTGCGCATCGTCGCCCGCATCATCTCGGGCTAGCCGGTGAAAACGCCTGGCGTGCCGCTGGCTGTTTCATCTCTCGCGGAGGCAGAGGCCCGCCCGCCGGAGTTCTAGCGAAGGTGGGTCGGGCGAGGGGGTGTGGTCCATCGTGTGTCCTCCTCCCCCTCACACCAGCCTTCTCCCAAACGGGAGGGGGAGTTCGCCGCGCGGTGTCGCCACGTCGGTCAATGGAAGTGGGTCAGCGAGTCAATGAAGATCGACATTTCCTTCCTGCCGGTGGTGGCGGCGGCGTTCCTGCTTACGTTTGCCCGCATCGGCACCATGGTGATGCTGCTGCCGGGCGTCGGCGAGCAGAACATGCCACCACGGGTGCGGCTGACGGTGGCGCTGGTGCTTACGGCGGTGCTGCTGCCGGCGCATGAGCACGCCTATCACGTCGATCTCGACGCGCTCGCGCCGGTGCTGGTCATGGCGGTGCAGGAAATCATCATCGGCGCCGTGCTCGGCATCACCGCGCGGCTCGCCATGTCGGCCCTGCAGGTCGCAGGTTCCGTGGTCGCCCAGCAGCTCGGCCTCGGCTTTGTCACCGCCATCGACCCGACCCAGCACCAGCAGGGCCTCTTGGTCGGCAATTTCCTCACCGTGCTCGGCATCACCCTGATCTTCGCCACCAACCTGCATTACCTCGTCATCGCCGCGCTCAACGACAGCTACAACATCTTCCGCCCCGGCGAATTGCCGCTCACCGGCGACGTCGCCAAGCACATCACCCAGGTGATCGCCACCTCCTTCCGCATCGGCATCCAGCTCTCGGCGCCGTTCCTGGTGTTCGGCCTTCTGTTCAATGTCGGTCTCGGCGTGCTCTCGCGCCTGATGCCGCAGATGCAGGTGTTCTTCATCGGCCTGCCGCTGTCGATTTTGCTCGGCCTCGCGCTGCTGGTGCTGGTGATCGGCGCCATGATGGGCACCTTCGTCGGCTACATGGAAGGCGTGCTCGGTCAGCTCGCCGTGCCCGGGTGAGGCAATGGCCGAAGAACAGGACCAATCGGAAAAAACAGAAGACCCCACGCAAAAGCGCCTGGAGGAAGCGCTCAAGCGCGGCGACGTGGTCAAGAGCCAGGAGGTCTCCACCTGGTTCGTGATCGCCGGCGCCACGCTGGTGCTGATCGCCTTCTCCGGCGGCATGGCGCGCAACCTCACGGCCACCATGCGCGGGCTCATCGCCAATTCGTTCCAGATCCGCACCGACGCGCCGGCGCTGCCCGGCCTCTACGAGAAACTCGGGCTGGAGCTGATCGCGGCGCTGGCAATTCCGTTCGTGCTGCTGATGCTGGCGGCGCTCGCCGGCAATCTGGTGCAGCACAAGCTCGTCTGGTCGTTCGAAACGCTGACGCCGAAGCTGTCGAAGATTTCGCCGGCCGCCGGCTTCAAGCGCATGTTCGGGCTGCAGGCGCTCGCCAATCTCGCCAAGGGCCTGGTCAAGATCTTGCTCGTCGGCGCCGTGCTCACCGCGCTGATGTGGCCGGAGCGGCTGCGCATGATCGCGCTCACCCGCGGCGATGTCGCCGATGTGCTGCCACTCGCCCGGGCGCTGACGCTCAAGCTGCTCGGCGCCGTGGTGGCGATGCTGGCCATGGTGGCGGCGGCCGACTACCTGTTCCAATACCGGCGGTGGTTTGAGAACCAGAAAATGTCGCTGCGCGAGCTCAAGGAGGAGTTCAAGCAGTCCGAAGGCGATCCCACCATCAAGGGCAAGCTCAAGCAGATGCGGCAGGCGCGCATGCGCAAGCGCATGATCGCGGCGGTGCCCAAGGCGGCGGTGGTGATCGCCAACCCGACCCACTACGCGGTGGCGCTGCAATATGAGCGTGGCATGCCGGCCCCGGTCTGCGTCGCCAAGGGCGTCGACGCGCTGGCGCTGAAGATCAGGGAGATCGCCGGCGCGCATGCGGTTCCGGTGGTGGAAAACCCGCCGCTCGCCCGTGCCCTGCACGCCACCGTCGAGATCGACCAGCAAATCCCGCCGGAACATTATAAGGCGGTGGCCGAGGTGATCGGCTACGTTATGCGGCTGCGGCGAGCGGTGCGCCGTTCATAATTAGGGCGGGGATGGACGAGCCCCGGCCCTTGCCCCTCAAGGCGGCTTGGGGCAGTTGGGGATAGGCTCGCCACCGCGGCGAGACGAAGGGGCCGTCATGGCAGGTCAGGATCGCATCACGCGGACAGCGGCGCGCGCCGAGGGACCGGGGCGGCCGGTCTTCGACAACAGCGCCAGCGTCCCGCGCGGCGGCTCGGTCGTCCTGGTGCTGCTTATCGCCGTGCTGCTGATCGCCGCCGCCGCAGGCCTCATCTATGTCGGTCGCCCCTATGCGCAGACCTATATTCTCGCGCTGCTGGCGGTGCTGGGAACCGTGGGGGTGTTCGCGCTGTTCGCGCTCGCCGCCGGTATCCTGCGCTTTTCCGGCCGCGAGCAGGCCAATCCGCTGCTGAAGACGGTCATTGACAATGCCTTCGACGGTATCGTCATCACCGACCAGAACGGGCGCGTCTTTTACGCCAATGCCACTTATCTCGAGCTGATCGGCGCGGCGAGCCCGCAGGACGTGCGGCCGATCGAGCGGGTGTTCATCGGCGACCCGGATGTCTCCGAGGCGATCTATCGGCTGCTCAAGGCCGCGCGCGAGGGCCGCCGCCAGCTCGAGGAGGTCCGGGTCGCCGCCGGCCCGACCGCCGAGGGTCGTTGGCTGCGCCTGCGGGTGCGGCCGCTGCACGAGGGCACGCGCGATACCCGCATGACGGTGTGGTCGATCGCCGACGTCACGCGCGAGCGCGAGCGGCAGGAGAACGTGTTCCAGGAGCTGCAACACGCCATCGACTATCTCGACCACGCGCCGGCCGGCTTCTTCTCGGTCGATGGCAAGGGATCGATCGTCTATCTCAACGCCACGCTCGCCGCCTGGCTCGACCACGACCTTGCCGAGGTCGGCGCCGGTTCGCTCAAGCTCAACGACATCGTGGCCGGCGAGGGCGCGGCGCTGTTGACCACGCTCAACGCGGCGCCCGGCGAGGTGCGCACCGAGGTGCTCGACCTCGACCTGAAGACGCGCACCGGCAAGCCGGTGCCGGTGCGGCTGTTCCACAAGGTGGCGTTCGGCGCCGACGGCAGCCCCGGCGTCTCGCGCACGCTGGTGCTCAACCGCGCCAAGGATACCGGCGGGGATTCCGGGCGTGCGGCGGAAGTGCGCTTCATGCGCTTCTTCCAGCACACGCCCATGGCCATCGCCACCGTCGACAAGACCGGCCGCATCGCGCGCAGCAATGCGCGGTTCGTCACCAGTTTCGAGGGCCTGATCAAGGACGACCATTCGATCCTGTCGGCGGTAGCCGAGCGCGACCGCGGCGCGCTCGAAGCGGCGATCCGCAAGGCGGCGGAAGGCCAGGGCGACATCGCGCCGGTGGAATCGCCGCTCGCCGGGCCGGGCGAGCGCTGGGCCAATTTCTTCGTCTCGGCGGTGGACGAGGCCGACCGCGACGGCGAGGTGGCGATCGTCTATGCGCTTGAGACCACCGCCCAGCGCACGCTGGAGACGCGCATCCAGCAGCAGCAGAAGATGGAGTTGGTCGGCCAGCTCGCCGGCGGCATCGCGCACGATTTCAACAACGTGCTCTCCGCCATCATGATGGCGACCGACTTCCTACTCAATGCGCACCGGCCGACCGATCCGTCCTTCAAGGACATCATGCAGATCAAGCAGAATGCCAACCGCGCCGCCGCGCTGGTGCGGCAACTGCTGGCGTTCTCGCGCAAGCAGACGCTGCGCCCGCAGATCCTCGATCTCGGCGAGGTGCTGAGCGATCTCGGCATGCTGCTCAAGCGGCTGATCGGCGAGAAGGTGGCGCTCGAGGTCAAGCACGGCCGCGACCTGTGGCCAGTGAAGGCGGACCTGTCGCAATTCGAGCAGGTGATCGTCAATCTCGCGGTCAATGCGCGCGATGCCATGCCCGAGGGCGGCAAGCTGACGCTGCGCACCACCAATGTCGCGGCCGAGGAAAGCGCGCGGCTCGGCCACAAGGGGATGCCGCGCGCCGATTATGTGCTGGTCGAGGTAAGCGACAGCGGCACTGGCATTCCACCCGAGATCATCGACAGGATTTTCGAGCCGTTCTTCTCGACGAAGGAAGTGGGCAAGGGCACCGGCCTCGGCCTGTCGACCGTCTACGGCATCGTCAAGCAGACCGACGGCTTCATCTATGCCGACAGCCAGCCGGGCACGACCACCTTCCGCATCTATCTGCCGCGGCACGTACCGGGCGCCGAGGAGACGCGTCAGGCGGAAGCCCCGGCCGTCGCCATCGCGGCGAGCGCCGCCGAGCAGGCGCGCGCGGCGGCCACCGATCTGACCGGGCACGGCGTGATCCTGCTGGTCGAGGACGAGGAGGGTCTGCGCGCGCTCAATGCGCGGGGGCTGTCGTCGCGCGGCTATACCGTGCTGGAAGCCTCGAACGGCGTGGAGGCGATCGAGGTGCTCGACAAGCAGGGCCATGTCGATCTCGTCGTCTCCGACGTGGTGATGCCGGAGATGGACGGGCCGAGCTTGCTCAAGGAGCTGCGCCGGCGCGATGCGTCGGTGAAGATCATCTTCGTGTCGGGCTATGCCGAGGAGGCCTTCGCCAAGAACCTGCCGAGCGAGCAGCAGTACGCCTTCCTCGCCAAGCCGTTCACGCTCAAGCAACTGGTCTCGGCGGTGAAGCAGACGATGGCCGGCTGAGCGTCAGCTCGCCGCGGCGGGTTCCGGCGTTTGGCCCGGCTCGTTCGTCGTCTCGGGGGGTTGCTCGGGCGCGGCTTCGGGCGCCGCCGCCGGCTTTTCCGCCTCGGCGAAGGAGCGCGCGAACTTGACGCCGAGCTGTTGCGGCTTGCGCCACATCACGCGGCAGATGCGCCGCGCCGCGCCGTTCATCGACAGGAGCAGGAAGAAGCGATCCGGCACCAGGCGCGAATCCTCCACTTCGATGCAGCCGCCGGTCTCCGAAACGTCGGAAAGGACGCAGTCCAGGGTTTTATTCGGGTCGAGGCGAAGCCAGGCTCGGTAGCGCAGGGGACGGCGCTCGCTTTTGCGCTGGTCGACGTTGCTCATGACAATCTGCCGCAGTTCTGGGCAGGCGCCAAATCGCGTTCACGACCTGTTAATAGTCGCCTGCCGGTTGCCCGACTATATGACCGTCGCCATTACCAATTCTTAAAGCGGTCATCGGTCGCAAGCAGGCTGCGGCACGATCGCTAGGCCGTTGACCTCATGCCGATTTCAGTCTATCTGGCCGCCCGCAACCTGGTTTTCGGTTCATCTTGCTGCCACGCACCCGGCTTTGGGCAAGCTGCTCAAGTGATCTCCCAAAACTCGGATTGTTGCCGCCCGGGCGATGAGCGCCGCGGGCGTACAACGAAAAGCGTGAAAGGAACTACGAATGGCGATCGGAACTGTGAAGTTCTTCAATACCCAGAAGGGCTACGGCTTCATCCAGCCGGATGATGGCTCCAAGGACGTGTTTGTCCACATCACGGCGGTGGAGCGGGCCGGCATGCGCTCGCTGGTCGAGGGCCAGAAGGTGAGCTACGAGATTGTCACCGAGCGCGGCAAGCAGGCCGCGGGCAATCTGCAGCCGGTCTGACCCGTGCGCGCTGTTTGCGCGCCAACAATAGAGCGAAGAACTTCGCGGACATGAGGCCCGGCGGCGACGCCGGGCTTTTCGAATTCTGCGGCGATCACGCGCAGGTGAGCCGTGGAATAGCCGGCCTCGGCGGGTGTTGTGACGGGGACGGCGGGGCGACGGGTCCGGCCGCAAGTCGGGAGAACAGCAATGAGGTTCGTTCGGTTGGGCATGCCGGTCGCCGCCTGCGCGGCGGTCATGGCGTTCGGCGCGGCGGAGCCAGTGGCCGCGGATCCGGCGTCGATGAGTTTCTTCGTCACCAGCGCGGGACCGGGCAAGGGCGCCGATCTCGGCGGGCTTGCCGGCGCCGACGCGCATTGCCAGACGCTCGCCGCCGCGGTCGGCGCCGGCGGCAAGTCCTGGCATGCTTATCTCTCGACGCAAGGGGCGGGCGCGGTGAACGCGCGCGATCGTATCGGCAAAGGGCCGTGGATGAACGTCAAGGGCGAGGTGATCGCCAAGGACGTCGCCGAGTTGCACGGCGCCAACAATCTCACCAAGCAGACCGCGCTCACCGAAAAGGGCGACGTCAACAACGGCCGCGGCGACAAACCGAACCGGCACGACATTCTCACCGGCTCGCAGCCCGATGGCACCGCCTTTGCCGACGAGAAGGATCACACGTGCAAGAACTGGACGAGCAGCACGCAAGGGTCGGCCATGGTCGGCCATTCCGACCGGATCGGCCTGCGCGACGATGCGCCCTCGCACTCGTGGAACTCCTCGCATCCTTCGCGCGGCAAGGACGGCGGCTGTAGCCAGGCCGACCTGCGTTCGACCGGCGGCGACGGACTCTTGTACTGCTTCGCCGTCAACTGAGCGATCCGGCGGCGAGCGGTCAGCGGCTCGTCCCGGTCAAGGCGGGAACCCGAGGGCGATTCGCGCCTCGGATTCCCGCCGCCGCTTCTGTTGATCGGAACCGGACCCCGCCGCGCAACGAATCGTGGCAACGCACGCTGCGAGCGCAGCGAAATTCTTAACTCTTTGCCGCTCTTATACCGGTTTGGACGGCTGCCAATGCCGCATTGAAACACGGTGGGACGAGCAAGACGGCGATGCCCGCGCTCGACAATGTTCTGCTGCTCATCGGCGACGCGTTGGTCTATTTCACGGCGCTCGCGGTGCTGTTGCGCGCGCGCAGCCGCATCGGCCTCGGCGCCTTCTTCTGCGCGCTCGGGGTCATGCACTTCCTCGAGACCTATCTCGCCAGCATCTTCCACGTCTCGCTGCCGCTCGGCATCGTCACTTCGCCGGGATCGACGGTGCTGTTCACCGGCAAGTTGATGCTGCTGCTGTTGCTCTATATCCGCGAGGACGCGGTGGTGGTGCGCCAGCCGATCTACGGGCTCCTGTTCGGCAACGTGCTGTTGTTCGCGCTCGCCTTCCTCATGCGCCATCACACGCTGGTGCCGCTCGTCCCCGGCCACGCCGCCGATTTCGGCTTCCTCAATGCCATGGGCGCGTTGATGGTCTGGGGCACGGCCATCCTGTTCTTCGACTGCATCCTGATGATCCTGGTCTACGAGCGCATGCGCGCCTGGTTCGGCGAGCGGGTGCTGGCGCGACTGGCCGCGACCGGCGTGCTGATCCTCACCTTCGATCAGGCGGCGTTCTTCATCGGGCTGCACATGGTGACCGGCGCCGGTTTCGAGGTGCTCGTCGGCGGCTGGATCGCCAAGATGGGCGCGGTCGCGCTCTACAGCGTGCTCGGCACCGCCTACCTCGTGCATTTCGAGCGTCCGGTGGAGCGCCGGCGCGAGGACCCGCGTATCTGGGACGTCTTCGACATCCTCACCTATCGCGAGCGCTATGAGGATCTCCTGGCGCGCACGGGTTCGGATGCGCTCACCGGCACGCTCGACCGTCATTCGCTGGAAGCGCATGGCCGCCGCGCCGTCGCCCACGCCGCCGCGGACGGCCGCGCCGTGGCCTTGCTGCTGCTCGACATCGATCATTTCAAGCAGTTCAACGACCGCTACGGCCATGCCGCCGGCGATGCCATGCTCAAGGCGATCGCCGGCGAGATCGTGGCGGCGGCGCGCGCCACCGACTTCACCTATCGCTATGGCGGCGAGGAATTCGTGGTCATCTCCGACGGCATTGCCGGTGAGGAGGCGCTGGCGCTGGCCGAGCGCATCCGCCGCCGCGTCGGCCTCGCAGCGGGCCGCGATCCCGGCGCCAGGGTCACCGTTTCGATCGGTGTCGCCTCCTGTCCGGACGACGCGCTCGATTACGACCGCCTGTTCGAACTGGCCGACCGGCGGCTCTACGAGGCCAAGGCGGCCGGCCGCAATTGCGTGGTCGGCAAGCGCAGGGTGACGATGGCCGACATGCCGCTGCGCCTGCGCGAGGCGGGCTAGGGCAAATCGCGCCGACGCGACGTCCGCTGCAAGCCGGCCCGCGCCGCGAAAACCGCTCATTCAAGACATTTGGCGATCCGCCCCGGCCGGCCTCAGGCGACGAGAGTCGGCGCCGCGACGCCTTCCGCCAACCACGCGCGGATCGCGGCCCGGCTCATGGGCGGGCCGAAATAGAAGCCCTGGCCCTCGTGGCAGCCAAGCGCGCGCGCGAGGTCCGCCTGTTGCTCGGTCTCGATCCCCTCGGCCACCACGATCTTGTTGAGCCCGGCGCCAAGGCTTGCGATGGCGCTGATGATCGAGCGGGCATCCCGCGTCTTCTCGACGTCGCGAATGAACGATTGATCGATCTTGATCTTCTGGAAGGGGAACTTGCGCAGGTAGTTGAGCGACGAAAATCCCGTTCCGAAATCGTCGAGCGAGATGCGAATTCCGAGATCGAGGAGTTGGTCCATCGCCACCAGGGTGTCGTCGTCGTCTTCGAGCAGCAGGCGTTCCGTGACCTCGAGCTCCAGGCGTTGCGCGGGCAGGTTTGATTTCGCCAGCGCCGAGATCACATGCAGCGTGAGGTTGCGGTCGCGGAACTGGACGGGCGACAGGTTGACGGCGACCTTGACGGCGTCCGGCCAATCGACCGCCTCGGCGCAAGCCTGATTCAGAACCCATTCTCCGAGCGCAACGATCAGGCCGGTCTCCTCGGCGACCGGAATGAAGCTGGATGGCGGCACCTCGCCCCGAACCGGGTGCACCCAACGCAACAACGCTTCGCAGGTCGTCACCTTTCCGCTGCTCAGGTCGACCAGCGGCTGGTAGTAAATCTCGAAGCCGTCGGACGCGAGCGCCTCGCGCAGATCCAGCTCGAGCGATCGCCGGACCAGGACCGCCTCTTCCATCTCGGTGGTGAAGATTCGGTGATCGCCGCCGCCGCTGCGCTTGGCCACATAAAGCGCCGTGTCGGCCTTCTTGAGAAGCTCGTCGGCATCGAGCCCGTCTTTGGGCGCTACGGCCACCCCGATGGAGGCGCCGATATCGATGCGATGGCCGTCGATGTGGAATGGTTCCTTGACGGTGTTGATCAGCCGTTGCGCCAGCGTCCCCGCGTCCTGATGTTTTCTGGTCGCTTGCAGCACGACGAACTCGTCGCCGCCCAGGCGCGTGATGACGTCGCCCGAACGGACGACGGACCGCAAGCGGTGAGCCACCTGCCGCAGCAGCTTGTCGCCGATCGGATGCCCAAGCGTGTCGTTGACGGACTTGAACCGGTCGAGGTCGATGAGCAGCAGCGAAACGCGGTTGTTGCCGCGCTTGCGCGCCGCGACCAGCATGTCGCCGATGCGCTCGTGGAACTGGGTGCGGTTGGCGAGCCCGGTGAGGTCGTCATATTTGGCAAGATAGGTAATGCGCTCGTGCGCGCGCTTTCGCTCGGTGACGTCGTCGAGGATGACGACGGAGCCGCCGTCCGCCATCAAACGCCGAGAGACGGCGAGGACGCGGTCGCCGGACATCGAAATTTCGATCGGCTCATAACGGCTGCGCTGTAGATTTTGCAGGACGCGTTCGAGCGTTCCGCCGGTGCGCGCGCCGCGCTTGTTCTGCGCGCGAAGACTGTAGCGCACCAGGTCCAGGACGCGCATGCCGGCGCGGATCGGAGCGTTTTGAATGTCGAGCAGTTCGAGAAAGCGCTTGTTCCACACCTGCAGGCGATCGAATTGATCGAGCATGCACAGGCCATGCGACATGTTGTTGAGCGCGATATCGAATTGCTTGGCCTGCTCCTCGAAGCGGGCCGCCAGGGCGGCTTCCTTCCTGGTCATCGTCAGCGCCTGCACGATGATGTCGCGGATGCTGAGCGTGATGTCGATCATTCCGTAGATAAACAGCAGCACGACGATTCCCAGCGTCCGATGCACCCAGTCGGGATGCAGCAGCAGAGCCAAGGCCATCGGCAGGGCGGTAAAGGTGAGCTGACCGAGCGCGATGAACGGGCGTCCGGCGTTGCGCCCGGAAATGCCCGCCGCGTATCCCGCCGCGGTGGTGGTGACGGCCATCTGCAAGGTGACGTCATCGACCAGGTGGATGGTGAGCCAGCACAAGCATCCGAGCAGCGCGGAGAACCCCCAGGCGCCGAGTTCGTAGACACGCTCCCAGAAGACGATCATCGCCGGCCGGTCGAGCCGGGTGTGTCGCTTGTAGAGCAGCGTCGAGGCCACGCGCAGCATGCCGACGGCGAAGAGCGCGGCCGAGTTGACGAGAATCAAAGGCTGTTCGGCGCGCAAGGCGATGGCGACGCCGATGATCGAACAGGCGGCAGCGCCGACGATCAGGGACGCGATCGGCGCAAACAGCGACTCGATGAGCGCGGCCCGGATGTCGTTCGAAAGCTCTGCGTCCGCCGAGCGGGTTTCGATTAATCGCTTGATAAGCATCGCATTTTGGCGCCTTCGTTGGCGCGCAAATGTAATGGCAGTCAATCAACGCAATCGAAAACGGTAAGGCCTATCGACCGTGCTGGTGAACCGGGGCGGACCGGGAGTCGCGGCATTTCATTAAAACTTTCGCGAGGGGGAGGCCTTGTTTACGATTTTCCGGACGGATTCGATGGCGTGCGGCGGTCTCTGGCCGCGCACGCCTTTTCTATGGTTAACCGGTGAGCTTCATGGCGCGGCGTGGGACGCCGGGGCGCGGAATGCTCGCCCACAAGGAGTGGAGGGGAGGGGCTGCGTCGCGCGCGGCCCCTGTCTTGCTTCGCAGACGGCTAGCCCCAGCCGTGCTCGGATACGTCGAAGACGATGCCGTTGATGTCCTTGAATTTCTTTTCGGCGTCGACGCCGGGATAATTCGGCAGTTGCACGAAGAACTGGCCGCCGTGCTTCTTGATCTCCTGCTCGGTCGCGGTCTCGTTGTCGACCACGAAGCCGAAGTGATGCAGGCCCGCCCAGTCGGGGCCGCCCTTGCCGCCGGTGGTGCCCTCGGGGAACTGCAGCAGCGTCAGGTTCATGACGCCGTCCGACAGGGAGATGGCGTTGCCGATTGGCGCGTTCACCTTCTTCAGGCGCGTCAGGCCGAAGACGCCTTCGTAAAACGCCGCCGCCTTTTCCAGGTCGGGCACCTGGATCGCGATATGTCTGAGCTTGGCCATCGTGTTCTCCTTGGTCCGCGCGCGGGCCCGGGTGGCGCTGGGTGCCGCGTTCGGGCGCGCGGAGGTCGCCGCCATCTTAGAGCAAGACGCGGGCGCCGAAACAGACAATTTCCGCTCGCCCGGTCGAATGGCGCTGATCCGGCGCAGGGCCGGGGCGTTTTTCCCTTGCAGTTGTTCCCGGCCGCGCGCCAAGCTCGGGGCTCCGGAATAAGAGCGAGGCCGTCATGCGCTATCAGCTTTTCTATTGGCCGAGCATCCAGGGCCGCGGCGAGTTCGTGCGGCTGGCGTTGGAGGATGCCGGCGCGTCTTACGAGGACGTCGCGCGCAAGAGCGGCGGCATGGCGCGCATGCAGGCGATGATGAACGGCCGCGACAAGCGCCCGCCTTTCGCGCCGCCCTTCCTGAAGGCGGAGAAGCTGGTGATCGCGCAGACCGCGGAGATCCTCTTTTATCTTGGTCCGCGGTTGAAGCTCGCGCCCCGCGCCGAGGTCGACCGGCTATGGCTGCATCAGTTGCAGCTCACCGCCATGGATTTCGTCAAGGAGGCGCACGACACGCATCATCCGCTCGGCGGCGAGTTCTATTACGAGGATGCCAAGCCGGAATCGAAGCGTTTCAGCGAGAACTTCCTCGCCGGGCGGGCGCCGAAATATTTCGGTTATTTCGAGCGGGTGTTGAAGAAGAGCGGTGGACCCTACGTGCTCGGGCGCAACGCGAGCTATGTCGACCTGTCACTGTTCCAGCTCGTCGAGGCCCTGCGCTACGCGTTCCCGAACGCGATGAGGCGCATCGAGGGCGACATCGAACGCGTGGTCGCGGTGCGCGACCTTGTGGCCGAGCGGCCCGGCATCAAGAAATATCTCGCCTCGCCGCGCCGTATCGCCTTCAACGAGTTGGGGGTCTTCCGGCACTATCCGGAATTGGATGCGTAGGCTTCGAAGGGCGTGCCCGCGTCGGCGGGGACCCGGTATCCACCGAGATTGTCGTGCTTACTGGATCATCCGCTTTGGCGGATGATGACAGCCGCATTGCGTCTCACCCATGCGCGTCCAGCGTCTTGCCGCCGACGCTGACCGGCTTGGCCGAGATCAGCGCGAAGGCGATGACGCAGGGCACGCTGCCCGTGTTCACCCAGTTGTGGATGGTGCCACGCTGCACCAGCACGTCGCCCGCCTTCAGGTGCACCACCTCGTCGCCGTCGAGATGCATGTCGATCTCGCCCGCCATCACCACCGCGTAATCGATCGAATCGGTGCGGTGGTTGCGCGGCGCGACGCCGGGACCGAAGCTGATGACGCGGAACACCGAGCCTCCGGGAATGAAGGTGCCGATCTTTTTGCCGGACGGGTCCTCGCTGCCGTCATTGTCGACCGGCAATTCCTCGCTCGACCAGATCACGCTGAACTCGGCGCCCGGCCGCGGCGAGAACACGTTCTTGACCTCTTCGTCGATCAGCACTTTGGCGCGTCCTTGGGCGTCATGGCCGGTGACCACGCGGCGAAGTTTCAGGCTCATCGGTTCCGTCTCCTTGTCGTTCTCAATCGGCGGGGATCGGTTTCCTCGTCTGCTCGTGCCACAGCAGATAGAGGCCGGAGCCGACCACGGTGCCCGAGCCCAACAGAAGCGTCAGGGTCGGAATATCGCTCCAGAAGAGGAAGCCGAGCAGCATCGACCAGACCAGGGTGAAATAATAGAAGGGGCCGACCGCGGCGGGCGGCGCCAGCGACAGCGAGCGCGTCCACCAGTACTGGCCGAAGCCGTTGAGCACGCCGTTGACCAGCATCGCCAAAAGATCGAAGCGGTCCGGCATGGTGTAGCCGAAGATCGCCGTCGCCACCGCGAAGAACACGGTCAGCATCAGCATCTGGTACAGGGTAAGCGTCTCGGCCAATTCGGTGGCGCTCATGCCGCGCACGATGGTGGTGACGCAGCCGTAGAGCACCGCATTGCCGAGCGCGACCAGTGCGCCGAGGCGAAAGCTGTCGGCGCCGGGCGAGGCGACCAGCAGCACGCCGAGAAAGCCGATCACGAGCGCCAGCCCGCGCGCGAGGCCGACCCGCTCCTTCAGCCAGATCACCGCAAACAGCGTGGCGAACAGCGGCGCGGAGAAGTTGATCGCCATCACGCCGGCCAGCGGCATCAGCCCGAGCGCGATCACCACCAGGCTCTGCGCGAAGCCTTGCGTGAGATTGCGCCCGGTATGGGCAAGGAACCGGTGGGTGCGCAACACGCTCAGCCCGCGTCGCGGCAGGATCAGCAGCGCGCAGGTCGCCAGCGAAGCGATGGTGCGGAACAGCAGCACCTCGGCGAAGGAGAAGCTTTCCACCTGCCATTTCGAGATGGCGGAGGAGGCCGCGAACATGACGGTCGCGCCCAGCATGAAGATGATGCCGAGCGGGACGCGGTCGCTGCGCGCGGAAGCGGCGGGGCGCTGGTCGGCGTCGGCACTCAACAGGGGGCCTCGGGGGGTGGCAGCAGGGATGGGGGCCCTGACTAACACGATGGGATGCGGGCAGTCAGGGGGAAGCCGCACATATTCTCGTTGTCATTCCGGGACAGCCCCAACGGGTCCGCGCGAAGCGCGGCCCGATGGCGGGCCGGACCCGGAATCCAGGGCCATGCGACGTGCCGCGCTGGAGTCCGGGTTCGCGGGCTTTGCCCGCGCCCCTGAATGACCCGCCGGCCATTCGTCCGCGCGCTCACTTGACCTTCGGCAGCGCCTGCTTGATGCGGCCGAGGCCGGCCCAGGGGTTGGCCTTCTGCCGCCCGAGCCGCTGCATCGCGTTCTGCACCGTGTACTGGTTGGCGCTCTTCAGGCGCCCGAGCTCGGACCAGGACAGCGGCATCGCCACCGGCGCGCCGGCGCGGGCGCGGCTCGAATAGGGCGCGACCGCAGTCGCCTCGCGGCTGTTACGCAGGTAGTCGACGAAGACGCGGTGGGCGCGCCGGCTCTTGGTGGCGGTGGCGAGATAGTGGTCGGGATCGTCCTTGGCCATGCTCTCGGCGACCGCATGGGAGAAGTCCTTGGCCTCATCCCAGGGTGTCGGCTTGATCGGCACCACCACGTGCAGGCCTTTGCCGCCGGTGGTCTTCACGAAGCTGCGAAGCTTTACGCGCTGAAGCCGCCGCCGCACCTCGCGCGCGGCCTCGATGACCGCGTCGAAGTCGACGCCGGGCCCGGGATCGAGATCGAACACCAGCCGGTCGGCGCGCTCGCGGTCGTCGACGGCGCTGCCGCGCACGTGGATTTCCAGCGCGCCGCCCTGCACCAGCGCGATCAGCCCGTCGAGATCGTCGATGGCGATGATCGTCTCGCCTTCCTCCTGCACCGCATGCAGGAACTCGGTCGGAATGCCGGCGCGCGCATGCTTCTGGAAGAAGCATTCGCCGTCGGCGCCATCCGGACAGCGCAGCAGCGCCAGCACGCGGCCGGTGACGTGCGGGCGCATGTAGGTCCACACTTTCGTGTAATAGGTGGCGAGCTCTTCCTTGGTGACGCCGGCGTCGGACCAGTAGACGCGGTCGGGATGGGTGAGGCGGACCTTGCCCATCATGGCGCTGGCGCGGCGCCCGCGCGCCCGCCGCCGCGCCGTCAGGGTTTGCCGCTTCTGCGCCATCAGTGTTTCACCTCGCGCACCACGTCCTTCGCCGGCTTGTCGCCGCGCAGCCCCTGGAACGACGCGTGCCGCACGCGGTCGCCATGGGTCCAGCCGTGGAAGTCGACCTCGGCCACGAATTTCGGTTCGACCCAGACCGGCGTGCGCACGCCGCGCTCCTCCTTGGGCACCGGTTTGAACGGCGAGGTCTTGCGCGCATGCGCGTGGAATTTGCGATAGAGCTCGCGCGCGCTGTCCTGCGTGAAGCCGGTGCCTGTGCGTCCGGCATATCTGAGTTCGCCGCGCGCATAGACGCCGAGCACCAGCGCGCCGACCGCGTGCGCGTCGTTGCTCGACGGGGTGAAGCCCACCACCACGAATTCCTGCCGGTCCGAGCATTTGGTCTTCAGCCAGTCATGTCCGCGCCCGGAATGGTAGGGCGCGTCGGCGACCTTGGAGATGATGCCCTCGAGTTCCATCTTGCAGGCGCGCGCGAGCAGCGTCGGCCCGCGCTCGCGCAGCGAAAAGCTCAGCCGCAGCGGTCCGCGCAGTTTGTGGCCGCCGACGAGCTTGGCCAGCGCCGCCTTGCGCTCTTTCAGCGGCAACCGCTTCAGGTCGACGCCGTTGAGATGCATCAGGTCGAAGGCATAGAGCACCATGCGGTCGTGCCGGCCGGCCTTCAGGTCCTGCTGCAGCAGGGAAAAGCGCGAGATGCCGTCCCTGTCCTCGGCCACCAGCTCGCCGTCGATGAGCGCGCTTCTTGCCTTGAGCTTGCCGACCGCCTCGGCGACCGTGGGGAATTTCGTGGTCCAGTCGAGACCCTTGCGGGTGAGCAGCCTGACCTTGCCGTGGTCGAGATGCGCCTGGATGCGGTAACCGTCGAACTTGATCTCGTGGATCCAGCGCGCGTTGTCGGGCGCCTTGTCGACCAAAGTGGCAAGGCATGGCGCGACGAAGCGGGGCAGTGCGGCGTGCGGGCCTTTGTCGAGCGCCTGGCGCGCCGCGTTGCGCGGGCGCTTCGGCTTTGCCGTCTTGCGCATGAGCCGGCGATTGACGGCAGGCGCCGTCGCCTGCTTCGAGGCGCGCTTTTTCGCGGTCTTGCGTTTCTCTGCCTTGGCCAACCCGGTTACCGCCCGCGTTTGCGCGTCGCGCGCTTTTTGCTCGTCTTGCGCTTGGTGCGTTTGCCGTCTTTGTCTTGCGCTTCGCGCTCGTCGCTTTTTTTGCCGTGTTCTTGCGCGACGGCGCCCCTTGCGCGATCTCCTCCATGTTGCGTCCGCTTTTCACCGAGCGCGGCTTGGCCTCGAGGATATCCTTGTCGCGCGTGCTGCGCGCCGCCTCGTCATCCTGCTTGATCAGCAGCCAGTTGTCGCGCTTCTCGCCGCTGCGCCGGCGCATGCGCACCAGATGCCAGCCGCCGGAGAGCTTCTTGCCGGCCAGGTGGAAGGAGAGATGGCCCTTGGCGAGGCCTTTTTCGGGATCGCCTTCCGGCGCCCAGGTGCCGCGGTCCCAGATCATCACCGTGCCGCCGCCATATTCGCCTTGCGGGATGGTGCCTTCGAACTTGTTGTAGTCGATCGGATGATCCTCGACCTGCACGGCGAGGCGTTTCTCGCCGGGGACCAGGCTCGGGCCGCGCGTCACCGCCCAGCTTTTCATCACCCCGTCGAGCTGCAGGCGCAGGTCGTAATGCAGCCGTCGCGCCGCATGTTTCTGGATGACGAAAGCATGGCCGCCGCGGCCGACCTTGCCGCGCGGCTCCTGGGTCAGGCCGAAACGCCGTTTGTGGCGATAGGTCGACAGGCTCGCCATGCTCTAGCTCGCCCGCTTGACCTTGCGTCGTCCGTTCGCGCGCTTGCGCCCGCCGCTGCTCTTGCGCGAGGCGGCGCTGCGCGAGCGGCGCTGGTTGCCGGCGCTGCGGCGCAGCGCATCCATCAGACTGACCACATTGCTCGGCCGCTCCGCGCTCGCGACCGGCGGCGCCTTGCCGGCGCGCTTGGCCTTGATCATGTCCACCAGCGCCGATTCGTAACGGTCCTCGAACTTGCTCGGCTCGAAGCGCCCCTTCTTGTCCTTGAGGATATGCACCGCGAGCTTGAGCATGTCGGCCGGCACCTTGATGTCATCGATGTCGTCGAAATAGGTCTTCTCGTCGCGCACGTCGCTCTTGTAGCGCAAGGTGGTCGCCATCAGGCCCTTGCCGCGCGGCGCCAGCAGCAGCAGATGCTCGCGCCGGTAGATCACCACGCGCGCGAGCCCGACCAGGTCCTCCTTGCGCATGGCCTCGCGGATAACCGCGAACGCTTCCTGTGAAATGTCGTCTTGCGGCACCAGGTAATAGGATTCGTCGAGATAGATGCGGTCGACCTCGCTCATCGGCACGAACTGCTCGATGTCGATGGTGTGCGTGCTCTCCAGCGCCACCTTGTCGAGCTCGTCCTCCTCGACCAGGACGTAGCGGCCTTTCTCGATCTGGTAGCCCTTGACGCGATCCTCGGGCTCGACCGGCTTCCCGGTCTCGGCGTCGATGACGTCGTTGCGGATGCGGTTGCCGGTCTTGCGGTTGATGATGTTGAAGCGGATGCGCTGGCTGGTCGAGGTCGCCGGGTAGAGGGCGACCGCACAGGAAACCAGCGACAGCTTGAGGTGCCCCTTCCAGTTCGGACGCGGTGCCATACGGCCTACTCCCCTCGAACGCGGACGCGACTATCCAAACTGAACGCCGGCACCATGGAACCGGTTCCGTGGAGCCGGCCTTGATCTGCGACAACGGCCTGAATTCGCTTTGCTTTTCAAGCCGTTCCGGGTCGCCGGCGGCGCTGAAGGCAGCCCGGGCGGGGAACCATCGCGTGAGGCTTCGCGTTTTCTTGTCAACGGATCAACGAACCGAAACAGCGGAAAGGACTTCCCCATGTTGGGTTGGGCTCTGACATTTCTCATCGTCGCCCTGATCGCCGCCGTCTTAGGATTTGGCGGGATCGCGGGCGTCGCCGTCGAGGCGGCCAAGATCGTCTTCTTCGTCGCGCTCGTTCTGTTCGCCATATCGGCGATTGCCGGGCTGATGCGGGGTCGCTCGTCCTCGGTCCCGTAAGCGTAGCGTAAAGTCGCATAACGAGTACATCGAGAAGGGCCCCGTGCGGTCAACGCCGCGCGGGGCCTTTGTCAGCAGCAGCGTCCATCCTGCTGCACCGGCGGACACGGCACCGAGCCGTAGGAGCAGAACACGCAGCAGTCGCCCGGCTTGGGCTTGAGCCGCACACCGCAGCCGCTGTACGTATAGAAGAATTGGCAGGCATCGCGCGGCATGCGCTCGAGGCTTGCCGTGCCGCAGTGAGGGCAGGTAATTAGCGACTGCTCGATGATATTTGCCGCGCCGTTCATGGCCTGTACCTGCATTTCATCAACAGAAAAACGCTCCGTCAATCGTCGCGACTCATCTTAGAAAGATTCGGATTAACCGCGGCGCGAAAACCGATAGTATGGTGTCTCGTGAATCGGAACGTTGTGTAGCCGACGCTGGCGAGCATACCGGTACGGGAATTCTTAGCCCCCATGGAAAAGCTCCTGCTGCGGCTGCCCAAGCGACCGCAACCAGTTTGGGTGCGGTTCGCTGTGACCACCGCCATCATGGCGGTATGCGTCGCGGTGCAATTCGCAGTGGCCCGTCTCACCGGGCTGCCCGGACTGTTCATTCTGCTGGTCGGCATCTTCGCGGCCTCGGTCATATTCGATCGCGCCTCCGGCTTCTACGCGACGCTCATCGGCACCATCTCTGCTTATCTATTCATCCGGCATTTGTTTCCGCAATTGCCGGGCGCGCCGGTGCTGCTGGTTCTGTTCGTTGTGGGCATCGCCTTGGCGATGGTGAGCGAGGCGCTGCGGCTCGCCATGGAGCGCGCTCTCGCTGCCGAGCGCACCAAGGACATCCTGTTCCGCGAACTCGCGCACCGCATGCACAACAACCTGGCGATCGCCATCTCGCTGCTCGACATGCAGGGCCGCGCCCACGACAATCCGCAGGTCAGGGACGCGCTCAGCAACGCGGTCGACCGGCTCGCCATCCTGGCCGAGGGCCAGGAGCAGTTGCGGCCGGACGGGGCGGGGCTGGTCGAGATGAAATGCTATCTCAACCGCATCTGCGCGCATCTGAGCCGTTCGATCGGCACGGCGCTGTCGATCGACTTCGATATTGCCATCACCCCGGCCATGGTCAGCGCGGAAAAGGCCATGGTGCTCGGCCTGATCACCAATGAATTGGTCACCAATGCCGTCAAATATGCCTTCCCCGGTGGCAGGCCGGGCAAGATCGCGGTTACCTTCGCCGCGGAGCCGGCAGGTGACCTGGTGCTGGTGGTCGCCGATGACGGTGTCGGCTGCCCCCCGGAGCCCGTCGAAGGCTTCGGCACCCGCCTGATCCAGGGCTTGGTGGTCCAGCACGGCGGCCGCAGCGCGCGCTCGCAGGCGGCCCCGGGCTGCCGCGTCGAGGTTAGAATTCCTGTGGTCCCGGCAAACACTTAGACTGCCAGGAACATTGCATAACGTGCTACGTTCTCCGTCGGGGTGGCAGATCAAGAGGCCTATCCATGAAACACGCGCGTCTCCTCATCGCCGGCGTCGTCAGCGCCACTCTCGCCGCGATTCCGCTCGCGGTGGCCATCGGGGCCCGCTCGCAATCGCCATCGGCCAACGACCTCGCGCTGATCGGGGGGGTGATCCAGCTGGTCGAGCACGATTATGTGCACCCGGTGACGGCGCACGAGCTGACCAAGGACGCGCTCAAGGGCATGCTCAACCGGCTCGATCCGCATTCCGACTACATGGACGAGCAGGAATTCAAGGAATCGCAGTCCAATATCTCCGGCCGCTTCGGCGGCCTCGGCATCGAGATTTCCGAGCAGGGCGGGGTGCCCAAGGTGATCGCGCCGATCGAGGGCACGCCGGCCTCGCGCGCCGGGCTGCAGCCTGGCGACCTCATCGTGGCGATCAACGGCGAGAGCTCGCAGGGCATGAACCTCGACAAGGTTGTGCGCGAGCTGCGCGGCAAGCCGGGCACCAAGGTGACCATCACCATCGCCCGCGGCGGCAAGCAGCCCTTCGACGTCACCATCACCCGCAGCATCATCCAGGTGGAGACGGTGAAGTCCAAGCTCGAGGCCAACGGCATCGGCTATATGCGCATCACGGAATTCGGCGAATCAACGCCGGCGGATCTGAAGCAGGCGATCAAGAAGCTGAGCAAGGAGGCGGGCGGCTCGCTCAAGGGCGTCGTGCTCGACCTGCGCAACGATCCCGGCGGGCTGCTCACCTCGGCGGTGGCGGTGGCCGGCGATTTCCTCAAGGGCGGCCGGGTGGTCACCATCAAGGGGCGGCTCGCCACTGACAACGAGGCCTATTCGGCCGACTCCAGTCAAACGCTGGAGCCGAGCGTGCCGATGGTGGTGCTGATCAACGGCGCCTCCGCCTCGGCCTCCGAGATCGTCGCCGGCGCTTTGCAGGACCGCAAGCGCGCCACCATCATGGGCACGCAGAGCTTCGGCAAGGGCTCGGTGCAGACCATCATTCCGCTCAATGGCCATGGCGCGCTGCGGCTGACCACCGCGCTCTATTACACGCCGGGCGGTCGCTCGATTCAGGGCCAGGGCATTTCCCCCGACGTCGTGGTGGAAGCGCCGAAGGACCAGCAGATCGTCGGCGCCTATCTGCCGCACGAGAACGCGCTGCGCGGCGCCTTCCACAATCCCGGCTCGCTCAACAAGCCGGCAGGCAAGGGCCAGAAGAAAGAGAGCAAGGCAACGCCGGTGGCGGCGGCGAAATATTCGCCGCCGATGAAGGCCGACCTGCTGGGGACCGACAAGGATGCCCAGCTCAAGGCCGCGCTCAGCTTCCTTGAGGGCAAGCTCGGCATGAACGGGAAAGGCTGATGGCCTCGGCGAGTGCGGCTTCCCAGACAGGTGAGCGCGCCGTTCTCGTCCGCCAGGCGTTTCGGCTGGAATTCCTGACACTCGGCTGGATGACCATCGAGGCCGCTGTCGGCATCGGCAGCGGGCTCGCCGCCGGCAGCCTGACGCTGATCGCCTTCGGCGCCGACAGCCTGATCGAACTGGCCTCGGCCGGGGTGCTGGTGTGGCGGCTCAATGTCGAATTGCGCCAGGGCCGCGCCTTCGCGGAAAGCGCCGAGCGCACGGCCGCGCGCATCGGCGGCGCGCTGCTGGCGGCGCTTGCCGCCTATGTGGTGATCGCCGCGGCCTGGAAGCTGTGGACGCGCGCCGGCGCGGAATTTTCGAGCGTCGGCCTGCTGCTCAGCCTCGCCGCCATTCCCATCATGGCGGTGCTGGCGCGGCGCAAGCTGCGGCTCGCCGAGGCGCTCGGCAGCCGCGCGCTGCGCACCGACGCGGTGGAAAGCATCACCTGCGGCTGGCTTGCCTTCGTCGTGGTGGGAGCGCTCGCCGCCGAGTTCGTGCTGGCACGCGTCGCCGTTCCCGCCTGGTGGGTCGATCCCGTCGCCTCGCTCGGCATCGTCTACTTCCTCGTGCGCGAGGCGCGCGAAGCGCTCACCGGCGAGGATTGCTGCGACGACGATTGAGATTGTCTTTGTCATTCCGGGTTCGCGGCCTCATGGCCGCGTCCCGGCATGACCGTTCATGCGCGTGATCGCTCAGCGATAGATATAGACGATGCGCCGCGTCTGCGGCTGCACCAGCACCGGCACCTGGTTCACATAGGCATAGTCGTAGTCATAGTCCGGCACCGGCGCGAGCGCGACCGTCTGCGGCAGCCCGGCGCCGACCACGACCTCGCCGTTGAGATAGACCGGCGGCGCCGGATTGGCGACGACATAGTCGCGCACCTGCTGCGGCGGCGGTGCGATCGCCAGTGGCGGCGCCGGCTCGCTCTCCACCAGCGTGCCGGTCACCGTCGGCGGCGGAACGGCGCTGCCGACCGTCGTCACCGGCGCCTCGTAGGTGATGGTGGGAACCTGCGCGCGGTATTCGGACAGCACCATCGGCCGGCCGGCCACCTGCATGTTGAGATATTTTGAGTAGGCCCAACCTTGCTTGCCGAGATAGTTCACCTCGCACCACAGGCTGCCTTGGATGCAGCCCTGGATGACGGCGCGGCCGTTGTCCTTGATGACGCCGACCACCGGATATTGCGGGCCGGGGCCGGAACGGATGTTGAGCGGCGTGGTGGCCGAAGCCATCGTCGCCGCCGAAGCGGATGTCGACAGGGCCGCCGCCGTCGCCAGCGCGGCCACCGAGATCGCGTTGCGCAAAGCCATGAGCTCGTCTCCTTTGCGTGAAGTCGCCTATGCCCCCGTAACGTGCCGCACTGCCCACGCGTTCCCGATGCGCGCGCGGGAACACGCGTTCCGCAATCTTCAAATTGCCACGAAGATTCAGAGCCGCGGCGACAATGCGGCAGCCGTCACGCCGGCAGCACGATGCGCGAGCGCAGGCCGCCGCCCGGACGATTGCTCAGCGTCAGCGTGCCCTGGTGGCGCTCGATCAGCGACTTGGCGATGGCAAGCCCGAGGCCGACGCCACCGGTCTCGCGGCTGCGCGAGCCCTCGACGCGATAGAAGGGCTGGAAGACGCGGATGAGTTCCTCTTCCGGAATGCCGGGGCCTTCGTCGTCGATGACGATCTCGGCGGTCTTGAGCGCGCGCTTGACCGTCACCTGCGCCTTCTCGCCGTACTTCAAGGCGTTGTCGATCAGGTTGGTAATGGCGCGCTTGAGCGCGGTCGGCCGGCCCTCGACCAGGATCTGCTCGCTTGGCTCCATGCTTACGGCGTGGCCGGCATCGGCCATGTCATGCACGATGCTCTCGACCAGCGCGGTCAGGTCGGCGCGGCGCGCCGGCTCGCTCGTCATCTCGTCGCGCGCGAAGGCAAGCGTGGCGCCGACCATGGCATTCATGTCGGCAATCGTTGAGAGCATCTTCTCGCGCTCGTCCGTATCGGGCACGTTCTCGGCGCGTAGTCTTAGCAACGTGAGCGGCGTGCGCAGGTCGTGCGAGATCGCCGCCAGGAGCCGCGTGCGGTTCTCGATCAGTTCGCGCAGGCGCACCTGCATCTCGTTGAAGGCGCGCGAGGCCTGCCGCGTCTCGATGGTGCCGGTCTCCGCGATCGGCGGGGCGTTGACGTCCTGGCCGAGCCGTTGCGCGGCGCCGGCGAGCGCGCGCAGCGGCGCCGTGACCCGCCGCGTCGCCCAGATCGCGGCAATCACGATCACCAGCGCCATCACGATCATGGCGATGATGAACTGGTAGGAATAGGTGGGGCCCGCATTGGGCACGGCGGCCTCGAAGGCGAGCCATTGCCCGTCGGCGAGCGGGATGGCGACCGAGAGGCCGAGCAGGCCGGGCCCGCCCATCATCGCCAGGCCGTCCGGCCCGCCCATCATGCCGCCGGGGCCGTGCATCATCATGGGATAGCGCCGCCGCCCGAAACCGAACGGCGGACCCTCGGGCAGGGCGGCGGCGACCAGCGGTGCGCGGCCGCGGCCGAGCGCGAGCCGATCGACCAGATAATCGCGGATGGCGTCGGCGACCGGGCCGTGCTCGTCGCCGGGCCCGAGCTGCGGCCGCTGCGGCATGAGCCGCACGCGGAAGCTCTGGTCGCTCATCGCGGAAACGAGGCGCATGCGCCGGTCCGCCGGCGTGTCCTCGACGAGATGCGTGAGATTGGCGATGCGCTGCGCGGTCGCCAAGCCGCCCACCGCGCGCAGCGCCGCCTCGCGGTCGCTGGAATAGATCCAGGCGCCGATCGCGTGCGAGACCAGGAGGCCGCCGAGCAGGATCAGCAGCATCTGGCCGAACAGGCTCGCGGGCAGGAGGCGATTCATTCGACGCTCACCGGCGTGGTCAGCGTGTAGCCGCCGCCCCACACCGTCTTGATGATCTTGGGCTCGCCGGGATCGGCTTCGATCTTCTTGCGCAGCCGGCTGATCTGCGTGTCGATGGCGCGGTCGAAGGCGGAAGCCGAGCGCCCGCGCGCGAGATCGAGCAGCTGGTCGCGGCTCAGCACGCGCTGCGGCCGCTCGAGCAGCGCCAGCAGCAGATCGTATTCGCCGGTGGAGAGCGAGATGGAGACGCCGTCGTCGCTCAACAGCGCGCGCGCGCCCGCGTCGAGCGTCCAGCGGTCGAAGCGGTAGTATTTCGGCTTGGCGGCGGCGGTCGCGGCCTCGGCGCGCTCATGGCCGCCGCGGCGCAGCACCGCGCGGATGCGCGCGATCAACTCGCGGCTGCCGAACGGCTTGGGCAGGTAGTCGTCGGCGCCCATTTCGAGACCGATGACGCGGTCGACCTCGTCGCCCTTGGCGGTCAGCATGATGATCGGGATGTCGGATTGCGCGCGCAAGCCCCGACACAGCGACAGCCCGTCCTCCCCCGGCAGCATCAGGTCGAGCAGGATGAGGTCGATGCGCCCGTCGGCTAGCACCTTGTGCATGGCGCGGCCGTCGGCGGCGCTGCTGACGCGGAAGCCCTCCTTGTTGAGCACGCGCGCCACCAGATCGCGGATCTCGCGATGGTCGTCGACGATCAGGATGTGCGGGCCGTCCTGCATGAGCGCAATATAATCCAGTCCCGCCAAGACGTTCGCGCGAAGTTGTGACCGGGCGTGGCGGCCCCCCGGTCTGCCACACTTTGTTACAAAATCGCGGCCTCCCGACAAACTCCAGAGACAGCTCGGGCCCATATCGGCATCCGTGAACGCAAGCACGCATGACCGAGATGGAGGTCAAACATGACACGCAAAACGACCCTGTTGGCGACGGCACTGGTGGCGGGCATCGCCGCCGCGGCCATCGGATTCGGCACGAGCGCCCAGGCGCAAGGTTACGGCCCCGGTGGGGGCATGATGGGCGGTTACGGCCCCGGCTATCACATGGGCTACGGGCCGGGTAACGGCCCCGGTTACGGCCCTGGCCCGCGGCGCGGCTACGGACCGGGCTACCGGTATCACCAGCGCTACCGCGGCGATGACCGCGACGGCGGCCCCGGTTACGGCTACGGACCCGGCGCCGGCTGGTGCCCGCGGTGGAGGTAATCATGAAACGCAAATTCGTCATCGCGGCCGCAGCGGCCGCCACGCTCGGCGCCGCGGCGCTCGCCTTCGGTAGTCCGAGCTTCGCGCAGCCTTATGGAGGCGGCGGTTACATGGGCCCCGGCATGATGGGTGGCTACGGCCCGGGCAACGGTCCCGGCAACGGTCCCGGACCGGGTTACGGCCCCGGACGCGGCTATGGTCCCGGCTGGATGCATGGCGGCGGCTACGGCCCCGGCTGGATGATGCGCGGCGGAGCCGGCTACGGCCCGTGCTGGGATAACCAGGCCGGCGCCGGGCAGCAGGGCGACCTCAAACTCACGACCGACAACGTCAAGCAGCGCATGGAGCGCTGGCTCGCCATCCGCAACAATCCGCGCCTCAAGCTCGGCGACGTGAAGGAAAAGGACGACAACACCATCACCGCCGATATCGTGACGGTGGACAATTCGCTGGTGCAGCGCTTTGCCATCGACCGCCACACCGGCTTCTATCGTCCCGAGGAAGGAAACTGAGTCATGGGCGGCTTCGGCGGCGGATACGGTCCGGGCTTCGGCATGATGAGCGGCTGGGGCGGCGGTGGATTCTTCCCCTTCTCGGGAATTCTCAGTCTGCTGTTTCTGGCCCTCGTCATCGTCGCGCTCGTCTGGCTCGTGCGGGCGATCCTGCGACCGCGGGATCGCACGGCCCGCGCCCCGCGCGCCTCGGCCGGCCTCGACCTTCTCGATCAGCGCTATGCGCGCGGTGAAATCAACCGCGACGAATATCTGCAGAAGCGGGCCGACGTGCTCGGCTGACGCAGGTTCCAGCCCGCCGGCCGCCTCAGCGCGGCCGGCGCGGCTTTGATCCATGTCAAAATGATTTGCCGGGCGATGGCGGACAAGAGGCGTGGTGTCTTCCTGACCGGTGCCTTTGGCATGTGGCGCGCGCTTGCACGGCAGATTGCGACGATCGTGCTCATCGTGGCGGTGGCCACGGGCTTTGCCGTGCCGATGCCGCAGGCCGCGCCGCATCACGGCCCCGTCGTCGTCACCGCCGGCATGAGCATGGACGGCAGTCCTTGCGCGCATGATGACGGCTGTCCGCTCGATCAGGGCGCGGATATGCACAGCGCCTGCTCGATCTCTTGTAGCGGCGTGACCGTATTGGCGCCGCCGCCGGTCATCGCCTATCGCTCAATTGCGCCGGTCATCGTGGCGCCCGCGCTCGACCTCGCCATGGTCGACCACCGCATCCCGCCCGATCCCCATCCGCCCAAATAAAGCGTCCTGAGCTGACGTGACCTCGCCGAAGGTCGAGCCGCTTCGCGCTCGACATTCGCGCGGCGCCACGCAAACGCGCTGCGGGCCTCGGCCCTCGCGCGTCAGCCTCCGCCCGCGCGCCCATCGCACCGCTTCAGGCCGGGCGCCGCACGCAAACATCCACTTCGCAAGCGAGAAACCACCCATGAGCTCCGACCTGACGGTGATGCCGCCGTCGACAAGGCTCGACCGGCCGAAAGCCCGGCGTGTCCTGCGATTTCTGCCCGTTGCCGCCTTCCTGGCGATCGCCGCCATGTTCGCCTGGGGCCTGACGCACGACCCGCGCGAGATTCCCTCCAACCTGATCGGCAAGCCGGTGCCGCAGTTCAACCTGCCGCCGGTGCAGGGCCGCACGCTCGGCCTCGCCAGCGAAAACCTCAAGGGCGAGGTCTCGCTGGTCAATGTGTTCGCCTCCTGGTGCGCCGAGTGCCGCCTGGAGCATCCGCTGATCATGCAGTTGCAGGCGCAAAAGCGCGTGACCATTCACGGGCTCAACTACAAGGACCGGCCCGACGACGCGGCGCGCTGGCTCAACACGCTGGGCGATCCCTATACGCGCACCGGCGCCGACATCGGCGGCCGCGTCGGCATCGACTGGGGCGTCTACGGCGTGCCGGAGACCTTCGTCGTCGGCAAGGACGGCCGCATCGCCTTGAAGCAGATCGGGCCGCTCACGGCCGACATCATCGAACAGAAGATCCTGCCCCTGGTTCGCAGCCTGCAGCAGCAGTAGCGCGCGCAAGCGGCCGCCGCCGCTCGCGCCCGACATGTGACGTTCAACGCAAAGACAATGGAGATGGTCATGACGCGCAAACCCGAAACGAAATCGACGACCGGCCGCACCACCCGCATGCTGCTGGTGACGCTGGCGCTGTCCCTCGTCGGCGGCCTCGGCGCCTTCGCGCTGCTTTATTACGCGCAGCAGCCGGCGGTGGCCGAGCCGGCGATCCCGACCGGCGCGCAACTGAATTCCTGGTTCGAAAACGGCCAGGGCGGACGGCATGTGCTGCAGATCTGGCAAGGCCGCGCGCCGGCCGAGGGTGAGCGCCTGGTCGGCGTCGTCGCCAGCGATTCCAATTGCGAGCCCGACGCGCTCGGCATCAGCCACTGCCACAACGTCATCGACTTCGGCAACGGCCGCAGCATCGAGGTGGTGCACAACCATCAGATGTCGCGCAATCCGTGCCTGGCGCCGGGACAGAAGATCTCCGTCGCGCGGCTCAATGGCGAGTGGCTCGTCGGTTACGAGGGCCCGGCCCTGCGCACCAACTAGGCCGACTTCCCGCGCGCGAGTCTCCTCGCGCGCGGGCCCGCTCGCCGTCGTCCGCAAGAGGAAATGAATATGCGCGATTTGTCCAACTATCTCCTGTTCGGCGTCTACCCCTATCTCAGCCTTGCCGTCTTTTCGCTTGGAAGCTGGCTGCGCTTTACCGGGGACCCGCATTTTGCTTGGAGCAACTCGGGGCCATCCTTACGTCGCCCGCAAATGACCTGGGGAGCGACGCTCTTTCATGGCGGCATCCTCATCCTTTTCCTGGGCCATCTAATTGGCTTGCTGACGCCCATTCGCGTGTTCGAAGCCGCCGGCATGTCGCATAACTTCAAGCAGTGGATGGCCATCGTGATTGGCGGCACGGCCGGCACCACGGCCCTCGTCGGCATCGCCATGCTGCTGCATCGCCGCCTGTTCGACGCGCGCAGCCGCGCGGGCGCGTTTTTCGGCGATCATGCGATCCTCTCCCTGATCGGCGTGCAGCTCGTACTCGGCCTGGGCACGATCGTCACCGCGTTCATCGAACATGTCGACGGTTGCGCGACCCTGAATTTCATGACGTGGGCACAAGACATTCTCACATTCAGGCCGGTCGTGGCCGCCGCCCAGGTCGCCAATGCGCCGTTGATCTTCAAGCTGCATATGCTCAACGGCATGACCATCTTCCTCGTGCTTCCGTTCACGCGGCTGGTGAACATATGGAGCGTGCCGATGGGCTATCTCGGCCGCCGCGGCGTCCTGTTGCGGCCGGGCGCGGCCGGTTGAGGGGGCAGGGCAAGCAGGTGGCGGCGGCCGACGGAGCGCCTGTTGCCATTTGATCACAGGCCGGAAAGGCCCGGCGCCGGCCGGGCTTTTCTTTCGCCCGCGCGCTTGCCAAAATGGGGGTTCTCCTTATGGATCCCCCGAATGCCACGCATGCTGAACCTCATCGCCCTTGTGGGCCTGGCGGCCGTCATCGCGCTGCTGACCGGCCATGTCGTCCACAACGATCTCGGCGTCCCCAGCGGGACGATCCGGCTCGATGCCTTTGCCGCAGCCGGCGTCCTCACCGCCTTCTGCGCGCTGAACTTCATCAAGAAAAAAGAATAGCGGCGCCGGCACAGCCGAGTGGGCCGCAGTTCACAGTTCGGCCGCGTCTGTCATAAAACTGAAATGGAGCGGGCCTACTGGCTAGGGCTCGGATCTTGGGCGAGGGGCGACACCCGCAAGATCCGCAATCCCCAGAGGTATCGCATGCGCACACCCCTCGTTGCGGCGGCCGCCGCCGCAGCCCTTTGCTTCGCAGCCACGAACGCACAGGCTGCAACTACTATCACCGGGGCCGGGAGCACTTGGGTTTATCCGCTGGTCGCCAAATGGGCGGCCGCTTACGAAAAGAAGACGGGCACCGAAGTCAACTATGCCTCCATCGGTTCCGGCGGCGGCATCAAGCAAATCGAAGGCGGCGAGGTGGCGTTCGGTGCCAGCGATATGCCGCTCACGCCCGAGACTCTCGCCAAGCACGGGCTGATCCAATTCCCCACCGCCATTGCCGGCGAAGACCTCGTCTATAACCTGCCCGGTATCAAGGCCGGCAAGATCATTTTGTCGGGCCCGGTCGTGGCGAATATCTATATGGACAAGATCAAGAAATGGAACGATCCGGCCATCGCCAAACTCAACCCCGGCCTGAAGTTGCCGGACATGGCCATCACCGTCGTGCATCGTTCGGACGGTTCGGGTACGACCTTCACCTTCGCCAATTATCTGTCCAAGGTCAGCCCCGAATGGAAGAAGACACTCGGCGCCAACACCTCGATTGATTGGCCGACCGGTATCGGCGGCAAGGGCAACGAAGGCGTGTCAGCCTACGTGCAGAAGGTGAAAGGTGCGATCGGCTACGTGGAATACGCCTACATCCTGCAAAACAAGCTCGCCTATGCCCGCATGATCAACAAGGCTGGCAAGACGGTGAGCCCGAGCCTGAAGGGCTTCCAGGCCGCCGCCTCGCACGTGGACTTCACCAAGGCGAAGGACTTCTACGTCATTCTGACCGATCAGGCCGGCGCCGACACCTGGCCGATCTCCGGCTGCACTTGGCAGATCCTGCGCAAGACCGCGCCCAAGGCGACCAACAAGGAAGTCACCGCTTTCTTTCTCTGGGGTTTTGAAAAGGGCCAGAAGATGGCGCGGGATATCGCCTTCGGGCCGTTGCCGCCCAGCACGGTGGACGCGATCAAGGCCTATTGGAAGGCGAATCTCGGCATCACGGTGGCGGCGAAGTAGGCGCGCGATGCCGATGCATGTCGCCGCGGGATGTGGCCGCGGCGGCCACGATCTGGGGGCGGGCACAGGCTCTCTCCAAGCCTAAACTTGGGGCCGGATGCCCACGCCGGCCTCATTTTTTTTGTCGCCGCCCCTTGGCGGCATCCGACAGCGGCGGCATAAGGCGGGCATGCTCGCCAACACCCGAATCGTCCCGGTCGAATTCGGCGACTGCGATCCGTCCGGGATCGTCTACAATCCGACCTTCTTCGTCTGGTTCGATCGCTCGGTGCACGCGCTTCTGGCGCGCGGCGGCGTCACGCTCAAGGGCCTCATCGCCGAGTTCGGCATCGATGGCATTCCGGTGGTCGAATACAAGACCCGCTTCCTGGCGCCGGCGCGCTGGGGCGACGAGCTTTCGATCGAGACCAGCGTCACCGCATTGCACCGCAGCGCCTTCGAGATCGCGCACCGCGTGATCAATGCCGGCGTGCTTGCGGTCGAGTGCAGCGAGACGCGGGTGTGCACCGCGCTCGATGCGGAGGCGGGACGGGTGCGGGCGCGCGCCTTGCCCGACAGATTGGTTGAAGCCTTGCGCGGCGGCGGAGCATCCGAGAGCTGATACGAAAGCGCGCGGCAATCGACCCGTCATGCCCGCGACAAGCCCGGCCATGACTCGGAGAGAAGGTCGGACATCGCGGCGGCTGGTATGAGTCGCGCGCTCAGTCCCCCGGCTTGTTCAGCCCGAGCTCGGCAAAGCGCGCATAGGCCGCGTCGATGTCGCGCTTTTCCGGCCACACCAGCGGCGGAAAGCGCGCGCCGCCCAGCTCCGGATCGGGATCGTAGTCGAGGTTCATGGTGGCATCGATGAGCACGCGGTTCCATTTGCCGGTGCCGAACAGCGCCGGGTTGCGGTCGCGCCGCCGCGTCGAGGGATCGAGCCCGGCGCCGAAGGTCGCCGGCATGATGACGATGTCGTTCTCGCCGGCGTTGACCCGATAGGCGATCGCCCAGTCGACCGCGGCATAGTCGTGGATGTCGATGTCGTCGTCGACCACGGTGATGTGCTTGTAGCGTACATGCGCGGCCGAGGAGCCCCAGATGGCGTTCGCCGCCTGCTTGGCCTGGCCGCGATAGCTCTGCTTCATGGCGATGAGCAGGTTGATGCCGGCATGCACCGGCGGGCACCAGACGTCGGTGATGCCGGGCACGCCGGCGCGGTCGAGCACGTTCCAGGCGGTGCCGGCGCGCATGATCGAGGAGCAGATCGCGTTCTCCGAATAGCAGCCCGGCAGCGAGCCTTCGATGCTGCCCTGGAAAATCGGATCGTTGCGGTGGGTGATGGCGGTGACGGTGATGGTCGGCTTGGGCGAGCGGTCGCCGGCGAGATAGCCGGTGAACTCGGCGAACGGTCCTTCCATCATATAAGTCGACGGGTCGAGGTCGAGATAACCCTCGATGACAATCTCCGCCGTCGCCGGCACGTAAAGATCGTTCGTTTCGCATTTGACCAGATCGACCGGCTCGCCGCGGATCGCGCCCATCACGTCATATTCGCACACGCCCTTGGTTACCGGCGCGCCGCCGACGAAGCCGAGGGTCGGTTCCCAACCCATGGCCACCGCAATCGGCATCTTGGAGCTGCCGCCGCTCTGCCAGGCGGTGGCGTGCTGACCGATATGCTGCGCCCGCCACATCAGGATCGGGATCTTGTCGCGGTCGCCGAGCATGCCGCGATAGATGCCGACATTCATCACGCCGGTCGATGGGTCCTTGGTGACCACGCCGCCATAGGTGAGGATGTAGCGGCCGCCGTCGAGCCGGTTCCAATAGGGCACCGGCAGCTCCGTGAGATCGATATCCTTCCCGGTGATGACGTTCTCCTTCACCGGCCCGCCGGTAACGATACGCGGCGGGATGCCGCCAGTGAGCACGTTGCGGCCGACCTTCACCAGTTCGCGCGGATGCGCGTCGGAGGGAAGCCCCAGCATCATGGCGACGCGGCGATAGCTCGACAGTCCATTGCCGAAGACGCGGCGGCAGTCGGTCGCCGACGTGTTGTAGTCCTTGATGTTGTTGAACAGCAGCGCCGGCCCGACTCCGGGCCCCTGCGCCATGCGCATGATGGTGCCGAGCTCGATGTTCCAGTCGACTTGCGCCTCGATCTCGCGCAGGTCGCCGGCCGCTTTCAGCGCCGCGATCCAGCCGCGCAGGTCGCCAAACGCCGCCGGCTTCCGCTCCATGCTCATTTCCCTTCCCTCGACTTGCGGCCGCTCCGTTGGCGTCCGGCCTTGCGCGGCGCAAAGCAGCACGCGGCGCGCGCCGAGGCAAGCGGGCAGCGGGGAAATCGGGACCGAGCGCGGTTTCCGCCGGTCTTGCGCCAAACTCCGCTCATTCCCGCGCAAGCAAGGACAGGGACGAATGGATTGGCGGCTACTCTGCCGCGACCGGCGTCAAAATGCCGGCCGCATCCATTTCGCGATAGAGGGCGATCGGATCGAGATCGAACCCGCTCGGCCAGGTCGGCGCGCCAAATTCGAGGAATACGCGGGCGAACATGGCAGGATCGCGCAGCGGCTCGACCATGACGCCGCCCTCCGCGAATATGTCGGCAAAATCGCGCACGCCCTCGCGCGCGTTCGAGAAGCGCAGCCAGAGGCGCCGGTCGTCCAGCGCCCGCGCTTGCGTGACCTTGGCCATCTCGATCATTCGACATCGGCTGCCGGAACGCGCTCGAACGGCTCGCGGCGCCGCCCGCGCTCCCAGTTCGCAAGCAGCTTCTCGCGCCGGCGCGCGATCCATGGCCGGATTATACGCATGGCGGCCGGCGGAAGCGAGCCGCCAATTATTTCGCCGTTCTCGATCGCGACGGATCGCGCCAGTACATCTGCACCACGAAGCCGAAGAATATCGAAATCGTCGGCATGTCCATCACCCCGGTTTGACTAAGCCTCGGATCGCCTGGCTTTCAAGCCGCCGCGCAAGGCGCGGGTCATGATGACGATCTCGTCCTCGAGGATCGCGAGGAAGGCCTGCATCGCCCCGGTGAGCGGCCGGTCGGAGCGGCGCACCAGTGAACGCTCGATGCGCAGATCCTCGATCGGCGCGCCCGACATGGCGCCGCTTTCGATCGAATTCTGATGCGAGGAAAACGGCGCCGCGGTGTAGCCGAGCCCCTTGTGCACCAGCTCGTGGATCAGCGGGATGGAATTGGTTTCGACGATCACGTTGAGCGGCAGCTTGGCCTCGGCCATGCGGCGGTCGAGCAGCACGCGGGTCGCGTTGCCGCGCAGCGCCAGCAGCATCGGCAGCTCGGAGATCATGGCAAGGCGCACGCGCCTGCGCCGGTCGAGCTTGCCGGGCGCGCCGAACAGCCAGATCGGCTCGGGATAGAGCGGCTTGGTGGTCAGGTGCGCCTCCGCCGTCAGCGTGCTGATGATGGCGAGATCGATCTGGTCGGCGAGCACCGCCTGGCAGAGCTGGTCGCTGATCGTTTCCTGCAATTCGACGCGGACCTTGGGATAGCGGCTGAGGAAACGCTCCAGCGGCTTGCTCACCAGGTTACGCGTCAGTGAGGGCGGGCAGCCGAGGCGAAGCTGTCCGCTCGGCGCATCCGACAGATCCATGATCTCGGTGCGCGTCTCCTCGAGCTGGCGCAGCAGATATTCGGAGCGCCGTTGCAGCACGAGGCCGGCATCGGTCAATTCGACGCCGCGATGATGCCGCGCGAGCAAAGGCGTGCCGAGCTCGTCTTCCAGGAGCTTGATCTGCCGGCTGAGCGCTGGCTGCGCCACGCGCAGTTCGGTTGCCGCGCGCGTGAGATTGCGGTTCTGCGCAACCGTCACGAAATACCGTAACTGGGTGAAATTCATGACGTTTCCCTCGGCAGAAGACATAACAGATCGGCATGGCCGGACGCAAATTATTCAATTGGACTTATGGCTGCAAAGCCGCATCCTGGTCGCCTCCGTCATTCCGGGGCGCCGCGAAGCGGCGAACCCGGAATCCAGGGCCACGACAAAGCGCTGCGAAATTTTTTCTCTGGATTCCGGGCTCGCGTGCTGCGCACGCGCCCCGGAATGACGAGCGGACTGACGACGCGATAACGACAAGCTGCAAGGGAAAGGAACGCCAGCGTGATCATCGAATGGCATACGCACATCTATCCGCCCGAAGAGGCGGCGGCCGATGCGCGCACATGGGACGGCAAGGCGGGTCCGACCTGGGACGGACGCTGCCCGATGACGCTGGAGAACGTGCGCGCCGCGCATGAGCGCTGCAATATCGACATCACCGTGTTCAGCAATGCGGCGCACTACATGCGCGGCAAGTCGGAGGCCGAGGAACTCGCCGCCGTCCAGCGCTGGTCCGATTACGCCGCCGAGATCCAGGCGCAATATCCCGGCACGATGTACGGCTTCGCCACCATCCTGCCCTGCGGCGGGCCGGCCTATGTCAAGGAGACCGAGCGCGCGATCAAGGAGCTCGGCCTCAAGGGCGTGCTCATCCATTCCAACCACAAGGGCCATTATCCCGACGACGACGAGGCGCGCCCCTTCTGGGAGCTGATGCAGGACCTCGACGTGCCGGTGTTCATCCATCCGCCGCATGTCGGCTTCGGCGAGGAGCGCCTGCGCGAATATCGGCTGGCCTCGAGCGTCGGCCGTCCCGCCGACCTGTGCCTGGCGCTGTCGCGGCTGATCGTGCGCGGCATTCTCGAGGACTTTCCGCGCCTGACCATCGTCTCGTCGCATGGCGGCGGCGGCTTGTGCGAGGTCATCGGGCGCATGAACTATGCCTACGAATTGCAGGACGAGTGCTATTTCCTCGGTCCCTATACGCCGCTGAAGATCAAGCACGAGCCCGGCTACTATATGAAGAAGATGTATTTCGACACGGTGAGCTACCACCTGCCGGCGACGCGCATGGTGTTGGAGACGGTCGGCGTCGATCATCTGCTCTACGGCAGCGATGCGCCGCCGCTGACCTCGCTCAAGCCGCGCGCGATCAAGCTGGTCGAGGATCTCGGTCTGTCGGCGCAGGACAAGGAAAAAGTCTTCGCCAAGAACGCCGCGCGTCTGCTCAAGCTCAAGATTTGAGCGGCAAAGCGCTGCCGCCATAACGACAAGAAGACGTAAAGCATAATTGGAAAACCAATGCGGGAGGAAACGCACATGTCACGCTGGATGCAATGCGCAGTCGCGCTCTTGTTGGTCGCCGCCGCCACGCCGAGCCAGGCGGCCGAGAAATCGCTCAAGCTCTATTATTTCTCCACCTCGCGCGGCGTCGGCATCGGCCATGCCACGCTCGACTTCATCAAGCGGGTCAACGAGAAGGGCAAGGGTCTGGTGCAGATCGCTTCGCCGCTGCTCGACCCGGCCTCGATCCCGGCGCGGCAAGCGGGCAATGCGCTGAAGAACGACATCGTCGACATGATCGTCACGCCGCCCGGCTATCTCGCCGGCCTCGCGCCGGGCGTCGAAGGCATGACCTCCAACGACGTGACGCCGGCCGAGCAGCGCAAGAACGGCGCCTATAAGCTGATCAACGACTATTTCGAGAAACGCGCCAACGCGCATTATCTCGGCCAGCTCGGCTACGGCACCAAGTTCCACATCTTCACCACCGTGCCGGTGAAGTCGCTCGCCGACTTCAAGGGCATGCGCCTGCGCTCGAGCCGCACCTACAAGGCCTTCTTCGAAGCCCTCGGCGCGCAGCCGGTGCTGATCTCGCGCGGGGAGACCTTCACCGCCATCCAGCGCGGCGTGGTCAAGGGCTATGGCAACCTCACCGTCGAGATCAAGCAGGCCGGCTGGGCGGGCATCACCAAGTACCAGATCGATCCCGGCTTCTACGATGCGCTGGTGGTGGTGATGATCAACAAGACCGTCTGGGACGGGCTCGATGCCAAGCAGAAGGCGGTGCTGAGCGAAGCCGCGCAGTGGCTTGAGGAGGAGCGCAACAAGGGCGTCAACGCCGATACGCAAGCGCAGCTCAAGGTGCTGGAGGCGGGCGGCATGAAGGTGATCACGCTGCCGAAGGATCAGGCCAAGACCTTCGTCGATCTCGCCAACGAGGCGACCTGGAAGAGCGTGATCAAGGAGGCGCCGGAGTTCGGTCCCGCGCTGAAGAAGCTGATCCTGCACTGATCGGCGCGGACGCCCTTGTCATCGCATCGGCGCCGCGACGGCGCCGATGCCCGGGGACACTTCGAGCATGCGCATCATCGCGTGGGTCTATGAGCGGGCGCTGAACGGCCTCGGCCTGGTGCCGGGGCTGCTGGTGGCGCTGATCGCCATCGGCACTTGCGCCGACGTGCTGTTGCGCAACCTCGGCTTCAGCGGGCTCTACGGCATGCTGGAGGTGATCGAGTTCAGCCTGCTGGTGCTGACCATGGCCGGCGTCGGCTACATCATGCGCATCAACCGCCACGTCACCGTCGACATCCTCGGCGAATACCTGCCGCCCCGCGTCGGCCGCGTGGTCCTGCTCATCGCCACGATCCTGGCGATCGTCATCTCCGTCATCTTCCTGGCGATCGGCGTCTTCACCACCATCGACTCCTTCAAGAGCGGCGCCACCATCCAGAAGGAATTCATCATTCCCGAATGGTGGCCCGTCGCCACCATCCCCATCGGCTTCTTCTTCCTCACCGTGGAGCTGATCCGCCGCTTCGTCATCATCCTGCGCACCGACGTCATCGCGGGCACCGGCGGCACCGGCCGCGACGGGGGAATCTAGCCGATGGAATGGTATTGGGCCCTGGCCCTGCTGGTCGGCACGGCGCTCATGCTGATGTTCATCGGCGTGCCGGTGGCGCTTGCCTTCCTCGGCGCCAACATCGTCGGCGCCATCATCTTCTTCGGCGGCATCCTCGGCCTCGCGCAAGCGGTGCGCAACGCCGTGGAAGGCTTGGCGAATTTCACCCTGGCGCCGGTGGTGATGTTCATCCTGATGGGGGAGGTGCTGTTCCGCTCGGGGGTGGCGGTGCGCGCGATCGACACGGTCGAGCGGCTGATGCTGGACATCCCGGGACGGCTGGCCCTGGTCACCGTCGGCGGCGGCGCGGTGTTCGCGACGCTCACCGGCTCCAGCATGGCGAGCACAGCGGTGCTCGCCTCCACCGTGCTGCCGGAGATGCGCCGGCGCGGCTATCATCCCGGCATGTCGATGGGCCCGATCATGGGCACCGGCGGCATCGCCATGCTGATCCCGCCCTCCGGCATGGCCGTGCTGCTCGGCAGCCTCTCCGGTATCTCCATCTCCGGCATCCTGGTCACCGCCGCCATCCCCGGCCTGCTGATCGCGCTCTGCTACACGCTCTACATTCTCGTGCGCTGTTGGCTCAATCCGCAGCTCGCGCCGCGCTACGAGACGCCGTCGATCCCGACCGCGACGAAGCTGAAGCTGTTCTTCGTGCACATCGCGCCCCTGTTCTCGCTGTGTCTGCTGGTCATCGGCAGCATCCTCGCCGGCTGGGCGACGCCGACGGAATCGGCGGCGGTCGGCGCCATGGGCGCGGTCGTCGTCTGCGCCTGTTATCGCTCGCTCTCCTGGGCGGTGCTGCGCGAGGCGCTCATCGGCACCGGCAAGGTGGCGGTGCCGATCCTGTTCATCGCCGCGATGTCGCTCACCTTCTCGCAGATCCTGTCGTTCTCCGGCGCGACGCAGGGCATCGTGCAACTGGTGCAGACGCTCAATCCCGGCTCCTTCGCTTTGCTGGTGCTGATGCTGTCGGTGGTGCTGCTCTTGGGCTGTCTGATGGACCCCTACAGCATCCTGCTCATCACCTTGCCGTTCTACATGCCGCTCGCCAAGCTCGCCGGCTTCGATCTCATCTGGTTCGGCGTCTTGCTGTTGCTGGGGCTGGAGATCGGCCAGGTGACGCCGCCCTTCGGGATGATCTTGTTCGTGATGAAGGGCATCTCCACCGAATTGAAGATGAAGCAGATCTATCTTGCGGTCGCGCCCTTCATCTTGATGGAGCTCGCCGTGCTGATCTTCCTCATGCTGGTGCCGGGCACGGTCACCTGGCTCTCCGCGCTCACGCACTAGCCGACGAAGGCGACGCGGTCCTGCCGGCACATGGCGCGCACGGCTATTCGCGCGGTGAACAGGCCTGACGGCAGCCCGCCGCCCGGCATCACCCATTGCCCCGCCATCAGGAAACGTCGCAGGCCGGGCAACGTGTTGCGCAGCGGCTTGAAGTCCTTGCCGGGCAGCAGCAGCCAGCCTTCCATGCTGCCCTTCCAGTTGTTGGTGAAGCGCATCACCGTCGCCGGCGTCGCCACATCGGTCACTTCGATGGCCCAGCGAATGCCGGGCAGCATCTTTTCCAGAACGGCGATCACCGCCTCGGCCACCCGGTGCTTTTCCACCGCGTAATGCGCCGGATCGTTACGCTCCAGATCATCCCAGAAGGCGAAATTGCGGGTCGGCAGGAAGGCGGTCACCGCCGTCTTGCCGGCCGGCGCGAAACTCGGGTCGAAATGGAAGAAGCGGAACGAGACCTGCCGCAGCCGGGTATCGGGATCGAGCGCGAAAGGCGCATCGAGCACGCGCGTCACATGGCCGGGCTGCGCGGAAAGGTCGCGCGCGACACCAAGCGAGACCTGCACATAGGAGGGGAAGGTCACCAACGTGTCATACACGGCGCGCGTGCGCGCATCGGTGTAGCGTCCGCCCAGCATGTCGAAGAGGGTGGCATGCCCGTCGGCGGCGGAGATCACCCAATCGGCCCGGATGATTTCGCCGCCGCGCAACTTCACGCCGACGGCGGTGTCGTTCTCGACCAGAATCGTCTCCACCGCGGCGTTGTAGCGCAGCCGCACGCCGAGGGCCTCGAGCCGAGCCAGGATGCCGCGGATGACGGCCTGCGAGCCGCCGACGGCATAGCCGGCATTGCCGTCGTTCATCCAGGCAAGCGACAGCATCAATGCGATCACTGAAAGCTGGCCGATCTCGCCGTCGAAGAAAGCGCGCAAAAGCTTGTGCTGGAAGCGCTGGGCATAGTCGTGCGCGCTCAGTCGCGACCAGCGATGCAGCAGCGGCAGATAGGGCAGGGTGCGCAACAGCGACAGCCCCCGGCGCGGCCAGGGCTCGCTCGGGTCGGGCATGGGGAATTTGGCGAAGCGGCGAATGGCCGCAGTAAAGCGTCTGATCTCCGCTTCATCCTGCGGCGCCTGCCGCAGCAGCTCGGCTTCCAGCCGCTCGATATTGGTGGGAATGGAAAGCGACTCGCCATGGTCGCCCTCCAGCCGGACGAATTCGTCGGCGTTCACGAAGGTCAGTTTGTCGATGTCGAACACCTGCCGCCACTGCGCGTTCAACGGCGCGCCCGGCTTGGAGCCGAGCAGCCAATGCAGGCAGGTTTCGAAGGTGTAGTCGCCGCGCCGCCAACTGGTGGCGAGCCCCCCGGCGCTGTCGTGCTGCTCGAGGATTTCGACTTCGTAGCCGCATCGGCGCGCGTAGACGGCGGTGCACAGACCCGCGATACCGGCGCCGATGATCACAAGTTTTGGGGAGGTGCTGGTCTGCGCGTTGTCCGCCATTTCAGCGGGGAAAGCATGATCCGGAGGCGCGTAAATGTCGTTGATGCAAATCAACGGACACGACGCCGCGACAACGCGGCCCCTGTGTCCATGACGACGGGGTGAGATGGCTTTGACGTTATTGCCCGGCGCTTTCAGCCGCCGCCAATGCGCGGCCTATTCCCCGCTCGCCAGCACGGCGCGGGTCTGCTCGTCGGGACCGAACTCCTCGGCGCTGTTGATCGCCAACAGTTCGGCAAGCCGCGTGCGCGCGCGATTGACGCGCGACTTGATGGTGCCGACGGCGCAGCCGCAGATATTGGCGGCTTCCTCATAGGAGAAGCCGGAGGCGCCCACCAGGATCAGCGCTTCGCGCTGGTCGGCCGGCAGATGCGTCAGCGCTTCGCGGAATTCCTTGAACTCGACCTGGCCGGGCTGCTCGGGCTGCGACTTCAGCGTTTCGGCATAGCGACCTTCGCCGTCTTCCACCTCGCGCCGACGCTTGCGGTATTCGGAGCGGAAATGATTGCGCAGGATGGTGAACAGCCAGGCCGACATGTTGGTGCCCGGCTGGAAGGAATTGATATTGGCGAGCGCGCGCAATAACGTCTCCTGTACCAGATCGTCGGCGCGGTCGATATTGCCGCTCAACGATATGGCAAAGGCGCGGAGGCTTGGCACCGCCGCGAGTATGGCTTTTCGGACTGACTCGTCCATGGCCATTACTGACTTTCCTTGTTCCCGTCGCCGTTCATGCGATTCAAGAGGTCGTTGAAACGGTCCGGCACCCCTTGATTCACAACGTCGTCGTACATCGCGCGCAACTGCTGACCGAGACGAGCCTGCACGTCGCGCGTGAGCTTGGCCGGTTTGGTGCCGTTCTTTTTGCGGGTGGCCGCGGGTTCCATCGGTTTCTGCTGCCCTGCAGGCTTGCGCTCGTTCATCGTCAATCCCGTAGCCTCGTACCCTAACGCTTCCCCACGCGGCACGGGCCCCCTCTTGTGTCCATCCGAAACCCATGAATTGGCAAATGGTTCCCCCTGAGAGGGAACTTTTTTAGCGAATGCACGTTGGCTCGGGTAATCTGGCGCGCCACCGTCGGGCACGCTCGGGGGGCGTTGACTGAACCACCAGCGGGAGGGATTTGTGTCGATATCTCAATCGGTTGCCCAGCATTTGCCGTATCTGCGTCGCTACGCGCGGGCGCTTTCCGGCAGCCAGGCCTCGGGCGATGCCTATGTGGCGGCGACCCTCGAGACGCTGGTGGAGGACCCGAGCCTGTTGGAAACGGGCTCTTCCACCCGCATTGCCCTCTATCGGCTGTTTACCCAGATCTGGAACTCGGTCGGCGTCAACGGGCGACCCGAGGTCGCCGCGTCGGTCCCGGCGGTCGAGCGGCATCTCGCCAGCATCGCGCCGAAGCCGCGCCAGGCGTTCCTGCTGGTGGCGCTGGAGGGGCTGTCGGAGGACGACGCCGCCAAGGTGCTCGACGTGGACGTGCCCGCCTTGCGTCAGCTCGTTGAGGATTCCGGGCGCGAGCTTGCCGCCGAGATCGCCACCGACGTGCTGATCATCGAGGACGAAGCGTTCATCGCGCTCGATCTCGAAGGCCTGGTGGAAAGCCTTGGACACAATGTCCTTGGCGTCGCCCGGACCCACAAAGAGGCGGTGGCATTGGCTCGCACCAAGCAGCCGGGCATCATCCTCGCCGACATCCAGCTTGCGGACGGCAGTTCCGGCCTGGATGCGGTCAACGAGTTGCTGCGCACGTTCGAAGTTCCGGTGATCTTCATCACCGCATATCCCGAGCGCTTCCTGACTGGCGAGCGGCCGGAGCCAGCCTTCCTCATCGCCAAGCCGTTCCAGCCCTCGACCGTGTCGGCGGTGTTGAGCCAAGCGCTGTTCTTCGAGCGCAATGCGCGGCGGCGCGAGCGACGCGCGAGCTAGCCTCGCGCGGGGTCAAGAAACCATTCCAGGCATGTTGTGGCGGTGACAATGCGGCGAGGCGATCGCGTGCAACGCATATCGCCTGTCGGCGTTGATTTGTACTCGCGGCGAGGACTTCATCGTCCGCGCGATGCGAGCATTGATCGGCGCTCGATCGATTGACAGCGCGACCAATGGACGTATTCATTAGCAAGGCCGTCCGTCTGCCGCTGGCCGCAGGCAGCAGCGTGTCGGCAGCGCAAACCGAAGCACCGCCATGGCGCGCGACCGCCCCGAGGGGCAAGAGCAAGAGCTAGCCCGGCTGCAGTCGGAATGCCGGCGGCTGGAAGCGCAGCTCGGTGCGCAGGCGCTGGAATTGAACCTGCTGAACGCGCGGTTTGCCCGCTACGAGACGGCGCTGCGCGGCTCTCTGGTCACGGTCTACACGCAGGACCGCCACCTGCGTTTCACCTCGATCAGTAATGTCATGTTCGGGCGTTCGAGCGAGGAGATTCTCGGCCGCACCGACGACGAGATCATGCCGGGCGATGCGGGCGCGGCGATCATGGTCTTGAAGCGCGAGGCGCTCGCCAGCGGCCAGGCTAAGCGCACGGAGATCGCCATCGACGAGGCGATCGGCATGCGCTGGTACGAGCTGCACATCGAGCCGCTGCGCAGCGATGCCGGCGAGGTTGTCGGGCTGACCTGCGCCGCCATCGACGTCACCGAGCGCAAGGAAGGCGAAGCGCATCTGCGGCTGCTGCTGCGCGAATTGACGCACCGCTCGAAGAATTTGTTGGCGGTCATCCAGGCCATGGCGCGCCAGACCGCGCGGCATGCCGGCTCCATCGACGGTTTCCTCCAGCAGTTCGGCGCGCGCGTGCAAGCGCTCGCCGCCTCGCACGATCTCCTGGTGCGCGAGAGCTGGCATGGCGCGTCGCTGGACGAGCTGGTGCGCTCGCAGCTCGGCGGCCACATCTCCAGCGCCGAGGAGCAGCAGGTGGCGATCGAGGGGCCCGCGGTCGCGCTCAAGCCCGAAGCGGCGCAGAATCTCGGCCTCGCGCTGCATGAGCTCGCCGTCAATGCTGCGCGCTTCGGCGCCCTGTCGGTGCCGGACGGCCGGCTGTCGATCACCTGGCGACGCGACGACGGCGCTGGCAGCGGGCTCGCGCTCGACTGGTGCGAGCAGAACGGCCCGCGGGTGAAACCGCGCCGCAAGCGCGGCTTCGGCAGCATGGTGATCGAGAACAATCTGGCGCGCGCGATCGATGCCGATGTGGATATGAAGTTCGATCCCGACGGGCTGCGCTGCCACATCGTCATCCCCGCCGGGCAGATCCTGCCGGGGCGCTGAGGCCGCGGGCGGCTGATGCCAAAATTGACGCCAGCACCGTCAACCAGGATCGCACCGGAAAAAGAGTGGCCTCGCGCGCCCGTTTCGGCATGGAACTCGGGGGAGGCTGCGGCGTTGGTCGGCTGACAGACATGGAAGGGAGACACATATGAATAGACCTCTGAGCGCGCTGGCCGCCCTGGCAGTTGCCGCGGCGGTTGCCGGCCCGACTGCGTCCGTGGCGGCCCCCCGTCACGTTGAGCGGGACAAGGTCGGCACGCTGACCTGCGACATTTCCGGCGGCATCGGTCTCATTATCGCGTCGAAGAAACATCTGACCTGTATGTTCACGCCGGCCGGACACGGCCCGCGCGAGGTCTATACGGGCTCGATCACCAAATTCGGCCTCGACATCGGCGCCACCACGGGCGGCGAGATGGTCTGGTCGGTCTATGCGCCGAGCAATCGCCGCTTCGGGGCACTGGCCGGCCACTACGCCGGCGCCAGCGCGGAAGCGACGGTGGGCGCCGGGCTCGGCGCCAATGTGCTGGTCGGCGGCTCCAATCACACGGTCGCCTTGCAGCCGGTTTCCGTCCAGGGTCAGGCCGGGCTCAACCTCGCGATCGGTGTCGCCGGTATCGATCTGCATCCGGCGCGTTGATCGACCGCCGGCGCGCAAAGACGCCGGTTTCGGGCGCCAAGGTCTAGCGACCGCCCCCATGGGGCGGTCGCGCCATGTTTTGCTGTGTGTCCGCGTCGTGCGACGCGGATTTTTTTTGTCCAAACCTGGGTATTCGCCCACCAAGATCGGCCCGGCATTTGCGTATTTTTACTAAGCTCATTTGATCCTGTTTTTCACGCAAAATATACCGGCGGGGTCTAGGCCTGAACGCTGCGACCGTTGGCATCGCATTTCTTGATACATCAGAA
The DNA here is from genome assembly GCA_963760995.1 of uncultured Pseudomonadota bacterium. Lineage (GTDB taxonomy): Bacteria > Pseudomonadota > Alphaproteobacteria > Rhizobiales > Xanthobacteraceae > Pseudolabrys. The sequence goes on along the minus strand of CAVXFJ010000011.1, from coordinate 398,860 downwards.
GAGCAATCATGCCAGGCCAGCTCAGGCGAGGTTTCGGTCGAGTCGGACAGTGGCTTCCCAGGCGTTGGCGCGATTCGGTGTCCGGTCTTTCGTCCCGGCTCACGCTGAGCATGATTGTCATCATCGTCGCGATGGCGCTGGCGATCGAACTTGGCAGCGAACGCGCGCTCCGGCCAGCGGCATCGGCGATGGCACTTGCGGCCGTCATTGTGGCGTTGGTGCTGACGATTGCCACGACGCGCGCGTTGACCCGGCCGTTGCGACAGACGGTTGCCGCGGTGGCGGCATTTCGCCGTCACGAACCGGTGCAATTTCCGGCGAACAGCGGCGGCGAGGCGGGCGCCTTGGCGGGCGCCTTCGAGCAAATGATCGGCGATATCGAGAACCGCTCGGCCGAGCTTGCCGGATATGCCAACCGTGAGCCGCTTTACGTCGCCGCGGTGCACTCCTCGAACCTCGCGTTTCTGACCACCGATCTGGACTGGGTGATCACCGGCTGGAATCCGGGCGCCGAGCGCATGTTCGGCTACAGCGCCGAGGAGGCGATCGGTCAGTCCATGGACATGCTGGTGCCGCCGGAGCGCAACGACGAAACGGCCATGATCCGGGAGAAATTCCGCAACGGCGAGCGGATCGACAATTTAGACACCGTGCGGCTCGCCAAAGGCGGCCGCCCGATCCAGGTGGTGATCGAGGTCTCGCCGTTGCGCAAGGTCACCAACAAGCTGGTCGGCTCGTCCGCCATCTTTCGCGATGTGACCGAGCAGCGGCTCGCCGAGGAACTGTTCAAGCTCGCGGTCGAGGCCTGTCCCAGCGGCATGATGATGATCGATCGCAGCGGCCTTATCGTCATGGTCAACAGCGAGATCGAGCGTCTGTTCGGCTATCGCCGCGAGGATTTGATCAGCCGGCCGATCGAGATGCTGGTGCCGCCCCGCATGCGCGCCGGCCACGCCAAGCTGCGCGCCGCCTACACGCTGGAAGCGAAGATCCGCAATCTGGGAAAGGGTCGGGAGCTGGTCGGCCTGCATCGCGACCGCAGCGAATTCCCCATCGAGATCGAGCTCAACCCGATCAACATCCGCGACGGGCTGCTCATCCTGGCGGTGGTGGTCGACATCAGCGAACGCAAGAGCAACGAGCGGCTGAAGGACGAGTTCGTCTCCACCGTCAGCCATGAACTGCGCACGCCGCTGACCTCGATCACCGCCTCGCTGGCGCTCCTGTCGGCTGGCGGTGGCGGCTGCCTGCCGGATTCGGCGGCCCGCCTGGTCAGCATCGCCCACAATAACGGCCAGCGGCTGGTCAGGCTGGTCAATGAAATCCTCGATATCGAAAAGATCGAATCGGGCAAGCTCAGCTTCCATCTGGAGAAAGTGAATGCCCGCGCGGTGGTCGAACAGACCATCGAGACCAGCAGGGCCTATGCCGAAGACCTCGGCGTATCGATGCGGCTCGATCCCAACTCGGTCGCCAGCGATGTACGCGCCGACCCCGACCGGCTGGCGCAGGTGGTCGGCAATCTCCTGTCCAACGCCGTCAAGTTCTCGCCGCGCGGCGCGGAGGTGATCGTCGGCGTCGACGAGCGGCACGATAGCATTCGCATCACCATTCGCGACCACGGCCCCGGTATTCCGGAGGACTTTCGGCGGCGCGTGTTCGAGAAGTTCGCCCAGGCCGATTCCACCGATACGCGGCAGAGGGGCGGCACCGGCCTCGGCCTTAGTATCGTCCACGAGATCGTCAGGCAACTCGGCGGCGAGGTCGGCTTCGAGACAGAGATCGGCGTTGGCACGCTGTTCTACGTCGAGCTGCCGCGCTGGCACGCCACCGACGATGAGTTGACCATGCCGCAGGGTTTCAATGTGCTGCTGTGCGAGGACGATCCCGATGTCAGCGCCTGGCTCAGCGCACGTCTCGTCAACAACGGTTTCCGCGTCGATATCGCGGCCAGCGCCAGCGAGGCCCTGCAACGCGCCGACGGCGGCAGCTATGCCGCGGTGCTGGTCGATCTCAAGCTGCCCGACGGCGACGGCATCAGCCTGATCCAACAGTTGCGCGGCCGGCCGGCCTATGCCGACATCGCGATCGTCGTGGTGTCGGGCAATCCGGCGCGCGGACGCAAAGATGCGCGCGCCTCGACCCTCGACGTGCTGGACTGGCTGGACAAACCGGTCGATCTCGAGCGGCTCCTGGGCGCGCTGAAACGGCCGCGGGTGCGCAACGGCAAGGAGCGCCCGCGCATCCTGCATGTCGACCGGGACGAGGCGCAACGCGTGGCGGTGTGCGTGGCCATGCGCGCCTGCGCCGAGGTCGTGTCGGTCGGCAGCCTGGAAGAGGCGCGCAACGCCTTGGTCGTGAAATCGTTCGACCTGGCGGTGCTCGACATAGCGCTGCTGGCGGGCGACGGCCCCGAACTTCTGAGCGAATTGTGCGGCAATGACGGACGGCTGGTGCCGACCGTTCTTCTATCCGCGCGCAGCGGAGACCCGGCCTATATCGAGCGCGTGTGCCGCGCGCTGGAGCAATCGTCCAACACGCCCGAGCGGCTGATCGATGCGCTGAATCGGCGTTTCGTCAAAACCGTGCCGTCCGGCCAAGGCGAGGCCGGAGGGCAGGTCAACAAGAACTTGGAGGTCGCATGAGTGCGTTGCGTGTTCTGCACGTGGATGACGAGCCCGACATCCGCGAGTTGGTGGAAATTTCCCTGCAGATGGATGCCAATCTCGCGGTACGAAGCTGCTCCTCCGGCGACGAGGCGCTGACGGCGGCGGTGGAATGGGCGCCCGACATCATTCTCATGGACGTGATGATGCCGGTCATGGACGGGCCGCAGACGCTCAGTCATCTGCGCGAGAATACGGCGACGGCGCAGATTCCCGTGGTGTTCATGACCGCGCGGGCGCAGACGCGCGAGCTCGCGCATTTCCTGTCGCTCGGCGCCGCCGGCGTGATCCCCAAGCCGTTCGATCCGATCTCGCTTGCCGGCGCCGTGCGCAATTATCTCAATGGAAACGTCAAGGGCCTCGACGAGCTAAGGGTCAAATTCATCATCCGTGCGCGCAACGACGCCGCGACGCTCGCTGCCTTGAGCGCCGACGCCGCGGGCGACCTCAAGCCTTCGGCGGGGCGGATCGGGCAGATCGCGCACGCGCTTTCCGGCGCCGCCGGCGTGTACGGTTTCGAAGCCGTCGGCGCGGCGGCGACCCGCCTGGAAGAGCTTGTCGATGACCTGATCGAGACCGGCGGCGATGGGCAGGAGGTCGAAGCGGCGATCACCCAACTGATCGAAGCGGTCACCCGCGATTGTCTGGGCGAAACGCCGCGGGCGCGACGGCATAACGGGCATTGACTTGCCGCTCGTCCCTGCGACAGCGGGGACGAGCGACGCGTCAATCGATCGGTCGATCAGACGCTCGCCTGTCGGATCGCAGCCCGCGCTCAGAAATTATACCAGAGCCCGGCGACCAGCCCGTTTTCCTGCAGCGAGTTGAGCCCGCTATAAGTGGTGAAGCCGCCGAATTGCAGCGACAGCGAGGGCGTCAGGCTGTAGACGACGCTGAGCTGCAGCTTCTCGTAGTCGTAGCTCGGATAGAGCGCGGTGCTGCCGGCGCCTTCCGAGATCACGTTGAACGACTGCACCAGCAGCATCCAGCGCGGCCAGGGCCGGAGGCCGAGCGTGGCGTCGAAGCGGAATTCGTCGGGCGGATCGCCGAAGCGGAAGCGCTGCGCCACCTGAAAATCGAGGAAGCCCGGCACGCCGAAGGCGGCGAAGTCGTGGCCGAAGAGGGCGCGCATATCGAGCTCGGGCTCGGTATAGCCGACCGCGGCCGGGTTGCTGTCCTGATTGGTGCCGGGAATGCGCACCAGGCTCTGCCCGGAGAACACCCAGCCGTCGCCCTGCCAGAAGCGATAGCGACCGCCGATATCGCTATAGCCGAGGCCGGCGCGCTTGGCGTCGGTCGGCGAGGCGATATCGATCTCCTGCAGGCCGGGCGAGACCATCGCCGTGAAGCGATCGCTCAGTCCGTATTCAAGCAGGCCCTGCAGCTCGAATTTTCGATAACGCGGCGTCGAAACGAGGCTGCGCGAATTGTCGAAATTCTCCGTGGCCTGGCTCCACAGGGTGGAGACGGTGACCTGGCCGTGCCCCTTGGGTTGCGTCCAGGCGCCGGCGAGCGCCGGGCTCGACGCGGCCAGCAATAACGTTCCGACAAGCGACCAATGGCGGGCGAACATAGTGCGGGACTCCCCAAAATCCGCGGCATGACTTTCCCCACCTTTCCGTTTGGCGCCGCCGCACGCCCGCGGCCGGCGCTTGAGAGTTCAACGTTGCTTTCAGTTGCGCGTGGCGATGACCGCGTTCCCGCCGCTTTCGCCGGCGCCCTGAATGGTGCCGATGGCCTGCGTCAGTAGCTTGATGCGGTCGGAGCCCTGCGTGACGAAGCCGCTGTTGACGGCGACCGACGCGGTGACGTGATCGGCGGTGATCGACTCGCCGTTGCTCAGCGCCAGGCGCGAGACCACCCCGCGCAGCGTTTCGGCGAGCTTGGCCGCCGCGGTATTGTCGTAGCCGGGCGCTACGATCACGAACACGGCGTTGGGATAAGAGGCGGCGATCACGCCCATGGTCGCGGCGGTGCCGCGAATGGCGCTCGCCACCTGCGCCAGGATGGCATTGGCCGTCGCATCGCCCGCGCTGGTGCGCCAGGAGTCCAGCCGATCGACCTTGAGCGTGATCACGGACAGGGGCTCGCGCGCGCGCAGCGTCGGTGTGGCGGCCAGATAGGCCTCCGCCACCTCGCCGACGAACAGGCCCGTGGTCTGATCAATCCAGATCTCCGAGCGGCGGTCGCCCCAGTTGGAGACGAAATCGAGCAGTTGGCGTTCGCGCGCCTGCCGGCGGGCGAGCTCGGCTTTGAGCTTGAGCGAGGCGCGAACCCGCGCCAGGAGCTCGATGCGGTTAATCGGCTTTGTGATGTAGTCGTTGGCGCCGGCGATGAAGGCGTGCGACAGGCTGTCCATGTCGGCGAGAGCCGTGACCATGATCACCGGCACGTCGGCATAGCGCTCGTCGCCGCGAATGCGGGCGCAGGCTTCGATGCCGTCCACCTCGGGCATCAGAATGTCGAGCAGGATGATGTCGATCGGCACCGCCGGAGCCTCGGTGGCTTTGCCGATGTCGAGATATTTGAAGGCGGACCATGCCGATTCGGCGCCCACCACATCCTGATAGCCGGCGCTCACCAGCGCAGCCTCGGTGATGTCGCGGAAGTCTTCGGAATCGTCGACGATGAGAATGCGCATGCTCACCTCGTGGGACTGGTCGGATCGTTTTGACGGTAGGACTTCGTCATCGCCGCCTGGTGAACCGGCTTCGCCAAATTGTGCGCATAGAGCCGCCAGGTGTCGTTCTGGTAAATGAGGCGATAACCCGGCGCGCCATTGCGGTACAGGAGTGGGAAGCCGTGCACGAGTTGGTCGGAGAGGCCGGTCGTGCTTTGCGGATTCGGAACCGCGACATACGGCGCATCGAGCCGCGACAGCAGGATCGACAGGCTGAACGCTTCCGCGTTCGGCGGCAGGAGGCCGTGCGCATCGCCGCGTCCGACCACCACGGCAGGCGCATTGTCGGTGTCGACCAGCACGCCGTCGACGGGGGCGACCGCATGGCCGAGGCTGATGGCGTCGAGCCGTTCGCGGCTGATCCCCGGTTCCAGTCCGGTCACCTGCGTCACCGCGCGTGGATCGACCAGCGCCAGCGCCAATACGCCGCCGATCCAGCCGACCACCAGCAGCGCCAGCATGGTCGCGACGCTCGCGCGCGCTTCCGGAATGCGGATGATGCAAAGCGTGCCGAGGATCGGTGCCACCACGGCAACGGCGGCCGGATCGCCGAACAGTCCGGTGGCGACGCCGATGGCGGCCGCGCCGACGGTGCTCGCGGCCAGCACCAGCGGCGGCGCCAATAGCGGCCCGCGCTGGCGGATGCGATAGGCCGCGACGACCGCGAGCGGCGCGCCGAGCGCGAGCGCGACTGTGAAGGCGAGCGCGGCGTCGACCGATTGGATGCCGGTCAGGCCGCCGCCGAAGAGGTCTGAGATGCCGGCGCTCCAGGCCGACAGGCTGGCCGAGGGCGCGCTGTAGAAGCTCCAGCCGCTGCCGGGAAACACCCAGGACACATAGGTGAAAGCGCCGAGCGAAAACACGGTGGGGAAGATCAGCACCATCACCACATTGAGCGCCGAATTGGCGACCAGCACCGGGCGCACGGCGAACACCAGGAATGGCACCGCCGCACAGGCGATCGCGGCGCCCATCGGATGCGAGAAGGCAAGCCCGAGCAGCGCCATGCTGACCGCCATCACGTCTGGCGCGGTGCCGCGGCTGCGCAGATCGAACAAGGCATTGCCGAGCAGATAGAGAAAGGTCGCGACCAGCATCTCCGCCGGCCCCGCCAGCGCCGCGCGCAGCAGCGCCGGATGGAAGATGAGCAGCATGGCGGCAAGGCCGGCGAGCCAGACGCTGAGGCCGACGCGGCGGAAGGCGGTAAACCACAGGCCGGCGAGCAGCGCCACCAGCGCGGCCGAGATCAGCGCCGGCGCCGGCGTTCCGGCCGGCGTCAGATAGCTGAGCGCGGCGGTCGCCATGAAGGGGATGGTCGGATAGGCGGCAACGGTGCGGCCGATCGACTGCTCGCCGTCGCCGGCGATGATGGCGCCGGCCCACAGCGACAGCGTGTCGTGCGGGATCAGGCCGGAGCGCACCGTCAGACTCGCCAGCATCAGCACGACGATGCCGCTGGCGATGGCAAAGGGCGTGGCGTTGAGCGCACGGGTCATGGTGCGGTTCCGTCGGCGGGCAGGGCGGCGACGTCGAGATGGCGGGAGACGCCGTGGCGCGTCTTTTCCCAGTAGAAGGGATCGCGCACGAGCTGCCAAAGACCGCGATAGGCTGCGACCGAGATCAACACCCAGTAGCCGAAGGCCGTGAAGCTATAGGGGATGAGATTGAGCCAGCCGCGGCGCAGTGGCGCGATCATCGACAGGAACATGAAGGCGCCGTTGCCGGCGAGCAGATTGGCGAGGCTGATGAGCAGCAGGAACTGCGGAAACACCGCATCGAGCCCGTTCGAGGCCAGCAGGAGCCACACCGCGTAGAACAGCCAGAACAGCGGGTTGCACAGGCCGGAGAGGACGGTGCCACCGATGAAGAAGACGAAGCCGAGGAAGCCCAGAATGCCGGTCTTGCGGATCAGGTGCAGCGGCCGGCGCGTGTGCACCAGCAGCGTCTGCATATAGCCCTTGAGCCAGCGCGAGCGCTGCCGCACCCAGTTGCCGAGATGGCAGGTGGCTTCCTCGTAGGTGGTCGAATCGACGATGGCGACGCGGTAGCCCTTCTCGTAGATGCGAATGCCAAGATCGGCGTCCTCGGTGACGTTGAAGGGATCCCAGGCGTGCAGTTCGCGCAGCACGTCAATCTTGAAATGGTTGGAGGTGCCCCCGAGCGGGATCGGGATGTTCAGCCGCTCGAGCCCGGGCAGCACCAGGTCGAACCACAGCGAATAGTCGAGCGTGAACATGCGCGACAGCCAGTTCTCGTCCGCATTGTAGTAGTTGAGCCGGCATTGCAGGCAGGCGACGTCCTTCGGCATCTGCCGGAAGGTCGCCACCACCTTGCGCAACTGGTCGGGCTCGGGGCGGTCCTCGGCGTCGTAGATGACGAGATATTCGCCGCGCGCGAAGCGCAGGGCGAAATTGCAGGCCTTGGGCTTGGTCTGCGGCTGCGAGGGAGGTACGCGGATGATCTCGAATACGCCTTCGAGGCCGAGCCGGCGCGCCGCTTCGATGGTGTCGGTGTCGTCGGCTTCGAGCACGATCTTGATGTCGAGCTTGCCGAGCGGGTAGTCGAGCGCGCGCAGGGCCTCGGCAAGCCGCGGCAGCACCTTGGCCTCGCGGAACATCGGTACCAGCACGGTGAAGACCGGCAGCTCCTCCTCGCGCAGCGCGCGCGCGGCGATCTCGATCTCGTGATTCCAGTCGGTGGAGCGGCCGCCGCCGGCCGCCACCAGCAGGCCCTTGAACAGGAAGTTGCCGAGATAGAACGCCGCCAGCGCGACGTTGAAGACGATCAAGGTGGCGATGGGGGCGAGCGCCAGCCCCGCCATCAGCGCGCTCGCCATCGCATAGGCGATCATCAACTGCCCCGTGGTCATCACCGTGCGCGCCGACATGTCGGGATCGTGCTCGGCAAGGTCGTAGACGGCGCGGTGCGACAGCGCGCCGGCGAAGGCGGTCTGCACCGCCCACACGATGTCGAACTTGGACGTCACCACGAATTCGAGCGCATTGCCCCAGCGCTGGCGCGCCAGCAGCACGGTCTCCGGTCCGGGCTCCGCGGTGGCGATCACGAGGCGGCCGTCCTGCCGCCGCCACGGCATGGTCAGGTGGCGGGCGTAGAAATCGGCATCGCTTGCGCGCAGCAGGCGCGGGTCGGGCGTGTCGCGGATGAGATCGACGAAGGGGAGCTCGTAGTAATAAGAGATGCCCTGGTAGTAGGCGGCCGGCTCGATCCAGTTGCGTGACAGGATGGCGTCGCCGAGCCGCACGTTCCAGCGTTCGGCGAGCGCGACGGCCTCGTCGTGCTGCGCCAGCGTGATGATGTGGCGGCCCACCAGCAGATCGCCGAGGGCGCGGTCGGACGTCGAGAGCGGCACGGCTATTCGTCCACCGTCCGTGTACGGCGCCGGCGAATGCGGTGCATGCGCTGCAGGACGAACAGGAAGGCGATGGTGGCGAGCAGCCAGATGGCGCCGACGATCCAGGAGCGGAAGCGTTCGGCGACCATCGTCCACGAGCCCTGGTCGGGATAGGTGACGCGGATCAGCTTGTCCTGCACCGTCGACATGGCGAGCGCCACGCCCTTGCCGTCGATGAAGGCGACGTCGCCGCGCGAAATGTCGAGCGCGGGCGGCGTCGGCAGCGACCCGTCGGCTGAGAGCGGGTGCACCCAGATGCCGTGAAAATCATGCGCGCTGACCAGTTGCGCCACCGCGCCGCTGGAGAAGCCGGCGAGGTCGAGCAGCGTCTTGCCCGAGCGGTCGGTCACCGCGACGCGGCCCCGATCGAAGCGGACGTAAGGGTTGACGCCGTTCGGCGGAGTGGCGCCGACCGCGAGGAATGGTGCGTCCGGCACCACGGTGCTCAAATTGTCGACGAACTTGACGCTGATCGGCGCGAGCGCGGTCGACAGGTTGCCGACCAGATCGGTCAACAGGCCGAGATATTGCGCCGGCCGCTCCGCCGCCGCGGTCGGCACCATGACCTCGATGCCGTTGCTCCAGCGCGCGACCATGTCGGAAAAGTCCTGCACCTTGCCGGCCGGCGACAGCACGAAGGCGCTCGAGCCCAGGATCTGCGCCGGATAGCCCTGTGGCTCGAAACGGCAGTCGCCCTGCGCGCTGCGCCGCTGCACCAGCGCGCGCACATTGGCGACGGTGCCGATCAGCCCTTCGGGCAGCGGAACGCTGATGCGTGTCGGCTCGCCCTGCGCCGCGACGGTGCTGGCGACCAGCCGCTCATTGACGAAAACGCTGACCACCGCCTTTTCGCCGGCGCCGTCCGGCGCCACCATCATATCGAGCAGCAGCCGCTGCAGCTTGGTCCGCGGCGGCAGCCGGCGCGTGTCGATAACGAAGCCGATATCGGCGCGGCCATAGACCTCGGCCGACGGCGGCGCCAGGCCGAGCTGGTCGAAAGTGATGCGGTCGCCGTCGAATTTCGGCGCGCCGACACCGACCACCGAGGCGCGCGTCAGGCTGCGCGCGGCGATGAAATTGGGATTGCCGAGCAGGCGGGCGGCCCGTACCGAGGCACCGTCGGAGACGAGCAGGCCGGGATAGCCGCTAACGCGGATGGCATCGATCTCGTCGCTGCGGGCCTTGGCTTGCGCATTGAAATCGGGCAGCACGCTGCCGGTTACCTCCGCGGGCGAGCCGATGACCACGATGCCGCGGTTCCAATGGCGGCGGCCGTTCTCGTCCACGACCTCCGGCGGGGCTTGATAGCCGGAGCGGAAGGTGGCCTTGCGGCCCAAGGCGGCGAGCGAGCGGCCGACGCTGATGGCGGTAGCGAATTCCGAGGCCGAGAGCCGGCGTCCGGGCAGCAGCACCGAAACGTCGCGCGGCATCAGCCCGGCGATGGTGGCGACATCGCGCAGCGTGTCGGGATCGAAGGTCAGCTCGAGCGCGGTCTGCGGGCGTACCGTCAGGCTGTCGCCGACATAGCGCACGTCGATGCAGCGGTCGGGCGTGGCGGCGCCGCCATAGACGAAGGCGAGCTTGTAGAAGCCGTCGCGCGGCTTGATGCCGTGCAGCGGCACGCGTACGACGCGGTCCTCATTATTGCCGTCGAGCTTGATGGCGGCGACGCTGCGGTCGTTGAGGAGCACTTCGATGTTGCGCTTGGCTTCATGGGCGGTGAGATCGTCGAGCACCAGCACCAGTTCGGTGGCGGCGAGCGGCGCCCCCTGTGGTACCGGGATAAAGATCTGCCGGCGGCCGCCGAGATTGGCGAAACGCAAGCCAGTGTGAAAGCCGATGTCGGCGAGGGTGACGGTGGCGATCAGGTCCTTGGATGTGACCGGTTGCGCCGATGCAGGCGCTGGCACCGGCGTGGGCCGCACCACGGCCTGTGCCGCGGCCGCGGTGTGCGGGCGGTGGAAGCGTGGCGGCAACGGTGTCCGCAAATTGCGATGGTTCTGTGCCCCGGCGGGCGTGATCAAGGCGGTGACGGCAACGAGCGCGGCCGCTACGCGAATATACTGACTCATAACGCAGTACCCCCGACTGACTCAAATTTCCCCGACGTCGTCCCCGCGCGCTCTACAATTCCGCCCGGGCTGCCTCGCGCAGGCCGGTGAGCTCGACGCGCAACATCGCCATCTCGCTGTCGCTGAGCGGGCGGCGCGCCTTGGCCGGCGCGCGCAACACGGTCTCGGCCGCGCGCGCGGCCTTGCCGACTCCCGGAAAGCCGATGCTCGGAGCGATGCCGCACATTTCATGCAGCTTGCGATGGGTCACGACGAGCGCTTCGATGGCGTCGGCCTCCGCGCTGGACAGGAGCGGGATGGCGGCGAAGCTGTCGTCGATCTTGCCGGGCAGCGCTGCCGCGAAACGCCGGCGCACATGCGCGAGACGGTCGCTGAATTCGTCGTCGTCCACTGCGTGATTTCCCCTTACGCCCTGGGCCTATTGCTTACATGCGCAAGTTAAGAACTTCTCTCGTGCATACATTTTGGCGCTGAAAAAACATCGGGGTTGATACTTATCATTCGTGACAAATGGTAGGATGCTGGAGAATTTTTCTTATCGCGTAGCAATAATACGTAGGCGCTGTCGTCATGCGCGGTCGCGAAAAGCCTGTCGCAAGACGCATCAATAAAAAAAGCGCCGGCTATTGCAGCCGGCGCTCTTGCTGACGACGATGGCGGATGCGGCGCGCGGCGCCGCCTTGCGCTTACATGCCCTTGAGCGCGTCCTGCACCAGCGAATTGTCGACGTGTTTGCTGACGTCGAACGATTTCGGCATCATCTTTAGTTCGGCCATGGAGTCGATATTACTCTGCAAGGCCTTCACGTTCACTTCGCCGTGCGGGTCGTGGTAGAAGTCCTTGCCCGGCAGCAGCGCCCATGAGGCGAAGGCGCCCGTCGGCCGACCGGTCAATTCCGACATGATCTTGACCACGCGGTCGCGGTTCTTCGGGTCTTGCACCACGCCGATACCGTGCACGTAGTCGGCGAGGAATTTCACCAGCACGTCGCGGTGCTTCTTGATGAAGTCCTCCTTGGCGCAGAAGAACAGGAACTGCGTCGTGCCCATGGCGTCCCTCTGGTGGAACAGCGGACGCAAGCCGGCCTTGTCCTTCAGCGCCTTGGCCCAGAACGGGGCGATGAACGAGCCGACCTGGATCTTGTCGGCCTTGGTCATCGCCTCCATGGCGCCGAAGCTCGCCTCGATGATGCGCACGTCCTTGTCGGGCGTCAGGCCGTTCTTGCGCAGCACGCCGCGCGCAGCCATGTCGATGGCGCCGCCGATGGCGTTGACCGCGATGGTCTTACCCTTGAGGTCCTTCACCGTCTTGATCGGCGAATTGCCTTTCACCGCATAGGTGGTTGAAAAGCTCGGACCGTCCTGCGCCACGTCGGCAATGCCGACGAGCGGCTGATGCGCGTTGAGGATGCCGCTGGCGAAGGTGGAGAAGGCAAGCACGCCGACGTCGACCTGGTCGGCGGCTAGCGCCTGCAGCACCAGCGATGAGCCTTTGAAGCGGATGAATTTGATGGTGTAGTCCTTGTTGAAGTATTTGGTCTGGTCCGGCATCTTGAAGATGATCGGCGCCAGATGCGTCGGAATGGAGTTGTAGCTGACGCGGAGCTGAAACGGCTCGGCCTTCGCCGGCATCATTGCGGCGGTTGCGATGGCTGCGGCCGCCAAGCCGAGCTTGATCGTCGATTTGAACATGTCGTCCTCCCAGATTTGTTGGCCTTGGCGCCGCTTGCATCTGTCCGGCGGCGTTCCGGCGGAGCAATGTTAGCGCGTTTTGCCGCGCGCGGGGCAAGATAATCGTCAGGCGCCGGCGCCGGGCGCGGTCTCGGCGTGCCAGACCAGCAGACGGCGGCGCAGCATGGCCAAGCCCTGGATGAACACGAGGCCGGTGAGCAGCGTCGCCAACAGGCCGGCGAACATCTTGGCCGACTGGGCAAAGCGCACCGCGTGGATCATGTAGCCGCCGAGGCCGTCGGCGCCGGAGAGCATCTCGGTCACCACGGCGATGATCAACGCCAGCGGAAAGGCGACCTGCAGGCCGCTGATAATCTCCGGCGCGGCGGCGGGAATAACGACTTTCCAGAACAGCCGGCGCGAGCTGGTGCCGAGATTGCTCGCCGACCACAGGAAATACTTGTCGACGCTGGCCGTGCCCAAATAAGTTGCGCTGACGATCGGCACCACGCAGGTGAAGGCGATCATGGTGACCTCGGACAGGCTGCCGAGGCCGAACCAGAGAATGAAGATCGGCAGAAAGCTGATTTTCGGGATAGGAAAAGCGACCGACACCAACGGCTCCATGATGCGCCGCGCAATGGCCGACATCGACATCAGCGCGCCGGCGGCGATGCCGATGATGGCCGCGCTGCCAAAGCCGACGATGGCGCAATAGGCGGTTTCCAGCGCATGGCGCGGCAGGTCGCCGCTCTGCACATCGAGCCACCCCTGCCAGAGCACGGCGGAGAGCGGCGGCAGCAGGAAATTGTTGAACAGGCCGGCGCGCGTGGTCGCCTCCCACAGGATCAGCGCCACCACCACCGAGGCGTTGCGCGCGAGCGCGCGTTTGAGCCAGTCGAGTGCGGTCATGCCCGCCATGCCAGCACCCGCTTGTTGAGGAAGAGGAACAGGCGGTCGGCGGCAAAGCCGAGCAGGGTGACCGCCAGCACCGCGGCGAACATGCCGGCGTAGTCGCCGTCTTCGCCCAGGGTGCCGATGAGGAAGCCGAGTCCCTTCTGCCCGATCAGGAATTCCGCCGACACCATCAGCGTGAAGGAGAGCGCCAGCGCGATGCGCAGGCCGCTCATGATCTCGGGCAGCGCCGCCGGCAGCACCACCTTCCAGGGGATCACCCATTTCGGCGTGCCCAGGCTCCAGGCCGACCAGACGAGCTGCTTGTTGATGCCGCGCGCGGCATTAAAGGTGGTCACGACGATCGGCAGCAGGCAGCCGAGGAACACCGCGGCGACTTTGGTCTGGTCGCCGATGCCGAGCCAGAGGATGAACAGCGGGATCAGCGCCGACTTCGGCAGCGGGAAGGTGGCGCGCAACAGCGGCTCGAGGATGTTGCGGGCGATGCGGCTCTCCGCCATCAGCATGCCGGAGAGAATGCCGAGCACCGCGGCGAGGAAGAACCCGCTCGACTGGCGGAACAGCGAGATGCCGGCGTTCTCGATGAGGTGGCCGTGCTCGGTCAGCCGCACGAAGGCCGTGAGCACGGCGCCGAGCGAGGGAAAGACGGACGGGTCGAGCAGGCCGGCCTTGCCGATCAGCTCCCACAGCAGCACCAGGGCGAAGATCGGCAGATAGAAGACCGCGACCTGCAGCGAGCGGGTCATGGCTGGCGCGCCTCGGCCGCGATCGAGCGCACCACCTCGTCGCGCAGCATGTCCCACAATTCGTCGGCTTTCTCGTCGATCGCCGCGCGGCTCGCGTCCGGACCGAGCCCGGTCTCGACGATGGTTTTGATGCGGCCCGGCCGCGCCGACATCACCACCACGCGCTGCGACAAGAACACTGCCTCGCGCACGTCGTGGGTGACGAAGACCACGGTCTTGCGGAAGCGCTGCCACAGTTCGCGCAGTTCCTCCTGCATGATCTTGCGCGTCTGCGCGTCGAGCGCGCCGAACGGCTCGTCCATCAACAGGATCGACGGCTCGCAGGCGAGCATGCGCGCGATGGCCACGCGCTGCTGCATGCCGCCCGACAGCCTGCTCGGATAGGTGTTCTCGAAGCCGGAGAGCTTGACCATGTCGATGTAGTTCTGCGCGCTGCGCCGGCGCTCGGCCTTGCCGACGCCTTTCTCGGCGAGCCCGTATTCGACATTGCCGAGCACCGTCTTCCAGGGAAACAGCGCAAAATGCTGGAACACGATGCCGCGGTCGGGACCGGGCGCGCGCACCACTTCGCCGCGCACGCGGATTTCGCCGCCGCTGCACGAGACGAAGCCGCCGATCATGTGCAGCAACGTCGACTTGCCGCAGCCGCTCGGCCCGATGATGGAGACGAACTCGCCGTCGCCGATGGTGAGCCGCACGCGGTCGACCGCGGTGAGCTCGCGCTTGCCTTCCAGCAGATAGGACTTGCTGACGTCGGTGATGTCGATCAGCGCCATTCGAGTTCCGCCACATTCCGCTCGTCCCCGCGAAAGCGGGGACCCAGGAGAATAACGTAATAGCCTCGCCAATTGGCTCTGGATTCCCGCTTGCGCGGGAATGAGCGGTTACTGCTCATCCAAACGTGAATGCGTCATGATAGGCGCCTTGCACGCTGCCGCCCGGCACCGGGCCGCCACCCGGCACGTGCACTTTGTTGCCGATCACCGCGCAGGTGGAGCCGTGCAGCCCGTGGCGCGGGATCGCCATCGGCGTGCCGGCCTCCCAGGTGTCGGTCTTCGGGTCGTAGATCTCGTTGGTGCCGAACACCTTGCCGGTCGCCTCGCCGCCGAACACCACGATCTTGCCGCCGATATAGACGCAGGACGGGCCCGAGCGCGCGGTCGGCAGCGGCGCGCGGAACGACCAGGCATCGGCCTGCGGATCGTAGACGGCGTTGAGCGAGGTGTTGAAGTCGTAGCTGTCCATGCGCCCGGCGATGGCGTGGATCTTGCCGTCGACCACGGCGACGCCCATGTGGTCGCGCTGGCCGACGAAGGGCTGCGTCGCGGTGGAGCCGCGCATGCTGGCGCGGTCGGAATATTTGTCGGTCGCCGGATCGTAGACCTCGTGCCATTCGACCGAGCGCACGTCGCGGCCGCCGAGCAGATGGATCTTGCCGTCGAGCGCGATCGCCGAGATGGCGCCGCGCGGGCGCGACAGGCCGGCGATCGGCGCCCATTGATCGCTCGCCGGATCGTAGACGAAGCAGTTGGAATGCGGGCAGCGGTTCTGCTCGATGAAGCCGCCGAAGGTGTAGAGCTTGCCGCCGACCGAGCAGCCGGCGACGTGATTGCAGGCGACCGGGTAGGGCGCCTTCAATTCCCATTTGCCCGTCTTCGGATCGAACACCTGATGGAAATTGCCGTCGACGCGGTGCTTGGCATAGCCGGCGACGCTGTGAATCTTGCCGCCGCATTCGATCACCGCGTGCTCGCCGGTCGGAATCGGCATGCGCGGCTGCTCGATCCACTGGCCGGGGTTGGCCGCCTTCGGCGCCACACTCACCATGTAGCGCTGCTTGTCGACCGTCTTCGGGATGTCGGTGATCGACTTGTCGCGCAGACCGAGAAAGAGCGGAAGGTCGTCAGCCATGATGCACCTCGATTGTCTTTGCGCATGAAGTGTCCGAAAGCCGGTGGGGCGTTCGACATCATGCCTTGGCGTAGTCGGGGACGGCGTCGCGCAGGAGCGCGTGGGTGAGCGCGACGCCCTCGCGGCAGACCTCATAGGGCGAGCGCGCCCACAGGTCGGGGTTTGGCGCCTCGTAGGAGAGATAGCCGGTGTAGTGCTTGGCCGCGAGCAGGCTCAGCACCGCGCGCCATTGCACCACGCCCTTGCCGGGCGCGAGGCGATCGGTCGGCCGCCGCACGCCGGTCACCGGATTGGGCGACACGTCGCTGTACTGGAAGCAGTAGATCTTGTCGTCCGGCAGGTCCTTGAAGCTCGCGCCGCCATAGCCGCTACGCTGGAAGTGATAGGCGTCGATCAGATAGCCGCAGTTCGGCTTGTTGGCGCCTTCGATCAGTTCGCACAGCACCGGCAGGCTGTTGAGCACGTCGTGCTGCGAATTGTATTCGATGGCGAGCTTCAGCCCGTATTCGCCGGCCATGTCGCCGGCGCGCTTGAGGAACTCGATCGCCTGCGGGATCGGCCCGCTGATCTGTCCGGGCGCGCTCATCAGCATCTTGCAGCCGAGCGCCACCGCGTTCTCGCAACTCTCGCGGAACACCGCGAACAGCCGCTCGCTCTCCTCGCCGGTGGCGAACAGCCAGCCATATTCGACGCCGAGCACGCCGACCGGGATGCCGCTGGCGCGGATCAGGTCGAGCACCTGCTCGTTGCGCATCCCCGCCTCGAAGCAGCGCTTGAAGTCGGTGCGGCGTAGTTCGACGGCATCGAACCCGCCCGCTCTGGCCGCGTCGAGCGCGGTGGCCAAAGGCGTGGTGTCCAGCGTCCACATATGCAGGGCGAGACGCCCGAAGGTCTCGGTCATGCCGGTCGTTTGCTCCCCGTGGCGGCCGCGCCCTTTTTCCGGCGCGGCTTTTTTGCTTTTGCCGTCCTTCATCGCCTTGGCCTTGCAGGATGTAAAGCCCCGCTTTTAGGCGCCGCCGCAAAGCCAGTTTCGGTTCGTGAAAACGGACGGGGCCTGCCGTTGAATTCGGTCAAGGAGCCGGTCGTGGGCCCCCGCCATAAGGCCCCTATAATATGAGTGCCAATATAATGTAGGCATGGCCCCCATGACCGATCCCC
Organism: uncultured Pseudomonadota bacterium; assembly: GCA_963760995.1. Classification (GTDB taxonomy): domain Bacteria; phylum Pseudomonadota; class Alphaproteobacteria; order Rhizobiales; family Xanthobacteraceae; genus Pseudolabrys. Next base: position 381,630 of record CAVXFJ010000011.1, on the reverse strand, counting down.
AGACCCCCTCCGGCACTGTCTCGCTCAGCGGCAGGCACGCCGTCATCACCGGCGCCTCGCGCGGCATCGGCGCCGCCATCGCCGCCACTTTGGCGCGGCTCGGCGCCGACCTCACGCTGATGAGCCGCAGCGAGGCGCAGTTGCGCGAGCAGGCCGCCGCGCTGAAGGCCGCGCACGGCGGCAAGGTGGAAGTGGTGCCGCTCGACGTGAGCGAACCCGACCGCATCGCGGCGGCCTTCGCCGAGGCGGCGCAGCGCCTCGGGCCGGTGCGCATCCTGGTCAACAATGCCGGAATCGCCGCCGCGGCGCCGATCGGCCGCACCGAGCTTTCCGACTGGGAGCGCGTGATGCAGGTCAACGTCACCGCGCCGTTCCTCGCCATCCGGGCCGTCATGCCGGCGCTGGCCAAGGCCGACTACGGCCGCATCATCAACATCGCCTCGACCGCGGGGTTGACCGGCTATGCCTATTGCACGGCCTATTGCGCGGCCAAGCACGCGCTGATCGGCCTGACGCGGTCGCTGGCGCGCGAGCTCGCGCGCTCGGCGGTGACGGTGAACGCCGTCTGCCCCGGCTATACCGACACCGACATCGTCTCCCAGGCGGTCGGCAACATCGTCGCCAAGACCGGGCGCTCGGCCGAGGAGGCGCTGCGCGAACTCACCGTGCACAATCCGCAAGGCCGGCTGATCAAGCCGGAGGAGGTGGCGGAGACGGTGGGCTGGCTCTGCGCGCCGTCGTCGGCCTCGGTCACCGGCCAGAGCATCCTGGTCGACGGCGGCGAGCTGATGTGAACGCCTTTACGTGAGCCCCGCGCGGCGGAAGCCCTCGAGATAGTGATCGCGCTCGGCCTGCTCGCGGATCGGCATATTGGTCGCGATCCAGGCCAGTGAAATATTGGGCTGTACGCGTAACAGATTGTCCAACGCGCTTTGCGCCGCTTCCGCGTCGCCGGCCATCCCGCTGGCGGCCACGAGCACGCGATGCGCGCCGACAAAGTCGCTGCGCTGGCGGATGCCTTCGCGCGCCAGCCGGGCCGCCTCCTGGTAATTGCGGCCGATATACTGGGCATAGGCGGCGATGCCGTAATAGACCCCGAGATAAGGATCGCGCGGGCTCAGGCGGATGGCGCGCCGCGCGGCGTCATCGGCCTCCTGCCAGCGGCCGCAATAGGTGAGGGCGAGGCCGTAATAGCCCTGCGCCAGCGCGAAGTTGGGGTTGAGCCGCAGCGCCGTTTCGTATTCGGCAAGCGAATCGTCGAAACGGCGGGAAAAGAGATAGACGTGACCTAGCGCGTGATGCGCCCACGGGTCCTCGCTGTCGGCGCGGATCGCCGCCAGCGCGCAGCGCTCGGCAACCGCCATCGCCGTCGCCATGTCCGTCCAGCCCATATGGGCGGGGAACATGTAGCTCGTCGCCAGCAGCCCCAGCGCCTGGCCGTAGTTGGGATCGATCGCGATGGCCTTTTCCAGCAGGGCCTGGCAGACGACCAGGTCCTGCCGCGTCACCCGCCAATAATGCGACAGCGCCCGCATCACCAGGTCCCAGGCGTCGAGGCTGTCCGGCGGTTTGCGCTGCGCGCGAAAGTTCTCGGCTGCGTAGAGTTGCGGTTCGATTGCCGCGGCGATCGCCTCGGTGATCTCGTCCTGAACCGCGAACACGTCGGCCAGGTCGCGGTCGTAGCGTTCGGCCCACAGATGGCTGCCGGTGACCACGTCGTTGAGCTGGACCGTGATGCGGACGCGGTCGCCGGCCTTGCGCACGCTGCCTTCCACCACATAGCCGACGCCTAGTTCCTCGGCCACCTGCTTCAGATGGACGGCCTTGCCCTTGTAGACGAACGATGAGTTGCGCGCGATCACGAAGAACCAGCGCAGCTTTGACAGCGCGGTGATGATGTCCTCGCTGATGCCGTCTGAGAAATACTCCTGCTCGGGGTCGCCGCTCATGTTCGTGAACGGCAGGACGGCAATTGCCGGGCGGTCCGGCAGGGGCATGCCCGCCGGCCTCGCCCCGGTCTGCGCGCCGCGTTGCCCGCCGGCGATGTCCGGCTGTTCGCGCAGCGCGCCGACGAAGCGGAAGCCCTTGCGCGGCACGGTGCGGATCAGCGTCTGCCGTTCGCCACTGTCGCCGATGGCGCGGCGCGCCGCGTTGAGGCGGCTGGTCAAGGTCGAGTCGGAAATCGCGCGGCCCTGCCAGACCGCCGTGATGATATCGTCCTTGCTGACCACCCGGTCATGGTTCTCGATCAGGAATACCAGCAGGTCGAAGACCTGCGGCTCGAGGCCGATCAGTTCGGTCCCGCGCCGCAGCTCGCGCCGCCCCGTGTCGAGGACATAATCCTCGAAATAATAGGCCAGATCCTCTCGCTCGGCGGTCATGTCGACATTTCTGAACCAGTGCTCATGGCGACGTCGGCGCCATCAAGACCCTTAGGTTTCGCCCCCCATCCGCGCCCGCGTTGCAGCCAAATCGCTTCAAATCGCGCCGATACGACAGCCTCGGCGGCAATCCATCGATACCACCGAATGCGGCCTCCAATGCGACCGGTCCGCCCGCCCGCCCGGCGGCAAAGGCGCCGCAGAGGGGCCCGTCTGGACGAACAATGAAGGGCACCTCATCGGTAAATCAAGCGGCCATCAATGTCTTTCCCGCCGCCTTCGTTCACGCTGCCTCCCACGACCCGGCGCGCGCGGGGGTCGGCGCCGGCCGGCACCCGAACGAAGGAGGACACGATGACCCAATGGACTATCAGCGGAAAATACTTCGAAACCTGCAATTGCGACGTGGCCTGCCCCTGCGTGTTCACCAGCCCGCCGACGGAAGGCGAGTGCACCGCGCTGGTCGCTTGGCACATCGACAAGGGCACTTACGGCGACGTGAAACTCGACGGCCTCAATGTCGCGCTGGCCGTGCACGCGCCCGGCAACATGGTGCAGACCAAATGGAAGGTGGCCGCCTATTTCGACGATAAGGCGAACGCGGCGCAGAACGACGCCTTGCATGCCATCTTCTCGGGCAAGGCCGGCGGCCATCCGGCGACACTGGCCTCGTTCATCGGCGAACTCGTCGGCGCGAAGAACGTGGCGATGCGCTACCAGAACGATGGTAAGCATGCCAGCCTGACGATCCCCGGCATCGCCGACGCCGCGATCGATGCGATGGAAGGCCAGGGCGGGCAGCCCATCACCATCGACAAGCATCCGCTCTGCATCGCGCCGGGCGAACCGGCGACGGTGGCCAAGTCCACGCACTTCACCTTCACCGACCACGGCATGGACTGGAAGCTCTCCGGCCGCAACGGCTTCATGTCCGCTTTCGCCTATTCGGCGTGAGTGTCATGAGCGGGCTAGCGACGACCCTGGGCGCGGGACGATGGCGGGACCGTCTTCTCGCGCTCGCCATCGTCGGCGCGATCACGGCGCTGAGCTGGCTTTATCTGCTGCGGATGAATGCCGCCATGCCGCATGGCGCGGGCGGCATGGCGCGGATGGTCATGCCGGCGATGGCGCCCGGCATGACGGACCAACTCGGCCCCGCCGTCCTCATGTGGAGCGTCATGATGGTGGCGATGATGCTGCCGACGGCGCTCCCGGCGGTGACGGTGTTCGACGGGCTGTCGCGCCGGCGCGCGCCGCGCGGCCGGCCGGCGGTGACGACCGGCTTGTTCATCGCCGGCTATCTCGCGGTCTGGACCGGTTATTCCGTCGTGGCCGCGGCCGGCCAGGTGGCGCTTTCGCACGCCGCGCTGCTCACGCCCATGCTGAGGAGCACCAGCCAGGCGCTCAGCGTCGCCATCCTGCTGGCGGCCGGCGCCTTCCAGTTCACCGCGCTGAAGCAGATGTGCGTCACCCAATGCCGCACGCCGTTCGCCTTCTTCCTCGCCGAATGGCGGGACGGCAACACCGGCGCGCTGGTGCTGGGATTAAAGCACGGCAGCTATTGTGTCGGCTGCTGCTGGGCGCTGATGGCGGTGATGTTCGTGGTCGGCGCCATGAACCTGCTCTGGATGGCCGCCCTGACGCTTCTGTTGCTGGTGGAGAAAGTCGCGCCGGCGCGCTGGCGGGTGAGCCAGGCAATGGGGGTCGTGCTGCTCCTGTCGGCGGCGGCGCTGGCGGGGACGCTCCTGCGCTGAACAGGCCCGGATTTCGCTGCGCGCCATCCGGGCGGCTTGCTATGCTGCCCTTGTCCAGTGCCAAGACACTGCGGCGCGACCGCATATCGTGGCGCAGCGGGAGGGAGTGTCATGAAAATCGACGGCGGATGTCACTGCGGCCAGATCAGCTATGAGGCGATAGCCGACCCGGCCAATGTCATGGTCTGCCATTGCACGGACTGCCAGACCCTAACGGGTTCGGCGTTCCGCACCGTCGTGTTCACACAAGAGGGCTCGTTCAAACTTCATTCCGGCGAGTTGAAAATCTACCTCAAGCGAGGCGACAGCGGCGCCGAGCGCCAACAGGCCTTTTGTCCCGAATGCGGAACGCCGATCTATTCGACCACGGTCGGCGACGGGACGAAGGTGCACGTCATTCGATTGGGCACCGTCCGCCAGCGCGACAAGCTCACGCCGAAATCGCAGATATGGTTTCGTTCGGCGCAGCCGTGGGTGACGGAGCTGCGCGCGATCCCGCATGTCGACACGCAGCCCTCGTTCACCGATCGTGGCGCCGTCATCCGCGGCGATCCGTGAAGATCGGGTTCAGCATTCCGCAAGGCTGCCTGAACGGGGCAGGGCCGGCGTAGCCCGGATGAAGCGAAGCGCAATCCGGGAATGATCGTGGCGACGCTGCCCCGGATTTCGCTGTCGCTCCATCCGGGCTGGTTGATCACGAAAGCGCCGCGCCGCGCGCCGCCACCTCACTCGCCCTTGCCGCCCGCGCCGCGCGCACCGCCGCGCGGCACCAGGCCAGCACCGCCTCGCGCTCCGCCGGCAAATCGCTCGCCAGTCCGCCATGGAATTCGGCCCAGGCCGCGTCGTAGGGCGGCCGCACCGCCGTCAAGACGGGGATCCCGGCCTCGAGCGCATGCGCCAGCACCGCGCGCAAGCCGTGACCTTCGGCTTCGGCGACACCGAAGCGGTTGAGCAGCATCAGCTCGGTTTCGCCGTCGATGCTGCGCTCGAGCAGCGTCCCCACTTCGGCGAGCCCGCCGGCGTCGAGCCGGCAGGCTGTGGCCTCGGCGCCCAGGTCCTGCGAAATACGCAGGCGCCGCTGTGATCTGAGGTCGGTGAGTACCATCGCCGCGCACGGCGTCCCATCGCCGGCGGGCAGGTTTTCTTGCACTGCACCAGCGAGCCGCACCCCCTCGGCGCGCAGCCGGCTGGCGACGTCGCGCATGAAATCGTCAATGGCAAAGCCGCCTTCGAAGCGGACGGCGGCAATTCTCACCACGGCGTGGTTTGGCATGGCCCTGTCTTTTTGTTGCAGCGTAGCAATTTTTTGCCGCACGCCTCCACAGGCTATCTCCCGCACCACCGGCAGTTCTTGCCTTGAGTTAGGTCAAGCCGCACACTTATTCAGGATGCTAACGCTTGTGCATAAAAATTACGCTTAGCGGGGGAATACCATGAGGGCACTGCAACATCTTACGCTAGCCGCGGGCGTCGGCCTGTTGGCACTGGTCGGCGCCGGACACCCGGCATCGGCGCAAATCAAGATCGGCTCGGTGGTTTCGGCGACCGGCCCGGCATCGTTTCTCGGCGATCCGGAAAAAAAGACGCTGCAGATCTATGTCGACGAGATCAACGCCAAGGGCGGCGTGAACGGACAGAAGCTGCAGCTCATCGTCTATGACGACGGCGGCAATGCCAACAATGCGCGCACCTTCGCCACCCGTCTGGTGGAAGAGGACAAGGTCGCCGCCGTGATCGGGCCCAGCACCACCGGCTCGACGCTGGCGATGATGCCGGTGTTCGAGGACGCCCATATTCCGTTGATCTCGCTCGCCGGCGCGGTGCAGATCATCCAGCCGGTGCGCAAATGGGTCTTCAAGACGCCGCACACCGACACCATGGCCTGCGAGAAGATCTTCTCCGATCTCAAAAATCGCAAGCTCACCAATATCGGGATGATTTCCGGCACCGGCGGCTTCGGCAAGTCGATGAATGCGGAATGCCACAAGGTGGCCGGCAAATACGGCATCAAGATCCTGATCTCGGAGACCTACGGGCCGCGCGACAGCGACATGACCCCGCAGCTCACCAAGATCCGCGACGCCGCCGGCGTGCAGGCGGTGGTCAATCCCGGCTTCGGCCAGGGCCCGGCCATCGTCACGCGCAACTATCGCCAGCTCGGCATCAAGGTGCCGCTCTATGAGAGCCACGGCGTCTGCTCGAAGGAGTACGTCAAGCTCGCCGGCGCCGCGGCCGAGGGCGTGCGGCTGCCCTGCGCGGCGCTGCTCATCGCCGACAAGCTGCCGGCGAACGATCCGCAGAAGCCGGTGGTCGTGGGTTATGCCCACACCTTCCAGCAGAAGACCGGGCAGGCGGTGTCGACCTTCGGCGGCCACGCCTATGACGGGCTGATGATCCTGGTCGACGCGATGAAGCGCGCCAAGAGCGCCGATCCCGCCAAGGTGCGCGACGAGATCGAAAAGACCAAGCACTATGTCGGCACCGGCGGCATCGTGAACATGTCGCCCACCGACCATCTCGGCCTCGACCTGTCGGCGTTCCATATGCTGGAGATCAAGAACGGCGATTGGACGCTGGTGCCTGGCACCTGATCCTGAAGTCGGGCGGGCCGCACGGGCCCGCCCGCGTCATTCACGGTTGAAATCAGCGAGGCCGGCGCCGCGATGGCCGAGTTGCTGCAATTCGTCTTCTCGGGTCTGACCGTCGGCGCCATCTATGCACTGGTGGGGTTGGGCTTTACGCTGATCTTCAACGCCTCCGACATCATCAACTTCGCCCAGGGCGAATTCGTGATGCTCGGCGGCATGGTGACGGTGTTTCTCTCGCTCGCCGGCGTGCCGCTGCCGATCGCCGCGCTCATCGCCATCGCGGTGACCACGGCGGTGGGGCTCGCGCTGCATCGCCTGGCGATCGAGCCGGCGCGCGGGGCAAGCCCCGTGGCGCTGATCATGATCACCATCGGCGCCTCCATCTTCCTGCGCGGCGTCGCGCAGATCGTGTTCGATAAGCGCTTCCACAGCCTGCCGGCGCTGTTCGGCAGCGCGCCGATCCGCATCGGTGGCGCCACCATCCTGCCGCAGAGCCTCGTCGTGCTGGCGGTCGCCGCGCTGATCGTGGCGCTGCTCTGGCTGTTCATCGAGCGCACGGTGCTGGGCAAGGCGGTGACGGCGACCGCGGCCAACCGCCTGGCGGCCCGCCTGATCGGCATCAACACCCGCCGCATCGTCGACTTCTCCTTCGCCGTCTCCGCCGCCATCGGCGCCATCGCGGGCATCCTGGTCACCCCCATCACCCTGACCAGCTACGACGTTGGAACTTTGCTGGCGTTGAAGGGCTTCGCCGCCGCCATGCTCGGCGGCATCGGCAGCGCGCCCGGCGCGGTGATCGGCGGGCTCCTGCTCGGCATGCTGGAGGCCTTCACCGCCGGCTACATCTCCTCCAACTACAAGGACGCCGTCGCCTTCCTCATCATCCTCATCGTCCTCGTCGCCATGCCGCAGGGCCTGTTCGGCCGTGCCAAGATCGAGCGGGTGTGAGGTGCGCAGGCTGATCGACAAACGGTTGCTGCCGCTTCTGATTCTGGTGGCGATCGTGGTGCTGGCGCCGCTGACCTTTTCCTCGCTTTATTATTACCGCATCGGCGCCCTGGTCTTCATCTTCGCGCTCGCCGTCGTCGGCCTCAATCTGCTGATGGGCTTTGCCGGCCAGGTGAGCCTCGGCCATGCCGGTTTCCTCGGTATCGGCGCCTACGCGGTGGCCATCGGCCCGACCTATTTCGCCGTGCCGGCCTGGATCAGCCTCATCATCGGCGCCGTCATCTCAGGCATCGTCGCCTTCGCCGTCGGCCGCCCCATCCTCAAGCTGCGCGGCCATTATCTCGCGGTGGCCACGCTCGGCTTCGGCGTGCTCGTCGCCATCGTCCTGACCAACGAAGCCGGCTGGACCGGCGGCCCCGACGGCATGAACGTGCCGCATCTGATGCTGCTCGGTTGGACGGTGCGCGGCGCCGACACCTGGTACTGGCTTTCCGCCTTGACCTTCATCGTCGGCTTCGTCCTCGCCGACAATCTGGTCGACAGCCCGAGCGGGCGCGCCTTGCTGGCGATCCACGACAGCGAAATCGCCGCGCGTATGCTCGGCGTCGACGTCGCACGCAAGAAGCTGATGGTCTTCATCATCTCCGCCGTCTACGCCTCGGTCGCCGGCTCCTATCTGGCGCTGTTCGACGGCCACATCACGCCGGATGCGGCCGGTTTCCTGCGCTCGATCGAGCTCGTCGCCATGGTCGTGCTCGGCGGCATGGGCTCGATCTTCGGCGCCCTGGTCGGCGCCGCAGTGCTGGTGGTGCTGCCGCAGGTGCTCACCGTCTTTCACGACTACGAGCAGGCGTTGCTCGGCCTCATCATCATGGTGTGCATGATCTTCTTGCGCCGCGGCATCGTGCCGGCGCTGGTGGCCGGCTTTGCCGGGGGGCGCCGATGATCGTGCTCGCGGCGGAGCGCTTGGCGATCGGTTTTGGCGGCGTGCGCGCGGTCGATGGCGTCGACCTCGCGGTTGAGCAGGCCGAGGTCTATTCGATCATCGGCCCTAACGGCTCCGGCAAGACCACGCTGTTCAACCTGATCTCGGGGATCTATGTGCCCATTGCCGGCCGCATCAAGCTCGCCGGCGAGGACATCACGGGGCTCGCGCCGGAGGCGCTGGCGCGCCGCGGCCTGTCGCGCACCTTCCAGAACCTGCAGGTCTTTTTCCGCATGTCGGTTCTGGAAAACGTCATGGTCGGCCGCCACCGGCACGAGAAGACCGGCATCCTCGCCGATATGCTGCACTGGCCGACGGTGGCGAAGCAGAACCGCGAAACGCGCGATGCCGCCTTCGCGGCACTCGCGCGTGTCGGCCTGGTCGAGGTGGCCGAGCGCCCGGCGGCGGCGCTGCCCTATGGGGCGCTCAAGCGGCTGGAGATCGCCCGTGCGCTTGCCAGTGAGCCGAAGGTGCTGCTGCTCGACGAGCCCGCGGCCGGCTGCAATCCGGTGGAGACCGCCGACATCGACCGCGTCATCCGCTCGCTCACCAATGAGGGCATCACCGTCGTGCTGGTCGAGCACGACATGCGCCTGGTCATGAATATTTCCGACCGGGTGCACGTGCTGGCGAGCGGCCGCACGCTGGCGCAGGGCACGCCGCGCGAAGTGCGCGCCGATCCGGCGGTGATCGAGGCCTATCTCGGCATTCACGGCTCGCAGGAGGCGGTGCGTGCTTTCGGTTGAGAACCTCCGCAGCGGCTACGGCCGCGTCGAGGCGCTGCACGGCGTCTCGCTGCAGGTCGAGGCCGGCGAGATCGTCACGCTGCTTGGCGCCAATGGCGCCGGCAAGACCACGCTGCTGCACGCCATTTCCGGCATCCAGCCGATCACGTCGGGTTCGATCCGCTTCCAGGGCACGCCGTTCGAGCGGCTGCCCGCGCACGTGCGGGTGGCGCTCGGCATCGCCCAGGTGCCGGAGGGGCGGCAATTGTTCGCGCCGCTATCGGTGAAAGACAATCTGCGGCTCGGTGCCTGGTCGCGTGCCGACCACGAGCTCGACGGCGACATAGAGCGGGTCTGCGCGCTGTTTCCCATGCTGGCGACACTATGGGAGAAGCCGGCCGGCGCGCTTTCCGGCGGGCAACAACAGATGTTGGCGATCGGCCGCGCGCTGATGGCGCGGCCGCGCCTGCTGCTGCTCGACGAGCCGTCGATGGGACTTGCGCCCAACCTCGTGGACCAGGTGCTGGCGGCGATCCGCGCCCTCAAGACCGACGGGCTGACCATCCTGCTGGTCGAGCAGAATGCACGTGCCGCGCTCGCCATCGCCGACCGCGCCTATGTGCTGGAGACCGGCCGGGTGACGCTCGACGGCACCGCGTCGCAGATTCAGGCCGATGCCCGCGTGCGCGAGGCCTATTTGGGGGTCTGAAAGGGCCATCCGGGGCTTGGTGGTAAAAACGCCGCCGGTTTGACCTTGGTCAAGCCGCCCGGCCCCGATCTGATTGTAATACCGGTCAAAAGGCGAGGAGGCGGGCTGATGAAGGACACACTTCGTCCAGGCGTGTCGCGGGTGAACCGCGTTGAGATCGATCGCGAGCGTACGATCGGCTTCATGGGGGAGGAGGGCCGCGTCTACGCCACGCCGCGCCTGGTGCAGGATATCGAGCACACCTGCCGCGACCTCATCCTGGAGCACGCCGACGCCGACGAGGATTCGGTCGGCATCGACGTCTCGATCCGCCATCTGGCGGCGACCTTGCCCGGCATGACCGCCGAGATCACCGCGACCGTGAAGTCGGTCGAGGGCCGCAAGGTCACTTTCGACATCGCCGCCAAGGACAATCTCGAGCCGATCTGCACCGGCACGCATAGCCGCTTCGTCGTCAACAAGGCCAAGACGGTGGAGCGGCTGAAGGCGAAGGCGGCGAAATTCGCCGCCGCGCGCTGACCGTGGGGACGGCAACCGGCATGGCCTTGAAGTGGGCGTTGGTATCGGCGTGGGGGAACACATGCATGGAGCTTTGAAAGCGGCCGCGCCGTCGGCGGGCGAGACGCGGGAAGTCCGCCCGCTCACCGGCAACGAGGCGATCGCACGTGGCGCCTGGCAGGCCGGCGTGAAGGTGGCCGCCGCCTATCCCGGCACGCCGAGCACCGAGATATTGGAATTGCTTGCCGACTATCCGGCCGAAGACCTGCATGCGCAGTGGTCGACCAACGAGAAGGTCGCGCTCGACGTCGCCATCGGCGCCTCGCTCACCGGCAGCCGCGCGCTCGCCGCCATGAAGCATGTCGGCCTCAACGTCGCCGCCGACGCCTTCATGTCGGTCACCTATATCGGCGTCAATGGCGGGCTGGTGCTGGCGGTCGCCGACGATCCCGGCATTCACTCCTCGCAGAACGAGCAGGACACCCGAATCTACGGCGCGCTCGCCACCGTGCCGGTGCTGGAGCCGAGCGACGCGCAGGAAGCGCTCGAATTCACGCAACTGGCGTTCGACATGTCCGAAGAATTCGACACGCCGGTGATCGTGCGCTCGACCACGCGGCTGTCGCATACCCGCAGCCCGGTCGCCATCGGCGCGCGGCGGGAAGCGCCGCCGCGCGATTTCATCGAGAAGCCGTCGAAGAACGTGATGATCCCGGCGCATGCGCGGCCGCGCCACGGCGCCGTGCTCGATCGCGAGGCGAAGCTGAAGGCCTACCTCGCCGGCTCCCCGATCAACCGCTGGGAGGAAGGCGACCGACGCTTCGGCGTCATCACCGCCGGCACCTGTTATCCTTATGTGCGCGAGGTGCTGCCCGAGGCCAATGTGCTCAAGCTCGGCGCCTCCTGGCCGCTGCCCGACGATCTGCTGCGCCGCTATTGCGAATCCGTCGACCGCATCTTCGTGGTCGAGGAGCTCGAGCCGGTGATCGAAAAGGAAGTGCGCGCGCTCGGCTTTGCGGTCGAGGGCAAGTGCGTCTTCCCGCGCACCGGCGAATTGTCGCCGGAGCTGGTGCGCGCCGGCTTCGAGCAGGCCGGCATCCTGCAGCCGCGTCCCACGCGCAACGACGCATGGACGCCGGAGCCGCTGCTGCGCCCGCCGGTGCTGTGCGCCGGATGCCCGCATACCTCGAGCTTCATGGCGGTGCGCGCTTCCGGCGCGCGCGTGGCCGGCGATATCGGCTGCTACACGCTTGCCTGTCTCGATCCGCTGCGCGGCATCGACACCACCGTGTCGATGGGCTCCTCCATCGGCAACGCCGTCGGCATGGCCATGGCCGGCGAAGAAAAGCCGGTGGTCGCCACCATCGGCGATTCCACCTTCCTGCATGCCGGCATCCCGCCGCTGATCAATGCCGTCTACAACGACGCCAATATCGCGGTGTTGCTGCTCGACAATGGCATCACCGCCATGACCGGCGGCCAGGACCACCCCGGCACCGGCAAGACGCTGCGCGGGCAGCCTGCGCCCAAGGTCGACTACGAGGCGCTGGTGCGCGCCGTCGGCGTCAAATGGGTGCGCACCGTCGACAGCTACGATCTCGCCGCCGTGCACCAGGCGCTGCGCGAGGCGATCAACTTCCGCGGCGTCGCCGTGCTGATCGCCAACCGGCCGTGCGTGCTCGACCCGGTCAAGATCAAGGGACCGGTGCTCGCCGTCGTCGAGGATGAATGCAACGCCTGCCAGGCCTGCATGAATCTCGGCTGTCCGGCGATCACCTGGGGCGACGCCATGTTCGAGGGCCGCCACAAGGTGCAGATCGATCCCTCGCTCTGCATCGGCTGCTCGCTCTGCGCGCAAGTGTGCACCGTCGACTGCATCAAGACCGCGGCGGTGCTGCAATGACCGATCCGCTCGTCATGCTCGAAGCAACCGATGCCCCGGCGCCCGCGCCCGCGACCGACACCTGCAACGTGCTGATCGTCGGCGTCGGCGGCCAGGGCGTCATCATGGTCTCCAAGGTGCTGGCGCTCCTGGCGCAGTCGCGCGGCTTCAAGGTCAAGCAGAGCGAAGTGCACGGCATGGCCAAGCGCGGCGGCTCCGTGTTCAGCCATGTGCGTTTCGGCAGGCAGGTCTGGTCGCCGACCATCCCTAAGGGCGAGGTGGACATCCTGGTCGCGCTCGAATGGGCGGAAGGCCTGCGCTGGCTGCCGTATCTGAAGCCCGGCAGCGGCATCTTCTTCTGCGACACCAAGCGCATTGTGCCGCCCTTTGCCTGCCTCAACCGCCATCCCGGCGCGCCCTTGCGCTATTCGCGCGAGACGCCGGCCGAGGTGATCGCGCATGTCGGCGAGGGCTACGCCATCGACGCCACCGAGATGGCGGAAAAGCTCGGCAATGAGCGCGCCGCCAATGTCATTTTGCTCGGCGCGCTGTCCACCGCGCTCGATTTCGCCGTCGACGACTGGGAAGAGACCGTCGCCAAATTCGTGCCGAAAAAGACGATCCCGGTGAACCTGGAGGCGTTCCACCGCGGCCGCGACTGGGTCGACGAGGCGCGCGAGCAGGTGCCCGTCGTCGATGCGCCGGCGGCGCGCGCGCCCGCGCCCGCCGAAGCCGACTATCGCGTGCGGCTCGAGATCGAGCCGAGCTGGTGCAAATCTTGCGACATCTGCGTGAAGATGTGTCCGGAGCGTTGCCTGCGCCTGAACGAGGAGCGCATCGCCGAGCTCGCGGCGCCAGAGAAATGCACCGGCTGCCGACTGTGCGAATGGCTGTGCCCGGACTTCGCCATCCGCGTGCATCTCGATCATGCCGGCGAGGGGAGGGTGGCTCGATGAACGCCGTCGATCCCGCGCTCTCCGGCGCCAAAACCATGAAGCTTCTGTCCGGCAACCACGCCTGCGCGCTCGGCGCCGTCGCCGCCGGTTGCCGCTTCTTTGCCGGCTATCCGATCACGCCGTCCTCGGAGATCGCCGAGCGCCTGGCGCGGCAACTGCCCGAGGTCGACGGCGTCTTCGTGCAGATGGAGGACGAAATCGCCTCCATGGCGGCGGTGATCGGCGCCTCCATGGGCGGCGTCAAGGCGATGACCGCGACCAGCGGTCCCGGCTTCTCGCTCAAGCAGGAAAATCTTGGCTATGCCGCCGGCGCGGAAATCCCCTGCGTCGTCGTCAATGTCATGCGCGGCGGCCCGTCCACGGGCATGCCGACGCGGCCGTCGCAGGCCGACGTGATGCAGGCGCGCTGGGGCAGCCACGGCGACTATCCGATCATCGTGCTGGCGCCGGCCTCGGTCGAGGAAATCTATACCGAGACCATCCGCGCCTTCGATCTGGCCGAGCTCTGCCGCTCGCCGGTGGTGTTGCTCTATGACCAGGTGGTGGCGCAGTTGTCCGAGACGGTGGCGCTCGACAGTCGCCCGGCGCAGCGCGCGACGCGCAAATGGGCGAGCGGGCCGCGTTCCGATTACAAGCCCTATGGCGCCGACGGCGACGGCATTCCCGCCATGGCGCGGCCGGGCGACGGCTATCGCGTGCACACCACGGGCCTGACGCACAGCGAAAGCGGGTTCCCGACGCAGAACCCGGATGCGGTCACCCGCAACCTGTCGCGCCTGCTCGGCAAACTCGAACCGCACCGCGACCGCATCGACTCCTATGAAGCGCTCCATTGCGACGATGCCGACGTGGTGATCGTCGCCATCGGCATCAGCGCCCGCGCTGCCTTGCGCGCGGTCGAGCAATGCCGGGCGCAGGGCCTGCGCGTCGGCCTGTTCCGGCCAATCACGCTGTGGCCGTTCCCCGAGAAGCAATTGCGTCAGGCCGCGTCAACCGCGCGCGCGGTGCTGGTGCCCGAGATGAATGCCGGCCAGCTTCGGCTCGAGGTCGAGCGCGTGCTGCGCGGCACGCTGGTCGAGGGCCTCGAGCTTTACAGCGGCGAGGCGATCGTGCCGGCCGACATCGTCGCCTGCGCGACGGCGCTGGCGAAGGAGGCGTGATGCATATCGACACAGCCGCCGATTTCGAGATCCGCGATTATCTCCGCCCGGAGATGATGCCGCATTTTCTCTGCCCCGGCTGCGGCCACGGCATCGCGCTGCGCGCCTTGCTGTGGGCGATCCATGACCTTGCCATCGACAAGGACAAGCTCGCGGTCGTCTCCGGCATCGGCTGCGCCGGGCGCTTGTCGGCCTATATCGACGCCAATACGTTCCATGTCACCCACGGCCGGCCGCTCGCCTATGCCACCGGGCTGGCGCTGGCGCGGCCCGATCTGCATGTAGTCGTCATCACCGGCGACGGCGACTGCCTGGCGATCGGCGGCAATCACCTGATCCACGCCTGCCGGCGCAATCTCAAGCTCACCTGCCTCATGCTCAACAACGAGGTCTACGGCATGACCGGCGGCCAGGTGTCGCCGACCACTTCCGAGTCGATGCTGACCACGACCACGCCGCTCGGCAATCAGGAGCCGCATTTCGATGCCTGCGCGCTGGCGATGGCAGCTGGCGCCGGCTTCGTCGGTCGCGAGGTGACGCATCACGTGCCCAAGCTCAAGGAGCTGATCAGAACGGGGCTCGAACATCCGGGCTTCGCCTTCATTGAGGTGCTGTCCGACTGCACCGAGATCTTCGGCCGCAAGAACGAGCTGGGCTCCTCGCCCGAGATGGTGATGCGGCAGAAGAGCCAGATCCGCCCCGACGCCTATCGCGACACGGTGGACACGCCGTTCCGCGTCAACACCATGCCGACCGGCATCCTGGCGCAGAACGACCGTCCGGAATATGGCGCCGCCTATCGGCGCGCGGTTGCCGCGCGCAAGGGAGCCGCCTCATGAGCGCGCGCAGCGAAATCCGTCTCGGCGGCACCGGCGGGCAGGGCCTGGTGCTCAGCGGCAAGATGCTGGCGCAGGCGCTCGCCGCCGACGGCAAGCACGTGGCGCAGTCGCAGACCTACGAGCCGACCTCGCGCGGCGGCTATTGCAATGCCGATCTCGTCGTCTCCGACGGCGCGGTGGATTTCCCCATCGCCACCGCGCTCGACCAGTTGGTGCTGCTCGACCGGCTGGCGGTGAAGCCGTCCTGGCCGCTCGTCAAGCCCGGTGCGCTGGTGATCGCCGACACGCGGCTCTGCCCGGAACTCCCGGTTGGCGATTACCGTCTCTATCATCTGCCGCTCAGCCGCACCGCGCTCGCCTTGGGCAGCGAAAGGGTCACCAATATCGTCGCTCTCGGTGCACTGGTCGCGCTCGGCGGCCTTTGCGACCGCCAGCGCCTCGAACAAGCCGTGCGTGCGCAGACGCCGCGCGGATTTCTCGACCTCAACATGGATGCGCTTGCGGCCGGCTATTCGATCGCAACCGCGCCTGTCGAGGAGGCCGCATTATAGTTCGCAGCCCGATTGAAACCTGTTGCGCTGCAAACATGCGCCGCGCGATTGCCTTCGACCGCGATGGGCGCTAGCCTTTGCGCAAATGGGTTTCAAAATATCTCTCGTTTCCTGTCAGAGGGAAAGACTGAGGTAGACGGCACGAACGGGTTGCGACGATCGGCGGCGCGTCATCGCGACGTCCGTCGTCGTGTCGCGTGCCGTTTGCTCAGCATGAAGGTGACGCTATGCCAGCCAAGCGTTCCCACAGCGAGCGTGCCGTCTCGACCTATTGCTATCAGTGCGTAGCAGGGCCGGATCTGTTGACGGTCCGCATCGAAGACGGCGTCGCGACCGAGATCAATCCGAACTTCGAGGCTGCCGCGATTCATCCCGGCGGCGGCAAGGCCTGTGTCAAGGCCTTCGGCCTGGTGCAGAAGGCCTATAACCCCAATCGCGTCCTGCATCCGATGAAGCGGACCAACCCGAAGAAGGGCCGCCACGAGGATCCGGGCTTCGTGCGCATTTCCTGGGACGAGGCGCTCGATATCGTCGCTGACAAGATGAAAGCGGCGCGCGCCAAGGGCGTGCTCGACGACAGCGGCTATCCGCGCCTTGCCGCGAGCTTTGGCGGCGGCGGCACGCCTACTGCCTATATGGGCACGCTGCCCGCTTTTCTTGCCGCCTGGGGACCGGTGGATTTGAGCTTCGGCTCCGGCCAGGGCGTCAAGTGCACGCATTCGGAACATCTCTACGGCGAACTGTGGCACCGCGCCTTCACCGTCTGCCCGGACACGCCGCTGTGCGAATACGTCGTCTCCTTCGGCGCCAATGTCGAAGCCTCGGGCGGCGTCTGCGGCGTCAAGCGTCACGCCGATGCGCGCAAGCGCGGCATGAAGCGCGTGCAGATCGAACCGCATCTGTCGGTGACTGGCGCCTGCTCGGCGGAATGGGTACCGATCAAGCCGAAGACCGACGCCGCTTTCCTCTTCGCCATGATCCACGTGCTGCTGCACGAAAATCCGCGCGATAAACTCGACATTCGCTTCCTCAAGGAGAGCACCTCCTCGCCTTATCTGGTGGGCCCCGCGGGCTTCTTTCTGCGCGACCCGGAAACGCGCAAGCCGCTGGTCGTCGATCTGAACAGCGGGCGTGCGGTGCCTTACGACACGCCCGGCATCGACCCGGCGCTGGAAGGCACGTTCTCCGTCGACGGCATCGAGGTCGGCCCCGACCAGGAGATCATCGAGCACTTGGCCGTCGGCGCCAGCCCGTCCTTCGCGCGCCTCGTCGCCCATGTCGCACCCTATTCGCCGGAATGGGCCGCGCCGATCTGCGATGTCTCGGCGGACACCATCCGCCGCATCGCCAACGAATATCTCGCGCACGCCCATATCGGCGAAACGATCGAGATCGAAGGCATGACGCTGCCCTATCGGCCGGTCGCGGTCGCCTTCGGCAAGACGGTGAACAACGGCTGGGGCGGCTACGAATGCTGCTGGGCGCGCACGCTCATCGCCTGTCTGGTCGGCGCGCTGGAAGTCCCCGGCGGCACGCTCGGCACCACGGTGCGGCTTAACCGCCCGGCCAATACGCGCTGGGCGAGCGTCAAGCCCGGGCTCGACGGCTTCATGCATTATCCGATGAATCCGACCAGCAAGGAGGAGTGGCTGTCGCGCCCGACAGCGCGCAGCGCGCACCGCAGCCTGGTGCCGCTGGTCGCCAATTCGCCGTGGAGCCAGGCGTTGGGGCCCACGCATCTTGCCTGGATGATGCAGAAGGAGGATTTCGCACATCTGCCACATGCCGAGCCGCCCGACGTGTGGCTCGTCTATCGTACCAATCCGGTGATCTCGTTCTGGGACACCAAGGCGGTGGGCGAGACGGTGGCGAAATTCCCCTTCACCGTCTGCTTCGCCTATACGCACGACGAAACCAATCACATGGCCGACGTGCTCTTGCCCGACTGCACGGACCTCGAAGGTCTGCAGCTCATGCGCATCGGCGGCACCAAATATATCGAGCAGTTCTGGGAGCATCAGGGCTTCGCGCTGCGCGACCCGGCGGTCCCGCCGCAGGGCGAGGCGCGCGACTTCACCTGGATCTGCACCGAGCTCGCGCGCCGCACTGGCCTTTTGGAAGCCTACAACGGCGCGATCAACCGCGGCTCGCACGAGGTCAAGCTCAAGGGCGAGAACTACGATTTCTCGCTCGACGTGACGAAGCCGCACAGCGTCGAGGAGATCTGGGACGCCAGTTGCCGGGCGGCGAGTGCCGAGATGACCGACGGCGCCGAGACGCACGGGCTTGACTGGTTCCGTGAGCATGGCTTCCGCGTCAAGCCCTACTCCAAACTGATGTGGTACCTCTATCCCAAGCTCAAGGAGGAGGGGCTGCGCTTCGAGCAGCCCTATCAGGAGCGGCTCTTGCGCATCGGCAAGGAGCTGACGCACCGCCTGCACGAGCAGGGCATCCATTGGTGGGACAAGCAGCTCGGCGAATACGAGGCGCTGCCGCATTGGCGCGATCTCGGCGGCTTGTGGGAGGACGCGCTCGCCAAGCACTTCAAGGTGGAGATCGCCGATTACCCGTTCTGGCTCATCACCTCGCGCAGCATGCAGTATTCCTGGGGCAACAATGTCGGCCTCCAGATCATCCGCGAAGTGTCGAGCAACGTTGCCGGCCACGGCAATGTGGTGATGAACCATGCCGCCGCCGAGAAGCTCGGCATCGGCGACGGCGATCTCGTCGAGGTGCGCTCACCACTCAACGATACCAAGGGCCGCGTCATGCTGTGCGAGGGAATCCGCCCCGACACGCTGCTGATCATCGGCCAGTTCGACCACTGGGCGACGCCGTTCGCCAAGGACTTCCACTTCCCCAGCATGAATGCGCTGGTGCCCATGCTGCTTGAGTTGACCGACGCCACCGGCTCCGCCGCCGATCTGGTGAAGGTCAAGATCACGCGGCTGGAGGCCGCATCATGACTCGCTGGGCCATGGTGGCGGATCTGGAGCGCTGCGTCGGCTGCCAGACCTGCACGGCGGCCTGCCGCCATGCCAATGCCACCTCGCCGGCGGTGCAGTGGCGCAAGGTGCTCGACGTCGAGGCCGGCACCTATCCGAACGTCTCGCGCATCTTCGTGCCGGTCGGCTGCCAGCACTGCGCCGATCCGCCCTGCATGCATGTGTGCCCGACCACGGCGACGCGCCAGCGCGACGACGGCATCGTCACCATCGATTACGACATCTGCATCGGCTGCGCCTATTGCGAGATCGCCTGTCCTTATCAGGCGCGCTTCCTCACGCACGAGCCGCATTACGCCTATGGCGCGGCCATGCAAAACGAGGTCGAGCGCGTCGATCTTTCACGCGTCGGCGTGGCGCAGAAATGCACCTTCTGCTCCGACCGCATCGATTTCGGCCTGGAAAACGGCCTGACGCCCGGCCTCGATCCGCGCGCCACGCCGGCCTGCGTCAATGCCTGCATCGCCGACGCGCTGCATTTCGGCGATCTCGACGACCCGGAGAGCAATGTGTCGCGCATGCTGCGCGAACAACAAAGCTTCCGCATGCACGCGGAACTCGCGACCGAGCCGGGCTTTCATTATCTCTACGGCAAGGCCGCCGACCCCGCGCCGGAGGCGGCCGCGTCCACCGACACCGGCTGGACCGCGGGCGAATTGCGCACGCGCGGCGTCGAGCCGGCGCTGCAGCAGCACTGGGACTGGAAGGCCTCGGCCAATTTCATCTGCGGCGGCATCGGCAGCGGCCTCTTCATTTTCACCGCCGCCGCGGCGGTGCGCCACCCGCATATCCTGCCGCTCGGCTGGCTGGCGTTGGCCATCATGGCGCTCGGCCTTGCCACGCTGCTCATGAAGATCGGCAAGCCGCTGCGCTCGATCTATGTGCTGCGCCAGCCGCGCCGCTCGTGGATGACGCGCGAGGCCTGGATCGCCGCGGTCATGTTCCCGCTCGGTGCCCTGGCGCTGTGGTTTGCCAATCTGCCGCTGGCGCTCGTCACCGCGTTGCTTGCCTTCGGCTTCCTGTTCTGCCAGGCGATGATCATGCAGGCGGCGAAGGGCATCCCGGCCTGGCGCACGACTTGGATCGTGCCGCTACTGCTCACGACCGGTTTCGCCGAAGGCGGCGGCCTGTTCCTCGCCGCCGTCGCGCAGTTTCCGGCGCTCATGCCACTCACGCATATCGTCGCCATCGCGGTCGGCGTGCTGGCGCTGCTGCGCGCCTGGGTCTGGCGCTCCTATGTGACGGCGCTGACCATCGAGGGTGCGCCGACGCGCTCGCTCACGGTGTTGGACAATATGCGGCTCTGGCTGCTGCTCGGCGGGCTGGCGCTGCCGCTGGCGCTGATCGTCGCCGGCCTGGCGCTGCCGCCGGCAACGCAACTCCTGGCGCTCGCCGGCCTTGCCGTCATGGCGAGCGGCGCAGCCATGAAGTTCATGCTGGTTACGCGCGCGAGCTACAATCAGGGCTTCGCGCTCACCCACACGCCGGTGCGCGGCGCCGGCAAGGCCGGCCGCGCGGTGAAGCCAGGGTGGTCGATAATTTGAAACCAATAAGAGCGAAGGGGGGATCCCATGCCCACACAAGCAGCCAGCCGAGATCGCAGCATCTTCATGTTCGATCCGGACGTCGAATGCATGCCGCGCGAGGCGCTCACCGCCTTGCAGACGACGCGTCTGAAGCAGATGCTCGAGCGCGCCTATGAGCACGTGCCGCACTACCGCAAGAAATTCGATGCGGCGAAGGTCAAGCCGTCCGATGTCAAGTCGCTCGCCGACATCACGCGCTTTCCCTTCACGCTGAAGAACGACCTGCGCGACAACTATCCGTTCGGAATGTTCGCGGTGCCGCGCGAGCAGTTGCTGCGCGTGCACGCGTCTTCCGGCACCACCGGCAAGCCGACCGTGGTTGGCTATACCCAGGACGATCTCGACACCTGGTCCGACCTGATGGCGCGCTGCTTTGCCTGCGCCGGTGCGCTCCCCGGGCAGATCGTGCACAACGCCTATGGCTACGGCTTGTTCACCGGCGGCCTCGGCGCCCATTACGGCGCCGAGCGGCTCGGCTGCACCGTGGTGCCGATCTCCGGCGGCGGCACCGAGCGCCAGGTGACGCTGATCAACGACTTCAATGCCGACGTGCTCTGCGCCACGCCGTCCTATGCGCTGAACATCGCCGAGGTGGCGCAGCAGATGGGCGTCGATCTCGCCAAGTCCTCGCTCAAGGTCGGGCTGTTCGGCGCCGAGCCGTGGAGCGACGCCATGCGCGCCGACCTCGAGGCGCGGCTCGGCCTCAAGGCGATCGACGTCTACGGCCTGTCGGAAATTCTCGGGCCCGGCGTCGCCTGCGAATGCGCCAGCGCGCAGTCGGGGCTGCACGGCTGGGAAGACCATTTCCTGTTCGAGACCATCGATCCGGAGACGCAGCAGCCGGTCGCGCCGGGCGAGGCGGGTGAATTGGTCATCACCACGCTGACCAAGCAGGCGCTGCCGATGATCCGCTACCGCACGCGCGACATCACGCGGCTCAACGCCGAGCCCTGTGCCTGCGGGCGCACGCATGTGCGCATCATGCGGGTGACCGGCAGAAACGACGACATGATGATCATCCGCGGCGTCAACGTCTATCCGTCGCAGGTGGAGGCGGTGCTGGTCGGCTTCCCCGGCATCTCACCTCACTACCAGATCGTCCTCACGCGCGAGGGCGCGCTCGACGCCATGACCGTCGAGGTGGAATTGGCGCCCGACTATACGGGCGATGCCAAGCGCAAGGCCAACGAGGTGGTGCACCACATCAAGTCGATGATCGGCGTCACCTGCACCGTGGTGCTCAAGGCGGTCGGCGAAGTCCCGCGCTCGCAGGGCAAGGCGGTGCGGGTGAAGGATCAAAGACAAAAGAAGAATTGAGCCGCATTCTCATCCTCCCCCGCTTGCGGGGGAGGATGGCGCGCGAAAGTGCGCCGGGTGGGGTTCGTAGAGTGTAGCCCGGCTGGAGCCCTCGGGCGCGCATCGCGCGACCCGAGGGCTCCATCCAGGCGACTACGCCTTCAACGCCGTGCCCTGCAGCTTAGGCCGCCAGCCACCGTGCCAGGTCGTCCGCCTTCGGCAGTCCGCCGGCGTGCACGACCTTGCCGTCGATGACGATACCGGGCGTCGCCGCGATGCCATAGCCGGCGATCGCTGCATAGTCGGTCACCTTCTCGATCTGAACCGGCACGCCGAGCTTGTCGGCCTCCGCCTGCACCATGTCGGCGGTCGCCACGCAGCGCTTGCAGCCGGGACCGAGCACTTTGATGTCTTTCATAAGAACCTCTCTGTTTTCAGAGCGCTTTTTTTTAACCCGCTCGTCCCCGCGAAAGCGGGGACCCAGGGCCAAATCGTTGGCGTTGAGATCGTGATCCTGGATTCCCGCTTGCGCGGGAATGAACGGAATGTGCTTCGACGCCAACGAACCATCTCTTAAAACAGCGCGTTGAACAGGAAGCCGACGGCGAGGATGCCGGTCGCCACCACGCCGATGAACACCGCGATCAGCCGCACGGTCAGAACCTTGCGCAGGATGATCATCTCGGGCAGGGACAGCGCGATCACCGACATCATGAAGGCGAGCACGGTGCCGAGCGCGGCGCCCTTGGCGATGAGCGCCTCGACCACCGGAATGATACCGGCGGCGTTGGAATACATCGGAATGCCGACGAGCACCGCGGCCGGCACCGACCACCAGGCGCCACGGCCCATCAGCTCGGCGAGGAGGGCCGCCGGCACATAGCCGTGGATGAAGGCGCCGACGGCGATGCCGACGATGATCCAGAGCCAGACCTTGCCGACGATCTCCTGCACGGCCTCGATGCCGGCCTTGATGCGGTCGGTCGCGGTGAGTGTCTGACTCGGCAGTTCGGTCGCGGTGGTGCGCAGGTTGCGCACCCAGTCTTCCAGCCAGTGTTCGAGCTTCAACCGCCCGATCACCCAGCCGGAGACGATGGCGACGCCGAGACCGAAGCCGAGATAGACCAGCGCGACCTTCCAGCCGACCAGGCCGAACAGGAGACCGAGCGCCACTTCGTTGACCATCGGCGCGGCGATGAGGAAGGAGAAGGTGACGCCGAGCGGCACGCCGGCGCTGACGAAGCCGATGAACAGCGGCACCGCCGAGCAGGAGCAGAAGGGCGTGAGCACGCCGAGCCCGGCGGCGAACACATTGCCGAGGCCCTCGCGTTTGCCGGCGAGCAGGGCGCGCGTCTTCTCCGGCGAAAAGTAGCTGCGCACCACGCCCATGCCGAACACCACCAGCGTGAGCAGCATCAGCACCTTGGGCATGTCATAGGCGAAGAAGGCGATTGCCGAGCCGAGCGGGCTTGCGGGCGCAACCGGCAGCAGGCCGGTGATCCAGTCGGAGAAGGCGGGCAACTGGCTGTAGAGCAGCACCCAGAGGGCGAGGCCGGCGAGCGTCGCCGCGATCCATCGGGCGGAGGAGGGCGCGCGCTGTTGGGCGCCTTGGCTGAGCGTTTCGATGGTCATGCGGCGCGCCTTTCCTGGACGGGCGGCAGCGCCAATGCGGCGTCGACCAGGGCGACGACCTCCGGCGGCAGATCGGCCGCGCGCGTGTAGCGCACCCATTGCGCGTCGCGCCGGTCGGTGACGAGGCCGGCGACCTTCAGCGCCGCCATGTGTCGCGACATGCGCGACTGGCTGGCGCCGAGCGCGCTCATCAATTCGCAGACGCAGTGCTCGCGTCCGTCCCACACCAGCCGCAGCGCTTCGAGCCGGGTTGGCTCCGCCAGCGCGCCGAGAAGTGCAATCGAATCCACGGGGTTAGCCTATTTATTCGCCTATGCGCATAAACGCATATAGAGGGTTCCGGGCGTTTTGGCAAGGGGCGCGGCCGGCGCGCAGCGTGTAGCCCGGCTGGCGCGCGCAGCGTGTAGCCCGGCCGGCGCGCGCAGCGTGTAGCCCGGCTGGAGCGGAGCGGAAGCCGGGGTTCTTGTCGTGAGGCGCGGTCGGTCCTGGATTTCGCTTCGCTCATCCAGGCTACGGCCGCGTAAGTCCCTGGAGTACGGCCGGAGCGCAGCGTGTAGCAGCGCGTAGCCCGGATGAGCGGAGCGAAATCCGGGGCTACCATAAAGACGCCGTTCCCCGCATTCCGCTGCGTTCCCTGCGGGGCGCCAGGCTGAAATATTTCCTAGTTGATCTTGACAATAATCCATAGTTAGGACTATAGGCAGTTATCCCGCCCTCGCGACCGAGGGGTGTCTGATCAGCATCTTCAGATACGGGGCGGGCAGCGGTGGCCGGGGAATGACGCTTTCGCTGGAGATGCGGCGGGGCGGCCCGGCGGTCCAAGCCGCAAGCGTCCCGGCGCGCCAGCCGCGCGTCGCGTGGCCCCACTGACGGCGGCAGCCGGCACGGTCAGAAGTGCTGGGCACCGTTTGGGCCGAGAGCGGTGGATAGGCGCCCTCGCCGAAAGGCAGGAAGCCTGAAATGGACGGTCCACCGGGGGCGCTGCGGAGCAAACCTCCAAACACCGCGCGCGGGACGCCTTGGGTACGGCGGACTTGCGGTTATTCGGATTTCGACACGCCTCGATGTCGCGAGGCGTCGAGGTCCGTGGGTCCGAGCACCTTGTTTGCGCACAGGGCGTAAACTTGTGTGCGCCTGGACCCTTGGCGTCCCGCGCGCCCTCGGTACTTTCGGGGGCGGCGGAAAAGGAAAATGGGAATGC
This sequence comes from uncultured Pseudomonadota bacterium, assembly GCA_963760995.1. Taxonomy (GTDB): domain Bacteria; phylum Pseudomonadota; class Alphaproteobacteria; order Rhizobiales; family Xanthobacteraceae; genus Pseudolabrys. Next base: position 356,934 of record CAVXFJ010000011.1, on the reverse strand, counting down.
GGCTTACCCGGGGCCGTTCAAAGAACACGGGCGATGACGCGTGTCTGCTTCGCGCGCGCCGTTTGCTTCGGCCCTCATCTGAGGAGCCCGCCGAAGGCGGGCGTCTCGAAGGATGGCGCCAAGCCCAGTCCTCAAGTCCGGTCATCAAGTCCGGTCATCAAGTTCGAGACCTCATGCTTCAAGACGCGCGACTTCGTCGCGCTCCTCACCCTGAGGGGAAAGGTCGGAGCGGTAGCTGAGACGGTCATTCCGGGACGCGAGCGATAGCGAACGGGCCCGGAATCCAGGGCACCCGGCAAAGCATCGGTTGTGGCTCTGGATTCCGCGTTCGCGCACATCGTGCGCGCCCCGGAATGACAAACGACGAATCTCTATTCCAACGCCTGCGGCGGATCGAGATCGTCCGCCCAGTTCTCGTCCGGCTTGGGATAACGGCGCAGCAGGCGGTGCACGAGCTGCACGTGCTCGGCTTCCTCTTCGACCAGCTCGGCGGCGAGCGTCTTCACCTTCTCGTCCTTCGCCGTCTCCACGATCGAGGTGAAATAGGCAAGCGCGCGCTCTTCGCCGGCAAGCGACATCTGCAGCGCGTGCCAAGGCGTCATCAGATAATGCGCCTCGCTGAGACTGGCCTCTTCCGGGCTTTCGCCGGCGAATGTCGACACCTCGCGGGCATGCGCGGCGACGTCGAAATCGCCGGCCATGCGGCGGATTTCCTCGCCGTGAATGCCTTCGGCGCGGGCGAGATCGCGGAAGATCTTGGCGAGCTCCGGATTGTTGCAGGTATCCATCTGGCCGGCGAGAAGCTTGTAGCGATCGACCGCGTCGATCTCGATCTGATAGGCGACCGCCAGGAGATCGTTGAGGTTCGAAACTTTGGGCGCAGCCGGTTGCTTGCTCATTGTTCGAAATCCTTCTCAAGTTCGGCGAGATCGAGGTTGTTGGCGCCGGCAGCCGGTTCGTAGGGCTTGCGATCGCCGCGATAGAGAATGCCGATATTAAAGCCGTCGTCTGTCATCAGCCGGCGTGCCGCCTTGCCCTGATCGCTGGTGGCGGCGACCGGCGCCGGATGCACCTGTTGCTTCCAGGCTTTCTCGTCGGGGCGGAAGGTGACGCAGGGGCTCAAAATCTCGATGAAGGAGAAGCCGGGGTGGCGGATCGCTTCCGCCAGCACGTCGGCGGTCTCGTTCGGATTGCCCGAGAAGCAGCGGGCGATGAAGTTGGCGCCGGAGGCGAGCGCGACGACCAGCGGATGGAACGGCCGCACGCGCGTGCCGCCGGGCGACAGCGCGGTGTCGAATTCGGGCTCGGTGGTGGGCGAGGGCTGGCCCTTGGTCATGCCGTAGATGTGGTTGTCCATCACGACGTAGGTCATGTCGACGTTGCGCCGGCAGGCGTGCAGGAAATGGTTGCCGCCGATCGAGTAGCCGTCGCCGTCGCCGCTCGCCACCACGACCGTGAGGTCGGGGCGGGTGACTTTCAGGCCCGCGGCGAGCGCCAAGGAGCGGCCGTGCACGCCGTGGAAACCGTAGCAATTGGTGTAGGCGGGGATGCGCGAGGAGCAGCCGATGCCGGAGACGACCACGGTTTCTTCCGGCACCAGGCCGAGCTTGGCGAAGGCGCGGGTGAACGACAGCAGCACGTGATAGTCGCCGCAGCCGGGACACCAGATCGGCGTCACGTCGGACTTGTAGTCGGCCTGCTTGTAGACGGCGCGCTTTTCAGCGGTTGACATGCTCATCTCCACTCATTGAGCGCGGTGCGGATTTCGCTCGCCGTGATCGGCAGCGGTCCCGGCCGGTTGAAGACGTTCACCGGTGCCGGCAGGTCGTAATGGGCGCGCAGGTAGCGGTGGAACTGGCCGCCGTGCGTCTGTTCGACGACGAGGATGCGCTTGACGCCATTGAGCGCCGCGGCGAGCCGCTCGGGCTGCACCGGCAACAATAGGCGCGGCGCCACCAGGCGGGTGTGCTTGTCGCCGGCGATCGCTTCGCGCGCGGCGCCGGTGAGCGAGCCCCAGGTGAGCACGGCGGTTTCGCCGTCGCCTTCCACCGTCGCCCAGTGGTCGCCGTAGTTGAACCCCTCGAGCTTGTCGCGCCGCTTGTCGAGCTGGGCGCGGTGGTCGTCGGCGCCACTGGTGGGGGTGCCGCGCTCGGTATGGGTCAAGCCGTCGGCGGTATATTGGCCGCCGCGCATGCCGGGCACCGCCATCGGTGAGACGCCGTTTGCCGCCAGCGCATAGCGCTTGTAGGGGCTGCTGATCTCGCCGGCGAGGCTGCGCTGGCCGATGAAGGCGACGTCGGCCGGCCGCTCGACCGCTGCGCGCGCCTGGCCGATGAACTGGTCGGACAGCACGATCGCCGGCGCCTGTAGCGTTTCGGCGAGATAGGTCGTCCATTGCGTGGTGAACAGGCAATCGGTCACCGATTGCGGCGCCAATACCAGATGCGGCGCATCGCCGTGCAGTCCATAGACCGCGAGGTTGAGGTCACCCTGCTCGGACTTGGTGGGGATGCCGGTCGAGGGACCGCCGCGCATGACGTCGACGACGACGACCGGGATTTCGGCGGAGGTGGCGAGCCCCAGCGCTTCGATCATCAGCGACAGGCCGGGGCCGGAGGTCGCGGTCAGCGACGGCGTGCCGCCATAGCTCGCGCCGATGATCATGTTGATGGCGGCGAGCTCGTCCTCCGCCTGCAGCAGCGCGCCGCCGACCTTGGTGAGCGCCGGCGCCAGCCACTCCAGCACTTCGGTCGCCGGCGTGATCGGGTAGGCGGCGGCAAAGCGCACACCGCCGCGAATGGCGCCGAGTCCGGTCGCTTCGTTACCGGAGAGCAGCCAACGTTTCGCCGTCGAGGGCGCGGGTTTGGCGAGCGTCTTGCCGAGCTTGAGGCCGGCGGCGGCCTCATAGCCGGTCTTGATGCCGTGCCGGCTCGCTTCGACCGCTGCGGCGCCTTTTTCCGACAGGTTCTTTTCCACCGGCACCACCATCTGCTCGACGGTGAAGCCGAGCAGCCGGGCGGCGATGCCGAGCGCGATCATGTTGGGGCGGCCGTCGGGAATGCTCTTGGCCAGCTCTTTGAGCGGGACTTCCACCGTGCGCGCGCCGGCGGCGGCGAAGCCGGGCGGCGGCTCGCCGCTGCCCGGATCGCTGATCACCAACGTCTGCGGCCCGCCCTTGATTTCGGCGCCGAAGCGATGCGCGTTGAGCCAGTCGATGCCGATGATCAGGTCGTAGGTGTCGGTCATGCACTCGACCGGGTGGTCGGCGAGCCGCAACAGCGCCGCCGCCTCGCCGCCGCGGATCTGGGGTCCGAGCGTGCGGGTCGACAGGCCGTGCCAGCCGGCGGAGCCTGCCGCCTCGAGCAGGAAATTGCCGGTGGTGAGGGCGCCGGCGCCCCCTGAGCCGATGATGGCGATTGAGATGCTGGGCGAAGCGTCCATGGGCGAGAAACCCTTGATCAGGGCCCATTTTATGGGGGCCCGCGGCTATATATGCATTTAAGTACTAGAATACGTTTTTTTCGGTTTCCTTGATCTTGGTCAAGGCGATCACCTGCCCGAGCCCCGAAAGATCAGGGTCGCCGGCCGCGCATTTGCTCCGCATGCGGCCGGCGCAAGGGGAGGGCCAACATGAACGCCAAGCCGGTTCGCTGGATGATGACGGGAACGGGCGAGCCCCTGGTGCCGATGGAATTCGACATCGGCCATCCCGGCCCCGACGAGGTGCTGGTGGAAATCGCCGGTTGCGGCGTCTGCCATACCGATCTGGGTTATTACTACGACGGCGTGCGCACCAATCATCCGTTGCCGCTCTGCCTCGGCCACGAGATCAGCGGCCATGTGGTGGAGGCCGGCAGCGACGAGCTTTGGTTTACCGACCGCGCGGTGATCATCCCGGCGGTCATCCCCTGTGGGCGCTGCGATGCCTGCCAGCGCGGCAAGGGCACCATCTGCCCGAATCAGAAAATGCCGGGCAACGACATCCAGGGCGGCTTTGCCACCCACATCATCGTGCCGGCGCGCGGCCTCTGCGTCGTCGACGAGCACAAGCTCGCGGCGGCCGGCATCGACCTCGCCGATCTCTCGGTGATCGCCGACGCGGTGACCACGCCCTACCAGGCCGTGGTGCAGGCCGGCGTCACCAAGGGCGACGTCTGCATCGTCAACGGCATCGGCGGCGTCGGCGGCTATTGCGCGCAGATCGCGACCGCCATGGGCGGCACCACCATCGTCATCGACGTCAAGGAAGACAAGCTCGCCGCCATGCGCCAGCAGGGCGGCGCCGCGCTCGCGCTCAATGCCAAGGAGCTTACCCCCCGCGACCTCAAGAAGGCGATCCAGGAATTCTGCAAGGAGCACGGCCTGCGTCAGCGCGAGTGGATCATCTTCGAATGCTCCGGCACCAAGGTCGGGCAGGAGACCGCCTGGAGCCTGCTCACGCACGGCGGCACGCTCTGCGTCGTCGGCTTCACCATGGACAAGGTCGAGGTGCGGCTGTCCAACCTCATGGCTTTCCACGCGCGTGCGCTCGGCAACTGGGGCTGCCCGCCCGAGCTTTATCCGGAAGCGCTCGACCTCGTGCTCAACGGCCGCATCAAGGTCGCGCCCTTCGTCGAGAAGCATCCGCTCAGCGACATCAACCAGGTGTTCGAGGCGGTCCATCACGGCGCCGTCAAGCGCCGCGTCGTGCTGGTCCCCAATTACTGAGGAGCGAATTATGGAAGCCGCCACGAAACTTGCCGCCAACGGACACGAGGCGAAGGATCACTCGCTGGTCGCGCAGCAGGTCTGGGCCGTCAACAAGGGCGTGCGTTACGAAAAGCGCCCGGTCAAAGGCGAGGACGGCAAGCCGGTCGCCGGCCTCTACAACGCCTGGATCACGCTCGATAATCCGGGCCAATTCAATTCCTACACCACCGACATGGTGAAGAGCGTGATCCTCGCCTTCCGCGAGGCGAGCGTGGCGCGCGACGTGGTCGCCGTCGTCTTCACCGGCGCCGGCGACAAGGCCTTCTGCACCGGCGGCAACACCAAGGAATACGCCGAATATTACGCCGGCAATCCGCAGGAATACCGCGGTTATATGCGGCTGTTCAACGACATGGTCTCGGCCATTCTCGGCTGCGACAAGCCGGTGATCTGCCGCGTCAACGGCATGCGCATCGGCGGCGGCCAGGAAATCGGCATGGCCTGCGACTTCTCGGTGGCGCAGGATCTCGCCCGCTTCGGCCAGGCCGGCCCCAAGCACGGCTCCGCGCCGATCGGCGGCGCCACCGACTTCCTGCCCGTGGTGATCGGCGCCGAGCGCGCCATGATCGCCTGCGTGCTGTGCGAGCCGTTTTCCGCCCATGAAGCTCTCGCCATGGGCATGCTCACCGACATCGTTCCAGCGCTGAAGGTCGACGGCAAGTTCGTGGCCAACCCGCTGGTCGAGACGACCCGCGTCGTCGACGAGTACGGCCGTCCGGCGCTGGGTAAAGCGAAGACCGGCGAGGCGCTGAAGGCCGGCCAGGCCTTGCTCAAGAGCGGCACCGTCGATCTCTCGTTGCTCGACGAGAAGGTCGAGAGCCTGTGTTCGAAGCTGCTCTACACCTTCCCCGACTGCACCTCGAAGACGGTGTTCGAGCTGCGCAAGCCCAAGCTCGATACCTGGAACCGCAACAAGGAAAACTCGCGCGACTGGCTCGGCCTCAACATGATGACCGAAGCGCGCGCCGGCTTCCGCGCCTTCAACGAGGGCACCAAGGAGACCGGCCGCGAGGCCGACTTCGTCGCGCTGCGCCGCGCGCTCGCCGCCAACACGCCGTGGTCGGACGAACTCACCGAAAGCATCCAGCCGCGGGCGCGCAAATCATGACCTCGCCGCTCAAAGTCTGGTTCGAAGCGGAAGGGCGTCTGTTGCGCCTGCGCCTCAGCCGGCCGAAAGCGAACATCGTCGACGCGGCCATGATCGCCGCGCTGCATGATGCGCTGAGCGAACATCTCGGCAAGGACGATCTCGGCGCCGTGCTCATCGACGCGGAGGGCCCGCATTTTTCCTTCGGCGCCAGTGTCGAGGAGCATCTGCCCGGCCAATGCGCGGCCATGCTGCGCACGTTGCATGAGCTGATCTTGCAGCTCGTCGAATCGCCGGTGCCGGTCTTGATGGCCGTGCGCGGCCAGTGCCTCGGCGGCGGCCTCGAGCTGGCGCTCGCCGGCCACATGATCTTTGCCGCGCCCGACGCCAACCTCGGCCAGCCGGAGATGAAGATCGGCGTGTTCGCGCCGGCGGCCTCCTGCCTGCTGCCTGAGCTAATCGGCCCGGCGCGCGCGATCGACCTGTTGTTGTCCGGGCGCAGTATCTCCGGTGGTGATGCGGCGGCGATGGGGCTTGCCCATGTCGCGGCCGATCCGGAAGCGGCGGCGCTTTTGTACTTCAACGAGCACCTGAAGCCGAAAAGCGCAAGCTCGTTGCGCTATGCGGTCAAGGCCGCGCGGCTCGATTTCGCCGCCCGCGTGCGGGCGAAGATCGAGCAGGTTGAGCGGCTTTATCTCGACGAGCTGATGAAATCGCACGATGCCGTGGAAGGCCTCGAGGCGTTTCTCGGAAAGAGGACGGCGCAATGGCAACATCGGTAAACGGATCGAACGGTTCGAGCGGGGCCGGCGTGGCCGCTCTCGTCGAGCGGGCCCAGGCCCTGTTCGACGACCTGTCTTTCACCACCGCGCGTGAGTGGAAATCGGCTGAACCCGGCCGCAAGGTTGTCGGCTATCTTCCGATCTACGTGCCGCGCGAACTGATCCATGCCGCCGGCATGCTGCCGCTCGGCGTGGTCGGCGGCGGCGACCAGCTCGAGGTCATCCACGGCGACGCCTATTACCAGAGCTATATCTGCCGCATCCCGCGCTCGACCATCGAGCTCGGCGTTTCCGGCCGGCTCGATTTCGTGGATGGCATGCTGTTCCCGTCGATCTGCGACGTGATCCGCAATCTGTCCGGCATGTGGAAGATGATGTTCCCGCACGTCTATGCACGCTATTTCGACGTGCCGCAGAACTATCGCAACGACGTCGGCGGCAACTACTATGTGCAGGAATTGCGCGAGTTGCTTGAGGATCTCGCCAAGCTGCGCGGCAAGCCGGTCACCGACGACGAGCTGCGCGCCTCGATCGTCGCCTATAACGAGAATCGCCGGCTGGTGCGCGAGCTCTATACCTTCCGCGCCGAGCAGCCGTGGCAGACGCCGGCGGCGGAAATCTACCTGATGATGCGCGCCGGGCTGGTGCTGCCGGTCGAGGAGCACAGTGCGCTGCTGCGCGACTATCTGGCGGCGGTCAAGGCCGAGGAGCGCCCGCGCCGCGACAATTGCCGCGTGGTGGTCACCGGCGTGTTCTGCGAGCAGCCGCCGCTCAACCTGATCAAGTCGCTGGAGCTTGCCGGCTGCTACGTGGTCGACGACGACCTGTTGTTGGTGACGCGCTGGCTCACCGCCGACGTGCCGATCGAAGGCGATCCGCTGGAGAACCTGGCGCTCTCCTTCCTGCATCACTCCGAATCGACGGCGGCGAAATACGAGCCGAACCTCGCCGAGAAAGGCCAGCACCTGGTGCGCGCGGTCAAGCGCACGCAAGCCGAGGGCGTGATCTTCGCCTGCCCGAGCTTCTGCGACCCGGCGCTGCTCGATCGCCCGATGCTGCAACACGTGCTCAAGGATGCGGACATCCCCTACATCGCGTTCAAATACGCGGAGAACTCGGGACAGATGCAGCCGATCCGCGAGCAAGCGGGAACCTTTGCCGATTTAATCAAGCTGTGGAGCGGAGCATGACCGTCATTACCACGCCTAAGGGAGCGCCAGCGAAAGCCGTCCTCAAGGACGATTCGATGGTGAAGCAGAAAGAAATGATGGCCGCGCACTTCGACCGGCTGACCAGCGCGGGCGAGACCGGCGCCAAGGTGTGCAACACCTTCGTGCCCGGTAATCTCAACGAACTGATCATGTGCTTCGACCTCCTGAACAATTTGCCGGAGGTCAACGCCATCCAGAGCGGATTGCGCCGCCAGTCCGGCGCCTATGTGCTGGAGGCCGAGAAGATCGGCCATTCCGAGGACGTCTGCACCTATGTGAAGTCGGACATCGGCATGATGGCGAAAGGCAATATCGGACCCAACGGCAAGCGGATGCCCGATCCGGACGTGCTGCTGTTGTCCTATACCGGCTGCTTCACCTTCATGAAATGGTTCGAGCTGCTGCGCGAGCAATACAAGTGCGAGACGATCATGTTGCACACGCCCTATATGGGCGACGGCAAGATCACCAAGAACATGGTCGAGTACATGGTCAAGCAGCTCAAGGAGGAGGTGATCCCCAAGCTTGAGCGCGTCTCCGGTGTCAAGTTCGACATCGACCGTCTGCGCGAAAATCTCAAGAGGTCGGTCAAGGCCGAGGACGACCTGGTCAAGGTGCTGCAAAGCGCCAAGAACAAGCCGTCGCCGATCGACGCCTATTTCGGCGGCATCTATTACATTGGTCCGATCTTCGGCGCCTTCCGTGGCACCGACGATGCGGTCGACTACTACCGCTCGCTGCGCGCCGAGGTCGAGGAGCGGGTGGCGCAGGGCAAGGGCCCCGTCACGCCCGATGGCGACATGGGCAAGGAGAAATATCGTCTGGTGGTCGAAGGCCCGCCCAACTACACCAATTTCCGCCAGTTCTGGAAGATGTTCTACGAGGAAGGCGCGGTGGTCGTGGCCTCGAGCTACACCAAGGTGGGCGGCGTCTACGACCTCGGCTTCCGCCACGATCCCGACAACCCGCTGGAGACCTTGGCGGAGTACTGCCTCGGCGTTTACACCAACCGCAACCTGCCGCAGCGCATCGACATGTTGGCCAACTATGTCAACGAGTACGAGGCCGACGGCCTGCTGATCAATTCGATCAAGAGCTGCAACAGCTTCTCGGCCGGCCAACTGCTCATCATGCGCGAGGTGGAGAAACGCACCGGCAAGCCGGCGGCGTTCGTGGAATCCGACCTTGTCGATCCGCGCTACTTCTCCGCCGCCAACATCAAGAACCGCCTGGAAAGCTATTTCCAGATGGTCGAGCAGAAACGCGCCGGCGCGAGCGCGGCGGCTTGAGAGGACAGTCATGAAAACCTTCGTCGGCATCGATCTTGGCTCCACGACGACCAAGGCTGTTCTCCTCGACGAGAACAGCAATGTCATCGGCCGCGGCATCACCAATTCGCGTTCGAACTACTCGACCGCCGCGCGTGTCGCCGGCCAGGAAGCCAAGGTGGACGGCCAGTTCACTTTGTTCCGGCGCGCATTGACCGGCACCGGCAAGCTCAATACGCAGCTTGACGATTTCCTGGGCGCGCTCGAACGCGCCTTCCGCCTGGAACAGTTCGTCGACCAGCTTGGCGATCTCGAAAAGACCTGCCTCGGCTACATCCAGGGCGACCGTTTCAGCGGCAAGGAATCCGGGATCAAGGATGCCGTCGCCGAGATCTTCGTGCGGCTGCGCGCGGAGGCGCCCGAGCTTTACGCCCCCGAAGCCAAGCGCAAGTCCGACTTCTTCCGCGACATTGCCGGTTCGCGCTATCACATCCACGCCGAGGAGGTGGCGCGCGCCGCGACGCTGCCCTACGATTTGCTGATCAACCTCTACGATAAGTCGATTATCGAGGTTGAGAACCGGCCGCCGGAAGGCCAGCTCAGCGACAAGTTCCGTCGCGCCCTGGCGCGCGTTCTGAAGACCGAGCCGTCGATCAAATCGTCGGCGGCGGTCGTGCAAAAGACCATCGAGGACACGCTGGCGATCGACCTCACCGAGACCTACCTGGTCGGCACCGGCTACGGCCGCGTCACCCTGCCGTTCTCCAAGGAGCACATCCGCTCGGAGATCCTCTGCCACGGTCTCGGCGCGCACATGATGTATCCCAAGACGCGCACCGTGCTCGACATCGGCGGCCAGGACACCAAAGGCATCCAGGTCGATCCCAATGGCATCGTCGAGAACTTCCAGATGAACGACCGCTGCGCAGCCGGCTGCGGCCGCTACCTCGGCTACATCGCCGACGAGATGAACATGGGCTTGCACGAACTGGGCCCGCTGGCGATGAAATCCGACAAGCCGGCGCGCATCAATTCGACCTGCACGGTGTTCGCCGGCGCCGAATTGCGCGACCGGCTTTCGCTCGGCGAGAAGCGCGAGGACATCCTGGCCGGCCTGCACCGCGCCATCATCCTGCGCGCAATCTCGATCATATCCCGCTCAGGCGGGGTCACCGACGAGTTCACCTTCACCGGCGGCGTCGCCAAGAACGAGGCGGCCGTGCGCGAACTGCGCAAGCTGATCAAGGAGAACTACGGCGACGTCACAATCAACATCAATCCGGAGTCGATCTATACCGGGGCGCTCGGGGCCGCGGAATTTGCCCGTCGCGCCCACAACGGCGAGACGCATGGGAGCGAAGCATGACCATAGCCGCAGGCATCGATGTCGGCACCGGCGCCGTCAAGGCCGCGATCTTCAGGGTCGAGGACGGCAAGGAAATCTGGCTGTCGCGCTCGCTGCTGCGCATCCGCCAGCGTGACCCCATGGAGCTCGCCCGTGTCGCTTTCGACCATGTGCTGGAGGATGCCGGTCTCAAGGAAAACGAGATCGATTATGTGGCGACCACCGGCGAGGCGGAAACCGTGCCATTTCATACCGGGCACTTCTACTCGATGACCACGCATGCGCGCGGCGGCATCTATCTCGATCCGGAAACGCGCTCGGTGCTCGATGTCGGCGCCCTGCATGGCCGCGCCATCAGCATCGATGAGCGCGGCAAGGTCCTCAGCTACAAGATGACCAGCCAATGCGCTTCCGGCTCGGGGCAGTTCCTGGAGAACATCGCCCGCTACCTCGGCATCGCGCAAGAGGAGATCGGCACGCTGTCGCAACAGGCCGACGAACCGGAGGTGGTGTCGAGCATCTGCGCGGTGCTGGCCGAGACCGACGTGATCAACATGGTGTCGCGCGGGATCACGGCGCCCAACATCCTCAAGGGCATCCATCTGTCGATGGCGAACCGCTTGTCCAAGCTGCTGAAGTCCATCGGCGCCAAGCAGGGTGTGGTCATGGCCACCGGCGGGCTGGCGCTCGACAAGGGCCTGATCGAGGCGATCAAGGAGGACATCGGCTCCATCAAGGACATGAAGACCGAGGTGCGCAGCCACGAAGATTCGATCTATGCCGGCGCCATCGGCGCCGCGCTGTGGGGCGCCTATCGCTTCGACAAGCTGGCCGCGCTCGGCAATTTGCCGAAGGTCGCGTGAGAAAGGAGAGGTAACTATGGCACTGTTGATCAACGAGGCCTGCACGGCGTGCGACGCCTGCGAGCCAGTCTGCCCCAACCAGGCGATCACCGCCGGCAATCCGATCTACGTCATCGATCCGATGAAGTGCACCGAATGCGTCGGCGCCGAGGACGAGCCGCAGTGCAAGCTGGTCTGCCCGGCCGACTGCATCGTGCCGAATCCCGACTGGGAGGAAAGTCAGGACGAGCTGCTGACGAAATATCGATCGCTGCACGGCTGACCGGATCATGGATTTCACCAACCGCATCAGCCAGACCTTGCATGACGAGCATATGACCACCATCGCATTGATGGAGCGGCTCGAGCTCGTCATCGCCCGCTATCGCAAGGACAGCGTGCCCGACGCCAAGGACCCGGCGGTGGCCAAGCTGCTGGGCGACATGGCGGTGGGTCTGACGCACGAGCTCAACCACCATTTCGACTTCGAAGAGGCGGAGCTGTTCGCCTATCTCAACGAAGTCGGGGAGGAGACGCTGGCGACCCATCTCGGCGAGGAGCACGAGATCATCAGGCCGATCGCCGGCGCGCTGGTTGAACTCGTCGGCGACGTGCGCGCGCAAGGCTTCGATGCGGCGCGCTGGGAAGAATTCCGCGGCCTCGGCCAGGATCTTGTCGCCCGTCTGGTGCCGCACGCCCAGAAAGAAGAGATGGCGCTGCTGCCGGTGCTCGACGAGAACATGGATGCCGAGGCGGAAGCCGCGCTTTATGAAAACTACGTGGAAAACGCGTGACCAATCATGACCGATGCCTCCGTAAAACGTAGCACCCGCGCACTGGTTGCCGACGATCTTGAACGGGTGATCGCCATCGACCGGGTCCATTCCGGACACAGTCGGCGCCACTTCTTCGAGAAGCGCTTCGCCAATGCCGTGGCCCGGCCCGACGATTTCGTCCAGGTCGGCGTGGTGACTGATCAAGGTCTGCAGGGCTTCGTCGTCGCGCGCATCCTGCGCGGCGAATTCGGGCAGAAGGACGCGGTTGCAGTCCTCGACGCTGTCGGCGTCGACCCGCAGAGCCGCGAACAGGGGCTCGGCCAAAGTCTGATGGACGGCCTGGCGAATCTCGCCGGCCAGCGCGGAGCGCAGGCGCTCCAGTCGCAGGTGAGCTGGACCAATCTCGACCTGTTGCGGTTCTTCAATGCCTCGCGCTTCAAGCTCGCGCCTCGCCTCGACTTGGAGCGCTCCGTTGCCGAACTGCGTGAAAATGCGGACGAGGAAATATGACCGATACGACCCAGAGCAAGGCGCATCATGCGCGTATGACCATTCCCGAGCGTGTCGGTGAGGCCGCGGAAATCAATTACGGGCACGCGCCGGAGCCGGACTACGGACCGCTCGCGCGCGACCGCATTCCGGTGCGGGCGATGAAGGAAGCCGACCTGCGCGTCCTGGTCGATATCGACAAGGCCATTACAGGCTATGACCGGACCACCTATTTCGAGCGCAAGCTCGAGGAGGCGCTTTACGAGTTGGATGTGCGCGTGTCGCTGGTGGCGGAGCTCGACGGCAATCCCGTCGGTTTCATCATGGCGCGCGTGGATTTCGGCGAGTTCGGCCGCATCGAGCCGACGGCGGTGCTCGACACCATCGGCGTCGGGCTCGATGCCCGCAATCGGGGCGTCGGCCGCGCGCTGCTCTCGCAGCTCCTGATCAACTTGATGACGTTGCGCGTGGAAAGCATCCGCACCGAACTCGAATGGCACGACCACCAGCTGCTGACCTTCCTCGATCACTGCGGCTTCCAGACCTCGCAGAGGCTCTGTCTCGAACATGCCATCCGCTAAGCCGCGCTACGATTTCGGCGGTCGCCGCGCCATCGTCACCGGCGCCTGTCGCGGTCTCGGCCGCGCCGTCGCCGATGCGCTCGCCGAAGCGGGCGCCGAGGTCGAGGTGTTCGATGTCATCGCGCCGGAGGCGGGCGACAATTTCCGCCATCGCTTCACCCATGTGGACGTCACCGACGCCGCGGCGGTCACGCGCACGGTCAACGCGCTGTCGGAGCCGAGCCTGCTGGTCAACAATGCCGGCATCACGCGCGACCGCTCGCTGATGAAGATGAATGACGACGAGTGGGGGAGCGTGCTCAACGTCAATCTGACCGGCGCCTTCAACATGATCCGCGCCGTCGCCGCGCCAATGAGCGCCAAGGGATACGGCCGCATCGTCAATATTACGTCGATCAACGGCATCCGCGGCAAATTCGGCCAGGCCAATTACGCCGCCTCCAAGGCGGGGCTGATCGGCCTGACCAAGACCGCGGCGCGCGAGCTCGGCAAGAAGGGCATCACCGTCAACGCGGTGGCGCCCGGCATGGTGATGACCGACATGGCGCGCAAGCTGCCGGCGGAGGTGCTGGCGAAGGCGAGCGGCGAAGCGCTGCTCGCCGATCTCGCCGAGCCGGAGGATATCAGCAACGCGGTGCTGTTTCTGTTGTCGGACGCCGCCCGCGCCATCACCGGTGAGGTGCTGCGCGTCGATGCGGGTCAGTATACCTAGTAGCCTGCGGCAGCTCCCCAGCGCACCAGGCGGAGCTGCAAGGAGCCGTCGCAATGCCGCTCGCCATCGCCGCCGCCATGGGAATGGACGACGAGTTCGTGGCTCCAGCCGCGGTCCTCGAGCTCCGGGTAGAGCATGATCGGCTCGCTGTCGACATGCGCGATCAGCGCGCCGTGGACTTCGCCGCTATCGATCGCCGCCAGTACACTGTCGACCGCCTCGTCGGCGGGCAGGTCGCGCAGGTCGAGATGGACGGCGTCGACCGTCCGCCACATCCGTTCGGTATTCGCCGGCTCACAGGTCATGCCAAGGCTCCGGTCTTCGCGTTTGCCGCATTAATCGGTACCACAATGCGTAATTCTAGGCTATGGGAAATGCCATGGACGCATTGCTAAACGAATCGAAATTGAGACCTCCGGCGGAGCCGGAAGAGGGCGAGGTGCGCGTGCGCCGCGTGCGCTCGGCCGACATCCCGCATGTCATCGATCTCGATGCGCATGTGACCAAGCTCGCCAAGGCGACCTATTGGACCGACATCTATCGCCGCTACGGCCGCCAGCGCCTCAATGAGCGCTTCTTCCTGGTGGCGGAGAACGGCGCGCAGAAGCCGGGCGCTGGCGTGGTCGGCTTCATCATCGGCGAAATTCGCGCCTGGGAATTCGGCTCGGAGCCGTGCGGCTGGGTCTTCGCCTTGTCGGTCGAGCCGAAGGTACGGCTCGCGGGCGTCGGCAGCGCGCTGTTTGCGGCCATCTCCGATGAATTCAGGAAGGCCGGCGTCAGCAAGATGCGCACCATGGTGGCGCGCGACAGCCGGCTTCCGCTGCAGTTCTTCCGCAGCGAGGGGATGATGGCGGGCCCCTACATCCAGCTCGAGAAGGATCTCGAGTGAGCATGCCGGCCGGCCATGACTTCGATTGGGACGGCGCAGGGCGGGCGCACGCATGAAGCTGCAGATCTCGACCCGCATCGCCATCTTTGCCGTGCTTGAATTGGCGGCGCGCGAGGGCACCCAGCTTTCCGTCGCCGAGATCGGCGAAAAATTCGATATCTCCAGCCATCACCTGGCCAAGGTGATGAACGTCATGCACCGCGCCGGGCTGGTTCGTTCGGTGCGCGGCGCCGGCGGCGGCTATCAGTTTTCCGGCAATGCGCGGCGCACCACTTTGCTGGATGTGGTGCAGCTCTTCGAGGAACTGACCTCGGCGGAGCCGGATTCGGCGGCCGATGCGACACCCGAAGGCCAAGCTCTGGTGAAGGTTCTGACCGAGATAGACGACATCGCCCGCGCCACGCTGGGCTCGATCACCATCGCCACCATGCGCAAGCTGGTCGACCACCAGGGAACCGGCTCTCGCCGCGTCCGGGCGGTTAAGAACAGCCGATAAAACAAGAGCTTTTTTCGTTTTTTGACCTTGATATGGGTCAACCCGCGGCGCTGTCGCCGCGCCTATCATTCGTTTGAAGCGGGGAGGCAGGACTCCCTTGGCGCCATCTGCTGGATCCTTGAGGAGAGGCACGCGATGCGCTTGATGAACTGGAAAGACGAATACAAGGTCGGGATCGATGCGATCGACACCGAGCACCGGGAATTGATCGAGGCGATCAATCGGCTGCACGAGGAGCTCGACAGCCCCGACCGCAAGCGCACGGTGCCCGGTTTCTTCCGTCGGCTGCTGGTGGAGATAAAGGCGCATTTTGCGCATGAGGAAGAGTTCATGCGCGAGCACCATTACGCCGGGCTCGGTGCGCACAAGGAGGATCACGACCTCCTGCTCGACGAGCTGCGCGATATCATGGAGGCGTTCGAACGCTCGGTGGAAATTGACAGCGTCGACTTGTCGATGCGGCTTGATGCCTGGTTTTTCCGCCACTTCCACCACTACGACACCCAGCTTCACCTGGCGCTCGGCCCGGACTGACCGTTTCGCTCTTTTCATCCGAGACCTCGGTCTGGACATAAGTCCACGCGGGGGTTGCCCCGTGCGCGCTGACAACATCGCAACCGGCATGCGGTCTGGCCCGAACACCGATTTGGCCGGCCCGTTTGCGGTCGAATTCCATGGTTAAACCCAGCCTGTGACGCCGTGCGCCGTGTGCGGCGCAATAAAATTTCATAAAAGCGTCGTCGGAAGAATTAATTTGATCGAAATCAAAGGGAGCTTTGCCCGCTAGCGTATTGATTGCCCAACCGGGGCCTTACAATGTCGTCACGACTGACGGCTGGCGATCTTCAGGTCGTCACACGCATAGCGGTGTTTCGTGGGCTGCGATCGGAAACGGTCGAGCACATCATCGCGCCGGCGACCGCGGTGATGCTGCGTCCGCGCGAGTGGCTGGTGCGCCAGGACGACCCGGCAACGGCCTTCTTCATCGTCATCGATGGCTGGGTGAAGCTCTACCGCAGCACGCCCTCGGGCGACGAGGCGGTGATCAGCATCCTGAAAAAGGGAGAGAGCTTCGCCGAAGCCGTCGCGCTGACCGGCAACCGCTATCTGGCGACCGCGGAGGCGGTGACCGACGCGCGCGTCGGCCGCATTCCCGCCGATCATCTCGTGCGCTGTATCCGCGACAATCCCGACATCGCGCTCGGCATGATCGCGTCGACCTCGCAGACGCTGAATCAGATGATCCAGCAAATCGAGCAGCTCAAGGCGCAGAGCGGCGTGCAGCGGGTCGCCGAGTTTATCGCCTCGCTGTCGACCATCGAGCAGGGCGCCTGCGCGATTTCGCTGCCCTACGACAAGGTGCTCATTGCCTCGCGCCTGGGCCTGACCCCGGAATCGCTGTCGCGCGCCTTCGCGCGCTTGCGCACCGTCGGCGTCAACGTCAACGCCTCGCATGTCGTGGTCAAGGACGTGGCACGGCTGCGCCAACTCGCCTCCGACGATCGCGGCGCCGTGCGCGGGACGTTGTAGATCGCAAGTTCTACTGTCGTTCCTTGAAGGCCAAAGAGCCGAAACAAACTCCGTTCGTTCCCGCGCAAGCGGGAATCCAGAGCCACACGCGAGGATTTTTAGTTTTACCCTGGGTCCCCGCTTGCGCCGGGACGAGCGGTGCACTCTACGGCGCCACCTGGGCGGAAAGTTTCGCGGTGAGCCGCCGCGCCAGTGCCGCGGCGGCCAGACGCCGATAATTGGACGAAGCGAGCGTCGTGCGCATCGGCTGCACCTGCTTTTGCACCAGCCGATCGATCTCCTGCAGCAGCTTGTCGTCGACGACGCGCCCAGCGAGACGTTCGATGCCGGCGAGCAGGAACGGCCGCGAATTGGTGCCGGTCAGCGCGATGCGCAGCGTGTCGATCTTGCCGCCGGCCATTGTCAGCGCCACCGCCACGCCGGCGAGCGGGAAATCGATGGCGCCGCGCTGGCGCACCTTGCCATAGGCCGAGGGTAGCGGCGGAGCGGGCAGGTTCACCGCTACGATCAGCTCGCCTTCGGCCAGCGTCAGATGGGCGCGGCCGTCCTCGGCATAAAGCTCGGCGAGCGGAATGCTGCGGTGGCCCCGCACGCCGGCGATATCGAGCGTGGCGTCGAAGATGAGCAGCGCCGGCGCGAGATCGCCGGAGAAGGCCGCGTGACAGCGCTCGCCTTGCGGCGCCACGTGACAGACATCGCCGCGGTATTTGAGGCAGAAGTCGTTGGCGTGCCGCCACCATTCGCTCTGATTGTAGTAGATGCAGCGGGTGTCCTGGCACAGATTGCCGCCGAGCGTCGCCATGTTGCGATGGCTGGGACCGGCCACGGTTTCGGCGGCCTGCACGATCGCGGCATAGGGAGCGATTGTCTCGCTGCGTGCGAGGGCCGCAATGGTCACGCCGGTGCCGATGGTGACGCCGCCGGCATAGGCGTCGATGCCGGTGAGCGCGTCGACGCCGGACAAATCGATCAGCATGGTCGGATCGCTGATCTCGCGCCGCATATTGACCAGCAGGTCGGTGCCGCCGGCCAAATAGCGGCTGCCGGGATTTTGCGCGCGCGCGCCGATCGCATCGTCGACGGTGGACGGCCGCGCAAGCCGCAGACTGGCGTTCAGCGTGCTCATGATGCGGCCCTCGTGGTTGCCGCCAGCCGTGCCTGGCGCCGGCGGTCGACCAGCGCCTGCATGACGCGGTCGGGCGTCACCGGTAATTCGTCGAGATCGATACCGATGGCATTGGCGATGGCGTTGACCAGCGCCGGCGCGAAGCCGGCAAGCGCGCCTTCGCTCGCCTCCTTGGCGCCGAACGGACCATTGGGATCGTGGCTTTCGACGATGAACACTTCAATCGGCGGTGACTCGACGATGGTCGGCATGCGGTATTCGAGGAAGCTCGCATGCGCCGGCAGGCCGTCGAGATAGCGCGTTTCCTCGCACATGGCCTGGCCCATGCCCATCCACACCGAGCCCTCGATCTGGCCCTGCACGGCGAGCGGATTGATGGCATGGCCGCAGTCGAGCGCGACCCATACCTTGTCGACGGTCACCTGGGCGGTCGCTTCGTCGAATGAAACCTCGACCACCTGCGCGCCGTAGCTGAAGCCCATGGTCGAGCCGACGGCGCCGCCCTTGTGCTTGCCGCCCTGCGCTTCCACGGGGGTGGTGAATGTGCCGCTCACGGTGATGGCGCCGCGATCGACCAGCGCCGCCTTGGCGACCTCATGGAATGGAAGGCTCGATTGCTCGCCATGGCCGACGCGGAAGGTCTCGCCGATTGCCTCGATATCCTCGGGGCTCGCCTCGAGTTTGCGTGCGGCGGCTTCGATCAGGAGCGTCTTTAGCTTCTGCGCCGCGTCGATCGCCGCATTGCCGACCATATAAGTGATGCGCGAGGAATAGGCGCCGTTGTCCTTCGGCGTCACCGCGCTGTCGGCAGCGACCACACGCACGCGCTCGAGCGAGATGCCGAGCGTCTCGGCCACGGCGATGGCCACCATGGTCGAGGAGCCCTGGCCGATATCGGCGGCGCCGGTCAGCGCCGTGATGCCGCCGTCGAAGTCGAGCCGCACGTTGACCACGGCATGCGGCTCGCCGGTCCAGTGGATCGGCTTGGCAGCGCCGCTGACATAATGCGAGCAGGCCATGCCGAGTCCCTTGCCAGGCGGCAGCTTGCCGATGCGCTCCTTCCAGCCGCTGGCGCGCTCGACCAGATCGAGGCAGTCGGGCAGGCCGTAGCTGTTGACCATCAGCCCGTTGAGCGTGAACAGCGGCGGCTCAAGCATGTTGGCGCGGCGCACCGCGAAGGGGTCGAGGCCGAGCTCGCGCGCCATGCGATCGAGCAGGCATTCGAAGGCGTGCCGCGTATTGACGCCGCCATGGCCGCGCATCGCCCCGCAGGGCGGCAGATTGGCGTAGACCCGGTAGCCGTCATATTTGATCGCCGGGATATCGTAGATGCCCTGCAGCAGCGAGCCGGCATAGAGAATGGTGACGATGCCGTAACCGGCATAAGCGCCGCCGCGCTGCACCGATTCGAGCGCGCAGGCGGTGATCTTGCCGTCGCGCCGCATGCCGATCTTCAATGTGGTGTCGGTTTGCGGGCGGGCGCGATGGGTGATGAAGGTCTCCTCGCGCGTCAACTGCATCAGCACCTTGCCGCAGGCGGCGCGGGCGAGCAGGGCGGTGATGATCTCGAAATTGAGCACCTCCACGCGGGCGCCGAAGCCGCCGCCGACGAAGGGCTTGATGATGCGGATGCGCAACTCGTCCATGGCAAGGCAGCGCGCCAGCATGAGGTGCAGGTAATAAGTGACCTGCGAAACCGACTGCACCAGCAGTCGTTCGCTCAGCGGGTCGTATTCGGCAAGCGCGGCGTGCGGCTCGATCTGGGCGTGGTTGATTTCGGCGCAAACGATCTTGTCTTCGCGCACCAGATCGGCCTGGACGAAGCCCTCGCGCCAGTCGCCGAATTCGTGATGCACTTCGCGCTCGATATTGTTCGGCTTGTTGTCGTGCAGCAAAACCGCGCCGGCAGCGCGCGCGTCTTCGGAGGTGTAATAGGCCGGCAGCTTGTTGATCTCGAGTTCGATCAGCGACAGCGCCAGTTCCGCGGTCTGCTCGTCCACCGCCGCCACCGCCGCGATCGGCTCGCCGCGATAGCGCACGCGGCCGCGCGCCATCGGATATTCGTTCATGGCGACCGGCAGCACGCCGTAGGTATAGGCACATTCCTCGCCGGTGATCACGGCAAAGACGCCGTCAAGCGCGCGCGCCTTTGAAACGTCGAGCCGCACGATGTCGCCATGGCTCACCGGGCTGCGCAGGATGCGCCCGACCAACGCATTGGCGTGGTCCAGATCGGCGGTATAGCGGGCGCGCCCGGTGACCTTGTCGATGCCGTCGATCAGCGGCACGCCCGGCCGCGTCAGCTTGCCGTCGGCAACCGTGTCGGTGGTCATGGGTGAGCCTCCGCGGCGGCCTTGACCAATTCGATGATCTTCACATAGCCGGTGCAGCGGCACAGATTGCCGGCCAGCGCCGCACGGATCTCGGTCTCGCTCGGCGTCGGGTTGCGCCGCAACAAAGCCTCGGCTGCCATGATCATGCCGGGGGTGCAGAAGCCGCACTGGGTGCCGAGCTTCTCATGGAAGGCGCGCTGCAAACGGTCAAGCCGGCCTTGCGTTGCCATGCCCTCGATCGTCTCGACGCTGCGGCCTTCGCAGCGCGCGGCAAGGGTGATGCAGGCGGGAACCGCTTCGTCGTCGATCAGCACCGTGCAGGCGCCGCATTCGCCGCCGTCGCAGCCTGTTTTCACGCCGGTGAGATGGACAACCTCGCGCAGGTAATCGACCAGCAGCATGCCGTCCGCGACGGCGTCCTCGCGCCAGCGTCCATTGAGCTTCAGGCGTAGCAGACGCTTCTTCGGCAATGGGTTCGGTGCATGCATGGGGCGCTCCCAGAGGGCGCGCCATTTGCGCGCGGCGGCGGGCGTGTCGCCATGACTAAAATCAAGCGCGGGGCGCGCCGGGCCCTGCCAGCCTGACCGAAGTCAAGGATCGATTTGCTCTTATTGGCTAGCGTCCGGGCACTCGTAGAACCCACGGGCGCAAAGGCGAATGACGGCGCTTCGCGACTACAATGCAGCAGTTGATTTCGTGGATCGGCATGTCGCCGAGGGCCGCGGCGACAAGACCGCGTTCGTCGATCCGCTGCGCAACCTGACCTACAGCGAATTGCGCGACGCCGCCGCGCGCATCGGGCCGATGCTCGCCCGTCTCGGCGTCGAGCCGGAAAACCGCATCGCGCTCGTGATGCTCGACACGGTCGAGTTTCCGATCCTGTTCTGGGGTGCGATCCGCGCCGGCATCGTTCCGGTGCTGCTCAATACGCGGCTGACCGTCGATCAGTATCGTTACCTGCTTGCCGACTCGCGCGCCAAAGCGGTGTTCGTGTCGACGCCGCTGCTGCCGATGTTGCAGGAGGCGGCGAAGGACCTGCCGACGCTACGGACGCTGGTCGTCGTCGGCGGCGGTCCAGACCAATTGCCGCGGCTCGATCGTCTGCTCGCCGCCGAGAACGAAGGCGCGGCGCCGGCGCGAACCTGCGCCGACGAGGTCGCCTATTGGCTCTATTCCTCGGGCACCACCGGCATGCCGAAGGGCGTGATGCACGTGCATTCGAGTCCCAAGTTCGTCGCGCAGACCTCGGGGCAGCAACGCATCGGCTATCGTGAGAACGATATCGTTTTCTCCGCCGCCAAGATGTTCTTTGCCTACGGCCTCGGCAACGCGATCATTTGTCCGAATTGGGTGGGCGCGACGACCGTACTCTATCCCGAGCGGCCGACGCCGCAGACGGTGTGCGAAACTATCCGCGCCTATCAGCCAACCTTGTTCTTTGCCGTGCCGACGCTCTACGCCGCGATCCTTTCCGATTCGGAGTGCAAGGCCGAGTATTTTCCTGAACGGCTGCGCGTGTGCTTCTCGGCCGGCGAGCCGCTGCCGGCAGCCGTCGGTCAAGCCTGGAAGGACCGTTTCGGGCACGACATCGTGGATGGCGTCGGCTCGAGCGAGATGGGCCACCTATTCGTGACCAATGTGCCGGGCGCAGTGGAATACGGCACGTCGGGCGTACCGGTCGAGGGCTACGAACTCAAGTTGGTCGATGAGAACGGGAATGTGGTCGCCGACGACGATGTCGGCGAGCTGCTGGTGCGCGGCGAGTTGATGGCCGCCGGATACTGGAATCAGCGCGATAAATCCCAGCACACTTTCAACGGCCAGTGGCTGCGCACCGGCGACAAATACATGCGCCGCGCCGACGGCGTCTATATCTACTGCGGCCGCACCGACGACATGTTCAAGGTGAGCGGCATCTGGGTGTCGCCGTTCGAGGTCGAGGCCGCGCTCGTGTCGCATCCGCTGGTGCTCGAAGCCGCGGTCGTGCCGGCCGAGGACGATAACGGCCTGATCAAGCCGAAAGCCTATGTCGTGCTCAAGGATTACCACGACGGCGAGGGCGGACGGGCGCTCTACGAAGAGCTCAAGGTGCATGTGAAGCGCTCGATCGGTTCCTGGAAATATCCGCGCTGGATCGAATTCATCGACAGTCTGCCAAAGACCGCCACCGGCAAGATCCAGCGCTTCATGCTGCGCAGCATGGACAGCGTGCCGGGCGAGGACAGCGGAGTGCATTGATGCCGGCACCCGCGCATCTCGACTGGCCGTTTTTCGACGCGCGGCACCGCGATTTTGCGACGGGGCTCGCCGGCTGGGCCGAGCAGGAAGTGCGCCGGCATATCGACCATGCCGATGTCGATAAATCCTGCCGCGCGCTGGTGCGCGCGCTGGGCGAGGCCGGCTGGCTCAGGGCCGTGGTTCCCGCGGCGCAAGGCGGCTTCACCGAGAAGCTCGACGTACGCACGCTCTGTCTCGCGCGCGAGACGCTCGCCTGGCACGACAGCTTGGCCGATTTCGCCTTCGCCATGCAGGGGCTCGGCACCGGCTCCATCTCGCTCGCTGGCAGCGAGGAGATCAAAGCCAGGTATCTGCCGCCGGTTCGCGACGGCCGCGCCATCGCCGCCTTCGCGCTCACCGAGCCGGAGGCCGGCTCCGACGTCAGCGCGCTCGCCGCCACCGCCATGCCCGATGGTCCCGCGCATGTGCGCATCGACGGGATGAAAACCTGGATCTCGAATGGCGGCATCGCCGATCACTATGTCGTCTTCGCTCGGACTGGCGAGGGGCCCGGTACCAAGGGGCTGTCCGCTTTCGTCGTCGATGCCGACACCCCCGGCTTCGAGGTGGCAAGCCGCATCGACGTGATCGCGCCGCATCCGCTGGCAACGCTGCGCTTTTCCGGCTGCCGTGTGCCGCTCGCAAACCGGCTCGGCAAGCCGGGCGAAGGCTTCAAGATCGCGATGGCCACCCTCGACATTTTCCGCTCGACCGTCGGCGCCGCCGCGCTCGGCCTTGCCCGCCGCGCCTTCGACGAGATGATGAATCGGGCAACCACGCGGCACCTGTTCGGCGCCCCACTCTCTGACATGCAGGTGACGCAGTCGGCAATCGCCGACAGCGCCATCGATATCGATGCCGCCGGTCTGCTGATCTACCGCGCGGCCTGGGAAAAGGACCGCGGCACCCCGCGCATCACCCGCGAATCCTCGACCGCCAAGGCCTTCGCCACCGAGATGGCGCAAAAAGTGATCGATCGCGCGGTTCAAATCTTTGGCGGCAATGGCGTGCGCGTCGGCGTCAAGGTGGAAGCGCTTTATCGCGAGATCCGCGCGATGCGCATCTACGAGGGCGCCACCGAAGTGCAGAAGCTGATTATCGCGCGCGAGTTGCTGAAGGCGCACGAAACCGTGCGCCGAAAGGCGGCCGAGTAGGGACCATGCTGCTGAGCGAAGAGCAGGAACGCATCCGTGAGACTGCGCGCGACTTCGCCGGGCGGGAGCTCATTCCGCATTCGGCGGAATGGGAGCGCGACTCGCTCTTTCCGCGCGCAGCGCTGCGCGAGCTCGGCCGCCTCGGCTTCATGGGCATGACAGTGCCGGAAGAGTGGGACGGCGCCGGCGCCGACTACGTATCCTATGCGTTGGCGATCGAGGAGATCGCCGCCGGCGATGGCGCCGTTTCCACCATCATGAGCGGCCATAACTCGGTCGGCTGCATGCCGCTGGTGCAGTACGGCAGCATGGATCAGAAGGAAAAGTACCTGCGGCCGATGGCGCGCGGCGAGATGCTCAGCGCCTTTTGTCTGACCGAACCGCAGAGCGGCTCGGATGCCGGCGAAATCCGCACTCGGGCCGAGCGCCGGCGCGGTGCCTATATCCTCAACGGCACCAAACAATACATCACCACCGGCATGAATGCCGAGCTGGCGCTGGTCTTTGCGGCGACCGATCGCGAGCGCGGCAAGCGCGGCATCAGTTGTTTCCTGGTCGAGACGCGGGACGCCGGCTATCGCGTCTCGCGCGTCGAGGAAAAAATGGGGCAGCGCGCTTCCGACACCTGCGAAATCCAGTTCAACGAGCTGGCGGTGCCGGAGGAAAACCGGCTTGGCGCCGAGGGGCAGGGCTATCGCATCGCGCTGGCCAATCTCGAAGGCGGCCGCATCGGCGTTGCCGCGCAGGCGGTCGGCATGGCGCGGGCGGCCTACGAGATCGCGCTCGAATATGCTCAGGACCGCCGCAGCTTCGGCAAGACCATCATCGAGCACCAGGCGGTGTCCTTCCGTCTCGCCGATATGGCCACGCAGATCGAAGCGGCGCGCCAACTCGTGCTGCACGCCGCTTCGCTTCGCACGCAGGGCCTGCCTTGCCTGAAAGAGGCGTCGATGGCGAAGCTTTTCGCCACCGAGGCGGCCGAACGCATCTGCTCCGACGCGATCCAGACACTGGGCGGCGCCGGCTACATGAGCGACTACGGCGTCGAGCGCATCTATCGCGCCGTGCGCGCCAGCAAGATCTACGAGGGCACCAACGACATCCAGCGCCTGGTGATCACCCGGGCGATCGTAGGCGAGACGCATCAGGACAATCGGGTGGCGAAATGTTTTTGATCGCCCGTCATGACGGTGTGGTGACGCTGACGCTGTCGCGGCCGCCGGTGAACGCGATCAGCGAGGAATGGCTGCGCCTGTTCGAGGCCAAACTCGATGAGCTTGCAACCGGTGCACCCTTCGGCGTGCTGCATATCCGCTCCGACCAGAAGGTGTTCTGCGCCGGCGCCGATCTCGTCGAGATGCGCGCGCGTATGGATCTGCCGGACGGTGGCGACCGCACCTATTCCTATGTCGCCGGCATCCAGCGCCTCTATGCTCGCATCGAGAGGCTGCCGCAGGTGACGCTCGCCGAGATTGGCGGCGCGGCCATGGGCGGCGGGCTCGAGCTGGCGCTCGCCTGCGATCTGCGCATTGCCGCGCATGAAGCCAAGCTCGGCCTGCCGGAAGCGCGGCTTGGCCTGATCCCGGGGGCCGGCGGCACGCAGCGGCTGACGCGGCTGTGCGGGCCGGCGGTGGCCTCGCGCGTCATTCTCGGCGCGGAAGTCCTCGACGGGAGGACCGCGAGCGAACTCGGTATCGTGCACTGGGGGGTGCCGCGCGCCGAGCTGGCTGAGCGGACCCAGGAAATCGTCGGCCGTATCGCTGGCCTGCCGGCCGGCGCGTTGGCGGCCAGCAAGGCCTGCATCGCAGCGGCCGTGCAAGGCGGCCGCGGCGGCTACAGCGACGAACTCGAATACACCCGACACCTTCTCAACGAGCCCGAGACCCGGAAGCGCGTGCAAGCCTTCCTGGCGGGTGATTCCTCTTCCCCGACAAAGATTGGAGCGGCGCGATGACATTCGAGAACAAGGTAGTGTTGGTGACCGGCGGAGCTTCGGGAATTGGCAAGGCGACGGTGATGGCGTTCGCCCGCGCGGGCGCGACTGTAATTTGTGCCGACGTGAATGCCGCCAAGGGCGAGGAGCTCAAGACCGAAGCGGCGGGTACCAATCTCAAGATCGATTTCGTCGCCATCGATCTCGGCGATCCCAACTCGATCCGCGCCGCCGCGGCCGAGGTGCTGACCAAATATCCGCTGGTCGATATTTTGGTGAACGGCGCTGGTTGGGGCGACATCCAGCCTTTCATGGAGAATACTCCGGACTTCATAAACCGCGTGATCTCCATCAATCTCGCGGGCCCCGTGCATCTCGCCCAGGCGCTGCTACCGCCGATGATCGCCGCCAAGACCGGCAGGATCGTGAACATCGCCAGCGACGCGGGCCGCGTCGGCAGCGGCGGCGAAACCGTCTATGCCGGCGCCAAGGGTGGCTTGATCGCCTTTACCAAGTCGCTTGCCCGCGAGGTCGCGCGCTATTCGATCAATGTCAATTGCGTGTGCCCGGGTCCGACTGATACACCGATGCTGGCCACGCGCTCGGAAAAGCTGCGCGAGGCCTTCCTCAAGGCGATCCCGTTCCGCCGCTTCGCTAAGCCGGAAGAGATCGCCGACGCCGTCGTGTTCTTCGCCAGCCCGCAGGCCGACTATGTCACCGGCCAGGTGATGAGCGTGAGCGGTGGACTCACCTTCGCCGGCTAGTTCAACCGGAATTCAAAAGGACCAAGACCGATGACCGATACCGCCACGCGATTTCGTCCCGCCGGGCTCGATTTCTCCAACTTCAAGCCGAAGCATTTTCTTTGGAGCGTCGAAGGGAAAGTCGCGACCATCACCTTGAACCGGCCGGAACGGAAAAATCCGCTGACCCTCGAATCCTATTCCGAGCTGCGCGACACCTTCCGCAACCTCACCTATGCCGACGACATCAAGAACGTCGTGGTCACCGGCGCCGGCGGCAATTTCTGCTCCGGCGGCGACGTGCACGAGATCATCGGCCCGCTGGTCGAGATGCAGCGCAAGGACGACATGGCCGGCCTCCTCGCCTTCACCCGCATGACCGGGCAACTGGTCAAGGAGATGCGCGCCTGTCCGCAGCCGATCGTGGCGGCCATCGACGGCATCTGCGCCGGCGCCGGCGCGATCGTCGCCATGGCCTCCGATCTGCGCGTCGGCACCGCGCGCAGCAAGGTCGCCTTTCTGTTCGTGCGTGTGGGCCTGGCCGGCGCCGACATGGGCGCCTGCGCGATCCTGCCGCGTATCATCGGCCATGGCCGCGCTGCCGAGTTGCTCTATACCGGGCGCGTCCTGGGCGGCGAAGAGGCCGAGCGCTGGGGCTTCTTCAACAAGCTTTCCGAACCTGAGACCGTGCTCGCCGACGCGCAGGCGCTGGCCAAGGCGCTGTCGGACGGTCCGACCTTTGCCAATTCCATGACCAAGAAATGCCTGCACCAGGAATGGAACATGGGCGTCGAGGAGGCGATCGAGGCCGAGGCGCAGGCGCAGGCGATCTGCATGCAGACCAAGGACTACGAACGCGCCTATGAAGCGTTCGTCGCCAAACAGAAGCCGGTGTTCCAGGGAGACTGAGATCACCGAAAAAACGGATCGAGGGAACGCCCGGAGCCTGCGCGCGAAAATGTGCGCAGGCTCTCGATTTTTTGCTCAGAGCCTGATCGCCTGCGTTTGAATCGCTCGTCGTTCCTCCGCGACCGCGGGGCCTTCGGCGGTAACGCAACTGATTCCGGTTGCGCGAGAATGAACGCGGAATTCTTCAGGCTCGCGAGATCAGGCTAGGCCACCATGCGCGATGCGTCAGCGAGTTCATTCAGACGGGCCAGGATGATGTCGTCGTTCATTGGCCGGCCGAAGAAATAGCCCTGCCCCTGGTGGCAACCCTGCGCGGCCACCAGTTTCATCTGCTCCTCGGTTTCGATGCCTTCGGCGACCACGATCTTGTCGAGGCCGGCGCCGAGATTGGCGACGGCGCGGATGATGGCGCAGGCATCGCTTTGCTCGTCGAGATCACGGATGAACGACTGGTCGATCTTGATCTTGTGGAAGGGGAACTTGCGCAGGTAGTTGAGCGAGGAATAGCCGGTGCCGAAGTCGTCGAGCGAAATGGCGACGCCGAGATTCTTCAATTGCTCCATCGCTGCCATGGTGCCGTCGCACTCCTCCAGCAGCACGCGCTCGGTGATCTCCAATTCGAGCCGGCGCGCGCTCAAGCCAGACTTGGCGAGCGCCGAGACCACCTGCAGCGGCAGGCCGCGGTCACGGAACTGGATCGGCGACAGATTGACCGCGACCTTGATGTCCTCCGGCCATTTTGCCGCTTCGATGCAGGCGCGCTGCAACACCCATTCGCCGAGCGCGATGATCATGCCGGTTTCCTCGGCGACCGGGATGAAGACCGAGGGCGGGACATTGCCGCGCACCGGGTGCTTCCAGCGCAGCAGCGCCTCGCAGCTCGCCACGCAGCCAGTGCGCAGGTCGACCAACGGCTGGAATTGCAGTGTGAACTGTTCGGTGCCGATGGCGTCGCGCAGGTCGAGCTCGAGCGCACGCCGCGCCTGCACGGCCTCCTCCATTTCGGCGGCGAAGAAGCAATGGTCGTTGCCGCCGCCGTTCTTGGCGACGTAGAGCGCCATGTCGGCCTTCTTCAGCAGTTCGTCGGCATCGACGCCGTCGGCCGGCGCCATGGCGATGCCGATCGAGGCGCCGATGTCGATTCGATGGCCGTCGATGTCGAAGGGATCGCGCAGTGCACGGGCGATGCGCTGGGCCAGGATCTTGGCGTCCTGTCGACGCTGGGTGGCGCTTTGCAGCACCACGAACTCGTCGCCGCCGAAGCGGGTGATGATGTCGGTCGGGCGGATGATGTCGCTGAGCCGGCGCGCCACGTCCTTCAGCAGTTTGTCGCCGATCGGATGGCCGAGCGTGTCGTTGATCGCCTTGAAGCGATCGAGATCGATGAGATGGATGCTGACATGGTTCTCGCTGTTGCGTACCGCCGCGAGCATGCCGTTGATCCGCTCGCGGAACTGCGTGCGGTTGGCGAGCCCGGTGAGCTCGTCGAAGCGCGCAAGATGGGCAATGCGCTCCTGCGCGCGTCGGCGTTCGGTGACGTCCTCGAGAATGACGACCGAGCCGCCGTCGGCCATCATGCGGCGCGACAAGGCGATGGTGCGGTCGCCGTCGGGCGAGAAGTGAACCTGGTCGACCTTATCCTGCTGCAGGCTGTGCGCCAGCGCCCTCAGGATGTCCTTCAGGTTCCGGGCCTTGTGATTACCGGCGCGCACGCTGTAGCGCACCAGCTCGAACACCTTCATGCCGACGTGCACCGGCGCGTGCTGCAGGCGCAACAGCTCGAGGAAGCGCTCATTCCACACCTGCAGACGGTCCTGCTGGTCGAGCATGCACAGCCCGTGCGACATATTGTTGAGCGCGATGTCGAAGCGGGTGGCCTGTTCCTCGAAGCGCGCCGCCAGCGCCGCCTCCTTGCGCGTCATGGTCAGCGCCTGGATGATGATGTCGCGGATCGAGAGCGTGATGTCGATCATGCCGTAGATGAACATCAGCACCACGAAGCCGAGCGCCTTGTGCACCCAATCGGGATAGAGCAGCAGGGCGATGGCCATCGGCAGCGTGGTCAGGGTGAGCTGGCCGACGGCGATGAAGGGGCGGCCGGCGTTGCGGCCGGAAATTGCCGCGGCATAGCCGGCGGCGGTGGTGGTGACGGCCATCTGCAAAGCGGAATCGAGCGTCTGCGTCACCGTCAGCCAGCACAACAGGCCGAGGAGGGCGGAGAAGCCCCAGGCGCCGTATTCGTAAACGCGTTCCCAAAGCCGCGTGGCCACGACGTCGGGCCCCCGCTTGTAGTGCTTGTAGAACAGCGCTGAGGCGACGCGCAGCATGCCGACGGCGAAGATCGCCAGCGAGTTGGCCATGATCCAGAGATCGCCGACACGCAATGCGACGACCATGCCGATGATCGAGCAGGCGATGGCGCCCACGATCAGCGAGGAGATCGGCGCAAACAGCGACTCGATCAGCGCCGCCCGAATATCCCTCGGCAGCTCCGCATCGGCCTCGCGGGTTTGGACTAACCGCTTGAACAGCATGTCGACTGGGCGCTCCCCCGGACGGGAGCACCCTACCTGGGTGATACTCACCACATGGCAAATCACCGGCGGTTATCAGGCATCATGGTGAACGATAGGCAACCGCCCGGTCGGCAATTTGAATGATCGGGAGGGGTTCCAAGGTCGGACGACTGGCCGGTTCCAAGCGCCGCGGCAAATTGGTTAACGCGAAATCCCCTACGCGCAGGTCTGCCCAGCCATTCGTTAATGGATGACTTCTATTCGTGGTTAATGATCGCTTTATCAGCGATTTTGCGGCCTTTTGCCGGTATCCCGATCTTGCCGAAGGCGCTGCGCGGCTGCGCCGGGCGCTCGGATTGATTGTTGCTGCAGTGGTTTCGTGATACGGTAAATAAAGAGTTAAGCTGATGCGTGAAAATTAGTAAACGTGGTGCGTAACATGTCGATGTTGGCGTTGTCTGAAGCGTCTTTCATCAACGAAACCTTCGCTTACCCGGGCTCTCGTGTCTCGACCGTGGTGACAGCACCGCTGTTCGAGGCCAAGAAGATCGGGGATGCGCGACGCCTGTTCGAACTGCAACAGCTCGAAGTCTCCTTCGAGGAATCGACCGGCGCCTTGTGGACCTTTATGCGCCCGCGTGGTCGGCCGAGCTACAACCTCGATCTGCTCGACGACTTCCACGCTTGGCAGCGCGGCATTGTGGCGAATTTCGCCGACCGGCCCGACGAGCTGCGCTATCTGCTCCTGGGTTCGCGCACCCCCGGCGTGTTCAGTCTCGGCGGCGACCTCCATCTGTTCCTCGCCAAGATCCGCGCGGGCGACCGGGAGGGGCTGGTCGACTACGGCAAGTCCTGCGTGCGCATTCTCGACCGCAACATGAGCACGCTCGGCCTGCCG
Source organism: uncultured Pseudomonadota bacterium (assembly GCA_963760995.1). Classification (GTDB taxonomy): domain Bacteria; phylum Pseudomonadota; class Alphaproteobacteria; order Rhizobiales; family Xanthobacteraceae; genus Pseudolabrys. Next base: position 326,288 of record CAVXFJ010000011.1, on the reverse strand, counting down.
ATGATCACGATCGGCGTAGCGCAGGGCGACGCGCTGGGCGGCGGCTTCGAGTCACTGCTCTCGTTCAACGTGATCATCGCAGAACGCGGCGCCAAGTTCGGCTTCCCGGAAACCATCTTCGGCCTGTTCCCGGGCATGGGCGCCTACAGTCTGGTGGCGCGTCGCGTCGGGGCGGCCTTCGCCGAGGAGATGATGGTCAGCGGGCGCACCTATTCGGCCGAGGAGATGAAGGAGATCGGTCTTGTCCACGTGCTGGCCGAGCCGGGGCAGGGCATCGCCGCGGCCCGCGACTACATGCAGCACAACAAAAGGCGCCACAGCGGGCTGCACGCGATCTTCAAGGCCGGCCGCGAGGTCAATCCGGTCACGCTCGATGAGCTCGACCGTATCGTCCATATCTGGGCCGATGCCTGTCTGCAATTACGCGAGCGCGATCTCAAGGTGATGCAGCGGCTTGTCGCCGCGCAGGACCGATTGCGGCCAAGCTTGCTGGCCGCCGAATAGCGGGAATGCTCCCCGCAGACGCCGTCGGGCGGCCGGGCCTTGCAAAAGTCTGGCCGCCCGCCGGCGCCACCGTTAAGATACCACCCGAACCTGGGACGCGAAGGCCATGTTCGGGCTCTTTTTTATCGTGCCGTTTGCGGTGCGGCTAACTTGCAGGCGCGGCCACCGCCGTGCAGCCCCCGCCATCCTCGTGGGTTTTTGCCTGGCGCTTTCGACCTGGACGCTCGTTGCCGCACGGGCCGAAACTGTACTGATCCGCCCCGACGAGGCGGCACTACCGCCGGCACCGCCGACCACGGCAGTGAAGATCATCACCCGTGGCATCGTGCGCCGTCCGCGCATCGTACTGGTCGCGCCGGAATCCAGCGTCCATTCGCCATTCAATCTGAAATTCGTCTTCCGCCCGATCGGCGGCAGCCTGATCGAGCCCGGATCGGTCAAGCTGGTCTACGTGAAACGGGAACCGATCGATCTGACCAAGCGGGTCGCCGGTGACATCACCGACAATGGCATCGACGTGGTCGGCGCCGTGGCGCCGCCGGGCGACCACACCGTAAGGGTCACGGTCGAGGATTCCCTCGGACGCAAGGCGAGCGCCGTCTTCGTGCTGCACGTGCGCAAATAGTCGTCGCCCGACCGACCGCCATTGCTGCCGCGGCGGCAGGCCGTCTATAGTCGTTGTCAGGGGACACGCGGGGGACGTGGACTTTGTCCCGGCTCTTCATCAGCCATTCCAGCCGCAATGACAACTGGGCGATCGCCCTGCGCGATTGGCTTATCGCGGAAGGCTGGAGCGGGCCGGACGACATTTTCCTCGATCTCGATCCCGAGCGCGGCATCGTCGCCGGCCAGCGCTGGGCCAAGGCCTTCGAGGAGGCCGCCACGCGCTGCGAGGCCGTGCTGTTCCTCATCTCCAAGGATTGGCTCGCCTCGAGTTGGTGCCATGACGAGTACCAGCTCGCTAGCCGCCGCAATAAGAAGCTGTTTGCCCTGCTGATCGACGACGTGGCTCTCGACCAGTTGCCCGGCGGCCTGACCGCGCAATGGCAGGTGGTGCAGCTCAAGGGCGAGCCGGCCGAGCGTTTCGTCAGCGTGCATCCGCTGACCCAGGTGCAATCGCCCATCCATATCGCCAAGGTCGGGCTGGCGCGCCTGAAGAGCGGGCTGCAGAAGGCGGGCATCGGCCCGGAAACCTTCGAGCTGCAGCCGGACCCCAATGGGCCCTTCGGCTGGCGCGCGCCCTATCGCGGCTTGGAGGCGCTGGAGCCGGAGGATGCCGTGGTCTTTTTCGGCCGCAGCGCCGATATCGTGCGCGGTATTGACGCGTTGCGTGGGCTTGCCGCCAGCAAGCCGCCGCGTCTCCTGGTCATCCTCGGCGCCTCGGGCGCGGGCAAGTCGTCCTTCCTGCGCGCCGGCCTGTGGCCGCGGCTTGCCCGCGACGACAGCCAATGGCTGCCGCTGCGCGCAATCCGCGCCGGCCGCGGCGGCGCTATCGAGGGCCAGGAAGGGCTGTTGGCCGCGCTTGAAGAGGTGCACCGTCGCTTCGCGATGTTGGTCGGCCGCGCCGATCTGCGCGACCGCCTGGCGACGCCGGAGCAGTTTGTCGATCTCTTGAACGAGCTACGCAAGGCGGCGGCGCGGCGAGCGTTGCTGACGCAGCCGCCGTTTCCCTTGCCGGTGCTCTGTCTCGACCAGGGCGAGGAGTTCTTTGCCGGCGATGCCGGCAGCGAGAGCGAGCGGCTCCTGGGTCTGGCCCGCGCCGCCATCATGGCGGACGCCGCGCTGCTGCTGGTCACCATCCGCTCCGACGCCTATGGCGCCATGCAGAATGCCAAACTCCTGGCCGGCATTGATCAGGTGCCGCTGAGCCTGGGTCCCGTGCCGCTGGGCGAGATCGCCCGTATTATCCGCGAGCCGAGTGAGGTCCTCTACCGCAAGGTCGGGCCGGTCGCCCCGGTTTTCGAGGCGGCGGTGATCGAGCGCCTGCAAGGCGAGGTCGAAGGCGAGACCGACGCGCTGCCGCTGCTCGCCTTCGTGCTGCAGCGGCTGATGCGCGAACATGCCGGCAGCCCCCGCATCGGCCTGCCGGAGCTTGAGCGGTCGGGCGGCCTCGCCGAGGCGATCGAGTCGGAGGCGGAAGCGGCTTTGACCGTCGCCGGATATCCGCCCGGCCGCGCTGAGCGGTCTGACGCGCTGGGGCGGCTATTCGTCCCGCGCCTTGCCCGCATCAACCGCGACAGCAAGCTGCCGCAACGGCGGATCGCGCGGCAGAGTGATCTGCCGAATGACCTTCTGCCTCTCGTGCGCGCCTTGGTCGAACGGCGGCTCCTGGTGGCGAGAGCCGGCACGGTGGAAGGAGGTGCCACCGCCGCGCCCGCCTTGATCGAAGTCGCGCACGAGGCGCTGCTGAAGCGCTGGAAGACGCTGGCCGAGCTGTTGGCCGCCGACCGCGACGCGCTTCTGCTGCTCGACGGCGTGCAGCTCGCCGCCGCCGATTGGAGCAAGGCGGACGCCGCGCGCAAGACGGATTTCCTCGTTCATCGCGGCTCGCGGCTTGCCGACGCGCTGGCGCTCCCGGCGCGCGGTCCCGACTGGGGGCGCGAGCTTGGCCCGGCGCAGGACTATCTCGCCGCATGCCAGAAGCGTGAGGCGGCCGAGCGCGCCGAGAAGGAAGCGGCGCTCGCGCGCGAGCAACAGCGGCTCGCCGAAATCGCGGAAGCGCAAACGCGCACCGCGCGCCTGCAGCGGCGCGCGCGCTATGCGCTGGTGGGCCTCGCTTGCGTCGTCGTCCTCGGTCTCGCCGTCGGCATCTGGCAGAAGCAGGCGATCGACAGCGGCCGCAAGGATCTCGACCGCGCCCATGCCGATCTGCTGCCGTCGCTCGCCACCAACGAGCTGCTGGGCGGTCATCTGGACGCGGCCTTGCGTTTTGCCGTGCACGGTCTGGCGCTGTCGCGCAAGACGGATATCCGCGAGAAAAGCCGCGCGCAGGCATCGGCGGTGCTGGCGGCGGCGCTGTGGCGGGCGCAATGGCAATTGCTCGGTCGCGGCGGCCAGGTGGCGAACTTTGCCCGTTTTAATACCGACGGCAGCCGCGTCGTGACCGGCTACTCCGATGGCACCGTGCAGATCTGGACGGTCGCGGATGCCGATCATCCGTTCACGCTGCCGCAGCCGAAGGACGGCAGCGCGCTCGCCGCAGATTTCAGCCCCGACGGTTCCCGCCTGGCGACGGCGTCCTCCGACGGCAAGGCGCGCATCTGGGACGCCCATAGCGGCGCCTTGCTGCACACGTTGGAACATCGCGGCCGGGTCAACGCGGTGCAATACAGCCACGACGGCCAGCGGCTCGTGACGGCGTCGGATGACAAGTCCGCGACGATCTGGGATGTCGCGAGCGGCCGCGCGCTACACGTACTGGCCCATGCCGGTGCGGTCCAGGTTGCAGTTTTCAGTCCCGACGATGCCCGCGTCGCCACCGCCGACACCGCGAGTGTGCGCCTATGGGATGCCGCCACTGGCCAAGAAATTGGCCCGCCGCTGCGGGCCGTCGAGTTTCCAGTCAAATCGCTGTCCTTCAGCCCGGACGGCACGCGGCTGTTGACCGGCGTGCCGGGGCCGGCGCGTATCTGGGACGCGGTAACTCACAAGCAGATCGGGGAGACCATCCACCCGGGCGAACGGGTGAACTCCGTGGCCTTCCGCCCTGACGGCAGGCAGATCGTCACCGCGTCGAGCGCCACTACGGTCGGCATCTGGGACGGCATCAGCGGCGCGCCCCTTAAGACGCTGTCCGGCCATGCGGGTGCGGTCAATGCGGCATCCTTCAGCGCCGATGGCAAACGCGTCCTCTCGGTTTCCGAGGACCACACGCTACGCATCTGGGACGTCGCCAGCGGCAGCGCGGAGGTCCTATTCGGCCATGACAGACCGGTGACGGCCGGTGCCTTCAGCGCCGACGGCAAGCATGTCGTCACCATATCCAATGATGGCACGGTGCGGCTTTGGAGCGACGCTATCACGCAGCCGCTGGCGACCTTCTCCGCCGACAAGCAGAGGCTGAACAGCGTTGCCTTCAGCCCCGACGGTAGACGCTTCGTGACGGCCTCTTGGGATGGCAGCGCGCGCATTTGGCGTGCGGCGGATGGCAAGCCGATTCGAAGTCTGGATGTTGCCGAAGGACCTGTAGTGTCGGCCGCCTATAGCCCTGACGGCAAGCGCATCGTAACAGCGGATGTCGACAAGACGGTGCAGGTCTTCGACGGGAAGAGCGGCAAGCGACTCGCCACGCTGCACGGCGCCGGGGCTGCGGTGGATGGGGCTGTCTTCAGTCCGGACGGCAAGCGCATTGCCAGCGTGGGCGATGACGGAACCTTACGGCTGTGGAGCGGGTCGAGCAGCGACAAAGCGGTTGTCCTGTTGCGCGGCCAGGATGCCCTCAATGCGGTGGCCTTCAGTTCCACCGGGCTCATCGCTGTCGGATCGGACGACCAGACGGCGACGGTGCTCGATCTCGCCAAGAACCAAGGCAAGAACCTGCCGGGCCATAGCGGCCCGGTGAATGCGGTGGGATTCGACGCGCGGGGCCAGCGCCTCGTCACCGCGTCAAGCGACAAGACCGCGCGTATCTGGGACATCAAAAGCGGCGCCGTTCTCACGCTGAAGGGCCACGAGAGCGACGTCTATTCGGCCGCCTTCAGCCCGGACGGTCGGCGTGTCGTCACCGCTTCGAACGACCGCACCACGCGCATCTGGGACGCCGCCAGCGGCCGCGCCATTGCGGTGCTGCACCCGCGTGACGGCGCGGTGCGGGCAGCCGCTTTTAGTCCCGACGGTCAGCGCGTCGTCACCGTCACCGAGGATGGGGGCGGGCAGATATGGGACACCCGTCGCGCCATCCTGGCAACCGACGACATGGTCAAGATCGTCTGCGCACGCCTGCTGCCCGGGTTGACCGTGCTGACCGGCGACGAGATGCTGCGCGCCGGCTATCCGGCCGAGATGCCGCCGCTCGATGTTTGTGCCGGTCCGGGCAAATAAGCGAAAAATAGATCCGCGGCCGCAACCATCCGTCAACGCAACATGCGGCAGCAGCGTGCTACCTGCGCGTCTCCCGCCGAAGGCATTGACCTAGATCAATGCGCCGTTCAAATCCGCGTCAAAACTGTGCGACATAATATCCGTGGATGCTGTGGCCCCGAATCAGGGGTGGCGTCCCTGATTTGTGGTGGCGGTCTTCGCGGGAATAACACCCAAGGAGACGTCCCATGACCATGCCGAGCGAGAATCAGAAGACTGCCGACATTGCCGGCGGCATCGCGAAGGCGCTGACCATCGTCGTCATCGCGGCAGGCATCGCGCTGGTCGTCGCGATGATCGTCATCACCCTCTGATCGTTCTTTTGGGGGCGTGACCGGTCGCAATACCGGGTTACGAAATTGTCGGTTTCCCAGGGCTGGCGCGGCCTGCCCGCGCAGTGAGAAGAGGCGTCGTTGCCGAGGCGTCGCCTTCACCTGGACATTCGACCCCTAATATTACCCCGAGCGCGGCGAGCCGCGCCCGGGGTTGGATATTTTTTGTCGGCGCGTACAGGCGCGACGAGTTATTTCTTCAGCTTGTGTCCGTTGGCGGCAAAGGCCTTGCCGAACTTGTTGCGCGGGCCGCCGCCCGCGGGATTGACGTGGCAGCGTCCGCACGCCAGATGGGTCTGAGCCGCGTATTGCGGCGTCGCCTGCGCCTGACGCGGCGTGATGGTCACCGCCGCGCCGGCGAGCACCAGGGCAAATCCGATGCTGGCTGCCCCACCCAGCATTGCCATCATTGGCAGAAATGCGCTCGAACGTTTTTTGATCATAGATATTGCCTTGCTTTGCGTTATCGCCCCCAAAGTTTCGCCGCCCAGACGCGTATCTTAATCGCCGAATCGGCGGAAATCATGTTCGCATCCTGCCGGATTGGTTCGCAGCGTTATTGTGTGCCTGCCCGGAAATCCTGATCGAGGTAAGTGCCAGTCGCATCCTGCGGCACGATGATCTTGATCTGCGGCTCCTCGGCGCGCGTGTGGCAAGCATTGCAGGTCGCGGTCAGCGCCCGATAAGCGGTTTCGAAGCCCGCGGAATTCTTTGCCGTGACGGCATGATCGAGGTCTTTAATATTGGCGTCGACAGTTCTCAGCATCTCGCCAACCGGTGCCCGCTGCCATCTGATCGACGCGGTCTGCACCTGTACGATCAGTTCCTTGAGCTGGGCGAAGGTGTCCTTGATCTTCTTCAACTCATAGGTCGCCAAAGGCCAGTTGTCGGCGTGGGCCGCCAGCCACAGCTTGGTGTGATGAACCTGCATGGCTTCGTTCATCAGTTCGCTGATTTGCACGCTCTCGAGGCCGCGGCCGTCGTCGCGGGCACGGCCGGCTTGTGCCAGCGCAGGCGTCGGGCCAAACTTGACGGGCAGGCCGAGGACACCGGTGGATGCGACGAGCAAGACGAGCAGGGCGGCCGTTTTCAATCTACCTTGCATCTTCGCATCTCCGTTCCTGAAGCTGGCCGATGAACAAGTGAAAGGCGGTCGGAACCCAATCCCGCTTTGTGGCGGCTGGCCCTTGCGCGCAGCGACCGCAAGGCACGCGCCGCCCCTGCCTCCTGCCACGCCGAGACAGCCGTCAAACTAGGCCCGTTTCCACCCTTAACGAACATCAAAATGGGTAATTGATTTTAGTCGCGCCAGATTTGACTGAAGTCAATTACGTCCAATGTTTTACAAGCGACAAATAAAGGGGGTGCTTAAAACGAATAATCGGTGAAGCCCGGAAGGCGGCAGTCAGCTGTTGCGTGAGCCGGGGGCTTCTCGTCATTCAGACTCTGGCTCCCTTTTGAAATGAGACAGGTGGTCTCGGAGGACCTTTCAGATGCGCGCGGTGCCGGCGAACAAAATTCCAGGCTTGTCTTGGACGCCCTTCCTAATCGCCATGGTCCTGTCGGCGGCGTTGGTGGGCTGCTCGGATGAAAGTAAGCCCAACAAGCAGAGCGCCGCGAATGTCCTGGCCGGCCGGACGATCGTGGACAAGGAATGCAAAGCCTGCCACGGCCTCAATGGGAAGGGTGCCGCTCCCGGCATCCCCAATCTTGCCGGACAGAGCGAGCGCTATCTGCTGGCCGCCCTCACCGAATACAGGGACGGCAAGCGCGTCCACGCCGCCCTGCGTTCGATTGCGACCAACCTGAGCGATGCCGACCGCAGCAATGTCGCGGCGTACTTCGCCAGCCTGCCGGCGATTCCGGTGACAAAGACGTCGGTCTTCTCGCCCTATGAGAACGGTAAGGCGGTGGCGGCGGCCTGCGCGCGCTGCCATGGCGAGGACGGCAACAGCACGACGGCGGGCACCCCCAATCTGGCTGGCCAGCAGCCGCGCTATTTCTACGACGCGACGCAAGAATACATGAGCGGCCTGCGCCAGGCAGCGCCGATGAACGCGATGCTGCACCGCCTGAGCCGGCTCAATATCGAAAGTGCGGCGCTCTATTTCGCCTCGCAGACGCCAGCACAACGCACGGCGCCGCCGGTCGGAGATGCGAAAAAAGGCGAGCCGCTGACCGCCGTGTGCGGTGGCTGTCACGGCGAAGGCGGCGTCAGCACTGACGCGGCAACGCCGAGCCTGGCGAGCCAGGATCCCCAATATCTGACCGCGGCGATCAAGGCCTACCGCACCACGCGGCGGCGCAACGACACCATGTCGCGCATGGTCGCCAATCTGACCGACCCGGACATTGCCGACATCGTCGCCTATTACACCACGCAAAAGGGCAAGGCAGCGGAAGACGGCAAGACGCTGGTCAAGGACATCATCGCCAAATGCGACCGCTGCCACACCAATTACACCTTCAATCCGGCGCTGGCGATCCCGTCCATCAAAGGGCAGGACCGCGACTATCTGGTGCTGGCCTTGCGCGCCTATCGCGACGGACGGCGTGAGAACTCGCTGATGCACAACATGAGCGTGCCCTATAGCGACGCGGTCATCGAAAGCCTCGCGTCGCATTACGCGAACGAAGAGCCGTCGCAATAGACGGGCGGCAACGTCGCGCGGCAACGGCGCCGAACCCATTCGGCTCGGCGTGACATCCCGAAGCGGTCACGGTAACCAAGAGCGGGCACATGGCGAGGCGGGACAGGATCAGCAACCTCTTGATAGCGTCGGCGGTCGCCAGCGCTGCCTTCGGCGTTTGCTTATCGACGGCAGCGGCACAATCCAACACCGCGCCCGAGATGCGTACTTTGTTTGCGTCGCCGATGGATATCGCCGACGGCAAGCAACTGGCGGTCATGACCTGCGTGCGCTGCCACGGCGCCGATGGCATCGGCGACAAGCCGGACGTCCCGCACATTGCCGGCCAACGTCCGGCCTATCTTTATCTCGCGCTCGAAGCCTACATGAACGGCGACCGCACCGACGCCAAGATGCGCGACGCCGTCAAGTTCCTGAGTAAGGAGGCGCTGGTCAAGGTGTCGGCCTATTACGCCTCGCTCGATCCGCCGCCCCCCGCGCCGGGCAGTGCCCCCGCCAATACCGATCCGCTGCAGGCCGCCAAGGCGGCAGCGGCGGCCTGCGTCGGCTGTCACGGCAATACCGGGGTCACTCAGATTCCCGGCATGCCGAGCCTGGCTGGCCTCGACCCGAAATACCTCGTCGACGCCATGAAGGATTACAAGAACGGTCAGCGCAAGCACGACACCATGAAGTCGATGGTGGCGGCGCTGAACGAGAAGACGATGGCGGACATCGCCCTGTTTTTCGCGCTACAGAAGCCGGCGCGTGCCAAGACGCCGGTCGCCGGCAATGCCGAGGTCGGCAAGGGGGCCGCGGTGAGCTGCGGCGGCTGCCATGGCGAAACCGGTGTCAGCGCCAGTCCGGCAACGCCCAGTCTGGCCGGGCAGGACACGCAATATCTGGTCGCGGCCTTGCGCGACTATAAGACCGGGAAGCGCGCCAACGAGACTATGAAAGGCATGGTCGGCGCGCTCGACGCGACCACGATGAAGAACCTGGCGGCCTATTACGCCAAACAGGAGCCGAAGGCCCCGAATGTGCGTAAGCCGGTGAGCACGGCGGAATGGGCGACCCGCTGCAATCGCTGCCACGGCATCAACGGCAACAGCACCGATCCACGTTTCCCGATGCTTGCGAGCCAGCGGGTCGACTATTTGCGCAAGGCTTTGCACGAATACCGGGCGCATCAACGCAAGAGCAGCGCCATGGTCCCCATGGCCGAAGGCCTCAATGAAGCGGATGTCGACAGTCTTGCGGCATACTACGCGCACCAGAAGGCGCGCGCGGTGCTGTTCGTGCCGCTCCCGGGCAAGTAGATGGATCGAGCCGTAACCGATAGGACCAGACCATGAGCGAATTGCCACTGCATCGGCACTATCTCCATTATTCGGAGCTGCCGACCAGCCAGCGCGTTCTCTATACTGCCGCTCTGCTTGTCCTCGGCATGGGCTATCTCTTCGCCCTGCTCAACGTCTACTTCACTTATGCCGGGCGGGCGGGCGGCAATTCGGTGATGCTCACCCCGAACGATCTCGCCGTTGCCTATGCCGGCAGCAACAAGGGCTCGCGCCTGGAATTGGCGCTGCGCGGACCGATGTCGACCATGCTGCCGGCCGACGAGCGCGCCGTCGTGATCACCTGGGCGGCGGAAGGCGCCGCGCATCCGGCCTACGACAAGACCATCGCGCCGATCCTGCAGAAGTATTGCTTGACCTGCCATGACGGCAGCAATCCGCATCTGCCCAATCTAAACGGCTTCGACAATCTGAAGAAGGTGACGCAGAAGGACACCGGCGCCTCGATCGCTACACTGGTGCGCGTTTCGCACATCCACCTGTTCGGCATGACCTTCATCTTCTTCCTCACCGGCCTCATGTTCAGCCATGCCTATTTCCGGCCGGTGTGGCTGAAATGCGCGCTGGTTGCGGTGCCGTTCGCCTGCATCATGATCGATGTGAGCTCATGGTACCTGATCAAGGTTTTCCATCCCTTCGTTTATGTGGAGATCCTCGCCGGCATGCTGCTCGCGGCCTGCTTCGCGGTGATGTTTCTGGTGTCGCTCTATCAGATGTGGTTCTCCAGGACGCCGGCGATGGTGTCGAGCCGCAATCCGGGCGACCTGCCGCTGGTCGGCACGCGATAATCTGCGGCACGGGCAGGGGAACGACCTCGGCCAAGGGCGCCTCTGCGCGCCCTGCCGGCGAATTCGCCGCGTATTTTGACAGCTAGACGGGCCGAAATTGGCTGGGGAACTAGGATTCGAACCTAGATTCTCGGAGTCAGAGTCCGATGTTCTACCGTTGAACTATTCCCCAACAGGCTTGGCGCCCGAGAGCGCCTGCGGTCGCCGCAAGGGCCCGCCGGCTGCCCGCCGAAGGCCCCTGACATGGGACAATCCGGCCGATTTGACAAGCCCCCGAGGGCGCTGCTCAGGCAAGCGGTGCGACCGCCCGCCGCGGCCGCTGCACCACAGTCAGCACCGCCAGCAGGCTACAGGCGGCAACCCCCAAGAAGACTAGGCGCGGGCTGCCGTGATCCATGAGCGCACCGAAGATCAGCGGGCCGATGCCGCCGCCGATGCTGAATCCGGTGGTGACGAAACCGAACACTTTGCCGAAAGAGCCGGGCGGGGTCGCATCGCGCACGATCATGTCGCGCGACGGCATAATCACCCCGTAGAAGAATCCGGCCGCCGCCATCGCCGCGACCTGTCCCAGCGTGCCGAGATCGACCACGGCAATGAGCGCGGTCGCCCCTGTCATCAGGACCAAACCGACAGCCGTCACCGCGGCGTGTCGCGTCGTGCGCGCGACCATCAGCCCGCCGACGAGCACGCCCACCGCTAGCAGCAGCAGATGGCCGGTCAGCGCGGTATTGGCGAAGCTCAGAGGCGTATGATAGAGCGCGCCCAGCGCGACAACGGAATAATTGAAGAGACCGCTGGTTGCGACTGCCTGCAGAATGAAAAACGCCAGACTGAGCAGGATGGGGGCCGACAGCAGGAGCCGCCAGCTCGCCGTGCCGGTGTCGGCGGTCGCGCGCGGCGGCGCCGGCGTCACGGCAGTGGCGATGTCGCGCGTGATCACAAGAGCCAATGCCACCACCAGACCGAGAATGCCGGCTGCAATGAAGGCGGCGCGCCAGCCCCACAGCCCCTGCAGCGTCAACACCGTCATCGGCGCCACCGCCGAGCCGAGCATGCCGGCGAAGGTGTGTACCGAAAAGGCCTGGCCGATATATTTGCTCTTCACATGCTGCGAAAGCATCGCATAGTCGGCGGGGTGATAGACGGTGTTGCCGACGCCAGCGAGCGCAAACATCGCCACCAGCACCCAATAGGAATGGGCCAGCCCGGCGATGATGAACGCGCACGCGCCGATCAGCAGGCCGGCGATCAGCAGGATGCGCGCGCCCAGCCAGTCGACCAAGAAACCGGTCGGGGTCTGCAGCACCGACGACGCGATATTGAACGCCGCCAGCGCCAGCCCGATCTCGGTATAACTCACGCCAAAATCGGCGCGCACAATGGGGATGAGGGGCGCCAGCAGCAGCATGTAATAATGCGAGACGAAATGCGCCGCGCTCACCACGCCGACGACGCGGATTTGTGGCGCGCGCCCGGCGCTCAGAATTTCGCTCGCCTGTGTCATGGTTCGATTCGCGGTCGGGGGCGGACTATGGCCTGGAACGGCCCGTCCGATCCAGTGGGATTTACCGCCAGGCCTACTTTTCCGATGAGACAGGGAACCATGTGGGATTTTACGCCTTCTATATGGTGTTCAATTGAGGAGGCGCTCAATGCAGAAAGTACTTCGCAAGCTCGTCGTGGCGGCGGTTGCGGCAGCAGCTTGTGCCGGAGCTGTGTCGATCTCGGTTGCTCCGGCCAACGCCAATACCGCCAATGCGGGGCAGGCGCAGCAGCTTTCGGCTCGGCAACATTGCCGGGTCGTGATCACCCATCGCTGGCACCATGGCCGCCGCGTCACCGTGCGCAAGCGTATTTGCAGCAACGATCACCGGCGTTGGGATCGCCGGGGCTGGCATCATCGGCGGCAGCATTGCCGGGTTGTGGTGTCGCATGGTTGGCGGCATGGTCACCGTGTGACGGTACGCCGGCAGGTCTGCCGATAACGGAAATATCAATGGATCGAGAGGCCCGGTGGCAGGCGCCCCCGGGCCTTTCGTCGTTCTTTCAGGGGCTGCGCCGTGCCGCGGCGATTGCCTGCCAAATACGGCTTGCCGTCATCGGCATTTCCAGGTTCCGGATGCCGAGATCGGACAGCGCATCGATCACCGCATTGGCGACTGTTGGCAGACCGCCTGAGCAGCCGGCCTCGCCGCAGCCCTTGGCGCCGACTGGGTTGCTCCTGGTCGGCACGCCGCGGTTGCTCACCGCGATATCCGGTGCATCACTCGCGCGCGGCATGGCGTAATCCATGAACGAGCCGGTGAGCAGTTGGCCGTCGGCGTCGTAGACGGCGCCTTCCATCAGCGCCTGGCCGAGGCCCTGCACCACGCCACCCTGGATCTGGCCCTCGACCAGCATCGGATTGATCACCGTGCCGAAGTCGTTGACCGCGGTATATTTCACCACCTTGGTGGCGCCGGTTTCCGGATCGATCTCGACTTCCGCCACATGCACGCCGTTCGGATAGGTGCCAGGCACCGGCTGCGTCACATGGGTCACGTCAAGCGTCGACGGCACGCCGTCCGGCGGCTTGGGGCCGGTGCGCAGGCGTTCGGCCAGCGCCATGACGTCGATCGCGCGGTCGGTGCCGGCAATGGTGAACCGGCCATCGGCGAATTCGATATCCTCGGGCGAGGCCTCCAGCACGAAGGCCGCGACCTGCTTGCCCTGTTCGATGCATTTGTCCGCCGCTTGCATGATGGCGGTGCCGGAGAGCATGGCCGAGCGCGAGCCGCCCGTGCCGCCACCATGCACGAGCGCATCGCTGTCGCCCTGCACCAGCTTGATGCGGTCGAACGGCACGCCGAGCTTTTCGGTCAGCACCTGCGCGAAGGCGGCGGCATGGCCCTGGCCGTAGTCGAGCGTGCCGGTGACGATGGTTACCGTGCCGTCGTCGTTGAAGCGCAGGCCGCCCATCTCGGTAGTGCCGGCCGCGGTGGTCTCGAGATAACAGCCGACCCCGAGGCCGCGCAGCAGACCGCGCTTCTTGCTCTCGCGCTTGCGCTGCTTGAAGCCTTTGACGTCGGCGCGTTCCAGCGCCTCGTCGAACAAGCCGGGGAAGTCGCCGCAGTCATAGACCATGCCGGAGGCGGAGTTGAAAGGCATCTCCTTGGCGCGGATGAAATTGCGCCGGCGCAATTCGAAGCGGTCGATGCCGAGCTCGGCGGCGGCATAGTCGAGCGTGCGCTCCATGTTGAACGCGCCTTCGGGCCGTCCGGCGCCGCGATAGGCGGACACCAGTACCGTGTTGGTGAACACGCATTTGGTGTTCACCTCCATCAGCGGCGTGCGGTACATGTCGACGATGTTCTTCGACACGTTGAGCGTCGGCAGCAGCGGGCCGAAAGCGGCGCAATAGCCACCCAGATTGCCATAGCCGGACAAGCGCAGCGCCTGGATCACGCCGCGCTTGTCGAAGGCGACCTCGACCGTCATGTCGAAGTCGCGACCGTGATGATCGGAGAGGAAGCTGCCGGAGCGCTCGTCGGTCCATTTCACCGGCCGCCCCAACAGACGCGCCGCGTGCAGGATGCAGACATATTCGGGATAGGGCGATGCCTTCATGCCGAAGGAGCCGCCGACATTGCCGGTGAGCACACGCACTTTTTCCGGCGTGGTGCTGAGGATGTCGCGCAGCGCGTTCTTCAGCCCGAACACGCCCTGGCTGCAGGAATGCAGCGTCCACTTCTCGTCGCTGGGGTCGAATTCGCCGATTGCCGAACGCGGCTCGATCGAATTCACCACCAAGCGCTGATTGACCACCGGCAGCTTCACGACATGGGCGGCCGAAGCGAAGGCCTCGGCCACCTTCTCGCTGTCGCCGTAATGGTAGTCGAGCGCGATATTGTCGGGCGCCGAGTCCCAGACCTGCGGCGCTCCTGCCGCCACGGCCTCGCGCGCCGTCATTACCGCGGGCAGCGGCTCGATGTCGATGACCACGGCTTCTGCCGCATCCTTGGCCTGTTCGATGGTGTCCGCCACCACGCAGGCGAAGGGATCGCCGACGTAACGCACCTTGTCGCCTGTGAGGGCAGGGCGCGGCGTGTAGCGGATCGGCGAGCCGTCGCGGCTCTTCAGCGGCAGCAGGCATTTGAGTTCGCCATAGGCGGCAAGGTCGGCGGCGGTGAGCACCGCCTTGACCCCCGGCATCGCCTTGGCGGCTTCAATATCGATGCTGCGGATGATGCCGTGCGCCACGCTCGAGCGCACCATCACCGCATGCGCCTGGCCGGGCAGGCCGATATCGTCGGTGTAGCGGCCTTCACCGCGCACCAGTGTGGGATCTTCGGTGCGGCGCACCGGCTGACCGATGCCGAATTTGGTCAGCGCGAGCGACGCTTCGGTTGTCCTGTCGTCCATGCCGGCGTGCAAAATGAGGGGTTGGGTGAAGGGGTGAGCCCAAGGAGATAAGCCAGCGAGGCCGGTTTCACAAGGTTGCACGGCGCCAAGGTGCTGTTAGACTTTTTGCGATCGTGGGAACATGGCCGTTCCGCGCAGCGCTTGCGAGACGCCGAGGGGCGGCAGGAAGGTTTGAGGTGATGAAAGGTGAGGCCGGGGACCACCCGGGCCTCGATCCCATTCGGCCGCCAGTGCGCGGGCGATGGGATCGGCGGTCACCTGGACGGCACAATGGCACCGATCGCAAAGATCGCGCCAATGGCGTCGATCGGGGCGGCGCAACCTATGCGGCGCTCGATCTAGGCACCAATAATTGCCGTTTGCTGGTGGCGCGGCCGACCGGCGACAGTTTCCGCGTGGTCGATGCCTTTTCCCGCATCATCCGGCTGGGCGAGGGCGTCTCGCTCTCCGGCCGGTTGAGCGAGGCCGCGGTCGAGCGCGCGCTGTCGGCGCTGACGGTCTGCCGTAGCAAGATGCGCAATAAAGGCGTCACCCGCGCCCGCCTGATCGCCACCGAAGCTTGCCGCGCGGCGGAAAACGGCGAAGCCTTCCGCGCGCGCGTCGCCGACGAGCTCGGCCTTGCGCTCGAAGTGATCGATCGCGAGACCGAGGCCGAGCTCGCCGCCACCGGCTGCGCGCCGCTGATCGATCCATGCGCCGAGGGGGTAGTGCTGTTCGATATTGGCGGCGGCTCCTCGGAACTGGTGCGGCTCGACCGTTCGACGCCGGCGCGGCGTGGACCGCCGCTGCCGCAGATCCGTGGATGGATATCGCTGCCGCAAGGCGTGGTGACGCTGGCTGAACGCCATGGCGGATTTGTCGTCACGCGCGCGGTCTACGAGCGCATGGTCGACGAGGTGGCGGAGTCGATCGCGCCCTTCGCGCGCGAGCACCCTTGCGACGCGCTCGCCGGCATTCACATGCTGGGCACCTCGGGTACCGTGACCACCATCGCCGGTGTGCATCTCAATCTCAGACGCTACGACCGTAACCGCGTCGACGGCTGCTGGATGAGCGCGGATGAGATCAATGCGGTGGTCGAGCGGTTGCTGGCCATGAGCTATCAGGAGCGCGTCGATAGCCCCTGCATCGGCGCCGAACGCGCCGATCTGGTGCTTGCCGGCTGCGCCATTCTGGAAGCGATCCGCCGCGCCTTTCCCTGTCCGCGCCTGCGTGTCGCCGACCGCGGCCTGCGCGAGGGTATTCTGGTGCAGATGATGCGCGAGGACGGCGTCTGGGGTGCCGGCGAGGCGGCGGCGCCGTGAAAAGCGCGGGCAAGGGCGCCGGACGCGATCTCAAGGTGCGCGTTAAAACCGGCAAGGGGCGCTCGTTGTCCTCCAAGCTGTGGCTGGAGCGTCAGCTCAACGACCCTTATGTCGCGCGTGCCAAGCGGGAGGGCTACCGCTCGCGGGCCGCTTTCAAACTCAGCGAAATCGACGACAAGGCGCATATCCTGAAACCTGGCGCGCGCGTCGTCGACCTCGGCGCTGCGCCGGGCGGCTGGAGCCAGCTCGCCGCCAGGCGGGTGGAAGCGCCGGCTCGCGGCCGCGTCGTGGCCATCGATATCCTGCCGATGGAGCCGATCGCTGGCGTCGATTTCATGCTGCTCGATTTCCTCGACGCTTCCGCGCCCGGCAAGCTCAAGGCCATGCTCGGTGGGCCGGCGGACGTGGTGCTGTCCGATATGGCGGCCAACGCCACCGGTCATGCCCGCACCGATCACCTGAAGATCATGGCGCTGGTGGAAGCCGCCACCGATTTCGCGCGCGAGGTCTTGGCGCCCGGTGGCGCGTTTCTCGCCAAGGTCTTGCAGGGCGGTACCGAAGCGTCGCTGTTGGCGGGGCTCAAGCGCGACTATCGCAGCGTTAAGCACATCAAGCCGCCGGCGAGCCGGGCCGATTCCGCGGAGCTTTATCTACTGGCGACCGGCTTTCGCGGCTGAGCGTCAGTTGAAGACGTCGTTGAACGTCGACCTGGGGGCGGAGCGGTAATAATAGGGTGTAGGAGAGCGCATGCCGCGGCGGGCGCGGTCTTGGCGGATCAGCCGCTGAATCTCGCGGATTTCGCGTGCGCTCAACCGGCGTCCATGCGAGTTGACCCAAACGGTCGAGTAATGCGTGCGCTCGGCGTGCGGCGCATGCCGCCGCACACGCGTCCTGCGCTCGCTCTCGCGCGGCTTCGGCGGCGGCGCCGGCCGCGCGCTGGGACCCTCCTCGCGCGATGAAAGACGAACGGGCTTTTCGGGCGGTGCCGGCACCGTCGCAGATCGTGCGGTCGCATCCGCCGCGGGCGGCTCGCCTGCGCGCGGGCGCGGCAGCGGCACCGAAGCGGTCAGCCTGTCGCCATTGGGCACGGCGGCCGGTGTGGCCGGCCCGACCGCTGGTTGGTGCGGCGGCGCCGCGGGTTCGTCGAGGGAGGCCGGATTATCTGGTGCCGCCGGCTGTGAACTATCGTCGTCGCGTGTCGCGGTCCTAAGCGGCTTCTCGGCGGGTGCGGGCGGCGCCGGCCGCTGCAATTCCGTCAGTTCGCCGCGCTGGCGCGGCTTCGGCAGCGGCACGGTGACGGTGCGCAGCGGTTCCGCAGGTACAGCCTTCGCGGCCGGCTCGCGCTCGGTCCGCACCGTCTTGGCTGTGCCATCCTGCCCGGCGACCGCCGCCGGCTTGGCAGCCGCGGCGAGCCTGTCCGCTGCCTCTTTCGCTTTGGCGGCGACCAGTTTCTCCGCCTCTTCCTTTTTCTTTTGTTCGGCAAGGCGCGCCGCGCGCATTTTGTCCTCGGCGCGGATGAGCGCCTGGTGCGCCTCGACAAAGGTTGATTTCAGTCCCAGCGCCGCTTGAAAATCGGCAATGGCGGCGGCGAGATCGCCATTCTGCTCATGTGCGAGCCCGCGCTGGTAATGGTCTGTCGCACTGCCAGGCACGAGGCGGATGACCTTGTCGAGATCGCGCGCCGCCTCGCCGTAGCTCTTGGTCTCGATCAGCGCCGCGGCTCGCGCGCGCAAGGCGGCGACGTCCTCGGGGCTGCGCTTGATCAGCGCACCATAGTCGGCAATGGCGCTGGTGAGGTCGCCACTTGCGCGCTCGATCTCGGCACGCGCCTGCCGGGCCGCGAGATTGTCCGGTTGACGCTGGAGCCCGGCGTCAAGATCCGCCAGCGCCTTTGCGGCATCGCCCCTGGTTCGGCGCAGCGCGGCGCGCGCGAAGTAATCGGACGCCTGTGCATGCAGCCGGATCGCCGCGGTAAGATCGGCTTCCGCCTGGGCAGCGTTGCCCTTCGCTTGGTCGATTTGGGCGCGGGCGCGATAGGCCCCGGCGCTCGGCGTGCCTCGTTTGATGACTCTGTCCAGGTCGCGGAGGGCGCGATCTTTGTCGCCTTTGACCAGATAGATTTGCCCCCGCCAGGCCAGCGCCAGCGCGTTGTCCGGATCGGCCTTGAGGACTTTGTCGAGATCGACGAGCGCGCGCCGATAATCCTTCGCTTCGAACGAGGCGCCGCCGCGCAGGGCGACGGCGTCCATGTTGTTCGGCGCGAGCTTCAGGATGGCGTCGGCGTCATGCATCGCGCCCTTGATGTCACCGCCTTCCAAGCGCAACTGGCCGCGCACCTTCAGCGCCGCCACCGTCCAGGAGAACTTGAGCGAGCGGCCGACATCGTCCAAGGCGCGCTTGCGGTCGCCCTTGGCGGCGTAGGCCTCGGCGCGCAGCCGATAGGTGCTCGCCGCAGTCTGGTCGACCAGAACCGCCCGGTCATAGAGCGCAATCGCCTGGTCGATGTTGCCCTTCCGGCGCCAGATGTCCGCTTGTGCGGTGAGGATATCGACATCTTTGGGATCGAGCCGCGCCGCACGCTGGTAATCGGACAGCGCGCGGTCGAACTCCTTGTTGCCCGCATAGGCCTCTGCCCGCAGCATGTAATTTTGCAACGTCGGCGCGAGCTTCACCGCGTGGTCGAAATCGCGAATGGCGTTGCCATAATCCTTGAGCCGCATGAAAACCTGTCCGCGTCCGCTGTAGGCGCGGGCATGGCGGGGATCGAGGCCGAGTGCCTTCTGGAAATCGTCCAGGGCTTCGCTCGTCATGCCGAGGTCGCGGCGCACCCAGGCGCGGTTCACATAGGCCGAGGCCACGTTGGGATCGAGCGCTATGGCGCGATTGTAGTCGGCGAGGGCATTGCCGTAGTTGCCGCGCGCGTAATAGGCGTTGCCGCGGTTCTGATAGGCCGGCGCGAAATCGGGGGCGAGTTCAATGGCGTGGTCGAAATCGGCGAGCGCGTGTGGAATGTCGCCGCGGTCGAGATAGGCGAGGCCACGCATCGCATAGGCGACGCCGAGAGGCTTGCCGCTCAGGCGGCCGGTCCGCAGGATCTCCGTACAGGCATTGATGCGCGTTTCGATGCGGTCGGTATTCTGGTTGGCGCAGGCATAGGCCGCGTTGCGCAACTGCGCATGCGCGCCACCCGGCCAAGCGCCGATCAGCAGGACGCCGGCCAGCAGCATCGCTCGAAATTGCCAGCACGTGCCGGTCGCACGCATTGTTTGACCCTGTGCATTAACCATGGGCGATCGGAAAAACTATGGGCCGTACCAATGACGTGTCCAAGGCGCCATCCGCATTTGAGGAAGTAAAGGTTCGATTACGGTTAACGCAGAGCAGTATTTGTTCGCGTTTTACCCTGGCGGAGGTTCGGAACTTTGTGCTGCTGCCGACCGGCGGCCGGCGAGTTCAGCGCCGGCATCGCTGGGCAATTTCATGAAGACGAGAAGCGAAAGCACGGAAATCGCCGCCACGGCCAGGAATGCCGGCTGAAAATCGCTCGCCTGCAAAGTCCCGTCGCCGCGCCAGCGCACCACGAGTTCCACCGCCAGCGCGCCAAAGGCGACGCCGGATGAGATGGCCAATTGCTGGGCGACGCTGACCAGCGAGGTCGCCCGGCTGATGCGCGCCGTCTCCACCTCGGCATAGGCCAGCGTGTTGATGCTGGTGAATTGCAGCGAGCGGAAGAAGCCGCCGATGAGGAGCAGCGCCACCATGGCGGCTACCGGCGTCGTTTGCGTGAAACTGGCGCAGGTGGCGAGGAAGGCGGCGCTTACCACGGCATTGGCGACCAGCACGGTGCGGAAGCCGAACCGACGCAAGACCCTCGCCGCCGCGATCTTCATGGTCATGGCGCCGACCGCGGCCGAGAAGGTGATGAGGCCGGATTGGAACGGAGTCATGCCGAAGCCGATCTGCAACATCAACGGCAGCAGGAAGGGCAGGGCGCCGATGCCGAGGCGGAAGATGAAGCCGCCGGCGACGCTGGCGCGGAAGGTCGGCAGCTTGAACAGGGTGAGATCGAGCGCCGGCGCCGGCGTGTGTCGGGCATGCAGCAGATAGGCGGTCATGAAGATGCCGCCGCCGACAACCAGCGCGGCGACGATCCAAAAGGGGAGGAAGTTGAGGCCAAGGACGGAGAAGCCGAAGGCGATGCCGGCGATGCCTAGGCCGGCGAGGATCATGCCGATGAGGTCGAAGCGGCCATGTTCGGCGACGCGGACGTCCTCGATGTAGCTGGTGGCCAGGATGATGCCGATGATGCCGATCGGGACGTTGATGAGGAAGATCCAGTGCCAGCTGGCATAGGTGGTGATGAAGCCGCCGACCGGCGGCCCGATGATCGGCCCGATCAGCGCCGGCACCGTCACCCAGGCCATGGCATTGACCAGCTCGCGCTTGGGGATCGTGCGCACCAGCACCATGCGGCCGACCGGCGTCATCATGGCCCCGCCCATGCCCTGCACGATGCGGGCGATGACGAAATCGGTGAGCGAGCCGGACAGCGCGCAGCCGATCGAGCCGATGACGAACACGCCGATGGCGGCGCGGAACACCGTGCGGGCGCCGAAGCGGTCGGCGGTCCAGCCGCTCGCCGGGATGAAGATCGCCAGCGACAGCAGGTAGGAGGTGATGGCGAGCTTCAGCGCCAGCGGATTGGCGCCGATATCGGCGGCGATCGCCGGCAGCGAGGTGGCGATCACGGTGGAGTCCATGTTTTCCATGAACAGGGCCACCGCGATGATCAGCGGCACGATGCGGTTTGCCGGCATCGGCATCAGCGCCCGGCTCCGGAACGCGCGCCCGTGGAAGCGATCCGCGGGCCGGACCGGCCTTCAAATATGATCATGCGCAAGAGGTCACCCGGCAGGCCGGCAGAGAATCGCCCGGGCTCTTCAAACAGTAAAGCTGGGGCGGAAGATAGGCCCCCCGCGGGGGCGCTGCTCATGCCAGGCATCCTGCGAAAGCCCTAGGAATCACTGGCTTCTCGTGCTATCGACCCACGCCAACCCAAAAGCGGGCCGTGACACGAGGGTTCCTGCCCTCGCGACAGGCGTTTTTCAAGCCGCGGCTCGAAACCCCTTTTGGGGCAGAGCCTCGTGCGCGAGGGGAATGGAGTTGGCGATGGCGGTGAAAAGCAACGCAAATCCGCGCGAAGCGCTCACGTTCGACGACGTGCTGATCAAGCCCGGCCTGTCGGAGGTGATGCCCGCCGATGTCGATATCCGCTCCCGCGTCACCAAGACGATCCGGATCAATATCCCGATCATCGCCTCGGCCATGGACACGGTCACCGAGGTCGAGATGGCCATCGCCATGGCGCAGGCCGGCGGCATCGGCGTGCTCCACCGCAATATGGAACCGCACGAGCAGGCGGCGCAGGTGCGCCAGGTGAAGAAGTTCGAGTCGGGCATGGTGGTGAACCCGCTCACCATCGCCCCGGGCGCCACGCTGCAGCATGCGCTCGACATGATGAGCACCAACCACATCTCCGGCATCCCGGTGGTGGAGGGCGGCAATGGCGGTCCCGGCAAGCTGGTCGGCATCCTCACCAATCGCGACGTACGCTTTGCCACCGATCCGCGCCAGCGAGTGTCCGAGCTGATGACCAAGGACCAACTGGTCACCGTGCGCGAGGGCGTGAGCCAGGACGAGGCCAAGAAGCTTCTGCACCAGCACCGCATCGAGAAGCTGCTGGTGGTCGACAACCAGTATCGCTGCGTCGGCCTGATCACGGTGAAGGACATCGAGAAGGCGGTGGCCAATCCCAATGCCTGCAAGGACGAGCAGGGCCGGCTGCGCGTCGCCGCCGCCACCACCGTCGGCGACAAGGGCTTCGCCCGCACCGAGGCGCTGATTGCGGCCGGCGTCGACCTCGTGGTGGTCGATACCGCGCACGGCCATTCGCGCTATGTGCTGGAGGCGGTCAACCGCATCAAGAAGCTGTCCAACGCGGTGCAGGTGGTGGCCGGCAATGTCGCCACCGCCGAGGGCGCACGGGCCCTCATCGACTCGGGCGCCGACGCCATCAAGGTCGGCATCGGCCCCGGCTCGATCTGCACCACGCGCGTGGTGGCCGGCGTCGGCGTGCCGCAACTGACGGCCATCATGGAATGCGTCGAAGCCGCCCGTGCGTACGACACGCCGGTCATCGCCGATGGCGGCATCAAGTTTTCCGGCGACCTTGCCAAGGCGATCTCGGCCGGCGCCGATTGCGCCATGGTCGGCTCGCTGCTCGCCGGCACCGACGAGACGCCCGGCGAGGTGTTTCTCTATCAGGGCCGCTCCTACAAGACCTATCGCGGCATGGGTTCGGTCGCCGCCATGTCGCGCGGCTCCGCCGACCGCTATTTCCAGCAGGACATCAAGGACTCGCTCAAGCTGGTGCCGGAAGGCGTCGAGGGCCAGGTGCCCTACAAGGGCGCGGCCGCGACCGTTCTGCATCAATTGACCGGCGGCTTGCGCGCCGCCATGGGCTACGTCGGCGCGCCTACGCTGGCCGATCTGCACGCCAAGGCCGAGTTCGTGCGCATCACCGGCGCAGGTCTTCGCGAAAGCCATGTGCATGACGTGACGATCACGCGCGAGAGCCCGAATTACCCGAGCCGGGCGTGAGGGCGTAACGGGTATTTGCAGTTCGGACCTGTATTCGCGGTTCCAGTCCGCCGTAATAATTGACTTGATTTGCCATGCTTCGTCGGCTTCAGCCTCGGCTGCGTGTTCGGCGCCGTGCCGACAGCGCGGAACGGCAACAATGCATTCCTCATTCCCGCCGCCCTGATCGCTGCCGCTGTGCCTTTCACTCGTAAAGTCGACCAGGCGGTCTGACGGCCGCTCCGACTTGCCGGACAGCGGATCGGCGCGATACCAGACCCTATCACCTCAAGTGTTCGCCGTTCCCCCACTGAGGCTTTGCTGATGCCGCCCTTGCTGGACAATAAGGATCCGTCCGCCACTTCCGTCTTTGTAGCCAAGGCGCTCTTGCGCGAAGCGCGGCGCCAGAAAAACGTCGCCACGGCGGACGTGCCGGCCGTCTGCGTCCTCGATCCGGACGGCGATATCGTCCGCCGCCTGAAAGCGGGGGGTGAGGCGCGGCCGGTGGCCGAGTGGCCCTGCTATCACACCGAACTTTATCGCTTTACGCTCGCCGCGCGGCATGTCGGCATCATCGGCTGCGCCGTCGGCGCACCCTTTGCCGTGCTCGTGGCGGAGGAGCTGTTTGCCTGCGGCTGCAAGCTGCTGATCAGCATGACCTCTGCCGGCCAGATCGCGCCGGCCGGCAAGCCGCCCTATTTCGTCGTCATCGATCGCGCCTTGCGCGACGAAGGAACGAGCTATCACTACGCCGCCCCGTCCGACTTCAGCGAGGCCGCCCCGCAACTGGTCGCCCGGTCGATGGACGCCTTGAAGAATGCCGGCGTCAGCGTTCTGACCGGAGCGAGTTGGACCACGGATGCGCCGTTCCGGGAAACCGAGCAAGCCATCGCGGCCGCCCGCGCCAAAGGCATTCTTGCGGTCGAAATGGAGGCGGCGGCGCTTTATGCCTTTGCCCGCGCGGCGAACCAAAGAGTTCTCTGCCTCGCCCATGTGACGAACACCATGGCCGTCGCTGAGCAGGACTTCGAAAAAGGTGAAGCCGACGGGACCGTGGATGCCTTGCGGGTGCTGGAGGCGCTGGTGACGCTGGACGACTAGGGCCTTGTCAGCGTCCGCCGCCGCCGTTGCGACCGGCCGGCCTCGTGCAAGTTTCGCCCTGAGCGGGCGAAGGCGCCGGCCTGCTTTTGCGTGAGCGAAGGTTTCACAAGCGCGCGTTTGAAGCTCGAAACGGAAACCTGCCCATCCCTGTCCATTCGTCGCTTATCCCGATTAATGCGGGGAAATCATCCGATATTTATAAGAAAGATATGTGTATATTTATTCTTATGTCATTGGAGAAATATGAAGCAGGCTAATGGATTGCGTCAATTTCGTTGCCGATTTGTCACTTGCTTTATCCGAGTTTGTTTATACGCCACCCAGCGGCAGGATATGAAAGAAACTTGCTATATTCATATTCGGTCTTCCAGCTATCGCTGGTGACTCATCGGGGGCGAACAATGAAAATACTAAAAGCCGCAGGGATTGCCTTGTTTTCGACATTGGCATTTCAGCCGGCAAGTGCGGCGGATCTTCCGATGAAGGCGCCGGTCTATAAGGCGCCGGTGGTCGCGTCCTGGAATTGGACCGGCTTCTATATCGGCGGCAATGTCGGCTACGGCTGGGCGCACGATCCGACGGATGTCTCGACGGCAACGACGACGACGGTGACGAGCCAGGTCCTCCGGCAGACGACGCCGGCCGGGCCGCTAACGACGACGATCACGAACGGAACCGGCGCGGGTAGCGGAACGGCCGATCTCAATGGCGCCATCGGCGGCATTCAGGCTGGCTATAATTGGCAACTGCAGAGCTGGCTTATCGGCGTGGAAGCCGATTTCCAGTGGTCTGGACAAAAAGGCAGCATCGCCTTCTGCGCGACCGCCGGTTGCCCCGCGGGATCCCTGACGGCGAATGCGGACTACAAGCTGAATTGGTTCGGTACCGTGCGCGGACGCCTGGGCCTGCTGGCGACCAACAATATCCTGGTCTACGGAACGGGCGGCTTGGCGTACGGACATGTCAACGTCGATGCGACTTCCGGCTTCTCCGGATCGCCGCTGACCGCCGCGAGTTCCTCCACGACCAGGATCGGCTGGACCGTCGGCGCCGGCGTCGAAGCCCTGCTCAGCGAGCATTGGAGCGCGAAGCTGGAATACCTCTACATGGATCTCGGCTCGGTCGACACGACGCTGGGCGGTTCGACCACAAGCTCGACGGTCGACCTTCTCAACACCCCGAGCCAAGGCTTTCATACTGTGACGACAACCACGACCACGGCCGCCGGCGCCATGTCGAGCCGGATCCGGGACAACATCGTGCGTGTGGGCCTGAATTACCGGTTCTGATCGCTCCCGCGAGACTTCGACTGTTCCTTGGAAGCCTCCCCTGCGGAGGCTTCTTTTTTATGGGCTGTACGCTTACCACGCGCCGGCAGGGTGCATCAGGCTTTGACAAGGGCGGAAAACTCGTTCACCTCGCGCGTAGGGAACAGAGCCATGCCGATCCGCTTCGTCCTGCTACCGCTTTTCGTCGAGGTCGCGCTGACCTTCTTCCTCCTCTATTGGATGGGCTTTTCGCGCCTCGGCGCCTTGCGCCGGCGCGAAGCCCGCATCGCCGACATCGCCTTGGGCCAGCTAAATTGGCCGGTCCGGGTGCAGCAGATCTCCAACAGCTATCGCAGCCAGTTCGAAGTTCCGATCCTGTTCTATCTGATCACCGTGCTGGCGATTATGACGCGGCATGCCGACGTTCTGTTCGTGGTGCTCTCCTGGCTGTTCGTGGGCACGCGGCTCGTTCATGCCGGCGTCCACACCACCAGCAATTATGTGCCGCGGCGCTTCTATGCATTCCTCGCCGGCACGGCCATTCTTCTGGTGATGTGGATCATCTTCGCCGTCCGCATCCTGCTGGGCCTGCCATGACGCCGGGGGCGCGGCTCGCCGCCGCCATCGAGGTCTTTGCCGCGATCGACGCGGAACGTCGGCCCGCCGCCGACGTGCTGAAGAGTTGGGGGCAGGCGCACCGCTTCGCCGGCTCCGGCGACCGCGCCGCCATCGCCGGCCTCGTCTATGACGCGCTGCGGCGG
Source organism: uncultured Pseudomonadota bacterium (assembly GCA_963760995.1). GTDB lineage: Bacteria > Pseudomonadota > Alphaproteobacteria > Rhizobiales > Xanthobacteraceae > Pseudolabrys. Next base: position 300,120 of record CAVXFJ010000011.1, on the reverse strand, counting down.
CGTATTTCCAGCGCTTTCCTCATGGACGCCGAGACACCGCGCGCCGTCGTGCTCGGCATGCTCAAGCGCGAGCGCGGCCTAGCGACCGACGCCATCGCCACGCTCGCCGACGGTGCGCGCTACGCGCCGGACGCTTTGAGCGAGGATGAGCGAGCGCGTCTCGATGAAGCGAGCCTCGCCGGCGCGCCGCCGCATGTGGCCGGCGATTATCCGCAATGGCTGGATCCGCATCTGGCGCGCGCCTTCGGCGACGACCGTGCCGAGGAGGGCGCCGCGCTCGCCGCGCGCGCGCCGCTCGATCTGCGCGTCAACACCTTGAAGGCCGAACGCGAGGCGGCCACCGCCGCGCTCGACGACTTGAAACCGGAGCCGACGCGCTGGTCGCCGTGGGGCCTGCGCATTCATCTGGCCGCCGACGCCAAGAGCCCGGCGATCCATGCCGAGCCGGCCTTTCTCAAGGGTCAGGTCGAGGTGCAGGACGAGGGCTCGCAACTCGCCGCCTTGTTCAGCGGCGCGCAGGACGGCGAGCAGGTGGTCGATCTCTGCGCGGGGGCCGGCGGCAAGACCCTGGCCTTGGCGGCGATGATGGCGAACAAGGGCCAGATCTACGCGACCGACGACGACAAGCGGCGGCTGGCGCCGATCCACGAGCGGCTCAAGCGCGCCGGCGCGCGCAATGTGCAGGTGCGCACGCCGAAGTCGATCGGCAACGAGCTCGAAGACCTCGCCGGCCGCATCGATCTGGTGCTGATCGATGCCCCGTGCACCGGCACCGGCGCCTGGCGGCGCAATCCGGACGCCAAATGGCGCATGCGCCCGGGCGCGCTCGAACAGCGCATGAAGGAGCAAGGCGACGTGCTCGACAGCGCCGTGCCCTTGCTCAAACCGGGCGGCCGCATTGCCTATGTCACTTGCTCGGTGCTCGAGGAGGAGAACGGGGTGCAGGTGCGGGATTTCGTTGCCCGTCACGCCGAATTTTCCGTAGTTCCGCCGGCGGAGGTCGCGCAGGCGCTCGGCGAGCAGGCTTTCATGTTTACCAAGGCGGCGCGCCTGTCCGCAGAGGGCCTGTTGATGACCCCGCGCACCACCGGGACCGACGGTTTCTTCGTGTCGGTGATGCGACGCGGCTAATCCGTAAACTGTTTTTAACGCGAATACCGCGATTGCGCCTAAATCCCGGCCAAAATTTTCCGCGTTGCTCGGGCGATAAGGGGCAGGCAACGGTCTTGGGGACTTTCACTCATGTTGGCGGCGACGCGCGAACCCTCGCATCACCACGGGGCTACACCGGCTTCCGCCGCCAGCCCGGGCTTCGCGCGCCTGATGAGCGTGCTGCAGGTCGCCGGCGCGCTGCTCGCCATTCCCGTGGGCCTTGCCAGCGCCTATTCGATCTATCACGCCAATTTCTCGGTGGAGGCGCACTGCCAGGGCCTGCGCGCCAATATCGTGGCCATGCTCGACAAGAGCATCGACGCCTCGACCCTGCGCATGCTGGTCGGGCGCGATGTGACGAGCTTCGAGCGCACGTGCGGTGCGGTCGATCCCGACGCGGTGGCGGCGTTCCAGCGGCTGTTGTCGACCGGCAAGCCGGCGACGCACGCGCTGGCGCAAGCCGCGCCGGCCGAGCCGCAGGCAAAGCCGGCGCAGCCGGTTGCCGAGGCCAAGGCGGTGCGGCATGCGAACGCCGACGTCACCTGGGTCACCGCCGTGCGCGAGGCGCTGGTTCGCCATCACGACGAGGCGCCGGCCGAGCCGACTGAAACGGCGCACGTGACGCCGCCGCCACCTGCGCCGTCCGTGCCGGCGACGCGGACAGTCGCGTCAGCGCCCGCGACCGCCCCGGTCGCCTCCGCGACGCCGCTCGATCATCCGGTGCCCCCGGCGCTGATCCCCGATGCGCCGCCGATGGTGGCGCGCGCCGGGATATTGAGCAGCCACCTGCCGCTCACGCGCGGCACGATCGCGCGCTAAGGCTCCCAGCGCGACACGGTGTCCAGGTCGGCTTCCACGTGCCAGCGCCCGCTCTTGCCGGGCTCTTGCGTCGCCGCCGCCAGGCGGGCGAGAAACTCGAAACGCGGAATTTCGCGGAAGCCGACGCTGCGCCACAGCGGGCCGATCAGCTTGCCGTCGTTGAAATGGGAGCCCCACTGCGCCAGGTGCCAGTGCAACACGCTCATGCCGACTTTCGAGGCGTTGGACTCGCGCGCGAACTGCGATTCGAATGTGAACGCCGCCCCGGTGGCAAGGCCATAGCCGCCGGCCACCAGATCTCCCTCGGCATTCCATACCTCGAAGGAATGCGCGTGGCCGGCATCGAAGGCATCGGCATAGACGCGCATGATGCGTGGCGTGATCCAGGTGAGATGCCAGCGGCCCGGGCGCCGGGCGGCGCAGCCGGCGATGACGCGCTCGAAGTCCTGGTCGAAGGTGACGCGGTAGCGGCCCTGGCGCATGAGCCGTCGCAGATTGTTCGACATATGGTAGTCGCGGAAGAACAGGACCGAGCGGCGCGGCGGCGACCACCACTTGAGCGGCGCCACATGGGCGAGCGGATAAAGCCCGCGCCGGTAAGCGGCGAGCAGCGTCGACAGGCTCAGTTCGTGCACGATGCCGGCCAGGCCGGGCGGCTGGTCGAAGGCGCGCTCCGGATCGGGCAGGGCATAATCAGGCGCCAGCAGTTCCTCGAAACAGAGGCCGAGCAGGTTGGGCAGGCCGCCGATGCGCGACGGCGCCAGCCCCCAGGCGATGCCCAGCGCCCAGCGCTCGAGCATGGCCAGCGGGCTTTCGCGGAACAGCGTGCTACGCCTTGCGGCGCGTCCGGACGAGGCCGCCGGCAGGTTCAGGCGCTCGGTCTCGAAGGCCATTCTGGCTCCTGCGCGTCGCGGCCTGTGCAAAAGCCGCTCAGGAGCCATTTTCTAAGCATGCACCGGGCTAACATTGGGTTACTCAAACGCGGTTCCGGGGCTTGACCGGGCGGCCGGTTGCCCCGACAAAGCCGCCCCGAACGGCCTGCTTCGCCCATCCACAAGCCCGTCCGGGCCGGAAAAGCCGTCCATGCACGACAAAATCCTCATCGTCGATTTCGGCTCCCAGGTGACCCAGCTCATCGCCCGCCGGGTGCGCGAGGAGAAGGTCTTTTGCGAGATCGTGCCCTACCAGAAGGCCGAGGCCGCCTTTCGCGAGATGCGGCCGAAGGCGGTGATCCTCTCCGGTGGGCCGGCCTCGGTGCTCGACAAGGACGCGCCGCTCGCTCCGCCGGCGATTTATGACGCCGGCGTGCCGCTGCTCGGCATCTGCTACGGCGAGCAGGCGATGGCGCACCAGCTCGGCGGCAAGGTCGAGGGCGGGCACACCCGCGAATTCGGCCGCGCCGAGGTGGAGGTGGCGAGCGACAGCCCGCTGTTCGAGGGCGTGTGGGAGAAGGGGCAGAAATATCCCGTCTGGATGAGCCACGGCGACCGCGTCACGGAGTTGCCCAAAGGCTTCAAGGTGCTCGGCCGCGCGGCCGGCTCGCCGATCGCCATCATCGGCGACGACGCGCGCAAGTTCTACGCCACGCAATTCCATCTCGAGGTGATGCATACGCCGCATGGCGCGGCGCTGTTGCGCAACTTCGTGCGCCGCATCGCCGGCTGCACCGGCGACTGGACCATGCGCGCCTTCCGCGACGAGGCGATTGCCAAGATCCGCGCGCAGGTCGGCCAGGGCAAAGTGATCTGCGGACTCTCCGGCGGTGTCGACTCGGCGGTGGCGGCGGTGTTGATCCACGAGGCGATCGGTGAACAGCTCACCTGCGTCTTCGTCGACCACGGGCTGCTGCGGCTGGCCGAGGCGCAGAAAGTCGTTGCGATGTTCCGCGACAGCTACAACATCCCGCTGGTGCATGTGGACGCCGCCGACACCTTCCTCACGGCGCTCGACGGCGTCGAAGATCCCGAACAGAAGCGCAAGACCATCGGCAGACTGTTCATCGACGTGTTCGATGCGGAGGCCAAGAAGATCGGCGGCGCCGACTTTCTCGCCCAGGGCACGCTCTATCCGGACGTGATCGAGAGCGTGTCGTTCACCGGCGGGCCTTCGGTGACCATCAAGTCGCATCACAATGTCGGTGGTCTGCCCGAGCGCATGCACATGAAGCTGGTCGAGCCGTTGCGCGAATTGTTCAAGGACGAGGTGCGTGCGCTCGGCCGCGAGCTTGGCCTACCGGAGGCTTTCGTCGGCCGCCATCCGTTCCCGGGGCCGGGGCTCGCCATTCGCGTGCCCGGGGCGATCACTAAGGAGAAGCTCGATATCCTGCGGCTCGCCGACGAGATTTACATCGAGGAAATCCGCCGCACCGGTCTCTACGACGATATCTGGCAGGCCTTTGCCGTGCTGCTGCCGGTGAAGACGGTCGGCGTCATGGGCGACCATCGCACCTATGAATATGTCGTGGGCCTGCGCGCGGTGACGTCGACCGACGGCATGACCGCCGATTTCTATCCCTTCGACATGCGCTTCTTAGCCATGGTGGCGACGCGGATCATCAACGAGGTGAAGGGCGTCAACCGCGTGGTCTATGACGTCACCAGCAAGCCGCCGGGGACGATTGAGTGGGAGTGAGGGCGCTATAGGCAGGCCGCCTTAAAGGCGGATTACGACGGCTGCCCCAACTGCGACTGGGCATGCACGGGACGAAGTCGAGACAGCGGGAGAATCATGAAGTGCGCTTTCACTGCGGCTGATTGTAATTGACTAAATCACTGTCGCCGTTTCTTGCCAGCAAGGCCGCATGCTCGTAAAGTCTTATGACCTTAAAACACATACTGTTATTGTGATTTTAAGACGGAGGTAGGGCGCGAATGATCGGCGACGACCTGAACAAGCAACGGAATGCTCCATTGGATCCGCGGCCAGGCTCTCGCCCGCGCAAACTTTGGCACGCGCCGAAATTTATAATGGCGGGTATCTCCGATGACACCGCTATAAAATCTACGAATACCGAAGGCGGTACCACGGCCATCGCTACTAATCCCAGTTAGGTCCCTTTGTGCGATGGGCGCGAATGATCCAGTTTCGTATCGCGGCAGAGTGTTTTTGGTTGCACTAAAGGCTTTTGACGGATGGCCGCATTTGCCGGAATTGTCTATTTTAATGACGAGTTCGCGAACACGCCGGCCGAAAATAATCTGACGAAGGCAGTGGCCGGCAAAAATGGCCAAGTCGTGGTGCATCGGCTGGGTCGAGCGATCTTCGTCCAGCGCGCCGAAGATTCAATACGCGGAGGCCTCGGACGATCGCCGATGCGTAACGGCGGTGTCGACAAGGCACTAAGCGACAAGCAGCTATTCGTCGCGTCGGCGAGGTTGGACAATCGCCGGGACTTGGCGGACGCTTTGGCCATTTCACCGGCGGCGCTGACCGGAATATCCGATGCGGACCTAATACAAGGCATGTCGCGGCGTTGGGGCGATGGCGGCATCGCTCGCTGTCTGGGCGCTTTTGTCTTTGCGCAATGGGATGCGCAGACCCGCTGTCTGACGCTGGGTCGCGATTGTCTCGGCAGGCGGGCGCTGTTTTTTCATCGCGGTCGCGGTTTCGTGGCGTTCGCTACCACGTTCACCGGTTTGTTGGCCCTGCCCAACGTCCCGCGTCGGCTCGACGAAAATGTCTTGGCGAATTTCCTGACGTTCAATCTCATAGAACGTCGGCGGACTTTTTATCGCGACATCGAACGGGTTTCCAGCCGTACCCTGGTGGCAATCGGCCAAGATCGTCTGGCTCACCGGCAATATTGGTCGCCCAATCTGAACGCGCCGCCGCCCTACCGGCGCGATGAAGACTATGTCGAGCGCGCGCGCGAACTGTTCGATCAGGCAGTCGCCGCCGCGATGGCCGACACGCCGCGCTTCGCCATCGCCGCCAGCGGCGGGCTTGATTCCAGTGCGGTGGCGGCAACTGTCGCCAGGCTCAGCACCGGGCAGCGGATCGCCTGCTACACAATCGTGCCGCCGCCGGGTACGCAAATCGATGTCGGCTCGCACCGCTACTTGGACGAGACCGATTAAATGGTGGCGCTGGGTAAGATGTACCCGACGCTCGATCTGCGTTTCATTGTCGGCGAAACCGCGGCGCCGCAACGGGACGAAGAAGCCCGCCTATTTGCCACCATGAGCACGCCGGTGCTGGGACCGACTTTGCGGCTGGCCGGCAATTATAAGATGCACGACGCCGTCGCCGCCGATCGGTATCCGACCTTGCTGGTTGGGAGCTTTGGCAATTTCGGCTTGTCTCGAGATGGAAAGTTTTCACTGTTGGCCTTGTTGCGCGCCGGCAAAATGGCCACGTTCTTGCGCGAGCTGGTCGCGGTGGCCCGCGAAAGCGAACGCGGTGTCTTGCGCACGGTCGCACGCGATGTGGTTTACGCCGCTGCTCCGGGCGATCTGAAACGACAGATGGTCCGTTTGGTTGGCGGCGATCTCGAAAGCGGCGCGCGGCAAAGTTCGCTCAATCCGAATTTTGTTGCCGAAGCCGCTCTGGAGCGGCAATGGCGAGCCGAAGGCTTCAGCACGTGGCCCGGTATTAGCGGTTGGGATCTGGTGCGCCATCGTGCGGATTATATGTTCGATCAAAATCAGTTTTCCCGTGATCATGCCGGAATGTTCGAAGACCTGTACGGCTACGATGTGCGCGACCCGCATGCCGACCGCCGGTTGTTGGAATTTGCGCTGACGGTTCCGGAGCCGGTCTATCGCCGCAATGGTGTGCCGCGCTCGTTTGCCCGCGCCGTTTTCGCCGACCGGTTGCCGCGGGCTATTACCGACGAGCGGCGACGCGGCGCACAGGCGGTGACCTGGTTTAGTCAAATGCAGGCGCGACGGCAGGATATTGTTGACGAAGTCGATCGGTTGGAGGGTTCGCCGTTGGCGCGCCGCCTGATCGATCTTCCGCGGCTTAAGCGTCTCCTCGATCAATGAACGAGGGACGAGCATGCCGCCGAAAGGCGCTCGCGCGAGTTCCGATCGGTGCTCGGCCGCGGTGTTCACGTCGGCCGGTTTATCCGCTGGGTCGAGGGCGGCAATGCCTGAGCGACTCCCGGAGACGTCTTTGCCGCCGATCGAGGATGAAACAATGATCAGCCGCGGCACCGCTTTTCTGGTGGCGTCGGTTCATGATGAAGTTCTGATGATGGATATCGAGCGCGATTGTTATTATGGCCTTGACGATATTGGCAGCGATATCTGGCGGCATTTGGAATCGCCATGTCGATTTGGCGCGATTGTCGACGGGCTGACGGCCGACTACGACGCGGACCGTGCCGTGATCGCCGAAGATCTGCGCGGCTTGTTGACGGTAATGGCGGCGCGCGGCGTGGTGACATTGGCTTGAAAGTTTGGCGCGGGTAACCAGCTTACCTGCGTCTCTGTCGACCACGGGCTGCTGCGGCTGGCCGAGGCGCAGAAAGTCGTGGCGATGTTCCGCGACAGCTACAACATCCCGCTGGTGCATGTGGACACCGCCGCTGGCAAAGTCACCCCGGGGACCGTACGCTGCGCGGAGCTAGGATTTTCTCCATGACGAACATGGCCTTCCACGTTGACTGCTGAGGACCCATGCCCATCACCATCTACGGCATCAAGAACTGCGACACCATGAAGAAGGCGCGCGCCTGGCTGGACAAGGCGGGCGTCGACTACGATTTCCACGACTACAAGACAAAGGGCATCGAGCCAGAGCGGCTGGAACGCTGGGCCAAGAAAGTCGGCTGGGAGACGCTGATTAACCGCGCAGGCCTTACCTTCAAGAAGCTGCCCGACAAGGACAAGCAGGGCCTCACCGAGAAGAAGGCGTTGGCGCTGATGCTCAAGCAGCCGTCGATGATCAAGCGCCCGGTGCTGGAGCTCGGCGGCGGCAAGTTGCTGGTCGGCTTCAAGTCGGAGCAGTACAGCGACACGCTCGCCACGCGGCATTGACACCGCGCGCCGCCCTGGCTCGCGGCGCCTGCGCCGTTCAGCCGGTTGCCGCCGATTTGTCCTTGGACACCTCGTCGCTTGACGCGACGCTGGCCAGCGCGCGACGGTAGTCTTCCAAGATATCGGCGCTTAGTTCGGCGGCCGGCACTGGCCGTCCGAAGAAGAAGCCCTGTACCTGGTCGGCATTGGCGTCGCAGAGGAAGTCGACCTGGCCCGGCGTTTCGACGCCTTCCACCGTCACCCGCATATTGAGCTCGCGGCCGAGCGCGATGATGGTCTTGACCACGGTTTCGACGTCGTGGCCCGATCGTTCGAAGCTTTCCATGAAGCTACGGTCGATCTTGATCTTGTCGAAGGGGAATTTCCACAGATAACTCAGGCTGGAATAGCCGGTGCCAAAATCGTCCATGACGATCGACACGCCAAGGTCCTTCAGGCGGGTCAGCGCGGTCATTGTGGTCTTGCCGCTGCCAAGCAGCAACCGTTCGGTGATCTCCAGCTCGAGCCGGTGTGGCGCCAGTCCGGTTTCTTTGAGGGTCTCCCTCACGATGTCCTGGAGCGTTCCGGATTCGAATTGCACCGGCGAGAGGTTGACGGCCACGGTCAGCGGCTCGGGCCATGTGGTGGCGGTGCGGCAGGCTTCCCGCAGCACCAGGGCGCCGAGCCTGTCGATCAGCCGCATGTCCTCGGCAGCCGGAATGAAGACCGCCGGCGGGATGATGGTGCCATCCGGCGCCGTGAGCCGCGCCAGCGCCTCGAAGCCGACCAGGTGCTTGCCCTGCATCTCGAATACCGGCTGGTAATGCACCTCGAAGGCCTCGCGTTCTGTGGCCTCGCGCACGATCCGTTCGAGCGCGATGCGGTTCTGCAGCGCCTCATCCATCTCCGGTGCGAAGAAGCACACGCGGTTGCGGCCGGCCTTCTTGCCCTCGTATAGGGCGAGATCGGCACATTTGAGCAGGCGGTCCGGTGTATCGCCGTCGGCCGGCGCCAGCGCCACGCCGATCGTGTAGTTCGGGGTAATCTCCTGCCCGTTGAAGACGACGCGTGCACCCAAAGCGGTGCTGATCCGATGGGCGTATTCGTCCGCCTGCCACTTCGCGTTGATCCCCGTCTGCACCACGATGAACTCGTCGCCGCCGAGCCGCGCCACCATGTCCTCCATCCGGGAGGTGGCGCGCAGCCGGGCGCCGATGGTGTTGAGCAGGAAATCACCGCCGTCATGACCGAGCGTGTCATTGACCTGCTTGAAGTGGTCGATATCGATGAAATGCACCGCGATGATGCTGCCGCTGTCCGGCAACTTGGCGAGCATGGCATCCAGCCGCTCGATCAGGCGGACGCGGTTGGCGAGCCCAGTCAGTGCGTCATGGTGGGCGAGATAATGGATGCGCCGGTCGGCCTGCTGCTTCTCTCGTGTGCGTCGGTACCAGGCGACGGCGGGCAGGCCGAAGGAGAAGCCGATCAGCAGGCAGAGCACGACCGCCGTGATCAGGAAGGACCGATAAAAGTCGTCGTGTTCGGCGGTCTGGTCGACGTCGGCGGCGACGACGGCGACGGTCTCGTCGTCAACTTTCACCGGCACATAGGCTTTGGCGAAATAGGTCCGCCGGCCGGCCGCGCCGCCTTCGCGCGCATCGACGACCGTCCTGTGCTCCTTGGCCGCGCGCAAGGCGTCGGCGCTGTAGCTCGACAATTCGACCGGCGTGACCTGGCTGTGGTCGGAAATCAGGATCGAATAGCCGAATTGATTGTAGATGGTGTATTGGAACACCGTGCCGGCATTTTGGGTGGCCTTGAAAAAGGCCATGCTGGCCGTCGACGGCACTTCACCGGCCGCGATCTGCTGCAGGTCTTTGACGTTAGCGACCAGATATTGCGCCCAGTTGCGGGCGCTCGTGGTCGCGTGCTCGTAGAGCAGGTGCTCGGTCGTGGTCTTGATCGTGAGCCAGGTGCCGCCGACCAACACACCGAGAATGGCGATTAGCATCGCGATGTAGCGCCAAGTGGCCAGGGTGCGAAGCGCCTTCATGAGGCTCTATTGGCCTGCGCGGATCGCCGCGAGATCGGTCGCGACCGTGTCCAGCAGCACGCCGTTGCGCGGGCTCTTGGCGGCCCAGGCCTGGCGCATCGATTGATAGACGCGCTCCGCCCTTTCGCGATCTTCGGGCGACGGCGTAACCGCCTGGTGCTGGGGATCCGTCTCGAGCTTGGCGAGGGAACGCGCCTCGACGGCGCCGAACGTCTTGATCCAGGTCGCCGCCATCCACGCACCGCTGTATTTGCGGATGATCGCCTGCGCCGCCTGCGGCAGGCTGTCGAATTTCTTGCGGCTCATCAGCACGGCGAGCGGCGCGGCGCCGATTTGCAGGAGATAATGGTTGCGCGCCACCGACGCGGCGCCGAACTGCAAGAGGCCGGTCGGGCTCATGATGCCGCCGTCGACCGCTCCCTTGCTGATTGCCGCGGCGAGCCGCGGGGCCGCCATGATGGTGGGCAGTGCGCCGAGAAGGGAGAGGGCTTTCGCCTCCATGGCGTTGTTGGTTCGCATCTTCCGCCCTTTGAGGGCGGCGAGCGAATCGATCGGCTTGCGGCTGTGAATGATGCTGGGGGCGCTGGTGTAGGCGCCGATCACGAAGAAGTCCTGATAACCGCGCAAGTCCCCGGACTCGACGAGCCGCGTATAGGTGAGCGTGCCCTCGCGCACGTCGTGAAATAGCCCGGGGATTTCGAGCAGGTCATTGTCGGGAAACCGGTAGGGCGTCTGGCCGGGGACGATCCAGGCGATGTCCGCGGTACCGTCAAGCACCAACGCCGGCTGCTCGGCCACGCGCTTGCTGAAGGATCCCTCGGCATAGACGTCGATCGTCAGCAGCCCCTTGCCGGCGGCATTGACGGCATCGACGAAGGGCTTGATCCCGCATCGAAAGGTGTCCGACTGTTCGGATGCGAAAAAGGCGAGCTTGAGGTGGATCGGCTCGGCGCGCGCGACGGCTGATCCCAGCGCAAGGCCGGCCGTGACCAAAATCGGCGCGGCAATGAGCGTAAGAAGTCGCATGGTCCATCGTTTGCTCGGCATGCTCACCTGACCTCGATCGACTTGCCGATGCCGCTGCGCACCCGCTCGACAAGTGCGCGGTGTTGTGGGCTTTGCTTTGCCCAGTTTTCGATTTGCGATGCGAAAACGCGATGGGCGGCCGCCAAATCGGCCGGCGAGGGATCGACGACTTGGCGTCGCGGGTCGGACTTCAATTCCGCGACGACGGCGCGGTTCCTGGCCTCGAAGCAGTCCGTGGCATGCGACGACAGCCATTCGCCGCTGAATTTGCGGATGATCGCCTGGACCGAAGGCGGCAGACTGGCGAGCTTGTCGCGGTTCATCACCAGCGCGGTCGGCACGCCGCCGATATGGAGCATGTAATGATGGCTGGTGAGGCGACTGAAGCCGAACTCGACCAGCATCGCCGGCGGCGCCGCGACGCCGTCGATCTTGCCGCGGCCCAGCGCATTCATGGTTTGATTGATCGGCAACAGGCGCGGGACGGCGCCAAACCGGCGCATCGTATCGCCCTCGATATCGTTGTTGACGCGGATGGTCTGCCCTTTCAAGGCGGCGAGCGATCCGATGGGCGTACGGCTATGCAAGGTTTCGCCGGCGGAGACGAAAGCGCCGACCACGAAAAAGTCCTTGTAGCCTTCGAGCGCGCCTTTTTCGGTCAGCCAGGTGAAAGCGCGGCTTGCTTCCGCTGCATCATGGAACAGGCCCGGTAAGGCCAGCACGGGCGTATCGGGAAATTGGTCCGGAATGTAGCCCGGCACCACGATGGCCAGGTCGGCGAGACCGTCGCGCACCAGCTGCGGCTGCTTGCTCAATGTCGAGCTGATGGCGCCGCTGAAATAGACGTCGATCTTGACCTGGCCGCGGCCTTCGTCGTTGACCGCGTCGACGAATGGTTTGATCTGGCACTGGTATACGCTCGAGCGATCGGAGGTAAAGAACGACAGCTTGAGCGCAATCGGCTGCGCCTCCACCTCGCTGGCGGCGAACAGTCCGAGGGCAAACATACACAGTGCCGCAAGTCGAAACATTGGCCCGACCCGATCTATTCCAACGTTTGGGGATCGTGTCGGTTTTGATAAACGTGACAGTTTTAATTTCTGTTGTCAGATTGATGAAAAGGCCTCCGGTTTCCTGGGTATTTGTACGTACGGTAACGTCGTAGGGATCAGGGAGCGCGCTTCGCCGTATCGGGTCCGATCATGGCGAAGAACTCGCGCTCGGCCTGGCTGATCCAGCGTTCGCGATGGCGCAGGGCGAAGAACTTTCGCTTCGGCAGGTCGAGCTTGAGCGCTACCAAGCTACCGGATTGCAGCGCTTCCAGCACCGCCAGCCGCGACAGCGCCGCGGCGCCGGCGCCGGCTTCCACCGCCGTGCGCACCGCCTCGTTGGACGGCAGTTCCAGCACGATATCGAGCGCCGCGAGTGCGACGCCGCGTTCGGCGAGCGCCGCCTCGAAGATCGCGCGCGTGCCGGAGCCGCGCTCGCGGAACACCCACTGCATCTTGCTCAGGTCGCTGGCCGTCAGCGTGCGGCGGCGTGCCGGGGCCCGCGCCGGGCTCGTCACCAGCACTAATTGGTCGTCGCCGACCGGCGTAACCGACAATGCCGGATTGTCGACGTCGCCCTCGACGAAGCCGAAGTCGGCGGTTCCATCATGCACCATGGCTGCCACCACCTCCGTATTATTGATCCTGAGGCTGAGCGTGATGCCGGGATGGGCGGCACGATAGCGCTGCATCAACGGGGGCAGCCAGTAATTGGCAACGGTCTGGCTGGCGGCGATGGCGAGCGCGCCGCGCTTCATGCCGGCGAGATCGGCGAGCGCCGTCTCGGCGGCGCTGGCGCGCGCCAGCACCGCGCGCGCTTCGCCAAGGAACTGGCGTCCGGCCTGCGTCAGCTCGATGCGCCGGCCGATGCGGTTGAACAATTGCGTCGCATAGCGGGCTTCGAGCGCGCCGACCGCCGCGCTCACCGCCGATTGCGTGAGATTGAGTGCACGCGCTGCCCGCGTCACGTGTTCGCGCTCGGCCACCGCCACGAAGATGCGAAGCTGCTCGAGCGTCATGGTCGCCGGCTCAGGTCAATCTGATCAGCGTGACGCTGATCAGCGAGATGAAGACGACGGTGGTGACGCCCAGCAGCAGCGCTCGCAATCCCTTCAGCCGCAGCTTGGCGCCGGAGGTAAGCCGTCGCGGCGTGGGGGCGGTTGTCGTCGGTCATCTTGGTGTCCAGGGGCTAGCGCCCTACCGGGGCGGTGGCCGTCGGCATCTTCGATTATTCGATCAAATTCATTATACAGTAAAAATCGTTCAATTGAACAGAACGATCATTCCACCGCATGGACGCTTGGCCCTTGCCTTCAGGCCGCCGCCGTCACTCCGCCGGCACCGCCAGTACCGGGCAGGGCGCCTGGCGGATCACCCGTTCGGTGGTCGAGCCGCGCAGGGCATCGAGGAAGCCCTCGCGGCCCGCGGTGGGCATGCCGATGAGATCGGCCGGCCAGTTGGTCGCTTCGGTGACGATGGTGTCCACCACCTCGCCCTGGCGCAGCTCCACTGGCAGCGATCGGTGCGGGTCAGGGTTGTGCTCGACCGACGGCGGGCGGCGCCCGATATGCAAAAGGCGCGTATCCGGGGCATCGCCGGCAAGCAGCTGGGCGAAGCCGAGCGTGGCGGTGATCGCTGCCGACGGCTTCGGGTGATGGTCGATCGGGATCAGCGCATGGCGCAGGCTCAATTCGCCACGCCGGGGATCGACGAAGCCGCGCGCCTGTGCCGGCACGAACAGGGTCGGCGTCAGCAGTTCGCGTGCCAGGTCCTCGGCGACCGAGCCGCGCAGCAAGCGCTCGACGCCGCGCCGCGCTTCCGTGGCCAGCACCATCAGCTCGGCCGGATGCTTGGCGATGTAGCGCAGAATGGCGTGAATCGGCTCTTGCGGCTTGAGCTCGGCCTTGACCACCTTGACGCCGGTCTTCTCGGCGATGGCGGCCGGGCTCTCGTCGCCGTGCATCAGTCCCCAGTGCGCCAGCGTCTGCCGCACACGCGGGAACGAGCCCCATTCGTCGGCGGCGTGCGTCTCGGCAACATGCAGGATCGACAGCGTGCATTTGGCGGCGAGCGCGATGCGCAGCGCATGCACGAAGGCCTCCGCGCTCGCCTCGGAGAAATCGGTCGGGTGGACGATATGGTGGATCGCTTGCATCACTGGCCTGTTCGCTGGTCTCACTTCGCCCTTTAGCAGGGTGAAGACGGCCGATATTGCGCCAGATCAAGCCCGCGGCGAAGGCCCTTACGCTTCCTCGCGCTTGAAGGGAACAGCGGATCGGCGACCCGGGCCTGCGTTGCGATGGCGTCGCTGAGGTAGACGGTGAGAATGATGGCGCTGAGCACCGCCAGGCGAACCCACCGAAGATCACATGCTCGCCGTCGAACGGAGTCGCGCCGGGCGCCTTTCTCAGTTCCTGTTCCGCTCGCGCAACTGCTGGAGCTGTTGGATGGCCTCGGGCGTCAGTTTCTCCGCGAAATCCTCCATCTCGTAGAACGGACGAATCTCGATCTCGCTCGGCCCCGGCATCGGATTAGGGCAGCGCTTCACCCACGCGACAGCCTCCGCCATGTCTTTGACGTTCCAGATCCAGAAGCCGGCGACCAGTTCGCCGGTGGCAGCGAACGGTCCGTCGATCACGCTCCGCTTTGCGCCGTCGAAGGCGACGCGCTTGCCGTGTGACGATGGCTTCAGGCCATCGCCGGCTTGTATGATGCCGGCCTTGGTCAGTTCTTCGTTGAATTTGCCCATCGCCTCGAACAACTCGGTCGAGGGCAGGATGCCGGCTTCGCTGTCTTTCGTTGCTTTCACCAGAACCATCACGCGCATTGTCGTGTCCTCCAGGTTATACCCGTGTTAAGCATTCGCCGCGGCATCGATCGCCGCGATGTCGAGCTTCACCATCTTCATCATCGCGTTCATTGCACGGCCGGCTTTGGCCGTGTCGGAATCGCCGATAAGTTCGAGCAGGCGCTTCGGAACGATCTGCCAGGCAAGGCCATATTTGTCCTTGAGCCAGCCGCAAGCCACTTCCTTGCCGCCATCGCCAATCAGCTTGCTCCACAGCCGGTCGACCTCGGCCTGATTTTCGCAGGTGATCATCAGGGAGATCGCCTCCGTGTAAGGAAACTGCGGGCCACCGTTGAGCAGCATGTAGCGCTTGCCCGCCAGCGTGAAATCGACGGTGAGCACGTCGCCTTTCTTCGCGCCCTTATTTGGGCCGCTCCCCTCCATCGGCCAGCGCACGATGCGATCGATGCGGCTGTCGGGCAGGAGCGAGACGTAATAGTTCGCCTGTTCTTCGGCCTTGAGGTTACTCCACAGACAGGGACTGATTGCGGTCATCGATCCATTTCCTTTTCTTGCGCGTCAGACGGCGTCGAGTACTGTTTCGAAGCCGCCGAAGATCATGCGCTTGCCATCGAACGGCATGGCGCCGAACTCTTTCATGCGCGGGTCGGCCATTATCTTCTTGTGGCCCTCGTCGCGGACGGCCTTCGACGGCCACTCGATCCAGGAAAACACCACGGTTTCGCCGGGCTCGGATTTCACCGATCCGTAAAAATCGGTCACTTTGCCGGTAGGCACGTCGTCGCCCCAGGCCTCGACCAAGCGGGTCGCGCCGAATTCCTGGAACAGCGCCCAAACCTTGCGGGCATGGGCGATGTAGGTGTCTTTGTTGCCGCTGGGGACGGGGACGACAAATCCATCGATGTACATGGCGTGCTCCTGTGTCGCGCTGTTGCGGGCATTCAGGCCGCCGAAGCGGAAACCTGTTACTGGCGCCGCTTGGGTCGGTTCAGGCTGCTTCGCACCCCTGGCCCGTCGCCTTGAGGAAAGCCTCGACGTCCATCCAGATCACTTCCCAGCCGTGACCGTCTGGGTCGTCGAAGCTGCGGCCATACATGAAGCCGAAGTCCTGCGCGGGGCGGCTCTCCCGCGCGCCGGCGGTGACCGCCTTATCGACGGTGGTGTCGACCGCGACGCGGCTTTCTTCCGACACGCACAGCAGCGCGGCGCTGGTCTTGTGGGCGTTGGCGATCTGCTTGCTGGTGAATTGTCGGTACTTGTCGTGCGTCAGCAGCATCACGTGGATGGTGTCGGAAAGCACCACGCAGGCTGCGGTGGTGTCGGAGAATCGGGCATCCTTGCGGCCGCCGATCGCTTCATAGAAGGCGATGGAGCGGTCGAGGTCGGTGACGGGCAGGTTGACGAAAATGAGCTTTGACATCGGATATTCCTCGCGGCTTCGGTGGCGGTCTGCGATCACTTGCGCAGCATCTCACATACGGTTATATTTGACAACATAGAAGTTAGAAAAAATAACCATAAAGTGAGAATAGGAGCCAAGTGATTGAAAAAGCGCGTTTATGAGGATGCCTGCGGCACCGCCCACGCGCTCGAACTGATCGGCGACCGCTGGGCGCTGCTGATCGTGCGTGAATTGTTGCTCGGCCCGAAGCGCTTCAGCGACCTGCGCGCGGGCCTGCCGGGCATCAGCGCCAATGTGCTGACGCAACGGCTGGAGGAACTGGAAGCCGCCGCCATTCTGCTGCGACGTAAATTGCCGCCGCCGGCCGCGGCCTGGGTCTATGAGCTGACGCCGTGGGGCCTGGAAGCGGAGGAGGTCGTCAAGGTGGTCGGACGCTGGGCGGCGCGCTCGCCGTCGCACGATCCGAGCCTGCCGATCAGCGTCGCTTCGATCGTGATGTCGATGCGCACCATGTTTTCGCCGGAGCGCGCCAAGGATGTCTCGGGCAAGGTCGGCTTCCGTTTCGGCGACGAGGAATTCGTTGCCAAGCTCGCCAAGGGCCGGTTGTCGATCGCGCGTGGTGCCGCGGACGAGGCCGATGTCATCGTCGAAGGCGACCAGCACGCATTGGCCGGCGCCATCTATGGCGGCATGCCCTTAGCCAAGCTCGAGAAGGAGGGCGCGCTGAAGGTGCGCGGCGACCGCGCTCTGCTCGAACGCTATGTCGGCCTGTTCCCCCTGCCGGCGAAAGCGCCGACCGCGCAGGCGCTGCGGGCGCCATCCTGAAGACCGCGACGCGCCCCGCCGGCGCCCCTTGATCCGGCCGGGTTTCCCTGCCACATGCCCCGGCATGAACAAGCCGCTTGCCGCCGCCGATTCTGTGCCGCTGACCCCGCTTGCCGCGGCGGTCGAGCGCCGGCGGACCTTCGCCATCATCTCCCATCCGGATGCCGGCAAGACCACGCTGACCGAGAAGCTCTTGCTATTCGGCGGCGCCATCAATCTCGCCGGCCAGGTCAAGGCCAAGCGCGACCGCCGCTCGACCCGTTCCGACTGGATGGCGATCGAGCGCGAGCGCGGCATCTCGGTGGTCACCTCGGTGATGACCTTCGATTATGACGGCCGCGTCTTCAACCTACTCGACACGCCCGGCCACGAGGACTTCTCCGAGGACACCTACCGCACGCTGACCGCCGTCGACTCGGCGGTGATGGTGATCGACGCCGCCAAGGGCATCGAGGCGCGCACGCGCAAGCTGTTCGAGGTTTGCCGGCTGCGCGACATCCCCATCGTCACCTTCATCAACAAGATGGACCGCGAGAGCCGCGATCCGTTCGAATTGCTCGACGAGATCGAGAAGACGCTGGCGCTCGACACCGCGCCGATGACCTGGCCGATCGGGCGCGGGCGCGACTTCGCCGGCACCTGCGATCTGGCGACCGGCGCGATGCGGCTGCTCGCCGAGGACGGCAAGACCGCGCCGCCGCAGCCGCTCGATCTCGCAGCGCTTTCCGCCAAGAACTCGATGCTCGATGTCGCGGCCATCGAGGAAGAGCTGACGCTGGTCAAGGAAGCCTGCCGCAAGTTCGACTTCGCCGCCTTCCGCGAGGGCCATCTCACGCCGGTGTTCTTCGGTTCGGCCTTGAAGAATTTCGGCGTCAAGGATCTGCTCGATGCGCTTGCTGCCTATGCTCCGCCGCCGCGCGCGCAAATTTCCAATGCGCGCCGCATCGAGGCGGAGGAGCCGGGCATGACGGCCTTCGTGTTCAAGATCCAGGCCAATATGGATCCCAACCACCGGGACCGCATCGCTTTCGCGCGGCTATGCTCGGGAAAGCTCACCCGCGGCATGAAGGCCAGGCTCACCCGCACCGGCAAGCCGATCACGCTGTCGACGCCGCAGTTCTTTTTCGCCCAGGATCGCGCGCTCGCCGAGGAAGCCTATGCGGGCGATGTGGTCGGCATCCCCAATCACGGCACGCTGCGCATCGGCGATACGCTGACCGAGGGCGAGGAGTTGAGCTTCCTCGGCGTACCGAATTTCGCGCCGGAGATCCTGCGCCGGGTCAAGCTTGGCGATCCGATGAAGGCGAAGAAGCTGAAAGAGGCGCTGCAGCAGATGGCGGAGGAGGGCGTGGTGCAGGTGTTCCGCCCGCTCGACGGCGCGCCGGCGCTGGTCGGCGTGGTCGGTCCCTTGCAGCTCGACGTGCTCAAGGTGCGGCTCGCGCAGGAATACGGGCTCGACATCGATTTCGAGGCGCCGGAATTTCAGCTCGCGCGCTGGATCTCCAGCGAGGACAGCCGCAAGGTCGACGAGTTCGTGCAGGCGCATTATTCGAGCGTCGCCGAGGACCTCGACGGCGATAAGGTATTCATGGCGCGCAATGCCTTCATCCTCGACTATACGCGCGAGCGCGCACCGGGCATCGGCTTCGCCGACATCAAGGATGTAAAGAAGGCGGTCTGACGGTCATTTCGGGTTCGCGCGCATCGTTGGCGCCCGGAATAACGGACTTCAATTCACCTTTACCCCCGCCGCCTTGATCACCGGCGCCCAGCGCGCGATCTCGCCGTCGATGCGCGCGCGGAATTCGGCCGGCGTCGAGCCGACC
Organism: uncultured Pseudomonadota bacterium; assembly: GCA_963760995.1. Lineage (GTDB taxonomy): Bacteria > Pseudomonadota > Alphaproteobacteria > Rhizobiales > Xanthobacteraceae > Pseudolabrys. The sequence goes on along the minus strand of CAVXFJ010000011.1, from coordinate 281,199 downwards.
GGCTCCATCAGCTGCGTGGCGAGCTTGGCGCGCACCGCCGGCAGATGGATGATCGCCACCACGTCGCGGTTGATCGCTTCGATCATCGGCGGCGGCAGCGCGCCGGGCCCGATCAGGCCCATCCAGGCATCGGCTTCGACGTCGATGCCGCTTTCCTTCAGCGTCGGCAGGTCGGGCAGGAAGGGCGAGCGCTTGGCGGTCGAGACCGCCAGCATCTTCACCTTGCCGTCCTTGGCATGCGGCACCACCGAGGCCGCCGGCAGGCACGCCATCTGCGCGTCGCCGCGCATCACCGCGAAAATCGCCTGCGGCGAAGACGAGTAGGGGATGTGCACCAGCTTGGCGCCCGCTTTGATGGCGATCGCCGCCATGGCGAGATGCGACAGCGAGCCGTTGCCGATCGAGGCGAAATTGTATTGGCCCGGGTGCGCCTTCAGCAAAGCCACCAGTTCGCTGACCGAATTGACCTTGAGCGCGGGATTGACCGCCAGCACGCTGGGCTGGGTGACGAGCTGGGTAATCGCGGCGATGTCGGTCTTCGGGTCATAGGGCAGGCGCGAGAACAACAGCGTATTGATGGCGAGCGGCCCGCCGATGCTGATGCCGATGGTCGTGCCGTCGGGCTTGGCCTTGGCGACCACGTCGGTGCCGATATTGCCGCTCGCCCCCGACTTGTTCTCCACGACGAAGGCGTGTCCCGGATATTTCTGCTTCAGCTGATCGGCAATGAGCCGGGCGACCGTATCCGGCGTCGAGCCCGCCCCGAAGGGGACCACGATGCGCACCGTCGCGGCCGGCCAGCTTTGTGCCGCGGCCGGCAGGCTGAGCGCGGCAAACGCCAATAAAGTCAAGGCAAGGCATGCGATGAAGCGATACGCATGGGGGGCGGCCATGGCGGGATCCTGTCGGGCTTGCATTGAGAGGCGCTATCCTCTACTGCGGCGTCCGACCTTCGGCAACGCACAATCTTTGGGCAGCAACATGGGCCTTGCGATCCTCGTCCTCGGATTGGTTGTGTTCCTCGCGACCCACGTTTTCGTGACGTTTCGCGGCCAGCGCGCGCGTTTGATGGCGCGGCTCGGCGCCGGTTATCGCGCGCTTTTCGGCATCGTCGCCATCATCGGCCTGGCGCTGATCGTCTGGGGCTACAGCCACTACCGTGCGGAAGGCCTGATCCCCGTCTGGTCGCCGCCGGCGGTCATGCGCCACGTCACGGTCGGGCTGATGCTGATCGCGGTGATCGTCTTCACCGCCTATTTCATCCCCAGCCACATCAAGATGTGGACCAAGCATCCGATGTTTGCCGGCATCAAGCTGTGGGCCTTCGCGCATCTGCTGTCGAACGGCGATCTCGGCTCCATCCTGTTGTTCGGCTCGTTCCTCGCCTGGGGCGTTTATGCGCGCATCGCCGCCAAGCGGCGCGGCGACCTCGGCGCCGCCAAGGCGCCCGCCGGCTGGACCAATGACATCATCGTGGTCGTGCTCGGCGTCATCGTCTTCTTGCTGCTCGGCTACTACTTCCACCCGTATGTCATCGGCGTTCCTGTGTTGACGGGATAAGCATCATGTCCGTGCAAAGTGAAATCCGGCGGCTCACCGCACCCGACATTCGCGCGCGCAAGGGCGGCGAGCCGATCGTGTGCCTAACCTCCTATCACGCCCATACCGCGCGCATTGCCGATCAGCATTGCGACGTCATCCTGGTCGGCGATTCGCTCGGCATGGTGATGCACGGACTCGAGACCACCGTGCCGGTTACGCTCGACATGATGATCCTGCAGGGCCACGCGGTGATGCGCGGCTCGAAGCGGGCGCTGGTGGTGGTCGACATGCCGTTCGGCTCATACGAGGCCTCCAAGGAGCAGGCCTTCATGAATGCGGCGCGCGTGCTGAAGGAAACCACCTGCGGCGCCATCAAGCTCGAGGGCGGCCGGCGTATGGCCGAGACCATCGCCTTCATGGCCGAGCGCGGCATTCCGGTCATGGCGCATATTGGGCTGACGCCGCAGTCGATCAACACCATCGGCTCATTCCGCGCGCAGGGGCGCGAGGAGGCGGATTGGGCGGCCATCGAGGCCGACGCTTTGGCGGTTTCGCAGGCCGGCGCCTTCTCGGTGGTGATCGAGGCGGTGGCCGAGCCGCTCGCGCGCAAGCTCACTGGCGCGGTGCCGATCCCCACCATCGGCATCGGGGCGAGCGTCGCCTGCGACGGGCAGGTGCTGGTGATGGAGGACATGCTGGGGCTGTCCCCGCGCGTGCCCAAATTCGTCAAGCGCTTCGGCGACCTTGGCCCGGGCATCGAGCAGGCGATCCGCTCCTATGCCGAGGAGGTGCGCGCGCGCACCTTCCCGGGGCCCGAGCACGTCTATCCGATGAAGGCGAAAAAGCCATAAATCCCTAAATCTTAACGCTTGTGGCGGGAATCTTTGCCTTGCCATCGCCACATGGCTAGGTTACGGGCGACCATGCCCGGAGGGGGCGTGGAGCGGGTCGGGAGCCGTGCGTGGCTGATATTTTCCATGAAGTTGACGAGGAAGTCCGGCGCGAACGGCTGCAAAAGCTGTGGGAACGCTACAGCGTTCTCATCATCGCCGTTGCGGTCCTGATCGTCGCCGGCATCGGCGCCTGGCGCGGCTATGAGTGGTGGATCAGCAAGCAGGCCGCGGCCGCCGGCGCCCAGTTCGAGGCCGCTTCCGCGCTGAGCGATGCCGGCAAGCACGCACAGGCGGAAGCCGCCTTCGCCAAGCTCGCCGCCAGTGGTGCGCCGTCCGGTTACCGTACGCTGGCGCGTTTCCGCGTTGCTGGCGAATTGGCACAGACCAAGCCGGCCGAGGCGGTCAAGGCTTACGACGCGCTGGCCAGCGATCCCTCAGTCGGCTCGACGCTGCAGGATCTCGCCACGCTTCGCGCCGCCATGCTGCGGATCGACGATACCTCCTTCAAGGACCTGCAGCTCAAGCTTGCTCCGCTCGCCGAACAAGGCCGTCCCTTCCGCCATACCGCACGGGAAATGCTGGCGCTGTCGGCCTGGCAGCATCACGACGCGACGGCCGCGAAGAAATATATCGATGAGATCACCGGCGATCCCACCGCGCCGCCGTTGATGCGCGTTCGCGCCGAAACACTCTCCCGGCTGATCGCCGCGCAAGGCAAGCAAGGCAAGAGCTGAGGATCCCCCATGCGCCGCGTCCACCGTATCGTTGTTCTGGCAACGTTGATCGCGATCGCGCCGGTCTTCGCCGGCTGCTCGGATTTCGATCCCGACAAGCTCGACGTCTTTCATCTCAACGAAAAGAAGAAATTGCCGGGCACGCGGGAGCCCCTGTTTCCCAATGGCGTGCCGGGCGTGAGCCAGGGAATTCCGCCTGAATACATGAAGGGCTATCACGAACAGCAGGTGCAGCAGGCGGACGCCGCGCTGGCGCAGCCGGGGGCGACGCCCAGTAACGCCGCCGCCGCCGGCAAGCCGGCCCAGCGCACCGCGGCGGTGACGCCGGTCGAGACCAAGCCGAAACCCAAACCGAAGCCGAAACACGTCCGCCACAAGGCCAAGGCGAAGCCCAAACCGAAGCCGCGGACCGCCGAGCCGGCTCCGGCCCCACAGCCGGCCGCCGCGCAGCCTCAACAGCAGTTGCCGCCGTGGCCGGGCAGCCAGCCGCAACCGCAGCCGCAGCAGGGCTCCGCGTCGCCTTGGCCCTCGACGCCTCCGGCCACTTCCTCCACGCCCTGGCCGTCGGCGCCGCCACCGGGCACCTTCTCGCGCTGAGCGGGCCACCGCGCTAAGACTGCGGGCCCCATTCCCGGCGGCCGGATTGCGCCATGCCTTTCACCGTCGCCATTGTCGGTCGCCCGAATGTGGGCAAGTCGACGCTTTTCAACCGGCTGGTCGGCCGGCGCCAGGCGCTGGTCGACGACCGCCCCGGCGTGACCCGCGACCGCCGCGAAGGCGAGGGACGGCTCGGCGACTTGCGCTTCACGGTGATCGACACAGCGGGCCTGGAGGAGGCGGCACCGGCGAGCCTTTCCGGGCGCATGCGGGCGCAGACCGAGGCGGCGATTGCGGCCGCCGACGCCGTCTTCTTCATGATCGACGCGCGCGAGGGGCTGATGCCGGTCGACCGCAGCTTTGCCGAACTGGCGCGTCGCTCCGGCAAGCCGACGGTGGTGATCGCCAACAAGAGCGAGGGCTCGGCCGGCGAAGCCGGGCGGCTGGAGGCTTACGCGCTCGGGCTCGGCGAGCCGGTGGCGATCTCCGCCGAGCACAATGAAGGCATGGCCGATCTCTACGACGCGCTGCGCGCGGCGCTGCCCGAGGAAACCGCCGAGCAAACGAAGCTGGACGAACCCACCGAGGCGCAACCGATCCGCGTCGCCATTGTCGGCCGGCCCAATGCCGGCAAGTCAACGCTGATCAACAGGCTGATCGGGTCTGAGCGTCTCCTCACGGGCCCGGAGGCCGGCATCACGCGCGACGCCATCGCCGTCGACTACCAATGGCAGGGCCGCCGCTTCCGCATCTACGACACCGCCGGCATGCGCCGGCGCGCGCGTATCGACGAAAAGCTCGAGAAGCTGTCGGTCGCCGACGCGCTCAATGCGGTGCGCTTTGCCGAGGTGGTGGTGGTACTGGTCGAGGCCGAGCATCCGTTCGAGGAGCAGGACCAGCGCATTGCCGATCTCATCGAGCGCGAAGGCCGCGCGCTGGTGATCGCGGTTAGCAAATGGGATCTCAGCGAGAAAAAGCCGGGCGCCATCAAGAAGCTGCGCGAGCAGGCGACCGTCAAGCTGACCCAGGTGAAAGGCGTGCCGCTGGTCGCGGTATCGGGGCTGACTGGCGAAGGCCTCGATCGCTTGATGCAGGCGATCGTCGATGCGTACGAGGTGTGGAACAAGCGCGTGCCGACCGCGGCGCTGAACCGCTGGTTCGAGCAGGCGCTGGCGGCGCACCCGCCGCCGGCGGTGTCGGGGCGACGGCTCAAACTCAACTACATCACCCAGGCCAAGACGCGGCCGCCAAGTTTCGTTCTATTCTGCACGCGCGCCGACGCGCTGCCCGACGCCTACAAGCGTTATCTCGTGAATTCATTGCGCGACACTTTCGATCTTCCCGGCACGCCGATTCGCCTGACGCCGCGCGAGAAAGAAAATCCCTTCAAAGGGCGGGCGAAGCGCAAGCGCTGACACGTTGTTGCAGCGTGTTGCACGCAACCGGTTCCCTCCCGCGTACCAAATCGGAACATTGGCCATTACGCCGCGTTAATGGTCATGAGATGCGGTGCGCATGCCGCGCCGCATGAAACGATGCGGAAGGATACGGTATGGACAAGAAGATTGCAGGAACTCTTGGGCGCGGCCGCCGCGCTGACGACCTTGGGCGCAACGCAGGCCAATGCGACACCGACCGTCGATCAGTCGCCGACCATTGCCCGCAGCTACGCGGAACTTCTCGATCCGGTTCCCAATGCCGCGGCGCAGCTCAAGGCGGATGATGCTGCGCAGGCGAATCCCGGCCTGACGCTGGCGGAATACGTTTATGTTTATCGGCGCCATCATCACCATCATCACCACCACCATCATCACCGCCGCTACCATCGGGTGTTACCGCCGTTCATCTTCGGCTATTCGCCGCGGCACCATCATCACCACCATCATCATCACCACCATCGCTGGCACGAATACTAAGTGGCGCCGCGAGAAACGCCGGAGCGTGCGGACCCGTGAGGTCCGCGCGCTCTGTTGCGCAGGGCGACACGTCGCGAGCGCGTAAACTTTGTTCCGTGGAATCCTAAGTTTTGTGCGGCGGAACTATTAATAGGCGTGTGGCCAATAATTCACTTCATCGGAACGGAATTGCGTAATGGGTGTTGGATTTGCGTGAAGCGCGGTGCGTTGCTTCGGGTGCCGCGTCAATTCTTCCAACGCGGAGGCAACTCATGGACAAAAAGATCGCTGGTCTGCTCGGCGCCGTTGCGGCGGTGACGACAATCACGGGCGCGCAGGCCGCCACGCCAGGTACCACGGGCACGCAAGCCTTGCAGGCTTCGTCTTATGCGGACCTGCTCACGCCTGTTCCAAACGCCAGCGAAAGCCTGCTGGCCGACGACGCCGCGCGCGCCCGTGTGCCGGTCAAGTCCGGCGTCAAGCTGGCGCAGGATCATCACCACCATCATCACAACACCGTCATTATCAAGAAGACCAGGCATCATCGCCGACACCACCACCACCATCATCACACGGTGATCATCCAGAAGAAGCATCACCATCATCACCACCACCACCACCACGGTGCCTTTATCGGCATTCCGGGTGTCGGTGGCGTGACCGTCGGCGGCGGCGATCACGACAGGTAATCAATCCAGGTCTGATGGATTGGGCGGCGTCTGAAGCCAGTCTTCAGGCGCCGCTTTCGCGGTCCTTGGCCTTGGCGGCGCGCAGGATGTAGCGATAGGTGCCGTCGAACACGGTATCGGTCGACGAGGTCCACATCGAATCCTTGCCCAGCGTATCGCGGCTCGCATGGATGCGGCGGCCGCGCATTTCGCGTTCGGCCGCTTCTTCCTCGTCCATGGGCACGAGTTCGAATTCGGGCTCGGCCGGCAGGAACAGCATCTGCATGAACGGCTCGCCCGGCCGGAAAACATGCCAGCGGCCTTCCGGCGGCGCCTTGAACACCACGAATGAAATCATCGGCCACCAGCTCGTGCGCAGCAGCGCCGGCACCGCCAACGGGCATTCGTCGTTCTCGTCGGTGTAGTAGCGTGGATGCGGCTCGGTGCGCACCGCCATATCGTCTGCGACCTTGAGGTCGAGAAGAAGCTGGTAGGTATAATAGCGTTCGCCGAAACTGCGGAAGGGTGGCCATTGCAGGCCGTTCTGCGGGTCGGGCCCGAAATCGCCTTCGAGCACGACCTTGCCCTCGCGCTGGGTGATGCGCAACTCGTTGTCGTAGGGATAGAAGACCTCGATGCCGTATTGCGCACCTTCGGTAAAAGGCATGCAGTGCCATGCATATTCGTGCGAACCGTCTCGGCGCGGTTCTGGCTTGCCGGCCCAGCCCGGCATTTCAAGCTTGGTGCGGCGTGGCGAGAGACGCGGGTTGACCAGGCGGTATTTGACCGTGTGCATGCGCTCCTCGAATGAAATGGGTGTTAGCGCCGCCCAAACCAGCGACGTGCAAATTGGGTGAGTTCAACGCCAGGGCCGGGTGTGGAGTTCCATCGTCAGCCTAGCCTCGAGGCCGCCCGGGGTGCCGGTGGCGCGTCGAAAAACCGATCAAGCGGGCGGCCTGAACGCCAAAAACCCCTTCGATCGGAAGTCGTAAAGCTTGCCGGTTTCGATACAGGCTTCGGTGCACAGCGGCACGATCGCGGCCGCGACATCGTCCGGCGTCGGCAGCGTCGCCGGATCGACGCCTGGCCAGCCGCTGCGAAACATGCGCGTGTAGGTCGGGCCCGGGTTGAACAGATTGACCCGGACATTGCTCGACGCCGTTTCCGCGGCATAGGCCTCGACCAGCGCGTTGAGGGCGGCCTTCGATGCGGCATAGGCGCCGCAATAGGCGCGGGCGAGCCAGCTCAGGCCCGAGGTCACAAACACCGCGCGGCCGGCCGGCGCGCGCTTGAGCAGGGCGTCCATGCAGCGGATGAGGTGCCAGTTGGCGGTGACGTTGACCGCGAACAGTGTTTCCCAGGTTTTCGGCTCGATGTGGTCGAGCGGTGACAGTGGACCGAGAAATCCGGCATTGCCGACCAGCACGTCGAGGCGGCTGTAGCGCTCGTTGAGCGCCAGCGCGAGCCGGGCGATGCCTTCCGAGTCGGTAATGTCGAGCGGCACCAGCGTGGCACTGCTGCCGGCCGCGCGGATCTTGTCGTCGAGCTCCTCCAGGGCGCCCACCGTGCGCGCCACCGCTACGATATGCGCGCCGGCCTCGGCGAGACGCTCGGCGAGCGCGGCGCCGATGCCGCGCGAGGCGCCGGTGACCAGCGCGATGCGGTCGGTGAGGGGCTTGGGGTTGTCAGCCATTCAATCTCACGGCCGGTTCGCCCGGCCATCCATGTTCTGCGCGTTGGGTCCGACGAGGCTTTAGAAGACATGGATGCCCGGCACAAGGGCGGGGTATCGAACGCTGCATTTGCCGGGATCGGCGCTATCGTGCCCGAAATTCAGTGCATCTCGTCGGGCTGCAGCCACTGCGTCGACTGCACCTTTTTCATCATCTGCAGATCGACGAACGGCAGCACGGTCTTCACGAAGGCGAGCTTGATCTGGTTGTATTCGCGGCTGCAATCGGCGGCGCGCATCTTGGGCAGCCAGCCTCTTTGCACCAGGTCGCGGAATGTGTCGGGTGCGCCGCCATAGGCAATGCAAAGGTTGTTATAGAGGCGTTGGCCGGCGGTGCCGTGCTCGTCCGAATAGGCGCAGAGCGGATTGCGTTGACAGCGCAGATTTGCGTCCTTTGGCGGATTGGGATCGTTCACACTGGGCGGATCACCCCCGTGATCGCTCACCATCTGCCAAAAAGCGGCAACGCCCTTGATAATGGAGCGCGCGACTTCCGGGTTGAATTGCAGGGCGATGAAAGCCGCGACCTGGTCGGCGGCGTCTTCCTCACGGCCGAACACCGGAATATCCAGCATGTCGAACAGGGCATGGCCGGTTTCGTGCATCAAGACGTCGGTCCAGACACCGGTAATCACGGTGCCGCGCGTGACGCCGTGTGGCGTCGTCGACTGGGGCGCGGCGTTGAGTACATCCTGGTAAAACTCATAACAGAAATGCAGCGTGCGATCGGCAGAGCTGTAGAAGGGGCTGTCGCCGCCAAATTCCGCCCGGCAATTCAAGGCCACGAGCGGCAGCTCGTGCGGCAGGTGCAGGGGCGAGAGGAACTGGCTGTAGCGTTCCAGCACGTGCCGCTTCTGCAGCGCGAGATAAGCGGCCCTGTTGGCGTCGTTCGGCGGCTGGTAGCAGACCGGATAGTTGGCGCTGTTGAGGCCCGGGAATGGCTGATATTTCGGTCCGGGATCGGGCAGGCAAGTTGCCGCCGCCGGTGTGGTCGACAGGCTCTGAACGGCCAGCAAGACCGTCAGCGCGACAGCAAGCTTGAGCCAATTCATGGCGATACTCCGCTCTCCACCGGTTCGGCCGATTTCACCACCGCGCGGCGCGCGCCACGCCATCGCGATATCATTTCGGCAGTTCTCCGGGCAGGAACCATTCCGACGCCTTGACTGCGACCAGCGCATCCGCGTCGATATGCGGCATGATGCGTAGATCGAAGGCATGGCGAACTTGTTCGTATTCGTAATGGCATTGGCGGGCACGGCGGGCGGGGATCAGCGGGTCACGACCGTTATGCGACTGAGCCCAGCCGCCGAAATCCTGGTGATCGCCGCCATAGGCGATGCAGAGGATATTGTAGAAGCGCTGTGCCGCGGGTGAGGTCGCGACGGCGAAGGCGCTGCCAGTCCAGGTTCGGTGCGAAGCCAGGAAGAATTCGGCGGCACCGACCATCGTCGTCTGGGCGACTTTCTCCGAGAACTGCATCAGCACAAAGGCCGCCAATCGGTCGGCGGCGTCGTCTTCGCGACCCCACACCGGAACCTGCAGCACGTCGAACACCGCATAGGCGAGCTCGTGCAACACGGCGACGGTGAAGGTGCCGACGATCACGGACTGCCGCTGGGCGGGGTTCTGGAAATTCGCCGCCGTGCTTTCGATCTTGTCGATCATCTCGTAGCAGATCGTCACCGGGCCGCCCGGGATATAGGGCCGGCGCTCGGCGTTGCACTGGTCGGTCTCGATCTTGATCTTGTGTGGCAGCCGCAAGGGCGCGAGAAATTTCTGCAGTTCGTCCAGCGGTCGGCGGATGAGCAGCCGGTCGTAGATGCTCATGAATTTGAGGTATCGAGCCGGATGGTCGACATCGAGTGGCGGCCGCTTATAGGCCACTTCGATCTGCGGATTGGGCTTGAGCGCAGGCGATTGCGCCATTGCCGCTTGCGCGGCGAACCAGACGAAGACGAACGGCGCGACGAAAACCAAGCGCCTCATCACCGGCGTCCCCCACAACATCACCCCGGTAATATCCTACGGAACGGCTACGCTTTCGGTCAAGCGTGTGGCCAACCGCCGGCGCTCGAGGGCAAGCCGCAAAGTGGAGGGATCAGATCGCTTCCGCCAGCAGCGACAATTGCCGCGGGGAGGCTTCCTGCGCGTCGAGATCGGTGAGCGCGGTCGGGTAATCGCCGGTGAAGCAGTGGTCGGTGAATTGCGGGCGCAGCGGATCGCGGCCGGCATAGCCCATGGCGCGATAGATGCCGTCGACCGAGAGGAAGGCGAGCGAGTCGGCGCCGATGAACTGGCGCATGCCTTCGAGGTCGTGCGTCGCCGCCAGCAGCTTGTCGCGCTCGGGCGTGTCGATGCCGTAATAGTCGGGATGGGTGATCGGCGGCGAGGCGATGCGGAAATGCACTTGCGTTGCGCCGGCGTCGCGCATCATCTGCACGATCTTGCGCGAGGTGGTGCCGCGCACGATCGAGTCGTCGACCAGCACGATGCGCTTGCCCGTGACCACGGCGCGATTGGCGGAATGCTTGAGCCGCACGCCCTGGTCGCGGATCGTCTGCGTCGGCTGGATGAAGGTGCGCCCGACATAGTGGTTGCGGATGATGCCGAGCTCGTAGGGCAGGCCCGATTCCTGCGCGAAGCCGAGCGCCGCCGGTACGCCCGAATCCGGCACCGGCACCACCACGTCGGCGGCGGCCGGGGCTTCGCGCGCGAGCTCGTTGCCCATGCCCTTGCGCACGTCATAGACATTGCGGCCGCCGATGATCGAATCCGGCCGCGAGAAATAAATGTATTCGAAGATGCACGGCCGCGGCGCAAGCGGCGGGAACGGCTTGTGCGACTGGGCGCCATCCTCGTCGAACACGACGACCTCGCCGTTCTCGACGTCGCGCACATATTGCGCGCCGATGATGTCGAGTGCGCAGGTCTCCGAGGCGAGGATCGGGCAGCCGTCGAGTTTGCCGATCACCAGCGGGCGGATGCCGAGCGGATCGCGCGCACCGACGAGTTTCTTGTTGGTCAGCCCGACAAAGGCATAGGCGCCCTCAAGCTGGCGCAGGCCCTCGATGAAGCGGTCGACGAAGCGGTTGCGGCGGGCGCGCGCCACCAGATGCAGGATCACCTCGGTGTCGGTGGTCGACTGCATCATGGCGCCTTCGTGCACCAGCGCCTTGCGCAACGCGATGCCGTTGGTCAGGTTGCCGTTGTGGCCGATGGCGAAGCCGCCGCCCTCGAGCTCGGCGAACAGCGGCTGCACGTTGCGCAGGATGGTCTCGCCGGTGGTCGAATAGCGCACATGGCCGATGGCCGAGGTGCCGGGCAGGCGGTCGATCACTTCTCGTTTGGCGAAAGCATCGGCGACCAGGCCGAGCCGCCGCTCGGAATGGAACCGCTTGCCGTCGAAACTGACGATGCCGGCCGCTTCCTGGCCGCGGTGCTGCAAAGCGTGCAGGCCGAGCGCGGTGATGGCGGCGGCATCGGGATGGCCGAATATGCCGAACACGCCACATTCCTCGCGCAACCGGTCCGCATCCATATCGAGGTCAACGCCGGCCGGCTGTCGAAGTTCTGGTTCCATCGCTATCGGGTTCCGCCGAGCTGTGCCTGAATGGTCCGCCCATCAAGTTCTGAGCGGTTGCCGTCCGGTTGGTCCTGCTCTTCCGGCTTGGGTTTCTTCAACCTCTGCAAGATGGTCTTTTCAGGGTCTTCCGGCAACAGGGACACCAGCCATTGTCCCGTACTTTGCAGGACGACCCGAGATTTGGCCCCTCGCACCCATTCCGGCTGGCTGCGGTCGGGGACGAGCCAGGCGAAGAACAGGAAGGCGACGACGACGATGATGAGGCCGCGGCCGAGGCCGAACAGGAAGCCGAGCGTGCGGTCGAGCGCGCCGATGCGGCTGTCGAGGACGAGGTCTGAGATGCGCACGGTGATCACGGAGACCACCAAGAGGGTGAGGAGGAAGACACCGGCGACGGAGATGCCGGTCGCCACCATCTTGCTGGACACGTATTCACTCGCCAGCGGCAGGATGCGCGGATAGGCATAGAGCGTCACCAGCGCGGCGATGATCCAGGCGGCGATCGACAGGATCTCGCGCATGAAGCCGCGCACCATGGCCAGCAGGCCGGAGATCAGCATGACCAGCAAGAGGATGACGTCGAGCAGGGTGATCGGCATCGGGCTCAAACGCTCCTTGCAGGTGCCGGCGCCGCCCGCCGTCCCAGGGAAGGCTGGCGCGGCGAATCCGCCACGCCCCGCGGGGCCTGCGGACGAAACGGCAGTATCAAGCCTAAGGTCTTAATTTCGAGCCCATTTCTGCTTCGCGGCCGGGCACCTCGCACGGCCGCCGGGACCGATCATCGGCGCGCCCTGTGTATAGCGGGGCCTCGGCGGGCCGTCACCCGTCTTGTCCCCGGTTTTCGCCGTCGCGGTTACCGAGGGCGGCGATATCGGCCACCAGGGCGGCGAGGCTGGCGATGTCGGTCAGCTTGAGGCTGCCTTCGCCCGCCTCGCTTCGCGCCGCCTCCGGCACCACGGCGCTGGTGAAGCCGAGCTTGGCGGCCTCCTTGAGCCGGGCGGCGGCCTGCGCCACCGGCCGCACCGCGCCGGAGAGCGAAATCTCGCCGAAATAGACCGCATCGGCCGCCAAGGGCGCGCGCGCGAGCGAGGAGACGAGGGCGGCAGCGGCGGCGAGGTCGGCGGCCGGCTCCTGGATGCGCAGGCCGCCGGCGACGTTGAGATAGACGTCGTGGCCAGACAGCCGCACCCCGCAATGCGCCTCCAGCACCGCCAGCACCATGGAGAGCCGGCTCGGGTCCCAGCCGACCACGGCGCGGCGCGGCGTGCCGAGCGCGCTCGGCGCCACCAGCGCCTGGATCTCCACGAGCAGCGGCCTTGTGCCCTCGATGCCGGCGAACACCGCGGTGCCCGGCTGGCCGAGGTCGCGCTCCGACAGGAACAGCTCGGACGGGTTCGACACCTCGCACAGGCCCGCGCCGGTCATCTCGAACACGCCGATCTCGTCGGTCGGCCCGAAGCGGTTCTTCACCGCGCGCAGGATGCGGAACTGGTGCGAGCCTTCGCCCTCGAAGGAGAGCACCGCATCGACCATGTGCTCGACCACGCGCGGGCCGGCGATCTGACCGTCCTTGGTGACGTGGCCGACCAGGATGATGGTGGCGCCGGATTTCTTGGCAAAGCGGATCAGCGCCTGCGCCGAGCCGCGCACCTGCGTCACCGTGCCGGGCGCGGCCTCCACCATCGCGGTCCACATGGTCTGGATCGAATCGATGACGATCAGGCGCGGCGTCTTGCCTTCCGACAGCGTGGCGACGATGTCTTCGACCGCCGTCTCGGCGGCAAGCTCCACCGCCGCGTCACGCAGGCCGAGCCGTTCGGCGCGCAGGCGGACCTGCGCCACCGCCTCCTCGCCGGAGATATAGACGGCGCGCTCGCCGCGTCTGGCCAGCGCTGCCGTAGCCTGGATGAGCAACGTCGACTTGCCGATGCCGGGATCGCCGCCGAGCAGCAGCACCGAGCCGCGCACGAAGCCGCCGCCGGTGACCCGGTCGAGCTCGGCCATGCCGGTGGGCAGGCGCGGGGCGTCCTCGGCGCCGCCGGCCAGCGAATCGAGCACGAACAGGCGGCCCTTGCCCGGCTTGCGGCCGGGGCCAACGGGGCGCTCGGCGCCTTCCTCGGTGAGCGTATTCCACTCCTCGCAGGCCTCGCACTTGCCCTGCCAGCGGCCATAGGCGGCGCCGCAGTTCTGGCAGATGAAGGTGAGGTGGCGCTTGGACATGGGGGAATCGCCGGCTCGGGTTCGGAAAAGCCTAGAATAAGGGCGAGAACATTACAAGAACATTAAGGGGGGTGTCATTCCGGGTCCGGCGATGATGCGTCGTCGCGGAATGACCGTCGCCCGGATGAGCGCAGCAAAATCCGGGGCGGGCTCGGCGATCGTTCGCGGATTACGCTTCGCTGCACCCGGGCTACGAACGCAAAGCCGACCAACACCGGCGGTGCGAATTCACTCGCCGAGATAAACCCGGTGATACCTGCGCCCGAGACTGGTGAGGATCTCATAGCCGATGGTGCCGGCGAGATTGGCCACCGCATCGACGGTGATGCCGTCGCCGATCAGCGTGACCAGGTCGCCGCGGCGGGCGGCGCCGTCCGGCAGGGCACTGATGTCGATCGCCAGGAGGTCCATGGAGATGCGTCCGGCGAAGGGGCAGCGCACTCCGGCCACGATGGCATCGGCGCCCGGCTCCTGGTCGGAGGCCGACAGCACGCGCGGCACGCCGTCGGCATAGCCGACCGCCACCACCGCGATGCGCGCGGGATGTCGCGCCGTCCACACCGCGTCGTAGCCGACCGTCTCGCCGCGCGCCACCTTGCGCACCTGCATGATGTGTCCCTGCAGCCGGATCACCGGCCGCATGGGGTTGGCGCGCCCGGGGCGCGGGTTCACGCCATAGAGCGCGGCGCCCGGCCGCACCATGTCGCAATGCGCGCTGCCGCCGAGGAAGATGCCGGAGGAATTAGCGAGTGAGCCGGTAATGCCGCGATAGAGCATGCGCACCTCGCGGAAGAGCGCGATCTGCTTGGCATTGAGCGGATGATCGGGCACCTCGGCGCAGGCGAGGTGGCTCATCAGCAGCGTGATGCCGTGGTTCCCGGCGCGGATGCGCGGGGCGACGGCCGCCGCTTCGTCGGCGGAGATGCCGAGCCGGTTCATGCCGGTGTCGACATGCAGCGCGGCGCCGCCACGCCAGCCCTGGCCGGCGCAGAAGGCATCCCATTCGGCAAGCTCGACCAGGCTGCCGATCACCGGGCGCGCATTGATCTCGGCGAAGGCGGGGCCGGTTAGGGGCAAGAGGCCGTTGAGCACATAGATCGGGTGCTCGGGCACCACGGCGCGCAGGCGGCGCGCCTCGGCAAGGTCGGCGACGAAGAAGGTCTTGCAGCCCGCGTGCGCCAGCGCGGCGGCGACCGGCTCCAGTCCGCAGCCATAGCCGTCGGCCTTGACCACGGCCGCGCATTCGGACGGCGTCGCCTCGCGTGACAGCGTGTGCCAATTCTCGACCAGCGCGCCGAGATCGACGGTGAGGATGCCGCCGGCTTCCGCCGCCGGTGGGCCGGCGGTTTCGACGGCGACCTCGCGCGGCGCCGCGTCCGCTTCGGGAAGGGGTTCAGGCTCTGCCATGGGTGAGGTCATAGCGAGGCGGGCGCGTCGCGTCTATGCGCGGCGGTGACCCTCCCCCGCGAAGCGGTGGGGAGGGTCGACCGCTTGAACGAAGCAAATGCGGTCGGGGTGGGGCTGCAATTTGTGTGACGCGCTGAAACGTTCGCCCCCACGCCCGCCCCCTCCCGCCACGCGCAAGTGCGCACGGGGGGAGGGGAGGTGCGTTCAAGTTCGCTGCGGCTGATGGTCCGCGCGCGCGCGCGCGAGGCGACGCGCGTCACCGCGCCATCGCACTGCGGCTCGACCGTGCCGGTCAGCCCGTGGCGCGGCCTGCCGATGGTGACTAGCGCCTTGTCGAGCACCGTGTCGCTCTCTGCCGGCACTCGGCGAACGTCTCGCGGGTGGACTCGGGCGGCTTGCGCATCTGCAGGTCATCCTCGCCGCGGAAAACGAAACCGCGAACGGCACCACGTCGGCGTCCTGTTCGATCGAGCCGGTTCACGCAAGTTGGAACGCCGCGGCCGCTTGTTGCCGCGACTGTCCACCTGACGCGAGTATGCTGACACCGCCAGCACCGACACACCCAGCACCGACACATTGATCTCTTTCGCCAGAGGCTTTGAGTTCGGCGGTGATCTCAGTGGTCTCCTGCACGCGGTTGAGCTTTTCGCTTCGCCATTTTTTGTGTGATTGCCTGTGCCTGCATCGGTTACCTCCGACGGAGTCTCATTTTGCTCACTCAGTGTTCTGTTTTGAACAGACTGGTCGCGACCAACAGATCAGTCTGCGCAGAAATTAAAACCCTTGCGTGATTCGGTCCCGCGTGTGCGCTCGAGACGATGCTTGCGGGAGGTGGCGATGACTTTGACTCCGATCCAAGGCGTTTGGTCCGACGATGTCGCAATGCCGGGGGGCATCCACATTTGAGCTGCGATTCAATCCAGGAACGCCTGCCGCCCGCGTGCGGAATCCCGGTGAGGTGAAGGACATGGTACGGCTTAATACCGCTAACTTTGCCGTCGCGGCTATCACGCTACTTGCTTTTTCTTTCACCTGCGCAACGAGCCTTCGCGCTCAGCCAGTGTCACTCAAGACCGCGGCGAGCTTCGGCGTGCTGGCCGGCTCGACGGTCACCAACACGGGCGCAACCGAGATCAACGGAGACGTCGGCCTCAGTCCGGGCACCGCGGTCACCGGTTTCCCTCCCGGAACCGCGACGGCGATCCATGTGGCCGATGCGGTCGCAATCCAGGCTCAAATCGACCTCACGCTCGCTTACCTTGATGTCTTAAGCAGGCCGACCACGGTAGGGCTGACCGGTCAGAATCTGGGTGGCCTTACACTTGGACCAGGCGTTTATAGTTTTAATTCGTCGGCTCAATTGACTGGCAGCCTCACACTTGACGCACTGGGCAATCCTAACGCGCGTTTCATCTTCAACATCGGGAGCACGCTGACCACCGCCAGCTCATCGTCCGTTTTGTTGATCAATGGCGCCATGGGCAACAATGTATTTTTCAGGGTCGGGAGCTCCGCGACGCTCGGCACGAACACATCATTCGTGGGCGAAATTCTCGCGCTGACGAGTATCACGCTGAACACCGGCGCGACAATCAACTGCGGTGCCGCCCTGGCGCGCAACGGCGCGGTGACGTTGGATAACAACAAGATCACAATTTGCACGATCCCGAGTACAGCCGTTGTCCCCGGCACCGGCACCGGGACCGGCACGGGCACCGGCACCGGAACAACCGGCCTCGGTCCGATCTTGGTCGTCCCGGTGGCGACCGTGCTGCCATCCTCGGCCAGCAATGGTCAGCGCGCGGTCGCAGGGGTGATCGACACCTTTGTCGCCAACGGCGGCACGTTGCCGGTGGGCTTTCAGTATCTTGTCTTTTTCCTATCGCCCACCGCCATGGCGGCCGCGTTCGCGCAGCTTGAGGGGGACGCCGGGACCGGCGCCGCGCCGGCCGGCATTCAGGCGATGAATTCGTTCATGTCGTTGATGACCAATCCGTTCGGCAATAACCGCCCATTCGCACCATACGCGGCGGACCGCCCGCAAACGCGTCCCCCCATGTATGTTAAGGCGCCCGTTTATTACAAAGCCCCGCTCGGGGTCGCGCCGGATCCGCGCCGCTGGGGCATCTGGGCCGCGGCCTACGGCGGCAAAAACACCACCAACGGGGACGCGGCGGCCGGAAGCCACGATCGGTCGTCGCGCGCGTTGGGCTTTGCCACCGGCCTCGACTACCTGTTGACGCCCTCTACGGTGGTCGGCATCGCGGTCGCGGGCGGCGGCACCAATTTCAGCTTGTCGGACGGTTTCGGCAGCGGACACAGCGATATGTTCCAGGCGGCCGTCTACAGCACCACGCGTATCAACGCCGCCTATGTCTCGGCCGCGCTCGCCTACGCCTGGCATGATGTGAGGACCGACCGGTATTTGAACCTGGTGGGCAGTGACCATCTCACCGCGGATTTCACGGCCAACAGCTTCGGCGGTCGGATCGAAGGCGGCTATCGGTTTGCCGTTCCGGGTGTCTTCGAGGCTCCGGGGTTTGGGCTCACGCCCTACGCCGCATTGCAGGTGCAGGCCTTCCGCACGCCGTCCTACAGCGAGACTGCCATCTCCGGCTCACCGGATTTTGCTCTTGGCTATGGCGCGAAAACCACGACCGCGACCCGCACCGAGCTCGGCAGCTGGGTGGACACGCGATACGCTCTCGGTCGCGACAGCGCGCTCTCGCTCTTCGGCCGCGCCGCCTGGGCGCACGACTGGTACTCCGACATGTCGGTCACGGCGACATTTCTGGCGCTGCCCGGTTCGAGCTTCATCGAAGCCGGCGCGCCGCCGGCGAGGGATCTCGCGCTCTTGACGGCCGGCGCGGAGCTTTACATGCGCAACGGCTGGTCGGCGATGGCGAAGCTGGATGGCGAACTCGCCCAGCACTCGCACACCTACATCGTTTCCGCGCGACTGCGCTATACGTGGTGACCTATCGCACGCGCCATCCGTTCATTCACCGGCAGACCTCGGTGTTCAACGCGTTCCGTGTGCATCTTGCCGGGTTCGGGATCGCGGTGCGGGCAGGGCGCGCGCTCGTGACCGCCTGCGAAGCACTGGTTGTTGTCCCGCCCGGCCGCTGCGCCGGCGACGGCGGGCGCGCTTAAATCCGCTCGGGCAGATGGTCCTCGCGCGCCAGCGAGGAGAACTTGGTGATGGCGCCCTCGAACTGCAGCTCGACGGTGCCGGTCGGCCCGTGGCGCTGCTTGCCGATGATGACTTCCGCCTTGCCGTGCACCTTCTCGCCTTCCGCCAGCCACTCGGCGAACTTCTCGCGGTTACTCTCCAGCGGCTTGCGCATCTGGTGGTAGTATTCCTCGCGGAACACGAACAGCACCACGTCGGCGTCCTGCTCGATCGAGCCCGATTCACGCAGGTCGGAAAGCTGCGGGCGCTTGTCGTCGCGGCTCTCCACCTGGCGCGAGAGCTGCGACAGCGCCAGGATCGGCACGTTCAGTTCCTTGGCCAGCGCCTTCAGCTTGGTGGTGATCTCGGTGATCTCCTGCACGCGGTTTTCGGAAGAGCGCTTGGTCGAGCCCGATAGGAGCTGCACGTAGTCGATGATCAGCAGATCGAGCCCGCGCTGGCGCTTGAGCCTGCGCGCGCGCGCCGCCAATTGCGCCACCGACAGGCCGCCGGTTTCGTCGATGTAGAACGGCAGGTGCTGCAATTCGATGGAGTAGTCCTTGATGCGCTCGAAGTCCGCCTCGTTGATGCCGCCGCGGCGAATCTGGCTCGAGGGGATGCCGGTCTGCTCGGCGATAATGCGGGTGGCCAATTGCTCGGCCGACATTTCCAGCGAGAAGAAGCCGACCATGCCGCCATTGACCGTGACCTGGTGGCCGTCCGGCTTGACCTCGCCGCGCCAGGCCTTGGCGATGTTGTAGCCGATATTGGTGGCGAGCGAGCTTTTGCCCATGCCGGGACGGCCGGCGAGGATGATCAGGTCGGAGGGCTGCAAGCCGCCCATCATGCGGTCGAGATCGTCGAGGCCCGTGGCCAGCCCCGACAATCTGCCATCGCGCTGATAGGCGTGCGCGGCCATGTCGACCGCGGTGGTGAGCGCCTCGGCGAAGCGCTTGAAGCCGCCGTCATAGCGGCCGGTCTCGGCCAGCTCGTAGAGGCGGCGCTCGGCGTCCTCGATCTGCTCGCGCGGCGAGAAGTCGACCGGCGCGTCATAGGCGACATTGACCATGTCCTCGCCGACAATGATCAGCGAGCGGCGGACGGCGAGGTCGTAGATAGTGCGTCCGTAATCCTCGGCATTGATGATGGTGGTGGCCTCGGCCGCGAGCCGCGCGAGGTACTGACTGACCGTCAGGCCGCCGATGTCGATGCTTGCGTCGAGAAAGGTCTTCAGCGTTACCGGCGTGGCGATCTTGCCGGCGCGTACCAGATCGCGGGAAAGCTGGAAGATGTTCTGGTGGATCGGTTCGAAGAAATGTACCGGTTCGAGGAAGTCGGAGACCCGGTAGAGCGCTTCGTTATTGACCAGGACGGCGCCCAACAGCGCCTGCTCCGCTTCGATATTGTGCGGTGCACTGCGGAAGTTCGAGGCCGGTTGTTCGACCGGCTTGCGGATGACTGATTCGATGGGGGCCATGACAACTGCTGTTGCGTCAATTTGACGAAACTTTGTTCACCATGGCTTAACCATCGCAAGCTGGCGGCGCGATGGCGGCGCCCGCGCCATCGCCGCTTTCCACACTCGTCCACCGACAAAAGAAATATTCTCGCAAGCCGCAGGAAGGCTTGACGCTGGCGTTCATGTGGCGTCAGCGCGGTTCATTCGAATTCGCGCGCGTAGTCGCTTACCGGTCACGCCCGGCAATGACCGTGTGATGGCGCTTTCCCGCCGTTTATTCCCCGGCCAGCCGCAGCGGCGGACGCTGCGCGCCTTCCGCATTGCGCAACCGCTGCTCCTCGCGCCCGATATAGTCGCGCGTCATCGGCGTGACGCCCTGGCGCTTGGTGAGCTGGATTTGGAAGTTCATCATGTTCTGCTGGCGGAAGGACTGCTCCGAGGCGGCCAGATAGAATTCCCACATGCGCACGAAGCGATGGTCGTAGATGCGCTCGACTTCCTCGCGGTGGGCGAGGAAGCGCTCGCGCCAGCTCTTCAGCGTCTCGGCGTAATGCAGGCGCAGGATCTCGATGTCGGTCACCAGGAGGCCCGCCTTCTCGACCGCCGGCAGCACTTCCGACAGCGAGGGAATATAGCCGCCGGGGAAGATGTATTTGGCGATCCAGGGATTGGTGACGTTCGGACCTTCCGAGCGGCCGATCGAATGCACGAGCATCACGCCGTCGTCGGAGAGCAGCTCGGCGCATTTGCGGAAGAAGGTGTCGTAATAGCCGACGCCGACATGCTCGAACATGCCGACCGAGACGATGCGGTCGAACGGGCCTTGGACGTCGCGATAGTCCTGCAACAGGAAATGCGCGCGCTCGCTCACACCCTTCTCGGCGGCGCGCGAATTGGCGACGGCGTGCTGCTCCTGCGAGAGGGTGACGCCGGTCACCTTGGCGCCGGACACCTCGGCGAGATAGAGGCCGAGTCCACCCCAGCCGCAGCCGATATCGAGCACGCTCTTGCCGGGCTGCATCAGCATCTTGGCGGCGAGGTGCCGCTTCTTGGCGAGCTGGGCGTCGTCGAGCGATTGGTCCAAGCTCTCGAAATAGGCGCAGCTATATTGCCGGTCAGCGTCGAGGAACAAAGAATAGAGCCGACCGTCGAGATCGTAATGATGGGCGACGTTGCGCCGCGCCCGCTTGCGCGGATTGAACTGGGCCAGACGCCGGCCGAGGTAGCGCAAGAGGAGTTGCGGGCGCGCCCATTGCGGCAGTTCCGTGGGTTGGCCCATGCAGATGGCGAGCACGTCGACAATGGTGCCTTGCTCGACCACGAAGCTGCCGTCCATGTAGGCTTCGCCGAGCTTCAGCTCGGGATCGATTAGCAGGCCCAATTCGGCTCGGCGGCTGGTCAAGCGCACCGCCACCGGCGTGCCGCTGCCATCGCCACAGCGGAATGTCCTGCCGCGGGAGGTCGTGACCCGGAAGTTTCCCCGTTTCACGAAGGCCTGGAGTAACACCTGAAGCAACCGGTCCATCGGCCGCCTCCATCACGCTGGATTGACACTAACCCGGACCCGCCGCGGACCAAGCGGTGACGACCGGAGCGTTCGGACTAGGTATTTGATCAAAGTTCCGCCGCCCCAGCAATGCCTCAATTTCAATTACTGCATGCGGACGCCCCCACGGCTCTGCGCATGCCGGAACTCGGGGGTGCAACGTCAAGGCGCCGACAGCGGTTCCATGCGATCGCAAGAGGGGTGGATCGACGGCCGGCGCTGGTCACTTCGGCTGATATTAGGCTATGGATGGCTTTGGCGACGCGCGCCGGTCCGGCGCGAGGCGGCAGGCACGATCGAGGGATTTTGACGGCAATGATGGGCTCCAGTCGCGGCATCGCGCTCGTTCTCGGCCTCCTGGCCCTGGTCTTCACCGGGGCCGCGCAAGCGCAAGAAAACCTCGACGCAGGGAAAACCCCGGCGCAGCTTTTCGCCTCCGACTGCGCCATCTGTCACAAGACCACGCGCGGGCTCGCGCGTAGCGGCGGCATGTTCGGCCTGGAGAGCTTCCTGCGCGAGCACTACACGGCGAGTCGCGAATTGGCGGCCAAGATCGCCGGCTATCTGCGCCAGGTTGACCACGGCCCCAAGCCGTCGGATCGCCGCCGCGCCGCCCATCCGCAGCATCACGAGCCCAAGGCCGCCAAGCGATCGGGCAAGCCGAGCGAGACCAAGACCGACCAAAAGAAGACCGAGCAGAAAAAGACCGGCGAGAAAAAGTCGGGCGTGCCGAAGGCCAGCGAGAAAAAGCCGGAAGAGGCCAAGCCGGCCGAGCAGAAGCCCGCGGAAGCCAAGCCGGACGAGAAAAAGCCGGCACAGATCAAGGCAACCGACTCCAAGCCGTCTAAGCCGAAGGCGATGGAGGCGGAAGCGCGCGCTGCCAAACCCAAGCCGAGCGGCAAGCCGGATGCGAAGCCGGGTGCCAAGCCGAGCGCGAAGCCGAGCGCGAAGCCAGACAAGCCGAAGACCGAGAAGCCGGCGCAATAACCGGCTTTCGCCGGCCGGCGCGGTTATCCCACACACATTATCCGGCGACCATTATCCGGCGCCGAGGATGGCCTCGACCATGGCCGCAGCCGCGGCGCTGGTCTTCAGGCCGCCGTCGCGCACCAACGCCCGCCAGCAGGGAAAGCTGAGCGCCAGGTGCAGCAGAGCCCGCGGCTTCGCGTTTAGCCCGGCGCCAAGCACGACGTGATAGGCCGCCATCGCCGGACCCATGCGCAGCTCGGTCATTTCCCTGGTCAGCGCGTGATATTCGGCGTCGCGCAGCACGCAGGCCGCGAGCGCCGCATTGCGCTCGTACCAGCCGTAGAGCGCGCGCAGGCCCGCGCGGAGCCGCTCACTCTGATCCCTGACTTCCCGCCAGGCCTCGGCGCCCGGCAGCGGGTCGCGCTCCATCGTCAGCCCCGAGCAGGCGAGGAAGAGGCTGCGCTCGTCGGGGAAATGCGCATAGAGCGTGTGCCGCTGCACGCCCGCCTTTTCGGCCACCATGCTCAGCGTCGTGAGGGCCGGCCCGACGCTGCCGTGCAGGGCAACGGCGGCTTCGACGATGCGCCGACGGGTTTCCGCCTGCTGCTCGGCCCGCCGTTTCAGCGTGTAGGTTCGTGTTCCCTTATTTTCGATGCCCATGCCTGTGCATCCAATATTGACATGTCCGCCTATTTTCAATACACACGTATGTACTATGAAAACGACGCCGAGTCCAACCCCTTTTATCCGGCGCGCGCCCACACCGCGCCGCTTCCCCTTGGAGGAGCTCATGCAGACCCGGATCCACGAGATCGCCGACGGCATCTATCGGCTGTCGACCTTCGTTCCCGACATTGCGCCGCCAGCCGGCTTCACCTTCAACTCCTTCCTCGTGCGCGGCGAAGAGCCCTTGCTGTTCCACACCGGGCTGCGGCGCATGTTTCCGGCGATCCGCGAGGCGGTCGGCCGCCTGATGCCGCCCGAGACGCTGCGCTGGATCGCCTTTGGCCATTACGAGGCCGACGAGTGCGGAGCAATGAACGAATGGCTGGCGGTGGCGCCGCGGGCCGAGGTGGCGCACGGGCATACCGGCTGTCTGGTGTCGCTCAATGACATGGCCGACCGGCCGCCACGGGTGCTCGACGACGGGGAGGTGATCGATCTCGGCGGCGGCAAGCGGGTGCGCTATCTCGACACGCCGCATATTCCGCACGGCTGGGACGCCGGGGTGCTCTACGAGGAGACGAGCGGCACCTTGTTGTGCGGCGACCTGTTCACCCAGCTCGGCGACGGTGCCGCCTTGACCGAGGGCGATATCGTCGGCCCGGCGATCGCCGCCGAGGACATCTTTCAGTATTCGAGCCTCAACCCCGGCATGGGGGCGACGATCCGGCGGCTGGCAAAGCTTGCGCCGCAGCGGCTGGCGCTGATGCATGGACCGTCCTTTGCCGGCGACGGCGCGGCCGCGCTGCGCGCGCTGGCCGATGACTACGATCGCCGCATGGCCGAGCGCCTGGCCGCCACAGAGCAGGCGGCGGCCTGAACGGGTCCGCCCGCGCGCGTGGAACGCACAATCGTCCCACGCCCGCGGCTTCGGCTCATTCCTTCTCTTCTTCTTTTTCGGCCTCTTCGCCTTCCTCGCTGCGTTCGGCGCCTTCCTCGAAGAAGGATTCGGCGGTCGCAGCCGCGGCTGCCGCTTCTTCTTCTTCCTCGGTGCGCCGCACCGTCACGTCCTCGCCGCGGGCGATGCGCTCTGCCTCGTCGGTCGAGCGCGCGACGATGACGGTGACGTTGGTTTCGACCTCCGGATGCAGCGCCAGCGGCACCTTGTGCTGTCCCAGTGTCTTGATCGGCGCGTTGAGCGCGACCTGCGAGCGGGAGATCGTGGCGCCCCCCTCGACATTGAGCAGCGAAGCGATGTCGCGGGTCGACACCGAGCCGTAGAGCTGGCCGGATTCCGAGGCCTGGCGGATCACGATCACGGTCTTGCCGTCGAGCGTGGCGGCGAGCTTCTCGGCGCCGCCCTTGGCTTCGAGGTTTTTCGCCTGCAGGTCCGACTTTATTTCCTCGAAACGCTTGCGGTTGTCGGCCGTCGCGCGCAGCGCCTTGCCTTGCGGCAACAGGAAATTGCGGGCGAAGCCGTCCTTGACGCGGACGACGTCGCCCATATGGCCGAGGCGGCCGACGCGCTCGAGCAGGATCACTTCCATGGGTTTTGCTCCTTGATCTGGATCGGAATGGACACGCGAGACATTCAGGACGATGGCGGGCGGCCGCGCGCGACGCGCCCGCGTAGATCGAAGATCGCGTCGGCAAGGCCGATGAGGCAGAGCAGCAGCATCGGCCAGCCAAACACCAGCACCGACGCATAGACGGCGCCGAGCACGAAGCCGCGCGCATTCATGCCGCGGGTGACCGCGTGCAGCACGGCGAAGCCCAAGATGCTGTAGGCCATCAACAGGCCCGCCGCGGCGACGCCGGCGATGATGCCGATAATGCCGCCGACGAAGCTGAGGATCACCGCGACGGCGAGCGCCATGGCGGCCTCGCGCGGCAGCCGCATGGCGGCAAGCTCCGGCCACGGCCGCGTCAGCCGGCCGGAGAATTTCACCACGCGCGCGGCAAGCCAGAGGTTGATCACATTGGTGAGGACGGCGATGACCGCCGCCGCCGGCGGGATCGCCTCGGCCATGAAGGCGATCAGCCGCTGCGGATTGTGCACGCCGGGAATGGTGAGCGGCGCATCCGGCGCGCTGTCGGTCTCGGCGCGGAAGATTTGCGTCAGCAAGCGGGTGAGGCCTTCCTGGAAGCGGTGCGGGTCGAAGCCGAAATACAGGATGGTGACGATCACCATCAACGCCGCGAGCGCGGCGGCCCATGCCACCAGCCGGCCGGGCGGATACCATTCAAGCTGGGCTTGCGCACCATTGCCGCCGACAGGCCGCGCCAGCATGGCGAGGTAGGTCAGCCACCAGGCGGGGATGCCGGTGCCGGCGATGAAGGCGATGAAGAAGACCGAGTTGAAGATGAGACCGAGGGCGAGCGCGCCGGCCAGCGCGCCGACCAGCGCCGACCAATGGCTCCAGCCGATGCCGGCGATCATCAGCGGCAGCGGCGCCAGATAAAACAGGAAGATCGACAGCAGCGAGCCCGTGCTCACCGAGGCGAACAACAGCGCCCCGGCCGCGCCGGCACCGATCCCGATCAAACCGATCTGCATCATCACGAGCTGTCCCGCTCTGCGAGCGGTTAGAGGCGGATCACGCGTCCGCCCCAACCATCGGCCCCCGGGGGCATCCCCGGCGGCCTCGTTTCACTTTGATCATTCCGGAACGCCCCGGAATGACAGAAAATTACCGGATCACATAAGGCAGCAGGCCGAGGAAGCGCGCGCGCTTGATCGCCTGAGCCAGCTCACGCTGCTTCTTGGCCGACACCGCGGTGATGCGGCTCGGCACGATCTTGCCGCGCTCCGACACGTAGCGCTGCAGCAGCTTGACGTCCTTGTAGTCGATCTTCGGCGCATTGGCGCCGGAGAACGGGCAGGTCTTGCGACGGCGGAAGAAGGGGCGACGGGCGCCGCCAGCGGCTGAGAAAGCCATGGTCTATTCCTCCCCGCCTGTTGCCGGCGCTGGCGCCGCTTCGCTGTCGTCCTCGCGCGGGCGCCGCTCGCGGCGGGGTCCGCGATCGCCACGATCGCCACGATCTCCACGATCGCCGCGATCGTCACGGTCGCGATCCGATTTGCGCAACATGGCGGAGGGGCCTTCCTCCAGCGCCTCGACGCGGATGGTCAGGTAGCGCAGCACATCCTCGTGCAGCCGCTCCTGGCGCTCGACCTCGTTGAGTGCCGCCGACGACGCATCGACATTGAGCAGCGTGATATGCGCCTTGCGGTTCTTGTTGATGCGGTAGGAGAGGGACTTCAGTCCCCAATATTCGCTCTTAGCGACCTTGCCGCCCGCCTCGCCGATGACGGCGGTGAGCTTGGCGGTCAATTCCTCGACCTGCTGCGCGGAGAGATCCTGGCGCGCAAGATAGACGTGCTCGTAGAGTGGCATGGAATGCCTTTCCCTTGGTTCCAACGGTCCGCGATCCCGGCGCCAAGCCCCTCGAGCCCTTCGGGAAAGGCTCGAATGCTCTGAAGGCGGAAACACGGGACGTCGGGCCACGCGGCCCTACCGGTTTTCAAGGAAAAACGGCCGTCCGTTCAGTTCCCAACCAGGATCAACGGAGCGGGCGGTTTATAGGGATTTTCGCCGAAAAGGCAAGGGGACGGGGGCGGCGTCAGGCCGCCTGCGGTGGCGGGACACCACCGTCGCGGTGCAGCCGGTTGGCGAGCTCGACCGCGAGATCGACGCCCTCGCGCATCTGCCGCGCCGCCTGCGGGCTGTCGTCGCCGGCGCGGCGCATGCGGTTGAGAGCCTCCAAGAGCCGATCGAGGTTCTCGGCCAGCATCGTGTGACGGAAGGCGGGGTCCCTGCGCGCCCGCACCAGATCGTCGTCGCTGATCAGCTTGCCCATGGGGCCACCCTCCGGGCTCCATTCTAGGGCGCAGGCCTTGTCGTCTGGTTACCACAGCTTCCGCAAGCTGAACGGTTGACAGTGACCCGCAGGGAGGTGTCTTTCGGCCTGTTTTCAACGCGATAGGGGCGCGAGGCATGACAGTCGCACTGCTGTTTCCGGGACAGGGCAGCCAGACGGTCGGGATGGGCAAGGCGCTGGTCGACAATTTCGCCGCCGCGCGGGCGGTGTTCGACGAGGTCGACGGCGCCCTCGGCGAGGCGCTCAGCGCCGTGGTCTTCGAGGGGCCGGCCGACAAGCTGACGCTCACCCAGAATGCGCAGCCGGCGCTGATGGCGGTGTCGCTCGCGGCGCTGCGGGTGCTCGAAAGCGAAGCCGGCTTCGATCTTGCTCGCGATGCGCAATTCGTCGCCGGCCATTCGCTCGGCGAATATTCGGCGCTGGCAGCGGCCGGGGCCTTCTCGATCGCCGACACCGCGCGCCTGCTGCGCACGCGCGGGCTCGCCATGCAGAAGGCCGTACCGGTCGGCGCCGGCGCCATGGCGGCCTTGCTCGGGCTCGATTTCGATACGGCCTCGGCCGTCGCGGCCGAGGCGGCGCAAGGCGACGTCTGCCAGGCGGCGAACGACAATGGCGCCGGCCAGGTGGTGGTCTCCGGCGCCAAGGCGGCGGTGGAGCGTGCGGTGGAGATCGCCAAAGGAAAAGGCGCCAAGCGGGCCATGTTGCTGCCCGTATCCGCCCCCTTCCATTGCGCGCTGATGGCGCCGGCCGCCGAGGTGATGGCGGAAGCCCTGTCGCAAGTCGCGGTCAAGGCGCCGGTGGTGCCGGTCGTCGCCAATGTGCTGGCCAAGCCGATCAAGGACCCGGCCGAAGTCGTCCGCTCGCTGGTCGCGCAAGTGACCGGCACCGTACGCTGGCGCGAGTTGATCGCCTTCATGGCCGGCGCCGGCGTCACCCAGTTCTACGAAGTCGGTGCCGGCAAGGTGCTGTCCGGCCTGGTCAAGCGCATTGCCGAGGGCGCGAGCGCGAGCGCCGTCGGCACACCGGAAGACGTCGCCGCCTTCAAAGCCGCGCGCGGCTGACGCGCGCGGCCTCCAACCTGGGGAAAACGCCATGATGTTCGATCTGACCGGCAAGACCGCGCTGGTGACCGGCGCGAGCGGCGCCCTCGGTGGCGCCCTCGCGCGCGCGCTGCACGGGCAGGGCGCGACCGTCGCGCTTTCCGGCACAAGGCGCGAGGCGCTCGACGCGCTCGCCGGCGAGCTCAAGGAGCGCGTGCACGTGCTGCCCTGCGATCTCGCCGACTAGGACGCGGTCGAGGCGCTGGTCCCGAAGGCAGAAGAGACGATGGGCAAGCTCGACATCCTCGTCGCCAATGCCGGCGTCAACCGGGACAATCTGTTCGTGCAATTGCGCGACGAAGACTGGGACAAGGTGATCGCGGTCAATCTCACCGCCACTTTCCGGCTCGCCCGCGCCGCGGTGAAGACCATGATGCGCCGGCGCTTCGGCCGCCTGATCGGCATCTCCTCGGTGGTCGGCTTCACCGGCAATGCGGGCCAGGTCAACTACACCGCCTCCAAGGCGGGCATGGTCGGCATGATGAAATCGATCGGCGCCGAATATGCCCGGCGCAACGTCACCGCCAACTGCATCGCCCCCGGCATCATCGCCTCGGCCATGACCGACAAGCTCAACGACAAGCAGCGCGAGGCGATCCTTGCCCGAGTTCCCATGGGGCGACTCGGCAATGCCATGGACGTAGGCGCGGCGGCGGTCTATTTGGCCTCCGATGAGGCCGCCTATGTTACCGGGCAGACCATCCATGTGAACGGCGGGATGGCCATGATCTGAACGGGAAATGCGTGGCGGTTCAGTGGGTAGGCGGGGGCTTTCACACTGCTAGTCAACCGATTTGAAGTGTGGTAACCGAAATTCGGCCCGGCTGGGGCGGCCAATGGCGGACGTAAAACGCATCCGCAGTCGGGGTCGTCTCGCCACCGTCAGCCACGACGAGGCCAATGCCGCGATGGTCGCGTTCCGCTCCGGACCGCGACCCAATCTTAAAAGCACGAGGTTGAAACGATGAGTGATATTGGCGAGCGGGTGAAAAAGATCGTCGTGGAGCACCTGGGTGTCGAACCCGACAAGGTGACGGATCAGGCCAGCTTCATTGACGACCTTGGCGCCGACAGCCTCGACACCGTCGAGCTCGTGATGGCATTCGAGGAGGAATTCGGCTGCGAAATTCCTGACGACGCCGCCGAGACCATTTTGACTGTCGGCGATGCGGTCAAGTTTCTCGAAAAGAACGCCAAAAGCTGACGTCCGGCGCGGCTGCCCGATAGCATCATTCGTTTGCGTCTGATGAGCTATGCCCGGTGCCGGAGCGTAGGAGCGCCTGTTTCAGCGCAGAGATGCCCATGAAGCGGATTGTCGTCACCGGCATGGGAATGCTCTCGCCCCTCGGCTGCGGTGTCGAGCCGAGTTGGTCGCGTCTGATCAAGGGCGAAAGCGGCGCCGCCAAGATCGAACGCTTCGAGGTCTCCGACATTTCCTGCAAGATCGCCTGCATGATCCCGCGCGGCGATGGCTCCGACGGCACCTACAATCCCGATCAATGGATGGAGCCGAAGGAGCAGCGCAAGGTCGACGACTTCATCATCTATGCCATGTGCGCCGCGCGCCAGGCGCTCGACGACGCCGGCTGGCACCCGAAGAGCTACGAGGAGCAGACCTCGACCGGCGTTCTGATCGGCTCCGGCATCGGCGGCGTCGAGGGCATCGCCGACACCGCGATCCTGATGCACGAGCGTGGGCCGCGCCGGGTGTCGCCGTTCTTCATTCCGGGTCGCATCATCAATCTCGCCTCCGGCTATGTGTCGATCGAGCACGGTTTGAAAGGACCGAACCACGCGGTGGTCACCGCCTGCTCGACCGGCGCGCACGCCATCGGCGACGCGGCGCGGCTGATCCAACTCGGCGACGCCGAGGTGATGGTGGCGGGCGGCGCCGAATCCCCGGTCAATCGCCTGGCGCTGGCCGGCTTTGCCGCGCTGCGCGCGCTGTCCACCGATTTCAACGACGATCCCACGCGTGCCTCGCGACCCTACGACAAGGATCGCGACGGTTTCGTCATGGGCGAGGGCGCCGGGGTCGTCGTCCTGGAGTCGCTCGAACACGCCAAGGCGCGCGGCGCCAAGATCTATGCCGAGCTGATCGGCTACGGGCTGTCGGGCGATGCCTATCACATCACCGCGCCGGCCCCCGACGGCGACGGCGCCTTCCGCTGCATGCAGGCGGCGATGAAGCGCGCCGGCGTCACCGCCGACGACGTCGACTACATCAACGCGCACGGCACCTCGACCCCGATGGGCGACGAGATCGAGCTCGGCGCGGTGCAGCGCCTCGTCGGCAATGCCGCCGGGCGTATCTCGATGTCCTCGACCAAATCCTGCGTCGGCCATCTGCTCGGCGCCGCCGGCGCAGTGGAGGCGATCTTCTCCATCCTGGCGATCCGCGACCAAATCGCCCCGCCCACCATCAACCTCGATAATCCTTCCGTCGACACGCCGATCGATCTGGTGCCGCACCAGGCGCGCCAGCGCGAGATCGAGATCGCACTGTCGAACTCGTTTGGCTTTGGTGGAACCAATGCCTCGCTGTTGTTCCGCCGCTATTCCGATGGATGATCGGAGCCAGCCAGGATCCCTCGCTTTCGCCATAATTCTTTCTAGCCTGCGAAAGCAGCTTATGTTTTTGACTTGGGCCGGGCGCGCTGCACGCGGCTTGCGCGCGCTCCGGGGATGCGGGGACACGGCGCGAGATAGAGGAATCGTGGCGGTGCTGACAGCGGGAGCCGGCGCGTGAATTCACCCCCCGACGACACGGGCGCGGACCGTCCGCCGGTGCCCGACACCGCGCATGTGCGCCGCCCGCTCGGCCGCTCGACCGCACCGCCGCCGTCAACTTCGTCGCCGCCTTCCCCAGCGGGCGGCAAGCGTCAGGCTGCCCCGCCGCCACCCCCTCCACCGCCCGGCCGGCCGCTCGCTTCGCGCTCGCCGCGCGCGGCGCTCGAGCCGGAACGGGTGCCGCCGCTCTTGCGCCGCTCCAAGCGCGTGCGCCATCCCCTGGTGGTCGCCGGCAATGCCGTGTTCACCGCGCTCATCCTGTTCACCATCGCGCTCGGCGCCGCCTTGTTCTTCGGCAAGCAGCGTTTCGATGCGCCCGGCCCGCTGACCGAGGCCAAGGTCGTGAACATCCCGCGCGGTCTCGGCTCGCGCGCCATCGCCGAATTGCTCGAGCGCGAAGGCGTGATCGATCAGCCTTATGTCTTCCTTGGCGGCGTGCTGGCGCTCAAGGCGCGCGGCGGTCTCAAGCACGGCGAATACAAATTTACCGCGCATGAAAGCATGGCCGAGATCGTCAACGCGATGATCGAGGGCAAGGTGGTGGCGCATTTGTTC
Source organism: uncultured Pseudomonadota bacterium (assembly GCA_963760995.1). GTDB lineage: Bacteria > Pseudomonadota > Alphaproteobacteria > Rhizobiales > Xanthobacteraceae > Pseudolabrys. Next base: position 249,789 of record CAVXFJ010000011.1, on the reverse strand, counting down.
ACCGTGCCGGAAGGCCTCACCTCCGATCAGGTGGTGGCGAAGCTCCTCGCCGATAAAGAACTGACCGGCACGATCAAGGACATCCCGGCCGAGGGCACGCTGTTGCCGGATACCTACCGTTACACCCGCGGCATGACGCGCGAGCAGATCATTCACCGCATGCAGCAGGCGCATGATCACGTGCTCGCCGAGATCTGGGCGCACCGCTCGCCCGACCTGCCGCTGAAGAGTCCGCAGGAGCTGGTCACGCTCGCCTCCATCGTCGAGAAGGAGACCGGCCGCGCCGACGAGCGCAGCCGCGTGGCGGCGGTGTTCGTCAATCGGCTCCGGCGCAAGATGCGCCTGCAATCCGATCCGACCATTATTTACGGGCTGACCAGCGGCAAGGGTGCGCTCGGCCATCCGATCACCAAGAGCGAGAAAGAAAAGCCCAACCCCTACAACACCTATCAGATCGACGGGCTGCCGCCCGGGCCGATTTCCAATCCCGGGCGCGCATCGCTCGAGGCGGTGGCCAATCCGGCGCGCACCAAGGAGCTTTATTTCGTCGCCGACGGCGATGGCGGCCATGTGTTCTCCGACAATTACGAGCAGCACCTGAAGAACGTCGCCAAGCTGCGCAGCATCGAGAAGGCGAAGGCGCAGGAGGCCGCGCCGGCCGACGCGGACACCGGAGCGCATGGCAGCGCGCATTAGGCCGCTCTTGTGAGCGGGCACCCCCGCCGCTAAGGTCGCGCCGCATTCGTCACCCATTGCCCGCGAGTCGAAATCATGGCGCTGTCGAGCATGACCGGATTTGCTCGCGGTCACGGCCTGGCCGGGCCCTATGCCTGGAACTGGGAGATCAAGTCGGTCAATGCCAAGGGCCTCGATTTGCGCTTCCGCCTGCCGCCGGGCTGGGACGCGATCGAGGTGCCGGCGCGTAGCCGGGCCACGGCCGAGCTCGCGCGCGGCACCGTCTATGCCAATCTCTCCATCGAACGCAAAGGCGTGGCGCCCACCGTCAAGGTGAACGAGGCGGTGCTCAACGCCGTGGTGGAAACGCTCAAGGGGCTCGAGCGCACGATCGATGCCAGCCCGCCGACGCTCGACGGCATTCTCTCGCTCAAGGGGGTGATCGAGATCACCGAGACCGACGAGCGCGAGGACGAGCGGCGCGCCGCCGAGGCCGCGATCATCGAGAGTTTCGCCAAGGCGCTCGCCGAGCTCGTTGCCATGCGGCGGGCGGAAGGCGCAACGCTCGGTCGGCTGCTGTCGGCGCGGCTCGAGGAAATCGCCGCGCTCACCGCGCGCGCGGAAGCCGTTCCCGGCCGCAAGCCCGAGGCGGTGAAGGCACGGCTCGCCGAGCAGGTCGCGGTGCTGCTGTCGGCCTCCGATCGCTTCGACCCCGACCTGCTGCACCAGGAGGCGGTTCTGCTCGCTGCCAAGGCCGATATCCGCGAGGAGCTCGACCGCCTCGTCTCCCATGTGGCGCAGGCCAAGGCGCTGCTCGCCGGCGGCGGCGCCGTCGGTCGCAAGCTCGACTTCCTGGCGCAGGAACTGCACCGCGAATCGAATACGCTGACCGCCAAGTCGAACGATGGCGAATTGACCAATATCGGGCTCGATCTGAAGAGCACGGTCGAGCAGTTCCGCGAGCAGGTGCAGAACCTGGAATGATTGGGCCGCCGAACCAGGACCGCGAGATCAGCCGCCGCGGCATCATGCTGGTGGTGTCCTCGCCATCGGGGGCGGGCAAGACCACGCTCACGCGCAATCTGCTGCGCGAGGAAGAGAACGTCTCGCTCTCGGTCTCGGTCACCACGCGGCCGCGGCGGCCGAGCGAGATCGAAGGCGTGCACTACTTCTTCGTCTCCAAGCGCCACTTCGAGGCGATGCGCGACGGCGGCGAGCTGCTCGAATGGGCCGAGGTGCACGGCAATTATTACGCGACCCCGCGCGAGCCGGTGGAGCGGACGCTGAGCGATGGCCGCGACATGCTGTTCGACATCGACTGGCAGGGCACCCGTCAGTTGCTGGAGAAGATGCGCGACGACGTGGTCACCGTGTTCGTGCTGCCGCCGACGGCGGAAGAGCTGAAGGCGCGGCTGGAGCGGCGCGCCGAGGACAGCGCCGCCATCATCAAGCAGCGCCTGCAGAATGCGCTCGAGGAGATCGCGCACTGGCCGGAATACGACTACATCCTGGTCAACCGCGATCTCGACAAGAGCTTCGCGCGGCTGCGCGCCATTCTCACCGCCGAGCGGCTCAAGCGCGTGAAGATGCTCGACCTGGAGCATTTCGTCGACGGTCTGCTGACGGATTTGAAGACGTTGATTCCCTAGCCGCCTTTGACGAAGGCGATGGCCAGCCGCACAAATCCCTCGACCGGGATCTCCTCCGCCCGCGCCGTCGGCGCGATCCCGGCGGCGGCCAGCAGCGCGCCCGCATCGACGCCGAGCGTCTTCAGGCTCTGCCGCAGCATCTTGCGGCGCTGGCCGAAGGCGGCCTCCGTCACCCGCTGCAGGGCCCGCGCATCGCAGGCGAGCGGCTGCGGCCGTGGCGTGAGCCGCACCACCGAGGAGGTCACCTTCGGTGGCGGCACGAAGGCCGCCGGCTTCACGTCGAACAGGATCTTCGTCTCGCAGCGCCAATTGGCGAGCACCGACAACCGCCCATAGATCTTGCCGCCGGGTGCGGCCACGATGCGCTCGGCCACTTCGCGCTGGAACATCAGCACCAGCGCATCGTACCAGGGCGGCCAGGGCTCCGCGGTGAGCCAGCTGATCAGCAGCGCGGTGGCGATATTGTAGGGCAGGTTGGCGATCACCCGGGCGCGGGCGCCGGCAAGTGCGTCGCGTGCGTCGAAGGCGAGCGCGTCGGCTTCCACGATCGCGAGCCGGCCGGGATAGCGCGCCGCGATCTCCTCCAGCGCGGCGATGGCGCGCGCGTCGCGCTCGACCGCGACCACGCGCGCGGCGCCTTCCGCCAATAGCGCCCGCGTCAGCCCGCCGGGGCCGGGGCCGATCTCCACCACGGTGACGCCGTCGAGCGCGCCGCCGGCACGCGCGATCCGCGCGGTCAAATTGAGGTCGAGCAGGAAATTCTGGCCGAGCGATTTCTTCGGTGAAAGCCCATGGCGGCGGATGACCTCGCGCAGCGGCGGCAGGTCGTCGATCTGGGTCATCGCGGCCGCTCCAGCCGCCCGCTCGTCCCCGCCGGCGCGGGGCTCCAGGGCGATACGGCTGAGCGTAGCATCGTCCGTGCGGGATTCGCGCCTACGCGGGGATGAGCGGCGTTTCGACCTTCTCCGCCGCCGCCAGCCGCGCCGCCAGGCGCAGCGCCGCCAGCAGGCTCGACGGATCGCCGCGGCCTGTCCCAGCGATGTCGAAGGCGGTGCCGTGGTCGGGCGAGGTGCGCACGAAGGGCAGGCCGAGCGTGACGTTCACCGCATGGTCAAAGGCCAGCGTCTTGATCGGGATGAGCGCCTGGTCGTGATACATGCACAGCGCCACGTCGTAGCGCGCGCGCGCTGCCGCATTGAACATGGTATCGGCCGGCAGCGGCCCGCGCGCGTCGATGCCTTCGGCGCGCAAGGCGTCAATGGCCGGCTTGACGATGGCAAAATCCTCGTCGCCGAGCGCGCCGTCCTCGCCGGCATGCGGGTTGAGCCCCGCCACCGCCAGCCGCGGCTTTGCGATCTCGAAGCGCCGCTTGAGATCGCGCGCGACGATCCGCCCGGTCTCCACCACCAGTTCGAAGCTCAGATTCGCCGGCACCTGAGCGAGCGGCAGATGGATGGTCACCGGCACCACCGACAGCTCCGGCGACCACAGCATCATCACCGGCCGCGCGGCGCGGCCGCTCGCCTCGGCGGCAAGCCGCGCCAGGAATTCGGTATGGCCCGGCTCGACGAAGCCGGAGCGGTAGAGCACGTTCTTGGCGACGGGGTTGGTGACCACGGCGCCGGCGCGGCCTTCGAGCACGTCGGCGACGGCGCGGCGGATCGAGGCGATCGCCGCCGGGGCGCTGCTCGCGTCCGGCCGGCCCGGCGTTGCGCTGACCGCGAGACCGAGCGAGGCGACCGGTAGCGCGTGCGAGAAAACCGCAGTCGCTTCCTCCGGCGTAGCCGGCGCCAGCGGCACCTCTAAACCCAGCGTGCGCGCGCGGTCGTTGAGGAAATCGATCTCGCCGAGCAGATAGAATGCCGGCAGATCGAGCTCGGCCCGCCTTTGCCACAGCGCCAGGGTGAGATCGGGGCCAATGCCGGCCGGCTCGCCGAGGGTCAACGCAAGGGGAAGGCGGGAACTCATTGTTTCTTGTATTCGATCATCGCCTGCTTGCGGATCTCGTCCATGAATTGCTTGGAGACCGCGGCGAACCGCTTGGCATAGATTTCCTCGCGGATCTTGGTTTTCAGCGGCGATTCCTGATTGGTCTGCTTCTTTTCGCACAGCGCGAACATCTGCAGGCCGAGCGTGGTCACGTCGGGCGTGGTCAAATGACCGATCTGCAGGCTGGCTAGCACGTCGCGGGTGGCTTTTGGCAGATCGGCGGAGGCGCGCTGGATCGGCTCACGCACCGCTACGTCGCGCAACGCGCGCGCGAGCGCCAGGCCGTCCTTGCAATTGTTGAAGCGGCTGCGCAGGTTTTCCGCGATGCGGCGCTTGGCTTCGATCACGGCGGCGCTCGATCCGTTCGGCACCACGATGGTGATCGGATAAAGCGTATAGACGTAGCCGATGTCGGCCGCCTCGGTCGCGTGCTGCTGTTGCAGCGCTCGGGCGACATCGGCTTCGCTGACCTGCAGCGATGGGCCGTACTTGCCGCGCACAAGCTGGTTCCAGGTCAGCTCGGCGCGGATGCGGGCCTTGATCGCCTGCGCCGAGATGCCGGAGCGCGCCAGGATTTCGCCGAACTGCTTTATGGAAATGCCCTGGCGCGTGGCCATGTTGGTGAAGGCCTTGTCTACCTCCTCCTGGCTGATATGCAGCCCATAGACGTTGGCGCGGGCGATCTTCAGCCGATCGTTGATCAGCTCGTCAATCACCTCCTGGCGCGACGGCGTCTTGTGGATCGAGGTGGCGATCAGCTTGGCGCGCTGGGAAATGTCGTATTCGGTGATCGGCGAACCATTGGCCACCACCACCACCTGGGCTTGGGCAGCAACCGGCGCCAGCAGCACGGTGGCCAGCGCCAGCGCGGCGAGGCGGATACGGCAAGCATCAAGTCTCAGCCAAGTTACGCGCATCGTAGTCTGTCTCCATAGCGCCGGCCGCGGGCGCGCCCCCAAGCGCGGCCGGATCAGAACCCGCCCAGCCCACCAAACACGCTCGAATTGTTGCCGTTATTATTATTGGCATCGAGGCTCTGGGCGACCGTCGAAGTTCCCAGCGTGCGCAGGCTCAATTGCAGCATGATCTGGTTGTTGGTGACCACCGAGTCACCGCTATAGGAGTATCCTGTAATGTAATTCACGGCCAAGATGAGGCAGTCGTCGATATAGCCGAGCCCGATGCGGGTCTGGTCGAATTTCTTGGCATTGATGTCGTAGCGCGCCCCGCCCAACAGCACCCAGTTGGCGTCGAGCTTGAGCGAGGCCGTGCCCAGGATGCCCTGGCGACGATCGAGGAAGCCGATATCCGGCTGTGCCGCATAATCGCCATAGAGCAGCGAGGTGGTCCAGCGGTCGAAGGAGGCGGTGGTCTCCAGTTCGAGTTGCTTCATCTCGAAGCTCTGGTGGTCGAGCCGGTATCGCGCGCTGAAGGTCAGGAGACTGTCCGGCTGATAGGAGACGCGTCCGACGTAATCGGAGGCCGTGGTGTCGAGGCCGCTGTCGAGGCCGGTATTGGCGATGCTGTTGACGGCGAAGGAATTGGTGCCGAACAGGTGGTAGGACTGGCCGAACAGCGCGCTGACGAAGCCGCCTTTGTTGAACTGGGCGGTGTATTCCACGCCGTAATTGGCGCGTCCGCCGCCTTCGACGCGGTCCCAGCCGGAGAACTTGTCGACGCGGAACAGGTTGCTGTCGTCGAAGATCAGGCTCTGCGCGTCTTCATTCGGCCATTTGCCGATCTGTGGCTCGTCCGGCCGCGCGATCACCTGCGCGATCGGCGTGACGGTCTGCGTACCCCAGGGTTCGACGTCGACGAAGGGGAAGCGGTACTCAAGCCCGACCGTGGGCATGGCGCGGATCAGGTTGCTGTTGCCGGTCTGGATGAAGTCGGAGACGTTGGGGTCGTTGTTGATCTGCATGGAGCCGGCGTCGGCCCGCAACGAGGCAAAAGGCGTGAACTGCTGGCCGATGGAATCGGTGAACGTGCGCCGCCACTTGGCCTGAGCCGTGAAGCGGTTGTAGGTGCCGGGAATGCCGTGCAGCACGCAGTCGTTCTTCACCGCCGGGTCTGCGGTGGTCAGCGCGCAAGTGCCGCTGTTGGAGGCGGTGGTGCTGATCGGATCGAAATTCGCCTTGGTGCGCGACAGGCTGGTGAAGTTGAAGTTGTAGCCGAGCTCGCCGCCGAGCACAGGGTGGTCGACGGTGTAATCGTAATCGATCACCGGATGAATGATCGGGATCTGGGTCTGGTGATCCGACGGCGAGAAGCCGAGATAATAGATCGAGCGTGCGTCGAAATAGCTGCGATTGCCGCGCCCGGTCAGATAGAGCTGCGAGATGCCTTCGCTGGTGACCGACAGCCTCTCCGGATTCTGCCGGTAGGCCGACAGGCTCGGAGCGTAGTCCTGCAGGAAGTACTTGTCCGATAGCAGCAGCGCGTCCCAGCCCCAGGTCCATCGGCTGTTGAGTGCGAACTGGCCCGAGCTTTCCAGGCTGCCCCGCCAGTCGCGGTAGGCCGAGGACGAGGTACCGAAATATTCCTTGTCCTGCTGGTGAATGCCGGCGGCGCGGATTTGATAGGCGCCGTTGAGCAGACGCTGGCGGAATTCGCCCTGCATCAGCACGCCCTGCGTGCTGGTGATCTTGGGGGCGAGCGTGATGTCATAGTCGGGCGCCAGCGCCCAGTAATACGGGATCTCGACGCCGACGCCGTAGATCGTACTGGTCGATATCGACGGCATCAGGAAGCCGGTCTTGCGCTTCACCGTCGGGTCGGGCGCGGAGAAGTAGGGCATCCAGGCCAGCGAATGCCCCCAGAACTGAAGGTAGGCATCCTCGAAATAGATCATCTTCTCGGTCTGGTCGTGGATGATCCGCTTGGCCTTCACCTGCCATTCCGGCGGCGCCTTGGGATTGTCCTTGCAGGGTTCGCAGGCGGTGTAGACGCCGTTATGGAAGATGGTGAAATTGCCCTTGCTGCGCTCGGCGCGCGCGGCGGCAAAGCGCGTCTCGTCCGGCGCGTCGAGCCGCAACGCGTCGACGAACCCGTTCCGGTAGTCGTCGGACAGGTCCATGATCGTGCCGTGGGTGACGCGGCCGTCGGAATCGGTCAGCCGCACATTGCCTTCGGCATGCAGGCGTTTGGTGGCCTGGTTGTAGACGACCTTGTTGGCCTCCAGCGTCGAGCCGGAATAGTAGATCTGCACATTGCCGACGGCGGAGACGCGATGGTTGGCATCGTCGTAGTCGATGCTGTTGGCCTGTATCAGCATCTGCTTGTCGCCCGCCTTCTCGCGCTCCAGCGCGATCTTGGACTTCGCCGGCGGCGCCGGGCGGGTCGGAAAGTTCAGGTATTGCGCGAAGACCGACGCAGGCGCGAGCAGGCCGCCGCAGGCGATGAGCCCGAGGAGGAGAGCGGCGACGAGGCCGCCGCGGCGGTGTCGGCCCGCCGGTGGTGGAGCAGATACGTGCTCCGCCATCACCCATCCTCCTGGTACAACAACGCTGTGAACCCCGTCAGGCCGCCGGCGAGCACAGGCAACCAAGCCGCTGCCACTGGCTGCATCAGCTCGGCATTGCTCAAATCAGCGGTTACTTTCGATAAAACATAAAGCAGAAAGCCGGCCGCCACGCCACTTAAAACCATCTTCTGAATACCGCCGAAGCGGAAAAATCGTAGACTGAACGAGGCCGCCAATAAGACCATGGCCGCCAGCATAAACGGCCGCGCCAACAGCTTCTGGAACTGCAATCTATAGCCTGCGGCAACAAGTCCTGCGTGCTCGGCTATTTTAATATACAGTGGTAATTCCCAGAACGGTACAGTTTCCGGCGTCGCAAAACTTTCGCGCACCTGTTCCGGTGTCAGGCTGGTCTTCAGCCTGAACTCGGGCATATTCTGCGGCACCACGCCGAGCTGGTAGACCCGCGCATCCATCAGCCGCCACACGCCCGGGTCGAGGACGGCCGCGCGCGCCTCGATCCGGCGCCGGAAGTGGTTGGCGTTGTCGAAGGTGAAGACGGTGACGCCGGACAGTTCCACGCCCTGGTCGCGGCTCGACTTGGCATTGATGATGGCGAGCCCGTCGGCATTGCGCTGGCTCGCCCAGAACGAGTTGCCGTTGCCGCCGAACTCGCTGTTGCTGCGGCCGAACAACTCCGACTCGAATTTCTTGGAGCGCTCGCGCAGCAAGGCGGACATCGGATTGTAGATCGTGGTGGCGAACACCCCGAGGGCGAAGGCGACGACCACCGCCGGCGCGATGAACTGCCAGGCCGACATGCCGGCCGAGCGCGCCACCACCAGTTCCAGCCGCCGCGACAGGGAGAGGTAGCAGGACATGGCGCCGATCAGCACGCAGAACGGCAGGATGCGCTCGATCACCTGCGGCACCCGGAACAGCGAGGTCTTGGCCACCAGAAGCGGCGAGACATTGGGGATGTCGCTCGCCCGCCGCATCAGCTCGATATAGTCGAGCAGCGTCACCAGCGCGAAAATCCCGAGGAACACCATCAGCACCGCGCTGAGGAAGCGCAGGCCGAAATAACGCGACAGTGTGCCACCGGCTACAGACATATCGTCAACTCAGGACGGCGCGAAGCGGCGCGCGAAACGCTCGCCGATCGCGTTGAGTGCATTGGTGATGAAGGCAGGCGGTTCCACGATCAAGCCGCTGCTGATGACGTAAAGCCCGAGCCCGAAGGCCAGGGCCGTGGCGAGATAAGGCAGCGCCAGCATCCAGGGCAGGCTGGCACCGAACACGGTGGAGGCAAAGCCGATCAGCCGCAGCAGCGCCACCCCGCCGATGGCGCCCGCCATCGAGACGCTGCGGCTTTGTCGATTGGTGCGCGGCGCGCCGAGATAGGCGAAGGCAATCACCACGAAGGCGAGCGGATAGAGCGGCGCCATCAGCCGGTCGTGCAACTCGGCGCGGAACTGGCCTGGCTGCTCGATGTAGAACTTGTCGGTCGGCGAGGGGAACAAGAGCTGCCAGAGATAACGCTCGCGGATCGAATAGGTCACCGCTTGCGAGCCGCCGGCGAACTGCGACAGGTCGAAGGCGTAGCGCTCGAAGCTGACCATGGCCGGGTCGCGCTGATTGACCTCGTGACGTTGCAGGATTCCATTCTGCAACACCAGGAACGTGCCCTTCTTGTTGTCGAGCAGTTCGCCGCTCTCCGACAGCACCGTCAGCCGCTCCTTGGGATTGCGGCGGTCGTCGAGGAAGATGCCGAGCAATTGCCCGTTGTGGGCGCGCTCGCGGATATAGAGCGTGACGCCGCTTTCGAGCGGCGTGAACCGGCCGGGTTGCACCACGGTGCTCACCACGTCGGCGCGCACCTCGGTGAGCCAGTCGCGCAGCATGCGCAGGCCCTTGGGTGCGAAATAGGCGCTGACCACCGTCACGAACAGCGCCACCACCACCGCCACCATCATAAAGGCGCGGAACAGCACCCACGGCGACATGCCGGAGGCGTTGAGCACGATGATCTCGCTGTCGGTCGACATCTTGTTCAGCACATGCGCGACCGCGATCAACAGTGCGATCGGCGCGATCACCAGCACCAAGAGCGGGATGATCAGCCCGGTGATGCCGATGAACACCAGGATGGTCTGGCCTTGGCTGGTCATGATGTCGATGTCGCGCAGCGCCTGGGTGACCCAGATGATCGCGGTGAGGGTGATCAACACGACCAGGAACGCGCTGAAGGTGGCGCGGAAGATATACCGGTCGATCGAACCCATCCGCGGCGCCGTCCCCAAAAATCGACGCCCCGCGCGCCGGCCCAACTGGCCGGCCTACCCCGCGCCTGGCGTTTAGACCCCAACCCCGATCAAGGATGTCCTTGATCGCTTCACAAAGTGGCCTTGCAAAGGCAAAGCCGTTGATCATGCACAACAAAAAGTTAAGGCCGGACCGGGGCTTGCCGTCAATCGGGGGTGCCTCGTGCCGCCAATTCTGGCAAGCCGCCGGCGCCCGGCGCGTCGCGATTTCACCAATGTTTTCTGGGGCCTGGCGCGGAAAAGCCGACCCGCGCAGGGGTGTTCCATGGCGATCCCCGCTGAGGGGCTTGAAAACCCAGCGATTTTGGCTTTGCACTGCGGCCGGCTGGGCGCATATGGACCGCCAAGCCCGCAAGCCTGCCGCAACAAAAGGACATGCCGCTAATGCCTACAGCCCTCTCGCTCGGCTTTGGCCCGTTTGCCGCCCCGGCCAAGGGCGTCTTCATCGTGTTCTGCGACGAAAAGCTCAAATTCGGCGCCGCCACCCAGAAGGCGTTGGGGCCGGCGGCCGCGCTGGTCGCGCGCGCCGCCAAGGCCGAACATTTCACCGGCAAGGGCGGCGCGGCGCTGCAGTTGCTGTTGCCGGAAGGGCTGAAGGCGAGCCGTCTGGTGGTGATCGGCGTCGGCAAGGCGGCGGACCTTACCGCCAAGGACTGGCTCGGTCTCGGCGGCACCGCCATGGGCAAGCTGCCCACGAGCGCGGGCGAGGCGGTGATCTTCGCCGACCTGCCGAATGGCGCCATGTCCCCCGATGCGGCGGCGGAGCTCGCGCAGGGTGTGCGTCTGCGCGCCTATGCCTTTGACCGCTACAAGACCAGGCGCAAGGACGACGACGCGGCGCCGAAGAGCCGCAGCGTCACCATCGCGGTCGCCGACGTCGCCGCCGCGCGCAAGGCGGACGGCCCGCGCGCCGGCATCACCGCCGGCGCGCTGCTGGCGCGCGATCTCGTGAACGAACCGGCCAACATTCTCTACCCGGCGGAGTTCGCCCGCCGCGCCTCCGAATTGCGCAAGCTGAAGGTCGCGGTCGAGGTGCTCGACGTGCCGGCCATGAAGAAGCTCGGCATGAACGCGCTATTGGGCGTCGGGCAGGGCTCGGCGCATGACAGCCGTGTTGTGGTGATGCGCTGGAACGGCGGCAAGAAGGGCGAAGCGCCGGTCGCCTTCATCGGCAAGGGCGTGTGCTTCGACACCGGCGGCATCTCGATCAAACCGGCCTCCGGCATGGAGGACATGAAGGGCGACATGGCGGGCGCGGCCTGCGTCACCGGCCTGATGCACGCGCTCGCGGCGCGCAAGGCCAAGGTGAACGCGGTCGGCCTCATCGGCCTGGTGGAGAACATGCCCGACGGCAAGGCGCAGCGGCCGGGCGACATCGTCACCTCGATGTCGGGGCAGACCATCGAGATCATCAACACCGACGCGGAAGGCCGCTTGGTGCTCGCCGACGTGATCTGTTATGCGGCGCGGCGCTTCAAGCCGAAATTCATGATCGATCTCGCCACGCTCACCGGCGCCATCATCGTCGCGCTCGGGCACGAATATGCCGGCATGTTCGCCAACAATGATCAGCTCGCCGCGCGGCTGACCAAGGCGGGCGAGGCGACCGGTGAACTGGTCTGGCGCATGCCGCTGTCGAAGGATTACGACAAGCTGATCGATTCCAAGTTCGCCGACATGAAGAACACCGGCGGACGCTGGGGCGGCGCCATCACCGCCGCGCAGTTCATCAAGCGCTTCGTCGACGACAAGATCCCGTGGGCGCATCTCGACATCGCCGGCACCGGCTTCGATTCGCGCCAGACCGACACCAACAAGAGCTGGGGCTCCGGTTGGGGCGTGCGGCTCCTGGATCGGCTGGTGGCGGAGGATTACGAGCGGTGAGGCGTTCACCGCGCAGCCGGGCGTATGGTAGGATCAAGTTATGACCAAGGACCAGATCAAGGCCGTTCTTGACCGCGTGCTGACCTGGCCTCCCGATCGCCAGCGGGACGCGGCGGAGATGCTATTGATGTTGGAAGCGAAGGAAGGCGAGCTTTATCACCCGTCGGAAGACGAGTGGAACGCGATCCAGGAAGGTCTGGAAGAAGCGCATCGTGGCGATCTCGTGCCCGATGAAGAAATGAAAGCTTTCTGGAAGAGCCACGACTGATGAGGGTTCGCTACACGCAGCGCGCACGTAGCGATCTTGCCGAGATTTTTACTTACATTGCCAAAGAAGATCCTGGTGCGGCGCGCCGCGTTCGCCGCGCTATATTGGCTGCCATCGAGCTTGTCGCGGATCGTCCTTTTATTGGAATCAAGAATGCTCGGCACCGGAATTGAGAAGTCGGTTGGTCTCTCGCTACCCCTATCGCGTGCACTGCCTCGTGCTTGACGACGAAATCCTGATCGTGCGCGTATGGCATACCGCGCGGCGTTCTTTCCGGGGCGAAGCATGACCGAACTCCTCTTCTATCACCTGCAAGGCCAGCGCCTGGAAAGCGTGCTGCCGACGCTGTTGGAGAAATCGCTCGAGCGCGGTTGGCGCGCCGTCGTGCAGGGGTCGTCCGAGGAGCGCATCGAGGCGCTCGACGCGCATCTGTGGACCTATCGCGACGATGGCTTCCTGCCGCATGGCACCTGGCGCGAGAGCGAGGCCGCCGCGCAGCCCGTCTTGCTCACGGTCAACGAGGGCAATCCAAACGCCGCCAATGTGCGCTTCCTGATCGACGGCGCGCCGGTGCCCGCCGATGCCGAGGCCTATCAGCGCATCGTGCTGTTGTTCGACGGCGAGGACGAGGAGGCTGTGGCCGCCGCCCGCGCGCAATGGAGCGCCGGCAAGGAGCAGGGTTTCGAGGTCACCTATTGGCAGCCGGACGCCTCCGGCCGCTGGGTGAAAAAGGCGTGAGCGCCCCCGCCGGGGCGTCCCGATAACCCTGTGCGCCACAGGCACTTGCCGCATGCCATTGTGATGACGCAAAATCCCGCTTAAGAGACAAGCGGATAGTCATCCTCGGGGACCGTTCTCTTGCCGCGTCTGTTAACCAGTTGTGCGTTGATCGCTTTTGCCGCCGTGCTGGCCGGCTGTTCGGGCAGCCCGCTGCTCGAAAAGGACACCTACGACCAGTTGTTCGCCAAGAAGGTGGACCTGTTCGCCGCGCCGGATTGGGCGAAGGCGAGCGTCGCCGGCGACAACTACCAGCTCAGTCCGAAAGGGCCCGTGGCGCCTGAGGATCTGGTCGCCGCCGACGGCCGGTGCGCGCCGCCGGTCGAGGCAGCGCCCGCCGCAGCGCCGCAGGCAGCCACGTCGCCGGAGCCGCAACCGGCCGCGCCGGCCGACCGGCCGGTCGGCTCGATGGCCGGCGATCTCGCCAGTGCGCCCATGCCGGCCGGGCCCAAACGCGTCGCCACCACCGGCTCCGCCCCGCCGCCCGACCGGCTGATGCCGGAGGGCCCCGGCGGTTCCGCCGGCATGTCGTCGCCGGCCGTGCTCGGCGGCATCGCGCTCGGCATGAGCGAATGCCAAGTGGTGCGTCGCGCCGGGACGCCGGGCAATGTCGCCATCAGCGCCGGCGCCAAGGGCCAGCGCGAGGTGGTGCTCAGCTATGCCGGCGGCAACTTTGCGGGCATCTATCACTTTCAATCCGGCCGGCTGAAGGTCATCGACGCCCCGCCCGAACAGGCCAAGCCGGTGGCGAAGTCGCACGTGCGAAAGCGCAAGGCGAGCCGCAAGGCGCCGGCGCGCACCCGGCACGAGGTCGAGCGGGTCTACGTTCAGTAGTTACGCCGTCTCCAGCGCGCTGGAGGCGGCGAGCCATTCTTCCTCCGCCGCGGCGATCGACGCCACCACATTTGCGCGCGTCTTCGACAGTTCGGCCGCGCGCGCCGGATCGCGCGCGAACAGCGCGCCGTCGGCGAGGGTGGCGTCGAGCTTGGCGAGCTGGCGGGTCAGCAGCGCGATGTCGGCTTCCGCTTTCTGCACGCGCTTGCGCAGCGGCGCCGTCTCCGCGCGCTTCTCGGCGGCGGCGCGGCGCGCTTCGCCGCGGTCGATCTGCGGCGGCGGCTTGGCGGCGCCGGCCTTTTCGCCCGAGAGCACAAGACGGCGGTAGTCGTCGAGATCGCCGTCGAACGGCGTGACCTTGCCGCCGGCGACCAGCCACAGCCGGTCGGCGCAGGCTTCCAGCAGATAACGGTCGTGCGAGACCAGGATGACCGCGCCGGGATACTCGTTGATCGCCTCGATCAAGGCGCCGCGGCTGTCGATGTCGAGATGGTTGGTCGGCTCGTCGAGGATCACGAGATGCGGCGCCTCGAAGGTGGCAAGCCCGAGCAGGAGCCGCGCCTTCTCGCCGCCGGACAGGCTGCCGACCAGCGTATTGCCGGCCAAACCCGAAAAGCCGATGGCGCCGACGCGCGCGCGCACTTTCGCTTCCGGCGCGTCCGGCATCAGCCGGCGCACGTGGTCGTAGGCGCTTTCCTCCGCGTCGAGTTCGTCGAGCTGATGCTGGGCGAAATAGCCGACCTTGAGATTGGCGGCGCGCGTGACCGTGCCGTGCATCGGCTGAAGCCGGCCGGCCAAGAGCTTGACCAGCGTCGACTTGCCGTTGCCGTTGGCGCCGAGCAGGGCGATGCGGTCGTCGTTGTCGATGCGCAGCGAGAGGCCCGACAGCACCACGCGCTCATCGTAGCCGACGTCGACGTCGTCGGTGGCGATGATCGGCGGCGACAGCAGTTTGTCCGGCGCCGGGATATTGATCTCGCGCACCTCGTCGATGGTGAGCGCGGCGATCGGTTCGAGCTTGGCCAGCATCTTTAGGCGCGACTGCGCCTGCCGCGCCTTGGTCGCCTTGGCGCGGAAGCGGTCGACGAAGGCTTGCAGGTGCTTGCGCTGCGCTTCCTGCTTCTTGATCATCTTCTGGTCGAGCACCATGCGTTCGGCGCGCTGGCGCTCGAAACCCGAATAGCCGCCGCGATAGAGTGTGAGCTGCTTGGCGTCCAAGGCCAGGATCTGGTTGACCGCGGTATCGAGCAGGTCGCGATCGTGGCTGATGACGATCAGCGTGTGCGGATAGCGCGCCAGATGCTCCTGCAGCCAGAGCGTGCCTTCGAGGTCCAGATAGTTGGTCGGCTCGTCGAGCAGCAGCAGGTCGGGCTCGGAAAACAGCGTGGCCGCCAGCGCCACGCGCATGCGCCAGCCGCCGGAGAATTCCGTGCAGGGGCGCGCCTGGTCGGCGGTCGAAAAGCCCAGGCCCGACAGGATGGCGGCGGCGCGGGCCGGCGCCGCGTGCGCGCCGATGTCGGCCAGTCGGGTCTGGATCTCCGCGATGCGGTGCGGGTCGTGCGCGGTTTCCGCCTCTTCGAGCAGGCGGGTGCGCTCGCTCGGCGCGCTCAGCACCACATGCAGCAGGCTCTCCGGCCCATTGGGCGCCTCCTGGGCGAGGCGACCGATGCGCCAGCGCGGCGGGATTTCCACTGAACCGTGCTCGGCGTGAACCTCACCGGTGATGACGTTGAACAGCGTGGACTTGCCGGTGCCGTTGCGGCCGACCAGGCCGACGCGCGACCCGGGGGTCACGCGCGCAGTGGCGCCTTCGAGCAGCGTGCGGCCGGCAATGCGGACGGTGAGATCATTGATGATCAGCATGGCCGCGCTATTTGGCCGAGAGCCGAGCGATGCGCAATCCTATTCTGTCATTCCGGGGCGCGAGCCACCGGGTCCGCGCGAAGCGTGGCCCGATGGTAAACTCTGCGAGCGAACCCGGAATCCAGAGCGATATTGCACGGCTTCGGAGCTTGGTTCTGGATTCCGGGCCCACGCGCTTCGCGCGTGTCCCGGAATGACGTCAGCCCAGCGCGTCGGCGACGGCCTTGCCGCAGGTCTCGGTATCGGCCGGGCCCTGCAGGTCGCGGGTGCGCAGCTTGTCCTGCGCCAGCACCGTCTCGATCGCCTTGACGATGGCCTTGGCGGCCTCCGGCTCGCCGAGATGATCGAGCATCATGGCGCCCGACCAGATCTGGCCGATCGGATTGGCGATGCCCCGGCCGGCGATATCGGGCGCCGAGCCGTGCACCGGCTCGAACACGGACGGGAACTTGCGTTCCGGATTGATGTTGCCGGACGGCGCGATGCCGATGGTGCCGGTGCAGGCGGGGCCGAGATCGGAGAGGATGTCGCCGAACAGGTTGGAGGCGACCACGACGTTGAACCAATCCGGGTTCATGACGAAGCGGGCGGTGAGGATGTCGATATGGAACTGGTTCCATTTGACGTCCGGATAGCCGTTGGCCATGGCGCGGACGCGCTCGTCCCAATAGGGCATGGTGATGGCGATGCCGTTCGACTTGGTGGCCGAGGTGAGATGCTTCCTCGGTGTCGAGCGCGCCAATTCGAAGGCGAATTTCAAGACGCGGTCGACGCCGATGCGGCTCATCACCGTTTCCTGCACCACGACCTCGCGCTCGGTGCCGGCGAACATCTTGCCGCCGATCGCCGAATACTCGCCCTCGGTATTCTCGCGCACCACCCAGAAATCGATGTCGCCCGGCTTGCGGTTGGCGAGCGGGCAGGGCACGCCCGGCATCAGCCGCACCGGGCGCAGGTTGATGTACTGGTCGAACTCGCGGCGGAACATGATCAGCGAGCCCCACAGCGAGATGTGGTCGGGCACGCGCTCGGGCATGCCGACGGCGCCGAAGAAGATGGCATCGTGCGAGCCGATCCGCTCCTTCCAGTCCTCCGGCATCATGCGGCCGTGCTTTTCGTAATAATCGCAACTGGCGAAGTCGAAATTGTCCATGCGCAGTTCGAAGCCGAATTTCTTCGCCGCCGCTTCCAGGACGCGCAGGCCCTCCGGCACGACCTCCTTGCCGATGCCGTCGCCGGGGATGACTGCGATGCGGTGAACGCGGTTGGTAGCCATGAGATGGGGTCCTTGCGCAAGGTGCGTCGATTGGTCGACCGCCTTCCAAGCACTCCGCCCCGGCCTGTGCAAGCGGGAATGCGGCGGACAGGGCTGGCTTGCCGGGCGAGGGGGTGCCCGCTATAAGCCGCGCAAATTTCCCATTCCAATCGCAGCCGGTTATCGCGCCGAGCAAGCCCAGTGAAGGATCATCCGATGGCACGCGAGCGTACCTTTTCCATCATCAAACCCGATGCCACCGAGCGCAACCTCACCGGCGCCATCAATGGCATGATCGAAGCGGCCGGCCTGCGCATCGTCGGCCAGAAGCGCGTGCGCATCACCCGCGAGCAGGCCGAGACGTTCTACGCCGTGCACAAGGAGCGCCCCTTTTTCGGCGAGCTGGTCGACTTCATGATCTCCGGCCCGGTCGTGGTGCAGGTGCTGGAAGGCGAGGGCGCGATCGCCAAATACCGCGAGGTCATGGGCGCCACCGATCCGGCCAAGGCGGCCGCGGGCACCATCCGCAAGGCGCACGCCAAGTCGATCGGCGAGAATTCGGTGCACGGCTCCGATGCGCCGGAGACCGCGGCCAAGGAAATCGCGCAGTTCTTCTCGGAGAACGAGATCGTCGGCTAGCGGGCGGCCGTTTTCGCTTGGCGCGTCGCCTACAAGCGCGGCACGCTCCCTCTCTTCAGCGGGGAGAGCGGTGGGGCGAGGGGACTTAAAAACTCTCGATAGGCCGCAACCCCTCACCCGGATCGCTGTCGCGATCGGCCTCTCCCGATGGGAGAGGTGACGAGGGCGTGTGGCGGCGCGCGAGGCGCGCAACGGGAGGCCGGGTGCATTCGATCGCGCAGATGCTGGATCCGGCCGCCTGGGGCGCGCTGTTCGCGCGCGGCTGGTCGGGGCTCGGCGAGACCCAGTTCTGGCTCGCGGTCGTCAAGCTCATCTGGATCAACATCCTGCTCTCCGGCGACAACGCGGTGGTCATCGCCATGGCCTGCCGCGGCCTGCCGCCGCGCCAAAGGCTGTGGGGCATGGTGCTGGGCGCCGGCGTCGCGGTGGCCTTGCGCATCGTCTTCACCGGCGTCGTCGCCTCGCTGATGCTGCTGCCCTACGTGAAGCTCGTCGGCGGCCTGGCGCTCATCTACATCGCCGCCAAGCTCTTGGTGCCGGACGACCCGCAGGACCGCGACACGGCGCGCCATGTCTGGCACGCGATCTACATCGTCGCCGTCGCCGACATCATCATGAGCCTCGACAATGTCATCGCCATTGCCGCGGCGGCGGAAGGCAATATGGCGCTGCTGGTGCTCGGGCTCGCCATCAGCATCCCGCTGATCGTCGCCGGCGCGGCGCTGATCATGGCGCTGCTCGACCGCGCGCCGATCCTGATCTGGGCCGGCGCCGCGCTGCTTGGCTGGATCGCCGGCGAGGTGATCGCCACCGACCCGGTGGTGACCGGCCTCATCACCGCGGCCGGCGCCGCGCCCACCCACCGCGTCGTCCTCGTCGCCTCGGCGATGGGCGCGGTGCTGGTGCTGATCGTCGGTTGGTTGTGGCGGCGGGCGAAGCTGCGGGAACCGAGCGACGTTTAGCGCCCGCGGCGCGCTCTCCGTCGGCAGGAGCAGGAGCTCTATTCGTGCCGCAGAGCTTCGATCGGATCGAGGCGCGCGGCGCGGCGCGCCGGGAAATACCCGAATACGATGCCGACCAGCGCGGAAAACGCAAAAGCCACGAAAACGATGCCCGGTTCGACCGTAAACGGAAGCCCCATCGTGCTTGCCGCGAGCAGCGCGAGGCCGAGCCCGAGCAAAATGCCGACCAGTCCGCCGAACAGCGACAGGACGACCGCTTCGATGAGGAACTGGGATAGGACTTGCCGTTCCAATGCCCCGATCGCCAGCCGTATGCCGATCTCGCGGGTGCGCTCGGTGACTGAGACGAGCATGATGTTCATGATGCCGATGCCCCCCACCAGCAGGCTGACCGCCGCCACGGCGCCGAGCAGGCCCGTCATGGTCTCGGTTGTGCCGGCCATCGCCTGAACGATTTGCTTCATGTCGTGCACCGAGAAGTCGTCGTCCTCGCCGTGCGTGATGTTGCGCCGTTCGCGCAGGATGCGTTCGAGGTCGGTCTGCACCTTGCCGGTTTCGACGCCATCCTTGGCCGAAACCATGATGCGGCTGATGTCGGTGTTGCCCGCCAGGCGCCGTTGAAAGGTGCGTAGCGGCATCACGACCACGTCGTCTTGATCGGTGCCGAAGCTGGACTGGCCCTTCGCCACCAAAGTTCCGATGACCTCGCAGGAGACGCTGCCGACGCGCATGTGGTTGCCCAGCGGATCGGCCTTGCCGAACAGTTTCTCCTGCACGGTCGCGCCGATAATGCAGGCGGCGGCGCCACCCCGAATCTCGCCGGGTAGGAACTGACGGCCGGATTTCAGCTTCCAGTCCTGGGTTATGAAAAAGTCGTTGTCGGTGCCGTTGACGGTCGTTTTTCGGTTCTCCGTTCCGTAGATGACGGTCGCCGACTTCTGCGCGACCGGGGCCACCGCCTTGATGCCGCTGATCTGACTGCGGATCGCCTCGATGTCGCGTGCCTTGAAGGGCTTGGCTTCGGAGCTGGCGCGCCCGGGGCCGAACTGGCCCGGACTGACCGACACGAGATTGGAGCCGAGCTTGGCGAGGTCGGCCGTCACTTTGGCGGTCGTGCCGTTGCCGATCGTCACCATGGCGATGACGGCGCCGACGCCGATGACGATGCCGAGCACGGTAAGGAACGAGCGCAGCGCGTTGCGCCGGATCGCCTGGAACGCAAGCTTGATCGCCTCGAACAACATCAGGCGGCCTGTTGGTTGAGAGCGTCGCTGTCGATCCGGCCATCGAGGAAATGGACGATGCGGCGCGCATAGGCGGCGACATCGGTCTCGTGGGTCACCATCACCACGGTCATTCCCTGGTCGCGATTGAGACCCGTCATCAAGTCCATGATCTCGCGGCTCATCTTGGTGTCGAGATTGCCGGTGGGCTCGTCCGCCAGCAGCACGCGAGGACTGGTCACGATGGCGCGGGCGATGGCCACCCGCTGCTGCTGCCCGCCGGAGAGTTCCGCAGAGGTGTGATGCTCGCGTCCCGAGAGCCCCACATGCGCCAGGGCCCTGGTGGCAAGCTCTCTCCGTTCAGCCGCCGGCATGCCGCGGTAGATGAGCGGCAACTCGACATTCTCGAGGGCGGTCGTGCGCGCCAGCAGATTGAACCCCTGGAAGACGAATCCGAGCAGATGCCGCCGAATGAGTGCGCGCTCATTGGATGAGAGCCGGCCGACCTCGAATCCATCAAGGAGATAGTCGCCGCTTGTCGGCGTATCGAGACAGCCGATGATGTTCATGGCCGTCGATTTGCCCGAGCCCGACGGTCCCATGATCGCGACGAACTCGCCGTTCTCGATCTTCAGATCGATACCGGCGAGCGCGTGAACGGCCGCCTCGCCGCTGCCGTAGATTTTGGTGGCGCGCCGCAGCTCGATGACGGGAGTCTCGTTGACGGCATGGGTCACGGCACCGGCCTCTCGTTATTGACTGGTCGTCTGGTCAGTGATCACTTTGTCTCCCGTTTGCAGCGCGCCTTCTTTGACTTCGGTTCGTCTGCCGTCGCTCGATCCGATCTTGATCTTGATCGCCGCCGGTTCGGCGTTGCGCAGCACGTAGACCGTGCGGTTGATGCCCGTCTGCTCTTGTGGTTTTGCGGCACGGAATGGCGGCGGCCCCGGCAGCAATCGGCTGAGAAAACTTCGTTTGGCTGCGGTGTCGGTCGTCGCGGGCGTGTAGCGCAAGCCGGCATTCGGGATCAGCAATGCGTCCTGAAGCTCGGTGACCTTGATCTCGGCGGTTGCCGTCATCCCCGGGCGCAGCAAGAGCTCGGAATTGTCGATGTCCAGTATCGCCTTGTAGGTGACGACGCCCTGGATCGTTTCGGAGGCGAAACGCAAGTCATGAATGACGGCCGGGAATGTCCGATCCGGATAGGCGTCGACCGTGAAAGTCGCATGCTGGCCGACGCGGACTTTGCCGACGTCGGCCTCGTCGACGTCGACCTGCAGTTCCATCTTCTTCAAGTCTTCCGCGATCGAGAACAGGACCGGAGCCTGCAGCGAGGAGGCGACCGTCTGGCCCGGATCGACGTTGCGGGTGAGGACGACGCCGTCGATGGGCGAGCGGATATAGGTCTTGCCGAGATTGGTTTCATTGAGATTCAGATCGGCTTCGGCCACCCCGACGTTAGCGCGGGCGCTGGCCAGTGCCGCCATGGCGCGGTCGTAGGCCGCCTGCGCCTGATCCAGCACTTGCATCGAAATCGCGTGCGTGTCGGCCAGCTTCTTGTTGCGGGCGAGGTCGCCTTGCTTTTCGGTAACCGTCGCTTGCGCTTCTTCCACGGCCGCCTTGGCGGCGTCGAGCTTGGCACGCGAGTTGTCGAGCGTCGCCTTCAGCTTGTCGGTGTCCAACTCCGCCAGTACCTGGTCGGCTTTGACCGACGAATTGTAGTCGACCAGCACCTTGCGCACGGTGCCCGAGAGTTCGCTGGAGACGTCGACCTTGTTGGTCGGCTGCACCGAGCCGGTTGCGGTGACGACGACGGTCAGCGGGCCTTTGGTCACGGGCTCGGTGGTATAGCGGATGCTGGTCGAACCGCCGCCGATCCACCACACGAATGCGGTGAGCAGAATGCCGACCAGGACGAGGCTTCCCCATTTCAAGCCGTAGCTCCGGTACCAGGGGAGGGCGGACGGACGGCTGTTGCCGAGGATGGACTGAATGTCGAGGCGCTCGCCCGGATCAACTTGCTTGTTCATGGGACGCTTCAATCCGTTCTCGGCTGTGCTGGCTATCGCATTGAAATTGGACCAGACTTTCGGCATCCAGGGACGGCCTTTGCGCGAAAACCTAGTGATCGTCGTTTTTCGTCCACGGGCCTTTCCAGACGCCGTACCCGGCATATATGGCGAGTTATCTTTCTAGCAAGATATATAAATCGGCTAAAATCATGGCAAAAAAGCAAACCGTCGACGACCTGCTCGCGGGCATCAAAAGCAATTGGCCAGAGGCGTTCTCGCCGATCGCCGAACTGATGATGCGCGTCTTCCGGCTCAATAACCTGGTGATCGAGAACGCACGGCGGACGACCGCGAAGTCCGGGCTGACCTTCACCGAACTCGAAATCCTGTTGGCGCTTCGCGCCTCCGGCTTCCCCTATGAGCTGACGCCGACCGCGCTGTACAGCGCCGTCCTGATGTCTTCGGGAGGCCTGACCAAGGTCCTCGGCGTCCTCACGCGCCGGGGGCTGATCAAGCGCATCCCTGATCGGACCGATCGACGCAGCTTGCGCGTGCGGCTGACAGCCGCCGGGCGGCGGCGCGCCGAAACGGTGATGGCCGATGTGTTGGTGTCCGACAGTAAGCTGCTCCTCGGGGCGCTCTCGAGCGAGGAGATGGGGTTGCTGATCGCGCTGCTGCGCAAGCTGCTGAATGCGATCGAGCCAAGTGGCTCCGGCCGAAACAGCGCCACCAGCCGAGAGAATGACAGCGACGATCGGCTGGCGGGTAGGGATCCCGTGAAAGGCGCCAGGTGCCGGTAATTCCGGGTGTTGGCGGCAAGCCCTTATGATACAAGGGCCGCCATGAACCAGCCCGTCCGGTTCCCGATCACGCGCATCGGCCATTCGGCCTGTCCGCACGACTGTCCTTCGACCTGTGCGCTCGACGTCGAGCTCGTTGATGAGCGCACCATCGGCCGCGTGCACGGCGCGCAGGACAACGACTACACGGCCGGCGTCGTCTGCGCCAAGGTCGCGCGCTATGCCGAGCGCGTGCATCACGCCGCGCGCCTCATGCATCCGCTGCAGCGGGTAGGCGGCAAGGGCTCCGGCGAATTCCGGCCAATCACCTGGGACGACGCGCTCGATCTGGTTGCGGAAAAATTCATCCAAGCCGAGCAGCGCCACGGCGCCGAGAGCGTCTGGCCTTATTACTATGCCGGCACCATGGGGCTGGTGCAGCGCGACGGCATCAACCGGCTGCGCCACGTCAAGAAATATTCCGGCTTCCATTCCACCATCTGCGTCAACGCCGCCTATGCCGGCTTCGCCGCCGGTGTCGGGCGCATCGCCGGCGCCGATCCGCGCGAGATGGCCAAGTCCGATCTGGTGGTGATCTGGGGCACCAATCCGGTCAACACTCAGGTCAATGTGATGACGCATGCGACGCGCGCCCGCAAGGAACGCGGCGCGAAGATCGCCGCCGTCGACGTCTACATGAACGGCACCATGCGGCAGGCCGATCTGCCGGTGCTGGTGAAGCCCGGCACCGACGGCGCGCTTGCCTGCGCGGTGATGCATTGCCTGTTTCGCGATGGTTACGCGGATTGGAACTATCTGGACAAATACACCGATGCGCCGCGCGAGCTGGAGGCGCATCTCAAGTCGCGCGACCCGCAATGGGCGTCGGCAATCACCGGCACGCCGGTCGAGACCATCGAGGCCTTCGCCCGGCTGATCGGTGAGCGCAAGCGCGCCTTCTTCCGTCTCGGCTACGGCTTTGCCCGCTCGCGCAACGGGCCGGCCAACATGCATGCGGCCAGCTGCATTGCGGCGGTGACCGGCGCCTGGCAGCACGAGGGCGGCGGCGCCTTCCACGCCAATGCCGACATCTACAAATTCGACATGACGCTGATCGAGGGGCTCGATGCGCGCGACCGCGCCGTGCGCATGCTCGATCAGTCGCGCATCGGCGCCATCTTGACCGGCGACAATCAAGCGCTGCGTGGCGGCCCGGCGGTGACGGCGATGATCGTGCAGAATACCAATCCGGTCTCGGTCGCGCCCGACCAGAGCAAGGTGAAGGCGGGCTTCGCGCGCGAGGATCTGTTCGTCTGCGTGCACGAGCAGTTCATGACCGAGACGGCGCAGATGGCCGACCTGGTGCTGCCGGCGACCACCTTCCTCGAGCACGACGATGTCTATCGCGGCGGCGGCCACCAATACATCATCCTCGGCCCCAAGCTGATCGAGCCGCCGGGCGAATGCCGCAGTAACCACGAGGTGATCTGCGCGCTGGCGCGCCGGCTCGGCGCCGAGCACGAAGGCTTCACGCTGAGCCCGCGCGAGTTGATCGACCGGCTGCTGGTCGCCTCAAAGCTCGGCTCGCTCGCCGAGCTCGAAGCCAATCGCTGGCGCGACTGCCAGCCGCCGTTCCGCAAGGCGCATTATCTCGACGGCTTTGCCTGGCCCGACGGCAAATTCCGCTTCAAGCCGGACTGGAATAACGTGCCGTTCCGCAGCCCGCACAAGAGCGGCGCGGTCGATGCCATGCCGCGGCTGCCCGACCACTGGACCAGCATCGAGGAGGCCGATGCCGAACATCCGTTCCGTCTCGCCACCTCGCCGTCGCGCGGCTTCCTCAACTCGACCTTCAACGAGACGCCGAGCTCGCTCGCCGGCGAGAAGCGGCCGACCGTGATGATCCATCCGGACGATGCCGCGGTGCTCGGCATCGGCGACGGCGATCTGGTCGTGCTCGGCAATCGGCGCGGCGAGGTGCGCCTGCATGCGCACCTGTTCGACGGCGTACGCCGCGGGGTCTTGATCGCGGAATCGATCTGGCCAAATTCGGCGTACCCAGACGGCTGCGGCATCAACACGCTGACCGGCGCCGATCCGATCGCGCCCTATGGCGGCGCCGCATTCCACGACAACAAGGTGTGGGTGCGGCGCCGAGCGCGGTAGGCTATTCAGCCTTTCAGCATATTGTCGATGCTGATGCGGCCACCGCCGCTTACGAACAGCACGAGCAATCCGCCCGCGATGGCGAGGTCTTTGCTGAGGAATACGCGCTGGAGGTTTTGCGCCGCCGCCGGAAACTCCCAATAGCGATGCGCCGTCACAAAGGCGATCACAACGAAGGCGAGACCGAGCAAGGCGCCGTACCGGGTGCCGATGCCGAAGACAAGCGAGATCACGACGATCCATTCGATCACGTGCGCCAGCACGCTCATGAAGCCGGGGCTCGGATAGTGGAGGGATGTGAGGTAGCCGGCGGCCGGCCCGCCGGAAGACACCGTCATAAAAAATACAGCGGCGATGAGCACGCGGCCGATCAGAAGCCACACATCAGTCATGCCCGTAGCAATGCCGTCGGTGCACGAGAGCATCGGATGCGATGAACGCATTTCCATGGTTGTTCTCCCCTGTAAGGTGATCGTTGTAGCCCCGGCTTTTTTGGTGGCGTCTTGAGCGCCGCCGGCGAGTGTATAACACGCGAGAGGGGGCCGAAATTCATTCCGCCGTAATGCCTGGGGACAGCGACGCGTTGTGCGCTGCGAAATGGCGTCAGGGTCGGTCATTCGGAAAGATCATGGCGAGGTTTGTAGGGATCGGGCCCTCTCACGCGTCAAAGGTCGTCCTCAATTTCGCGGCACTTGCTCAAAATGAGGCCCATCTGGCCAACACTTCGCGCCTCCGCAGGTGACCGGCGCGGAATCAGATCAAGCTGCATCGAGTCCGACAACAGCGAAGTATTGCCGCATTCTGCGACGTTGAAGGTATCGATTACGAAGTGCCGCGTCCCATATGGTGTCCATAGGACCAGCGGCGGCATTTCTGAGCAGGGCTTTCAGTCGGCAAAGGCAATCTCGCGGCGGTTGAAGTCAGGGCTGTCGGGTGAAAGGACCGCGATAGTGTTGCCCATGGCCGTTGCGGCTCGACAGATTGCCCATGATGACGATGTCGTCCGGTAGCAGGTAGCCGACCACCACTTACGAAGCGGCCTCCATTCGGACTGTCGAAGAAAGGCCTAACTAGAAATAACTTTATCGGATTTCTCAACCAAAACTCGCGTTGTTGACCACTAACTGCCGCGGCGTTAGGCTTCTTTTGGGAGCGACCATGAGGCACAGCAAATCTTCATTGATATCGTCCGTTAGGTCGAGCGCGCTCCGCATGTCGGTGCGCGGTGTTGTTGCTATCCTAAATTCGCGCAATTGGAGCGGCGACGTCGAAACCGTTTTCTGCGGCACCGAGAATAGCAGTTGGATGTGCGCGGGAGCGTCAGCTATCGCTGAGCGCAGGCGGCGAAGCCTGTGGACATGCAGTGACGTTTCATGAAGGTACTTGTCCATGTGCACGCATGGAATGCCGCAGCTTTCATCGAGAATACTATTGAAACAATATTGCGGCAGACTGTTGCCGTGGAAGAAATCCTCCTGATCGACAATGCTTCCACCGATGCGACCGCTGAATGTACTTTTCCGAGCAACGTCACGCTCGTAAAGAGCGCCGTGAACCTTGGAACGAGCGGCGCCGTTGCGAAGGGGATCGAGTACGCCCGCGCGCGCGGTTACGATTGGATATGGATACTCGATGCGGATAGCCATCCGCGCCCCGATGCGCTTGAGCACTTGATTGGCATGGCGCAGACGCTCGGTCGGATCGACCAGCAACCCATTGGCGTCATCTGTTCGTCTCAAAATGTATTCACGCTCGGCCTTTTGCTGCACGGCCGGCGGCTTACGCCCGGCGGACCGCGTCCTTCAAGCGTGTCCGAAAATCTCGACTATATCGAGTGCGACAGCGTGATCTGGAGCGGCTCGCTGATCAACCTCGCGGTTGTGGAACGGGCGGGTCTGCCGCGATCTGGCGTCCACGGATCCTGGGAAGATCTATCGCTGGACTATGGCGATATCGAATATTGCTACCGTATTCGTCTCGCCGGCTTCAGGGTTTTGGTTCATCGGTACAGCCTAATCGACCATCCGGTCGGAAACGGCCTCCACCGCCGCATCCTAGGTCATGATTTTTATAGCAGCAATCATTCGGCATTCCGGCGTTATCTTTACTTCCGGAATTTGGTCTTCTTCTGGCTGCACATCTATCACCATAGAAATTGGCCGATGCTGCTCGTTTGGTTCGGCTTTCGTTTGTGGGTAACGCTGTTTCGTATCATCGCGCTCGAAGATGAACGCGGTCCCAAGCTGATGGCCTGCTTCACGGGAATCCGCGATGGGCTGCTCAGCCGGATGGATGCAAACTTCACCCGCGCGAGTTCTCTTAAATTGCCGACAGAAATATAGCCGATATACAAGGGCGCCCAACCGTAACACCGTCACGGCCTTGGCTATTGCAATTGGCGTGTTGAACGTTCACGCCGCGGGGACGCAAAAGGCATCGCCGGGCATCTCCGCGTCGTCGATGAGGCAGCGGCCGCTTTCCATGCGCACGCGGCCCTCGGCCACCAGCCTGAGCGCCAGCGGGTAGATGCGGTGCTCGACGGCAAGCACGCGCGCCGCGAGGCTTGCCGCGTCGTCGTCGTCCCGCACCGGCACCGCGCCCTGCGCGATGATGGGGCCGGAATCCATCTCCGGCACCACGAAATGCACGGTGGCGCCGTGGATTTTCACGCCGGCTGCGAGCGCGCGCTCATGCGTGTCGAGCCCCTTGAAGGCGGGCAGCAGCGCCGGGTGCACGTTGATCATGCGTCCGTGCCAGGCCTCGACGAAGCCGTCGGTCAACAGCCGCATGAAGCCGGCGAGACAGATGAGCTCGATGCCGTGTGCTTCGAGTACCGCCTGCATGGCGCGCTCGAAACCGGCGCGGTCCTTGCCGTGGGCCTTGTGGTCGACGATTTCGGTGGCAATGCCGGCGGCGCGCGCATGGGCGAGCCCGCCCGCGTCGGGGCGGTTCGACAGCACCAGCACGATCTCGGCCGGATAGGTCTTGTCCTTGGCGGCCTCGATCAGCGCCGCCATGTTGGAGCCGCGGCCGGAGATCAGGATGGCGACGCGCGTGCGGCTCATGTTGGTCCCGTCACCCGAGATCGAGTTGCCCGTCATAGGCAACGCGCGGCCCGTCGCCGGCCGGGACGACTTCGCCGATGGCGACCGCCATTTCGCCCGCCGCGCCGAAGGCCTGCAATACCTTGGTCGCCTCACCAGGGGCCGCGATGGCGATCATACCGATACCGCAGTTGAAGGTGCGCAGCATTTCCGTCGGGGCGATTTCGCCCGCGCTGGCGAGCCACTTGAACACCGGCGGCACCTTGACCGCGGCCAGATCGATGCGCGCGCCCAAGCCCGCCGGCAGCACGCGCGGGATGTTGTCGGGAAAGCCGCCGCCGGTGATGTGAGCGAGGCCCTTCACCGCCTTGGTCTCGCGTATCGCCGCGAGGCAGGATTTCACATAGATGCGGGTCGGCGCCAGGATTGCTTCGCCGAGCGCGGTATCGGCGGCAAACGGCGCTGGCGCGCTCCACATCAGGCCGGTTTTTTCCACCACCTTGCGTACCAGCGAATAGCCGTTGGAATGCACGCCGGAGGAGGCAAGCCCGATGATCACATCGCCTTCCGCGATATCGCCGCGCGGCAGCAACTGCCCGCGCTCGGCGGCGCCGACCGCGAACCCGGCGAGGTCGTAGTCGTCGCCCGCATAGAGCCCCGGCATCTCGGCCGTCTCGCCGCCGATCAGCGCGCAGCCCGCCTCGCGGCAGCCGACGGCGATGCCCGCCACCACGGCGGCGCCGATCTCCGGCGCGAGCTTGCCGCAGGCATAGTAGTCGAGGAAGAACAGCGGCTCGGCGCCTTGCACCACCAGGTCGTTGACGCTCATGGCGACGAGGTCGATGCCGATGGTGTCGTGACGGCCGGTCTCGATGGCGATCTTGAGCTTGGTGCCGACCCCGTCGGTCGCCGCGACCAGCACCGGATCGGCAAAGCCCGCCCGCTTGAGGTCGAACAGCCCGCCGAAGCCGCCGATTTCGGCGTCCGCCCCCGGGCGCGCGGTCGCGCGGACCAGCGGCTTGATCAGGTCGACCAGCCGGTTGCCGGCATCGATATCGACGCCGGCCTGCGCATAGGTCAGGCCGCGCTGCTGTTTCGCCATGAAAGGCCCCGTTTGCGTGGGGGTCCTACGTTGGAATCGTAAGTCGCGCAATGGTCCGGGCGCCGTTATACTCCGCCCCGATACGGCGCTTTGCCGGTCGCCGGGACCGGGGCCGCGCCTTGCGAGCCGGGTCGACCTTTGAGCATTCCGAACCTCATCACGCTGGGGCGCATCCTCATGGTGCCGATCGTGGTCTGGGCTATCGCCTCCGGGGCCTGGGGGGCGGCCTTCGGCCTGTTCGTCGCCGCCGGTGTCAGCGACGCGGTGGACGGGTTCCTGGCCAAGCGCTTCCACATGGCCTCCGTGCTGGGCGCCTATTTGGACCCGCTGGCCGACAAGGCGCTGATCGTTTCGATCTATCTGACGCTTGGGATCAACGGGGAAATCCCGCGCTGGCTGGTGATCCTGGTGGTTTCGCGGGATATCCTCATCGTCGGAGGGATCATGCTGTCTTGGCTGATGGGGAGCCCGTTGAAGATCAAGCCGCTCGTGGTCTCCAAGCTCAATACCGCGGCGCAGATCGTATTCGCCTGCGTGGTGCTGGGTTCGCTCAGTTTCCAGGTCGAGGCCGGCCTCGTCACGCTGACGCTGATGGGGCTTGTGGCGGCTTTGACCCTGTTGTCGATTGCGGCCTATCTCGCCGAATGGGTGCGCCATATGAATTCAGCAGTGGAACGTCGGTGAGCGCCGCAGACCGCGCGCCGGTGCCGCCCGCGCCCGGCGAGCCGCCCGCGCGCGGCACCCCGTTTCCGCGCCAGCTCGTCTTCTGGCTGGCGGCGCTGGTCGCCTTCACTCTGTTTCTGTGGCTGTTGAGCGGCATCCTGCTGCCCTTCGTGGCGGGCTTTGCCATTGCCTTCCTGCTGCGCCCGCTGACCGACCGCATCCAGCGTCTCGGCGTTTCCCGCGTGATCGCCGCGCTGCTGATCATCGTCGTGGTCGTGCTCGTCCTGGTCTGCCTGATCCTGTTGGTCGTCCCGATCCTGGGCGACCAGCTCAATGCCTTCATCGCCTCCGTCCCCGGCTATGTCGCCAAACTGCAGCACGTGCTCACCGATCAGAGCCGGCCCTGGCTGCAGAAGTTGCTCGGCGCCGGTTTCAGTCCCGACAAGTCGATCGGCGATCTGGTCACGCAAGGCATGGGCTGGCTCACCACCTTCCTGAAGTCGCTCTGGTCGGGCGGCCAGGCACTGGTGTCGCTGTTCTCGCTGATGGTGGTGACGCCGGTGGTGGCCTTCTATCTGCTGGTCGACTGGCCGCGCATGGTGCGCACGGTCGACGGCTGGATCCCGCTCAATCAGCGCGACACGGTGCATGGGCTCATGCGCCAGATCGATGCCGCCATTTCCGGCTTCGTGCGCGGGCAGACCATGGTCTGCGTCATCCTCGGCTTGTTCTATGCGATCGCGCTGACTTTCACCGGGCTCAATTTCGGCCTGCTCATCGGCCTGATCTCCGGCTTGATCACCTTCATTCCCTATGTCGGCTCGATGACCGGCCTGGTGCTCGCCGTCGGCGTGGCGGTGGCGCAGTTCTGGCCGCATTACACCTCGATCGTCATCGTGCTCTGCGTTTTCCTGGTCGGCCAGTTTCTCGAGGGCAACGTGCTTTCACCCAAGCTGGTGGGCGAGAGCGTCGGCCTGCACCCGGTGTGGATCATCTTCGCGCTGCTCGCCTTCGGCTATCTGTTCGGCTTCGTCGGCCTGATGCTGGCGGTGCCGCTGGCGGCCACCATCGGCGTGCTGGCGCGCTTTGCGCTACGCCGCTACCTGGAGAGCTCGTTCTACACCGGGAGCACGCCGTGACCGGCACCGATCGAGCCCTGGCGCCGCGCCAGCTCGTGCTGGCGCTCGGCCATGCGGAAAGCTTCGCGCGCGAGGATTTCCTCGCCGGGCCGTCGAACCGGGCTGCGCTGACCCTGATCGAGCGCTGGCCGGACTGGCCGGCGCCGGCGGTGGCGCTGGTCGGCCCGGAAGGAGCCGGTAAGAGCCATCTCGCCGCGATCTGGGCGGAGGCGGCGGGCGCCCGCACGCTCGCCGCGCGGCTCCTGGGCGAGGTCGATCTGCCGGGAGCGCTGGCCACCGGCGCGCTGGTGATCGAGGACCTGGAGCCGGCGGGCCTGGAAGAGCGCGCGCTGTTTCATCTGATCAATCTCGCGCGCGAGCAGGGCGCTTCCCTGCTCATCACCGCGCGCCAGCCGCCGGCGAGTTTCGCCGTCGCCATCCGCGATCTCGCCTCGCGCCTGCGCGCGATGCCAGTCGTGACGCTTGCAGCGCCCGACGACGAACTGTTGCGCGCGCTGATCGTCAAGCTCGCCGCCGACCGCCAGATCGCGGTCGACAGTGCGCTGGTCAATTATCTCGCCAACCGCATCGAACGCTCCTTCGCCGCCGCGCGCGCGGCGATCCACCAGCTCGACCATGAGGCCATGCGGTTGCAGCGGCCGGTCACGCGTGCGCTGGCGGCGGAGCTGTTTCGCTAGCGAATCGCGCGCTTATTCACGCCCGCGCCGGCCGGCGCTCCATCCCACCACGACCGCCGCCAGCACCAGAACGACGACCGCCCCATAAGCTGCGGTGCCGGTCCAATCGCTGCCGTGGTCCTGCGCGAAGCCGAGCAGGAAGGGAATGGGAAACAGAAAGAAGACGATGCTGCGCAGGATGAGGCCGAAGCGGTCCATGTCCGATATCTAACGCATTGGGCGATGGGCGCAATTGCCGCCGGCGTCGCGCGGCCTTTTGCCCGGCTCGGTTTGACTTGCATCAGTTGTTCGTAATTTCCGCACATTCACGGAAATCATGCGAATAATGCAGCTTGAATTCTCAAATGCAATTTAATTGGGCTGAAAACTCATTCCGCTTGAGTTCATCGTACACGTGGATGACGGAGCAAAAAATGAAGAAACTTATTCTGCGTTTCTTGAAGGACAGCTCGGGCGCCACGGCCATCGAATACGGCCTTATCGCCGCCGGCATTTCGGTCGCGATCATCGCCGTCGTGAATGGCCTTGGCAGCAAGCTGAACACGACGTTTGGCGACATCTCGTCACAGCTTGGCGGTGGCAGTGGCAGCTAGACGTCCTTTGCATGATCCGTTGCGGAAAGGCTCCGGTCGCGACTGGAGCCTTTTCGTTTTGGCCGCGGCGGGCATAATCAGCCGCGGGCGGTCGGACAAGGCTCTGTTTAGGGTTGCGGCGTAGCGTGGTCTTGACGAGGCGGCCCGATCTGGCGCGAACTGTCATCCAGGCGCCATGATTGGCGGCCAGAGTACTGATTCTTCACGGCTTTTTGGACCATGGCTGACCGCGCCCAAGCACTTGCAATGGCAAAGGAAATTGCCCCGGCGCGCGAGCGCGCGGAGAGCGCGGGCACGGCCGATGCCCCCGACGTCGATCTGCGCGCGCGGCCCGAGCGTTTCATTAACCGCGAACTGTCCTGGCTGCACTTCAATCGCCGCGTGCTGGAGGAGGCCGCCAACGAGCATCATCCGCTGCTCGAGCGCGTGCGCTTCCTGTCGATTTCCGCCAATAACCTTGACGAGTTCTTCATGGTGCGCGTGGCCGGCCTGATCGGCCAGGTCGGGCAGGGCATCACCACCAAGAGCCCCGACGGGATTTCTCCGTCCGAGCAGCTCGCCCGCATCGGCGAGGCGGTCACGTCGCTCGCGCATGACCAGCAGCAGCGCTGGATCGAATTGCGCCCCGAACTCGCCGCTGTCGGCGTCACGTTGGTCGATGGCGCCGATTTGAAGAAAGTCGAGCGCGCCTGGCTGGAGGATCATTTCCTCACCCACGTCTTCCCGCTGCTCACACCCTTGGCGATCGATCCGGCGCATCCGTTCCCGTTCATTCCCAATCTCGGCTTCACCCTTGCGTTGCAGCTTTCGCGCGACAAGGACGGCAAGGCGATGAACGCCCTCATCCGCATGCCGCTCAAGCTCGACCGCTTCATCCGCCTACCGAGCACGCCCGAACAGGGCATGCGCCTGATCTCGCTCGAGCAGGCGACGCAGCAGTTCATCGGCCGCCTGTTCCCCGGCTATACGGTGATCGGGCAGGGCGCCTTCCGCGTCATCCGCGACTTGGAAGTGGAAATCGAGGAAGAGGCGGAAGACCTGGTGCGGCTGTTCGAGACCGCGCTCAAGCGACGTCGCCGCGGATCGGTGATCCGGCTCGAGCTCGACACCAAGATGCCGCAGGAGCTTCGCGTCTTCGTGCAACGGGCACTGGCGGTCGCCGACGACGAACTGTTCCTGGTCGACGGCGTGCTGGCGCTCAACGAATTGTCGCAGCTCACCCGCCTCGACCGGCCCGATCTCGAGTTCGTGCCCTACAATCCGCGCTATCCCGAGCGTATCCGCGACCACGGCGGCGACTGCTTCGCCGCCATCCGGCAGAAGGACCTGATCGTCCATCATCCGTATGAATCATTCGACGTCGTGGTGCAGTTCCTGCAGCAGGCCGCGCGCGACCCCAATGTGGTCGCCATCAGGCAGACGCTCTATCGCACCTCGGCGGAATCGCCGATCGTGAAGACGCTGGTCGAAGCGGCGGAAGCCGGCAAATCGGTGACCGCGCTGGTCGAATTGAAGGCGCGCTTCGACGAGGAGGCCAACATCCGCTGGGCGCGCGATCTGGAGCGCGCCGGCGTGCAGGTGGTCTATGGCTTCATCGAGCTCAAGACTCACGCCAAGCTCTCCTACGTCGTGCGGCGCGAGGGCGCCGGTCTCGCGACCTATTGCCACATCGGCACCGGCAATTATCACCCGGTGACGGCGCGCATCTATACCGACCTGTCCTTCTTCACCGCCGACGGAGGAATCGGGCGCGACGTCGCGCGCATCTTCAACTACATCACCGGCTATGCGGAGCCGGCCGAGCTCGAGCGCATGGCGATCTCGCCGATATCCTTGCGCGGCCGCATCATGGACCACATCGCGCAGGAGATCGCCAATGCCAAGGCCGGCAAGCCGGCGGCGATCTGGATGAAGATGAACTCGCTGGTCGATCCCGGCATCATCGACGCGCTCTACGACGCCTCCAATGCCGGCGTGGCGGTCGATCTGGTGGTGCGCGGCATCTGCTGCCTGCGCCCGGGCCTGCCCGGCCTGTCGGAGAATATCCGGGTGAAATCGATCGTCGGCCGTTTCCTCGAGCACGGGCGCATCTATTGCTTCGGTGCCGGCCATACGCTGCCGCACGCCAAGGCGGCGGTATATATTTCCTCCGCCGACATGATGCCGCGCAATCTCGACCGCCGGGTCGAGGTGCTGTGCCCGATTCTCAATCCGACCGTGCACGAGCAGGTGCTCGGCCAGATCATGGTGGCAAACTTCAAGGATAACGAGCAAAGCTGGACGCTCTTGCCGGACGGCAGTTCGACGCGCATAAAGGCGGCGCCGGGCGAGGAACCGTTCAACGCCCACAAGTATTTCATGACAAATCCGAGCCTGTCGGGTCGTGGGAAATCGCTCAAAGAAAGTTCGCCGCGCAGCCTTATACGCCGCCTCACCGAGGGCGCGTAAGCGCTCCGCCCCGCTTGCCCACACCACCAAGGGCCGGCTCGACAACGGCCCGCCCATCGCCGTCATCGACATCGGCTCCAACTCGGTCCGCCTCATGGTCTATGAGGGGCTGACGCGCGCGCCGACGCCGATCTTCAACGAGAAAGTCCTCGCTGGCCTCGGCCGCCAGGTGCAGACCACCGGCCTCCTGACCCAGGAAGCGATCGAGATCGCGCTCACCGCCTTCCGGCGCTTTCGCACGCTGTGCGATACGTTACAGGTGCACCGCGTCTGGGCGATCGCCACCGCGGCCTGCCGCGACGCCGACAACGGTCAGGCGTTCATCGCGCAGGCCGAGCGTATCCTGAAGACGCCGATCAAAATCCTGTCCGGCACACGCGAGGCGCATCTGACCGGCCTCGGCGTCGTCTCCGGCATGCACAAGCCGGACGGCATCGTCGGCGACCTCGGCGGCGGTTCGCTCGAGCTGATCGACGTGCGCGGCGCCAATGTGCGCCACGGTCTCACCGTGCCGCTCGGCGGGCTCGCCCTCGCCGACATCGCCGGCGCCTCGCTCAAGCGCGCCGAGAAATTCGTCACCAAGACGCTTTCCGGCATCGACATGCTGGGGGACGGCGAGGGCCGCACCTTCTACGCGGTCGGCGGCACATGGCGCGCGCTCGCCCGCCTGCACATGTGGCAGACCGGCTATCCTTTCCACGTCATGCACAACTACCGCATCGGCGCGCGCGAGGCGCTCGAATTCGCCCGGCTGGTGCATCGGGTGGATACCGAGACGCTGTCGAAGATCGAGGTGGTGAGCGCGCAGCGGCGGCCGCTGCTCGCCTATGCGGCGCTGGTGATGGAAGGGCTGGTGCGCACGATCAAGCCGAAAGAGGTCGTGATCTCTGTGCTCGGCGTGCGCGAGGGGCTGCTGTATTCGCGGCTCAAGCGGCGCGAGCGCATGCGCGATCCGCTCATCTCGGCCGCGGACGAGCTCAACGAGTTGCGCTCGCGCTCGCCGCGCCACGGCGAGGAGCTGATCGACTGGACCGACCGCTTCATGGCGTCTTCCGGTATCGAGGAGGCCGCTGAGGAGCGGAGGCTGCGCCATGCCGCCTGCCTGCTCGCCGATATCGGCTGGCGCGCGCATCCGGAATATCGCGGCGAGCAGTCGATGAACATCATCGCCAACGGCGCCTTCGTCGCCATCGACCATCCCGGCCGCGCCTATCTGGCGCTGTCGGTCTATTTCCGCCATGCCGGGCTCGGCGAGGACGAACTGTCGCCGCGGCTGCGCGAACTCGCCTCCACCCGCATGCTCGATCGCGCGCGCGTGCTCGGCGCCGCTTTCCGCGTCGCCTATATCATCAGCGCCGCGCACGGCGGCGTGCTGCCGAAGGCGCCGATGCAGGTCAAGCGCGGCAAGTTGGTGCTCTCGCTCAACGGTCGCGCCCGCGGGCTCGCCGGCGATAGGCTCGCCGCTCGGCTGCGTCAGCTCGGGCGGCTGATCGGCCGCGATACGGTGATTGATACGGGAACGCGCTGAGGCGATTGCTCAGCGCGCGGTCGCGGCTTCGCGGAACGACACCAGCCGATTCTGCGCCTCGTCCCACAGCGCAAGACGCACACAGCGCAGGCTTTCGCGCAGGCTCAGCCGGCCGACGTCGCGCAGCTCCGGATGATCGCGCAAGGTATGTGGCAGGCGATAATAGGGGATGCGGCTGCAGATGTGATGCACATGGTGGATGCCTATATTGGCGGTCAGCCAGCTCAGGAATCCCGGTAGGTCGTAATGCGAGCTGCCGTGCAGGGCGGCCTCATGCAGGCTCCAGTTACCATTGCGCCGCCACAGCGTGTGCTCGAATTGGTGCTGTACATAAAAGAGCCAGACGCCGATGGTGGCCGCCAGCAGCATGATCGGCAGATGGACAAGGACGAAGGCCTTGATTCCGATCAGCCAGGCCATGGCCACGACGATCAGCGCGATGGCGAGGTTGGTCGCCATGGTACTGACCCAAGGTTGCCAACCGTTGCGCATCAGTCCGATCGGCAGCCGGTACTGCACGATGAACAGATACGCCGGCCCGATCCCGAACATGACCAGCGGATGGCGATAGAGACGATACTTGAGCCGGCCCCAGCGCGAGAGCGCGCGATATTCGCGCACGGTCAAGGTCTCGACGTCGCCGATGCCGCGGCGATCGAGATTGCCGGCGGTGGCATGGTGGATGGCGTGGGTGCGACGCCAGTAGTCGTAGGGCGTCATGGTGAGCACGCCGATGACGCGGCCGATCCAGTCGTTTGCCTGGCGATGGGAAAAGAAGGCGCCGTGGCCGCAGTCGTGCTGGATCATGAACAGCCGCACGAGAAATCCGGCGG
Source organism: uncultured Pseudomonadota bacterium (assembly GCA_963760995.1). Classification (GTDB taxonomy): domain Bacteria; phylum Pseudomonadota; class Alphaproteobacteria; order Rhizobiales; family Xanthobacteraceae; genus Pseudolabrys. The sequence continues at coordinate 213,000 of CAVXFJ010000011.1, read as the reverse complement.
TCGGAACGGCGATGAGCGGTGAAGCCCAGGCTTGGCCGAGCCAGAAGACGAACCAGGCGGCGGTCCACAGCGCCACCAGAGGCAGCGCCGTCATCGCCAGCTCGGCGATGCTGCGCGCGGCGCTCGGTTGGCGATAGCGGCCGAGGATCTGCGTCCAGCCGCGCGCACCAGGCAGCGAATGCCCCGAATTGTGCCCGATGTTCAAGAGGATTGCCGTCGCCGGCCGCTCGGCGGCGCCGGCTCCTGTGTTGGCGCGCGTTGCTTGACGGGCCGTCGCGCCGCCGACTTCTGCTTCTCGGCGCGTTCCTTCGCCATACGCAGCGCGCGCAACCGCGCCATGTTGGCCTGCTGCGCCAGCCTGTCGGCTTCATATTCCTGCATGGCCAGCGCCTTGTCGCGCTCGCGCTCGGCCTTGATCGCGGCCGTCGTCGGATTGGAGGCAGCTTTCTTCATCAGGCTCTCCTTCGCGTTATCCGGCAAAAGGAGAGAGTCCCGCGCGGCGAGGGTGCGCGCGCCCGGGACCCTCGAACTCATAACGCTCCGCCAGTTCATCCGTGGTCGGAGCATCGTGGCTCTAGCGAGACCACTCAGACGGCGCGCAGGTTCTCTGCGGCAGATTTGCCGGAGCGCCGGTCCTCGACGACGTCGAAGGAGACCTTCTGGCCCTCGTTGAGGGTGCCCATGCCGGCGCGTTCGACCGCGCTGATATGAACGAAGACGTCCTTGTCGCCGCTTTCCGGCTGAATGAAGCCGAAGCCTTTTTGGTTGTTAAACCACTTTACAGTTCCCGTATTCACGAAGTGTCCTTTCAGTGACGGGTGATCACGTGAGACGGAGCGCATATTGACTTGCCGCCGTCGTCTCTGTTTGTCGATTTTGGAAAAAAGTCTGAAACGTGCCCGCCCGTCGAAAACGGCGCAAAGCGGCCCAGTCGTTCGGCCAACTATCGATGGATACAAGATAGGTATCAAGTGAGGCTTCTTCAAGGCCCGCGCTGAGTCGTGCCGATTCCGCTCAATATGACGCGAAAATGAATCCAAATGGCTAGAAAACGACTCCGTTCGATAAGAAAGGTAAGGAATTGCCAGTCGCGCGCTTGTTTTGCGCTCTTCCAGCGCTGGACTTCGAGGCATGCGGTGCTTAACTATGAAGTATCACTGGCAACGCCATTGCCTGGGCGCCAGTGGCTGAGAGACGAGTCGTGCTCCCGCCTGCCGAAACGGGGAGAATTCTATGGACGACCTCTCGATACGATGTCCCCAGACGAGCAAGCAGCTCAATATCGACGTTAGCACCGATTACAAAAACCTGACCCGCATGTGGAACGTGGAGATGAACGTGCGCTGTCCGCACTGCGGACAAAACCATTCGGTCCTGGTCCGCGATGCTTACATGGATCAGGCTGTCGGTGATTTCATATAAGCGCCTTTAGTTCTTCCGCGCCGTGACCACGCGGTCCGTCTCGGCCGCCATCCACAGCTTTCCGTAATTCCCCGGCGCCAGTCGCCTGCCCCTTGAGCGCTATCGTCTCACGCAGGCCGCGCACTCATTGGACGAGGCCGAAGGCGACGACGGTCAGGCCGGCGATGACGGCGAAGAACAGGATGATCGGGATGATGTAGTCGAGCGCGGCGCCGATCTGGCTGCAGCAACGTCCGAACGGGCTCGCGGCGACCTGTTCGGCCGCCGCCAGGATCAACGCCTGCATGCGATTCTCCCCTCAGTTTCTTATGATCGAGGGTAGGGCGCAGATGCATGAGCGCGACGTAAAGCTTGGCGTCGGTGGCGTAAAATCCGGATAAATTCGGGCCCATCAAGCCGCCCGGCGGCGGCTACTCTTTCTCCACCGTGATCACCTTGCCCTTGTCGACCGCCAGCGCCAGCTTGCCCTGCTTGAGCGCCAGCGCCTTTTCGCCGAACAGTTCGCGGCGCCAGCCCTTGAGCGCCGGCACGTCGGCCTCGTCGTCGGCGGCAATGCGGTCGAGATCGTCGACCGTGGCGATCACCTTGGCGGCGACGGCGTGGCGTTCGGCCGTCATGCGCAGCAGCACCTTGAGCAATTCGACGATGGCCGCGCCGTTCGGCGCCGGGCGGAAACGCTCGAGCCGCGGCAGCGTCTTGGGGTCGCGCGCCAGCCCCCGCTGCACCGCCTCGACGATCTCCGGCCCCCAGCGCGAGCGCTCGAATCCGCGCGGCAAGGAGCGCAGCGCGCCGAGCTTTTCGATCGTGGTCGGCGCCTGCACCGCGATTTCGCCGACGGTGTCGTCCTTGAGCACGCGCGCGCGCGGCACGTCGCGGCTCTGCGCCTCGCGCTCGCGCCAGGCGGCGATCTCCATCAGAACGCCCAGGTCCTTCGGTTTGCGCACGCGCGTCTTCAGCCGTTCCCAGGCGCGCTCGGGATCGGCGCGGTAGGTCTCCGGCGAGGTCAGCACGCGCATCTCGGCCTCGACCCAGTTGACGCGCTTGCGCTTCTCCAGGTCGGATTCGAGCTTCAGGTAGACGTCGCGCAGATGGGTGACGTCGGAGCGCGCATAGGCGACCTGCGCGTCGCTCAGCGGCCGGCGCGTCCAGTCGGTGAAGCGGTGCGACTTGTCGAGCATGTCGCCGGTGATGCGCTGCACCAACTGGTCGTAGGAGATCGAGTCGCCATAGCCGAGTACCATGGCGGCGACCTGGGTGTCGAAGATCGGGTGCGGAATCTTGCCCGCCATGTTCCAGATGATCTCGATGTCCTGGCGCGCGGCATGGAACACCTTGACGACGTTCTCGTCGGTCAGGAGCGCGAAGAACGGCGAAAGATCGATGCCCTCCGCCAGGGTGTCGATCACGGCCGCCTCATCCGGGCTGGCGATCTGCGCCACGCACAGCAGCGGATAATAGGTCGACTCGCGCAGGAATTCGGTGTCGACGGTTACGAAGGGATGCCGCGCCATGCGCGTGCAGACGTCGGCCAGATCCTCGGTTCGCGTAATCAATTCCATGACGGCGGTAAGTTTAACTCCGATTCCCGACGATATTAACGCCCGCGCACAGGGGGCATGTGGATGAACTCCCAGGGGCTCGGCATCGCCCCGACCGGCACCTCGATCACCGTCGGCTCGCGGCGGGCAAAGGCCTCGCGCAGTGCCACGCGCAGCACGCTCGCATCGCGCGCCCTCAGGCCGATCGCGCCGAAGCTTTCCGCATATTTGGCGAAGTCCGGATTGGCGAGATCGCAGGCGATCAGCCGGTTGCCGAACCGCGTTTCCTGGATGCGCCGTACATTGCCGAAGGCGCCGTCGGCGAACACGATGGCCACCAGCGGGATATTGTGGCGCATGGCGGTGGCGAGCTCGTTCGCCGTATAGAGAAAGCCGCCGTCGCCGTTGATCGACACCACCGGCACGTCGCGCCGCGCGTCCTGCGCGCCGAGCGCGGTGGCATAGCCCCAGCCGAGATTGTCCTGATAGCCGGGCGAGAGAAAGCTGCGCGGCTTGTAGACCGGAAAGGCAAGCCGCGCGGCAAAGCCGACCTGGGTGACTTCATCGACGTAGATGCCATCCTCCGGCAATTCGGCGCGGATCGCCTCGAGGAAGTCGAGTTGCGGCGTCAGCTTGGCGAGCCGCTTGCGCATCTTGGCCTGCCGCTCCTGCATCTCCTCGCGGCGCGGCGGGCGGCGCATATTGGTGCGGGCGAGCGCATCGATCAGCTTGCGCAGGATCGGCGTGGCATCGCCGATCAAGGCTACGTTCGGCTTGCGCAGGCGCGCCGGCTCCTCGGCGTCGGCATCCACGCGCACGATCTTGAGCTTGCTGTCGACGCCCCAGTCGGCAAGCGGATTGAGCTTGGTGCCGATCGCGAGCACGACATCGGCCTCGCCCCAGAGGTCGTGGCCGATCGGCAGGTTGACGCTGAACGGATCGCGGTCGTCGAGCACGCCGCGGCCGCGCCGGTAGCTCATCACCGGCGCCTGCAGCATGCCGGAGAGCAGCGTCACTTCGAGCGAGGCATCCTGCGCGCCGCCGCCGGCGACGATCAGCACGGTCTTGGCGCGGCCCAGAAGCCTGGCCGCCGCGTGCAGGGCGTCCTCGTCGATCTTCGGCGCGCGTGGTGGCGCCGGCGGCGCGATCGGCGGCATGCGGCCGCGCTCGCCCCACATATCGATTGCGCATTCGAGCGCGGCGGGGCCCGGCCGCCCCTGGTGCATGGAGGCGATCGCCTTGGCGACCTTGGCGGGCGCTTCGGCCGGCTTGTCGATTCGGGTCGCGTGGTCGACCAGGCGCGCGATGATGCCGGCCTGGTCGCGGATCTCGTGCAGATGGCCGAGCCCGCGGCCGATGGCGCCGGCGGGGATCTGGCCGATCAGTCCCAGCACCGGTGCGTTCATGCCGTAGGCGGTGAGCAGCGCGGCGCCGGAATTGAGCAGGCCCGGCCCCGGCACCACGGCATAGGCCTGCGGCCTGCCGGTCGCCAGCGCGGCGCCCAGCGCCATATAGGCGGCGCCCTGCTCGTGTCGCGTGTGTATGACGCGCAGCGCCTCGCCGGCGCGCTGGAAGGCGTCGAACAGATGGTCGTTATGCACGCCCGGCAGCGCGTAGATCGTGTCGTAGCCATGCGCGATGAGGCTCGCGACCGTCGCTTCCGCCGTGGTCATCGTGCTCGATGTCGCCGCCGGACGACGCGACGTTTTCTTTTTCGCTGATTTCACGGTCACCTTTCCGGCAAGGCATTCATCACGAGCATGGTCTTGAGCAGGCGATCGAGCTGCGCGTGGCCGAAAGTCCTGGCCAGAATGGCGTCGACCCTGCCCGTTCGATAAAGCCCGGCAGCCGTCTTGTCCACAGGCAAGGCGCCGTCGACATTGCGACAACCGAGGCCGGACTGGGGGTGCGACCAACGCGGTTTCTCCCTATGATCGCGACGGCCCAGGCAAGAAAACGTCACAAGGGAGCGCAGCGTCCATGGTCACCATCAGCGGAGACGGTCTCACCATTGCGGATATTGCAGCGGTCGCGCGGGGTGCCGAGGTGACGCTCAGCCGCGACGCTGCGGTACTCAAGCGCGTCAATGACTCCCGCCGCTGCATCGTCGAGGCGGTCGAGGCCGGGCAGGCGATCTACGGTGTGACCACGCTCTATGGCGGAATGGCCGACAAGGTCGTGCCGCGCGAGAAACTGCGTGACCTGCAGACGGTCTCGCTCTGGCATCACAAGGTCGCAGCCGGGCCGCGGTTGCCCGAGCCCGACGTGCGCGCGGCCATGCTCTTGCGCATCAACTCATTGATGAAGGGCGTCTCCGGCGTGCGGCTGGAACTGATGGAACGCTATGTGACATTTTTGAATGCGGGTGCGACACCGCAGGTGTTCCAGCGCGGTTCGATCGGCGCCAGCGGCGATCTCTCGCCGCTCGCCTATATTGCCGGGGCCATTCTCGGCCTTTCGCCGGACTTTCTGGTCGACTTCAAGGGCGAGACCCTCGACAGCCACACCGTTCTCAAACGCCTGGGGCTTGCGCCGCTTCCGCTCGAGCCCAAGGAAGGCCTGGCGCTCAACAACGGAACCACGGCGTCGACCGGCGTGGCCGCCAATTGCGTCGACCGCACCATCGACCTCACCGCGCTCGCGCTTGGCGTGCACGCGCTCTATTTCCAGGCGCTCGTGGCGACCAGCCAGTCCTTCGATCCCTTTATCCAGGCGGTCAAGCCGCATCCGGGCCAGGTCTGGACCGGCAAGGAGATGGCGGCGCTGCTGCAGGGCTCGCAGCTTGTTCGAAGCGAGGCGGCTGGCGACCGTTCGCACCGCAAGGGCACGCTGATCCAGGATCGATATTCGCTGCGTTGCATGCCGCAATATCTCGGACCCATCATCGACGGGATCGCCGAGGTCGCGCGCCAAATCGAGACCGAGGCCAATTCGGCGAACGACAATCCGCTGATCGATCCCGACACCGGCGAAGTCTATCACACCGGAAATTTCCTCGCCGAATACACGGGCGTTGCCATGGACCGGTTGCGCTACCACGTCGGCATGCTGGCCAAACACCTCGACGCGCAGATCGCGCTCCTGGTGTCGCCCGAGTTCAATTACGGCCTCAATCCGTCGTTGGTCGGAAACATGGCTGCCGGAATCAACGTCGGTTTGAAGTCGCTGCAGATTTCCTGCAATTCGCTGATGCCGCTGATTGCCTATTACGGTCATTCGATCGCCGACCGTTTTCCGACCCACGCCGAGCAGTACAACCAGAACATCAACAGCCAGGCGATGAATTCCGCCAATCTGGCGCGCGAGTCCCTCGACGTGTTGACGCATTTCCTCGCGAATGCGCTGGTCTTCGCGGTGCAAGGCGTGGAACTGCGGGCCAATCTGGTCGCGCAGACCTATGACGCGACGTCACTGCTGTCGCCGGCGACGCGACCGCTTTATGCCGCCGCGCGCGCCGCTGCCGCCGGGCCGCCGCAAGCCGACAAGCCGCTGGTCTGGGACGATCTCGATGGTTTCATCGAGCCCAAAGTCCACGGCATCATGGCGCAGATCGTCCACCGCGGCGCGGTGATGGATGCCGTCTCCGGCGTTGCGGCCAGCCTGCGCAGACACGGTCGTTGACGCCGCGTGGGTTCGCCGGCCGGTTTCACCGTTCCGGCAAGGCATTCATCACGAACATGGCCTTGAGCATGGGATCGAGCGGCGCGTGGCCGAACGTCCTGGCCAGAATGGCATCGATCCGGCCCGTGCGATAAAGCCCGGCAAGCGTCTTGTCCACCAGCAGGCGAAACGCGCTGTCGTCGCGTGGCAAAGCCAAGGCGTAGGTTTCGTAGCTGAAATAGTTCTTGCTCAGTTCGAAGCCGGGGCGGCCGCGCTCGCGCAGCATGGCGGCGAGAATGCCGCGGTCGGCGAAATAGGCGTCGAGGCTGGCTGTCTGCACGAGTTCCATGCCGTGCCGGTGATCGCGCACCGGCACGATCGTGGCGCTCACACCGAGTTCTGCAAGCGAATCGCGCAAGAGTTGCTCGGTGGTCGTGCCGACCAGCACGCCGACGCGCTTGCCGGCGAGGTCCTCGAAGCTCTGCACCGGCGCGCTCTGGCGCGACAGCACGCCGGCGCCGTCGAGATAAGTGGGGATCGAGAAGTCGACGAGCGCGCGCCGCGCAATCGTCACCGAGCTCGGGTCGCATAGAATGTCGACGCGGCCATCGTGCACCGACTGGAAGCGCTCGCCGGCATGGACCAGCACGTATTCGATGCGCACGCCGGGGCCGAGCGCGACGGCGACCTCGCGGCAGAGGTCGACGATATAGCCGGCGGGCCGGCCATGCTCGTCCTGGTAGGAATAGGGCTTGGCGTCGGCACGGTAGCCGATGCGGAACACGCCGGTATCGCGCACGCGCTCGATCGTGCCGGCGACCGCCTGCGAGGCGATGAGGAGGGCGGCGGCCAGGATGACCAGTCGTCGCATGTCCGAGGTTCTCCTCGCGGGGCCCCTGAAAAGGCGGCGCGCGCCGGGAAGGGGCGGATGACGTCCTCGCTACTATAACGTAGGCGAGGGCGCAGGATACCGGGGCCTCGCCGGCGGCCTCGCCTTGACAAAGCCGACCCCTCATGCGCTTTTCCCGCCCACTTCCACCCCATCAGCCTGCCCCAGAGGCCGCGAGTCACCGCCCCCATTTATGCCCATGCATCGCTATCGCTCCCACACCTGCGGCGCGCTGCGCGCCGGCGACATCGGCAAGCAAGTGCGTCTGTCCGGCTGGTGCCACCGCATCCGCGATCATGGCGGCGTGCTGTTCATCGACCTGCGCGACCACTACGGCATCACCCAGGTGGTGGCCGACCCGGACAGCCCGGCTTTTTCGTTGGCCGAAAAGCTGCGCTCGGAATGGGTGGTGCGTGTCGACGGCAAGGTGCGCCAGCGCCCGGAGGGTACGCTCAATCCCGATTTGCCGACCGGCGAAGTCGAGGTCTACAGCACCGAGATCGAGGTGCTCGGCCCCGCCGCCGAACTGCCGATGCCGGTGTTCGGCGAGCAGGACTATCCGGAAGATATCCGGCTGAAATACCGCTTCCTCGACCTGCGCCGCGAGAAGCTGCACGCCAACATCATGCTGCGCGGGCAGGTGATCGATTCGATTCGCCGGCGCATGAAGGAGGCGGGCTTCTTCGAATTCCAGACGCCGATCCTGACCGCCTCCTCGCCGGAAGGCGCGCGCGACTTCCTGGTGCCCTCGCGCCTGCATCCCGGCAAGTTCTACGCGCTGCCGCAGGCGCCGCAGCAGTTCAAGCAGCTCATCATGGTGGCGGGCTTCGACCGCTATTTCCAGATCGCGCCCTGCTTCCGCGACGAGGACGCGCGCGCCGACCGCTCGCCCGGCGAGTTCTATCAGCTCGACCTGGAGATGAGCTTCGTCACCCAACAGGACGTGTTCGACGCGGTCGAGCCGGTGATGCGCGGGGTGTTCGAGGAGTTCGCAAACGGCAAGCCGGTGACGCCGAAGTTTCCTTTGATTCCCTACGCCGAAGCGATGGCGAAATACGGCAGCGACAAGCCGGACCTGCGTAACGCGATTGTCATGCAGGACGTCAGCGCTGCCTTCCGCGGCTCCGGCTTCAAGATCTTCGCGCGCATTCTGGAGACCGAAGGCAATGCGGTGTGGGCGATCCCCGCGCCCAAGGGCGGCAACCGCGCCTTCTGCGACCGCATGAACTCCTGGGCGCAAGGCGAGGGTCAGCCCGGCCTCGGCTACATCTTCTGGCGCGACGGCGAGGAGGGCGGCGCCGGACCGCTCGCCAAGAATATCGGCATCGAACGCACCAAGCAGATCGCCGATCAGCTCGGCCTCGGCGTCGGCGACGCGGTGTTCTTCGTTGCCGGCAAGCCGAAGGATTTCGTCAAGTTCGCCGGGCCCGCGCGCACCAAAGTCGGCGAGGAGCTCGGCCTCATCGCCCAGGACCGCTTCGAGTTCTGCTGGATCGTCGATTTCCCGATGTACGAGTGGAACGAGGACGAGAAGAAGATCGACTTCTCGCACAATCCCTTCTCGATGCCGAACTTGCCGGTCGAGGAATTCCTCGCGCTCGATCCCAACGACCACGACAGGCTCTTGTCGATCAAGGCGATCCAATACGACATCGTCTGCAACGGCACGGAACTGTCCTCCGGCGCCATCCGCAATCATCGCCCCGAGGTGATGAAGAAGGCCTTCGCCATCGCCGGCTATCCGGAGGAGACGCTGGAGGAGAAGTTCGGCGGCATGCTGCACGCGCTCTCGCTTGGCGCGCCGCCGCATGGCGGCATCGCGCCCGGCATCGACCGCATCGTCATGCTGCTGGCCGGCGAGGAGAACATCCGCGAGGTGACGCTGTTCCCGATGAACCAGCGCGCCGAGGATTTGATGATGGGCGCGCCGTCGGAAGTGACGGCCAAGCAGCTCAAAGAGCTGCATATCAGGCTGGATCTGCCGAAGAAGTGAGCCGCGACGCAGCGCGCGTGGTCAGGCGTCGGCCTTTCCGGTATCCTCCGTCGCGGCTTGGGCGCTCTCTTCCATATCCTTGAGGTCGTCCTTTTCGTCGATGCTTCGGCGTCCGGCACGAACGACGAGTGCCAAATGCCTCTCCAGCGCCGGCCGGTGTCCTTTATCGGCCTGCTGTAGCAACTGGCCGATATTCTCAGCCATGCGGATCAGCACCGCCGGCATGCCTGACGCCATCTGGCGGATCTGATTAAAGGCCGCATCCACCAGCCCTTCAAACGTCGACACGGAAGCGACAACCCTGGTTTTGCCGTCGTCATCCTGCCAGATGCTCTTGGCCTCTCCGTGATGCATCGCCTTGTTGAGCGACAGGGTCAGTCTGTTAAGGGTGGCGATCGCCGTGTAAGGGTCGTTGATGCCGGGCGAGAGCGCGCGCAGTGCGATCTCCACCAACTGATGGATCGAGAATTCCAAGTCCTGCACGCCGGTGCGTTCGCGACCGACATTTACCGCATTTTGGACGGCCGGCGCGAGCTTTTCGCCTGCGGCCTTGGGGGACACATAGCCCATAATGCTTCCCGCCACAGCGTGCTGGCCGGGGCGAATAATCAACTCCACAAAGGCGTCTGCTTCGGCGGCGGCCTGCACGATGGCTGTGACATCGACCGTCTGAACGTAGCCGCCGTAAGCGAGCATGACGGGGGCACCTTGAAGCTTGGTTTCCGGCGGCGGCGCAGGCTGATCGGCCGTCTTCTCCGGCAGCAATCGCTCAATATTGCTGTCGAGCTGTGCGCCGACGCGATCGATGACGTTGTCGGCGATGATCGAGCGCGCAAGGTGATGCACGAAGTAGAGCAGTGTGGCGACGCTGATCAGCACGAGAGCCGTACCGATGGTGACCGCGAGATTGGCGACGGCTTCGCTCTGACCGTAGGCGCTGCGCAAGACCAGCAGCAGGTATACGACCGTCGATGCGAACAGGCCCAGGGACGTTTGGGTGCGTCGGTCGCCCATGAAGCTGCGTATGAGACGCGGCCCAAGCTGTTGCGCCGCCAAAGCGAGCACGACCATTGTGATCGAGATGGCGAGGGTCGCCATCGTGATCATCGCGCTCACGAGGTTCGAGAGGAACTGCGGGGTCTCTTTCGCGCTGCCGCTATAGAGATACCACACCGGATCGTTGCCCTGGCCAATGTTGGCATTGAGTGCGGCATAGGCCACGACGCCAGCGGCGACGACCATGAGCAACGGTAGCCCCCAGAGGCTCGACCGTATGGAGTCCCAGGTCGTCAGCAGGCGGGTGAACATGACTAGCTCCGGCCATCGGCCACAATCCGGCGGGTCTCGCCGGTGGGAAATCGCGGCCCCAAAGCGGCGGAGCTGCGCAACGCAAACCCGCGTCGACCGCTACTGTTCCGGCAACGGGATGAATTCGATCTCGTCGCCCGGCACCTTGCCGAAATGGCCGGCTTTCCAGTCCGCTTTGGCTTGCTCGATGCGCTCCTTGCTCGAGGAGACGAAATTCCACCAGATGTGGCGTGGACCGTCCATCGGCGCGCCGCCGACGATGACCAGATGCGCGTTTCGCGTTGCCGTCACCGTCACCGCGTCGCCCGGCTTGAACACCAGCAGCTTGCCCGGCGCGAACTTGTCGCCGGCGATGTCGATTTCGCCGTCGATGACATAGAGCGCGCGCTCCTCGTGGCCGGCATCGATGGGCAGCGTCGCGCCGGTGGCGAGATGAACGTCGGCGAAGATGGTCTCGTGCACCACCGGCACCGGCGAGGATGCGCCATAGAGCGAGCCGACCACCACGCGCACGCTCTTGCCGTTCTCCTTGACCATGGGAAATTCGGCGACCTCGTGATGGGCAAAGCCCGCCTCCATCTCCTCCTTCGCCGACGGCAGCGCCACCCACATCTGCAGGCCGTGGATCGGGCTGCCGGTCGTGCGCAGTTCGGCGCCGGTGCGTTCGGAATGCACGATGCCGCGGCCGGCGGTCATCCAGTTCACCTCGCCCGGCTTGATCGGCGCCGTGGTGCCGAGGCTGTCGCGGTGCATGATCTCGCCGTCGAACAGATAGGTGACGGTGGCGAGCCCGATATGCGGATGCGGCCGCACGTCGAGCCCGTTGCCGGCCTTGAATTCGGCCGGGCCGAAATGGTCGAAGAAGATGAACGGCCCGACCATGCGCGTGCGCGCCGAGGGCAGCGCGCGGCGCACCGCGAAGTCGCCGAGATCGACGGTGCGCGGCACGATCACCTGCGCAATCGCCTCGCAGGCATAGACGTCACCCGCTTTCGGGTCCTTGCCGGGAAAGAAGCTCATGGATCGTGCCTCCTGTCTTGCCTGCGCCCCGCGCCGCTCAGGCCAACGTGACGAATGCCTGCCCCTTGACCGAGGTCACCAGCGCGTTGAACGCCTCGTTGACCTTGTCCCAGTTGGGCAGCTTCTTCATGCGTTCGAGCCAGCGCTTGACGTTCGGATAGGGCGTGAAGTCGACGCCGATCACCTCGCCCAGCGTGACCAGGCCGGCGCCGAAATAATCGGCGATGGTGATCGCATCACCGCAGAGATAGGGTTTGTTCGGGCCCAGCCAATAGTCGTCGAGCACCTTGAGCCAGCGCTTGGCGTTCTCCTTGCCGAATTCGAGCGTGGCCGCCTGCGCTTCGTCGCTGCGCCGCTTCAGGTGCGGAAACAACTGCGGGTAGCAAAGATTGTAGCCCCACTCACGGTAGAAATTGGTGTTGATCCAATCCATCATCTCGTTGACCTTGGCGCGCGCCTTCAGGTCTTTCGGATAGGCCGGCGAGCCGACCTTGTCGGCAAGATATTTCAGGATCGCCGAGCTCTCGGTGAGCTTGAGATCGCCATCGACCAGCATCGGCACCAGACAATTCGGATTGAGGTCGGAATAGGGCGGCTGCATCTGCGCGCCGGTGAACAGGTCCACGATCTCCTCGTCCAGCGCGATATTGTTGTCGGCGGCGAACAGCCGCACCGGTCGCGAGGTCATGGACACCGGGTGCATGTAGAGCTTCATCGAATTCCTCCCTGAAAATGGCGGCTGCGCGTGGCGCTTGGCTTGCGCTCTCTCGCGCGCGGCGCGTGCGCCAGTCTAGCGCGGAAAGCGCCCGCGCACACAGCCTTCTTGCGCGCCGTCGGCCGCGCCCGGAATTAGCAGATTTTTCTTGATCGCACCGTATGTTGCCCTTATGTGGACCCTGCCCACATGAATGCACGGCGACATTCATGTGACGGCACTTTCACGTCCGCGAGCCGGCTCGCCGGTCTCAAGGGTTCGATCTCTGGTTGGGGAGAGCGGCATGCATCGGGACGCCCTCTTGCGATCGGGGAAGAGCTTGGAGACTCCAGGTTCCACCCGAGACATTGAAGCGTCGATCGGAGCGCACACGGCTGACGCCGAGGCGCAGGACGATCATTTCGTGATGAGGAACGGCGTGCGCTGCGCGGGCGCGCACCTCATCGTGGATCTCTATCACGCGGCCCGGCTCGACGATCTCGATCATATCGAGCAGACGCTGCGCGACTGCGTGGACGCGGCGGGCGCCACGCTGCTGCACATCCACCTGCATCATTTCGAGCCCAATGGCGGCGTCTCGGGCGTCGCGGTGCTGGCCGAGAGTCATATCTCGATCCATTCCTGGCCGGAGCGCGGCTATGCGGCGCTGGATATCTTCATGTGCGGCAACGCCAATCCGGACGCCTGCGTGCCGGTGCTGCGCGAGGCCTTCCGGCCCAAGCGCATCGCGGTGAGCGAGCACCTGCGCGGGCAGGGCGCCGCCTGACGCCGACCGCCGGTCGCTCGGCCATTGACCGAGGAGTAAGCCAATGGCCGAGAAGCGCTGGATCGTCGAGACCCTGTTCGAACAGATCGGCATGCGCACCAGCTACGAAGTCGAGCGGGTGCTTTACGAGACAGAGACCGCACATCAGCATCTCGTGCTGTTCGAGAACAAGTTCTTCGGCAAGATACTGATGCTCGACGGCGCCACCCAGATTTCGAGCCGCGACGAATACGTCTACCAGGAGATGATGAGCCACGTGCCGCTATTCGCGCATGGCCGGGCGAAAGAGGTGCTCATCGTTGGCGGCGGCGACTGCGGCATCGCCGAGGAGGTGCTCAAGCACAAGTCCGTGCGCCGGCTCACCCAGGTCGAGATCGACGCCAAGGTCGTCGAATTTGCCAAGGAGCATTTCCCCGAATTCACCGCGCCGGTCTTCGCCGATGCGCGCTTCGAGTGCATCATCGGCGACGGCGCGGACTATGTGGCCCAAACCGACCGCCGCTTCGACGTCATCATCGTCGATTCCACCGATCCGCAGGGGCCGGGCGCCGTGCTGTTCACGCGTGAATTTTATACCGACTGCAAGCGCTGCCTGGCCAAGGGCGGCGTGCTGGTGACGCAGAACGGCGTGCCGTTCTTTCAGGGCGAGGAGTTGGCGTTGAGCCTCGCGCATTTCCGCGCGCTGTTTGCCGACGCCGCCTGCTATGTCGCCGCGGTGCCGACTTATGTCGGCGGCCTGATGGCCATGGGCTTTGCCAGCGACGACCCGCGCCTGCGCCGCGCCTCGCTGCGCACCATCGCCGGGCGCCATCGCAAGGCCGGCGGCTTTGCGACACGCTATTGGACGCCGGAGTTGCAGCTCGGCGCCTTCGCGCTGCCGCGCTTCATCGCCGACATCGCGGCCGGCAAGCCCGCCGCGCGTTAACCGCCCGTTCACCATAAACCTCGGCTCAAGCGCGATCGCCCGTGGTTAAGCCTTACCGCGCCTTAAGCTTAAGGCGGCCTTTACGGCGCCATGGCTCACTGGCTGGCCAGAAGGAACTCCGGCTCGAGGACGAGGACGGCTGTGCGCGCATTCACGCGCCGGAAAGTGATTGCGATTGCGGTAGGCGTGCTGCTCGCCGGCGCTCCCTTGCTCGCCTTCGATTTCTGGCTGGGTCAACTGGTCAATCAACAGGGCCAGGAGGAGGTCGCGACCTCCGCCAAGCGCGCAATCGCGCTGGCCGAGACCCGCGTGTCCAGCGTGATCGAGACGCTCGACGGTCTTGCACGGCGCGGCGTGGATAGCTGTCAGCCGGACAACATCAAGGCAATGCGGCAGGCGACCTTCGACACCGTGCCGGTGAAGGAGCTCGCCATTGTCGACGCCGACGGGCACCGGCTGTGCACGGATCTCGGTCTTCCGCTCGGGCCGCGCCGCATCCTGTCGTCGGAGCCGCTCGCTGGCAGCACCGGTTATGCGATTGACGTGCTGCGGCTGTCGAATGGCGAGCGCGCCGTGCAGCTTCGCCGCGCCGTCGGCACCGGATCGAACAGCCTCGCCGCCTTGGTGCCGGCGATCCTGTTCATGCCGCAGGTGTCGAGCCAGGGCGGGCCGTTCAGCGCCTATGCGCATATCGTCACCAAGAGCGGCGCTCTGATCGGCGAGCTTGGCGCCATGCCGAGCGGGCCGCCCGCCAGCATTTTCTCAGCCAAGGCAGACTCCAACCGTTTCGGCTTTGTCGCCGACATCGCCATGCCGCGCGCGCGTGTGCGGGCGACGCATGCCGGCATCGAGCGACTCGGCATGTTCGCCACCGCCGCCGTAGTGCTGATCCTCATCGCCTTCGCCGTGCTGATGCCGCGCCGCACGTCCGACAATCCGGTTTCCGAGATCGAGCGCGCGCTCGCCGCCGGTGAATTCGTGCCCTATTACCAGCCCATCGTCGACATCCGCTCCGGCCAGCTGCGCGGCGCCGAAGTGCTGGTGCGTTGGAAGAAGCCCGACGGCTCGCTGGTGCTTCCTGGCGCCTTCATCCCCCTCGCCGAATTGAGCGGGCTCATCCGCGATCTCACCCGCGACCTGATGCGGCGCGTGTGCAGCGAAGCCGGCCCCGCCATCGGCCGGCGCCCGGCCATGAAGATCTCCTTCAATTTTGCCGGCCGCCTGTTCGGCGATCCGACGATCGTCAAGGACGTGCGCAACGTCTTTGCCGGCACGCCGATCAAGTTGTCGCAAGTGGTGCTGGAAGTCACCGAGCGCGATCCGATCGAGAACTTCACCACCACGCGTCAGACCATCGCCGCGCTGCAGGGGCTCGGTGTGCGCATCGCCATCGACGACGTCGGCACCGGCCACAGCGGCCTGTCCTACATGCTCAAGCTCGGCGTCGACATCATCAAGATCGACAAGATGTTCGTCGACGCCATCGGCACCGACCGAAACTCCACCACCATTGTGGAAACGCTGATTGATCTCGCCCACAACATGCGCATGGATGTCGTGGCCGAGGGGGTGGAGACGTTCGAGCAGGTCGTGCATCTGCGTGAGCTCGGCATCCGCTCGGCGCAAGGTTATGTGTTCGCCCCGCCGTTGCCGGGCAGCGCCTTCCTGCAACTGGTGGAGGCAATCGATCCGCTGGCCGCGCGCACGGAGGCCGGCCCGGCGGTTGCCGCGCTGCGCCGTCATGGCGAGGCCGCCTGATCCGCGGCCGCAACGCCGGCATGTCGCCCCGCCGGGCAATTGTTCGCCGTCCCCGATTCGCCTAAAAGCAACGCGACGGATGCCAGACAAGACGGAGGTAAGGTCATGATCCGGATCATCGTTGCGGTTGCCGTGCTCGCTTTATGCGCCATGCCAATGCGGCCGGCCGTGGCGCAGGACAACACGCTTGGCGGCGCCATCCTTGGCGGCGCTGCCGGCGCCATCATCGGCGGCGCGGCGACGGGCAAGGCCGGCGGCGCCATCGCCGGCGGCATCATCGGCGCGGCCGCGGGCGCCGCGCTCGGCTCGCAGATGGAGCGGCGTGGCGGATATTACTGGTATAACGACCGCTGCTGGCGCCGCTGGGGCGACGGCAGTTATCACCGCGTGCCGTCGCGTTACTGCTACTGAGCCGGTGGCGGCCCCTCACGTGACGGGCCGCCAAAGCCGGCCAACGCGAAAAAGGGCGGCCTGACGGCCGCCCAGTCTGAACGCCACGCGGGAGGAACCTCGAAACGGGTCGGCTAGCCCCAACGCCGCCGGCCCGCGTGACTGAATTGCTTATTGACAGTCGGTCAGATGGTTCTGATTCGTCAATGTAAATTTTACGGAATTATGACGGTAAAATGCGCCCGTTCGCGGATCGGCGCGATTTTTTTTATTCGAAAATGAAAGATTTGAGCTGTTGGCTGGCAAGGAGCCGGCCTAACGCATCGGAACGCCGCGATCTGATGCGCTGGTCGAGGGCGCGTGCGCTTAAGCCGGCTCCTTAGACCGTTTCACCGGTTCCCGAAGCGGTGAAAGTATCCAGGTCTTCCTTTGTCGCGTTTCCGGGCGGCAACCGGTTTCTACTGGGCCTGAAACGCGCTCGTCGGTGGCGGACCGTCAGGCGGCAGCGAAACGGACCGTGGTCTCGAAAACGTAGTGGCAGGCCTCACATTGCCAGAGATGGCGGACGCTGCCGGCGTTGAGATATTCCGACCATTCGGGGACGTAGAGACGCTCGCCGCACTGGGCGCATGCAACGATCAACGGCGAACGACCGAGTTTTCGGGTTTCGCCGGTCTCGGGCAGTTCCATGGGGGCCTCCCATTTGTTGTTATCGCGGTCTCACCCCCGTGATTGTGCGAAAGTAGTAGGGCTGGCGCCAAAGTGAAGCAGTAGGGCTGACGTAACAACGGTATTGTCTTGACGAAATGTCGCCCGTCGCGCGGTTTGCCGCCTTCGTTCACATCCGATGCGACGGTGTTATATTCATCAGCCGGTCCGCAAACTGCCCGACACGGGATGTCGATGAGCCCCACCCAGGTCAAGCCGCGCGCCAAGCCGAAAACGAAGACGCAGCGGCCGAAGCTGTGGAAGGTCATCCTGCTCAACGACGACTACACGCCGCGCGAGTTCGTCGTCCAGGTGCTCAAGGCCGTGTTCCGCCTGAACGAAAGCCAAGCGTATCGCGTGATGATGACCGCGCATCAGAAGGGCGCCTGCGTGATCGCGGTCTTCACCAAGGACGTCGCCGACACCAAGGCGAAGGAGGCGACCGAACTCGGCAAGAGCCAGGGTTATCCCTTGTACTTCACCACCGAGCCGGAGGAGTAGCGCCGCCGCTCACTTGAGGAACGCCTCGTCGATCGGCACGCGGTAGCCGTTGGCGAGCCGGTTGGTCTCGTTGGCCATGCCGGTGACCGCCATCAGCTCGCCGAACATCGCTTCGCTCATGCCGGCCTTGCGCGCCGCCGCGGTATGGCTGGCGATGCAGTAGGCGCAGCCGTTGGTGACGGAGACCGCGAGATAGACCATCTCCTTGGTGAGCGGATCGAGCGTCCCCGGCGCCATGATCTCCTTGATGCTCTCCCAGGTGCGCTTGAGCGTCGCCGGATCGCGCGCCAGATATTTCCAGAAATTGTTGACGTCGGGCACGTTGCGGCTTTGCTTGATGTCGTCATAGACCGCTTTCACGGCGGGCGCGGCGTCGGCGTAGTCGATGGGCGCGGGGGTCATGGGCGTTGTCCTTCGGTGGTATGAATGGCCAAGGCGGATCGGATGTGGTTTTCGCAGAGCCGGGTGAGGGCGGGCAAGCCCACGCATTCGTGATCGCCCGCGCGCGAAACGTGAGCGCCGCCGCGCCGGCGCCTTTGCTAGGACTTTGCCCGACAGCGGAGGGAGGGTCTCATGCTCAACAGACGTCTTTTCATCGGCGCGCTGGCGCTCGGCGCAACGCTTGCGGTAAGCCCGCTCGCCGCGGCCATGTCGCCGCAGACCTACAGCCAGCAGAGCTTCCAGGCGGCGCAGGCGGCCGGCAAGCCGATCCTCTTGCACATCACCGCGCCCTGGTGCCCGACCTGCAAGGCGCAGAAGCCGATCCTGTCCAGGCTCGAGGGGACGCCCCAGTTCAAAAACCTGGTCGTGCTCAATATCGATTTCGACACCAGCAAGCCGCTCCTGCGCAAGCTGCACGTCGCCCAGCAGAGCACGCTCATCGTCTACAAGGGCAAGACCGAGGTCGGCCGCTCGACCGGCGACACCGATCCGGCTTCCATCGAAGCGCTGCTCGCCAAGGCGAACTGATCCGCGATGACCGTGACATTCCACCGTTCATTCCCGCGCAAGCGGGAATCCAGGGCAGCGCTCGCAAGCCATGAAGGTGTGGCTCTGGGTCCCCGCTTTCTCGGGGACGAACGGAGATGACGTTTAGATGACCGCGCTCGCTCTCGCGCTCCTGGCGGGCGTGCTGTCGACCCTGAGCCCTTGCGTGCTGCCGCTGCTGCCGATCGTGCTCGGCGCGGCGCTGACCGAGCACCGCTTCGGGCCGGTCGCGCTCGCCGCCGGCGTGGCGCTGTCCTATGTCGCGGTCGGTCTGTTCGTCGCCACCGTCGGTTTTGCCATCGGCCTCGACCAGGACGTCTTCCGCAACGTGGCGGCGGCGCTGTTGATCGCGATCGGCGCGGTGCTGCTGCTGCCGCGGCTGCAGGCGCAGTTCGCCGTCGCCGCCGGGCCCTTCGGCAACTGGGCGCAGAACCAGGCCAGCGGCATTTCGACGCGCGGCCTGAGCGGTCAGTTCGCGCTCGGCCTGCTGCTGGGTACCATCTGGAGCCCCTGCGTCGGCCCGACGCTGGGCGCGGCGTCCGTGCTGGCGGCGCAGGGCAAGAATCTCGGGGCGGTCGCGACCACCATGATCGCCTTCGGCATCGGTGCCGCGCTGCCGCTCGTCGTGCTCGGCATGCTCTCGCGCGAAGCGCTGATGCATTGGCGCGACCGCCTGCTCAAGGCCGGCAAGGGCGGCAAAGTCGCGCTCGGCGCCCTGCTGCTTGCCCTCGGCGTGCTGATCATCAGCGGCCTTGACCGCCGGCTGGAGACGGCGCTGGTCGATGCCTCGCCGGCCTGGCTGACGCATCTGACCACGCGCTTCTGAGCGGGCCGCGCAACGCCGGCGCCGGGCAAATCCGGCTGTGGCCTGTCGAATGGCAGGATTGCGTTGCGAGCAGCCGTACACGCGCTCGTGTTCGCGCGTCCACATTCCCGCCCGATTTTCTGCGCCCATCATAAGGGCATGTCCGGCCGTGGAACGGCCGGCGTCAACCGGAGACGAATCGTGAGCGCAGAGACTTTCACCGCGCGCCTGGCGCCTAATGTCCTGAGCATCCTGCGTATCGTGGCGGCGCTCCTGTTCTTCGAGCACGGCACCTCGCACCTGTTCGGCTTTCCCTCGCCGTTGACGACGCCGGCGCCGTTCAGCCTCATCTGGTTCGCCGGCGCGATCGAAATGGTCGGCGGCGTGCTCCTGGCGCTCGGCCTGTTCACGCGGCTGTCGGCGCTGATCATGTCGGGCGAGATGGCCTTCGCCTATTTCCTCAGCCACGCGCCGCACAGCGTCTTCCCGATCCTCAACCGCGGCGACGGCGCCATCCTCTACTGCTTCCTCTTCTTCTATATCGTCTTTGCCGGCCCCGGCCCGTGGAGCCTCGACGCGCTGCTGTTTCGCCCGGTGCGGCGCGCGAAACTGATGGCGGCGGAGTAGGGCGGCGTGGCGGGTTATTTCCCGCAGGTCCACATATAGCCGATCGGCGTCGACACGTAGCAGGGGCCGAAGCCGCCGCCATTCCAGCGGCCGCGATAAAAGCGCGGCCAGGCCGGGCCGTAAAAATGCGGCCCGCTCCGCCAATAACGCCATTCGCGTTCGCGCGCGGCGACCTCGGGCGGCACATAGCCGGGCAGGAAGCCATAGCCGCGCCAGTGGCGGGAGACGTGGCGTTTCCTGTGCCGGTGCGTGACGTGCTTGCGGTGGCTCTTGTGCACGGCCTTGGCGGCGACGCGGGTGTGGGTCGCGGACTTGCCGGCATGGTCGTCGGCCGTGGCATGCGCCGGCGCGAGCAGCAGGGCGAGCGCGAGGGCGACAGCCGCAGAGACGGTATGGTGCATGGGATGCCTGCCGGGCGAAGTGCGAACGCGGCTGCCAGGAGGCGAGCCTATCGTGGTGAAAGTAGGACGGGGACGGATGGGGCGGCCGCCACGCGGCGTTACGGATGTGGCGTGTGTCGCCCGCACGGAGCGAAGCGCAATGCGGGGGCTTGGTTCGCGGTGCCCGCCCCGGATTTCGCGGCGTTTACCCTCGGGCGCGCGGAGCGCGACCCGGGGGGCGCCATCCGGGCGACGCGTCGACACACGGCCGCCGTCAGCGGCGGATCTCATCCAGCGTGCGGCGCGCGACGGTCCAGTTATAGACGGTGCCGAACACCAGCGCGATCAGCCAGCCGGCGGCGAGGCTCCACACCAGGCCCTCGACCCACAGGCGCGCCGAGCCGAGCTCGGCGTCGGAGATGAGCGCCACGTAACCGTGCGCGGCGCGCATCGGCAGAAACAGCGCGGCAAGCATGCTGAGCACGAACAGCGCGACGAGCGCGGCGGAAAAGCCCCAGCCGAGACCGCTGAGGCTGAGCCGCGGATGCGGATGAGCGATCGCCATGACGCCCTCCATCAGGCTGGAGGGTTATGAAAACCGCAAAGCGCGGCGGGGGCATTGACGTGGGTCAACGCGGGCGCGTCCGCGGCTGCGAGCAGCGTGCCTTTCCCGTTCGTCCCCGCGCAAGCGGGGACCCAGGAAGTCTGCGCCGCCGCGGTGGAGACGACCTTCATGCGCCGCGGAATTTGGCGAAGACCCGCTCCATTTCTTCGTCCGTCGCAAACCGGCCTTGTTCGGCGTCGCGCAGGCCGCGATCGATGCCTTCAAGCTCTTCCGGCGCCGGATGATAGACGCCGTCCTTGATCTGGGCATCGATGTCGAGCGCGATCGCCGCCAATTCCTCTTGCCACTTGGCAGGCCACGTTTCGACCCTCTCCAGCGCGTCTGTCAGCCGCTTGGTTTTCATGAAGGCAATTTAGGCGATTTGGCGGGACGGGCAAAGCCGACGCCGCAGAGCATGTCGCCCGCATGGAGCGAAGCGCAATGCGGGGTTTTGCGTCGCGACATCGGCCCCGGATTTCGCTGCGCTCCATCCGGGCTACGGGACTACGCGAGCTTCACGGGACGGCTTGCTCAGACTGTCGCGTCATGTCTCCGCGGCCGGCGATCAAACCGGCAATTGAAATATCCTCGTCCAGCTCATCCCAATGCAGGCCGGTGTGGCTCATCTCGACGCGTTCGCGTTGCGCCGGCGTGGCGTTGAACAGGCGCGGGAACCAGGCGAGCGGCACCCCCAAGGTGCGTCCGTCGGTCAAGTCGACCGACATCGTGTTTTCGTCAAAGCGGACGGCCGTTGCCGAAATGGTCATGCCAAATCCTCTTGACGAGATGTACAAGGACGCCAGCTTGCCCTGCATGCGCGTAGTTTATATGATTTCTCTCAAAAATATATGCTCGCTTCCGGCTATTTTAGGGATTGGCCTTGCGCGTAAAAGTAGACGTAGAAGAAGACGAGCTTGACGGAGACTACACGCAAGTTGCGGGACTTCGTCTGACATGCAGCCGCTGCGGGCATGAGGTAGAAGTCTTCGGCACAGACGGTGACTCGGCTAAACGGGGAGCGGTCATGCTGCGAGAAGAATGCCCGAACGCAGAGAATAATTTTTACGTAGTAGAGTGGCCTTAGAGAAGGAGGTTCGGATAACGCGGCAACGATATCCAGGGAAAACATCGAGTTGTACGAGGACTCCGGATTGCGCTTCGCTCCATCCGGGCTATGCTTAGTACGGTTGCTAAAGTAATCGCCATTTCTTTTCCAGGGAACGAATTTCGTCTGTAATTATCTTCCGCACGAGATTTTCGTTCGCTCCGGCAACAATTGTAATCTTCGGAGTAGGGAGTGACCCTTTTCTCGATCGGTCAAAGCCGTCATATTGGTTGAGCTTTTGGAGCGCTTCCGGAGACATATATGGCTTTAGCGCAGCGAAGGTGGGTCTTACGATAAGGCGGCGAAAACTGTCCTCAGGCGATAGAATGGTGCCGTGGGGCGTGATTTCGATAGCTGAATTCGATTCGGGTTTTCGAATAGAAAAATAAATATCCGGCGCTAGCAGATCTACTTTGCATTTCTGAACAAATGCGCGTCGGTCGTCTCTACGGACGGTTCTGTTTTCAAAATAGTGTTTTAGCCAGGGTGAGAAAAAGCCTGCGATACCCCCAAGCAGTGGGGGTATCACGAACTTCGTGGCGAACTCGAAACTGTCAACCATCTATTCGTTTACGAGCACCCCGTGGTGCTCCCACACGTATCGCACTTCATGCAGGTGCCGTTGCGCACCAGCGTGAAGTTGCCGCATTCGCCGCAGGCCTCGCCCTCGTAGCCCTTGGCGCGGGCTTCGGCGCGCTTCTCGGAGGCCGCGCTCTTGGCATGCGCGCGCGGGTCCGGCGCCGCCTGCACTTCGAGCTTCTCGGCCGGCGAAAGCTTCGCCTCCGGCTCCGCCTTCAGCGCCACCGCGCCGGCGGCCTCGCCGCGCGCGGCCGAACCGTGCAGCGCCGTCACCTTGCCGCCGCCGGAGGGTGTGCCGCGCGCCTCGCCGGACGAGGCGGGCGTCGCTGGCGCCGGGCTCGCCAGCACAGTCAGCCGATCGGGGCGCGAGCGGGTGAGGCCCTTCGACACCAGGTGCGCGGTGGGTGAGGGCTTGCCCTCCGCTTCACCCTTGCCGAGCGCGTCGAAGCCGCCGGCCTCGCTCGGATCGACATGCGCGAGGTCGAAGCGCTCCAGATAGGAGACCGCCAGCTCGCGGAACACATAGTCGAGGATGGAGGTCGCGTATTTGATCGAGTCGTTGCCCTGCACCGGGCCCTGCGGCTCGAAGCGGGTGAAGGTGAAGGCGTCGACATATTCGTCCAGCGGCACGCCGTATTGCAGGCCGAGCGACACCGCGATGGCGAAGTTGTTGAGCAGGGAGCGCAGCGCCGCGCCCTCCTTGTGCATGTCGATGAAGATCTCGCCCAGCCGCCCGTCGTCGTATTCGCCGGTGCGCAGGTAGACCTTGTGGCCGCCGACAACGGCCTTCTGCGTATAGCCCTTGCGCCGGTCGGGCATGCGCTCGCGTTCGCGCTCGCGCAGCACGGTCACGCGCTCGACCACCTTCTCCACGATCTTCTCGGCAAGCCCCGCGGCGCGCGCGGCGGCCGGCCGCTCGAGGAAGGTCTCGACGTCCTCCTCATCGTCCTCGTCGGCGATGAGCTGCGAGTTGAGCGGCTGCGACAGCTTGGAGCCGTCGCGGTAGAGCGCGTTGGCCTTGAGCGCGAGCTTCCAGGACAGCAGATAGGCCGCCTTGCAGTCCTCGATCGTGGCCTCGTTCGGCATATTGATGGTCTTGGAGATGGCGCCGGAGATGAAGGGTTGCCCCGCCGCCATCATGCGGATGTGGCTGTCGACCGAGAGATAGCGCTTGCCCGTGCGCCCGCACGGATTGGCGCAGTCGAACACCGGATAGTGCACCGGCTTCAGGTGCGGGGCGCCTTCCACCGTCATGGCGCCGCAGACATGGATATTGGCGGCCTCGATCTCGCGCCTGCCGAAGCCGATGGCGGCGAGCAGGTCGAAGGTCGGGAGGCTGAGGTCCTCGGCCGCGATCTTCAGCGTGTCGCGGCAGAACTCCTCGCCCAGCGTCCACTTGTTGAAGGCGAACTTGATGTCGAAGGCGGTGGGCAGCGCCTTTTCCACCTTCTCGATCGCCTCGTCGGTGAAGCCCTTGGCCTTCAGCGTGGTGTGATTGATGGCGGGCGACTGCGACAGCGTGCCGTGGCCGACCGCATAGGCCTCGATCTCGGCGATCTGGCTCTCGCTGTAGCCGAGCGTGCGCAGGGCTTCCGGCACCGCGCGGTTGATGATCTTCCAGTAGCCGCCGCCGGCGAGCTTCTTGAACTTCACCAGCGCGAAGTCGGGCTCGATGCCGGTGGTGTCGCAGTCCATCACCAGGCCGATGGTGCCGGTGGGCGCGATCACCGTCGCCTGCGCGTTGCGGTAGCCGTTCTGCTCGCCGAGCGTGAGGGCCAGGTCCCAGGCCGCCTTGGCATGGGCGACCAGCGCCGCGCCGTTCTCGCCCAGGCTCTCGCAGGCCTTGTTGTCGAGCGGCACCGGCGGCGTCGCCACCTTCTCGTAGCCGGTGCGCTCGCCATGCGCGGCGCGGCGGTGATTGCGGATCACCCGCAGCATCGCCTCGCGGTTCTTCTTGTAGGCGGGGAAGGCGCCGAGCTGCGCCGCCATTTCCGCCGATGTCGCATAGGAAACGCCGGTCATGATGGCGGTGAGCGCGCCGATCAGCGCGCGGCCGGTATCCGAATCATAGGGGATGCCGGAGGTCATCAACAGGCCGCCGACATTGGCATAGCCGAGGCCGAGCGTGCGGAACTCGTAGGAGAGCTGCGCGATCTGCTTGGACGGGAACTGCGCCATCAGCACCGAGATTTCCAGCACGATGGTCCATAGCCGCACCGCGTGCTCGTAAGACTCGACGTCGATGCCCTTGGTCTTCTCGTCGCGGAAGGTGAGCAGGTTGAGCGAGGCGAGATTGCAGGCCGTGTCGTCGAGGAACATGTATTCCGAGCACGGATTGCTGGCGCGGATGGGCCCCGAGGCCGGGCAGGTGTGCCAGTCGTTCACCGTGGTGTGGAATTGCAGGCCGGGGTCGGCGCAGGACCAGGCGGCATTGCCGATCTTCTCCCACAGGTCGCGCGCGCGCAGCGTCTTCGCCACCTTGTGCTTGGTGCGATGGAACAGGTCCCAGTTGCCGTCCGATTCGACCGCCTTCAGGAACTCGTCGGTGACGCGCACCGAATTGTTGGAGTTCTGCCCGGAGACCGTGAGATAGGCCTCCGAATCCCAGTCGGTGTCGTAGATCGGGAATTCGATGTCCTTGTAGCCCTGGCGCGCGAACTGGATCACCCGCTTGATCAGGTTGTCGGGCACGAAGGCTTTGCGCGCGAGCTTGATCTCGCGCTTGAGCGCCGGGTTCTTCTCCGGCGAGAAGCAGTCGTCGCCCGAGCCCTGGCAATTGACGCAGGCCTTGAGCACGGCGCGCAGGTGCCGCTGGTTGGTGCGCGAGCCGGTGACCAGCGCCGCGACCTTCTGCTCCTCGTTCACCTTCCAGTTGATGAACTGCTCGATGTCGGGGTGGTCGACGTCGACGATGACCATCTTGGCGGCGCGGCGCGTGGTGCCGCCCGACTTGATGGCGCCGGCGGCGCGGTCGCCGATCTTGAGGAAGCTCATCAGGCCGGAGGACTTGCCGCCGCCGGAAAGCCTCTCGCCTTCGCCGCGCAGATTGGAGAAGTTGGAGCCGGTGCCGGAGCCGTATTTGAACAGGCGCGCCTCGCGCACCCACAGGTCCATGATGCCGCCTTCGTTGACGAGGTCGTCGGCGATGCCCTGGATGAAGCAGGCATGCGGCTGCGGATGCTCGTAGGCGGTCTTCGACTTGGTGAGCTTGCCGGTCTGGAAATCGACGTAGTAGTGGCCCTGGCTCGGCCCGTCGATGCCATAGGCCCAGTGCAGGCCGGTGTTGAACCACTGCGGCGAGTTGGGCGCGCACATCTGAGTCGCCAGCATGTAGCGCAGCTCGTCGAAGAAGGCGCGCGCGTCGTCTTCGCTGTCGAAATAGCCGCCCTTCCAGCCCCAATAGGTCCAGGTGCCGGCCAGGCGATCGAACACCTGCTTGGCGGAATGCTCGCCGACGGAGCGCTCTTTCTCCGGCAGTTCGGCCAGCGCCGCCTCGTCGGCGACCGAGCGCCACAGGAACGAGGGGACGGAATTCTCTTCCACCTTCTTCAGGCGGGCCGGCACGCCGGCCTTGCGGAAATACTTCTGCGCCAAGACGTCGGAGGCGACCTGCGACCAGAAATCCGGCACCTCGACATTGTCGAGCTTGAACACCACCGAGCCGTCCGGATTGCGGATCTCACTCGTGGTCAGCCGGAACGCGATGTCCGCATAAGCTCCGTCCTTGGTGTAGCGCCGATTGATCCGCATTGTCGTCTCTGCCCCTTTAGTCGCCGGCGGCGGACGTACCACCGCTGATTATGTCCGGCGGACCCGGTTTTGTCCCGGCCGCCCATTTTGGCTCCTACACAGCACGACGCCCCTTATTTAGGTCCGCGGGCCGCTCCCTGCAGCGGTTCCGCGGTTTTTCGGCCTCTCGGGACGCAGCAGCTCCCCGTCCCGAAACGCCGGATTCGGCGCGGGTGAGAGCACTTGGCGAAGCCATTTGAAGGTCCGGAGGGAACCGAAGACGCAAACCGCACCGAACGCCCTTACGCTAGAAGCACTCTCCCGCGTCGTCAACAACAGATAGTCTTCAAATCTGAATCAAACACTAAATCTTGTGGTGAACGCGCCAAATTTGGGGACAAACGCGGCTGACCACAAGGGCAGTATCGGTCGCTTGGCGGAGAGCGGGAAGCATTTTTCTGGCTGCCCCGGTTTAGGTTTTCATGCCTTGGCCCGTGACGGAAAAATGACCGGAAATTGGGGATTTCGACGCTACCCACAGCTTCGTGGCCGAACCGGGCGCGCCGGGGAGAAGCTCTGGATGGCGGGCGGCATCGGGCCCTGCCGGACGCTGATTCTCGCAAGCGTCCCAGAACCTTAGCGGCAACGCCGGAGGCTTGGCCGAGGGGGATTGCGCTACCCACCCCTGTGGATCACCCGCCCGGCGGTCGGCGGGCAACGCAATACCGAGCCGGCGCGCGCGCGCCATGAAACATGAAAAAGGCGGACCCCCGAAAGGAGCCCGCCTTTTATCCCGGCACTGTCATCGCGTTCTCCCGCGCGCCGGATGCCTGATTTCACGTCGCGTGGGTGATGAATCCTTGGGCACCATAGCCGCCCTCGAACGAGAAACGCAAGCGAGGCGCCGGGACCCTATGGCCCTTGTGTCGGCTGGCGCGGCGGGCTTGCCGGCGTTTCGACCGTCTCATGCGCGACGCGCACGGTATTGGCCTCGCCGAGCCCAATCTCCCTGCGCTGGCGCGGCAGCGCGTCGGGATGCTCGCGCTGGAGAAAGTCGATCATCTGCTCGCGCACCTCGCAGCGCAGGTTCCAGGTCTGGCCGCTCGAATTGGCGCTCATGATCGCGCGCACCTCGATGGTGGTTTCCCGCGTGTTGGTGACCTGCAAGCCGACGACCTGGCCGTTCCAGTTCTTCGACGCCTTGCAGATCTCCTCCAGCTTCGCGCGGATGGCGCTGATCGGGGCGCGGTAATCCAGGTAGAACAACACGGCGCCGATCAGCTCGCCGCTTTCGCGGGTCCAGTTCTGGAATGGCTTTTCGATGAAATAGCTGAGCGGGACGATCAGCCGCCGCAGGTCCCAGATGCGCACCACCACATAGGTGCCGGTGATCTCCTCGATGATGCCCCACTCGCCCTCGACGATGACGGCATCGTCGATGCGGATCGGCTGCGTCATCGCGAGCTGCACGCCGGCGAGCAGGTTGGACAGCACCGGCCGCGCGGCGAGGCCGGCGATGATGCCGGCGACGCCGGCGCTGGCGAACAGGCTGTAGCCGTATTGGCGCACCGCATCGAAGGTCATCAGCGCTGCGGCGATGGTGATGATGATGATCATCGCGTCGCCGGCGCGCGCCAGCACCCGCACCTGGGTGACGTGCTTGCGCGCCAGAAGGTTGTCGGGGGCATCGAGGCGGACGCGGCGCAGATAGAGCTCACTCGCGATATGCACGCCGGTGACCGCGCCCCAGCCGATCACGGCGATTATCGCCACCAGCAGCAGCCGGGCGAGCCAGCTGGCGCTTTCGCGGTCGATCGGCAGCGCCGGCACGGCGAGGCTGACGGCGAAGATGATCAGCGCCAGCCGCGTCACGCCGCGCATCTGGATGAAGATCGAGAACAGGAACGGATAGCGCTCGGCCAGCAGCCTGCGGATCAGCCCGCGCACCCAGCGGTGCAGGGCAAGCGCGATCAGCACCGCCAGCCCCAGGATGAGAATCGCCACCACCGGGGCCGGCAGCCAGACGAGCAGATTCCGCAATGAATCCTGCGCCGATCTGAGCCACTCCATGTGGTTTTCATATCACCCATGCCGATTCGGCGCAGGTCGCATACCGCTACCGGGTCGCCTGCTGGACAAGGGGCGGGGGAGGTGGCAGAACGCCCCCGTCGTCAACGCTCGAACATGCGCGGATGCGATGAAACGGTTCCTGCTGAAGCTGTTCACTTGGTGGAACGTTGCGACGTTCGGCACGCAGGTTTGGACTTGGCTTTACGGCGAGCGGGTCGGCGAGGACGAATTCGGCAACGTTTATTATCGGACCAAGGGCGGCAAGATCGATCCGACGCTGCGCTTCGAGCGGCGCTGGGTGATCTTCAATGGCTATAATGAAGGCTCGGCGGTGCCGCCGTCCTGGCACGGCTGGCTGCACCACACCGTCGACACACCGCCGACCCAGGAAACCTACAAGCCCTACTCCTGGGAAAAGCCGCACCGGGCCAACCCGACCGGCACCGCCATGGCCTACCGGCCGCCCGGCTCGACGCTGGCACTCGGCCGCCGCCCGAAGGCGACCGGCGATTACAAGGCCTGGAGACCGGAATAAGCCTGTCGCCGACGGCGAAGAACGTTTGCCTGAGCGGATAATCGTCCCGTTCGACGGTTTCCGTTCGAGTCCGGCTCGCCCTTCCACCGCCGTATTCGCCGTGTTAACCGGGCGCCGGTAGGGAGCGGGGACGCCGCTCGGCGCAGGCGGAACAGCCGGATTTGATGGCCCGACTGAGACTCACCCAGGTTTTGCCGTTGCTCGGCGCCGTGCTGCTGGCGAACCCGGCGCTGGCGCAGCTTGGCAACATCTTCCGCGATCAGCCGCCGCCGTTGCCGCCGGCCAATGTGCCGAATGCGCCGCCGCCGAACGGGCCATATTACAATTCGTCGCCGCAGACTGGGCCCTACTACAATCCGCCCATCTACCACCGCGAATACCGCAACTACCCGCCCGACCAGCCGCTGCCGCCGGCCGATATTCCGGCCGCCACCTATCCGCAGCCGAATTACCCGCAAGGCGGCTCGCGTGCCGACGTGCCGCCGGCGCAGCCACTGCCGGCGCCGATGAACCTGCCGCCGCAGCGCCGGCCGGGCGGCGGCACCATCCAGTCGCAGCCGCTGGCGCCGCCACCGGGCTCCCAGCCGGCGGCGCGCGCGCCGGCTCGCGGTCAGCCGCAACAAGGCCAGCCGGCGCAGCCCGGCCCGACGCAGCCCGCGCAAGGCCAACCCGCGCAAGGCCAGCCCGGACAGGCGCTGCCGACAATAGCGCCGGCGGCGCCGGCCGCGCCGCGCACAGATGAAGTGGTGGTCGAGCCGCCGCCGCAGCGTATCGCCAATCCGACGGCGGTATTCGAAGGCCTCGACAAGATCACCGGCCGCACCACCACCTTCGACGTGGCGATCAACGAGACGGTGCAGTTTGGCGCGCTGCAGGTGACGCCGCGCGTGTGCTATTCGCGCCCGCCCACCGAGACGCCGCAGACCGACGCCTTTGTCGAGGTCGACGAAGTGACGCTCGAGGGCAAGATCAAGCGCATCTTCACCGGCTGGATGTTCGCGGCGAGCCCCGGCCTGCACGCGGTCGAGCATCCGATCTATGACGTGTGGCTGACCGACTGCAAAGGCGGCAAGAATCCGGCGGTGGCCGACGTGTCCGACGATCAGGCGCCCAAGCCGGCGCCGAAGCCGCGCGCGCATTCGACGCGCCGGCGCTAAACACTCTCGCTGTTGCCGATCTGCCAATCGCCCCTGAGGACCGCCAGCGCCTCGGCGCCGCGCAGCGCACGGTTGGTCGGCAGCGCGGCGAAATCGGCTTCGCCGTCGAGCGCGTCTTCCAACAGCCGATGATAATGCCGCTTGGACACCTCGACGGCGCCGAAGGTCTTCAGATGATCGGTGACGAACTGGGTGTCGAGCAGGCTGTAGCCGCCGGCCTTGAGCCGGGCGACCAGATGCACCAGGGCGATCTTGGACGCGTCGCGCGCGTGATGAAACATGCTCTCGCCAAAGAAGGCGCGACCGAGCGAGACGCCGTAAAGCCCGCCGACCAGTTCGGGCCCGTCATAGACCTCGACGGTGTGGCAATGGCCTTCGGCATAGAGCGCGCGGTAGATCTTGCGGATGCGGGTGTTGATCCAGGTGCGCGCGCGTCCGGCCTTCGGCTCGGCGCAGCCGTCGATCACGGAATCGAAGGCGCGGTCGACGCGCACAGTGAACGGTGTCGCGCGGACCGTGCGGGCGAGCCGGCTCGGCACGTGGAAGGTGTCGAGCGGGATGACGCCGCGCAATTCCGGCTCGATCCAGTAGAGCGCCGGGTCCTCGGCACTCTCCGCCATCGGGAAGATGCCGCAGGCATAGGCCTTGAGCAGCACGTCCGGCGTGATCTCGATGAAGTTGTTGTTGCGGCTGGCCATGGCTTCGCGCTCTCAACCGGTCTCAACGCATTTCACTCATACTATGCCAGCCCCCGCCCGCCTCGGGTACCGCGGATCGCGCCTTAACGGTTTGCTTACTATAACGAAATCAAATTTCTGAAAGCTAGAACATTAAACCATGGCCCCGCGTTGACCATACGACGACCGGCAACGCAAGGAGACGGCCATGCCGCAGGCGACGGTCTCGATCTTGCTCGTGGAAGACGAGGAACTGATCAGCAACCTGGTGGCCGATTGGCTGAGCGAGCGCGGTTTTGCGGTGCACGAGACGGCGAACGCACGGGACGCGATTGCGCATCTCGACAGCGGGAAGCCGGTGGATCTGCTGTTCACCGACGTCAATCTGCCGGGCGACATGGATGGCGCGGAACTTTCGCGCGAGGTGCGTCGACGCCGGCCGGAAATGCCGGTGATCTATACCTCCGGCCGTGTGCGCTGGCCCGATATCGCCCCCCTGGTGCCGCGCTCGATGTTTCTGCCCAAGCCCTTCCACGAGGAGGATGTGTGCCGGCTGCTGAAGCGGCTGACCGCTGCCTAGGGGTGTCCGGCATCAGCACTTGTGAGACAGATTTAGCGGCTTGAGGATCGGAGGATTTCTGGCTCATCGTAACCATCAAGGAGTGGAGATGAGACAGAAATCCGAGCGTCCCGAATCGTCGTCCGAGCGGATCGTAAAGAACATCCGCCGGGCAACACGCAAGCGCCATTCGGCCGAAGAGAAGATCCGCATCGTTCTGGACGGTCTGCGCGGGGAGGCCAGCATTGCCGAACTGTGCCGCCGTGAAGGTATTGCCGAGAGCCTCTATTACGCTTGGTCCAAGGAGTTTTTGGAGGCCGGCAAACGGCGGCTGGCGGGTGACACGGCACGGGCTGCGACCAGTGGCGAGGTCAAGGACCTGCGGCGCGAGGCGCAGGAGCTCAAGGCGGTCGTGGCCGAGCAGGCGCTTGAATTGCGGCTGCTTAAAAAAAGCATGATCGCGGATGGGGGAGACGAGGAATGAGATACCCCGCCCCCGAAAAGCTGGAGATCATCCGCCTGGTCGAGCAATCCCATCTGCCGGTGCGCCGGACGCTGGCGAAGCTGGGGATCCAGCCATCAAGGTTCTACCGATGGTACGATCGCCTCCAGGCCGGCGGACCAGAAGCACTGGAAGACAAGGTGCCAAGGCCGAAGCACGTGTGGAACCGCATTCCTGCCGCCATACGCGAGCGGATCGTCCAACTGGCCCTGGATGAGCCGGAGCTATCCCCACGGGAACTGGCCACGCGCTTTACCGATACAGCGGGCTATTTTGTATCTGAGGCTTCGGTCTATCGGCTGCTGAAGGCGCTCGACCTGATTGCCAGCCCGGCCTACATCGTCATGAAGGCGGCCGACGAGTTCAAGGACAAGACGACGGCGCCCAACCAACTCTGGCAGACGGACTTTACCTATCTCAAGGTGACCGGCTGGGGCTGGTTCTATCTCAGCACGGTCCTGGATGACTTCTCGCGCTACATCATCGCCTGGAAGCTGTGCACGACGATGAAGGCGCAGGACGTGACCGACACGCTGGATCTTGCGCTCGCCGCCTCAGGCTGCGACCAGGCACGGGCTGTCCATAAACCGCGTCTGCTCAGCGACAACGGTTCCAGCTACGTCTCTGCCGACCTGGCGGAATGGCTCGAAGCCCAGAGCATGGGACACGTTCGCGGCGCGCCCTACCATCCGCAAACGCAGGGCAAGATCGAACGCTGGCATCAAACGCTGAAGAACCGCATCCTGCTGGAGAACTACTACCTGCCTGGCGATCTTGAGGCCAGCATCGGTCGGTTCGTCGATCACTACAACTACCAACGATATCACGAGAGTCTGGACAATCTAACGCCGGCCGACGTGTACTTCGGGCGCGGCCAAACAATCCTGCTGGAAAGAGAAAGGATCAAACGCAACACAATCCAAAAACGTCGCTTGCAGCATCAAAAGAAAGCCGCCTAAACTAAAATCAGATGAGCCGGCTCCTCCTGTAAATCACGCCGCCATCTGTCTCAAATTATCTGACGACGGACACAGTCGAGCGCCTCGATGATGGGCGCTTCTCGCCCGAAGAAAATGCCGGCGTCTTCCGCTTCGAGCGGTAGCAGGCCACGATAGGGTGGCCGTTTGGGATCGTCGTCCGGCGGCCAGGCAAAGAACAGCGGGTCGAGGCCGGCGCGCTCGAGCCCGAGGCGCAAGCGCGTCAAGCCGTCGCGCGAGAAGGTGACGTGCTCCTCGTTCTGCGCGCCCGGCGAGACGGCTCGGATCATGACATGGTCCCGGCCGGACGCGAGCGAGACGAGCTGCCACGAACCGGTGAGCATGGCCGGCAGGTCGGCGACCGGAATATCCTCGATCAGCACCCCGAACAGCCGTTTGTTGAGCCGATGGGCGAGGACGAACTCCTTCTGGCACCAGTCGGAGGCAAGCCATCTTTTCGAGACGAGAAACAGGACGACTTCGCAGCGCAGGGCGGCCTGGTGCAGCGCGCGTTCCCAGCGCTCGCCGGCGGCAATTCCCCGCCTTGGGTCGAGGTCGAGAAAGACATCGTCCCAGCCCTGGCCGAGAAGCCAGTCGCGCAAGGCAACAGCTTTGGCGTCATCGTTGCTGGAATGACTGAGAAATATCCGCGCCATCGATAAAGCTTGTCATGATCCGCTTCGACAGCACACGGTGCGTCGAAATTAACATCGTAAACTCAATAGCTTATAGATCGGCCGGTGGTCTGCGCAAGCCCTCGGCCAGGAGGATGTCGGCCGGCCGTGGCGCGACCGGCCGAAATTAGCCCGCACCGATCCGGCGAGATCATTCGCGCGCTAATATTTTTGCGGCTCGTTCGCGCGGCAAACCCTCTTGAAAACCGCGGGGTGCTTCCTATTTCGCTCGCCGCCGGGTGCCTCTGCGGCCCGGCGCGGGCGCCGCCGGGTGTCCGGCGCGCGGCTCATTTCCATGTTGCTCAACGGAGGATGTGGCCATGAGGAACCTCAATCTCGATCCCTTCTGGCGGACCAGCATCGGCTTTGACCGCCTGTTCGATCTGATGGATGAAAGTCTCCGCTTCGAGCCGGAGGACCACTACCCACCCTGCAATATCGTGCGCACCGGCGAGAACACCTATCGTATCTCGCTCGCCGTCGCCGGCTTCAAGCCCGCGCAGGTCAACGTCACCGTCAACCAGAACACGCTGATCGTCAGCGGCAATGCCGACGAGAAGCGGGACGCCGGCGACTATCTCTATCGCGGCATCGCCACGCGCGCCTTCGAGCGGCGATTCAGCCTCGCCGACCATGTCGAGGTGAAGGGCGCCTCGCTCGATGACGGCCTGCTGCAGATCGATTTGCAGCGCGAATTGCCGGAGGCGATGAAGCCGCGGCGCATCGAGATCAAGACCGGCAAGCCGATCGGTCAGGGCGACAACGTCCGCACCATCGAGCAGCCCAAGGTCGCTTAGCCCGCAGGGACAAACGTCCGGCGAGGCGGTTCGGCCCTGCGCCGAGCCGCCTCGTGCAAAGCGTGGAGGAAGGTCATGGAGCACCAGGCAAACAAATCCGCACCTGTCGGTTCGAAACCCGTGGACGACAGCAAGCTCGATATCGACGCGCTGTTGCATCCCGCGGGCGCGTTCGCGCATCCGATGGACGTGGTGCGCGACACCGATCTGACCCTTTATGAAAAGCGCGCCATCCTCGCCTCATGGGCGTCCGACGCCTGCGCGGTGGCGGCAGCGCCCGAGCTGCGGCTCAACCCGGCCGGTCGGCTCGTACGCTGGGACGATATCATGGATGCGCTGCGCGCGCTCGACCGCGAGGCGGAGAGCCGCGACGCGCCCGGCGGCGACGGCCGTCCCTGGTGGCGGCGCCATCGCGGCTGGCGGGCGCGTCAGGGCGGCGAGCCGGATCACGGTCCGCATCTCGGTTGAGGTCGTGCAATGCGCCGGGCCGCCGAGCTCATCGCGCCGCGCGCGTGGTTGCGCGCGCGGTCGCTCCTGCATGCCCTGAGGCCGGCCAACGATAACGATGCGCCGGAACCGCCGCCGAGCGTGCGCAAGCGAAGACCGGTGCCGGGAGGTTTCACCGTGGTCGATGCCGGGCGCAACAGCGGCGCGGCGGCGCATGCTGTCGCGTGCGCCGCGTGAGATCGGCGCGCCGAAATCAGGCGACCATCAGGTTCGGCAGAAATTCTTCCATCAATTCGTTGTCGGGTAACAATTTCTCGACGTGGTCTTCCATCGTCTCAAATTCGTAGCCGCAAATCGGGCAGTGCCAAAGATGAAGGGTCTGTCGCTCGTCGATGGATTCCGACCACTCCGTCCCCATCACCGGGACCTTGCAGTGTGGGCACTCCGCAGACATTACGGGCGTTTCTTTGATGGTGGACATGATCG
Organism: uncultured Pseudomonadota bacterium; assembly: GCA_963760995.1. GTDB lineage: Bacteria > Pseudomonadota > Alphaproteobacteria > Rhizobiales > Xanthobacteraceae > Pseudolabrys. The sequence continues at coordinate 177,770 of CAVXFJ010000011.1, read as the reverse complement.
CCCCCTATTGTCGTTGCCGTCACGATGTGCGGCATGGCGAAGATTGCAATGATCCACGTCAAAACGACGACAGCGCGGGCGTGCCGATTGCGACCAAAAGCCGCGAATTTCGCTCGGATGAGGAAGGCCTGCTGACCTATCGCGCCGGCCCTGAGTGGACCGTGCCAGGCTGCAACGGGATGCCCGAAGGGCCGATGGATGGGGGCCGCTGGTGCCGCGCTCCACGTCCTGCCCAAGCCTTTCGAGGAGGAGGATGTGTGCCGGCTGTCGGCGCGGCTCACGACGGGCCGCGCGTTATGAAAGCGCCGCGTTAACGGACGCCTTGCCAGGGATCGACCTGTGCGTGGCCCTCGGGAATACGCTTGAGGGCGTCTTGATAGGCCTTTTCTTCGGCTTTCTTTTTCTTCTCGTCGACTGTCTTTTGCGCTGTGGGGCGCGCTCCCGTATGACGCCGTCCGCTCTGCGCCTGCGCGGTAACGCTCGCCAGTACCAACGCCAGCATCACGGTCGCCATAACCGCCGTGAGGATTCGCATGTGTCGTCCCGTCGCTCTCATGCCTTGCTGTCGCAAATGACCGCGCAATATGGCGCGTTTGCGGTGGGCGGTGCGGCTGAAAAGCATTTTTACGAAAGAATTATGCGCGCCGCAGTCCGGGTGTTCTTACGACAGGCGTTGCGCGACGAGCGGCGCTTCCCATCGTGTCGATCGAATTCGGCGGTGGCCAAAATTGACCACCTGCCACGTGTCGCCGTGTTCAATTTTGCACACACGCGAATCGGCACCGTGTTCAATTCTGGACAGACGCAAGAATAAACGGCGCATATATTTTCATTGCACGTGACAGCGGGGGCTGGCGGAGGTCGAACCGGAGGCTTTGCCCGGAAATACATCGCGGCGGAGCCGCAATCCGCGCCGTTGCACGGTCTTTTTCTGGCGCATGTTCAGATGCCGATTTTATCCTCCCAGTCGTGGCATCTGGGCGTCCAGAGCCCCCGGCCAACCACTCCGGGGTTTTTTTCACTTTCGAACGACGGGAGATGGTGCGGGAGGTCCGCTGATGCATCGGAACCGACGTTCGGCGGTATTGGCGCTCAACGCGACGTCCGGCCGCAGGTGCGAAATTTGCGCCGGTCACCTCAAGATACTGGTCCACGTCGAGCCGCGCTACCATAGTGCGCCTGTCACCTATTATTCATGCGATCGTTGCGCGCAGATTTTGATCGTCGCGGCTTGGCCCGAAAGCCGGACCAGCGCGGCGTGAGAGTTTGATGTCGGCGCGGCGCAATTGCGTCGCTGCTGCTGCGGCTGCCTATTCGTCCATGCCGCCGCGCGAGAGAAACTGCTCGAGCCAGTGGATGTGGTAATTGCCGTCGATGATGTCGGCCTCGGCCACCAGCGCGCGGAACAGCGGCAGCGTGGTTTCGATGCCGTCGACCACCACCTCGTCGAGCGCGCGCTTCAAGCGCATGAGACATTCCTGCCGCGTCTTGCCGTGCACGATCAGCTTGCCGACCAGCGAATCGTAATAGGGCGGGATGGTGTAGCCCTCGTAGACCGCACTATCGATGCGCACGCCGAGCCCGCCGGGCGGGTGGTAGTGCAGGATCTTGCCGGGCGAGGGACGGAAGCTGACCGGGTTCTCGGCATTGATGCGGCACTCGATGGCGTGGCCGCGGAAGGTGATGTCGCTCTGCTTGAGCGCGAGCTCGGCGCCGGTCGCCACCCTGATCTGTTCGAAGATGAGGTCGATGTCGGTGATCATTTCGGTCACCGGGTGCTCGACCTGGATGCGCGTGTTCATCTCGATGAAATAGAACTGGCCGTCCTCGTAGAGGAACTCGACGGTGCCGACGCCGAGATAGCCGATATCGCGCATCGCCTTGGCCACGGTCTCGCCGATCTGCTCGCGCGCTGTGGCGTTGAGCGCGGGCGAGGGGCTTTCCTCCAGCACCTTCTGATGGCGGCGCTGCAGCGAGCAGTCGCGCTCGCCGAGATGAATGGCCTTGCCCTTGCCGTCGCCCAGCACCTGGATTTCGATGTGGCGCGGCTTCTCCAGGTACTTCTCGATATAGACGGCGTCGTCGCCGAAGGCGGCCTTGGCCTCGCTGCGCGCGGTCGCCAGGGCCGTCGACAGATCGGCGGCCGTGCGCGCGACCTTCATGCCGCGCCCGCCGCCGCCGGCTGATGCCTTGATCAGCACCGGAAAGCCGATGGCTTCCGCGATCTTGCCCGCCTCGGCGTCGGAGCCGACGCCGCCGTCGGACCCCGGCACCACCGGAATGCCGAGCCGCTTGGCGGTGCGCTTGGCCTCGATCTTGTCGCCCATCAGGCGGATGTGTTCGGGCTTGGGGCCGATGAAATCGATGTTGTGATCGGCGAGGATCTCGGCAAAGCGGGCGTTCTCGGAGAGGAAGCCGTAGCCGGGATGCACGGCGTCGGCGCCGGTGATCTCGCAGGCGGCGAGAATCGCCGGGATGTTGAGATAGCTGTCCTTCGCCGCCGGCGGGCCGATGCACACGCTTTCGTCGGCGAAGCGCACATGCATGGCGTCGGCGTCGGCGGTGGAATGCACCGCGACGGTCGGAATGCCGAGCTCCTTGCAGGCGCGCAACACGCGCAGGGCGATCTCGCCGCGGTTGGCGATGAGGATCTTATCGAACATCGCGGGTGTCATGCCCCGCGCAAGCGGGGCATCCAGTAATCCGTGTGGGTTCTTGTTTGCGCATTCGGATCGTCAGGGGTTACTGGGTCCCCGCCTGCGCGGGGACGACAGAAGGAGAGTTACTCGATGATCAGCAGCGGCTCGCCGAACTCCACCGGCTGGCCGTCCTCGAACAGGATCTGGATCACGGTGCCGGCGCGCGGCGCCGGGATCTGGTTCATGGTCTTCATCGCTTCGATGATCAGCAGCGTGTCGCCGACCTTCACCCGGCTGCCGACCTCGACGAAGGGTTTGGCACCCGGCTCCGGCGCGGCGTAGGCGGTGCCGACCATGGGCGAGGCGACGAGGCCGGGATGCTTGGCGGCATCGACCGGCAACGGCCCGCCGTCGCTCATCTGCGCCAGCGGCTCGCCGCCGACCGGCGCGCGCACCGGCGCCGCCACCGCCGGCGCGGCAACCACCGTCGCCGCCGCGCGCGCGACGCGTACGCGGGTGCCGTCCTGCTCGATCTCGATCTCGGTGAGCCCGGTCTCATCCAGAAGCTTGGTCAGCTCCTGGATCAGCTCGCGATCGACGACGGGTGATTTCGGCGATTGTGCCATTACGCCTTTCCGCTTCCGCGTTGCTCTTGCGCGCCGGCAAGATGGGCGAGCCCGATCACCGCCAGCGCATAGCCGTCGATGCCGAAGCCGGCGATCACCGCCTTCGCCGCCTTCGATACATAGGAGTCCTGCCGGAAGCTTTCGCGCGCGTGGATGTTGGTGATGTGCACCTCGACCACCGGCAGGCTGAGCGCCAGCAGCGCGTCGAGGATGGCGATCGAGGTGGTGGTGTAGCCGGCCGGATTGATGACGAGGCCGGCGGCGCCCTTGGCCTGCGCCTCCTGGATCCAGTCGACCAGCTCGCCCTCGTGATTGGACTGGCGGAACACGATGTCGAGGCCGAAACGCTTGCCCGTCTCGCGGCAGAGCTGCTCGACATCGGCGAGCGTGGCGCGGCCGTATTTCTCCGGCTCGCGCGTGCCGAGCAGGTTCATATTGGGGCCGTTGAGGACGTAGAGCGTCTGGGTCATCGGGTTCCGGCGGCGCGGCGTGACGAGTCGATGCGCGCAAAACTGGGCGCTTTATAGGTGGCCGGGCCGGGAAGGGGAAGCCCGCCACATTCATACCGCCCGGGTCTGCGCCGCCGCCCAGTCGATCACGTGTTTCTGCGCCGTTAACCGTCTTTCGCCGGCGGCGCGGGCGCGGGTGAAAATGTCGATCTGCCGGTCGGCGCTGGTGCCCTCCGCCAGGATGGTGTCGAGATGGGCGATCTCGCCGGCGCAGCCGAAGGCGGCGACCTCCTCGGCGATGAAGGCGCGCACCTGCCCGAGCCAGGATGTGGCGTTCATGGGCTGGCGCGAGAAGGCGTCGACGAAGGTCGCGCTGATGCCGTAGCGCTGCGCGCGCCACTTGTTCTCCTTGCTGATGGCGCGGCCGACCCGGTCGAGGCCGGCATTGATGCCGCGATTGCGGTCGAGCGCGCGCACCAGGCAGCGGAACAGCGTGGCGATGGCCACCGCGTCGTCGAGCCGCGTGCAACTGTCGGCGACGCGCAGCTCCAGCGTGGGAAATTTCAGCGACGGCCGCAGCGCCCACCAGATATGGCTGGCGTCGGGGATGATCTTGGCGCCGGTCAGCGCCTGCACGTATTCGCAATAGTCCTCGTTGGTGCGGAACAGCTCCGGCAGGCCGGTGCGCGGCAACTCGTCATAGGCGGCGAGCCGATAGCCGCAGAGGCCGGTGAGATGGCCCTGCCAGAACGGCGAGGAGGTGGAGAGCGCGAGCAGGAGCGGCAGATAGGGCGTCAGCCGCATGATCAGGTTGATGCGGGTATCGACGTCCGGCACTTCCACATGCACGTGCATGCCGCACAGCATGTTGCGGAAGCCGATCATCTGCAGGTCGTCCATGATCGGGCCGTAGCGCGCCTTCGGCGTCACCGTCTGCGCCGGCCAGAAGGCGAGGGGAAAGCTGCCCATAGCGGCGATGCCGAGCTTGCGCTCGGCCGCGGCCTCGGTGAGCGCGCGGCGATAGCACGCAAGATGCGCGCGCGCCTCGGCCGCGCATTGGCAGGGCGGCGTGAACACCTCGATCTGCGACTGCAGCATCTCGGTGGCGACGCGGTCGCCGAGCGCCTTGCGCGCCGTCACCAGGAAACGCCTGTCGAAATGCTGCAAAGCGCGGCGCGTGCCCGCGTCGAACACGAAGTATTCCTCTTCCATGCCGAAGGAATACATGCGCGCGTTTGTCCGTCGCCCGGCGTGCTGCCGGTTCCCGCAGGCGGTGCGCCGGGAGGCGGCCGCCCGTTCGTCTTTAGCGAGCGGCACGGGTTTTTGCCATGCGGCCGAACGGCATGGCGGCTTTGCGCCCCGGGCCCGAATTGCGATCAAGTCGCCGCCGGGTATTTAGTTCCCGGGCCACAGACCCCGGCTGCGGAGTCCGCGCAGCCCGCCCCTGCGCCGGAGCGGTTGATGCAATCCGATGAAGCCCCGCCCGCATCCGGCGACGACGTCGCGCCACGTGCCGACGCGCCCGACTGGACGCTGTGGGGCATCTTGGCCGGTGCCCTGGTGCTGCGCGTGGCGGCGATCCTGGCCTTTCCCAGCATCCACCACCCGGACGAGGATTTTCAGATCTTCGAGCAGGCGCACCGCTGGGCCTTCGGCTACGGCATCGTGCCCTGGGAGTTCGTGGTCGGCATTCGCTCGCCGGTGCTGCCGCTGATCTTCGCCGCGGTGTTCAAGCTTGCCGCGCCCGTGGTCGGCGGGCCGCAGGGCTATCTGCTGGTCGCCCGCCTGCTGCTCGCGCTCTCCTCGCTTGCCGCCGTCGCCGCGGTTTATCGGATGGGCCGCCGCACCAGCATGACGCATGCGCTGATCGGCGCCCTGGTGGCGGCGACCTGGTTCGAGATCGTCTATTTCGCCGACCGGCCGCTCACCGGCGCGGTCGCCACTACGGTGCTGCTGGTGGTGTTGTCGCTCGCCTCGGTGCCGGGCGGGGCGTTCACGCCGCGCTGGCTCGTCGCCATCGGCTTCAGCCTCGGCCTCTGCCTGATGCTGCGGGTGCAGCTCGCGCCGGGGCTGTTCATCGTCGCGTTATGGGTCGGGCGGCTGCAAATACGCCAGCGCTGGCTGCCGATGGCGCTGGGCGGCCTCGTGCCGGTCGCGGTCTTTGCGCTCGCCGACTGGGCGGTGTGGGGCGGATTCTTCCATTCTTATTTCGCCGCGGTCCAGGTCAATCTGGTCGAGAACGTCGCCTCGCGCTTCGGCACCGCCCCCGTCGGCGCCTATGCGCGCTGGCTCTTGGAGCAGTGGCGCTTCGCCTTTCCGCTGTTATGGCTGCTGATCGCCGTGCGCGCGCGCGGCTCGGCGGTGTGGATCCTGACCGCCATCGCCATCATCGCCGTGCATTCGGCGATCCCGCACAAGGAATACCGCTTCGTCTATCCGGCCTTCGCCTGCCTCATCATTGTCGCCGCCATGGGTTCGGCCGATCTCCTGCGAAAGGCGCGCGCGCGCCTGCCGCGGCCGTCCTATCGCGTGCTGGCGGCCGCCGCGGCGCTCGCCTGGGTGGCGGTCTCTGCGGTGCTCGGCTTTGCCTCGCCCTTCGCGCACAACTGGTTCAAGCGGCGCGGGCTGATCGAAGCCTCCTTCGCGCTGGCCAAGGCGCCCGCGCTCTGCGGCGTCCTGTTCTACGATAATCGCTGGTTCGAGACCGGCGGCTACGCCTATCTGCACCGCCACGTCCCGTTCTATGCGTTCGACCACCGCGACGTGCCGCGGCTCAAGCTCACCGATGATGCGAGCTTCAATGCCGTCGTGCTCAAGCGCGCCTCGGTTGCGGATTTCAGCGGTCGATTCCAGGTCACGCACTGTTTCGCGGTGCCCGATTCGCAGGATGTCTGCGTCATGCGGCGCCCCGGCGCCTGCCGGCCGGCGATGGCGATGAACGCCTTTCTCGCGCCCAACATGGACTGGCCGAGCGCCACGGCCTCACCCGCCTGGACGCCCGATCCGCCGGGACGCGTCTGGTCGATCGAGGATGCCAATGGGCCGAGCCGTTGGACCCGGCGCCCCGGCAGCAACGTCTTTTCGGTCAAGGGCTGCGTCAACGCGCTATGCGGCGGCGGCACGCTGTCGATCGTCCGGTCCGGCAACCGCGTGATGGTCATGCGGCCCAACCCGGACAATCGGGGCAGCGTCATCTACCTTGGCGTCTTGTCAGGCTCCGAGGTCCGCGGCTGGTATCCGCACGGCGTATGGATTGCAAAGATTTCAGATTAACGCGAGTAGAGTGGACGGTACTTGCGCTCCCAGGCCTCGTCCAAAGCGACAAGAACATCCAAACGACCGCCCTCGGGCGTATCGCACCCGGCCGTCATGAGCGTCTCGATTTCCTTGAGCGCTCGGCGATAGTCACGCTCGTTCTTGATTGAGCCGTTGTCCATAGCAGAAAGAAAGTGATTGCTCGGAGACCGCGTTGCACGGTCGTCCGAGCATGGAAGCGTTTTGCTGCAGCGGTGACGTGCCGACTAGCAGCTCGCCTTGCCGCAGCGGGCGGTGTTGATCTGCTCCTTCAGCGCGTCGAAGCCGACCGCGCCGACGATCACGTCGTCGCCGATCACGTAGCTCGGCGTGCCGTTGAGGCCGAGCGCCTCGGCAAGGCCGAAATCCTGCTTCAGCGACTTCTCCACCTCGGGCGACTTCATGTCCTTCTTCAGCCGGTCCACGTCGAGGCCCATCTCCTTGGCGACGGCGAGCGCGCGCGCCTCGTCGGCGTGGCCGCGGCCGCCCAAGAGCTTCTGGTGGAACTCGAGGTATCGCTTCGGCGCCTGCATGCGCACGGCCACCGCCACGCGCGCCGCCTCCACCGAGCCCGGGCCGAGCACCGGGAATTCCTTGAGTACGACCTTCAGGTTCGGATCGGTCTTCATCAGCGTCAGCATGTCGGTCATGGCACGCTTGCAGTAGGCGCAGTTGTAATCGAAGAACTCGACGAAGGTGACGTTGCCGTTCGGATTGCCGAGCGTGACCTGGTCGGGCGAGTCGAACAGGAGCTTGGCATGCGCCTTGACCGCCGCTTTGTGCTGGGCGGCCGCCGCGGCGGTCTGCCGCTTCTCGAGCTCGCGCATCGCCTCCTGCAGCACCTCCGGATGCTGCACCAGATAGTCATGGACGATATTTTCGACGGCGGATTTCTGCGCTGGCGTGAACTCGGCCGCGCGCGCGACCGGCGCCGCGGCAAAGGCAAGTAACGCGGCGCACGCGGCAATGAAGAGGCGCGGGGCTGAGAACATGGGCTTTATCCTTGCGGTGATGATCACTGAAGCTTCTTTGCGTTTGTCTTGAGGTTGACGATGTCGTCAGCCTGTACCCAGGCCGGCGAGCCGACCGGGAAGCGCGTCTTGGCGCGGGCCGCGAGCATGTGGGCGGAGTCCATGTCGCCGCGGGAATAGGCGGCGCGGGCGGAAGCGAGATCGGCGTGCGCGAGATCGCCGGTGCGGCCATAGGCCATGGCGAGCTGGTCATAGCCGCCGGGCGCCTCGGGATCGCGCTCTAGCGCGGAGCGTAGCAGACTAATCGCCTCCCGGGCATATTGGCCGCGGTTCACCGCCACCAGGCATTGCGCGAGCATGACCTCGATCAGCGGCGCGTCGTGCGAAAGCTGAACCGCCCGGCGCAAGGACGGGATCGCCTCGGCGGGCCGGCCGCCCTCGAGCAGCGCCTGGCCCTTGAGCTCGTGGAAATAGGGATTGGTCGGCTCGCTCTTGATCAGCCCGTCGATCTCGGCCAGCGCATTGCGCAGATCGCCGTGACGGTAGGTGGAGATGGCGCGGGCATAGCGCGCCGGCAGGCTCATATTGGACGGCGGATAGCGGCGCAGCACGGTGCTCGGGCTCTCCAGGAAGCCGGAGAGTTTTGCCCGCATCAGGTCGTGGCGCATTTGCAAGGCCGGCGGGTCCTTGACGTTCCAATAGGGGCTCGCCTTGGCGATCGCCTCCAGCGCGGCGACGCGGTCGGGCGGCATCGGATGCGATTGCAGATAGGGATCGATGGAGCGCGAGCTGAACAGCATCTCGTTGCTCAGCCGCTTGAACAGATCGACCATGCCCTTGGCCGACTGGTGCGTGGCGTTCAGGAACTTCACCGCGGCGTGGTCGGCCTGGTCTTCCTGGGTGCGCTGATAGGCGAGCATCGAGTTCATGATCGCCGATTGTGGCGCCATGATCGCCGCCGCGCCGATATTGGCGCCGCTGCCCGAACGCGCGCCGGCGACGGCCGCGCCGATGCCGAGCAGCAGGGCGATGATCGACTGGGTCTGCGCCTCGGCGAGCTTTTCGCGCATGCGCATCAGGTGACCGCCGGCCAGATGCCCGGTCTCGTGCGCGAACACGCCGATCACCTCGTTCGGCGTCTTGGCCTGGAACAGCGCGCCGGCATTGATGAAGATATGGCGGCCGTCCATGACGAAGGCGTTGAAGGTGCGGTCGTTGAGGATCACCACTTTGATGTGCTGCTTGGCGAGGCCGGCCGCCTTGAGGATCGGCGTGGCGTAGTCGCGCATCAACTGCTCGATCTCGGTGTCGCGGATCACCGGCAGGCCGCGCGAGGAACGCTCCTGCGCGCGCGCCGGCGGCAGGCCGGCGAGCGCGATGGCCGCGGCGGTGATCAGCGCGGTCGCGCGAGCGGCTGGCGCCGGGCGCCGCGCCCTGATAGGTGTCCCGTTCTCGGTCATGCCGATCTATGCCACCGGATGGGCTGAACTTATGTGACGCGCCATCGGGCGGTCAACGCGCCCCCGGTCACGCACGTCATGCCGGACGCGCATGCGGCGCAAGCAAGCCGGGGAATGCGGCAACAGCGGGGCGGGAACCGGATCGACGGCTATGCTTGACGCGGCGAAAAACTGGCTGATGCCGTCGAAACGCAGCGATGTGCCGCCCTTCATCGTCATGGACGTGATGGCGGCGGCGGCCGCGGCTGAGGCGCAAGGCCGCAGCGTGGTACACCTGGAGGTGGGCCAGCCGGCGGCTCCGGCGCCGCGGCCGGCGATTCGCGCCGCGGCGGCCGCGCTCGCGCAGGGGCGTATCGGCTATACCGAGACGCTCGGCATCCCCGCGCTCAGGGCGCGCATCGCCCGCCATTATCGCGAAATTTATGGCCTCGATCTCGACCCGGCGCGCGTGGCGGTGACCACCGGCTCCTCCGGCGGCTTCATCCTGGCGTTCCTGTCGCTGTTCGAGCCCGGCGACCGGGTGGCGCTGGCCAATCCAGGCTATCCGCCTTACCGCCATATCCTCACCGCGCTCGGCTGCGAGCCGGTGCTGATCGAGACCACCGCCGACACGCGCTGGGCGCTGACGCCCGAGGCGGTCACTGCCGCGCACCGGCACAAGCCGCTCGCCGGCCTGCTGGTGGCAAGCCCGGCCAATCCGACCGGCACCATGATGCGCGCGGAGGCCTTGCGCGAATTGATCGCCGTCGCCGAAGCCGAAGGCATCCGCGTCATCTCCGACGAAATCTATCACGGGCTCGACTATGCCTTTGCCGCCGAGACCGCGGCAAAGTTCTCTCCGCGCGCGCTGGTGATCAATTCCTTCTCCAAATATTTCTGCATGACCGGCTGGCGCATCGGCTGGATGGTGGTGCCGGAGCCGCTCATGCGCACCATCGACCGCTTGCAGGGTAATCTCGCCATTTCGGTGCCGACGCTGGCGCAGATTGCCGCGGAGGCGGCCTTCGACGGGCGCGACGAGATGGAAGCGGTCAAGCACGGCTATGAGGAGAACCGCCGCATTCTCGTCGAGGGCCTGCCCAAGGCCGGGCTCGACAAGTTTCTGCCCGTCGACGGCGCCTTCTATCTCTACGCCGACATCTCGCGCTTCTCCGACGACAGTCTTGCCTTCGCCAAGCGCATGCTCGCCGAAGCCGGCGTGGCGGCGACGCCCGGCATCGATTTCGATCCGGTCAACGGTCACAATTTCCTGCGCTTCTGTTACGCCGGCTCGGCCGATGAGATGCATGAGGCGGTGAAACGCATCGCCGACTGGCTGCGGCGCTGAGCGGGAGCCGCGCCATGGCTCAGGCAACGAGCACGCGCGGCCATTGGCGGGAGGTGCTGGCGGTCGCGCTGCGGCTGGGGCTCACCTCGTTCGGCGGGCCGATCGCCCATCTCGGCTATTACCACGAAGAATATGTGGTGCGGCGGCGCTGGCTCGACGAGAAGACCTATGCCGACCTGGTGGCGCTCTGCCAGTTCCTGCCCGGGCCGGCGAGCAGCCAGATCAACATGGCGGTGGGGCTGATCCGCGCCGGCTTCGCCGGCATGGTGGTGTCGTGGCTCGGCTTCACGTTGCCCTCGGCGCTGGCGCTGGTGCTGTTTGCCTATGGCGTCGACGCGGTCGGCGGCGCGCTCGCCAGCGGCTGGCTGCATGGCTTGCAGGTGGTGGCGGTGGCGGTGGTGGCGCAGGCGGTGCTGACCATGATGCGCTCGCTCGCGCCTGACCGCGCCCGCGCGACGCTCGCCGTGGCGGCGGCCGCCATCGTGCTCGCCATTCCCTCCGCCTTAGGCCAGATCGCCGCTATCCTGGTCGGCGGCATCATCGGCCTCGTCTTCTTCACCGGCGCCCGGAATGACGATCATGCCCATTTGCCCATCGCGATCGGCCGCTGGACCGGCGCCATCCTGCTCATCGTGTTCTTCGTCCTGTTGATCGGCCTGCCGCTCGCCGCCACCGTGCAGCCGAACCAGGCGCTCAAGCTCGCCGATGCCTTCTATCGCGCCGGTTCGCTGGTGTTCGGCGGCGGCCATGTGGTGCTGCCGCTGTTGCAGGCCTCGGTGGTGCCGCCCGGCTGGGTGAGCAACGATGCCTTCCTCGCCGGCTATGGCGCGGCGCAGGCGGTGCCGGGACCGCTGTTCACCTTCGCCGCCTACCTCGGTGCGGTGATGAATGTGCCGCCGAACGGCTTCCTCGGCGCCGTCATCTGCCTCATCGCCATCTTCCTGCCCTCGTTCTTCCTGGTCGCCGGCACCTTGCCCTTCTGGGATCAATTGCGCCGGCTGCCGCTGGCGCAAGCGGCGCTGCGCGGCGTCAATGCGGCGGTGGTCGGGCTCCTGCTGGCCGCGCTCTACCGGCCGGTGTGGACCTCAGCCATTCTCGGGCCCGGCGACTTCGCGCTGGCGATGGCCGGATTTCTGCTGCTCTCCATGTGGAAGCTGCCGCCCTGGCTGGTGGTGCTGCTGAGCGCCGTCGGCGGCCAAGTCATCGCCGGGCTGTGATCAAAACTCGACGTCGAGTTCGACCACCTCGTCGGGCTCGGCCTTCGCCGCCTCGATCCACTCCTGCATATGCGGCATGTCCATCACCGCCTTGCAGTAGCCGGCGCAATCCGATTCCAGCTTGACGTCATAGGTGAGGAAACGCGTCACCACCGGCGCGAACATGGCGTCGGCCATACAGGGCCGGTCGCCGAACAGGAACATGCCGCCATGGGCGTCGAGGCATTCGCGCCAGATGAAGACGATGCGGTCGATGTCGGCCTGCGCGCCGGCCCAGACCTTGAAGCCGGGATGATGCGCCTTCAGGTTCATCGGCAATGCCGAGCGCAGGTTGGAGAATCCGGCATGCATCTCGCCGCAGATCGAACGGCAGTGCGCGCGCATGGCGAGCGTCGCCGGCAACAGGCCGGCGTCGGGCAAGATTTCGTTGAGGTATTGGCCGATGGCCAGCGTATCCCAGACCTTGATGCCATTATGGGTGAGGCAGGGCACCAGGAACGAGGGCGATAGCAGCAGCAGTTCGGCCCGCGTCGAGGGATCGTCGCTGGCGACGAGCTGTTCGACGAAGTCGAGCCCGGCCATCTTGCACAGCAGCCAACCGCGCAACGACCAGGAGCCGTAATTGCGGCTGGCGATAGTGAGCGTAGCCTGAGTGGCCATGGGACGGAGTTATCCCTTCTTGTCACGGCCCGGCGCCGCTAGCTTAGACGAAAGCTATGCCGGTTCAATAGTTTCCCGTAGTGCAAAAAACGACCCTCTGCCTTTCCCCAAGGCAGCCCTTCCGCCCCGCCGCCTGTAATTTTATCTCGCAGTGCAGCATGAAATGCTCTAGCGTTCAGGCGCGGTCTGCCGGGGCCGCCGGGGATTGAATGCTTTATCAGGCGTATCAGGCGCATGCCGACCTGATGGGTCCAGTGCGCGCGCTTGCCGGGCAGGCGGCGGCGATGCTGGGCGAGCGGCTCAACGGCGCGGCGCGGCCGTCGGTCTTAGGCAATTTGACCGCGGCCTATGAGCTGATCGCGCGCGCCGGGCTCACCCATGCGCGGCCGCCCTTCGGCATCGACAGCGTCACCGTCGGCAACCGCGAGGTCGCGGTGACCGAGGAGGCGGCCGATGTCACGCCCTTCGGCACGCTCCTGCATTTCAAGAAAGATATTGTCGAGGCGCAGCCGCGCGTGCTCTTGATCGCGCCGCTCTCCGGCCATTTCGCCACGCTGTTGCGCGCCACCGTGCGCACGATGCTCGCCGAGCACGACGTCTTCATCACCGACTGGCACAATGCCCGCGATGTCGACGCCGATGCCGGCGGCTTCGGCTTCGACGACTACATCGCCCATATCATGCGCTTTCTTGAAGCGATAGGGCCGGGCGCGCATATGATGGCGGTGTGCCAGCCCTGCGTTGCCGCGCTGGTCGCCGCCGCGGTGATGGCGCAGAGCGGCAATCCGGCGCAGCCGCGCTCGATGACGCTGATGGCGGGGCCCATCGACTGCCGCGTCAACCCGACCAAGGTGAACGCGCTCGCCACCTCCAAGCCGATCGCCTGGTTTGAGAATAACCTGATCGGGCGCGTGCCCATGCGCTATCCGGGCGGCGGCCGCCGCGTCTATCCCGGCTTCGTGCAACTCGCCGCCTTCATGAGCATGAACATCGACCGTCATTTGAAGGCGCATCGCGAGCTCTACGCTGCGCTTGCCCAGGGCGAGAACGAGAAGGCGGCGCAGACCAAGGCCTTCTACGACGAATATTTCGCCGTGCTCGATCTCACCGCCGATTTCTATCTGGAAACGGTGAAGCTGGTGTTCCAGGACTACGCGCTGCCGCGCGGCCAACTGACCTATCGCAACACCAAGGTGGACCCGGCCGCGATCCGCCGCACCATGCTGTTCACGGTGGAGGGCGAGAAGGACGACATCTGCGCCGTCGGACAGACGCTTGCCGCGCATGATTTGTGCACGTCCTTGCGCCCCTATCGCAAGCGCCACCACATGCAGGCCGGCGTCGGCCATTACGGCGTGTTCAGCGGCCGCGTTTGGCAGAACCAGATCTATCCGATGGTGAAGAACGTCATTCTCGCGAGCGATTGATCTGGCGGCTCGCGCCCGGCGTCGCCAAATTTCCTAGCGAGGCCTTTCGGTCGTCGGATCGATCGATGCAGTGACCTCTCTGGCCAACTTTGAAGACCATGGGCACCAAAAGGATCGGGGCAGCGTGCTCCCGCCAACCTCGTCGAGGTGTTTTTCGACGTAGGTGACGTTCGCATCGCACACCTCAATTTGCATCTCAAAAAATCCGATGCTCTCAGGTTTAAGATGGAACGACCAATCCGGATTATACGGTGCGCGCTCTGGTACGATCGTTCCCTCAACGTGGACCTTTGTGCTTTCGCCGCGCAAGATGCCGCGCGCTTCGCTAACTTTGTTTTCGTCCGTCAATTTGAATACGAAATGTTTCGACTCACCGGACGGCGCCTCTTGGGTGAATTCAAAATAAGCGTTCACGAGATCCTCCCGACTAACGGAAAAGTTGTATCGTACTTTATTGGCTAGTCCAAGTCGGGATCGGGGATTTATTGGCGCCGTTCGATGCATTCGGGACATCAGCGAGCGTCCTTTAGGTTACGCCCGGCCTGTTTTCTTGAACTCGATGTGACTGGCGTGAGTGGCCTTACCGCACGCCCAGGAGACGCTGCCAGATGGTGCCGCCGAGGAAACGCGAGAAGATCGCGAAATAGAGGATAATAACGGCGAAGAGCAGGAAGGCCGGTCCGCCCTTGAGATCGAAACCTTCATCGGTGAGGTCGCCGGTCGCATAGCCGATGGCATAGCCGGCGATCACCAGGATAAAGAAGAAGTCGAGCAGGGCGGCGACCACCTTGCGCCAGGTCGCCACGGGTTTCTGCGTTTCGCTCTGCGGGGCGTTGGACATGACCGGCCTCCGGTCTGGCGCATGGACTTACTTTTCATCCACCGGCTTCGCATTGATGTTCAGCTTGATCGGCTTCCACTCGCCCTCCGAAGGCAGGAAATCGAGCGCGTAGAACAGGCGGCTCGGCTTGGTATCGAAATAGCCGCGCAGCACCAGAACGCCGCGGCTGTCGACCTTCGGTTCGGCCGTGGCGATCGGCGTCTTGGCGACGATGATGCCCCAGTCGGCACGTTGGTCGGCGAAGGTCTTGAACACCTGCTTGAGACGGTCCGGGCTGAACTGCTCGCGGAACGGCTTGGCGAGCTTGGCGTGTAGCACCACGTAATTGCCGGTAATATTGGCGTCATTGAGCGTGAGCAGCGAAGTCTTGATCAAGGTCTCCTGCAGCAGCGCGCTCGGCACCTCGTTCTTGGCTTGAGCCGGCAAGGCCAGCATCAGTGCAAAGACGATACTGCCGATGAGACAAGCTCGGGTCATGGTCGCCTCCCTCGCGTGTGCGTTATTCTCGATCGTTCGCCGCGATCGTCAATGCGGCAGGTCAAGCGCGCGCGTCGGCTGCCGTTGACCCAGGTCAATGACGCCGCGGCCGAGTTGCGCTCAGCTTCATGAGCGTCGTGAACGGGCTCGGGGTTGAGGAGCTTCGGAGCTTGATTGCGGCGCCAGCGAGAGCGCTCGTGGACAGGTATCGCCGGAGATACGTGCCTACGGGCGCTCCCCTCATTTTCGGCCGGCCGGCGGCCAAATTTGTCCGGTCCCCCCGCCGCGAAACGGTCGCGCGCCGCCCGGTCCGCCGGATTCTTCAAGCGCGGCAAGGGCCTGCCTCTGCACACGCTTTTGCCTTGCGCGCGGGTTGCATTTTCGCTGTGATATTCGGGGTGCGCGGTTGCCGCGGGGAGGCGGCTTGACGCGGATGCTCGGGCGCTGCTTCGCACTGATTGTGCTGTTGCTGACGGCATCGGCCGGCTTAGCGCGGGCCGACACTCAGCCGCCGGCGGAGCCTATTTTGCGCATCGAAACCGGCATGCACACCGGCAGCGTCCGCCGCATCGGCATCGATGCCGCCTGCCGCCTCATGGTGACCGGCTCCGAGGACAAGAGCGTGCGGCTGTGGGCGCTGCCGCCAAGCGGCCGTGGCGTACCGAAAGAGCTGCGCGTGATGCGGGTCCCGATCGGGCGCGGCGACGACGGCAAGATATTCTCCGTCGCCATCTCACCGGACGGGCGTGTCGTTGCCGCGGGCGGATGGGATGTCGGCGCCAGCGTTCCCAAGGATATCGCGGTCTATATTTTCGACGCCGCCAGCGGAAAGATCACGCACCGCCTCGGCAAGCTCACCAGCGTTGTCGACCATCTCACCTTCTCAGCCGATGGCCGCTACCTCGCCGCAACGCTCGGCGGCGGCGCCGGCATGCGGGTCTGGGAGACCACCACATGGCGCCAAGTCGGCAAGGACACCGACTATGGCGGGCGCGACAGTTACGGCGCCGCCTTCGACGCGCACGATCAGCTGTTCACCGTTGCCGACGACGGTTTCCTGCGCCGCTATGGTCCCGGCGACTTCAGACGCAACGCGCAGCCGGTGCGAACGCTGGGCGGCAAGGAGCCCTATAGCGTGGCGGTGCATCCGGACGGCAGCAAGATTGCCGTCGGCATCTATGACAAGATCGCCATCGATGTTTATGACGCCAGGACGCTGCAGCGCCTGTTCGCCGCCGACACGCGCGGCGTCAACGACCGCAATATCGATGCGGTCGCCTGGTCCTCCGACGGGCAGCGGCTCTTTGCCGGCGGCCGTTTTTATTCCACCGCCTTGGGCGGCGTCCCCGTGCGCATCTGGGATGAGGGCGGTCGCGGCAAGCCGCACGACGTGCGGGTGGCCGATAGTTCGGTCATGCAGATGCTGCCCTGCGGCAACGCGATCGCGCTGGGAACGGCGGACCCGGCTTTCGGTCTGATCTCGACGGACGGGAAAAAGCTGATCTGGCGCGACAGCGCCATTCCCGACATGCGCGAAAAGCGCGGCGCGAACTTCACCGTTTCGGCGGACGGCAGCCGCGTTCGATACGGGCTGGGCTACGCCGGCGCGACGCCGATGATGTTCGATCTGGCGACTAATCGTCTGACCGCCGCGCCCAAGGCCGCATCCGACCTCTTCCCGCCAGAGGACAAAGGTTTCAAGCTGACCGACTGGCGCAATAACCGGTTCCCCAAGCTCGACGGCAAGACGATCCCGCTCAAGCAATACGAGATCTCGCGCTCGATGGCGGTCGCGCCCGGCGCCGAGCGCTTCGTGCTTGGTACCGAGTGGGCGCTGCGCTGCTACGATAAGACCGGCAAGCTGCTCTGGCTGCAGAAAGTGCCGGAAGTCACCTGGGGCGTGAACGTCACGCGCAACGGCAAATATGTCATCGCCGCCTATGGCGACGGCACCATTCGCTGGCACCGGCTGACGGACGGCCAGGAAGTGCTGGCGCTCTTCGTCAATGCCAAATCGCACGAATGGGTGCTGTGGACGCCGGAGGGCTATTACGCCTCTTCCGTCGGCGGCGACCGCGACATCGGCTGGCAGATCAACAAGGGCTGGACCCATACGCCGGAATTCGTCACCGCGGCGCGGCTGAAGCAGCATCTCTACCGTCCAGACATCATCAAGAACGCGTTCGAATTCGCCGACGCCGGGCGCGCGATCCGCAAGGCCGGATTGTCCGGCTTCAAGCTCGCCGATCTCGTCAACCACACGCCGCCGGAATTCAACATCGTCGATCCGGGTAATCAGGCACACGCTGTGCTGAGCCCGGTGGCGGTGAGGGTCAAGCTCGCCGCCGCCTCCGATCCGGTGACCGGCTTCGACGTAACGGTGAACGGGCGCCAGGTGACCCCGCGCGCCCTGCGCGATCTGCCGCCGGTCCCCGAGCCGCAGATGCGCACGCTCAACATTCCGCTGGAAAAGGGTGCCAACCATATCCGGGTCGTCGCGCACAATGCCGTCGGCGAGACCGTGCGCAACCTGACCGTCTTTCTCGACCACAATGGCGTGCTCAACAAGAAGGGTCGGCTCTTCGTGCTCGCCATCGGCGTCGACAAATATCCCAATCTGGGCCCGGAGAACTCGCTGCACTTCGCCGCCGCCGATGCGAGCCTCATCCTCAAGACGCTGACGGGGAAGGCGGCGCCACTGCATACCGAGGTGATCTCCAAGCTGCTGGTCACCGGCGGGCCGACGCCGCCGACCAAGGCCAATATCGAGGACGCGCTCTTGATGTTCCGCGATGCCGGGCCGCGCGATACCGTGATCCTGTTTCTCGCCGGCCATGGCGTGAATGACGGCCCCGATTATCTGTTCATGCCGCAGGACGCCGATTACGGGCAGGGCAAATACGGCAAATACTGGCGGCCCTCGACGGTGCTGCGCTGGACCGTGCTGCAACAGGCGTTGCAGCAGGCGCAGGGCAGCCGCATCATGTTCGTCGACACCTGCCATTCGGCCGGCGCCTACAGCTCGCGCCTGATTAAGGACGCCGCCGATGCCAGCATTGTCGTGTTCTCGGCGACCGACGGCCCGACGGAGGCGCAGGAGCGGCCCGAGCTCGGCCACGGCGTGTTCAGCTTCGCGCTTAACCAGGGCCTGCTGGGCGCGGCCGACCCGTGGAAGACCGGTACTGTCAATATTCTGGAGCTCGGCGCCTATGTCTCCGGCGCTGTGCGCCATCTGACGCATTCGGAGCAGGAGCCGACCTACAACCTCTCGGGCGTGAAGGACTTCGCGCTGACCGAGCCCTGAAAATTCTCAGCGGCGGAGTATTCCACCAAGCGCGCCGCGCACGATGGCGCGGCCGACGGTGCCGCCCATCGAACCACCGATCGACTTTCCGATGTCGGCCGCAAGTTTGCCGGCCACGCGGTTGGTGACCGAGCGCGTGACTTGACGGGCAATCAATTGACCCGTGCTGAGGCGCTGTCCGCGCGACCGACTGGTGCCGAAGATGCCGCCGAGCAGGCCGCCGAGGCCGCCCAATATACCGCCGCTGTCGATGGTCTCGCCCTGCGCCGTGCCTCCGGGGGCGTTCGGGTTCTGCACGCGCTGCTGCAACTGTTCGAAGGCGGATTCGGAATTGATTGCTGTATCGTACTTCCCCTTGAGTGGGCTTTTGGCGATCACTGCCGCGCGCTCTCCGGGAGTGATAGTGCCGAGCCGCGCTGTCGGTGGTCGAATGAGTGCGCGTTCCACGATGCTGGGCGCGCCCTTGGCATCAAGGAACGAACACAGCGCCTCGCCTTTGCCGAGCTCCATGATGACCTTCGCCGTTTCGAGTTTCGGATTGGGGCGGAAGGTATCAGCCGCCGCTTTTACGGCGCGCTGGTCGCGCGGGGTGAAGGCACGCAGTGCATGCTGAACGCGGTTGCCGAGTTGTCCCAGCACATCGTTGGGCACGTCGAGCGGGTTCTGGGTGACGAAGTAGACACCGACGCCCTTCGAGCGAACAAGCCGCACCACCCGTTCGATCTTTTCCAACAGCGCTTTGGGCGCATCATCGAACAACAGATGCGCCTCGTCAAAAAAGAAGACCAGGTTGGGCTTTTCGGGGTCGCCCACCTCGGGCAAATCCTCGAACAGCTCCGATAAGAGCCACAGCAAGAAGGTTGCGTAGAGCCGCGGATTTTCCATCAGCTTGTCTGCGGCAAGGACGTTGATGAAGCCGCGCCCGTCGCGATCAATGCGCATGAAGTCCTTGAGCGCGAGGGCCGGCTCGCCAAAGAAATTTTCCGCTTTCTGATTTTCGAGCACAAGCAACTGACGCTGGATGGCGCCGACCGACGAGCTTGAAATGTTGCCGTAGGCCGAACTGAATTCCTTGGCATTGTCCGCGATAAAGGCGATCATCGCGCGCAGGTCTTTCAGGTCGAGCAGCATCAATCCGCGCTCGTCCGCGACACGGAAGGCGATATTCAACACGCCTTCCTGCACATCATTGAGGTCGAGCAGTCGGGACAGCAGCAGCGGGCCCATCTCGGAGATTGTAGCGCGCACGGGATGGCCCTGCTGGCCGAATAGATCCCAGAAAATCACCGGGAATTCATCAGGTTCGTAGTCGATATCGATTTGCTTTGCCCGCTTGACGAACGCGTCCTTCGCTTCGCCCACTGCGGCAATGCCGGCGAGGTCGCCCTTGATGTCAGCGGCGAACACCGGAACGCCGGCGCGCGAGAAGCCCTCGGCCAACACTTGCAGGGTCACGGTCTTTCCTGTCCCGGTCGCACCGGCAACCAGGCCGTGGCGGTTGGCCAAAGCGAGCGTGAGATATTGGGGCTTTTCGCCTTTGCCGACGAAGATCGTGCCGGCCTTATCGATTTGCGCCACTGCCAATTCCTCCACTTTTTGGAAAGCTTTGAACTATTCGAATTTTCTGACACGCCAAATAATGTGTCAAAGTTGTCCATTCGATTTATTGCGCTCGTTGGCGACTTTTCGACAATATCTTAAAAGTGAGGCAGGTAATTTGAATAGTGCCGGCACGGCTTCTTGACTGAGAATACGGTGGGAGTTCTTTTGTATTGATGGGGCGACGGTCCATGGAGCGCTTTGTACTCGCTTAGTCGTGACATTGTTCGCTGGTGGTACGACTTAGCCGCTCCTTCTTGTGCGAGCAAAGTTGTCGACACGAATGGAAAGCCACTGGCCGGAGCCGCCAAGACAAGCCTCATGAAAAATATTGCGCAGGCGCGGCCATCAGCGGTGCGGGCAAGCCGCTTTTTGGCGCAGCGAAACGAGCTTCGCCGCCAAATGCATGACGGGCGCCTGGGCCCGCTGCAGAGTGGCCGTTCCGTGGATCGCTTGCGGCCATTTCGGTCTTTGGCCCGAAACGGTTGGCGCGCTGCAGGCGCACCTCTCGGTAATCATCGCGCCCATCTTTGATCGAGCCGCATAGGTTGGCACTGACGGGGTGCGTCTCGACGCTAAGCCCGCCTGTTGTCCCCGACGCGGCCTCTCATTGGCCGTCTGCTTCGCTTCGGGGGCATACGTCATGACAAATGCCAGAAGACCACATTTGCTCAATATCGCCGCGCCCATCTTCTTAGCCTAATATTTAGGCGTTTTTATCGTATTGTATGCAATTCGTGTGGCGGACGCACATGGGCATCAAGGCCATCCAAAAATAATTTAGTAGAATCAATTATCTACGGGAAAGCGGGTCTAGAGAGGCAATTGGCACGACCTTTGCGGAAGTACCACCACGACATCCTTTTTGCGATCGGGAGGTATCGATGAAGCGTGGTGGAATGAAGCGCCGGGATTTTCTCAAATCGTCGGTGGCCCTGGCCGCCGGCAGCGCGTTCACCGCGCCGGCCGTGTGGTCGGCGAAGGCGGCGGCCTCGCGCAAAGAGACGCTGCTCATGGTCACCGAGAACGGGCCGAACAATCTGGACATCCAGGGCCTGGGCACCAATCGCCCCGGCTATGAGGCGTCGTGGAATTGCTACGACCGGCTGATCAAGAACGCCACCAAGACGCTGCCCGACGGCTCGCTCTCCTACGACCGCGACAAGTTCGAGCCCGAGCTCGCCGAGGACATGAAGGTCGGCGACATGTCGGTCACCTTCAAGCTGAAGACGAACGCCAAATTCCAGGACGGCACGCCGGTCACCGCCAAGGACGTGAAATGGTCGTTCGAGCGCGCCATCTCCGTGGGCGGCTTTCCCACGGTGCAGATGAAGGCCGGCTCGCTGATGAAGAAGGAACAGTTCGTCGCCGTCGACGATCACACCTTCCGCGTCGACTTCATCAAGAAGGACCGGCTCACCATTCCCGATCTCGCGGTGATCGTGCCCGGCATCTACAATTCGGAGCTGATCAAGAAGCACGCGAGCCCGAAGGACCCCTGGGGCCGCGACTACACCAAGGCCAACACCGCCGGCAGCGGCGCCTACAAGGTGGTGAGCTGGAAGCCGGGCGTGGAGGTCGTCTACGAGCGCTATGACGGCTGGGTCGGCGGCAAGAAGCCGGAACTGAAGCGCGTGATCTGGCGCACCATCCCGTCGTCGGGTAACCGGCGCGCGCTGATGGAGCGCGGCGACGCCGATATATCCTTCGATCTGCCGGCGAAGGACTTCGCCGAGATGAAGAAGGAGGGCAAGGTCAACATCATCTCCACGCCGATCAGCAATGGCATGTATTCGGTCGAATTGAACGTGGTGAAGCCGCCGTTCAACAACGAAAAGGTCCGCCAGGCGCTGGCCTATGCCATGCCCTATCAGAAGATCATGGACGCGGCGATGTTCGGCCTCGCCAATCCGCTGTTCGGCGGCAAGTCGAACCAGGTCGGCTCCATCGCCTGGCCGCAGCCGACCGGCTATGCGACCAACCTGGAAAAAGCCAGGGCGCTGATGAAGGAAGCCGGCGTCGGCGACATCAGCACCACCATCTCGCTCGACCTCGGCGACGCCGTCACCAGCCAGCCGATCGCCGAACTGGTGCAGGAAAGCCTCGGCCATATCGGCATCAAGAGCACTATCAACAAGGTGCCGGGCTCCAACTGGCGCAGCGAAATGGCCAAGAAGCAGATGCCGCTGATGGTGAACTTCTTCTCCGGCTGGCTCGACTATCCGGAATACTTCTTCTTCTGGTGCTATTCCGGCCTGAACGCGATCTTCAACACGCCGAGCTATGTCAACAAGGACATGGACGCGATGATCAACGGCGCGCGCGCCGCCGCCGCGATCGGCGACAAGGAAACCTATGCCAAGAATGTCGAGGGTTTCATCAGCAAGGCCTATGTCGAGGTGCCGCGCATTCCGCTGTTCCAGCCCTACCTCAGCGTGGCGGCGCAGAAGAACATCTCCGGCTACACCTATTGGTTCCACCGCCAGCTCGACTACCGCTCGATCGTGAAGGCGTGATCGAACGACGTCGTCTCCCGCGAAAGCGGGGGACCCCGTAAACGCGAGAGTTCGTTCGGTGGTGACTGGATGCCCGCTTGCGCGGGCGTGACGTCCGGGAGGGCTGACAGCCATGCTGGCGAAGATCGGCAAGCGCATGTTGACGGTGATCCCGACCATCATCGGCGTGGTCATCGTCACCTTCCTGCTCACCCGCGTGCTGCCCGGCGATCCGGCGATCTATTTCGCCGGCCCCGCCGCAACCCCGCAATCGATCGCCGACATCCGCAAGCAACTCGGCCTCGACCGGCCGCTGCCCGAGCAGTTCGTGCGCTATGTCGACGACATCGCGCATGGTGACTTCGGCAATTCGCTCTCGACCGGTCAGCCGGTGGCGACGGAGATCAGGAACCGATTGCCGGCCTCCGCCGAATTGACGCTGCTCGGCCTGATCCTCTCCATGGGCATCGCCGTGCCGCTCGGCATCTTGGCGGCGGTGCGCCAGGGCTCGTGGATCGACCATGCCTGCCGCGTCGTCGCCACCGCCGGCGTGTCACTGCCGGTGTTCTTCACCGGCCTGCTGCTGGTCTATGTGTTCTACTTCCTGCTCGGCTGGGCGCCGGCGCCGATCGGCCGGCTCGACGCCTTCTCCACCGCGCCGCCGGGCTACACGCATTTTTACCTGATCGACAGCCTGCTGGCCGGCGATTTGGAGACCTTCCGCGGCGCCTTGAGCCAGTTGATCTTGCCGGCCTTGACCCTCGCCATCTTCGCACTGGCGCCGATCGCGCGCATGACGCGCGCCTCCATGCTCGCCGTGCTCGCTTCCGATTTCGTGCGCACCGCGCGCGCGAGCGGTCTCTCCAACCGCACGGTGATCCTCACATACGCCTTTCGCAACGCCATGCTGCCGGTCGTCACCACGCTGGGCATGGTGTTCTCCTTCCTGCTCGGCGCCAACGTGTTGGTGGAGAAGGTGTTCGCCTGGCCCGGCATCGGCTCTTACGCCGTCGAGGCGCTGATCGCCTCCGACTTCGCGCCGGTGCAGGGCTTCGTGCTCACCATGGCGATCCTCTATGTCGTGCTCAATCTGGTGATCGACATCCTTTATGGCGTCATCGACCCGCGCGTGAGGTTGGAAGGATGAGCGAGACCGCGACCGTTCTCGACGCCGGGCCGGTGTCGGCCGCCGCGCCCAAGCCGGCCCCGCCAAGCAATTCATTATTCCGCCACGCGCGCTATGTCGTGGCGGAAAATCCGGTCACCGGCGTTTCCTTCGCCCTGTTCGTCTTGATCGCGCTCGCCGCGCTCATCGGCCCCTATGTCGTGCCCTACGATCCGCTGGCAAGCGACGTCATCGCCAAGCTGCAGCCGCCGAGCTGGGCGCATTGGTTCGGTACCGACCAGCTTGGCCGCGACATCTTCAGTCGCGTCGTGGTGGCGACCCGGCTCGATTTTATCATCGCCGTGACCTCGGTGGCGTTGGTCTTCGCCATGGGCGGGCTTGCCGGTATTGCCGCCGGTTATTTCGGCGGCTGGACCGACCGCATCGTCTCCCGCGTCGCCGACACCATCATGGCCTTTCCGCTGTTCGTGCTGGCGATGGGCATCGTCGCGGCGCTCGGCAATACGGTGACCAACATCGTCATCGCCACCGCCATCATCAACTTCCCGCTCTACGCCCGCGTCGCCCGCGCCGAAGCCAATGTGCGGCGCGATGCCGGCTTCGTGCAGGCGGCGCGCCTTTCCGGCAACGGCGAGTTCCGCATCCTGCTCACGCAGATCTTGCCCAACATCATGCCGATCATGATGGTGCAGATCTCGCTCACCATGGGCTACGCCATCTTAAACGCGGCGGGCCTCTCCTTTATCGGCCTCGGCGTGCGGCCGCCGACGCCGGAATGGGGGATCATGGTGGCGGAGGGCGCCGCCAACATTATTTCCGGCGAATGGTGGATCGCGCTGTTTCCCGGCGCGGCGCTGATGATCGCGGTGTTCTGCTTCAACCTGCTCGGCGACGGCTTGCGAGATCTGGTCGATCCGCAACGGAGGACGTGAAAATGAACGCGCCCGTCCCGCCGCCGGAAGAGGCCGGCTTCGCGCTGCCGCTGCTCGAGGTGCGCGATCTTACCGTCGAGTTTGCCACGCGACGCGGCACCGTGCGCGCCGTGCAGCACGTGAATCTCGCCGTCGCAAAGGGCGAGACCG
Source organism: uncultured Pseudomonadota bacterium (assembly GCA_963760995.1). GTDB lineage: Bacteria > Pseudomonadota > Alphaproteobacteria > Rhizobiales > Xanthobacteraceae > Pseudolabrys. The sequence goes on along the minus strand of CAVXFJ010000011.1, from coordinate 152,776 downwards.
TGGGTATCGTCGGCGAGTCCGGCTCCGGCAAATCGGTCACCTCTTACGCGGTGATGCGCATCCTCGATCGCGCCGGCCGCATCGCCGAGGGCGCGGTTTCTTTCTCGGGCCTCGACCTGCGCGGCGCGCCGGAAAGCGAGATGCGCGATCTGCGCGGGCGCGAAATATCGATGATCTTCCAAAACCCGCGCGCCGCGCTCAATCCGATCCGCAAGATCGGCAAGCAGATCGAGGACGTGCTGTTGCAGCATGCGCAGGTCGACAGCGAGGCGGTCACCGCCAAGGCGATCGAGGTGTTGGAGCAGGTTCGCATTGTCCGACCGAAGGAGCGCTATCACGCCTATCCGTTCGAACTCTCCGGTGGCATGTGCCAGCGCGTGGTGATCGCGCTCGCGCTCGCCTGCAGGCCGCAATTGCTGATCGCCGATGAGCCGACCACCGGTCTCGACGTCACCACGCAGAAGGCGGTGATGGATCTCGTGGTCGAGCTCACGCGCGAGCGCGGCATGTCGACCATTCTCATTACCCATGATCTCGGCCTCGCCGCCGCCTATTGCGATCGGGTCGTGGTCATGGAGAAGGGGCGGGTGGTGGAGACGGCCGCGTCCGCGGCGATCTTCAAGGCACCTGAGCATCCCTATACCCGTAAGCTGATGCGGGCGACGCCGCGCCCGGGCCACTCGCTGCGCGAATTGTTGCCGGAGGGCGAGATCGCGCCGTCAACCGCATCCTTGCCAAAGCGCGCGGCTGGCGAGGAGCTGCTCATCGTTGACAACCTGATCAAGGAATATCCGCGCCAAGGGCAGGGCGGCTCTTGGTTGCGTAAGACGCCGCTGCCGGAGAGCGCGGTGTTCCGCGCCGTCGACGGCATCAGCTTCTCGATTGCGCGCGGCGAGAGCGTCGGCCTGGTCGGCGAGTCCGGCTGCGGCAAATCGACAACCTCGATGATGGTGATGCGGCTGCTCGACAAGAGCGAAGGCCGTATCGTCTTTGACGGCACCGACATCGGCGCCATCCCGGCGCGTCAATTCGCCACGCTGCCGTTGCGCAAGCGCATCCAGATGGTATTCCAGGACCCGACCGACAGCCTCAATCCGCGCTACACCGCCGCGCGCGCCATTGCCGATCCGCTGTTGCGCCTCGGCGGCATCCGGCGCAGTGCACTGCGTCAGCGCTGTGAAGAACTGGCCACGCAGGTCGGCTTGCCGCTCGAACTGCTCGACCGCTTTCCGCATCAGTTATCCGGCGGCCAGAAGGCGCGCGTCGGCATTGCCCGCGCCATCGCGCTCAAGCCCGAGCTCATTATTCTCGACGAGCCGACGGCCGCGCTGGACGTGTCGGTCCAGGCGGTGGTGCTTAACCTGCTCCAGGATTTGAAGGACTCGCTCGGGATGAGCTATCTCTTCGTATCCCATGACCTGAATGTGGTGCGGCTCTTGTGCGATCGCGTCATCGTCATGCGCGCCGGGCAGATCGTCGAGCAGGGCGACACCGAAACGGTTCTGGTCTCGCCGCAAGCCGAGTACACGCGTGGACTTCTGGCTGCGATTCCCCATCTGCCCTAGCCATTGCGGTTGGCATGGCCGGATATCGCCAGCGACCGGCATGGCGAGGACTCGACCGAGCCCCTCGGCCGTGAGTGTCGCCTAGCGAACCGTAGCTTTCTATGGAACCGAAAACCTTGAGGCGGCGTTCCGATGTGGGCGACGCGTACGAAGGTTTTCATCATGTCTTCAATGAGTCGTCGTCAGCTTCTCTCCACGGGCGTTCTCGTCGGTTCAACCGTGGCGCTCGACGGCGCGCAGGCGCGCAGCATCGAAGGCGGTATTCCCTGGCAGCCGGGCGAAGCCAATAAACCGCCGGAATACGAGCCCGGGCCTTGGCAATACCTGACGTCGGCAGAGCGCGATTTTATCGACGCGGCCATTTCCCGCTTCATTCCCAAAGACGATCTGGGGCCCGGCGCCAAGGAAGCCGGCGTGACCGTCTTCATTGACCGTCAACTCGCGGGTCCCTACGGCAAGGCCGCGCAATGGTACATGCACGGGCCGTGGAAAAAGGGCGAGAAGACACAAGGCTATCAAAGCCGGCTCACCCCCGCCGAACTTTACCGCGCCGCCATTAAGGCAATCGAGGCGCACTGCAGCGATCAATTCAAGAAGAAGTTTGCCCAGCTTTCCGCCGATCAGCAGGACAAGCTGTTGAGCGACATGGAAAACGGCAAGCTCGACCTCAAGGGCGCCGACGCCAAGACGTTTTTCACGATGTTTCTGCAGAACACAGTCGAGGGTTTCTTCTCCGATCCGATTTACGGCGGCAATCGCGACATGGCGGGCTGGAAGCTGCTCGGCTTTCCCGGCGCGCGCTACGACTACCGGCCGTACGTCAAGGAGCACGGCAAGAAGCTCGATCTGAAGCCGGTCGGCATCAAGGGCCGGCCCGAATGGACGCCGGCCTAAGGGAAGGACGCGCGATGCCGAAGAAATTGCCGCCCGTCGATGTGGTGTTGGTGGGGTTCGGCTGGACCGGCGCCATTCTCGGCCAGGAACTGACCGACGCCGGATTGAACGTGCTGGCGCTCGAGCGTGGCGGCTGGCGCGACACATCGACCGATTTCGCTGTCACCTTCGCGCAGGACGAATTGCGCTACTACTGGCGCCGCGCCTTGTTCGAGGAGCCGGTGCGTGAGACCGTCACATTCCGCAACGCGGTGACCGAGACCGCGCTGCCGATGCGTCACCTCGGCTCGTTCCTCCCCGCGACCGGCGTCGGCGGCGCTGGCATCCATTGGAACGGACAGACCTGGCGCTTCCTGCCCTCGGACTTCAAGGCGCGCAGCCACAACGAACAGCGCTACGGGCCGCTGCCGGCGTCGATGACGGTGCAGGACTGGGGCGTCACCTATGACGAGCTCGAGCCCTATTACGACAAGTTCGAGTATCTCTGCGGCATCAGCGGCAAAGCGGGCAACCTTCGCGGCCAGAAGCAGGCGGGCGGCAATCCCTTCGAGGGCCCGCGCCAGCGCGACTATCCCAATCCGCCGCTCGACATGGTCTATGGGCCGACTTTGTTCGGCAAGGCGGCGGAGGAAACCGGGCATCATCCGTTTCCCTGTCCCGCCGCCAACATGTCGAGGCCCTACACCAATCCGCTCGGCGTTTCGCTCGGCCCCTGCACCTATTGCGGGTTCTGCGAGAAATTCGGCTGCGGCAATTATTCGAAATCGAGCGCGCAGACCACCATCCTGCCGGTGCTGCTGCGCAAGAAGAATTTCGAGCTGCGCACCCAGTGCGAGGTCATGCGCGTCGAGCACGATGCGGCGGCCAAGCGCGCGACCGGCGTGGTTTATGTCGACACACAAGGCGAGGAATACGAACAGCCAGCCGATCTGGTCATCATGTGCGCCTACGCGCTGCACAATCCGCGGCTCTTGCTGTTGTCGGGCATCGGCCAGCCCTACGATCCAAGGACCGGGCAGGGGGTGATCGGCAAGAACTACGCCTACCAGATCGTCTCCGGCGTCGATGTCTTCTTCGAGGACAAAATCCTCAATCCGTTCGTGGGTGCGGGTGCGCTCGGCGTCGGTGTTGATAACTACAACGGCGACAATTTCGACCACAGCGGGCTCGGCTTCATCGGTGGCGGCTATCTCGCCTGCTGGAACACCAACGGCCGGCCGATCGAGCATCATCCGACGCCCAAGGGCACGCCGAATTGGGGCGGCAAGTGGAAGCAGGCGATCGCCAAGCATTACCTGACCACGGCGACCATCTCGACGCACGGCGCGGTGATGAGCCACCGCACCAATTATCTCGACCTCGATCCGACCTATCGCGACGTCTACGGCCGGCCGCTGATGCGCATGACCTTCGATTACACCGACAACGAGCATCGCATGTCGGATTATCTCACCGACCGCGCTGCCGACATCGCCAAGGCGATGCACGCGAAGGAAATCCACCCCAAGAAGCGCACCGGCCATTATTCCATCGTGCCTTACCAGACCACGCACAATACCGGCGGCGTGATCATGGGTTCCGACCCCAAGTCGAGCGCGGTGAACCGCTATCTGCAGAGCTGGGACCTGCACAATCTGTTCGTCATGGGCGCCTGCGCCTTTCCGCAGAACGCCGGCTACAACCCCACCGGCACCGTCGGCGCGCTGGCCTATTGGTCGGCGCAGGCGATCCGGGCCCAGTATCTCAAGAACCCCGGTCCGCTGGTGCAAGCCTAGAGGAGGCGTGTCATGCGCAAAGCCGTTGGCGCGCTGCTGGCATCGTTGGTCGTCGCTGGAGGCTCGGCGCTCATGCTGGACGCGCGCGCGGCCGATACCTCGTTCGCGCAGATCGAGGCGGGCCACCGGCTGGTCGATGCCGGCGACTGCGCCAGTTGCCACACCGACAGCGAGGGCAAGCCGTTCGCCGGCGGCCGCGCCATTCCGACGCCGTTCGGCACCATCTATGCGCCCAACATCACGCCCGATCGCGAGACCGGCCTCGGCGGCTGGAGCGAGCACGACTTCTACCGCGCGATGCACAACGGCGTCGGGCCGGATGGCGACCACCTCTATCCCGCATTTCCCTATCCGTTTTTCACCAAGCTCACCCGCGACGACGTCAAGGCGATCTGGGCCTACCTGAAGACCCTTCCGCCGGTGCACAAGCAAAATCGGCCGAACGACCTCAACTTCCCGCTCAACTATCGGGTCGTGATGCGGCCTTGGGATTTCTTCTTCTTCAAACCCGGCACCTTCCAGCCGAATCCGAAAAAGAGCGCTGAATGGAATCGCGGCGCCTATCTGGTCCAGGGCGCCGGTCATTGCGGCGCCTGCCACACGCCGACGAATTTCGCCGGCGCCAACGAAAGCGGCAGCGAACTCCTTGGCGGCAGCTTCCAGAACTGGTTCGCGCCCAAGATCGCCGGCAACATGCACAACGGCACCGGCTCCTGGAGCGTTGAGGATATCGTCGAGTATCTGAAGACCGGCCGCAACAAACACAGCGGCGCCGCCGGCCCGATGGCGGAAGTGATCACCAACTCGACGTCGAAACTGCCGAAGGCCGATCTGCATGCCATTGCCGTCTACATCAAGGATATCGACGGCGGCACGACGGCGAAGGCCAGCAAGCCGGACGAGAACGTGATGACCGCGGGCAAGGCGATCTTCGCCGACTCCTGCGCCGCCTGCCATCACGCCGACGGCAAGGGCGTGCCGCAGATGTTCCCGCCGCTGGCGCACAACGCCAATGTGCAGCAGGATAATCCGACGACCGTGATCCGCAATATTCTCGACGGCGTCCAGACCGTGGCGACCGACGCGAAGCCGACACCCTTCACCATGCCCGCCTATGACTGGAAACTGAGCGACCAGCAGGTGGCGGCGGTGGCGAGCTATGTGCGCAATGCCTGGGGCAATTCCGCGTCGGCTGTCAGCGCCGACCAGGTCAAGGCGCTGCGGCGCAAGCTGCATGAGGCGCGCACCAACGGCAAGGGCTCATAGGAACCGGCGGCGGCCGCCGACGCCGACCGGGAACGCGGGGCTTCCGGCCGCCCGGCCAAGTTTCAAATTCTGTTGCGGCGCGACAGGTGTCGATTACAATCGTACCGCTTTGCTGACAGCGGGGGATCGATGCCGCAATCGCTGCGAGTCTTCATCTCGTCACCCGGCGACGTTATCCCGGAGCGGCGGCGTGCACGCCTGATCATCGAGAAGCTCGCCAAGGAATATGCGCGCTTCTTCGCCATCGAGGCGAAGCTGTGGGAGGTCGAGCCGATGCTCGCCTCCGGCAATTTCCAGGATCAGATCGTCCCGCCGGGCGAAACCGACATCTTCGTGCTGATCGTTTGGTCGCGATTGGGCACGCCGCTGCCTGAAAAGACCGCCACGCGCGAATATCGCGGCATCGACAATCGCGTGCCCGTCACCGGCACCGAATGGGAGTTCGAGGACGCGCTCGCGGCGCAGCGCAAGACCGGCGCGCCCGATCTGCTCGCCTATCGCAAGCAGGTCGACCCGGTCGTCTCGCTCAAAGACAAGGCGGCCAAGACCGCCGCCGAAGACCAGTGGGACAAGCTCGACGGCTTTTGGAATCGCTGGTTTCTCGACCGCGGTCAGTTTCGCGCGGCGTTCAGCACCTTCGACGATCTCGACAGTTTCGAGACCCGCCTCGAAGCCGATCTGCGCAGCCTGATCGAGAAGCGCATCCAGGATCGGCAGGTCGCCGATCATGGCGCCGCGATGCCGGTGTGGCTCGCCGGCAGCCCGTTCCGCGGCCTCGACACCTATCATTTCGAGCATGCGCCGATCTTCTTCGGCCGCAGCGCCATGACCCGCGCGGCGGTCGAGCAGGTAACCGGCAATGGCGAGCACGGCCGCGCCTTCCTGCTGATCCTGGGTGCGAGCGGCGCCGGAAAATCCTCGCTGGCGCAGGCCGGCGTGGTGCCGGCCCTGGTCGGCCGCGGCATCGTGCCCGGCGTCGGCCTGTGGCGGCGGGCGCTGATGCGCCCGGGCAGTCAGCCAGGCGGACCGTTCCCGGCGCTGGCCCAGGCGCTCGCCGCCCCCGACGCGCTGCCCGAACTGTTCGGCGGCACGCGCGATGTGCCGGCGCTGGCGCGCCACCTGCAGGCCGCGGCGGACGATCCCGGCTTTGTCCTGGTCAGCGCGCTCGATCAGATTGAAACGGCGGCGCGGGCGCGCGGCGACATCCTGAAGATCGAGACCGCGCGCCTGATCCTGGTGGTCGATCAGCTTGAGGAGCTGTTCACTGGCAGCGACATTACAGCCGCCGATCGGCGGGCCTTCATCCACTGTCTCGACCGGCTCGCCGCCTGCAGGCGGGTCTTTGTCGTCGCCACAATGCGCAGCGATTATTGGCACCGCGCCGCCGAAACGCCGCAACTGGTGGGGATGGCGGCGGGAAGCGGCCGGCTCGACCTGCTGCCGCCTGCGCAGGACGAGATCCAGGAAATGATCCGCCAGCCGGCTGCCGCCGCCGGCCTCAGCTTCGAAACTGATCCAGCACGCGACATCCGGCTCGATGCCACGCTCGCCGCCGAGGCGGCCAGCGAGCCGGGCGCACTGCCCTTGCTCTCCTTCCTGCTCGACGAGCTCTACAAAGCCGACGTCAAGGATAGCGCGCATGCGACCTTGAGCTTTGCCTCCATGCGCGCGCTCGGCGGCTTGAAAGGCGCCATCGCGACCCGCGCCAATACCGTGTTCGAGGCGCAACCGCCCGAGGTGCAGGCGGCATTGCCGAAAGTGCTGCGGGCGCTGGTGACGGTTGCCAGCGCCGGCGCCGCGCCGACCGCGCGCGCGGCCCCGATGGCGCGCTTTGCCGCCGGCACCCCCGAGCGGCGCCTGCTCGATGCGCTGCTCGAACCTCAAACGCGCCTGCTGGTGGCCGAGGGAGACGGCGACGGCGCCCGCGTGCGGCTTGCCCACGAAGCGCTGATCAGCCACTGGGAGCGGGCCGAGCGCCAGATCGCGCAGGACCGCGACGATCTGCGCACGCGGACGCTGGTGGAAGAAGCCTTCAGCGAATGGCGCAAGGCGCCGGCGGCCAAACAGCGCCAATACCTGCTGCGCGATCCGCTGCTGGCGGCGGCCGTCGATCTCGCCCGGCGCTGGCGCGATGAATTCGATGCGGAAATCCTCGCCTTCATCGAGGCTTCGCAGCGCCGCGCCCGGCTCATGCACCGGGTGACCATGGCGGCGGCCGCCGTGTTCGCGCTGGTTGCCGTCACCGCCTCGGTGCTCGGCGTGCTCGCCTATCGCTCGCAGCAGGCGGAGAAGCAGGCGCGGCTGTCGGCCGACCGCGCGACGGCTGAGGCCATTACCCAGAAAGACCGCGCCGAGGCCGCAACGCGGGAGGCTGTTCAACAAAGACAGAGGGCAACCGAATCCTTGCGCCAACTGAAACTGGCGCAACAGCGATCCGAAGCGCAGGAAGCCGACCGTCGCGCGGCGCTTGCCCAGCAGCTCGCATCCTCCGAGCGGACGCAACTCGCCGCCGCCGTGGCGCTCGATGCCGCGCCGAAAGACCGCGCCGACCACAAACCGCTGACGCCGGCGCTGAAAGCGGCGATCGGCCGCACACTCGCTCTCGTACGGCAGCCGATCGAGCATTATCTTGGCGAGAATATTTGGACCCTCGCGCTCAACCGCGACGGCCACACGCTGGCGGCCGGCACAGTGACCGGAACGGTCTATGTCCTCGATGCGACAACGCTGAAGGAGCGATATCACTTCCAGAGCGGCAAGGACGTCGTCTCGGCGCTTTCATTCAGTCCCGACGGGGCGCGAATTCTTGTCGCGGGCGGCAAGATTCCCAATGTCTGGGACGCGGCGACCGGCAAAAAGCTGTTCGATCTGAGCCGACCTGACGTTCGAAGTTTTGCCAAGTCGGCGCAGTACAGCCATGACGGCAAGCGTATCGTGGTCGGTACCGCTGAAAATCGCGCGCTGGTTTACGACGGCGCCGACGGGAAATTGCTACACGTCCTGCCAGGCCAGAAGTTCGACGACATGGTCGCGCGATTGAAAAAGTTGGGACCAAAAAACTCGAGTGTTAGTGATCCGATTTTGACTGCGGTTTCAAACTCGAATTGGCGGATCTGGGGCACGGCAACCGACACCGCATTCAGTCCCGACGGCAAGTTGATAGCCGTCTCCGGGCCGGCAACACCGGATGGCTCGGTGCAACTGTATGATACGGAATCCGGCCAACTCGTGCGTACGCTTACTGGCGGCTACGGAAAGATGTTCACGCCGGCGATGAGCTACGGAAAAATGTTGTGGTTCAGTCCGAACGGATCGGCGGTAATTGCCTCGCCGCTGCAAGACACGATCAAGGTTTGGAGCGTCAAGGATGGCAGCCTGCAGGCTGAATTTGCTGCGCGCGGCGTGACGTCGTTCTTGCTGACGGAAGATGGCCGTGCGGCGATCAGCGCCCATAATAACGGGTCGCTCATCGTGCGTTGCCTGGCGGGCAACGGCGCGGTCCTCGGCTTCCAAGGACACGACGCCTCGATCGCAACATTGGTCGCCGACCCGAACCATCGCTTGCTCGTAACCGGCGCCGAAGACCGGACGGCGCGGCTCTGGGAAATGCCGAAAGGCTCCGATGTGTGCGACCTCGAAAAAAATCTTGGCAAGAGTTACGATCGCCTCTCCGTCCGGCGACCTGTTGCCGTTCTTGCCGGCCATGGGGCCTTTGTGACCAACGCGGTTTTTTCGCCGGATGACCGTTTGGTCGTGACCGCGTCACGCGACGGGTGGGTTCGAGCCTGGACGATTGCGCCCGATTTGGTCGAGATAGACGGTTTGCCAACCCCCGAATACGGCGACCCGGCGCCGATGCTATCACGAGACGGGCAGACCCTTATTGCCGTTCGCAATGGCAAAACGCAGGCCTGGAATGTGGCAAGCGGCAAGCCGATCGCGATTCCGGAGGCCGTGAACGCCGTCGCCATCTCACCGGACGGCTCACTCATGGTTGACGACACCACTTTCGGCGACAAGCCGATGGTGCTCGTCGACCATCGATCAAATAAGACGGTCGCACGCTTGATTGTGGGTAACCGTGCAGCGACCGCATTTTACTTTAGTCCAGATGGTTCCCGCTTGTTGGGGCGCCTCGCGGACAAAGAACATACAAATGGTGGTCTCGCTGTCTGGGACACACGGTCAGGAAATCTCGTCGCCGTGAACGAGACGATCCCAGGCTACGGCTTCGATTCGGTAATTACGACGTCGGCGTCCGGCGAGCGAATTCTAATTATGCCGCTTCGACCGCCGCGACAAGTTGCCGGTCTGGGCTTGTTTGAGATCGTGGGCGACAAGATCAAGGCGCTGCCCTTTCGCGCGCTGTCGGGGTCCGGGCGCGGCATTTCTGCCGCGGCGATTTCCGCCGACGGGAGCAAATTTGTGACCGGGTATGTCGATGGGACGATCGCCATCGTCGATATTGCCAGTAACACGCTGCAGCGGGTGTTCGATATGCGCGGCGTTTCTGTCGTTCTGGTGACGACGTCGCCCGACGGGCGCTACCTCGCGGCCATGGATAAATCCAGTACCTTGTGGATTTTCGAAATTACAAGCGGCGAATTGGTTAAGACGAGAACGTTTCCCAATGCGGTGTCGTCGATCCAGTTTTTTCCGGCGTCGGATCGTGTGCTTGTGCTTGGTGAAGGGCGCGGCTCGATCGTGAAAGTGTTGCCGGATTTCGAGGGCCGTTCGGACGCGCGTGCGATGATCGACTTGGCGCGCAAACGAGGGCTCAATCTCGTTCCGGAGATCGATCGACGCCGCTTCAAGCTCGGCAGCAACGTCAAAACCTCGAAGCGCTGGGCGGCGCTCGATCCAGACAGCGAGGTGACGGCCCCTGTCGTGTGGGCGGATTCAAATGCAGAGGTTGTTAAAAAAGCGGTCGACGCGTGCAAAAAGATATCGAAGACATGCGGCACGAGGCCGGCCGTGACACAGGACATGGATGCTACGTTCGTTTACATGTGTTGTCGCCAACCTCGGCGAGCCTGTGCGGTGTATGCCGGCTCGGGCGACACGGCGCTTCTGTCCGCCAAAAGGATTCTTTACCAGGCCGGCTTCTCAAGCTGCGCCGTGGAATTGACCCTGGCCGCGAGAGACGGTTCGCGCGAGTGACGGCGTCTCGCGGCCGCCGCTTCGGCGGCACTCTTTAATTTTCCCGCCGCCATACCCATATCAGCGGCTCAACCCCGAAACCCCAGTAAAACCATGCTCGATTTCGCTTCGTCTCCCGACCGGGAGGACGTCGACGCTGCCGCGGCGGCGTCCGACACCGAGATCCTCGATGCCTATTCGCATGCCGTCACCACCGTCGCCGATACGGTCGGCCCGGCGGTGGTGCGTGTGGAGGTGCGCAACGCCAAGGGGCGCCCCGGCGGCGTCGGCTCCGGCGTGGTGATCGCGCCCGACGGGCTGGTGCTGACCAATGCCCACGTCGTCGAGGGCGCCAAGGAGGTGCACCTGCAGGACGCCGACGGCCGCATGATGGAGGCGCGCAAGCTCGGCGAGGATCCCGACACCGATCTCGCGCTACTGCGCGCCGGCGCCGCGCGCGACCTGCCGAGCGCCGTGCTCGGCGATTCCAAGGCGCTCAAGCGCGGGCAATTGGTGGTCGCCATCGGCAATCCGCTCGGCTTCGAGTTGACCGTGACGGCCGGAGTCATCTCGGCGCTCGGCCGCTCGCTGCGCGCCAAGACCGGCCGGCTGATCGAGGACGTGATCCAGACCGACGCCGCGCTCAATCCGGGCAATTCCGGCGGGCCGCTGGTCTCTTCGCGCGGCGAGGTGATCGGTATCAACACCGCGGTGATCCTCGGCGCGCAGGGCATCTGCTTTGCCGTCGCCTCCAATACGGCGCAGTTCGTGCTGAGCGAACTGATCCAGCACGGCCGCGTGCGCCGCGCCTATATCGGCGTGTCGGCGCAGACCGTGCCGGTACCGCGCCGGTATGCGCGCGCGGCGGGCATCGATAACGCGACGGGTGCAACGATTGCCTCGCTCGCGCCTGGTGCACCCGCTGCGTCTTGCGGCCTCATGAGCCTCGATTGCATCGTGCGCGCCGACGGCCTCCCCGTCACCGGTGTCGACGATCTGATCCGGCTGCTTAACGGCGAACGCATCGGCCGGAGCATTACCATCGAGGTGTTGCGGCGGGGGATGTTGCGCACGTTTCACGTGGTGCCAACGGAGCGGCCGGCGGCGGGTTGAGGCCGCGTGACACGCGTCAGCGGCGGGAGGTCTTGCGCGCCGGCGTCCTGCCATGGAATTCGACGAGGAAGCCGGGCACCTGATCGGCGGGCAGGGGCTCGGCGAAGATGAAGCCCTGCACGAAGTCGCAGCCCTTCATGCGCAAGAGCTTGAGCTGCTCCGGCTGCTCGACGCCCTCGGCCACCACCTGCATGCCGAGGCTCAGCCCCATATTGATCACCGCATCCACGATCGCCAGGCTGTCGGGCGACTGCACGAAGGACTTGTCGATCTTCAGCTTGTCGATCGGGAACTGGCGCAGATGGGTGAGAGAGGCATAGCCGGTGCCGAAATCGTCGAGCGCGATGCCGACGCCGGCCTCGTGCAGCTTGCACACCGCCTGCACCACCGTCTCGGCGCCCCAGGCCATGTAGACGCCTTCGGTGACCTCCAGCGTCAGGCGGTCCGGCGGCACGCCTGCGCGCGCGAGCTTGTCGAGCACGGTTTCGGCGAGATCGCCGACGCGAAACTGGGCGGTCGACACATTGACCGCGATGTTGCCGAAATCGACGCCGGCATCGAGCCAGGCGCGCATCTGCGCGATGGCGAGATCGAACGCCCGCTCGCCGAGGTCGGCGGCGAGATCGGGATGCTCGAAGGCATCCATGAAACTCGCGGGCGTGAGCAGCCCGCGCGCGGGGTCATGCCAGCGCAACAGGGCCTCAAAGCCGGTCACCCGGTTGTCGCGCAGCGACACGATCGGCTGATAGAACAGGGCGAACTCGTGTTTGGCGATGCCGGCGGAAACGCGGCGCACCAGTTCGTTGGTCCGGTCGATCGCATGTCGCATGACGGGGTCGAACGCCACCACGCTGCCGCGCCGCTGCGCCTTGGCGCTGAACAGCGCAAGCTTGGCGTTCTTCATGATGGTTTCGGTGTCGCGGCCATGCACCGGAAACAGCGCGACGCCGGCGCTCATGCTCAGCGGCAGCGCGTCGGCTTGGCGATAGGTGCGCTTGGCGTGATCGATGAAGTCCTGCGCGACCTGCGCGGCCAGTTGCAGCGCTCCGCCATTGCGCTGGCGCAGCGCCGCCGCGAATTCGTCGCCGCCGATGCGCGCCACCGGCCCGAGGTCGCCGAACCGCTTTGCGAGGCCGTTGGCGATGCTGGTGAGCAAGGTGTCGGCCTTCTGGTGACCGAGCGCGTCGTTGACCTCGCGGAAATGATCGATGTCGAACTTGATGAGCGCGAAGGAGCCGCCGCTGCGCTTGCCGGCGGCGACCAGGCCGTCGAGATTGCCCATGAACCAGCTTCGATTGGGCAGGCCGGTGAGCGGATCGCGATAGGCGAGCTCGTGGATGCGCTCCTCTGCGCGCTTGCGCTCGGTGATGTCCTGCACCGCGCCGATGACGCGCGCGATGCGGCCGTTGACGATCTCCGGCTCCGCCATGGCGCGGATCCAGAACACTTCGCCATTCGGACGGGTGCCGCGCAGCTCGACGTCATAGGGCGCACCGGTGGTGAACAGCGCGGTGAGACGGCGGCGCGACTGATCCCGCGCCGGCGGATCGTAGCGGGACACGATCAACTCATGGTCGGGCGGGGTACCGAGCGGAATTCCGTAGATGCGGTAGAGCGCGTCTTCCCAGTAGAGCTTGTGCGAGGGCAGGCTGAGCTCCCAGCCGCCGATGCGCGCAAGCCGTGCGGTCTGCTCCATGCGCGTCTTGCTGGCGGCGATCTCGCGCTCGGCGCGCTGGCCGCGCAATTCGGTGACCACCATGTCGGCGAGCGCGTTCAGATGCGCCTGCTCTTCGCTGTCGAAGCTGCGCGGTTGGCTGTCGATGACGCAGAGCGAGCCGATGTTGATGCCGGCCCGCAGGCGCAGCGGCGCCCCGGCGTAGAAGCGGATCTGCGGCGGGCCGCAGACAAAAATATTGTCGCGGAAGCGGGGGTCGCTTGCCGCGTCGTGCACCACCATGGGGCAGTCGCTGAGAATGACGGTATTGCACAGGGCATCGCCGCGCGGAATCTCGACGATGTCGAGCCCGCAGCTCGAAAGGCAGATCAGGCGGTCGCGGTCGATGATGTTGACCAGCGCGATCGGCACCTTGAACAGGTCGCGCGCCAGCACGCAGATGCGGTCGATCTGCTCGTTGCGGCCGGTGCCGATCAGGTCGAGGTCATAAAGCTCGCGCAGCCGCTCCTCTTCATTGAGCGGCGTCGGGAAGTCAGGCGGCATGCGGGGCTTTTCGGCCATCCGTATCAGCTACAATTTGGCTCGTAAATTTTCTTGGAATTTCAGATGCTGGGTGCCGCAATGGTAAATGGCGGGTCACCTTGCGGCGCGGTGCGGTATGACTGTGTGTATTTCACAAGGGGCCGTCGGGCATAGGCGGCGAACCGTGCCGGACGGAACCCGCTCAGCCCTTGGCCTTCAAATCATTGAACAGCGCGAAGGCGTCTTTTGGTTTCATGCTCTGGTGCACGACGGCATGCACCGCGGCGAGCATGGCCTTGGGCGCGTCCGACTGGAAGATGTTGCGGCCCATGTCGACGCCGGCGGCGCCTTGCTGCACGGCGTTGTAGGCCATGGTCAGCGCGTCGAGTTCCGGCAGCTTCTTGCCGCCGGCCATCACGATCGGCACCGGGCAGGAGGCGGTGACCGTCTCGAAGCCCTCGGCGACGTAATAGGTCTTCACGTATTGCGCGCCGAGCTCGGCGATGATGCGGCAGGCGAGGCGGAAATATTGCGCGTCACGCACCATGTTCTTGCCGACCGCGGTGACGCCCATCACCGGCATGCCGACGCGCAGGCCGGCATCGACCAGCTTGGTCATGTTGTGGATCGAGCGCGTTTCGTGCTCGCCGCCGATGAACACCTGGATGCCGACGCCGGCGGCATTGAGCCGCACGGCGTCGTCCATGTCCATGGCGATCTGCTCGTCGGACAATTCCTCGCGCAGGATCGAGGGCCCGCCGCTCGCGCGCAGCACCATTGGCTTGGGGCTCTCGGCCGGGATCAGCGAGCGCAGGATTCCGCGCGTGCAGAACAGCGCGTCGCATTGCGGCAGGAGCGGCACGATCGACAGGTCTATGCGCTCGAGCCCGGAGGTCGGGCCCTGGAAATAGCCGTGGTCGATGGCGAGCATCACGGTGCGCCCGCTTTGCGCATTGAAGGTGCGGGCGAGGCGGTTCTTCATGCCCCAGTCGAGCTGATGCGCGCCTTTGAGGAAAAATCCGGGTGCTTGCTGCGGCCTGTCGGCTTGATAACGCTGACCTTCTTTATCGGCTTCCGGCATGACTCCTCGGGGGCTGTCTTTCGATCGGGGATGGCGCGCGCGGCGCCTATTGCTTCTTGTCGTCCGGCTTGGCTGCCGGTTTGGCCGCGGGCTTCTTCATCGCCGGCTTCTTCTTGGTGTTCTTCATGGCGCTTTTCTTCATCGCCTTTTGCTTCTTCATGGCGTCCTTGCGCGCCGGCGGCTCGTAATTCCCCTTGCCCATGCATTTCCTGATGAAGTCGTTGGCCGCCTTGCCGGTGAGGTTCTGATCCTTTGCGCCGATCTCACAGGTCTGCTTCTTTTCCTTGGCGGTGACGGCGAGCGCCGGTCCGGCGACGAGCAGGGCGGGCACCAGCGTCAAGAGGGCGAGCTTACGCAGCATGGGCGAGACTCCTTTGCGGTTTTACTGCGACGGGGACGATAGCATGGTTTTGCTTGGTGGCTATCGCAAGGCAGCCGCGATATTGCCGCCGTCGACGGTGGTAACATCCGCGGTGGTCTTCAGCGCCAGCGCCTGCGCCAGGAAGGCCTGCGCCACGTCTTGCGCCGTGACTTCGCGGTGCAGCAGGTTGCCGCTCATATAGTCCTTCTCCGACAGCCCGCGCGCCTTGGCGCGCGCCGTGATGAAATCGGCGGTCAACAATCCGGAGCGGATGCGGTCGGCATTGACCGCATTGGCGCGGATGCCGTCGGCGCCATAGTCGAGCGCGTATTGGCGCACCAGGAACAGGGTTGCCGCCTTGGGCAGGCCGTAGGGCCCGAAATCCGGACCCGGATTGACCGCCTGCTTGGAGACATTGAACAGCAGGCAGCCGCCGGTGCCTTGCCGCAACATGATTTTGACCGCGCCCTGCGCCATCTTCTGGTGCGCGAAGAAATTCAACTCGAAACTCTTGCGCAGCACGCTTTCCTCGACCTCGCCGATGCGCCCCTGCCAGGCGGCGCCGGCATTCGACACCAGGATATCGACGCCGCCGAAGGCGGCGACGACCTGGGCATAGGCCGCGGTGACCGAAGCGGTATCGGTGACGTCGCAGGCGAAGGCCTGCGCGCCGCCGCCGATCGCCGTTGCCTTTTCCTGCGCGAGCTTGCGGTCGAGATCGAGCAGCGCCACCGCGGCGCCGGCCTCGGCGAAGGCCGCGGCGGTGGCGGCGCCGATGGCGCCGGCGGCGCCGGTGACGACCGCCACCTGGCCGGCGAGCGGGCGCCGCTGGCGCTGGCCGAGCTTGGCAAGCTCCAGCGCCCAATATTCGCAGTCGAACATGTCGGCTTCGGCGATCGACATGAACCGCCCGATCGCCTCGGCGTTGCCGATGCCGTCGACCGCGGCTTCGGCGATGTCGGCGGCGATCGTGGCATCCTTCGCGCCCTCGCCCAGGCCGAACAGGCCGAGCCCCGGCACCAACAGCACGCGCGGCATCGGATCGTGCATGATGGCCTCGGGCGCGCGCGCCTGATGCCGGGCAAAATAGGCAGCGTAGGCGTCGGCGAACTGCCGCGCCGCCGTCTGCACCGCGGCTTTGAAATCGTCGAGCTTGTCGGCTTCCGGCGGCGGCACGATCAGCGGCCAGGGCTTCGTACGGATGACGTGGTCCGGCGTGATCACGCCGGCGCGGCCATAGCGCGCAACCTCGGCGCCGTTGACGAAGGCAAGAATGGCATCGCTCGACCGGAACGCCATGACCGGCCGGCGGTGGCCGCCTTCGCCGTCGACATCGTGGCGGGTGCAGGCGCCGCGCAGAATCGGCGCCACCTCGGCAACAGCGGCGATCGTGTTGGGCAGCTTGGCGCCGGCGAAAATCTTGCGGCTCTTTTGCAGCCGCTGCTCGGCCAGCGTCACCATCTCGATCATGCGCTCGTAGGCCTGGCGCGCATCGTCGCCGAAAGTGAACAGGCCGTGCTTGTCGAGGATCAGGCCCTCGGCGCGCGGGTTTTTGTCGAAGACCTCTGCCGCCTGCTTGGCGAGACCGAAGCCGGGCATGCGATAAGGGACAAAGCCCAAGCGGGCGTCATAGACCTCGGCGCAAAGCGATTCGCTGTCGGGCTGATCGATGAGGCTGAGCACCGCGGTGGCGTGGGTGTGGTCGACGAACTTCGCCGGCATGAAGGCATGCAGCAGCATCTCGACCGAGGGCGCTGGCGCCAGCGGATCGACGAGGTAGGCGCGCTGCACGCGCGCCATGTCCGCGTGGCTGAGCGCCTCGCGCGCGCGAAGCTGGCGCAGCGGCGCAAGCCGCACGGCCGCAAAGCCGGACGGCTCGATCTTGCCCATGTCGGCGCCGGAGCCCTTGACGTAGAGCACGTCGACGGTTTCGGCGGTCAGATCGCGCGCCTGTGCTTTCAGCGAGGTGTTGCCGCCGCCATGCAGTACAAGCTTGGGATCGCTGCCGAGCAGGCGGGTGGAATAGACACGCAGCGCCAAATCGGCGTTGACGCCGTCGGCGCTGTGGCGCTCGACGGCGGCCTTGGCCTCGCGCTCGTTCCAGGCGGATTGCATCCCCGGTCTCCGCCCGCGGTTTTAGCGCGCGCGGGCGGCTGTGGCCAACGGCCGAACCGCCCGCGGCCGCATGTCCGGCGATCTCACTTGTCGCCGAGCAGGCGCTTGGCCCACCAGCCGCGCTTGGGCGCCGCGGTCTCGTCGCTCGAGGTGACGGAGATTACCGGTGTCGGCGGCGGCAGGATCGGGGAGGGGGTCGGCGCATCGCCGTCCATGGCGATCGGCGCGCGCTCGCGGATGGTCGAGCGCCGGCGGGTCTGTTCCGCCTGCTCGGCTTGTTCGGCCTGTTCCGCGCGTTCGGCGGCGGCCGCCTCCGCTTCCGCCCGGATCGCTTCCGGGGCGTCGCGGCCGACCGGCGCCGGATATTCGGCCTCGGCTGTCGGCGGGGGGATCATCGGCTCACTTGCAGGCGGGGCATAGGCGGGCTCGGCCGGCGCATAGTCCGGCACCGGCCGCTCGGCCGACTTTGCGTCGCCGAAGCCGTCTTCGCTCTCCGGTGGACGATCGAGATCCTCAACTGCCTGGCGCAGGCTCGATGCCGTCTCATGGCCGAAATCGTCCGTTGCCGTTTCGCCATTCTCGTCATTGCGTCCGCGCCGGTTGCGGCGGCCACCACGGCGGCCACGCCGCCGCCGCCGCCGGCCGTCGCCGTTCTCGCCGCCATTCTCGGCGCCGGCGGCGGTTGCGTCTTCCTCCTCGTCCGACTCATGCTCGACGCCATCCTCCTCGGCCGAGCCGGCATCATGATCCTCATGCGCGATGGCGTGCTCGGCAGCGGTCTCCTGCGTGAAACCGCCTTCGCGCCCTTCGCCGCCACGGCTCCGCCCACGGCCACGCCGGCGTCGTCGCCGCCGGCCGCCGTCGCGCTCGGTTTCCGCCGTTTCCTCGGCGCCGGCTTCACCCGCCTCGACCTCTTCGGCCGCGAATTCGGCTTCCGGCTCCTCCTCTGGGATCAGCGGCGCGCCGCTGAGCGCCGCCTGCGCCAAGCTGCGCGCGGCTTCCAACGTATGCACCTGCTCGCCACGGTCGATGACATAGGATTGCTGGCCGCTCACGGTCGGATCGGCCGATATGGTGAGCGCGACGCGGAAACGCTCCTCCAGCTCGCGCAAATGGGCGCGCTTGTGATTGAGCATGTAGAGCGCGACTTCGGTGCGCGTGCGCACGATCAGATTGTGCGTGGCGCCCTTGAGCAGCATTTCCTCGAGCGCGCGCAGGGCCTGCAACGCCACCGAGGAGACCGAGCGCACATGGCCGGAGCCGCCGCACACCGGGCATTTCTCGGTCGACGATTCCAGCACCGAGGTGCGGATGCGCTGGCGCGACATTTCCAGCAGGCCGAAATGCGAGATGCGGCCGACCTGGATGCGGGCGCGGTCGTGTTTGAGCGCTTCCTTCAGCCGCCGCTCGACCGTGCGATTGTTGCGGCTCTCGTCCATGTCGATGAAGTCGATGACGATCAGGCCGGCGAGATCGCGCAGGCGGAGCTGGCGGGCGATTTCCTCGGCCGCCTCGACATTGGTCTTGACCGCGGTGTCCTCGATGTGGTGCTCGCGCGTGGCGCGGCCGGAATTGACGTCGATCGCGACCAGCGCTTCCGCCTGGTTGATGACGATGTAACCGCCGGACTTGAGCTGCACCACCGGCGAGAACATGGCGTCGAGCTGGCTCTCGATGCCGTAGCGGGTGAAGATCGGCTGGCTGTCCTTGTACTGTTTGACGTTCTTGACGTGGCTCGGCATCAGCATGCGCATGAAGTCGCGCGCATCCTTGTAGCCTTCCTCGCCCGCCACGGTGATGTCGTCGATGTCCTTAGAATAGAGGTCGCGGATCGAGCGTTTGACCAGCGAGCCCTCTTCATAAACCAGCGTCGGCGCCATCGATTTCAGCGTCAGGTCGCGCACCTGCTCCCACAGCCGCAGCAGGTATTCGAAGTCGCGCTTGACCTCGGCCTTGGTGCGCGAGGCGCCGGCGGTGCGCAGGATCACGCCCATGCCTTCCGGCACTTCCAGCTCCTGGGCGATTTCCTTCAGCCGCGAGCGGTCCTCCGAGGAGGTGATCTTGCGCGAGATGCCGCCGCCGCGCGCGGTGTTGGGCATCAGCACCGAATAGCGGCCGGCGAGCGAGAGATAAGTGGTGAGCGCCGCGCCCTTGGTGCCGCGCTCCTCCTTGACCACCTGCACCAGCATCACCTGGCGGCGCTTGATGACTTCCTGGATCTTGTACTGGCGGCGGAAGCGCGGCAGCCGTTCCTGAACTTCCTCCAAGGCGTCGGCGCCGCCGATCGACTCCACCGACTCGTCCTCGGCTTCGCCGGCATCCTCGCCATTGCCGTTGTCGCCTTCGTCATCGTGGTCTTCGGCGTCTTTGGCGTTGACCTCTTCTGCGGCCGCGCCTTCATCGCCCGCCGCGTCGTCGTCTTCGTCCTCTTCGGCGTCTTCGCCCGCTTCTGCCGCTTCGGCCTGTTCGGCCGCATCGCGAGCTTCTGCCTCTTCTCCCGTTTCGCCACCCTGCCGCGCGGTCTCGCCCCGCGGCTCATTGTCTTCAGGTGCTTCAGAGACATCCGCGAAAGGCGCCCCGCTGGCGGCGACGTCGGCCGGCATGTCCGTCACGGCCTCGGCGGGCGGCGCGTCGAGCGCGGGCTGCGCCGGCTTGCCGGGCGCTACCTCCGGCGCGAACAGCATCTCCTCGGCGGCCATCTCGCCGGCTTCGGCAGCCGGCGTCGCGCCCGCCATCTCCTCGGCGGCGACCGGTTCGCTGCGCTTTACATCGCTGCCCTTGCGGCGGTTCGCGCCACGACGGCGATGACGGCGATGACGCCCACGATTGTTGTCGGCCTCGTCGTCGGCTTCGCGCTGGGCACGCGCTTCCTCGGCCAGGAGCGCCTGCCGGTCGGCGACCGGGATTTGGTAATAGTCGGGATGGATTTCCGAAAACGCCAGGAACCCGTGGCGGTTGCCGCCATAATCGACGAAGGCCGCCTGCAGCGACGGCTCGACCCGGGTGACCTTGGCGAGATAGATGTTACCGCGAAGTTGCTTGCGGTTGGCGCTTTCGAAGTCGAATTCCTCGACGCGATTGCCACGCAGAACGACCACCCGGGTCTCTTCCGGGTGGGTCGCGTCGATCAGCATTTTGTCGGCCATAGTGAAATCTCACACGGGCGGGCGAGCCGGCGTGCGCGCGTTGGAGCCGCGCTGGACGCCTGGTGGGCCCGGCCATAGGGGGGTTGAAGGAATGGGGCGCTGGTTCGCGCAGGGAACTTGCGGGGTCGAAGTGGAAGCGCGCCTTCACGAGAAACTCGCGAGAGCGGCACGCTGCAAATGGCCCTTGCTGCATGACTGGCAGCCTAAACATTGCGACCCATAGCGGTTCGGCGGCGCGGGCTTTGGCCCGTTGCGCAGCCGGGATTGGTCATCACGCCAAACGGTTTGTCTCGCGGGCTAAACTTCGCACCGCGCTGAACCGGCTGTCCTTCACAAGGGCTCGGCTAGTCTCGCTGGTTCGTCCGCCGACCTTCCTCGAGGGGGGCGATCCTGAACCGCAGCGCGCCGGGGCCCGAACGCGGCACAACCGGAACATCAACCGTCAGCAGACACTACATACGGCCTGAATCTCTCAATGGCAAGCGGGGCTTGTGGCTGCCCAAGGCGCGGTTCGCGGCGCTGCCGGCGATCCTGCCGCAAATCGGGCGATTTTCCTGAAATAGGTGGGGAGCCGGAGGCGGTGCGATTTCATGATCGGCGAGCAGGAACGGCACCCAGCGGTGCCACGGTGATGTCGCTCCATGGGCACACTTGCGCGCCGCGAGGTGGGTTCGGTCAAGTTCCGTTAACCTTCACGCCCCCTAATGGGTTAAAACAACGCGGAAAGGGTCCAGATTCGTGACATTCCGCTTATGCCTTGCCGGCGCGGCCGTCTGCGTCGCCGCCATGCTTGTCTCCCCGGCTTTTGCCGCCGAAGGGGGCGCGTCGGTGCGCACGCCGGTGACGGAAGTCTTTCCGGTGGCGAGCGGCGTGCGCGTTGGCGGCGACGACAAGCAGACCCGCTTCGTCATGGACCTGTCGCGCAAGATCGATGTCGCCACCTTCACCCTCGCCGATCCCTACCGCGTGGTGGTCGACCTGCCGCAGGTGACCTTCCATCTGCCAAAGGATGCCGGCGCGCATGGGCGCGGGCTGATCAAGGCCTTCCGCTACGGCCTCATCATGAAGGGCGGCTCGCGCATCGTGATCGACACCAAGGGACCTGTGCGCGTCGACAAGGCCTTTACGCTGGCCGCCGCCGAGGGGCAGCCGGCGCGGCTGGTGCTGTCGCTCGCGGCCACCGACCGCGCGAGCTTCCTGCACGCGGTCGCCGTGGAAAACCGCACCGATCGCGGCATGGCCAACCGGCGCGTCAGCGCCGCGCCGCCGGCGCCGAGCAACGATCCGCGCCCGCTGATCGTGATCGATCCCGGCCATGGCGGCATCGACGACGGCACCCGCTCACGCGACGGCAAGGTCTTCGAGAAGGACGTGGTGCTCGCCTTCGCCAAGGTGCTTCGCGGCGAGCTCGAGCGCAGCGGCAAGTATCGGGTGGCGATGACACGCGGCGACGACACCTATGTCGCGCTCGGGGCGCGCGTGCACTACGCCCGCGCCCATCACGCCGCGCTGTTCATCTCTATCCATGCCGACTTCCTGCCGCGCGCCGAAGGCCAGACCGACGGCGCCAGTATCTATACGCTGTCCGAGCATGCCTCCGACGCCGAGGCGGCCCAATTGGCCGAGGCAGAGAACAAGGCCGACATCATCGCCGGCGTCGACCTCTCCTCGCAGCCGAATGACGTCGCCAATATCCTGGTCGATCTCGCCCAGCGCGAGACCAAGACCTTCTCGGTGCAATTTGCGCGCACCGCCATGGGCGAGATGAAGCTGGTCACGCCGCTCCACAAGCATCCGGTCAAGTCGGCTGGCTTCAAGGTGCTGACCGCGCCGGATGTGCCGTCGGTGCTGATCGAACTGGGCTACATGTCGAACAAGGGCGATCTCAGCCATCTGACGTCGCCGGTCTGGCGCAAGCGCACCGCCTCGGCGTTGTGCCAGGCGATCGATACCTTCTTTGCTCCGCGCCTGGCCGGTGCGGTTAACGGGTCGCGGTGACATGAAAAGCACAGCCGCGCCGAAACCCATGTGGAATCCCACCGGCGGCCCCCGACGCGCCGCCGGCCGGCCTCAGTTTCAACATAAAACCCCGCAAATACAGCGGTCTGCCGCAGGTCTGGCGGCGAGGATCGTTGCCCGAGAGACGGCGATACCGGCGACCCCGGTTTTTGTGCGGGTCGCGAGGGCGGGGGGCTCACCCGGCGGACACCGTCGGGAGCGAAGCGGGACCGGTTGCTCATGAGAGGTTTGCTGCGCTTCTTCGGCTTTCTGTTCGCGGCCGGCACCATCCTGTTCGTGGTCGGGGTGGCGGCGGTGGCCGGCGTCGTCTGGCATTACTCCAAGGACCTGCCGGACTATTCGCAGCTGCAGGATTACGAGCCGCCGGTGATGACCCGCGTGCACGCCGCCGACGGCTCGCTGATCGCCGAATATGCCAAGGAGCGTAGGCTCTATATCCCGATCCAGGCGGTACCGAAGCTGGTGATCCACGCCTTCCTCGCCGCCGAGGACAAGAATTTCTACGAGCACGGGGGCCTCGATTTCATCGGCATCGCGCGCGCGGCGCTCGTCTATGTCGAAAACTACGGGAGCGGCCGCCGCCCGCAGGGCGCCTCGACCATCACCCAACAGGTGGCCAAGAACTTCCTGCTCACCAACAAGGTGACGCTGTCGCGCAAGATCAAGGAAGCGCTCCTGGCGCTGAAGATCGAGCGCACCTATTCCAAGGACAAGATCCTCGAGCTCTATCTCAACGAGATCTATCTCGGCCTCGGCGCCTACGGCGTGGCCTCGGCGGCGCTCACATATTTCGACAAGAGCGTCAACGAGCTCACCATTCCGGAAGCGGCCTATCTCGCCGCGCTGCCGAAGGCGCCGAATAATTACCATCCGTTCCGCCAGCACGATCGCGCGGTCGAGCGGCGCAACTGGGTGATCGAGCAGATGGCGGCCGACGGCTTCATCAAGCAGGCCGACGCCGTGAAGGCCAAGGCACAGCCGCTGGGCGTGACGTTGCGGGCGCAGTCCGCCCACACCTTCCAGGCCGAATATTTCGCCGAGGAAGTGCGGCGCGAGCTCTACGAGCGATACGGCGAGAAGAAGCTCTACGAGGGCGGGCTGTCGGTGCGCACCACGCTCGATCCCAAGCTGCAGGTGCTGGCGCGCAAGGTGCTGCACCAGGGCCTCGTGCATTACGACGAGACGCGCGGCGGCTGGCGGGGGCCGGTCACCAAGATCGACATCAGCAAGGGCGACTGGGGCAAGACGCTTGCCGAGGTGAAGTCGCTCGACGACGTCGCGCCCTGGCGGTTGGCGGTGGTGCTGGAAGCGGGCGACCGCTCGGCGAAGATCGGCCTGCAGCCCGGGCGCGAGCCGGGCGGCTCCATCAGCAAGGCGCGCGACACGGGCACGCTGCCGCTCGACACCGTCAAATGGGCCAAGATCAAAGGGCGCGCGCCGCGCAAAGTCAGCGACCTGCTGCATGATGGCGACGTCGTCTATGTCGAGCCAGACAACAACAAGGACGTCTACCGGCTGCGGCAGATTCCGGAGGTCTCCGGCGCCATGGTGGTGGAGGACCCCTGGACCGGCCGCGTGCTCGCCATGGTCGGCGGCTTTTCCTACGACCAGAGCCAGTTCAACCGCGCGACGCAGGCGTTGCGCCAGCCCGGCTCCGCCTTCAAGCCGATCGTCTATGCCGCCGCGCTCGATAACGGCTACACGCCCTCGACGTTGGTGCTCGACGCGCCGATCGAGATCGACCAGGGGCCCGGCCTCGGCGTGTGGAAGCCGGAGAACTACGAGCAGAATTTCTACGGGCCCTCGACACTGCGCTTCGGTCTCGAGCATTCGCGCAACGTCATGACCGTGCGCTTGGCGCAGGACATCGGAATGCCGCTGATCGCCAAATACGCCAAGCGCTTCGGCGTCTACGATAACCTGCCTCCGTACCTGTCGTTCTCGCTCGGCGCCGGCGAGACCACGCTGATGCGCATGGTCACCGCCTACGCCATGATCGACAATGGCGGACGGCGGGTGAACCCGACGCTGATCGACCGCATCCAGGACCGTTACGGCCACACCGTCTACCGGCACGACCAGCGCGAATGCATCGGTTGCGACGCCAAGAAGTGGGACGACCAGCCCGAGCCCTCGTTGATCGACCGGCGCGAGCAGGTGCTCGACCCGATGACCGCCTATCAGGTCACCTCGCTGATGGAAGGCGTGGTGCAGCGCGGCACCGCGGCGAACGTCGGCTTCCAGAAAGAGGTGGGCAAGCCGGTCGCCGGCAAGACCGGCACCACCAGCGACTACAAGGACGCCTGGTTCATCGGCTTCACGCCCGACATTGTCGCCGGCGTCTATGTCGGCTTCGACAAGCCGCGCTCGCTCGGCCACGGCGAGACCGGCGGTGCGGTGGCGGCGCCGGTGGTGAAAAACTTCATGAAGGTGGCGCTGGCCGACAAGCCGGCGGTGCCGTTCCGCGTGCCGCCCGGGATCAAGCTGGTGCGCATCGACCGCAAGACCGGCATGCGGGCGGGGCCCGAAACCAATCCGCGCAACATCATTCTGGAAGCCTACAAGCCGGGCACCGCGCCGGCCGACCCCTATCAGGTGATCGGCCTCGACAACGGTGCCGCCGGCGGCGGCACGCCGCAGCAACCCTACGGCGCCGCCGGCGTCTCGCCCGACGCCGACCGCGCGGTGCGCTCGGGGACGGGCGGGCTTTACTAGAGTTGCGCCGGCGCCCTTGCGACGTTAAATCCCCAACAACGGAATCAAGCCGGCCGCCGCGGCGGCCAGGAAACAAGACATGCGCGCGGAAACCCAGAGCCTCGTCAACGAAATCAAGCAGTCGCTCGGACTGCTGAGGAGGCATCTTTGACGTCGAAACCGCGCAGCGCCGCCTCGCCGAGCTGAACAGAGAGGCCGAGGCTCCCGATCTCTGGAACGATCAGGCGCGCGCCCAGCGCCTGATGCGCGAGCGCGACGCGCTCGAAGACCAGCTCAACGCCATTGGCCGCATCGAGCAGGAGCTCGACGATTCGCTCACCCTCATCGAGCTGGGCGAAGAGGAGGGCGACGCCAAGACCGTCAGCGAGGCGGAAGCGGGCCTTCAGCGCCTCAAGAGCGAAGTGGCGCGGCGCGAGCTGGAGGCCTTGCTCTCGGGCGAGGCCGACGCCAACGACTGCTATCTCGAAGTGCATGCCGGCGCCGGCGGCACCGAAAGCAATGACTGGGCCGGCATGTTGCTGCGCATGTATGTGCGCTGGGCCGAGGCGCACGGCTACAAGGTCGACTGGCTGGAGGAGAGCGAAGGTGAGGGCGCCGGCATCAAATCGGCGACCGTGCAGATCAAGGGCCACAACGCCTATGGCTGGCTCAAGAGCGAGAACGGCGTGCACCGGCTGGTGCGCATCTCTCCGTTCGACGCCAATGCGCGCCGCCACACCTCGTTCGCCAGCGTGGTGGTGTTCCCGGTGCTCGATGACTCGATCAAGATCGACATCAACGAGAAGGACGTGCGCACCGACGTGATGCGTTCCGGCGGCGCCGGCGGCCAGCACGTCAACAAGACCGAGTTGGCGGTGCGGCTCACCCACATCCCCACCAACATCGTGGTCAAGTGCCAGCAGGACCGCTCGCAGCACCGCAACCGCGCCATGGCCTGGGACATGCTGCGCGCCAAGCTGTTCGAACTGGAGATGAAGAAGCGCGAGGCCAAGGCCGAGGCCGAGCAGGCGGCCAAGACCGATATCGGCTGGGGCCACCAGATCCGCTCTTACGTGCTGCAGCCCTATCAGATGGTGAAGGACCTGCGCACCGGCTATTCGACCTCCAACACCGGCGCCGTGCTCGACGGCGATCTCGACGAGTTCATGCAGGCCGCGCTCGCGCAGAAGGCCTTCGGTGGCGGGCCGGCGGAAGTCGAGGATGTGGAGTAGGGCCGGCCAGGTCGCCTACTCGTAAGAACCGTGCGGTGAGCGTAGCTCATTCAATGTCCGCAACACTCCAAAAGCGACCAAGATTGTGGGGCGACGCAACATGTCGCGATGGGCCATGAACAGACTCATGCGCTGCGATATCCGGCACCCCGAAGGAAATCGTCGATCTGCTCCAGCGTGAGATCGCTAAGGCAGTGGCCGAGCCGGATGTAAGGGAAAATCTGCTCAAGCTCGGTTTCCAGCCGGTGGCGAATAAACCGGACGAGTTTGGCGAACGCATCAAGAGTGAAATCGCCAAATGGGGCAAGGTTGTCCGCGATGCTCACTTACGCACCGAATAAACTCTAATGCATAAGCGGGATACTGATATGCATCCGACCCGGGTCAGGACGGGCGGGATCGCGCTCTGGCATGATTCCGGAGTATTGGCGGGCGTGACGCAAATGCGCCTAGAGCATTTTCCGGCGAAGTGGAAACCGGTTCGCCGCAGAAAATGCGATCAAATAAAGAGGCTAGCCACGTCGAATCTTGGGACGCTTCGCCCTGTTGCGTCCGATCGTTTCAAAAGCCAACTCCAGCTCGGCTTGCTTCGGGCGTACGCCGCGACCATCGATCGCGAGGCTCTTCAAAGCGCGGCCGAGCGTGGCGCGAGCGTTAGATCGAGCAGCGCTTTACCATGTTAGTGGTATGGAAGCGCCTGGGAGGCTTTTCAAAATGGCCGCCGGAAGGGGCGGCCGGGACTTCCGGTGTTATGGGCTGTCTGCCGGAGGTATGTATGTAGCTTTTTATTTTCGAATTCGTAGAATGGGGCCGTCATCAGTTTCGACAGTTCCGTGATTAGGCACATTAAAATGAAACTTTGTCAGACCGCCATCGCGGTTGAGGAAGGTGAGCCCCACGTCCCCGCGCCTAAGAAGAGCTGGGACCCCCCCCGCGTCATTTTGCCTTCAAACGGTATTCATATCGACTGTCAAAAATTCCACCACTCTTATGAGGTCGCCACACCCACGTTTGGAGTAGACGCCATCGGGCCATCGTGATTCGAAGAGTTCTACCCACGACCCTAACTCAATGCGGGTTAAATGGAAGTACCGGAGCCCGCCACATCTGGCCCAGTCCGCCGCTGGCGAGCCTGAGCCGGCGGAAGGCATTTCACATCCCATGAGACCGCTTTCGGAATCTCTGCCGCTTCCTTTAAGCTACCTGCCGCCCACCCCAGCCAACGCCGAACATACTGCCCGAGCAAAGGCGCTTTGCGTTTCTGCCCTCGCCCTCGCTCATAAAGCAGGGTCGCCTGTTCGACGAATTTCTCGACGGTCGCCTCGGCGAGCTTCAGAACGGCTAAGGACCTGCGCACCGGCTATTCGACCTCCAACACCGGCGCCGTGCTCGACGGCGATCTCGACGAGTTCATGCAGGCGGCCTTGGCGCAGAAGGCCTTCGGCGGCGAGCCGGAGAGCGTCGAGGACGTCGAATAACCTCGCACCAGGCGCCGGCACGACGCGCCGATGTTGCGCGTGCCCGCAATCGTTCATGGCGCCGCAGCGTTGAACGCCACGAATGGCAGCGTCCCGCTCGTGTCGGCATCGGCTATGCCCGCTCCCGTGCCGGCCTGCACAACGCAGCCGCTCTTCTTCGCCGCACACCGAAAAACCTTGCGCGACAACAGTCGACTGCCGGCCGGCAAGTCGAGCGCAGGATCAAGCCGGGCGACCTATTTACCACCGCGCGCGTGTACGGTGAATCATCTCCAATATTCACGAAAGAACGGTTCAATACTGGAAAGTAATGGCGTGCAATATAAGTAGAGAGAAGTATTTCTATTCTTTAGAATCATGCTAATCAGCAGTTTTTAATGTTTCTAACCTTTTGAAATACATTGACTTATTGGCGCGGCGCGCATTAGGGTCGCGCAAGTCTTCAGCAGAGCGCGTTTCCCACAAGGAGGACATTATGCGCAGGGTTTTGGCGGCGACGGCGTGTCTGGCGGCCGTGGCTTTCGCTTCGACGGCATTCGCCAAGGAATATCCGATCGGCGAGCCAAAACAGGTGAGCGCGGCCGGCATGGAAGTTGGTGCCGTCTATCTGCAGCCGATCGAGATGGAGCCGCCCGGCATCATGCGCCCCGCCAAGGAGTCCGACGTGCATCTGGAAGCCGACATCAAGGCCATGAAGGGCAACAAGAACGGCTATGCCGAAGGTGATTGGATCGGCTATCTCGGCGTCAAATACGAGTTGACCAAGGCCGGCGACAGCAAGGTGCTCAAAGGCGACTTCATGCCCATGGTCGCCGACGACGGCCCGCATTACGGCGACAACGTCAAGCTGATGGGGCCGGGCAAGTACAAGCTCAAGTTCACCATCTCGCCGCCCGACGCCGATCCGCACACCCATTTCGGCCGTCACGTCGACAAGGAAACTGGTGTCGCGTCCTGGTTCAAGACCTTCACCGTCGAATACGACTTCACCTATGCTGGCATCGGCAAAAAGGGTGCCTACTAGCCATACGGATGCCTGGAAAGGAAAAAGCCGGTGCTTCTGCGCAGCGCTCATTCGGGTGAAACATCTGCATCCCGCCGCCGGCTGCTGGTCGGCCTCGCGGTGGCGATGCTTGGCGC
Organism: uncultured Pseudomonadota bacterium; assembly: GCA_963760995.1. Lineage (GTDB taxonomy): Bacteria > Pseudomonadota > Alphaproteobacteria > Rhizobiales > Xanthobacteraceae > Pseudolabrys. The sequence goes on along the minus strand of CAVXFJ010000011.1, from coordinate 123,561 downwards.
GCTCGGCCCGGCGCGCGCCGCGGACGATCCGGTGTTTCGCATCGAGCTCAGGGACGGTGTGGTGACGCCGCTGCGCCTGGAGGTGCCGGCCAACCGCCGCATCGTGCTCGAGCTGCACAATACCGGCAAGACGCCCGCCGAATTCGAAAGCCATGATCTGCGCAAGGAAAAAGTGCTGGCGCCGGGCGTGACCTCGCGCCTCGTGATCCGCACGCTCGATCCGGGGACATACGACTTCTTCGACGACTTCCACCCCGGCGCGCCCGCCGCGGTGCTGATCGCCAAATAGCGACGACAAAGATGGCCGCCCATGCAGCTCGGTAATGTCGCTTTCATCGTCTGGCGCGAGAGCGTGGAGGCGCTGCTGGTCGTCGGCATTCTCAATGCCTGGCTCTCGCATCAGGGCGAGGTGGCGGCGCGTGGCCGCCTCTATCTGTGGGGCGGCGTCGCGGCCGGGCTGCTGGTCGCGATCGCGCTCGGCATGGGCCTGCTCGGTTTCGGCGCGGAAATTTCCGACGACGCGCAAATGCAATATCAGACCGGCGCCGTCCTGGTGGCGGCCGCCCTCATCATCCAGATGGTGTTCTGGATGCGCCGGCACGGCCGCACGCTCAAGCGCGAACTCGAGACGTCGCTGCAGGCGGCGGCCGAGCGGGCGAGCTGGTGGACGGTCTTCGTCCTGGCGATGATCGCGGTCGCGCGCGAGGGCAGCGAGACGGTCGTCTTCCTGTTCGGCGCCTTGTCGGCGGCCCAGCATATCTGGCTGCTGGGCACCATCGCCGCCACGCTGGTCGGCTTCGCGCTGGCGCTCGCCACTTTCTATGTGCTGCAGCTCGGCGGCCGCGTTCTGTCCTGGCGGGTCTTCTTCACGGTGACGGAGATCATGCTGCTGCTGCTTGCCGGCTCGTTGCTGGTCACCGGCGTGGAGAATCTCGATTCGCTCGGCCTCTTGCCGCATCTCTCCGGCCGCCTGTGGGACACCTCGGCGATCCTGCCGGACAGCGGCACCGTCGGCGGCCTGGTTTCGGCGCTCACCGGCTATCGCGCACGGCCAAACCTCTGGGACGTGCTGGTTTACGCTCTCTATTGGGGAGTCATGTTTTGGACTCTGTACCGATCTCGGCCGAAGGCCCGCATGGCCCGCGCCTGAGCGTGCCGTCGATCACGGTCTCAGCCGCCGCCGTCGATCGCACGCTGCGTTGGATCGGCGACTGGCTGATGCGCCATCAAAGCGCGATCCGCATCGGCCAATGGCTGGTCGTCGGCGTCTATCTGTTGCTCATGCTGGTGCCGGCCTTCCTGCCGCTGCCCGGGCGGATGGCGCATATCTGGACCAACATGACGCTGTTCGCGCAGTTCGCCTTCTGGGGCATCTGGTGGCCGTTCGTGCTGTTGAGCATGGTCCTGGTCGGGCGGCTGTGGTGCGGGCTGCTCTGCCCCGAGGGCGCGCTGTCGGAGGCGGCCAGCCAGCATGGCAAGGGCTATGCCCTGCCGCGCTGGATCAAATGGGGCGGCTGGCCGTTCGTCGCCTTCGCCGCCACCACCGTCTACGGGCAGATGCTGAGCGTCTACCAATATCCCAAGCCGGTCGTGGTCATTCTCGGCGGCTCGAGCCTGGGCGCGGTGGTCGTCGGCTATCTCTACGGGCGCAGCAAGCGCGTATGGTGCCGCTATCTGTGTCCGGTGAGCGGGGTTTTCGGTCTGCTCTCGAAGCTCGCGCCGGTGCATTTTGCGGTCGACACCGCGGCCTGGCGATCGGCGGGCAAGCCGCGCGGCGCCGCCGCCGCCGTCAATTGCGCGCCGCTGGTGCCGCTCTACACGATGCGCGGCGGCAGCATGTGCCACATGTGCGGCCGCTGCAGCGGCTATCGCGGCGCCATCGCGCTGGCGCGGCGCTCGCCCAACCGTGAGATCGTGCATGTCGCCGGCGACGACCCGAAACCGGTAGAGACGCTGCTGATCGTGTTCGGCCTCATGGGCGTCGCCGTCGGCGCCTTTCACTGGGCCTCGAGCGGCTGGTTCGTCGACGTCAAGCAGATGTTCGCCGGATGGCTGGTCGATCACGACCTGATCTGGCCGCTCAAGCCGCTGGCGCCGTGGTGGATCCTGACCAATTATCCCGATCAGAACGACATGCTGACGCTCCTCGATGGCGCGGTTCTCATCGGCTATATCCTCGCCTGCACGCTGCTGATCGGTGGTGCCATCATGGCCTGTCTGGCGGCTGCGGCGCGGCTCCTCGGCCCATGGTCGACGCCGCGGCTGCATCATCTCGCCCAGGGCCTGATCCCGATCGGCGGCTGCGGCGTGTTCCTCGGCCTGTCGTCGCTGACCGTCACCATGCTGCGCGCAGACGGCTTTGCCGTCGCCTTCGCCGACCCGCTGCGCGCCGCCCTGCTGGTCGGGGCGAGCCTGTGGTCGCTGGCGCTCGCCTGGCAGATCGCCGGCCTTTACCAGAAGGCCTATGCCCACCGCATCGCCGCGATGCTGCCCTTCGGCCTCGCCGTCGCGGTGAGCACGCTGAGCTGGGCGACGCTGTTCTGGCCGCTGCTGGGCTGAGCGCCGACGCGCCGCTATTTCGCCAAGCCGCGCCGCAAATCGTGCAGGCTGAGTACCGGCACAATCTCGACCGCCGCATCGAGCGCGCTGAACAGCGGCTCGTTGAGGTCCGGCAGGCGCGCCTGATCGCTCTCCTCGAAAAAGATCATGCCGCCGCGCTTGCCGTCGATCAGGGTGAAGTAGGATGCTTCCGCCTTGGTCGCCTTGACCAGATTGTCGATCGCCTGCCCGAGCGTGCCATCCTTGACCGCGCTATTGCCGCGCTCGGCGGGAATCGTGAACTTGAGCATGAGCCGCATGGCGCTCCTCCCTGTCTTGTTTCGCCCTTCACCGGGCCGTTGGAATCCTCCGCATGGCTGAAACGTCCGTTCCGCCGACTTTGAATATTCTCACGCCGCTGCCGCGCCCGAGCTCCGATGAAGCGGTGGAAAGTCTGCTGCAGGCAAACGGCGTGCGCCTGGCGCGGATCGTATCACACGGCCAGGCCTCGCCCGCGGGATTCTGGTACGACCAGGAGGACGCCGAATGGGTGCTGGTCGTCACCGGCCGCGCGCGGGTGACGATCGAGGGCGAGGCCGAGGATCGCGCTCTCGGTCCAGGCGACAGCCTGTTGCTGCCGGCGCATTGTCGGCACCGCGTCGCCTGGACCGATGCCGAGCAGCCGACCGTCTGGCTCGCGCTCTTTGTCGATGTGCGCCTGGCGCCGACGGCGTCGGTCTGAGCGGCTCGGAAATGCATCGCGCCGCCAGGCAGGGCCCAGCGGCGCGACGACCCGACGATCGCGCGCGTTATTTCGGCGCGATGCCGATTTCCTTGTAGTATTTCAGCGCACCGGGATGAAACGGCACGCCCTTGATGACGCCCGCCATGCGGCTCGGCTCGAACAGCACGAACGGCTTGAACACGCTGACCAGCATCGCCTTGTTGTCGTGCAGCGCCTTGACCACGTTGTAGATCACCTCGTCCTTGACGTTCTTGTTGGTGAACACGTCCATGTCGTTGGCGATCACCGGCGTCGGCTTGTCGATGCCGACCAGGCCGCGCTGAGGCTTGATGGTGAGTACATAGGAGTTCGGCAGCATCTCCTCCATGCGCTTGACGGCCGCCGGCGAGGTGTCGATCGGCAGCACGCGCAGATCGCCGAGCGTGGCGGCGGCCTGCTTGATCACCGCCGAGCCGATGGCGAAGAACAGCGCGTCGACCTTGCCGGCGATGAAGTCGTCGGCGGCGCGGCGTACGTTGGGGGTGAGCACCTTCTCCACGTCTTTATAGGTGAGCCCGCCATTGGCCAGCTCCGCCTCGACCAGTCGCCCGATCGTCTTCTGCGCGTTGAAGCCGGCGGAGACGCGCTTGCCCTTGAGGTCGGCGAGCGTCTTGATGCCGGAATCCGCGCGCACGAACATGCCAACCCGGTAGGGCAGCATGGTCGCCACCTGGCGCAGGTTCTTCTTCTCGCCCTTGCCGGCGTAATAGGCGGTGCCGGTGACGAAAAAGGTCGTGTCGAATGAATTGCCCAGACCGATATCGGCATCACCGGCTTCGACCGGATCGAGGCCTGCGCCGCCCTGCGCCTGCACGATCGCGTGCAGCTTGCTCTTCTCGCTGATCACCTTGGCCATCGCGGTGCCGGCCGAGTTGGTATAGGAGCCTGCCGGCGTGGTCACGATGGTCACGACCTGCGCCTCGGCCGTGCCCGCCATGAGCAATCCGGCAAGGCCGAGCGCCGCCGTTGTGAACAGCTTCATCGCATTCCTCCCGTTTTTTTGATCCGTTGAACCATCCACCAAGGCGAACGATGCGCCAACTTGCGATGTTGTCAAATCGCAAGGCCCGCCATTCGGGCCGCGGTCGAGAACGGCATGCCGATCAAACCAGCAAATCGCGGTAGCGCCTGCCGGCGCAATGCCGCGATAGCTGCCGGCGCGGAACTTTGGCGGTTTGCCGGCGGTTTTCACCGGCGCTATCCTCGAACATCTTGCTTGGCTCGATGACGGACATCGCCGGCAAGCCTTTCAGCGGGCGACACCACAGCAGGAGAGACACCATGAATACGGGTGAGTTTCTCAAGAATGCGCGCCAGCGGCTGGTGACATGCCTGCCCGACCATAGCCTGGAGGCGGTGGCCCAGCTGCTGCACGCCAACGGCATCGGCGCCATGCCGGTCTGCGAGCTCGACAAGCGCATGGTCGGCATCATCTCCGAGCGCGATCTGGTGCGCAGCTTCGCGACCATCGCCTGGAGCGAACTGCACGACCTGCGCGCCCGCGACGTCATGACGACGCATGTCGTGAGCTGCGGGCCGCAGGACAGTATGCATCGCGCGCAGGCGCTGATGATCCGCAACGGCTTCCGCCACGTGCCCGTGGTCGAGGCGGGGCGGGTGATCGGCATGCTGTCGATGCGCGATACGCTTGCGCTGCGCCTGCAGGAATTGGAAGAAGAGATCAACGTGCTGCGCGACGTGGTGGTGGCGTCGCGCCACGCCTGATGAATGTGCGGCGCCTGCCGCTTACAGGCTGCCGAGCCGGATGCCGGCGCGCAGGAACTTCTGCGGATCGACCGGCTCGCCGTTGATGCGGGTTTCGTAATGCAGATGCGGACCGGTGGAGCGGCCGGTCGAGCCGATGCGCCCGATCTCCTGGCCGATGCCGACGTGCTGGCCGACCTTCACCTCGATCTTCGACATGTGGCCGTAACGGGTGGACAGGCCGTTGCCGTGGTCGATCTCGACCATGCGGCCATAGCCGCCGTCCCAGCCGGCGATGGTCACCCTGCCGGCGGCGGTGGCGTGCACCGGCTCACCGATGTCGCCGCGCAGGTCGACGCCGGTATGCATGGCCGGCCGGCCGTTGAACGGGTCGGTGCGCACGCCGAAGGGCGAGCTCATGTCGACGGGGCCGGCGACCGGCTTGCGCACCGGCACGTTGACGAGCGTGCGTTTGTAGTGGTCGATCGCCGCGCGGGCGAGATCGATGCGGTAGATCTGCCGCACGAAGTCGCTGGCGCCGGCGCCCGGCCGCTTCAGCGGTACGAACGGCCCGCCGACACCGTGGCGCGGCACCGGTTTAACGGCGACTCCCAGATCATCGAGCACATTGTGCATGCGGCGCGCCTTGCCACTGTAATGCTGCTCGAGATCGGTCAGGATCGCGCTCTGCCGGTGCGCCACCGTGTCGAGCGAATGCGACACACGCACCAGGACGCCGTCGAGGCCGGCGGCATTGCCGAGCGCGGCGACCCGGGTCAGGCTCGCCGGCGGCTCGCGCGATTGCAGTCGCGCTTCGCGGTCGGGCGCGACCCGGAAGACGATGGTGTCGTTGATCGGCTTGGGCTTGAGCATGCGCGCCGCATGCTCGTCCGCCGGTAACGTGTTGCGGATGCGCGGGATCGAGCCGGTGGGGCCGAAGTCGTCGGCAAGCCGCGAGGTGCGCTCCTCCAGCGTCGCTTGCCGCTTGAGCAGGGCGTCGAGCTTATGTTCGAACTGTTCCTGGTCGAGCAACTGCCGGCTGGTGATGCGGTCGATCTGGGCGCGCAGCTCGGCGATGCGATCCTCATAGGCGATCTGCATCTTGGCGTGACGGCTGATCAGCCGGCTCAGAACGCTGTCGCGAAATGTAAAGTAGGTTCCGGTGCCGATCGACCACAGGCCCATGATCACCAGCGTACCGACCACGATCCAGAAGGCGACCGGGCCGATGCGCACCTGGCGGCCGCCATGGACGAGGGTGTAGCCGCCGCGGGCGCGATGCGGGTGGCGGGCGGCGGACGCCGACGCTTTAGCACGGGTCTTGGCCGGGTGGGGGGCGTGATCGGCGCTCGAATGTTGGGCAGACGACATCGGCACTCCAGCCGGTCCGGCGAGGGACAAATTCGGGAACCGGCGAGTTCGATATCAATCTGATAAGGTTAATAAAGCGGTAAGCGGCTTGCTGCACGGTGAGATTCGATCGGCAAGCCAGCACATTAGAGTTCGCGGGCGGCGGCAAGCACCTCTTCGGCATGCCCAGCCACGCGAACCTTGGGCCAGACGCGGGCGATACGGCCGCCTGCGTCAATCAGGAATGTCTTGCGGAGGACGCCCCAATATTTGCGCCCATACAGCGACTTCTCGCCCCAGGCGCCGTAGGCCTCGAGCACCGCCTTGGTCTCGTCGGAACCGAGCGCGATGGTGAGCTTGTGCTTGGTCTTGAACTTGTCGAGCGCGACCACCGGATCGGCGGAGACGCCGAGAATGTCGGTTCCCGCCTTGGCGAAGGCGGCGCGCCGGCCGGTAAATTCGCGTGCCTCCAGAGTGCAGCCGGAGGTGTCGGCCTTGGGATAGAAATAGAGTACCAGCTTGCGCCCCTTGAAGTCCTTCAAGGACACCTTGCCGCCGCCGTCGCGGGGAATCGTGAACGCCGGAGCCTTGTCGCCGGCTTCGAGGTCGTGCGCCATGTGCCTTCCTTTCGTCGCTTTCAAGCGGTCATTGTCGCCAATGCCATTTGCGTCGGGTGGGCGCAACGGGCTCCGCGACAATCGGCCCTGGGCCGTGCCCGGGTTCCCCGGGCGGCAAGCGATGTGAAACTCGCCGAACGAGGGGTGGCCGCCAAGTCATGAGCGGCAATGAGCATAAGCCCAAGAAAGCGAAGTCCTCAGCCGCGCCCGCCGGTCATGGGGTAGGGCATCATCGCGCTCACACGCATCCGTCTCATCACGATGAGCATGCCGCTCCTCACGAGTTGCATCCGCATCATCGGCCGCACCCGACGCACCATAAGCCGCATACGCTCCACCCCGAGCCGCTGCTGCCGCGTCGCGAGGGGCATCCGTCCGAACACGAGCACGACCACGACCACGAACGCCAGCGCGCCGCGCTGGCGCTGCTGCACCGTCGCCGACGGTGGGGTCATCTGCGCCGCGGTCTGGTGCGGTTCGCCCGTCTTCCCTGGGTGCGGCACACCTTCTGGGCCTCGACCCTGGCGCTGGCGCTGGCGGTGGTCGCGGTGCTTGGACTGTGGTGGCGGTTGTCGCAGGGACCGATCGAACTCGACATGGCGACGCCCTGGCTGAAGAAGGCGATCGAGGACAATTTCGGCGGCCAGCGTACCGTCACCGTCGGCGGCACCCAGATCGAGCGCGACGAGAACGGACGCACGTCGCTGCGGCTGCGCGACATCGTGGTGCGCGACGCCGACGGCGCCGTGGTGGCGAGCGCGCCCAAGGCCGAGGTCGGCATTTCCGGTATGGCCCTGCTGCATGGTGAGGTTCGCGCGCAAAGCCTCAATCTGGTTGGCGCCGAGATGGCGGTGCGCATCGAAAAAAACGGCAGCGTCACGGTGTTCGCCGGCGCCGACAAACGGCCGATCGCCACCGCGGCGCCTTCGCCCGTGCTGACGCCGGCACCTTCCGGCACGCCCTCCGCGCCGCCGAAGACGACGGATGCCTTGCGCTCCGGCTTCAAGGATCTGGCCGGCGCGCTCGCCTGGATCGATGGGCTGGGCGCCACCGGCCTCGACGGCCACGATCTGCGCGAGCTTGGGCTGAAGAACGGCAATCTGATCGTCGACGACCAACGCAACGGCAAGCACTGGACCTTCGATCATATCAACGCCAGCCTGCGCCGACCGGAGCAGGGCGGCGTATTGTTCCGCCTGCAATCCGAGAATCCGCAGCGCCCCTGGCTGTTGAGCGCGGCATTACGGCCGCTTGCCGACGGCGTGCGCGCCGTCGGGATCGAGGCGCGCCAGGTATCGATCCGCGACATCTTGCTGGCGCTGCGCGTCAATGAAGGCGAGCTCAGTGTCGACCTGCCGCTGTCGGCGAGCATCCGCGCCGATATTGCCGCCGACGGCACGCCGCAGCTTGTGCAGGGGCAATTGGTCGCCGGCCCCGGCACGCTGGTCGACCGGCAAGGCCATGCCACCGTGCCCATGAAGATCGAGCGCGCCGATTTTCGCTTCAACTGGGATGTGCATCGGCACAATCTGGTGGTGCCGTTTCAGGTCAATGTCGGCGGCAATCAGTTTACCTTGCGCGCCGTGGTGCAGGCGCCGACCAGCCACAGCGGCGTCTGGCAATTCGCCGTCACGCGCGGCGACCCGGTGATCGATCCGGTGATCCTCGGCGCCGACGCGCCGAGCGAGGCAAGCCTCGCGCTCAATCGCGTGAGCCTGCGCGGCCGCGTCGACACCGTGCGCAAGCGCATCGATCTCGACCAGGGCGACATCAGCCGCAGCGATACAAGGCCGTTGTACAATGTCGGGGTCGCCTTCAGCGGCAGCTTCGATTATTCAACCGACAAGCCGCGCCTTGCCTTCGGCGTTGCCGGCACGCGCATGACCACCGCGGTGCTGAAGCGAATCTGGCCCGTCTTCATCGCCACCGATGTGCGCGACTGGGTGGTGGGCCACATCGGCGAGGGTACGGTCGAACGCGTGGTTATCGCCGGCAACGCACCCTTTGCGGATTTCAAGGTCGGCGGGCCGCCGACGCCCGACGATGGACTGTCGGTCGATATCGAGACCAGCGGCACCACGCTGCGTCCCGTTCCCGACCTGCCGGCGATCCATGACGCCGATCTCACCGTGCGTATTACCGGGAGCACCGCCGCCGTCAATCTCGGGCGCGGCACGGTCGAGGTGGCGCCCGGTCGGCGGCTCAATATCGCCAACGGCCTGTTCAAGATAGCGGACACCCATCCCAAACCGGCGCATGCCGAGGTGCATTTCCGCATCGACGGCGGCGTGCCGGCCGCCGCCTTGCTGCTGGCCGAAAAAAGCCTGCGCGACGAAGTCGACCTGCCGCTCGATCCCGCATCGAGCCGCGGCACGGTGTCGGCGCGGGTATCGCTGGCGCTGCCGGTCGGTCGCAAGCTGCCGCCAGGTTCGGTCACCTATGAGGTCAACGCCGCGCTCTCCAGCTTCGCCGCCGACAAGCTCTTGATGGGCGCCAAGCTGGAATCGTCTCTGCTGAAGGTCGACGCCTCCTCGCTCGGCTACCAGATCAAGGGTGACGTCAAGATCAACGGCATGCCGGCGACGCTACTGGTGACACGTCAGAAGAAGGATCCCGCCGGCCAATTGCAGCTGCAGGCCAAGCTCGACGAAGCCGCGCGCCGCCGGCTCGGCATCGACCTCGGCAGCGCGGTCACCGGCACCATCCCGGTCGAGCTCAGCGGCCGCTTCAGCGGCGACGACAAGGACCCGCCGCTCGATCTCGTTGCCGACCTCACGCCGGTTGCGATCGACAATCTGCTTCCCGGTTGGGAGAAGCCGGCCGGCAAGCCCGTCCATGTCACCGCCACGCTGGTGCGCGGCCCCAAGTCGCTGCGCTTCGACAATCTCGTCATCACCGGCTCCGGCAGCAATGTGAAGGGTTCAATCGAGGTCGACAATTCCGGCGAGGTCGTCTCGGCGCATTTCCCGAGCTTCGCTCTGTCCGACGGCGACAAGGCCTCGCTCAAGGTCGACCGAAGCAATGACGGCGTGCTGCACGTCAACATGCGCGGCGAGGTCTATGACGGGCGCAATTTCGTCAAGACGGCGCTGGCCGGCGATACGCCGGGCAAGAGCAAGGGCAAGCAGCCGGATCTCGATCTCGACATCAAGATCGGCACGGTCGCCGGCCACAATGGCGAGACGCTGCGCGGATTGAGTCTCGTGCTCTCGCGCCGCGGCGGGCGTATCCGCGCTTTCGGGCTGCACGCCAGAATCGGCCGCGACACGCCGCTGGTCGGCGACCTGCGGCTGCGCGCGCGCGACAATCACCAGGTCGTCTTTATCGAGACCGCCGATGCCGGCGCGCTGTTCCGCTTCACCGACATGTACCCGCGGATGCATGGCGGCAAGATGTGGGTGGCGATGGATCCGCCGTCCAAGAACCAGTCGCGGCAGATCGGCCATCTCTTCATCAGCAATTTCTCCGTGCGCGGCGAGCCGACGCTCGACCGCATCGTCTCCGGCGCGCCCGGCAAGCAGGCCGGCACCGTCGACTTCACCGAGCTGCATTGCGATTTCACGCGCACGCCGGGCCGCATGTCGATTAGCGACGGCGTGGTGCGCGGCCCGCTGGTCGGCGCGACCATCGAAGGCAATATCAACTACGTCAAGAATGACGTGCACCTGCGCGGCACCTTCGTGCCGTTCTACGGGCTCAACAACATGTTCGGTCAGATCCCGATCGTTGGTCTGTTCCTCGGCGGCGGCAGCAATGAAGGCCTGGTCGGCATCACCTACGAGGCGGTCGGTCCGCCGAGCGCGCCGCACATCTCGGTCAATCCGGTGAGCGCGATCGCGCCCGGGCTGTTGCGCAAATTCATTCCCTCGCCCGGAGCCTTCGATCCGAATTTCGCGCCGCCCGCGCGCTAAAGTCCGATAAGCGACGCTGATCCGTCGCCGCCCGGCCCCGCGCAAGCGGCGACCCGGGCGCCCCGCGCACGCGATGCCCGCTTGCGGCGGGATGAGCGGAGCGAGCGCGCGCAAGGCCTTTTGGATGCGGTGCCGGCATGCCTGCTGCGCAGCGGCAGGCCGATACCGGACCGTCATTCACATTACAGATTTGTAATTTGTTTGGGAGTGCGCGGCGGACCTAAATGCCGCCACTCAACAGAATGCTGTCAATTCAAAAAACACCACCACTGGGAGAGAAACGGAGGTTGGCATGGCCACTCGGTCAAGCACTGCTGGTTCGTCGCAACTGACTGACAAGCAAATTCTCGGATATAGCCGTTACGTCGTTTTCATCGCCGCTTTCCTGTCGATGGCGGTGATCAGCCCCTACGAATATGCCTGGAGCTCGATGTCCGGGCACATCGGCGGAATTTACCACTGGTCGCATACACAGATCGGCTGGATGTTCACGCTGTTCGTCATCTTCGAATTGATCGGCACGCTGCCGGGCGGCATTCTGCGCGACAAGTTCGGACCGCGCGGCGTGACCGTCGTGGCCGGTATCGTCGCCGGCGTCGGCCTATATGCGACGACGCTGGGCCCGAATTTCACGTTCGTTCTGGTTCTTTGGTGCATCGGCAGCCTGTTCGCCGGCTTCATCTACAACACCGCGGTGACCACGGCGAACAAGTGGTTCCCCGACAAGCGCGGCGTCACCGCGGGCCTCATTGCCGGCGCCTTCTCCTGGGGCTCGCTGCCCTTCATCTTCCCGATCCGCGCGATCCCGAAGACGGCGCCCAACTCGACCTTCTTCCACGTCATTTACCTGATGGTCGCCGTCATCGCCGGCGTCGCCATCATCGCGGCCCTGTTCATGAAAGACCCGCCGACCGGCTGGCGTCCGCCAGGCTGGGTGCCGAACAAATCGGTGAAGCGGCCGACCGAGCATCAGTACACGCTGGGCGAGGCGCTCGGCACCTGGCAGATGTGGCTGCTGATCATCTCCTTCGTGCTGATCTCGAGCGCCGGTCTCGCCGGCGTCAGCAAGATCGTGAAGTATTCGAACAGCTTCCACTTCACCGCGGCGGCGGCGACGGCGGCGGCCGGCGGCATCACCATCTTCAACGGCCTCGGACGCGTGGCGCTGGGCGGCCTGTCCGAACGCATCGGGCGCGAAACGGCGATGATCTGGAGCTACATCCTCACCGGCATATTCCTCGCGCTCACCATCGTCGCCGGCGAGATGCACAGCGAATACCTGTTCGTCGTCACCGCCATCCTGGCGATCTTCTTCTGGGGACCGCTGTTCTCGCTGTTCCCGGCGGTGATCGGCCAGTATTTCGGCGACCTGGCGGCCGGCTCGAACTACGGCCTGCTCTATGCGATCGCCAAGGGTTCGGGCGGCATTTATGGCGGCGTGCTTTCGGCGGTGCTGATCACACAGCACGGCTATCCCTTCGCCATGGGCGTGGCGGCCGTGATGGCAGTCTGCGCCGGGCTCTTGATCATCCCGCTGAAGAAAAGTCCGCCGGTCTGGCAGGGCGCGGCGATTCCCGCCGGCGGGGCGCCGGCCGAATGACCGCGGGCTGATCTGACGACAAACGACATTGCGGCTGCGGCACCGCGGGTGTCGCAGCCGTTTTGTTTTGTGCGGCGTCGCGGCGAGCAATTCCAATTGACGTCAAGCCATGCTGCAATGGCGCAAAGCCGCAAGCCGAGAAGCGGCCGCAGGGACAACGCCGGGAGACCTTCATGCGTGCAAGCCGCGACCGCATCATCACCAGCCATGTCGGCAGCCTGCCGCGACCGGAAGCGCTGATCGAGGCCAACCGCCAGCGCGAACAGGATCCGGCGTTCGACGAGGCGGCGTTCCAGACGCTGCTGCAGCAGTCGGTCGCCGATATCGTGCGCAAGCAGCAGGCGCTCGGCATCGACGTGCCCAACGATGGCGAGTTCGGCAAGGCTATGGGCCACCGCGTCAATTACCGCGCCTGGCTCAGCTATTCCTTCTATCGGCTGAGCGGGCTCGCCTTCGATCCGGCCGTCAAGGCACCGCCGCGTCCGGCGGGCCCGGACGATCTGGTGATCGCCCGCTTCGATCAGCGGCGCGACCGCGCGAAATTCGCCGCCGCCTATGCCGATCCGGAGATGGGGATCAGCATGGGCCCGCCCTATGCGCGTCCGGTCTGCGTCGGCCCGGTCAGCTATTGCGGCCAGGACGCGATCAGGGCCGACATCGCGCGCATGAAGGCGGCGCTTGCCGCCTGCGGCGCGGAAGAAGGCTTCATGAGCGCGATCGGGCCGGGCAGCGCCTCGCGGCTCGGCAATGTCTATTACAAGAGCGACGAGGACTTCATGTTCGCCTGCGCGGAGGCGATGCGCGAGGAATACAAGGCGATCGTCGAGGCCGGCCTGATCCTCCAGATCGACGACCCGGCCATCGCCGAGAGCTGGGACCAGATCGTGCCGGAGCCGAGCGTCGCGGCCTATCGGACATTCACCATGAAGCGAGTCGAGGCGCTCAACCATGCGCTGCGCGGCTTGCCGCCGGAGCGCATCCGTTTCCATCTGTGCTGGGGCAGTTGGCACGGACCGCATGTCACCGACCTGCCGATGCGCGACATCGTCGGCTGCATGCTCGCCATCAATTGCCAGGCTTATTCGTTCGAGGCCGCCAATGTGCGCCACGAGCACGAATGGAGCGTGTGGCGCGAGGTCAAGCTGCCGGACGACAAGCTGATCCTGCCGGGCGTGGTCAGTCACGCCACCAATGTGGTGGAGCACCCGGATCTCGTCGCCGAGCGCATCCAGCGTTTTGCCGATGTCGTCGGTCGCGAACGCGTCATCGCGTCGACGGATTGCGGTCTCGGGGGCCGCATTCATCCGGATATCGCCTGGGCGAAGCTTGAGGCCCTGGCGGAGGGGAGCCGCCGCGCGAGCGAGCGGCTCTGGGGCTGAGGGCCTTGAGCCCTCAGCCGAAGGAGATGGCGTTCAGCAGCATGGCGCCGACGAAGACGATCGTCAGCCCGAGGCCGAACATCTGGGTGGTCAAGTGGTCGGACATGATGTGCGTCCTGCTGTTTGCTGCGGTCAGCGCAGAACCGTGCGTTCGCCCGACGTGAAGTGGTCGGTCGTCACCAGCCGGATGCGCGGATTGCCATACGCGGTTCCCACGCAGTTGAGATAAGGCCACGGCCGTTCGACACAGTCCGGCATGGCATTGCCATGCTTGAGCGCGGGACGCGCATTGACCTGGGCGGTCGGGATGGACAGCACGGTGATTGCGGCTGCGATCAGCGCGCCGGCGATGATGGAACTCAGAAACTTGAACATGACGGTCCCTGTTGGTGATGCGCCTTGCCGATGTGCTCGGGAGGCATTCTCGATTGCGGCCACCCTAGCGGCCTGGCGCCAGCGGGACTGTGCTGGCCATCACAAAAAGGCGGGTTTTACGGGCGTTAGCGCGGTGTCCCGGTAGGGAAACCGCCAATAACGCGCCGTTTTTGGCTGGTCGGGGCCGAAGCCGCTCGTTTAGACCGGCTTCAGCAGCACGTGCCGCTTCTTGCCGAGCGAGAGCTTGATCACGCCCTCGGGGGTGAGGTCCTTGGCCGCGATCACATGCTTGTCGCTGCCGATGCGCGCGTCGTTGACCGCGATCGCATTGTTGGCGATGGCGCGGCGAACCTCGCCGTTCGACGTCGCAAGCCCGGCGGTGACGAAGGCGCTGAGTACGCCGAGGCCGGCCTCGATGTCCTTGCGCGGCACCGTGACCGTCGGCAGGTTCTCGGCAAACGCGCCTTCCTCGAAGGTCTTGCGCGCGGTGCCGGCGGCTTCGTCGGCCGCTTCGCGGCCGTGCACCAGCGCCGTCGCCTCGGTGGCGAGCACCTTCTTCGCTTCGTTGATCTCGGCGCCTTTGAGCGCGCCGAGCCGCGCGATCTCCTCGAGCGGCAGCACCGTGAACAGCTTGAGGAAGCGCGTCACGTCGCCGTCCTCGGTGTTGCGCCAGTACTGCCAGTAGTCGTAGGGGCTCATCAGGTCGGCATTGAGCCAGACCGCGCCGGCCGCGGTCTTGCCCATCTTGGCGCCGGACGACGTCGTGATCAGCGGTGAGGTCAACGCGAACAATTGCGCGTTCAGCATGCGGCGCCCGAGATCGATGCCGTTGACGATGTTGCCCCACTGGTCGGAGCCGCCCATCTGCAGGATGCAGCCGGTGCGCTTGTTGAGCTCGACGAAGTCGTAGGCCTGCAACACCATGTAGTTGAATTCGAGGAACGACAGTTCCTGCTGGCGGTCGAGCCTGAGCTTCACCGAATCGAACGACAGCATGCGGTTGACCGAGAAATGGCGGCCGACATCGCGCAGGAAGTCGATGTAGTTCAGCGTATTCAGCCAGTCGGCGTTGTTGGCCATGATGGCCGGGCCGCCGTCGCTCTCGAAGGTGAGAAATTTCGAGAAGATGGCGCGGATGCCGCGCAGGTTCTCGTTGATCGCCTCGTCGGTGAGGATGCGCCGGCTTTCGTCCTTGCCGCTCGGGTCGCCGACACGGGTGGTGCCGCCGCCCATCAGCGCGATCGGCCGGTGGCCGGTCTGCTGCATCCAGTAGAGCATCATGATCGGCAACAGCGAGCCGACATGCAGCGAGGCGGCGGTGCAGTCGAAGCCGATATAGGCGGTGATGGGGCCGGCTGCGGCGCGCGCGTCGAGCACCTCCGGCTCCGAGACTTGATGGATGAAGCCGCGCTCGGCCAGAGTGTTAAGGAAATCGGATTTATAGGCGCTCATTGACCTGACCCAGGTCGTCAAGGCCGGGCAAAAAGCGCGAAGCGCTGTCTTTTCGCCTATTGTCCCGGCCACCCACGTCTTGCATTAATTCTCAAGGCGTGGATGCCCGGCACAAGGCCGGGCATGACGATGTTAAATGCTGCGGCGCCGGTGTAACAGGTCCGGCCAGGGATTCAACTGACAGGGGGGCGGTGCGGTGCGGGCGATCGGGCTGATGAGCGGGACCTCGCTTGACGGCGTCGACGTGGCGCTGATCGAGACCGACGGCGAGCGCGTTACCGCCCTGGGCCCGACCGGTTATCGCCCCTATGCGGATGCCGAGCGCGACCTGCTGCGGCGGGCGCTGGCCGACGGCGCGCGGCTCGCCGATCGCGCGGCGCGGCCGGGCGTGCTGGCGGAGGCCGAAGCATTCATCAACGCCGCGCATGCCGAGACGGTGGAAAAATTCCTCGCCGAGGAGCGGATCGACCGCGCCGGCGTCGAGGTGGTCGGTTTCCATGGCCAGACCGTGCTGCACAAGCCGGCAGCGCGCCTCACCGTGCAGATCGGCGACGGGCCGGCGCTCGCCCGCCGGCTCGGCCTGGCCGTCGCCTACGACTTCCGAGCCGCCGACGTGGCGGCGGGCGGGCAGGGGGCGCCGCTGGTGCCGGCGTTCCATCAGGCGATGGCGCGTGATCTGGCGCGGCCGCACCCGATCGCGGTGCTCAATGTCGGCGGCGTCGCCAACGTCACCTGGGTCGACGGCGGCGACCCCATCGCCTGCGACACCGGCCCCGGCAATGCCCTGATCGACGACTTCATGCGCGCGCGCACCGGCGCCCCGCTCGACCGCGACGGCGACGAGGCGGCCAAGGGCAGGGTGCATGAAGACTTCGTTGCACGCGTGTTGGCCAATGCCTTTTTCGGCCTGCCGTGTCCGAAATCGCTCGACCGCAACGCTTTTGCTTTCGCCAATCTCGATTTGCCGGAATTCTCCACCGCCGACGGCGCGGCGACGCTGTCGGCGCTGACCGCGGCCTCGGTCGCCCGCGTCGTGCCGCATCTGCCGTCGCCGCCGCGCGCCTGGATCGTTTCAGGCGGCGGCGCACGCAACCCGACGCTGATGCGCATGCTGGCCGAGCGGCTCGCCCCGGCGACGGTGGAAACAGCGGACGCCGCCGGCTGGTCGGCCGACGCGCTGGAAGCGCAGGCCTTCGCCTATCTGGCGGTGCGTGCCTTGCGCGGCCTGCCGCTCACCTTCCCGAAGACAACCGGCGTTCCGGCGCCGATGCCAGGAGGAGTTGTGGCCAAGCCATAGCGTGCGAAGCTGCCGGCGGGCGCTCGCATTGACCGGCGGGCGGCTCTGGTGCACGGTCCGCCTGCAATTGCCGGGCCGGCCGCGCCGCGGCGGCGGGAGCCAACGCCAATATTTCTTCATGCAGATCAAGGACATCGCCAAAGCGCTGGGGGCCCGACTGGAGGGCGACGGCGACCTCGAAATTGACCGTCTGGTACATCCCGAAAGGGCCGAACGCGCCTCCGATCTGGCGCTCGCCATGAGCGGGGATGCGCAGAAGGCGCTTGCGCGCAGCAAGGCTTGTGCCGCCGTCGTGCACGCCAAACAGGCACTGCCATCCGCCTCCCTCAAAGCGACGATCGCGGTCGACGAGCCGCGCGCGGCGCTGGCGCGGCTGACGGCGCTGTTCGACCCCGGCCCGGCGCATGAGGCCGGCGTGCACGCGAGCGCGGTGGTTGCGCCCGACGCCGTGCTGGGCGAGGGGGTGAGCATCGGCGCCTGTGCGGTGGTCGGGCCGCGCAGCCGCATCGGCACGGGCAGCGTGATCCTCCCGCACGCGACCATCGGCGCCGACGTTACGATCGGCGCGCAGTGCCTGATCCACTCCGGCGTGCGCATCGTCGACCGCGTGAGCATCGGCGATCGCGTGATCATTCACGCCAACGCCGTCATCGGCTCCGACGGTTTCAGCTACTCGCCCGACCTGACCTCGCCGGCCGCCTTCGTCCCCGGCGTCATCGTCACCCGCGTGCACTCGGTCGGCACCGTCGCCATCGCCGACGACGTAGAGATCGGCGCCGCCACAACCATCGACCGCTCCACCATCGAGACGACCCGCATCGGCCGCGGCACCAAAATCGACAATCACGTCCATATCGGCCACAATGTCGTCATTGGCGAAAGCTGCGTCATCTGCGGCATGGTCGGCATTTCCGGCAGCGTCCGCATCGGTGACCGCGTCCGCCTCGGCGGCGGCGTCGGTATCGGCGATCATGTGCAGATCGGCGATGAGGCGATCATCGCCGCCGGCTCGGGCGTCGCCAGCAACGTGCCGGCGGGCGCTTCTTTGTCCGGCTATCCGGCACTGCCGCACCAGCGCACGCTGGAGCATTTGCTGTATCTGGGCCGGCAGAAGCGCCTGCACGGCAAGGTCGACGAGATGGAAACACGGCTCAAGGCACTGGAGCAGTTGATCAAGAAATAGCGGGGGGCGCGACTGGATGACAGACGTAACAAGTGATGTGATCGATATCATCGCCAAGAAGAAACGAGTGGATAAGCCGACGGTCGAGTTGAGCGACCGGCTGGAGGACCTTGGCCTGGAATCGCTCGACGCGGTCGAGATGATTTTCGATCTCGAGGAGAAGTTCGACATCCAGATTCCCTATAACGCCAACAATCCGCGCACCGAGTTCGACACGGTCGGCGAAGTGGTGCGCGCGATTCAAGAACTGGTCGACAAGAAATCGTGAGTGGCGAAGAACGCGTCGTCGTTACCGGGCTCGGGGCGGTTTCGCCAGTCGGGCAGACGGCAGACAGCTATTGGCAGAGCCTCAAGCAGGGCGTGAGCGGCCTCGGGCCGATCACGCTCGCTGCGATGCCCGAGGAATTGCTGCAGAAAGTCGCCGCCGAGGTGAAGGGCTTCGACCCGCTCGAGCATTTCGAGGAGCGGCAGTTGTCGACGCTCGACCGCGTGTCGCAATTCGCCGTGGTGGCGGCGCGCGAGGCGATCGCGCAGGCCGGGCTTTCCTTCGACATGGACCTGTCCACGCGCACCGCCTGCATCATCGGCAGCGGGGTCGGCGGGCAGACCACGCATGACGACAACTTCCGCCGCATCTACCGCGAGAACAAGACGCGCGTGTTTCCGCTCACCATTCCCAAGCTGATGGTGAACGCGCCGGCGAGCCAGATTTCCATGTTCTGCGGCTTGCGCGGGCCAGCTTTCGTGGTGGCGAGCGCCTGCGCCTCGGCAACGCATGCGATCGGGCTTGCCTTCCAGATGCTGCGATCGGGACAGGTTGAATGCGCGATCACAGGCGGCGTCGAGGCGTGCATCACCTTCGGCACGCTGCGCGGCTGGGAGGCGATGCGGGTGATGGCGCCCGATGTCTGCCGGCCGTTCTCGGCCGAGCGCAAGGGCATGGTGCTGGGCGAGGGCGCGGCGGCCCTGGTGCTGGAGCCGCTCAGCCGGGCGAAGGCGCGCGGTGCCGAGATATTCGGCGAGATCGTCGGCTTCGGTATGAGCGCCGACGCCGCCGATATCACCGCTCCCGATCTCGGCGGCATGGCGCGCGCGATCGAGGCGGCGCTCGCCGACGCCAAGCTGTCGCCGGCGGACGTGCAATACATCAATGCGCATGGCACCGGCACCGCCGCCAATGACGAGACCGAGACCAAGGCGCTGCACCGGGTGTTCGGCGAGCACGCGCGCAAGCTCGCAGTGTCGTCCACCAAATCGATGGTCGGCCACGCGCTCGGCGCCGCCGGCGCGCTCGAAACCGTGGCGACGGTGATGGCGCTGAGAGAGGGCGTGGTGCCGCCGACCATCGGCTATCTGGGGCCGGATCCGGCCTGCGATCTCGACTATGTGCCGAACCAGGCGCGCGCGCTCAAGATCGACGCGGCGCTGTCGAATTCCTTCGCCTTCGGCGGGCTCAACGCCGTGCTGGCGATCAGGCGGTTCGCGTAAAATCGGGGGCGCCGGTTATTCCCCGGCGCCCGCGCATGTCAGACCGGCCGTGCCGTTACGCCTGCTTCTTCGTTTGCAGCAGTTCGTCGAGCTCGCGCACCAGTTGCTCCCAGGTACTGTCGTGCTCTGGCGTCGCGGCGGCGGGTCGGGCCGCTCTGACGACGTTGCCGCGCGGGGTGTCTGGACTAGCCGCCGGACGCGCCGTCTCGCGGGGCAGGTCGTCCGGACGCGCCGGGCGCGCACGCGCGACCTCGTCGCGCGAGGTCTCGTGGCGCTCGGCGGCGTTGCGCAGAACGCTGCTGCTCATCCGCGCTTGGCGCTCGCCGAGGCTGCGCAACGGGCGGCGGACGGCGGGATCGCCCGCGTCCGGGACGATCGAAAGCTGCGCATCGTCGATGAACCCGCTGCGCGCCTTGGCGCGCTCGTCGGCTTGCGCCAGCGTGCGCCACGGCGGCGGCCCGCGGTCGTCGGCCCAATCGCCGTTGGCACGCTCGAGGCGAACGCGGCTGCGCCGCATGGCGACGAGTTTCCGCGCCAGGTGGTAGAGCGCCGCGGCCGCGACAAGCGCCAGCAGCGCGACGAGCACCATGGACATGGGCGCCGGCGCGCCGCCCACGCTGGCCTTGTTGATCTCGGTCGTCGACGCGTTGCCGCGCGCGGCGGATTTTGCCGCGCGGCGCGGCGCGGCCACTGCGGCGGGTTCGGTGGACGCCGCGGGCGCCGCATGGACGTCGCTCGGAATGAGATCGGCTTTCGGCGGCGCAGCGGCTGGTGCGGCCGCTGGCGGCGTCGGCGGATCTGGCCAGACGCTGGCGGCGGCCGCAGGTGGCGCGGCGGGCGCCGCGGCGCTTGCGGTGGACGCGGGTGTCGGTGATGCGCTCGCCGGCGGCGTCGATGGCACCGTCTTCAATTGCTGGACGCTTTGCAGTGCCGGCTCATCCGGCGCCGCGCCGGCGGTCGCCGCCGGCTTGTGCAGCGGCAGTGGCGCGGCGGCGGCGTGCGTCGATGCGGACTTGTGCGCCGGCGCATGCGCCGGCTTCTCGGCCGGTGCGCTGGCCGAGGCAGCGTGCGTGCCGGCCTGTTCAGCCGGCTGATCGAGCTTGCGCAGGAACCAGCACTTGCGCTTCTTCACGCGGTCCGTGTGATAGAACCAATGGCTTCCTTTCGGAGTTGGCGCATTGGGCGCGGTGATGCAGTCGTCCGCATACGCGGGCGTGGTCGCTACGCCCATGCTGAAACCCCAAGCCAGCAGCGGAGCAGCAAGGACGAGAGTGCGGATCCGGATGATTTTGTTTGACATGTCGCCTCCACCCGTTGGACGGCGAAATGTCCGAAGAAATTTCGATTGCAGTGCGTCGCAATTGTGGGCGTCGCGCGACGATTCCAAGACAGAATCGCCTGCGGCGTGAGGTATTTACCGACCGCGAAATATGGCGCCGCCGCGGGCCTTGTTTGAGGCCTGCCGTGCACCGCCAAAACGCGCATGGCCGGGGCGCGGGCCCGGCCATGACGTGAGCGTCGGCGATCACGCGGATCGCGACTTGCTGCCTTTGGCCCGGTCGGTCGCGCATGGAGACCGATCGCGCCGCGCTGCCGCGGTCGAAAGACCGGAGTGCCTAACCGGCTACGGGATGGTGGCGGAGGTACTCAATCTGCTCCTTGACGCGCAGTTTCTGCCGCTTCAGGTCCACGATGGTGAGATGGTCGATCGAGCTATGGGCCGAGGCTTCGGCGATTTCTTCTTCGAGGTGATGATGCTGCTGTTCCAAATCACCCAATTGGGCCTGTATCATTTGGATTGCCCTCCTACCATTGTGACTTCGCCGCAAATCGTCCGAAAAACCGTCGAAAATTTCATTGACCTAGGTCAACGCGGGAATCGCGAGGCAGATCCTCAGGCACAACGCCCGCGCGGGGTGGGCCGGCCCCCGGCCGAAACGCAAATGGCCGGGGCGGAACCCGGCCATGGCGTCATTTCCAGCATCGTTCGCGGTTACGCCGCGCTCGGCTTGCGCTCGATCTTCAGCCGCTTGTCGAGATAAATGCCGATCGAGGACAGAAGCGCGTCGACCTTGCCGTCGAAGAAATGGTTGGCGCCGGGCACCACCTTCTGCTCGATGATGATGCCCTTCTGGGTCTTCAGCTTCTCCACCAGCGTGGTCACGTCCTTGTGCGGCACCACCGCGTCCTTGTCGCCATGAATGATCAGGCCGGACGAAGGGCAGGGCGCCAGGAACGAGAAGTCGTAGAGATTGGCCGGCGGGCAGATCGAGATGAAGCCCTCGATCTCGGGGCGCCGCATCAGCAGTTGCATGCCGATCCAGGCGCCGAAGGAAAAGCCGGCGATCCAGCAGCTCTTGGCTTCCGGATTGATGGTCTGCGCCCAGTCGAGCGCAGCGGCGGCGTCCGATAGCTCGCCGGTCCCGTGGTCGAACGAGCCCTGGCTGCGGCCGACCCCGCGGAAATTGAAGCGCAGCGCCGAGAAGCCGCGGTGCACGAAGGCGTAGTAGAGCTGGTAGATGATCTGGTGGTTCATCGTGCCGCCGAACTGGGGATGCGGATGCAGCACGATGGCGATCGGAGCGTTCTTTTGCCGCGCCGGATGGTAGCGGCCCTCGATCCGACCTGCCGGACCGGTAAAGATGACTTCAGGCATTGCGATCAACCTCGAACCGGCCTGCCGCCACCCTTTTCGGCGGCATCGGGGTGGATGGGACGCGCCCGAGGCAGATGACGCACCGACGGGCACACTTTAGAACTATTCTAATTATATGATTTCCGCTGTTCAGCGCCGCTGCAGAGGCTATAAGTTGAAGCCAGCAGGCGCCGGTTTCTTGCACGATAGATAGGGCGAAAAGCAAGCAATTTGCAGGGGTCTGCGGCAAAACACTACGAAATTACCATAACGATGAGCGCACGAACTTATCTCGACTGGAATGCGACCGCGCCGCTGCGGCCGGAAGCCCGCACCGCCATGCTGCGGGCGCTGGAGCGTGCCGGCAATGCCTCCTCGGTGCATGCCGAAGGACGAGCGGCGCGTGGCCTGGTCGAGGCGGCGCGAGCCGAGGTCGCGGCGCTTGCCGGGGCGCAGCCGGCCGAGGTCGTCTTCACCTCGGGCGCGACCGAGGCGAACGCCCTGGCGCTCAGCCCGTCCGTGGGGAATGAGCCGCGCGACCGGCTCTTCGCCTCCGCCGTCGAGCATCCCTCGGTGCTGAGCGGTGGGCGCTTTGCCGCCGACGCGGTCGAGCAGCTCCCGGTCGATGGCGATGGCGTCGTCGATCTTCAGGCTTTGCGCAGCGCCATGGGCCGGGCAAAGCGTGCGCTGGTCTCGGTCATGCTCGCCAACAACGAGAGCGGCGTGATCCAGCCGCTCCGGCAGATCGCCGATATCGTGCACGACGCCGATGGCCTGCTCCATGTCGATGCCGTCCAGGCGCCGGGGCGCCTGGATTGCCGCATGGACACGCTGGGCGCCGATTTGATGAGCCTGTCGGCGCACAAGCTCGGCGGGCCGCAAGGCGTGGGCGCGCTGATCCGACGCGGCGACATCCCGATGGAACCGCTGATTTGCGGCGGCGGCCAGGAACGCGGCCAGCGGGCGGGAACCGAGAATGTGGCCGCAATCGCCGGATTTGGCGCGGCGGCCGCCGCGGCCGGGGCCGCGCGGCAGTCGGACGTCGCGCGCATGGCACGTCTGCGCGACCGCGCCGAGGCGGCCCTCAAGGCGGCGTTCCCGCAGGCGGTGATCTTCGCAGAGGACGCCGCGCGGCTGCCCAATACCTCGCTTTTCGCGGTTCCCGGGCTGAAGGCGGAGACCGCCTTAATCGCCTTTGATCTTAATGGGATAGCGGTTTCTTCTGGGTCCGCCTGCTCGTCCGGCAAGGTGGCCGAGTCGAGCGTGCTGCGGGCGATGCAGGTCGATCGCCGGCTTGCCGCCGCCGCGCTACGGCTCAGCCTCGGCTGGGCAACCGGCGAGCGCGATATCGAAAATTGGCTCATCGCTTTGACTAAAGTCGTTCCGAGCTTACTTAAGAGGCAGCAGAATTCGGTCATGGCTGCCTGAGGCGCCAGCAACAGGGAAGATCGCCAAGAGCGGAACAAACCGACCATAACCGACAAATCCAACCCGCGGTCCTTGCAACCGTGAGCGGAGGGAAGAATGCCGGCCGTTGACGAGACCGTCGAACAGGTTCGCCGTATCGACGTTGATCAATACAAATACGGGTTCGAGACGCTGATCGAATCCGAGAAGGCCCCCAAGGGTCTTTGCGAAGATACTGTCCGTTTCATCTCGGCCAAGAAGGGCGAGCCCGGCTGGATGCTGGAATGGCGGCTTGCCGCCTATCGGCGCTGGTTGACCATGCGCGAGCCAACCTGGGCGCGCGTGCATTATCCGAAGATCGACTACCAGGACCTCTATTATTATTCGGCGCCGAAGCGGAAGGCGCTGGCCTCGCTCGACGAGGTCGATCCGGAGATCCTCAAGACCTACGAGAAGCTCGGCATTCCGCTGAAGGAGCAGGAGCTCCTCGCCGGCGTGCGCAAGCAGGGCGAGCCGTCGACGCTCGACGATGACGCCACCGGTGGCGGCGAATTCAGCTCCGGCCGGGTCGCGGTCGATGCGGTGTTCGATTCGGTCTCGGTCGCCACCACCTTCAAGGCGGAGCTGAAGAAGGCCGGCGTGATCTTCATGCCGATTTCGGAAGCGATCCGCGAGCACCCTGAGCTGGTGCGTAAATATCTGGGCAGCGTGGTGCCCACCTCGGATAATTTCTTCGCCACGCTCAATTCGGCGGTGTTCTCCGACGGCTCGTTCGTCTATGTGCCGGAGGGCGTGCGCTGTCCGATGGAGCTGTCGACTTACTTTCGCATCAATGAGGCCAATACCGGCCAGTTCGAGCGCACGCTGATCATCGCCGACAAGGGCGCTTACGTCTCTTACCTGGAAGGCTGCACGGCGCCGATGCGCGACGAGAACCAGCTGCACGCCGCGGTGGTCGAGCTGGTGGCGCACGACGACGCCGAGATCAAATATTCGACGGTGCAAAACTGGTATCCGGGCGACGCCGAGGGCCGCGGCGGCATCTTCAACTTCGTCACCAAGCGCGGCGACTGCCGCGGCAAGCGCTCGAAGATTTCGTGGACGCAGGTGGAGACCGGCTCGGCAATCACCTGGAAATATCCCAGCTGCATCCTGCGCGGCGACGAGTTGCGCGGCGAGTTCTATTCGATCGCCATCTCCAACGGCCACCAGCAGGTCGACAGCGGCACCAAGATGCTGCATCTCGGCAAGAACACGGTGAGCCGCATCATTTCCAAGGGCATTTCGGCCGGCAAGTCGAACAACACCTATCGCGGGCTTGTTTCGGCGCACCGCAAAGCCAAGAACGCGCGCAACTTCACCAACTGCGATTCGCTGTTGATCGGCGACAAGTGCGGCGCGCATACGGTGCCCTATATCGAGGCGAAAAATTCATCGGCCACCTTCGAGCACGAGGCGACCACCTCGAAGATCTCCGAGGACATGCTGTTCTACTGCCAGAGCCGCGGTATGTCGGCGGAAGAGGCGACGGCGCTGGTGGTCAACGGCTTCGTGCGCGACGTCCTGCAGCAATTGCCGATGGAATTCGCGGTCGAGGCGCAGAAGCTGATCTCGATCTCGCTTGAAGGCAGCGTGGGCTGAGCCAATGACCCGTTATTGGTTCAGACCGAAACGCTATGGCTACGGCGCGACGCCCACCACTTGGCAAGGCTGGGCGGCGACCATCGCGGTGGCGGTCATTGTGGCTGGCTCGATCGCGGCGATGAGCTTGTGGGTCGAGCGCTCCGACTTTGTCGCCTGGATGGTATGGGCGGTGTTCATTGCGGCAATGACGTTTTGGTTCGTCCAGCTTTCGCGTCGGCGAACGGACGGTGAGTGGCGGTGGCGCTGGGGCGACGATAAACGGGCGAAGACGAGGTGATCGTCGAAAAATGGCTGGGGCGGGTGGACGTTCGGAATCGGAATCGCGGCAATCGCGCAAGGTCGTAGAGTTTCTCGATGGGTTTCGCCGAGAGATGCAGCAACAGGAGGCCGCAGCACTTACTGGCGAACAGGTGGCGGTACGGCTCGGCGTGCACTTGCGGGCCGACAGCGCCAGGTTCGCGGCCCCGATCGCCGATGTGACGCAATGGGCCTACAACGTGGAGATCGAACTGAAGAGCGGAGCGATGTGGACGGCGGAATGCCTGGATGCCGACGCCTATCATTTCTATCCGGCTCATATCGAAGAGGGCCGGGTGGTTTGGCTGAATGTCTGGGTGGCCGACGACCTGAGCTTGGATGAGACGATCACGCGTATCAACGAGGAAGTTTTCCATTCCAGCGGCAAAGAGGTTTGAGCAACGTGTCTATGCTTGAAATCAAGAACCTGCACGTCGAAATCGGCGGCAAGCAAATTTTGAACGGCCTGACACTCAACGTCGAGAAGGGCCAGGTGGCGGCGATCATGGGGCCGAACGGCTCCGGCAAGTCGACGCTCGCTTATGTCCTGGCCGGCAAGCCCGACTATAAGGTCACCGAAGGGGACGTCAGAACTCGATGGCGAGAGCGTGCTGACGATGTCGCCCGACGAGCGTGCCGCCAAGGGCGTGTTCCTCGCCTTCCAGTATCCGATCGAGGTGCCGGGTGTTGCCACCATGACCTTCCTGCGCACCGCGCTCAACGCGCAGCGTAAGGCGCGCGGCGAGAACGAAGTGTCGACGCCGGAATTCATGAAGCTCGTGCGCGAAACTTCGGCGCATCTCGGCATCGGCCAGGACATGCTGCGGCGCGCGGTCAATGTCGGCTTCTCCGGCGGCGAGAAGAAGCGCCAGGAAATCCTGCAGATGTCGGTGTTGCAGCCGCGGCTTGCGGTGCTCGACGAGACCGATTCGGGCCTCGACATCGACGCGCTGAAGATCGTCGCCGAGGGCGTCAACGCCTTGCGCTCGCCAGAGCGCTCGATGTTGGTGATCACGCATTATCAGCGGCTGTTGAACTACATCGTGCCCGACGTCGTGCATGTGCTGGCGCGCGGCAAGGTGGTGAAGTCCGGCGGCAAGGAGCTTGCGCTCGAGCTCGAGGCCAAGGGCTATGCGGAATATGTCGGTGAGGCGGCGTAGGTCATGAATGCGGAAGTACGCGCCATGAAGACCCCGGCCGAGCAGGCGCTGAGCGCCGCCTACGCGGCGGCGCGCGAGACGCTGCCCGGCAGGGGCGCGCTCGCCAGCCTGCGTGAAGGCGCCTTCCGCGCCTTCGAGGCGCAGGGGCTGCCGCACCGGCGGGTCGAGGAATGGAAATACACCGACCTGCGCGCGCTGATGCAGGAGGCCTATCCGCTGGCCGGCCCGCCCGACGCGGCAGCCAAGGCGCAGGCCAAGGATGCCGGGCAGATCCTGCAGGGCGTCGAGCGTCGGAAGCTGGTCTTCGTCGACGGCAGTTTCGTGCCGGAACTGTCGGATCTGGCGCCGGAACCGGGGCTGACCATCGGCTCGCTCGCCGACGCTCTGGCGCAGGGCGATGCATTCGTCGCCGAGCATGTCGGCAAGACCTTTGCCACCGACGACGTCGCGGTGGCGCTCAACACCGCTCTGATGGGCGACGGCGCGGTGATCCAGATCGCCGACGGCGCCGCGATCAAGCGGCCGATCCACATCGTCTTTGCCGGCAGCGACAAGCCGAGCGCCGCCTTCGTGCGCTCGCTGGTGGTCGTGGGCAAAGGTGCGGCGGTGACGCTCGTCGAGGAGCACGACAGCGGCCCCTCGCAGGTCAATGCCGCGCTCGAACTGGTGGTGGGCGACGCTGCCAAACTCGATTACGTCAAGATCACCCGCGCCAAGGCGCTGCATGTGGCCAGCCTGCTCGCCTCGATCGGCGCTGAGGCGACGGTCAATGCCTTCGCCTTCACCGCCGACTCCGCGGTGGTGCGCAACCAGTCGTTCGTCCGCTTCGCCGGCGAGAGGACGCATGCCGGCATCCGCGGCGTCAGCCTGTTGCGCGGCAAGGAGCATGTCGACACCACGCTGCTGATCGACCATGCCGTCGGCCACTGCGAGAGCCGCGAGCAGTTCAAGTCGGTGCTCGACGACGAGGCGCATGGCGTGTTCCAGGGCAAGATCGTGGTCGAGCCGCATGCGCAGAAGACCGACGCCAAGATGATGACGCGCTCGCTGCTCCTGTCGGACGAGGCGGAGTCCGACAACAAGCCGGAGCTGGAGATTTTCGCCGACGACGTGATCTGCGGCCACGGCGCCACCACCGCCGCGCCCGATCCCGCCTTGAAGTTCTACCTGATGTCGCGCGGCATCCCGGAGACGGAAGCGATAGCGCTGCTGATCCAGGCCTTCATCGGCGAGGTGGTCGAGGAGGTCGCGCATGAGGGCATCCGCAACGCGCTGATGTTCGCGGCGCTCAGATGGCTGGGGGCGCGGTGATGACCATGCATCCGGCCGTCAGCAACGGCGCCTACGATGTCGAGCGCATCCGCGCGGATTTCCCCGCGCTGGCGCAGAAGGTCTATGGCAAGACGCTGAGCTATCTCGACAACGCCGCCTCGGCGCAGAAGCCTTTAGCCGTGCTCGACCGCCTCCACCGCGCCTATGTCGAGCAATACGCCAACGTGCATCGCGGCCTGCATTACCTCGCCAACGAGGCGACCGAGGCCTATGAGGGCGCGCGCGAGACCGTGCGCGCGTTCCTCAATGCCGAGCGCACGGACGAGATCATCTTCACGCGCAACGCCACCGAGGCGATCAACCTCGTCGCCTATACCTTCGGCCGCGAGCACATCAAAGCCGGCGACGAGATCGTGCTCTCGATCATGGAGCACCATTCCAACATCGTACCCTGGCATTTCCTGCGCGAGCGGCAGGGCGCGGTGATCAAATGGGCGCCGATCGACGAGGACGGCAATTTCCTCCTCGACGAGTTCGAGAAGCTTCTCGGTCCGCGCACCAAGCTGGTGGCGATCACCCAGATGTCGAACGCGCTCGGCACCACGGTGCCGGTCAAGGAGGTCGTGCGGCTGGCGCACGCGCGTGGCATCCCGGTCTTGGTCGACGGCGCGCAAGGGTCGGTGCATCTCGACGTCGACGTGCGCGACCTCGATTGCGACTTCTATGCCGCGACCGGCCACAAACTCTACGGGCCGACCGGCATCGGCGTGCTCTATGGCAAATACGCGCATCTGGCCGCCATGCCGCCGTTCAACGGCGGCGGCGAGATGATCCACGAGGTGTTCGAAGACCGCGTCACCTACGGCGAGCCGCCGCACAAGTTCGAGGCCGGCACGCCGGCCATCGTGCAGGCGATCGGCCTCGGCGCGGCGATCGACTACATCAATTCGATCGGCAAGGCGCGCATCCGCGCGCATGAGAACGATCTGCTCAAATACGCGCATGAGCGGCTGGGCGCGGTCAACTCGCTGCGCATCATCGGCAAGGCCAAGGATAAGGGCCCGATCGTCTCCTTCGAGATCAAGGGCGCGCATCCGCACGATGTCGCCACCATCATCGACCGCGAGGGCGTCGCGGTGCGCGCCGGCACCCATTGCGTGATGCCGCTGCTCGCGCGCTACGGCCTCACCGCCACCTGCCGTGCCTCCTTTGCCATGTACAACACCCGGGACGAGGTGGACGCGCTCGCCGCCTCGCTTGCCAAGGCGCAGGAATTCTTCGCATGACCGACGAGACGCCCATGACCGACACTGTGTCCGACACCCCGGCCGTGACGGAAAAGCCGCCGGAGAACGCCGCGATCAGCGGCGCCTCCGCTCTGCCGGCCGACGAGCTGAGCCGCATGACCGACGACATCATCGGCGCGCTGAAAACCGTCTACGACCCGGAAATCCCGGCCGACATCTACGAGCTGGGACTGATCTACAAGATCGACATCGGCGACGACCGCGCGGTGAAAGTCGACATGTCGCTGACCTCGCCCAATTGCCCGTCGGCGCAGGAACTGCCGATCATGGTGGAGAACGCCGTCTCCAGCGTGCCGGGCGTCAAGGAGACCAAGGTGGAGGTGGTGTGGGATCCGCCGTGGGATCCGAGCCGCATGTCGGACGAGGCGCGGCTGGTGTTGAACATGTGGTGATGCGCGCAGGATCCCGAAAAGCGGCCACCGGTTTTCGGACCCGATCATGCGCCGGTGAAAGTCGCCAGATGATGAAGGAATGAGGACTGATATGGCCACTGCACGACCGCGACCCCAGGTGATGCGTCTGACCGATGCCGCCGCGCTGCGCATCAAGGATGTGATGTCGCGCGCCGACAAGCCGGTCGCCGGCATCCGCGTCGGCGTGAAGAACGGCGGCTGCGCCGGCATGGAATACACCATGGAATATGCCGAGGCGGTCAACCCGACCGACGAGGTGGTCGAGGACAAGGGCGTCAAGATCCTCATCGACCCGAAGGCGGTGCTGTTCCTGCTCGGCACCGAGATGGACTTCAAGACCCAGAAGCTGTCGGCGCAGTTCGTGTTCAACAATCCGAACCAGACGTCGGCCTGCGGCTGCGGCGAGTCGGTGCAGCTCACGCCGGCAAAGGACCCCGCCCAATCCGAATGAGGCGGCCGTGGATGCCGAGGCGATCCGCGAACTGTTCATGGCCTTCGGGCCGATCGAGGTGCGCCGCCTGTTCGGCGGGGCCGGGCTTTATGCCGACGGGGTGATGTTCGGCCTGGTCTCCGGTGGCGAAATCTTCCTGAAAGCCGATGCGGACGGCGCGACGCGTTTCGCGCGCGAAGGCTGCCGCCCGTTCGAATATGGCACCCGCGGCGGCCGCCGCGCGATCATGTCCTACTGGCGGCTGCCGGAACGCCTCTACGACGATCCCGACGAACTGGCGCAATGGGCGCGCGCGGCGCTGGCGGTGGCGCAGGCCACGCGGGCGAAGAAGCCGGCGCGGCGCCGTGCGGGAGCGCCGAAACCCGCCGCAAAGGCGAGTCGCTACTGGCGCGCTTGACCGCGCCCGCGCTCTTCGGCCCAATGGGGCCGGGTCCCCCGAGGGTTGGGTCGTGTGGTTCAGGAAGGGTTGGCGGTGGCGGCGAGCGGTCACCGCGCTTGTGGTGGCCGCCATGCTGGCGGCGCCCGCCACGGCTATGGCCGCCGGCAAGGCAAAATCGACCGGCAAGGGCAAGACCGACTGCACGGACAGCGACGATGCGCCGGACTTCCCCTGGCAGCGATTTATCGATCACACCACCTGCATCGAATTCACCAACACCTTCACCTTCCTCTATCAGAAGCTGATGCAGTCGAGCGGCAACCCGCCGCTCCCGTCGCGGCCGGGGATCGCGTCCAGCAACAGCCCGGTGGTGCGCACCTTCACCTACGAGCCGACCTTCAACACGACGACGCCCACGGCGCTGGGCGATTTCGCCACCACGCTCGACATCACCATCAAGCGCAGCAGCGACACCACGGCGCTGTCCGCGCAGCTCAGCGACGCCACCGCCTCGCTCGCCGGCGCGACGGTCGGCTATACCGATAGCGTGATGAATTTCTGGGACGGCGATTTCCAGTCCACCGCCACGGTGCCCGCGCGCACGGTCGGCGTCGTGCGTTACGAGCACGAGGTGTTCGAGAACGCGAAACTCGGCATTTCGCTGGAGACCGGGCTGCCGACCTCGGGCACCTCGTCCAAGGTCTTCGCCCCGATCTACCCCGACGACCCGGTGCTGGGCGGGCGCTTCCTCTACGAAACCGATCCGCTGACGGTGCAGGTGTCGGCCATCGTGCATGAGCTCAAATATGGCGGCAGCAGCCCCAATCTCTTGCCGCGCCTGGTCAAACAATCGGGCAGCGTCGAAGGCTGGGCGGCGACGGCCGGCGCGACCATCGCCGTGCCTTTCATCGGCGAGGACGACACGGTGAGCATGCAAGCGACCTATGCGGTCGATGCCTCGCCCTATCTCGGCACCAGCAACGACCTGTCGACGCTCGCGAGCGCGGTGCCGTTCAAGGTGGACACGCGCGGCTGGAGCGCGGTCGTGTCCTATCATCGGGCCTGGTCGGACGAATGGGAGTCGAACGTCTTCGTCAGCCGGCTGGCGCTCGACATCGACGCGCCCGGCGCAACCCCGACGGTGCGCACCGTGCGATTTGCCGCCAATCTGAAGTGGTTGCCGAAGAGCTATATCAGTCTCGGCGCCGAGGTCGGTTATGCCGACGTTGAGCTCGAGCCGAACGGCGTAATCGGCCTGTTATCGGGAAGCACCGGCCGGCAATGGACCGGCTATCTTTTCGCGGAATTCGATTTTTAGCAGGGGGTCGGCGCGGCGACCTACGCCACCTTGACCGCGATGCCGGAGGCGGTGACTTCCGGATCGGTCTCGCACATCACTCGATTGCGGCCGTGCCGCTTGGCGGCATAGAGGCAGGTGTCGGTGCGCTCGATCAGCGTCTGCGGCGTGTCGCTCTTGTGCAGGGTGGCGACGCCGATCGAGATGGTCACCCGGCCAAGATGCTCGCCGGTCGAGCGCTTCATCAGTTCCTTGGTCATCACCGCGCGGCGGATATGATCGGCGACGGTGATGGCCGAGCGCAGCACGGTGTTGGGCAGGATGACCGCGAATTCCTCGCCGCCATAACGGGCGGCGGTATCCTGGCCCTTGACGTTCTGCTTCACCGACATGGCCACCAGGCGCAACACCTGGTCGCCGGTCAGGTGGCCGTAGCTGTCGTT
Organism: uncultured Pseudomonadota bacterium; assembly: GCA_963760995.1. Lineage (GTDB taxonomy): Bacteria > Pseudomonadota > Alphaproteobacteria > Rhizobiales > Xanthobacteraceae > Pseudolabrys. The sequence goes on along the minus strand of CAVXFJ010000011.1, from coordinate 91,178 downwards.
GAACTTCTTGAAGTAGTCGATATCGGTGAGCAGCAGCGACAGCGGCTCGTTCTTGTCGCGCGCGTCGGCAATCGCGTTTTCCAGCATGGTGTCGAAGAACTTGCGGTTGGCGAGCTGCGTGAGCGGATCGGTGAGGCTTTCGTTGCGAACCGCCTCCAGACTCTCCTGCAGCGCCGTGATCTCGAGCTTGGAGGCGCAAAGACGCTGCTCCAGCTCCTGGTTGGAGACTTCCATCTCCTTTGTGGTCTGCACCAGGCTTTCGACGATGGTGCGCAGGCCCTCGCGGTCCTTCGACTGGCCGATTTGCTCCGACATGTCGACCAGGCTTTCGGTATAGCTGTTGGCGTTGCCGGCGGCCGCGTCGATCATCGCCATCACCTGATCGATCTCGTCGACGACCTGGCCGCCGACCGTATCGATGCGCTCGGACAGGCGGGCGGGGGACAGGTAGTTGGCGTAGATTTCTTCGAGGTCGGCGTCTGAGAGGCTGCCCTGCTGCTTCAGGGTCTCGTTGATCTTCTGGTTGAGCGAGGGGTGATAGCCCGTTGCATAGGCATACCAGATCTCGTAATTGCGCGGGTTCGCCGACTGGTGCAACGCCCTGATCTGGCCGAGCGCGATTTCCGCGAAGGCCATGGTGCGTTCATGCTCGTCGGCCTGCCCGATCATGGCAACCTCGCCTCAAGCGCGATGGTGTTTGAGTCCGCCTCGCGGGCACGGCACCCGACGCGCCGCGTCTCCGCCCCCGGCAATCGACGCTATGCCAGGGAAATGAACGGGGGGTAAACTCACACCCTGCGTCGGGGTGATTTTGCCGGATCGCGACGTTTTGCGCGCAACCGCGCCGTTTAGGCCTTGATCGGAACCGGGCGCAGCAGGAAGGCGGGCAGGTGGCTGCGGTCGGCATCGTCCTGCGGTTCGCGCGCGGGCCGCGGGCGCGGGGCATCGCCGGCGCGGACCGGCTGGCGCGCCGGACGACGTTCCCGCTCCCGGCTGGCGCTCTTACCGCTCTGGCTGCTCTGGCTGCTCTTGCCACGGTTCTGGTTGCGCTGGCCGCCACGGCGGGGCTCCGCCTCGCCGCCTTCGGCGGGTGCTGCGGGCTCGCCCATCCAGGCGATGGGTTGCCCAATCAGCCTTTCGATGGCGCCGACCGCTTTGCCGTCGATCGGCGCGACAATGGTGATGGCGGTGCCCTTGAGGCCGGCGCGACCGGTGCGGCCGATGCGATGCACGTAGTCGTCCGGGTGATGCGGTACGTCAAAATTGAAGATGTGGCTGACGGCGGGGATGTCGAGGCCGCGCGCGGCAACGTCTGAGGCGACCAGCAGCTTGGCCTCGCCGCGACGGAAGGCGTCGAGTGCCGCGGTGCGGGCCGACTGATCGAGATCGCCGTGCAGCGCCACGGCGCTGAACTTGTGACGTTGCAGCGAACGGTGAAGCTGCGCCACTTCGCGCTTGCGGTTGCAGAAGATGATGGCGTTCTTGAAATTTTCGGCGGAGCGGATCAGTTGGCGCAGCGTCTCGCGCTTTTCTGCCGGTTCACGGCCGGTCTTGACCAGCAACTGATTGATGGTGATGGCGGCGGTGGCGGGCTTGGAGACTTCCACGCGCACCGGATTGTGCAGGAAGGTATCGGCGATGCGTTGGATTTCCGGCGGCATGGTCGCGGTGAAGAACAGCGTCTGCCGGGTGAAGGGCACCAGCTTGCCGATGCGCTCGATGTCGGGAATGAAGCCCATGTCGAGCATGCGATCGGCTTCGTCGATCACCAGCAATTCCACGCCCGACAGCAGCAGCCGTCCGCGCTCGGAGTGATCGAGCAGGCGGCCGGGCGTTGCGATGAGCACGTCGACGCCGCGGATCAGCTTGGCGTCCTGGTTGTCAAAAGAAACGCCGCCGATGATCAGCGCCACGTTGAGCTTGTGGTTCTTGCCGTATTTTTCGAATTGCTCGGCGACCTGCGCGGCGAGTTCGCGCGTCGGCTCGAGGATGAGCGTGCGCGGCATGCGCGCGCGGGCGCGGCCCTGCTCCAGCATGGTCAGCATCGGCAGCACAAAGGCGGCAGTCTTGCCGGTGCCGGTCTGCGCGATGCCGAGCACGTCGCGCCGTTGCATCACGTGCGGGATGGCTTGGTCCTGGATGGGGGTAGGGGTTTTGTAGCCGGCCGCCTCGATGGCGGCGAGAACCTTGTCGGATAAACCGAGATGAGAAAAGGACATATAACCTCAGAGCGAGTCCATGGGCCCGCGCCGGAAAAGAATTGGACTTGCGCTGCGCGGGGGAAAGAGGGCCGAATCCTGATCCGGTCCCGTTGACCGCAACATAGGGCGGAAAGGCGTAAAGTCAATGCTTCGGCACTGCAATAAGTCTTATTAATTCTTAATCTTTTGGCGATTCAGGCTTTCCGGTCGATGACAACCGCGTGACTGTTGGAGCTGACATGACGCTATCCCTGCCGCTCGTCCTGGTTCCGGGCCTCTTGTGCAGCGCCCGCCTTTATGTCCCCCAGGTTGCATCGCTGTGGCCGCTCGGCCCGGTGACGATCGCCGATCACCGTCGCGACGCCGACATCGGCGCCGTCGCGGCGCGGATCCTGGCAGCGGCACCGCCGCGCTTTGCCCTCGCCGGCCTGTCCTATGGCGGCTACATCGCCTTTGAGATGATGCGGCAGGCGGCCGACCGCATCGAGAAACTGGCGCTGCTCGACACCTCGGCGCGCCCGGACACGCCGGAGCAGACGGCGGCCCGCTATGCCTTCATCGAGATGGCCGAGACCGGCCGCTTGTCGGAGGTTGTTGATACGCTTGCTCCGCGTTTTGTGCATGCTAGGCGGCGCGGCGAGGAAATGCTGATGACCACGATCAGGGAGATGGCGGAGGAGACGGGGATGGAGGCGTTCGTGCGACAGGAGAAGGGGATCATCTCACGGCCGGATTCACGGCCGCTGCTGCCGGCGATCCGCTGTCCGACCCTCGTTCTGGTCGGCGACGGCGACGAGATGACGCCGCCCGAGCTCGCGCGCGAGATCGCCGGTGGCATAGCCGGGGCGCGGCTGGTGATGGTGCCGGATTGCGGGCATCTGTCCACCATCGAACGGCCCGACGCGGTAAATCGGGCGCTGGCCGAATGGCTTGGCGCATAAGCCGGTGAACCGGACGCGGGTTTCGGCGTTGGAGGATCGAGCGGGCCATGGCTGAAACACGCGACAATGCCGGGGTGATCGCGCCGCCGCCGCTGCTGGCGCTGGCGACGCTGCTGATCGGGCTCGCGCTCGACTGGCTGATGCCGGCCTATGTGCTGCGGGTGCTGCTCGATCCGGCGGCGCGCATCATCATCGGCGTCATCCTGGTCATCGCCTGCATGGGCCTGGGCTTCCCGGCGATCTTAGCCTTCCGCGCCGCCCGCACCCATGTCGAGCCGTGGAAACCGGCGAGCACGCTGGTCACCGGCGGCATATTCCGCTGGCTGCGCAACCCGATGTATGTCGGTCTCACCTTGTTCCTGGCCGGCATCGGCATGATCCTGGGCGGCGACTGGATCCTGGTGATGACCGTGGTGTTCGCGCTGGTGATGCATTACGGCGTCGTCAAGCGGGAAGAGCGCTATCTTGCCGCTAAGTTCGGCGAGCCCTATCGGCGCTATATGGAAACGGTGCCGCGCTACGGCTGGCCTGGCTGATACAAATCGAATTGTGCCAGACTTTCCGGACTTCGTCCCTTTGCCGGGCAACGGTGAGCCTCCTAAAAGGCCGGCACAAACAATAATCCGCAGGGAGAGTTTCATGCGCACGCAAGTCGGCATTATCGGAGCGGGCCCGGCCGGGCTGATGCTGGCGCGGCTGCTGCACCTGCAAGGCATCTCCTCGATCATCATCGAGAACCGCAGCCGCGAATACATCTTCAACCGCATCCGCGCCGGGCTGATCGAGCACTGGGCCGCCGACCTGCTTGTGGACGTCGGCGTGGGCGAACGCATGAAGCGCGAAGGCGTGCTGCATTGGGGCATCAATCTCGGCATCAACGGCGATCTGCACCGCATCGATTTTAAGAAGCTGGTCGACAAGCGCGTCACCATCTACGGCCAGCAGGAGGTGGTGAAGGACCTGGTGGCACAGCGCCTCGCCGACGAGGCGCCCTTGCTGTTCGAGGTCGATGGCGTCAGCGTGCACGATCTCACCGGCGAGCGACCGAAGATCAAGTTCACGCACGAGGGACGTCCGCAGGAGATCGACTGCGACTTCGTCGCTGGCTGCGACGGCTTCCACGGCATCTGCCGGCCGAGCATTCCAGACGGCGTGTTGAGCGTGTTCGAGCGTGACTACCCGTTCGGTTGGCTCGGCATCCTGGCGGAAAGCCCGCCGCCCGACCACGAACTGGTCTACAGCTATACCGACCGCGGCTTCGCCCTCTACACCATGCGCTCGATGACCCTGTCGCGGCTCTATCTGCAATGCGACCCCGACGAGGACATCGAGATGTGGCCCGACCGGCGCATCTGGGACGAGCTGCATCACCGCCTCGGCGGCGCACGTAAGCTGGAAGAGGGCAAGATGCTGCAAAAGGGCATTACGCCCATGCGCAGCTTCGTGGTCGAGCCGATGCAACATGGCCGACTGTTCCTCGCTGGCGACAGCGCTCATATCGTGCCGCCGACCGGCGCCAAGGGCATGAATCTCGCATTCGCCGACGTCGTTTATCTGTCGCGTGCGCTTGAGGGCTTCTACAAGGGCAAGGGAAGTGACGGACTGGAGCGCTACACCGCGACCTGTCTGCGCCGCGTCTGGTACGCACAGCGCTTCTCCTGGTGGATGACGCAGCTCCTGCACCGCTTCCCGGCCGAGTCGGCCTTCGACCGACGGCGCCAGCTCTCCGACCTCGATTACATCACCAGTTCGGAAGCGGCGTCGCACTCGCTGGCCGAGCAATATGTCGGGCTGCCGCTGGATTAATCTTTCAATATTTCGCGCAAGGGCCGCGCCAAGAGAGCGATAACGAGCCCGGCCGCGCCGGCAAGGATGGCGAGCAGCAGGAAGAAGCCCGGCTTGCTCATGCTCGACCAGAAGGTGCCGAGCCAGCCGGCGAGAAAGCCGCCGATGAACACGGTCGACAGCCACAGGCCCATCATCATCGACAACAGCGAGGCGGGCGCGATCTTGGTCACCAGCGACAGGCTGGTTGGCGACAGATAGAGCTCGCCCGTGGTCATCGCGGCGAAGAAGGCGACGGGCCACAGCCAGCTCGCTTGGCCCGCGCCGGCCGAATGCGTGGCGGCAAGCATGATCAGCCAGGACGCGGCGTTGAGCCCGCAGCCGATGGCGAGCTTGACCACGGTTGACGGCTCGCGCGCGCCCTGCCAGCGCCAGAACGCGACGACGAAGGGCGTGAAGGCGAAGATCATGAAAGGGTTGAGCGCCTGGAACCAGGTGATCGGAATGTCGAAGCCGAGCACATGCCGGTCGGTATAGCCCGAGGCCCACAAGACGATGGTGTTGCCCTGCTGTTCGTAGGTTGCCCAATAGACGCTGACCGGCAGGAACAGCAGCAGAATGGCGCCGATGGCGCGCCAGCCGGCGCGGCCGAGCGGCGCCGGCGCCTGCCTTTTGGCGAAGGCGTCGGTCGGCAAAGTGGGCGTGGCGAGGAGATAGACGACGAGGGCGATGGTCATGCCGACGCCGGCGGCGGCGAAGCCGTAATGCCAGCCATAAGTTTCACCCAGCGTGCCGCAGACCAGCGGCGAGAAGAAGGCGCCGATATTGATGCCGACATAGAAGATTGAAAACGCCCGATCGCGCCGCGGGTCGCCGGGCGGATAAAGCATGCCGACCTGGGTCGAGATGTTCGGCTTGAAACAACCATTGCCGAGGATGAGGAAGAGCAGAGCGACGAGGAACAGACGCTCGAAGGCCATCATGAAATGGCCGACCGCCATCAGCGCGGCGCCGAGGATGACGGTGCGACGCTGGCCGAGCACGCGGTCGGCCAGCAATCCGCCGAAGATCGGCGTGAGATAAACGAGCCCGGTGTAGAAGCCGTAGATCTGCGAGGCGAGCGGCTGCAAAGCGAGCGGGCCGAACACCCATTCCAGCGCCTGCTTGAAACCGGCGAGCCCGTGCACCTGGCCGGCCTGCGCCGGCAACAGCAGGTATTTGATCATGTAGAGCACGAACAGCGCGCGCATACCGTAGTAGGAGAAGCGCTCCCACATCTCGGTGGCGAACAGGAACCCGAGGGCACGCGGATGGCCCAGAAGTTCGCGGCTGGTCGCGTTGCGCTCGGTCAATGCGCTAGGATGCATGCGGGTGTCGGATTGCGCGGACTCGCAATCATAGCATACGGCCGGCGCCGATAACGGACCTGGGCGGTGCTGTTATGTTCGATCGGGCCAGGGGAATGCCATGCGACGGCTGATGGCGATTGCACTGACGCTGATGGCCGTGCTGCCCGTCGCGGCCACGGTACTGGCCGTGGAACCGTCGGCAACCGAACAGGTACTGCGCCAGTTCGGCCTATTCGGGCGTTGGGCAGTCGACTGCCAGCGGGAGGCGGCGCCCGACAATCCGCATGTGACGGACCTGATGGCGGCCTCGGGGATGGTGCTGGAGCGCCACGATCTCGGCCGCGAAAGCGAGATCAATCACTATCAAATCGTCACCGCCAAGCGGCTGTCGGCGACGCGGCTGTCGCTCGAGGTGATCTTCCAGCCGGGTAGCGACAACGAGCAGCGCCAGCACCTGGTGGTGATGGTGCGCGACGACACCCGGCGCACCCTGCTCAATGCACCGGAGGGCGGACCGGTTCGGGTCAAGAACGGTGTGGCGCTGGGATTTGGGCTGACGACGCCGCTGTTGCGCAAATGCGAGTGAACGGCATGGTCCGCACGTCGGCCGCCTCGGTGGCGCGGCCCGGCAGCCGCCTCGCGTGCAAGACCGCAAATCTGGGCGCCGATTGGATGGGCGAGCTCTTGCCGTTTCCTTCCGTGCGAATCTTGGTCTTTATTTCGCCGATGCGGCTGCAGTTCGTGCATTGGAAATAATGCACGATGTCGTCCAACTCCGGCGACGTCCGCACCGAACGATACCAGACCATCTTGATATTGCAGTGCGGGCAGTCTGGCGGCTGCAAGTGCTCCACCGACCGTCTGAGGGATTCGACCATATTCTGTTCGGCACCGGTTCGCTGAAACGGACGGCCCATGCTGCATATGGCAGCATCGGCGTCAATAACGTAAGACACACCGGCAACACGCCGTTCGCTTGTAAAATTCCGCCCGGGTCCCGGGCGGGCTGCCTCATACGTCGAGCAGCTCTTCCTTGGCGAATTCCGCATTCTCCTGGATGAAGGCGAAGCGGGTCTCGGCCTTGTTACCCATCAGATGCTCGACGGATTTGGACGTCGCCTTGGCGTCAGCCTCCGCCAGCACGACGCGGAGCAGCGTGCGCTTGTCGGGGTCCATGGTGGTCTCTTTCAACTGCGCCGCCATCATCTCGCCCAGGCCCTTGAAGCGCGAGACCTCGACCTTGGCATTGGCGTTGAATTCCTTCTTCAAAAGGTCCGCCTTGTGCTTATCGTCGCGCGCATAGACGATCTTACCGCCGTGGCTCAGGCGAAAAAGCGGCGGCACCGCGAGATAGAGTTTGCCGGCCTCGATCAGCTTCGGCATCTGGCGGAAGAAGAAGGTGATCAGCAACGACGCGATATGGGCGCCATCGACATCGGCGTCGGTCATGATGATGACCTTCTCGTAGCGCAGGTCCTTGTCCTGGTAATGCCCGGCCGTGCCGCAGCCAAGCGCCTGAATCAGATCGGCGAGTTGGGCATTCTGCGCCAGCTTGTCCTTGCCGGCGCTGGCGACATTGAGGATCTTGCCGCGCAGCGGCAGGACCGCTTGCGTGCGGCGGTCGCGCGCTTGTTTGGCGCTGCCGCCGGCCGAGTCGCCTTCGACGATGAAAATTTCCGAGCCGTCGGCGGCCGAATTGGTGCAGTCGGCGAGCTTGCCGGGCAGGCGCAATTTGCGCACCGCGGACTTGCGCGCGATGTCCTTTTCTTGGCGGCGACGGAGACGCTCCTCCGCGCGCTCGATGACGAAATCGAGGAGCTTGTTCGCCTGCGCCGGATTGCCGGACAGCCAATGATCGAACGGGTCCTTGATCGCCTGCTCGACGATCTTCTGCGCCGCCGCGGTGGCGAGGCGATCCTTGGTCTGGCCCTGGAACTCCGGTTCGCGCACGAACACCGAGAGCATGCAGCAGGCGCCGGTCATGATATCGTCACTGTTGACGGACGTGGCGCGCTTTTCCTGGCCGACGCGGGCGGCATGATCCTTCAACCCGCGCAGCAAGGCGCTGCGCAAACCGGATTCATGCGTGCCGCCGTCCGGCGTCGGGATGGTATTGCAGTAGGAGTTGAGGAAGCCGTCGGTGTCGGCGGTCCAGGCGATGGCCCATTCGGCGGTGCCGTGGCGACCGGTCTTGCCGGACGAGCCGGTGAAGATGTCCGGGTGCACCAGATTGGCGCCGTTGACGCTCGCGGCGAGATAATCCTTCAGCCCTTCGGCGAAATGGAAATTGGCCTTCTCGGGAACGTCGTCGAGGCCCTTGAGCAGTTCGGCTGCGCAGTGCCAGCGGATCTCGACGCCGCCGAACAAATACGCCTTCGACCGCGTCATCTGGAATACGCGCTGCGCCTTGAAGGCCGCCTTCGGCCCGAAAATCTGCGGGTCGGGCTTGAAGCGCACCTTGGTACCGCGCCGGTTGGGCGCGCGGCCGACCTTGACGAGCTTGCCCTTCGGCTCGCCGCGCTCGAAGACCATACGATAGAGCGTCTGCTCGCGCGCGACCTCCACTTCCATGCGCTCGGCCAGCGCATTGGCGACCGACACGCCGACGCCGTGCAACCCGCCCGAGGTCTCATAGACCTTGGAGTCGAATTTGCCGCCGGCGTGCAGCGTGCACATGATCACTTCCAGCGCCGACTTGTTCTTGAACTTCGGATGGTTGTCGACCGGCATACCGCGACCGTTGTCGGTGACCGAGACGAAGCCGTCGGCCTCCATCTCGACCTCGATCCAGTCGGCGTGGCCGGCCAGTGCCTCGTCCATCGAATTGTCGATCACCTCGGCGAACAGGTGGTGCATCGCCTTCTCGTCGGTGCCGCCGATGTACATGCCGGGGCGCCGGCGCACCGGCTCGAGCCCCTCCAGCACCTCGATGTGCTTGGCGGTATAGCCGCCCTCGGCGCCGGTTGCGCGGCGCGACTTCGCCCGTGCCGGTTTCGCCGGCGCGGGCGCGCGCGCGGCCGCTTTCGCCGGTTTGCGCGTGCTTCGCTTGGCGGCGGCGGCCGGCATTTCGAACAGATCGGGCTGCGTCGAGGGCTTTTTCTGGGTCGCGGACTTGGCCATTTGAGTTTCTAGATAGGAACCGGGCGAATCGCTTGCCAGTCACTATGCCACGAACCATGGCCGCGTCGGGGCGCCCGGCCGGCCTGGGGACAAAGGCGGTCGGCAACCATTTACCCTGCTGGATCGTTATCTCCGATCATGCAGGGGAGCGATCCTGGGGAGCGGCAAACGGACGGCCAGCCAAGGCGGCGCTGGCCGGTGCCGGTTAGCGACTCGCTGCCGCTGAGCGCCTCGCCCTCGGCGTGGCGCGGCAGCGCGCAGGCGGCGACCGTCGGCATTTTCATCATCCTGTTCCTGGCTGCGCTTTTCCAGGCGCGCGCGATCCTGGTTCCGGTCGCAGCCGCCTTCGTGGTGGCGATGATGCTGGCGCCTTTGTCGCAGCATGCCCGCCGCCTTGGCGTGCCGTCCTTCGTGACCGCCACGGTGCTGTGGCTGATCGCGGTTGCCGTATTCTACGGCCTGATCACGCTCTTGTCGGCGCCGGTGGTGGAATGGATCGGCAAGGCGCCCGATATCGGCCGCAGCTTTCAGGACAAGTTCGCGTTGCTGGAGCGGCCCTTGTCGGCGCTGCGCGATCTGCGCAACGCCATCCTGCCGTCGCAGAGCGGAGAGGGGGTCAAGGTCGACGTCATGGGCATCGCCAAGGAGACGGTGTCGCTGGTGACGCCGGCGATCGGCCAGGTCGTCATCTTCTTCGCCACGCTGTTCTTCATGCTGCTCGGCCGCGAAGCGTTGCGGCACGTGGTGGTCGGCTTCTTTCATTCGCGCGAGGCGCGGCTGCGCTGCCTGAAGATCATGAACGATGTCGAGCACAATCTGACCGGCTATCTCAGCGTGGTCGCGGTGATCAATTTCGCCGTGGGCCTCTGCGCCGGCGCGGTGGCCTGGGCGGTCGGGCTGCCCAACCCCTTGGCCTGGGCCGTGCTCGGCTTCGTGCTCAATTTCATTCCCTATGTCGGCGCGCTGACATTGGAGATCGGCATGTTCATGGTCGGCATGGTGAGCTTCCCAACGCTCGCCCATGCGGCGATCGCGCCGCTCGCCTATCTCGGGCTTGCCATGCTCGAGGGCCAGTTCATCACGCCCAGCATTCTCGGCCGGCATTTCACCATCAACCCGCTGACGGTGTTCTTGTCGCTGGTGTTCTGGACCTGGCTTTGGGGCCCGCTCGGCACCTTCCTGTCGATGCCGATCCTGATCATCGGCCAGGTCGCGCTCGCGCATCTGTTTCCCAAGCACGAGCCGGATCTGCCGGACTAGCTATGGCGCGGTCGGCGCAGTTGCGATAGACAGGCGCGCGCTTGGCTCGGGCCCGTTTACCGGCGATGGATTTTTCCGCGACCGTCCACGACATCACCGTCTTCGTACGCGCGCACGCGGCCTGGGCGCCGCCGGTCGTATTCGTGCTAGCGTTCGGGGAATCGCTTGCCTTCATCTCGCTCTTGATCCCGGCCTGGGGCGCGTTGGTGGCGATCGGCGCGCTGATCGGTCCGAACGGGCTCGATTTTTGGCCACTATGGATTGCCGGCGCGCTCGGCGCGGCGCTCGGCGACTGGCTATCGTATTGGATCGGCCTCAAGCTCGAATATTCGGTGGCGCATATGTGGCCGCTGTCGCGCCATCCCAACCTGATCCCGCGCGCGGAAGCCTTCGTGAAGAAATGGGGCATTCCCGGCATTTTCATCGGTCGCTTCTTCGGGCCGTTACGCGCGGCGGTACCCCTGGTGGCGGGAATTTTCGAGATGCCCTATTGGCGCTTCCAGCTCGCCAATTTCTCCTCCGCTCTGGTGTGGGCGGCGGTCCTGCTCACGCTCGGCGACGCAGTCTCGCGCGGCGTGAAGTGGCTGTGGTAATCGAAAAAATCCGCCGGGTTGTCCCGGCGGATTTTCAGACCGGAGGCCCTTTGAATCGGCCTCGGATTGCCGCTCTCAGAAGCTGTGATCTTCGCCCGGCTTCATGACCATCAGCTTGTCGGCGAGATGGCGTTTGTCCAGCGCCGCGCGGAACTGATCCGGCGTGCCGGCGAGCAGCCCGAAGGTGCCGTAGTGCATCGGGATGACATGATCCGGCTTGACGAACTGCACCGCGAGTGCGGCGCGCACCGGATCCATCGTGAAGTAGCCACCGATACAGGCGAGCATCACGTCGATGTGGTGGAACATGGGAATCAGCTTCATGTCCTCGAACACGTCGGTGTCGCCGGTGTGGTAGATCGTCGGCCCGTCCTTGATCATGAGCACGTAGCCGACCGGGTTGCCGGCAGCGAGCGCCGTCGGTTGGCCCGGCGCGGGCTTCGGAAGTTGCGGCGCCGTCAGCTCCGAGCCGTGGATCGCGTTGACATACAGGACCTTGGCGCCGGCCTTTGGCAGATCGAGTGTGCCGCCGACATTGCCGCCATAGATGACCTGGTCCTTGGGATAGCCGACGACCGAAATCATATCCTGTGCCAATGCGTAGGGCGCGATCAGTTTGGCGCCGGTCTTCTTGGCGATTTCGACCGCGTCGCCGACATGGTCGCGATGGCCGTGCGTGATCAGGATGTAATCCACGCGCTTGAGTTCGGCGATCGAGTTCTTGTCGGGGTTGGTCGGCACCGTGAGCCAGGGGTCGATCAGGATCACCCCGCCGGAGGGCGTGGTGATCTTCCAGGCCGACTGGCCATACCAGTGAAGCTCGGTCTTTCCGGCGGCCAGCGCCGGACGCCCCATCGTGGCCGCCAAAAGCAGCGCGACGCAGGCGCCGAAAATGACGGTTGCGGATAGCTTTCTGATCATTCGCGTTCTCCCCACTTGGAATTTTTGTTTGATTGAACGGCCAAGCGGCTCTGCGGCCGCCGCAGCCATAGCTTTAGGCTGCCCACTTTATCCAAACGGCCACCCGCCGCCTATACGGGGGCCGCCCAAGCCGGCTTGACCACCGCGGCCTTGCCGCCTATATCGCGCGGCCATGATGACGTCTGTGGAAGCAATGAATTTTCGCCGCCGCCGTGCCGTTCCGGCACGGACGGGGGCGTAAGCCGTCATCGTCCGTGCCGCCGGTCTCCAGGCCCGCGGCGCTCTCCACAAAATCAGCGCTGTTGGCCTCCGTCCGGTCGTTCGCTATGACTTTGGGTGAGGATTGAGCCATGCCAGCAAAAGCAAAGATCGGCGTCCTTGGGGCTTCCGGCTACACCGGCTCCGAACTCGTGCGACTGCTGTTGCGCCATCCGCGTGCCGAGCTGACGCTACTCACCGCCGAACGCAGCGCCGGCAAGGCCATGCGCGACGTGTTTCCGCAGTTCTCGCCGTTCGATCTGCCGACGCTGGTGGCGCTCGACGGGCTCGACTGGGCGGCCGCCGGTCTCGATGTCGCCTTCTGCGCGCTGCCGCATGCCACCACCCAGAAGGTGATCAAGGTGCTGCTGGCGCAATCGCCGGCGACCAAGGTGGTCGACCTGTCGGCCGATTTCCGCCTCGCCGACACCGCGGCCTACGCCAAATGGTACGGCCATGAGCATCATGCGCCCGAGCTGCAGGCCGAGGCGGTCTACGGCCTTTGCGAGATCCACCGGCGTGAGATCAGACACGCGCGGCTGGTCGCCAATCCCGGCTGCTACACCAGTTGTGCGCAATTGCCGCTGATCCCACTGATCAAGGCCAGGGCGATCGAACTCGACGGGATCGTGGTCGACGCCAAGTCGGGCATGACCGGCGCCGGCAGGGCGGCCAAGGAGTCGATGTTGTTCTCGGAAGTCTCGGAAGGCTTTAACGCCTATGGCGTCGGCCACCACCGGCACATGGCCGAGCTCGACCAGGAGTTTTCGCTGGCCGCCGGGCGCGAGGTGATCGTCAGCTTCACCCCGCATCTGGTGCCGATGAACCGCGGCATCCTTTCGACCATCTATGTGCGCGGGCGGCGGGGACGGACGCCGGAGGAACTGCACGAGATACTCTCAAAGTTTTACGCGAAGGAGCCCTTCGTGCATGTCCTGCCGTTCGGCGAGACGCCGCAGACCCGGCATGTGCGCGGATCCAACATGACGTTTATCGGCGTGGCCAAGGACCGCATTCCCGGTCGCGCCATTGTCATTGCGGCGCTGGATAATCTGGTCAAAGGCGCCTCCGGCCAGGCGATCCAGAATATGAACCTGGTCATGGGCTGGCCGGAAACCATGGGCCTGGAGCAGGTGGCGCTGTTTCCCTAACTGTCATTCCGGGGCGCGGGCGTTAGCCCGCGAACCCGGAATCCAGATACAATTTGTCGAGTCTATTTCTGGATTCCGGGTCCGCGCCTTTGGCGCGTCCCGGAATGACCGAGGCCCTACCGGGAGGCCGCCATGTTCGAGGTCACCAACCAGCCGCCGCCGCTCGACCCCTACGATCTTTTCGCCAGCGACGTGGTGCTGCGTGAGGCGGTGAGCCGCGAAAAAGCGGGCTGGGCGCAGGCCGAGCTTGCCGCGCTCGGCGCCAGGCTCGGCAAGCCGGAGACGGTGACACTCGGCTTTGCCGCCAACCGCAATCCGCCGGTTCTCAAGAGCTTCGACCGTTTCGGCCACCGCGTCGACGAGGTCGAATTCCATCCGGCCTGGCACGAGCTCATGGGTATGGCCTGCGAGGCGGGCCTGCATTCGAGCCCCTGGGCCAAGCCGCAAGCGGGCGCGCATGTCGCGCGCGCCGCCGGCTTCTACATGCTCATGCAGATCGAGAGCGGCGTCTGTTGCCCGCTCGCCATGACCTATGGCTCGGTGACCACCTTGCAGAAGGCGCCCGACGTCGCCGCCGATTGGCTGCCGCGCGTGTTCGCCCGCCGCTATGACGCGCATTTCATGCCGGCGCGCGAGAAGCAGGGCGCGCTGCTCGGCATGGGCATGACGGAGAACCAGGGCGGCTCGGATCTGCGCACCAACACCAGCCGCGCCGAGCCGGCCGGCGACGGCACGTTTAGGCTCTATGGCCACAAATGGTTTCTGTCGGCGCCGATGTGCGATGCCTTCCTGGTGTTGGCGCAATCGGGCAACGGACTCTCGTGCTTCTTCATGCCGCGCTGGACGCCGGACGGCGCCCGCAACGCCGTGCAGATCAACCGGCTGAAGGATAAGCTCGGCAACAAGTCGAACGCCTCGAGCGAAGTCGAGTTCAACGGCGCCTTCGCGCAATTGGTCGGCGAGGAGGGGCGCGGCATCCCGACCATCATCGAGATGAGCAATTTCACCCGGCTCGACTGCGCCGTTGGCTCCTCCGGCCTGATGCGCCAGGTGCTGGCGCAGGCGATCCACCACGCCCGCCACCGCAGCGCCTTCCAGAAGAAGCTGGTCGATCAGCCGCTGATGGAGAACGTGCTCGCCGATCTCGCGCTGGAGACGGAAGCCGCCACTATGCTGGCGATGCGGGTGGCGCGCGCCTATGACGAGGACGACGAGGCGTCGCTGGTCGTCCGCCGGGCGCTGACGCCAGCGGCGAAGTTCTGGATCTGCAAGCGCGCGCCCTTCGTTGCCGCCGAAGCAATGGAGGTGCTCGGCGGCAACGGCTACGTCGAGGAAAGCATCATGCCGCGCATCTATCGTGAGACGCCGGTGAACTCGATCTGGGAGGGCTCCGGCAACGTCATGTGCCTCGACGTGCTGCGGGCGCTGGCGCGGCTGCCATCGGCCCCTGCCGTGCTCGCCGCCGAGTTCGACTGCGACGATGCGCGCGTGCGCAGGTTCAGCGAGCGGCTGCTCGCGCGGCTCGCGTCGGCCGAGCGCAATGACGAGACGCAGGCGCGCGCGCTGGTCCGCGAGCTGGTGCTCGCCCTGCAAGCCGCGCTCATGCGCAGGCACGCGCCGGCCGCAGTCGCCGATGCGTTCTGCGCCTCGCGGCTCGACGCGGCGGGCGGCGGCTCGGTGTTCGGGCTGCTGCCGCGCGGGATCGACCTGCGCGCGATCCTGGAGCGCGCGGCGCCGGCCGCCTAGAGCTTGCCGAACACCGCCAGCACCAGCGCCACCTGCGCAAGGAAGCCGACGGCGAAGGCAAGCGTGCGCAGGACCGGGACACCAAGCGCATAAATGATGGCATGCGCCAACCGCGCCCAGAAATAGACCGCGCAGGCGATCACTGTGCTCATGGTGGAATGCCGTTCGGCATTGAGGATCATCACCAGGGCCGCGAACACCACCAGATTCTCGACGGCATTGGTATGGGCGAAATAAAGTCGCTGGGCCCAGGGCGATTGCGGCTTGGCGTTGCGTGAGGGATTGTCCATGGCGGGCATCAGCCCGCGTACGACAATGCGATCGAGAACATAGGGTATCCACATCACCCCGGTCAGGATGACCGTAAGCGTCAACCACATCAGTTCTTTCGTCATCGCCAGCTCCCCGACTCTGCTTGGACGGGCCGAGCTTAGGGCAAGCGCGCCATGCTGTCGTCGCCCGGTCCGCTCACGAGGCTGTTATCGCGCAAAAAAAAGCCCGCCGCTGGAGGATGAGCGGCGGGCACGCCTGGGACGCAAGCGGCGCTAAGTGATCAATTCCATCTTGCCGCCGGTCGGGATATGCGGCGCGGTTTTGTTGTCGACGATGACGATGTCGTATTTGTTGCCGGTCTTGCCGCGCAGCCGCCATTGGCCGCCGACCAGCGGCGTCTTGGCGATGTTCTTCTGCGCGAAGGGCGGCAGCTTCTTGTTGCCCCAGGCGATAGGGCCGACGATGGTGTCGAGCTTGGTGGCCTGGATGGCGGCGACCGTCGCCTTGGCGTCGCCCGGCTCGCCGCTGCGCTTGAGCGCGTCGGTGGCAACCTCGAACAGCGCGTGCACGAACCCGATCGGTTGTGTCCACTGCTTCTTGGTCGCGGCCTCGTAGCCGTCGGCCAATTGCTTGGCCGACTCGCCGGTGAGCGAGGATTTGAACGGATGGCTCGGCGTCCACCAGACTTCGGATGACAAATTGTTGCCGCTGCGGCCGAGCGCCTCGACCGCGACCGGAAACAGCAGCGCTTTGCCGACCGACGCGATTTTCGGCTTGAAGCCTTGTTGCAGCGCCTGGTTCCAGAAGGTGGTGAAGTCGGGCGGGATCATCACGCCGGTGACGATGTCGCATTTGGCCTGCTTGAAGGCCGAAATCTGCGACGTGAAATTGTCGGAGAGGTTCTGGTAGCGGCCGGGATCGGTCAGCGTGTAGCCGAGCTTGTCGAGCACGGGCGGGAAGCCGACATGCTTGTCGCCCCAGGCATTGCCGTCGCCGTCATTGGGGAAGAGGCCGCCGACCGATTTGTCGGTCTTGAGCTGGCCCCACATGTTGGTGAAGACGGCGATGACGTCCTCCAGCCCCCAGAAGAAATGGTAGGTGTAGTTGAACGGCTTCCAGCTCTTGGGATTGCCGGGGTCCTGCTGACGGCCGATGAAATAGGGCTGCCAGGGCGCGACGCTGGAGATGCAGGGCACCTCGTTGACCTCGCATTGCGTCGACACCGGATTGGTGGTTTCCGGCGTCGAGGCGACCAGCATCAGATCGACCTTCTCCGAGATGATCAGATCGTTAGCGACGTCGGCGGCGCGGCTGGCGCTCGACTGGCTGTCCTTGACCTTGACCTCGACCGGATAGCTCATGCCGCCGATCTTGATGCCGTCCTTCACCGTCTTCAGGTAGTTGGAGATGATGAAGTTGTCGGCCTCGGCGAAGGCGGCGAGCGGG
Source organism: uncultured Pseudomonadota bacterium (assembly GCA_963760995.1). Classification (GTDB taxonomy): domain Bacteria; phylum Pseudomonadota; class Alphaproteobacteria; order Rhizobiales; family Xanthobacteraceae; genus Pseudolabrys. The sequence continues at coordinate 74,134 of CAVXFJ010000011.1, read as the reverse complement.
CCGGTCTGCGGACTGACATAGCCGAGCTTGATGGTCTTGGCGGCCCAGACCGCCGGCGCGAAAACCGGACTGAACGCGAGCGCCGATCCGGCGGCGGCTGAGCCGGTGACGAAGGTGCGGCGGGTGAGCGCGCGGCTTGGCGCGCGACGCGTGCCATCGACCATGGTTTTCCCTCCCTGGTGCGGCGCGCGGTTGGCGCCGTCGTTTCCGCTTTGCGGCTTTTTATGAGGGTCTTCAGGCCTTTGGGCGCATACCCAGGGGGCCGAACAGACCCAGCCTTGACGTCATTGAATTGTTCGAATATCGAACAATAGTTCGTTATTCGATCATTGTAAACCGGGCCGATGCGGAGTCAATTGCCAGACGGCGAAATCACACCATGCTGACGAGGACCAAAACGCCGCGCGAGGCGCCCGAGGACAAGGAGTTCATGGCGACGCTCGCGCGCGGCCTCGCCGTCCTCGGCTGCTTCGGCAAACAGCGTCCGACCATGACCTTGTCGGAAGCGGCGACGGCCGCGCAGCTATCGCGGGCCACTGCGCGGCGAATCTTACGCACGTTGGTCGAACTCGGTTACGTGACGCAGAACGGGCGCGACTTTTCGTTGTCGCCCAACATCCTCAAGCTTGGCTTCGCCTATCTCGCCACGCAGAGCTGGATCGAGCGCGCGCAACCGCTGCTCAAGGAATTGAGCGAGCGCTTACATGAATTTGCCTCCGCCGCGATCCTCGAGGGCGCCGAGATCGTCTATGTCGCGCGCGTGCCGACGCGTCGAATCATGTCGGCCAGCATTGCGGTGGGCAGCCGTTTGCCGGCCTTCCACACCGCGCTCGGCCGCGTGATGCTGGGCTATCTCGATGAGGCCGAGCTGTGGCGGCGGTTGAAGTCGCTGCGCGTGGATGCCTATACGCCGTCGACCATTACCGACCTGCAGGCGCTGTTCGACCGTGTGCGCGCCGATCACGAGCAGGGTTTCGCCATCGTCGACGAGGAACTGGAGCGCGGCTTGCGCGCGCTGGCGGTGCCGGTGGTGGACCGCCAGGGCCAGGCGATCGGGGCCATCAATCTCTCCACCCACAGCGCGCGCACGACGCGCAACGAGATGCGCGACCATTTCCTGCCGGCCCTGCGCGCCGTTGCCGAGCAGCTGCGCGTGTCGGCGACGTGAGTGGCCGATGTCCTCTTGCAGGGCCCGCGCCGTCACCGTAACCTTTCAGTCAGTTCGAACATCGTACATATGTTCGAATATCGAACAAAAGAGAATTCCTAGGGTAGGATCAGCAGCTTAGGAGGAGGGGCCATGACTGCGCGACCCAATCCGGAGGCGTTCGCCGCCGAAGCCACCACCATCGGCAATGTGGCGGTCAGCCGGCCACAGACCGGCGCCGAATATCTCGAGTTGCTGAAAGACGGCCGTGAGGTCTTTCTCTATGGCGAGAAGGTCAAGGACGTCACCACCCATCCCGGCTTCCGCAACACCGCGCGCATGGTGGCGCGGCTCTACGACGCGCTCACCGACGACAAACGCAAAGCTCGCATCCTGGTGCCGACCGACACCGGCAATGGGGGCATGACGCATGCCTTCTTCAAGGCGCCGAAGACGCCGGAGGAGATGCTCATGGGCCGCTCGGCCATCGCCGAATGGGCGAAGCTCACTTACGGCTGGCTCGGCCGCGCCCCCGACTACAAGGCGGCGTTCCTCGCCACCCTCGGCGCCAATGCGGATTTTTACGAGCCGTACCAGGACAATGCCAAGCGCTGGTACAAGTACAGCCAGGAGCGCGTGCCCTTCGTCAATCACGCCATCATCCATCCCCCGGTCGACCGCGATCGTCCGCCGAACGAAGTGGGCGACGTCTGCGCCCATGTGGAAAAGGAAACCGACAAGGGCATCATCGTCTCCGGCGCCAAGGTGGTGGCCACGGGCTCGGTGCTCACGAACTACACCTTCGTCGCCCACCACGGCCTGATTCCGGTGCAGGACAAGAAGTTCGCCTGCGTGTTCATGGTGCCGACCAACACGCCGGGGGTGAAATTCATCTGCCGTACCTCCTACGAGATGACCTCGACGGTGATGGGCTCGCCCTTCGACTATCCATTGTCCTCGCGCGTCGACGAGAACGACGCCGTCTTCATCATGGACAAGGTGCTGGTGCCCTGGGAGAACGTGTTCGTCTATGGCGACGTGGAAAAGGCCAACAACTTCTTCCCGCGCACCGGCTTCTTGCCGCGCTTCGTGGTGCACGGCTGCACGCGGCTGGCGGTCAAGCTCGATTTCATCGCCGGCCTGTTGCTCAAGGCGACGGAAGCGTCGGGCACCAAGGATTTCCGCGGCGTGCAGGCCAATGTCGGCGAGGTGATCGCCTGGCGCAATCTGTTCTGGGCGCTGTCGGACGCCATGGTGCGCGACCCCCGGCCGTGGATCGGCGATTACCTCCTGCCCAACATGGATCCGGGCAACGCCTATGCCATCATCGCCACCATCGCCTATACCAAGATCAAATATATCATCGAGCAGACGGTGGCGTCGGGACTGATCTATCTCAACTCCCACGCGCGCGACTTCCAGAACGCCGAAATCCGCCCCTATCTCGACCGTTACTTGCGCGGCTCCAACGGCTATAAAGCGGAAGAACGGGTGAAACTGATGAAGCTGCTTTGGGATTGTCTGGGTAGCGAGTTCGGCGGCCGGCATGAGCTTTACGAGATCAACTATGGCGGTTCGACCGAGGAAATCCGCCGCTATTGCCTGTTCGGCGCGCAGGCTTCCGGCAATGCCGACAAATTCAAGGGCTTCGCCGAGGAATGCATGGCCGAATATGATCTCGACGGCTGGCGCGTGCCGGACCTCACCGATCCCGGCGAATTGAGCTATCACGCGCTGCAAGGCGCCAAGTAAAGGACAAAGATACCGCGGCAATGAATCGGCACGACCACCATCCGCCCATCGACGCCAAGCTGTTCCGCCGCGTCATGGGCCGCTTTGCCACCGGCGTGACGGTGATCACGGCGGAGGTAGAAGGCGGCGTGCGCGGCATGACCGCCAATGCCTTCATGTCAGGCTCGCTGGCGCCGCCCTTGTGCGTTGTGGCGGTTGCCAAGAAGGCGCGCTTCTATGGCAGCCTGAAGCAGACGCGGCATTTCGGCATCAGCATGCTGGCGCAGGGGCAGGAGGCGTTGAGCCAGCACTTTGCCGGCCTCGGCGAAACCGAGCCGGAACTGCTGTTCGAGCATCTCGCCGGCGTGCCGGTCCTCGCCAATGTTTGTGCCGTGATAGCCGCCGAACTCGCCGCGCATCACGATTGCGGCGACCACAGCCTGTTCATCGGCCACATCATCGGCATGCGCGACGACGGCCTGCCGCCGCTGGTCTTCCATGGCGGCAAATATGCCACGCTCCATTACAGGAAGACGGCGCCGGCTGGTGAGGTGATCGATTTCTGGGAATTACCCCACGACTGAGCGAACGATCACGTAAACACCGACCACGATGACCACGCCGGAAAAGGTGAGGGTCAAAGCATGCTTGTGGCCGGCGAGCCGATGCGCGAGCTTGATGCCGGCAAAGCCGCCCGCCGCGCCGCCAGCGATGAACAGCGCCGCCAATAGCCAGTCGACCAGACCGGACCAGGCATAGCTTGCCGCCGTGGTCAGCCCGAACGCGGTCACGGACACCAGCGAAGAGCCGACCGCATTGATCAGCGGCATGCCGGTCGCGAGCATCAGCCCCGGGACGATGAGAAAGCCGCCGCCGATGCCAAAGAAGCCGGAGAGCAGGCCGACGGCGAAGCCGGTTACCAGCAGCAGCGGCAACAGCCGCGTCGCGGTCGCGCGCGTGAGCTTGACGTGCGCATCGCCGCCCGAGCGGCGCGGCCGCAGCATCATCAGGCCGACCACCAGCATCAAAACGCCGAACAGAAGCAGCAGCCGGTGGCCGTCGACCGTCTTGCCGATATGGGCGCCCGCGGCGGCACCGAGAATTCCGGCTCCGGCGAAGACCAGGGCGCAGCGCCATTTCACCGTGCGCGAGCGCGCATGGCCGGCAAGATTGACCGCCGCGCTCGCGGCGACGGCGATGGCGCTGGTGCCGATGGCGATGTGGGCGGAAGGTACGCCCACGACATAGACCAGAAGCGGCACCGCCAGAATCGAGCCGCCGCCGCCGATCAGCCCGAGCACGAAGCCGACTGCGCCGCCGGAGAGGATGGCAAGCAGATAATGGAGCAGCAGCAGCATCGGCACCCTTTGGGGGTTGCGGCGTCAACGGAACAGCGAGGCCAGGCGGCCGATGAGGCCGCTCGGCGGGCGGGTATGTCCGCCAGCGGCGCGGGCGGAGGTCGGCAGGCCGGCGCGCTTCCAGGCCTCGATGCCGCCGCCGAGGACGTAGACGTCGCAGTCGCCGGCGCGGTCGGCCAGCCGCCTGGCATTCATCTTGGTGCGCATACCGGACTTGCAATGAAAGATCAGCACCGTGTCACCCTCTCGCGCCGGATGGCGGCTGTCGATCTGCGACAGCGCGTGGTGGCGCGCCCCGGGAATGTTCTCATGCGCATGTTCGGCCGTTTCGCGGATATCGATCAGCACCGCGCCGTCGCGCAGCAGTTCGGCGGCGCGCTCGGGGGTGATGGTCTCGACGTGACTCATTGCGGCGTCCTTGGCTCGGTTGGAATGGTGGGGGCGGGCGAGGCGGCTAGGCGCAGTAGATATCCTGCAGCAAGGCGAGCAGTCGGGTCGCATTGGGATCGGCGAGCCGGTAGTAGATGGTCTGGCCGTCGCGGCGGGTGCCGACGAGCCCGTCCTCGCGCATCTTGGCGAGATGCTGCGAGGCCGCCGACTGGCTCAATTCGACCGCCTCGGCGAGGTCGCCGACCGACATTTCCGCAACCTGGGACAGCCGGCAGAGCAGCAGCAGCCGGTTCTCATTGGCCAGCAGCTTGAGCAGCTCGGCGGCATCGGCCGCTTTGTGCTCGAATTCGCTGACCGCGCGGCTGGGGATGGCGTGCCGCGCGCTCTGGACAGGCATGGACAGGGCTCTCCAGGATGAGGATGTTTTAATATTAGAGACTGCTTATATATAAGTGATCGAATATATAGTCAAGCAGGCAACGAGACGACAGCGGGACGGGCGCGAGGGGCGGCCAAGCGAGCAAGGAGCGCAAGACATGTCCGCAGGCGACAAACCTGAGATCCAGGCCTTTTTCGACGAGCCCACAAATACCGTGAGCTATCTGGTGTGGGATCCCGCAACGCGCGAGGGCGTGGTGATAGACCCGGTGCTCAATTTCGACCACCGCAGCGGCGAGGCGACGGTCGAGGCGGCCGACGCCATGCTGGCGGAGGCCAAAAGACGCGGCATCAAGATCGGCATGGTGCTGGAGACGCATGCGCATGCCGATCATCTTTCCGGTGCGCCCTATATCAAGCTGAAGACCGGGGCCAAGGTCGCGATCGGCGAGCATATCCGCGACGTGCAGCGCATCTTCCGTCCGGTGTTCAACGCCACCGACGTGTCGGGCGACGGCTCGGAGTTCGACTACCTGTTCAAGGACGGCGAACGCTTCAAGATCGGCCAACTCGACGCGGAAGTGCTCTATACGCCCGGCCATACGCCGGCCTGTGTCTCCTACAAGATCGGCGATGCGGTGTTCATCGGCGACACCATGTTCATGCCGGATTTCGGCACCGCGCGCGCCGATTTTCCCGGCGGCGATGCGCGCATGCTGTACCGCTCCATCCACCGCATCCTGTCGCTGCCGCCGCAGACGCGGCTCTACATGTGCCACGACTACAAGGCGCCGGGCCGCGACAAATATGCCTGGGAAACCACGGTCGGCGAGGAGCGCGCGCGCAATGTGCACGTGCACGAAGGCATCTCCGAGGACGAGTTCGTGAAGATGCGCACCGCGCGCGATGCGACGCTGGCCGCGCCGCTGCTGCTCCTGCCCTCGATCCAGGTGAACATGCGCGCCGGCAAGCTGCCGCCGGCCGAGGCGAACGGCGTGCGCTATCTCAAGGTGCCGGTGAAGCTCGCATCGTAGGCGAGCGGCGCGTAGGTCGTACTCAGCTCTTCATTTTCACATACGATCCCGGCGCGTCCTCGATCGGGGCGAGCTTGCCGCCGCCGGGTTCGCGCGCCGGCACCGTCGCGGCGTCCAGCGACTTGATCCATTCGAGCCAGTGCGGCCACCAGGAGCCGGGATGCTCCTGCGCCTTGGCGAGCCAGCGCTCGAGGTCGGAGCCTTCCGGCTCGGGGCCGGTCCAGTACTGGTATTTCGGCTTGCCCGGCGGGTTGACCACGCCGGCGATGTGGCCGGAGCCGGCCAGCACGTAAGTCACGGGGCCGCCGAAGTATTGCGAGCCGAACAGCACCGATTTCGCCGGCGCGATGTGGTCCTCGCGCGTGGCGAGATTGTAGATCGGCACCTTCACCTTGCGCAGGTCGAGCGTCACGCCGGCGATCTCCATGTCGCCCTTGGTCAGGTTGTTGGCGAGATAGCAGTTGCGCAGATAGTAGGAGTGATTGGCCGCCGGCATGCGGGTGGCGTCGGAATTCCAGTGCAGGATATCGAACGGGTAGGGCTTCTTGCCGCGCAGGTAGTTATTGATGACATAGGGCCAGATCAGATCGTTGGAGCGCAGCAGGTTGAAGGCCGTCGCCATGCGCGAGGCGTCGAGAAAGCCCTGCTCCTTCATCTGTGCTTCGACCTGTTTGATGCGCTCCTCATCGACGAAGACCATGAGGTCGCCGGCATAGGTGAAGTCGACCTGGGCCGCGAACAGCGTGGCCGAGACCGCGCGGCTGCGCCGCTTGGCTGCGAGATAGGCGAGCGTCACCGACAAGAGCGTACCGCCGACGCAATAGCCGATGGTGTGCGCCTTCTTCTCGCCGGTCACCTTGGCAATGACGTCGAGCGCGGTCAGTGGGCCGTCGCGCATATATTGCTCGAAGCTCTTGTTGGCGAGCCGCGCGTCGGGATTGACCCAGGAGATCACGAAGACGGTGACGCCGTTGTCGACGCACCACTTGATGAAGGATTTTTCCGGCGTCAGGTCGAGGATGTAGAACTTGTTGATCCAGGGCGGCACGATCAGCAGCGGGACCTTCAGCACCTCCGCGGTGGTCGGCGTGTACTGGATGAGCTGCATCAGCTCGTTCTGGAAGACCACCTTGCCGGGCGTGACCGCGAGGTTGCGTCCGACCTCGAACTTCGAGGGGTCGGACTGGCGGATCTTCAAATTGCCTTCGCCGGCCTGGATGTCCTCGCTGAGCATGGTCATACCGCGCACCAGGTTCTCGGCATTGGACGAGAAGGTCTCGCGCAGCAGTTCCGGATTGGTGAAGACGAAATTCGACGGCGAAACCGCGTTGGCGATCTGTTTGACGTAGAATTCGGCCTTGTGGCGGGTGTGCTCGTCGATGCCCTCGGCGTTCTTGACCAGGAAGTCGGCCCAGTTGCTGGTGAGCAGATAGGCCTGCTTGAGGAAATCGAAGAACTGGTTCTGCGACCAGTCGGGGTCGGCGAAGCGCTTGTCCTTCGGATCGGGCGCCACCACCGGCTCGGCCGGCTCGCCGCTGAGCCGCTTGGCGGCGTTCGCCCACAGGTCGAGATAAGAGCGGCCGAGGCTCGTCTGCAACGCGGTCGAGCGGGCCGGATCGGCCAACCAGTATTCGGCGACTTGGCCGATGGTCTTGACCGTGTCGGCAATGCCTTCGGCGGTGTCGTCCTTGATCTTGCCTTCCTCGCGCGGCTTGAGATAAGCGGCGAGCGCCTTGCCGCCTTCCTCGATCAGGCGGGCGACGTTGCGCGACAGCAATTCGATATCGACAGTGCTGACCTGTGCCGGTTCCTTGGTCGCTTCCACGCGCTTCGGCGTGTTGTCGCTGACCAACTTGGCGATGTTCCTGGTCGGCTTGTCCATCGTGTGCGCTCGCGTCCCCGTTCCACACTTGGACCGGGCCGCGCTGGATCGCAAGAGCGCGCGATGGCACGGCCAAGCATTGCGGCCTCCATGCTGCTGACATATTAGCCGGTTATCGCGCTTATGCTATAATTCATTGAGTCTGCATCGATTTCGCGTTCAGACTCCGATCCGAGAGGACCGGGATGCATGTTGCGCTGCGTCAAAGCGTCGTTCCTGGCTGGTTTGCTCGTCACGGTGACGGCCTGCTCGCCAGCCGTGCTGATGGAGAAACTGCCGACCGGCGTCGGCGGGCTGCCGGCCGACACGCCGGCCGCTCCTGCGGACCCTTATAAGTACCCCGCCGTGCACGACATGCCGCCGCCGCGCCCGGACACGCCCTTGACCGAGGAGCAGCAGGTCAAGCTGGAAAAGGACCTCAAGGCTGCTCGTGACCGGCTGGAAGATCAGACCGAGGACAATCAGGCGGCCGACCAGCAGGACTCGGCGCAAGCCAAGGGGACCACCAAAGGGAAATCCAAGACGGGCAAATAGCCGGAGAAAGCTGGCGCCGCCGGCCACCCGTGATAAAAGCCAGCCGGGGTCACGCCGGCCGCCGCGAGAGGGCGGGCGAGCCGACTTAAAGGTCCAAAGCGAATGGAAGAATTCTACCGCATCCGCCGCCTGCCGCCTTACGTGTTCGAAGAGGTGAACCGGGCCAAGGCGCGCGCCCGCAATGCCGGGGCGGACATCATCGATCTCGGCATGGGCAATCCCGACCTGCCGGCGCCGGCCCACGTCATCGAGAAGATGAAGGAGACGCTGGGCAAGCCGCGTACCGATCGCTATTCGGCCTCACGCGGCATCCCCGGCCTGCGCCGGGCGCAAGCGGCCTATTACGAGCGCCGCTTCGGCGTGAAGCTCAATCCGGAGACCCAGGTCGTCACCACGCTCGGCTCCAAGGAGGGATTCGCCAATGTGGCGCAGGCGCTCACCGCGCCGGGCGACGTGGTGCTGGTGCCCAATCCGAGCTACCCGATTCACGCCTTCGGCTTCCTGATGGCGGGCGGCGCCATCCGCTCGGTGCCCTCGGAGCCGACGCCGAATTTCTTCCACACAGTGGAACGCGCGATCGTGCATTCGATCCCGAAGCCGATTGCGATTGTGGTGTGCTATCCGGCCAATCCCACGGCCTATGTGGCGAGCCTGGATTTCTACAAGGACCTTGTCGCCTTCGCCAAGAAGCACAACACCCTGCTGCTCTCCGACCTCGCCTATGCCGAGGTCTATTTCGAGAACAATCCGCCGCCCTCGCTGCTGCAGGTGCCGGGCGCCATGGACATCGCCGTCGAGTTCACCTCGATGTCGAAGACCTATTCGATGCCGGGCTGGCGCATCGGCTTTGCCGTCGGCAACGAACGCATCATCGCGGCGCTGGCGCGGGTGAAGTCCTATCTCGACTACGGCGCCTTTACGCCGGTGCAGGTGGCCGCGACCGCCGCGCTCAATGGTCCCGACGACTGCATCAAGGAGATGCGCGCGATCTATAAACGCCGGCGCGACGTGCTGGTGGAAAGCTTCGGCCGCGCCGGCTGGCACGTGCCGAGCCCGCACGCCTCCATGTTTGCCTGGGCGCCGATTCCAGCGCCGTTCAAGGAGCTCGGCAGCGTCGAATTTTCCAAGCTCCTGGTGGAAAAGGCCGATATCGCGGTCGCCCCCGGCCTCGGCTTCGGCGAATACGGCGAAGGCCATGTGCGCATCGCGCTGGTGGAGAACGAGCAGCGCATCCGCCAGGCCGCCCGCAATGTGCGCCGCTTCCTTGAAAGCGCACCGGAACAGTTGCACAACGTCGTCCCGCTCGCCACCCGCCGCTAACCGTTTAAAGCAAGCACATTTGATGGCCGCAGCATTGAGAGTTGGCGTCGCCGGATTGGGCAATGTCGGCGCCGCCCTGGTCGCCCAGATGGCGCGGCAACGCGGCGACCTGGCGGTGCGCTGCGGTCGCGCCATCGACGTGACCGCGGTCTGCGCCCGCGCGCGCGGCAAGGATCGCGGCATCGACCTGAAGAAACTGCGCTGGTTTTCCGATCCGGTCGCCCTGGCGCGCGCGGACGAGATCGACGTCTTTGTCGAGCTGATCGGTGGCGCCGGCGGGCCGGCCAAGGCCGCGGTCGAAGCCGCGCTCAAGGCCGGCAAATCGGTGGTGACCGCCAACAAGGCGCTGCTCGCCGCGCATGGCGTCAAGCTTGCCGCACTGGCGGAAGAAAAGGGCGTCGCCCTTAATTTCGAAGCCTCGGCGGCCGCCGCCATCCCGATCGTCAAGACGCTGCGCGAGGGGCTTGCCGGCAACCGCATCAACCGCCTCTACGGCATCCTCAACGGCACCTGCAATTACATCCTGACCAAGATGGAGCAGGAGCAGATGCCGTTCACCGCCTGCCTCGCCGAGGCGCAGCGGCTCGGTTACGCCGAGGCCGATCCGACCTTCGATATCGAAGGACACGACACGGCGCAGAAGCTCGCGATCCTCGCTTCGCTTGCCTTCGGCACCAAGGTCGACGAGAGCGCCATCTACGTCGAGGGCATCTCCTCGATCACGCCGGCCGATCTCGCCTCGGCCGAGGAGCTCGGCTATCGCGTCAAGCTGTTGGGCGTGGCGCTGCGCACGCCGAAGGGCATCGAGCAGCGCGTGCACCCGACCATGGTGCGTAAGGATGCGGCAATCGCCCAGGTGATGGGGGTGACCAATGCGGTCACCGTCGATGCCGAAGGCCTCAACCCGCTGACGCTGGTCGGCCCGGGCGCCGGCGGTGCGGCGACCGCCTCGGCGGTGCTGTCGGACATTGCCGATATCGCGCGTGGTGTCCGGGTGGCACCGTTCGGGCGGCCGAGTGCGCGGCTCACGCCCGTGCGCAAGGCGCCCATGCAAAGGCACGAGGGCGGCTATTACATCAGGCTGTTGGCGCGGGATAAGCCCGGGACCGCGGCCACCATCGCCAAGCGCTTGGCTCAGCAGAACATTTCGCTTGAATCGATCATGCAGCGGCATGACCAGGGCCAGCCCGCGCCGAATGGCAAAGGCCGCGCCGTCCCCGTTATCCTCATAACCTATGCCACCAGCGAGGACGCGGTTCGCAAGGCCCTTGCGGCGGTGGGGCGCGATAGGGTGATCTCGGGACGGCCGCAGGTGATCCGGATCGAGAAGAACTGACGGTCCGGCCGCCGGCCGGTCTCTTGGAGGGGAAGCAATGGCGTCGACGATCGAACATACCAAACAGGCGATGGACCGCATCCTCTCGATCGAGATCGTGCGCGTGACCGAGCGCGCCGCGGTGTCGGCGGCGCGCCTGCGCGGTCGCGGCAATGAGAAGGACGCCGACCAGGCCGCGGTCGACGCCATGCGGCGCGAACTCGGCAATCTGTCGATCGACGGCACCGTGGTGATCGGCGAGGGCGAGCGCGACGAGGCGCCGATGCTGTTCATCGGCGAGAATGTCGGCACCAAGAAGGGCCCCAAGGTCGACATCGCCGTCGATCCGCTCGAGGGCACTACGCTGTGCGCCAAGAACATGCCCGGCTCGATCGCCACCATGGCCATGGCCGAGGCCGGTACGCTGCTCAATGCGCCCGACGTCTACATGGAGAAGATCGCCATCGGCCCCGGCTATCCCGTCAACTTGGTCGACCTCGACGCCACCCCAGCCGAGAACATCGCGCGGCTGGCCAAGGCCAAGGGCGTCAAACCGCATGAGATCACTTCGCTGATCCTCGACCGGCCGCGCCATGCCGACATGATTGCGGCGGTACGCAAGACCGGCGCCGCGGTCGCGCTCATCACCGACGGCGACGTCGCCGGCGTCATCCATACCGCGCAGTCCGACGCGACCGGCATCGACATCTACATGGGCATTGGCGGCGCGCCGGAAGGTGTGCTGGCTGCGGCGGCGCTCGCCTGCATCGGTGGGCAGATGCAGTGCCGGCTGGTGCTCGACAGCGAGGAAAAACGCGCCCGTGCCGCCCGCATGGGCATCAAGGATCCGCGCAAGAAATACGGCATTGCCGACATGGTGAAGGGCGACTGCGTATTTGCCGCCACCGGCGTGACCGACGGCAGTTTGCTGCGCGGCGTCAAGTTCCGCAGCAAGGACGTGATCGAGACCGAGACCGTGGTGATGCGTTCGGTCACCGGCACGGTGCGCTGGGTGCGCGCCGAGCATCGGCAGTTGCAGAAATTCCATCTCGGCTGAGAATCGCCGACGATTCTGTAGCCGTGTGGCGGCGCGCCGCGGGGGCGCGTCCACGGCGCGAATGACGGTACCCGCATCATGGCACTGCCGGCGGCGGCACTGAATGCAGGCGAGCCGGGCTTCCTCGGCGTCGCGCGCTCGGCGCTGGGCCGAAGCTGGCGCGACCGGCTCGACGCGCGCGGGCAGGCGCGGGCGCTGGCCATCGCCCAGCGCCATGGCCTGCCGGAGCTGCTGGCGCGGGTCCTCGCCGGGCGCGGGGTCGAGGCGGACACTGCGCTGGCCTATCTCGATCCGAGCCTGCGCCGGCTGCTGCCCGACCCGCATACACTGACCGACATGGAGGCGGCCGCCGCCCGCTTGGCGGACGCCATACAGCGGCAGGAAGCCGTCGCCGTCTTCGGCGATTACGATGTCGACGGGGCCACGGCCGCTGCCTTGCTGGCGCGCTATTTGCGCCAATGCGGGCTCGACCCGATCGTCCATATTCCTGATCGAATTTATGAAGGTTACGGTCCAAATATCGATGCGATAAGGACTTTTGCCGAACGGCGGGTGACGCTGCTGGTCACCGTGGATTGCGGCACCACCAGCCTGGATGCGTTGGGCGAGGCCAAGAAACTCGGTCTCGATACCGTGGTCATCGACCACCATCAGGCCGACGAGCAACTGCCGCCGGCGGTGGCCATCGTCAATCCAAACCGGGCGGATGACATCTCCGGTTTGGGCCAACTCGCTGCCGTTGGCCTCACCTTCGTCACGCTGGTCGCCCTCAGCCGTGAGCTCCGCCGCCGCGGCTTCTGGGACGAGGCACGGCCGGAGCCGGATCTGCTGTCGGCGCTGCATCTGGTGGCGCTCGGCACCGTGGCCGATGTGGTGCCGCTGGTCGGCCTCAACCGCGCTTTCGTTGCCAAAGGTTTGCTCGCGCTGCGCCGGCGCGATCATCCGGGGCTCACGGCGCTGATGGACGTGGCGCGGCTCACCGGGCCGCCGGAGCCGTGGCACCTCGGCTTCCTGCTCGGCCCGCGCATCAATGCCGGCGGTCGCATCGGCCGCGCCGATCTGGGCGCGCGGCTGCTGCTGGAAGAGGACGCCATCGAATGCGCGCGCATTGCCGGCGAGCTCGATCGGCTCAATGGCGAGCGGCGCGCCATCGAGGTAGCGATGCTGGAGCAGGCGGAAGCCGAAGCGCTGGCCGCGCTGGGGCTGGAGGAGAAGGGCGCGGTGGTGGTGACGGCGGCACAGGGCTGGCACCCCGGCGTGGTCGGCCTGGTGGCGGCGCGGCTGAAGGAACGCTACGGCCGCCCGGCCTTTGCCATCGCGCTCGAGCGGAATGGCCTCGGCACCGGCTCGGGCCGCTCTATCGCCGGTGTCGATCTCGGCCGCGTCGTGCGCCAGGCGGTGCGCGAAGGCCTGCTGATCAAGGGCGGCGGCCACGCCATGGCCGCGGGGATCACGCTCAAGCAGGAGGCGCTCGGCGCCTTCCGCGCCTTTCTGGAGGACGCGCTCGCCGCCGATGTCGAAGCGGCGCGGCGCGAGCGCGCGCTGCTGATCGATGGCGCGGTCAGCGCCGGCGGCGCCGATCTGGCGCTGGTGGAAATGCTGGCGCGCGCCGGCCCCTACGGTGCCGGCAACCCGGAGCCCTTGCTGGCGCTGCCGGGGCACACACTCGCCTATGCCGACCCGGTGGGCGAGAACCACGTGCGCGTGCGCTTGAAATCCGGCGACGGCAAATTCGTCACCGGTATCGCCTTCCGCGCTATTGGCACCCCGCTCGGCCAGGCGCTGCTCGACAATCGCGGCCGGCCGGTGCATGTGGCGGGCCAATTGACGATTGACCGCTGGCAGGGCGAGGCGCGAGTGCAGATGCGGCTCACCGACATCGCCGTGGCGTCGCAATGAGAGACTTCAGACATGGGCGAGCCGAGCCGGCAATCCCATTGGGACCAGGTCTATCGGAGTAAGGGCGAAGGTGGCGTGAGCTGGTTCGAGGCGAGCCCCGCGCTCTCGCTTGTGCTGATTCACGCGACAACCATCAGCACCAAGTCCGCGATTATCGATATCGGCGGCGGCGCAGCGCGGCTGGTCGATGCGCTTTTGGACGAAAGATTTGAGGACGTCACCGTTCTCGACCTTGCGCCGGCGGCCCTGACGAACGCAAAGGCGAGGCTTGGCGCACGCGCGGCTAAGGTGCATTGGCTCGACGCCGATGTGACCACATGGGATCCGCTACGCGCTTACGATCTGTGGCATGATCGCGCCGTGTTCCATTTCCTCACTGATGTGGACGACCGTGCTGCCTATGCCAGGTGTGCCGCGAAGGCGTTGCGTGCGGGCGGCCATCTCATCATCGGCACATTCGCCCCCGACGGTCCCGAGCGATGCAGCAGCCTTCCGGTCATGCGGCACGACGCGGAGTCGATCGGCGCGAGCCTGGGCGACGCGTTCAGGCTGGTCGAAAGCCGCCCTCATGAGCACCGCACGCCGGCGGGCGCTATCCAGCGCTTTCAATTCAGCCGGTATGTCAAAACCGGCTGATTTGCATTGCATTCGCGTTGCGGCGGCGCCTGGCGGATTATTTTGCAACTAGATCTGACGAGCGCCTGCACTGACAAATTTTGTCACCAAATTGCGTGCGGCTGACAAACTTGAGTGACCGTCCACATTTTAAATGCCCCTCAGTGGCGAAGGTGAAGTCGCGCAAATGAGGAGCAGAAAAATGAAAAATCGCAAATCATTGATCGGTCTGGGCATCGGGCTCGTCTTGGCCGCCGCCGTTGGCGCTTACAGCATGACCGCTTCCGCGCAGGACGGGCGCGGCTATGGCTACGGCCCGGGCATGATGAACGGCTACAGCCAGGACTACAACTCCGGCCGGAACGGTTACGGCCCCGGCTATGGGCCGCGACACCGCTACGGTCGCGGCTACGGCCATAGGGGCGGCTATGGCGGCGGGTACGGCCCGGGCGACCACATGGGCGGCTGGGGCGGCATGGGGCCCGGCATGATGGGCGGTTACGGCTATGGCGGCGGCTACGGCCACATGATGGGCTGGTAGTCTTCCAGGGCTTCGGGTGTGGGCGTGCGAAAGCCGCGCCCGGCCGCTCCGCTAGCGCCGCCGGGTCTTGCGGCAGAAAACGTCGTAGATGGCGCCGATGACGGTGCGCGCTTCCTCGCTGGCCAGCTTGTAATAGATAGTCTTGCCATCGCGGCGGGTCGTTACCAGCCCGTCGGAGCGCAACCGCGCCAGCTGCTGCGACACGGTTGGCTGACGCAGGTTGAGGATTTCCTCCAGCTCGCCGACCGACTTCTCGCCCTCGGCCAGGATGCACAGGATAATCAGGCGGCTTTCGTGAGCCAGCGCCTTGAGGAAGTCGCTGGCACGCTTGGCGGACGCGGCCATGCGTGAGAGCTCGCCAGAACGGGCCTGTGCGGCGTGGCGGGGAAGGTTGAGTTCCATTTGCATACCAACGGTTTAGTCGCCTGACGGCCGACTAGAGACGATCGCGCCGACGCAGGCAATGCTTCTTGCGCCCCGCCCGCGATTCGCCCGTCTTGCCAGCCGCCACCACGGTAGCACGGCCGACGGCGGCAAGCATGCAGGCTATCTCTATATATCACAAAACTCGAATACGTCGACGGCGCCGTTGGGTCCTTTTTGCAAAGCCGTCTAGCCGAAGCGGAAGGCCAGCAGGTTATCGAAGGAGCGAAGCTCGATGAGGACGCGGTGCAGCAGGTTACTGTCGCGGGTGGCGACCGCCTTGGGGACGAGGGCGAGACCCGCCTTGGCCCCGTCGATCAGGCGGCGGAACTCCGGTGCCTTGCGCACCGCCTCGCGCGCCATACCGTCGCAGCGGTCGAGAACATAGCCGTAGATCGCCGCCTTGCTGGCAATGCCGTAGCGGGTTTGCGGCTTGCTCCAGTCGAGCCCGCGGTCGTTGTAGTCCATGAGCGCGTCCATGGCGGCGTTGGCCTCGCCGATGCAATCGGCCAGCACCTCGATGCCGGCGGACCGGCGCAGGGCGTGGAAGTCGTCGCGCACCGCCTTGAGCGCGACGCTCACCTGCTCGATCTTGCCGATATTGAGCATTATGTCGACGGTCACCAGCCGGGTGGCGATGTCGGTCATGCTGATGACCCATTGTTTGTCGCCGTCGAAGGCGTCCGGCCGCTTGCCGGCAAAGCGCGCATTGAGCCCGCTCCAGGCCGCGCGCAGCCGGTCGATCTCCAGGGCGGCGAGATCGACATTGCCGGTGCGCAGATAGCCGAGCGCCACCCGGTTATGCGCGCTCACCGCCTCGACTGCCGCATTGAAGTCGGCGAGATCGCCGGCGCGCGCTGCGGATGCGCCACCCAAGAGGGCCAGGGCGAAGACGGAGGTCAAGGCGAGCCGCACCATTGTTCACCGAGCCGGAAAGTTTAGATATAGAGGTGGCGGAATATAAACGGCGGCGTCCGGCAGGGCGAGGCCTGACCCGCGGGTTTGGTTACTGGAGCCAACGATTATGCCCATCACGCGCAGAGGCTTGCTGGCGGCGGCGGCTGGCGCCGCCCTGGTGCGGCCGGCGAATGCCGCGGGGCCGACGCTGACCGGGGACGGGCTTTACCGCGAGCCGTGGTTTCTGGAGAGCTTCCTCGACCTCGCCGACGATCTGCAATCCGCCGGCAAGGAAGGCAAGCGCTTCGCCGTCATGTGGGAGCTCAAGGGCTGCCCCTATTGCAAGGAGACGCATTTCGTCAATTTCGCGCAGCCGCGCATCGCTGATTACGTCAAGTCGAATTTCGCCATCACCCAGCTCAACATCATCGGCTCGCTGCCGGTGACCGATTTCGACGGCGAGGTGTTGTCGGAAAAGGCGCTGGCCAAGAAATATGGCGTGCGCTTTACCCCAACCTTCCAGTTCTTCCGCGACGATGCGGCGGCGATGAAGACGCTGCCGCCGGCAAAGCGCGAGGTCGCGCGCGCCGCTGGCTATTTGCGTCCAGACGATTTCCTCTCCTTCTTCCGCTTCGTACGCGAGAAGGCCTACGAGAAGGGCAGCTTCCGCGACTTTCTGCGCGCGCAGCCGAGCTGAGCCGCGCGCTTGTCCTTCGCCACGAGGTTTTGCCTCGCGGCCGGCTTTCGCCTATGACATGGCCCGAACGCATTCCAGTCCGGGTTTTCCATGTCCAAGCTCAATCTTTCCCTCGCCGTCGGCCCCTATGACCGCACGCGCGCGCTGATCGACGGCTCCGTGCAGATCGACGGCGTCAAGGCCACCGGCATGACGCTGTCGCCGGAGGAGATCTTCTTTCGCGCCTTTCGCCATGCCGAATTCGACATCTGCGAATTGTCGCTGTCGAGCTTCACGGTCAAGACCGCGCAAGGCAATTGCCCCTATGTCGGCGTGCCGGCCTTCGTGTCGCGCGCCTTCCGCCACACCGCGATCTGGGTACGCACCGACCGCGTCAAAAAGCCGGCCGACCTCAAGGGCAAGCGCGTCGGGGTGCCGGAATATCAGCTCACCGCCAATGTCTGGGTGCGCGCCATCTTGGAAGAGGATCACGGCGTCAAGCCGTCGGACATCACCTGGGTGCGCGGCGGCATCGAGGATGCCGACCGGCCGGAGAAGATCACCATCAAGCTGCCGGGCGATGTGAGACTCGAAGACGCCCCGGCCGGCAAGTCGATCTCGCGGCTTCTGGCCGAGGGCGCCATCGACGGCTTCATCGCGCCGCGTCCGCCCTCGCTGCCGAAGGACACGCCGAATGTCGGCTGGCTGTTCGCCGATCCGACCGCGGCGGCCAAGGACTACTTCAAGCGCACCGGCATTTTCCCGATCATGCATCTGGTCGGCGTGCGCCGCACGCTGGCCGAACAGCATCCCTGGCTGCCGGGCGCGGTGTTCAAGGCCTTCGAGCAGTCGAAGAAGGCGGCGCTCGATCTGCTGAGCGACACTTCGGCAACCAAGGTGACGCTGCCCTTCGTCGAGGAGCGCCTGGCGGAAGTGCGTGCGCTGATGGGCGAGGATTTCTGGGCCTATGGTGTCGACGCTAACCGCAAGACGTTGGATGCATTCCTACGCCATCATCATGCGCAAGGCCTGTCGCCGCGCGAGATGAAGCCGGAGGAGCTGTTCCATCCCGGCACGCTGGAGACGTTCAAACTGTAGCCGGCGCTACACCGCTTCCGCGACGATGAGGCTGCTCGGGCCGGCCAACGGCTGGCGCTCGTGCTTGCGCCAGCCTGTCTGCCCGAGCCATTCCTCGGCTTCCTGTTCGCTGTAGGTCTGGCCTTCGCCGGAAGTGAGCAGGAATGTGCCGGACATCAAAGTGGCGGCCGGCGGCTGCGCATGACCGGGATCGGTCCAGAGATCGACCAGGAGCAGCCGGGCGCCCTCGCGCACATGTCCGCGCATCTTGCGCAGCAGCGCGATATTATGCGCGGCCGAAAGCACGTGAACCGTGTTCGCCACGATGAGCGCATCGTGGCCATCGGGCAGCGGGTCTTTGAACAGGTCGCCTTCCACGACCGCGATGCGGCTTTGCTCGGGCAAGTTCGCGAGCTTCTGACGCGCGACCGCGCAAGGCCCAGGCAGTTCGAACAAGGTGCCTTGCAACGCATCATACCGACGGAGCACGGCGAGGAGATAGGAGCCGGTGCCGCCCGCCACATCGAGAACGCGATGGTGGCGGCCGAAGTCGTAGGTCCTGGCGAGCGCGGCCGCGCCCATGGCCGAGAACGCTTCCACGCCGGCGGAAAAAATCTTCTGCTGCTCCGGCGTGAATTGCCCGAAGCGCGGACGGCCCTGGTCGGTGCGCACCACCTCAGCGAACCGCTGCCAGTCCGGATAGGTGATTTGGTCAAAGAAGCGCAGTGCCGGCCGCAAATCCGGGCCCGGGCGGCCTGCGAGAAATGTCGCTGCCGCCTCGCTGTTTCGGTACCGATTATCCTCCTGCACGAGAAGCCCGAGGCCAACCATCGCGGCGGCAATGATGCCGAGCGTGCGGGAAGGAACGCCGGTCTTTTCTGCGAGCTCCGGCAAAGTACCGGGCTCTGCGGCGAGCGCTTCGAACAAGCCAAGGTCGTTCGCGGCGAAGAGATGCTTCGACGCCATGAAGCCCAGGGCAATGCGCATGATCGGCTCAGGTGTGACGGTAGCCATGGCCCCTTGTCCTCCTGCGCCGCCCCACGCAAAATCCTACGGCCAGCAGTCGGAGCGGTCCACCGGCTTCCGGCCGGCATTCAGCAGCGAGCGCTCGCGGCGCTCAGGCGATGCTGTGAACCCTTGATGCCTGGATCGCGTGCCAGACGCGGTCCGGGGTGAGCGGCATGTCGAGATGGCTGACGTTCATGGGTCGCAGGGCATCGAGCACCGCGTTCACGATTGTCGGCGGCGCGCCGATCGTTCCCGACTCGCCGATGCCCTTGATGCCGAGCGGATTGGTGCGCGCAGGGATCTCCACCAGTTCGGAGGCGACGTTCGGGCAGTGCTCGGCGCGCGGCATGCCGTAATCCATGAAACTGCCGGACAGAAGCTGGCCGGATTGCCGATCGTAGGCGACGTTCTCCAGCAGTGCCTGGCCGATCCCCTGCGCAATGCCGCCGTGAATCTGGCCTTCGCAGATCAGCGGATTGATGATGCATCCGAGATCGTCGACCGCGGTCATGCGTGCGATGGTGACGCCGCCGGTATCGGGGTCGACCTCGACCTCGCAGGTCTGGCAGCCGTTGGGGTAGTTCGGCGCGCCGCCCGGAACGCCGGAATAGGAGCCTGCCGCATCGAGGCCGTAACCGAACTGAATCACCGGTCCGGCCGGCGCAAAGAAGGCCTTGGCGACTTCGGTCAACGGAATCTTCTTATCGGTTCCGGCAACGGTGAAAAGTCCGTCGGCGAATTCGACGTCCTCGACCGCGGCCTCCAGGATCGCGCCTGCCATCGGCTTGGCCTTGGCGACGATCGCATCGGCGGCAAAGCGCAGCGCGCAACCGCCGACCATGGAGCTGCGCGCGGCAAAGCTGCCGCGTCCGATCGAGACCTTTTCGGTATCGCCCTGGATGTATCGGATGGATTCGAACGGCACGCCCAGCCAATCGGACACCAATTGCGCAAATGCGGTGGCGTGACCCTGGCCGTGCGAATGGGTGCCGGCGATGATCGAGAGCGCGCCGCTCGGATCGAAGCGAAGCTCCATGCGGTCGTTGAAGACGCCGGCAATCTCGATATAGGGCGTGACGGCGCGGCCGCGCAGCTTTCCGCGCTTTGCGCTGTCGGCCTTGCGGCGCTCGAAGCCGTCCCAGTCGCCGAGCTTGAGGCATCGATCCATCAGGCGCTCGAAATCGCCGCTGTCGTAATTCTGATGCGTCGGCGTGTGGTAGGGCAGGGCGTCGGGCTTGATGAGGTTGCGCCGGCGCAGTTCGATGCGGTCGATGCCGGTGATGTGGGCGGCATGGTCGATCATCCGCTCGATGAAATAGATCGCTTCCGGGCGCCCGGCGCCGCGGTAGACCGAAGTGGGCGCCGTATTGGTGAACACCGCGCTGGTGGTGAAATCGATTGCCTGCACGGCGTAGACGCTCGGAATCATCATGAGCGAGAAATAAAGCGTGGCCGTGGATGCCGCCCACCAATAGGCGCCCAGTCCCTGATAGGCCTTGGCGCGGATGCCGAGAATCTTTCCGGCTTCGTCGAGCGCAAGCTCGCCATAGATGACCTGGTCGCGGCCATGCGTGTCGGTCTGCAGGCTTTCCGCGCGCGTCGCGGTCCATTTGACCGGACGACCGCAGCGTTTCGAGGCCCACAGCACCAAGACGTCTTCCGGATAGATATTGCTTTTCATACCGAAGCCGCCGCCGACATCGGGGGCGACGACGCGGATCCTGGTTTCGGCGACATTGAAGATGGCGCTTGCCAGCGTGTTGCGCACGCCGTGCGGATCTTGCGACGTCGTATAAAGCGTGAAAGCGTCTGCGCCGGCCTCGTAATGGCCGAGCGCGGCGCGCGGTTCGATCGCGTTCGCGGTGACCCGGTTGTTCACCATATGCAGCTTGACGACATGCTTGGCAGCGGCGAAGGCTGCGTCGGTCGCCGCCTTGTCGGAGAACGCGATGGTCGCTCCGATATTGCCGTCCGGGCAGTCTTTCCAGATCGGTTCGGCCGAGGGCTTGATGGCGTCTTCGATCGATATGATCGCCGGCAGCGGTTCGTACTCGACGCGTATGCGCTCGGCGGCGTCGCGCGCCTGCGCTTCCGTCTCGGCCACCACGAAAGCGACGCGGTCGCCGACGCAACGGACACGATCGGCGAGCAGAACGGGACGGATCGTCGCGAATGCATCCGGTCCGCCCCAGGCTTTCGGCATGAAGTGGGGCGGGATGCCGCCGAGCTTATCGGCTTGCGCGTCGGCGCCGGTCAGGACGCAGAGTACGCCGGGGGCGGCGCGCGCGGCCTCGGTATCGACGGTCACGATCTTCGCATGCGCGTGCGGGGACAGCAGGCAGACGCCGTAAGCCTGTCGCGGCAGCGACATGTCGCTCACGAACGAGCCGGTGCCGGTGAGGAAACGCTGGTCCTCGACGCGCCGCACGGATTGTCCGATGCCGAATTTCGTCATGGTCGATAGTCCTGGGTCTGCTCGGATGCGGGCCGGTTGTCACCGATGTTCCGGCGTTCGCGACGAGACGTGTTTCCCCCAACAAGCTTTTTATTGGCCTTTTTCGGATCGGCCCGCTGGTTGGTTCAATTATTGAACATGTTCAATGTTGGAATGCGTTCAGAGTGCTGTCAAGCTGCGCAGGCGTTGCTGCGGCAATCCGCACGAGATCCGGGTGAAATCACCGCGTGGCAGTTTCGTGCTTGCTCGAAGCGGCGGCCCGCCGAATGCCCCAGCCGATCGGTTTGCGCCGGTTGCCGGGCAATGTCTGGTCCAGGCCCCAAATCGCCTGGTAGGTGTCGACGCATCGTCCCAGACGCTGCAAGCGGATGAAAACGGCCACGCAGATGATCGTCCAGCAGCCGACGAGGAGCCACACCCAGCGGGGCGCATGCACCGTGACGAGACCGTCCGCGACCGTCCATGCCGCCAGCGGCACCAGCAGGTAACCGACAAGCTTGTGGGTATATTCGAAGACGATGCGCCGCCGCGTGAAGCTGAAGTGATCGCCCGGCCATTGTTCCGGCGGACGGCGCTGGCGCGTGAAAGGGTCGAGCGGACCGCCGTGCGTGCCGCGCAGCAACGAGCCGACGATCTGAAAAGCGGCGAGGACGACGACGATCCAGCCGACGGCGGCGTGCGGGCTCCGCCACAGGATAGCGCCATCGAGCTCCCAGCCGATGAGGCCAAGCGCGATCAGGCTCGTCAGCAGCGTTGCGTAGCCGAGCCGGCGATGGTTGACGAACCAAAAGGGATTGTCGAGATGGCGCGGCCAATCCTGGTCCGGTGTCACCTTGTAGAACCGCGCGATCAGAAACGCCGCGGGCATCAGGACGACCCAGGCCAGCAGCATGAGCGCGCCGTGCAAGGTGACCAGCGATGCAATCATTGGCGTCAGCGGCGAATGCTGTCCAACCCGCCGAGCCGCCCCACCGCCGCATTGGCGCCAATCGCCACCACGAACAGCACGATCAGGTTGGCGTACATGCGCGGCATGTCGAAGGTCGAATATGCGTTGATGATGAGAAAGCCGATGCCCTTGTCGGACAATTTGGTCTCGGCGAGCAATGTGCCGATCAGCGCCATGCCGAGGCCGAGCCGCACGCCGTTGATGATCGGATGGCGCATGGCCGGCAGATAGATCTTCCACACCATCTGCCAGGTATTGGCGCGGAAGCTCTTGCCGACGCGGATCAGCACGGTGTCGATCTGGCGCATGCCGGCGGCGACCGAAAGCGCGACGGGAAAGAAGCAGGACAGCGTGCCAAGCGCGATCTTCGAACCGGTGCCGATGCCGAACCACATGATCATGATCGGGAAGAAGATGATCTTGGGGGTCGGCCCGAGATAGTAGAGATAATGCTCGAAGGCGCGCGACATGAAGCGGTTGCCGCCAAGCAGCACGCCGACCACCAGCCCGGCGCCGCCGCCGATTGCCAGCGCCGTCACGATCTCGCCGGCGGTGACGCCGAGGTTGAAATAGAAATTGCCGGTCGACAAGAGCTCGACCAGCGCGCTGGCGATGGCGACGAGCGAGGGCACCACGTCGCGGTAGAGCCAGCCGGAGATCGAGAGCAATTGCCAGGTCGCCAGCACGGCGAGGATGATCGCCGTGCGCAACAGCGCTACCGGGCCCACGAAGGGAAGCGGCGTGCCCGCGCGCGTCAGTCGACCGGTCTCAGCCATCGCTCGATCTTCTCCAGGGCCATGAAGAACAAGACGCTCACCAGGATGACGAAGCAGATGGCGGCATAGGTGCCGCCCAGGTCGTAGCGCTCGGCCAGATCCTCGATGAGCTGGCCGAGACCGCCGTAATTGATGAGGAACTCGACACCCACCACGTTGATGAGGGCGAAGATCAGGCCGAGGCGCACGCCGATGAAGATGGTCGGCAGCGCCGCCGGCAGCTGGATCTTCCAGAACATCTGCGCGCCGCTGAGATTGAAGCTGCGCCCGACATCGACCAGGACCTTACGGGTGCCGGAGATGCCCTCGATGGTTTTCAAAATGACGGGGGGGAGGGCGGCGACGAAGCCCAGCATGATGATGGTCCAGGCGCTGCGGCCGAAGATCACCATGAACAGGGGATAGGCGAGAACCACCGGCGCCGCCGCCATCGCCGCCACCCAGGTCTCGCAGGCCTGCTGCAGCAGCTTGTAACGGTGCATGACGACGCCGCCGGCGATGCCGACGACGGTGATCATGATGCCGGCGGCAAGGCATTCGCCGGCGGTGACGAAGAAGCGGCGGACGATGTGTTCCTGGGTGACGATGTCGTAGAAGCTGGCGATGACTTCCGAGGGGGGCGGGACGATGAAGCGGCTGATGACGCCGATCTGGATGAGGATCTCGGCGATGACGAAGAACGCGATGAAGACGATGAAGCCTATGATGGCGGGAAAGCTGCCGCCGTCGCGCCGCCGCGCCGCGCCGGAGTCGGTCATGCCGCCCCGCCCTCGTGATGCAGCGCGTAGTCCTCCTGGTCGCGCATGCCGCGACTTGCCTCCTCGCGCAGGTCGTTCCAGATCTGCGCCACGTAATGGCCGAAGGCGTCGCTGGTGACGATCTCGGAGGTGCGCGGGCGCGGCAGGTCGATGTCGACGATGCGCTTCACCTTGCCGGGGCGGTAGGTCATCACCAGGATGCGGTCGGACATCTGCACCGCCTCGGTGATGTTGTGGGTGATGAGCAGCGTCGTCTGCTTGAGCTGCTGCTGGATCTGCAGCACCTTGTCGCCGAGCAGGAGCCGCGTCTGCTCGTCGAGCGCGGCGAAGGGCTCGTCCATCAGCAAGATCTTCGGCTCGGAGGCGAGCGTGCGCGCGAGCGAGACGCGCTGGCGCATGCCGCCCGACAGTTCGCCCGGATAGCGCTTCTCGAAGCCGTCGAGCCCGACCAGCGAGATGAAATGGCGCGCGCGCTCGATGCGCTTGTCGCGCGCCATGCCGGTGAGCTCGAGCGGGAAGGCGACATTGTCGGTGACGTTGCGCCAGGGAAAGGTCGATTCCTCCTGGAACACCATGCCGATCGATTTGTGCGGGCCGTCGATGGTCTCGCCGGCGACGCTGACCACGCCCTGGTGGTGGGTGAGCAGTCCGCCGATGACGTTGAACAAAGTCGACTTGCCGCAGCCGGAGGGGCCGATCACCGAGAGGAATTCGCCCGGCTTGACGCGGAAGGAGATGTCGTCGACGGCGACGACCGGCCCTTCCGCCGTCTCGTAGCGCACGACGATGTCGTCGACCGTCAGGATGGCGTCGTTGGCGGCCATGGGCGTGCTAGCGCCCATTCCATGCATGCGACATCACTTGTTCCTCCCCGTTTCTTATCGCTCCTTATAGCGCCTGCGCACGCGCTTGTCCGCTATGGGTTGGCCGCACGGCGGCTCGCGCCTCACTCGCTCTTGCGCGTCATCGCCGCGGTGGTGGCGGCCGTGTAGCCGGGCTCGACGCGCACATCGACCACCGCGACCGCCCCGGCCTCGACCGCCGCGATCGCCTTGTCGAAGGTGGGGCCGAGGTCGGCGATGGTGGTCACCGGGCCGAAGCCTTGCGCGCCTTGCGCCCGCGCCATGGCGGCGAGGTCGATATCGGGCTCGGAGATGCGCTGGCCGATCCAGCGGTTCTCCACCGGGCGGTTGCGCATGCGGGCGACCCGCTCCTGGTGCAGCTCGTCATTGAAGAAGGAGCGGTTGTTGGCGATCACCATGAGGAGCGGGATGCGGTAATGCGCCGCCGTCCACAGCGCGGTGACGCCCATGAGGAAGTCGCCGTCGCCGCAGACCGCGACCGGCAGCCGGCCGGAGCCCTTGAGCGCCAGCGCCGCGCCGACCGAAATGCCCGGCCCGCCACCGACGCCGCCGCCGGCGTCGCTGCCGAGATAGTCGAGCGGATGGCGGAACGGCCAGCTCGCCCCGTTCCAGGACAGCGACACATGGGTCAGTGAAGTCGGACGGTCGCCGACGGCGCGGCGCAGCGCGTCGGACAGATGATCGACGGTGAGCTTGTCGCCGGCCGGCGCGAACGGCGCGCCGGCGCCGGCGGAGACCGCATGCGGCTTGCCGCGGCCGAGTGCCTCCAACAGCAGCGGCACCGCCACGTCCGGCTCGCAGTCGAGAAGCACGTCGACCGGCGGCAGGGCCTGATAGTCCATGCTCCAGCCATTGTGCAGGCGGTGATCGAGCGAGACCTGCACGATCTTGCCGGCCACGTCGCCGCCGGCGTGCTTGAGGATGCCGGCGAGATCGAGCCAGTCGAGGCTGAGCACGACGTCGGCTGTGCGCAGCGCCTCCAGCGCGTCCGGTGCCGGGGCGATCGAGCCGGGCGCGCCCATATGCAGCGGATGGTCGGTGGGGAAGGCGGCCGCGACCTTCAGGTCGGTGAGCACGCGGGCATTGAGCCGCTCGGCAAGCGCGATCCGCGCCTTCCAGGCCTCCTCGCTGCGCGAGACGCGGCCGGCAAGGATCAGCGGCTGCCTCGCTTCGTGCAGCAGGTCGGCGGCATGGGCGAGCATGGCTGGTGACGGGGCGCCGGCGACCGGCGGCATGAAGCGGGAGGTTTCAATGGGCGTCACCGGCTCGGTGAGCTTTGCCTCCTGCATGCCGGCGTCGAGATTGACGTAGGTCGGCCCGCGCGGCGCCGTATTGGCGATCCAGCCGGCGCGCAGCACGGCCTCGCGCGCGGCGGCGGGGGAGGCCGGCTGGTCGTCCCATTTGGTATAGCCGCGCACGAGCGCGCCCTGGTCGCGCGCGGTGTGGATCCAGTCGATCCAGGGCCGCCGCTTGGCCGCGTCGACCGGGCCGGTGGCGCCGAGAATCACCATCGGCAGGCGGTCGCACCAGGCGTTGAAGATCGCCATGGTGGCGTGCATCAGCCCGACATTGGAATGCACCGCCGCGGCCATGGCCTTGCCGGTCACCTTGGCATAGCCGTGCGCGATGGCGACGGCGCTCTCCTCGTGCAGGCAGAGCAGCATCTGCGGCCGCTCGTTGCCGAGATAGTTGACCAGGCTGTCGTGCAGGCCGCGATAGCTGGCGCCGGGGTTGAGCGCGATATAGGGCACGTCGAGCGCGCGCAGCGCGTCGGCCACTACGTCGCTGCCGAAACCCGCAGCATTGACGCCGGCGGGAACCGGCCGGTCGATTTTGGCAAGATCGGTATCGGCAGCATGCGCCGTCGCGGCGCGGTCGCGTTTACTATTGGCCACTTCCAGGAACCCCAATTTCGCCGCCCGGGCGGGCGGTTCGCCGGCATTTGAAGCGGATTGAGACGCCAGGCGCAACCGGTGGGTCTGGACGGGCCTGCAATGGTCAAAGGCAAAGCGAGCGCAACTCTATGCGCTTTGCTTTTCGCACGCTGTGGCGATACGGCGCTCCCAGCGCAGATCGGTGAGGGCTGCTATATCGGTCAACGGTCCACGCAGCACACACGCAATGCCAAAAGGCGTTCCGTCTGCTGAGCTGCACGGCTCTATGACGGGTGTGTCCCGAAGCTGTTAGCCGTATGAAATTCAAAATTAGTGACGGCGCGGAACGTTCCAGAACCGGTCTCTGGAACGCGAACAGATGGAAGGATGACCTTCGGAGAAGTCCACCTTTTCTTTGAGATTTCGCCGCCAGATTCCGAAATGTAATCGTTGCTGGGGACCGATACTGGAAGGCTCATGCTACGTCACACGAGTGCTGATTTAAATTCCTAATATGGCAATTAATGATTATGTTTTGGCTAAGTCAATATTATTTTTGTTATTTGCTCAGAGAACAGCCGGAGCGTTTGCACAATCCTGCATCTTTCAGGTCCTGAAACCAAAAATAAAATGAGTGGATTATTCGGCATAGTACATTGGGACGGCATCCCGGTCGCATTTCGCGACCTAGAACGCCAGATGACGCGCCTTGCGCATCTCGGTCCCGATCGAGCAAAGAGCTGGATGAGTGGTCCAGCCGGCCTCGGCCATCTGATGATGCGGGTTACCCAGGAAGATGTTTTTGACGCCCAGCCGATTGACGATGGCGAGCTCTCACTGGTTGCAGATGCAAGGATTGACAATCGAGAGGAGATAGCGGCGGCACTCGCTATTGATCTCATAACGCTACGAACCATGCCGGACAGCGCCTTGCTATTTTCAGCATGGAAAAAGTGGGGTGCCGATTGCGTCAACCATCTCATCGGCGACTTTGTCTTCGCGGTTTGGGACGCGCGGACGTCGACCCTCACGCTTGCCCGCGACCACATGGGCCAGCGCCATGTGTTTTATCATCAAGGCGACGGCTTCTTTGCCTTTGCGTCCGAGATCAAGGGCTTGTGGGCGTTGCCACAGGTACCCCGTACGCTGCGCGAAGAACGGTTGGTGCGTCATTTTCTGCGTGAGTGGCCGCATGACGCCGGCGCGACGTTTTTTGACGGTATCCGCGCCGTGCCCGGAGGCACGGTCCTGACGCTCGCCCGAGATGGCGCGATCTCAACGCGCCGCTATTGGGAGCCGCATGCCGACCCCAGGCACGTGGGCCGCGACGAAGCGTATTACATCGAGACCTATCGCAGGGTGCTTGCGGAAGCGGTCGCCTGCCGGCTGCGCCGCGCCGCCCGGCCGGCCGGGTTATTGATGGGCGGCGGATTCGATTCAAGCGCCATCTGTGCGTTGTCCGGCCCGGTGCTGACGGCGCAGGGGCGCAAGCTCATCGCCGTGTCCTCGGTGATGCCCGAGGATTACCAAGGCGGTCATCACGCCCGGCCCTGGTGCGAGATGTGCCGCCGGACCATGCCGCATCTCGACATGCGCTACATCACGCGCGATGGCCTCGATGTCTTCAGTTTCATGGAGCAGGGCTTTCTCTCCGGCGACGGTCCGCACAGTCCGAACCGCTACGCGACGCATACGATGTTCGCGGAGATCGCCAAAGCCGGGGCACGCATCGTGATGGACGGCCACGGCGGCGACTATACGGTGAATCCGCGCGGACAAAATGCGCTCGCGCGTATGTTGATGAGGGGACAGTTGCGGCGCTTCCTCTCGGAGTTCGCCGCCATGCGGCGGCACTTGCGGCAAAGCGTCAAGCAGACCATCGTCCGCAATGTCCTGCTGCAGCTCTTACCGCGATCTTGGATCGATGTTTGGATGCGTCGTCGGCATGGCCTTGCTTTGTTTGGGCCGACCGTGCCGGTCTCGCAATCATTGATGCGGAATCGCGATCAGCAGGCCGCGCCGCGCCGGCGGCCCCGCTACGGGGCAAGCCTGCGCGTTGGCATGCTGGACGCGCTGCGCCTACAGCAGGACTTTCCCGCGCAAGGCTATTCAATTCCGGCCGCCCATCACGGACTCGAATTCACCCAGCCGTTCCATGACAAGCGCGTGGTGGAGTTCGGCCTTGCCATTCCCGAAGAGCTTTACGTCAAAAACGGAAAGACACGCTATCTCGCGCGGGCGGCGCTCAAAGACCTCTATCCGCCGGAATACCAGGACCGCCCTCCCGGCACCGACAGCATGCAGCCGGATTTTCTGGCCATGGCCAAGCGGGTCGAGCCGCGCGTGCTGGCTGAGATCGACCGCATGGAGAAGGCAGGTTATCTCTCGCGCTACTTCGATTTCGCACGCATGCGCAAGATGCTCACCCGTCGCACGGTCGAGCAGAACAATTCGGGCGTTGAACTGGACACGCGTCAGGCGATGGCGATTTTTCTCGTCGCCCGCTATATCGAGTGGTTCCGGCGTGACAATCGATAATGAGCAACATGCGCCGTTGCGGCGCGGTCGCGATTGTTGGCCACTGCCAGGCCCCCCCAATGCACGGTCCGATAAGACCGGCCCTTGTGTCGTGCCGCGCTCCCGAGACATGTTCACCGTTTCATAGAAACGGTGAAAGCGTCCAAGATTCTTGCTTTATCGCGTTTCGCCACTTCGCCTGGAAACGCTCTAACAGGCTTCTGAAAAAGTATTTCAGGTCATTCCGGGGCGCGCCGAAGGCGCGAACCCGGAAGCTAGCGACACTGATTTTAGTTGTATTTCTGGATTCCGGATCGCCGCTTCGCGGCGTCCGGAATGCCGGCGAAGGACTTTTTCAACGACCTGCTAATGGTAGGCGAGCAGGGCAATCAAAATGAGGAGCGGGATCGGGATCCCGAGCAGCCATAACAAGATGATTCCCATTGTCGCCTCCTAAGGTTCG
Source organism: uncultured Pseudomonadota bacterium (assembly GCA_963760995.1). Lineage (GTDB taxonomy): Bacteria > Pseudomonadota > Alphaproteobacteria > Rhizobiales > Xanthobacteraceae > Pseudolabrys. The sequence goes on along the minus strand of CAVXFJ010000011.1, from coordinate 44,197 downwards.
ATCTGTGCTTCGGTGTATGCGCGAGTCCACAGCACACCCCGCCATCGGCGGTCGCGCAACTGGCCGCCTTCAATAGCGGCAAGAGCCGCCGCGAACGCTCCGACAAACATGCTGATCGTCAGCCAAATCGAAATCGACGCGGCCGCCTTGCGGGCTCGATCGGCCTCGGATTTTGCCTGGGTCACCACTGCCATCACCCGCTTTTCGGCGTCGGCAGGGCTTGCTCCGGTCTCGGTCGACACGAGCTGCGCGAGATAGGCGCGATCAGCATCCGAAAGTGCAACTCCTTGGGCCGCGCCGTGTACCAGAATGGATCGCGCCCTGCTGGCGATTGCGGCGTCAGGTGCCTGTGCCGCCGTCGCACCGCCGGAGGCGGCGTTCGGAGCTGCCGCGGGCTGCGCCGCGGTCGGCCGCATCAATTGCGCGACGTAGTAATTGGTATTGGCCCCGTTCGCTCCGACCGCGACCGCACCGCTTCCGGTCAATGAGGTGGCAACGCCTCCCAGAGCGGCGGCGCCAACGATCGTGGCGAAAGCCCAGGCCAAAAATCCGTGCGCGGTGTCGCGAAACTGCACTTCGTAGTTATGGATACCGGTCCACTTCAAGCGCAGCCGCCCGCTCATGTATCCGCCGATTGTGGACGCCACTAATGCGGTGAATACGAAGTACAGGCCTGTCGATATTTGAAAGGTCTTTGCCGATATGCCGGCGTTCGGCCATGGAGAAATCGATGAAAACCCCAACGCGCTGCCGAGCGCGATAAGCACGAGAGTGAGAGCGGCGATCGCCGCCGCTCCGGCAGCTACTGCGCTCCAAGATATCGCCGACTGGTTGGTGTCCATGGCTTTGCCCCGGTTCACGCGCGACCTTTGCGGTCCGCGTGCTGCCAATAACCTAGGCACCCTCAATTAGTTCCAACGGGGAGTCGGAAAGGTGAGTTCGCCGCCGCTTTGGCCTGAAACACGGCTGCGCGTGCAGGAGACATCTGCATAAAGCCGGGAAGGCAGAACTTGATCGGGAAACAGGCTTCGCGTCGCGCCCGTCAGTGGCTTTGCCGCAACCGCACCAATACGTCAGCCTGTCATGCCGGTCGGCCGGAAAGCATTCTTTTTTGTTGCACGAGCCGTTATCACACGACGCCAGCCAGGTGGATCATCACGAGAGCGAGCGCCCCAATCAGCACCAGCGAACCGATCACCGCGGTGGTGACGCGCGCCCCGGCGCCGGCGACCGTGCGAGCGTCCACGCCCAGGCCGAGCGCGGCCATGGAGACCGTGGTCAGCCAGTCGCTGACGAACGCAATCGGGCCGAGCATCGGTTGCGGGATCAGCCCGAAGGAGCGGATGACGGCGAGGGCGAGAAAGCCGATGATGAACCACGGCACCAGCCGATGCAGCGGTGGCAGTCCCGGCGCCGGCCGGTCGCCGGCGGTGACGTCCGCCAGGGCCAGGCCGGTTTTCCCGCGCTGGTGGCTGGCAATCAGCGAGAGCAGCAGCACGACCGGCCCCAGCATGAGCACACGCACCAGCTTGACCAGCGTGCCGATCTGCAGCGCGACGCGTCCCACCGGCATGGTTGCCGCCAGCACTTGCGGCACGGCATAAACGGTCAGTCCCGCCAACACGCCGTATTGCGCGCCGGTCATGGCGAGCACGGGGACGAGCAGCGGCAAGGTGAGCACGACCACCACCCCGAGCACGGCGGTGAAAGCGATCGAGGCGGCGACGTCAGCCGAGGTGGCACCGATCACCGGCGCGACCGCCGCGATCGCGGAATTGCCGCAGATCGAGTTGCCGCAGGCGACCAGCACCGCCATGCGCTTGGGCAGGCCGAGCACGCGGCCGATGCCGTAACCGGCAGGCAGCGCGACCGCCACCACCGCGACAATGCCGCCGATCACGGCTGGGCCGATCTGCATGACGGTCCCGGCGCTGACCGAGACGCCAAGCAGCGTCACCGCCACTTCCAACAGCGTCTTGGCGCTGAAATTGATGCCGGGGAGCCAGCGGCTTGACGGCGTCCACACGGTCCGCACGATCGTCCCGATCAGGATGGCGAGCACCAGCGCCTCCAGCCAGGCGCGGCCGAACAGGTGGACTTCGACGACCTGCGCCGCGATGGCGACGGCGGTGACCGCAAGGGTGAGCAGCAGCCCGGGCAGCAGGGTGCTGACCGCGGCGCCAAAGCGCTTGAACGCTTGGCGGGCCTTTGCCTTCGCGGTGGCCGACGACGCGACGGGACGTGGGAGGGGAATTTCGCTCATGAACGGGTCCAGGTTTGAAGCGCAGACCTATCCGGAACTCCATTCTGCCGTCCAACGTGCAGTTTCGATGGAATTGATCGATTGGGCCGATTGATGCGGTATGGCTTGCCCTTGCCGCGCCCGCCGCTTCCGCGCGACCGCCATCACGTGGCCGGGGGGCCGCGTTGCCGCGTTCAGTCGTTCTGGCGCAGTCGGTGCAGCACCTTGAGCCCGACATAACCATCGGCCGGCTGCATGCCGACCTTCCGCTCGAAGGCGAGCACCGCCTTGACGGTGTCGCTGCCGGTGCGTCCGTCGACGCCGCCGGTTGGGAAGCCGCGCGCGTTGAGCCGGCGTTGGATTTCCTCGACCTCGGCCATGGTGGGGATGCGTTCGCCGCCCGGGAATTGCTGCTGCAAAGGCGGCTTGCCGGCGATGAGGTCGGCAAGATGGCAGAGCGCCAGCGCATAGGCGGTCGAGGGATTGTAGGAATAGACGGCGCGGAAATTCTGTCCGGTGAGGAAGGCCGGCCCGCCGCGCACCGGCAGCCACAGCTTCACCTTGTCGTGCGGCCGCGCGAACGGTTTGCCGTCGGCGCGGCGTATGCCGAGCGCGTGCCATTGCGCGTAAGTGCGCCAGGTGCGGTTATTGGCGAGCCGCTCGCGATGATGCGGAATCCGAACTTCGCAGCCCCAGGTCTCGCCGCGGCGATAATGTCCGCGCTCGACCAGATAACGCGCGGTGCCGGCGAGCGAATCCGCCGGATCGCCGAAGGGCGTGGTGTGGCCGTCGTGATTGAAGTCGACGCCCATGTGCAGCCACACCTCCGGCATCCATTGGGTGTGACCCATGGCGCCGGCCCAGGAGCCGATCATGTCGGCGGGCTTGGCCCAGCCGCGGTCGACGATCACCAGCGCGTTGAGCAGCTCGGCTTCCCAATAACGCCGGCGGCGTGGATCGCGCCAGGCGAGCGCGGCGAGCGCGGGGATCACCGGGCGCATGTATTTCGGATTGGTCACCACGTCGCCGAAGGAGGACTCCATCCCCCAGATGGCGAGCATGAGATAGCGGTCGACGCCGTATTGCTTTTCGATGCGCGCGAGCAGGCCGGCATATTGCTTGGCGCGCTGGCGGCCGGTGATGACCCGCCATTCAGAGCAGCGCCGGTTGATGTACTGCCACAGCTTCTCGGTGAATTCGGGCTGCTTATGCAGCGCCGCGAACACGCTCATGTCGGGCGTGACCGCGTCCATCACCCGGTCGTAGGTGGCGCGCGAAATGCCGCGGCGCACGGCGCGCGCGCGGAAGCGGTCGACCCAGTGGCGGAAGGCGGCGTCCTGGCTGATCGCCTGCGCCGGATCGGCGACGGCGAAGGCCAGCGCCGCCGTCAGCCAGGCGCGGCGGGTGAGCGTGAGGGTGGACAAATCGAATCGGGGACGTTCCGGCATGCGCGCATTCTATGCGCCGGCGGCAGGCGCACAAACGGGCGCCCCCTGCGACTTATTGCTTTTGGCTAACGGCGCTCGGCGGCCTGGCGCCGATGCGCGCGCCGATGCGTCCTGCGTGCGCGATGATGTTTTTTACGGGCGACATGGCGCTTATGTGCCTTTGCGCGGTCGGCGGCGGACTCCTGCGAGCCGTGTTCCGCCCGGGCTTTCCTCTTGTGCCCTGCGCGCTTCGGTCGCGCCGCCTTGGAGGCTTTCTTCTTTTCCGCCTTTTGCGGTTCCACCGGTTTGCGCATAGGGGTCGGCACCGCTGCCGGTGCCGGCGCCAACATGGCTTCCGGTGCGCCCGGCGGCCGTGGCGGCAAGGGAACCGGGGCGGGATGCGCGATGATCGGCGGCTTGATCACCACCGGCGGCGGCACCGGATCGCCGGGCTTGATCTCGGTGCCGCGCCCGCCGATCAACTTCTCGTAGGCGTGCACCAGCGTGATGTAGGGATTGACCCAGTCCCACCCGTTCCTGGTGAATACCTGGATGTTGAAGTGCAGGTGATAGGATGTGCCGTTCTTGAAGTCGCCCCAGGTGCCGACCTTGCCGACGGTCTCACCCCGCTTCACCTGCCGCCCGCTAACGAGGCCATCCGCGTCCATGTCATGCGGGTTCATGTGCAGGTAGCGGAAGCGAATGAAGTCGTTCGCCGTATTGACCAGGATATAAAGGGCGAGGTTGCCGTGATTGCGCCAGACAAGGCCGTCGCGCACGGCGGCGACCTCGTCCTGATAGGGCAGGCAGCGGTCGGCCTTCTCATTATAGAGCAGGCAGGTCGCCGGGCGGATGTCCTCGCCTTGGTGGCCGTAGCCGCCGGGGCATTGCCCGACCTGGAAATTGCGCAGCTCGCAGAAATTGTCGCGCCAGGGATAGCTGTGATTGACCGGCGCCGATTCATCGAACACCAGCGGCAGGCCGTTCACCTTGCAGGCATAGTGCGCGCCTTTCCTGCCGATTTCGCCGGTGTAGCCGGTGCGGTAACAGTTGCCCCAGGGCATGAAGGACTGCGACTTCACGAAGGCCGGCGCCTTGGCGATGGGAAAGCGCATGTCGGCATAGACGTGATAGTCGGCGCGGCCGGGCATCTTGCGCCAGCCGGTGTCGGGAATGAGCGCGCCGGGGCTGAAATAGCTGAAGTCCGACTTCGCCTCCGGCCGGCTGATATCGATATGCGGTTCGTGAATCGGCAGCGGCGTGCCGCCGGCGGTGTGCAAGAGGCGCATGAATTTCTGCACGATCGGATCGGCTTGCCGGCAGGAGCGGTAGTGGGATGAGGGCGGCCGGTCGTAGCACTGCATCGAGACGACGTAAGGCACGCCGAAGCGCTCGAAGGCGTAGCGCACATGCGCTTCGCGCAGGATGCGGCGGATGCCGGGGAAGGATGCTTCCAGCTCCTTGACCGGGAACGCCTCCTGGTGGTCGGGACCGTCGAGGTCGTAGACGAAGGCGCCGCCGGTGATGGTGATCTCGGTCGGCTTGCGGGTGTAGCTGAAAGTGAAGTCGTCCGGGTCGATGAAGAAACTGGCGAAATAACCGGCCGGGCCAGACTGGAAGATCTTTGAGGGACGGAAGCCGCCGAAATACGTGTTGGAGCTCAGCGCCTCCGGCTTGCCGGCGGCGAGGTCGGCGCGGAAGGTATCGATGTCGATCGGCAGCAGCACCGGCACCGGACTCTTGGCGATGCCGGGAAAGCGCTTGTCGGTCGCGGCATCGAGGCGGGCGAATTCGACCGTCGGCGGGTCGATGCCGTGGTCGGTCAGGCTCGCGGCCGCCGCCGCCCAGTTGACATTGCTGAGCGTGACGCGGGGCGCTTCAAATTCGTCGGCGGCGGCTGCCGAGCATAAAAGCAGCGCGGCGCCGACCAGAACCGAAAGTCTCAATGCGCGCCCCTTCACTGACCCCTGGCGGTCTTGGCAAACGGCAACACTAGCGGCATAGGACTGGCACGGACAAGGCTGGGCCGTCCCGATAGGCTGCACAGGCTTTGGGGCGGCAGCGGGGCGCTGCGGCGACAGGACGCGGGGTTGCAATGACGAAACATGACGCGCGGGTGACCGGCGGGCCGGCGGGCGCCGAGCGGGCGCCCGAGATCATCGAGAGCGGCGGCACGGCACGGCTGCACCTCACGCTCGCCACCACCGACTACGACCATGTGCGCGACCTGACCTACGGTGCGGTGCGCGCCGACGGCATCCTGCTCACGGGGCTCACTCTGTCCGTCGAGGAGATCTTCTTCCGCTTCATCAAGAATCGCGAATGGGACGTGTCGGAAATGTCGTTCGGCAAGTTCATCGGCTATGCCGGGCAGGGCAATTCGCCCTTCGTCGGCATTCCGGTGTTTCCCTCGCGCGTCTTCCGCCACTCGGCCTTTTATGTGCGCGCCGACAGCGGCATCGTCACGCCCAAAGATCTGGAAGGCAAAAGCGTCGGCATCCCGGAATGGGCACAGACGGCCGGCATCTATGCGCGCGGCTTCCTCGCCGAGACGGCGGGCGTCGATCTCACCAAGATCAAATGGGTGCAGGCCGGCACCAACCAGCCCGGGCGCGACGAGAAGGTGGCGTTCACGTTGCCGCCGGGGATCAATTACGTGCAGCGCACGGACAGCAGCATCACCGCCATGCTGCGCTCGGGCGAGATCGATGCGGCGATCGCGGCGCACGCGCCGGATGCGTTCTTCCAGGACGGCGGCAAGATCGTGCGGCTCTATCCCGACTATCGCAAGCAGGAGAAGCGCTATCACGCGGCGACCGGCATCTTCCCGATCATGCATGTGATCGCCATGCGGCGCGCGCTGTTCGAGCGCTACCCCTGGGTGGCGATGAACCTGCTCAAGGCCTTCGAGGAAGCCAAGCGCCGCAGCCTGGAGCGCATCCGAGACCTGACAGCGTCGCGCATTCCAGTGCCCTGGTCGGCGGCGGTGCTCGACGAATGGGGCGAGGGCTTCGGTGCCGATCCGTTCCCCTATGGGCTTGATGCCAATCGTACGACGCTTGCCGCCTTCTGCCGCTTCGCCCATGCGCAGGGCATCACCGCCAGGCTGCTGACGCCGGACGAGCTGTTTCCGCAGGAGGTGCGGGCGGGCGCGCGGGTTTAGCCGCAGACTCCGTTCGTTTCCGCGCAAGCGGGAACCTAGGAAACTGGATGAGAGCGCGAACTAGGCTGGGTCCCCGCTGGAGTTTATGCTCGCGAAAGCGGGGGCGGGGACGACACCTGGAGAATGCGGGGACGAACGGTCAAACGTTCAATCCTTCGCCCGCTCCACATAAGAACCATCGGCGGTGTTGATCACCACCCGCGTGCCGACGACGATGTGCGTCGGCACCATCGTGCGCACGCCGTTCGACAGCATGGCCGGCTTGAATGAGCCGGAGGCGGTCTGGCCCTTCATGGCCGGCTCGGTGTCGGTGATTTCCAGCGTCACCTTCTGCGGGATCTCCATGGAGACCGGCACGCCCTCGTGCATGGCGAGGCTGACCACCATGCCTTCCTGCAGGTATTTCTCGGTGTCGCCGACCACGTCCTCGGGCACCTGCACCTGGTCGTAGGTTTCCTGGTTCATGAAGTGGAAGCCGTCGCCGTCCTTGTACAGGTAGCTGAATTCGTGGTCTTCGACATGCGCGCGCTCCACCTGGTCGGTGGTCTTGTAGCGCTGCGAGGTCTTCACGCCGTCGGAAATCCGGCGCATATCGACCTGGGTGGTGGGGGTCCCCTTGCCGGGGTGAAAATTTTCCGCGGTGAGGACGACATAGAGCTTGCCGTCGATATCGACGATATTGCCTTTGCGGAGCTGGCTGGCGATGACCTTCACGGTAACAGTCCTTGAGTTCGAGGCGGCCCTCTTCGGGTCCGGGGCCTGCGGATTCGGGCCGCACCATACCCATCTTAGCGGGCGACGCCAGCCTTTCCGGCCGCCCCGGGGAGCCGCCTGAAAGTGCCCAAAAACCCGCCCTTCTGGCAGCCTGGCGTGCATGCCCGGCGGCGTCCGTACCTGCTGGCGCGCGGGCGGATCGTGGCCGCCTTGCGCGCCTGGTTCGCGGCGCAGGATTTCGTCGAGGTGGAGACGGCGGCACTGCAGGTCTCGCCCGGCAACGAGACGCATCTGCATGCCTTCGCCACCGCGCTGATCGAGGCGGGCGGCGAGCGGCATGCGCTTTACCTGCGTACCTCGCCGGAGTTCGCCTGCAAGAAGCTGCTGGCGGCCGGTGAGCGGCGTATTTTCGATGTCGCCCGCGTGTTCCGCAATCGCGAGCGCGGCGCGCTGCATCACCCCGAGTTCACGCTCATCGAATGGTACCGGGCGGAGGAGCCCTACACGGTCTTGATGGACGACTGCGCCGCGCTCATGGGCGAAGCCGCGCGCGCGGCGGGCGTCACCGCGTTCCGCTTCCGCGATCGCACGGTCGATCCCTTCGCGCCGCCGGAGCGCGTCACCGTGGCCGAGGCCTTCGCCCGCCATGCCGGCGTCGATCTCCTTGCGACGGTGCGCGGCAGTGCGGGCGACCGTGCGGCTTTTGCCGCCGCCGCGGCGCGGGCGGGCGTCGCGACCGCCGCGGACGACACCTGGGGCGATATCTTCAGCCGCGTCCTGGCCGAGCGCGTCGAGCCGCATCTCGGCCGCGGCCGCGCCACGATCCTCTACGAGTATCCGCTGCCGCTGGCGGCGCTGGCGCGGGCGAAACCGGGCAGCGACAAGGTGGCCGAGCGTTTCGAACTCTATGCCTGCGGGGTCGAACTCGCCAATGCGTTCGGCGAATTGACCGACGTCGCCGAACAGCGCGCGCGCTTTACGGCGGCGATGGACGAGAAACAGCGCATCCATGGCGAGCGTTATCCGCTCGACGAGGATTTCCTCGATGCGCTTGCAATCATGCCGCAGGCCTGCGGCATCGCGCTCGGGCTCGACCGGCTGGTGATGCTTGCGACCGGCGCCGAGCATGTCGAGCAGGTGATCTGGGCGCCGGTGGTGGAAATTTAATCCGTCATGCCCGGCCTTGTGCCGGGCATCCACGTCTGTTCCGGATGAGCGAGCGAGACGTGGATGGCCGGGACGAGCCCGGCCATGACGGCGGATAGGTTGGGCCATGAAGACACGAACACTGCGCACAGCGAAACAATTATGCGAGGCAAGCGTCGTTCCGCCCGAGCGCCGCGCCGAACTGGACGCGGTCGCTGCGCGCTATGCGGTGGCGCTGCCGCCGGATCTCGCCGCGCTGATCGACCCGCACGATCCGCAGGATCCGATCGCGCGCCAATTCGTGCCCGATATGGCGGAACTGAAACAAGTGCCGGAAGAAGACGCCGATCCGATCGGCGACGATGCGCACAGCCCGGTCGAGGGCATCGTGCACCGTTATCCCGACCGCGTGCTGCTCAAGCTCACCCCGGTTTGCGCAGTCTATTGCCGCTTCTGCTTCCGCCGCGAAAGCGTCGGCCCGCACAAGCCGCTGTCGAGGGAGGCGCTGGCGCGCGCGCTCGACTATATCCGCGCGCGTCCGGACATTTGGGAGGTGATCCTCACCGGCGGCGATCCGCTGGTGCTGTCGGCGCGCCGATTGCGCGCGGTGATGCAGGCGCTGCGCGGCATCGATCACGTCAAGATCGTGCGCATCCACACGCGCGTGCCCGTCGCCGATCCGGCGCGCATCACGCCCGACTTCGTGCGGGCGATGAAGGCGAGCGGCAAGGCGACTTATGTCGCCCTGCACGTCAACCACGCGCGCGAATTGACCGACACGGCGCGTAGCGCGATCGCGCGCATGGCCGATGCCGGCTTGGTGCTGCTCGGGCAATCGGTGCTGCTCAAAGGCGTCAACGACACGGCCGCGGCGCTCGGCGCGCTCATGCGCGCCTTGGTCGAATGCCGGGTGAAGCCCTATTACCTGCATCACGGCGATCTCGCCCCTGGCACCGGCCATCTGCGCACCGACATCGCGACGGGGCAGGCGTTGATGCGCGAATTGCGCGGACGCTGGTCGGGCCTGTGTCAGCCGGGCTATGTGCTCGACATTCCCGGCGGCCACGGCAAGTCGCCGATCGGACCGAATTATCTGGAACGTGTCGGCAGCAACGGCGCCACGCAGGTCGTGGTCGAGGATTACAAGGGCCGTCGCCATCGCTATCCGCCGCCCTCGTGAGCGGCCGGGCGTGGCGCGCGTATCGCGGTTAATGGCGCAGCGAGATCAGATCGAGCAGCGCTGCCGCCACCGCCAGGCTGGTGAAGCCGATGAACACCACGGCGATCACGGCGTGCCAGACGAAGGACACGTCGCGCCGCAGCGCCGAGACTACGTTTTTGCCTTTCATCATGGCATGACGCTCCTTTGGAGCTTCGTCGCCCGACGTGGCGAATCTAACGGGCGAACGCCATTGAGCACATATTTTCTCCGTTAAAAAACATAAGAAATGTGACACATGCCCGCATGGCAGGCATGACACATGTGCCGCCGTGACGCGCCGCGTCGATCCGGCTGGTCGCGCCGCGGAACGACCACCGCTCCTGCGGAGCAGGAACCAGACGATTTCTGCTTGGCTCATTCTCGCGCTTGTGGCTTATAAATCCGCAGCTTGGCGCTAGGCTGCGTTGCCGCGCCTGCTCTTACGTCGCACGTGATCGAAGGGAACCGCGTCATGAAATGGCGGCTCGAACTGATGGGGGCGGTGGTGCTCTTGCTGGTGGCGACCGCTGCATGGGCGGATTCGCCGCAGAGCACGACGGCGACCTACGAGAACTGGGTGGTCCGCTGCCATGTGCTGAAAGCGGGCAATGTCTGCGAGATGACGCAAACGACGCAGGTCAAGGGTGGCTCGCAGCCGGTGACCCAGATCGCCATCGGCCACGGTAAAGATGGTGGGCTGGTGATTGTCGTCCAGGTGCCGGTCAATGTCTGGCTGTCGTCCGGCGTGAAGCTCGTCACCGACGATAAGCAGACCGCGGTCAGCGCCAGCTTCAAGCGCTGCGTGCCGCAAGGCTGTTTCGCCGAGACGGCCCTCGGCGATGACGCGATCAAGACATTGCGCGCGCAGACCAACAACGGCGTCTTGCAGTTTGCGAACGCGGCACAGCAGGAGGTCGACATCCCGGTGTCGTTCAAGGGATTCGACGCGGCCTACGATTCAATCAAGAAGTGATTGCTTGCGGCGCGACGGTAGCGGCCGCATTCAGCGCCGCTTCGCCGGATCTACGCCGAACGACCCGAGCGCTCGATTGTGGTCTCGGCGCCGGGCGAGCTCGCCCGCGCCGGCGCCGGCGGGTGAGACAGGCGATTGAGCCGCCGCACCCGGCGGCGGCTTACAATTTCTCATCGCTCGGCTCGAAGAGCTTCATTGCGTGCACCTTCTTCATCATGTCCTTGTTGACATAGGGCATGATGGTCAAGTTGAACGCGCGCAGCGCGTGCTCGTATTCAAGTTTGCAATTGGGTGCGCGATCGGCCGGCAGGAATGCGGAGGCGAGATCCTTGAACGCATCGCCTTCCGGGCTGCCATAGGCCATGCACAGGATGTTTTCGGACCGCTGCTGGCCGAGGCTGTGCACGTCCGACATGAGCGTCTTATTGAAGTCTCTCTCGACGGCCTCCTCATTGTGCATGTTGATCGCGCCTTTCACCATGAGGCGGGCCGCGGGTTTGCCGAACTGAAGCAGCATCAGCCCGGCAATTTCGTCGGCGGCATCCTCTTCATGCCCGAGGCGCGGCACGTTGTTGATGTCGAACACCGCGTGCCCCGTTTCATGCAGCAGCAGCGCCACAAGCCCGCCGATGATGGCTTCCTTGCGGGTGAATCCGGGGATCAGTCCGGCGCCGGCAAGCATATAACGCACCGGGAGCCGGTCGTTCGGAACGGCCGCCTGGTTCTCGATCATGGCCAGGTATTCGTAGCAAATCTGAATATAGTGTTTGGACGATATGTAATCGGAATTGATGAAGCCGCATTCCTCGACCGACACGGTCAAATCGTGCTTGAGCTGCAAGGGCGAGAGAAACCGGCTGTACTCTTCAAGAAAGCCGCGTTTCATGAGGCGTTCCCGCAGCCCATTGAACGCGGCGTGCTTGGGCGGGAGATACTGGATATGAACCTTCGGGTTCGGCGGAATATCGGTCTGCGCGGCGACATTGGCGGGCCGCAGGATCATTGCGAAGAGACCGGCGAAAACGAGCATCGCTATGCGCTTCATGACGATACCTGTAGGTTGGAGTCTCTCATCGTATGCGTGGGGTGGGCCGGGCCGCGCGCGGTTCGGCGGCCCGGCGTCGATCGCCGCGGCGTCTTAGGGACGCGCGAACCAGTTGACGTTCTTGATCTGAGCCAATTTGCTCTGGTCGACATATTTGTCGAGGATCAAGCGTTTGAAGCCGTCGGCGGCCTCGTGATAGACGCCTTGGCATTCCTGCGCCTTATCCCACGAAAAGGTGTAATCCGTCGGTTTGTTCGGCGGGAAGGCGATCAGCCCGGAAAAGGTGATCGGATCGTTGCCGACCGCCATGCAGAGCAGGTTGTAGTAGCGCTGCAGGAGGGGCGGGCGGATGCCGGCCAAATAGCGCATGCTGTAACTGTGACCGACGACCTGATTATTCTGGTTCTTGACGGCGGTGAGGGCGTCGTCGAGCTGCTTGAGGAAATAGGCGCTGCCCAGCACCGACTTCAGTGCAACATCCTTGCCGAAATACATCATGCTCATGGCGGCGACGTTGTCCGCGGCGTCTTCCTCCCGTCCCCAGACCGGGATATCGAGCTGATCGAACAGCGCCAGCGCGACGTCGTGCAGGACTTCCTGCGCGATGGGGCCTTCGATCGCCATTTCTCGGCTGACCAGCGTCTGCCCCGCCAGCAGGTCATAGGAATAGGGCGCGAAGATTTGCGCCACCTGCACGAATTCGTAGCACAGCGTCACCGGCTTCCCCGGCACATAGGGCACGAACGCATAATATTCGCCGCGCTGCAGCGAGCCGCATTCGGCGGTCTGCACGACGAGGTCTTTTTTCAGGCGCAGGGGGGAGAGGAAGCGCTGCAGTCGTTCGAGGACTTGCGCCTTGATGAGCATGTCCCGAATGGGCTGTAGCTTGGGGCTTGCCGGGCCATAGACGATCGTGAGCTTGCCCGCCCACGGATTTGGCATCAGGTGCGTGTCGTTTTGAGCAGCGTCGGCTCCCATTTGCAGGCAAGAGAATATCGTCGCGACCGCGACGAGCGCGGCACACAAATGTTTCTTCATCGCCGAGTTCCTTCGCCGAGTGAAACAAAGAGTATTGAGGAATTGGCGCCTGCCCCCGACGGCGCCAGCCCCGCGGTGCAGTCCCCCGTGACGCACCCCGGCGACCGCTAGAGCATACGCAAGCGGCTGGCGTTTACAATCGGGATGCGGCTCGGCGCCAAGCAAACAGCGGCGCCTGTTCCTGGCCCCGCGGCCAAGGTCATCCGTGGCGTGGCTCAGGGAATGGCGCGCCCTAGGGGATTCGAACCCCTGTTACCGCCGTGAAAGGGCGGTGTCCTAGGCCTCTAGACGAAGGGCGCAATCGGGGGCGGCCAAAAGGCTGCGAAGCCCGCGACGGCGGCGAGGTATAAAGAGCTTCGCCCGGCGCGGCAAGCTCACCAATGCCCCGTATTGGGCATGGATTTCCAGGGCTCCTGCGGCGGTTTGGCGGCCCCTTTCTGCAGCAGCTCGATCGAGTGGAGGTCGGGCGAGCGCACGAAGGCCATCATGCCGTCGCGCGGCGGCCGGTTGATGGTGACGCCCGCCTTCATCAGCCGCTCGCAAGTGGCGTAGATGTCGTCGACCTCATAGGCGAGGTGGCCGAAATAGCGCGCCTCGCCATAGTCCTCGTCGCCGTCCCAGTTGTGGGTGAGTTCCACTTCCAGCCCCGGTCGGCCTATGGCTTTTGTCTCCTCGACCAGCTTCTCGTCGCCGGGCGCCGCCAGGAAAACCAGCGTGTAGCGCGCCTTGTCGTCCACCCGCCGGCGGGTTTCCTTCAGGCCGAGCTTGTTGCAATAGAAATCGAGCGCGGCATCGAGATTGCGCACGCGCAGCATGGTGTGCAGATATCGCATGGGGATCCTCATCGACAACCTGGCCGCCGGGCGGGCCGTGTCCCAATATAGTCAGCTTCATCCATGATCGCACCCGACCTTCATACCGCCATCGCCGCCCTGCGCGACCTGATCGAGGGCGCGCAGCGCATCGTGCCCTTTACCGGAGCGGGAATTTCCACCGAATGCGGCATTCCGGACTTTCGCTCACCGGGCGGGCTCTGGACCAAGAACCGGCCGATCGAATTCGGCGATTTTCTCGCCAGCAGCGAAATGCGCGATGAATCCTGGCGCCGTCGCTTCGCCATGGAGGACAGTTTCGCCCAGGCCCGGCCCGGCCGCGGCCACCGGGCGCTGGCGAGCCTCTACCGCGCCGGCAAGGTGCCCGGCCTGGTGACGCAGAATATTGACAATCTGCATCAGGTGTCCGGCATGTCTGCCGCCGATATCGTCGAGCTGCACGGCAATACGACCTATGCGCTCTGTCTCGAATGCGGCGAGCGCTACGAGCTCCCCTGGGTGCGCGAGAAATTCGAGTCGAACGGACGCCGCGCACCTGATTGCGGTTGCGGCGGCTTCATCAAGACCGCGACCGTGTCGTTCGGACAGGCGATGCCGGCCGAGGCGATGCAGCGTGCCGAAGACTTGAGCAGGAACTGCGATCTGTTTCTCGCCATCGGTTCCTCGCTGGTGGTATGGCCGGCCGCAGGATTTCCCTTGATGGCCAAGCGCAATGGCGCCGCGCTTGTCATTATCAATCGCGAAGAGACCGAATTCGACGAGCTTGCCGACCTGGTCGTGCATGACGACATTGGATCGGTACTCGAACCCTTCATCAGCCACTGATTCGCTTGGCTTTGTCGCTGTGCACAGGCTGTGCGCAAGCAAATTTTACGCTTTGCCGTGTTTCGACGAGTGTTATCTTCTTTTTGACAGATTCGTTGAAGCGCCCCCTTGAAGAGGCGCCTAACAGGCGGCGGCGTACGGCGTTATGGCGTCGGACGGGATTGAATCAAAAATGTCTGGGACCAATCTCCGGCCAGGGACGATCAGCGAAATCGCTGATGAGTCCGCCGCCGAGCTGATCGAGATGGCGGGCGTCATCAAGTGGTTCGACGTCTCCAAGGGCTTTGGCTTCATCGTCCCGGACAACGGCATGCCGGACGTGCTGCTGCACGTGACCTGTCTGCGCCGCGACGGCTACCAAACCGCCTATGAGGGCGCGCGGATCGTGTGCGAGGTGCTGCAGCGGGCCAAGGGCCTGCAGGCCTTCCGCATCATCTCGATGGACGAGAGCACGGCGATCCATCCGGCGCAGATGCCGCCGCCGCGCACCCATGTCACCGTGCAGCCCACCAGCGGCCTGGAGCGGGCCATGGTGAAGTGGTTCAACCGGTTGCGCGGCTTCGGTTTTCTCACACGGGGCGAAGGCACGCCGGATATTTTCGTGCACATGGAGACGCTACGCCGCTACGGCATCGCCGAGCTGCGCCCGGGCCAGACCGTGCTGGTGCGCTTCGGCCCCGGGCCCAAGGGCCTGATGGCCGCCGAGGTCCGCCCCGACGGCGGGACGATTGGGCCGGCCTCGCACTGATCCGCTTATTCGCGCAGTTATTCTTGCCAATTTTCCCGTTGCTGCACGCCGCGCGCCCGCGTAAATCCTGGCGCATGCGCACATGGTGGACGGCCTTCCTCATCCTCGGTCTGCTGATTGCGGTGGGGCCGGCACGGCCGGCGCCGCCGAAAACGCTGGAAATCGTCAGCAAGACCGGCGTGCATGTGTTTTCAGTCGAAGTCGCCGACACCGAGGCGGCCCGGGAGAAAGGCCTGATGTTCCGCCGCAGCCTGCCGCCGGGGCAGGGCATGCTGTTCGACTTCCACCAGGAACAGGACGTCTCGTTCTGGATGAAGAATACTTATATTCCGCTCGACATGATCTTCATCCGCGCCAACGGGCGCATCCTGCGCATCGCTGAGAACACGGAGCCGCTGTCGACCCAGCTGATCCCTTCCGGGGGGCCGGTGCTGGCGGTGCTGGAGGTGATCGGGGGAACGGCGCGCAAGCTCGGCATCGCGCCCGGCGACCGGGTCGCCTTTCCGATCTTCCATGGGCGCTGAGGCCTGCTTGCTGGCCCGGGCGCCGGCGTGTATGCGAACGGCGAGGCCGAGCGCATAGACGGTCACGGGGCATAGCGCAGTCTGGTAGCGCGTCTGCTTTGGGAGCAGAAGGTCGCAGGTTCGAATCCTGCTGCCCCGACCAGCACTTAGCTGGCGTCGGCTTTTGCCGCGCGGATGGTTTACGGGATTTTTCGGTCGACTCCATTTCTGGGCGTAAGCCGGCATCCTCGGCGTCATTATATTTCGCCGAGCACGCGCGCTTCAGGCAATAAAGCGGCGACGTGGGAGTCCTCCCACGCCTGGCTTCATGATGAAAATGCCACCCTCGTGAGGTCTGCCATCCTCGCCGTGGTTTGCACTGGTGATGCACAAATCGCTGAGCTCCGGTCCGCAGAACGCCATCATCGTTGGGTTCTGAATCGGAAGGGAGATGACCCGATCCAGACGTCCATCCGGCGCATAGCGATGCAACCGCCCCCCGCCGTGAATGGCAGACCAGTAATAACCGAGCTCGTCAAAAGCTGCCCCATCGGGCACTCCGACGTCGTCCGGCACTTCGGCAAAGACACGTCTCGCCCCCAAGCGGCCCGCGGCGATGTCGATGTCAGCCTTGTAAATTCGTCCTTCGCGGGAATGGGCAAGAAAAAAATGTTGATTGTCGCGGCTCCAGGCAAATCCATTGTGAAGCAGGCTTGGCTCATCGTGCCGCACCAATCCGTCGGCGAAGGTGAACGAATACAGGTCGGCCGGCGTGGCCGCGGCATCAACATCCGGCAGCGGATCAAACATGGTTCCGAGCCACAAGCGACCGCTGGCATCGCAATCGCCCTCATTGAAGCGGTGGGTGCGCGGATCGAACGGCGGATCGAACAGCTTTCGCAATTCTTTGCTCGTGAAATTCAATGAAAACAGGCCACTCCTGAGCCCTACGATCGCCCCATCGCCATCCGGCGTCAGCGCGTAGCCGCCGATATCGCTGGGCAGGGGCCAGGAAATCGTCTCGGCGGTCGCCAATTTGGTGCGGTACAGGGCCGGGGCCTTTACGTCGATCCAGTAAAGCGCCGCTTCCTCCGCAGCCCAAATCGGCGACTCGCCGATTTGGGCATGGGCGTCGACCAGAAGGTCGGCCTCGCAGCTTGGAATGATGGTTGACGTTGACATGGACGTTGACCCTAGCACCGTAAACTCCGACCGCCGCGGTGGATTGAGATCTCAGAGGGCACAGCGCGACAAGACAACGTTTTCGGTGATCCAAGAGTTTCACAATCTCTTGGCAAGCTCTTGGCAATCTCTTGGCAAGCCGACGTCGCAGCGACGCGAGATGCGGACATCCCAGCGAGTGCGCGTCGTGCTTTCGAGACGCATCAATCGCTGAACCGCCAACGGCGGTGCTTTCGCTCCCGCTGCCGACCAGGGTCTCAAGATCGCAGTCAAAGGCCGCGTCCGAGTGGAACTTCAGCGAAGCCGATAAGTTCTCAAACAGGTCCCCCATTTCGAGAAATTCATGACTTCTCCACTGGAAAGCTATGCCCTGATTGGTGACGGACAATCGGCTGCGCTGGTCTGCAAGAACGGCGCAATCGACTGGCTGTGTTGGCCCCGTTTCGACTCGGATGCTTGCTTCGCCCGTCTGCTCGGTCGTCACGACAATGGTCAGTGGCAGATCGCGCCGCGCGGCACCGAAGCCCGCTCGGCTTGGCGTTATCGGGAGGATACGCTGATCGTCGAGAATGATTTTCATGTCGATGGCGGGTCGGTGAGGCTCATCGATTTAATGCCAATGCGCCGGGGAGCGCCAAGCCTGGTACGGCGGGTCGTCGGTCTGAAAGGCGAAGTGTCGCTCCGCTCAGTGCTGTCCCTGCGTTTCGGCTATGGATCGGTGCCGCCGTGGATCGAATGCGAGGGGCGGCGACTGGTCGGGCACGTCGGGCCGGATCTCATCGTACTTTACGCAGACGTGCCCGTAGAGTTGGCTGGGCACGACGCGGTCGCGGATTTCAGCCTGCGTGAAGGCGATACGGTCGATTTCGTTTTGCGCATCGGCAAGTCGACCGAGGAGCCGCCACCGCCCTTGTCCGTCGAGGGCGCGATCGCAGAGACAGAAGACTACTGGCGCGAGTGGATCGGGCATTTCGACCGACCGACCGACTGGCCCGAAGCGGTGCGACGGTCTCTCATCACGTTGAAGGCGCTGATCAACACACCCACGGGCGGCATTGTCGCAGCCCCCACCTGTTCTCTTCCGGAAGTCCCGGGCGGGCAGATGAATTGGGATTATCGTTACTGTTGGCTGCGCGACTCGACGTTCACTTTGACCGCGCTGTTGAACGCCGGATATACGGACGAGGCGAAGGCTTGGCGGGATTGGATCCTGCGCACGATTGCCGGCTCCCCAGAGCATATCCAGATCATGTACCGCATCGATGGCGGACGGGAGCTGTCGGAATGGACGGCCGACTGGCTGGAAGGCTACGACTGGTCGTCGCCCGTGCGTGTCGGCAACGCGGCGGCCCGGCAACGTCAGGTCGATATCTACGGCGAGCTCATCGACGTCCTTCACCTTGCGGACCGCGCAGGCTTGGACAGTGCGCCGCACGCGCTGAAGATTGAGCACGCCATCATCAATCGCCTGGAGTTTGGTTGGCGAATGCCTGGCCATGGAATCTGGGAAAGTCGTGGCGAGCCACGCCATTACGTCTACTCCAAGGTCATGGCCTGGGTCGCGATCGACCGTTTCCTGCGTCACGGCGGGTCGCCCGAATTGCTCGACACCGATGAGAAGCAGCATCTGTCCCAACTGCGTGAGACCATTCATCGAGAGGTTTGCGACGAGGGGTACCACCCGGGCTTGGACAGCTTCGTGCAGTACTACGGTGGGCAAGAAATCGATGCCGCATTGCTGCTTATACCGGCGGTGAATTTTCTGCCGCCCGACGATCCGCGCATGCTCGGCACGGTCGCGCGCGTGGAGAAAGAGCTGCTCGACGACGGTTTGCTTTATCGAAATTCAGAAGCGCGTGGCAGCGGCCAGGGCGCCTTCCTCGCCTGCAGCTGCTGGCTTGCCGATTGCTATCAGGCGCAAGGTCGCGAACAGGAGGCGAGGACGACATTCGAGCGCCTCCTCTCGGTCCGTAGCGAGCTTGGTCTGTTGTCGGAGGAATATACCATCCGCGGCAGCCGGCTTTGCGGCAATTATCCGCAAGCCCTGAGTCACCTCGCTCTCATCACGACTGGCATCGGTCTTTGCGGCCCGGTCCTCCAACGCGGCGGAGGGTGAGCGCCGCGCCAACGCGTTGTCCGCGCCGGCGTCGTCGACCGCCTCGGCACTCACTTCATTACATTCGTTTCACCAAGCGCCGCGAACAAACTTGCGTGCTGCGCGTTGACGACGGGGGCAGGGCGTGGGTGTTATTTATCGCCACCTGCGAGCTGAGGACAGGCTCGTGCCAGATTGGACTTTGCGTTGCCGCGATGGACGGCAAGAAATGTGGAGCAATCGGAAGCCGGCGAGGGCGCTGCGCGTTCTCCTCGCGAGCGGCGCTGCGGCATTGCTCGCGGGCTGCTCTCCCGACAACGTCACCTTTCTGTCCCCCGGCGGTCCCATCGCCTCGGCGCAACGGGGGTATTTTATCGACATCATCTTGATTCTCTTGATCGTTGTCGTGCCGGTCCTGCTGCTGACCCCGCTGTTTGCCTGGCGTTACCGATATCGAAACTCCTCCGCGCCTTATCGCCCGGATTGGTCGTTTTCCTGGCCCCTCGAAATCATCATCTGGGGCGTGCCGTTCTGTGTTGTGATCGTACTGGCTGTTTGGCTGTGGCGCGCCACCCATGACCTTGATCCCTACCGGCCCTTGGTCTCCGGGCAGCCGCCGCTGCGCGTCGATGTCGTTGGCTATGATTGGAAGTGGCTGTTCATTTATCCGAGCCTCGGCGTCGCGAGCCTCGGCCAGTTCGCATTTCCCTCCGACCGGCCGGTTTCGATCAGGCTGACGTCAGATACCGTGATGCAGTCGTTTTTCATTCCGGCCCTTGGCAGCCAGATCTATGCCATGGCGGGGATGGTGACGCGCCTGCATTTGAAAGCCGATAGGCCCGGCGACTTTCGCGGTGAAAACACCCAATACAACGGCAAAAAATTCCATCGTCAGAAATTCACCGCGACCGCGATGACGCCCGATGCGTTCGGTGCTTGGGCGCGCCGTATCAAGACCGAGGGAATTCCGCTGACGGCGGCGACGTACAAGATTCTGCGCAAGCAGAACACCGCCAAGGATATGCACGGCGCGCTGCATGCCGACCGCATGCCCGAAGGCGTCGTCTACTTTCGCGACGTCCCAAAAAGCCTCTTTGCCAACGTCGTCAAGTCCTTTCACGGCGGCTCTTCGGCGTCGGCTGCGCTGGCGAACGCAGCGGCGGAAGGGCGCTCAACCTCTGCGGTTGCCGCCAAAACGACGGACGACCGCGCCAAAGAGGATTGAGACGATGTCGTTATTTCATTTCATTTTTGGTCGATTGCGCCTGGAGTTGCTTCCCTTTTGGGACATGCTCCAGCACCCCACGCATGAAAACATCGTCAATGGCAGCATCGCGACTTTCGCGGGCTCGATGGTTCTGATCGGCGCTGCCGTTACGGTCATTCTCATCACCCGGTATGGAAAGTGGAAGGTGTTGTGGTCGGAATGGCTGACCAGCGTCGATCATAAGCGCATCGGCATCATGTACATCGTGCTGTCGTTTGTCATGCTGGCGCGCGCCTTGATCGAAGCGGCGCTCATGCGCGGCCAGCAGGCATTCGCGCTGAATGGCGGCTTCCTTTCCGCCGATCATTTCGGCCAGCTGTTCAGTACGCACGGCTCGATCATGATCTTCTTCATGGCGATGCCTTTTCTCACCGGGCTGATCAATTACGTGATGCCCCTCCAGATCGGTGCTCGCGATGTTTCGTTTCCGGTGATGAACTCCATCAGTCTCGGCCTGACCGCCGCCGGTGCCGCCATCGTGATGGTCTCGCTGGTAGTCGGCAAATTCTCGACGGGCGGTTGGAGCGGCTACCCGCCTTACACGGAGACGGCGTTCAATGGCGGCGTTGGTCCCGATTACTGGATCTGGGCCGTGACGCTTTCATCGATCGGTTCGACCATGACCGGCATTAATTTCGCGGTCACCATCTACAAGAAGCGCGCATTCGGCATGGGCTTCTTCCGCATGCCGCTGTTCACATGGACGGCGTTGTGCACCAGCATCCTGATGATTTTCGCCATGCCGCCACTCACCGTGGCGACCAGCCTGCTGGCGCTCGATCGTTACCTCGGCTTTCATTTCTTTACCAACGCCCTGGGCGGCAACATGATGAATTATGCCAACCTGTTCTGGTTGTTTGGGCATCCCGAGGTTTACATCCTGATTCTGCCGGCCTTTGGCGTCTACTCGGAGGTGTTTTCCACGTTCTCCGGCAAGACGCTTTACGGCTACAAGTCGCTGGTGTTGGCGACGATGTCGATCGCGGTGCTGTCTTTCACCGTGTGGGTGCATCACTTTTTCACCATGGGGCAAAGCGCCAACCTCAATGCCGCCTTCGGCATTGCCACCATGCTGATCGGCATCCCGACCGGGGTTAAGGTCTACGATTGGCTGCTGACCATGTTCCGCGGTCGCGTGCGCCTGTCCGTGCCATTGGTCTATGCGCTCGCCTTCATGATGTTGTTCGTCATCGGCGGCATGTCGGGCATCCTCCTCGCCAATCCGGCGGTCGATTATCAGGTGCACAACACGCTGTTTCTGGTGGCGCATTTCCACAACATGCTGATCCCGGGCCTGCTCTTCGGGATGCTGGCGGGCTATCACTTCTGGTTTCCCAAGGCATTCGGCTTCCGGCTCGATGAGCGCTGGGGCTTGATCGCGGCGTTGTGCTGGATCGTCGGATTCATCCTGGCGTTTTTTCCGCTCTACGGTCTTGGCTTGCTTGGCTTTCCGCGCCGGACGGTGGCCTATTTCGATCCGGTGTATTTGCCATACATGATTGTCGCGCTGGCCGGCGCCGGCGTGATCCTGGCTGCCTTTGCCAGCCTGATCATTCAATTGGTGGTTTCGGTGCGCCGCCGGGATGCCTACCGCGTCGCCGCTGGTGACCCCTGGGACGGCCGCAGCCTCGAATGGGCGACGCCGGCGCCGCCGCCGGAATACAATTTTTCGGTCATTCCGCAGATCACGGCGCGCGACGCATTCATGGTCGCGAAGGAGAAGGGCGTCGCCTACCAGCAACCCGAGGAATACGCCGATATCACCATGCCCAAGAACAGCGCCATGGGATTCATCTTCTGTATTGGCGGCGCGTTCTGCGCGTTCGGTCTGGTCTGGTATCTCTGGTGGATGCTCGGCTTGGGCGCGATCGGCATATTCGCTGCCGTGGTCGGGCGGGGCTTCGTCCGCGATTATGAAAAGATCATTCCGGCCGATGAGGTCGAGCGCGAGCATACAAAATGGCTGGCGGTGGTTTCGCACGTCCAGCCGGTGACGCGCTTGCATGAAGCCGAGCCTATGAATGAGGGGCTGGCAGCGCATCCACTGCGGGAGGCCGCCGAGTGACGACGCAGACCGTTCGATACCCTGGACTCAATCTCAGCGCTGCGCATCCCGACGTGGACTTGTCCGGCGAAGAGCAGATTTTTGGCTTTTGGGTCTTTTTGATGAGCGACGCAATCATCTTCGGATTGCTGTTCGCAACTTACGCGACCATGCTCCGGGGCACGGCCGGCGGTCCCGGGCCAGAGCAACTGTTCGACATCAAAAGCGCATTTATCGAAACGATGGCGCTGCTGCTGAGCAGCTTTACCTTTGGAATGGCGTCATTGTCGCTGAAATACGGACGCTCGCTGAAGCCGCTTATCTTCTGGCTTGGCGTGACGATTGCTCTTGGCCTGCTCTTTCTCGGCTTCGAGATCCACGATTTCGTGTCCATGTTCCACAAAGGCGGCGGCCCGACGCGTAGCGGCTTCTGCTCGGCATTTTTCGCCCTGGTGCCGTTGCACGGGCTCCATGTCACCAGCGGCATCATCTGGATCCTGGCCATGATTGCCCAGCTCGTCATTTACGGACGCGACAAGGAGACCAAGCTCGGCCTGCTGCGCCTCGGTCTGTTCTGGCACTTCCTGGACATCGTGTGGGTCGGGATTTTCTCCCTGGTCTACCTCGGAGGTCTCTCATGAGCGATTTGCGAACCGCACACAGCACCGATGCGTCGCCGGCGCGGCGTTTGCTGGGGTGGCTTGGCACCGCTTTGTTACTCGCCCTGGTATTCGCCGCGTTCCAGCGCCTCTTACGCCCGCAATTCGCCGGCAGCGAACAGGCCGAGGATCCGGCTGACGCGTACAAGCGTGAGCTGTGGTCCTATGTCTGGGGCATCGGCCTTGCGCTGATGCTGACGGGCGTTCCATTTGCCATGGTGCATTGGCATGCGGTCTCGCATTTTTGGTTGCTGGTCACCATCGGCACGTTTGCTCTGGTCCAGATCGTCGTTCACTTCCAATTCTTCCTCCACATCGATCTGTCCAAGCAGAAGCGGGAGGACCTGGAGCTCATATTATTTTCGACACTGATCCTGATGACCATGGCTGGCGGAACAATCTGGATCCTGTCCAATCTCGCCGGGCGGATGCACTGAGCTCGCGGCAGCGATTCAGGCTGCCGCAAATGAGGCGGTGTTCATGTCATCGAGGGAACATGGCGTTTGGCCGCGAGTTGCCTAACAGGGGAGGCGGGTTGCCCGCGGGGCCGGAATTTCGGGACGTCGGAGTATTTTCACACCATGTCGTATCTCGCCGCATCAAAATCCGTCGCGCAGGCGCAATCCGTTGTCGTGTCGCCGCGCCGCGGGCCGCCCGTGTCGAGCGGGGCTCTCGTCGGTGTCGCGGCGCTTGGTTGCGTCGCGGCTGGCCTGTTCGGCGTGCTGTCGCGGCGTCGTCGTCGGGAGCGCGATCGGGCGCAGATCGATCCAGTCGCGGCCTGCGCCGACGGATTGAAGGACGGCGCGGTGATGCTCGCCGGCAGTGTCCTGCTCGACAGCGCGTTTGAACATTTCCGCGGCAATTACCGCAACCGTGTCATGTATGCAGCGCCGGCTACGGCCGCGGTCAGCCTTGCGGCCTCGCTCAACAGGAATGTGCCGCGGCGGCTGCGTACGGCGGTGTTCGCGACGTCGGGAACGGTGGGCGTCGCCGGTCTTGCCTTCCACGCCTACAACATCATGAAGCGGCCGGGCGGACTGTCATGGAATAACCTGTTCTATGCGGCGCCTGCGATCGCGCCGGGAGCCATGGCCTTGTCCGGCTTGCTCGGCTATGCGGCAAGCCATCTGGAGCACGCCTCGCAGAAGGTCGGCTCCGAACGGGCGCGGCGCGAGGTGGCGCCGGCCCTCGGCTTGTTGCTGGCGGGCGGCATGGTCTCGACGGTGGCCGAAGCCGCGTTGCTGCATTTCCGCGGCGCCTACCATGACCCCTTCATGTACGCGCCAGTAACCTTGCCGCCGGTGGCGGCGGCCACGCTGGCTGTTGCCTCCTTGAAGCCGACCGACACCACCGTGCGCCTCTCGCGCTGGGCGTTAACGGCCACCGCGATCATGGGGGTCCTGGGCTCGGCGTTTCACATCTACGGCGTCCAGCGCAACATGGGAGGGTGGCGCAATTGGCGGCAGAATTTGTTCGTGGGCCCGCCCATTCCGGCGCCGCCAAGTTTCACGGGGCTGGCCGTTGCCGGCCTCGGCGTGCTGCGGCTGCTGAAGCGCCAGGAAGAGAGTTGAGCCGATGGATGACGATTTCACCAGTCTCTATCCAACCTATGACGTCTTGAGCAAGTGGGACACGCCGTCCTGGAATGACGTCACGCGCGACGTCGTCGCCAAACGGTTGAACCAGATACCGCCGCGCCGCTTCTTCGACGAACGGCAATGGGCGACGCTGGTTGCGGTATGCCGACGCGTCGTCCCGCAGCCCGAGCGGAAAGATCCCGTGCCGATCGCGCCTTTCATCGACGCCAAGGTGTATGAGGGCGAGGGGAGCGGGACCCGGTATGCGTCGCTGCCGCCGGAGAGGGAATGCTGGACGCGCGGCATGGACGCCATTGAAGCTGAATCGCAGCATCGCTGCGGCCGTTCGTTCGATGTTCTGGAACCGGTCGAGCAGG
This sequence comes from uncultured Pseudomonadota bacterium, assembly GCA_963760995.1. GTDB lineage: Bacteria > Pseudomonadota > Alphaproteobacteria > Rhizobiales > Xanthobacteraceae > Pseudolabrys. The sequence continues at coordinate 19,138 of CAVXFJ010000011.1, read as the reverse complement.
ATTTGATCCTGCGCGCGATGGAAAAGGGCGACGTAGAGGCGCCCGCATGGACCGGGCTACCCAGCCAAGGCTTCACCAGGCACGTGCTGTTCCGTGAAATCGTTGGCATCTATTACGCGCATCCGGCCGCCTGGAGCGAGATCGGGTTTGGCGGTCCGGCCTCGCCGCGCGGTTACGTGCGGCTTGCGGAGAACCGCCGCGATCCCTGGGAAGCGGAAGAACATGCGCCGGCGGCGGCGCAGGAGTTGGCTCCGACATGAGGGCAAACGCACACGAAGTCCGCGCCATCCAAGGTCGTGCGCCGGACGTATTCGAGCGGGGCGGCTGGGTGCCCATGCGGCAATATGCCGACGATGATGAGGTGGATTTTGCCATCGTCGGCACCGGCGCCGGCGGCGCCACGCTTGCGGCCAAGCTTGCCGAAGCAGGCTTTTCGGTCGTTGCCTTCGATGCCGGCGCGTTCTGGCGGCCACTCGAGGATTTCGCCTCCGATGAGAAGGAGCAGGACAAGCTCTACTGGCTGCAGGAGCGCATCAGCGGCGGCGAACATCCGATCGAATTCGGCGCAAACAATTCCGGCCGTTCGGTGGGCGGCTCGACCGTGCACTTCCAGATGGTGGCGCTGCGTTGGCGGCCGGAGTGGTTCGCGCAACGCAGCACCATGGGCTATGGCCGCGACTGGCCGATCTCCTGGCAGGAGATGTGGCGCTACTACGCGGAGGTCGAGGACGCGCTGAAGATCTCCGGTCCCGTTAATTATCCCTGGGGCCCGTCGCGCGGACGCTACCCCTATCGGGCGCACGAAGTGAACGCGGCCGGTCTGGTGTTGGCGAAGGGCGCGGAGGCGTTGGGTGTGCAATGGGCGCCGACGCCGCTGTCGACCGTGTCGGCGCCCCGCGGCAAGGCGCCGCCCTGCGTCTATCGCGGCTTTTGCAAGAGCGGCTGCAGCACCAACGCCAAGCAGAGCGCGCTGAACACCTTTGTGCCGCGCGCGCTCGCCGCCGGTGCCGAAATCCGCGACCTCGCCATGGTCGGACAAATTGAAATGGGGCGGGACAATCGCGCCAAGGGCGTCACTTATCATCGCCAGGGCGGATGGCACCGCCAGCGGGCGCGCAATGTGGTGGTCGCCGGATACGCGATCGAGACACCGCGGCTCCTTCTCAATTCGGCGACACCACAGCACCCGCAGGGACTTGCCAATTCCAGCGGTCTCGTCGGGAAATGCCTGATGGCCCATTCGAACCACGCGGTTTGGGGCATCATGGATGACGAAATCCGCTGGTACAAAGGCCCGCCATCGATGGCGGTCTGCGAGCACTGGAATTACGAGGACAAAGGCAAGGATTTCCAGGGCGGTTACGCGTTCATGAGCCAGGGCCCGCTGCCCGGCGATCACGCCAAGACCCTGGTCTCCAATACGGGGATGTTCGGCGCGGAATTGCGCCAACGGATGGCGCTCTACAATCACATGGCCGGATTGAAGATCGTCGGCGAAGTCGAGCCGCGGGAGGAAAACCGCGTCGTGCTGTCCGACGAAAAGGATGAACTGGGGCTACCCATCCCAAAAATCACGTTCGGGTTTTCCGACAACGACACGCGGCTTTACAAGCATTCGCTCCGCTTCATGAAACAGATGCTGGAGGCGGCCGGCGGTCGCGACTTCACCGAAACGGCGAGCACGGCTCACCTCATGGGCGGCTGCCGCATGGGTAGCGATCCGCGCGATAGCGTCACCAATGCGGACGGACGCTGCTGGGACATTCCGAACTTGTGGGTCTGCGACGGTTCGCTTTTCCCGACGTCGGGCGGGGTCAATCCGTCGATGACGATCTATGCGCTGGCGGCGCGGGTCGCCGACCGGATTAAGACGATGAACGCGCGCGGAGAGCTGTGGCCCGCGAGGGGGTGACGGCGACGGCGAGCAGGCGGTCTTCTCATTCGCCGCTTTCACGAATTGCAGCCTTTCGGTCTCGTTTGGCAGATCGGATTCGAAGGGCTGTCGGCGCGCCGATCAATAGCAATCCGAAAACAGCGAGCGCCAGCGCGGTCACATCCGCTCCGGTAAAGACGATTTCGCGGTCCCGCGTTATGGAAGCAATCCATTGTGGAGCGAAATAAATTTCTGCTCCGGCTCTATTCGAAACAAGACCGAATATAAGCTGAGTGTTGTTTCCTCCCGCATCGGCGTAGAGTAATTCGATCTCGCGCCGCAGGAGCTCAGTAGATACGTCGTATCGATAGGCCGGCGTGCCAAAATCCGGATCGACCAAATATTCGTGTCCTTCGGCCTCGAATCTCACGAGGACGTGGCCTAAGGGTCCTGTGCGCGCCGCGAGATGAAGGGCCCAAGCATCGACATCGTTGGCGCGGAGGATGTTCGAAAGGGCAATCGCGCGTTGGTGACAAAACCCACAAACCAGCGTCGTTTTCTGGAACAATCCAACTTCTTTCCAGAATAGTTTTTTGCCGAGCCGTTCTAATATTGCCGAGATGACAGTTTCGATTGGGGTGAGGGAAAAATCGGTCGGTTCACAATGGTATGTCGAGAAGTGGACGGCCGCGGCGACGCGACTGGCATAGCTGACGATGTTTTCGGACTGCCGCCGCGATAGCTCTGAATCGGGTATTTCGGCGAGCGTGCGGCCGTTGATGTAGTCTACCCCGGGAATGCCAGCCGTGTCGCCCTGTGACTGCAAGGGAAGGAATTGCGTCGAAGCCAATCCGATGAATCCTACGCCGGCAAGCCGCAGCGCTAAGTTTTGAATGCGATCCACATGGGTCGCCTCTTATTGTTGAAGATAGGAAATAATATACATCTCACTTCTCAAGATATACACACCGTTATCCGGTCCCTGTCCGAGCGTTTGCCTGCGCCTGATGGCCTCGGCATCCCGGCGCTGCAATGAGCGCAGGCATCAGCAGATCGGCTGATGAAAAAATTGGCACGGCCTGGCGGCGCGGCCAACGGGCACGGCGCTCCCTATTGACCGGTTGAGCGAGGCGCGCCGCGCAGGCTGCGCGCCTCGGCCTCTCGGTACTTGCCGGGAAAGCCGCCCAGCCCGTGGAAGGTCATGTGGAGCGAATGGCCGCTCACCATGACGACGATCGCCATCTCCGCGACGAGGGCGGCGACGCCGTATTTGTACCAGGGCTCATGAACATGGGATGTCGTTGTCGGGCTCATGGTCGACCTCCCTGTTTGGCTTGGTTCAGGTCATGTGGTTCAGGCGGCGAGCGCGCTGCTCATCAGCCTGTGCTCTTCGGGATTGTGCTCGTAGCGCGCCGCCCAGAAATAGAAGACGACGATGGGCACGAACATGACCAGTGCGACCGTGAGGTAGCCCATGTGGATGTTGGCGCCGCCGGCGAAGGCCAGCGGCTAGACGATGCCGGCCGCGTGCCGAACAACACGAAGATGCCGAAGGCGACGAGCACCAGGACCGACAGGTGCAGCGAGCCATAGAGCCCCGCGAGCGTCAGCGCGATCATGGCCAGTGTGATGAGGATGATTGCGATGCCCAGCCAATGCAGGCGCGGCGCGTGACGGCGGTGAAACCGAGCGCCATGATGATGGCGTCATGGAAGCCGCGGGTGAAATAGCGGGCAGCGCGCGCATACAGCAGCCGAAACATTTGTGAGGTCGCTATTCGTGCCTAATTCTATGGCGCTTCATCGATCCAGCAGTACTATGGTACGCTTTACAGGCATTATTGGCGCTATTCTGGATGTTCAAAAGAATTGCCACTAGTTTTACTTGGCGTCTTTGGCCACCGTCGCAAACGTCGACTTGCCAACAGAACAAAACTCGAACTCTGGATAAGGTATTGGAATCTTGTATATTTATTTCTTGTTCATATTCTACGCTCTGAACATCATATTTTATGATTTTAGCTTGTCACAATCGTCGTAATACGCAAGAATTTATGGGGAATTTAGTTCCTGGATTTGTGTATTTACGGCCTCTTGTTGCCTTTGGCGGCGAGGGGTGGGGGACAGTTAAGCGTTCACGAGTAGCCGCCCGATGCCAACCGTCGCACTGTCAGCTCTTTTCGTGCGCCAGGCCGCGTGCACCGCCGGCCGCAAGAAGACCGACTATTTCGACGTCGGTCAGCGCGGATTCATGCTCGAAGTGCGCCTTTCCGGCGGCAAGACTTATTATCAGCGTTATACCGACGAGCGCGGGCGCGAGCGTCAATACAAGATCGGCCCGGCTGATGTGCTCAGTCTCGAACAGGCTCGCCGCAAGGCACGCCAGGTGGTGGCCGAGGCGCTGCTCGGCGCCGATCCGCAGCAGAAGCGGCGCGAATTGCGCGGGGTGCCGCGGCTCGGCCAGTTCGTGCACGAGCGCTATCTGCCCTATGTGCGCACCTATAAGAATAGCTGGCAGACCGACGAGACCGTGCTGCGCATCCATATCCTGCCGAAATTGGGGTCGCTGGCGCTTGACGAGATCAAGACCGAGGCGATCTCGGATCTGATCAACCGCATGCGCGAGGATGGATATGCCTCCGGAACGATGAACCGGGTCATCGTCATCCTGCGTTATATCTACAATCTGGCCCGCAAATGGAAGGTGCCCGGCGTCGTCGACAATCCGGCCGCCGGTCTTTCCGGCGGGCCTGACGTGCAGCGCAACCGCTTCCTCACCGAGGAAGAGGCGGAGGCGCTGGTGCGTTCGCTGCACATCGACGAGAACCAGACCGCCGCACGCTCGATCATGCTGCTGCTGTTGACCGGCGGGCGGCGCAACGAGATCACCTTTGCCAAGTGGGATTACATCGACTGGAAGAACAAGACCCTGCTGGTGCCGAAATCGAAATCCGGCCGGGCCCGCGTCATCGCCCTCAACCAGTCGGCGATCGCACTGTTGACCGCGACGCCGCGCATCGAGGGCAACGACTACATCTTTCCGTCGCCGGTCAACGGCAAGCCGTCGGCCTCCCTGTTCTTTCCCTGGGATCGTATCCGTAAGCGCGCCGGGCTCGACGACGTGCGGCTGCACGACCTGCGTCACTCCTTCGCCAGCTTCCTGGTGAACCGCGGCGTGTCGCTCTATGTGGTGCAGGGCCTGCTCGGCCACCTGCATGCGCGCACCACCCAGCGCTACGCCCATCTCACCCGCGAGACGCTGAGCGGTGCCGCCGACCTCATCCAGGATGTGGTGACCTTTCCCGGCGTCGACCGCGCCGCGGTGGGCGCGCGCGGCCATGCGGGCGTCCGCGAGCCGGCCGTCCGTGGCACGAACTAGGCCAATGACCTAGCGCCGCCGAGCGCGGCACCCCCTCTCTTCATATCCGGCTTATCTCCAGCCGATCCCGAGGGCCGAGGCCTGAGGCCGTCGGCGCGGCTCCTTGCGCGTGGTGAACCGCGCAGGCCAAGCCTCGTTAACCAGACATTAACGGATTGCCGCCAATTGTCGTCAGCAGCGCATGGCTCGGCGCCGGCCGAATCCGCCTGATTTTGCCGACATCCCAGGCTATACCTAGTGCCCAACCCACTGAAGTGGGTCATTGGCCGAGTAACATGGATGGTCGGCCAGTGGCTTGGTTTGCGCGCCGACCCACGGCAGCCCCAGCGGGCAAGGCCAAACCGCTGCGCGCTGCCGGCAAGGCGTAAGCGCGCGGGCAATTGTTCCGATTGGTTTTTCCGCCGGGCTAAAGTCTGAATTCGTCCAGTACGTGAAGATTTGCAGCCTGTACGGTGTGGGGTTCTACTACATCCCCGGCACTGACATGTGCTTGAAAGTCGGCGGCTGGGCCCGCTTCGAGACCGTCCACCGGCTACGCCGGCAGCTTCACGACCGGTCCGTGGTTCAACAACTACGGCAACCGGACGACCGTCGGCTGGCACACCCGCGTGAAGGGCACGGCCACGTTCGACGCGCGCAGCTCGACCGAGTACGGCACGGTGCGCAGCTACATCGCGATCGGCATCAGCACCAACAACGTCGGCGACAACCCGATCTCGGCAGGCTACGCCAACCGCTGGTTCATCCAGTGGGCCGGCTTCACGATCGGCCACTCGACGTCGTTCTTCGACTTCTACTCGATCGGCGCCAACCAGTACGGCCTGACCACCGCGTCTTCGGACTCGGGCGACGGCGGCTGGGACGTGTTCGCCTACACCGCGCAGTTCGGCAACGGCCTGTCGGCCACCTTGTCGGCTGAAATGGCGCGGCGGACGCAGATCTGTTAATGCCAACAACGCCTTCACGCTCGCCAGCCTTGCCGGCAATGTGACCAGCAGGAACTACGAGGCGCTGCAGGCTGCCGGACGTCGTTGCCAATCTGCGCATCGACCAGGCCTGGGGCTCCGCCCAGATCATGGGTGCCTGGCACGAGGTACAGTCGATGTACTACGGGGCGACCGAAGACGACCGGCCATCCGAGCGACAAGGCAGGCTTTGCCGTCGGTGCCGGCATCAAGCTGAACGTCGCCGATGATCGGCAAGGGTGACTACCTGCAGGTGCAGGGCACCTACACCCAGGGTGCCACCCGCTACGCCAACATGACCGCCTTCGCCTGGAACTACCAGAAGTGGGAAGGCCAAAATGTGGGCTTCGGCATCCAGTCCGATGCCGTCTATGGCGGTACCGTGGCCGGCAACAATGCGTCCGACCTCGAGCTGACCACCGCCTGGGCCGTCAACGCGGCCTATAAGCACCACTGGAACGCGGCTTGGACGTCCACGCTGTGGGGCTCTTACTTCGAGCAGAACTACAGCATCGCTCGGCAACGCCATGATCTGCGCGAACGGCGGTGACGGGACTGGCTCTGGTAGCACGGCCGTCGCGAATGCCGGCTGCGACATGGACTGGAGCATCTGGGGCGTCGGCCTGCGTACCGACTGGGCCGTGTCCAAGACCTTCCAGCTCGGCCTGGAAGTCTTCTACGGCAAGCTGAAGACCGCCCGGGATTCGAGCGGCCTGGCTTTCCTGACGACGGCAACCAGCGGCAAGCCGGCTGGCGCCTACACGCTCAGCGATATGGACAACTGGGCGGTGCGCTTCCGCGTCAACCGTCCGTTCTATCCCTGATCGGATAGCAGCCTGAAAGACGAAAGACCTCCGGCGGGCAACCGCCGGGGGTCATTCCCGTAAGGGACAGTGACCTCAAGCGTGAGCGGTCCGCGTCGATGGCGATACATCTGGCTTACCAGGGCTCCTGCGATCTCAACGAGCTGGTCCGGCTCGAGCGGCAGGCCTTCGCCGCCAAGATGCGGCTCGCGCGTGCGGTGCTCGGCTGGAGCCAGAGCGAGCTTGGCTTTCGCGTCGGCATGACCCAGCGGGCGATCCACAAGCTGGAGCAGGGCGAGACCGAGCCGCGGCGTTCCACCGCCCGCGCCATCGAGGAAATCTGGCGCGAGGAAGGCATTGTGTTCGAGGATCTCGGTGACGGCGGCTTCCGCGTCGATGTGCGCGCGCCTGTGCTGCAGCGGCCGCTGACCCTGCAATCGCGCCGCCAGCGCGCCACGCGCAACCAGCTTGGCGTCACCACGCTCACGCCGAAGCGGCGCTACCGGGCCTAAGCCTTCAAACTTTCACCGCTGCAGTGGTACCCGGCGGCATGGCCCGTCCGGCAACGCCGTCCGGCACCGGCATTTCCGCAGAGATGCTATGATCGCCGCGCCGCATTGCCAGGGCGCAGGCACCGGCCTATACCGTCGCCGTCCGCAGATTCCGGGGGTCCGCATGACCGCGCGCATCTACAAGCCGTCCAAGACCGCCATGCAGTCCGGCCAGGCCAATACCAAGGCCTGGGTGCTCGATTTCGAGCCGGAACAGCCGCGCGAGGTCGAGCCGCTGATGGGCTGGACCTCCTCCGGCGACATGCGCCAGCAGTTGCGGCTGCGCTTTGCCAGCAAGGAGGAGGCGGTGGCTTATTGCGAGCGCCACGGCATTCCCTACCAGGTGTTCGAGTTCGACCAAGCCGGCCATGCGGCGCGGCATCTCCTATTCCGACAATTTCGCCTATACGCGGCGCGACGCCTGGACCCACTGAGCCGCCGCGCACTGCGCCAGCGCATCGACAGCAAGAGTTAAGACGAGCGGCGGCCGCGCGTAAATCCGCGTCCATACAAATACATGCGCCGGCATTGACCTAACCTTTACGCTCATGGGCTATCGCCCTCGCCGACACGAATAAAGTGTGGGTGCGGGAGCCGCGCACGCTTGAGCGCCACGCTCCGGCAAATCTGCCGATGGCGCTTTATCGTACGCTCGCCGGCTTCGCCCTGGGCCTCGCGCTTACGGCCTGCGCCACCGTGGTCAATCAACCGATCAATGTGCCGCTTGCGCCGGGGAAGCCCGTGGTCGCGGCCGAGGGCCGGCCGGGCATGGCGGCCGACGACGACATGCTGGTCGGGCTCGCCTTCTCCGGCGGCGGCATGCGCGCGGCGGCGTTCTCCTTCGGCGTGCTGCGCGGTTTTGCCCGCACGCCGGTGACCGACCGCGGCCGCACCGCGCCGCTGATCGACCGCGTCGATTTCGTCACCGCCGCCTCGGGCGGCTCGGTTCCGGCCGCCTATTTCGGTCTCAAGGGCAAGGCGGCGCTCGCCGACTTCCGCGAGCGGTTTCTGCTGCAGGACGCCGAAGCGCCGCTCGACACCAGTATCGACCTGTTCAGTCTCGGCCGCGCCTTCGGCGGCGGCGCCAACAAGGACACGCCGCTGCGCCGCTGGCTCGATGCGCATCTGTTTGAGGGCGCCACCTTCGGTGCGCTCATGACCGAGCGACGCCCGCGCGTGTGGATCAACGCGTCCGATATCTATAACCGCACGCCCTTCGTGTTCGGGCAGACGACCTTCGGCGCGATCTGCAGCGATCTTGCCGACTATCCGGTCGCCGGCGCGGTGGCCGCGTCCGCCGCGGTGCCGCTGGTGTTCGCGCCGGTGGTGCTGCGCACCTATCCGCAGCGCTGCCACGCGCCGCTGCCTGCCTGGATCACGCGCGCCGCCGACAATCCGAATACGCCGCCACTGCTGCACGCCTATGCCGCGGCGCTGCAACGCTACCGCGGCGGCACCACCCGATATGTGAAGCTGCTCGACGGCGGGCTGGTCGACAATTTCGGCCTGTCCGGCTTCACCATCGCCATGGAATTGGCCGCGGCGCCGTACCAGCCGCTGTCGCGCGCCGAAGGCGTGCGGCTCAGCCGCATCCTCTTCCTGGTGGTCGATGCCGGGCGCGGCCCGCAGGGCGACTGGGACCGCAAGCTCGCCGGCCCGACCGGCGTGGCGCTGGTCGACGCGGTCACCAGCGCCGCCATCGATGCCTCGGTGCGATCGAGCTACACCGCCTTCACCGCCACCTTCGCGCACTGGCGCGAACGGCTGGTGCGCTGGCGCTGCGGCTTGCCCGGCGCCGAGGTCGCGCGCCTGCGCGGGGAGAAGGGGCCTTGGAATTGCCACGACATCAAGCTGTTCGTCGGCCGGCTCGCCTTCGACCAGCTCGATTCCGCCCGCGCCGCGCGCCTGAATGCGGTGCCGACCCGTTTCGTCTTGCCGGCTGCAACCGTCGACGACCTGATCGCCGGCGGGGAAGACGCCCTGGCCGCGAGCCCCACCTTCCGCGCCTTCCGCCGGAGTCTGACACCGGGCAGCCGGCGTGGGCCGTCGCGCGGGGTCAGTCAGCTCACGCGGTAAGTAATAATGTGGAGAACGGTGGCGACCCCGGAAGGATTCGAACCTTCGACCCTCAGCTTAGAAGGCTGATGCTCTATCCAACTGAGCTACGGGGTCGCTGCTCCCGATTTACTCGCAAGGACGCCGCAATGAAAGTGCCGGGCGAGGCCCTTCTGGCCGGCCTCCAGCGGTGCCCGCTGCGCCGCAGCGAAATAATAATCTTTCGGTGACTAAGTAACTTACCTCGATTTTCTCAAGCAACTCATCTAAGCTCTGAGGCAATTCGGTCCAGGGCAGTGAGCGCTTGCCGAAAGCCAGCGGCAACTCGCATCCCGTCCATCCGGCGCGGGCGCCGGCGTCACGCGCTCGACACGGCCGCGCGCTGAATTGACGATGGCCGGCGAGCGGTCCGGTCATGTCCGCGTCAAGGCGGGAACCAGATTTCGACACGATCGCGCGCGAGGCTCGATCAAGGCCGCTTCGGGAGGTCACGCCGATGTTCACTCTTGTTCGCGCCGGCTTTGCCGCCGCGCTCATCGCCCTTGCCATCGTGCCGGCGCTCGCTGCCGACAGCGACAAGCCGTTCAAGAACGCCGCGCTCGATGACGCCGCCATCAAGCTGGAGGCGCAGATCAAGCGCGACTCCGGCACCGTCAACAAGCCGGTGGCGACGCTGCGCAAGGAGGCCGATGCCGCCTTCGCCAGGCGCGACTACCGCACCGGCATGGTGGTGCTCGGGCAGATGGTGACCGTCGCCCCGAACGACGCCGGCAACTGGCTGCGGCTCGCCCGCACCGTGCGCGAGATCAAGCCGCGCGATGCGCGCGAGCGCAGTTTCCTGCTCGATCGCGCCGCCACCGCCGCCTACATCGCCTATCAGCGCGCGCGCGACCGCAATGTCGAAGCCGACAGCCTCGCCGTGCTCGGCCGCACCATGGCCGACCGTCAGCAATGGCGTCCGGCGCTCGATACCATGCGGCTTTCGCTCGAACTGCGCGAGACCGCCGACCTGCGCGGCCGGTACGAGCGCCTGCGCGTCGAGCACGGCTTCCGCATGCTCAACTACACCGTCGATTCCGACGCGGTGTCGCCGCGCGTCTGCTTCCAGTTCTCGGAAAACCTGCCCGGCAAGCGCACCGATTTCTCGCCCTATGTGGCGGTCGCGGGGCAGGACCGGCCGGCGATCTCCACCACCGAGCGCCAGCTCTGCGTCGAGGGCCTCAAGCACGGCGAGCGCTACACCATCACGCTGCGCGCCGGCCTCCCCTCGACGGTGCACGAGCAGCTCGCCAAGACCAGCGAGTTCACCGTCTTCGTGCGCGACCGCAAGCCCTTCGCGCGCTTCTCCGGCAAGGCCTATGTGCTGCCGCGTACCGGCCAGCGTGGCATCCCGGTGCTCAGCGTCAATTCCAAGGCGATCAATCTCGCGATCTACCGCATCGGCGACCGCAATCTCGTCGACACCCTGCTGGGCTACGATTTCCAGCGCAATCTCAACGATTACCAGGCCGAGCGCCTGGCCAATGAGCGCGGCAGCAAAATCTGGAGCGGCGAGCTCGCCGTCACGCCCAAGCTCAATGCCGAGGTGGTCACCGCCTTCCCGGTCGAGGAGGCGGTGAAGGACCTGAAGCCCGGCGTCTATGTGATGACCGCCCGCCCCAAGGAGCAGCTCGGCAACGACTACGACGCGCGCGCCACGCAATGGTTCATCGTCTCCGATCTCGGCATCACCGCCTATTCCGGCCATGACGGCATCGATGTCTTCGTGCATTCACTGGCGAGCGCCGAGCCCGACGCGCAAGTGGCGGTCAAGCTCATCGCGCGCAACAACGAGGTGCTCGGCACCGCGCCGACCGACAAGGACGGGCGCGCGCATTTCGCCGCCGGTCTCGCGCGCGGGGAGGGCGGTCTCGCGCCCGCCGCGGTGGTCGCCAGCGCCAAGGGCGATTATGCGTTCCTTTCGCTCAAGACGCCGGGCTTCGATCTGTCCGACCGCGGCGTCGCCGGCAGGCCCGTGCCGGTCGGGCTCGACGCCTTCGTTTATACCGAGCGCGGCGTCTATCGCAGCGGCGAGACGGTGCATGTGACCGCGCTTCTGCGCGACGTGCGCGGCGTCGCCGCCGCCGGCACGCCGCTCACCCTCAAAGTGGAGCGCCCCGACGGCGTCGAATTCCGCCGCAGCCTGATCGACGATCAGGGCCTCGGCGGCCGCTCCTGGGACGTGCCGCTGGTCGCCTCGGCGATGACCGGCACCTGGCATGTCAGCGCCTATACCGATCCCAAGCGCCCGGCCATCGGCTCGGCGAGCTTCATGGTCGAGGACTATGTGCCCGACCGTATCGAGTTCGATCTCACCTCCAAGGCCACGGCGATCTCGCCGCAGACGCCGGCGCAAGTCGCCGTCGACGGCCGCTTCCTCTATGGCGCGCCGGCCTCCGGCCTCGACCTTTCTGGCGCGGTGGCGATCAGCGCCGCCAAGGAGCGCGCGGGCTTTGCCGGCTACGATTTCGGCGTCGCCGATGACGAGGTCACTGCGCTGCGCCAGGAGCTCGGCGACCTGCCCACGACCGACGACAAGGGCAAGGCGAGCTTCGCCGTCGCCCTCGACAAGGTGCCGAGCACCTCGCGCCCGCTGCAGGCCAAGATCACCATCAGCATGGCGGATTCCGGCGGCCGCGCCGTCGAGCGCTCGCTGACGCTGCCGGTGACCCCGGCGGCGCCGATGATCGGCGTCAAGCCGGATTTCAACGGCCGCGCGCTCGCCGACGGCGCCAATGCCGATTTCGACGTGGTCGTGGTGGCGCCCGACGGCAAGACCGTGGCGCAGCCGGGCCTGCAATACGAGCTGCTCAAGATCGACACCACCTATCAATGGTACCGCCAGAACGGCAGTTGGGAGTTCGAGCCGATCAAGCGCACCGAGCGCGTCGCCAACGGCACGCTGGCCGTGGCCGCCGACAAGCCCGGCCATCTGTCGCTGCCGGTGAAATGGGGCCGCTATCGCCTTGAGGTGAAGACCGCCGATCCCGACGGCCCGATCACCTCGGTCAATTTCGACGCCGGCTTCTATGCCGAATCGAGCGCCGACACACCCGACCTCCTGGAGATCGCGCTCGACAAGAAGGACTACAAGCCAGGCGACACGCTCAACGTGGCGGTGACCGCGCGTTCGGACGGGCGCCTCACGCTCAACGTGTTCACCGACCGCCTGGTCGCCAGCCAATCCGAGGACGTCAAGGCCGGCACGGTCAAAGTGTCGATGCCGGTCGCCGCCGACTGGGGCACCGGCGCCTATATGGTGGCGACGTTGCGCCGCCCGCTCGACGTGGCGGCCAAGCACATGCCCGGCCGCGCCATCGGCGTGCAGTGGTTCGCCATCGACCGCGCCGACCATACGCTGCCGATCACGCTCAATCTGCCGGCGGTGCTGCGGCCGAATTCGAAGCTCGACGTGCCGGTGCATGTCGCCGGCCTCAAGCCCGGCGAGGAGGCGCGCGTCGTCGTCGCCGCCGTCGATGTCGGCATTCTCAACCTTACCAATTACAAGCCGCCGGCGCCGGACGACTATTATCTCGGCCAGCGCCAGCTCACCGCCGAGGTCCGCGACCTCTATGGCCAGTTGATCGACGGCATGCAGGGCGTTCCCGGCCAGATCCGCTCCGGCGGCGACGAGGGCGCTTCGCTCACCGGCTCGCCTCCGACGCAGGCGCCGCTCGCGCTCTATTCCGGCGTCGTCAAGGTCGGTCCCGACGGCAATGCGCATGTCAGCTTCGACATTCCGGCCTTCACCGGCAGCGTGCGGGTGATGGTGGTCGGCTGGAGCAAGGATCGCGTCGGCAAGGCCGTCGGTGACGTTCAGGTGCGCGATCCGGTGGTGCTGACCGCGACGCTGCCGCGCTTCCTGCGTACCGGCGACCGTGGCGGCGTGCAGCTCGAATTCGACAATGTCGAGGGGCCGGCCGGCGACTACAATGTCGTCGTGAGCGGCGAGGGCGCCGTCAAGATCGACGGCGATACCGCGCATAAGCTGACGCTCGCCGCCAAGCAGCGCGGCCGCGTGCTGGTGCCGGTTGCGGCGACCACCGCCGGCAACAGCACCGTCGACGTCAGCGTCAGCGGGCCGAACGGGTTCACCCTCGACCGCGCCTACGCGCTCAATGTGCGCCCGGCGACGCAGACGGTGACGCGCCGCACGGTGCAGGCGCTGCAGAAGGGCGAGACGCTGACGCTCGACCGCGACATGTTCGCCGATTTCGTGCCCGGCACGGGGCGCGTGTCGCTGTCGGTCGCGATCTCCACCTCGCTCGACGCCGCCGCGCTGCTGCATGCGCTCGACATCTATCCGTTCTCCTGTTCCGAGCAGCTCACCAGCCGCGCCATCGCCATGCTCTATGTCAACGACCTTGGCAGCGAGGCGCATCTGGCGGTGGAGGGCGACGTCAAACCGCGCATCGAGGATGCCATCGCGCGGCTGATGTCACGCCAGGACTCCAACGGCTCTTTCGGCCTCTGGTCGGTGGGCGGCAACGATGTCTGGCTCGACGCCTATGTCACCGACTTCCTGACGCGGGCGCGCGAGCGCGGCTTCAAGGTGCCGCAGGCCGGCTTCCAGAACGCGCTCGACTATCTGCGCAACTACGTCGCCACCACGCCCGATCCGAGCAAGAACGGCGGCGCCGATCTCGCCTATGCGCTCTACGTGCTGGCGCGCAACGGCGCGGCGCCGATCGGCGATCTGCGCTACATCGCCGACGTGCAGATCGCCCAGATCGCCACGCCCATCGCCAAGGCGCAGATTGCCGCCGCGCTGGGCATGCTCGGCGACAAGTCCCGCGCGGACCGCGTCTATGGCGACGCGCTGGCGGCGCTGCCGGTCAAGCCGACGCCGGTCAACTACAGCCGCGCCGACTACGGCTCGCCGCTGCGCGATGCGGCGGCGCTGGTGACGCTCGCCTCGGAGGGGCGGGCCTCGGCCCGCACCGTCGACCGCGCGGTCGCGCGCGTCGACGCCGCGCGCGCCGAGTTCTCCCACACATCCACCCAGGAGGATGCTTGGATGGTGCTGGCGGCGAGTTCGCTGTCCAAGGAGCTCAACGCCATCTCGCTCAGCCTCAATGGAGGCAAGCATCAGGGCGCGCTCTATCGCAGCTTTTCCGTCGCCAACCTCGCCACGCCGCTCAAGGTGACGAACACCGGCGACGGCCGCGTTCAGGCGGTGGTCTCGGTCTCCGGCAGCCCGATCACGCCGGAGCCCGCCGCCGATCACGGATTCAAGGTCGAGCGCACCTACTACACGCTCGAGGGTGAGGTGGCCGATCCCAGCCATGCGACCCAGAACCAGCGTTTCGCCGTGGTGCTCAAGGTGACCGAGCCGCAGCCGCAGTTCGGCCGCGTGGTGCTCGCCGATTACCTGCCGGCTGGCTTCGAGATCGACAACCCGCGTCTCGTCTCCTCCGGCGACACCGGCACGCTGCCCTGGATCACCGACGCGGCGACGCCGGTGCATAGCGAATTCCGCGACGACCGTTTCACCGCGGCCTTCGAACGCACCAAGGATTCGCCGGCGGTGTTCACCGTCGCCTATGTGGTGCGGGCGGTCTCGCCCGGGCATTACGTGCTGCCGCAGGCCTTCGTCGAGGACATGTACCGGCCCGACCGTTACGGCCGCACCGCGACCGGAACGATCGACATCACGGCGGCAAAATGAGTTGGTTGTTGAATATCGTCACGCCGGGGCGCGCGAAGCGCGAAGCCGGGATCCAGGGCGATGCACCGCATCTGGATTCCGCGTCCGACGCCGACGTGCCGGCCCGGACTGACGGTGATGCTGCGGGAAGAGACGGCGCGCCGCAGGGGAGACGGCGCTGGCGAATCGCCGCCGCGGCGGTGGGCGGCGCCTTTGCCTGCTTGCTCATCGCCATCGGCGCCTATGTCTACGCATTGGGACCGGCGCCGCTCGGCCGGCATCTCGAATATTCGCACATCGTGCTCGGCCGCGACGGCCATCTCTTGCGCGCCTATGCGACGCCGCAGGGACGCTGGCGTCTGCCGGCGACGGTCGAGGATGTCGATCCGCGCTTCCTCAAGCTCTTGTTCGCCTATGAGGACAAGCGCTTCTACGAGCATGACGGGGTCGACCCGCTCGCCATGCTGCGGGCGGTATTTCAATTGGTTACGCAAGGACATATCGTCTCCGGCGGATCCACTTTGACAATGCAGGTGGCGCGCCTTTTGGAGCCGCGCGCCCACCGCACATTCGGCGCCAAGCTGCGCCAGATCACGCGCGCGCTTGAGCTCGAGCACGCGCTGAGCAAGGACCAGATCCTCTCGCTTTACCTCACGCTCGCGCCCTACGGCGGCAATCTGGAAGGCATCCGCGCCGCCTCGCTCGCCTATTTCGGCAAGGAGCCGCGCCGGCTCACGCTGGCGCAGGCGGCGCTGCTGGTGGCGCTGCCGCAGTCGCCCGAATTGCGCCGGCCCGACCGCTATCCGCGCGTCGCGCGCGAGGCGCGCAACCGCGTGCTCGACCGCGTCGAGGCGGCCGGCATCGTGCCGCGCGACGAGGTCATGCGCGCCAAGCAGCAGCCGGTGCCGCACGAGCGCAGACAGTTGCCGATGCTGGCGCCGCATTCGGCCGACCAGATCGTCTCCGCCGAACCCAAAGTGCGCGTGCACCGGCTCACCATCGACGAGAATTTGCAAAAGAGTTTGCAGGAGCTCGCCCGCATCCGGGCGCAGGCGATCGGGCCGAAAGTGTCGGTGGCGATCCTCGCCGTCGACAACGCGACCGGCGACGTGCTCGCCCATGTCGGCTCCGCCGACTATTTCGACGACCGCCGCGCCGGCCAGGTCGACATGACCCTCGCATTGCGCTCGCCCGGTTCGACGTTGAAGCCGTTCATCTACGGCCTCGGCTTCGAGGATGGCCTGATCCATCCGGAAACGCTGATCGACGACAAGCCGGTGCGCTACGGCAGTTACCGGCCGGAGGATTTCGACCTCAGCTTCCAGGGCACGGTGACGGTGCGACGCGCGCTGCAGTTCTCGCTCAACGTGCCGGCGATCGCCGTGCTCGACAAGGTGGGCGTCAGCCGGCTCAATGCGCGGCTCACCCAGGCCGGCGCCAAACTGGTGCTGCCGGAAGGCGCCGCGCCGGGCCTCGCCATGGGCCTCGGCGGCGTCGGCATCAGCCTGTACGACCTCACCATGCTTTATACGGGGCTCGCGCGCATGGGTTCGGCGCTGCCGCTCACCGAATGGCAGGGGCAGGGGGCGCCGCCGAGCCCGCGCCGGCTGCTCGGCCCGGTCGCCGCCTGGTATGTCGGCAATATCCTCATCGGCGCGCCCCCACCCGACAACGCGCCGCCCGGCCGCATCGCCTTCAAGACCGGCACATCCTACGGCTACCGCGACGCCTGGGCGGTGGGCTACGACGGCCGCATGACCATTGGCGTATGGGTTGGGCGCCCGGACGGCGCCCCTGTGCCGGGGATCGTCGGCCGGCGGACGGCGGCGCCGATCCTGTTCGACGCCTTCGCCCGCACCGGCCATGCGCCTGTCCCGCTGGCGCGCGCCCCCGAGGGCGTTGTTTTTTCCACCACCAGTCGCTTGCCGCCGCCTTTGCAGCAATTCATCGCCAATGCGGTGCCGGGCGAGGCGAGCGGGGCGCCGCGCATCATGTTCCCGCCCAATGGCGCGCGCCTGGAACTCGCCGGCGCACGCAACGATCCGGAGCCGGTGGCGCTGAAGATCGCCGGCGGCCATCGCCCGCTCACGGTCATGGTCAATGGCGTGCCGCTGCCGGCCGGGCGCGGGCGCCACACATTATTCTTCCGCCCCGACGGGCCTGGATTCGCGCGCCTGACCGTGATGGATGCCCGCGGGCTGTCCGATAGCGTCATGGTACGCCTGCAATAAGCCGCCAATGACAGGCCGGGGGACAGGCACTATTGTCCGCGCGCGAAGCCCCTAAATCCCCCCGTTTCGGACGATGCGCTGATGAGTACGGCCGCCGACAACACGCCCCGGTTTGCGCCCCCGCGCCTGCTGGCGGCGGTGCTTGACCGCGCCGTCGTCTCGCATGGCCGCGCCGCCGCCCTGCTCGTCGTCTTCTGCCTCATCGCCTTCCTCCCGGGCTTCTTCCAGATCCCCCCGGTCGACCGCGACGAAGCGCGTTTCGCGCAATCGTCCAAGCAGATGATGCAGAGCGGCCAGTACATCGACATCCATTTCCAGAACGAGGTCCGCTACAAGAAGCCCGTCGGCATCTATTGGCTGCAGGTGGCCGCGGTCGAGGCGGGGCGCGCCGCCGGCGTCCCCGATGCGCTCACCACCATCTGGCTCTACCGGCTGCCCTCGCTGTTCGGCGCCATCGGCGCCGTCCTGCTGACCTACTGGGCCGCGCTTGCCTTCCTCGCGCGCCGCGGCGCGCTGATCGCCGCGCTGATGATGGCAAGCTCGGTGCTGCTCAGCGTCGAAGCGCGGCTCGCCAAGACCGACGCCATGCTGCTGTTCACCTGCGTCGCCGCCATGGGCGCGCTGGCGCGCATCTATCTCGGCCAGCGCCGAACGCCGGCTGAGCCCGCCGGCTGGCTGCAGCCGGCGATCCTGTGGACCGCGATGGCCGCCGGCGTGATGCTGAAAGGCCCGCTGATCCTGATGTTCGTCGCGCTGACCGCCATCACGCTGTCGATTTCCGACCGTTCGGCGCGCTGGCTCGGCGCCCTGCGCCCGTTGCCCGGCTTTATCTGGATGCTGGTTTTGGTCCTGCCCTGGTTCATCGCCATCGCCGCCAAATCCGGCACCACCTTCTTCACCGACGCGATCGGCCACGACATGCTGGCCAAGGTGACGAGCGGGGAGGAGGCGCACGGCGCGCCGCCCGGCTACTATTTCGTGCTGTTCTGGATCACCTTCTGGCCCGGCTCGATCCTGGCGGGTCTGGCGGCGCCGCGGGTGTGGCAGGCGCGGCGCGAGCCGGGCGCGCAATTCCTGCTTGCCTGGCTGGTGCCGTCCTGGATCGTGTTCGAGGTGGTGATCACCAAGCTGCCGCATTATGTGCTGCCGCTCTATCCCGCCATCGCCATTCTCATTGCCGGTATTCTGGAGAAGGGCGGCCTCTATGAGAAACGCTGGCTGGTGCGGGGCACCGCCGGCTGGTTCATCTTTCCCAGCGCCATCGCGTTGTTGGTGCCGATCGCCTTCCTCCTCGTCGACCGCGACCTCGGCCTGGTCGCCTGGCCGACGGCGGCTGCGGCGGTGATCCTCGGCCTGTTCGCCTGGCGGCTCTACGAGGTCGACGGCGCCGAGCGCTCGCTATTGCGCGGCATGGTGGCCTCGGTGGCAATCGGCATCACCGTCTACGGCATCACCTTTCCGGCGCTGCCGTCCTTGTTCCCCAGCGCCCTGGTGGAGACGGCGGTGAAAGGCAGCGATTGCGCCAATCCGCAGCTTGCCTCGACCTATGCCTATCAGGAGCCGAGCCTGGTGTTCCTGCTCGGCACCGGCACGCGC
>CAVXFJ010000010.1:0-177608 GCA_963760995.1 uncultured Pseudomonadota bacterium | reverse complement strand
TCCGACCCCCTGTGACGTGTTGTGTCAGCGTCCTTCCTTTTGGCCTTGATCGGCCGGGAAGGGCTGATGGGGATGATTGGCGTGGACAAGATCGGCGAAATACGGCGCGCCTATTTTGAGCAGGGTCGGACGATCAAAGAAATCGTACGCACGCTGTCAGTGTCGCGCGCGACGGTGCGCAAGGTCATCCGCGGGCACGGGACCGAATTTAAGTACGAGCGCGGGGTTCAGCCCTCGCCCAAGCTTGGCGACTGGGTCGAGGTTCTGACGGAGATCCTGGAGAAGGAAGGCATCCTGCCGAAGCGGGAGCGCCGCTCGACGCAACGTGTGTTCGAGGAATTGCGCGGACGCGGCTATGACGGCGCCCACGACAGCGTGCATCGGTTCGTCAGGGCTTGGCGCGACGAGCGCGCACGGGTTCCGGCCAAGGCCTATGTGCCGATGAGCTTCGCGCCTGGAGAAGCTTTCCAGTTCGACTGGAGCCACGAGACAATCACGCTTCGGGGTTTGCCGCTAACGATCAAGGCGGCGCACATGAAGCTATCGCACAGCCGCATGCCGTTCGTGCGCGTCTACTTCCGTGAGACCCAGGAACTGGTGTTCGACGCCCATGACAAGGCGTTCCGGTTCTATGGCGGGGTCTGCCGGCGCGGCATCTACGACAACATGAAGACGGCGGTCGAAGCCATCTTCGTCGGCAAGGCGCGCCAGTATAATCGCCGCTTTCTGCAGATGTGCTCGCATCACCTGATCGAGCCGGTGGCCTGCACGCCCGCCTCGGGCTGGGAGAAGGGTCAGGTCGAGAACCAGGTTGGCAATCTGCGCGATCAATTCTTTCGGCCCAAGCCGCGGGTCAAGAGCCTCACCGAGCTGAATGCGTGGCTGGAAGATCAGTGCATTGCCTATGCCAAGCGCACCCCGCATCCGGAGTTCAAAGAGCGCACGATCTGGGACGTATTCCAGGAAGAACGCGCGAGCCTGATGGAGCTGCGCGGGCCCTTTGACGGGTTCGTTGAGAAGGCGGTGCGGGCCAGCACCACATGCCTGATCATGGCCGATCATAATCGCTACAGCGTCGATGCGCGGGCCGCGGGCCGTATGGTGCTGGTGCGCTCCCATGCCGAACGTATCGTCGTGCTGCTGGACAATGAGGTGGTCGCCGATCATCCACGCCACTTCCGGCGCGACCAGATCATCTACGATCCCTGGCATTATCTGCCGGTACTGTTGAAGAAACCCGGCGCCTTGCGCAACGGCGCCCCGTTCAAGGATTGGGCTCTGCCGCCCGCGCTGAGCCAGGTTCGCGCCAAGCTGAAGAGCCACGCCGACGGGGATCGCCAGTTCGTCAAAGTGTTGGGCGCCGTGCTCGATCATGGGCTGGATGCCGTCGCGGCCGCCTGTGCCGAAGCGCTGGAGGCCGGCATCGCCAGTGGAGATGTGATCCTGACCGTGCTGGCGCGCCGGCGACAGCCCGTGACGCCGCCCAGCATCACCACGCCCGATGCGCTTCGTCTGAAGATCGAGCCCGTGGCCGATTGTGGCCGCTACGACAGCATAAGGAAGGTCGCCTGATGGAACGCCACGAGATTCTGGAGGCCATGAGCGAACTGAAGCTCTACGGCATGCGCGCCAGCTTCGATGAAATTGCCGGTAAAGGTCTTGCTCGGCGCGACGAGATCTATCCTCTCATCGCAAGCCTGATCCGGGCCGAGCGCACGCACCGACAGGCTCGTTCGATCAGCTACCGCATCGGCGGCGCCAAGTTCCCGGTCCTCAAAGATCTGGACAAGTTCGTCTTCGCCGATACGTCGGTCGACGAAGGGCAAGTTCGCGAACTCGCCGCCGGCAACTTCCTCGACGCCAAGCGCAATGCGATCTTTATCGGCGGCACCGGTACCGGCAAGACGCATCTATGCATCGCCGTGGCCTCGGCAGTCATCCGTACCCGCGCCAGGGGACGCTTCTTCAATCTGGTCGATCTGGTCAATCAGCTCGAACAAGAGAAGACCGCGGGCCGCAGCGGCCGGCTGGCCGAGAAGCTGCTGCGCCACGATCTCATCGTCATCGACGAACTCGGCTATTTGCCGTTCAGCCAGTCCGGCGGACAGTTGTTGTTCCACCTGATCAGCAAGCTCTACGAAAACACGTCACTGTTGATCACGACCAATCTGGCCTTCGCCGATTGGCCTCAGGTGTTCGGCGATGCCAAGATGACAACCGCTATGCTCGATCGGTTGACCCACCATTGCGACATCGTCGAGACCGGCAATACCAGTTGGCGATTCAAAAACCGCAACTGATCAAACTCTCCCAACACATCGCCTTATCCATGTGGGTGCACAGGCACCTCCCACGGCCGCCGCCGCCAGCGCGATGAAACGCGCGGCGTCGGCCGCGGGGCCCTCCTATGCACTACATGGATAAGCCCACTTCGACCCAATCGGAGGGGTCAACATTGGACGCGAAAGGGGGTCGGAGTTGGATGCGATTTGACATCGTCGGGATCGCCGGCCCCAGGTGACCGGCGCGATCGATGCCAAACTCGCCGCGCTTCCTCGCGCGTGGCGTCCACGTCGATGACCTTCTGCGCCGGATGATGAATGTCCAGGGCCGCCGCCAGCGCGTCGACCAGGGCGTCGGGATCGTTGACCCACTGTTTCTCGGCGAGGTGCAGCGCGGCGTTGGCGATACCAGGCTGGCCCTGCCGCTGTCGCAGCAGGTCGGTCTTGCTGAAGTCGCCGGGCAACCGCCGACCGTTGATGACGCAACGCGACTCCAAGCCGAACTCGGTGACGGCCCAGTCGCGGTTAGTCCACAGCGCGTCGCTGCTTTCCTCCGGCGGGGCTGCCACCGCGGGATCGGCGGGCGGCTCGTTAAGTTTAGTCTCGGGCTTCGGCTCTTTGTCGTCAGTCATCTTCATGCTCTTTCTGTGGTGCTCTTGGTGATGATCAGGGTGACGACGGGCTGGCGGCCGCGGTTGCGCTCGACACGCACCAGTCCGGCGCTTTCGAGATGGCGAAGCGCTCGCGCTTTGCCGTCCTTGCTGACGTCGAGCTCGGCCATCAGCGCGCGCGGCAAGCGCACCCGCGGCTGGCGCGTGAGCGCGACCTGGTGGTGAACGGCGAGGAAGACCGGCAGCGCGGCGCCGGGTAAGCGCGCGGCCAAGGCTATGTCGTTGAGCGGGATCGGGCCCTTGAGGAAGCGACCGGCGCGGCGGCGCCGTGCGGCATCCAGCGCGCCTGTCTCGACCTCGACGACGCGGACGTCGTCGATCTCTGTACGAGATACAGAAGTATAAGACTTCTTTATAATATGAACCGGTGTCGCACTGGCGCGAAGGCGGTATCGTAGCGGCGCGACGGTCGGCGAAGGCCAGTCCATCTCTTCGGCTGTCACTCATGACCGGCCTCCACCTGCTCCAGCAGCCGCACCACGCGGTCGAACATCACCTGCGCCGCCTCATCGGGGGCGTATCGGTCGGGCCAGCGCACGATTTTCGCCTCGGCGCGGATGTCGAGGCCGCCGGTCACCACGCTTCCGGCCCGCGTCATGATCTCCCGCATCCCGGCGACGTACTCGTCGAGCCGGTCGAGCGGCGCGGCGATCAAGAAGGCGTCGTGCACCGGCGCGCAGACCTCAATGCCGGCCTCTGTGGCGGCGATGGCGGCGATCCTCATCATCTCGGCGCCGTTGGCCTGCATCGGGAAATTCATGAGCGAGCGCGGGTTAGGATCCCGGCCGACGCGCAGCTTCCAGCCGAACACGCTGGCCATCTCGTTGGTGAGCATGGCTGCGTGGACCGTATCCTCGCTCCACCGCCAGAAGCGCGGGAAGGTGGCCCGGTGCAGGCGCAAGAGCTCGCGCGCCTCGACGGGCGCGACACTGAGGCGCGCAGCCAGCGAGTTCGCGCCCATACCGTAATCGACGCCGATCATCACCTCCTTGGCCCGCTTGCGGACGACGGGATGCTCCTCGGCGGTGGCGTCTCGAGGCGCCAAGCCCGCCAACTTGGCAAAGCCGAGATAGGGATCACGGCTCTGGTAGGCGGCGATCATCCGCTCGTCGCCAGACAGCGCGGCGGCGATGCTGATCTCCTGCGCATGCCAATCGACATAGGCGATGCCGTAATGCTCCGGCGGCTTGACCAAGCCGCGCATCCACTTCGCCGGCCCGAAAACCAACTCGTTGTTGGAGGGCTGGTTCCTCCCGGTCTTCGCCGAGAACGGCCAGATCGAGAAGCGGTTGCGGCCATCGGCGCCAACTGCCATGCCGGTGAGCCGGAGCTTGCCCATCGTACTGCGCAGTTCGCGGAGCGGCTGGATGGCGGGATACCTAAGCGCCTGGGCCTTGAACGTGTCGTCATCGAGCGCGAGGGTGCCGGAGGCAAGGCGCGGCCAGGGAATGCCCCTGGTGCTTACCCATTCAGCAAATCGCCCCGCCTTGAAGGTGGTGCCATCGTAGACGCCAAACTCGGCGTCGACCTCACGCACCAGCTCCAGCTTGAGCGGATCCCAGCTGGCGGTCAGTTGCCTGTGCAAGGCCGCGTCGACGGGTACGCCGGCGTGCTCCATCTGCGCCACCGCCTTGGTGTAGCGACCGCGCAGCAGAGCGCGCGGCCAGTCGATGCTTGGCGCCATCCGCGGGAGCAGGGCGATCAGGCCGTCCACGTCGGTCTCGCAGTAGGCAAGGATCGCTTGCTGCTGCGCGTCGCTCCACTGGTCCTGGTCCATGATGAGCCGGCGCATCTCGTCCTTCTCACCGGCATCGATGTGCGCAAGCCCGCGGATGGCGAGCGCGCCTAGGAGGCCGTTTCCACAAGGGAGGAGCAGCCCGTTGGTGGCAACGCGGTGCTCGGCGAACAGGTCCAGCACGTTCACCGGCAGCAGCCAGCCGAGGGTGAGGAAGCAGGCCATCTCGGCCTGCGCGGCGTAGGCGATCACCACGGTGCCGGCGCCCGTGTCGAAGGGAGCGCGGTTCAGACCCAAGAGGTCGTCGCGCCAGACGCGGATGAGCCGACCGGTGAACAGCTCGCGCGCCACCATGCAGACCGGCACGGGGCGCTCGCCCGCCCCGCCGTTGAACTCGAAGTCGGCGCACCAGGCAGCGCGGAAGGGGACGGCGGCCCGAAGGTCGCCGTCGCAAGTGGTGTTGTGCATCCTCACCGGCGACATCACGCAGCGCCGCGCAGCCGGCGGACGAACGGATGATCAACGCTGTCGATCAGGCGGTCGCGGAAGGCCAGCTCGAGGAGCTCGTTGACCGGTCGGTCCGGCCACACCGGGTCGGGGATCTCGCCGACGGCCTGCAGGACCCGATAGGCGCCGAGCGCAAGGTCCGGTTTCAAGCAGGTCCAGTGCGTCTTGGACCGCTCGAGAGCTTCGCGCGCCGACTCGTACCAGGGGCTAGGCCGGCCGTCGTCGATCGGCAGCTTCAGCGGCCAA
Organism: uncultured Pseudomonadota bacterium; assembly: GCA_963760995.1. Classification (GTDB taxonomy): domain Bacteria; phylum Pseudomonadota; class Alphaproteobacteria; order Rhizobiales; family Xanthobacteraceae; genus Pseudolabrys. Next base: position 172,167 of record CAVXFJ010000010.1, on the reverse strand, counting down.
AACTTAAACACACCTTGCCGGGTGATCACCGAGGAGAGCAGAACCGGGCGGGCGTCGCCAAGCAGCTCGCCGCGCATTTCCGGCACGACGATGTAAGCGTCCCGGCCGAAGTTCTCCTCGTCGAAGAGGATGCTGGTCGCGAGGTGCCAGTCCGGATCGGGATGCGCGCGGAAGAATTCCTGGCGCCCAGGCCGCTGGAGCGGCACGTGCGTCAGAACCTCGTGCATGCCGCCGGCAGCGTCAGCCGGCGAGAGCCTGAGGGCGTCGATATTGGCGAAAACATCTTGTCCTTTTGCACGATTAGACACGTGATCTCCTTTTTTCCGTTGAACTCGGATCGTTTTCCGGTTCGCCGACGCCATGCTCAACCAGCCGCGCAACATCTCGAAGGCGCCATGCAACCGCTCTTGGTCCAATCCGAACTGGACGCGGGTACAGGCCATCCCGCACTCCCGCTAGAAACGTGGAGCGCGACAAGGGGACGATCGCGAGGACGTCGGGCAGGCGCAGCAGTTTCAGATCCGCTCGGCTTTCGTCGAGCGGTGTGTCTCCGGCTGATGCGCGCTGATTTCGGTGACTAGGCAAGGCAGTCTCGGCAAAGCGGTTTGACCCGCGCCGAGACATAGGCCCTCAGCAAAATTTGCCGAAATTCTTGCCGAATCTTGCCGGCAAATTATTTGCTCGTCGGTCGTCCCGCCCGCCTACGGAGATTGCAAAATTGCGGTTCATTAAGCACTTGCCGGATATGCCTCCGAGAAGCGTTGGACAACCGCCGACGGATTTCTGTTTCTGCCTCTAACAAATTCAGCGGACCCAGCTTCGCATAGGCATCTTCTGCCACACGCCGTATGGTGGCGATTGCCGCACTCCTTTCTCTGGCGCCGCTTAAATTGGCTGTCCGTTGACCCGCCCATTTGCGCGGTTCCGGCGGCCACCCAATATTGATCGAGCTGCGGGCGACCAATAGGCGCCGCCACCGAAAAGCCTTCGGCCAGTGGCTTGAATGCAAATCAGGTGGATGCCTAGCGCTATGCTCAAGGAGCACTAACCCGCCCTGGTCGAATTCTAATCGATACGGTGGTCCAGTGATCTCCACCGTAGACAAGGTCCTGCGGGTCATCTTCCCAAACCGCTGTAATGGCTCCAGAGGCGATCCCTTCCCGCAAGCGGCGTTTGGCTTCATAGGTATCGCAACGGTCCACATGGGCAATGTGCTGGACTGCATCTTCCAACGTAATCCAGCGCGGATATCGCCGCCTGAACGTGGTAGCCGACGATCGATTTTCCGAGGGGGGAGCCCCTGGAGCTGGATTAGCCGGTGAAGCGCCTGTTCGGGAGATAGATGAGGACGAGGAAGACATAGACCGCATCCGTTTGGCCTTGATTTGCCAGTGGGCGCCAGCATCTTTACCGACGTCCATCGGTATGTCTCCGCGATTCCGTGTAGCCATCATCATAGACACGAAGATCACCTGCCAACTGTAGAAGCGCGGTAGACCACCTGCGCCTCAGTCCTTCAACGCACAGTCAGAAAATAAGTCAACGCGAGGCCATCACTACAATTATTTTTGAAAAGTAAACCTGATTTCAGAACAGATTCAGCCTCTTCGAGGGCAAAGAGCGTCATCGTTTCTAAATGCCAGGATGAAATCCTAGCGACAAAGTCGACACGCGGCTGCACACAAGCGAATAACCAATTGCGGCTGCTTTACCCTTTCAGCCCAACTGTGGCTTTTGAAGTTAGCTCACCCAGGTAGTCCGCCCACCGCTGCATCATCGCTCGCCGCTCCTCGAGGTACTCCGCCCGGTGGTAAGCAGCCCGCACCTTGTCGCGCTCCTGGTGAGCGAGCTGCCGCTCGACGACGTCGGCGTCGAAGCCCAGCTCGTTGAGGAGCGTCGAGGCTGAAGCGCGGAAGCCGTGACCGGTGGCGCGGCCGTGATAGCCGAGCCGGTACAGCGCGTATAGGACGGTGTTCTCCGACATCGGCTGCTGCGGCCGCCGCTCGTTCGGGAAAACGTATCTCGACCGGCCGGTGAGCAGCTTCAGCTCCTCCAGCACCTCGATGGCTTGGCGCGACAGCGGCACCATGTGAGGCGCGCGCATCTTCATGCGCTCGGCCGGGATGGTCCAGGTCGCCTTCTCCAGGTCGATCTCCGACCACTCTGCGCCGCGTAGCTCGGCCGTTCGCACGAAGGTGAGCGCCAGCAGCTTCAGCGCGGCGCGGGTCACGGCGCTGCCGTCATAGGTCTCGATCGTCGCCATGAGCGCGCCGAGCTCGTCCGCCTTGGTCAGCGCGGGGAAGTTCTTCGGCTTGTGCGCCTTGAACGTGCCTCGCAGCGGCGCCGCCGGGTCCTGCTCGGCGCGCCCAGTGGCGATGGCGTAGCGGAAGACGCCGCTCGCCCACATTCTTGTCTTCGCCAGAGCGACCAGCGTGCCGCGCCGCTCCATCGGCAGCAGCGCTTCGCGCATGACGGGCACGGTGATCTGTCGCACCGGCACCGCGCCGATATGCGGATACAGGTTCGCCGCCAGCGCGGACCGCACACCCAAGGCGTAGCTCGGGGACCAGACGCCCTCTCTCGTGGCGATCCACTCTTCGGCCAGCGCCTTGAAGGTCTGCGCGGACTCGGTCGCGCTGGAAGCGCGGCGCCTGCGGCGGTGATGGACGGCGTCGACGCCGGTAGAGACGAGGCGTCTTGCTTCCGCAGCTTGCTCGCGCGCCTCCGCGAGGCTCACTTGCGGATAGACGCCGAGCGCGAGCAGTCGCTCCTTGCCGGCGTGGCGGTACTTGAGGCGCCAGTAGCGCGAGCCGTTTGGGTGAACGAGCAGGTAGAGGCCGCCGCCGTCGAACATCTTTCGCGGCTTCTTGCCGGGCTTTGCGCGCCGGACTTGGAGTTCGGAGAGCTGGTCGCGGGGCAACTGGGGCGCCTGAAACGGTTGGTGGTCGTATGTACCCCATATAGGTCGGCCGCGTACCCCCGTCTATACCCCCACTCGCTCTGGACTTGGACGGACGACCCAGGACGTCGCTGGACGAAATATCCCTGATATAGCTTGACTTATTCGAGACTTGCGGACGTCCTCGGACTTCGTCGGTCTATAGAGTGGCGGAGGGAGAGGGATTCGAACCCTCGATACGGTTTCCCGTATACACGCTTTCCAAGCGTGCGCCTTCAGCCACTCGGCCACCCCTCCGCAAAAGCCGTCGCCTGATCAACTCTTTGCGCCGGCCCTCCCGGCGGCGCAAGGCCCGCGCGGGCAGGCACTATAGCCAGGGCCGTTGGCGAGACAACCCGGCTGGGGCGGAGCCCGAGCGGTCAAATAACCTGCATATTTTTGCTCCTGTTTCGTTATTGACCATTGGTGTATCTAGTGCACTTAATGACAATCCGGTATGGATTTCAGGGCCATAGCCGCCGTAACTGCAAACATGGGGGAACCTGGATGTCGGGGGACACGTCGGCGCTCCAGCTGGTGCTTTCCGGCGACCCGGCGCTGTACGCCATCGTCCAATTGTCGCTCTTCATGAGCATCAGCGCGGTGCTGGTCGCCGCCCTTATCGGGGTGCCGACCGGCGCCTTGCTGGCGCTCACCCGTTTTCCCGGCCGCGAGAGCGTGATCGTCGTGGTCAACGCGCTGATGGGCCTGCCGCCGGTGGTGGTGGGCCTGGCGATCTATCTCCTGCTCTCCCGTTCCGGGCCGCTCGGCGATTTCGGCCTGCTGTTCACGGTCAAGGCCATGATCATCGCCCAGACCGTCCTGGTCGCGCCGATCATCGCCGCGCTCACCCGCCAGACCATCGAGGACCTGTGGGCCGAATACCGCGACGAGCTGGCGGCCATGAATATCGGGCCGCTCGGGCGCGTCGCCACTCTGGTCTGGGACGCCCGTTTCAGCCTGGTCACCGCCCTGCTCGCCGGCTTCGGCCGCGCGGCGGCCGAGGTCGGCTCGATCCTCATCGTCGGCGGCAATATCGATGGCTACACCCGCACCATGACCACGGCGATCGCGCTGGAGACCTCCAAAGGCGATCTGCCGCTCGCCATCGGCCTCGGCATGGTGCTGATCTCCATCGTCATCATCGTCAACGCGCTGGCCTGGGGCGCTCGCCGCGCCGGCGAGCGCTACGCGGGATGAGCATGCGCACCCCCGCCCTCGACCTGCCGGTGAGACTCGTGGACGTGCGGATCCTCGCCGGCCAGATCGCCATCCTCGACAGGCTCACGCTCAATATCGAAGCCGGCGCGCCAACCGTGCTGATCGGACCCAATGGCGCCGGCAAGACCACGCTGCTGCGCGTGGTCATGGGCCTCGTCCGCCCGACGAGCGGGTTGGTCACCTGGGGCGGGCGCGAAGCCTCGCCGCCGACCCGGCGCTCCATCATGTTCCAGCGCCCGGCCATGCTCCGGCGCAGCACCGCCGGCAATATCCGCTATGCGCTGGCGGCGGCGAAGGTCCCGCGCGCGCGGCGCGAGCAGCGCGTCACCGAACTCATGGCCGATGTCGGCCTCACCGGTCTGGAGACGCGGCCGGCACGGCGGCTCTCCGGCGGCGAGCAGCAGCGCCTGGCGCTGGCGCGCGCGCTCGCGCGCGATCCGGCGCTGCTGTTGCTCGATGAGCCGACCGCCAGCCTCGATCCCGCCGCCACCAAGGGCATCGAGGATATCGTGCGCACCATCACCGCGCGCGGCGTCAAGGTGGTGATGTCGACGCACGATCTCGGTCAGGCCAAGCGCATCGGCGGCGAAGTCGTTCTGCTGCATCGCGGCCGCCTGATCGAGAACGGGGCGGCGGCGGACTTCTTCGCCGCGCCAAGGAGCGATGAGGCGCGCAAGTTCATCGCCGGAGATTTGCTGGTGTGAGAAATCGCTCGGCTGTCATCCCGGCCAAGCGCGCAAAACGCGCGCGAGCCGGGACCCAGTAACCCCGGCCGGGATGATGCGGAAATACTGGGGTTACTGGGTCCCCGCTGGAGCTTGTCCCCGCGAAAGCGGAGACGGAGACGACAGCGGAGAACAAGGGACGACCGGACAAAGCTACGAAAACACAAAGGAGGAGGATTTCATGTTCAATCGCCACACACTTATCGCCGCCGCCGTGCTCGGCGCCGCGCTCTTCGCAGCGCCCGTCGCGCAGGCACAGGACAAATCCATTATCGTCGCCTCGACCACCTCGACACGCGATTCCGGCCTGTTCGATTACCTGCTGCCGAAATTCAAGGCGAAGACCGGCATCACCGTGAAGGTGGTGGCGCAGGGCACCGGCAAGGCGCTCGACACCGGCCGTCGCTGCGACGCCGATGTCCTGTTCGTGCACGCCAAGGCGGCGGAAGAGAAATTCATCAAGGAAGGCTATGGCGTGAAGCGCCACCCGGTGATGTACAACGACTTCGTCGTAGTCGGCCCCAAGAGCGATCCCGCCGGCATCAAAGGCATGAAGGACGTCGGCAAGGCGATGACCACCCTCATGAACAAGAAGGCCGACTTCATCTCGCGCGGTGACAACTCCGGCACCAACAAGGCCGAGCTCAGGATCTGGAAGGCGTCAGGCATCGACATCGCGAAGCAGAAGGGCCCCTGGTATAAGGCCATCGGCCAGGGCATGGGCGCGACGCTCAACACCGCGGCGGCTTCGAACGCCTACACGCTGACCGACCGCGCCACCTGGATCCACTTCAAGAACAAGCAGAACCTGGTGATCGAGGTGCAAGGCGATCCGCGCCTGTTCAACCAGTACGGCGTGTTCCTGGTGAACCCGAAGCGCTGTCCGCACGTGAAGGTCGATCTCGGCAAGGAATTCATCAACTATCTCATCTCGCCGGAAGGCCAGACCGTGATCAAGAACTACAAAGTCGACGGCCAGGAGCTGTTCTATCCGGATGCCAATAATCCGAACGCGTGATCTTCTTCACCTCTCCCCGCTTGCGGGGAGAGGTCGACCACCGCGCGTTTCGCGCGCGATGGTCGGGTGAGGGGCAATTGCCGGCGCTCGACCGATTGGAATGGCTCCCTCACCCCTACCCTCTCCCCGCGCGCGCGGACAGGGAAGGCGCCGCGCGCAGCGACGCGTTCGCGATCCCGCATCGAGGGCGCCAACGATGAGCGTCCCCATCCGCCTCTACGCCGCCGGCAGTTTGAAAGATGCGCTGAGTGAAGTGGCAAGAGCCTACGAAGCGGCGAGCGGCGGCAAGGTCGAAGCGAGATTCGCTCCCTCCGGCCTGCTCAAGGACGAGATCGCTGGCGGCGCGCCGGCGGACATCTTCGCCTCGGCCAACATGACGCATCCGCGCGCCTTGCAGGACGCGGGCAAAAGCGGCCCGGTCATCCGCTTTGCCCGCAACACATTATGCGCACTGGTCAGGCCCGGCCTCGAGGTCGACAGCGCGTCGTTGCTCGCGACGTTGCTGGATCCGCGGGTGAGGCTCGCGACCTCGACGCCGGGCGCCGACCCGTCCGGCGACTATGCCTTCGCGATGTTCGACAAGGCGGAGGCCCTGCGGCCGGGCGCGCGCAGCGCGCTGGAATGCAAAGCGCTGAAGCTCACCGGCGGCGAAGGCAGCGCAGCGCCGCCGGGCGGGCGCAGCCTTTATGGCTGGCATATTGCAGAGGGCCGCGCCGACATCTTCCTCACCTATCGCACCAATGCGCTCGCCGCGCTGGCGCAATATCCGGGGCAGAAATGTGTTACGCTGCCCGCGGAGCTGGCGGTCGCCGCCGATTATGGGCTGACCATCATGAAAGGTGCTTCGGCGGAAGCACAGGCCTTCGCGCAATATATCGTGTCGGCAACAGGCCAGGATATTTTGGCCCGGCACGGTTTTGCGCCGAAAACATAAGAGCGCCGTATGACCCCGACGCGACGGACATTCCTGGCGAGCACCGCCGCCCTGCTGGCGCCGCGCTTCGCGCGCGCGGCGGGTGTCACCGACGCGACAGGCCGCGCGCTACCGATCCCCGCCAGGGTGACGCGCGTGTTCCCCGCCGGCCCGCCGGCCGCCATCCTGCTCTATACGCTGGCGCCCGACCTGCTCATCGGCTGGCCACGCGCCAACCGGCCGGACGAGTGCGCCTATCTGCTGCCGGACGTGTGCGCGCGGCCGGAGGTCGGCCGCCTCACCGGCCGCGGCAACACCGCCAATCTCGAAGTGGTGCTGGCGCTCAAGCCCGACCTCATCCTCGATGTCGGCTCGACGCGCGCCACCTTCGTCTCGCTGGCCGAGCGCGTGCAGGCGCAGACCGGCATCCCCTACGCGCTGCTCGACGGCCGCTTCGACGCCATCGCCGACACCTACCGCAAGCTCGGCGCCCTGGTGCACCGGCCGGACGATGCCGCGACGCTCGCGCATTATGCCGACGACAGTTTGAAGACGATTACCGGCCGCATCGCGGATCTCCCGCAGGCCAAGCGGCCGCGCGTCTATTACGCGCGCGGCCCGCGCGGGCTGGTCACCGGCCTCGGCGGCTCGATCAATGTCGAAACCATCGAACTGCTGGCGCGCAACGTCGCCGGCGGCACGCATGGCGGCCTCGCCAACGTGTCGATCGAGCAGGTGCTGCTGTGGAACCCTGAGATCATCGTCACCATCGACCGCGATTTCGCCGCGTCGGTCTATGACGATCCGGCCTGGGCCGCGGTCGATGCGGTGAAAAACAAGCGCGTGCATCTGTCGCCGAAGCTGCCGTTCGGCTGGGTCGATTTCCCGCCCTCGGTGAACCGGCTGATCGGCCTGTGGTGGCTCGCCAAGATTCTCTATCCGGCGCGCTTTGCGGAAGACATGACCAAGCTCACGCGCGATTTTTACACGCGCTTCTATCACCGCACACCCACTGACGCGCAGATCGCGCAGGTGCTGGCGGGGAGGGCTTAAATGTTTTCAACAATATTGGCTGTCGTCCCCGCGAAAGCGGGGACCCAGTAACCACAAGGGGCAGTGAAAGGCAGCGCGCTTGCGCAAGGCCGGGATTACTGGATGCCCGCTTGCGCGGGCATGACAGTCAGAGGTTACGGCCTCGCAATGCTCGGATACAAATCTATCCAATTCGGATTGTCCGTTTCAATCAACTGAATCTTCCATGCGCGATTCCATTTCTTTAGTCGCTTCTCGCGCTGAATGGCTGCCTCGATATCTGTATGTTGTTCGTAGTAGACTAGCCGAGCGACGCCGTATTTCTTCGTGAAACCTTGCGCGAGCTTTCCGCGATGCTCATAGACCCGCCGGATCAAGTCGTTGGTAACGCCGACATAGAGCGTCACGCCGATCTTGCTGGCAAGGATGTAGATATAATAAGGACGCTCTCGGTGCACGCCGCACGCCCTGGGGCTACTGGATCATCCGCTTTCGCGGATGATGACACCCTGTTTGGTGAAACGCCATGACCCGCTCCGCCCTGCCCGGCTTGGCCATCGCCATCGCCGTGCTGATCGCGGGGCTGCTCGTCGCCTTCACGGTGGGGCGCTATCCGGTTTCGCTCGCCGATCTCGGCGCGGTGCTTGTCGCCAAGGCGACCGGCGGCGCGGCACACGTACCGACGGCGGTGACGAGCGTCGTGCTCGACGTGCGCGGGCCGCGCGTGCTCGCCGCGGTGATGGTGGGCGCGGCGCTGGCGGTCGCCGGCACGGCCTTCCAGGGCCTGTTCCGCAATCCGCTGGTCTCGCCCGACATCCTTGGCGCCTCCTCCGGCGCCGCGCTCGGCGCCGTCATCGGCATCTTCTTCTCGCTCGGCGTCGTTGCCATCCAGGCCTTCGCCTTCATCGGCGGCCTGATCGCCGTTACCGCGGTCTACATCATCGGCTCGCTCGTCCGCGCGCGCGATCCGATCCTGGTACTGGTGTTGACCGGCGTGGTGGTGGGCGCGCTGCTCGGCGCCGGCGTCGGCCTGTTGAAATATCTCGCCGACCCGTACAACCAACTGCCCGCCATGACCTTCTGGCTGCTCGGCAGCCTCGCCGCCACCAACGTCTCCGACCTGCTGCCGCTGTTCGGGCCGGTGGCGCTCGGCAGCGCGGTGCTGATCGCCCTGCGCTGGCGCATGAACGTGATGTCGCTGCCGGAGGAAGAGGCGCGCGCGCTCGGCGTCGCCACCGGACCGCTGCGCATCGTCATCATCGCCGCGGCCACCCTGACCACCTCGGCGAGCGTGGCCACTGCCGGCATCATCGGCTGGGTCGGCCTGGTGGTGCCGCATCTGGCCCGCTCGCTGGTCGGACCGGATTTCGCGAAGCTGCTGCCCGCCGCGGCGATCCTCGGCGGCGGCTATCTGCTGCTGATCGACACGCTGGCGCGCACGCTGGCCGAAGTGGAAATCCCGCTCGGCATCCTGACCGCGGTAATCGGCACGCCGTTCTTCATCTGGCTCCTGGCGCATATGCAGAGGAACTGGTCGTGATCCTGTCGGGCCACGCCCTCACCATCGGCTATCCCGGCCACACGGTCGGCAGCGGGCTCGATGTCGTGCTGGCGACCGGCGAGGTGCTGGCGCTGCTCGGGCCGAACGGCGGCGGCAAGACCACTTTGCTCAAGACGCTGCTCGGCCTCATCAAGCCGAAAGCCGGCGAGGTGCGCCTCGACGACAAGCCGCTCGAGGCTTATCGAATCGGCGAACGCGCGCGCGTCATCGCCTATGTGCCGCAGGTGCATGTCGGCACCTTCGCCTTCACCGTCGAAACGGTGGTGCTGATGGGGCGCGCGGCGCACGGCAACCTGTTCAGCCGCCCGAGCGCGCATGACCGCGCCGTGGCCGAGGCGGCGCTCGAACGCTTCGGCATCGCGGGGCTGAAGACGCGGCCCTATACCGAGATTTCCGGCGGCGAACGGCAACTGGTGCTGCTCGCGCGCGCACTGGCGCAGGAGCCGCGCTTCATCGTGCTCGACGAGCCGACCGCCAGTCTCGACTTCGGCAACCAGGGCAAGGTCATGCGCGAGATCAAGACGCTGGCCGCCTCCGGCCACGGCGTGCTGTTCACCACGCATGATCCCAATCATGCGCTGCGCGCGGCGCACCGCGCCTTTTTGCTGCGCGACGGCAGCGCGCTGGCCGAAGGTCCGGTCGCATCGGTGCTCGCGCGCGAACGCCTGGAAGCGCTTTACCGCGCGCCGGTCGAGCGGCTCACCGATCCGGAAAGCGGCGGCGCGGCATTCCTGCCGGGGTGGTGAGCGTTAGCTGTCGTCTCCCGGTCAAGCGCGCGGAGCGCGCGCGAGCCGGGACGACAGCTTCGAAATATGCGCGGCTTATTTCCCCGTCACCACCAGCGAATAGCGGGGATCGGCGGCGAGCACCTCGGCCTGCGGCAGGCCGAGCTCCTTGCGCACCATGTTGGTGCCGAGCACCAGCGACACGATCTTGTAGTAGGCGTGGCGGCGGCTCATGCCCTCGCGCCCCATGCCGCAGTCGGAGGAGATCACCAGCCGCTCGGCCGGAATGTGCTTGAGCGCGCGGCGGATGTGGTCGGCAATCTCGTCCGGGCGCTCGACCTGCAGCGAGTGGTGGTCGATGACGCCGATGCAGATTTTCTTGTCGGACGAGATCATCTTGCCGAAGGCTTCCAGGTCCATGCCATGCGCGCTCACCGACTCGAAGGTGATGACGTCGGCGTCGACCTTATCGAGCGCCTCCAGCGCCGGCTTGTAGCTCATCACGTCCTTGAACATGCGCTGCTGCGAAGGGTTGCCCCAGCAGGTATGGCACCACACCTCGGTCTTGCCGCGCAGGCCCTTCACCGTGCGGTTGAACACGTCGACGCTGAAATTCGGATTGATCTCGTCGTCGACCAGGCCGCGCGCCGCCAGCATGTGGATCTGCGGCTCCTCGAACTGGATCACCGGGCAGCCGGCGTCGGCCAGGCTGGTCAGCTCCGCGTTCAGCGCGTCGCTGATCGCCAGGATGCGGTCCTTGACGGTCTTGTAATATTTGTCCTGCACCGCGAAGGCGACCAGCTCCGGCCCGATGGTGCCGAACTTGACCGGCTTCTTTGTCATGCGCTGCGCCACCTTCCACATGGCGGCGTATTGCAGGTCGCCAGGCGTCACCGGCCCGGCGATGCCGGGCATCACCCGCGATTCGAGATAGTCATGCAGGATGTGGCCGGGCGGAAAGGCGATGCCGCCCTTGCCGGCCGGCGTCGGCTGCGGGTCCTTGTCGAAGCCGCCCATGTGGCGCGGCGGATAATTGGTCCAGCTCTGGCCGCCGACGTCGCTGTCGAAATGCGCGTCGCCGTCGGTGACGATGTCGAGCCCGGCGAGCTCCTGCTCGTGCAGATAGACCGAGACGGCGTCGACATATTGCTCGCGGAATTGGTTGTTCACCATGGCCTCGAGGAAGCTGCGCCGGCCGAGGTTTTCCGTGTACCAGCTCGGCCGCGGCAGCGAGCCGGTGATGGTGGTCGGCAGCATGAGGTCTTTGGTGGCGGCAAGCATGACGGGCGTTCTCCTCGGGGACTGGCGAGCCTTGCTCCGGCTCATTGTTTCCGCCGCATCTTATGTCGGCGATGCAGCGTTTGGAACCGGGGCGGCGATTTAACCCTGGCCGCCGTGGACAAAGCCACCTGCGCTGCCCACCTAAGTGGGCAAGTTTCAAACGACGGCAAATTGTCTGCTATAATCGAATCATGAGCCAAGAGCGCGACGACTACATCATCCGCCCCGACCCCGCCGACCCGCGGCTGACCGAGCGCGTCGAGGGCATCGACCAGACCGGCACGCGCGTGACCACCTCGGTCACGGTCGAGCGCGCGCTGACGATCTTCCTCAATGCGCAGGAGATCGTCACCGCCATGACCATTAACGACTATCCCGACTATCTGGCGGTCGGCTATCTGCTCAACCAGAACATGCTGCTGCCCGACGACGAGGTCACCGGCGTCGATTACGACGAGGAGCTCTCCGTCGTGGTGGTGCGCACCAAGCGCAAGACCAATTACGAGAAGAAGCTGAAGAAGAAGGTGCAGACCTCCGGCTGCGCGCAGGGCACCGTGTTCGGCGACCTGATGGAGGCGCTGGAGGACGTGTCGCTGCCGCAGGCGCAGTTGCGCACGTCATGGCTCTACGCGCTGACGCAAAAGATCAACACCACGCCGTCGCTTTATCTCGAAGCGGGCGCCATCCATGGCTGCGTGCTGGCGCAGGAGGATCGCCCGCTGGTCTATATGGAGGATGTCGGCCGCCACAACGCCGTCGACAAGATCGCCGGCTGGATGTTCAAGGAGAAGGTGACGGCGGCCGACAAGATTTTCTACACCACCGGCCGGCTGACCTCGGAGATGGTGATCAAGACGGTGCGCATGGGCATCCCGATCCTGATCTCGCGCTCGGGCTTCACCGCCTGGGGCGTGGAGCTCGCGCGCAAGGCCAATCTCACGCTGATCGGGCGCGCGCGCGGCAAGCGCTTCGTCGCACTCGCCGGCGAGGAGCGCATCGTCTTCGACCAGGACCTCAGCTTTGTCGAGGAAGAAAGTTCGAAGCACCGGCGCAAGGCTGCGGTGCACGATGAGTGAAATCAACCTGTCATTCCGGGGCCGGCCGCAGGCCGGAACCCGGAATGACGAAGCATTGGCCGCGGTAGGTGATGAGTAATCTCGCGCGCGCAACGCGCCCCGCTTTACCCTCCCCTGGAGGGGGAGGGTCGGCCGCCGAAGCGCAGCGCAGGCGGCCGGGGTGGGGTGATCTTTTTTTCCAGGAGCCACCCCCATCTGATCGCGCTTCGCGCGATCGACCTCCCCCCTCCAGGGGGAGGTGAAGAGAGCCCGTGGCGATGGCGGAAATTCCAACTCCCCCCACCCTCGGCCTGGTGCTTGCCGGCGGTCTCGCGCGCCGCATGGGCGGCGGCGACAAGGCGCTGATCGAGATCGGCGGCATCACCATCCTCGACCGCGTGCTGGCCGTGCTGTCGGCGCAATGCACCGGCATCATCATCAACGCCAATGGCGATCCGGCCCGCTTCGCCGAAACCGGCTGCCCCGTGGTGCCCGACAATGTGCCCGGCCATCCAGGCCCGCTTGCCGGCATCCTCGCCGGCCTCGACTGGCTGGCGGCGCAGGACAACGGCGTCGAATGGATCGTCAGCGTGCCGGGCGACTGTCCCTTCCTGCCCGACGACCTGGTGGAAAAGCTGCACCAGGCGCGTCGCAAGATGGGTGCCGGCGTGCCGCTTGCCTGCGCGCGTTCCGGCGAATGGCGCCAGCCTGTGATCGGCCTGTGGCCGCTGGCCTTGCGCGCGGACCTGCGCAAGGCGCTGGTCGAGGAGGACATGCGCAAGATAGAAGCCTGGACGGCGCGCCATGGCGTCGCCATCGCCGACTGGCCGGCCGAGCCGCTCGACCCCTTCTTCAACGTCAATACCCCGGAGGACGCCAAGCGGGCGGAGCGCATTGCGCTGCAACATGCCGGGGCCTGAGCTTTCTTGCTTTGATTCTTGACCAGCGGCGCTCCGTCTTCCTATTTATAGTTATAAGCTATGGGTCTGGGAGAGGGAGCAACGACCATGCGCGCATTTCTCATCGCCTGCGCCGCGGCCATCATTCTCGCCATCATCGGCGGCGTGGTGCTCGGCAACGTCCAGGAAAACTCCGCCACCGCCTACAGCACACAATATGTAAGGCTGGGGGCGTAACGAAGGCCTGCCCCCAATGCGACGCCGCACGAAGTGGCGCGCCGCAGAGCCGGGGGCCTTCGCGAGGCTGGCTTTGTAACGGTCGCGGGGTCAGCAGCGCAGCATTGCATGCCGCGCTGCGTCCGGGACAGGCATCAGCCCATCAACGTCGCGTACGATAGGAAGCCCATGCGGGTGCCGGGCTCGATCGCGGTGACGTCTTCCGGAAATTCCAACAAGCCGTCGGTCTCGGTCAGCGAGGTCAGGATGCCGGCGCCGTCCTGCGGATGCTTGATCGCCTCGATCTCGCCATCGGCGGCGCGGCGCAGGGCGACCCGCACATATTCGCGCCGATCCTTCTTCTTCTTATAGGCAAAGCCCGCGCGCACCGGCAGGGCCACCAGCGCCTGCGGCAGCGCGCCGGCGAGCCGGCGCAATAGCGGCTTCACCACGCGCACGAAGGTTACGAACACCGCCACCGGATTGCCCGGCAGTCCGACGAAGGCGGAGCTGTGGCCGTTGCCGTTACGGATCACGCCCATGGCCACCGGCCGCCCCGGCTTGATGGCAACGCGCCAGAACACCAGGCTGCCGACGCGCTCGACCGCGCTGCGCACATGATCGGCCTCACCGGTGGAAACGCCGCCGGACGTGACGACCAGGTCGTGCTCGGCAGCGGCGCCTTGCAGCGCCCGCGCCAGCGCCTCCGGCTCGTCGCGCAGGATGCCGAGATCGGTCACCGCGGCGCCCAGGCGGCCGAGCAATTCGGCCAGCAGATAACGGTTGGCGTCGTAGATCGCGGCACCCGCGCGCGCGGCGCCCGGCTCGACCACCTCGTCGCCGGTGGAGAAGATCGCGACCTTGAGCCGCCGCCGCACCTCGACGTCGGTGATGCCGAGCGCCGCCAGCAGCGCGACATGCTGCGCGTCGAGCACCGTGCCGGCGGGCAGCACAACCGCGCCCTGCGGCACGTCCTCTCCCGCGAGCCGCCGGTTGGCGCCGCGCTTGAGACCGGGCGGCACCACGACCGCATCGCCGTCAAGCGTCACGTCCTCCTGCATGAACACCGTGTCGGCGCCGGTTGGCATCGCCGCGCCGGTGAAGATGCGGATGGCCTCGCCACGACCGAGCGCCAGCTCGGCGGTGGCGCCCGCCATCAGCCGGCCGCTCACCGCAAGCCGCGTCTCGCCCGTGCCGGCAAGATCGGCATGGCGCACGGCGTAGCCGTCGACCGCCGAATTATCGAACGGCGGCAAATCGACCGGCGCCATCACGTCGCGCGCGGTGACGCGCAAGCGCGCCGCCCGCAGCGGCACACGCTCGGTCTCGGCGACGGGCACGACGCGCTCGCCGATCATCTGCTCCATGGCGTCGAGCCGGAGCAGCGGACCGGAAAAGGCGAAGCAATCGTCGCTGAGCTGCGCCATCAGGTATTGCCCTGCCGGTGCACCAAACTCCGTTCATTCCCGCGAAAGCGGGAATCCAGAGCACCAACTGCCAAGTCGGCGAAAAATGTCCTGGGTCCCCGCTGGAGCCTGTACTCGGGCCAGCCGCAGGCTGGACCCGAGTGCGGGAACGAACGGAAACTTACTGCGTACCGCATCATATTCTACGATCTCGCGGTTGCGTCGGCGGCGTCGATTGGCACCGCATGCTTTTGCAGCAGATCTGCGATCGCCTCGACATCGTTGAGATCGATCACCGGCACCGTGGCGGCAGGCAGCGCCACATCGGCGGCGATGGCGATGATATGCGGGTCCTCAGGATGGATCAGCGGCTTGCCGTTGGCCGCGCGGTGGACCTCGAGCTTGGGGAAGGCGTCGCGCTTATAGCCTTCGACCAGCACCAGATCGACCGGCGACATCTTGCCGACCAGCGAGCCGAGGTCCCATTCGGGCTCCTCGCGCAGTTCGTGCAGGATGGCAAAGCGCCGGGCGGAGGACACGATGACCTCGGTGGCGCCGGCGGTGCGGTGGAAGAAGGAATCCTTGCCCGGCTGATCGAGATCGAAGCCATGATGGGCGTGCTTGAGGGTGGATACTTTAAGCCCGCGCGCGATCAGGCGCGGAATGACCTTGGTGATCAGCGTGGTTTTGCCCGACCCGCTCCAGCCGGCGAGACCGATAATGCGCATGGTGTTCATATAGACCCGAAACTCCCGACATTGAACCGGGAGGTATAGCACGGGTCGTTCTCTTGTCATTCGAGCCCCGGAAGCGGCGAGCCCCAATGCGAAACGCCCGGCCGCGGGGCCGGGCGTTCGAAATCGGCGCGTAAGATTGGCTTACTCGGCCGGCGTGCCCGCGGGTTGCGGCTGCAACTCGTTCGGGCCGACGCGGGCGCCTTCCTCCGTCAGCCACAGGCTGTGATGCTCCTTCGCCCAATTAAGGTCGACGGTGCCCTCGCCCATCGCCTCGAAGGCGCCTTCCATGCCGGCCGAGCCGATGTAGATGTGGCCGAGGATCGCCGCGATGTAGAGCATGGCGATGATCGAATGGAAGATCTGCACGAGCTCCATGTCGCCGACGGTCGTCCCATAGAAGGGGAAGAGCAGCATGAAGCCTGTGATCACCATGGCCGTGCCGCCCAGCATCTGGATCCAGAAGATCGCCTTCTGGCCGGCATTGAAGCGATAGGCCGGCGGGTGGTCGTGCCCGAAGAGGCCGCCGCCGCGCCTGATCCACTCCATGTCGACCTTGTTGGGAATGTTCTCGGCGACCCAGATGAGGAAGATCAGGATCACGCCGATCGTGAAGGGGATGCTCAGGAAGTTATGCGAATACTTGGCCCATTCCGAAAAGGTCGCGAAGGAGGCCGGCCCCATAATCGGCAGCAACAGCGCGCGGCCGAACGTGATATTGAGCCCGGTCAAGGCCATCAGCACGAAGCAGAACGCCGTCATCCAGTGCACGAAGCGTTCGAAGACGTTGAAGCGCAGTATCTTGACGCCTGAACGGCCGGCTTCGATGCGCACCGGCCCGCGCCACAGATAGAAGATGAACAGCAGCGCGAGCGCGCCGAGGATGGCAATGCCGCCGACCCACTTCAGCGTGACGGTGTGGAACGACTGCCAATTGCGCCCGGCCGGATGGATGAGGTTCGCCGCCTTCTTGTCCGGAATGCTGACGTCGCCGCGGATGACGCCGTCCTTGAGCTGCTGCAGAAGCTGCTGCTCGCTGGTCGCCGCCGTCGGGCCGTTCTGCGCGGAAGCCGGCACCGGCGCCGACAGCGCCACCAAGACGGCCAGCGCCAGCGCACCGACCATGAAACGGATCTGGCTCAAATATTTTGCCATGGCACCCTCTTCCCCAGGCTGTATCGCGTTTTCTTTTGACCGGCGGCGCAGCGAACCTGCGCCGCCGGACAGGGATCAGCTCGCAATGGTTTCGTGATAGGCGGTCTGCCAGCCCCAGGCGCCGGAGCCGTAGCCGCGGGTCTTCACCCGTTCCTTGTAGATCTGGGCGATGACCTCGCCGTCGCCGGCGAGCAGCGACTTGGTCGAGCATAGCTCGGCGCACAGCGGCAGCTTGCCTTCGGCGAGGCGATTGGCGCCGTACTTCTCGTATTCCTCCTTGCTGCCGTCGGCTTCCGGACCGCCGGCGCAGAAGGTGCATTTGTCCATCTTGCCGCGCGAGCCGAAATTCCCGACCTTGGGGTACTGCGGGGCGCCGAACGGACAGGCGTAGAAGCAGTAGCCGCAGCCGATGCACAGATCCTTGTTGTGCAGCACCACCGCGTCCGCCGTGGTGTAGAAGCAGTTCACCGGACATACCGCCGCGCAGGGCGCGTCGGTGCAGTGCATGCAGGCCATGGAGACCGAGCGCTCGCCCGGCTTGCCGTCATTGAGCGTGACGACGCGCCGGCGATTGATGCCCCAGGGCACCTCGTTCTCGTTCTTGCAGGCGGTGACGCAGGCGTTGCACTCGATGCAACGGTCGGCGTCGCAAAGGAATTTCATGCGGGCCATGTGCGTTCTCCCTTAACCGTTGCGTCAAGCCGCCTCGATGCGGCAGAGCGTGACTTTCGTCTCCTGCATCTGCGTCACCGAGTCGTAACCATAGGTGCCGGTCATGTTGGACGCTTCGCCCAGCACATAGGGGTCGGCGCCCTTCGGATACTTGTCGCGCAGGTCCTTGCCCTGCCAGTAGCCGCCGAAGTGGAAGGGCATGAAGGCGACGCCGGCAGCGACACGCGGGGTCACCATGGCGGTGACCAGCACCTTGCCGCCTTCGGGCGAGTGGATCCAAATCTTGCTGCCGTCCTTGACGCCGATCTTGCTGGCGTCGGCCGGATTGACCTCGGCGAACATGTCCTGCTGCAACTCGGCCAACCAGGCGACCGAGCGCGTCTCGTCGCCGCCGCCCTCGTACTCGACCAGTCGGCCGGAGGTGAGGATGATCGGAAACTGCTTGGAGTGGTCGTTCTTCTGGATCGACTCGTACAGGGTCGGCAGCCGGTAGGAATGCCGGTCCTTGTAGGTGGCGTATTTCGGCAGCAGGTCGCGCCGCGGCGTGTAGAGCGGCTCGCGGTGGATCGGGATCGGGTCCGGGAAGGTCCACACCACCGTGCGGGCCTTGGCGTTGCCGAACGGCGCGCAGCCGTGCTTGATGGCGACGCGCTGGATGCCGCCCGACAGGTCGACCTTCCAGTTGGTCTTATCGCCGGCGATCTTCTCGATGGTCGCGGTCTCTTCCGGCGTGAGGTCCTTGTCCCAGCCGAGTTTCTTCAGCATGGCCATGGTGAACTCAGGGTAGCCGTCCTTGAGCTCCGAGCCGACCGAGTAGGAGCCTTCGGCCAAGAGGTTCTGGCCGTTGTGCTCGACGCCAAAGCGGGCGCGGAAGGTGAGGCCGCCCTCGGCCACCGGCTTCGACGTGTCGTAGAGGATCGGCGTGCCGGGGTGCTTCATCTCGGGCGTGCCCCAGCTCGGCCACGGCAGGCCGTAGTAGTCGCCGTCGACCGGACCGCCCTTGCCCTTCAACGTCACGACGTCGAACAAGTGCTGGTTCTGCATGTGCGCCCGCAGCCGCTCCGGCGACTGGCCGGTATAGCCGATGGTCCACAGGCCGCGGTTGAATTCGCGGGTGATGTCCTCGATCAGCGGTTCGCTGCCGTTCACCTTGATGTGCTTGAACATCTCCTTGTCGAAGCCGAACTTCTTGGCGAACAGATACATGACCTCGTGGTCGGGCTTGGCCTCGAAGAACGGGCCGAACACCTTTTCGCGCCATTGCAGCGAGCGGTTCGAGGCGGTGACCGAGCCGTAGGTTTCGAACTGGCTTGCGGCCGGCAGCAGATAGATGCCGTCCTTGCGGTCGGGAATGACAGCCGAGAAGGTCGGCACCGGATCGATCACGACCATCAGGTCGAGCTTCTCCATCGCCTTCTTCATCTCGGGCAGGCGGGTCTGCGAGTTCGGCGCATGTCCCCAGAACACCATCGCCCGGATGTTGTTGGGCTGATCGATGTTCTTCTTGTCCTCGAGCACGCCGTCGATCCAGCGCGACACCGGGATGCCGGCCGACTCCATCAGCTTCTTGCTGGCGAAACGGCCCAGGAGGTAGTTGTAGTCGACGTCCCAGACGCGCGCCCAGTGCTTCCACGAGCCGGTCGCCAGGCCGTAATAGCCGGGCAGGCTGTGCGACAGCACGCACATGTCGGTCGCGCCCTGCACGTTGTCATGGCCGCGGAAGATATTGGCGCCGCCGCCGGCCTTGCCGATATTGCCGAGCGCGAGCTGCAGGATGCAGTAGGCGCGCGTGTTGTTGTTGCCGATGGTGTGCTGGGTGCCGCCCATGCACCAGACGAGCGTGCCCGGCCGGTTCTCGTGCAGCATCTTGGCGACGCGCTCGAGCTGCGCGCCCGGCACGC
Organism: uncultured Pseudomonadota bacterium; assembly: GCA_963760995.1. GTDB lineage: Bacteria > Pseudomonadota > Alphaproteobacteria > Rhizobiales > Xanthobacteraceae > Pseudolabrys. Next base: position 152,715 of record CAVXFJ010000010.1, on the reverse strand, counting down.
CGGTCACGTGCTCGGTCTCTTCCGGCGTCCACTTCATGACCTCTTTCTTGACCTCGTCGAGGCCCCAGACGCGCTGATTGATGTATTCGTGGTCGACCCAGTCGTTCTTGAAGACGTGGTAGAGGATGCCCCAGATCAGCGCGACGTCGGTGCCCGGACGGAAACGCACGAACTCGTCGGCATGCGCGGCCGTGCGCGTGAAGCGCGGGTCGCAGACGATCATCTTCGACTTGTTCTTTTCCTTCGCCCACAGAATGTGCTGCACGGCGACCGGATGCGCCTCGGCCGGGTTCGAGCCGATCAGGATCATCGACTTCGAATTGCGCATGTCGTTGTAGGAGTTGGTCATCGCGCCATAGCCCCACGTGTTCGCGACGCCCGCGACCGTGGTGGAGTGGCAGATGCGCGCCTGGTGGTCGCCGTTATTGGAGCCCCAGAAGGCGTAGAACTTGCGGAACAGGTAGGCCTGCTCGTTACTGTGCTTGGCCGAGCCGAGCCAGTAGACCGAATCCGGACCCGACTTCTTCCGGATCTCGAGCATCTTGTCGCCGATCTCGTTGATGGCCTGATCCCACTTGATGCGGGTCCACTGGCCGTTGACGAGTTTCATCGGGTATTTCAGGCGCCGCTCGCCGTGCGCAAACTCGCGCACCGTCGCGCCTTTGGCGCAGTGCGAGCCGAGATTGAACGGGCTGTCGTAGCCGGGCTCCTGGCCGACCCAGACGCCGTTCTTCACTTCGGCGATGACCGTGCAGCCGACCGAGCAGTAATTGCAGACCGATTTGATGCGCGTGGCGCCGCTGGTGAGCGGTCCGGCGGCGGCGGCTTCCGCCTTGCGCACGCTGCCTGGCAGCACGCCGGCCAGCGCCACGCCGCCGGTGAGCACACCGGATTGCGCGAGGAAGGCGCGGCGGTCGATGCGGCTGCCGGAGACCGGCGCCAAGGCTTGCGATAGACGCGCGGCCTTCGCGGTGCCGTTGGTTTTCTTCCTCAGCATGTCTCCCTCCTGCAATCGGTTCAGCGGTCTGCGCGGCGCCGCCGCGCGGGCGGCAAATTTCGGGGACGGCTACAAGCGGGCGAGCCTGTAGTAGGTCTTCACCAGTTCGCTCTCGCGATAGCCTTTGGGCTGCGGCTTTTTCGGCGCGGCGGCTTCGGCCGCAGCCGGACCGGTGAGCGCGCTGCCGGCGCCCGCCGCGCCGACCGCCAGGCCGGCGCCCTTGAGCACATGACGGCGATCGATCAGCCGCGGGCCTTCCTGTTTTTTGCGCATGGTCAGTCCTTCCCTGCGCCCCGTGCAGCAATCCTGCGCGGAGACGGCGGTTGGCGTGGATCCGGAGTGGAAGCAGCAGGCAACGGGGCCGCGCACGGCATGTCGACGACCCCTAAGGTCGCGGTGCCTCGTGCGTGCGCATCAACGGGATGCACCGGTTCCGACTCCCTGGTCTAGGCCTGCCGGGCGACGCCTTTTGACGCCTTATTTATGCGATTTGCAGGTTCTTGTTCCAAATCCGATTATAGCGACAGGCTATGACAGAACAATTCCAAATTCGGATTTCATTGATCATATTGTTTTATCGGGCAGAATCCAAAATTATGGGGTTTCGCTATCGCAACATTCTTGGTTGCAATGCAAAATTTCTGAAAAATCAATCTTGTTTCTCGGGGGGTTGCACAAGTTCCGTCTGCACAATTTCGTCCGCGGTTGTCACATTGTGCTGCGCTGCCGCATCAACCGCATTGACCGCTGCGACGTTTTCGCCCGGCGCGTCATCGCCGGCCGGCTCGGCTTGCATCGGCTCGGGCGGCGAATCGGCGCCCGCATCCGCGCCTTCGGTGGCAACCCGATCGGGCTTGTCGTCGGCCTTGTCGTCGGCCTCGTCCGCATAGCCGCGCCCGGGGCGATAACTGGTCTGCACCAGCGTGATCGCCTGATCGACGAGATTGTAGTTTTCGTCGTAGTCGTTGAGGCCGTCGAGATTGGCCAGCACCGGATCGCTCAGCCACAGCTTGCGCAGCGCCGCACGGCGCAACACCTCCGGCACGTTCTCGCGCAAGAACGCCGTATAATCGGACTGGAAATCGAGCGCGTCGATCGACGGCAATTCCGGCGCCCCGGCTTCCTCCGTCGGCGCAACGGAAGGCGGCTGCTCGGCCGGCGCCGGATCGACGCGACCCGCATCGGCGACCGGCTCGTCAACCGCCTCGCCACGTCGCGCCGCATGCTTGCGCTCGGACCAACGCGCCAGCCGACTCTTGCTCTCGGTCATGGCCCGTCCCCCGTGCGAACGCGCGGTCGTCTGTCGTCCTTGGCGTCCTCGCGCCGGCGGTTCTTGCGCTTCTTGAACGGCACGTCGACGTGATGGCGCGCGACGAAATCCTGCACCCATGCCACGATCTCGGGCGGCATGGGCACGCCCTCGACCACATCGTCATTGCCTTCGTCGTAGCCCATCGCCTCGTAGGGGCTGACCGTCGCCATGAACGGCGCGAAGGTCAGCTCGTCGTCGAATTCGGTTCGCCGCAGCACGACGAAGACACGCGGCGGGTTCTGCGACAGGTTGGTGAGATAGCTCTCCGTTTCGCCGCGAAACATTTCGAGCTCGAGCATGCCGCCCTGATATTGCGCCCAGCCTTCGCCCTCGGCGAGCAGGACGCCGCGCCTGCCGGCGGCGGCATTCGCCAACACGCCGATCGGCCGCCACAGATCGTCCTGCCACGGCCCCGTGGCGCTGCGCCGTTCGATGACGACGCTGATGGGCATTACGGCATCGGCCGGCACGCCACTCGCTCCGTTCGCGTTTCCGCTCAGTAGCGGTTGACCCGGTAATAGGTCTTCACTTCGTCAGAATTGGCGTTGTAGCGCGTCTTTTTGGCTTCCTTCGGAGTCTCGGTGGCCGCCGCTTCGCGGCTCACGGTGACGGCGGCGACCGCCGCCAGACCGGCGCCGGCACCCAGGCTGCGCAGGAAATCGCGGCGGGCGAATTTGCGGGTCGTGTCTTCTGACATGGTTTCCTCCTGACAAGCACGATGTGATTGATAGCGGATCAAACCGGCAAATCGAAGGCCTCGCCTTCGATCTCCATGAACACACGGCCGACGCGACCGACACGCCGGTAGAAATCCGCCGCCTCGGCATTTTCCAGATCGGCAAAGAAACGGCCGATCCAGGGCCGCAGATGGCGCTCGAAGATCATGCGGTCGGAATCCTTCGGCGCCGGCAATTGTCCGCCGGCAAGCCCTGCCATGATCTCGCACAGGATACCGGCATGATCCTCCGGCTCTACCACGCCTTCGGCGCGGGTGATACCGATCGCCTGCAGGTCTTCGCGCAGCCGCGCCAACGGCCGCTCCTGCAGGAAGCCGGTCAGGTAATAGGACGCGTAGGGCAGCAGCTCGCCGCGGCCGAGACCGATGAACAGATTGAAATACTCGCGCTCGACTTTCTCGTCCGTGGAAGCGGCTGCGGCTTCGGCGAGCGCGGCATGGGCAAGCCCGAGCGGGCTCGGATCGCCGCGCAACGCGGCGAGATTGGCGAGCAGCTTGGCATCGGGCGCGCGCAGCAGGAGCGCGGCGATCAGCGCATATTCCTGCGCACGGGCGGTGTCGACCTCGTCGACCTCGCCGCGCATGCCCTCGCCGTAGAGATCGGGTCGCAGCACCGCACGGTCGACGCCGGTCGCGGCCTCGACGGCCATCACGCGCTCGGCCGGCACGCGCGTCCAGTTCGACACCGACGGCTGCGAAATACCGATCTGGCGCGCCAGCTCGCTGACGCCGCCGGCGGCACGGATCGCCTCGTTGAGACCGGAGTCGCGCATTCGTCTCCCATATGGTTGCGGCCAAAGGTAGCGGCGGCCCACAGTTCGGGTCAATGGTGCCGCATCCGCGAAGAACGCTATAAACCTACCGGCGGCCACGCCACTCCGCCAAAACGATATTTCGGCAACATCCGGCCGACGGCTGCCCGCCTGCAATCGACGCACACAAAGCCCGCGACGCATGCCACATGTGCATGAAGGTCTTTTGAGCGCAGCGAACATAATGATAGATTTTTTCTGCGAAAGATCACAATGCCCGAAGCGCCGCGCGCTGCGGCTTTTCGGTCCGAACAAGGTTGAAATTATCGGGAGGAAGTCATGGGGGCGGCCCAACGAATTCGTGGACTGGCGATCGGTCTCAGCCTGATCGGTGCGCTCGGCGTCGCGCACGCGGATGAGGCAGTGCTGAAAACACAAACCGCGCTGCCGAAAACGCACGATCTGTCGAAAAGCTTCATCAAGTCCTTTGTCGACAAGATCAACGTCGTCGGCAAAGGCGTGATCCGGGTCGACTACCTCGGCGGTCCGGAGATCAATCCGCCGGACAAGGCGGCGTCGGCCGTGCAACGCGGCACCATCGACTTGCTGCATACACCTGCGGCCTATCACGCCGGCATCGTTCCGCAGGGCGCCACCATGATGGCGACCAATCTCGGCATCGACGAATACCGCGCCAACGGCGCCTTCGCCGCGCTGGAGCCGAATTGGGAGAAGAAGCTGCACGCCAAGATCCTGGCGGTCGGCGAGACCTCGGCCCAGTTCTATCTCTATCTGACCAAGAAGCCGAACATGCGGCCCGATGGCGTGATCGACATCTCTGGCTGGAAGATCCGCACCACCGGCGCCTATCGTCCGCTGGTCCAGGCGCTCGGCGCCACGCCGGTGCAGATCACCAATGCCGGCGAGGTCTATACCGCGCTCGAGCGCGGCGTGGTCGACGGCTTCGGCTGGCCGACCGTTGGTCTGGCCTCGCAGAAACTTGCCAAGCTGGTGAAGTACCGCGTCGATCCGCCGTTCTATCACTTGGCCAATGTGGTGCTGATCAACCTCGACAAGTGGAATTCGCTCTCCCAACCCGCCAAGGACATCCTGCTCAAGGTGGCGGCGCAGTATGAAAAAGACTCGCTCGACAATATGGACCAGGGCGCCAAGGCCGATGACGCGGCCATCAAGAAGGCCGGCGTCGAGGTGATCACCATGTCGCCGGCGGGCACCAAGAAATATCTGCAGATCGCCTACGAGGCGATGTGGAAACGCGCGACCTCGCGGCTCGACAAGAGCGAAGCCGAGATGCTGCGCGGCAAGATGTACAAGAACTGACGGTCGCCATCGGGAGCGCTGAACCCCTCCAAGCAGGCGCCGTATCTTGAAAGCGGTCAAAGCCGCCTACAATTTCGTGCTCGTGGCGCTGGCCGTGCTGGCCGGCGCCACGATCGCGCTGGCGTTCTTCTTGATCGTCATCGACGTCAGCATGCGGGCGACCGGCTTCCGGCCGCCGGCCTATACCAGCGCGGTCGTCGAGTACATTTTGCTCTACTTCACGCTGTTCGCCGCGCCCTATCTGGTACGCCACAAGGGCCACGTCTATGTCGATGCCTTGACCTCGCGCATGCCGCCGCATCTGCGCTGGTGGGTCAACAAATTCGCCTATCTCGTTTCGGTCGTCACCTCGCTGATCTTCTCCTTCATCGGCTTCAAGCTCGCCTTCGAGGCGATCCAGAGCGGCAGCATCGAAGAGCGCTCGATCGACGTGCCGTCCTGGGTCGACTACTCGCCGGTCGGTCCGGTGTTTCTCATCGTCGCCATCGAATTCGGCCGCTATCTGATCGGCATCGACACCATGTATGCCGATCGCACCAAGGGTCAGGACAGCCTTTAAGCGATGGAATGGTATTTCGCCGGCGCAATGTTGATCGGCCTCATCATCACGATGATGGCGCTGGGCGTGCCGGTCGCGGTCGCCTTCATGGCGACCAATATCATCGGCACGCTCGTGCTGGTCGGCGGCGTCGCCGGCCTCACCCAGGTGGTCGACAATGCCACCGCGCTCATCACCACCTTCCAACTGGCGCCGGTCCCGCTGTTCATCCTGATGGGATCGCTGTTCTTCCACACCAAGCTGGCGGTGCGGGTATTCGACGCGCTCGACAAGCTGCTCGGGCGCATCCCGGGACGCCTCTGCTTCCTCACCGTGGCCGGCGGGGCAACCTTCTCCACCATGACCGGCTCCAGCATGGCCAATACCGCCATGCTCGGCTCGCTGATGGTGCCGGAGATGCAGAGTCGGGGCTACAACTGGCGAATGTCGCTCGGCCCGATTCTCGGCACCGGCGGATTGGCCATGATCATTCCGCCGTCCAATCTGGGCGTGCTGCTCGCGAGCGTGGCCAGCATCGATGTCGGCCGGCTGCTGATCGCCGGCGTCATCCCCGGTTTCCTGCTCGCCATTCTTTACAGCGGGATGATCCTGGCCCAGGTGGTGCTCGATCCCGCCGGCGCGCCGAGCTACGAGGTGGCGTCGTCGACCTGGCGGGAAAAGCTGCGCGCCATCGTCGTCAATATCCTGCCCATGGGCCTCGTGGTGTTCATGGTGATCGGCTTCATCATCCTGGGCATCGCCACGCCCTCGGAAGCCGCCGCCTTCGGCGTGCTCGGCGTGCTCATCCTGGCCGCGGTCTTCCGCCTGCTGACCTGGCAGGCGATCATCAAGTCGTTCGACGCCACCGTGCGCGTCGGTGGCATGGTGTTCTTCATCATCATCTCGTCGAGCGTGTTCAGCCAGCTCATCGCCTATTCGGGCGCCAGCGTCGGGCTGCTGAAATGGGCGACTTCGTTCGATGTTTCGGTCATCGTCATGCTGCTGTGCATGTTCGCCGTGCTGATCCTGCTCGGCATGTTCATGGATCCGGTGTCGATGATCCTGATCTCGGTGCCGATCTTCATGCCGATCGTCGCCCACCTGCACGTCGACCCCGTCTGGTTCGGCCTGTTCGTGCTGCTCGCATTGGAAATGAGTCAGACGACGCCGCCCTTTGGACTATTGCTCTATATCATGCTGGGGGTGGCCCCGAAGGGGACCACTTTGTTCCAGGCGGCGGCGGCGGCGGCGCCATTCCTTTTCTGCGACGCGATCCTGGTCACGCTGCTGATCCTGTTTCCGAAAATCGCGCTCTATCTGCCCAGTGTCATGAAATGACGTTTGCCGCGCGCGCAGGGCGGGTCAATGGCGCACTGACGTCGCCACGCGGTTGACGTTGTTCCCGCAGATCGCGCTTTAATCTGCCGAGCCTCGTGAAATAACAGGACGCGCGGTGGCTATGCGCCGATGCGCCAGGAATGACTGAAGGTCTGGAACGCGCTGCCGCGCGCGACTGCGACCAGCGTGAGATTGGCCGCCTCGGCGGTGCGCACCGCAAGCGCGGTCGGCGCCGAGATCGCGATCAGCACGGGGGCGCCGATCCTCGCCGCCTTCTGCACCATCTCCACCGAGACGCGGCTGGTGATGACGATCACGCCGCCGGCGGCGCTGATGCCGCCGCGCTGCAAGGCGCCGGCCAGCTTGTCGAGCGCGTTATGGCGGCCGACATCCTCGCGCACGATGGGCGCGCCGACCGCCGGCCGATAGAAGCCGGCCGCATGGGTGGCATGGGTCACGCGATTGAGCCGTTGCGCCGCCTCCACCGCCGCCACCGCATCGGCAATCGTCCGCGCCGGCAGCACGCTTTCGTCGGCGACGCACTGGCTCGGGCGCACCGCTTCCGCCAGGCTCTCGATGCCGCAAAGGCCGCAGCCGGTCGGCCCGGTCATTCGCCGCCGACGCTGGCGATAGACCGCATCGCGATCGCGCGCCAGCCACATCTGCAACTCGATACCGGACTCGCCATAGACCACGGTCAGCTCGCTGAGGCTGCTCGCGCGCTCGATCACGCCTTCGTTGAAGCTGAAGCCGACGGCGAAGTCCTCCAGGTCGGCGGGGCTCGCCATCATCACCGCTTCGGTGCTGCCGCCATAGACCAGCGCCACCGGCGTTTCCTCGGCCAGGGCGCGGGTTGCCGCCACCGGGCCCGAGGGCTGTTGCCGCAGGCAGGGATGGTCGCGAACGGTCAGCGGAATATCGATCGGAGCATAGCGCATGCGGGTGCCGTCTTGATACGCGGACTTTCTCTCGACTCATCAGCGTCCAAATTGTTCCGGGAACCTTGGCGAACGGCGCGCGTATTCCAATGCACGGGCGACACTATGATCACGCAACGAGGCCGGCCGATGGCATCCGCAAAACCGAAACCTGCACCGCAACGCGAAGACAAACCAGGCGCCGCCGGCGGCTGGGGATCGGTCGAAGCGTTGGCGAACATTCTCACGCGCGAGGATGTGGTGCTGCTGGGCAGCGAAATCTTACTTAAGCAGAACAAGCCCGACGGCTTCATGTGCGTGAGCTGTTCCTGGGCCAAACCCGCGGAACCGCACCAATTCGAGTTCTGCGAGAACGGCGCCAAGGCGACCGCCTGGGAAATCACCACCAAGACGACGACGCCTGAATTCTTCGCCGAACACAGCGTGAGCGAGCTGCGCCAGTGGTCGGACCATGCGCTGGAGGAACAGGGCCGCCTCACCCATCCGATGCGCTATGACGCGGCCAGCGACAAATATGTGCCGGTGTCGTGGGATGAGGCCTTCGCGGCGATCGGCGCGGAACTGAAGGCGCTCGATCCCAAATCGGTCATCATGTACGCCTCCGGCCGCGCCTCGCTGGAGACGAGCTACATGTATCAATTGTTCGGCCGCATGTACGGCACCAACAATTTTCCCGACTCCTCGAACATGTGCCACGAGTTGACCTCGGTCGGGCTGCCGCCGGTGATCGGTGTTCCGGTCGGCACCGTGCTGCTGCCGGACTTCGACAAGACCGAGTGCATCTTCTTCTTCGGCCACAACACGACCACCAACGCCCCGCGCATGTTGCATCCGCTGCAGCGGGCGGCGCGGCGCGGCGTGCCGATCGTCACCTTCAATCCGTTGCGCGAGCGCGGGCTGGAGCGCTTCGTCAATCCGCAAAGCCCGATGCAGATGGTGGCCGGCGGCACCCGCATCAGCTCGCAATATTACCAGCTGAAGGCCGGCGGCGACATCGCTGCCATCGTCGGCATCTGCAAGGCGGTGATCGAGGCCGACGATGCCGCGCAAGCCGGGGGCAAGGCGCGCGTGGTCGATGCGGGCTTCATCGCCGAGCATACGCACGGCTTCGAGGACTTCGCCGCATTCTGCCGCGCGCGGAAATGGGCAGACCTCGAGGAAATTTGTGCGCTCAGCGAGGCCGAGATGCGCAAGGCCGCCGACACCTACATGTCGGCCAATTCGGTGATCGCCAATTACGGCATGGGCGTCACTCAGCACGAGTACGGCGTCGAGACCGTGCGGATGGTCGTCAACCTGCTGCTGCTGCGCGGCAATATCGGCAAGCCGGGCGCCGGCATTTCGCCGATCCGCGGACACTCGAACGTGCAGGGCCAGCGCACGGTCGGCATCGCTGAGAAGACCAAGCTGGTGCCGCTCGACAAGCTCAAGGCGCTCTACGACTTCGAGCCGCCGCGCGAGGACGGACTGACCACCATCGATGCCTGCGAAGGCATCCTGAGCGGCAAGGTGCGCGGCTTCGTCAGCCTGGGCGGCAATTTCGCGCGCGCCATCCCGGAACGGTCCTTGATGGAGCCAGCCTGGATGAAGATGCGGCTTTCGGTGCAGATCGCCACCAAGCTCAACCGCACCCATCTCTTGCCGGGAGAGGTCACCTATCTGCTGCCCTGCCTGGGGCGCATCGAAATCGACGAACAGGCGACCGGCCCGCAGGCGGTGTCGATGGAGGACTCGACCGCCTGCATCCACGGTTCGCGCGGACAGCGCGAGCCGATCGGCGAGCACGTGCGGTCCGAACCCTTCATCGTCGCCGGCATGGCGAAGGCCACCTTGCCGCCGAACCCGAAAGTCGACTGGGACTCATGGGTCGGCGACTATGCGCTGGTGCGTGATGCGATCGAAGCCACCTATCCCGATCAGTTCAAGGATTTCAACAAGCGCCTGTTCACGCCCGGTGGCTTCCCGCGGCCGCTCGGCGCGCGCGACCGCAAATGGAAGACGCCGAACGGCAAGGCCAATTTCACCGTACCGGAAAGCCTGAACAACCGCCTGAAGCAGGCGCCGGACGTGTATCAACTTCTGACGCTACGCGCCGACGGCCAGTTCAACACGACGATCTATTCGGAAGATGACCGCTTCCGCGGCGTAAGCGGCGGGCGCAGCGTCGTGTTGATGAACCAGGCCGACATTGCCCGGCTCAAGCTCAAGGAAGGCGACCTGGTGGTTCTGTCCACCGCGGTGGATGACGGCGTGAAACGCGAGCTCGGCGGGTTGAAGGTGATGTCTTATGCGATCCCGGAAAAATGCATCGCCGGCTACTATCCTGAATGCAACGTGCTGATCCCGCTCTGGCATTACGCCAAGGAAAGCAAGGTGCCGGCGGCGAAATCGGTTCCGGTGCGCATCGCGCTTCAGCATCAAGCGCCGTGATCCGTGGTGGCCGTGGTGATGGCCGTAGCCCGGGTGAGCGAAAGCGAACCCGGGATTCCGCTAGCCCACCGCCTCCAGATGCCGGATCGGCAGGCCGGTGACCAGGTTCTGCGGCTTCATGCGGATCAGCTTGTCGGGCGTGGCGGCGAGGATCAGGTAGACCGGCTCGCCGCGCACCTTCTCCATCATCAATTCGGGATCGCGGAACGACAGCGAGAACAGCCCGACGACCCGTGACATGGTGGCGTCATCGATGTCGTCGCCATTCCACAGCATGTCGCCGATGCGGGTCGCGTCGGCGTCGAGCCCGACATACCAGTTCAGCGCCACGTCGCGCAGTTCCTTGAGCGGCGCGATGACCGTCTCGACGCCGATGAGATGCGCGATCCAGCGCTGCATCGCCGTCGCCAGCGCCTGGAGCCCACCGCGGCCGGCGGTCAGGTCGATCGCCATGTCGAACTGGTCGCTGCGCTGCCAGTAGCTCGCGGCATTCTCGTCGTTGATGACGTCGATCTCGGCTTCGGTCGGCAGCCCGAGCATCGACACCAGCGGCGAGACCGGCGCGGTGTTGACGCCGCCGACGGTCTCTTCGTCGGCGGCGATCAAGGCGCCGCCATGCACGGTCACCCGCTGGGTGCGGAAGAACAGTTCGGCGGCGCGCAAGACGAGCGGGTCGTCGATGCTGTCGAGCGCGTTGCGCAGGATGACGTGCACGAGCTGGTTGATGAACAGCGGCGGCGTGCGGCCAAGCCCGGACCGGCACAGCGCGACATAGGCGGATTCGAGCGTCGGGTGGCGCAGCAGATGATCGCGGAAGTCGAGCAGCACCTGCCAGTTCTCGCGCGCATCCACGTCGGCGATGGCGGCGATGTCGGAAGGCGCGACCGCCATGCGCGGATTACTCAGCAGCGCGCCGTGCAGCGTGCGCTCGACCGCGCAGGCCTCCGGCGGCGGGATCAGCTCCGGCCGCGCCAGATAGACCTTGAGGAAGTCGTCGGTGACGGCGAGCCCGCCGCCGTCGTCACGGTCGAGCAGATGATGCCCGCAGGAGAGCCAGAAATCGCTCATGTCTTCTCGTCCCCCCGCGCCATCGCCGCCAGGTTCACCTCCTCGCCCGGCTCCTCGTCCTCGCCCTCGATCTCCATGAACGAGAAGGCGCGCGCCGGCTTCGCCCCTTCGCGCGGGCGCAAGGAGCGGAACTGCTCGCGCACCGCGCCATCCTCGTAGGTGCGATGCACCGCGACCAGCAGATCCTGCGGCTGCGTGCACAGCGATTGCGCGAAGGCGACCTCCTCCTCGGCAGCCCCGCGCGCGGCCTCGATGTCGGGCGCGCCGAAGCTCGCCAGAAGATGCCGCGCCAGCGCCTCCACCGCCGCGGCACGATCCGCCTCGCTCGCCTCGACGATCTGCACCAGCGTCGACCAGCCCAATGACTTGATTCCGAGAAAGCCGCTGCGGAAGGCCGAGCGTGCCTTGCCTTCCAGCTTGGTCGGATCCCCGGCCCAGAAGGCGAAGGCCCCGGACACCGCCCATTCGCCGGGCTCGGCCGCCCTCTCGAAGACGAAGGTGTCGGAGGGATCGAGCCGGATGGTGCGCAACAGCTTCATCCCCGCGGCTCTCCCGTTGTCGCATCGAGCCACGACGGCACGGCAAGCGCATCGCGGAAGGAGCGGCGCTCGATCGCCTCGCTGCCCATGCGGCGGACCAGCAGATCGCCGTTGTCGTCGAGCTCGCGGCGCAGGCCTTTGTCGATGGCGAGCCGCGGCAGGTATTCCTTGGCGAGCACGGCAAAGCCGCTCTCCTGCCAGGCATCGATCGCGACCATGAAATGGCGGGCGAAGCTTTCCACGATGGCATCCGAGGTGACGTCGAAGGCCTCTTCGGCAAGCGCCGTCACCTGCGGATTGACGCCGGGCTCCTCACCCGACATCGACTGCACGCGGATCATGGCGCCGAACACCAGCCAGGGCGGCACCTCGTCTTCGCCAACGCCCGCCGGCCAAGCCAGGCGGCCGCCGCCCACCAGGCCGAGATTGATGCGGATCGCGTCCGGCCAGGCAATGGTGATGGCGGTTTCCGGCTCGGCAGCGCCGATCAGCGCGTCGGTCAGCGCGATCATGCCGGCATAGAGCGCCCGGCGGGCGCTGCGCAGCGGCTCCTCCGGTTCCAGCACCAGCGCGAATTCGGCGACGTCGAAGCGCCCGACATGCACCAGCGTGCCGGCGCCCTGCGCGGCGGCGATTGCCTGCGCCCGCGCAAACGCGTCGCCCAGTTCGCGCAGCCGCACCGCACTGAACGGCGGCGGCAGCGTGAGCGCCGGAGCGGCATCGCGTCGGGGCAAGCGCGCCTGCGGCGCCATCGGTCCTCCTATCGACCTTTGCTATTATAATCATAATAAGTATAGCTTGCGGTCCTCGCGAAGCCAGTCCCGCGGCGGGAGGAACAAGACCAGCGGCGAAATGCGCCGCGTCGGCGACGACAGCGGGGCAATGACACGTGTGATGGAGCGATGATGGCCGACCGGCCGCAGATCCTGGTGTGCTCGTGCGACGACACCATGCCGCTCGACGTCGAGGCGGTGCGGCAAGGCTGTCGCGATGCCGAGGTTACCGCCGGCCGGCAACTGTGCCGCGCGGAAGTCAAGCGCGTGCAGGCGGCGCTGGCGGGCAAGACGCCGGTCATGATCGCCTGCACGCAGGAAGCGCCGTTGTTCAGCGAGCTCGCCGCCGAGTCGGAAAAAACCGCGAGCTTTGTCAACATCCGCGAGAACGCCGGCTGGTCGACGGACGCCGCGGCGGCCGGACCGAAGATGGCGGCATTGATCGCCGCGGCGCGCGAGCCGGTGCCGGACGTGCCTGTGGTCAATCTGGTGAGCGACGGCGTCACGCTGATCTACGGCACGGACGAGCGCGCGATCGAAGTCGCCGATCTGCTCGCCGACCATCTCGCCGTCACCGTGCTGATCAAGCCGCCGGTCAAGGTGCTGCCGCCGCGCGTCACCCGCTTCGCGCTGCTGCAAGGCACGGTCCGCAGCGCCAAGGGCGCGCTCGGCAGCTTCGAATTGACACTCGACGATTACGCGGCGCCGAGCCCATCCTCGCGCGGCGGGCTCGCCTTCGCGCCGGCGCAGAAGGACGTGCAGACCCGCTGCGATGTCATTCTCGATCTGTCGGGCGGGCCGCCGCTGTTCCCCGGCGGCGATTTGCGCGACGGCTATGTGCGTGCCGACCCCGGCGATCCGGCCGCCGTGCTGCGCGCGGTGCTGAAGGCGCGCGAGTTGACCGGCCGCTTTGACAAGCCGCGTTATGTCGAATTCACCGCCCATCTCTGCGCGCATTCACGCGCCAAGATCGTCGGCTGCCACCGCTGCCTTGATCTCTGCCCGACCGGCGCCATCACGCCCAACGGCGACTCCGTGCGCATCGATGCCACCGTGTGCGCCGGTTGCGGCGAATGCGCCGCCGCCTGCCCCACCGCCGCCGCGTCCTACGCGCTGCCAAAGTCTGACGCGGTGGTGCGCACGGTGCGCACGTTGCTGACGGTGCACCGCGAAGCCAGCGGCGAGCGGCCGGTGCTGCTCATCCATGACGGCACGCACGGGATCGAACTGATCGAGGCGCTGGCGCGCTACGGCAACGGGCTCCCGGCGAACGTGCTGCCGTTGCAGGTCAACGAGGTGACGCAGATCGGGCTCGAGGTCATTGCGGCCGCCTTTGCCTATGGCGCGAGCGCGGTGCGCCTGCTCGCGCGCGCCAAGCCGCGCCACCCGCTGACGGGCCTGCAGCAGACCATCGCCCTGGCCGAGCCGATCCTGGCCGGCCTCGGCTTTGCCGGCGCGCGGGTCGCCAGCATCGAGACCGACGATCCGGACGCGCTGGGCGACGCGCTGCGCGCGATCGCGCCGATGCCGGGCACCACCAAGCCGGCGAGTTTCACCCCGGTCGGCGACAAGCGCGACCTGATGCGGCTCGCTTTGCGCGAACTGCACGCGGCGGCGCCGGTGCCGATCGACGTCGTGCCGCTGCCGGCGGGCGCCCCGGTCGGCACGCTCGACGTCAGGGTCGAGGGCTGCACGCTGTGCCTGTCCTGCGTGCCGGCCTGCCCAACCGGCGCGCTGAGCGACGACCCGGAACGGCCGGTGCTGCGCTACGCCGAGGACGCCTGCGTGCAATGCGGGCTGTGCGTCGCGACGTGCCCGGAGAAGGTGATCAGCCTGAAGCCGCAGATCGACTTCCGCGCCCCCACCGCGGGACGGCGGGTGATCAAAGAGGAAGAGCCGTTCCTGTGCGTCGCCTGCGGCAACCCCTTCGGGGTGAAAAGTTCGGTCGAGCGCGTGGTCGCCGCGCTCGAAGGCAAGCACTGGATGTTCAAGGATTCGCAAAAGCGGCTCGACGTCATCAAGATGTGCGCCGACTGCCGGGCGGCGGCGATGCTCGAGGAGGAGTTCGATCCCTTCGCGGCGCCGCAGCGCCCCAAGGTGCGCACGACCGACGATTATCTGCGCGAGCGGGGGGAGAAGGAGGAAAGCTAACGGCCGGGCTTGGGGCCGAGGACTGTCGGGGGCGTCGTGCGGCGCGGGGCGCCGGCTCAATTGTCCTTCGCGCCCCGCACCCTGTCGCATCCGCATCCCGCCGTCATCAGGCGGATGGCTTCATGCGGGTGGTATCTTCCACCAACAGGCGGTCGTTGCCGAGGGCCTGCTTGAGCTGGCGAAACGCGTACATGGCATCTCGCTTCTTCCCGGATGCCGCCGCGACCACCAGCAACTCTCGCGCAAACGTCCATCGCGGCATTTGCTTGAGCTCAGCCGGCAGTTCCTGGTCGATGACCTTCAAGGCCTCCTGGACGGTTTTGATGACCGGCCGCAGGCCCATTCCATGCGTCCGGATTTTGGCGGGAAGGTTCATCGGCGTTGGCCAGGGCGATCACCAGCGCTGAGCGCTGAGCCAGGTGTCGATCTCGCTCCTCGCCTTATCCTTGGCATAGCCATAGCTTTGCTGGAGCTTGCCCTCGAGCTGCTCGCGCTGACCGGCGATCGTGTCGAGGTCGTCGTCCGTCAGCTTGCCCCATTGCTCCTTCACGCGACCTTTGGCCTGTTTCCAGTTTCCTTCGATTCGATCCCAGTCCATTGCGGCTCTCCTCATTTGTTCAACGATGATCTTCGATGAGCCACAACGTCCTTTTCGGCACCCGGTTCCGCCCTGCGCGCAGGAACCGACAGCCCAAGTAACGCGTTGGTCCGGGTGGTCTGAGGAGGACGTGAGAAATGCTTAAGTGGGCTCTGATCTTTTTTATCATCGCGATCATTGCGGGAATCTTCGGCTTTGGCGGCATCGCGGCCGGCGCGGCAACGATTGCGAAATGGCTGTTTTTTATCGCCATCGCGATCTTTATCGTCTTCCTGATCATGGGCCTCGTCGCCGGAAAAGCCGTGTTTTGAATGCGGCGCGCGCGACCGGACCGGTCGCGCGCGATAGCGCGAAACGATCCGACTGTGCACGCAATCGAAGCGCCTGCCGCCCCTTGGCGCGGATTGCGCGCCAGACTTGGCCATCTACCGCGGGGCGGCAAACGAAACGCAGCGTTTCGTAATGTCGCGGGAACGTTCTGAGTAAGCACCGGTTAGCTAAGAGTAGCCGGCGGATCGCAGAAGCGACCGCGCTGTTTCGCTGAGGGAATACATCATGTCAGATACGCAAAGCACGCGGCGTCCGCCGGTCACCCCGGCGGAATATGCGGAGCGAAACGCATCGCCCGGTTCAGCAAACCGCGGCGATGGCTCCGGTTTCTTTGGCGCGGCCCAGGACAGCTTCGACGCCGCCAAGGAAGGCATCAAGGACAACGCCCGCTCAGTCGCCGAAGAGCAGAAATCCGCCGGCGCCGCCCGTCTCGACGCGTTCGGCCGGGCCGTGCATGGCGCAGCCGAGGCGCTCGGCAAGGAAATTCCGCAAGCGGCCGCCTACATCCATTCCGCGGCGGACGACCTGCAAAGCGTCTCGGCGAAGCTGCGCCAGCGCACCGTCGACGATCTCGCGTCGCGAGTCGGCCAGTTCGCGCGCAAACAGCCGGCCGCCGCTTTTGCCGCCTCGGTCCTGGCCGGCATCGCTCTATCGCGCTTTCTCAAGAGCTCAAGCAAATAGCCGGAGGCTTTGTCATGCCGACCCCTCGTTCCGACCGCTCCGTCACCGGCGTCGTCGCCGACATGGTGATGAACTTCACCACGCTGGTGCGTACCGAAGGCGAACTGGCGCGGGCGGAATTGGCCGAAAAAATCAGCCAGATCGGCGCGGGCCTGGTGATGATCGTCGCCGGGGCGGTGCTGCTGATGCCGGCGCTGGTCATCCTGCTGGAAGCGGCGGTTGCCGCGCTCGAGCAGACCGGGCTGCAGCCTTACTGGTCGGCGCTTGCCGTCGGCGGCGGTGTGCTCCTGGTCGGGCTGATCCTGGCCATGATCGGCATCAGCCGCCTCAACGTCAAACGGCTGATCCCCAGCAAGACCATCCATCAACTACGAGAAGATGCCGCGACCGCGAAGCGGCAGGCGAGGAGCACCAATGAGTACGAGCGAGCAGCTTGAACGGCAAGCCGAAGCGACACGCGCGCAGATCGTCGAGGACGTCAATGAGCTGCGCGAGCGCGTCTCGCCGGGTCAGTTCCTGGACGAGACGCTGGATTTCACCCGCGAGGGACGCGCCGGGCAATTCGTGCGCAATCTCGGCCAGCAGATCGTCGACAACCCGATTCCGGCCGCCTTGGTCGCTGCCGGCTTAGGGTGGCTCATCTGGGGCGGGCGTCCGTCTCGGCATGGCAACGGCTATGACGCCATCTCGGACGCGACGCGCGCGGTCTCCAATGCGTCGAAGCAGGCGGCCCGCACGGGCGACCACATCAGGGAGCAGACCTCGGCGGCGACCGCCGGCGCGGAAAGCGCGCTCGAAAAGGGCGGCGAATGGGCCGCGCGAGCGCGCGAGTCGGCGTCCGCGTGGGGTGACCAGGTGCAGGACGCCGCTGTCGCGACCGGCGATGCGATCGGCGCTGCCGCCGCTACCGGCTACCGCGGCGCAAGCGACGCTTATGACGCGACGCTGAACGGTGCTAAACGTGCCGGGAACGCCGTCGGCCGCTCCGCGACGGCGATCGGCTCGAGCGCGGCGAGCGGCGTCGGCAGCTTTGCGGCTTTCGTCAAGGACGAGCCGCTGGTGCTCGCCGGCATCGGCATCGCGCTCGGCGCAGCGATCGGCGCGGCCTTCCCCGCAAGCGAGACCGAAGACCGATTGATGGGCGAGGCCAGCGACAGTGTGAAGGAAGGTGCCGGCGAGCTCGTCGAGCGCGAGTGGGAAAAGGGCAAGGAAGCCGCCGAAAAGGCCTTCGAAGACGTCAAGCAGGCGGTCAAGCAGGAAGCCGCCGAGCAGGGGCTGATGCCCACGGATACAAGCGAGCAACCATCGCTCATCCCCGAGGAAGGTGCGCCGGCGGAGCAGAAAGCGGACGACATTTCGCCGAGGCCGTGATCTCGCATGAAGCGGAATGTCCGCGACCGATATCGTGCGGCGTTGTCCACCGGCACTGCGCCGGGGCTCACAATGAAAACCGCGGGCTGACATCACGGGCCGCGGTCGGCAATTTTGGAACCTTGCCAGACGCGCAACGCGCCAGCGTGGACGCGTTTTCCTTCCAAAACGGCAGCACTTCTGGGCATCCCATTCTTTCACCGACGAAAGCGTGCAAGGCATTTCGCAGTGCAATGCCAACGTGCGACGTGCGGCCGCACCCCGCGGATGCGCCGGGTTAAGACTAACGTTAGTCAATCGCTGCATTGAAGGACCGCTACTCTTATGATGACCGGCGGGGGGCGACTTCCCATGGCGACCAATCAAGGGCGATGACGACAACCGAATTGAACAGCATCACCGGGTTTCACACGACGGGTCGGCAGTCATTTCCTTTCCAGGAGTCGCCGTGGCGCACGGCGATGCGCGTCGGCCTAGGCTCTGCCTATAGCCTGAGGAAGAACGGACCGCGGAACATGCTGCCCTATTGGCGGCGGTGGCTCGCCGAATGCGTCCAGCCGCGGACCGCGTTGCCCGACCCGCAGAAGCCTTTTGACGGCGGCGCCAGGGTCGGCCTTGTCTACGACCTGTCGGTGCCGACGCTGACGGAAGCCTATCGCCGCGGCATGTTCCTCGGCGGCCAATTCGGCACGCTGGCCTGGCTGTCGCCGCCGCAACGTTGCGTTCAGTTCCTCGACGAATTCCGCATGTCGAAGCGGTTGCGCCGGGTGATGCGCAAGGACCAGTACCACGTCACCTTCGATCGCAACTTTGAAGGCGTGATCGAGGCCTGCGCCGGTCGGCGCGAAGGCCGCCTACCCGTCACCTGGATCACGCCGCGCATCATGCGCGCCTTTGCAGCGCTCTATGACCAGCGCTTGCTGCATTCTTTCGAGGTGTGGAACAACTGGGGCAAGCTGGTCGGCGGCGGCTTCGGCGTCGCGCTCGGCAAAGTCTTCTTCGGCGAGTCGATGTTCTCGCGCGAAGACCACGTGTCCAAATTCGGCGTGTACCTGCTGTTCTGGCATCTCAGCCATTGGGGCTATGTGCTCAGCGACGCCAGGACCCCTTCGCCGACCATGCTGGACATGGGCGCGCGCCTGATCCCGCGCTCCGAATTCATCGACCGCCTGGCGGAAAATGCCTACGCCGACGACAAGCCGTCACGCTGGACCCCCGAGGTCGATTTGAAGGTGGTGGCGGACTGGCAGCCGGGCGCTGCAGGCCGGCCATAGATCCACGTCGGAGCGTCTTTCCCGTCCGGGAAGACGCACGCGCCGGCAAAACTCGGCGCCATGGCTGCGGCGTAGGACAAAAAATCGCATCAATGGAACTCGCGGCGCTGGCAGCCGTTCTCACATCGGGCTGTCGACAGCGGCCTGCAAACTTGGGGCGCCTCCTACGGGCCTCCCAATTTTTTGACGCGTCAATCGCGAGCACGGCCAGCAAGGCTGCAGAGGGGCGTTCATTATGGGCTTTGAATACGGCGGAATCATTGGACTTATTGTCCTCGCACTCGACATCTGGGCCATCGTCAGGCTTTTCCAGAGCACGGCCTCGCCGGGCGCGAAGCTGCTATGGCTCTTGATCATCCTGATCCTGCCGGTGATCGGGCTGATCATCTGGCTGGTGGCCGGGCCGAAATAGCGCGCAACGTCGGCAACCGTTAGCCGCGTCTTACGGCAACTTTCCTGCCGTGACCCGCGCGAGAAAATCAACCAGCGCCTTGCGCTCGGCTTCCGAGCCTATGGTCTGTTCAGGCATCTTGGTGCCCGGCGTGTAATGCGCCGGGCCGATCTCGAACAGCTTCGACACCGTCTGCTTCGTCCACACAATGTCGAGCTTCTTCAGCGCCGGCGAAAAATTGTAGCCCGGCAGCGTGGCGATGCGACGGCCGAAGACGTGCCAGAGCGTCGGACCGGCACGCGGGCCCTCGTCGGGCTTCAGCGTGTGGCAGGCGACGCAATGGCGAAACACCTGCGCGCCGGGATCGCCGGCATAGCGCTTGAGCGGATCCTCCGGCGTGCCGACGACCAGCCGGTCGACCGGCTCGCCGCTCTTGACGTTCCAGCGTCGGATCATGCGGTCGGTGCCGCCGGTCAACAGCGTCTTGTTGTCGGGAAAGAAGGCCACCGACCAGACCGGCAGGCCGGGGCCGATCAGCGTGCGCGCGAGCGTGCGCGTCTTGCGCTCGATGATCGCCACCGAGCCGCGGATGCCGGCCGCGGCGACCAGCTTGCCGTCGTGCGAGAGCGCGACCGAGATGACCGGCGTGGCGGCGGCCTGTAGCTCGGCGCGCATCTCGCCCTGCGGCGAGAGAAAGTACACCTTGCCATTGGCGCCGGCGGTGACGATCTCGCCGTCGGGCGCGACCTTCACGCTGTTGAGCGGCGTCGGCAGGTTGCGGACGGTGACGCCGCCGTCGCGCTTCCAGATGCGCAACGTGGCGTCGTAGCCGGCGCTGATCACCTCCCTGCCATCAGGCGAAAAGGCGACGCCGTTGACATTCTGCGCATTGCCCTGGAGCACGCGCGGCTCGCCGCCGGCGAGCGGCCAGAGCCGCACGGTGTGGTCCCACGAAGCCGAAGCCAAGGTCTTGCCGTCGTGCGAAACCGCGAGATCGACGATCGGCCCGCTGTGGCCGTCGAGCACGCGATCGGGACGCGGTCGGCCAGGCGTCCAGATGGCGATATGCGCGTCGGCGCCGCCAGTGGCGATGCGACCGTCCTTCAGCCAGGCAACCGCGTTCACCGCATCGTCGTGGAAGCGCATCACCTGTTCGGCGACCTCGCGCCGGAGCGACCAGCGGATGGCCGAGGTATCGAAGCTGCCGGAGACCGCCTCGCTGCCGTCGGGCGAGATCGCCAGCGCCCGCACCGGGCCGCCGTGGCCGCGCAACTGCGCTTGCGCGGCGCCGGCCGCGAGCGGCAGCAGCAGGAAGGCGAACAGGAAGCGTTTGATGCAAAATGTCATGACGGTCCGATCGCAATGATGGCGCGGAGTTTAGAACATTGTGAGGCGGATCGAACCGTTCCATTCACCCGCCCCTGGAGGGGGAGGTGGGCGCCGTGCCTAGCCGTCCGCCGGCTGCATGCCGAGGGCGCGGATTTTTTCGCGCACCGTCTCGTCGCGCAACGCGGCGAGAAAGGCCTGCACCGCCGGCCGCTCCCGCCGCTTCTCAACCAGCAGAAAATCGTAATGTTCCGGCGCGACGGGCAAGAAGCCGAGGCCGTAGAGCCGCGCCACCGGCGCGATGGCGAGACCCCAGTCGGCGCGCTCCTGCGCGATCGCCGCAGCGACCGCGTTGTGCGATTTCGGCTGGTTGGCGTAGCCGGGCGGTCGCGCGCCATCGAGCAGCTTGTCGACCAGCACGCGGGTGCCGGAGCCGGCATTGCGGTTGACCATCAGCGCGCTGCTATCGGCGAGCGCGCTTTTCAGCGCCTCGGACGCGCTCTTGCCTTCGAAGCGCGTATCGCCGGGGCGGAACAGGATGCCCTGCGAGCGGCGCCAGCCGGGCACCAGCGTGAGCCCTGGCGTCGCCAGATGCACATTGTATCGGCCGCTCGCCGGATCGATCAGATGCACCGGCGCGATATCGCATTCGCCGCGGCTTGCCGCCGCAACGCCGCCCAGGCTGCCGACCGCGAGCACGCGCGCGGCAAAGCCGCGCTCATTGAGCGCGCCGACCACCACATCGAGCGCAACATCGTGACTGCCCATGACGACCAGGTCCGGCGCGCGGGCAGCGTTGCCGATCAGCGTCACGTGTGCCTCGGTATTCGCATCGAGCGCGGAGGCGAGCGCGTCGATCTCGATGAAACCGTCGGCCTGCGAGAAGCTGGTGACCGCGCCGGAGCCCTTGCCGGTCGGGAAAGCGACCGTGCCCGCCTCGCCCTGCACCAGCGAGACCAGCAGGAATTCCTTGCGGCCGAGTTCGGAGGCAACCCGCACCGGCACCGTCGCGGTCACGGTCGCGGCGGCTTCCGGCGGCAGGCCGGCGCGGGCGCGGATCACGGGCGCGACGAAAGCATGGAAGGTGAAGATCGCCGAGGTCGGGAAGCCGGGCAGCACCACGATCGGCTTGTCATTGGCCACCGCCAGACAGAGCGGCTTGCCCGGCTTCAGCGCGACGCCGTGCACGACGATGCCGGGCGGGCCGAGACGCGAAACAATGCCGTGCGACAGATCGCCGGCGCCTTTCGACGTGCCGCCGGAGAGCACCACCATGTCGGCTTGCGCGAGCGCGCCGCGCACCACCTCTTCCAAGGCCGCCGCGTCATCGGGCACGGCGCCGAGCGATAGCGGCACGCCGCCGGCTTCCGTCACGGCGGCGGCGATGATGGCGCCGTTGCTGTCGTAGACGGCGGCCGGCCGCAGCGGCTCGCCCGGCTGCGTGAGTTCGTCGCCGGTCGAGAGCACCGCCACCACCGGCCGCCGCACCACCTCGACCGCGGCCAGCCCGCAGGCCGCCAGCATGCCGATCTCGCGCGAGCCGATGCGGGCGCCGCGATGCAGCAGCGTTTCGCCGCGCGCGATGTCGGAACCGGCATAGGAGACGAACTGCCCCGGCCCGACGGCGCGGCGCAGCTCGATGGCGGGCCCGCCCTCGTCGATCAACTCGGTATGCTCGATCATCACCACGGCGTCGGCGCCACGCGGCATCACGCCGCCGGTGGCGATGGTGGTGGCGGTGCCGGGCGCGACCTCGAGCAGCGGCGCATGGCCGCAGGCGATCACTTCCGGATTGAGCCGCAGCAGCTTCGGATTGGCATCGCTCGCACCCAGCGTATCGGCGGCGCGCACGGCAAAGCCGTCGACATTGGAGCGGTCGAAGGGCGGCGCATCGACCGCGGCGACCACGTCATGCGCCAGCACGCGGGTGAGCGCCTGCGACAATGGCACGCGCTCGGCGGCAAGCGGCGAAAGATCGAGATGGCGGGCAAAACGCGCCCGCGCCTCCTCCGCCGACACGACCTCGAGGAACTGCTCCTGGCGCGCGGCGGCGCGCACCCGCGCCAGCAGCTCGGCGTCCTCGGTCAGGCGCAGATTGCGGGTCTCGTTCATGGCCAAAGGCTTACCGAAACGGACGCGCCGGCGGAATAGCCCTCGCTCTCGGCCGGAACCAGGATGAAGCCGTCGGCGCGCGCGAGCGCGGAAAGCGAGAGGAATTTGCTCGCCAGCGGCGCGACCGTGTCGGCTGTCCGACGCACCGGCACGAGTTCGACGAGGCCGACGGTGGACGTCACTTTGCGCGACAGAGCAAGCGTCGAGGCCGGCGGCTCCGATCCGCCGGCGGCAAGGCATTGCATCAGGCGGCGGCCGAGGGTGAGCCAGACCGCCAATGCCGCATCGAGCCGGCCCGGCAGCAGCAGCACCGGCCGCTTGCCGACCAGGCCGAAGGCGGCGGTCTCGCCGGGCGTCAACGCGATGCCGTGCACCGCGACACGACCCGCCTTCGCCAGCATTTGAACGCTGCGATCGTCGCGGCCGCTGCCGGTGCCGCCGACGGCGACGATGGCGTCCATCGTCTCGTCGGTGAACACGGAGCCCAAATCGCCGGCCGCCTCGTCCGGCGCCCCGCCACATTGCGCAGCATCACCCGCCACCAGCCGGGCGGCGCAGTCGAGAACCGCATCGCCGCGCATCGGCAGCACCCGCAAACGCGGTGCGCGCACCTCGACCTCAGTCACGCCGGCGCAGCGCAAGACCGCGAGATCGATAGGCCGTAGCGTCTCGCCCGCGCGGCGCAGCGGCTGCGCGGAATCGCAATCGGCGCCCGCCGGCAAGACACCGTCGCCGGGATTGACCGGTGCCAGCGCCTCGGCGCCGCTTGCGCTCACCGTCACCGCATCGAATGGCGCGACGCTGTCGGTGCCCGGCGGCATGGCCTCGCCCACGTCGACACGCGTCGGCACCTGCGGCAGCATCGCCGGGGCATAGCCGCCGGCATCGCGCGTCGCATCGGCGGCAACCGCCCAGCCGTCGATCAGCGCCAGCGGCGCCGCCGGCCGCGCTGCCGCAGCGACATCCGCCGCCAGGACACATCCCGCCGCTGCGGCGAGCGCCACCCTGCGCGGCGCCACCGGCTGCACCTGCGCCGCGATCAGCGCCAGCACATCCGCGAGCGGCGTCAGTCTTGCGATGGTCTGGTGGGCCTCGGACGCCGCCATGCTTGACCTTGTTTGAACGAGCTTATTCAGTCTAGCCCAAGGCGGGTGGAAGCGAGAGTGGCTTTTCGGCAAAAAAGCGAGAAAGAACCGGTGTTTAAGGCGATTCAGGACGGCCGATGACGGAAAAAACCATGAACCTGCGCGGCTTGAAATGCCCGCTGCCGGCGCTGCGCGTGCGCAAGGCGCTGTCCGGCCTGCAATCTGGCGACCTGATCGTGGCCGAATGCACCGACCCGCTGGCGGCGATCGACATCCCCAACCTGCTGCGGCAGACCGGCGATACGCTCGACGGCAAATCGGAAGCCGACGGCGTCCTGACGTTCCGCATCAGGAAGACGTGAAGCGCGAAGCGGCCCGCGTCAGGCCCCGCCCGCGAAGCGCTCGATTTCCGTCACCAGCTTCTCCCAGGCCGGCTCGCCCGGCAGCGGGATGTGGTCCTCGGTCTCCAGCGTCACGAATTCCGCATTCGGTATCGCGGCGGCGATGGCGCGACCCTGCGCGTAAGGCGACACCGTGTCCTGCCGCGAATGGATGACCAGCGTCGGCACGCTCACGCGCGGCAGCAGATCGAGAACGTCGATGTCGTCGCAGGCCTTGCGCATGCGCGCCGCGAGCGCGCCGGACGTCGCTCTCCGCTGCATCTCGGCAAACCATTTGATCTGCTGGGGCGTGCCGTTCGGCAGATAGATCGCGCTGAAGGCGCGCATGAAGGCGGAATTCTCGTCGCCCCAGCCTTGCCGCATCATCGCGAGCATTGCTTCGCCTTGCTCGCGCGCGGCGCTGTCGTCGCGCCGATTGCGACCCTGCGCGTAGCCGCCATAGAGAATGAGCCGCGTGACGCGTTCGGGATGAGCGACCGCATAGGCGACCGCGCTCGCCACACCCTGCGACATGCCGAGCAGCGCGAAGCGATCGGCCGTCAGTGACGCGGCGACGGCCTCGAGATCGCGCACAAAGCTGTCGAAGGACATCTCCGCGACTTCGCGGTCGGCCAGCCCGCAGCCGCGGCCGTCATAGCGGATCAGGCGGAATCGATCGGCCAGTCGCGAATAGAACGGAGACCAGATCGGGCTCTGCCAGTCGAATTCGAGATGATTCAGCCAGTTCGCGGTCTTCAGCAGCACCGGCCCGTCGCCCGCCGAACCGATCGCCAGGTTGACGCCGTCCGCGGTGCGGCAAAAGCTGACGGCCTGCGACGTCACGTGTCCCGCAGGGTGCGCGGACGCGGCGGCCGCCTCCTGCTCGCGCACCGCGCCGACGAAGCGCACGCCCTTGCGGGCGACCGTCTTGATCAAGGCCTGGCGTGCGCCGTTGTCGCCGATGGCGCGGCGCGCCGCATTGATGCGCGCGGCCAATGCCGATTCCGAGACGATGCGACCGCGCCAGACATGCGCGATCAAATCGTCCCGGCTGACCACACGGTCGCGGTGGCGGATGAGGAACTCCAGCAGGTCGAAGACCTGCGGCTCGACGGCGACGTTCTCGTCACCCGCCCGCAGCTCGCGCCGGTTGCTGTCGAGGACCATATTGTCGAACAGAAACAGCACCTTCGCCGTCCTCTCGCGCCATCGTCCCTGGCGAGCGCTAAGAAGATTGAACCCGTTCTTAATGAAAAGACAAGGTGATCTGAAAGCGGCTCGGTCCGGAAGCTGCCACCGTGCCGATCATCAAATTCCGATCGCAGGAGGCGCAGATGCAAGACACACTTTGGCAGGTCAGGCGGACGGCCGACGGCTCCATCGACTATGCGACCTACAAGCACATCGCGCATGCCGCCCGAAGCAAAGCAATGACGCAGTCGGTTGCGCGGCGCGCGAATGCCGCACGAACCGGTCTGCGAGCGGCGACGCGGATGATATGCAAGGCGACACGCTCTTTCGGCACGGCGCTCGTCGCGACCGGGCGCCGGGTGGCGGAATTCTGGATGATCCCCCCGCTCGGCGTGGTGGACCGATTGCATCGTCCGGAGCGATGAGATCTTGGAGGATGCCGATTAGGCCGCCCGACGCTTGCGGCCGGCCGCTTCGCCGGACGCGCGGACAATGTCAGTCCCATTGCCTTGAGCACGCGGATTACCGTGGCGAATTCCGGATTGCCGTTTTCGCCGAGCTACAATGAAGCAAGCTGTGTTGAACCGTTAACGCCGGCGGCGGCGGGCTTAACTCGCTGCTAGGCAGCCTGTTCCGGCACATCGTGCGACGACGGCACGGTGCGGCGTATGACCCATTTCAACGTCAGGCCCTGCACGATGATGGTGAACAGGACCACGGCATAGGTCGCGGTCAGGATCATCGGGCGCTGCTCGCCATAGGGCAGCGACAACGCGAGCGCGATGGAAATGCCGCCGCGCACGCCGCCCCAGGTCAGCACGGGGATCGTGCCTTTGATGAAGCGCAGCTTATAGCTCAGCGCATAAATCGGCGCCCCGATCGATATGCCGCGCGCGGCGAGCACCAGAGGCACCGCGCCGAGCGCCAGCCAGCCGTAGCTGAGATTGAGGCCGACCACGATCAGCTCGAGGCCGATCAGCAGGAACAGCGACGAATTGAGCAGTTCGTCGATCAGCGTCCAGAAGCTGAACAGATATTTCTGCGTGGTGTCGCTCATCGCATCGGTGGGGCCACGCTCGCCGATCAAGAGGCCGGCCACGACCACCGAGATCGGGCCGCTGATATGCACCTGCTCCGCCAGCGCGTAGGTGCCGGCGGCCACGGCCAGCGAGATGAACACCTCGACCACGTATTCATCGATCCGCCGCATGGCGCGATAGCCGATATAGCCGGTGAGAAGGCCAAGCACGCCGCCGCCGAAGGCTTCCAGCACGAATCGGCCGGCGGCGTTGAGAACCGAAACATCGTTGTTGCCGCTGCTCGCCACCGCGAGAAGGATGGTGAACAGCACCACGCCGACACCGTCATTGAACAGCGATTCCCCGGACATCTCGGTTTCCAGGAGCTCGGGCACGCGCACCGCCTTGAGCAGGCTGAGCACCGCCACCGGATCGGTCGGACTGATCAGCGCGCCAAACACCAGCGCCCAGGCGAGCGGGATGTCGAGACCCAACAGCCGCGCCAGGCCCCAGAAGCCGAAGCCGACCAGAATGGTCGAGATCACCACACCGAGCGTCGCCAGCACGGCGACCGAAACCCAGCGCCGCTTCAGCCGCGGCCAATCGACATGCATGGCGCCGGCGAACAGCAGGAAGCCGAGCATGCCGTGCATGACCGCTTCATAGAAATCGACCTGGCGCAGGACGTCGGCGACACTCTTAAGCAGATTGAGGCTGGGGACGAGGAGATCGACCAGCACGACAGCGATCGCCGCGACCACGCCCATGGTCAGCAAGCCGATATTGCTGGGCAGGCGAAAGACGACCTGATTGAGCCAGCCGAAGATGGCGGTCAGCAGGACGAGCAGGGCGAAGAGGTCGAAGAGGGAGAGCATGGGATGACGACGATGATGCGGGTGATGAGGCCTCACGCGGGACCGACAACCACCAACCCACGGGATCGCTGAATCGACAAGCCCGGTATACTGCATTTGCATGGGCCGGCCGGCACGAATTGTCGCAGGCACGGTGCCGGCACCGCCCCGATGGCATCGGCCTGGCCGGGCGCCCGGCGGCACTGCGCTACCATTCCGCTGCGCGGCGCGCCGCCCCATATCCGCATTGCGCGCCAATAGGATGCGCGCCTAAATAGCCGGGCCGGGGGCATATCCCGGGAGGATCATGCCATGCCAGACATCGACGCAATGTGGGCCGACTTCGCGCCCCCGATCGTCACCGCGGACGACTATATCGCCTCGCTGCGTGGGAGGCGCATGACCGTCTTCTTCCTGGGCGAACGCGTGGCCGAGCCGGTCGATCACCCGGTCATCTTCCCCTCGATCAATGCCATGGCGGAAACCTACCGCCTTGCCAGCGAGCGGCCGGAGCTTGGCGGCGTCACGGACAGCATCGCCGGCGTCGCCACCAACCGCTTCCTGCACGTGCCGACCGGACCGCAGGACCTCGTCAGCAAGCACGAGATGCAGCGCGAGCTCGGCCGGCGCACCGGCACCTGCTTCCAGCGCTGCGTCGGCTTGGACGCCATCGGCACCTGTCATTCGGTGACGTTCGATATCGATGCCGAGCGCGGCACAGACTATCACCAGCGCTTCCTCGCCTTCCTCAAGCGCGCGCAGACCGCCAATATCGTCATCGGCGGCGCCATGACCGATCCCAAGGGCGACCGCTCCAAGCCGCCGCACCAGCAGAGCGACCCCGACCTGTTCCTGCGCGTCGTCAAGCGCGACGACAAGGGCGTCTATGTTTCCGGCGCCAAGATGCACCAGACCGGCGCGGTCAATTCGCATTGGCTGATCTTCATGCCGACCATGCGCATGACCGAGGCCGACAAGGACTGGTCGGTGGTCGGCGCGGTGCGCGTCGATGCGCCCGGCCTGACGTATGTCGTCGGCCGGCAGACCAACGACACCCGCGCCGTCGACGGCGGGACGCTCGATGCCGGCAATGCGCAGTTCGCCGGCCAGGAAGCGATGATCGTGTTCGACAACGTGTTCGTGCCGCACGAGCACGTGTTCATGGACGGCGAATGGCAATATGCCGCGACGCTGGTCGAGCGCTTCACCACCTATCACCGCTCCTCTTACGTGTGCAAAACCGGCCTGGGCGACGTCTTGATCGGCGCCGCCGCGGAAGCGGCCTCGCACAACGGCGTCGAGAAGGTCTCGCATATCAAGGACAAGCTGGTGGAGATGACCCATCTCAACGAGACCATCTATTCGAGCTGCATGGCGGCGGCCTATCGCGCCAAACGCATGGCCTCGGGCGCCTGGCTCAACGATGAGATGCTGTCGAATGTCGCCAAGCACAATGTCACGCGCTTTCCCTTCGAGATCGCGCGGCTGGCGCAGGACATCGCCGGCGGGTTGGTCGTCACCATGCCGTCGGAGAAGGACCTGCAGAACAACGAGATCGGCCCGCTCATCCGCAAGTTCCTGCAAGGCAAGAGCGGCGTGGACACGGTCGACCGCATGCGCATCCTAAGGCTGATCGAGAACATGACCATCGGCCGCAACGCCGTCGGCTATCTCACCGAGAGCCTGCACGGCGCGGGCTCGCCGCAGGCCCAGCGCATCCAGATCGCGCGCGGCATGCAGATCGACGACAAGAAGGCCCGCGCGCGCCATCTCGCCGGCGTCGGCGAGACGGGAAAGCGGGGAACGCCATAGGCCGCGCGGCAGCGCCGCGCATATCGACGAATCACGCCGCCGTCCCTATACGGAATTTTAGCGCCTCCGTTTGCATGCTCACGATCGCCCTTGCCCGCCGGCAAAGGCCGTCGTTGCGAGGACACCTTTATGCTGCGCACCATGTGCAAGGGAAAGCTTCACCGGGTCAAAGTCACCGAGGCCCGCCTCGACTACACCGGCAGCATCACCATCGACGAGCAGCTGATGCGCGCAGCCGACATCAAGCCTTACGAGCTGGTGCACATCAACAACATGGCCAATGCGGTGCACTGGGAAACCTACGCCATGCCGGGCAAGACGGGACAGATCTGTCTCAACGGCTGCCCGGCCCGGCTGTTTCAGCCCGGCGATGAGGTCATCATTCTGTCGCTTGGTCAATTTGAGGAGTCGGAACTCGCCGCGTTTTCGCAAAAAGTTGTCTTTGTTGATGATAAAAACGCGGTCAAATCGATAGAGACTCATAAAGTCTCGGGCTGACAGCGCCTGCCGCCAATTGTCGCTTAAACTGAAAGTCGGACGCGTCAGTCGCGCGCCGGCAGCGCGTCGACATGATCGGTCAGCAATTCCAGTTTGTCGAAGACGACCCGCACCTTCGCGATATTCGCGCGAAGGCGCGCAACCGCGCGCGCCTCATCGCCATCCTGCCAGCTGTCTGAAATCAGCCGGGCGTCGGCGCTGACGCGAAGCGCGCCGGCGCCCTCCCCGGCGTTTTGCGGGACCAGGACCGGCTGGCCGATGTGGCAGCACTGGGCGAGCAGACGCCGCTGGCGCGGAGTGAAGGGACCGTCAATCGCCGACAGGTCTTCGTTGAGCGCCTGGTAGAGCCGTTTTGCCTGCGCCATCGTGCACGGGCGCCCATGGCGAATCACCAGGAAGGCGAACACGCTCGGCACGGAAAACTCGTCGTCGCCGTCGAGACGCCCGGTCGGGTGATCCAGCGCGCGCAAATTCGCGTATTCACCAAGGCATTGCGTCACCAGCCGCGCAAACTCGCGCATGGCGAGGCGGCGGAAGTCCTCGGGCACGGCGAAATAAGCGCGCATCTCGGCGAGCGCCGCCGTCCAGCGCAGCGCCTGTCCGACATTGACCGTCGGCGGCAACAGCGTGCGCAGCCGGACGAAACGCGCGGGCCAGTCGGACGCGCAGGTGTATTTGAGAAAGCCGAGCGGGATGTCGGCGCTCCCGGCGGCACGCGTTGCGAGCCCGGCCGGCAGCAGGACCGCGCCGCTGAAGGCCGGCCCGGTGAAAAACTTCGAGCCGGTTATCAGCACGATCCGGTTTTGCGCCAGATCCGCTCGCACCTGGGCGCGACTCACGCGCGCCTGGCAGGCGTCGACAATGATCTGAATGGAATCGCCCCACGTCTGGGCGATGTGACGCACGCATTCCGGCGTCGGCGCATAGGTGCCGAGCTTCGAATGGGTCATGACATGCAGAATGACGGAATTGCCGCGGGCGACAGCACCTTGCGCCGCTTGCATGACCGCCGCGTCGATCTCATGCGGCGGCCGTGCGCGACCGTCGGCGCCCTGCGACGGAATGAGCACCGCGCCGACATCGCGGCCGAGACCGTGGATCGGCTCGCCCTTGATGACCGCGAAGCCGCCCGACGTGTCGTTATTGAAATGCCGGCCGGCCGCGGCCAGGGGCATGCCGCTGCCGGTCTCGTCCGCGCTGACGACGATGCTGACAACCGGCGGCTTCAGCACGCATTTCGCCAGGAACAGCGCGCGCAATTCGGCATCGGTGCCGGATGGCGCAAAGACAACGTCGGTGTCGGCGCCGAGGCTCCACAGCGCTTTCAGCTCCGCGCGCAAGCGCTCGACATAGGAGCCCAGATCGTCAAAGCGACCGTCGGCCTGCAGCGTCCGCACGGCATTGGCGACGGCGGCGAAAGCCGGCTCCGAGATCGAGCTGGCGGTCGACGAGGCAAAGCTGAGCGCGTGCGGCCGCGGCAGCGGGCCGCTGCCGAAATCGTTAAGATTATTTACCAAGTTCAGGCGCAGCCGCGAGTTGCCGCCGGCATTGAGCAGCCGACCCAGCGCCGCGGCGTCGAGTCCCTGCGTTTGCGGGGCGCTGACGCTCGGTTTAACGGCGGGTCGCGCGGGCCGGCGCACTTTGGTGACAAGCGTTTCAGACATGCAGGTTTCCCGCCGATCCCTTGGCCGATCTTGACCCGGCGGGATTAACAATCCCCCCAATGGACCGCACGAACCGGCCGGGACGAGGTCCCCGCGTCTCACAGCTCCCTGAAGATGCGCATATTCGCCTTTTTGTGCTCGGCCGCGTTCTTCTGTTGCGCCGTCATGAGCTCGGTCAATTCCGGCTCCATGATGCCGCGGCTGTCGGCGAGCTGCGGCAGCATGAAATCGGGCCGCTCGTTCATCTCGACGATGGCGGGCCCCGCGTCGAGCACCGCCACGTCCCAGCCGATCAGCGGCACATGGTGCATCAGCCGCGCCGCCTCGATCACGGTATCGATCATGCGCTGCCAGTGCGGGATGCGGAATCCGATCAGCGCGGCGCCGCTGTCGGGGTGACGCTCGATCTGTTGCAGATCGAGCCCGCTGCCCGACAGCACGCGCAGGACGGCGCCCTCCGTGATGTCGAGCCGCGCCAGCAGGTTGCCCTGCCGCCAGTAATTGTCCGCCGTGTTGTTGCCGGCGGGAATCTTCCAGCAGGCGCGAAACACCTTCGGGCCCGCCTCGTTCACGATTGTGATAATGCGCACGGTCGCCAACCGGTCGCCGCACACCGCGCGGATGGCCGCGTGCGGCGAGACGAGCTTCTGAAACAGATAGCCCTTCGTATAATGGGTCCGCAGTTGCTCGACGAAGGCGTCCAGCGGCACGCGCCCGTCATGCGTTTCCAGGCTCTGCTCTTGCGGCAGATAGCGATACAATCCCGCCGCCCCGAGGCTCTGCTGTTCTTCGGTCGGCTTGCCGAACAACGGATAGTTCGCTTCGTCCGAGAGAATCTCGCGCAGCCGCCGCTCGTCGGCGGCGACCATGGCGGCGCCCGTCCTCAGATGCGCGTGATAGATCGCCACCACCGGAATGGTGGGAATGCCGTAGGCGGCGAGATAGCTGTCGGCGGCGATCTTGTTCTCGAGCAGGCCCCACCAGTCGTGTCGGTAGTTGATGTTGTAGTAGAAGGCGGCGCTGCGCTGCGCGCCGGCGACCATGCGCCGATCCGCACCGGCCCAGAACTCCGGATCGAACAGGCGCAGCCGCACATAATCCTGAAACGAAATCTTGCCCGGCCCGAACGCCAGCCCGACATAGTCGCGCATGATCTTGAGCGGACTGGTCTTGCTGGCCGCGGCGATCTTCAACAGGGCTGCATCGACGTGATGACTGGCTTGCGGCCGCGCAACATCGATGACCGGCGCTTCAAGTTGCGGTTCGTCGAGTACCTTGGCTGCGGCGCTGGGCACGAGCTTTCCTCCGGTTGGGGAAGCGTAACCGCCCAGACAATGGGCATAAAAAGTTAGTTAAGTTCTAATTCAACGGCGTGCCTTTTAGAGTGTCGGCGACGGCCGCCCGCTGTAAAAAATAGCGCGTATATATGCAGGCCTTCGCAAACCAAAAAACGGATACGGATCGCGCGCGGCATGCGAATAGACGAGCAGAAGGCCCGCGCCCGCGATCTCGCCGGCGTGGGCGAGACGGGACGCAGACGCTCAGGCCGGTTCTCGACGGATGTCAGGTCAAGGCTGCGACGGCCATCATGCCGATGACGATCAAAACCAGGCCACTGACAAGCATGGGCACCAGGCTGCTGCCCGAATAGGGGTCCGCCTGTTTGCGTGCGTCTTCTTCGCTGCTGTTGTTGCCGGTCATAGCGTTCCTGCCAATTTCGCCCGCTTAATGCGAGGCCACCATGGCTTCGACGCCATGTGCATTTGCGCGTCGGAGCCTTTCGCCGGACTTGAGCAGCACGCCCTGCCGGCCGGCGACGCCGAGCTCGAGGCTCTCGGCGATGCGTCGGGCGCGCTCGATGAAATGCTCCGCCGCCGCCGCCGGGCAGAGCTCGCGCGCGGTTTCTTCGAACAAGGCCAGCCAGCGGTCGAAATGCGCGGCGTCGACGGGCAGCGGCAGATGCTTGGCCATGGGGCTGCCGTGATAGCGCCCGCTCATCAGCGCGACGGACGACCAAAAAGCGCACATCCGCTGCAGATGCGGTTCCCAGTCCTCAATGCGCGCCGCGAAGATCGGCGCCAGCAGCGCGTCCTGGCGAACTTTGCCGTAGAAGCGGTGGACGACGCGTTCGATCATGGCCTCGTCGATGCCCGTCCGCGCCATGATGTCCGCGGTCATCCGCTCCCGCTGTTCCGCCGTCGCCAAGGCACGCTCCACGATTGGACTTAATTGGTATTACCAATACCAATATACAGAACCAAACCAGGATTGCAAATACCAATTTCGACAAGAGAGCCGGGGTTGGGACGCGTCCTTTCGGTCCCGCGCGCGCGGCGCGGCGCCGGCGCGGCGTCGGCGGCCGGCCGCGGCGCAGGCGCTAGCCCACCGGCACCACCTGCACCGAGACTTCCAGCCGCTGGCCGCCGGCGATGAAAATGACCCCGTCGAGCGGCGCGACGTCGGCATAGTCGCGGCCGATCGCCAGCACCAGGTGGTCGTCGCCGGCGAGGATGCCGTTGGTCGGATCGAGCCCGATCCAGCCGGCCGCCGCGCCACACCACACCTGCACCCAGGCATGCATGGCATCGGCGCCCTCAAGCTGCGCGGCGCCCGGCAAATGTCCGGTGCGCAGATAGCCGCTAACGTAGGCGACCGGCAGCCCGAGCGCGCGCATGCCGGAGATCATCACATGCGAGAAATCCTGGCAGACGCCGCGCCTGAGCGCGAACGACATCGGCGGCGTTGTCGAGGCGGTAGTGGCACCGACCTCATAGGTGAACTCGGCCTTGATGCGGTTCATCAGGTCGATGGCGCCGTCGAGCACGGCGCGCCCCGGCGCAAAGCTTTCTGCGGCATACGCGCGGATTTCCGGATCGAGCGAGACCTGGCGGCTGGGAAAGAGAAAATGCGCGGGCGAGGCCGGCGCGAGATCGGCGCTGGCAAAGGCCGCCGCGCGCACCGCCTCCCAGGGCGGCGTCACCGGCAGGGCCGGTGCCCGCTCGACCGC
Organism: uncultured Pseudomonadota bacterium; assembly: GCA_963760995.1. GTDB lineage: Bacteria > Pseudomonadota > Alphaproteobacteria > Rhizobiales > Xanthobacteraceae > Pseudolabrys. The sequence goes on along the minus strand of CAVXFJ010000010.1, from coordinate 118,209 downwards.
GATGCGGGCGGCCACCCGCACCGTCAGCATGTCGTGCGGCTCGTCGAGCACCACCCAGGTGATGCGGTTGCCGAAGAAGTCGAGCCCTTCGCGCCGCTCGACAGGCGCCGGCTCGATGTCGAGCGCGGCCGCGTGCACGCGCTGGTCCGGGCGGTTGATCGGCGTCAGCCGCAGCACGTGATGGGCATGCGCCACCGGCGAGGCGTAATGATAGATGGTGGCCTGGCGCACGTCGTAGATCATTCGAGCGGCTCCCAGGCGTCGTCACTGCGGTCGCGGTTGGTGAAGTAATTGGTCGTCACCGCATCGGAGAGCTTCATCAGCGCGGCTTCCGCCTCGATGAGGAACGCGTCGTCGACGTCGCCCACCTCGGCGGTGCGTATGCGGCTTGCCAGCGCGGTGGCGACCTGCTCGGGTGGCGACAGCCGCGTGTCGTCGCTGCGCTTGGGCAGCGCCGCGAGTTGGATCTCGATGCGCGCGAGCTGATAGGCGATGGAGCGCGGATTGTTGGGATCGAGCGCCACCAGATCGACGACCGGTCCGCGCGCCGCCACCATCACATAGCGCAGACGATAGGTGATCTGGCTGTCGGCGAGCTCGAGCAGGCAATCGAGCATGCCTTGCAGATCGCCGTCATCGGCGAACTGGCGCACGAAGCGCGCGGTGGCGAGCGCGCGCTCCAGCCGGCGGCCGAGCTGGAGGAAACGCCAGCTCGCGACCTGCACCATGTTCTCCTGCGCCAGGCCCGAGAACGAGGCGATGATGCGCAGCGCGCCATTGACCCGCTCGAAGCTGGCGCTTTCGCTCGGCCCTGGCTCGAGGCCGCTGTTGATCAATTCCGACAGTTCGGTGATCGCGCGCCAGGCGTCGGGCGAAAAACGATCGCGGATGACGGAAGCCGCCGACTGCGCGGCGCCGACCAGGCTGGGCAGCGCGCCGGCAAGCTCGCGCTGCTGCAACACGGCGGCGGCGACCAGCGCCGGCTTCACGTTCAACATGTCGGCGGGCACGGCCTCCCAGGCGCCGAGCAGCGAGACGATGCGCGCGCTGACATGGCGCGCCGCGTCGTCGTCCTCGGCGGCGCGGTTGATCAACGCGCGCGTCAGCCGCAGCGTCGCCTCGGCGCGCTCGATATAGCGCGCGAGCCAGAACAGATTGGCGGCGGCGCGGCTCGGCAGCGGCCCGGCCGAGCGCGAGAGGACGACGCGGTCGGGCGTCGGCAGCAGCGTCACCTCGGGCACCGGCTGGTCCGACAGCACCCAGGCATCGGCGGTGCGGTCGCCCACCTGCAGGCTGATGGCGCGCGCATCGGCATGGTCGGCCACGCGCACGAAGCCGCCCGGCATCACCTGCCAGCCGTCGCCGGTGCGCGCCAGCATCAGCCGCAGGATGAAGGGGCGCGGCACCAGGCTGCCGTTCTCCCACGCCGGCGTGGTCGACAGCGTCACCGCCTCCTGCGCCACGAAGTCGACGCCGCGGCGGCCGATTTCTTCGATCAGCGCCGCGCGCGCCGGCGCATCGAGCTCCTTGCCGAGCACGCTGCCGCGGTGGATATGCGCGGGCAGATCGCCGGCGAAGGCGGGCGCGATCACCAGTTCGTCGAGCCGCTCCAACACGCTCGCGCGCGCCTTGGGATCGCCCAGCCACCAGGTGGCGACATTGGGCAATTTGAGCTCGCTGCCGAGCAACGCGGGCGCCAGCGCCGGCAGGAAGCTCAGCATGGCGCGCGCTTCGACGAGGCCCGAGCCCAGTCCATTGGCCAGTACCACGTGGCCGTCGCGGATCGCCTGCACGAGGCCCGGCACGCCGAGACGCGAGCGCGCGGAGAGCTCGAGCGGATCGGCGAAATCGGCGTCGAGCCGGCGCACCAGCACTTCCGCGCGCTTCAAGCCGGCGACCGTGCGCACGAAGACGCCGTCATGGCGGACGGTGAGGTCTTCGCCCTCGACCAGCAGAAAGCCGAGATAGCGCGCCAGATAAGCGTGCTCGAAATAGGTCTCGTTCAGCGGCCCCGGCGTCAGCAGGCAGACGCGGGAATCGTCGCGCCGGTTGAGCGAGGACAATTCCATCTGGAAGGCCTGGAAGAACGGCGCCACCCGCTCGACGCGCAGCGCGCGATAGATGTCGGGCACGGCGCGCGACAGCGCCAGCCGGTTCTCCAGCGCGAAGCCCGCGCCGGACGGCGCCTGCGCGCGGTCGCTCAAGACCCACCAGCGCCCGTCCGGCGAGCGGCCGACATCGACGGCATAGACGCGCAGATGCGCGCCGCCCGGCGGCGCCACGCCGACCATCGGCCGCAGGAATTCCGGATTGCCGGCCACCACCGCCGCCGGCAGGCGGCCGTCGCGCACCAGATCGGCGGGGCCGTAGAGATCGGCGAGGATTGCTTCCAGGAGCTCGGCGCGCTGGATCAGCCCGGCCTTGAGCGTCTGCCATTCGTCGGCCGCGATCAGCAGCGGCACATGGCTGAGCGGCCAGGGCCGGGTGACGCCGGCCGGGTCTTCGTAGACGCGATAGAACACGCCGGAGTCGCGCAAATGCCGGTCGGCGGCGGCGAACAGGCGGTTGACTTCATCCGGCCCGAGCGCCGCCAGCATGCGCAGGAACGGCCGCCAATGCGCGCGCACGCGGCCGTCGCGGTCGAGCATCTCGTCGAAATTGCGCGGCAGCGTGCAGTAATAACCCGCCAGAAGCGGGTCGAAGGCTTCGTCCTCCGGCGCGGCGCTGTCGACAAGAGCCATGGTCAGGCCTCGACCGGACGGCGCAGGTCGAGGGTCATCGGGTATTCCAAGGAGCGCTCCTCGCGCGGAATCAGGAAGGGTCCGGGAGTGTGACCGCGGGCTTCGAAGCGGGCAAGCCGGCGCGCCTGCGCTTCGTAGGAATTCACCGGGAAAGTCTCGTAGTTGCGGCCGCCCGGGTGGGCGACGTGATAGACGCAGCCGCCGAGCGAGCGGCCGTTCCAGGTGTCATAGATGTCGAAGGTGAGCGAGGTCTGTACCGGCGCGGTCGGCTGCAACGAGGAGGCGAGCGGCCAGGCCTTGAAGCGCACGCCGGCGACATATTCGCCGGAGCGGCCGGTGGCGCAAAGCGGCACGCGGCGCCCGTTGCAGGCGACCAGATAACGCTCCGGATTGAAGGCCTGCACTTTCACCTGCAACCGCTCGCAGGAGGAATTGACAAAGCGCGAGGTGCCGGTGCCGGCGGTCTCCTCGCCGAGCACATGCCAGGGCTCGAGCGCCTGGCGGATTTCCATCTCGACGCCGCCATGCGCGACCTTGCCGTAATAGGAGAAGCGGAATTCGCGCTGCGCGTCGAACCACACCGACTGCAAGGGGAAGCCGGCGCCGCGCAGATCGTCGAGCACGTCGAGGAAGTCGGCCCAGACGAAATGCTCGAGCATGAAGCGGTCGTGCAGCGCCGCGCCCCAGCGCACCAGCCGGCCGCGCTGCGGCACGCGCCAGAACCACGCCACCAGCGCGCGCAGCAGCAATTGCTGCGCCAGGCTCATGCGCGCGTCGGGCGGCATTTCGAAGGAGCGGAATTCGACCAGGCCGAGCCGCCCGGTCGGCCCGTCGGGCGAGAACAATTTGTCGATGCAGATTTCGGCGCGGTGGGTATTGCCGGTGACGTCGACCAGGAGATTGCGAAACAGCCGGTCGACCAGCCACGGCCGCGGCGGCTCGCCCCCGCCGGGCGGCGGCACCAGCGCATCGGCGATGTCCATCTCGTAGAGCAGGTCGTGGCGCGCCTCGTCGATGCGCGGCGCCTGGCTGGTCGGGCCGATGAACAGGCCGGAGAAGAGATAGGACAGCGAAGGGTGGCGCTGGAAATAGAGCACGAAGCTCTTCAAGAGATCGGGCCGGCGCAGGAACGGGCTGTCGGCCGCGCTTTCGCCGCCGAGCACCACGTGGTTGCCGCCGCCAGTGCCGGTATGACGGCCGTCGATGAGGAACTTGTCGGCGCCGAGCCGGGTCAGCCGCGCTTCCTCGTAGAGCGTCTGCGTCACGCCGACGGCTTCGCGCCAGGAGCCCACCGGATGCACATTGACCTCGATGACGCCGGGATCGGGCGTCACCTTGATCACGTTCAGGCGCGGATCATGCGGCGGCAGATAGCCTTCGACATGAATCGGCAGACCCTGCTCGGCGGCGGTCGCCTCCACCGCGGCCAGGAGCTCGATGTAATCGTCGAGCCGTTCGACCGGCGGCATGAACACGCAAAGCTGGCCGTCGCGCGGTTCGACCGCCATCGCCGTGCGCACGGGTACTTTGGCGTCTTGCGCCTGCCCCCTTCGGGCGGCGCGGCTTGCCGGCGGCACGTGACCGTTACCGGCGACGGCAAAACTCCGCGCCAGCACCTGCGGATCGGGCAGCACGCCGCGCTCGGCGAAGGGATCGGCCGGCACCAGAAAGGGTTCGTCGGCCGGCGGCAGCTTGGGCAACGAAGCGAGCGGCAGGCGCAGGCCGAGCGGCGAGTCGCCGGGCATGAGGAAGAGATGCTTGCGGCGGAATTTCCAGATCTCGCTCAGCCAGCCGCCCCCCGCCTGCGCCGCCCAGCGCTGCACCGGCAGCACATAGCCGGTGGGCACGGTAAGCCGGCGGTTGAACTCGGCCATGATGCGGGCGCGCTCAACCGGATCGTCGATAGCGGGATTACTCGGGTCGACATTGTCCGGCAATGCGCCTTCCTTGATCATGCGCTCGGCCGGATCTTCGTAAGCCGGCAGCACATGCTCGGGCGTGATGCCGAGCCGCGCCGCCAGGCTTTCAGTGAACTTGCGCGCCTCCCCGCTCGTCGGCAGCCGCGTTTGCTCCGGCGATGCCAGCAGGTCGGCGTTCTGCCAGACCGGCTTGCCGTCCTTGCGCCAGAACAATGAGAAGGCCCAGCGCGGCAGCGGTTCGCCCGGATACCATTTGCCCTGGCCGTAATGCAGCATGCCGCCCGGCGCGAAGCGATCGCGCAGCCGGCGGATCAGGCGATCGGCGAGGATGCGCTTGGTCGGGCCGAGCGCGTCGGTGTTCCACTCCGCCGCTTGATAGTCGTCGACGGAGACGTAGGTCGGCTCGCCGCCCATGGTGAGGCGCACGTCGTTCCCGGCGAGATCGGCATCGATTTTTTCGCCGAGCGCATCGAGCGCAATCCAGGCGTCATCGGAAAACGGAAAGGTGACGCGCGGCTTCTCGTCGATGCGCGTGAGCTTCATGTCGAAGGCGAACTCGACCTTGGCCGCCTCGACGCCGCCGGAGATCGGCGCGGCGGCGCGATAATGCGGCGTCGCCGCCAGCGGCAGGTGGCCCTCGCCGGTGAGCAGTCCGGACGTCGGATCGAGCCCGATCCAGCCGGCGCCCGGCAGATAGACCTCGGCCCAGGCGTGCAGGTCGGTGAAGTCGTGCGCGGCGCCGGAGGGGCCGTCGAGCGATTTCAGATCGGGCTTGATCTGGATGAGATAGCCGGAGACGAAACGCGCGGCGAGACCGATATGCCGCAGGATCTGAACCAGCAGCCAGGCGGTGTCGCGGCAGGAGCCGGAGGCGAGCGTCAGCGTTTCCTCGGTCGACTGCACGCCCGGCTCCATGCGCACGACATAGCGAACCTCGTGCTGCAGGCGCTGATTGAGCGCGACCAGGAAATCGGTGGTGTTCTGCTTGACGCGCGACACGGACGCGAGGAATGCGGTCAGCCGCGGCCCGGCCGGCTCCTTGATCAGATAGGGCGCGAGCTCCTCGCTGAACTCCCCGGCATAGGCGAAGGGAAATTCGGTCGCCATCGGCTCGATGAAGAAATCGAACGGATTGATCACCGACATGTCGGCGATGAGATCAACCGCGATGGCGAACTCGCGCGTGCGCTCGGGAAAGACGTAGCGGGCAAGCCAGTTGCCCATCGGGTCCTGCTGCCAGTTCACGAAATGCTGCGCCGGCGTCACCTTGAGCGAATAGCTCGGCACCGCCGTGCGGCAGTGCGGCGCCGGACGCAATCGCACGATCTGCGGACCGAGCATGACCGGCCGGTCGTAGGCGTAGCGGGTGATGTGCTGGAGACTGACGAGAATCGACATGCCGACTGGGCTTTCTGCTGGTCGCGCGCGCGCGAACCGACCGCCAAGACAATGCAATTTTCAGGCCGGAGGCCCCCTGAGCGGCCCAGCCTAGCACAGGGATATACGCGCAAAATCAGAAGATTAGCGAATGCCCGGGTTGAGCGGACGGAAAGACCGAGCCGCCTGCACGGACGGCTCCCCTCCCCCTTGTGGGGAGGGGGTTGGCGGTGGGGGTGTTTGTCGAGCCCATGCGTGCAGCCATGCACGGCGCCTTACCCCCACAAGCGAATTATATACTTGACTGAATAATTGCGCGTTCAGTAGCCTTCCGGATATCGCACAACCGATTCGGGTTATTTGCCCGCTTTAGCCTTGCGCTTAGCGACAGTTTTCTTCGACCTTTTCGGCTGAGGTTTCGTGCGAAAAAATGTCTGAACGACTTTCTGAAACGCAGGTTCTTTCGTCGGATCGGAATTCTTTGTCATGGCCACAAAAATCCAAATTCCCGCCAACTACGATTTTAAGGTTCGCGCCTGTTTGGACTACGCTGTCCACTCGTGGAACCTTCATCGTAATCCGAAAACGGTGCAGATAAAACCGATAGCGGATTTCTTTCGAGGCCGATGTGCGCGGCTGCGGGCGCTGATGCAACTCCCCGCACAAGTCGGGATTGCAACGATCAAGCTCCGCGACACTTACATGCGGTCTATATTCGATATCACCGGAGGACTTGATAACAACAAGCTCACGTCCGAGCAGATCAAGAGAATAGAGGAACGATCCAATGAGATTTTCGCCCAATTGGCTCAACAAGATTTTCGCTTAAGGCAAACTGGCAGCTGGGATGCGCATGTTCACGAAAATCTGGTTGCCGGATTGGTGGCCATCGAACTCATGGGCAATGATCCTCTCTCGGCTGGAATGCTGCAAGCCTCGATGATGTCCTACGTAACCACAGGCTGGACAATCATTGAGACGATGACCGGAGACCTGTGGGAAGCGGCATTAAACGCACATCCCTCATCACTCGCCAATCTTACAGGTTCATCAAAAAGGTTGAAGGCTGGCCAGATCAACAAGTCATCTACACAACTGCCAAAAGAATCGAAGAGCATCCCTTTGGATGCCATCTCGCGTTACGGTTTCAATGTAGTCGATAAAATGGGCACCATTCTGCGTACGAAATTTGAGTTCGCGAACCTCGATGGAATCCGTGAGGCATATTCATCCGCTTTCAATGAGAGATCAGCGCAGATCGACGCGGCGCTTAATGACAAATCCCTCGACGCCCTAAGTGCGGTTCGCAATGTAATCGTTCATCGCGATGCTCAAGCGGATGCTGCATACGTTAACAAAACGAAATTGCTCAACTCAATCCCGAAAGCAGCGATCGGATCGCATCTCTTGCTACATGGAGAAATTGTCGTTGGCCTGCTTAAGCCAGCTATATCGGCCGCAAACCGACTTCTCATCGCGGTAGATGAGTGGCTTGCTAATGCGATGCATCCAGCCTGAAGCCGCTCAAGCCAAGCGTCATGCATCTCCCGTATGCACTTAAGTCCAGCACTGTTCAGAAGGCAACATCGATCGACACAAATAGGGCAATGATGGCCGTGCTTCTTGCTACGACCACCGCAGTTAGTTGATTTTTATCGGGCGTCGTTTTCGGAAGCGCATGGATGCCCGCACAAGCTGCTCACTGGTTTCACTAAGAGGACGATGGGTGAGACGCTCGTCCTCAATACCAACTAGTGCTGTCGCCGCACGTTTCCCATCGGCAACGCCGAGCTTCGCTCCGTTGTTATAACGCCGAGCGGACGCAACATTTTACCGCTATGTTGGCGATATGATGCGACCTGGCTCCACCGCCGCGCTCCCACGAGCTAATGGACGATCCGCTTGCCAATACCGCCGATCTTCTTGGAGACTCGCTTGTTGCGGTGTTTGTTCGCTTCCTCGCCGCCGACGCAGGTCGTATCAGCATCCACATACTTTTCGTGACCGCCCAGTGGGCCAGCCTCGATGGGGGTCATAGCTTCACGAATGCGGTGTACCATGAACCATGCGCTCTTGTAGGTCACGCCAAGCAGGCGATGCAGTCGCTGAGCGCTGATTCCCTTTTTGCTACCGGTCATCAGGTGAGTCGCGAGCAGCCACTTATGCAACGGAATATGTGACCGCTCATAGAGTGTGCCGACGCGCACCGTGAATTTTTTGCGGCAATCGCTGCAAAAATACCAGCCCGGCCCCATCGACTTCCCGCCGAGCGGCTTGACCGTGTCTAACTGACCGCAATGGGGACAAACGGCGCCGTCGGGCCAACGGCTTTTTTCGAGGAATTCTCGGGCCGCGTTTTCGTCGGTAAAGGCGGGATTGGTTAGATCGCAAGTCATGTCGATTTCCTCGGTATGGCGCGATCATCCCATACCGATACTGTTCAGTAAAGTATACACAATCCACAAGGGGGAGGAACGGGCCGCCCCCCACCGCACGCTCCGATTCCACGTCCCCGACGCCGCTCAACTCGCCGCCGGGGCCGGCTTGCGCTTGAAGCGGGCCATGAAGCGACGGAAACCGCCTTCGCTTTCCAGCGCGATGCCGGCCTCATGGATGCAGTCGTGCACGAAGGTGAGCTTGACGATCGCCGGCGGCGCCAGCACGAAAGGATAGAGGTCGGGAATGCCCATGCTGCGGTTGATGGCATTGATGGCGACCGTCATCGGCATCCACGACTCGATGATGCGGTCCATGGCGGCGGCGTAGGGATCGAAATCGACCGCGGTCGCCAAATCCGCGCTCTGCGCCACGCGCGGGCGCAGCCGCAGGCCGAAGGCGCTCGCCGTCTCCAGCGTATCGACCATGTGGAAATAATGCGCCCAGGTCTCGGCGAAGTCCTCCCACGGATGGCTGCTGGCGTAACCCGAGACGAAGCGCTCCGGCCAGTCCGTCGCCGGGCCGTTGGCGTAATAGCTTTGCAGCGCCGCGTTATAGTCCTGCGTTTCGTCGCCGAACAGCGCGCGGAATTGATCGTGGCGCGGCGCATCGCGCACCAGATGGTCCCAGTAGTAGTGCGCGATCTCGTGACGGAAATGGCCGAGCAGCGTGCGATAGGGCTCGTTGAGGTTCGAGCGCTGGCGCTCGCGCACCGAGTCATCGGCTTCCGCCACGTTGATGGTGATGAGGCCGCCGGCATGCCCGGTCATCACCGGTCCACCCGGCGGCGCCACCAGGAAATCGAAGGCAAGCCCTTCCGGGTCCTCCTGCCGGGTGGTCACCGGCAGGCCGAGGCGCAGCAGCGAATAGAACAGCCGGTGCTTGGCGATCTCCACCTTGCGCAAATTGACGAGGTTCGACCCGAAGGACAGGTCGGGAATGGTGTGGTTGTGCCGACAGGCCGCGCAATATTGGTCAGGGCTGTCGCTTGCGATCATCCAGTTGCAGATGTCGTATTGCTCATTGGCGCAATACCGGTAGCGCGCCTGCGGCGTCGCCAGCGAGCGCCATTCCCCCTCCGCCGGCTCGAGCGCGCTCATGGTGGCGCGATCGGGCAGATAGCCGAGACTATAGCCGCAGCTCTCGCAGCGCTTGTTATCGAAGAACAGCGGCTGTCCGCAGTGCTGGCATTCGAACAATTTCATCGGTGACCCGGCAATCCATGTGGCTCAAGCCCACCACCAACAGCGGACCCACGAAAAGGTTTCAGCTCCCCCGATAAGTCGCATAGCTCCAGGGAGTCACCACCAGCGGTACGTGGTAATGGCCCTCCGGCTCGGCGATGCAGAAGCGGACCGGCACCAGGTCGAGAAACGGTGGGTCGGCCAGCGCCAGGCCACGCCGGGCGAAATAACCGCCGACCGCGAAGCGCAGTTCGTAAGTCCCGATCGGCAGCGGCCGGCCGGCAATGAGCGGTGCGTCGGTGCGGCCGTCGGCATTGGTGGCGGCGGATAGCAGCAGCCGGCCGGCGCCGGTCGACGACAATTCGTGCAATTCCACCGCCACGCCCGCCGCCGGATGGCCGCCATGCGTGTCGAGGACATGGGTCGACAGCCGGCCATGCACCTTCAATTTGTCCGGCGCCGTCACCTGCTGGTCGAGGCGCAGCGCGGCGATGCGGAAGATCTCGCCGAGCGCCGTATCGAATTCGCGCGCGAGCTCGTGGCCGAGCCGCGCCTCGAACTGGCGGAAGATCGAATCCTTGCTGTGCCGGCGCACGCAGATGATGAAGGGAAAGCCGAATTTTCCGCCATAAGCCTCGTTGAGGCGATGGAAGTTGGCGTATTCCTGTTCGTTGAGGCGGTCGAGGCCGGCGCTGGTCTGCTCACCCTGCGAGTCGGCGGTAAGCGCGCCAGCGCGCGCGGCCTTGCCGGCGAGATCGGGGTGCGCCTTGATCAGCCTGAGCTTCACCCCCTCGTCGGCGTTGCGCACCGCCTGCATCATCGCCTCGTGCAATGCGGCGAGCGTGGAGAAGGGGCGCTTCGCCGCGACCGCTTCCGCCACCCAGGGCGAATGCTCGTAGATGCCGCCGAGCATACGCGCGAATTCGGATGCCTCCGCCGCATTGAGCTGGTCGAGCGTGAGGGTCGTCATGTCACCACCGGCGCGTTCTCGGCGAGCGCCTTGTGCTCGCTGTGCCAGTGCTCGGCGATGGCGAGCCGTGTCGCCACCCAGACGCGGTCGTGCCGCGCGATGTGGTCGAGGAAGCGGATCAGTCCGGCGGCGCGGCCTGGCCGCCCGGCCAGCCGGCAATGCAGCCCGACCGACATCATCTTCGGCGCCGCATAGCCCTCGGCATGGAGCACGTCGAAGGCGTCGCGCAGATAGGCGAAGAAGTCCTCGCCCGAGGGAAAGCCCTGCGCGTTGATGAAGCGCATGTCGTTGGCATCGAGCGCATAGGGCACGATGAGATGCGGCCCCTTTGGCCCCTTCACCCAATAAGGCAGATCGTCGGCGTAGGAATCGGAGGAATAGGTAAAGCCGTCGTCGTCGAGCACGCATTTGAGCGTGTTGACCGAGGACCGCCCGGTGTACCAGCCGCGCGGCCGCGCCCCGGTCGCTTGGCGGTGGATGCGGATCGCCTCCGCCATGTGCTGGCGCTCTTCCGCCTCGCCCATGTCCTTGTAGTCGATCCATTTGAGGCCGTGGCTGGCGATCTCCCATTCCGCCTCGTTCATGGCGGCGACCACCTCCGGATTGCGCTCAAGCGCCGTGGCGACGCCGAACACCGTCACCGGCAGGGCGCGCTCGCGGAACAGGCGCCACAACCGCCAGAACCCCGCGCGCGAGCCATATTCATACATCGACTCGACATTCATGTGCCGCTGGCCGGGCCAGGGCGCGGCACCCAGGACGTCGGAGAGAAAGGCCTCCGAACAGGCGTCGCCATGCAGGATCGAGCGCTCGCCGCCCTCCTCGAAATTGAGCACGAACTGCACGGCGATGCGGGCATCGCCCGGCCAGCGCGGGTCCGGCGGATTGCGGCCATAGCCTTTGAGATCGCGCGGGTAGGGCATCGCGCGAGGATGCGTCAAGGCGTGAGCCGGCTCAAGCGCGGCACGGCAATATTTTGCCGAGCGTCTCATCCAATTGTGTCAAATCGCGCCATCATCCGTTCGTCCCCGTCCCCGCTTGCGCGGGGATAAACTCCAGCGGGGACCCAGGGCCAAAAAGCGCTGGATTCCCGCTTTCGCGGGAATGTGCGGACTGCTTCAATGCACGGGATCGGCGCTCAAGCTGCAAGGACACGAGAATTCATATGGACAACCTGTCAATCACCGCCGGCCCCTACACCTTCCCGGCGCGCTTCGAGACCGCGGCGGCGCCCAAGACCGTGGCGGTGTTCCGCAAGCTGTTGCCCTATGTGAACAAGGTCATCCACGTGCGCTGGAGCGGCGAGGCGGTGTGGATCCCGCTCGGCGAACATGATTTCGGCCTCGCTTACGAGAACCACACCAGCTATCCGGCGCCGGGGCAGATGGTCGTCTATCCCGGCGGCATCAGCGAAACCGAGATCCTGCTCGCCTATGGCAGTTGCCATTTCGCCAGCAAGGTCGGCCAGCTCGCCGGCAATCACTTCCTCACCATCACCGCCGACCTCGACACGCTCGCCGAACTCGGCCGCGCGACGCTGTGGGAGGGCGCCAAGGATATCCGCATCGAGCTGGCGTGAGCCGATCGCCGCGCGTCCCCGCGCAAGCGGGGACCCAGGACTGACCATGTTGGCATTGCAACTCTTGGCCCTGGATTCCCGCTGGAGTTTATCCCCGCGCAAGCGGGGACGGGAACGAACGGAGTATGTGGCAGCCCACGCACATTCCGGCCCCGGCTTGAACCACCCCGCCGCCCTCTGCCATTCTGCCTCGGCCGGCGCCGCAGAGGGTCACTTCGCTTGGAAATCGTCCTCACCGAATGGGCCAGCGCAACTTTGCGCTGGCTGCATGTGATCGCCGGCATCGCCTGGATCGGCTCGTCCTTCTATTTCATCCATCTCGATCTGTCCCTGAAGGCGCGCGAGGGGCTCCCCGCCGGCGTCAAGGGCGATGCCTGGCAGGTGCACGGCGGCGGCTTCTATCAGATGATCAAGTTCCTGGTGGCGCCGGCGACGATGCCGGACGAGCTCACCTGGTTCAAATGGGAAGCCTATACGGTATGGCTCTCCGGCTTCGCGCTGCTCGTCCTCGTCTATTATCTCAACGCCGACCTGTTCCTCATCGACAAGTCGGTGCTCGCCATGAGCGAGACGCAGGCGGCGCTGATCGCCTTCGCCAGCCTCGCCGCCGCCTGGCTGGCCTATGAAGCGCTCTGCCGCTCGCCGCTCGGCAAGCACGAGGTGGCGCTGGCGCTCGTCGGATACGTGTTCCTGGTCGCGCTCACCTACGGCTTCACGCACGTGTTCAGCGGGCGCGGCGCCTTCACCCAGATCGGCGCGCTCATCGGCACCATCATGGTGGCGAACGTCTTCGTCATCGTCATCCCCTATCAGAAGAAAACGGTGGCCGCGCTCATCGCCGGCGAGGCGCCCGATCCGGCCTGGGGCGCGCTCGGCAAGCAGCGCTCGGTGCACAACAACTACCTGACCTTGCCGGTCGTCTTCCTGATGCTCTCCAATCACTATCCGCTGTTCTTCGCCACCCGCTACAACTGGCTGATCGTCGCCATTGTCTTGGTCATCGGGCCGGTGATCCGGCATTATTTCAATGCGCGGCACGAGGGCAAGGAAGGGCCGCTGTGGACCTGGGCGGTCGCGGCGGCCGGCATGCTGGCGATTGCCTGGCTGTCCGGCATGGGCGCCGGCATCAAGATGGGCGCCGTGCCGACGCCGAAATTCGCCGCCGTTGAGGACATCGTCCTCTCCCGCTGCAGCATGTGCCACGCGGCGCAGCCGGTCTGGGCCGGCATTCCCACCGCGCCCAAGGGCGTGCGGCTCGACGATGCGGCGGCGATCAAGCTGCACGCGCGGCTGATCGCCATCAACGCGGTCTATGCGCACGCCATGCCGCCGGGCAATGTCACCGAGATCACGCCGGCCGAGCGGCAGGTGCTCGCCGCCTGGATCGCCGCCGGCGCGCCGACGAAATAATTTCCTTCGTCATTCCGGGGCGTCCGCCAAAGCGCGCAGCGCTGAGGCGGACGAACCCGGAATCCAGAGCGAGACGGCAGGGCCTCGAAGAGGCCTCTGGATTTCGGGTGCGCTGCCACAGCGCGGTCGAAGCCGCGCGTGCATGTCCGCTTCGGTCCGAAAGCGACCGAACCACTGCGGCGCCGCGAACGGACGCGATGGGCCAAAAAGGCGACGTTGCGCCGATGGCTCACCATAACGAATGAGGCCGCCTCATTGAGGCGGCCCCAAGCAGAAGATTCTACGAGAAACGAGGTCCGAGTAGAATTGTCAAAACGTCATCAAATGGGCGACATCGCTAACGGAAGGTAAATAGCTTCACCAGTAGCCGCGACGGCGACCAAAGTATCCTCCGCCTCCGAAGAGCAGGAAGAGCACAACGATAATCAAGAGCAATTCCATAGGGAGCCTCCTTTGGTGTGAGGCGTCGCGGAGATGTTCTACAACAGCGTCCGCGATGATCGGCGCCGCATCAGGCCGGGGTCATTTGGCTGAATACGGACCTCAACACGCGAAAAGCCAAAAAGGTTGCGCTCCCGTCCGCCTATTTTCTCTTCTCTCAAGAAACTGTCTCTATCGAACCGGGTCAGATCGCGACGCAATTATATTGCGCGGCGGAATTGGTGATCAATCTTATACAGACTCCGACTAGGCTTAATGCCTACCCTTTTAAATGTTGGGCGTTTCGTGGCCTCTGCAGCCGCGGCCTTTCCCCTACGTGATCAAACGTCCAGCAGATCCCGGCTTCATGGCGAGGTCGGGGTCTTTTCGCATTTTGTATGGATCTTCGGGAGTGCGTGGAGTCGACATGATGTTCAGCAAACAGCTCACCGATCTGCAAAGCGCCTGGGCATTTGCGGAAGCGATTGTGGCCACGGTACGCGAACCTCTCGTGGTGCTCGACCAAGACCTGCGCGTCGTCGCCGCGAGCCGCGCTTTCTATCAAACATTCAAGGTCAACCCCGACGAAACCGAAGGTCGCCTGCTGTACGAGCTGGGCAACGGCGAATGGGATATTCCGAAGCTGCGTTCCCTTCTGGAAAACGTCTTACCGGAGCCCGGCGCGACGACCGCCGGTGCGATAGAGGCCTATGAAGTAGAGCATGACTTCCCGGATATCGGACACCGCATCATGCTCTTGAATGCCCGCAAGGTGTTATATGAGGTCGATTCACGTGCCCACATCCTGCTTGGCATCGAAGACATCACCGAGAAATGCGTCCTGGAACGCGAAAAGGACGAGTTGCTAAGCCAGAAGGACGTGCTGCTCCAAGAAATGCGGCACCGTGTCGCCAACAGCCTGCAAATTATCGCCGGCATCATTATGATGAAAGCGCGGATGGTGGAATCGGAAGAAACGCGTCGTCATCTGCAAGATGCGCACCAAAGAGTGATGTCGGTTGCGGCGGTCCAAGAACATCTTCATAGCTCCGACACCGGCGCGCCGATCTCGCTCAGACCCTATCTCTCGAAGCTTTGCGAGGCTCTCTCGCAATCGATGTTCGGCGAAAATCGCTCAATCTCGCTGAAGGTGTTCGGCGAAGGAGGCATCGCGTCTGTTCGCGATGCCGAGAGTCTCGGATTGATCGTCACCGAACTCGTCATCAATTGCATCAAGCACGCATTCAACGACGGCGCGAAAGATGGGCAGATCACCGTTGCCTTTGAGGTTGCCCAAGCAGATTGGAAGCTTTCAGTCAGTGACAACGGCGTAAGGAGATTGGACGGCGTCTTCGCCCAGCCGAAAACCGGTCTCGGCACCGGCATCGTCAACGCGCTTGCGAAACAACTCGATGCAAAGGTCGTAACTTTGAGCGGCCCTGAGGGAACGACCGTATCAGTCACGCACGCTACATTTGCGGCACAGAAAATTCGCGCCCCGCAAGAGGAATTCACTTGGCGGCGCCTGACGACATTACCGAAGCCACCGTCGACGGCCGCCAGGTCTTGGCCGCCTGGATCGCCGCCGGCGCGCCGACGAAGTAATTTCCGCCGTCATTCCGGGACGTCCACCGCAGCGCGGAGCGCTGAGGCGGACGAACCCGGAATCCAGAGCGAGACGGCGAGGCCTCAAAGAGACTCGTGTATTCCGGGCCCGCAGCCACAACGCGTCGAAGACGCGCGTGCATGTCCGCTTCGCTCAGGTAGCGCCGGCATTGCTGCGTTGCTGCGAAAGGATGCAATGGGCCAAACTGAGACATGCACCATCGAGAGGCCGCCACAATTCTTGATTTCAGGTTTAGCGTTTTTAAGGGTAGCCGATGCAGCCAAGGATACCGTGATCAGGGATGGACGAGGGCATGATCGAACACGACCTGCTCGATCTCGACCACTACCCGGTTCGGATGTGGGTCCATGGCGCTCGGCAGGCGGTCGATCAGCCCCCGGCGCCATAGGTTTGGAAGTTGCGGCGGATTTCGCAGAACTGCTGGCGGGAAAAGCCCATCAGTTTGCAGGCCGGCTAACATTGGCAAGGTCGGAGACAAGCTCAAACAGTGAGAGCTTGCGGCATGCCATCTTATCTTTTGGGGTCATGTGCGTCTTCCTTTAAGCCGGATTAATCTGCAGAAACATTCGTGACGCCAATCGACTCCCCATTCGAATCATCGGTTTCTCAATTGTGAAATACGTGACTGTAGAAAGAGCAATTGATATAAGAATTACCGAGGCGTAGAGAGCCAAGAAATGGGCTGTCGCCGAATGTGTGAACGGTATGATGTAGTCATTAATAGCAAGAACAGGGAAATGCCAAAAGTAAGCGCTGTATGAAACACGCCCTATATGTTCTATAATTGGATTGATTAGTGAATCTTCGCTACATTTGGCCAATGACAAAGTCAACAATCCAAATACGAGAGCGAAGTGTACTTGTCTTGGTCCGGGCAGCCACGTGACCAACGCAAGAAATAGCAATGCTAAGATCGAGACCTGAATGCCAAGCGACCAAACCCATCTGGGCAGGTCAATTTGCATCGCGTAATAGACAAGGAACCCGACCAGGAACACCGGCGCTTGCGCGATGAACCACCAACTGAGAAATGCGGTGTTGGAATAATAGTATATTTGACCTGACGGAAGCAGCATGCTTGCAATGTGATTTCCAAGAATGCTTATCGCAACGGCCACAAAGAAGGCGATAACAGCCACGCTAAATGACCTGATATTGCCAACGAGAAATGGAAATATGACATAAAACATCACCTCCGCCGAAATTGACCACCCTCCGGGTACTAGCGCGTTTATCGTGCTTGGTGACCAGCCGTGCACAAACAAAAAAACTGAAATTATCTTGAGCGTCGACAATCTAGTAGGTAACGAAAATACTAAGAGGTACATGCACGCCGCTAGCCAAAACATCGGCGCTACACGGAATAATCGGCGTATGTAGAAACGAGCGGCGCCGTCATTTCTTGAATGCCAAGAAAAGATAAGTGTCAGCGCGCTCACAACAAAGAAAAGCTGCACGCCAGTCTGGCCACTGTCTGATATTTCCTTTAATATGATAGGTAGATCCGTGATTTTTTGACCGACGTGCACCGCTATAACACCGAGAATCGCGTAGCCGCGTAAAGCATCAATGTAGTTAAATCGTTGCTGTGACGAGCCAGTAAGCATTTGTCCCCCAAATCCATTCTGCTGGCAAAGGCAACCAATAGCGTTGCTTAATCTTTTGCACCAATTGTGAATGCGGCCCCCCAGATGGCTTCCCGCTTATCGCAGATTTTTGCGCTTTTTCGGTGCTCCCGCAAGACAGACACAATCTGCGGACGGCCACAGAGTCCTCGCGCCGTCCACACGGGGGTCGAGGGTCTGATCTGACAATTTTTTGAGAGCTATGTTCGATTGGTCGATTTGTGACGCATCAAACCCGCGCGGAAGCAACATAGCCACCGACGAACCGGACGCTTGGACTTTTACGTTCCGCGCCCGGTCCTTCGGTGGCTTGCTGGTCTAACGACAGGTGATTCCGATCTCAGAACACACTCGGCATCGGGTTCAGCGCAGCACTACTTCTCAGTTGGGTCAATCTCCGACCCTGACGTGGCCGGCGGAATGGCCAGGCACGTCGGCTTTATCCGCAAGAGCGGACGCAACAAGAAGATATTCGCGTCCGTCACGACAGGCCGTGACACCGGCGCGACACCTCACGCCGCAGCCGTCATCACCGGGCTTGTCCCGGTGATCCCGCCTAAGGCACGCCCGGTGCCCGCCTAAGCGAGAGGCCGGGACGAGCCGGCCACGGCAAAAGAGAAGCCGCAAGCACCACCGCGCCGACGACATAATGTCTTCCGTCATTCCGGGGCACGCGCGAAGCGCGTGAACCCGGAATCCAGAGCCATACGGTGAGGCGCTTATTTGGGCCCTGGATTCCGGGCCCGCCGCTTCGCGGCGTCCCGGAATGACAGTTCCCCTTTCGCCCGGTATTTCCGCGCTGGCGCCCATTTGTGCACAGCCTGCCTGAAATTGATGCCTTCAATTGCCGCCGTTTTTGGCACACTATCGGCGTGCCGGTTTTATGGACCCATGGCATGCGGGGCCGGCCATGGGCCCGGTCGTCAGCAGGGCCGTCGTCAGAGATGTTGAATCCCGTGTCCGAGCACCGCCCCCCTGCGGACCCCCCGCTGCTGCAGGCCATCGGCATCACCAAACGCTACGGCACCTTCCTCGCCAATGACGGCATCGACCTCGACCTCTACGCCCGCGAGATCCACGCGCTGCTGGGCGAGAACGGCGCCGGCAAGTCGACGCTGGTCAAGGTGATCTACGGCCTGATCCAGCCGAGCGGCGGCGAACTGCGCTGGCTGGGCGAGCCGGTGGTGCTGAGCGGACCGGCGCAGGCGCGCGCGCTCGGCATCGGCATGGTGTTCCAGCACTTCTCGCTGTTCGAGAACCTGACCGTGGCCGAGAACGTCGCGCTGGGCCTCGACGGCCGCGAGAGCTTTTCCGCCATGTCGGCGCGGCTGGCGCAGGTCTCGCGCGATTACGGCCTGCCGCTCGATCCCAAGCGCGAGGTGTGGCGGCTGTCGGTCGGCGAGCGCCAGCGCATCGAGATCGTGCGCATGCTGATGCAGAATCCGAAGCTGCTGATCCTCGACGAGCCGACCGCGGTGCTCACGCCGCAGGAGGCCGATCAGCTCTTCGTCGTGCTGCACCGGCTCAAGAGCGAAGGCCGCGCCATCCTCTACATCTCGCACAAGCTCGACGAGGTGAAGCGGCTGTGCGACACCGCCACCATCCTGCGCGGCGGCAAGAAGATCGCCACCTGCGATCCGCGCCGGGAAACCGCGGCGTCATTGGCGCGCATGATGGTCGGCGCCGAGATCGGCACGGTGAAGGCGGCGAGCACCCGCACGGTCACCATTCCGCGCCTTCTGATCAAGGACCTGTCGATGGCGCCGGACGATCCGCACGGCGTCTATCTGCACAACATTTCGCTGGAGGTGAAAGGCGGCGAGATCGTCGGCATCGCCGGCGTCGCCGGCAACGGCCAGGACGAACTGTTCTCCGCGCTGTCGGGCGAGCGGCCGTGCGAGCACGCGGACAGTGTGATCATTGACGGCGACGCGGCGGGCCAGCTCAGCGTCACCCGGCGGCGGCGCCTCGGCGCGGCCTTCGTGCCGGAGGAGCGGCTCGGCCATGCCGCGGCGCCGCGCATGAAGCTGTCGGAGAACGCGCTGCTCACCGGCCACGCCGGCGGCGGCATGGTCAGGCGCGGCTTCATCAACCGCCTGGCGACGCTCGCCACCGTCGACCGCGCGACGCAGACCTTCGACGTGCGCAAGGCCAAGCGCGATCCGGAAGCGGTGAGCCTGTCGGGCGGCAACCTGCAGAAATTCGTGGTCGGGCGCGAAATCCTGCGCGAGCCCGGCGTGCTGGTGGTCAGCCAGCCGACCTGGGGCGTCGATGCCGGCGCCGCCGCCACCATCCGCCAGGCGCTGATCGATCTCGCCGCGCGCGGCGCAGCCGTGCTGGTGATCAGCCAGGACCTCGACGAGCTCGCCGAGATCGCCGACCGCGTCGCCGTCATGTTCCACGGCTCGCTGTCGGAGCCGCTCGATGCCGCGGCGGTGACGCGCGAGAAGCTCGGCCTGCTGATGGGCGGCAGCAACACGAGCGAGGCCACCCGCGAAGAGGCGAGCGATGCAGTTGGTGCTTGAGCGGCGCGCCGAGCGCTCGACGCTGATCGCGGTGCTCTCGCCGCTGCTCGCCGTGACCTTGTCGCTGATCACCATCTCGGTGCTGTTCGCGCTGCTCGGCAAGAACCCGCTGCACGCGCTGCAGGTCTATTTCCTGGCGCCGCTGATCGATCCCTATTCGCTGTCCGAGATCGCGGTGAAGGCGAGCCCGCTGGTTCTCATCGGCGTCGGCCTGTCGCTCTGCTATCTCGCCAATGTGTGGAATATCGGCGCCGAGGGGCAGTTCCTCATCGGCGCGGTGTGCGGAAGCTGGGTCGCGGTCGTCACGCAGGGCACCGGCGCCGGCCCCTGGGTGCTGCCGGCGATGCTGGTGCTCGGCGCGCTCGGCGGCGCGCTTTACGCGCTGATCCCGGCGCTGTGCAAGGTGCGCTTCGGGGCGAGCGAAATCCTCACCAGCCTGATGCTGGTCTATGTCGCCGAGCTCATACTCGACTATCTGGTGCGCGGGCCCTGGCGCGATCCGCACGGCTTCAATTTCCCCACCACCGCCGATTTCGATCCGAACGCCACCGTGCCGGTGCTGCTCGCCGGCACGCGGCTGCATGCCGGCTGCCTCTTCGCGCTGGTCGCGGTGGCGGTGGCGGCGGTGATGCTGGGGCGCACGGTCAAGGGCTTCGAGATCCGCGTGGTCGGGGCGGCGCCGCGCGCGGCGCGCTTTGCCGGCTTCAACGCCGACCAGCTGGTCATCTTCACCTTCCTGGTCTCAGGCGCCTTGGCCGGCCTCGCCGGCATCATCGAGGTGGCCGGCCCAATCGGCCACCTGCAACCCGGCATCTCCCCCGGTTACGGCTTCACCGCCATCATCGTCGCCTTCCTGGGCCGGCTGAACCCGATCGGTATCCTCATCGCCGGCCTCTTCCTGGCCTTGACCTTCATCGGCGGCGAGGGCGCCCAGATTTCCATGAAGATTCCGCTCGACCTGACCAAGGTGTTCCAGGGCATTCTCTTGTTCTACGTGCTCGCCTGCGACAGTCTCATCATCTACCGCATCCGCCTCATCGCCAGCTCCCGGAAGGCCGCGCATGGGTCTGCCTGAGGCCATCATCGTCTCCATCATCGCCGCCTCCACCCCGCTGTTGCTGGCGGCGGCCGGCGAGCTCGTGGTCGAGCGCGCGGGCGTGCTCAATCTCGGCGTCGAAGGCATGATGATCATGGGCGCCGCCTGCGGCTTTGCCGGCGCCTACTTCACCGGCTCGACCGTCATCGGCGCCATCACCGGCATCATCGCGGGCATCGCCCTCTCCGCCGTCTTCGCCCTCTTGACCCTCACCCTCGCCGTCAACCAGGTCGCCACCGGCCTCGCCCTCACCATCCTGGGAGTCGGGCTTTCCGGCCTGATTGGGGCCGGTTTCGTCGGCCAGAAGATCGTTCCCGCCCCGCATCTCTTCATTCCCGGGCTGACCGACCTGCCTTTCGTCGGCCGCGCCCTGTTCGGGCAGGACGCCTTCGTCTACTTCTCGGTCATCCTGGTCATCGCCATCTGGTACTTCCTCTACCGCACCCGCGCCGGCCTGGTGCTGCGCGCGATCGGCGATAATCACGCGTCCGCGCATGCGCTCGGCTATGCGGTGCTCAAGGTACGCTGGCTGGCGGTGCTGTTTGGCGGCGGTTGCGCCGGTCTTGCCGGCGCCTTCCTGCCGCTCGCCTATACGCCGTTTTTCATTCCGGGCATGACCGCCGGGCGCGGCTGGATCGCGTTGGCGCTGGTGGTGTTCTCCTCCTGGCAACCGGCGCGACTAGTCGGCGGCGCCTATCTGTTCGGCGCGGTGACCATCCTGCAGCTGCACGCCCAAGCGCTCGGCCTCGGCATTCCCTCGCAACTGATGTCGTCACTGCCCTACCTCGCCTGCATCATCGTGCTGGTCCTGATTTCGCGCACGCGCGACACCGCCGGGTCCGCCGCGCCTGCTTCGCTCGGTTTGGTGTTCGTGCCCGACCGTTAAATTGTCCCCGCGGGCGCGCGCGACGGGCGGCGCGCCGGTGGGGAAGGATGAGTTACCCCGTCTCTCGAACCCGGAGTCGACGTCATGAAGAAATTCGCCATCGCCGCAGCAGCAGCGATCCTCACCCTTGCCGCGACCACGCTCGGCGCGTCTGCGGCCGACAAGCTGAAAGTGGGCTTCATCTATGTCGGTCCGGTCGGCGATTTCGGCTGGAGCTATCAGCACGAGGTCGCGCGCAAGAAGATGATGGAAGCGCTCGCCGGCAAGGTCGAATTGGATTACCTGGAAAACGTCAACGAAGGGCCGGATGCCGAGCGCTCCATCGAGCAACTCGCCCGCACCGGCCACAAGCTGATCTTCACCACCTCGTTCGGGTTCATGGACGCCACGGTGAAAGTGGCCAAGCGGCACCCCGACATTAAATTCGAGCACGCAACCGGCTATAAGCGCCTGCCCAATCTGTCCACCTATTCGGGGC
Source organism: uncultured Pseudomonadota bacterium (assembly GCA_963760995.1). GTDB lineage: Bacteria > Pseudomonadota > Alphaproteobacteria > Rhizobiales > Xanthobacteraceae > Pseudolabrys. Next base: position 95,936 of record CAVXFJ010000010.1, on the reverse strand, counting down.
GCTTCTACGAAGGCCGCTACGTCCAGGGCGTGATCGCCGCCAAGATGTCGAAGAATGGCGTGCTGGGTTACATCGCCTCGTTCCCCATCCCCGAGGTGATTTCCGGTATCAACGCCACCATGCTGGGCGCCTGGTCGGTCAACCCGAAGATCAAGGTCAAGATCATCTGGGTGAACACCTGGTTCAATCCGGGCAAGGAAGCCGACGCTGCCAAGGCGTTGGCCGACCAGGGCTGTGACGTGCTGATGCAGCACACGGACTCGCCGGCCGCCATGCAGATCGCCGAGCAGCGGCACATCTTCGCCTTCGGCCAGGACTCCGACATGATCAAGTTCGGCCCGCACAGTCAGCTCACCTCGATCGTCGACAACTGGGCGCCCTATTACATCGAGCGCGCCAAGGAAGTGCTCGCCGGCACCTGGAAGTCGACCGATACCTGGGGTGGGCTGAAATCGAACCTGGTGGTGATGGCGCCGTTCACCAACATGCCCGCCGACGTGAAGGCCGTGGCTGAGAAGACTGAAGCAGGCCTCAAAGACGGTTCGATCCACCCGTTCAAATGCCCGGTGATCGCGCAGGACGGCTCGACGGTGCCGTGCAAGGGCGGCACGCATCTCTCCGACGGGCAGATCCTCGGCATGAACTTCTACGTCAAGGGAATCGACGCGAAGTTCCCTGGCAAGTGAGCGGCTCGCTCTTTATCCATCCCCCGCTTGCGGGGGAGGATGCGGAGCGGCGAGCATAGCGGGATGCGAGCCGGGTGGGCTCGCGCGCGACATCCGCCGACCGAGCCCACCCCGGCGCGCGTTGCGCGCCAACTCTCCCCTTTCAGGGGAGCGAGGGTGCCGGTTGGAGTAGCCTTGCGTGAAACCATCACCCCTGCAGCTTGCGCGCCGCGGCCTGATGGCGGCGCATCAGATCGGCAAGGTCGAGGCCGGGGATGGCGCCGTCACGAACCGTCCAGCGGCCGTCGACCATGACGCGGTCAGCGCGATGGGCGCCGCAGAGCACCAGCGCGGCGAGCGGATCGCCATGGCCGGAGAAGCGCAGCTCGTCGAGCTTGAACAGCGCGAGGTCGGCGCGTTTGCCGACGGCGATGGCGCCCAATTCCGGACGGCCGACACAGGCCGCCGAGCCGCGTGTTGCCCAGCGCAGGGCGTCCTTGTGGCTCACCTTGCCGACGCCGTAGCGCCCGCGTTGCAGCAGGAAGGCGGCGCGCACCTCCTGCATGAGATTGGACTCGTCGTTGGAAGCCGAGCCGTCGACGCCGAGGCCGACGCCGACGCCGGCCGCTTCCAATTCGCAGACCGGACAGTGGCCCGAGGCGAGCGTCTGATTGCTGCAGGCGCAATGGCTGATCGAGACGCCGGCCTTGCCCAGACGCGGCATCTCATCGGCGCTGAAATGGACGCCGTGCGCGAGCCAGGTCCTGTCGCCGAGCCAGCCGCATTCCTCCAGATAATCGAGCGGCCGGCAGCCGTAGAGCTCCTGGCAGAATCGGTTCTCGTCCTCGGTCTCGGCGAGATGCGTGTGCAGCCGAACGCCGAGCCTGTCGGCGAGAACGGCGGTCGCACGCATCAGCGAAGTGGTGACCGAGAAGGGCGAGCACGGCGCCAGCGCCACCTGCACCATCGCCGCCTCGCCGCGTTGATGAAAACGCGAGACCAGACGCTCGCTGTCGGCAAGGATCGTATCCTCGTCTTGCACCACGCTGTCAGGCGGCAAGCCGCCGTCGCGCTGCGACAGGTTCATCGACCCGCGCGTGACCAGCACGCGCAGACCGAGCCGCTGCGCGGCGCCAATCTCGATGTCGATGCCGTCTTCGAGGCCGGCGGGAAAAACGTAATGATGATCAGTGGTGGTGGTGCAGCCGGACAGCATCAGCTCGGCCATGGCCACCGTGGCGGCGAGATCGAGCGCTACCGGCGTCAGCCGCGCCCAGATTGGGTAGAGCGTGGTCAGCCAGGGAAACAGTTCGCGGTCGAGTGCGGCCGGCACCGCACGGGTCAACGTCTGGTAGAAATGATGGTGGGTGTTGATCAGACCCGGCAGCACCACGTGTTCGCTGGCGTCGAAGGCCTTGGTGCCCGGAGTCTGCGGCGTGGCGCCGGCGCCGACCAGTTCGACGATCTTGCGGTTGGCCACGACCACGCCGCCCGCGGCGCCCTCGGCCAAGATCGCCAGCGGGTCCTTGATCCAGATTGGTTCGCTCATCGGTTTCCCCTGCCCCGATCTTATCCGCGCTTGCAAGTCCGGGACCAGAGGTCCGCAGCATGGACCTGAACACCATTACCGACATCGCCCGCCCGCGCTCGCGCGAAGAACTGCCGGGCTGGCGCGCTGGCGATGCCTGGCTCGGCGGCGGCACTTGGCTGTTCTCGGAGCCGCAGCCGCATCTAACACGGCTGGTCGACCTTGGTGGGCTCGGCTGGCAGCCGCTCAATGTCAGCGAGGGCGGGCTGGAGATCGCCGCGAGCTGCACCATCGCGCAGTTGCATGCGCTCGCAACGCCAGCCGACTGGCGCGCCGCGCCATTGATCGATCGATGCTGCAACGCGTTTCTGGCCTCGTTCAAGATCTGGAACGCGGCCACCGTCGGCGGCAACGTCTGCATGTCCTTGCCGGCCGGGCCAATGATCGCGCTCACCGCGGCGCTCGACGGGGTCTGCACGCTATGGACACCAAATGGCGGCGAGCGGCGGGTCACGGTCGCGGATTTCGTCATCGGCCCGCAGCGCAACGCCCTCGCGCCGGGCGAACTCATGCGCCGCGTCGATCTGCCGTCCAAAGCGCTACGCCGCCGCGCCGCCTTTCGCCAGATATCGCTGGCGCCGGTCGGCCGCTCCGGCGCGCTGCTGATCGGCACACGCGACGTGAGCGGCGCTTTCACGCTTATAATCACTGCATCGACGCCGCGGCCGATGAAATTCGACTTCGACGCGCTGCCCGCGGCCAAGCAATTACGCGCGCGCATCGAAAGTGAAGTCGACACCTGGTACGACGACATCCATGGCACGCCTGAATGGCGACGGCACATGAGCCTGCATTTCGCCGAAGAGATCCGGCACGAATTGGCGGAGCCTGCGCCATGAGCGTCCGCGTCAATGGCAAGGAATTCGCGGAACAGCCGGCACCCGGCCAGTGCCTGCGCACCTTCCTGCGGCAGCTCGGCTGGTTCGGCGTCAAGAAAGGGTGCGATGCCGGCGACTGCGGCGCCTGCACGGTTTGGCTCAACGGCCAGCCGGTGCACAGTTGTCTGGTGCCCGCCTTCCGCGCGGAAGGTCGCGAAGTCACCACCATCGAGGGACTGGCGCAGGGAAATGAATTGCATCCGATGCAACGCTCTTTCCTCGAGGCGCAGGGCTTCCAATGCGGCTTCTGCACCGCCGGCATGATCATGACCGCGGCTGCGCTCGACGAGGCGCAGCGCGCCGACCTCGGCCGCGCGCTCAAGGGCAGTCTCTGCCGCTGCACCGGCTATCGCTCGATCGCCGATGCGCTTGCCGGCCGGCGCGAGATCGAAGACGCCGGCGGCGGTGATTCCTGTGGGCGCAACCTGCCGGCGCCGGCGGGGCCCGATGTCGTCACCGGCAGAGCGCGCTTCACCCTCGATGTGGCCATCGCCGGCCTGCTGCACATGAAGCTCGCGCGCTCACCACACGCGCACGCGCGCATCCTATCGATCGACACGCGCGCGGCGCTGGCGGTGCCCGGCGTGCGCGCGGTGTTCACGCATGAAGACGCGCCCAAGGTCGCCTTTTCCACAGCGCGTCACCAGGACCGAACCATGGACCCCGATGACACGCTGGTGCTCGACAATGTCGTGCGCTTCATCGGTCAGCGCGTCGCCGCGGTGGTGGCCGACAGCGAGGCGGCGGCCGAAGAAGGCTGTCGCCGGCTCAACGTCGAATACGAAATCTTGCCGGCGGTGTTCGATCCCGCCGCCGCGACGCGCGAGGGCGCACCGGTCGTCCACGACAAGGGGCCGGAGGCGCGCATCGCCAATGCCCGGCGCAATATCGCCGCCGAAGTGCACGGCGCCATCGGCGACGTCAATGCCGGCTTTGCCGCCGCCGACGCCATCCACGAAGGCACCTATGATGTGCCGCGCGTCCAGCATGCGCACCTCGAGACGCATGCCGCCATCGCCTGGGTCGACGCGGACGGCCGGCTCAATGTGCGTTCCAGCACGCAGGTGCCGTTCCTCACCCGCGATGAGCTCGCGCGCCTTTACGGCCTCGATCGCACCCGGGTGCGCGTGTTCTGCGAGCGCGTCGGCGGCGGCTTCGGCGCCAAGCAGGAGATGCTGGTCGAGGACGTGGTGGCGCTCGCCGCGCTGCGCCTGCGCCAACCGGTGCAGCTCGAATTCACCCGCGCCGAGCAGTTCATCGGTGCCACTACGCGGCATCCCATGCGCGTCAAGGTAAAGATCGGCGCCAGGCGCGACGGCACGCTCGCCGCCCTGCAGATGAATGTGCTGTCCAACACCGGCGCCTATGGCAATCACGTTGGCCAGGTGCTGGCGCATGCCTGTGCTGAAAGCGTGGCGGTCTATCGCTGCGCCAACAAAAAAGTCGACGGCCACGCCGTCTACACCAATACCGTGCCGGCCGGCGCCTTCCGCGGGTATGGCTTGGCGCAGACCTGTTTCGCAATTGAATCCGCGATGGACGAATTGGCGCGCAGGCTCGACATCGACGCCATCGAATTTCGTCGCCGTAACGTGGTCAAGCCCGGCGAGCCGATGCTGTCGACCTCGTCGGAGCCGGAGAGCGACGTGATCTATGGCAGCTACGGCCTCGATCAATGTCTCGATCTGGTCGAGGCCGCGCTGCGCCGCGCCGACGGCGCGCCGGCGCCGCAAGGCTGGGCCGTCGGCCAAGGCGTGGCGCTGACCATGATCGATACCGTGCCGCCGTTCGGACATTTCTCCGACTCGTTCGTGTCGCTCAACGCCGACGGCACCTATGAGCTGACGGTCGGCACCGCCGAATTTGGCAATGGCACCGCGACCACCCACCGCCAAGTCGCGGCGAGCGTGCTCAAATGCGACCCGGCATTGATACACCTCAAGGCCTCCGACACCGACCACGGCGGTCACGACACCGGCGCCTTCGGCTCGACCGGCACGGTGATCGCCGCCCGCGCCAGCGAGCTTGCCGCCCGCGCGCTGCATGACAAAATCCTGGACGCCGCGACCCGGCACAGCAATGCGGCGCGCGCGCAATGTGCGCTGTCCGGCACAGCGGTGCTGTGCGCCGGCCGGCACATCGCGTTGAGCGAGCTATTCCAGTCGGCGCAGGCGCAAGGGGACGAGCTCTCCGGCCGCGGCCACACCACCGGCACGCCGCGCTCGGTCGCCTTCAACGTGCATGGCTTCCGCGTGGCGGTGAATTGTGCCAGCGGCGAGGTGAAAATCCTGCACAGCGTGCATGCCGCCGATGCCGGCCGCGTAATCAATCCGATGCAATGCCGCGGCCAAGTCGAAGGCGGCGTGGCGCAGGCGATTGGCGCCGCGCTTTACGAGGAGGTCGCGATCGACGAGACGGGTCGCGTGATCAATCCGGCCTTCCGCAACTATCACCTGCCGAGCTTCGCCGACGTGCCGCGCACCGAAGTGTTGTTCGCCGAGACATACGATGCGCTCGGGCCCTTCGGCGCCAAATCGATGAGCGAGAGCCCGTACAATCCGGTCTCCGCCGCGCTCGGCAACGCCATTCGCGACGCCACCGGCGTACGCTTTCACGCGCTGCCGTTCAAGCCGGACCGCATCTATGCGGGGCTGGCCGCTCAACGATAGTCTTGAGTAGCAAGGCTCACGACCAGAGCGGACACTGTAATACGGCACCTTCCGGCCGTTTCGACATTGAGCCAGATCAGTCACCGAAACGTCATAAAGGGTTAATTTGCAGTCATTACGGAACGCGTCGAAGGAGAACAGCCATGATCGAACAGTTGACCGGCTTTCCAGACAATGTTCTCGCATTCGTCTGCAAAGGACATGTGACCAAGGACGATTATGAAAAGGTCCTGGTGCCGGCCGTGGTGAGCGGCCTGAAGACGCACGCCAAGCTTCGCCTTTATTACGAGATCACCGCCGATTTCAGCGGCATCGATCCGGCCGCGATGTGGACGGACTTCAAGGTCGGCATGGAGCATCTCACGCGATGGGAGCGCATGGCCCTCGTCACCGACGTCGAGTGGATCAAATACACGATGCAGTTCTTCAGCTTCATGATGCCCGGCGCGACGAAAGTGTTTCCCCTCGCCGAGGCGGCGCAAGCGCGTCAATGGATCGTGGCGGACTGAGTGCGGCACGCCGCGTCCTCGGGAAGAGAGGAGCGCGGCGCCTTTTGTGCAAGCGCGACGAAATCAACCGCGCGGCTGGTTGGCGACCGGGAGCGCCGGGTCGGACGTCCAGTCGGACATCGAGCCTGCATAGAGCCGAGCTTTCTTGTTGCCCTTGATCTCGTGCAGCACAAACCAGGTGCCAGCGCCGAGATGGCCGGTGTTGCAGAATGAGATCTGCGGGCTAGACAAATTGACCTCTGCCTTGGCGAGCACGGCGTCGATGGTCGCCGCCTCGGCAAGCCGCGTTCCGTCGGGCGTCGCGAGTGAGACCGCAGGCACGTTAACTGCCCCCGCGAGCGTCCCGGCCACCCGCACCGCCGGCGATTTCGCCTTGCCCTCGTATTGCGCGAGCGGTCGCGCATCGACGAGCTGTGCATCGTGGTCCTGCATCGCCTGTTTCACATCGGCGCGGCTGGCGAGATAGCCGGGCTGCAGATGCGCGACGAATTTTCTCGGTTGCACCGCGGTCTCGCCCTTGGCCAGCGGATTGGCGGCATCGGCGAACCAGGCCTTGTCGCCGCCATTGAGGATCGACACGTTGTCGTGGCCAAGCGCTTTGAAGGTCCAGTAGATGCGCGCGACGGCGTTGAAGTCGGCGCGCTCGCGACCGCCGGGGACCAGCACGACATAACTGTTATTGTCGACACCGAATTTGCCGATTAGCTTCTCGGCCGCCGGAATTGGTGGCAGCATGCCGGGCGCCGCGCCGACCTTGACGCGCCAGCCGTCATGTAAAAAGTCCGTGAAGCGCGCGCCGGGAATATGTCCGGCGGCAAAAGCCGCGCGCTGATTGCCGTCGTAGACGTCGATGACCACCAGATTTTTGTCATTGAGATGCTGTTTGAGCCAATTCGGCCCGACCAGCGGCTCGGCCGCCTGCGCCAACACCGAAAATGACAATAGCGTGATGAATGCGAGCGCGAATTGGATGCTACGTTTCACCAGCATCGTCTCCTCCATCGGGAAATTGCGTGTAAATTCTGGCCTCGATGTCGCGCCGCGGATGCTTTCCATTCATTGACCCAGATCAACATTTCGGCCCCACGGGCGATCAAATATGATAATATGTGAATATGACACAAGGGTGCCGACCCATGCCAACCACCATCCGCCCCTACTGGCCGCCGCTGACCGCAGGAATCGCGCTCGGCCTCGCGCTTTTCGTGACCTTCCTGCTCAGCGGCCACGGGCTGGGCGCGAGCGGCTTCTTCACGCGCTTGACCGCCTGGCTCGGCGGCGAACTCGCCGGCCCAGCCACACAGACCAACAGCTATCTCGGCCCCTATCTCAAGGGCGCTCACCCGCTGGCGAGCTGGATCAGTTGGGAAATCGTCGGCGTGCTGCTCGGCGGTTTGCTGGCGGCGGTAACCAGCGGCCGCTTCCGGCTGCGGCTCGACGGCGCGCCCAATCTGAGCGGCGGCGGCCGCCTCGCGCTTGCGCTCGGCGGCGGCCTGCTCACCGGCTTTGGCGCGCGGCTGGCGCGCGGCTGCACCAGCGGCCTCGGCCTGTCCGGCGGCGCCACCCTGGCGGTGGCGGCATTTCTGTTCCTGATCGGCTTCTTCGTGGTCGGGATCGCGGTCAGCTATCTGGTGCGGAGGGCTTGGGCATGACACTTCCGCTCTATGACAACGGCGTCGCCTCGGGGTTGTTCTGCGGCGTGCTGTTCGGTTACGCGCTCGAAAACGCCGGCTTCGCCAGTCCTCGCAAGCTGACGGCGCAGTTCCGCTTCACCGACTGGTCGGTGTTCAAGGTGATGTTCACCGCCATCATCGTGGCGGCGATCGGGCTTTATGCCGTCACCGCCGCCGGTTTCCTGCCGGCCAACGGCGTCTTCATTCCGACGACGTTCTTCTGGGCAACACTGAGCGGCGGCGCACTGGTCGGCGCCGGCATGGCGATCGGCGGCTATTGCCCCGGCACCTCGTCGGTGGCGCTGGCCTCCGGCCGTATCGACGGATTGTTCTTCATGATCGGCATGGTGCTGGGAACCGGATTGTTCGCCGGCGTGTTCGATCCGCTGAAAGACTTCTATCTGTCGGCCCAAAGCCCGCAGGGCCAAACTCTCGGCGCGCTGTTCGGCATCCCCACCTGGGCGGTGCTCGTCATCTTGATTATCGTTGCCGTCATCGGGTTTGCCCTTGGCACGTGGCTGGAACGCCGCTCGGGCGGGCCGCTAACCGCGGAGCAGCTCAATGCAACCGGTGAGGTTGGGGGCGAAGTGGTGGAGCAGGTGGAAATCCTGAGCCTGCGCACCGGTTAAATAAAAAGGGAGAACGCGATGCAAACCAAACGACTGAAATCCGCCCTGCTCGCCGGCAGCCTGTCGACGGTGGCCGCGGCAATCGCGGCTACGACCGCGGCCCCCACGCCGGTGGCCGCTGCCGAGCCGCTGCAGATGGCGCAAGCCAATCCTTGCGGGCCGAGCAACCCTTGCGCGCCGGCGCAGACCAAAGGCATGGACAAGGGCGCCAAGAAGAAAATGGGTGGCGATAAATCCGCGGTCAATCCATGCGGGCCTGGTCGCGGCAGTGCCAACGGCTCGCCCTATGGCGGCGCTGCCTCCAACCCTTGCGGTCCGGCTTCCAACAGCGGACGCTAGGCCAATCTTGCGCGCCGACACGCAGCGCCTGCGGCGATTGCCGCTCGACGACCTGCGCGGCCTCTACGATGCGGCGGCTGAGGCCGTCGCATCCGCCGCCGCGCTCGCCGAGGCGGGCAAGAACCCGGTCACCGCCGTGCTCGGCGGCGCCGCGATGGTCGAGGAATGGGCGCATTTCCCGTCCGGCGACGTCATCGATCGCGCCACACGGAGCCAATATTACTATCACGCCCATGCCGCCGAAGAGCGCATCGCCGGCGAGCATGGGCACTTTCACACTTTCATGCGCGTCGACACGGAGGTGGCGCCGACGCAGACGGATGCGGTCACCCATCTGATCGGCATCTCGACCGACGCCACCGGGCGGCCGATCCGGCTGTTCACCACCAACCGCTGGGTGACCGGCGAGATCTGGCATGACGCCGACGCGGTGATCGACCTGCTCAATCGCTTCGACGTCACCGTCGAGGCCCCCTCGCCGCTGCTCAATCGCTGGGTGAGCGCGCTGGTCCGTCTGTACCGGCTGCAGATCATCGCGCTGATCCGCGCCCGCGATAAGGCGATCGCGCAATGGCGGGCGGCGCATCCCGGCCGCGACGTGTTCGAGGACCGCGACTTGCAGGTCACCTCGGAAATGCCGATCGATTTCCTGGCGCAGGTACGCGCGATGGAGGCGGCGCTCGCCGCGCGCTAACGCTTCAGCAGCGGGCTGCCGTAGAGACCAGTCGGCTTGAGCAGCAGAATTAGCACCATGATGGCGAAAGGCGCCATTTGCGCCAGCGGCGCATAGACGAGCGAGCCGAGCGAGACCACTTGGCCGACGAGGAAGCTCGACACCAGCGTGCCCTTGATGCTGCCGAGACCGCCGATGATGACGATCATGAAGGCGAAGGCCATCACCTCCAGCCCCATCTGCGGGTCGACCATGATCAGCGGCGCGTTGAGGCCGCCGGCAAGGCCGGATAGGCCGCCGGCGATGATAAAGGTGATGGAGAACAGCCGGTAGACGTTGATGCCGAGGCCTTCGACATGCTCGACGTTCTCGATGCCGGCGCGGATCGCCTTGCCCACGATCGTGCGGTTGAGGAACAGCCAGATGCCAGCATAGACCGCCAGGGCGATGGCGATGATGATCAACCGGTAGGCCGGCACATCGGTGCCGATCAGGTTGACCTGCATGGTGATCGGCTCCGGCACCGGCCGCGGGATCAGCCCCCAGAAATATTTGATGACGCCGACGCCGCCTATCAGCACGCCAAAAGAGGTGATCATGCTGAAGGTAATATCGCGCTCGTAGATACGCAGGAACACGATACGCTCGACGGCGAAGCCGGCGAGACCGCCGATGGCGACGCCGGCGATGAGGCCGAGCCAAAAATTGCCGATCAGCAGGCTGACCGTGTAGGCGAAATAGCCGCCGAGCGAATAATACAGCATCTGGTCGAGGCTGATGACGCGCATCAGGCCGAAGCAGAGGGAGAGCCCGACGGTCATGAGGAAGAAGATGCCGCCGAGGCTGAGGCCAAAGATGATGCCCGAGGGCAGGAGATGCAGGTCAATCATGCCGTCCTCGCTTTGCTGCCCGCCGCCGCGTCCGACCTTCGCGTAAAGAGCCTCTGCAGCCGAGGCTCGAGCGTGCCCCAGATGCCTTTTTCGCCGGCCAGCATGATGAAGACGAGGAGGAAGCCGATGATCAGCTCCCAATTGCCCAGAATCTGGCTGAGCACGTCCTTCATGCCGGTATAGGCGACGGCGCCGACGATCGGGCCGTAAAGGGTGCCGACACCACCAAGGATGGTGACCACGACCGGGTCGACCGCGCGGGTCGGGCTGGTCATCTCGGGACTGACGAAACCGAGATAGACGGCGTAGAGGGCGCCGGCGAGCGCGGTGGTGGTGTTGGCGATGACGAAGGCGGTGAGGCGGATGCGGAAATTGTCGTAGCCGAGGAAAGTCAGCTTGTCCTCGTTGATCTTGGCGCCGAGGCAACAGGCGCCGTAGATCGTGTCGTCGAGATATTTGTAGAAGGCCCAGACCAGGAAGCCCACGATGAGGGCGAAGATGAAGAATTGGGCGGGCTGCGTCAGGTCGAGCAGCGGCGTCGATTCCAGGTTGGTGAGGAACCACAAGCCATTGTCACCATTGGTGATCGGCGCCAGCACCTTCTGCATGAGGAAGTAGATGATGACGGCGAGCGCCAGGTTGACGAGGGCGAAATAGTCGGAGCGGAGGCGGACGAACAGGGGGCCGATGACCAGGGTGACCAGGAAGCCCACCACGATGGCGACCAGGATGCCGATGTAGGGATTGGCGCCGAAATAGGTGAAGTAGAAGCCGGCGGCATAGGCGCCGACGGCGAGATAGGCCGGCTGGCCGAAGGAGATGAAACCGACGCGGCCGAGCAGGAAGTTGCAGCCGATGGTGTAGATCGAGAAGATCACGACCTCGTTGGCGAAGGGCAAGGGCAGGAACACGCGCAGCACCACCAAGAGCGCGAAGGCCAGCACCAGGCTCCACCACCATCGCAACGCGTTCATTGCCTTCGTCCTCGTGTCCTACGTCCCTTCATCCCAGCGCAAGCGGGAAACCGGAACAGTCCAATTCCACCAAGCATTTGCAGCCCTGGGTTCCCGCTTGCGCGGGAACGAACGGTGCAATATTCGCTCACAGATATTTCTCGCAGATCTCCGGCCGGATCGAGGCGCGCTCGGACAGCTCCGCCATGATCCGCCCCTCGTTCAGCGCATAGACCCGATGGGCGATGGCGCAGACGAGCGGCAGATTCTGCTCGACGATCACCAGCGCCGATTTCTTGGCCAGTTCCAGGAACACGTCCTTCAGCTGCGAGACGATGCTGGGCGCCAGGCCCTCGGTCGGCTCGTCCACCAGCAACAGCTTCGGCCCGCCGAGGATGGCGCGGCCGATCATCAGCATCTGCCGCTCGCCGCCGGAGAGGAAACCGGCCTTGCGATCCATCAGCACCTTCAACTTGGGGAAATAGTCGATCACCTTGCTCCAGTCATAGTCGCCGCTGGCATAGCTGCCGAGCTCGAGATTTTCCCGCACGGTCAGGTCGGAGAACACCTTCTTGTCTTGCGGCACGTATTTGACGCCCATGCCGGCGATGGCATAGGCGGCGAGCCCGGTAAGATTCTTCGCGTTGGCGATAATGGTGCCCGAGGTCGGCTTGAGGAAGCCGGCGATGCATTTGAGCAGCGTGGTCTTGCCGGCGCCGTTGCGTCCGACGCAGCAGACTATCTCGCCCGGCTGCACGGACATGGTGATGTCGAACAGCGCCTTTGACTCGCCATAGGCGGCGCTCACGTGATCGACGGTGAGGATGTTCTCGCTCATGAGGCGGCCGCTCCGGCGGTTTCGGCGGGAACGTCGATCTGCCAATAGCTGCGTCGCACTTCCGGATGATGCAGGGCTTCCTCGGCGGTGCCGTCGGCGATCACCCGGCCCTCGTGCATCACCGTGAGTCGTTGCAGGAACTCCTGCACGTGCGACAGCTTGTGCTCGACGATCAGGATGGTCTGGTTGCCGACATGCCGGCGCAGCACGCCGAGGATCGACTGAATCTCGGATTCGGCGAGGCCGGCGAGCGGCTCGTCGAGCAGCAGCACCTTCGGATCGGCGAGGATCGACATGGCGATTTCCAGCCGGCGCTTTTCGCCCAGGCTCAGGTTCTTCACCAGGCGGTCGCGCAGGTCCTGCAGGTCGAACGTCTCCAGCGCCTGCACCACCTTGGGACTGGCGCGCTGGCTCTTGCGCGTGTTGACGAGGAGATGGAACAGCGTCGATTTCCGGTGGGCGCGGAAATAGGCCAGCACCAGATTGTCCACCACGCTCAGATTGTCGAAGGTGGAGGTAAGCTGGAAGGTCCGCATTATGCCGCGCGCGACCCGCTGCTGCGGCGTCATGCGCGTGACGTCCTCGCCGCGATAGGTGATGGTGCCTTCGTCCGGCGGATAATAGCCGGTGAGCAGATTGAAGAACGTGGTCTTGCCGGCGCCGTTGGAGCCGATGATGCCGGCCACTTCGTTTTCGCGCAGCACATAGCTGACCGAATCCACGGCCGTCAGGCCGCCGAAGCGCTTGGTGACCTTGTCGGTTCGGATGATATCGGCGCCGCCGTCCATGACTGACCTTTGCAAGAATTCCCGGCGCATACGCGCCGCATGCGCCGGGATTCGATAGGCACGAGGCAGGGGGCGGCCGAGCGCCGTCCCCCGCCAAATGACGCTTAGTAGCCCAGCGCCTTCAGGGTCGGCATCACCTGGTCGCCGCCCATGGAGCCTTCGACGGTGAACAGATCCCAAGGATTCTTGCGTTCCTTGGCGCCTTTGCCCTTCACCAGGAAGGCCGCGTATTTGTAGACGGCCGCGTGATCCATGCGCCAATGCGCCGGACCCTTGACGGTGTCGAACTTGCCGCCATCGGCGAGCAGCGCCGCCGACACTTTCACCGGATCGAACGACTTGGCCGCCTCGAAGCCGCGGAACATCTCCATGTAGGCGATATAGGCGATGGTCGCGTAGGCATCCGGCGGGGTGTTGTACTTGGCCTGGTAGAGCTCGGTGAACTCCTTCGCGCTCTTGACCAGCGCCGGGTCCGGGAAGCCGGCGAGGTCATAGTAGAAGTAGTGCATGGCGTAGACGCCCTGCAGCGCGTCGGCCGGAATGCCCTTGGCCACCACATTGGTGATGAAGGCATTGAAGATTGTCATCTGCTTGCCGAGGCCCATCTGATAGGCCTGCTTGAGCAGCGCCACCGCATCGCCGCCGAACTGCGCGGCGATGAAGACGTCCGGCTTCGCCGCGCGCACCTTCTCCAGGATGGTGGTGAAGTCGCTGGTGCCGAGCGAGGCCTCGTCATAGCCGACGATCTTGCCGCCCAGTTCCTTGACGGCGTCATAGGCGCCGTCGCGCATGTCCCAACCCCAGCTATCGGAGCGGGCGAGGAAGAAGACGCGCTTCTTGCCCAGCGTCTTCACCGCCTGATAGCCGGCCATGTAGCCGACCGTCCACGGGCTGAAGGCGGTGGCGAAGGTCGAGTTGGCGAGCTTACCCTTCTTGAAGCCGTCCTTGGCCATCACGCAGACCGGGAAATAGGGCATCGGCTGCTTGGAGACCATCGCGTTGATGGCATAGGCGAGAGGCGCCCAGGTCTGACCGCCGACGCCTTTGACGCCTTGCGACATCATGTAACGATAGCGGCGCACGCCGACGTCGAGCTTGGCTTCGTCGTCGTCGACCACGCCTTCCACTTTCACCTTGCCCCAGGGCATGTTGAGGCCGCCGCGCTTGTTGACGACGTCGACCGCCAGCAGCGCGCCTTGCTTCTGTGTTTCGGCGACCGCCGCGAAGGTGCCGGTGAGCGGCAGAAGAATGCCGACCTTGATCTGTTTGGGCTGGTCGGCCGCATGTCCGGCACCCATGCCGAACGCGCCGATGAACATGCAAGCAGCCAGCAACCCCCATAGCTTCTTCATTCGCGTCTCCTCTTTTGTTTCGTCCAAGGCAGTTTCATTTGTTCAAACAAGACGGGCGCCGTGTGGACGGCTGACGCCAAGTCGCAAGCGCGGTTTCGGCAACGTCGAGCGCTGTCGCTGTTGAATTCGCCATGCGTCGAAAACAGCCTGTGGCTCCACCCGCTTGCGGATGTCTTCAGGCTCAATGCAGCCCCAAAGCCCTGGTGTGTCTTTGATTTCAGTCAAAGGAGGGACGGCCTTGCGCGCGGCATGGTGTCCGCCGGCGCGGCCAACATGCGCGCGTCCGCAATCAGTTTGATTACCCACGATGCGGGGAAGTAGCGTCCGCGTACCGTTACGCTCGCGGCGCGGTCGCGCTTATGCGTTCTCGCAATCGGGCTTCATCAGGCCGGCCGCGACGCCACCTGGGCGCGGCAAATGGTGTCCAAGCCCTTTACGATGGATATTGCCTGGGATTTCGCCTGCAAGACGGCGGAACCGGCGTCGAGGATGCGCCGCGCGCCGACTTCGCCGGCAACCGGTACGGCGAGCCGGTTGAACTTCTGCAACAGCGCGCTTTCGGAGAGCGGACGCGTCGGATCGCCGGGCACAGCGGGCAACAGTTGTTCCCGGCTGCCGGCGGTTGTGGTGACGCTCACGCGCGCCGGCCAAGCCGCCGGGTAATCGGACAGCAGCGCATCGTCGCCCGTCACCGTGATGCGCGCCATCAGTGCTTGCACGTCGTCCGCAATCGCCGCGGGCGCCTGGCCGATATCGAACTGCATGTCAGGCCGCAACGCGGCCACCGCCATTTGATACGGCAGGCTGGTCAGGTGCGAGGCGCGGTCGCCGGCGCGCACGCCATGATCGATCATCTTCAGATGCGGCGGCAGCACCGCGGCGGAAATCGCGGACACGTCGGCAACGGCCATGCCGCCTTCGATGAGCTCGCGCAAGGCTTGCGTCGCCGCCATGGTCTGCCGCGCGGCGCACCACGGCTTGAACGACAGCCGCGAGAAACGCGGCTCGGTATCGGCGCCGAGCCTTGCGCGATCGAGCGCAATGCCGAAGACGTCGGAGAACAAGTTGGAATCCAGCACATTGATATCGCTGGTGAAGCCCGCGCGCGTCGCCTGCGCCGCCATCAAGCCGTTGCGCGCGGCATGGCCGACGGAAAGCCAGCGCGAGGTGGTCGGCGCATGATGCTGGCCGACCGAGGGCGCCGCCATGGTGAGCGCCAGCGCCAGCGCATGCGCGGTCTGCTTTGCATCGAAGCGCATGAGCCGCGCCGCCACCGCGGCGCCGGCGAAGGAGGCGCCGAAATAGGTCGGCCAGATGCCGCGATAAAGCACCTGCGGGCCGTTGATCGCTTCGCCCAGCCGGATCATCGCCTCGTAGCCGCCGACGATCGCCGGGGCGAGGTCGTCACTCTCCGGCAGCGCCGCCGCGATGACCGTGGCGGCGGGAATGACAATCGAGCCCGGCGTCGTCATCGAGGCGAGGTGGATGTCGTCGACCTCGCTCAGCCGCGCCAACGCGCAATGCAGCGCGAGATCGTCGGCGAGCGACGGGCTTTGCGCCGCGGCGCGCAGGCCGATGAGCATGCGGCCTTCGGCGGTGGCCGCACCGGCGATCCAGGCGCCGAGAATGTCGATCACGTGAAGACGCAATCGATCGCGCAGCGGCGCGGCGATGGCGTCTTGGCTCAGGCCGGCGATCCAGGCGGCGAGGTCTTCGATGGCGGTCATGCCGGCCGGTCTCCGCGCCAGAGGACGTCGCAGCCGCTGTCGGTGACGTGCAGCATGGCCGAGACGATGGCGCCGGCTTGCGCATCGCGCTGGCCCGCACGCAAGGTATAAACCGCGCCGGCTTCCAGCGGCTCATCATCGGCGCTGAGCAGCGGTGGTTCCTGCAAGCCAAGCCCGATGGCATTGCCGAACACGGGATCGGCGATCGGATGCGCCGGCAGCGCGCCGGGCACGCGGGCGGCGATCTGCGCCAGCTCGCGGCCGCTCACGCCCGGCTTTACCGCCGCGAGCATCTTGCCGAGGATCTCGCTCGCCTTGGCCTGCAAGGCATCCTCGCCGCGGGCGAGACGCACGAAGCCCTCGGCCCAATAGCCGGCATGGCGCACTGCGAGATAGACCTGCAACGGCTCGACCTTGCGTTCGACCAGGATATCGAAGGGCTGCAACGTGCGGCCGGCGTCGAGGCTGAACAGCGAACGCACATCCTGCGCCCCCCACTTGTCGGCGGCATGCTCGGCGGCAAGCACCGCCGCCGTGACGTTTTCGCTGGCCGCCTGCGCCGCGCGCAGCGCCGCGACGGCGGCGGCAAGACCGCTGCAGGCCTCGCGCAGCAAGACGATCTCGCGCGGCATCTTGCGCAGCATCTGCGCCTGCAAGCGGGCGGTCGCGTCCTCGACCTCGACATCGGCCAGCGCCTTGTCGATGGCGCGCCGCATGGAAAACGGCATGGCGTCGCCGCCGATCAGCAGCAGGCGGCCCTTCGGCAGCGCGCGCGCCCACTCGGCCACAGCCTTGCCCGGCTCGCGCAGCGGCTCGATCCCGTCGATCCAGGTCAGCGGGCGCGCCGCCGCGATCATGTTGACGCTGCCGCGGACCAACTGCCGCGCATTGCCGTTGCGCGGGATCAGCGCCATGCCCTCGTCCAGCTTGGGCGTGAAGCCGGTGAGATAGGCGAGCGCGGCGTGGTCGAAGCTGTTGCCGAAGACGACGGCGCCGACGGCTTGCGCGGAGGACAAGAGCGCTTCGATGCGCGCCGCGTAATCCGTCTGCGGCATGCGCGCCGGGTTCCAGTCGGCCGGGCCGATGAGCAAAGTGGGGTGCATCGTCTGCATGGCGCGCCCTAAAGCGGGATTTCCAGGAGGGTTGCCTGCCGCGCGGTGAGCGCGCGCGCGCCCTGCGGCGTCATCGCCGCCGGCTCGCCGCAGAGCAGGTAGCCGGTCTCCGGCAGATACTGGTTCGGATGGATCATGAACAGCATGTCCGGCTCGAGCACCGTCGCATTGTCGAGCGCGACGTCGCCGGGAAGCGTGGCGCCGAAGCCGAGACCGTGGCCGCGCCGGCGGATGTGCGGCGGGTAGCAGAATTCGCCGTAGCCCTGCGCCTCCAGCACCGTGTTGATGGCGCGGCAGACGTCGGCCATGGTGGCGCCCGGCTGCGCGGCGGCAAAGCCCGCGTTCATCGCCTCCACCACCAGCGCGTATTTCTCGCGCAGCACCGCGCTTGCCGGGCCGAGCGTGATGGTGCGGCAGATCTGCGCGAGCTGGCCGCGGTAGCTCGGCGTCAATTCGACGATGATGATGTCGCCGGCCTGCATGCGGCGGCCGTTGGAGGGCGCCACCGCCTTGTTGTGCGGGCCGGCGCACATCAGCGCGAAATTGTCTTCGGCGCCGAGCGATTTCGAATGCCAGCGCAGTTCGACGGCGAGCTCGTCCTCGCTGATGCCGGGGCGCGCGATTTCGAGCAGGCGCTCGAGGCCGCGCTCGGCGATGCGGGTGGCCTCGCGCGCATGGCTGAGCTCGGCATCGGTCTTGCGCCGCGCCGGCTCGAAAACGATCGCGTCGGCGTCGCTTGCCTGCGGCAGCAGCGCGACGAGGCGGCGGGCCGTGCCGGCCGGCGTGACGTCGAGGCCGGCGACGCCGATCGTGCCGCGAGCGGCGCCGAGCGCCGCCTGCACGCCGTCGATGACATCGTCGGCGGCAACGATCTTGATGCCGGGGCACTCGGCAGTCGCGCGCTCGGCGTCCCAGGAAGGCGTCACCACCAGCGTCAGCGCGCCGTCCTTGTCGAGCAGCGCCGCGCTCGCCGCCAGCGCCTTGAAGCCGGTGAGCACCAGCACCGGATTGGGCTTCTCGATGAAATGCGCGCCGTCATGCAGCGCGATGACGCGGTCGAGCCCGGCTTGCGCGAGGCGCGCGTGGATGTCGGCGAGGCGCTGTTCGAAGGTCATTCAGAACTCGTCGGCGCCGGAGCCGACCGCGTCGCCGAGATCGGTGTCGGCGAACAGGTCGTCGAGCGGCACGATGGATTTGATCAGGCCCTGCTGATGGCAATAGCGCTGCACGGTTTCGAGATTGTTGCGGTTGGCGGGGGTGAGGCCATAGCTCCAGGGGTCCTTGCCGATGATCGCCTCCTGCTCCTCCACGGCGGTGCGCACCCAGGCCAGCGGCACCATGCGCGGGTTGGCCAGGCGACGGTAGGCGAGCTGCTTGGCCTTCTCGAAGGCCTTGACCAGGTTGGTCGCCACCCAGGGATATTTCTCGTTCAGCTCCTGCTTGATGGTGGTGACGTGCATGATCGGGAAGATGCCGGTCTCCTTGTAGAAATCGATCTCGACCTGCTTGTAGTTCGGGAACAGGCGCTGGATGCGCGCATCGCCCTGCACGAAAGGCCGCGGCAGCGTCGGCGAGATCATCGCCGGAATATCGCCGTCGGCGAGCATGTCGCTCAGGGGCTTGCCGCCCTGCTTCATCTCGATGCGCAGGCCGGACGGCGGCGTAAAGGCGATGTCCTCGCTGCGGTCGGTGAGCCAGGTGACCGAGCGGTGGTCGAACCCGTAATACTGCTGGAGGATGCCGCGCATCCAGATATTGGCGGCGGGCTGGAAATTGGTGCCACCGACCACCTTGCCGTTGAGGTCCTTCGGCTCCTTGATGCCGGCCTTGGCGTTGACGAAGACGAAGCCGTGGCGGAAGCGGCGATGCAGGAACACGGGGATGGCGGAAAGCGGCTCGCCCTGGTCGCGGATCATGAAATAGGCGCCGACGTTCTCCTCGCACACGTCGAACTCGTGCTTGCGCCCCATGCGCCAGTGCCGCTCGCGCGGCCCCATCTCGGAGAGGAAGATGAGTTCGAGGCCCTCGGCCTCGACCGCGCCTTCCTTGAGCGGGCGCACGATGTCGTAGTCGCCGGCGGCCACCGTCAGTCTGAGCTTGCTCATTCCATTGTCCCCGTTGCGCGCCCCGTCAATTGCGCCAGCGCGAGAACCGCACTTCGGCGCGCCGGACCGTCTCGTTGAGCACGATAGCCATGACCGCGAGGATGCTGACCAGGCCGAACAGCTTGGTCGGGTCGAAGTCCTGGGTGAAAGTGCTGGTGAAATAGCCGATGCCGGCCGTCGACACGTAGAGCTCGGCGAGCAGCACGCCGAGCAGCACCGCGGTCATGGCGAGCCGCATGCTGGTGAACAGCGTCGGAATCATGTGCGGGAAGATCACGTAGCGCAGGATGTGCCAACGATTGGCGCCCATGGCGCGCGCGCTGGTGAGCAGGATCGGCTTGATGTTCTGCACGCCGGCGGCGGTGAGGATCATGATCGGGAACATGCCGTGGCTGACGCCGAAGGCGATCTTGGAGGTTGCGCCGATGCCGAACAGCAGGATGAAGATGGGCAGGATGGTGACCTGCGGCGTGCCGTAGAGCAGCAGGATGATGGGCATGAAGCTGCGGTGGCCGATGCGGCTCAAGCCCACCGACAAGCCGACGCTGACGCCGATCACCACCGACAGCACGAAGGCGATCGCCAGTTCATAGAGCGTCACCTCCAGCGCCGCCGGCACGCCTTTGGTGGCGAACAGGTCGGAATACCCGGCGATGATGTGCAGCGGCGGGCTGAGATAATCCGGATCGACGAAGAAGCGCGCCGCGATCTCCCACGCCACCAACAGCATCAGCACCACGCCGAGCCGGGCGACGCCGGGGTGGCGCAGCAGCCAGCGCTGGCAGCGCACCATCGCCGTGGGCGCCGGACGCGTGGCGGGCTGGGCGGCTCCGAGCGCGCTCTGTGCGGCCGGGGTCATCGCCATCGTCCGCGCCATTCAAGGATGGACACGAGGGTATTGAGCAGCGCCGCGATCGCCACGACGAAGACGATGTAGGCGAACATGCGCGCCATATCCATGTTCTCGGCGAGATCGACGATGCGATGGCCGAGGCCGGCGAGCGAGGCGATGGTCTCGCTGCCGATCACCGACAGCAGCGCCACCGTGAAGCCCATGCGCAATCCCGCCAGCATCACCGGCAGCGCCGCCGGCAGCAGCACGTAGCGGAACATCTGCACGTCCTTGGCGCCCATCGCGCGCGCGGCGGTGACCAAAGTGCGGTCGACATAGCCGAAGCCGGCGATGGTGTTCAGCACGATGGGGAAGAAGCCGATTGTGGCGCCGAGCGCGATCTTGGAGGCCGGCCCCAGCCCGAAGAACAAGACGTAAAGCGGCAGGAAGAGGATGATCGGGATCGAATAGATGCCGGCGAACAGCGGCTCGAACACCTTGATCAAAAAGGGCGAGCGGGCGATCAGATAGCCGAGCGTCACGCCCAGCGAGGTGGCAATGGCGAAGGCGATCAGCAGCTCGGTGAGCGTCACCTCGAGATCGGGAATGAAGGCGCCGGTCACGATCACATTGACGAGCTGGTGCCAGACGTTGACCGGATTGGGCAGCAGCAGATGGCTGACGCCCCATTGGGTGGAGGCGAGGTACCACACGACCAGCAGCACCACGACGAAGCCGAGCTGCAACAGCCGACTCGTCGTCGCGCCGTCGCGCGCCTTGTCGGGGCGGTTCACCCGCCGCCTCCCGAGCGCGCATCGCCGGCGCCCTCGTCATAGCGCCGGCGCACCTGCGAGGTCTCGGTCATGGCCTTGCGGATCTCGTCGTGCAGCAGGCCATAGAGCTGGTCGCGCAGCGCGTGAAACTTAGGCGCCGTCATGAAGTCCGGCTTGCGCGGATGCGGCTCGTCGATGGTGATGACCTGCTTGATGGTGCCGGGCCGCGCGGAGAACACCGCCACGCGGTCGGCGAGGAACACCGCCTCGCCCAGGCTGTGGGTGACGAACACGATGGTCTTTTTCGAGCGCGCCAGCAGCACCGACAGGTCCTCGCCGAGCACCATGCGGGTCTGCTCGTCGAGCGCGCCGAACGGCTCGTCCATCAACAGGATCTCGGTTTCCAAACTGAGCGCGCGGGCAAGCGCCGCGCGCTGGCGCATGCCGCCGGAGAGCTGGCCGGGATAGTGCTCGGCGAAATCGGCGAGCCCGACCGCCTCCAGCGCGCGGCGGGCGCGGCCTTCCCGCTCCGAACGCGGCACGCCCTGGAAGATCATGCCGATGACGATGTTCTCGAAGATGGTGTTCCAGGGAAACAGCGCGCTTTCCTGGAAGATGAAGGCGATGTCGTTCGGCATCGGACCGGCTACCTGCTTGCCGGACACGGTGGCGCCGCCGGTGGTCGGCTGGATCAGACCGCCCATGACATTGAGCAAGGTCGACTTGCCGCAACCGGAGGGGCCAATCAGGCAGAGCAATTCGCCGCGCGTGACATTCAGAGAGGTGTCGAGCAGCGCCTGCACGTGGCGCGCGTCGCCTTCCTCGCCGAACTGATGCGAGACGTTGCTGACCTCGATCGCGGTGTCAATCGTCATGCGGCCTCGATCAAGTCGTCCGTCCGTCCCCGCGCAAGCGGGGACCCAGGGGCCAAAAGTCAAAGTCTTGCGCGTAGTCCCTGGATTCCCGCGTGCGCGGGAACGAACGGAGTTGGTGGCGTCGCAAGCAAACACATTGGACGTTCGGATACACCGTTACTTCGGCAGGAACTCTTCGGTGTAGAGGGTCTTGGGGTCGGGCTCGGTCTTGAGGATACCGAGCGTGACATAGGACTTGGTCAACACCTTCATCGCCTTGGGCGAGAACTTGCCGTCGTCGGAGAACATCGGCATCAGCTCGTCATAGACCTGCAACGAGATATCCAGGTCGGCGTGCATGATGGGAGCGGCGATCTTCGCCGTCTCCTCCTTGTGGTGACGCATCCACTGAATGGTCTCGAACCAACCCTTGAGGAACTTGCGCAGGTCGTCGGGACGGTTCTGGATGTCCTTGTTGGTGGCGAAGATGACATGGATGATGAAATCCTTGATGTCGCCGAAGCGCACCAGAATGCGGGCCTTGTGCTCCCGCTGCAATTGCAGCGCAGTCGCGATGTCGACCACCATGCCATCGGTATCGCCGCGTTGCATGGCGATGATCTGGCCCTTGGTGGCGCCGAGCGGCACGGCATCGATGCCGTTGACCCCCCAGCCCTGACGGCGCGAGGTCTCCAGCACCAGCCAATTGGTCAGCGAGCCCTTGGTCGAGACGCTGATCTTCTTGCCCTTGAGATCGGCCACGGTCTTCGGCCCGTCCGGCCGCACGACAATGGTCAAGAGCAGCGGTCGCCCGGCCATGGCGGCGATCGCCTTGACCGGCGAACCCTTGGCGATGAAGGCCATGCCGGGTCCGGAGCCGAGCGCGAGATCGATGCCGCCGGCCGCCATCGCCTGCTGCAGCTTGGCATCGCCGTGGAAGGCGACCGACTGCACGTCGAGGCCGTATTTCTTGAAAAAGCCTTCCTTGATGCCGACGTCGAGCGGCACGAAGGAGAACGCGACGGGCACCGCCTTGCCGACCTTGAGCACGTCGGCGGCGTGGGCGCCGACGGCGAGTCCCATCGTGCCGGCGATGACGGCGACCGCCAGCGCCGAATGGCGCAGACTCTTCCAAACGCCTGGCTTGCGCTTTGCGAACTTGTTCTGCATGGCTACGACTTTCCTCCCTTGTTTGTCTTGCACCGCACGCCAGCGCGGTGGCACCGGTAGAGTCGGCGGCCGCGCGCGGCGCGCCGACCGTGTCTGTCTATTTCGGCAGGAACGCGGTGGTGTAGAGCGTCTTCAGATCAGGCTCCTTCTTCAGAATTCCCAACTCGACCCAGGACTTGGCGAGCACCTGCAACGCCTTGGGCGGGAACTCGCCGCTGTCCCTGAACATCGGCATCAGCTCGTCATAGACCTCGGACGAAATCTGCAGGTCCTTGTGCATCACCTCGGCGGCGATCTTCACCGTCTCCGCCTTGTGGCCGCGCATGTAGGCAATGGTCTCGAACCAGGCCTTGACGAATTTGCGCAGATCGTCGGGACGCGCGGCGATGTCCTTGTCGGTCGCGTAGATCACGTGGGAAATGAAGTCCTTGATGTTGTTGAAGCGGACGAGGATGCGGCCCTTGCCTTCTTTCTCCAACTGCAGGGCGGTGCCGACGTCGACCACCTGGCCGTCGACGTCGCCGCGTTCCATGGCGATGATCTGCGTCTTGGTGGCGCCGAGCGGAACGGCCTCGATGCCGTTCGGGCCCCAGCCCTGCTGACGCGAGGTTTCCATCACCAGCCAATTGGTCAGCGAGCCCTTGGTCGACACGCTGATCTTCTTGCCCTTGAGGCCGGCGGCGGTCTTCGGCCCGTCCGGCCGCACGGTGATGGTCAGCACCAAGGGCGAACTGGTGGTGGCGGCGATTGCCTTCACCGGCGAGCCCTTGGCGATGAAGGCCATGGCCGGCCCCGAGCCGAGCGCGATGTCGATGCCGCCGGCCGCCATCGCCTGTTGCAGCTTGGCGTCACCGCGGAAGGCGGTCTCCTCGATCGTCAGCCCGTATTTCTTGAAGATGCCGGTGCGCATGCCGACGTCGAGCGGCACGAAGGTGAAGCCGACGGCGACCGCCTTGCCGACCTTCAGCGTGTCGGCGGCGCGGGCGCCCGACAGCAGGCCGCCGACGCCGATGACGACAGCGAGACAGGCCAGCGCCAGATGACGCGTGGCTGTCCGGGCCCGGGCCCGGCACATGGCGAATCCGTTCTGCATCGCGCTTTGTCTCCTCCCTCTTGTGCCGTCGTTCCGCCCGGATCGCGTCCGGCCGAGGCATTTTTGTTTGTCGCGCGGCACCGGCATTCTAAGCGCCGGCGTCCTCCGCGCGATAGACTTTCCGCTGTTCCTTCATGTCGCGGCGCAAAGCCACAGTGGCGTCCTGGTCAATGTCGAGGTCTTCGCCGAGGATGACGCCGTAAAGCTCGCGCGCCTTTTCCCGCGAAATCAGTTCCTCACGCACGTCCTCGGCGACCTTGACCGGGTCACGCTCGCAGGGGTCGCCCCAACCGCCGCCGCCGCCGGTGCGCACGATCGCCGCGGCGTTGACGGGTACCGCGATGCGGGCCCCCGCCATCGTTTGGAATTCGGTTTCCTCCGGCCGCCGCAGCAGGTAGCCGCCGGTTTCGCCCGCCGTGCCGCCCCACAGGCCCCAGGGCGGGCATTTGGTGCGCCGCGTCTGCTCGAAATTCCAATGGCCTTCGACCAGGTTGCGCACCCGCATATCGATGCCGAGGCCGCCGCGGTATTTGCCGGCGCCGCAGGAATCGCGGCGCAGCGCGCGGCTTTCCACCAGCACCGGACACTTGAGTTCGATGCCCTCGATCGAGCCGTTGCGCACGTCGCCTTGGCACACCGACACCGTGCCGGATTCGCCGTCCTCGTAAGGCCGGCCGCCCCAGCCGCCGCCCTCCAGGCTCTGCACCACGAAGCGGCGCCCGGTCTTGGGATGCAGGCCGAAGAACACCACGGCGCCGCCGAGCAGACCGTGATGGCCGGCCGGCACGCGGTCGGGCATCGCCTTGGCGAGCGCCGCCACGATGGAATCGACCACCGTCGGCACGATCGCGCTCCAGCCCGCCATCGGCGCGGGAAAGCGCGCCATCATGATGTTGCCCTCGGGGATGATCACCTCGAGCGCGCGGAACGAGCCCTCGTTGACCGGATCGAGCGGGCCGGTGAGCGCCTTGTAGGCGACGCGGGCGCCGGCGAGCGTGCGCGAATTGATGCCGGCCTTGCGCTCGGCCGAGCACTCCGAGAGGTCGATGGTCATCGACGAGCCCTTGACGGTGACCTTGACCTTGATCGGCACCGCCTCGCCCTTTTTCACGCCGTCGTCGTCGATCGAGGCGGTGGCTTCGTAGACGCCGTCGGGAAGCTGCGCCACGACGTTGCGGCATTTCTGCTCGGTCTCGTCGAAGATCCTGGCGATCGCCGCGAGCATGGTGTCGCGGCCGTATTTGTTGAACAGCTCGTCCATGCGGCGCGCGGCGAGGCGGCAGGCCGCCATCTGCGATTTCATGTCGCCGAGCGAGGATTCGGGGAAGCGGATGTTGTCCTTGAGCACGCGGTAAAGCTGCTCGTCGAGCTCGCCTTCGCGATAGATCTTGAGCTGGTCGAGCTGCAGGCCTTCGAGCCACGGATCGGCCACCTGCGGTCCGGCGCCGAAACCGGTCGAGGTGCCGCCGACGTCGATCCAATGCGCTCGCACCATGGAGAACATCAACAGTTCGCCGCGGTAGAAATAGGGCATGTAGATGACGACGTTGTTGAGGTGCTGCCCCGCCACCGCCTGGTGATTGGTGATGATGACGTCGCCCGGCTTGAAGCCCTTGTCGCCGTAGCGCGTCATGCCGTCGACGATGACGACGCCGAGGTCCGCCACGAAATGCGAGACGCCGCCGACG
This sequence comes from uncultured Pseudomonadota bacterium, assembly GCA_963760995.1. Lineage (GTDB taxonomy): Bacteria > Pseudomonadota > Alphaproteobacteria > Rhizobiales > Xanthobacteraceae > Pseudolabrys. The sequence continues at coordinate 70,138 of CAVXFJ010000010.1, read as the reverse complement.
TTCTGCGAGATGAGCTGGCCCTTGGGGTCGACCAGCGCCGTGCAGAAGTCGCGCACCTCGTAGATCATCATGTTGTAGGAGGTGCGCTGCAGGTCGGCGGCCATCTCGTTGGCGACCGCCGGCAGCGCGTTGCGGATCACCTCCAGCGTCACCGCGTCGAGCTTGACCGGGCGCTTGGCGCGCGTTGCACCCTTGGCGGCTTTGGCCGGCGCCTTGCGCGTCTTCGTCTGCGGCTTGCGGCTCATCGGGCGCCTCCCACCGAAATGATCAATTCACCCGAGGGTGCCACGCGGCAGACATCGCCCCTGTGCAGCACCGTGGTGGTGCCGTGCTCCTCGATCAGCGCCGGGCCGGCGACGCGAACGCCGGCGGAAAGCGCCGTGCGGTCGTAGATCGGACAGGCGACAGGCTTGTCGCTGTCGAAATAGACCGGGCGGCGGCGCATCGGCGCCGCCTTGCCGCCGCGCTTGAGGGTGGGGAATTTCAGCTTCGGCCGCTTGCCGACCATGGCGAGACGGATATTGACCATCTCCACCGGCTCATCCGGCGAGTGGTGCGCGTAGCGGTGCTCGTAGAGCTTGTCGAAGGCGGTGCGGATGCCTTTGCGGTCGGCCTTCTTCATCTGGGCGAGCGTGACCGGCACCGGCAGGGTGAATTCCTGGCCCATGTAGCGCAGGTCGAGATGCACCTGCCGCTCGGCGCCCTTGGCGTGGCGCAGGCCGCCCTCGGCTTCCGCCACCATCTCGTCATGCACCGCGACCAGGCGCGCGAAATCGACCTGGGCGAGGTCGGCATAGAAGGTGCGGATGAAGTCGTGGCGCTCGTCGGCGAGCAGCATGCCGAGCGCGGAGAAGTGCGAGGGAAACAGCGGCACGATCACCGTCGGGATGTGCAGTTCGCGCGCGATCGCCAACACGTGCAGCGGGCCGGCGCCGCCGGAGGCGACCAGCACGAAGTCGCGCGGGTCGTAGCCTTTCTCCACCGAGACTTCGCGCACGGCGAGCGACATCTTGCTGATGGCGATCTCCAGGATCGCTTCCGCAGCAGCAGTGACGCTCATGTCGAGCGGCTTGGCGATCTTCTCCTCGATTCCGATGGCCGCGCCCTTGGCATCGAGCGCCATGGTGCCGCCGAGGAAATTGTCGGGATCGAGGCGGCCGAGCACGACATTGGCATCTGTGATGGTCGGCTCGGTGCCGCCGCCGCGATAGCAGATCGGGCCGGGATCGGCGCCGGCGCTTTGCGGACCGACTTTCAGCGCGCCGATATCGTCGCGCCAGGCGATCGAGCCGCCGCCGGCGCCGACTTCCACGACGTCGATCATCGGCACCATGACCGGATGGCCGCTGGCATAGCCGCCGACATAATAGCCGGGCGCCATGGTCGGCTCGCCGTCGCGGATCAAACTGGTCTTGGCGGTGGTACCACCCATGTCGAAGGAGATGACGTTGCCGTAGCCGAGCTTCTCGCCCACCCGCGCCGAGGCGATGATGCCGCCGACCGGCCCGGATTCCATCATGGCCACCGGGCGCTCCTGCGCCACCTCCGGCGTCATCACGCCGCCATTGGAGCGCATGATCGACAGGTCGCCGCGAAAGCCGACGCCGCCGAGCGACTGCTTCAGGCTGCGCACATAGCCGCCGACCTTGGGGCCGATATAGGCGTTCACCACCGTGGTGGAGGTGCGCTCGAACTCGCGATATTCGCGCAGGATCTCGTGCGAAAGCGACAGATAGGCGTCGGGCAGCGCGGCGCGGATGATGTCGCCGGCGGCGCGCTCGTGTTCGGGATTGGCATAGGAGTGCAGGAAGCATACCGCGACGGCCTCGACGCCTTCCGCCTTGAGCGCGGCCGCAGCCACCTCGACACCGGCGCCGTCGAGCGTCTCCAGCACATCGCCGCCGGCGAGCACGCGGCCACCCACCTCCTTGGTGAGATGGCGCGGCACCAGCGGCCGATGCCGGTGGAACAGAAGATTGTAAGCTTCCGGCCGATTGCCGCGGCCGATGATGTAGACGTCGCGGGTGCCGGCGGTGACGATCAGCGCCGTCTTGGCGCCCTTGCGTTCGATCAACGTATTGATGGCGATGGTCGAGCCGTGGATCAACTCGTCGATCTTCTCCGCCGCGAGCGCGCTCTTGCGGATGCAATCGATGATGCCCTGGACCAGATTGTGCGGGGTGGTCAGGCTCTTGGCTTCGACGAATCGTTTGGCCCGGTCGTCAAAGCCGACCAGATCGGTGAAAGTCCCACCGATATCGATGGCAACGGTGATCACGCCCGCGTTTCCTCGTTCCGGATCGAATTTTTTGATTTTCCGCAGAGTGGCGGGGAAAGCCCTAGCCAAGCAACGGGATATGCGGCTTAATAGTTATAGCCAAGAGGCTATAAGCGGATCGATCCGATGATCTCGGTGAGCACGCGCCGGCTGAGCGTTTTCAAGAGCGTCGTGGATTGCGGCGGCTTCAACCTGGCCGCCGAGCAGCTTGGCATTTCGCAGCCGTCGGTCGGCGCGCATATCAAGGCGCTCGAGGTCCAGCTCGGCCAGCCGCTGTTTCTGCGCAGCCGGGGCCGCCGGCCGGCGCTCACCAAGGCCGGCGAGGCGATCTATTCCTACGCCGTCGACGTGCTCAACAAGTCGCAGGCCACCACCCAGGCGCTGGCCGAAATCCGCTCGACGGTCGGACGCGAGGTCACCATCGCCGTGCACCGCGACATCGCGCCGCATTTTCTCCCTGCCCGCCTCACCGCCTTCCGCACACAGCATCCGCAGGTGCGCGTGGTTACCCGCATCGGCACCATCGACGAGGTGATCGCGCTCATCCGCGCGCAGGCCGTCCATCTCGGCCTGTTCCTCGCGTCCGGCCCGATCGCCGGCATGCGCTCCGAAGTGCTCGACCGCGTGCCGCTGACGCTGGTGGTGGCGCCGGATCATCCCCTCGCCGGCTGCAACCGCCTGTCGCCGGAAACGCTCAGCCGCTATCCCTTCGTCACCGGCTTGAGCCGCTCGAGCTTCGCCGCCCTGACCGACGCCGCGCTGAAGTCGATCGGCATCGAAGCTTACGAGATCGCCATGGAGCTGGAAGAGTCCACCGCGACCAAGGAGATCGTGCGCCACGGTCTCGGCATCGCATGCCTGCCGCGCTGCACGGTGGCCGCGGAACTCGCCGCGCGCTCGCTGGTCGAACTGGCCACGGACGTGCGCCTGCCGGAGTTCGAATTGCGTTGCGGCTCCAACGGCACGCTGGCCGAAGGTGCGCGCAATTTCCTGCATTGTCTGCGCCGCAAGTCCATCGCGGCGTGAACGCCCTCACCGTCGCGGCATTGGCCCGGGAAATTCCCGCTCCGCCTTGATCTGCAATTGCTGCTCGTGCCGGCTGATGAACAGTGCGATGCCGCCGACGATGAGCAACGCCAGCGCGCCAATGGCGAGCGCACCGCCGGTCGACAGGCGGATCAACTCCTTGCCGAAATAAAAGGCGGCGAGGCTGTCGAGCATGACCCAGCCGATCGCGCCGGCCACCGTCGCCACCAGGAACTGCGGCAATGGCATGCGGTTGGCGCCGGCGACCAGCGGCGCCAGGCTGCGCAGCAACGGCACGAAGCGCGCTACCACAATCACCGCGACGCCGTAATGACGGAACAGATATTCGCCGATCTTAAGCCGCTCTTCCGGCAGCCGCACATAAGTGCCGTAGCGTATCAGCAGCCGATAGCCGAAAAATCGGCCGAGCGCGAAGCCTATGACGTTGCCGACGATGGCGCCGCCGATCGCGGCCGCGATGATGAGCCAAATGCTCAAGTGAGCTGTGCCGGCGTAGATCGCCGAGGCGATCAGCGTGGTCTCACCGGGAACCGGGATACCGAAGGATTCGACGGTGATGAGCGCGGCGACCAGCCAGACGCCATAGGTCTCGGCGAGATGATGCATTCAGTTCACGACTGCTGAATGATCAAGAGATTGATGAAGCACCGGGTCCTCGCAATTCCATTTGGTAGCCTTGCGTCCGCAACCGGGCGGCGCTGATGAATGCGGCGTAGCTCCAGGTCAGATGGCGGGCGGAGCATGGCGCCCCGCTCGCACGGTCGACCTGCTCCGACAAAGCGCCATCGGCCGGGGTCAGTTCCCGCACCGTTGTCATGAAGGCATCGCCACGCGCGAGCAAGGCCCTGCGCTCGGCCCCGGCATCCCGCGCCCGACGGTAGCAAAGTGCCGCCGCCGCCAGCGTGGTCACGTACCAGGCGCCGCCGCCGAAATAACGGTCGCCCCGGTAACGGCCGAGCGCCGGCGCCGGCCGGCCGCGATTGAGTGGAAATTCGCGCGCAAACAGGTTTTCGATCGCGCCCTGCGTCTGCCGCAGCCGCGGGTCCATGGCGCTATGCGGACCGTCTGGCAGATCGGCATCGAGCACCGCCAGCAACTGGCAGGCATCGATCAGATCGTCGGCCGCCTCGCCGGTCATGGGCAGCATGGCCGCATAGACGTGATGGCGCTCGCACCAATGGCGATCCAGCGCCGCGCGCAGGCGCCGCTCCGCGATATTGCAGGCGTCCGCATCCTCGATCCAGGCGCGGCCGTGCAGCACGGCGCCGAGCTGGACCAGCGCGACATAGTAATGGTGGACGTTCTGCTCCGGCTCCTCCCACGGCCCGATGCAGGGACGGCCAGCCTGGCGCAGGGTGAAGGCGAGGTCCTGACGCAGCAACCGTACAAGGTCTTCCGATGGCGTTCCGCCAACCGCGAGGAATCGCAGACACGCCAGCGCGCGCAGCGCCGCGCCGTCGAATTGCGGTCGCGACCAACGGAAGATGTCGACGGTCCCGTCCGGATTGAAGCGCGGTTCGCCAAGCAGCCTGTCGCCGGAAAGAGCATCGATTTCCGATTGCCGACGGAGGAATTTGCGGAAGCCGCGCCGCGTCGTGCGCCGATAATCATTCTTGTGCGAATGGGCACGGCCGAGCGTCAGACTGAAGCGGACGAAGTCCTCGAAGTACCGGCGCCAGCGTTGCCGCTCGGTCAAGGTGGCCGCGTCCCGCATCAGCTCGGCGACGCAGCGCATGACGATCGCCGAATCGCGCAGCCAGTGAAAGAAATAGTCCGGTTCGGGATCCCAATCAGCGATCACAGGCGACGCAAGCACAGACCCAGCGACGGGCGTAATCACCTGGCCGAACGCCTCGCGCCGGCGCAGCAGACGCGTCGCCGAGATCGCAAGTTCCATCGCCGCGACGCTGCGGCGTTCCTGCTGTACGATCCAGGTGGCAAGGTCGATCGGTTCCATCGATTCTCTTCGGCGCAACGCGCGCTTTTTTATCGCTCATGCGGGCGACGAAGTTCCATTCGTGTCGCTTCGCTTTGCATTTGCAATAATGTTATTGCGATTAAGGCTTGCAATTTGATGATATTAATAAGATGCATACGACTTACTGCGAGCATTGAGCCGCAGAGCCGGCCTCGGGGGGCCGGCCAAACATAAAAGCAAAGTGCAGCATCGAGATAGCTTAAACGCGCCCAGCGGACATGCTGACTCGCGTCCGCAGACCGATGATTTTGCCAGCGACCGGCAGCAGCCTGCCGGCGCAACACTCGCCAAGTTCCAAGTGCCCGCCGCGGCGTACGAAGGCAAGAGCGCCGTCGCTGAAAGCCTTTCCATGCTGCGCGGCTTGTGGCGCGCGCGCTATCGGTTGCGCATCGTGATGCTGGCCGGCGGTATCGCCGCCGTGCTCGGCGGCAACATGGTCGGCCAGATCAAGCTGAACGAGTGGAACGGTTCCTTTTTCGACACGCTGCAGCAGCGGAACCTGCCCGGCCTCGGTCATGAGCTCCTGATCTTCCTCGCGATTGTCGGCGCACTGCTGGCCTTCGTGGTCGGCCAGACCTGGATGCAGGAAATGCTGAAGGTCCGCCTGCGCGAATGGCTGACGCATCACCTGCTCGACGGCTGGCTGGTTTCCGGCCGCGCCTATCGCATGGGGCTGGCCGGTTATATCGGCGTCAATCCCGACCAACGCATCGAGGAAGACACGCGCAAGCTCACCGAGCTTTCGGCGAGCCTCGGCGTCGGGCTGTTCCAGTCCTCCTTGCTGCTGGTCAGCTTCATCAGCATCCTGTGGGTGCTGTCGAGCCGCCTCGTCTTCTCTTTCGGCGGCATGAGCTTCACCATCCCGGGCTACATGGTCTGGTGCGCGCTGATCTACGCGCTGATCGGCTCGCTGCTGACCTGGCGCGTCGGCATTCCCTTGATCGGCTTGAACGCCGAACGCTATGCCCGCGAGGCCGAACTGCGCTTCGCGCTGGTGCGGGTCAACGAAAGCGCCGAAAGCATCGCCCTGTGCGGCGGCGAACACGACGAGCGGCGCCAGCTCAACGACAATATCGACCGCGTCATCACCACCATGCGCCAGTTGTCCGGCGCCTTGTCGCGGCTGACCTGGATCACCTCCGGCTATGGCTGGATCGCGATCGTGGTGCCGATCCTGGTGGCCTCGCCCGGCTATTTCCACGGCGGGCTGACCATCGGCGGCTTGATGATGGTCGTCGGCGCCTTCAACCAGGTGCAGGCCTCGCTGCGCTGGTTCGTCGACCAGTTCCCGTCCATCGCGGACTGGCGCGCCACGCTGCATCGCGTCAGCGCCTTCAAGGCCGCGGTCGACAAGGTCGACGTCATCGACGAGGCCGTCGATACCATCAAGCTCGACCGCCATCCCGAGGGCATGCTCGCCTTCGATGGCGTCAGCGTGCTGCTCTCCGACGGCCAGGTGGTCATCTCGGAGGCGACGGTCGAGATCGAGGCCGGCGAGCGCGTGCTGATCATCGGCGAATCGGGGGCCGGCAAGAGCACGCTGTTCCGCGCGCTGGCCGGCCTGTGGCCGTGGGGCAGCGGCGTGATCCGCCTGCCCGATCCCAACAACATGATGTTCATGCCGCAGCGGCCCTATCTGCCGCTCGGCACCCTGCGGGCGGCGATCACCTATCCCGACCTGCCCGAGGCGTTCGATCAGGCCGAGGTCGAGGGCGTGGTCAAGCGCGTGGGGCTCGCCGAATTCCTGCCGTCGCTCGACGCGCAAGGCCGGCTCGACAAGAACCTGTCGCTCGGCCAGCAGCAGCTCGTCGCCTTCGCGCGGCTCCTGTTGCATCGGCCGGCATGGGTGTTCCTGGACGAGGCCACCTCCGCGCTCGACGAAGTCAGCCAGCGCCGGGTGATGTCGATCTTCGATCACGAATTGAGCACCGCCACCGTGGTCAGCATCGGCCATCGCCCCGGGCTCGAGCACTTCCATTCGCGCGTGCTGCAACTGGTGCGCACCCCCAAGGGGGCCATGCTCGATCACACGCCGGTGCTCAAGCCGGCCAAGCCCGTGGCGATCCGCATGCCGCCGTCCGAAGACGCCGACGTACCAGCGGCGATCCGCGTGAACGTGGCGAGCGCCTGAGCCCGCATCAGGCCGAGCCGTCCGGCGGGAAAAACTGATAGAGCCAGGTTTCGCTCAGCGTCTTGCCGTCCAGGCGCAGGAAGCAGCGCAGATTGATCTGCTCCTTGCCCGGCGCATCGATATCGAAGGCGGCGCGCCAGCGATCGGTGCCGACGATCTTGATCACAAAAGGATTGACGATCTTGCCGCGCGAGGTGGTCACCACCGGCGTAATGTCGAAACGCGGCTTCATCTTCGCCAATTCGCCGCCGGCGAAATCGATGACGAATTTCCAGCTTTCCTTGTCGGTCGGTTGCGGATTGCCCGGCACGCCGCCGCGGCCGATGCGGGTCGCGGTCACCCGCGCAATGTCGGTCGGCGGATGCGGATTGTCGTTCTGCCAATAGAGCCGGTAGGACATGCTGAGCTGGTTGCCGGCCTTGATGGCCTGCTTCGGCACCCAATAGGCGACGATATTGTCGTGGTATTCGTCTTGCGTCGGGATTTCGACAAGCTGGACCGCGCCCTCGCCCCAGTTTCCCTTCGGTTCGACCCAGATGCTCGGCCGCCGATTGTAGAAGGCGCCGTCGTCCTGATAGTCGGCGAACTTGCGGTCGCGCTGCATCAGGCCGAAGCCCTTCGGATCCTTGTCGAGATACCAGTTGGTGAGCACCGAGGGCGGATCGATCAGCGGCCGCCAGATGCGCTCGCCCTTGCCGGTCCATAGCGCGAGGCCGTCGCTGTCGTGGATCTCCGGGCGCCAGTCGGTGTCGTAGCGGCGGTCGTTCTCGCCGAACCAATACATGCTGGTCAGCGGCGCGATGCCGAGCCGCTTAATTCCATTGCGGATGAAGAGTTCCGCCTGCACGTCCATGAGCGCGCCGGCCTGCTTGCTGGCGACGAAGCGGTAGGCGCCGCTGAGGCTCGGCCCGTCGAGCAGCGCATAGATGGTGATCGACGGCTGCGCCGGACTGCCTTCTTCCAGCCAGAATTCGCGAAAGCGCGGGAACTCCTCCTTGGTCGACATCCCGGTGTCGACGGCGATGCCGCGGGCCGAGGCGCCATATTGATTGTCCTGGCCCGCGCTGCGGAAGTAGCTCGCGCCCTGAAAGGCGAGCCAGTCGGTATCGCTGCCCGCCCCGTTCATCACGCGGAAGCCGGAAAAGCCGAGATCGGGCGGCAGTTTCTGCGCCAGCGCGGGGTCGCCATAATCGAAATCCTGCGCCGAATAGGCGACGGGCTGCACCTTGCCGCCGGAGAGCACATTGATCTTGACCGGCAGCGCGTTGAACTTGTCGAGAGGAAAGAGCCGCACCGGAAAGGGCGCGTCGCCGCCGCTGAACAAGGCCTTGTCGGCACGGAACTTGATTTTCTGGACCGCGTCGAAATCGATCTTGCTCACCAGGTCGGGCGCCGGCGGCTTGGGCGCGACATAGGCTTTGCCCGCCAGGGACTTCGCGGTCTGCCGCAACCAATTGAAGTCGAACGGCTGCGGTGATGCGGATTTTGCCGGCGCCGGCGTGGCGCCGCGCGCGCGTGTCGCCAAGCCGAGTGTCATCGGCACGCTGGCGAGCAGGATTTGCCGCCGGTTGAGCCCCGCTACGCCGACATTACGGTGCGGGCTCGTCGTCGTTTTCCGTCTCATGCTCTCTACGCTTACCCCCGTACCCGAAATGCATAGGCATCGCTTTGCCGGCGCCGGATCGGAAACCAGTCGACGCGTCGCGCGTTAGATGACGTGTTCCGAATATCGGGGTCCGAACGCCCGGCCGGGGGCTAGGGTTCCTTCATAAAAGGCTTTTCGGTCGAATGAGTGACATGCATCCGCAAACCGCGGGCGGCGTCAGCCGTCTTGCTGCGCTTGAAATGGCGACGCCACCGCGTTGTCCGGCACCCATGCCCAGGCAAGTGATTGTTTTTTGGACACCGCGGATGGCCCTCGCGGCGACGCTGCGCGGACTGAAGGGTTTGCGACGGCCGCTGCGTACCGCCCGCCGCGCCGCCACCGTTTCGGTGTCGAATTTCGATGAACAGCGATGACGTAGCGATCCAGCGCTGGCTGGTGCTCGGGCTCGTGCTGTCGACGACGGCCGCCGCCGCCACGCGGCTTTTCGCGATTTTTCGCGTCGACGGACCCTCGCTCGTCGAAATTCTTCTTCTTGCCTTTTTTGCGTTGTTGTTTTGCTGGATCGCGACCTCGTTTTGGATCGCGTGCCTGGGCGCGCATGCGCTCTGGCGTAGCGCGGCGGAGCCCCCGCCGCGCCGGCCGATCGAACCGCGCAATGCCAGCACCGGGCGCCGGTCCCGCACGGTCCTGGCCATGCCGGTTTATAATGAAGACAGCGCGCAGGTTTTCGCTCGCCTGCGGGTGATGCAGGATTCACTGCGCGAGGTCGACGCCCTCGATCACTTCGATTTCTTCCTGCTCAGCGATTCCACCGATCCGGATTGCCGCGCCGCCGAGGAGGCGGCTTGGCGCGCGGCGCGCAAGCGTCCCGGCGGCGGCCGCGTCTTCTACCGGCACCGCGACGACAACAGCGGCCACAAGAGCGGCAACATCGCCGAGTTCTGCAAGGAATGGGGCGCGCTCTACGATTACATGGTCGTGCTCGATGCCGACAGCCTGATGACCGGGGCAACACTCACCCGGCTGGTCGATCTGATGGACGCCAATCCGCGCGCGGCGCTGATCCAGGCCGCGCCCATGCTGGTCGGCGGTGAATTGCTGTTCGCGCGCAGCCAGCAGTTCGCGTCCTGGATTTATGGACGCATTTACGCGGCGGGCCTGGCCAAGCTTCAGGGCGCCGACGGCAATTATTGGGGCCATAACGCGATTATACGCGTGCGGCCGTTCATGCAGCATTGCGGCCTGCCCATCTTGCCCGGTCGCCCGCCGCTCGGCGGCCAGATCATGAGCCATGACTTCGTCGAGGCCGCCCTGCTGCGCCGCGCCGGCTGGGACGTCTGGCTCGCGCACGAGCTCGACGGCAGCTACGAGACCTCGCCGCCGACTCTGATCGATCACCTCAAGCGCGACCGGCGCTGGTGCCAGGGCAACCTGCAGCACATCACGCTGTTGTTCGCGCAGGGCCTGCGGCTGCCGAGCCGGCTGCATTTCGCCTTCGGGGCGATGAGCTATCTGTCCTCGCCGCTCTGGCTCATCATGATCGTGTTGTTTGCCGCCGATGCCGTGAGCCTCGGCGACTCGACGCCGGTGACCTATGTCGGCCGCTACCCCGTGCTCTATTGGCCGATCTCGCATACCGCGGCCTTCGTCAGCATCGCCATCGCCACCATGGGGCTGCTGTTCGTGCCGAAGTTGCTGGCCCTGCTGATCGTGTTGCGCGACCGCCAGGCGCTTCGCCGCTATGGCGGCGCCGGGCGGCTCATCGTCGGCGTCATCGTCGAGAACCTGTTTTCCATCCTGGTGGCGCCGATCTTCATGCTCTCGCATAGCTGGTTCGTGCTGACCATTCTCACCGGCCGCCATGCGAACTGGGGCGCCCAGCCGCGCGGTAGTGACGGCATCCCGCTCGGTCGCGCCCTGCTTGCCTTCGCGCCGCATACTGTGATCGCGCTCGTGGCCGGCATCCTGGTTTGGCGTTTGGCGCCGCACGTGTCCTGGTGGTACCTCCCCCTGCTGATCGGACCGGTGCTCGCCGGCCTCATCGCCTGGGCGACCAGCAAGCCGAGTTGGGGCGCAGCCTTGCGGCGCCGCGGCTTGTTTCTGGTTCCGAGCGAAACCTCAGGCTTGCCCATCGTCGACCGTCTCGATGCGCTGCTCGCCGAAGCCGCGCCCGGCGAGGCCAAGCCGCGCGAGGATGTTGGCGGCAACAGCGGAGCGCTACAGACGGCCTAGCGCTTCACGCGCGGACCGCGCTGGCATGCAATGTCGGATCGCATCGATACTCTGCTGGGCGGCATGACCCTGACCGAAAAGGTCGGGCAACTGAATCTTCTCAATCCGCCGAGCGCGGAAAACACCGGCGCCGGCACGGCGGCGACCGATATCGAGAGCCGCATCCGCCGCGGCGAGATCGGCTTTCTGGCAGGCGGCGCCGACGTGTCGCGCCTCAGCCAATTGCAGCGGATCGCGGTGGAGGATTTGCCGCATGGCATCCCGCTGGTGTTCACGCTCGATGTGATCCATGGCCATCGCACCATCTTCCCGCTGCCACTCGGCCTCGCCTCGAGCTGGGACAGCGATTTGATCCGCCGCAGCGCGCGGGTCGCGGCGATTGAAGCGGCGGCGGCCGGCATCACGCTCGCCTGGGCGCCGATGCTCGATATCGCGCGCGATGCGCGCTGGGGGCGTTGCGCGGAAAGTCCGGGCGAGGATCCGCTGCTCGCCGCCGCTTTCGCCACGGCCATGATCGACGGTTATCAGCAGGATGACCTTACGCGGCCGGACACGGTGATGGCCTGCGCCAAGCATTTCGCCGGCTATGGCTTTGCCGAAGCCGGTCGCGACTATGCCAGCGTCGATGCCAGTCCCTATCGCATGCACAATGTCGTGCTGCCGCCGTTCAAGGCGGCGGTCGAGGCCGGTGTCGGCGTCATCATGGTGGGCTTCCACGATCTCGCCGGCATTCCCTGCACCGCGCACCGCGAGCTGCTACGCGACCTGTTGCGCGGCCAATGGGGCTTCGACGGGCTGATCGTCTCGGACTACACGGCGATCCTGGAGCTCGTGCATCACGGGGTGGCGGCCGACAGCAAGGACGCGGCGCGGCTCGCCTTCACGGCCGGCGTCGACATCGACCTGATGAGCGAATGCTACGTCCATCACCTGCCGACTTTGGTGGCGGAGGGCCGCATCGCCGAAGCCGATATCAACGCCGCCTGCCGGCGCGTGTTGCGGGCAAAGCAGCGACTCGGCCTGTTCGACAAGCCCTCTCGCGGCCTCCACGAAGCGCACCGGCGCGCCGTCACGCTCACGCCCGACACCCGTCGCCTGGCACGGGAGGCTGCGGCCAAAGCGTGTGTATTGTTGAAGAATGACGGCGTTTTGCCGCTCAAGCGCAGCGGCGGCATCGCCGTGGTCGGCCCCCTGGCCGACAGCCGCGCCAATATGCAAGGCACCTGGGCGGTGGCGGCGCGCGCAAAGGACAGCGTCACGCTGCTGGAGGGGCTGCGCGACGCCGCCGGTCAGGCGCAAATCCGCTATGCCAAAGGCGCCAATATCGTTGACGATCCTAATATCGCCGCGCGCCTCAACGTCTTCGGCGAGACCTTTGCCATCGATGCGCGACCGCCGGCCGACATGATCGCCGAAGCCGTCGCGGTCGCAGAAAAGGCCGATGTCGTGATCGCCTGCGTCGGCGAGGCCAAGGAGCATTCCGGCGAGTCCGCCACCCGGACAACGCTCGGCCTGCCCGGCAGTCAGCAGCATCTGCTGCGCGCCCTGCATGCGACCGGCAAGCCGCTGGTGCTGGTCACCATGAGCGGGCGGCCGCTGGCGCTGGAATGGGAGGACCGCCACGCCGACGCCATCCTGCAGACGTGGTTCGGCGGTACGGAAGCCGGCCATGCCATTGCCGATCTCTTGTTCGGCATCGTCAACCCGTCGGGAAAGCTTGCCATGAGTTTCCCGCGCAGCGTCGGGCAATGTCCGATCAGCTATGCCGAGCCGCCGAGCGGACGGCCGCGCGACAAGATCGGTCTCGATGTCGCCGGCGACAGTGAGGTCGATTCCGCGGGCCGCCGCGTCTTCCGCAAATTCACCACGGCGTGCCGGCTCGAAGGGCCACACACGCCGCTCTATCCCTTCGGCCACGGTCTCTCCTACAGCATGTTCGACTATGGCCCGCTCACGCTCGACAAGACCGAGCTGCACGGCGCGGACGACGTGCTGCACGCCAGCCTGTCGGTGCGCAACGCTGGCGCCGTTGCCGGCGAGGAGATCGTTCAGCTCTATGTCAGCGATCCTGTGGCGAGCCGCGCCCGCCCCGCGCGCGAACTGAAGGGCTTTCAGAAAGTCCGGCTGCCCCCAGGCGAGGAGCGGCGCGTCAGCTTCGCCGTCACGACCGGCGATCTGCAATTCTTCCGCGCCGAACGCCTCGGCGCCCCGGAACAGGTGTTCGAGCCCGGCAGCTTCGTCATCGCGATCGGCCCGAACTCGCAGGCGCTGGCCGGGGCCAGCATCGTGTGGCATGCCGGCGCATGAACCAGGCCGTCCCCCATACGATGGCGCGGCTGTCGGCCGACACGCTGCTCGACCTGGTGCAGCGGCGCACGCTCGATTACTTCTGGCAGTTCGGCCATCCGGTCAGCGGCATGGCGCGCGAGCGCAGCAATCCGGTGAGCGGCTACGACTACCGCGACACCGTGACCAGCGGCGGCACCGGGTTCGGCGTCATGGCGATGCTGGCCGGCGCCGCACGTGGATTTTTGCCGCGCGCGGCGGTGCTCGAACGACTGCACACCATCACTGGCTTTCTCGTCGACGCCGAGCGTCATCACGGCGTGTTTCCGCATTTCATGCATGGCGCAACCGGCGCCGCGATCGCCTTTTCCGAAAAGGACGACGGCGGCGACCTGGTCGAGACATCGTTTCTGATGATGGGCCTGTTGTGCGCGCGGCAATTCTTTTCCGCCGCCACGTCAGACGAAGAGGCGCTGCGCACGAGAATTGACCGCCTCTGGCACGCGGTGGAATGGGACTGGTACACCCGCGGCCGCGAGGTGCTCTACTGGCATTGGAGCCCGCGGCACGGCTGGGACATTGATCATGCCATCACCGGATGGAACGAATGCCTGATCACTTATGTGCTGGCCGCCGCCTCGCCCGAGCATGCGATCGCGCCGGAGGCCTATCATCGCGGCTGGGCAGGCGGCTCATGCTTCCGCAACGGCGAGAGCTATTACGGCATCCGCCTGCCGCTGGGGCCGCCCTATGGCGGTCCGCTCTTCTTCTCGCATTTCTCCTTCCTCGGGCTCGACCCGCGCGGACTGCGTGACGCCTACGCCGACTACTGGCAGCAGAACCGCGCGCATGCGCTGATCAATCGCGCGCACTGCATTACCAACCCGCACGGCTTTGCCGGATACGGTCAACATTGCTGGGGCCTCAGCGCCTGCGATGGCGATGCCGGCTATGACGCCTTCTGCCCGCGTAACGATCGCGGCGTCATCGCGCCGATGGCGGCGCTGGCGGCCATGCCTTATACGCCGCGCGCCTCGATGGCGGTGCTGCGGCATCTCTACGAGCGGCTGGGCGGCGACATCTGGGGCCGCTACGGCTTCGTCGACGGGTTCAATCTCTCGCGGCGCTGGGTCGCCCCCGGCCATCTGGCCATCGATCAGGGACCGATCGTGGTCATGATCGAGAACTACCGCTCGGGCCTGCTCTGGGATCTGTTCATGAGCTGCGAGGAGGTGCGCGCCGGGCTGGGGCGCCTTGGCTTCGCGCGCGGCACGCCGCCAAGCTGAGCTTAGCCGAAGCTGGAGCCGAGCGCCGGCGGCGCGACATCGAGCGTCTCGACCAGCGGTTCGACGCGTGGCTCCGGCATCGCCTCGTTGAGTTCATCCAGGCTGAGCACCCCGAGGCTCGGTCCCAGCAGTTCGCGGCCGCGGCGCAGGGAGGCGCGGGCGGCCTGGGCGTGCAGCGCGATCCGGAGGAGCGGCGGGATTTCGCGCGGCCGCCGCATGACGCCGCGCAACAGGCTGATAAAATCGGTGGTGCCGTCGGGCCGGATCGAGCGCACCGCCGCCTCGGGCAGGGTAAGGGCGGCCGAGTTGATGATGACGCGAATGGCGGCCATGGGCAGCCCGTGATCGGCCGCCGCCTGCGCCACCACATGCGATTCCATGTCCACGGCGATGGCGCCGGTCTCCTGGTGCAGGACGCGCTTGGCCATGGTGGTCTTGACCGGGCGCGACACGCCGAGCAGCGCGCCCTGCACGGCGCCCGGCATGGTCGCGAGCAACTTGCGCGACCACTCGCGATCGGTCGGCAACCGCACATTATCGGCAATGACCGCCGAGCCGACGACACAGGTCCCTGCCCGCAGCTTCGGCGCCAGGCCACCGGCGACGCCGAAGCTGATCAGGCCGGCGCAGCCGGCGGCGATCCCTTTCCGTAGCGATGCCGCCAGGTTTTGACCGTCGCCGCTGCAAATGACTTTGATCCCCGGGCCCGCGGCGATGCGGGCCTCAAATGCCATTCCGACGACCACAATCATTTGTTAGGCCTGGCACAATTGCTTTTGCCGCAGTGTAATAGCATGGGATTTCGTCGCGGAAGCCCATAAGTTATAACGGCGCAGCAGATCGAAAGTTCTCAACCGGCTATTTCAGCAGCGGGAACGACCGAGGCGAATTTTTTGGCGATCCCGCCTGGATTCCTGCAAAATACGGGCCGGTCGCCCGGGGACGGCCGAATCACTGCGACGCCGCTCGCCCGCTGGCCGGCCTGATTGAACCGTTGGATTTCACGGACGTTGACCAGGCGAGGCGGGGGATATCATCAGGAGATTGGGCATGATTGCCCCTTTTGCACAGGGCCTGGGCCGTTTGGGTGCCATGGCCGCCATAGCGCTTTATGTCACCACGGTGCCGGCCATGGCCGCGGGACCCTTCTCCGGCCTGAACGGCCGCTGGGTCGGCGCCGGCCATATCGAGCTCGAAAATGGCAGCCGGGAGACCATCCACTGTCGCGCCAGCTACGCGGTCGAGCCGGACGGCTTGGCCATGCACCAGTCCCTGCGCTGCGCCAGCGACAGCTATAATTTCGAATTGCGCAGCGACGTCGAGAGCAACGCCAACCAGATCTCCGGAAATTGGAGTGAATTGACCCGCAATGTCAGCGGTAAGCTGAGCGGTGAAGCCCGGCGCGGCCACATCGAGGTCGACGTCAAGAGCGAGACCTTCAATGCCCAGTTGATCCTGGTCTCGCAGGGCAGCCGGCAGACCGTCACCATCTCCTCGAAGGGTACGCAGTTCACCGGTGCCCAGATCACGCTTCGCCGCAAGGGCTGAGCGCTACTCGCCGGGCGCCGGCCGATTACCGCGCAGCCGGCGGGCAATGATGCGCAGAAAGGTGATGGTCGGGCGCAGGATGGTCAGGTCGGCGGTCAGCGCCGCCAGCATGGCCACCGCGCTCAACCAGCCGAACAGGCGCAGCGACGGGAGGTCGGACAGTACCGTCACCGCCAGTCCGCAAGCCAGCACCACCGAGGTCAAGATCAGCGGCGGTCCCATCAGCACTGTGGCGCGCTCGACCGCCGCGCCCGGCGGGTCGTCCGGATCGTCCTCACGATGCATGCGGTTGAGGAAGTGGATGGTGGCGCTGAGGCCGAGGCCGAAGGAGACGATCAGCGCGACCATGCTGGCGAACTGCAGGCCCTTGCCGGACAGCCAGAGCAGCGAGCCGGCGACGAAGATCGGGAAGATGCCGGGCAGGATGCTCGCCAGCATGACGATGACGGAGCGGAAGGCGAGGCCGATGAAGGCGGCGACGAAGACGATCTCGACGGTCAGGCCCTGATTGAGGCGGCCGATCATCTCAGCGCTGCTGCGCGCGGCGACAGCGGACAGCCCCGTCACCGAGATGCGATAGCCGGGATGGCGCGCGCGCACCGCATCGAGCGAATGATCGAGCTGATTGATCTCCGGCAAAAGCTTGCTCGCATCCACGTCGGGCACCCGACCCTGCACGATGGCGGCGTCATGCTGCGGGGCGATGAAGCGGTTGATGACGTCCTTGGGCAGGATCTCGACGTATTTCTTCAGCGTCTCGACGTCCGAGCTGCCCGCCTTTTCCGCGAGCCAGCGCTGTAGCGTGGCGAGCGACCAGACATTGCCGACGCCGGCCTGCTTCTCCACCGCCGTCTGCACGTCGTCGATGGTGGCGAGCGTCTGCGGCGCGTAGAGCGAGGCGCCGGCGGGAAACTGGATCAGCACGTCGACTGGGTTGGCGCCGTGCAGCTTGGAGTTGATGAGATTGGCCGCCCGCACCGCCTGCTCGCGGTCGGGAAGCTGATCGGCGAAACGGTATTGCGCCGGCAGCTGCGCATAGACGAAACCGAGCCCCGACACCACGGCGATCGCGATCAGGCTGTAGAGCGCCGGATGGCTCACCATCTTGTCGGCGATCCAGGCGCAGAATCGGCGCAGCCAGTTGACCGCGCGGTCAAGCGTGGCGGCGGACTCCAGCGAGCCCACCTCGTTGCGCACCAGCAGCATGCCGAGCTGCGGCGCCAGCATCAACACCGCGATGAGGGCGATGACGGTGGCGATCAGGCCGGCCTGGCCGAAAGTGCGGATGAGATCGGATTGCGAGAACTGCAGCGCGATGAACGACAAAGCCGCGGTAGCATGCGTGAGCACGCAAGCGGGCCCCACCACGAGAATGGCGTCGCGGAAGGCCCTGCGCTTGTCGAAGCCGCGCAACACGCGGTCGCGCGCGGCGAAGGTGAGCTGCATCGAATCGGAAAAGCTGATCACCATGATCAGCGGCGTCATCACGTTGAGGAACATGTTGAGCCGGAAACCGAGCCAGCCCAATGCGCCCAACGCGAGCACGATGGCGATCAGGGGTGGGCCGGCGGCGACGATCATGAACGAGATGCGGCGGAAGAACACGATGGCGATGAAGCAGCCGATGACGAAGCCGAAGGTGTTGTAGATCAGCCGGTCGCGCTCCACCGCGTTGCGCAGTTCGAGCTGGATCACCGGCACGCCGGTCAAGTGCGCCGCGTCGCCAGAGCCGGCGAGATCGGTCTTCAGCGTCTGGCGGATCTCGCCGATCAGCCGGCCGAGATCGTTGCTGTGCACCGCCGCCGGCTCGAGCGCCATGACCACCAGCGCCAATTCCCCGTCGTTCGACAAGAGCTTGCCGCGGATGATCTCGTTCGATTTCACCCGCTCGATGAGCTTGTCGTAAGCGGCGCCGGTGGGCAGCGTTTCGGGAAACAGCGCCGCCGGCAACTGGTTGCCTTCCGGCGGTTGGCGCGCCGAGAACAGCGAGATGAGCCCGCGCACGCCGTCGATCAATTGCAGGTCGATCACCGTGTTGCGCAGCTTGGCGAGCGACTCGCGCTTGAGCAGGTCCTTGCCGGTCACCGCGACCAGCACGTCGAACTCGGACGAGGGGAACCGCCGCGTCACATATTCATAGGTATGGAACTGCGGCGTGTCGGAGCGGAAGAGCTGGCTCAGCGAATCGTCGACCTTGACCCGCACGATGCCGAAGGCGGCGGCGATCGTGAGCACGATCAGGATGAAGGTGATCGCAATCGGATACCGCAACGATATGAGCCCGATTTGTTCGATTCCGAACGCCAGCGGCTGACCCCGATGTTTCTCCTTCATGCTTCACTACCCTGGCCCCGACCGGCGGCGGCGTGCCGACAAGCGGGGGTATTGACGACAATGTAAAGGCCGCGCGCAGCCCATGCTGCAATGCGGCCGCGCGCGTCCCGCGGATTGGCAGCCGTTCGGGCATCCCCCCACCAGGCGGAACCGTTCCGCCCATTGATCGTTGGACAATACACCAAATTGAAGAGGTCGCTTCCATGGCTGGCGAGACAAGGCTGCAAAAAAAAGCGCCCGGACGGCCGACGATGCTGATGTGTCCGGAATGCAACAGCATGATCTTCGAACATAACGAGAGCGGCGCCGTTCGCTTTCGCTGCCGGGAGGGGCACGAATTCTCCGCCGAGCAGCTATGCCCGGGGGCGGAAGAGCAGCTCCGCCATGCCTGGGCGAACGTCGTGAGCGCCCTGGCGCTTTAGTCGTCGCGTCCCGCGCGCCGGAAGGGTCCGGGCGAACGTCAGCGCTCGCCGGCCGCCAGAATTTACCGTCACGCCATCACCCGCATCGGCAGCCCACTCTTGGGCCGCAGACTGACGCGCTGCAGTGGCCAGATCGGGTGCCCGTCCAGCAATTCCATGCGAAAATGCCGCACCAGTGTGGCGAGTACGATGGCGGCTTCCTGCATGGCGAAGCTGGCGCCGATGCAGGTGCGCGGGCCGGCGCCGAACGGAATATAGGCGAAACGTGGGATGGTCTCGCGCGCGCCATCGAGAAAGCGCGTGGGATCGAACCGGTCCGGTTCCGACCACAAGGTGCGGTGACGGTGCACCACATAGGGCGCGATGACGATCATGGTGCCGCGCTGGATCGGGCGCCCGCACAGGGTGTCCGCCTTGCCGGCGCCGCGACTGATCGCGGTGATCGGCGGATAGAGCCGGTTCGACTCCTCGATCACGGCACGGGTTTCCACCAGACGCTCGGACAGGCCTTCGGCGGGACCGTCGAGCTCGCGCTCGGCCTCCACGCGCAGGCGGTCGCACCAGTCGGGCGCCTGCGACAGCAGGAACAGTGACCAGGTCAGGCTGTTGGCGGTCGTCTCGTGGCCGGCGGAGATGAACGTCAGCACGTTGGAACGGACCTCGCTCTCGCTCAGCCTGGCGCCGGTCTGCGGGTCCTCCGCCTGCAACAGCAGCGTGAGCAGGTCCTGCGGCGTCCCGTCCGGCGCCTCCGCCAGTTGGCGCCGGCGGCGGACGATGATCGCGTCGATCGCCTGCTCGAACATGCGCAAGCTCGCGCGCGCCCGCATGCGGCCGAGCCGCGGCATGGAGATCGGCAGGCCGAGCACATCCAGGGGATCGATCTGTCCGATCGCCTCGAAATACAGCTTCATGCCCTTGCGGATTTCTTCCGGATCGTTGCCGAGCCCGTCGGAAAAAATCGTGCGCTCAAGCACGTCGAGGCTCACGCGCGTGACTTCGACCGCCAGGTCGAGCACCTCGCCGCGCTGACGATCGAGCCGCGCCACCAAAGCCCGCGCCGCCTCGACCATTGCCGATGAAAAATGCCCGACGGTGCGGCGCGCGAAGAGCGGCGCCAGCATGCGCCGCTGGTTGCGCCACTGCTTGCTCTCGGCGGTCAACAGCCCGTCGCTCAAGCCGGCCGACAGGATGCGGCGCTGCAGCCAGTCCTTCTGATAGTTTTCATAATTGTCGAGCAGCACGTGACGAATGGCGGCCGGATCGCTGACCACCGCGACGCGCATGAACGGCAGGCCGCCCATGACAATGGGCTCGTTGAAATGCGCCTCGGTCCACGCCTCCAGCGGGTTGTCGACGAGCACGCGCAGCAGCGCCAGCGGCCCTAAGGGCTTGGCCCGGGGGACCGGCGCCGGGGGACATGGCTTGGCGGTGACATCCAGCACGCCGACCTCGCGTCACAAGCTGGGCCGCACCATGTTGCAGACCGCATTGGCGGCGGACCTGACGATCGATGACCACCGCCCTGGGACGGCTTTAATGCCACTATAACATGGTTTTTCGGCCCGAGTTCCATCAGGCGGCACTATTTTACCGAGGAATATTTGGCTAACCGGCCGTCCTGCGGCGACGAGGCTCTCTCAATCCTCGTCGGCATCCTGGCGCGGCGCGCCCATCAGCGCCGGCTGGAACAGCACGGCGGCCGCCAGCGTGCACACCAGCGACAGCGCCATCAGCTTGCCCATGCTGGACGTGCCTGGATGCTGCGACAGCCACAGGCTGCCGAAAGCGGTGCCCGTGGTCAGCGCGCTCCAGATCACCGCGCGGGTGAGGCTCGATTGCAGCAAGCCGGTCTGCCCCGCACGCCATGCCATGATGTAATAGATCTTGAAGGCGACGCCGACCCCCAGCAGCAGCGGCAGCGCGATGATGTTGGCGAAGTTGAGCGGCATGCCGATCAACACGGTGATCTCCAGCGTGACCAAGCCGGCGAGCAGCAGCGGCACCAGGGTCAGCAAGACGTCGCCGATGCGACGCAGCACGATCCACAGGATGACGGCGATCGACAGCAGCGCATAGATGCCGGCCTCGATGAAGGCCCGCACCACCGTGTCGCCGGATTTCAGAATCGAGATCGGGCCGCCGATGGCGCTCGGGGCCGCGGTCAGCACCGCATGGGCGAATTTGCGCAAGACGCTGGTATCGTTGGTATCGCCGTTTGGCGACACTTCGACCCGCGCCTTGCCGTCGGGCGTGATCCATTGACGCACCAGGATCGGCGGCAGGTTGTTGCGCGTCACCGTCTGCGCCTGCAACGCGTCGCGGATGCCGTCGAGATCGATCTGCAACGGCACGATGAAGGCGGCCTGCGCCTTGTCGCGCACCGCCTTGTCGGCACCGGAGAGCCGCATCAAAAGGCCGCCGAGGCGCTTGGCGGCGTCGGCGCCCGTGCCCTTGCTGCCGGCGGCCAGCTGCTCCAGCTGCGCGGCGCTCGCGCGCAGCGCCGCGACATTCACCTCGTCGCTCGGCGCCGCCGTGGGCGGCCGGCGCAGGATCGGGCCGATCTTGCGGTCCAGCGTCTGGATCAGCGCCAGCTTCTGCGGCTGGTCCTGCGGCACGAAGCTTTGCAGCGTCATCGCGCGCTCAACCTCCGGCAGCTTGCGCAAGCGCGCGGCGGTGGTGCTGGCCGTATCGAGCGACGGCGCGATCACATCGACCGAGTTGATGCCGGTGCGCGGATCGCCGCGCAGGTCGAGATAGGTCGCGACCGATTCGACGTCGGGACTGCGCAGATGAATCGGATCGAAATCGAAGCTGAGAGAGTGCAAGAGCGGCAGCCCGAGAACCGCGATCGCCACCGTGCCGCCCACGACGGGAATGCGGTACTTCTGCAGGAAATGATCGACCGGCGCCAAGGCGCGATAGCCGACGGCCTCCGGCTCGCCGGACGGCTTCAAGACGGAGAGCAGCGCCGGCAGCATCGTGATGCTGCTCAGATAGGCGATGATCATGCCGACGCCGGCGATCTGGCCGAGCTCGGCCACGCCGCGATAATCGGTCGGCAGGAACGACAGGAAGCCGGCGGCCACCGCCGCCGCCGCCAGCGTCAGCGGCACGCCGACATGGTCCGCCGCCAGCGCCAGCGCTTCGTGCAGATCCGCCACCTTGTGCCGCTCGGCGCGATAGCGCACGGAAAACTGGATGGCGAAGTCGACGCCCAGGCCGACGAACAGCACGGCGAAGGCGACCGAGATCATGTTGAGCGCATCGACCATCACCAGGCCGAGCGCCGCGGTGATCGACAGGCCGACGAAGAGATTGATGAAGACCGCCGAGATGATGCGCGCCGATTTCAGCGCGAGCCAGAGGATGATCAGCACCACCACCACGGTGCCGATGCCGTTGACCACGGCGCCCTGCTCGACGGTGGCGAATTCCTGGTCGCCCATCGGCACCGAGCCGGTCAGCCGCACGCGCGCCTGGTCCCGCGCGGCGAGATTGAGATCGGCGGCGGCGCGATGAATGGCCGTGCTCGAGGCCTTGCCCGGCTCCAGCTCGGAATAGTGCAGGACCGGCTGAACCTCGATGAAATGCCTGAGCTCGCTCGGCGTTGCCGGCTTGCCGCTCAGCATCTCCTGCCAGGAAAACACCGCCGGCCGGCCGGCCAGCACGTCGTCCAGCGTATCGGCGACCAGCGAAAATGCCGGCGCCAGATCATCGGGCTTGACCATGTGGTACTGCACGCCCGCCAGCGCGAGCGACACCGCCCGGGTCAGGCCGCGCAGGCTCGGGTCGCTGTTGAGCGCGCTGATGACCGGCGCCGCCTTGGCCAGTCCCTCGGTCAGCCGCTTCAGCTCCGGTGTCGACTGGAACAGCCAGGCGTTGCGGGTAAAGAAGGGACTGTCGCTCAGGTCGCTCACGGAATGGAAGAATTTCGGCTGCGCCGCCAGGCGCTTGCCGAGCCGGCGCGCCGCATCGGCGGCGAGCTCGGGCGTCGGCGCGTTGACGACGACCAGGGTCGAATTGAAATGCCCGGGAAAGGCCTTCTCCAGCGCCACCTCGCGCTGCCGCCAATCGAGGCGCGGCGAGAGCAGTTTGTTGATGTCGGTGGTGATGGCGAAATGGGTGGCGAAATAGAACGCCGAAATCGCCGCCGCGACAAAGCCCGTGAGGATGATCAGCCACGGAAAGCGGGTGCAGAATCGAACAATTCGCACAACCGCCGAGCCGAGCATGGAATTTACGCCTTCAAGTCGATTTCAAGCTGCCGTGCGCGCACGGCAGCAAAACACTAACGCCACCCGGAACTCTTTGTTCGGGACCCAATAGGCAGCGCTCCTAGCGCATTCACCGCCTGATTGGAACCTCGAGGCCGCGGCTTCCGTTATGACCGCGGCAAGCAAACTGCCGAGCTGAAACGGGCCCATCGGTAAAGGGAGGGTCGCATGCGCCGGCAAATGATCGCTATCTTTGCCATTTTGATGGCGCTGGGCGCCGCACCGGCGCAAGCGCAATTTTCCCCGCGCGGGATCCTCAACATGATGACCCGCCCGCTGCGCGGCGTTCTCGGGCATTTCCGTGACCGGCATCACCACCGCCATCGCACCGCCCACGAGACCCGGCGGGCCGGTCCGGACAAGGCGGCCGGGACCAAGGTGAGCGCCAATGAGCGCCAGCCGGGCCCCGAGGCGCGGCGGGACAGCGACCGGCTCAATGCCTACGACAATGTTCTCGGCTACGCCTTCTGGCCCGGCGCCTACGCCCGCGACCTCAACCGCTATGGCTATGGCGCCATTGCCGTTGCCATCGCCGGCGCGCTGCCGGCCGCCCCCGCCACCACCGGCAGCGCCGAGCAGGCCCCGCAGCCGGCCGCGGCGGGCAACCCGGCCTCGGTTTGCCAGGATGCCGATGGCGCGACCGGCACCTGGCTGACCGGCCGCATCGAGCAGGCGCTCGGGCCCGATGCCGCGCAAAATCGCAATTTCGAGGCGTTGCGCGCCACGGTGAGCGAAGGCGCCAAGACCATCCAGGCGAGCTGCCAGGCGCCGCAGCCGCAATCGCCGCGCAAGCGGTTGGCGGCGCTCACGAAACGGCTTTGGGCCGTGCATGAGGCCGGCGTCCTTGCCCGCCAACCGGTCAAAGTCTTCTATGCGACGCTGACGCCGGCGCAGCGGGCCAAGCTCGATGGCGCCGCCGCGCCGGCCTCGAACGCCAAATTGGCCCACCGGCAACGGGACTGCGCCGCGCAAAGCGCCGGCATGACCGAGCGGCTGCTCAGGCAGATCCGGCGGACGGTGAAACCGACGCAAGCCCAGCAGGCGAGCCTGCAAAAGCTGCAGCGGACCTCGGCGCAGATGGAAAAGCTGCTGCTCGCCGCCTGCACCCAGCCGGTTCCCGACGACCCGCTGGCGCGGCTGGACGCCGCCAACGCGCGGCTCGTCGCCATGACCATGGCGGCGACCCGCATGGAGGTTGCGCTCAACGAATTCTATGCCGCGCTCGATTCACGGCAGCAGGCGCAATTCGCCAGCTTGGGCCGCTAGACGCGGTCGCCGCTTCATAGAAACAGTGAACGCGTCTCGGATTCTTGCTTTATCGCGTTTCCGGACGGCGAACCGGTTTCCACTTCGCCTGGAAACGCTCTAGCGCGGGCGCGGCGCCGGCCTCGGCATGGGATAGCGCTGCGACTGCATGCGCGACTGCGGCGGCAGCAGGTTGGGCAGGTAGCGCGCCAGCACGCTGGGGTCGAGTTGGGCCTCGGCCTGATCCGGCAGCCGTGTCCACACCTCGTCCTTGCCGAACAGGGAAATGCCGAGATAGCCGCGCAGGGTGAGCGTCTGCCCATCGGGGCTGAGCGTCATCTTGGCACTGTAGATATTGCCGTCGAGTGGGTTGAGGATGCTGCCGTCCTCGTAGTGCAGCCCGTGCCGCTTCATGCCGCGCACGAAGGACAGCCCAAGGAAGGGCGCGTTGTGGCGGTCGTCGCTGCAACGGGTGCAGATCGGATTGGGCGGATCGTCCGGGCGCGGGAACATCTTGGCG
This sequence comes from uncultured Pseudomonadota bacterium, assembly GCA_963760995.1. Taxonomy (GTDB): domain Bacteria; phylum Pseudomonadota; class Alphaproteobacteria; order Rhizobiales; family Xanthobacteraceae; genus Pseudolabrys. The sequence continues at coordinate 44,951 of CAVXFJ010000010.1, read as the reverse complement.
ATGGCGCCCTCATAGGTTCCGTCCTGGTCCCGGACGAACAGGAACCAGCTCACCGGCTGGCCATTCTCGTCCAGCTTCTGCCACAGCCCCGTGACCGAGGGCTGCTGCTCCATCTGGCCGGCGCCCGGGGCCCCGGGCATCTGATACTGCCGGTTCTGCTGGTATGGCTGGTACTGCTGATATTGCTGCGGCCCATTATTGGGTTGCATGGGCTGGGCCTGCGCCGCGATGCCGCCAAGCGCCGCCGCGGTCGTCACCATGAATGCGAGTGCTGGCTTCATGTCGCCTTCAAAATTTGCTTGTGTCCGCCGGCCTCATTCACCTGCAAATATGGTTGTTTTACGGACTGACAAGGGAACTTCGGCGGTCATTTATCGTTACGAAAGCGGAGTTCGTGCGGCGGTGCTACCTCGTCATCTCGGCGCCAACGTGTCGCGCTTGCGTTCCACGCAACGATTGCATATCAGCGCACGAGGTCGAACCGATGAAGATTCGCACACCCCTCCTTGCCTCCTTCGCGCTTGCCGTCCTCGCCACGACGGCGATGGCGGACAATTCCGACCAGATGCAGAATTCCGAAGAGATGCAGAGGGAACAGCAAGCCTGCGGCAACGACGTTTATACCTATTGCGGCGACGCCATCCCGGACCACGAGCGAATCGCGGTCTGCATGAGGAAGCACTGGCGCGATCTCAGCGACGAATGTCGCACGGTGATGAAGAATTACCGGCCCAGGCACCGTAGCCGCAAATAAGGCGCGCGGATCAAGGGCGCGGGCTTATCGGCGCGCCGCCGCGACCTTGCGACTGGCCGTCGTGGCAAGCCGGCTCATGACGGCGTCAGCAATGACCCCCAGCCCGATGGAATTCATGCAGTGCGCGGGCTCGTGCGGACAGCGGTCCTGGTACACGCCGGTCTGATCGGGGCCAATACAGCCGTGCGGGAATTCGCAGCGCGGCCGCGCCTGCAGGTGCGTCTGACCGGCATACCCATAGACCCGATGGTCCGTCGGGCCCCATAGCACGACCGCCGGAACGCCGCAGAGGTGCGCGGCGTGCATGATGAAATTGTCGGCCGTCACCACCACGTCGAAATGACGGATCAGCGAGATGATCTGCCGCGGCGTCGTCAGTCCCAACAGGCTATAAGCGCCGCGAATGTAGGTATCGCCCGCGCGCCCCGTCTGCACCAGGCCGATGTCCGCCGACCTCAGCGAGTCCACGAGCGTTTCCCAGTTCGCGGTTCGCATCTGCTTGCGCGGCGAATCTGAACTTTGGCAGATCAATACGTTGAATCGTTTCCACGGAATCATGCCCATAAGACGGGTGTCGTCGTGAATGTCCCACGGCACGTAGAGGCGTTCTTCGACCGGCGGATCGAGACCGAAAATGCGCGCCAGCACCTGATAGGCGCGCTCGCCGTGCAATCGGTAATCGTCATGGGCCCAATAATTGGTCGATACGAACGATGCGCCCGCGGGCGGATTGCCAACCGAACCGATGGCGGGGTGCCCTTCCAGCATCGGCCAATACTTGGTCCGCTCGACCAGGTTCAGTTTCCGACCAGGGTATTTCTCGGAAAACTGCTTCAAGACACCTGAGATCATCAGGGTGTCGCCCAGCCCGCCGATCGGATTGATCCAATGGCCGTCCAGGCGGTTGCCGGCGGCAACCGGAAAACCGGGCGTCACCGGGCCGGCAGCATCGGCGGCGTCAGCCACCGCCGCTTCGCCGGCGAAAGCCGACGCGGGCGCACCTTCCGTCTCGGCATTGATGACCGGCTCGATATATTTTTCGATGAACCCCCGCTTGGCGTAACACCATTCGCTCTTGTGCAGAAAGCCGCCGGCCGACGACCAAGCATCGAGCGGACAGCCGCCATGACAGATATCCCAGAAGCGGCAACCCGCGCATTCGGTTTCGGGGAGAACAACGTTCCTGCGCACCAGTTCGTCGCGCTGCGCGTCCGCCAAGACCTGCGCGAAGGTCTTGTCCAGCATCGAGCCGTAGTTCAGCAAGCCCCAGTCGGCCGAACGCCCGCAGTGCGACAGGCTGCCGTCGGCCTGCACGTTGATATGCGCATGCGCACAGTTGCCGGAATCCGAGCACATCAGCGACTTGCCCTGGCCGGTCAGGTTGGTGACGATCGACGCGAACGGCTCGATATGCGCCAGTTCGTTACGCCGCTGCCACCAGGCCGGGAAGATCGCGCCGAGGAATTCGGAATATTCTTCCGGAGAAATCCGGATGTGGTCGAAATCCGGCGTATAGACCAGCACCGGATTGAACATGAAGGCGCCTTTCGGCGACAGATTCGCCAGGAAGTTGAAGATCTCCAGCGGCTTTTCCAGCGACAGCTTGGTCACCACGTAGATGACGCCCCAGCTGAACCCTTCCTCCTCGAGCAGCCTGATCCCTTGCATGAATTTTCGGCTGTACGCGCGTGAATCGCGCTTGCTGCCGAGACCGCGCACATTGTCGATCGGGTCATAGCTGGTGCCGATGCTGTCGATCCCGAGCTTGCGCAAGACGGCAGCCAGTTCCCGCGAAAACTGCGTCAGATTGCTTTGGATGCTGTGCTTGATGCGACCAGAGGTTTCCGCGCAGTGCTTTTCTTGAAAGGCGAGCGCCTTCGAAAAATAGTCCGCGCCCAGCAGCAGCGGTTCTCCACCGTGCCAAATCACATCCATCGTCTCGTGCGGCCGCTCGCGCAGGAATTCGTCGATGCGACGGAAGAACAGTTCGAGCAGATCGAACGGCATGCGCTTCGACGAATGACTGTCCTTGTGGACGACGTCGCAATAGATGCAGCGCGCGTTGCAAGCCTCGGTCGGCTTGAAGATCACGGTCGCCATACGTCACCCTCACTGCGGGAGGGAGTCGAGGCCTTGAACATGGCGGCGACCTCGATCAGCTCGGAGAACAGCCGCGCGCAGCCTCCATCCTCGGGAAGGTTTTCGGCGAACCTGCCGAGACAGACCCGCCAGCCGGCGCAAGAGGCGCACGGATGATTATCGACGAAATAGCGCCGCCAGGCATTCGCTTCGTCGGCGATCACCGATGCCGCCGCCGGCGATTCGAGCGCGGCAATGCTGTCGGCGAAGAATTCGCCTCGGCGCAGCGCGTCGCGCGAGAGCGCGACCCGGCCTTCCTCGTCCAGATGCAGATAACGCGAGGGATCGTCGAACGCGATCGATCCCCAGCGAATGCTGGAATGCGGATCGTAGCTCTCGGCGACATATGAGAACGGCTCGATCGGCGCGTGCGGACGGCGTCCCAGCACCGCGTAGGTCATCAGATCGACGATCGCTTCCCAGTCATTTGCATCGGCAATAAGGTCGGCGCAGGCCAGAATGCCAAGCGACGACAGGATACGCAGTGCGGACAGGTTGTCCGGATCGTTGCTGGGCAGATAAACCCGAAGCGTCGGCCGTCGCAATCCGACGACCTTCCGGGCCAGCGCGCGGAAATCCCCCATCGCCGGCACCATCACCGCAAGCGGGACGTCGAGCTGCCCGTCGCTGAATTCGAGCTCGCTCAAGGGGCGCTCGGTTTGAACCACGACACAGAACAGCTCGTTCCCGCTCCGCCGCACATTGGCCACGGCGTCGAGGATGTGCGTCGGGTCATCCACCCGCACCGCCACCGCGCGCCCGGTGAAGCTGTTCAGCAAGGCCTCGTGGTTAGGACAAACGAATCTTTGCAAGCTCATGCTCGATCTCTGGAAGGCGTATCGGCGCTTCGTCGACGAAGCCATGGACCGCGTGGCAAAGTCCGCCGCCGGCGCACAGGCCGTCCTGCTGGTAACGGCAGCCGTCGCATTCCCTGAAAATCCCCGGGATTTCCGCCTTGATCGGGTCGCGCGTCGCGCGGAAATGGGCGTCGATCTGTTCGACCGAATCGAATTCGAACAGCGACTTCCGGCGATATTCGGAAAGCGGGAAGCAGTAGTACACGCTCATGTCCGGCGAGATATCGAACGCCGGACCGCATCCGAACAAGGCGTGGGCGCCGTTACGGTGCAGCCAGCCAAGCTCCTCGTCGCTGAACTGGCAGATCGGAAAGCCGCAATCCAATCCCGGCCTGACGCGCGAGGCGGCGAATTGCTCGCGGAAGGAAAACAGCCGGCGTACGACGGTTCTGATTTCCGAAGGCTTGATAAACGCGTTCTGCTTGCCCGGGATCGGTTGACTGAGACCGAGCCGCAGGTGCCGCTTCAGGCCATAGCGATTGATCACGTCGAACAGGAAATCCAGGGAGAAATCGGTGCGGTAGATATTGAATCCCGCCGTCGTCCACGGCCCCATCACGGACAGAAAATCGTCGACCCTGCGCGCTTCCTTGTCGGAGGTGGGCGTCTGCGCCGGATCGTTCAGATTGCAGACAAGCGTGAACCGGTCGACCGACACGTCAGTGAGATGCGCCCTGAATTGCGCCAGTCGGGCCGCGCTCAACATTCCATTGGTGAAGACCGTGACGTCGAAATTGCGTTCGAGCAGGTAAAGGACGAAATCGACGAACTTCGGATGGATCGTCGGCTCGCCGCCGAGCAGCGACACCGAGCGATGCTCGGAGCTTTCCAGGAAATCGGCGATGTAGATCAGGTTTTCCCAGGTCAGGAATCGGCTGTCGGTCGCCGTTTCCATCGCTGTTTCGGCGAAACAGTATGGGCACGAACGGTTACACAGCGAGGTCAGCAGGACATTGGCCATCGTGGTGCATCCAGCCGACCGCCGCGACCGTCACGATCCGCGCCGACTGGCGTTGCCGAACAAGCTCAGCATCAACGTCCCTACCGGTACGAGCTGTACCGGGGGGAATAGGGCGGCGGAACCGAACTGTAGTGGCTGCGATAGCTCGTATAGTAGGAAAGGTAGCTGCTGCTGTAGCGCGAATGATAGCTGCCGTAGACCGTGTTGCGGTAGATGCTCGTGTAATAGCTGCTGCCGTAAACGGGGCCAAAGTCGACATACCGAGCCCAGGCGTCTTTCGCTTGCGCGATCACGCCGGCACCGCCGGCGACGCCCGTTATGAGGGCCGCGATCCGCTTCATGGCCGTACGCCGGGTCGGGCTCTCGGGCGATGACTCTGGTTTATCGCCCTTCGGGTCGGAGACCTTCTTCATGACCACAGCCTCGCTGTCGGGCGGCGGATAACGGCCGTCCACGTCTCGTCGCGCGGAAGAAATCGACGACGAAGAACAACACTATGATAGTGTCAATTGCCGACCCCCGGCCCCTTGATTTAAGTCAACGGCGACGCACGGATGTTCGGGGTGTCGGGTTGTTTCCTGACCCCTGGCAATTCTTGGCTGCAGCGCCGGGAATTTCGCGATAATTGATAGGGATAGCTGCTTATCGGCACGCGGCACGCACGCCCAACCGCGCTTCGGCGCAAACGAACCGCGCGTTAAATCCCCAGCATCGCCGGCGAGAACTGGAAGGTGATGGCGTCGTGCGCGCAGTCCTGGCGGCAGGCGCCGCAGTGCCAGCATTCGTCCGGATAGCGGATCACCGCGATGCCGTCCTCCATGTGGATGACGTCGAGCGGGCAATAGAGCGCGCACAGCTCGCAGCCGTTGCACTTGCCCTTGTCGATGACGGCGGTCATGGGCCGATCCTCACGCGTCGTAGTGCAGGCGCTCGAAGCGGGTGGCGATGCCGGCCTCCCCGTCCTTGCGCACCACCACCAGCCCGCACATGTCCTCGTCGGTCTCCGGATAGTCGGAGCGGTAATGATAGGGCACGAAGCGCGATTCCTTGCGCGCCAGCGCGGCGTGGGCGACGATCTTGGCCACCGACTGGATGTTCATCGCTTCGTGGCAGCGCATCAGCTCGTGCAGATTGTTGGCTTTGAGATCGGCGCGGTAGCGGTCGAGCCCGTCGAGCTTGGCGATCGCGCCTTTCAGGCTCACCTCGCTCTTGTAGGGCCCGAAATGATCGGTGGTGATGATGCGCACGATGTTCTCGAACTCGCCGGAGGCGAGCCCCGACTTGCGCAGCAGCGGCGCGAAGACGCGGGCGCGCTCCTCGGCCAGCGCCTTGGCCTTGAGCGGGCGATAATGATTGACGCCGGCGGCATAGCGCGCCGCGTGCTTGCCGGCGGCGTAACCGCCGGCCATGCACATGTGCAGGCAGCCCATCTGGTCGGAGGCATCGCCCGCGGCGAACAGGCCGGGCACGTTGGAGGCGCAGGTCTCGTCGATCTTGATACCGCTGCCGCACAATTCGGACGGACGCGCCTGCATCGGCTCCGACACGGTGAGCTCGATCAGCGTGCCCTCGCGGTCATAGCCCTTGGCCCTGAAGAACTCGGGCAGCGTGTCCTTGTCGATACCCAGCGTGGAGAACAGGTGCGCGAGATCGGCCGCCTTGAGATGGCGTACGTCGACATAGATCGGCCCGCGCCCGGCGCGCACCTCCTGCAGCGCGCCCCACACCATCATGTTGCGCGGCGCCTTGTCGCCCATCGGGTGATAGGTCTGCATGAAGGGCTGGCCGAGGCCGTTGACGAACTTGCCGCCCATACCGAAGAAGGCGTTGAAGCCGGGCGCGCTGAAGCCCTTGGGCACGATGGTCATGCGCACATATTCGACATTGGCGAGCTCGACGCCGGCGTCGAAGGCGGCGCGGTGCAGGTCGCCGGTGTTGGCCGGGCAATACCAGAGATTGAACGGGTTGCCAGTCTGGCTCTTGAACATGCGGTTGGTGTTGCCGGTGGCGATCACCGCCGCCTTGGCCTCGATCTCGTAGAAATCGCCGTTGCGGATGTCGTAGCCGGCAAAGCCGGCGAAACTGCCGTCGTGCAGATAGATGTTGCTTACCTGCACGCGGTTGAGTGTGCGGATGTGCTTCTTCTTCACGGCAAAGGCCATCTTCGGCTTCAAAAACTTGCCGTCGAAATTGATGGCGATGGGGCCGGGCTGGCCGAGCGCCTGCGTGCGCAGGATGGTCCCGTCGGGCTGGTGCAGCGACACGCCCATTTTCTCGATCCGCGCCATCGCCGGCTCGAGCTCGTCGCAGAACACCTTTTCGTGGATCTTGATGTTGGCGGCGCCGCGCGCGACCTTCGACACCCAGCCGAGATAGGCCTCGCGCGTATCCCAGCTCGGGCCGGTGTTGAGATAGGCGAAGAAATGATCGATACCGCCGGCGATGGCGCCACTGCGCTGGATATGCGCCTTGTCGACGATGAGGACGTCGGCGCCGGCTTCCGCGGCCGCCAGCGCCGTATTCAGGCCGGCGGTGCCGCCGCCGATCACCGCGACGTCGGCCTTCAGGCGATGGGTTTCGCTGCCGAGAATGGACGCCATATCAGAACCTCGGTTCGCCCTGGGTTTGATCGCGTGCGCCGGCGGCCGGACCAACGGTCGGGCCGAATTGACAAGGCAAACAATACGTGCGTGATCACCTCGCTCGATTGACCAAAATCAAGCATTTTACCGGGCGCGGACGGACGCAGACCGGGCGATGCCGGGACGGCGGCGCGAAGGAGCAGGGGCGGAGTAAGGTGTCACGGTCGTGAGCGAGAAGAAGAAAACGCCCAGCGGCACGCAGACCATCCTCCACCATTGGCGCGAGGCGGTGCCGAACGACCGGCTGGCGCATCTGGTCAAGGACGCCACCCGCGCTTTGCTGCGCTCGCTGCAGATGCGGCTCACCGAGCACGCGGTATCGCTCGGCCACTGGACCTTTCTGCGCATCCTCTGGGAAAACGACGGCCTCACCCAGCGCGAGCTGAGCGAGGAGGCCGGCGTCATGGAGCCGACCACCTTTTCCGCGCTCAAATCGATGGAAAGGCTCGGCCTGGTGACGCGCCGGCAACTCGCCGGCAATAAGAAGAAGGTGTTCGTGTTCCTGACGCCGAAGGGCCGCGCGCTCAAGGCCAAGCTGGTGCCGCTGGCGGAAGAGGTCAACGAGATCGCCGTGCACGGCGTCAAGCCGGCCGACATCGCCACCGCGCGCCGGCTGCTGCTCGCGATCATCGAGAACCTGGCGCGCGACGAAGTCGAGTCGGCGTCGGACAAGCGGCGCATTCCCTCGACGCGCGAAATCGCCTCGCGCCTCGCCGCCTCGAAAGCCAAGCGCCCGCGTAAGACCGTATCGGGATGATCAATGCGTCATTCCGGGGCGCGAGCGAAGCGCGCGAACCGGGAATCCAGAGTAATCGGATAAGGACTTTCGTAGGGCTCTGGATTCCGGGTTCGCCGCTGCGCGACGCCCCGGAATGACAAGAAGGGATTAATCGCCGCCGTGCGCCGCGCTCCACTGCGCGGCGAGCGCCCTGCGGTCGAGCTTGCCGCGCGCCGTCTTCGGCAGGCGCTCGCTGAGCACGATCTCGCGCGGCACCTTGAAGGCCGGCAGTTGCTCGCCGCAGTAGTGCAGGAGCTCGGCGACGTCGATGGCCTGACCCGGCCGGGCGACGACATAGCTGACCACGTCCTCGCCATAGGTGCGGTGCGGCACGCCGATGGTCGCCGCTTCGATAATGTCCGGACGCCGCATGAGGATGCTGTCGATCTCCAAGGGCGAGATGTTGACGCCGCCGCGGATGATCAGCTCCTTCTCGCGGCCGATGACGTGCAGATAACCGTCGGCGTCGAGGAAGCCGATATCGCCAGTGCGGAAGCGCCCGCGGCTGACGCGGCGGATGCTGCCGTCCTCCGCCAGATCGCGATAGTCGTTGTCGGCAAAGCCGCCGACCTCGATAGGACCGACGGCATCGGCGGCGAGCGGCCGGCCGGTTTCATCGACGATGGCGAGCTGCAGATAGGGCAGCGGCTTGCCGACGGTGCCGAAGCGCCGGTCGGCGCCCGGATTGGCGGCGATCCACCCGATCTCGCTGCAACCGTAGCTCTGCGCCACGGGCACGCCGAAACGCGCCTCGAAGCGGCGCCAGTCCTCATGCACCAGCGGCGCCGAGCTGGAGATCACGAAGCGCAGCGTCGGCACCGCAATGGGCGGCCCCTCGGCATTGAGCAGCATGTTGATGGTGGTCGGGTTGCCGGCGGTGATGGTGGCGCCGAATTCCGCAACATGGCGGAAGAAGCGGCTGCGCGAGAACTTGCGCCCGAGCAGCAGCGAGGCGCCGCAGGCCAGCGGCGCCAGCGCGCTCAAGACCTGTGCCGAACACCAGTTGAACGAGCGGAAATCATAGATGCGGTCGGCGCGCGTCATGCCGAGGCCGGCGCCGACCGGCTCTGCATTGGACAGGAGTTCGCGGAAGCTGAGCACCACGCCCTTGGGGCGGGCGCTGGTGCCGGAGGTAAAGAGGATGCAGGCATCGTGGCGCGGCCCCGCCGTCAGCACCGTCTCCGCCGGCGGGTGGCGGGCGACCTCGCGATAGAACCCGCCGCTCGCCGCGTCGTCCCAGCGCCCCAGTGCGAAACGCGGGGCCGACGACGCCGAAAGTGCCTCTTCCAACCCCAAGCCTTCCTCGTAGACGATCAGGCGCGGCCGCAACGCCGGCAGGATCTGCACCAGGTGATGCTGGTTCATCTCGACATGGATGGTGCAGATGGTCGCGCCATGCGCCATCACGCCGAGATAGCAGGCGAGATGCTCGATCGAATTGTTGGCGAGCAGCGCCACGCGGTCGTTGGCGCCGATCCCGCGCGCGGCAAGCAACGCGCCGATCTGCCGCGTCAGTGTCTGCAGCTGCGCATAGGTGATAGCGCGCCCATCGTCGGCGCCGACGATGTAAGGCTTGTCCGGATGGTCGGCCGCGGCGCGGTCGATCCAGTGCCGCAGCAGACTTGGTCCCGCATCCCCTTTCAGCATGGCGCTCACCCAGCGTGCCCGCCGCGGCGGGCGCAACCGCTCAGCGGCCGGTGCGCGCCAGCGAATGCACCCAGCCGACCATGCGCGAGCGCGCGTTCTCGATGTCCTTGGCGGTGAAGAAATCCTCCGGCTTCACCCGGTCGACCGGATAGACCGGGCGCAGGAAGTCGCTCTCGTAGCCGAAGGGCACGGTGGCATCGATGCCCATGCCGCCCTCGAACTGCGTGTTCGACGCCGTCCACTGCTTGTCGCCGGCGGTCATGCGCTCGGCCGGCATGAAGGTCTGGCCGCGCCCGCCCGGGATCGGGTTGAGGATATCGGCGCGCGGGTTCACCCGCGTGGTCAGGCACCACATGATGTCGTCCATCGAATAGGGGTCGGTGTCCTCGCTCACCGCGATGGCGAGCCGCATGCCCTGCGAGCAGGACAAGGCGGCGCTGAGGAAGTTGCGCTGCCAGCCCTCGTCGATCTGGTGGCGCTTCTTCACCTGGATGACGCAGCCGCCCCAGTCGGTCATGCAATAGGGGATGACCACGTCCTGCACGATGCCGGGCTGCAAGCGCTCGCACAATTCGAAGATCGCCGCCTCGCGCACCGTGGTGTCGATGTTGTGGTCGTCGAGCGTGTGCACGCCGAGCGCGAAGATGATCGGCTTGGTCTCCGGCTTGCGCATGGTCACGGCGGTGACGTGGAAGGTCGGCGCCTTGTAGGCCTTGCCCATGTAGCCCGCCCATTCCGGATGGAAATGGTAGCGGCCCTGCACATCCGCGTCCTCGGATTCCTTGGTCTCGTAGCGGCGGTCGCGCGGATGGATGTAGCCCTCGAGCACCAGTTCGGCGTCGGCCAGCGTATAGGCGTCGACGGTGCGGCACTTCACCATGCGGATCGGACGCCCCTGCACCGCGCCGGCGATGCCGATCTCGTCGCAGCCCATCGGCAGGATGGCATAGTCGAAGCCGGCGCCGGCCATGAGCGTGCAGGCCGGCGGCACTCCGAAGCACATAGTGAGCGGGATCGGCTGGTCGTCCTTGTAATATTTGTTGGCGACCTGCCACATGTGCGAGCCGGGGGAGATCTGGAACGTGCCGACATTGCCCCAGCGGAAGTTCATGCGGTTGTAGCCGAGGTCGGTGCCGCCATCGAACTGATCGAAGCTGATGCAGCGGATGCCGGAGCCGACGGTCAATTCCTTCTCGTAGACGGTGTGGCGGATCGGCACCATGAACTTGTTGACGTCGTCCGGATTAAGGATGACGTGTTCCTGCACCGGCGCCTGGTCCTGCGGGATGATCTCGGGCGCGAGCGGCTTGCGGAAAGCTTGCGCGATCTTGCGCGTGCGCTCGTGGTCGCTCGACCAGCCGAACATCTTGTTGATGACGTTCATGTCGCCGAACAGGTTGGTGATCACCCGGTGGTTCGGCTTGCCCTTGACATTGTTGAACAGCACCGGGCAGCCGCCATCCATGTGCTTCTGCAACCCGGTGACCTCGAGATCAGGATCGACCGGCTTGTCGGTCTCGATCAGGTCGCCCTGCGCCTTGAGCCAGGCAAGGGTCTGCCGCAGGTCGAGGACGTCGCTGGCGCTCGGCTGCTGCTCGGTTTTGCGGACGACTTGTTGCATGGCGCTTTCGCTCCCGGTGTCGAAAAGGGGCCGCTTGAACGGCTTTGCTGCGCGGCATGATATTAGACCTCTAAGTTTTTTCAATAAACTCGTGGTCGCAACCCTGGGGTGGCGGAAACCGCCGCCCGCCCAACGCCTTATGCCGGCGCGGCGCCTGCCGGCGGGCGGCCCGGCCGTCAATCATGTCGCAAGGAAACGCTCGCATTGGCCGGCGTTTTCCGCTTAATCTCGGCACCTTGGCGGCCCGGAAAGCGGAACAGGGGCCCGGGAGGAGACCATTGATGCGGCGTCTTATCGTCGGCTTGACCGGAGCAACGGGCGCCATCTTCGGCATCCGGCTCCTGGAGGCGCTCAAGGAATGCGATGTCGAATCGCATCTCATCCTGTCGCGCTGGGCCGAGCGCACGATCAAGCACGAGACGCGCTACACGATCGAGCAGGTGAAGGCGCTGGCGACCGAGTATTACACCATCAGCGACATGGGCGCGGCGGTGTCGTCCGGCTCCTTCCTCACCGAGGGCATGGTCATCATCCCCTGCTCGATGCGCACGCTGGCGGCCATCGCGCACGGCTATGGCGAGCACCTGATCCATCGGGCCGCCGATGTCGTGCTCAAGGAGCGCCGGCGCCTGGTGCTGGTGCCGCGCGAGACGCCGCTGTCGGAAGTGCACATCGAGAACATGCTCAAGCTGTCGCGCATGGGCGTGGCCATGCTGCCGCCGATGCCCGCCTTCTACAATCATCCACGTTCGGTCGAGGATATTGTCGATCACATCGTGGCGCGCGTGCTCGATCAATTCGGCATCGCCGCGCCTTTTGCAAAGCGCTGGGACGGCCGCATGGAAGTTCTGGTCCGGCCGCAATCCGCGCGCCAGGCGGCAGCCGTCGCCGCCGACGAGGATTGATATCTCACCAAGGCTGTTGAGAACGCCATGTCGCTAACGCGTGAGCCGACGCATGAGCCGACCCCCGCCGGTGAAGCCGGCGACCGCGTCGTGCTGGTCGACGTCAACGACCGCCCCTGCGGCACCATGGAGAAGCTCGACGCGCATCGTCACGGCTTCCGCCATCGCGCCTTCTCGATCTTCGTCTGCGACAAGGATGGCCGCTTCCTGCTGCAGCGCCGCGCGCTCGGCAAGTATCATTCCGGCGGGCTGTGGACCAACACCTGTTGCAGCCATCCGCGCCCGGACGAACCGGTCGAGGACGCGGCGCGCCGGCGCATCGTCGAAGAGATGGGCTTTAGCTGCGAGCTGACTTACATGTTCCTGACCGACTACAACGCGCCGGTCTCGCGCGGGCTGATCGAGAACGAGGTCGTGCATGTGTTCGGCGGCCGTTTCGACGGCACCCCGCAACCCGATCCCGAGGAGGTGATGGCCTGGACCTGGCGCGCGCCGGAGGAGATCGCCCGCGATATCGACGCGCATCCGGATCACTATACGGTCTGGTTCGGCATTTATTGGCACCGGTTCTGGCGATGCCTGCAGCAAGGCTAGGACGGCAACGGATGCACCGAGGCTCATAGGCGCCGCAGCCGCGCGATCTGCTGCATCGTGCGGGTGGATCGCACGGCGCCAATCCGCCACAATGATCGCGGGAACCCGCCGTCGACACGGTCCGCCCCGCTACAGAGTTTGCGCATGCACGAGCAGATTGTCATTCAGGACCGCGAGGAGCTGTTCTATCTGCTGGCGGAAGCCGCGGAGTTCGAGCACACGGTCATGTGCTCGTATCTCTATACGCTGTGGACCCTGAAGAGCGACGTCAGCGAAAACGTGACGCCGGCGGAACTGGCGGCGATCGCGGGATGGCGCGCCTCGATCCGGCAGGTGGCGCTCGAGGAGATGCTGCATCTCGCCCTGGTCAACAACATCCTCGCGTCGATCGGCGCCTCGCCGCACCTGTGGCGTCCGGAATTTCCGGTGGCGCCCGGCCGCTTCCCCGCCGGCCTGCTGCTGCGGCTCTCGCCCTTCACCGAGGCGACCGTCGATCATTTCGTCTATGTCGAGCGGCCCGAGGGCATCACGCTGATGGACGGCGCGGGGTTCGATCATCCCGCGCACTACAAACGCGCAACGCGCCCGGGCCTGCTCTCGCCGACGCCGCAGGACTATGCGAGCCAGGGCCAGCTCTATCACAGCGTGCTGCGCGGGCTCGCCAAGCTGGTCGACGAATTGGGCGAAGCGAATGTCTTCGTCGGCCATGGCGACGCCCAGGTCGGCGCCGCCGAGTTCGGCTTGCCCGGCCTGTTCAAGGTGAACAGTCTCGCCACCGCGCGCCGCGCCATCGACGAAATCGTGCAGCAGGGCGAGGGCGCGCCAACGCACCGCGAGGGCTCGCACTATCAGCGTTTCCTCGCCATCAAGGAGGAACTGGCGCGGCTGAAACGGGTGCGGCCGGAATTCGAGCCGGCGCGGCCGGCGGCGGAAAACCCAAGCCTCGTCGCGGCCGGCGACCGAAACGACGTGACCGCGATTACCGACACGCTCGCCAGCAAGGTGGTCGATCTCGGCAACAGTCTTTATGCGCTGATGATGCGCAGCTTCGCCCAGGTCTTCGCGCCGGCGCCGCTGCCGCGCGAGCTGCGCAGGGGGCTCGCCTTGGCGGCAACCGAGCTGATGTACGCGATGAACCAGGTTGGCGCCGCCGTCACGCGGCTGCCGGTCGGAGCGGCGCGGCCGGGCGTGACCGCCGGCCTGACCTTCGCGCTGCCACTTTCCGCCGGCCAGCTCGTGCAACGCTGCGCCGCGCAAGTGCTGAACGAACGCGTGCGCGAGCTTGCCGGCGCCGCGGCAAGGCTCGAAGGGCTCGTGCCGCTTCCCGGCCTCGCCCGGCGCCTCGAAGCGATCGGCGACAGCCTCGCTGAACTGCACACCCAGTTCGAGGAAGGGCTCGGCGCCGCGGTCGACACCGTCGCGCGCGTGCGGCCGGTGGCGCGTCCGGCACCGGCGCCGCCGCCCGCCACCGCGGGCGACGATCCGAACGTCGCGCGCACCGAGGCGCTGACGCTGCGCTTTAACGGCGCGCGCTGCATCCATTCGCGCCATTGCGTGCTTGGCGCGCCGGAGGTTTTCCTCGCCAATGTTTCGGGACCCTGGCTGCATCCCGAACGCGTGACGGTGGAAGCCTGCGTGGCGATCGCCCATGCCTGTCCGTCCGGCGCCATCACTTACGAGCGGCACGACGGCGGCCCGCAGGAGGCGCCGCCGCGCGTCAATGTCCTCAACGTGCGCGAAAACGGTCCCTATGCCGTGCATGCGGCCATCGACCTTGCCGGCCACGGGACGTTCTTTCGCGCGACGCTCTGCCGTTGCGGCAAGTCGGCAAACAAGCCGTTCTGCGACAACAGCCACCGCGAGGCCGGCTTCAGCGCGTCGGGCGAGCCGGCGACGATCGACAGCGAGCCGCTGGAAACGCGCGACGGGCCACTGCACATCAAGCCGCTGACCGACGGGCCGCTGCAGGTGACGGGGAGCCTGGAAATCTGCGCCGGAACCGGGCGCACCGTCGCGCGCATCGAGAACACCCGGCTTTGCCGCTGCGGCGGCTCCGCCAACAAGCCGTTTTGCGACGGCACGCATGCCCGCATCGGCTTCCGCTCGGAAGCGCCGAGTAGCGCGACGCAGGCGGGACGGCCGAAAGCCTGACTGCCGCCTTCGCGGCGTGACATCGGAAATTATTGCAGCGCAGCGCAACGCCACGTGATGGCAATTTGGCGGGTGTTTGCGCGTCGGCGGGCAAAGCGCGCGCGAGCTTGATGTAAATCAAGGGGGCGCGGCGCTGCGGCGGCGTAACTTAGATTTCTAAGCTTGGCCGCCTTGCGGCCGGAGCACAAGCCTCCGCCCAGCACACGAGAAACGCCCATGAACATCGCCTTCACCGACAATCGGCAAGCGCGCGTGGCCTATGACGATCTGCGCGAATGGATCGAGGAGGCCGACAAGCTCGGCGAGTTGGTGCGTGCCAGCGGCTATTCCTGGGAGGACGACATCGGCATGGCGGCGGAGTTGTTACAGCACGACGCCAAGGCACCGGTGGCGCTGTTCGACGACATTCCCGGCTATCCGAAAGGCTTCCGGGTGCTGACCAATTTCTTCGGCGGGCGGCGGCAGAACATGACGCTCGGCTTCTCGCCCGATCTCAACAAGATCGAACTGTCGGAAGCCTTCCTCGCCGATTTCCAGAAGATCTCCGACAAGCCGCTGCCCTATCAGGTGGTGGAAACCGGGCCGGTGATGGAGAACGTGATCGAGGGCGAGGCCGTCGATGTGACGCGCTTCCCCACCCCGGTCTGGCACGACCGCGACGAGGGCCGGCGCTATATTGGCACCGGCAGCTTCAACGTCACCCGCGACCCGGACGAGAACTGGGTCAATTGCGGCACCTACCGCGTCATGATCCACGACGCCAAGCGGCTCGGCTTCTACATCTCGCCCGGCAAGCACGGGCGCATCCATCGCGACAAATACGCGGCGCTCAAGCAGCCGATGCCGGTGTGCATCGTCATCGGCGGCGACCCGCTCACCTTCCTGATGGCCTGCACCGAGGTGCCCTACGGCACCTGCGAATACGAGATCGCCGGCGCCTATCGCGGGCGGCCGCAGAAGGTGGTCATCGGCAAGCACACCGGCCTGCCCTTCCCGGCCAATGCCGAGATCGTCATCGAGGGCTTCGTCGAGCCGGGCAACATGGCGCCGGAAGGCCCGTTCGGTGAATGGACCGGCTATTACGGCTCGAAGATGCGCAGCGAGCCGGTGCTCGACATCAAGGCCATCTATCACCGCAACGACCCGATCCTGCTCGGCTGCCCGCCGCAACGGCCGCCGGAGGAACAGGCGCGCTATCGCGCGGTGATGCGCTCGGCGCTGCTCAAACAAGAATTGAAGCGCACCGGTCTGCCCGACGTGGTCGCCACCTGGTGCCACGAAGCCGGCGGCTCGCGCCAGCTCACGGCGGTGTCGATCAAGCAGCGCTATCCCGGCCACGCCCGCCAGGCCGGCCACCTCGCCGCCATGTGCCGCTCGGTCGCCTATGCCGGCAAATATGTCGTGGTCTGCGACGACGACATCGACGTGTCCAACCTCGAAGAGCTGATGTGGGCGGTGTGCTCGCGCTCCGACCCGGTGACCTCCATCGACTTCATCCGCAACGCCTGGTCGACGCCGCTCGATCCCTCGATCGAGCCCGAGCGCAAGGAGAAGGGCGACTTCACCAACAGCCGCGCCATCATCGACGCCTGCCGGCCCTTCCACTGGAAGGACCGCTATCCGATCGTCAACACGCCTCTGCCGGAGACCGCACAAAAGACCAAGGAGATGTTCTCCTGGATGCTGCAAGGCGTGCGGGAAAAATCAAAGGCGCGCTGAGCCATGAACAAGCCGGTCAATCCCGACATGAAACCGGCGGCCGGCCAGACGCCGATCCAGGACCTGCGCGAATGGCTCGCCCGCGTCGAGGCGATGGGCGAGCTGGTGCGCATCGATAAGCCGGTCGACCGCGACGAGGAGATGAGCGCGATCTCCTATCTGCTGGCCAAGCTGCAGCCTTCGCCGGCGGTGCTGTTCGAGCGCGCCAAGGGCTTCGACAACAGTCCCTTCGGCGCGCGGCTTTTGTGGAACGTGCTCGGCCCCAGCATCAAGCGCACCGCGTTGACGCTGGAGGAGCCGGCCGACACGCCGACCGTCGAACTGATCAAGCGCTGCAAGAACAAGCTGAAGCAGCGCATCCCGCCGGTGGAGATCGGCGCGGACAAGGCGCCGATCTACGAGAACACGATCAGCGGCGACGCGATCGATCTCGACCAACTGCCGATCCCGCGCCACTGGCCGCTTGACGGCGGTCGCTATGCCGGCACCGGCGATGCGGTGATCACCCGCGATCCCGATTCAGCGTTATCTCAACATCGGCACCTACCGCATGATGCAGCAGGGCCGCGCCGAGAGCGGGCTTTATCTGTCGCCCGGCAAGGACGCGCGCCTGCACATCACGCGCGCCTGGCAGCAGGGCAAGCCGATCGAGGTCGCCGCCGCCTGGGGCATCGATCCGCTGTTCATGATGGTCGGCTCGCAGACCTTCGCCAAGAACGTCTCCGAATACGAGTTCGCCGGCGGCATCAAGGGCCAGCCTATTCCCGTCGTGCGCGGCAAGACCACCGATCTCCTCATCCCGGCCAATGCCGAATTCGTCATCGAAGGCGTCATCGATGTGAACGCGGTGAAGTCGGAAGGCCCGTTCGGCGAATTCCCCGGCTATTACGGGCGTCCGGAAGCCGGCTGCCCGCTGGTCAAGATCACCAGCGTGCATTTCCGCTCCAAGCCGATCCTCACCAACGCATTGATGGCGGATTATCCCTCCTGCGAGCAGAGCGGCTTCTTCTCCATCATCCGCTCGGCCAAGATCTGGGACGATCTCGACAAGCTCGGCATCCCCGGCATCGCCGGCGTCTATTCGCATCCGGCCGCGGCCGGCGGCTTCGGCATGACGGTGATCAGCCTGGAGCAGCGTTATGCCGGCCATGCCGCGCAGGTACTGGCGCTGGCCGCGCAGGTTCCGGGCGGCGCCTATTACACCAAGTGGATCGTCGCGGTGGACGCCGATGTCGACCCGACCGACATGGACCAGGTGATCTGGGCCATGGCCAGCCGCTGCAATCCGATCGACGACATCGACATCCTGCGCAACACCTGGAGCACCTGGCTCGACCCGACGCAGAACCCGCCGGAGAAGCGGCCCTACGGTTCCAAGGCGCTGATCAATGCCTGCATGGAGCATCGGCATCTGCCGGTGTTCTCCAAACGCACGACGCTGCGTCAAGATGTCTACGACCAGGTGGCCGGCCGCTGGCAGGAGCTCGGCTTGCCCGGGCAGATTCCCGCGGTGCGCGCCTTCGAGAGCGACAATAAGGTCGTCTATCACGAGGTCGGCGGCTTCGAGCCGGGCCGCCAGCCGGGCGAGACGAAGGCGGAGAACAAGTAGCGCCGGCTTCGTTACTGTCGGCACCGACAACCACTCGTCATTCCGGGACGCCGCGCAGCGGCGGGCCCGGAATCCAGAGCGTAATTGCAAAGCTTTGCGCGTGGTCCTGGATTCCGGGCTCGCGGCCTCCGGCCGCGCCCCGGAATGACGAGAATATTTTGACCGCCTGAAATCCAAGACACGCAGCGAACTGCGCCGCGGTCGACTTGCATTTCCAATAATGCCATAAGCGGCGTCTCGCATTCACCCGCCTCTGGAACTGCCGCTTGGACACACAGGTACTGATCGTCGGCGCCGGACCCGTCGGCTTGACGCTCGCCGTCGATCTCGGCCGGCGCGGCGTCCGCTGCATCCTCTTGGAGCAGAAGCCGGCGCCGCAATTCCTCCCCAAGATGGAGCGGTGCAACGCCCGCACCATGGAGATCTACCGCCGTCTCGGCATCGCGCAGAAGGTGCGCGACGCGGGCTTCCCGCGCGAAGCGCCGATGGACGTGTTCATCGTCACCTCGCTCATCGAGCCGCCGCTGCTGCACCTGCCCTATCCGTCGGTGGCCGAGGCGCAGGCGCAGATCGCCGCCTGCAATGACGGCTCGATGCCGCTCGAGCCCTACCAGCTCATCTCGCAATACACGCTGGAGCCGCTGCTCAAGTCGGTGGCGGAGACGATGCCGAGCGTGTCGCTGCGCTTTGCCCGCGAATTCCTGTCCTTCGAACAGGGTGCCAATTCCGTTCGCGCGAAGGTGCGCGGCGCCGACGGCAAGGTCAGCGAGCTCGACGCGCAATACCTCGTCGGCTGCGACGGTGGCGCCAGCACGGTGCGCCGCCAGCTCGGCATCAAGCTGCAGGGCGACGCCAATCTGCTCGAGCTGCGCCAGGCGCTCTACCGCTGCGACGACCTGTTCGAGCGCATCCCCATCGGCAAGGGGCGCCACTATCACGTTGCAGACAGCCACAACACCTTCCTCATCGTGCAGGACTCGACCAAGCATTTCACCTTGCATGCGGTGGTCGAGCGCGACGAGGACATGAAGACGGCGTTCGAGCAGACCGTCGCCATGCCGGTCGACTACGAGATGCTCTATGTCGGCAAGTGGCGGCAGAACCTGCTGCTGGCCGACAGCTATCGCAACGACCGCGTGTTCCTCGCCGGCGACGCCGTGCATCTGGTGATCCCGACCGGCGGGCTCGGCATGAACAGCGGCGTCGGTGACGCCATCGACCTGTCATGGAAGCTCGCCGCCGTGCTGCAAGGCTGGGGCGGACCGGGCCTGCTGACCTCTTACGAGATCGAGCGGCGGCAGATCGGCGACCGCAACGTCGCCGCCTCGCGCCATGCCTCGCGCGGCCGGCGCGCCTGGCGCGCGATGTATCAGCCGAACATCCGCGACAACACGCCGGAAGGCGCCGAGACGCGCGCCGCACTCACCCGCGTCGCCGATGTCGAGCAGCGCAAGAGCAACGAGATGATCGGCGCCGAGCTCGGCTATCGTTATGTCGGCTCGCCGGTCATCTGGCCGGAGCCGGGCGAAGGCCCCGAACCGAATTTCATGACATACGAGCCGACAAGCTGGCCTGGCGCCCGCCTGCCGCATCTGTGGCTCGCCGACGGCGCGGCGCTGCACGATCGCATCGGCGACGGCTACACGCTGCTGCGGCTTGCCAGCGACAGCGACGTCTCGGCGCTGGGCAAGGCTTTTGCCGCTTACGGTGCGCCGTTCAGTGTGCTCGACATCGCCGAAGACCACCCGCGCGACGTCTATGGCTATGACCTCTTGTTGCTGCGGCCCGATCTGCACGTGGTCTGGCGCGGCAACCGCCTGCCCGACGATGCGGCCAGGCTCGCGGCCATTGCGACGGGGCATTAGGTCGCGGCTGGGATTATCAGTTCGTCATTCCGGGGCGCGGCCGAAAGGCCGCGAACCCGGAATCCAGAGCCACACGAAGGTCATTTCCGGGCTGCTCTGGATTCCGGGCCCGCTGCTTCGCAGCGTCCCGGAATGACGGAAGAGAACCGATCCGCCGGGTTTCGTATTACTTATCCGTCCTTGAGAACCCCTCGCCCGTCGTCCACTCACCGGAGACGTAGGGGCGGCCGGCGCGGTGGCACCAGTTCTCCCAGCCGCGCTCGATGGTGAAGCCGGCGCGCCCTTTGCTGATGGCTTCGATCTCGCCGTCCGACAGATAGACCACATCGCCAAGCGACAGGCTCTTGATCAGCTGATCGGCGTTGATCTCCATGTAGACCGAGGTGAACACCGCCTCGCGCAAGGAACGGCCGACCACCGTCGAGCCGTGCCCGCGCATGAGCCCCACCGTGCGGTGGCCGAGGCATTGCGCGAAGTCGCGCCCCATCTCCATGTCGGTGACCAGCAGGTTGGTCCTGTCGCCGAACTTGTCGCGGATGTCCCAGTTGGGAATGTCGCCGCCGATCGGCGCGCACATGTGCATGATCGGCCGCATCTTCGCCTTGGTGACGCTGAACGGGATGACGCTGGGGCTGTGATTATGCACCACCGACATCACGTCCGGCCGCGCCGCATAGACCGCGGCATGGATGAAGCGCTCCGAATAGGGCTTGCCCGGCTCGCGCCCGACGCTCTTGCCCTCGAGCGTGAACTCCATGATGTCGCCGGGCTCGATCATGTCGGGCGCGCGGGCGCGCGAGAGCAGGAAGCGGTCCGGCATCTGCGGATGCCGCACGCTGACATGACCGAAGGAATCGAGCACGCCTTCGCGCGCCAGGATGCGATTGGCGGTGACCAGATCATCGAGAAGCGGCGCCAGTTCGTCCACGTTTGCTCTCCCGAAATGCGGGCATGACGCCCGTCGCTTTTGTTCGTCGCGCCGCACTATACAGTCCGCCGCGCCGCCAGGAAGCCCCGCCGCGCGGCGCCTCGGCCGACCTCGCCGCCGACAAGAGGTTTCTCGACCCGTTGATTGTTCACCACCGGCGCCATGCTGATGGCGGCATGAGCATTTGAGCCGCGCACCGATCCACGAAGCCGTTATAGTCTGTTCGTTCCCACGCGAGCGGGGACCCAGGGCTTAGAGCACTGGATTCCCGCTTTCGGGAATGCGCGGAAGGTTCGATCGATGGACAAGCCTGACATCATCGTCGTGGGCGGCGGCTCGGCCGGTGCCGTCGTCGCCGCAAGGCTCTCGGAAGACGCGGGACGCCGCGTGCTGTTGATCGAAGCCGGCCCCGACACGCCGCCGGGCAACGTGCCCGCCGACATCCGCAACAGCTTTCCCGCCGCCTATTTCAACAGCGCCTATTTCTGGCCGGGTCTGGCCACCACCCTGCGCGCGGGCGACGCGCCCGACCCGTTCCTGCAGCCGCGCGTGATGGGCGGCGGCTCAAGCGTCATGGGCATGATCGCCCTGCCCGGACTGCCCAGCGATTTCGCGCAGTGGGAACAGATGGGCGCGCGCCACTGGGGCTGGCAGGACGTCGAGCCGACATACAAGGCGATGACCTGCGATCTCGATGCGCGGCCGGCCGGGCGCAACACGCAGGCGCCGAATATCGTGCGCCGGCTGCCGCGCGAGCTTTGGCCGCTTTACATCAAAAGGATTGAAGAGGTTGTTGCCAAGCGCGACGGGATCGGCGCCGCGACGGCAGGCGACAGCTTCTTCGCCGCGCCGCTCAGCCAGGACGACGAGCGGGCGAGCAGCGCCCGCTGCTACCTCACCCGGGAGGTGCGCGCGCGACCCAATCTAACCGTGATGGCCGACACGCGCGTGCTGCGCCTCATCTTCGACGGCAGGCGGGTCACCGGCGTGCTGGCCGAGCACGACGGCAAGACCTTATCGATCGAAGCGCCCGCCGTGGTCGTTTCCTGCGGCGCCGTCTATTCGCCGGCGCTGCTCATGCGCTCCGGCATCGGCCCCGCCGACGATCTGCGCGCGCTCGGCATCCCGGTCGTCGCCGACCGGCCCGGCGTCGGGCGCAATTACCAGAACCATCCGCAACTGCATTTCTCCATGACGCTCAAGGCCAACGGGCGCATGCGACAGGAGGCGCAGCATTACATCTGCTCCGCCTTGCGCTTTTCCTCCGGCCTGGCCGACTGTCCGCCGGGCGACTTGTTCGTGTATCTCACCGGCCGCGTCAGTCCCGAGACGTTCGGGCCACGCATGGCCATGGTCGCCGCGGCGCTCTACAAGCCGTTTTCGCGCGGCGTCGTGCGGCTCGGTTCGGCCGATCCGACGGTGCCGCCGCAGGTGGAGCAGCGGTTGCTCTCCGACCCGCGCGATGCGGCGCGCATGATCATCGCCACGCGGCGCGCCGAAGAGCTGCTGCTCGCGCCGGCGGTGCGCGAATGTTTCGACGAGCTCTACATCATGCCGCGGCGCCCGCCGCTGAAGCTGATCAACGGCAGCGGCGTCAGCGGCATGCTGAAAGCGGCCGGCGCCCTGGCGGTGCTGGCGTCACCGAGTTGGTTGCGGCGCACGGCGATCGGCACCGCCATCAAGCCCGGGCGGGTGATCGCGCACGGCGCGGCGCAGGCGCGGCTCACGGACGCGGAGATCATCGCCGCGAGCGGCGCCATGTTCCATCCCGCCTCGACCTGCGCCATCGGCGCTGCGACCGATCCGATGGCGGTCGTCGATCCGCAATGCGCGGTCTATGGAGTCGAAGGCCTGCATGTCGCCGACACCTCGGTGATGCCGAGCATCGTCAGCGCCAACACGAATTTCACCGCCATGATGATCGGCGAGCGCGTCGCCGAGTTTATCCGAGCGTTGCACTAGCGCGGCTCGGAAGGGCTCGCCGGGACGGTGGCCACTCGCAGCGGCAAGCGCCAGCCGGGGCATTCCGGGCATCCCCGAGGGACGGCCGCCGGCGCCCTCGGCGATGCGGCGGTCGACCCACGGATGACGCCGCCACAGCCGTCACCCGCACACGAGCGCCCCGCGCGCTGGTTGCATCGGCGACCCAGTCCTTCAACAGTTCCCCTTTGCGCGGGTCGTTCACGGGCGTCCGGCTCTTCGAAGTCAGCTCACCCTTGGCTCTCAGGACCGACCGTGAATCATGCTCGATAGCGCCCCAAACGAGTTGGATCCTTAAACGCCTGCGGAACTTGTGCGGGGCAGACCCTGGCCCGCGCCGCTTTGCCGTCGACCGTCTGTCCAGAAAGGGCAGCGGTGGAACGTTGTCAGGTCTGCTTGGCCGAGATAGCCTTAGGCAAAACCGTGCCATGCGAGTATGGCAATAAACGGAACGGGAGGACCGGTGGATGCAAACCTCAGCTCTGAGAGGGCAGAGTAACGCGGTCCATTCCGACTACGTCACGAGCGCTGAAGCTCTCGCAATCCTGGCCGTCAAGCCGCAAACGCTTTACTCCTATGTCAGCCGAGGCATGATCCGTCGCCTCTGCATCGACGGCAAATCTTCCCTCTACAACCGCGATGATGTGCGCCGATTGAAATCGCGCAGTACCGCCCGCTCCGGGCATGGCGCCGTCGCCGCTGGTGCTCTGCAGTGGGGAGAGCCGGTGCTGACCACGGCCATTACCGAAATCACCGAATTTGGACCACGCTATCGGGAGCATTTGGCGCTCGATCTTGCGCGCGAAGGTCAGAGTTTCGAAGCCGTCGCCGAGTATCTTTGGAGTACCGGCAAGATCAAACCCGCCACGCGATGGCGCTTTGACCGATCGTTCGCGTGCATTGCGCCGCGCGTGGCGGCACTCGCCGGAGCCTATCCAGGCATCCATCTGCGACAATTGCTGACGGAGATCGTATTGCTGCTGGGGATCGAGCACGACCAATCCGACCCGAAGCAATTGCCGTCGTTGCCAGAGGTGCGCGGGCTCGTTCAGGCACTGTGCATGGCCTTCGGGTTCGTCGGGCGACACAAGCGGTTCGTCGACCCCGGCACCGACGAAAGCATCGCCAGCTACCTCCTTCGGGCTTCCGGCGTGGAAGCGGGCCGGCTGCAAACGCGGGTCTTGAACGCGGTATTGATTCTGCTCGCCGACCATGAATTCTCGCCGGCAACTTTCGCCGCGCGGATTGCTGCCTCCAATGGCGTCGACCTGTATTCCTGCGTCGGAGCCGCGCTGCATGTTCACTTCGGCTCGACCCTCGGGCTGGGTTGCGATCGAATCGAACGGGCGCTTCAACATGCGGCCGACAAACCGGAGCAGCCAGTCGATCCAGCACCGATCATCGTTTCCTCGATCGGTTACAACCTTCCTCTGTATGCCGGCGGAGACCCGCGCGCTCACGAAATCCTCGAACTCGCTTTGACCCTGAAGCAAAATGCCGCCGCCAGTCGGCAAGCGCTGGAAACTTTGCGCCGTATCGACCGTCACCAGGATACGGTGAATCTCGATGCAGCCTTGGCCGTAGTGTGCCGGGCTCTGGGGATGACCGGACCGGTCGCCGGCGGAGTTCTGTCCGTAAGCCGTTCAGCCGGCTGGATCGCCCATGTCATTGAGCAATACAAAAAGGATTTCATGATCCGTCCACGCGGAAAATTCAGCTTAAACGCGCCCGTTGACGATTAAAGCCACGCGTCACAGCCGATGTTTAATCTTCAGGCCGCATTGTTCGCCGCGGCTTTGAGTTTTTGCTTCGAGCGAAAACTCTTGCGGAACGTCCAGGCAAGAATAAGGGCCGAGAAGAGAAGAACGCTACCTGAGATTGGCCGCTCGAACAGAGCGAGCACATTTCCATGCGAAACGATCAGTGAACGTCGAAGATAAGCTTCGAGAAGAGGCCCCAGAACCAATCCGATCAACAACGGCGCCGGCTCGAAGCGCAACAGCCGCATGCCATAACCGACAAACCCGAAGAACATCACCAGAAGGATGTCCAGCACGGAATTATGAATCGTGTAGACGCCGAGACAAATAAGCACCAGCACAGCCGGAAACATAATGTCGAACGGGATACTCAGCAGCTTCACCCATAGGCGGATAAACGGAATGTGCCAGATGACCAGCAGCACATTGCCGATGACGAAGCTGACGACAAGGCCCCAGAAGATATCCGGATGCGAACCGATGAATTCGGGGCCGGGTGAAATCCCTTTGATCAGCAGCGCCGCGAGCATGACGGCCGTGATCGGATCGGTCGGGATGCCGAGCGTGAGCATGGGTACGAAGGAAGTCTGACACGCCGCATTGGCCGCTGCTTCGGGCGCCACGACGCCTTCGATGGCGCCCGTGCCGAAGCGTTCGGGTTCGGCCGAAACCTGCTTTTCGATCGTATAACCCATGATCGAGGCCAGGACCGCGCCGCCACCCGGCAACACGCCGAAAAACGAGCCGATGCCGGTACCGCGTAAGATTGCCGGCCAGGACCGACGCAGGTCATCCCGCGTCGGCAGCAACGAACGCCACGTGATATCGCCGGTGTTGACCGCGCCGGTCGGCACTTGGCCTGCATTCCAGATAATTTCGGCGACCCCGAACAAGCCCATCGCGATCACGCCGATCGAAATTCCGTCCATGAACTGAGTAATGCCGAAGATGAAGCGCGGTTGCGCGGACGTGACGTCCATCCCGACCAGACCGATCAGCATGCCGGTAAGAATCATAATGAATGAGCGGATTGGTGAGCCGCGCGCAAGTGCAACGGCGCCGGTCATTCCGAGCACGACCAAGGAGAAATAGTCCGGGGACTCGAACGTCAGAGCAATCGCCGCAACCGGTGGCGCGAATAGCGCAATGATTATGATGCCGACGACGCTGCCGCACAATGACGCGATCGTTGTCATGAATAGCGCAACGCCAGCGCGACCCTGCTTGGCCATGGGATAGCCGTCCAAGCATTCGACCGCGGAGACAGTGTGCGGAATATTGAGCAGTATCGCGCCGGTCACTGCGCCATAGACGGCGCCGTAATACAGACCGGCGAGCATGATCAGCCCGGCGGAGGGCGGGATGTAATAGGTGACCGGGAGCAGGATCGATACCGCGGCCACTGCGCCGACACCCGGAATCACGCCCATCAAGTTTCCGAGCGTTACGCCGAGAAAGCAGTAGAAGAGGTTTTGCGCGGTGAATGCGACGTCGATGCCAAGCGCGAGATTGTGGAAAATTGCCATGACGTTACAGTTTCACGGCGGCAATAGGAATTTGCAGGATGACTATGAAAATAAGATAGACCAGCGCTGTCATCGCCGCCGCCAGAACGGCGACGCGCCGCAGTTGCCAGCGCGACTGAGCGAGAGAACTCACCAGGAGCAGGACCAGGGTTGCGGGTACCAGGCCGGCGCGCTCGATCAGCAGGGCAAAGAGAACGATCCCCAGCCCGATCGCAGCCAAGGAACGGAACCGCAATTGCACGGATTCGCCGGCCGGGCGCGACCGGAACGACGCTGTAATCAGCGTCAGTCCGAGGAGCACGATGAGAATCGCAATGCCGCAGGGGAAAAAGCCCGGTCCCATCCGCAACAGCGAACCGATCGGATAGTGCGCCGCTTCAAAGAAGGCAAATCCACCGAACACAACGGAAAGAAGGCCGCCGATCAGGTCCTGGCGCCGAGACGGGCCGTGATTAACGCCTTCGCTCATTCGGGAATGCCGCCGATTGTGAGACCGACCAGCAGGTCGACCAAGCCATTGGAGCCAAGAGGCCTCGCCTTCTTTCAAAGGCAAGGCACTCTCGCCAGCAAGTATGCGGACCTATTCTACCTTCAGGCCCGCCTGTTTGGCGCGCTGTTTCCAGATTGGAAGCTGATCGCGCAGGTACGCTGCGGCTTGAGCGGGCGTGTCTCCGATCGGATCGATGCCCAGCTTGATGATCCGCGCGCGAAACTCAGGGTCCTTGAGGATCTTGTTGATCTCGGCGTTGAGCTTGTCGACTACCGCTTTTGGTGTTCCTTTCGGCGCGACCATGGGCACCCAGGCGGTCACGCTGAAGCCTTTCAAACCCAACTCATTGAGGGTCGGGATGTTGGGAGTGACGCCGGAACGCTTGAGCCCCGTGGTTGCCAGCGCACGCACTCTGCCGTCCTTGATCATGGGCAAGGTCGGGACGACGTCCGCGAACACCATCTGCGCCTCGCCTGAAATCACCGCGGTGAGGCTCGGCACGCCGCCTCGGTAAGGCACATGGGTGATCTTCACACCCGTCATCTTCTCGAATTCGCCGAGGGACATGTGCGATGTCGCACCGTTTCCGGACGATGCGCAGATCAATTTGCCCGGCTCTTTTTTGGCGAGCGCAATGAGATCCGCCACGGACTTGACCGGCAGCTTGGGATTGACCGCGAGCACCAGCGAATTCTCGCCAGCGATAATGACCGGGACGAAGCTCTTCAGCGGGTCGTATTTGAGCGTTGTAAACACCGCCGCGTTTGTGGTTAACGGCGAGTTGGTGGACAGCAGCAAGGTGTAGCCGTCCCCGGGCGCATGCGCGACATATTCTGCGCCGACGCTACCGCCGGCGCCGGGTCGGTTTTCCACCACGATCTGCTGACCCCAGGCCTTCGTCAAATGCGGCCCTAGCGCACGGGCAAGCAAGTCGACTGTGCCACCCGGGGTATAGGGGACGACGATGTGAATCGGCTTGTCCGGATATTCGGCTTTGGCGGTTGCCGAAAATCCGGCGATTGCGGTCAATACTGCGCCGATCGTCAACCAGAATTTTGTTCTCATATATTCCTCCCGTTTTGTTGTCACTGATCAGGCCAAGCTCAGAAATTCTTGTCCGCCGCTCATGCCTCCGCTTTCGCTAACCAGCCGCGCGCCTCGGCGAGCAATGCAGTAATTGCCCGCTCCACGGGGCTTTCGCCGCCAGCCTTCTGCGTCGCCGCTTCTGCCTTTTGCTCGTATTCCGCCAGCGTCTCGCGCAGCATCGGAAAATCGAACATGCTCGGCCAAATTTTCTTCACCAGGACGATGTCCATGATCTCGTCCTGGTCGACCGAGAACGGACGCCCCAGCTCTTTCTCCAGCATCGCGTTGAGATCGACCGGCGGCTCTTTCAGGTAATGATTGCGCACCAGCGCGCCGAGAATGCGGTGGCCGGTACGGAAGGGAACCTGGAAATCATAGACGAGGCGGTCGTGCGCTTCGCTCGAGCCGGCATAATCGAAGGCTGCCTTGCGCCGCATCTCGTCGAGATTGAATTTTCCCTTCTCGATCACGTCGCCCATGTAGCGCGTGAAGGCGACGATATCCTGGGCAAGTGCGTAGAGCGTGCCGGATTGATAGAGCGGCTCCGACCCTTCCGAGAGATTGCTCGCCGCGGTCATCTCTCCCGCAAGCCGCGTTGACGCCATGATCGAGCCGCCGATCACAGACTGTAGGCCGAACGGCACCTTGGCGTGCGGCAATGCGCTGCTGCCGCCGGCGTGTTCGTCGGCGAGTTCGAAGAAGCCGAATTCCGGCGTCATCCAGACGCGAAGGTCCTGCGCAAGTCGCGCGAGATCGACGGAAAGCAATGCCAGCGCGAAGAACGGTTCGGTGAACTGGTCGTGCACCCAGATGCCGTCGCGCCGCAGGTGCGCTCGGTGTGCGAAGCCTAACCGGCGGCTGACGTCCCGATAGAGGTCGTCGAGAATCTTGCGCCCGCCAAACGGCGGCGGCGCCTTGTCGAGCCGCTTGTCGACCCCGTCGAAGCGCTCGACATGGCGTTCGAACACCACGGCCCAGGACAGCAGATATTCCCCGAGCGTCGTCAGGCCGGAATGCTGGAGATGGTGATAGTTCGGCGTGATCGCTTCCAGAACTGGACCGGCACGCGTGACCAGGCTGCTGATCAGTCTGGCGTTCGCCTGTGCGGCTTCGTGCAGCGTCTGCCGGAAGAACATGCGGGGAAGGAAGCCGCGCAGACTTTCACCGCGATTGCGGCCAAGATGCAGCCATGCGGTATTGTCCTTGCCGGCCTTTTCCGCCACCCAGGCCTCGCGTTGGGCAACGACGTCACCGAGCGGCTTGGAGGTGTCGACGCCGCCGACTTCGTCGTAGAGCGGCAGCAAGGCCTTCAACAGGCCGACGGCGACCTTGCGCGGCGTCGCACCGAGTTCGGCGGCGCTGAGGACATATGCGATGTCGCTCGCCACCATATAGCGTGCGGTAAATCGGCTGGCGCGCGTCTCGGGCTCGTTTACTGCGCGTTGGTAGGTCGGCGATTTGCCGCCAGCGAGGCGACCGGTTCCCGACGGTTGATCACTCGTCACGCATGGTACTCCATGCAGTTGCCGCACCGCACCAATCCAACCGGTTTGATGCAGTGCAATGGCTCGATTTCGCAGTCGTCAACACAACCTCCGACCGCTGCGCGAAAAACCTAAGGGACGCTTCGCCCGGGCGGCAAGATTGATTGTAGAATCGATGATGCACCCCGCGCGCGAAGTCGGTAAATCTCCACAGCGTTAGAGATGTTGCGCATGCCGTTTTGCGTGTGCGCAAGGGCAGTCTCGCGTGGAGAAGCGAATGCGGCAAAGACATCAGTTGACGTTGCAAGATGCCCAGGTTCTCGCGGCGGCTGCACGGGACTGCGCCAAGAAGCAGGGTCTCGAAGGAACGATCGCAATCGTCGATTTCGGCGGCCATCTGCTCTACCTCGAACGTCCCGATCTGCAATCTCCGAACAGCGTCGAGGTGGCGGTCCTGAAGGCGAAAACGGCGACGTTCCGAGAGCGCCCAAGTTCGGCCTTGGAGCAGCGGGTCAAGGAGAAGCCGGGTTGGCTGATGTTTCCCAACGGTCTGCCAATGAGCGGCGGCGTTCCACTGTTTCATGACGGTCAGTGCGTCGGCGCGATCGCCGTTTCCGGCATTGCCGAGCAGGACGAGGTTGCCGCGCAGGCAGGCGCCGAAGCGATGAAGACACTCGGCTGAATTGAATAGCTGCTGATCCAAGACGGACGCCAAGACCCATGCGCAAAAGATTGACCCTCTGGAAATGCCTTTTGCTCGTCGCGCTGTCGCTTGCCGCCGTTGCGCCGGGCGCGAATGCCGAGGATGTCGCGTCGTTTCCCTCGCGCAAAATCCGAATCGTCGTGCCTTATGCGGCCGGGGGAGCCGCCGACATCATCTCGCGTGTGACGGCGCGATACGCCGCCGAGGTAACCCACTGGCAATTCTACGTTGAGAATATCACCGGAGGCGCCGGGCTCGTCGGCGCGCAGGCCGCGGCCCATTCGATCGCCGACGGTTACACCCTTTTGCTCTGCAACATTTCCTGCGCCACCAACCAATTCCTGCATCGTGATGCCGGCTGGAATCCGAATGCCGCCATCGCACCGGTCGTCGTGCTCGGCTATTTGCCGAACATCCTGGTGGTCGGTGCCAACAGCAAAGCCGCCACGCTGAAGGATTTCATCAAGCGCGCCAAGGCCAATCCCGGACAAATAACCATCGCGACCTCGGGCCATGGCTCCTCGTCCTCGATGTCGGCCGATCTGTTGATGGAAAAGGCCGGCATCCGAATGACCGAAATCCCTTATCGCGGCTCATCTGCGGCCACCCCCGATCTGATATCCGGGCGCGTCGATGCGATGATCATGGGGCTGCCGGAATTGTTGCCCTTGGTTCGTGGCGGCAAATTGAAGGCCCTGGGCGTGACGTCCGCCGAACGCGCGGCATCCTTGCCTGATGTGCCGACGATCGCCGAAGCCGGCGTCGCCGGATATCAGTACCTCGGCTGGCTCTCGTTGTTTGCCCCGAAAGGAACGCCGGACGCGATCGTCGCCAAACTGAATGGCGCGCTGAACAAGGCGCTGGCTTCGCCCGCGCTGCGCAAGCGCTTTTCCGATTTGAGCATCCAACCCGGCGGCGGTCCGCCCGCTCTCGCCGGCCGCCTGCTCGATGACGACTCGAAGCTTTGGAAACCCATTTTGCACGGCGGCGCTGGCGCGAAATAACGAGGCCACCGAAATCTCACGGGAACGACTCCGCAGGCACGCTCTGACAAAGCCTGGAGTTGACGCAATTGCTCGACGCGCAAGGAGGGACACGAGATGGATGACAAGCCGATAACCAAGACCGTGATCACGGACGAGATTTATCGCAGCTCTCAGCCCTGGCTCGAACTCGATCCCAATCGAGACAAGACCGGCTTGACGGAAGGCGATGACGTACTGTTCCAATCTCTCGCCGAAAAGTCCGAGTATTATAAACAGCCGCTTTTCGGAAAGAGATTTTCCACCGCCGTGTATCTGAAGCCGGAGGTCGAATTCAATCAAATGGCCTTCGTGAAGGCGCGGGTGCCGCAGGGCGGTCGCGTGCTGCTGATCGTGGAGGCTTTGGCGCCGACGGGCCTCATGGAGATTGCGAAAGAAATACTCGCACCGGGCGTCGAGGTGGTTCCGCTCGAAGTGCGTCCCTACACCAAGGCGCGCGGCTCGTTGACCCGCCAGTGGAGCTTCTTCCGCGAATTCGCCACCCTTTACAAGGAGCACGAGTTCGACTCGGTCATCGCCAGTCAGATGCATCATTGCGACGACTATGTTCCGGAATTCAAAGCTCTGGCGCGCCTGGTAAAGCCTGGTGGCAGGCTGGTCCTGGTCGAATACGGCCCCACCAACATGACATTCGAACTTGCCAAGCAGGATCCGCAACTCGCGTGGTTGTTGCGAATCTTCGTGACCTGGGCGGGGACTCGGCGCGTGCCCGTTGAGCAGGCCTACGAATACCAGAAGAAGAATTGGCTGGCCTCGCCGCTCAACGAGGTCATCGCGGCGGCACGTGAAGTCATGGTTGAGCCGCATGTGTGGGAATACAAAACCATGGCGATCGTCGACGGAGTTGTCAAGCAGTCATGAGTAGTCGTCAAGCCGCCCGCCATTTACGCATCGGCATTGATGTTGGAGGAACTTTCACAGATGGCGCCGTATGGGATGACGATGCCGGAAAGCTCCTCTTCTCAAAGGTCCCGTCGACGCCGCCGACTTTCGCCGATGGCGTGATCGCGGCGGGAGTGGAGGCGTTGTCGCAGATGAACGCGACGTTCGCCGACGTCGAGCATCTGGTGCACAGTTCGACCGTCGCCGCCAATGTCGTGGCGGAGAAAAAAGGCGCACGCGTCGGCATGATCACGACGGCGGGCTTTCGCGACGTGCTGGAAATTCAACGCACGCGCCGAGACCGGCTTTACGATATGGCCTACAACAAGCCGGTACCGCTCATCCCTCGCGAGCTCCGTCTCGAGGTGCCGGAGCGGATCGACGCTAATGGCGACGTCCTGGTTCCGTTGGATGAGAATGCAACGCGCAAGGCGATTGAAAGTCTGCGCGATGCCGGCTGCAACGCGATTGCCGTCGTATTCCTGTTTTCCTTCCTTAACCCGAAGCACGAGCTGCGTGTTGCCGAGCTGATCGACGAAATCTTCCCGAAGGCGTTCGTCTCGATATCGGCAAAGGTCAACCCCGAGTTCCGCGAATATGAGCGGGCGAGCACGACGGTCATCGACGCTTATGTGAAGCCTGAAGTAACGACGTATTACGAAGATCTTGAACGCCGGCTGCGGAATGAGCACGGCTTTCGCGGACGGCTCGACGTCATTCATTCCGGCGGTGGCACCATGGCCATTCGCGACGCGGCGGCGCGCCCCTCGCAGACCGTGGAATCCGGTCCGGCCTGCGGCGTCATCGCCGCGGCGCATTTGGCGCAGGCCAACAAGCTCGCGCATGTCATCGCGCTGGATATGGGCGGGACCACCGCGAAAGCCGCCTATATCGAGAACGGCAAGTTCAAGACCCAGAACACGCTGTTCATCGAGCGCCTGCCGGTTCGCGCACCGGTGGTCGATCTGATCGAGATCAGCGGCGGTGGCGGTACGCTGGCCTGGATCGACGAAGGCGGTCTCCTGCATGTGGGGCCCCGCAGCGCCGGAGCACGGCCTGGTCCGATATGCTACGCGCAGGGCGGCACGCAGCCCGCGATCACCGATGCCAATGCCGTGGTCGGCTATTATCCGGAGCAACTCATCGGCGGCAAGATGCGGCTGAACATCGACGCCGCGCGCGCCGCCTTCAAGAAGCAATTCGGCGAGCGTCTCGGGATGTCCGAGACCGAAGTGGCGCTGGGCGTATTGCGTATCGCAAACTTCGATATGGAAGCCGCAATTCGCCTCGTGACGACCCAACGCGGCATCGATGCGCGCACCTGCGTCCTGATCGCCTTTGGCGGCGCCGGCCCGGTTCATGCGGTGATGTTGGCGCGCCAAGCGGGAATCCCGCGTGTCGTGATCCCGCCGGCGCCGGGAAACGTCAACGCATTCGGAGCGCTGATCGCCGACTCGCGCTACGACTTCCAACGGCAGCTCAACGGAACGCTGCACCAACTCAGCTGGGACAATGTGCGACAGGCGCTCGACGAATTGAGCGCCGAAGCGCGCGACGCGATAGCCGCGGAAGGCGCGTCGCACATATCGAACCTGACGTTGGAGCCGTCGGTGGACGCGCGCTATGTCGGCCAGGGCTTCGAGCTGACGGTTTCCCTCAAGGACCTGACCGAGGCCGACGCCAAGGACTGGCGGTCGAAAGTCAAGCACTTGTTCAATCAGCTGCATCAAATGCAGTACCGCTATCACGATCCGGAAGGAGAGATTGAGATTTTGTCGCTGAGGTTGACTGCCTTGCGCAAAACCGAAGTCGTCGCACTGCACGCGGGAAAGAGCCGCGGCTCCGGTGCGCCGCCCACCGCCGGCAGCCGCATGACGATGTTTCCGGACGAAAAAGAAGCTCAGCTGGCATCGGTCTATCATCGAGACGATATCCTCCCAGGGCATCAATTTTCGGGTCCAGCGATCGTCGAGGAATATGGCGCGACGACGGTGATCCCGCCGCGTTGCGCGGTGGAGATTGATGATCTCGAAAATATCATCGTCAGTGTGGAGGCTTGACCGTGGACACCAAAACGCATTCGGGCGACGTTCTCACCATCGACGTTGTCACCGTCGAGGTGGTGAAGAATGCGCTGAACGGGATTGCGCAGGAAATGCAGACGACGCTGGAGCGGACCGCGCATTCCCAAGCCATCCGCGAGGTGGGAGACGCATCCAGCTCGCTGTTCGATGCCTCCGGCCAGCTAATGGCTCAGGCTTTGTCGCTGCCGGTCCAACTCGCCGGATCGAGCGTGGCCGTGAAAGAAATCATGAAGTCGTATCCGCCGGAAAAAATGCGGGAAGGCGACGTCTATATTTTGAACCATGCCTATTATGGCGGCTCGCATCCTCCCGACATCATTCTGGTGATGCCGTATTTTCGGCACGGCAGGTTGAGCGGATTCGGTTGCAGCTATGCCCATCAGGTCGATGTCGGCGGGATGCTGCCGGGAAGCACGCCGCCGCTTTCGACCGAGCTCTTCCAGGAAGGGTTGCTGATTCCGCCATTGCGGCTGATCGATGCCGGCCAGATCAACGAGACTCTGATCGCGATCCTCAAGGCCAATTCGCGCAAGCCCGATAGCGTGATGGGCGACGTGCGCGCGCAGTTGGCCTCTCTGAGCATGGGATCGGCGCGATATGATGAGACGCTGACGCGGTTTGGCGAGGAGACGATCCATCGCGCGGTCGCCGAGATGATCGAAAGGACCCGCGTCGGCTTCCGGCGACTGGTCAAGGACATTCCGGATGGTGTCTATGAGTATGAAGACGTGCTTGACGACGATGGTTTCGACGACACGCCAATTCCGATCCACGTGAAGATCACTGTCGCAGATGAAGCGCTGACTGTCGACTTCACCGGCACGTCGAAACAGTGCCGCGGCTCGCTCAACTGTCCCTATGCCAACTCGTTGTCCGCGGTTTACGCAGCGCTTAAGATCTTCCTCGATCCGCATGACGAGATCGCGAACAACGAGGGCTGCTACGCCGCCGTCACGGTCATCCTGCCGCAGGGCTCGCTGCTCAACCCGAATTCGCCGGGCTCGGTGAGTTCGCGGCCGGAGACCCAAGCGCGGATTTCGAATGTCATCATGGGAGCGCTGGGCCTGGCGCTCCCGCAACGCGCGGTCGCCCAGGATCACGGACAAGTCGCCATTTATCGGATGTCGGGGACCGACCCGAGCACCGGCAAGTTCTTCTATAAATCCGAGCCGCTGCCCGGCGGTTGGGGCGGGCGCAGCTATTCGGACGGTCCCGATGTTGTCGATTTCCCGGTCTCCAACCTGAACAATACACCGATTGAAGCGATGGAAATGCAATTTCCGTTGCGCGTGGAACGCTACGAGTTGCGCGCGGGCTCCGGTGGTGAAGGCCGTTTTCGCGGTGGGCTCGGCTTGCGCCGCGACGTCAGGGTGCTTTGTAAGCTTGATGTTTCGGTTCGCGCCGAACGTCATCGTTTCGCTCCTCGGGGCATCTTCGGCGGCGGCGACGCCAAGAAAGGCGAATTCATCGTGACCCGCACCGATGGCCGAACGGAGAATCTACCCTGCAAGGCCGCCGGGATCGTGCTCAATCCGGGAGATGTCCTGACGGTCCTCACTCCGGGCGGAGGCGGTTACGGTCCCGCGAAAGAACGCAACCCCGCTCTCATCGAAAAAGATATCCGCCAAGGCAAGATCGTTTAAATGTAGCGCGGGATGACAAGCCTCGCCGTCGAAGAGCGAAAATCGCTATTTGGCTCCTAACCGACATCGAGCTTGCGTCGTCGAATGTTTGTCATCGAGACAACAACGGGCGTTGTAGCCAACCCGGCGAGCACCGACTGAAGCGCGGCCCGTCAGTCCCCCGCGGACAGATCGCGGCGACCAGCGCCTCTCGCGCGCCGAGAGGGTCCACAGGACTCGTTTATCCGCGGCACGCGGCGCAACGCGCTTCGCATCGGTCGCTGAAGCTCGCGTGGCGCTCCGCGAACGGATGTTCGACTATCCTTCCCTCGACTGGCGCAATGGTGGCGATCCAATCGGATGGCTCCGCTGAAGCAGTTTTGCGAGGCCAAGGATCGCCGGCTCTTCAAATCTCGGCGCCACGATCTGGAGCCCCACGGGCAGACCATCTTCGGTCAGGCCAGCCGGAACGCTCGCTGCCGGCAAGCTGAGCAAAGTGATCAGAAAAGCCGGGGCAATCCAGTCGATATAGTCGTCGAAGGCCCGGCCATTGATCTCTTGTGGAAAATTGAGCTCGACCGGATATGGTCGCACGGGTGCCGCCGGCGTCAGCAGGAAATCATAACGCTCGAACAGCGCGCGCACTTTCTGAAACAGCGCGAATCTTGTCTCTTCGGCGGCGGCGATATCGGTTGTCGAGATGGCAAGACCCGATTCCACGTTGCCGCGCAGGTTCTCTCCGAATTGATCGAGGCGCGGCAGGTTTTTCAATTGCTGGCCGACCATCCAGACGCCCCGCCATGTCTTATAGGGCTGGCGGCCGGCAGAAAGGTCGAATTCGATTTCATCGACCGTGGCGCCATGCTCGCGCAGGGTCTTGGCCGCCTTGCGGCAGATCGCTTCGATCTCGGAATCAACGCCGATGCCGGCGATGTCCCTGGCAAAGGCCACGCGCAGGCCCTTGGCGTCGCGCGTCCGCTCGACGAGCGCGAGCGCGCGTTTCCATGGTGGGGCGACTGAAATCGGTGAAATTCGGCTGAAGCCCACGATCGCATCGAGCATCATTGCGGCGTCTTCGGCCGTGCGGGCGAGAGGACCGTGTACCTGACCCGGGTCCCAGGCGAGCGGCATGGGATGGTTCGGTGTGAGGCCCGGTGTCGGACGAATGCCGACGATGCCGCAAAATGCAGCGGGAATGCGGATCGAGCAGCCGAAGTCGGTGCCGTGCGCGATCGGCAACATGCCGCTTGCCACGGCGGCGGCCGATCCACCCGATGACCCCGCCGGACTCAAGGCGGTGTTCCAGGGATTGCGCGTTGCGCCGAAAACTGGATTGACGGTGTTGGCGCCGGCCGCGAATTCGGGCGTGTTGGTCTTGGCCAGAACTATCGCGCCGGCCGCCTTGAGCCGTCGCACCACTTCGGCGTCTTCGGTCGGAACATGATCGGCATAAAGCGGCGATCCGTAGGTCGTCCTGATATCGGCGGTTGGCACGATATCTTTGATGCCGATCGGCAGGCCATGCAGCGGACCGAGCGCATCGCCGCGCATGACAGCGTGTTCGGCGGCTCGCGCGGCGGACCGGGCCCGCTCTTCGACAAGCGTCACGACGGCATTGAGCGCGGGGTTGTGCTGCGCAATTCTGGAAAGCAGCGACTCGAGCAACTCGAGCGGGCTGATTTTGCGCGCACGGATAAGCTTTGACAATTGCCGGGCAGAATTCTGCCAAAGCTGCTGTTTCGACACGGCGGGCATTCCTCTCAGGTCCGTTCGAGGATATGCAACCCGCGTGTCCGATCTATCAGATAAATGAGGCCGCGGTCATCGTAACAGACGTCGTTGCTCTGCACCCGCTTGGCGCCAGCCGGCACATCCGGCATGAACGAAGCGACCTGTTTCGGCGCGTGCGGGTTGGCGATGTCCACGATGCGCAATCCGTGCGCAAACCACGCGATCGGAATCTCGGTGCTGCGGATGTCTTCGCAAAACTGGTGCAGTCCTGTGTAATCCTGCTTCGGCGTGCCGTCTTCCTCCGGCACCTGGAAACTGGCGAACGGGATCGGCCGGGTTTCGTCGGTTATGTCGACGAGCCAAAGGAACGAAGGCTGGGCCATTTCCAGGCGAACGACGTCTTCGTCGGCGACGAGCATCACGCGGCGGCCGCGCAGCGGGAAGGGAACCGGCAAGGCGGTATGCGTCGGCCAGGGAAAGGGCGGACTCCAATCGAAGCCGGAAACGAATTTCGGTTTAGTAATGTCATCGATGTTGAGGATCACAAAGCCGCCGTGCCAATAGCTGACGTAGAGCCGGTTGCCGACTCGCATCGGGTGATGGCAACGGTGAGCCGCGCCTTCCCACGTCGGCGTTTCGCCGCCAGCGGTCCATTGACCGGGCATCCACCAGCGTCCGATTTCCTCCGGACGCGCCGGGTCCTTGAAGTCGATGATCGACACGACGTTTCCGAGATAGCCATCGAGCTCGGGGGAGCCATAGCAGTAGCGCCCATCGAACGTGAATCGATGCATGCCGCGGGCGGACCATGTAGTGATGTGCTTGGGATTCGACGGGTTGCTTACGTCGAACACTTCGAGACCGCCGTGAAAGTCGGGGTCCTTCCGGCCGATTGGATAAATCTCGCGATTGACCAGCATGACATCATTCTCGACACGGACCTTGTGCGAGAGCGTCCCTTCTGGAACCTTGATATTCGCCAACTGACGCGGCTTGGCCGGGTCGCTGACGTCGATGATCGTCGTTCCTTCCGGCGGCTTGATGTTGCCGACATAGGCGATCTTGTTGCGGACGACGACCTGGCCGCCGCCGGGACAATCGATATAGCCAACGACCTTCAATCCATCCGCGCTAGGCATCTTGTTCGCTCCGTTTCGCCGCGAAACGCCTTCGCCATTCGATGCGCTGCTTGTGCCTATTCCCCGACATCGACGATGGCGATCGACGGACCACCGCCCTGCGGGCCCTGATGCATGGCATCGACAGAGACAAAGACGGCCGGATCGCCCGTCGCTGTCGCAGCGACCGCGCCGACAGCCGCCTTGGCATGGCGGTGATGGTGCACGTCTGAATCGTCCAGCATGATCTGACGGCGTCCGCGTAACTTGCCGTGCCGGTCCGCCTCGCATTTGATGAAGACGTTGACCAATTTTCCGTTCAGGTCGCCCGAGCGTGGACGTTCGGGCAAATCGAGGCCGGCGGAGCGGATCGAATCGAAGATGCCGTCGATGTCGAGCGCGTCCTTCATCACGCTGTGGCCGATTGCATAGCGCCCGCCGGCTCCCGGACTATTACCGAGCAGGACGATTTGCGCGCGCGTCAGTTCGACGCCGGACGAACAGGAGGCCACGGAGGAATAGAGGTCGAGATCCTTGCATATTTGCTCTGCGCGCGGCATGGCGATTTCATTCAAGGCGACGGCGATGCCAAGAGCCGTCGTTCCATTGGAAACGCCCATGGAATCATGAACCTCGCAGGCGACGGTCTGGCCGCGCCCTTCGGCATCGAGCACGCTATCGATCGTCAACAGCGGCGTTTTCGTCTGCACATAGTGCACGTCGGCCGGATCGGAGATGCCGGCGTTGCGCATCGCGACCTTAACGGCCGCGGCGACCTTCTCGACCATGGCGGGACGGCCGATATCCTCGGGTAGAAGCTCATCGCTCAGGGCCGTTCCGATCGTCAGCCGCGACTTGTTTTTCGGCCCGGTCTTATCGGTCTTGGCGAAGATCGTCGCGTGGGGTGTGATGACGCCATCGCAACCGCCCGACCAGACCATCGGGATTTGGGCGATCTCGCTTTCGGAGCGGCTGCCGTGTTTCAACAGGACCCGTCGGAAGGCCTGGTCGGCCAGAATGCGGGTAAAATCGTTGACACCGCCGTTTCCCTCGGTCTTGCCGACGACGGCCACGACCTGGTCGGCGGTGAAACGGCCGTTGGCGATGCATTCCTCGAGACCGGATGCGTCCTGAACGGTCTTCAATTCAATCTTCGCGACTTCAATAGCCATAAGTCAGTGCCCCCTCTGTGGCCCTAAAGGGTTTGTGTCGGTCGGTGATCAGGCGGCGCGCTTCACCACGGACCCTGGCCTTGACCGAATTAGGAGCGGGACGAGCGCCGTGTCAAAACGGGTTTTCGAATGGCGTTATAGCGAAAAGTGATATTGCGCCGGGGTCCCTTTGTCTGGCCTTCGGCACTCATCAATCGATCGCGGATCGCATCGGCGTAAGCCTCGGCGACGAGGGACATTTTTCGCTGTCGGCGGACCAGCATGATGTCGAGCATCCGGCTCGGCTGCAGGTCCAACATGCGCAACAGCCCCTGGGCCGCGTCCAACTCGACGCTGAAGCGTGGCACCAGCGCAATCCCGCCACCCGAGCGCACGATCGCCTTGATCGTTTCGACGTTATCCGAAACCGCCGCGATGTCCGGCCGCAGGCCGCGGTCGCTGAACATGGAGAGCACGATTTCGCCGTACCCGACGGACAATTCGTTCATAATCAGCCGCTCATCGACCAGCTTTTCGATTTCGATCGAGCGGCGCCGCGCGAGATGATGCTTGCAGGGTACGATCAGGACCATTTCGTCACGAGAAACGGGTTCGCTGATGAGGTCGCGCGAGAGCGCTCTCGGGTTGGTTTCCACCGTAATGCCGATGTCGATACGCTCTTCCAGAAGCAACTGGTTTATTCGACGGGTGGTGGTGGTGGTGAGCTCGAGCCGAGCTTGCGGCTTGATCGCGCTGATTGCCGCCATGATCTCGGGCACAAGAAACTGATCGATTCCGGAGCTGATACCGATGGCGAACGAACCGGCGGGGCCTCCGCGCAGCTGGGTCGCCATGTCGGTCAATCGTAGGTTGCCGAAATAGATGGGTTCGGCCTGCATCAAGAAGGTCCGCCCGATTTCAGTCACTTCGACCCCGTGCCCGGTTCGCTTGAAAAGTGCAAAGCCGAGCTCCTCTTCAAATTGACGAACTTGACCGCTAATCGCCGGTTGCGAAACGTTCAGGGCTTCGGCGGCGCGCACGAAGCTGCCTTCGCGCCATACCGCCAGGGCGTAGCGCAGTTGCCTGATACTGAACATGAACGGCGGACCTCGATGCCAGGTGAGAGCCTGACTTAGCCTATCAGGATAACTTATAGCGCGATACGAATTCCCATTTTGCCTGCCCTAGGCATCGTTGGTAGCGTTTTACTCAAGCCGGTTCTTTCTGCAGGTGCGCCGATCGGTGACGATAGGTGTCCTGGCGGAGACGTTGGAGGTTCACACGACCCAAGGTTCCGCCGCTAACGTAGGTGGTCCTTGGTATGGGCGTTCGGCTGCAGATCATCAGCAATGTTACGCGACGTTGAATTCGCGATGAATTTTGCGGTTCATTCGCGCACGACGTTGCCTGGTACGAAGATTGCTTAGCGGCAATTGGGCCGAAGCCATCGGTTGAGGCCCGCCGAGAACGGCGCGAGGACAAGCATGGATTTTCAGTTCGATATTTTTATCGAAGCGATACCGACTCTTCTTGTCGGCGCTTGGCTCACGATTCGGCTGGCGGTGATCTCGATCGCGATTGGATCTGTCATCGGCGTTTTCGGCGGTCTCGGCCGGATTTCTTCCAACCCGATAATCAATTTTCTCTCGCTCGCCTTTGTCACCGCCATGCGCGGCATTCCGCTGCTCGTGACATTGATGTTTCTCTACTACGGCCTGCCGGCGGCGGGCGTTCAACTCTCGGCATTCACGGTCGCATTGCTGGCCCTATCCATCACGAATGGCGCTTATGTCAGCGAAATCGTGCGGGCCGGCATTCAATCGATCGACAAGGGGCAGATGCGCGCGGCGCGCTCGCTGGGAATGTCTTATGGATTGGCCATGCGGCGCATCATTCTGCCGCAAGTGGTGCGCCGCGTGCTTCCTCCGGTCACCAATGAGGCGATTACGCTGTTGAAGAATACCGCGCTGGTCTCGACCATCGCGCTGACCGATCTGTTGCGGGCGGGTCTCGAGGTGATGACGTGGAAAGCAAATACCTTCAGTCCCTTCGCGGGGGTCGCCTTGATCTATCTTCTGATGACGACGCCGCTCATGTGGCTGGTGTCGCGGCTCGAAAAGCGGTTTTCGATTCCATGAAAGTGCGCGCGGTGCGAACGACGTGGTCCGGGGAGGCGCGGAAGTAACGTGTCGGCAATGATCGAAATTCGCGGTCTGCAGAAGTACTTCGGCGACCATCGCGTGCTGAACGGCATCGACATCACGGTTGAAGCCGGCAAGGTCGTATGCGTTATCGGCCCGAGCGGCTCGGGAAAAAGCACGCTGCTCAGTTGCGTGAACTTTCTCGAGTCCTATGGCCCTGGTGAAATCTGGGTCGATGGGACGCTGGTCGGCTTTTCCAAATCTGCGGATGGAAAGCTTGTCCCGGTACCGGACCGAATGCTCAATCAGACCCGGCAAAAGATTGGGATCGTTTTTCAGCACTTCAATTTGTTTCCGCACTTGACGGCGATTGAAAACGTCATGGAAGCGCCCATCCATGTGCGGCGCGTGGAGCGCAAGCTGGCGCTCGAAAAGGCGCGCGCCCTGCTTCAGAAGGTCGGACTGGCCGGAAAGGAAAATGCCTATCCATCCGAATTGTCGGGCGGCCAACAACAGCGCGTCGCCATCGCCCGCTCGCTCGCCATGGAACCGAAGGTGATGCTGTTCGACGAGGTGACGTCGGCGCTCGATCCGGAGCTCGTCGGCGAGGTGCTCGGCGTCATGCAGCAACTGGCGAAAGAAGGGATGACGATGTTTGTCGTCACGCACGAGATGGGATTTGCGAAAAGCGTGGCGGACAACGTGATCTTCATGGACGCCGGCGAGATCGTCGAGCAGGGACCGCCTTCCGAAATTTTCGGCAATCCCAAGAGCGAACGCCTGCGGAATTTCCTTGGACGCATTCTGACGTGAGCGAAACCAATGACCGATGACCCCGCGATCGATCTGGTCGTCAAGAATGTCCGCGTATGGGGCGAGGAGCGCGCGCGCGATCTTGCCTTCGCCGGAGGGCGATACGTCCTGCTTCCGCGCGGCGCCGACCTGACGCGGGTCCGCACTGTCGAGGGGCAGGGCCGGTTGGCGGTAACCGGGTTCGTCGAGCCACATATCCATCTCGACAAAGCGTTGATCAGGGACGACGTGCGGCCCAACGTCTCCGGCGGCTTGGACGAAGCGATTGAAATCATCTGGGAACGCAAGCGCCGTTATACGGTCGACGATATCGTCGCGCGCGCCGGTCAGGTGATCGAGTCGGCTGTCGCGCATGGCGTGACGCGGATGCGCAGCCATGTGGACGTGGACAATATCGGCGGGCTCATGCCGCTTCAGGGTGTTCTGGAAGCGCGCCGCCGCTATGCAGACCTCATCGACCTTCAGATTGTCGCCTTCCCGCAGGAGGGAATCCTCAAGAATCCCGGCACAGAGCGCCTGCTGCGCGAGGCGATGCAGATGGGCGCCGATGTCGTCGGCGGCATGCCGTTCAACGAGGCCTCGCCCGAGGACAGCCGCAAGCACATCGCCATCGCTTTCGACATCGCGCGGGCCTTCGATGCCGACGTCGACATGCATGTCGACGAAACGGACGACCCCGCGGCCAGGACGCTGGAGATGCTCGCGCGGGCGACGATCGA
Organism: uncultured Pseudomonadota bacterium; assembly: GCA_963760995.1. Classification (GTDB taxonomy): domain Bacteria; phylum Pseudomonadota; class Alphaproteobacteria; order Rhizobiales; family Xanthobacteraceae; genus Pseudolabrys. The sequence goes on along the minus strand of CAVXFJ010000010.1, from coordinate 1,448 downwards.
TGCGGGTTGGCAAGGCCGCGTCACCGCGGGCCATACCTGCGCCCTCGCCGCATATCCAGATGAGTATGCGAACAAGGTCATCGACCTTGTCCGCGAGGCGGACATCAACATGATCATGAACCCCGCCACAAACCTGATGCTGCAAGGACGGCAGGACGGCTATCCGAAGAGACGCGGAATCACACGCGTCAAGGAGCTGATGGCGGCCGGTATCAACGTCAGTTATGGGCAGGACTGTATCAAAGACACGTTCTATCCCTTCGGCCGCGGCGATCCATTGGAGGTCGCGCTGATTGCGGCGCACGCTACGCAAATGAGCCAGCCTGACGAAGTGGACGCCGTGTTCGGCATGCAGACACACAGTGCTGCACGAATACTGCGGCTCAGCGATTACGGTGCCTCGCCGGGCAATATCGGCGATCTGGTCATTCTGGATGCGGCTTCTGCGGCCGAAGCGATCACGCGGCAGGCAACGCGCCTGTGCGTGATCAAGCGCGGCCGGATCGTCGCCGAGACCGTGCACGAGCGGAAAATTCACCGCCCCGGCTCGTGCGCCGCCTCGAACAGTTGAATTGCAAGTTATCGACCGGCTTCACAACGAGGGGAGATCGACAATGCGAAACATAGATAGAAGGTCACTCTGGCGCGTTCTTGGCTTCGGCGGCGTTGCCGCGCTCGCACTCGCGATTTCCAGCATGAGCCCTGCTTCCGCGCAGGGGACGCTGGAGAAAATCAAGAAGTCGGGCGAGATGGTGGTGGGGACGTCCGCGTCTTATCCGCCGTTTGAGTATCACAAGGGCACCGATATCGTCGGCTTCGATATCGACATGGGCAATGAAATTGCCAAGCGGATGGGCGTGAAGATTAAGTGGGTCGAGATCGACTTCAAGGGAATCATCGCCGCGCTGAAATCCGGGCGCGTTGACGTGCTCATCACGGCCCTCACCAAGACGCCGGAACGGGCGAAACAGATTGCTTTCTCCGAACCCTATTTCAACGCGGGGATCGGTGCCGCCAAACCGGTCGGGAGCCCGATCAAGAAGCCCGAGGACTTGAACGGGAAGGTCGTCGGCGTGCAATTGGGAACATCAGGCGAAAAATTCGTGCGCGATCACATCAAGGGGGTCAAGGAGATCAAAACCTACGACACGATTCTTCTTGCTCTGAAGGACCTCGAAAACAAACGCGTCGCCGCAGTAGTCAACCCGCTTCCATCCATAAAATATAACCTGCGTGGCACAACCGGGCTCGACGTCACGCCCGTCTGGACGAGCCGGGTGGTTGGGATCAACACGCGCAAAGAGGACACGGCTCTTATGGCCGAGATCAACAAGCAGCTCGATGCGCTGAAGAAGGGCGGAGAGCTCGACAAGCTGACGAAGAAGTGGTTCTAGGCAGCGTCTGAAGATCTCGCTGGCAAATTTCCGGCCGCCGCATCGTTGTTCCTC
>CAVXFJ010000009.1:0-661278 GCA_963760995.1 uncultured Pseudomonadota bacterium | reverse complement strand
CTTGTCTGCGCAACACCGTTCAGCCATCGGTTTCATGCCTGCTCCTTATCTGAAGCTGCGCGGATCAACTGCGGCGAGGATCTGGACGTCAGCAATATTTCAGTCGAGTTCGTCTCCTGCGGTACGTTCGGCCGCTCTACGCTGCCTGGCAAAGCGTGAGCAGCGCCGGCGGGAACCTGCGTACACGTCCCCTCGCCACTACCTGGTCAGCGCGCCCGTCGGGCTGTTGAGGCCGAGGCGGCCGGTCACACACGGCCGGCTTTTGTCATGATCTCGCGCATTCGCACGACGTCCTCGTCGGGCCGGTCGAGCGGCGCGGGGATCAAGAAGGCGTCGTGCACCGGTGCGCGGACCTCGACGCCGGCCTCGGGGAACCGACCGGCGGCGGCCGAGAGAGTTCGGTCGGCCGGTCCATCCACGGGCCGGCAAGTCTCCGCTTTTGGGGCGGCGGCCGGCAAAATCGCAGGAATCGAGACCAGGGACCGTTGAAGGAGGGACGTCGCTATCTGGCGGAGAGGGAGGGATTCGAACCCCCGATACCCTTGCGAGTATGCCGCATTTCGAGTGCGGTGCATTCAACCACTCTGCCACCTCTCCCGCGGGCCGTCCGGGCTTGAAAAAGCCCAAATCGGACGCCGCTATGTAACCAAGCGGGCCAAGACAAACAAGGGTCGGGCGGCGTATATTGGCGCCGCCGAAAGGGACGCCGGCCAAGCCGGTTATCGATGCCCAGCGCTTCTCGATCTGATCGATTCAGCCTGGAAGCCAGCCACGTCGCCATGACGCTCGGCTTGGTTGCCGTCGTCACCGCCATCCTGTTCCCGCTGTTTGAAATTACCGGGCTGCGCCATGGTTCCGTGGTCTATCTGATCCCCGTGGTGATCGCGGCCACCCGCTGGGGCTTGGTGTCAGCGATCATCGGGGCGGTCTGCGGCGTAGCCGCCTCCGCCTTCTTCTTCTACCCCCCGCTTTACAGCCTACGCATCAAGGACCCGCATGAGGTCCTCAATCTGTTCCTCTTCGTCTTCGTCGCGGTGATGGTGAGCCAACTCGCCACCCGGCTGCGCCAGCAGTTGGACAAGGCGCGCCAGCGCGAGATCGACATGCGCGATCTCTACGCCTTCTCCCGCCGGCTGGCCGGCGCCTTCGCGGTGCCCGACATCCATGCCGCCATCGAGGACCATTTGGCCACCGTGCTGCAGCGCAAGGTGATCCTGTTCGCCAGCGCGCGCGAAGCCTCCAATCTCATCGGTACGCGGCGCACCGGCGGCCTGGTGCCGCAGCCGGTGCTCGACCAGGTGGTCGAGGTCGCCACCGGCCGCCAGACCGATGCCGCCGCCGTCAAGGTCACCGCCGACGGCGGCGAGACCTGGCTGGTGCGGGCGGTGTCGCCGCGCAATTCCGAATTCGGCGTCATTGCCGTCGATGTCGGCAGTGTCACCTCGGACAGCTACGATGAATTGCGCGCGCGGCTCGACACGGTGCTGGCGGACGCCAGCGCCACCCTTGAGCGGTTGGGCGTCGCGCACGCCATCTCCGAGGCGCGCATGCGCGCCCAGACCGACCAGTTGCGCGAGGCGTTGATCGAATCGGTGAGCCATGAATTGCGCACGCCGCTCGCCTCCATCCTCGGCGCCGCCACGGTCCTGAGTTCGGCGCCGGCGCTGCAAAATGAGCCGAAGCTGAAGACGCTGGTGCAGGACGTGCACGACGAGGCCGAGCGGCTCAACAACGACATCCAGAACCTGCTCGATGCCAGCCGCATCAGCAGCGAGGGCGTCAAGCCGCGCATTGAATGGGCCGATCCCGCCGACATCATCAATTCGGCAATCGAGCGCAGCCGCCGCCGGCTGGCCGACCGGCAGCTGAGCGTCGCGCTCGACAGCGAATTGCCGCTGATCCGCGTCGACGCGGTGCTGGTGCAGCAGGCGCTGACGCAGATCTTGGACAACGCGGCGAAATATTCAAATCCCGGCTCGCCGATCGCGCTGACGGCGAGCGCACGCGACGGCTCGCTGACCATCAGCGTGCGCGACCAAGGCGCCGGGCTCACGCAAGCCGAGCGCGCGCAGATGTGGGGCCGCTTCGTGCGTGGCGAACGCCACGCCGCCGTGACCAGCGGGTCCGGCCTCGGGCTATGGATCGCCACTGCTTTTATCGCGGCCAATGGCGGCAGCATGAGCGCCGTCAGCGAAGGCCCCGATCGCGGCACGACGATGAAGATCGAACTTCCGGTGACGCAAGCCGCAGTCCCGCAACTTGAAAGCGACGAAGATGAATGAACATTCTCCGATCGTGCTCGTGGTCGATGACGAGATCCAGATCCGCCGCTTCCTGCGCACGGGATTCGAACTCAATGGCTTCGTGGTGCACGAGGCCGGCACCGGCGCCGAGGCGATCCGCGCGGCGACGCTGCAGCCGATCGACCTGGTGATCATCGATCTCGGCCTGCCCGACATGGACGGCGCCGACGTGATCGAGCGCATCCGCTCCTGGTCGAGCGTGCCGATCATCGTGCTGTCGGTGCGCGCGGCCGAGGCGCAAAAGGTGCGCCTGCTCGAGCTCGGCGCCGACGACTACGTGGTCAAGCCCTTCGGCATGGCCGAGCTGCTGGCGCGCGTGCGCGTGGTGCTGCGCCGGCAGATCCGCGCGGTCAGCGGCGAGCCGACCATCAAGATCGGTCCGCTCACCATCGATCTCGCCGCGCGTGCCGTGCTGCTCAACGACAAACGGCTGGCGCTCACGCCGAAGGAATACCGGCTTTTGCAGGTGCTCGCCCAGCACGCCGGCAACGTGGTCACCCATCAGCATCTGCTGAAGGAAGTCTGGGGCTCGATCCACGTGCACGACACCCACTATTTACGCATCTTCGTGCGCAAGCTGCGGCAGAAGATCGAGCCGCATCCGGACAGCCCACGCATTCTGGTGACCGAACTCGGCGTCGGCTACCGGCTGGCACAGCCGAACGAGAGCGAAAACGGCCCCTGGAGCGGCGCGATGACGACCGCCAATCCGGCACCGTAACGGGGCCGCGGCTCGTCAAGCCTACAGTCGGAACAGCGCCTCGGCGTTCTTGCCGGCGATCCGCTTGGCGGAGGCCGGCTTGAGCGCATTGACCCGCGCGAGGCAACCGGCCATGTCGCCCAGATTGTGCGGATAATCGGAGCCGTAGAGCACGCGCTCGTCCGAGCCCGCCACCGCCACGCACATCTCCAACGCACCCTGGTCGTAGACCACGGTGTCATACCAGATGCGCTGCAGATAGCGGCTCGGCTTGTCCTTGATCACCTCGGAAAAGGCGGGGATCGTCTCATGGCAGCGGTCGAGCCGGCCGGCGAGATAAGGCAGCGTGGCGCCGCCATGGGCGGCGATCAACTTCAGGTTCGGATAGGTGTCGATGAACCCGGACAGGATCATGCGGGTGAAGGCGAGCGTGGTGTCGAACATGAAGCCGACCGCCGGGATCATGTTGTACTCGCCCATGTGCATCTCGCGCAGGCCCTGCGGCGCGGTCGGGTGCACCAGCACCGGCAGCGCCAGCCGGTCGATCTCCCGCCACACCGGGGCAAAGCGCGGGTTGGTCAGGTCCTCGCCGTCGATACTGGCGAGCACCATGACGCCGACCGCGCCGTTCTTGGTGGCGCGCGCCAGCTCGGCGACGGCATCCTCGGCGTATTGCCACGGCAAGGAGGCGAACCAGCGGATGCGATCGGGCCGCGCGCGCTGCTGCTCGGCCATCGAATCGTTGACCATCTTCGCCGCGCGCAGGCTGACCTCGCGGGAGCCCCAGAACACGTTCGGGCAGGTGAGCGAGACCACGGCGACGTCGACGCCCGCCTCGTCCATCGCCTTGATGCGCAGATCGTAGTCCCACATGCCGGGGAACAGGGTCATGAAGGGAGCGTCGTAGAGATGAATGCCCCGCTGTCCGGCGCGGGTGTCCTTCACGCTGTATTTGCTGCCGCCGTTTTCGCGCAGCAGATCGATCCAATCGAGCGTCAGCATATGCGTGTGAATATCGATGACTGTCATGTTACAATCAGCCTTATTTCAGTGGGCAAGGTCGTCGTCAGGCGCCCGCTTTTGGCGCCGCGAGCGCGCGCAGACGCGTGACGATGAAATATTCGTTGGCCACCAGCGCGATGCCGGCGACAACGCCGACGATATCGAGCAGCACGCCATGCGGTACAGCGTCCGCCGGTATCAGCGCGGCAAGCCCGACCAGGGCGAAAAGCACGCGGGCGAGGGGGCCGAGCGCGCGCATGAAATAGCCGACAGCGGCGATGGATATCAGCCAGACGCCGAACATGGCAGTGATGGAATTCACAATGATCGAAGCCGGGCTGCCAATCATGAGCAGGCTCGGCGAATAGACGAACAGAATCGGCACGATGAACGCCGTCCAACCGAAACGGGTGGCGGCGAACCCGGTCCGGATCGGATCGGAGCGGGCGACGGTTGCGGCGGCATAGGCGGCGAGCGCGACTGGCGGTGTGATCATCGACATCATGCCGTAGTACATGACGTAGAAATGAGCCGCCATCGGCTTGACGCCGATTTCGACCATTGATGGGGCGACCAAGGTCGCCAGCAGCACATAGACGCCGACGGTCGGCAGGCCCATGCCGAGTATGATGCAGACTATGGCCGACAGGATCAGCAGCAGGAACAGATTGCCGTGGCCGACTTGTACGAGGCCGAGGGTGAGCTGATAGCCAAGTCCGGAGATTGACAGGACGCCGATCACGATACCGGCGGCGCCGGTGATCAGGATAAGGTCGAGCGAGCCGTGGCCGGTCTCCGCTAAAGCACGCAAGAGCTGTCGCCAACCCGGCCGCTTGCCGTCGAAGCCGAAGATGACGGTCGCGGTAATGAGTGCGACGACCGCCAGCAGCACCGCCTTTTCGGCCTGATAGTTGAGGAAGAACAGACCGTAGATCAGAACGGCGAAAGTCAGCGGGAAAAACCAGCCCTTGCGCAACACAGGGCCGGCGCGCGGTATGGCATGCGGTTCGAGCGCCGGTATCCCTTCCTTGGCCGCTTCCAGGTCGGCCTGAATGAAAAGGGCGATGTAGTACAAGAGCCCCGGTATGATCGCCGAGATCGCCACCGAGGTATACGACGTCTGCAGGAACTCGGCGATGAGGAAGGCGGCGGCGCCCATCACCGGCGGCATCAGCTGACCGCCGGTGGCGGCGACGGATTCAATGGCAGCGGCTTTGTGCGCCGGATAGCCGGCCTTCTTCATGAGAGGGATTGTCACGACGCCGGTCGCCATCACATTGGCCACGGCGCTGCCAGAAATCGAGCCGAAAAGGCAGGAGCCGAGCACCGCGATCTTGGACGCGCCGCCGCGGAAGCGGCCCATGAGCGACATCGAGATGTCGGTGAAGAACTGCATGCCGCCGGTGTGCTGCAGCACTGCGCCGAACAGTACGAAGACGATCACGATGGTGGTGGCGACCTTGATTGGCAGGCCGAGAACACCGGTATAGTTGGCTGCCAGCATAAGCGAAAGCTTGCGCCAATCGGACGCTATGCCCGAGCCCGGCAGGTGGTTCGCGAACAGTCCGTAGATGATGAAGATGGTCACTAGGATCGGCAATACCGGTCCGGTGGCGCGGCGCAAGGCCTCGATGATCAGTATGATGATGATGACGCTGACGATGACGCTGTCGGTCTGCCGCAGATAGATGAGATCGACGATGCGCGGATAGAAGATTGCAAGATAAAGCGCCGCCGAGAACCCGACGAAGGCGGCGACGGCGTCGTACCAAGGCAGCCGGGTCTTCAGTCCCGAACCGTTAATGGGAAATTTAAGAAACGAGGCGGCCAGCACGATCGCCAGCATGCCGGCGAGATATTGCTGGTCGTAGAGCGCAAGTCCGACGCGGTTATAGGCGTCGAGCGCCCAGCCGATGCCGCCGAGCGTGAGCAGAAAGGCAAGCGCGTCGATGAGACGGCGCGGATAAGGCAGGTCTGCCCTCCCGCGGGAGGGCAGACCGCTATCGTCCATTTCAGGCTTTTCGGCCATGCGAATACCGAATTCTCAGGGGCGATACCGTCGCCTCATTGAGCCTTCGGCGACCACTGCCCGATCTCCTTATAGTACTTGATGGCGCCCGGATGATATTCGACCCCGGCAACACTCTGCGCCATGTCGTTCTTATCGAACAGCCGCAGCGGCGGGAATATCTTGCCGAATTCCGGGGCGTTGTCGTGCAACGCCTTGACCACTTTGTAGACGACGTCATCGGGCGTTTTGACGTTGGCGAACAGGTTGACGCCGTAGGACACGAGATAGCCCGGTTCGAGCAGGCCGAAATTCGCCTTGCCCGGCTTCTCAAAGCGCAGATAGGCGACCGGCACCTCCTTCTTCACCGCGGCGACGATCGCCGGGGTATTCTGCGCCGTCAAGGCGCGGACGCCGCCAACCGTGGCATCGGCCTCGCGCACCGGCGCCCCCCCGAGCGCGAAGACGAAGAAGTCGGTGCGGCCTTCCTTGAAGGCGTTGACATTGGCGATGATGTTGGAGACCAGCACGCCCTTCATGTCCTTGAGCGAGACGCCCCCGGGAGCCAGCGCCGCATTGGTAACGGCGGTAAGAACCTTCTGGTTGGTGAAGCCGACCGGCCCGCGCGCACCTTTAAGGTCGGCAAGCTTCTTATACTTGCTGTTCTTCTTGACGAAGATCGTGTTGCGCAAGGGATAGAGGATGGCGACCACCCGAATGTTCTTGTTCGGCCGGCCCTTGAAATATTCCTCGCCTTTGACGGCGAGACTCGTCTCGTAAACATTGTTGATGCCGAACGGCACGTCGCCGGCATTGACGATCGGCACGTATTGGCTGGAGCCGCCCAGCGCCTGCACGGTCATGTGCAGGCCGGCCTTCTCCTCGAGCACCTTGCCGATGGCGGAGGCGGTCGAATTGTAGATGGAGCCGGCCGGCGGCGTGGCGATGGCGATCGGCTGCTGGGCCGCCGCGCCGGTGATCAGCCCGAACAGCCCGAGCGCGACCAGCGCCGGAAATAGTTTCACGTATTGCATCAAATCCTCCCGATTTTTGCATTATGTCCCGCTTCGCTGCGGTTTCTTGCATCCGGTCGCGCTCGGATACCTCCCCGTTCTGGCCCCGGTGGTATTTTCGGGCCTGAAACGCGACCGGTCGGTAGCTTGGATACTCTGCGCGTCCGAAGCAAGTTGCGTTTTCGCCAAAGACGAATTCGCACCAAGCCCGGATGTCGCACCGTCCCAACCGGAGAGCGGGCCGGCCTGGAGGGGCCGTTTCCTTGACAGAAAGGGGCTTTCCCCGCATATGAAGGACGCAGCGCGGGCCCCAGGGCCCGCGTGTTTTTGAGGGGCTGTGTAAGCCCTTAGAAATACAAAACAAAACGACTGAAAGAAGCCGGTCAGGCCGCGTGCCGAGCACCGGGTTACGAACACGAGGACGAGAAAGATGTTCGCAGTCATCAAGGCCGGCGGCAAACAATACCGGGTGGCCGCCGAGGATGTGATCAGGGTCGACCGCGTCGCGGCCGAGCCGGGCGCAGTCGTCGAGTTCGGCGAAGTGCTGATGCTCGGCGGCGAGGCGCCCACCGTTGGGGCACCAACCGTTAGCGGCGCCACGGTCGCCGGCGAATTGCTGGCCCACGAGCGCGGCGACAAGGTGATCGCCTTCAAGAAGCGCCGGCGCAAGAATTCGCGCCGCAAGCGCGGCTCCCGTCACGAGTTTTCGCTGATTCGCATCACCGAAATCCTCACCGACGGCGCCAAGCCTTCGGCCACGCCGCCGGAACGGCCCAAGCGCGTCGCCAAGCCGCAGCCGGAAGCGGGCGCGGAAGGCGAAGCCGGCGCCGCCTCAGCCAGTGCCGAGGACGCCGCGCCAAAGAAAAAGGCCGCGGCCAAGAAACCGGCGGCGAAAAAGCCGGCGGCCCGGGCCACAAAAGGCAAAAAATCGTGAGATGATTCCGTCACGGAATCGGTGTAAACAGTAAAGACGAATTCGAGAGAAGACGATGGCGCATAAAAAAGCAGGCGGATCTTCGCGTAACGGCCGCGACTCGGCGGGCCGGCGCCTTGGCGTGAAGACCTTTGGCGGCGAGAGCGTGCTCGCCGGCAACATTCTCGCGCGCCAGCGCGGCACCAAATGGCACGCCGGCCGCAATGTCGGCTGTGGCAAGGACCACACCCTGTTCGCGCTGATCGATGGAAAGGTTCAGTTCAATACCAAGACCAAAGGCCGCAAAGTCGTATCGGTACTTCCGATGACGGAGGCTGCGGCCGAGTAAACGGTGGACTTAAATCGAGGTCCGCCGGTCATTCAGTCAAACCGGCGGGGCTCAATGGGCTCTGAGAGGGGGAGACGGATGGCCGGCTCCCCCTCTTCGCTTTTGTGCAGCGCTTTGCGCCGAACCCAAGGAGCCCGTGTCATGACCTTGCTGGAAGAAATACCAAGCACCCCCTTACGCGAAGGCAGTATCCCCGTCCTCGAGACCAAGCGGCTGATCCTGCGCGCGCCGAGCCTTGAGGACGCTAAAACGGTTGCGATGCTCGCCAACGACCGTCGTATCGCCGAGAACACCGCGCGCATTCCGCATCCGTACAAGCTGTCGGATGCCGAGAGTTTCATTGCCGCGGCCAATGCCCATGACGGCGAGGTGGTGTTCCTGGTCACGCTGCGCGACCGGACCGTCATCGGCGCCTGCGGCATCGCCACGCTCGCCGACCAGCCGGAGCTCGGCTACTGGCTGGGCGTGCCCTATTGGGGCAAGGGCTTCGCCACCGAGGCGCTGCATGCGCTGATCGACCACGCCTTCACCGATCTCGGCCATGACGCGCTGCAAGCGGGCGCGCGCGTCACCAACCCGGCCTCGCGCCGGGTGCTGGAGAAGTGCGGCTTCCAATGGACCGGCGTCGGCCTGTACCGCATCCGCGCCATCCATTCCTCGGCGCCGATCGACCGCTTCCGGCTCGAGCGCGGCATCTGGTCGGCGCTCAAGGGCTGGGGCCGCTCGAAGAAGGTGATGTGAGCGCAATGACGCGCCGCCAACGTGGCTGTCATGCCCCGCGAAAGCGGGGCATCCAGTAGCCCCAGTGTTGACTGGATCGCCCGCTTTCGCGGGCGATGACAGCCAGAATTTGCTTCGCTGCCCCTTGGACAGGCGATCGCCGCTGGCGCCACATCGCAACTTGCGCGACACTCCCGCCGATCCAGGGAGGACGCCATGTCGCAAGATTCCGCTTACGATCTTGAGCAATTCATCGCCGATTGCCGCGCGAGCCTCACGCGTGATCCCGGCCCCGCCGGCCGCGAACAGGTGCGCGCCAATCTCGAGCGCCTGCTGGCGAACCAGGATTTCCTTCGCCGATATTGCGGCGACGACCAGCCGGTCGGCGTGAAGGTGCTCTACGAGGACCCCAAGCTCGGCTTCCAGGTGCTCGCCCATATCTATGAAAAAGCCCGCGCCTCGCCGCCACACGACCACGGCGCCTCCTGGGCGATCTACGGCCAGGCCACGCAATATACCGACATGACCGAGTGGGAGCGCGAGGATGACGGCCGCGATCCGGCGCATGCCAAGCTCAAGCCGGTGACGACATATCGGCTCAATCCCGGCACCGCCGGCATCTATCAGGACGGTCGCATCCATTCGATCGCCTATCCCGACAACGCGCGCTTCGTGCGCGTGACCGGCACCGATCTCGACAAGATCGACCGCATCAAGGTCGACCTCGCCACCGGCGCGGTGGAGCACATGCAGGCGCAGGTGGCGACGTGAGTTTCACCTCTCCCCGCACGCGGGGAGAGGGTGCCTGCCGCATGGCCGCACAGATCGAGAAACATGTCCGACGACATCCCTCGCCCCCTCTCCCCCACGGCCGTCCGCGCCATGCTCGAGGATGGCGGCGAGCTCGCGCTGATCGATCTGCGCGAGGAGCTGATCTACTCGCGCAATCATCTCCTGTGGGCGCGCAACGTTCCTCTCAGCCGGCTGGAGCTGAACTTCGCGCGCTTGGTGCCGCGCAGGGCGACGCGCATCGTACTTGTCGATGACAATGACGGCTTGGTCGAACGCGCCGCCGCCGTGCTGTCACGCGCCGGCTATAGCGACCTCGCCTATCTCGAAGGCGGTGTAATCGGCTGGGAGCAGGCGGGCTACCTCCTGTTCTCCGGCATGCATGTGCCGAGCAAGGCCTTCGGCGAATTCGTCGAGCACGACAGCGGCACGCCCAGCATTAGCGCCGCCGAACTCGACGCGCTGATGCAAAGCGGCGCCAATCTCAAGGTGCTCGACAGCCGGCCGTTCGACGAATACATGCGCATCTCCATTCCCACCGGCATCAACGTGCCCGGCGCCGAGCTGGTCTTGCGCGCGCGCGATATCGCGCCGTCGCCGGAGACGCTGGTCGTGGTCAACTGCGCCGGCCGCACGCGCAGCATCATCGGCGCCCAGTCGCTGATCAATGCCGGCCTTCCCAACAAGGTGGTGGCGCTGCGCAACGGCACCATGGGCTGGCATCTCGCCGGCCTCACTTGCGACCACGGCAAGGCTCGTCGCGCGCCGGACTGCTCCGGCGATGCGCTCGCCTGGGCACAAGCGGCGGCGGAAGCCGTCGCGGCGCGTTTCGGCGTCACCCGCATCGACCGCGCCACGCTGGCGGCCTGGCGCGCCGACGACACGCGCACGACCTATGTCTTCGACGTGCGCGACCCGGACGAATATGCGCGCGGGCATTTTCCCGGCGCGCTTTCAGCGCCCGGCGGACAATTGGTGCAGGCGACCGACACCTACGCCGGCACGCTGGGCGCCCGCACCGTTCTGTCCGACGACCGCGACGTGCGCGCGTTGATGACGGCCGCCTGGCTCAAGCAGATGGGTTGGCGCGACGTCTATGTCTTGCCGGAAGCCGGCGAGGAAAGCGGCGAGCCGGAACCCGTCCTGCTCGGCACGCCGGCGACCGAACGCGCGGTCGAATATTCCGCCGCGCTCGCCATCGACAATGTCGCCGTCATCGACCTTTCGCCCAGCCCCGACTACCGGCGCGGTCATATCCCCGGCGCCTGGTTCGCCATCCGCGCCCGTCTCGCGCACGCGCTGACCAAGATCGCCCCCACCGGCGACGTGATCCTCACCAGCGAGGACGGCGTGCTGGCGAGCCTCGCCGTCGCCGAGGCACAGGCGCTGAGCGACCGCCAAGTCTACTGGCTCAAAGGCGGAAACGCGGCCTGGGTCGCCGCCGGTTTCCCGCTGGCAACCGGCGCCAAATGGGCGGATGAACCGGTCGATGTCTGGCTCAAGCCCTATGAGCGCCCGGGCGAAGCGAAGGACGCGATGAACGAGTATCTGACCTGGGAGGTCGACCTGCTGGACCGCATCAAACAGGACGGCACCACGCATTTCCTGCACGCGCGGTAGTTGGATTACGTCAGTTCCGCATTAACTAGGGTGTCATGCCCCGCGAAAGCGGGGCATCCAGTAACCTCCGCGCGGCGGGTGGATACTGGATCGCCCGCTTTCGCGGGCGATAACAGTCGGTGTATTAGGCAAACATGAAATTCCTCGACGAAGCCAAGGTCTATATCCAGTCCGGCGCCGGCGGGAACGGCTGCGTGTCGTTCCGGCGCGAGAAGTTCATCGAGTTCGGCGGCCCCAATGGCGGCGACGGCGGCCGCGGCGGCGACGTCGTGATCGAGGCGGTCAACGGCCTCAACACGCTGATCGACTATCGCTATCAGCAGCACTTCAAGGCCGAGCGCGGCGGCAACGGCATGGGCAAGGACCGCCACGGCGCCGGCGGCAAGGACGCCGTGCTCAAGGTGCCGGTCGGCACCCAGGTCTACGCCGAGGACGGCGAGACGCTGCTCGCCGACCTCACCGAAGTGGGGGCACAGGCAACAATCGCGCGTGGCGGCAATGGCGGCTTCGGCAATGCGCATTTCAAGACCTCGACCAACCGCGCACCGCGCCATGCCAATCCCGGCCAGCCCGGCGAGGAATTGACCATCCGCCTGCGGCTGAAACTCATTGCCGACGCCGGCCTCGTCGGTCTGCCCAATGCCGGCAAGTCCACCTTCCTCGCTACGGTCAGCGCGGCGAAGCCGAAGATCGCCGACTATCCCTTCACCACGCTGCATCCGCAGCTCGGCGTGGTGCGCATCGACGAGCGCGAATTCGTGCTCGCCGACCTGCCCGGCCTGATCGAGGGCGCGCACGAGGGCACCGGCCTGGGCGACCGCTTCCTCGGCCATACCGAGCGCTGCCGCGTGCTCTTGCATCTCGTCGACGGCACCGGCGATGTCGCCGCCGCCTATCGCACCGTGCGCGGCGAGTTGGAGGCCTATGGCCACGGCCTCACCGACAAGCCGGAGATCGTGGCGCTGTCGAAGGCCGACGCTTTGACGGCCGAGGAGATCAAGGCGCAAACCGCCAAGCTGAAGCGGGCCTGCAAGAAGACGCCGCTGGTGCTGTCCTCGGCCTCCGGGCAAGGCGTGCCGGAAGCTCTGCGCGCGCTGCGCAAAGCGATCGGCGAGGCGCGCGAGGATGCCGAGGAGCCGGATGCCAAGGAAGCGGCCTGGCAGCCGTAGCGCCGCCGCTCAAGGCGCCGCCTTGCCCCATCCCGCGCACACCGTGATGCCACCTTGCTCGGCCAGCGGACGGCATTGCGCATACAGCTCGTCGATGAAGTCCAGCGCGGGAGACCGGTGCTCCTCGCTGACATGCAAGGCGAAGGGGTAAAGGCTGCTGCGCCTGAACGCCTGCAGCGCCCGCTCTTTGCCTATAGGGAAGAAAATCCCTCCGGCCGAATTCCGTCGCGGCAGGATGTAATAGCGCGCCTGCCGCAGTTCCGCGGCCTTGCGGCTGAATGCGACCTTGGTCAGGGCATTTCCCTGGCTGATGCCGGGGTAATAGCCAAACGCGACGGCATGCGGATAGCGATAGCCGATGAATCCGAACGGATCGTAGGCTTTTGGAAAGCGCGGCGCGAGCTCCCGCCATGCAGCTTCGGTGACTGCCCGCGCGGTCGGCGCACGGCCCGCGGTCCGCCCAGCGCGCGCCTCCTCTCGGCATGGCCCGAAGGCGACGACGGCGCAAACATGCGGGCGCAGCCGCGCCACGACTTGACGAAGGTCATCGCGGATAACGAACATCCCGCAATAGGCGACGAACGCGACGAACAGGATGGCGACAAGCGAGGCCGTGCGTCTGGCCCCGGCGGCCTCGAAATATCCCACCGCCATGATGACGCAAGGATATCCGTAGGCGAGCGTGGTGGTCGGCCAGGAGCGCCCGATCACCGCGGGAAACATGGCGACGGCGAGCGCGGCGCCCGCGCAGGCGCGCGCCACCGCAAGGACTTCGTCGCGATCCGATTTCCCCTGCCAAACCGTCACCATCGCCGGCGCCACGACAGCGCAGACGGTCAGGAAGCTCGCGACGACAACGAGCATGATGACATGGGGAACGACGGGTTCGATGATTTGTATCTGGCTGAATGCCAGGAACGTCGTGAACATGGGACGGGCAAACACGATGAGGCCGGCGAGATCGGCGCCGACCGCGGCCGCCGCCGCGATCACCCGCGTCTTCGGCAACGCCCTGGCGGCGACCGCGAGCCAGCCGAGGATGGCAGCGCCGAACGCAATCCCCATCTCCGGCGACAAGAAATAGGCGAGAAGATTGGCGAGGGCGGTAGCGCCGAACAGAGCGGCGGCATCGAGCGCCGGCCCGTAGCGCGTGAGCAGCAGCAGCATGGCGAATGGCGCTGCGTAGCGGCCGAAATTGTAAAACAGCGAGGGCCCGGGCAAGACGAAGGCATCGCAAACGACCAGCGCCCAGAACAGCGCGATGCGGAGTTGCGCGTCGGCAATCCAATAGCGGACGATGACGCCGATGCTCAGCACACCGACCACGACCGCCAGATCGAGCGTCAGCATCAGGGCACGGTGGATCGACAATCCGAGCCAATGCAGTGCATGGGGCACATAGATGAGGGCGTAGCCATAGGCGAATTCGAAATCCACATAGGGCTGCTTGTGGGCATCCATGAGCGCCAGACGAACGCCGAAATAGCCACCTTCCTGTGTCCAGGTCGGAAACAGCGAGACCTGCAGCACGCAAATCACGCAGGCCGCCGCCAGGTGCCAGCGCCAATATCGCACCGGCGCGGTTGACGCGCCGATGCGCGATGGCAGTTCGGCGCCGCGATGCAGACCCAGCGCGCCCATGACCAGGCCGCCGACCAGCAGGATGATCAGCAGCGCGCGCAGTTGGTTGGTGTAGCCGGCGGCAACGGCCCGCGAGACGGTGTGCGTGTTCACCGGCGGCAGCCATTTAGCTGCCGCAAAGAATGCGGCCATGATGAGCAGCATTGGCAGGACGAATGTCCAGCGATGGAACGCACTCGTCCCACTCATGACGGATAGCCCACCCCACACGCCGCCACGCCGTCCCAACAGCCAACAATATCGTCGCGGCGCGCAATATGACAGGTCGCCGTCTGGGCTTGGTTCGACCGGTCTGCTACAGCCATTGAAATAAATCGGGAGAACGCATGATGAAAACCCGCGCCGCCGTCGCCTGGAAGGCCGGAGAGCCGCTCACCATCGAGACGATCGACATCGAGGGCCCGAAGGCCGGCGAGGTGCTGGTCGAGGTCATGGCCACCGGAATCTGCCACACCGACGCCTACACGCTGTCGGGCGAGGATCCGGAAGGTCTCTTCCCCGCCATCCTCGGCCACGAAGGCGCTGGCATTGTGCGCGAGGTGGGCGCCGGCGTCACCTCGGTGAAAGTCGGCGATCACGTCATCCCGCTCTACACGCCGGAATGCCGCCAGTGCAAAACCTGTCTGTCGCGCCGCTCCAATCTCTGCACCGCCATCCGCGCGACGCAAGGGAAAGGGCTGATGCCGGACGGCACATCGCGATTTAAGTGCGACGGCGACCCCGTGTTCCACTACATGGGCTGCTCGACCTTCGCGAATTTCACCGTGCTGCCCGAAATCGCGCTCGCCAAGGTGCGCGAGGACGCGCCCTTCGACAAGATCTGCTACATCGGCTGCGGCGTCACCACCGGCATCGGCGCGGTGATCTACACCGCCAAGGTCTGGCCCGGCGCCAATGTCGTCGTGTTCGGGCTCGGCGGCATCGGCCTCAATGTCATCCAGGGCGCCCGCATGGTCGGCGCCGACAAGATCATTGGCATCGACCTCAACCCAGGCAAGCGCGCCATGGCCGAGAAATTCGGCATGACTCATTTTATCAACCCGGACGAGGTCGGCCGCGACAAGGTGGTGCAAGCGATCGTCGACGTCACCGGCGGCGGCGCCGACTTCTCCTTCGAATGCATCGGCAACGTGCACACCATGCGGCAGGCGCTGGAGTGCTGTCATCGCGGCTGGGGCGAAAGCATCATCATTGGCGTCGCCGGCAGCGGCCAGGAGATTGCCACGCGCCCGTTCCAGCTCGTCACCGGCCGCGTCTGGCGCGGCACCGCCTTCGGCGGCGCGCGCGGACGCACCGACGTGCCGAAAATCGTCGACTGGTACATGGAGGGCAAGATCAATATCGACGATCTGATCACCCACACCATGCCGCTCGACAAGATCAACGACGCCTTCGACCTCATGCACGAAGGCAAGTCGATCAGGAGCGTGGTGATTTACTGATCCGCCGGCGAAGGCGCGCCGCTCACTTGCTGCAAATGCGCCGCGGCCCGTCATAGGGCTGATAGGTGCAATCGGCCGGATCGAAGGTATGGTAGGCCGCCTCGCAAGCCGCAATGTTGCAGGTCGACGCCTGCGTCTGCGTCGCCTGCGCTTGCGCATCAGCGCCGGCGGTTGATGCCCGGCCCGGTGGCGTGCCCTTGTCGCAAAACCGGCGCGGCCCGTTGAAGGGCTGATAAGTACAGTCGGAGGGATTGAAGGAGCGGTAGGCCGCTTCGCAGGCCTGCACGTCGCAGGCCGGCGGCGATGCCGCGGGTGTGACCGCCGGCGTAGCGGACGCATCGGTCGCGCTGCCATTTGCCTGCGCGGCGGTGCCTTCGGCGCCGGTCGGCGCAGACGCCGGCTCGGTCGCCGGCTTGGCCTCGGCCGTCTGCGGCGCGTTCGGCGCGGACTTCTTGGCCGTGCCAGCCTGCTGGGATGCTTCGGTCTGCGCGGTCTTGGGCGCGGCCGGATAGATCGGGGTCAGCGCCCCTGAGCCATTGTTCTTGGGCGCCGCGGCGTGGGTCGCCACCTGCGCCGGCAACTCCTTGTAGTGGGGCTCGGGAGTCGACAGCCAGCCGAACCCGAACAGAACGCTCGAGATCGAGACCGCCAACACCACGAGATACAACAGCAACGACATCATTGGGGCCCCGCATCCCACGCTTAAGCCGGTTGGCAAACGCCCCGACCAATCGACCGTTCCGCCGCCCCCCTGTCCGTGTCCGCCTGGCGCCGCCAAACCCCCGAGATTGCCAAGCGCCGCCCCGTATGGGAGAGGGTGGCACGCCAAACGGGCCGATTGAAGGAGCATTTAGGTGGCGAGGCAAGACGCCGCGCCCCCTGCGGCCTGCACGGCGGCTTTGCCATTTCGCCGGGGCCATGCCGAAAAAAACGCCATCACTCAGAGATTTCCGCCGAATTGTCGTCAAAGTCGGCTCCGCCCTCCTGGTGGACGCGGCCGCCGGCGGGCTCAAGCGCGCCTGGCTTGATTCCCTCGTCGCCGACATCGCGGAGTTGCACAAAGGGAAGCGCCAACTCCTGGTAGTGTCGTCCGGCGCGATCGCCCTCGGCCGCGCCGTGCTCAAGCTGTCGCGTGGGCCGCTCAGGCTCGAGGACAGCCAGGCCGCCGCCGCCGTCGGCCAGATCGCGCTGGCACGCTCCTGGTCGGAATCCTTGAGCACGCACGGGCTCACCGCCGGCCAGGTGCTGGTGACGCTGGGCGACACCGAAGAGCGCCGGCGTTATCTCAATGCCCGCTCCACCATCGCCAGGTTGCTCGACTGGGGCTGCGTGCCGGTGATCAACGAGAACGACACGACGGCGACGACGGAGATCCGCTATGGCGACAATGACCGCCTCGCCGCCCGCGTCGCCACCATGATGAGCGCCGATTTGCTGGTGCTGCTGTCCGATGTCGACGGACTCTACGACAAGCCGCCGGGAAAGGACGCAGGTGCCAAGCTTGTGCCGCATGTCGTGCGTATCACGCCGGAGATCGAGGCGATGGCGGGCGCGCCCAATTCGGAAACGGCGCGCGGCGGCATGCGCACCAAGATCGAGGCCGGCAAGATCGCCACCTCTGCCGGCACGCATATGGTGATCGCCTCCGGCCACGTGCCGCATCCGCTGCAGCGCATCGTCGACGGCGCGCCCTGTACCTGGTTCCTCACGCCGGCCAATCCGGTCACCGCGCGCAAGAAGTGGATCGCCGGCTCGCTCGAGCCGCGCGGCGCGCTCACCATCGATGCCGGCGCGGTCAAGGCGCTGCGCGGCAACAAGAGCCTGCTGCCGGCCGGCGTGATCAGGGTGGAAGGCACCTTCGAACGCGGCGATGCGGTGCTGGTGCGCGGACCCGACGGCGCCGAGATCGGCCGCGGCCTCATCGCCTTCGATGCCGGCGATGCCGACAAGATCAAGGGTCGCTCCTCGGCGGACATTTCCGGCATGCTTGGCTTTTCCGGTCGCACCGAGATGATCCACCGCGACGATCTGGTGCTTGGCGGCGAATAACCTCGCGTCGTTTTTGCGCACGCGCATTCGCCTCGTCACGCGCAGAAAGAGGCAATGACGTCGCGCGACCAATTGGCTCACGTGACGATTTGGCAAATTGTTCTCAGACGCCGACGCGCATTCACTCGGGTGCATAAAGCCCAGGCAGCCGGGGCCGCATCATTCCTGCACCCCACCCCGGTGAGCCAAGCTGCGGCAGTGGTCTTCAGCGCCTCCGCGCCGGAGACGACCACTTATCCCCCAAGGGCCCTTCGGGGCCCTTTTTTTTGCGCTGGGTTTTCGGGATCGGCGCGCGCCGGCGACCGGCCTGTGGGCAAGCCGAATGCATCGGCGGCGTGGCGCATTCTGCCCTGGGCCGACGGCCCGACGGGACTGTTCCGCGCGGGTAGCGCGCTAATGCCGGCGCGTGCTCGTGCGGCGCGAATGGCGCGCCCGGGTCTTTTCCGTCAGCGGATGCACCGGCAATCGGATGAAGCTCCCGTCGGGAAACTCGATGTAGCGCTTGGACACCTGTACCTTGCCTTCACCGCGCGGCCGGCCTTCGATAATGAACTTGGTGCCGACCGGAAACCGGCTTGGAAGACTACGCGAACGAGACGCCATGACAGCCTCCTGGGTGGGCGTCACCCTGGCAGGTCAACATGTAAGCTATTTGATGGTTTTCACCGGCTCCCGGGTTATCCACACTATCCCCAGAAAAACCCTGGATTTTACCGGGCCGCGGCCTATCTCGCGCGCGGAACAGTGACGTGATAGGACAGCCAGCCCGATTGGACTGTGACAGGCGCTTTACGGACGATGACTGCACCCCTGAAAAGCATCGAGGGAACCGGCGATTTGGCCGCGACCATGGCCGAGATCGGCCTGCGGGCGCGCGCGGCCGCCCGGGTGCTGGCGCTCGCGCCGGCCGCCCAGAAGGATCGGGCCCTGCAGGCCATGGCGGCGGCGATCAGGACCCAAAAAGCCGCGATTCTGGCTGCCAATGCCGAGGATCTGGCCGAAGCGCGGACCGGCGGGGTCGCGTCCGCCTTCCTCGACCGCCTCACCCTGAATGACGCCAGGGCCGAGGCCATGGCCGCCGGCATCGAGGCGGTCGCCGGCCTCAAGGACCCGGTCGGCGCCGTGACCGAGGCCTGGACCCGTCCCAACGGAATGCGCATCGAGCGGGTACGGGTGCCGCTCGGGGTCATCGGCATCATTTACGAGAGCCGGCCCAACGTCACCGCCGATGCCGGCGCGCTCTGCCTCAAATCCGGCAATGCCGCCATCCTGCGCGGCGGCTCGGACAGCCTGCGCTCGAGCCGCGCCATCGTGACCGCCTTGGCGCAAGGCCTCGCCGAAGCCGGCCTGCCCGAGGCCGCCATCCAGCTCGTGCCGACGCGTGATCGCTCCGCGGTGGGGCTGATGCTCGCCGGTCTCGACGGCGCCATCGACGTCATCGTGCCGCGCGGCGGCAAGGGTCTGGTCGCGCGGGTGCAGGCGGAAGCGCGCGTGCCGGTGTTTGCGCATCTGGAAGGCGTCTGCCATGTCTACATCGACAAGGCCGCCTCGCTCGCCATGGCCAAGGAGATCGTGTTCAACGCCAAGATGCGCCGCACCGGCGTGTGCGGCGCCGCCGAGACGCTGCTGGTCGATCGCGCCGCGGCGGCGACGCATCTCAAGCCGCTGGTCGAGATGCTGCTCGAGGCGGGCTGCGAAGTGCGCGGCGATCGCGACACGCAAGGTGTCGACAAGCGCGTCAAGTCGGCAACGGAAGAGGATTGGAGCACCGAATATCTCGATGCCATCATCGCGGTGAAAGTCGTCGACGGTATCGACGCGGCGATCGCGCACATCGAACGCTACGGCTCGCACCACACCGACGCCATCGTCACCGATGATGCGGCGGCGGCCGACAAGTTCCTGCGCGAGGTCGACTCGGCGATCGTGCTGCACAATGCCTCCACCCAGTTCGCCGACGGCGGCGAGTTCGGTTTCGGCGCCGAGATCGGCATCGCCACCGGCCGCCTGCATGCGCGCGGGCCGGTGGGCGTCGAGCAGCTCACCACCTTCAAATACCGCATCCACGGCAACGGCCAGATCAGACCGTGACGGCCCCGTTGTCCGCATTCCCCGAGCGCCTGCTGCCGCCGCACGCGCCTGGCATGCGGATCGGCCTGTTCGGCGGCACTTTCGATCCGGTGCATCAGGCGCATGTCGGCGCCAGCCTGCTTGCCCTCAAGCGGCTGAAGCTCGACCGCGTCTGGTGGCTGGTCACCCCCGGCAATCCGCTGAAAAACACCAGCGGGCTGGGCCCGCTGGTCAAGCGCATCGCCGGCGCGCGCGCGCTCACCCACCATCCGCGCATCGACGTGACCGGTCTCGAAGCTGTCATCAACACCCGCTACACCTTTGACACCATCAGGTGGCTGAAGGCGCGCTGCCCAGGGGTCCGTTTCGTCTGGATCATGGGCGCGGACAATTTGCGGAGTTTCCACCGCTGGCAGAAATGGCGCGGAATAGCGAGGCTGGTGCCGTTCGTGGTGATCGACCGCTTGGGACCGAGTCTCTACGCGGGGGCGAGCCCCGCCGGCATCGCCCTGGCGCATGCGCGCATCCCGGAATACGACGCGGCCACTTTGCCCGACCGCAAGGCACCGGCCTGGACCTTCCTGCACGGGCTGAAATCGCCGCTGTCGTCGACCGCGCTCAGGGCGCTGCGAACGCAAACAGATACCCCCTGACCGGGCGGGCGGCGCGGCAGTGGAAAATAAACCGGGAACGTCTATCTTAAGGCGGTGCCCCGGTGCATCGCCGGGGCGGGTGCAACCAAGCGAAAGGATCATAAACCCTGTCCAACCTGGCACTTTCTCGGGCGCCGCGTCAGGCGCCTGGACCCGTCTCCGGGCGGCTTTCGACCGCGGAGACGCTCCGTATCGTCCTTGCGCGCCTCGATGACATGAAGGCCGAGGACACCCTCACCATCGATCTCACCGGCAAATCCTCGATCGGCGACGCCATGGTGGTGGCAAGCGGCCGCTCGCAGCGCCATGTCGCCTCGATCGCCGACAATGTGGTCAAGGGCCTGCAGACGGCCGGCCTGCGCAGCATCAAGGTCGAGGGCATGCGCCAAGCCGACTGGGTGCTGATCGATGCCGGCGACGTGATCGTGCATGTGTTCCGGCCCGAAGTGCGCGCCTTCTACAATCTCGAGAAGATGTGGGCAGGCAGCAAGCGCCCTAGCTGATACACTGTCGGGCACGATGCGCATCATCGTTGCCGCAATCGGGCGCCTGAAGCGGGGCCCGGAAACCGAGCTTTCCGAGCGCTATGTGAAGCGCGCGGCGCAAAGCGGCCGCTCGCTCGGGCTACGCTCCATCGACATCATCGAAATCCGCGAAAGCCGCGCCGCCGAGGCGGACAAGCGCATGATCGAGGAATCGATCGCGCTCGCCAATATCATTCCGCCGGACGCGGCGGTGGTGCTGCTCGAATCGCGCGGCGACAATCTCGACAGCGCCTCCCTTGCCGCGCGGCTCGCCGATTGGCGGGCCCAGGACCGGCCGGCCACGGTGTTCGTGATCGGCGGGCCGGACGGGCTCGCCGCAAGCCTCGCCGCAAAAGCCGATCTCAAGCTCGCCTTCGGCGCCGCCACCTGGCCGCATCAATTGGTGCGCGTGATGCTGCTGGAGCAGATCTACCGCGCCACCACGATTTTAAGCGGCCACCCGTATCATCGCGCGTGATGCATTCCTGCGTCCCTCCCCCCGCGAGCGCAGCGAGTGGTGAGGGTCGGGGATTCGGGAATAAGATTCGCTGGTCGATTTCGAGCTCCGATGATTCTCGCGCGGTTTCCCCCCATCCCGGTACGCCTTGCGTGCGCCGTGCGAACCGCCCTTCCCCACCGTTCCGCGGGCGGAGGGTCAAGGGGTCGGCGGTCTTATTCCGGACGCAATGAGCGGAGATCAAATAGCCTTGTCGCCGCAATGGACGGGCGTAACTTGGACCCGATGATCAGCTTCGGGGGGCTTCATCGCATCGATCCGCGCTTCGCCGTGATCGCGGGGCTCGGCTTTGCTTTGCCGCTCGCCTTGAGCCAGCCGGCCGCGGCGCAAGACCGCGCAACGCCGCCGGCGCAGGGCAAGACCGCGCAAGATCAATCGGAACAAGCCAAGCCCGACGCCAAGGCGCTCAAACAGCACCAGCAGGAGCTGGAAAAGCTGCGCGGCGAGCAGGGCAAATCGGCCGAGACCGAGGCCGCGCTCAAGCGCGAGATCGAGGAGATCGCCAGCGATCGCCGCAAGCTCAACCAGAGCCTGATCGACAGCGCAGCGCGCCTGCGCGCCACCGAAGCCAAGGTGACGGCGACGGAAGACCGGCTCAAACCGCTAGACGCCAAGGAAGCGACCCTGCGCAAATCGCTCGAGTCGCGCCGCGCGGTGATCGCCGAGGTGCTGGCGGCGCTGCAACGCATGGGCCGGCGGCCGCCGCCGGCGCTGATCGCCAGCCCCGAGGACGCGCTGCAGGCGGTGCGCGCCGCCATGGTGCTGGGCGCGGTGCTGCCGGAAATGCGCCACGACGTCGACGCGCTCGCCAAGAACCTGCTCGCCCTCGTGACCGTGCGCAAACAGATCACCACCGAGCGCGACCGCCTGAAACAGCAGATTGCGCAGCTCACCGGCGAACGCCGGCGCATGTCGGCGCTCATCGCCGCGCGCCAGAAGCAGCAGGCCGAGCGCGAGCAGGCGCTCGCCGCCGAACGCGCGCGCGCCGGCGAGCTCGCGCAGAAGGCCGACAATCTCAAAGATTTGATCGCCAAGCTGGAGCAGGACCTGAGTCCGGCGCAGCGCGCCATCCGCCAGTCCGCGCCGACGCCCGGATCGCGCCCGGCGCTGTCCACCCTGCACGACCCCGGCCGGCTGGCGCCGGCGATCGCTTTCGCCTCATTGCGCGGAAAAGTTCCTCTGCCGGTTAACGGCATCAAAATCAGGGATTATGGCACCCCCGATGGCGTCGGCGGCGCGGAAAAGGGCATTTCCATCGCCACCCGCGCCGGCGCCGAGGTCACCTCGCCGGCCGACGGCTGGGTGGTCTATGCCGGCCCCTTCCGCTCCTACGGTCAACTCTTGATCCTTAATGCCGGCGGCGGCTATCATATCTTGCTCGCTGGGATGGAGCGGATATCAGTAGATCTCGGACAGTTTGTGCTGACCGGAGAACCCGTTGCGGTGATGGGAAATGCCTCCCATATCGCCGCAATCCTGGCGACAGGCTCCAGCCAACCCGTGCTCTACGTTGAGTTTCGAAAGGACGGCAGCCCCGTCGATCCAGGCCCATGGTGGGCGGCTGGCGAAGGCGAAAAGGTTCGCGGATGATCATGCGCAAGACCTCTCTTATTCTTCTCGGCGCGGCGGTTGGTGCGGCGATGACGCTGCTGGTGAGCCAGCCCCGCTTGGTCCTCGTCGGCGCGCGCGCCCAGGCGGCGGCCACCGACACCTACCGCCAGCTCAATTTGTTCGGCGACGTGTTCGAACGGGTGCGCGCCGACTATGTCGAGAAACCCAACGACGGCAAGCTGATCGAAACCGCGATCAACGGCATGCTCGCTGGGCTCGACCCGCATTCGAGCTACATGGACGCCAAGAGCTTCCGCGACATGCAGGTGCAGACCCGCGGTGAATTCGGCGGCCTCGGCATCGAGGTCACCATGCAGGACGGCCTGATCAAGGTGGTGGCGCCGATCGACGACACGCCCGCCGCCAAGGCCGGCGTCCTCGCCAACGACCTCATCACCAAGCTCGACGGCGAGCAGGTGCAGGGCCTCACCCTGAACCAGGCGGTCGAGAAGATGCGCGGGCCGGTGAACACCAAGATCAAGCTCACCATCATCCGCAAGGGCGTGGACAAGCCAATCGAGGTGTCGATCACCCGCGACATCATCCGCGTGCGCTCGGTGCGCTCGCATGTCGAGGGCGATGACGTCGGCTATATCCGCATCACCCAGTTCAACGAACAGACCACCGAGGGCCTCAAGCACGCGATCGAGCAGATCCAGGCCAAGGTCGCGCCGGACAAGCTGAAGGGCTACATCCTCGACCTGCGCAACAATCCGGGCGGCCTGCTCGACCAGGCGATCTCGGTCTCCGACACCTTCCTGCAGAAGGGCGAGATCGTCTCGACGCGCGGACGCAATCCGGAAGAGACCCAGCGCTTCAACGCGCGCGCGGGCGACATGACCAAGGGCAAGCCGCTCATCGTGCTGATCAACGGCGGTTCGGCCTCGGCGTCCGAAATCGTCGCCGGCGCCTTGCAGGACCACCGGCGGGCGACGCTGCTCGGCACCCGCTCGTTCGGCAAGGGCTCGGTGCAGACCATCATCCCGCTCGGCTCCGGCAATGGCGCGCTGCGGCTGACAACGGCGCGCTACTACACGCCGTCGGGCCGCTCGATCCAGGCCAAGGGCATCGAGCCGGAAATCGAGGTGCTGCAGGACGTGCCGGACAGCCTGAAGACCCAGGCCGACACGCATGGCGAAGCCTCGCTGCGCGGCCATCTCAAGGGATCTGCGGGCAAGGAAGAGAAGGGCTCGCAGGCCTATGTCCCGACCGATCCGAAGAAGGACAAGGCGCTGATCATGGCCGACGATCTGCTGCGCGGCACGCAGAAGAACTCGGCCTTCCCGCCGAATCCGAAGGCGCCGGTTCCGAACTGAGCGCTTTCGCCGGAACGCATTGCGACAGGGCGGCCCACGGGCCGCCCTGTTTGTTTTAGCCCTCCCGCCGTAACCGGGGAGCGGGACCCGGCCGTGCTAGACTCCGCGAATGATTCGCGAGGATCTGGGCCGTGGCCGCGGATGACGATCTGAACACTCCGCTCGGCCAGGACAAAGGCAAATCCCGGCCGAAATTACCGTTCGGGGCACCGCAGGTGCTGGCCGGCCTGCTTGGCCTGTGCGGCCTCGTCGCCGTCGCCTGGGCCATGTTCGGCAACGATCCGCTCGGCGGCGAGCCCATGGCCGTGGTGGCGACGACGCCGGCGGGGCAGGCCAAGACTGCGGCCAATGCCGCCGGTGAGGCACAGCAACATGCCCATCATGACGGGCCGGCCGACGCCGCGGCCGCAACCGGCACGGCGGCGAAAGCCGCCGCCCTTCCGCCGCCGCTGCCGCCGGGCGCCCAGACCGTCACCATCATCGACGGCTCCAGCGGCGCGCGGCACGAGGTGGTGATCCCCGGCAGCGGCAAGCCGAAATTGCCGGCCGACAAGCGGCTGCTGCAGATGACGCCGCAGGGCGCCATCCCGCAAATCGCGCCGGACGGCACGCGCGCCGCGGCGCTTTACGCCAGTCCGCGCCAGCTCGCGGCCGAGCGCCGCAATGCGCCACGCATCGCCGTCATCGTCGGCGGCCTCGGCATCAGCGCCTCGGCCACCGCCGACGCGCTCGCGCATCTGCCGGCGCCGATCACGCTCGCCTTCGCGCCCTACGGCAGCAATCTCGAAACGCTCGCCGTGCGCGCCCGCGAGACAAAGCACGAGCTGCTGCTGCAGGTGCCGATGGAGCCATTCGATTATCCGAGCAACGACCCCGGCCCGCGCACGCTGCTCACCACGCTGAGCGCCGAACAGAACCTCGAGCGCCTGCATTGGCTGATGGCCCGCTTCCAGGGCTATGTCGGACTGGTGAGCTATATGGGCGCGAAGTTCACCGGTTCCGAGCCGGCGCTGACGCCGGTGCTGAGCGAGACGGCCAAGCGCGGCCTGATCTATGTCGACGACGGCTCCTCGCCACGCAGCGTCGCCGCCGAGATCGCCGGCCGTCACGGCGTGTCCTTCGCCAAGACCAACATCGTGCTCGACACAGTGCCCACGCCGAAGGCGATCAAGGAAGCGCTGGCGCGGCTGGAAATGGCGGCGCGCGACCGCGGCATCGCGGTCGGCTTCGCCAGCGCCCAGCCGGCGGCCATCGCGATCATCGCCGCCTGGGCGAACAAAGTGGAAAGCCGCGGCTTCGTGCTGGTGCCGATCAGCATGGTGGCGGTCAAGGCGAAATCGAGTTGACGCGAGCCATGCGTCGGCGCCGGACTTGACCCGAGCATCCCCGTCTTATTCAAAGGGCCTGGCTGTCCGCGACAAGCGCGGGCATGGCGAGGTAATTGCATGGCCGAATTCGAATCGCTGCCCTATCGTCCCTGCGCCGGCATGATGGTGCTCAACCGCGACGGCCTCGTCTTCATCGGCCGGCGCGCAAGCGGGCCGGAACACATCGACGCCACCCATGTCTGGCAGATGCCGCAGGGCGGCATCGACGATGACGAGGACCCCTACAAGGCGGCGCTGCGCGAGCTCTACGAGGAGACCAATATCCGCTCGGTGGAGAAACTCGGCGAGATCGCCGACTGGCTCGCCTACGACATCCCGCGCGAGATCGTCGGCGAGGCCTGGGGCGGCAAATACCGCGGGCAGAAGCAGAAATGGTACGCGCTGCGCTTCACCGGCGATGACAGCGAGATCGACATCGACACACCCGCCGGCGGCGCGCACGAGCCGGAATTCATTGCCTGGCGCTGGGTGGCGATGGACGAATTGCCCGACCTGGTGGTGCCGTTCAAGCGCGAGACGTACGAGCGGGTGGTGCGGGAATTCGCGAAGTTCGCGAAATAATATCGGCTGTCATGCCCCGCGAAAGCGGGCAATCCAGCAATCGAGAACCCATCAATTAATCGAGACCGTCGGTGGATACTGGATGCCCCGCTTTCGCGGGGCATGACAATCGAACTGGCGGCGAGCGCCTAATGCATCGCCGTGCCGGTCAGATGCCGGTCGACTTCCTTGTAGTGATCGAGCCGCGTGAACGCCTTGTCGAGCTCGCTGCCCGGCTCCATCTTCTCAATGCGCTTTTCCATCTCGGCGATGTGCCTGGCGACGACGGCGCGATCGATGTCCTCGACCGCTTCGGCGACATCGGCCAGCACCGTCAGTCCCTCGCCCGACACTTCGGCGAAGCCGCCGAGCACGACGATCTTCTGCTCGCCGCCGGCACTGTGCACGGTGAGGATGCCCGGCCTGAGCGTCGTCACCAACGGCGCATGCCCCACCAGCACGCCGAAATCGCCTTCGGCGCCCGGCACGTCGACTTGCTCGACCTCGCCGGAGAAGACGAGCTTTTCGGGGGAGACCAGTTCGAAATGCAGGGTAGCCATGGGGATGCTTTCCGGTTCGTCACCCGCGGGCTCGACCCGCGGGTCCATCCATAGAAATTTCCTTACCGATGGATTGCCGGGTCAAGCCCGGCAATGACGGCGAATGATTACGCCGCCTCGGCGAGCTTCTTGCCCTTCTCCACCGCCTCTTCGATGGTGCCGACCATGTAGAAGGCGGCCTCCGGCAGGTGGTCGTATTTGCCTTCCACCAGGCCCTTGAAGCCGCGGATGGTATCCTGCAGATCGACCAGCTTGCCGGGCGAGCCGGTGAACACTTCGGCGACGAAGAACGGCTGCGACAGGAAGCGCTCGATCTTGCGCGCGCGCGAAACCGCAAGCTTGTCCTCTTCCGAAAGCTCGTCCATCCCGAGAATGGCGATGATGTCCTGCAGCGCCTTGTAGCGTTGCAGCACCTCCTGCACCTGGCGCGCCACCGCATAGTGTTCCTCGCCCACGATCAAGGGCGAGAGCATGCGCGAGGTGGAATCGAGCGGATCGACCGCCGGATAGATGCCCTTGGCGGCGATGTCGCGCGACAGCACGGTGGTGGCGTCCAAGTGGGCGAAGGAGGTCGCCGGCGCCGGGTCGGTCAGGTCGTCGGCCGGCACGTAGATCGCCTGCACCGAGGTGATCGAGCCCTTGGTGGTGGTGGTGATGCGCTCCTGCAGCGCGCCCATGTCGGTGGCGAGCGTCGGCTGATAGCCCACCGCCGAAGGAATGCGGCCAAGCAGCGCCGACACTTCGGAGCCTGCCTGTGTGAAGCGGAAGATGTTGTCGACGAAGAACAGCACGTCCTGTCCCTCGTCGCGGAAATACTCGGCCACGGTGAGGCCGGAAAGGCCGACGCGGGCGCGCGCGCCCGGCGGCTCGTTCATCTGGCCGTAGACCAGCGCGCATTTGGAGCCCTCGACCGAGCCCTTTTTCGGGTCCTTGTTGACGCCCGATTCGATCATCTCGTGATAGAGGTCGTTGCCCTCGCGCGTGCGCTCGCCGACGCCGGCGAACACCGAATAGCCGCCGTGCGCCTTGGCCACGTTGTTGATCAGTTCCATGATCAGCACGGTCTTGCCGACGCCGGCGCCGCCGAACAGGCCGATCTTGCCGCCCTTGGCGTAGGGCGCCAGCAGATCCACCACCTTGATGCCGGTGACCAGGATCTGCGCCTCGGTCGATTGTTCGACATAGGATGGCGCTTCCTGGTGGATGGCGCGCTTGTCGGTGGCATTCACCGGCCCCGCCTCGTCGACCGGGTCGCCGATGACGTTGATGATGCGGCCGAGCAATTCGGGCCCGACCGGCACCGCGATCGGCAGGCCGGTATCGGTGACCTCGTGGCCGCGCACCAGGCCTTCGGTGGAATCCATGGCGACGGTGCGCACCGTCGACTTGCCGAGATGCTGGGCGACTTCCAGCACCAGGCGGTTGCCGCCGTTATTGGTCTCGAGCGCGTTCAAAATCGCCGGCAGGTGATCTTCGAACTGCACGTCGACGACGGCGCCGATGACCTGGGTGATTTTTCCGACTGCGTTGGGTGTGGCCATATCGTCCTCGTTAAGCGATTACAGCGCCTCGGCGCCGGAGATGATCTCGATCAGCTCCTTGGTGATCATTGCCTGGCGGGTGCGGTTATAGGTGAGCGTCTGCTTGCGGATCATCTCGCCGGCATTGCGGGTGGCATTGTCCATGGCGGTCATGCGCGCGCCCTGCTCGGAGGCGGCGTTCTCCAGGAGCGCGCGGAACACCTGCACCGACAGATTGCGCGGCAGCAGATCGTCGAGGATTTCCTCCTCCTCCGGCTCGTATTCGTAAGCCGCGGCGGCGCCGTTCTGCTCCGTCGCCTCGAACACCGGCGGGATGATCTGCTGCGCCGTCGGGACCTGCGCGATCACCGACTTGAAGCGCGAGAAGAACAGCGTGGCGACGTCGAAGGCGCCCTGCTCGAACAGCGCCACCACCTTCTTGGCGATCATGTCGGCGTGCTCGAAGCCGAGCTGCTTGACGCCGCGCAGCTCGACGGTCTCGATGATCTGCTTGCCGTATTGGCGGCGGAGCTGGTCGGCGCCCTTGCGGCCGACGCAGAGAATCTTGACCTGCTTGCCCGCGGCGGCGAGCGCGTTCGCCCGCTCGCGCGCAAGGCGCACGATCGAGGAGTTGAACGGCCCGCACAGTCCGCGCTCGGCGGTGCAGACGACCAAGAGATGCACGGCGTCGCTGCCGGTGCCGGCGAGCAGCTTGGGCGCCGCATCGCTGCCCTTCACCGCGGCGGCGATCGAGCCGAGCACCTTGCCCATGCGTTCGGCATAGGGGCGCGCGGCCTCCGCCGCGGCCTGCGCACGGCGCAGCTTGGAGGCCGCCACCATCTGCATGGCCTTGGTGATCTTCTGCGTCGCCTTGGTGGCGGCGATGCGCACGCGCATATCTTTGAGGGAGGCCATTTTCTCTCAGTCGCCCTTAGCCGTCTCGCTCTTTTCTATCCCTCGGCCGGGACGAGCCCGGCCATGACCCGCTTCAAATCAAGCAAACGTCTTGGCGTAGCCTTCGACCACGTCCTTGAGCTTGGCTTCGTCGTCTTTCGACAGGTCGCCGCTCTTGGCGATCGAGGAGAGCAGGTCGGCGTGCTGGCTGCGCAGCAGCGACAAAAGCCCGGCCTCGAAATCGCGCACGCGCGACACATCGAACTTGTCGAGATAGCCGTTGGTGCCGGCCCAGATCACGCAGACCTGTTCCTCCATCTTCAGCGGCGAGAACTGCGGCTGCTTGAGCAGCTCGGTCAGGCGCGAGCCGCGCGCCAGCAGTCGCTGTGTGGTGGCGTCCAGGTCCGAACCGAATTGCGCGAAGGCGGCCATCTCGCGGTATTGCGCGAGCTCGCCCTTGATCTTGCCGGCGACCTTCTTCATCGCCTTAGTCTGCGCCGCGGAGCCGACGCGCGACACCGAGAGGCCGACGTTCACCGCCGGGCGGATGCCCTGATAGAACAAATCGGTCTCCAGGAAGATCTGGCCGTCGGTGATCGAGATCACGTTGGTAGGGATATAAGCGGAGACGTCGTTGGCCTGCGTCTCCACCACCGGCAGCGCGGTCAAGGAGCCGGACCCGTTGTCGTCGTTCATCTTGGCGGCGCGCTCGAGCAGGCGCGAATGCAGATAGAACACGTCGCCCGGATAGGCTTCGCGGCCCGGCGGGCGGCGCAGCAAGAGCGACATCTGGCGATAGGCGACCGCCTGCTTGGACAGGTCGTCATAGGCGATCATCGCGTGCATGCCGTTGTCGCGGAAGTATTCGCCCATGGTGCAGCCGGAAAACGGCGCCAGAAACTGCATCGGCGCCGGGTCGGAAGCGGTGGCGGCGACGACGACGGAATATTCCAGCGCGCCCTGCTCCTCCAGCACCTTGACGAACTGGGCGACGGTGGAGCGCTTCTGGCCGACCGCGACATAGACGCAGTAGAGCTTGATCTTCTCGTCGGGCTGGGCGTTGAGCGGCTTCTGGTTGAGGATGGTGTCGAGAATGATCGCCGACTTGCCGGTCTGACGGTCGCCGATGATCAGTTCGCGCTGGCCGCGGCCGATCGGGATCAGCGCGTCGACCGCCTTGAGGCCGGTGGCCATCGGCTCGTGCACCGATTTGCGCGGAATGATGCCGGGCGCCTTGACGTCGACGCGCTTGCGCTCGTCCGCCTGGATCGGGCCCTTGCCGTCGATCGGATTGCCGAGCGCGTCCACCACGCGGCCGAGCAGGCCCTTGCCGACCGGCACGTCGACGATGGCGCCGGTGCGCTTGACCGTCTGGCCTTCCTTGATCTCGCGGTCGTTGCCGAAGATCACGATGCCGACATTGTCGATTTCGAGGTTGAGCGCCATGCCGCGCACGCCGTTCTCGAACTCGACCATCTCGCCGGCCTGCACATTGTCGAGACCGTAGACGCGGGCGATGCCGTCGCCGACCGAAAGCACCTGGCCGACTTCCGAGACCTCGGCTTCCTGGCCGAAGTTCTGGATCTGCTCTTTCAGGATGGCGGAAATTTCTGCGGCGCGGATATCCATCAGCGTGCCTCTTTCATCGCGAACTTGATCGCATTGAGCTTGGTGCGGAGCGAACTGTCGACCATGCGGCTGCCGACCTTGACGATCAGCCCGCCGATAATGGCCGGATCGACCTTGACGTCGAGGTCGATCTCGCGGCCACCGGTCACCGATTTGAGCGCGCCTTTCAGCGCGTCGAGATTCTTGTCGTTGAGCGTTTCGGCCACCGTCACCTGCGCGGTGACCTCACCCTTCATGTGGGCGACCAGCGCGCGATAGCCACGGATCATGTCGCGCACCGCGAACAGCCGGCGGTTGGTGGTGACGACACGCAGGAAATTGGCGGCAAGCCCGCCAATGCCCGCCTTGTCGAGAATGGCCGAGAGCGCCTTGAGCTGCTCGTCGGCGCCGAACACCGGACTGCGCACCAGCCGCTCGAGATCGCGGCTCTCGCCGATCAGGGCGTCGAATTGATCGAGATCGGCCTTGACCGTATCGGTGGCCTTGTTCTCGCGCGCAAGCTCGAACAGGGCATTGGCGTAACGGCCGGCCATGCCGGAGGTATGGGGGTCTTCGCCTGCCACAGGGACGCTCTTTGGCTGCCTTCACTCACAGGACCGGCGCCGTCGCGGGTGGACAGCGCAAATGCTTGGAATTCAAGAGGGAATTCCGATTCCAGGGGACGTCGCGGAAGCCCGCGGAAACCCCCTTGAAATCGAGGCGCTAGCTAACACAGGGCAAACGGCGGTGCAACAAGGCGCGGGTCGTCATTGCGGAGCCGCCCGCGGGGCGGGGCCGGAATCCAGAGCCAAGCGCAGCGGTTTGTCGGATCATCCTGGATTCCGGGTTCGCGGCTTTCAGCCGCGGCCCGGAATGACAGTCGCCCCTGAAAACTGCATCCCAGCTATCCCTCGCCAGGCCGCCGCGCCCGCTATAGCGTGGCGGGCCGCGCGGTCGAACGCTCCTGCGGCGGCCGGAACTTTCGAAAAAGACGCCAGCCGGGGCGCAAGGGAATGCTCTACGCGGAACGCCGGGACAAGATCGCCGGCACGGCCAGGCTGCTGGTCGTGCTGCTCGCCCTTGCCTGGGGCTGCAACTGGATCGCCGCCGCCATCGCCTTGCGCGAGGTGCCGCCGTGGAGCCTGCGCTTCGCCGGCGCCGGCATCGGCTGCGCCATCCTGTTCGTCGCCGCCTGGGCGAGCGGCTACGACCTGCGCCTGCCGCGCGGCGAGCGGCTGCCGATCATGGTGGCCGGCTTCTTCAACGTGGTGCTGTTTCAGGTGTTCTCGGCCTTCGCGCAGCTTGGCGGCGCGACCAGCCGCGTCGTCATCATCACCTATTCGATGCCGATCTGGTCCTCCATCCTCAGCCGCCTGTTTCTGGGCGAACGGCTGACGCCCATCCGGCTTGTGGCGCTGACGCTCTGCGTCAGCGGGCTGTCGATCCTGATCTCCCCGCTCCTGTCCGCCGGCGGGCTGCCACCGACCGTCTGGTATTCGCTCGGCTGCGCGCTGGTCTGGGCCGCCGCCACCGTCGTCATCAAGGGCAGCAAGCTGACGGTCGAGCCGATGGTCAACGCGGCCTGGCAATTGCTGTTCGGCATGATCTTTATCACCGCCGGCACCTTCTTTTTCGACGGCTATCCGCGCCTGTGGCCGCTGCATGCCGTGCCGTTGCTGGCGGTGCTCTTCGTTGGCGTGTTCGGCGTCGGCGTCGCGCATTTCCTCTGGTGGTCGATCGTGCACAAGCTGCCGGCGATCACCGCCTCCATCGGCTCGCTGATGACGCCGGTGCTGGCGGTCATCGCCTCGACCATCATCCTCGGCGAGCGGCCGTCCATAAACGACATCGCCGGCTTCGCGCTGATCTTCGCCGCGGCGGCCTGCGTGCTGCTGCAGCCGGACGTCACGCATGAGGAGATGCCGGAGTGAAGACGCCCGCGCCGCACGACGCCGCGGCCGGCGCCAAGCTGCTGGTGCTGGTCATCGGCCTGGGCTGGGGCTTCAACTGGGTCGCCGCTCGCATCATCTTGTCGGCGCTGCCGCCCTGGACGATGCGAACGGTCGGCATCGGCCTCGGCGCCTTGACGTTGTTCGTCATCGCCCCGATCGCCCGCGTGCCCATGCGCGTGCTCTCGGGCGAGCGGCTGAAGATCGTCATCGCCGGCTTCATCAATGTCGCCATCTTCAACGCCTGCTCCGCCTATGCGCAGGTCTACGGCACGACCTCCCGCGCCATCGTCATCGCCTATTCCATGCCGATCTGGTCGGTGCTCTTGGCGCGCCTGGTGCTCAAGGAGCGCCTCAACGCGATCAAGGTCGTGGCCCTCGTGCTCTGCATCGCCGGCCTCACCATCCTGATCTTGCCGCTGGCGCGCAGCGGCCTGCCCCTCGGCGCCTTGCTGGCGCTGATCTGCGCCTGGACCTGGGCGATCGGAACCATCTATGTAAAATGGGCGCGGTTGCGCACGCCGGTGCTGGCGGTTGCCGCATGGCAACTGGTGTTCGGCTGGGTGATGCTGGTCGCCGGCATGCTGTGGTTCGAGGGCGTGCCGCATGAATGGCCGCTGCCGCCGCATGTGCTGGCCTGGATCGGCTACAACGGCGTCATCGGCATGGGCTTCATCTATTTCCTCTGGTTCGTCGTGGTCGAGCGGCTGCCGGCAATGACCGCGTCGCTCGGCCTGTTGCTGGTGCCGGTGGTCGGCGTCATCGGCTCGGCCTGGCTCGTCGGCGAGCGGCCCGACCTCACCGACATCATCGGCTTTGCGCTGATCTTTTCCGCGGCGGCCTGCGTGCTGCTGCAGCCGAACGTCAAGCACGACGAATTGCCGGAGTGATACCGTCGTCACCGGGGCGGCGCCGACGGCGCCGTGACCCGGTGATCCATCGTGCGAAAAAAAAGATGGATGGCCGGGTCAAGCCCGGCAACGACAAGTGGACGTGCTCATCTGCGCCGGTTTGCGGTCCGATCTTTCGCCGGCGCCTTCCAGTAAAACCGGCCGAACTCGGCGCGGGCGATGCCGGCGGCGAACTTGGCCGACGGCTTTTCTGGCTGCGTCGCTGGCCGCGGTGCCGGCGATGCAGCGGGCTGACCGTTCAGTCCGGTCTTACGGTCCGCGAACTCGGCCCGCCATTCCGCGCGCCAACGCAAAGCGAGTTCATGCCTCGCCGCCAGTTCTTCCGGCGACAATTGCGGGCGGTGCGACCGCCTATGGTCATGTGATTGCACGTCCTTTCTCCCAGGCTTGAGCCCGGCGGCCGCGGGTGCGACCGCCGCGAACGACCGCGCGCGCAGACGCGCGCACGCGATGCCGGTCGATGTGGGAGAAAGGGGCCCTAAGCGGCCCGGATGCCGGTTGAATGCGACATGGCAACATTATCGTCGCGGCAGATGGCGAAACGATGGCGCTAGAGCGTTTCCAGGCGAAGCGGAAACCGGCCCGCCGTCCGGAAACGCGATACAGCAAGGATCCTAGAAAAAACTCATCGGGTCGACGTCGACTTCGAGCCGCACATTGCCCTTGGGCTTCGGCGCCTTGCCGAGCCATTCGCGCAGATAGGCCGACAGATCGAAGCCGCGCGGCGATTTCACCAGCAGGCGGAAACGATGCCGGCCGCGCACCACCGCGATCGGCGCTTCGGCCGGCCCGAGAATGCGCACATCCTCGAGTTTGGGCGCGTGCGAGACCAGCGTGCGGCCGTAAGCTTCCGCGCCGTGCCGTTCATTAGCGGTGATGACGAGGCTAGCGAGGCGGCCGAACGGCGGATAGCCCGCTTTTTCGCGCTGCTCGATCTCGCTCTTGTAGAAGGCCTCGCGGTCGCCGGAGATGAGCGCGCGCATCACCGGATGCTCGGGCTGATGCGTCTGCAAGTAGCCGACGCCGCGCCCCTCTTCGCGCCCGGCGCGTCCGACCACCTGATGCAGGAGCTGAAACGTGCGCTCGGCGGCGCGCGGGTCGCCATTGCCGAGCCCCAAGTCGGCGTCGACGATGCCGACCAGATTGAGCTTGGGGAAGTGATGGCCCTTCGCCACCAATTGCGTACCGATGACCAGGTCGAATCGCCCTTGCGCCACGTCGTCGAGCTCGCTGCGCAGGCGGTCGACCGATTCGACGAGATCGCTCGACAGCACCAGGATGCGCGCCTCGGGAAACAGCTCCGCCGCCTCCTGCTCCAGCCGCTCGACGCCGGGGCCGACCGCGGCGAAGCTTTCGGTGGCGTGGCAGTTCGGACATTCCGCCGGCGGCGGCATGGAGAAGCCGCAGTGATGGCAGACCAGCCGCTTGCGGAAACGATGATCGACCAGCCAGGCGTCGCAATTCGGGCATTGCAGGCGGAAGCCGCAGGCGCGGCATAATGTGAGCGGCGCATAGCCGCGCCGGTTGAGGAACAGCAGTGCCTGTTCCTTGCGTTCCAGCGTCATCTGCACCGCCTCGGCGAGACGCGGGGCGATGAAGCGGCCGCGCGGCGGCCCTTCGCGCCTGAGATCGATCGGCTCCACCATGGGCAGAGACGCGCCGCCGAAACGCTCCGGCAAATGCAGATGGCGGTAGCGCCCGCGCCGCGCATTGACTTCCGACTCGACCGAGGGCGTGGCCGAGGCCAACACCACCGGAATCTTGGCGATACTCCCGCGCACCACCGCCATGTCGCGCGCATTGTAATGGGCGCCGTCCTCCTGTTTGTAGGCGGGGTCGTGCTCCTCGTCGACGATGATCAGGCCGAGATCGGCGTAAGGCAGGAACAGCGCCGAGCGCGCCCCGACCACCACCGGCACCTCGTTGCCGCCGACCTGCGCCCAGGTCCGCTGGCGCAGGCGCGGCGTGAGTTGCGAATGCCATTCCGTCGGGCGCACGCCAAAGCGCCCCGAGAAACGATCGAGGAACTGCGCGGTGAGCGCGATCTCCGGCATCAGGATCAGGGTCTGGTGCCCGCGCCGGATGTTCTCCGCCACCGCCTCGAAATAGACTTCCGTCTTGCCGGAGCCGGTGACGCCGTCGAGCAGCGTCACCGTATAACCGCCTTGAGCCACCGTGGTGCGCAGCGCGTCGGCGGCGGCGAGCTGGCCGAGCGCGAAGTCGGGCGTGGCGAAATCCGGATCGGGCGCCCGCGCCACCTTCTCCGGCGGCAGCACCACCGTCTCCAGCGTGCCTTCGTCGATCAGCCCGTCGATCACGCCGGCGGAGACGCCTGCATCGCGCGCGGCATCGCCCTTGGCGCGCGTGAGCCCGTCACGGAACAGGTTCAGCACGCGCGCCCGCGCCATCGTCATGCGCGCGGGAGCGGGCCCGACCAGGCGCACGCCGACGCGCTCGCGTGCCGGGCCGAGATGCTCGCCCATGCGCAAGGCCATGCGCAGCACCATGCCGCGCGCGGCGAGCGTATAGCTGGAGACCCAGTCGACAAACTGGCGCAGCTCCGGCTTGAGCGGCGGGATATCGAGCTTCTCGTCGATGTCCTTGAGCCGGTTGTGCAGGCGCGGGTTCGGATTGGGATTTTCCGCCCACACCACGCCCAGCGTCTCGCGCGGGCCGAGCGGCACCGCCACGAGGTCGCCGGGCGCCACGTCGAGCCCGGCCGGCACCCGGTAGGAATAGGCCTGGTCGAGCGCCACCGGCACCAGGACATCGACGACACGCATGCTCATAAGGGAAGGCTGGCCGATTCCGCGCGGTTAAGGAAGGGTGAAGGAAGCGCTCTTACTGTCGTCCCGGCCAAGGCCGCGCAGCGGCCGCGAGCCGGGACCCAGGAACCCCGGTGCAAGTGATACGGATAAACAGGGGTTACTGGGTCCCCGCTTTCGCGGGGACGACAGAAAATAGTTATGGCAAGCGCAATTGCATCGGACGTCGCCGCCGAAATCGCGCGCTGGCTCAGCTATCTCGGCGCCGAGAAGCGCATGTCGGGCAAGACGCTGGAGGCCTATCAACGCGACGTGGCCCAGTTCCTCGGCTTTCTCGCCGAGCATCTGGGCGGTGCGCCTAATCTGAAACAACTCGCCAAGCTCACGCCGGCCGACATCCGCGCCTTCATGGCGGCGCGACGCGCGTCCGGCATCGGCAGCCGCTCGCTGATGCGCGGTCTCGCCGGGGCGCGTTCGTTCGCGCGCTATCTCGAGCGCAACGGCAAGGGCAAGATGGCGGCGCTCGCCGCCGTGCGCACGCCCAAGCTGGCGCGGACGCTGCCCAAGCCGCTCTCCGTCAGCGCCGCCCGGCGCATGACCGAGACCGACCCGCATGCCGGCGGGGAACCCTGGCTCTTGGCGCGCGACGCCGCCGTCCTCGCTTTGCTCTATGGCGCCGGCCTGCGCATCTCCGAAGCGCTCGGCCTCACCTGCAAGCAGGTGGCCGGCACGCCCGACGCGCTCACCGTCACCGGCAAGGGCAACAAGGCGCGCATGGTGCCGTTGCTGCCGCAGGTCGGAAAACTCATCGCCGACTATGTCGCGCTCTGCCCGTTCGCCCTGGCGCCGGACGGACCGCTGTTCGTCGGCGCCCGCGGTGGACCGCTGTCGCCGCGCATCGTGCAACTCGCAATGGCGCGGTTGCGCGGCGCGCTCGGCCTGCCCGACAGCGCCACCCCGCACGCGTTGCGCCATTCCTTCGCCACGCACCTGCTGGCCCGCGGCGGCGACCTGCGCGCCATCCAGGAACTGCTCGGCCATGCCTCGCTGTCGACCACGCAGGTCTATACCGCGGTCGATGCCGAACGTTTACTCGACGTTTATGCGAGCACGCACCCGCGGGCCTGACGTCGTTCCGGAACGGCGCGTCAGCGCCGGGCCCGGAACCCAGGGCAATAATCTCCGCGCTTGAAGCTCTGGATTCCGGGATCGCGGACGAGCGTCCGCACCCCGGAATGACAACGATGGCTCTTGCGCGCCGACGCGCTTTGCTATCATGTGCCGCGCCCTGCCCCGCGGAGAGCCCCATGAGCGCGCACGAAAACCTCGAACATGCCGAGCATGCCCAGCACGCCTCGCAAGCCAACAAGAAGATCGCGCTGCTGATCTCGGTGCTGGCGCTGTTCCTGGCGCTGTCGGAAACGCTCGGCAAGAACGCGCAGACCACCGCGCTGAGCGACACCGTCGCCGCCAACGACATCTGGGCCTTCTACCAGGCCAAGCACATCCGCGGCACCATCCTGCGCGCCGGCGCCGAGCAGATGAAGATCGAGGTCGAGCGCGCCACCGATCCCGCCGCCAAGGCGCGGCTGGCCAAGACCGCCAAGGACTGGCTCGACACCGCCACGCGCTATGACGACGATCCCAAGAGCGGCGAGGGCCGCAAGCAGCTCATGGCCAAGGCGCAGGTCACCGAGCACAAGCGCGACCTCGCGCTCGCGCGCTATCACCAGTTCGAGGTGGCCTCGGCGGCTTTCCAGATCGGCATCGTGCTCGCCTCGGCCGAGGTGATCACCGCTATGGCGATGCTCGGCTGGCTCGCCGGCCTCATCGGCGTCGCCGGTCTCGCCTTCACCGGCATCGGCCTGTGGGCGCCGCACGCCGTGCATTTGTTCTGAGCTATTCCGCGCCCCCGCAAGCGGGGGCCGCTAGGCGCCGCGATAAGCGCGGCGCCGCAGGCGCATGAGCCGGCGCAGGAAGCGGCCGGCGCGCTGCGGCTTGAGCAGCCAGGCGA
Organism: uncultured Pseudomonadota bacterium; assembly: GCA_963760995.1. Taxonomy (GTDB): domain Bacteria; phylum Pseudomonadota; class Alphaproteobacteria; order Rhizobiales; family Xanthobacteraceae; genus Pseudolabrys. Next base: position 622,720 of record CAVXFJ010000009.1, on the reverse strand, counting down.
GCCGGCGCAGCCGCTCGCGCACCGGCGCGGTCATTTCGTGCGCCCGGCCGCGCGCCCATATGACCCAGCCATACATGCGCGCGAACCAGGCCATCTGCAGGAGCTTGTCGCGCGTGGCGTCGAACACGAAGGCGGTGACGCCGAGGCCGAGCAGCTTCGCCACCACCAGCACCAGGCCGGCCGCCAGCCACTGACGCTTGGCCAGGAATAAGACCTCGAGGAATTTCAACGGCAGCAGCACGATGAAAGGTACGATGAAGACGCCGAGCGCCGCCCACGGCGGCAGGTTTTCGATGCCGCGCTTGATCGCGCTCTTGAGCCGGCGCCAGGGGACGAGATCGACGACGCGCGCGACCACCGGCTCAAGGTGATCCCAGAGCCACGCCTCCAGCAGGAACAGCAGGGCGAGGACGACCCAGAACGGGCGAAGCCAGCGGCGCATTGGCGCATCATAGCACGACCAATGGCGTCGCAATTGTGGCCGGGCCCGTCGACCCTCCGCCGTCAATGCCGGGCAGGACGCGGAATGGGTTGCGGCGCGTCGATTACATATGAATCGCGCGCTTGGCCACCGCCAGGGCGGCTTCCTTTACCGCCTCGGGCAGCGTCGGATGCGCGTGACAGGTGCGCGCGATGTCTTCCGCGGCGGCGCCGAACTCCATCGCCAGTACCGCTTCCGCGATCATGTTGCCGGCGTCGGCGCAGACGAAATGCACGCCGAGCACGCGGTCGGTCTTGGCATCCGCCAGGATCTTCACGAAGCCCTCGGTGGTCATGTTGACCTTGGCGCGGCCGTTGGCGGTCATCGGAAACTTGCCGACGTTGTAGGCGACGCCCGCCGCCTTCAGCTCTTCCTCGCTTTTGCCGACGGTGGCGATCTCTGGATAGGTGTAGACGACGTTGGGGATGGCGTCGTAGTTCACGTGCCCCGCCTGCCCCACCAGGATTTCCGCGACCGCCACGCCCTCGTCCTCGGCCTTGTGCGCCAGCATCGGCCCCGCGATCACGTCGCCGATCGCCCAGATGCCGGGAACATTGGTGGCGTAATAATGATCGACCACGACGCGGCCGCGCTCGTCGCGTTTGACGCCGACCTCGTCGAGCCCGAGCCCGTCCGTGTAGGGTACGCGGCCGATGGCAACGAGAACGACGTCGGCCTCGATCGCTTCGGCGGTACCGCCCTTGGCCGGCTCGACGCTGACCTTGAGACGCGGGCCGGATTGGTCGACCGCCGTGACCTTCGACGACAGTTTGAATGTCATGCCCTGCTTCTCGAACAGCCGCTGCGCCTGTTTGCGCACCTCGCCGTCCATGCCGGGCAGCACGCCATCGAGGAACTCGACCACGGTGACCTCGGCGCCGAGCCGCCGCCAGACCGAGCCGAGCTCGAGGCCGATCACGCCGGCGCCGACCACCAAGAGATGCTTGGGCACTTCCGGCAGCGACAGCGCGCCGGTCGAGGAGACGATGCGCTTTTCGTCGATATCGATGCCCTTGAGCCGCGCGACGTCGGAGCCGGTGGCGATGACGATCGACTTGGTCTCCAGCACCTGCGTCTTGCCGTCGGTGCTTTTCACCTCGACCTTGCCGGGAGACGCGATGCGCGCGACGCCGTGAAAGGCGTCGATCTTGTTCTTCTTGAGCAGGAAGTCGACGCCCTTGACGTTGCCGTCGACGCCCTGGTCCTTGAACGCCATCATGCCTTTGAGATCGAGCTTGGGCGCAACGCCGATGCCCATCTTGCCGAAGCCGTGGCCGGCTTCTTCATACAATTCGGAGGCATGCAGCAGCGCCTTCGACGGGATGCAGCCGACATTGAGGCAGGTGCCGCCGAACGTGGCGCGCTTTTCCACCACCGCGGTCTTGAGCCCGAGCTGCGCGGCGCGGATGGCGCAGACATAGCCGCCGGGGCCGGTGCCGATGACGATGAGGTCGTATTGAGCCATGGCAATCACCTTTGCACCGTCATGCCCGGCCTTGTGCCGGGCATCCATGCCGCCTTGACTGACAGAAAGCAAGACGTGGATGGCCGGGGCAAGCCCGGCCATGACGCATGAGAATCACAAATCCAGCACCATCCGCGCCGGGTCCTCCAGGCATTCCTTCACCCGCACCAGGAACGTCACCGCCTGCTGGCCGTCGACGATGCGGTGGTCATGGGTAAGCATGGAATGACCTCATTTTGCGTGCGCGAGCAGTTCTGCCTGTTGCTCTGAAATCTGCCGCAGGCGATCGGCGCCGAAATCGACATCTTCATCATCGGGCTCGCCCCAGTAGATCGAATGGCCGTAATCACTCACGCGAACGCGTTTGAAGTACTCGGGATTGCTCAACGGCGTAAAGATCTTGCCTCTGGCAATGATGCCACGCAGGTCCACAATCCCTTCGTAACCGTCATTCCAAATCAGCTTTAGGACGCCGTGTACGATTGGCTCCGCGGAGAGAATGCGAGGGATTTCGCTCATTTGATCTTCTCCGGCTTTCCCTGTGCGATGGTAACATCCCAAGTCCGCTTCAGCACATCACGCCTCGTCTTTGCCCAAGCTCGCACCGTTGCCAATTTCGCCGGCGGCAAACTTCCTTTCAGCACCGACAAATCATCGATTGCAATCTGCGCCGTAAACTCCGCATACGCCGCATGAAAGTGCGCCGGAGGGTGCTCACCGGCGTAAAATCGAATTCTCACGCCATCGACGATCGCGACCCTGGGCATGTCTCCAGTCTATCACAGATCCAGCACCATCCGCGCCGGATCCTCCAGGCATTCCTTCACCCGGACCAGGAAGGTGACGGCCTGCTGCCCGTCGACGATGCGGTGGTCGTAGGACAGCGCCAGGTACATCATCGGCCGCGCCTCGATCTTGCCGCCGACCACCACCGGCCGCTCCTGGATCTTGTGCATGCCGAGAATGCCGGACTGCGGCGCGTTGAGGATCGGCGTCGACATCAGCGAGCCGTAGACGCCGCCGTTGGAGATGGTGAAGGTGCCGCCCTGCATTTCCTCGATCTTGAGCGAGCCGTCGCGCGCGCGCTTGCCGAGTTCGGAAATGGTTTTCTCGATTGCCGCAAGCCCCATGGCATCGGCATCGCGCACCACCGGCACCACTAGGCCCTTGTCGGTGCCGACGGCGACGCCGATGTGATAATAGTTCTTGTAGACGATGTCGGTGCCGTCGATTTCGGCATTGACCGCCGGGATTTCCTTCAGCGCCTGGATGCAGGCGCGTCACGAAGAAGCCCATGAAGCCGAGCTTCACGCCGTGCTTCTTCTCGAACAGCTCTTTGTACTGGTTGCGCAGCGACATCACCGCGCTCATGTCGACCTCGTTGAAGGTCGTGAGCATGGCGGCGGTGTTCTGCGCGTCCTTGAGGCGGCGCGCGATGGTCTGGCGCAGCCGCGTCATGTGCACGCGCTCCTCGCGCGCGGCATCGTCGGCCGGTGACGGCGCGCGCATCTGGGCCGGCGCCTGAGTCGGCACCGGCGTGGGCTGCGCCGCGGCGCGCTCGATCGCCGCCATCATGTCGCCCTTGGTGACCTGGCCGCGCACGCCGGTGCCGGCAACCGTGCCGGCGTCGACGCCGCTTTCCGCCGCCATCTTGCGCACCGAGGGCGGCATCGGCATCGACGTGCCGCCGGCCGCACGCTGCGTCTCGGGCTTGGGCCGCGGCTCTTCCTCCGCCGCGTTGATCGGCGTTGTGCCGGCGGTCTTGGTGTCGGGCCGGCCGGTGGCGACGCCGGCGGAGAGCCCCGACTTGGTCGCCTTGGCGGCGGCGCTATCGCTGATCTGACCGAGCAGCGCGCCGACCCCGACCGTCTCGCCGTCCTTGACCGCGATCTCGGAGAGCACGCCGGCCGCCGGCGCCGGCACTTCCAGCGTGACCTTGTCGGTCTCCAGTTCGACCAGCGGCTCGTCCACCGCCACGGCATCGCCCGCCTGCTTGAACCACTTGCCGACGGTCGCTTCGGTGACCGATTCGCCGAGGGTAGGAACGCGGATATCTGTCATGGTCAATTCCGTTCAATCTTTCTCCGCGGTCATCATCCGCGAAAGCGGATGATCCAGTCACGACGATCTTTGCGATATCGCACGTTCGGTGGTGACTGGGTCCCCGCTGGCGCGGGGACGACAGCCGTCATTATCCCAGCGCTTCCTCCAGCAACTGCTTGAGCTGCGCGAGATGCTTCGACATCAGCCCGGTGGCGGTCGCCGCGGAAGCGGGGCGGCCGGCATAGTGCAGGCGGCGATGCTTGGCATCGATCTGGTTGAGCACCCATTGCAGGAACACTTCGACGAAGAACCAGGCGCCCTGGTTGCGCGGCTCCTCCTGGCACCACACCATCTCCGCATCCTTGAAGCGCGAGAGCTCGGTGACCAGCGATTTGGAGGGGAACGGATAGAGCTGCTCGACGCGCAAGATATAGATGTCGTCGATGCCGCGCTTCTCGCGCTCCTCGTAGAGATCGTAATAGACCTTGCCCGAGCACATGATCACGCGGCGGATCTTGTCATCGGGGACGAGCTTGATTTGCTGGTTCGGCAGGTCCTGCGCGTCGTCCCACAAGAGGCGGTGGAACGTCGTGCCGGCGCCCATGTGCTCCAGCCGCGACACCGCGCGCTTGTGGCGCAGCAGGCTCTTCGGCGTCATCAGGATCAGCGGCTTGCGGATCTCGCGCTTCAACTGCCGGCGCAGGATGTGGAAATAATTGGCCGGCGTCGTGCAGTTGGCGACCTGCATATTGTCTTCCGCGCACATCTGCAGGAAGCGCTCGAGCCGCGCCGAGGAATGTTCCGGCCCCTGCCCCTCGTAGCCATGCGGCAAGAGGCAGACCAGACCCGACATGCGCAGCCATTTGCGCTCGCCCGACGAGATGAACTGGTCGAACACCACCTGCGCGCCGTTGGCGAAGTCGCCGAACTGCGCCTCCCACAGCGTCAGCGCGTTCGGCTCGGCGGTCGAATAGCCGTATTCGAAGCCGAGCACCGCCTCTTCCGACAGCATGGAATTGAGCACCTCGAAGCGCGCCTGCTCGCCGCCGAGATGGTTGAGCGGCGTGTAGCGCTCCTCGGTCTCCTGGTCGAACAGCACCGAATGGCGCTGCGAGAAGGTACCGCGCTCGCTGTCCTGGCCGGACAGCCGGACCGGCGTGCCTTCCTCGAGCAGCGTGCCGAAGGCCAGCGCCTCGGCGGTCGCCCAGTCGATGCCCTCGCCGCTCTCGATCGCCTTGGCGCGCTGGTCGAGGAAGCGCTGGATGGTGCGGTGGATGTGGAAGCCTTGCGGCACCTGCGTGATCTTGCTGCCGAGTTCGCGCAGTTCGGCGACATCGACGCCTGTATTGCCGCGGCGCGGATCGTCGGCGTCGCGCGCGGCCTTCAGGCCCGACCAGCGGCCGTCGAGCCAGTCCGCCTTGTTCGGCCGATAGCCCTGCGCCGCCTCGTATTCGGCGTCGAGCCGGGCGCGCCAATCGGCGCGCATCTTCTCGACGTCGCCCTCGGCGACGACGCCCTCGGCGACCAGCTTCTTGCCGTAGATTTCCAGCGTCGAGGGATGCGCGCGGATCTTCTTGTACATCACCGGCTGGGTGAAAGCCGGCTCGTCGCCTTCGTTGTGACCGAAGCGGCGATAGCAGAACATGTCGATCACCACCGGCTGCTGGAACGTCTGCCGGTATTCGGTCGCCACCTTGGCGGCGAACACCACCGCTTCCGGATCGTCGCCGTTGACATGGAAGATCAGCGCCTCGATCATCTTGGCGACGTCGGACGGATAGGGCGAGGAGCGCGAATAGCGCGGATAGGTGGTGAAGCCGATCTGGTTGTTGACGATGAAATGGATCGAGCCGCCGGTGCGGTAGCCCTTCAGACCGGACAGGCCGAAGCATTCCGCCACCACGCCTTGGCCGGCGAAAGCGGCGTCGCCGTGCATCAGCAGCGGCATGACCATGGTGCGCTCTTCCGGCGTGGCGCCATGCTGGTCCTGCTTGGCGCGCACCTTGCCGAGCGTCACCGGATCGACGATCTCCAGATGCGAGGGATTGGCGGTGAGCGAGAGATGCACTTTGTTGCCGTCGAACTCGCGATCCGATGACGCGCCGAGGTGATATTTGACGTCGCCGGAGCCCTCGATCTCGTCGGGCGTTACCGAGCCGCCCTTGAATTCGTGGAACAGCGCGCGGTGCGGCTTGCCCATCACCTGCGTGAGCACGTTGAGGCGGCCGCGGTGCGGCATGCCGAGCACGATCTCCTTCACGCCGAGATTGCCGCCGCGCTTGATGATCTGCTCGAGCGCCGGAATCAGCGCCTCGCCGCCGTCGAGGCCGAAGCGCTTGGTGCCGGTGTATTTGACGTCGAGGAATTTCTCGAAGCCTTCCGCCTCCACCAGCTTGTTGAGGATGGCGCGCTTGCCCTCGCGGGTGAAGCTGATCTCCTTGTCGCGACCCTCGATACGCTCCTGGATCCACGCCTTTTGCGCCGCGTTGGAGATGTGCATGAACTCCACGCCCAGCGTCTGGCAGTAGGTGCGGCGCAGGATGGCGAGGATCTCGCGCATGGTGGAGAATTCGAGCCCGAGCACCATGTCGAGGAAGATTCGGCGGTCCATGTCGGCTTCGGTGAAGCCGTAGGAGCGCGGCTCGAGCTCGGCCTCATCCGGCGGCTGCTGGATGCCGAGCGGATCGAGCTTGGCGTGGAAATGGCCGCGCATGCGATAGGCGCGGATCAGCATCAGCGCGTGGATCGAATCGCGCGTCGCCTGCATGACGTCGGCGGCGGTGAGCTCGACGCCGGCGCGCTGCGCCTTGGCGGAGATTTTCTCGCCGATGCGCTTTTCGGCGTCCGTCCATTGCCCGTCGATCGCCGCGACCAGCTCGCCCTGGGGGCGCACCGGCCAGTTCGGCTGTTTCCAGGAGGCGCCGCGCGCGCTTTTTTCGACGTCGGCCGCCTCGTCCTTCAGGCTCTTGAAGAACTCGCCCCATTCGGCGTCGACCGCGTTCGGGTCGGTCTCATAGCGGGCGTAGAGGTCTTCGATATAGGCGGCGTTGCCGCCGTAGAGGAAGGACGTGCGGGCGAAAGCGGCATTGGCGTCCTGGCGGGACATCTAAATTCCCCTGGCGGGACCACAGCCCGCTCTCTGCAGACGCCACCTCCCCCGGCCGAGCGGACGTCCAGTTTTGCGTTCTCCGCGGTATTTATGACCTCTGCAAGACTATAGAAGGGTCAAAGATTGAATTTAGGTTCAGATCTTCTGGGCGCCTTCTATGGAATTGTCATAGCCGATTTCCGGCTGGATTCCTCGCCATAATTTTGAGCTGATGCCCAGCCCCGCGGCCAGACAAGCGCTTGATTACCGCGTCTGTTCGCCCGTTTCGGTGCGGCAGGCAAACAGATAATCGTGCACGCTCAAGGCTTCGACGAAGTCGTATTTAGCGCCGAGCAGAACGCGCACATCCTCGAAATTCGCGGTTTCTACCAGGACGTATCTGGGCGCATGGCGCTCCATATCGAGCCCCCGAAGGGCGGCGATCTCGGCGCCCTCGACGTCAAGCGAAAAGAAATCAACCGACGTGATGCCGTGCTCGTCGAGCAGCGCGGACAAGGGCCGCATGGGCGCCGACAAGCGCCGGCCATGGGCCGCGCTGCCATCGCGCGCGAGGGTGGTGACGAGATCGTCTTCCACCAGCGTGACCGGCACACCATCCTGGTCGGCCGGACCAAGCGCCGCGTTCACCACCGGTGCCCGCCGAAACTTCCGGGCCATCTCGGCGAGCGCTGGGACCGGCTCGACGAGCAAGCCAGTCCAGCCCCGATAGCTTTCGAAAAACCAAGTGTTGGATTGCGTGACGCCGTCATTGGCACCGGCCTCGACGAAGACGCCACCGCGCTCGGGCAGGTAAGCGCGCATCTTGCGATCGATGCCATTCAATGCCGGGAACTCTTCGATCCCGAGGGCGGCCATTCCCTTGAAATAGAAATATTTGAGATGCTTCTTGGTGCGCAGGCTCAGAGGCAACAGTCGGAAGAGCAGCCGCAGCATGCCGGCGCACCCCTGTTATCCGCGCAGCAACTCCACCAGCGTCTTGCCCAGCCGCGCCGGCGAGGGCGACACCTTGATGCCGGCCGCTTCCATGGCGGCGATCTTGGATTCGGCGTCGCCCTTCCCGCCCGAGATGATGGCGCCGGCATGGCCCATGCGGCGTCCCGGCGGGGCGGTGCGGCCGGCGATGAAGCCGACCGTCGGCTTCTTGCGCCCGCGCTTGGCCTCGTCCTTGAGAAACTGGGCGGCGTCCTCCTCGGCCGAGCCGCCGATCTCGCCGATCATGACGATCGAGTCGGTCTTGGGATCGGCCAGGAACATCTCCAGCATGGCGATGAACTCGGTGCCCTTGACCGGGTCGCCGCCGATACCGACCGCCGTGGTCTGGCCGAGCCCCTCGGCGGTGGTCTGGAATACGGCTTCGTAGGTCAGCGTGCCGGAGCGGGAGACTATGCCGACGGTGCCGGGGGTGAAGATGTTGCCCGGCATGATGCCGATCTTGCATTCACCGGCGGTCATGACGCCCGGGCAGTTCGGCCCGATCAGCCGCGACTTCGAACCGGACAGCGCGCGTTTGACCTTGACCATGTCCATCACCGGGATGCCTTCGGTGATGCAGACGATGAGGGGGATCTCGGCCTGGATCGCCTCGCAGATGGCGTCGGCGGCGCCCGCCGGCGGCACATAGATGACGCTGGCGTCGCAGCCGGTCTGCTCGCGCGCCTCGGCGACGGTGTCGAACACCGGCAGGGTGAGATGCGTCGAGCCGCCTTTGCCCGGCGAGGTGCCGCCGACCATCTTGGTGCCGTAGTCGAGGGCAGCCTGCGAATGGAAGGTGCCGTTCTTGCCGGTGAAGCCCTGGCAGAGAACCTTGGTGTTCTTGTCGATCAGAATCGACATCAGGCAGCCTCCTTCACGGCTTTCACGATCTTCTGCGCGGCGTCGTCGAGATCGTCGGCCGAGGTCACGTTGAGCTTGGACTCGGCGATGATCTTCTTGCCGAGCTCGACATTGGTGCCTTCCAGCCGCACCACCAGCGGCACCTGCAGCCCAACTTCCTTGACGGCGGCGACCACGCCCTCGGCGATGACGTCGCACTTCATGATGCCGCCGAAGATGTTGACCAGGATGCCCTTCACATTGGGATCGGAGGTGATGATCTTGAAGGCGGCCGCCACCTTCTCCTTGGTGGCGCCGCCGCCGACATCGAGGAAGTTGGCCGGCGTCATGCCGTAGAGCTTGATGATGTCCATGGTCGCCATGGCGAGGCCGGCGCCGTTGACCATGCAGCCGATCGAGCCGTCGAGCGAGATGTAGTTGAGGTCGTATTTGGAGGCCTCGACCTCCTTCTCGTCCTCTTCGGTCAGGTCGCGCAGCGCCACCACGTCGGCGTGGCGATAGAGCGCGTTGTCGTCGAAGCCGACCTTGGCGTCGAGGCAGATCAGCTTGCCGTCCTTGGTCACCACCAGCGGGTTGATCTCCAGGAGGCTCATGTCCTTGCCGGTGAAGGCGGCATAGAGCTTGGGCAATAATTCGCCGGCCTGCTTGGCGAGATCGCCGGTGAGCTTGAGCGCCCGCGCCACACGGCGGCCGTGATGCGGCATGATGCCGGTCGCCGGATCGACGGAGAACGTCAGGATCTTCTCCGGCGTCTTGTGCGCCACGTCCTCGATATCCATGCCGCCCTCGGTGGAGACCACAAAGGCGACGCGCGAGGTCTCGCGGTCGATCAGCGCCGAGAGATAGAACTCGCGGTCGATGGCCGAACCTTCCTCGATATAGAGCCGGTTGACCTTCTTGCCGTGCGGGCCGGTCTGGTGCGTGACCAGGGTCGAGCCGAGGATGCGGGTCGCCTCTTTCTTCACGTCGTCGATGGATTTGACGACTTTGACGCCGCCCGCCTTGCCCCGCCCGCCGGCGTGGATCTGCGCCTTCACCACCCAGATCGGGCCGCCCAGGTCCTCGGCGCCTTTGAGCGCCTCGTCGACGCTGAAGGCCGGCACGCCGCGCGGCACCGGCACGCCGAATTCGCGCAGCACCGTCTTGGCTTGGTATTCGTGGATGTTCATTCGACTGCCCCAGACCTGTCCCGGCGAGCGCGGCGCGCACCGACGCGCTGCCGACCCGGGACCGTTACATTTCCGCCCCCTGGAACGCTCCCGGATCAGCGGCGCATCACGATGTGCTGCGCCGCATCCGGGACAAGCTTCACGCCAGATTCGGCGCGATCTTCTTGCAGGCCTCGACCAGGCCCTGCACCGAGCTCGCCGACTTCTCGAACATGCCGCGCTCGCCGCCGTTGAGCTCGATCTCGACGATACGCTCGACGCCCTTGCCGCCGATCACCACCGGCACGCCGACATACATGTCCTTGACGCCGTATTCGCCGTTGAGCCAGGCGGCGCAGGGCAGCACGCGCTTCTTGTCGAGCAGGTAGCTCTCGGCCATGGCAATGGCGGAAGCCGCCGGCGCGTAGAAGGCCGAGCCGGTCTTGAGCAGGGCGACGATCTCGCCGCCGCCGCCGGCGGTGCGCTTGATGATCTCATCGACGCGCGCCTGCGTGGTCCAGCCCATCTTGACCAGGTCCGGTACCGGGATGCCGGCGACGGTCGAATAGCGGATCAGCGGGACCATGGTGTCGCCGTGGCCGCCGAGCACGAAGGCGGTGACGTCCTCCACCGACACGTTGAACTCGTCGGCGAGGAAATAGCGGAAGCGCGCCGAATCGAGCACGCCGGCCATGCCGACCACCCGCTGGTGCGGCAGGTCGCAATATTTCTGCAGCGCCCAGACCATGGCGTCGAGCGGGTTGGTGATGCAGATGACGAAGGCGTTGGGGCAGTATTTTTTGATGCCGGCGCCCACCTGCTCCATCACCTTGAGGTTGATGCCGAGCAGGTCGTCGCGGCTCATGCCGGGCTTGCGCGGCACGCCGGCGGTGACAATGCACACGTCGGCGCCTTCGATCGCGTCATAGCTGTTGGTGCCGGTAAACTTGGCATCGAAGTGGTTGACCGGCGAGGACTCGACGAGGTCGAGCGACTTGCCTTGCGGGATGCCCTCGACGACGTCGAACAGGATGACGTCTCCGAGCTGTTTGAGGCCGATGAGATGGGCCAGCGTGCCGCCGATTTGGCCGGCGCCAATCAACGCAATTTTCTTTCGCGCCATGGGAAAACTCTCGATTGCTGGAACGCCGCGGAGCGCGGTCGAGACGCTGGACTATCCCCTCTGGTGCGTTGCGGCAAGGCACGGGGCGGCAGGCCGGCATTGCGCCGGAAGGCGGGTCAGGTCTTTGTATACATTATACCAGAGGACGTCCAGGGCGGAGTGGCGGGCCAACGGAGAGTCCGGGGCGCGGCCCGACGCGGCTTGCGGACGATTGCCCGTACCGACTCGGCGCATGGGCCGCATCGACTAAGCGACCAACTTCGTTTTGGAAAAGGTGCTCAAGAAGGTCCTGAACTTCGTTTGCCGGCACAGCTTTGCTGAATAGAAAGCCTTGTCCCTCCAGGCAACCGTCGGCTCGCAGCGATGCGAGCTGCTCGTCATCTTGATCGGGGCCGGGGCATGCCATCCGAAAATAAATCGCGCCGATGCAATGCGTGGGAAATTTCACCGCTTCCTGAGCGTCGGGTCCTGCATGATCTCCAGTTGGATCTGCTGGATTTCCGCCAGCCGCTCCCACTGCCGCGTCAGGATGTGGTCGATCTTTTCATGCAGGTGCCTGATCTCCAGCTCCGCCTTCAGGTTCACCCGAAAATCGTTCTCCGAGCGCAGCCGGTCCTTCGCCTCCTGCCGGTTCTGGCTCATCATGATGATCGGCGCCTGGATCGCGGCCAGGCACGACAGCACCAGATTGAGCAGGATAAAAGGATAGGGATCGAAGATCTCGCGCGCCGCCGCCGTGACGTTGAAGGCCATCCAGACGACCAGCACCGCGAAAAAGATCGCGATGAACGTCCAACTGCCGCCGAAGGACGCAAGCTGATCGGACAGCCGCTCGCCCAAGGTGCGGTGGCCGCTGTATTCGGCTTCGATGTTCTCGGCCAGCGTCTCGTGATCGGCGAGGCTCTGCACCACGTCCTGTTCGAGCCGGGTCAGTTCGCCACGTTCCTGGCCGAGCAATTCGGCGACATAGCGCGAGCGGAACCGATCGAGATCGTCGGAGCAGATGTAACCCTCCGCCGGCAGATCCGGATGATCCTGCCGCACGCGGTCGATGAGGCTCGGCCGCACCACGTCGAGCTGGGTCACGTCGCGCGCCGGCTTTTCCTTGCCGCAGATGACGCAGCGAAAGCGCGTCGGCCGCGCCCGCCGCACCCGTGCGGCGATGGCCCGTGCCTGGTTGTCGCCGTTCGACGGCTCGGCCGCGCCGGTCGGGGTTGGCGTGGTGCCCGAGGACTCCGATGGATCGGCCATGACCGGCCCCTTTGTCGTGCATGCCTGCGTGAATGATTGGCTTTCGCCGCGAAATTGACAAATGAAAAAGCCGTCACCTGCCGGCCGACGCGGCGTCAGGTTTCGACGATGCCGCCGGTGTCGCCGCGGTCGCTGCCGCGCGCGCCGTGCGGCAGCGCCAGGTAGCTGTCCGAGCGCATCTCCATCAGCCGCGAGGCGGTGCGGTTGAACTCATGCATTTCGTAGCCATGGCTGCCGCGATAGAGCTCGCTCGGCTCGGCGACGGCGGAGGCGATCAGCTTCACGCTGTGGTCATAGAGCGTGTCGATCAGGATGATGAAACGCTTCGCGGCATTGCGCTGCTCGTAGTCCATGACCGGGATATTGTCGACGATCAGGGTATGGAATTCGCGCGCCAGCCGCAGATAGTCGTTGGCGCCGAGCGGGGACTCGCAGAGCTGGGAAAAGTTGAAGCGCGCCACGCCCATTGCCGCCTGCGGCACGTGCAGCACGCGGCCCTGCAACGTCAAGTCGATGCGCTCGCCCTCCAACAGACCGGTCAGCCGCTGCCAGGCCATGTCGAGCGCGACCTCGGCGTCCTCGTCGGCCGGCACATACCAGGTGGGAACGCCTTCGAACTTCTCCAGGCGATAGTCCGTGCGGGCGGAGAGCCGCACCACCTCGGCGCGCGCCTGCAGCAGGCGGATGAACGGCTCGAACAGCGCGCGGTTGAGGCCGCCGGCATACAGATCGTCGGGCGCCACGTTGGAGGTCGCCACCAGCACCACGCCCAATTCGAACAGCCGGGTGAACAGCCGGCCGAGGATCATCGCGTCGGCGATGTCGGTCACGTGGAATTCGTCGAAACAGAGAAGCCAAGTTTCGTCGGCGATGGCATCGGCGGTGAGCCGGATCGGGTCCTGCTCGTCGAGCTCGCCGCGCTTGAGCTTGTGGCGGAAGATGCGGACCCGCTCGTGCACGTCGGCCATGAATTCGTGGAAATGCGCGCGCCGTTTGCGCGCGATCGGGCTCGCCGCGAAAAACAGGTCCATCAGCATGGTCTTGCCGCGGCCGACCTCGCCGTAGATGTACAGGCCCTTGACCGGGCCGCTCTCGCGGTCGCGCTTGCTGAACAGCCAGCCCAGCGCCGAGGACTTGCGGGCGAGCCGGTGCTCGGCCAACCGCCGCTCCAGCGCATCGAGTTGCCCCGCCACCAGCGCCTGGCCGCGGTCGGCCTCGATCTTCCCGGCGGCGACCAGCGCCGCATAGCGCGTGCTGAAGCTTTCTGTCATGCGAATTTAGGGGGGCGGCAATCGGGCGATAGCGACGGGATGACGGCCGGTTTCGGGGCAAACGACACCTAGGGACATCCAAGCCACCTGTAAATCGCCAATCGGCCCATTCCGGTAACAATTTGCCCCTTTGGTCGGCCCGCTCGCGGGCCGCCGAGAGGCGTTAACGATCTGTTAGCCATGCGTTTTTTGCTTGGCTGGTCCCTCTGCGGAATTCCCCGTATTCGCTTTCCTTTCGCAATGCAGCACATAGGTCCTCAAACAAGGCGTGCGGAAAATTTTCCGATTCGCCAGAGGGAAGCGCGGGTCAAGGGCAGGGCCAATAACAATGGATAGGTCTGGAGACCTGGAAATGCATGAGCCTCTGCCTGAAGGCGGCTTTGTTCGCAAACTCTGGTTCGGCGAGTCGGATGCCTATCGCGATCACCTGCTGCGCCTCGATGCGGACAGCCGGCAGCGTCGCTTCTCCGGTGGCGTATCGGACGAGTTCATCGGCCGTCATGCCGCGACCATCGACGACGTCGGTGTGGTGGTCCACGGCTTCTTCATCGACGGCGTGCTGCGCGGCGCCGCCGAGCTGCGCCCGCTCGGCACCCTGTTCGCGCACGAGGCGGAAGCCGCCTTCAGCGTCGAGAAGCCCTGGCAGAGCCACGGCGTCGGCACCGTGCTGCTGGAGCGCACTTTGCTCACCGCGCGCAACCGCGGCATCTCCGGACTGCACATGAATTGCATGCCGGAAAACCGGCGCATGCAGCAGCTTGCGCGCAAGTTCGAGGCCGAGCTGTCGTTCGAATTCGACACCGTGATCGGCGAGGTCGAAGCGCCGCATTCGACGCCGCTGTCGGTCATGCGGGAGGTGGTGGCGGACAGCGCCAGCTTCGCGAATGCCTTGATCGACGCGCAGTATCGCCTGTTCACGCCGGCCCCCGCGGCGCCGCCGGCCGCGGCGCGGGTCTGACCCGTTCGAGCAATACTCTAGACCGCGCAATTTCCCGTTCGTCCCCGCGCAAGCGGGGACCCAGGGCGAAATGATTCGGCTCAACTCTGAAATGCTCCAGAGCATGTTCCGATTGAGTCGACCTATTGTTCCTGGTCATTGCCGGGCTTGACCCGGCAATCCATGCAGCAGCCCAGCACAGACAGACTTACGAAAGACCTTCACGCGTGGAGGTCTGTCATGGATGCGCGGGGTCAAGTTTACACCCGGGCCGGCCGAAGGCCGGACCCGGAATCCAGAATTTCGGAACAGTGTTTCGAGTGGGCCCTGGATTCCAGGTTCGCCGCTTCGCGGCGCCCCGGAATGACTAAGCGTTAAACGGATAGGCGGCCTCGACCACATAAGGCCCGCCGCCGACCGAATTGCGCGACGAGAACAGCACAAAACGCGAGACCGGAAAGGACGGCGTGCGGAACAGCCCGCGCGCCGCCAGATATTCCGCCACCTGGCGGCTGGACGATTCGCGCAACCGCGCCAGCGTCACATGCGGCAGGTATTTGCGGCCCTCCGGCTCAAGCCCGATGCGCTGCATCAGCCGCTCCTGCTCCGCCTGCACCTCGAGCAACGTTCGCTCCGGCGCCACCGTCGCCACCACCGCGCGCGGCTTGCGGCCGCCGAACGAGATCACCCCGTCGAAATGCAGGTCGAAGGCGCCGCGCTTGATGCGTCCGAGCAGCGAGGCGACCTCGCGCGCGGTTGTGTCATCGACGTCGCCGATGAAGCGCAGCGTCAGGTGATAGTTCTCCGGATCGATCCAGCGCGCACCGGGCAGGCCGCCGCGCAGGCTCGCCAAAGCCGCGCCGATATCGGGCGGGATTTCGATCCCGGTGAAGATGCGCGGCATCGGCTGTCTCGGTCATTGCGCGCGGGCGGCGCGCACCCGCGCAATCAGTTGCTCGACGGCCGGCAGCATGCGCCGGACGATCACCGCGACGCCGGCCGGGTTGGGATGCATGCCGTCGTGCTGGTTGAGTTTGGGGTCGGCGGCGACCCCGTCGAGGAAAAACGGATAAAAGACGACCGCATGAGTCGAGGCAAGCGCCGGGTAGATAGCGTCGAAGTCCCGGGCATAAGCGGCGCCCATGTTGCGCGGCGCCTTCATCCCGGCGAGCAGGACGGGGATATGACGGGCGGCAAGCTTGCCGAGGATCGTGGCGATCGCGGCCTTGGTCACCTTGGGGTCGACACCGCGCAGCGCGTCATTGGCGCCGAGCTCCAGGATCACCGCATCGGTGTCCGCCGGCACCGACCAGGTGAGCCGGTCGAGCCCGCCCGAGGCGGTATCGCCGGAAACGCCCGCATTGACCACGCTCACCGCTTCGCCCTTGGCCTTGAGCGCTGCCTGCAGCCGCGCCGGGAAGGCGTCCTGCGCCGGCAGGCCGTAGCCAGCGGTGAGCGAATCGCCGAGAGCCACGATCTTCACGGGCGCGGCGGCTTGCACCGCGGCGGCCCACGACGCCATCAGGAGGGCGCAAAGCGCGGCGAGGAATGCCATGCTGACCCGCCGCTGCAACAGCCGAGCCCGCTTCCCATATGTGCGTCGTGGTGAACCTGGAAATCGCATGAGAGCTCCTTCGCCGACCGCACCGGCCATCGCGCTTGCCGGCGTCAACCTCTCGCTCGGCCAGGGCGCGGGGCGCATCCATATCCTCAAGGACATCGCCCTTGATATAGGCCGCGGTGAGGCATTCGGCCTGGTCGGGCCGTCCGGCTCGGGCAAATCGACGCTGCTGATGGTGATGGCGGGGCTGGAGCGCCCCGACACCGGCAGCGTGACGGTCGCCGGCGAAGACCTGACCCGGCTCGACGAAGACGCGCTGGCACGCTTCCGCGGCCGCAATGTCGGCATTGTGTTTCAGTCCTTCCATCTGATCCCGACCATGACCGCACTGGAAAACGTGGCGGTGCCGCTGGAGCTCGCCGGCCGTGCCGACGCGCAGGAGCGGGCGCACGCCGAGCTTGCCGGCGTCGGGCTCGCCGAGCGGCTCAACCATTATCCGGCGGAGCTGTCCGGCGGCGAGCAGCAGCGGGTGGCGATCGCGCGGGCGCTTGTCGCCGATCCGACGATCCTGGTGGCCGACGAGCCCACCGGCAATCTCGATGAGGACACCGGCGCGCAGATCATCGATCTCCTCTTCGCCGCGCAGACGCGGCGCGCCACCACGCTGGTGCTGGTGACGCATGATGCCGCGCTCGCCGCGCGTTGTGCTCGCGTGGCCCGCCTGCGCTCGGGCCGCATCGACGGGGTGGAAAAGCCGTGAAGCGCTTCTCCTTACGTCCAAATAATCATGCCAACTGCGCAGCGTACTCCGCCTGCTCCCTCCCCCCTTGCGGGGGAGGGTTGGGGAGGGGGGTAGGCCGCACGCTCGGCACTTGCCGCTTACCCCCCTCCCTGTCCCTCCCCCTCAAGGGGGGAGGGAACGATTATCGCGAGGCCGCGAATTGAAAGGAGATTCAGCATCGGCTTTGGGCGAGAGCCGTTGGCTCCCCCTGCGCTTCGCGCTGCGCGAGATGCGCGGGGGCTTGCGCGGCTTCTATGTCTTCATCGCCTGCATCGCGCTCGGCGTGATGGCGATCGCCGGCGTCGGCTCGCTGGCGGCGAGCCTTGCCGACGGCCTCTCGCGCCAGGGCCAGGTCATCCTCGGCGGCGATCTCGACTTCAACCTGATCCAGCGCGAGGCCAAACCGGACGAGCGCGCCTTCCTGCAAAGCCACGGCACGCTCTCGACCGCCGCCACGCTGCGCGCCATGGCGCGCACGGCGGGCGGCCAGGCGGCATTGGTCGAATTGAAGGCCGTCGATGCCGCTTACCCGCTGTTCGGCACGGTCACGCTCGATCCGCCGGGCCCACTTGCCGCGGCGCTCGCCGAGCGCGACGGCGTCTATGGCGCGGTGGCCGATCCGACGCTACTGGCACGGCTCAATATCAAGCCGGGCGCGCGCGTGAGCATCGGCGGTGCCAGCTTCGCCATTCGCGCGGCGCTCGCCAGTGAGCCGGATAAGCTTTCCGGCGGCATCGGCTTCGGCCCGCGCCTGATGGTGAGCACCGCCGGCCTGCGCGCCACCGGCCTCATTCAGCCGGGCAGCCTGGTGCGCTGGCATTACCGGCTGAAGCTGCCAGCGCGCCACGACGATGACGCCGCCTTGCAGACGGTCGCCGACCAGGCGCGCGCGCAACTGCCGCAAGCCGGCTGGGACATCCGCACCCGCGCCAATGCGACGCCGCGGCTGGAACGCGACGTCGAGCGCTTCACCCAGTTCCTCACCATCGTCGGCCTGACCGCACTGCTGGTCGGCGGAGTCGGCGTCGGCAATGCGGTGAAAAGCCATCTCGACCGCCGACGCGAGGTGATCGCCACCTTGAAGGCGCTGGGCGCCAGCGGCGCCCGCGTCTTCGCGATCTATCTGACGCAGGTGCTGCTGCTGGCGCTGATCGGCGGCGCCATCGGCCTTGCGCTCGGCGCCGCGCTGCCCTTCGCCGTGGCCTGGATTTTGGGGCCGATCATTCCGCTGCCGATCGTGCCGTCGCTGCATGCGGGCGATTTGGCGCTGGCACTCTTTTACGGCCTGCTCACCGCGCTTGCCTTCACGCTCTGGCCGCTCGGCCGCGCGCACGACGTGCCGGTCGGCGCGCTGTTCCGCGACGTGGTGGCGCCGCAGCCGCGCCGGCCGCGCAAGCTCTATATGGCGTTCGCCGCATTGGCGGCGTTGACGCTGATCGCGCTGGCCGTGCTGCTCGCCTACGACCGGCGCGTCGCCGTCATCTATGTGCTGACCGCGGCGGCGGTGTTCGTGCTGCTGCGTCTGGTGGCCGCGCTGTTGATGTGGCTTGCCGGCCTGGCGCCGCGCCCGCGCGCCACCGGCTTGCGCATGGCGCTCGCCAATATCCACCGGCCGGGCGCGCTGACGCCGACCATCGTGCTCTCGCTCGGGCTCGGCATCGCGCTCCTGGTCACGGTGATCGAGATCGACGCCAATCTGCGCCACACCTTCACCGCCGAGATGCCGGCCAAGGCGCCGTCGTTCTATTTCCTCGACATCCCATCGGCGGACGCCGACCGCTTCGACGCCTTCCTGCGCAAGCAGGCGCCCGGCGCGACGCTCGAGGACGTGCCGATGCTGCGCGGGCGCATCGTCTCGGCCAATGGCGTGCCGGCGGAAAAGCTCAAGCCGAAGCGCGATACCGGCTGGGTGCTGCAAAGCGACCGCGGCCTCACCTATGCCAAGGAGGTGCCGGAGGGCTCGCGCCTGGTCGCCGGGCAATGGTGGAAGCCCGATTATGACGGCCCGCCGCTGGTCTCCTTCGAAAGCCGTATCGCGGAAGGGCTCGGCCTGAAGCTGGGCGACCCGGTCACCGTCAACGTGCTCGGCCGCAACATCACCGCCCGCATCGCCAGCCTGCGCCGCGTCGACTGGCAGACGCTCAGCATCAATTTCATCATGGTGTTCTCGCCCAACGCCTTGCGCGGCGCGCCGCACACGCATCTCGCCACGCTGACTTTCGCCGATGGTGGGACGGCGGAGGAGGAGGGGGCGCTGATCAGGGCGATCGCGAAGACTTATCCAATGGTGACGGCGGTGCAGGTGAAGGAGGCGATCGCGGCGATCGCGGCGATCGTGGCCAACCTGCTGCTGGCGATCCGCGGCGCCAGCGCCATCACCCTGATCGCCGCCGCGCTGGTCCTCGGCGGCGCGCTCGCCGCCGGCCACCGCGCCCGCGTCTACGACGCGGTGATCCTGAAGACGCTGGGCGCGACGCGCATGCGGCTGATCGGCGCCTACAGCGCCGAATATCTGCTGCTCGGCACCGCCACCGCCGTCTTTGGCGTCATCGCCGGCTCGCTCGCCGGCTGGCTCATCGTCGCCAACCTGATGCACCTCGCCTTCGTCTGGCAGCCATGGCCGGCGCTGGTGGCGGCGCTCGGGGCGCTCATGGTAACGGTTGGGCTGGGGCTTGCCGGCACGTTTTCGGCGCTCGGCCAAAAGCCCGCACCAATCTTAAGAAATCTCTAGGCTTTTTGCGACATTCGGCCGCGTGGACACTCCTCTAGCCCGCCGCCTTTTCGGCTATAATGGCGGCCTGGATCATTAACGATCCGAAAGGATGCTAGGTCATCATCGAGCCATATCTGGCGCGGACACTCAGCACACACTAGATTTAAGCCAAGGCGGCGCGACAGGGGCAAAGCTGGCGCGCCGACGGGACCGGCCCCGTAAGCCGGACAACAGAGGGAACGACGATGTCGGATTTCGACCGTAACTACGCCGCCCGGACCGGCATTGGCCAGCAGGCCGCCGTGATCGACGCGGGCCTGCGCGCCTACATGATCCGGATCTACAACTACATGGCCGCCGGCGTCGCATTGACCGGCGTGTCGGCATATATGACCTTCAACGCCGCGGTGGTCACCAATTCGGCCGGCCAGATTACCGGCCTGACCTCGTTCGGCCAGGCGATCTTCGGCGGCCCGATGATGATCGTGCTGTTCCTCGGCACGCTCGGCATGGTGTTCTTCCTGAGCTTCCGGATCAACAAGCTTCAGGTGGGAACGGCGCTGACCTTGTTCATGGTCTATGCCGCGCTGCTCGGACTGATGCTGTCGTCGGTCTTCATGACCTACACCGGCGCCTCGATCACCCGCACCTTCTTCATCTCAGCGGCCTCGTTCGGCGCGCTCAGCCTCTACGGCTACACCACGCAGCGCGATCTCTCGCCGATCGGGTCGTTCCTGATCATGGGTCTGTTCGGGCTGATCCTGGCGATGGTGGTCAACATCTTCCTCAAGAGCACCGGGCTCGACTTCGCCATCTCGGCCATCGGTGTCCTGATCTTCGCCGGCCTGACCGCCTGGGACACCCAGAAGATCAAGGAAATGTACAGCGTCAACGATGACGGCACCGTCGCCGGCCGCAAGGCGGTGATGGGCGCGCTGACGCTCTATCTCGACTTCATCAACCTGTTCCTGTTCCTGCTGCGCTTCATGGGCGATCGGCGCTAAGCGCCAGCCGACAGGACCGAAACGACGAACGCCCGGGCCTCGCGCCCGGGCGTTTCGATTCCGGACATTGCCGGGCTCGACCCGGCAATCCATGATGCCGTTCAACGAATGACCGCCTTTGCAGGGCTGTTTCGTGTGGCACTTCATCATGGATGCGCGGGTCAAGCCCGCGCATGACGAGCTCTCAAATGCCGCTGTCCATCCGCCCCGCCACGCCTGCCGATATCCCGGCCATCACCCGCATCTACGCGCATGCCGTCGACCACGGCACCGCCTCGTTCGAGCTGGCGCCGCCGGACGAATCGGACATGGCGCGGCGCATGCGCGAGCTGCTGGCGGGCGATTTCCCTTATCTCGCCGCCGAGGCGGACGGCGCCTTCGTCGGCTATGCCTATGCCGCGGCCTACCGCGCACGGCCGGCCTATCGCTTCACCGTCGAGGATTCGGTCTATGTGGCGCCGGACGCGCTCGGCCGCGGCGTCGGCCGCGTGCTGCTCACGGCCCTGATCGAGGCGGCCGGCGGGCGCGGCTATCGCCAGATGATCGCGGTGATCGGCGATTCGGAAAACACTGCTTCGGTGGCGCTGCACGCCGCGCTCGGCTTCGCCCATATCGGCACGCTGCCGAACGTCGGCTACAAGTTCGGCCGCTGGCTCGACACCGTGCTGATGCAGCGCCCGCTCGGCTTCGGCGCCATGATCGAGCCGTAGCCGCGCTAGTTCACCAGCATCAATTGCGACTTGTCGATCGCACGCAGCACGCGGTCGAGCTCGTGGCCGCGGCGCACGATCAGGCCGGTGGCCGAAATCACGCTGTAGGCGCCTTGCCGGCGCTCCAGCTTGGGTTGTTTTTCGATGCGGTAGATCGGCATTTCCGAGGTGCGGCGGAAGACCGAGAACACGGCGCGGTCCTTGAGAAAATCGATGGCGTAATCGCGCCACTCGCCGGCGGCAACCTTGCGTCCGTAGAGATCGAGAATGCGGCGCAGTTCGCGGCGGTTGAAGGTGACCGGGACGGGAGCGGCCGCATTGCGCGGGACGCCCCCGAGGGACTGGCTGGGATCGATGTCGCCGGGAGCAATCGTCATCGGCGCCTCCTTTTCCGTTACAGTTGTGTGACAATGATCGCGCCGCTCGCGGACTTCGGCAAGAGCGGCGGCGTGTAAAAAAATCCCGCGAAAACAGGCGCGATCGGCCGATGACCGATCACGAAGACGTCAAAACTTCCCTCAAAAACGCCCAAATTCGGTCAATCGCCGGTCACGCTGGCATGGGAAAAGATCATCGTTGCCTCAAGGCCCGGTCGGTTTCGAACCCCGGATTCCTCAGCCCCCCAGCCCCCCGGGGCTCGGCCGGCCGGGCCCATTGAGTTCCGCGTACGGTTCAATCCCCTAATCCTCGGGCCGGTCCATACCGGCCCGTTTTTTTGTGCCGTTTCGGCGCGGTCATTCCGGGACGCGAGCGAAAGCGAGCGTACCCGGAATCCAGAGCTTCAAGGCATTTCGCCTGGCTCTGGATTCCGGGGTCACGCGCTCTCGCGCGTGGCCCGGAATGACGAAAGAGAATTCAGCGCACGGTCGCCTGCGGCAGCCGCGCGGTGGCCGCGCCCAGCATCAAGCCGGGATGCGCCGCGCCGCCGTTCTGCACCAGCACGTCGAGGCGATCGATATCGGCGAGCGAGAATTTCTGCGTGGGCAGATCGGCGATCTTATAGGTGAAGGTCTTCGCCGTGCCGTCCCAATCGCCGAGCTTCACCCAGCGGCGCACGACGTTGTGATAGATGATGGTGTGGCCGCGGTTCTCACCGCGGCCGACGGCGACCGGAATCTTGCCGGTGACCGGGCACAGCCAGACGACGCCGCTCTTATGCGCGCCGCTTGCCGCCGGCAGCGCAACCGTCACCGTTCCATCGGCGACCTTGAGATCGACCGGCAGCGCCAGCGGATGATCGGCGCGGTCGGTCTGTGCCACCGCCTGTTCGATAGCCTGCTTGTCGCTGCCGACCACGGCAACCATGCCGTTGATCACGGCCTGCGGCGTCGCCACCTGGCGGTCGCCGCGCACCGCGGCGTAGGCGCTTTGCCGCTGCGCATGACCGTGCAGCGCCAGCGTATCCTTCCAGCCGAGATAGTCCCAGTAATCGACCGGCAAACTCATGGCGATCAGCGAGGGATCGCGCGCCAGCTCGCCGAGCAGGCGGTCGGCCGGCGGGCAGGACGAGCAGCCTTGGCTGGTGAACAATTCGATGACCGCGCGCGGGCCGGCCGCGGCTGACCCGACGGCACCGCAGGCGATGACAACCGCAAGAGCGATGGTGCGAATCTTCATGCCTAACCCCGCGCGGCCCCCTCGCTGGCAACCGATATAGAGCGGGGTGTCGATCACTCGCCACTCACTTCGCAGTGAGCGCGGGGGGCGGGCGGTTGCCCGTCCCCGCCCCGAGCGCGTCAGGCGGTGGCGAGTTGCCGCAGCACGTACTGCAGAATCCCGCCGTTCTTGAAGTAATCGAGCTCGTCCAGCGTATCGATGCGGCAGATCAGCGGCACGCGCTTGAGCGTGCCGTTGCCGGCGACGACGTCGGCGATCAGCCGTTGGCGCGGTTTCAGTTCGCCGTGCAACCCGCGGATGGTGACCTGCTCGTCGCCCTTCAACCCGAGCGTTTGCCAGGACGTGCCTTCCTCGAATACCAGCGGCATCACGCCCATGCCGACCAGGTTTGAGCGATGGATGCGCTCGAACGATTGCGCGATCACGGCGCGGATGCCGAGCAGCACCGAGCCCTTGGCCGCCCAGTCGCGCGAGGAGCCGGTGCCGTATTCCTTGCCGGCGAACACCACCAGCGGCACGTTCTCCTGCTGGTAGCGCATGGCGGCGTCGTAGATCGTCATGCGCTGCTTGTCGGGATAGTGCACGGTGACGCCGCCTTCGACGCCCGGCACCATCTGGTTCTTCAGCCGGATATTGGCGAAGGTGCCGCGCATCATCACCTCGTGATTGCCGCGGCGGGTGCCGTACTGGTTGAAGTCGGCCGGCTTGACCTTGTGATCGGTGAGATATTTGCCGGCCGGCGAATCGATCTTGATCGAGCCCGCCGGAGAGATGTGGTCGGTGGTGATCGAGTCGAGGAACAGGCCGAGGATGCGCGCCTCCACGATATCCTCGATCGGTTGCGGCGCCTGCTTCATGCCGACGAAATACGGCGGGTTCTGCACGTAGGTCGACTTCTTGTCCCAGTCGTAGGTCATGCCGCCCTTGACGCTGATCTTGCGCCAGTTGGCCTCGCCCTTGAACACGTCGGCGTATCTGGTGGCGAAGATCTTCTTCGTCACGTTCTTGGCGACGAAACTGGTGATCTCCTTGTTCGAGGGCCAGATATCCTTGAGGAACACGTTCTTGCCCTTCGGGTCCGTGCCGAGCGGCTCCTTCGTCATGTCGACCTGCATGGATCCGGCGATCGAATAGGCAACGACCAGCGGCGGCGAGGCGAGATAGTTCGCGCGCACGTCGGGGTTCACGCGCCCTTCGAAATTGCGGTTGCCCGAGAGCACTGCCGCGGCCACCAGATCGTTCTCGTTGATGGCCTTGGAATTCTCCGGTGGCAGCGGGCCGGAATTGCCGATGCAGGTGGTGCAGCCGAAGCCGACCAGATTGAAGCCGAGCTTGTCGAGATCCTTCTGCAGGCCCGAATGCTCGAGATATTCGCCCACCACCTGCGAGCCGGGCGCGAGCGAGGTTTTCACCCAGGGCTTGGCGGAAAGACCCTTGGCCGCCGCCTTGCGGGCGAGCAGCCCGGCACCGATCATCACGTTCGGATTGGAGGTGTTGGTGCAGGAGGTGATGGCGGCGATCACCACGTCGCCATGGCCGAGATCGTAGTTCTTGCCCGGCACCGGCACGCGCTTCTTCAACTCGGATGCCTTGTTGAACTCTTTTTCCATCGAGTGTGCAAAGCCGGTCTTGACGTCCTTGAGCGCGATGCGGTCTTGCGGCCGCTTCGGTCCGGCGAGCGAGGGCTCGACCGTGGACAGGTCGAGCTTGAGGATGTCGGTGAACATCGGATCAGGCGTCGTCTTGACGCGGAACATGCCCTGCGCCTTGGCATAGGTGGCGACGAGCGAGACCACCTCGGCCGAGCGGCCGGTATTTTTCAAATAGACCAGCGTGTCGTCGTCGATCGGCGAGAAACCGCAGGTGGCGCCGTATTCCGGCGCCATGTTGCCGAGGGTGGCGCGGTCGGCGATCGACAGATGCGTCAGGCCGGGGCCGAAGAACTCGACGAACTTGCCGACCACGCCGCGCTTGCGCAGCATTTCGGTGACGGTGAGCACCAAGTCGGTGGCGGTGACACCTTCCTTCATGCGGCCGGTGAGCTTGAAGCCGATCACCTCGGGCAGCACCATCGACAGCGGCTGGCCGAGCATGGCGGCCTCCGCCTCGATGCCGCCGACGCCCCAACCGAGCACCGAGAGGCCATTGACCATGGTGGTGTGGCTATCCGTGCCGACCAACGTGTCGGGATAGGCCACCTCCATGGTGGTCTCCTTGCCGTCGATCTTGACCTTGTCCTTCTTCGACCAGACGCCGCGCGAGAGATATTCGAGATTGACCTGATGACAGATACCGGTGCCCGGCGGCACCACGCGGAAATTATCGAAGGAGCGCTGCGCCCATTTGAGGAACTTGTAGCGTTCCTGGTTCTGCCGGTACTCCTCCTCGACGTTTTTCTTGAACGCCGTGTTGCTGCCGTAGAAGGTCACCGCCACCGAATGGTCGATGACCAGATCGACCGGCACCTGCGGATTGATCTTCTTCGGATCGCCGCCGAGGCTCTTCATGGCGTCGCGCATGGCGGCGAGATCGACCACCGCAGGCACGCCGGTGAAGTCCTGCATCAGGACGCGCGCCGGGCGGAAGGCGATCTCTCGGTCGGAGCTCTTGGTCTTGAGCCACTCGGCCACCGCTTTGATGTCGTCCTTGGTCACCGTGCGCCCGTCTTCGTTGCGCAGCAGATTTTCCAGGAGCACCTTCATCGAGAACGGCAGGCGAGAGATGCCTTTGAGGCCGTTGCGCTCGGCGGTGGGGAGGCTGAAATAGGCGTAGCTCTTGCTACCGGCTTTCAGGGTTTTGCAGCATCGAAAGCTATCAAGCGAAGGCATGTCGGGTGTTTCCATTCCCAGCCCGGGAGATCGGCGGGAACTCGGCTAAGCTATTGACAAGCAAAGCTTTATCTCGCGGGCAAGACTTGTGACCGAATTCCGTTTAACTAACGCCGCAAGAGCCGGCTTATAAGGGCTTTTCTAAATCGACGCTACACCTACCAGGACGGTTCTTCCCAATGCGCGCCTTCTCGCGAATTTCCCGCGCCGGCCCAGTTGCCCGGCAGGCCCGGGCTGGGCTACGGCCGACCTGATGCAGTTCATCGGCGACAATCTGCGATGCGTCCGCGGCGGCCGCGAGGTCTTTGCCGGGCTGAATTTCCGCCTCACCGACGGCGAGGCGCTGGTGGTGACCGGGCGCAATGGCGCCGGCAAATCTTCGCTTTTGCGGGTGATTGCGGGTCTGGTGCATCTCACCGGCGGGACGCTCACGCTCGAGGGCGGGCTGCCGGAGGCGAGCGTTCCCGAGCAGAGCCACTACCTCGGCCATCAGGACGCGCTGAAGCCGTCGCTGTCGGTTGCCGAGAACCTGCAGTTCTGGGCCGAGTTTCTGCGCATCGAGGGCGGCATAGAGATCATACCTGCCCTGCAAGCGGTGGACCTCGTACCGCTCGCCGACCTGCCAGCGGCCTATCTGTCCGCTGGCCAGCGCCGGCGCCTGTCCATCGCGCGGCTGATCGCGCTGAAGCGGCCGATCTGGCTGTTGGACGAGCCGACCTCGGCGCTCGATGTCGCCTCGCAAGGCCGGCTCGCCGAACTCATGCGCACACACCTTGCCGGCGGCGGCATGATCATCGCCGCCGCCCATGGCCCTATCGGGCTCGACAATCCACGCGAACTGAGGATCGGTCCGGCATGAGCGCCTTCGTCAGCCTGCTCAAGCGCGACATGCGGCTGGCCGTGCGGGTGGGCGGCGGTGCCCTCATGGGCGCCCTCTTCTTCCTCATCGTGGTCGTCATGATGCCCTTCGCCGTCGGCCCCGACCTCGGCCTGCTGTCTCGCCTCGGCCCCGCCATCCTCTGGCTCGGCGCCCTGCTGGCGAGCCTTCTGGCGCTCGACCGGCTGTTCGCCACTGACCATGAGGACGGCTCGCTCGACCTGCTGATGATGGGCTCGATGCCGCTGGAGTTGGTGGTGGCGGCCAAGGCAATCGCGCATTGGTTGAGCACCGGCTTGCCGCTGGTGCTGATCACCCCCCTGCTCGCGCTGATGCTCAATGTCGAGCTGCGCGCTCTCGGGCCGTTGATGCTGACCCTGATTGTCGGGACGCCGGCACTGACCTTCATCGGCCTGGTGGGGGCGGCGCTGTCGGTGTCGTTGCGCCGCGGCGGCCTGCTGCTGGCCGTTCTGGTGCTGCCGCTCACGGTTCCAGTGCTGATATTCGGGGTGGCGGCGGCCAATACTGCAATTGTCGGCCCCACGCCGTTCGGCCCACCTTTTACCATTCTTTGCGGGCTATCCTTGATGAGCTTGGTGATCGGCCCGGTTGCCGCCGCCGCTGCCCTGCGGCATGGCTTGGAATGACCGCCATGTTTGCTTAAGGGATTCCCCGTCGTTGCCCTCGGGCACCTGCCTGACTAAAAAGCCGCCGATGGCCATAATCGATCTCGCCAACCCGACCCGTTTCATCAGCCTGGTCAACCGCGTGCTGCCGTGGCTGATCGCGGTGACCGTAGCCTTGTTCGTTATCGGGCTGGTGCGCGCGATGCACGCGCCCGACGACTATCAGCAGGGCGCCACTGTCAAGATCATGTACCTGCACGTACCGGCGGCCTGGCTCGGCATGATGGCCTGGGGGATCATGAGCGTGGCCGCGTTTGGCACCCTGGTCTGGCGCCATCCGCTGGCCGACGTCGCCGGCAAGGCGGCGGCCCCGATCGGCGCCGCCTTCACCCTGATCTGCCTGGTCACCGGCTCGCTTTGGGGCCGCCCGACTTGGGGCACCTATTGGGTGTGGGACGCGCGGCTCACCTCGATGCTGGTGCTGCTCCTGCTCTATCTCGGCGTCATGGCGCTTTACTGGACCGCCGAGGATCCCGGCCGCGGCTCGCGCGCGGCGGCGATCCTGTCGCTGGTCGGCGCCGTCAACCTGCCGATCATCAAGTTCTCGGTCGACTGGTGGAACACACTGCACCAGGGCTCCTCGGTCTTCCGCATGGGCGGCTCGACCATCGCGCCGTCGATCCTGTGGCCCTTGTTGATCATGGCGATTGCCTTCACCCTCTTGTTCGTGACGCTGCACCTCGCCGCCATGCGCAACGAGATCCTGCGCCGCCGCGTGCGCACGATGCGCCTGATGCAGGCGCAGGAATTGGCGGAGGCGCACACATGACCATGACCTTCGCGCAGGAAGCCGGCTTCATCGTCGCCTCCTATGCCTTCACTTTGTTCATCGTCGCGGCGCTGATCGGCTGGATCGTGCTCGACTATGTGTCGCAGCGGCGCATCCTCGGCGATCTTGAGGAGCGCGGCATCACCCGCCGCTCGCAACGCGCGGCCAAGGGGGGTGGATGAGCACCGCAACCGACGAAGCCGCCCGTCCGAAGTCGCGGCGCACCTTATGGGTGCTGCTGCCGCTCGTCGTGTTCATCGGCGTGGCGGCGCTGTTCCTGGTCGGCCTCAAAGAGGGCGATCCGTCGCGACTGCCGTCGGTGCTGATCGGCAAGCCGATGCCGAAGACCGATCTGCCGCCGATCGCCGGGCTCACGCGCGACGGCAAGCCGGTGCCCGGCCTCGACGAGGCGACATTCAAGAACAACGTGACGCTGGTTAACGTCTGGGCGTCGTGGTGCGTGCCCTGCCACGACGAGGTGCCGTATCTGGAAGTGCTGGGCAAGGACAAGCGCTTCAAGCTGGTCGGCATCAACTACAAGGATTCAGCGGCCGACGCGCGGCGCTTCCTCAACATGTACGGCAATCCCTTCATCGCCAGCGGCGCCGATCGTTCAGGCCGCACCTCGATCGACTGGGGCGTCTACGGCGTGCCGGAGACTTATGTGGTCAACCGCGCAGGCACCATCATCTACAAGCTGGTGGGCCCCATCACCGCGGACAATCTTAGCAATACGGTGATGCCGGAGATCGAAAAGGCGCTGAAGAATTAGCGCCTGGCGCGGCCGTTCCGGGGCGCCCGGCAACGCCCAAAGCGCGAACGCGGGCGAGCCGGGAATCCATAAATACAGCCGGGGCTTATGGATTCCGGCCCCCGCCCGGCGGACGGTCCCGGATTGATGGCAAATGGCCCCGTAACCAATCCTTAGACCCCCTCCGGTAAGTCTGGGCGCATGCGCTCGACCGACGGCGTCTATTATTCGCGGCTCGACCATGTGCGGGCGCTCGCCGCCTATCTGGTGTTCGTCTGGCATTTCCTGCACATGACGCCACACTTCCCGGTGCCCTATGCCAGCGCGCCGCCTTTCCCTTTCGCGCTGTTCGACGAGGGGCACACCGGCGTCGCGCTGTTCATGACGCTGTCGGGCTATCTGTTCGCCAAGCTGGTGGGCGACCACCGCATCGACTTCGGCAATTTCCTCTGGAGCCGCGCGGTGCGGCTCGGCCCGCTGCTCGCCGTGGTGATCGCGGCCTGGGTGGCGATCGGGTGGCTTGGCGGCGACCACGTCCCGCTCGGTGACATCGTCGGCGGCTTCGTGTTCCCGACCTGGCCGCGCGGAAGCTGGTCGATCTCGATCGAGTTGCAGTTCTATCTTCTGTTCCCGCTGCTCCTGTATCTATTCCGCCGGCACGGTCCGTTCGCGCTCATCACCATCGTCGCCGGCGCGATACTCTTGCGCTTCGACTGGTGGCGCACCTATGGCGAGGCGCAACACATCGCCTATTGGACGATCTGCGGCCGTATCGACCAGTTCCTGTTCGGCATGATCTTCGCGCTGACGCCGATCCGCCGCTCAGTGCTGCGCATCATCGCCGGCGTTTCGCTCGCCGCCTTCCTGGTGCTGTGGAGTGAATTCGACCGGATGGGCGGCTATCATCATGTCAACGGCACGCCGTCGCCGAGCCCGCTGTGGATCGTCATCCCGACGATCGAAGCCGTCACCTACGGATCGTTGATCGCCTTCTATGACGGCGCCACGTTCCATATGCCGGCCTGGCTCGACCGCGCGCTCGCCAGGATCGGCGAGCGTTCCTATTCGATCTATCTGCTGCACTTCTTTCCGATCGTACTGCTGCGCGATCTGTTCTGGAACGATACCGGCAGCGCGACTTATTTCTTTCCCATGCTGCTGCTGGCGACCGTCGCCTTCCTCGCCTTCGTGCCGGTGGCGGGCTTATCCTACGAGCATTTCGAAAAGCGTTTCCTGGTCTATCGCAGGCACTACCTCCGCGAACCGGTGACGGCGCCTATCCCGCGCGCGCTGCCGCGCCACTAGCGCGTCCTGGCGGGGCTTTGCCGCCGTGAACCGATTATCGGGCGGAGACCACCGCGATGCGGATCGGCTCGACGCGCATGGCCAGAAGGGCGCCGCCGCGCGAAGCTGCCCCGGCTGGACACAAATGCTTAGCGTGCTAAGATTTTCCAGGGCGCTCAAAGAAACAAGAAATAGTTGGAGGAACGATTTCGACCGCCAATCCGATGAAATGTCGAAATAGCTGGCGCGGCCTGCGCTATTTGCCGGGCCTCTGCAGTGCGCCGGAGCAGAGGGCGTCGCGGCTCTGCAAAATCGAATTGCTTTCGCACAGCGGAATAAACCGATGCAGCCTTCGGCACCGCAGCATTTTGCCGCGGCGGCGATCTCTGTGACGCGATAGCGGGGCGGCGGAAATGGCATAAGCTTGGACAACAAAACCACAAATGCAAAAAGCGCCACAAGGGGAGGCGCACATGAGGGAGGAAACGCAATGACACCATTCAAGAGCATGATGATCGCGACGGCCTTCGCCGTCGCGCTCGGCGGCGCCGCGCAGGCGCAGCCTTATCAATTGACGCTTGCCGGTGCGAGCCCAGGCGGCTTGTGGTCGACCATCGGCGCCGGCATCGACAAGGCGCTGGCCAAAGCCTATCCCGGCACCACGGTGACCTACCAGACGGGCTCCGGCGGCCTCGCCAATGCCAAACTGGTCTCCGAGGGGAAGGTCCCCATGGGGATCGCCGCGGACATGGAGCTCACCGCTGCCTATCGCGGCACCGGCCCGTTCAAGGGACATCCGTTGAAAAACCTGCGCGAGCTGTTCCGGACCTATTCGGCGCAGAGCCGATTTCAATATGACTACGTGCTGGTCAATGGCGACGTCGCCAAGAAATACGACATCAAGACCATGGCCGACCTCAAGAAGCATGCGGGCGACATCCGCATCGCCTTCAACCGGCCCGGCAATATGGATGGCGACATCGGCATCGCGATCGTCGAAGACAGCGGCATCCCCATCAAGAGCTTCAAGCAGGTGGTGCGCGCCGCGTCCAAGGAAATGACGTCGCTGATGCTCGACCGCCGCATCGACGCCATCGTCCTCGGCATCGCCTATAACCATCCGGTCATCCGCCAGATGGAGAACGGAATTCCGCTCACCATGCTCGACGTCGGCAAGAAGGTCTCCGACAAGGTTGCGGACGATTTCGGCGGACAGGCCTGCACAATCAAGGCCAACGAGCACAAGTTTATTTCCGCCGACAAGACGTCGGTCTGCGTCGGCACGGTGGTGCTGGTGAACCAGTCCATGTCGGACGATGAGGCCTACAAGCTTGTCAAAGGCTTCCTGGCGAACCTCGACGACTTCAAGAGCGCGCATCGCCTGCTAAAGAAGCAAACCACGCCGAAGACCGTGGCGGAGGGATCGGTGGTGCCGTGGCATCCGGGCGCCATAAAGGCCTTCAAGGAAGCCGGGCTCATGTAGCGTTCGGCGACGCGGGCGGGCGGATGGCGTCGCGAACGCCGCCGCCCGCGTCTGCTGGTGCAAGGACGACGCCCCCATGGCGCGCAGCTTCCTGCTCGATCCCGGCCTCTGGTTCTCGGTGGGCTGCCGGCGGCGGCCGGCTGGTTGGATCGGACGACTGATTCCACCGTTTGCGGTCGCCATCGCCATCTACGTGATCCTCGCGGCGACATACATCATCATCGATCCGTGGGTGCTCACCGCCGTCTTCCTGTCGGGCATGATGGCGCTCGCCTTCCTGACGGTGGGCGCGAGCGCGAATTCTGACACCGCGCGCGTGCCGTGGTACGACGCCGTGCTGTCGCTGCTCAGCCTCGCGTCGGGTGCTTATTTCACCGTCATCGCCGACAGCGAGGTGCAGCGGATCAGCCTGCTGTTCCCGCTCGACGACTGGCATCTCGTGTTCGGGACCATCATCTGCGCGCTCACTATCGAGCTCACGCGCCGCACCACCGGGCTGGGGCTGACGGTGATCGTGCTCACCTTCGTGGTCTATAACCTGTTCGGACATCGACTGAACGGCGTGATCAGCCACGGCTATATCGACTACAATCATTTTCTCGACATCATGGTCTACACGACCGATGGCATCATGGGTCTGCCGGCGCGCGTTGCGGCGACCTATGCCTTCATGTTCGTGATGTTCGGGACGTTCCTCTATTACGCCAAGGGCTCCGATTTCTTCTACGACTTTGCCGCCGCGATCTCCGGCCGTCAGGTCGGCGGCCCGGCCAAGATCGCCGTGGTGTCGTCCGGCCTGTACGGCATGATCTCGGGCAGCCCGACCTCCGACGTGGTGACCACCGGCGCCATCACCATTCCGATGATGAAGCGGCTTGGCTATCGCCCCGCGGTCGCCGCCGGAATCGAGGTCGCGGCCTCCACCGGGGGCAGCTTGATGCCGCCGGTCATGGGCTCGGCGGCGTTCATCATGGCGGAATACACCGGCATCGAATATGTCGACATCGCCAAGGCCGCGCTGCTGCCGGCACTGCTCTATTACGTCGGCGTCTTTTCACAGGTGCATTTTCGCGCCTACCGGCTCGGCCTCGGCGCCCTCAGCGAGGACGATATCCCGCGCCTCCGGTCGACACTGCGCAAGGGCGGCCTGTTCATCATTCCGATGGCGATCCTGGTCTGGGCGCTGCTCGCCGGCTACACGCCAACCATGGTGGCGGTGTACGGCACGCTGTCGGTCATCGCGGTTGCGATGTTGCGCGCCGAGACCCGCGTCGGGCTCGTCACCGCCTATCGGGTGCTGGCGGAGACCGCCATGCGCATGGTTCCGGTGGCGGGCGCCTGCGCGGCGGCAGGCCTGGTGATCGCCGGCATTACCATGACCGGCCTGTCGGGCAAGTTCGCCCATCTGGTCTATATGGTGACCGGAACGCAGGTGTTTCCCACGCTGCTGCTGGCGGCGGCGCTCACCATTCTGCTCGGCATGGGCATGCCGACGCCGTCGGCCTACATCCTGGCGGCCGTGCTGATCGGCCCGCTGCTGGGGCCGATGCACATCGACCTCTTGCCCGGGCACATGTTCCTGCTCTACTTCGCGGTGATGAGCGCGCTGACGCCGCCGGTCGCGGTGGCCGCTTACGCCGCCTCTTCCATCGCCGAGGATAACCCGCTCGCCATTGCCGGCCACGCGGTCAAGTTCGCGCTCGCCGCCCTGGTGGTGCCATTCACCTTCGTCTACGGGCCTGAACTGTTGTGGCAGGGGCCGCTGTGGCAAACCGCGATCACCTTCGTCACCGGCGCGGCGGGCCTGATCCTGCTTGCCATGGCGATCGAGCAGTACGAGCCGGCCTGCGCCGAATGGTGGAGCCGCGTCCTGGTCGCAATCGCCGGGCTCTGCATGATCACGCCGTTCTTTGCCTCGACTTTCGCCGGGCTCGCCATCGCGACAGCGGTCATCGCCACCAATCGCGCGCGACTGAAGGCGCGGCCGCGGCGGCGAAGCGAACCAGGCGCCGCTTAAGCGCTACTCGCTCTTTTCCCCGCGCGCATATCTGGTCAGCAGCGGGTATTGCAGCGCGCCGAACAGGAAGGTCAGCGGCACCACGCCGAACAGCTTGAAGCTGACCCAGACATCGGTCGAGAAGTTGCGCCAGACGATTTCGTTGAGCACCGCGAGCGCGAAGAAGAACAGGCCCCAGCGCCAGGTGAGCTTGCGCCAGCCTTCCTCGGTCAGGTCGAACATCTGCTCGAACAGAATGCCGAGGAATGATTTGCCGAAGAAAAGTCCACCAATCAGCGTGCCGCCGAACAGCACATAGATGATGGTTGGCTTCAGCTTGATGAACTCGGCATTGTGCAGCACGAGTGTCAGCCCGCCGAAGACCAGGACGATGATCGCGGTGACCAGCGGCATGATTTCGATTCGTTTGGTCATCACATAGGCGACGACGAGCGCCACCAGCACCGCCGCCATGAACACCCCCGTCGCGGCGAAGATGCCGAATTTGGCGTTGGTGGCGAAGAACAGCACCAGCGGCCCGATATCGAGCACGAGCTTGAGGATGGGGTTGAGTTTCTGTTTCTCGGGCATGCTTATTCCAGTCCCACCACCGCCCGCGCGTAGTCGCGCGCGGTAAAGTCGCTCAAATCGTCGACGCTTTCGCCGACACCGATGAAATGCACCGGCAGGCCGAACCGTCCGGCGATCGCCACCAGGATGCCACCACGTGCGGTGCCGTCGAGCTTGGTCATGACCAGCCCGGTAACCCCGGCAATCTTGCCGAAAATCTCGACCTGTTGCAGGGCGTTCTGGCCGACCGTGGCATCAAGCACCAAAAGCACCGCATGCGGCGCCGACGGCTCGACCTTGCTGGTGACGCGCACGATCTTCTGCAATTCGCCCATCAGCTCGGTGCGGTTCTGCAAGCGGCCGGCAGTGTCGATCAGCACCACGTCGACGCCTTGCGCCTTGGCGGTGGTGATGCCGTCGAAGGCAAGGCCGGCCGCGTCGGCCCCCGGCTCACGTGCGACGACCGAAGCGCCGGTGCGGTCGCCCCAAATCTTGAGCTGGTCGATGGCGGCGGCGCGGAAGGTGTCGCCGGCGACCAGCATCACCGACTTGCCCTGGGCGCGAAAGCGGGCGGCAAGCTTGCCGATGGTGGTGGTCTTGCCGGAACCGTTGACGCCGGCGACCAGGATGATGAAGGGCTTGGCCGTCACCTCGAGCGGTTTTGCGACCGGCGCCATGACCTTCTCGATCTCGGCGGCGAGCAGCGCCTGCAACTCCTCCGGCGCGATGCCTTTTTCGTAGCGGCTCTGGCCCAACGCGGCAACGATGCGCTCGGCCAGCTCCGGCCCGAGATCGGCGCGGATCAATGCGTGTTCCAGGTCTTCCAGCGTTTCGGCGTCGAGCTTGCGCTTGCTGACAAGGCCGGTAATGGCGGACCCGAGCGAAGAGGAGGTGCGCTTGAGCCCCCCGCTCAACCGCTTCCACCAGCTTTGCTTCTGTATGCTGTCGTTCATGCTGGCGCCGTGATACCCGTTTCGCAACAACGTAGGAACCCTATCTGGTCATTCCGGGGCGCGGACCAAAGGCCCGTGAGCCGGAATCCAGAAACGACGACAAGGCCTGGCTCTGGATTCCGGTTCACGCCCACTCAGGTCGGCCGTAGCCGAATTGAGCACGAGATTGCCGATATCGGGTGACCCCGCGATCGGTGGGCGCGCCCCGGAATGACGAGGGACGATGACCCCGGACGAGATCCTCGCCCGCCTGCTCTACCGCGACGGGCTGATGCTGGTGATCGACAAACCGGCCGGCGTCGCGGTGCATCGCGGGCCGAAGGGCGGCGCGGCGCTGGAGGACGATTTCGACGCGCTGCGCTTCGGCCTGCCGCGCGCACCGGCGCTGGCGCACCGGCTCGACCGCGACACCTCCGGCTGCCTGGTGCTCGGCCGCCACCGCAAGGCGCTAGCCCTGCTCGGCAAGCTGTTCAAGCAGGGTAAGGTCCGCAAGTGTTACTGGGCGGTGGTCGAAGGCGGCCCGGAAGCCGACGAAGGACGCATCGATATCGCACTCGCCAAACGCGACGAAAGCCGTGGCTGGTGGATGAAGGCGGACCCGGATGGATTGCCCTCGGCGACGACGTGGACAGTGATGGGGCGCCAAAACGGCCACACTTGGCTCGCCCTGGAGCCGCTCACCGGCCGCACCCACCAATTGCGCGTGCATTGCGCCGAGATGGGTTTCCCCATTGTCGGCGATCCCATCTACGGCAAGGCACCACGCCAAGGCGGCGCGCCGCTGCATCTGCACGCGCGCGCGGTCACGGTGCCGATCTCCAAGAACAAGACGCCGGTGACCGTCTCCGCGCCGGTGCCGGCGCATATGCGCGATTTGCTGACGGCGTGTGGCTGGACGGGTGAGACTCAGTAGAGCTGCGCCTTGATCTTGTCCGGCGCTTCGCGGTCGTAGGTCTCGCCGCCAAGCTCGCCGTGGCTGAGCTCCGCGATGATCGTGCCGGTGGACGGCAGGCTCTTGCGGTCGATCTTGGTGGCTTCGTCCCACAGCTTGGAGCGCACGATCGCTTTCGAGCAGTGGAAGAAGGCCGTGTCGACCTTCACCAGCATGACGCTGCGGGGCCGCTTGCCGTTGACGGCGAGGCGCTGCAGCAGATCGGGCGCGACGGAGATGGTGGCGTGACCGTTCACCCGCAGCGTCTCGCCGACGCCGGGAATGAGGAAGAGGAGTGCGACGCGCGGGTCGCGTATGATGTTGCGGAAGCCGTCGACGCGGTTGTTGCCTGGCCGGTCGGGAATGGCGATGGTCTTTTCGTCGAGCACCAGCACGAAGCCGGCGGGATCGCCCTTGGGCGAGCAGTCGAGCCCTTCCGGGCCGCTGGTGGCGATGGCCACGAACGGCGACGCTTCGATCAGCTTGCGATAGTTGTCGTCGATATGGTCGATCTCCTTGACGACGGCGGGGCCGCGCGCCTTGCCGTAGAGCGCTTCGAGCTGCTCGACCGTGGTGAGCAGATGCTCGCTGGTCCCCATATCTCGCTCTCCCTGCGTTTACGCGGCCAGCAATTGCCGCCCGTCATGCCCCGTCACGGTGAGATCGATGAGCGCGCCCGGCTCGACCGGCGCATTGAGGCGCACGGCGGTGAATTGCTCGGTGCGGCCGAGCGCCGACGATTCCGTGAGCACGCGCCGGCGCGCGCCAACCTCGGCGTTCAGATGACGCCTGAGCGCCTCCTCGCCCTTCTCGCGCAAGATGCGCGCGCGTTCCTTGATCAGGGCGCGGTCGAGCTGCGGCATGCGCGCGGCGGGCGTGCCCGGGCGCGGCGAAAAGGGAAAGACGTGAAGCTGGGTGAGACCGCATGCTTCGACCAGATCGAGCGAGCGCGCGAACATCGCCTCGGTCTCGGTCGGGAAGCCCGCGATGATGTCGGCGCCGAAGGCGACATCCGGGCGCAGCCGCCGCACCTGACGGCAGAATTCGATTGCGTCGGCGCGCGAATGCCGCCGCTTCATGCGCTTCAAGATGAGATCGTCGCCGGCCTGCAACGACAGATGCAAATGCGGCATCAGTCGCGGCTCTTCGGCGAGCGCGTCGAGCAGGTCGTGATCAGCCTCGACCGAATCGATCGACGACAGTCTTAAGCGCGCGAGTTCGGGGGCCTCGCGCAGGATGCGCTTGACCAACGCGCCCAGCCGCATCTCGCCGCTCGCATAACTGGTGATGTCGACGCCGGTGAGCACCACTTCGCGATAGCCGTTGCCGACGAGCCGGCGCACCTGCGCCACCACCTCGACGGGCGTGAGCGAACGCGAATTGCCGCGGCCGAAAGGAATGATGCAGAAAGTGCAGCGATGGTCACAGCCGTTCTGCACCTGCACGAAGGCGCGGGCGCGGCCCTCGATGGCGTCGATTCCTTGCGGCCGCATCTCCTTGACCGCCATGATGTCGGTCACGGCGACCTTCTCGTCCGTGCGCCAGACGCGCGCGCCAAGCTTCTCCTCGTTTCCGATGACGCGGTCGACCTCGGGCATGGCAGCAAAGCGCGCGGCGTCCGTCTGCGCAGCACAACCGGTCACCACGATGCGCGCAGAGGGCCGTTCCCGGCGGATGCGCCGGATGCTCTGGCGCGCCTGGCGCACCGCCTCTGCCGTCACCGCGCAGGTGTTCACCACCACGGCATCTTCGAGGCCGGAGGCGCTCGCCTCGCGGCGGATGACTTCCGACTCGAACGTGTTCAGCCGGCAGCCGAAGGTGACGATATCGACGCTCACGACGCCGGCGCCTTGTCGAACAGCGCCGCGTCGAAGCGGCCGTTGAACTCGAATTCGACCGGGCCGGTCATCAGTACATGGTCGTCGCTCGTGCGCCAGTCGATGGTGAGATCGCCGCCGACCAGCGACACCTTGACCTTGCGCTCGGTGCGCCGCAGCCGCGCGGCGGCGACCGCGGCGGCGCAGGCCGCCGAGCCACAGGCCTTGGTGAGCCCGGCGCCGCGCTCCCAGGTGCGGATGACGATGTGCTCGCGATCGACAACGTGCGCCAGCGTGATGTTGGCGCGCTCGGGGAAAATCGGATGATGCTCGAGCAGCGGGCCAAAGCGCGCCAACTCGTAGGCGTTGACGTCGTCGACCCAGAAGATGGCGTGCGGGTTGCCCATGTTCACCACCGAAGGCGAATGCAGGACCGGCTTGTCGATCGGCCCGATCTGCAGCTCGATGGCGCGCGTGTCGCGGAATTCCTCCGCCAGCGGGATTTCGTTCCAGGCAAAGCGCGGCGGCCCCATGTCGACGGTGAACAAACCGTCTTCGCCTTTCCAGCAATTGATCAGGCCGGCCGCGGTCTCGAAAGTGAGCGCATCCTTACCGGTTTGTTCGGCGACGATGGAGGCGACGCAGCGCATGCCGTTGCCGCAGGCGCCTGCTTCCGAGCCGTCATTGTTGTAGATGCGCACATAGGCGTCGGTGCCGTCGATGCGCGGCGGATAGAGCGCCATGAGCTGGTCGTAGGGCGCGCCCGCGGGCGCGGCGGCGGCCTGCGCCTCCTCGGGCGCGATTACCGGCGCGCCGGCGCGCAGGTCGACCACGACGATCTCGTTGCCGATCCCGTTCATCTTGACGAAAGACTGGTTGGCAAGCGCCGCCATATCGCAGGTTACCCCGGTTTCGCCCGTTTTATATGGCGAATAGGCGTCGATTGGCCAGGGGCCGTGCTAGGCTGCCGCTTGCCGGGCTCGCCGCCCCTCTCTGACGGAGTTACGCGATGCCGTATTTGCGCCCGGTGGCGCTGCTTTTGATTGGCTTCTGCCTATTGCCCGGCGCCGGGCCGGTCTCGGCCCAGACCACGGCACCACCGGCTCCGCGGGCTGACCCCGACCTGCCGCAAATGCTCAAGCCTGGCGACGCCTTCGGCCAGGAGGTGACGCTGCCCCCGCGCACCACCATCTACCTGCAAGGCCAAGCGAACTGGGACAACGGCTATGCCGCGCTGGTGGAGGCCTATAAGTCGCTCAACGCCTATCTCGCCAAACAGGACATCAAGCCGACCGGGCTGGCCATGACCATCTATACCGAGACAAACGATACCGGCTTCAAATTCCAGGCCGCGCTGCCGGTCGCCGCCGCGCCGGCCAGCCCGCCGAAGGGCGACATCGCGGTCGGCCAGGCGCCCGCCGGCAAGGCCTTGAAATTCGTGCACCGCGGCTCCTACGATTCAATGGACTCGACCTACGAAGCGATCACCAATTACCTTGACGAGAAGGAACTCGACGCCAAGGACGTGTTGGTCGAGGAATATGTCACCGACATTCTCACTTCCCCGCCGGATAATCTGGTGGTCAACATTTACGTTCCGGTGAAATGACCATGCCGTTCCTACGCATCCTGATCGTGCTCTGCATCACCATCCTGACGGCGGCGATGCCGGCGCAGGCGCAGGCCCTCGACCGCCTGGTGACGGTGACCGGCAATGCCTCGATATCGGTCGCGCCCGACACCGCGATGATCCGCATCGGCGTCACCAGCGCTGCGCGCAACGCGCGCGATGCGAGCGCCGCCAATGCCAAGCAGATGACCGCGGTGCTCAACGCCATCAAGGCAAACGGCATCGAAGCGCGCGACATCCAGACCTCGCGGCTGTCGCTGCAGCCGCAATACGACGCCAGCAAGCCGGGCGCCGCGCGCCTCACCGGCTTCCAGGTCACCAACGAAGTGACGGTGCGCATTCACGACATCAACAAACTGCCCTCGATTCTCGACCACGCCATCGCGGCCGGCGCCAACGAGATGTCGGGGATCGAGTTCCTGGTATCGCAG
Organism: uncultured Pseudomonadota bacterium; assembly: GCA_963760995.1. Lineage (GTDB taxonomy): Bacteria > Pseudomonadota > Alphaproteobacteria > Rhizobiales > Xanthobacteraceae > Pseudolabrys. The sequence continues at coordinate 582,667 of CAVXFJ010000009.1, read as the reverse complement.
CAGTCGAAGCTGCTCGATCAGGCGCGCAGCCAGGCGATCGTCGACGCCCACCGCAAGGCCATGCTTTATGCCCAGGCAGCCGGCGCCAAGCTCGGACGGGTGGTCAGCATCGTCGGCGAAGGCGCGAGCCCGCCGCCGCGCCCGGTGATGCAGGCGCTGCGCGCCGGCGCCGTGCCGGTGGCGCCGGGCGAGCGCACGCTCAGGGCCAGCGTGACGGTGAGCTACGAGCTCGTGCCCTGAATTGCGATGACTGTCCGCGCGAATTACTAACGCGCGCCCAAGGGCTTTTCATTTTCCGGGCGCAGCGATAGCGTGCAGACATGAGGTCGGACGACAATTCCGAAAGCTCCGGAGGCAATAGCGATCACGCGCAACGGCTTCGTGCCGAAGCGGCGTTGCGCGAAAGTGAATTGCGCTTCCACTTGATGGCGGATTCGATCCCGCAGCTCGCCTGGATGGCAAATTCCGAGGGCTGGATTTATTGGTACAATAAGCGTTGGTACGACTACACCGGCACCACCCTCGCGGAAATGGAAGGCTGGGGCTGGCGCAAGGTGCATCATCCCGATCATGTCGAACGCGTCGTCGCTCGCGTGCAGCAGTCTTGGCAGACCGGCGAACCGTGGGAAGATACGTTTCCGCTGCGCGGCGGCGACGGCACTTACCGCTGGTTCCTTTCGCGCGCCCTGCCGGTGCGTAACGAACGTGGCGACGTAATTCAATGGTTCGGCACCAATACCGACATCACCGGGATACGCGAGGCCGAGGAGCGGCAGAGGCTGCTGCTCGATGAGCTCAATCATCGCGTCAAGAACACACTCGCCGCCGTCCAGTCGATCGCGCAGATGAGCATGCGGGGGACGAAATCAATCGATGAATTCGGCGACAAATTCAACGCGCGGCTGCTGGCGCTGTCGCGGTCACATAATTTGCTCGCCCGTGAAACATGGCAGGGCGCGGCGCTGGCCGACGTGCTCGGCGAAACTCTGGAAGCCTACGACGAGGCGGCCCCGCGGGTGACGATGGCGGGGCCCAACGTCCATCTCGGGCCCACGGTCGCCGTTTCCCTCGGAATGGCCTTTCACGAATTGGCAACGAACGCGGCAAAATACGGGGCATTGTCGAACGATAAGGGCCGGATCGACGTTGTCTGGTCGCTCGATCGACGATCAGAGCGCGACGCCGCGATCGAGTTGACCTGGATCGAAAGCGGCGGACCGCCGGTGCGCGCCGCGAAACGGCGTGGCTTCGGGTCGCGTCTGATCGAACGAGGATTGGCTCAGGAACTGGGCGCCGAGGTGAAATTCGAATTCGACGCGGCAGGACTGCGATGCCGTATGCGGCTTCCCCTTTCCAATAAGGTTGGCACGGTCAAGTGATAGACGAGATCAAACCGCGCGGCCGGCTGCTGGTGGTGGAAGACGAAGCACTCGTCGCCATGCTGATCGAGGACATCCTGCTCGACGCCGGCTTCGAGGTTTTGGGCCCTTTCGGACAGGTCGAACGGGCGATCGATTGCCTGCACCAGGGCGAGCCGATCGACGCCGCTGTGCTCGACATTAACCTCGGCGATGGCGAACGCTCCTATGCCGTTGCCGGCGAATTGAGCGCCCGCGGCGTGCCTTTTTTGTTCCTCACCGGCTATGGCGAAGTGGGGCTGGACCGCCGCTACGCTGGGACGCCGGTACTGCAGAAGCCTTTTGCGCCGAAGGCCCTGCCGCGAGCTATCGAGCGGCTGCTCGACCGCGCCGCCTAAAGGGCCGCCGCAGGCCGATCTGGCAGCCTTGACTTGGCCCAGATGCGTCCCTAGGTTCCGCCCGTCTTCGCTTAAGACGTGAATATGAAAGTCCGCCGCCCGGTCCCGCGAGGCCGGAGGCCACCGCCCGACAGCGCGATGCGCCCTCGGGCGTCAAGGTGTTTGCAGCTCCCTTTCCCGCTCGCGGGAGAGGTGGAAGGAAGTGACGATGTTCGACAGTCTGTCGGAACGCCTGGGCGGTATTCTCGACCGCCTTACCCGTCGCGGCGCGCTCACCGAAGCCGATGTCGACGCGAGCCTGCGCGAAATCCGCCGCGCGCTGCTCGAGGCCGACGTCGCGCTCGATGTGGCGCGCGAATTCACCGACCGGGTGAAGAAACAGGCCGTCGGCGTCGAGGTGATGAAGTCGGTGACGCCCGGCCAGTTGGTCGTCAAGATCGTGCACGACGCGCTGGTCGAGACGCTCGGTTCCGCCGGCCAGAGTATCGACCTTAACGCGGCGCCGCCGGTCGCCATCATGATGGTCGGGCTGCAGGGCTCCGGCAAAACCACGACCACTGCCAAGATCGCCCGGCGCCTCACCGATCGCAACAAGAGCAAGGTGCTGATGGCCTCGCTCGACGTGCGCCGTCCCGCCGCCATGGAGCAGCTCGCCGTGCTCGGCCGCGACGCCGGCGTCGACACGCTGCCGATCGTCGCGGGCCAGGCGCCGCCGCAGATCGCCAAGCGCGCGCTCGAAGCCGGCCGGCTGGGCGGCTACGACGTCGTCATGCTCGACACCGCCGGCCGCACCACGCTCGACGAGGCGATGATGAGCGAGGCGGCGGATGTGAAGAAAGCCGCCAATCCGCATGAGGTGCTGCTGGTGGCCGATGCGCTGACCGGCCAGGACGCGGTCAATCTCGCGCGCGCCTTCGACGAGCGCGTCGGCCTGACCGGCATCGTGCTCACCCGCGTCGACGGCGACGGACGCGGCGGCGCCGCGCTGTCGATGCGCGCGGTCACCCATAAGCCGATTAAGCTGATCGGCACCGGCGAGAAGCTCGACGCGCTGGAGGAGTTCGATCCCGCGCGCATCGCCGGCCGCATCCTCGGCATGGGCGACGTGGTGGCGCTGGTGGAAAAGGCAGCCGCGCATATCGACGCCGAGAAGGCGGCGCGCGTCGCCGAGAAGATGCGCAAGGGCGCCTTCGACCTCTCCGACCTGCGCGACCAGCTCGGTCAGATGCAGAAGATGGGCGGCATGAGCGGGCTGATGGGCTTGATGCCCGGCGTCGCCAAAATGAAGAACCAGCTCGCCAACGCCAATATCGACGAGAAGGTGATCAAGCGGCAGATGGCGATCATCGATTCGATGACTCCGAGGGAGCGGCGCAATCCCGACATCCTCAAGCACAGCCGCAAGAAGCGCATCGCCGCCGGCTCCGGCACGCGCGCCGAGGACATCAACAAGCTCCTGAAGATGCACCGGACCATGGCCGACATGATGAAGGCCATGGGCGGCGCCAAGCGCGGCCCGATGGCCGGCCTGGCGCAGATGTTCGGCTTCGGCGGCGGCGCGCCCTCGCCGGAAGAAATGGCCAAGCTCGCCGAGAAGATGCCGGGCGGCATGCCCGGTCTGCCACCGACCATGCCGGGCAACATCCCAGGTTTGCCGAAAGGCTTGCCGCCGAATTTCCCCGGCGCGCCGGGCGGCCTGCCCGGTCTCGGCGGCGCGAAACTGCCGCCGGGATTTCCCGGGCTGGGGAAGAAGAAATGAATGCCTTTCGTAGTTTCGTCATTCCGGGGCGCCGCGTAGCGGCGAACCCGGAATCCATCATCATGGACCGGGAGTATGGATTCCGGGTCCGCGCCTTCGGCGCGTCCCGGAATGACAAGTAACAACGGTCAGCACATCAATCGCATCGAAAAGGAACCACCGAAATGTCTCTCGTCATCCGCATGGCCCGCGCCGGAACCAAAAAGCGGCCGTTCTATCACATCGTCGTCGCCGACTCGCGCAGCCCACGCGACGGCCGCTTCATCGAGCGCATCGGCTATTTCAATCCGCTGCTGCCGAAGGAAAAGACCGAGCGGCTCAAGCTCGATCTCGAAAAGGCCAAGGAGTGGATGAAGAAGGGCGCGCAGCCGTCCGACCGCGTGATGCGCTTCCTCGATGCCGGTGGCGTGCTCAAACGGCCGGTGCGCAAGAATCCGGTGAAGGCGATCCCGCGCAAGGAGCGCAAGGCAATGGCCGAAGAAGCCCAGAAGGCCAAGGAAGCCGCCGCAGCGGCCGCCAAGGCCGCCGCCGCCGCGCCGGCGAGCTGATCGCAATTGAACTGTGGCGCGCCGGGCTCGCGATAAGCACGGCTCATCCTCTCCTCTCGTGGGAAAGGGTCGCCCGAGCCGTAGGCGAGGGCGCGGTGAGGGCTCAGCCCAATCACCCGGTCACGCCTCACCCCGGCTCGCTCCGCTTGCCACCCCTTCCACAGGGGGGAGGGGAAATAGGGTCCTGGTCGCCCGCATCGGGGCGGCGCATGGCGTGCGTGGCGAGGTGAGGCTGTGGTCGTTCACAGACGACCCGGCAGCCATCGCCGATTACGGGCCGCTGGAAACCGAAGACGGCGCGCGGCATTTCACCATCGAAACCCTGCGCGCGGCCAAGGACCATTTCGTCGCCCGCCTCGCGGGCGTCGCGACGCGCGAGGCGGCCGAGGCCCTGCGCAACCTCGATCTCTATGTGCCGCGCCCGCGGCTACCGGCGATCGAGGACGACGACACGTTCTATCACGCCGACCTCGTCGGCCTGGCGGCGGTGACGGCGGATGGCGCCGCGTTTGGCTCGGTGAAGGCGGTGCATAATTTCGGCGCCGGCGACATTGTCGAGATCGAGCTGGCCGGTGGCGGCGCGCCGTTGATGCTGTCCTTCACCGCGGCGAACGTGCCGCAGGTGGACATGAAGGCGGGGCGGATCGTCGTGGTGGTGCCGGAGGAAATCGAAGCCGGCGAGCCATCCTCCGCTCATCCCCGCGCAGGCCGAGGCGGGGACGAGCGGGGATAAGCAGAGGCTCTGACGATGTGGCGCGCTTCGGTGCTGACCATCTTTCCTGACATGTTTCCCGGTCCGCTGGCCGTGAGCCTCGCCGGCAAGGCGCTGCAATCGAGCCTGTGGTCGCTCGACGTGCACGACATCCGCCGAGCCGCCAGTGACAAGCACCGTACCGTCGACGATACTCCGGCCGGCGGCGGGCCCGGCATGGTGATGAAAGCCGACGTGCTGGCACGCGCGCTCGATAGCGTGCCGCACGACACGCGCCCGCGCCTGCTGATGAGCCCGCGCGGCGTGCCTTTGACGCAGACGCGCGTGGCGAGGCTCGCCGACGGGCCAGGCGTGGTGGTGCTCTGCGCGCGCTTCGAGGGCGTCGACGAGCGGCTGATCAAGGGGCGCAATCTCACCGAAGTCTCGCTCGGCGATTTTGTGCTCTCGGGCGGCGAGATCGCGGCGCTGGCGCTGATCGATGCCTGCGTGCGGCTCATTCCCGGCGTCATGGGCAAGGAAGCCTCAGCGGCGGAGGAAAGCTTTGCCGACGGCCTGTTGGAATATCCGCAATACACGCGGCCGCCGGTGTTCGAGGGCGAGCCGATCCCGGATGTGCTCACCTCCGGCGACCACGCCAAGGTCAAGGCTTGGCGGCGCGCCGAAGCCGAACGGCTGACCCGCGAGCGCCGCCCCGACCTATGGGCGGCCTATCTTGCGCGCAAGCGCTGACGGGACGGCACCGGCACCGTCGCTACATGCTCAGATTATGGACGTGGTTGGCGGCGCCGCCGGTGTCGATCTGCTGGAACCGCTTGGCCACGGTGCCGGACGGACAGGAGATGACACCACTGCGCTCAAAGTTGCGGTTGGGAAAGACGAACCGGTCGGGCTGCACACAGAAGAAGGAACCGGCCCGCCCATCGGACGCATCCCAGATGCTGCCCTGTGAGCCTTTGGCGAAAAGGTAATAATAGCGGTTGCTCAACGGCCCGCGCATGACCAACCGGCACTGGCCTGGCTGCAGCACCCACCAACCCTCTGACGTCCAGCCGAACTGGCCGTGCGGATAGCCGAAGGCGACATCGACTTGCTGCGGCGTCTGGTTGCAGACCCGGAAGCCGGCCCAACTGGCATCCGCCAAGGTGAAACAGGCGGCGAGCAGGACGCAAATGGCGAGGGATATACGTTTCAACATGGCCGATCCTCCCGCGTGGACGGTCGGCCTAGCTAGCACCAGGACAGCGCTAGCGCATTGATCTGCCACAACATAAGGCCGCCCAGGCGGGCGGCCTCACATGCGCGTGGGCAATACCGCCGGCTTGCTCGCCCTTGTGGGCCGCCCGGCGGCCGCCGTCGTCGCCCACCGCGGAGATGTCAAAATAGCGCATGGTTGCAGACCTTGAAGCCGGCGTAACTCGGTCCGCTGGCCAGCACGGTCGCGGCCCAGCGTCCTAAGTGCGGCGAAACCCCTTGTGATCATTGGTGAATCCCTCTCGGTACGGCAGGACGAGACCCATTAAACGGCGCGATCTCGCCTGACAGGGGCCATTCCGCCGCAATGAGGGATTTCAGACCTATGCGGCGGCCCCTTCGGCCGGCCGGCCGCCGGCATGAATAAGGCATGACAAGCCACAAAACTTATCGTAGAAGCTCGCCGACCCATTCAGACCTGACATGTGCGCGCGCCCCGGGACTGGCGCTGCCGACGGAGATTGAACCCATGAACCTCATCCAGCAGCTCGACAAGGAGCAGGTCGAAAAGCTCTCGGCCGGCAAAGACATTCCGGCGTTCGGGCCGGGGGACACGGTGATCGTCAACGTCAAGGTGGTGGAAGGCGAGCGCAGCCGCGTGCAGGCCTATGAGGGCGTCTGCATTGGCCGGTCCGGCCGCGGGCTGCACGAGAACTTCACCGTGCGCAAGATTTCCTATGGCGAGGGCGTCGAGCGCGTGTTTCCGCTCTACTCGCCGATGATCGACTCGATCAAGCTGGTGCGCCGCGGCAAGGTGCGCCGCGCCAAGCTCTATTACCTGCGCGGATTGCGCGGCAAGAAGGCGCGCATCGCCGAAGCGCAGGGCCCGACCGGTGCCGAGACGGCCGCGGCTGCCGAGAATTGACCCTGAGTCAGTCGCGACCGGCAAAGGGGGCCGCATGCGGCCCCTTTTTTGTGCCCGGCGACGCGGCCGCCGCTTTGTTGTCGGGGCCAAAGCGAGAGGCTATATAGGCCGCATGATTTCCAAGGCTCAGCGCATCGTCATCGCCGACCACGCCCGGCTACCCTGGCGGTTTTTCGGCCGGCTCGCCGTCTGCGCGCAAGCCGCGCTTTGACGTCGCTGGCCGGCGCCGCCGGCTAAACGACCCGTCATTTCCCATTCCGACAAGCCAAGGCCTTCGAGTCATGAAACCGCGTACGCTCTACGACAAGATCTGGGACGACCATCTGGTGGACGAGCAGCCGGACGGCACCTGTCTCATCTACATCGACCGCCATCTGGTGCATGAGGTGACCAGCCCACAGGCCTTCGAGGGCCTGCGTGACGCTGGGCGCAAGGTGCACGCGCCGGAAAAGACGCTGTGCGTGGTCGATCACAACGTGCCGACGCACGACCGCAACAAGCCCAATCCCGATCCGGAATCGACCGAGCAGATCGCCGCGCTGGCGCAGAACGCCAAGGATTTCGGCCTCGAATATTTCAACGAGTTCGACAAGCGCCAGGGCATCTGTCACATCATCGGTCCCGAGCAGGGCTTCACCCTGCCCGGCACCACCCTCGTCTGCGGCGACAGTCACACCGCGACGCATGGCGCCTTCGGCGCGCTCGCCTACGGCATCGGCACCTCGGAAGTCGAGCACGTGCTGGCGACGCAAACTCTGCTGCAGCGCAAGTCGAAGAACATGCGCGCGCTGGTCGAAGGCAAATTGCCGGACGGCGTCACCGCCAAGGACATCATCCTCGCCATCATCGGCGAGATCGGCACCGCCGGCGGCACCGGCTATGCGCTCGAATATGCCGGCGAAGCCATCCGTGCGCTGTCGATGGAAGGCCGCATGACGGTGTGCAACATGTCGGTGGAAGGCGGCGCCAAGGCCGGCTTCATCGCGCCCGACGAGAAGGCCTACGACTATCTCAAGGACAAGCCGAAGGCGCCCAAGGGCAGGGCCTGGGACGAGGCCATGCGCTATTGGGAGACGCTGCGCTCCGACGAGGGCGCGCATTTCGACCACGAGATCCGGCTGCACGCTGCCGAATTGCCGCCGCTGGTCACCTGGGGCACCAGCCCCGAGCAGGTGTCCTCGATCACCGGTCGCGTGCCGATCGCCGCGGATATCCGCGACGAGCACAAGCGTCACGCCGCCGAGCGCTCGCTTGCTTACATGGGCCTGAAGGGCGGCGAGAAGATCACCGACATCGGAATCGACCGCGTGTTCATTGGCTCATGCACCAATGCGCGCATCGAGGACCTGCGCGCGGTGGCAAAAGTGGTGAACGGCAAGACCGTCAACGGCAACGTCAACGCCATGATCGTGCCGGGCTCGGGCCTGGTGAAAGAGATGGCGGAAGCCGAAGGGCTCGACAAGATATTTAAGGCCGCCGGTTTCGACTGGCGCGAGCCGGGCTGCTCGATGTGTCTCGCCATGAACCCTGACAAGCTGGCGCCGGGCGAGCGCTGCGCGTCCACGTCGAACCGCAACTTCGAGGGCCGCCAGGGCCACAAGGGCCGCACGCACCTGGTGTCGCCGGCGATGGCGGCAGCAGCCGCGATCGCTGGCCACTTCGTCGACGTGCGCGAGTGGCGGTGAATTTCCGCTGTGTCGCCCGCGAAAGCGGGCGACACAGTGACTGATGGACGTCTTGTGTGTCCCGGATCACCGGCCGGCGTTTATTCCCGCGAAGACGGGCAACACCAGTATCTCACCAGCAGCGCCAGGCGCGGCGCACGACCCAGTGGTGATTTCGCCACACGCGGTAGCGTACCCAGCCGCAGTTCTCCGGCTGAACGTAATAGGCCGGCGGATAATAGGCGTAAGGATAGCCCCAGCCTCCCCAGCCCCAGCCGAAATTGATGCCGCCGCCGCGGTAGCCACCACCGTTCCAGCCACCGTGGTAGCCACCACCACGATACCCGCCGCCACGATACCCGCCGTGCCAGCCGCCGGGGTGACCGCCGCCATGGTAGCCACCGGTGATGTGGGCCCCGCCGTGGCGACCGCCGCCGTGAAATTGCGCCAACGCGGCGCTCGGGACGGCAGCCGCCAGTCCGGCGGCCAGGAAAAGCCCGGCGCAAAGTTTCAGAAGCTTCGACATCGTTGATCCTCCGATGCCCCAACCTATTGAATTAACGGAGGACGGGCCGAAAACCTGCTAGTCCCACCAGCAGCGCATCTGCGGCACGATCACGGTTCCGCTCGGCCGGTCCTGCTTTTGCAGCCAGGACACGCAATGCCGCTTGGAATTGGGGCCGGGCTCGGCACGGCGCGGATGAATGGTGATGTGCGGCCGACGCTGGGCGGAAAGTTCCTGGTTCCGCGGCGCGGATGCTGCCGGCGCGGCGGCGAGCACGAAAACCAGCGCCGCCAGTGCAAAGCCCGCCGCAACTCTCGGCATCAGCACCCTCCACTCACTTACACGCCTTCGGTATTTATCACCGATCGTGCGCAGTGTAACGCTTGCGCGCGCCATTATGGGTGACGTGGTGACGGTAGACCGGCCGCGCCGCGAATTCGTGCGTATAGCGGCGGCTGCGGATGGTGTAGTGGCGCCCGTCCGCATAGGTCACTGTGGTGCTGCTCGAGAGCACCTTGCCGCGAGTATCGTTGCAACCGAAGAATTCGGCGGCGGCGGGGGCACTGAAACCGACCACCATGACCAGGATCGACACGAAAAAGCCGATGATTGCGACGAGACCCATGATGTTGCGGTGCTGCGCCATGTCCGGCTCCTCGCCCGGGCTTGCCATAATGGTTAACGTCGCCTATTTCGGCTGATCGGTCAACCGCTTAGTTGATCGTGCGCGCCGCGGACCCGCTGCCCATGCCGGCTCCCTCCGACCGATTTCCACCCTGGCGCGCCACACGGGCGCCGACTCTGGCCGAATTCGACCGCCTGGCGGCCGAGGCCTATGCCCGGTTGCCGGCCGAGTTCCGCGCCCTGTGCGAGGACCTGGTCATCCGGGTGGACGACTTCCCCAGCGACGAGGTCATGAAGGTCATGCAGGTCGAGACGGAATTCGACCTGCTCGGCCTGTTCCAGGGCGTCGGTCTGCCGTTCCGCGGCGAAAGCGTCTCCGGCCAGATGCCCAACATGATCTGGCTCTACCGGCGGCCGATCCTCGATTATTGGGCGGAGCACGAGGACAGCCTGGGCGCCATCATCACGCATGTGTTGATCCACGAGATCGGCCACCATTTCGGCCTGTCGGACGACGACATGGCAGCCATCGAGGCGGGCGCCGACTGATGCCTTTTCTTGCGCGGCGCGACGCGCTAAGTCCTTGGCCCTCGCGCGTGTCAGGGACAAAGACCATGGAAAAGTTCACCACTCTGGAAGGCGTCGCGGCGCCCTTGCGCATGATCAATGTCGACACCGACATGATCATCCCCAAGCAATTTCTGAAGACCATCAAGCGCACCGGGCTCGGCAAGGGCCTGTTCTCCGAGCTGCGCTATCTCGACGACGGCGCCGAGAACCCCGACTTCGTGCTCAACAAGCCGGCCTATCGCAAGACTGCGATCCTGGTTGCCGACGACAATTTCGGCTGCGGCTCCAGCCGCGAGCATGCGCCCTGGGCGCTGATGGATTTCGGCATCCGCTGTATCATCTCCACCTCGTTCGGCGACATCTTCTACAACAACTGCTTCAAGAACGGCGTGCTGCCGATCCGCGTGTCGCCGGAAGACCTGGACAAGCTGTTTGACGACGCCGAGCGCGGCGCCAATGCGACGCTGTCGATCGACCTGGAAAAGCAGGAGATTCGCGGGCCGGACGGCGGCGTGGTCAAGTTCGACATCGACCCGTTCCGCAAGCACTGCCTGCTCAACGGCCTCGACGACATCGGGCTGACCAAGCAGAAGGCCGACAAGATCGCGGGCTATGAGGAGAAGGCCAAGGCCGCAAGGCCTTGGGCGTGATCGACGCCCCGACGATCCGCTGACAAATTCACGACTGGTCGCTCCCAGGCGTCGGTTGCCCAAATTTCGCATGAAGCAAGCCTCAACGGCGCGCACCTCAGCGACAGATTGAGCGCGACGGACTGGAAGCGAAAGACCAAGGCAGGCGACTTGCGCGCGATCGCCGCCGTGCGGCGTGCCATGTCGGCATGCCGCCGCTCGACCATGCGGCCGTCGATCGACACGACGCCCGAGTCGCAGGGTGAACGTCAAATCCGCATGCTCAGGCGTGAGGTCTCGCAATATTGAACGGTGTTTGATGCAAGTTCAGCCGAAAATTTGGGGTACTATAGTAATAGGATCCCAAGGGATAGAGGCTTAAATGCCGGCATGAGCCAGACATCGAGTCCACAGACAATGACACGCTATTTCTTCGACATCGTCCGCGATGCCGCGTGCATCCATGATTTCCACGGGCGCTATTGCCGCAGCGTCGAGGAGGCCTGCGACATGGCGGTTACCGTTTCCTACGATCTCGCCTGTACGGAAAAGGATGACAGTTTCGGCTCGGAAATTCACGTGCGCGACGCCCTGGGCGCTCTGCTCTATGCCGTGCCCGTGCGCGCGACCGAGGCCGTGTTCAACTGAACGGATTGACCGCATCGGGACGGGCCGCGCGGCGGCGCAAGGCCTCGGACCGTTACTTCTCCTCGACGAACACCACGTCATAAAGGCGCGACTCGACGTCCTGCACGAGCGCGCCGAAGCGCTCGCTCGAAACGAGGCATTCGGGAACCCTGTGGCCGGTGCCATGATGCGCCCGTTCGCCCATCAGCCGCAGCAATTCCGGCTGCCGCGCGTCCTGAAGGCAGGGGCGCGGTGGTGAACGGCGTCTTGGTGGTGAACCGTCCTGAAGCAGCCGGCATCACGACGGCACTGCGATCGCCTCCGCGATCGCCACCGTGCGTCGCGCCATCTCGGCGTGCAGCCGCTCGACCATGCGGCCGTCGATCGACACCACGCCCTTGCTCTTGTTCTCCGGCTTGTCGAATTCGGCGATCATCCTGCGCGCCCAGGCCACGTCCTCCGCCGACGGCGAGAAGGCTGCATTGCAGGGCGCGATCTGGTTGGGATGGATCAGCGTCTTGCCGTCGAAGCCGAGCTCGACGCCCTGCTTGCATTCGGCCGCGAAGCCTTCCGCATCGCCGAGATCGTTGTAGACGCCGTCGAGGATATCGATGCCGTAGATGCGCGCGGCGGCGACGCACATCGTGAGCCACGACAGCATCGGCGCACGCCCCGGCACCAGACGGGCGCGGGTATCCTTGGCGAGATCGTTGGTGCCCATGATGAAGCCGCCGAGCCGCGATTCGGAATCGCGCGCCTCCGCGGCGATGGACAGAATGTTGAAGATGGCGAGCGGCGTCTCGATCATCGCCCACACGCGCGTCTTGTGCGGCGTGCCCATGTCGAGCAGGCGGCGGCCGATCAGCTCCAGCGTTTCGGCGTTTTGCACCTTCGGCACCAGCACCGCGTCGGGCACGGCATGGGCGGCGGCAGCGAGATCCTCGGCGTGCCAGGGCGTGTCGACGCCGTTGACGCGGATGAACACTTCGCGTTTGCCGAAGCCGCCGGCTTTCACCGCGGCGGCGACCTGGTCGCGCGCCGCCTCCTTGGCGTCGGGCGCGACCGAGTCCTCAAGGTCGATGATGATGCCGTCGGCGACGAGCGTCTTCGCCTTCTCCAGCGCGCGGGCGTTGGAGCCGGGCATATAGAGCACGCTGCGGCGCGGGCGGATGGTCATTCAAACCTCCAGGTTGTCATTCCGGGCCGCGAGCAAAGCGAGCGGACCCGAAATCCAGAACCACACACGGAGCTTGCGTCCGGATTCCGGGTTCGCGCCTCCGGGCGCGCCCCGGAATGACGGTACCGGTTACATCCGCTACGTGCCACTCTGCCGGCGATGAGTGCGGCTGCGCAGGACGTATGGCTCGCCGGTATCGACGGTTGCCCGGGCGGTTGGATCGCCGCCTTCGTGCGGCCGGCGGGCGAGGAAGGGCGGCTGGCGATCTTTGCCCGCTTTGCCGAGGTGCTGGCGGCGCCGGATCGGCCGGCGCTGGTGGCGGTCGACATGCCGATCGGCTTGCCGGAGCAGAGCGGCCTCGGCGGACGCGCCGCCGAGAACGCGGTGCGGCCGCTGTTAGGCGCGCGCCAGTCCTCGGTGTTCTCGGTGCCGTCGCGGGCGGCGGTCTATGCCGCCGACTATGCGCAAGCCTGCCGGGTGGCGCTCGCGACATCCGAGCCGCCACGCAAGGTGTCGAAGCAGTTGTTCAACATCGCGCCCAAGATCCGCGAGGTCGACGCGGTGCTGCGTACAGACCCCGCGCTGGCGGCACGCGTCTTCGAGGTGCATCCCGAGCTCGCCTTTTGGCGGCTCAATGGCGAGCGCCCGCTCGCCGAGCCGAAAAAGGTGAAGAGCCGTCCCCATCCGCCCGGCCTGGCGCTGCGCCGCGCCTTGCTGCGCGCGGCCGGCCTGCCGCCGGCGCTGATCGACGCCAACCGGCCCCAGGGCGCGGCGGACGACGACCTGATCGACGCGCTCGCCTGCGCCGCGATGGCGCGGCGACTGCATGCAGGGCTGGCGCGGCCGTTTCCCGATCCGCCGCCGCGCGACGCGCATGGCCTGCCCATGGCAATCTGGGCATAGCCCGCGCCGTCATCGGCGGACTTGTCCCGGCGACCCCGATCGGGCAGGCAGAGGGCCATCCTCAGCGAGATGGCCGGCACGAGGCTGGCCATGACAGTTGGAGCGTTGCCAGATGCAATTTCCTGAGCGCCTGATCGACGGCTACACGACCTTCCTGAACGAGCGGCTGCCGCGCGAGCAGAGCCGGTTCCACGAGCTGGCGGAGACCGGGCAACATCCCGAGATCATGGTGATCGGCTGCTGCGACTCGCGCGTGTCGCCGGAGGTGATCTTCGACGCGCATCCGGGGGAATTGTTCGTGGTGCGCAACGTCGCCAATATCGTGCCGCCCTACGCGCCGGACGGGCAGGCGCACGGCGTCTCCGCCGCGCTCGAATTCGGCGTCGGCGGGCTGCGCGTCAAGCACATCGTGGTGCTCGGCCATGCGCGCTGCGGCGGCGTCAAGGCCTTCGCCGAGGAGGCGCCGCCGCTCTCGCCCGGCGACTTCATCGGCAAGTGGATGAAGCTGATGCAGCCGGCGGCGGAGAAGACGCCGCGCGGCGAAGCGTCAGCCACCGATTACCTGACGCGGCTGGAGCACGCCAATATCGTCAACAGCCTCGACAACCTGATGACCTTCCCACGCCTTGCCGCGCTGATCGAGAAGGGCAAGATCGCGACGCACGGCGCCTATTTCGGCGTGGCAACCGGGGAATTGTCGGTGCTCGATCGCGCCAGCAACAAATTCGTGCGTGTGGCGGCGGATGCGCATGCCAGGGCGTTCGCGGCGCCGCGGTTTTAGGCCGCGCCTGTCGTCCCCGCGAAAGCGGGGACCCAGTACTCCGCAGCCGATCGATAGACTGCGGCGTACTGGGTCCCGGGTCTCCCTCGCTTACGCTCGGTCGCCCGGGATGACAGCGGAAAATGCGGCAGCGGCCTACGCCGCTTTCTTCTTCGCGCTGATCAGCTTGCGGTTGATCAGCACTTCGGCGATCTGCACCGCGTTGAGCGCGGCGCCTTTGCGCAGGTTGTCCGACACCACCCACATCTCAAGGCCGTTGTCGACGGTCGGATCGGTGCGGATGCGGCTGATATAGGTGGCGTCCTCGCCGACGCATTCATACGGGGTCGTGTAGCCGCCGGGCTCGCGCTTGTCGATCACCAGGCAACCGGGCGCCTTGCGCAGGATTTCGCGCGCCTCGTCGTCCGAGATCGGATTCTCGAACTCGATGTTGACGGCTTCCGAATGACCGACGAAGACCGGCACCCGCACGCAAGTTGCGGTGAGCTTGATCTTGGGATCGAGGATCTTCTTGGTCTCGACCACCATCTTCCATTCTTCCTTCGTGTAGCCGTCCTCCATGAAGACGTCGATGTGCGGAATGCAGTTGAAGGCGATGCGCTTGGTAAACCTCTTCGACTCGACCTCGTCGAGCGTGTAGACGGCCTTGGTCTGCGAGAACAATTCGTCCATCGCGTCCTTGCCGGCGCCCGACACCGATTGATAGGTGGCCACCACCACGCGCTTGATCTTGGCCGCGTCATGCAGCGGCTTGAGCGCGACCACCAATTGCGCGGTCGAGCAATTCGGATTGGCGATGATGTTCTTCTTGGTGAAGCCGGCGGCGGCGGCGGCGTTCACCTCCGGCACGATCAGCGGCACGTCCGGGTCCATGCGCCAGGCGCTCGAATTGTCGATCACCACCGCGCCCTGGGCGCCGATCTTGGGCGACCATTCCTTCGACACCGAGCCGCCGGCCGACATCAGGCAAATGTCGACGTCGGAAAAATCGTAGTGATCGAGCGCCTTCACCTTCAGGGTCTTGTCGCCGAACGAACATTCCTGCCCCACGCTCTTGCGCGAGGCGAGCGCCACCACCTCGTCGGCGGGGAACTCCCGCTCGGCCAGGATGGACAGCATTTCGCGTCCGACATTGCCGGTGGCACCGACCACGGCGACCTTGTAACCCATTGTTAACTCTCCGAAAAAATTCCCGGCCGTCAGCGCGGCCGGACGCAACCGGATGGCAGCGCTTCTAAGACAGACTTCGGCGCAAGACAACGGCAGTCTGGGAGGCGCGATTGCACCCGGCCCTCCATTCCTGGCGCGAGGAATGGCCCTCAACCACCGTACGCCTGCTCGCCTATGTGGGGGGCGCGGCGGTGCTGTCCATCCTGGCGGCGCAGCTTTTTCGGGCCCCGCGCGGCCCCGAGGCGGGGTCGGCGTCGTCGAGCGCCTGGGCCGATGTGGCGCGGCCGTTTCCGGCCTTCGCGCTGTCGATCCCGGAAGCCGCCGACGTGCCGGCGAGCTATGCCGTCCGCTACAACCGCCTCGGCGGCGGTCGCCAGGACATCCTCGCTTTGGGCGAGCCGGACAGCCCTGCGCCCTATCTGCGGGTCGAGATCTACCGCGCCGGCAGCGAGATCGTCCGCTTTCCGCCGCCGCGCGAGCAGATCGCCCGCGCCGCCGCCGCCCTCGGCCCCACCGCGCTCACGCCGGAGGCGCCGCTCGACAGCAAATTCGGGCCGCTCGCCATCGTCACCTTCGCGACCGCGCAGGGCACGCCGCGCCAATGCCTCGGCTTCGTGCGCGTCTTTGACGACCCGCTGCTGCAACTGTCCGGCTGGTTCTGCCGCGGCGGCGAAGCGGTCGCGCGGACGACGCTCGCCTGCGCGCTCGACCGGCTGACACTGTTGTCGGCCGGCAGCGAGCCGAGAATTGGCGCGCTGTTCGCCAAAGCCGAGCTCAACCGCTCCTATTGCGGGCAACACGACACGATCCTGGCGGCGACGCCCAAATACAAGCTGTTGTGGAAGGCGCTCGCCACGCGGCCGCGGCCCCGCCGCATCGGCCGTTAGGCGAAATTGCATCCGTGCCCTGCCGCAATCGCCTACCGGCGAGGCCGAAAACGCCTGACTCCTTGAGCTGTGGCGGCGAACACGTGCCTGTGATTTGGCCCTGTCGCGGCGAACCGAACCCGGCTACACTGCGTTTGATTTGCAGGGAAGTGAGGAAGACCATGCGCCTGAAAACCATTGCCGCCGTCCTGGCCTTTGCCGGCGCTTTCGGCCTGTTGGCCGCCCCGGCCCAAGCGGCGCCCAAGAAGAAGCACGTGGTCTACAACCGCGACCGCACGGTATTCGTCAGCCGCGACGAGCGCGGCCGCGTGCATACCAAGATCATCGTGCAGAAGCGCTCCTACCTCGATCCCGGCACCGAGACCTTCCCGGGCGAGCGCGGCGATCACGACTACGCCGTGCTGCCGACGCAGCACGCGAGCAGCGTGCTCGACAACACCATTTTCGGCTCCAACATGTCGCCGCTGCCCGGCCCGTTCACGCTGCCGGGGCGCAACAATCCGTGGATGGGCTACTGATCGGCCGACACCGTCCGGAACGAAAAAACGCGGCCGCCCGGCCGCGTTTTTTGTTGACGAGTCCAGGCGCGTGGTCTGAGGCTCAGGACAGCTTTTCCAGCTCCTCCAGGATGGCCGAGCCCATCTCCTCGGTCGAAATCGTCTTGCTGCCCGGCGCGGCGATGTCGCCGGTGCGCAGGCCGCGCGCCAGCGCGGCGGCGATCGCCTGGTCGATCATGTCGGCCTCTTTGCCCATGTCGAACGAATAGCGCAGCGCCATGCCGAAGGACGCGATCATGGCGATCGGATTGGCGACGCCCTTGCCGGCAATGTCGGGCGCCGAGCCGTGCACCGGCTCGTAGAGCGCGCGGCGCTTCCGGGTCTTGGGATCGACCTCGCCGAGCGAGGCGGAGGCCAGCATGCCGAGCGAGCCGGTCAGCATGGAGGCGACGTCGGACAGGAGGTCACCGAACAGATTGTCGGTGACGATGACGTCGAACTGCTTCGGATTGCGCACGAGCTGCATGCCGCCGGCATCGGCCAGCATGTGCTCGAGCTGCACGTCCTTGAACTCGCGTGCGTGCAGCGCGGTCATCACCTCGTTCCACAAAACGCCCGACTTCATGACGTTGCGCTTTTCCATTGAGGTGACCTTGTTGCGCCGCTTGCGCGCCAGCTCGAAGGCGACGCGGCCGATGCGCTCGATCTCGTAGGTGTCATAGACCTGGGTATCGATGGCGCGCTTCTGCCCGTTGCCGAGATCGGTGATGGTCTTCGGCTCGCCGAAATAGACGCCGCCGGTGAGCTCGCGCAGGATCATGATGTCGAGGCCTTCGACCAATTCCCGCTTGAGCGAGGACGCGTCGGCCAGCGCTGGATAGGTCACCGCCGGGCGCAAGTTGGCGTAGAGCGCGAGATCCTTGCGCAGGCGTAAGAGGCCCGCTTCCGGGCGCGCGTCATAGGGCACCTTGTCCCATTTCGGCCCGCCCACCGCGCCGAAGATGACGGCGTCGGCGGCCTTGGCCTTTTCCACCGTCTCGTCGGTGACCGCGACGCCGTGCGCGTCGTAGCAGGCGCCGCCGACCAGCGCCTCTTCGGTGGTGAAGCGATCGGGGCCTTTTTTATTGAAGAAATCGATAACGCGCTGGACTTGCGCCATCACCTCCGGGCCGATGCCGTCGCCGGGAAGTAGAAGAAGATTGTGGGTCGCCATGGGATACGCCTCGCCAACAGGAAGCGTCATGCCCGGCCTTGTGCCGGGCATCCACGTCTTGCGGCCATCAAGGGCGATAAGGCGTGGATGGCCGGACAAGCCCGGCCCTGACGAAGGATGCGGATTGCTAAACGGCCGGGCTGGGCTTGGCAAGATGATGGGGCTTAGAGCCCCCCGAACCAGTTATAGCCCTGGTCCTCCCAATAGCCGCCCTTGTCGGTATTGGTGACTTCCATCGCCACCACGTATTTCGGGTTCTTGTAGCCGAGTTTGGTGGGGATGCGGATCTTCATCGGGAAGCCGTAGGCGCGCGGCAGCAGCTTGTGGTCGTATTTGAAGGTCATCTGCGTCTGCGGATGCAGCGCCGAGGCCATGTCGATGGTGTTGGTGTAGCCCTCGGCGCATTTGAACCAGACATATTTCGCGCGCGTGTCGGCACCGATGCGCTTGAGGAAATCCGACAGCACCGCGCCCTGCCAGGAGCCGATGGCGCTCCAGCCCTCGACGCAGCAATGGCGGGTGATCTGCGAGACCTCCGGCAGCTTGTGCAATTCGTCGAGCGTCCACGGCTTCTTGTTGTCGACGAGGCCGGTCACCTCGAGCTTATAGGTCGCCGGGTCGACCACCGGCGCCTGATCCTCGTCGTAATAGGCGTTGAAGGGGAACGGCCGGGTGATGTCGGCTTCGCTATAGGTCGGCGCCAGCTTGGTGCGGCTGAAGATCAGGCCCTGAACGCCGTCGTTGAAGCGTGAAATCTTGCTCAGCACGGTTTCGGCGCTGTCTTCGTTGACCAGGTCGCAGCCGGTGAGGAAGGCGAGCGCGCCGAGACTGGCCGCGCCGCGCAGGAAGCCGCGCCGCATGGGATCAGGCATCAGCTTGGCGGCATCCTTGATCAGCAATTCGGGATCGACGCCGGGAATGATCTTGCGACTGCGCATCTTTCTTCTCCCTACCGCCCGGTGACCATGGCGCGCAGGCTCTTGGGCACGAGCACGGCAAGCGACACATGCACCACCAGGAAGGCGACGATCGCCGCCATGGCGGCGAAGTGGACGTAGCGCGCGGTGTCGTAACCGCCGAAGAAACTGGTCAATTCCTGGAACTGCACCGGCTTCCAGATCGACAGGCCGGAGGCGACGATCACCACGCCGGTCAAGATGATGCCGACATAGAGCACCTTCTGCACGGCGTTATAGTGCGACAGGTCTTCATGCGAGAGCTTGAAGGTGACCGCGGCCTTGATGTCGGCGACGATATCGGACGGGTAGATCGGCAGCAGCTTGCGGCGAAATCGGCCGGTGGCCAAGCCAAGCGTCACATAGACGAGGCCGTTGATCACCAGCACCCACATGGCCGCGAAATGCCACATCAGCGCCCCGCCCAGCCACTCGCCGAGCGTGATCTGGCGCGAGAATTCAAGCGTGTCGAACAGCGGCGAGGCGTTATAGATCTGCCAGCCGGAGCCGATCATCACCAGGATCGCCAGCGCGTTGATCCAGTGACACACCCGGACCCAGCCCGGGTGGATTTTGTCGCCCGAAAAGCTCGTGGTCATGGTTTCGGCGGTCATGTTGCACCTGTTTGCCGGGACGATCCTACCGCGGGGGCCGGCACCTGAACATACGGCTCGGCCGGGCCCGCGGATGCGCGGACCCGGCCGGCGCCGCGCGGACTTATTTCTTCATGTCGTCCTTCTTCATCGTGTCCTTCTTCATGCTGTCCTTTTTCATCGTGTCCTTCTTCATGGTGTCCTTCTTGGACATGCTGTCTTTCGACATGGTGTCCTTCTTCATGTCGTCCATGGCGAAGGCCGGCGCCGTGGCAATGCCGGTCGCGATGAAAGCGGAGAGAATGGCGGAAAGCAGAATGCTCTTCTTCATGGGGTCGTCCTCCTGAGGATGAAAGTTGCGATTTCCCCGCTAACACGGGCCCCCGCACACGCCCTCATCAGTTTCCCGTTGCAGAATCTAGCGTTCGGCTCACGCTTTTGTGAGAATGTGCCGCCGGCGCATTCGACTTGAGGAGCCCTGTCGTGAGCGAGCCATCCGTGCGTGAAGCCGCCAACAAGACCAATTCCGGCCGTTTTTTCGAGGATTTCCGGCTCGGGGAGCGCATCCGCCACGCCACGCCGCGCACGCTGACGGCGGGTGACGTCGCGCTTTATCACGGCCTGTTCGGGCCGCGTTTCGCCGTGCAGTCGTCGGATGCGTTCGCGCGCGCGATCGGCTACCGGCAGGCGCCGCTCGATGACGTTTTGGTGTTTCACATGGTGTTCGGCATGACCGTCCCGGACATATCGCTCAATGCCGTCGCCAATCTCGGCTATGCCGACTGCCGCTTCCTCAAGCCCGTCTATCCGGGCGCCACGCTCAACGCGACGTCGGAAGTGATCGGCCTGCGCGAGAACTCCAACCGCAAGACCGGCATCGTCTATGTGCGCTCGCGCGGCCTCGACGAGACCGGCGCGGAGGTGCTCGACTATGTGCGCTGGGTGATGGTGCGCAAACGCGATGCCGCGGCGGCCGCCCCCGGCGACCAGGTGCCCGCGCTGCCCAAGGCGGTGGCGCCGGAGCAGCTTGGCGCCGCCTGCCCACCGATCGATGCCGCCGCTTACGACAGCGTGCTCGCGGGCAGCCCGCACCGTTTCGGCGACTATAAGGCGGGCGAGAAAATCGACCATGTCGACGGCATCACCGTGGAAGAGGCCGAGCACATGATCGCCACCCGCCTCTATCACAACACCGCCCGCGTGCATTTCAACCAGTTCAGCGAGGCGCAAGGGCGCTTCGGGCGGCGCCTGATCTATGGCGGCCACGTCATTTCGCTGGCGCGGGCGCTGTCGTTCAACGGGCTCGCCAATGCCTTCCATGTCGCCGCCATCAATGGCGGGCGGCACGTGGCGCCGCTGTTTGCCGGGTTGACGGTGTTCGCCTGGTCGGAAGTGCTGGAGACAGCCGCAATCCCCGGCCGCAACGATGTCGGCGCCCTGCGCCTGCGCACGGTGGCGACCAAAGACCGTCCCTGCGCCGACTTCCCGCTCCGTGACGGCGAGGGCTATGATCCGGCGGTGATTCTCGACCTCGATTACTGGGCGCTAATGCCGCGATAGGCGGCACGGAGATCCATATGACGAGCCAGACGGCCGTGATGCATGAACTCGAGACTGGCGAGCACCGGTTGCTCGATGAACTGCGGGCGTTGCGACGCATGGCGCGCCGATCGCGCGCAACCCAGCACGAACTTACCCTCGGGCAGCGGATCGCGGACACCGTCGCCTCCACGATGGGTTCGTGGACCTTCATCATCATCCAGTCCGCCATCCTGTTCGTCTGGATCGTGCTCAACATCACCGCCTACGTGCAGAGATGGGACCCCTACCCCTTCATCCTGCTCAACCTCGCGCTCTCCTTCCAAGCCGCCTACGCCGCGCCTTTCATCATGATGAGCCAGAACCGACAGCAGGACATCGACCGCAAGGCGGCCGAGCATGATTATCAGGTCAACATCAAGGCGGAGCTGGAGATCGAATTGCTCCACCAGAAGATCGATGCGCTTCGTGAAAAGGAAGTCTTGAGCCTGTCGGAATCGATCCGACAATTGACCGAACACCTGCTCAAGTTGAGCGGCAACACCGCGACGTGAACCGCCTGCCGGTTGACGAAAAAGGCCGAGGTTACGCACTCGCCCGCAAGTGATCCACCAGCTGCCGCGCATAGGGCGGCAGCGTGGTCTCGTCGCGCACGCAGATGGTCAATTCGCGCAGCGCCCAGGGGTCCGCGAGCCGCACCGCGGTGATCGCCATGTTGCGCGCCGAGCGCTCGACCGTCGTTTCCGGCACGATGCCGACGCCGACATTGCATTCGACCAGCCGGCAGATGGCGTCGAACGAGCGCAACTGCACGCGCAGCCTTAACGGCCGGCCGATGCGGCTCGCCTTGTCGGCGAGGAAGCGCTGGATGGCGCTGGCGCGGTCGAGCCCGACCATGTCGTAGTCGAGCACCTCGGCGAAGCTGATGCTGGCGCGGCTGGCGAGCGGATGGCTGCGCGAGACCACCAGCACGAAGCGGTCGCTGCGGAATGGGAAGGTGTGAAGGCTGCCGTGATCGACGGTGCCGGCGACGATGCCGATGTCGCCCGAGCCTTCCGCGATCAGGCCGACGATTTCGTCGGACAGCCGCTCCTCCAGATCGACGCTGATATCGGGATAGGCGGTGAGGAACGAGCTCAGGCTCTCCGGCAGGAATTCGGTGAGCGCATTGGTGTTGGACAGGACGCGCACCTGGCCGGCGAGCCCGCGGGCGTAGGGCGACAGGTCCTCGTTCATCTTCTCGGTCTGCGCCAGGATGGCGCGCGCGTGCTGCAGCAGCGTGCGCCCGGCTTGGGTCGGCGTGACGCCTTGCCGCCCGCGCACCAGGAGCTCGGCGCCGAAGGCGAGCTCCATCTTGCGGATGCGCGTGGAGGCCGCCGCCAGCGCCAGATTGGCGCGCGCCGCGCCGTGGGTGATGCTGCCCGCCTCGACGATGTGGCGGAACAGGTTGAGGTCGGTGAAATCGAAGCGCATGGCGGCTTCCTTCTTAGATCGCGAAGGCAGGCTACGCAAAACACATATTGCATCGGCCTGTTCGCGGGTACAAGTTTCGCAATTGAAGAAGTTTGGAGCTTGGGCTCGCTTCCGGACGGTTCCGGGAAGCGGCCGGGGAAATTCGCGTTCTAGCCTCGGAGCTTGGCCCACAGGCCCTCGCTCACGGGGGTTGGCGCGAAGGGCTGGGTCGGTTAATCGACGACTAGGTGAGCCGCGCATCGGCGCGGTGGCAATTTCCGGGGCGAAGGCGCATCAGTGCGAGCCCCGGTTCGTTCCCGGCCGCGTCGGCCCGGGTCTTCGCGCGCGAGGCTGCGCGTCGGGAGGATGATGATGGCTGAATTGAATGCGCAAGCGGGTGCACGCAGGCCGCGTCCGCTGTCGCCGCATCTGCAAGTCTACCGCTTGATGCTGACTTACATGATGTCCGGCTTCCACCGCATTACCGGCTTCGTCCTGTACTTTGGCATGGTGCTGGTCGCCTGGTGGCTCATCGCGGTGGCCTCCGGCCCCAATGCCTACGCCAATTTCTCCTGGTTCATCGGCAGCTGGATCGGCCGGCTGGTGCTGTTCGGCTATAGCTGGGCGCTGATCCACCATATGCTCGGCGGCATCCGCCATCTGATCTGGGACACCGGCCGCGGCTTCGAGCCCTCCGAGCGCGAAATGCTCGCGCGCGCCACCATCATCGGCTCGATCGCCTTCACCCTCGTTCTCTGGGCGATCGGCTATCTCGCCATGGGAGGTTCCCGATGAGCGCGCCCCGTCACATGGTCACGCCCACGCGCAAAGTGCGCGGCCTCGGCGCCGGGCATTCCGGCACCGCGACTTTCTGGCATCAACGTATCACCTCGGTCGCCGGCATCCCGCTCACCATCGCCTTCCTGGTGATCGTGGTGGCCCTGCTCGGCCGCAGCCACGCAGCAACGGTTCAGATCCTCGGCTCGCCGCTGATCGCCGTCATCATGCTGCTGTTCATCATCACGCTCGCTTATCACATGTGGATTGGCATGCAGGAGATCATCGTCGATTACGTGCACGATGAAGGGATGAAATACATCGCCCTCTTGGGCAACATCTTCTTCGTTTTCGCGCTCGCCTTCGCGTCCTGCTTCGCCATCCTCAAGCTATCGTTCGGAGTTTAGGCATGGCCGGAAATGGACAAGGAAACGGCGGCGCGCCCAAGGTCAACGGCCGCGCTTATCCGATCGAGGATCACACCTACGACGTGGTGGTGATCGGCGCCGGCGGTTCCGGCCTGCGCGCGGTGGTCGGCTGCGCCGAGGCGGGCCTGCGCACGGCCTGCATCACCAAGGTCTTCCCCACCCGCTCGCACACGGTGGCCGCGCAAGGCGGCATCGCCGCCGCGCTCGGCAACATGGGCGAGGACGACTGGCGCTGGCACATGTACGACACCGTCAAGGGCTCCGACTGGCTCGGCGACCAGGACGCCATCGAATATCTGTGCCGCAACGCGCCCGACGCGGTCTACGAGCTGGAGCACTGGGGCCTTCCGTTCTCGCGCCGCGAGGAAGACGGCAAGATCTATCAGCGTCCGTTCGGCGGCATGACCACGCATTACGGCAAGGGCACCGCCCAGCGCACCTGCGCCGCGGCCGACCGCACCGGCCATGCCATGCTGCACACGCTGTATGGCCAGTCGCTGCGGCACTCGGCGGACTTCTACATCGAGTATTTCGCCATCGACCTGATCATGGACGAGGACGGCCGCTGCCGCGGCGTGGTCGCGCTCAACCTGGAAGACGGCAGCATCCACCGCTTCCGCGCCAACATGACCATGATCGCCACCGGCGGCTATGGCCGCGCCTATTTCACCTGCACCGGCGCCCATACCCAGACCGGCGACGGCAATGCCATGGTGCTGCGCGCGGGCCTGCCGCTGCAGGACATGGAATTCGTGCAGTTCCACCCGACCGGCATCTATGGCGCCGGCTGCCTGATCACCGAAGGCTCGCGCGGCGAGGGCGGCTATCTGGTCAATTCGGAAGGCGAGCGCTTCATGGAGCGCTACGCGCCGTCGGCCAAGGACTTGGCCTCGCGCGACGTGGTCTCGCGATCGATGACCATCGAGATCCGCGAGGGCCGCGGCGTCGGCAAGCTGAAGGACCACATCTTCCTGCACCTCGACCATCTCGACCCGGCGATCCTGCACGAGCGGTTGCCGGGCATTTCTGAATCGGCGCGCATCTTCGCCGGCGTCGACGTGACGCGCGAGCCGATCCCGGTGCTGCCGACCGTGCATTACAACATGGGCGGCATCGCCACCAATTATCACGGCGAGGCGCTGACCAAGAAGGACGGCAATGCCGACACCGTCATCCCCGGCCTGATGGCGCTCGGGGAGGCGGCCTGCGTGTCGGTGCACGGCGCCAACCGGCTCGGCTCCAATTCGTTGATCGACCTGGTGGTGTTCGGCCGAGCCGCCGCGCACCGCTGCGCCGAGCTGCTCACGCCCGGCGACAAGCAGCCGGAGCTGCCGAAGGAGTTGGCCGACTATGCGCTCGGCCGGCTGGACAAGTATCGTCACGCCTCCGGCGGCACGCCCACCGCGCAGTTGCGCATGAAGATGCAGCGGGTGATGCAGAACAACTGCGCCGTGTTCCGCACCGGCGAGGTCCTCACCGAGGGCTCCAAGCTCATCCACGAAGTCTATGAGGGCATGCCCGACGTCCACGTCACCGACCGCTCGCTGATCTGGAATTCGGATCTGGTCGAGACACTGGAGCTGGATAACCTGATGGCGCAGGCGGTGGTCACCATGGATTCGGCGCTCAACCGCACCGAAAGCCGCGGCGCGCACGCGCGCGAGGACTACCCCAACCGCGACGATCAGAACTGGATGAAGCACACGCTGTCGTGGATGGACGACAAGGGCAAGGTCACGCTCGACTACCGCCCGGTGCACACCTACACGATGACCAACGACGTGGCTTACGTCGAGCCCAAGGCGCGCGTCTACTGACGCCGCCCGCATTCAATTCAACTGCGGACACTGCACATGGTCGAATTCACGCTGCCGAAGAATTCCAAGGTCACCCAGGGCAAGACCTGGCCGCGCAAGCCGGATGCCAAGCACGAAACGGAAGTCCGCGTCTATCGCTGGGATCCGGAAGACGAACAAAATCCGCACGTCGACACCTATTACGTCGACCGCGACGATTGCGGGCCGATGGTTCTCGACGCGCTTATCTGGATCAAGAACAACATCGATCCGACGCTCACCTTCCGCCGCTCCTGCCGCGAGGGCGTGTGCGGCTCCTGCGCCATGAACATCGACGGTACCAATACGCTCGCCTGCACCAAGGCGATGGACGACGCGAAGGAGCCACTGCGCATCTATCCGCTGCCGCATCAACCGGTGGTGAAGGACCTGGTGCCGGACCTCACCAATTTCTACGCGCAATACGCCTCGATTGAGCCCTGGCTGCACACGGTCTCGCCGACGCCGGAACACGAGTGGAAGCAGAGCCACGAGGACCGGCTCAAGCTCGACGGCAAGTACGAGTGCATCCTGTGCGCCTGCTGCTCCACCTCCTGCCCGAGCTATTGGTGGAATTCCGACCGCTATCTCGGACCGGCAATCCTGCTGCAGGCCAATCGTTGGGTGCAGGACAGCCGCGACGAGGCGACCGGTGACCGGCTCGACAATCTCGAGGACCCGTTCCGGCTTTACCGCTGCCACACCATCCTGAACTGCTCGAAGGCCTGCCCAAAAAGCCTCAACCCGGCGAAGGAAATCGCCGAGCTGAAAAAGGCGATGGTCGACCGGCAGGTGTGAGCGAGCAAGGCGCCGCCGGCCGCGCGGTCGGCAATCATCGATCATCATGGCCGGGCTTCGTCCCGGCCATTTCATGTCGGGCAATCCGGTTGCCGATTGCGCGAACCCCCGTCCGCCAAGCGGAACTCGTCGGGCGCCGCTTCGTTAACCGCACATGGACCATGAAGCACGCGTCTGGGAGATCATCGAGCAGACCAAGGTCGGCATGCTGACCACGCGGTTCGGCGGCGGCATGCGCGCCCGCCCGCTCGAGGCGCGGCCCGACCGCGAGGCCGGCGTCATCTATTTCGTGATCGATGTGCGCGGTCTCAAGGACGACGAAATCGAAGCCTGTCCCGACGTCTGCTTCGTCGTCGTCAACGCGCACGACAAGGCCTATCTCTCGCTCACCGGCCGCGCCAGCATCCGCCGCGAGCCGATATTGGCCGCGCGCATCTGGAAGACGACCGATGACGTCTGGTGGCCGAACGGACCGGACGACCGGAACGTGCGCGTGCTCTGCCTGCAGCCGCATCTGGCCGAATTGTGGGACGGGCCGGCGAGCCCGGCGGTGGCGCGACACGAATTCGCCAAAGCGCGCCAGACCGGCGAAAAGCCCAATCTCGGCGAGAACCGCAAGGTGACGGCAAAGATGTAGCGGCCCGCGCCGGCGCGCGATTGCAAAAACACCGTCATTCCGGGACGGCGCGTTAGCACCGGACCCGGAATCCAGATACATAGCGGGAGCCAGCATCTGGATTCCGGGTTCGCTCGCGGAGTTTACCATCGGGCCGCGCTTCGCGCGGCCCCGGTGGCTCGCGCCCCGGAATGATGGGGGGACCATGCACGAACCCGCGCTCAGCTTCGAAGGCGTCACGCTGTCGCCGCAGAAAGACATGGTGCGCGTGTTCTACAAGGAGATGTGGGACCACGCCGACAAGAGCCTGATCCCGCATATCTTCCATCAAGGCTTCACGTTCCGCGGCTCGCTCGGCCCGACGCTCGTCGGCCATGACGCGTTCGCCGGCTATGTCGATTGGGTGACGGCCGTGTTCAGCCAATACACCACCGACATCCTGACGATGATCGAGGAGAAGAACCGCGTCAGCGGCAAGATGCGTTTCCACGGCTTTCACCGGAAGGAAGTGTTCGGCGTTTCGCCCTCCGGCCGGCATGTCTGGTGGACCGGCATGCCGATCTTTACCTTCGAGGGACC
This sequence comes from uncultured Pseudomonadota bacterium, assembly GCA_963760995.1. Taxonomy (GTDB): domain Bacteria; phylum Pseudomonadota; class Alphaproteobacteria; order Rhizobiales; family Xanthobacteraceae; genus Pseudolabrys. Next base: position 554,956 of record CAVXFJ010000009.1, on the reverse strand, counting down.
GAAGGTGCGCGACCTCTACGTGCTCGGCGACATCCACGGCCTGATCGGCCGGCTGAAGGGCGAGGTCACCACAACTTAGGCTTGATCAGGTTGCGGAACCGACGCACAATTTCCCCGTGTAGGGGGAGTTTCCGGTGCGTGGGCGTTGCTGGTGGGGCGTGATCGCGAGCGTCTGGTTGTGCGCCGGCTGCGCCATGCCGGCGAGCCAACTGCCGGCACTGCCGAAGGACGAGGTCGCCGCCGAGCAGCGCAAGCAGCAGATCGACCAGATGCGCGATTATTACGCGGCGCTTGCGCGCGTCGATGATGTCGGCTTCCACATCCGCGTCTCCAATCGCCAGTTCTGCAAAAAAGCCAGCCCCGATATCGGCCTTTACGCCGCCACCGCGCAAAGCCTGCCGCGCAAATATCATTCCTATGCGGGCGAAGCGCTGCAGATCGATTGGAGCAAGCCGACGGCCCTCGCGGTGGCGAGCGGCTCTCCGGCGGCGGTGGCCGGTATCAAGGCCGGCGACCAGATCCTCACCCTCGACAATACCGTTGTGCCACCGAGACGCACCGCGCATTGGATCGACGCCTGGCTGCGCACGCACGGCGACAAACCGGTCGCGATCATGGCCCGGCGCGACGGCGTCGATACGCTGCACACGGTCTATCCGGTGATGGCCTGCGCCATCCCGGTCACCTATGTGAGCAACCCGACGCCCAACGCCTATACCGACAACAAGAAGATCGTCATTTATGCCGGCATCCTGCGCGTGGCGCACAGCGATGCCGACCTCGCCACCATCATCGGCCATGAGCTCGCGCATGTGACCATGGGCCACTACGACAAGAAGCGGCAGAACGAGTTGCTCGGCGCGGTCGGCGGGGCGCTGGTCGACGGCGGCTTCCTGCTCGGCGGCGTCTATACCGGCACAACCTTCACCCGTCATTTCGAGAAGGTCGGCGCCGGCGCCTTCAGCGTGCAGTTCGAGCGCGAGGCCGATTATGTCGGCGCCTATTATGCCGCGCGCGCCGGCTACGACATTTCCGGCGCGGCCGAGGTCTGGCGCCGCATGGCGCTGGAAAATCCCAACAGCATCCGGCTCGTCTCCGACCATCCGCTGGCGCCGGCGCGCTTCGTGCAGATGCAAAAGGTAATCGCCGAAATCGACGACAAGAAACGGCGCGGCCTGCCGCTCATGCCCAACGTCAAGTCGGCGCCCGACGAACCGAAGCAAACCTCGATGGGCGAGAGCATCTATTGAGGCTTAGCCAAATCGTCATTGCGGGGCGCGGCCGTAAGGCCGCGAGCCCGGAATCCATAACCCTTGCTGCGGCGTATGGATTCCGGGCCCATGCGCGTCGCGCGTGTCCCGGAACGACGAATGCTCAAAAATCCTTGAGGCCGAGCACGTCCATCATCGAATAGAGCCCGGGCTTCTGCCCACGCGCCCAGAGCGCCGCGTGCAGCGCGCCACGCGCGAAGATCATTCGGTCCTCGGCCTTGTGGGTGAGCTCCAGGCGCTCGGCCGGCCCGGCAAACATCACCGTATGCTCGCCCACCACGGTGCCGCCGCGCAACGTGGCAAAGCCGATGTCGCCTGATTTGCGCTTGCCGGTATGGCCCTCGCGCGCCTTGACCGCGCGGCTGTCGAGATCGATGCCGCGGCCTTCGGCGGCCGCGCGGCCGAGCAGCAGCGCCGTGCCGGACGGCGCGTCGACCTTTTGGTTGTGATGCATTTCCAGGATCTCGATGTCGAAGCTCGCATCGAGCGTCTTGGCGACGCGCTTGGTCAGCGCCGCCAGCAGATTGACGCCGAGGCTCATATTGCCGGATTTCACGATCACCGCGCGCTTGGCGGCCTCCGCGATCTTCGCTTCGTCGCCGCCGGAGAGACCGGTGGTGCCGATGACATGCACCTTGCCGGCCTTGGCGGCGAGCGCGGCGATGGCGACGGTCGCCGCCGGCACGGTGAAGTCGATGATGCCGTCGGCATTGCCGATGAGCGCCGCGGCATCGCTGCCGAGCGTGACGCCGTTCTCGCCGAGGCCAGCGAGCGCGCCGGCATCGGTGCCGATCAGCGGCGAGCGCGCATCTTCCAGCGCGCCGGCAAGCACCAAGCCCTTGCTGTCGGCGATCGCCTTCACCAGCGTGCGCCCCATGCGCCCGCCGGCGCCGGCCACGATCAAACGCATGTCAGTCATCGGCAAGCTCCCGGATCAAATTTCGCCATGGCGGGCCCGCAGGCACTCTGTCGCCTCTCCCCGCCAGCGGGGAGAGGGCGCGCGCCCGATGCGCGGCGCGCCCCGCAATGACCCTTACGGCTGCGGTCCGTCATAGCCTTCGACGATCACGATGTCGCCGGCAGAGGACGAGGTGCGCAGTTTCTTCGCTTCCTGATACTCCGGCGAGCGATAGCAGGCGAGAGCGGAGTCATAGTCGGGAAACTCGATGATCACATTGCGCGAACGGTTCTCGCCCTCGACATTCTCGGAGCGACCGCCGCGGGTCACGTAACGCGCGCCGTATTTCTTAAAAATCGGCTGGATGGCGACGGTATAGGGCTTATAGCCCTCCATGTTCGACACATCGACCCGCGCGATCCAATAGCCCTTGGCCATCTGCGTTCTCCCCTTATTTGCCCGTTGCCTGTTCGATCTCGGCGACGATCGTCCGCGCCGCCGCGCGCGGATCGCCTGCTTCCACGATCGGCCGCCCGATCACCAGATAGTCGGCGCCCGACTCGATGGCGCGCGCCGGCGTCATGATGCGCTTCTGATCGCCGGAGGCGCTGCCGGGCGGCCTGATGCCGGGCGTCACCAGCACCATGCCCGGGCCGACGATACCGCGCAGATGCGCTGCCTCGGCCGCCGAGCAGACGAGCCCGTCGATGCCGGTATCGCGCGCCTGCTGCGCGCGCGCCGCCGCCAGTTCGCCGACGCCCATGTCGTAGCCGGCGGCGGCAAGGTCGGAATCGTCATAGGAGGTGAGCACGGTGACGGCGAGGATGCGCAGCGTCGAGCCGCGCTTGCCCGCGACCGCCGCCTTCATGGTCTGCGGATAGGCATGCACGGTGAGGAAGGTGGCGCCGAGCTCGGCCACGCTCTCGACGCCCTTGGTGACGGTATTGCCGATGTCGTGCAGCTTGAGATCGAGGAACACCTGCTTGCCGGCCGCGATCAAGCCGGCCGCGAAGGGCAGGCCGCCGGCGAAGGCGAGCTGATAGCCGATCTTGTAGAACACGACCTCCTCGCCGAGCCGCGCCACCAGGGCCTCGGCGGCGGCCACGGTCGGCACGTCGAGCGCGACGATCAGCCGTTCGCGGGCATCGAGCGACACGATGCTCTTCCCTCACATAAAAAGCTGCGCCATATCGACCAGGCGCTGAAGCTGCGCCTTGAACAGATTGGCGATGCGCATATCGACGAGGTTATCCATGTCGTCAAAGGCCTGGTCGGCTGCGGGAATCGCCACCTGCTCGGGGATCACCAGCGCGCCGCAGCCGAGCTCGAGAATCTGCCGCAGCGCCATCAGCGAGGGCAGGCCGCCGGCGGGCCCCACCGAGGCGGCGCTGATGGCAAACACGCGATTCTTGAAGGCGGCGTAGGTTGGGTCGCCTTTCTCGCGCACGCGCGAAACCCAGTCGATGGCGTTCTTGAGCAGCGGCGTGACCGAGGCCGAATATTCGGCGCTGGCGATGAACACGCCGTGATGCGCCGTGATCATCTGCTTGAGCTTGAGCGCATTGGCCGGCTGCCCGGAGCGGGCGTCGAGATCGGCGTCGTAAAGCGGCAGCGGATAATCCTGGAGCGAAATGCGGGTGACGTCGGCGTCGATCAGCGTCAGCTCCTTGGCCGCCAGCGCCGCGAGCTTCACGTTGTGCGAGCCGGTGCGGGTCGAGCTGGCGAAGACGAGGATCTTGGGGATGGCCATCGGCGGGTCCGGTCAATTGCCCCTGCTTAGCACGCCGGGCGCTCCGGCGTCATTCCGGGGTGCGCATGACGCGCACGGGACCGCTCCCGCTCGCGTTCCGGAATGACAATTGAATGGCCTTAGACCGCGGCCCTGGCGCCGCGATAAACCCACACCCGCGCCGGCGGCAGGTTCATCCAGATGACGTTGGAGGCTTGCGCGGTGATACCGGACAGCGACTTGGGGATCGGCGGCATCATGCCGTAGGTGAACTGCACGAAGGGCGCGTCGCGCCCCATCAGCGTCATCACATCGGCGATCAGCCGCAACCGCGTGCGCAGCGGCTTGGTGAGCAGCGGCAGGCTCGACACCACAGCGGCGGCCGGCTCACTGACGTAGCTCCGCAACAGCCGGCGCAGCCGATAGGCGTCGCCCTGCACCACCGTGGCGGCAGGATAGCGTTCGCGCAGCAGCCGGCAGAAGTCGGCATTGAATTCGACCAGCAGCAGGCGCGCCGGATCGATTCCGTGCCGCACCAGCGCTTCGGTCACCGGCCCGGTGCCGGGACCGAGCTCGATCACCGGACCCGCCGCGTGCGCATCGACATAGCGCGCCATGGTGCGCGCCAACGCCTTGCTCGACGGCATGACCGCGCCGGTCGAGATCGGCTGCTCGATCAACGAACGAATGAATTGCATCTCGTCATCGAGACGCAGGGGCTTTTTTGCGGCAAAGGACTGTAAGGACATGGATGCGGGTCAACCCGGCGGGCGGGTCCAGGCCCGCTCAGCAACACCGGTATCGCTCGGCAGGCGGGGGGTCAAGCGGGTCAACGGCTTAGCTCGTCTGGCTGCCGCGACTCCCCAGTCCGTCAAGGAACTCCTTGACGCGGCTGAAAAAGCCGGCGGATTCCGGTTGTGTAGTATCGGACGAAAGCTTCTCGAATTCCGTTAACAGTTCGCGTTGGCGTTTAGTCAGATTTTGCGGCGTTTCCACCACAACCTGAACGTACATATCGCCGGTCTGTTTCGCCCGCAGCACCGGCATGCCCTTGCTCGACAGGCGGAAGCGGCGGCCGGTCTGGGTGCCCGACGGCACCTTGACCCGCGCCTTGCTGCCGTCGATCGCGGGCACCTCGAATTCGCCGCCCAATGCCGCCGTCACCATGGAAACCGGCACGCGGCAATGCAGATCGGCGCCGTCGCGCTGGAAGAACTCGTGCGGGGTAATGGCGAGGAAAATATAGAGATCGCCGGCCGGGCCGCCGCGCAGGCCGGCCTCGCCCTCGCCAGCGAGCCTTATTCGGGTACCATCCTCGACCCCGGCCGGTATGTTCACCGACAGGGTGCGCTCGCGCGTCACCCGGCCGGCGCCGGCGCAGCCGGGACAGGGATCGTCGATGACCTGGCCGCGGCCCTGACAGACCGGGCAGGTGCGCTCCAAGGTGAAGAAGCCCTGCGCGTGGCGGATGCGGCCGGCGCCGCCGCAGGTTGAGCAGGTTTTCGGGCGTGTCCCGGGCTTGGCGCCGGTGCCGGAACAGGCTTCGCAGGTGACCGAGGTGGGGATGCGGACCTGGGCGGTCTTGCCGGTAAAGGCCTCCTCCAGATCGATCTCCATGTTGTAGCGCAGGTCGCTCCCGCGCTCGCGGCCGGAAGGGCGGCCGCGCCCGCCGGCCATGCCGAAGATGCCTTCGAAGATGTCGGCGAAGGTGGAGCCGAAGTCGGCGCCGAAGCCGTGCGCGGCGCCGCCCATGCCGCCATGCTCAAAGGCGGCGTGGCCGAAACGGTCATAGGCGGCGCGCTTGTCGCCGTCCTTCAACACGTCATAGGCTTCGTTGATTTCCTTGAACTTGTGCTCGCATTCGCTGTCGCCCGGGTTGCGGTCCGGGTGATGCTGCATGGCTAGCTTGCGGAAGGCGGCCTTGAGCTCGACCTCGGTGCACTCCCGCGAGACGCCCAGAACCTCGTAGTAGTCGCGCTTGGACATGCAGCTCTTATCCCACCCAATGCCCCCGCATGGTCATGGCCGGGCGCGACCCGGCCATCCATCATCCCGCGAAGAAAAGATGGACCCCCGGGTTGAGCCCGGGGGTGACGCTGTTTCTGCCTTGCGCCGCCGTCATGACGCCGGCGACCGCATTAAGCCGACTTCTTGTTGTTCTTGTCGTCGTCGACTTCGGTGAATTCCGCGTCGACGACATCTTCTTCCTTCTTCTCAGGCCCGGCCTCGCCGCCGCCAGGAGCCGCGCCTTGCGCCTCCTGCTGCTGCTTGTACATGGCCTCGCCGAGCTTCATCGAAGCTTGCGCCAGCGTATTGGTCTTGGCCTGGATCGCGTCGGCGTCGTCGCCTTTGAGCGCCTCCTTCAGATCGGCCATGGCATTCTCGATCGCGGTGCGGTCGGCATCGCCAACCTTGGAGCCGTGCTCGGAGAGCGCCCGCTCGGTCGAATGCACCAGCGCCTCGGCGTGGTTCTTCGCCTCGACCGCGGCCTTGCGCTTCTTGTCTTCCTCGGCGTGGCTTTCGGCGTCCTTGACCATCTTCTCGATGTCGGATTCCGACAACCCGCCCGAGGCCTGGATGCGGATCTGCTGCTCCTTGGCCGTGGCCTTGTCCTTGGCCGAGACGTTGACGATGCCGTTGGCGTCGATGTCGAAGGTGACCTCGATCTGCGGCACACCGCGCGGGGCCGGCGGGATGCCGACCAGGTCGAACTGGCCAAGCAGCTTGTTGTCGGCCGCCATCTCGCGTTCGCCCTGGAAGACCCGGATCGTCACCGCGTTCTGGCTGTCCTCGGCGGTGGAGAAAACCTGGCTCTTCTTGGTCGGAATGGTGGTGTTGCGGTCGATAATGCGGGTGAAAACGCCGCCCAGCGTCTCGATGCCGAGCGAGAGCGGGGTCACGTCGAGCAGCAGCACGTCCTTGACGTCGCCCTGCAGCACGCCCGCCTGGATGGCGGCGCCGATGGCGACCACCTCGTCCGGATTGACGCCCTTGTGCGGCTCCTTGCCGAAGAACTGCTTCACCACTTCCTGCACCTTCGGCATGCGGGTCATGCCGCCGACCAGGACCACCTCGTTGATCTCGCCGGCCGACACGCCCGCATCCTTGAGCGCCTTGCGGCAGGGCTCGACGGTCTTCTGGACGAGATCATCGACCAGCGCCTCGAACTTGGCGCGGGTAAGCTTCATGGTCAGATGCTTCGGACCGGCCTGGTCCGCGGTGATGAACGGCAGGTTGATCTCGGTCTGCGTGGTGGACGACAGCTCGATCTTGGCCTTCTCGGCGGCTTCCTTCAGCCGCTGCAGCGCCAGCTTGTCCTTGCGCAGGTCGATGCCCTGCTCCTTCTGAAACTCGTCGGCGAGATAGTTGACCAGACGCATGTCGAAGTCTTCGCCGCCAAGGAAGGTGTCGCCATTGGTCGACTTCACCTCGAACACGCCGTCGCCGATCTCGAGGATCGAAATATCGAAGGTGCCGCCGCCGAGGTCATAGACCGCGATCAAGCCGGTCTTCTGCTTGTCGAGCCCGTATGCGAGCGCCGCCGCGGTCGGCTCGTTGATGATGCGCATCACCTCGAGGCCGGCGATCTTGCCGGCGTCCTTGGTGGCTTGGCGTTGGGCGTCGTTGAAGTAGGCGGGAACGGTGATGACGGCCTGATCGACCTTGGCGCCCAGATAGGCTTCCGCCGTTTCCTTCATCTTCTGCAAGGTGAAGGCGGAGATCTGCGAGGGCGAATACTGTTTGCCGTCGATCTCGACCCAGGCGTCGCCATTCGAGGCGCGGGAAATCTTGTAGGGGACGAGCTTCTTGTCCTTGTCCACCGTCGGGTCGTCGTAGCGCCGGCCGATCAGGCGCTTGACCGCGAAGATGGTCTTTTCCGGATTGGTGACCGCTTGGCGCTTGGCCGGTTGGCCGACCAGTCGCTCACCGTCGTCGGTAAAGGCGACGATCGATGGCGTGGTGCGCATGCCTTCGGCGTTCTCGATGACTTTCGGCGATTTGCCTTCCATAACGGCGACGCACGAATTCGTGGTCCCGAGGTCGATGCCGATGACCTTGCCCATAGTTGTTCCTCTCGATTTGCGGCAGGCCGGACGGGCCATTGAGCGCCCGACGGGGGATCTGCAGCTCGTCCGCAGGCCCCCTGATCCAGCCCCCTGGATACGCGATTCGCCGCGTTTTTGCGGCTCAAGGCTCATATAGGAGGGCCCCCACCGCCCGCAAGCCGGCCCCTCACGAAATCGCGAGCGCCCGGGGTGGCTTAGGGGGCAGGCCGGGCCGCTAAGGCACGCGCCGCAAAATGTCGAAGTTTTCGACCGACCGGTAAGGCCGGTAGTGCGCCATCTCGGCGGCGAGCGGCGGATAGGAGGCGATCCAGGCGGTCCACGGGTTACCGGTTCGCGTCTCGACCACGATCACGTCCGGCCGCCGGCGGGCAAGGTCCGCTGCGAACATTTCCTTGTCGCGCGCAGCGTAGGCGTCGAGCCGGGCCGCGGTTTGCGCATCGAGCGCGCCGCTTTTGCGGCGGTGCCAGACGCCGCCGGTAATCCAGAGCATGGAGACGCGGCCGACCCAGGTGCCCCCGACCATGCGGGTGAGCGGAAAGCCGGTCCACAGATAGGTCGACAGCGCCATGATCTTCGGGTGCGGCGCGATCGGCCGTATCGCCGCGGCGAGCGCCGTGGGATCGACATAGACATTCAGCCAGGACGCCATCAGCAGCGTGATCACCGCGAGCGACAGCGTACCGGCGACCCGCGGCAGCCGCGCGACCCAGGCCGGGCATACGGGCCGCTGCCATTGCTCGGCGACCGCCCAGGCGAGCGCGATCAGCGCCAGCGCTAGCATGGGATAGGACTGATAGGCCCAGCCTTTCTGTTGCGCATAGAAGGCGCCGAGAAAACCGGTCGAGGCCGCCAGCAACACCGAATAGGGCGGCGCCAGCGCGGCGCGGCGCTTGATCAGTGCGGTCATCGCAACGGCGGCGAGCCAGAGCGGCGTGGCGAACCCGATGAGCATCAGCGGCAGCGGCGTGCGCAGCGGCACATAGACCGCCATCACCACCGGCAGCACATCGCTGATGAACTGCGGATAGGCGATCACCACCAGGCCGCCATAGCCGGCGAGCAGGCCGGCGGCGATCAGGTTCTCCAGCGCGAACAGCGGACGCCAGGAGCGCGCATGCCATGCGGCGACCGCGGCAGCCGCCATGATCGCCACCGCAAAATGCGGCTTGATGATCGCGGTGATGCCGCCACCGATGCCGGCCGCGATCGCCAGCATTGTCTCCGGTCGCAGCCCCTTCGCGCGCGCCGTTGCCATCGCCAGCAACGGCAGCAGAGCGATGAGCGCGATGTGCTCGCGCTCGCCGAAAGTGTGCACCGGCAGGATGAGCAGCGCCGCCGCAACGAGCGTTGCCAACGTCCAGCCGCCCGACATGGCGGTCGTGCGCAAGATGCGGGCGGAAAGCCAGAGGCTCAGCGCCGCCGCGACAAACACCAAGGCATCGACGAAAAATTCGCCCGGCAAACCCGAGACGCGGCCAAGCCACGCCGGCACGAGATAGAGAAACATGGTGGCCGGCGGATTGACCTCGATGACATCGACATAGAGGCGCTGGCCGTCGAGCACCTTTTCCGCCAGCGTGAGGCACCAGCTCACGTCGTCATTGGTGATCGCGCCGCAGCGCAGGACGACGGCCAGCGCGAACACGAGCACGAGCGGCAGCCAACGCGGCAAGGCCAGGCGGGCCGTCGTCGCGGACAGCGAAAGTGCGCTCACGGCGTGGCTCGACATGCCGGCGCCGGCGCAACGACATTGGCTTTTATCGCCTGCGCGCGTATGGGTGTCATGACCGGTCTCGGTGCGCTCAACCCGCGCGAAATTATCGGCGCGGCCTTAACAAGGCCTTTCCCCTGGCCCGGGCGGCGAAAAGGGGTCTGAAAGAAGTCAAAATCGACCGGCAGGTTGTCCGAGTCCCGCAGTTCCAGCCCGTCGTAAGGTGATCATGTTGCGAGCCATTTGCGCTACCGCCGCCGCTTTGATGCTCGGCCTGCTGGCCTTTGGCGGTACTGCCACGGCGGCGCCGGTGTTTCCGCCCGGTCTGCGCATCGGGCTCGAGCCAGCGCCCGGTCTGACGCTGAGCCATCGCTTTCCCGGCTTCGAGGACCCCGAGCGTCACGTCGCCGTCGCCATCCTCGACCTGCCGGGCGCCGCCTATAGCGGCCTCATGCGTTCGGCGGTCGCAAAGGACCAGGCCGGCATGACCGACGTCAAGCGCGAGAGCTTCATGTTCGCGAGCGGCGTCGGCGAGCTGGTCACCGGCGATGCGCAGGACAATGGCAAATCGGTGCACCGCTGGTTCCTGGTCGCCAGCGCCGCCGCGGTCGCGGTACCGAATCTCACCGCGCTCATCCGAGTCGAAATACCGGAAGCGGCGCGCGCCACTTATACCGACGCGGTGGTGCGCCGCATGCTGGCCAGCGTCACCTTCCGTCAGGTGCCGCTGCAGGAGATGCTCGGCATGCTGCCGTTCAAGCTCACAGACATGGCGGGGTTCCGCGTCGTCAGGGTGTCGCGCGACGGCGTGGTGGTGGCCGATGCCGAAAACGAGAGCGCCGGCAAGCCCTACGCGATCATCTCGGTCGGGCGCGGCGCGCCCGACGATCCCGCCGACCGCGGCCGCTTCGCGCGCGATCTAATGATGCGCTCCCCCGTGCACGATCTGAAGCTGACGTCGGCGGAGGCGATGCGCATCAAGGGCCAGCAGGGTTTCGAGATCCGGGCGCAAGCCAGCGGCCTCAACGACGTGCCGATCGTGCTGGTGCAGTGGTTGCGCTTCGGCGGCTCGGGCGGCTTTCTGCGCATCATCGCCGTTGCGCAGAAGTCGGATTTCGACGCGGTGTTCAACCGCTTCCGGGCGGTGCGCGACGGCGTGACGTTCAAGTAAAGCGTGGTCGTCATCACCGGGCAGGCGCCAATGGCGCCGTGACCCGGTGATGCATCGCGCAAAGCAAATCGATGGATTGCCGGGTCGAGCCCGGCAATGACCAAACATCCAGGTCAGAACTTGATGGTGCTGCGGATGCCGGCGATGACGGCGTCCTTCACCGGCGCCGCGTTCGGATCGTTGGGGTCGGGCACGTTGCCGCCGGGATGCACGATGTATTGCAGGTCCGGCTGCACGGTCCACCACGGCGCGATCTGCATGGCATAGCTCAATTCGAACACCACCTCGTGGTCGCGCACCGGATAGGGCGGCGCGAACAGTGCCGCATCCTGGTCGGCCGCCGTCGCATCGCCGCTGATCTTGGCGTAGGAGACGCCGAAGGTGAGCACGTCACTCGGCCGCCCGGGGAGCAGGCCAGTAAAGCCGGCGCCGCCGTCGATATAGAACGACAGCAGGTTGCGGTCGGACGGCGCCACGCCGGCGCGCACGAACAGATTGAGGCTGCGTTCGCCGCCCCGCCACACCATCTGATCGGCGACGCCATAGATGCCCCAGTCTCCGTGATGCTGGATCGGATTGGCGGTAGGATCGACGCCGAGCGACACCGTCGCGCCGGTGGCGTCGATACCGTAGTGCTGATCGGCATAGTCGGCGGTCGCATACCAGACGCCGAACTTGTAGACGCCGGGCAGTCCGGCGGCGTTCTTGCCCTGATTGATGGCGTATTGCACTTCGCCCATCCACAGCGCGCCGCCGGCGAAGCTGAAGGTCGTGCCGTGCTTGTTGCATGTCTGCGCGTCGGTGAGGCAATCCTTGCCGGCGGGATCGCCGGAATAGACCGCCGTGTGCAAGGTCACCGCGTCGGACGGCTTGATCACCAGCCGCGCGCCGGGCGTGGCCAGCGGATAGGCCGGACCGCCATTGATGAGATTGGCGGCGAGGATTCCGGCCCAGCCGAAGGTGCCGTTGAGAAGGCCGCCGGCGGTCGGGCTGGCGATAAAGTCGCCGTCGGCGGCCAGCTGACCGAGCTGCACCGTAACGGCGCCGCCGCCGAAACTCTGCTGGAACCAGGCAGTGTACAGCCGCGTCGTCGGCAAGGCATCGATATTGCTCGGATCGCCGAGGCTGCCGACATTCTCCGCGACGTTGTGGCCGCTGTTGTGGATGTTATAGAGGGTGACATGCGTGCTGGCGCCGGTCCAGCCGACCAGCTTCTGCAGGTCGGTGTCGACGCTGAACTCGAGCAAGCCTTCATAGCTCGCGCGCCGCTCGAGGCCGCCCGACATCACATCGAACACTTCGCCGGTGTAGTTGAGCGTGATCTCGATGCCTTTGTCTGCCAGCGCGGTGCGCGCACCGCCCCAGTCGCCGGTCAATGTCGGCTGGTCCCAAATCGACGACGGCGGCTTCACCGGTTCGTCGGCGCGTGCCGCCGACAGACCGGCACCCATTGCCATCGCCATGACGACCGTCGCCAGCCGCATTGCCTCGCCCCGCTTGCAGCACGCCATCACAGTGTCCCTCGCTTGTAAATGCCATTGCTTTCGTTCGACCGACTTGGCGAGGTACGAGAAAGATGCCGCAACGCACGACGCGATGCGAGGCGCGGCACGCAACAACGTAACTGATCGGAATGACGTCGACATGGTCTCGCCAAGTGCACCAAAACGGTCACAGCATTCCCTCGGCAATACTCCGCCGTCAACGAAAAAGTGCTTTAAAATCAATCGTTTATAATTAGTCCAATGTAAGTCAGGCGGACAATCGACAACGCAGACGCGCGGCGCTGACAGGATTCAAATTATTCCAATGAAGATAATGCGCGTAAGCGACTGCGCGCTTTCGCGAATGCGTGGGCAAAGCGCGGCGCGATTACAATCGGCGCGCGACATCGGCGCGCGTGGACTTGCGGCAACACTATTGCAGATTTTTGTCGCGCGCCTTGCGCGCTTTTCTCAGCCGGCGCCGGTGGAATTGTCGTTGGCGGAAGATGCGTCCGGCTTTGCCGCCGCTTTCGGCGGCGCCTTCACGACGCCGACCATGGCCGGACGCAGCACGCGGTCGCCCAGCATGTAGCCGGCCTGCATCACCTGCGCGACGTGGCCGGGCGGTAGCTCGGCATGCTCAATCTCGAACATCGCTTGATGCACATTGGGATCGAACTTCTGACCCTCCGGCGAGAATTTCTTCACGCCGTGTTTCTCCAGCACTTTCAGCAATTCGCGCTCGGTGAGCTCGACGCCTTCGATCAGCGATTTCACCTTTGGATCGCCGCCCTCGCGCAATTCCGGAGCGGCAACATCGAGCGCGCGCTGCATGTTGTCGGCGACGGCGAGCACGTCGCGGGCGAAATTGGCATTGCCGTAGAGCCGCGCATCGGCGACCTCGCGCTCGGTGCGCCGGCGCAGATTCTCCATCTCGGCCAGCGTGCGCAGCAGCTTGTCCTTGAACTCGGATGCCTCGCGCCGGGCCTCGGCCACCGGATCGGGCGGCGCCGGATCCTGCGTTTCCGGCTTGGGGGTCGCGTTCTCAGCCTCGGCGGATGCGTCCATGGCCTGGCGTGCGGTCTGGTCGCTCATCGTCCTCAGTCCATTTTTTGACGGTGGATTTGCCCGGGATATCAGGGCTCCGAGACCAAAAATCAAGCGCTGCGCGCAGGATCCCGAGGCGAATACCGGTATTCGGGCCGGATCGTGCGCAAATTCAGCCCGACAGCAGCCGGCTCACCACCCGCGCGGTGTAATCGACCATGGGAATGACGCGGGCGTAATTGAGCCGGGTCGGCCCGATGACGCCGAGCACGCCGACGATGCGGCCCTTGCCGTCGCGATAGGGGGCCACGATGGTGGAGGAGCCGGAGAGCGAGAACAGCTTGTTCTCCGAGCCGATGAAGATGCGCACGCCTTCGCCGCGCTCGGCGCGGCCAAGCAGGTCGATCACCCCGCGTTTGGCCTCCAGCGCATCGAACAGCGAGCGCACACGCTCCAGGTCCTCGAGCGCGTGCAGGTCCTCCAGGAGATTGGCATGGCCGCGCACGATCAACTGCCGGTCCTCGCTGTCGCCGCCCGACCAGCTGGCGAAGCCATTGGCGATGATCTTCTGGGTGAGCTGGTCGAGCTCGGCCTGGCCCTGCTTGACCGCGCCCTCGATCTCGTTGCGCAACTCGGCCAAAGTCTTGCCGCGGATGCGGGCGTTGAGGAAATTGCCGGCCTCGACCAGCGCCGACGACGGCAGCCCGGCGGGGATGTTGAGCACGCGGTTCTCGACCTGGCCGTCCTCGTCGACCAGCACGGCCAGCGCCCGCTCCGGCTCCAACCGCACGAATTCGATATGCTTGAGCCGCACATTGTTCTTGGTGGTGAGCACGATCGAGGCCGAGCGGGTGAGCCCCGACAGCATCTGCGAGGCCTCGGTGAGGATCGTCTCCAGCGACTTGCCGGCGCCGGAGCCGGCCACCTGCGCCTCGATCGAGCGGCGGTCGGTCTCGGTCAGGTCGCCGATCTCCATCAGCGCATCGACGAAGAAACGTAGGCCGAGCTCGGTCGGCAGTCGCCCGGCCGAGGTGTGCGGTGCGTAAATCAGGCCGAGCTGCTCGAGGTCCGACATCACATTGCGCACCGAGGCCGGCGACAGCGTAATCGGCAGGATGCGCGCCAGATTGCGCGAGCCGACCGGCTCGCCGGTGGTGAGATAGCTCTCGACAATGGAGCGGAAAATCTCGCGCGAACGCTCATTGAGCGCTGCGAGGCTCACCTGGGTCGAACCGATCGGGACGTCATGCGATGCCACGGACTAACTCCTCACATTCGAGCGAGAATTGATCATTGTGGCGCCCTTGCGCAAGCCGGGCATCAACCGGCGGCCGGTGCCGGTGCCCGCGCGCACCAGAATTGGAAATGGCCCCAGGTCGCGCCCATGTCTTCGTGGGCAAACGCGATCAGGGACTCGAAGTCCCGATGCCCGGGATCCTGGGGAAACTTGGCATCGTATTGCGCCTCCATCACCGGCGACGGCAAGTCGAGCCGGAGCAGGCACAAGCCGAGCGCAGCCATCGCCCGTTCGATCCGCAGCAGATCGAAAGGATCCTCGTGCCGGTGCAGCAGCAGATCGTGGGCGCCGGCCAGGGTAGTGAAATCGCGCGAGCGCATCAGCCGCATGGCCGTCGGGTTCGCCCGACGCGCGATCAACGTGCCGCGCACCTGCCGCAAGAGGTCGTCGTCGATCGGCTTGCCCACGAGGTCGCCGAGCAGCTTGTGCGCCGCCCACATGCGCATGCGCGAGACCTTGTTGTAGACCATGATGCGCATCACGCCGGCCGGCGCCAGCACCTCGGTCAGGATGCGCCAGCCGCGCTCCGGATCGGGCAGATGATGCAGCACGCCGCTGCAGTGGATCGCGTGAAAGCGCGCGCCGAGCTGCGCCACCTCGTGCAGATCGAGCTGTTGGAAGCGCACATTCGTGATGCTGAGCGCCGCGCATTGCCGCCGGCCATAGTCGAGACTCGCCGCGCTGACATCGATGCCGGTCACCGTCGCATCCGGACAGCGCAGCGCCGCATAGGCCGCTTCCCGCCCGGTGCCGCAGCCGGCGATGAGAATACTGGCATCGACCGGCAAAAGCGCCGCCAGTGCCGGGTCCATCATGCGCACCTGATCGGGCACCGTCGTCGGGGTCGGGCGGGTGATGCGGGTCCAGGCCGGATAGGGCCAGCCCTCGTATTGCGCCGCGACCGCGCGGGTAACCGGGTCGGCCATGCTCGGCGCGGCATTGCGGTTGCCGCTGCGCGCCGGCAGATAGGCGGAGCGCATTGCCGCGCCGTCTTGTGCGTCGAGCTTTGCGCGCTCCCTGTCGTCGAACGGCCAGGCGCCGCCATTGAGCAAGGCCTGCGCCTGCAACGCCTTGAGCAGCGCCGGGTGGCGTTGCCCCTGCGCCGACAGCAGCAGCCAACGGCGCAGCCGCGTCACCAGGTGCTCCGCATCGGCGAGGCTGACCGGCGCTTCGCGCAAGAGCGCCAGCGCCAGCTCGTCATGCTCGAAGGCCTCGGCGAGTTGCGCGTACTCGCCGTCATCCGCGTCATCACTCAGGCGATAGCCGCGCAACAACAGGCTCCAACCCGCTACATCGAAAGCGTGCGGCTCGTTGGCGGGATCGGTCAGTAGGCGCAGATAGTCGGCGCGGCGTTCCGGCGTAAGCTCGGCCGGGTACGTGCGCAGCAGCGCGGCAAGCAGGTGATGCGTGCGGCGATCGTGCGCGGCCAGATCGAACGCCGTCCAGGCCGCGGCCATGGCGTCGCGCGGCTTGGCCTGCCGCCACGCCTCCTGCGCGCGACGGCGCCATTCTGCCGGCGCCTTAGCGGCGACGCGATCTTCCGCCGTCGTCGTTTGCATAGCGCGATGCGCCTCCGCCAGCAGCCGGCAATGCGGCCTTGTTCGGGCCGGACATATGACTATGGTGAGCGCCCGAGCAAGAAAAAGCCAGTGCCCGCAGGGGCCTGTTCCAAGGAGTTGCGCCTGATGCGGCCGAGCCGCCGAGAAATCGACGAATTGCGCCCGGTCTCGCTGGAGCGGGGCGTGGTCAAATATGCCGAAGGTTCCTGCTTTGTGAAATTCGGCGATACCCATGTGCTGGTGACGGCAAGCCTGGAAGAGCGGCTGCCGCCTTGGCTCAAGGGGCAAGGCCGTGGCTGGGTCACCGCCGAATACGGTATGCTGCCGCGCGCCACCTCCGAGCGCACGCGCCGCGAAGCTTCAGCCGGCAAGCAAGGCGGCCGCACCGTCGAAATCCAGCGGCTGATCGGACGCTCGTTGCGCTCGGTGATCGATCTCACCGCGATGGGCGAGCGGCAGATCACCATCGACTGCGACGTGATCCAGGCCGATGGCGGCACGCGCACCGCATCCATCACCGGCGCCTGGGTGGCGCTCGCCGACTGCTTCACCTGGATGGCGGCGCGCGACATGATCAAGGGCGCGGTGCATGGCGGCGTGCTGCGCGATCATCTCGCGGCGGTGTCCTGCGGCGTCTGCAAGGGCACCGCGGTGCTCGATCTCGACTATGCCGAGGATTCGCAAGCCGACACCGACGCCAATTTCGTCATGACCGGCGGCGGCAACATCGTGGAAATCCAGGCCACCGCCGAGAAAGACCCGTTCAGCGAAGAGCAATTGCTGGCGCTGCTGGCGCTCGCGCGCAAAGGCATCGACAAATTGGTCGGCCTGCAAAAGATCGCGGTGATGTAATCGCGTGGCGCGGCAACTCACCTCTCCGGTCGTCATCGCCACGCACAATCGCGGCAAGCTTGCCGAAATGCGCGAGCTGCTGGCGCCCTACGGCATCGAAGCGCGATCGGCCGGCGAGCTCGGTCTCGCCGAGCCGCCGGAAACCGGCAAGACCTTCGTCGCCAATGCGCGCATCAAGGCGCTGGCCGCGGCCAAATCGACGGGACACGCGGCCTTCGCCGACGACTCCGGTTTGGTAGTCGAGGCGCTGGGCGGCGAGCCCGGTATTCATTCGGCGCGCTGGGCAGGACCGGACAAGGACTTCCGTGGCGCCATGAACCGCATTCAGACGCTCCTGGTCGAACGCGGTGCGAAATTACCGGGCGAGCGGCGCGCGCATTTTGTCGCGGCGCTGTGCCTCGCCTGGCCGGACGGACACACGGAAGATTTCGAGGGCCGCGTCGACGGCATCGTCGCCTGGCCGCCGCGCGGCGACAAAGGCTTCGGCTACGATCCGTTGTTCCTGCCGGATGGCTTCGAGCGCACCTTCGGCGAGATGAGCGCCGAGGAAAAACACGGCCTGCCGCCGAAGGGCCAGGGCCTGTCGCATCGCGCGCGCGCATTTTTGCAGCTGGCGGACGCGTGCTTGCGCGACAACTAGTGTCGTCATTCCGGGGCGCGAGCGATATCGAGCGAACCCGGAATCCAGAACAAAGCATCGATGTGTGGCCCTGGATTCCGGGTCCGGCGTTTCGCGCCGCCCCGGAATGACGGAGGAGGAAAATTGATTACAATTTTAATCAGTTCTCCGCAGCAAGCTCATCTCCGCTCTGGCGTTGCATGAGCGCCCGGGCCTATGATGCTTAACATGACCTTAACGAACCCCTTCGCGGTTTATCTGCACTGGCCATTCTGCCTGTCGAAGTGCCCCTACTGCGACTTCAACAGCCATGTGCGTCACGGCGGAATCGACGAGGCGCGTTTCGTGCGCGCTTTCGGAACCGAGATCGCTAGCACCGCCGAACGCGTGCCGGGTCGCAGCGTCTCGAGCATCTTCTTCGGCGGCGGCACGCCGTCGCTGATGCAGCCGTCCTCGGTCGCGGCGATTCTCGAGGCCATCGCCAAACATTGGACCATCGCGCCCGACGCCGAGATCACGCTGGAGGCCAATCCGACCAGCGTCGAGGCCGGGCGCTTCCGCGGCTATCGCGCCGCCGGCGTCAACCGCGTTTCGCTCGGCGTGCAATCGCTCGACGATGGCGTGTTGAAGGAGCTCGGCCGCATGCACACGGCCGAGGAAGCGCTGGCGGCCGTCGCGCTCGCGCGCGCAATCTTCCCGCGCTATTCCTTCGATCTCATCTATGCGCGGCCGCGGCAGACGCTCGACTCCTGGGCCTTCGAATTGCGCCGCGCGCTCGATGAAGCCGGCGATCATCTCTCGCTCTATCAGTTGACCATCGAGCCGGAGACGCCGTTCTTTGCCCTGCACGCCGCAGGCAAGTTGCCGACGCCGGACGATGATCTTGGGCGCGAGTTCTACGATCTCACGCAGGCGATCTGCGGCGAGGCCGGCCTGCCGGCCTACGAGATTTCCAATCACGCGCGTCCCGGCGGCGAATGTCGGCACAATCTCGTCTATTGGCGCGGCCACGACTATGCCGGCATCGGGCCCGGCGCCCACGGCCGGCTGACGCTCGACGGCCGCCGCACCGCGACCGAAACCGACAAACGCCCGGAAACCTGGCTGATGCGCGTCGAAGGCACCGGCTCGGGCCTCATTGTCGACGAGACGCTGACGCAGAGCGAAGCGGCCGACGAATTCCTGCTGATGGGACTGCGCCTCGCCGAGGGCATCGACCCGGCGCGCTTTACCGCGATCAGCGGCCGCACGCTCGATCCCAACCGCATCGCCATTCTGCGCGACGAAGGCGCGGTCGAAGCCACCCCCGACGGCCGCCTGCGGGTGACGCAGTCGGGCTTCCCGGTGCTCGACGCGGTGGTGGCGGACTTGGCCGCGTAGCTTTCCGCCGTCCTCCCGGACGGCCCCAAGGGCCGGGCCCGCAATTCATAACCCCGCGCTGCGGCGTAATCCGGGTTCGCGCGCTTCGTGCGCGCCCCGGAATGACAGTCTGTTGTCAGGTCCCCGGCTTGAACGACCGCGGCGCCGGGCTCACCACCTGGCCGCCGTTCGGCGTGACGCGCAGCACCGCCAGCCCGCGCTCGTTGGTGCCGTCGGGGCGGAAGCGGAACACGCCGTCGATACCGGCAAAGCCTGAGGCGTTGGTCAGGATCTGCGTACTGAAGCGCTGCGCCCCTTGCGTCTTCACCAGCGCCGCCACCAGCGCCACCGCGTCATAGGCGAGCGTCGCCGTGCGCACCGGCTCCTGGCCGAAGCGCTGGCGGTAGCGGGCGGCGAAACTATGGAAGCCGGCCGACTCCGGCGCGGCGTAGAGGCCGCCTTCCAATTGCCGGTCCGCGAAGATGCGCGAATCGTCCCACAACCCGGTGCCGAGCAGTTGCACGCGCCGCAGGTTGACGTGGTTGGCGACGAGCGCGTTTACCACCTGCGGCACGGCGTCGGCGCCGTCGGGAATGAAGATGTTGTCGACGCGGCCCGCCACCTGCGCGATGCGGTGCACCGGCTCGGCGATCTTGCTCGGATCAAGCGGATATTTCTCGATCGCCAGGATACGCCCGCCGTGCTGCGACACCTCCTGCTGGAACGCGGCCTGCACCACGGAGCCATAGGCATTATCCGGTAGCAGCGCCGCGAACGAGCGCTTGCCGCGCGCGATGGCGAATTGGACGATGCGCTTGACGTCGGAGGCGGGCAGGAAGCTCAACAGATAGACGCCGGGCGCGGCGACGCTGGCGTCGGTCGAAAAGGCGATCACCGGGATGCCGCGTGGGCGCGCTACCTGGCCGACCGCGCTCACCGACTGCGCGAACAGCGGACCGACGATGATCTCGGCGCCTTCGCTGATCGCCTGCTGCGCGTCCGCCTGCGCGGTCTGCGGATTGCCGGCGTCGTCCTTCACCAGAAGCTGGATGTTCGGATTCTTGAATTCGGCGAGCGCCATCTCGGCGGCGTTCTTCATCGACGTCGCGGCGACGCCGGCATTGCCCGGCGCCGACAGCGGCAGGATGAGGCCGACGCGGATCTGCCCGGTGCCGATCTGGGTGCCCGGCTGCGCCGGCTGTTCGGCCGGCTGCGTGGCGCCCATCTGGTTGAGATTCGTACTGCTGCAGGCCGCCAAAACGGCCAGCACGGCGATGGTGCCCAGCGGCGCCCACAATCTGCGCAAACCGCGCATCAACGCTCCCTCTTTGGCTCGGATACTCAAAACGGTCGTTCCCCCCAACGGACAAGACCAAGTCCTAACCATAATCCAAGATAGTGTCCCACAAAAGTTAAGGCAATGAAAATGAAAGGGAATTTGGCACTTCCCTGGCGGATCGGCGCCCCCTCGGCTAGACTGGCGCGCATGGCCAGCGACAAACCCAGTTCCACCGGCGCCCGCCAGCGCCAGTTCACCCTCAATGGTGCGGCGGTGGATGTCAAACAGCCGCCCGGCGGGCTCTATCTGGTGGCGACGCCGATCGGCAATCTGGGCGACGTGACGCTGCGGGCGTTGGAATTGCTGGCCGGTGCCGACGTCATCGCCTGCGAGGATACCCGTGTCACCCGCCGCCTCACCGAGCGCTACGGCATCACCACGCCCCTGACGCCCTATCACGAGCACAATGCCGCCGAGGCGCGGCCGAAACTGCTTAAGCGGCTGGCCGAGAGCGAAGCGGTGGCGCTGGTGTCCGATGCCGGCACCCCGCTCGTCTCCGACCCCGGCTTCAAACTGGTGCGGGCAGCCTGCGAGGCCGGACACTCGGTCACTGCCCTACCCGGCCCCTCGGCGGTGCTGGCGGCGCTGTCGGTCGCCGGCCTACCGAGCGACCGCTTTTTCTTTGAGGGCTTCCTGCCGCCGAAACAGGCGGCGCGGCAAAAGCGTATCGCTGCGCTCGCCGCCGTGCCGGCGACACTGGTGCTGTTCGAGAGCGGGCCGCGCCTCGCCGCCGCCCTGGCCGACCTGGCGCAGGGGCTCGGGTCCCGCCCGGCCGCGATCTGCCGCGAGCTCACCAAACTGCATGAGGAGATCCGGCGCGGCGATCTCACGGACTTGGCGCGAGCCTATGAGGCCGGCGCCGAGACGCGCGGCGAGATCGTCATCGTGGTGGCGCCGCCGGCCGATGACGCCACGAGCGAAAGCGATGTCGACGACATGCTGCGGCAGGCGCTTGCGCGCGTTTCGGTCAAGGACGCGGTCGGCGAGGTGGCTCTGGCGACCGGGCGGCCGCGCCGCGAGGTCTATCGGCGCGCGCTCGAGCTCAGCAAGGATGCTGCCGATGGCGCGTGATGACAGCCGCCGCCCGCAGGCAGCACCGCTCGGCAGGCCGCCGCCACGGCCGGAGCGACAGGTGGCCTTTCAGCTCGGCCTCTCAGCGGAAAGCCGCGCCGCCGCCTTCCTCGTCGCCAAGGGCTTCCGCATCCTGGCGCGGCGCTGGAAATCGCCGCTCGGCGAGATCGACATCGTCGCCCGCCGCCGGCAGCTTCTGGTCTTCGTCGAGGTGAAGGCGCGCGCCAAGCTGGATGACGCCGCGGAATTGGTGACGCCGCGCCAGCGCGCGCGCATCGCGGCGGCGGCGGAAGCCTGGCTTGCGGTCCATGGCGATGCGTCTTTCCGCGACATCCGCTTCGACGCCATCCTGGTCGCGCCGGGCAAATTGCCGAAGCATATCCAGGGCGCGTTTGAGACGTGATGGTCATTCCGGGCCTGAGCCAATAGGTCCGGCCGAAGGCCGGCCCGATAGAAACTCCGCGAGGCAACCCGGAATCCAGAGCCAAAATCGCGCCGCGTGTTTTTCAGGATTCCGGGTTCACGCGCTGCGCGCGTGCCCCGGAATGACAAAAGACTCTACGCGCTCAGCCGTTCGAAAAACTGATCCACCTGCGCGCGGATGCGCCCGGCGACCTGGCCGAGATCGTCGGCCACGGTCTTGACTGCGGCGGCGCTGGCGCGCGTCGCGTCGGTGGCGGCGCCGACATAGCCCACTTCATCGGCCGTTTCGACCGTGCGCCTGGCGGCGGTGTCGACGCTGCGGGCGATCTCGCCGGTGGCGGCGCCCTGCTCGGTCACCGCCGCGGCGATGGCGCCGCTGATATCCCCGATCTCCCGGATGATCGTCTCGATCGACGTGATCGCCGCGATCGAGCGCACCGTCGCGCGTTGCATCCCGGCGATCTGCGCGCTGATTTCTTCCGTCGCACGGCTGGTCTGCCCGGCCAGCGCCTTCACCTCGCCGGCCACCACCGCGAAGCCGCGGCCGGCCTCGCCGGCACGCGCCGCCTCGATGGTGGCGTTGAGCGCCAGGAGATTGGTCTGCTCGGCGATGTCGGTGATCAGCTTGACCACGTCGCCGATGCGCGCCGCCGCCTCGTCCAGCTCCTTGACCGCCAGATTGGTGCGGCCAGCTTCGTTCACCGCCTTGCCGGCGATGGCGTTCGACTGCGCCACCTGGCGCTCGATCTCGTTGACCGACGCCGACAATTCGTCGGCGGCCGAAGCGATGTCGCGCACGTTGCTGGAGGCTTCCGCCGAGGCCGTGGCCGCGCCCTCGGTCTTGGCGGCGGCATGGTCGGCGGCGCCGGCGAGCTGGCTTGAGGCCGACAGCATCTGATCGGAAATGCGCCCGAGCTCGGACAGTGTCGCTTCCACTTCGGCGGAAAAACGCGCGATCTCCGCCGACATGCGCTGCTGCTGATGCGCCCGCGCGTCGGCATCGTCGAGCACCGTGCGGTTGAGCTCGACATTGTGGTTCATGGCGTCGCGAAAGACGCCGATCGAACGGGCGAGCGCCCCGATCTCGTCGCCGCGCTGGCTGAACGGAATGGCGATGCCAGCATTGCCCGCGGCCACCGCTTCGGTCACGCGGGTGATGTCGGCGAGCGGGCGCACCACGCCGCGCGCGATCACCAACGCGCCGGCAAAGGCCAGCAAGATGGCAATGACGGCCAACACGGAGAGCTCGATGGCGGTGTGGTCGATGCCGGCGTTAATCTCGCCGTAGAGCCGCTGGGCGCTGTCGGTGTAGTGCTGGCCGAGCCGCTCCACCGCATGGGTGAGCGCCGCGCGCTTGTCCTCCAACCGGTTCTTCTCCGACCAGTCATGCGCCGCCTGCGGGCCGGACACGTGGGCGAGTCGCGCGAACTCCGGCAGCAGATTGCGGAATTCGCCGAGTTGCACTGCCAAGCGGCTGAAATCGCCGGCATCGCTGCGGCCGACGCTGGCCTGCCAGTCATCGACGACGCTGCCGATGCGGTCGTTGACCTTGATCAGCGCCTGCGCGTGCTCGTTCGCCATCGACGGGCCCTGCGCCAGGGCGATGCCGCGCGATTCCAGCATCACGGAAAACAACAGGCTGCCGAGTCGTTCCATGGCCCGGCTGCCGGCATCGGCGGATTGGAAGGACGCGGTGAGCACGGCATGCTGGCGCGCGTTGAGCACGGCCACCGTCGATAAAGCCACCGTCACGGTGGCCATCAACGCAAAGATCGCATAGAGCTTGGCGGAGATCGAAAGCTTCGGCAATGTCACGAAACGACCCCACCACTGACACCGGTCCCTGGCGGCGATTGTGGCGGTAAAATCTTAATGCTTTGTTTTCCTTAAGTCCGACGCTGCAACAGGACCCGCCCATGAGCCTCAATGTCGTCGTGCAGATGGATCCGATCGAGCGGATCAATATCAAGGGGGATTCGACCTTCGCCCTGCTCCTGGAGGCTGAGAAGCGCGGCCATCGGCTGGCTTATTACACGCCGGACCGGCTGGCGCTGCTCGACGGCCACGTCTTCGCCAGCGTGCAAAGCCTGAGCGTGCGCGACGTCGCCGGCGATTATTTCACGCTGGGCGCGGCGCGGCGCGCCGAACTCACCGAATTCGACGTCGTGCTGCTGCGCCAGGACCCGCCATTCGATCTTGCTTATGTGACGAGCACGCACCTGCTTGAGCGCATTCATCCCAAGACGCTGGTGATCAACGATCCAGCGAGCGTGCGCAACGCGCCGGAGAAGGTCTTCGTCACCGAATTTCCGCAGTTGATGCCGCCGACGCTGATCACGCGCGACCTCGACGAGATCAAATCCTTCCGCGTCAAGTACGGCGACATCGTCATGAAGCCGCTCTACGGCCATGGCGGCGGCGCCGTCTTCCGCTTGACACGCGACGATCTCAATTTCGGCTCGCTCTATGACATGTTCGCCAATACGTTCCGCGAGCAATGGGTGGTGCAGGCCTTCCTGCCCAACATCAAGCACGGCGACAAACGCATCATCCTGGTCGACGGCGAGTATGCCGGCGCGGTCAACCGCATTCCGGCCGCCGACGACCTGCGCTCCAACATGGTGCGCGGCGGCGCGCCGGCGGCGACCGAGCTTTCCCCGCGCGAGCGCGAGATCTGCGAGACCATCGGGCCGGCGCTGCGCGAGCGTGGACTGCTGTTCGTCGGCATCGACGTGATCGACGGCTATCTCACCGAGATCAACGTCACCTCGCCCACGGGCATCCGCGCGGTGAAGAATTTCGGCGGCGCCGACATCGCGGCGTTGATCTGGGACAAGATCGAGAAAATGCGGGCCGGCACACGCTAAACCGGGCGGCGCAAACGCTCGCCCTCACTCGCAACGATCATGTAACGCATGGCGTCGTTGAAATGAATTTTCTTGAGCGCGGCCGGCGGCGGCGGAATGGGCGGCCCCTCCAGGATTATCGGCGTGATGTCGGGAAATTTGTTGCGGGACTGCTTCTGCCGCCGAAGAGCGTGTCGGACCTCCCGCAAGACCCATTTTGATCGTGCTGCGTGCGACGACCAATACAAGAAAAAGACGTCGCAGCGGTCGATCTCCTGATAGAGCCGCTCCTCCCATGAGGCGCCCGGCTCCAACGACAAGATGTCCTGAAAGAAATCGATGTGAGCGGCTTTGAGTTGCTGGGCTCGAGCCAGCACCTGCGGGCGGTCTGGCGATGCATATGACAAAAAAGCGTGGCGGTAGCGACGCGCCGCATCTCCGCGCATTTCAACACGCGGCGCGGTTTCGGCCTTGCCTCCGATCTCAAGCGCAAAGCGAATTATTCCAACCGGCAAACCATCGACCGCGACGCGGACAGTCAACACGGGGCGAGCCGCGGGGGCTCTGCTAGAAACGCACAGCAGGAACTGGCAGGCGCGTGCCTCCCCCCGCCAAACGAGGTTTTGGCTTGGCTGTTCGATGGTGAAGCCGGGGGCATCGAGGGAAATGTCAACCCGCTGACCGCGGGCGATTTCCGTCGCCAAGGTCATGACGCCGCGCTTGCGCGCGCCGGGATCGGCTTTGCGGGCAAGCAATTCCGCCGTCAGCCGTTCCTTCAGGACGTGCAGAAAGACCTGCACAAGGAATTGCTCGCCGCGCGTGGCCGAGAGTGGCGCGAACACGCTAGCATCGACGAGTTCTTTGTGCGGTTGGCCGCCATTTGCGCTGCGGGCCACGCCGTGGTTCCGCGCGGGCCCCGTCGAATGACTCCTTGGATCGTGCGCGTGATCGAAGTGTAGCCCCCGCGTATTCAGGAGCGGGCGCGCGGGCGCAAGGGCGATCGATCGCGCGCCGGCATGACCGGCTTGTCCACCGTGATGATGCGCATCGCTGCCGGCTACCGGCTTTTCCAACCCATTGCGGCGGTGCATCGAGCGGAGAGCTTCTTCCACTGCAACGTCCGTGACGGCCGCACTCGCGCGACGCAGCCGGGCCAATTCACGCAACGGCAGTGCATCCAGGCCGCCGATTCCGGTTAGATGGCGGCAGGCGAGCAGCAAATCGTGGAAATCGGCAAACGCGCGGTCGCCGCCATCCCAGCCGACAAGGTTCACCGTCAATGCGTGTTGAGCGAGGCTGCGCAAAAACGACGCCGCAAGATCGTGAAAGGAAGCGAGAACGGCAATTCCGTTCTCAAGACAATCCTTGACCTCGTGGGCAAAGCCGAGGCTTTTCGCAACCGCCGGAGTGCAGATGAAGACGACTTTGGCGTTGCGAGGCGCGGGCTTCATCGTTACTCGCGCGTCGACGCCCTCGGCTGCCAAGGCCTCAGCCACCGCACGCGCCAACCCACGATCGGCCTTGCAGGCACGAACCAGAACCGTCGCCACGTTCCTCCCCCGTCACACGGTGAGCCCTGCCCCTGTAAGTATTGCGTGTAATTCGGCCGACTTCAACGGTTCGCGGCGGGGTCCGGGGGCGCGCGCACGGCCTTCGGGACGGCCGGAGGGCCAAAAAGGCCCTTTACTACTATGGGTTTAATCCATTAACCTTTGCTTGGGTGTCACCGTGCCTCCGGGGGACTGGGTACGGAACGGCCGATCAAAAAAGCTAGTATCGAGAGCTGACGGCTTGGCACTTGTGGTGGGGGTGTCATGGCTGTGCGTGACCTAGGGCGAGATATCGAACACGTCGAGGATCTGGCGCGGAAGATTTCGCGACGCGACGGCTGCGATATCTTCTTATATAATGGAAGAATTGAACCCGGCAGCGATCTGAAATTCATGTATTGCGTCAACATCGGCAAGCGCCACGATGCCTGCCGCTTGTTGTTGACGACGGACGGCGGCGATGCCGATGCCGCCTACAAGATCGCGCGCTATCTGCAGGACCGCTACGATTTGATCCAGATCCTGATCTCCGGCAAGTGCAAGAGCGCCGGCACGCTGATCGCCATCGCGGGAGAGGAGTTGATCTTTTCGCCATACGGCGAAATGGGGCCCCTCGACGTGCAGGTGGCGAAAGAAGACAGGCTGAGCGGCACGTATTCGGTGCTGAACATCAACGAAGGCCTCAACAGCATCGAGCGAAAGGTAACCGACAAATATCTCGAGCTGATCGCGCGGATTTTGCGTTTCGGCCAAAACGTCGTGTCATTCCCGGCCGCAGCGAAGGCTGCTAGCGAATTGGTGACGGCGCTTTACGGCCCGATTCTCGGGCGCCTGGATCTCGCGGAAGTCGGCGGCAGCTTCCGTTCGACGCGGATCGCCATCGAGTATGGGATGCGCCTCAATGTTCGATTTGGCAATTTGAAGTCCAACGCCATCGAGTTCCTGACAGGCAAATATCCCTCGCACACCTTCGTCATCGATCAAGCGGACGCCGAGCGACTGTTCAATCACGTTCGCGCGGTGGATGATTGGGAATCCACCCTGGTCGGCGAATTGGGCGATTGGTCGCGCTGGCAAAGCGCCGATGCCGAACCCATTATTCGTTGCCTCTCGAAAGACGATGAGGACGCCACGCAGCCTGAGATCGATGACTTGCCAGTGAGAGTAAAAGCCACCGCGCAACACTCGAACGGGCGCCGGCGAAAGGTGCGCCATGGGAGCCGAAACGGCGCGGCCAAGGACCCATTGGCAAATCCCCGGATGGCGACCGTGGCCGCGACGAAAGCGCCGGAAACTCCCCTCGATACACCGCAGGGCCCCTTGCTGAGTGCCGGCGAAAATGGGCCGTCGCCGGACGACCTGCTGCGTCAGGTCTTCGACAAGCACCGCGGCAACTGAAGGCGAACGCGATGGGCCGCAGCGCGCATCAGTGCGTGAGCCCCCGCCGCTCCGCCTCGCCGCTGTCGACCTGCGCCAGCCGCCGCCAGTAGCGCGGACCGTGCTGCACCTCCCACAGCAGCTCCTCGACGTCGCAGCAGGCGTCCTCCGCCTCGCAGCGCGCCAGCCGCGCCCGCTCCACCTCTTGCGCCAGTGCCTTGCTGTCGATCATGGCCGCGACGCTCCCTTTTGCTCCCTGTCCGCCTTTTGAAAAATCGTAGCCTGAGTCGTTTTGTTCTGCAAATGTTCTTGCTGCTTTTCCCCGTTTCCGCTACTCTGGCTTGCATCAGGGTGAGGACGTATGGTCGAGCGGGTCGCAACCGTCGCCTTCGAGGGCATCGAGGCCTTGGCCGTCGACGTGCAGGTGCAGGTCGCGCCCGGTCTGCCGGCCTTCAATATCGTCGGTCTGCCCGACAAGGCGGTCTCGGAGGCGAAGGAGCGGGTGCGCGCGGCGCTGGTCGCCTCCGGCCTGGCGCTGCCGGCGCGCCGCATCACCGTCAATCTGGCGCCGGCCGACTTGCCCAAAGAGGGCAGCCATTACGACCTGCCGATCGCGCTCGGCCTGATGGCCGCGATCGGCGCGCTGCCGGCCGACGCCATCACCGGCTACACGGTCCTGGGCGAGCTTGGGCTCGACGGCTCGATTGCCCCGGTCGCCGGCGTCTTGCCGGCCGCGATCGGCGCCAATGCGCGCGGGCAGGGTCTGATCTGCCCGGCCGAGTGCGGGCCAGAAGCGGCCTGGGCCAGTCCCGAGATCGACATCATCGCCGCCCGCTCGCTCATTCAGCTCGCCAACCATTTCAAGGGCACGCAGGTGCTCACGCGGCCGCAGCCGAAAATTCGCGAGCGCGACGGGCTGCCGCTCGACCTCGCCGACATCAAGGGACAGGAGAGCGCCAAGCGCGCGCTCGAGGTCGCCGCCGCCGGCGGCCATAACCTGTTGATGGTTGGGCCGCCCGGCGCCGGCAAGTCGATGCTGGCGGCGCGGCTGCCCTCGATCCTGCCGCCGCTGACGCCGGCCGAACTCTTGGAAGTTTCCATGATCGCCTCGGTCGCCGGCGAGATCGAGGGCGGCGCGCTCACCAACAAGCGGCCGTTCCGTTCGCCGCATCATTCCGCCTCCATGCCGGCGCTGGTCGGCGGCGGCCTGCGCGCGCGGCCGGGCGAGATTTCGCTCGCCCATAACGGCGTGCTGTTCCTCGACGAACTGCCGGAATTCTCCGCCCAGGTGCTCGACTCGCTGCGTCAGCCGCTGGAGACCGGCGAGGTCGCCATCGCGCGCGCCAATCACCGCATCACCTATCCGGCGCGCTTCATGCTGGTCGCCGCCATGAACCCGTGCCGTTGCGGGCGCGCCAGCGATCCCGGCTTTGCCTGCCGGCGCGGACCGAATACGCGCTGCGCCGCCGATTATCAGGCGCGGCTGTCCGGGCCGCTGCTCGACCGCATCGATTTGCATATCGAGGTGCCGGCGGTCACCGCCGCCGACCTGATCCTGCCGCCGCCGGCGGAAGGCTCGCGCGAGGTCGCCGCGCGCGTCGCCCGCGCCCGCGACGTCCAATTGGAGCGCTACGCCGCGTTAGGGCTCGCACACGTGCGCAGCAATGCGCAGGCCGCCAGCCCGGTGCTCGAGGAGGTCGCGCGCGCCGATGCCGCCGGCATGAGCCTGCTGCGCGACGCCGCCGACGCCATGCAGCTTTCCGCCCGCGGCTATCACCGCGTGCTGCGGGTCGCGCGCACGCTCGCCGATCTCGATGGCCTTGGGCATGTCGGCCGCGTGCACCTCGCGGAAGCCCTCTCCTATCGCGCGCTCGCCGACGAGGTGCGCCGCGCGGCCTGAGCTGCGGCGGAATCGTGCAGCCGCGCCGCGCCAAAGTTCCGCGTCGGCACCGCCTTAACTGCATTTTCACCAAGTTCGCGCGCGCGGCCGCGGCTAAGTGCTTGGACGAATTAAATCGCAAGAACCAGCGCGTTAAACCAGACCCGCCAGGGACGTCTGCATGCGCGCAAAAACCAAGAGCGACCCCGTTTCCGCCTACCGCACGCGCCAGCGAAACTTGCGCGCGCTCATCCTGTTCGGCCGCGCGGTGATGACCACATTGGCGGTGATCTCCGGCGCCCTCGGCTTCATCACCGGCATCCGCATCGGACATTCCCAGTACGACCCCTATGCCTATGCCACCGGCACCGGCGCATTGTTCGCCGCCGCCTGCGCCGTTATCGCCTTCATGATGGTGCGCCGGCGCGTGCTGCTGGAACGCCTGCACCGCAGCGAGAAACGCGCGGAACAGTTTGCCGACGACGTCTGGGAATTGCGCGAGACGGCCGAGCTCGCCCGCAGCCTGTTGGAGGCGCAAGGCGATGTGATCGTGCGCCGCGACGCGCAGGGCCGCGTCACTTACGCCAACGATGCCTTCTGCGCGCTTACCGGCCGTAAGCGCGAGGCGCTGATCGGCCAATCGGCCGAGCTGCCGGTGCTCGAACAGGGCGAGGTCAGCGTGCTCGCCGACGGCACCCGCACGTACGACCAGAAGATCGCCTGCGGGGACAACGCGCGTTGGATCGCCTGGCGCGAGGTCGCCGTGCGCAGCGAAATCGGCGGCGAAGTGCAAGGCGTCGGCCGCGACGTCACCGACCGCGTCGAGGCCGAGCATGCGCTGGCCGCGGCGCGCGATCAGGCGGAAGCCGCCAACCGCGCCAAGTCTCGCTTCCTCGCCACCGTCAGTCACGAGATCCGCACACCGCTCAATGGCATGCTCGGCATGGCCGATCTCTTGCTCGACACCCAGCTCACCGCCGAGCAACTCAATTATGCCAAGGCGGCGAAGACCTCGGGCGAAACCCTGCTGTCGCTGATCGAGGAAATCCTCGACTTCTCCAAGATCGAGGCCGGCAAGCTCGATCTGGAAAGCCGCCCTTTCACGCTCGCCACGCTGGTCGAGGAGACGGTCGAACTGCTCAGCCCGCGCGCGCAAGGCAAGGGCATCGAGATCGCCAGCTTCGTCGACGATTGCCTGCCGCCCATGGTGACCGGCGATGCCGCCCGCCTGCGACAGGTGCTGCTCAATCTCGCCGGCAACGCCATCAAGTTCACCGAGACCGGCGGCGTCGCGGTGATCGTCGAGCCGGGCACGCAACCGGATACGGTGCGCATTCTGGTGCGCGACACCGGCATCGGCATCAAGAGCGAGGACCAGGCGCGCATCTTCCGCGATTTCGAGCAGGCCGACGGCTCGCGCGCGCGCAAGTTCGGCGGCACCGGCCTGGGGCTCGCCATCACCAGGCGCATCGTCGAGCGCATGGCGGGAGCGATCGCGCTCGACAGCACGCCCGGTGTCGGCACCACCTTCACCGTCAGCCTGCCCTTGCCGGTGGCCGAGGATGACGCGGAAGCGCCGTTTGCCGCGCCCGATCTCACCGACAAATCGGTGCTCATCGTTTCGGCGGCGAAGATCGAGGCCGGACTTCTGGCGCGCCGGCTCGGACGCTGGGGCGCGCGGAGCTGCACGGCCGCCGACGCCAGGATTGCCGCCGCGCTCTTGCCGGAGCGCGCCTGCGATGCGCTGCTGGTCGATCGGGCGCTGGCGCCGCAGCTCGCCGAACAGATCGATATCGCCACGCTGCCGGTGCCGCGCCGCCTGGTGCTGATCGCGCCGAGCGAACGGCATGAGCTCGCCGCGCTCAAGCAGCGCGGCTTCACCGGCTATCTGGTCAAGCCGGTGCGCACGGCATCGCTCGCCGCCCGCCTCACCGGCGCGGACGCCTTCGACATGGCGCCGGCGATCGGCACTGAGGCGCGCGCCGACACGCAGCCCCCCGCCGCCGGCAAACAATTGTCGGTCCTGGTGGCCGAGGACAACGAGATCAATGCCCTGCTCGCGCGCGCGCTGCTCGCGCGGCTCGGCCACCGCCCGAGCATCGCCGAGAACGGCGAGGTGGCGGTGCAAGCCTGGACCACGGCGCGCGATGCCGGCACGCCCTACGATCTGGTGCTCATGGATGTGCAGATGCCGGGCGTGGATGGGCTGGAAGCCGCGCGCCGCATCCGCGCCGCCGAGGCGGACGCCGATGCGCGGCCGGTGCGCATGCTGGCGCTGACCGCCAATCCCGCGGAAGAGGCCGCTTGCCGCGCCGCCGGCATGGACGGGCTCCTGGTCAAACCGCTCGACCGCGAGCGGCTGAGCGAGGCGCTCGGCGCCATCCTGCGCTCATCCACCGCTTCTCTTGCCGCTTGAGCCGCCAACCCCCGCTTGTCATAATCCGTGTCATAATTTCGTATCGAGCCCGTGGTGTAGGGGGTCAATGGGCCGGCGTTCGACGATTCGCTGAAGGGTCTTCCGGACAATTCGGCTTCGTTTCGCGCCGTAACGGATAAAACCGCCATGCCAAGTCGCGTGCCGACCTCCCGCCGCCTGTTCGAACGTTTCCGATCGGTACCACCCACGACCACCGGGGTTTCCGGGTTGTTGTCCTCCTTGCAGGCCTATGGCGGGTTGCAAGCCTTCCCGGCGCGCGTCAACCGGCCGTCGCAGACCCTCGGCCGTGTCGGCGCGCTGGAGGTACGGCTGGCGCAGACCGCGGCCGAAGTGCGCCAGGCGCAAAAGCTGCGCTACCGGGTTTTCTACCAGGAGGGCCCGGCCATCCCCAATCCGGGCCGGCTGTTCGCCCGCCGCGACGTCGACGCTTATGACGCGATCTGCGACCATCTCCTGGTGCTCGATCACGCGGCGCGCGATACCACGCCGGGCAAACCGGCGGTGGTCGGCACCTATCGGCTGCTGCGCCAGGCGCTGGCCGAGGATTACGGCGGCTTCTACACCGCCGGCGAGTTCGACATCGGCTCGCTGATTGCGCGCCACAACACGCTGCAGTTCCTCGAGCTCGGCCGCTCCTGCGTGCTGGCGCCCTATCGCAACAAGCGCACGGTCGAGCTGCTCTGGCACGGCATCCACGCCTATGTCACGCAAAACAGCATCGATGTGATGATCGGCTGCGCCAGCCTCGACGGCACCGAGCCCAAGCAGCTCGCGCTGCCGCTGTCGTTCCTGCATCACTATGCGCGGGCGCCGGAGGAATGGCGGGCACGCGCATTGCCCGAGCGCTATGTCGAGATGAATCGGGTGTCGAAGGAGACAATCGATCCCAAGGCAGCGCTGCGCATGCTGCCGCCGCTGGTGAAGGGGTATCTCAGGCTCGGCGCCTATATCGGCGACGGCGCGGTGGTCGATTACGAATTCGGCACCACCGACGTGCTGGTGGTGCTGCCTTTCTCCGTGATCCAGAAGCGCTATTTCGAGCACTTCGATCTGAGCCGAAGGGCGGCGTAGTTTCCGGCCATAGCCGTTGTCGTCGTCATGCCCGGCCTTGTGCCGGGCATCCACGATTTTGCGGCACCACAAAAAAACAAAGACGTGGATGGCCGGGACAAGCCCGGCCATGACGAAGAGAAATGTGCGTGCGCGCCCGGAATGACGGGCTTCACAACCGCCGCAGCGACACTTCCTCCACCATATGATTGGCGCTCTTGTTCAGGATCAGGTCGGCGCGCTGGCGGGTCGGTAGGATATTTTCGTGCAGGTTGACGAGGTTGATGCTCTCCCAGATCGACTCGGCGGTCTCGGTCGCTTCCGCGTCGGACAAGTTCGAATAGCGGTGGAAGTAGGACTTCGGATCGCGGAAGGCGGTGCCGCGCAGGGTCAAGAAGCGGTTGATGTACCAGGCGCGCAGCACATCCTCGCTGGCGTCAAGATAGACCGAGAAGTCGAAGAAGTCGGAGACGAAGGGAATGGCCTTGCCGTCCTTGGGCAGGCGCCCGGTCTGCAGCACGTTCAGTCCCTCGACGATGAGGATGTCCGGCCGGTCGACCTCGACCCATTGGTTCGGCACCACGTCGTAGATCAGATGCGAATAGATCGGCGCGCGCGCCGGGCGCTTGCCCGCCTTCACTTCGGTGAGGAAACGCAGCAGCGCCGGCAGGTCATAGCTCTCGGGAAAGCCCTTCTTCTCCATCAGGTCTTCGCGCGCGAGCACCGCATTGGGAAACAGGAAGCCGTCGGTGGTGACCAGATCGACCTTCGGCACGTTCGGCCAGCGCGCCAGCAGCGCCTGCAGCACGCGCGCGGTGGTCGACTTGCCGACCGCCACCGAGCCGGCGACGCCGATCACATAGGGCATCTTCGTATCCTCGGTGCCGAGGAAACGCTGCTGCGCGCGGAACAGCCGTTGCGTCGCCGCCACATACATCGACAACAGGCGCGACAGCGGCAGGTAGATGTCCTCCACCTCCTTCATGTCGAGGCGGTCGTGCAGCGAGCGCAGCCGCGTGACCTCTTCCGGGGTCAGCGTCATCGGCGTGTCTTCGCGCAGCGCCGCCCATTGCTCGCGCGAGAAGGTGCTGTAGGGCGAGACGACTTCTTCAGTCCGCTGTTCCATGCCGTCGTCCGCGCGGCGCTATTTGCGCGCGGCCTTCTCCTCATGCCCACTCTGCGCCGTGCGCTGGGCGAGCGCCGCCTCGACCTCGGCGAGCGTCACCCCGCGTGCCTCCAGTAATACCAGCAGATGATAGAGCAGGTCGGCAGCCTCCGCGACCACCCGGGTCTTGTCCTCGTTAACGGCGGCTAGCGCCGTCTCGAAGGCCTCCTCGTTGAGCTTCTTGGCGCAGTGGGCGACGCCCTTGTCGATGAGCGAGCGGGTATAGGATTTGGTGGCGCTGGCCTGCGCGCGCTCTTTGACCCGTTTTTCCAGGTCCGCCAGGGTGAATGGGGCCATGCCGAGTTCCTTCGGGGCGGGTCTTTAGCATCCTTGGCCGCCCGCGTCATTCCGGGGCGCTCGCAAAGCAAACGAGCCCGGAATCCAGGGCAAGAGGCTCCTTGCGCGGCGCTCTGGATTCCGGGTCCGGCTCTTCGGGCCGGACCCGGAATGACGGGGTGCTCACACATCCAGCCGCATCGGCAGCCCGGCCTTGGCCATGTAGACCTTCGCCTCGCGCACCGAATGCTCGCCGAAATGGAAGATCGAGGCCGCCAGCACCGCGGTGGCGTGGCCGTCGCGGATGCCATCGACCAGGTGGTCGAGATTGCCGACCCCGCCGGAGGCGATCACCGGCACGGTCACGGCGTCGGCCACCGCGCGGGTGAGCGCGATGTCGAAGCCCGAGCGGGTGCCGTCGCGGTCCATGGAGGTGAGCAGGATCTCGCCGGCACCGAGCGCCACCACTTCGCGCGCGTATTCGACCGCGTCGATGCCGGTCGGATGGCGACCGCCATGGGTGAAAATTTCCCATTTGCCCGGCGCCACCTGCTTGGCGTCGATGGCCACCACGATGCACTGGTCGCCGAACTTCTCCGCCGCCTCCTTGACGAAGGGCCGGCGTGCCACCGCGGCGGTGTTGATCGACACCTTGTCGGCGCCGCAGGTGAGCAGCTTGCGGATGTCGTCGAGCTTGCGCACGCCGCCGCCGACGGTGAGCGGCATGAAGCAGGCTTCCGCCGTGCGCTGCACCACGTCGTAGATTGTGTCGCGGTTCTCGTGGCTGGCGGTGATGTCGAGAAAGCAGAGCTCGTCGGCGCCGGCGGCGTCGTAGGCGATCGCGGCTTCCACGGGATCGCCGGCATCGCGCAGGTTGACGAAATTGACGCCCTTGACCACGCGGCCGTCTTTGACATCGAGGCAGGGAATGACGCGGACTTTGAACATGGTAGACTACAACTTTAGCGATTAAAGGCGAACGGGCCACTATGCCGAATTTCAGCGATTATGTCATTTTTGCCGATGAAAGCGGCGACCACAGTCTTGAGCATGTAGACAAGATCTATCCGGTTTTCGTGTTGTGCTTATGTATCGTTCGAAAAAGGCATTATAACGAACGCATCCTGCCGCAAATCCAAAAATTGAAGTTCGACTGGTTCGGCCACGATGCGATCATCTTGCACGAGCGCGACATCCGAAAGAAAAACTCGCCGTTCAATATCTTGAACAAGGCTGAAATCTTCGCGCGGTTTATGTCCGATTTGAATGCAATACTGAGTGCCGCGCGCATTACGGTTATTGCCTCGGTGATCGACAAACGCCGCCTCAAGGACGAATATCTGATCCATGCAAATCCCTATCATTTGGCTCTGGGCTTCTGCATTGAGAGCACATTTCGATTTTTGAAATCGCGTCGGCAAGACGACAAGATCACGCATTTCCTTTTCGAGCGGCGAGGTCGCAAGGAAGACAGCGATTTGGAATCGGAGTTTCGTCGAATCGTTTCCGGCAACAACAGCCAGCGACGGGACCTATCGAGCTTCGAAATCGTCTTCGTCGACAAGAAAGCAAATTCGGCCGGGATGCAATTGGCCGATCTGATCGCGAGGCCGATCGGCATGCAGATCATCAGGCCGCGTCAATCAAACCGCGCCTTTCAGATCATCGCCAAGAAGCTCGGACGGAAAGGCATCGCGGCCGTAAAGCGCTACCCCTGAAAAAGCGAAAGGCCCCGGATCGCTCCGAGACCAGACGCCGACCGGGAAACCCCAATCCTTAAAACAAAAAATAGTCTTTCTGCCCGACTTCGTCAAGAGCTCTGCCGAAAATATACTAATAGAGTCAACGTCTTATGGCACCTAAGCGATTCCGCTGACTATCTTTTTCCGCCTTTCGCGCTCCGGATCAGCTTCAACGCCTCCGCCGCGTCGAGCCGCCCGTCATAGAGCGCGCGGCCGGCAATCGCCCCTTCCAGTTTCGCCGCGCGCGGCGCCAGCATGGCCTTGATGTCGTCGATCGAGGCAAGCCCGCCGGAGGCGATCACCGGAATCGAGATCGCCTCGGCCAATGCGATGGTGGCGTCGAGGTTCAAGCCCTTGAGCATGCCGTCGCGCGTCACGTCGGTATAGATGATGGCGGCGACGCCGACATCCTCGAAGCGCTTGGCGATCTCCAGCGCCGACAATTCCGACGTCTCCGCCCAGCCTTCCACCGCGACCTTACCGTCGCGCGCGTCGAGCCCGACCGCGACCTTGCCCGGATAGTCGCGCGCGGCCTGCTTGACGAAGGGCGGATCGCGCACGGCGGCGGTGCCGATGATGACGCGGGTGACGCCCTTTTCCAGCCAGGCCTCCACCGTCGCGGTGTTGCGGATGCCGCCGCCAAGCTGCACCGGCATGGCGATGCTTTCGAGGATGCGGTCGACCGCATCGGCATTGACCGGCTTGCCGGCGAAGGCGCCGTCGAGATCGACGATGTGCAGATATTCGAAGCCCTGTGTTTCGAAGGCATGCGCCTGCGCCGCCGGGTCGCGATGAAACACGGTGGCGCGCGCCATGTCGCCCTGCTCGAGCCGCACGGCGAGGCCTTCTTTCAGATCGATGGCGGGGAACAGGATCACTTTACCCTCCCCCTTGTGGAGGGGGCAAAGAACGCGCGACGATAGTCACAACACAATTGCATCACGGCATCCATTTCAAGAAATTCGCGATCAGCGCCAGTCCCAGCCGCTGGCTCTTCTCCGGGTGGAACTGCGTGCCCACCATATTGTCCCGTCCGACGATGGCAGTGAGCGGGCCACCGTAATCGGCCTGCGCGATGAGGTCGGCGCGCCGCGAAGGCTTGAGCTCGTAGGAATGCACGAAATAGGCATGCAACCCATCCGGCCCCAGGGCCAGATCGGCGAGCAGCGGATGCGGCCGCAGCATGTTGAGCGTATTCCAGCCCATGTGCGGAATCTTCAAGCCCGCATCGCTGGGCGTGATGCGATCGACGTCGCCGGCGACCCAGCCGAGCCCCGGCGTCACCTGATATTCGCGCCCGCGTTCGGCCATGAGCTGCATGCCGACGCAGATGCCGAAGAACGGCCGTCCGCGCTGCAACACGCTTTCGTTGAGCGCCTCGACCATGCCGGGGATATCGTCGAGGCCGCGCCGACAATCGGCGAAAGCGCCGACGCCCGGCAGAACCACGCGCTCGGCCGCCACCACGCGCGCCGGATCGCTGGTGACCACGATCGCCTGCGCCCGCCCGGCCTCGCGCGCGGCGCGCTCGAAGGCCTTGGCCGCCGAGTGCAGATTGCCGGAGCCGTAGTCAACGATGGCGACGCTCATGGCGCCTTCCCCGGCTCGGGGAAAAGGCCGATCACGTCGGAGTCGGACGGCGGCCCGCGCCACACCGGCCTTGCATAGACCGGCGCGGACGGCGGTGGCGGCGGAGGTGGCAGCGATGGCGCGGGCGCGCGCTTGACCCATTCGCCGAAGAAGCGGTGTTCGGCCGTCTCCTGGTCTTCGGCGACCACGAAGCCAAGCATCTGCCAGCGGCGGCGCGCCAGCGTCCAGCGTCTGAGCGTTGCAGCCTCGAGACCGAGCAGGATCGACATGGCCAAGCCCACCAGCGCCTCCACCGTCGCCGGCGCATGCAGCAGCTTAAGTGCATAGGCGACGAGGCCGGCGAAGGCGAGATAGAGCACCAGCACCAGCCACAGCCGCTTCACCAGCAGCCACAACGGCGCCAGGAGGAAGGCCCAGAAGTGGAAGCCGTCACGCACGAACAGGAAGCGCTCGGGCTCGGCGCTCTTACCTTCGCGCGGCGGCGGGGCGTGCACGGTGTAGGTGGGCATGCGAGAGAAGCCTTTTCGCCCTTGTCATATATGCGGTGTCATGCCTCGCGAAACCTGTCCCCGCGGAGGCGGGGAGCGGGACATCCAGTCACCACGGAATCCAAGCGATGCAAAAAGCCGCGGTGGTTACTGGGTCCCCGCTTGCGCGGGGACGACGGCGGAAGTCATCCCCCCAACGACCCCTTGGTCGACGGCACCTCGTCCTTGGCGCGCGGATCGATCGAGACCGCCGCACGCAAGGCACGTGCCAGCCCCTTGAAGCAGGACTCGGCGATATGGTGGTCGTTGGTGCCGTACAGCGTTGCCACATGCAGCGTGATGCCGGCATTCATGGCGAAGGCCTGGAACCATTCCTGCACCAGCTCGGTGTCGAAGCTGCCGACCTTGTCGCGCACGAACTCCGCCTTGAACACCAGGAACGGCCGCCCGGAAATGTCGAGCGCGACGCGCGTCAGCGCCTCGTCCATCGGCACATGCACATCGGCATAGCGGGTGATGCCCTTCATGTCGCCGAGTGCCTGTTTCACCGCCTGCCCGAGCGCGATGCCGACATCCTCGGTGGTGTGATGGTGGTCGATATGCAGATCGCCCTTGGCCTTGACCGTGATGTCGATGCGCGCATGCCGCGCCAGGAGATCCAGCATATGGTCGAGGAAGCCGATACCGGTCGTGATCTCGCTCGCGCCCTTGCCGTCGAGGTCGACCGCGACCGCGACGTCGGTTTCCTTGGTCTTGCGCTTGACGCTTGCCTGCCGCATGGCGAACCCCTGAAATCGCGCGCCTTTTATCAGGGGTAGGCGATAATCGCTACCGGCCGGTTACGCCCCCCTGCGGCAACCGGGCCATGCGGCAAGCGGCGTTGACTCGAGGGTCGCCCGTCGCTCAAGCTGAGGGCCCTCGTTGACCGCGGGGGCCCATTGAACCTCTTGTAACGATTGAGAAAACCGCGATAGTCGGCACGCCTCCGGAACTGCAGCCTTGCTCGCTCCACCGACGCCGTCGCCCACCCGCAGCTTGGCGATGTGGGCGCTCATGATCCTGCTGCTGCTGGCCCTCATAGAGGGTGTCAGCGCGATCGCGCTCAATCTCGCCGCCGCCTCAAGCGCGCATTTTCTGTTTTGGCAGCCGCGCCTCGCCGAAGCGCACGCGGCCTGGGTCGCGGCGCACGGCAACTGGGATGACGAGCTCGGCTGGCCCTCACCGCACGACGCCGTCTCGCCGCCGCGCGACGAAAGCGGCGCCAAAGCCAATGCCGAGTTTCCGCAAGCGGGCCACGCCTGCGCTTCGGTCTATGGCGATTCCTTCGTGTGGGGCTACAGCATCCCGCCACAGGACGGCTGGCCGGAGCGGCTGTCGCACATACTCGGCTGCCGCGTCGCCAATTACGGCGTGCCCGGCTATGGCACCGACCAGGCCTATGTCCGCTTCACCCGCATGACGCGTGACGAGGCGCCGGTGGCGCTGCTCGGCATTTTTCCCGAAAACGTGATGCGCAACGTCAATCAGTATCGCGGCCTGCTCGGCTATCCGCAGAGCCCGGTCTGGCTCAAGGGCCGCTTCGTGCTCGACGGCGCCGGCAAGCTCACCTGGATTCACCGGCCGCGCATCGACGAGGCCGGCTTCCTGCGGTTGTTGCGCGATCCGGCAAGCGTCATCCCGCATGAATATCTGCTGCCCGGTTCGCATGACGGGCCAGTGACCTTAGGTTTTCCCTATTCGCTGACGCTGGCGCGCGCGCTGCTGATGCCGCGCCTCTGGGTGCGCATCACCGGCCGCCCTTCCTGGGGCGATTTCTATCGTCCCGACCATCCCTCCGGCGCATTGGCGCTGACCGTCGCCATTGCCGAAGCCTTCGTTCGCGACGCCGAGCGCCGCGGCAAGCGCGCGCTGGTTGTCATGCTGCCGGGCGCCTCGAGCTTCCGCGCGCGCGCGAAGTTCGGCCACTCGACCTATCAGGCGCTCGTCGACGCGCTCGCCGCCCGCCACGTGGCGGTCTTCGATGCCGCCCCGGCGCTGCTCGCGGCGCTTAAGCCGCGCAGCTATTGCGACCTTTATCTGCGGCCGTCCGCCTGCGACGGCCACTACGGCGTTTTCGGCAGCAAGGTCGTCGCCGAGGTCATGGCGCAGGAGTTGCGCCGCCGCGGCCTCGTGCATTGAAAGGCCGCCGGCGCCGCGGGCGGCGCCATTTGCAATGCCGCGCGCCCCCGCTTACATGAGCCCCCGGCGGCCCGACACCGAAAGAGCCCATGAATTCAAACACCGAACTCTGGCACGGCACGACCATCCTCACTGTCCGCAAAAGCGGCAGCGTGGTGATTGGCGGCGACGGCCAGGTCTCCATCGGCCAGACCATCGTCAAGGCCAATGCCAAGAAGGTGCGGCGGCTGGGCAAGGGCGACGTGATCGGCGGCTTCGCCGGCGCCACCGCCGACGCGTTTACCCTGTTCGAACGGCTGGAAGGCAAGCTCGAGCAGTATCCCGGCCAGCTCACCCGCGCCGCGGTCGAGCTCGCCAAGGACTGGCGCACCGACCGTTATCTGCGCCGGCTCGAAGCGATGATGATCGTCGCCGACGCCCAGGTGACCTTGGTGCTCACAGGCACCGGCGATGTGCTGGAACCGGAGAACGGCGTCGCGGGCATCGGCTCGGGCGGCAACTACGCGCTCGCCGCCGCGCGCGCGCTGCTCGACGGCCCGCTCGACGCCGAACAGATCGTGCGCAAGTCGCTCGACATCGCGGCGGAGATTTGCGTCTACACCAACCGCAATCTGACGATCGAGAGTTTGAAGACAAGCTAAGGCTGTCATGCCCGCGCATGCGGGCATCCAGTAATCACGGCGTGGACTGCTTTCGATAGGCCGGGGTTACTGGATCGTCCGCTTTCGCGCACGATGACACCGAGAGTTCAGTGAAAGCGAAATATGACCGACTTTTCCCCGCGCGAAATCGTTTCCGAACTTGACCGCTTCATCGTCGGCCAGGCCGACGCCAAACGCGCGGTCGCCATTGCCTTGCGCAATCGCTGGCGCCGCTTGCAGCTCGACGAGCGGCTGCGCGAGGAAGTGCTGCCCAAGAACATCCTGATGATCGGGCCGACCGGCGTCGGCAAGACCGAGATTTCGCGCCGCCTGGCCAAGCTTGCCGGTGCGCCGTTTCTCAAGGTGGAAGCCACCAAGTTCACCGAGGTCGGCTATGTCGGCCGCGACGTCGAGCAGATCGTGCGCGACCTGGTCGAGATTTCCATCGCGCTCACCCGCGAACGGAAGCGAAAAGACGTGCAGGCGCGCGCCGAACTGGCGGCAGAGGAGCGCGTGCTCGACGCCCTGGTGGGACCCGGCTCGAGTCCCGCCACGCGCGAGAGCTTCCGCCGTAAGCTGCGCAGCGGTGAGCTCGACGACAAGGAAATCGAAGTCGAGCTGCAGGCCGGCGGCTCCGGCATGCCGATGTTCGACATTCCCGGCATGCCGGGCGCGCAGATGGGCGCGATCTCGATCGGCGATATCTTCGGCAAGCTCGGCGGCGGGCGCACCAAGACGCGGCGCGTCACCGTGAAGGACTCGCACGAGCTGCTGGTCAACGAGGAAAGCGACAAGCTGCTCGACACCGATCAGCTCACCCAGGAAGCGATCCGCGTGGTCGAGCAGAACGGCATCGTCTTCCTCGACGAGATCGACAAGATCTGCGCGCGCGAAGGCCGCTACGGCGGCGACGTCTCGCGAGAGGGCGTGCAGCGCGATCTCCTGCCGTTGATCGAGGGCACGACCGTCGCCACCAAGCATGGGCCGGTGAAGACCGACCACATCCTGTTTATCGCCTCCGGCGCCTTCCACATTTCCAAGCCCTCCGACCTGCTGCCCGAACTGCAGGGCCGGCTGCCGATCCGTGTCGAACTGAAGGCGCTCACCCGCGACGATTTCCGCCGCATCCTCACCGAGCCGGAGGCGTCGCTGATCAAGCAGTACGTCGCCCTGATGGCGACCGAGGGCGTCACGCTCGATTTCACCGAGGACGCCATCGACGCCATCGCCGACATCGCGGTGTCGGTGAACTCCTCGGTGGAGAACATCGGCGCGCGCCGGCTGCAAACGGTGATGGAGCGCGTGCTCGACGAGATCTCCTTCGCCGCCCCCGACCGCGGCGGCGAGACGGTGAAGGTCGACGCCGGTTATGTGGACCAGCATATCGGCGACCTGGCCAAGAACGCCGACCTGAGCCGGTTCATCCTATAACGAAGAAAAATTGATGTCGGTTGTATTGGGAAAAATGAGGTTGTACCTGTCTTATTTTAACTAGCTGACAAAATTGACTTTTACCCTAACAGCACAAATTATAGTTGCATATTATTTACTTTGCCACTCCTATCGCCATAGATTTCCCGGCAGGGAGTGATCTGTATGTCCGCGGACCCTCGGGGCAGAGCGGCGGCCGCTCGCGGGGCCCCCGATGAGTTGAGCGCAGGCGACCACCTGCGCGACGAGATTGAACGGCTGGGCCTCGATCAAGTTGCCGTCAGCGCGGCGACCGGCGTTTCGCGGCAGACAATCAACAACATCATCAATGGGCGGCAGCGCGTTTCGCGCACGATGGCCGGAAAACTCGGTCGCCTGACCGGCCGCAGTTCGGACTATTGGCTGCGCGAATCTTTTCCCGCCGTGCAGGCGCGGCGCCGCGGCGGGACGCCCGCGCCTGCCGCGCCGATGGCAGGCGGCGTCCTCGTCAATCATCAGATCCTGCGCGCGATCAAACGCGGCATCATCGGCATCGAACCCTTCAGCGCCACCAATGTGCAGGCTGCATCGATCAGCCTGACGCTCCACAATGTCGTCGTCACCACCGACGGCAAGAAAATCGATATCGAGCGGGGCAAGGGTTTTCTGCTGGAGCGGGGCAGCGCGGTGAATGTGAGCACGCGGGAGTCGATTGGAATTCCGCGCGACTATGTCGGCCGGGTGGGCGCGGCCTGGCGACTTGGCGGCGTCGGCATCGTGACCTCGCTTGGCTGCCAAATCGATCCCGGCTTCCAGGGACGCCTTCGGTTTTTTCTGCTCAATGTCGGCGGCGCCGCATACCGACTGCGCGGCGGCGAGCCCATCGTCAGCCTGGAAATCATGCCGCTCGCCCTCCAGCCGGCCACGGAAATGGCATGAAGGCCTCTACAACCGGCCACTCGCGTAAGTAGTGTAAAGTCTATTATAATATTTTCTTGACAGGTGCGCTGTAAAACTACTATCGCATTAGTTGTGACGACGACGTGGCCAGCTTCGGATGGGGACTTCGCAAAGGGGTTGGGGGAATGATCGTGCAGCGTAAAAGGCCGGCGGTGTCCGCTCCAGAACGCGGACACGACGCGTGGCGTGACGAGATCGCCGTCGACGTGCTGGAACTGTGGATTGGCATTTCGCGACTGATGGAGCGAATCCAGCGACCAAGTCGACGGCCCGGCCCGCCGGCAAAGCAAGCGGGGGACCGGAGGCGCGGTGCGCGAAAAACCCGCGCGCGCGGCTACCGTACCGCGCCGTGCCCGCCCAACGGGACACTGCGGCGGCGGGATCCCACCCGAGGCTAATCATCGGATTGCCGGATCGCGCCGGCTAACGCCCGGTTCGCGCGAACCTCGGCTGACCAGGCAGAGAGGGCGCGCGATCCCTATTTTTTCTGGCGCGCACCGTCGTGCTTTGGCATCGGCTCGGTCACCGCCACGGGATCGGAGGCCGGGAAGGTCTCCTCCAGTCCCTCTTCCAGCGCGCGCTCCAACTGCTTCTTGTCGCGCTTGTTCGCCGTGTCGTCGTCGGGCTTCGGCTTGCTGGCCATGTCGGCCTCCTGGCTAGAGCGTTTCCAGGCGAAGTGGAAACCGGTTCGCCGTCCGGAAACGCGATAAAGCAAGAATCCTAGACGCGTTTCCGAAGGTCCTGAACGAGCTTGCGGCAGGCGGTGCAGGACCATCAAATCGGCGGCACTAAT
This sequence comes from uncultured Pseudomonadota bacterium, assembly GCA_963760995.1. Taxonomy (GTDB): domain Bacteria; phylum Pseudomonadota; class Alphaproteobacteria; order Rhizobiales; family Xanthobacteraceae; genus Pseudolabrys. The sequence continues at coordinate 510,677 of CAVXFJ010000009.1, read as the reverse complement.
CGCCGTGCGGGCGGCGCAGCCGTACATAGAGCGCACCCTCGCCGCCATGCGCTATATGGGCGTCCTCGAAGCCGATCACAAAGGCCCGGAATTCGGGCAACCGCAGCCAATGCGGCACCTGCCGGCGCAGCACGCCGCCTTCGCGCTCGGAACGCTGGCCCTTGCCGGTAATGACCAGCACCAGTCGGATGCCGCGCGCGCTCGCCGAGCGCAGGAAATGCATCAGCGCGGCATGCGCTTCGCTCTGCGTCTTTCCGTGCAGGTCGAGCCGGGCTTCGATCGCCTCCTTGCCGCGGGCGACGCGCGCGCGCATGCGCCGGCCGAGCGGCGTCAGTGGCGGCGCCGCTTTCGGCGTGGACGGCGCGGCGGACGCCGGTGCGGCGCGTTTCACCGGCGCCGGCGCCGTCACGATCTCGGCGGCGTCCTCGTCCTGCAGGCTCAGCGGTTGCTCGCCCAGCGGCTCGATCGAGCGCGTGACCGTCGACCACAACACGCGCTCCTCCGCGCTCAACACGCGGCGCCGGCCGGGATGACGCGCACTCATGTTGCGATCAGGGCTGCGGCTTGGCGACGCCGGCCGGCGAAAGCGCGGCGGGCTTTGCGTCCGTGCGCTTGGCCATCGCTTCGTGCACGGCGATCCCGTGCGGTCGCGGTCGCGGCAACGGCACCATCTGCGGATCGGCGTGCACCGCCACGTCCTTCGGCACGAGCATCACGAACTTGCCGAACTGCTTGATGCGGCCGGCGATGTGCGGGATCTGCTCGCCATGGCCGAAATAAATATCGGCGCGGGCGGCGCCGCGGATGGCGGAGCCGGTGTCCTGCGCCACCATCAGATGCTGGAACGGATCCTTCGGCACATCGCTGGTGAGCGGGAATTTGGCATCGATCCAGATCGGCGTGCCGTAGACGTGCATCGACGGATCGACGGCGATCGAGCGTCCGGGCGTGAGCGGAATGCCCTGCGCGCCGACGCTTTCGTCCCTCGGCGACAGCGCCGTCTTCGAGAAAAAGACGTAGGAGCGGTTCTTGAACCGCAGCGTCTCGCCTGCCTCCGGATGCTCCTCCATGTATTCGCGAATCTTGTCCATCGACATTTCTTGCGCCGTATAGACACCGTCCTCGATCAGGATGCGGCCGACCGGCGTATAGGGCTTGCCGTTGCTGGCGATGTAATTGAGCCGCAGCAATTCCCCGTCCCGCAGCTTGACGCGGGTGGAGCCCTGGATCTGCGCGAAGAATGCGTCGACCGGATTCTTGACCCAGCAGATCTCCAGGCCTTTGCCCTTGAGCGCGCCGTTCTCGATCGCCTTGCGGTCGTAGCGCGCGAACACCGTGCTGCGCTTGCCGCGGTATTTCTTCGGGATGGTATAGAGCGGAACGTTGAAGGTCTTCGTCTTCACGCGCGAGCCGGCGATCTCGGATTCGTAATAGCCGGTATAGAATCCGTCGGCGCCGGTGTAGAAGCCGTAGGTGTGCATCTCCGGCAAAATGCGCACCGGCTTGAAATTGGCTTCGAAGAATCTGCGCGCCGCAACGCTGTCCACCTTGCCGGCGGCGGCGAGAGCCGCCGCCTTCACGCAGGCATTATAAAGCCCGCCGTAGACCGGGCGGGCTTTGCGCATCGCCTTGGTGCCCTGCAGGATGGCGCCGCAGCTCTTCATGTAGGTGGCGAAGGCCGCCGCCAGATCGTCCTTTTGCCAGCCGTCGAGTTCGGAAAACTTCAGCGGCTCGACCGCCGCATGACGGAAATGCAAAGCCTGCGCCGGCATGGGCGCACCTGCGATCAGACACAAACCAAAGACAACGCCGACTGTGAATTGGAGTGCCGAGGTCGGCATGCGTTCATTGCCCCGCTTCGGTCGCGACCAGTTTCCAGTTCGGATCACGCGAACTCACATCACGCGCGAAGGTCCACACATCGGTGACCTCGCTCACCCGCTCGGCATTGCCGTCGATGACATTGCCCTCTTTGTCGCGGGTGGCGGAGATGAGCTTGGAGACGAAGCGAACGGTCACCTGCGCGGTCTTGGCGCGCAGTTCGGCGCCGGTGATGTCGGCGCTGTCGACGGAGACGAAGCGGCTCTCCACCGTCTCGCCGCGCTTCTCGCGCTCGGCGATCACCGCCTCGAAGCCGTCATAGACCTCGCGCGAAAGCAGGTTCTTCAGCGTGCGGCGGTCGCCCTCGGCATAGGCCGTGACGATCATCTCGTAGGCGGCGCGCGCGCCGGTGAGGAAATGCTCGGCATCGAATTCGGGATCGACCCCGACGATGGCATCGAGGCCCGTGGCGACAATCGAGCCCGGCTCGGCCACGCCCTTCCAGCGCTCGGCCGCCGGCACCGGCTCGGCCGGCTTGGACGCCGCCGGCTCGGCATTGCGGTTGGGCAGAGCGATCACCTTCTTCTCGGGGCCTGGCCGTGCCGGCTCCCGCGCCGAATAGGGGTCATAAGGCGGCCGTTCCCGGCCTGTGCGCTGACCGAGCACGCTGCGCAGGCGCAGGAATATGAACACCGCTAGCGCCAGGAAGATGATGGTATAAATATCGAACACGTCTCGCATGCTTTCGGCAGCCGTAGCGAAAACTCAGCGGTCGGATCGCTGCCGCAAGAACGGCATGGCGAGCGCCACCTCGGCGCTTATGTATGCTGGTGACCGCACCGTTCCATAGGCCATGCGCCGAGATTCGGCGCACTGAAGGCTTATCGAACGGATTCTAGACGATTGGAACGCCGTCGCCAACATCGCTGGGCGAAGGAACAATAGGATGAATGTGGCAAAATACCTGTTGCTGGCCCTTTTGATGCTGCCGATGGCCGAATTGGCGGCCTTCATCGCGGTGTCGGTGGCGATCGGCTTCCTCGCGGCGTTCGGGCTCGTGATTGTCGGCTCCTGCGCCGGCCTGATGATCCTGCAGTATGCCGGCGGTAACCACATCGCACGGATGCGGGTCGCGCTGGGCCAGGGCGGCTTCACCAGCCTGCAGGCGGACGGGCCCGGCACGCTCACCCTCATCGCCGGAATTCTGCTGCTTATTCCAGGGTTTATTACCGATGCCGCGGCCCTGCTGCTGCTCGTCGCGCCGCTGCGAAGGGCGCTGACCGCGGCGCTTCGACGCGGGCCGGAGCGGCGGGCCGACGGCGTCGTCGACCTCGAGCCGGAGCAATGGCATCAGGTCCCCGACCCGGCGTTACCCGATCGCCGCACGCGCGACGACGACGACCGTCGCTGACCGCGCCATCCTTGTTCGCCTGCGGGCGCTATGTTAGCCACGCGCCCGTGCGGCGGATTTGAAGGTCCTCCCATGACCGCGGCACGCTCGCGGAGGACCTTCAAATCCAAAGCCGCACAAGAATCAGATGCTTGCTAGAGCCCCACGTGATTCCGAGTTCGCATCCGACGGCGCTTGCGAAGTGGAGCGAGCTTCGGATTCGGGACATTTGTGTTAGGCCCCCTGCCGCGCGGAGGATTGTTTCATGTCGACGACCAATGGCGGCCCGGCCGACCAGACGCAGAACGCACAGCCGCAACTGAATGTGGTCGCGCAATACATCAAGGACCTCTCGTTCGAGAACCCGAACGCGCCGCGCTCGATGACCGCGGGCCAGCAACCGCAGCTCGGCATCCAGATCAACGTCAATGCCAGCCCGCTGTCCGACACCGACATCGAAGTGTCGCTGAAGCTCGAAGGCAAGGCGGAGACCGATGGCAACCTGATGTTCGGCTTCGAGCTCGAATATGCCGGCGTTTTCCGTATCCAGAACGTGCCGCCGGATGCGATGAACGCCGTGGTACTGATCGAATGCCCGCGCCTGCTGTTCCCCTTCGCGCGCGAGATCGTCGCCAACACGGTGCGCAATGGCGGCTTCCCGCCGCTGATGCTCGATCCGGTCGATTTCGTCTCGCTCTATCGCCAGCGCATGTCCGAGATGCAGCCGGCCGAAGCGGGGCCGGCGTAACTTATTCCATCATTCCGTGACGCGAGCGAAGCTCGCGGACCCCGGAATGACAGTCAGCGATACTTCAGCCAGATCGCTTCCTCGCCCAGCGTCGCGATGAATTCGCGATGGGCGGCGCGCTCGGCCTCGCTGAGGCGCGGCGCAAGCGGCGTCTGGCGCGCGCGCCGCAGGCTAATGCCGTTGCCGTCGGCATGCGCGCGCTCCACCCGTTCGGCGAGACCGAGCGTCGCCTGGCGCGCGCCGAGCAATTCGACATAGACCTCGGCCAGGATTTCGGCGTCGAGCAGCGCGCCGTGCTTGGTGCGGCGCGAATTGTCGATGCCGTAGCGCGCGCACAGCGCGTCGAGATTGTACGGCCCGGCCGAATGCTTGCGGCGCGCCAGCGTCAGCGTGTCGATCAGCCGCTCGCGCGCGATCAGCACGCGTTCGATGCGCTTGAGCTCGGCATTGAGGAAGCCGTGATCGAAAACGGCATTGTGGATCACCAGCGGCGCGTCGCCGATGAAGGCGAGAAATTCGTCGACGACCTCGACGAAGCGCGGCTTGTCGCTGAGGAATTCGGTCGACAGCCCATGGATGGCGAAGGCCTCGGCCGGCACGTCGCGGTCGGGATTGAGATAGGCGTGGAAGCTGGCGCCGCTGGGAATGCGGTTGACCAGCTCGACGCAGCCAACTTCGATCAGGCGATGCCCCTGCGCCGGATCGAGGCCGGTGGTCTCGGTATCGAGGACGATTTCGCGCATCGAAGTTTGTTCTCAGCCGTCATTCTCGTTCGGCTGTCATCATCCGCGAAAGCGGATGATCCAGTAGCCACGGAAGGTCTCGTAGGTACTGGGTCCCCGCTTTCGCGGGGACGACACCCAAGGCATGCCGCGACTCACCGCCGCCGTGTCTCCATCTTACCCACCTGCGCGAGGATTTCACGCACCTGGGCACGCGCGTGCTCGAAGCCTTGCCCGCTATCCACGATGAAATTGGCGCGGGCGCGCTTTTCCGCATCCGGCATCTGCTTGGCGAGAATCGCCGTGAGCTTCTCCTCGCTCATGCCCGGCCGCTCGAAGGCGCGCTTGCGCTGGACTTCCGCCGGCGCCGATACCACCACCACGGCGTCGCAGCGCGCGTCGCCGCCGGTCTCGAACAGCAGCGGAATATCGAGCACCGCCACCTTGGCGCCCTGTCGGTCCGCCTCGGCGAGGAAACGCTCCTCGTCGGCGCGCACCAGCGGATGCACGATCTGCTCGAGCCGCCTGATCGCTTCCGCATCGCCGAGCACGCGCTTGGCAAGCCTGTCGCGGTCGACCTTGCCGTCTCGCGTGGTGCCGGGAAATGTCGCCTCGACCAGCGGCACGGCCTCGCCGGCATAGAGCCGATGTACCGCGGCGTCGGCATCGTGCACCGGCACGCCCTCCTCGGCGAAGAACTTCGCCGTGGTTGACTTGCCCATGCCGAGCGAACCGGTAAGACCGAGGACGAACATGCGTACCTGAGTTTCTGTCATCACCGGACCACGGCGCAGCGGCGAAGTCCGGTGATCCCGCTTAGTTTGGCACGATCGAGCTTTCCTGATCGAGATGGCCGGGACCAGCCCGGCCATGACACCGAAAGGCAAGAGCGTGCGGTTGCCTACCCCGCGACGTAATCGTTCTCGCGCAGAAAGCCGAGCAGCGGCAGCAGCGGCAGGCCGAGGATGGTGAAATAGTCGCCCTCCACGCGCTCGAACAAATGAATGCCGATGCTCTCGAGCTGATAGCCGCCGACGCTCGCCAGCGCCGCGTCGCCCACCCAATCGAGATATTGCTCGATGAAGTCGTCGGAGAAATCGCGCATGGTCAGCCGCGCGGTGTCGACATCGGCGAACAGCACGTCATTGTCGCGCACCAGCGCCACCGCCGAATGCAGTTCGTGCGTGCGCCCGCGCAAGGCTCGCAACTGCTCCGCGGCGCTGGCGCGGTCGGTCGGCTTGCCGAAGCGCCGATTGCCGCGCGCCAAGGTCTGGTCGGCGCCGAGCACCATGCGGCCCGGCAGGGTGGCCCCCACCGCGTTGGCCTTGGCGCGCGCCAGCAGGCGCGCCACCCCCGCCGCGTCGGACGGGGGCAGCTTCGCCTCCAGGGCGCGCTCGTCGAGATGCGCCGGCCGGATCTCGAAGCGCAGGCCCGCGGCGGCCAGCATCTTGCCGCGTATATCGCTGCGCGAGGCCAGCACCAAAGGTTGTTCAGCGATCCAAAGTGGCATGAGACTCTAGTTTACTGGTGCGCGCCGGCGATCGGTCAACAGCCGCATCACCGCCGAGGCGGTCTCCTCGATCGAGCGGCGGGTCACGTCGATGGTCGGCCAGTTATGCCGGGCGCAAAGCCGGCGCGAAAACGAGACTTCCTCCGCCACCGCCGTCTTGTCGATATACTGGTCGTCGTCGCGATGCGCGCGCAGGCCGAGCATGCGGTTTTCGCGGATCTGCACGATGCGCTCGGGGCTCGCATAAAGCCCCACCACCAGCGGCCGGGAGAGCTGCTCGACCTGCGGCGCCACCGGTACGCCCGGAACCAGCGGGACATTGCCGGTCTTGATGCCGCGGTTGGCGAGATAGATCGAGGTCGGCGTTTTTGAGGTGCGCGACACGCCGACCAAGACCACGTCGGCATCCTCCAGCCCTTCGACGTGCTGGCCGTCGTCATGCAACATGCTGAAATTCAGCGCATCGATGCGCTGGAAATATTCGGCATTGAGCACGTGCTGCGCGCCGGCGCGATGAATGGTCTCGGCGCCGAGATAGGACTGGAACAACCGCAGGATCGGCCCCAGCACCGACATGCAGGGTACGCCGATCTCGCGACACTGTTTCTCCAGGATCTGGATGAGATCCTCTTCGAGCAGCGTATAAAGCACCAGGCCCGGTGCCTCGGAGATTTCCTCCATCACCCGGTCGAGCTGCTTCTTCGAGCGCACCATGGGGTAGAGATGCTCGACCGGCGACACATTGGCGTATTGCGCCGCCGCCGCCCGCGCGACGGTGATCAGCGTCTCGCCGGTCGCATCGGAGACGAGGTGGAGATGAAAATATCCGGTATTGACCATGGGAGAGGCGGGGGACCGTATGTGGATTGTCGGGGAGGAGGCCACCTATTTGGCGGTGGCGCAAGCCACCCCGCGTGCAAAGTCCAATATCCGTCCACATGGCTGCCAGCGGGACGCCAAAGCTTGTCCATTCGTCGCACGAGTGCAGTTTGTGGATGGCCCGCTGGGGAGAAACCTGGAAAAGCCCCGGAATCCCAGCAATCCCTGGCCTTGCTTTGTGGACGGTCCGGCCGTTGCTCAGCGGCATTTCTGGATGGCATGAGGACGACCAGTGGACAGGATGTGTGCTGGCAGGCATGAGTCCAATCAACGGTCCAGTAATCACTACAAAGAATCTAAGTAGAGTTATTATGGAAGAGGGCGTGGGAACGGAGAGCCTGGGGATAAAACCCCTTCTCAAGGTGCTGAACGGTGAGCAACAGGCGATCCCGCCGGTCTGGATGATGCGGCAAGCGGGCCGCTATCTGCCGGAATACCGAGCCGTGCGGGAGAAAGCCGGTGGCTTCCTCAACCTCTGTTTCAATCCCGAGCTCGCCGCCGAGGTGACCATCCAACCGGTGCGGCGCTTTGGCTTCGATGCCGCCATTCTGTTCTCCGACATTCTGGTGGTGCCGCTGGCGCTCGGCCGCCGGGTCTGGTTCGAGGAAGGGGAAGGCCCTCGGCTTGATCCGCTCGCCGATATGCGGACGGTGATGGCGCTGCGGGCGGAGATCGACGAAAAGGTGCTGGCGCCGGTCTACGAAACCGTACGGCGGGTGAAGACGGCACTCCCACCACAGACAACGTTGATCGGCTTTTGCGGTGCGCCCTGGACGGTTGCGACCTATATGGTTGCAGGCCGCGGTACGCCCGACCAGGCGCCGGCGAAGGAGCTGGCGGCGCGTGCGCCGGACGCGTTCCAGCATCTCATCGATTGCCTGACTGACGCTGCGGCGGACTACCTGGCGCGCCAATTAGATGCTGGTGCCGACGTGGTGCAGATTTTCGACACCTGGGCCGGTTCGTTGCAGGCGGCGGATTTTGATCGCTGGTGCGTGCAGCCGACCAAACGCCTGGTTGCCAAGCTGCGCGCGTTGCGGCCGGGTACAAAAGTGATCGGTTTTCCGCGCGGGGCCGGCCAGAACATCCCGCGTTATGTGGCTGAGACCGGCGTCAATGCTGTCAGTCTCGGCAACGAGATCGACCGCGCTTATGCGCGCGACGCGATCCAGTCGCTGGTGCCGGTCCAGGGCAATGTCGATCCGCAGGCGTTGCTCGCCGGCGGGGATGCGCTCGACCGCGAAGTCGATGCGGTCTTGCAGGCCTTCGGTGGGGCTCCGTTCATCTTCAACCTTGGTCACGGCATCCTGCCGCCGACCCCGATCGCGCATGTCGAGCGGATGCTCAGGAGAGTGAGAGGATAGGTTTACCGTCTCGGCCGGGCTCGTCCCAGCCATCTCGCTTGGTGAGGCACCGCCGTGCCAAGATGAACGGGATCGGCAGGAGTCGCGCCTTCGGTGCGTCCGGTGATCACAAAGACATAACGATGTACCTCTGGATCAAAGCCTTCCACATTATCGCGGTCATCTCCTGGATGGCCGGGATGCTCTATCTCCCGCGGCTGTTCGTCTATCACGCGGCGGTGGAGCCGCGTTCGGCGCAGTCGGAGACCTTCAAGGTCATGGAGCGCCGGCTCATGCGCTACATCATGACCCCGGCGATGCTTGTGACCTGGGCGCTCGGCCTGGTGCTGGTACTGCAGGGCCGCTGGCTCGGCGCCGGCTGGTTTCACGCCAAGCTTGCCCTGGTGCTGGTCATGAGCCTGATGCATGGGCTGTTCGCCGCCTGGACGCACGACTTCGCCCACGACCGCAACCCGCGCTCGCAGAAATTCTATCGTATCGCCAATGAGATACCGACGATCCTCATGATCGCCATCGTGATTTTGGCGGTGGTCAAGCCGTTCTGACCCGGCGCCGTCCCGCCCGGTCGCGTGGCCGGGCATCCCCCGCCAGCGGCGGGTGATGGGTGCATTTTCCGCCTCTTGCGATTCCCGGCGGCTGCTCTTATGTTCTTCCGATCCCACCGAACGCAGGCGGATGTGAGTAGCGTTCCGGTTCCGAGCGTTCGGGCCGGTCGCAGCATCGGGCCCCGGGACGACCTCCCAAAGCGCCGTCAAATCCAAACCTGCGATCTCTACCTTCTTCGAAACCCGCGCCCGCCTTCCGTATTTTTTGTCGAAGACGCCGCCGGTTTATCTCCACACAGGACCCCCGATGCGGGAAATGAAACTCCAGGACCTCAAGACAAAAACCCCGGCCGAACTCCTCGCTTTTGCCGAAGAGCACCAGGTCGAGAATGCCAGCACGCTGCGTAAGCAGGAGCTGATGTTCGCGATCCTCAAGCAGCTCGCGACGCAGGAGATCGACATCATCGGCGAAGGCGTGGTCGAAGTGTTGCCCGACGGCTTCGGCTTCCTGCGCTCGCCGGAATCCAACTACCTCTCCGGCCCCGACGACATCTACGTCTCGCCCAGCCAGATCCGCCGCTTCGGCCTGCGCACCGGCGACACGGTCGAGGGCCACATCCGCTCGCCCAAGGAAGGCGAGCGCTATTTCGCGCTGCTCAAGGTCAATACGATCAATTTCGAGGAGCCGGAGAAGGCGCGCCATAAGATCAATTTCGACAACCTGACGCCGCTCTATCCCGACGAGCGGCTGAAGATGGAGCACGACGATCCGACCAAGAAGGATCTGTCCGCCCGCGTCATCGACATCGTGGCGCCGATCGGCAAGGGCCAGCGCGCGCTGATCGTGTCGCCGCCGCGCACGGGCAAGACCGTGCTCTTGCAGAACATCGCGCACGCCATCACCGCCAATCATCCGGAATGCTACCTGATCGTTCTTCTGATCGACGAGCGGCCGGAGGAAGTCACCGACATGCAGCGCTCGGTCAACGGCGAGGTGATCTCCTCGACCTTCGACGAGCCGGCCTCGCGCCACGTGCAGGTCGCCGAGATGGTGATCGAGAAGGCCAAGCGCCTGGTCGAGCACCAGCGCGACGTGGTGATCCTGCTTGATTCGATCACCCGCCTCGGCCGCGCCTACAACACGGTGGTGCCCTCCTCCGGCAAGGTGTTGACCGGCGGCGTCGACGCCAACGCGCTGCAGCGGCCGAAGCGCTTCTTCGGCGCCGCGCGTAACATCGAAGAGGGCGGCTCGCTGACCATCATCGCCACCGCGCTGATCGACACCGGCAGCCGCATGGACGAGGTGATCTTCGAGGAGTTCAAGGGCACCGGCAATTCCGAGCTCATCCTCGACCGCAAGGTCGCCGACAAGCGCACCTTCCCGGCGATCGACATCACCCGCTCCGGCACCCGCAAGGAAGAGCTGCTCACCGAGCCGGCCGTGCTCAAGAAGATGTATGTCCTGCGCCGCATCCTCAATCCGATGGGCACCATGGACGCCATCGACTTCCTGCTCGACAAGCTGCGCAACACCAAGAGCAACAGTGAGTTCTTCGAGTCGATGAACACCTGACGCCGATCCTGACGTTTCTCGACGGCCGGTCTCGCCTTGCGGGCCGGCCGTTTGCGTTGCGCGCTACGCAAATCAGGCTTGCAAAATCCATTGCGATTGCGGGCTTTGGCTTAATCGATTTTTGCCGAATGGCCGCTCTGATGCGGGGCGATGAAGATGCGCGCATCGCGCATCCGGTTCATCGATACCACTTCACCGGAGCGGCCATGCGCCTGCGTCTCGATTTCTTTTGCCTTGTTACCGCCGCTTCCCTGTTCGCGTGCCATGCGGCGACGGCGGCCTCCGACCCCGCCGTGGTGCGCACGACCGCGGGCCTGGTGCGCGGTGTCATCCACGACGGCTTGCGCGAATTCAAAGGCATCCCCTATGCCGCGCCGCCCGTGGGCGCGCTGCGCTGGACCATGCCGCGGCCGCCGAAGCCATGGAAAGGCATTCGCGACGCCAGAAAATATGGCAGCGCCTGCCCGCAGCTCTCGCGCTACGGGCTGACCGAAGCGAGCTACGACGAGAATTGCCTCACCATCAACGTCACCGCGCCCTATTCCGCCAAGCCGCAGCGGCGCAAGCGTCCGGTGATGGTCTGGATCCACGGCGGCGCCTTTGTCGGCGGCTCCAGTGCTCTCTATCCGCTCGGCACCCTGGCCAAGCGGGGCGACGTGGTGGTGGTGTCGCTCAATTACCGCCTGGGCGTCTTCGGCTTCATGGCGCATCCGGCCTTCGGCAAGGCGCATGACGGGGGTTATGGCCTCGAGGACCAGCGCCTCGCCCTGCGCTGGGTGAAGCGCAACATCGCCGCGTTCGGCGGCGATCCGAAGAAGGTCACCATCGCCGGCGAGTCGGCTGGTGCCGCCAGCGTCTGCATGCATATCCTGGCGCCGAAGGAAACGCGCGGCCTGTTCGAGAGGGCGATCGTCGAGAGCGCCGGCTGCGCCACGCCGCTGCCGACGGTGGCGGACGGCAACAAGATCGGCGCCGCCATTGCCAAGGCGGTCGGCTGCGACGACAGCAAGACCGCGCTCGCCTGCCTGCGCGGAAAATCCGTGAAAGACATGCTGAATGCCGGCAGCAAGGTTTCCAGCGGCAGCCTCACCACCTTCTTTCCGGTGATTGGCGCCAGGACCGTGCCGCTTCAGGGTGCGCGCGCGCTCGCCAGCGGCCGCTACGTCAAGGTGCCGATGATCAATGGCGGCACACGCGACGAATTACGGCTCTACGTCGCCTATGACGTGCAGGCCGGCGCCAAGATCACCGCGGAGAACTACGCCGACAAGCTGAAGGTGCTCTACGGCGACAAGACCGCGGCGATCCTCAAGCAATACCCGCTCAGCGACTATCCCTCGGCACCGAGCGCGCTTGGCAGCGTGATGTCCGATTTCATCGCAACCATCGGCATCAACAATTGCATCTATCTGGAAACCGGCAAGCTGCTGGCCAAGCGCGTGCCGGTCTACGAATTCGAGTTCGCCGACCGTGACGCACCGGCGGTGACGACCAATCCCGGCTTCGAGATGGGCGCGGTGCATTCATCCGAACTGCCTTATCTGTTCCCGCATTTCGACAATACGAGCAAAGTCGCCGGCCCCGATCTCAAGCCCGGCTCGCAGAAGATTGCCGATGCGATGATCGCCTATTGGACGAGCTTTGTGAAAACGGGACAGCCGACAGCGTCGTCTGCGCCGACGTGGCCCCGGTTCAAATCGGATAAGGACGTGATGCGCTTCGACCCCGGCAAACTCGGCTTGTTCGACGCCGCGGCAGAGCACAAGTGCTCTTTCTGGAAGACGCTCTATCCGAAGATCATCACGCAGTAGCGCGCGGCACGCGCCCGCATCCTGTGGCGTCTGTCGCAACGTCAGCGAAGACCGGCGTTGCGAAGGATGAGTGTGGTGCGAGGTTCGCACGCAATGCGTGGAATGCGTGTGCCCGCCCAAACTTTAATCGCACTTGCTTCTAATTGATGCGGCTGTTTGTGCATCTGCGAAAGGATTCGGAAACCAACTTCTGGCGAATTGGAGGCGTCAATACCTCCGCGAGCCCGCAATGCCACAGGCCCGTCGCTTGCGCATTCCACGCCCGGCGTTGTGGATTGCGGTCCCGACCTTCCTCGTCAGCCTCGCCGTTGTCGCCACCGCCTGCCTGCTGCCGTCGCTACCGGCGGCGCTTGCGGTCGGGCTCATCGGCGCCGTCGCCGTCGGCTGCTTTGCCGAGGCGCGCCTTGCCGCCATCACCGTTTCGATCAGCCAGATCGCCACCGGCGATCGCTATCTCAGCCTGCCCGCGCTGATCGGTGACGGCGCGGTGCGCGACTTCGCCGCCACCGCCGAGCGCATCCGCGGCGCGCTGATCGAGGCCGACACGCTCGCCGTCGATCAGAGCCGGCGCGAGACCGAGGCGCGGCTGCATCACGCCGGCCGCGTCTTCTTCACCGGCAGTTTCCGCCGCGGCGTCGAGGACGTGGTCAACGCTTTCACCAGCGCCGGCGAGCGCATTCGCGGCACCGCAGCCGATCTGGCGCAGATCAACCAGTTGATGGCGCAGCAGGTGGCGCGATCCTCGAGCGCCGCGACGCAGGCAGCCGACGACGTTGCCGGCGTCGCCTCCGCCGCGCGCGACGTGCAGATGATAGCGGTCAATTCCGGCCGTCAGGTCGAGGAAGCGCGCAGCGCCACCCAGCGCACGGCGAGCGAGCTAGCCCGCGTCGACGAGACCATGCGCAATCTCGGGGCGGCTGCCGGCCGCATCGAGCAGGTCATCAAGCTCATCCAGTCGATCGCCGGGCAGACGTCGCTGCTCGCGCTCAACGCCACCATCGAGGCGGCGCGCGCCGGCGAGGCGGGGCGCGGCTTTGCCGTGGTGGCGGCCGAGGTCAAGCAGCTCGCGCGCCGCACCGAGCAGGCCACCAAGGAGATCGGCGACCAGATCCACGACATCCAGGCCGCCGTGCAGGAAACCGCCGAGGCGATCACCGCGGTCGACCGCAGCGTCGCCGCCATGGGCCAGGTCAACGAAACCGTCACCGCGCTGATGGAGCAGCAGATCGGTCAGCTCGATGTGATCGGCACCGAGGCGATGAAGGTGGCCGCCACGGTGAGCGAGGCGCTGCCCGGCATCAAGGCGGTGATGACCGATGTCGCCATGGCCGGCGATGCCGTGCTCTCCACCACCGACGACCTGATCGCGCGGGCGCAGTCGCTCACCGCCTCGGTGTCGCGCTATTTCGCCGATCTCGATCACGGCTCGATCAAGGTCGGTATCCTGCATTCGCTATCGGGCACGCTCACCACCAGTGAGCGCTCGCTGCAGCAAATTCTCGTGATGATGATCGAGACGCTCAACCGCACGGGCGGGCTGCTCGGCCGTCCGGTTGAAGCCGTGATCATGGATCCGCGCTCCGATACCGAGGCCTATGCTGGCCTTGCCGAAGAATTGCTGCGCGAACACCGGGTGGCCGCGATTTTCGGCTGCTGGACCTCGGCCTCGCGCAAGCGGGTGCTGCCGGTGCTGGAGCAGCACGCGGGGCTGCTGTTCTATCCGAGCCAGTACGAGGGCGAGGAGCAGTCGCCGCACGTCGTCTATACCGGCGCGACGCCGCAGCAGCAGGCGCTGCCGGCGGTGGATTATCTCATCGGCCTCGGCCGCCGCCGCTTCTTCCTGCTCGGCACCGATTTCATTTATCCGCGCACCACCAACGCCATCATCCGCAATTATCTCGCCGCGCGCGGCATCGGCGCCGACGCGGTCGACGTGCTGTACACTGCCTTCGGCGAGAAGAGCTGGCACGACATCGTGCAGCGCATCCGCAGGTTTGCCGGTCGCGACGGCGCCATCATTGCCACGCTGTCCGGCGACGCCAATGTGCACTTCTTCCGCGAGCGCGCGCGCCAGGGGCTCGACGCCGACATCCTGCCGGTGATGAGCCTGTCGCTGGGCGAGACGGAGATGCCGGCGCTGCGCGAGCGCAACCTCAACGGCCACATGGTGGCGTGGAATTACTTGCAGTCGTTGGAGACGCCGGAGAACCAGGCCTTCGTCGCCGCGTGGCGGCAGTTCACCGGCGACCTGCAGGCGATCACCAATGATCCGATGGAAGCGAGCTGGATCGGCTTTCAGCTCTGGGCGCAAAGCGTGGCGGCGGCCGGCACCACCGAGGTCGGCGCGGTCAAGTGCGCGCTCGCCGGCCGCACGATCCGCGCGCCCTCGGGTTTCGATGTGCGGCTTGATGCCGAGACTCAGCATCTGCACAAGCCGGCCTTCATCGGCCGCATGGACGCGCGCAATCACATCTCGCCGGTCTGGCGCAGCGAAGGCCTCATCGCGCCCGAGCCGTGGAGCCGCTGGCTGTCGGACAGCGCCGAGCCGTTGCGCAAGGCGGGTTGAGCAGCGCGTCCCTCGTGGTCATTCCGGGTTCGCTCGCTATCGCTCGCGCCCCGGAATGACATGAACTAATCCCCCTGTCCTTCAATTTGGCGCAGCTCGGTTCGGGCCGGCAAGGCACGTGCTTCCCCGCGTGATCGCAAGTTCGCTTGCATGCAAGGCTGGGACAACCGCAGCGTGCCCATGAGCCGGACCGCGTCGAAGTTCCATCGCGATTCAATTCGACGCTGACGATTTACCGGGAACATTGGAACGCATTCGCGGCTCGTTCGTTGGCGCGCGGGTTTCGTTGGGACGTAGGGTTTGACACCGCACACAAGCAACTTCCGCTGTTAACGAGGCAGCGCCGCGCAGCGCGGTCGCAGCGACAGCTTTGTCTGCGCGGCGAACGGCGTTTGTCCGACAACGCACGCGATGCCGCGTGCGCGGACCGTAACTCTCGGGGGGATCGAAGACGACAGGGCGCCGTAGGAGGCGGCGCAGGGACCATCATTGATCGAATGAGAGAGAGGTTCACATGAGTTGATGGAATATCGTGGCGGCTACGGCTGCCGTTCTCCTTCTTAATTCCCATACGGCGTTCGCGCGCGACCATCATCGCCACCATCATCGTTATGCGAATCGCCACCACCATCATCATGTCTATCGTCATCCGCGTGTTGCTGCCGGCCTCGATGGCTGCGTGTGGACCAACAATGGACGCAAGCTATGCGGTCAGGCGCCGCGCGCCACGCGCGCCTATGCCATGGCTACGCATGGTCGTCGCGTTACTTATGCGAGCAAAGGCGCCGTCATTGGCGGCAGGCCTGCCGGCTGTCCGCACGCTTACTGCGGCTGCGGGTTGCGCAAATATCTGGGCCTGACCGACAAGCGGCTCAATCTGGCATGGAATTGGGCGCGCCTATTGCCGCACGCATCTGGACCCGCACCCGGCCTCGCCGCCGTCCGCCACGGCCACGTCATGTATATCGAGAGCGCCGCCGGAAACGGCCTGTGGACCGTGCGCGATTACAATTCCGGCGGCGGGTTATCGCGGGTCCATGTGCGCGACGTGCGTGGCTATATCTTTGTCAATCCGCGCGGGTGATGCCGTCATTCCGGGACGCGGCCGAAAGGCCGCGAGCCCGGACTCCGGGGCACGATAAAAGTGCCAATCAATCTTGGCTCTGGATTCCGGGTTCGCGCGCTATCGCTCGCGCCCCGGAATGACACCCACTACCCCCGCGCAATCCCGCTCTTGGTCTGGGCAAAGCTCGGGTCGGGCACGCAGGTCACGTGCTTGGCCTTGGGGCCGAACGCCTGCTTGCATTCGGCGAGGCTGGAAAAGCCGCAACGCACCCGCGCATTAGCCTTCTGATGGAAGCCGCACCACTCTGCGGCTTGGGCGGAGCTGAGCGATCCGGCCATGAGGCCGGCCACGATGAGGCCGAGCAGGAAGCGCATGTCGTTATCCCCGGTCGTGCCCCTGCAGAAACTTTTGCCCGGACTTGCGGCGAGATCAAGGTGACGCGGGCGTCTGCATCGCCGCGACCGCCGCGGCGATCGCGTCCGGCTCGCTGACCGGCAGCGAGCAGGTCTCAGCCACGCAGACGAAGGCGGCGCTGCCGGCTAGGGCTTTCAGCTTCGCCTGCGCTGGATGCGACGGCGGCAACGCCGCGGCCGACGGCGCCCGCAGCACGATGCGATCGAGGAAGGGCAGCTTCAGCGCGGCCTGCGCGAAGCGTTCCGCCTCCGGGCCGGTGGCGACGATCTCGGCGGCGCGCAGGCGCAGGTCGAGCGCGTTGAGCAGCGCCATGTGACCGAAGAGGTTGCGCGCATTGGCCGAGACGATGCCCTCGATCAGCTGGTCGGCCTTGTCGCGCCAGGCGGTGTCGCCGGTGAGCGCGGCGAGCCGCACCAGATTGCCGGCCGCCACGGCGTTGAGATTGGGGATGGCATCGTCGAGGGTGGAATGCGGCCGCAGCAGCAGGTCGCCGGCATCGTCGGCGGTCAGGTAATAGCCGCCGTTCTCGGTGTCGGCGTAATGCGCGTCGAAGGCTCGCTGCCAGTCGAGCGCCGTGTCGAGCAGGCTGTGCTCGCCGGTCGCCTCGGTGAGCGCCAGGGCGGCGCGGATCATGGCGGCGTAGTCGGAGCCGAGCCCGGGCAGCAGCAGCTTGCCGGCGCGGAACGAGTGGCCGAGCCGGCCGTCCCGCACCATGGCGCCGGCAATGAAGTCGAAGGCGCGGCGGGCGAGCGCCAGCCAGCCCGGCTCGCCGAGGATCACCCCGGCATTGACCAGGGCGGCGATCATCAAGCCATTCCAGTCCGCCAGCACTTTGTCGTCGCGCCCGGGCCTGACGCGTTTTTCACGTATTTCCAATAACTTACCGCGCAACATGGAAAACCGGGCATCGTCCGGGGGTGCAGCATTTCCGCGCCCACCCCCCGCAGCATGACCGTCCATGCTGCGCGGTAAGTGCTTGAGGCGATTAAGGATATTGTGTCCTTCGAAGTTGCCCGCGGCGGTCACGTCATATTGCGCTGCAAAATCGGCGGCATCGGGCCCCAGCGCCTGCTCGATCTCGGCCAAGGACCAGACGTAGAACTTGCCCTCCTCGCCCTCCGAGTCGGCATCGAGCGAGGCGGCGAAAGCCCCCTCCCCGGTGACCATCTCGCGCTCGAGCCAGCCCACGGTTTCGCGCGCCCGTTTGGCGAAGAGCGGATCGCCGGAGCGCTGCCAGGCCAGCGCCAGCAGCTCCAGGAGCTGGGCGTTGTCGTAGAGCATCTTCTCGAAATGCGGCACCAGCCACTTTTCATCCACGGAGTAGCGCGAGAAGCCGCCGCTCAGATGGTCGTAGATGCCGCCCTCGCTCATATGGGTCAGGCTCAATTCGACCGTCTCGAAGAAGCGTTCGTCGCCGGTGCGCGCGCCCGCCCGCCAGAGGAATTCCAGCAGCGCCCCTTGCGGAAACTTGGGCGCGCCGCGCAGGCCGCCATGCACGCCGTCGAACATGTTGCCGACCTGGCGCGCCGCTGCGTCGAGCTCGCGCGGGCCGATCGTGACCTTGCCCTCCGGCCGTACCTTCTCGGCGAGCCGCGCCAGCAGCGCCACGCGGTTCTGCTCGATCTTGTCCGGCTCCTCGCGGAACAGCCGCGCCACCTCGCGCAGCACGTCGACGAAGGCCGGCCGCCCGAAACGCGAATCCTTGGGAAAATAGGTGCCGCCCCACACCGGCTCGGCCGCCGGCGTGAGAAACATGGTCAGCGGCCAGCCGCCCTGCTCGCCGAGCAGATGCAGCGCGTTCATGTAGATCTGGTCGATGTCCGGCCGCTCCTCGCGGTCGACCTTGATGTTGACGAACAGCTCGTTCATCACCGCCGCGGTCGCCTCGTCCTCGAAGGACTCGTGCGCCATCACGTGGCACCAGTGGCAGGCGGCGTAGCCGACCGAGAGCATTATCGGCTTGTTCTCGCGCTTGGCGGTCGCCAGCGCCTCCGGCCCCCATTGCCACCAGGCGACGGGATTGTGCGCGTGCTGCAGCAGGTAGGGCGAGGTGGCGCCGGCGAGGCGGTTCACCGGGGCGTTGTCGGACGGAACAGACATCCGTGCGAGCCTAGCCTCAATCGGCGGCCGGCGAAATGCGGCATTACCGCAATTCGCCCGGCGGCGAGCGCACCAGCGCGAGTACCACGAACACCATCATCAGCCGCAAAGCGAAGCCCATGATCCAACCGAAGATGATGGTGAGGAAGACGCTGCTGCGCGGATGCGGCCGTGTGTCGGCGGGCGCAAGGCGAACTGTGTTCGTAGCGAGTGCAAGATCCGACATGGCGCACGTCTCACGCAACTGAAGTCCCCCGAATGACGGGATGGCAACGTGCTACCCGGAGCCGGGTTCCCCCGTTAAGGGTTCCCGCATGGCCGCCGCGCGGCCTGAGCCGAACTCTATCCCGCACTTACGGCAAAATCGCGAAGGCGCGGGCCGGGAAGCCGAGGCCTTTGCGCACTTTCGGCCAGGTCACCACGATCAGCGCGCCCTTCTCCGGCACCTTGTCGAGATTGGCCATCACCTCGATCTGGTAGTGGCCGTGCTGCAGGATCCAGGTCTCCGAATCCATCTTGTCTGTGGTGTCGGTATCCATCGCCTCATGGCCGGTGGCGGTGACGCCGCGCTGCTCGTAGAGGAATTTGATGGTCTCGAAAGCCCAGGCCGGAAATGGCTGCCGCTTGAAGCGCGCGGGGTTGGCGTCCCAGTCCTTGTACATGTCGGTGCGCAACGCGACGAAGGCGCCCTTCGGCACGCGGCCGTGCTTCTTCTCCCAGGCCTTGAGGTCGGCGATCGAGAAGGCGTGGTTGGGGTCCTTCTTCATATAGGGGGTGTCGTCGAGCACGATCAGCGGCAGGATCATCTGCTTAAGCGGGATCTGATCCATGGTGATGCCGTTTTCGGCGAAATGCGCCGGCGGATCGACATGCGTGCCGTACTGGCCGACCATGTTGTAGTAGGTGGTGCGGAAGCCGTCGTCCTTGATGGTGTAGGTGCGGTGCGTCTTCGGATCGTAGGCCGGCGTGAAGACGGCCTGGCCGAAGCCCGACCACACCGGCGTGGTCGGCGAGAAGCTGTGCGTGAGATCGACGAACTGCTTGCCCTCGATGATCTTGTAGGCGCGCATCAGGTCGGACGCCGCGTGCGCGGGCGCCAGCATTACGAACGATGCGATCAGTGCAAGGCTCAGCGTGTGCAGCGGTTTCATGGATGAGCTCCCTGAGTAAGCCTTGTGCCCGGCTTGAGCCAGCATGATCGCGCCGACGCGAGGCCATCGCAATAATTTTGAACGATCAAGGCGTCATTCCGGGGCGCGGCCGTGAGGCCGCGAGCCCGGAATCCATAATCCCTGCTGCGGCGTATGGATTCCGGGCCCGCCCGTCTGCGCTCTATGGGCTACGACGGGCGTCCCCGAATGACGTAAAGTATGGATGGCGCGGAAAGCTGCGGCGAACAGTGCGCGGGCTCACTTGATCACCAGCACCAGCTTGCCGCGCAGATGGCGGCCTTCGCTGATTTCGTGCGCCTTGGCCGCATCGGCGAGCTTGAAGCGGGTGATCTCCGGCGCATGCACCGCGCCGGCGGCATACAATTCGAGCATCCGCTCGAGATGCGCGCGGTCGCGCTTGACTGCGGGCCGCAGCGTCTCGACGTCGTCGCGCGGCACCTTGAAGCCGTCCGGCGCCGGCGCGATCCAGGCGAGCCGTCCGCCGGCTTTCAGCACCTTGTAGCAGCCGGCGCGCACGTCGCCGCCGACGGTGTCGAACACGGCGTCGCAGACGGGGCCGATGCTGGTGAAATCCTCCTTGTTGTAATCGATCGCCCGGTCGGCGCCGAGCTTGCGCACATAGTCGTGGTTCTTGGCGCTCGCCGTGGTGATCACCGTGGCGCCGATATGCTTGGCGAGCTCGATGGCAAAACCGGCCACGCCGCCGGCGCCGCCCTGGATGAGAATGGTTTCGCCGGCCTTCAGATGCAGCGTATCCTCGATCGCGGTGAGCGCGGTGAGGCCGATGAGGCTGAGCGCGGCGGCCTCGACGTGGCTGAGCGTCGCCGGCTTCTTGGCGACCAGCTCCGCCTTGATGGCGATCTTTTCCGCATAGGTGCCCTCGATGCCGGCATCGAGCACGCCGAACACCGCATCGCCGACTTTCAAATCGCTGACGCCGGGGCCGACCTCGCTGACCACGCCGGAGAAGTCGCGGCCGAGGATGTGCGGGAACTGCTTGAGCTCATAGCTGCCCTTGCCACGCCGCACCTTCGGATCGGCGCCGTTGATGCTGGCGGCATGGATGTCGACCACGACCTCGCCGTCGCCGGCCTTCGGGTCCGGCGCCTCGCCGTAGCGCAGCATCTCCGGCCCGCCGTGTTGGGTGAGCAGCATGGCTTTCATGGGGTTCCTCCGTGCCTCGCCAATTTATCATGGTCGACTTGACCCGCCTGGGGGCCGAAGCGTCGTTGCACCACGAGGCGCAAGCAGACCCTTCGGCGGGCGGAGGCCCGGCCATCCCGCTTATTGGCGCACCGTCAATCCCTTATCGGGATTGCCGGGTCAAGCCCGGCAATGACAACGCCAAGAGCGTGCGGGCAAGGGCTGTCGGATCGCCGCGCTACTTCTTGTTACCGGCGGACATCAGCTCGGTTAGACGCAGCGCGCGGCCTTGCATCTTGCGATCCGCCCAATGCTCGAGATCGGCGACGCTGAACTTGTCGAGAAACGGATTGGCTTTGACGATCTGCTCGCGCTTGCTCCGTCCCGTGGCGTCGGCATAGGCCATCACCTGCGCCGCATCCGCCTCCGGCGGCGCCGTCAGCAGCGCGGCGGCGCCGGCGCCACCGGCAAAGTGCGCGAGATACACCGTCGCAGGGGTCACCGGCAGGCCGCGCCGTGCCAGCATCGCCGCGTGTCGCTCGGCAAATCGCCGCGTCATTTCGCGGGCGATTTTTCTATCCCGCCGCAACGCCAGCAACTGCTCGCGGTTGCGTGCCCTGGCGAGATCGGGGCGGTAGGCGCGAATCATCTCGAGCCAAGTCTCGTCGAGAAACTGCGCGGGTCCGGTCGCGCTTGAACGCTTGTTTACGGCGCCGGCCTTGTCGTTCGATTCGGCGGCGATGATGCGCGCGACCACCGCATCGACCGCGGCGTGACCGCTGAGCGGACCGTTGAGCCAGGCATCGAATCTTGCGGCGGCGATCCAGCCCAAACCACACAGGGCAAAGATCGCGCTGGCGATCGCGGCCAGGCGCAGCCTGGAGATTCGGCGCGGCGCGCGCGCTGCCAGGGCGTCAGGTTTTCGGCCAACACGGATCGCCGGGATTGGGCACGCCGGCGAAATGGCGCGCTCGCTCGCACGCGGCGCCTGGCGTGCGGCGGGCGCGGCGGCGCCTGAAAGAATGGCAAGCTGCGTGTCGATTTCGTTGAACAGACTGGTGCGCTGCTCATCCAGCCGGGCAAGACCGACGTGCAGGACGAGGCGTTCGCGCAAGCAAGCGTCCTTCGTCTCCAGGCCGCGTCCGCCCGTGCTGATGACCATTGCGCTCATGGCTTTGGCTGCGGTCGATACCCATTCAATGTTGAACGAAAGCCTTAAGCTTGCGGCAAGGCTGCCGCGGCCGCATGGCAACAGCGTGGCCGGCCTGACGGTGCTCGCGCGTTATGGGTAATGAAAGGCTAACGGGCGGCGCATTGGGCGCTCGGCGACGGCGTTCTCTCTTGCCCTCTCCCCGTGTGGGAGAGGTTGGATCGCGTGCTGATAATGTGAGCGCGAGCCGGCTCAGCTTGGTGTGGTGAGGTCGGCGAAGGTCTTATGTTTTTCGGCTTCCCCCATCGCATACAGGAGCGCGTTTATTTGTTTGGCCAACGTGGGGATATGCCCTTGACCTCTCCCCGCCCTGGCACTCACTTGCGCCGCGATGTCCGAAACCACCCGCCCCACCATCTTCGCCCTCTCCTCCGGACGGCCGCCGGCGGCGATCGCGGTGGTGCGCATCTCCGGCCCGCGCGCCGGCGCGGCGCTGGCCGCGCTCATCGGCAAGCTCCCCGCCCCGCGCCAGGCCGCGCTCGCGCGCATCCGCGATCCGCAAACGCAAGAAGCCATCGACCAGGCGCTGGCGCTCTGGTTCCCCGGCCCGCACAGCGAGACGGGCGAGGACACCGCCGAGCTGCAACTCCACGGCGGCCGCGCGGTCATCGCCGCGACGCTTGAAGCGCTCGGCAACCTCGAGGGGCTGCGCCCCGCGGAGGCCGGCGAATTCACCCGCCGCGCCTTCGAGAACGGCAAGCTCGACCTCACCGAAGTCGAGGGCCTCGCCGACCTGGTGATGGCCGAGACGCAGGGCCAGCGGCGGCAGGCGCTGCGCCAGTTGCAGGGCGCGCTTGGCGGCCGCGCCGAAGCCTGGCGGGTGCAACTGATCCAGGCGCTGGCTTTGGTCGAGGCGCGCATCGATTTTTCCGACGAGGCCGACGTGCCGGAGGACCTGGTGGCGCCGGCGCTTGTCGTCGCGCGGTCATTGGCCGAGGAGATCGCTGGCGCACTGGCCGACGAGCGGCGCGGCGAGCGGCTGCGCGACGGGCTGACGGTCGCCATCGCTGGGCCGGTGAACGCCGGCAAGTCGACGCTGCTCAATCGCATCGCCCGGCGCGAAGCGGCGATCGTGTCGCCTTATGCCGGCACCACGCGCGACGTGATCGAGGTGCATCTGGATCTCGACGGCTGGCCGGTGACGCTGCTCGACACCGCCGGCATGCGCGAGACCGGCGACCCGGTGGAGATGGAGGGCGTGCGCCGCGCCCGCGCGCGGGCCGCCGCGGCCGACCTGTTGCTGTGGGTGGTGGACGCGAGCGAGCCGGAGCTGGCCGGGCCGTTGCTCGGTGCGGAAGGCGCCCTGCCCGGCTCAGGGTCGGATGTTTCCCCGGTCATTGCGGGACGCGAGCGCAGCGAGCGAACTCGGAATCCAGGGGCTGGGGTTGAGGCGGCTCTCGGACAGACGGGCTCGGCGTGTGACGTGTCGCCGGGCAATGCTGACGGCGCTCCTACGTTCACCAGCTATAAAGGGCCGGCGGTCTGGCTGGTGCGCAACAAGATTGATATTGCGCAACAAGGGCTTGGAAAGAATGAATCCGAAATTCTGGATGGTCATAAGAATGAACATAGATATGCGACTAATAAACTATTAAAGAATATGGTTAATAATCCGTTAACCGGTAACAATGAATATGAATTCAATAATTATGAATCCGAATTCAATATATCAGCCGCGTCTGGCCAGGGCGTCGAGTTGCTTCTGTTGGCCATTTCCACATACGCTGAGCGTATATTGTCCGGAGCCGAACAGGCTCTGGTGACCCGCGAGCGTCACCGGAAGGCGTTGCAGGATACACTTGCCGCGCTGCGGCGGGCCTTGGCGCCGGATCTGGCCGGCCACGAGGACCTGCTGGCCGAGGAGCTGCGCGCCGCAGCCCTCGCCTTGGGCCGCCTCACCGGCCGGGTCGACGTCGAGGACATCCTCGACGTGATCTTCCGCGATTTCTGCATCGGCAAATAGCCTGTGGCACGGCGTCGCCGTGGCAACGGGTCGTCTCCCGCCGTGACCGGCTTTGCCCGAGCGTGCCGGCGACGGAGGCGGGATGTCGGAACCGACGGGCTGGCGAAAGACGCTGCAGGAGCCGCACGCGATCGGCTGGATAGGCCTGATCGTGGTCGTCCTGGTCATCGGCGTCGGCGCCCTCATGTTTGGCGGCGCCGACTCCAACGATGCCGCCCGACATGCGGCACCGGTTTCCACCGGCCAGGCCGTCAAATAAGGTCTTTCAGCAGGCCTTTTTCCGCGCAATCCGCATTCCCATGGTGGTAATTAGCCACCATTAAAATGTTTCACGTGAAACATCGTGGCGAATTCCTAGATTTTGACCGCGTCCCAGGCCTCCGCTAAAAGCGGCACTTGAGGCGAAACATGGATTTGTCATTCGACGTCGTGGTGATAGGCGGCGGCCACGCCGGCTGTGAGGCGGCGGCCGCGGCCGCACGCATGGGCGCCCGCACGGCCCTCATAACCCACCGCTCCGCCACCATCGGCGCCATGTCCTGCAATCCCGCCATCGGCGGCCTCGGCAAAGGTCATCTGGTCCGCGAAATCGATGCTTTGGATGGCCTCATGGGCCGCGTGGCGGATCGCGGTGGCATCCAATTCCGGGTCCTGAACCGCCGCAAGGGCCCGGCCGTCCGCGGTCCGCGGGCGCAGGCCGACCGCAAGCTTTATTCGGCGGCTATGCAGGCCGAAATTCGCGCGATCGCGGGCCTTCAGGTGGTTGAGGCGGAAGCCGACGATCTCATTTTGAAGAACGGCGCGGTCTGCGGCGTGATATTGGCCGATGGGCGCGAGATTGTCGCCGCGGCCGTGGTGCTGACCACGGGGACCTTCCTGCGCGGGCTGATCCATATCGGCGAAACGCAGATTCCGGCCGGCCGGGTCGGCGAGGCGCCCGCCATGGGGCTTTCTCGGACGTTGGACGCCGCTGGCTTGGCCCTCGGCCGGTTGAAGACCGGCACGCCACCGCGCCTCGACGGACGCACGATCGATTGGGCGGCGCTGCAAATGCAGCCCGGCGACACGCCGCCGGAGCCGTTCTCGATGCTCACCACCCGCATCGATACCCCGCAGATCGAGTGCGGCATCACCCGCACCGTGCCGGCGAGCCACGAGATCATTCGGGCCAATGTGCATCGCTCGCCGATGTATTCCGGCCAGATCGCCAGCCGCGGGCCGCGCTATTGCCCGTCCATCGAGGACAAGATCGTCAAATTCGGCGAGCGCGACGGCCACCAGATCTTCCTCGAGCCGGAAGGCCTGGACGACCCGACGGTCTACCCGAACGGCATTTCCACGTCTTTGCCGGAGGAGGTGCAGACCGCGCTGGTGGCGACCATTCCCGGCCTGGAAAAGGCCCGCATCGTTCGACCCGGCTATGCCATCGAATACGACTATGTCGACCCGCGCGAGCTGCATCCGACCCTGGAAACTCGCCGTTTGAAAGGCCTTTTTCTCGCCGGCCAGATCAACGGCACCACCGGCTATGAAGAAGCGGCGGCGCAGGGCCTATTGGCCGGCCTCAACGCGGCGACGCGGGCCGGCGGCGGCCGGGAGATCACGTTTGATCGGGCCGAGGCCTATCTCGGCGTGATGATCGACGACCTGGTGACGCGCGGGGTCAGCGAGCCCTATCGCATGTTCACTTCTCGCGCCGAATATCGGCTGGCGCTGCGCGCCGACAATGCCGACCAGCGGCTGACCGGCAAGGGCATCGCCATCGGCTGCGTCGGCCGCGACCGCGCAGAATTCCATCGAAATAAAAATGCTACGCTCGATGCTGCGCGAAATCTTGCGAAATCGGTCACGATCACGCCGAAAGAGGGCGAGCGGCACGGCCTTGCGCTCAACAAGGACGGCCAGCGCCGCAGCGGTTTCGAGCTGCTATCCTATCCGAGCATCAGCATCGTCGACCTGGCGCGCATCTGGCCGGAATTCGGGGCCATCGCGCCGAAAATCGCAGAGCAGGTGGAGATCGACGCCAAATACGAGGTCTATCTGTCGCGCCAAGCCGCCGATATCGCCGCCTATCGGCGCGACGAGAGCTTCGCCCTGCCGGACGATCTCGATTATGCGGGGCTGCCGGGTCTGTCCAACGAAGTGAAGCAGAAACTGGCGGCGCATCGGCCGCGCACCATCGGCCATGCCGGCAAGATCGACGGCGTGACGCCGGCGGCCCTGACGCTGCTGGTGGCCCACGTCCGCCGCGGCCGCGGCAAGGCGGCGCAAAGCGCTTGAGCAAAGCCGGGCAGGGCAAAGCCGATCTTTCCGGCGATCGCGCGCAGGCGCTAAAGCTCACCCCTGTTTCACGTGAAACATTGGCGCGCTTGGATCGGTTCGTCGAACTGCTGCTGACCTGGCAGGCGCGCACCAACCTGATCGCGTCGTCGACCATCCCGCACATCTGGACGCGGCACATCGCCAACTCATTGCAGCTTCTGGCGTTGGCGCCACAGGCGAAAACCTGGGTGGATTTCGGCGCCGGCGGCGGCTTTCCCGGCATTCCGATCGCCTGCGCGCTTGCCGATACGCCCGGGGCATGCGTCCATCTCATTGAAAGCAATAGCAAAAAGGCCGCCTTCTTGCGCGAGGCGGTGCGCGCGCTGAAATTGCCGGCCAAAGTCCACGCCATCCGGGCGGAGAATTTTGGGGACAGCGAGCATGGCAAAGCCGATGTGGTCACGGCGCGCGCCGTGGCCCCGCTGAAAACCTTGTGCGATCAAGCTTTTCCCCTGATCACCAAAGGGGCGCTCGGCCTGTTCCCCAAGGGACAAGATGTAGATGCCGAATTGACCGAGGCCGCTAAATATTGGACACTTGAAGCCTCAAAGACGCCCAGCAAGACCAGCGACCAAGGCTATATTCTGGTTGTTCGCGGTCTCGCACCGCGTCCCGGTGCCTGAGCCCCGCACCAAACGCCGTTCGTCCCCGCGCAAGCGGCGACCCCGTTTGGATGCCGTCGGTTCGAGCCCTGGGCATGCGCGGGAGCGGGGCGCGGCTTGAGACCGAGCAACCGGATGAGAGGCTGAACAGCCATGACCGACACCACAGCCACCGATCCCCAGGTGGTCCCGTTCAACAAGCCGGTGCGCTCGGATCGGGCGGTGCGGCCGCGCATCATCGCGGTCGCCAACCAGAAGGGCGGCGTCGGCAAGACCACCACCGCCATCAATCTCGGCACCGCGCTCGCCGCCATCGGCGAGCATGTGCTGATCGTCGACCTCGATCCGCAGGGCAATGCCTCCACCGGCCTCGGCATTGACCGTCGCGACCGCCGCACCTCGACCTATGACGTGCTCACCGGAAATGCGCCGATGCGCGCGGCGGTGCTGCAGACCGCTGTGCCGCAGCTCTTCATCGCGCCGTCGACCATGGATCTCTCCGGCCTCGAGCTCGAGATCGGCCGCGAGCGCGACCGCGCCTATCGCCTGCGCAATGCGCTGGGAGAGCTCAACGCCGGCGAGCGCGCTTACGATTTCACATATGTACTGGTCGACTGCCCGCCCTCGCTCAACCTGCTCACCGTCAACGCCATGGCGGCGGCCGACTCCATCCTGGTGCCGCTGCAATGCGAATTCTTCGCGCTGGAAGGCTTGTCGCAACTGCTGAAGACGGTCGACCAGGTGAAGACGACGCTCAACCCGACGCTGTCGATCCACGGCGTTGTGCTCACCATGCACGACTCGCGCAACAACCTGTCGAACCAGGTGGTCGCCGATGTGCGCGAATTCATGGGACCAAAAGTCTATGACACGGTGATCCCGCGCAACGTGCGCATCTCCGAGGCGCCGAGCTACGGCAAGCCGGTGCTGGTCTACGATTTGAAATGCGTCGGCAGCGAAGCCTATCTGCGGCTGGCGACCGAGATCATCCAGCGCGAGAAGGCGTTGAAGGCGGGGTGATCTTTTTCGGTGGATGGAGCGCGTTCATTCACCGTAGCCCGGATGGAGCGAAGCGAAATCCGGGGACGTTGCGATCAAGAGACCCGCATTCCGCTTCGCTCCATGCGGGCTACAGACGACAGACTGCGCGGGCTTACGGCCGCGCACTAAATGACAAACGGCAAGAAGAAATAGGAAGCACGGCGTGGCAGGGCAGTCAGGAGCGGCGGCGATGATGGCGGAGCACAAGCGGTTGGGACGCGGCCTGGCCGCGCTGATCGGCGACGTCGGCGACGAGAGTGCGCCGGCCGAGGCGCCGCGCCGGCCGCGCAAGGCGCCGATCGAAAATCTCGCGCCGAACCCGCGCAATCCGCGCAAGGCCTTCACCGCTACGGAGCTCGACGAACTCGCCGCCTCGATCAAGGAGCGCGGGGTCATCCAGCCGATCGTGGTGCGCGCGGCGCCGGGCAAGAGCGAGGGCTACGAGATCATCGCCGGCGAGCGGCGCTGGCGCGCGGCGCAGCGCGCCGGCCTGCACGAGGTGCCAATCGCCATCGTCGAGGCGACCGACAAACAGTCGCTCGAATTCGCCATCATCGAGAACGTGCAGCGCGCCGATCTCAATCCGATGGAGGAAGCGAGCGGCTATCAGGCGCTGATGGACGAGCACAGCTATACGCAGGACGATGTGGCGCAGATCGTCGGTAAGAGCCGGCCGCACATCGCCAACACGGTGCGGCTGTTGAAGCTCGCGGAGCCGGTGCAGCGTTTCGTGCGCACCGGCAAGCTGTCGGCGGGCCATGCGCGCCTGCTGGTCGGCCACGTCAATGCGCAGGTGCTCGCCGAGATGGCGATCGACCAAGGCTTCAGCGTGCGCCAGCTCGAGGAGTGGGTGCGCGCGCCGGAGGGCAAGCCCGGCGATGTCACCATGGACGCGATCCTGAAGAAGAGCCGCCCCGCGCCCGGCAAGGACGCCGACACGCGCGCGCTGGAGAAGCGGTTGTCGGACGCGCTCGGCTTGGACGTGACCGTCGACCACAAACCCTCGGGCGGCGGCACGCTGCACATCAAGTATGGCGATCTCGATCAGCTCGATGCGGTGTTGCGGAAGTTGGGGGGCTGAACAGGCGATACCTGGTCCAATGTCCTGACCAAGTTGGCATCATCCCATTTCGGTGTTCTGTTCGACGCATTGTCGCAAGCGTAGCAATCCGTAGCCCGGATGAGCGAAGCGAAATCTTGGACCGCAATTTGCGCAATACGCCGCCCCGCTACTGCGACAACCCGGTGAGTTCCATCGCGCCACGCACGCTGGCGTCATGCGCAGGCTTGATCCGCCCATCCAGGCGGCCGCGCGCCACACGCACACCCTACGATTTGACAGCGCGGCCGCGCATCACCGATTGCCGCCCCCCGGCATATACCGTGGTGAGTGCGATAATGTCGTCCCGGGGTTGCCGGTTTCCGGCGCTCAAAAAAATTTGAGCACAGGCCAATTGGGAACCCGGCATCTCCATGACGAGTTTTAACCGCGCACGTGAAGCGGAGAAGTCGCCATGGATCGCCACGACGACGAGCTTTTGGCCAAGCAAATGCGCAACCTGGCGCCGCCACACAACGATGGGCTTATCGGGCTGACGGTGGCTGTCGTGTTCGTCATGGGCTTCGTTCTCGGCGGCAGCGTCTTCGCTCCGAAGACGCCCGTTTCGCATAACGAATTTGCAGTGAATTCGGCGACCTTGCCGGCGACGTTCCAGAGATAGCAAGCGAAGGATTTGGAGCGCGGCAGGTCGTAGCCACGAGATGGAGCGTGGCGAAATCCGCGGGCGTCACGCCGGTGAAACGCAGTGGGTGTAGCCCGGATGAGCGAAGCGAAATCCGGGACCGCAATTTGAGCGATACGCCGCCCCGCATTCCGCTCCTATGCGGGCTATGGTCATTTGTCGCCCGGCCTGAGCGGCTCAGTCCTGACTATGCTCCTATCTCGGTGTCATGCGACGGCGCGACGCGCGCCATGATGCCGCGCGGCTTATGCGCAATTTACGGTCAGATGCCGGCGGCGCCCATCGTGGATTGCCCGGCGATGACCGGGACGAGCGAGGGCGCGCTGCAACACCCCTCAAGAAAATGCGCGACAGTTCGCGCCGCCATTGCGCTGCCGTTGCAACCTGCGTCATAAGCGTCCAATCAAGAGCATGTCGCTCGAACGAGCGACCGATCACGCGGGCAGAGGGCCAGAGCAGATGACACAGGGAAACAAGATCAGCCGTCGCGGCGTGCTCATCGGCATGCCGCTCTTGCTCGCCGCCTGCGGGCAGGGGCCCGACGGTATGGAATGGTTCCCCGGCGGCGGCGGCAGCTACGGCGCCATCGACGACGACGGCCGCACCGTCCCGGCGCTCGATCTTTCCACCATCGACCGCAGCCTGCTACGCGCCCGCGTGCCCTGGAACGGGCCGCAGAAGCCCGGCAGCATCGTGGTGAAAATCCCCGAGCGGCGGCTCTATCTGGTGCTCGATCACGGCCAGGCGCTGCGCTACGCCGTCGGCGTCGGCCGTAGCGAGGCGCTGAACTTCCGCGGCACCGCGGTCATCGGCAGCAAGCAGAAATGGCCGCGCTGGATCCCGACCCCGACCATGATTGCCACCATGCCGCGCTACCGGCCCTATGCCGGCGGCCTCCCCGGCGGGCTCGACAATCCGCTCGGCGCCCGCGCGCTCTATCTCTATCGCAACGGCCGCGACACCTATTTCCGCCTGCACGGCACCAACGAGCCGCAGAGCATCGGCCACGCCGTTTCCTCCGGCTGCATCCGCCTGTTCAACCAGGACATCATCGATCTCTACAGCCGCGTGCCGGTGGGCACGCATGTGACGGTGGTGCAGTAGGGCATCATCATCGCTCCCGCGGTCATTCCGGGACGCGCATGTAGCCCGGATGAGCGAGCGACTGGTTGTTTGTTCAGGATGAGGCGGACAGTGCCACGGCGGCGCCCGGCTTGCGCAACAGCAGCGTCAGCAGCAGCGCCACGAACGACAGCACCAGCATGCCGATAAAGGCATCGTTGTAATTGCCGGTCACGTCGAACACCACGGCGCCGGCATAGGCGCCGATGCCGCCGCAGATCTGGTGCACCATGGTGATCAGCCCGGTGAGCGCGCCGAGATGGCGGGTGCCGAAGCGTTCGGCGACGAACACCACGGTGAGCGGCGCCGTCACCAGGAACGTCGCGCCGAACACCAGCGCGAAGATCGCCACCGAGATTTCCGACTGATCGACCAGCACCAGCGCGAACACGGCGACACGCGCGGCAAAGCTTAGCGCGGTCGGCCACATCGGGCCGACGCGGTCGCTCAGCGCGCCGCCGGCGACGACGCCGATGAGACCGGTGAGGCCCATCAGCGCCAGCAGGTTGCCGGCGATGAGCGTATTGACGCCGCGGTCCTGCGCGAAGGCGACGACATGGGTGGAGACGAAGAAATCGTTGAGCCCGCACACCGCATAGACGGCGAGCAGCAGCCAGAACTGTCCGGTACGCGCGGCCTCGCGCAGGCCGGCGCCGGCGAGCGGTTGCGCTGCTTTCGCCTGCGTCGATGTCGTCTGCGGGATCGCCCACACGAGCAGCGGCAGCAGGATCAGAGAGGCGGCGCCGAGCAGCAGAAAGACCGAGCGCCAGCTCAGGCTCACCATCACCGCAGCGAGCGTCGCGATCATCACGAGCTGGCCGACGCTCATGCCCGACATCACCGCCGCATTGGCGATGCCGGTGCGGCGCGGGAAGGCGCGCGTCACCATCACGCCCACAGTGGTGATCGAGGCGGCGCCATTGCCGAGCGCGAACACCACGCCGTAGAGCACGAGTGCGTGCCAGGGCGCCGTCATCGCGCTCATCAAACCGATGCCGATGGCGCTGACCAGCAGGCCGGCGCTCAGCACCAGGCGCGGGCCGCTGCGGTCGGCGAGGCGGCCGGCCAGGAACATGGCGCCGGCGGAGACGAGCTGGAACATGGCCACGGCGAGGCCGAGCTGGCTGCGCTCCCAGCCGAGATCCTGCACGATCGGCTTGAAGGTGAGGCCGACGGCGAAACGCGCGCCGCCCCCGAGGAACAGCACCAGAAAGCCGGCGGCGAGGACGAGCGCGACGGAGGGGGCGTTGGATTTTGCCGGCAAGGAGAATTCACTTGGCATGAAGGAGGGGCGTCGGGTGCGACTATAGCCGATACGCGAACGATGTGCGTAGCCCGGCTGAGCCCCCGGGTCGCGCCTTCGGCGCGCCCAAGAATAACCTCCGCGAAAGCCGGGGCGCCACAGCGCAACTCGTCCGGGATTGCGCTGCGCTCCATCCAGGATACAGAGCGGGCTATATGGCGTGCGCCGCCTTCGAGTCCTCCGGCGCCTCGGCGCGTTCGTTGAGCCCGTAATCGCGCAGCACGCTGGCGACGCGCAGCCGATAGTCAGCGAAAACCCCGGCGCGGCCTTTTCGCTGGCCGGCGCGATGCTGCGCCTGCGTGCGCCAGGCTTTCACCGCGTCCTCGTCGCGCCAGAACGACAGCGACAGCAGCTTGTCAGGCTCGCTCAGACTCTGGAAGCGCTCGACCGACAGGAAGCCATCGATGCGTTCGAGCTCGCCGCGCAAGCCGGCGGCGATGGCCAGATAATCGTCCTTGCGGCCGCTTGCCGGCCAGACTTCGAAAATCACCGCGATCATGGGGCCCCCTGCATTGGCTCACGTAACGATTTTATCGGCACGGCGGCGCGCAAGTCCAATGCAAGGCCGCCGCGCGGGAACCAACAATCGAACCTCGGCGTTGGCAGGCGCGGAACGTGTTGAGGAGGCGACAATGCGGTTTATTTTGCTGATTATCGTGCTGCTTTTGCTGATCGGCGCCTTGCCGGCATGGCCCTACAGCGCGGGTTGGGGCTATTACCCGTCCGGCGGGCTCGGCCTGGTGCTGGTCATTCTGGTGGTGTTGCTCCTATTCGGCGCCATCTGAGTTGAGGTGCGGCGGATGCCGGTGCCTGCGGTACAGCGAACACTGCTGCGCCGCAGGCACCAGCGCGGCTTGACGCCGACGGTTACGCCGACTTCTTGGCGAAGTAGCTGCACCAGCCGTTCGGGCTGATGTTACCGGCGACGAGCTGGCAGGCGTGCGGCGGCCGGAAGAAATTGCAGACCGAGCATTGCTGTCCCTTGTTGGGATGATCCTGATATTTCGCCACCTTCTTGCTGGTCTTGGGCTGCGCCTCGGCCATCTGACTGCGGCCGATTGACAGCGCGGCCGCGACGATCGCCACGCCGCCGACCACGCTCGGGAATAGCTCCCGACGCGACATCGGTCCTTCGGAGCTGTGGGGTTCGGATGGCTTGCGCTGGTCGGGCCCGGGCATGGGTGATGTCTCCACACTGCTGCGGTCGCCCTCGCGGGGCCAACGTGTCATGGCGCCCGTGGTTCCGCGCGCCGAGCCCCCGGGCTGGAATTCAGGCCCCGCCGCCTGCTATGCATCGCGCGACACCGTCACGAAACAAGCAGGGAGGACACTCGGTGCCCGCACAGCTTCAAGGCGAGATGCAGCCGACCATTTTTCGATTCAAGCTCGGCGGCTTCGACGTCGCCACTATCATGGACAGCAAGGTGATCCGCCCCGGCCTGACGCCGAGCTTCGGCGGCGAGGCGCATGCCGATGAGGTGAAGGCGCTCGCCGCCGCCAACCACATCAGCGCCGACCGTTACGAGCATCCGTTCACGCCGACCGTGGTCAATACCGGCAAGGAGCTGGTGCTGATCGACACCGGCTGCGGCTCGCTGCGCGACGAGCACGAGCAGCTGAAAGGACGGATGCCGCCCGGCAACCTGGTCGCGCGCATGGCGCAGGCCGGCTACAAGCCGGAGGACGTCGACGTGGTGGTGCTCACGCACGGCCATCCCGACCACATCGGCGGGCTGACCAAGGGCGGCCAGCCGGTGTTTCCCAACGCACGCTATGTGTTCGGCGCCGCCGATTTCGATTTCTGGAACAAGGGCGAGAACGTGCGCGAGGCGCGCAAGTTCAACCGCGAGCTCTATGTGAAGATTGTGGTGCCGCTCGCCAACCGCGCCACCATGATCAAGCCGGGCGACGAAGTGGTGCCGGGCATCACCGCGATCGACGCCTTCGGCCATTCGCCGGGTCTGTTGGCGTTCATGATCGAGAGCGAGGGCAAGCGCATCCTCAATTGGGCCGACACCTGCAATCACTATGTGGTGGCGCTGCAGCGGCCCGACCTGCATCTCGACGTCGACGACGACAAGGAGAAGGCGGTGGCGACGCGCAAGCGCATCCTCGACATGGTGGCGACCGAGGGTATTCCGGTGGCCGGCTTCCACATGCCGTTCCCGGGCTTAGGCTTTGTCGAGCGCGCCGGCAGCGCCTATCGCTGGGTGCCGCATAGCTATCAGTTGAATATTTAAGTCATTCCGGGTTCGCGGACTTCGTCCGCGCCCCGGAATGACGGCTTAATTCTCCCGCCGCCTCGCGCTCACCGCGATCGACAAGAGCGTGCGCTGCGCAATGGTTTCCGCCAGCGCCGCATTGCGGCGGGCATCGAGCGAGGCTTCGGCAAGCTGCGCCATGGCGCGCGCGAGCCGCGGCGCGCTGGAGGTGCGCAAGGCTTCGCCGACGATTCTGTCGCGGCTGAAATGCACCGGCGGCGTCGCGCGCTTCATGGCGAACTCGGCCGAGTCGCCGGCGTCGATGGCAAGCCGCATCTTGTGCAGATTGGCGACATGACGGATCGCCGCCGAGATGATGGCGGCGGGCGAGGCGCCGGAGGCGCGCGCCTTGGCGAATTCGCTTTCGACCTCGGCCGTGCGGCCGGCAAAGGCGGCGTCGAGTACGCCGTCGAGCGCCAGCGTTGACGCATCGGAAACGACGGTAACCACATCGGCAAGCTCGATGCGTTCCTGGCCGCGGGCATAAAGCGTCAGCTTGCGCAGCTCGTTGCGCGAGGCGAGACGATCGCCGCCGATCAATGCGGCGAGCGCGGCGCGCGCCTCCGGCGCGATCGTCAGCTCGGCGGCGCGCAGCTCGTCGTCGATCAGGCGGCCGAGATCGCGCGCATTGTCGGCATAGCAGGGCAGCGCCGCGGCGACCTTCGCCTTCTCGCACAGCGCGCGCAGCGGCGCGTTGCGCTTGAGATCGCCGGCCTCGATGATGACGCGGCATTCGGCCGAAGGCGCCGCGATCACGTTCTCGACCGCGGTGGCGATGTTGCGCGAGCCCGCCTTCACCAGCACGGCGCGGCGGCCGCCGAACAGCGGCACGGTGTGCGCTTCCTCGACGAGCCGCGCCGGATTGGCGGCGAGCGCCTCGCCGTCGATGCGCGCCAGCGCGAAGGGATCGTTGGGATCGGAGACCGAGGCGCGCACGAGCTGATCGACGCGCTCGCGCACCAGGCCGGCGTCCGGCCCGAACACCAGCACGATCGGCTGGCCGGGGTCGGGCTTGGCGATGAAGCGGTCGACGTCGGCGGCTTTGATGGCGGTCATGTCGCCTCGAACCTAGCGTTTGATCCGCCGAGATTAAAACAAACTCCGTTCGTACCCGCGAAAGCGGGAATCCAGGGGCGCCAATCGAAAGCCTATCTTTTTGGCCCTGGGTCCCCGCTTTCGCGGGGACGAACGGTTGTTGGTACGATTCAGCCTAGCTGGATCGCACTCTAATGCGCGTTCGGGGTCCAGGCAATCGAACGCCTACCCTCAAGCCGGCCGCAGCAGAACCTGCTCGCTGAGTTGCGCCGTCTCGGCGCGCGCGATGGCGAAGCCCGCGCGTGCGGCCAGCGGCGCGAAGCCCTCGCGCCCGCGCGGGATCAGCTTGAACCGGCTCATGGTAATCCTGCGCCGATGCGCCTCGTCATTGCTGGTGACGGAGCCTGCGACCAGCGTTGCGCCGCCGCCGCGTAACGCCGCGAGATTGGCGACGATGGCCTCGTCGCTGCCGTATTCGAACAGGCCGCCCTCGGACGAGGCGGCGACGATCGCGTCGCCTGCGTTCAATTCGCGCAGCAGCGCTTCGAGCAAAGCCGGCGCGTTCCAGTCGTAGCTGCGGTGATCGAAAGCGATCGTGAGACCCGTAAGCGGCGCGCCGCTCGCCATGAGAGCGCCCAGCGCGCCCCTGCCGAAAAATGGTCCGGCGTCGTCCGGGTCGAGAACATGGATCGCGATGGGCCGCCGCAGCAGATGGCCGGCGCGGCGGTTCAAGATGATCAGGGCGTTCAGGCTGTCGATCGCCGGCCCGCCGGCGATATTGATCAAATGCAGCGGCGCTGTTGGTGCGGCCGCGAGGTCGTCGGCAAGGCTGTCGGCAAGGAGCCGCGCGACCTGCTGGGTGCGCAGCCGCAGCAGCGTGAGATGCGGCGATGCGGCGAGGCGCCGGTCCATCGGGCTGTCGTAAGGCGGCGGCAGATTATCGGCGCCGAGCTTCATGACGTAGGTGGTGATGCCGTCGAGAAACGTCGTATCGGCGCTGAATATGGCGCGCACCAGCAAGGACTTCTTGGCCGCCGACCGCAGCAGCAAGCGCATGATGAATCGCGGAATGCGGCGATTGCGGCGCTCCTCTTCGTGCGCGGCATCGAAAAGCCTGCGCAGGCTGTCGGGATCGTCCGGTACCGCAAAGCGCGGATCGGTGACGTCGATCACCGGCAGCAGAGTGCCGTCGCGGGTTGCCGCGGAGACCGGTTCGCCGTGCGACGTTGGAGATTGGTGCATGGTGGCCTCGACGGACCGGCGCGATCAGACGCTCGACGTCAGCGGCTTTGGCGGGGCCATGGCGCCTGCACGGCGCGACCTTCTCCCACAAAGGGGAAAGGGAAGCGTGCGTGTGGCTGAGCCTCAGCCCCCGGTCACGAAATACGAGGTCAGCCGCGCGTGGATATTGTCGGAGATCACCTTGGCGGCGCGGTTCTCGGCATCGCGCAAGCCGCGCGCGCTGGCGAAGCGTTGCTGCTGGCCGGGGACGTTGTAGGACACGCGCGAGAAGGTCTGTCCGCTGATCACCCGCTTGCCGGTGGCGAGATCGGTGAGCGTGTAGGTGGCGTTGATGCCGTAGTCCTGCACGTCGGGCCGGCCCGAATTGATGTCGACGACCACCTGCACCTGGGTGGCGGTGAGCTTGATATCGAGTTTGTGGGTGGGTGATGCGGCGCCGCCGCCGCCGGTCAGGTCGTACAACAGGTCGTTGCGCACCCCGACGCTGATGCGGGAGAGCGACGTGCCGTTGGGGGCGGGGATCTGCGCCACCTCAACGGAGGCGAGCTTGTCCCGCAGCGCCGCGCCGCCCCCCACGGTCGCCTTGTCGCCGTAAAGCGGCTGGAAGCAGCCGGCGAGCAAACCGGCGAGGCCGAGCGCCGCCACAATCCTGACTGTCATTCCGGCCGAGCCAACGGGTCCGCGCGAAGCGCGGCCCGATGACAGGCTCCGCGAGAGCCTGAATCCAGAGCCGGACGCACGGGCGTGCCGGAGGCCCTGGATTCCGGGTTCGTCCGCCTTCGCTGCGCTGCGGCGGACGCCCCGGAATGACGGTGAATCAAGCCACCACATTGACGATCCTCTGCGGGACGACAATGACCTTTTTCGGGCTTTTGCCGTCGAGCACCTTTTTTACCGCATCGAGCGCCAGAACGGCAGCCTCTATATCGGCCTTTCCCGCATCGCGGGCGACCGTCACATCGGCGCGCTTCTTGCCGTTGATCTGCACCGGCAGGGTGATGGTGGTCTCGACCAGGAGGGCGGGCTCCAGCGTCGGCCAGGCTTCGCTCGCAACCAGGCTTTGATGCCCGAGCGCCGCCCAGCATTCCTCGGCGAGATGCGGCATCATCGGGTGGAAAAGGCGCACCAGGATGTCGGCCGCCTCGTGCAACGCCCAGGCGAAGTCGGACGACGGCGCCGTCTCCGCCGCGCCGACGGCGTCGGACAGCGCGTTGGCGCATTCGTAGATGTGGGCGACGCAGCGGTTGAAGCGCAGCTTGGCGATGTCGTCGGAGACGTTGGCCAGCGCCTTGTGCGCGGCCTTGCGCACGGCGAGCGCCTGTTCGGAAAACTCGGCCGGCCGCGCGGCCGGCGCCCGCACGTCGGCGATCTCGCCGACCAACCGCCACAGCCGCTGCACGAAGCGCCAGGAGGCCTGCACGCCTTCCTCGCTCCAGATCACGTCGCGCTCGGGCGGACTATCGGAGAGCATGAACCAGCGCGCGGTGTCGGCGCCGTAGCTTTCCATGATGTCGTCGGGATCGACCGTGTTCTTCTTCGACTTCGACATCTTCTCGATGGCGCCGATCTCGACCGGTTCGCCGGTGGCGGTGAGCGTCGCCTTGCGCGTATCGCCCTCGGTCGCAATGGTGACATCGGCCGGCATCACCCAGTCGCCGTTCTTGGCGCGATAGGTCTCGTGCACCACCATGCCCTGCGTGAACAGGCCGGCGAACGGCTCGTCCAGATTCACATGGCCGGTCTTCTTCATGGCGCGGGTGAAGAAGCGCGAATAGAGCAGGTGCAGGATCGCGTGCTCGATGCCGCCGATATATTGATCGACCGGCATCCAGCCATTGGCGATCTTGGGCGTTGTCGGCGCCGACTCGTTCCACGGATCGGTAAAGCGGATGAAATACCAGGACGAGTCGACGAAGGTGTCCATGGTGTCGGTTTCGCGCTGTGCCGGGCCGCCGCATTGCGGACACGTCACGTGCTTCCAGGTCGGGTGGCGGTCGAGCGGATTGCCCGGTTTGTCGAAGGACACATCCTCCGGCAGCGTGACCGGCAGGTCCTTCGCCGGCACCGGCACCACGCCGCACGTCTCGCAGTGGATGATGGGGATCGGGCAGCCCCAATAGCGCTGGCGCGAAATGCCCCAGTCGCGCAGGCGGTAATTGACCTGGCGCTGCGCCACCGGACGATTGCCGCGGGTGTCGCGCTCCAGCCGCTTGGCGACTTCTTCCTTCGCCTCGGCAATGCTCATGCCGTCGAGGAAACGCGAATTGATCATGCGGCCGTCACCGTCATAGGCGGTGTCGGTGATGACGAAGCGCGCCGGGTCCTGGTCCGGCGGGCAGACCACCGGCGTATTGCCGAGGCCGTATTTGTTGACGAAGTCCAAGTCGCGCTGGTCGTGCGCCGGGCAGCCGAAGATGGCGCCGGTGCCGTAGTCCATCAGAATGAAGTTGGCGACATAGACCGGCAGCGTCCAGGTCGGATCGAACGGATGCACCGCCTTGATGCCGGTGTCGAAGCCGAGCTTCTCGGCGGTGTCGATGGCCTCTTGCGACGTGCCCATGCGGCGGCACTGCTCGATGAACTCGGCGAGCTGCGGATCCTTTTTCGCCACCGCGGCGGCGAGCGGATGGTCCGGCGACAGCGCCATGAACTTGGCGCCGAACAAGGTGTCCGGCCGCGTGGTGAAGATCTCGAGCTCCGACTCATTGTTCGGCGTGGTGGTCGGATCGAGCATGAAGCGGATGAGCAGGCCTTCCGAGCGGCCGATCCAGTTCTTCTGCATCAGCCGGACCTTGTCCGGCCAGCGCTCCAGCGTATCGAGCGCGTCCAGCAGCTCCTCGGAATAATCGCTGATCTTGAAGAACCATTGGGTCAGCTCGCGCTGCTCGACCTCGGCGCCCGAGCGCCAGCCGCGGCCGTCGATCACCTGCTCGTTGGCGAGCACGGTCTGGTCGACCGGGTCCCAGTTCACCTTCGATTGCTTGCGCTCGACCAGCCCCGCCTGCAGGAAGTCGAGGAACATCTTCTGCTGGTGCTTGTAATAGGCCGGGTCGCAGGTGGCGACCTCGCGCGCCCAGTCGAGGGAGAGCCCCATCGACTTGAGCTGCGTCTTCATCGCCGCGATGTTCTCGTAGGTCCACTTCTTCGGATGCACCTTGCCGGCCATGGCGGCGTTCTCGGCCGGCATGCCGAAGGCATCCCACCCCATGGGGTGGAGCACGGCATGGCCCATGGCGCGTTTGAAGCGGGCGACCACGTCGCCCATGGTGTAGTTGCGCACATGGCCCATGTGGATGCGCCCGGATGGGTAGGGAAACATCTCAAGGACGTAGTATTTCGGGCGCGGGTCGCTGTTCTGGGTGGCGAAGATGCCGCGCTCGTCCCACACGGCCTGCCAGCGGGCCTCGGCCTCGCGGGCGTTGTAGCGCTCGGGGCGCGCGGCGTTTTTCGGCGATTCAGGGGTCATTGGCGGGCTTTTTAAGGCTCCGGGTGGTGACATGGAAGGGGTCTGCGGTCAACCGAGGCGGCGGCGGGGGCGGTTTGACGGCATAGCAATTCTAGCTATTATATAGCCAGAATGCGCTTCGCCATTGTCCTGGCACCGGAAGCCGTCGACGATCTGCGGCGATTGCGCGCCGACCTCCGCACCACCGTCCGTTCGGCAATAGAAACGCATCTGCGACACGAACCTGAAAAGACCAGCCGAAGCAGAATCAAACGGCTGCGTGGGCTTGATCGGCCGCAATATCGACTTCGAGTCGCCGACGTTCGCGTATTTTACGATGTCGCGGGTTCGACCGTCGAAATTCTCGCGATCATTGAGAAGGCGGAGGCGGATGAATGGCTGAAACAGTTCGCAAATCCGGAATGAAGGAAGTCCCGCTGTCCGAGGTGAAGGATGATCTGTCCCGCTATCTGCGGGACGCGGAAAAGCAGGACATCGTCATCACGCGCCACGGTAAACCGGCAGGCGTGCTGATCGGTTTTGAAACCGAGGACGACTGGTTCGAATACCGGCTGGAAAATGACGCGCGCTTTCGGCAGCGCGTCGAGCAGGCGCGTGCCAGTCTGCGCGCCGGCCGCGGTGTCCGGCTGGAAGATGTGGATGTGGATTAGCGCCGCCTAGACACGTTCACCGTTTCATCGAAACGGTGAACGTGTCTAGGATTCTTGTTTTTTCGCGTTTCCGGACGGCGAACCGGTTTCCACTTCGCCTGGAAACGCTCTAACGCGGGCGCGGGAAACGCCAGGCGACGACCTGCCGTCCGAGGCGCGCCGTTTCGGCCGGCGCGCCGAGCCGAGTCCATCGTCGCAGATAGTCGGCCTCCGATGTTGCCAACACCTGGCCAACGCGGCCATAGACGACCCAGACGTCGCCGGTGGACGGCAGGCGCGCGAGGGCGCGGGCGACGTCGCCGGCGTCGCTGATCGCCGGCGCAAGCTTGTGGCCCTTGGCGTAGGCCTCGAGCATGAATTTCGCCCCGCCACTGCTCGCCATGATCGAATCGCCGGGCTGCGCATGGGCGGCGAGATAGGCCGCCGCCAAGTTCCAGCGCGGCTTGATTTCGGCGCGGTAATAGGGCGCGAGATTGGTCAGGCCGAGAATGACGATCGCCGCCGCCACCGCGGGAAACAGCCGGCGCGGCAGCGCCGCGGCGCCGATGCCGGCGAGCACGAAAAACGCACCCGTGCTCCACAAGAGATAGCGCGGGATCCAGGCCGGCAGAAACGCCGAGATCACCAGCAGGATGACCGGCATGGCGAGGACCGTGAGCGCGACGGCGGCCAAGGACGTCGCATCGCCACGCAGGCGCCAGGCGCCGAACAAGGCCAGCGCCATCACGACGACGCCGATGCCCGGCACCCAGGTGGGCAAGAGCGCGAAGGTGAGATTGTCGGAGGCGCGGTAGAGATACACGGCCGACAAGACCTCGCCGACATGCCGTAGCGTCGATGGCGGGATCCAGCGATAGCCGCGCAGCGGATCGGCATGGCTGTCGGCGGCGAGCCCGATCAGCGCCGGCAGCCAGGCGAGCACGATCGCGCCCTGCACGATCAGCCAGAGACGGACGGTGGCGGCGCGGGGTTCAGGCCTGCGCAGCAACGCAAACAGCATCGCCAGATTGGAGGCCAGCCACCAGACCGCGCCGGCCACCAGCACATTGAGGGCGCCCACGGTACCGAGCGCAT
Source organism: uncultured Pseudomonadota bacterium (assembly GCA_963760995.1). Lineage (GTDB taxonomy): Bacteria > Pseudomonadota > Alphaproteobacteria > Rhizobiales > Xanthobacteraceae > Pseudolabrys. The sequence continues at coordinate 468,820 of CAVXFJ010000009.1, read as the reverse complement.
AAGCGAGCCAGCCGGCGCGCGTGTCGCGTGCCTCGCCGCGCGCCCGCACGATGCGCATGAGGCCCCAGAGCGCAACCAGCACCAGGCAGGACAGCATGGTGTAGCTGCGCGCCTCCTGGGCGAACTGCACGTCGATCGGCGACAGCGCCATCAACAGGCCCGCGAGCAAGCCGGCGCGCGGCGAGCGCATCTCGCTCGCGATCAGCGCGACCAGGCCCACGGCAAGCGTGCCGAAGATCGCCGAGGGTAGCCGCAGCAAGGCCTCGTCGATGACCGCGGCATCGAAGGGACGCACCAGCAGGAAATAAGTGGGGATGTGCTTGTTGATCAGCGCGTCGGCGATCAACTGCGGCAATGGCAGCAGCGCCCGCCTGTGCGTGATGACTTCGTCGAACCACAGCGGCTGAGCGCCGAGGTCGTAAAGCCGTACCGCCAGCGCCAGCAGCATCGGCAGTATGACGGCGGCGCACTGGGCGCGATTGCAGCGCATGTCGCAGCTTGGCACATCGCGGCCGACGCGGAAATGATCCCCGTTTGACGGGCCGGCGCGTCGGGCGGGAACTCAGCGCGGGCGTTCCGGGTTATCCTCATCAAATGGAGGCCCGAGATGACGAAGACCTACAAGATCGAAGTTCATATGGAAGTGGTTGGCTCCGACGGCAAGCATGTCGGCGTGGTCGATCATCTGGAAGGCATCGACAAGATCAAGCTCACCAAGCGCGACGCCAAGGCAGGTGACAAGCACCACTTCATCTTTCACGACTGGGTCGATCGCGTCGCTGACGGCAAGGTGCACCTGAACAAGCCGGCCGCCGAAGCCATGGCGCAATGGGAAGCCGCGGCGTGAGGCCTAACTCCGCGACAGCGCGCGCCGCAGCGCCTCCAGCAGCACCGGCTCCTGATAGGGCTTTTCCACCACCGGAACGCCGGGAAAGGCGCGTACCTGAGCGTCGTCGCCGCGCATGCCGGTGAGAAACACGAAGCCGATTTGCCGCTCGCTCAAAACGGCGGCGATGGTCATGCTGTTGCCGGCCGCGTCGCTCAGTTTGATGTCGAGCACGGCCAAGTCGATATGTTTTTCGGCGAGCGCCGCCATGGCTTCGTCCGCGGTGCCGACGCAGGCGACGCTCGCAGCGCCCGCCGCTTCCAGGATTTGCTCGATATCGAGAGCGATCAGAAATTCATCGTCAAGCACCAGGCAATGCTTGCCGGTGAGGGGCTTCTCATTGTCGGACACGCGACTCTTCCCTCATTCGCGCGTATTGGAACTATTTTTTTTGCACCGAGTTGAATCGGTCTGCATTTAAAAAAGACATATGGGGAGCAATTTCCATCATGTATGGAATGACGACATGTATTTGGGCAATGGAAACCGGACGGGTCAGGTCGGCACGCTTTGCACGCAGTGTCCGCTGCGCGGGCGCCGGGCCTTGCGCGAATTTAGCGCGGAAGAACTTGGCTTTGTGCAGGAGCTGAAAAGCGACGAATTGCGCATACAACCCGGCGCGAGCTTTCTGCGCGAGGGCACGCGCAGCGAGCAGCTCTACACCGTGCTCCACGGCTGGGCCTTCCGCTACAAGATGCTGGACGATGGCCGCCGGCAGATCCTCAACTATGCGCTGCCCGGCGATATGGTCGGCCTGCAAGGCGCGCTGATGAGCGAGATGGAGCACTCGGTCGAGGCGCTGACGCCGCTCACGTTGTGCGTCTTTCCGCGCGCGAAATTGTTGGATCTCTACAAGCGCTTTCCCGCGCTTGCCTTCGACGTCACCTGGCTCGCCGCGCGCGAGGAGCAGTTGATCGACGAGAACCTGCTCAGCCTCGGCCGCCGCACCGCGCTCGAGCGCACCGCCTATCTATTCCTGCACCTGTTCGTGCGCGCCGAGGAGTCGGGGCTGGCGGACGGGCATACCGTCCAGCTTCCCTTCACCCAGCAGCACGTCGCCGACACGCTCGGTCTCTCGCTGGTGCACACCAACAAGACGCTGAAGCGCCTCACCGCCTCGCAGGCGGCGCGCTGGAAGGACCGCCAGCTCGAGGTGCTCGACCGCGCCGCGCTCGCCCGCCTCGCCGGCAGCGACATCACGTCGAAGAAGCCGCGCCCGTTCATTTGATGGAAAGGGCCGCCGGGCGGCGGCCAAGGCCGAGATGATCACACCGTAACGCGGGTGGCGTCGCCGGGCTTGTCCCGGCGGCTGCGCTTGGCTAGGGACAGGGCGACCACCGGCAGGCAAGGCTATGGCTCCTTCGCAAGCGACGAGAGGTTTGGACTCGGTCCGCGCCGAGATCGCGCGCGCCTGCCGCGACGCCGGGCGCGACCCGGCCGAGGTGACGCTCATCGCCGTGTCGAAGACCTTTCCGGCCGAGGCGATCGAGCCGGCAATCGCCGCCGGCCAGCGCGTGTTCGGCGAGAACCGGGTGCAGGAGGCCAAGGCGAAATGGCCGGCGCTGATGGCGGCGCATCCCGATATCGAACTGCATTTGATCGGGCCGCTGCAATCAAACAAGGCCAAGGACGCGGTGGCGCTGTTTGCCGCCATCCATTCGGTCGACCGCGCCAGCCTGTGCGAGGCGCTCGCCAAGGAGATCGCCAAGCAGGGCAAGAAGCCGCTGTTGTTCGTCGAGATCAATACCGGCGGCGAGCCGCAGAAGGCGGGCGTGCTGCCACAGGAGGCCGACGCGTTCCTCGCCGCCTGCCGCGAGAAATACGGCCTGGAGATTGCCGGCCTGATGTGCATCCCGCCGTTCGAGGAGGCGCCCGGCCCGCATTTCGCGCTCACCGCCAAGATCGCCAAGCGCAACGGGTTGCGCCTGTTGTCGATGGGCATGAGTGCCGACTTCGTCACCGCCATTCAACTCGGCGCCACCCATGTGCGGGTGGGCAGCGCCATCTTCGGCGCGCGCAAATAGCTTGCGGCGCGGCGCGTTCGTCGCCATTTATCGGCGGGGCAATGCCTGCAGGTGACGACCACATGGACCAATCCGAATTCGAGCGCTGGGAATCCCGCTTTGCCGAGCCGGGCTACGTGTTCGGCACCGCGCCGAACGCTTTCCTCAAAGCGCAGGCGCATCTCCTGCCCAAGCACGGCAAGGCGCTGTCCATCGCCGACGGCGAAGGCCGCAACGGCGTGTTCCTGGCGGAGCAGGGGCTCGACGTGCTGTCGGTCGACTTCTCGCCTTCCGCCCAGGAGAAGGCGCGCAAGCTCGCCGCCGAGCGCGGCGTTTCCGTCCGCACCGAGCAGGCCGACATCGTCAACTGGCAGTGGCCGCAGGCGGCCTACGACGTGGTGGTGGCGATCTTCTTCCAGTTCGTCGCGCCGCCCGAGCGCGACAAGATCTTCGCCGGGCTGAAATCAGCGTTGAAGCCGGGCGGCCTGCTGCTGCTCGAGGGCTACCGGCCCGAGCACATCAAGTACGAAAATGGCGGCCCGCGCGAACCCGAGCGATGCTATACGCACGCGCTGTTGCAGGAGGCGTTCAAGGATTTCGCTTCGGTCGATATCCGCGAATATGACGCCGAGCTCGCCGAAGGCACCCGCCATGTCGGCCGATCGGCGCTGATCGACCTCATCGGGCGGAAGTAGCGACGGGGCCCTGCGACCGAGCCTGGATGGCGCGGAGCGAAATCCAGGAGCGGCCCGCAACACCTGCCCCGGCTTTCGCTGCGCTCAGCCGGGCTACCGGCTATGCCGGGCGCGCCCCGCAATGACCCCGGCTTACCTGAACTTCGACGGATAGCCGGGCGTCTGCGGCAGGTTGCCGCCGAGCGAGGCGTCGAGCGGCTTTTTCAACAGGCTGGCGCGCAGCGCCTCGCCGCGCGGTGAGACCGGCGGCGGCACCGGCGCCTGCGGAACGGCCGGCGGCGGCGGCGGTCGCAGCGGCGTCGACGGTTCGAACGTTGCCGCGGCGGCCGGCTGCAAGGGCGCATCGGTCGCGCCGTAGTCGAGCAGTTCCTCGGTGCTGGCGCGATGGCTCATGCTGGCGCTGCGCCAGCGTTCGATCACCGCGTTGATCATGTCCGGCGTCACCGCGCCGACGTCGGAACGGGTGTTGCCGGAGGCCTCGCTTTGCGGCCTGAACTCCGGCGCCAGCGACACGAAGCGCATGCGCGTCGGCAACGCCACGCCATAGCCGAAGGTGAACACCTCGCGCGTGCCGAGCGAGGGAATGAAGCTGAGCAGGCTCGCCGCCGCATCCGACACCGCCGAGCGGATCAGCGCCTGGTCGCGGTCATTGGCCAGCCGCATGACGAAGAAGGTCGAGCACTGCGAGATGATGGTGGGATCGATCTCGGCCGGCCGCTGCGTCACCAGGCCGAGGAACACGCCGTATTTGCGGCCTTCCTTGGCGATGCGCGAGAGCGCGCGGCGGGTGGGGCCGAAGCCGATCTTCTTGTCCGACGGCGCGTAGCGGTGCGCCTCCTCGCAGACGAACAGCAGCGGCGCGGCGCCGTCGCTCCACAGGCCGAAATCGAAGGCCATGCGGCAGAGCACCGAGACCACCGAATCCACCACCTCGGCCGGGAAGCCGGCGAGCTGCATGATGGTCATCGGCTTGCCGTCCGGCGGCAGCCGGAACAGGCCGCACAGCGTCTCCGCCATCGTGTCGCCGCCGATGTTGGCGTTTTCGAACATGAAGGCGTAGCGCGGATGATTGCGGAAGGTCTGGATGCGCGAGATCAGCTTGGAATAGATGATGCGCGAGGAGCGGTTCTCCAGCTTGCCCATGCGCTCGTCAAGCAGCGAGATCAGATCCTCGATGCGGTAGGGCACCGGCGTATCGGCGGTGAAGCCGGCGTCGCGCGGATCGCGCCGCTTGGTCAGCGTGCTCGGCGGGTTCGCCTTGTATTGCAGATAGAGCGACTTCGCCACCGGGATGGCTTCCGCCAGAATTTCGATTTCCTCGTCGACGCCGGGGCGGCCGCCGAAGAAGACGTCGGTGATTTCCTCGAAATTGAACAGCCAGAACGGCAGCCTGAGATTGCGCGGATTGAGTACCTGCGCCTTGTCGCCGAAGGAATTGCTGTATTCGTTGTGCGGATCGACCAGGAAGACGCGCAGGTTCGGCCGGCTGGCCATGATCTGCTGCAGGATGATGACGACGCCGCTCGATTTGCCGACGCCGGTGGCGCCGAGCACGGCGAAATGCCGGCTGATGAGCTGATCGATGTCGATATGCACGCCGATATTTTCGTTCTGTTGCAGATCGCCGATATGGGCGTGATCGATATTGGGCGAGCCATAGACCAGGCGAAGGTCGCGCTCGGTCAGCAGCAGTGCGCCGTCGCCGATGCTGGGATGCTCGGTGATGCCGCGCTGGAAGCGCGGCGCGCCGGTCTCGTCCGCCTTGATCTCGCCGATCAGATCGATCCGCGCCATCTTGCGGAAGATGGGGGCGCCGCCGGTGACATTGACGGGCTGCTCGCCGATTTCGGTAATGAGCGCGATGATGATCGCCTTGCCGGTGGTCAGGCCCATGAACTTGCCGACCGTGGCATGCTCATGGGTGGTCGCGCGGGCATTGAGCTCGACCACCGCATGCGAGCCGCTGACCAGCGCGACGCGGCCGATGCTGGCCGGGGTCGGCGATGCCGCGGGCGCCGGCGGCGCCGGCGCGCGAATATTGTCTGCGAATGTCCGATCCATCTGCGACCCTTGCGCGGGGTTGTTGTTCTCGGATGCCGCGCCACACGGCACCGCGACACGAATAACATGGGGAGTCGTGTAGTTCTGTTAATGGTGCGGTTATGGTTCCCGCATCCTACCTGTATGACTAATCAACGGTATCGCGCTGGACTTGGTAACGATCAGTCAACCATGATGCGCGTCTTCGGACCGAGACGCGCGAGCAGGCGGCGCAGCGCCGCCGCTTGAAGCGCGACGCAGCCGGCGGTCGGCTTGAGGCCGGGACGGGCGAGATGGATGAACACCGCGCTGCCGCGGCCGGCGATGCGCGGCCGCGTATTGTGGTCGATCTCGACAATGTAGTCGTAGAGCGCGTCGGCGCGGGCGAGCCGGTCGGCCTGGCTGGCTGCCGTGAGCTTGACCGGTTGGTTATAGCGGCGGTCGGCGGGGTCCTCGCACCAGCCGTCGTGCGGGCCGATGCGGCGCGACGGCAGCAGCGTCGGCGGGCGCGGGTGGCGATCCGCCCGCCACCACAGCCGCTTGAGCCGGAAGCGCCCGCGCGGGGTGGCGCCGTCGCCCTCGCGCTTGTTGGCCTTGATGCCGGCGCGGCCGAGCGCCACCGGCAGCATCCAGGGTCCGGCGGTGAGCCAGCCCTGGGTCGGGCGGCCGGGCCGGCGCCGCACCCTCAAATGCGACAGGGTTTTCCTTGGTGGTTTCCTCGGTGTTTTTCTTGGCATTCCCCCGCAATCCGCCCTAAATACCAGATCATCCTTGCTCTTTTAGCGCTGAATGCTGTACTGCGCGAATATTGCGGACGGCTCTTGCGCCTCCCGGGGGCTCCATGGCCATGGCCACGAAACGGACCATCCTGATCGTCGACGACGACAACGAACTGCGCGACGCCCTGGTCGAGCAGCTCGCCCTGCACGAGGAGTTCGACGCCGTCGCGGTGGAGAGCGGCACCAAGGGCGTGCAGGTCGCCAAGACCGGCCAGGTCGATCTGGTGATCATGGATGTCGGGCTGCCCGATGTCGACGGCCGCGAGGCGGTGCGCATCCTGCGCAAGGCCGGCTTCAAATCGCCGATCATCATGCTCACCGGCCACGATACTGACAGCGATACCATCCTGGGGCTGGAATCGGGCGCCAACGACTATGTCAGCAAGCCGTTCCGTTTCGCCGTGCTGCTGGCGCGCATCCGCGCGCAACTGCGGCAACATGAGGCGAGCGAGGACGCGGTGTTCACCATCGGGCCCTATACCTTCCGGCCCTCGTCCAAGGTGCTGCTCACGCCCAAGGGCAGCAAGGTGCGGCTGACCGAGAAGGAGACGGCCATCCTGCGCTATCTCTACCGCGCCGGGCAGAAGCCGGTGTCGCGCGAGACGCTGCTGCAGGAGGTCTGGGGCTACAATTCCGGCGTCACCACCCACACGCTGGAGACCCACATCTACCGGCTGCGGCAGAAGGTGGAGAAGGACGCCGCGCAGCCGGCGATCCTGGTGACGGAAGCCGGCGGCTATAAGCTGGTGCCGTGACCATTTATTCTGTCATTGCGGGACGCGCGCGAAGCGAGCGGACCCGGAATCCATCCTCCGCAGTCGTGGGGTTATGGATTCCGGCTTCGCCGGGCGCCCGGGAATGACGTAGACATAGCCATGACCCTCGAGGACGACATCGCCTTTTTCGAGCAGGTGCCGAGCCTGGCCGCGCTCGGCAAGCAGGCGCTGCGCGTGCTGGCGATCGGCGCCGAGAGCCGTCACCTGCAAAGCGGCGCGGTGCTGTTTTATGCCGGCGAGCTCGCCGACGGCGGCTATATCGTACAGGAGGGCTCGCTGTCGGTGGAGCCGGCAACGCGCGCCGAGGGCGATGAATTCACCGCCGGCCCGGGAACGCTGCTGGGCGAATTGGCGCTGCTCACCGACGCCGTGTCGCCGGTCACCGCCATCGCCAAGGAGCCGACCACGGTCATCCGCATTTCGCGCAATCTCTTCCGCAAGATGCTGGAAGGCTATCCGGCCGCCGCCCATCGCCTGCGCGACATGATGCAGGAACGACTCGGTTCGCTGGCGCAGGATCTGGAAGAGGTGCAGAGGAAGCTGGATAAGGCCTGAACTGTCATTACTGCGCTGCAGCGAAGCGGCGAGCCTCGGTGATCTCGATATTCAGAGCACGACGCCCTGCTGAGCGAAGTGGCCGCGACAATCTCGCGTGCATGACCCGCCAGTAGGTCTGGTTAACCCTACGAGTTTTTCACACTGCTTTTTTATCGCCGGAAGGGGCACGCAACGGCTTTCGGCCGAATGCTTCGGGATTTTTCAAGCTAATTTTAAATAGCGTCGTTTATGTTTTTTTTGCGCGCCCCGGATCTTCGCCATGGCTGCGACAATCCGGCCGGACGACGCAAGCCAAGCATCGGGAGCAGGAGCGACATGCCATTCATCGACGCAAAGCCGTTTCCCTTTCAGTTCGATTTTGACCACGTCGCCCTGATCTGCATCGACATGCAGCGCGACTTCTGCATGCCGGGAGGCTTTGCCGAGTCATTGGGAGACAAGATCGAGAACATCCAACCCTGCATTCCGGTCATCGGCAAGCTGCAAGCCGCTTTTCGCAAGTGCGACTTGCCCATCATCCACACGAAGGAATGTCATAAGCCGGATCTCTCCGACTTGCCCACCGCCAAGCTCCACCGCGGCAACCCGAAGATCAAGATCGGCGAATTCGGTCCGATGGGACGCATTTTGATCGATGGCGAGCCTGGAACGGATTTCATCGCCGAAAATGAACCGCGGGAAAACGAGCACGTCATCTCCAAGCCGGGCAAGGACGCGTTCTACAACACCGACCTCGACGAGTATCTGATGCGCCGGAAGATCACCTCATTGGTGATAACGGGCGTGACGACCGAAGTCTGCGTGCAGACCACGATGCGCTGCGCGAACGACCGCGGTTACGATTGTCTCCTGGTCGAAGACGGCACTGATAGCTATTTCCCGGAATTCAAGGAAGTCACGCTGCGCGCGCTCGTGGCGCAGGGGGGCATTGTCGGCTGGACCTGCAAGTCGGCCATTCTGCTGGACATGCTGGGCAAGGAGACGGCGGGACAAGTGAGCTCGTACAGGGCCGCCTAGCCGAACGAGACGGCGCCGGCGATGCGGGCCGGCAAGGGGCCGCGCATGAAACAGCCCGTCGACTATATTTTTCCGCCGGTCGAGGCCTGCCAGGTTCCTTACTGGCGCCTCGTTCTGCGCGGCTGCGCGCAACTCTGCTTTCAGGACAACGAGCTGACCGGCCTGTTCTTCCTGCTCGCCGTTTTCGTCGCGTCTCCGATCAGCTTTGCCTACCTGCTGGTCGCCGGGATCATGGCCCCGGCCGGCCGCATGCTCCTATCCGGCAGAGGCCCGGCGATTTCGACGGGGCTGCCAGGCCTCAATCCTTGCCTGGTCGCGCTGGTGATTCCGGCTTTCTTTCACACCGGCTGGACCGATGTCGGCATGTGGGCCGTGCTCGTCGTCTGCGTCGCCATCACCATTGTGCTGGTGCGCGCGTGCGTGGCCGTCCTGCCGTTTCCGACGCTTGCCTTTCCGTTTCTGATCGTGTTCTGGGCACTATACGCAGCGGCACCGCATCTCGATGTTTTGCGGCCGATCGCATCCGGCGCCTTGGCGTCCGATATTTTCCAGCCATCAAAGGCGGTGTTGCTCAGCCTTGGCCAGGCGCTGTTTTCGCCGACCATCTTGTCCGGCTTGCTGTTCGCGATCGGCATGTTTCTCAGCAATTGGCGCCATGGCGTGCTCGCCGTGAGCGGTGCCATCATCGGCACCGTCGTTGCCTATTATTACCGCGACGTCGATGCGGCGAGCGTCAACCAGGGACTGTACGGCTTCAACGGCGTTCTCACGGCGGTGGCAGTGTTCGTCGTCTGTGGTGGAAAGCTGAGACTTTCGATCCTGGGGGCCTTGCTCGCGACTCTCATGATGCCGGCGATCGCCGGCTTGGGTGTGCAAACGGTCTCCGCGCCTTTCGTCTTCACCACCTGGATCGTCCTTGGCTTGGGCTGGATCGAGGACAACTGGTTCAACGTCAAGACGGAAACCGCTTCGCCAGCCGCGCCCGGATCCGAGACCGCCGGGCCGGCGCAAATCCTCGTGGCTCATCGGAGAGACTGACATGCTTGCGCTATCCGCCCCTCTGGTCGTCCCCGACCTTCAGAACTACGCGCGTACGCTGCGCGAAAATGATTGGCAGCCTTTCCGCCCCGGCGTGACCGCGCATTGGCTGTACAAGGAACCGGACGGCGGCCCCAGCGCCGTGCTGCTCCGTTATCAGCCGCGCGCCCGTGTCGCCGAGCACGAACATGTCGGCTATGAGCACCTGTTCGTGCTGGAGGGCGACCAATATGACGAAGCCGGCGCCTATCCCGCCGGCAGCTTCGTCGTACACGAGCCCGGTTCGCGGCATTCGCCGGGGAGCGTCGGCGGCTGCGTGGCGCTATTGGTCTACGACAAGGCCGTGCGTTTTGTCGGCGCCGCCTGACGCGGCCCTAGAGCGTTTCCAGGCAAAGTGGAAACCGGTTCGCCGTCCGGAAACGCGCTGAAGCAAGAATTCCAGACATGTTCACCGTTTCAATGAAACGGTGAACGTGTCTGGAGGGGCGACGCCACGATCTTCTCCTTGGCGGTGATTTAGATTTCCAGCGTTGCCGTCACCGGCACGTGATCCGACGGGCGCTCGGCGCCGCGATAATTCTTGGCGATGGCGATTTTTGAAACGCGGTCGGCGAGCGCGTCCGAAGTCCAGACGTGGTCGAGCCTGCGGCCGCGGTCGGCGGTCTTCCAATTGTCCATCGCGCGATAGCTCCACCAGGTGTAGAGCTTCTCCGGCTCCGGCGTGAGCACGCGCATCGTGTCGATCCAGCCGCCGGCTTCGCGCGCGGCGGTGAGCTTCTCGCATTCGACCGGCGTGTGCGAGACCACCTTGATCATCTGCTTGTGGCTCCACACGTCGTGCTCGAGCGGCGCCACGTTGAGATCGCCGACCAGGATGGCGCGCTCCGTCTGCGCCGGGCGCAGGCCCTGGTGCGCGCGCATCTCATCGAGGAAAGCGAGCTTGTGCTCGAATTTAGGATTGATCTTCGGGTCGGGCTCGTCGCCGCCGGCGGGCACGTAGAAATTATGCAACGTCAGCGGGTCGCTCAGGCCGGCCCGCTCGCCGAGCACCACCGACATGTGCCGACAATCGATCTTGCCGCAGAAATTGTCGAAGCTGGTGCGCTCGAACGGCAGGCGCGAGAGCACGGCGACGCCGTGATAGCCCTTCTGCCCGTTGATCGCGGCATGGGTATAGCCGAGGCGGGCGAAGCGCTTGAGCGGAAAGGCGTCGTCCGGGCATTTGGTCTCCTGCAGGCAGAGCACGTCGGGGCGCACGCTTTTCAGGAATTTGGCGACCAGGTCGATGCGCAGGCGGACGGAATTGATGTTCCAGGTAGCGACGGTGAGGGGCATGACCGCAACATACTCGCAATGTCATGCCCCGCGAAAGCGGGGCATCCAGTATCCACTGATTGTTCGGTGGTCACTGGGTCACCCGCTTTCGCGGGTGACGACAGCCATCAAGATCAATTGTGATAATTCGTATAGTCGATGTGGAACAGGCTCGGATCGGGCTTGGACTTGGTGTCCAGGTTCGACACCGCGATGGTGGTGTCGTAGCCCTGCGGATCGGTCACCGTCCACTGCTTGAGCTGCATGTCGTTGGTGGAGAACATGATCATCAGCCGGCTGGTGCCGACCAGACCGTTCTTTTCCTCGACCACCACGGTGGTGAACACGTCGTCGGCATAGACGGCGACCAGATTGGTGTCCTTGAGCAGATTGACGTGGTCGGCGAGCAGGAAGCGCAGCGGCGTCTGCGACAGCGGATAGACGTCCTGGGTCGCCAGGTTGCGGTCGCGCACCACCACCGACTGGCCGTCTGCGATGATCGAGATCGGGCTGGGCGGATCGTATTCGAAGCGCACCTTGCCCGGCTTGGAGATGAAGAACTCGCCATGGCTGCGGCTGCCGTCGGGGCCGACCTGGACGAAATTGCCTTCCAGCGTCTGCACCGTGGAGAGATAGGTGTCGACGCGTTGGATGATGGCGCGCTGCTTGCCGTCGAGCGCGGTTGTGTTTCCGGGCTTGCCGAGCAGCGCGGCGAAGGGATTGCTCACCGGCGCCTCAGCCTGCGGCCGCATCTGCGCGGTGCGCCCGACCGATTGCGCCGCCACCATCGCCGGCGCACGGTTCTCCGCGACCGAGCCGGTGACGATGGAATGCGCGCTGATTGGCGGTCGCGGCGGCGGCAGCGGCACGCTTTGGGCCAGCGCCGGCGCGGTCAGCAGGCCGGCGCATAGCGCCGCCAAAGTGAGTTTCTGGCCGGTTCGTGCCCTTCGCGCTGTCATCTGCGCCATTGCGCCTCTCCGCTTGGTCCTGCTGCGGCTCCCCGCAGGCATAGGGGCCGGGTGTGGCGATTTCGCGACCCGGCGACCATGCGCTGATTCGCCGGGAGTGTCAGTCGTTCCAGGGCTTCCGGCGACGCCGGGCGAGCCCGGAAGCCGGAAATCCGCGCGGCCGTCCCTGGCCCTGGATTCCGGTTCACGCGCTGCGCGCGGGCCACGCAATGACGGTTAGAAATCCTCGCCCTCCTCGGGAATGAGAATTTCGCGTTTTCCGGCATGGTTGGGCTGGCCGACGATGCCTTCCTTCTCCATGCGCTCCATCAGCGTGGCGGCGCGGTTGTAGCCGATCTGCAGCCGGCGCTGGATATAGGAAGTGGACGCCTTGCGGTCGCGCTTCACCACGGCGACCGCCTGTTGGTAGAGGTCGCCGCCCTCGGCGAGCCCCATGGTGGTGGCATCGAACACGGCGCCGTCCTCGCCCTCCTCTTCGTCGGTGGCGGTGACGGCTTCCAGGTAGTCGGGCTGGCCTTGCGTCTTGAGATGACGCACCACCTTCTCGACTTCATCGTCGGAGACGAACGGGCCGTGCACGCGGCTGATGCGGCCGCCGCCGGCCATGTAGAGCATGTCGCCCTGGCCGAGCAGTTGCTCGGCGCCCTGTTCGCCGAGGATGGTGCGGCTGTCGATCTTGGAGGTGACGGCGAAGGAAATGCGGGTGGGGAAATTGGCCTTGATGGTGCCGGTGATGACGTCGACGGAGGGACGCTGCGTCGCCAGGATGCAGTGGATGCCGGCGGCGCGCGCCATCTGCGCCAGGCGCTGGATGGCACCCTCGATGTCCTTGCCGGCGACCATCATCAGGTCGGCCATCTCGTCGACCACGACGACGACGAAGGGCAGCGGCTCGAGCTCCAGCTCCTCCTTCTCGTAGATCGCCTCTCCGCTCTCCTTGTCGTAGCCGGTGTGCACGGTGCGATGCAGGGTTTCGCCGTTGGTCTTGGCCTCGGCGATGCGCGCATTGTAGCCCTCGATATTGCGCACGCCGAGCTTGGCCATCTTCTTGTAGCGCTCCTCCATCTCGCGCACCGCCCATTTGAGCGCGACCACCGCCTTCTTCGGATCGGTGACCACGGGCGTGAGCAGATGCGGGATGCCGTCATAGACGGAGAGCTCGAGCATCTTCGGATCGACCATGATCAGCCGGCACTGGTGCGGCGACAGCCGATAGACCAGCGACAGAATCATGGTGTTGATGGCGACCGACTTGCCGGAGCCGGTGGTGCCGGCGATCAGCAGATGCGGCATGCGCGAGAGGTCGACGATCACCGACTCGCCGCCGATGGTCTTGCCGAGGCAGAGCGGCAGCTTGGCGGCGGTCTCGTTGTAGTCCTTGCCGGCGAGAAGCTCGCGTAGATAGACCTTCTCGCGTGTGGGATTGGGCAGTTCGATGCCGATGGCGTTGCGGCCGGAGACGACGGCGACGCGCGCCGACACCGCGCTCATCGAGCGGGCGATGTCGTCGGCAAGCCCGATCACCCGCGACGACTTGATGCCGGGCGCCGGCTCGAGCTCGTAGAGCGTGACCACCGGGCCCGGCCGGGCATTGATGATCTCGCCGCGCACGCCGAAATCGCCGAGCACGGTTTCCAGCGCCGTGGCATTGGCGTCGATCAGCTCCTTCGACAGCGTGGTGCGCTCGGAGGCGCGCTGGGCGGCGAGCAGGTTGAGCGAGGGCGGCACATAGCCGCTGCCGGCGCGGCGCGCGGGGGCGCGGCTGGCGGGGGCGCGCCGGCGCGGCGCGGGCGCCGGGGTCGGTTCATCGTCCTCTTCTTCCTCTTCGTCCTCATCCTGGGGCGCCATGCGCGGCGACGCCACCCGCCCGAGCCGGTCGAAGTGCGGTTCGGCGCGCTCGCCCGCCGCCACGGGGCGCTGCGGCGGCGGTGCGCCGCGCACGAGGCGGATGAGGCGCGCCTTCCAGCTCAAGAGCGCATGCACGATCAGGCCGAGCCAGGCGGAAGCGCGGTCGGGCTCGTCGTCCTCCGCTTCCGCGTCTTCATCCTCTTCATCGTCCTCATCCTGGTCTTTTTCCGCCGCCGCCTTCCGCAGCGCCGGCCAATGCCAGCCGGCGGCGGTGGTGACGGTGGCTGCGAAGGCGACCAAGAGCAGGATCGACAGGATGAACGAGGCAAAGCCGGAGAGCGGCACGAACAGGCCGGGCAGGCGCAACAGCGCGTCGCCGCAAACCCCGCCCAATCCGGTCGGCAGCGGCCAGGTGGCGGTGCGCGGCAGCGTGGCGGCGAAGGCGGCGCCGAGGAAGGCGGCGGCGATCCACATCAGGCTGCGCCATTTGTCGCCGAGCGGGCGATGCGAGAGCAGCCGCCAGCCGAACAGCACTTCCGGCGCCAGCAGCAAGATGCTGGCGAGCCCGAGCAGTTGCATCGCCAGATCGGAGAAGATCGCGCCGGGCAGTCCGAGCAGATTATGGATCGGCTTTTGCGTCGCGTGGCTGAGCGAGGGATCCTGCACCGACCAGGTGGCGAGCGCGATCGCCGCCAGCACCGCCAGCGTGAGCAGCGCCAGGCCGGCGAGTTCGCTCACGCGGCGGCGTACGATGTCGCGGAAATGATCCGTGATGAAAGTGAGGGCGTCGACGCTGCGATCGCTGGCGGGCATGCGTTCCCCTCCTTTCCTAACCCAACAACGCGACCATGCGATGCAAGGCTTCCGCGGTGGCTTCCTTGTCCTGCACCATGGCGACGCGGATATAATCTTCGCCAGGATTGGCGCCGTCGGCCTGCTCGCGCGCGAGATATTTGCCGGGCACCACGCGCACGCCGGCTTCCGCCCACAGTCTTCTGGTCACGATTTCGCTGCCACCCTGAGCGGAGACGTCGAGCCAAAGAAAGAAGCCGCCGGCGGGACGCTCATAGCCGTAGCGGTTGCCGATGATCTGATCGGCAAGATCGAATTTCGCGTTGTAGAGCCGGCGGTTTTCCTCGACATGCGTTTCGTCGTTGTAGGCGGCGACCGCCACATATTGCGCCGGCGTCGGCACCTGCGGCGCGGCGATGTTGCGCAATTCGAGGAAGGGACCGAGGAAGCGCGCATCGCCGGCGGCAAAGCCGACACGCAGGCCGGGCAGGTTGGATCGCTTCGACAGCGAGTGGAACACCACGACGTTTTCGAAGTCGGGCGCGGAGGCTTCCAGCATGCCGGGCGGCGACTGCTCGCTGTAGATCTCGCAATAGCATTCGTCGGCGAAGATGAGGAATCCGTAGCGGCGCGCGAGATCGACAAGCTTGGCGAGATAGGCGCGGTCGGCGACGGCGCCCTGCGGGTTCGACGGCGAGGCGAGATAGCAGGCGACGGTGCGCTTGAGCAGGCTCTCGTCGAGCGCGGTGAGGTCGGGCAAGAAGCCACTTTCGCGTGTCGCCGGCAGATAGACCGGCTCGCATTCGGCAGCGAGGCTTCCCGCCGCATACGCGGCGTAGAAGGGGTTGGGGATCAGCATGGCCGGCTTGCCGGTGCGCTCTGAGACCCAGCGCTTGGCGGCGATGGCGGCGAGAAACAGGCCCTCGCGCGTGCCGTTGAGCACCAGCACTTCGTTTTCGGGGTCGACCGGGCGCGGCAGCGCGTAACGGCGGCCGAGCCAGTCGGCGACGGCGCGGCGGAACGGCTCGATGCCCTTGTTAGCCGGATAGCGGCCGAAATCGGCGAGATGCTCGGCGAGCACCGGCCCGACGAATGGCGGAATCGCATGCTGCGGCTCGCCGACCGACAGGTTGATGACGGGCTTGCCGGGCGTAATGCCGGTGATCAGGTCGGTCAGCCGCACGAAGGGTGAGCGGGATGAGGCCGCCACGGGACTTGCGGGAGTGGTCTGGCGCTGGGCGGTCATCCTGAACACGGGTGTAGGAGGCGGGTCACGGCCCGCGGCACGGCGTTGAACCACATTAGATAGGGCGAGGTTAAGACCCGATTAACCATCGGGGCGGGGACTGCACAATGCCGCCTTCGGCTTGCGCGGTCTGCATCAGCCAGTCGCGGAAGGCGGCGAAAGCCGGCTCTTCCCGCCGCGCCGGCATATAGACCAGATACCAAGCCTCCCCCTTCGGCACCGTGAGGGCAAAGGGAGTCATCAGCCGTCCGGCGGCGAGGTCGTCGTCGATATAGGGCCGGATGCCCATGGCGACGCCGACACCGTCGGCTGCCGCCTGTTGCGCCTGACCGTAGAATTCGAACTGCGGACCGGACAGCGCGGCGCCCGCAACGCCCGCCGCCTTCAGCCAGCGCGGCCAGTCGTCGAGCGCGTGCCGGACGCGCAGCAGCGTGGCGTGCTTCAGATCGGCCGGCGTCTTGAGCGAGGCCGCCAGGGGGGGCGCGCAAACCGGCACCAGATCGGCGGCAAATAGCGGTTCGGCGGCCAGCTCCGGCCAGATACCGCCGCCGAGCTTGATGCCGCAGGTCCAATCGTCGGCAAAGGGCGCGGCCACCCCGCCGGTGGTGATGCGCACGTCGATATCGGGCGCGCGCTTGTAGAACGAGGCCAGCCGCGGGATGAGCCAGCGAATGGCGAAGGTCGGGCCGACGCCGACGGTCAGCACACGCGGATTGGCGGAGGCGGTAACCTGCGCGGTCAGGGTCGCCAGCGCGTCGAAGATCGGCGTGAGACCGGCCTGATAAGCGCGGCCGGCCGGGGTGAGGGAGAGCCCATTCGGCTTGCGCTGAAACAGCGGCAGCGCCAGGCGGTCTTCCAGGAGCCGCACCATGCGGCTGATGGCGGCCGGCGTGACGTTGAGCTCTTCTGCGGCAGCGGCAAAGCTGCCGGCGCGCGCGGCCGCCTCGAAGGCCTTGATACCATTGAGAAAAGGCAATCTGCGCACGGGTTGGCCCTCCCGCCAGCATCAGGAAAACTGAGCCTGATCCTCAGATAACGCCGTTTGCCGGCGCCCCGCAAGCCGCGCATAGAACGCGTCCTGGAGGTGCGCATGACGCCGGTTGTGATGGCTGTGGTGGCGCTGTCGATGTTCGCGACGGCCTTCTTGTCGGGAATCTTCGGCATGGCCGGCGGCATGATCCTGATCGGGATTCTGCTGGCGCTGCTGCCGCTGCCGGCGGCGATGGCGTTGCACGCGGTGACGCAGATGACCTCCAACGGTTGGCGCGCGCTGCTGTGGTGGCGCTACATCCGGCTGCGTCCCGCCGCCGGTTATCTCATCGGCAGCGCACTGGCGATGATCGTCTGGTCGCTGATCCGTTACGTGCCGCACAAGCCGGTCGCCTTGCTCCTGCTCGGCTTGATTCCTCTCTCCGTGCGCTTTCTGCCGGCAGCGCTCAAGCCCAACGCTGAACGACTCGACCACGGCTTGCTCTACGGCGCGGTTTGCATGAGCTCGCTGCTGCTGACCGGCGTCGCCGGGCCGTTGATCGACATCTATTTCCTCGGCGGCCGTCTCGACCGGCGCGAGATGGTCGCGACCAAGGCGGTGTGCCAAGTGTTCGGTCATGCCGCCAAGCTGGTCTATTTCGGCGGCATCGTCGCTGGCACCGCGAGCGTCGACTACACCATGATGCTGCTGGCGATCATCGCGTCGATCACCGGCACGACGGTTGCGCGGCGCTTCCTCGAGGCGATGAGCGACAGCCAGTTCCGCACTTGGGCGAACCGCATCATCACCTCGATCTCCGGTTATTACGTGCTGCAGGGAAGCTATCTGCTCATCGTACCTTTGGTGGCGAGGTGGTTGTGACACTCGCCGTCGACGACAAGCTCGAAAGTCTGGTGCTCGATCTGCTCGAATGGATCGCGCAGGAACCGCGCACTTATCGGCAGACGATGGATGCTTGGCGGACCTCCTGCCCGCGGCTGGCGGTGTGGGAGGAAGCGGTCGATTGCAGATTGGTCGCTCGCGAACCGTCGGCCGATGGCGTGCGCGTGACGGTGACAGATGAAGGATCCGCGTTTCTTGCGCGGCGTGGCCGCATGCCCGCGCGGCGCCAACGGTAATTTTTTCCGAACTCCGAAATCGCCCGTTGCGATGAAGAGAGGCCCCGGTCCTTGCGAACCGGGGCCTCGACGGAAGGGACAGTGCCGGGTTTCCGCCCCTACCGCTGGCTGGTCCGGCGCACGATCCCGAAGGCAGGCGCAGGTCTTGGCAAGACCCGATCGTGCGCCGGTAACGGTGTTACTGCACGACCTCCCCGTGCAGCGACAGATCGAGACCGTCGCGCTCCGCTTCCTCGGAGACGCGCAGGCCGATGATCGCCTTGATGATGAACAGGATGACCAAGGTGGCGATCGCGTCGTAGATCAACGTGCCGAGGATGCCGTAGATCTGCGTGATCACCTGATGCGCGTTGCCGTCGATCAGGCCGCTGCCGGCGCTGTTGATCACCTTGCGCGCGAACACGCCGGTGAGCAGCGCGCCGATGATGCCGCCGACCGCATGCACGCCGAAGGCGTCGAGCGAGTCGTCGTAGCCGAACATGTGCTTGAGGCTGGTGGCGCCCCAATAGCAGCCGGCGCCGGCGGCCGCGCCGATGACCAGCGAGCCGACCGGATCGACAAAGCCCGAGGCCGGAGTGATGGCGACCAGGCCGGCCACCGCGCCCGAGCAGATGCCGAGGACCGAGGGCTTACCCTTGAGCACCCATTCGACGAACATCCACGCCAGCGCCGCGGTGGCGGTGGCGATCTGGGTGACAGCCATGGCCATGCCGGCCTGACCGTTGGAAGCCACCGCCGAACCGGCGTTGAAGCCGAACCAGCCGACCCACAGCAGCGAGGCGCCGATCATGGTGAGCACGAGGTTATGCGGCGCCATGTTCTCGTGGCCGAGACCCTTGCGCTTGCCGAGCACCAGCGCGCACATCAGGCCGGCGACGCCCGCATTGATGTGAACGACGGTACCGCCGGCGAAGTCGAGCACGCCGATGCCGCCAAGCCAGCCGCCCGGGCCCCAGACCCAATGCGCGATCGGCGAATAGACGAACAGCGACCACAGGCCCATGAACCACATCATGGCCGAGAACTTCATGCGGTCGGCGAAGGCGCCGCAGATCAGCGCCGGGGTGATGATGGCGAAGGTCATCTGGAAGCACATGAACACGGACTCGGGGATCGTGCCGTTGAGCGTGTTGGTGCCCATGCCCATCAGGAAGAAGCGCGAATTGCCGCCGATCCAACCGTTGCCGCTGGTGAAAGCCCAGCTATAGCCGATGACCATCCACAGCACGGTGACCAGGCAGGTGATGGCGAAGCTCTGCATCACCGTGGCGAGCACGTTCTTCTTGCGCACCATGCCGCCGTAGAACAGCGCCAGGCCGGGAATCGTCATCATCAGAACGAGCGCGGTCGACGTCAGCATCCAGGCGGTGTCGCCGGAATCGAGTTTGGGCGGCGGGGGCGCCGCCGCCGGCGCTGCGGGCGCGACGGTCTGTGCCAGCGCACCATCGGCCAAAATCAAGCCGATGATCAGTGCGGCAAGCGCTATCAGCCCCGCACCCGAAAATTTCTTGAGCGTCATGGTCTAACTCCTATCGGTATTGTTTGCGGTGCGCGTGACTAGAGGGCCGCGTCGTCGGTCTCGCCGGTGCGAATGCGCACGGCGTGATCAAGACTGAACACAAAGATTTTGCCGTCGCCGATCTGCCCGGTTTTGGCAGCGCCGGAGACCGCGCCGACAACCTTGTCGACCTGACTGGCCGCAACCGCGATTTCCACCTTGATCTTCGGCAGGAAGCTCACCGCATATTCGGCACCACGGTAAATTTCCGTGTGACCCTTCTGACGCCCATACCCCTTGACCTCGGTAACGGTCAGTCCTTGCACGCCGATGGAGGTCAGGGCGTCACGGACCTCGTCGAGCTTGAAAGGTTTGATAATGGCCATGACGATCTTCATGGATTCGATCCCCGCTTGAGCCCGTTTTAATCATTCACGCAGTGCGGGCGGGTTCACTGGGCCGCGCCCCCAAAGCGCGCTTTGCGGGCACGGCCGCGCTTAGGGAATCAAGTGCCGTGCCAAACCGAGGACTGGCCCGTATCTTGCTGATTCGACGGATGAAAATTGGGGGGCCGCGGCCGGATCAAAATACCGCTGCGGGCTGCCGCATAAATAAGCGCCAGGACCATTGGCCGCTGCTCATTAGTTGAGCAGCGGCTTCAATGCATTTTTCGAAGGCGGCAGTCTTCGCGCCAACCGCCGTTCAAGCGAGCGTTATTGCAGTGCTTCGCCGTGCTGGCTGACGTCGAGGCCCATGATTTCGTCCTCATGGCGCACGCGCAGCGGAACGATGAGGCCGATCACCTTGAGGATGACGAAGGTCACGGCGCCGGACCAGACGATGGTGGCGACGACGCCGTAGATCTGGGCGACGAGCTGGTGCGGATTGCCTTCCAGCAGGCCGTGCACGCCGCCGGGCAAGCTCGGCGATGCCGACAAGGCGCCGACGGCGAAGACGCCGGCCAACAGGGTGCCGGTCATGCCGCCGATGCCATGCACGCCGAATACGTCGAGCGAGTCGTCATAGCCGCATTTGAGCTTGAGCCAGGTGCAGGCCCAGAAGCAGACGATGCCGGCGATGACGCCGATCAGGATGCCTTCCATCGGCGTGACGAAACCGGAGGCGGGGGTGATGGTGCCGAGGCCGGCGACCGCGCCGGAGATCATGCCGAGCACGGAGGGCTTGCCGCGCGTCCACCACTCCAGCGCCATCCAGGTGCAGGCGCCGGCGCTGGCGGCGAGGTGGGTGGCCACGATCGCCATCACCGCGCGGCCGTTGGCGGCGAGCGCGGAACCGCCGTTGAAGCCGAACCAGCCCACCCACAACAGGCCGGTGCCGATCACCGCCATGGTCAGATCGTAGGGCGCCAGATTTTCGCTGCCATAGCCGCGGCGCGAGCCGACCACGCCGGCCGCCACCAGACCGGCGACGCCGGCATTCAGATGCACCACCAGCCCGCCGGCGAAATCGATCGTGCCGTATCGGCCGAGGAATCCGCCGCCCCACACCCAATGGGCGATCGGCACATAGACCAAGATGAGCCAGAAGACGCAGAACAAGACGAAGGCGGAAAAGCGCAGCCGGTCGGCGACCGAGCCCGCGACCAGCGCCACCGTGATGACGGCGAAGGTCATCTGGTAGATCATGAACAGGCTTTCCGGAATGGTATCGGCGAGCGGCGAGATCGCCCCCGGTGTCACGCCGGAGAGGAACGCGCGCCCGAAGCCGCCGATGATGCTGCCGGAGCCGGTGAACGTGAGCGAGTAGCCGACGACGGCCCAGAGCAGCGACACCACGCCGGTGGCGGCGAGCGACTGCGCCATGGTGGCGAGCACGTTCTTCTTGCGCACCATGCCGGCGTAAAACAGCGCCAGGCCCGGAATGGTCATCATCAGCACCAGGCCGGTGGCGCCCATCATCCAGGCGGTGTCGGCGGCATTGATGTGGTTGGTTTGCGCCACGGCAGGCGTGGCCACGAGCATTCCTGTCGATACAACGGCAGCCGCGGCAAAGGCGTGTTTGCCCCAAGACATTTCAAATCCCCCCGGATGAATCTGATTAGCGTGCCCCCTTTTTTCCGCTCATTCCCGTCCCCGCTTGCGCGGAGATAAACGTCAGCGGGACTCCAACTGGGCCCCTGCTTTCGCGGCGACGAGCGGCAAAGCGAGAGCTACAAGGCGTTGACGTCGGTTTCGCCGGTGCGGATGCGCATGGCCTGCTCGATCGGCGTGACGAAGATCTTGCCGTCGCCGATCTGCCCCGTCTTGGCGGCGCTGGCCACGGTCTCCACCACCTGATCGAGCTGCTCGCTCGAGACGGCGACCTCCATGCGCACCTTGGGCAGGAAATTGATGGCGTATTCGGCGCCGCGATAGATTTCCATGTGGCCCTTTTGCCGGCCATAGCCCTTCACCTCGGACACGGTCATGCCGTGGATGCCGATGCGGGTGAGGGCGTCGCGCACCTCGTCGAGCTTGAATGGTTTGATAATGGCGATGACAAGTTTCATGGCTTGCGTTGCTCCCCGGCCGAAGCGTGCCGCCGGGCGGCGGCACTCTGAGGAAGCAAAAAGCCGCGCGGCCCGCAATAGGCGGGGAGGCAAATCTGCACAAGGAGACAACAGAAGGCCCAAAGATTATGCGCTCTATCCTGCCATACCGGCAGGCAAACGCCTGATTTCAGGGCGTTTTAGGTCAATGAGCCTAACCTAGTGCGCTTCCAGGTGAAGTGGAAACGGTTCGCCGGCCGGAAACGCGACAAAACAAAAACTCGGGTCGTGGGTCGCAGATGGAAGATGTTGTTGACGTTATTGTTGCGTGGGAGGAGAAGGAACGAAAGCAAACGGTTGCAGTTTTGCAGAGGGCCAGCTAATCGGCCCGGGAAATGAGATCGTAAGCGAGCGAAGACGCGAGCGTGACGCCATATTCGGTCAGCTCGTACATTCCGCCTTTAGACAGGGCAACGCGTTGAAAACCTGACCCGAGGTATTCTGAGACATAATCCTCCTCGGAAAAAAAGGCCGCAGGTATTGGGCCAAGAATGCTTGAGAATGGACGGGATGGCCTGTTTGGAGCGGAGTCAATGGTCTTGTTCACATTGTGATGAGCCGACCCGACTGGCACTCGGTCAATACCTAGGATGAATTTGTAGCCGTAGATTATCAGTAACAGTGTATCGGCCTTGTACTTTTTCGTATCCGGCAAGAACCGAAGCGATACGGACTTGTTGTCGTCAGAGACAACAAATAGCCTTTCCCAGTCTTTCGGAATCTTCATGGCTGGCGACTGTTTCGTCGCACCCGCGCCCTCCGGTTCCTCCGGAGTTTTTTCGGAAAGTTTTTCCGGTTCTTCTGACATAGGCATCGATTTGTTATCTGATACGGCTCGAAATGTCGCCGGAATCGCCGGTAACCCGTGATACCAAATCATAATCCGGTAGAAAGCAAGCAATGTAAAGCCAGCGAGCGCCGCCGGTATGCCCCAACTTACTGCGCTCGCTAACGTCGGCGAATGAAGCCCAAATAGCTCACCGATCCGATCATCAGCCCAACCAAGCATAGCAGTCTCTGCGAGCTTGAAGAGCCAAGTAAAGATACCAAGCGCCACCAACTGCGTGACGACCCATCCCCACCATTTTTTTGCGATATCACAAAGGCGCATTAGGCAGTAATACCAAGCCTGGACGGTTGCCAAGTCGGTCCCACGAACGGGCGCGGCTACTTTCCCCCATTTTATTGGCTGCCACAATCAAACTGACCCAGTGCCAAAACTCGGATACCTTCGCCGTTTCTATGAAACGGCGAAGGTATCTAGTGGCGCCCAGAGCGCGGGCTCGCCAGGCCGAGATCGCCGATCAGCCGCGGCAGCAGCCGGCGCACCTGGCGGCGGGTCATGCCGGGCCGGATGCGCGGGTCGTAGAGCAGGGTGACGAGGTCGCGGTCGTAGACGGAGAGATAGCCGACCATGCGGTCCTGGTTGAGCGTGGTCCAGGGATTGTGCTGGTCGTGGTTCGACAGGCCGAAGGCGTGCAGCAATTCGTGATAGGCGCAGTCGAGAAACACGTCGTCGCCCTGGTCGACGATGATGAAGGAGACCGCGTGCAGGATGGCGCCTTCGGAATCCGATTTCACGCTGGTCATGCATTGCGGGTCGGTGCGGGCGATGAAGGTCTTGGCGATCTTGGCGCCGAAGGCCGCGCGCAGCGCCGCGTTGAAATCCTTCTCGTCGATCAGCCGCACCTGCATGGCGGCACGCGGATCGGCGCTGACGTGCAGATGCAGGTTCGGCACCTTGCGCGCATATTCCTCGATCACGCGCGTCATCGCCGCGCTGCGGTCGACACTGCCGCTGGAAATGACATGCGCGGCGATGGGATGATCGAAGCGGCGGATGCCGCGCGGCGTGGCGCCGATGCGCAGGTCGGAGCCGAAGGCGAGCGCCATGAAGCCGCGCGTGAGCTCGTGCGTGGTGAAGCGGGTATATTGCGGCGGCGCGCCTTTGAAGGCGCCGGGCGGCGGCGGTTCCTTGCCCGACGCGGCGAGGGCCGTTGACGCGGTGATGGTGATGATGAAAGCGGCGAGCAGGCAAAGGCCGCTCGTTCCCACGTCAGCGGGACTCCGCGGATCAGTCGAAAAAGCCTTGTTATTTCGCATTTTCCCGTCGCAGGCGCACCAAGCCCTCCTGCGCCACCGAGGCGACCAGAGTGCCGTCACGGGTGAATATAAGTCCGCGCGAGAAGCCGCGCGACCCGTAGAGATTGGGCGAATCCTGGGCGTAGAGCAGCCAGTCGTCGGCGCGGAACGGGCGGTGCAGCCACAGTGCATGGTCGAGGCTGGCGGCCATGAATTCGCGCTCGAACAGCGTGCGCCCGTGCGGGGCGAGCGCGGCGTCGAGCAACGTCATGTCGGAGGCATAGGCGAGCACGCATTGATGGATGGCGAGGTCGTCGGGCAGCTTGCCGGTGGTGCGAATCCACATGTGGAAGCGGCCGCCTTCGACTTTCTTGCCGGTGTAGCGTTCGAACTCCACGGGACGCATTTCGATCGGCCGCTCGCGCTCGTAGTAGCGGCGCACCGCATCGGGCATGCTCGGCAGCATGGCCTTGCGCATTTCCGACTCGCCGGGCAGGTCCTCCGGCGGCGGCACCTTGGGCATCTTGGCCTGATGCTCGAGGCCGGGTTCGTCGGCATGGAACGAAATCATGGCGGAGAAGATTGGGTGGCCATGCTGGCGCGCGGTGACGCGGCGGGTGGTGAAGCTCTTGCCGTCGCGGATGCGGTCGACGTCATAGATGATGGGAATTTTGGGATCGCCGGGCAGCAGGAAATAAGCGTGCAGCGAATGCGGCGGGCGGGCGGCATCGACGGTGCGCACCGCGGCGACCAGCGCCTGCCCGATCACCTGCCCGCCGAACACGCGCTGCCAATGGGCCTGCGGCTGGCGGCCGCGGAACAGGTTCAGGTCGAGCGGCTCGAGGTCGAGAATGTCCAAGAGATCCTTGACGGCAGAAGACATGGATAGGGGTCCGAGAGGTCCAATGGGCCGCCCAACCTGCTATGCTGGGGCGGCGTTGACAAGGACGGCACCAAGTAAATGGCCAAACAAGCAAGAAAAACCGACGTAGCCATCGGCGGGGCGGGCTTTGCCGGCCTGGCGCTGGCGATCGCGCTCAAACAGGCGCTGGGCGATGGCTTCGGCGTCACGGTCGTCGATCCGGCGCTTTCGGCGGTGCCGTCGAAGGACCCGCGCGCCACGGCGATCGCGGCGGCGGCGCGCAGGCTTTTCGAGGCGATCGAGGTCTGGCAGGCGGTCGAGGGCGAGGCGCAGCCGATGCTCGACATGGTGATCACCGATTCCAAGCTCGAGGACGCGGTGCGGCCGACCTTCCTCACTTTCGGCGGCGAGGTCGAGGAGGGCGAGGCCTTCGCCCACATGATCGAGAACCGGCTGCTGATCGACGCGCTGGTCGACAAGGCGAAAGCGCTGGGCATCGACCTGCGCGCGACCGCGGTGACCGGCTTCGCCAACGAAACCGACGCCGTCGCGGTGACGCTCGCCGACGGCGAGACGCTGGAGGCGCGCCTTCTGGTCGGCGCCGACGGCGCGCGGTCGCGCATTCGCGAGCAGGCCGGCATCGAAAGCTACGGCTGGAATTACGGCCAGTCGGCGATCGTGTGCACGGTGGCGCACGAGCGCGCGCACGAGGGCCGCGCCGAGGAGCACTTCCTGCCCGCCGGCCCCTTCGCCATCCTGCCGCTCACCGGCAAGCGGGCGTCGATCGTGTGGACGGAAAGCGCGAGTGAGGCCGCGCGCATCGTAGCGCTGCCCGACGACGAATTCCACGAGGAGCTGGAGCGCCGCTTCGGCTACGAGCTGGGCGAGATCGAGGTGGTCGGTGCGCGCCGCGCCTTTCCGCTCGGCCTGTTCACCGCGCGCTCCTTCATCGGCGAGCGGCTGGCGCTGATCGGCGATGCCGCACACATCATCCATCCGATCGCCGGGCAGGGCCTCAACATGGGCCTGCGTGACGTGGCGGCGCTGGCGGAAGCCGTCGCCGACGCGGCGCGGCTTGGGCTCGATATCGGGTCGCCCGACGTGCTCGCGCGCTATCAGCGCTGGCGCCGTTTCGATACGGCGATGATGGGGGTGGCGACCGACGGCTTGAACCGGCTGTTCTCCAACCGCTCCGACGCGCTGCGGCTGGTGCGCGATATCGGCCTCGGCCTGGTCGAGCGGCTGCCGGCGCTGAAGCAGGTGTTCATCCGCGAGGCGGCGGGCTTCACCGGCGACGTGCCGAAGCTGCTCAAGGGCGAGGCGTTGTAGCGCTCAGCGCTGCACCATATTCGGCGTCATGCCCGGCAATGACAGCGGAGAGACCGCCGCGCGATCAACACCAGGCTCAACTCAGCGGAATACTGCCGACGTGTTCCTGGAAGGCTTTGCGCGCCGAGACCGCGGCGTACCAGCGGTCAAGATGCGGCGTTGACGGCCGCTCGGGCACGAGCTGGACGTAGCGGTAGCACATGATGGCGACCGGAATGTCGCCATAGGAGAAGGCATCGCCGGCCATGAATTGGGTCTTGGCAAGCTGCGCGTCCATGATCTGCATGGCGGCGGTGGTCTTGTCCTGCGAGGCCTTGATCGCGACGTGATCGCGTTTGTCCGCCGGGGTGCGGATCAGACCCCAGAAGGCCTGGAAGATCGCCGGCCCCACCACCGACAACTGCCAGTCCATCCATTGATTGGCACGCGCGCGCGCCTTGGCGTCCTTCGGCTCCAGCACGCCGGTCTTGTCGTGCTTGCCGGCGAGATAGCGCACGATAGAATTGGATTCCCACAGCAGGAAGCCGTCTTCTTCTTCCAGCGTCGGCACCAGACCATTGGGATTCATGGCGAGATAGGCCGGCTCCTTGTTCTTGCCAAAGGCGCCGCCGACATCAATGCGCTCGCATGCAAGCCCCAGTTCGCCCACCGCCCACATCGCCTTCTGCACGTTGGACGAGGTGTTGCGGCCCCAGATTTTGATCATTCGAAGTCTCCCTAACACTGCGCGCATTCTTATCCGTCATGGCTGGGCTTGTCCCGGCCATCCACGTCTTTGAGATTGCGCGAACTTCTTAAGACGTGGATGCCCGGCACAAGGCCGGGCATGACGATGAATACCGGCTTAGATCTTCTATTCCAGCCTTCGCGCCTCTTCCGGCAGCATGATGGGGATGCCGTCGCGGATCGGATAGGCGAGCTTGGCCTTGCGCGAGATCAGCTCCTGCTTCTCGGCGTCGTATTCCAGCGGCCCCTTGGTGAGCGGGCAGACCAGGATTTCCAAGAGCTTGGGATCGACCGCGCCGGTGGGGCGTTCGGGGGCGGGGGTATCGGGCATGGGGTAAGCTCCGGCGACTTCCTCACTCGGTATAGCCTAAATTTGGGCAGTCATCATCCGCGAAAGCGGATGGTCGGTCTCCACGGTCTCGCATCATAGCGAGACAGGGGTTACTGGATCCCCGCTTGCGTGAGGACGACAATCCGGAAATCACTGCAACTGCGGCTCGCCCTCGGTGTTCTTCTTGGCGAGCTCGATCTCGGTCAGCGCCACCAGCACCTCGGCGCGGGTCTTGAGATCGGGCGCCTCCAGCAGCGCCTGTTTCTCGGCGGCGCCATAGGGCGACATCATGGCCAGGGCGTTGACCAGCGCCTCGTTCGGCGCCTTCTCGATGCCGTCCCAGTCGGCGTCGAGATTGTTGGCCTTGAGGAAACCGCGCAACGCCGCGAGCACGGCGTCACGGTCGACCGCGTCCTCGCCCTTGCGCGCGATGAAATCGTCGGCGAAGGGCGCGTAGCTGACGCGGCACTGGCGATAGGCGGTCTTGACCTTCAGTTCCTCCTCGACACGGAAGCGCGCGACGCCGGTGAGCTCGAGCAGATAGCGGCCGTCGCCGCTCTCGGCGAGCTGGGTGATGCGGCCGACGCAGCCGATCGTGTAAAGCGCCGGCTCGTCGTCATCGACGCTATGGGAGATGTCGGGCTGGATCATGCCGAGCAGCCGGTGGCCGTCGCGCAGCGCGTCGTCCACCATGGCGAGATAACGCGGCTCGAAAATGTTGAGCGGCATGGTGCCGCGCGGCAACAGCAGCGCGCCCGCCAGCGGGAACACCGGGATCACGTCCGGCAGGTCGATCGGCCCGCGATATTGCGCGTTCATCGGCATGGCGCTTACTCCGCCCGACTCGGTGTCATGCCCGTCCCCGCCTTCGCCGGGAGAAACGTCGCGGGCATCCAGTAATCACCGGTCACTTCTAATTCGCATGGCCGTGCTTCCGCATCAGCGCGGTGGTTGCTGGGTCCCCGCCTGCGCGGGGACGACGCTCGTCGCTACGAAAACAAAATCGACGACAGCTTCTTGCGGCCCTCGATCGTCGCCGGGTCGGTCGGGCCCCAGGCTTCGAAGAACTGCACCAACTGCTTGCGGGCGCCGTCGTCGTTCCACTTGCGATCCTTCTTGACGACCGCCAGGAGCTGCTCGACCGCCTCGGCGCGCTGGCCCTTGGCATTGAGCGCGACGGCGAGATCGAAGCGCGCCTGATGATCGAGCGGATCGGCCAGCACCTTGGCCTCGAGCTCGGCGAGCGGCCCGAGCGACTGCGCCTGCTCGGCAACCTCAAGCGCGGCGCGGGCGGCGGCGACCGCGGCCTCGTTGCGTTTGGCCTCCGGCACCAGGTCGAGTGTCTGCTTGGCCTGGTCGAGCGCGCCGGTCTCCACATAGCAGCGCGCGAGGCCGGCCATGGCATGCACATTGCCGCTGTCGGCGGCGAGCAGTTGCGCGTAGATCTCGGCGGCCGCGGCGGGATCGCCGTCGACCAGCGCGGCATCGGCGGCCTTCAGCAGGTCCTGCTCCTCGCCGCCGATCTTGTCCTTGGTGAGCCGCTCGAGGAACGCCATCACCTGGCTTTCCGGCAGCGCGCCCATGAAACCGTCGGCCGGCTGGCCGTTGACGAAGGCGATGACCGCGGGGATCGACTGAATGCCCATCTGGCCGGGGATGGCCGGATGATCGTCGATGTTCATCTTGACGAGCTTGACCTTACCCTTGGCGGCCTTGACCGCCTTTTCCAGCACCGGGGTGAGCTGCTTGCAGGGGCCGCACCAGGGCGCCCAGAAATCCACCAGCACCGGCTGGCGCTTGGATTCCTCGATCACGTCCTTCATGAAGCCCTGCGTGGTGGTGTCCTTGACCACGCCGTCGGCCGCAGCCGTCAATGCCCCGCCGTCTTGCAGCATCTTATCTCGCCTCCCGGGCCCTCGCGGGCCGCCAGTTCCATGCCCGCTTAAATGGGGCAGACGGCCGGCGAATGCAATCGGTCAGGCGTCTTGCGCCGTGATCCCCGAGATCCGCTCAATGCGCGGGGAATGGCCGGTCGATTCGAGGAATTTGACCAGGTCGTCACGCGCGATCGACGTGGTCATGGTGTTGACCAGCGGGTGGTAGTTGAGCGTCGCGTGTTCCATCATGGCGGCGTCGAGCACCACGGTGACGCGGCCCTGCGTGTCGTTGATGGCGCCGAAGGGCGTAACCGCGCCGGGTTCCACGCCCCAGACCTCGCGCAAGAGGTCGGCCGAGCCGAAGGAAAAGCGGCCGCTGGCGCCGAGCAGCCGATGCAGGCCTTTGAGGTCGACCTCGGCCTCCTCCTCCGCCACCACCAAATAGAGGGCCTGCTTCTTGTCGCGCAGGAACAGGTTCTTGGTATGCCCGCCGGCGAGCTTGCCGCGCAGCGCCTGGGCCTGCTCGACGGTGAACACCGGCGGGTGCTGCACGGTTGCGTGGGCGATGCCGAGGGCGTCGAGGGCGGCGAAGAGCTGGTCGGGGGTCGTGGGCATCACTCAGTCCTGGCTGGCAGCGCCGGGCGGGCGCAATTGGTCGCGGTGTCCCAGGGCGGCCGCGGTGGTAGGCTTCCTATCACGCCAGCAGCAAAGTGGGGGGTGACCATGACGCGGCTGATCTGGACGGGAGCCGTTTTCATCGCCGTGATGGCCTTCGCCGGGGCGCCGGCGCGGGCGCAGATCCACCAGGGCCCTTGGTGCTCGCAGGTTCCGACCAGCGGTGGCGAGATCGCCGAAGACTGCGAATGGGACACGCTGGCGCAGTGCCGGCAGGCGATCACCGGCGGCAATCGCGGTTTCTGCACGCAGAACCCCAATTGGAAAGGCCCGCCGGCCAAGAAATCGCGTAAGAAGCGGCATTAGGTGGGGCTCGCCCGCCCGGCCCGCGGGCCGGGCAACATCGGGCGCGCGGCGGGGTTATGACCAGGGTGAGACCCTGAGGGCCGAGTCATGAGCAAATATCTTGGATTGGCCGCCGCGGCACTGCTTGCCGGCGCGGTCGTCCTGCCAGCGCCTGCGCAGGCCTATGAGGCGCCGTGGTGCGCGGTGCACTCGTTCGGGCGCAACGGTGCCTATTGGGACTGCCAGTATCGCACCTTCGCGCAGTGCGTGCCGGCGGTCATCGCCGGCAATCGCGGCTTCTGCAATCCCAATCCGGCCTATGTCGAGCCGCCGCCGGCCAAAAAGGCGAAAATCCGCCACCGCCGGCGGGTCCGCCGTTGAGGCGGGCGCCGCTGGTTGCCAAGCGGGCGGGCTTATGGCTATAGGAACGGCCTCGACGGGCCGGCACTGGCGATTAACCGGCCGCATGCTATGTAAGCCTCAGGATGCGGGTGTAGCTCAGGGGTAGAGCACGACCTTGCCAAGGTCGGGGTCGAGGGTTCGAATCCCTTCGCCCGCTCCAAAATTGGCGTCGCTTTTTTCAAGCGATATTTCTTCCACGACATGTCGGACGCCCCAAAAAGAACCGACGCCCGGTCTTTCGACCGGACGCCGGGAACCTGGTCAGACCAGGATCAGGATAAGCGCGCTTACTTCGACGGCGGCTGCGCGGTGCCGACCGGCGGCGAGCCGACCGGCTTCATGCCCGTCGTCGTCGAGCGGGTCGAGCGCTCCCCATCATAGTAGGCGAACTTCGGCGCATTCTTGAGCTGGTCCTTGGTGTAGGTCACGGTGACCTTTTCGATCGCGTCCGAATCCGGCTTGCGCGCCACGGTGAGCGCGTCAAACGGAACGGCCACATTCTTCTCGCCCATGCCGAGGAAGCCGCCGACGCCGATCACCACGGCTTTGAGTTCGCCATCGCGGCCGAAAATGATCTCGTTGATGTCGCCGATCGACTTGTTGTCGGGACCGGTGACACTGGCGCCGATCAGCTTGGACGCCCGCCACTCGCCGGCACCCTGCTCCTGCATGAAGCCGGGACGCTGCACGGCCTGCATGGAGCCGCTGTTCTTATCCATCGACGACCTGTTCGCGTCGGCGGATCCGTTCGTCATGTTGTTGTCCATCGCGCCTTTGGCGGCCGGCATCGATTGATGCTGCTGCATTTCGGTATTCGACTTATCCATCGGGGCGGCCTGCGAAACCGCAGGAACCGCAAGGATCGCGCTCAATGCGCCAAAAGCCAGAACTTTATTGATCATCCGTCGCCTCCTTGTGATGTGATTTGCGATGCGATTTGCAATCCGACTTCCTCAACACGCGCATCCAAAGTCGGCATGCAGCATCGCGTGCCTCACCCAACGTCTGTCCGCCCTCAGCGTTCCAGTGGACCCCGCGAATGTGCCACTCAGCCGCAGAGCATCAGCGAGCTGACGCCACACGCGACATTCAGTGACTGTCACGCCGCGCCTGTTCCGTCTTCTTCAGCGCGTCCGCCAGATGCGTGTCGCGGTCGTAGATGTCGGCGTAATAACGCATGGCGCCGTCGGCATCCGGCCAGGCGGTGAAATAGGTGAGATAGACGGGGATGTCGGCGCTGATCGGGTCGACATCGTTGTCGCCCGCGGCGATACGCCGATCGACATAGCTCACCGGCTTGCCGAGCAGCGCCGCCGCCATCACGCGCGGCTGTTTCAGACGCACGCAGCCGTGGCTGAAGGCGCGCTGCGCGTGCGCGAAGAGCTGCTTCTCCGGCGTGTCGTGCATGTAGATGGCGTGTTTGTTGGGAAACTTGATCTTGAGCCGGCCCAGCGCGTTGCGCGGCCCCGGCGGCTGGCGCACCTCCACCGACACCTTGTTGCGGGCGTAGGCCGCCCAATCGACCGAGGCCGAAGACACCTGGCGGCCGCGCGCATTGATCACTTGATAGCCGTGACGATCGAGATAAGACGGATCGCGATAGAGATGCGGCAGCATCTCATTGATGACGATCGAGCGCGGCACATCCCAGTAAGGATTGAATTCGACCGCTTCGATCTTGTCGGTGAAGAAATAGGTCTGACGCGACGTCTTGCCGACGACCACCGGCATGGTGAGCCGCTGCCCGTCAGACTCGACATAGGTGACTTGATAAGCCGGCTCGTTGAGGAAGACATATTCCTTGCCGAGCTTGCGCGGCAGCCAGCGCATGCGCTCCATGGCCAGCCGCAGCTTCTCGATCTTGTCCGCCGCCGTGTCGTCGGTCATGGCGGCAATGGTCTTCGGTCCCACGACGCCGTCGTCGGAGAGGTTGTGCGCCTGCTGAAAG
The DNA here is from genome assembly GCA_963760995.1 of uncultured Pseudomonadota bacterium. Taxonomy (GTDB): domain Bacteria; phylum Pseudomonadota; class Alphaproteobacteria; order Rhizobiales; family Xanthobacteraceae; genus Pseudolabrys. Next base: position 436,188 of record CAVXFJ010000009.1, on the reverse strand, counting down.
GCGCGCACCAGATCGACCAGCTTGCCGCTGTAGGTCTTGGGTGTGCTGCCGGCGAGCGTGTCGGCAAATTGGCGCTTGAGTTCGGGCGAGGCGTGCCGGCGCAGCGCCGTCATCACATCGATGAGCGCCGGGCTGGAATCGCCGGGACGGATCACCATATCCGCGGCGAAGTGCACCGGCTCGCGCGGTGTATCGGCGCGCAGCTTTTGCAGCGCGGCGACCATGGCGCGGAACGGCGCATTGTCGGGATTGCGCTGCGCCAGATAGGCGGCGACATCGTCGGACTGCGCCACCGCGCCCAGAGCCGCCACCAAGTCCGGCTTTTTGCGCACGATATCGTGGTAGCCGGAGATGCGGTTGGCATCGACGCGGCCGCGCGTGGCGTCGAGCACATAGGTGAGCACCTTGGCCGAGAGCGCCAGATCGAAATGCAGCAAGTCCTGCGGCAGCGGCTTGGTCCCGTCGCCCTGCGGCGGCAGCGCGACCTGATAATCGGCCGGCACCAGGCCGTAGCGGCCGCTGTCGGCGAGCGCCTTCATCGCCTGCCGCGCGCGCGCGTTCACCTCGCCGTCCGACGACCAGATGAACTGCTGATGCGCCGAATAATAGTCGGTGAGCGCCTTGCCCACTTGCGGCAGCACGCGCAGCGTCATCGTCGGCGACAGCGCGCAGGCTTTGGCAAAGGAATCGGCGGCGAGCGCGGGTGCGGTCGGGACCGTCCCGGGCAGCGCCGCCGGCGGGGCCGCCGGCGCGGCGCCGGGAATTGGCGCCGCCGGCGCGTTGGCGGCGACGCGCGTCTGACACAGTTTTTCGGACGTCATCGCCTGCAAATGGTCGGGCTGGTAATCGTAATACTTCGGACTGCTGACCTCGACATGCGGCGGATTGGCATAGCGGGGGGTCGCGGTCTGGTCCTGTTCGGGGCCGTAGTAGGGGGCCTGGTAACCCCAATTGCGCCCGCCCCAGGAGCCGTAGCCGTTGTCATAGCCACGATTGCCATAGCCGTCGTTGCGGTAATAACCCGGCGCGGCCTGATAATCGTCGTGCTGGCGCTGATACTCATTGCGCCAGAATTGCCGTGCGCTTTGGCTGTGCGCCGGCGCGGTGGCCATTGACGTGCACAGCACCAGGGCGGCGAGCCCTGTCGCAATTCGAGACCCTGTCGCAATTTGAGACGATGACGCGCCACGCATGGTGCCCCCAATACTTTCTATTTCGCTGACGATCGCGGCGTGCCGCCGGCCGCTGGCTTAAAACGCTGTATTGGCGAGAAAGTTCAGCGTGGCGAATTTGTGCCCATGGCGCGGCCGCGGCGGTTCCCGGCGCGGTGCAAGCGCAGGTCTGACGATATTGTGATCGCCTTAATTGTCGTCGCCCGCTCAGCCTTCCTTCACGTCGCTCACGCGGCCGCCCGTCATGCGCATAAGTTCCGTCGGCGTGGTGCGGAAGACATGGCGCGGTGAGCCGGCCGCGGCCCAGACGGGATCGAGCGCCATCAGGTCGGCATCGATGAAGATGCGCGGCGGCACGGCATGGCCGACCGGCGCCACGCCGCCGATGGCGAAGCCGGTATTGTCGCGCACCCAACGACCGTCGGCGGGCTTTGCCGGTTGGCCGAGGATCGCGGCAACCTTGGCGGTATCGACGCGATTGGCGCCGGAGGCGATGACCAGCACCACCTGCTCGCCGGCGCGCAGCACGATCGACTTGGCGATCTGCGCCACCGTGCAGCCGACGGCATTGGCCGCGTCCTGCGCCGTGCGCGTGCCCTCGGGAAACATCATCACGGTGTCGGGATGGCCGGCGGCGAGAAGCGCCGCGCGCACACGTTCGACCGAATCGCTCACGCTCAATACCCCGCCGCCAGCGAGCCGCGGGTGCGGCGGTCGGCGGCGCCGACATAGCCGTCCGGCGTCACCAGGATGGAGTTCGCCTCGGTATGCGGCGCGGTCGGAACGATGATGTGGCCGCGCGCGCGCAAGGCATCGAGCACCGCCGGGGCAAAGCCCGGCTCGACGAAGGTCTTGTCCGGCTCCCACTGATTGTGCAGGCGCGGCGCCGTCACCGCCTGATCGATCGGCATGCCGAAATCGATCACGTTGGTGATGACTTGCAGCACCGCAGTGATGATGCGGCTGCCGCCGGGCGAACCAGTGATGAGGAACGGCTTGCCGTCCTTCAACACGATGGTCGGCGTCATCGAGGAAAGCGGGCGCTTGTTCGGGCCCGGCAGGTTCTTGCCGAAGCCGGTGAGGCCATAGGCGTTGCGCGCGCCCGGCTTGGCGTTGAAATCGTCGAGCTCGTTGTTGAGCAGCACGCCGGTGCCGTCGGCGACGAGGCCGAGGCCGTAGGAGAAGTTGAGCGTATAGGTGTTCGACACCGCATTGCCGTCGCGGTCGACGATGGAAAAATGCGTGGTGTTGCGCCCTTCCGCGGTGGTCGGCGCGCCGGGGCGGATGTCGGCGGCGGGCGTCGCGCGCTTGCCGATCTCGGCGCGCAGCGTTGCCGCGTAATGCTTGGAGATGAGGCCGGCGGCGGGAATTTTCACGAAATCGGGATCGCCCATGAAATAGGCGCGGTCGGCATAGGCGCGCTTCATCGCCTCGATCTCGTCATGCAAGGCCTCTTCGCGCGGCAGCGCGCCGAGCTTGTAGCCTTCCAGGATGTTGAGCATCTCGATCAGGCACAGGCCGCCCGACGACGGCGGCGGCATGGAGACGACGTCGTAGCCGCGATAGGTGCCGCGCACCACCGGCCGCTCCACCGCCTTGTAGTTGGCGAGATCCTGCTTGGTCATGATGCCGCCGGCCTGCTCCACGGCGTCCGCAATCGCCGCGGCGATGCGTCCGGTGTAGAAGGCGCGCGGCCCGTCGGTGGCGATCGCCTGCAAGGTGTCGGCGAGGTCGAGCTGGATCAGCCGGTCGCCTTGCGCCAGCACGCGGTCGCCATTGAGGAAGATCGACGCCGATGACGGCCAGCGCGCCAGGCGATCTTTCGCCGCCGGCAGCGAATCGCCGAGATCGTCCTCGACCGGGAATCCGTTCTGCGCGAGCTCGATCGCCGGCGCGATCAGCTCGGCGAGCGAGAGTTTGCCCGAACCGTATTTCTTTTCCGCCAGCGCGAGACCCGCCACGGTGCCCGGCACGCCGACCGCAAGCCCGCTATCGCGCGACTTATGCGGGTCGGGACGGCCTTGCGCGTCGAGAAACATGGTCGGCGTGGCGGCAGCCGGCGCGGTCTCGCGGTAATCGATGGCGATGTCGCGGTTGTCCTTGGCGAGATGGATGACCATGAAACCGCCGCCGCCGAGATTGCCGGCGCGCGGATAAGTGACCGCCAGCGCGAAGCCGACCGCCACGGCGGCATCGACCGCATTGCCGCCGCGGTCGAGTACGGTGATGCCGATGCGGGCGGCGCGACTCTCCTGTGCCACCACCATGGCGTGATGCGCGGTGACGCTCTGCGCCGGAGGGATCGTCGGCGCTTGCCGTTCGGGCGCCTCCTGCGCGTGGGCGAGGGCGGCGAAGAGCAGCGCGAAAGCGACGGGGATGAGAGCGGCGGAACGTTTCATGTCAATGACGTATCACTCCGCCGTCGTCCCGGCCAAGCGCCCGCAGGGCGCGCGAGCCGGGACCCAGTAACCCCGGCGGTCACGATCCGGAACAACAGGGGTTACTGGGTCCCCGCTTTCGCGGGGGCGACGGCATTCATCTCGCCTGCCCGTGATAGACGGCATTCGGCCGCATGTCGGTGGCGCTCGCCACGCGGTTCGACATGTTGAAGAAGCCGACCACCGCCGCAATGTCCCAGATGTCGCGGTCGGAGAAGCCGGCGCGGCGCAGCCGCTCGCGATCCGCCTCCTCGACATTGGCCGGCTGCGCGGTGAGCTTCACCGCGAAGTCGAGCATGGCGCGCTGGCGCTTGCTCAGGCGCGCGGCGCGATAGTTCATCACCATCTGTTCGCCGAGCAGCGGATTGCCGGAGTACTGCCGCACCGCCGCGCCATGCGCGGTCAGGCAATAATAGCAGCGGTTCTGTGACGACACCGCGACCGCGATCATCTCCCGCTCGAGCTTCGACAAGCCGCTCTCGCCTAGCATCAGGTCGTTGTACATGGCGACGAAGGTTTCGAGCTTGGTGTTGTCGAAGGCGTAAGCTGCCAGCACATTGGGCACGAACCCGAGCTTGTCCTGGCATTTCTGGAAGTAGGCGCTCATCGCCGGCGACAGCGTCGGCGCCGGCAGATTGAGCGCGATCACCGGCGCGTCGTCGGCGCCGGAACTCGCGGGCTTCACCGCCACGGCCGGTTTGCCGCCCTTGACGGCGCGCAGCGCTGCCGCCGGTTTGCCGGCGGTTTTCGCGGTCTTGCTGGGCATTTCCGTCCCCTTGCTCGTCCTTTTCGGTGGGCGAGCCTACAATGTTCTGGGACCGTGCGATACGCGCCGCCCGGCCTGTTTTTCCTAATTTAATCAGAATGTTATTTGCCGGCACCGGGTTGGCCGACGGGCCCGAGCCATGCGTCACGGTCGCGTCACCATTTGGTGTGTTGCTCTCGACCGCGCTTGCCGGCAGGTGAACACTGCCGCCCGCAAGCGAATCAAAAATAATCCGGAGGACGCCATGGCCGTCGAGCTGACCTCCAGCGCGGAAGACAGCGCCGCCCATGCCATCCTGATCGAGGCGGGCGAGATGCTGCACGGCCGCCGCCCGGACGTCCCCGCCGATTTTCCGGCCGCGCTCTACGCGCGGGCGGTGCCGGAGGACGTCGCGCGCTATAGCGCCAGCGACCTGGCGCAGCTCGCCGAGCGGGCCTGGGATTACCTTACCGAGCATACGCCGGGCGTGCCGAAGACGCGCTGCGAGACGCTGACGCTCGCCGGCCGTGGGCGCGACAGCGTCACCGTGATCGAGCTTGTCAACGACGACATGCCGTTCCTGGTCGATTCGGTGATGGGAGAGCTCGCCGAGCGCAAGCTCGACGTGCTCCTGGTGGCGCATCCGGTGTTCGGCGTGACCCGCGTCGACGGCAAGCTGGTCACGCTCGGCGCGCCGGATGCCGCCGGCCATGCGCGCGAAAGCTTCATCCACGTGCACCTCGCGCCGATCGCCGACGCGGAGGCGCGCCTGGAGATCGTGCGCGCGCTCGATTCGGTGCTCGGCGAAGTGCGGCAGGCGGTCAACGACTGGCGGCCGATGCTGGAGCGGATCGACAATATCGTCGCCGATCTCGAGCTCAATCCGCCGCCGCTGCCGGTCGACGAGATCGCCGAGGCGATCCAGTTCCTGCAATGGCTGCGCGCCGACAATTTCACATTCCTCGGCATGCGCGACTATAGCTGCGAAAACGGCACGCCGAGGCCGGATTTCTCCACCGCGCTCGGCGTCATGCGCTCGCCCGAGGTGCGTGTGCTGCGGCGTGGCGGCGAGCTCATGGACATGACGCCGGAAATCATGGCCTTCCTGCGCGAGCCGCGGCCGCTGATCATCGCCAAGGCCAATGTGCAAGCCCGCGTGCATCGGCGCGTCTATCTCGACTATATCGGGGTCAAGCGGTTCGACGCCGCCGGCAATCTCACCGGCGAGCAGCGCTTCGTCGGGTTGTTTACCTCAACCGCCTATACCCGCGCGGCGCACGCCATCCCCTATCTGCGCCGCAAGATCGCCGCGATCGAGCGGCGCGCCGGCTTCTCGTCCGACAGCCATTCCGGCAAGGCGCTCGCCAATGTGCTGGAGCATTATCCGCGCGACGAATTGTTCCAGGTCGACGAGGACACGCTGTTCCATTTCGCGCTCGCCATCATGCAGCTCGAAGAGCATCCGCGCGTGCGCGTGCTGGTGCGGCATGACCGCTTCGATCGGTTCGTGTCGGCGCTCGTCTATGTGCCGCGCGACCGCTACGACAGCGCCATCCGCCAGCAGATCGGCGACTACCTGGCGCGCACCTTCGGCGGCCATGTCTCGGCCTTCTACCCGTTCTTCCCGGAAGGGCCGCTGGTGCGCGTGCATTTCATCATCGGCCGTTCCAACGGGCCGGCGCCGCAGGTCGCGCGCGCGGCGCTCGAGCGCGAGGTCGAGAGCATCATCCGCACCTGGAACGACGGATTTGCCGTTGCGCTCGCCGAACGCCATCCGCTGGACGAGACGCACGCTTTGTTCGACCGCTACAGCACGGCGTTTTCGCGCGGCTTCCAGGATTTCTATTCCCCGCACGTGGCCGCCCACGACGTGCGCACCATCGAGACGCTCACCGCAGAGCGCCCGCTGACGGTCGAGCTCGTCCATCGTGACCCGGAAGACCAGAAGAGCGTCAGCCTGAAGGTCTGGAGCTTCGGCCGGCCGCTGCCGCTGTCGGAGCGCGTGCCGGTGTTGGAGAACATGGGCTTCAAGGTGGTGGACGAGCGCACCTACCGCGTCACGCCGCAGGGCGAGGCCCGCTTCTGGCTGCACGACATGCTGCTGCAGGACCGCGAGGGCGGCGCGATCGACCTGAAGGCGCTGAAGAGCCAGCTCGAGACCGCCTTCCTCATGGTGATGCGCGGCGCCGCCGAAAACGACGGCTACAACACGCTCACCCTCGCCGCCGGCCTCGCCTGGCGCGACGTGGCGCTGATCCGCACGCTGTCGCGCTATCTGCGGCAGATCCGCGTGCCGTTCTCGCAGGACTACATGTGGGCGACGCTCAATCACCATGCCGGTATCGCCGCCGACATCGTGGCGCTGTTCCATGCGCGCTTCGATCCGTTTGCCGAGTCATTCCGGGGCGCCGCCGCAGGCGGCGAACCCGGAATCCAGAATGAAGCTCGGAATGCGCCTCTGGATTCCGGGTCCGCCCCTTCGGAGCGTCCCGGAATGACGAAGGAGAATGCGGCGACGCGCGAGGCGCGCCAGCGCGAGATCGCCGCGCGCATCGAGACGGCGCTGGAGACGGTCGACAGCCTGGACGAGGACCGCATCCTGCGCCACTTCGTCAATGCCGTGCAGTCGGCGCTGCGCACCAATTTCTACCAGCTCGGCGCCGACGGCCTGCCCAAGCCGCTGATCGCCATCAAGTTCGAAAGCGGCAAGATCACCGACCTGCCGCTGCCGCGCCCGCTGTACGAGATTTTCGTCTATTCGCCGCGCGTGGAAGGCGTGCACCTGCGCTTCGGCAAGGTGGCGCGCGGCGGCATCCGCTGGTCGGACCGGCCGCAGGATTTCCGCACCGAGGTGCTCGGCCTGGTGAAGGCGCAGCAGGTGAAGAACGCGGTGATCGTGCCGGTCGGCGCCAAGGGCGGCTTCGTGCCCAAGCTGACGCCGAAGGGCGCCAGCCGCGACGTGGTCCAGGCGGAGGGCATCGCCACGTACAAGCTGTTCATTTCGACGCTGCTCGATATCACCGACAATATCGGGCCGGACGGCGCCATCATTCCGCCGCCGGACGTGGTGCGCTATGAGGGCGACGATCCTTATCTCGTGGTCGCCGCCGACAAGGGCACCGCCAGTTTCTCCGACACCGCCAACGAGATCTCGCTCGCGCATGATTACTGGCTGGGCGATGCCTTCGCCTCCGGCGGCTCGGCCGGCTACGACCATAAGGCCATGGGCATCACCGCGCGCGGCGCCTGGGAGTCGGTGAAGCGGCATTTCCGCGAGATGGACGTCAACATCCACGAAACGCCGTTCAGCGTGGTCGGCGTCGGCGACATGTCGGGCGACGTGTTCGGCAACGGCATGCTGCGCGAGGACACCATCAGGCTCTTGGCGGCGTTCGACCACCGCGACATCTTCATCGATCCGGATCCCGACCCGCAGGCGAGCCTCGCCGAGCGCAAGCGGCTGTTCGACCTGCCGCGCTCGAGCTGGCAGGACTACGACAGGAGCCGGATTTCACCAGGCGGCGGCGTCTATTCGCGCCGTGCCAAAGAAATCCATCTGAGCGCGCAGGCGCAGGCGCTGTTCGGCGTCGGAGCGAGCGTGACGCCGCAGGCGCTGATGCGGGCGATCCTCAAGGCCAAGGTCGACCTGCTCTGGTTCGGCGGCATCGGCACCTATGTGCGCGCCTCGACCGAAACGGATGAGGCGGTGGGCGACCGCGCCAACGATCCCATCCGTGTCACGGGCGCCGATCTGAACTGCAAGGTGGTGGGCGAGGGCGCCAATCTCGGCATGACCCAGCGCGGCCGCGTGGAGGCGGCGCTGCGCGGCATCTGCCTCAACACCGACGCCATCGACAATTCCGCCGGCGTCAACACCTCCGATGTCGAGGTCAATATCAAGATTGCGTTGAGTCCGCTGCTGCGCTCGGGCGCGTTGGCGCTTCCGGCGCGCAATACGCTGCTCGCCGAGATGACCGACGAGGTGGCGCATCTGGTGCTGCGCAACAATTACCGGCAGACGCTGACCCTGTCGCTGGCGCAGCGGCGCGCGCTGGAGGACCTGGGCTTCCAGCAGCGGCTGATGCAGGCGCTGGAAAGCCACGCCGGCCTCGATCGCGGCGTCGAATTCCTGCCCGACGACATGACGCTCGCCGAGCGGCGTAAGCGCAACCAGGCGCTGACGCGCCCGGAGCTCGCCGTGCTGCTCGCCTATGCCAAGCTCGCGCTCTACCACGATCTGCTGGAATCGGACGTGCCGGACGATCCCTATCTCGGGCGCGAGCTCGAGCTTTATTTCCCCAAGGTGATGTCGGAGCGCTTCGACGAGGCGCTGCACGCGCATCGCCTGCGGCGCGAGATCATCGCCACCCAGCTCACCAATTCCATGATCAACCGCGGCGGCATCACGCTGATCGCGCGTATCACCGACCAGACCGGTGCGTCGGTGGCGGCGATTGCGGCGGCATTCGCCGCGGTACGCAACAGCTACGAGCTCGGCGCGCTTAACGGCGAGATCGATGCGCTCGACAACAAGGTCGGCGGCGACCTGCAGCTATCGCTTTATGCCGCCGCGCAGGACCTGCTGCTCGACCGGCTGGTCTGGTTCCTGCGCAACGTCGATCTGACGCAAGGGTTGGACGCGATCATCGGCCATTATCGCGACGGCATCGCGCAGGTGGAAGCTGGGCTCGGCACTGTGCTCTCAAAGGCGACCGCCGCCGAGCGCGACGCGCACGCGGCGCAGCTTGCGAGAGAGGGCGTGCCGGAGGCGCTGGCGCTGCGGCTTGCCAATCTCGGCGCGCTCAAGGCGGCGCCCGACATCGTCTCGGTCGCCGACCGTTCGCAGAAGCCGATCGCCGAGGTGGCGGCGACCTATTTCGCCACCGAAAGCTTCTTCCAGCTCGACCGCGTCATCCATGCGGCGAGCGGTATCGCAGTAGCCGATTACTTCGACCGGCTGGCGCTCGACCGCGCGCTCGATTCGATTGGAGACGCGGAGCGGCGGTTGACCGCGGCCATGGTCGGCAATGGCGCCTCCGGTGCCGGCGCGGTGGAGGAATGGGTCAAGCCGCGCAAGATGGAAGTCGAGCGCATCCGCGCGGCGATCCACGAGATCGCCGGCTCGGGGCTGACGCTGTCGAAGCTGACGGTGGCGGCGAGTTTGCTGGGGGATCTGGCGCGGGAGTAGTCTTTCGCGCCGCTCTCCACACGGTCATTGCCGGGCTTGTCCCGGCAATCCATGATGCCGTCCCGCGATTTGGCAGACTACTTTGTGTATATCCTAACGAACAAGCCGCGTGGAGCGCTCTATGTCGGCGTGACCAATGGTTTGGTTCGCCGTGTCTACGAGCATCGTGAAGGCGCGGTGCCCGGCTTCACCAAGCGATATGCATTAAAGCAGCTCGTTTATTTCGAGCAATACGACGATCCGAACAACGCGACCCAACGTGAGAAGAACATCAAACATTGGCCTCGCGGCGGAAGCTCAATCTAATCATTGGTGCCAATCCGCAATCGCGCGATCTCTATACGGATATCACGCGGTGAAATGCATCATGGATGCCCGGGTCAAGCCCGGGCATGACGCAGCATTTGTGGCTCGGGAGCAAACGCTCCGCTAATGCCGAAAATGCCTCGTCCCGGTGAACACCATGGCGACGTTGTGCTCGTCCGCCGCCTTGATCACATCGGCGTCGCGCATCGAGCCGCCGGGCTGGATCACCGCGGTGGCGCCGGCTTCGATCGCCACCAGTAATCCATCCGGGAACGGGAAGAACGCATCGGAGGCGACCACAGAGCCCTTGGTCAGCGGTTCGGCAAGCTTCAATTCGCGCGCCGCGTCCTCGGCCTTGCGCGCGGCGATGCGCGCCGCATCGACGCGGCTCATCTGTCCGGCGCCGATGCCGACGGTGGCGCCGTCCTTGGCATAGACGATGGTGTTCGACTTCACGTGCTTGGCGACGCGGAAGGCGAAACGCAGATCGGCAAGCTCCGCTTCGCTCGGCGCGCGCTTGGTGACGGTCTTGAGCTGCATCACGTCGACCACCGCATTGTCGCGCGACTGCACCAGGAAGCCGCCGGCCACGGTCTTCGCCGTCAATCCAGCGGCGCGCGGATCGGGCAGGCCGCCGGCGAGCAGCAGGCGCAGGTTCTTCTTGCCCGCGACGATGGCGATCGCGTCTTCGCTGGCGTCGGGCGCGATAATCACCTCGGTGAAGATCTCGGTGATGGCCTTGGCCGCCTCGGCATCGAGCGGGCGGTTGAGCGCGACGATGCCGCCAAAGGCGGACGTCGAATTGCAGGCGAGCGCCTTGCGGTAGGCTTCGATGAGGCTTCCGCCTTCCGCCACGCCGCACGGATTGGCGTGCTTGACGATGACGCAGGCAGAGCCGCGCTTGGGGTCGAACTCGGCGACGCATTCATAGGCCGCGTCGGTGTCGTTGATGTTGTTGTAGGAGAGCTCCTTGCCCTGCACCTGGCGCGCGGTGGCGACGCCCAGGCGCTTGACCGGCGCGCGGTAGAAAGCGGCGCTCTGGTGCGGGTTCTCGCCATAGCGCAGCGACTGGATCAGCTGGCCGCCGAAGGCCCGGTAGTCGGGCGCGGCCTCATGCAGTGTGTCGGCAAACCAGTTGGATATCGCCGCGTCGTATGCGGCGGTGCGCGCATAGGCCTTGGCGGCAAGCGATTTGCGCAGCTCGAGCGTGGTCATGCCGCTGTGCATGGCCAATTCGTCGAGGACCTTCTCGTAGTCCACCGGCTCGACAACGACGGTGACGTCATGATGGTTCTTGGCGGCGGCGCGGATCATCGCCGGCCCGCCAATGTCGATATTCTCGATGCAGTCCTCGAATTCGGCGCCCTTCTCGACCGTCGCCTCGAACGGATAGAGATTGACCACCAAGAGATCGATCGGCTTGATGTGATGCGCCGCGAGGGCTGCGGCGTGCTCCGTGTTGCCGCGGATCGCCAACAGGCCGCCATGCACCTTGGGGTGCAGCGTCTTCACGCGGCCGTCCATCATCTCGGGAAAGCCGGTAACCTCGGAAACGTCGATGACGGCAAGGCCGGCCTCCTTCAGTGCCTTGGCGGTGCCGCCGGTGGAAACGAGCTCGACGTCGTAATTGGCGAGCTCTCTGGCGAAGCTGACGAGCCCGTTCTTGTCGGAAACCGAGAGCAGGGCACGGCTGATGCGGCGAGGATGACTGGGCATGAGCGCGAGTTAGCACAGGAAGCGGGCGGAGGTGTATGCGGCAGGGCGATAACTGCCTTGCGCATCCACAAGCACAAACGCCGTCACGCCCGGGCGCGCGCACCCGCGGGCGCAGCCGGAATGCATAACTCCCGCTGCGGCATATGGATTCCGGGCTTGTCCGCTTTCGCCTAGCCGGCGGTGGGCGCCCAATGAGAGCAGGCCTACAACGGCAATTCCGGCTCTTCCGCCGCCCGGGTCGGGGTCGGGGCGGCCGGCGGGGCGTGACGGAAGCACCAGCGTACTTTCGGCCGATTCCGGGCATGGCCGTAGATCACGATCTGCACGGCGCGGCGCGGCCCGTCGGACCCCGCCAAGAATACGCTTTCCTCGATCTCCACCGGGTCGCCAAAGGTGTTGAAGCTCCACAGCTCGCGGTCGGGCAGCAGCAGCAACACGCCATAGCCGTCGGCGAGCCGGCTCGCCTTCACCGCCGGATGCAGATGGAAACGGATGGCGTATTCGTCGTCGGCGCGCGTCGGCAGGGCGCGGCCGTCAACGCCGAGGAATGAGTCCTCGCCGTCGAGCGAGCGTCCGTCGGACGCCAGGCGCAAGGCGCGCGAATGGACCACGCCGAAATCCGGTGCATAGCCGTCATGGGCGGCACGCAGCCATTCGCCGTCCTGCACGCCGCGCTCGACTGTCACCGTGTGCGGCCCGCTGATGATCGGCACGCCGAACAGGAGCTTGCGGAAGGAGCCCGACTCGAGAAACCGGCAGGACGACTTGTCGTTGAAGGTGACGGTGGAATGCGCGGCGGTGGCGCGCGCGACCTGCCGCCAGTTCTCGCGGTTGACCGCCGGCAGGCCGCAATTGACGATCAGCCGCTGCGTGCGCCACGACATCTCGAAGGCGAGGCAGCCGGCATGCGCCTGTTGGCTCACATTGACCGGCGGCGGGCGGCCGGTGTCCATGATCAGCGCTGTGTCGTCGGCCTCCAGGCGCTGATAGCCGGAATGCGGCGCGTTCGCCACCGGCGTGCCGCGCGCGTCGTCATAGGCGAGCACGGTGGCGAGCAGATCGACCGGCGTCGGTCCCATGCCGTTGAACTGCGCGAAATTGCCGTCGGCATGACGGAAGAAGCGCAGCATCGGCATCATGCGGTCGATGGCATTGTTGAGCGCGGCCGGCGGCTGCAACTGGCGGGCGGAGAACAATTGCCGCAGCGGCAGGAGATCGGCGAGCAGCTCGATCAGTGTGCCGGGATTGCGGCTGATGTGGCCACCGTCGGGCAGGATCTGCGCGCTCAATTCCTCGACCAGCCGGCGCCCATGGCCGCGCAAAGCCCCGGAGAGGCCTTGGATGCACAGTGAAGCCGAGGTGAGGGCCATCACCGCCTGCAAGCGCGGCAGGCCGTCGCGCGATTCGTTGAGCGTGCGGCGCAGATAGCGCACCTGCCGCGTCAGGCTGCGGATGAAGCGGCGATAGAAGCGCGCATCGGCATCCTCCAAGAGGAACGGGGACTGCGACAGCCAGCACAGGATGCGGCGCGAGAGAATGTCGGAGCGCCAGCCAAGCGGATGCCAGCCGCCTTGCAGATTGATCCATTCATCGATCAGCGACCGCGCATTGGCGCGGGTGATGGCGGAATCGCCGGCGCGTAGATGGCGCAGCCAGGAGAAGCTCAACAATTCGCGCGCCCATTCGTCGGAGGGCGGCGCGATGTCGAAGGGTGAACGGCGGTCGGCGATCACCACCTTGCCGGCGAAGGCAAAGCGCCCGGCGTAAATCTCGCTCGCGCGCGTGGCATCGGCGGTGCGCAGGTCTTGCGGCGCTATCACGATGCGGTCGGTCTTGGCCGAGCCGAAGCGCCAGCGCGTGAGCGGGTGCGCGTGGACGGCACCGAGCAGGCTGCGGTACGCGCGGCGCCCGATGAGCACGGAGAGCCCGAACCGCTCCGCGAGCGAAACCCGCATCATGCCGTTATTCGTCCCCTGGCGCATCCCGACGAGCGCCGCGATTCGCACGATAGCGAAGGGGCGGGGCAGGGCCAATATGCGTTTGCAGTCCGGGAATTAGACCTTTTCTGCGCTGCGCGCGCGGCGGGCTTAGCTTTCACTGCGCATGAGCCGCGCCGCGTAGAAGCCATCGAGCCCGCCCCAGCGCGGATCGGGGTCGGGCAAATGTAGCGGCAGCGTGCGCAGATCGCCGTCGGCGGTGATGAATTCGGCGCGCCCGCATACCTCCGCCGGCGTCAATGGAACCCGGGAAAGGTGCGGGTCACGCGTCAGCAGATCGGCGATTTGCCGCTCGCCCTCCTCCGGCTCCAGCGAGCAGACGCAATAGACCAGGCGGCCGCCCGGTTTGAGCAACGTCGCCGCATGATCGAGCAGCCGCTGCTGCAGCGAGGTGAGCACGGCAAGGTCGGCCTCGCTCTTCAGCCAGGGCACATCGGGATGGCGGCGGATGGTGCCGGTGGAGGAACAGGGCGCATCGAGCAGCACCGCATCGAACGGTCCGCCCTGCCATTCCAGCGCATCGGCTGCGACGGTTTCGGCCGCGAGCTTCAGACGGCTCAAGTTTTCGGCGACGCGGGCAAGACGCGCGGCCGAGCGGTCGACCGCGGTCACCCGCGCGCCGGCATGGGCAAGCTGGGCGGTTTTACCGCCGGGTGCCGCGCACAGGTCGGCGACGGCAAGGCCCTGCACGTCGCCGAAAAGCCGCGCCGGCAGCGCGGCGGCGGCGTCCTGCACCCACCAGGCGCCTTCGGTAAAGCCGGGCAGCAGCGTGATGGCGCCCTGCGCCAGGGTGCGCACCGAACCGGTCGAGAGCACGCGGCCGCGCAGATGCTCGGCCCAGCCCGCCGCGTCGGCCTTGACGGTGAGATCGAGCGCCGGCTCGTGCCCATTGGCTTCGGCGATCGCGCGCGCGGCCTCCTCGCCGTAGTGCGCGCGCCAGCGGGTAAGCAGCCAGTCGGGGGTATCGCGGGTGCCGTCGGCAACGGCGAGGCTCTCGCGATTCTGCGCCACCCGGCGCAGCACCGCATTGACCAAGCCGGCATAGCGGGCGGCGCGGCGGTCGGCCTGCGCCAGACGAACGCTGAGATCGACCGCGGCGTGATCGGGTACGTCGAGCCAGAGGATCTGCGCGGCGCCCACCAGCAGGATGGTCTCCGCCCGCGGCGCGTCGGCCGGGAAGCCGCGCTCGAGGAAATCGGCGAGCACGTGACGCAGCGTCCCCAGCCGGCGCAGCGCGGTGGCGGTCAGGCGGCGCATCAGCGCGCGGTCGCGGTCGGCGAGCATCGGCAGGCCCGGATGCGCGCTCTTACCGGCGAGCTGCTCATCGAGCGGGATGCGGCGGCGCAGAACGCCGTCGACGATGTCGACCGCGATCCTGCGGGCGGCGAGGCCGGGAACTTCCGGCTGGGGGGAGCTGCGCGGACGCGCCATGACGTCAGTCTTTGCCAAGAATTGTGTCCAGGTCGCGAAAAATCCGAACAATGCGGCAAGGGATTCACAGCCTTAGCAACCGCGCGGTGGGTCCTGGCCCCCGGCCGGGAATGCTTGCTAAATTGTATTTACTATTATTATCTACTTTTGGTTGTTATGGGGCGAATCAGTCCCGCGATCCAGGCCTACGACAATGTTCCTGACTCTGCGATCGTTCCCCGTGTCGGCGCACGGTGGTGCGCTGCTCGCCGCCTTCGCCGCCGGCCTTGCCGCCGGCATGGTGCTTGTTCCGGCGGATAGCGGCCGCCCGCTTGCGGCAGCGCCCGCGCCGGCTACGGCGGCGACGGTCGTCGGCCGGCCGATCGGTCAGCCGGCCGACGTACTGCGGGTAATCGACGGCGACACGTTCGAAGCGCGTGTGCGCATCTGGCCGGGGATGGATGTGACCACGCGGGTGCGGTTGCGCGGCATCGATGCGCCGGAGTTGCACGCGCGCTGCGCCGAGGAACGCAGCCGCGCGCTCCACGCGCGCGAGGCGCTCGCGCGCATTCTGGCGCAAGGCGCGGTCGGCGTCTTCCATGTGAGCCACGACAAATATGGCGGCCGCGTCGATGCAGATGTCTCGACCGCGGAGGTTGCCGATGTCTCGGCGGCGATGCTCGCGGGCGGCTACGCGCGCGCCTATGGCGGCGGCCGGCGACAGAGCTGGTGCGGGTAAGTCCGGGAATCCTTCGAAACAAGCAGGCCATACGGTTCCGGGGGTCGCTCGCTTCGCGCGCGTCCCGGATTGACGCCTGAGGTCACCGCAGCACGATCACTTCGGTTCCCACCGGCACGCGGCGATAGAGATCCAGGATGTCGCTGTTGTACATGCGGATGCAGCCATGTGAGACGAAGCGGCCGACCGAGCTTGGGTCGTTGGTGCCGTGGATGCCGTAATTGCCGCGATCGAGGCCCATGGCGGCGGCGCCCATCGGATTGTCGGCGCGCCCGCCCGGAATCACTTCGGGGATATTGGGGTGACGCCGCCAGATATCCTCCGGCGGCGCCCAGGCCGGATGCAGGTCCTTGCGCGCGATATGGGCGCGGCCGTGCCAGGCCATGCCGGTGCGACCGACGCCGACCGGATAGCGGATCGCGCGGCCCTGGCCGAGCACGAAATAGAGCTCGCGCGCATGCGTAACGATGACGATGCTGCCTGGGCGGTAGCCGTTGAAAGCAACCAGTTGGCCGGCCGCCGCGCCACGCGGCGCCAGCGCCAAGACCGCGCCAGTGAGCACGCTCTTCATCACTGTGCGGCGCGATGGTTTCCTTTTGGCTGGCGCCGTCATGCGCCTCATCGCTCGACCACCACCGGTGTGCCGACTTGCACCAGCGCGAACAGCGCGTCGATATCGTGGTTGTACATGCGGATGCAGCCGTGCGAGACGAAGCGGCCGATCGACGACGGGCGGTTGGTGCCGTGGATGGCATATACGCCGCCGCGCAGCGTCAGCGCCGCGGCGCCCATCGGATTGTTCGGCGCGCCGCCGGGGATCACCTTGGGCAGCCGCGGATTCTCGCGGCGGATGTCATCTGGCGGCGCCCAGGCAGGCCAGACGAACTTGCCTTCGACGCGCGCGCGGCCGGTCCACTGCATGCCGGCGCGGCCGACGCCGACCGGAAAGCGCAGCGCGCGATTGCCGCCGAGCACGAAATAGAGATGCCGCTCGTGGGTGACCACGACGATGGTGCCCGGCGCAAAGCCGCTGAAGCCGACCACCTCGCGCGCGGTCGCGCGCGCAAGCGCCACGGCGACCAAGACCCACAGCAGCACGAACACGACGAACAGTGCGGTCCGTCTCAGCACCAGCGCCATAATCAACATCCCAGACATCGGTTGATGCGGGCGGAATAATAATTCGTGCCGGCGCCGCGCCGTGGGAAAGCGAGAATTAACGTAAATGGCGATGAAAATTTGCCGTCATTTCGGCCGCACGCCAGCGCGCGCCGGAATCCATAATCCCAGCGGGTGTTTATGGATTCCGGGTTCGCCCGCTTTCAGCGGGCGCCCCGGAATGACGACCGGCAGGTGCAGGCAAGGAGCGGGGACCCTTACGCCCCGGCGCCGGCGCGCTTGTTTTGCCGATTGTGCACCAGATCGTCGACCACGGCCGGGTCGGCCAAGGTGGACACGTCGCCCAGGTTCTTGAACTCGTCCTCGGCGATCTTGCGTAAGATTCGGCGCATGATCTTGCCCGAGCGTGTCTTCGGCAGCGACGGCGCGAACTGGATCAAATCCGGCGAGGCGATCGGGCCGATCTCCTTGCGCACCCAAGCGACCAGCTCCTTGCGCAGGTCCTCGGTTGGCTGCTCGCCGGCCATCAGCGTCACATAAGCGTAGATGCCCTGGCCCTTGACGTCGTGCGGATAGCCGACCACGGCGGCCTCCGATACCTTGGCATGCGCGACCAGGGCGCTCTCCACCTCGGCGGTGCCGAGGCGGTGGCCGGCGACGTTGATGACGTCATCGACGCGGCCGGTGATCCAGTAATAGCCGTCAGCGTCGCGGCGGCAGCCGTCGCCGGTGAAGTAGCGGCCGATATAGGTGGAGAAATAGGTCTGCACGAAGCGTTCGTGATCGCCGAAGACCGTGCGCATCTGGCCCGGCCAACTGTCGGCGATGCACAGATTGCCGGAGCAGGCGCCGGTGAGCGCATTGCCTTCCGCGTCGACGATCTCCGGAATGACGCCGAAGAACGGCCGCGTCGCCGAGCCGGGCTTGAGCCTGGTGGCGCCGGGCAGCGGCGTGATGAGAATGCCGCCGGTCTCGGTCTGCCACCAGGTGTCGACGATTGGGCAGCGGTCCTCGCCGACCACGTGATAGTACCATTCCCAGGCTTCCGGATTGATCGGCTCGCCCACGGTGCCGAGCAGCTTGAGCGATTTGCGCGAGGTCTTCTTCACCGGATCGTCGCCGCCCTGCATCAGCGCGCGGATGGCGGTCGGCGCGGTGTAGCAGATGTTAACCTTGTGCTTGTCGCACACCTCCCAGAAGCGCGAGGTCGTGGGATAGTTCGGCACGCCCTCGAACATCATGGTGATGGCGCCGTTGGCGAGCGGGCCGTAGACGATATAGCTGTGGCCGGTGACCCAGCCGACGTCGGCGGTGCACCAGTAGATGTCGCCGTCGTGGTAGTCGAACACGTATTGATGCGTGATTGAGGTGTAGACCATGTAGCCGCCGGTCGTGTGCAGCACGCCCTTCGGCTTGCCGGTCGAGCCGGAGGTGTAGAGGATGAACAGCGGGTCTTCCGCGCTCATTTCCTCGCACGGACAGTCGGCGGAAACGGTCTTGGCAATCTCGTCGTAATAGACGTCGCGGCCGTCTTTCATTGCCACTTTTGCGCCGGTGTGGCGCACCACGATCACGGTCTTCACCATGCCGCCGGCGCGCTCGCAGGCGGCGTCGGTGTTCTCCTTCAGCGGAATCTTGCGGCCGCCGCGCACGCCCTCATCGGCGGTGACGACGACGTCGGACTTGCAGTCGGTGATGCGGCCGGCGAGCGAATCCGGCGAGAAGCCACCGAACACCACCGAGTGGATGGCGCCGATGCGGGCGCAGGCGAGCATGGAGATCGCCGCTTCCACGATCATCGGCATGTAGATGGTGACGCGGTCGCCCTTCTTGACGCCGCGCGCCTTGAGCACGTTGGCGAACTTGCAGACCTCGGCGTGCAGCTCCTTGTAGGTCAGCTTCTTGTCGACCTTGGGGTCGTCGCCTTCCCACAGGATGGCGGTCTGGTTGCCGCGCTTGGCTAAGTGGCGGTCGACGCAGTTGTAGCAGGCGTTGAGCGTGCCGTCCTCGAACCATTTGATCGAGACATTGTGCGTGTCGAAGGAGGTGTTCTTGACCTTGCTGAACGGCTTGATCCAGTCGATGCGCATGGCCTCCTCGGCCCAGAACCCGTTCGGGTCCTTGATCGAGCGGGCATACATCTCCTGGTATTTCGCGTCGTCGGCGAAGGCGTGTTTTTTCCATTCGGCCGGAACGTCGTAAATTTTTTCGGACATAGACCTTCCTCCCCGGCCCGCCGGCTGTCCGCACGGGCGTTTATGGTACTGCGTGGTTGCACCCATTATGCGGCGGGGGAGCGGCGGCGGACAAGGCGGGACGGGTTGCACTTTCGGCGGGGGTTCGCCGTCGTCGCTGGCTGTTTTAATAGACCGCCCGGCGGGTCAGAGCCCGCCCATCCTGCGCACCGTCTTCCACTCCTCCGGCGTCACCGGCTGTACCGACAGGCGCGAATTGTTGATCAACATCATGGCCTTCAGCTTGGGCTCGGCCTTCACCGCCTCGATCGTCACCGGCTTGGGCAGCGGCTCGACAGCCTTCACGTCCACGACCACCCAGGGCTCGCCCGGTTTGGCGGTCGGGTCGGGGTAATGCGCGCGGATGATCTCGACGATGCCGACGATCTCCTTGCCCACATTGGAATGATAGAAGAAGGCGCGGTCGCCTTTTTGCATCTTCATCAGGTTGAGCTTGGCCTGATGATTGCGCACGCCGCTCCAGGCCTCGCCCTTAGCGCCCTTCTTCACCTGCTGGTCCCATGACCAGGAGCCGGGCTCGGATTTCATCAGCCAATAGGCCATGTGGGTCTTCCTGTCGGTGCCGCCAACTTTCGGCTGTCATCACCCGCGAAAGTGGGTGATCCAGTAACCACGAGCTTCAATCATAAATCAACGAGCGGGATTACTGGATGCCCCGCTTTCGCGGGGCATGACAGTCAGGCGAAAGCACTATCCCTCCGCCTTCAGCGGCCGCGTCAGCAGCGACTCGATCGCTGCGTCGACGTTCAACGCCTGCGCCAGCACCGCGGACACCGCTTCGGAAATCGGCATTTCCACGCCGCGCGCGCGCGCCATTTCCAACAGCACCGGCGCGGTGAAGGCGCCTTCCACCAGCTTGCCGTGCGTGGCGGCGTCACGCAGCTCGCCTTTTCCGAGGGCGACGCCGAAGGAGAAATTGCGCGACTGCGGCGTCGAACAGGTGAGGATCAGATCGCCGAGGCCGGACAGGCCCATCATGGTTTCCGGCCGTGCGCCGAAGGCCTTGCCGAAGCGCACCAGCTCGGCAAAGCCGCGCGTGGTGAGCGCGGCGGCGGCGCTGGCGCCGAGCCCGCGTCCTGTGACGATGCCGGCGGCGATCGCCAGCACGTTCTTGACGGCGCCGCCGATCTCGACGCCGCGCAGGTCGCTCGAATGATAGGGGCGGAAGGCATCGGCACTGATCGCGTGCGCGAGATCGCGCGCGACCGTCTCGTCGGCCGCGGCGACGGTGACCGCGGTCGGCAATCCGCGCGCTACGTCGGCGGCGAAGCTCGGGCCGGACAGGATCGCCGGCACGGCGGTGCTGGCGCATTCGGCGATGATCTCGCTCATGAATTTGTGGCTGCCGTGCTCGATGCCCTTGGCGCAGGCAACCAAAGGCGTGCGCGGTCGAAGCGACGGCGCAAGCGCGGTGACGACCGCGCGCAGCACCTGCGCCGGCACCACCAGCAGGATGGCGTCGGCGCCGCTCGCCCCGGCGAGATCGCGCATGAGCTTGATATTGTCGTCGAGCCTGACGCCCGGGAGGAAACGGCTCTCGCGCTGCCTTTCCAGATGGTCGGCGTTGCCAGGCTCGTGCTCCCACAGCGTGACGTCGCGTCCGGCGCGCGCGCAGGTCAGCGCCAGCGCCGTTCCCCAGGCGCCGCCGCCGAGCACGGAGATGGTTTGCATGGTCATGCCTGCCGTCCGCTCACTTATATGCCGCCGTCCGCTTGCGCGCGCCTTCGGCGGCGGCGATCTCGTCGAGCGGCCAGCGCGCGCGCGGCGCCACATCGAGCGCGTCGCGCATGCCGAGCGCCAACCGTTCGCAGCCGGCCCAGGCGATCATGGCGCCATTGTCGGTGCACAGCTCGTGCGGCGGCGCCACCAGCGTGGTGCCGGCCTCGAAGGCGAGAAGCTGGAGAATGTGTCGGATCGCCTGGTTGGCGGCAACGCCGCCGGCGGCGACCAAAGCAGTAGGCGCACCGAAGCGCGCGTTGAACAGGCGCAAGCCGGCGCGCAGCCGGTCATAGACCACGTCGACGATCGCCTGCTGGAACGAGGCGCAGAGGTCGGCGACGTCCTGGTCGGAAAGCGGCGCGATCTTTTCGGCTTCCAGCCGCAGCGCCGTTTTCAAGCCGGAGAGCGAGAAGTCGGCGTCCTTGCGGTGCTGCATCGGCCGGGGCAGCGCGAAGCGCGCCGCATTTCCGCCCGCCGCTTCCTTTTCCACCTCGGGGCCCCCGGGATAGCCGAGGCCGAGCAGCTTGGCGGTCTTGTCGAAGGCCTCGCCGATGGCGTCGTCCTGCGTCGTGCCGATGCGCACATAATCGCCGACGCCGCGCACCGCGACGATCTGGGTGTGGCCGCCGCTGGCGAGGAACAGGCAATAGGGAAACGGCGTGCCGTCGGTCAGCCGCGCGGTCAGCGCATGTGCTTCCAGATGGTTGACCGCGACGAGCGGCTTTGCCTTCACCAGCGCGATGGCCTTGGCGGTGGTGAGGCCGACGATGACACCGCCGATCAGCCCGGGCCCAGCGGCGGCGGCAACGCCGTCGAGGTCGTCGAAACTTCGCCCGGCTTGCTGCATCGCCTGGGCGATAATGTGGTCGAGCGCCTCGACATGGGCGCGCGCGGCGATCTCCGGCACCACGCCGCCGAAAGCGGCATGCTCGCTGACCTGGCTGAGCACCACATTCGACAGGATGCGTCCGCGTCCGTCGGCGCGCCGTTCGACCACCGCGGCAGCGGTTTCGTCGCAGGTCGTCTCGATGCCGAGGACGATCATCTGTTCCTCAAATCGCCGGCCGGCGCAGGCGCGCCGCCGCGGAATGACGGCGTTGCGTCAGGCCCCTCCCTTTTCCGCAAAGGGTGAACTAAAAGACGCCCTAGCATCGAGAGGTTCCATGGCGCAATCCACCGCCCTTTTTCGTATCGGCACCCGCGGCAGCCCGCTCGCCTTGGTGCAGGCGCGCACCGTGCGCGCACGCCTGGCGCAGGCGCTCGGGGCCCGCGAGGACGAGATCGAGCTCGTCATCATCCGCACCTCGGGCGATGCCATCCAGGACCGCCCGCTCGCCGAGGTCGGTGGCAAGGGGCTGTTCACCAAGGAGATCGAGGAGGCGCTCATCGGCTCCCGCATCGACCTGGCGGTGCATTCGGCCAAGGACATGCCGACCGTGTCGCAGCCCGGCCTGCTGCTAACGGCCTGTCTCGAGCGCGAGGATCCGCGCGACGTGTTCCTCAGCCCGAAAGCCGCCTCGCTCGCCGACCTGGCGCAAGGGGCGACGCTTGGCACCGCCTCGCTACGCCGCCAGGCCATCGCCAAGCGCGCGCGGCCCGACCTCAAGGTGGTGCCGCTGCGCGGCAATGTGGACACGCGGCTGCGCAAACTCGCGGAGGGGGAAGTCGACGCCACGCTGCTGGCGCTCGCCGGCATGAAACGGCTGGGTCTGACGCAGCACGCCACGCGCATCATGTCGGTCGACGAATTCCTGCCGGCGGTGGCGCAGGGCGCCATCGGCATCGAGGCGCGTGCCGACGACGTCCGCACGCATGAAGCGCTGGCGCGCATCAACCATCCCGACACATTCACCGCGGTCGGCTGCGAGCGCGCGTTCCTCGCCGAGCTCGACGGCTCGTGCAAGACGCCGATCGGCGGTCATGCCACGCTGGAAGGCGACGCGCTGCATTTCCGCGGCTTGATCGCGCGGCCCGATGGTGCGGCCGCGCACGACATCACCGGTTCCGGCCACGCCAAGGATGCGGTGACCATCGGCGGCGAAGCCGGGCGCGAATTGAAGGCGCGCGCCGGCGCGGACTTCTTCGACTGAGAAATTGATCCGTTCGTCCCGCGCAAGCGGGGACCCAGTGAAACAAAATCTAATCTCTGCAATCATGGCCCTGGGTTCCCGCTTGCGCGGGAACGAACGAAGAAAATAACCGACCATGCGCCTTGTCGTCACCCGACCCGAAGCCGATGGGAAACGCACCGCGGAGGCGCTGCGCGCGGGCGGCCACGCGGTGCTGGTGGCGCCATTGATGCGGGTCGAGCCGGTCGCGGCCGACCTTTCCGGGCGCTGGGGCGCCGTGGTCATCACCAGCGCCAACGCGCCGGCGGCGATTGCCGACAATCCAGCGCGCGATACGCTGATCGCGCTGCCGGTCTTTGCGGTCGGCCGCCGCAGCGCCGATGCCGCGCGACACGCGGGTTTTACCGATGTTCATTCCGCCGGCGGCGACGTGCGCGATCTGGTGCAGCTCATCGGCGAGCGGCACGCCGACGCGAAGGCGCCGCTCATCTATCTCGCCGGCGAGAACCGCGCCGCCGATCTGATCGGCGAGCTGGCGGTGCATGGCGTGGCCGCCGAGATGCGCGTGGTCTATCGCGCGGTCACCGCGCCGTTTCCGCCGGCGCTGGTCGCGGCGATTGAGGCGAATGAAATCGACGGCGTGCTGCATTTCTCCAGGCGCAGCGCCGAGAATTATGTCGCCGGCGCCCGCGCGGCCGGGCTTGGCGAAAAAGCGCTGGCGCTCCCGCATTACTGCCTTTCGGCGCAAATTGCCGCACCGCTGACCGCGGCCGGCGCCACCCGCATCGCGATTGCGCCGCGTCCGCAGGAAACCGCGCTGATCGAACTTCTGCAACAATCGCACGCTTGATTGGCGCGGTTTCGCCGTTTGGTCTATTCCCTGGCTGTGGTTTGGGCCGAATCGTTCCTCGCGCGTTATCCCCATAAGCGAATACCGGGGTTCGGATAGGATCGCGTGCAAACGAAGGAAGTCTCGGATGGCAGACAAGCGCACAGGGCCGGAGCCGGAAGGCAACCGTCGCAAGCGCGCGGCGCCGACCATCGAGCTGAAAGCGACCGACGTGACGCCGGCCGAGGCGCAGCCCACCCCCGACCAGCAATCTGATCCCTCACCTGCCGAAGCGGCGACGCCACCCGAAGCGGCACAGCCGGTTGCCGAACCACCGGCAGAGCCGGCAAACGAACCGCCGCCGGAGCAGGACGCGCCCGCCGCCAGCGAACCGCCGCCGCCCCCCGAGCCGGAGCCGCAAGCCGCGCCGCCGCCGCCACCGACCGAACCCGCGCCGGAACCGCCGCGGCGGTCTGCCTCTTTTTTCACCGCGCTCGCGGCCGGCATTGTCGGCGCGGCCATCATGGCCGGCGTGCTGGCCGGGCTCTGGTATCAGGGCCTGCTGCCGCTGCCCGCCACATCGAACAGCGAGGCGCGGGAGCAGATCGCCGCATTGCAGAGCCAGGTGAAGGCGCTGCAAAACCGCGCCGCGCCGGACGACAAGGCGGTGGAGGCCTTGCGCGCGCGCGTCGAACAGCTTGCCGGCGACATCGCCAAGCTGCCGCCGGGCGACAAGACGGTGGGCGATCGCCTCGCCGCCGCCGACAAGACGCTGCAGTCACTGCGCGCCTCGCTCACCGCGCTTGACCATCGCAGCGACAGCATCGCCGCCGACGCCAAGCAGGCGCGCGCGCGCGCCGATGCGGCGGACAAGGCGGTGGACGATCTGCGCACCAGTCTGCGGAACGTCGCCAAGAGCGCGTCGGACGGCGTTCCCGCTTCCGCGCTCGATGCCCTGCAAAAACGCGTCGGCGCGCTTGAGCAATCCGTGCAGCAAGCGCGTGCAGAGATCGGCAAGACCGCGAGCGCGGCGCAGGCGGCGCAATTCGCGCTCGGCGCGGCGGCGCTGCGCAATGCGGTGGAAAGCGGCGCGCCCTACGCGGCCGCGCTGACGCAGGCCAAGGCGCTCGGCGCCGACGCCAAGGCCCTGACGCCGCTTTCGCGTTTCGCGCAGAGCGGTCTGCCGAGCAAGGCGAAGCTGGCGCGTGAATTGAGCGCGCTCATCCCGGCCATGCAGAAAATCGTCGGCGACGAAACCGCCTCAGGCAGCTTCCTCGACCGCCTGCAGGCTAATGCGAGCAAGCTGGTGCGCGTCGAGCCGCTGGCGGCGCCGACAGGCGACGCGCCGGCCGACGTGCTGGCGCGCATCGGGGTCGAGGCCGCCAAGGCCGATATCGACGGCGCGCTCGCCGATCTCGCCAAGCTGCCGCAGCGCGTGCGGGCGCCGGCCGAGGACTGGATCGCGCAAGCCAAGGCGCGCGCGGCTGCGCTCACCGCCGCGCGTGAGCTCGCCGCCGAGACGGCGCGCGCGCTGGGCAAATCATGAGGGTGTGATGATCCGGTTGCTCCTGTTCCTGATCTCGCTCGCCCTCGTCGCGCTCGGCTTTGCCTGGGTGGCCGATCGGCCCGGCGCGGTCGCCGTGACCTGGCTCGGCTATCGCATCGAGACCTCGGTGACGGTGGCGGCGCTGGCGGTGCTGGTGCTGGTGATCGTCGCCGTGCTGCTGTGGGGCATCCTGCGCGGCATCTGGCGCTCGCCGCAGCAGGTTTCGCTGTTCTTTCGGCATCGCCGCGCCATGAAAGGCTATCAGGCGATTTCGCGCGGCCTGATTGCGATCGGCGCCGGCGATCTCAAGCTCGCGCGCCGCTCGTCGGACGAGGCGGTGCGGCTGTCGGCCGACGAGCCGCTGGCGCTGTTGCTCGCGGCGCAATCGGCGCAGATGGCCGGCGACCGCGCCGGCGCCGAACGCACCTTCCGCGAAATGAGCCGCCGCGACGACACCAAGCTGCTCGGCCTGCGCGGCCTCTATGTGGAGGCGCAACGGCGCGGTGATGCGCCGGCGGCGCAGCGCGTCGCCGAGGAAGCGGCGAAGGCCGCGCCGACGCTCGCCTGGGCGTCGCAGGCGGTGCTCGACGATCGCTGCGCCGCCGCCGACTGGGCCGGTGCCCTCGCCGCGCTCGATCGCATGAAGCACGGGCTCGACAATAACGATTGCTGGCGCAAGCGCGCAGTGCTGTTGACGGCACGGGCGCAGGCGCTGGACGAGATCGACCGCGATCAGGCGCGCAAGCTGATCCTCGAGGCGGTGAAGCTCGCACCGGACCTCACACCGGCCGCGGCTTTGGCCGGCCGACGGCTCGCCGAAGCGGGCAAGCAGCGCAAGGCCGCGCGTATCCTGGAAGCGGCCTGGAAGGCCAATCCGCATCCCGACATCGCCGAGGCCTACGCCAATTTGCGCTTCGGCGACTCGGCGCGCGATCGCCTTGCGCGCATGCAGAAACTTGCCGATCAGGTGCCGGGCCAGCTCGAAGGCGCGCTGGCGGTGGCGCGCGCCGCGCTCGATGCACGCGAATTCACCACCGCGCGTGCGGCGCTGGCGCCGTATCTGTCGACGCCGACGCGGCGGGTGGCGACGCTGATGGCGGAGATCGAGGAGACCGAGCACGGCGACACCGGCCGCGTGCGCGAATGGATGGCGCGCGCCATGCGCGCCACCGGCGATCCGGTGTGGACGGCGGACGGTGTGGTCTCCGACCGCTGGCTGCCGGTCTCGCCCAACGGGCGGCTCGACGGCTACCAGTGGCGGCTGCCGCTGGCGGAGATCGGGGTGAGCCGGCCGGTGATCGAGGTGACGCCGCCGGAGCCGGAAAAGCCGATCGAAATCGCCGCGGCCGAATCCGCTGGCGCCGCGCCCGGCAGCGGACCGGAAAACAAGCCGGAGGAACCGCCGGCGCAAAAGCCCGAGCCTGTCGCCGAAGACAAGCCGGCGCCGGCGGTGAAGCCGGAAAGCAAGGCCAAGCCGGCCGAGCCGGTGATCCCGCTGGTGCATGCGCCGGACGACCCCGGCCCCGAGGCCGGCGATGGGAGCGACCCGGAGCCGGCCGCGCCGCCAAACGATGCCTGGGGGCGCATCCGGCAATTGTTCCGCTGAATGGTCCTCCCCACCGCGGTGCGGGGGAAGGGCAGGGCCGCGCCCACCCCGGCCCGGGCCTGCTTGCCAACACCGTCCTGCGCCGATATCTGTCGCGCGGAATTCAGCCGGCGTAGCTCAGCGGTAGAGCATCCGCTTCGTAAGCGGGTGGTCGGGGGTTCAAATCCCTCCGCCGGCACCAATCCATCAAATCGTCATTCCGGGGCGCGCCGAAGGCGCGAACCCGGAATGACCAAGCCTCACACATCCCCCGGGCTGAGCACCTCGGCAGACGAATGCGCCTTGATCTCGCGCACCGGCGCGCGGCCCTTGATGTCGCGGCCGCTCGGGTTCCAGGTGCACACTTGGCTGTCGTCCACCCAGATCGTCTTGAACTCCGCCGGCGCGAAAAATTCCGCGAACACCATCTCGCTGTCCGGCGCGGCGCGCAGGTAATGCCGCTCGCGGTCGGGATAATAGATCACGTCGCCCGCCTTGACCGGAAAGGGCTGCTCGTTCGCATAAACGGTACCGCGCCCGCGCAGCACATACATGAAATGCTCGGCGCCTTCGTGGTGATGGTTGGCCGCCTCGGTGCCCGGCGGATAGATGATCATCTCGCCCTTGATCGCCTTGGTGCCGGCGAGCTTGGGCGTCACCAGATAGATGCGCTTGCGCGCGTCGTGCTCGGAATCGAGTACCGGCTCGCGCGTCCAGTCGACCACGCGATAGGGCGGCGGCGATTGGGCGAATTGCGGATCAAGCGCTGCGGCCTGCGGGATCTCGCCGTAGAGCAGGGCGGCTTCGCCTTGCGCGGTGACCGGTGCGGAAAAGCCGGGCGGCAGGAACGCCACATGCGCGGCGCTCAGGGTCTCGGCGCCGCCCTCGCGCGCAAGCGCGATGTCGCCATCGAGCACCTGCAGCCAGGCGAGGCTGGTCGGCGGTACGCTCAGCGTGAAGTTGCCGCCGGGCGCCAGACTCAGCCGGTCGAGTAGGATGGCGGTACCGGGCACGCGCGCCTTGGTCAGCAGCGGCTGGCGCCTGGCGGCAAAGCCGAGCGGTTCTCCCGCCACGCTGCTTTCGTTGAAGATGGTCGCCATAGGTCGCCCTCCCTCCGTCGCCCGCCAACCGGACGTTTCCGGTCGGTATCATGCGCCCGATCTTGCCGTCCGGCCCGGTTGGGCGCAATCGCATCAAGTCTTAGCCGACCCCTTCGGCAAAAAATTACCGAACCGACGGGAGCGTCAAACCGTCAGGAACCGAAAGCCGCCTTCGGCGTTGCCTAGCCTGCGACCACTGAACGCACGACATCCGATCGACGGGAGGCCCCCATGTGGATTTCGCTGTTCAGCGTTTTCGCCGGTTGCGCCGTCGGTTTCGCCCTCGGCGCCCTGATCCTGGAACGCCAGAGCGAGGAAGCAACCTTTTAAGCCACGTGTCACGAGACTTCGGTAGCGACCCTTTGGCGGCCAGAATGGCCGCCTTTTTTTGCCTGCGCGCCCGACCGGCTCGAAACGACTCATGGCGGGGGTTTTCAACACCCAAGGTGCGGTCGAGGACGCGGCTGGTATAATCGCCCCACCATGCCGCCGCTCCTTCTGTCGAGGCGCTTCGCGCCGCTGTTCTGGTGCCAGTTCTTTGCGGCATTCAACGATAATTTTCTCAAGACCGCGCTGGTCTTCCTCATTCTGTTCCGCGGCGGCGGCGGTGGGCACGCCGCGGCGTTGATCACCAGTGCCAGCGCGGTGCTCATCGCGCCGTTTTTCCTGCTGTCGGCGCTCGGCGGCCAGCTTGCCGACCGCTACGACAAGGCGCTGGTGGCGCAGCGGCTGAAATTCGTCGAGATCTTCGTCGCCGGCGTGGCGGTCGCCGGCTATGTCCTCGGCTCGCTGCCGATCCTGTTCTGCGCGCTGGCCGGCTTCGGTGTGCTGGCGGCGCTGTTCACGCCGATCAAGTACGGAATCCTGCCCGACCACCTCAAGCGCGAGCAGTTGCCGACCGGCAATGCACTGGTGGAAGGGGCGACCTTCATCGCCATCCTGCTCGGCACCACGGTCGCTGGCCTCGCCTCCGGCGGCTCCGGCGAGACGATCATGTTCGTCGCGCTGGTGCTCGGCTTCGCGCTTGCCTGCTGGCTGGTGGCGCTCTTGATCCCGCCGAGCGGCGAGGGCGCGCCGCAGCTCAAGATCTCGGCCAATATCCTGGCATCGACCGCCGCCATGATTCGTTATCTGCACGCCGACAAGCGATTGTGGTGGGGCGGGCTGGTGACGACATGGTTCTGGCTGGTGGGCATCGTGGTGCTGTCTTTGCTGCCGACGCTGATCGGCTCGCTGGTCGGCGGCAATGGCGACACCGTCACCGTCTATCTCGCGCTGTTCACCGTCGCGGTCGGCGCCGGCTCGGGGCTGGCGGCGGTGATTGCGCACGGGCGCATCGTGCTCACCACCACGCTGGTCGGAGCCGTACTGCTGGCGGCGTTCTCCCTCGATCTTGGCGTCGCCATCTGGGGGGCGGTGCCGCCGACGGCACCGCAAGCGCCCGGCGTGGTGTTTGCCTCATTCCTCGGGCTGCGCACGGCGGTCGACCTCGCCGGCATCGCCATTGCCGGCGGGCTGTTCATCGTGCCGAGCTTTGCCGCGGTGCAGGCCTGGAGCGACACGCAATATCGTGCCCGCACCGTCGCGGCGGTGAACGTGCTCAATGCCGCCGGCATGACCGGCGCCACGGTTGTGGTGGCGATCCTGCAGGAGCTCGGCGCGACGGTGCCGGTCTTGTTCATGGGGATCGGCGTTGCCACGATCGTCGTCGCCTATGCGATCTGGCGGACGATGCCGAAGGCACCGTGAGCGCGCGTCAGTCCGTCATCGCCATGGCGCGCAGCGCCAGCCGCTCGCGGGCGGAGAGCTTTTCGCTGGCGCTCTTGAGCTGGCCGCAAGCGGCGAGGATGTCGCGGCCGCGCGGCGTGCGCACCGGCGAGGCATAGCCGGCATCGAAAACGACCTGCGAGAATTTCTCGATCTGCTCCCAGTCGGAGCATTCGTAACGCGAGCCCGGCCAGGGGTTGAACGGGATCAGGTTGATCTTGGCCGGGATGCCCTTCAACAGGCGCACCAGCGCCTTGGCGTCGGCGATGGAATCGTTGACGCCCTTGAGCATCACATATTCGAAGGTGATGCGCTTGGCGTTGGACAGTCCGGGATAGTGCCGGCAGGTCTCGAGGAGTTCGGCGATCGGATATTTGCGGTTGAGCGGCACCAGTTCGTTGCGCACCTCGTCGCGCACGGCGTGCAGTGAGACCGCCAGCATGCAGCCAATCTCGGCGCCGGCGCGTTCGATCATCGGCGCCACGCCGGAAGTCGATAGCGTGATGCGGCGCTTCGACAGCGTGAGCCCGTCGCCGTCGGCGACGATGAGCAGCGCATCGCGCACCGCCTCGAAATTGTAGAGCGGCTCGCCCATGCCCATCATCACGAGATTGGTGATGCAGCGCTCGCCGGTCGGCACCACGCCGTCGCTCGGCCGGGTACCGCCGGGCCAGTCGCCGAGCCGGTCGCGCGCCGCCATCACCTGGCCGACGATCTCGCCGGCGGTGAGGTTGCGCACCAGGCGCTGCGTGCCGGTATGGCAGAACGAGCAGTTGAGCGTGCAGCCGACCTGGCTGGAAACGCACAGCGTGCCGCGTTCGCTATCGGGGATGTAGACGCATTCCACCTCGTGCGGGCGCTCGCCCTGCACTTCGCCCGGCAGCCGCAGCAGCCATTTGCGCGTGCCGTCGACCGAGATCTGCTCGGCCACCACCTCCGGCCGTTCCAGCGTGTAATGCGCGGCGAGCGCGGTGCGCAGATCCTTCGACATGCTGGACATGGCGTCGAAGGAGGTGGCGCCACGGAAATAGAGCCAATGCCAGAGCTGCTGCACCCGCATCTTGCGCTGGCCTTCCGCCACGCCGAGCCCGCCGAGCGCATCGGCGAGGGCCGCGCGCGAAAGGCCGATCAACGACGGCTTTGCCGGCGCCACATAGCGCTCGAGCGGCGCCTTTTCGAGGAAGGGCGCGGAAGGACTGATATCTGCAACGGTCATGGGTGCACCGACGACAATATAGGTCGTCAGCGCGCTATTTGCACTCCGCCGCCACCTTGTCGAGCGCGTCGGAGACGCCCTTCAGGGAATAGGTGTCGGTGGTCTTGGTGCCACGCGAGGATTCGCTGACGACCACCAACTGCGTGCCCTTGCGCATGGCATCGACCATCTGCGACTCCTGGGCGGCGTTCTTCACCCAGGCGCCGTCGTCCTGCGTGTAGAGCGTATATTTTCCCGAGCCGTCGATCGTCGCCTCGGCGTCGTAGCCGGCTTTCTGCGGATAGCCGACGATGACGGAGACCTCGTTCTTCACCTTCTCGGACGGCCGGGTGGAGATAAAGGCGTAGGCCTGGTCGCGGTTGCGCCCGGGCGGGTCGGTGACGCCCTTGGTCGGCTTGGACAGTGCGAAGCAGACCTCCTTGCCGTTCGGGGTCGCCTTATAGGCGCCCCAGTCGCCGAACTGGCCGAGCAGCACGGCTTGGTCGGCAGGAGATTTTTTCTGGGCCGAGGCGGGAGTTGCAAAGGCGCCGACCGAACAGGCCAGCATTGCGATCGTGGTCCGGAGCAAAAAAGTTCTGGTCATCGGGCCCTACCGGTCAAGGTGACGACGGTCCGTCCAACCGCCTGAGGAATTGGTGAATACTAGCCCATTAGGAGCGAAAATCGGCAATGTGAAGGCGGCAATCCGCCGCCCCGTCCCGAAGCGACCCTAGCCGGCAAAAGTTAACGATGCCGCCAAGGACTGCTACCAATGGCCGGGCCGCATCCTCCCCTCGCAACCGACGGGTCCCATGAAAGCCCTGCTCTGTACCCATTACGGCCCGCCCGACGCGCTCTCGATCGCCGATATCTCCGAGCCGGAACCCGGCGCCGGCGAGGCCGTCGTGCGCGTCCATGCCGCGGCGCTGAACTTTTTCGACACGCTGATCATCGCCGGCACCTACCAGCACAAGCCGGCCTTCCCCTTCTCGCCAGCCGCCGAATTCGCCGGGGTGGTCGAGCGAGTCGGCGCTGGCGTCGGCAATTTCGCGCCGGGCGACCGCGTGCTCGGCAACATCGGCTGGGGCGCGGCGCGCGAAAAAGTCGCGGTCGCCGCCGACAGGCTGGTGGCGATCCCGGACGGTCTCGATTTCGACCACGCCGCCGGCCTCACGGTGACCTATGGAACCACGCTCTATGCGCTGAAGGACCGCGCCCGGCTCAGGCCGGGCGAGACGCTGGCGGTGCTGGGGGCGGCTGGCGGCACCGGTCTTTCGGCGGTGGAGATCGGCAAGCTGATGGGCGCGCGGGTGATCGCCTGCGCCTCCTCCGACGACAAGCTCGCCCTGACGCGCGCGCATGGCGCCGACGCCGGCGTCAACTACGCGACGAGCGATCTCAAGCTCAAGCTGCGCGAGCTCACCGGCGGCAAGGGCGTCGATGTGGTCTACGACCCCATCGGCGGCGATCAGGGCGAGGCGGCGCTGCGCGGCATGGATTGGGGCGGGCGCTTTCTGGTCATCGGCTTTGCCGCCGGCGCCCTGCCGAAGCTGCCGCTCAATCTCGTGCTGCTGCGTAGCTACGACGTGCTTGGCGTCTATTGGGGTGCCTGGACGGAGCGCGACCCGGCGGGCAATCGCGCCAATATGGCGCAGATCCTTGCCTGGTGCGCCGGCGGACAATTGTCGCCGCATGTCGGCGATGTCTATCCGTTGGCGGATGCAGTCTCCGCGCTGAAGGCGATCGCGGCGCGCAAGGCGATGGGCAAGGTGATCTTGCGGCCGTGAGCCTTAACGACCGGCGAGCCGGTCGAGCGCGGCGCGCGCGGCCGTGCGATGCAGCGGGCGCACGTGATCGGCGACCAGCTTGAGCGTGGCGGCGAGCACGGCCGCGTCATCGCTGAGGCCGACGACCGGCAGGAAATCGGGAATGCTGTCGATGGGCAGCACGAAATAGGCGAGCGCGCCGATCAATGCGCCCTTCACATGCAGCGGCGTGTCGCGGTCGAAGGCGCAGTAATAGGCCGCGAGCAGGTCTTCGGCGAAGGGCACGCGCGCGAGCATGCGCGTCAGCTTGCGCCAGAAATTGCGGCGCAAACTTCGCAGGTCGATCTCGTCGCGGGGCCATAATCCGGCGCGGGCGAAGGGCATGGGGATTATGTGGTGGGTGAGCGGGACCGGTGCAAGTCGCACAAATGTCGTCCCCGCGAAGGCGGGGACCCAGTAACCACGGTCTTTCCGCATCGCGACGGCAGGGGTTACCGGATCGCCCGCTTGCGCGGGCGATGACGCCTTAGGATGCCATCTTGTCCATCGCCTCGGCGAGCTTCACGTCGCGCTCGGTGACGCCGCCCGCGTCATGCGTCGACAGCGTCACTTCCACCGTCTTGTAGACGTTGAACCATTCCGGGTGGTGGTCCATCTTTTCGGCCACCAGCGCCGCCCGCGTCATGAAGCCGAAGGCCTGGTTGAAATCCTTGAACACGAATTTCTTGGTGATGGCGTCGCGGCCGGCGACCTCCGACCAGCCCGCCAATTTGTCGAGCGCCGCCTTGCGCGCCTGTGCATTGAGTTTTTCTGCCATGACAAAGCCCTCCGGGTGGCCAACGCGAAGACCCTCGAAAAGGGTCCGCGGAGAGATTAGCTAAGGAGCAAGGTCCCGCTCTTGAACGAGGCTAGCATGTCCTGGTCTTTGAATATCGGCAGGGTGGCGGGCACGGTGGTGCGTATCCACCTCACCTTCCTGCTCTTCCTCGCCTGGATTTTCGCCGCCAGCTATGCGGCGGGGGGCGCGGCCACCGCCTGGGACAGCCTCTTGTTCATGGTGCTGCTGTTCCTGTGCGTGCTGCTGCACGAGTTTGGCCACATCTTCACCGCGCGCGCGTTTGGCGTCACCACGCCCTACGTGACGCTGTTGCCGATCGGCGGGGTAGCGCAGCTCGAGCACATCCCGGAGGAGCCGGGCCAGGAATTCCTCATTGCCATCGCGGGGCCGCTGGTCAATGTCGCCATCACGCTGCTGCTGGTCTATGTCGGCGGCGCGCATCTCGCGCCCAGCGCGGCCATGGCGGTCGACGATAGCCACATCGCCATGATCGACCGGCTGGCGGTGGTCAACCTGTTCCTGGCGCTGTTCAACCTCATCCCGGCCTTCCCCATGGACGGCGGCCGCATCCTGCGCGCGGCGCTGGCCAGCAAGTTCGGCTTTGTGCGGGCGACCGAGATCGCCGCCTCGATCGGCCAGTTCGTCGCCTTTGCGCTCGGCTTCATCGGCTTGATGTACAACCCGATCCTCATCTTCATCGCCATCTTCGTCTATCTCGCCGCGTCG
This sequence comes from uncultured Pseudomonadota bacterium, assembly GCA_963760995.1. Classification (GTDB taxonomy): domain Bacteria; phylum Pseudomonadota; class Alphaproteobacteria; order Rhizobiales; family Xanthobacteraceae; genus Pseudolabrys. The sequence goes on along the minus strand of CAVXFJ010000009.1, from coordinate 401,963 downwards.
TCGGAAGCGCATATGGTGGCGTTGCGCGCGGTCTCGCGCGGCGTGCCGGTGAGCCACGCGATGATGACGCGGTTCGTCACCCTGATGCCGCAGGCGCATCTCGACGAGGCGGTGCAGACGCTGTTGCAGACCGGCCAGGGCGAATTCCCGGTGGTCGATGGCGAGGGCAAGCCGGCCGGCTTGCTCGACCGTGCCGGGTTGATCCGCGCGCTCAAGACGCTCGGGCCCGACGCGCGCGTTGCCGACGCCATGAGCACGGAATTCCCCAGCGTGCACCAGCGCGCCACGCTGGAGCAGGCGTTCAAGCTGTTGCAGGAGAAGTCGGTGCCGGCGGTCGGCGTCATCGACGGGGTCGGCCGGCTCACCGGCCTGGTGACCAGCGAAACCATCGCCGAGATGATGATGCTGCGCGAGGCGCTGCCCAAGGGGGTGCGGTGGGGCCCCTGGAGCCGCCCGGCGGCGTCTTAATGTCGATCCCGGACGCTGGCACCGCAGGCGCGGCCGGAATTCAGAGCCAAATGCGGTGTTTTGCCGTCCCGCTCCGAATCCGGGGCTTGCGGACCAAACCCGCGCCGGAATGACTGGAACGGTTGCGTCCGGCCCGGGCGTGACTATATTGCGCCGCGAAAGCATTCGCGTCGCGGGTCCCCAGGATTGCCATCCGGCAATCCTGTTGTGTTTTGGAAGACGGATTTCCTGCGGAAATCCTTTCGCGGCCCACGCTTTGGTCTTGGCCTTATGAACCTTCGCAACGTCGCTATCATCGCCCATGTCGACCATGGCAAGACAACCTTGGTCGACCGGCTCCTGCAGCAATCCGGCTCGTTCCGCGAGAACCAGCGGGTGGCCGAGCGCGCGCTCGATTCCAACGACCTGGAACGCGAGCGCGGTATCACCATCCTGGCCAAGGCCGCGTCGGTCGTCTGGAAGGACACCCGCATCAACATCGTCGACACCCCCGGCCACGCCGATTTCGGCGGGGAGGTCGAGCGCATCCTCAATATGGTGGACGGCGCGCTGGTGCTGGTTGACGCCGCCGAGGGGCCGCTGCCGCAGACCAAATTCGTGGTGTCGAAGGCGCTGAAGATGGGTCTCAAGCCCATCGTCGTGATCAACAAGGTCGACCGTGGCGACGCGCGCCCGACCCAGGTGGTCAACGAAGTGTTCGACCTGTTCGCCGCGCTCGACGCCACCGACGAGCAGCTCGATTTTCCCATCCTCTATGGCTCGGCCAAGCAGGGCTGGATGTCGGCGAGCCTCGACGGGTCGCATGACCAGGGCATGCAGCCGCTGTTCGATCTCGTGCTCAGCCACGTCAAGCCGCCGGTGGTCGAGCAGGGTCCGTTCCGCCTGCTCGGCACCATCCTGGAAGCCAACCCTTATCTCGGCCGCATCGTCACCGGCCGCATCACCTCCGGCACAGCCAAGCCGAACCTGGCGGTGAAGGTGCTGTCGCACGACGGCAAGCTGATCGAACAGGGTCGCATCACCAAGGTGCTCGCCTTCCGCGGCCTCGAGCGCGTGGCGGTGGACGAGGCGCAGGCCGGCGATATCGTCGCCATCGCCGGATTGCCCAACGCGACGGTGGCGATGACGATCTGCGACCCGTCGGTGGAGACGCCGCTGCCGGCCCAGCCGATCGATCCGCCGACGCTCGCCATGGTGTTCCGCGTCAATGATTCGCCGCTCGCCGGCACCGAGGGCGACAAGGTCACCGGCCGCATGATTCGCGACCGGCTCTTGCGCGAAGCGGAAGGCAATGTGGCGCTGCGCGTGCGCGAGTCGGACGAAAAGGATTCCATGGAAGTCGCCGGCCGCGGCGAATTGCAGCTCGGTATCCTCATCGAGACCATGCGGCGCGAGGGCTTCGAATTGTCGGTGTCGCGCCCGCGCGTGCTGCTGCGCGACGATGATGCCACGGGCGAGGTGCTGGAGCCGATCGAGGAAGTGGTCATCGACCTCGACGAGGAGCATTCCGGTATCGTGGTGCAGAAGATGTCGGAGCGCAAAGCCGAGATGACGGAGATGCGCCCGTCTGGCGGCGGCCGGCTGCGTCTTGTGTTCCATGCGCCGACGCGCGGGCTCATCGGCTATCAGGGCGAATTGCTCACCGACACGCGCGGCACGGCCATCATGAACCGGCTGTTCTACGCCTATGCGCCGTTCAAGGGCGCCATCCAGGGCCGTCGCAACGGCGTGCTGATCTCCAACGACCAGGGCGACGCGGTCGCCTATGCCTTGTGGAACCTGGAAGACCGCGGCCCGATGATGATCGAGCCGGGCTGGAAGGTCTACAAAGGCATGATCGTCGGCGAGCACACCCGCGGCAACGATCTCATCGTCAACGTGCTCAAGGGCAAGAAGCTCACCAATATCCGCACCACCTCCAAGGACGAGGCGGTGCGTCTGACGCCGCCGCTGCGCATGACCCTGGAAAAGGCGCTCGCCTATATCGAGGACGACGAGCTGGTCGAGGTGACGCCGAAGTCGATCCGGCTGCGCAAGAAGATCCTCGACGAGAACGACCGTAAGAAGGCCGAGCGTACCGCGCAGGCCGAGGCGGTCTAGCCGCGTCCGCTTTGGCCCGGCCGAAGCTCTTGACGCACCGCAATGCGTGCCGCGGCTGCTCCTGCTAGCAAGAGGCGCCCTAACTCCTGAGGACGGCCATGCGGCGCGCGGCCTTGGCATTTGTGGCTGTCGCCCTCGTGCTTGGTGCAGCGGCACCGGCGCTGGCTTGCTCCTGCGCGCGCAATCCCACCGCCGCCGGCATCCTGTCGTCCGCCGCGGCGGTGTTTACCGCGACGGTCATCGACACGAAGCCGATCGGCAAAAACGCTTCCGTCACGACATTCCGTATTACCGAAACGTTCAAAGGTCCCGGCGTCGGATCGTCGGTTGAAGTGCGTCACCGCAGCGGCTCGTCCGCGTCGTGCGGCGTGCAGTTCACGCCGGGCAGGAGCTACACGCTCGCCGTCCACCACGGCGGCGAAGACGCCGCAACACTGACGACGAGTCTGTGCTCGACCTGGATGTTCCTGCCGCAGGTCCGTCTCAGCCAAGGCCTGATCGACGCCATGCGTGCATTGCGTGGGCGCGGCTTGAACGCACCTCGGCCGCGATGAGCAGCCCTAAAGACGTGCGGTGGACCCCATCGCGCAGTCTTGTGCCATTCTAAGACAGCCACGCACCGATGGCCGCGCGCAAAGGTAGGCGGGCGCGCCCCTTCGCTCGGTCCGGGGCGTCATTATCGACGATCTGTGACCAGTAATCCACACCGTTAACCCATCGTTAATCATAGGGCTTGAAGGGCGCCAAGTTCGTTGCTTCTATTCCGCCATGAGCACGACCCTGATAGAGATTCGCCGCGCGAAGGCGACCGACGCAACCGAGGTTGCCGGGACGCATGACGAGAGTTGGCGCGCCGCCTATCAGGGCATCATCCCCGGCAACGAGCTCGACAAGCTGATCAACCGACGCGGCCCGGACTGGTGGGACTCGGCGATTCGTAAGGGCAGCCGCATCACCATTCTGCAGTTCGGCGAACAGGTCGCCGGCTATGCCAATTACGGCCGCAACCGCGCGCGCAGCCTGTTCTACGACGGCGAGATCTATGAGCTTTATCTGCGGCCGCAGTTCCAGGGGCTGGGCTTCGGCCGCCGGCTGTTCAATGCCGCGCGCAAGGACCTGATGCAGAGCGGGCTGAAGAGCCTGGTGGTGTGGGCGTTGTCCGACAACGACCCGGCGGTCGAGTTCTACCGGGCGCTGGGCGGCCGCGCCGTGGCGCGCTCGTCCGAGCGCTTCGGCGGCAAGACGCTCGATAAGGTCGCCTACGCCTGGCAGGGCTGAGCACGGCTGTCATGCCCGCGAATGCGGGCATCCAGTAATCACGACCCTCTCATCAAAATCGATAAGCCTGCGTTGACTGGGTCCCCGCTTTGGCGGGGACGACCCTCATATATTGGGTTCCGGTAATCCCTTCTGCGCGCAGGCCGCGCGCAGTGTGTTCAGCAGCAGGCAGGCGATGGTCATCGGTCCGACGCCGCCGGGCACCGGCGTGAGCGCGCCGGCGACTGTCGTCGCTTCATCGTAGGCGACATCACCGACAATACGCGACTTGCCACCCTCGCCCGGCACGCGATTGATGCCGACATCGATGACGATGGCGCCCGGCTTGATCCAGTCGCCGCGTACCATCTCCGGCTTGCCGATGGCGGCGACCAAGAGGTCGGCGCGCCGGCAGACGCCCGGCAGGTCGCGTGTCTTCGAATGCGCCACGGTGACGGTGGCGTTCTCCTTGAGCAGCAGCTGCGCCACCGGCTTGCCGACGATGTTGGAGCGGCCGATCACCACCGCCTCCAGGCCGGCGAGCGAGTGCTGCGCGCTCTTGGCCAGGATCACACAGCCGAGCGGCGTGCAGGGCACCAGGGCCGGCAGGCCGCTGGCCAACCGCCCGACATTGAGCGGATGAAAGCCGTCGACATCCTTTGCCGGATCGATGGCGGCGATCACCTTCTGCGCGTCGATCTGCGGCGGCAGCGGCAGTTGCACCAGGATGCCGTTGACCGCACCGTCGGCATTGAGCTTGGCGACGAGCGACAGCAGTTCGGCCTCACTGGTCGAAGCCGGCAGCTTGTGGTCGAAGGCGCGCATGCCGGCTTCCGCCACCATCTTTGTCTTGCTGCGCACATAGACGCTGCTCGCCGGATCCTCACCGACCAGCACCACCGCGATGCCGGGTGTGACGCCATGCGCCTGCTGCAGGCGCGCGACCTCGCCGGCGATCTTGCCGCGTAAACTCGCCGCGATGGCTTTGCCGTCGATGATGGTGGCTGTCATGGCGCCCCGATATCGTTTGTCATCGCCGGGCGTGACGCGGCGATCCCGCTGGAATTGGCACGCACTGCCTATTGAATCGGGATGGCGGGGACAAGCCCGGCCACCGCATGCAAGGCATTAGCGCGTGGCGCAAAGCGCCTCCAGGCGTGCCATGAGCGTTGGGCCGTGGCCCGCGACGATCAGCCGCTTGACGCGTGCCGTGGCGCCGGCGGCGAGCGTCACGTCGCGCGGCGGGACGCCGAGCGCCTTGGCGACGAGCCGGATCAGCGCGTCGTTGGCTTCGCCCTCGCTCGGCGCGGCGCGCACCCGCGCCTTCAGCACGCGGCGCCCATCCGCCATCTCTTCGATGCCGTCGATGGCGTCGCGGCCGCCTTTGGGCGTCAGCCGCACGCTGAGGGCGACGCCGCCGGCAACGGCTGCCCAGGGCGCCGACATCAGCCTTGGCGCATGATCTGACCCGAAAACCGGTGCCCAACCCCGATCGGGGTCGAGGACATGTTTTTCGCGATCATGCGGGTCAAAATACGTGCGGATAGATGTAGCGGACGATGACGTTTTCCAGGAACAGGATGATCAGGATGAGGATCACCGGCGAGACGTCGATGCCGCCGAGATTGGGCAGCAGGTTGCGGATCGGGCGCAGCAGCGGTTCGGTGATGCGGTAGAGGAAGTCGCCGATCATGTGCACCACCTGGTTGCGGGTGTTGACCACATTGAAGGCAACCAGCCAGGACAGGACCGCCGCCGCGATCAGCAGCCAGATGTAGATCTGCAGCACCAGCAAAATGATGTCGAGAATTGCGCGCATGGGCTCCTGTCCTTCGAAAACGGGCGGAAGGTAGCCGCATCATCGGCCGCGAACAAGCCGAACCGGGCCGCCCGGGCGCGATCCTTGACAGGCCAGGGGGCTGGCCCTAAATGGCCGGCACTCGCCGGAATTTCCCGCAACGACGCCGTTTCGTTGCCCAAGGCGGGGCCGTAGCTCAGCTGGGAGAGCGCCTCGTTCGCAATGAGGAGGTCAGGGGTTCGATCCCCCTCGGCTCCACCAGCCTTCGCTCCAGCGGAGCTTCGGCTCGGCAGGCCATCAGCGTGCGCAGGCTGCCGCGCCTTAGCCTCAAGGGCGAAGGCCTATTTATTCCACATCCCGCTCAAATCGACCGGCCCGCCGCCCCCGGCCGGCGTTCGATATCGCGCCGGACCGACTCGAGCGGAATGTCGATGGCACAGCGCAAACCTTCTGGCGCGAAGGTGAGCCGGGCGCGACCGCCGAGCTCGGCGGCGATGCTGCCCTCGATCAGCTTGGTGCCGAACCCGCGCCGCGCCGGCTCGGCGACCCGCGGTCCGTCCTGTTCCCGCCATTCGATGTGCAGCATGGCGCCATCCGCGGCCGTCACCGGCCGCCAGCCGATCTCGATGCGTCCCGCCGACGTCGACAGCGCGCCGTATTTGGCGGCGTTGGTGATCAGTTCATGAAATGCCATGGCCAGCGTGAGCACGGCGCGCGGGCGCAGCACAACGTCCTCGCCGCGCAACACGACGCGCTCCGGCCCGGCGCGATGCGGGGCAAAGGCCGCCGTGAGCAGCGCGCGCAGGTCGGCGCTTTCCCAGTGATGCTCGGTGAGTTGATCGTGCGCCTTGGACAGCGCGAGCAGGCGGCCCTCGAAGCTCTCGCGGAAGGCCGCCGGCGTCGGCGCTGCGCGCGCGGTCTGCGAGGCGAGCGACTGCACCGTGGCGAGCGTGTTCTTCACCCGGTGATTCAACTCGTCGATCAAGAGCCGCTGGCGCTGCTCCGCCTCCTTGCGCTCGGTGATGTCCTGCACCACGCGCACCACATAGAGCAGCCGGCCGTCGCCGTCGCGCACCGGCGAGGAGCGCACCGAGATCCAGATCATGCGCCCGTCGCGGCGGATGAAGCGCTTCTCCAGCGAATAGAAATCGAGATCGCCGGCGATCTGCTTGCGAAACGCCTGGCGGTCCGCGTCGGCATCGTCGGGATGCGTCTGCCGGAACAGCTGGTGGCCTTGCAGATGCTCGCGGGCAAAGCCGGTGATGGCGGTGAGCGCCTCGTTGATGCGGATGAACGTGCCGTCCGGCGCCACTTCCGAAATGCCGATGGCGGCGTGCTCGTAGGTGGCGGCGAGCCGCTGCTCCTGCTCGCGCGCAAGCACGCGCGAGCGCTCCAGCGCGTCGTCCATGCGCTTGCGCTGGGTGATGTCGCGGAAGCAATAGACCGCGCCGATCAGCTCGCCGCGGGTGCCGCGCAGCGGGTCGATATTGATCGACACCGTCACGCGGCTGCCGTCGGCGCGCGCGACCAGGCGCTCGGCGTCGCGCACCGGCTGGCCGTTCGCCAGCACATCGGCGAGCAGCGACTGGGCGACCGGCGTACCGTCGACGGCATGCAAGCGGGAGCCCGCGAGGAAGTCGTCGTAGGTCTGGCCGGGACTGGGCACGCGGCCCCAGATGTCGACGGCGTGGCGGTTGTACTGCAGGATGGCGCCGCGCGCGTCGCAGATGAAGGTGGCGATCGGCAGCAGATCGAGGATGCCGTCGGCAGCCCGCAGCGTCGCCTGCAGCGCCGGGGTGACGGACGCCCGCCGCGGCTTGTCATTGGCATCGCTCATCCGCACGAGCTCCGGCGCGCCGACCTCCCCCGGTTCCCCTGGCGGCAATCGACCAAGCTTGGCAGTGTCTTGTCAATGCTGGCGACCGCTCGCCGGCTCAGGAGGCCGCGGCCGAGGCGGCCGACGGCTTGCGGCCGAGCCAGTGGTCGATGAAGCGCGTCAGCCAGTTGCGCGAGGCAAAGTCATGCACCGCACGCCCGGCGATATGGTCGGCGCGCTGCTTGGCGCCCGGCAGTTCCATGCGTTGGGCGCCGCGCACGAGCCAGCGGTACATCATGGCGTGGGTGACTTCCGGGTGGAACTGGATGGCGTAGCCGGTCCCATAGCGGAAGGCCTGCACCGAGAAGGCGTCACCCTCGGCCAGCAGCTCGCCCGCGTCTGGCAGCTCGAAGCCCTCGCGATGCCATTGATAGACGTGGTCGGGCCATTCCGGGCAGATGGAAAGGCCGGCCGCGGTCGGGCGGATCGGGTAATAGCCCACCTCGGCATGGCCTTGCGGGTGCGGATAGACGCGGGCGCCGAGATGGCGCGCCATCATCTGCGCGCCCAGGCAGATGCCGAGATAGGGCTTCTTGTCGCGCAGCGGCACGCCGATCCAGTCGGTCTCGACTTTGAGAAAATCGTCGGGGTCGTTGGCGCTCTGCGGCCCGCCGAAGATCACCGCGGCGGCATGCTCGTCCATCGTTTCGGGCAGCGGGTCACCGAAGCGCGGCCGGCGGATGTCGAGCGGATGGCCAAGCTTGACGAGCACCTGGCCGACACGGCCGGGCGAGGAGTGTTCCTGGTGCAGGATGATGAGGACCGGCTTCAACATGGCGGTTGGGGCGCGGACTCCGCGTCCCCCATACCTAATTGCTTCGGCGCGATTTGCAAAGCCGAGCCGGCGGGACCGGGCTATGCGCCCTGCTTGGCCCGCCGCCGGCTCTGCCGGCGGTCGACCGCCCACAGCACCAGCCGGCGCGGGATCAGCCGCACCGCGACGGTAATCGCCCGGTTGACCCGCCCGGGCACGATGGTGCGGTGGCCGCCCATGAGGCCGCGATAGCCGGCCTCGGCGACATAGTCGGCGCTCTTGGTCATGAAGCCGGGCGCCAGCCCGCCCTTGACCCCGGCGCGCTCGGCGAACTCGGTCGGCACGGGGCCGGGGCAGAGCACCGCCACCTTGATGCCGCGCGGCTTGAGCTCGCTGTGCAGCGCCTCGGTGAAGGACAGCACGTAGGCCTTGCTGGCGTAATAGACCGCCATGCCCGGCCCGGGCAGGAAGCCCGCCATGGAGCCGACATTGAGGATGCCGCCCTTGTGGCGCGCCAAGCTGTCGACAAAGGCGAGCGACAATTCGGTGAGCACGCGCGCGTTGAGGTCGATCATGGCGAGCTGCTCGGCGCGGTCGCGGTGCACGGCGTGGCCCACCAGGCCGAAGCCGGCATTGTTGACGATGTATTGCGGCTCGACCCCGGCGGCGGCGAGCGCCTCGCCGAGCCGGTGGGCGAGATTGGGCTCGGTCAAATCGGCGGGAATGACCAGCGGCCGCGGCGCGCCATGCTTGGCGATCTCGTCCGCGAGCGCCTCGAGCCGGTCCTTGCGCCGCGCCACCAGCGCCAGCGCATGGCCGTGGCGCGCGAACACCCGCGCCAGCGCCACGCCGATGCCGGCCGAGGCGCCGGTGACGACGGTGACCGGCTTGAGATCGGTCATACAAATTCCCCGTTCGTCCCCGCGAAAGCGCGGGCCCAGAACCGACCCTTAGTACCGCGAATCAAATCTGGATTCCCGCTTGCGCAAAAACGAGCGGAGCAGGGGACGCTGCGCATCAATCGCCCCCGCCGCTGGCGCCGGTCACCCGCTCGCGCAACGCGATGCGCTCGCGTCGCGAAATGCCCAACAGGTCGGCGGCGCGCCAGATCAGATTGTCCTCGAACTCGGTGATGACGCCGTCGGCATAGACGATCTGCCACATCATCTCGATGATGCGCGCGCGGCCCTGCTCGTTGAGCGAGCGATTGAGCTTGGCGGTGAAGGCATAGAGATCGATCGCCTGCTGCTCGACCGCGGTCGCCTTGTCGATCAATTCGTCGGCCGCGGCATCGTCGAGCTCGAAGCGCTGCTTGATCAGGGCATGCAGCCGCTTGCGCTCGACCTCGGCGAAACTGCCGTCGATGCAGGCGGCGTGCACCAGCAGCGCCGCCGCGGACAGGCGATAGTCGTCGTCGTCGAAGCGGCTGGCGTGCTTGGCGTCGTCGCCGAAGTCGGAGACCAGCTTGCGAAGCGATTCAAACATTGCGGCGATAATTCCTCAGAAGACGGTCGCCCATCAACCTTAGTTATGAATGCCGACGGCCGTTCGCCAGCGCGAACGGCCGTTTTTACCGTCATCCCGGGGGGCGCGCGCGGCACGCCAACCCGGAGCGACCAGGCAGAAAATCACGCCGTCTGCGCGGCGACGTCTTCCAGCGTCCGGTTGCGCGGCTCCACGCCCCAGGCATAGACCACGACGATCTGCACCACCAAGAGCCCGATCATCAACCAGAGCACGCCCGGCAGCTTGTAGTGCACCATGAGGAAGCCGACCACGAAGGGCGAGACCACCGTCGCCGCCCGCCCGATGGTGTTGCAGATGCCGTTGGCGCGCAGCCGGATCTCGGTGGGGAACAGCTCCGGCGTATAGACGCCGAACAGCAGCGCCGTCTGCACATAGATCGCCACGATCAGCACGAAGCCGACGCTGAGCACCATGGTCGGATCGGAAGCGGCGTTGAAGCGCGCATAGAACCAGCCGAACACGATGGTGGCGACCGACGAGCCGATGATGCTCCAGCGCCGGCCGATGAAGTCGGCGGCATAGGCGCCGACGGCGCAGCCGATCAATGATGCCGCCGACAGCACCAGCGTGTAGGCGAGCGAGTGGGTGATGGTGAGGCCCTGGCGCAGGAAGAACTGCGGCAGGAAGATCACGAAGCCGAAGATCAGCGTGTTGATGGTGATCAGCGCCCAGGAGCCGACCACCATGCTCTGCAGGATCGGCGGCCGCAGCATGGCCGAGGCCGGCACCGGCGCCACGGGGATGGACGAGCCCGGCGCCGGCAGCCCGCCGGAGGGGGCGATTTCCGTCTCGATCGACTGCATCAGGGTTTCCGCCTCGGCGGTGCGGCCCTTCGATTCCAGCCAGCGCGGCGATTCCGGCAGCCGCTTGCGCAGATACCAGACGATGAGCGAGCCGATGCCGGCGATGATGAACATCGGCCGCCAGCCCCAATGCGGAATGATCAGGTAGCTGAGAATGGCGGTGACCGGGAAGCCGGCGACCACGATGAAGGCCATGAAGGCGAGCCAGCGACCGCGCGTCTTCGGCGGCACGAATTCGGTGAGCGTCGAATAGCCGACCACGATCTCGGCGCCGAGGCCGAGCCCCTGCAGGAAGCGGCAGATGATGAGCTGGTCCATGTTCTGCGCGAAGGCGGCGGCGAGCGAGGCGAGGCCGAAGATCAACAAGTTGATCTGGTAGGTGAAGCGGCGGCCCATGGCGTCGCCGACGAAGCCGGTGATCAGCGCGCCCAGCGTCATGCCGACGAAGGTCAGCGACAGGAACTGCAGGTTCTGCGGCAGCGTGGAGAACTTGGTCTGGATGGCGGAGGCGAGCACGCCGCCTGCGACGTAGAGATCGTAGCCGTCGAAGAACATGCCGGCGCCGACCAGCCAGAAGATGCGGTAATGGAACGACGAGATGGGCAGCCGGTCGAGACGCGCGCCGGCGTTCACGGAAGTGGCCATGATGGTTTTCTCCCCGAAGATGGTTTTGACGGCCGGTCTTGCCGCCGGCTCGCATGGGGAGCGTAGTCGAGCGCGCCGAGGCCCGCTACCGGGGTGGCTCGCGGTGCGGCCGGCGGCGTGCCGAATCGCCCGGGCCGCGCGTCGCGAGTGCATCATTTCATTGCTGAACGCGCGCTCTCGGCTTCATGCTGAGCAGCGCACGACGGGGCGCGTCTCGAAGCATGGGCAGCCTATCCTGCGAGACGTCCACCTTCGCTCACGCTTCGGCGGCCGCCTCGGGATGTGGCGGATTGAGGCTGTCGATGACGAGGGACGCGCTACTCGATCGCCTTGCCGGTCCGCGCGCTGCGGTCGAGCAGCCGCAGATTGTTGGCGACGTATTTGTTGCGCGGATCGAGGCGACGCGCGGCCAACAGCTTGGCACGCGCGCGGATGTAATCGCCGCGCAGCATGTAGGAATAGCCCTGGTTGTTCAAAATCTCCGCCGTCTGGCCGACGATGCGGATCGCCTGCGCATAGGCGCGGTCGGCGAGATCGAAGCGACGCAATTGGTCGTAGCTGGCGGCGAGGCCGAGCCAGGCCTCGGCGTCGCGCGGATGCAATTCGACCGCATGCTGGAAGCGGCGCTCGGCCAGGCCGAAGTTGCGGGCGCGGTACTGGATCTTGCCGCGCGAGACGTCGTCATTGGGATCGCTGCCGAGCAGGCCCTTTTCGTATTCGGGCGCCACGCCGAGCGGCGGCGGCGAGGCATTGGCGGAGGCCATGGCCTGGCTGCCGGGCGCATCGCTTTGCGACGCGGCTTTGTCGGCGGAGGCGAAGGGATAGCCGGGACCATGCGTGCTCGAGCAGGCTGCCAGCGCGAGTCCGGCAGCGGCAAGGGTCAGGGCTCGTAACAGACTGCAACGCATCACAAAGCCCTGGTAACGGTATAGGGGCGCGGTCAGGCTAGGCCAGGTTGGTTAAGAATTTGTTCAGGTGTTCCGCCCGTAGGACTAGAAGTAATGGCCCACCTTCAGCCGCACGAAGACCGGCAGCAGGATCACCACGAAAATCACCGGGAAGATACACACCATCATCGGCACCGCGAGCTTGGCCGGCAGCGCATAGGCCTTTTCCTCGGCGCGCGAGAGGCGCTTGTGCCGCATGTCGTCGGAATAGACCCGCATCGCGTCGGTGATCGAGGAGCCGAGGTCGAGCGACTGGTTGATCAGCGTGGCGAAGGAGCGCGCCTCTTCCAGCGCCAGCCGGTCGGCGAATCGCTCGAGCGAGTCCTTGAGCGAGCGGCCGGCGCGGATTTCGAGATTGGTCATGTGGATGTTGGTGGTGAGCGAGGGATAGCTGTCGCCCAGCTCGCGCCCGACGCGTTCCAGCGAGGCTTCCATCGACAGGCCGGAATCGGCGCAGACCACGAGCAAATCCATGAAGTCGGGGAAGCCGGATCGGTGTTCCGTCGTGCGGCGGGCGATGCGGCGGTCGACATACATGCTCGGTCCGACGTAGCCGGCGATGCCGCCGACGATCACCATCAGCCAGAAGAACGTGGTGCCTTTCTGCACCACCATCGGCATCAGCGCGAACATCGCCAGCGCCAGCAGCACCGCCAGCGCGGTGCGCGCGATGAAAAAGAAGGCGACGCCGCGCGAATTGTAGATGCCCGCCTGGATCAGGCGCTTGCGCAGCACCTTGGCGTTGTCGTCATTGGTGGTGGCGTAGTGCTTGTTGGTGTATTCGAGGAGCTTGGTCACCGCCATGATGCTGGAATAGCGCAGCGAGCGCGTGGCATGCCCCTGCCGTTCGGCCTCGTCCATGATGCGGGCGGTGCGCCGCTTGACCGAGCCGCGCACGCGCAGGAAGGCCATCAGCGAGAAGGCGAGCGTCCCGGCGGCAAGGAAGACCATCACGGCCAGCAGCATGGCGCCGTTGTCGCCGAAGATATTGCCGAGTGCGGCGCCGAGCTGGTTCATCGCTAGATCCTGAAATTGACCATGCGGAACATGACGAGGTTGCCGACGCCCATCCAGGCGCCCGCCATCATCAGCGCGACTTTGGTCATGTCGTATTGCCAGACGGTGCCGTAGAAGCTCGGCACCACGAAATTGACCATGGCGAACATGCCGATCGGCAGCGAGGAGAGGATCATCGCCGAAGCGCGCCCTTCCGCCGCCAGCGCGCGGATCTTGCGGCGCATCTTGAAGCGATCGCGGATCACCTTCGACAGGTTCTGCAGGATTTCGCCGAGATTGCCGCCGGTCGAAGCCTGAATCGCCACCGCGGTGACGAACAGCGGCAGGTCGTCGGTGCCGACGCGGAAATAGAGATTGCGCAGCGCCGATTCGAGGTCGGCGCCATAGGTGATCTCGTCGACGACGATGCCGAACTCGCTGCCGATCGGATCGGGCATTTCGCGCGAGACCATGGCGATGGCGATCGGCGTCGGATGGCCGGCGCGCAGGGACCGCACGATGATGTCGATCGCGTCGGGGAACTGGGCGCTGAACCTCTTCTGCCGGCGCTTGCGCAGGTACCGCAGCACGAACAGCGGCAGCACCAGGCCGGCGAAAGCCGCCGCCATCAGCGCGTGCGACACATTGCCGTCGAACAGCATCATGCCGACGAAAGCGCCGGCGATGCCGATGCCGATGAACAGCATCAACCGGCCGAAGCCGATGGTGAGGCCCGATTGCAGCACGAGCTGATTGAGATTGATCAGCGGAAGGCGATACTCGCCGCCCGAGGTGAGGCCGCGCTCGCGCCGAAGCTGGACCAGCACGCCTTCGCGGCTGGTCTGCGCGTCCATGACCTTGAGGCGGCGGTTGATGTTCTGCCGGTAGGACGACTTGGTATAGAACAGCAGGTACATGCCTTCCGCGAACATCGCGGCCGACGCGCCGATCAGCAGATAGAACAGATAGATCGGGTCGAAGTTGAACATGGCGCGTTACAGCGGATTGCTCGGGTCGAAATAGCTGCCCGGCATCTTGATGCCGAGATTGGCGAGATGGTTGAGGAAGCGCGGGCGCACGCCGGTGGCGGCGAAGTGGCCCTGCACGGTGCCGTCGGGCGCGGTGCCGGTGCGCACGAACTTGAAGATTTCCTGCATCTGGATGATGTCGCCCTCGAGGCCGGTGAGTTCGGCGATCGAGGTGACCTTGCGCTTGCCGTCGGACTGGCGCGAGAGCTGCACGATCAACTGGATGGCGCCGGCGATCTGGCCGCGGATCGAGGAAACCGTCATCGGCAGGCCGGCCATGCCGATCATCTGCTCCAGGCGCGAGATGGCGTCGCGCGGGGTATTGGCGTGGATGGTGGCCATCGAGCCTTCGTGGCCGGTGTTCATCGCCTGCAGCATGTCGAAGGCTTCCTCGCCGCGGCACTCGCCGAGGATGATGCGGTCGGGCCGCATGCGCAGCGCGTTCTTGACCAGGTCGCGCTGGCGGATTTCGCCCTTGCCCTCGACATTGGGCGGGCGTGTCTCCATGCGCCCGACATGCGGCTGCTGCAATTGCAGTTCGGCGGCGTCCTCGATGGTGAGCAGGCGCTCCTTCTCCGAGATGAAGGCGGAGAGCGCGTTGAGCATGGTGGTCTTGCCGGAGCCGGTGCCGCCGGAAATGATGGTGGTGATGCGCGCCTTCACCGCCGCCGCCAGGAGCTCGGCCATGGGCGGGCGCAGCGCGCCGATCTCGACCAGGCGCGCGAGATCGAGCTTCTTCTTGGAGAATTTGCGGATCGACACCAGCGGGCCGTCGACGCCGACCGGGCGCACCGCCACGTTGACGCGGCTGCCGTCCTGCAGGCGCGCGTCGCACAGCGGATGCGATTCATCGACGCGGCGGCCGACCGCGGAGACGATCTTGTTGATGATGCGCAGCAGATGCTGCTCGTCCTTGAAGCGCACCGCCAGCGGCTCGAGGATGCCGTTGCGCTCGACATAGACGCATTCGTGGCCGTTGATCAGGATGTCGGCGATGCTCGGGTCCTTGAGCAGCGGCTCGAGCGGGCCGAGGCCGGTCATCTCGTCGAGGATTTCGGAGACGAAATCGTTGAGCTCCTGCGCGTTGAGCGCCAGCCGCTCGACCAGCACGTATTGCGAGACGAGCCCCTGCACGTGCGCGCGGATCTGCTCCTCCGGCAGCTTTTCCAGCGCCGACAGGTTGATCTCCTCGATCAGCCGGCGATGCAGGCGCACCTTGGCGTCGAGCAGCTTTTCGCTGAGCAGGGGGTTGGGCGCGCTCGACGTCGCCGGCGCCGCGGCCGCTGCCGCCGCCGAAGCCGGGGCGGGCGGTGCGGCCGGCGCAGCCGGCTCCGACGGCGTTTCCGGAAACACCGTCCAGGGCACGCCTTCCATCACCGAGGACGCCGGCTCGTCGATGCCGGCAAGCTCGGGCGCGGCGACCCGTCTGGCAGTGAAGCGGCCGGCCATGGGATCCCTCTTGTTATTTCGCCAGCGACAGCTTCAGCTTCTTCAACAACCGCGTCGGCTTCGCCTCGGCCGCCGCCGCGTCGCTGCCGAGCAGCAGCTTCTTGATCTCCGCCGTGATCTTGTTGCCCGGCTTGACCTCGTCGAGCGGCACGCCGCGGTCGATCGCCTCGCGCACAAGGTGGTAGTCGTTGGGGATCACGGCGGTGAAAGCATCGCCCAGCGTCTGGCGCAGGTCGGAAAGCCGCAAGCTGGTCGAGAACATGTGCTGCGTGAAGCGGTTGATCACCACCTGCGGCTTGGGTCCGTCGCCCAGCCGCTCCTTGATCGCCGCCACCAGTTGCTTGGCATGGCGCAGGCCCGGCACCGTGGTCTCGCTGACGATGAACAGCTTGTTGGAGCCGAGCAGCACGCTGTCGGTCCAGGAGAACCAGGTGCGCGGCATGTCGAACACGACGTATTCGAAATTGGTGGAGACGAGGTCGAGCAGCCGCGTCACCATGTCGGGATCGAAGCTGCGCATCTCCGCCGGCCGGTTCGGCGCGGCGACCACCGCCAGGCCGGAGGCGTGATAGCTGAGCATGATCTCCAGCAACTGCCGGTCGAGCCGGTCCGGGCGCGGCTCGATCTCGGCGAGGTTCAGGCGCGGCTCGAGGTCGAGATAATCGGCCACCGCGCCGTGCTGGAAATCGAGATCGACCAGGCAGGTCGAGGGCTTGGCGCGCGGGCCGGCGCTGTTGAGCAGGATCATCGCGGTCTGCACCGCCAGCGTGGTGACGCCGGCGCCGCCGACGGCGGGCAGGAAGGTGTAGATCTGCGCCTCGGTCGGCGTGTTGGTCTGGGTCGAGGCCTGGGCGACGCGGGCGCAGGCGCGCACCAGCTCCACCGGCTGCACCGGCTTGACCAGGAAATCGGCGATGCGCATCTGCACCAGCGTGCGCGCGACGGTCTCGTCGAAACCTTGCGTGATGGCGATGACCGGCGGCAGGTTACCGATGCGCCCCATCAGCCGCGCCAGCGCCGCCATCTCCTCCGCCTGCGCGGCATCGAGGTCGACGGCAAGGACGGTCGCGTCGTCCAGATTCAGCCGGTCGCCATGCTCGGCCAGCGAGCCGGACATGACCACGAGATCGATGGCGCTGGAGGTGCCAAAGGTCTCGCGCGCCGCCTTCTCGAAGCCGGCATCGGCGGTGACGATCACCACCCGGGTGCTGGTCGTTGGGCTGCGGGTCATGCGCATGATGTCGGCGGTTCCGCTTACTTCGTTGCCTGTTGATTGATCTGCGGGCCGAGCGGCGCGGTGTTGTTGGCCGCCCCCTCGCCGCCCTGCGCCCCGCCGCCCTGGCCGCTCATGCTGGAGGTGCCGGTGCCGACCGGCTGGATGATGCGATGCGTGCGATAGCGCTGCACCGCGGCCTGCATGCGTTCGCCGTTGAAGGCGATATTGTGGTTGGCCGAACTGGGCGGCCAGGGATCGACGACCTGGGTGACCTGGTTGCCGGCGATCGAGTCGCCGCCGTTGAGCGTAATGGTCTCGCGGTGGTCGAGATATTGCGAACAGGCCGCCAGCGCCGCGAGCGCGCCGCTCAAGACCAGCACGCGCAGGACATTAGTGGATCGCGGCATTGGAAACCCCCGCAGATTTGGGCATGTCGAGCATGTGCCCGGTGAACGGTTGACTCTCGGCTTCGGCAAAATGCGCGGCCTGCGGCGTCAATTTCCTCGCCTCGCGACGCGTGAGTTCGGTCTTGCCGAGCAGGAAGAAGTCCGGATCGTTCGGCGGCAGGGAGTTGTCGAGCGGCGTATGGATGACGTCGCCCGGCCGCGACGGCCGCACGATGTGGGGAGTGACGATGATGGCGAGATCCGTCTGGTTCTGCTGATAGGACTTGGAGGAGAACAACGCACCCAGCACCGGCACGGTGCCGAGCCAGGGAAGCTGCTCGATGGTGTTGTGATTGTCGGTCTGCAACAGGCCGCCGATCACGAAGCTCTGGCCGTCGCGCAGCTCGACGGTGGTGGAGGCGCGCCGCACGATCAGCGCCGGCACGCTGCCGCCGCCCGGCAGGCCCACCGAATGGGTGGTGTCGATCTGGCTCACCTCCGGCTGGATCTTCATGTTGATGACGCCGTGATTGAGCACGGTCGGCGTGAAGGCGAGGCCGACACCGTATTTCTTGTAGTCGACGGTGACCTGCCCGTAATTGCCGGCCACCGGAATCGGATATTCGCCGCCGGCGAGGAAGCTCGCCGTGTCGCCGGACAGCGCCACCAGATTGGGCTCCGCCAGGCTGCGGGCGACGCCGCGCTTTTCCAGCGCGTTGATCATGACGTCGGTGGATACGCCGCCGGCCACGATGCGGCCGATCAGGAAGCCGAACGGGGTGCTGCCCGACAGCACGCCCGCGGCCGTCGCATTGGCGATCGAGCTCGCCGAGATCGGCAAGCCGGAGGCCGACACGTTGTTGCCGATATTGGTGATGCTGTGGTCGCCGAACCGGTTCCACTGCACGCCCAGATCGCGGTCGGCGTTGCGGGCGATTTCGATGAAGCGCACCTCGAGCAGCACCTGCTGCGGCTGCATCACCGACACGGAATTGATGATCTCGGGGCCGAACTGGCGCGCGATGGTGACCGCCTGGTCGAGGCTGACGGCGTCCGCCACCTCGCCGGTGAGCATGATGCGGCCGTTGACCGCCGAGGCCTTGATATGCGAGCGCGGAAAGCGGCGCCGGAGTTCGTTGGACAGCCTCGTCACGTCATAGGTGACTTCCACGTCGAAAATGCCGATCAGCTTCTTGCCCTCGGAATAGACCGAGACGCGGGTGGTGCCGATCTTCTTGGCCAGGATCGACAGCGAGTGATCGGTGAGCGGATTGACGTCGGCGATGTCGGGATTGCCCACCATCACGTCGACGAAGCTCTGATCGGTGCGCACGTCCTGCGACTTGCCGATGGGGACCGTCAACATGGTGGTGCGGTTGCTGCCGCCGATCTTGAGGGCGCGGTCCTGGGCATGGGCATTGCCGATCATCCCCAGAAGACCGGCGGCGATGGCGATGGCAAGCGCCAGCGCCAGATCGCGCAACCAGCCGCCGGCGGTCTTGGTCCTGTCCGCGCGCCGCCAGGCAAAGCCCGCGGCGAATTCGTTCTTTTTGTTCACGATACGCTCCCCGTCCCAAATAGGCCTGCGCTTACCAGGCCAATTGCCTCCGGTGATCCGTATCGGCCGAGGCCCCATCTTTCCCCTCGACCGGCACGGTGTACGACTGCTTCGACGACGGCCGCATCACCACCACCGTGGTGGAGGCGTGGTCGTCCCCGCCGATGACCTGGCGCGCCAGATCCTTGAGCGTGACCTCGCGCGTCCTTGTCTCTGACGTATCGCCGGCCTGGCGCAGCAGCAGCGACAGGCTGCCGACCGAGGACGCGAGCCAGAGCTTCTGCGCGTTGACCGTGTTCACCTCCAGCGTCACCGATTTCGCCACCTTGGCCTTGGTGTCACGCTGGTCGGCGACCTGATCGATCGCCAACACCTTCACGTTCTGCAGCACGACGTCGGTGCTGGCCGACCCCTTGGCGATCTGGCGCGTGAGCACGATGTCGACGTGATCGCCGGGCAGCACGAAGCCGCCGACGCCGTCGATGTCGTTGACGCGGATGGTCACCGCCTTCATGCCCGGCTTGACCAGCGCCGACAGCGTGGCGCGCTGTCCCGGCCCGGTGATCTTGAGCGCCAGCACCGGCTCGTTGGCTTCGATTGGGCTCAGCACGACGCGGCGGCCGCCGGCGAGAACGTCCTTGATCTTGGAGAAGGCGCCGGTCGGCACCGATTGCGACGGCCACGACTGCTCGCGCAACAGCGATGGCGAAAGCTCGGTGCCAAAGCGCAGCGGCTTGGCGGCGACGACGATGGTCTGCGCCGCCACCGGCTTGGGCGCCTCCATGTTGTGCGCGCGTTTGTTCGCCTGGTTGTTGAGCCAGACTTGCGCGATGAAGACGGCGAGTATGCCGAAGACGACGGCAAACCCGATCATGACGAGGGTACTGGCACGCACTGTGTTTTGTCCGTTTGACGCGACCTAAACTTCTTCCGGCCGTTCGCCGAGAAGACTAGTCGGCAGAAAGTATTCAATTGCTAAAGCGCGGGTCGCAAATGGCGCTATGCTGAAGAGCTTCTGAACTACTTGCGTTTACATCCGGTGTCGGCGCGTCGTATAACTTTAGTTATCCATAGACGATCATTAACAATACTGGATCGTATACGATGTTTGCTCGTAACGATTGATTCAGCCTAACGCTTTCCTGCTGTCCATTCCGTCATCGAGGTGCAGCGGCAGGGACGCCGCTTGCTGTTGGGGTGTGACCGGCGGTTTTGCCGTCCCGCCGCCGCGCGCAGCCGTTGCCGGGCTGGCCGGCTTGCGGCAACATGCGCGAAGCCGTAAAGGGCTCAACAAAGCCCGCACCGTGTGAAAACGGTGCAGTCAGACAAGAACGCGGGAGGAATTCGCCGATGTCGTACCCGATCGTGGCCCCATTTGCGTCCGGGGCGATGGCGTGAGCACGCCGCAGACGGCGGTTTCCGCCACCCGTCCCACCCCGGCCGCTGCGGTCGGCAAGGACACCGCGCGCATCACGGTCAAGGGGCTCGGCAAGCGTTACGGCGCGCTGGAAGTCTTCCGCAACATCGACTTCACGGTCGGCGAGCGCGAGATCGTCGCCATTGTCGGCCCGTCGGGCTGCGGCAAGACCACGCTCCTGCGCTGCATCGACGGGCTGCTGCCGCACGACGCCGGCGAGATCCGGGTCGGCCAGGAACGGGTCGTCGAGCCGATCGCCGGCGTGGCCATGGTGTTCCAGCATTTCGGCCTGTTCCCGTGGAAGACGGTGTACGAGAACGTCGCCTATGGCCTGCGTATGGCCGGCGCCTCCAAGGCCGACATCGACCGCAGGGTGCCGGAATTCATCAAGATGGTCGGCCTCGCCGGCTTCGAGAAGGCCTTCCCCTATCAGATGTCGGGCGGCATGCAGCAGCGCTGCGGGCTGGCGCGGGCGCTGGCGCTCGAGCCCAACGTGCTGTTGATGGACGAGCCGTTCGCCGCGGTCGACGCTCAGACCCGCGAAATCCTGCAGTTCGAGCTGCTGCGCATTTGGGAACAGCGGCCGACCGCCATGGTCTTCGTCACCCATTCGATCGAGGAAGCGGTGCTGATGGGACACCGGGTGATCGTGCTCAAGGGCAGGCCCTCGAGCATCCACGAGACCGTCATCATCGACATCCCTCATCCGCGGACGCGCGCCACATTGCAGCAGCCCCGCTTCGCCGAATTGCGCGAGCAGGTCTGGTCGACGCTGATGCGCGAGGCGGCCGAGGCGCAATTCCATCTCGAACGCTGAACGACAACGACAACCAAACACGTCAAAAAAGGGGGGATCCCATGATCCGCAAAATCTCGACACTCATGCTTGGCGCCGCATTCGCTGCGGCCCTGGTGGCCACGCCGGCGCTGGCCGCGGACAAGAAGATCGTCATCGCCACGCCCGGCATTCCGCCGATCTATTCGGTGACCATCGCTTTCGTCGCCAAGGACCAGGGCTTCTTCAAGAAATACGGCGCCGACGTCGATATCCGGCCGTTCGATAACGGCACCGCGGCGGCGCGCGCGGTGGTGGCCGGCAATGTCGACATGGCCTGGGCGCCGACCCCGCCGGTGATCAACCAGATCTCCAATGCCGGCGTGCCGCTGGTGGCCGTCTACGGCATGCAGAACCCGGACTGGGTCCTGGCGACGACCGAACCCGGCAAGAGCTGCAAGGACGTGGCCGGCCAGAATGTCGGCGTCGACTCGATCGGCGGCGCCCGCTCGATCGCGCTGCGCTCCATGCTCGCCGGCGGCTGCAAGGAAGTGAAGCTCAACCAGGTCAAGCAGGTTGCGCTCGGCTCTTCGACCGGACCGGCCATGATCGCCGGCCGCCTGCAATTCGGCGTGCTGCATCTCGACGACCTCGCCGAGATCGAGCATCAGGGCAAGAAGGTCTACACGCTGCTCGCCATGAAGAACACCAACCCGACCAGCCACTATCTGATGCTGGTCGTGCGCAAGGACAATCTGGCCAAGAACCGCGACGCCATGGTGCGCACGGTGGCCGGCCTGATCGATGCGGCGCGCTTCATGCAGGATCCGAAGAATGCCGACGCAGTGGCGAAGTCCGCCGCGCGCACCGGCCACAGCGCCGAGGTGAACAAGCTGGCGCTCAAGAAATTCCTCGCCATCGATTTCTGGGCGGCAAAGGATGACGGTCTGCCGCGCAAGAAGCTCGAGGCGGTCGCCAAGCTGATGAAGAAGATCGGCGCCATCAAGCCCGACAAGACGCCGGTGACCTTCGACCAGCTCGTCGACCCGAGCGTCTGGAAGGACGCCAACGCGATGGTGAAATGACCGCGATTTGCGTCAGCAAAGCGCGGTCATCCCCGCGAAGGCGGGATCCAGTAATCCCGGTATTGATGCTTGTGCAGAGCCGGGGTTACTGGATCGTATGCTTTCGCGGGCGATGACAGCAGAGTAGACACGGAACGTGCAGCAATCCCTCCGCCGCCATGGGCCGTTCTGGCTCAGCATCCTGGTCGGTCTCGCCATCTGGGAGATCGCCGGGCGCAATTCGAGCCCGGCCTTCCTGGTGTCGTTCACCGAGACGCTGCGGCGGCTGTGGCAGATGATCGACGGCGGCGGCTTCATTCCCGCCTTCATCGATTCCAGCCAGTTGTTCATCACCGGCTTCGTGCTGGCGCTCGTCGTCGGCGCGCCGCTCGGCCTGCTGCTGGCGCGGGTGCGGGTGCTGCGGGTTGGCATCGAGCCCTACCTGATGACGCTCTACGCGACCCCGATGGTCGCCCTCATCCCGTTCATCCTGTCCTTGATGGGCTTCGGCTTTGCCCCCAAGGTCCTGGTCGTCTTCCTCTTCGCCGTCTTCCCGGTCCTCTACAACACGGTCGAGGGCGCCCGCAGCATCAAGCCGGAGATGATCGAGGTGGCGAAATCCTTCCGCTCCGGCGAATGGGCGCTGTGGAGCGAGGTGATGCTGCCCTACACGCTGCCCTACATCATGACCGGCGTGCGCCAGGCGATCGGCCGCGCGCTGGTCGGCATGGTGGCGGCGGAGTTCTTCCTCTCCTCGACCGGGCTGGGCCAGCTCATCATGGGCGCCTCGCAGAATTTCGACACCGCCGGCGTCTTCGCCTCCATCCTGGTCATCGGCCTCATCGGCGTCGGCCTCATGCGCCTCGGCCTCGCCATCGAGCAGCATTTCGCGCGATGGCGGCAGTAGCGCATGATCCCGAAAAGTAGGCACCGGTTTTCGGACAAGATCATGCGCAGGGAAAAGGAATAATGACCGAGGCAGCGCTTTCCGCATCGGCGCCGCATGCGTCAAAAGACGCCACGCGGCGCAGCGGCGGCGCATTCTGGCCGCGGCTCGCTACCGGGCTCGCCATCGCCGCGATCTGGGAATTCGTGGTGCGCGAATTCGCGCCGGCCTATGTCGCCAAGCCGACCACGGTGCTGTTGGCGATCCCGCGCGTCATCGTCGATCCGCAATTCCTCACCGCCACCGGGCAGACTCTCGCCGCGGTCGCCGAGGGGCTGGCGATCGCGCTCGTCGCCGGCGTGCTCATCGGCCTCGCCATGGGCCGCAGCGTGACGGCGGAGCGCTTCATCCGCCATTACGTCAACGGCTTCTACGCCATGCCGATGATCATCGTGCTGCCCCTTTTCTCGCTGTGGTTCGGCTATTCCGGCTCCGCCCGCATTGCCACCATCGTGTTCGCCGCCATCTTCTCCATCATCATGAACGTCGCCGACGGCGCCCGCTCCGTGCCGCGCGAATTCATCGAGGTGGCGCGCTCGTTCCGCTCCAAGCGGATGCGCATGCTGGCGGAGGTGGTGCTGCCGTCGGCGACGCCCTATCTGCTCGCCGGCTTCCGGCTCGCCGCGGGGCGCGCGCTGATCGGTGCGGTGGTGGCCGAGTTCTTCCTTTCGGTCGGCGGCCTCGGCTATTACATCCTCTACAATTCCCGCACTTATCACCATAACGAGGCCTTTGTCGGTGTGCTGCTCTTGGCCGGCTTTGGCGTCGGCTTCGAAGTGCTGGTGCAGGGGGTAACGCGGCGCTTCATGCCCTGGTACCGGCGCGACGAGAAGTCCGGCTAGGCGGCACCGCGCGCGGCTCACATCCTCAACCGTCCCAACATCAGGACTGAACGCATGTCATCGGATCCCCTGGTCAAGGCCGCCATCTCCCACTGGGGGCCGCGCTTCGTCGCCAATGGCGTGGTGCTCACCGATTTCGAGGAACTCACCGGCTCGCTCACGCGCTATGACGACTGGTGCCGGGTCTGGTCGGAGCGCGCCGCGCATCATGAAGCGCTCGGTCGCGCGGCGCTTGCCCAGAAGCATCAGCTCACCGCCGGCGAATGCCTGCAACGCGCAGGCGTCTATTATCACTTCGCTTCCTTCCTGTTCGTGCAGGACGTACCGCAGATGAAGGCGGCGCATATGAAGGCGGTGGCGTGCCGGCAGGCGGCGCTGCCTTACCTGCGGCCGCCCGGCGAGCGCGTGCTTATCCCTTATGAAGGCAAGACGCTGGCGGCTGTGCTGCGCAAGCCGGCTGGCACCGACAAGCCGCCGGTGGTGGTGATGGCGGTCGGCCTCGACTCCACCAAGGAGGAGGGCGACGCCTATGAGGCGCCGTTCCTGGCGCGCGGCATGGCTACGCTGATCTTCGAAGGGCCCGGCCAGGGCGAGGCACAATACGATTTCGCCATCCGCGGTGATTACGAGGTGCCGGTGAAGGCGGTGATCGATTATGTCGAGACGCGGCGTGATCTCGACGCAACCCGCGTCGGCATGTGGGGCGTCAGCCTCGGCGGCTATTACGCACCGCGCGCCGCCGCCTTCGAGAAGCGCATCAAGGCCTGCATCGCGCTCGGCGGCCCGTTCAACTGGGCGCAGGCCTGGGACGGATTGCCGGAATTGACGCGCGAGGCGTTCCGCGTGCGCAGCCATTGCGAAACGCAGGAGCAGGCGAAGAAAAACGCCGCCACGCTCAACCTCGAGGGCATCGCCAAAAACATCACCTGTCCCATCTTCATCGTGAACGGGCGGCACGACCGCATCGTGCCGGCGGCCGACGCCGAACGGCTGGCGCGCGAGGTCAAGGGCCCGGTCGAGTTGATGATGATCGAGGACGGCAACCACATTGCCACCAACCGCGCCTACCGCTGGCGCTCGCAGAGCGCCGACTGGATGGCGGAGCAGTTGCGGTAGGTTTCTTTCTGTCATGCCCGCTTTCGCGGGCATGACATCAGAGTATCGCAAATCCCCTGCGCATCGCATGCAGCCGCTCGATGCCGCTGTCGGTGATGACCACAAGCTCGCCGGTCTGCACGCCGGCGCGCTGGTCGGGCGTGACCACGTTGGGCTGGATTACCACCGTCTGTCCGGCGCGGAACGGCTCCTGCGGTAGCGGCCCGGCCGGGCGGCTCTTGCAGCCGAGGATCGGCGGCAGATAACCGCCGCCGTAGCCGTGCAGCAGATCGTCGATGATGGTAAAGCCGGCGTCCTCGATCACGCCGGAGGCTTCAATCACCTGCGCCGGCGTGGCGCCGGCCTTGAGCACCTTGGCGATGGCGTCGAAGGCGGCGTCGGCCGCCGCATGCAGGTCGCGATAGAGCGGCGACGGCGTGCCGAGCGCGAAACTGCGCAACACCTGCCCCGGATGGTCCCAGAACGCGGCGCTGATCTCGGCCACCGCCACGTCGCCTTGTTGCAGGCGACGCGTGGTGGGGAACTGCCGCGGCACAGCCAGGTCCGGCGTGGCCATCGCCGTGGTGCCGATGTAATGGATGACGTTGGTGGCGCCCTGCGCGATGTAGGCGCGCTCGATCCGGTCGCCCAGTTCCCGCTCGTTGATACCTGGCTGAAGCGCGTCGCGTAGCGCCGCCATGCCGAGATCGGAATAATGAGCGCCGAGCCGCAGCCAGTCGAGCTCCTCTGCCGATTTCACCTGGCGCAGCCGCACATAATCCCGGTTGAGATTTTTCAATTGGCCGAAGCGCGCCGTGAGCGCCGCGTGTTGGTCGGCGCGCAGCGGGCCGATATACGCGATGCGGTCGGCGCGCGCGCCGCGTCTTTCCAGCGCCGCGATGGCGGCGCCGATCGAGGATTCGCCACCCCAGGCGACGTCGGCCTGGTCGGCGAGGAGCCGCGCCTGCGGGGCGTGATTGACATATTGCACGAACAGCGCATCGCGCTCGCCCGGCGTGAGCACGCCGACCGCTTCGGCGGTGACCGGCCATTGCGTCAGCCATTGTACCGCCGAGCCGAAGCGGTTGGCGCCGCAGAAGACGAGATGGTCGCAACCGGCCTCCGCCAGCAGCGATTCCACTTCCGCGCGCCGGCGCGCCATCTCGGCGGCGGAAAAGCGGGGATAGGGAGCGTCGAGGATGGCGCGCAGGTGGGGAGGAAGTGTCATGGTGGTTATTCTGCCATACCTCAGCCGTCATGCCCGCGAAAGCGGGCATCTAGTACGCCCCAGCTTTTCGCGTCAACGCGAGGACCGGTGATTACTGGATCGCCCGCCTTCGCGGGCGATGACACCTGAATTGATCGCGGCTAAGGTCCGCCCGCCCAGCCGACAGGAGCCTCGAATGCCCTCGACCATCCTCGATTCCGCGGTGTTCCGCGACATCTTCACCACCCCGGCGATGCGGGCGGTGTGGTCCGACGAGAACCGCGTGCAGAAATATCTCGACTTCGAGGCGGCACTGGCCCGGGCGCAAGGCCGGCTCGGCATCATCCCGCAGGAGGCGGCCGACGAGATCGTCAAGCATTGCGACGCCGACAAGATCGACATGGAGAAGCTGAAGGAGGCGACCGAGCGCATCGGCTATCCGGTGCTGCCGGTGGTGCAGCAACTCGTCAAGCTGTGCAAGGGCAAGCTCGGCGAATGGTCGCATTGGGGCGCCACAACCCAGGATATCACCGATACCGCCACGGTCATGCAGATACGCGAGGCGCTGGTGCTGATCGAGCGCGAGATCGACTGCATCTGCGACGCGCTCGCCGCGCTTGCCAAGAAATACCGCGACACGCCGATGGCCGGACGCTCGAACCTGCAGCAGGCGGTGCCGATCACCTTTGGCTACAAGATGGCGACCCTCCTCGCCGCCTTCGAACGGCATAAACAGCGCCTGAACGAACTCAAGCCGCGCGTGCTGGTCGGCGAATTCGGCGGCGCCGCCGGCACGCTGTCCTCGCTCGGCAAGGACGGGCTGAAATGCCAGGTCGAGCTCATGAAGGAGCTCAAGCTCGGCCAGCCGGCGATCTCCTGGCACACGGTGCGCGACACTATCGCCGAGGTCGGCTGCTTTCTCGGCCTCGTCACCGGAAGCTGCGGCAAGATCGCCTTCGACGTGAAGCTGTTGATGCAGACGGAAGTCGAGGAGGTGCAGGAGCCGTTCCACCAGGGGCGCGGCTCGTCCTCGACCATGCCGCAGAAGCGCAATCCGATTTCTTCAGTCTACATCACCGCGCAGACCGCAATGGTCAAGCAGCTCGTCGCCGCGCTCTTGGAAGCGCAGATCGAGGACCACGAGCGTTCCACCGGCCCGTGGGAGATCGAATGGATCGCGCTGCCGGAAATCTTCATGCTCTCCGCCGGCGCGCTGGCGCAGACGCGTTTCGTCGTCGAAGGCATCCAGGTCAACGAAAAGAAGATGCGCGAGAACCTCGACATCACCAAGGGCCTGATCATGTCGGAGGCGGTGATGATGGGTCTGGGCGACAAGATGGGGCGTAATTATGCGCACGACGTCGTCTACGACATCTGCCGCGAGGTGGTGAAGACGGGGCGGCCGCTGATCGACCTGCTCGAGGAGAACGAGGAAATCCGCCAACACGCCGACCGCAAGAAGCTGGAAGCGCTCGTCGATCCGGCGAATTATCTGGGTGTCGCCGGCGAGATGGTGGACCGGGTGCTGGCGCTGCGGAAATAAAAGATGGCGCTCATCGGTCGCATCATCGTCATTGTCTTCGCGCTGATGCTCGCGACACTCGCCACCGGCATTGTTATCGCCATCGGCGCGCTCGGGCCATTTTGGCACGGCTTTGCCGGCGATGTGGGCGAGCGCGCCGGCTTCTGGGTGGCGGTATTTTTCGCCGCGAGTTTCGCCGGCGCCATCGGCATGCTGCCGGGGGCGATCCTGATCACGCTCGCCGAAGCGTTCAAGGTGCGCTCGTTGCTGGCGCATCTCGTTGCCGGCGCCGCGATCATGGTCGCCGGTTATTACGCCAGCGGTCTGGCGCCGCCGTCCTATGAGGAGTTGATCGATCATCCGCCGCCGCCGATCTCGCGGGCGGCCGAGATCGCGGCGGCCTCCGGCGCGGTGTTCGGCTTCGCCTATTGGCTGATCGCCGGCCGCAATGCCGGGCGCTGGCGCGAGCCGCGGCAGCCTTCGGCCTAGCGTTTGGCCCAGGCCAGCGCCGCTTCCAGCCGGTCGTTGCCCCAGAACAATTCGCCGTCGGCGGTGACGAAACTGGGTGCACCGAAGATGCCGCGCCGCTGCGCTTCGTCCGTCTGCGCGCGCAAGCGCGTTTTTATCTCGTCCGACTGCGCGCGTTCGATCACCGGCCCGGCCGCGCGGCCCAGCGTCCCGATGATCTCGCTCATTGCCTCCGCCGAGCCGATGTCGGCGCCGTCGCCGAACTCGCGCCGATAGACGGCGCGGCAGAAATCATCGCCCCAGCCCTGCTCCAGCGCGGCGAGCGCGACCCGGGCCGCCATTATCGAATGTTGCGGGAACGACGGCGGTCGCTTGAACGGCAGATCGAGCGATGCGCACAGCCGCTCCAGATCGCGCCACATATAGGCACCCTTCACCGGATAAAGGTTGAAGGGCGAGTTGTCCCAGCCCTGCGCCTTGAAGATCGGTCCGAGCAGGAACGGCCGCCAGCGCAGCGTGACGCCGGCCTCGGCGGCCAGCGGCGCGATCCGCAATGCCGCGGGATAGGAATAGGTGGAGGCGAAGTCGAACCAGAAGTCGAGGGTGGGCATGCGCGCATTATAACCACTCGGCATGATGCCGCCTTCCCATTTTCACGAGGCTCGGCTAGACCGCGAAGCTAGCGCGGCAGCGCACGATCCCGAAAAGCAGGGGGCAATTCCGGGACAGACGATGCGCCGAGGAGAGCCATGAACCGCACCGGACTGATCATCGCGCTCGCCCTTGCCGGTGTCGTCGGCCTGCTGTTCGGGCTTTTCCCGCAGCTCGATCTTGCCGTGGTGCGGCCGTTCTATGAGGTTGCCGATAGCCACCACAACATGTTCGCCTGGCGGCTGTCCGCGCATCTGATGCTCATTCACAACATCGCGCTGAAGTCCGGCCTGGTGCTGGTGGCGCCGGCGGTGATCGCGCTCATCGGCAAGCTGATCTTGCCACGGCGCAAGATGCTGATCCCCGGCCGCGCCACGCTGTTCCTCATCATCACGATGGCGCTCGGTCCCGGCCTGCTGGTCAATGTGGTGCTGAAGGATTATTGGGGCCGGCCGCGGCCGATCGACGTGGCACAGTTTGGTGGCAGCCAGCACTTCGTCGCCTGGTGGGACCCGCGCGGCGATTGCCCGTCCAACTGCTCTTTCGTCTCCGGCGATGTCGCGGTGGCGGCCTGGACCTTCGCGCCGGCGGCGCTCGTGCCGCCGCCTTGGCGCGCGGTCGCCTATGGGGCGGCACTGTCGCTGACCCTGGGCATGGCGGCGATCCGTATGATGGCCGGCGCGCATTTCCTCACAGACACGGTGTTCGCCGGCATTTTCACCTTTCTCATCGTCTGGGTGGCGCACGGCCTGATCTACCGCTGGCCGCGCACGCGGCTGTCCGATCGCCAGGTGGCGCGCGCTCTCGAACGGTTCACGCTCGGCTCCCACGACGCAGCCACCTGGCTCGGCCACCGTGCCGCCGATGAGATCGCCGGGCCCGAGGGCGGCGACGAGGCCGACCCGCACATCAAGCGCCGCCGGCGCGGCTGGTGGTGATGTTTTGTGCCGGGCCTGCCGCCTGGTGCTAGGATCACGCCCGAGTCGTGCGAGGAGGGTGCCATGGCGGAGCCGCGAAGCGACGTCAAACGCGTGCTGCAGATCCGAATGCGGGCCTTGGGCGATCCCGCCCAGGTGCTCACCCTGATCCGCAGCGCGGCGCCGTTCTACCGCACCATGGGCGGCACGGGCTTCCGCGTGCTGCAGAACGTCGACGATCCGGCCCAGCTCTTGGTCGAAATCGAATACGAAGCCGCCGCCGCGCTCGAACTCAGCCGCCACAAGCTCGCCAGCGACCCCATGGTGCGCACCTTCCTGCAGGGCTGGCGCGCCATCCTCGCCGGCAGCGCCGACATGGAGGTCTATGAGGACGTGACAGGGTAGCGGCTGCCGTCGCTGAGGGCTGTGCAGCGCACTCTGTCGCCCTCTCCCAAGGGGAGAGGGTCGCCGTGCGTGTGGCAGGTCCTCCTTCCCCGCCTCTTGACCCCGGCCGCTCCCTTGAGTTCAACACAGGCCAGCAAAGGCCGGGCCCGTCCTCCGGCCGTGACGGAGCGGCTATGTCCGACCAGAACGCGCCCAAGAAAATGCCTAAGAAAGTCGTGCTCGCCTATTCCGGAGGGCTCGACACCTCCATCATCCTCAAATGGCTGCAAACCACCTATGGCTGTGAGGTGGTCACCTTCACCGCCGATCTCGGCCAGGGCGAGGAACTGGAGCCGGCGCGGCAGAAAGCGCTGCTGCTCGGAATCAAGCCGCAAAACATCTTCATCGAGGATCTGCGCGAGGAATTCGTGCGCGACTACGTCTTCCCCATGTTTCGCGCCAATGCGCTGTACGAGGGGCAGTACTTGCTCGGCACCTCGATCGCGCGGCCTCTGATCGCCAAGAAGCAGATCGAGATTGCCGAGAAGGTCGGCGCCGACGCGGTCTGCCACGGCGCCACCGGCAAGGGCAATGACCAGGTGCGCTTCGAGCTCACCTATTACGCGCTGAAGCCGGATGTGACCGTGATCGCGCCTTGGCGCGAATGGGACCTGACCTCGCGCACCCGGCTGATTGAATTCGCCGAGAAGCACCAGATCCCGATCGCCAAGGACAAGCGCGGCGAGGCGCCGTTCTCGGTCGACGCCAACCTGCTGCACACCTCTTCCGAGGGCAAGGTGCTGGAGGACCCTGCGCAGGAAGTGCCCGACTATGTCTATTCGCGCACCATCGATCCGGAAAAGGCGCCCGACAAGGACACCTACATCACGGTCGATTTCGAGCGCGGCGACGCGGTGGCGCTCGACGGCAAGAAACTCTCGCCGGCCAATCTGCTCAAGGCGCTCAACGATCTCGGACGGGAGAACGGCATCGGCCGCCTCGACCTGGTGGAGAACCGCTTCGTCGGCATGAAGTCGCGCGGCATGTACGAAACGCCGGGCGGCACCATCCTTTATGCCGCGCACCGCGCCATCGAGCAGATCACGCTCGATCGCGGCGCCGGCCATCTCAAGGACGAGTTGATGCCGAAATATGCCGAGCTCGTCTATTACGGCTTTTGGTTCACGCCCGAGCGCGAAATGCTGCAGGCGGCGATCGACAAGAGCCAGGAATACGTCACCGGCCAAGTGCGGCTGAAACTCTACAAGGGCAATGTCATCACCGTCGGGCGCGAGAGCCCCTATTCGCTCTACGACCAGGACCTGGTCACCTTCGAGGAGGGCGCGGTCGCCTACGACCATCGCGACGCCGAGGGCTTCATCAAGCTCAACGCGCTGCGCCTGCGCACGCTCGGCCAGCGCAAAAAGAAACTGAAGCTGCCATAATTCTCCGCGGGGGCGGCGCAAGATTCGGGGGGAGGGGACGATGACCGCAAACCCGCATTATCTGCTGGCGGCGCTGGTGCTGACCCTGGCCGCTTGCACGCCGAAGCCGCCGCCGGCGGTCGATCCCAATCTGTTTCCCAAGGATTACCGCAAGGAAATTCTCAACACGATGAAGACCACGCTCGCGGTCAACACCAATGTGCGCGACGCCTTCATCAGCCCGCCGGTGTTGACGCCGGTGGGCAAGGACCAACGCTATACCGCCTGCGTGCGTGCCAATTCGCGCAACATGCAGGGCGAATATACCGGCCCGAAGGACCGCATCGCCTATTTCTACGGCGGTCATCTCAACCAGCTCGTGCTGGCCAACTCCGGCCAATGCGCCAACGCGGCCTATGCGCCGTTCCCCGAGTTGGAACACATCTGCCTCACCAAGAAGTGCCTGTGACGGTCGGGCTCGCTTCGTCATCCTGAGGTGTACGTTGAAGGCGCGCCTCGGAGCATGAATGGCCCGGGCTCGTCATCCTTCGAGTTTCGCCGCGCTCGCAGCTCGGGATGACGTGAAACGCTATCATCCTTGTCGCGGCAAATAGGCGTCCGACCATTTCAGCATCACGTTGAAACTGATCGAGATGCGCGGCGTCTCGCTCAGGTTCGGATGCACGAAATGGGTGATGAACGCCGGCCATAGCAGGATCTGTCCCGGCTGCGGCGTCACCGTATATTCCGGTTCGATGTAAGGATCGCCGCGAATCGCGTTCATGTTCACCGCCGGCCCGCGCGGGTCGTAGAAGGTGATGCAGCCCGGCCGCACGTCTCGACGCGTGCGCAAAGGCGCGCGGTCCTGCGGCACCTGCACGTAGTAGGTGCCCGACAGATAGCTGTGCGGATGATTGTGCGGGTCGTGATAATCGCCGAGCCGGTTGACATTGGCCCAGCCGTGCAGCGTCCAGTCGATCTGATAGGTCATGCCGAGGGCGCGGAAATAGTCGGTGATGGTGCGGTTGATGCACTCGCGCAGCCACATGACCGCCGGATGCTCGGCGACGAGCAGGTTGTCGCGCAGGTAGTCGGTGGTGAGCGTGGTGTTGGCGTCTTCCAGCTCGAGGATGAAGGCGGAGAGGGCCTGATTGGCGAGGTCATGGCCGGGCAGCATGCGGCGCATGAAGATGGTCGGCCATAGCGTCTCGATGCCGTCCGATGCGTCCGTGGCCATGCCAACCTCCCGGCTGCGAAGGCGGCCATCCTGCCACGGATTGCCGGCCGGCGCCGCTCTCGCTCAGACGTCGAACAGCGGCTTGCCGGTCATCTCCGCCGGTTGCGGCAGCCCCATCAGCTTGAGCAGGGTCGGCGCGATGTCGGCCAGCCGCCCGTCATGCAGCGTAACCTTGCCACCGCCCACCAGCACCACCGGCACCGGATTGGTGGTGTGCGCGGTATGCGGGCCGCCGGTCTTGGGGTCGCGCATCAGCTCGCAATTGCCGTGGTCGGCGGTGAACAACAACGCGCCGCCGGCCTTTTGGATGGCATCGGCAATCTGGCCGAGGCCTTTGTCCACCGTCTCCACCGCCTTGATGGCGGCCGGCAGGCTGCCGGTATGACCGACCATGTCGGGATTGGCGAAGTTCAGCACGATTAGGTCGTATTTGCCCGACTCGATCGCCGCCACCGCCTTGGCGGTGAGCTCGGGCGCCGACATTTCCGGCTGCAGGTCGTAGGTCGCCACCTTCGGCGAGGGCACCATGATGCGGTCTTCGCCGGCATAGGGCTCCTCGCGTCCGCCGTTGAGGAAATAGGTGACGTGGGGGTATTTCTCGGTCTCTGCCATGCGCACCTGGGTACGGCCGGCTTCCGCGACCACCTCGCCGAGGATGTGCGGGAAGGTCTGCGGCGGAAAGATCGTCTGCATCAGTCTGTCCAGCGCTTCGCTGTACTCGGCCATGCCGACCGCAGCGGCAAAACGCACGGTGCGCTTGCGGGCAAAGCCGGTGAAGGATGCATCGAGTAGCGCGGTCAGGATTTCGCGCACGCGGTCGGCGCGGAAGTTGAAGCAGAGTATGCCGTCGCCATCCTGCATGCCCTGATAGCCGCCGATCACCGCCGGCAGGATGAACTCGTCGGTGACCTTATTGGCGTAGGAATCGGCAATCGCCGCCTGCGCGTCCTTGAAGTGCGCGCCCTCGGCATCGACCATCGCCGCATAGGCCTTGGCCTCGCGGTCCCAGCGCTTGTCGCGGTCCATGGCGTAATAGCGGCCGATGACGGTGGCGATCGGCACCGACTGCGGCAGTGCCGCACGGACCTGCTTCACATAATCGGCTGCCGCTTGCGGCGGCGTATCGCGGCCGTCGGTGATGGCGTGCAGCACCGTCGGCACGCCGGCGTTGGTGATGATCTTGGCCAGCGCGACGGCGTGGTCCTGATGCGAATGCACACCGCCCGGAGAAATCAGGCCGAGCAGATGGCAGGTGCCGCCGCTTTTCTTCAGCGCGGCGATCAGGTCGGTCAGCGCCTTGTTCTTGGCGATCTCGCCGGAGGCGATGGCCGTGCCGATGCGCGGCAGATCCTGCAATACCACCCGGCCGGCGCCGATATTGAGATGCCCGACCTCGGAATTGCCCATCTGCCCTTCCGGCAGGCCGACATCCTTGCCGGATGTGTGCAGGAAGGCGTGCGGGCAAGAGGCCCAGAGCCGGTCGAAGGTGGGGGTCTTGGCCTGGCGGACGGCGTTGTCCGCGGCCTCCTCGCGCCAGCCCCAACCGTCCAGCACGACCAGCATCACAGGGCGGCGTTCTTGCATCGATGGGTTCCCGGGCTAGGCCAATTGCGCGGTGGTTTAGAAGGAACCGCCGCGCATCGTCAACTCGCCGCGCCGCCGAAAGGGCGCGGCTGCTGCACCGGGATTTATGCTCGCGGCAGCGAAATGTAAGCCTGTGATGGGACGCGAGGCTAAGCCGCCGCCATGCCGGCTTCCCAGCCCAGCATGGCGCGCTTGCGGGTGAGGCCCCAGTGATAGCCGGTGAGCTCGCCGCTTTTGCCGATGACGCGGTGGCACGGCACCACGAAACAGATCGGGTTCTTGCCGACGGCGGCGCCGACCGCGCGCGCGGCCTTGGGCGCGCCGGCGCGCGCGGCGAGATCGGAATAGGTGGTGAGCCGGCCCATCGGCACGTCGAGCAGCTTTTCCCACACCCGCACTTCGAAATCGGTACCGATGAGCACGACGCGCAGCGGCCGGTCCTCGCGCCAGAGCGCGGCGTCGAAGATGCGGCGCGCGGTCGGCGCGGTGGCGGCGAAATCCTCGATATATTTCGCTTTCGGCCAGCGCGATTTCATGTCGCGCAGCACCGCGCGCTCCTTGCCGGCATCGGCGAGCGCAAGCCCGGCCAACCCGCGCGGCGTGATCATGACCAGCGCCATGCCGAAGGGGCAGGGGTGGAAGCCGTAAGTCAGCGTCAGGCCCTCACCGCCAGCCTTCCATTCGCCCGGCGACATCGACTCATGGGTGACGAAGAGGTCGTGCAGCCGTCCGGGGCCGGACAGCCCGACCTCGTAAGCGGTGTCGAGCACGCTCGCCGACGAGCGCAACAGCTCGCGCGCATGGCTGAGCGTGATCGCCTGCAGGAACGCCTTTGGCGTCAGCCCGCACCAGCGGCGGAACAGATGATGCAGGTCGGTCGCCGACACACCGGCGGCGTGGGCGATCGCATCGATCTCCGGCTGCGCCCGCCAGTTACCGCGAATATGTGCGATGGCGCGGCGCACGATGTCATAGTCGGCCGCGGCGGTGGCGAGCGGCGCGATGACGTGGCCGGGGCCGGCCGTGGTTTGCAGGGTCATGCTCATGACCGTGATTTAAGCCGGGCCGGGCGGCGGAGCCACCCGATTTCTGCTCCTCGCCGTCATTCCGGGTTCGCCGTTGCGCGGCGCCCCGGAATGACCAGAGAAATGACTAGAGAACCGTCCTTGTCACCCCGCGCTTGGCCTCGGCCAGCGCGGTGCCGAGCGCCTTGGCGAAGCTTTCCTTCTCGTGCGGCCCGAGAAAATTGGCCACCGCCAGCCGCTTGCCGCGCGAGACCAGGAGCAGCCGCTCGATGCCGAATTCCTCCTGCACCACCTTTTCCAGCCGCACCCAGAGCGGATTGAGCTCCCATTCGCGCGCCCGTCCGCGATGGCTGACCTTGCGCACCTTGAGGCGGCTCGAGGTCAGCATCACCTCCTCATAGGCATCGGCGGTGCGGTAGTTGAACCGGAACGCCCAATAGAGCAGCAGCACGTCGAGCGCGAAAAAGCCGAACACCGGCCAGGCGCCCTCGGCCAGAAAGAACATGCCGGCGAAGAAGCTCACCGCGCCGAATATGATCATCAGCACCAGAAAGCCCACATTGTTGAGCGACCGGTGCGGCGTGATCACCGCGGAAAATATGGTGGGTTCGAGCTCGTCGTCGTTGTCGGCGGTCATGGCGCTCACTATACCGAATTCATGGCGAAAAAGGCGACCCGCAAAAAAGCCGTCCGCAAGCCGCTGGCCAAATCGCTGGCTAAGGCGCGCAAGGGCAAGGCCGCCCGGCTCAAGCCGCCGCGCAAGCAGGCGGCGGCCGATGTCAAGGCCGCCCATGACGCGCTGCCGCAATGGACAACGGCGGAGATCAGGCAAGCGTTCCTTCGTTTCCAGGCGGCCGAGCCGGCGCCGCAGGGGGAGCTCAAGCACATCAACCCGTTCACGCTCCTGGTCGCGGTGGTGCTGTCGGCGCAGGCGACCGATGCCGGCGTCAACAAGGCGACCCCCGCGCTGTTTGCGCTTGCCGATACGCCGGCCAAGATGGCGGCGCTGGGCGAGGACAAGGTGCGCGAGCTGATCAAGACCATCGGTCTTTTCCGCACCAAGGCGAAGAACGTGGTGGCGCTGTCGCGCATCCTGGTCGAACAGCACGGCGGCGAAGTGCCGCGCGCGCGCGAGGCGTTGGAGGCCCTGCCTGGGGTCGGCCGCAAGACCGCCAATGTGGTGCTCAACATCGCCTTCGGCGAGCCGACCATTGCGGTCGATACACACATTTTCCGCGTGGGCAACCGCACCGGCCTGGCGACGGGCAAGACGCCGCTGGAGGTGGAACTGACGCTTGAGCGCGTGGTGCCGGCCGAGTTCAAGCGTCACGCCCACCACTGGCTGATCCTGCACGGGCGCTATACATGTCTTGCGCGCAAGCCGCTGTGCGAGAAGTGCATCATCGCCGACTTGTGCAAGTGGCCGGGCAAGACGCTCGTTCAATAATAACAGCGTTCAGGGAGGTGGCGTGATGGCAGGCGCCGGCAGCGCGAAGCCTAAGATTGTCGATCGATCCGATCCCTCAGTGATTTTCGGCGAGGCCGGGCTGCCGCAAAAGCCGGGCGCGGCCTGGATGGCGACGCGGCTCCGCTTCGGTCGCGACTTCAAGCGCGATGCGGCGACGGCGAGCAAATACTGGCGGGCCGGCACCGACTTCATCGCCAAGCTGCCGAAGAAGCCGCAGCGCACAGTCGCGCAGCAACTGGTGGCGGATCTCATTCAGCGCAATTGCCGCGAAGTACGCGAGCAATTTCTTGCCCGCCACGCCGACGCCATCTACCGCAAGCTGACCAAAAATCTCGGCAGCTTCGTGCGCGTCGACACGCTCGCTTATGACGCCGGCAAGCTCGTTCCCGGCCTGACGCCGACGCGCCGGCAGGTCGATGCCGAGAGCGCGCTGATGCAGAGCGAAAAGGACGGCATCGAAGTCGACCAAGGTATCTTCCTCGCGCAAGTCCTGGCTGTGCCTGATGCCGGCATGCATCTCTGCCACGCCATGTTGCGGCCGAAGCCGGAAGCGCTCGAGCGCGGCGCTCAATTCAGCAAGGATGGTGTCGTCGATTTCGGACCGGCGCGGGTGGAGCGGCGCGGCAAGGCGGCGGTGGTCACCCTCAGTAATCCGCGTCATCTCAATGCCGAGGACGACAGCACGCTCGACGACACCGAGACCGCCGCCGACATCGCCATCCTCGATGCGCAGAGCGAATTATGCGTGCTGCGCGGCGGTGCGATCGAGCATGCGAAATATGCCGGCCGCAAGGTTTTCTCCGCCGGCATCAATCTCACCCATCTCTATCGCGGCAAGATCCCCTATCTCTGGTACATCCGCCGCGATATGGGCGTGGTGAATAAGATGCTGCGCGGCGTCGCTATGGGCGGCGCCAGCCCAGACGAGGTTCATGCCGGCACGCGCGAAAAGCCGTGGATCGCCGGGCTCGATGCCTTCGCCATCGGCGGCGGCTGCCAGTATCTGCTGGTGATGGATTACGTGGTGGCGGCGAGCGATGCCTATATGACGCTGCCGGCGCGCAAGGAGGGCATCATCCCGGGGGCGGCGAACTTAAGGCTGCCGCGCTTCGTCGGCGCGCGCATCGCCCGCCAGGCGGTGATGGTCGGCCGTCGGCTCGATTGCGACACGCCGGAGGGTCGCATGATCTGCGACGAGATCGTGCCGCCCGGCGAGGTGGACGCCGGCGTCGACCGCGTGGTCGCGGATTTCACCGGCTCCGGCATGGTCAGCGCCTCCGGCAACCGCCGCGCCTTCCGCGTCGGCGAGGAGCCGCTCGATACCTTCCGCCGCTATATGGCCGTCTATGCGCGCGAGCAGGCCTATTGCCATTTCAGCCCGGCGCTGATCGCCAATCTCGAGCAGCACTGGAACGCCGCGCAGCGAAAGCTGTGAGAGGATGGCAATCGCGGTCCTACCTCACATCGTCATTCCGGGACGCCGCGAAGCGGCGGACCCGGAATCCATATTCCGCAGCGCTGGGGTTATGGATTCCGGGTTCGCGAGCTTCGCTCGCACCCCGGAGTGAAAGCAAGAAATCAGCGCGCCTTTTCGATCAATTCCGCCCGCTTGGCGCCCATGCGCTTGTGCACATGCACCATGAAGGCCATGGCGAAGATCGGCGTCGCCAGATTGAGCACCGGGATCGACACAAAGACCGCGATCACCATGCCGGCGAGGAAGACATAGGCCGCGTTTGCCTTGCGCATGGCTTTGGCCTCCAAGGGCGGGCGGAAGCGCATGGCGGCGAGCTCGAAATATTCGCGGCCGAGCAGGTAGGAATTGGCAAGGAAGAGGATGATCACGCCGACCCCGGCGAAGAACAGGAACGGCAGCGCGACGAGATAGACCACCAGCGTCAGCAGCGCGATCTTGATGCCCTCGAAGATCCCACGAAAGAGTGGCAGCGCGCGCCCGACCGGTTCGGCCGGGTAATATTCGCGCTCGACCGCTTCGGCCGTTTCGTCGACGAAGAAGCTGCCGACGAAGGCGGTCACCGCCGGCATCAGGAACAGCGCCCCGGTGATGATGCCGATGCCGGCCATGATCGACAGCACCCAGGCGAGCGCCGACCATACCGCGTGCGGGGCGAAGCCGGAGGTCTGCTCGGCCCAGACGGCGCCTTTATCGGCCAGCGACGACAGCACGCGTTCGAGCACGACGCTGACCACGGCAATGAGGACGAGCGCCAGCCCCACCGCCTTCAGCAGCACCGCCCGCAGGGCGGGCGTCAGCATCTGCGCAAACGCTTTGGCGGCGGCGTCGATCATGGAGGGAACAGGTAAGCGGCTCCGCCCGCCGCGGCAAGGCTTGTCCACGCAATGGCGGCCGGCCACCCGGCGCGCGGCCGCCATATGGAACCGGAACACACCGGCGGGGGGCGCGGCAGGTTGCGCGGCGCGGGGGCGGCTTCTATGTTGCCTGGGTGCAGCGAGACCCGATGAGGCCACGATCGCGATGGTGAGAAACGGATTTCCTCGCCGTCCTTACGGCCTGAACGACAACACGCCGGCCCAGGTCAACTGGCGGCGTGGGTTGTTTCGCGTCTGGCTGCTGGTCTCGATCGCCTGGATCATGGGCTGGATGGTCTATCTGATCATCTACGGCATCCAGGGCGGCTTCAAGAGCGCGCGCGATATTCTGGTGCTACCGGTGCTGCTGCTCGGCCCGCCGATCGCGCTGCTTCTGTTCGGCGCCGCCGCGCGCTGGGCCTTCCAGGGCTTCGTTCCCGACAAGAATGTCGAACGCTGAGGCGAGCCGCCGCCGCGCCTAATGCGCCGGCGACAGTGTTTCGTCGCAGGCGTCCGGCACCAGCGTTGCGTCTTCGGTGGCCGGTAGATCCGCCCAGGCCATGGCCCGGTAGTCGAAGCCGCCGACCAGTGTCGGCTTGACCACCTCGAAATAGGGCGAGATGTCGAAATCGCGCGGCGCGTAGAGCGAGGAATGGCGGATTTCCAGCACTTCCTGGCGCGCCTGTTCGCTGCGCGTCACCTTGGGCAGGATCGGATAGCGCACCGTCTCGAAGGCCTGGGCGATCAGCGCCGAGCAGATAATGCGGGTCGGATGCCCGGAGCCGAGCGCGATCATGCGCCGCCGCCAGCGCTGCGGCACCGGCAGCGGAAACAGATAGCGCAGGAGATCGATGATGTTCTTCAGGTCATAGTCGAAGCCGATGCGCTCGGCGGCGTAGGCACAGACCCGCGCCCGGTCGTCCTCGGTCAGTCCGACCGGCCGGCAGATGCGGGTGTGGTAACGCACATATTTCGACAGCGGCGCCGCCACCACGCCTTGGCCGATATTGGCCTCGACCAGCACCAGCGGCTCGCCGGCGGCGCTGACGCGGTCGCCGATCGGACCGACATAGAGCGCGGCATGCGACCAGGTCGACTGGGTGAGATATTTGATGACACCCGAGATGTGGTTGTTGCCTTCGACCAGCAGCACGTCGCCGGGCAGAAGCGTGGCGCGCAAGGCTTCGGTGTCGCTCGGGGTGAACGGCTCGTAGCCGTGCTCCG
Source organism: uncultured Pseudomonadota bacterium (assembly GCA_963760995.1). GTDB lineage: Bacteria > Pseudomonadota > Alphaproteobacteria > Rhizobiales > Xanthobacteraceae > Pseudolabrys. The sequence goes on along the minus strand of CAVXFJ010000009.1, from coordinate 361,574 downwards.
GCTCGTCCAGATAGCGGGCGAGTACACGCCCGACGCGGTCGACCATCCACCCCATGGTGCGGTCCTCGGCGTCATCCTGACGCCCGGTTCGACGCTAGTTTCCCCCGCATGCCTCGTCCGAGCATGCTTGTCCTGTTGCTGCCCAATTTAGTCGGGACTCATTGCAAATTGGTTCATCGGCGCGTGCCGCGCCGTTACCGATCGTTAGCCAAGGGTGATTTTGCCGGCCGAATTTGCGACAACAGGCCGAGCAGAGACGCCCCGCCGCCGCTCCTGCGAAAGCATTTGGACACCATGCCGAGGATTAGCCGCCGCTCCTTTCTCGCCGCTTCCGCCGGCCTGGTCGCTGCGCCGGCCCTGGCCGCCCGCAACACCACGCCGGACGTGGATGTGGTGATCGTCGGCGCCGGTGCCGCCGGCATCGCCGCGGCGCGCCGCCTCGCCGAGGCTAAGCGCAGCTTTCGGCTGATCGAGGCGGATCGTCGCATCGGTGGGCGCTGCGTCACCGACACTGCGCTCTTCGACCTGCCCTTCGATCTCGGCGCGCATTGGATCCACACGCCCGACGGCAACCCGCTTGCCAAGCTGTCGCCGGCCGGGCTCGACGTCTATCCGGCGCCGCGCGGGCTCACGGCGCGCGTCGGCCCGCGCGATGCGCGCGATGCCGAACTGGAGCGGCTCCTGGCCGGGATGGTCAATGCCCGCCGCGCCTTCGCCGACGCAGCGCAGGCCAAGATCGACACGTCCGCGCTGCAGGCGCTGCCAGACGATCTCGGCGTCTGGCGCGACACCATCGCCTTCATCGACGGCCCCTTCGCCTACGGCAAGGACCTCGCCCAAATCTCGGCCGCCGCGCTCGGCCGCGTGCCGGAGCGCTATAATGATGCCTTCTGCCGTCAGGGCTATGGCACGCTGCTCGCCAAGCTCGGCGCCGGCATACCGGCGCGCCTCGACACGCCGGCGACTCGCCTCGACTGGCGCGCGGGCCCGGCGATCGACACGCCGCGCGGCACGCTGTTTGCGCGCGCCGCCATCGTCACCGTCTCCACCAGCGTGCTCATCTCCGGCAAGATCGACTTCTCCCCCGATCTGCCCAAGCGCCATTTCGATGCCGCCGAGAAGCTCTCGCTCGGCAGCTACGATCACATCGCGCTGGAGTTGCCGGGCAATCCGCTCGGCCTGTTGCGCGACGATCTCGTCTTCGAGCAGGCGCACGACACGCGCACTGCCGCGCTGCTCGCCAATGTGTCGGGCACAAGCCTGCACCTCGTCGAGGTGGCCGGCTCCTTCGGCCGCGACTTGTCGGCGCAAGGCGCGCCGGCCATGCTTGATTTCGCGCGCAACTGGCTCGCCGGCCTGTTCGGCAACAGCGTCAAGAGCAAGATCAAGCGCAGCCACGCCACCCGCTGGAATGCCGCGCCCTGGGCGCTTGGCGCCATGGCGGCGCCGGCGCCGGGCGCCGCCGCCGCCCGCGGGGTGCTGATGGAGCCGCTCGGCGGCCGCGTCTGGTTTGCCGGCGATGCCCTGCACGCGACCAAATGGGGTACGGTGGAGGGCGCCTGGGAATCGGGCGAGCGCGCGGCCGATGCGGTGTTGCGCCATCTCGGCGCGCGCAAGCAAGAAAAGCCGGAACGGCCGGCGCGGCATCCGCGCCATCACCGGCGGCGGCGGAGGTGAGCATGACACAACGGCCCAAAGCGCTGATCGCCTGGTCGAGCGGCAAGGATTCCGCCTGGGCGCTGCACGAGGCGCGGCGCAGCGATGAATACGACATCGTCGGCGCGCTCACCACGGTGACCGACAGTTTCGCCCGCGTGAGCATGCATGGCGTGCGCGAAGAGCTCCTGCGGGCGCAGCTCGACGCCGCCGGCCTGCCGGCGATCGTGGTGCGCATTCCCTACCCGTGCCCCAACGACGTCTATGAGCGGGAAATGGCGGGAGCCATGGCCGCGGCCAAGGCGCGCGGCGTCAGCCACATCATCTTCGGCGATCTGTTCCTCGAGGACATCCGCGCCTATCGCGAGAAGCAGCTCGCCGGCACCGGCATCACGCCGGTGTTTCCGCTCTGGCTCAAGCCGACTGCTGACTTGGCGCGCGCCATGATCGCCTCGGGCCTCGAGGCGCATCTGACCGTCGCCGACTTGAAAAAACTGCCGGCGTCTTTTGCCGGCCGCCGCTTCGATGCCGCGCTGCTCGCCGACCTGCCCGCCAGTGCCGACCCTTGCGGCGAGAACGGGGAATTCCATTCCTTCGTCTCGGCCGGTCCCATGCTGTCGCGGAGAATTTCGGTGCGCGTCGGCGACACGGTGGAGCGCGACGGCTTCGCCTTCGCGGATTTGCTGGCGGCGTGACTCTGCTGTCGTCCCGGGCGAGCGCAGCGAGACCCGGGACCCAGTAAGCCCGGTAAACGCGATACGGAAAGACAGGGGTTACAGGGTCCCCGCTTTCGCGGGGACGACAGCTTTTACCCCCGCAGTGTCCCGCCCGTGCGCTTGGCGACCTCGCCGACGATCTTGCCTGCCAGCGCGTCGATCTCCGCGTCGGTCATGGTCTTCTCGCGCGGCTGCAACGTCACGGCGATGGCGATCGACTTCTTGTCGGGCTCGATGCCCTTGCCCTCGTAGACGTCGAACACGTTCACTGCCGTGATCAGCTTGCGGTCGACATTCTGCGCCGCGCGCACGATGTCGGCGGCCTTGACGCTGCGCTCGACCACGAAGGCGAAGTCGCGCGTCACCGGCTGGAACGGCGACAATTCGAGCAGCGGCTTGGCGCGCGTCGGCTTGGCCTTGGGCTCTGGAATGTCCTGCAGGATCACCTCGAAGCCGACCAGCGGCCCCTCAGCCTTCAAGGCGGCCAAAGTGCGCGGATGCAATTCGCCGAAATAGCCGAGCACGTTTTTCGGCCCCATCTGGATGGTGCCGCTGCGCCCGGGATGCAGCCAGGACGGTCCGCCCGGCGTGACCTGCAACGCCGACATCGGTGCGCCGGCGGCCGCCAGTACCGCGAAGGCGTCGGCCTTGGCGTCGAAGGCATCGACCGGTTGGTTGGCGCTTGCCCAATGGCGGCCGGCGCCTTCCGGCCGCGCCAGCGCCCGCCGCACGCCGGTGGCGGCGGTCGCCTGGTCCTCAGGCCGGTCGCCCTTGAATACTTGGCCGACCTCGAACAGTGCCACGTCGGGGAGCCCGCGGTCGGCATTGCGCTGCGCCGCCATGATCAGGCCGGGCACCAGGCTCGGCCGCATGTCGGACAATTCGGCAGCGATCGGGTTGGCGAGCGCCAATTCGGCACTGCCGCCGCCGAACAGTTCCGCCTCGCGCTTGCCGATGAACGACCAGGTCACCGCCTCGGTGAGTCCGCGCGCGGCGAGCGCGCGCTTGGCCTTGCGGGTGCGGTTCTGGATGGTGGTGAGCACCGGTTTGCGCGCGTGTGCGCCGCGCGGGAACGGCGTCGCGGGCACCTGGTCGACGCCGACGATGCGGACGATCTCTTCGACGATATCGGCGCGGCCGTGCACGTCCGGCCGCCACGACGGCACCGCCACCTTCACCCGCTCGCCCTGGCCGGCGACGAAGAAGCCGAGCTTCTCCAGCACACGGCGGACCTCATTGACGGACAGCTTGAGCCCGGCGAGCCGCGGCAGCTCGTTCAGCGGAAAATCGACAATCTTTTCTTTCGGCGTCGGATCGCCCGCCACCACGATCTCCGACGCCTCGCCGCCGCAGAGGTCGAGCACCATCTGCGTCGCCAGCTCCAGGCCGGGCACGGTGAAGGCGTAATCGACGCCGCGTTCGAAGCGGTAGCGCGCGTCGGAATTGATGCCGAGCTTGCGCCCGGTCTGCGCAACGTTGAACTCGTCCCACAGCGCCGACTCGATCAGCACGTCGGTGGTGGTCTCGTCGCAGCCGGTTGCCTCGCCGCCCATGATGCCGGCGAGCGACTCGACGCCCTGCTCGTCGGCGATCACGCACATGGCTTCGTCGAGTGTATAGGTCTTGCCGTCGAGCGCGAGCAGCGTCTCGCCGTTCCTGGCGCGCCGCACCGTGAGATTGCCGTGCACCTTGGCGGCGTCGAACACATGCAGCGGCCGGCCGCGGTCGTAGGTGATGTAATTGGTCATATCGACCAGCGCGTTGATGGGGCGCAGGCCTATTGCCGTGAGCCGTTTCTGCAGCCAGTCGGGCGACGGGCCGTTCTTGACGCCCCGCACCATGCGCAGCGCGAAGGCCGGGCAGAGCGGCGGCACATCGATGGTCACCGCGACTGGGCAGGGGAAACTGCCCTTCACCGGCTTCGGAGAATTCTCCTTGTAGTCGCCCAGCAGCGTGGCGCCGAGATCGCGGGCGATGCCGTTGACGCCGGTGCAATCCGGCCGGTTGGGTGTGAGATTGATCTCGATCACCGGATCGCCGCCGCCGGCATAGTCGACATAGCTCATGCCCACCGGCGCGTCGGCCGGCAGCTCGATGATGCCGTCATGGTCGTCGGAGATCATCAGCTCGGCTTCCGAGCACAGCATGCCGCGGCTTTCCACGCCGCGGATCTTGCCGACCTCGAGCGTCATGTTCTTGCCGGGGATGAAGGTGCCGGGTGCCGAGAACACGCCCTTCATCCCGGCGCGCGCATTGGGCGCGCCGCAGACGACCTGGATCGGCTGTTCGCCTTTGGCGACTTGGCCGATGTCGACCATGCAGACCCTCAGCCGGTCAGCATTGGGGTGCTTTTCGGCGGAGATGACATTGGCGACGACGAAGGGCGCAAGAAGCGCCGCCGTGTCCTCGACGTTCTCGACCTCGAGCCCGATCATGGTGAGCTTGTCGACGATCTCGGCGAGCGAGGCCGCGGTGTCGAAATGGTCTTTCAGCCAGGAGAGGGTGAATTTCATCGGCGAGTTACCAGAAATACATCGCGGGCAGCGAGATGAGCAGGCAAATGGTGATGAAGGTCGTCGCGCGGACGCACAGAATGTAAAGCTCGCGCCGCGAAACGTGCGTGAGCAGCGCGGTGACCTTGGCGTCGATATTCTGCATCGACGTCATGATCGAGTCCGGAATTTTCTCCTGCTCGCTGCGAATGTGCTCGAAATATTTATTGATCGCCGCATCGTCCCAACCGAGGGTCAGCGCTTTGAGCAAAGGACGGTCGAACCACCAGTCCATGGCGTCGCTCTCCGCAAGAGTCACGCGCTCAATCCTCCGGCCAGCGTCGGGAAGTCGAGCGGGCGGAAGCCGTAATGAGACAGCCAGCGCACGTCGGCCTCGAAGAAGGCGCGCAGGTCGTGCATGCCGTATTTCAGCATGGCGATGCGGTCGATGCCCATACCCCAGGCGAAGCCCTGGTACTCCTCCGGATCGAGCCCGCAATTGCGCAGCACGTTCGGATGCACCATGCCGCAGCCGAGAATCTCCAGCCAGTCCTCGCCCTCGCCGAAGCGGATCTCGCCCTTGTCGCGGCGGCACTGGATGTCGACTTCCAGCGACGGCTCGGTGAAGGGGAAGAAGGACGGGCGAAAACGCATCTTCACGCTATCGACCTCGAAGAAGGCCTTGCAGAATTCCTCGAGGATCCATTTGAGATGGCCGAGATGCGAGCCCTTGTCGATGACCAGGCCCTCGACCTGGTGGAACATCGGCGTGTGCGTCTGGTCCGAGTCGCTGCGATAGGTGCGGCCGGGGCAGATGACGCGGATCGGCGGCTTCTGCGCCAGCATGGTGCGCACCTGCACCGGCGAGGTGTGCGTGCGCAGCAGCAGACGCGAGCCGTCGGCCTTGGGCGGGAAATAGAAGGTATCGTGCATCTCCCGCGCCGGATGGCCTTCCGGGAAATTCAGCTTGGTGAAGTTGTAGTCGTCGGTCTCGATGTCGGGACCTTCCGCCACCGCGAAGCCCATGTCGGCGAAGATGGCGGTGAGTTCATCGGTGACCTGGCTGATCGGATGCACGCGGCCGCTCTCGGCCGGCGGCTCGCGCACCGGCAGCGTGACGTCGACGGTCTCGGTGTTGAGGCGGGCGTCGAGCGCGGCGGCCGCGAGCGCGTCCTTGCGCGCGGCGATGGCCGTCCCGACGCGGTCCTTCAACCCGTTGATCGCCGGGCCCTGCACCTTGCGCTCGTCCGGGGTCATCGACCCCAATGTCTTCAGCAGCGCGGAGATCGAGCCGCTCTTGCCGAGCGCGGCAACACGCACCGCCTCCAGCCCCGCCTCGTCCTTGGCCTCGGCCACGGTGGCGAGCAGGTCTTGTTCCAGCTTTGCGATGTCAGACATGGGCCTTTCTCAGTCCGCTGACTGTCATCGTCCGCGAACGCGGACGATTCAGTAACCCCGGCACAAGCGAGATTACGTGAGGCCGGTGGTTACTGGGTCCCCGCTTTCGCGGGGACGACGCGCTATGCTTGCGCCGGCAGCGCGGCCTTGGCCTTCTCGACGATGGCCTCGAACGCCGCCGGCTCATGGATGGCGAGGTCGGAGAGCACCTTGCGGTCGACCTCGACGCCGGCTTTGGCGAGCCCGTCGATAAAGCGGCTGTAGTTGAGGCCGAACGGGCGCACCGCCGCGTTCAGGCGCTGGATCCAGAGCGCGCGGAAGGTACGCTTGCGCCGCTTGCGGTCGCGGAACGCGTATTGGTTGGCCTTCTCTACCGCCTGCTTGGCGACGCGGATGGTGTTCTTGCGCCGGCCGTAATAGCCCTTGGCGGCCTTCAGCACCTTCTTGTGCTTGGCGTGGGACGTGACGCCACGTTTGACGCGGGACATGAGCAATCTCCTTCAAGCGAAACGACGGATAAGCGACGGGAACGCGGCCTGAGGCGGCCGCGGAAATACGGTCAGCCGTTGGGCATCCAGTATTTCTTGATGTTGTCGCCGTCGGTCTTGAACAGCACGGCGGTGCCGCGATGTTCGCGGATGGTCTTGGTGGTCCGCTTGATCATGCCGTGGCGCTTGCCGGATTGCTGGTATTTCACCTTGCCGGTGCCGGTGATCTTGAAGCGCTTTTTGGCGCCCGATTTGGTCTTCATCTTGGGCATTTGGCTCTCCTCATCGGCCCTTGAGCCGGCTCTGCGCCGCCCGGCCGAAAATGACCCCCTGGTTCATGACCAAGGGACATGTGCTCGGGATTGAGCGAAAACCCGCCGCCACGGCAGCCCTAACCGGCCGGGCAGCGAGAGGCGGCGTTATGGCAGAGGAGGCGGCTGTTGACAACTGAGTGAACGGACCAGCCATGCGCCGGGCAGGCGGCGGAATTGGTGGTAAACGCCGCCGAATCGGGGCCTTTCGATGGACTAGGGAAGCAATTCTCAAGGCTTAGCGGTTGCGACCGTGGCTATTTTTGTTTATATGGAATTTACCCGCAAAAATTCGATCCACGGAGTGCCGATTTCATGACTGGAACGGGAGTTATTTCCATGAATAGATCCACCTCCTACGCTAAATTAAATCAATCCAAGATGGATTTTTCTGATTTATATACTTCGAATGATCCTAGAAAGTATTTTCAATACTTAGGCCAGCTGGATTACATAATCCCGCATTTGGCACAGCCGATTTTCGATCAGCTGATCCGCGCCCGCCGCGCGGTGCAGGCCGAGCCCGTCACCGTGCTCGACCTCGGCTGCTCCTACGCCATCAACGGCGCGCTGATGAAATACGCGCTCGACTACGAGGCGCTGCGCCAGCGCTACACGGCGCCGGCGCTGCAGACGCTGACCAGCCCCGAGCTCGCCGAGCTCGACCGCCATTTCTATCGGGCCTGGCCCAAGCCGCATCCGGGCCTGCGCATCATCGGGCTCGATATTTCCGAGAACGCGGTGCGCTATGCCGAGAATTGCGGGATCCTCGATCATGGCCTGTCCGTGGACCTGGAGAGCCGCGACCTCACCGCCAAGGAAGCCGACCTGCTCGCCGATGTCGACCTCATCGTCTCGACCGGCTGCATCGGCTATGTCACCGCCAAGACCTTCCAGCGCGTGTTGAGCAAGTTGCGGCCTGGCCGCGCTCCCTGGGTCGCGTCCTTCGTGCTGCGCATGTTCCCGTTCGAGGAGATCGAGACCACGCTCGACGAGCACGGCCTCACCACGGAGCTTTATGAAGGCACCACCTTCGTGCAGCGCCGCTTCGCCAACCCCGAGGAGATGGAAGCGACCATCCGCGCGGTGGAAGCGCGCGGCATCGACACCTACGGCCGCGAAGCCGAGGGTCTCTATCACGCCAACCTGTTCATCTCGCGGCCGGCGGACGAGATCGAGCGGCTGCCGCTGCACCAGCTCATCAACGTGGTCAGCGGCGCCAACAAGCTGTGGAGTGTCGGCGCCAATGTGCTGGGCAGCTTCGGCCCGGCGGCACGCAAGCGCGCCCGCGCCGAGCGTCGCAAGCACTTCTCTGACGGCAAGGGGCAGGAACCGGCGCGCGCGCAGGTGGCCTCTTCGTAAGGCGGGCCGCGCGAGCCACAAGTCTCCAACAATAAAGATAAACGGCCGATCTCGGGTTCACCCGAGGTCGGCCGCAATCACGTGGCGGGATGTTCGGCCAGAGCCGGCGTGAATTTGCTCTCGCGCTCAGCGCGGCGCCAGCAGCATCACCATCTGGCGGCCTTCGAAGCGCGGCTCCGACTCGACCTTGGCGACCGAGCCGATGTCATCCTTCACCCGGTTGAGCAATTGATAGCCGAGCTCCTGGTGCGCCATCTCGCGGCCGCGGAAACGCAAGGTGATCTTGACCTTGTCGCCTTCCTCGAAGAAGCGCCTCATCGAGCGCATCTTCACATCGTAATCGTGGTCGTCGATCATCGGCCGGAGCTTGATCTCCTTGATTTCGACCACTTTCTGTTTCTTGCGCGCCTCCGCCGCTTTCTTCTGCGCCTGGAATTTGTACTTGCCGTAATCCAGGATCTTGCAGACCGGCGGGGAGGAATTCGGGGCGATCTCGACGAGATCAAGCCCGGCCGCCTCGGCCATGCCGAGCGCGGTTTGGATGTCGATGGCGCCTTTGTTCTCGCCGTTGGTATCGATCAGCTGTACCTCGCGGGCGCGGATCTCCTCGTTGACGCGCGGGCCGTCTTTGGCGACCGGCAGCGTGGACTTCATCGGACGACGAATGGCTATCTTCTCCTCATGCTGTTGCAACGTGGGCGTTTCGACCCGCCCCGGGTAGCGAAAGATTGGTAGAAACCACGAATAAGTCAACGCGGTTCCTGATATATCTGCGCGGAAATTGCCTAAAACCGGCTCAACCCGTTCAACTCTTTCGGATTTCAGCGCATTTACGCGGCCGCCGACGGAGATTTATCCGCTGTCGCCGTCCCATAGAGTTCTAGCGTCTGCCCCGCCACGACGTCCGGATTGAAATGGCCGACCACCCAGTCGCGCCCGCGTGCCCCCATGGCGCGGCGGGTGAGTTCGGGCATGGAGAACAGCCGCAGCAGGGTGGCCGCGAGGGCGGCATCGTCGCCAGCCGGGAAGCGCAGGCCGGTAATGCGGCTGTCTGGCACCGCCGGTGCGGTCAGCACCACGTCCGCGCCGGCGGCCAGGTCGGAGACGATCACCGGCCGGCCCATGGCCTGCGCCTCGAGAATCGCGCGCTGCAGGCCTTCCGGCTGCACCGCCGCCGAGACCACCGCGGCAGACGCGGCGAAGGCTGCCGGCATGTCGGCCACCCAGGTCGCCATACGGATCACGTCCATGGTGCCGGTCGCCAGCACCAGGTCCCACAGCTCGCCGGTGTAGTGGCTGCGGCCGCGGTCCTCGCCGACGAAGACGCAGAGGAAATCCTTTAAGCCCATCTCCTTCAACCGCTTGATCGCGCGCACCACCACGTGGTGTCCCTTGCGGCGCAGGATGCGGCCGGTCACCAGGATCACCTTGGTTCCTGGTTTGACGCCCCAGACATGGCGCATTGCTTCCACGCGCTCGCGCGTGACAACGCCCGGATCGAAGCGCGCGACGTCGATGCTCATCGGCACCACGGCGATGCGGTCCCAGGCGGTGCCGTAGCGATCGTGGACGAGTTGCGCGATCTGCTCGCTCACCGCCACCACGCGGTCGCCGCGCGCCATGATGGCGTTGTAGTGGCGTTTGAGCATGTTCTGCTCGCGGAAGCCCTTGTACCAGGTGGTCAGGAACGGCAGCTTGGTGAGGCGCGCAGCGAAATAGGCGCTCCAGGCCGAGGCGCGGCCGAGCGCGTGGATGGCATGGCACTGTTCCTCGCGCGCGAGCCGCGCCAGCACGCGGGCATTGTGCAGCACGGTGACCGGATTGTTGCTGGCAACGTCGAGGGCGACGAACTTGCCGCCGGCCTCGGTGACATCGGCGACCAGGCGTCCCGCGCGCGAGACCACGATGGCGCGGTGGCCGGCGGCGCGCAGGATGCGCGTGAGCTCGACCGCGCCGGCATCGGCGGTGCCGCCGTCGAGGCTGGGCACCACGATCAACACAGTGATGGGGGCATGCGTCGGCGCGACAGTGTCCGTGTCGGTCACGGAGCGCGCTGCCGCGGGCTCATCGATCGCCGGCATGTCCGCTGCCGGTAAACTCGACATCGCAACCCTCGAAAATTGCCGGTCAACCGCCGGGGCCGCCGCAGCCTCGCCGAACCCGTTGACGCACATTCGGCCGCGCGCCGGCATCGTAACCCGGACGTTGGCCTTGCCCGGGGCGCCCTCGAATAGCCCATATTGGAAAGCGGTCAGGCGTCGCGGGCGAGCAGCGAGGTATAGACCTCGCGGATGGCTTCGGCAACGCTCTGCGGCGAGAAGGCGAATTCGGCGAATTGTCGCGCGCGGGCGCCGAGCGCCTCGTAGGCGGTGGCGTTCAGCGCCAGCGCGGCGCCGACGGCGCGCGTGATGCTGTCGACATTGCCCGGCCGCACCAGCCAGCCGGTGCGCAATTCGTCGCGCATGCGCGGTGGGCAGAGCACGTTCTCCGGCAGCACGCCGACCGTGGTGGTGACCAGCGGCCGGCCCATGGCCTGGGCCTCGGCCGCAGCGCGGCCGGACAGCGGCGGCTGCAGCGATGGAACCACGATGACGTCGGCGGCCGCCAGTGCCGCCGGCATGTCGGGGCAAGGGCCGGGGAAACGGCAGAGCGTGTCGATGCCGTGCGTGCGGGCGGCGCGCTTGAGACTGCGCAGATAGCGCGGCTGGCCGCGGTCGTCGCCGACGAAGACAAAGGCAATGTTGCGGTCGCCCTTGGCGATCAGGATGCGCGCGGCTTCGATCACGCTCATCTGTCCGCCTTCCGGCACGATGCGGCCGGGCACCATCACCACGCGAATCTGCGGCAGCAGTCCCCAGGTGCGGCGCACCGAGGCGATGCGGTCAGCGCTCACCGCCGCCGGGCTGAACGTGGCGGTATCGACCGCGCGCGGGATCACGGTGATGCGCTCGGCCGGAAGCGAATAACGCTCCATCACCGCGCGCGCGACATAGCTCGACGGCGCGATCACCCGGTCGCCGCGTGTGAGCGATTTGCCGAACCAATGCCCCGGCAGAGAATGCGCCGGCAGCCGGTCGGGAAACGAGGTGACGGTGAACACCGGCTGCTTGTGCGTGGCCGACAAGGCGCTCCAGGCGAGCGCAGCGCTATGCGCGTGCACGATATCGATGCGCTCGCCGGCGATCAGTCGCGACACCTGGCGGGCGATGCTGCGGATGCGCAGCGGATTCATGTTGTCGGTCGCCATCGGCAGCCATTCGCCGCCAAAAGCGCGCAGCTCGCCGACCAGCGGTCCGCCGTCGCCGACGATGATGGCGCGCGCCCCCGATTGCAGCAGCGTCAGCGCGATGTCGATGGCGGTGTGGCCGGTGAGGTCGTTGCGCAGCGCCGGCACCAGTTGCAGGATGGTGGCGCCGGCGAGCGAGCGGGGCCGGCCGATCGCCGTGACCGTCGCCCCCTTGCGTCCAGGGGCCGCTTGCGGCGACAAGGGGCGGGTCTCCCGTGCCAATCTGCCCGAAGCCAGCATGAGCAATCCCCGTCTGACGTCCCTGAAAATCGAATCACCGCTACCAGAGAGAACCATCGCCGTGCGCGTGCGCGAGGGCAAGAGTCCTGCCAGCGGGCCGGGGCTGTTCTGGCTGGGCGGCTTCATGTCCGACATGAAGGGCACCAAGGCGCAGGCGCTCGATGCCTGGGCCGAGGCGGAGGGCCGCGCCTGTATCCGTTTCGATTATTCCGGCCACGGCGAGTCGAGCGGCGACTTCCTCGACGGCACCATTGGCCGCTGGCTGGCCGAAAGCCTTGCGGTCTACCGGAGCTTCGCCAGCGGGCCGCAGGTGGTCGTCGGCTCCTCCATGGGCGGCTGGCTGGCGCTGCTGATGGCGCGGGCGCTGCGCAAGGCCCCAGACGCCGCGCCGATCGCCGGGCTGGTGCTGATCGCGCCGGCGGTCGATTTCACCGAGGAGCTGCTGTGGAAGCAACTTGCTCCCGATGCCAAACGCGAGATCGAGGAGAAGGGCGTCTGGAACTGGCCGTCGGATTATGACGACGGCGAACCCTATCCGATTACCAAGAAGCTGATCGAGGACGGCCGCCAGCATCTCATGCTCGGCGGGCTGATCGACAACCGCTGCCCGGTGCACATCCTGCAAGGGGTGCAGGATCCGGACGTGCCCTGGCGCCATACGCTCGACCTGGTCTCGCATTTTTCGAGCGACGACGTGGTGCTTACGCTGATCAAGGACGGCGACCACCGCCTGTCGCGGCCCGAGGACCTTGAGCGGCTGATCGCGGCGGTGAAGGAGTTTTGAGCAACCGACATTTATTCCCGTTCGTCCCCGCGAAAGCGGGGACCCAGTTCTTCAAGCGTTCTACCGCGTGCCACTGGGTTCCCGCTTGCGCGGGAACGAACGGAGTGTGAGACGGCACCTTGGATTTTAGCCAACCGATAGCGTCCACTCCTCATTGACAGTCTTGTCGCCGTCTTCGCGCCTCAGCTTCTCAAATTTCTCCCGCTTCACCAATCGGCTCAGCGCCCACACCGCCGCGCCGCGCACCAAGGGCGACGCATCGACGAGCAGGCGCTCGGCTTCACCCGCGAGCGAGGCATCGCCGGAATTGCCGATGGCGATGAGCACGTTGCGCACGAAGCGATCGCGGCCGGTGCGCTTGATCGCGGTCTTGGCAAACAAAGCGCGGAATTGCGCATCGTCGAGCCGCGCGAGTTCGGCGAGGCGCGGCGACCGCAGGACGTCGCGCGCCGCCAGTTTCGTCTCGCGTCCCTGCACCGCGAACTTGTTCCACGGACAGACGGCGAGGCAATCGTCACAGCCGTAGATGCGGTTGCCCATCAGCGGCCGCAGTTCGCGCGGGATCGGGCCCTTGTGCTCGATGGTCAGGTACGAAATGCAGCGCCGCGCATCCAAGCGATAGGGCGCCGGAAAGGCCGCGGTGGGGCAGACATCGAGGCAGGCGCGGCAGCTTCCGCAATTGTCGGGCTCGGCATCATCGGCCGGCAGATCGAGCGTGGTGAAGATCGCGCCGAGAAAGAGCCACGAGCCGAACTGGCGCGACACCAGATTGGTATGCTTGCCCTGCCAGCCGAGGGAGGCGCTGGCTGCGAGCGGCTTTTCCATCACCGCGGCGGTATCGACGAACACCTTCACGTCGCCGCCGGCGTTCGCGGTGAGCCAGCGCGCCACCTGTTTCAGCCGCGCCTTGATCAGGTCGTGATAATCGTCGCCCTGCGCATAGACCGAGATCGTCGCCCGGTCTTTCCGGCTCAGCGCCGCCAGCGGGTCGTCCTGCGGCCCGTAATTCAGGCCGAGCATGATGACCGCGCGCACCTCAGGCCACAGCGCCTGCGGCGCGCCGCGCCGCGCGGCGGTGGTTTCGAGCCAGTCCATGTCGCCCTGCATGCCCTCGGCGAGGAAGCGCGCGAGCCGTGCCTGCGCCTCCGGCACCGCGTCCGGCCGCGTCACGCCGATGATGTCGAAGCCGGCCTTACGCGCCTCCTCGGCGAGCGCCGGCTTGATTGTGTCGAGAGGCGCGTCTTTCACCCGTCCCCCGCGCAGCGGTGGGGAGGCTTTGACCGATATTTTGGCGGACGAGGTCATTCGCCCCCCAGCGCCAAACCCTCTCCCTTGCTTCGCATCGCGCGCGGAGGGAGGGCGGGAATCAGAAATCGAGATCGGCGTAGCTCTTGGCCGCCGGGATGCCGGCGAGCGCGTCGGCCAGCAATGGACGAAACGACGGCCGCGATTTCACCCGCGCGTACCAGTGCTTGGCGTTTTCGTCTTCGTTCCACGGCACTTCGCCCAGGTAATCGACGGCCGACAGATGCGCCGCCGCGGCGAGATCGGCGAGCGTCAGCCGCTCGCCGGCGAGCCAGTCGCGCGTGCGCACCAGCCAGCCGAGATAGGCCAGATGATAGCGGATATTGGCGCGCGCCGCGCGCATCGCATCGGTGTCGGGCGGCCCGCCGCCCTGCGCCGCCGTCATGTGGCGCTTATACACGCGCTCGGTGATCAGCGGCCCGCTCACCTCGGCATGGAACTTGTCGTTGAACCAACTCGCCAGCCGCCGCACCTCGACCCGCTGACCCGGGCTCGCCGGCAGCAGGCGGTCCTCGTCCACCGAGGGCGGCCGCGTCTCCTCGATATATTCGGCGATGATGGCGGCGCCGGGGATCGCCGGCTGGCCTTCCGTCACCAGCACCGGGGTCTCGCCGGCTGGATTGAGCAGCAGGAATTCCTGCCGTCGTTCCCAGGCGCGTTCCTCCACCATCCGCAGCTCCGAGCCGTACTCCCCCAGGATCAGGCGCACATAACGCGACAAGGGGCAGAGCGGATGATGAAACAAGGTGAACATGGAGCCCCACGGTTGGAGTGCCGCTAGCGGCGGGAATTGCCTGTGGCACTATAGAAAGACGTTCAATCGGCGCAAATTTGCGACGGCCTAAGTCCTTGCGACAGCAGGCGGCGGCCCGCATTTCGCCTTTTTTCGTTGCGCCGATATGCGAGTTGCGCCACAAGCGCTGACCCGCCCCGTGTTCCCATCCGTTCTGAGCGCAGCCACAGGGCTCCGGAGCCTCGCCGTATGACTTTCCAGACCCTCCAGATGGCCATCCCGGCGGTGGTCGCGGGCAATCTCGACCTGGTCAAGGCGGCCGTGCTCGGCTTCGTCGAAGGCTTGACCGAATTTCTGCCGGTTTCCTCCACCGGCCATCTGCTGCTGATGGAGCAGATCCTCGGCTGGGGCGACAGCGCCTTCGGCAAGTCCTTCGCCATCCTGATCCAACTCGGCGCCATCCTGGCGCTGCTGACGATCTATTTCGGCCGGCTGTGGGCGCTGGCCAAGAACATGTTCACCGACTGGGCGGCGACGCGCTTCGTGATCGGGGTGCTGCTCGCCTTCCTGCCGGCGGCGGTGATCGGCGCGCTCGCCTATCACTACATCAAGACCTACCTGTTCGACGTGCGCGTGGTCTGCATATCGCTGATCATCGGCGGCTTCATCCTGCTCTGGGTCGACCGCATGAAGCTGACGGTGCGCTATCACGAGGCGACCGGCTTCACGCTGCCGATGTATTTCGCCATCGGCATCTTCCAGTGCTTCTCGATGATCCCCGGCGTCTCCCGCGCCGGCGCGACCATCGTCGGCGCCATGCTGTTCGGCGCCGACCGCCGTTCCGCGGCCGAGTTCTCCTTCTGGCTGGCGATGCCGACCATGGTGGGCGCCTTCGTCTTCGAGGCCTACAAGGATCGCGCCGAGCTCGCGCATGCCAATGTCACCGCGATCGCCGTCGGCTTCATCTTCTCGTTCATCTTTGGCTGGATCGTGGTGAAGACCTTCCTGCGCTACATCCAGAACCACAGTTTTGCGGTCTTCGCCTGGTGGCGTATCGTGCTCGGCACCCTGGGCATCTTGGCGATCTATTTCATGTGAGCGGCAAGCGCCCCTTCCTGGTCCGCCTCATCGGTGCGCTGCATCGGCTGCGCACCGACCGCAATTACCGCATCCTGCTGTGGCTGCGCCTGACGCGTCCGCGTGGCATATTCCAATGGGTCAATACGACCGGTGCGAACCGTTACCCGGTCATCTTCCGCTTCGTGCAAGCGCAGCTCGGCGCCGATCATGCCGGCAACATCCTCTCGTTCGGCTGCTCGACCGGCGATGAAGTCTTCACCCTGCGCCACTATTTCCCGCAAGCGACGATCAAGGGCATCGACATCAACGCCGCCAATATCGCGGTCTGCCGCAAGCGCCTGCGCGCCGCGCCCGATGCAAAGATCTCCTTCGCGACCGCGAATTCAACCGCCGGCGAACCGGATGCCGCCTATGATGCGATCTTCTGCATGGCGGTGCTGCGCCATGGCGATCTCAATCGTCCGGGCGTCACCCGCTGCGATCATCTGATCCGCTTTGCGGATTTCGCCGCGGCCATCGCGGATTTCGAACGTTGCCTGAAGCCGGGCGGCCTGCTGATCTTGCGTCACAGCAATTTCCGTCTGGCGGACACGCCGGTTGCGCCGCATTTCGAGACGCGCCTGGGCGTCAAGCTGAGCCCCTCGGCGAAGACGCCGCTGTTCGGTCCCGACAACCAGCTTTTGCCCGGGGTCACCGACCTGGACACGGTGTTCCGGAAGCGGCCGCGCTGAGCGGCTCAGAGCGTTTCCAGGCGAAGTGGAAACCGGTTCGCCGTCCGGAAACGCGATACAGCAAGAATCCCAGACGCGTTCGCCGTTTCTATGAAACGGTGAACGTGTCTAAGCCAGCCGGCTGTGAAACTGACCGGTCTTGCGGAAGCGCACCAGATAGGTCGGCACGATCGCCTCCATCGGCTCCGGCTCGATGCCGAAGTTGCCGATGGTGCGGCCCTCGGCCTTGGCCGCGTCCGATACGACGTTGTCGGTGCGCAGCAAGTCGACCTGGTCCGGCGTCAGCAGCGGCTTCGGCAGGAACTGCAGGAACTGCGCATAGAGCTTGGCCACACCGAAGGGCAACGGCACCAGCAAGCGCTTGCGCTCGACGGTGGCGAGCACGAACTCCATCAATTGCCTGAAGGTGTGCACCGCAGGTCCGCCCAGCTCGTAGATGGTGCCGGGTCGCGTCTTGCCGTCGACCGCATCGGTGATGGCGGCAGCGATGTCGCCGACGAACAGCGGCTGGAAGCGGGTGTGGCCACCGCCGATCAGCGGCAGCGCCGGGGAGAAACGGGTCAGCGCGGCGAAGCGGTTGAAGAAATCATCCTCCGGCCCGAACAGGATCGACGGCCGCATGATCACCGCATCCGGCTGCGCCGCCAGCACCAGGCGCTCGCCCTCCGCCTTGCTGCGGGCATAGCCGCTGGACGAATTCTCGTCGGCGCCGATCGCCGAGACATGCACCATGCGGGCGCCGTGCGTCCTGGCGGCCTGCGCCACCTGCTCGGCGCCCTGCGTCTGGATCGTCTCGAAGCGCTGGCGGCCGCGCTCGAACAGGATGCCGACCAGATTGATCAGCGCCGCGGCGTCGCGGGCGGCCGCCTGCACCGAATCGGCATTGCGCAGATTGGCCTGCACGGCATGGATCTGGCCGACCTTGCCGAGCGGCTGCAGATGCCCGGCGAGGTCGGGGCGGCGCACCGCCACGCGGATGCGATAGCCGCGGCGGGCCAGCGCCCGCACCACGTGGCGACCGAGGAAACCCGAGCCGCCATAGACGGTCACGAGGGTATCTTGGATGTCTTTGAAGGTCATTTTCGCGCTCGCGAGGCAAAAGGGGGAGCGGATCGTCTGGCCAATAGCGGATCGCCCTGCCGCTGTACAGGCCCCCGGACGGCATGGCTTGGCCTCGAATTGACAAGGCTAGGGCGGCCCAATACCTAGTCCCGTCGAGGCCCAGGTGGCGGAATTGGTAGACGCACTAGTTTCAGGTACTAGCGCCGCGAGGCGTGGAGGTTCGAGTCCTCTCCTGGGCACCAAACACGCTTGTTCGGTCCGCAATGGTGGTATTCGAAACGCGGCGGCCGGCTCATTGGTTAGATCCCGACGCCTTGCGCAGGAAATGGCCGGCCGAAATACAGCGCAGCAGCATCCACCGGTAGTTTCTGATTACCTCGTCGCGCTCCCAGCCTGAGGCCGGCCAGTCGTCGATCAGCCGCTGCATCCGCTCGATATCCAACATGCGAGCCGCCGGCGCGCAGGCAGACAGCCGCAGCAACTCCGCCGCGATATCGTCGCGCGCGGCCCTCAGCCCTTCATGCCAATCGGCCGCCTGGTAACCCCTTCTCTGCTCGGCGAGGACGGCCTGTGGCAGCCGGTCGGCCAGGGCGCGCCTGGCCAGCGACCGAGGTACGCCGTCGCGCAGATACTGCTCGGTGGGGATGGCGAGACAGTATTCGACCAGACGTTTGTCCGCGGTTGGGTCGCGTAGATCGATGCCCCAACCGGCCAACACGCCCTTGGCGTAGGTGCTCCGGTCGAGGCGACGCAGGACCCGCAACCGCGCGGCGAAGCCGTCGGTTTGACGACGGTTCGTCAAATCGAATCCCGACTCGCGCCATCGTCCTGGCAAATCGAGTTCGGTCAGGCGTTCGGGACGAAGCGCGGACAGCATCAGCATTTCTTCATAGCCATGGCCGGCAAACCGACGTTGCCAGCGCGAGTTTGGCATGAACGGACCAATCGACTGTACGATCGCGCCACGCCAGCTCATCCGCTTGTTGGCAACCAATGCTGAGGCTGCGCGCCAAAGCGCGACGAGCCGTCTGCTTCGCAGCAGCTCCGGCAGCAAATGTTGGCCCCCATAACTGACCGTTAGATTGCCCAATTGGCCTGTCAGCAGAATTGAGATTTCGCGCTGACGCACCGCCGCATTGATGGCGTCGCCCCAGACCGCGTTACTCGGGCTTGCGTTCGGGCCGTCAAAAAGGAAGTGCCGGCGATCGAGAGTCTGTAACGGCGAAACCGGACCGGCGCGAATGAGGACATGCTCGACATTTCGATGCATGGCCGCCGTGGCCGCGGCCAATGGTCCCTCGTCAGCAATGCGGTTTGCGCGCGGGGCTCCCTCATAGCCTTCGCGCGGAACGGCCGTGAAGGCGATAACTTTGCCGCCGAGGAGGGCAAGCAGTCGTGCCGCGGTCGCCGTCACGGCCGCGCTGTCGAGACCGCCGCTCAACTGCGTGGCGACTATGCCCTGGGCGCCGCGCAAACACGATTGTGTAGCCTGGTCGAGGTGATGACGCAGGCCCTCCACGTAATCTTTCAGCTTAGGCTTCTGCGCGTCCGCCCGCTTCGGTTGCCAAAAGGTACGCGTGGCTAAACCGGCGCGTGTCACACTGACGATGTTTCCAGGCTCGACGCGGCTGATCTCGCAATAGACGCTGCGTGCTCCGCGCGGCGGCAGGTTTACAAGTAATTCCATGATTGTTTGTTCGTCCGGCGCGCGAGGAATCTCGGGCAGCGCATGCAAGCCTTTCGGCATTGTCGCGAATGCGAAAAACCCCGGCGCACGGTGATAATGCAGCGGTCGTGATCCGAGGAAGTCGCGCGCCAGCGTGAGAGACTGCGCCCGCGTATCCCAAAGTGCGAAAGCAAACTCCCCCACCAGGCGATCGACTGCGGCCTCACCCCATCGTTCGAGGCTCGCCAGCAGGATTGCGGCATCACAAAGCTGACGAACATCTCCTGCCAAACCGAGCATGGGGATCAGTTCGTCGCGATTGTCCAACCTGATATCGGCGACCAGAGCGAGCCGCCGGTCGCGGCTCAGCAAGGGCTGACGGTCATGGGCGTCTTCCGGCAGCGCGCGAAAAAGCCTGCGTCCCATCGCCACCGATTCATCGGCCCATTGCCGACTATCATGGGGTCCATAGATCTCCTGCGCTGCCAGCATGCGCGCGCAGTCGGCGGCAAGCTCGGTCTTGCCCCCAAATCGCCAGAGGCCGGCGAGCGCGCTCATCGCGATTCAGGCAGCATGCTGGGGACCCCGAGCCAGCGCGTCCACCAGTTCTGAGCTGCGCAGCTCGGCAAGCAGATCGAGCACTTGACGTTCGCAGGTTTCCCGGTCGACGTCATATTCGAAGATTATCCGTTCGCACAAATTCGCGACGCGCGTTGGCCGGGCGATAATCGCCCAGATTCGAGTGGCTACGCTGTTGAACGAATGGCAGCGGCCTTTTTGTATGTTGAAGGCAATGACGGCACTGTCCACGACGACTTCCGCAGCGTTATCGCTGCGCACGACCACGGTATTCATGTCACACTCGGCCGCATCGTTCATGCGCCTGTCCCCGAACGTGCCGCGCATGGCCTCCGCGACATCCGCGAAAGTGATCATGGTGGCCAACGGATGAATGAGGTCAGGTAGCGGGCGCGCGCCCCAGCGCAGGTAGAGGCGCTTGATTTGCCGGTTGATGGCGTAACCAAAAAGCGCGCGGGCACCATTGGCGGGCGCGGCGCTGAAGTTGTTGCGCACGAGATGATGAAGAAAGTCCGCGGCAATCTTGCCGTCTTTCCAGCGGCGGTCGACGGCGAAGTGCCGTGTGACCATGAGAAGGACGGTCTCGCTTCCATCGCCGCCGGCGAGCGACAGCGAGCCAGGACGCGTGGTGTAAAAAGCGGCGACTTGGCGGCCGGCCGCGGCAACGAAAGTCTGTCCGCGCACGCTCTTCGGTGCGGCCGGCGACCTGACGCAGGCCACGTTGCGTTTCAACAGTTCGTTCAGCCGCTCCTCGCCGCAGTCAAAGCCTTCGATCTCGTGCTGCGGTCCGAGTGGTTCGGGTGCCGAAATGCCGGCGGAAGCCATGGCGTCACCGCGGCGCGCGACGAGGCGACGAAGGCCCCCATTTGGTGCCGTGCGTGTAAAGCTTGCGGAAAATAACGCCCATTGCAGTCGATCGAGCCGCCAATGGTCTGGTGGAGTCGTCCGGCGCCGTGTCCGGCCTCCTTCCAGGTTCAGCGACGAGGCATCGGCCGACGTCATGCAAGAACCCTTGTATTAATCAGGACTTTTTATACAGCCAAATAGCGTAGTATGCGATAACGCTTGTTTATATTCTATTGCATATAATAACTTTTTTGAATAATACTCCTGGGTCAATCTGTTTCCGAGAAGCCTTCGGGGCTGTTGCCACGGTACCCGTCATGTCTGAAGAATTTTCCGATGAGACGCCGGCTAACGTCTCGGATCGTCGGTCCAGTTCCAGTCGCGCTAAATGGGAGCGGCCGATCGTGATTCAGGCGACGCTCGCGCAGACTCGATTCGGACCTGTCGTAAACCCGACGTTCGACGGCGCCGGGACCGCCGCTAAGACTTCATCCTGATCGACCGCGCCGATCATATGGGCCGCCAGTCGACCGTCTTGGCGATGTGTACCGGCCGGGACCGTGGAGCCGGCGGATTACGGCTTGCGTTGAAATCCCGTTCAGTATTCGGATCGGACGACCGCGGCTCGCGCCGAGATGGGTAAGCGTATGACAATCCGCTCGTTTTTCGCGGGTTAAGCGGGTTAAGATGTGGGAACCCGCCGAACATCTGCGCCGATCACATTTTGATAATATTTCAGTGGCAACGATATAGGCAGCCATCGCTTCACGAGGCCAGGAATGGTGACGCGCGCGACTTTCGCACTTGCCCTGTTATTCAGCCTTTCGGCGGTCTGCCACGCCGCCGAGAACGACAACAGTGGTAAGCTCAAGTTTGAATTGCCTTCGGTCAGCATGGGCGAGTATTCGCTGAAGCTCGATACCGACGCCCCCAAACATTTGGATGCTCCCGCGCCCACCGCGCTCATTCCCCTTAAGCGAGACTCAGTTCAGCCATTCGTGGGATTGAGCCTCTCGCGGCCGTTGCCGGATAATTTCTTGAATTTCGACAATTGATGTTGGCCCGACGCGCGTCAGGCCATCGCACCACATAGATGCGTCGTCATTGCATCGTCCGTCGATCGATCGACGGGCCGGGCACGGCCATTTGGCCTGTCGCGCGACCTGGCAGGCCGAGACAAGTTCGAAAATAAGCCTTGGATTTCAATGAATCATTGGGCAAAACTGGCCCGCTCACGCGATTGACCCATGCACGGGGTTGGCGCCCACGCGGCGCAAACCGTCCGAACCGGAAACCGGAATGACCATCCGCCTGCACCGCGGCGACCTGCCGGACCTCTCCGCCTATAAAGGGGCGGTGGCGATCGACACCGAGACCATGGGGCTCGATCCGGCGCGCGACCGGCTCTGCGTGGTGCAGCTTTCGCCCGGCGATGGCTCGGCCGACGTGGTGCAGATCGCCGCCGGGCAGACGCGCGCGCCCAACATCGAACGGCTCTTGGCCGATCCGGGGCGGCTGAAGATCTTCCATTATGCCCGCTTCGACCTCGGCATGCTGGCCAAGGCCTTCGGCGTCATGGCTCAGCCGGTTTACTGCACCAAGATCGCCTCGCGCCTGACCCGCACCTATACCGACCGCCACGGGCTGAAAGACCTGGCGCGGGAGCTGATCGGCGTCGATCTGTCCAAACAGCAGCAGTCGTCGGACTGGGGCGCCGATTCGCTGAGCGATGCGCAAGTCACCTATGCCGCCTCCGATGTGCTTTACCTGCACGCGCTGCGCGACAAGCTCGACGCCATGCTGGCGCGCGAGGGGCGCACCGATCTCGCCGCCGCCTGCTTTTCCTTCCTGCCGCAGCGGGCGCGGCTCGACCTCTCCGGCTGGGCGGCGGAGGATATCTTTTCGCACAGCGTGTGACGGTAAGCCTTCCCGCCGCGTCACCGCGGGGGAGCCGGCCGCCGTGCTGGTGTCCGCGGGACCTTGTAACCCTTTGTTATAGGGCAGTTATTGGTTAACCTGCGGTCCGCGCCGGCTTGCCGCTTGCGGGCCATATTCGCGCGCCATGTTGCGTTGCGGGGCCTCTTGTGATTGTCGCAATCCAGTCCACCAGCAGCCGTTAACCGGTCAGGCATGAGCCGTGTGATCACCGCCAGAACCGATCCGCAGCCCGCGCGCTCCTATTGGACCATGAGCCGCGGCGACAGCGATCGCGCCTTCCGCGTCGCCCGCCGCCACAGCCGGATCGTGCGCGTGCTGCGCATCGCGGTTCCGGCCACCGTCGTGCTCGGCACCGTCGCCGTGGTGCTGATCACCTATTTCAACCCGCTGCGCATGCTCGCCAAGCTGCCGGTGGACATCGGCAAGACGGTGATCTCCGGCACCAAGATCACCATGGAGCAGCCGAAGCTGTCCGGCTTCACGCGCGACGCCCGCGCCTATGAGTTCACCGCCGATGCCGCCGCGCAGGACATGACCAAGCCCGACATCATCGAATTGAAAAACATCCGCGCCAAGGTGCAGATGCAGGACAAGAGCACGGTGGCGATGACCGCCCGGACCGGCCTCTATGACAGCAAGGCCGACACCATCAAGCTCGACCGCGACATCACGCTCGCCTCGACCACCGGCTATAGCGGACGGCTGAGCGAAGCCACCGTGGACATCCGCAAGGGCGACGTGGTGTCGACGCATCCGGTGGTGCTCAATCTGTTGCAGGGAACGCTGAATGCGAATGGGCTGCACATCGTCAATTCCGGCGACCTCATCCGCTTCGAGGGTGGCGTCACCATGGTGATGACCTTGAAGCAGAAGACCGCCGACAAAACGCAGGCCGAACCGGTCCCCGCGCCGCCGGCCGAAAAGCGCCATGAGAGCAAGGCGCGGCGGCGGCGATGATGCGTCAGGGTCTTCTCATCGCGACTTGCCTGCTGCTCGCGTCCGTTCTCGGCGCGCAGGCGGCGCCGGCATCGAAAGGGCCGCCCAACGCCCTGCAGGGCTTCTCGCAGAACCAGAAAGAGCCGGTGCATATCGAGGCGGCCACGCTCGAAGTGCGCGACAAGGACAAGGTGGCAACGTTTTCCGGCAATGTGCGCGTGCAGCAGGGCGACACCACCATGCGCTGCGAATCGCTGGTGGTGTTCTACGAGCAGGAAAACGCCAAGGGCCGCACCATGACCGCCGATACACCCGGCCCCGGCGGGCAGCAGAAGATCAAGCGGCTGGAAGCGCGCGGCAATGTCGTGGTGCTGCAGAAGAGCGAGCGGGCGACCGGCAATCTCGGCGTGTTCGACATGAAGACCAACACCGTCACCCTCACCGGCAATGTGGTGATGACGCAGGGTCGCAACGTGCTGCGCGGCGAGCGGCTGGTGGTCGATCTGACCACCGGCGTCTCGCGCGTCGAGTCGGGCAAGAACGGCCGCGGCCGGGTGCAGGGCCTGTTCCAGCCGGGCGGCGTGGCGCCCGATCTCAAGCCGCCCAACACCTCATTGCGGCCGCTCCATTGAGGCAAAGCGGCAGGCACAGTCCGGCGATTCGCTACCGGCGCGGGGGGAATCTGCTAAGGTCCGCCGTGCTGCCGGCGCGTGATCGGCCGGACCGCACGTTGCGCCCCGAGGTAGCCAGTTGAACATCCTTTCGCTGTTCCGACGTCAGCCGCAGCCTGCGCGCCGCCCCGCGGCGCAGCCGCAGGCCGTGCCGCGACAACAGCAGCAGGCCGCTACCGCCCGCCAGCAGCACGCGGCGGCGCAGCCGCAAGCCGCCGCGCGCCAGCGTCGCGCCAACGAAGGCCGGCAGCAGGCGACGCGCCACGCCTATCTCGCCGTGCATGCTGTCGAGAAGAGCTTCGCCGGCCGCAAGGTGGTCAAGGGCGCCACGCTTTACGTGCGTCGCGGCGAAGCGGTCGGCCTCTTGGGGCCGAACGGCGCCGGCAAGACCACGGTGTTCTACATGATCACCGGTCTGATCAAGGCCGACCGCGGTCGCGTCGAGCTCGACGGCTACGACGTCACCGCGCTGCCGATGTATCAACGCGCCCGTCTCGGCATCGGCTATCTGCCGCAGGAAGCCTCGATCTTCCGCGGCCTCAGTGTCGAGGAAAACATCCGCGCCGTGCTCGAAGTCGTCGAGCCGGACAAGCGCCGGCGCGAGGCCGACCTCAACGCGCTGCTCGAGGAGTTCAACATCGCGCGCCTGCGCCGGACCTCCG
Source organism: uncultured Pseudomonadota bacterium (assembly GCA_963760995.1). Lineage (GTDB taxonomy): Bacteria > Pseudomonadota > Alphaproteobacteria > Rhizobiales > Xanthobacteraceae > Pseudolabrys. The sequence goes on along the minus strand of CAVXFJ010000009.1, from coordinate 336,632 downwards.
CGATCGCGCTGTCCGGCGGCGAACGCCGCCGCGTCGAGATCGCGCGCGCCTTGGCGACGCGGCCGAGCTATATGCTGCTCGACGAGCCCTTCGCCGGCATCGACCCCATTGCCGTGGGCGACATCCAGGCGCTGGTGCGCCATCTCACCAACCGCGGCATCGGCGTGCTCATCACCGACCACAATGTGCGCGAGACGCTCGGCCTCACCGACCGCGCCTACATCATCTATTCGGGCGAGGTGCTGATGGAGGGTCGCGCCGACGACATCGTCAACGACCCCGACGTGCGCCGGCTCTACCTGGGCGAAGAATTCCGCCTGTAAGGCCTAGTTTTCCACCGGCAAGCAAAATTGCTCACAATTTGTGCGGTGCTGCAGTGCGGAATCGCATACCGCTGCGCGGCAAATACTGGTATAAAAGCTAACAAGCAAGAATTAGACCAGTTTCCGCCGGGAAACAGCAATGGCTTTGTCGCAACGACTGGAGTTCCGCCAGACCCAAGCCCTGGTGATGACGCCGCAGCTGATGCAGGCCATCAAGCTGCTGCAACTCTCCAGCCTGGACCTGGCCGCCTATGTCGAGGGCGAACTCGAGCGCAATCCGCTGCTCGAGCGCGGCAGCGAGGAAGAGACCACCGCCGTCAATGGCGAGGCTGCCGACGGGCCGCCCGAGCCGAAATCCGACGCGCCTGAGGATTGGATCGGCGAAACCATGGGCGACGGCCTGGGCGCCACCAGCCGCAGCTCCCTGGAAGAGGCGCTCGGCACCGAACTGGAAAACGTGTTTCCCGACGACGGCGGCGAGAAGAGCGCGCCGGCGGAAGCGCCGCCGCCGGCGTATTCGGAATGGTCGGGTGGCGGCTCCGGTGCGGCCGACGATGACTACAATCTGGAAGCCTTCGTCAGCGCCGAGACCACGCTCATCGACCATCTCGCCGAGCAGATGGCGCTGACGATCCACGACCCCGCCCGCCGCATGATCGGGCAGTACCTCATCGATATGGTGGACGAGACCGGTTACCTCAGCGGCGATCTCGCCGGCGTCGCCGAGAAGCTCGGCGCGCCGCTCACCGAGGTCGAGGCGGTGCTGGCGCAATTGCAGACGTTCGATCCGTCCGGCGTCTGCGCGCGCAATCTCACCGAATGTCTTGCCATCCAGCTCAAGGAGCGCGACCGCTACGATCCCGCCATGCAGGCGCTGGTGGCGCATCTCGATCTGCTGGCCAAGCGCGATTTCCCCGCACTGCGCCGCCTTTGCGGGGTCAACGAGGAGGATCTCGTCGACATGATCGCCGAGATCCGCTCGCTCAATCCCAAGCCCGGCCTCGCCTTCGGCTCCACGCTGGTGCAGCCGATCGTGCCCGACGTCTTCGTGCGCGCCGCCCCCGATGGCACCTGGCAGGTGGAGCTGAATTCCGACACGCTACCGAAAGTGCTCATCAGCCAGCGCTATTACGCGCAAGTGTCGAAGGGCACACGCAGCGACAAGGACAAGACCTATCTCGCCGATTGCCTGCAGACCGCGACGTGGCTGGTGCGCGCGCTCGACCAGCGCGCCAAGACCATTCTGAAAGTATCGAGCGAGATCGTGCGCCAGCAGGACGCCTTCTTCGCCAAGGGCGTGCAGTATCTGCGGCCGCTCAATCTGAAGACCGTCGCCGAGGCCATCGGCATGCACGAGTCGACGGTGTCGCGCGTCACCGCCAACAAATACATGGCGACCGGCCGCGGCATATTCGAATTGAAATATTTCTTCACCTCGGCGATCGCCGCCGCCGACGGCGGCGAAGCGCATTCGGCGGAAGCGGTGCGTCATCGCATCCGGCAGCTCATCGACGCCGAGACCGCCATCGACGTTCTCTCCGACGATACGATTGTCGAAAAGCTGCGCGCGGCCGGCATCGACATCGCCCGGCGTACGGTTGCGAAGTACCGTGAGGCGATGCGCATCCCCTCTTCGGTGCAGCGCCGGCGCGAGAAGCAGGCGGCGGCGGTGTCCTGAGCCGGCGCGGCGGCCGCCGTTTCGCGCATGCGGTGGAAATCGGGGGAATTCCAGGCTGTTTGGCGACGTCCGCAGAACCGCTGATGTGATGCGCGGCATTAAGTCGTATCATCCACAGGTTCCGCTGCGCGCAGGCGCGCATTGACCTTCATGACAGATTTCTTAAGCTGACAAGTCCGTCGACCGGGGCACCGGCGCGGCAAGCGGCCGCGCCAACAGGAGGCGAACGCATGCCATTGCGCGTATCCGGTAAGAACATCAGCGTCGGCGCGGCTTTGCAGCAACGCATCACCGCCCGGGTCGCGGACGCGACCTCGAAATATTTCCGCGGCAATTATTCGGGACACGCCATCGTCGGCCGCGACGGCTTCGGATTCCGCACCGAGTGCGTGCTGCATCTCGACTCCGGTGCCTCGCTCGAAGCCGAGGGCATGGCAGCGGACGCCTATGACAGCGCCGATCAGGCGGCGGGTCGCATCGAAAAGCGGCTGCGCCGTTATAAGCGCCGCCGCAAGGATCATCAGGCGGTGCGCACCGGGCGTTAACGGCTCATGCAACAAAATTCGTCAGGTACCGCACTACCCCGGCCCCATTGACGGGGCGGCGGGGCCTTTCTATGGTCCCGCCGCATTCACCACCCCTTGCAATTCGGCGCCTTCCTTTTCGATCAGCGGCCATGTCCATGACGCTCTCCGATATTATCGCGCCGAACGCGATTATCCCGGCGCTGAAAGTCAACAGCAAGAAACAGGTGATTCAGGAATTGTCGGCGCGCGCGGCGGAACTTACCGGCCAGAACGAGCGCGCCATTCTGGAAATCCTGTTGCAGCGCGAGAAGCTCGGCTCGACGGCGGTCGGCAACGGCGTGGCGATTCCGCACGGCAAACTGCCCAAGCTCGGCCGTCTGTTTGGCTTGTTCGCGCGGCTCGATCGCGGCATCGATTTCGAGGCGCTCGACGGCCAGCCTGTCGATTTGTGTTTCCTGCTGCTGGCGCCCGAATCGGCCGGCGCTGATCACCTGAAGGCGCTGGCGCGCGTCGCCCGCCTGCTGCGCGATCCCGAGATCGCTCGCAAGCTGCGCGAATTGCGCGATGCCGATGCGATCTATTCGGTGCTGGCGATGCCGCCGGCCTCGAGCGCGGCTTAAGCAACAAACATCGTCATTTCAGGCGCACGCGTCAGCGTGCGAGCCCGGAATCCGGTATCGGACTCCGAGCTCGCAGCTGGATTTCCGGGGGCGCGCCTACGCGCGCCCCGGAATGACTCTTTGAAAGATACGGATTGCCGAGCGCCGCGCTCAGTGCACGCTCACCGCTTCGAGCTCCTGGCTCCAGGCATTGGCGAGTGCGGCTTCCTTGGTATCGGTCAGCATGATCGGCGTGCCGTCTGCGGCATGCAGCGCGAACAGTTGCAGGCCGGGCGCGATCTTCGGTGCCTGCGGGAACAGGCCGGCGACGTCCTCTGAGCGGATCGCCTTGACATAGGCGAGCCGTCCGTCGCCGAGATGCGCGAGCCCTTCCTGCGTGATGGCAGGATGCGGCGTGGTCAGTTCGGTCATCTTGTCGTTGTTCATTGGCCCTCGACTCCTTTCGATGAACGCTTTACGCGGTCGAGTCCTGTTATCCCGGCACCGTCATTCTTGTTCGTTGATGGCGATCGTTTTCACGACCCGCTCCGGATGTGGCCGGTGCAGATCGATCGACAGCAACCCGTTCTTCAGATCCGCGCCCAGCACCTCCATGCCGTCCGCCAGCACGAAAGTACGCTGGAATTGGCGTGCGGCGATGCCGCGGTGCAGATACTGACGGCCCTTGTCGTCCTGCTGCCGCCCGCGGATCACCAACTGGCTTTCCTCGATCGTCACATCGAGTTGCTCGCGGGTGAAGCCGGCGACCGCAAGCGTGATGCGCAGCCGTTCCGGGTTCTCGCCGTCATTGACCAGCCGCTCGATATTGTAGGGCGGGTAGCCATCGGCCCCCTTGGTGACGCGATCGAGCACGCGCTCGATCTCGTCGAAGCCCAACAGGAACGGGCTGGAGAGTGACGGAACTCGTGACATGGTCTCAAAGCCCTCGTTGGAAGCGACTTTGACGGGGTCCGGTATGGCACCCCTTCCGACCGGCCGGCAGCCGCCGTCCGGTCGCTCCTAATATGGGCAGCGCTCGTTAAGGCTTCAAGAACGGCGGAAGCTCTTGTCGCACCGCGTCTTTTTGCCGTGCGCGCGGCGGGCTTCAGGGGAACCGCGGTTCTCGCCAAAGCGCATGGCGGTTAACGCGATTGCGCTCCGCCCGGATCGTTAAGCGGCGCCCCGAATTAAGCATAAGTATTTGCTTTACTTGGTAAAAAATATCCTGACCCGGGCCCCGCCCACGTCCCGCTCCCCTATGATCGCGGCAACGATTGAGCGGTGAAATTCGGGGGAGCGTTGCGTGCGGAAGCATGGCATGGAACTCGAAGACCCAGTCGGGTTCTCCATCGGAAAAAAGATTGTCCATCATGGCAAGAGGCTCTGCGTCGTCCTCGCAGGCGTCGCGCTGACGCTCAGCGCGTTCGATCTGCTGAACCAGCATGCGATCGGCGCTGGCGCCGCCCATGCGCGCGGCGTGCGGATGGCCTCGCTCACCCGCGCGATCGGCGGCACGCTGGGCGAGCTTTCATTCGCGCCGGCGTCGCCGTCGGTGGTGGTGATGATCCCGGCCGACGACACGGTGGCGAACGCCGCGCCGGTCGACGAACCTGCCGCCGACCGGCACCAGGATGCGGTAACAGTCACCCTGGTGGCGCCGCCGGCGATGCCGGCCTTGCAGGTACCGCTGCCCGCCGCCGTGCCGCGCGATCCGGCGCCGCAGCCGAAGGCCGACGTCACGCTCGCGAGCCTCACGCCGGCCGACGTGCCGAACGCCGAGCCGATCGCGCCGGTCGTGCATCTGCCGCCGACGCTGTCGGTGCTGCCGCCGGAGAAGGTGGCGCCGGCGCCGCTGTCGCCGGCGCAGCGCCTGCACCTGCAAGCCGGCAAGCGGGTGCTTGCGGAAAGCTGTCTCGCCAAGGCGGTCTATTTCGAAGCGCGCGACCAGCCGTTCCGAGGCCAGGTCGCCGTCGCCCAGGTGGTGATCAACCGCGTGTTCTCGCCATTCTATCCGAACGACGTCTGCGCCGTGATCTATCAGAACGCCGCCCGCCATCGCGCCTGCCAGTTCACCTTCGCCTGCGACGGTCGGCTCAAGCCGATCAACGAGCGCGGCGCCTGGGCGCGGGCGCGCCGCATCGCGCACGAGACGCTCGACGGCCAGCTCTATGTGCCGGAGGTCGGCACCGCGACGCACTACCATGCGGTCGATGCGCGGCCGACCTGGGTGCACGAGATGCACCGCATCGCGCGCGAGGGCAGCCACACCTTCTATCGGCCCATCGCCTGGGGCAGCGGCGCCAACCTGCCGATCTATTCGCGCGTGGAACTGGCGGCGCGGGAATCGCGGCACTAGCCGCGGTCCCGCGGCCGCCGGCGCCGCCGCGGCCGGCTAGATTTTCAGCTTGAACAGCTTGACCGCGTTGTCGCGGCCGATCTTGGCGCGCATGCCGTCGTCGATCTGCGCCGCGTCGAACCAGGCCGCCGCCTGATCCACCGCCTCGAACGGCCAGTCGACCGAGAACATCACCCGCTCGGCGCCCAATTCGGTCACCGCATTCATCAGCGAGGGCGTATGGAAATTGCCCGAGCTGGTGACATGGAAATGCTTGCGGAAGTAGTGCCCGACGCCGTGCTTGGCCGGGTATTTGTGCGGCGCCTGCATCCAGCCGTTGCGGCCGTCGATGCGCCAGAGCTGCACCGGAATGCCCTCGCCGAGATGGCCGAGCACGATATTGAGCCGCGGGCATTCGTCGAACAGGCCGGAACCGATGAGCCGCAGCGCATGCACGGCGGTCTCGGCGGAAAAGGCCCAGTTGGGGCCGAGCAGCCAATTGTGGCCCTCGTAGACTTTGCTCCAGCTCGGCAGCGGATTGCGCGGGTGCAGGTAGAACGGCACGTCGAGCGCCTCCACCGTGCGCCAGAACGGCCGGTACTGCGGCAGATCGTAATAGAGCACGCTGTCGGGCGAGCCGGCTTGGCTGAAACCGTTGACCAACGCGCCGACCATGCCGAGCTCGTTGACGCAGCGGGTGAGCTCGGCCGCGGCCGCCTCCGGGTCCTGCATCGGCAGCGCGGCGAAGGCGGCGAAGCGGTCGGGGCGCTTGGCGACCTCGGCGGCGAGCACGTCGTTTGCCTCGCGCGACACCGCGATCGCGCGGCTGACGTCATGGATCGCCTGCACCGCCGGCGCATTGAGCGACAGGATCATCATGCCGATCCCGTGCTTGTCCATCTCGGCCAGCCGCATGTCCTGGATGTCGGTCAGGCGCGGCCCGAGCGTGTCCCACACATGCGCGCCGAAAATCTGCGAGTTGCCGAGCGTGGCTTCTATGGCGAAGTGTTCCTCGAGCGCGATCTTGCCTTGCATTGGTTCGTTCCCCCGATGACGTGGCGCCATCATGCAATGACGCCGTCGTTTTTGTCAGTAGTCGTGCGGACAACAAAAAAGCCGCCCTTGGGCGGCTTGCCAACCGAAGCGGCCGAAGGCCGCGAAGGTTGGTGGAGCCAGGGGGAGTTCGAACCCCCGACCTCTTGAATGCCATTCAAGCGCTCTCCCAACTGAGCTATGGCCCCTCCAGGGAACAGGATCAGTAGTCAGTAATCGGCCCGGATGCAAATGCCCGGGCGCGCGACCGCCGATCCCGCGAAATCAGTTCTCCTCTTCCTTCTCGATGCCCTCGCCAATGATGTCGCTCACATCGGCGTCGCCTTCCTCTTCTTCCTCGATGAAAGCGGCATCGTCCAGGCTCTCGTCGATCTCGACGTCTTCTTCTTCCTCCGGCGCGCTTGCGCCCTCGGCCAGCACCTTCTTCTTGCCCTGCTGCTCGGCTTCGGCGTCTTCCAGGGAGACGAACTCGGCCTCCGCCGTCTCCGGCGCCGCCACTTCGACCTCGGCCACCGGCGCCGGCTTGCCGGCTGCCGCCGGCGCCGCCTGCTCCGCCCGTGCGCGCGGCACTGGCGCGATCGGCACGACCTTGCCGGTATAAGGCGAGATCACCGGCGTCTTGTTGAGATCATAGAATTTGCGCCCGGTCTCAGGACAGACGCGCTTGGTGCCGAGCTCGGATTTGGCCACAGGCGATGTTCCTCAATGGTCAAGAAATCGGTGCTTCACTTGGCTAGTTGCAAGGCCCCTGTCAATAGCGCCGGGGGGCGCAGCCGGCGGGATGACGCCGGGCGCGGCCGCGTGGTAGGAGGGCCTGTTTTCAAGGATAATCCCGGGTGAATACCGCCGAACTGACGCCGCTGACCGCCCGCCGCGCCGGCCCGCTCCAAGGCCGCGTCCGCGTGCCCGGCGACAAGTCGATCTCCCATCGCGCCCTGATTCTGGGGGCGATGACCGTGGGCGAGACCACGGTCGCCGGCCTGCTCGAAGGCGAGGACGTGCTGCACACCGCCGACGTCATGCGCGCGCTCGGCGCCCGCCTGGAGCGCGGCGGCGACGGTATCTGGCGCATCCATGGCGTCGGTGTCGGCGGATTCCTGAGCCCGGCGGCGGCGCTCGATTTCGGCAATTCCGGCACCGGCTGCCGCCTGGTGCTCGGCGCCGTGGCGGGCGCGCCGGTCACCGCCACCTTCGACGGCGATGCGTCCCTGCGCAAGCGGCCGATGCGCCGCGTGCTCGATCCGCTGGAGCGCATGGGCGCGCGCGTCCTCGCCGAGGCCGAAGGCGGACGGCTGCCGCTGACGCTGCAAGGCGCGGCCGATCCGATCCCCATCGTCTACGAATTGCCGGTGCCGTCGGCGCAACTCAAATCGGCGGTGCTGCTCGCCGGCCTCGCCGCGCCGGGCGAGACCACGGTGATCGAAAGCGAAGCCAGCCGCGACCACACCGAGCGGCTGCTGAAATTTTTCGGCGCCAAGATCGCCAGCCGGCCGCACGGTCCGCACGGCCGCCGCATCACGCTGCAGGGCCAGCCCGAGCTCGAGCCGGCGCCGGTCGTGGTGCCGGCCGATCCCTCCTCGGCGGCGTTCCCGCTGGTGGCGGCGCTGATCGTGCCGGGCTCGGAGCTCACGCTGGAAGCGGTGATGACCAATCCGCTGCGCACCGGCCTCATCGCCACGCTGCGCGAAATGGGCGCCACTATCGAGGCGCTGGAGACGCGCGACGACGGCGGCGAAGAAGTCGCCGATCTGCGCGTGCGCGCCGGCGCATTGAAGGGCATCGAGGTGCCGGCGGAGCGCGCGCCGGCGATGATCGACGAATATCCGATCCTGGCGGTGGCGGCTGCCTTTGCCGAAGGCGTCACGCGCATGAAGGGCCTGCAGGAATTGCGCGTGAAGGAGAGCGACCGCCTGATGGCCACCGCCGACATGCTGCGCGCCAACGGCGTCACTGTCGAGATCGAGGGCGACGACCTGATCGTGCAGGGCGGCCGCCCCGCCGGCGGCGCCGAGGTTTCCACGCACATGGATCATCGCATCGCCATGTCGGCGCTGGTCCTGGGGCTGGCGAGCGAGAACGCGGTGCGCATCGACGACTCGGCCTTCATCGCCACCAGCTTCCCCGGTTTTGTCGAGCTGATGCGCTCGCTTGGATGCGATTTGTCATGAGCGGAGCGACACACTCTCTTCACCTCCCCCTGGAGGGGGGAGGTCGATCGCGCTTCGCGTCAGCGAAAGCGCGATCGGGTAAGGGTGATCTTCAAAGCTCACCCCACCCCGCCTGCCTTCGCTTCGCTCCGGCAGGCGACCCTCCCCCTCCAGGGGAGGGTAAAGAAAAGCTGCCGGGTGGCGTCAGATGATCATCGCCATCGACGGACCCGCCGCCTCGGGCAAAGGCACGCTCGGAAAGAAGCTCGCCGCCCATTACGGCCTGCGTCATCTCGACACCGGCCTGATTTACCGCGCCGTGGCCAAGCATCTGCTCGATGCCGGCCAGCCGCTCGATGACGTCGCCGCCGCGGTCGCCGCCGCGCGCGCGCTCGATCCAGCCCGGTTCGACGAGGTCGCCATGAAGGGCCCGCGGGTGGGAGAGGCGGCCTCGGTCGTCTCCGCCATCCCCGACGTGCGCGCCGCGCTGATCGCCTTCCAGCGCGATTTCGCCGCCCGGCCCCCCGGCGCCGTGCTCGACGGCCGCGACATCGGCACCGTCATCTGTCCGGACGCCGACGTGAAGATCTTCGTCACCGCCGCCCCGCAGGTGCGCGCCCGCCGCCGGGCGCTGGAATATCAGGCCGCCGGGCGGGCGATCGACGAGGCCACGGTGCTGGCCGACATCGTCAAGCGCGACGAGCGCGACATGCGCCGCGCCGCCGCGCCCCTGAAACAGGCGCCAGACGCGCACTTGCTCGACACCACCAATATGGATATATCGAGCGCAATCCGGGCCGCCATCGACATCGTCGAGGCCACCCGGGCGGGCCGAGGGCGCGGCTGACCGCCCCTCGCTGTTGGAGGACAAAGCCCCGCCCGGCGTCTCTGCGGAAGGCCGCCTGACCGAAACCCATCGTTCAAAAGCACGGTATTTGCGCCGGCCGACCGGGATTCCCGGGGCCGCCGAAGCGTTGCGGAAACTTCGGCCCGCGCCTTTTGAACGTCAATCCAACCCGCCGGCGCAACCGCTCAACAGGAGAATTCATGGCCACGGCGACAGCAACTGCCCAAACCCCTTCGCGTGAAGATTTTGCCAAGATGCTCGACGAGTCCTTCGAGGGCGGACACCTGCAAGAAGGTTCCGTCGTCAAGGGCAAGGTGGTCGGCATCGAAAAGGACATGGCCGTCATCGACGTCGGCGCCAAGACGGAAGGCCGCGTCGCTATTCGCGAATTCGCGGCGCCCGGCCGCCAGGCCGACATCAAGGTCGGCGACGAGGTCGAGGTCTATCTGGAGCGGGTGGAGAACGCGCTCGGCGAAGCGGTCCTCTCGCGCGACAAGGCGCGGCGCGAGGAAAGCTGGGGCAAGCTGGAGACCGCATTCAAGAACAACGAGAAGGTGACCGGCGTCATCTTCAACCAGGTCAAGGGTGGCTTCACCGTCGATCTCGACGGGGCCGTGGCCTTCCTGCCGCGCAGCCAGGTGGATATCCGTCCGATCCGCGACGTGACGCCGCTGATGAACGTCAATCAGCCGTTCCAGATTCTGAAAATGGATCGCCGCCGCGGCAACATCGTCGTCTCCCGCCGCACCGTGCTGGAAGAGACCCGCGCCGAGCAGCGCCAGGAGCTGGTGCAGAACCTGGAAGAGGGCCAGGTGATCGAGGGCGTGGTGAAGAACATCACCGACTACGGCGCCTTCGTCGATCTCGGCGGCATCGACGGCCTGCTGCATGTCACCGACATCGCCTGGCGGCGCGTCAATCACCCGACCGAGGTGCTGTCGATCGGACAGCACGTCAAGGTCAAGATCATCAAGATCAACCACGAGACCCACCGCATCTCGCTCGGCATGAAACAGTTGCTGGACGATCCGTGGCAGGGCATCGAGGCCAAATATCCGGTCGCCGCCCGGTTCAAGGGCCGCGTCACCAACATCACCGACTACGGCGCCTTCGTCGAGCTGGAGCCGGGCATCGAGGGCCTCATCCACGTCTCCGAAATGTCGTGGACCAAGAAGAACGTGCACCCGGGCAAGATCGTCTCCACCTCGCAGGAAGTCGAGGTGCAGATCCTCGAGGTCGATCCGGTCAAGCGCCGCATCTCGCTCGGCCTCAAGCAGACCATGCGCAATCCCTGGGAGGTCTTCGTCGAGAAGTATCCGCCGGGCTCGGTGGTCGAAGGCGAGGTCAAGAACAAGACCGAATTCGGCCTGTTCCTCGGCCTCGACGGCGACGTCGACGGCATGGTCCACCTCTCCGACCTCGACTGGAAGCGTCCGGGCGAGCAGGTGATCGACGAGTACAAGAAGGGCGATGTGGTCAAGGCGCAGGTGCTCGACGTCGATGTCGAGAAGGAGCGCATCGCGCTGGGCATCAAGCAGCTCGCGGGCGATCCGATGGCGACCGCCGGCGACATCAAGAAGGGCTCGGTGGTCACCTGCGAGGTGATCGAGGTGAAGGAAGCCGGCATCGAGGTGAAGCTGGTCGGCACCGACCTCACCACCTTCATCAAGCGCTCCGATCTTGCCCGCGATCGCGGCGAGCAGCGGCCCGAGCGCTTCGCGGTCGGCGAAAAGGTGGACGCCCGCGTCACCCAGTTCGACCGCAAGACCCGCAAGGTGGCGGTCTCCATCAAGGCGTTGGAAGTGGCCGAGGAGAAGGAGGCGCTGGCGCAGTACGGCTCCGCCGATTCCGGCGCTTCGCTCGGCGACATTCTCGGCGCCGCGCTCAAACAGCGCGCCGGCGAGACCGAGAAGACGGAGGAAGAGTAAGCAGCTACCCCCGGATGCGGCGCAGCACGCGCCATATGTGCGCAGACCCAGGTCTTCGACGCGCTATGGCGATGTGGTGCGCTGCGAAACCGGGACCTTGCCAAGTTCGGAGGCGATAGCGGTTTCCGGCGCGGCGCGGCGTTTCCCGCTGCGTCGCGCCGGGACAGACTCCAAAGGAGCGCCCTCATGTCGCTCGATGCCGATTCAATCGTTGATCGTCGCCGGCTGCGGCGCAAGCTCACCTTCTGGCGCGTCAGCGCCCTGGTGGTCGCCGTGGTGGCGATCGCCGGTGCCGTCATCCTGCTGGTGCCGGAGGCAAAGCTGTCCCCGCGCGGCGACACCATCGCCCGCATTCAGATCCAGGGCCTGATCCGCGACAACCGCGACCGTGTCGATGCGCTCGCCAAGCTCGCCAAGTCGAAGGTGCGCGCGGTGATCGTGCACGTCGACAGCCCCGGGGGCACCACTGCCGGATCGCAGCAGCTCTACGACGCGTTGCGCGCCCTGCAGGCGAAGAAGCCGATGGTGGTGGTGGTGGACGGGCTCGCCGCCTCCGGCGCCTATATCGCGGCGCTCTCGGCTGACCACATCATTGCCCACGACACCTCGCTGGTCGGTTCGATCGGTGTGCTATTCAAATACCCGAATTTCACGCAGGCGCTGAAAACCCTCGGAATCGAGGTCGAAACCATCAAATCGTCGCCGCTCAAGGCCTCTCCCAGCGGGTTCGAGCCGACCAGCCCGGAAGCTCGCGCCGCCATGCAGGCGATCGTGCTCGACACCTATGCCTGGTTCAAGAATCTGGTGCAGACACGCCGCCACATGAACGATGCGCAGCTTGCCGCCGTCGATGATGGCCGGGTCTTCACCGGTCGCCAGGGTTTGGGGCTCAAGCTGGTCGATGCGCTGGGCAACGAGCAGACCGCGCTCGCCTGGCTCGCCAAAGAGAAGAAAATACCGGCCACCACACCGGTACGCGATTATTCGCTCAAGCCGCGCTTCGATGAACTATCCTTCCTGCATGTGGCGGCCTGGACCTTCCAGGCTGTGGGGCTTTCCGGCTTCGCGCAGCGCCTGGAAGATTGGGGCGGCGTCCAGGCAATAGAGCGACTTAATCTTGACGGTCTCCTGGCGCTTTGGCACCCTCCGCTATCTCATTGAGCGGACAGGGCGGGGACATGATCAAGTCTGAGTTGGTGCAGCGTATCGCCTCGCAGAATCCCCATCTCTACCAGCGCGACGTCGAGAACATCGTGAACGCCATCCTGGGTGAGATCACGTCCGCCATGGCGCGCGGCGACCGCGTCGAATTGCGCGGCTTCGGCGCCTTCTCGGTCAAGCACCGACCGGCGCGCACCGGGCGCAATCCGCGCACCGGCGCGCATGTCTCGGTCGAGCAGAAGTCGGTGCCCTTCTTCAAGACCGGCAAGGAGATGCGCGAGCGGCTCAACAACAAGGGCGACGGGTCGACGCCCGGCTGACGGTTTTCAGGCGCAAAACGCTGTATTTATGGGCGTGGCCGGGCTTGTTCCGGCCGCTGGCGTCTTTAGATTGCCCTGAGAGGCCATTGGATCGCCGGCGAGGACCCGCATGTTCCGCAAGATCGTCACCATCGTCATCATCGTCCCGCTCGCCATCATCGTCATCGCCTTCGCCGTCGCCAACCGCCAAACCGTGACGGTTTCGTTCGATCCTTTCTCCGCAAGTCACCCGGCTTACGCGATTTCGATGCCGCTCTTCGTCCTCTTGTTCGTCATCCTCATCTTGGGTGTCATCGTCGGCGGCCTCGTCGCCTGGCTCAACCAGGGCGACTGGCGCCGCACCGCCCGTAAGCTGGACGCGGACGTGCGCGCGCTGCACGACGAGATCGAGGCGCTGCGCCGGCGCGACCCGGTCACGGAACCCGGCGCGTTCCGCAGCATCCCGCCGCCGGCCACCTGAGGCCGGCCGCTTCGGCTTTGCGGACGCCCGGATTAGGCGGTAGAACGCGGCCCATCATGGCCTTGACCATCAAAATCTGCGGTCTGAAGACCCCGGAGGCGCTCGATGTGGCGCTGGACGCCGGCGCCGACATGGTCGGCTTCGTCTTCTTTCCGCCCAGCCCGCGCCATCTCGGGCTCGAGGCCGCGCGCGCGCTCGGCGCGCGGGTGAAGGGTCGTGTGGCCAAGGTCGCGCTCACCGTCGATGCGCCTGACAAGGCACTGGCTGACATCGTCGCGGCGCTGAAGCCCGACCTGCTGCAACTACACGGCAAGGAGACCCCCGAGCGCGTGGTGGCAGTTCGCTCACGCTTCGGTCTGCCGGTGATGAAGGCGCTGCCGATTGCCGAGCGCGCCGACCTCTCGCCAATCCGTCTCTATGCACATGTCGTGGACCGGCTGATCTTCGATGCCCGCGCACCAAAGGACGCCACGCGCCCGGGGGGCCTCGGCAGGCCGTTCGACTGGACGCTGCTCGCCGGCCTCAATCCGGGCGTGCCCTTCATGCTGTCGGGCGGGCTCACACCCGACAATGTCGCCGAAGCACTCGCCATCACCCGCGCGCCGGGGGTCGACGTGTCCTCCGGCGTCGAGAGCGCGCCTGGCATCAAGGATGTCGACAAAATTCGCAATTTCATCACCGCCGCGCGCGCCAGCGAGGCACCGCTCGACCTGACGCAGGCGGACATCGCATGACCATGCAGCAGCCCAATTCCTTCCGCACCGGCCCTGACGAGCGCGGACATTTCGGCATTTATGGTGGCCGCTTCGTCGCCGAGACGCTGATGCCGCTGATCCTCGACCTGGAAAAAGCCTATGCGCAAGCCAAGGCCGATCCCGCGTTCCAAAAGGAAATGGATGGCCATCTCGCCACTTATGTCGGCCGCCCATCGCCGCTTTATTTCGCCGAGCGGCTGACGGAACATTGCGGCGGGGCCAAGATCTATTTCAAGCGTGAGGAGCTCAACCACACCGGTGCGCACAAGGTGAACAATGTGCTCGGCCAGATCATGCTAGCCAAGCGCATGGGCAAGACGCGCATCATCGCCGAGACCGGCGCCGGCATGCATGGCGTTGCCACCGCAACGCTGTGCGCCAAGTTCGGGCTGCCCTGCATCGTCTACATGGGCGAGGTCGATGTTGAGCGGCAGAAGCCGAATGTGCTGCGCATGAAGATGCTCGGCGCCGAGGTGCGCGGCGTCACCTCCGGTTCTAAGACACTTAAGGATGCGATGAACGAGGCGCTGCGCGATTGGGTTACCAATGTCACCGACACGTTCTACTGCATCGGCACCGTAGCAGGCCCGCACCCCTATCCGGCCATGGTGCGTGACTTCCAGTCGATCATCGGCCGCGAAACGCGCGAGCAGATGCTCGCCGCCGAAGGAAAGCTGCCGGATTCGCTCATCGCCTGCATCGGCGGCGGCTCCAACGCCATGGGTCTCTTCCATCCGTTCCTCGACGAGCGGGGCATCGAAATCTACGGCGTGGAAGCCGCCGGGCTTGGCTTGAACAGCGGCAAGCATGCCGCTTCCATCGCCGGCGGCCGTCCCGGCGTACTGCACGGCAACCGAACTTATTTGCTGATGAACGGGGACGGCCAGATCGAGGAGGCGCATTCGATCTCGGCCGGCCTCGATTATCCCGGCATCGGTCCCGAGCATGCCTGGCTCAATGACATGGGCCGCGTGACGTTTCTCTCGGCCACCGATGATGAGGCTGTGGCGGCCTTGCAGCTTTGCAGCCGTCTCGAAGGCATCATTCCGGCGCTCGAACCGGCGCACGCGCTGGCGCGCGTCATTGACCTCGCGCCGACGAAATCCAAGGATCACCTGATGGTGATCAACGTCTCCGGTCGCGGCGACAAGGACCTCGCCAGCGTGGAGGCGTTTCTCGAAAGCAAGAAGAGATGAGCACCCGCATCGAACGCCGCTTCGCCGCGTTGAAAGCAGAAGGCCGCGCGGCGCTGGTCACCTTCACGATGGCCGGCGATCCCGACAGCGCGACCTCGCTGGCGCTCGCCAAGGCGCTGCCGCAAGCCGGCGCCGATCTGATCGAGCTCGGCATGCCTTTCACCGATCCGATGGCCGATGGCCCCGCCATCCAGGCCGCCGGCCAGCGCGCGCTTCGTTCCGGGCAGACGATGAAGAAAACCTTGGCGATGGTGCGCGAGTTCCGTCAGACGGACGATGCGACGCCGGTCGTGCTGATGGGCTATTACAATCCGATCTATATCTATGGCGTCGACAAGTTCCTTGCCGATGCCAAAGCGGCGGGCGTTGACGGCTTGATCATCGTCGACCTGCCGCCGGAGGAAGACGAGGAGCTCTGCCTTCCGACGCTCAAAGCCGGCCTCAACTTCATCCGCCTCGCCACGCCGACGACCGACGACAAGCGTCTGCCGGCGGTGCTCACCAACACCTCCGGCTTCGTCTATTACGTCTCCATCACCGGCATCACCGGCACGGCCACGCCCGACACGGCCAAGGTCAACGCCGCGGTCGCGCGCATCAAGCGTCACACCGATCTGCCGGTCGCAGTCGGTTTCGGCGTCAAGAACGCGGAAAGCGCGCGCGCCATTGCCGCTGGCGCCGATGCCGTGGTGGTCGGCTCGGCGCTGGTCGGTGCATTGCAGTCGACCCTCGACAAGAACGGCAAGGCGACCGCCAGCACGGTGAAGGCGGTGACCGATTTGGCGTCGGATATCGCGCGAGGCGTGCGTTCGGCCGAGCGGGTCGTCGCAACGTCATGAAATGTGGTTAGCTGTCATTGCCGGGCTTGACCCGGCAATCCATCTAACTGGTAACTTGGTTCCCTTCTATTGATGGATGCCGGGGTCTGGCCCAGGCATGACTAGGCCCATGAACTGGATTTCCAACGTCGTCCGGCCGAAGATCCGCAGCTTCCTGAGGCGGGAGACGCCGGAAAATCTCTGGATCAAATGTCCGGATACCGGGCAACTCGTCTTCTACAAGGACGTCGAGGCCAACCAGTTCGTCATCCCCGCGTCAAACTACCACATGCGCATCAGCGCCACTGCGCGGCTTAAGCTCATGTTCGACGGCGCCACCTGGCTCGACATCGGCGTGCCCGAGGTGGCGGTCGACCCGCTCAGGTTCCGCGACGAGCGCCGCTATGCGGATCGCTTGCGGGATGCGCGCGCCAAGACCGGGCTCCACGACGCGGTGAAGCTCGGCCTCGGCAAGCTCGATGGGCTGCCGGTGACCATCGGCGTGCAGGATTTCGACTTCATGGGCGGCTCGCTCGGCATGGCGGCCGGAGAGGCGGTGATCAAGGGCCTGGAAACCGCCGCGGAAAAGAAGACACCCTTCATCATGTTTGCGGCCTCCGGCGGCGCGCGCATGCAGGAAGGCATCCTGTCGCTCATGCAGTTGCCACGCACCACCGTCGCGGTTCAGATGTTGCGCGAGGCGCGCCAGCCTTACATCGTGGTGCTCACCAATCCGACCACCGGCGGCGTCACCGCCTCCTATGCCATGCTCGGCGACGTGCATCTGGCGGAGCCGGGCGCGCTGATCGGCTTCGCCGGTCCGCGCGTGATCGAACAGACTATCCGCGAAAAATTGCCGGAAGGCTTCCAGCGCGCCGAATATCTTGCCGCGCACGGCATGGTCGACATGGTTGTGCATCGGCACAAGCTGCGCACCACATTGTCGGACTTGTGCCGGCTGTTGACCAAGGCGCCGCCGCCGAGCCCGCCCGAGTCCTTACCGGTTCCGGCGGATGCTTAATTCTTGGTCGGGCTTGACCAGCCGCCTTTGAAATGAAAGACACCCGCGCCACAAGCCCGCTTCACCTCTCCCGTAGGGAGAGGTCGCCCGCCGAAGTTTTGGCGAGGGCGGGCGGGTGAGGGCTGTAAACATCGAGAGTCCTGAGCCCTCTCACACCGGCCCTCACCTCCTAAGGGGCGAGGGAGTCTGGCCGTGCACGTGTCGTGCACTTTGCGAAATTGCTTCATGACCCCAATCGACTCCATCGTCACCCGGCTGACTGCGCTGCATCCCAAGCGCATCGATCTGTCGCTTGAGCGTATTGAGCGCCTACTCGCCGCGCTCGATCATCCAGAGCGCAAGCTGCCGCCGGTGATCCATGTCGCTGGAACCAATGGCAAGGGCTCGACCATCGCCTTCCTGCGCGCCATTCTGGAGGCGGCGAATGTGCGCGTGCACGCCTATACCTCGCCGCATCTGGTGCGTTTCAACGAGCGCTTTCGCATCGGTGGCGCCGGCGAGGGCAGACTGGTGTCCGATGCCGAACTGATCGAGGCGCTGGAAGAATGCGAACGCGCCAATGCCGGCGCGCCGATCACCGTGTTCGAGATCACCACCGCCGCCGGCATGTTGCTGTTCGTGCGCCATCCCGCCGACGTGCTGCTGATGGAGGTCGGCCTGGGCGGACGGCTCGACGCCACCAATGTGATCGAGCATCCACTCGCCACGGTGATCACGCCGGTCTCCATCGATCACAGCGATTTCCTTGGCGACAGCCTCGCCAAGATCGCCACCGAGAAGGCTGGCATCCTCAAGCGCACCGTGCCGGCGATCATCGCCGCGCAGCCGCGCGACGCGCTGAGCGCCATCGAGCACCAGGCCGCCAGGCTGCACGTGCCGCTCAAGGTCGCCGGCGAGGATTGGACCGCCACCGAAGAGCGTGGACGCTTGGTGTATCAGGACGAGGTCGGTCTGCTCGATCTGCCGGCGCCGCGGCTCTACGGCCGCCATCAGTTTGAGAATGCCGGGCTTGCCATCGCCACCTTGCGCGCGCTGCCGCGCTTTAAGATCGCGCCCACGGCCTTCGAGGCCGGTGTGGTCAAGGCCGACTGGCCGGCGCGGCTGCATCGTTTGGGGCAGGGGCCGCTGGTAGCGATGGCGCCGGCCGGCAGCGAAGTCTGGCTCGACGGCGGCCACAATCCCGATGGCGGTCGCGCCGTCGCCGCCGCGCTCGCCGATCTCGAGGAACGCGTGTCGCGTCCGCTGGTCCTGATCGTCGGCATGCTGGCGAACAAGGACTGCGCCGGTTTCCTCGGCAATTTCACTGGGCTCGCGCGCCGGCTGATCGCGGTGCCGGTGAAGGCGAGCGAAAACTCATTGCCGGCCGAAGCGCTGGCCGATGCCGCGCGTGGCATCGGCCTACCGGCGACCAGCCGCGACAATCTCACCGAGGCCTTCGAGGCCGCGCGCAAGCTCGACCTCGACCCGCCGCCGCGCATCCTGATTACCGGCTCGCTCTATCTCGCCGGCGAAGTACTGCGCGAAAACGGCACTGTTCCCGCCTAGCTCACTGACATCGCCACACACGCGCTGTCATGCGCAGTCAGGCGCGGCAACGGCCGCGGACCGTCACGCGCGGAAATTTCCTGGGGCTTCAAAAAAGCAAAATGGCCGGGCAAGCCCGGCCATTCGTCAATCGCAAAAACGTCCGCGCGCTCAGACCGCGCCGCTGATCCACTGCGCCAGCTTCTGCTTCGGCGCGGCGCCAACCTGGCGCGAGGCGATCTCGCCGTTCTTGAACAGCATCAGCGTTGGGATCGACATGATGCCGTATTTGGCGGCGGTGTTCGGGTTCTCGTCGACATTGAGCTTGACGATCTTGACCTTGTCGCCGAGCTGGCCGGCGATCTCTTCTAGCGCCGGTGCGATCATGCGGCATGGCCCGCACCACTCGGCCCAGAAGTCGACCACAACCGGCGCGGTGGATTGCAGAACGTCCGATTCGAAACTTGCGTCCGACACCTTGCCGACGGTCATGGCAGATACCTCTTGTTGTGGGTCGGCGCGCCAGGCGCGCCATCAATTGGAGGCGCTGAACCTATGGAGCGCATTCGCGAGCGTCAAGGCGCCCTCACGCAGCGGTGACGCGGGCCAGCGCTGCGTCCAGCGCCTCATTCGAAAACTCCATTAAATCAGGTACTTCCGTCCAGATGAGCGCCGCGCGCACGGGCCGGTCGGGATAGAGTTGCACGAGCACGGCGCGGTAAAGCGCGAGCTGGCGCAAGTAATCGGCCGGCACCTTCTCGAGGCGGCGCGGCGGCTGTTGGTCCGTCTTGAAATCGGCAATGAGAACAGAGGTTTGCGTGACAGCCAAACGGTCGACCGTGCCGCTCACGGGAATCGATTCGCCGCCGCTTTGCACCCGGCCGATGATCGGCACTTCGGCGCGGCTGCCCGGGCCGTAAAGCGCCGCGAAGCGCGGGTCATCGAGCACGCGCAGGACCTGTTCGGCGATTCCTTTCCGCTCGGTGTCATTCAGATTGGCGCCCGCGCGGGCGAGATACTCCAGCATCGCAGGCTTGCGTTGCGCGGAGGGAATGTCGGGTAGCGACTGTAACAGCCGGTGCGTGAGCGAACCGCGCAGCAGCGCTGTCTGCCGCGCCGGCGCGTCCGGCAGCCATGGCGCGGCGGCGCCCGAGGGGCGCACCGGCGCGCGCCGCGGCGGTGCGGCGGCGACCGGCTGGTGCAGCCAAGGCGGCGCGGATACCGGCGCGATCGCTTCGTCCGCTTCCGCTGCCACTGGCGCCGTTTCCTCCGGCGTCTTGCGGAAGCGCAGCACTTTGTTGATACCGTCGTCGGCCATCTCCGTCGTGCAGCCGTCGGCCAGAGCTTCATGCACGAGCTGGTACCAGCATCCCTCCGGCCGCTTGCGGCCGTTGTCGACGCCGCACACGACCAGCCGTTCGATGGCGCGCGTCATTGCGACATAAAGCAGCCGCCGGTACTCGGCCGCCGCCGCGGCCAGCGTTGATTGGCGCGCATCGGCCATCGGGCCGACATCGTGGTCTTTCGGACCGGCCCATATCATTCGGTCAGGGGCGCCCGGCGCCGCGCCTGTGGCCGGCACCTGCAGCAGCCGCGGCGGATGCCAGCCCTGCGGCGGCGTCGTGGTGTCGGTGAGGATGACGATCGGCGCTTCCAGACCCTTGGCGCCGTGCACGGTCATCACGCGCACTTCATCGCGATCCATCTCCATATCGCGTTTGACCTGCGTTTCGGCCGCGCGCAGCCAGCCAATGAAGCCTTGCAGCGACGGCGTCTCGGCGCGTTCATAGTCGAGCGCGAGATTGAGAAACTCGTCGAGCGCGTCGGCCGCCTCGTGGCCGAGCCGCGCCAGGATCTGCTTGCGCCCTTTCGCCGCGCCCAGCAGCCAGGCGAAGAAGGCAAAGGGGGAGACGGCGCGCGCCATGTCGCGCATTACGGCGAGGCGTACCGCCAGCTCCGGCTCACGCGCCTCTAATGCCGCGTGCAAGCTGCCCTTGCGGTTCCAGGCGAGTGCGAACAGCGCGTCATCGTCGAGGCCAAACAGCGGGCTCTTGAGCACGGTCGCCAGCGCCAAATCGTCTTGCGGCAACAGCAAGGCCTCGGCGAGCACCATGAGGTCCATCACCGCGATATGGTCGGTGAGGGTCAGCCGGTCGGCACCGGCGACCGCAATGTTACTGCGCTTGAGCGCGCGGATAATCGCCTCGAACTGCACGCCGCGCCGTCGCAGCAGGATGAGCACGTCCTTCGGGCGCCGGCCCTGGCGCAGCCAGGCCGCCACGGTGGCGGCGATGCGGCTGGCAAGCTTCGCCACGCCGCTGGTGACCGTCTGCGTGTCGAAAGGCGCGTCCCAGCCGTCGATGGTATCGCGGTCGTCGGATTTCTCCAGCCCCCAGATTTCCACCAGTCCTGGCGCCTTGTCCGGCAAGGCTTCGTGCACGGGCGCAGCCGAATCGGCCGATAGCCCGGCATAGGCGTGCGCCTGCGCGAACACGGTATCGACTGCGCCGAGCACATTGGGGCCGGAGCGGAAGGAGTGCTTGAAGTCGGTAACGACGAAATCCAGGCTGGCGTGCCGGTGCGCCGTCTCGAAATGCCGGCGCATCGCGGCGAACTCGCGCGGCGAGGCGCCCTGGAACGAGAAGATCGACTGCTTTTCGTCGCCGACGGCGAAGATGGTGCGCTGCCGCTCATGCGCGCCGCGCCCGGCGAAGAATTCGCTCACCAGCGCCTTCACGATCTCCCACTGCTTCTGGCTGGTGTCCTGCGCCTCGTCGATGAGCACGTGATGGATGCCGCGGTCGAGCTTGTAATGCACCCAGGCCGCGCGCTCCTCCTGCAGGAGGTCGAGCGTCTTGTCGATCAGATCGTCATAGTCGAGCAGGCCGCGCCGGTTCTTTTCAGCGCGCAAGCGGAGGATCACCGCATGCGCGATGGTGAACAGCGCGCTGCTGCGGTCGCGCGCCTCGACGGCGCGCTTTCGCTGCAGCAGCCCCCAGACGCGGTCACGCTCTTCGTTCAGGCGGCGGCAAAGATCGGGCTCGACCTTTTCCACGGTGCTGGTGGCGATGCGCTCCTTGGTCTTGTCGCGCTTCTTGGTGCAGAAGATGTCGATATAGCGGTCGAGCCGTTCGGGGGCGGGCAGCGCGGCGAGCGCGGTGAAGCGTGCGCCTTGCTCCTTGTCGGTCTTCAATCCCTGCCCCAGGGCAGCGCCGATCGCCGCCCATTCCGATTCGGCAATGACGCTGCCCATAAACATCTCGGCGTCGACTTCCGACACGGTCTCGTCGGGGCCGACACCGAGCGCCTGCGAAAGCTGCGCCATGGCCTGCGGTAGCCCGCCGGCGGCATCGACCCAACGGGTCAGTGCGTCGCGGGCGCGTATCGCCTCGCGCACCATGTCCTGGAACGTGATATCGGCGGCGGCGAGCACGGCCTGCCCCAGCGCGCGGCCGAGCGCCGAGTCGGGCGTCTCCGCCGCTTCCAGCAACACATCGAGGCTGAGCTTGCCGAGCATCTGCGTCTCGGTGATCTCGTCGAGCACCTCGAAACGTGCCGGCACATTGGCCTCGAACGGAAACAGGTGCAGCAACTGGGTGCAAAAGGCGTGGATTGTCTGCACTTTCAGCCCGCCTGGCGTTTCCAGCGCCAGCGCGAACAGCTGGCGCGCCCGCGTCCGCAGTGCCGTGTCGATCTTTTTCACGCCGGCCTTGCGCATGGCGGCGTCGAGCCCGGTATCGTCGAGCAGCGTCCAGTCGCGCAGGTCCTGGAACACCTTGTTCGCCATATTGGCGGCGGCGGCCTTGGTGAAGGTGATGCAGAGGATGCGCGCGGGATCGACCCCCGACAGCAACAGGCGGATGACCCGCTGCGCCAGCACATGCGTCTTGCCCGAGCCGGCATTGGCGGAGACCCAGGCCGAGCGTTGCGGGTCGGAGGCCTCGGTCTGCCGTTCGATGACGGCGGGCGGGATGCTGCCGGGCCCGCTCATGTGCCGCCCCCGTCGTCCTTGGCGCCGCCGGTGAGCGACCATTCCTGCACGCGCGCGAGATGGTCGTAGGTGCCGTAATGAGTCGACCACATCGGGTGCAGCAGCGAGTAATACGGCTTGGCCGGATCGGCGAATTGGCTGAGCACCTTGGCGAGCGCGGTAAATGCACGGTCGGCCTGCTCGTCGGGCGTGCCCTGTTTGAAATTGATCGGGCATTCCTCACCGGCGATAGCGCCGCCGCGCAGTCGCACATAAAGCAGCTCGGCCACCGAGCCGCCTGGCGGGAAATCCTTGAACCCGCCCTGGCGCAGGATCGCCGCCTCGAGCGTGAGCTGCGGCGATAGGCCGGTGCGCACTTGCGGCTCGCTCGGAGGCGCCCCGGTCTTGTAGTCGAGGATGGCGTAGCGGCCGTCGGCGAGGCACTCGATGCGGTCGGCGCGTACCGTCAGCGTGAAGCTCTCCTTGCCGAATGGGATGGGGATGCTTCCGCCGATCTCGACGGCCAGCTTTTTCACGTTGGGGCGCCGCGCCCGCTCGAAGCCGGCGAACCATTGCGCGATGCGTTGGAAGCGCGGCCACCAGAATGCGCGCACTTCGGGAAATTCCGACAGTGGTTTAAACAGGCCGCGGCCGATCTCGGTCAGCGTCTGCGCCGGATCGTCGGGCAGTGCCTCGGGATAAGTCTTGCCGAATGCGCCGATGGCGTCGTGGATGACACTGCCGCGCTCGGCGGCGCCGGGCGGCGCGTCGATCGGATCGAGCGGCGGCAACTTGAGCACATGCTTGGCGTAGATCGTATAGGGGTCGCGCAATAGGTCTTCGATCTCGGTGACGCTGAGCTGGCGCGGCCGCGCTTCCAATTTCGGTGTCGGCGCCGGCCGCTTGGCGGGTTCAGGGGCGCCGGTCTCGTCGATCTGGCGGGCGAGCGCGGCGTAGCGCGTGCCGCGTGTGAGCGCCGCCTCCCAGCGCGCCTTGCCGGCGACCGCGGCGAGGCGCTGCACGAAGCGCGACGGCACCGTCGGCGCGCCGGCGAGCTTGGCGGCGCGCGACAGGATCACCTCGGGCGCGCCCAGCGCCTGGGCGAAGTCATGCGCCGACAGTCCAATGCGCCGCTCCGGCAGATCGAGCCCGAGCGTGTGGCGCATCGGCCGGCTGAGCCAGGGATCGCCGCGCGTCTCCGGCGGCCAGACACCTTCGACCAGGCCGCCCAACACCAGCCGGTCGACGGTCTGCAGGCGCGCTTCGAGCAGGCCGAAGATGTGCACGCGCGCACCGGCACCAGCGTCATAGACTTTGGTGTCGGCAATCGCCGCGTGGAATAATTCGGCATAATCGGCGGCGGCGACCACCAGCGTGCCGGCCTGTTCGATCTGCTCGAAGGCATGGGCAAGTTCCGCCGTCATGCCACCGAGCGCGTCGACCACTTGCGCGTGGCGCGATGCGATCGCCGCCATCGGATGGGCGCCGCGCGGCAGGGTTTCCAGCGGCGCCAACGCCGTCGTCAGCCGCGCGAGAATGGCGTCCGCCGCATCAAGCTCAGCCTTGGTCAGCGCCAGCCGCGGATCGGACCGATGCAGAGACGAGGCCTTGTCGGCGCGTCGATCGGCGAGCGCCTGGCGTAAGCCGGCGAGCGCGCCTTGTAGGCCGGCGCTGCCGTGCCGCGGACGCGGTCCGCGCAGGATTGCTCGCTCCAGCGCACCGACGGCGCCCGGATCGAAATCCGCCGCGCGGATGCTTGAGCAGCGCCAGAAGCGGCACCGGTGCGACGCCGCTTAACGCCACCTCCGCGGCAAGCCGCGCGAAATTGCCGTCCGGTGTGTCGGCGAGCGCCATGCCACGTGAGTCATCGACTGGCGCATTCCAGCGCGCCAGCGCCGCCATCACGCGTCGCCCGAGCGCCACGTCCGGAGTCACCAGTGCCGCGGTCTTGTCGGGATCTTCGAGCGTCTCGCGCAAGGCAACCGCGATCGCCAGCGCTTCCTCCTCGGCGGTGGCGGCTTCGATTACGGCGATGGACGTCATCGCCGCGTCGGCATGGCGGCCGAAATCGGGATCGGCGAGCCGCTGCTGCCACAGCGCGCTCGCCGCGGCTGGCCGCAGGGCTTCCGAGACGAGCGGCTCACGGCCATACGCCGCCGGCCGCGCCAGCGCCTGCACCTCCTCGCGCGCGAGCCCAATGCGCGCAAGGAGCGCCGCCATGGCGAATTGCGGATGGTTGTGGCCGCTCTCGGCATCCGCGCTGATGCTCGCCCAGGTTTCGTCGTCGAGATCGGTGTCGAGCCCGGGCAGGACGACGGCGCCGTGCGGCAGGCCGGCGATGGTCGCGAGCAGGGTGGCCGTCGCCGGCATGGAGCCGGTGGAGCCGGCGGCGATCACCGGCGCCGCGCTGTTGGCGAGCCGCGCCGCCTCGGCCGCGATGAGTTTGTCGCGGCGGTCGGCCGGCTCCAGGCGGCCTTTCTCGTCGAGAATGGCGGGCCACTGCGTGCGGATGAATTTGAGAAAATTGAGCGTGATCGCCCAGTACCGGTCGTATTCGTCCGGCACCAGGTCATCGAGCCGCTCCCAGCTCACCTGGCGCGTCGTCATGTCATCCATCAACCGCGCCAGTTCGTGTGCCAGCGCCAGCGCGGTTGCCGGATTGTTGGCGACGAGCGGCGCATCGCCGCCGGGGGGCGGTGCGATCGCTTGCGCCCAACGCATGATCAAGGCTGCCAACGGCATGATGCGGTCGAGACCGCTCAAGGACGGTGGCAAGGCCAGCGCCTCCGCCGCGAGCGCGCCGGCCGCCGCGTCGGCAAAGGCGATCTCATCCTCGTCGATGTCGCCGAGCGGCACGATACGCGGCAGGATGGCGGCCTTGCCCGGCAACGCATCGAGGAAGGCATTGCGCGCCAGGCGGCAGGCGCGCCGCGTCGGCAGATAGAGCGTTGCCTGTGCCAGCGCGAGCGGATCGTCGCCGGCCGGAAAACCGGGTACCAGCCGTCCCGCGCGCAGAGCTTCGATCAGCACCGGTAGGAACGGCGCCGAGGCGGGAATGGTGAAGACGTGGGGACGACTCGCCGACATTGCGCAAAGTTACTCTGAATCCTGCCCCGGATGCGGCGTCGTGCTTGAGCGATGCACCGCTGATCCGGGACCGCCAAACACTGAAAACGTCTCCGGTCTGCGGCGCATCACTTCGTGCTGCGCTGCGTTCGGGACAAGACCGTCATCCCACGTTGGTCTTGATTGCCTTTTCCGCCGCGGCAATCGCCTCCGGCGTGCCGACATGCATCCACAGTCCCTCGAGCCGCAGGCCGAACAGACGGCCCTGCTCGGCCGCGCGGTCGAACAGCGCGGTGAGCGGGAACTCGCCGGCTGGCGCGTCGGCGAACAGCGGCGGCGCCAGAATGGCGGCGCCAGCATAGACGAAGGGGACCACCTCGCGCTCGCCGCGCCGGCGCAAGCGGCCGTCGGGCATCATGGAGAAATCGCCGCGCCCGCTATAGCCGATGCTGCCGGCGGCCGGCGCCAGCAGCAGCAACGCGTCCATCCTGGCCGGATCGTAGCCTTCGGCCAGCCGCGTGAGGTTGGACTTCACGCCCTCGATCCAGATCGTGTCGGAATTGATCAGATAGAACGGCGCCGTGCCCAATTGTGGCAGCGCGTGTTTGATGCCGCCGCCGGTGCCGAGCAGCAGGCCGCGTTCGTCGGAAAGCACGATCTGCGGAGACGTGCGGCCGGCCACATGGCGTTCGATCCTATCGGCCAGATAATGGATGTTGACCACCGCGCGCGCGACCCCTGCATCGCCGAGCCGGTCGAGCACATGATCGATCAGCGCCTTGCCGGCGACTGGCACCAGCGGTTTCGGCAACGTGTCGGTCAGCGGCCGCATGCGCACGCCCAGGCCGGCGGCGAGAACCATGGCGCTGCGCGGATGTTGGCTTTCGGCTCGATCCATTTTCTGTCTTGGCCGGGATTGTCGCGGCCATCTCGCTTGGGCACGCAGTGCGTATCTTATAGGGATCGCCGGGTCACGGCGTTTCGCGCCGGCCCAGTGATGACGAGAAACTAGATCGTGTTCAGGGTCGGTACATGCGTGTCGTACCAGGACTTGAGCGCGGCCAGCGACGGATGCGCCAATGCACGCTGGAGATAGCCCCATACGCGCGGGATATGACGCAGATATTGCGGCTTGCCGTCGCGGATATCGAGGCGCGCGAAGATGCCGAGGATCTTGGAGGCGCGCTGGGCGCAGAGCGTGGAATAGATTTGCACGAAGGCCGGCGGGTCGAAATCGACATCGTCCTTCAGCCGCGCGCGGATGTAGCGCGACAGCAATGCGATCTCGAGCTTCTCCGGTACGTCGACGCGTGCGTCCTGCAGGATCGAGGCAAGATCATAGCCCGCCGGGCCCATGACGGCGTCCTGGAAATCGAGCAGGCCGAGGCGGGCCAGTCCCTCACGCTCCGGCAGCCACAAAAGATTGGGCGAATGATAATCGCGCAGCACCCATGTCGGCGGCGCGGCCAGCGCCGGCCGCAAAGCCTCGTGCCAGAGAGCGCGATAGACCGCGCGCGCGCTTGATGACAGGCGGGCGTTCAGCTTGGGCAGAAGCCAGTCCGCCAGCAGTTCGACCTCGATCAAAAACGCGTCGAGGTCGCAACGCGGCAGTTGATAGTCGACGCTCGGCTCGACCGGCAGCACATCGGGAAGGCTTTGCGTGTGCAGCGCGGCCAGCAGATCGGTCGCGGTCTCATAGCGAGCGACGATCGGTGCCGGCGGCTCGCCGGACACGACCGCGTCGTCGCCGAGGTCTTCCAGCACGGCAAGTCCGGCGGCGCGGTCAGCGGCGAAGATCTCCGGCGCCGACAGGGAGCGCGCGCGCAGCGCGCCCGCCACGGCGAGGAACGGCGTCACGTCCTCGGCCAGATGGGCGACGGCGCTATAGGGCTTGCCGTCGCGCACCGGCGGTCCGTCGGGCCGGCGCGGCGAATTCATCAGGATGTAGCCGGTGCCCTCGAGCGTCAGCCGCTCGTAGGAGCGGGTCGACGCGTCGCCCTGGATTCGCCGCCGCGTCGCCTGGGCGAAGCCGGCGCCGGCGAGGAAACGACGCACGGCATCGATGCGCTCGACGCGCGCGGCGAGCTTGCCGTAGCCCGTGACGCGGGCATTGCGGAAGTCAGGGGACCGCTGCGGGTCGAGCGTGAAGGAGATGTCGATGCGGTCGACCGGCAGATGGCCCTCGGCGCGGTCGGGCCATTCCAGCAGCATCACCGCGCCACCGTCGAGGTCCTCGAAGCCGAGTTCACTGAGCTCCGCCGGGCCCGACAGCCGGTAGAGGTCGGCATGTACCAGCGGAAAGCGCGGCAGCGCATAGGTCTGCATCAGGGTGAAGGTCGGGCTCGGCACCTCGACCGCCTCGTCGGCGGCGAGATGGCGGATGAGCGCGCGGGCGAAGGTCGTCTTGCCGGCGCCGAGATCGCCGGAGAGCGTGATCAGGTCGCCCGGCTCGATCAGGCCGGCAATGTCGGCCATCAGCCGGCGCGTGGCCGCCTCGTCGTCGAGCGCCGCCACGAAGCTGTAGCCGCCGAGGAGTGGAGCCATCGAATCATCCGCGCGAGGTCGGAACCTTATAGACGGGGCGGACGGCAATGCACCAGCTTCGCGGGATGCGCCAAACGCGCCGGGCCGGCGATGCGCGTTGCACCGCCGGCCCGACTGACTTTATCGAAGGTTCTGCTGCGCCGCGTTAGCCCGGCAGCGCCTGCTTGAGGTGTTCCGCATTCGGCGTGTTGATCTTGCCGGCGAGCACCTCGGACGGATCCACCTTACGCCCGTAATAGGCCTGGCTGGTGTCGTCATCCCAGTTGATGTCGGTGACGCTGATCGTCGCGCCGGCATAGGCGCCGGCCGTATCCGACCACAGGATGATGTCGCCTTTGCCCCAGGAGGCCTGGCCGTTGGCCGAATAGGTGACAATCGACAGGCCCGCGCCGGCGTTCAGCGAGATCTTGTTGCCGCTCTTGAAGGCGTCGACCGCGCTCTTGTCCATCAACAGGAAGGCGACCTGGCCGCCGGAGGCACCGGCCTGCGCGCCGATGCTGATGCCGCCGAAGTTATAGAAGGCTGGGTTGGTCCACTTCCCGTTGACATGCGCCAGAACCACGCCGGCGCCGCCCCGGCCGCCGACGATCAGCGCGCCGCGACCGAACTCCGGCACCAGGTAGATACCCTTGGCCTTGGCCATCAGCTTCTTGAGCTGCGGGTCCTTCTCCATCTTCTTCACCTCGGCCACCGCCTCGTTGACCAGCGACTTGGCGTGGTCGGCGGTATGCATCTTGGTGTTCATCGTGGAGCCGGTGTTCCCGACGCCATTGGTCTCGGCACCCTTGTTCGGCATCGCCGCGTTGTTGTGCATTGGCGCGTAGGTGCTCGACCCGTTGTGTGTCATCGGGCCCTCAGCCAGCGCCGGCGCAACCGCCAGAGCGCCGCCCAGCAACATTGTCGCGGTGCTCAATAGAATGGTCTTGCCTCTCAGCATGCTCGCGTCCTTTCTTTTCGAGTTCGCATGCGCTTTCGCGCATCTCCCCCCCTTTGAAGGACCAACGTGTGACGGCAGCGCTCGTTCCGATTTGTGAAATGCGGGCAGCGGAACCTTGCGAAAATTTAAGTTTGAATTCTGAAACCTGGTGGGAGTCTCACGACCTAGAATGGTCTTGTTCCACATTCTCCTCGAGCGGATCGTCGACATAGGCCATCTTCACCAGCATGTAGACGGCGACCGTGATCGGAGCGGCCAGCACGATACCGATCGTTCCAAACAAGAGGTCGATCGCGACGATGCCCCCCAGGATCAGCGCCGGCGGGATGGTGACGAAACGGCGTTCGATCAGCGGCGCGGTCACATAGCCTTCGAACAAGTGGATGAGCAGATAGGCGCCGGCGGTCCACAGCGCGGGCCACAGCCCAAGCGTCAGCGCGACCAGGATCGCGGGGATCGCGCTGATGAAGGGGCCGAGGTAGGGGACGATCTCGGCGATGCCGGCGAGCAGGCCGAGCGCCACGGGACTGGGCAGGCCGATCAGCCAGACTGCGATGAAAGACAGGATGCCGACGAGCAACATGAGAATGAGCTGCCCGAGCAGCCATAATTTGAGCGTGCGACCGATAAGGTCGATCGAATTGACCACGCGCCGGCGCAGGCGCGGCGGGAACAATAAGGCGATGCCGTGCCGATAGAGTTCCGGCTGCGCCGCAAGATAGATCGCGCTGATGGCGACCACTCCGATGGCCTCGAAAAAGCGGAGGCCGCCCGAGACCATGCCGCCGATGGAGGAGGTGAGGAACGAGGTTCCTTGCTCGGCGAGCTGGGAACCGAAACTCTGAAAACCGTCCTGCTGCAACGTCGACGTCAGATATTTTTCGCCCGCCTGGATATTGTTCAAGAGCTCGTTGAACTGGCTGGTCATCTGCGAGCCGAACAGCCAGACTGTCACGCCAACCACGGCAAGCACGACGCTGGTCGCAAGCGCGAGGCCGAGCCGGTCGGAAATGCGCAGGACTTTGGCGATGCTCGTTGCCATCACCCGCAGCAGAATGGCCACCGTAATGGCGCCGAAGGCGAGCAGGATGGCGACGCGGATGCGCCACAGCATCAGCGCCAGCGCCGCGACCGCAACCCAGGTCAGCGCCGTCAAAAAGGTCCGGCGAGCGTTTTGCCAATCCGTCATAGCGCCGACGTGTTTTCCGGAGGTCAATTTTCCGGCAGATCAACCGGCAGTGCACGCGGAAAGTTCCGTGCCGCAGCGCAGCAGCCGCGGCGAGACGGGCGAGGAGGACCTTGCCGCGGCTTCACACCGCATCAAGACCTCCTCACCCGGCCTCCTCGCTGCGCACGGAAGCTCGATCGGCTAGGCCGCGCTCTGCTTGCGCACTTCGCCGGCCGGAAAAATGCACGTGACGGTCGTGCCCTGTCCGGGCGTAGACGCAATCGATACGCTGCCGCCGTGCAATTCCATGAAGGAACGCACCAGCGACAAGCCGAGACCCGGGCCGCGGTGCTGCGAGCCGCGCGGATCGGTCTCAAACCAGCCAAATACCTTGTCCATCTGCTCGGGCGGAATGCCGGGGCCGTGGTCGGTGACCGTGAACACCACCGCGTCGGCCTCGCGCTGCGCGGCGAGCGTGATCGTTTCGCTCGGCGGTGAAAAGCCGACTGCGTTGGACAACAGGTTGAACAGGATCTGGCGCAGCCGCCGCTCGTCGGCGGTGAAGCTGCCGATGCCGGACGCGACGCGGATGTCGAGCGTCAAGTGATCCTTGACCAGCCGGTCCTGCACGCCTTCCGCCGCCGCTTCCATGCTGGCGCGGATGTCGACCTCGCCGAGATTGAGCGTCATTGCGCCGGCATCGATGGTGGCGAGATCGAGGATGTTGTTGATGATGGCGAGCAGCGCGTTGGTGGAAGTGGTGATGTAGCCGAGATATTCGCGCTGCTTGTCGGTGAGCGGGCCGAAGCTGGGATCGCCGAGGAAATGGGCGAAGCCGATGATGTTGGTGAGTGGGGAGCGCAGCTCGTAGGAGACGTGGTGGACGAAGTCGATCTTGATTCCGTCTGCTGTTTCCAGCGCCTCGTTGCGCTCGCGCAGCGCACGCTCGACATTGACGCTGTCGGTGACGTCCTGGAATGTGACGAGGGTGGCGCCGTCTGGCAGCGGCATGGTGGTCAGATCGATCACCACGCCGTCGCGCCGCTCGATGCGCGCGACGATCGGCTCGCGCCCGTCGATGGCGGTTACCGCGGTGCGCAGATCGCGCCACACGTCGCTCTCGTCATGCAGCGCTTGGCACCAGGCGGTCACCTGCTCGACATGCGGATGGTGGTTCAGCGTCTCGGCGTTGAGCTTCCAGAGGCGCTGGAAGGCGGTATTGTGCAGCCGCACGCGGCCGTCCGAGCCGAACACCGCCACCGCCTCGGCGAGATGGTCGAGCGTCTCGCTTTGCACCTTGATCAGCGCGTCGTAGCGGCGATGCAGCTCGAGCCGCTCGGTGACGTCGTCGTAGAGATAGGTGACGCCGCCTTCCGGATTGGGCGTGGTCACCACGCGTAGCGTGCGGCCGTCCGGCAGGTGCCACATGTGCTCCTTCGGTTCGACAGCGGTATAGGCCTCGTAGAGCTGCTGCTTCCACAACCGAAAATCCTGCTCCTCCGGCAGCTTGCGCGCGGTGCGCAGGGCGTCGAGCACGGAGGCGTCGGTCGGCGTTTGGTCGAGGAAGTTCGCATCGAACTCGAACAGCGAGCGGAAGGCGGTGTTGTAGAAGGTGAGCTTGCGGTCGACATTGAAGATGGCGACGCCGGTGGCGAGCTGGTCGAGCACGCGGCGATGCGCCTCGATCATGCGCGCGAGCTCGGCGCGCATGGTTTCGGCTTCGGTGCGCTCGATTGCCATGCCGGCGCTGCCGTTGCGGCTCGGGGCGTCGATGACGTCGAAGATACGGCGGCTGCCGGCGACGATCAGCGGCAGGCGGGCGGCATAGGGCATGGTGCCTGCGCGCGCCTGCGCCACCTGCTCGCGGGCGCCGTGGTCGAGCAGTTCGAGCTCGCGCGCCACCGCGTCGGCGCCATCGGCTGCCTCCACCGCGCGCGCATAGGCGACGTTGGCGAAAACCAGCCGTCCCTGGGCGTCGCGCGCCCACACCGGCGTCGGCAGCGAATCGAGCAGCGTCGTCAGTGTGGCGAGATCGGCGGCCAGACGGTCGTGCTTGGCGGCAAGGTCCACCAGTTCCTGCTCGATGCCGCCGATATCGCGCAGCCGCAGCACGACGCGCCCGGCGACGGCGCGTCCCTCGGCTTCCGCCGGCCGGCCGGTGGCGGTGGTCAGCGTCATGGTGAAGCCGCGCCCTTCGCCGCGCAGGGTTTCGACCGCTTGTTCGAGACGCTGCGCCGTCGCTGGCGTGAGCCAGGCGCCGAAGGCGAGCACGCGCTCGGCCTGGTCACCTGGCACGAACAGCGCGGTGTCGCCGAAGATCTCCGGCTGGTCGGAGCCCGCCCGCCATTCCACCAGCACCTGCGGTTCCGACAACAGCAGCGCCTTGAGCCGGTCGATCTCGGCCTGCAGGTCCATCAGTTCGTTGCGCGATGCGGCGGCGATGCGCTCGGCGCGCCGGCGCGTGCGCAACAGTGCGATGGTGGCGAGCACGCCAAAGCAGATGAGGCCGAGCGTGAGCGTGAGCGTGGCGAGGTTAGCGCGGCCGGCATCGGCAAGGGCTTGCTGTGTCGCTTCGGCATAGGTTTGCAGGATCGCCGCGCCGGCCGGTGCCGCCGCGCCGAGCAAAAGCGCCAGTTGCGTGATGACGAAGGCGGCGAGAGAACTACCCCACCGCGGCCGAGAACGCAGCCTCCCGTTCGCCGTCCGGATCGTCTCCGGCATTCAGGCCTGCCCCAGGATTTGCCGGCGTCGTCCGCCACGTCGCCCGCGAATTGTTGGACATTACTCCCAAGAGGAATCGCGCCGAAAGAGTCCAGATCGT
Organism: uncultured Pseudomonadota bacterium; assembly: GCA_963760995.1. GTDB lineage: Bacteria > Pseudomonadota > Alphaproteobacteria > Rhizobiales > Xanthobacteraceae > Pseudolabrys. The sequence goes on along the minus strand of CAVXFJ010000009.1, from coordinate 303,434 downwards.
GAACGTGAAAGTAGGTGTGCGCAGCGATCGATAAACGACGCGCTTACTTGAGCGCCGCAGCCTGGCGCGCCAGATCCTCGACGCTGATACGGGCAAGGGCGACGGAGAATGTGCGTTCCGCCTCCACCAGCGCTGGCCGCACCACGTCGTTGACCAGCGGCGAGTCGGGCAGCTCCGGATCGTCGGCCTCCTCGGCCGCACGTGCGGCGCGTAGGATGTCGTCCGCGCTGATGTCGCGATGGTCGCGTGCGAGTTCGTAGCCGCCATGTGGTCCGCGGATACCGCGCAGAATTCCGTCATGCACCAGCGCTTGCAGCACCGGCTCGAGATGACGCGGTGGCAACCTATGGCGCGCCGCCAAAGCTTTTGCCGACACAGGTCGGCTGCCGCCGTGAATGGCGACATCGATCACGGCAGCAATGGCGAGAACGCCCTTGCGGGACATGAGCGGCATGGGTAGCTGGCCCCCAGCACGACTTTCACCAGAGGTAATAGGCTACAGTCGTCCAGCCGTCTACTATAAAACTGAAATTTTCTCCTCAACTTCCGGTCGAGCCGAATCCCCCAGTGCCGCGGTCGGTTTGTTCAAGGATTGCAACTTCTCGGAGAACTATACGTGTAATTGGTGCTATTACAAGTTGTGCAATGCGCATCCCACGCGCGATCTTCAGCGAATTGGCGCCGTGATTGATCAGCAAGACCTGGATCTCGCCGCGGTAGTCGGCATCGATCGTTCCGGGGGTGTTGAGCACGCTGATCCCGTGGCGCACGGCGAGCCCCGAGCGCGGCCGCACCTGCGCCTCGAAACCTTGAGGAAGCGCGATGGCGATGCCGGTGGGAATGAGCGCGCGAGCGCCAGGTGACAGCGTGAGCGGCGCGTCGTGCGCCAGCGCGGCGAGGAGGTCGAGCCCGGCGGCGAGTGCGCTCTGATAGGCGGGAAGCGGCAGGTCCTTGCCGTGCGGCAGGCGTGTGATGCGGACCTCGATAGCGGGCATCCGCTTAGCATACCTTCTTTCCGAGGGCCGAGCGAAGCGAGGCAATCCGGAATCCAGATCAATGCAACAATTTTTCTGTGGCTTTTGATTTCGGGTTCGTCCGCCTTCGCCGTTAGGGGTTTGGCGGACGCCCCGGAATGACCGGGAAAATCAGAGCGCTGCAGCAATGCGCGCGATCAACATCGCCGCGACATCCTCTTTGCTTTGCGGCGGCCAAGCCTCGACGCCGTCCGCGCTCACCAGCTCGATGGTGTTGCGATCGCCGCCCATGATGCCGGTCTGCGGCGAAACGTCGTTGGCGAGGATCCAGTCGCAGCCTTTGCGCGCGAGCTTGGCCTTGGCATTGGCGGCGACATTCTCGGTCTCGGCGGCAAAGCCGATCACCAGGCGCGGCCTTTGCGACTTGCGATGCGCGATCGTCGACAGGATGTCGGGATTTTCGGTGAGCGAGAGCGCCGGCACGTCTTGCCCCGGCGTCTTTTTGATCTTCTGCGCGCCGGCATTGGTCACGCGCCAGTCGGCGACCGCGGCGGCGAAGATCGCGACATCGACGGGCATCGCCTGCTCGACCGCGCGCAGCATGTCGCGCGCGCTTTCGACGTGCACGGTGCTGACGCCGGGCGGGTCGGGCAGATTCACCGGCCCGCTCACCAAAGTCACGGCGGCGCCGGCGGCCGCGGCCGCTGCGGCAATCGCGTGGCCCTGCTTGCCGGACGAACGGTTGGCGATATAGCGCACCGGGTCGATCGGCTCGTGCGTCGGGCCGGAGGTAATCAGGAACCGCATCCCAACGAGAGGTTGTGGCGTATCGGCGATGAGCCGCTCGACAACCGCGGCAATCTCCAGCGGCTCGGCCATGCGGCCTTTGCCGCTCTCATGCGCTTCGGCCATCTCACCTTCATTGGGGCCAACCAGGGCGACGCCGTCGGCGATCAGCTGCTTGAGGTTTCGCTGCGTCGCCTTTTTTGCCCACATCGCCGGGTTCATCGCCGGGGCCAGCAGGACCTTGGCGGTCGTCGCCAGCAGCACCGCGGTGGCGAGATCGTCGGCATGGCCGCCGGCGAGCTTGGCCATCAAGTCGGCGGTGGCCGGCGCCACCACGATCAGATCGGTCTCGCGCGCGAGCCGGATGTGGCCGATGTCGAACTCGTGCGCCGGATCGAACAGGTCGGTGAAGACGCGGGAGCCGACGATGGCGCCGGCGGTGAGCGGCGTGACGAAATGTTCGGCCGCCTTGGTCATGATGCAGCGGACGGCAAAGCCACGTTCCTTCAGGCGGCGGATGAGGTCGAGCGATTTGTAGGCGGCGATGCCGCCGCCGATGATCAGCAACACGCGCTTGGACGCCGCCGGCCTGGCTTGGCCTGCCTGCGGCGCCGGAGGACTGGCAACTTCCAACGCCGGGCCATCGGTTTCTGCAGCCTCGCGCAGGATCGTGCGCACCTCGTCTTCGACCGAGCGGCCGTTACGGGCGGCGCGTAGGCGCAGCAGCTTTTTCAGGCGCTCGTCGATCTGGCGGACGGTGAGTGAAGCCATGGGAAGCCTCAGGTTTCTAGAGACTTAGCTAGTGTATGATTGCATTGCAATCAATGCAATCATCGTGATCGTCAAAACTGCCCTACCTGCTCCCTTGACCACTCGTGGGCCGCCGTGTATTTAACCTTATGGTTATTTAACCGATAGGTTCAATATGATCATGCCGGCTGCCGACGCCTTGTCCGCTACCTTCGCCGCGCTCGCCGACCCGACGCGGCGCGCGATCCTGGCGCGGCTCGCCGGCGGCGAGACCTCGGTATCGAAGCTGGCCGAGCCGTTCGATATCAGTTTGCCGGCGGTCTCCAAGCATCTGAAAGTGCTCGAGCGCGCCGGGCTGATCGCGCGCGGCCGCGACGCGCAGATGCGGCCCTGCCGCATCGAGGTCGATGCGCTCAAGACCGTCGACACCTGGCTCGAAGAATATCGCCGGCTGTGGGAAGCGCGGCTCGACCGGCTCGACGACTATTTGCAGACGCTGAAAGCGCAAGAACAGGCAGACAAGCCAAAATCAAAGTCCAGGGAGACGAAAGGTGGCCGCGGCAAACAGCATCGATCTTGATTCCGATCCACGCGCGATCATCGGCTCGCGTATCTTCGACGCGCCGCGTGCGCTGGTGTTCGCGGCCTTCACCGATCCGCAGCATCTGGCGCAATGGTGGGGACCGAACGGCTTCACCACCACGACGCTCGCTTTCGACTTCCGGCCCGGCGGCGTCTGGCGCTTCGTCATGCACGGGCCGGACGGCCGCGATTACCAGAACCGCATCACCTATGAGGAGATCGTGCCGCCCGAGCGCCTCGTCTACCGCCATGACGGCGGCGAGGAGGTCGAGCCGGTGCAGTTCAGCACGCGGTTGACCTTTGCCGATCTCGGCAACGGCAAGACGCGGCTGACATGGCACGGTACCTTCCCGTCGGCGGAAGAGCGCGCGCGCGTCATCAAGGAATACGGTGCCGACAAGGGCCTGATGCAGACCATGGCGCGGCTCGCCGATTATGTGGCGGGTCAGATGTCTTGAATGTCATCGCGCGCTCCGGACGACAGCGCGCGCAAGGCCGCGCGCACCGCCTCCACATCGCCGCCGATCAGTTGCTCGGCCTTGGCATGCGCCTCCCGCCACAGTGGAAAGGCCTTGTTGAGCAGCGCGCGGCCGGCCACGGTGATGGCGAGCCGCCGGCTGCGCCGATCCTCCTTGTCGACGGAAACTTTGACCAGCCCGCGGCGTTGCAGGGGCTTGAGCGCGGCCGTCAGCGTGGTGCGGTCCATGGCCAAGAGCGCGGCAACGCTACCCAAGCTCGGCGGTTCCGGACGGTTGAGCGATATCAGCAGCGAGAATTGTCCGTTGGTGAGATCGAGCGGGCGCAGGACCTCGTCGAAGCGCCGCGCCAGGGCGCGCGCCGCCCGCTGGGCATGCAGGCACAGGCAGGTGTCACGCACCACCGGGGTCACCCCGAACGGCAATCCAGGGATCTTTGACATGGCTCAAATATGTTGATATCAACCTATTTGTCAATGACCGGTGCCCGGGCGGCGGGTGGATATCCCCCGCGCCGGAAAAGCCTGGCAACCAACGGGAGAACGACATGCAAGTGCAGCCTTATTTGTTCTTCGACGGCCGCTGCGACGAGGCGATCGAGTTCTACAAGCAGACGCTCGGCGCCAAGGTCGACATGCTGATGCGCTTCAAGGAAGCGCCCGACCAGGGCATGGTCACACCCGAGAGCCGCGAGAAGGTCATGCATTGTGCCTTTCATGTCGGCGAAACGCAGGTTCTGGCTTCCGACGGCCACTGCATGGGCAAGCCCTCGTTCCAGGGCTTCGGGCTCGCGCTTACCGCCAAGGACGACGCCGAAGCCGAACGTCTGTTCGGCGCGCTCGGTGAGGGGGGCCAGGTACAGATGCCGATGAGTGAAACCTTCTTCGCCTCGCGCTTCGGCATGGTCGCCGACAAGTTCGGCGTGGGCTGGATGGTGATTTCTCCGAAATAGCTCCGTGCCACACGTTAGAGGCGCCCCGATGTCAGCTCAGGCAAACCCCATGCAGTCGAAAAATTTCGTCATGTCGCGCGTATTCGACGCGCCGCGCGATCTCGTGTGGCGCTGTTTCACCCAGGTCGAACACCTGAAAAATTGGTGGGGACCAAAAGGCGTGAAAATCGTCAAGGCCAAAGTCGATTTTCGCGTTGGCGGTTTCTTCCACTACGCCATGCAGCCGCCCGGCGGCGACATCATGTGGGGCAAGATGGCCTACCGCGAGATCACGCCGCAGGATCGGATCGTGTTCATCAATTCGTTTTCCGACGAAGCCGGCGGCATCACACGCCACCCGCTGGCGCCGGGCTGGCCGATGCAAATGCTGTCGACCTTCACCTTCGAGGACATGCCGGGCGGTAAGACCAAGTTCACGGTTCGCTGGTCGCCCCATGAAGCCACGCCGGAAGAGCAGGCGCTGTTCGACAGCGACCAGTCGCGCGTCAGCATGACCAACGGCTGGACCGGTACCTTGGACCAACTCGAAGCCTATCTGCCGACGGCAAAAAAGTGACAGGGAGAGTCAGCAATGCAGCACAAAATCGTCTCACGCGACGACTGGACTGCCGCGCGAAAATGGCATCTGGCGCGCGAGAAGGAACTGACCAAGCTGCGCGATCAGGTCGCCGCCGAGCGGCGCGAACTGCCCTGGATCAAGGTCGACAAGACCTATGTCTTCGACACGCCGCAGGGCAGGCGCACGCTGGCTGATCTCTTCGGCGGGCGCAGCCAGCTCATCGTGCAGCACTTCATGTTCGCGCCGGACTGGGAGGAAGGCTGCACGGGCTGTTCTTTCGGTGCCGATCATATCGACGGCGCCAACCAGCACCTCAAGCACCATGACGTGAGTTTCGTTGCCGTCTCTCGCGCATCGCTCGCCAAGCTGATGGCCTACAAGCGGCGCATGGGCTGGCAATTCGATTGGGTCTCGTCGGAACGAAGTGACTTCAATTACGATTTCAACGTCTCCTTCCGACGCGAGGACCTCGCCGAGGGTAAGGTGCTCTATAATTACGAGCCGATCGAAACTTCGATGGAAGATTTGCCCGGTTGTAGCGTGTTCTACAAGGACGACACCGGCACCGTGTTCCATACCTATTCGTCCTTTGGCCGCGGCAACGAGGAGGTGATCGGCGCCTACATGCTGCTCGACATGACGCCACTGGGTCGCAACGAAAATGGGCCCAACGGCAATCTGATGGATTGGGTCAAGCGCCACGACCAGTACGAGGCGTCGGCCGTCGAATCCTGCTGCGCGTGAGGAGACCGGCTATGCAGCTCAAACATCCGTTGACGCCCTGTCTTTGGTTCGACAGCGAGGCCGAGGACGCGGCCAGATTCTACTGCTCTGTCTTTCCCAATTCGAAGATCACCGGCATCAGCCGTTATCCCGACGCTGGGCAGGAGATCCACAAGCGGCCAGGGGGATCGGTGATGGTGGTGGCGTTCGAGATTAGCGGCCAACCGTTCACCGCACTCAACGGTGGCCCCCTCTTCAAGTTCGACGAAGCGGTGTCGTTCCAGGTCATGTGCGACACCCAGGCTGAGATCGACCACTATTGGAACGCCTTGACCCAGGACGGCGGCAAGGAAGGCCCGTGCGGCTGGTTGAAGGACAGGTTCAGCCTTTCCTGGCAAGTGGTGCCGAGCGCCATCCCGCGCATGATGAGCGACCCCGATGCACGCAAGTGCGCGCGGGTGATGAACGCCTTCATGAAAATGAAAAAGCTCGACCTCGCCACCATCGAGCGTGCCTATGCCGGGGAGGCCGCGTAATGCAAACGACCCACCAGCAAGGCGATTTTGGCGAGCGCACCGTCACATTCACCCGCGTGCTCGACGCGCCGCGCGAGTTGGTCTGGCGCGCCTGGACCGATCCGGCACATCTCGCGCAATGGTTCGGCCCGCGCGGCTTCACCAGCTCGGTGCCCGAGCTGGACGCGCGCGTTGGGGGCGCCCTGCGCATCGTCATGCATGGGCCGGACGGCAACCACTATCCGATGAAGGGCGTGTTCCGCACCGTCATTGCACCGGAACGGTTGGTGTTCAGCAACATCGCCATCGACAACGATGGAAATCATCTTCTGGAGAGCGAGACCACGGTTGTCCTGGAAGCGCTGGGCGCCAAGACCAGGTTGACCTTGCACAGTTACGCCAAGGGGTTGGTCGCGATCGCTCCGCAGATGCTGGCCGGCATGGAGGCCGGGTGGAGCCAGAGCCTCGACAAGCTGGGCGAAGTCGTACGCCGTTAACAAGCGCTCATTCCCGCATCAGCGGGACTGCAGCACACGTCGCGCGGGGCACGCTCTATAGACCGAACCAGGCGATCCACGCCAGGATCGCGGCGATGGTCCACAGCGCCGTTACGGTCCAGCGGTTGCGGCGTGCTTGCGCATCCGCGATCGCTTCCACCGTCTCCTCCGACAGCAACAGCCCCATATGGCCGATGTCGTCGATCTGCTCCGCCAGCGTGCTGGCGCGCCGCAACAGTGACGGCACCTCGGCGAGGAAGCGGCCGATTTCGCTGGCGCCTTGCGCGGCGCCCTCCAGCTTGCCGATGGGTCCGAGATTGCGGCCGATCCATTCGCGCACGACAGGGTCGGCGGTCTTCCACATGTCGAGCCGCGGATCGAGCCCGCGCGCCACGCCTTCCACCACCACCATGGTCTTCTGCAACAGCAACAGCTCCGGCCGCGTACGCATGTCGAACAGGCCGGTGACCTCAAACAACAGCGTCAGCAGCTTGGCCATCGAAATGTCTTCGGCCGTGCGGTTGTGAATCGGCTCGCCGATGGCGCGCACCGCCTGCGCGAAGCTCTCCACCGAGTGATGGCGCGGCACATAGCCGGCGTCGAAATGGATCTGCGCGGTGTAACGGTAGTCGCGGGTGATGAAGCCGAACAGGATCTCGGCGAGGAAGCGTCGCTCCTTGAAGCCGAGACGGCCCATGATGCCGAAATCGACCGCCACCAGGCAGCCGCTGTCGTCAACGAACAGGTTGCCGGGATGCATGTCGGCATGGAAGAAGCCGTCGCGCAGCGCATGGCGCAAAAAGCTCTGGATCACGGTGCGGCCCAGCGCCGGCAGGTCGAAGCCTTTTTTGGCGAGTTCCGCGCGGTTATTAAGCTTGGTGCCGTCGATCCATTCGAGCGTCAGCACCTCGCGCGCGGTGCGGTCCCAGTCAATCGATGGCACGCGGAAGCCGGGATCGTCGCGCGTGTTCTCTGCCAGCTCCGAGGCGGCGGCCGCCTCGAGCCGAAAATCCATCTCGATCTGGACCGAGCGGGCAAGCGTCGCCACCACTTCGGTCATCCGCAGGCGCTGCGCTTCGGTCGATAAACCCTCGGCTTTGGCGGCGACGAAGAAGAACGCATTGAGATCGGACTTAAAACGACGCTCTATGCCGGGGCGCAGCACCTTCACCGCCACCGGCTTGCGCACGCCATTTTCTTCGATCTCGGCGCGGTGAACCTGTGCGATCGAGGCGGCGGCGACCGCGGGGCCGAAGCTCGCATAGACCGCGTGCAGCGGCTTGCCGAGCGCGGCGGCGACGGCGGCCTCCGCCACGTCCTGCGGGAATGGCGGCATCTTGTCCTGCAGGCTCTCCAGATCGCGGGCGATCTCGGTGCCGACCACGTCGGGGCGGGTGGCGAGGAACTGCCCGAGCTTGACATAGCTCGGCCCCAGCCGGGTCAGCGCGGCCGACAGCCGGCTCGAGCTCTCGCCGGCGCCGCGCCGTTCAAGCAGGCGCAGCAGCGCAATCAGCCAGCGCGCCGACGGCGGCATCGGCCGCGTGTCGACCAGCGCGAACACGCCCTCGCGCGCGAACACGAAGCCGGCGCGGGCAAGCCGCATGAGATGGGAGAGGGCGGAGATCACGCGGCGTCCATCACAGCTTCCAGCCCGAATGCAGCGCTACCACACCACCGGTCATCGGCCGGTAGCTGACGCGGCGGAACCCCGCCTCTTCCATCATCTTGGCGAAAACCATGGGCCTGGGAAACTTGCGGATCGATTCGACCAGATACTGGTAGGCCTCGCGGTCGCGCGCGACCACCTGGCCGATGCGCGGTATGAGGCGGAACGAATAGAGCTCATAAAGCGCATCCAGCCCCGGCACGTCCACACTGGAAAACTCCAGGCAGAGGAAATGGCCGCCGCGCTTGAGCACGCGATAAGCCTCGCTCAGCGCTTCCGGGATGCGCGGCACGTTGCGGATGCCGAAGGCGATGGTGACGCAGTCGAAGCGCTTGTCGGCATAGGGCAACTCCTCGGCATTGCCCTGTTCGAAGCGCACGCGGTCGTCGAGCCGGCGCTTTTTCGCGCGCTCGGCGCCGACGGCCAGCATGTCGGCATTGATGTCGCAGACGGTGACCGTGGTGCCGACCCCGCCGGCCTCGGCCACGCGGAAGGCGATGTCGCCGGTGCCGCCGGCGACATCCAGCAGGGCGAAGCGGCGGTCCGATTTGGGCGGGCGCACCGCCGAGACCAGCGCATCCTTCCAGACCCGGTGCAGGCCACCGGACATCAGGTCGTTCATCAGGTCATAGCGCCGCGCCACCGAATGGAAGACGTCGTCCACCAGCCCCTGTTTTTCCGCGAGGGGCACGGTTTCGTAGCCGAAATGGGTGTCCTCGGGCGCTTCTTTGCTTCGGGCCATCGCCAATTGTCCTTGTCGGGCAGGACCATAGCGCGGGAAACCGGGACAGGCTATGTGGGTCTGCCATGTTCCGGGCGCACCGCTTGCGCGGCTCCGCGTCCGGGCAGCAGATGGCGCGGATTCACGAGTTTAACAATGCCCGAATTGCCCGAAGTTGAAACCGTGCGCTTGGGGCTGGCGCCGGCCATGGAAGGCGCGCGGTTCAAGCAGGTGGAGGTGCGTGACCGCCGCCTGCGCTGGCCGATCGCCAAGGATTTCGAGAAGCGGCTCAACGGCCAGACGGTCGAGGGCCTGGGCCGGCGGGCGAAATACCTCTTGGCCGATCTCTCCTCGGGCGAGGTCCTGCTCATGCATCTCGGCATGTCGGGCTCGTTCCGGCTGCGGCGGAACGGCGAGGAGGTCCTCGGTGATCCGCGCTATTTCGCCGAGGCCAAGGACGAAAAGCACGACCACGTCGTCTTCCATATGTCGAACGGCGCCACCGTCACCTTCAACGATCCGCGCCGCTTCGGCTCGATGAAGCTGGTGGCGCGCGCCAAGCTCGAGGACGAGCCACTGCTGCGGGCGCTCGGGCCCGAACCGCTGGGCAACGAATTCGACGCTGGCCTGCTGGCGAAAGCCTGTGCCGGCAAGAAGACCTCGCTCAAGGCCGCGCTGAGCGACCAACGCGTGGTCGCGGGCCTCGGCAACATCTATGTCTGCGAGGCGCTGTTTCGCGCGCGGCTGTCGCCGAAGCGGCAGGCTTCCACCATCGCCGACCGCAAGGGGCAACCGAACGAGCGGGCGCGGGCGCTGGTCGCGGCGATCAAGGCGGTGCTGCACGACGCCATCAAGGCCGGCGGCTCGAGCCTGCGCGACCACCGCCAGACCGACGGCTCGCTCGGCTATTTCCAGCACAATTTCCAGGTCTATGACCGCGAGGGCGAGCCCTGTCCGCACTGCAAGGGCAAGATCAAGCGCATCGTGCAGAGCGGGCGTTCGACTTTTTATTGTCCGAGCTGCCAGAAGTAACGCGCCGGTCACGCCGGTGTTGCAGTCCCGCGATCAGAGGGCCGCGTTTTCTACCTGGATTTGCGGCACGACGGAGACCGGCTCGAGCACGCGCGTCGCGTCGGCCCTGACGTAAACGGCGTTGCGGGTCACGACGAAATCGACGCGTCCTTCATTGAGTGCCTTGAGGCATTCCTCGGGGCGGTTGACGATCGGCTCTTCATGCACGTTGAAACTGGTATTGACCAGGACAGGCAGGCCGGTAACTGCGCGGAAGCGGCGCAGAATATCGGCGTAGAGCCGGTTGCCGTCATCGCTAATAATCTGTGGCCGTGCCGTGCCATCGACGTGCACGATTGCCGGGATGCGCGCGCGCCATTCTGGCTTGACTGCACAGGTGACGGTCATGAAGTGCGCGGCGTAGCGATTGACCGAGGTGATGTCGAAGACGCGGGAGGCATCCTCCTCCAGCACCACCGGCGCGAAAGGCATGAACTCCGAACGGTCGAGCCGCTCGTTCAATGTGTCGTTCACCGCGGCGTCGGCGGGGCTGGCGAGAATGCTTCGCGCCCCTAACGCGCGCGGGCCGAACTCCATGCGCCCGGTATAAATCGCGCCGATTTGGCCGGTGGCGATCATGTCGGCGGCAAGCCGCGCGGGATCGCCGTCGATGCGGCGCGTCGTTTCGGCGTCACCGAGGCAGTGATCAATGGCGTCGTCATAGTCGCGGCCGAGAAAGACGTTCTCGAGCCGGCGCCGCATCGAAAGCCATTGCGCCGGACCGTCGCGCTCCAATAGCAGGCTTAAGCCAGCGCCGACTGAAAGCCCGTCGTCGCCCATGGCTGGAAAGATGAAAATCTCGTCGATCGGTAGTGCTTCGGCGAGCAACCGGTTGATGCGCACATTGGCGAACAGGCCGCCGGCGATGGCCAGACGCCGCGCGCCGGTGCGCTCGACCCAATGTCGCACCGATTGCAGCGTCAGGTCCTCGGCCACTTTCTGAATCGATGCGGCGATATCCTCGCGGCTATGCCCCGCGCAGGTGGCAAAGATGGCCTCGCCCATGACGCGCGTGCTCTTGAAGTCGCTGACGACGAGACCGTCCTTGTCGATGCGGAAATGGCGGGCGAATTCGTCGGCAATGACCGGCTTTCCGCGCGCGGACAGCCCGGTGAGCTTGCCTTCGTGCCTCCACATGCGGAAGCCGCAGGCGGCGGTCGCATAACCGTAGGCGGTGGCGAGGCTATCGTGCGTCTTGCGCTGGCTGGCCAACAGGCTGTCGTCGCCGAACCGAAGGTCGATGCAGCCGTCGCGCAAACTGCGCACCGAATAGCTGATATTGTCGCCGATGCCGTCCGCCGTGTAGATCAGTGCATCGTCCCAATCCGTGTGGAACAGCGCGGCCATCGCATGCGCGCCATGATGATTGGCGAAGTGGATGGGGATGTCCGGCCGGAAAGCGTTCTCGGCGAGGAAACGGTCGGTGTGGAAGAAACGCGCCGCGTTGGCGGTGCCGTTCCTTGTGCAAATGTGCGAGAGGTCGCGGTTGAGGCGCTCGCGTCCCATATGCTTGCGCGCGGTATAATAGACGTCGCGTAGCGGCCCGAAGCGAAAATAATGCAGGGGAAATACGCCGCGGATGGTCGCGATCGCGTCGACGTCCCAACGCGACCAATTGGCGATGCGGAGGACTTCGTCGATGGCGAGCCAGGGCACGTCGTCGCCCCAGCCCTTGATACGCCGGAGTCGCTCCTCATGCACCGCGGCGACCAGGCGATAGTCTTCGAACGCGGCCGCGGACCCGTCATGCAGGCCCGACTGAAACGCAAGAATACGCATGAGATAGGACGCCCCCCGACGCCTGGACACAACGCAAATTCTCGAATTTGCCCGTCAATCCTGTATTAAATTAACACATCGCAGCCTGGTTGAAAACTGTATCGGCGTTGCTATGACCTCCGTCGATCAGCCCTGCCAGTGCGCGCGATTGGTGCGCGGCCGCGCATCGGGCGCTCGACGTTCTATCGCCTGCTGTGCCAGAAAGGGTCCGCCACGGGGAGGTCGCCATGAGCTACCAGAACATCATCATCGAAACCCAAGGCCGGGTCGGCATCATCCGGCTTAACCGGCCGCAGGCGCTCAATGCGCTCAACTCAGCGCTCATCACCGAGCTCGGCCAGGCGATCGCGGCCTATGACGCCGATCCCGATATCGGCTGCCTGCTGATCACCGGCGGCGACAAGGCCTTCGCCGCCGGCGCCGACATCAAGGAGATGGCGGACAAGCCCTTCATCGACGCCTTTCTCGACAATTTTGCCTCTGGCTGGGACTGCGCCGCGCGTGCGCGAAAGCCGATCGTGGCGGGGGTCGCCGGCTTCGCGCTCGGCGGTGGCTGCGAGCTCGCCATGCACTGCGATGTGATCATCGCCGCCGACAACGCCAAGTTCGGCCAGCCGGAGATCAAGATCGGCATCATCCCCGGCATCGGCGGCACCCAGCGGCTGGTGCGCGCCATCGGCAAGGCCAAGGCGATGGAGATGATCCTCACCGGCCGCATGATGGACGCTGCCGAGGCCGAACGCTCCGGGTTGGTGGCGCGGGTCGTGCCGGCGGCGAGCCTGATGGAGGAGGCGATGAAGCTCGCCGCCACTATCGCCAATTTGTCGCTGCCATCGGTGCTGGCGGCCAAGGAAGCGGTCAACCGGGCCTTCGAAACCCCGCTGGCGGAAGGCGTGAACTTCGAACGGCGCGTCTTCCACGCGCTGTTCGCCACCGAAGATCAGAAGGAGGGTATGAAGGCCTTCGTCGAAAAACGCCCGCCGAAGTGGAAGAACCGATAATTAACGTTTGCTTAACGTATTGGCGCTGAACTTAATGAAAAGGACGGCCCAGAAATACGTTGGAGTACACGATGTTCAGGATTTGCGGGCGCACGCTGGACCAGCATGGCGGCGTTGAAAATACCGCCATGGTTCGTTGCATATTCGAACAACGGAATGATGCGGTCTCGTATCTGAACAAACTGGCCCAACTGGTGCGGCCGGATGCAGGTTACGAAGCAGAACAGGACTACTGGTGGTTTCGCAACAACGGCGTCATTACCCGTTACACCATACAGTCCTAACGAGCCTACTTCCGCACGCAAATCACCCGCACCACCGCGTCGCGCGCTTCGCCGGGCGACTTAACCGCCGGTACGTGATGCGCCTTGAGAAACGCGCGGATGGTCGGCGCACCCACCAGCCACACCGGCGGCGCCGAGGGCGCGGTGCTGGCGATGACCGCATTGCGCGTGTCCATCATGCCGAGCACTTGGCCTTGCGCATCGAGCGCAGCGGCGCCGGGTAAACCGGCGACCGGCACCGGCTGGCGCAGCTCGATGGCCGTGCCGGCAAGGCGCGCCTTGATCTCGGAGAGCCTCTGGCGACCGTGCTGTTCCTTCGGATCGGGAATGCCGAGCAAGGTCAACGGTGCGCTTTTCGGCACCCCGTTCGCGAGTGACAGCGCCGACAGCTTGTGCTGGCCATAGACGCGCAAAAGCGCCAGCCCGTCGGTCTTGTCCTGCGCCAGCCGGTCGGCATTGCCGAGCCCGGGTACCACGATCACCTGGCAGCCCTCCGTCACCTTGCGTGCCGTGACGATGTGGCCCTCGCTGCTGACGATCAGCCCGGTGCCGTATTCGACCGACTTGGCCAGCGTGGCGAACGGCGCGCTGCGCTCCGGGAAGGGCGAGAAGGCGCTCGCCACCGCCACCAGCACAGGCTCCACGATGCCTTCCATCGCCTGGTCGTAGAGCATGGTGAGGCCGCGTATTTCGCCGTCGCGGATCGCCGCCCGCACCGAGAAATATTTCAGCCCTTGCATGCCATCGATGGAGAAGCCGTCATCATGCAGCGTGTTGTGCGCGATCCTGCGCGTCGCCGGCTGTCGCTTTTCACGCTCGTACAGCGTCGACAGCTTGAGATCGGGGTCCTTGATGCGGAAGGTTTCGATCTGCACCTCGCCATGCGCCGAGCTCCAGCGCGTGCCGTGCGTGGCGTCGCGGGCATGCGGCACCAGCTTGGTGGGCAGGCCGATGCGGATGCCCGTCGCCGGATCGACCACGACGCTCCAACCGAACGCCTTCTCATGCGCTTCGTCGGCGGCGATCAGCGTGGCGCGCTGCTCCGCGGTGAGCTCGCCGGTGACCTTTGCCTTGTGCCGCTTCTGATAATTCTTGATGGCGGCGACCAGCGGGTCCCCGTCCTTGTTCGAACTGGGATAATCACCGGCCCACAGCAGCGCCGACTGGATCTTCCAGCGCTCATTGGACGGCACGCCGCCGGTGACCGCGTGCGCCGGTTCGGCCATCGCGGGTTTCGCATCGATGGCGGCCGGCTGCCGCGGCGGCAGCGGCACATGGGCGGGGGCCGCCGTCGCGGAGGTCGGCGCGATGGAAGCGAGCGTTGCGCGCGGCGCCGGTCGTGGCAGCGGCACGTGGCGCAGCGCGGGGGCACGTTTGACCGTTTTGCTTGCGGGCGGCTTGTTTGCGGCCGATTTGCTGATGGCCGGCTTGCTCGCGGTTGGCTTAGCTGCGGTCGGCTTGGCCGCATTCGCCGCCTGTGGCTTGGCGGGATGGTGTTTGGCGGCATGTTTGGCCTGGTGCTTGGCCGGCGCCGCGGGCTTTGCCGGTTCGATCGGTCCTGGCCGGCCGGGACGCATGCTCTCCTGCGCCAGCACAGGGCCGGCGGCGAACACGAGCATCAGCAGGACCAGGCCGCACCGCATCGCTATTGACGCCACATTCACCACAACGTCCGGCACCTTAGCCCATCGCCTTGGGGGCGCAAGCAGGCCCCGGTCTATCCATGAATGCTTCCAGCGGGTGGGTTCACCCATCGGTCCCTGGCGATGCTATGGTTCCCCGCCATGCTCGATGCACAAGAACTCGAACGCTATGCCCGCCACATCGTTCTGCGCGAGGTGGGCGGTCCGGGCCAGGCGCGACTGAAAGCCGCGCGGGTGCTGGTGGTCGGCGCCGGTGGCCTCGGCGCCCCCGTCCTGCTCTACCTTGCAGCCGCCGGCATCGGCACCCTCGGCGTGGTCGATGATGACAATGTGTCGCTGTCCAACCTGCAACGGCAGGTGATCTTCGGCAGCGACGACATCGGCCGCCCCAAGGCGGACTGCGCCGCCGCCGCGGTGCAACGGCTCAATCCGCACGTGGCGGTCGAGGCGCATGGCGTGCGGCTCTCCGCCGCCAACGCGCTGGACCTGATCGGGCGCTACGATATCGTCGCCGATGGGTCCGATAATTTCGCCACGCGCTATCTTGTCTCCGACGCCTGCTATTTGGCGAAAAAGCCGCTGATCACCGCCACGCTGCATACCTTTGACGGCTCGCTCACATCGATTCGCGCGCATGAAATCGGAGCCGACGGCAAACCCAACCCGACCTATCGCTGTCTGTTCCCGGAAGCGCCGCCGCCCGGCGCCGTGCCGGCCTGCGCGGAAGCCGGCATTCTCGGCGCGCTGCCGGGCGTGCTTGGCTCGCTGATGGCGCTGGAGGTGATCCGCGAGATCGTCGGGTTTGGCGAGGGCCTGGTCGGCAAGTTGCTGATGGTGGACGCACGCTCGATGCGCTTCGAGACGTTCAACTATGGCTGGGACCCGGCCAATCCGCTCTCCGGCAACAAGCCGACGATCACGGACTTGTCCGGACATGACCCACCGTCATCGTGATGGAAATCGCGTAGGCTGGCGATCAAACAATGACCTCAGGGAGGACATCATGAGCATCATCGAAACGTCCCGCGAAACCGTCGAGCAATTGCTCGCCCGCCGCACCAAGCCGATGACCTATGAGCAGCAGTGCCAATACGCGCTCGATCTGGTCGATATGCATCTGCACGAGGAAAATCCCGAGCGCATCGACGAATGCATCAAGCTCTACACCGAGGATGCGGTTTGGGAATCGCCGACGCGCGGCGTCGCCTATACCGGCCGCGCGCAGATCAAGAAGATGTATTTGCGCGTGTTCGACTCCGCCGAGGGCATCAAGTTCCATGCGCTGGAGCGCTTCGCCTCGCCCGACCGGGTGTTCGACGACATGTGGGTGACCTTCCGAATCTCCGGCGACGGCTTCGAGAACTGCCCGTTCCCGCTCGGCACCAAGGTCAAGATGCGGCTCCTGCACAATTTCCACGTCCGCGACGGCATGATCGCGCGGGAAATCGGCTACGAAATGTGGATGCGCGACCAGTAGCGCCGCCCACCCCCATGCGCCTTAAAGCATGGAGGGCAGCACGCGGTCGGGCGGCCGGTGGCCGTCCATGAAGGTGCGGATGTTGATGATCACCTTATCGCCCATGTCGATGCGGCCTTCCAGTGTCGCCGAGCCCATGTGCGGCAACACGACCACTTTGCCGGCTTTGGCCAGCTTGACGAGTTTGGGGTTCACCGCCGGCTCGTGTTCGAAGACGTCTAATCCGGCGCCGGCGATGTCGCCGGATTCGATCAGTCGCGCCATTGCGTTCTCGTCGATCACCTCGCCGCGCGACGTGTTGACGATATAGGACTGCGGCCGCAGCAGCTTGAGGCGGCGCGCCGACAACAGGTGATAGGTCGCCGGCGTGTGCGGGCAATTGACCGAGATGATGTCCATGCGGGCGAGCATCTGGTCGAGACTCTCCCAATAGGTGGCTTCCAGCTCTTCCTCGATCTTGGGCGCCACCTTGCGGCGGTTGTGATAGTGGATCTGCAGGCCGAAGGCGCGCGCGCGGCGCGCCACCGCCTGACCGATGCGACCCATGCCGATGATGCCGAGCCGCTTGCCCCAGATGCGGTGGCCGAGCATCCAGGTCGGGGTCCAGCCGGCCCAATCCGTGTCGGCGGTCAGGACGCCGGCGCCTTCCACCAGGCGCCGCGGCACCGCCAGGATCAGCGCCATGGTCATGTCGGCGGTGTCTTCGGTGAGCACGCCAGGCGTATTGGTGACGGTGATGCCGCGCTGGATCGCGGTAGCGACGTCGATATTGTCGACACCGTTGCCGAAATTGGCGATCAGCTTGAGACGTTCGCCCGACTTTGACAGCACCGAGGCGTCGATGCGGTCGGTGACCGTCGGCACGAGCACGTCGGCCGCCTGCACAGCCTCCTGCAGCTCGTGATGGCTCATCGGCTTGTCATCATCGTTGAGGCGGACGTCGAATAGCTCGCGCATGCGCAACTCGACGCTGTCGGGAAGCTTTCGCGTGACGACAACCAGTGGTTTTTTAGTCTTTGCCATGATCTCGACCGAGGCGGAACGCCGATTCAGCCCTCCTTAACCGTGCTCGCCCACACTCGCGGGCGAATCCCGCGGGAAGGCCTGAAATCCGTAGTTTTCCTACCAGATGGCAGTGGTAACACAAAGCACTCGCGCCGTGTCGCGTGGCCTGCGCTGCGCGGTGTTGGCCCTCGGATTGATGCTGCCGCTGGCCGCCCCGGCCGGCGCCGCCGGCTCGGCCCAGGCGCTGACCACCGGCTCGGTGAGCGGGCTGCCAGTGCCGCGCTTCGTCAGCCTGAAGGCCGACCGGGTCAACGTGCGGCGTGGCCCCAACAAGGACCAGGATGTGCGCTGGGTCTACACCAAGGCCGGGATGCCGGTGGAGATCACCGCCGAATTCGAGAATTGGCGGCGGGTGCGCGACTGGGAAGGGGCGGAAGGCTGGGTCTACCACTCGCTGCTGTCGGGCCGGCGCACCGGCATCGTGGTGCCCACCCTGAAGGACGAGTTGGTGCCGCTCTACGAAGACCCCGATGCGAAGTCGACCGTGGTGGCCAAGCTGCAAGCGGGCGTGCTTGGCTCGCTGAAGTCCTGCACCGGCACCTGGTGCGAATTCGCCGGCAAAGGCTTCGACGGCTGGATTCGGCAGGACCGGCTGTGGGGCGCCTATCCGAACGAAAAGATCGAATGATGTGCCGCCGAGCTACGGCCTCACCCGGCAGTCCCGTTTGGTCGGCATCGTCGTGCGGTCAGAATCGCAATGGCCGGGACAAGCCCGGCCATGACAAAAACTCAGCAGCGCGACAGCGCTCGCCTTATGATTTCCGCTTGAGCCGGACCACCACGTCGATGCGGTCGATCTCGTAGCCCTCCGGCGGAGTCGGGGTCGCGCCCACCACCACCTCGGCGCTCGGGATATCGAGCAGCTTGTCCTCACCCTCAAGGAAGAAATGGTGGTGGGCGGTGACGTTGGTGTCGAAATAGGCCTTGTTGGAGCCGTCGACGGCGACCTGGCGCAGCAGGCCGACCTCGGTGAACTGGTTCAGCGTGTTGTAGATGGTGGCGAGCGACACCGGCACCTTGGCGCGGGTCGCCTCCTCGTAGAGCATTTCCGCCGTCAGATGACGGTCGCCCTTGCCAAACAGGATCCAGCCGAGGGCCATGCGCTGGCGGGTCGGACGCAGGCCGACTTGACGCAGCATCGCCTTGACGTCGTGCCAGGGGCAACCGGTCAAAGCTTCGGACCGGCTTTCCGGCTCAGTGGCGGACTGCATCGCCGGGAGTGCCATGGTACGCATCTGGTTCATCTTCACCCTCAAAAGGGCCGGCATCACTGCGGTTCGCCAGCGGGCGACCGTTTCATTGCGAACATATACGAAAGACGCAGCTAGATGCAACTCCTTCGCAACAACGTTAGTCCTGCCGGGACCAGCCATTTTGTCGCGGACAGGCGACGCCCGTGCCGATTGCAGCGAGGTTTGAGCGTCGCCATCTTTGCCGGGTTAACGCACTATGTTACGAATTCGCCATGGATACCCAGCCAAACCCCGGCTGTGGGGGTGAAAAGCCAATGGCCGAAAGGCGCCACAGCTTCGAATACGAGGATTTGCTCGCTTGCGGCCGCGGCGAGCTATTCGGCACTGGCAATGCACAATTGCCGCTGCCGCCCATGCTCATGTTCGACCGCATTGCGGAAATCGCGGAACAGGGCGGCGAGCACGGCAAGGGGCTGATCCGGGCCGAGCTCGACGTGAAGCCCGACCTCTGGTTCTTCCTCTGCCATTTCAAGAACGATCCGGTCATGCCGGGCTGCCTCGGGCTCGATGCATTGTGGCAACTGGTCGGCTTCTTCCTCGGCTGGCTGGGCGCGCCCGGCAAAGGCCGCGCGCTCGGGCTCGGGGAACTTAAATTTTCCGGGCAGGTTCTGCCGAATGTGAAGAAAGTCATCTATGGCATCGACATCAAGCGGGTGATGCGCTCCAAGCTGGTGCTCGGGGTTGCTGACGGCTGGCTGTCGGCCGATGGCAACGTGATCTACCGCGCCTTCGACCTCAAGGTCGGGCTGTTCAAGCAGGGCGAAGCGCTGGCGTCGGGCGGGGCGTGAGGTTTCGCCGGCGGCCCTGCGCGACCGGCTTGACCTCCATCGTCATGCGCGCTTAACCGGCTGCCGGAGTGAAGGATCTATCATTATGCGACGGGTCGTCGTCACCGGGATGGGCATCGTCTCATCGATCGGCAACAACACGCAGGAAGTGCTGGCGAGCCTGCGCGAGGCCAAATCCGGCATCGTCAAGGCCGACAAATATGCCGAGCTTGGTTTCCGCTGCCAGGTGCACGGCGCGCCGACGCTCGATCCGGCCGAGGCCGTGGACCGCCGCGCCATGCGTTTTCTTGGCGGCGGCGCCGCCTGGAACCACGTCGCCATGGAACAGGCGATCCGCGATTCCGGCGTCGAGGAAGGCGATATCTCCAATCCGCGCACCGGCATCGTCATGGGCTCAGGCGGCCCCTCGACCCGCACGCTGATCGAGGCCGCCGATATCGCGCGCACAAAGGGTCCCAAGCGCATCGGCCCCTTCGCGGTGCCGAAGGCGATGTCGTCCACCGCCTCGGCCACGCTCGCCACCTGGTTCAAGATCAAAGGCGTGAACTATTCGATCTCGTCGGCCTGCGCCACGTCCAACCATTGCATCGGCAATGCGGCCGAGATGATCCAATGGGGCAAGCAGGACATGATCTTCGCCGGCGGCTGCGAGGAGCTCGACTGGACGCTGTCCATGTTGTTCGACGCCATGGGCGCCATGTCATCCGGCTACAACGACCGGCCGACCAAGGCCTCGCGCGCCTATGACCGCGACCGCGACGGTTTCGTCATCGCCGGCGGTGCCGGTGTGCTGGTGCTGGAGGAGTTCGAACACGCCAAGGCGCGCGGTGCGAAGATTTACGCCGAGGTGGCCGGTTACGGCGCCACGTCCGACGGCTACGACATGGTGCAGCCCTCGGGCGAAGGCGCCGTGCGCTGCATGAACATGGCGCTGGCAACCTGCAAGGCGCCGATCGACTACATCAATCCGCATGCCACCTCTACGCCGATCGGCGACATCAAGGAGATCGAGGCGATCCGCGAGGTGTTCGGCGCCAAGTGTCCGCCGATCTCGGCCACCAAGTCGCTCACCGGCCATTCGCTCGGCGCCACCGGCGTGCAGGAGGCGATCTACTCGCTGTTGATGATGCAGAGCGGCTTCATCTGCGAGAGCGCCAATATCGAGAACATCGACCCCGCCTTCGAGGACATGCCCATCGTGCGCGAGCGCAAGGACAATGTCGCGCTCGGCGCCGTGCTGTCAAACTCCTTCGGCTTTGGCGGCACCAATGCCTCGGTCGTCTTCAAGCGGCTGGATGCATGAGCGTCCGGGTCCAGAGTGGCGTGTTATGCGCCGGCCCGTCATCTGACTGTCGTCAGCGTGCCAAATGCTGGGGGTCTGCGCATCGCGCGATTCGCCCAGGGGGCACGCATGAACAAGCCGTTCTCGCCGTCCGTCCTTTAATCCATTCCGCGCAGGCCGTTTGTCATGAGCAGTGAGCAGGGAGCCCCGCAGGGTCGCCTGATGGAGGGCAAACGCGGGCTGGTGATGGGCGTCGCCAACGACCATTCCATCGCCTGGGGCATCGCCAAGATGCTGGCCGCGCATGGTGCCGATCTCGCCTTCACCTATCAGGGCGAGGCGCTGGGCAAGCGCGTGAAGCCGCTCGCCGCGCAGGCCAATTCCAGCTTCCTGATGCCCTGCGATGTCGAGGACGTCGCTTCGGTCGACGCGGTGTTCGAGTTGATCAAGAAGGAATGGGGCACGCTGGATTTCCTGGTGCACGCCATCGCCTTCTCCAACAAAGACGAGCTGAAGGGCCGCTACGCCGATTCGACGCGCGAGAACTTCATCCGCACCATGGTGATCTCCTGCTACGCCTTCACCGAGGCGGCCAAGCGCGCCGCCGCGCTGATGCCGAACGGCGGCGCCATGCTCACGCTCACCTATAACGGCGGCGACCGCGCCATGCCGAATTACAACGTCATGGGCGTGGCGAAAGCGGCGCTGGAAGCCTCGGTGCGCTATCTCGCGGTCGACTTCGGCCACCAGAAGATCCGCGTCAATGCCATTTCCGCCGGCCCGATCCGCACGCTGGCCGGCGCCGGCATCTCCGACGCGCGCTACATGTTCGCCTTCCAGCAGAAATATTCGCCGCTCGGCCGCGGCGTATCGCTGGAGGATCTGGGCGGCGCCGGGCTTTACCTGGTGTCTGATCTGTCGACCGGCGTCACCGGCGAAATCCACTTCGTCGATTCCGGCTACAACGTCATCGCCATGCCGCAGCCCGATGCGCTCAAGGCCGCGGGCGGCAAGGTGGAAAACGGCGGCTGACCGACGGCGAAGCGCGTCAGGCTTCGCCCGCCACCAGATTGTAGACCCAGGCGATGATGAGGCCGGCGACGAAGCCGTCGACGAAGGCCCAGATCGCGCCGACGATGGCGCCGAGGATCGAGGCGCTCAGCCCGATATAGAGCGAGGCGAGCACGTTCACCACCGCGACGCCCCAGCCGAACATCGCGGTAATGCCGATGCAGAACACATAAAAGGCCCACAGCACGCCGATGGCGATACCGAGCGCGACAGGCTGACATCTGTTCATGAGAACCCCCGCTTGAAGAAAGCCGATCGGAAAGCGGTCGGTGCGCACGGTGTAATGGCGAATCAGCGTCGGGCCAAGGCGGGATATCAGGACGCGAGTGCATCGGCATGCGAAGCGGGCGCGCTGCATCGCCCGTATTCTTGACGGCCCCGGGTGGCCGGCTTCCCTCTTTCCGTCCCTCCGAAAGGAGGGGTGGAGCGCCGGGAGGCGCCAGGGCGCTGGCGAGGCGCCCTTTGGCGGGTGCGGCGCTTGCACACCCACCGCGCGCCTGGCGAGGCGCGCGCCGGCTTGGCGAAGCCGGCTGCGCCTCCCGGCGCTCCACCGCGGCGCCATTGTCGGGCGCCGGGCCTTGCTCCTTCCGCGTCCGCCCTCGAGGCGGCGGGGCGCGGACCGAGCCAAGCCTGAGGAGTATATGTTCCTATAGGAATTATGTCAACAACCGCCGCGCCGGTCTGCGCGATCCGACAGTCGCAGCCCGCATGGCGCGAAGCGGAATGCGGGTGCCGGAATGAATGAGCCCCGGAGTTCGCTTCGCTTCATCCGGGCTGCGGAAACGTCACTTCTCCCAAGGCGCCTTGTCGCCCCATGTCCAGGTCGGGTGCGTCTCGGTGAACCTGACGGTGTTGCGCATCGCCGCGCGGCTGATCGTCTTGTATTCATGGCCGTTGCGCGCGAACAGGCGGACCTGCGCGTCGACATGGAGCCATTTGCCCTTGAAGTCGCAATCGTAGGGCGCGGCGCGGGCGCCGCCGAGATCTTTCCACGCGTTGGAAAAGCGCATGCCGCTGCAGATGATGTCGTCCATCGTCTTGTGCTTCTCGGCCAGCCTGCGGTCGACCTCCTGCTTGAGCTTGGGCGCCTGATCGATCAGCGCCTTCATGTCGCTCAGCAGCAGCGACCCGCCCTGGTCGAGCTTGGTCGAATCGAAGGCCAGCGCCGGCGTAGCCGCGAGCAGTAACGCGATCAGGATGAGGGGTGTCATCGCACTTCTCGACTAGACCGAGGTCCGATCATCATAGCGCTTTTGTCGGGCGAGCAAAGGCGCGGGGTGCCCCCGCAAACGCTTGGCGGTCGCGCCGAAGCCCCGGATTTCGCTTTGCTTCATCCGGGCTACATGGCTGCTTCGAGGTCGCTACTTCCGCGCCACGTAGTCGATGCGCACGAATTGCGAGGCGTCGACCAGGCGCCGGCGCAGCTTGCCGGTGTCGAGGCCGGTCGGCGCCGGCGTGTAGGTGATGCGCAGCGCCTGATTGGAGAGCCATTGCACCTGCGGCGCGTTGGCCGGATCGGCCGGCGTCGCACAGGGCGTGGCATAGACCTGATAGGCCTTCTCGCTCTCCGCGAACGTGTCAGGATAGACTTTGAGAAAAACCGAGATGCTCTCGAAGCAGAACGGCGCCTTGCCGCCGCGCGAAAGCGACAGGCGTACCGCCTTGTAGCGGCCATCGGGCGAGGGGAAGGCGGTGAGGGTTTTGTCGACTTTGTCGATGGTGGCGCTGACGTAGACCGAGATCGCGGCGATGACCACGATCACGCCGATGAAGCCGAGGATGAAGGTCTTCGATCTCACTCCGCGGCGGTCCGCGTCCCGCCCGTGCCGAAGCGCCGCTCGATATAGTCTATGACCATTTGCTTGAAATCGGCGCTGAGCGTCGGCCCGCGCAGGGTCGCCGCCTTCTTGCCGTCGATGAACACCGGTGCCGTCGGCTGCTCGCCGGTGCCGGGCAGCGAGATGCCGATGTCGGCATGCTTGCTCTCGCCCGGGCCGTTGACGATGCAGCCCATCACCGCGACGTTGAGCGTCTCCACGCCCGGATAGCGCGTCTTCCAGGCCGGCATCGAGTTGCGAATGAAGCCCTGAATATCCTGGGCCAATTCTTGGAAGGTGGTCGAGGTGGTGCGGCCGCAGCCGGGGCAGGCCGCCACCAGCGGCACGAAGGTGCGCAGCCCCATGGTCTGCAACAGCTCCTGCGCCACCTGGACTTCCCGCGTACGATCGCCGCCCGGCTCGGGCGTCAGCGAAATGCGGATGGTGTCG
Source organism: uncultured Pseudomonadota bacterium (assembly GCA_963760995.1). Classification (GTDB taxonomy): domain Bacteria; phylum Pseudomonadota; class Alphaproteobacteria; order Rhizobiales; family Xanthobacteraceae; genus Pseudolabrys. Next base: position 279,252 of record CAVXFJ010000009.1, on the reverse strand, counting down.
CCGATGCCCTGCTGCAGCAGCACGCCCATGGCGGCCGAGGACGCGACGATCCCCTTGGTGCCCATGCCCGCTTCGGTGAGGCCGAGATGCAACGCATAGTCGGAGCGGCGCGCAAGCTCGGCATAGACCGCGATCAGGTCCTGCACCGCGGACACCTTGGCCGAGAGGATGATGCGGTTCTTCGGCAAGCCGATCTCTTCCGCGCGTGCGGCCGACAACAGCGCCGACTGCACCATGGCCTCATGCGTGACTTCGCGCGCACCGCGCGGCTTGGCCGACGCCGAGTTCTCGTCCATCAGCTTGGTGAGTAGCTCCTGGTCGAGCGAGCCCCAATTGACGCCGATGCGCACCGGCTTGTGGTGCTTGATCGCCATCTCGACGATCTGGCTGAACTGCGGATCGCGCTTGCCCTTGAAGCCGACATTGCCGGGATTGATGCGGTATTTGTCGAGCGCCTCGGCGCAGGCCGGATGATCGGTCAGGAGCTTGTGCCCGATGTAATGAAAATCGCCGACGATGGGCACGTTGACGCCCATCTGCGCCAGTCGCTCCTTGATCTTCGGCACGGCGGCCGCCGCCTCGTCGCGGTCGACGGTGATGCGCACCAGCTCCGAGCCGGCACGGGTGAGCGCGGCCACCTGGCGCGCGGTGCCCTCGACATCGGCGGTGTCGGTATTGGTCATCGACTGCACGACGATGGGTGCGCCGCCGCCGACGGTGACCCCGCCCACGTCGACCCCGACCGTCTGATGCCGCTCAGCGCTGATACTCATTCCTGCTCCAGCAACCGTGGGGGTGGACAAAGGTTCCGCCGCCTGCAGTGCCAGACAAATATGACACAATCAATGCAGGCGAAAGGGCCCATCGCGCCGTCATTGCGGGGCGCCGCCATCCGCGCGGTTGCGCGCGTCTTCGACCCGCTAGGACGGCGCGCGCGCAATCCGGAGCCGCGCGTGCAGATTTGACCCTGGATTCCGGGTTCTCGGCCTGCCGCCGGGCCCCGGAATGGCAGCCGCTACCTCGCCCGGTTCACCAACGCCAGGCCGGCGACGACCAGCGCCACGGCGGCGATAAAGGGCGGAGTGACCGGCTCGCCCAGCACCAGATGGCCGGCGGCGACGCCGAATAGCGGCGCCAGGAAGGTGAAGGCGGAGACGCGGTTGGCGGAATAATGCTTGATCAGCGCGAACCAGACCACGAAGGTCACGCTCACCACCCACACCGTCTGATAGGCGAGCGCGCCGACGGCGACCGCCGAGGGGGCATGGGTGATGTGCTCGCCGGCGATGGCTGCGGCGATCGCCAGCAGCGGCGCCGAGACCACAAGCTGGTAGAGCATCACCTTCTCGGGCGAGATGTGGTTCAACTTGCTCGCCTTGAGCAGCAGCGTGGTGGCGGCCCAGAACACCGCGGCGCCGACGCAGAGCAGGTCGCCCAGCCATTGCAGCGGATCGAGCGCCGGCGTCGGCACGCCGAAGGCGACGATCATGCCGACGAATGACAGGCTCAGGCCGAGCCATTGCCGGCCGCTGAAGCGATCGGCGGGCAGGAAGATGCGCGCGCCGATCACCACGAAAAACGGCGCGAGATACATGAACAGCACTGCGCGCGTCGCCGTGGTGAAGGCGAGGCCCTGATAGAGGCCGACGAATTCGACGCCGAACAGCAGGCCGGCGATCAGTCCGGGCACCAGCGTGCCGTCGCGCGCGAACAGCGGCATGCCGCGCGCCTTGCACCAGCCGGCGACGATAAAGGTCGCCAGCGTCGAGCGGATGGCGGCCTGCATCAGTGGCGGGATGTCGTGGATGGCCAGCTTCACCGAGACCTGGTTGAAGCCCCAGGACAGGCACAGCACCAGCACCGCCGCCACCGCCAGTGTGTCGAGCGGGCGGGTGACGTGGTGGTGCGGCGAGGTCGAGGCGGACATTGCGAATTCCCGGCGGGCACCGCTTTTAGCGCGGCTGGACGCATGAGGCTACATGCGGCGTCATGCGCGGGCTTGACCCGCGCATCCGTGATGCAGGGCAATGCAGGCGCGCCCCACTTGGTCTGCATCGGCGCGCCGCTGCGTGGATTGCCGGGTCAAGGTTACGACCGGGCCGGTCTTCGGCCGGTCCCGGTTGCCCGGCAATGACAAGCGGAAAGGCCGGCGCGAATTCAAGCCGCCTTGCAATGCGCGCAGATGCCGGAAATCTCGATCACCGGCGTCTTCGGCGTGAAGCCGGCGGCACGCGAGGCGCGCTTGATGGTGTCGGCCACCGCCGCGCTCGCCGCCTCGCCGACGGCGCCGCATTTCTCGCAGATGAGGAACACCACCGGGTCGCCGCTGGTGTGATCTCGCACGCAGGCGATGAAGGCATTGCGGCTCTCGATCCGGTGCACGAGGCCCTGCTCGCGCAGGAAGTCGAGCGCGCGGTAGATGGTAATCGGCGCCGGGCGGGCGCCTTCCTCCGCCAACCGGTCGATCAACTCATAGGCGCCGAGTGGCGTGTGGCTCGCCAGCAGCGCCTCCAGCACGCGCCGGCGCACCGGGGTCAGGCGCTGCGCGCGTGCGGCGCAGATCGCCTCGGCGTGGGCGATGGCGTCGCTGGCGCAGCGGTCATGGTCGTGACCGGGCGCCGGGAAAATGGCGGGGCTTGCGGTCTTCCTGGCCAAAAGCGGCTCCAATTCTTGGGAATAGTGTAACGCGAATTTGCCGATTTCGCGAAAGCGGCCTTCACCCGGCCACATATATATTGCACTGCAACAAGATTAGGGGCAGGTTCCTGCCCCGCATCAAAAACTCCGGCCATTTGGCGGCCGCGTCTGGCAACGAGGTCATTCATGCTGAAAGGGAAAACCGCGCTGGTTACCGGCTCCACCTCGGGCATCGGGCTTGCCACCGCCCGCGCGCTCGCCGCCGACGGCGCCAACATCATGCTTAATGGCTTCGGCGACGCGGCGGCGATCGAGAAGGAACGCGCCGGGCTGGAGAAGGAATTCGGCATCAAGGCGCGCTACTCGGGCGCCGACATGACCAAGCCCTCCGAGATCGCCGCGATGATCGCGACGACCGAGAAGGAATTCGGCGCGCTCGACGTGCTGGTCAACAATGCCGGAATCCAGCACGTCGACAACATCGAGGATTTCCCCATCGAGAAGTGGGACGCGGTCATCGCCATCAACCTGTCGTCCTCCTTCCACACCATTCGCGCCGCGGTGCCGGGCATGAAGACGCGCAAATGGGGCCGCATCATCAACATCGCCTCGGCGCATGGCTTGGTGGCGAGCGCGCAGAAGGTCGCCTACGTGTCGGCCAAGCATGGCCTCGTCGGCATGACCAAGGTGGTGGCGATCGAGACCGCCAATTTCGGGATCACCTGCAACGCCATCTGCCCGGGCTGGGTGCTGACGCCGCTGGTGCAGGCGCAGATCGATGCGCGCGCCAAGGCCTCCGGCAAATCAGTGCGCGAGGAAGAGATCGCGCTGTTGTCGGAGAAACAGCCGATGCATCAGTTCACCAAGCCGGAGAACATCGGCGCCCTCGCCGTGTTCCTGGCGAGCGAGGCGGCGGCCAGCATCACCGGCTCCGCCTATTCGATCGACGGCGGCTGGGTGGCGCAGTGAGCATTCTGGTCATTCCGGGGCGCGAGCGAACCCGGAATCCAGAGCGACGTTTGCGCAGGCTGCCCTGGATTCCGGGTTCGCGGTCGGAGCCTGCCATCGGGCCGGCCTTCGGCCGGATCCGTTGGACCGCGCGCCGGAATGACGGTAACAATCCATGATCGACTTCCTCACCCGCACCTTTGGCGGCGGCGACAAGTCGGGCAAACCCAGCGGACCCAAGCTGATCAACCTCGCGCTGCAGGGCGGCGGCACGCACGGCGCCTTCACTTGGGGCGTGCTCGATCACCTTCTCAAGGACGGGCGGCTCGCGGTCGAGGGCATCTCCGGCACCTCGGCCGGCGCGGTCAATGCGGTGATGGTCGCCGACGGGCTCAAGCGCGGCGGGCCGGAGGAGGCGCGCAAGCGGCTCGCCGATTTCTGGCGCGCGGCCAGCCTCGACGGCGATCTGCCGCCGCTGCAGCGCGCGGTCATCGACCACCTGTTCGCGCTGGCGCCGAAACCTGGTTCGCCGACGTTCAACTGGGTGCAGGCCTGGTCGCAATACCTGTCGCCTTACGACGTCAACCCGCTCAACATCAATCCGCTCAAGGACCTGGTCGAACGCTTCGTCGACTTCGAAGGGCTGCGCGCCGACGAGCGCAAGATCTTCATTGCCGCCACCAATGTGCAGACCGGCCGCTTGCACATCTTCCCGCGCGAGAAGATTTCCGCCGAGGCGGTGATGGCCTCGGCCTGCCTGCCGGCGGTGTTCCGTGCGGTCGAAATCGACGGCGTGCCCTTCTGGGACGGCGGTTATCTCGGCAATCCGGTGCTCTACCCGTTCTTCCGCCAGACCGCGACCGAGGACGTGCTGGTGGTGCAAATCAATCCGCTGGTGCGCAAGACAATTCCGCATTCGACGCGCGAGATCATGGGGCGGGTCAACGAGATCACCTTCAATTCCGCGCTGATGGCGGAATTCCGCGCCATCGAGTTCGTCAACCGGCTGATCGAGCAGGGCCGGGTGCCGCACGGCACCGGGCCGAACGAATACCGCGCGATCAAGGTGCACCGCATCGTGCTGGAGGGCTTGGGCGAGCGCTTCTCCTCGTCGAGCCGGCTGCGCAACGACTACGAGACCTTCGATCTGCTGCGCAAGCTCGGCCAGCGCGCGGCGCGCCGCTTCCTCGAGGCGCATTACGACGATATCGGCGTGCGCTCGAGCATCGACCTGAAGTCGGAAGTCTATTCGGAGTGGGGTTAACAGCGAGGCTGTCGTCCCGGCCAAGCGAGCGCAGCGAGCGCGAGCCGGGACCCAGTAACCCCGGTGGCTATGATACCGACATTCCGAGGTTACTGGGTCCCCGCTTTCGCGGGGACGACGGCCTAATGCTATATTGCGCAAATGCCTGAACTCGCCGCCGAGATCGGATCGACCGTCCTCGACATCGTCGTCGCCGACATCACCACGCTCGATGTCGCGGCAATCGTGAATGCCGCCAACCGCTCGCTGCTGGGCGGCGGCGGCGTCGACGGCGCCATCCATCGCGCTGCCGGGCCGCAGCTGCTCAAGGAATGCGAGACGCTGGGCGGTTGCGAGACCGGCTCGGCCAAGATCACGCGCGGCTATCGGCTGAAGGCGCGTCACGTCATCCATGCGGTCGGCCCGGTGTGGAGCGGCGGCGGCAAGGACGAGGAAGCGCTGCTTGCCGGCTGCTATCGCAGCGCGCTTGATCTCGCCGCGACACACCGGCTCGCCTCGATTGCCTATCCGGCGATCTCCACCGGCATCTACCGCTTTCCCGCCGACCTTGCCGCCCGCATCGCCGTCGGCACGGTGGCGGCGGAGATCGCCGCCGCCCCGCGCGGCATTACCCACGTGACCTTCTGCTGTTTCGCGCCGGAGAGCGCCGAGCATCACAAGGCGGCGTTCGCGGATTTGGGACTCGTTTGAGCGTTCTCCGCTCGTCCCCGCGCAGCGGGCACCCAGAGGCCGCCAGTCCTGGATTCCCGCTTGCGCGGGAATGAACGGAATATGGGGCGGCGCCGTATCGTGACCGCTGGGGTTACTGGGTCCCGGCTCGCGCTCGCTACGCTCGCTCGGCCGGGACAACCGGCTCAACTCTTCGGTTCTACATCCAGCCTCGCCACCCAGCCCTCCAGCCCCGGCTTCGCCGCCGGATACAAATTCAACACCTCGGGATCGTGGCCTGGCACCAGGTGACGACGCGACGACGCGAGCTTGAGCAGCGTCTTGTAGCCCTCGAGCGTGTCGCCGACGCTGTAGGTGATGGGAAACACGCGGCCCTCGTCGATGTGCGAATAGAGATGGCAGCTGTCGGAGGCGACGACGACATGGCCGCGCCGCGTCTTCACCCGCACGCACTGCAGGCCCTTGGAGTGGCCGCCGATCTTGTGCACGGTGATGCCCGGCGCCAGCTCCTCGCTGCCGTCGTGGAAGTCGACGCGGTCGGCGAAGATCTTGCTCACCATGGCGTGCACGCCGTGCTCGCTGAACGGGATGCGCAGCATCGCGTGGCACATGCAGCGGCCGGTGGCATAGGCCATCTCGGTATCCTGGACGTGATAGCGCGCGCTGGGAAGCAGGTCGTAATTGCCGGCATGATCCCAGTGCATGTGCGTGCAGATCACGTGGTCGACCTGATCGGGCGCGATGCCGAGCGCCTGCAAGCCTTCTTCCACCGGCTTGATCATGGTGCGGCCGCGCTCCTTGGCCGCTTTCCGGTCGAAGCCGGTGTCGCAGACGAAGACGCCGTGCGGCCCCTTGATCACCCAGACGTAGTAGGCGATCGATGTCATCTCGTCGTGCGGGTCGCCGAAGATGTAGTTATCGGCGCGCTTGCGCGCGTGGCTGGCGTAACGGACGGCATAGACCTCGTGCATGTCGTCGCTCATGGCTTGCTTCCGCCGATGATCACGCCGGCGCGTTGCTCGATCATTTTCGCGATGACGGTGAAATCCGAGTCGCCGCCGAACTCGGTATTGGCTATCTCCCATTGCCCGAGCACGGCGCGCATCACGGCGTCGGGCACGTTGAGGCCGCGCGCCTCCTCGGCGCACAGCCGCACGTCCTTGAGCATCAGCGCGGTGGCGAAGCCGTAGTTGAACGTACGCGGCAGGATGGATTCCGGGAATTTCTGGTCGGACGCGCGGGAGCGGCCGGAGCCCGCATTGATGACGTCGATCATGACCGCGGCGTCGAGGCCGGCTTTGACGCCCATGGCGACCGCTTCCGCCGTGGCCACCATGGCGCTGGCGGAGAGGAAGTTGTTGGCGAGCTTCATGACCTGCGCCATGCCGGGCTTGTCGCCGATGACGAAGACGCGGCCGAAGACGGCGAGCGCGTCCTTGACCAAGGCGATTTCCTCGGGCGGTCCGGAGACCATCACCGCCAGCGTGCCCTTGTTGGCCCCGCCGACCCCGCCGCTCACCGGACTGTCGATCTGCACGATGTTCTTCTTGGCGAGTTCGGCGAAAATCTCCGCCGCGACGCGCGCGCCGGTGGTGGAGAGGTCGATCAGGCGGCGGATCTTCTTGCCTTCGATGATGCCACCTTCGCCGAGCGCCACCGTTTTCGAGACCTGCAGCGAGGGCAGGCTCGCCATCACCGTCTCGACCCGGTCGGCGACAGCGGCGGGCGACGCGGCGACCTCGGCACCGAGCGCCACCAGCGGCGCCACCGCGTCGTTGCGCGTGTCATAGACGACGAGCCTGTGGCCGGCCTCGATCAGCCGACGCGCCATCGGCGCGCCCATGTTGCCCAGTCCGATGAAGCCGATGTCCATGCGTGGTGTCCTTCTTGCGCGTCTGTGCGCGGGAACTTTGCCCGAGCCCGGCGGCGGCGTCACCACTCGCGGACTGTCACGGCCGAGCCAAGACCCGGCGATCCCGCTGACGGCGCGGTCCCTCCTGCAGGATGCGTGGGGACATGCCGCCCGAGACAAGTCGGGAACTCGCCGGGAGGGCGGAATTAGCCAAAAGCCCTATTGAACTTATTATAAGCTTACTTATTATATGCAGCGTTACAGAGGGGAATGGACCATGCCACCGCTGCCGGCCAAACGCGAAATCGCCTTTACGGTCATGGACGTAGCCCGAATGCTCAAGACCTATGCCGACCAGCGGGCGCGTTGCTTCGGGATCTCGCGGGCGCAATGGGCGGTGCTGATCCGCATCGACCGGAGCGAGGGGCTCAAGCAGTCCGAACTCGCCGAAATCCTCGATTTGCAGCCGATCTCGCTCACCCGCCTGCTCGACCGCCTGGCCGCCAGCGGCCTGATCGAGCGACGCCCCGACCCGCACGACCGTCGCGCCAACCGGCTCTACCTGATGCCGGCCGCCAAGCCGTTGATCGCGGAGCTGGCCGATCTCGGCGCCAGCATGATGGACACCGTGCTGGACGGTTTGGACGAGAAAGCCGCCGCGCGCCTGCTGCGCGACCTCAATCTGATCAAGGACAACCTGCGCACAGCCATCAACCGCAACGCCGCCACCGCCAGCGCCCCCGCCCCGCAACCCGAAACTGCCATTGGTTAAGAACAGCATCATGAGTGAAAAGGCTTTGAAAATCGTCGAGGCGCCCGAGATCAAGGGAGAGGCGCCGCCCGAGGCCAAGGGTCGGCCGCAACAGGTCGGCGGCACCGAAGCGCCGGCCAAACCGGCGGCGGCGGGCGGCCGCAAGCGCTTGCGCATGGTCCTGCTGGTGGTGCTGCCGCTGATCGCGCTGCTCGGGGGCGCGACCTTCTATCTGATGGGCGGCCGCTACATCTCCACCGACAATGCTTATGTCGGCGCCCAGAAAGTGCTGATCACCGCCGACGTGTCGGGCAAGATCATCCACGTCGCCGTCACCGAGGGTCAGCACGTCAAGCCGGGCGATGAATTGTTCACGCTCGATCCCGAGCCCTACAGGCTCGCCTTGGCGCAGGCGCAGGCCAAGCTCAACGCCGCGCGCGCCGCCTATGACAAGCTCACGACCACCTACAACTCGCTCAACACGCTGATCGACCTCGCCAAGAAGAACACCGCGATCAAGCAGCGCGAGGTCGAGCGCAAGAACAAGCTCGTCGAATCGCATGCCGGTTCGCAGGCCGATCGCGACACCTCGGCCGCCGCCTACGTGACCGCGCAGTTGCAGGCGCAATACGCCAGCCAGCAGCGCGCCATCACGCTCAGCCAGTTGCTCGGCAATCCCAAGCTGCCGCTCGCCGAGTTCCCCGAATACGCCCAGGCCAAGGCCGCGGTCGAGGATGCCGAGCGTAACCTGCGGCACACGGTCGTGCGCGCGCCGATCTCCGGTACCGCGACGCAGGTCGACAATATCCAGCTCGGCCGTTTCATCGCCGCCGGTTCGCCGGTGTTCAGCGTGATCGACGACAAGAACCTGTGGGTCGACGCCAATCCGAAGGAAACCGAGATCACCTATCTGCGCGTCGGCCAGGCCGTGACCCTCGATGTCGACTCGTTCCCCGACCACACCTTCAAGGGCCACGTGATCGCGGTGTCGCCCGGCACGGGCGCGCAGTTCTCAATCCTGCCGCCGCAGAACGCCACCGGCAACTGGGTCAAGGTGGTGCAGCGCGTGCCGGTGCGGATTGCCTTCGACAAGGACGAGGACACGCATCTGTTGCGCGCCGGCATGAGCGTGGTGGTCGACATCGACACCCATCACAGCCGGCTGCCCTCGTTCCTGGCCTGGGCGAAAGAAACGAAGTGATAGTGAAATGTCCGGGCGCAGTCCCATCCTCCGTTCGTCCCCGCGTCAGCGGGGACCCAGGCCCCAACGTGCGGGCTTTCAATCGTGGTCCTGGATCGCCGCTGGCGCGGCAATGAACGCCGTCCGGACAGTCGCTGCGATCGACAACAAAGACCTGAAATAAATGAGTGGCCGCTTCAAATCCCTGTCGCCCAAGACATTGCGCATGTTGATCACGATATGCGCGATGACGGCGACCATCATGCAGGCGCTCGACACCACCATCGCCAACGTGGCGCTGCCCTATATGCAGGGCTCGCTGTCGGCTTCGCTCGACCAGATCAACTGGGTGCTCACCTCCTATATCGTCGCCGCCGCCATCATGACGGCGCCGATCGGCTGGCTCGCCGATCGTTTCGGCCGCAAGAAGCTGTTCATCATCTGCGTGGCCGGCTTCACCGTCGCCTCCCTGCTGTGCGCACTGGCGCAGAACATCGAGGAGATTGTGCTGTTCCGCCTGCTGCAAGGCATGGCTGGGGCGGCGCTGGTGCCGCTGTCGCAATCGGTGCTGCTGGATGCCTATTCGATCGAGGAGCGCGGCTCGGCCATGGCGATCTGGGGCATCGGCGTGATGCTGGGCCCGATCATGGGCCCGACGCTGGGCGCCTGGCTCACCGATAATTATTCCTGGCACTGGGTGTTCCTGATCAACCTGCCGATCGGCGTCATCACCGTGATCGGCATGCTGCTGTTCATGCGGGAAACCAAGACGCAGTCGCATCTGCGCTTCGACTGGTTCGGCTTCATCGCGCTCGCCATCGGCATCGGCTCGCTGCAACTGCTGCTCGACCGCGGCGAGCAGGTCGGCTGGTACGGCGCCAGCGAGATCTGGATCGAGACCATCGTCTCGGTCGCCGGCTTCTATTACTTCTTCGCTCATTCGCTGACGACACCGGAGCCCTTCGTGCGCTTCGAGATGTTCAAGGACCGCAACTTCGTGTCCGGCGTGGTGTTCATGGTGGTGATCGGCGTGGTGCTGTTCGGCACCATGGCGCTGGTCACGCCGTTCATGCAGCAACTGCTCGGCTATCCGATCCAGACCGCCGGCTTCCTGCTCGGCTCGCGCGGCGTCGGCACGCTGATCACCATGATGGTGGCGCCGCGGCTGATGCGGCTGATCGAGACACGCTACCTGATCCTCGCCGGCCTGCTGCTGACCGGCGGCACGCTCTATTTCTTCACCGGGTTCTCGCTCGACACCACGCAGCAGACGATCGTGGTCACCTCGATAGCGCAGGGCATTGGTCTCGGCCTGCTCTTCGTGCCGATCACCACCGCCGCCTTCCTCACGCTGCCCGGGCATCTGCGTAACGGCGGCGCCGCAATGCTGACCCTGGTGCGCAATATCGGCTCCTCGATCGGCATCTCCATGGTGATCGCCAACTTGACCGACGAGACCAACTACATGCATGCGCGGCTGGCCGAGCACGTCACGCCGTTCAACAATGCGCTGCAAATGCCGGACGTGCACGCGATCCTCAATATGGCGACCGAGCAGGGCCGCGCGATGATGGACATGATCGTCACCCAGCAGGCCACCATGATCGCCTATCTCAACGACTATAAGCTGCTGATGGTGCTGACCTTCGCCATGATCCCGCTGATCTTCATCATCGGCTCGTCTCGCAAAAAGCCGAACGAGGCGGACCTGGAAGAGGCCGCGGTCTTGGAGTGAGTTATCGCTCCGCGGTCGTCCCGGCCGAGCGCATCCGCACGAGAGCCGGGACCCAGTAACCCCTGCCGAACCAAACCGGGAAGACCGGGATTACTGGGTCGCCGCTTTCGCTGGGACGACGGCTAAAAATTCCTTCCGCACCAGTTCCGTATGCTCGCCCAGCGCCGGGATCGGGCCGTATGTACGCGCCTCCCCGGCGCGCAGCGGCGCCGGGGCAGGCATCGACACCGGCCCGGACGGTGAGCCGACGCTGATGCGGCGCAGATGCGGGTGCGTGGCGAGCAGCGCCGTGTCGTTGACGCGGGCAAAGGCGATGTCGGCGTCGGCGAGCTTGGCTTCCAGCGCATCGACATCCATGGCGCCGAAGGCGGCCTGCACGCGCCCGTCGGTCTCATCGCGCCGCTTCACGCGCTCGACATTGGTGGCGAAATCAGGATCGGCGGCGAGCGCCTTGTCGTCCATGACCTCGGCGGCGAGCACCCGCCATTCGCGGTCGTTCTGGATGGAGATGAGGATGTCGGCGCCATCGCGGCTCTTGAACACGCCATAGGGCGAGATCGAGGGATGCGCGAGGCCGATGCGCTGCGGCGGCTTGCCGCCCTTGCTTTGCAACAACGGCACCGTCATCCAGTCGGCCATGGCGTCGAACAGCGACACGCTGATGGCGCTGCCTTTGCCGCTCCTGCCGCGCGCGATCAAGGCTTCCAGGATCGCCTCGTAGGCGTTCATGCCGGTGGTGACGTCGACAATCGAGACGCCGACGCGCGCCGGCGCCTCCGGCCCGCCGGTAATCGAGGCAAGCCCGCTGTCGGCCTGGATCAAGAGATCGTAGGCCTTGCGCTTCGCATAGGGGCCGCTCTCGCCATAGCCGGAGATCGAGCAGGTGATCAGCCGCGGATAGTCGCGGCGCAGGCGCTCAATCGCGAAGCCGAGCTTGGCCAGCGCGCCGGGCTTGAGGTTCTGCACGAACACGTCGGCTTTCGACAACATGGCTTCGAGCAGCGCCTTGTCGGCGTCGGCGGTGAGGTCGAGTACCACCGACTGCTTGCCGCGATTGAGCCAGACGAAATAGGCGCTCTCGCCGTGCACCAGAGTATCGTAGCCGCGCGCGAAGTCGCCTTCCGGCCGCTCGATCTTGATGACGCGCGCGCCGGCGTCGGCCATGCGGCAGGTGCAGGTCGGCGCTGCGACGGCCTGTTCGAGGGAGACGACGAGAAGGCCGGAGAGGGGGAGAGTCATTCTGTTCACATGCCATCCGTTCGGGTGTTATCATCCGCGCAAGCGGATGATCCAGTAACCACGGACGCCGCAATCTTCAACTGACGCTGCGACGTACTGGGTCGCCGCTTGCGCGGGGACGACAGCTCTCAATACGACCGCGGCAGGCCGAGCACGTGCTCCGCCAGATAGGAGAGGATCATGTTGGTCGAGATCGGCGCCACCTGGTAGAGCCGGGTCTCGCGGAACTTGCGCTCGATGTCGTATTCCTCGGCGAAGCCGAAGCCGCCATGCGTCTGCAAACACATGTCGGCCGCGTACCAGGAGGCGTCGGCCGCCAGAAGCTTGGCCATGTTGGCATCCGGCCCGACGTCCTCGCCCGCTTCATATTTGGCGGCCGCCTCATGCACCATCAGCTCGGCGGCGCGCATCTGCGCATAGGCGCGGGCGATGGGAAACTGCACGCCCTGGTTCTGGCCGATCGGGCGTTCGAACAGCACCCGCTCCTTGGCGTAGGCGGTTGCTTTTTCGATGAACCATTTGGCGTCGCCGATGCATTCGGCGCCGATCAGGATGCGCTCGGCATTCATGCCGGCGAGGATGTAGCGGAAGCCCTGGCCTTCCTCGCCGATCAGGTTCTCCGCCGGCACGCGCAGGTCGTCGAGGAAGATCTGTGTGGTGGCGTGGTTCATCATGGTGCGCACCGGCGTGATGGTCATGCTGGTGCCGAGCGCCAGCCGCATGTCGACCAGGAACACCGAGAGCCCGTCGGTGCGACGCTTCGCCTTCTCGCGCGGCGTGGTGCGCGCGAGCAGCAGCATCAGGTCGGAATGTTCCGCGCGCGAGGTCCACAATTTCTGGCCGTTGATGACGTAGTGGTTGTCTTCCTTGCGCGCGGTGGTGCGCAGCGACAGCGTGTCGGTGCCGGAGGTCGGCTCGGTGACGCCGAAGGCCTGCAGGCGCAATTCGCCGGCGGCGATCTTGGGCAGATAGGTCGCCTTCTGCTCGTCGCTGCCGTGCCGCAGGATGGTGCCCATGGTGTACATCTGCGCATGGCAGGCGGCGCCGTTGCCGCCCGAGGCGTGGATTTCCTCCACGATGGCGGCGGCGGCGCTGATGCCGAGGCCGCTGCCGCCGTATTCCTCGGGGATGAGCGCGGCGAGATAGCCGGCCTCGGTCAGCGCGGTGACGAATTCGCTCGGATAGGCGCGCTCGCGGTCGAGCGCGCGCCAGTACTCGCCGGGGAACTTGGCGCAGAGCGCGCGCACGCCTTCGCGGATGTCGGCGTGATTGTCGCTGTCGCTGCGCTTGCTCATGTCCGTTTGCCCCTAAGCGATCTCCGCCCGCCCATTATTGATCGCCACCGCCTCGCGCTCCACCACGCGGCAGCGGAAGCTGACGAGGCCGCCGTCGCGCCAGATCTCGGTGCGCAGCGTCTCGCCCGGGAATACCGGCGCCGAGAAGCGGCCGGCGATCGACTTCAGGCGCGCCGGATCGTAACCGCAGACCGACTTGAGCAAGGCATGGCCGGCAATGCCGAAGGTCGCCAGCCCGTGCAGGATCGGGCGCGGGAAGCCCGCGGCCTTGGCCACGGCCGGATCGACATGCAGCGGATTGGGATCGGCGGTGAGGCGATAGATCAGCGCCTGTTCCGGCCGCGTTGTGAGGTCGCACGTCGTGTCGGGCGCGCGCTCCGGCAGCGCGTGCACCGGCCGCTGCTCGCGCGGCGGCCCGCCGAAGCCGCCGTCGCCGCGGCAGAACGTGGTTTGCACGATGGTGCAGAGGAGGTCGCCGCTCGCCTTGTCGGAAATGGTGCGTTCGGAATAGACCAGCGCGCCTTTGCCCGGGCCTTTGTCGATCACGTCGAGCACGCGGTTCCTGCCGACGACCGTGCCGCTCGGCGGCAGCGGCTTGTGCATCTGCATGCTGTGCTCGCCATGCACGACCTTGACCCAGTCGACGCCGGTGTCGAGATCGCGCAGCCAGAAGCCGGGATGCGCCACCACGGTGCCGAAGGTCGGCAGGACTTTGAGATTCTTCTCGTAGACGAAGGCGAGTTCGTCCTCGCTCAGCGGGTCGTGGCCGAGCCCTAAGCCCAGCGCATAGAGCATGCAGTCCTTCGCCGTGTAGCTCTGCTCGACGACGGGAATGTCGAGGGCGAGGAATTTGTCGTAATCGATCGTCATGCATTACTCCGGCATCGCAACAAACCGTTCGTCCCCGCGCACGCGGGGACCCAGGGGCACAAACTCCAGCTTAACCATTTTACCCTGGGTTCCCGCTTGCGCGCGAACGAACGGTGTGCGGGACAGCTTGCAAAATGCAACGATCAAATCGGGTCCCAACTGAACACCTCGCCGGAGCGCTCGAGCGGCGTGAAGGAGGGGCCGAAGGCGCCCTTAAGCTGCTCGGCCAATTTCTCCGGTGTCCAGCCGTCGGAGCGGTGAATGACGCGGATCGGGCGCGGCTGGTTGAACAGGAAAATCTCGTTGTTGCGCACGGCAAAGACCTGGCCGGAAATGCCCTCGGCGGCCTCGGCGGCGAGATAGACGGCGAGCGGCGCGATCTTGTCCGGCGTCATCTGCGCCAGCCGCTCGACGCGCTTCTTCTCGGCCTCGGTCTGCGCCGGGATCGACTCGATCATGCGCGTAAAGGCGAAGGGCGCGATACAGTTCGAGCGCACCTTGAAGCGCTGCATGTCGAGCGCGATGCCGCGCGACAGGCCCATGATGCCGAGCTTGGCCGCCATGTAATTGGCCTGGCCGAAATTGCCGATGAGGCCGGAGGTCGAGGTCATGTGCACATAGGCGCCGCCGCCCTGCTCGCGAAACAGGCCGGCGCAGGCGCGGCTCATGTTGAACGAGCCGTGCAGATGCACGTTGATGACGTCCGACCAGTCGGTCCAGCTCATCTTGTGGAAGATGACGTCGCGCAGGATGCCGGCATTGTTGACCAGGATGTCGACGCGGCCGAAGGCGTCGACCGCGGCCTTGACGATCTTGTCGGCGTTTTGCGGCTCGGCGATGGAGAGCGTGGAGGCGATGGCCTCGCCGCCAGCTTGTCTGATGGCGTTGACGGCCTCCTGCGCCGGGCCCTCGTCGAGGCCGGCGCCCTGGAGGCTGGCGCCGATGTCGCACACGACCACACGCGCGCCTTCCCTGGCCATGAGCTCGGCGATGGCGCGGCCGATACCGCGTCCGGCCCCAGTGACGATGGCGACTTTTCCTTCGACGATACCCGGCATGTCTTGATTCCGTTTATTCGCTCAGCGGTCATGCCCGCGAAAGCGGGCATCCAGTAACCCCTGTCTAACAGCAAAAAACGAAGGCCGGGAGTACTGGGCCCCCGCTTTCGCGAGGGCGACAGCAGACATCAGCCCCACACTTCCCGCGCGATCTCCACGACCATCGCAAGCTTCGCCCATTGCTCGTCCTCGGCCAGCGCATTGCCCTCTTCGGTGGAGGCGAAGCCGCATTGCGGCGACAGGCAAAGCTGATCGAGCGAAATATATTTCGTCGCTTCCTCGATGCGACGTTTGATGGCGTCCTTGGCTTCCAGCCGGCCGGTTTTGGTGGTGACGAGGCCGAGCACAACCTGCCGGTCCTTCGGCACCAGCTTGAGCGGCTCGAATCCGCCGGCGCGGTCGCTGTCGTATTCCATGAAATAGCCGTGCACCTTAATGCGGTTGAACAGGATCTCCTGCTCGGCCGCGTAGCCGCCGGTGCCCATGAAGGTCGACTTATAGTTGCCGCGGCACAGATGCATGGTGATGGTCATGTCGGAGGGGATATCCGCCATCGCCGTGTTGATCAGGTCGCCATAGAGCTCGCCGAGCTTCACCGGATCGTCGCCGCGCGCCGTCATCTGCGCGCGGTATTTCTCATCGCACAGCATGGCGATGAACACCTCGTCGAGCTGCAGATAGCGGCAGCCGGCATCGGCGAAGGCGCGCACGGCTTTTTTGTAGGCTTCGCCGAGGTCGGCGAACATGTCCTCGCGCCGCGGATAGACCTTTTCGTTGATCGGCGGCAGCGCCGGCCGGCCGTAGAGCGCCGAGGGCGCCGGGATGGTGATCTTCGGCGTGCGCTGCGTATGCTCGGCGACGAACTTGAAATGCTCGATCATCGGATGGCCGGAGAAGCCGATCTTGCCGGTGACCTTGACGCCCTCGTTGCGCGTGTTGACGCCGGCGAAGGCGACGCCTTGCTGCATCACGTTTTTTTCGACGCCGTCGAGACCCCAGAGGAAGTCGAGATGCCACCAGGAACGGCGGAACTCGCCGTCGGTGATTGCTTGCAGGCCGACATCTTCCTGGCTTTTGATGACGCGCTCGATCTCGCGGTCTTCCACGGCTTTGAGCGCGGCGGCGTCGATCTCGCCGCGCGCGTGCTGCTCGCGCGCCTGCTTCAGCGCCGCCGGCCGCAACAGGCTGCCGACGTGATCGGCGCGGAAGGGTGGCTTGCTGCGTTGGGTCATCGTTGGTTCACTCCTGATTGCCACGTGTCACCTCTCCCCGCGTGCGGGGAGAGGTCGACCCGCCGAAGCCTTGGCGAAGGCGGGTCGGGTGAGGGGGCGTGTCCGCGACTCTGAGCGCTTCGGAAGCGCCCCCTCACCCGGCTCGGCGCTTCGCGCCTCGCCACCCTCTCCCCGCAAGCGGGGAGAGGGAATTACCCCCACACTTCCTCCGCCACTTCGACGATCATCTTGAGCTTCGCCCATTGCTCCTCCTCGGCGAGGATATTGCCCTCTTCGGTCGAGGCGAAGCCGCATTGCGGCGACAGGCAGAGCTGCTCGAGCGGCACGTATTTCGCCGCCGCGTCGATGCGGCGCTTGAGTTCGTCCTTCGATTCGAGCCGCCCCGACTTGGTGGTGACGAGACCGAGCACCACGGTCTTGCCCTTCGGCACCAGGCGCAACGGTTCGAAGCCGCCGGCGCGGTCGGAATCATATTCCATGAAATAGCCGTGCACATTGATCGTATTGAACAGGATCTCGGCCACCGGCTCATAGCCGCCAGAGGCGACAAAGGTCGACTGGAAATTGCCGCGGCACAGATGCATGCAGATGGTCATGTCGGGCGGGATGTCGGAGATTGCCGCATTGATCAGGCCGGCATAGATCGACGGCAATTGCTCGGGATCGTCGCCGCGGTTGGCCACCTGGGCGCGCAGCTTGGGATCGCACAGATAGGTGAAATTGACCTCGTCGAGCTGCAGGTAGCGGCAGCCGGCATCGGCGAAACCGCGCACCGCCTTGGCATAGGTTTGGCCGAGGTCGCGGTAGAATGCGCCCATGTCGGGATAGATCGCCTCCGGCACCGCATCGCGCCCGTAGCGGAAATGCAAGGAGGACGGCGAGGGGATGGTCATCTTCGGCACCGCGCGCGTGTGCGTGGCGACGAACTTGAAATGCTCGATCATCGGATGCGTGGTGAAGGCGCCGAGCTTGTCCGTCACGCGCAGCATCATCGGCTTCGGATTGACGCCCTGGAACTTGATCTTGCGCTCGCCGAGATAGGCTTCGACGCCGGGCAGCGCGCCGAGGAAATCGTAGTTCCAGAAGGCGCGGCGGAATTCGCCGTCGGTGACGGCCTTAAGGCCGACGTCCTCCTGCCGCTGGATGATCGTTTCGATCTCGCGGTCCTCGATGGCCTTCAGCGCGGCGGCATCGATCTCGCCCTTTTCGCGCTGCGCCCGCGCCTGTTTCAACGGTGCCGTGCGCAACAGGCTGCCGACATGGTCGGCGCGGAAGGGGGGTGTGGTGCGATGGGGCATATTTTTCACGATAGTTGCGGCGGGTACCTCTCCCCGCGCGCGGGGAGAGGTCGATTTCGGAGCGGAGCGAGGAAATCGGGTGAGGGGGCGTCTCCGCGATTCTGAGCGTTCGAAAACGCCCCCTCACCCGGCTCGGCGCTTCGCGCCTCGCCACCCTCTCCCCGCAGGCGGGGAGAGGGAATGGTGGCGCGTCACTTGCCCCACACTTCCTTGGACAGTTCGACGATCATGGCGAGCTTCGCCCACTGCTCCTCCTCGGCCAGCACATTGCCTTCCTCGGTGGAGGCGAAGCCACATTGCGGCGACAGGCAAAGCTGCTCGAGCGGCACGTATTTGGTCGCCTCCTCGATGCGCCGCTTGATGTCGTCCTTTTGCTCCAGCCGCCCGCTCTTCGAGGTGACGAGCCCGAGCACGAGCTGCTTCTCGCCCTTGGGGAAGAAGCGCAGCGGCTCGAAGCCGCCGGCGCGATCGCTATCGTATTCGAGGAAATAGCCGTCGAGATTGGTATGGCCAAGCAATTGCTCGGCGACGAACTCATAGCCGCCCGAGGCGATGAAGGTGGAGCGAAAGTTGCCGCGGCAGGAATGCATGGTGATCGCCATGTCTGCCGGCTTGTCTTGCATGGCCGCGCGGGTCACCTGGGCATAGATCGCCGGCAGCGTGTCGGGAGCGTCGCCGCGCTTGGCCGATTCCTCGCGCTCGTGCGGATCGCAGATCATCGCCCAGGCGGTATCGTCGAGCTGCAGATAGCGGCAGCCGGCGTCGTAGAAGGCGCGGATCGCCTTCTTCCAGGCGGCGGCGACGTCGGCGAAGAAGGCGTCGAGGTCCGGGTAGACCTCCTTGCTCACCATCTTGCGGCCCTGGCGGAAGTGGAAGGTCGATGGCGCCGGGATGCACTGCTTCGGCACGGTGCGGCAGTGCGCTTTCAGAAACTTGAAGTGCTCGATATGCGGATGGCCGGTGAAATCGACCTTGCGGTTGATCTGGACCGCCTGGCTCTTGGTGACGACACCGTGGAACTTGATCGGCGGCGCCTCGATGAGATCGACGCCCTCGAGACCGGCGAAGAAATCAAAATGCCACCAGGAGCGACGGAATTCGCCGTCGGTGGCGAGCTTCAAGCCCACCTCTTCCTGCTTCTTGATGATGCGCTCGATCTCGCGGTCCTCGACCGCCTTCAGCGCGGCGTCGTCGATCTCGCCCTTTTCATGCTTGGTGCGCGCGTCCTTCAGCGCTGCCGGGCGCAGCAGGCTGCCGACATGGTCGGCGCGGAAGGGCGGGGTGGTGCGTTGGGACACGTGTCTCTCCTTTAACTCCGACCGTGATGCCCGCAAAAGCGGGCATCCAGTAAACACAAGTTTGGAGCTCAAGTTAAATTGCCGGGACGACAGGGTCCCCGCTGGAGCCTGTCCCCGCAAAAGCGGGGACAGCGACGACAGCAGCAGGATGCGGGGAAATTACTTTCCCCACACCTCGTCGGCCAATTCGACGATCATGCGCAGCTTGGCCCACTGCTCATCCTCGGCGAGCACGTTGCCTTCCTCGGTCGAGGCAAAGCCGCATTGCGGCGACAGGCAGAGCTGGTCGAGGGCGACGAACTTGGTCGCTTCCTCGATGCGCTTCTTGACGTCGGCGCGCGGCTCCAACCGGCCCTGCTTGGAGGTCACCAGGCCGAGCACCACGATCTTGTTGCCCTTGGGCAGGAAGCGCAGTGGCTCGAAGCCGCCGGCGCGATCGGTGTCGTATTCAAGGAAATAGCCGTCGTAATTGCACTTGGCGAGCAGGCTTTCCGCCACCGGCTCGTAACCGCCGGAGGAGATGAAGGTGGAGCGGAAATTGCCGCGGCAGACATGGGTGGTGATCGTCATGTCAGCGGGTTTCGCCTCCAGCGCCTTGTTGATGCACTTGGCGTAGGTGTCCTGCAGGTGATCGACGTCGAGGCCACGGTCGCGCGCCTTCTTCAGCTCGTCCTGCGAGCACAGATAGGCCCAGGCGGTGTCGTCGAACTGCAGATAGCGGCAGCCGGCGGCGTAGAACGCCTTGATGGCATTCTGATAGGCCACAGCCAGATCGTCGAAGATGGCGTCACGGCTGGCATAGGTGTCCTTGCTCACCGCATTGGGCTCGAGCCGGAAATGGAAGGTCGAGGGCGCCGGGATGCACATTTTCGGCATCACCTTGGTATGCGCCTTGAGGAACTTGAAGTGCTCCAGCATGTAGTGATCGGTGAAGCCGATCTTGCCCTTGACGCGGATGGAGCGCGGCTTGGTCTGCACGCCCTGGAACTGGATGCCGTGGTCGAGCTCGTAGATCTCGACATTGTCGAGTCCACCGTAGAAATCGAAATGCCACCAGGAGCGGCGGAACTCGCCGTCGGTGGCGAGCTTCAGCCCGACCTCTTCCTGCTTCTGGATGATCTTGATGATCTCGGCGTCTTCGACGTCCTTGAGCTGCGCGGCGCTGATCTCGCCCTTCTCGCGCTTGGCGCGCGCCTCCTTGATCGGCGCGGTGCGCAGGATGCTGCCGACCTCGTCGGCGCGGAAAGGCGGCTTGGTCCTTTGGGTCATCGTCGTCTCCCGAAATAGGCCCGCCTGGCGTTGCGGGTCTTAATGTTGAGCCATAGCACGGCCGGCGCCATGCGTCCCGCGAGCGACTTCGCATGCGTAGCGCGCGGTTTCAATGGGGCCGCCGAAGGAAAAATAATGCGGTGCGATATCGCCGAGGTTGGGCGCCGCGGCGAGCGTCTCGATGATGCGATCGGGCCCGACATGACCGATGAGGCCGGCCGCCGCGCCCGACATCAGCCCGCGCAGCGAGGCATTGACGCCGCAGCGTTTGGCAAAGCGCAGCAGCGCCGGCACGCTGGTCGGACCGGCGACGCCGACCTTGACCGGCCAGGTGATGCCGGCGCCGCGCAACTGTTGCAGCCAGGCGAGGATGCGGTCGGGCGAAAACGAAAACTGGCTCACGATGTGGACGGCGAGGCCGAGCGCGACTGCGGTGGCGATCTTCTCGTCGAGCGCTGCTTCCAGCCGCGTCGCGTCGATGCGCGGGTGGCCTTCCGGATAAGCGGCGATGCCGACGTCCTCGATGCCGGCCTCGCGCAGACGGCCCTTCTGGATCACCGCCAGCGCGTCGCCGAAGGGACCGGCCGGCTCGACATCGCCGCCGATGACCAGAAGGCGGCGCACGTCGGCTTCGCCGCGCAGGCCGGCAAGCAGCTCCTGCAGGTCCTCGGCCGAGCGGACACGCCGCGCGGCGATATGGATGACCGGCTCAAGGCCGGCCTTGCGCAGGAGCGCGGCACCGGTGATCAATTCGCGCGGCTGCAACGTCGGCACCGCCGAGAAATAGACCGGCGTGCCGGCTGGCAGCACGTCCACCAGCCCGGCGATCTCGTCGGCGTTCGGCCGCGTGGCTTCCAGCGAGAACCTGCGCGCGAAATTTTCCGGCATTGGCGCTACTCGCGCCGATGCGAGATCACGAAGGATTCGTCGTAGAACCACAGGCCCCCGTGCTGCTGCAGCACCTCGCGCGTCGCCTCGATATAGCGCGGGTCGCTTTGCACGTCGGCGAGCCGGTCGTCCTCGATCTGCGCCACGTAGATCGCCGCATTCCAGGCGGCGAACAGCGTGGAGGTGCCGATCGAGGAGGAGATTTCCGACGGCAGCGTGTGCATCTCGTAGCGGAACAGCGAGCGCTGATCGGAATAGGCATTGAAGTTGAGATCGCGGGCGGCCGGCCCCAGCTCCTGCTTCAATGCCTTGAGCAGGTCGTGGCGGCTGTGGGTGAAGGGATTGTCGTCCGGCCAGACCTTCTGCACGATCTCCATGCCCGGATCGTGCCCGTAGGAATGGATGGCGATCATGCGCCCGCCGGGTCCGAGCGCGCGGGCGAGCGGGGCGAGCACGCGCTTGGCCTTGAACTCGAGCGGCGCGCGCGCGCGATAAGGCTGCGAGGCGATCACCAGATCGTAGTCGGCATTGCTGCCGCCGGGCTTGGGCACCACCTGGTCGAGCAGGAATTTGTGGTCGGCGCGGTAGATCACCAGCACCACCGGACGCTCATAGATCGGGTTGCCGCTCTTCTCGCTGACGCGCGCTTTCCAGTTCTCGGCGAGGAAGCTTTCGAGCCCGGTGATCTGCTGCTCGAACGCGTGCGCGGTGTCGCCTTCCATCGCCAGTTCCTTCCAGACCATGCTGGTGGCGGCGGAGAGCGTGCGGGCGGCGAGCCAGGGCGCCTCGGCATAGGCGAGGTTGGTCAGCACCAGCACGCTCGAGGGATGCTCGACGAAGCGGTCGGCCATCTTGTGCAGCGTGAGGCGGATGTCCTCCAGGCTGATCTCCTTGCCGACGATGTAGAACGGCATGGTGGGGAAGCGGTCGTGCATGGTGCGCATCACGCGCGTGAGCACGGTGCCGTCGCCGACGCCGGCGTCGAACACGCGCACCGCCGGCGGGCGCGGATGGATATTGGCGAGCTCCAACCCGACGCGGCTGGCGATCTCCCATTTCTCCGAGCAGGTGTTCACGAACAGCAGATATTTCTGCCGGTTGTCGAAGAAGCGGAAATTGCGCTGCGGGTCGTCGCCTTCCGCACTGATGGGCGCGGAGGCTCGCATCGGCGTCGCCGACGTCGCCGCCGGTAGCGCGGCGGGCGGGTCGAACAACACGCGCCGCCGCCCCGGCTCGCCATCGGCATTGCGCGCCATGAAGGAGCGGATGCGGTCGAGCGTGTCGGTGGTGATGCGGCCGCCGTTACGCAGGCGGCTGGCGAGCTTGCCGTCGTTGACGGCGCGGCGGCCGAAGGTGGATTCGGCAAGCCCGCGCGTGCGACAGAAATCGGTGATTTCCTGGAGGATCTGCTCATTCATGGCACGTTCCCTCGACCGGCTCTGAAACGGCCGTGTCGCTATAGGGAACCAACTCCGCCCGCCGCCGTCAAGATGTGGGAAAGATGGGCGGCGTGGGTGGGCAAAAGATTTTTCGCGAACTGCCTTTTATTGCGATAATACGTCCAATTTCAACCCGTATGGCGGAACAGGTGCCGGCGCATTTTGGGGAATCTGCCCATCAAAGCCGGCCGCCAGATGGGCAGGGGTGGGCGCCGAAAGCCCCCACCTGCGTCCCGATCACCGGTTTGAAACGTTAGACGTCGAAGAAAACCGTCTCGTTTTCGCCCTGGACGCGAATGTCGAAGCGGTAGAGCGGCTGGCCGGCGCCGTCCTGTTTGTGGGCAATAAGGGTCTGCCGCCGATCCTGCGGAACCAGCATCAGAATGGGATCGTCGGCATTGGCCGCCTCGTCGGAGAAGTAGAGGCGGGTATAGACCTGCCGCAGCATGCCGCGCGAATAGATGCAGACCACGATATGCGGCGCCTGCGGCTTGCCGTTCGGCCCCGGCACGGAGCCGGGCTTGACGGTGTCGAAGGCGAAGACGCCGTTCTTGTCGGTCGCCGAGCGGCCGAAGCCCTTGAACTGCGCGTTCGGCCGCGCGCGGGTGTCGCCCGGCGAGGCGTAGCGGCCTTGCGCGTCCGCCTGCCAGATCTCGATCATGGCGTCAGGGATGGCAACGCCGTCGCCGTCGCGGATGCAGCCCTCGATGCGGATGCGGGTGCCGGAGGCGTCGGGCGTCACCAGATTGGTGCCGACCGTGTCCTTCCAATCGTAAAGGTCGCTCGGCTTCCAATCGCAGCGATTGTTCGGGGTGAGCCCGTAAGCGAAGAACGGGCCGACGGTCTGCGAGGGGGTGATTTCGGACATGGAATTGATCCATCATGTTTCGTGTTTGACCGCGTGGCCGGGCTTGTCCCGGCCATCCACGTCTTTTGCACCGGCGCTAAGACGTGGATGCCCGGCATAAAGCCGGGCATGACGACAAAAGGTTCAGTGCTTGTCCGGATCCGGCGGCGTCGCTTCGCGGCCGCGCAGCACGATGTCGAAGCGGAAGCAGAGCGCCCAGTCCGGAATGGTGTTGTCCAGGTCGAATTGGCAGACCAGGCGCTGGCGCGCCTTCTCATCGGTGACCGAATTGAAGATAGGATCGAAGGGAAACAGGTAGTCGCCCGGGAAATACATCTGGGTGACCAGCCGCGACAGGAACGAGTGGCCGAACACCGAGAAGTGGATGTGGTTCGGCCGCCAGGCATTGGGGTGATTGCCCCATGGATAGGCGCCCGGCTTCACGGTGATGAAGCGGTAATAGCCCTTCTTGTCGGTGACGGTGCGGCCGGCGCCGGTGAAATTGGGATCGAGCGGCGCCGGATGCTGGTCGACATTGTGCACGTAGCGGCCGCAGGCATTGGCCTGCCAGATTTCCACCAGCGTGTCGGGCACCGGGCGCTTGTCCTCGTCCAGCACGTGGCCGTGCACGATGATGCGCTCGCCCAGCGGCTCGCCTTTGTGCTGCTTGGTGAGGTCGTTGTCGCCCTCCTGCACGGCGTCATGGCCGTAGACCGGGCCGGTCAATTCCGACAGCGTGTGCGGCACCACGATCAGCGGCTTCGACGGCGAACGCTTGATCGTGCTGCGATAGCCCGGACTCAAATGCTTGGGAAAGACGTCGAGACTCTCCTTGGGGTAAATGAGCGACATTGTTGTTGTCCTTGTTTTCGTTTCCCTGGTTTTCCGCGCAACGATGCCCCGAAAGCCGTTCTCCCTTTTCGGGACCGTACGCCGCTTAGACCCTGGCCAGCGCCAGCGACACGCCCTGGCCGACGCCCACGCACATGGTGGCCAGTCCAAGCTTGCCGCCGTTCTTCTGCAGCGCATGCGCCACGGTGAGCGTGATGCGTGCTCCCGACATGCCGAGCGGATGGCCGAGCGCGATGGCGCCGCCATGCGGATTGACCTGCTCGGCGTCGTCCGGCAGCCCGAGCTGGCGCAGGCAGGCGAGCGACTGCGCCGCGAAGGCCTCGTTCAGTTCGATCACATCATAGTCGGTGATCTTGTGCTCGAGCCGCGCCATCAGCTTGCGCGTCGAGGGCACCGGGCCGATGCCCATGATGCGCGGCGGCACGCCGGCCGAGGCCATGCCGAGCACGCGCGCACGCGGGGTCAGCCCGTGCGCCTTCACCGCCGCTTCCGAGGCGACGATCAGCGCCGCGGCGCCGTCATTGACGCCGGAGGCGTTGCCGGCGGTCACGGTGCCGGGATTGCGGAACGGCGTCTTCAGCTTGGCGAGCTGCTCCAGCGAGGTTTCGCGCGGATGCTCGTCGGTGTCGACCGTCACCGTGTCCTTGCGGCCGACGATCTCCACCGGCACGATCTCCTCGGCGAAATAGCCCGAGGCGATCGCCTTGGCGGCGCGCTGCTGCGACCTCAATGCGAATGCATCCTGGTCGGCGCGGGTGACCTGGAATTCCTCGGCCACGTTCTCGGCCGTATCCGGCATGGAGTCGACGCCGTATTGCTTCTTCATAAGCGGATTGATGAAACGCCAGCCGATAGTGGTGTCGTAGATTTCCGCGCTGCGCGAAAAGGCTTCCTGCGCCTTGCCCTGCACGAAGGGCGCCCGCGTCATCGATTCGACGCCGCCAGCGATGGCGAAGTCCATTTCGCCGGCGCGGATGGCGCGCGCGGCGCTGCCGATGGCCTCCATGCCGGAGGCGCACAGCCGGTTGATGGTCAGGCCCGGCACGCTCGTCGGCAGGCCGGCGAGCAGGAGCGCCATGCGCGCGACGTTGCGATTGTCCTCGCCGGCCTGGTTGGCGCAGCCGAAATAGACTTCCTCGAGCTTCTCCCAGTCGGCCTTCGCGTTGCGCGCCATCAGCGCGCGGATCGGCACGGCGGCGAGATCGTCGGTGCGCACCTTGGCGAGAGACCCGCCATAGCGGCCGACCGCCGTGCGCACGGCGTCGCATATGAATACTTCACGCATGATCAAACCTCTTTATTCGTCATTCCGGGTCGCGCCATCCGGGTCGTCGCCTTGCGCCGTCCGGGCGCGGGCTGACGCGCGTCCCCCGGAATGACCGGAGAATTATACATCACGCCGCCTCGGCATGCGCGCGCGCGGTGCGCGCCTGCAAATCGCGCAGCACTTGAAGTTCCTGCGCGGTCGGCGCCGGCGTCTCCGCCACCTTCGCGGCGAACTTCACAGCCCAGCCGGTATTCTCCGCGATCTGTTCGCGGGTCACGCCCGGATGGATGGAGACGACCGTCATCTCCTTCGTCTCCGGGTCTGGCGCAAACAACGCCAGATCGGTGATCAGCTTGGTCGGTCCCTTGGTTGCGACCCCGAGCTTGGCGCGGCTGTCGCCGCCGGTCACGTGGCCGATGGAGGTGACGAAATCGAGCTTGTCGACGAAGCCGCGCTTGGACTGCGCCATGATGATGAAGATTTCGCCGCACGAGGTGGCGATCTCCGGCGCGCCGCCGCCGCCCGGCAGCCGGACCTTCGGCTTGTCATAGGCGCCGACCACGGTGGTGTTGAGATTGGCGTATTTGTCGATCTGCGCGCCGCCGAGGAAACCGACCTTGATGCGGCCGCCCTGCAGCCAGTAACGAAACATCTCAGGCACCGCCACGGTGGTGAGCGCTGTCTCGCACAGTTCGCCGTCGCCGATCGACAGCGGCAGCACCTCCGGCTTGGTGGCGAGCGTGCCGGATTCGTAGATCAGCGTGATGTCCGGCGTGTGCGTCAGGCGCGCGAGATTGGCCGCCGCCGACGGCATGCCGATGCCGACGAAGCAGACGTCGTCGTTCTTCAAGGCGCGCGCCGCCGCGATGGTCATCATCTCGTTGGGCGTGTAGTCAGCCATTCATCACCTCGTCATTCCGGGACGGCGCGAAGCGCAGGGCCCGGAATCCAGGGCCAGGCATGAAAACGTCGCTCCGGATTCCGGGTTCGCGGGCTACGCCCGCGCCCCGGAATGAGGGATAACGAAAACCTCGCCATCATCCTCACTCCGCCGCGCCGGCCTTGCGCGCATAGTGCGCGAAGGCTTCGGGGCCCTTGTCGAGCACGTTCTCCTTCATCCAGGCGAGGAAGCTCTCGCGCTCGCGCGCGATGGCGTCCCATTGCTTGTAGAAGCTGTTGTTGCGCGGGTAATAGCCCTGCGCATAGGAGGGGAAGGCGCCGCCCGGCACCTTGGCCACATAACCGACGGCCCAGGTCGGCAGCACCACCGCGTTGAGGCTGCGCTCGGGCAATTCATCGACGATCTCCTCGACGGTCGCCACCGAGCGCTTCGACGCCAGGACCGCTTCCTTCTGCACGCCGAGCACGCCCTCGATCATCACGTTGCCGGCCTTGTCGGCGCGCTGCGCATGGATCACCGCCACGTCGGGCCGATGCGCCGGGATAGCGGCCAGCTGTTCGCCGGTGAAGGGGCAGGTGATGTACTTGATCTTGGCGTTCACCTTGGGCAGGTCGCCGCCGATATAGCCGCGGAAGACGGCGCAGGGCAGGCCGGCCGCGCCCGCCTCATAGGCGTTGGCCATGGCGGCGTGCGAATGCTCCTCAAGCGCCAGCGGCTGCGGCCAGCCGTTCTCCACCGCGTCGCGGAAGCGATGCAGCGAGCCGACGCCGGGATTGCCGCCCCACGAAAAGACGAGCTTGGCGACGCAGCCCATGCCGATGAGCTGATCGTAGATCAGGTCCGGTGTCATGCGGACCAGCGTCAGGCGCTTTCGCCCCTGGCGGATGATCTCATGGCCCGCGGCATGCGGGATGAGATGGGTAAAACCCTCCAGCGCCACGGTGTCGCCGTCGCGGACGGTCTCTTGAATCGCTTCGGCGAGAGAGGTAATTCGCGCCATGCACAATGTTACCGGTTTTGCGGGTCCGTATTTACGGCGGCGCTGGGACAGGGTCAAATAGCCATATTCACCTAGTTGGGGTCCCAACCGATGACGGCAATGGTTAGCGATATACCGATTTTCACCATATCGGCGGAGCTCGAGGCGATCATGGACCTTGGGCGCACGCCCTATGGCGGGCGCCGCATCATCGGCATCCTCGGCGGCACCGTACGGGGCCCAAAGCTCAATGGGCGCATCCTGCCCGGTGGCGCCGATTGGCAGATCATCCGCGCCGATGGCGCCGCCGATATCCAGGCCCGCTACACCATCGAGACCGACAGCGGCGGGCGCATCCTGGTGACAAGCGACGGGCTGCGGCACGGGCCGGCCGAGGTGCTGGCGGCGCTGGCGCGCGGCGATAAGGTCGACCCGGCGCAGTATTATTTCCGCACTTTGATGCGGTTCGAGACCGCCGATCCGGCCTGCGACTGGCTCAACCGCATCCTGGCCATTGCCCGCGGCGAGCGGGAGGCGCGCGCCGTGCGGCTTGATGTGTATGAAGTAACCTGACTTTCGTCGGTCAGCCGAAATCCCGCAGCGAGTCCATCAGCTGCGTATGCCGCTTGCGTCCGAGATGGTCGGCGAGCAGGGCTTCGTGTTGTTCGGCGAGGCTCTTCATTTCGGCCAGAACCTTTTCGCCGGTCGCGGTCAGATGCAGGCAACGCGAGCGCGCATCGCTGCCGGAGGTCAGCCGGGCGATCCATTTGCGCCGTTCCAACTCCTGCAGCAGGCGGGAGAGACGCGCCCGCTCGATGCCAAGCGCCTGGCCTATCGCCGCCTGCGAACGGCCCGGATTGGCCTCGATGATGAGCAGGACGGAATACTGCGCCGGACGCACCTTGAAGGTGTTCAGCTTCTGGATGAAGTCCTGGAACACCCTGATCTGCAGGCGGCGCAGGAAATACCCGAGATGACGATCGAGCTGGCCCAAGCTAAGTTTTTCTTCCTGTACCGCCACCATGCGGCCATTGGCCTTCGCCACGCTCGTACCTGGTCGTCGACGCTTCATGGACGCTCGCTGAGTTCGCTTCCGGCGGGTTTTTCTTAGCACAACTTGCTTGACCCTGATTGTTGTCAATGACAACATTCTTTGACGTCGCCAAGATCGTCACTGGATGTCCTCTAGCCCGTCGGCACGATTTTCCAGCACATCGCGGGGCTGAATCAACGCGCGGCGCTACTGGTACCTCATTGGGAAATTAAGGGAGCCATCGAATGGGCGAGGTGGTTAGCACGAGTTTGGACGATGGCATCGCAGTGGTGCGCGTCGACAAGCCTCCAGTCAACGCAATGGACCAAAGCGTCCGCGCGGGTCTTTGGCGGGCATTTTCCGAAGCGCGCACAAACCCCGACGTCAAGGCGATCGTGCTCGCCTGCGCCGGCCGGACCTTCATCGCCGGCGCCGACATCAAGGAATTCGACACAGGGGTTCAAAAGCCCGGCTATCACGAAGTTTTCCGTCTTATCGAAGACTCCCCGGTGCCCGTGATCGCCGCGCTTCACGGGACCGCGCTCGGGGCCGGTACGGAAGTCGCGCTTGCCTGCCACTATCGCGTTGCCGCCGAAGGGGCCTCTCTAGGATTGCCCGAGCTTTCACTCGGCATCATCCCTGGCGCGGGTGGTACGCAGCGAATGCCGCGCCTGATTCCGTTCGAGGCAGCCGCGGACATGATGCTCTCCGGCCGGCCATTGAACGCAACCCAGGCGAAGGAACTGGGTCTGGTCGATCGGGTGGTCAAGGGCGAGGTCATCGAAGGCGCCTTGGCCTATGCGAAAGAGCTTGTCGCCGCCGGCAAAGGGCCGCGCAAGACGCGCGAACGGCCGGTCGTCGGCGCGGAAAAAGTCGCGGAAACGCTGACGGCCAAGCGCGCGCAAGTGGCTAAGACCATGCGCAACCGCCAGTCTCCGATCAAGCTGCTCGAGGCATTGCAAGCCGCGGCCGAAAAGCCGTTCGACGAAGGGTTGGAAGTCGAAAAGGCGGTGAGCGGGAGCCTGGAACAGGCGACCGAATCGCGCGCGTTGCGACATCTGTTCTTCGCCGAGCGCGAGGTGCGCAAGATTCCCGGTCTTTCTCCCAGCGTGACGCCGCGGCCGGTCGAGCGTATCGGCATCATCGGCGCCGGCACCATGGGCGGCGGCATCGCCATGGCATTCGCCAATGCCGGCTTGCCCGTGACCATAATTGACGCCAACCAAGAGGCGCTCGACCGCGGCCGCGCCACGATCAGCAAGAACTACGAGCGATCCGTTTCGCGCGGCAGTCTCACTGCCGATAAGATGGACGCGCGCATGAAGCTGATCACGCTTGCGCTCGGTTATGACGCGATTTCAAACGCCGATCTCATCATCGAGGCGGTGTTCGAGAATATGGAGTTGAAAAAGGAGATCTTTGCCAAACTCGACCAAATTGCCAAGCCAGGCGCGATTATCAGCACCAATACCTCGACGCTCGACATCGACGCGATTGCCGCGGTTACGAAGCGGCCACAGGACGTGGTCGGCCTTCACTTCTTCAGTCCGGCGAATGTCATGCGGCTGCTTGAGATCGTGCAGACTAAAAAGACGGCCGATGACGTATTGGTGACGGCGCTGGAGATGGCCAAAAAACTGCGCAAGGTCGGAGTCGTGGCGCAGGTTTGTTACGGCTTCATCGGCAACCGCATGATGGATCCCTATGCGCGAGAGGCCGAGCATTGCGTCCTGGAGGGTGCGACGCCGGAAGAGGTGGATTCGGCACTGGAAGAGTTCGGTATGGCGATGGGCATCCTTGCCGTCTTCGACATGGCCGGGGTCGACGTCGGCCATCTCACGCGCGTGGCGCGCGGCGACGCCTTTCACAACGACCCCACCTTCTATCGGCCGTCGGCAATGCTGACCGAGCGCGGCTGGCTCGGGCAGAAAGCCGGGCGCGGCTACTACCGATACGAGAACGGCAAACGCGTCGTCGATCAGGAAGTTATCGCATTGCTTCATGCCGAAGGCGGTCGTCTCGGCGTGCCGCAACGCAAGCCGAGTGCCGAGGAAATTCGCGAACGCTGTCTCTACGCATTAATCAATGAAGGTGCACGGGTGCTGGAGGAAGGCATCGCCTTTCGCGCCAGCGACATCGACGTCGTCTACACATCGGGGTACGGATTTCCGCGCTACCGCGGCGGACCCATGTTCTACGCCGATACCGTCGGCCTCAAGAAGATCTATGGCCGCATTCTTGAATTCCAGCGCTCGCTCGATTCGCAATACTGGCAACCTGCCGCATTGTTAGAAAAGCTGGCTAAGGCTGGATCTTCGTTCGGTCAATGGCAGGCCGAACAGAGCGCCAATTGAGAGGTGCGCCGATGAGCAACGCGTATATTCCGTACGGCGCGTATTGGTCCACGCCCTTCGCAAAGTGGCAGGGCTCGTTGGGTCATCTTCACAGCATGAAGCTCGCCGCCAACGTCGCGCGCGATACGCTGACGGCCAAGAAGTTCCCCATGGAGGCGATCGACCTCGGAATTCTCGGGATCACGAATCCTCAGCCGAGCAGCTTTTACGGTCTGCCATGGGTGACGGGGATGATTGGAATTCCCAACGTGCCGGGCCCCACCGTGAGCCAGGCGTGCGCCACGAGCGTGCGTGTCTTGCAGATGGCGGCGGACGAGGTCGGACAGGGATCGGCGGACTGCGCGCTCACGGTGACCGCGGATCGCTGTTCGAATGGCGCTACGCTCGTTTATCCCAATCCCACCGGTCCGGGAGGCACAAGTCTCACCGAGGCGTGGGTGCTCGATAATTTCAGCAACGATCCTTTCGCCATGAACGCCATGATCGACACCGCCGAAAACGTCGCCATGCGTTATCAGATTACCACGGCCGAGCAGCATGCCGTCGTGCTGCGGCGCTACGAGCAATATCAAGACGCGCTCGCCGACGAGCGCGCTTTTCAACGCCGCTACATGGTCGAGGTGCCGATTACCGACGCAAATTTCCGCAAAGCCACGGGCACGCTCGCCGGCGATGAAGGCGTGTTCGGAATTACGCATGAAAATCTGGCCAAGCTGAAACCGGTGAAGCCGAACGGCACCGTTACCTTCGGCGGCCAAACCCATCCCGCCGACGGCAATGCCGGCATGGTCGTGACGACAAAGGCGCGCGCTGCCGAGCTGGCCCAGGATAAGTTTATCGCAGTCGAGCTCCTGGGCTTCGGTCACGCGCGCGTCGAGAAGGGGCACATGCCGATGGCGCCGGTGCCGGCTGCGCGCAGGGCGCTTAAAGCGGCCGGTCTCGAAATCAAAGACATCGACGCCGTGAAAACTCACAACCCGTTCGCCGTGAATGACATCGTGTTCGCGCGCGACACCGGCTTTCCGGTCGAAAGAATGAACAACTACGGCTCATCGCTGATTTTCGGGCATCCCCAGGGGCCAACGGGGATGCGCAGCGTGATAGAGTTGATCGAAGAGCTCGCGCTACGCGGTGGCGGCAACGGTTTGTTCACCGGCTGCGCCGCGGGCGATACGGCCATGGCTGTGGTGCTGAATGTCAAAGATTCCCGCGAGCACTGAACAGTTGTCGGAGCGGCGAATGCCGCGTGCGCGGCGAACGTGCCACCGCCCGCGCTTCTCCAGGAAGTCCCGCAGCCGCACCTTGGCCTCCGGATCGGCCTGGGCGATCGAGGAAATCAGTGCGGGCTACGGCTGAAATTCCAGGCCGTCGCCGACCCGATCCAGCGTCAGCAACGGCTTTGCCGGCAACTTCGTCCAGGTCACCTTTTCGGCGTCATCCGAGATCTTGCCGGCGCTGCGCTTCATTCGCCGCGTCGAATAGTTGGCGCTCACCTGGGTGATCGTTCCCGCGGTGCGATTTACGTCGACGCGGTCAAAGCCGATCATCGTGAAGCCGCCGTTCTGGAACCGGAACGTGTAAGTCGCGTGCCCCATGCTGCCGCCGAAATAGCCGAGCGTCACCCGCAGCGTGCCGTTCTTGATCTCGACCCCACCCGCCTGAACGCCGTCGGGATCGAGTGGATCCTGGGTGGAAGGCTCGGTCGTCCGCGCGATGAGCGTATGGTTTTCGAGCGCGAGGTCGTAGCCACCCCGCGCGTTGGCGAATGCTACGGCGAGAATGCGCGGATTGGTGTCGTAGCGTTCCGGCCCGCCGTGCCCACGGGCATCGACGACATGGCTCGGGCTGTCGCCGCGCAGCACCAGCACGATGTCGGTGCGGCCGTCTCCGTTCAAATCGCCCGATCGTTTGCTTTCGAGCTTCCATCCGGCCGGCACGAAGGCCTCGGCCGACGCTGCATGCGCCGTCAGCTTGGGATAGGTGGCAGGAGGAACGGCCAGATCGCCATCAGCGGCGGCGGCAGAGCCGCAGGTCCAGAGCAGCGATACCACGAGCGCGGCGGCCACCAGGCCCATTCCCGCCTGACGGCCGGCTGGAAGCGGCTGCGCGGGCGCATTTGGCGGCATGATCCGGGTCCCTGGGTCCACGCAAAGCCTCGCCCCTCTTACGACTACCGCATTTTTCCCCGAAAATGCGTCACTCTTGAAGCCGGACGCCAGACCATCGTATTGTTGTCCAGGACAACAATACGACGTTAGGGACGAAATGCCGAGGCTTACCCGCATGGCCGCGCCGGCCGGTGCGGCGCCGTTGCGCCCGGTACGTCTGGGCGCGCCGGACGCCGTCATCACGCGCCGTCCCGACGGCACTATCGATATGCGCGCCAGCCAGCCGCTGCCGCCTTATCACCGCACGCTGAGCGAGCCGCTGGAGCGCTGGGCCGTCGAAGCGCCGGAACGCGTGTTCCTCGCCCAGCGCGACTTGAACGGCGAGTGGCGACGGCTCGGCTATGCGCAGGTCTTCGACACGGTGAAGCGCATCGCCGCCGCGCTATTGCGCCGCGGGCTGTCTCCCGAGCGGCCGATCGCCGTGCTCTCCGGCAACGACATCGAGCAGGCGCTGATCGGCCTTGCCGCCATGCATGTCGGCATCCCCTATGCGCCGATCTCGCCGGCCTATTCGCTGATGTCGAGCGACTTCGGCAAACTGCGCGCGATCCTGAAGCTGCTCACACCCGGCCTTGTCTTCGCCAGCGACGGCAGTGCCTTCGGCCGCGCCATCGCGGCGGCGATGCCGGACGATGCCGAGCTGGCAGTGACGCGCAATCCGCCGGCCGACCGCAAGGCGACGCTGTTTGCCGACCTGATCGGCGATGAAGATGCGGCTGGCGTGGCTGCGGCGCGCGCGCGCGTGACGCCCGACACCATCGCCAAATTCCTCTTCACCTCGGGCTCGACCGGTCAGCCCAAGGGCGTCATCAACACCCAGCGCATGCTGTGCTCGAACCAATCCATGGTCGCCGCCGACTTCGTCTTCGTCGCCGAGGAGCCCCCGGTGGTGGTCGACTGGCTGCCCTGGAGCCACACCTTCGGCGCCAATCACAACTTCAACATGATCCTGGTCAACGGCGGCTCGCTCTATATCGACGATGGCAACCCGACGCCGCTCGGCGCGCCGAAGACCGCGCGCAATCTGCGCGACGTCGCGCCGAACATCTATTTCAACGTACCCAAAGGCTACGAGGCGCTTGTGCCGTATCTGCGGGCCGACGAAGTGCTGCGCAAGAACTTCTTTTCCCGCCTCAAGGTGCTGTTCTATGCCGCCGCCGGTCTCAACCAGACCACCTGGGACGATCTCACCGAGCTGGCCGTCTCCACCACCGGCGAGCGCATCATCTTTCTGTCCTCGCTCGGCTCGACCGAGACCTCGCCGCTGGCGCTCGCCTGCTCCTGGGACTTCGCGAAGGCCGGCAATATCGGGCTGCCGTGTCCGGGCGTCGAGCTCAAGCTGGTGCCGAACGAGGGCAAGCTCGAGGCGCGCCTGCGCGGGCCCAATATCATGCCCGGCTATTGGCGGCAGGACGCGCTCACGCGCGCCGCGTTCGACGAGGAGGGCTTCTATAAGATCGGCGATGCGTTGAAATTCGCCGACCCGGACGATCCGCAGAAGGGCCTGTTGTTCGACGGCCGCATCGCCGAGGATTACAAGCTGGCGACGGGCACCTGGGTCAGCGTCGGCCCCTTGCGCGCGCAGTTCATCGACGAATTCGCGCCCTATGTGCGCGACGTGGTGCTGGCCGGCGTCAATCGCGATTACATCGGCGCGCTGGTGTTCCCCGAGATGGAAGCCTGCCGCAAGCTCGCCGGGCTCAATGCTGAGGCAAGCCCGGCCGAGATCGTGGCGCATGAAAACGTGCGCGCCATTTTCACCGAACGGTTGGCGCGGCGTGCTGCCGAAAGCCGCGCCTCCTCGCGCCATATTGAGCGCGTCATCCTGATGACCGAGCCGCCGTCGATGGACAAGAGCGAGGCAACCGACAAGGGCTCGATCAACCAGCGCGCGGTGCTGGCCAGCCGCGCCGCGCTGGTCGAACTGCTTTATGCCGAGCCGCTGCCGGCGGACGTGATCGGATTATGACGGCGGAAAAGACACGTGAGCGCGCCATGCCGGCCGGCATCCGCAAGGTCGCGGTCGGCCCGCAGGCCGTCGTCGCCGCGCGGCGCGCCGACGGCAGCATCCACCTGCGCTCGCCGCAAGAGCTCGGCGCCTATCCCGCCAAGCTGACCGAACGGCTGGAATATTGGGCGCGGCATACGCCCGAGCGTGCCTTTCTTGCCCAGCGCGACGGCGCCGGCGGCTGGCGCACCGTTACTTATGCCGAGGCGCTCGCGCAGGCCCGCACCATCGGCGAGGCGCTGCTGCGGCGCAATCTCTCCGCCGAGCGGCCGATCGCCATTCTCTCCGGCAACGATATCGAGCACGCGCTCCTCGGGCTTGCCGCGCTCTATGTCGGCATCCCGCATGCGCCGATCTCGCCGGCCTATTCGCTGATGTCGAGCGATTTCGGTAAGCTCAGCGCGATCATGCGCTTGATCACGCCCGGCATGGTCTTTGCCGCCGACGGCGACATGTTCGCGAAGGCGATCGCAGCGACGGTGCCCGAGGATGTCGAGCTGGTGTTCACGCGCAACCCGCTGCGCAACCGGGCGAGCACGCCGTTTGCCGATCTCAAGCGCGACGTGCCGAGTCGCATGGTCGATGCCGCGCATGATGCGGTCGGCGCCGACACCATCGCCAAGTTCCTGTTCACCTCCGGCTCGACCGGCATCCCCAAATGCGTGATCAACACCCAGCGCATGTGGTGCGCCAACCAGGTGATGATCCGCCAGGCGCTCACCTATTTCGCCGACGAGCCGCCGGTCATCGTCGACTGGGCGCCCTGGCATCACACCGCCGGCGGCAATCACGACGTCGGCCTGGTGCTCTACAATGGCGGCACCTTCTACATCGACGAAGGCAAGCCGCTGCCCGGCGCCATCGAAGAGACCGTGCGCAACCTGCGCGAGGTGGCGCCGACCTGGTACTTCACGGTGCCCAAGGGTTACGAAGCGCTGCTGCCCTATCTGCGCGCCGACGCGGAGCTGCGCCGCAATTTCTTCTCGCGGCTGAAGGTGTTCTGGTTCGCCGGCGCCGGCATCGCCCAGCACGTGTTCGACGAGATCCAGGAGCTCGCGGTCGCGACCTGCGGCGAGCGCATCTTGTTCCTCACCGGTTTCGGCTCGACCGAAACCGCGCCCTTTGCCCTGGCGCGCACCTGGCACGCTGACAATGCCGCCAATATGGGCCTGCCCGCCGCCGGCATGGAGCTGAAGCTCGTACCCAACGAGGGCAAGCTGGAAGCGCGCGTGCGCGGCCCCAACATTACGCCCGGCTATTGGCGGCAGCCGGAATTCACCGCCAAGGCTTTCGACGAGGAAGGCTTCTACCGCCTGGGCGACGCCTTCAAACTTGCCGATCCGGCCGATCTCAACCAGGGCCTGCTGTTCGACGGTCGCATCGCCGAGGACTTCAAGCTGTCCACCGGCACCTGGGCGAGCGTCGGCCCCTTGCGCGCAGCCTTCATCGATCGCTTCGCGCCGTATGTGCGCGACGTGGTGCTGGCCAGCGCCGACCGCGATTATGTCGGCGCGCTGGTGTTCCCCGATCTGGCCGCCTGCCGCACGCTGGCGCCCGATCTGGCCGCCGACGCGCCGCCCGACGCGGTGCTTTCCGATGCCCGCGTGCGCGCGCTGTTTGCCGAGCGGCTCAATGTGCTGGCGCGTGAGGCCACCGGCTCGTCCAACCGGGTCGCGCGCGCGCTGCTGCTCGAGGCGCCGCCCTCGCTCGATGTGGGCGAGATGACCGACAAGGGCTCGATCAACCAGCGTGCGGTGTTGAGCCACCGCGCCGCGCTGGTCGAGGAGCTTTATGCCGAACCACCGTCGCCGCGCACGTTGGCGGCAGAGGAGTAGAACCCCATGTCCACGCCCAAGACCCATCAACCCGGTGTGAGCTATGACGATGCCTGGCTGATCGACGGCGCGCGCACGCCTTTTGCCGATTACAACGGCGCGCTGGCGCTGGTTTCGCCGATCGATCTCGGCATCAAGGTGGCACGCGCGGCGTTCGAAAAGAGCGGCGCCAAGCCCGCCGATGTCGGCACCGTCATCGCCGGCTCGATGGCGCAGGCAAGCTTCGACGCCTATGTGCTGCCGCGCCATGTCGGGCTCTATTCCGGCGTGCCGGAGCAAGTGCCGGCGCACATGGTGCAGCGGGTCTGCGGCACCGGCATCGAGGCGTTGGCGCAAGCCTCCGACGCGGTCTCGCTTGGCCGCGTCGAGCTTGCGCTCTGCGTCGGCACCGAAAGCATGAGCCGTAACCCGGTGGCGGCCTATACCCATCGCGGCGGCTTCCGCCTGGGCCAGATCGAGTTCAAGGACTTTCTCTGGGAGGCGCTGCGCGACACCGGCCCCGACCTCACCATGGGCGACACCGCCGAGAACCTGGCGCGGCAGTATCAGATCACCCGCCCCGAGGTGGACGCTTTCGCCTCGCGCTCCTTCGCCCGCGCGGTCAAAGCACAAACCGACGGCTTTCTCGCCGGCGAGATCGTGGCCGTTGCAAGCGAGCGCTTCGAAGCCGACGGCCTCAAGCCGCGCGCCATCAAGGTCAAAGGAGAATTGACCGCCGACACCCATATCCGGCCCTCGTCGGTCGATGAGCTCGCCAAGATCAAGCCGGCCTTCGGCGGCGTGCAGACCGGCGGCAATTCCTCCGGCATCGTCGATGGCGCCGCCGCCATCCTGGTCGGCAGCGCCGATTATGCGCAACGCCTGGGCAAGCCGCCGCTGGCGCGCATCCTGGCGAGCGCCGCGGTCGGCGTGCCGCCGGCGATCATGGGCATCGGCCCGGTGCCGGCGATCCGCGCCGTGCTGGAGCGCGCGGGGCTGACGCTCGCCGACATCGACCGCCTCGAGATCAACGAGGCCTTTGCCGCCCAGGTCATGGCCTGCGCGCGCGAATTGGGCCTCGATGAGGCGAAGCTCAACGTCAATGGCGGCGCCATCGCCATCGGCCATCCGCTCGGCGCCACAGGCGTGCGGCTGACGCTGACGCTGGCGCGCGAGCTCAAGCGCAAGGGCTTGCGTTATGGTATCGCTTCCGCCTGTATCGGCGGCGGCCAAGGCATCGCGCTGCTGATCGAGAATACCGAGGTGGGCAGTAGGAATTAGATTGTCATTGCCGGGCCGCCGCGCCGCGGCGAGACCCGGCAATCCATCTTCGCGCGAATGGATGGATGCGCGGGTCGAGCCCGCGCATGACGGCAGGAGAAGAGACATGGAAGTCAAAGGACAAGCCGCCATCGTCACCGGAGGCGCCTCCGGTCTGGGCGCCGCAACCGCGCGCACGCTGGCGGCGGCCGGCGCCAAGGTGGCGATCTTCGACGTCAACGCCAAGGCGGCCGCCGAGGTGGCGATCGACGTCAATGGCATTGCCGTTCATTGCGACGTGGCCGACGCGGCGAGCGCGGAGGCCGCGGTCAAGCAGGCCGCCGCCGACCATGGGCCGGCGCGCATCCTGGTCAATTGCGCCGGCATCGGCCCGGCCAAGCGCATCGTCGGCCGCGACGGGCCGATGCCGCTCGCCGATTTTGAGCGCGTCATCCGCATCAACCTGATCGGTAGTTTCAACATGATGCGGCTCGTCGCCGCCGCCATGCAGGCGGTCGCGCCGCTCGCCGACGGCGAGCGCGGCGTCATCGTCTCCACCGCCTCGGTCGCCGCCTACGAAGGCCAGGTCGGCCAAGCCGCCTATGCCTCCTCCAAGGGCGGTGTCGCCGCGCTGACCATGCCGGCGGCGCGTGAATTCGCCCAGTTCGGCATCCGTGTGCTGGCCATCGCGCCCGGCATCTTCGGCACGCCGATGCTGAAGATGCTGCCGCAGGAGGTGCAGGATTCGCTCGGCGCCTCGGTGCCGTTTCCCAAGCGGCTCGGCAGCCCCAGCGAATATGCCGCGCTGGTGATGCATTGCATCCACAACGGCTATCTCAACGGCGAGGTGATCCGCCTCGACGGCGCCCTGCGCATGGCGCCGCGCTGACACATGATCCCGGTCGACTGGACATCGCTGTTCGAGCCCACGCCGGTCGCCACGCGCGCCTACGAGGCGGGCCACGTGGCGGCCTTGCGCAACACGCGTCACGTGCGCATCGAATGGGGCGATTGCGACCCCGCCGGCATCATCTTCTACCCGCGCTATTTCGCGATGTTCGACGCATCGGTCGCGATGCTGTTCGAGCGCGCGCTCGGCATGACCAAGATCAAGCAGTTCAAGGAATTCGATTTTGCCGGCTATCCGCTGGTGAAGACGCGCGCGCGTTTCCTCAAGCCGACCCGCTTCGGCGATGACGTGATGATCGAGAGCGCGATCAGCTTCGGGCGCGCCAGCTTCGACGTCGAGCACAAGGTGATCCTGCACGGCGACCCATGCGTCGAATGCGCGGAGACGCGGGTCTGGGTGGTGCGTGACGACGTGACCGGCGGCATCAAATCGCATGCGGTGCCGCAGACGGTGCTGGAGAAGTTCGGCCAATGACTGTCGTCCCGGGCTAGCAAGCGCAAGCGAAGCGAGACCCGGGACCCAGTAACCTCAGCCTTTATGATGCGGGCGCACCTGGGTTAGTGGGTCCCCGCTTTCGCGGGACGACAGCAAACGTCAACTCAATTTCTGCGGTGATCTTCTTCACGTGTTGCGATTACCGGGCGTCAGCGGTGTGAAGGAGAGCGGACTCGACGCGGATGTCCGGGCATATCGCGGCCTGGCCCATCTCGGCCACTACGAGAGAGCGCGGGGTCTGGTAATCTTCCCGTTGCATTACCGGCATGTTGAGCTGCGGCCTCATACGCCTGCGCACTCGCCTGCCCACCCTAGCGGAGGCAAGTCTCTCGGCGCGCGCTAGCCCAAACGCTGACTTGTTATCTTGGCGAAACGGCAGTTCAAGCCCATCCGCCGAACCTGCGATTATCTAAGGATCTCTATCGAAATTCGTTTACGTCGTTTTATGCGCAATCTTTTCCAAAACCCTTCCGCGTCTGCAAGGTAGCCTTGTGCTTGTCGTTTGCAGTTGCAGGAGTGCCGTATGGCGCGTCGGCGCGCGGGAGGCATTCAGGCTGCTATCTGCCTCGGTAGGCGGTTGCGGAGGTCGATCGAATCCATGCCGACGGATCGGGGCGAGGGCGAATTGGTGCCGCGTGCGGAAATGAATTTTTTCAGACGATCGACCGCTGCTGCGCAGCTATGAGGATGTGTTGGGAGAAAATGATGAGTCTGAACCATAAGCATGCGATGGCTCTCCTTGTCTGCCTCGCTTTGAGCCTCACGACGTGGAATGCGTCTTCAATTGCAGCGGAGAGTCTGGATTGGGCATATCCGCTCACGCCGCCGCCCAAGCCAGCGGACAACACCACCATGCGCCGGCTTCCCGGCAGCACGAAAGAATACACGCAGGCGCAGATCAACAATTTACACAATCCGCCCGACTGGTACCCGAACATGCATCCGCCAATGCCGCGGGTCGTGGCGCACGGCGTGCCGAAACCGGCGGGGTTTGCCTGCGCGGCATGCCATTTGCCGTCGGGCGAAGGCCATCCGGAGTCATCTGGTCTCGCCGGATTGCCGGCCGCATACATCGTGCAGCAGATGGAGGCGTTTAAGCGAGGAGACCGTACCGGGGTTCGAGCGGGCGTCATGGACGCGATTGCGAAAGCGCTCCCGGAGCCCGATGTAAAGGCGGCGGCGGATTACTTTTCGGCGCTGAGGCCCAGGGTCGGCTTCAACGAAGTGATTGAGACCGATACTGTGCCGGTGAGTTATGTCGGGGCGGGCGGAATGCGCTTATCCAAAGGAGGGAACGCTCGCGAGCCGATCGGCCAACGTATCATCGTGCTGCCGAAGGATGCCGCAAGAGCGACGGCAAAAGATCCAAAGTCGGGCTTCATCGATTACGTCCCCATCGGCAGTATCGCCAAGGGTAAAGCGTTAGCGACCGTCGGCGACGGCAAATCGCCGGTCTGCGCGAGCTGTCATGGTCCGAACCTCAAGGGCCTCGGAGAAGTGCCGGGTATCGTTGGCCTCACGGCTACTTATGTATTCCGTCAACTCAACGACATGAAGAGGGGAAAGCGTAAGGGAGCGACGGTCGAATTGATGAAGCCGGTAGTCGCCAACTTTAGCGAGGACGACATGATCTCGCTTGCAGCCTACCTGGAGTCCCAAGGCCCCTAAAGCGACCAGATGCGAGCACATTTGAGGCCGGGGCGCTGGCGACCGACAGCCCGCGTTCGTGTCGACAATTTGCGCAATGCAGCAAGAGTGCCCGCTTCCGCTTCTGGCCAATCTATACCATGCACCGTGAAACATCCGACGTCTGCATTGCAGCGTCGAACAGACCCAACGCAGATACCGGCAAGGCGGCGCGATTGATTAAGCCGTGCCGTTTTCGAACGTAGAACGGGTGCACGGAATTGCGTCGGCGCAGCCCGTAACGCGGCGAGCGTGACGAAAGCGCAGGCGCTGGCCGTGCCCCGAGGCGGCGCGGGAGAAGCTAGGGTCAATGACTGTCGTCCCGGGCGAGCAAGCGCAAGCGAAGCGAGACCCGGGACCCAGTAACCTCAGCCTTTATGATGCGGACGCACCTGGGTTACTGGGTCCCCGCTTTCGCGGGGACGACAGCAAACGTCTACTCAAT
The DNA here is from genome assembly GCA_963760995.1 of uncultured Pseudomonadota bacterium. Taxonomy (GTDB): domain Bacteria; phylum Pseudomonadota; class Alphaproteobacteria; order Rhizobiales; family Xanthobacteraceae; genus Pseudolabrys. The sequence goes on along the minus strand of CAVXFJ010000009.1, from coordinate 237,311 downwards.
CTCCGTCGCGATCTTCTTCAACAGCGCCAGGAAGCGCTTGCGGTCGCGCAGGCCGATGATGCGGTCGAGATTGCGCTCGTGCCGCCGGGCGCAGCGGGTGAGCTGGGTCAGCGTCTTCTTGCCATCCGGTGTCAAATTGAGCTGGTAGGCGCGCCGGTCGCTGTCCACGCGCTTGCGCTCGACCAGTCCGCGGCGCACCAGATCCTCCACCACCGGCGTAAGGCTCGACTTGTCGCGGCCGGCGGCATGACTGAGCTCGGTCTGGCTGATGCCCGGATTGCGCGAAATGATGGTGAGCGTGGCGAATTGTCCCGGGCTCTCGCCGATCTCCAGGGAGCGGCGCGAAAAGGCCTCGAATGTGGCTTCCTGCGCCATGCGTAGATTGAAGCCGATCCAGTACTCCAGCGGGCCATATTTTATCGAGTCGGCAGTGCTTTCGCCGCTTCGCGCGCGCCGAGATGGCCCCGGCCCATTACTCCCACTCACCGCGTCAAGCCCCCCACGCACCTCGGCCCCCGTTGCCAGCGCCATTTAGTTTGGGATCAAACAAACTTTACATTCGGGTCAAGTTCCGGCTCAATTATGCAAAACTTGGCCTGGCAACGGCCAAGGCATAACCGAGGGAGGAAAATATGAAAACCCGTTTCGCGGCTCCTGTCTACGCTGCTGCCGCCCTGGCTCTGCTGTTAGGCGGAGGTACTGGCGCACTGGCGGCGGAAAAGACCTTCGACCTCAAGATTTCGCACTGGGTCCCCCCGTCCCATCCGCTGCAGAAGGCGCTCGAAGGATGGGGTGCCTCGGTGGAGAAGGATTCCGGCGGAACCATCCACTACAAGGTCTACCCGTCGCAGCAGCTCGGCAAGGCCTTCGACCATTACGACATGGCACGCGACGGCATTGCCGACATGACTTTCATCAACCCCGGCTATACCCCGGGCCGCTTCCCCATCATCGCGGCCGGCGAGCTGCCGTTCCTGATGTCGAACGCCAAGGGCGGCTCGGTCGCGCTCGACGAATGGTATCGCAAATACGCCGCCAAGGAGATGAAGGACGTCAAGTTCTGCCTCGCCTTCGTGCATGACCCGGGCGCGTTGCACATGGTCGACAAGAAGGTCGAGGTGCCGGCCGACATCAAGGGCCTGAAGATCCGCCCGGCGCAGGGCACCATCGCCGAATTCGTGCGGCTGCTGGGCGGCACCAATGTGCAGGCCTCGGCGCCGGAAGTGCGCGACGTGCTCGCCCGTCACGTCGCCGACGGCGTGACGTTCCCGTGGGGCTCGGTCGTGCTGTTCGGCATCGACAAGGTGACCAAGTATCACATGGAGCTGCCGTTCTACACGACGACCTTCGCGCTGGTGTTCAACAAGGCCAAGTACAACCAGATGGACGCCAAGCAGAAGAAGGTGATCGACGATCACTGCACCAGCCAGTGGGCGCTGAAGATCGCCTCGCCCTGGGCGGACTTCGAGCATAACGGCATCGCCAAGATCAAGGCCGAGGCCGGCCAGGACGTCTATAAGCTCACGCCGGCCCAGGTCGAGCTCTGGCGCAAGGCTGCCGCTCCCTTGACCGCCAAATGGGAGGCGCAGGCCAAGAAGACCGGCATCGATCCCGCCAAGGCGCTGGCCGAACTCAAGGCGGACCTGAAGAAAGAGAACGCGGGCGATTGAAGGGCACCTCCGCTCGTCCCCGCGCGCGCGTCCAGCCTGCGGCTGGTCGGCGCGCGGGGAATGCAGCGGCGGCGGCGCTCATCTTAAGCTCGGCTGATCCCGCTTGCCGCGGGATCAGCGGTTAGGTCGACGCGAACGGAATTTGGCGTGATGGAAGATGACGCACCGCCTGGCCGCAGCCCCGTCGATCGCTTTATCGACCTGATCGAGCTGACGGCGGCGGGGTTTCTCGCCATCGTCACCTTGCTGACCTTCGTGTCGGTGATCCTGCGCTATTTCTTTTCCTGGGCGATCCCCGATTCCTACGACATCACCCGCCTGCTGCTCGGCATCCTGATCTTCTGGGGCATGGCGGTGGCGAGCTATCGCGGCGATCACATCACCGTCGACCTCCTGTGGAGCGCGGCGCCGCCCTTGGCGCAGCGCGCCATGGACGTGTTCTCGGCGCTGATCACGCTCGTCGGCATGACCGCCTTTACCTGGATGTTCGCCGAGAAGGTGATCGACATCCGCGCCGCCGGCACCGGCACCTTCGACCTGCGCGAGCCGGTCTGGATCTATTACTTCGTCGCCTGGATCGGGCTGGCGGCGGCGGTGTTCCTGCTGGTGCTGCGCACGCTGCGGCTGGTGTTCTGGCCGCAGAAGCTCACGCGCTATCCGCAGAGCCAGTCGGTCGAGTGAGGCGGGCATGAGTACCGATGCCGTCGCCGTCACGGGGTTCCTGTCGCTCTTCGCGCTGATGATGCTGCGCGTGCCGGTGGGCATCTCCATGGGCACGGTGGGCGTGCTCGGCTTCGGCTACATGATCGGCGATATCACGCCGGCGCTGAAGATCCTGTCGCAGTCGCCGATCCGCACCGCCACCGACGCCGAGTTCGCCGTCATCCCCCTCTTCCTGCTCATGGGCGCCTTCGCCTCCGCCTCCGGCATGAGCCGCGAACTGTTCCGCGCCTCCAACACCTTCCTCGGCCACCTGCGCGGCGGGCTGGGCGTCGCCACCATCGCCGCCTGCGGCGGCTTTGCCGCCATCTGCGGCTCCTCCGTCGCCACCGCCGCCACCTTCTCCAAGGTCGCCTATCCGGAGATGCGCAAATACGGCTATTCGCAGAGCTTCGCCACCGGCGTGATCGCCGCCGGCGGCTCGCTCGGCATCATGATTCCGCCCTCCACGGTGTTCGCGGTCTATGGGCTGATCACCGAGCAGGATATCGGCAAGCTGTTCATCGCCGGCATCATCCCGGGCATCCTGGCCGTGTGCATGTACGTGGTCACCATCAACATCATCGCCTTCGTGCGCCCCGGCTACCTGCCCAAGACGCCGCGCCATAGCTGGGCGGAGCGCAAGGCGGCGCTGCGCGACGTCTGGGCCGTGATCCTGCTGTTCGTCTTCATCATCGGCGGCCTTTATGCCGGGATGTTCACCGCCACTGAAGCCGCCGGCATGGGCGCCGCCGGCGCCTTCATCATCGCGGTGGCGCGGCGCAAGCTCTCGCGCACGGACTTCTGGCGCTGCCTGGTCGAATCCCTGCGCACCACCGCGGCGGTGTTCACCATCCTGATCGGCGCGCTGATCTTCGGCTATTTCCTCACCATCACGCAGGTGCCGCAGAAGATCACGGCCTTCCTCACCGGGATGGGGCTCGGCCCCTACGGGGTGCTGGTGCTGATCATGCTGATGTATCTGGTGCTCGGCTGCATCATGGACGCCATGGCCATGATCATCCTCACCATCCCGATCATCTTCCCGGTGATCAAGGAACTCGGCTTCGACCCAATCTGGTTCGGTGTCATCATCGTCATGACGGTCGAACTGGGACTGATCCACCCGCCGGTGGGCATGAACGTCTTCGTCATCAAGAGCGTGATCCGCGACGTCAAGCTTTCGACGGTATTTTACGGGGTTATGCCCTTCGTGCTGACCGACATCCTGCGGCTGGCCATCCTCATCGCATTCCCGATCTTGGCAACCTGGCTGCCCTCGCATATGTAGCGGGAAACCGCTAGAATAGAACAAAAAATTGGTTTGAGGCCAAACCATCGGCTGGGAGAACGCGATGGAACGTTCGTTCAAGAAGGAAGTCCAGGCGCTCACGCTCGGCCGGGGCGAGACCTTCCGTGGCGAAGGCATCCTCGCCGTCACCAAGGCCTTGCTGCAGTCCGGGGTTTCCTATGTCGGCGGCTATCAGGGCGCGCCGGTGTCCCACCTGCTCGACGTGCTGGTCGATGCCGAAGAGATCATGGGCGAGTTGGGTGTTCACCTGGAGACCTGCTCCAACGAGGCCTCCGCCGCCGCCATGCTCGGCGCCTCCATCAACTATCCGCTGCGCGGGGCGGTGACCTGGAAGTCGATCGTCGGCACCAATGTGGCGGCCGACGCACTGTCGAACCTCGCCTCCACCGGCGTGGTGGGCGGCGCCATGATCATCCTGGGCGAGGATTACGGCGAGGGCGCCAGCGTCATCCAGGAGCGCTCCTACGCCTATGCGCTGAAATCCAGCATGTGGCTGGTCGACCCGCGCCCCGATCTGCCGACCATCGTGCGCATGGTGGAAAAAGGCTTCGAACTGTCGGAGGCGAGCCACGCCCCGGTGATGCTGGAGCTGCGCATCCGCGCCTGCCACGCCACCGGCGAATTCCCCGCCTCCGACAACCGCAAGGCCGAATTCTCCGGCATCAACCGCATCCAGGCGCCGGCGCGCTTCAATTACGCGCGGCTGGCGCACCCCCCGGTCACCTTCGTGCAAGAGAAGCTGAAGGTGGAAATGCGGCTGCCGGCGGCGCAGGCCTTCATCGAAAAACACAAGCTGAACGAGACCATTTCCGGCGACATTGGCGACATTGGCATCATCGTCATGGGCGGCCTCACCAACAGCGTCCTGCGCGCCCTCGAGCGCATGGGGTTGGCCGACGCCTTCGGCGAGACGCGGGTGCCGCTATTGGTGCTCAACGTGGTCTATCCGCTGGTGCCCGATGAGATCCGCCAATTCTGCGCCGGCAAGCGCAGCGTTCTGGTGGTCGAGGAGGGCTATCCCGACTACATCGAACAGGCGGTCAATGTCGAACTGCGCCATGCCGACATTCCGACCAAGGTGCTCGGCAAGGGGCCGCTGCCGAAGACTGGCGAATACACCTCCGCCGTGCTGCTGGAAGGCATCGCCGATTTCCTGCAGGCGACGAAGCCCAGCGGCATCGATGCCGACACGATCGCCGAAAACGCGCGCGGCCTGCTTGCGCATCGGGCGAAAGCGGCCGCGGCGCTTGGGCCCTTGCCGCCGCGTCCGCCGGCCTTCTGCACCGGCTGCCCCGAACGTCCGGTGTTCTCCGCGCTCAAGCTGATGCAGCGTGAACTCGGCCCCGCTCATATCAGCGCCGATATCGGCTGCCATTCCTTCGCGACCTTCGCGCCGTTCTCCATGGGCAATTCCATCCTCGGCTACGGCATGTCGCTCGCCAGCGCCGCCGCGGTCGGGCCCAATTTGGCGCAGCGGCCGATCTCCATCATGGGCGACGGCGGCTTCTGGCATAACGGTGTCATCACCGGCGTGGCCTCGAACCTGTTCAACCAGGGCGATGGTGTGCTGATCGTGATGCAGAACGGCTACGCCTCCGCCACCGGCCAGCAATACATCCCTTCCAGTGTGACGAGCCGCAGCGGTCCGACGCATGGCATGGGCATCGAACAGACGCTGCGCGCCATGGGCGTGAAGTGGTTGCGCACGGTGCGAAGCTACAGCGTGGCGACGATGGCGAAGACGCTGAAGGAGGCGATGAAGACGGCTGAGCAGGGATTGAAGGTGATCATCGCCGACGGCGAATGCCAGCTCGCGCGCCAGCGCCGCGTGCGCGCCGAGGATGTGGAGAAGCTCAAGCGCGGCGAGCGCGTCACCCGCGCCCGTTACGGCGTCGACGACGAGATCTGCACCGGCGACCATTCCTGCATCCGCCTCTCCGGTTGCCCGTCGCTGACGGTGAAGCCCTCGCCCGACCCGCTGCGCACCGACCCGGTGGCGACGGTGGTCGAATCCTGCGTCGGCTGCGGCCTGTGCGGCGAGGTGGCGCATGCCGCGGTGCTCTGTCCCTCGTTCTACCGCGCCGAGATCGTGCGCAACGCCACCTGGCGCGACCGCGCGCTGCATCGCGTGCGCCGGACGGTGATCGGCTGGCTCGGCGGCACGCGGGGCCAGGTCGCGGCATGAACAAGACGCGCCCGGTCACGCTGCTGATCGCCGCCCTCGGCGGCGAGGGCGGCGGCGTGCTGACCAATTGGATCGTGGAAGCGGCGGCCGCGGCGCAGTTCCCGGTGCAGTCGACCTCGATCCCCGGCGTCGCTCAGCGCACCGGCGCCACCACCTATTACATCGAGATCATGCCGGTGACGCTCACCGAGCTCGGCGGCAAGCGGCCCGTGCTGGCGCTGACGCCTGGCGTCGGCGACATCGACATTGTGCTGGCAAGCGAACTGTTGGAAGCCGGCCGCACGGTGGCGGGCGGCTTCGTCACGCCCGAGCGCACGCATGTGATCGCCTCGCTGAGCCGCTTTTATGCCATGGACGAGAAGATCGCCATGGGCGACGGCCGCTTCGATCAGGACATGCTGGTCAAGGTTATCAAGGAGCATGCACACGACGCGGCGCTCATCGACATGGCGGCGCTGGCGCAGCAAAGCGGCTCCATCATCAGCGCGGTGATGCTGGGCGCGCTCGCCGGCAGCGGCCGGCTGCCGCTCACACCCGAGCAGTTGGAAGCGGCGATCCGTGCCGATGGCAAGGCGGTCGAGCAGAATCTGCGCGGCTTCCGCGCCGGCCTCGACGCCGCGCGCGCCCGCGCGCCGGTGGCGAAACTGCCGGAGCGCAAGACTGGCGCTGCCGCCACGCTCGCCGCGCTCGAGCTGGAGGCGACGAAGGGCTTTGCGCCGCCGGCGCAGCCGATCATCGTCGAAGGCCTGCGGCGCCTGGCGCATTATCAGAGCCTCGCCTATGCGCGGCTTTATCTTGAACGGCTGCAGCCGATCGCCAAGGCCGATGCGGCGGCCGGCGCGCAAGGGCTGCTGCTGCGCGAGGTGGCGCGGCATCTTGCCGTGCGCATGTCATATGAGGATGTGGTGCGGGTGGCCCAGGCCAAGATCGCGCCGCAGCGCATGCAGCGCATCGCGCGTGACGAGCTGCGCGTCACCAACGAGCCATTCACCGTGCACGATTTCTTGAAGCCCGGCTTCGAGGAACTGACGCAGTTGCTGCCGCCGTCGCTCGCCCGCCCGATCCTGCGCGTGGCCGAGCGCAAGGGCTGGCTCAACCGCGTCTATTTCGGCATGGAGATCAATACGACGTCGGTCAGCGGCTATCTGCGATTTCTGCTGCTCGCCAAGCTTCGCGGCATCCGCCCCTATGGCATCCGCTACCAACAGGAGCAGGAACAGATCGAATCCTGGCTGGCGCTGATTTTGCGCGCCGCCGCCTGCTCGAGCAATCTCGCGCTCGAGATCGCGGAATGCGCCAGGTTGATCAAGGGCTATGGCGACACCCATGCACGCGGGCTCGCCAATTATCGCTTGATCGAGGCAAGGATGATCCGCCCCGCGCTCGACGGCGAAATCGCGCCGGATCGCGCCGCCGATGCGGTGGCTAGCGCCCGCACCGCCGCGCTGGTCGATCCGGAGGGTGTAAGCCTCGGAAAATGCCTCGACGAGGTTGCGGCCAAGACCAGCCTGCCGCTGGCGGCGGAGTGAGCAAGGACCCTCCGTTGTCATTCCCCGTCTTAGTCGAGTAAAACTGCCGCCAACCAGAACCAGCATTCGCGCGTGGATGCGGCTGCGCGTGATTCCCGGCTTATCGTGGCTTGGATGATGTCGGGAATAATCAGGCGCGCAAAAAAAGGGGCGAAACGCATGGCCGTCACATCAAGCGGTCGCGAGCGGCAGCCGATCGCGGCCGAGGCCTTCCTGAGGGCCCTGGCCGATCACGGCATCGACTATTTCTTCTGCAATCCGGGCACCGATTTCGCGCCCATCGTCGAAGCCTTCAGCCGCGCCGCCAAAACCAATGCCAAGGTGCCGCGGCCGGTACTGGTGCCGCACGAGAACCTGGCGGTGGCCATGGCGCACGGCGCCTATCTGATGAATGGCCGGCCGCAGGCGGTAATGGTGCATGTCAACGTCGGCACCGGCAACACGCTCAACAATCTCACCAATCTGTCACGCGACCGGGTGCCGCTGATCCTCGCCGCCGGGCGCACGCCGATCACCGAAAAGGGCTCGTTCGGCTCGCGCAACCGGCCGATCCACTGGGCGCAGGAAATGTTCGACCAGGCCGGCATGGTGCGCGAGATGGTGAAGTGGGATTATGAGCTGCGCGTGCCGAGCCAAGTGGCGGACGTGGTGGCACGCGCGGTGGAAGTGACCATGGCGCACCCGCGCGGGCCGATCTATCTGGTGCTGCCGCGCGAGCCGCTGGCAGCCCCGCTTTCCGAGCCGATCGGGCCGGTAAAGCCGCGGCCGCAGGCTGCCGCCGCCGGTCCCGACCGCCAGGCCATCGCCACGCTCGCCGAATGGATCGTCGCCGCCGAGCGGCCGCTGATCATCCCGGGCGCGCTGCCGGCAAGCGCCATGCCGGCGCTGGAGAGCCTCGCCGAGCGCTGCGCCATTCCGGTCATCCCCCATAACCCGCGCAGCGTGGTGCTGCCGTCGAGCCATCCCATGCATTTCGGCTTCGAGCCGGGCACGCTGCTCGCCGACTCCGATCTGGTGATCGTGCTTGAATCCGACGTGCCCTGGATCCCCAGCCTGCAGAAACCGGCCGCCGGGGCCCGTGTGGCGCATATCGGCGAGGACCCGTTCTTCGTACGTTATCCGATGCGCTCGTTCCCCAGCGATCTTGCCATCCAGGCCGGCGCCGGCAGTGTGCTCACCGCGCTGAGCGCGGCGGTGGGGGAGCGCTTGCAGATGGCGGAGGCGCGCATCGCCGCCCGGCGCGGTCGGCTGACCGAACGCATGCGCAACCGGCGCGCCCAGCTCGTCAAGGATTCCGCGCCGGGCGGGAGCATCTCGCCGGAATATCTCTCGCGCATGATCGGCGAGACGCTGGGCGAGGACGCCGTCATCTTCAACGAATATCCGCTGCGGCCCGACCATTGCGCGCGCGAGAAGCCGAACACCTTGTTCGCGCTCGGTCCGGCTGGCGGGCTCGGCTGGGGCCTCGGCGCCGCGCTCGGCGCCAAGCTCGCCGCGCCCGACAAGATGATCGCCGCCACGCTCGGCGACGGCGCCTATATGTTCGCCAATCCGACCGTCGGGCACTGGGTCGCCGGCACGCACAAGCTGCCGATCCTGACCATCGTGTTCAACAACAGCCGCTACGGCGCGGTGCGGCGCGCTACGCTTTCCATGTTCAAGGACGGAGTCGCCGGCGAGAACGACGGGCGCACGCTCGCCGATCTCGATCCGGCGCCGCCTTATCATGACATCGCCCATGCGCAGGGCGCTTATGCCGAGCGCGTGGAAAAGCCGGGCGAACTCGCCGACGCGCTCATCCGCGCACGCGACGCGGTCGCGGGCGGGCGCCAGGCGCTGCTGAATGTGATCACCCCATATTGAAAGCCTGATCCAAAAGAACCGTCACGGAGGAAGAAAGCCCATGCGCGTCGATGCCTATACCCATTTCATCCCGGCCAAATTCTTCAACACCATCGTGGAAGGCGGCTATCCCGACATCGGAAAGCGCGTACGCGAAATCCCGTGCATCCATGACCTGGACGAGCGCAAGCGGGTGGTCGACACCTTCAAGGACTATGCGCAAATCCTCTCCTATCCGCAGCCGCCGCTCGCCGTCATGACCAAAGGCGACGGCAAGCTCGCCAATGAATACGCCAAGATGATCAATGACGGATTCGCCGAGATCATCGAAAAGGACCGCGCGCATTTCCCCGGTTGGGTGGCGCAGGTTTCGCTCGCCGCGCCCGATGCCGGCGCCGCCGAGGCCGAGCGCGCGATCAAGATGGGTGCGCTTGGCACGCAGATCTATACCAACATCGCCGGCCGGCCGCTCGACGACCCGGCCTTCGAGCCGTTCTTCGCCACCATGAACAAGCTCGGCAAGCCGGTGTGGATGCATCCGGCGCGAGCCGCCAATTTCCCCGATTATCTCAGCGAGAAGAAATCGAAATACGAGATCTGGTGGACCTTCGGCTGGTCCTACGAGACGGCGGCGGCGATGGCGCGGCTCGTCTTCTCCAAGATCATGGACAAATATCCGAACCTGAAGATCATCACCCACCATTTCGGCGGCATCGTGCCGATGCTGGAAGGCCGCATCGGACCCGGCTGGGACCAGCTCGGCGCCCGCACCTCGGACGAGGACCTGCATCCGCTGCTGGGCGAGTTGAAGAAGCGGCCGCTCGATTACTTCAAGCACTCGTTCTACTGCGACACGGCCGTGTTCGGGGGCGAGCCGGCGACGCATGCCGGCTTCGGCTTCTACGACTTCGACAAGATCGTGTTCGCCTCCGACTGCCCGTTCGATCCGGAGAAGGGCACCTACTACATCCGCGAGACCCTGCGCATCCTGGACAGCATCAATTTCCCCAAGGACAAGCAGGAGAAGCTGTTCCACGGCAATCTCGAGGCGCTGACTGGCGTGAAACTGGTGAAGTGATGTGTCATCACCGGGCCGGCGCATTAGCGCCGTGTCCCGGTGATCCCGACCAGGAAGGCACTTTGCCACCTATTCGGGATTACCGGGACACGCCCGGCAATGACACTTGTGGCTAGCGTCTCCGAGCCCGTGAAATTGGGCGCACGCCCTGCTAGGCTGTCGCCCATGTCCGTTGCATGCCCCACCGGCCTGTCCGAGCCCGACGCGCCGCCGCAAGGCGAGCCGCCGGCGCCAAAAGGCGACGGCCGCGCCACGCCGGTGATGGAACAGTACATCGAGATCAAGACCGCCAATCCGGATTGCCTGCTGTTTTACCGGATGGGCGATTTCTACGAGCTGTTCTTCGAGGACGCCGAGGTTGCCTCACGCGCGCTCGGCATCGTGCTGACCAAGCGCGGCAAGCATCTCGGGCAGGACATCCCGATGTGCGGCGTGCCGATCCATCGCGCCGACGAATATCTGCACCGGCTGATCGCGCTCGGCCACCGCGTGGCGGTGTGCGAGCAGCTCGAGGATCCGGCCGAGGCCAGGAAGCGCGGCGCCAAGAGCGTGGTGCGGCGTGACGTGGTGCGGCTGGTCACGCCGGGCACGCTCACCGAAGACTCGCTGCTTGACGCGCGACGCAACAATTATCTTTTGGCGATCGCGCGGGCGCGGCTGTCGACCGCCGGCGAGGAGACGCGCTTCGCGCTCGCCTGGATCGACATTTCGACCGGCGAATTCCGCATCGCCGAATGTGAGCGCATCGCGCTCGCGGCCGAGATCGCGCGGCTGGAGCCGAGCGAGATCATCGTTTCCGATGCGCTTTATGCCGATGCCGAATTGACGCCGTACTGGCGCACGCTGGTGGCAGTGACGCCGCTCGCCCGCGATGTGTTCGACGGCGCCACGGCCGAGCGACGACTAACGTCGTTTTTCGCCGTCGCTACCAGCGAGGCCTTCGGCGCCCTCAGCCGGCTGGAGCTGACCGCGGCGGCCGCGATCGTCACCTATGTCGAGCGTACCCAGGTCGGCCAGCGTCCGCCGCTGTCGCCGCCCATGCGCGAGAGCGCCGGCGCCACGATGGCGATCGACCAGGCCACGCGCGGCAATCTCGAACTGATGCGCACGCTTGCCGGCGAGCGGCGCGGCTCGCTGCTCGATGCGATCGACCGTACCGTAAGCGCGGCCGGCTCGCGCTTGTTGGCGCAGCGCCTGTCGGCCCCGCTTACCGAACCCGCGACGATCGCCGCGCGGCTCGATGCGGTCGCGGCTTTTGTTGAACATGCGACGGTCCGCGCCGAGACCCGTACGCGGCTGCAAAGCGTGCCAGATCTCGCCCGCGCCTTGGCGCGGCTGGCGCTTCTGCGCGGCGGCCCGCGCGATCTCGCCGCTATCCGCGACGGCATCCTGGCCGCGGCCGATCTTGGCCGTGCGCTGGCCGCGCTAAACGACGCGCCGGCCGAAATCGCGCAGGTTCTGCGCGACTGCCAGCGGCCGGACGGCATGTTGGCGGCGGACCTTTCCGCCGCCCTTGCCGCCGAGCTGCCGCTGCTCAAGCGCGACGGCGGCTTCGTGCGCGAGGGCTGCGATCCCACGCTCGACGAGACCCGCGCGCTGCGCGATGAATCGCGCCGCGTCATCGCCGCGTTGCAGGCGCGCTATGCCGACCAGACCGGCATCCGCGCTCTGAAGGTGCGCCACAACAACGTGCTCGGCTATTTCGTCGAAGTCACCGCCCAGCACGGCGAGCGGCTGATGGCGACGCCGCTCAACGCGACCTTCATCCATCGGCAGACGCTCGCCGGCCAGGTCCGCTTCACCACCACCGAATTGGGCGAATTGGAAGCGAAGATCGCCAGCGCGGCCGAGCGTGCGCTGGGCATCGAATTGGAGATTTTTGACCGGCTGAGCGCGGCGGTGATTGCCGAAAGCGCCAATATCAAGGCCTGCGCCGAGGCGCTGGCACAGCTCGACGTGGCGAGCGCGCTCGCCCAGCTCGCCGTCGAGCGCGACTATGCGCGCCCGCAGGTCGACAACTCGCTGCCCTTCGCCATCGAGGGCGGTCGCCATCCCGTGGTCGAGCAGGCGCTGTCGCGCGACGGCACGCCTTTCGTCGCCAATGACTGTGACCTGTCACCGCCGGAGGGCGACAAGGCCGGACGCATCTGGCTGATCACCGGGCCCAACATGGCCGGCAAGTCCACCTTCCTGCGCCAAAACGCGCTGATCGCCATCCTGGCGCAGATGGGCTCTTACGTGCCGGCGCGTGCGGCGCGCATTGGCGTGGTCGACCGGCTGTTCTCGCGCGTCGGTGCCGCGGACGATCTCGCGCGCGGCCGCTCCACCTTCATGGTCGAAATGGTGGAGACCGCCGCCATCCTCAATCAGGCCGGTGAACGCTCATTGGTCATCCTCGACGAGATCGGCCGCGGCACCGCCACCTTCGACGGCCTCTCCATCGCCTGGGCCACCATCGAGCACCTGCACGACGTCAACCGCTGCCGCGCGCTGTTCGCCACCCATTTCCACGAGCTGACCGGTCTTGCCGGTCGGCTCGCGCGGCTGCACAACGCCACAGTGCGGGTGAAGGAGTGGCAGGGCGAGGTGGTGTTCCTGCACGAGGTCGTGTCGGGTGCCGCCGACCGCTCCTACGGCATCCATGTGGCGCAGCTGGCCGGCCTGCCGGGAAAGGTGATCGAGCGCGCCAAGGTGGTGCTAGCCCTGCTCGAACAGGAGGAACGCTCCGGCCCGAAGGGGTTCGAGGACCTGCCGCTGTTTGCCGCCGCGCCGCGACCTCTGTCGCAGACGCCGGACGATGCCTATGGCCGGATGATCGCCGCCGTCGCCGCGCTCAATCCCGATGACATGTCGCCGCGCGAGGCCATGGAGGCGCTCTATCGGCTGAAGGATAAACTAGCGTCGACCAAGAAAAAATAACGTGCCACGGAATGGTCGGCGAGATGACATTGTTGCCGGTCGCTCTTTGCTGCACCGCAAACTATGTTAATAAATTGGTTACTGTTAATTAACGGCGAAGCAATGGCTAAAGGATACCGTGCCGTCAATTGGATCGGCGGTGGATGTTCAAAACCTCGACACTCCTCACCGGAAAGCGCGGGTTGTGGCTGGTCGTTGCCGGCGGCCTGCTCACATTCGTGCTGAGCTTCGCGTCATTGGCCCTGTTGGCTCCCGATTGGAGCCGCGCCGTCCTGCCGAGCACATCGGAAACCGTTTTCACCGTCGTTGCCGCCGCGCTGGTGGCGCAGCTCGTGATGAGTTTGTGCGGGCTGCTGCTCACCCGGCATCAGCGGCGGCAGAACGAGCAGATGCGCACCGCCCTCGACAGCATGGCGCAGGGCCTGTGCATGTTCGATGCCGCGGAACGGCTGGTGGTCTGCAACTCGCAATATTTCGAAATGTACGGGCTCTCCGCCAGCGACGTGAAACCGGGCTCCACGCTCTCCGAAGTGCTCAAGCGAAGGGTTGCCAAAGGCACCTTCGCGCGCGATCCCGAGCAATACCGCCAAGAGTTTCTCGCCGAAGTGCGTCGCGGTCACACCATCACGCATGAGGTGAAGTCGACCGGCGGACGGCTGTTGCTGGTGACCAATCATCCGATGAAGGGCGGCGGATGGATCGGCACGCACGAGGACGTCACCGAACAGCGGCGCAGCGAGCAGGAGCGGATCGCCCTGCAACAGCAGGAACAGCGGCGCGCCGGGATCGAAGAAGCCATCGCGACGTTTCGCGCGCGCACTGAAAGATTGCTGCAGAGCGTTACCGACAGCACCAGCGAGATGCGCATGACCGCGGCGGACCTCTTGAGCGCATCGAGCGATGCCGCGCATCGGGTGGAAAGCGCAGTCCGCACGTCGAACGACGCTTCGAGCAATGTCGAAAGCGCGGCCGCCGCCGCCAACGAAATGGCGAGCTCGATCACGGAAATTGCACGCCGGCTGAGCCAAAGCGCCGACGTGGTCCGGGTCACGGTGGGCGAGGCGCAGGCGACCAATCAGGATATCGATGCATTGGCGCAAGCCGCACAGAAGATCGGCGACGTCGTCAAGTTGATCCGCGGCATTGCCGAGCAAACCAACCTGCTCGCCCTGAATGCGACCATCGAGGCGGCGCGCGCCGGTGAGGCCGGCCGCGGCTTTTCGGTCGTCGCCTCTGAAGTCAAGTCGCTGGCCGTGCAGACGGCGACGGCGACCGAAGATATCTCGGCGCAGATCATGGCGGTGCAGCACTCGATCCGCAAAGCCGTTGACGCCATCGGCCGCATCTCGCAGCGGATGGGCGAAATCGACGATTATACGTCCGCCGTCGGGGATTCGGTGCAGGAGCAGAGCGTCGTCACCGGCGAGATATCGCACAACGTGACCAGCGCCGCCGACGGCGCCAAATCGGCGGTCGGCGCGCTGAACGAGGTGGCCGCCGCCGCCACCAAGGCGCAGCACTCCGCCCAGACCGTGCTGTCGGCATCGGACTCGGTGAAAGAGGCGGCTGCCAACCTGCGCAGCGAAGTCGAGGACTTCCTGGTCAAGGTGGCCATTTAGCTTCTGATCCATTTCAAATTGAATCGTTTTGGACTCCCACTTTCCCTTCAGGGAAGGTGAATCGTGCTTCGTTCCGAAGACGCGCTCGCTGCAAGTGAGTTGCCGCCACAATTGACTTAAATATGCGCCCGCCGGGTAAGCAGGCCTTATGCAGACAGGACAAAACGACTCATAGCCCGGCGAACCTTTGGCGCCGCTTCGCATTGCACCCGCGATCGCCTCATGACGATCGATAAGGGGGACGCCAATGCCACAAAAGCCGCCGAAAGTGTTGATCGCCGATGATTCCCGCGCGATTCATCAACTGGTCCAGGGTGCGCTGCCGGCCGAATACGCGCCGCGCACCGTCCACGCCTTCAATGGCGAGGAATGCCTCGTCGCGCTCGATCACGGCGTCGACCTCGCCTTCATCGACATTCGCATGCCGGCGATGGGCGGCCTGGATGCGCTTTGGGCCGCGCGCATTGCCGGGAACAAGACGTTCGTCACCTTGATATCCGGCCACGCGACCAAGCGCAGCGCCGAGCTCGCCCGCCGGCTCGATGTCTACGAGTTCCTGATCAAGCCGTTTGGCGGCAACGAGATCGATGGAATCCTGCGCGGTTATCGGCGGATTTCCGCACCGATGAAAGTCCTGCTGGTGGACGATTCGCCAGTCCTCTTAAAGGTCATGCGCAAGGTGTTGACGAACTCGGCCTTCCGGCTGGACATCGAGGTCGCCAATAGCGGACGTGACGCAATCGCCCGATGCCAGAAGACCGCATTCGACGTCGTGTTCCTCGACGTCAACATGCCGGAATTCAACGGACACGAGACGCTGGCGAAGCTGATCCTGGAGCAGCCGCAAACCAAGGTCGTCATGATATCGAGCGAGCACAATCCGTCGAATGAGCGTACCGCAATCAACCTGGGCGCTGCCGCCGTCATGCATAAGCCATTCTTCCCCACCGAAATCGATGCGGTCCTGCACCGCATTTTCGGCATGCTGTCGCCGAAGCTCGCGATCGACGGCCGTATCCGCGACTTCGAAATCAGGATTCACGGCCGGACCGTCGCGGTCGAGCATGGGCAAACCGGTCACGTCTATGAATATATCTGGTTTCGCGATCCGCCCTATCTGCGCCTGCCTCAGGTCAAGGGAAACCGCTCTGCCGACATCGCGGCCGGCGCACTGGCCCGGCATGCCAAGAAGGCGGCCATGCTCGAGCTGGAAAACGCCAGTCTGTTGAATGGCCTCGCGCACTGAAGCCAGTGTTGATTTGGCGCTGCGGCGGCTGGGAGCTTTGGCCGCGCGGTCTACTCGAACGAGACGCCGAGCCGTTTTCCGTCGGTCCAGATCACCCGGCAATGCCGGGTGCCGGCTTCGCCGTCGATCGTCAAGCGAAAGACTTGCGGCAAGCCGAATGTGCTGCCAACACTCAAGCCTGCGCCACGCTCCGTGAGATCATTGACAGTGCAGGGCATCTCCGTGCCGGCGGCGCCAAACCTGATGAGTCCGCGCTTGTTTGTGGAAACGCGGCCCTCTCTTCGGCGCTCGGTCGTCTCCGATTTGATGCTTGCGCGAAGGCGGGATCCAAACAACATCGTCTCACCCAGCGTTCTGTTCATCACGGTAACTTACGACAATACCTATGCGACGCCATAACTTGCGCAAGACATGGTTTTTCATTTTTAAAAAGCCGCGGTATTGCCGATTTGAGCGATAATGATTCAGTAAATTGAATCGCAACTTTTAAAACACGATTTACGAACAACGCATGCGCTGCGGCGCAGCGTCCAGCGACATGAATCAAGACGCGGGCGGCGCCGTTCGCCGGATCATGCGCCGATAATGCCGGGCCGCCCACAACAGCACGTTCCATGAAATCCCGACACTCAGGCCTGCGCCGTATGACCACCACACGCCGATCTGCTCGGCCAGGACGTGCACCGCGAGCAGGCTGAGGCCGAGCCCGATCAACGGCGCTTGGACATGGGCGGCGACGCTCGCCGCCGCCGGTCCGTTCAGCCGCGTGTGCAGGATGACAAAGAACGACGCCATAGCAACCGGGAAGAACGCGAACAGGCCGGAGAGGTAGGTGCCAATCGAGCCGCTTACGGCGGTGACCACAATGACGAAGAGCGTCACCACGCCGGCGCGCCGAGCGAGATCGGAGCGGCTCAGATTGACGCGGCGGACGATTCCCTCGGAGCGGAAACGGCCTCCGGCCAGAATGGTCAATGGAAACACGATGGCGTTGAGCAGCACGGCGCTGGCGGCGGTCCAATCGACGAGCCGCGAAGCCGCGGCGGCGGCGAACCAGATCATGAAGGCGCCGGCGAGACTCACCGGGAGCGAACGGCGCTGCGCCAGCACGGCGTAGGTGAGTGCGAACAGCGCGCAGACCGCGTTCGACACGATGCTGCCAACCGAGCTTTGCGCGATGAAGGCGGGCGGGTGTTGCCAAGCGAGGATGATCATGGCTGCGCCACCGGCGGTCGGCAGCGAGGCGATCAGCGAGCCGATAAAGGGGCCGGCGCGCTCGACGGCGACCGAGGCGATGACCACGATGGCGGCGGTGAGGACGATCTTGAGCAGCAGCCCGAGCAGGATCGCGCTCATGGGCTAGACCGCCATCCCGCGCCGCCGCGCCGCAAACACCAGGA
Source organism: uncultured Pseudomonadota bacterium (assembly GCA_963760995.1). Taxonomy (GTDB): domain Bacteria; phylum Pseudomonadota; class Alphaproteobacteria; order Rhizobiales; family Xanthobacteraceae; genus Pseudolabrys. Next base: position 219,812 of record CAVXFJ010000009.1, on the reverse strand, counting down.
AACCCCAGGAAATCGATGTCGCCAGCGCCAAAATCAGCCCGATCGCCGCGCCGAAGGCGGTGGCGGCAAAGTGCAACACCACGCAGGCGAAGGCAAAGCCGGTGAGCCCGATCACCGCATTGGCCATCACCGCCGCGGTCGGCTTGCCGCCGACGCGGCGGTGCAGGATCAACATGACGCTGATCAGGATGATCGGGAAGACGGCCAGGATGCCGCTGCCGCCGGGTCCGATGCGAAAGCTGAGCGAGACCGTGACGCCGACCAGCACCGCCACCATGGCCGCGCGCAGCGCCAGGTCGGTCCAGTAGGTGCGCACCGGCGGGATCGCCACATGGCGTAGCGGCCGCGCCAGGGTGATGCAGACCGCCAGCACCACGACATTGGTGGCGACGGCGAGCCCCAGGGTCCAGGGCACCAGGTGCACCCCCCAGGCGAGCACGATCCAGACCAGCATGGCGAGCGTGAGGCTCACCGCGAGCGAGCGGCTCTGCGCCAGCAGCGCGTAAGTGAGCGCGAAGATCACGTTCGCGTTGTTGATGGCGAGGCTGTTGATCGCGCTCACCGCAATGAAGGCGGCGCCGTGATCGAGCGCGAGGAACACGTAGACGGGCCCGGCGCCGAGCGGCAGCGTCGACACCAGGCCGCCGACCAGCGGCCCGGCGCGCTCCGCCGTCACGGTCGCTGCCACCACGAACGCGGCGGTGATGGCCATTTTCACGATTAGCGTGAGGGCGAAATAAAGCTCGGCGGGCATGGCATTCTCGGCCGTCATGCCCGGCCTTGTGCCGGGCATCCACGTTTATCAGCCTGGCGGCGATCAAAGACGTGGATGGCCGGGACGAGCCCGGCCATGACAATTTCCTATACTTTCGTCAGGCGCACGTCCACCGGGGGGCCGTTCCGGATGGTCTGATAGACCACGCAATAGCGCTCGGTCAGCTTGAGCAACTGGTCGAGCTTGTCCTGCGGTGCGTCGGTGTCCAGATCGAAGCGTAAGCGGATCTCGCGGAAGCCGACGGGCGCGTCCTTGGCGATGCCGAGCGTGCCGCGGAAATCGAGATCGCCTTCCGCCGACACGCCAGCCGACCGCAACGGGATGTCGAGCGCGGTCGCCACCGCTTTCAGCGTGACGCCGGCGCAGGCGACCAGCGCCTCCAGCAACATATCGCCGGAGCAAAGTTCGAGCCCGGAGCCGCCGGAGGCCGGATGCAGACCGGCGACGGCCAGAGCGCGGCCGGTTTCCAGCTTGCAGGCGATATGGGCGTCGTCGAGCATGCCCTGTGCCTTCAAGGTGACCACCGCGGCATCGGGGTCGTCCTTATAGCGCTGCTTGATCGGCGCCTGCAGTGCGCGCAATTCGTTACCGTCCATGGTCAGCTCCGCTTGCTTGACGCGTCACGCCGGCGTCAGCACCCGTCGGCCGATCACCTTGCCGGCCTTGATGTCGGCGATGATGGTCTGCGCCTCGGCGAGCCGCGTGGTCTTGGTCGGCACCAGCGGCAGTGGCTGGTTGCGCACCAGCTTGATCAGCTCCTTGAGCTCGTCGAGGCTGCCCGTATAGGAGCCCTGCACCGTCATGGCGCGGATCGGGATCAGCGGCAGCGACAGCGTGATCTCGCCGCCGAACAGACCCACCACGATCAGCTTGCCGCCCTTGACCAGACTGTCGACGCCAAGCCGCGCGGTCTGGTCATTGCCGACGAAATCGATCGCCGCCCAGACGCCGCCACCGGCCGCCGCCTTGATCTGCTCGAGCGCGTCCGGTGCGTTGGGATCGATGGCGGCGAGCGCGCCCAGGCGCTTCGCCGCCTCGCGTTTTGCCGGATCGATATCGACCGCGATGGTACCCTTGCCCTTCATCGCCTTGTTGATGGCGATCGACATCAGGCCGAGCCCGCCGGCGCCGAAGATCACCACCGGCTCGCGCTTGACCAGGGGGCCGAGCTTCTTCAGCGCGCCGTAGGCGGTGAGCCCGGAGCAGGCGAGGGGAGCCGCCTCTTCCGGCTTCATCTTGCCGAGCGGCAAAAGGTAGCGCGGGTGCGGCACCATCAGATGGCTGGCATAGCCGCCGTCGCGGTAGACGCCGAGGAAGCGCGGCGCCATGCAGAGCTGCTCGTCGCCGCGCTTGCACACCTGGCAACTGCCGCAGCCGATCCATGGGTAGACCAGCCGCTTGTCGCCGACCTTGACGCCGCGGGCGCGCGGGCCGACCGCCACCACCTCGCCGACATTCTCGTGGCCCATGGTCAGCGGCAGCTTCACGCCCCGCTCCTCCAGGCGCATGACCTTGCCGCCGCCCATGTCGTAGAAGCCTTCCCAGATGTGCAGGTCGCTGTGGCAGACCCCGGCCGCCAGCATCTTGAGCAGCACCTCGCTGCCCTCCGGCTTGGGATCGATGCGCTCGGCGAATTGCATGGGCTCGCCGCAGCGGCAGACCTGGAAACTGCGCATGGTGGTTATCTCCCTGGCGTCGCGTGGGTCGTGGCCGGCAGGGAACCACACTGGGCCGCCGCCGTCACCACGGGCGCGGATTCCCTTCGCACCTGCAAAAATTTGCCCGAATTTTGCATGATCGGCCTGGGACTGGCGCCCGGCCGCAATATCTTTCGGCCGTGACTTCGCAACCCCGCTCCGCTATGCCCTGAGCCCCATGGCCTCGCTCGCCCTTGAATCCGCCGCGCGCGCCGCGTCCGAGCATCCGCACCGCGGCTCGGCCGAGCTGGTCAATTGGCGCGCGATCGGCGCCGAGCTCGAGGCGCTCGCCCGCAACCGCCAGGGCGACGATCGCACGCTGCGCAGCGATCTCGCCCAGCGGCTGAAGACCGCGCTCGCCGAGGGCCGCGCCAAGGCCGAGCAGCTCCTGCTCAAGGATCGGCACGGCCGCCACTGCGCCGAGCGGCTGTGCCGCATGGAAGACGAGACCATCCGCATCCTCTACGAGTTCGCGTGCGAGCATCTGTATCCTTCGCAGAACCCGTCCTCCGGCGAGCGCATGGCGGTGATCGCCACGGGCGGTTACGGCCGCGGCTTACAGGCGCCCGGCTCCGACATCGATCTGTTGTTCCTGTTGCCCTACAAGCAGACCGCCTGGGGCGAATCGATCGCCGAGGCGATCCTCTATTGCCTGTGGGACATGGGGCTGAAGGTCGGCCACGCCAGCCGCTCCATCGACGAATGCATCCGCCAGTCCAAGGCCGACATCACCATCCGCACCGCCATCCTGGAAGCGCGCTTCCTGCTCGGCGACCGCGCGCTGTTCGACGAGCTGCAGACGCGTTTCGACCATGAGGTGGTGCGCAACACGGGGCCTGAATTCGTCGCGGCCAAGCTCGCCGAGCGCGAGGAGCGCATCCGCCGCGCCGGCCAGTCGCGCTATCTGGTCGAGCCCAACGTCAAGGACGGCAAGGGCGGCTTGCGCGACCTGCACACGCTGTTCTGGATCGCCAAATATGTCTACCAGGTGCGCGAGGCCAGCGAACTGGTCAAACACGGCGTGTTCGACAAGCAGGAATATGCCTTGTTCCGCCGCTGCGAGAATTTCCTCTGGTCGGTGCGCTGCCACATGCATTTCTTGAGCGGCCGCGCCGAGGAGCGGCTGTCGTTCGACATCCAGCGCGAGATCGCGGTGCGGCTCGGCTACAGCGCGCGCCAGGGCCTCAAGGATGTCGAGCGTTTCATGAAGCACTACTTCCTGATCGCCAAGGATGTCGGTGACCTCACCGCCATCCTGTGCGCCGATCTGGAAGACAGCCACGCCAAGAGCGAGCCGGTGTTGAGCCGCGTGATGGCGCGGCTGCGCCCGGTCAAGCGCCGTCAGCTCGTCGAGAGCGACGATTTCATCGTCGACAAGAACCGCATTAACCTCGCCCAGGCCGGCGTCTTCAAGCGCGACCCGGTCAACCTCATCCGCATCTTCCATCTGGCGCAGAAGCACAATCTGGCTTTCCATCCGGACGCCATGCATGTGATGACGCGCTCGCTGCGCCTGGTCGACGCCAAGCTGCGCGACAATCCGGAAGCCAATGCGCTGTTTCTCGGCATCCTGACCTCCAAGAACGATCCGGAAACCGTGCTGCGGCGGATGAACGAGGCCGGCGTGCTCGGCAAGTTCGTGCCCGCCTTCGGCAAGATCGTGTCGATGATGCAGTTCAACATGTATCACCACTACACGGTGGACGAGCATCTGTTGCGCTGCATCGGCATTCTGCGCGAGATCGAGCGCGGCACCAGCAGCGATAGCCCGCTCGCCAACGATCTGGTGCACAAGATCGCGCCGCGCCACCGTTCACTTCTGTTCGTCACGCTGTTCCTGCACGACATCGCCAAGGGGCGCATCGAGGACCATTCGATCGCAGGCAGCAGGGTGGCGCGGCGATTCTGCCCGCGGCTGGGCTTTTCCGCGGGCGACACCGAGCTCGTCGCCTGGCTGGTCGAGAAGCACCTGGTGATGTCGAGCGTGGCGCAGTCGCGCGACCTCTCCGACCGCAAGACCATCGAGAACTTCGCCGCGGTGGTGCAGGACGCCGAGCGGCTTAAGCTGCTCGCCATCCTCACCACGGCCGACATCAAGGCGGTCGGCCCCGGCGTGTGGAACGGCTGGAAGGCGCAGCTCCTGCGCACACTCTATTACGAGACCGAGCCGGTGGTCACCGGCGGTTTTTCCGAGGTCAACCGGGCGCAGCGCGTCGCCATGGCGCAAACCGAATTCCGCGAGGCGATGCCGGACTGGTCGGCGGAACAGCTCGACGCCTATATGGCCAAGCTCTATCCGCCCTATTGGCTCAAGGTCGACCTGCCGCACAAGGTTGTGCACGCGCGCTTCGTCGACGAATCCGAGGCCGCCGGCAAGACGCTCGCCACAAGCATCGGCTTCAACGGCGGCGCGGTGACCGAGCTGACCGTGCTCTGCCCGGATCACCCCTGGCTGTTGTCGATCATCGCCGGCGCCTGCGCCATGGCTGGCGCCAACATCGTCGATGCGCAGATCAACACCACCACCGACGGGCGTGCGCTCGACACCATCTCGATTTCGCGCGAATTCGAGCGCGACGAGGACGAGCAGCGGCGCGCGGTGCGCGTAACCGAGTTGATCGAGAAGGCGCTGCGCGGCGAATTGCGGCTGCCCGAGGTGGTGGTGACGCGCGCCGCGCCCAAGGGCCGCATCAAGGCCTTCGCGCTGGAGCCGACGGTCACCATCAACAACCAGTGGTCCCACCGCTACACCATGGTCGAGGTCACCGGGCTCGACCGCACCGGCCTGCTCTACGAGCTGACCGCGACGCTGTCCAAGCTCAACCTCAATATCGGCAGCGCCCATGTCGCCACCTTCGGCGAGCGCGTGGTGGACGTGTTCTACGTGACCGACCTGATGGGCGCGCAGATCACCTCGCCGACGCGCCAGGCCGCCATCAAGCGTGCGCTGATCGCGCTTTTCGCCAAGGAGGGCGAGGGCAAGGCCGCCAGGGCGACAGCTACATCCAATTGATATTTATACACTTTTTCCGATCAAGGGAACCGGCCCCGGACCCTTGGCGTTGAGGTTCCAAGATTCTTCAGGCCGGGGATGTCCTGTCCCGATGGCCTCCATGTCAGCAGGAGTACGAAGGGGACGTTCCCATGGACGCCACCAACACTCAGATGTTGCCGCGCGCGAGCACCGGGATCGCCGGCCTCGACGACGTGCTCGGCGGCGGCTGGGCGCGCAGCCGCCTGCACCTCTTGGAGGGCAGCCCGGGCACGGGCAAGACCACCATCGCCCTGCAGTTCCTGCTCGCCGGCGCGGAAGCCGGCGAAAGCGGGATCTATATCAGCTTGGCCGAGACCGAGATCGAGCTGCGCGCCGGCGCGCGCTCGCACGGCTGGGAGATTCCGAAGGCGATCGAGATCTTCGAACTGGTGCCGCCGGACAGCGTGCTTGATCCGGATCAGCAGCAAAGCCTGCTCTATTCCTCCGACCTTGAGTTGGGTGAGGCCATCAAGCGGGTCTTCGACGCCATCGAGCGTGTGAAGCCCCAGCGAGTCGTGATCGATAGCCTGTCGGAAATTCGTCTTCTGGCGCAGAGCTCGTTGCGCTACCGGCGGCAGATTCTCGCGCTCAAGCATTATTTCGCGCAGAACGATTCGACGGTTGTCATGCTCGACGACCTGACCACTGAGAGCAACGACCGCGCAGTGCACAGCATCGCCCATAGCGTCGTGCATCTCGACCAGCTCGCGCCCAACTTCGGCGGTGAACGGCGGCGCATGCGCGTCGTCAAATGCCGCGGCCAGGCCTTTCTCGGCGGCTACCACGATTTCAACATCGAGGGCGGCGGCGTCAAAGTGTTCCCGCGCCTGGTGGCGGCGGAGAAGCCGAAAGGATTCTCCGGCGCCTTGCTGCGCAGCGGCGTGCCCGAGCTCGATTCGCTGCTGTGCGGCGGGTTGCCGGCGGGCTCGAGCACGCTGATCATGGGGCCATCCGGCACGGGCAAGACACTGCTGGTGCTGCAATTCCTGTGCGAAGCGGTGAGCCGCGGCGAGCGCGTCGCGCTGTTCGTGTTCGACGAGGAGCTGGGCCTGTTGTTCGCCCGCGCCAAGGGGCTGGGCATCGATCTTGCGACGTTGCGCGACAGCGGCTCCCTGTTCATCGAGCAGATGGACGCGGCGGAGCTGTCACCCGGCGAATTCGTGCATCGCGTACGGGACTGCATCGACCAGCAGAACATCCAGTCGGTTGCCGTCGACAGCCTGAATGGCTATCAGGCCGCCATGCCCGAGGAGCAGTTCCTCACGCTGCACCTGCATGAGTTGCTGCAATACCTGAACCGGCGCGGCACCTCGACCTTCATCACGCTCGCCCAGCACGGCATGGTCGGCGATTCCCACCAATCGCTCGACATCACCTATCTGGCCGATACCGTCATCGTGCTGCGCTATTTCGAGGCGCTCGGCCGCGTCCGCCGCGCCATGTCGGTGATGAAGAAGCGCGGCGGCTCGCACGAGGACGCCATCCGCGAGTTCAAGATCGGCAGTCGCGGCATTTCCGTCGGCGAGCCGCTGGATAACTTCCAGGGCGTGCTGTACGGGGTCCCGACCTTTGTCGGGAGCTCAGAGAACCTCATGGGCGACCCTTGACCGAGAACCCCACGTCAGACGCCGAACGGGTTCTCGTCCTGGCGCCGCGGGGACGCGACGCCGCGATCGCCTGCAACATCATGCATGAGGCGCAGATCGACTGCGAAATTTGCAGCGATCTTGCCGGGCTGATGACAAACCTGTGCGGGGGCGCGGAAGCGGCTGTCCTCACCGAGGAGGCGCTGCGCAATTCCGACGCGCGGCCGCTGATCGAATGGGTCGCCGCGCAGCCGCCCTGGTCGGACTTTCCCTTTATCGTGCTCACCCGCCATGGCGGCGGCGTGGAGCGCAATCCGGAAGCCGCCAAGCTCACGGCGGCGCTCGGCAATGTCAGCTTCCTGGAGCGGCCTTTTCACCCCACGACGCTGGTCAGCCTGGCGCAGGCCAGCATGCGCGGCCGCCGCCGCCAATATGAGTGTGCGCGGCTCAACGAAAATCTCGAGGCGCTGGTGCACGAACGCACCGCCGAACTCGCCGCTGCCAATCGGCAGTTGCTGGCGCAGATCGAGGAGCGCGAGCGCATGGAGATGACGCTGCGCCAGATGCAGCGGCTGGAAGCGGTGGGCCAACTCACCTCCGGCGTCGCCCATGACTTCAACAATCTGCTGACCGTCGTGCTCGGCAATATCAGCTTCCTCGACCGCGCGTTGAACGAGCTGGGGATCGACGGCAATATTTCGCGCCGGCTCGGCTATATGCGCGCCGCCGCCGAGCGCGGCGCCAAGCTCACCGACCAATTGCTGTCGTTCTCGCGCCGCCAGCGGCTGGAGCCGAAGGTGCTCAACCTCAACGAGACGGTGCGCGGTATGCGCGACCTGCTGCAGAGCACCATCGGCGGCAGCATCGCCATCGATATCGCGCTGGGGCCGGGGCTGTGGCCGGCGCTGGTCGACCCGACACAGATCGAGCTCGCCGTGCTCAACCTCGCCATCAATGCCCGCGATGCCATGGATATCGGCGGCGCGCTGCGGGTTTCGACGCAAAACGTGAGCCTGGGAACGCCGCAATACCCGGAAGAGCCGGTTGCCGGCGACTACGTCGAGGTCTGCGTCAGCGATACCGGCATGGGCATGAGCGCGGAGATGCGCGCGCGCGTCTTCGAGCCGTTCTTCACCACCAAGGAGGTCGGCAAAGGCTCCGGCCTCGGCTTGAGCCAAGTCCTTGGCTTCGCCAAGCAATCTGCCGGCGGCGTGCGCATCGACTCGACGGAGGGAGAGGGCACCGCGGTGCACATTTATCTGCCGCGCGCGGCGACCGAGGTGGAAACCGTCGCGGCCGCGGCCGCGCCGCTCGCCGCCACGCTCGATAGCGACGCAATGGTGCTGCTGGTCGACGACGACAGCGCGGTGCGCGAGGTGACGGCGGCGATGTTGCGCGACGTCGGTTATGACGTCATCGAGGCGGGCAGCGGCGGCGCCGCGCTGGAGCTGATCGACGGCGAACCGGCGATCGATCTCATCATCATCGACGTGGCGATGCCCGGCATGAGCGGCGCCGAACTTGCGCGCCGCGTGCGGCTCAAGCGGCCGCGGCTGCCGATGCTGTTCGTCACCGGTTTTGCCGAGCGCGCCGTGCTGGAAGACGTGAACGAAATGCAGATCATCGGCAAGCCCTTCATCAGCGACGAACTCGCCAACAAGGTGCGTCTGGCGCTCGCGGCTCAGCCCTCGGCCTGACGACCTAGTCCTCCGGCGCCAAGGCGCGCCGTAGCCGCCGGATGATGACGCCGCGGGCGCGGTCGTCGGCGGCCGCTTCCATCGCGTCGTTGATGTCGAGGACCAGCTTCGACATGTCGTTGTGCCAGTCGAGATTGACCACCGCCTCGGGCGCCAGGCGCCGCCGATGCGCGAGGTCGATCGGCGTCGGCGCCTTGCTGGTCAGTTCGTAGATATCGTCGAGCAACGGCGTGAACACCAGCGCGGCGGGCACCGTGCGTTCGGCGATGCGCTCGCTCAAGCCCGCGAGCGCCGGTTCTTCGCCGTGCACCAGGAACACGCCGCGCGTGATCGGCCGGCGCGCCGCGATCCAGCGCGCCACCTCCGGCCCGTCGGCATGGCCGGAATAGTCGTCGATGCGGCGGATGCGCGCCGCGACCTTGACCGGCTCGCCCTGGATGCGCACGGCCTGGACGCCGTCGTTGAGGAAGCGGCCAAGCGTGCCGCGCGCCTGGAAACCGGTGAGCAGCACGGTCGCCTTGGGCTGCCAGAGCCAGCGCTTGAGGTGATGGCGGATGCGGCCGGCATCGCACATGCCGCTCGCCGCGATGATGATGTGGAAGCCGGTCAGCTTGGCGATCGCCTTGCTCTCGTCCACCGTCTCGGTGCAGCGCAGGTGCGGCGACGCCAGTAGCCGCTCGGCGTCGACATCGGCCTCCAGGCTCTCGCCATGCTGCCGGAACACTTGCGTGGCGCGGATGGCGAGCGGCGAATCGAGAAAGATCGGCGCACTTGGGATGTCGCCATGCTGCATCAGGTCGACCAGATCGACAATCAGCTCCTGTGTGCGCTCGACCGCGAAAGCGGGAATCAAGAGCGCGCCGCCGCGCACCTGCGCCTCGCGCACCTCGCGCGCCAGCCGCTCGCGCCGCGACGCGCGCGTCACCGGTGGCCGGTCGGTATCGCCATAGGTCGATTTGCAGAGCACGTAATCGAGCCCGCTCGGCGCTTCCGGGTCGGGCTCGAGCAATTTGGCGTCCGGCCCGATATCGCCGGAGGCGAGCACGCGCAGCGGCTTGCCGTCGGTGCCCGCGCCGGCGAACTCGATCTCGATCGAGGCCGAGCCAAGCAGATGGCCGGCGTTCCAGTAGCGCGCGCGCACGCCGGGCAGGGCATCAAACCAGCGATCGTATTCGACCGGCCGGAAGGCCTCGAGCGCGGCGATGGCGTCGCGCTGGGTGTAGATCGGCGTCACTTCGGGCCGCCCGCGCGCGGTATTGCGGCGGTTGAGATGGGCGACTTCCGATTCCTGGATGTTGCCGCTATCGGGCAGCATGAAGGAGCAGAGATCGATGGTGCCTTGCGTCGCGAAGACCGGGCCGCGGAAGCCGCCGCGCACGAGCTTGGGGATCAGGCCGCTGTGGTCGATATGGGCATGCGTCAGCAACACCGCGCCGATATCGGCGGGCGTGAAGGGGAAGGCGCCGTAATTCAATTCCTTCAGCGTCTTCGGACCCTGGAACATGCCGCAATCGACCAGCAGGCGGCCGGCCGGCGTCTCGAACAGATGGCACGAGCCGGTCACCGTGCGGGCGGCGCCGCAGAAACGCAGGGTCACACTCATGCGACGAGTTCCTTGCGCAACGCTTCGGCCAGCACGCCATCGAGCATGATGGCATTGCTCGGATGCGGCACGCTGTCGGTCGATTTGAGCGAGCGTATGCCGGCGTCGAACAGCGCGCGCGTCAGCTCCGGTGCAAACAGCGCATGCGTGACCACGGCATCGACGGTCGTGGCGCCGGCGGCGCGCAGCGACCTGGCGCCGGCGATGAGCGTGCCGCCGGAGGACACGATATCGTCGACGAGCAGCGCCGGCCGCTCGGCGAACAGCGCGGGCTCGGCGAAGTCGATGGTCACCGAGCGGTCACTTGCCCGCGTCTTGCGCGCGACCGCGTGATCGAGCCCGAGCCGGCCGGCGAGATCGGCCACCCAGGGCCGCGATTCCGAATCCGGCCCGACCACCACCGTCTTCGGGTCGATCGTGCCGCGCAGCGCCTCGGCAATCGCCGGCATGGCGGAGAGATTGTCGGCCTCCGCGCCGGGAAACGCGGCGCCGATCGTCTTGGTGCGATGCAGGTGGGCATCGACCGTCACCACGCGATCGAAAGCGCCCGCCAGCAGTTGTCCGACGACCTTCTGGCTCACCGCTTCGCCTGCATGAAAGGCCGCGTCCTGGCGCATATAGGCGAGATAGGGCGCGACCAGCACCAGCCGCGCGGCGCCATTGCGGCGCAGGGCCTCGCTGGCAAACAGGAGCGCTAGCAGCTTGTCGTTCGGCTGATCGAGCGAGGCAAAGACGATCGCGACCGAGCCCGCCGGCCCCACCGTGACGCGCAATTCGCTGTCCGGAAAGCGATGCAGTTCGATCTCATGCAGCGGCAGGCCGAGTCGCGCCGCCAGCCGCCGCGCCGCCGCGACGGAAGCGGGCAGGCACTGCAGCGCGATGTTCACCGCTCGCTCCCGCCGCCTTGCGTGGGATTGCCGACGACATAACCCGTATTGGCCTTGGCGCCGCTGACCGCCAACCCGAATTGCGACGGGTCGAAGGCGTAAATTCGGTAGAGCGGCTCGCTCTGGTCGACGCGGTCGCCGACTTTCTTGTTCACCCTGATGCCGGCGCCCTTGTCGATCGGCGCGCCGGCGGTGCGCGCCAGCCGGTTGAGCCGCAGACAATCGATCGCCTCGACCACGCCGTCGCGCGTCGCCGGCACGTCGGCGGTCAACGGCGCCAACTCGTCGCGGCAGCCGGAGGGGCCCTGCGCCTCGATGATCTTGTGCATCTGCTTGAGCGCGGCGCCGCTGTCGAGCAAGTCGCGCGCGCGGGCATAGCCGCTGCCGCCGCGCAGGTCGGGGTCATATTCGAGGAGATGCGCGGCAAGCCGCAGTGACTTTTCCCGCAAATCGCGCGGAGCGTCCGCTTCGTTTGCCAGCACCGCCATCACGTCGCGCGCTTCCAGCACCGGGCCGATGCCGTTGCCGACCGGCTGGCGCCCGTCGCTGGTCACCACTTCGACGGCGATGCCGAAATGGTCGCCGACGAATTCGAACAGCTTGCGCAGACGCATCGCCTCCATGGCGGTGGTGACCTTCGCCGCCGGGCCGACGGGGATGTCGATCAAGAGATGTGTCGAGCCGGCGGCAAGCTTCTTCGACATGATCGAGGCCACCATCTGCTCGCGCGTGTCGATGGACAACGGCCGCTCGACAGAGATCAGGATATCGTCGGCCGGCGACAGGTTGACGTGGCCGCCCCAGACCAGGCAACCGTGACAGGAGGTCACCACCTGCTTCATCTCCTCGACGCCGAGATCGACGCGTGCCAGCACCTCCATGGTGTCGGCGGTGCCGGCCGGCGAGGTGATGGCGCGCGAGGACGTCTTCGGGATCATCAGCCCATGCGCGGCGACGATCGGCACCACGATCATCGAGGTGCGGTTGCCGGGGATGCCGCCGATGCAATGCTTGTCGACGACGATTCTGCGGTCCCACTTCAGCTGGGTGCCGGCCTCGGCCATGGCGCGCGACAGCGCCAGCAATTCGCTGCTGGTCATGAAGCTCGCCGAGCCGATGAGGAAAGCGGCGATCTCCATGTCGGAATAGCGGTAATGCGCGATGTCGCTGACGATGCCGGCAAGCTCGGCGTCGCTGAGCGCGCGCCCCTGGATCTTGGCGCGGACGGCATCGAGGCTCTCTGGCGGCGTCGCCGGCGTCACGCTGACCAGGCTGCCGGCGGGCTCGGCGAAGCGGCGGAAGGCGGGTTCGGCCAGGCCGAGCTCGTCGGGCGCCACCAGGCCATCGTCGGTGAGCAGCAACGTCGCCAGCATGGTGCGCGAATTGCTGCGCAGCTCGACGCGGGAAAAGCCGCGGAATACCTCCGGCCGCAGTGCCTGGGAGCGCCGCGAGATCACCACCACGTTCTCGCGGCCGGTATCGAGATTGGTGCGGCAGATTTTCAGGCGTGGGCGGGCGGCATTGGTCATGGCACAGTTCTTTTGTAACCGATTGAAATTGTTTAACGATTTTCCATGACCGCCGTCTTGGCTGGAGCCAAACGGCGCGGCGCGAGCCCCGGCCTGCGGTGCGGTCCACCGAACGGATCTTGTCACCGATTCCTGGTGTGGCCTTGAGATGCATCAGTCCCGGCCAAATCGCCGGTTACGGGCCTACCGCCTCCTCGGCCCCGGGGCATGCTACGGGACCAGAAGCGGTATCTCCATCGCAAGACGTCGTTCAGCCTCCGCGGAGCGCGTCCTCGAAAGCTAGGTAGGGGGAATGCCGGAAAATAAGAATCCAAGGTTCAGTCAGATTCTGGCAAAGGAGTGACGCCATGTCGCTTGGAACCATCCTCGTCATCATCCTAATCATCTTCCTGCTCGGCGGCTTCAGTGGCCGCTTCGGCGGCTATGGCTACGGCTTCGGTCACGGCGGCATCGGCGTCATCGGCATCATCCTGATCATCATCGTCGTTCTCATGCTGCTAGGGCGGCTCTGATCTGACAAACGGAGTATCGGATGAGTCGTCTTCGCCATCATCCGGAAAACCATTTTGTCAGCCGCATCGGCTGGCTGCGGGCGGCGGTGCTCGGGGCCAATGACGGCATCATCTCGACCGCAAGCTTGATCGTCGGCGTTGCCGCGGCGACGGCGACGCGGAATGAGGTCTTGATCGCGGGCGTCGCCGGCCTGGTGGCGGGCGCCATGTCGATGGCCGCCGGCGAGTACGTTTCCGTCAGCTCGCAATCCGACACCGAAAAGGCGGATTTGGCGCGCGAGCGCACGGAATTGAGCGAGAATCCTGCATTTGAGACGAATGAGCTTACCGAAATCTACGTCCAGCGCGGTGTGGAGCAGGCGTTGGCGCGCCAGGTCGCCGAGCAACTGATGGCCAAAGATGCCCTGACCGCCCACGCGCGCGACGAGCTTGGGATTTCGGAAATCACCACCGCGCGTCCGGTGCAAGCAGCGCTCGCCTCCGCCGCAACGTTTTCGGTCGGCGCCGCCATGCCTTTGCTGATGGTGCTCGTGTCGCCCGCCGGCGCGCTCGTCCCCGTCGTGTCGGCGGCGTCTTTGGGCTTTCTCGCGCTGCTGGGCGCGATCGGCGCCAAGGCGGGCGGCGCCGACGTTCTGCGCGCCACGGCCCGGGTGACATTCTGGGGTGCGCTGGCGATGGCGCTCACCGCCGGCATCGGGAAATTATTCGGCACGGTTGTCTGACGGTTGGGCCGCGCAAGAGATGCAAATCATGGCGCATCGGGGGATGACTGTTCACCCTGAAATCCGGGGAGGAATGACATGCCGCTCTGGCAGAGATTATTGATCACGCTCGTGACCATGCTGCTGACGAGCCTCGTTGCCGGCCTGCTGTGGCGCTGGCTGTTCAACACGGACATCCCCAGCTACCTGAGCGGGGTTGTCGGCGGCGTGACCGCGGTGCCGATGTGGGAGCTGTTGAAGAGAATTGGAATAAAGTGACGCCCGACGACGCTGCGTCTGCGCCGGCGGTCAGTGGCCGTGCAGATAGATGGCGTAGGAGGCGGACAGATAGACCAGCAACAGCGCCAGGCTGGTCCAGCCGATGGTACCGCGCAGGCGCGTCTCCGGCTTGAACAACATGGCGACGATGAAGATGCCGGACATGATGACGGCGGCGAAGGCGGAGATCGCGTGCGCCGGCGAGACGGCGGCCAGCAGCGGGCCCTTGCTATAGGCGATATCGTCGATCGCCAGGATCAGGATGTCGAACAGGTTGCTGCCGAGCAGATTGCCGATCGCCATGTCGACGGCGCCGAGCCGCAAGGCGCTGACCGTGACCACGAATTCCGGCAGCGAGGTGGCGCCGGCAATCAGCAGGGTGCCGACGAAGCTCGCCTTCCAGCCCATGACCTCGGCGATATCGGTCCCGATGAAGGGCAGCCAGCTCCCGGCGACGACCACCACCAGCGCGGCGAGGCCATAGCGTAGGAGCGCGCGCGTGAGCGTCATGCCCGGGTCGGACTTGATGATCTGCGGCGGGCGCGGGGTGCGACGCTCATAGACGAAGGCCGCGCGCATGGCGACCAGATAAAGCACGATGATCAGCGGCGTGTAGATGCTGATGTGCAGGAACCGAAGCGGCAGCGTGTTCTGGCTGAGCAGCAGGATGGCGCCGGCCGCGCCGATGAGGATGACGCCGAAGCCGGCGGTGAGGATGTGGCCCTGGTCGATGCGCCGGTAGAGCGGCTCGTCGCGGCTCATCTCGTCGAGGATGACCAGCATCGCCAGGTTGAAGATGCAGCTTCCGAGCGCGTCGCCGACGGCGATGTTGGGGGCGCCGGCGACGGTGACGGCGCTGACGCCGGTGAAGAGTTCCGGCAGCGAGGTGGCGGTGGCGAGCAGCACCAGGCCGATCCAGGAGCGCGACAGGCCGGTCAGCCGTGCGATGACGTCGCCGTAATGCGTGAGGAATGGCCCGGCCATGCCGATCAGCGCGGCGCAGACGGCGAATTCGAGCCAGGGCAGGAACGCGTTCATGCGCCGCCTCGCCCACGCAACTGTTTACGCACCAGCATGACCGCCTGCGTCACGACGAGGGGCGCGAGACTCATCACGAGCACCGTTGCCCACATGGCGGGGCTCGGGCGCACGAGGCCAAGCACATGCGCCAGCGGCGCCCAATAGGGCGGCACGACCAAGAGCGCCGTGCATAGCGCTAGCGCGCCCCAGACGAAGGCGTTGCGGGTGATTTCGTTGTCGAAGAACTGCGCCCGGACCTGCCGCATATTGAACACATGCCAGAGTTGGGCGAAGGCGAGCGTCAGGAAGGTGACGGTGATCACCGCATTGCCGTCGAGGCCGAGCCCCAGCCGCGCCATTGCCAGCGCGCCGAAGGTGCCGGCGGTCAGGACCAGACTTTGCAGCACGATCGTCATCCATTGCGCGCGGCCGAGGATCGGCTGCCTGGGGTCGCGCGGCGGGTGCTTGAGCACGTCGCGGTCGCCTTCGCCCATGGCCAGCGCAAAAGCCGGAAACACGTCGGTCACCAGGTTGAGATAGAGAATCTGCAAGGGCAGCAGCGGCAGCGGCAAGGTCGACAGGATCGCCAGTCCCACCACCAGCACCTCGCTCAGGTTACAGGACAGGAGATAGGCGACGAAACGGCCGATATTGCCGAAGATGACGCGGCCCTCGCGCACCGCCTTGACGATGGTGGGGAAGGCGTCGTCGAGCAGGATCATCGCCGCCGCCTCGCGCGCGACGTCGGTGCCGCGCAGGCCCATGGCGACGCCGATATCGGCCTGGCGCAGCGCCGGCGCGTCGTTGACGCCGTCGCCGGTCATGGCGACGACCTCGCCGGCGGCCTGATAATTGCGCACCAGCGCCAGCTTCTCGGCCGGGCTGACGCGGGCGAAGATGGTGACATCGGCGAGATCGGC
The DNA here is from genome assembly GCA_963760995.1 of uncultured Pseudomonadota bacterium. GTDB lineage: Bacteria > Pseudomonadota > Alphaproteobacteria > Rhizobiales > Xanthobacteraceae > Pseudolabrys. Next base: position 203,572 of record CAVXFJ010000009.1, on the reverse strand, counting down.
GGCTTCGCCGCGCGCGGCGATCTCGATGCCTTCGACCACGCGCGCATCCGCGTGCGCGAGCCCGACCGCGCGGCCGATGCTGCGCGCGGTGACGGCGTGGTCGCCGGTGACCATGACCACGCGGATGCCGGCCTGATGGCAATCGCGGATGGCCTGCGGCACGTCGGCGCGCGCCGGATCCTCGAGGCCGATGAGCCCGAGCAGGGTCAGGCCCGCGTAAGGGGCGTCGTCGGCGCTGTCGGCGGCCTTGCTGGCGCAGGCGATCACGCGCAGGCCGTGATGGCCGAGATTCTCGACGTGCTCGAGCCATTGCCGGCGCGCGTCCGCGCTCAAGGCCGCGTCGCCTTCGGGCGTGGCGAGGCGGTCGGCGGCCGCGACCACCGCTTCCGGCGCGCCCTTGACCGCGAAGAGAAAGTTGTCGCCGGCGCGGTGCACCGTCGCCATCATCTTGCTCGCGGTATCGAAGGCGTGCCGCCGCACCGTCGGGTACGTCTGGCGCAGCGCCGGCCGTTCGAGCCCCGCGTCGCGACCGGCGCGCAGCAGCGCGAGCTCCATCGGATCGCCGCTGTCGTCTTTGTCGCTGCCGCCGAGGGTGGCGTTGTTGCAGAGCACGGCGACGTGCAGGAGGCGCGCGAGCAGCGGGTCGTTGTCGGGCTCGCGGTCCGCTTCGCCGCCGTCGATCTCGATTTCGCCCGAGGACAGCCAGAAGCGCCGCACGGTCATGCGGTTCTCGGTCAGCGTGCCGGTCTTGTCGGTGAGGATGACGGTGGTGGCGCCCAGGGTTTCCACCGCCGACAGCCGCTCGATCAGCGCGTTCTGCCGCGCCATGCGCCACATGCCGCGCGCCAGCGCCAGCGTGGCGACGATCGGCAGGCCTTCGGGAATGGCGGCGACTGCCAGCGCGATCGCCGCCTCGATCATGAGGAAGGCATCCTTGCCGGACATGAGGCCGACGCCGGCGATCAGCGCTGCAAGGACGATGGTCGCCCAGACCAGCTGGCCGGAGAGCCGCGCCAGCTTCTTTTCCAGCGGCGAGCTGCCGGGTTCGGCCTCCTCGACCAGTTGCGAGACATGGCCGAGCTCGGTCGCAAGTCCGGTGGCGACCACCACGCCGATACCGCTGCCGCGCGTGACCGAGGTTCCCTTGAACAACATCGAGTGGCGCTCGGCGAGCCGGGCGTCGGCGGCGACCGGATCGTCCGCTTTGTCGACGGCGACCGATTCGCCGGTCAGCGTCGATTCGTCGGCGGCGAGATTGGAGCCCTCGATCAGGCGCAGGTCGGCGGTGATCGCGTCGCCGGCCTCCAAGAGCACGATGTCGCCGGGCACGATCTGCTCGGCGGCGATGAGATGGGCGGTGCCGTCGCGCCGGATGCGGGTGGAGCGGGTGCCGAGCGCGCGCAGCGCCTCGATCGAGCGCGCCGCCTTCAACTCGGTGAGGAAGCCGATCAGGGCGTTGAGCGCCAGCACGATGGCGATCGCCGCGCCTTCCTCCCATTCGCCGAAATAGAAGGCGAGCGCCGCCGCGGCGCCGAGCAGATAGACCACCGGGCTCGCGAACTGATGCGCCAGCACGGCGAGCGCGCTGATCCCGCGGCGCGACACGATGGTATTGGGGCCATAGGCGGCGAAGCGGCGCTTGACCTCCGCGTCGTCGAGCCCGACGGCCGGTGCGACATCCAGCCGCGCCAGCACCTCGCTTGCCGGCAGCGCATGCGGTATTTCGAGCACGGTATCGACTGGCGGCACGGCTTCATCTCGTCATGGACAATGGCGACAGAAGCTTAACCGATGCCGGTCGTGAACCCTTGACCTGGATCAGACGGAACCATGCGGTGGGCGGGTGCGGCGTTCCGGCGCGCCGCCGGTCCCGCGCGATTTGCCGTCAGCTCGCGCGCGCGCGCCGCGCCCGCGGCGTGCCGCGGATGAGCTCGGCATAATCCGCGATCGGGCGCGGGTGACCGATGAAAAAGCCCTGAACCTCATCGCAGCCCTTGCGGAACAGCAGTTCGTGCTGCTCGGCGGTCTCCACCCCTTCGGCCACGATCGGTATGTTCAAGCTGTGCCCGAGATCGATCACCGCGCGGACAATCGCGATGGAGTATTGATTGCGTTCGATGTCGGCGATGAAGGCGCGGTCAATCTTGATCTTGTCGAACGAGAATGCGTGCAGGTAGGACAGCGACGAATAGCCTGTGCCGAAATCGTCGAGCGCGATACGAACTCCGAGCGCCTTGAGTTGCGCCAGGATCGCCATCGCGCGCGAGAAATCGTCGACCAGCACGCCTTCGGTGATCTCCAGTTCGAGCCGCGACGGCTTGAGACCGGTTTCCAGCAGCACCGCGTGGACGAGCCGCGGCAGGTCGCCGAGGCGGAACTGCACCGGCGAGATATTCACCGCGACGGTGAGGGGCTGCGGCCAGCGCGCCGCCTCGCGGCAGGCCTCGCGCAGCACCCAGGCGCCGATCGGTCCGATCAGCCCGTTTTCTTCGGCGATCGGAATGAAGACACTGGGCGACACGAAACCATGCTTGGGGCATTGCCAGCGCGCCAGCGCTTCGAAGCCGACGGTTTCGCCCGAGAACTTCTTCTGCGGCTGGTAGTAGAGCATCAACTCGCCGCGCTCGATCGCCGTGCGCAGGTCTTCCTGCAGGGCGCGCCGCTCGCGCACGCTTTCGCCCATGGCGGGATCGAAGAACAGGAGCGTGCCGCGCGCTTCGGCTTTGGCGCGATAGAGCGCGATGTCGGCATTGATCAGCAGCGTCTTGGCGTCGCGCCCGTGCTCGGGACAGACGGCGCCGCCGATGGTGGCGCCGATCGGGATGCGACGCCCGTCGATATCGACGGCTTCGCGCAGGCCCTTGAGCACGCTCTCCGCCAGCGTTTCGGCCTTGTCCCGCACCTCGGCGCCGGAGACGATAAAAGCGAATTCGTCGCCACCGACGCGCGCCGCAAAGGCGCTGGGCGCGGCGGCCTGCAGGCGGTGCGCGATCTCGGCCAGCAAGGCGTCGCCGACCGCGTGCCCGTAAGTGTCGTTGGCCTCCTTGAAGCCGTCGAGATCGAGCGAGAGCACGGCGAACGGCTCGCCGGTCTTGTTCATACGATCGAGCGCCGCTTCCAGCGCGTCATTGAAGGTGATCCGGTTCGGCAGGTCGGTCAGGCTGTCGTAATGCGCGATGCGTGCAATCCGTTGCTCGGTGCGCGTTCGCTCGGTGACGTCCTGCAGCACAGTCACCAGATATTGCGGTTGGTCGTGGTCGTCGCGAATCGCCACACTTTTCGCGGTGGCGATGCGGACCCCGTTGCCCGCCGTATGCACCGGATGATCGGATATGGCGACCGGTTGATGCGCCTGTAGCGCCTCGTTGTTGGCGGTGACGATGAAATCGGTGCGATCCTTCGAATAGAACTCGGCGAGCGTCTTGCCGATCACCTTCTGTCGCGAGATACCGAAAAATTCCTCAAAGGCGCGGTTGACCAGCGAGTAGCGAAATTCGCTGTCGGCCCGCGCGCCCGGCGGCACATCCTTGACCAGGATCGGAACGGGGACGTTCTCGATGATGGCATCGAGGAATCTCTCGGTGCTGCGAAGTTGCGCTTCGGCGCGTTTGGCCTTGGTGATGTCGACAAGGGCGGTCAGCCGCGCATCGTGGCCGGCATAGTTCAGGGTCGTCGAGTAGGCCGCGATATCGATCAGCGTCCCATCGGCGATGACGTGCTGGCCGATGTTTTCCGCGAACTGGGTTTCCGATAGATTGCGGATGAATTGCTTGAAGCGCACGCGATCTTCCGGCGGTCGAAGGTCAGAGACGCGCATGGACATGAATTGCGCCCGGCTGTAGCCGTAATGCGCAATGGCCGCATCATTGACCGCGATAAAGCGCAGGGTGGCGCGATCGAAGACCCACATCGGCACCGGGTTGCGGTCGAACAGCAGGCGGAAGGAATCCTCGCGGTTCCTTGCTTCGGTGATGTCTTCGTGAGTGGCGACCCAGCCCCCGTCCGCCAGCGGATGATTGATGACCAAGACGATGCGGCCGTCGCCCAATGTGTGGACCGCGGATGTCGGTTTTCCCTGTTTGGCCCGGTCGAGGACGCGGACGGTATAGGCGCCCGCGTCGTCGAATGTCGTCTTGCTGTAGGTGCCGACTTCAACCCGAAAGGCAATGAGTTCCTGCAGCGTGGCGCCCGGCCTCACCAGTTCGCGCGGCAATTTGTACATTTCGACGTAGCGCTCGTTCCACACGACCAGGCGCGCCGACGAATCGAACATCGACAGCCCCTGCGCCATATTGTTGAGGGCGGCATCGAGATAGCTGTGCTGCTTGCGCAGGTCGCGGTTGACGCGCCGCGCCATCAGGAACGCGGCGATGCCGACCATCAGGGCGATGACGAGCGCGGCGCCGGCGACATAGATGACCGCGTAGCGCCAGCCGGCGAGCACGTCGTCGAGGCGCTTGGTGATGACCACGGCCATCGGAAAGTTGGCGAGGTTGCGACCGGAAATCTGCAGCTTGGCGCCGCCGGTCACGCTGGCCTGCTCCACCGTGCCATAGTGCCCCTTTAAGAGAAGGCGCTTGAAGATGTCGCGCTGCGCGAACGAACGCCCGCGCAGGTTCTCGTTGCGTGGATAACGAGCGACCAATGTGCCGTCGCTGGCGAACAGGGAGATCGAGCGGTCATGGTCGCGCGCGACGGATTGAAAGAGCCGCTCGAAATAGCGCAGCCGGATCACACCCAGCACGGAGCCCAGATAGGTGCCATCCGGGCCCTGAATCTTGCGCGCGAGCGGCAGCACCCAGGTGCCGTTGATTGGATTGCGCCGGATATGGCCGACATAGAAATTCCGTTCGCCGTGTTCGAAGAAGCGATCCCGATCGCTGTTGGCGTTTTGGATTGCCGGCAACGGCCAGCGCCGCGAAAAATTGATCAACTTGCCGTGCGGGTCGGTCAGCACGATGGCGTCGATGAAGGGCAGCGCGCTGATCTGATCCTTGAGGCTTTGATAGGTGTCATGCCCGGACATTTGCCGTTCGAGATCGGCGGTCGAGGCGATGCCGAGGTTGCGCATCCGGTCGATCAGGCCGTTCTGGATGATCTGGATTGATTGGAAGCTGCGCTCGATCTGGCCGGCGAGCACCAAGGTCAGGCTTTCCAGGTCGCGCTTGCTCTTGGTGATCTCGCGCGCGCGCAGATCGGACAACAGCACCCAGGCCGCGGCAATGATGACGAAAATCACCACGGCGCTGGCGCCGATGATCAGTTGGTTTGGTCGCGAGCCCCACGCCACGCGCGGCGGCGCCCCGGCGCCAGCGGGCATGCGCGACGTGCTCCTGGATTGGAACCAGCGTGGGATGAAAGACCCGTGCCACATACCACAAGACCTTGCGGTGAAAACGATTATGCAAGGTATCGGTCCGGCCTCTGGCGGAGGTACTTTACGGCGATTGGTGTACGATTGATTAATCTGCGACCGCGCCGCCGTTCAGGTTTTACGCCCCCTTAAGTTGGCCGCCGTAGCGTCCCCGCGGGGCCGGCGGAACCGCCGCCGGTGGTGGTACGGATCGCGGGATGGCGCAGGGACGGGGACATTCGGGCACGCGTCGGGAACCGTCGCTCGCGAGCGCGCCGGAGGTGCGCGTCAGCGCGTCCGAACGTGCCGGCGGCCACCCACCCAAGCGCACGCCGCGCAAGCGTAAATCTAGGAGCCGGCGCAAGCGCTCGTTGATCGGACGGGTCGCTTATTGGAGCGTTGTCACCTGCCTGTGGTGCGGTATCGCCGGCATCGGCGCCGTGATCTGGGTGGGCGCGCATCTGCCGCCGATCCAGTCGCTGGAAATCCCCAAGCGGCCGCCTTCGATCCAGATCGTCGACGACCAAGACCACCCGCTGGCGCGGCGTGGTGACCTCGCCGGCGCACCCTTGGCGCTCAAGGACCTGCCGCCTTACGTGCCGCGCGCCTTCATCGCCATCGAGGACCGGCGCTTCTACCAGCATTACGGCATCGATCCTTACGGCATCGCGCGCGCGCTGGTGGCGAATGTCCTGCACATGGGGGTGGCGCAGGGCGCCTCCACCATCACGCAGCAGCTCGCGAAAAACCTGTTCTTGACGCAGGAGCGCACGATCACGCGCAAGCTGCAGGAGATGCTGCTGGCGCTGTGGCTGGAGCACAAGTTCTCCAAGGCGCAGATCCTGCAGATGTATCTCAACCGCGTCTATTTCGGCGCCGGCGCCTACGGCATCGAGCAGGCGGCGCAGCGCTATTTCGGCAAATCGGCGCGGCGATTAACGCTGGCCGAGGCAGCGCTGCTGGCGGGGCTGGTCAAGTCGCCGTCGCGGCTGGCGCCGACGCGCGACTTCCGCGCCGCCGAAAAGCGCGCGCGCGTCGTGCTCGCGGCCATGCGCGACCTCAATTTCATCAGCGGCAGCAACGAGCGGAGCGCGCTCGCGCATCCGCCGCATGTGGCGGCGCAGACCGGCAACGGCTCGGCCAATTACGTCGCCGACTGGGTGATGGACGTGGTCAACGACATCCTCGGTCACGTCGATCAGGACATCGTGGTGCGCACCACCATCGATGCCGCGCTGCAGGGAGACGCGGCGCAAGCGCTGGATCAGGAGCTCGACAAGGACGGCGCCAAATACAAAGTGTCGCAGGGCGCGCTGGTGGCGATGACGCCGGACGGCGCGGTGCGGGCGCTGATCGGCGGGCGCAATTATGCCGACAGCCAGTTCAACCGCGCGGTCGCCGCGCGCCGCCAGCCGGGTTCCGCCTTCAAGCCCTTCGTCTATCTGACCGCGCTCGAGCACGGCCTAACGCCGGCGACGGTGCGCGATGACAGGCCGATCAACATCAAGGGCTGGAAGCCTGAAAACTACGCGCGCGAATATTACGGCCCGGTCACGCTGACCCAGGCCCTGGCCTTGTCGCTCAACAGCGTCTCGGTCCGGTTGACGCTGGAATTCGGACCGGCGGCCGTGGTGCGCACCGCGCATCGGCTCGGCATCGCCTCGCATCTCGAACCGAATGCGTCGATCGCGCTCGGCACGTCGGAAGTCTCGGTGCTGGAACTGACCGGCGCCTATGCGGCTTTCGCCAATGGCGGCTTTGCCGTCGCGCCGCACGTGATCGAGAGCATTCGCACGGCGAATGGCAAGCTGCTCTACGCCCACAGCGATCGCGCTCCTGGCCGCATTGTCGATGCGCGCTATGTGGCGATGATGAACATGATGATGCAGCAAACGCTCGCCATCGGCACCGCCAAGCACGCTTCATTGCCGGGCTGGCCGGCGGCCGGCAAGACCGGCACATCGCAGGATTTCCGCGACGCCTGGTTCGTCGGCTATACCGCGCATCTGGTCACCGGCGTCTGGCTCGGCAATGATGACGGCACGCCGACCAAGCATGTCACCGGCGGCAGCCTGCCAGTGACGATCTGGAGCCGCGTCATGCGCGAAGCGCATCGCGGCGTGCCGGTCGCGAACCTCCCGGGAGGTGGCGCGTCGTCCGGCGGCAGTCTCTTGTCCGATCTGTTCGGTGGCGCGCGCGGCCCGCCGCCGCCACGTCCGCCCGCGCGGGTCCAACCCATCGCTGCTGCGCCGGCCACCAACGGCAGCGGCGGTCTCGACGGCTGGCTGATCAACAACCTGTTCGGACGACACTAGACACGTTCACCGTTTATAGAATCTGCGAACGCGTCCAGGAGTTCCTGCTCTATCGCGGTTCCGGACGGCGGTTTCCACGTCGCCTGGAAACGCACTAGTGTTTGGCGCCGGCATGGGCGCGCAAGTCTCGCGTGCGGACCCATAAGAGCAGGCTGGTGCAGCCCATGAAGGCCACCGCCGCCGCGAGCGGCCAGGCGCTGTAGCCGAGGAATTCGCCGACGACCGCACCGCACACCGCCGAGACCGCCTGCTGGATGAATCCGAGCAAAGCGGAGGCCGCGCCGGCGCGCTCGGGAAACGGCGTCATGGCGCCGGCGATCGATTGCGGTAGCACCATGCCGAGCCCGGCGAGATAGACCGCCATCGGCAACACCAGCGAAAACGCCGAGGTGAGATGGAGCGCGACCGATGCCACCATGGCGAGCCCGCCCACCGTCAAGGCGACGCTGCCGAGACCGATGGTGCCGCCGAGCCCCAGCCGCAGCACCAGTCGTGCGGCAATGGTGGCGCCGACCATGTAGCCGAACGATCCGAGTGCAAAGAGGACGCCGAATTTGAAAGGGCCAAGCCCGTAGAGATTTTGCAGCACGAAAGAGGCGCCGGAAATCCAGGCGAACAGGCCGGCATAGCTTGTGGTGGCGAGTCCGAGATAGGCGAGATAGGGGCCGTTGCGCGCGACCACCCGGTACGACCTGAGCATCGAGCCAAAAGTGACTGGCTCGGCGGCGCGGTTGGCCAGCGTTTCCGGCAGCAGCAGCCACACCACGGTTACGCCGGCGAGACCCACCGCCACCAGCGTGACGAACACCGAGCGCCAGCCGAAAAAGGTTTGCAGCAGCCCGCCGACGATCGGCGCCATCACCGGCGCCAGCGCCATGACCGAGCTGATCATCGACAATTCGCGTCCCGCTCGCGCACCGGCATAAAGATCACGCACGATGGTGCGCGCCAGCACGATGCCGCCGCAGCCGCCGAGCGCCTGCAGGAAGCGGGCGCCGATCAGGAGCTCGATCGAGGGAGACACCGCGCACAGGAAGCTCGCCAGACAGAAAAGGACGATGGCGCCGATCAGGACCGGCTTGCGGCCGTGCCGGTCCGACAGCGGGCCATAGATGATCTGCCCGGCCGCGAAGCCGATCAGATAGGCGGAAATGGTGAGCTGGCCCTGCGCCGTCGTGCCGCCGAGGAGGCGCACGATGTCCGGCAACGAGGGCAGATACATGTCGGTAGTGAGCGGCCCGGCGGCGCTCAGCGCCGCGAGCAAGGCCGTCAGCGCAAAGGTGCCGGGACGCAACATGGCCGGGCTGATACAGGAAGAACGGTCGCGGCGCTAGCTTACTGCGGTCGCGCCGTAACGGTGCAGATCGCTGCCATGCGCCTCGAGCCAGGTCTTGGCCCGCGCCATATGCGGGCAGATGCGCTCGACCTGCCGCCAGAAGCGGCGGGAGTGGTTCATCTCGACGAGATGGGCAACCTCGTGGGCGGCGAGATAGTCGAGCACGAAGGGCGGCGCCAGGATCAGCCGCCAGGAGTAGGACAAGACGCCGGTGGTCGAACATGAGCCCCAACGGCTCGACTGGTCGCGGATCGAGACCCGCTTTACGGCAACGCCAAGCCGGCCGGCCGCGGCGTGGCTCGCCGCCTCCAGGTCGCGCTTGGCCTCGCGCTTGAGGAAGTCGCGGATGCGGCGGGGCAGATGCAGTTCCTCGCCGGCGACGCACAGCAGCGGCGCGTCCGCCTCTCCGGTCTCCAGCCAGACAGTGCCGCGCTGGCCGCGCCGATGTTCGATGCGGTGCTCGACGCCGCGCAGCGGTACCAGCGCGCCATGCGTGAAAGGCGTCGGACGCGGCAGGCGGCCGAGCCGCGCCGCAATCCAGCCGCCATGCTTTTCGGCAAAGGCGCGCGCATCCTTCAGGCTGCCGCGCGGCGGCATGGTGAGGACCACGTCGCGTGTGGCGGCATGGATGCGCAGCGTATAGCGGCGCGCCTGGCCGTGGCGTCGCACGCGCACCAGATAGACCGCGCCGTCGAAGGCGATCGAGATCGACGACGGTTCGCTAGTGCGGCGGTAAAGTAGAGCACGCAGCGGGAGCGACATTGTCATTCCGGAATCAGTGCGGGCGCCGAGTTTGCCACACGCACACCGGCCAAGGCGAGCCTAATACTTGGCGGGCGCCTCTGCCGCCGTCGGGAATGGCGTGCCAGCGCCGGAACCGGCGCCATTGCCGCGCTTGCGGCCGCCATTGTGCGACAGCACGAAATCGGAAATGCGCGGTGCGATCTCCGAACGGAAACGCGAGCCATTGAACACGCCGTAATGGCCGACGTCGGGCTGCATATAGTGCGCCTTGTTGTCGGCCGGGATGTTGACGCAGAGTTCGTGCGTCGCTTCGGTCTGGCCGACCGCGGAAATGTCGTCGTTTTCGCCTTCCACCGTCATCAGCGCGACGCGACGGATGACGGACGGATCGACCCGCCGCCCGCGATGGGTCATCTCGCCCTTGGGCAGCGCGTGGCGGATGAAGACGGTTTCGACTGTCTGCAAATAGAACTCGGCTGCCAGATCCATGACCGCGAGATATTCATCGTAGAATTCGCGATGCTTCTGCGCCGAATCGCCGTCGCCGCGCACCAGGTGCAGGAACAGGTCGTGATGCGCCTTGAGATGGCGATCGAGATTCATGCTCATGAAGCCGTGCAACTGCAGGAAGCCCGGATAGACGTCGCGCATGAAGCCGGGGTGCGGGAACGGGACCTTGGTGATGACGTTGTTGCGGAACCAGTCGACGCCGCGATCCTCTGCGAGCTTGTTGACCGCATTGGAATTGATGCGCGTGTCGATCGGCCCGCCCATCAGCACCATGGAATGCGGCACATAGGGGTCCTGGTCGGCTTCCATCAGCGACACCGCCGCGAGCACCGGCACCGAGGGCTGGCACACCGCGATCACATGCACGTCGCCGCCCAACAGGTGCAGCATGGAGACGATGTAATCAATGTAGTCGTCGAGATCGAAGCGGCCTTCGGTGAGCGGCACCATGCGCGCATCGGCCCAGTCGGTGAGATAGACGTCGTGATTGGGCAGGAAGGTCTCGACCGTGCCGCGCAACAGCGTCGGATAATGGCCCGACATCGGCGCTATGATCAGCAATTTCGGCTGCGGTCGGCGCGGCAGGTTGCGGTACGCACGCTCGAAATGAATAAGCCGGCAGAATGGCCGCTCCCAGACGGTCGCGACATGCACCGGCACCCGCTCGCCGCCGACCGTCGTATAATCGATATTCCATTCCGGACGGTGATAGCGGCGTGTCGAGCGCTCGAACAATTCCATCGCCGCCGCCACTGATTTTCCATAGGTGGTGTGGGCAAGCGGATTGACCGGGTTCTTGAAGAACAGCCGGGTGGCGTCGGCCATGGCGCGCGAGGGATTGAGCGCGGCCAGACTCATCTCGTACATCCAGTACATCGGCGAAGCGAACACAGGCCCGTGCTCGCCGGAGAGCGTTGCCGCTCCGTCGAATTCGCCAATCGGCATCGAGTCTTGTCCCGGCTTGTGCTGCACTGCGGCACACTGTCGTTTTTCGGTCACAGCGTCAATATGGTGATAATTCATGGGGATCTGGTTACGCTCCGCAAACTTTTCATAAGCCATTGAACGAAAGCGCTTTTTTGCCTTATTCACCGGTCTGCAACAAAGTCCCCTGCTGCCGGGCGCTGCGCAGCAGGAGCACGAAACCGAATGACGCCGCCGTAAACAGCACGATGTTGAACGCGAATGCCTCCAGCATCAGATCGGCGCGGAACACATGGTGGATCAGCAGCGCGCGCATGCCTTCGAACACGTAGGTCGGCGGCAGCGCCCAAGCCACGTGCTGCAGAAAGGCGGGCAGGACGCCGACCGGGTAATAGACACACGTGAGCGGCAGAAACAGAAACATGATGGTCCAGGCCAGCGACTCCGCACCCATGCCGTTGCGCAGCAGCAGGCCGGCGACGAAGATGCCGATCGCCCAACTGGTGAGGATCAGATTGACGAAGAAGGCGACGAGCGCCAGGCCGAGCGACCACAGATTGAAGCCGAAGAAGGCGATCGCCAGCAGCGTCACCGGCACCAGGCCGATCGACAGTCGCACGATGCTCATGATCATCAGCGCGACGATGAATTCGACCGGGCGCAGCGGCGACATCATCAGGTTGGCGAGATTGTGCGCGTACATCTCCTCGAGGAACGAGATCGAGAAGCCGAGCTGACCGCGGAACAGGATGTCCCACAACAGCACCGCGCCGATGAAGACGCCGCCGGCGCGCGCGAAGAAGCCGGCGTTCTGCGCCACATACATCTGCAGGAAGCCCCACATCAGCATCTGCACCGTCGGCCAATAGATCAGGTCGAGGATGCGTGGCCAGGACGAGGACAACAGATACCAGTAGCGCCGCACCATGGCGGCGATGCGGGCGAAGGAGAATTCCAGCGCGCCTCCGAACGCCCTCATTGCGTTACGTCCCCGTTGCCAGACGCTTGCGCGTTTCCTTCCCGTTCGTCCCCGCGCAAGCGGGGACCCAGCGCCGCGGACACCGGTTCAATTGCCAGAACTGGATTCCCGTTTGCGCGGGAATGAACGGAGTTTTGTCGCCACCGCTTGTACGAACCCAAGCTCATTGCGCCGCCTCTCGATGTCCCCGCCCGCGCGCGACGTCGAGGAACACCTCCTCCATGGTCTCGCGTCCGTAGCGCTTGAGCAGGCGCTGCGGCGTGTCGTCGTCCTCGATGATGCCGCGCTTCATGATGATGACACGCTCGCACAGGCGCTCGACTTCCGTCATGTTGTGCGAGGCGAGCAGGATGGTCGCGGCATGATCGCGGCGATAGCGCTCGAGCCGGCCGCGCACCCAGTCGGCGGTGTCGGGGTCGAGTGAGGCGGTCGGCTCGTCGAGCAGCAGCACCTCCGGCGTGTTGAGCAGCGATTTCGCCAGCGACACGCGCGTCTTCTGTCCGGCCGACAATTTGCCGTTGGGGCGGTCGAGAAACTCGTCGAGATCGAGGTCTGTGGCGAGTTCGGCGATGCGCGCGGCCGGATGGGCGACGCCGTAGAGCTGCGCAAACACCGACAAATTCTGCCGCACCGTGAGCCGCATCGGCATGTCGACATAGGGGCTTTCGAAATTCATCCGGTGCAGCACGCGGTAGCGCTCGCGCGGCATGTCAGCCCCCAAGACGCTGACGCTGCCGGCGGTGGGCGTGACCAGCCCCATGATCATGGCGATGGTCGTGGTCTTGCCGGCGCCATTGCCGCCGAGCAGGCCGGTGATCGAGCCCGCGGGCAAGCGGAAGGATATGCCGTCGACGGCGGTTGCGGCCTTGTAGCGCTTGACCAGGCGGTCGACGGCGATGGCGGCGGTGCTCTGGGCGTCCATGGCCGGCAAGATGTGACGCCGCGCCGCGGGAAGCGCAAGCCCCTGGATCGCGCGTCATTGCGCGCGCGCGCGCTTCGCCCGCGCCGCGGAACGACGAAAGACCGACACGCGCAGCGGGCCGATTGGTATCCAAAGGCCCGAGGCACTACATTGCCCGCATGCCCGGCTTCGACCTCACCCAGAACCACCCGCGCCGCAATGTGCGCCTCGACACGCTGGTGCGGTTGCGCTGGCTTGCCGTCATCGGTCAGACGACGACGGTGCTGGTGGTCTATTACGGCTTTGAATTTCCGCTGCCGATCTGGGCCTGTCTGGCGGTGATCGCGCTCTCGGCCTGGCTCAATGTGGCGCTGCGCCTGCGTTTCCACATGACGCAGCGGCTGGAGCCCGACCGCGCCGCCTGGCTGCTCGCCTTCGACACCGCGGAGCTCGCGGTGCTGCTCTTCCTCACCGGCGGCTTGCAGAATCCGTTCGCCTTTCTCTTCCTCGGGCCCGTGCTGCTGTCGGCGACCGCACTGCCGCCGCGCTTCACCGTGATGCTCGGCGGCTTTGCCGTCGCCTGCGCCACGCTGCTGGTCTTCGTGCATTATCCGCTGCCCTGGGATACCGACGACCCGCTGAAGCTGCCGCCGATCTACATGATGGGCGTATGGCTCGCGATCCTGCTCGGCATGGGCTTCATCGGGGTCTATGCCTGGCAGATCGCCGAGGAGTCGCGCCAGCTCGCCGACGCGCTCGCCTCCACCGAACTGGTGCTGGCGCGCGAGCAGCATCTCTCGCAGCTCGATGGGCTGGCGGCCGCCGCCGCGCATGAGCTGGGTACGCCGCTGTCGACCATCTCGGTGATCGCCAAGGAATTGCAGAACGCCATCCCCGCCGATGCGCCGCATGGTGACGACATAAGGCTGTTGCGCGAACAGGCGACGCGCTGTCGCGACATCCTCGCCAAGCTCACCGAACTGTCGTCGAGCGGCGAGCCGATCGACCGCGCGCCGCTCGGCGCGCTGATCGAGGAGGTGGTGGCGCCGCACCGCAATTTCGGCGTCGCCATCGACGTCGCGCTGGCGCGCAACGGCTTGCCCGAGCCGATCGGCGCGCGCAATCCGGCAATTCTCTATGGGCTCGGCAACCTCCTGGAGAACGCTGTCGACTTCGCTAGCGCGCGCGTGACGGTCGAAGCCGATTGGACGGAGGAGACGGTCGCACTGACCATCAGCGACGACGGGCCCGGCTTCGCGCCGGACATCATGGATCGCATCGGCGAGCCCTATGTCACCACCCGCCGGCGCAATGCGGACGACGGCGACGACGAGGAACCCAAGGGTCTCGGCCTCGGCTTCTTCATCGCCAAGACCCTGCTCGAACGTTCGGGCGCCAGCGTGACCTTCGAGAATCGCGCCCCGCCCGCCCGCGGTGCGGTGGTCACCTTGCGTTGGAATCGCAGCGATTTCGAGCGCTCATTAACCTTTGTGGCGACTTGAGTTCGCGGCGCAGATCACTATTTGTAATGAATTGACATTAAGTGTGTGATTTGCGCGCCGGCCCGGGCTAACATGGAAGGACAAACGAGCGTGATGGGTGCAGCCATGGATATTGCGACCGACGACGCTGTCGAGACGAATGCGCGGGAGATTTCAGGCGATCGCAGCCTGCTGATCGTCGATGATGACCGTTCGTTCCTGCAACGTCTGGCGAAGGCGCTGGAGAGCCGCGGCTTTGTCGTGGCCACCGCCGAGTCAGTCGCCGACGGCCTGCTGCAGGTCGAGCGCAGCGCGCCGGCCTTCGCCATCGTCGACATGCGGCTCGGTGACGGCAATGGGCTCGACGTGATCTCCGCGCTCAAGCGCCGACGCACCGATGCCCGCGCCATCATCCTCACCGGTTACGGCAATATCGCGACTGCGGTGAATGCGGTGAAACTCGGCGCGGTCGACTATCTGGCCAAGCCCGTCGACGCCGACGATGTCGTGACGGCGCTGCTGGCGCAGGAAAACACCAAGATCGAGCCGCCGGAAAATCCGATGTCGGCCGACCGCGTGCGCTGGGAGCATATCCAGCGCATCTACGAACTGTGCGGCCGCAACGTTTCGGAGACGGCACGCCGGCTCAGCATGCATCGGCGCACCTTGCAGCGGATTTTGGCCAAGCGCGCGCCGCGCTGATAATGCGGTCGTCCCCGCGCAAGCGGGGACCCAGTAACCCCGGTACGGAAATTCTCGCGAAGACTGTGCGTACTGGATCGCCCGCTTTCGCGGGCGATGACAGACGCATTTGTCAGGTCAGGTCGCCATAAGGCCCGTTCGGGTCGGCGAGCGATTGCAGCCGCAGCGCGGCGGCGCGCGCGAACAGCAGCATCATCGCCTTGCGCGTGGCAGCCGGCAGCCGGTGCTCGGGCGCCTGGCATTGGAACTCGGCGCCGAAGGCGTCAGCCACGATCAGCCCGGTGTCCGGCGGGAAGATCTCGCAGGGCACTTCGACGCAGGTGGCGAAATAGAGCCGGTCGCAATGGGCGCGGTAGTCCGGCCATTTCTGGTCGGCGCGGAAATCGGCGATCGAGGACTTGATCTCGATGATCCGGATCTCGCCACTCGCGTCGAGCGCCACCAGGTCGGCGCGGCGGCCGGACGGCAGCGGCAATTCGCTCACCACGCAGAAGCCGTGCGCGTGCAACAGCCGCGCGGTGCCGCGCGCGATGGCGAGCGCCGTCTGCGACTGGCGGCCGTCGACGGGGAACTGTAGCGGCGAGGGCGAAGCGGGACTCATGATCTCGATTTATTCTTCAGCAGTTTGCCCTGGATCCGGGTTCGCGTGCTTGCGCCCGCGCCCCGGAATGACCGGAAGTTATTTTGCGGCCGATTGTAGCTTATTTCCGGCGCGCTCGGGGAAGGCCTCAGCCAAGGCGGCGCGGTTGGCTTTGAGCACGCCGCGTTCGGTGATCAGCCCGGTCACCAGCCGCGCCGGCGTCACGTCGAATGCGTAATTGGCGACGGCGGAGCCGTCGGGCACGATCTGCACCGACACGATGCGGCCGTCGCTGGTCTTGCCGCTTATCAGCGCGACTTCTTCGGCGCCGCGCTGCTCGATGGGGATTTCCTTGACGCCGTCGCTGACGGTGAAATCGATGGTGGGCGAGGGCAGCGCCACATAGAACGGCACCTTGTTGTCGGCGGCGGCCAGCGCCTTCAGATAGGTGCCGATCTTGTTGCAGACGTCGCCCTGCGCGGTGACGCGGTCGGTGCCGACGATGACCAGATCGACCATGCCGTGCTGCATCAGGTGGCCGCCGGTATTGTCGGGGATCACCGTGTGCGGCACGCCGTGGTGGTTCAGCTCCCAGGCGGTCAGCGAAGCGCCCTGGTTGCGCGGGCGCGTCTCGTCGGCAAAGACATGCACGGCAAGGCCCTTGTCATGCGCCATGTAGATGGGCGCGGTGGCGGTGCCCCAGTCGACGGTGGCGAGCCAGCCGGCATTGCAGTGAGTGAGCACGTTGACGCGCTCGCCCGGCTTCTCCGCCGCGATGTCCTCGATCAGCTTGAGCCCGTTGCGGCCGATCGCCTGGTTGATGGCGACGTCCTCCTCGGCGATCTCGCCGGCGCGCGCGAGCGCCGCCGCGGCGCGTTCGCCGCGCGGACGGTTGCGCACCACCGCCAGCATCTCATCGAGCGCCCATTTCAGATTGATCGCGGTCGGCCGCGTCGCCAGCAGCGCGGCATAGGCGCGCTCGAGGTTCTCGTCGGAGGCATCCTCGTGCAAGGCGAGCCACATGCCATAGGCGGCGGTCGCCCCGATCAGCGGCGCGCCGCGCACCTGCATCGATTTGATGGCATGCGCGGCCTCGGCGAGGTTGCTCAGCCGCGCGGTGACGAAGCGGTGCGGCAGCTGCGTCTGGTCGATGATGCCGACGCTCTGGCCGTCGGGCTCGAGCCAGATGGTGCGGGTGGGTTTGCCGTCGATTTTCATGGGGCAGAAATAGCGAATTTTTCTACGCCTGTCGTCCCCGCGAAAGCGGGGCCCAGTCGTCTCCGCTCGTCCGAACTGCAACGACAGGGGTTACCGGGTCCGGCTCTCGCGCGTTGCGCTCGGCCGGGACGACACGTCTTGTTTATGGCGGCGCCGTCGCGCATTGTCCCACGTGCGGAGGAATGGAAATGCCCATCGACTACGAGAAAGAATACGACAGCCGCGCCCGCGTCCCCGAACACCCCGAAATCTTCGCGCGTCGCGACCGCGAGGCCGAGGCCTATCGCAAGGCGACGCCCGGCGCCGCGCTCGGCCTCGCCTACGGGCCGACGCCGCGTCAGACCATCGACCTGTTTCCGGTCAAGGACGGGCCGCTGGCGCTGTTCATCCACGGCGGCTGGTGGCGCTCGCTCGGTCCGGAGAGTTTCAGCCATATGGCGAAGGGGCCAAACGCGCATGGCGTCGGCGTCGGCGTGGTGGGCTACGATCTCTGCCCGCAGGTGAGCGTTGCCGCCATCATCGAGGAGATGCGCGCGGCCTGCCTGTTCCTGTGGCGGCGATATGGCCAGCGCATCACCGCCTATGGCAGCTCCGCCGGCGGCCATCTCGTCGCCTGTCTGGTGGCGACCGATTTTTCCAAGCTCGACGCCGACGCGCCGGCCGATCTGGTGCCGGCGGGCTACGGAATCTCCGGCGTCTATGACGCGGCGCCCGCGGTGCAGATTTCGGTCAATCAGGATTTGCATCTCACCGCCGACGAAGCGCGCCGCATCTCGCCGGTGCACTGGCGCGTGCCGCCGGGACGCACGTTCGACGCCGTGGTCGGCGGCCTCGAGTCGAGCGAGTTCTTCCGCCAGGCCAAGGACATTGTCGCGGCCTGGGGCGCGCAGGGCGTGGCGACGCGCTACGGCGAAATCGCCGGCACCAATCATTTCACCATCACCGACCCGCTCGCCGATCCCGACAGCGCCATGACCGCGCGCATGGTGGAAATGGCGCGCGGCGTCGCCGCGCTGGCGCGCTAGTGGTCGGATTCCAACATTCGCATTCCTTCTCGGCAGGCTCTGTTGCGAATGTTAGAATCACAAGAACCACCAGCAAGTTATTGATGTTAGCGGAGCTTTGGATTTGACATTCGCTTCACGAGCCGGCTGCTGGGGAGGTAGCAAATGTCAAATCCGCTCCACTAGAACCAGTAGCGCCGCGCGAAGGCGACGGTGAGCGCGGCGCCGATCACCACGATCAACACGCGCACCACATGGCGCGGGATGACGCGCGCGATCTGCGCGCCGATCAAGCCGCCGGCGATGGTGCCGGTCATCAGCGCCAGCGTCTGCGGCCAGAGCACGGCGCCTTGCGCGGAGAAGATCGCAACCGCCACCATGCCGTTGAGGCTGGAGACGAAATTCTTGGTGACATTGGCTGAGCGGTAGTCGCCGCCGGTCGCCAGGGAAAACACGCCGAGCATGAGGATGCCGACGCCGGCGCCGAAATAGCCGCCATAGAAGGATACCGGCAGCAGCACCTTCAGGCTGGCGACATTGAAGGTGAGCTCGTGGCCGCGGCCTTCGGCGCGGGCGCGGATAAAGGCGCTGATGCGCTCAGCATAGGCGAACAACACGGTGGCGAAGGCGAGCAGCAGCGGCACCAGTACCGAGAACACGCGTTGGGGCGTCAGCAGCAGGAGCGAGGCACCGATGCCGGCGCCGACGACCGAGACGAGGATGAGGTAAAGAAACGCGCGGTTGAACGGCGGTAATTGCGAGCGGTCGGATAGTGCCGCAAGCATGGTGGCCGGCATCAGCGCGGTGAGATTGCAAACCGCCGCCAATTGCGGCGGTACGCCGGAGGCGATCAGCGCCGGATAAACGACAACGGCCGCGCCGCCGACCATCGAGGCGATGATGCCGGCAATGACGCCGGCACCGATGAGCAGCAGAACGAGATGAATTGGCATTGTGAGTGGTACGGATGGAGGGACGTTCAGTTTGTCATGTGCGGCTGTATAGC
Source organism: uncultured Pseudomonadota bacterium (assembly GCA_963760995.1). Taxonomy (GTDB): domain Bacteria; phylum Pseudomonadota; class Alphaproteobacteria; order Rhizobiales; family Xanthobacteraceae; genus Pseudolabrys. The sequence continues at coordinate 184,519 of CAVXFJ010000009.1, read as the reverse complement.
AAAAGCCCCGCCGGCGGCCGGCGGGGCTTTGAATGAACCGGACGCCCGAGCGTCGGTCAGATCGCCATTTTCAGGTCCTTGGCGGCGCGGAAGGCGACCTTCTTCGACGCTTTGATCTTGATCGCCTCGCCGGTGGCCGGGTTGCGGCCCATGCGGGCGGCGCGCTTGCGCACCTGCAAAATGCCGAGCCCGGCGATCTTCACCCGCTCGCCTTTCTTGAGATGCTTGGTGATCATCGCGATCAGGTCTTCCAGCATTTCCAGGCCCTGCTTCTTGGTGAGCTGATGTTGCTCGGCCAGCGCCGCGGCGAGGACCCGTGTGGTCACCGGCTTGGCGGCCTTGGGCTTGGAGGGGGCTGCAGTTGCCATCGAAGTAACTCCTTGAGCGCACCATGCGCAGACATTGAGCAATAGGAGATTCGCATTTTCCTGCAAAGCCGGCGACGCGCGGAAACGGGCTTAATCACAGAAAGCTCGCAAAAAAGGCCCTTCCGTGCCTCCGGCCCCGCCTCCCCGGGGCGTTGCCGCTGGCGCCCAATTCGACTATGCAAAGCGGTTGAAGCGCCCGTAGCTCAGCTGGATAGAGCGTTGCCCTCCGAAGGCAAAGGTCAGAGGTTCGAATCCCCTCGGGCGCGCCATTCACCCAAGCGACCGGCCCGCTTGATGAAACTGCCGGGCCCCGACCATCCCATCAGCATCGCGCCGGCCGGAACCCGGGTGCGGGTGCGCTTTGCCGGACGAGTGATCGCCGACACCACCGGCGCGCTGGCTATGCAGGAGGCGGGGTACGCGCGCGTGCTCTATATCCCGCGCGCGGATGCCGATATGGGCGTCTTGGAGCGCAGCGACCATCACAGCCACTGCGCCTACAAGGGCGACGCCGGCTATTTTACCGTCAGGGTGAACGGCCGCAGCGCGGAAAACGCGGTCTGGACCTATGAGCAGCCATTCCCGGCCATGGCCGAAATCGCCGGCCACCTCGCCTTCTATGCCAAGCGGGTGGACGCGATCGACGAGGAGCCGGCCTGAGCCGGCGCGCGCCGCGGGCAACGGTTTGGCAAGCATGCCGACGTAAGGTGAGGCCCACGCGCCCGGGGGCGCGAGGAGGCTTGGGCGTGGCTATGGGCGTGGCCGAGGCAAAGGCAAAGAGGCGCTTCGCCGACTGGAGTTTGCTGGGATTCGGCGCTGTGCTGTCCGGCGGCGGACTCTATTTCGCGCTGGTGGGCTTTTCCCTGTTGCCGGCGCCGAGCAAGATCAACGGACCGAACTGGCTTGCCGTCGCCGTCGGGCTGGTGTTTTTCGCAGCCGGCGCAAGCGTGCTGGTACGCGGCCTGCTCGGCGTACCCGACAACCAGCCCGATCTGCCGGCCGACGCGCCGGCGGCGTTCAAGCTCATCCAATGGCTGGCGATGTTCGTGATTATCGCGAGCCTCGCCTCGATCGGAAGCTGGATCGCCTTCGGCCCGGGCCCGCGCGCCTTCTCGACCTCGCTGCCGATCTGGGGCTCGTTCGCCGCCGCGGTCGGCCGCACGGTCTTCGGCATCGGCGCCGTCATCACCTGGCTGATGGCCGCCCTCGTCGCCTATGCCGGCATCATGAAGATGTTCGGCAAGAAGCCGTAACGCCCTTGCGCGTCCCGCCGGCCGGTTCGATCCGTGGCCGGCTCTTTCCCGAACCAGACGGCGAGCGCGTGCCGCCGGCGCTTGTCATAGGCTTGCGTGCGCTCGTTCGCGCCCGGCACGCCGATCTGTCCTTTGTCGTTGTTGGCCAGTCCGGTCCAGCAGGACGCCAGTGAGGGATTGCGGTGGCGGAAGTGCGCCGCTGTCAGTGCAGCCGCGGCACGCGCAAGAACTTGGCGCGGTCGGACGAGTTCACCGCCACGTCGAAGGTGACGCCGTCGCGATAGAGCGTCAGCGGCACTTCGACGCCCGCTTCGCCGAGCGACCAGACCTTGCGGTAGAAAGCGGCGAGCGTCGAGATGTCCTCGCCGGCAACCGAGAGCACGACGTCGCCGGTCTTAAGCTCGGCGCGCTCGGCCGGGCCCTTGGGCGCGATGCCGACGATGACGATCTTGTCTTCGATCTCGGTGGAATAGAGTCCGAGCCAGGGCCGAACCGGCCGGGTGGCGCGGCCGAACTTGCGCAGGTCGGTGAGGATCGGCTTCAACAAGTCGATCGGCACCATCATGTTGAGATGTTCGTTCTCGCCGTCGCGCGCCCGCTCGACCTGCAGCGAGCCGATGCCGATCAGCTCGCCCTGCGGCGAGATCAGCCCGGTGCCGCCCCAGTTGGGATGCGCGGGGTAGGTGAAGATCGCTTCGTCGAGCACGTACTCCCAGTAGCCGGCGAATTCCTGCTTGGCGGCGATGCGGGCGGCGACCGAACGCGTGCGTCCGCCGGCGCCGCCGACCACCGCGCGCTCGCCGACTTCGATCGCGCGCGAGGAGCCGAGGGTCAGCGCGGGCAAATCGATCTTGCCCAGCGCCTGCACCAGACCGAAGCCGGTTTCCTGGTCGACGCCAAGCGCATGGCCGGCGACCACGCGGCCGTCGCCGAGATGCAGCCAGATGGTTTCCGCCTCGGTGATCAGATAGCCAATGGTCAGCACCAGCCCGTCATCGATCAGCACGCCGTTTCCGGCGCGTTCGGTGCCGAGCGTGTCGGCGGTAAAGGCATCGGACGGAATGAGCGCGTGCAGGCCGATCACCGCGCTGAGCGCGCGCTGGAGATCGTAGCTATAGTCTTGCGCGCGCGGCTGCGCGGCGGGCGGCACTTTCCATTCGAGAAGGGAAGCCATCGGAATTTCCTCTCCCGGTCCCATACCTAATCATACGCGCTTCGCCGCGCCAGAGAAGCGGCTGCTCCGTTTCAAGCCGCAGGCCTTGTCATAACGCCAAACCTGGCGCACAGGGAACGCATGATCCCCTTGTCCGTTCTCGATTTGTCGCCGGTCACCACCGGCAGCCCGCCGGCGCAGGCGCTGCGCAACTCGCTCGATCTCGCCCGTCTCGCCGATCGCCTCGGCTACACGCGCTATTGGGTGGCTGAGCATCACAATCTGCCGGCGATCGCAAGTTCCGCGCCGGAGATCATGATCGGGCAGATCGCCGCAGTCACGTCGCGCATCCGCGTCGGCTCCGGTGGCGTCATGCTGCCCAATCATGCGCCGCTGTCGGTGGCGGAGCGCTTCAAGGTGCTGGAGGCGCTCTATCCCGGCCGCATCGATCTCGGCCTCGGGCGCGCGCCGGGCACCGATCCGGCCACCTCCTACATGTTGCGCCGGCGCCAGGGCATCAGCGAGGAAGACGATTTTCTCGAGCGCTTCAATGAACTCATGCTGCTGGAGAGCCGCGGCTTTCCGGCCGGGCATCCGTTCCACAAGGTGGAGGCGATGCCGTCCGGCGTGCCGCTGCCGCCGATCTTCCTGCTCGGCTCCTCTGATTATTCGGCGCAGCTCGCCGGCCAAATCGGCGCGGCGTTTTCCTTCGCCCACCACTTCGCCAATTTCGACGCGGCGGAGGCGATGCGCCTCTATCGCGAGAATTTCCGCGCGTCACCCGCGCATGCGGCGCCCTACGCCATATTGGCGACGCATGTGGTTTGCGCGGAGACCGACGCGGAAGCCGAGCGGCTGGCGACCACGGTCGAGCTCAATTTCGTGCGCCGCGCCAAGGGCGAGCATCAGCCGCTCGCCTCGCCGGAGGAAGCGTCGGCCTACGCCTATACGCCGGTCGACCGCGCGCGCATCGCGCAGAACCGCACGCGCCTCACGGTCGGCGCGCCGGCGACGGTAAAGGAAAAGCTGGCGCCGCTGATCGAGGCGACCAAGGCCGACGAGCTGATGGTCACGACCATGATCTTCAGCCATGACGCACGCAAGCGCTCGTACGAGTTGTTGAAGGAAGCATTTGCGTAACGCTGCCGCGTCCGGGGCGTGCCGGCTGGTTAGGCGGCGGCGTGCTATGCTAAGAAACGCGCGGGCGGCAACGGTTTCGCTTATTGCCACGGATCGAAAATCAGGGAGGCTCTATTGGGCAAGCAATTCACCCTCACGACCACGGACAAGCATCAGCTCGGCGCTTATCGCGCCGACCCACAGGGCAAGGCCAAGGGCGGCATGGTCGTGGTGCAGGAAATCTTCGGCGTCAATCATCACATCCGCGCGGTGTGCGACCACTTGGCTGGGCTCGGCTATGCGGCCGTGGCGCCGGCGGTGTTCGATCGTTTCGCGCGCGATTTCGAGTCCGGCTATACGCCGGACGAGATCGCCCATGCGCGCAGCCTGTTGGGCAATCTCAACTGGGAACACATGATGGCGGACGTCACCGCCGCCAAGGAAGAGCTTAAGGGCGCGGGCCCGGTCGGGGTGATCGGCTTCTGCATGGGCGGCACCGCCGCCTTCCTCGCTGCCTGCCGCATTCCCGGCCTTGCCGCATCGGTCGCCTTCTACGGCGGTCAGATCGGAAAGTTCGCCGATGAGAAACCGAAATGCCCGTTGCAGATGCATTTCGGCGAGAAGGATGAGAGCATCCCGATGAATGTGGTGGCCGAGATCAAGGCCAAACAGCCGCAGGCGGAGACGTATGTCTATCCCGACGCGCCGCACGGCTTCTCCTGTGACGAGCGTGCGAGCTATCGTAAGGAAGCCTCCGATCTGGCCTGGAGCCGGACGGTGGACTTCCTGAACAAGCATATGAAATGAGGCGGCATTAGCCTTATCGCTTCAGCGGTGTCATGGCCGGGCTCGTCCCGGCCATCTCGCTGATGGAGGCAGGGCGCCCTCTCAAGCGAAATGCCCGGCACATGGCCGGGCATGACGATTGAGAGCGATGCGGCCGCTCAAACTAGAACCAGCGCTCTTTCACCTGCACGGTGTCGCCTGGCCGCATCGTATAATTGAGCGGCACCTTGGCCTGGAAGCGCTGGCCGCCGGCGCTGCGGGTGAGCTGCACATCGCGCTTGTCGGCGCGCGGGGCGAAGCCGCCCGCGATGGCGATGGCATTCTCCACCGTCATATTGGCGACGTAAGGATATTGGCCGGGATTGGTGACCTCGCCGAGAATGAAGAAGGGCCGGTAGGCTTCGATCTCGACCGTCACATGCGGCTCACGCACATAGCCCTGCTTCAGCCGCTCGGCGATCATCGCGGAAAGTCGCTGCGTGGTGACGCCTCGCGCCGGCACCGAGCCGATCAGCGGCAGGCTGACATTGCCGCCGGCGTCGACCATGTAGCTGCCGGTGATGCCTTGCTGGCCGAACACCACCACGCGCAGCTTGTCGCCTGAATCGAGCGTGTAGGGCTGAGTTGCCGGCGCATAGGCATAGCCATAAGGTGCGCCGGCATAGGCGCCGCCGCTCGCCGCCTGCGGCGGGCGATACTGCAGCACATAGCCCTGCGCGCCGTTGCGCCGCTGCTGTACACCGCCCTGCTGCGCGTAGCCCCGTTGCGCATAGCCTTGCTGGGCGTAGGGCTGCGGCGCGTAACTCTGGTAGACCGGCGCTCTTTGCTGCCGGTTGAATAAATTGCGATTGCCGAACAGGCCGCGGTCTTCGCTTGCCTGCGCCTGCGCCGGTTGGGCGTAGGCCTGCGGCGCGGCATAGCTTGGCTGGCTGTAAGCCGTCTGCCGGTATTGCTGTTGGCCATAGTGCTGCACCACTGGCACCGGCTGACCGGTCGCCGGATCCACCACGTAATAGCTTGACTGCTGGTGGCGCGCGCAGGCCGCGGCCATGAGCGCCATCAGCAGGGGCAGGAAAATTCGGGCTGCGCGCATCACAAGCGAATCCGGGCCGGTTACGGAAATTAAGCCCGATTAACGCTTTATATGGTTAAAAAAGTCTGACCATGGGCGGCCCGCAGCCCCTCTTTCCCTCCCCCTGAGAAGGGGGGAGGGTCGCAAGGTCTGACATTTGTGGAGAGGCGGAGGGTGCGGCTAAACCGCCGCGCCTTGCAGCTTGGCGCCTGTGCCGATCGGGCAGGACACCCCTGTACCGCCCAGCCCGCAATAGCCGAACGGATTCTTTGCCAGGTACTGCTGGTGATAGTCCTCGGCGAAATAGAACGGCGGCGCCTCGACGATTTCGGTGGTGATCGGCCCATAGCGTTTATTGGCGAGTTCCTTCGCATACATCGCCTTGGACGCCTCCGCGGCGCGGCGCTGCTCTGGCGTAAACGTGTAGATGCCGGATCGGTATTGCGTACCGACGTCGTTGCCCTGCCGCATCCCTTGCGTGGGGTCGTGGCTCTCCCAGAAGGTCTTCAGCAACGTCTCGTAGGAGATTTTCTGCGGATCGTAGACCACCAGCACCACCTCGTTATGGCCGGTGCGGCCGGAGCAGACTTCCTCATAGGTCGGATTGGGTGTGAAGCCGCCGGCATAGCCCACCGCGGTGACATGGATGCCGTCGCCGAGTTCCCAGAACTTGCGCTCGGCGCCCCAGAAGCAGCCGAGGCCGAACATCGCCTGCTCGAAGTTCTGCGGATAGGGCCCTTTGAGCGGGCGCTGATTGACGAAATGCGCGGCGGCGGTGCGGATCGGTTGATCGCGGCCCGGCAGCGCCTCGCCGCGCGCCGGCATGGCAACCTTCTTGAAGCCGAACATGACTGGTTCTCCCTGCAATCGTTGGACGCAATATAGGCCTTGTCGGGCCTTGCCGAAATGTCGGTGGCGATCACGTCTCGGACAGCGGGCCGGCGGCGGGGTTCACGCCGGCGCGAGCCTCAAGGCCGCACATAGCCGATCAGCGGCTTCTTGCGGCGGCCGAGCAGCATCAGCAGGATGCCGAGCACGCCGAACAGACTCCACGCCGGTGCCGCCAGGATCGCCAGCGTCACCGGGTCCCACAGGACACCGCCGGCATAGGGCAGGACCAGCGGCTTCACCTTGGCGAGGCTCGCGGCGTTGACCAGCTCCCACAACGTGCGGACGCTGGTGAAATAGAGGTGGCTGGCCGCAATCGACTTCGTGCCGTCGTAGACCAGCAGCAGGAAAGCGGTAGCCAGACACATCAGGCCGAACAGGCGAAACAGAAAGCGGATCATGGCATTGGACGTTCCACGGGGTGTCGCCGGGACAGACCGCTTACTCCGCCGGGCGCTCCGGTTCAACCATGCAAAGACGCCAGGGGTGGCATTCACTTGAGCATCCGCCATGGCATCGGTAGGGTCCGGGCAAAGCCGGGCGCCCCGGCCCCCGCGTTGATGGAGTTGAGATGCTCGCCAAGCCCCCCGCCGGTCCCGGCCGCCCCACCTTCACCGATCAAGAGGCCCTGCAGTTTCACAGCGTCGGCCGTCCCGGCAAGCTGGAGGTCATCGCCACCAAGCCGATGGCGACCCAGCGCGATCTCTCGCTCGCCTATTCGCCGGGCGTGGCGGTGCCGGTCTTGGCCATCGCCGAGGACGAAAGCCGCGCCTACGACTACACCACCAAGGGCAATTTCGTCGCCGTCATCACCAACGGCACCGCCATTCTCGGGCTCGGCAACCGCGGCGCGCTGGCGGCGAAGCCGGTGATGGAAGGCAAGGCGGTGCTGTTCAAGCGCTTTGCCGACATCGATTCCATCGATCTCGAAGTCAATTCCGAGGACACCGACGAAATCATCAATTGCGTGAAGCTGCTCGGCAAGGGCTGGGGCGGCATCAATCTGGAAGACATCAAGGCGCCGGAATGCTTCGTGATCGAGCAGCGCCTGCGCGAATTGCTAGACATCCCGGTCTTCCATGACGATCAGCACGGCACCGCCATCATCGCGGCGGCCGGCCTGCTCAACGCGCTCGATCTTACGGGGCGCGATATTGCCTCGACCAAGCTCGTCTGCAACGGCGCCGGCGCCGCCGGCATCGCCTGCCTCGAGCTGTTGCGGGCGATCGGCTTCCGCCCGGAAAATCTCATCCTCTGCGATACCAAGGGCGTGATCTATCAGGGCCGAACCGAGGGCATGAATCAGTGGAAGTCGGCCAACGCGATCAAGACGTCGAAACGCACGCTGGCCGAGGCTTTCGAGGGCGCCGATATCGCCTTCGGCCTGTCGGTGAAGGGCGCCTTCACGCCGGAGATGATCAAATCGATGGCCGACAAGCCGATCATCTTCGCGATGGCCAATCCGGATGCCGAGATCACGCCGGAGGACGTGGCGTTGGTGCGTGATGACGCCATCATGGCGACCGGCCGCTCCGATTATCCGAACCAGATCAACAATGTGCTCGGTTTCCCCTACATCTTCCGCGGCGCGCTCGACGTGCGTGCCAGCGCCATCAATATGGAGATGAAAATCGCCGCCGCCCGCGCGCTCGCTGAGCTTGCGCGCGAGGACGTGCCGGATGAGGTGGCCGCCGCCTATGGCGCGCGGCCGAGATTCGGTCCCGACTACATCATCCCGGTGCCGTTCGATCCACGCTTGATCTCCTTCGTGCCGCCGGCGGTGGCCAAGGCCGCCATGGATACCGGCGTCGCCCGCAAGCCGATCGTCGACATGGATGGCTATCGTGAGCAGTTGAACGCGCGACGCGATCCGATCGCCGGTACGCTGGTGCAGGTGTTCGCGCGGCTGCGGCGCAGCCCCAAGCGCGTCGTCTTCGCCGAGGGCGAGGAAGAGCAGGTGATCCGCGCGGCGGCAAGCTTCGTGCATCAGGGGCTCGGCACCGCGCTTCTGTGCGGGCGCGAAGACCGCGTGCGCGAAGCCGCGCGCGAAGCCGGCATCGAACTGAGCGAGGGCATCGAGATCATCAATGCCGCGATGTCGACGCGCAATCAGGTCTATATCAACCATCTCTACGAGCGGCTGCAGCGCCGCGGCTTTCTGATCCGCGATTGTCAGCGGCTGGTGAATACCGACCGCAATCATTTCGCTGCCTGCATGGTGGCGCTGGGCGATGCCGACGCCATGATCACAGGTGTCACGCGCAATTTCTCGGTCGCGCTCGAGGATGTGCGCCGCGTGATCGATCCCAAGCCGGGCCACCGCGTGATCGGCGTGTCGATGGTGGTGACGCGGGGTCGCACGGTGCTGGTGGCCGATACCGCCATCACCGAGATGCCGACAGCCCCGGAGCTGGCCGAGATCGCCATCGAGGCCGCCGGCGTCGCACGTCGGCTCGGTCACGAGCCGCGGCTTGCGCTGCTGGCCTTCTCCACCTTCGGCCATCTGCAGGGCGAGCGCTCGGCGCGGGTGATCGAGGCGGTCCGCATTCTCGACAGCAAGCGCGTCGATTTCGAATATGAGGGCGAGATGGCCGCCGATGTGGCGCTCAATCCCGAGCTGATGAAGCCTTATCCGTTCTGCCGCCTCTCGGGGCCGGCCAATGTGCTGGTGATGCCGGCTTTTCATTCGGCCTCGATCTCCACCAAAATGCTGCAGGAACTGGGCGGCGCCACGGTGATCGGGCCGCTGCTGGTCGGGCTCGACCGACCCGTGCAGATCGTGCCCCTCGGCGCCAAGGACAATCAGCTCGTCAACATGGCGGCGCTGGCGGCCTATAATGTGAGCGGCTGATCCAGCGTCCCGCTCGCACTTTGCCCGGATTGAAAGCATGACCGCGCAGAAGCTCTCCGGCGTCATAGCCGCCGTTGCCACGCCGATTGACGAGGCCGGTCGTCCCGACCTTGCGCGCGCGCTCAAGCTCGCGCGCTTTCTGCTGGACAACGGCTGCGACGGCTTGAACGTGCTCGGCACCACCGGCGAAGCCACTTCGTTTTCGCGCGACGAGCGCATGGCGGTCATGAGCGCCTACCAAGCCGACGGCTTGCCGCTGACCCGGCTCATGGTGGGAACCGGCGCAGCCGCGGTCGCCGACGCGGTGGCGCTGACGCGCCATGCCGCCGCGCTCGGCTTTGCCGGCGCGCTGCTGCTGCCGCCGTTTTATTACAAGGGCGTGTCGGACGACGGGCTCGTCGCCTATGTCGATACGATCGTGCAGGCGACGCAGGATCGGCCGATCCCACTCTATCTCTATCATTTCCCGGCGATGTCCGGCCTTCCCTGGCATGTGGCGCTGTTGCGTCGGCTACGGGACTCTTTTGGTTCCCGCATCGTGGGATTGAAGGACTCCTCCGGCGACATGGCTTACGCGCGTGCGGCGGCGGCGATCGCGGACGATTTCGCGGTCTTTCCGTCCACCGAAGCGGCACTCATGGAAGCGCGCAGTGGTACCTTCGCCGGCTGCATCTCGGCGACCGCCAACTGCAACGCGGATCTGTGCGCGCGCGCCTGGCGTGACGGTGACGCAACGTCACTTGAGACGGCGGTGGCGATCCGCAAGCTGTTCGACGGCAAGCCGTTGGTTGCCGGGGTCAAGGCGCTGCTGGCGCACATCCATGGCGATCCGGGCCTTTCGCGGGTGAAGCCGCCGCTTTCGGTATTTTCTGCCGCCGATCGCGCCGCGGTCGTGGCCGGATACGCCGCAGCCCGCACCAAACGGGTGGCCTGAGCGGGGGGTCGTTAGTGGGCGTTGACGGGTGCGCCCAGCCCCACTATAAGCCTCGCGCGCGACGGCAAGACATTCGCCGCCCACATTTTCTGCATAAATCTGACTGCTTTCCGGGCGAGTGCCTGAGAAGCGTCTGCTGCAAACGAGCAACCAATGGCCAATACCAAGTCTGCCCGTAAAGCTACGCGCCAAATCGCGAAGCGCACCGAGATCAACAAAGGACGCCGCTCCACCATGCGCTCATCCGTGCGTAAAGTGGAGGAAGCGATCGCCAGCGGTGACCGCGCCGCGGCGACCACGGCGCTGAAGTCGGCCGAACCAGTGATCATGCGTGCGGCGCAACGCGGCGTCGTGCATAAGAACAACGCAAGCCGCAAGGTCTCTCGCCTCGCGCATCGCGTCGCCAAGCTCGGCAAGTAGGCGCGTTGGCTCTTGCATGATGGCCCGGCGCTCGCGCCGGGCTTTTTCTATGGATAGAGCGCCGGGGCCGGCGTTGAATGATTTTTCAGGCTCATGGCGATACCTTTTCAGCCGGTGCAACGGTAAAGCTGTCATGCATGTGTCACCAAGCTATGCGCCGGCCGATTTTACGAGGCCAAAGCTTGGCTGACCTTGCCGAGGCGCGTCACGATTGCGTTTCTTCGCGCCGGCTAGGCTGTCATGGTGATCAGCAATATTCTCGGATTGAGAATGGTTTAGAACTATAGCGGCGGCAGGGACCCGAGAAACTCATTGTGCCCCAGGCATTACTGGGCCCTCGACCAACTTTTTTTCAAGCCGTGCGGGCTTCCTGCAATACCGATTTGGCCCAAACGATTCCGTGTCAGATTCAACACCTTAAAAACCTATTAATGATCGACGTACCACTGCAATCACGCGGGCTTTATGCGCGTGCGCAGCCACGCGCGCGGATTCTTGATTGCCGCCTTCTCCGCCTTGTGTAATTTTTATCGCGCGCCCGAGTTCTCGGGTGTCACCAAGAAAAGTTCTCGGCTCCGGCTCGTCCGCGAGGATGAGGAAGGCGGAATTTTGCCCGCCGCGTGCGCGACTGATGGCTTGCAACGCTCGTAGCGCGGATGACTGAAGCTGATTGGTGACAGGAGAGACGGAATACTACATCGCGGTGCGAAAGTCTGTGATGCGAGCTTGACCGGGTCGGGACCCGAGCGCGAAATAGAGGCCGGGCTTCGAGCCCATTGGAACGGAGGGGTGGCATGAACAGGGCCGGGACCATTTTGGAAATCTTTGCCGCTCCCACCGCATGCACCACGTGTCGTACGCACACAGGTCTGGACGCCAGTTTCAGTTCTTTTTTGCATAGTCATTCCAGCGATTCCTTTGCCAATGTGTCCGCGTGTTTAGGCGGCCTCCGGGGCGCGCCTCCGCCGATCGGCGGTTGAGGCGCAACGTCCTCGGCCCGCGCCGATGTCGAATTGACGGAACCGCGCGACTTATCGCCCCAAGCTCCTGGAAATCGACATCGCAATTGCTTGAGTAACGTTTGCGTCCATCGGCCGCGTCGTCAGCCGCTCTTGGCTGTTCGAGCCGAAGCAACCCGAGTCCCTTGCAACCACCGAATTCGGATCGAGAAAAAGAAAATGTCCAACGGGGATGACAGCTGGTCCAAAGTCAAAAAGCGCCTGCAAACGGAGGTAGGTGAAGACATCTATTCGAGCTGGTTCGCACGGATGGATCTGGAAGCGATCGAAGATGGGACCGTTCGGCTGTCGGTGCCGACCCGCTTCCTCAAGAGCTGGATTCAGTCGCATTATGCCGAGCGCGTGCTTGCCTGCTGGCAGGCGGAGGCGGCGGAGGTCGGGCGGGTCGAACTGATCGTACGCTCGGCCATGCGCGTGAGTTGCGTCAAGCAGAAGCCGGAACTGGATCCGGGCGCGGGCGAAGGCGTGCGCTACACCAATGGCCATGCCGCCAAGAGCCGGCCGCTCACGGTCGGTGAGGCCAATGTGCACGAGGCATTGGGCGGCTCGCCGCTCGACCCGCGCCTGACCTTCGACAGTTTCGTGGTCGGCCGCGCCAACACATTGGCCCATGCCGCGGCCAAGCAGGTCGCCGCCGCCAAGCGCGGCGACGCGGTGATGTTCAACCCGCTCTACATCCATGCCGGGGTCGGCCTCGGCAAGACCCACCTGCTGCAAGCCACGACCTGGGCCGGCAACGCCATGGGCGAGCGCAAGTCGCTCTACCTCACCGCCGAGAAGTTCATGTACGGCTTCGTCTCGGCGCTGCGCACCCAGACCGCACTCGCCTTCAAGGAGGCGCTGCGCGGCATCGGCGTGCTGGTGATCGACGACCTGCAGTTCCTGCAGGGTAAGTCGACCCAGGCCGAGTTCTGCCACACGCTCAATGCGCTGATCGATGCCGGCCGGCAGGTGGTGATCGCCTCCGACCGCCCGCCCGCCGATCTCGAAAGCCTCGACGACCGCGTCCGCTCACGGCTTGCCGGCGGCCTGGTGGTCGAGATGGGACCGTTGGGCGAGGAACTGCGCTTCGAAATCCTCAAGGCGCGGGTCATGGCGGCGCGAGCGCATCATCCGAGCTTCGACGTGCCGGCGCCGGTGCTCTCCTATATCGCCAAGACCGTCACCCATAACGGCCGCGACCTGGAAGGCGCGCTCAACCGGCTCTTGGCGCACAACAAGCTCACCGGCCATCCGGTGACGCTGGAAATGGCCGAGCGCGAGGTGCGCGACCTGGTGCGGCCGCAGGAGCCCAAGCGGGTCAAGATCGAGGACATCCAGCGGGTGGTGGCGCGGCAATATAACGTCAGCCGCTCCGACCTGTTGTCCTCGCGCCGCACCGCCAACGTGGTGCGACCGCGCCAGGTGGCGATGTATCTCGCCAAGACCCTCACCTTGCGTTCGCTGCCGGAGATCGGCCGGCGGTTCGGCGGGCGCGACCACACCACCGTGCTGCACGCGGTGCGCAAGATCGAGGGGTTGGTCGGCAACGACATGGCGCTGGCGGAGGAAATCGAGATCCTCAAGCGCCAATTGCAGGAATAGGCGCCCTGACCCTCTCCCCGCGCGCGGGGCGAGGGGAGCCCCCTGTGGACGCCCTCCGGTATTTGCGCTCCTTGCGCGCCGGAACCCTTGCGATTTCCGCTGAGCCGGGCCAACTTTGCTCCCCGGCCTCGCAACCCGCGAGCCGCCGGCTTGCCGCGCCTACAAAACCCACCCATTGCTAGGGCGCCGGAGCGGGTCGTTCCCATGAAGATTACCGTCGAACGTGCAGAGCTTCTCAGGTCGCTGGGTCATGTCCACCGCGTGGTGGAACGGCGAAACACCATCCCGATCCTCGCCAACGTCCTGATCAAGGCGGAAAACGGCAAGCTCAGCCTGAAGGCGACCGACCTCGATCTCGAAGTCACCGATTCGATCGCCGCCGAGGTTTCGCCTGGCGGCTCGACCACCGTGCCCGCGCACATGTTCTATGAGATCGTGCGCAAGCTGCCGGACGGCGCGCAGATCATCATCGAGGGTTCCGGCGACCGCGCCGTGCTGTCGATCCGTGCCGGGCGCTCCCGTTTCACGCTGCAGACCCTGCCGGAAAGCGACTTCCCCGACCTCGCCGCCGGCGAGATGAGCCACAAGTTCACCCTGGCGGCAGCCGACTTTAAGCGGCTGATCGACAAGACCCAGTTCGCCATTTCCACGGAGGAGACGCGTTATTACCTCAACGGCATCTATCTGCACGCGGCGGGCGAGCCCAAGGCGCCGACGCTCAGGGCCGTGGCGACCGACGGGCACCGGCTGGCGCAGTGCGAATTGCCGCTGCCGGAGGGCGCCGCCGGCATGCCCGGCGTGATCGTGCCGCGCAAGGCGGTCAACGAGGTGCAGCGGTTGATCGAGGCCGGCGAGGGCGAGGTGCTGGTCGAATTGTCGGCGAGCAAGATTCGTTTCAGCATCGGCGAGGTGGTGCTCACCTCGAAGCTGATCGACGGCACCTTCCCCGACTATGGCCGGGTGATCCCGCTCAACAACGACAAGAGCCTGACCGTCGACAAGAAGGATTTCGAGGCTGCGGTCGACCGCGTCTCCACCGTGGCGAGCGAGCGCGGGCGGGCGGTGAAGCTGTCGATCAGCGGCGGGCGGCTGATGCTGTCGGTCACCAACCCCGACTCCGGCAGCGCCACCGAAGAACTCGAGGTCGATTACGATTCCGAGCCGCTCGATATCGGTTTCAATTCACGCTACCTTTTGGATATTGCCGCCCAGATCGAAGGCGAAGTGGCCGTGCTCAAGCTCGCCGACCCCGGCTCGCCGACTTTGATCCAAGACAAAGACAGCAAGGGCGCGCTTTATGTACTGATGCCGATGAGGGTGTAGGGCACGGTCCAGGGCGCCCCCGGCAAGTGGGCTTGCCGGGCGCTCGAAATGTTGCGACTGTCTGGATGCAATACCCCTCACGTGGCGACGGAGCGACGGGGAGCACCCATGAGCCTCTCAGAAGACATTTTGAGAAAAGAACATATGCGATCGCATATGTTTGCGGAAACTTGGCGGGACCTGATCCCGGAAGTATTTCGCGATGTGCCAACCTATTACGACCGCGGCAATGCGGTCGCCTCACTCGGAAGCTGTTCGCGCTGGAGCAACGTCTTTGCCGCCGCGATCCACCGGCATCTGCCGCGCGGCGCCAATGTGCTCGACGTCTGTTCGGGCACGCATGATATTCCGCTGCGGCTGCTGTCGCTCGATCCCTCGCTGGAAGTTCACACCGTGGACGGCAGCCCGCACATGACCGCCGAGGGCCAGCGCCGCGCGCGCGAGCGCAAGCTCAATATTCAGGCGCGCGTCTGCGACGCCCATGTATTGCCCTTCCCGGACAATTCGTTTGACGCGGTGACGCTGCAATTTGCCTCGCGGCATCTCGAAGTGGTCAAGGCCTTCCGCGAAATCTACCGGGTGCTCAAGCCGGGCGGCGTCTTCTGTCACAACGACATGCTGCGGCCGGCCTCGCGCATCGTGGAAGTGCCCTATCTCGGCTATCTGCGTTTCTCGGTCTGGTTCACCGCGCTCTTGTTTGGCAGCTCGCCCGAGAGCAAGAAATGCGTGCGCTACTTCGCCAATGCGATCCACCATTTCTACAAGCCACGCGAATTGACCGAGGTGCTCGAGGGCTTGGGTTTCCGCGACGTTGAAAACCGCAGCTTCCTCACCGGCGTGATGAGCTATCACATCTCCAAGAAGCCGGTGGCGTAGCTGGCATAGGGCCTGGCCGCTTGCTCGGATACCCTCTCCCCTTGTGGGAGAGGGTGGTGCGCGATAGCGCGCGGGGCGAGGGGTCGATGCCGCCGGGATTTCATCATCGGCCGGTGGCGCAATCAAATCGTCGTTTCGCAAAAGCGATGCGCCGGCAAGCCACCGGTGCCGAAGCGTCGATGTGGCGGTGATTGCGCCATCGCCGGCGCGTTGGATTCACACTCCGCCGACACGTTCCGTTTCAGCGCTATATCCTGGATTTCGTTTGTTTCGACCGGAAGATCGTGATTGAACCCGATGGCAGACAGCATTTTGCATCGAAGGGCGACGCGCAGCGCGATCTAATTTTGTCGGGTGGGGCTTTCGCGTTCTTCGCTATTGGAATAATGACGTTCTTCAGCGGCCTGCGTCGGTTCTGGAGGACATTTTCACGCCTCTTGCCGATGGGACACGTTGACCCCTCACCCGGCGCGCGATCGCGCGCCACCCTCTCCCACAAGGGGAGAGGGTAACGTGCCGCGACGCATTGCACGATGACCGCCGCCTGTATCCGCCGCCTCGGCCTGACCAGTTTCCGCAGCTATCACGCTGCGCAGATCGAGTTGGGGCCGGCCGGGCCGGTGGTGCTCACCGGCGCCAATGGCGCCGGCAAGACCAATCTGATCGAGGCTATCTCGCTGCTGGCGCCCGGTCGCGGCCTGCGCCGCGCCACGCTGGACGAACTCGCCTTTTCCGAAGGCGACGGCTCCTGGGCGGTCAATGCCGAGATCGAGGGCATGCTGGGCCTCGCCACGCTCGGCACCGGCGTCGATCCGCCGCATGAGGAGGCGCCGCCCTCCGCGCGCCGCTGCCGCATCGACCGCGAGCCGGTGTCCTCGGCCGCGGCCTTTGCCGACCATCTGCGCGTGGTGTGGCTGACTCCGGCCATGGATCCGCTGTTCAACGGGCCCGCCTCCGAGCGCCGCCGGTTCCTCGACCGGCTGGTGCTGGCCGTCGATGCCCAGCATTCGAGCCGGGTCAATGCGCTGGAACGGTGCTTACGCTCGCGCAACCGGCTACTGGAAGATTCCACCAGCGACGGCCACTGGCTCGATGCGATCGAGCACGAGACCGCGGAGGTGGCGGTTGCAGTAGCGGCGGCGCGGGCGGAGACGGTGACGCGTCTGTCGGGGGCGCTCGATGCTGCGCGCGACACGGCGCCCGGCTTCCCGCAGGCGGAGATCTCGCTCGACGGCTGGATGGAGGCTTTGCTCCCTGGCCATAGCGCCGCAGAGATCGAGGACCGCTACCGCGAGGTGCTGCGTGCCGGACGCGCGCGCGATGCCGCCGCCGGCCGCACCCTCGACGGGCCGCATCTCACCGATCTTAAGGTCATCCATGCCGGCAAGGGCATCGCTGCCGCCGAGGCCTCCACCGGTGAGCAGAAGGCGCTGCTGATCCGTCTGGTGCTAGCGCATGCCGGGTTGGTCAAGGAGATGACCGGCTTTGCGCCGCTCTTGTTGCTGGATGAGATCGTCGCCCATCTCGACCCTGCGCGCCGTGCCGCGCTTTATGACGCACTGGCCGCGCTCGGCGCGCAAACCTGGATGACCGGCGCCGACCCGGCGGCCTTCGCCGATATCGCTGCCCGCGCCACGAATTTCGAAGTTCGGAACGGTACGGTGACGCCGCGTAGGTAATTCCACGCCTCGCTGCCGCTTAAGGTTCCATTAAGCGAGACATTTTGAAGAAAGCTTGAACTAGCTGAAAACCGGAACCATCGCCACCGCAATGTCTTTACCCTGACCAATGGCTGCCCGACATTGAGGAATACGTGATGGCGACGGAACAGCCGATCACGCGGATCACTCAGGAATTGGATCGCGTGCTCGACATGTTGAACACCGACCTCGACCGGCTCGAAATCGTCGCCGGCGCACTCGCCGGCTTGAGCCGTCCGGTTCCGGATTACGAGCCTTGGTTCCATCACGTGCGCGAGCCTGCGTTGCCGCGCTTCGAACTGGGTGATCGCGAGGAGTGGCGGCAGGATTAGCGCCCGCGCCTAAGGCCTTCGTATTTCAGCAACCGTGATTACTGACAATTTTAACGATCGGCAAAACGGAAAGCCGAGACCCGTCTGACACACTGACGCTGTTGGATTGACGGGTTCGCAATCATGGCTGCTCGCGGCAGTGCGACACGCAAGGTCGGAGTAATGATCACAACGAGGTCCTGAACCGCGCGCTCGCCGTGCTCGACGGCCAGCGCCGCGATCGCCTCTTGGAGGCGGTGGCGGTTGCGGCCAAGGAATTGCTGCGCTCGTCAGACCTCGCCGTCTCGCTGCCCAAGGTTGCCGGCGAAATCGGCAGCGCGACCGGCGTCGACCGCACCCATATATTTTTGCTCGATCCCGATCGGTCGGATGGCTGCATCCGGCAACACTATCTGTGGACTGCAGCGAACCCGCAGGCGCTGCCCGGATTCCGCGACACGGCCGAGGGTACGATGGAGGAGGTCGGTCTGCGCGGTTGGATCGAGAAGCTCCGGCGCGGCGAACCGGTGACCTGCCACGTGCGCGATCTGCAACCCAAGGCGCGCGATATGTTCAATGCCGCCGGCATCAAATCTATTCTGTCGGTGCCGGTGTTCGCCGAGGGTCAATGGCTCGGCATGATCGGCTTCGACGACTGCCGCAGCGAACGGAATTGGTCCGCGGTCGAGGTCGATGTCGTACAGACCATGGCCGAACTGGTCGGCGCGGCCATCGCGCGGACCAAGCACCTTCAGAGTCTCGCCGACGCCAACCGGATCATTCAGAACAGCCCGACAATCCTCTTTCGCCTGGCGCCGCAGCCGCCGTTTCCACTGATCTACCTGTCGCGGAACATCGACCATTACGGTTATGACGTAGATGCGCTGCTGGCCGAACCGGAGGCCTGGCTGCAGCTGATCCACGCCGAGGACATGCCCGCGATTATCCGGGAGATCGAGGCGCTGCTCAGCGGCGAGCGCGAGCTTGCCAACATCGAGTTCAGGCTGAAAAAGGCCGATGGCGCGATCGCCTGGTTCAACGGACACGGCCGCATGATGCGCGACGCCGAAGGTCGGCTGGCGGCGGTCGAGGGTATTCTCGCCGATATTACCGAGCGCAAGCGGGCCGAGGAGGAGCAGGCCTTTTCCCGCATCCTGTTGACCACGGCCCTCGAATGCTCCCCCGACGCGATCCTCATCGTTGATGCCAGCGGTCGTATCATCAAGTTCAACCGCCACTTCGTCGGCCTTTGGAATTTACCGCCGTCGGTGCTGCAATCAGGCCTGGATGAACCCACGCTCGCGGTCGTTGCCGAGCAGGCGAAGAACAAGAGCGAATTTCTTGCCCGCATCAACTATCTCTATGAGCATCCGGACGTGCAAAGCCACGAGGAGATCGAACTTCTCGACGGCCGCATCATCGATCGGCATTCGGGCGCGCTGTACGATCCACACCAGAAATACCTCGGGCGAGTCTGGTTCTTCCGCGACATCACCGGGAAGAAACTTGCCGAGCAGAAGATCGCGCGCATGGCGCGAACCAACTCGCTGACCGGCCTGCCCAACCGCGCCGCGTTCCTCGAGCGGCTGACGCTCGAATTCGCCCGCGCGCGTCGAGGCGGCGCGCCCTTTGCCTTGCACTATCTCGATATCGACCATTTCAAGGACGTCAATGACACGCTCGGTCATCCGGCCGGCGACAAGCTCTTGTGCGCGGTGGCGGAGCGGTTGGCGGTGAGCGTGCGCGACACCGATATGGTGGCTCGCTTCGGTGGCGATGAGTTCGCGGTCCTCCAGGACAATATCGGCAGCAACGCTGCGGTCGAGCACCTGGCGGGAAAGATCGGTGAGGCGATCGGCGCGCCCTACGAGCTCGATGACAATCGCATGAGCACCAGCGTCAGCATCGGCATCGTGCCCTATCGGGCGGACATCGCCAATGTCGATGCCATGCTGATGAAGGCCGATCTCGCGCTCTATCGCGCCAAAACCGACGGTCGCAACCGTTTCCGCATGCATGTCGACGAGCTCGATGAGGAGACCCGCGAACGCGTGGCGATGAGCGAGGATTTGCGGCATGCGCTCGATCGACGTGAGCTTGAGCTCTATTATCAACCGCAGTTCAACATGGCCTCCGGCGAAATCGTCGGGCTGGAGGCGCTGCTGCGCTGGAGCCACCCCGTGCGCGGCCAGCTCCTGCCCGAAGTTTTCATCCCCATCGCGGAAACCAACGGCACCATCATTGCCATCGGCGACTGGGTGATCGGCGAGGCCTGCCGGCAGATCGCGCGCTGGCGCGATGCGTTGATCGACCCGCCCCTGGTCGCGGTCAATTTGTCGGGCGTTCAGTTCAAGCTCGCCACCCGTCTCGACCGCATCGTGCTCGACAATCTCGCCCGCTATCGCGTGCCGCCCAGCTGCCTGGAACTCGAGCTCACCGAGCCGGTGCTTTTGGAGACCACGCAGCGCAATGACGAGGTGCTGGAACGGCTGCACAAGGCCGGCGTGCGGCTCGCCATCGACGACTTCGGCACCGGCTATTCCTCGCTCGATTATCTGCGCGCCTTCCACGTGTCGCGCCTGAAGATCGATCGGCGGTTTATCGACGACCTTGCCAGCGACGCCGACGACCGCGCGATCACCGACGCCACCATCAAGCTCGCCCATGCGCTCGGCATCGAGGTGGTGGCGGAAGGGGTGGAAACGCCGGCCCAGCGCGATTTTCTGCTCAAGGCCGGCTGTACGCTGGCGCAAGGCTTCCTGTTCGGCAAGCCGATGCCGGTCGACGAGGCGAGCCGGCTGCTGCAGCGCAAGCTGCAATTCGCGGCGATCTAGGCGGTCCGCTAGGCTTCGCCCACCAGCTCGCGCCGCTGGCGTTCCGAAGCGTCGGAATAGCGACGCAGCGCATGCGCTTCGCTGAGCTGGCCGATCACCTGCCGGCGCTCCAGCGTGTCCACCACCGGCAAGGCCTCGGCCTCAAAACGGTCGAAGGCCGAGACGGCTTCCTGAACCGTCATTTGCGGTAGCAGCATGTGGTTGGCGTGACGCAGGATGTCGCGCAGCGGACTGCTGCCCGGCAGTTCGGCGGCATGCGCCTCCGCCACCAGCGCCATGCCGACATAACGGCCGTCCTCGTCGATCGCCATCACTTGGTTGGTCGAGCCGAGCGGGAAGGCCTCTCGGAAGGCCGCCACCGAGGTTTCCGCCGGCGTGGAACGCACATCCGAGCGCATCATCTGTCCGACAGAAAGGTCGCGAATCCAGCCGACATCGGCGGCGCTGCGGATGCTCTCGCCGCGCAGATGGAAGCGCCAGGTGGCGAAGGAATAGCCGAAAAATTCGCGCGTCACCTGCATCGAGACGATCACCGCGATCAGCACCGCCGCGGTGAGCCAGAAGTCACCGGTCGATTCCAGCGCGATGAAGGTCATGGTCAGCGGGCAGCCGATCACCGACGCCGACAGCGCCGACAGCCCAATGATGGCATAGGCGTCGGCATCGAGCTGCATGCCGGGCACCATCGAGACGACGCCCATGGCGAACAATTGCCCGCCCAGCGCCCCGAGCAGGAGCGAGGCGAAGAACAGGCCGCCGCGGAAGCCGGAGCCGAGCGAGACCATGGAGGCGAGCGCCTTCAGGAAGAACATGATCGCCAGCGTCGCGAGCGGCAGCTTGAACAGGCCGGTCAGGTGCAGGGCGCCGTGGCCGGAGGACATTACTTGCGGCGAGATCATGGCGAGCAGGCCGACAATGGCGCCGGCGATCATCGGCCGCAGCGCCGGCTTCACCTTCAGCCGCGTAAAGAGCTGCTCGCAGGCGGCGACGCCGCGCATGAGGGCGATGCCGAAGATCGCGGCGATGACGCCAAAGCCGCCGGCGACAACGAGGTCGTGCACGGCAAGCGTCGACATCGAGCCGGTCTCGATGCCCAGCCGGGAGGGGGTGAAGGCCTGCGCGGTCAGGTAGCCGAGCAGCGAGGCCATGCCGACCGGCGCCAGCGAGGCGATGGAATAGCTGCCGATGATCAGTTCGAAGCCATAGAAAGCGCCGCCCAGCGGCGCTCCGAAGGCGCCGGCGATCGCGGCGGCCGAAGCCGCCCCCACCAGCACCCGCATGTCCGCCCGGCGCAGGCGGAAGGCCTGGCCGATCTTGGAGGCGATGCCGCTGGAGAGCTGGGTATAGCCGGCCTCCAGTCCGACCGAGGCGCCGACCCCGCTCGACCAGACCGTCTGCGCCGCCACGATCAGGCTGCCGCGCATGGACATACGGCCGCCATGCAGCGCATTGGCCTCGATCGGGTCGACCTCTGAGCCGCGCCGGCGGGTGATATAGGCCAAGGCGAGGCCGAACAGCAGGCCGCCGATGCAGGGGGTCAGGAAGGCATAGAGCGGGTCGAGCGAAACGCGCCCGGACAGCCGCTCGCCCGGATCGAGGCCGAAGAAGGTCAGGTGCATGATGCCGACGGCCCAGCCCATGAGGGCGACCACCAAGCCGCCCATGATGCCTATGACGGCGGCCAGCACGATGATGCTGGATTCGCGGGCGCGCACGATGGCGCGCAGGCGATGCGGAACTTCAAGCCTCGGGCCGATCAGGTGCATCGGAAGCAGGTTCAAGCGGCGGGAGAGCCGGAATTGCATGGCGGACAAGGCGTTTCAATGACGATGCATGCGCTTGTGCCAAAGGCTGCGATTCGCGCCCACAAAGCCCTGCAAAAAAGCCGTCTTTTTGTAGCCGGAGACCTTTAAAAAAGGCTTTCGAATCAACATATTATGACCATCGAGTTTGCGCTGTACGAGACCCTGAATTCGTGTCACACAAAACCGTCAATCCGATTCATTTTTGCAAGCCTGACAAGGGTGCCGTCGATGGCTGAGCCGGCCCGCAATCTCAATCCCGATAGCGACTACGGCGCTGAGTTGATCAAGGTGCTCAAGGGCCTTGATGCCGTGCGCAAGCGGCCGGGCATGTATATCGGCGACACCGACGACGGCTCCGGCCTGCACCACATGGTCTACGAGGTGGTGGACAACGGCATCGACGAGGCGCTCGCCGGTTATGCCAACGAAGTGACTGTCACGCTCAATCCCGACGGCTCTTGCACGGTATACGACAACGGTCGCGGCATCCCGACCGACATCCACAAGGGCGAGGGCATTTCCGCGGCCGAGGTCATCATGACCCAGCTGCACGCCGGCGGGAAATTCGACCAGAACTCATACAAGGTGTCGGGCGGCCTGCACGGCGTCGGCGTGTCGGTGGTCAACGCGCTGTCGAGCTGGCTCAAGCTTACGATCTGGCGCGACGACAAGGAACACTTCATGGAGTTCCGTGACGGCGTCGCGGTCGAGCCGCTGAAGGTAATCGGCCCGGCCGACGGCAAGCGCGGCACCGAGGTAAGCTTCCTGCCGTCGACGGCCACCTTCACCATGACCGAGTTCGATTTCGCCACGCTCGAGCACCGCTTGCGCGAGCTGGCGTTCCTGAACTCCGGCGTCACCATCGTGCTTTCCGACAAGCGCCACGCGGTGGAGAAGCGCGAGGAGATGAAATACGAGGGCGGCGTCGAAGCCTTCGTGCGCTATCTCGACCGCAACAAGTCGCCGCTGATCCCGTCGCCGGTGATGATCCGCGCCGAGCGCGAGGGCATCACGGTGGAATGCGCGATGTGGTGGAACGACGGCTACCACGAGAGCGTGCTCTGCTTCACCAACAACATCCCGCAGCGCGACGGCGGCACGCACTTGGCCGGCTTCCGCGGCGCGCTCACCCGCCAGATCACGCAATATGCCGAGGGTAATGGCGGCGCCCGCAAGGAAAAGGTGGCGCTGACCGGTGACGACTGCCGCGAGGGGCTGACCGCGGTGCTCTCGGTCAAGGTGCCCGATCCGAAATTCTCCTCGCAAACCAAGGACAAGCTGGTGTCCTCGGAAGTGCGGCCGGTGGTCGAGAACGTGATCAACCAGGCTTTGCAGGACTGGTTCGAGATCCACCCGTCGGAAGCCCGGGTCATCGTCGGCAAGGTGGTGGAGGCGGCCGCCGCGCGCGAGGCCGCGCGCAAGGCGCGCGAACTGACCCGTCGCAAGGGCGCGCTCGACGTCTCCTCGCTGCCGGGCAAGCTCGCCGACTGCCAGGAGCGCGATCCCGCGAAGTCGGAGCTGTTCATCGTCGAGGGCGACTCGGCCGGCGGCTCGGCCAAGCAGGGCCGCAATCGCGAATTCCAGGCGGTCTTGCCCCTCCGCGGCAAGATCTTGAACGTCGAGCGCGCGCGCTTCGACAAGATGCTGGGGAGCCAGGAGATCGGCACGCTGATCACCGCGCTCGGCACGGGCATCGGCCGCGACGAGTTCAACCCCGACAAGCTGCGCTATCACCGCATCATCATCATGACCGACGCCGATGTCGACGGCGCCCATATCCGCACGCTGCTCTTGACCTTCTTCTACCGGCAGATGCCGGAGCTGATCGAGCGCGGCAATTTGTACATCGCGCAGCCGCCGCTCTACAAAGTCGCGCGCGGCAAGTCCGAGCAGTATCTGAAGGACGAGCGGGCGCTCGAGGACTATCTGATCGCCACCGGGCTCGAGGATGCGGTGCTGCGGCTTGCCAGCGGCGAGGAGCGCGCGGCCGAGGACCTGCGCAAGCTGGTGGAGGATGCGCGCGCCATCCGCAACATCCTGTGGGGGCTGCACAGCCGCTATAACCGCAAGGTGATCGAGCAGGCGGCGATCGCCGGCGTGCTCAACCCGGCGGTCACCGAGGATGCGCAGACCGGCCAGGCCGCCGCCGAATACATCGCCAAGCGGCTGGACGCGCTGGAAGGGGAAACCGAGCGCGGCTGGCAGGGCCGCTTCGCCGAGGACGGCTTCCACTTCGAGCGCACGGTGCGCGGCGTCAAGGAAGTGGCGCTGATCGACCGGGCGCTGCTCGGCTCCGCCGACGCGCGCAAGCTCGACGAGTTCGCCGCCGATCTGCAGCAGACCTATCCGCGCCCGACCCCGCCGGCGGTGCTGCGCCGCAAGGAGGAGATGACGTCGATCTATGGGCCGGTCGGCCTGTTCGAGGCGGTGACCGCGGCCGGCCGCAAGGGCATCTCCATGCAGCGCTACAAGGGCCTGGGCGAGATGAACCCGGAGCAATTGTGGGAGACGACGCTCGACATCAATGCGCGCTCGCTCTTGCAGGTGCGGGTGAAGGAGGTCGACGAGGCCAATATGCTATTCGACCAGCTCATGGGCGACCTGGTCGAGCCGCGCCGGCAGTTCATCCAGGAGAACGCGCTGGCGGCGAGCGTGGATGTGTGAGGGCGGTGCCGTCTGCCACCCAGGGTCATATTCTTGCTGATTTGAACCGATCGACGGATCAAGGTGCCGGTGGTCCTCCACGGCTGCTTGCGCGCCGGCTCGTATGATATTGTAAGGTTGCGCTCAACTGCCGCAGCGGAAGCAAGCTGAGAGTTGGCCGAAGACCTTACCGTGCTCATCGCGAACACCGGTCAATTCGCGCACCTCGCCAATTGTCTGAGGT
This sequence comes from uncultured Pseudomonadota bacterium, assembly GCA_963760995.1. Classification (GTDB taxonomy): domain Bacteria; phylum Pseudomonadota; class Alphaproteobacteria; order Rhizobiales; family Xanthobacteraceae; genus Pseudolabrys. The sequence goes on along the minus strand of CAVXFJ010000009.1, from coordinate 159,336 downwards.
CCTTGTTCGAAACGACCGACGACGGGATTTCGTTCCGAGTCATCGTCGGCTTCAATTTCCAAGGCGACAGCGACAATTTGCCCGCGCTCGACGCGGCGTTCCCGCAAGTCGAAAAGCTGCGAGCCTCCGTCAAGCTTGGTTATTGTCGTGCCTACAACCAACTGTTGGCGCGCAGCACCGGCCATATCAACCGCTACTATTTCATGCGCCAGCATTACGGTGCCGCGGCCTTCGCCATTTTTCGCCTGATCATGACGATCGGCGCCACCATGCGTCTGCTCACCCATGTCGCCGTATGGCTGCTGCTGCCAAAGTGTCGCGACGAAGCGGCGCCGAAGATCGCCGCCTATTGGCAGATCGCATGCCTTGGCGTGGCGGCTCACCCCGAACGTCCGACGGCGGAACTGAGGCGCAAGAACGAGCAGCTCTATACTTTCCGCCCGATTGCGCAAACGTGACGGTCCCGCGCAAAGCGGGTTGCCCCGATCCGGGCGAAATAAAGCCTCTCGGCAATCTCCTCCCGGCGGCAAAGCGCAGCGTTGCTGGACTGCCAGCGCGCCCCGGGTCGAACGTTGAGCGTCGTTAACCGCCGCGCCACGCGAGCTCGCCCGCCAGACGTCTCGGTGCGGCATTCACGTCGTCCCGGACACGGGAGACGAATGGCCGCGGCGTGCGCGAAAAGACACGGCGCGGTCCGTGCTCGCGCCCTGTTTCCACCTTGCCGACCCCGACGCTCGCCATCTATCGTCCTGAAAATATTAGGAAGTTCGGCACCGTGCGCCGAACGGAGCGGATTCCTTGAAATTTGAACGTCCGTGGTGGCGGCTCCTTGCGAACACGCTCCTGGAGATCCTGCTGCGAGCCATCGCGACCTTGGTGGGGGCTCGGTCTTGCCTCTGGGCCTCCGGACCAGTACCACTCCACGGCGCCGGTGCTCGTCCGTTGCTACGAGGACATCAAGCTGAAGAAAATCAGCGGGTCCGAGCGCAGGGAGATTCAGGACTTTCCGGCCAACGTCACCGCGCCTATCGACATGCCAAACGTCTGGTCGGACTTGAGTTTTAAGCGTGATGCAACCATAATCACTGGCAACCAAGGCAAACGATGGCGACCACTGAGTCGGTAAAGATGCTCACGAACGGGGCACGGTCTGCACCCGCGCATGTCATGTCGAAGAACTCGGAAGTCGCGGACGCGTACGACGCGCTGTTTGGGGCCTTGCGGCTCGCTCGCCCACTTGCAGCCGGCAACTTGATCCTGATCACGAGTACGGAACCGGACGAAGGCAAGACCACCGTTGCTTCGGGCTTGGCGAACACGGGTTCGCTTGCGGGTCAGTCCATTCTTCTCATCGACGGCGATCTGCGGCGCTCCTCGTTAACGTCCCTGGTCGGATCTGCCGATACCGAAGGGCTCATCGAAGTCCTGCTTGGTGAGGTCGACCCTGCGGACGTGATTCATCCCATCACGGCGTCGACGGATGCGCCGCAGGCCGGTGCCGTCATGTTCATGTCGGCGGGGCGGAAATCTCCGCTATTTCTCGGGGCCGTGGATTGGCCCGAGGCGCGAACCGCGTTCAGGTCGATCGCGCAGAAGTTCGACCTTGTCCTTTTGGACTCGCCCCCGATCCTGGCGGCCAATGATGCGCTGCTCTTCGCCAGCATTGTTGATGCCATCATCCTGGTCGTTGGCACGGGGAATGCCAATCTCGACAGGATTCAGCGGGCCAAAGAACAGCTGGTCGCGACCGGCACGCCGATCCTCGGCGCTGTCCTCAATCGGTTCGAACCCAAGGTCCACGGCCCGTCGAACCAGCCCTACCGCGGCTATCACCGACCCTCGCGCACATGAATGCGCGGTCCACTCCGCAACGCCTGGTCACCCGCCGCTTCGCACTTCCGACATGCGCGTTTTAGTCCACATCCACACTTTTAACGACGCCGATATCATCGATCGAACGGTCGATGCTGTTCAGCATCAGACACGCCCCCCCGATGGCATTCTTATCGTCGATAACGCGTCAACCGACGGAACGCTGGACCGGACATTTCCTAAGCAGGTCAGCGCGATTCGAAACGCGGCAAATCTGGGCACAAGCGGCGCGATTCGAATCGGTTTCGAATACGCCATGGCACACGGCTTCGACTGGATGTGGATCCTGGATGCCGACAGCGTTCCCGAGCCACAGGCCCTGGCGACATTACTCGAAATGTACTCCGCTTGGCCAAGCAGCCTGCAAGACGAGACGAGCTATATCGCGTGCCTGCCGGTGGATCAAACTGATGGACGACCGCTTCACGGCCGCCTGTTCACGCAATACGGAAACGTTGTCGTTACGCCGATGCCGGACCAGCGCTACTATATGTGTCATGTCGCGATCTGGTCGGGATGCATGTACCGTTTGGCTGCGGTTCGCCAAATCGGATTGCCCAACGAGGACTACGTCTTAGATCGCGGCGAGCTCGAATACGCGTACCGCGCGATGAAGGCGGGCTACAAAGCCTTCATCCACCAAGACGCTATCCTTCGGCACAACATTCGCGGTAAGACAACCCTCTCCGCGGTGCGGGTGAAGATTGGCCCCATCACCCTGCCGTTCTTCGAGTTGGCGCCGCCTCGATGCTACTATACGTGCCGCAACACGCTTTATTTCACAGCGTATGATTCGACAGATGGGTTCCTTGCGAAGTTTCACGATCTGTGGCGCTTGCGGTCAAGGCCGGGGCGCGGTCCGATGAGCGGAGCCGCTTGGCAAACCGCCGCGTTAACGCTGAATTTCGTTCTGCGGCCCCTCACCCACGGAGCTCAGATTCGCGCGTGCTTGCGCGGCATCTGGCACGGAGTAACCGGTAACATCACGGCTCGCTATTAAAACCGATGCGCATTCTCGCCCATATGCACACAATGAACGACGCTGCGGTGATCGGGCAATTGCTCGATGGGCTTCTGCGTCAAACCCATCCGCTTGATGCGATTCTGATCGTGGACAACGCGTCGATTGATAATACTTTGGACAGACCGTTCCCCGAAAACGCTACGATCATTCGCAATTCGAAAAACCAAGGGACCAGCGGCCCGGTTCGGACGGCTTTCGCCTATGCCTTGGAACACAACTTCGATTGGGTCTGGATCTTTGACGCCGACAGCGTTCCGGAGCCCGACGCGCTCGGAAGGCTGATCGCCTTTTTTGAGCGGCTGCCGCCCGAGAAGCAGGAGCGGGTCTGTTTTCTGGCCGGCCGGGCATTGGACGCAGCAGGCGCGATCAAACAGCCGCCGATCCTCCTTGAAGGGAGCCGGGGGATGACGATGGTTCCGATTGAGAGCGATAGCGAATTCGTGGAGTGCGACTGCGTATTATGGTCCGGCTCGCTGTTTCGCACGGCGGCGATCGCGCGGATCGGTCTGCCGTCCGATGATTACGTGCTCGATATCGCCGAGCTGGAATACGGCTACCGGGCCCGGCAACTCGGCCTCACCAGCTATATCGTCTGTGATAGCGTGATTTATCACGACGTTGGCCGCGACGCCGGGGCGGCACATCGGCTCATCAAGTTGGGACCTCTCAATCTGAGGCTTTACGAGATTTCCCCGACCCGTTGCTACTACAGCATGCGCAACTCGATCTATTTCTGGCTTTATCAGTCCAAGCCCGTTCGCATGGGTGTCGCCTTGCGCGCGATTGTTCGCGCCGCCGGCTTTACCGTGGGCTTTATCGTCCGGCCCATCAGCCATCGGCGACATCTAGCCGCCTCCATGCGGGGCATCTGGGATGGCCTAACGAGGCACATGGAACGGCGGTACTGAAAGATCGCAAAAACATCGACAGGTGGCTTCTACCGGCCGGGGACCGGAAAAAATGATCAACCGTCCAGAACATTACGACATAATCGATTTGGGCGACCAGGCTTTGCTGTGCTTACGGGAAGTCTCAACGGCGCCCTCCGTTGCCGAGTACGCAATGCGTAGCGCGCATCCAGCGCCAACGATAGGACCGCGTATCCTCAGCGATATTTCGGCGACGGAAGATTAGGCAGCAGTGAGGGTTCTCGTTCATATCCATGCTTGGAATAGTGCGGATGTCATCGCCACCGCATTGGAGTCGGTTTTATCTCAAACCTACCCCGTCGACAGTGTACTTCTAGTCGACAGCGGATCGACGGACGGGACGGCGGAGTTGGCATATCCCGACATCGTCAAGGTGGTTCGGGCTCCGGTCAATCTCGGGCCGAGTGGCGCCGTGACAATCGGTATCGAGCATGCTCTTGCACACGGCTACGACTGGATATGGGTCCTCGACGCTGACAGCGCGCCACGACCCGATGCACTCGAACTGTTGACACGCTTGGCTCAATCCGAAGGCGGGCAAATCGGCGTCATCGGCCCTTCGCACAACTTGCTCCAGCTCGACTCGGTGCTGCGTGGGAGGATCCTGACCCCCGGCGGACCGCGAGTTCCCAAGGTGCCGAAAGATCGTAATTTTCTGGCCTGCAACAGCACTATTTGGAGTGGCGCTCTGTTCAATCTTGCGGCTGTCAAGCAGGTCGGTCTCCCGCGGGCTGGCAAGCTCGGACCGTGGGAGGATCTGTCGCTGGATTATGGCGACACTGAATTTACTTACCGGATCAACCGCGGTGGATACAAAATCCTCGTGCACTGCAACGTAGTCATGGATCATCGGATCGGTGCCAGCCTGCGCCGCCGGATACTGGGCTGCAATTTCCACAGCACAAATCACTCACCGTTCCGCCGCTATATATACTTTCGCAATCTCGTGTATTTTTGGACCCGGATTTATCATCGAAGAAACTGGCCGATGTTGCTTATTTGGTTCTTCTATCGATTAAGTGCAATTTTAGGGAGGATTGTGATGCTGGAACGCGACCGCGCGAAGAAGATCAAAGCTTGCTTCCTTGGCATCGGCGACGGTCTGCGTGGCCGCCTGGATAAAACGTTCGACGCCTCATCATAATCCGCTCTCTCGGTAACGAGCGAGAGTGGGATGATGTGGAGATGTGTCGGTTCTTGATTGAACGGCGCCGTACACTGGATGCGATCAAGCGCTTAACGCCCGCCTTCGCCGGCAAACGCCGCTCGCTGTCATGCCGTCTGCGTCGGCCCGACACGCTTCCGGGTGCGCCCTCTCACGGCTTCCACGTAAACTGGCCATACTGAATGGTGCGCGGGGGCAAGATCGGCAATTCCCTCCAACCGTCCGGCGTTTCGATCATGACGTTGGCGCCGCCCCTGGACGGGTCGGGAAACGATCGAGTCAAGAAGCCATCGGGCGACCAGGTCGGGTCGTCGCCATGCCCCGCCTTGCGTTCGTTCCTGCCATTGCGGTCGATAACCCAGACATTCCATGATCTGGAAATAAGCTCATCTCTTCGGGGATCATTCCTGCCGGAGTTTTGGCTCATATGATCCATCTCCACGCCTTGCCAAAAGGCGATCTTGCTGCCGTCCGGCGACCAGGCGGGAACCTTTTGCTCATAAGGCAAGTGGAGCGCCGGATCCAATTCGGATTCCGGTGCTAGAGGTCTGGCGTGACTGCCGTCGAGATTGCTGACCCAAATTCGAAATTCGCCGCTTCGGTTCGAAACAAAGGCGATCTTCTTTCCATCCGGAGAGACCGCGGGCATCAAATTTCCGAACCTGAGCTGCTCCGGGTCCGTGAATAGCCGGCGGAACTGCATCGTCTCGATGTTGACGATGTATATGCGGCTGCCTGCGGCCGGGTTCGGTCCCGGCACCAAGGCAAACCACACGATGTGCTTGGAGTCCGGCAACCAGGACGGCTTCATGTTGATCGGCCTGGGCCTCGGCAGCATTTGGGCGTTCTTGCCATCGGGATCCGATAGCCAGAGCGTCATGCCGTTTGCGCCCTGTTGCACATACGCGATCTTCTTTCCATCGGGCGACCACGCAGGCATCGAACGGTCATAGGCGCCGTCTGTGATCTCCCGGCGGGAAGATCCATCCTCATAAACCCGATAGAGTTGTCGCTTGTTTGCCCCGTGGGCGTAGCTGACGATGAGCTCCCGCAATGGGCCACCCGTTGGGTCTGAATGTGGGGTGGTCGTTGACCGATCGGGTGTCACGTACTGGTCGCAGGCGCCGAGACTGAGTGCGCAAAGAAAGAGCCCGGCGACGAACGCCAGCTTCGCGTGGAGGGACAGGCGGCGCTCGTTCCGCGGCGTGTTCTGGAAGCGATTGGCCATCGGGCAGGTCGAACCTTGGGACCTTCCTACGTCGGTCGAACGCATGTCTCGCGTGTTTATTCGATCGGAATCACAGCGTCAATCGCCGCGGCGATTGGGACCCCCGGTTCTCCGGCTCACGACCGCCCCTTCCGCGGCCTCACGGGCGCTCGCTGCGCGCGCCTCGCTTCCGGCTACTGTCACGCTTGAAACTCTGCGCCTTTCTCACCGCTTATTCTACCCTGCCGGCTACGCCAACTTGCCACACTTTGGACTTGAAGCTGCCTCTGGTATACTTGCGTCCGATGCGAGCAGCAGAGTGCTGGGCGGCCAGTGTGATGCGGAATGCGTGCCGATCAGGACGAGAGAGTGTCGCGCTTTACGGCCAGATGACCGCAACAGGCGGGGAGGATGGTTGGCGCGCTCGTATCTGTTCGGGCCGGGACCTCCTCACCGCGACGGGACGCAACGAGGCAGACTGCAATTGCTAGCGACATGTCGCAACGAACGGTTGGTTAGACAGAAACGATGAGCGTGACGTCGGCTGCTTCGGCCAGGGCCCGGTTCTCCAGTTTCGCCATTGCCACCATCGGGATTATGGTGGCAGTCGCGATGAGTTTCGTGCTGGCTCACCTGTCACCGGTGAAGGCCACCCTTGTGCTGATCGGCCTGGCGATGTTCCTCCCGACGCTGGTGCTGAAGAATCCGAAGGCATATTGGCTGTTTCTATTGGTCATCTCGATCCCCTTCGACATCTCCAAATGGCTGTCGGCTTGGCTGATCGATCCGCAAACTCTCGTCGACCTGTACGGCCAGCCCGCCTCGGGAACGACTGCCATTGAAGTCTATTTGTCCGACGTCGTGTTGGTCGCGATGGTTCTGCCGTGGCTCGCGCAAGTCGCCATGAGGCGAGAAAAGATCTACTTCCCCGCGATCGGATACTTTTTCGTATTCTATCTTGTTTGGTCCCTGCTGGTTTCGCTGATCAATGCCCCGTCACTATACTTGTCGATGTTCGAAATATTCCGGCAGACGCTTTACTTCTTAGCTTTCGTGTATCTGATCAATAACTTATCGACACGCCTGCAGCTGCGCAGCGTAATGTGGGCAGTGTTCATCGGTTTTATCATCGGCGCAGCTTCCGTCATCGCATTCTTCTTTTTGAATTACGGAACAAAGACCCAGTTCTTTGCCAGTTTGAAGGGGCAGGAGTCGACACGCACTGCGTCCTCCCGACTCGCCAGGAATGAGCCTCCGGACAGCGGTAACCTTACTATCAAGGCCGATAATAACAGCCGCGGTTTGTCAAGCGGTGGAGAAGTAACGGGAATCAAACGCAGTCAGGGTATTTTCCGCCACCCAGCGATCCCGGCGAGCTTGTGCGGGCTCATTCTACCCCTCGTCCTCGCTTACCTGGTGGCGGCGCGAAGCAATCTACACCGACTTCTATTCTTTGCGATATTTGCGTTGGGCATTGCGGGATTGGCACTGACCTTCTCTCGAGCTGGAGTGATCGGTCTTGCGGCTGGCATTGTCACCTTCTTCGGGGTCGCGGGCTGGTCAGGGTTGATTTACCGGCGGATGCTCATGCTGAGCGTTGTGGCTTTGATCGTAGTGGCAACGGTCAGTTTGCCGTTGCTGCTATACTATTTTGGGACACGGCCGGAAACGTTCACAATGCGCTTCTACCTGTTCGAGGCCGCACTCGACGGCTACGCGCAGCACCCCATTCTCGGAGTGGGTCTGAACAATTCCACAGGCGCGATGAAAGCTGGCAGGAAGGACCTGATCGACACTGGCATACAGATGCCGCCGACGGAGTCCGCCGATAGCCTCTATTTGGTCACGCTGACGGAGGTCGGCCCCCTGGGGTTCATCGCATTTTTCCTTTTCTTCGGGGCCGTCGTAATCATTGCGCTTCGCGCCATGAGACAGGCTCCACCGGAGATGAAACCGCTGCTGGTCGGAATTGTCGCAGGTTTCGGCAGCCTAGCGACGCAGAATCTTGCCGACGACACCCTGGGCGGCCATGCCGTCACCGCTACGTTATGGCTTTTCGTCGCACTGATTGTGGCCAGCGTTCGCGACATTCAAGCCAAGTCACGTCCTTCCTTGGCGAATTGGCCCGGCGCGTCCATCACGCCCTGATTCGCGGCCTATAGTTGCCGCCCGCGATCCGAGCAATCTTAGGGACTAGAGCCTTCGAGCGATCTTGTCGCTGGCGCGCAAGCTGTTGGCGACAATTGTCAGACTGGGATTGATGCCGCCGCTCGAAGGAAAGAAGGACGCATCCAGGACATAGAGGTTGTCGAGGTCGTGAGCCCGGTTGTCGCGATCGAGCACGCTGGTCCGGGCGTCGTCGCCAAATCGGCAGGTCCCGCACGCGTGAATGCCGTCGATCGCGCCCACGGGATGAAAGGGGCGCACGTCAAACATCGAAGCAATCGCGTCCTTGAAGCCGTTGCACATCATCAGAGCGCGACGACGCAACTCGTCCGGATAACGGTAGGTATAAACAATGTCCTCCTCCGAGCCCGGTTTTGCCGCCACATGGTTTCCCGGATAGGGGAGATCTTCGATGATGCCGGAAAACGCGGTCCAAGGACGGCTCAAGAATGTCCCCATCGACGCGATCATGTAGATCAGCCGTCCCGGCAGACGATTCAGCCCCCTGTAGTGCAGGACCATGAACGTCATCAGCTGCTCGCGCGTGATGATCGGGTGCGCGTGAAAATTGCCCAGCTTCACCCCATCGCGGACATAAAAGTCGTTGAGCGACAGGCCGTAGTTCATGCCGCCACTCGAATATTGCGCGGGCTGCTTGAGCCTGACGAAGAGATGGTTGGTTGCATGCAACATCAGGTTTCGGCCGACCAGGCCGGAACTGTTGGCCAGACCACTCGGGAAGCGGTCATTTGCCGAGCGTTGAAGCAGCGCCGGCGTCATGAAGGCGTTCGCCGCAAGAATGAAGACGCGCGCTCGCAGCGCGATCCGCCGCTGGTTCCATTCGCAGACCAGCTTCTCGACAACGCGGCCGCTCTCTTCGAGTCGAATGGCACGACAGTTCGTGAGAATCTCGGCTCCGTGCCGGTCGAGTGCGGGATAGAGACACATTCGGGCGGCGTCGTTACGGCATGAACGCGGGCACACGGTTCCCGCGCAGCCGCGGCAACCGGGCACCTGCTCCATGGCATAGTGAAAGCGGTATGGATTGAGGCCCGCGCCTTTCAGCGCGGCGATAACGGAAAGCTCCCGCTCGGATGCCGGCGGCGGCTCGCGGAGATCGGCTGTCTTAGGCCCGAGCGGGTCCTGCGTGCCTCGTATCCGGTACAAGCTCTCCGCCTGGTCGTAATACGGCGCCAAGTCCTCGTAACCGACCGGCCAGGCTTCGGGCAACGACGTGTCCGCTACGTCCGAATAAAAGCGGCGCGGCGTGAAGTCTTCGGGCCGGAACCGGTCCATGACGGCGCCGAACAGCGCGGTCGATCCACCGGCGCCGCAACCGATCGGCGGCCTCGTGGCGGCTGGAGCGGCGTCCTCTTCGTCCCGACGATAGAGCGAACGTGGCCACCAGCCGTGGTCAAGCGCGGTTTCGGACTGGCCCGTCCACGGCGCTCCTTTCACAACGGTGGGATCGCGATGAAGAAGTTTCCCGCGCTCGACAAACAGCACCGAGAATCCGGCACGCGCAAGGTTGAAGCCCGCCGTTGCGCCGCCTGCCCCCGCCCCGACAACGATGACATCCCACAGGCGATCTTCAACGTCTTGCGGAGCAACGTCCGAGGGCGCGGGATTCATGGCGACTGAAGCACACCTCTCACGGCGAGACCCGCCTTCTCGTACATGGCGTCCAGGACGCGCGCCGTCGAGACCGCGTCATCGGGCGTCGGCGCATTCGACTCCTCGCCGACGACTTTTCTTACAAATGCCTCAAGCTGGAGTTGATAGGTCGATTGACTCGGAAGCGCCTCGCGGATCTCGTTGCCGTTCTTGCCAATCACGAGGCCCTTGCCGTCCCACTTGATCGACCCCTTCTCGCACGTCACCGTAACGCCAGCGCGTGGCATGTATAAACCGCGAAAACCGAACTCGACAAGACCTTCGGCCCCGGATGGGAATCGAAGCGTGGCACGCATCCAACGATCGATTTGAGGTTTGATGCATTTGCTGTCCACCGACAGGACTTCAGGCTCCTCGCCCGCGATGTAGCGCAAGCAGCTGACCGCATAGCAACCCACGTCGAGCGCAGCGCCGCCTCCCAGCGCGAACGACAGGCGAAAATCATCCTTGGCCATGCGCATATACGGCGTGCGAAAGCACGATTCAATGCGAAGCAATCGACCGAGCTCGCCGCTGGCGACCAGCTCGCGCTGCCGGCGCACCCTGTCGAGAAAGCGAATGTGCAGGGCTTCGACTATGACCCGGCCGTGCTGCTTGGCGAGCAGCATGAGTTGCCGCGCCTGATCCGCATTCTCGGCGAGCGGTTTTTCGCAGAGGACGTGTTTGCCGGCTTCGATTGCCCGACGCGCCCACTCAAAATGAAGCGCCGGCGGCAGCGCGATATACACCGCATCGATATCCGGCGAGTCTAACAGCGCCTCATAGGAACCAAATCCCTTCTGGATTCCATGGCGCTTGGCAAAGGCCGCCGCCTTCTGCGGTGTTCGAGACGCGATTGCGCTGACCTCGACCCCTTGCGTTTCTTTGGCGGGCTCCAACAGCCCGTACGGCACCACCTTTGCCGTTCCCAACACGCCAAAGCGAAGCATGGACACCTGCATTCTACAGTCGGCAAGTCGTAATACACGAAACCATAGGATAGGTAAAATGTTATGTAGGTATTACTTATGGACTTAGCCCGTTCAATTACTGCGCAGCGGCGCGATTTGGAAAGAACTGCTGCAGCGCGGGTATAGCGTGAGGAGAACGGGAGCGGTTCGGGGCGCTGCTGCCGCATGCGCCGCCGCGCCCCGACGCTGTGTCCGCGCGGCGTTGCCTGTATGCGGGCGCTGACCTCAACCGGGCGAAAGGCCGCGCAACGGTTTGGCCGGCGGGACTTGATCGGCGCGCGCCAGCCGGCATGCCGGCGAATTCCGCTTGCCAAAAACCCTTAGGTGCGACAGTATTGCGGTGCAAACATCAGCATAAATCAAGTAAAAGCAACGCAGTAAGGGTAACGAAGACGTAAGTCTCGCTTCAGCCGGAACAGCCGCGGCCTGAAGACTACACCGCGTTCCTCCGCAGCCAACCGGGGAGGGGCCAGATGACCGGATCGGAAATGCCGATATGACGTCGATCAAGTCGCTTGGCCCCGGCGCGAAACCTGGCCCCGGGACGACCGGACCAGGGCTCGATCTTGCCGGCCGACGGGCCCCGGCGGGGCCCGCGGGGATCCGTGTCGGCGGTCCCGGAAATCACATTTGCGCCATCTGGGGGACCTACCCTTTAAAAGACGACAAGCGCGTCGGCATGGCCACCGGGGCGATGCGCCAGCAAGGGGACGTCTAGCGGCTACATGGAAGTCATCGACATCTTCAGCGTGTTGCGCCGCCACGTCGTCCTGATCGTTGTGCTGTTCGTCGTAACCACGCTCGCCGGGTATGGGCTCTCCTTCGTTACCGCGCTGATTCCCGAAAAATACGACGCTTCGGCAGTCCTACTGGTGCGCCCACACCAACCAATCAAGCTCACGGGGTCCAACTCGGGCAGGGAGTTTGCGGACTTTCCTGTCGGGAACACGCCGGTCGTCGAGGTTGCCTCCAAGACCTACATCGAGATCATCAAGAGTCCGGCCCTGATTGGCGAAGTCGTGCGCCAACTGAAGTTGGACAAAAAGAAAAAGAAGGCCCCCGTATGCGGGAGCGTATTCGAGCAGGTCGGTGCTTGCGCGAAGGCGCTGATCAATACCCTGGGCGAATATGCCAAGGACTCGTGGTTAGTTCTGAAGTACGGGAGATTGATGAAGGAGGACCCGTTCGACAAGGCGGTTAAAGATGTCATCAAAGGTCTAACGCTGAAGTCGTACGAAGACACCTACGCATTTGAAATCAAATATAGCGGCGAAGACCCCAAGACGTCTGCCGACGTTGCGAACACCATTTCAAGTTTGTTCATAAAATTCATGAGTCAGATGCAGTCTTCCGAAGCCAAGGTTTTGGCAGACCGTCTGAGGGGCGAGCTCAAGCAGAGTCTGCAACGGCTGAACGATGCGCGCGAAAGGTTGCAAACATACGAGACATCGCACCGGGTGTTTCAGCTCAATTCTGAGTATGACGCGAAGCTCAAGGTGATCGGGGATCTGACCTTCGAACTCGCGAAATTGGATGCAAGTCTTGCGAAACTGGATCAGACGGCGGATGCGCATTCGGGGCGTCGCAGTTCGGCCGCCGACCCGCCGGACAACAACCCCAACGCCATGAAGCGCGCCCGGCTTCGCAAGATACTCGCCGAGAAACAGGCGGAGCTGGCTTCACTACCGGTGATCGAGCACGGGCTGCAGCTGCGCAAGACGGATGTCGATGTTGCAAACACGACCTACGAGACGGTTGCCAAGGCATTGAAAGACGCGGAACTCAAGATCGACGCACTGCCCGAAGCGCGCCTGGTCTCTCCGGCGGTCCCCCCCGATTTGCCGAGTCATCCGCGCCGCGAGTACTACCTGCTGATCTCCGCTTTGACCGGTTTGCTGGTCGGCGTGGCTCTGGCCTTTTTTCTCGAATACATCAACCGAACGGCCCGCCGGATTGAAGATATCGAGGATTTCCTCGACCTGAAGGTCATCGGGACGATCCCTCTCGCGCGTCTGCGTCGCAGCGACCGCGAACTTGCCTATCTGGCGCCGAGGACCCTTGTCAGTCACCGCAAACTGGAGCACCTTGACAATGAGCCACCATAGCGGGGTAAGGCGGAGGCGTTGTGCGCCGCTCGTTGGTTGGAGCTACGGACGATTGAGCCGCTTGGACGAAGCGATTCCTTTCGGCACGCATTGAGGACGGCTCGGCGTTTGCTTTGCGCACGACGATGAACCGGCGGGAGACATCGAGCGCGCCACAGCCAGGCCTCTGGATCACTTCTCAAGTCTGAATTCACGCAACGCCCCGTTGGCTCATCGTCACACGTCTGCAGTGGCGCGCACCTTGATTTGCAACGAGGTCGACACGTGAAGCTGATAAGACAACTCTGGTACATCCTAACGCCGCAAGAGAGAACGCGTGGTGCTTTGCTGCTATGCGCGATCGTTTTCGGCGCGTTCTTCGAGGCGATGAGCGTCGGTCTTATTATCCCGTTCATCGCCGTGCTCAAGAAGCCGGAGCTGCTGTTTCAATCGAAATACTTTGGCCCGCTTCTATCCAACCTGAACATCGGCGATTCACGGGATTTGTTCTTCCTTCTTGGTCCGGCTCTTATCGTCCTCTTCGCAATCAAGACCGGTTACCTCCTGCAATTGTACCACTGGCTCTTTCGCTACACGTTGACCAAACAGGTGAGCCTCTCGCGGCAATTGCTCGCAGGCTATCTGAGTGCGCCCTACACCATGCATCTTCAGCGCAACAGCGCTGAACTGATAAGGGTGACGACCCGGACCGTCGAGGATTTTGCCAGCGGGTTTATGGTGAACCTTCTGATCGTGCTTGGAGAGTTCTTTGTCCTGCTGGCGGTAACCAGTTTGCTGATGTTCGTCGAACCGCTGGCAACGCTCGGCGCGCTGATCGTCATCGCCGTTCCGACGGCGCTGATCTACCGGTCAACCCATCGCCGTTTGAGTGCGTCGGGGCGCACGGCCGAGCAAAGTTTCGGGATGATGATCCAGTGTGCTGAGCAAGCGATCAACAGTGTCAAAGAAATCACGCTGGCGGGTGCCAACTCGTTTTTCGTCGATCAGCACAACTATCACGTTCAGCGTTTCACCGACGCTTGGCGATCGTTGACCTTCCTAAGTTCGGTTCCGCGCTTTGTCATCGATACGCTCGCAGTCAGCGCGGTCGTCGCCATTGCGGCGACCCAGTTAATGCGCGGTCAGGATCTCCAGTCGATATTGCTGCTTTTGGGAATGTTTGCCCTGGCTGCGATTCGCTTGGTCCCCTCCACCAGTCGCATCAGCAGCTCGCTCGCACAGCTTCGCTATCACTACACATCGACCGATGCAATTTATCGGGAGTTGCGCGCCTTACAACAGAGTTCGTCGGGACCGTCGCAGTTTCCCGCCGATCAGCCGGTTTCCCCCATCCCATTCCGGCGCGCTCTGGTGATCGAGCATTTGGCCTTTCGCTATCCAGAGGCGCATCAGCCGGCGATCGAGGATGTGTCGCTCGAGATTCCGAGGGGGCATTGGGTCTCCTTCATCGGCCCGACCGGCAGTGGCAAGACCACGCTTGCCGATCTCATGCTGGGCCTACTTGTTCCGACCTCGGGGCGGATCCTGGTGGATGGACGCAATCTGCACGACAATGTCGCCGGCTGGCAGCGAAACATCGGATATGTCTCGCAGAGCGTCTACCTGATCGATGGTAGCATTCGGCACAACATTGCCCTGGGCCTGCCGGATGAGGAGATCGACGACGAACGGATCTGGAACGCGCTGCGCGCCGCACAGATCGATCAACTGGTACGCTCGCTGCCCGGTGAATTGCACGCGATGGTCGGAGAGCGCGGCGACCGCCTTTCAGGCGGCGAGCGTCAGCGACTGGGTATCGCTCGGGCTCTCTATCGCGATCCGGAAGTCCTGGTGATCGACGAAGCGACGGCGAATTTGGATCCGGGGACCGAAGCCGCGATTGTCGAGGCTCTCGGAGAGCTGAGAGGTAAGAAAACAATAATCGCCATCACGCATCGGCCAGCGTTCGTGAGAAATAGCGATTGTATCTACATGGTGGCGCGAGGTCGAATTCGGAATTCGGGCCGATACGTGGACCTGCTCGCGAGGGAGCCGGATTTTCTGGAGTTTTGCGGCGGCGCACCGGGAACGGTCGCGGTTGATGCTGCATCCTAAATCTAGGGCGGAACCCGACCTGATTGAATGGAAATGCTTGGTCCCCGCTTGGCGGGGACGCGCTGCGAAAGATTTAGCCTTCACCCACTCTCGATCTGGGTAACGCGACAGCTACTGCTTGGACAGGACGCGCCACTGCTCGGTGTTCATGCCGGCGATGGCGACATCGCCATAGGTCTCGATCGCCGTTCGCAGGAACACCAGCAGCTTGGTGATTTCCACCGAATGGGCGTTCGCCGCGAAGACGATGTCGTGGTCGCGCATCTGGAACTTGGTCGCCAGGAAATAGCCGGACGGATCGCGGAAGTTGATGTTGTAGATGACCGGGACGAGCGGTCCCTTGAACTGTGAGACGTCGACGCCGATCGCCTCGGCGATCTGGCGCGACTCGCGCCGGTAGATATAGACCGAGGCGGGGTCGGCCTGGGTGTCGAGCAGGCCGCCGGTCTTGGCGATCGCTTCGGCGAGCGTGATGCGCCATTTGCCGAAGGAGAACTGCGCCTGCTGGTTGGCCGCATTGGCGGCGCCGAAGGCGAAGCCGCCGAAGGCGAGGAACGTCTGCGGCTGGCTGTACACGTAGATCGTATCGCCCGGATGCACCCAGATGTTGTTGCGCGGATCGTAGATCAGCGCGCCGAACGGCACGCCGGCGCGGCGGCCGTGACGCTCGAGCACCACCCAGGTGTCATAGCCCGGATCCTTGATGCCGCCCGCCCGCGTCAGCGCGTCGAGGATGCGCTCGCCGGCCTGCTGCGCCGGGAAGCGGTTCGGCTGATTGACGGCGCCGAGCACGCTGATGAGCGAGGTATTCTGCGTCGCCACCGAGACGATGACCTGCGGCTGGATGGCGCGGTTGCGCAGCGCCGCGATGATCTCGTTCTGCACCTGGGTCGGCGTTTTTCCGGCGGCGTGGATCTCGCCCGCATAGGGCACCGTGATGTTGCCCTTGGCATCAATGGCTTCGTTCGGCAGCGTGACGAAATTGCCGGGACGCACGCCGGCCTCGATCGGAATGAACAAGCCGCCGGCTCCCGCCTCGAAAATCGTCACGGTGACGACATCGCCGACGCCGAACTTGATTTGCGGCGGCGGGCGCTGGTCGTGGAACGAGCCGGCGATACCCCATGGCTCGGCGCGCGCGAGGATATTGACGACCTCCGGGGAGATCTTGACCAGGCCGTAGTTCAGGCCGGCGGGCGAGACCTGATGCAGGTCGATGGCGACGCTCGAGGGCCCTGCCTGCGGCGTGATGTAGCCACAACCGGACAGCCCGATCGCGGCCAGGACAAGCGTGAACTTGGGGACAACTCGAGCAAGCTTCATCATTCACGTACGGCACTGATTGTTATGAATGGCCACATTTCCCGCCCTTCCGGCGTCGCCGCCGGCCGCGCGGGCAGGGTGCCTTCCCCCGGTGGCTTTGACAACGCGGGCGGCTGCCGCACTGCGGGATCAATTGTGCAATCCCCCCAGATGTGACTGAATTGCCACAATAAGCTAGGGGAGCGCGCCAAGATCGGAGAGCGTATCAAGCGCGAATTCGTAGTCGTCCCTTCTATGCGATTTACACGTGCCGGCGGAGGTGAACCAATAGGCCGGCGCGGTACCTCGACCGCCTGCTCGATGATCGCCTTGTCGTTGCGGGTGTGAATATGGCCGAGGACACGCACGCAATTCGCACTCGGTCTTGCCGCGTCTTGATCCGGTGCGTCACCGCTCATAGCGCAAGACGATGCATGCCCGGCGCAAGTTTGGTGAAATCCCTTACGGTCGGCCTCACCGAGTTTTACGAGCTTGTCCTGGAAGTCGACGCCCCTTGGCCAAGCCGCCGTCGGGTCGATTACGCATGTCGCGCGCCGTGCGGCAGGGCCGCGCGCCGCCGGCTCACGAAAACAGTTTGGCGCCGACGAAGAGGCCGATCGCCAGCGCGCCGAAAAACAGCACCAGGAAGATGCCGAACAGCCATTGCGCGACGGTGGTCGCGGCGTGGGCAATGTCGGTGAAGCCGAAGATGCCGGCGATGATGGCGATGACGAGGAAAATCAAGGCCCATTTGAGCATGGTCGCTCCTGTCGGCTGGGGTCACCCGCGTAAATAGGCATGCCCCGCGCCGGGTTCCATCACCGAAAAGTCATTTCAGTGCCGGCGAAAACGGCCGCGTGCCGCGCGTCGCCGGGTCGCGCGCGGCCCAGCGTCCGGCCTCGACCCGGATGAGGAAGTCGCCGACCAGCGCATTGAACAGGTCCGGCTCTTCCAGGTTCACCACATGACCGGTCTTCGCCAGCATGACCATGCCGGCGGCGGCGAGCGCGTCCTTGAGATAAAGGCTCGGCTCGATACAGCGGTCGTCCTCGTCGCCGACGACGATCAGCGCGGGCGTCGCCAGCTTTCGGATCTCGGCGTTGAAGTCGTAGAGCGAGGGTCGCGCGCCCTGGAAGCCGCGCGAAGTGTGCGCCGAGCCTTGCGCGTCGTGCTCGGCGAGCCGCGCGGAAAATTCGGCGAAGCCGCGCGGGTCCTTGATGAGGAAGGGCAGGCGACTCGGCCCCTGGCCGTAGCCTGCCGCCACGGCGGCCGCGCCCTCGCGCGCGAACTGGTCGCCCAGCTCGCGCGAGTGCGTGTGGAAGTCCGCGGTGTACCAGCGCTCGCTGCCCGAGCCGGTGCCGGCAAGCACCAGCGAGCGCACGCGGTCGGGATGGTTGAGCGCGACCTGCAGCGCGGTGTAGCCGCCCATCGACAGGCCGACGAGATGCGCCTGTTCGATGCCCAGATCGTCGAGCACCGCGACGGCATCGCGCATCACGTGGCGGTAGGAATAGGCCGCGGGGTCCGCCGGCACGTCGGACGGCGTATAGCCGCGCGCCGAATAGGCAATGCAGCGATGGCGCTTGCCGAACTCGCGCAGTTGCGGCTCCCAGCCGCGGTGGTCGGAGGCGAATTCGTGCAGGAACAGGATCGGCGTCCCGCTGCCGACCTCTTCGTAATAGAGGCGGACATTATCCGGCGTGGTGGCGTAGGGCATAGCGTCAAATCCGTTGCGGTTTGGCAACGGATAGCGTCCCGCGCCCGCCGCGTACAGGGCCGGCGAAACAAAACGGCCGGCGTCGGACGCCGGCCGCATGCGATGCGTGGGGGGACGCCGCTCAGCTCGGCATGCGCGCGGCCCAGGCGGTCTGCCGCAAGCCCAACAGCCGGTGGGCGGCGGTCTTGGCCTCGGCGCGGCTTTGCGCCGCGCAGGTGCGATATTCGAGATCGGCCACGCGCGGCACCAGGGGCGGCTTGCGGAAAAGCCGCATGAAGGGGCTCACACCGCCATTCACCTTCAGTTCGGACAGCGCCTGCGCCACATTGCTGGCCGGCCCGAACGCGATCACACGGCCGGTCAGGCTGTGGCGCACCTCGTAGACGCCGGGGCCCATCGGCGCCTCGACATTTTCGCCGCTTTGCACATCGGGGAAGCGTTTCCAGCCGCTCCAGCTTTGCACCATCAGGGGATCTTCCTTGTTGTCTGGCTCGTCAGCGCCTGAGAACGCGTGACCTCAGCAATCGTTCCCGCCGCTTCTATACCCCCCAGGCACTGTTGATAAGCCCGGCGAAGGGAGGATTAATTTAGGTAAATCAATTTGTTGTGAGGTACTTGCGCACGCCGTGGGGCGCTCAATGGCCGGGCAGCACCAGCACTTTCGGCGCTTGCGGCAGTGTCGCTTTGAACAGCACCACCGAGGGCACCGCCGCCATCTCCACCGGCCATTCCTTGCGCACGCGGTCGAGGAAGCGGTCGAGGGTGTAGCGCGAGAAATAGTGCATCGGGATCATCAGCCGCGCCTTCAGCGCGTGCAGCACGTCCACCATGCCGTCGAGGTCGAGCGTGTAGGAGCCGTCGACCGGCACCAGCACCACGTCGAGCCGGCCGATGGCGTCGAGCTGCTGCTGGTTGAGGGTGTGATGCAGGTGGCCGAGATGGCCGATGCACAGGCCGGCGATCTCGAAGATGAAGATGGAATTGCCGTTGCGCTCGGTACCGCCGTCCCAGCTGCGGATATTGGTCGGCACGTTGCGGACGCGCACGTCCTTGTAAGTGAGATCGATATCGGCGGCCTTCTGGTTCGGCGCCCAGCCGCGCAGCACGAATTTGATGGTCGGGTCGGGGTGGTCGGTGAAATGCGTTGGGTGCGCATGGTTCATGGTGACGATGTCGGGGATGACCGGCGGCTTCACCATGTCGTTGTAGTCGGTGGCGATGCGTACGAGCTGCGGGCTCTCGATCAGGAAGGTCGCGTGCCCGATGAAGGTCAGCCGCACCTCGTCGGCTTTGAGCGCGGCGAGGCGGAAGGCGGCGGGGATCGCCGTCGGCGGGCGTGTGGCGATCAGGCCGGGACAGCCCTGCCGCATTTCCGGCTTCGGCGCCGGGGGCGGCGGCGCGGCGCCCTGCGCCGCGGCGGGCATGGTGGAAACCAGCGCGGCGAACGCGCCGAGGAGGACGATGGCTCGCATGCGGCCCATAACTGACCTCACCAAGAACCGGCGCGCCGAATCTCGCACGGTTCCTAGCGGCCTGCCACTGGCATCACGCGGATATGATGCGCGGCCTCGCCTGGTGTCGGCCTAACGCGCTATTCGAAGAAGCGTCGGTCTCGCTGGGCGACGATGAGGCCGCGCGGGGTGACCACGACCCAGCGGCCGTCGCGCCGTCCGATTCCCTGCACGGCGCCGAGGCCGGGCAGTGGCGCGCCCGGCACCACCTGATAGATGTCGCCCTGGTTCTGCACATAGACGAAGCCATCGCGCACGTCGCGGATGCTCCAGCCCGGCACCACCGGCGGCCGCGTTTGCGCGGCGGCGATGCGCGGCGCCGGGCGCGGCAGGGGCACCGGCGCGGCTTCCGCCGGCTTGGGGATCGAGCCGGTAATTTCCGCCGCTGTGTCGGGGCGCTCGGCCATCCTGGCGATCCGGGCGTGCTCCGCCTTGCTGACCTTTTCCAGGTTGCTCTTGAGCAACGACACCTGCTTGGTGAGATGCGCGATCGACTGCTGCATCGCCTTGCGCTCTTCCAAGGCGGCGACGTCGTGATGCGACGGCGACCACACGCTCGAGGCGACCGCGCCGAGCATGGCGCCGAAGCCGGCGGCGAGCACGACCATGCCGGCGGCGATGAGCGACTGACGATGATGCCAGGGCTGTTGGGTGCGCGGCGTCGCCGCGATGGCATCGGCGGCGTCGACGACAAGCTCGGGCGCCGGTGCGTCCGCGGCAGCCGGCGCTTGCGCCGGTGTCTCCGCAGCCGGCGACAATGACGGCGCGTCAACCTTCGGCAATTCGTCTCTGATCTCGGGGGCCGGGGCTTCGCTGCCCGGCTCCTCGCCGTCCTTGCGCTCAGCCATGGAGCAGGTGTCCCGCAATAATTGAGTTCACCAATCGCTAACCACGTTCGGTTACCAACCGGTTACCAATCCTCACGGGTCAGATGGGCAGGCCGTTCTCGGCGGCGAGCGCCTGAAGCGAGACCGCCGGGCGGGCGCCCACGTGCTGGATCACTTCCGCCGCCGCCAGCGCGCCGAGGCGGGCGGCGGTGCCGTGATCCTTGCCGCGCGCGAGCCCGACCAGGAAGCCCGCGGCGAACAAGTCGCCGGCGCCGGTGACGTCGACCACCTGGGCGACCGGCGCCGCCGGCACCGCTTCAAGTCCGCCCCCGCTCACCACCACGCAGCCCTTGGCGCTGCGCGTCACCACCGCGAGCTTGGCGTCCTGCTGCAACGCGCGCGCCGCGCTGTCGAAGTCGGCGGTCTCGTAGAGGCTGCGCAGCTCGTGTTCGTTGGCGAAGACGATGTCGACCGTGCCCTTCTTAAACAGATCGAGGAATTCGCTGCGGTAGCGGTCGACGCAGAAGGAATCCGACAGCGTCAGCGCCACGCGGCGCCCGGCCTTGTGGGCGATGCCCGCCGCCTTGACGAAGGCTTCCTTGGCCTTCGGCGGGTCCCACAAATAGCCTTCGAGATAGACAATGGCCGCATCCGCCACCGCCTTCTCGTCGATGTCGCCGGGATCGAGATCCTGCGCGGCGCCGAGAAAGGTGTTCATGGTGCGCTCGCCGTCCGGCGTCACCATGATGTAGCAGCGCGCGGTGGACGGGCCGCCGTTCGCCGGATTGACGTCGAAGGCGACGCGGGCGGCGCGGATGTCGTGGGCGAAGGCCTTGCCCAATTCGTCGTCCTTGACCTTGCCGACGAAGGCGGCCTTGGCGCCGAAGCTCGCCACGCCGACGATGGTATTGGCGGCCGAACCGCCCGAGCTTTCGGTCGCCGGTCCCATGGCGGCATAGATGGCGGCGGCGCGCGCCTCGTCGATCAGCGCCATGGCGCCCTTGTGCATGCCCTGCGCCACCAGGAAATCGTCTTCGGCGCGGGCGATCACGTCGACAATGGCGTTGCCGATGCCGAGTACGTCGTAGCGGGGAGAAGTCATGCGGTATCCTCTTTGATGCGGGCGCACTATATCGGCCATGAGCGCCACGGCAAGCATGCGTGCCATGCACGCGACGATCCAGCCCGCCATGCGCGGGCTTGACCCGCGCATCCATCTTTCGTGAAAAAAGCTGGATTGCCGGGTCAGACCCGGCAATGAGGGTGCTACACCTGCGGGCGGAGGCCCCGAACGTCCCATGTCGCTCGCCCGCAATGTCGCCACCGTCGGCAGCGCCACGCTCATCTCGCGCGTGCTTGGCTTTGCCCGTGACATGGCGATCGCCGATCTGTTCGGCGCCGGCATGCGCGCCGATGCGTTCTTCGTCGCCTTCCAGCTCGCCAATCTCATCCGCCGCATGCTGGCGGAGGGCGCGCTGAATGCCGCGGTGGTGCCGCTTTATCTGCGCGCGCGCGACGAGGGCGGGGAAACCGCGGCCGCCGCTTTTGCCGGCCGGCTGATCGGCACCTTCATCGTCGCGCTGACCGTGCTGGCGCTATTGCTGGCGCTGGCCATGCCGGCGGTGGTTCTGCTGCTGGCGCCGGGTTTTGCGATCGGCGGGCCGCGCATGCAGATCGCGATCGAGTTGGCGCGGCTGATGCTGCCCTATCTCGCGCTCGCCGGTCCGCTGGCGGTGCTGATGGGCGTGCTCAATGCCAATCACCGCTTCGCCGTGGCCGCCTTCGCCACCACCGCCTTCAACGCCACCATGCTCGCCGCGCTGGTCATCGTGTTTCTGCTGCACGGCGGCAATAGCGCGCTGTCCGCGCGCATCGTCGCCGGTGCCGTGGCGGTGGCCGGCGTGGCCCAGGTGATCCTGGTCGGCGTCGCGGTCTGGGCCGGCCCCGCGCGGGTGACGCCGTTCTCGGTCTCGTTCGGGCCCGAGATGCGGCGCTTCCTGGCGCTGGCCATCCCCGGGCTGATCGCAAGCGGCATCCCGCAGATCACGGTGATCGGCGGCGTCATGGTGGCATCGGCCTCGCGCAGCGCGGTGTCCTGGCTCTATTACGCCAACCGGCTGATCGAATTGCCGCTCGGCATTGTCGGCATCGCCATCGGCACCGTGCTGGTGCCGGCCTTCACCCATGCCTTCCGCGGCGGCGATGCGCGCGAGCAGGCGCAAGTCGAATCGCGCGGGCTCGAATTGTCGCTGGGCCTGGCGCTGCCGGCGGCGATCGCGCTGGCGCTGCTGGCCGAGCCGATCGTGCGCGTGCTGTTCGAGCGCGGCGCCTTTTCCGCCGCCGACACCGTCGCCACCGCCAGCGCGCTCGCCGCTTTCGCGCTCGGCCTGCCCGGCCATGTGCTGGTGAAGACCTTCGCGCCGGTCTTCTATGCGCGCGAGGACACCGGTACGCCGATGCGCGCGGCGCTGTTCGGCTTCATCATCGCCATCGCCGGCAGCGTGCTGCTGATGCAGGACTACGGGCATGTCGGCATCGCGCTGGCGATCGCCGCTTCCGGCTGGGCCAGCGCCGGCCTGCTCGGCGTGCTGATCGCGCGCCGCTACGGCTTTTCCCTCGACGCGGCGGCGCGCCGGCGGCTGCCGCGCATCGTGCTCGCCGCGCTGATCATGGGGCTGACGGTGGAGGGCGGCCACCGCCTCCTGGCGCCCTGGCTCGGCGCGGCGGCACCGGCCGCGCTGCGCATTGCCGCGCTGGCGTTCCTGGTGGCGCTCGGCCTTGCCGTCTATGCGGCGATGCTGCGGCTCCTGGGCGTCGCCGCGCCGCGCGATCTCCTGGACGCCATTCGGCGCAGCCGCCGGTAACGGCGCGGCGAGGCCCTTGCCGGAGGCCGGCCCGCGTGGCATTGGGACGCCTCGTCAAGCCAAGAGGATGAGCAATGGCGTTCAAGGAACGCGTGTTTTCCGGCGTGCAGCCGACCGGCAACCTGCATCTCGGTAATTATCTCGGCGCCCTCACCAAATTCGTGGCGCTGCAGGACAACTACGACTGCATCTATTGCGTCGTTGACATGCACGCCATCACGGTGTGGCAGGACCCGAGCGAGTTGCCGCGCGCGACGCGCGAGGTGACCGCGGCGTTCCTCGCCTGCGGCATCGACCCGAAAAAGCACATTATCTTCAACCAGAGCCAGGTGGCCGAGCATGCCGAACTCGCCTGGGTGTTCAATTGCGTCGCCCGCATGGGCTGGCTCAACCGCATGACCCAGTTCAAGGAGAAGGCCGGCAAGGACCGCGAGAATGTTTCGGTCGGCCTGTTCGCCTATCCCACGCTGATGGCGGCCGACATCCTGGTCTATCGCGCGACGCATGTGCCGGTGGGCGAGGACCAGAAGCAGCATCTGGAGCTGTCGCGCGACGTTGCGCAGAAGTTCAACAACGACTACGCGCAGTCGATCCACGCGCACGGCTTCGGCGATGCGTTCTTTCCGCTGCCGGAGCCGATCATCCAGGGGCCGGCGACGCGGGTGATGAGCCTGCGCGACGGCACCAAGAAAATGTCGAAGTCCGACTCCTCCGAACAGTCACGCATCAATCTGACCGACGATGCCGACACCATCGCGCACAAGATCCGGCGCGCCAAGACCGATCCGGAGCCGCTGCCGGGCGACGAGAAAAGCCTCGCCGCGCGGCCGGAGGCGGACAACCTGGTCGGCATCTATGCGGCGCTGGCGGATGTGAGCAAGGCCGACGTGCTCAAGCAGTTCGGTGGCGCCCAGTTCTCCGCTTTCAAGCCGGCGTTGGCCGATCTGTTGATCGCCAAGCTCTCCCCGATCAGCGCCGAAATGCGCCGCATCAAGGATGATTTCGGCTATATCGATTCGATTCTGGCCGACGGCACGGCGCGCGCGCAGGTTATCGCCGCCGAGACGATGAAGGCGGTCAAGGATATCGTCGGCTTCGTACGGCGGTAGCACCCGTCCCGGGCGCGCTGCGGCACGACGTGATGCACCGCTGACCCGGGACTGTTACCGGCTTCGAATTTCGTAACGCCCGGCTGGGCGGCGCACCCACTTCGCTACCGTTCGTGCTGCGCCGCAGCCGGGGCAGGCCGCGCAAAATCGGGGCAAGGATCGGCTTGTCGGCACGGCGCGCGCCATGCCACCATCCCGCGCTTGCCTTTGGCGTCGTTGCGACATGAGGAGCCGTGATGAGCACCAAGCGCCGCAGCTACGAAGCCGGCCACAAACGCAAATATCTGGTGGTGATCGACGACACCGAGGAATGCGATCGCGCGGTGTACTGGGCCGCCAAGCGGGCCGGGCGCACCAAGTCGCAGATCGTCATGCTGCGCGTGATCGAGCCGGGCGACCGCAATCAGCAATGGCTCGGGGTCGCCGATCTGATGAAGGCCGAGCAGACCGAGGCCGCCAATGCCACGCTCGACAAGTTTGCCGCGCGGGTCAAGAAGATCGCCCACATCACGCCCGACCGTGTGATCCGCGAGGGCGACCCCGCCGCGGAGATCAACAAGCTAATCGACGAGGACGCCGATATCGGCATCCTCGTGCTCGCGGCCGGCACCGGCAAGGAAGGCCCGGGGCCGCTGGTTTCCACCGTCGCCAAGACCGCGGGCAGCTTCCCCATTCCGGTGGCCATCGTGCCCGGCCATCTGCACGACGCGGACCTCGAGGCGATGGCCTGACTGCCCGCCGCCGCGCGTGGCGCCGGCCGTGGGGCCGGGGGAACTCCGGCCGGCATGGCAGGACGACAGGGGCGGCGGTTGACCATGGTCAAGCAAGAGGCCATCTAGTTTG
The DNA here is from genome assembly GCA_963760995.1 of uncultured Pseudomonadota bacterium. GTDB lineage: Bacteria > Pseudomonadota > Alphaproteobacteria > Rhizobiales > Xanthobacteraceae > Pseudolabrys. The sequence continues at coordinate 133,977 of CAVXFJ010000009.1, read as the reverse complement.
CGTATAGCAGAGCCGTCCACGGGCCTTGACCCCGTAAGGAGAGCCAAAATGTTCATTCAGACCGAAGCCACGCCGAATCCGGCAACGCTTAAATTCCTACCCGGCCGCCCGGTGCTCGAGGCCGGCACCCTCGACATGCCCAACCGCGAGGCCGCGGCGCAGTCGCCGCTGGCGCAGCGCCTGTTCGACATTCCCCAGGTCGGGGCGGTGTTCTACGGCGCCGATTTCATTTCGGTGACCAAGACCGACGGCGAGTGGCAGCAGCTCAAGCCGGCGATCCTCGGCGCCATCATGGAGCACTACATGACCGGCGCGCCGCTCGTTGCCGAGGGCACCGCGCCGGCGGCGGCGGACGAGTTCTTCGAGGAGAAGGACAGCGAGACCGTCGAGTTGATCAAGGACCTGATCGAGACGCGCGTGCGGCCGGCGGTTGCCGGCGACGGTGGCGACATCACCTTCAAGGGCTACAAGGAAGGCGTCGTCTATCTCACCATGAAAGGCGCCTGTTCGGGCTGCCCGTCCTCGACGGCGACGCTGCGTCACGGCATCCAGAACCTGTTGCGCCACTTCGTGCCCGAAGTGGAAGAAGTGCGGCCGGTGTAATGGACTTGGGCCGGGGCGTGCTAGACTGAAACCATGCGCGTCCTGGCCATCGATACTGCGCTCGCCGCCTGCGCGGCCGCCGTGCTCGACACCGGACGCGGCGTCGTCCTCGCGCAGGAATCGCAGGACATGCTGCGCGGGCACGCCGAAGCGCTGATGCCGCTGGTCGCGCGCGTGATGGAGCAAGCCGCGCTCGATTTCGCCGCGCTCGATCGCATCGCCGTCACCATCGGTCCCGGCAGCTTCACCGGCCTCAGGGTCGGCATCGCGGCGGCGCGCGGCATCGCGCTCGCCGCCGGCAAGCCGGCGATCGGCCTCACCACGCTTGCCGCCTACGCCGCCCCGCTGATTGCCGCCGACAGCGCAAACCCCGTGGTGACGGCGGTCGATGCGCGCCATGAGCACGTCTATTTGCAGATCTTCGGTCCCGGCGGACGCACGCTGGTGGCGCCGCGCCTTGCCAGCCTGCGCGACGCGGTGCAGCGCGCGGCGGCGAGCGTGTCGCCGCGCCTTGCCGGAAATGCGGCGGCGCTGCTGGCCGCGGCCTGGCCCGAACACGAGCCGCCGCCCGGAGCGGTCGCACAACGCGCCGCGCCGGAGATCGATTGGGTGGCGCGGCTTGGCGCCGCCGCCGACGCGACCGGCGCGCCGGTCAAGCCGCTCTATCTGCGCGCGCCGGACGCCCAGCCGCAGGCCGCCGCGCACCTGCCGCGCCGATGATGCGGCTCCTCTCCCGCCTGATTGGCCGTGGCGAAGCAGCGCTGTCGCCGGCGGACGCGCGCGATGCCGCCGCCATTGCCGCCTTGCACGGCGCTTCGTTTCGCCGCGGCTGGAGCGAGGAGGAGGTCGATGTCCTGCTGCTCGACCGTCATGTGATCGCCGATCGCGCGCGCGCGCGCGGCAAGCTTGTCGGCTTCATCATGTCGCGGCTTGTCGCTAACGAGGCGGAAATCCTGTCGGTCGCGGTGGCGCGCGTGGCGCAGCGGCGCGGGCTCGCCGGGCGGCTGCTCGATCTGCATTTGCGCCGGCTCGCCGGGTTGAGCGCGCGCACGGTTTTTCTCGAGGTCGACGAGCACAACACGCCGGCCTTGCGGCTCTATGCCCGCGGCGGCTTCCGCGAGGTCGCCAAACGTCCCAATTATTATCCCAGCGGTCCGGGAAAGGCCGCCAACGCACTGGTATTGCGCCGTGATTTGAGCTAAGGCGCCCGATGGACACGAGGCCGATCGGCTCAATATGATGGCTGGCCGGACGGCAGCAAAATCCAGGGACGGGACCCGTGACGACGCCGGACAGGCCCATATTTGACCGCAAGCAAATCGAGGCCCTTTGCGCGGCCAAAGGCATGCGCATGACCGAACAGCGTCGGATCATCGCGCGCGTGCTCGCCGAATCCGACGACCATCCCGACGTCGAGGAACTCTACCGCCGCTGCGCCAAGATCGACGACCATATCTCGATTTCCACCGTTTACCGCACCGTCCGCCTGTTCGAGGATGCCGGTATTATCGAGCGGCACGATTTCCGCGAGGGCCGCGCCCGCTACGAGACCTCGACCGAGGGCCATCACGACCACCTGATCAACCTGCGCGACGGCGAGGTGATCGAATTCAAGTCGGAGGAGATCGAGCGCCTGCAGGCGGAGATCGCGCGCAGGCTCGGCTACCGGCTGATCGATCACCGGCTGGAGCTCTATGCGGTACCGCTCGGCGAAGAGAAGAACGGGAAGTAGCGTATGGGCGGCTGCGGCGCCTTCCATTCCGCGTCCCGCGCAAGCGGGAAGCCCGCGACGTGATTGCAAGACCAGCGGGTATGGCACCGGGTCCCCGCTTGCACGGGGGCGAACGGTGCCGGTGGATCGGCTGAGATGCTGCGCGCGCTCCTGATCGCGGCGTTCTTCTTCGTGATGACGCCGATCCTGATTTCGCTTCAGTGGCTGCTCGGCAAGCTCGGTCTGCCTGGCTGGGGCTTCATCGCATCCAATTACTACCGCGTGCTCCGCGCGCTGATGCGCATTCATGTGCGCCTGGTGGGCCAGCCGATGCGCGGGCGCGCGGTGCTTTATGTCTCAAATCACGTGTCCTGGGTCGACATCGTGGTGATCGGCTCGCTGGCGCCGGTCGCCTTTGTCGCCAAGCGCGAGGTGGCAAGCTGGCCGCTGGTCGGCATCACCGCCAAGGTGCAGCGCACCGTCTTCGTCGACCGCCTTCGCCGTCATCAGGCCGCCGAGGCCGTCAAGCAGATCGTCGCGCGGCTTGCCTCCGGCACTTCGGTGGTGCTGTTCGCGGAGGGCACCTCGAGCGACGGCAACCGCGTACTCCCGTTCCGCTCGGCACTTCTCGGCGCGGTCGAGAAGGCGGCGGCGCAAGGCGGCGCGGCCGGCGGCATCCTTATCCAGCCGATGTCGATTGCCTACACCAGCCTGCACGGCATCCCCATGGGCCGGCAGCAGCGGCCGCTGGTCGCCTGGTATGGCGATCTCGACTTCATGCCGCATATCCGCACCTTTATCGCGCGCGGGGCGGTCGACGCCGTGGTCGCCTATGGCGAGCCGGTGCCGGCCGATGGCGCCGCCGACCGCAAGGCCATGACCAAGGCGCTGGAAGGCACGGTGCGGCGGCTCAGCGCCGCGGCACTGTCCGGCCGGCCGGCCGCGGCGGGCGGCGGAGCAGCCGGTATTGCTCCGCCGGCGTCTTAAAATCGTTGTAAAATCAACTATATGGTGGGAGGCGACAAACCCCGCCCGAACAGGTTAGATTGACGCTGCTGCGCAACGTTATGGCATGAGCAAACCCCGCAAAGTCCACGTCAAGAGCTTCGGCTGCCAGATGAACGTCTACGATTCCAATCGTATGGCGGACACGCTGGCGCCCGCCGGCTTTGCCGAAACGGCGGAGCCGGGCGAGGCCGATCTCGTCATCCTCAACACCTGCCATATCCGCGAAAAGGCGGCGGAGAAGGTCTATTCCGAGATCGGCCGCATCCGCGTGCTCAAGCAGGCGGCCGCCGCGCAGGGCCGGCAGATGCTGATCGCGGTCGCCGGCTGCGTGGCGCAGGCGGAAGGCGAGGAGATCGTGCGCCGCGCAAGCGCCGTCGATCTGGTGGTCGGCTCGCAGAACTATCACCGCTTGCCGGAGCTGCTCGCGCGCGCCGAGCGCGGCGAGACGGTGGTCGATACCGAATTCCCGGCCGAGGACAAGTTCGAAACGTTGGCGCAGCCGGGGCGCGAAGCGACGCGCAAGCGCGGCGTTGCCAGTTTCGTTACCGTGCAGGAGGGCTGCGACAAGTTCTGCACCTTCTGCGTGGTGCCCTATACGCGCGGCGCCGAGGTGTCGCGGCCGGTCGCGCAGATCGTTGCCGAGGTCGAGCATCTGGCGGACGCCGGCGTGCGCGAGATCACGCTGATCGGGCAGAACGTCAACGCCTATCATGGGCCCGGTCCCGACGGTGAAACCTGGTCGCTGGCGCGGCTGCTGCGTCGGTTGACGCAAGTGCCCGGCATCGCGCGGCTGCGCTACACCACCAGCCATCCGCGCGACATGATGGACGATCTCATCGCCGCGCATGCCGAATTGCCGGCGCTGATGCCCTATGTGCACCTGCCGGTACAGTCCGGCTCCGACCGCATTCTGGAGGCGATGAACCGCAAGCATACGCGCGCCGACTATCTCGCCGTGATCCGCCGCTTGCGCGCGGCGCGCCCCGATCTGGCGCTGTCGTCGGATTTCATCGTCGGCTTTCCGGGCGAGACGGAAGAAGACTTCCGCGACACGCTGGCACTGATCGCGGAGGTCGGCTTCGCCGGCGCCTTCTCCTTCATGTATTCACCGCGCCCCGGCACGCCGGCCGCCGAGATGGATCAGGTGGCGGCGGAGGAAAAAGCCGAGCGGCTGCAGCGGCTGCAGGCGCTGGTGACGCGCGGCCAGCGCGCCTTCAACGCCTCTTTCGCCGGCCGCGCCTTCGACGTGCTCCTGGAAAAGCCCGGCAAGCTCCCTGGGCAACTGGTCGGTAAATCCCCATATTTGCAGGCGGTGCAGGTCATGGCGGCGCGGTCGGCGATCGGCTCGGTGGTGCCGGTGACCATTACCGAAGTGGGAAGCAACAGCCTTTTCGGCGAGATTGCCGATGCGCCGCAGCTTGCCGAAGCAGTAGGAGCTTAGACCCAGCCTTGCGCACCCCGGATCCCGTGATCCCCGCCGCCGCAGCTTCGGAAGAAACTGCCACCACGCAGATTGTGCTCGCCTTCGAGGATAACCGCCTCGCCTCCATGCTGTTCGGCCAATACGGCCAGAACCTCGCGCTGATCGAGCGCCGCCTCGGCGTGGTCGCCGAGCAGCGCGGCAATCACGTCACCGTCGACGGCTCGCGCGCGGCCTGCGAGCAGGCGCGTCGCGTGTTGGAAGGCCTTTACGAGCAGCTCAAGCGCGGCCGCGATCTCACGCAAGGCGACGTCGAGGGCGCCATCCGCCAGGCGATCGCGCAAGGCTCCTTGTTCGACTACGACCCGTCGGCGCCGCGCCCCGCCTTTGAGGAGATCAACCTGCGCAAGCGGCCGGTGCGCGCGCGCACGCCGGCGCAGGATGCCTATATCCGCGCCTTGAAGCGCCACGCGCTGGTATTCGGCACCGGGCCCGCCGGCACCGGCAAGACCTGGCTTGCGGTGGCGCATGCGGTGCAGTTGTTCGAGCGCAAGGAGATCGACCGCATCATCCTGTCGCGGCCGGCGGTGGAAGCCGGCGAGCGGCTCGGCTTCCTGCCCGGCGATCTGCGCGAGAAGGTCGATCCCTATCTGCGTCCCGTCTATGACGCGCTTTACGACCTGATGGATGCGCGGATCGTCGAGCGCGCTTTGCAGGCCGGCGAAATCGAAATCGCGCCGCTCGCCTTCATGCGCGGGCGCACGCTGTCGAATGCCTGCGTCATCCTCGACGAGGCGCAGAACGCAAGCTCGATGCAGATGAAGATGTTTCTGACGCGGCTCGGCGAGAACAGCCGCATGATCGTCACCGGCGATCCGAGCCAGGTCGATCTGCCCTTCGGGCAGACCTCGGGGCTCGCGGAAGCGGTCAAGCTGCTCAGCGGCATCGAGGGCGTCGGTCATGTCGCCTTCACTTATCAAGACGTCATCCGTCACGAACTGGTGGCGCGCATCGTCGAAGCCTATGACCGCAAGCCGCCGCGCGAGGTCAAGGAATGAACGTGCAACTGAACGCGCGCATGCCGACCGTCGAGGTCGAGATCGCTTCGCCCCTGTGGGCGGGGCAGCCGGCAGCCGAGGCGACCGTGCGCGCGGCGATCGCCGCCGCCGCGCAACATGTGCCGGCCGAGGGCGAGGTGAGCCTGCTGCTCGGCGACGATGCGGCGGTTCGCGTGCTCAACCGCAATTGGCGCGGCATCGACGCACCGACCAATGTGCTGTCATTTCCGCACCAAAGCGACAAGGTTCCTTTCGCGCTGCTCGGCGACATCGCCATCGCCTACGAGACGGTTGCCGGCGAAGCCGCGGCCGAGGGCAAGCCCTTCCTTCATCATCTCGCCCACCTTTCGGTGCATGGCTTTCTGCATCTCATGGGTTACGATCACGCAACTGATTCTCAAGCCGACGAGATGGAAGGGCTCGAACGCGATATTCTGGCCCATCTGGAGATCGCCGATCCCTACCGCGCACCTGAACCGGGCAATGCCTGACCGCGATGCCTGACGAACCTCCAAGTTCCAACCCCGGCGGCGCTCCCTTCGAGCCGCGCCACCTGCCGGTGCCGATTGCCACGCCGTCCGAAAACGGCGGCAACTGGTTCGTGCGCAGCATGCGCAAACTGTTCGGCTGGCGCGGCGCCTCGATCCGCGCCGACCTCAAGGATGTGCTCGACGCCATGACCCCCGGCGAATCCGGCTTCTCGCCGGAAGAAAGCCGGATGCTCAAGAACATCCTGAGCCTGCGCGAGCGCCGCGTCGGCGACGTCATGGTGCCGCGCGCCGATATCATTGCGGTGCAGCAGGACATTATGCTCGGCGAGCTGCTGCGCACCTTCCAGGATGCCGGCCATTCGCGGCTCGTCGTCTACAACGACACGCTCGACGATCCGGTCGGCATGGTGCACATTCGCGACCTGATCGCCTTCATGACCAAGCACGCGACGGTCGACCCGGAAAAGAACGCCAAGCGCAAGAAACCGCTGCCTGCCGGCCTCGATCTCAAGGCGATCGATCTCGCCACGCCGCTGTCGACGGCCGACATCATGCGCGAGATCCTGTTCGTGCCGCCGTCGATGCGGGCGATCGATCTGCTCGCGCGCATGCAGGCGACGCGCATTCATCTGGCGCTGGTGGTCGACGAATATGGCGGCACCGACGGCATCATCTCGATCGAGGACATCGTCGAGGAGATCGTCGGCGAGATCGCCGACGAGCACGACGAGGACGAATTGCCGTCGGTGGTGCACCAGCCCGACGGCTCCTACATCGCCGACGCGCGCGCCAAGCTCGAGGACGTGATCGACATCGTCGGTCACGACTTCGATGTCGGCGACGCCGCCGAGGAAGTCGACACGCTCGGCGGCTATCTGGTGACGCGCGCCGGACGACTGCCGCTGCGCGGCGAGCTCATCCCCGGGCCTGGCCTGTTCGAATTCGAGGTGCTCGACGCCGATCCGCGCCGCGTCAAGCGCATCCGCATCACCCGGCTGACCGAGCGGCGCGACAAGCCGCGCGAACCGCGCCGGCGCGAGCCGGATGCCGTGCTCGCCGGCACCGCGCCGCCCACGCTGCCGCACGATAACGACGACGCGGCGGCGCCGAAGGAACGGCCCGGCTCGCAAGCCGGTACGCGCAACCCGTGACGCTCGCGCGCATCTCGCATGCGGTCGTGCTCGCCGCCGGCTGGCGGCGCGCCGGCATCGCTTTTCTCGCCGGCGCCGCCTCGGCGCTGGCCGTCGCGCCCTTCGATGCCTGGCCGGTGCTGTTCTTGACCTTTCCCGTGCTGGTCTGGCTGGTCGACGGCTCGGCCGCCGGCCGCTTCAGCGGTGCCTGGAACGCCGCCATCGCCGGCTGGTGCTTCGGCTTCGGCTATTTCGTCGCCGGCCTCTATTGGATCGGCTACGCCTTTTTGGTCGACGCCAAGACCTTCGGCTGGCTGCTGCCGATCGCGGTCACCGGGCTGCCGGCCTATCTCGCGCTCTATACCGGGCTGGGGCTGGCGGTGGCGCGGCTGATGTGGGTGCGCGGACCGGTGCGGCTCTTGGCGCTGGCGGTCGCGCTCACCGCCGCCGAATGGCTGCGCGGCCATCTGCTCACCGGTTTCCCGTGGAACACATTCGGCTATGCGCTCACCGAGCCGCTGGCGCTGGCGCAGAGCGTGTCGCTCATCGGCGTCTGGGGAATGACCTTTCTCGCCGTCGCCATCTTTGCGACGCCGGCGGTCGTCACCGACGATCCGGCCGATACGCCGCATCCCTATCGCGCGCCGGTCGTGGCGCTGGTGCTGCTCGCCGCCATGCTCGGCTACGGCGTCGCGCGCCTGGCGACGCATCCGACCGACTATGTGGCGAATGTGAAGCTGCGCATCATGCAGCCCAACGTGCAGCAGGATAAGCGCTTCAACTACGCCGCCAAGAACGAGATCATGGCGCATTATCTGAAGCTGTCGGATCGCGCCACCGGTCCGCAATCGAACGGCGTGCACGACGCCACCGTGCTGATCTGGCCGGAAGCGGCGTTTCCCTTCTTCCTCACCCGCGAGCCGGACGCGCTGGCGCAGATCGCCGCGCTCATCAAGCCGCATACCGAATTGATCACCGGCGCGGTGCGCGCGGCGGAGAGCTCAACGCCCGGGCATGTGCGCGCCTATAACTCGGTTTATGTGATCGATCCCGACGGCTCGATCCGCGGCATCTACGACAAGGTGCATCTGGTGCCGTTCGGCGAATATCTGCCGTTCGAGCGGCTGATGGAGAAGCTTGGGCTGCAGAACCTGACCAAGCAGGTTGGCGGCTTTCTGGCCGGCGATCGCCGGCGCGCCATGCAGGTGCCGGGCGCGCCCAAGATGATGCCGCTCATCTGCTACGAGGCGATTTTTCCCGGCGCCGCGGTGCCGCGCGGCGAGCGGCCGGGCTGGATCGTCAATGTCACCAATGACGGCTGGTTCGGCAACAGCACCGGGCCCTATCAGCATTTCCAGCAGGCGCGGGTGACCGCCATCGCCGAGGGCCTGCCGCTGGTGCGCGCCGCCAATACCGGCATCTCCGCCGTGATCGATCCGCTCGGCCGCATCATTCGCGCCCTCCCGCTCGGTGTCGACGGGGTGCTCGATGCGCGGCTGCCACGCCCGCTCCCGCCGACAACTTTTGTGGATTATGGCGATTACGCTTTGATTCTAGCCATGGTAGTAAGCTTGATTATTGTTGGTCGCAGGCGGATGCAGCTATAGGTTGAGATACCTGTATACCGGCGATCCGCAATTGCTGGTCCCGCAAGCGAAATCAATGGCATCGCAGGACGCCAAGGTCTTTAGAACAATATAAAATTTGAAGAAAAGTGTACACAACTATCCTGCGTGTTTTTGACGCTGGCAGTCGGCAGAGGACAAATCAGCGATTGCATAAATGCCAGCAAATGTGACATTACGAGTCAAAATGGCCGCATAGGAGATTTTTATGGCGAAGAAGGCCCCCAATCCGATCGACAAGCACGTCGGTTCGCGCGTGCGCATGCGGCGGATGATGTTGAATATGAGTCAGGAAAAGCTGGGCGACGCGCTGGGGCTGACATTTCAGCAAGTGCAGAAATACGAGAAGGGGACCAATCGGATCGGCGCCAGCCGCCTGCAACAGATTGCCCATATCCTGCAGGTGCCGGTATCGTTTTTCTTCGAAGGCGCCCCGCATTTGCCCGGCCAGACCGCCGGCTTGAGCGAAGCGCCCTCGCCGGCCTATGTGTCCGACTTTCTCGCCACCTCGGACGGCCTGTCGCTGACCAAGGCCTTCATGCGGATCAAGAACAGCAAGCTGCGTCGGCGCATTGTCGATCTGGTGGAACAGATCGCCGGCGAGGACGACTAGCGGCCCATACCTCCCCACTACGGCGGAGGTTGCTGCCCACGTCTTGACCTCGCCGTTCACCACTGCAAGAACCACCCCCGGACATCACACGACGCGGCTTTAAAACGCGCCATGGGAGGAGTTGCACGTGGCTCATACGAATTTTCTGTTTACCAGCGAGTCGGTTTCCGAAGGTCATCCGGACAAGGTCTGCGACCAAATCTCCGATGCCGTGCTCGATGCTTTTATCGCCAATGACGTCAAGCTCGGCATTGCGGATGAGAGCTTGGTGAATACGCGGCTCGGCTGCGAGACGCTGACGACCACCAACAAGATCATCATCGCCGGCGAAGGCCGCGGCCAGGCGCCGTTCTTCGTCAATCACGGCGACAAGACGGTCGTGAATCGCGAGCTGATCACCGAGATCGCGCGCGGCGTGGTCAAGGACATCGGCTACGACCAGGACGGCTTCTCGCATTACGGCGCCGACGTCGAAGTCCTGCTGCACGGCCAGTCGCCCGACATCGCGATGGGCGTCAACGCCCGCAAGCGCAAGGGCGGCGAGGAAGAAGGCGCCGGCGACCAGGGCATGATGTTCGGCTTCGCCTGCACCGAGAGTGAGGTCTACGAGAAGAACTCGTTCATGCCGGCGCCGATCTATTTCTCGCACAAGATTCTGAAGGTGCTCGCCGAAAAGCGCCACGCCGGCCAGCTCGCCGATCTGCAGCCCGACTCCAAGAGCCAGGTCACGGTGCGTTACGTCAACGGCAAGCCCGTCGGCTGCACCAAGGTGGTGGTCTCGACGCAGCACAAGGCGCAGAGCCGCAACAACAAGAAATATACGCCCGGCCTGATCAAGGAGATGATCGCCGATGCCGTCGAATCGGCGCTGCCGAAAGGCTGGATGCCGCAGCGGCCGTCCGACTTCCTGGTCAATCCGACCGGCAATTTCGTCATCGGCGGTCCCGACGGCGATTGCGGCCTCACCGGCCGCAAGATCATCGTCGACACCTATGGCGGCTATGCGCCGCATGGCGGCGGCGCCTTCTCCGGTAAGGACCCGACCAAGGTCGACCGCTCGGCCGCCTATGCCGCGCGCTACCTCGCCAAGAACATCGTGGCGGCCGGCGTCGCCGAGCGCTGCACCATTCAGGTCGCTTACGCGATCGGAGTGGCCGATCCGATGTCGGTGCTGGTCGATACGCATGGCACAGGCAAGGTGGAAGAGAAGAAGCTCGAGAAGGTCCTACCCGAGCTGTTCCGTCTCACCCCGACCAACATCCGCCGCACGCTCAAGCTCAACCGTCCGATCTATCGGCGCACCGCGAGCTATGGCCATTTCGGCCGCGCCCCGGACAAGGACGGCGGCTTCTCCTGGGAGAAGACCGATCTCGCCGACGCCATCAAGCGGGCGGTGAAATAAGGCTTCAATAGCCCCCCATTCTCTGCTGTCATGCCCGCGAAAGCGGGCATCCAGTACACGCATTGCATCATATTCGCTCAGCCAGTGTTTACTGGATCGTCCGCTTTCGCGGACGATGACAGCATGAGTGAGCTGCGCGACAAGATCCCACCTCAGCGCGCGTTCTTCGGCCGCCGCAAAGGGCATCCGCTGAAGCCGCGGCAGGCGGCGCTGTTCGACACGCTGCTGCCGAAATGCGCGCTCGATCTGAAGCAGCCGGCGCCCGCCGATCTGCGCGCGCTGTTCGGTGATGTCGACGACGTATGCCTGGAGATCGGTTTCGGCGGCGCCGAACACCTGGTGGGTGAGGCGCGCGCGCATCCGCGCCGCGGCTTCGTCGGCTCGGACGCTTTCGTCAATGCCATCGGCAAGGCGCTCGTCGCGATCGAGGCGGATGCCATCGCCAATATTCGCCTGCATTTCGGTGACGCCAGCGCGCTTCTCGACTGGCTGCCCGCCGGCAGCCTCACCCGCATCGATCTGCTCTATCCCGATCCTTGGCCGAAGCGCCGCCACTGGAAGCGGCGCTTCATCCAGGACGACAGCCTCGCTCGGCTGGCCCGCGTTCTTAAGCGCGGCGGCGACCTGCGCTTTGCCACCGACATCGCCGACTATGCGGCCTATGCCCTGGCGCGCGTCCTGCGTTCGTCGGATTTCGTGTGGACCGCTGAAAGCGCCGACGACTGGCGCCGGCCTTGGAAGGGCTTCACCGGCACGCGCTATGAGGCCAAGGCCAAGCGGGAAGGGCGGGCGCCGGCATATTTCGTATTTCGGAAAATATAGTCCTCATGCGCGGGCGTGATCCGCGCATCCATCCCTATTCGAACGAATGATGGATTGCCGAGTCCGGCCCGGCAATCACGGAGGATCACTCCCCCGTGCCCTGCCGCACTTGCCAGAAGCGCACCACGCGCTGGGCGGTGGCGGCGGTCAGCCGGTCGAAATTCTCGCGTGCGGCGTCGAGCACCTGCGGCGATGGCGAGGTGCCCGGACGCGCATTGATGATCGCTTCGACCGTCGGCCAGCCGAAGCCCGCCGCCCGCGCCAGGATCAGCACTGGATCGGCGCGCTCGCCGCTCATCAACCGATCGACCACCTCGACCGGCACCGAGCACATGGTGGCGAGCGCGGCGATGGTTTCCTCGTAGCGGCCGGTCTTGGCGTAGTCGGCGATGTCAGCTTCGGTGAGCTTGCGCTCCTTGTGCAACGCGCGCACCGCGGCGAGCGCGGCGGTGTAATTGCGCGGCGCGGCGGCGGCGCCGACCTCGTCGGTCACTTTCTGCAGGATGCGGCGGATTTCGGCCTGCGTCTCCGGCCGTGCCTGCGCCAGCAAGCGGGTCTGCACCACCTCGCTCGCCTGCATCAGCAATTGGCGGAACAGGCGCGGCGGGATGTCGGTGCGCAAGCCGACGCGCTCGGCCAGAATATTGTCCTGCTCGGCGCGCTTGACCAGCGTGGAGAAGGCGTTTTCCGACAGCCGCGCCTCGGCGTTCTTGGCGATGGCGCGCGACACTTCGCGGTCGCCGCGGGCGATCAGAATGTCGGACAGCGCCTCGCTGATGCCCTTGCGCGCGGACAGCGCCAGAAGATGTGCCTGGCCCTTGGTCTCGGCGATGTGCAGCAGATCGGGGTCGGGCAGCCGTCCCTCGCGCAGTAGTGGCGCGGCGACCGCAATATCGTCATTGCCGGCGAGTGCGCGCACCACACCAGCCGGCGGATGCGCGACCGGCGCCAGGCGTTGCGACAACTCCGCCAGCACCTTGGCCTCGATCTCCTCGATCAGGCAGCCCATCACATCGTCGAACAGCGCGATGTGGTCGTCGTTGAAGTTCGGCGCCCCGTCAAGAAACAGGCTGGTAATACGGCGCAGCGTTTCGGCCCGCTTTTCCGCGGAGCCGTGCTGGACCACGTCTTCCAATTCTGGAAGCAGGGAGGCAGGAGCGCCCATCGTCACGACCTGAAAAACGCCTATAAACCGCCCCGTCCGGCGGCTTTACACATATTTAAGGGCAGAATCTGAAGGAACGGTTAGCCCTGAAATCGCTTTGTCGGCCTTGCATGGCTGGCAAAATGCGCTATATTTCAGGTCGTTCGTAATACACCCTCATAACCAGATGGTTTTGAGAGTGGGTCCCCCGGGGCCCGCTCTTTTTTGTTACCCGATGGGCGAAAGCCAGACGCACGAGGTGCCGGCGGCCAGGGCCGCGGCTGCAGAAAGCCAGGAACCGCGGCTGATCGTCGAGCCGGGGCTCTCGGCGCGTGTCGCCGCAGTGGCCGAACCGGTCATCGAGGACCTCGGCTACCGGCTGGTGCGGGTGAAGGTGTCCGGCGCCGACGGCTGCACCGTCCAAATCATGGCCGAACGGCCGGACGGCAACATGACGGTGGACGACTGCGAGGCCATCTCGCGTGCCCTGTCGCCGGTGTTCGATATGGCCGATCTGATCGATCGCGCCTATCGGCTGGAAATCTCGTCTCCCGGACTCGACCGGCCGCTGGTGCGCAAGTCGGATTTCGAGCGCCAAGCCGGCCATTTGGCGCGCATCGAAATGGCGGTCCCGCTCGAGGGCCGCAAGCGGTTTCGCGGCCTGCTGCTCGGCGTCGAGGGCGAGGCCGCGCGCCTGCGCCGCGAGGATGCCGGGCCCGAGGAGGTGGCGGAGGTGCTGCTGCCGATTGAGGAGATGAGCGAGGCAAAGCTGGTGCTCACCGACGAACTGGTGGCCGAGGCTTTGCGGCGCGAGAAGGCCGCCAAGCGCGAAGCGCGCGCGGCGCGGCGCGAGGAACGACGCGAAGGACGACAATCACGGCATCGGCCGCAGCGGCCTGCCGCCAAAGGAGGAGAGTGAGCTATGGCAGTGAGCGCCAATCGGCTCGAGCTGTTACAAATCGCCGACGCGGTGGCCCGCGAGAAGGCGATCGACCGCGGCATCGTCATCGCCGCCATGGAGGACGCGATCGCCAAGGCGGCGCGTTCGCGCTATGGCGCGGAGACCGAGGTGCATGCCGAGATCGAGCCGAAGACCGGCGACCTGCGGCTGACCCGCCACATGCTGGTGGTGGAAAGTGTCGACAACCCATCCAACCAGATCACAATCGAGGATGCGCGCAAGCGCCACCCGGCGGCGCAGGTCGGCGACACCATCGCCGATCCGTTGCCGCCGCTCGAATACGGCCGCATCGCCGCGCAGTCGGCCAAGCAGGTGATCGTGCAGAAGGTGCGCGAGGCCGAGCGCGACCGCCAATACGCCGAGTACAAGGATCGCATCGGCGACATTGTCAACGGCATCGTCAAGCGCGTCGAATACGGCAATGTCGTCGTCGATCTCGGCCGCGGCGAGGCCATCGTGCGGCGCGACGAATTGCTGCCGCGCGAGGTGTTCCGCAACGGCGACCGCATCCGCGCCTATATCTACGACGTGCGCCGCGAGCCGCGCGGGCCGCAGATCTTCCTCTCGCGCACGCATCCGCAGTTCACCGCCAAGCTGTTCGCGCAGGAAGTGCCGGAAATCTACGACGGCATCGTCGAAGTAAAGGCGGTCGCCCGCGACCCCGGCTCGCGCGCCAAGATCGCCGTGATCTCGCGCGATTCGTCGGTCGATCCCGTGGGCGCCTGCGTCGGCATGCGCGGCTCGCGCGTGCAGGCGGTGGTGAACGAGTTGCAGGGCGAGAAGATCGACATCATTCCCTGGTCGCCCGACATCGCCACCTTCGTCGTGAACGCGCTGGCGCCGGCGGAAGTCGCCAAGGTGGTGCTCGACGAAGAGCGCGAGCGCATCGAGGTGGTGGTGCCCGATCAGCAGCTCTCGCTCGCCATCGGACGGCGCGGGCAGAACGTGCGGCTTGCTTCCCAGCTTACCGGCTGGGACATCGACATCCTCACCGAGCAAGAAGAGTCGGAACGCCGCCACGCCGAGTTCGAGAACCGCACCAAGGTTTTTGTCGAGGCGCTCAATCTCGACGAGGTGGTCGGGCAGTTGCTGGCCTCGGAAGGCTTCGGCTCGATCGAGGAACTGGCGCTGGTTGACGAGAAGGAAATCGCGTCGATCGAGGGCTTCGACGAGGAGACCGCGCGCGAATTGCAGGAGCGCGCCAAGGAATATCTCGCCGCACAGGACGCCGAGCTCGATGCCAAGCGCCAGGAACTCGGCGTCGAAGACGCGCTCAAGGAGGTGCCCGGCATCACCACCAGGATGCTGGTCGCCCTGGGCGAGAACGGCGTGAAGACGGTCGAAGATTTCGCCGGCTGCGCCACCGACGATCTGGTCGGCTGGACCGAGCGCAAGGATGGCGAAACCAAGCGGGAGCCCGGCTTCTTCGAAGGCATCGATGTCTCGCGCGAGGAGGCGGAGGCCATGATCATGCAGGCTCGGGTCATGGCCGGCTGGGTGACCGAGGCGGAATTGGCGCCGCCGGCCGAAGAGGTCCCGGCGGAAGAAGCGGCCGAGCCGCAGGCTTAAGGAGAAGCGAAACCGGTGATGCTGGCATTGGCGCAGGACAGTGAACTCGACCGCGGGACGACGAGCGTCGCCCCGGGGAGCGAGCGCATGTGCGCGCTGACGCGCAAGGTGTTGCCGGTCGCCGAATTGATCCGCTTCGTGGTCGGTCCGGCCGGCGAGGTGGTGCCCGACGTCAAGCGCAAGCTGCCCGGGCGCGGCCTCTGGGTCACCGGCACGCGGGCGGCGCTGGCGGAAGCGGTGAAGCGCAATGTCTTCGCGCGCGGATTCAAGCGCGAGGTCAAATGTGCCGACCTCGTCGAGACGACCGAGCGCCTGCTCGAACGGGCGGCGCTCGATGCGCTGGCCATTGCCGGCAAGGGGGGGCAGGTGGTGAGCGGAGCGGCCAAGGTGGAGGCGGCCATGGGCCGCGACGATCTGGCCGCGCTGATCCATGCGGGCGAGGCCAAGCCCGACGGCAAGCGCAAGCTGGCCGCGGCATTGCAGCGCAACAGCGACGAAAATCCACGGGAAATCGCGGTTTTCGAAACATTCTCCGGCGGGCAATTGGATTTGGCATTGAGCCGCCCAAATGTGGTACATGCAGCCCTGCTTGCGGGGCCGGGGGCTGAGACTTTTCTCGCTCGCGTAAGGCGCCTCGAGCGCTTTCGGACCGGAAACTGAGGCCGATCAAGGCGATGCACGCATGCGCCGGGTGCCGGCGCACGAGGAATAAGGACGGAATGAGCGAAACGAAGAACCCTGGCGAGAAGAAACTGAGTGTCGGCGGTGGTAAGCTGACGCTCAAGCCGCGCACGGAGACCGGTGTCGTGCGCCAGAGCTTCAGCCATGGCCGCAGCAAGCAGGTCGTGGTCGAGAAGGTCAAACGCCGCGTGATCAGTGCGCCGGCGGAAGCGAGGGCCGAACCTGCGCCCGCCGAGGGGCCGGCCAAGCGGCCGGCTGCCGCGCCGCGCCGGGGTGGCGCCGCCGCGGCTGCGCCCGCGCCCGCTCCGTCGGCCGAGTCGCCGAAATCCTCCGGGGTCGTGCTGCGCAGCCTGACCGAGGAAGAGATTGCCGCGCGCGCCCATGCGCTCGCCGACTCGCGCGTGCGCGAGGCCGAGGAGCGCAAGGTCGCCGAGGAAGAGGCCAAGCGCCGCGCCACCCGCGAGCAAGCCGACCGCACCGAACGCGAAGCTGCGGAAGCGCGCAAGCAGGAAGAAGACGAGCGCCGGAAGCAGGAAGAAGAGACCAAGCGCAGGGCCGGCGAGGTCGCCAAGAAACGTTTCGGCGAAGATGAAACCAAACGCCCGGCGGCAACGCCGGCGGCGCGCCCGGCGCTTGAGGCCGAAGAAGAAGAGGCGCCGCGCGTTTCGCGCCGCCCCGGCGGACGTCCGGCCGCCGCGCCGCGTCCGGCGCCGCGTGCCGCGGTCGGCAAGCAGCGCGGTCGTCTTACCGTCATCAATGCGCTCAGCGCCGACGAGGTGCGCGAGCGCTCGGTCGCTTCATTCCGACGCCGTACACAGCGGCTCAAGGGCCATGCTTCGGCTGAGCCGAAGGAAAAGATCGTGCGCGAGGTTACAATCCCCGAGGCGATCACCATCCAGGAACTCGCCAACCGTATGTCCGAGCGCGCGGTGGACGTCATCCGCCTGCTGATGAAGCAGGGGCAGATGGCGACCATCAACGACGCCCTCGATCCCGACACTGCCCAGCTCATCGCCGAGGAAATGGGCCACACCGTCCGCCGCGTCGCCGAAGCCGACGTGGAGGAGGGGCTGTTCGACGCGCCCGACGATGCGACGACGCTGCAGCCGCGGCCGCCGGTGGTCACCGTCATGGGCCACGTCGACCATGGCAAGACCTCGCTGCTCGACGCCATCCGGTCGACCAATGTCACGGAAGCCGAAGCCGGCGGTATCACCCAGCATATCGGCGCCTATCAGGTGTCCGCGCCGTCCGGCGCCAAGATCACCTTCATCGACACGCCCGGCCACGCCGCCTTCACCGCCATGCGCGCGCGCGGCGCCAAGGTGACCGATGTCGTCGTGCTGGTGGTGGCGGCGGACGACGGCGTGATGCCGCAGACCGTGGAAGCCATCAACCACGCCAAAGCCGCCAAAGTGCCGATCATCGTCGCCATCAACAAGGTCGACAAGGCGGACGCCGATCCCAACCGCGTGCGCACCGCATTGCTGCAGCACGAGGTGCAGGTCGAATCCATGGGCGGCGAAGTGGTCGACGTGGAAGTCTCCGCCAAAGCCCGGACCAACATCGACAAGCTGCTGGAAATGATCGGCCTGCAGGCCGAATTGCTCGACCTCAAGGCCAATCCCGAGCGCCCCGCCGAGGGCACCGTGATCGAGGCCAAGCTCGACCGCGGCCGCGGCCCGGTGGCGACCGTGCTGGTGCAGCGCGGCACCCTCAAGCCCGGCGATATCGTTGTGGCCGGCGCCGAATGGGGTCGCGTGCGCGCGCTCGTCTCCGACACCGGTGAACCAGTGCAGAGCGCGGGGCCCTCGACCCCGGTCGAGGTGCTGGGCTTCTCCGGCACGCCCGATGCCGGCGACCGGCTGGCGGTGGTCGAGAACGAGGCGCGTGCCCGTCAGATCACCGATTACCGCTCGCGCAAGAAGCGCGAGAAGCAGGCCGCGCGCGCGGCCGGCATGCGCGGCTCGCTCGAGCAGATGATGGCGCAGGCCAAGACCGCGGGCCGCAAGGAATTCCCGCTGGTGATCAAGGCCGACGTGCAGGGCTCGGCGGAAGCCATCATCGGCGCGCTCGACAAGCTCGGCACCGACGAGGTGGGCGCGCGTGTGCTGCACGCCGGTGTCGGCGGCATTTCCGAATCGGACGTGACGCTGGCCGAGGCTTCCGGCGTGCCGATCATCGCCTTCAACGTGCGCGCCAACAAGGAAGCGCGCGAGGCGGCGGAACGCAGCGGTATCGAAATCCGCTACTACAACATCATCTACGACCTCGTCGACGACGTGAAAAAGGCGATGTCCGGCCTGCTCGAGCCGACGCTGCGCGAGACCATGCTGGGCAATGCGCAAATTCTGGAGGTCTTCAAGGTCTCCAAGGTCGGCAATGTCGCCGGTTGCAAGGTCACCGACGGCACCGTCGAGCGTGGCGCCAATGTGCGGCTGATCCGCGACAACGTCGTCGTGCACGAGGGCAAGCTGTCGCAGCTCAAACGCTTCAAGGACGACGTGCGCGAGGTCGCCTCGGGCATGGAATGCGGCATGGCCTTCGAGAACTACCAGGACATGCGGCAAGGCGACGTGATTGAATGCTATCGGGTGGAGACGATTCAACGCTCGTTGTGAGTCCAAGTCTCACGCGAGTTGCTGGACGGTCCGCCGAACAAGCAAAGCAAACATCCCTCATTCCTCGAGACGGGCGCTGACGCGCCCTCGTCAGGATGAGGCGTACTGAGCAAGCCTCGTGCTGAGGACCCGCCGCAGGCGACGTCTTGAAGCACCCGGCGAAAGGACGCAAAGGACATGCGCCATAAGCATCATCGCGATGTATCGCCGGGCGGCGGCTCGCAGCGTCAGTTGCGCGTCGGCGAACTGGTGCGTCACGCGCTCGCCGAGATGCTCACGCGCGGCGATGTGCACGATCCGGTGCTGGAATCGCACATGATCACCATCCCTGAAGTGCGCATGACCCCCGACCTGCGGCTGGCGACCATCTACGTCATGCCGATGGGCGGCCACGATGCCGAGGCGGTGATCGGCGCCTTCGAGCGTAACAAGAAATTCCTGCGCGGCGAGATCGCCCATCGTGTCAATCTGAAATTCGCGCCGGATATCCGCTTCCGCATCGACGACCGTTTCGCCGAAGCCGAGCGCATCGACAAGCTCTTGCACTCGCCGGAAGTGGCGCGCGATTTGAAAAGGGACGACGATGAGTAATCAAGCGAGCCGCGATCTCGCGTCACCTGCTCCGCTTGTCGGCGAGGTCGACCAGCCAAGCGCGTCGGAAGGGGAAACGGGCGCCGTGGAGGGCACCCTTCCCAACGCCCTCCCGCAAGCGGGGGAGGCAGACCGAGCCGCGCGGCCGAAGCACAAGAAGCAATTCCGCCGCGACAAGCGCGACGTGCACGGCTGGATCGTGCTCGACAAGCCGGTCGGCATGACCTCGACCCACGCGGTCAGCATCATCAAGCGGCTATTCCAGGCCAAACGCTGCGGCCATGCCGGCACGCTCGACCCGCTTGCCTCCGGCGCGCTGCCCATCGCCCTGGGCGAGGCCACCAAGACCGTTCCTTTCGTCATGGATGGCCGTAAGCTCTACCGCTTCACCGTGCGCTGGGGCGAGGAGCGCGACACCGACGACGCCGAGGGCCGGGTGACCGAAACCAGCGACGTCCGTCCGACGCCGGAGGCGATCCGCGCCCTGTTGCCGGGCTATACCGGCGTCATCCAGCAAGTGCCGCCGCGCTATTCCGCCATCAAGATCGAGGGCGAGCGCGCTTATGACCTCGCCCGCGACGGGGAAATCGTGGAATTGGCCCCGCGTCCGGTGGAAATCACCCGCCTCGAGCTGGTGGAGAGCCCGGACCCGGACCATGCCGTGCTGGTAGCCGAGTGTGGCAAGGGCACCTATGTCCGCTCGCTTGCGCGCGATCTGGGTCGGGCGCTCGGCTGTTTCGGCCATGTCAGCGCGCTGCGCCGTGTGTCGGTGGGGCCGTTCGGCGAGCAAACCATGATTTTACTGGAAGATTTGGAGGCTGTGTGCCATAGAGCCGCGGCCGGCGAGGCTAGCCTCGCCGACGCGCTCATGCCCGTCGAAACCGCGCTGGACGACATCCCGGCGCTGGCTGTCGGACGGGCCGATGCGGCGAGGCTGCAACGCGGCCAAGCCGTTCTGTTGCGCGGACGGGACGCTCCCATTCTCCAGGGGCCAGCCTATGTCACGGTGGAGGGCCACCTGTTGGCCCTGGCCGAACTGGAGCATGGCGAAATCGTCCCCAAGCGCGTGTTCAACCTGGCCGGGCTGATCGGTAGAGCCGGCATGAAGAAAGGATAACCGATGTCGATAGCGGCCGGCCGCAAGGCCGAAGTCATCAAGGAATTTGGCAAGAAGTCGGGGGACACCGGGTCGCCCGAAGTGCAGGTGGCGATCCTCTCCGAGCGGATCAGCAATCTCACCGAGCATTTCAAGACGCATACCAAGGACAACCATTCGCGCCGCGGTCTGCTCAAACTGGTCAGCCAGCGCCGTCAGTTGCTCGACTATCTGCGGCGCAACAACGAGGCGAGCTATAAGTCGCTGATCGAGAAACTCGGCATCCGCCGCTGATTTTGTTCCCGCGCGCGGGCGTCAGGGCCGTGCGCGTTTCACCCGAAGCGAATGCCGTGCGTTCGCTATTTTGAGCCGGCGGCAATCCGGCCGCCGGAAATGTTGCAAGGGCCGATAAGGATCGGTGCTTTGCCAACAGGCCAGGTTCGAAACGCCATGGCAGGATCGCCAGAAGCTGGTGCTCTCCGCTTTCGCGGTGTTGCGCGACAGCCTCTGGCCGTCTTGCTCATGGCTTTCGGCTCGGGCCTGAGAACCATGAGAGAAAGATACAATGTTCGATATCCATCGAGTTGAACTCGATTGGGGCGGGCGCAAGCTCACCCTGGAAACCGGCCGGATGGCGCGTCAAGCCGACGGCGCCGTGCTCGCCACTTATGGCGAGACCACCGTGCTTGCGACCGCGGTCGCAGCGAAAAGCCCACGCGAAGGCGTCGACTTCCTGCCGCTCACCGTCGACTATCAGGAAAAGTATTACGCCGCGGGCCGCATTCCCGGCGGCTATTTCAAGCGCGAAGGCCGCCCCACCGAAAAGGAAACGCTGGTCTCGCGGCTCATCGACCGCCCGATTCGGCCGCTGTTCGCCGACGGCTGGCGCTGTGAGACGCAGGTGATCGTCACCACGCTGTCGCACGATCTGGAAAACGACCCCGATATTCTGGCGCTGGTTGCCTCCTCGGCGGCGCTGACGCTGTCGGGCGCCCCATTCATGGGTCCGATCGGCGCCGCCCGTGTTGGCTTCATCAACAACGAATACGTGCTCAACCCGCAGCTCGACGAGATGACCGAGAGCCATCTCGACCTTGTCGTCGCCGGCACCAGCGACGCCGTGCTGATGGTGGAATCGGAAGCCAAGGAGCTATCCGAGGACATCATGCTGGGCGCCGTCATGTTCGGCCACCGGCATTTCCAGCCGGTGATCGAGGCCATCATCAAGCTCGCCGAAAAGGCCGCCAAGGAGCCGCGCGATCTGACGCTGCCCGACAACGGCGCCTTGGAAAAGGAAATCCTCGGCCTGGTCGAACAGGACCTGCGCAAGGCCTATGCAATCCCGCAGAAGCAGGAGCGTCAAAACGCCGTCGCCGCCGCCAAGGAAAAGGTGATGGCGCACTACTTCCCCGAGGGCGCCGAAAATCCGGATTACGACAAGCAGCGCCTGGCCGGCGTGTTCAAGGAGCTCGAAGCCAAGATCGTGCGCTGGAATGTCCTCGACACCAAAAAGCGCATCGACGGCCGCGACCTCTCGACCGTGCGGCCAATCGTGGCGGAAGTCGGCGTGCTGCCGCGCGCGCACGGCTCGGCGCTGTTCACCCGCGGTGAGACCCAGGCGCTGGTCGTGACCACGCTGGGCACCGCCGAGGACGAGCAGTGGATCGATGCTTTGCAGGGCAGCTACAAGGAATCCTTCCTGCTGCACTATAATTTCCCGCCCTATTCGGTCGGCGAAACCGGCCGTATGGGCGGCACCAAGCGGCGCGAAATCGGCCACGGCAAGCTCGCCTGGCGCGCGATCCATCCGCTGCTGCCGACACCGGCGGAATTCCCCTACACCATCCGCATCGTCTCCGAGATCACCGAGTTGAACGGCTCCTCCTCGATGGCGACGGTGTGCGGCTCCTCGCTGGCGCTGATGGATGCCGGCGTGCCGCTGAAGCGGCCGACCGCCGGCATCGCCATGGGCCTGATCCTGGAAGGCGATCGCTATGCGGTGCTCTCCGACATCCTTGGCGACGAGGACCATCTCGGCGACATGGACTTCAAGGTGGCCGGCACCGAGCACGGCGTCACCTCGCTGCAGATGGACATCAAGATCGCCGGCATCACCGAGGAGATCATGAAGGTCGCCTTGGGCCAGGCGAAAGACGGCCGCATGCACATCCTCGGCGAGATGAGCAAGGCGCTGACCGCCGCCCGCGCGGAGCTCGGCGAGCACGCCCCGCGCATCGAGATGTTCAAGATCCCGACCGACAAGATCCGCGAAGTGATCGGCACCGGCGGCAAGGTCATTCGCGAGATCGTCGAGAAAACCGGCGCCAAGATCAACATCGAGGACGACGGCTCGGTGAAGGTGGCGTCCGCCTCCGGCGACTCGATCAAGGCGGCGATCAACTGGATCAAGTCGATCGCCTCCGATCCGGAGGTCGGCCACATCTACGACGGCACCGTCGTCAAGGTGATGGACTTCGGCGCCTTCGTGAACTTCTTCGGTTCGCGCGACGGGCTGGTGCACATCAGCCAGTTGGCGCCGCGCCGGGTGAACAAGGTCACCGACGTGGTCAAGGAAGGCGACAAGGTGAAGGTCAAGCTGCTCGGCATGGACGAGCGCGGCAAGGTGCGCCTGTCGATGAAGGTGGTCGATCAGGACACCGGCGAGGACCTGGAAGCCAAGGCCAAGGCCGAAGGGAGCGGCGACGAGCCGCAGCCGGCTGCCGGCGGCGACGCGGCGGAGTAGTCTGTTTCACCTCCCCCCGCCTGTGGGCGTGGCAGAAGACAACGAGGCGGCCCTCCGGGGCCGCCTTTTTCGTTATTCGCCAGGCCGGCCCAGCTCGCATCCCCGGCAAATGCGCTCTTTTGTGATGGCCGTCACAGCGGGACGGCCCTCGTCCCCCTAAGGTCATCAATACCGGATGCAGAAAGCGCCGGGGCGTCCAGGGAGACGACAATGCGTAAAACCATCATTCTCGCCGCCGCGGTCATGGCGCTGGGCGTCGTTTCGATCGCCACCGACCTCGTCCGCGACGGTTTTCTCCCGCTCGGCAACAGCTTGACCGCCCATTCGGTGCACCAGGTGCTCACCGCCGGCCGCATCGGCACCCGCGCCACCGACCCGATCTGAACCCCTTTTCCAGGCTAACCCGCACAACCTCCAACTTCCGCCTCCCGCTTCCCCCCGACCCCAACCCCAGCAGGCGGCGGACTGGGCCCCTCCCAAGGGGCCCATTTTTTTTGTCCACCTCGCCGCCGCCGCCGGCAAATGCACCATTTTGTGACAGCGGTCACAGCACCCGGGCGGGGGGCCTCCTAGTCTCAGCATCACAGAGAGCGAACAGCTCCGGCGTCAAACCGGCAAAAACCGGACAAAGAACAGGAGATCGTCATGGGCCGTACCCTTCTCATCGCCGTCACCTTGTCCTTCGTGATGGTCGGCGGCTGGGCCGCCAATGTGGTCTGCTACCACCCGCAGGCGAATGACGGCATCGACCCGCTCGCCCCGATGAAGGTGGTGGTCGCCTGGAGGTAGCCGCGCGCCTATACTGCCGGGACCGCGGGCATGCTCTGCCGGCGCGATCCTTGGGTTAGGGCGAGGCATGGCGAGGCCGACGTATCAGGCTCCCATCAATTTTCTGTCGGACCTTCCCGATCGGCTCAGCGCCGAGCTGCTGGCCGTGGCGACGCCGCGCCATCTTGCCGCCGACGAGGTGCTGTTTCTCGCGGGCGATCCGGGCGACGGCTGCTACCGGGTGGATGAAGGACTGCTCAAGGTCAGCATCGAATCGGCGAGCGGGGCCGAGCGCATCCTGGCCATTCTCGGCCCCGGCGCCATTGTCGGCGATCTCGCCATCATCGACGGGTTGCCGCGCTCGGCCACGGTGACGGCGCTGCGCGATTGCAAGCTGCGCTTCGTGAGCTGCAAGGCGTTCGAGAGCTACGCCGGCAGGGAGCCGGAGATCTACAAATATCTGGCCAAGGTGCTGGCCGCCCGCTTGCGCGACACCGACCAGATCGTGGCGGCGGGAAGCTTCCTTCCGCTGCGCGGGCGTGTCGCCCGCGCTTTGCTCGAGCTCGCTCATGCCTTCGGCCACAATGTTGGCGGCGCGCGCATCGTCATCCGCCAGAAGGTGAGTCAGAGCGATCTCGCCGCCATGGCCGGTATCGCGCGCGAGAATGTGAGCCGCATCATGAACGAATGGATGCGCGTGAAGGTGGTTACCCGCCTGTCCGGCTATTATTGTTTGGAGGATCCGGCGCGACTCGAACGCGAGATCAAGCTTTAGCGTGATCGAATCATGCTATTTTTGTTACCCTCCCCGCGACCACGTTGCCACAGAAACGCGCCGAAACGCCCTTTAAGGGAAGGCGTGACGCTGCTAGATTTTCGACACATATTGGGGGTGTATGCAGGGCAAAACGCGGGTGCTGGACTTGAGACTCCCTGAGGTATTGCCATGAAGATGAGCAAATTTGGCTATTTTTCCGAGTTTTTGCTTTTCCCGCCACTCATTCTCGTGGCCTTAGCCCTCGTCTTCCGCGGTTCGATGCCTCCGTCGCCCATCACCTGGGCGATCGTCTTCGCTGCCGGTCTGGCCGGCTGGACGCTGATCGAATATGTGCTGCATCGGGCGGTGTTTCACCACGCGCCGATTGTCGCCGAAATCCATGAGCTGCACCACCGTTCGCCGCAGGCCTTCATTGGCACGCCGGCCTGGGCGAGCGTGTTGATTGCCCTGCTCGCCGCCGCGATTCCGTCCATCGCCCTGCTCGGATTCGATTTGGGCACCGCGCTGACCGCCGGCTTGGTCGCCGGCTATCTCTGGTACGTCTTCGTGCATTACACGACGCACCATTGGCGGCCGCGCAAGGGCTCGTATTTTTACCGGGCGCGGCTGCGTCACGCGCGCCACCACCATCATGCGCAGGCCGGTAATTTCGGCGTCACTACCGATGTATGGGATCGTGTCTTTGGCACCGCCGTCGCGTCGCGGTCCGCCGCCGGCAAATGACCCTGGTCCCTGCAAGCATGGCGGATCGGCCTCGGATTCACGCGCTCATGGCGTAGCGCTGCGGCAGCAAGGTCGCCTTGACCGCCTCGCCCAGCGCCTCGAAATCCTTGCGCCGCGGCGAGGTGCGCCGCCAGGCAAGACCGACGGTGCGCGCCGGCTCCGGTGCGGTGAAGCGCAACAGCTTCACCCGCTCGTCGCGCAGTTCGACATCGACGGCCACCTCCGGCAACAGCGTTACGCCATAGCCATTCGCCACCATCTGCATCACCGTGGCGAGCGAGGTGGCGCCTAAGCCCGCCGCCGTGTCGCGGCGCGGCGCCGCGCAGAAGGCCAGCGCCTGGTCGCGCAGGCAATGGCCCTCCTCGAGCAGGATGAGGCGTCGCTGGTCGACATCATCGACGCCGACCCGTACCTGTGCCGGCAGCGGATCGGTCGCCGGCACTGCCAGCAGGAACGGATCGTCGAACAGCGGCATGGTCGCGACGTCGGCGCCTTCCGCCGGCAGCGCCAACATCAGGCAATCGAGCGCGCCGCCGGAGAGTTCGTCGAGCAGCACCTTGGTCTGCGTCTCGCGCACGTCCAGGTGCAATTCCGGAAAGGCGGCTTGCAGCCGCGGCAGCACCCGCGGCAGCATATAGGGCGCCAGCGTGGGGATAATGCCGAGCGCCAGCCGGCCGGTGAGCACGTCGCGGTGACGGGCGAAGTCGACCAGGTCCCGGGTGGCGGCCAGGATGCCTTCCGCCCGTCGCGCCACCTCCAGCCCGATATCGGTGAGCGCGATCTCGCTCGGCCGCCGCTCCACCAATTCGGCGCCCACCTCGCGCTCCAATTCGCGGATCTGCATTGACAGGGCCGGCTGGGTGACGGCGCAATCTTCGGCCGCCCGGCCGAAATGCCGGTGGCGGGCGAGGGAGGTCAAATAACGAAGCTGTCGTAGGGTAATCATACCGATAAGATATGCTTATCGGACTGGCTAATCAATACGATTAGACCTGATGGACGAGCCCGCCTATGACGCGGGGCAAGCCGCGTGCGCTCAGCCGGTGAAGAAGGCAACTGGGATCTCGTCGGCCAAAATTCCCAGCAATCATGTTCGTTCCGTGCAGGACGGCGTGAAGAAACTTGCAGGACACGATCGGAGAGAAACATGGACGCAAAAACAGACGACAAAGGCGCGGGCAAGTGCCCGTTCGTTCAGCGGCACACGAACCGCGACTGGTGGCCGAACCAGCTCGACATTCAGGTTCTTCATCACAACTCCGAGAAGTCAGACCCATTGGGCAAGGACTTCGACTACGCCACGGCGTTCAAGACCCTCGACCTCAACGCCGTGATCGAGGACCTGCGCAAGGTGATGACCGACTCGCAGGAGTGGTGGCCGGCCGACTTCGGCCATTACGGGCCGCTGTTCATCCGCATGGCGTGGCACAGCGCGGGTACCTACCGCATTGCCGACGGCCGCGGCGGCGCCGGCGCCGGACAGCAGCGCTTCGCACCGCTCAACAGCTGGCCGGATAACGTCAACCTCGACAAGGCGCGCCGGCTGATCTGGCCGATCAAGCAGAAGTACGGCAGCAAACTCTCCTGGGCCGACCTGATCATTCTGACCGGCAATGTCGCGCTCGAGTCGATGGGCTTCAAGACGTTCGGTTTCGCCGGCGGCCGCGCCGATGTGTGGGAGCCGGAAGAGCTCTATTGGGGGCCCGAAGGCACTTGGCTGGGCGACGAACGCTACAGCGGCGAACGCGAGCTTTCGAACCCGCTCGCCGCCGTGCAGATGGGCCTCATCTACGTCAATCCCGAAGGGCCGAACGGCAACCCGGATCCGTTGGCCGCAGCGAAGGACATCCGCGAAACCTTCTTCCGCATGGCGATGAACGACGAGGAGACCGTCGCGCTGATCGCCGGCGGCCACACCTTCGGCAAGGCGCACGGTGCCGGCGACCCGTCTTTGATGGGCCCTGAGCCGGAAGCCGCCACGCTCGAGGAACAGGGCCTCGGCTGGCGGAGCGGCTTCGGCAGTGGCATGGGCGACGACACGATGGGCGGCGGTCCGGAAGTGACGTGGACGACGACGCCGACCAAGTGGAGCAACAATTTCTTCGAGAACCTGTTCGGCTTCGAATGGGAGCTGGAGAGGAGCCCGGCCGGTGCGCAACAGTGGGTGGCGAAGAATGCGCCGGAATCCATACCGTATGCGCACAATCCGTCCAAGCATCGCAAGCCGACCATGCTCACCACGGACCTGTCGCTGCGCTTCGATCCGGCCTACGAGAAGATCTCGCGACGCTTCTACGAGCATCCGGATCAGTTCGCGGACGCCTTTGCCCGCGCCTGGTTCAAGCTCACGCACCGCGACATGGGTCCGATCGCGCGCTACCTCGGCCCGCTGGTGCCGAAGGAAACGCTGATCTGGCAGGACCCGATCCCGGCGGTTGATCATGAACTGGTCAGCGACAAGGACATCGCCGATCTGAAGGCGAAGATTCTGGCCTCCGGCCTGTCGGTGTCGCAGCTCGTTTCCACGGCCTGGGCATCGGCGGCGACGTTCCGCGGCTCCGACAAACGCGGCGGCGCCAACGGCGCGCGCATTCGCCTCAGCCCGCAGAAGGACTGGGAGGTGAACCAGCCGGCCCAGCTCAAGACCGTGCTCTCGAAGCTCGAAGCGATCCAGAAGGAGTTCAATGGATCGCAGAAGGGCGACAAGAAGATCTCGCTCGCCGATCTGATCGTGCTCGGCGGCTGCGCGGCTATCGAGAAGGCGGCCAAGGACGCCGGCACCGCGGTGACGGTTCCCTTCAAGCCGGGGCGCATGGATGCCTCGCAGGAGCAGACGGACGTTGACTCCTTCGCGCCGCTCGAGCCGATGGCCGACGCCTTCCGCAACTACTATCGTGAAGGCCACTTGATGGCGCCCGAGGAAGCCATGGTGGATCGGGCGCAGTTGCTGACGCTCACCGGACCGGAGATGACGGTTCTGCTCGGCGGCATGCGGGTGCTTGGTACCAACGCCGACAATTCGCAGCACGGCGTCCTCACCAAGAAGCCCGGCACGCTGACCAACGACTTCTTCGTCAACCTGCTCACCATGGCCAACACCTGGCACGCGGCCGGCGAAAACGTGTACGAGGGCCGTGACCGAAAAACCAAAGAGTTGAAGTGGACCGGCACGCGAGTCGACCTGATCTTCGGCTCGCACTCGCAGCTCCGTGCCTTCGCGGAGGTCTATGCCTGCGCCGACTCGCAGGAGAAGTTCGTGAAGGACTTCGTGGCGGCCTGGAACAAGGTGATGACCGCCGACCGCTTCGACCTTGCCTGATCGGGGCAAACGGCGGACAATCGGCAAGCGTTAAAAGTCAGGGAGAATGGGAGCGGCCGGGGAAAACCCCGGCCGTTTCTTCTTGCCGGCCGTCGGGCCGAAGCGCAGCGCAGTCGCGATTTTCGGCGCGGGCGCATTGCCGGCCCCGACGGCAGGTCAACCAGCGCGTGCGAATCCGGATCCGTCCCGAATAGGGGGCCGGCTCAGCGCTCGACATTGATATTTTAAGTTTGCAAAATCCGGTGCAAAGTGAGTTCGAAAACGGCTCGCCGCATCGCAGCGGCGGCGGACTTCAGCGGAGCGAGACCATGGCCACGGCGCGAAAGACCATCAAGCTCGGCCCCAGCGCGCATGTCGATACCTTCGCACGCGACCATCTTCCGCCCTTCGATCAATGGCCCGATCTGCTGCTCGATCGCCCGGAATTCCAGTATCCGGAGCGGCTGAATGTCGGCGTCGAATTGACCGACCGGCTGGTCGAGAAGGGCTTCGGCGACAATGTCGCGCTGATCGGCAATGGCCGCCGCCGCACCTACAAGGAGCTCGCCGACTGGTCGAACCGCCTGGCGCATGCGCTGGTCGAGAACTACGGCGTCAAGCCGGGCAACCGCGTGCTCATCCGCTCCGGCAACAATCCGGCGCTGGTCGCCGCGTGGCTCGCCGCCAGCAAGGCGGGCGCCGTCGTCGTCAACACCATGCCGCTCCTGCGCGCCGGCGAACTCGGCAAGATCGTCGACAAGGCCGAGATCAAGCTGGCGCTGACCGACAGCCGCATCGCCGACGAGCTGGTCGCTTGCGCCAAGTCGAGCAAGTTCCTGAAGCAGGTGGTCAGCTTCGACGGCACGTCCAACCACGACGCAGAGCTCGACCGCATCGCGCTCGACAAGCCGGTCAAGTTCGACGCCGTGCCGACCGGCCGCGACGACGTCGCCCTGCTCGGCTTCACCTCCGGCACCACCGGCGAGCCGAAGGCGACCATGCATTTCCACCGCGACCTCCTGATCATCGCCGACGGCTACGCGCGCGAAGTACTGAACGTCACGCCCGAGGACGTCTTCGTCGGCTCGCCGCCGCTCGCCTTCACATTCGGCCTCGGCGGCCTAGCCATCTTCCCGCTGCGCTTCGGGGCGACTGCGACGCTGTTGGAGAACGCCTCGCCCGCCAACATGGTCGAGATTATCGAAACCTATAAGGCGACCATCTGCTTCACCGCACCCACCGCCTATCGCGCCATGATGGCGGCCATGGATCAGGGCGCCGATCTTTCCTCGTTGCGCATCGCGGTCTCTGCCGGCGAGACGCTGCCGGCGCCGGTGTTCGAGGACTGGACGCGCAAGACCGGCAAGCCGATCCTTGACGGCATCGGCTCGACCGAGATGCTGCACATCTTCATCACCAGCCGCATCGGCGACGCGCATCCCGGCGCCACCGGCCGGCCGGTCACCGGCTACGAGGCGAAGGTCGTCGACGACAAGATGAAGGAAGTGCCGCGCGGCGCCATCGGGCGCCTGGCGGTGCGCGGGCCGACCGGCTGCCGTTATCTCGCCGACAAGCGGCAGAAAAACTACGTGCGCGACGGCTGGAACCTGACCGGCGACACTTACTCGCAGGACGAGGAGGGCCGCTTCCACTTCGTCGCCCGCGCCGACGACATGATCGTCTCCGGCGGCTACAACATCGCCGGCCCCGAGGTCGAGGCGGCGCTGCTGTCACATGCCGACGTCGCCGAGTGCGCGGTGGTGGCGGCGGCCGACAGCGAGCGCGGTCATGTCGTGGCCGCCTATGTCGTGTTGAAGGAGGGAGTGACTGGCGATGCGGCTTGCGTGAAGCGCCTGCAGGATCACGTCAAGGCAGCAATCGCGCCCTACAAATATCCACGCGTGGTGAATTTCATCGCCGCCTTGCCGAAGACGCAGACCGGCAAGGTGCAGCGCTTCCGCTTGCGTCAGTAGTAACCGCGTGAGGCGGGACGCGGCACGATGTTGCGGCGGCGTTTCGCCGCCGCCAGCGCCGATGCGCATGCCCTCGAGGCGCCGGCGACCATCATGAACATATTGATAATACTTGGGAAAACTTGACCCAGGTCAATGCGGGCCGCGTCCGCCGGCCCTTAATTTGCGAGTGGAACGGATTTCCTCCACGCACCTGCACGTTGAAACGACGGCCGGAATGACGATTTAAGCAGCAGTTTGCCGCAGCGTGAGGACTTGCTCGATGCTGTTATCGGAACGCTCGCCGGACGCGCCCCCTTTCAAGCTGACCACGGTCGAGGACTACGAGCCGCTCATCGGCGCCGAAAGCGTCGAGCGCCTGCTCAAGAAGATCGAAGCGCTGCGCGACCTGCATCTTGTCAATATCAACTCGACCTATTACGGCGGCGGCGTTGCCGAGCTTCTGTCCTCGCTGACGCTGCTGATGAACGCCTCCGGCATCCGCACCGGCTGGCGCGTGATCGAGGGCCGTCCCGACTTCTTCAGCGTCACCAAGAAGATGCACAACGCGCTGCAGGGCGCCGACATCCAGCTCACCGACCTGAAGCTGAAGATCTACGAGGAGGTGGTGTTCGAAAACGCCGCGCGGCTGCATCTCGATCACGACATCGTCATCGTGCACGACCCGCAGCCGCTGCCGCTGATCCAGCACTTCCGCAAGAAGTCGCCCTGGGTGTGGCGCTGCCATGTCGACATGAGCCAACCGCATCCGGACGTCTGGGACTATCTCGCGCCGCTGGTCGAACGCTATGACGCGGTGGTGCTGTCGCTGCCGGAATACGCGCAGAAGCTCGGCACGCCGCAACGCTTCATCATGCCGGCGATCAATCCATTCTCGACCACCAACAAGCACCTCACCGACGCCGAGATCGACGAGCGCCTCCAGCACTACAACATTCCGACCGACCTGCCGCTGGTGGTGCAGGTCTCGCGCTTCGACAAGTGGAAGGACCCGCAGGGCGTGATCGACGCCTTCAACATCGCGCGCAGGCAAGTCGATTGCACGCTGGTGCTGGTCGGCAATGTGGCGACCGACGATCCGGAAGGCCAGGACGTGTTCGCCTCTCTGTGCCGTTGCGCCAGCGAGCGCATCCGCATCCTCTCGGTGCAGGACAGCGCGCTGGTCAACGCGTTGCAACGCCGCGCCGCGGTGGTGCTGCAGAAATCGATCCGCGAGGGCTTTGGCCTCACCGTCACCGAGGCGATGTGGAAGGGCGCCGCCGTCATCGGCGGCAATGTCGGCGGCATTAAATATCAGATCAAGAACGGCGTGAACGGTTTCCTGGTCAACAATGTCGAGGAGGCGGCCGCCCGCATCGTCGAGCTCCTCAAGGACAAAGGCTTGCGCGAACGGCTCGGCAACAATGCGCGCGACAGCGTGCGCCACAATTTCCTGATGACGCGGCTGATGGAAGACTGGCTCGACCTGATCGGCGCGTTCGAGGCACGCTTCCAGTTGCGCGGGGCGGCGAAAAGCTGAACACCCGGAGGGTGCCATGAACAACAAGACGAACAACGACGCTCCCTATGTCCTCTGGTTCGAGCGGCTCGGCCGCGGCGACGTCGCCAAGGTTGGCGGCAAGAACGCCTCGCTTGGCGAGATGGTGGCCAATCTCGGCGGCCAGGGCGTGCGCGTGCCGCCCGGCTTTGCCACCACCGCCGACGCTTATTGGCGCTATGTCGAGGAAAACGGCCTGCAAAAAGTGATCGCCGATACGCTCGCCGCCCGCGCGGCGGGTCAGGCCTCGCTCGCCGAGGCGGGTGCGGCCATCCGCCAGGCCTTCGTGCGCGGCACCTGGCCCGCCGAGATCGCGGACGCCATCCGCGCCGCCTATGCCGAGCTTTGCCAGCGCGCCGGCAAGACCGATGTCGACGTTGCGGTGCGCTCCAGCGCCACCGCCGAGGACCTGCCGGACGCGAGCTTTGCCGGCCAGCAGGAGACCTATCTCAACATTCGCGGCGAGGCAGCGCTGCTCGATGCCTGCCGGCGCTGCTTTGCCTCGCTGTTCACCGACCGCGCCATCACCTACCGCCAGGTCAAGGGCTTCGACCACATGAAGGTCGCGCTCTCCATCGGCGTGCAGCACATGGTGCGCTCCGATCTCGGCGGCTCCGGCGTGATGTTCTCGCTCGACACCGAAACCGGCTTCGACAAGGTGGTGCTGATCAACGCCGCCTGGGGCCTGGGCGAGAACGTGGTGCAGGGCGCCGTCGACCCCGACGAATATGTGGTGTTCAAGCCGCTGTTGGCCGATGCCGCGCTGACGCCGATCATCGAGAAGCGCTGCGGCGAGAAGGCGAAGAAGATGATCTACGCCGCCGAGGCCGGGCAGCCGACCAAGAACGTGCCGACGTCGAAGGCCGAGCGCGCGGCTTTCGTGCTGGCGGACAAGGACATCCTGCAGATCGCGCGCTGGGCCTGCGCGATCGAGCAGCACTATGGGCGGCCGATGGACATGGAATGGGCCAAGGACGGCGAGAGCGGCGATCTGTTCATCGTGCAGGCGCGGCCGGAGACGGTGCAGTCGCGCCGCACCACCGGCGCGCTGCGCACCTTCCGCATCACCTCGAAAGGCAAAAAGCTGGCGAGCGGCCTGAGCATCGGCGATGCCGTGGTGGCGGGCAAGGTCTGCATCATCGACAGCCCGAAGGAGATCGACCGTTTCGTCGACGGCGCCGTGCTGGTGACGCAGACGACCGACCCTGACTGGGTGCCGATCATGAAGCGGGCGGCGGCTATCGTCACCGACCACGGCGGGCGCACCTCGCATGCGGCCATCGTCAGCCGCGAACTGGGCCTGCCGGCGGTGGTCGGCACCGAGAACGCCACCCAAGTCCTGCACGACGAACAGGAGGTCACCGTCTCCTGCGCCGAGGGCGACGAGGGCTTCATCTACGAAGGCAAGGCCGCGTTCGAATCGCGCGAAATCGATTTCTCGAAATCGCCCGCGACCCGCACCCAGGTGATGCTCAACCTCGCCAATCCGGCGGCTTCCTTCCGTTGGTGGCGCATTCCCGCCGACGGCGTCGGCCTGGCGCGCATGGAATTCGTGGTATCGAACCACATCAAGGTGCACCCGATGGCGCTGGTCCATTTCGACCGGCTCAAGGATGCCGACGCCAAGGCTGAGATCGCGCGGCTCACCGCCAACTACAGCGACCGGGAGGAATATTTCGTCGATCGCCTCGCGCGCGGGCTCGGCCGCATCGCCGCCGCCTTTTATCCCAAGCCGGTGATCGTGCGCATGAGCGACTTCAAGACCAATGAATATGCCGGCCTCATCGGCGGCGCCGAATTCGAGCCGAAGGAAGAAAACCCGATGCTCGGCTTCCGCGGCGCCTCACGCTACTATTCGCCGCGCTACAAGGAAGGCTTCGCCCTCGAATGCCGCGCCATACATCGCCTGCGCGAGCGGATGGGCTTTGCCAACGTGATCGTCATGATCCCGTTCTGCCGCTCGATCAAGGAGGCCGACCGCGTGCTGGCGGTGATGGCGGAGAACGGGCTCAAGCGCGGCGAGCACGGGTTGCAGGTCTATGTAATGTGCGAGATTCCCTCCAACGTCATCCTGGCCAAGGCCTTCGCCGAGCGCTTCGACGGCTTCTCCATCGGCAGCAACGACCTGACGCAGTTGACCCTTGGCGTCGATCGCGACTCGTCCGAGCTTGCCGGCCTGTTCGACGAGCAGGACGAGGCGGTGAAATGGATGATCCACAGCGTCATCGAGGCGGCGCATCGCTCCGGTGCCAAGGTCGGCCTGTGCGGTCAAGCGCCGAGCGACCATCCGGAATTCGCCGAATTCCTGGTCGACTGCGGCATCGATTCCATGTCGGTCAGTCCCGACAGTTTCCTCGCGGTGAAGGAGCGGGTGGCCGCGCGCGAAGCGGCCGCGCCGCGCGCGCGGGCGCACGGTTGAGGCCGCGACGCTTGCCCACCGTTCGTCCCCGCGCAAGCGGGGACCCAGGGCGAAATATTCCGCGTTCGAATGAATGCGCTGGATTCCCGCTTGCGCGGGAATGAGCGGTGGAGGGGAATGGCCCGCGTGAAGCATCTCAAAGCCACGGTGAGCATGGCATGAGCGAATGGCGGCAGGACCGCACGGGCGGCGGTTGGGTCATCGTCGCGCCCAAGCGTGGCAGCCGGCCGCAGATGCCGCTGGACGACGGTGCGCCGGCGCCTCCGCCGCGCTTCGATCCATCCTGTCCGTTCTGCCCCGGCCATGAGGCCGAGCTTCCCGGCATCACCGCGGAGGTCGCCTCACCCGAACCGCCCGGCTGGCGCCTGCGCGTCGTTCCCAACAAGTTTCCTGCCGTGCAAGCGGCGCCGGCACGAGAGCCGGCCGCGCCCGGTCACGCCGCGCGCACCGGCCGGGGCGCGCATGAGGTCATCATCGAAAGTCCGCGCCACGACGCCACGCTGGCCGGCATGTCGGCGGCCGAGCTGACCGCCGTCGTCACTCTCTACCGCGCCCGCCTGCGCGCCTTGCTCGCGGTCGAGGGCATCACCACCGCGATCCTCTTTCGCAACTACGGCCGCCGCGCCGGCGCTTCGCTGGCGCATCCGCATGCGCAGATCATCGCCCTCGATACCGTGCCGGCGAAGCTTGCCGCGCTCGACGCCTGGGGGCGGCGCTATCACGCCGAGCACGGGCGCTGCCCGCTCTGCGACGAGCTCGCAAGCGAGATCGCCGATGGCGCGCGCGTGGTCGAGGTCAATGACGACTTCGTGGCACTGGTCCCTTTTGCCGCCGAGCATCCGTTCGAGCTCTGGCTGGTGCCGCGCTGGCACCAGCAGGCCTTCGATGCGCTTGCCGACGATGCGCTGCCCGCCTTCGCCGCGCTGCTCGGGCGCAGCCTGCGGCGGCTCAATGTCGCGCTCGGCGACCGGCCCTATAATTTCGTCTTCGACTCGGCGCCCAAGAACGAGCGCAATGCGCCGCATTGGCACTGGCGGCTGCGCATCGTCCCCGACGTCGCCACCTGGGGCGGCTTCGAGCTCGGCGCCGGCATGCCGATCAACCCGTCGAGCCCGGAGGACGACGCGCGGCGCCTGCGGGCGGCCAATCCCGCTGCGTAGCGTTTGATCCACGGAGCTTGAACCATGCTCCGTTCGTTCCCGCGAAAGCGGGAATCCAGGGGCGACACTGGCAAGCCGATATTGTGGCCCTGGGTCCCCGCTGACGCGGGGGCGAACGGAATTTTTATCCCGCCCAGATGAATCGGATTCTCGTCATTCCGGGTCCGCCGTTTCTTAGCGGCGTCGTGGAATGTCGGATAATCTCCAGAACACGTTCTACATCCACCCGCCGCCGTCCTGGGCGCGGTTGGCGACGCTCGCTTCCTCCAGATCGAGCTCGTATTCGATGCGGCGGCGCGCTTCGTCGGTGATCTTGCCCTCCCGTAGGAGCCGGTAGATGAAGTCGCGCTCGGCATCGATCAATTGCTTCTTCAGCGCCGCGCTCCGCCGCGTATGCTCGAGCCCGTCCTCCAGGTCCTTGGGCAGGATCTGCGCCCGGCTCAGATTGCGCGTGCGCAGCAGCTCGAGCACGTCGTCGGGCACGTCGCTGCCGCCGGCGACCGTCTGCAGATGTTTCTCCACTTCTTCCAACGCCGCCATACGCGCGGCGAGCTCAGCCTGCAGCTCGCTCCTATGCTCCTCGCTGCCGAGCCGGGAGAGGCCGAGCCAGCGCACCACGCTCGGCAATATCAGGCCCTGGCCAACCAGCGTCACGATGATGACGCCGAAGGTGACGAAGAGAATGAGATCGCGGTGCGGGAACGGCTGGCCGTTGACCAGCGCATAAGGGATCGCCAGCGCTGCGGCGAGCGAGACCACGCCGCGCACGCCGGTGAAGGCGAGCATGAACACGGCGCGCCAGGGCGGGGCCGGATCGCGCCTGGCAATAGGCGGAATGAGCCAGCGCGGGACATATGTCGCCGGAAATACCCAGATGAAACGCGCGGCGATGACGATCAGCGTGGTCCAGCCCACCGCCATGGCGAGATCGGCGAGCGAGAAAGGATGGCCGTTGTCGAGCAACGTGCGCGCCTGCAGCCCGGTCAGCAGGAAGACGAGGCCCTCGATCAGGTAGACCAGCAGGTCCCAGAAGAAGATGCCCTGCAGACGGGTGGCCGAGGAGATCAAGAGCGGGCCGTTCCAACTCACGTAAAGCCCGCAGGCGACGGTCGCCAAGACGCCGGAGCCGCCGAGATGCGCCGGCACCCAGAAGGCAAGATAAGGCGTCATCAGCGACAGGGTGATCTCCACCCGCGGCTCGCGGGCCCATTGCCGCAGGCGCAGCGAGAGCCAACCGACGGCGAGCCCCCACACCACCTCGCCGACCACGATCGCAACGAAGGCGCCGCCGGCCTCTGTTGGATTGAACGCGCCGGTGGCAACGGCGGCGACGGCAAAGCGATAGAGGATGAGCGCGGTGGCGTCATTGGCGAGGCCCTCGCCCTCGAGCACGACCATCACCCGGCGGGGCAGGGCGAGCTGGCGGGCGATGGCCAGCGGCGCGACCACGTCGGGCGGGGCGATGATGGCGCCGAGCACGAAGCCGGTCGCCCAGTCGAAATGCAGCAGATAATGCGCGGCGGCTGCGACCGCGCAGGTGGTGAACACGACGCAGCCGAAGGCGAGCAGGCCGATCGGCCGCAGGTTGAACTTGAACTCGCGCCAGCTCATGGCGACGCCGGCCGAATAGATGAGCGGCGGCAGGATGACGAGCAGCACCACCTCCGGCGCCAGCGTCACGCGCGGCAGGCCGGGCACCAGCGCCATGCCGACGCCGGCGACGACCAGCAGGATCGACGGCGCCAGCTTCAGCCGCTTGGCGACCACCGCCACCGCGGCCAGCACCGCCAGCATGAACAGCAACGTCTGCATGATCGCGGTCATGGGCCGACCCGCTCGATTCCCGCCGCATAATCGGGCGTTCAGATGATGTTCGACACCATGTTCACGGTCAACGCCAGCACGGTCAAATTGAAGAAAAACGACAAGGCCCCGTGCAACGCGGCCATGCGGCGGATCACTTTGCTGGTGATGGCGACGTCTGAAACCTGCGAGGTCATGCCGATCACCAATGAAAAGTAGAGGAAGTCCCGATAATCCGGCTTGGCGTCTTCGGGAAACTTCAGCCCGCCGATGATGCCGTCGCCGCGTTCGCCGTAATATTCATGCGCGTAATGGATGGCGAAGATCGTATGCATGAACGCCCAGGACAACACGATGGTCGCCGCGGCGAGCACGATCTGCACAATGGCCTGCGGCGACGGCGTCTGTTTCGAGCCGCCCAGCAGCCAGACGATGGCGACGAGACTGGCAATGGTCGCGCCGATCGACAACACCAGTATGACGAAGGCGCCTTCGTCCTGCTCGGCCGCGCGGCGGCGAATACGCACGACATCGGCCCGATACATCATCGCATGCATCAACGCGAGATGCAGCGCGACGCCAATATCCCAGGCGACCAGCAGTCGCGTCGGCAGGCGAAAACTCTGCGGGAACAGCAGCGCGACCGCGGTGCCGACGAGCGCGGCGATGATCAGCTTGCCATGCAGCCTGGCAAAGCGGATCGGCAGTGAATGCGCCGGCGCAAGGCGTCTGCTCTTGGCCATCCCATCCTCCGCGGCGACCGGCTAGGTGCTAGCTGCGCCGCTCTGCGATGAAACGGGCGGCGGCGGCGAGGATAGCCGCTTTCGGCCCGAACGGCATGAGCGCGGCTTCCGCCTCGCCGATGAGGGCTGCGAGCCGCTCATGCGCGCCGGCGACGCCCAGCGCCGAAACCAGCGTCGCCTTGCCGGCGGCGGCATCCTTGTGGGCGGCCTTGCCGAGGGTCGCCGTGTCGCCCTCGACGTCGAGGAGGTCGTCGGCGATCTGGAAGGCTTGGCCGACGGCTACCCCATAGCGGTCGAGGCTCTCCAGCATGGCCGGGTTGGCCTCGCCGAGGACGGCACCGGCGCGGCAGGCGAAGCGCAGCAGCGCGCCGGTCTTCATGGCCTGCAAGGTGGCGATTTCCGGCTGGCTGAGCACGTGCTTGTCGTCGAAACGGCCCTCGGCGGCGAGATCGAGCATCTGCCCGCCGGCCATGCCGCCCAGGCCTGCCGCGCGCGCGAGTTCCGTCGCCAGCGTCACCCGCACCGCCGGCGCCGGATGCACTGCGGGGCGGGCGATCAGGTCGAAGGCCAGGGTGAGCAGGGCATCGCCGGCAAGGATCGCGGTCGCATCGTCGAAGGCCTTGTGCACGGTCGGCCGGCCGCGGCGCAGGTCGTCATTGTCCATGGCCGGCAGGTCGTCGTGCACCAGCGAATAGCAGTGGATGCATTCGAGCGCCGCGCCGGCGAGCAAAGCCCCGGCGGGGGCGACGCCGAACAGGGCGGCGCTTTCCACCACCAGGAACGGGCGTAGCCGCTTGCCGCCGCCGAGCACGGCGTGGCGCATGGCGGCGAGAAGGCGCGGCGGGCGCATGATCTCGCCCGGTTCCGGCGCATCGGCCAGAAGGCGGGCGAGCAGGGCCTCGGTGTCGGTGGCGACGGCGGTCAGCCGGGCGGTGAAATCGCTTGAGGAACTTGCATCCATCCCGGCATTTAGCCTCACCGAGGCATCCGCCGCAAATGCCCGGCGGGATGGGTTAAGGTCCTTGTCATGCTCCAGCGCGGCCGGCGGCGCCCCAAACACCGGATGAGCATCGCCCACGACATCCTGCGGCTGCCGCGGATGCCGCTCCCCTTGCGCGTCATCGTCCTGGTCTTGCTGGTCTTGCTGGTCCTGCCCTACCTGATCACCCCGTTCTATGCCTGGGGCCAGCCGGTCTCCACGGTAATGCTTTGGCGGTGGATGACGGGGCAGCGGGTCGAGCGCATCTATGCGCCGCTGTCGCGCATCTCGCCCAATCTGGCGCGGTCGGTGATCGTCGCCGAGGATGGCCGCTTCTGCAGCCATTACGGCATCGATTTCGCCGAGATTCAGGACGCCATCGAGGACGCCGATAGCCTGGAGGACATGCGCGGCGGCTCCACCATCACCCAGCAGGTGGCCAAGAACCTGTTCCTCTGGCAGTCGCGCAGCTACCTGCGCAAGGCGCTGGAGTTCCCGCTGGCGCTGTGGATCGATCTGGTGCTGTCCAAACGCCGCATCCTGGAAATCTACCTCAACATCGCCGAATGGGGCCCGACCGGCGAATTCGGGGTCGAGGCCGGGGCCCGCCGTGCATTCGGTCACTCGGCGCGCCGACTCTCCGACGGTCAGGCGGCGCTGCTGGCCGCGGTGCTGCCAAACCCGCACGACCGCGATGCGCGCCGCCCCGGGCCGGGCCTGCGCCGGCTCGCCAGGCTCTACGTCACCCGTGGCGCGCGCGCGCCGGCGGCGGCGA
The DNA here is from genome assembly GCA_963760995.1 of uncultured Pseudomonadota bacterium. GTDB lineage: Bacteria > Pseudomonadota > Alphaproteobacteria > Rhizobiales > Xanthobacteraceae > Pseudolabrys. The sequence continues at coordinate 93,732 of CAVXFJ010000009.1, read as the reverse complement.
CGGCGTGTCTGCGGGCGAAATAGGCGCCTTGGGGCATCGCGCCAAAGCCCTTCGGGCGAAGGCGGGGCGAGCCCAGAAACCATCCGGCGCAGCAGGGGTTATGGATCCCAGGTCCGGCGCTTCATGCCGGCCCGGAATGACGGTGGAGGACTAGCCTTCCCCGACCCCATCCTCTATAAGCGCGGCTTCAAACCGACATCGCGCGCCGTTTTTAGGAGTTCCTTCCCATGGCTGTGCCGAAAAGAAAAACCTCGCCGTCGCGCCGCGGCATGCGCCGCTCCGCCGACGCGCTCAAGCGCCCGGCCTATGTCGAGGACAAGGACTCCGGCGAGCTGCGCCGGCCGCACCACATCGACCTGAAGACCGGCATGTACAAAGGCCGCCAGGTCCTGAAGGTGAAGACCGAGGCGTGACGCCGCGCCGGCGCGGGGGGATCAGACCATGTCCATTCTCGGCTTCCCCCTGCTCCTGATCAGCTTCGCTTTCTACAACATCATCGCCTTCTTGATGCCCAGCCTGAAATGGACGGCTGTGGCGTTCAGCGTGCACATGGTCTCCGGCGTCGACTGGACGTTGACCGCCGGCGACCTGCTGATCACGCTGACGCTGCTGCTTTTGTTCGGCGAGGTGATGAAGTCGACTCGCATCGGCGTGCGCACGGTGATCGATCATGCGCTGTCGCTGATCCTTTTCCTCGCCATGCTGGTCGAGTTCCTGCTGGTCAAGGAGGCCGCCACCGGCACCTTCTTCCTGCTGCTCGCGATCAGCTTCGTCGACGTGCTCGGCGGCTTCGCGGTGACGCTGCGTTCGGCGCAGCGCGATCTCACTGTCGAGGGCGGCCTGCCGCGCTGAACGTCTTCCCGGAAAGATAAAAATGGCCCGCGATTTCCAGCTTCCTGGCCGTTCGCCGGTGATTGCCGGCGAGGGTATGGCGGCCACCTCGCATCCTTTGGCGACGCTGGCTGCCATCGACGCGCTGCGCGCCGGCGGCAACGCGGTCGATGCCGCGGTGGCGGCGGTCGCCACGCTGTGCGTGATCGAGCCGCACATGACCGGCATCGGCGGCGACTGTTTCTGCCTGGTGGCCGAGCCGGGAAAGCCGGTCTGGGGCTATAACGGCTGCGGACGCGCCGGCGCCACCGCCTCGGCGCCCGATCTGCGCGCGCAGGGCCTGCGCGAGATCGGCGCCTCGATCCACGCCGTCACCGTGCCGGGCGCGGTGGAAGCGTGGGAGCAGGTCCTGAAGGCGCATGGCCGCTTCGGCCTCGACCGCGCGCTGGCGCGCGCCATCCATTACGCCGAGAACGGATTTCCGGTGGCCGCACGCATCGCCTGGGACTGGCAGCAGCGCGTCGCCAAGCTTTCCGCCGATGCGGGCGCGACCCGGCATTACCTGTTTCATGGCAAGGCGCCCGAGGAAGGCGACGTGCTGCGCTTTCCCGCGCTCGCGGCGACGCTACGCGCCATCGCCGAACGCGGTGCGCGCGCCTTTTATGAAGGCGAGATCGCCGACGACATGGTGGCGACGCTCGCCGCGCGCGGCTCCTTCCTCGGCGCGGAGGATTTCGCCAGCCACCGCGGCGAGGTGGTGACGCCGATTTCGACCAATTACCGCGGGCTCGACCTGCTCGAAATCCCGCCCAACGGCCAGGGCCTCACCGCGCTGGTCATGCTCAACATCCTGGAGAATTTCGATCTCGCCGCGCTCGACCCCAACGGGCCGGAGCGCTTCCACCTGCTGCTGGAGGCGGCGCGCCTGGGATTTGCCGTGCGCGACAGCCATATCGCCGAGCCGTCCTTCATGCGCGTGACGGTGCCGGACTTGATCGACAAAGGCTTCGCGAAAAAGCTCGCCGGGCTGATCGACACGAACAAGCGTGTCGACCTGCCGCGCGCGCCAACGCCGGGTCGCGACACCGTCTATCTCACCGTGGTCGATCGCGACCGCATGGCGGTATCCTTCATCAATTCGCTTTATTCGCAGTTCGGCGTCGGCATCTGCACCGAGAAGACCGGCATCATGTTCACCAACCGCGGCTCATGCTTCACGCTGGAGGTGGGCCATCCCAACGAGTTCGGTGCGGGCAAGCGGCCGCTGCACACCATCATCCCGGCGATGGCCATGCGCGATGGCCGCTGCGACATGAGCTTCGGCGTGATGGGCGGCGATTACCAGCCCATGGGCCATACCCAGATCGTCACCAACATGGTCGATTACGGCATGGACGTGCAGCAGGCGATCGACAGCCCGCGCTTCTTCTTCGACGGCGACCTGAGCGTGGTGGAGACGGGCACGCCGGCGGCGACCGTCGAAGGTCTGCGCCGGCGCGGTCACACGGTGGCGATGGCGGCAGCGCCCTTCGGCGGCGGACAGACCATCAAGATCGATTGGGATCGCGGCGTGCTGATCGCCGGTTCCGAGCCGCGCAAAGACGGCTGCGCTCTGGGATATTGATCTCTTCCTGTCATTCCGGGGCGCGAGCCACCGGGTCCGCGCGAAGCGCGGCCCGATGATAAACTCCGCGAGCGAACCCGGAATCCATACGTCGCAGCGCTGCGGGATATGGATTCCGGGCTCGTCCGCCTCCGCGCTTCGCGCGTCTGCGGCCGCCCCGGAATGACGGACATTGATTATCGGCCGCTAAGTTTCGCCACCGCCCGATAGGCCGCCAGCGCTTCGCGAGGCTCGGCCCGCCGGCGCGCGCGCGTCTGCGGAAGCTGCTCGCGGGTGGCGATGAGCTGGGCGAGGAATGGCGCCTGACGAAATACCGTCGGCGGCTCGGGCGGCGCCGGCGTCTGCGCGAATGCAACCAGCGCGCGGCTTTCGCCGCCGGCGGGCGCCGTCGCGCCCTGCCGGGGCGGCCCGCTCGCTCGCGCTCCTGTCGCACCCACTCGCATGCCGCGCTCGTTGTCTCAATTCGGGACAGTCGAATCGTCCGCATTCATCCCATCGCAAGCCCTATGCCGGAGCCGGGCCAGGCACGCGAAAGCGCCGGAATGATCGCGGTTTTCCTATTTGTTTATCGATTGGCCCTAGTTTTCCGCTGGCACTCCGCTCGCTGCATAACGCCGCCGCAGACGCGGCGTTCCCAAAAAGAGGCGCTCTTGACCCGTAACGAACAGCCAAACGGTGCCCCGGACGCGGCAGCGATCGCCGCGTCGATCGGCGAGGTCGCCTATGCGTGGCGGATCGACAGCGACGACCTGACCTGGAGCGGCAATGCCGCCGCCGTGCTCGGGCTCGATCCGGCGGGAATCGCCACCGGCCGCGCCTTCGCCCAGCTTGTCGAAGCGGAAAGCGGGCAGAGCCGCGCCGAAGCCGTCTGCGCCGACCAGCCGGTGCCGGGTGCGGCGGGGGCGCCCTATCAACTGGAATACGCCGTGAAGCGCCCGGGCGGCGACACGCTGTGGCTGGAAGATAGCGGGCGCTGGTTCGCCGGCGCCGACGGCAAACCGGCGCGCGCCCAGGGCATCGTCCGCGTCATCAACGAGCGGCACGCGCGCGAGGGCAAGCTCTTGCAGGCGGCGCGTTACGACGCGCTCACCGGCGAGATGAACCGCGCCTATCTCACCGAGGTGCTGAGCGCGACGCTCGAAGACACCCTGCGCTACCGCGGCTCCTGCGGTTTCCTGCTGATCGCCATCGACCGGCTCGGCCGGCTCAACGAAGCCTACGGCTTCGACGTCACCGAGGAGGTGATCGCCAAGGTGGTGCGCCGCATCCGCGCCCGGCTGCGCGGCAAGGATTTTCTCGGCCGATATTCCGGCAACAAGTTTGGCGTCATCCTCACGCAATGCACGCCCGACGAGCTGACTGTCGCCGCCGATCGGTTGCTCGCCGGCGTGCGCGAGGAAAACGTCGCGACGGCGGTCGGTCCGGTGGCGGTGTCGATTTCCATCGGCGGGGTGACCGCGCCGCGCTACGCACGCAACGCGCAGGAAATCATCACCCGCGCGCAGGAGGCGCTACACGGCGCGCGTTCGCGGCGACAGGGCTCGTTCCTCGCCTACCGGCCCAATCTCGAGCGCGAGGCGCTGCGCCGGGACAGCGCGCGCGCCACGGACGTCATCGTCTCCGCCCTCAACGACCGGCGCGTCATGCTCGCCTATGAGCCGGTGGTGACGACGCAGGGGCGCAAGCTCGGCTTCTACGAATGCCTGATGCGCATCGAGCGTCCGGACGGGCGCGTCATCCACGCGCACGACATTTTCCCGGTCGCCGAGCGGCTCGGGCTGGTCGGCATGCTCGATCACCGCGTGTTCGAATTGGTGGTGAGCGAATTGCGCGCGACGCCGGATCTCCGGGTGAGCGTCAATGTCTCGCCGGCCTCGACCGTCGACCCGGGCTGGTGGCTCGGCCTCGGCGCGCTGCTGCGCGCCAATGCGAGCGCGGCGCAGCGGCTGATCATCGAGATCACCGAGACCGCCGCCATCCACGATGTCGACGACACGCGCGGCTTCGTGAACCGGGTCAAGGATCTCGGCTGCCGCATCGCCATCGACGATTTCGGTGCCGGTCACACCTCGTTCCGCTCCTTGCGCAAGCTCGGCGTCGACATCATCAAGATCGACGGCGCCTTCGTGCAGAACCTCACCAAGTCGGAAGACGACCGCGCCTTCGTGCAGACGATGGTCGATCTCGGGCGCCGGCTGAAGCTCGAGAGCGTCGCCGAATGGGTGCAGGACGAGGAGGCCGCGCAGCTTCTCGCCGATTGGGGCTGCGATTATCTGCAGGGCGCGCTGGTCGGGTTGGCGAACCCCGAGCGGCCCTGGGCGGCGCCGGCCGCGCCGGTCATCCAGGCTGGCTGAGCCGGATCAGGCGCCGCGCACGCGATCGATCAAGGCGCCGGCATCGGCCGGCATATCGTCTGCGCGCCAGGCCACATGCCCGTCGGGGCGCACCAGCACCAGGCGCCGCCGGTAAACCGCCGCCGCGTCCCTCGATTCAACGTCAACGACCGAAAGCGGCAGGCGGCGCGCCTGTGCGGCGTGCAGGAGCGCGGACGTTTCCGGCGCGCCGGCAAAGCGCATGAGCGTGAAGCCGCGGCCGAACAGATCGAGCGTGGAGCGGCCGTCGTCAAGCCAGACATGCGGGGCGCGGGCGCCGGGCCGCGCATTGGCGACGTAATTTCCCGGATCGTCCGGCGGTGGCGCGCTGCCGTCGGCAATACAGATCGGCGAGTTCTCGTAGACGTAGCCGATCTGCAGACCGAGGGTGCGGAATTCACCGCCGATCGTTTGCTCGAGCAGGGCGCCAAATTCGCGCCGTGCCGCGTCGCCCGCGGGACCGGCCTCTTCCAGTTGCGGCGACCAGTGCGAGAAGGCCTCGTTGTGCTGATAGAAGCTGGTCGCCATCGCCACATTGCGGGCGCCGACCGGACGGCGCTCGGCGTCGTAGCTGTCCAAGAGCCGCGCGCCGCCCCAGCCTTGCAGCGCGGCGGCGAGCTTCCAGCCGAGATCGACGGCGTCGGCGACCCCCGAATTCATGCCGAGCGCGCCGGTGGGCGAGAGCTGGTGCACGGCATCGCCGGCAACGAACACGCGCCCTTCGCCGTAATGCTCGGCCACCAGGCTGCGCCGGCGCCAGACATTGACGTCGACCCACTCGACGGGAAGATCGCGGCCGAGGGCGCGACGCAGGAAGCCGGCGCGGTCGGCAGTCTCCGGTGTTATCTCGTCGCCGGCCTGGTCCACCATCAGCCGCCACAGGCCGCGCGCCGGATCGATGACGCGCAGATTGGCCCAGACGCCGCCGCGGTCGACCGGAATGAAGAAGGTGCCGGGCCGGTGTTCGATCTGCTTGAGCAGGTCGGGCGCGCGGAAGAACAAATTGAGCGGATAGCCGATGGTGCCCTTGCCGGCGAGTTGGATGCCGAGGCTGCGCCGCACCAGGCTGGCGGCGCCGTCGCAGCCGACGAGATAGTCGGCGCGCAGCTTGTAGCGCGTGCCGCTCGCGCGCTCGGTGATTTCGGCGTGGACGCCGCCGGCGTCTTGCGTGAATGCCTCCAGCCGATGGCCGTGCTTGATGGTGACGCCGGCGAAGCAGCGCGCAAGCTTCAGCAGCATCGGATCGAACCAGATCTGCGAGCAGGCCTGCAGCCGGTAGGGGCTTGCGGGCTCCGGCGTCTGCTGATTGCGCGGCGGCCGGCACACGCGGCCGAGCTCATAGCCGAAGAGGCTGGTGACGAAAACGACATCGAGCGGATGATCGCCGGGGAATGGGCAGTTCATCACCTCGTCGGCGATGCCCCAGCGCCGGCAGAATTCCATGGTGCGAGTGTTCACCTCGTTCATCTTCGGGATGACGATCGCGCCATCGCCCTGCTCGATGAGCGTGCAGGCGATGCCACGCCAGCCGAGCTCGGCGGCGAGCGCCAAGCCGACCGGTCCACCGCCGGCGATTAGGACTGGTGTGTGGTCTTGCATTCAGCCGCTTGGCCGCGCCTGCGCGCGCGCTCGCGCAATGGCCCGCCCCCGATATGAGCGGGGGCGGCAGGGAAGGGTGGGAGGCAGAAGGACGGCGCGCGGAAAAATCATTCTTCCTTAGTGCTCAGCCGATCGAGCCGCCTCTGCATCTCGTCGATCTGCCGCTTGAGCTCGTCCATCTCGGCGCCGCCGCCCGCGCCTTTCGGCTTATCCTCTGCCGACTTGCCCTGGCTCGGCGCGAAAGGTGCGAACATGGAAAACGCCTTCTGGAACATTTCCATATTGCGCCGCACTTGGTCTTCCATGGCGCCGAAGCCGACGCCGCCGAAAGCCTGCGTCATCTGCTCGCGCAGCTTGTCCTGATGGCTGGTGAGCGACTGCATCGACTGCTCGAGATAGCGCGGCACCAGCATCTGCATGCTGTCGCCATAGAAGCGGATCAACTGACGGAGGAAGGTAATGGGCAATAGGCTTTGCCCTTCCTTGTTCTCCTGCTCGAAGATGATCTGTGCCAGCACCGAGCGCGTGATGTCCTCGCCGCTCTTGGCATCGTAGACGACGAAATCCTCGCCCGCCTTGACCATGCCCGCGAGGTCTTCAAGTGTGACGTAAGTGCTCGTCCCGGTGTTGTAGAGCCGACGGTTGGCGTACTTCTTGATAGTGACCGGTTCTTTTTCGTTTTCTGCCATGTGTTCACACGATTCCCTGCCCCAATACCTCAGCATAACCGCAATCTGCGGGCTCCGGCGAGTTGTTTTGTGGCGGCGCGGGAGCCGGGTGCCGCGCCGCAGCACCCTTGCGCGAACCGCAAAAAAGCGCCAATTCTCACGCATATTCGCAAGTTGGTCGTTGTTGACAGGGTCCACCCGCCTGCCGAACATGCGGCAGTGCCAAAATGGCCGATCTTGCCCCGCAAACGGCTGCCACAAAGGAGATTCGGATGAAGGAGGATATCGTCATCGTCAGCGCCGCCCGTACGCCAGTCGGTGCTTTCAATGGGGCGTTTGCCAATCTCCCGGCACATGAGCTGGGCAAAGTCGCCATTCAGGGGGCGCTTGAACGTGCCGGGGTATCGGGGGACCGGGTCAATGAAGTGATCATGGGCCAGATCCTCAGTGCCGGGCAGGGCCAGAATCCGGCGCGTCAGGCCTCGATCGCGGCGGGCATTCCCGTCGAGAGCCCCGCTTGGGGCGTGAACCAGCTATGCGGTTCCGGCCTGCGCACGGTCGCCCTCGGCTTCCAACAGATCGCCAATGGCGATGCCGAGATCGTGGTGGCCGGCGGCCAGGAATCCATGAGCATGGCGCCGCACTGCGCCCATCTGCGCTCGGGCGTGAAGATGGGCGACTTCAAGATGATCGATACCATGATCAAGGATGGCTTGTGGGACGCCTTCAACGGCTACCACATGGGCAACACCGCCGAGAACGTCGCCAAGCAGTGGCAGATCACCCGCACGCAGCAGGACGAGTTCGCGGTCGCCTCGCAGAACAAGGCCGAAGCCGCCATGAAGTCCGGCCGCTTCAAAGACGAGATCGTTCCGGTCACCATCAAGTCGCGCAAGGGCGACATCGTGATCGACACCGACGAATATCCCAAGGCCGGCGTAACCTTGGAGTCGATCGCCAAGCTGAAGCCCGCCTTCGACAAGGAAGGCACGGTGACCGCGGCCAATGCGTCGGGCATCAATGACGGCGCCGCCGCCGTGGTGCTGATGACGGCGAGCGAAGCCGCCAAGCTCGGCAAGACGCCGCTGGCGCGCATCGTGTCCTGGGCGCAGGCCGGCGTCGATCCGGCGATCATGGGCACCGGGCCGATCCCGGCCTCGCGCGCCGCGCTCAAGAAGGCCGGCTGGAAGAAGGAAGACCTCGATCTCATCGAGGCCAACGAAGCCTTCGCCGCCCAGGCCTGCGCGGTCAACAAGGATCTCGGCTGGGATACGAGTAAGGTCAACGTCAATGGCGGCGCCATCGCGCTCGGCCATCCGATCGGTGCTTCCGGCACCCGCATCCTGACCACGCTGCTGTTCGAAATGCAGAAGCGCAATGCCAAGAAAGGCCTCGCCACCCTCTGCATCGGCGGTGGCATGGGCATTGCCATGTGTGTTGAGCGCTGAACGCGCGAAACATGCGGGTTGAGATGCGTCGCGCGGTAGCAAACGCGAACTGACGCGCATGTCTAAAAGTGCGTGGTGTCCGGGCGGGAATGCACTAAAAAGCAGCGTCCAGCACTCAGACGCAATAATCGGCACTCGATGTGCAAATCATGGGGCGCGAGAAATCGCGCCCCATCCTTATGCAAAAATTTGAGGCCTGATCTCTTCGCATTGCACAATTGCCGTTGATTTGCATCATGGACTCAATTGTCTTTGCGCAATATCGACCTGCCGAGCGAAAAAAATTTGCGCAACTTGGCCCGCCCTCGGTTGCCTACGTTACGAACGTCTCTAAGCTGTCATTAAAAATACGCCGCCGTTCGGCAGAAGCAACGCAATATCCTGGGAGGACGCAAGAATGGCTCGTGTAGCATTGGTCACCGGCGGCAGCCGCGGCATTGGGGCCGCCATCAGCAAGGCCATGCAGGCCGCCGGCTACAAGGTCGCCGCCGTCTATCACGGCAATGACGAGGCCGCCGCCAAGTTCAAGGCAGAGACCGGCATCGACGTCTTCAAGTGGGACGTATCCTCCTTCGAGGCCTGCGCCGACGGCGTGAAGAAGGTCGAGGCCGCCCTCGGCGCGGTCGACGTCTTGGTCAACAATGCCGGCATCACGCGCGACACCATGTTCCATCGCATGAAGCCCGAGCAATGGACCGCGGTCATCAACACCAATCTCGGCTCGCTGTTCAACATGACCCGCCAGGTGTGGGAAGGCATGCGCGAGCGCAAGTTCGGCCGCGTCGTCAACATCTCCTCGATCAATGGCCAGAAGGGCCAGGCGGGCCAGACCAATTACTCGGCCGCCAAGGCCGGCGAACTCGGCTTCACCAAGGCGTTGGCGCAGGAAGGTGCGCGCGTCGGCATCACTGTGAACGCCATTTGCCCGGGCTACATCAACACCGAGATGGTGCAGGCGGTGCCGAAGGACGTTCTGGAGAAGAACATTCTTCCGCAAATTCCCATCGGCCGCCTCGGCGAGCCGGAGGAGATCGCGCGCTGCGTGGTGTTCCTCGCCAGCGACGAGGCGGGGCTGATCACCGGCTCGACGCTCAGCGCCAATGGCGGGCAATATTTCGTGTGATACCGGCGGAACTTGATGCTGAATCATTATTCCGTCATGGCCGCGCTTGTCCCGGCCATCCACGTCTTTGAAATTGTTGCGATCTAAGACGTGGATGCCCGCGACAAGCGCGGGCATGACAGGTGGATAGTTCGTGCCGTTGGTATGATATGGATCTGCCGTCATCGCCGGGCCGGCGCACCGGCGCCGTGACCCGGTGATGGATTTTTGCGAGACAGCATGGATTGTCGGGCCAAGCCCGGCAATGACCGAGGAAGCGATCACGCGGACCTATTGCCTGCGTTGCGCTTCTCGCTAGCCTGCCTCCGGTCATTCAGCCTGGAGGCAAGCATGGCGAAAGTGCTCTACGAGCGCGACGGCCGTATCGCGCGCATCACGCTCAACCGCCCTGATGTTCTTAACGCAATCGATGACGACGTGCCGCGCGAGCTTGCCGCCGCAGTCGAGCGCGCCGACAACGATCCCAAGGTGCATGTGATTGTCCTCGCCGGCGCCGGCCGCGCTTTCTGCGCCGGCTACGATCTCACCTATTACGCGCAAGCCACCGGCTCACAGACCGGCACGCAGGACATGCCGTGGGACCCGATGAAGGATTACGCCTTCATGATGCGCAACACCGAGCTGTTCATGAGCCTGTTCCGCTCGCGACGGCCGGTCATCGCCAAAGTGCATGGCTTCGCGGTCGCCGGCGGCTCCGATATCGCGCTCTGCTCCGACATGATCGTCATGGCCGAAGACGCGCAAATTGGCTACATGCCGGTGCGCGTCTGGGGCTGCCCGAGCACGGCGATGTGGCTTTATCGGCTTGGGGCCGAGAAAGCCAAGCGCATGCTGTTCACGGGCGACAAGATCGACGGGCGCGAGGCCCAGACGCTCGGGCTGGTGCTGAAGGCGGTGCCGGCCGACCGGCTCGACGAGGAGGTGGATGCGCTCGCCCACCGCATGGCCGGCATTCCGCAGAACCAGCTCATGATGCAGAAGCTGATGATCAACCAGGCGCTCTACAATATGGGACTGCAGACAACGCAGATGGTCGCCACCGTGTTCGACGGCATCACGCGTCACAGCCCGGAGGGCTTGAACTTCAAGCGGCGCGCCGAGACGGTTGGCTGGAAGCAGGCGGTGGATGAGCGCGACCAGGGGACGTTCGACTGGACGGCGAACGCGCCAATGACCTCGAACAGGTGAGGCGCGCCCCGGCTCCGCCTCGCTCGCCCGCGCAGGCGTGGCGTCAGGAAAGATCGATCAGCGCCTGCGCTTTGCGCGCTTTGGCGGTGCCTTCGCAGCCGTCTTGGTCTTCGGCGCCGCACGTTTTGCCGCCACCGCCCGCGGCGCCTTCGCCGGCCGCCAATGGGCTTCGACCTTGTCGAGCCGCACGCTCCAATATTCCCAGGCGCGCGCCACCGGTCCCGGGCGCAGGTTGTACTCGGCGGCAAGCTCGATCTCCTCGGCATTGAGCGGCTCAAAGCCGGCGCCGAGCAATTCGGTCTGGATCTGCGCCGCGGCGTTGCGCGCGGTGTAGATGGTGCGGAACGTGAGCTCTTCGAGCGAGCGGCCGGCAACGGTGGCGCCATGCCGGCGCATCAGCACGGTCCAGTGGGGACCGAGCGCGCGCGCCAGCGAGGCGCCTTCCTCCGGCTTCGCCACCAGCAGATTGGTGTTGCCGAACTCCTCGCGGCTATCCCATGTGGGCACCTGCGCGCCCATCGTGGCGCCGAGATGGTTGAGCGCCTTCATCTTCATGCCGGTGACGCAGAACGGCAGCATCGAGGGCGCGTGGTGATGGCACACCGCATTCACATCCGGCCGCGCTTTGTAGATCTCGCCGTGGATGACGCGCTCGCTGTAGAGGCGCTCCTGGATCGGTTTAACGATCCGCGAGTCGAGGGTGAATTCGTGGATGTCGTCCGGCTGCACCAACTCCGGCCCGCGCGAGCGCGACATCAGATAGCGCCCGGGATCGCTCGGATGGCGCATGGTGACGTGGCCGAAGGCGTCGAGCACACCTTCATTGGCGATCATGCGATTGGCGCGCGCGAGAATTTCGCGCGCTTCGGCAAGTGACATCGGCACGGGCGTTTCCCCTCGGTTCCAGGTCTTATGCGGCGATTATCGTTTTTTTGCAGCCGGTTTCCAGTCCGGTGGCGCCAGTTCAAAGCCCTCGAACTGGAAGCCCGGCGCCACCGTGCAGCCGACCAGGGTCCAGTCGCCGAGGCTTTCCGCCGCCTGCCAGGCGCGCGCCGGCACCGTCACCTGCGGCGCCTCCCCGGCGTGCACGTCGGCGCCGAGCCTGATGATCTCTTCCTTGGCGCCGTCGACGATCTCGAGCTTGAGCGGCGCGCCGGCGTAGAAATGCCAGATCTCGACCGCGTCGACGCGGTGCCAATGCGAGCGCTCGCCGCGTGCCAGCAGGAACAGGATGGCGGTCGAGGCGGCGCGGCCGTTGACCTCATGCGTGTCGCGGAAGGTCTCGCGGAAATGCCCACCTTCCGGATGCGGCTTGAGCGCGAGCTTGGCGATCATCTCGGCGGCGGTGGGGTAGGGCATAAGGATCCTCGTCATTCCGAGGCCGGCGCTTCGCGCCGTCGCGCAATGACAGTTCAGAACTTGTCCTTGCGCCCGCGGATTTCGGCGAACACTTCAGCAGGCGGCTTGCCGGCCATGCCGATATCGGCGGCGAGGTCGGCGACGTCGGCGCGCAGGAACGGGTTGGCCAACTTCTCGTCGCCGATGCTGACGGGAATGGTCGGCGCGCCTTCCTCACGCAATTGCTGCACCTGGGCGGCGCGCGCCTCCAGTACCGGGTTTTCGGCGTCGATCGACAGCGCGAATTTGATATTGGCGGCGGTGTATTCGTGCCCGCAATAGATCTGCGTCTCATTCGGCAGGCTGCGCAGCTTCTTTAGCGAGTTCCACATCATCTCCGGCGTACCCTCGATGACGCGGCCGCAGCCGATGGAGAACAGCGTGTCGCCGACAAAGGCGACGTCGTCCTTGGGAAACCAATAGGCGATATGGCCGAGGGTGTGGCCCGGCGTCTCGATCACCTTGCCGGCGAGATTGCCGACCACGATGCCGTCGCCTTCATGCACGGTTTCGTCCACGGCGGGGATCTTGGCCGCCTCCTTTTCCGGCGCCACCACCCGGCAGCCGTATTTCTTCTTCAGCGCCTCGATGCCGCCGGTGTGGTCGGCATGGTGGTGGGTGACCAGGATGTCGGTCAGCTTCCAGCCGGTTGCCTTGAGCGCCGCTTCGACCGGGGCCGCTTCCGGCGCGTCGATGGCGGCGGTGGCACCGGTATCCGAATCGTGCAGTAACACCCCGTAATTGTCTTTCAGGCAGGGAAAAAGGCGTATTTCGGCGGGCATGGCTCCGGTCCTCGGCACTTTGAGCGTTTACCGTAGCATGCGAGGCAAGGCTGTGGCACCTGCGGCCGGCCCGCTTGGGTGCGATTTGCCGGACGTTTCATGGTAATTTTGCCGCATGTCGATCGATGTCGTTGATCTGCGCAACTTCTACGGCCACCGGCTGGGTGTGGTGGCCCGCCGTTTTGTCGGCCGCGGCATTCGCGGCCTGTGGCCGGATGCCGCCGGCCAGCGCGTGCTCGGCATCGGCTATGCGACGCCTTATCTCGGCCTGTTCCGCGAGGAAGCAGAGCGCTGCCTCGCCTTCATGCCGGCGGGGCAGGGCGTGGTGAAATGGCCGACGATGCGGCCGGCGCTGTCCGCGCTGGTCGACGAAAACGAATTGCCGCTGCCCGATGCCGCAGTCGACCGGGTCATTCTGGTGCATGCGCTGGAAATGAGCACCGATCCGGCAACGCTCTTGCGCGAGGTCTGGCGCGTGCTCGCCGCGGGCGGCAAGCTTCTCGTGGTGGTGCCGAGCCGTCGCGGTCTGTGGGCGCGCATGGACACCACGCCGTTCGGACACGGCCGGCCCTATTCGCGCAGCCAGATCAATCAGCTTTTGCGCGAAACCTGGTTCACGCCGACCGGCTGGCGTGAGGCGCTCTATGTACCGCCGATCGAGCGCGGCTGGTTCCTGCGCTCGGCCGTGGCCTGGGAGCGAACCGGCGCGTCATTGTCGGGACCGTTCGCCGGCGTGCATCTGGTGGAGGCGGTCAAGCAGGTCTACCGCGCCATTCCGGCGCGCCGCGTCAAGCGTCGCCTGGTGCCGGCGCTGGAGCCGGCGCTGGCGCCGTCCCCGGGTGGATGAGGCTTATTCGGCTTGCGGCGCGTCGTCGCCGCCGTCCGCCGGCGCGCCACCTTGTGCGAACTCGCCGCGCTCGCCGCGGAAGCTGCCGCTGCGATGGCGCCGTCGCCGGCGATGCGCACCGCCGCCGCTGTAGCGGTCCTGCTGCGGCTGTTCATGGCCGTTCTGCGAAGGCTGCGGTTGCGCCTGGCCGCCGCCGGTGATGAAGGCCGGCAGGCCGCCGACCTCTTGTCCGCCTTCGGCGGCCGGCTGCGGCTGCGACGGCTGATAGGCGCGCGTCGGCGCCACCGGTTGTTCGCGCGGCAGGAAGGGCTGTGCGTCGCGCGGCAGATAGGGCTGCGGCTGCGGCTGCGCTTCGCGCGGTGCGTAGCTCGGCTCGCCCTGGCCGCCATAGGACTGGCCGTCATCGTCGCCGAAGTCGTCCATGTCGTCGGCGCCGGGGGCTCCCTGCTGGCCCTGCTGGTTGTAATAGGGATTCTGCTGCCGGAACTGTTCCTGCGCGGCGGCGATCAGGCGGAAATAATGCTCGGCGTGCTGGTAGTAATTTTCGGCGGCGATCGGGTCGCCGGAGCCCTGCGCGTCGCGCGCGAGCTGAATATATTTTTCCGCGACATGCGAGGCGGTGCCGCGAATCTTGACGTCGGGTCCGTTCGATTCATAGACGCGCGTCAACGGATTCTGGCTCTTGCGGTGATTGCGGCCCCGCATGCGCTTCTGACCGTTTCTCATGATGCCCGTTCGCTATCCTTTCATTCCGCCACGCTTGCCCCCGCGCCCGTGGCTTACCTTTACAAACCCATGCCGATGTCATTGCGCGGCTACCGGCCGGAGGCCCTAAGGCCGCGCCAATGATCGAGCGTATTTGCGATCTTTATCGCTTTAGCCTCAGCAACCCCATGGCCGCGGAGTTTTGCCCGCAGCGTTGCCTACCTCTCGTTCAAGCGCATCGATCGCGATGTGAAATCTGATGCACCAAACCGGTGAAGCATCCGGACCCGTATCTGGCGATTTCGTTTGCCGTCTTATCGCTCGTCGCTCAAGTCGGCGTTTCGTCATCCGCCTTGCCCCGCCGCCTCGCAGAGCCTTGAGGCTCCGGGGTTCGTGGCGATGCAACTGTCACGGGTCGATTCCGTGGCAGGAAGCTAGTCGTTTCCGGGGCATAATCCAAGTGCTTTTTTCGCTGCTTTCAGGCCTTGCAAGCCCTGCGTTTTCGCCGGGTCGCAATGCGTATTGCTCATGGCCTGATCGCCGAAAGCGCCCGCGGCACAGCGGCCAGATCGGCCTTGACCGCATCCACGGTCCATCCAGCCTTGGTAAACAGCGAGCGTACCGAAGGTTCCTGTCCGGCGCCCAATTCCACGATCAGCCGGCCATCCGGCGCCAGCAAGCGCGGCAGTTCGCGGGCCATGGCGCGGTAGATGGCGAGCCCATCGTCACCACCATCGAGAGCAAGGCGCGGATCATGATCGCGCACTTCGGGCGCCAACCCGGCAATCTCCGTGGCGCGAATATAGGGGGGATTGGCCACAATCAAATCGAACCGCCCCGCCACGCCGCCGGCAATGTCGCAGGCAACGAAGCGACAGCGCTCGGCGAGGCCGCAGCGCAGCGCGTTGGTTCGCGCGACCGCCAGCGCCGCCTCGCTGATATCGGTGCCGAGCCCGCTCGCGAGCGGCAGCTCTTTGAGCAGCGCCAAAAGCAGCGCGCCGGAGCCGGTGCCGATGTCGAGCAAACGCAAGCTTTCCGCGCGCCGCCCCTCGCGGATCAGGAGATCGAGCGCGAGCTCGACCAGCGTCTCGGTCTCCGGCCGTGGCACCAGCACATCGGGTGTCACCGTCAGCGGCAGGCTCCAGAATTCCTTTTCGCCGAGAATGCGCGCGACCGGCTCGCGCTTGAGCCGGCGCGCCGCCAGCACGGAGATCGCATTCACCTCGCGCGCTTCCAGCTCGCGCTCGCTTTGCGAGACCAGCTTGCTGCGGTCGAGATTGAGCGAGCGGCCGATGAGCACGCGCGCATCCGCCTCCGGCTCTTCGATGCCGACGCTGCGGAAATGCTGCGCCGTCAGCCGCATCGCTTCCGAGAGCGAGACACCGGCTTTCAGGCCGGGGACGATTCTCACGTCGCGCCTGCTGCCGCCAGCAGCTCGGCCTGATGCTGGGTCACCAGCGCATCGATGACTTCGCCCAGCGCCTCGCCCTCCATCACCTGCGGCAATTTGTAGAGCGTGAGGTTGATGCGGTGATCGGTGACGCGGCCTTGCGGAAAATTATAGGTGCGGATGCGCTCCGAGCGATCGCCGGAGCCGACCTGGCCGCGCCGCTCGGCCGCGCGTTCGCTGTCGCGCCTGGTGCGCTCCTGGTCGTAGAGCTTGGCGCGCAGCATGGTCATGGCCTTGGCGCGGTTCTTGTGCTGCGAGCGCTCCTCCTGCACCAGCACCACGATGCCGCTCGGCAGGTGGGTGATGCGGATCGCCGACTCGGTCTTGTTGACGTGCTGGCCGCCGGCGCCCTGCGCGCGCATGGTGTCGATCTTCAGGTCGGCCTCGTCGATGTCGATGTCGACATCCTCCACCTCGGGCAGCACCGCCACCGTCGCCGCCGAGGTGTGGATGCGGCCGGAGGCTTCGGTTTCCGGCACGCGCTGCACGCGGTGCACGCCGGATTCGAACTTCAGCTTGGCGAAGGCGCCGCGGCCGCGGATCTCGGCGATGATCTCCTTGAAGCCGCCCTTGGTGCCTTCGCTCATGGACAGGATTTCCACCTTCCAGCCCTGCAGCGTGGCGTAGCGCTCATACATGCGGAACAGATCGCCGGCGAACAGCGACGCCTCGTCGCCGCCGGTGCCGGCGCGGATTTCCAGGATGACGTTGCGCTCGTCCATTGCGTCCTTGGGCACCAGCGCAAGCCCGATCTGTCGCTCCAACTCCTCCTTGCGCGCCTCCAGCGCCGGCTTCTCGGCCTCGGCCAACTTGCGCATCTCGCTATCGGTCTTGGCATCGTCGATCAGATTGTCGAGATCGGCGATTTCCCTCACCACCGCGCGATAGGCCTTGATCGCGTCGATCACCGGGTTGAGCTCGGCGAATTCGCGCGACAGCTTCACATAATTTTCCGGGCTCAAGCTTGTCGCCAGCTCGCCTTCCAACATCGAATGGCGGGCAAGCAGCGCATCGAGCTTCTGCTGCGGCAGGCCGATCAAAGCTGCAACCCTTCAGACGCGGCGAAGCTTTCCAGCCTGTGGCGGATCGAGACGCTGCCGACCGGCTGCTCCAAAAGCGGCAGGATTTCCTTCTCGCCCCTGCCGCAGTCGAGTTCGATGAGCAACGCCTTGACCGGGCCGACCGCAGAGGGCGACAGCGACAACGCGCGATAACCGAGAATCGCCAGCGCCAGCGCGCCGATCGGCTGCGAGGCGAGTTCACCGCACAGCGCCACCGGCTTGCCGTGCTTCTTGCCCTTGTCGACGATGTCCTTGAGCGCGCGCAGCACCGGTGTCGACAGCGGATCGAAGCGGTCGTAGACGCGCGCGTTGCCGCGGTCGGCGGCATAGAGAAACTGCATCAAATCGTTGGAGCCGACCGAGAGGAAATCCACCCGCTCGAGCAATTCGTCGAGCTGGAACAGCAGCGAGGGCACCTCGACCATGGTGCCGATCTCCACCCGCTCGGGCAGCAAATGGCCGTGCCGGCGCAGGTGGGTCAGCTCGACTTCGACCAGCGCCTTGGCGCGGTCGAACTCCTCCACCATGGCGATCATCGGAAACATCACCCGCAACTGCCGTCCGCCGGCCGCGCGCAACAGCGCGCGCACCTGGCTGCGCAACAATCCGGGCCGGTCGAGGCCGAGGCGGATGGCGCGCCAGCCCAGCGCCGGGTTCTCTTCTTCGACGTTGCGCAGATAGGGCAGCACCTTGTCGCCGCCGATATCGAGGGTGCGGAAGGTCACCGGCAATTTGTCGGCGGCGTCGAGCACGGCGCGATAGAGCGAAAGCTGTTCGCCGGTGCGCGGCAGCGCGTTCGCCACCATGAACTGCAATTCGGTGCGGAACAGGCCGATGCCGCCGGCGCCGGTCTCCTCGATATGCGGCAGGTCGACGGCGAGCCCGGCATTGATCATCAGCGTGATGTCGCAGCCGTCCTTGGTGCGGCAGGGCCGGTCGCGCAGCGCGCGGTATTGCGCCTGGCGCCGCGCGCGCAAGCGCACGCGCTCGGCGTAGGCGGCCTCGACGTCGGAGGGCGGGCGCATATGCACCTGCCCGGTTGAGCCGTCGACGATGATGGCGTCGCCGGCTTCCACCTGGCCGGTAGCGTTCTCGATCTCGCCCACGGCCGGAATGCCGAGCGCGCGCGCCACGATCGAGACATGCGATGTCGGGCCGCCTTCCTCCAGCACCAGGCCGCGCAGCCTCTTGCGGTCGTAGTCGAGCAGCGCAGCCGGGCCCATGGAGCGCGCCACCAGGATGGCGTTTTCCGGAAGCTGCTCCTTGGACGGCGCGTGATCCTTGCCGGACAGGACGCGCATCAGCCGGTTGGCGAGATCGTCGAGATCGTGCAGCCGGTCGCGCAAGTATGGGTCGGAGGCGCGCAGCATGCGCGCGCGTGTGTCGGACTGCACGCGCTCAACCGCGGCCTCGGCGGTGAGACCGGTCGACACCGCCTCGCGGATTTTGCGCAGCCAGCCCTGGTCGTAGGAGAACATGCGATAGGCTTCGAGCACGTCGCGGTGCTCGCCGCCGTCGGCGACGTCGCCATGCTCGACCAGCCGGTCGAGATCGGCGCGCAACGTGGCGATGGCCGCATCGAGCCGCTTCAATTCGCGTGGCACGTCGTCGGCGATCACATTGGTGATGACGACGCGCGGCTCGTGCAGCACCACATGGCCGAGCGCGATGCCGTCCGACAGCGCCGTGCCGGAATAATGCATCGCATGGCGGGCGGCCGGCTCGGCGCCGGGACGGGCCAGCGCCGACAACTCGCCGGAGGCGATCATCTCGGCGAGCACCATCGATGTGGTCTGCAGCGCCTCTTCTTCTTCCTCCGTGTAGGTGCGCCGCGCGCGGTTCTGCACGACCAGCACGCCGAGCGTGGTCCCTGCGCGCAGGATCGGCACGCCGAGGAAGGAGTGGTAGATTTCCTCGCCCGTTTCCGGCCGGAAGGAGAAGGCCGGATGCGCCTGCGCCTCGGACAGGTTGATCGGATTGGCCTCGCTCGCCACCAGGCCGACCAGGCCCTCGTCGGCGTTGAGCACGGTTTGGTGGACGGCTTCGCGCTTGAGGCCTTCGGTGGCGTACAGCTCGAGCGTACCGTCCACGCGCAGCACGTAGACGGAGCAGACCTCCGCCACCATGTTGGCGGCGATCAGCACCACGATCTTGTCGAGGCGATCCTGCGCGCTGACCGGCTCCGCCATGACTTCGCGAAGCCGGCGCAACAGCACGCGCGGACCGCCGAGCGCGCCACGCATTCGTGAGGTCCCTGTTGAGCCCCGGCTTAGTGCCGCCGATTTGAAGTTCCTATACCACCTGCTGCCAACGCGTTCAGGACCTTCAAATCGAAAAGCGGCATTAGAATCATAGAGTTGTTAGTGCCCCTTTGTTTCCGAAGTTCGTGTCAGAGAGTGCTGCCATGTATCACGAACTTCGGGAACGGGGCACTCGTGCCGCAGCCTCGTCTACGGCCCGATCTTGGACGAAGTGCGACCGTCGAATCGTGGTCCCGCGGCCGCCATCTCCGTCAGGCTATAGCCGCTGGCCCATGCAAGGGGCAAGCCAATCTCCGGCTCCCCTGCGTCCAATGCAGATCATTCCCGGACGCGAGCGAAGCTCGCGAACCCAGTCCAGGTTTCGAAGCCCGGATAGAGCGAATCGACATCCGGGGCGGCGCCCGCCGGGTTACGCTGCAGCTCGCCCGGGCTAAAGGTGCCTGACCGCTAGGCCTTCAGCTTCAGCAGCGCGTCCGCGTTGCCGTGGCAGAGCTTGGCCATGTCGGCCGGGGGCAGCGAGATACGGTCGAGGAAGCGGCGGCCGGCCTGATTGGGCGCATAGGGGTAATCGACCGAGAACATGATGCGGTCGATGCCGAAGGTCATGAGCGCCGCCAGGAGCGGCGGCTCGGTGAAGATGCCGCTGGTGGTGATCCAGACCTGGTCGAGGATCTGCTTGCTGATCGGCCGTTGCAGGTGGTCGATGTCGAGCGCGGAGACAGCGTCGATGCGCGCCAGCATCATGGGCAGCATCTCGCCCATGTGGCCGATGATGATCTTGAGCTTGGGATGCTTGTCGAGCGTGCCGGCGAGCACCATGCGCAGGACGTGGATCGCCGTCTCCGAATGCCAGCCCCAGGCGGCGGTCGACAGCACGCGGGAGGCACCCGGTTCGAGGCCGGAATAATAGGCCTCGCGGACCGGCGCCGGCGGAATGTGCGGATGGATGTAAATCGGCACGTCGAGCTCGATTGCCGCCGCCAACAGCTCGTCATAGCTCGGGTGATCGAGGAAGCGCCCTTCGGTGGTGCCGTTGACGAGCACGCCGGGGAAGCCCAGCTCCTTGACGCAGCGCGTGAGCTCGGCCGCGCAGGCCTCCGGGCTCTGCAAGGGCAGCGCGCCGAAACCAGCCAGGCGCCCCGGATGGCGCGCCACCGCTTCCGCCAGATAGTCGTTGATCTCGCGCGCCATGGCGACGCCGTCGGCGCCCGGCACCAGGTCGGGACCGGGGCCGGTATTGGAGAGGATCTGCAGCGTGATACCGGTCTCGTCCATCGACTTGAGCCGGATTTCGCCGATCTCCGGCGCGAGATCCATCGGACCGGGCCGCCCGGCCGGGGCGTTTCGCGGAATGAAACCGCGCGCTTTGACGACGGCCGGATCGATGCGCTTGACCAGCGCCGGTACGGTGAAATGCTCTTCGAGCGCGACGACACGCATGGGCTCTATTCCTCCCGATTGATGCGAGCGGTTTGTCGCATCCGGCCGCGCCCGCGACAAGCGGGGACTTGCCTTTACGCCTTGTCGAGCCCGTAGAGCGAGTGCAGCGTGCGCACCGCGAGTTCGGTATAGGCGGCGTCGATCAGCACCGAGAACTTGATCTCCGAGGTGGTGATGGCGCGGATATTGATGTTGCGCTCCGACAGCGCTTTGAACGCCTGGGCGGCGACGCCGGCATGGCTGCGCATGCCGATGCCGATGACCGAGATCTTGGCGACGTCGGTCGCCCCGTCCAGCCGGTCGAAGCCGATCGTGGCCTTGGCCTTGTTGACGGTGGCCATGGCGCGCTCGTAATCGGCGGAGGGCACCGTGAAGGTAAGGTCGGTGGTGGCCCCGTCGGCCGAGACGTTCTGCACGATCATGTCGACATTGATATTGGCGTCGGCGAGCGGGCCGAAGATCGCGGCGGCCACTCCGGGTTTGTCCTGCACCCGGCGGATCGAGATCTGCGCCTCGTCCTTGGAGAAGGCGATGCCAGTGACGGTTTGCTGTTCCATGATCTCACTCTCGTCGCAGATGAGCGTGCCGGGGGGCGTCTGGTGCGGGTCGATGTCCTCCGGCTTCACGAAGCTGGAACGCACGAAGATGCGGACATTATGCAACATGCCGAGCTCGACCGAGCGCACCTGCAGGACCTTGGCGCCGAGCGAGGCGAGCTCCAGCATCTCCTCGAAGGCCACCTTGTCGAGCCGCCGCGCCTTCGGCACCACGCGCGGGTCGGTGGTGTAGACGCCGTCGACGTCGGTATAGATGTCGCAGCGCTCGGCCTTGATGGCGGCGGCGACCGCCACGGCCGAGGTGTCTGAGCCGCCGCGGCCGAGCGTGGTGATGCGGCCGGTCTCCTTGTAGAGGCCCTGGAAGCCGGCGATCACCGCCACCTGGCTCATCTCCTTGAAGCGGCGGATCAGCTCGGCGCCGTTGATGTCGAGGATGCGGGCGGCGCCATGCGCGTTGTCGGTGAGGATCGGCAGTTGCCAGCCCTGCCAGGAGCGGGCGTTGACCCCCATGCCTTCCAGTACGATGGCCAAGAGCCCGGCGGTGACCTCTTCGCCGGTGGCCACCACCGCGTCGTATTCGCGCGCATCGTGCAGCACGGCGGCATCGCGGCACCAGGCGACGAGCTGGTTGGTCACCCCGGCCATGGCCGAAACCACCACCGCCACCTCGTGGCCAGCCTCGACCTCACGCTTGACGTGGCGCGCCACATTGCGGATGCGGTCGAGGTCGGCGACCGACGTTCCGCCGAATTTCATGACAAGTCGCGCCATCGACGTTCCCGGAACGAGCAAAAACCGCTAACAAGCGGCCGGCGCAGGGCTTCCCCCGAGCGCCGGCCCGAAAAGGCGCGTATACATACCGGCGGGGTTGGCGGACTGCAATATTGGCCCCCATGCCGCCATCCGGGATGCAGCCATGCGTTATATCGATCGGATCCTGCAGCCGGGCGAGCGGCTGGTGTACCGCAGCCGCATCCATTGGATTATTTACCTGCCGGCGGCGATCATGCTGGTGGTGGCGGTGGCGGCGCTGGTGCATGGCGCCGGTTCGCGCAGCGGCATGAACTGGTCGTTGGTTGCTGGTATCTGCGCCCTGGTCGGGTTGCTGGCCGGCATCTCAGCCTGGATCAAGCGCTGGACCACGGAGATCGACGTGACCGACCGCCGCATCGTCTACAAGCGTGGGCTGATCCGCCGGCACACGGTCGAGATGAATATGGACAAGGTGGAGAGCGTTGACGTCGACCAGACGATCCTGGGACGGCTGCTCGACTTCGGTAACGTCACCATCCGCGGGACCGGCACCGGCATCGAGCCCTTGTTCAACCTCGAGGCGCCGCTGCAATTCCGCAACCACGTTACGGCGCGCTAGCGTAAAGAAGGACAGGTTATGGCACGGAGCGAACGCGCATCCACGGTCGACGCGGCGGAGGTCGAGCGCTTCGGCCGCCTCGGCGCCGACTGGTGGGATCCGCGCGGGCCGATGGCGTCGCTGCACAAGTTCAATCCGGTGCGGCTCGCCTATATCCGCGACCAGGCCGCGGCGCAGTTTTCCCGCGACCCGAAGAAGGTCGACTGCCTGAGTGGCTTGCGCATCCTCGACATCGGCTGCGGTGGCGGCATTCTGTCGGAGCCACTGGCGCGGCTCGGCGCCACGATGGTCGGAGCCGACCCTTCAGAGGAAAATATCGCGATCGCCAGCGGCCATGCCGAAAAGAGCGGACTTAAAGTGGACTATCGCGCCACCACCGCCGAAGAATTGGCGGAGGCCGGCGAGCGCTTCGACGTGGTATTGGCCATGGAGGTGGTCGAGCACGTCGTCGATGTCGACCTGTTCGTCGCGACCTGCGCCGGCATGGTCAAGCCGGGCGGGTTGATGTTCGCCGCCACGCTCAACCGCACGCTCAAGAGTTTCGCGCTCGCCATCGTCGGCGCCGAATATGTGCTGCGCTGGCTGCCGCGCGGCACGCATCAATGGGACAAATTCATCACCCCGCGCGAACTGGAAACCGCGATCGAAAATGCCGGCCTGCGGGTGACGGGCGAGCGCGGCGTCGTCTACAATCTCTTCGCCGATCGCTGGCAATTGTCGTCCGACATGGATGTCAATTACATGCTGGTGGCGGCACGCGACAGCGCGTGATCCCGAAAAAGCCTGTCCTCGACGCGCTCGGGGATGGGAACCGGATTTCGGATAAGATCGCGCGCAGGAAAAATCGAAGGGACGCTGACATGATCCTCGAACTGGTCGAATTCAATTCGCCGAAGGGCTGGACGCGGCAACAAGTGGCGGAAGAGGCGCGGAACGTCATCCCCAAATGGCGGGCCAACACCGAACTCAAGCGCAAGCATTTCCTGCTCGAACTCGACGGCAAGACCGGCGCCGGCGTCTACATCTGGCCGTCGGTCGAGGCGGCGCAGCGCGCGCATGACGAGGCCTGGCGGCAGTCGGTGATCAAGCGCACCGGCGGTGCACCGACCATCCGTTATTTCGACCTGTTCCTGCTCATTGACAACGAGCAGGGCACGGTCACCGAGTTTCCCGAGGCGGCGGAAATCAAAGCCGCCGCGGCCTGATCCGTCGTCCCCGCGACGGCGGGGACCCATACACCGTACCCTTTCGATAGACTGCGGTGTAGGGGTCCCGGGCCTCGCTCCGCTCGCCCGCGACGACATCAAAGCGCGCAGATTCAGTCACCCGCGAAAACCATTCCATGCTCTGGGCCGTCTTCACCCTGATCGCAGCGGCGGCGCAGACCGCGCGCAATGCCATGCAGCGCGAACTGACGGCGAGCCTCGGCACCGTCGGCGCCACCCATGTGCGCTTCCTGTTCGGCTTTCCCTTCGCCTTGATTTTCCTGCCCGGCGTCATGCTGGTAGCCGGCTTCGGCCTGCCGCATCCGCCCGGCGTGTTCTGGCCCTGGGTGATCGGCGGCTCGCTGATGCAGATCGCTGCCACCGCGACCATGCTGGCGGTGATGGGGCAGCGCTCCTTCGTGGTCGCCTATGCCTTCATCAAGACCGAGCCGGTGCAGGTGGCGCTGTTCGGGCTGATCTTCCTCGGCGACAAGGTCACGCCCTGGGCCGCCGCCGCGATCCTGATCGCCACCGCCGGCGTCATCGTCATTTCGCTCAAGCCGGGCGCGGGACAGGCCGGCAGCGCGCGTTCGACCGCGATCGGACTGTTATCCGGCGGGCTGTTCGCGCTGTCGGCGATCGGCTATCGCGGCGCCATCCTGTCGCTGCATCTGCCGCATTTCGTCATGGCGGCGACGTTCACGCTGGCGGTCGGGCTGGTGATGCAGGCGGCACTGCTGACCGCCTATCTGGCTGTGCGCGATCCCGGTGTGCTCAAGGCCATCGCCAAGGCCTGGAAGCCGTCGGTGTTCGCCGGCTTCATGGGCGCCTTCGCGTCCGAATTCTGGTTCCTCGGCTTTGCCATCACCTCGGCTGCCAATGTGCGCACGCTGGCGCTGGTCGAGGTGCTGTTCGCGCAAGGGGTGACGCACTTCGTCTTCAAGCAGCCGACCACGCGGCGCGAAATCGCCGGCATCGTTCTGGTCGTCGTGGGGGTGGCGCTGCTGGTGTGGGCGTATTGACCACCCTCGTCATTCCGGGGCGCGAGCAAAGCGAGCGAGCCCGGAATCCAAATTCACAGACCGGGGTTATGGATTCCGGGTTCGCCGTCGTGAACCGCGCCCCGGAATGACGTCGGAGGGTTAATTCCGCTCGTCCGGCAGCGACGGCAGCGGATGAAACTCGATGCCTTCCTCGGCCAGCTCCTTGGCGTCCTCGGCCGAGGCGACGCCATAGATCGAGCGGTGCTCGGTCTCGCCGTAATGCATCTTGCGCGCTTCCTCGGGAAACTTGGCGCCCACGTCGTCGGCGTTCTTGGTGAGATGATCGCGCAGCTCCTTGAGCTTGGCGCGGAACGCCTGTTCCTGCGGCGAGATCATCGCCACCGGCGCGCGCTCGGGACCCACCGGCGCTTCCGCCGGCGCTTCGGTCTGCGGCGACTCCGGCGCGGCGATCGGCATGGCGCGCTTGCGCGTGCCCGACAGGCGCGGCGCCATGATCGCTTTTTCGACCTTGGCCGAGCCGCAATGCGGGCAGGCGACCAGCTTGCGCTTGGCCTGCCGGTCGAAGGCGACCGAGTCGGCGAACCAGCTTTCGAATTCGTGGCCTTTGGCGCAGACGAGCGAATACCGGATCATTCCGCCCCCCGCACCACGTGCAGATGCGTCGGTTCCGCAAGGGGCTCGACGATTTCGAAGCGGCGGCCGTGCTCGAGCGAGGGGATGCGCCCGCGTGCCTTGGCCACTTCACTCATGTCGATCTCGGCCATCACCACGCCCGGCTCGTCGCCGCCTTCCGCCAGGATGCGGCCCCAGGGATCGACGATGAGGGAATGGCCATAGGTCTCGCGCCCGCTATCGTGCTTGCCGCCCTGCGCGGCGGCGAACACGAAGCAGCCGTTCTCGATGGCGCGCGCGCGCAGCAGCACGTGCCAATGCGCCTCGCCGGTCTGCTTGGTGAAGGCGGAGGGGACGGCAAGCAGCGTCGCGCCGGCTTCCGCCAGCGCGCGATAGAGCGCGGGGAAGCGCAGGTCGTAGCACACCGTCAGGCCGAGCCGGCCCCAGGGCAGGTCTGCAAGCGTCGCGCTCTCGCCCGCGCGGTAGCTGTTCGACTCGCGATAGCTTTCGCCATTGGCGAGATCGACGTCGAACATGTGGATCTTGTCGTAACGGGCGACGATCTCGCCGTTTGGCGCGATCAGCAGCGACCGGTTGGCGGCGCGCTCGTGCGAGAGCTTGACCGCCAGCGAGCCGACATGGATGTGGAGCGAAAGCTTGCGCGCGAGCTCGCGCAGTGTCGCCAGCGTATTGTCGGCGTCCTCGGCGACGATGGTGGCGAAGAGCTGTTCGCGCTTGGCCGCCAGGAGGTTCGTCATCTCCGGCGTCTGCACATAATTGGCGCCGGCGCTCTTGGCCTCGCCGATCAGCCGCACCGCCGCGTCGAGGTTGGCGGCGGGCGCGAGTCCCGCACGCATCTGGATCATCGCGGCTTTGAAGCTGCCGGCACTCATGCGTTCTGTCCTTCGTCCGCGAGCAAGGCGTCGAGCTTGCCCTCGTCCTCCAGCGCATGCAGGTCGTCGCAGCCGCCGACATGGGTGGCGCCGATGAAGATCTGCGGCACGGTGCTGCGGCCATTGGCGCGCTGCACCATCTCGGCGCGCCGGTCCCAGTCGCGCCCGACGTCGATCTCGCTGAAGCTCACGCCCTTGCGTTTGAGCAACGCCTTGGCGGCGTGGCAATAGGGGCAGAAACGGGTGGTGTAGATTTCGACGGGCGGCATGGGATGTCCGTATTTCGGCCCTGGTTATATGGGGCTGCGCACCGGCGCAACAACCCGGGCGAAGACCAGCACGTCGACATGGGCAGCCCCGGCCCGCAACAGGGCGCGGGCGCAGGCGTCGACCGTGGCGCCCGAGGTGAGCACGTCGTCGATCAGCACCAGCCGCTGGCCGGCGATCTCGGCCTTGCGCTCCGGCGGCACTTTGAACGCGCCTTGCACGTTTTCCGCCCGTTCGTCCTTGTTGAGGCCGACCTGTTGTGGGGTGGCGCGCACCCGTTTGAGCACATCGTGCAGCACCGGCGGACCGCCGAGGGTCGAGATCGCGCCGGCGAGCGCCGCCGATTGGTTGAAGCGCCGCGCCCACAACCGACGCCAGTGCAATGGCACGGGGATCAGCGCGTCGGCGCCGGCCAGCAATTCGCTGCCGGCGCGCGCCATCCAGCGTCCCATCATCGGCGCGAGATCGAGCCGGTCGCCGTATTTGAACCGATGCACCAGCGCGCGCGCGACATCGTCGTAGCGCACCGTCGCGCGCGCCCGGTCGTAGGCCGGCGGATTGGCGATCGCCTCCATCGACAGCAAACCCGGCCCGGGATCGTAGGTGAAAGGGATGCCGAGACGGGCGCAATAAGGCGGTTCGATCAACGACAGCTTCGACCAGCAGGCCGCGCACAGGCCGGCGCCGTCGCCCAGCGGCTCGCGGCAGGACGGGCAAAGCGGCGGCAGGGCGAGGTCGAGCGCCAGCCGCAACCCGGCGCGCAGGGGGTTGAGCGCGCGGGAAAGGCGTGGCGTTTCGGCTATGGTCGTCGTCTCGTCCAGCATCGCGCAACGCTAGCTGGCCCCACGTTTTGTCTCAATATGTGTGGAAGGCCGCTTTCTACCCCCCTCGTCATTCCGGGCCCGCCGCTTCGCGGCCTCCCGGAATGACGAGATGGGGTTTTACGCGGGAGGGTTGGGGAGGGGGAATTTGCGCTTAGATTGGTCTAGAGATGTCCTCTGCCTGGCGCCACAAGCGGAGCCAGGCCATCGCGGTGAGGCTGATGCCGGGTCCCGTTCTCTTCGACCGCCAACTCCTGCGCCGGCGTCGGGAGCGCGCCCGCGCACTCGGGCCGGAGACCTTTCTGCTCGACCAGGTCGCGGCGGATCTCGCGGAGCGCATTGGCGTGGTGCTGCGCCGTTTCGAGCGCGTGGTCGACCTCGGCACGCCGACCGATGCGCTGCGCCGCGCGCTCGCTGACAAGGAAAATGTCGGCACCATTCTGGCCGCCGAAGCTGACGCCCCGCTGCTCGATGCGGATTTTCCCCGCGTCGCCGCCGACGAGGAGGCGCTGCCCTTCGCCGACGGCATGCTCGATCTCGTCGTCTCGGCCTTGTCGCTGCAATTCGTCAACGATCTGCCGGGCGCGCTGATCCAGATCCGCCGCGCGCTCAAGCCGGACGGCTTGTTCATGGCCGCGCTGATCGGCGGCAATTCACTCGCCGAGCTGCGCGAGGCCTTCGCCATGGCGGAAAGCGAGGTCGAGGGCGGGATGTCTCCGCGCGTCGCGCCGTTCGGCGAAGTGCGCGAGCTGGGCGCGCTGTTGCAGCGCGCCGGCTTCGCGCTGCCGGTGGTCGACAGCGACCGGTTGACCGTTCGCTATGCCTCGGCCTTCGCCTTGATGCGCGACTTGCGCCACATGGGCGCCACCAACGTGCTCACCGAACGGCGGCGCACGCCGCTCAAACGCGCCACGCTGGCGCGCATGGCGGAAATTTATGCGCGGCGCTTCGCCGATCCGGATGGGCGCCTGCGCGCGAGTTTCGAGATCGTCTGGCTGTCCGGCTGGGTGCCGCATGAGAGCCAGCAGAAGCCGCTCAGGCCCGGCTCGGCTTCGCGCCGGCTCGCCGACGCGCTCGGCACCAAGGAGCATTCGGCGGGAGAAAAGCCGGGCGGACCCATTAGGACAAGTTGATACAGAACCCGATTGACGACTCCGTTACCGGCGAAAGCCGTGGAATCTCCCTGGCGGTAACCTTCAACCGTCTCGTTGTCGGACGCGTAACACCAACGGAGTCTGAAATGAGATCGCTCTCGACACTTGCGCCCAACAAGACGTTGACAGTGGTTGAGTTGAATCACATCATTGAATCGAAATGCTGTGAACAAGGGCGACGAAAAAATGCTCGAGCCCCCGGACGAGAACTTTCCCTCTCAAGAGGGGGGATCGAAGCTGAAATGGTCGGAGCCCAAGGTCATTTTGGCAACCGTTCCGTTGACGGGCACCCAGTCCTTCGTCAGTCCGGTCGAACACCACGGCAGCGGCACAACGGTCATCGGACCCGTGGCCTCGTGAGACGAGCCTGTCTCGCCGCCGGACGACAAGAGCCATTAGCAGGCTGCTGAAAAAGTATTTCAGGTCATTCCGGCGCGCGCCCAACGGGCCGCGCTTCGCGCGGACCCGTTGGCGGCGTCCAGAATGACGGCGAAGGACTTTTTCAACGACCTGTTAGGCCGTCGGCCGAATTGGCGACATCGGGTCTTGGCTTCGATCATCCGCGGCCTATGCCTTAATTGTTCCGCCCTGCGAACCATTCGATGTAGCGCGTGACCAGAAACGCGGTATGTGCCTGTCGCGTATCGAGTTCGTTGCCGGAGGCATGCTGATCGATCCCGCGCCGCGTCAACATTTTTCGCATTCGGGGAAAGTCGAAATATTTTGTTAGATGGCCGCCGCGTTCCATGCGGTCAATTTCGGCAAGCATACGCGGCTCCACCCGCTTCGACATGGCCAGGAAGTCGGGCACCATACTGTAGTTGAGACTTGGACGATCCGCGAATTCGGGAGGGTAGAGGTCTTTCAGCGCGGTCCGCGCGAGATGGCGCGTCTTGCCGTTCTTGCTGTATAAGTCTTCGGGGACTGCCAGGGCAAATTCCACAACTCGCTTGTCATGAAAGGGCTGTGTGAATTCCAGGCCAAATTGTGCCGCGTGAATCGAATAGGCCTGCGCGGGATAGCCTTGCTGGAGATGCTGGACCCTCTCCATCGCCTGCTTGTGCGATCCGCGTGACCAACGTGCGACACGGTCACCCATTTCGCCGCGGCTTCGCGTCTTGAGGACGGCGCGAGCGAGCGGCATGGTCGGGCCGGACCAGGCCAATCCAAAGCGTCGCCCGACCAGGATGCGCGTCAATCGGCGCGGCAGCATCGGCATGATGACATTGTGGCGCAGGCTCTGAAGCCGTGTTTGCCGCAAATGCCGGCGCCTGGCGCTGAACTCAGCAAGGAAGCGGCCGAATTGGCCCTTGAACAGCAACGCCGGCAATAAGTCTTGGAACAGCGGATTGAGCGTATAGTTGCCGCCGTGCCCGTCCATCACCACGCGGGCGCCCGCCCGTCGAACCTCCTGCAAGATCGCGCGCGCGCCATAATGCATGGCGCCGTGACGATTGTCGCACCCAAGGAAGCCGTCCTCCATGAAGGTGAGCGTGTCGAGGCCTTCCAGCGTGACGTAACGCAGGTCCAAATGCGGCATGTGGCGCCGGAACGTCTCTGCCCACGGTCGCACGTCGCGGATCGTGCCTTGGTAACTCTCGGGCATCACCGACGACACGGTGACCAGCTTCTGCCCCTTGGCGGCCAACACCGCTCCGGCGACCGCGCAGATGCCGCCCGAATCGAAACCGGCGCCCATCATCAGTCCCGCCGGCGCGATCGTGCGCCGCAACCGGCAGGCCACCGCTTCCGCAAGCACCTTTCGATAGGTCTCGACGTAATAGGCCTCGTCGCGCCCGACATGGATTGGATCGGCGTGCGGTTCCCAATAGCATCGCGTCGACAGGCTTCCATCGGCGGCCAAAGTGGCGATCCGGCCGCCCGCGACTCCCCGAATGCCTTCGAACAGGGTCGCGCCGGGGTCCTGGTTATCCTCGAACAGAAAATGCCGCGCGAGGCTTTCTTCAAGGAGCACGCGCGGCACCTCGGGCAGCGCCCATAATCCCTTGATCTCCGATGCGAAAGAGAAAAATCCATCGCCCTGATGATAGAAGATGCGGCGCTGGCCCATGTGATCGCGCGCCAGCGTGAGCGTCTTGCTGACGCCATCCCAGACGGCGAATGCGAAATCGCCGACGAGGCGGTCGACGCAATCGGCGCCCCATCGGCCATAGGCCTCGAACAGCAGCGCGCTGTCGGACATGGCGGCAAGCGCACCGGCGTCGATTGTCAGCGCTTGCGCGAGGTCTTCGCGGTTGTCGAGGCGGACGTCGGCGACGAGGCTCAGCGCGCCACGCGTCAACGGTTGGGCGTCGGACGAATCCTCGCGCGTGATGCGCATCATCAGATGCGCCATTGCCGCGGGCCCTTGGCGCCAGCGCCCGACGCGATCGGGCCCCAAATGCTCCAATCGCTTGACTTGGCGGTCTAGATCGCGCGCATCGACCGCCTTTCCGTCGATGCGAACGATGCCGCAGATTCCGCTCAAGAAGCCCTCGTTGCGATTTCCAGTTCTCTCGCTTTCATACACGAGCACAAGAAGGCCGCCTAGATTCCCTCGGCCGGACCAATTTACCGTCGTTCCGCAAGACGCCGGGTGACTGGCGCGCAAAAAGAGCCGCTGCGGCCCGGCTCGGTGACGCAGCGGCTGGCCGGCGCGCGCGGCACCGACGAAATATCGACTGGAGAGAAGGCCGGGCGGGGATGAAGGCGGTTCGCCTTCAAGTCAGCATCGGAATCTTAGTCCGGCGTGAAGCGGCCGGATGATCAGCTTCCCGAGCCGTTAATGACCACAGTCAGCTTCTGATAGAACACCGAATTGACGGTCGACCCGAGCGACGTCACGCCGCCGATGATCGCGACGCTGATGCCGGCGGCGATCAATGCGTATTCGATGGCTGTCGCGCCGCTGTTGTCGCGCAGGAGGCGAAGGATCTCAGCAAGGAATTTGCCGCGTCGCATGATATCGCCCCTGTTCAAATTGAGAAGCTAAAGCAGCGCCATCAGGTGCGAGATCAGCGGCACGTCGGCGGGCGGCATCGCATAGTCCCGTAGCCGGTTCGGCCTTACCCAGGCGAGCTCTTGTCCTTCCGTCGCGGTGACCGTCCCCTCCCAGCGCCGGCACACATAGAGCGGCATCAGCAGGTGAAAGTCGGGATAGGCATGGCTCGCGAAAGTAAGCGGCGCGAGACAGGCCTCGCTAACGGAGATTCCCAGTTCCTCCTTCAACTCGCGGATCAAACTTTGTTCCGGCCGCTCGCCGCGCTCGATCTTGCCGCCGGGAAATTCCCACAGGCCCGCCATCGATTTGCCTTCCGGGCGCTGCGCGAGCAGGACGCGCCCATCGGCGTCGATGAGTGCGCAGGCGGCGACAAGAACCAGTTTCGCATTCACGGCCCGGCACTCCGCAAGCCTAGGGAAGGTCGGTTAACGGCTCATTCCGCAGATGCTAGACCCGCGCCCGCCCCGGGCCAGGGGGTTAACAAAGCGTTACGACCGGTAATCGCCATTGATGGCGACATAGTCCTTGGTGAGGTCGCAGGTGAGTACGCGATCGCGGCCGCGGCCGAGCCCGAGCGCCACTTTCAGGCTGATTTCGGGCTTCTTCATCACCGCGCCGACCTCGGCCTCGTCATAGGCGGGATCGCGCGCGCCCTTGTGGGCGACGCGGATGCCGCCGAACCAGATGGTCAATTTGTCGCGATCGGCCGGCTCGCCGGCCTTGCCGACGGCCATGACCACGCGCCCCCAATTGGCGTCCTCGCCGGCGATTGCCGTCTTGACCAACGGCGAATTGGCGATCGACAGCGCGATGCGGCGCGCCGAGGGCTTGGATACCGCGCCTTCCACCACGATTTCCACCAGCTTGCGCGCGCCCTCGCCGTCGCGGGCCACCTGCTCGGCGAGATTGGCGAGCACTTGCAGAAGCGCCCTCTTGAAGGCGCGCAGACGCGGGTCGCTGGCGCGGGCGATGCGCGGGCAGCCGGGCGCCGCGCCGGTGGCGAAGGCCATCAGCGTGTCGGAAGTCGAGGTGTCGCCGTCGATGGTGACCGCGTTGAAGGTATCGGCGACGCCCTCCTTGAGCAGCGCCTGCAGCGCCGGGGCGGCGATGGCCGCGTCGGTAAAGACGAAAGACAGCATCGTCGCCATGTCCGGCGCGATCATGCCGGCGCCCTTGGCGATGCCGTTGATGGCGACCTTGGCCTTGCCGATGCGGGCGCTCGCTGTCGCCACTTTCGGAAAGGTGTCGGTGGTCATGATCGCCCGCGCGGCGGCAAGGAAGTCGCCCGGCCGCGCCTGTGCCACCAGGGCGTCCATCACCGTTCCGAATTTGCTGGCGTCGAGCGGCTCGCCGATGACGCCGGTGGAGGCGATGAAGACGTCGGCTGCCTTGCAGCCCGCCGCCTTAGCGGCAATGTCGGCGGTGAGCTTGGTCGCCGCCCGTCCGCTCTTGCCGGTGAAGGCGTTGGCATTGCCGGAATTCACCACCAGCGCCCGCGCCAAATTTCCTTTCGATTTGCCGGACTTGAGGCGGGAACGGCACCATTCGACCGGCGCCGAGGGGCATTTCGAGCGGGTGAACACGCCGGCGACCGTGGTGCCGGGGTCAAACAGCGCCAGGAGGACGTCGGTGCGCCCGGCATAGCGGATGCCGGCGGCGGCGGTCGACAGCCGCACGCCGGCGATCGCCGGCAGGTCGGGCACGTGCTTGGGGGCGAGGGGGGAGACTGGTGTGCTCATCCGCGGCCTTTCGCCGTCATCCTGAGGTGGCCGCGCAGCGTTTGCTTTGCTCGTAGCTCAGGGTGAACGGTGTGGAGCGGCGTCGCGGCTGGCGAACCCTTAAAATACGCCAATGGCCGGGACAAGCCCGGCCATGACGAATTCGATTGATGCGACCGATCGATTTTACTACTTCGCCGGAGCGTCCTTCTTCTCCTGCTTTGCCGGCGCGTCCTTCTTCTCCTCCGGCTTCGTCTCCTCCGCCGTCTTGTAGAACTTCTCGATCTTCGCCTGCGCCCGCAGCTTCGTCACCAGGTCCGCCTGCGCCTTGCGCATCACGTAATTCTGGATCTGCGCCTTGACCTCGCCGAACTTCGGCGGCGGCTTGGTGCGGCTGTCCTCGACCTTGATCACGTGCCAGCCGAACTCGGTCTTCACCGGCCCAGAGATTTCGCCCTTTTTCAGCGCGAAGGCGACCTTGGAGAAGTCCGGCACCATCTGGTCCTTGGTGAAATAGCCGAGATCACCGCCATTGCTCTTGCCCGAGGGGTCCTCGGTGGTTTCCTTGGCGACGGTGGCGAAGTCCTCGCCCTTCTTCAGCCGCGCGATGATCGCCTCGATCTTGGCCTTCGCAGCCGCGCTTGCCTTTTCGTCGCCAGCCTTGGCGCGGATCAGGATGTGGCGGGCATGCACTTCCTTCTCCTGCCCCATCTCCTTGACCGCCTCGTCATAGACCTTGTGCATCTCCGCGTCGGTCACCGCCGCCTTGCCTACCGAGGCCAGCAAGTCCGACATCAGCAGCTTCTGGCGGGCGAATGCCATCCGGCGCTTGAAATCGGCGCTGTCGCCGATCTTCTTGGCCTCTGCAGCCTGCGACAACAGGATCATGTCCGCCGTGAACTGCACCAGGTAATCTTTCTTGGCGTCCGCCGACATGGGCGGAATCTGGCCGGCTTCCTCCTCCGCGAGGGCGAGGTCGCTCTGGTGGATTTCGGTGCCGTTGACTTTGGCCACGACCGGGTCCTTGGCGGCGTCTTCGGCGTGCAGCAGGCCGCCGCCGGCCAGGAGCAGCGCCAGAAGGCCGGCAAAACCGGCCGCTAGAGACCGGCGGGCGAGGAGCGGGAGGGTCATGGCCATGTCCTTGGAACGAGGTTTGGCCCGCCCCTGCGGGCAGGCGGCGCCCTTGTCACCCAACAACCATGGCTTTGCAATGGCGTCCGGCCGCGAAACCTTAACGTCCGCGTGAGCGCGGGCCGTCTTAAGCCCGTGGCAAGCCGCCGATTGACAATAATTCGACCCCCTCCTATCTCTCGCTTAACCTCGGCTGGCAACGCGTCCCGCGTCGATTTTGCCCGAAAACAGCCGCATTCCGGAGTGCCGGAAGCAAAGTCCGGCCGTGGCGGCGTGGTAAAGAGCCCGCTGCCGTCAATTAGGAGTTCCTCATGATCGGCGCCGTCGCCCGTAAGCTGTTCGGCTCCGCCAACGACCGGCAGATTCGCAGCTACCAGCCGCGCGTGGCCGCCATCAATGCCATGGAGCCCGAGCTCGTCGCCCTTTCCGACGAGGCGTTGCGCGCGCGCACCGACGAGTTCAAGAAGCAGATTGCCGAGGGCAAATCGCTCGACGACATCCTGGTGCCGGCCTTCGCCACCGTACGCGAGGCGGCCAAGCGCACCCTCGGCCAGCGCCATTTCGACGTCCAGCTCATCGGCGGCATGGTGCTGCACGAGGGCAAGATCGCCGAGATGAAGACCGGCGAAGGCAAGACGCTGGTCGCGACGCTGCCGGTCTATCTCAACGCGCTCACCGGGCGCGGCGTCCATGTCGTCACCGTCAACGATTATCTCGCCAGCCGCGACGCCGAATGGATGGGCCAGATCTACAAATTCCTTGGCCTGACCGTCGGCACCATCGTGCACGGGCTCGACGACGAGGAACGCAAGGCGCAGTACGACCGCGATGTCACCTACGGCACCAATAACGAGCTCGGCTTCGACTATCTGCGCGACAATATGAAGTACCGCATGGAGGACATGGTCCAGCGCGGTCACATCTATGCCATCGTCGACGAAGTGGACTCGATCCTGATCGACGAAGCGCGCACGCCGCTGATCATCTCCGGTCCGCTCGATGACCGCTCCGAATTCTACAACACCATCGACACCTACATCCCCAAGCTCGACAAGGGCGACTACGAGGTCGACGAGAAGCAGCGCACCGTCACCATGACCGAGGCCGGCATGGAAAAGATGGAGGTGGCGCTGCGCGAGGCCGAGCTGCTCAAGGGCGGCAAGCTCTACGACGTGGAGAACGTCTCCGTTGTCCATCACGTCAACCAGGCGCTGCGTGCGCACAAACTGTTCCAGCGCGACAAGGACTACATCGTGCGCAACGGCGAGGTCGTCATCATCGACGAGTTCACCGGCCGCATGATGCCGGGCCGGCGCTATTCGGAAGGCCTGCACCAGGCGCTCGAGGCCAAGGAGCATCAGCCGATCCAGCCGGAAAACCAGACACTCGCCTCGATCACCTTCCAGAACTATTTCCGCATGTACGAGAAGCTGGCCGGCATGACCGGCACGGCGCTCACCGAGGCCGATGAATTCATGGATATTTACGGCCTGGAAGTGTTGGAAGTTCCGACCAACATGCCGCTGATCCGCGCCGACGACGACGACGAGGTCTATCGAAGCGCGCTGGAGAAATACCGCGCTATCATCGAGCTGATCGAGGACTGCAAGCAGCGCGGCCAGCCGGTTCTGGTCGGCACCACCTCGATCGAGAAGTCGGAGCAGCTCGCCGAAATGCTGCGCAAGGCCGGCTGGCAGCAGCACGATTTCTCCGACCCCAACGCCTTCGCGGCGCTCTATTCCGGCGACGAGGGCGCCACCCAGACCAAGGTCTTCGCCATCCTCAACGCCCGCTACCACGAGCAGGAAGCCTATATCGTGTCGCAGGCCGGCGTTCCCGGCGCCATCACCATCGCCACCAACATGGCCGGCCGCGGCACCGACATTCAGCTCGGCGGCAATGCCGACATGCGCATCCGCCAGGAGATTACCGACATCGAGGATTGGGGCGAGCGTGACAGGGATCCGCGCGCCGACGAGATCCGCAAGCAGGTGGCGCGGCTGAAGGATAAGGCGCTCAAGGCCGGCGGCCTTTACGTGCTCGGCACCGAGCGGCACGAGAGCCGGCGTATCGACAACCAGTTGCGCGGCCGTTCCGGCCGCCAGGGCGACCCCGGTCATTCCAAGTTCTTCCTGTCGCTCGAAGACGACCTGATGCGCATCTTCGGCTCCGACAAGCTCGACGGCATGCTGCAGAAGCTCGGTCTCAAGGAGAACGAGGCGATCGTCCATCCCTGGATCAACAAGGCGCTGGAAAAGGCGCAACAGAAAGTCGAGGCGCGCAACTTCGACATCCGCAAGAACCTGCTCAAATACGACGACGTGATGAATGACCAGCGCAAGGTCATCTTCGAGCAGCGGCTTGAGCTGATGCAGGACGAGTTGGTCGACGAGACCATCACCGACATGCGCCATTCGGTGATCGACGAACTGGTGTCCAAGCATATCCCCGAAAACGCCTATGCCGAGCAGTGGGATACTGCCGGCCTCGAAGCCGCGGTGAATGAGGTGCTGGGCCTCGAACTGCCTGTGCAGGACTGGGCCAAGGAAGAGGGCATCGCCGACGAAGAGGTGAAGGAGCGCATCAGCCAGCGCGCCGACGAATGGATGGCGGCCAAGGTGGCCAAATGGGGCCCCGACGTCATGCGCTATGTCGAGAAATCGATCCTGCTGCAGACGCTCGATTTCCTCTGGCGCGAGCATCTGGTGATGCTCGAGCATCTGCGCCAGGTCATCGGCCTGCGCGGCTACGGCCAGCGCGACCCGCTCAACGAGTACAAGGCGGAAGCCTTCGCGCTGTTCGAGGCCATGGTGGCCAATCTGCGCCAGGCGGTGACCGGCCAACTCATGCGTGTCGAGGTCATGCAGCAGCCGCCGGAAGATGAGGTCGAGCAGCTTCCCTTCATGGAAGCGCACAAGGTCGATCCGCTGACCGGCGAGGACGAGATGGCGCTCGCCAGTGCGCCGCTGGCGCCGGCCATGGCGGGCGGCAACGGTCATGCCGCGGCGCGGGCGAGTGCCGAGCGCAACCCGAATGATCCCACGAGTTGGGGCAAGGTCGGCCGCAACGAGCCCTGCCCCTGCGGCTCCGGCAAGAAATTCAAGCACTGCCACGGCAAATACGCCTGATCGCGGTCGCCAACGGGACTTTCGGCGCTTTTTGACCGGGCCCGGGGCCGGGTCCCGCGCGCAGCAGACCTCATCTGCGAAACCAAGTTCGGCGCGGCGGCATTAGTCCTGTGGGAGGAAGAGCAGGAGGATGCGCCCGTGATGCAGATGCCGCTCGAAATCGCGTTCCACAATCTCGAAAGCTCGGCCGTCGCCGAGGACGATATCCGCGGACATGTGAGCCGGCTTGAGCGGATATTCGGCCATATGACCGGTTGTCGCGTGCGGGTCGACCAGAAGAGTCAGAATCAGCGCGGCACCATCCCGCCGGTGGTCCATATCGAGATATCCGTACCCGGCCACAAGGATGTGGTGGTG
Organism: uncultured Pseudomonadota bacterium; assembly: GCA_963760995.1. Taxonomy (GTDB): domain Bacteria; phylum Pseudomonadota; class Alphaproteobacteria; order Rhizobiales; family Xanthobacteraceae; genus Pseudolabrys. The sequence continues at coordinate 55,715 of CAVXFJ010000009.1, read as the reverse complement.
GCGCATGAGCCGGGCCATCTGCAGCGCCGCTTCCAGGCGCCCGACCTGCGCAATGCCATCAACGAAGCCTTCCGCATCGCCGAACGGCAGCTTGCCAAGACCAAGAGCCGCCTCACCGATCACGAGGCGGCGCGGCGGCATGAAGCGTCGCACGAGTTCCGTGGGCAAGTCGCGGAAATGACGCCGGGCGAGGACTTCGGCTTTCTGATGAGCAAGGAAGGGGCGCTTCTGTACTTCCACCGCAACAGCATGCTCAGCGGCGATTTCGATCATCTGCATCGCGGCGACGAGGTGAGCTACGTCGAGGAATTGGGAGACAATGGCCCCATGGCCAGCAAGGTGCGGCTGTTGCAGCCGCACTGAGGTTGAGCTGTCCGTCGCCGTCAGGACGGTGCGTTCAGCGCCGCGGCCAGACGCTTGCGCAGCGCCCGGTCGCGCTTGACCTGCCATTCGCGGCGCATGGCATGGCCGCGGCTCGTGCATCGTTCCCAATGCAGCAGCATCCAGGTTCGCCCGCGCGTGAAGCGCGCGCCCTTGCCGGCATTGTGCTGTGCCAGGCGCCGCGCCACGTCATGCGTCCATCCGACATAGGTCAGCGGGCCGCGACGGGTGCTGGTGCCGAGGACATAGACGAAGCAGTCCATGCCCCGTCATAGCGCATGTTCGGTTTATGGAGGTCTAAAGTTCGCGCGCTCCCGCAAGGGAGAGGCGGTTCAGCGCAGGGCGTCCCAACGCGCCTCGAACGAGCCGGCCGGCACCACCGGCTGCGCTCCGGCCAGCAAGCCGGCTTTCCGGGCGGGCGGCCCAGAATAGGCCGTGCGCATTTGAGGCGGTGGCGCGGCTTTGGAGGCCTGTTTGACCGGCGGCTTGCGCTCCGGTTCCGGCACGTTATGCGCGACCGCCTTCGGCCTGGGCTTGGTGTGGATGGCGCGCGGATGTAGCGCCACTGGCGCCGCCGCGGTGCGCACCGGCTTGGCGCGCTTCGGCTTGGCGGTGAGATCGGTGTTTACGCCGCGCAGCGCCACCGGTTCGGTGTCATTTCTGGCGTTCCCGGCATCGGCCACGACCGGCTGCGCCGGCGGCGGAGCCGCCGCTTGCGCGTGGCCGCCAAACAGCTTGCCGAAGAAAGATGCCACCGCGGTGGACTTCGGCGGTACCGTGCCCTCCTTCGGCAAGGGCGCCGGCGTGGGCATGGGTACGCTGGCCATCATGACCGGCTGCGCCGGTTCGGGCGCCGCGGGCGTCGCGACTTGCGGCGCGGCGGGTTGCGCTATGGTTGGCGGCTTGGCGCCGGGCGGCAACACGCCTTGGAGTTCGGAACGCGGCACCGGCGGATTGGGCGTGCGCGGCAGCGCGCCGGGCGCCTGGCTGCTGGCGACGTCGTAGACATCGCCGCCGACCTTCTCACCGGCGCCGATCGAGGCAATCTTGCTGGCGAAGACCGGGTTCATGCCGCCGTCGACGCCTTTCTGTACCGGCACGGTGGACACGCCGTCGGCGATGTAGTTGGCCATCTTGATCTGCTCGTGCCGGCGATAATCGAGCACGGCATCGGCGATTTGCGGGTCGAGGCGATAGACCGGGCATTTGCCGCGCGCACTGAACCGCAGGGGCCGCGAGGCGTTCGCCGGCGGTGCCGCGTCGAACACATATCGTTTCTCGCACACCGCGACCTTCGGCTCCTGGCGGGTGGCCTCGAAGTCGTCATAGCCTTCCTTGATCATTTTCCAGAAGGCGAAGTTCGGATTGTTGCGGTGCTTGGCCATGTTCAGCGCGGTCATGCGGAACGGGAAGGCCTCGAGCTGGAATTCCTTCTGCCCGCCGAAGAACGAGTCACGCGCCAGCGCGTAGATTTCCTGGATCTGCTCGTCGGTCATGGCGTAGCAGCCGGCTGAAGAGCAATCGCCATGCACCATCAGCTCGGAGCCGGTGCGGTCCCAGGCGCGGTCATAGGCGTTGGGATAGCCGGTGTTGAAGGCGAGATAGTAGTTGGAATTCGGATTCATCTGCGCCGGCGTGATGGTGTAGAAACCTTCGGGCGCCTGGCGGTCTCCTTGTTTCTTCTTGGGACCGAGCGCGCCGGACCAGCGGCAGATCGGATAGGTCTTGAGCAGCGCGTATTGGCCGTCGCGATTCCTCTTCCAGACTTCGAGTTCCGACTCTTCCTTGAAGATACGGACGAGGATCGGCGAATCCTGGTCCATGTTCTTCTCTTTCATCTGCGCAATCATCTTGTCGGAAAGCGGGGCCAGCGCGCGACCATTGGTGGGAATGTCGCTCGCATTGCAGCCGGCAAGCGCGATCGCAGCGGCAATCACCGCAGGCGCCAACAGCGCACGAAGTCGGGGTCGATTCGGACGCATTACTCCCCCAGGGGGCGGGCCCTCATTCAGCAATCGTTATCCTTAAGATGTGGCATCCGCAAGGCATATAGCGGAAAGCCTGCCCTGCGCTAAGCCTATGGTGAAACAAAGGTAAATAGGCCCTGCGGGATGGCCGACCGCCAGACAAGCCTAGGTCAGCCGGCGGCGCGGTTCAAGCCACGCCCCATGGCGAGGAACTTCTCGCGCCGCTCGCGGCGCACCGCCTCGGCGGAAAGACCCTGCAGCTCAGCGAAGGCATGACCGACCGCCTCGGCGGTGGCGGCGATGGCTGCGCGCGGATCGCGGTGGGCGCCGCCGGTCGGCTCCGGAATGACGGTGTCGATCACGCCGAAGCGCACCATGTCCTGGGCGGTGATCTTCATGTTGGTGGCGGCGTCCTGCGCCTTGGTGGTATCGCGCCAGAGGATGGAAGCGGCGCCTTCCGGCGAGATCACGCTGTAGATCGCGTGTTCCAGCATCAGCACCCGGCTGGCGCTGGCCAGCGCGATGGCGCCGCCGGAACCGCCCTCGCCGAGAATCACCGCGACATTGGGCACGCCGAGATTGAGGCTCGTTTCGGTCGAGCGGGCGATGGCCTCGGCCTGGCCGCGCTCCTCGGCGCCGATGCCGGGATAGGCGCCGGCGGTGTCGACCAGCGTGAGCACCGGAATGGCGAAGCGGTCCGCCATCTCCATCAGCCGCACCGCCTTGCGATAGCCCTCCGGCCGCGCCATGCCGAAATTGTGCTTCAGCCGGCGTTCCGTATCGGAACCCTTCTCGTGGCCGATGACGCAGATGCTACCGCCGCGAAAGCGGCCAAAGCCGCCGACAATAGCTTCGTCCTCGCCGAATTTGCGGTCGCCGGCGAGCGGCACGAAGTCGGTGATCATGCCGGCGATATAGTCGAGGCAGTGCGGGCGCTGCGGATGGCGCGCAACTTGCGTCTTCTGCCAGGGGGTGAGCTCGGCATAGAGCTCCTTGAGGGCGACCGCGGCCTTGACCTCCAGCCGGCTGATTTCCTCGCCGATGCCGACGGCGTCGGCGCCCTCGCCCATGGCGCGCAGTTCCTCGACCTTGGCCTCCAGCTCGGCCACCGGTTTTTCGAAGTCGAGATAGCTGCGCATGGGGCTCCCGGCTGCGTGAATATCGAGATGACCTGACGTGGAGAGGCCGTTAAGTCAAGCAATCGGGGCGATTTGGCCCCAAATGCACTCATGCCTCCCCGAGCGGATGCAGATCGCGCACCAGCGTCTTCAGGCGCTCCTCCAACACATGGGTATAGATCTGCGTCGTTGAAATATCGGCATGGCCGAGCAGGGTTTGCACCACCCGCAGATCGGCGCCGTTATGCAAAAGGTGGCTGGCGAAGGCGTGGCGCAGCACATGCGGCGACAGGCGGTCGCCGGCGACGCCGCAAGCCGCGCCCAGCGCCTTCAGCTCGCGGGCGAAATGCTGGCGCGTCACGTGGCCCTGTTCTCCGAACGAGGGAAACAGCCATTTCGATGCCGCGTCACGTCCGGTTTCCGCGCGCAACGAGAGGTATTCGGTCATGGTGCGCTTGGCGGCCTGGTTGAGCGGCACCAGCCGCTCCCTGCCGCCCTTGCCGCGCACCACCAGCATGCGCTGGTCGCGCCGCGCGGCAGACGCCGGCAGCGCCACCAGTTCGGAGACGCGCAGGCCGGTGGCGTAGACCACTTCCAGCAGGCAGGCGAGGCGCGCGGCACGCAAACGCGCGGCGGGCGATTGTTCGGTGTCGGCGGCGGCGCGGTGCGCCTCGGCCAGGAGCGTATCGACCTCGGCGATCGAGAGCACCTTGGGCATGCTGCGCCCGCGCTTCGGCCCTTCCAGCACGGCGGCAGGATCGTCGGCGCGTTTTCCTTCCGCATAGAGGAAGCGGTAGAGCTGGCGCAGCGCCGACAAGCGTCGCGCCAGCGATGAAGCCTTGAAGCCGCGCTCGGTCAAACTTGCCAGGAAGCCGCGCAGGTCGTCGGTGGTTGCCTCGGCGATGCCGCGCCCGGCCGCGCGCAGATGCGCCGACAGGTCGGCGAGGTCGTTGCGATAGGCGGCCAGCGTGTTGAGGCCGGCGCCGCGCTCGGCCGCCAGCATGTCGAGGAACAGGTCGATCAGCGTCTGATCGGAAGCGCGGCGCGCCATTGGCATCGCTTCTTGCGCATGATCCGTTACGAAAGCCGGTTGCCCTTTTTCGCGATCACGCGGGTCAAGGTTGCTTGAGGAATTTGCTGTTCGGGATCGTCACCACGATCTCGCGCGGCTGGTATTTGACGAAATTGGCAAGCGCGAACACCGTGCCGTAGGCAAGGCCGCCGATGAGACCTAGGGAAATCAGCAGTCTGAACAGGCTCGGCATGATCACTTACCCGGCGGCGAGGGCGCTTCACCACCACGTTCTGTCGCTTGAGGCAATGCCGCTCTCGCGGTTGTCCCAATTGCTGGTATATGGAACCGTGGCAGGCGATTTGGAAGCCTAGCATGGTTAACAGCGCCGTTCAAAAAGCCGCCGAAAACGGCCCAAACCAGCGCAGCGCCAGCGCCGCCGCGATTGTCGAGGCGCTGGGCGAGCGCTCGGTCGTGCTCGTCGGCATGATGGGCGCCGGCAAGTCGTCGGTCGGCCGGCGGCTGGCGGCGCGGCTCGGCGTGCCCTTCGTCGACGCCGACAGCGAGATCGAGGGCGCCGCGGGCATGAGCATACCGGAGATTTTCGCCGAACATGGTGAACCCTATTTCCGCGCCGGCGAGGCGCGCGTGATCGCACGGCTCTTGGAGGCTGGTCCGCAGGTGCTGGCCACCGGCGGCGGCGCCGTCATGGATGCGGGTACGCGCGCGTTGATCGCGCAGAAGGGCGTCTCGGTCTGGCTCAAGGCCGATATCGAGGTGCTGATGAAGCGCACCAAGCGGCGCAGCGACCGCCCGCTTGCCGAGCGGATGAAGGAACTGATGCCGCTGCGCGAGCCTTTTTATGCGCAATCCGATATTGTGGTGCAATCGCGCGAGGAAGCGCACGACGTGATCGTCGGGGAGATCATCGCCGCGCTGGCGCGGCACCTCGACGTCGCGGCTGAATTGGACACCAAGCCGGAGCAACCGTCATGACCGCGCCGCTGCGCGCCAGCGAACCGATCGTGGTGCCGGTCGCGCTCGGCGCGCGCACCTACGAGATCATCATCGGCCGCGGGCTGATCGGCCGTCTCGGCGCCGGCATCAAGGCGCTGCGCGCCGGCGCCCGCGCTTTCATCCTCACCGACGCCAATGTCGCCCGCCACCATCTCGCCGCGACCGAAGCCGCGCTCGCCGGCGCCGGCATCGAGACCGCGCGCATGGTGGTGGCGCCGGGCGAGGGCTCCAAGAGCTACGCCGGTTTCCAATCGGTGTGCGAAGCCGTCATCGCCGCCCGCATCGAGCGCGGCGATCTCATCGTCGCGCTCGGCGGCGGCGTCATCGGCGACCTCGCCGGCTTCGCTGCGGCCTGCGTGCGGCGCGGGCTCGACTTCGTGCAGGTGCCGACCACGCTGCTGGCGCAGGTCGATTCGTCGGTCGGCGGCAAAACCGGCATCAACTCGCCGCAGGGCAAGAACCTCATCGGCGCCTTCCACCAGCCGATCCTGGTGGTCGCCGATACCGCGCTGCTCGACACGCTGGCGCCGCGCGAATTCCGCGCCGGCTATGCCGAGGTCGCCAAATACGGTTTGCTCGGCGATGCCGCCTTCTTCTCCTGGCTGGAGACCAATGCAAACGATATTTTCACCGGCGGGCCTGCGCGCGAGCACGCCATCGCGGTCTGCTGCCGCGCCAAGGCCGGCATCGTGGCGCGCGACGAACGCGAAACCGGCGAGCGCGCGCTGCTCAATCTCGGCCATACCTTCGGTCATGCGCTGGAAGCGGCCTGCGGATTCTCCGAGCGGCTGCTGCATGGAGAGGCGGTGGCGCTCGGCATGGCGCTGGCTTTCGACTTCTCCGCCCGCAAGGGCCTGATCGCGCCCGCCGAGGCGACGCGCGCCGGCGCGCATCTTGCAGCGGTCGGCCTGCCCACCCAATTGAGCGACGTTTCCGGCGGGGTGCCTGGCGTCGATGCGCTGATGGACCTGATCGCGCAGGACAAGAAGGTCAAGCGCGGCAAGCTTGCCTTCATTCTGGTACGCGGTATCGGCCGCGCCTTCGTCGAGAACGACGTCGATGCGGCCGAGGTGCGCGCATTCCTGGCCGACAAGATGCCTTAAGCGATGACCACGAACGATTGGCTCTCTCTCGGTGTTGTCTTCATCTGTCTGCTGCTGTCGGCTTTTTTCGCCGGCAGCGAGACGGCGCTCACTGCCTCGTCGCGCGCCAGCATGGCGCGGCTGGAAAAGCACGGCAATCGTCGAGCCGCAATCGTCAATCACCTTCTCAAGAGTCGCGAGCGGCTGCTCGGTGCGCTCTTGTTCGGCAACAACGCCGTCAATATCGCGGCCTCCGCGCTCGCGACCGGCGTCCTGCTAGCCTGGTTCGGCAAAGCCGGCGTGCTCTATGCCACCATCGGGATGACCGCGGTTGTGGTGATCTTCTCCGAAGTGCTGCCGAAGACCGCCGCCTTCAATGCGCCCGACCGCATCGCGCTTTTGGTGGCGCGGCCGATGCTGTGGGTCGTCAAGCTGCTCGGCCCGGTCTTGATGGGCATCGAACTGCTGGTGCGCTTGCTGTTGCGGCTCTTGGGGCTGCACGTCGGCGAGAATCAGCCGGTACTGACGGCGAGCGAGGAACTGCGCGGCGCCGTCGACCTGCTGCACCGCGAGGGCGGCGTGGAGAAACTCGCCCGCGACATGTTTGGCGGCGTGCTCGACCTGCCGGAACTGGTCGTCTCCGACGTCATGGTCCACCGCACCAACATGATCACGCTCAAGGTCGACGACCCGCCGGCCGGAGTGGTCGACGCGGTGATCGCCTCGCCGGTGACACGCATCCCGTTCTGGCGCGACAATCCGGAGAACATCGTCGGCGTGCTGCACGTCAAGGATCTGCTGCGCGCGCTGCACGCAGTCGACGGCGACGCCGACAAGGTCGATATCGCCTCGCTGCTGACACCGCCCTGGTTCGTGCCCGATACGCGTCTGGTATCCGAGCAGCTCAAAGCCTTCCGTCGCCGCAAGACGCCGTTTGCGCTGGTGGTCGACGAATATGGCGAGGTCGAAGGACTCGTCACCTTGGAAGACATCCTGGAAGAGATCGTCGGCGACATCACCGACGAACATGACGTCGCCATGCCGGGCGTGCGCCGGCAGCCGGACGGCTCGGTGATCGTGGAAGGCGCGGTGTCGATCCGCGATTTGAACCGCGTCATGGAATGGAACCTGCCGGCCGAGGAGGCGACCACGATCGCCGGCCTCGTCATTCACGAGGCGCAATCGATCCCCGAGGTCGGGCAGAGCTTCACCTTCCACGGCTTCCGCTTCCGCGTGCTGCGCAAGGCGCGCAACCGCATTACCTCGCTGCGCATCCAGCCGCTGCCGCGCCAGCAGCCGGCGAAGGTGAAATAGCGTTGTTTCCTTCCCCTTGCCCGTGGGGAGGGTTGAAACTTAGAGGCCGCCCTCGCCCGGCGCGGCGGCGTGGATGGCGAGCGCATGCACGCCTCCTGCCAGTTCGCCGGCCAAGGTCTGGTTGATTAATCGGTGGCGTTGCAGGCGGGTCATACCTTTAAACAGTTCCGACACTATATAGACCCTGAAATGGGTTTGCCCGCCAGGCCGAGATCCGGCATGGCCTTCATGCTGCTGGGATTCGTCGATTACCTTCAGGCTTTGCGGGGCCAAACTCTCGGTCAACTTCTTTGTGATCAGATCGGCGGTGCGCATGCTATCCGACTTAGGGTTCGGCGGCGCGCGGGTCAATGCTTTGTGTCGGCTTGGTGACCCAAGTCGCTTTGTCAAGTCTTGAAGGCGTCACGGGTCACGGCGCATAGTGTTCGGTCATGAAATTCGACTCGCCTCTTTTCGACAGTATCCGGGTCAAGCCGGACAAGGACCGCCGGGTCAAAACCGACGGCCCGGTTTGCGATTGGGTCGGCTGCGCCGAGAAGGCCACCCACCGTGCGCCCAAGGGGCGCGGTCGTGAGAAGGAATATTGGCGCTACTGCCTTAATCATGTGCGCGAATACAATCAGTCCTATAATTTCTTCGCCGGCATGAACGATGCCGCGGTGATGGCCTATCAGAAGGATGCGATCACCGGCCACCGCCCGACCTGGAAGATGGGAACCGGCAACGGCCCGACTCGGGCGGATTTCAGCACCATCAGCAATCGCGGCGATCCGTTCGAGCTATTCGGCGAGGGCTGGCGGGCCGAACAGGGGGCGCGCGCGGAAACCCGGCCGGTGCGCAATGCCGAGCGCAAGGCGCTCGATACCCTTGGCCTCGAGGTCGGCGCCACCGCCCACCAGATCAAGATGCGGTTCAAGGAACTGGTCAAACGCCACCACCCAGATGCCAATGGTGGCGACCGCTCGACCGAAGATCGGCTTGTCGAGATCATTCAATCTTACAATTACTTGAAGTCGGTCGGGTTCACTTAAGACCGGTTGTTTTGGCGCCCGAAGGCCGGGCATGGCATGGATCCAGGCCTTGGATTGGGCGCCAGATTCGTAGGCCGAGCCGTAGACGCCGGCCTCGGAATGACGCAGGAAACAACCCAGGCCCGCCTTCCGCACAGGCCTCGCTCTACCTATCTTATTGAAAAGATTGATAGGGGTGATCGCGCCCGCCGGGTTTTGCCGGTCCCGCCCGTCTGCTAAGTTGCCCTGCTCAGCCGGACCGTTCGGAATCGGACCGTATCGGGCTTCGGGGCGTCCGAAGCCATGGAGGATCAATGACTGCCGCTACGCAAGAAGTCACCGGCCTGCCCGACATGAAGGTGTCGATCCGGCAGGTTTTCGGCATCGACAGCGACATGGAAGTGCCGGCCTATTCTCAGCCTGACGAACATGTGCCCGAGCTCGATCCCGATTACCGTTTCGACCGGCCCACCACACTCGCCATCCTGGCCGGCTTCGCCAAGAACCGCCGCGTGATGATCACCGGCTATCACGGTACCGGCAAGTCGACTCATATCGAGCAGGTGGCGGCGCGGCTGAACTGGCCCTGCGTGCGCGTCAATCTCGACAGCCACATCAGCCGTATCGACCTGGTCGGCAAGGACGCCATCGTCATCAAGGACGGGTCGCAGGTGACCGAATTCCGCGACGGCATCCTGCCGTGGGCGCTGAAGAACAATATCGCGCTGTGCTTCGACGAATACGACGCCGGCCGCCCCGATGTGATGTTCGTGATCCAGCGCGTGCTGGAAGTATCCGGCCGGCTGACGTTGCTCGACCAGAACAAGGTGATCAAGCCTCATCCATCATTTAGATTGTTCGCCACCGCCAACACGGTCGGCCTCGGTGATACGAGCGGCCTCTATCACGGCACCCAACAGATCAACCAGGGCCAGATGGATCGCTGGTCGATCGTCACCACGCTCAACTATCTGCCGCACGACAACGAGGTGGAAATCGTGCTGGCCAAGGCCAAGCATTACCGCAACGAGCAGGGCCGCGACATCGTCAACAAGATGGTGCGAGTCGCCGATTTGACGCGCAACGCCTTCATGAACGGCGACATCTCGACCGTGATGAGCCCGCGCACGGTGATCACCTGGGCGGAGAATTCCGATATCTTCAACGACCTCGGCTTCGCTTTCCGGCTCACCTTCCTAAACAAGTGCGATGAGCTGGAGCGGCCGATCGTCGCCGAGTTCTATCAGCGCTGCTTCGGCGTCGAATTGCCGGAAAGCGCGGTGAATGTGGCGCTGAGCTGACGGTACCTGTCATGCGCGGGCGTGGCCCGCGCATCCATCGTCTTCGCGAGACGAAAGGATTGTCGGATCAAGCCGGCAATGACGACGAGAGAAACAATGGCCTCGAATATCAAACCCAAATCCGGCGGCAAGGAATCGCCCACCGAGCCGTTCAAGCGCGCGGTGTCCGGCTGCATGCGTGCGCTCGCGCGCAAACCGGATTTGGAAGTCTCCTTCGCCGCCGAACGGCCGGGCCTGATGGGCGGCAAGGCGCGGCTGCCGGAGCCGCCGCGCAAGCTCGGCAAGCAGGAGGCGGCCGTGGTGCGCGGCCACGCCGATTCGATCGCGCTCCGGCTCGCCTGCCACGACAACGCGCTGCATCGACGATTGCAGCCGGCCGGCCAGCAGGCGCGCGCGGTGTTCGAGGCGGTGGAGCAGGCCCGCGTCGAGGCGATCGGCGCGCGGCGCATGGACGGCGTCGCCAAGAATCTCTCCGCCATGCTCGACGAACGCTTTCATCGCGGCAAGTTCGACGAGATCACCGAGCGTTCCGAAGCTCCCATCGAGGAAGCGCTGGCGCTGATGGTGCGCGAGCGGCTCACCGGCCTCACGCCGCCGCCCGCCGCCAAGAAGCTGGTCGATCTCTGGCGCCCGCTGATCGAGGATCGCGCCGGCAGCGATCTAGACCGCCTCGACGGGCTGATCGAAAGCCAGCGTCAGTTCGGCGATGCCGTGCACGATCTGCTCGACGCGCTCGACATGGGCGAGGATCGCAGCCGCGACTCCGAGGACGAAGAGGACGAAGGCGAGGAAGATCGCCGCAAGCAGGAAGCGGGCGAAGACGGCGAAGCCGCCGATTCGGACGAGATGCAGCGCTCCAGCATGGAGGACACGCAGGTCTCCGCCGAAGAGATGCCCGACAGCGCCGCCGAGGCGGCCGACGCGCCCAGCGCCGAAATGGCCGACGACACCGATCTGGGCGATGCCGAGACCCCGGGCGAGCCGCAGCGGCCGCGCCAATTCGGCGACAACCAGCCGCGCGGGCCCGATTACCGCGCCTTCACCATCCGTTTCGACGAGACCGTACCGGCCGAGGAGCTATGCGAGCCGGAGGAGCTCGACCGTTTGCGCGGCTATCTCGACAAGCAGCTCTCCAACTTGCAGGGCGTGGTGGCGCGGCTCGCCAACCGGCTGCAGCGCCGGCTGATGGCGCAGCAGAACCGCTCCTGGGACTTCGACCTCGAGGAAGGCCAGCTCGATCCGGCGCGGCTGTCGCGCGTCGTCATCGACCCGCTGCATCCGCTCTCCTTCAAGGCCGAGAAGGACATGCAGTTCCGCGACACGGTGGTCTCGCTGCTGCTCGACAATTCCGGCTCCATGCGCGGGCGTCCCATCACCGTCGCCGCCACCTGCGCCGATATCCTGGCGCGCACGCTGGAGCGCTGCGGCGTCAAGGTCGAGATCCTCGGCTTCACCACGCGCGCCTGGAAGGGCGGGCAATCGCGCGAGCACTGGCTCACCGCCGGCAAGCCGCCCAATCCGGGCCGGCTCAACGACCTGCGCCATATCATCTACAAATCCGCCGATGCCCCGTGGCGCCGTGCGCGGAAAAATCTCGGCCTGATGATGCGCGAGGGCCTGCTCAAGGAAAACATCGACGGCGAGGCGCTCGACTGGGCGCACAAGCGCCTTCTCGCCCGCACCGAGCAACGCAAGATCCTGATGATGATCTCCGACGGTGCCCCGGTCGACGACTCCACGCTCTCGGTCAATCCGGGCAATTATCTCGAGCGACATCTGCGCTGGGTGATCGAGGAAATCGAGACGCGCTCGCCGGTGGAACTGATCGCCATCGGCATCGGCCATGATGTGACGCGCTACTATCGCCGCGCCGTCACCATCGTCGACGCCGAGGAGTTGGGCGGCGCCATGACCGAGAAGCTGGCCGAACTGTTCGAGGAACACGCCGTCGCCGAACGCCCGGCGACGCGGCGCCCGCGGAGGCGCGTTGCTTGACGCCACGCTACCGCCACTGGCTTGCCGTCGCCCCGCTGTTCGCGGCTTTCATCGTCGTCGGCTCGCTCGCGCTTGCCGCCGTGCTGCACACCAGCCGGGCGGTCACGCGCATTTCGATCGACGCCGCGCCGATCGCGGCCTTCGATAGCCACGACCCCGCGCGCACCCGCTTCGGTGCGCTCGAATTTCGCGGCGGCCTCGCGCTCACCTCCGACAATGCCGCTTTCGGCGGCATCTCCGCCATTCACCTGGCGGGCAACGGCGCGCATTTCCTTAGCGTCACCGACAACGGCTCCTGGCTGCGTGGGCGCATTACCTACCGCGACGGCAAACCTTCGGGCATCGCCGATGCGGAGATGGCGCCGATGCTGGGCGGTGACGGCAAGCCGCTCGCAGCGCGCGGCTGGTTCGATGCGGAGTCGCTGGCTGAGCTGGGCGGCCAATTCTATGTCGGCCTCGAGCGGGTGCAGAAGATCGTGCGCTTCGACGTCAAGCGTCACGGCCTCACGGCGCGCGGCGAGGCAATCCCCGTGCCGCCCGATTTCAAGCATTTGTCGTACAACAAGAGCCTTGAATGCCTGGCCGCGGGTCCCGCCGGCTCGGGCGTTGCCGGCCGGCTGATCGTGGTCACCGAGCACAGCCTCGATGCCGCCGGTAATTTCCGCGGCTTTCTGCTCAAGGGCGAAGCGGTCGGCCGCTTCAGCGTCAAGCGCCATGGCGATTTTGACGTCAGCGACTGCACCATCCTGCCGCCCGCCGATCTCTTGCTATTGGAGCGCAGCTATTCGCCGGCGCGCGGCGTCGCCATGCGCATCCGTCGCATTCCGCTGTCCGCGATCAAGCCGGGCGCGTTGGCCGACGGCGAGGCCTTGATCGAGGTCGATCTCAACTACCAGATCGACAACATGGAAGGCATCGCGGTGAGCCGCAACGCAGCCGGCGAAACGATTCTGACGCTGGTGTCGGACGATAATTTCTCGGCGATCCAGCGCAATTTGCTGCTGCAGTTCAAGCTGGTGGACTAGGCGGTGGTTGCCAGACGTTCCGCCTCATGGCCGGGCTCGTCCCGGCCATCCACGTCTCTACAGGCTCAAAAACATGGATGCCCGGCACAAGGCCGGGCATGACGCCGCAAATAAACGCGAAGGCTCAGCTCGCCTTGACGTCGCGCTTCTTGGCGATCTGGCGCTTGAGCTCGAGCATGCGCGGGGCGAGGTCGGCGTCCTTGGCCTTGAGCAGGAAGGCATCGAGGCCGCCGCGATGGTCGACGCTCTTCAGCGCATTGGCGGAGACCCGCGCGCGCACGGAGCGCTGAAGCGTCTCCGAGGTCAGCGTGACATTGACCAGATTCGGCAGAAAACGCCGCTTGGTCTTGATGTTGGAGTGGCTCACCTTGTGGCCGACGAGGGGCTTCTTGCCGGTCAGCTCGCAACACCTGGCCATGACTCAATTCCTCAAAAAAGCGCCGGCGCCGGGCGCCGGTTCTCACCGTGTTATCGGGATTAGTGAGGCGGACGTATAGAGAGCGCGAAAACAGCCGTCAAGGGACGGTTTTAGGGCGCTTGATCAGTGGCTTAGCGCTGCTCATAAGCCACGCGCACGCCTCGTTCGCGCGCCTTGCCCTTGTCCGGATGGCCTTTCCACGTCCGCCGTCGCAGTGTTTCGTCGACCATGGCGGCGCCGCGCACGATGACCATGGCAACGTCGCTGATCGCGCACGCCTCGCCACCGATGTCAGGAGTCGGGGTGTTGATCCCCCAGGTCCTTAAATCTTGCGGCCCCGTGGGAGCGCCCTGTCCAATCCCGGCGGTGGGGACGCCTTCGGCACGGATCACAAAAGCGACGCATTCTCCCCCGACCACTTATGCAGTCCAAAGACCGCCAATGATCTGTGGGCCTCCGGTGTCGGAACTGCCCGGAGGGCCTTGCGCCGCCGTCGAGGCTGTCCCTTAAATGCGTGCGCCAGACCGGTCCGCGGTACCGGCGCGCGGGAGGTTCAAGGTTACGTGCTGCCGCTGAGGCATAGGCTCCGGACCCCTTTGCTCGCCGCCGGCGCACTCGCGCTCGTCGCCGGGGTGCCCGCCAGTGCCGTGTCGGCGCAAGGGCGCCTGGAAGCGCATTACACGGCCTCCATCGCTGGCATCCCGATCGGCAAGGGTACCTGGGTCGTCGAAATCGCCGACAAGACGTACAGCGCGGCCGCGAGCGGCGTCACCACCGGCCTCATTCGCGTCTTCACAGGTGGCGAGGGCACCAGCGCCGCCCGTGGAACCATCGTCGGCGGCCAGCTGATGTCGTCGATCTACGCCTCCACCATCAAGACCCGCAGCAAGACCGATGCTGTCCGCCTCACCGTCAGCCACGGCAACGTCAAGGATTTCACGCTCGATCCACCCGCCCAAAAGGATCCGGACCGGCTGCCGATCACCGAGGCGCATGAGCGCGGCGTGATCGATCCGATGACCGCTTCGCTCTTGCGGGTACCCGGAAGCGGCAGCCTGCTCGCGCCGGAATCCTGCCAGCGCACGCTGCCGGTATTCGACGGACGGCTGCGCTACGACCTGGCGCTCGCCTATAAGCGCATGGACAAGGTGAAGGCGGAGAAGGGCTACGCCGGCCCGGTGCTGGTCTGCTCGGTCGATTTTTCGCCGATCGCGGGCTACATCCCGTCACGGTCCGCCATTAAATATCTGGCGAAGATGCGGACGATCGAGGTCTGGCTGGCGCCGATCGCCGGCACGCGTGTGCTGGCGCCGTTCAAGATCCAGGGCCCCACGCCGATCGGTGAGGCCAGGCTCGCCGCCGACCAGTTCGTCACCGAGGCCGTCCCGTCCCGCGCCTCCGCGACCGGCGCGAAGGTGCAGTAGGGCCTTGACTCTTGGGCAAGCCGCGAGGCGTCTTGCCGTTAACGTTTGGAGGGGACGAAAAGCCGTCTGAACAGACCCCGGCTACCCGATCTAGTGGCGAGCGGATCAGGGTCAGCCAGATGTCGCCGTGAACGAACCTGCACAGCGCCGGAGTCAGCGATTCGGGCGCGATTCGTTCCAAACTCGTTCCAAAGCTTAACCCAGGGCCCGACCGCCGTAGCATTGTGGTACACAAAGCCCGCGGCGACAGCCTCGCCGCCAGTTCGGACGCGTAATGACCATTTCGTTCTCCCCGCAATCGACCCGACCTGCGCGAGCCCGCGGTGCCGGCGTCACCGCCGTCTTGGGCCCGACCAATACCGGCAAGACCCATCTCGCCATCGAGCGCATGCTGGCGCACTCCTCCGGCATGATCGGGCTGCCGCTGCGCCTGTTGGCGCGCGAGGTCTACAACAAGGTGATCGATCGCGTCGGCGCCGAGGCGGTGGCGCTCATCACCGGCGAGGAGAAGATCAAGCCGCCCAATCCGCGCTATTGGGTCTCTACCGTCGAGGCGATGCCGCGCGATCTTGACGTCGCCTTTCTCGCCGTCGACGAGATCCAGCTCGGCGCCGATTTCGAGCGCGGCCATGTCTTCACCGACCGCATGCTCAATGCCCGCGCGCGTGAGGAAACGCTGGTATTGGGCGCCGCCACCATGCGGCCCATGGTGGAGAAGCTGCTGCCGGGCGCGCATGTGATCAGCCGGCCGCGGCTGTCGATGCTCACTTATGCCGGCGAGAAGAAGCTGACGCGGCTTCCACGCCGTTCGGCGGTGGTCGCCTTTTCGGCCGAGGAAGTCTACGCCATCGCCGAACTGATCCGCCGCCAGCGCGGCGGTGCCGCGGTGGTGCTGGGCGCGCTCTCCCCACGCACAAGGAACGCTCAGGTCGCGCTCTATCAGTCGGGCGATGTCGATTATCTCGTCGCCACCGACGCGATCGGCATGGGGCTCAATCTCGACGTCGATCACGTCGCATTTGCATCCGATCGTAAATTCGACGGTTACCAATTCCGCAGGCTCAATCCGGCCGAGCTCGCGCAGATCGCCGGCCGTGCCGGGCGGGCGACGCGCGACGGCACCTTCGGTACCACCGGCCGCTGCGATCCGTTCGAGCCGGAATTGGTGCAGGCGCTGGAGAGCCACAGTTTCGAGCCGGTGCGCATGCTGCAGTGGCGCAATTCCGCGCTCGATTTCGCCTCGCTTGGCGCCTTGCAGGCCTCGCTCGCGGCGGTGCCGCATGAGCCGGGCCTCACCCGCGCACCGACCGCCGAGGACATTCTCGTCCTGGAGCACGCATCGCGCGACGAGGAGGTGCGGGCACTCGCGTCCGGTGCAAAATCCATCGAGCGGTTGTGGGATGTCTGCCAGGTTCCCGACTATCGCAAGATCGCGCCGGCCACCCATGCCGAATTGATCGTGACCCTCTATGGATTCCTGATGCGAGAGGGTAACATCCCCACCGATTGGTTTGCGCGCCAAGTTGCCCAAGCCGATCGCATCGACGGCGACATCGATACCCTCTCCAACCGGATCGCGCATGTCAGGACCTGGACTTTCGTCGCCAACCGCCCCGATTGGCTGGCCGATCCGGAGCATTGGCAAGGCGTCGCGCGCGCGGTCGAAGACAAGCTGTCCGACGCGCTGCACGAACGCTTGGCCGAACGTTTCGTGGACCGCCGCACCAGCGTGTTGATGCGGCGGCTGCGAGAGAACGCGATGCTGGAAACCGAAATCGGAAAAACAGGCGAAGTGATCGTTGAGGGCCACGCCATTGGGCGGCTCGACGGCTTCATGTTCGCGCCCGATGCGAGCGCGGCCGGCTCCGAGGCCAAGGCGCTCAATGCCGCCGCGCAGAAGGCGCTGGCCGGCGAGATCGAGGCGCGCGCGACGCGCCTGTCGCATGCGCCCAATGATCAGATCGTGCTCGCCAATGACGGGGTGGTGCGCTGGCTCGGCGATGCGGTCGGCAGGCTGCACGCCGGCGACGAACCTTTGCGCCCGCGCCTGCGCATTCTCGCCGACGAGCATTTGACCGGACCGGCGCGCGAACTGGTGCAGACGCGGCTCGACCTCTGGCTCAAGAACCATATCGAGAAGCAGTTGGCGCCGCTGTTCTCGCTGGCTGCCGCCGACGACATCACCGGCATGGCGCGCGGCGTCGCCTTCCAACTGGTGGAGGCGCTCGGCGTGCTGGAGCGCCAGCGCGTGGCGGACGAGGTCAAGGGCCTCGACCAATCCGCGCGCGCGTCTTTGCGCAAATACGGCGTCCGCTTCGGCGCCTATCACGTCTATCTGCCGGCGCTGCTGAAGCCGGCGCCGCGGTCGCTGGCGACGCAGCTCTGGGCGCTCAAGCACGAGGCGCCCGACGCCAAGGGCGTCGCCGAGCTTTTGCATCTCGCCGCCTCCGGGCGCATGTCGATTCCGGTCGACAAGGAGACGCCGAAGCCGCTCTATCGCACCGCCGGCTACCGCGTCTGCGGCGAGCGCGCGGTGCGCGTCGATATTCTCGAGCGGCTCGCCGATCTCATCCGGCCGGCGCTCGCCTGGCGCGAGCACGCGAGCGCGCCCAAGCCCGACGGCGCCGTCGACGGCCGCTCCTTCACCGTCACCGGCGCCATGACGTCGCTCACCGGCGCCTCCGGCGAGGATTTCGCCTCCATCCTGCGCGCGCTCGGCTATCGCATGGAGCGGCGGCCGAAGCCGCCCGAGCCGGCGCCTACTCCGGAAGCACCGGCGGAAGCCGCTGCCGAGGCGCCCGCGGCGGAAGCGCCGGCCGAGGCGGCAACCGAAGCCGAAGCGCCGCTGCCCGATGCCGAGCTGATGCCGCAGGCGGGCGAGCCGATGGAAGCGACGCCGGAAGCCGTCGAAGCGGCTGCCCCCGAGCCTGCAGCGGACGCGGCGACCGAAGCGGCTGCAGCTGAACCTGCGGCTGAGGCGACGGCAGAGCCTGCGGCCGAAACCGCGGAGGACGTTGCCGCGCCGTCCGGGACGCCCGCGGAAGACGCCGCGGAGGTCGCTGCCCCGGAAGCCGCCGCCGAAGCCGCCGGAGAACCTGCCCAAGACGCGACGCCGGAAGCGCCCAAAGAGCCGGACATGATCGAGGTCTGGCGCCCGGGCGGCCGTTCCGAGCGCCGACCGCACCGACCGCATCGTCCGCGTCGTCAGCCGCAAGCGACACCGCCGGCAGCCGGTGAAGGCGCCGGCGCTGGCGCGACCGCCGAAGTGGCTGTCGCGGCGCCTGCCGAGACCGCCGGCGCGCCGGCCGAGCGTCCGCGTGGCCCGCAGCGTGAGGAGCGGCCGGACCGCGAGGGCCGGCGCGATCGTCACCAGCGTCAGCAACGCTCCGACCGCGATACCCAGCGTACCGAGCGGCGCGAGCCGCGCCGCGATGGCAAGCGCCGCCGCCGCGACGACGGCCCCGACCGCGCCGAACGCGATCAGTATTACGCCAAGCCCTTCGGCAGCGGCGGCCGGCAGAACAAAGAGCCCGACCCCAATTCGCCCTTCGCCAAGCTCGCCGCGCTCAAGGCGCAGCTCGAGCAGAAGGAGCAACCCTGAGGCAGCGTTTCCCCGCTTGGACCGCCAACGCATCGACAAATGGCTCTGGCATGCGCGCGTGCTGCGTACGCGCAGCGACGCTGCCGCATTCGTGACCGCCGGTCATGTCCGCCTCAATGGCCGCCGCATCAGAGCCGCCAGCCAGCTCGTGCGTCCCGGCGATGTGGTGACGCTCGCGCTTGACCGCTCGGTGCGCCTGCTTCAGGTGGAAGGCTTCCGCGAGCGGCGCGGCGGCGCGACCGAGGCGCGCGCGACCTACCGCGATTTGACCAGCGGTTCCGCCGCAGAGGCCAGCGCCACCGGCGGGAATACGGTTATGCTGGCGGTGCCGGGCGGC
Source organism: uncultured Pseudomonadota bacterium (assembly GCA_963760995.1). Taxonomy (GTDB): domain Bacteria; phylum Pseudomonadota; class Alphaproteobacteria; order Rhizobiales; family Xanthobacteraceae; genus Pseudolabrys. Next base: position 36,713 of record CAVXFJ010000009.1, on the reverse strand, counting down.
AAGCCAAACTGACGCGCCCCTTGGCATCGACACGACTTGCAGCCTATCTAGCGATGCGATAGGCAGCGCTGCTGCAATTGAGGCCGGAGCCCCTTGGATGACCTACGTCGTCGTCGAGAACTGCATCAAGTGCAAATACATGGACTGCGTTGAAGTCTGCCCCGTGGACTGTTTCTACGAGGGCGACAATATGTTGGTCATCCATCCCGACGAATGCATTGACTGCGGCGTTTGCGAACCGGAATGCCCGGCCGAGGCGATCAAGCCGGACACCGAGCCCGGGCTGGAACAGTGGCTCGAGCTCAACGCCGAACATGCCAAGACCTGGCCGAATATCACGGTGAAACGGGAGCCGCCGCCCGACGCCAAGGATTGGGATGGCGTGCCGGACAAGTTCAAGAAGTTCTTTTCCGCCGACCCGGGTTCCGGCGACTGAAATAGTTTCGTACGGAACAAATTACCGCCGCGGCGGGAAATGCGGTGCAATTGTTAACCGCACGCGCGAAATTGCATGAATATGACCTTAGGACTGCGTTTTTGCGTCCGCATAAGGCTTTGATTCTGACCAAAAATGTGCTATATACCCACTGACTTATGGACATGACCGAAATTGCCGTCGGGCCGCTCCCCCTTGCGGGAGCCTTATTTTTCCGCGGCACAAGTCTCATGGTCTTGGCTAAGAGGGCGTGCAACCCACGCGTGAGCAGTGGCAGGAAAGACGCGTCAAAAAGCTAAAAAGGGAACGACCGGCGCCAGCCGTCGGCCGAAAAAATCCGCCGTGTCCCGGCGGACGCCGCCGGCCTCGCGCGTCGCTCGCGCTGGGGCTCCCGCAGCCAAAACGGCCGGTGCCCGCAAAGGCGCCGGCGAAGGAGTAATGCCCGGAATGCCCAGCAATAAGAAGACTACCCAGCGACAAGGCTTCAAGACCAACGAGTTCATCGTCTACCCGGCGCATGGCGTCGGGCAGATCATGTCGATCGAGGAGCAGGAGATCGCCGGGGCCAAGCTCGAGCTCTTCGTCATCAACTTCATCAAGGACAAGATGACGCTGCGGGTTCCCACCGCCAAGATCGCTTCGGTCGGCATGCGCAAGCTCGCCGAGCCGCCGCTGGTCAAGCGGGCGCTGGAGACGCTGAAGGGCCGCGCGCGCATCAAGCGCACCATGTGGTCGCGCCGGGCGCAGGAATACGAGGCCAAGATCAATTCGGGCGACATCGTCGCCATCGCCGAGGTGGTGCGCGACCTCTACCGGTCCGACACCCAGCCGGAGCAATCGTACTCGGAGCGCCAGCTCTACGAGGCGGCGCTCGACCGGCTGTCGCGCGAGATCTCGGCGGTGCAGCGCATCACCGAGACCGAGGCGATCAAGGAGATCGAGGCCGCGCTCGCCAAGGGCCCGCGCCGCGGGCCCAAGCCCGCCGACGAGGCCGGCAACGACGAGTTAGTCGAGGACGAAGCGGCGTAAGCTTCGCGCGACCAGCGAGAAACACGAAAGCCCGGCAGCGATGCCGGGCTTTTTGTTGGCGCGGCATTTTTCGCTGACGCATCGTCGCGCTCCCATACATCGACAACGACCGGTACCCGGCGCGAACTGTCGCTCGCCCGGATTGTCGGTTCATTGCGTCTCCGATAACCTCCCCTTGCCGCAAACGACAAAGCCTCGACAAACGAAGGCAATCAGGGAGTGAAACGTGACCGACAGATCGCACCCGCTTGGGCTTTCGCGCCGGCATATGCTGGCGGGCCTCGCCGCAGCCCCCGCATTGACCGCTTCCGTTCCCGCGCTCGCGCAAGGTGTCGCAGGACCGCGCTGGACGCCGCAGCAGACGCGCGCCGCGTTGAAGGACGCCAAGGGCACCAAGCTGGTGCTGCTTGGCACGGCCGCCGGTCCCGTGCCCGGCCGCTCGCGCGAGATGACGTCGCACGTGATGCTCAGTAACGGCGCGGCCTATGTGCTCGATTGCGGCCTGGGCGTCACCGACCGCTACGCGCAAACCGGCATTCCGTTCCAGGCCCTGAAATCGATCTTCATCACCCATCATCATGCCGACCACAACATCGAATACGGCCCGCTGCTCATCGTCGGCTGGATCCAGGGCATGCATCTGGGCGTGCGCGCCTATGGTCCGCCGCCGCTGAAGCAGATGACGGAAGACTTCATGCGCGCCTACAAGCAGACGGTCGATTTCTGGGCCGAGGACTTCCACATGAAGCCGCTCAAGTCGGTGGACGTGACGGAAGTGTCCGGGGCCGGCCCGGTGATGCAGGACGAGAACGTCAAGGTTTCCTCGATCGTCGTGCAGCATCCGCCGGTGAAGCCGGCGCTCGCCTATCGTTTCGACTTCAAGGACCGCTCGATCGCGTTTTCCGGCGATACCGCGCCGTTGGAAGCGGTGGCGCAGATGGCCAAGGGCGCCGACGTGCTGGTGCACGAGACCATGTATGTGCAGGCGGTGGAGAAATACATCAAAGGCCAGATCGCCAAGGGCCGGCCGGTGAAGTTCGAGGCCTTCATGGCGCACATGAAAGCCGACCACACGCCGGCGGAAGACGTCGGCCGCATCGCGCAGGAGGCGGGCGTCAAGACGCTCGTTCTGTCGCATCTGACGCCGGCGATCGACAGCATTACGGACGACATCTGGCGCGCGCCGGTGGCGAAACATTTCAAAGGCGAGATCATCGTCGGCAAGGACCTGATGGTCGTTTGAACGCGACCGGGCGCCGAGCTCGGCGGCATTAATGCCGCCGACGCGGAGCGATCTGATCGCGGCGTCGTAGTCGGCGAGCGCCCCGTTATGGTCGCCTGCCTGCCGCCGCGCATTGCCGCGACGGAGGAGCGGGTTACCGCCATGGCCGCAAGCCCGGCCCAAAGCCATGCGATCGCAACGGTAAATCGCTTGGCGGCTATCGCTTTTCGGGCGTCCGCCGCCTGGAGGACCTTCGGCCTATCGAGCTTGCCGCATTCCGGGCAGCCGCGACCGGTGCTAGTCTGGCCGCCGCCGCGTCGAACCGTTTGCCGCCTGACGCCGACATAAAGGGCGTGCCCCGGCTGTTGGTCACTATCACTGTGCCGGCAGTTCAAATGGGCGGTGCAAATTCGGGAGATGAAGATGACGATCGATCTGCGCACGGGCCTTGCGGCGCTGGCGGCGACCGTGGCCTTGTCCCTGAGCGGCCCGGCCGTCCGCGCCGACGATGCCACAAAAGTCGATCCCTCCGCGCAATATGCGACGCGGATCTTTGCCGGACATTTCGACGCCAAGGGAAAATCTTTTGCATGCTTTGCGCGCCGCTATGACGCCGCCCATCTTGCCAAGCATCCGAAGCAGAAGGTCAAACGCATGACCATGCTGGTCAAGGCGGAATTGGTCGCCGAGGACAAGAACCTGAATTATTCCTTCGGTCTTCGCTTCGGTTTCCGCGACCGCAAGGGCGCCTTCGATTCCGCCGGTGATTGCGGCCATCTGGCGCCGGCGGAAGACAATGCCGCCAAACTGCAGCTCGGTTGCGGCGTCGATTGCGACGGCGGCGGCCTCTCGGCCGAGCTGGTCAACAACGACAAACAGTTGCGCGTGAGCATCGACAAAATCGCGATCTGGAACAGTAAATCAGCGGCCGATGTCGACGATCGCGATGGCTTCAGTGCCGGCGCCGACGACCGTGTCTTTTTGCTCGACCGCACCGGTCTCGACGCCTGCAAGCCGCTCATGAGCGACGACGACAAGCCCTCCACCATGTAACGGGGAACCGGCATCATGCTCCGACGCAATATTCTGACTGCGGCGATCGCCGGCGCCGGCGGCTTGATCGCTGCAGCGACCGCGCGACGCCCCGCGCAGGCGGCGCCCGACAAGTCGAAGGTCGTCTATCATCTCGACGATCTCGACAAGGTCGCCTTCGTGCTGGGTAACATCAACAACCACTACAAAGGCATGGGCGGGCCGGACAAGGTCACCATCGCGCTGGTGGTGCATGGGCCGGCGCTCAAGGCATTTCAAAAGAAGGCGGCCACGCCGGACCTGGCGCGCCATGTCGGCGGCTTCGCCAAGGACGGCCTGCAGCTCAACGCTTGCGGTAACACCATGCGGGCGCAGCGCGTCTCGCTCGAGGATCTGCTGCCCGGCTTCGTCAAGGCCGAGCAGGGCGGCGTGGTGCGGCTGGCGGAGTTGCAGTCGCAGGGCTACGTCTATTTGCGGCCCTGAGCCGGCTCGCTTGCGCCCCTTGCCGCAGCCGTGTTCGCCAGCGACCGGGCGACACGGAAACCGAGATCGTTGATACGCGTGCCGATCGAAATGCGGTCACGGTTGGCGACGCGCACGTTGACGGCATAACTGTCCCAGCCGCCGCCGCGCACGACGCGCCGGCCCTGCTCGCAACCTTTGGTCCAGGCCGAGGAGTCCGTCGGCGCGCCGTCGTAGTTTTTGTGGTAACAATCCATGACCCATTCCCAGGCGTTGCCGGTCATGTCGTAAAGCCCGAAGGCGTTCGGCTTGAACGAGCCGACAGGCGACGTCCGCTTATTGTCCCAGCGGCTTCCGCAACCGATGCAGTTGGCATTATTCGAGCCGATATCGTTGCCCCAGTAATAGGCCGTCCGCGTGCCGGCGCGCGCGGCATATTCCCATTCGGCTTCCGACAGCAGGCGATAGGGCTTGCCGGTCATGCGCGAAAGCCAGGCGACGTAGCGCTGCGCTTCCCGCCAATTGAGGTTGATCGCCGGCTGGCTGCCGCGGCCAAAGCCGCTGTCCAGAATCTGCGGGCAGCCGCCGACCGCGACGCATTGATCCCATTGCGCGAACGTGACGAGGTCCTTCGAAATGGCAAACGGCGCCGGAATGGTCACGTCGCGCACGGGGCCTTCGTCGCTGCCGCGGCCCTTCTCGTCCTTGGGCGAGCCCAGCATGTAGCGGCCGGCCGGCAGCACGACCATTTCCGGACAGTTCCTGGCGCATTCGCGGAAGCTCGCCAGCGGCGTCAACGCGCGCTCCGCCGTCGCGCTCAGCACATGCGGCCGCACTTGCGACAGCATGTAGGGCCGCATGACCGTGTACCAGTTCCATTGCTCGCGCAGATAGGCTTGATTGATCCAGCCGATCAGGCCGGCGATGATGCCGAGCAGCAGAAAAGCGACGACCGCGCGCATGCGCCGGCGGTTGCGTGCGGCGGCGCGCGCCGCTTGCTGCGCCGCCTGCTCGGCGTCGCGGCAGGCGGTGAGATAGTCGCGATCGACCGGCGATAGCAGGCCCGCCAGATCGGGGCGGGCGCCGAGCTGCTCCGCCGCTTCCAGGCGCGCGCCGGCATGATTGAGCCAACCGGCGCCGCGCCCGCCCTCGCTCCATTCCTTGGCCGCGCGCTTGACGCCGTCGAGCACGCTGAGCAGCGCGGCGTCCTCGGTAAGCCAGCCTTGCAGCAAGCTCCATTGCCGCAGCAGCGCCTCGTGCGCCGGTTCGATCGTCGTCTCGCCCGTATCGGCGGCGACATCGGTTGCCAGCAGTCTTTGTTCGACCAGTTGATTGATGAGCGGCCGTGTTTCAGCCGGGATTTCGGACAGGCGTGCCACCCGTCGGCGCGGCGCCCCGGTTTCAGGTTCGATGCCGGCGAGCCAGGGTATCAAGCCGCGACGCAGCAAGGCGAAACGCGCCGGTCGGTCCTTCGGAATGCTTGGATCGGCATCGGCAGCGCGCAGCGCCCGTTCGACGGCGGCTTCGATCGAGCCCTTCACGCGTCCCAGCGTTTCATAATGGTCGAGCTTGAGCGCGCCGCCCGCGTGATATTCGTCATAGAGACGCTCGAGCGTGAAAGCGAGCAGCGGCAGCGCGTCCTTGGCGCCGCCGGCCTCGACATCGGCGAGCAGCGCATCCACCAGCGCGTCTTCGATCTCGAGCTCTCGTGGCGTTCCTTCCAGCCGCCGCGCCGGGCCCTTGATCACCTCCGCATAGGAGCCCTTCGGCATCGGCGGCAGGCTCACCGTTTCCTGGCGGAGCCCCTCGAGCTGCGGCGCCACCTGCAGATATTCGTAGTTGTCGGAGCGGATGGTGAAGATGACGATGGCGTCGACGCCCGGGTCGGCGACGATCGCGCGCAGCAAAGCGAGGAACGGCTTGGCCTCGTTCTCGCCTTCGGTCAGAAACAGCTCTTCCGCCTGATCGATGGCGAACACCAGCGTCGGCGGTCGTTGGCTTGGCGGCCCAATGGTGCGCTCATCCATCTTGGCGACGAGGGCGCGCAATTGCGCCGCGAGCGTTTGCGCGCCGCCCTGGATTGCGCTTCGCAGCGTCGCGCGTGACAGCGCCATGCCGGCCGTGGCGCATGCGATTTCCAGCGCCCGCAATAGCCCGGTTTCGCCATATAAGACCGCGCGTTCCGGCCGGATCGGCGGCAGCGGCAGGAAGGCGCGATCCTCGCGCTGCAGCCGCGGCAGCAAACCGGCGCGGAGAAACGACGATTTTCCGGCACCCGAGGCGCCAAGCACGACCAAGAGCCGCGCACCCTGCGCTTCGCGCAAGCCGCGCAGCCGGTCGAACACGCTCAGGATCGGCGCTTCGCGCCCGAAGAAAATGCCGGCGTCCTCGGCTTCCAGCGGCCGCAAGCCGCGGTACGGCGGCCGCTGCGGATCATTTGCCGGCGGCCAGGCGAAATAGCGCGCATCGAGGCCGGCATGTTGCAATCCCACGCGCAGCTTGCCGAGGCCGTGACTGGAGAAGGCGACCGTGACCGTCTCATGCCCGGGCGGCAGCGTGATCGCCCGTTGGTAATCGCGCTCACCCGCGGTGAGATCCGCGAGCTGCCATTCCACGGTCAGCTCGGTCGGCAGATCGGCTAAGGGCGTGGCTTCGACGATGACGCCAAAGATCCGCTTGTTGAGGCTCTTGGCGAGCAGGAATTCGGCGAGACACCATTTCGACGCTGTCCAGGCCGGGGAGATGACCAGGATCACCAGCTCGCAACGTTCCGCGGCGGTCTTCAACGCCCCCTGCCAGCGCTCGCCCGCCTTGAGCCCGCGGTCGCGATCGAGATCGAGGAAAAGGTCGTTCCAGCCTTCCGCGATCATCCAGTCGCGCAAAGCGACGGCGGCAGCGGCGTCTGTGCTCGAGTGGCTGATGAAGATGCGCGACACGGGGTCTGCTCGCGGTGAGACGGCCTATGGTATCGCGCGCGGCTTGCGCCGTCATCCGCGCACGGAGTTGCCGCTCCTGGCGCGGGCTCTTACCTCCAGAACGATTTATGAGCTTCCTCGTCGGCCTGCTCGCGCGTGATGCCGATATCGGCGAGCTGGCGGTCGTCGAGATGCTTCAACTGCCCGCGCTCGCGGGCTTTTTCCAGCTCCAACGCCAACTGGCGCCGCTGCTCGCGATCGATCGCCGCCCTGAGGATGAGCGCCACGCGGGCGAGCCAAAGCCGAGGCTTCACCGGGCCGGCGCGCTGCGAAAATTCTGTCGGGGTGCAAGATTTGCTGCCGCAAGACATGTCTCGACTCCATGCGGAGTGAGACAACGCTTGGCTGAAGGCAGCTCACCGGGCGGTTGTCGAAGGCCCGAACCGGCAAACCATATAACAAACGCAATTTGCCGCGGCAAGCCGGTGCGCAATGGCGCGGGCTTGCCGTTTGGCCGCGACACGATTATGCCGATGGCGCCGCGGCCCCCGAACGTGCGGCCGCACGGGCGCTGTATCACATCACGGAGCGACGATGCGTATCATTACCGTTGAAGAACACTTCGCCAATCCCGCATTTGTGGCCGGCCCGGGCCGTGTCTTCATGGACGGGATCCGCAGCCGGGGCCCGGCCGGCGTTGCGATCTACGAGCGGCTGCTCGACCTTGGCGACAAGCGCATCGCGGAAATGGATGCCGCCGGCATCGACATGCAGGTGGTCTCGCTCAATGCGCCGGGGGTCGAGCAGGCCGAGCCGGAAGACGCGATCTCGGTCGCGCGCGAGGCCAACGATGTCCTCGCCGAAGCGGTGAAGAAGCACCCCACGCGTTTTGCCGCCCTCGCGACGCTGCCGACCCAGGCGCCGGAGAAGGCCGCCGAAGAACTCGATCGCCGGGTGCGCCAACAGGGCTTCAAGGGAACGCTGATCAACGGGCACACGCGCGGCCGCTATCTCGACGACAAATTTTTCGCGCCCATTCTCGAATGCGCCGACGCGCTCAACGTGCCGATCTACCTGCACCCGACCATTCCGTCGAAGCCGGTGATCGATGCGCTCTACGGCGGCTTTGCCCCGGCGGTGACGTCGATGTTCGCCGGGCCGGGCTGGGGCTGGCACATCGAGACGGCGATTCATCTGCTGCGCATGATCCTCGGCGGCGTCTTCGACCGCCATCCGAAGCTGCAAGTCGTCATCGGCCACCTGGGCGAGGGGATTCCCTTCATGCTGCCGCGGCTGCACAGAAACATGCCGCCGGCGCTGACGCAGCTCAAGCGTTCGATCGGCGAGTACCTGCGCGAGAACGTGCACTACACCTTCGGCGGCTTCAATTTTCCGGCGACCTTCATCGACCTGCTGCTCGAGGTCGGCGTCAGCCGCATCATCTTCTCGGTCGATTATCCCTATGGCTCGATGGCCGAGGGCCGTGCATTCCTGGAGCAGCTTTCGGTCAGCGAGGCGGACAAGGAGCGCATCGCGCACGGCAATGCCGAGCGCCTGTTCGGTCTCTGAGGAGAGTCGCAAACGGGTTGGGGACGCCTTGCGTGCCGCAGCGGCGCGCGGCTCAGAACATTGCCGAAATATGCGGATAGGCGGGGCGCGGCTGCGGTTGCACTTCGGCATAAGCGTGCCGCGGTGGCTGGACGTGCCGCCGCCGGTGCACGGTTGCGCTGTGGGCGGGTTTGTGGCGTTCGGCCCTGGCGCTCAGGTCCGCCAACGTCGCCGGATCGACGATCGGCTTGTGGTCCAGGCGGGCGACTGGGAATCGTTGCCTAAGGGGCACGGTGAATATTCGGTTAGTGTCACCGACCCCCGTCGCCGCATTGGCGTTCCGCAGCACGGTCGGGCCATTGGCGAGATAGACCGGCACCACGACGGCGGCGAGGCCGCCCAGCATCAGCGCCGCATAGAGTAAGACGGAAAGACCCAGACCCTCAGAACGCGTGTACATGTGAAGGCAACCCCTCGCGCGCCCAGCGGTTCCAGCGCAGGATGTCGCAGCGCAACGCGGTTTCTGAGGCCTTGGCGGCGCCTCGGCGTGCCTCGCGCTTAGGCGCAGGCGGCGCGCTTGCCGCGCCAGTACCGGCCGCTACAATGCCGCCAATCACGAAAACAACGTCCCAAGGGAGCCCGCCATGACCGCCATTCGCGGCTACGTCGAAGCCGGCAAGGAAAGCGGCGGCCTCGGCGTGCATTCGCTCGATCAGTTCGTATTGGTGGTGCCGGATGCCGCGGCGGCGCAGGACTTCTACGGCACGTTCGGGCTCGACGTCGAAGCCAAGGGCAACACGCTGGCGCTCAAGACCTTCGGGCACGAGCACCGCTGGGGGCTGGTGGTGGAAGGCGCCAAGGCCAAGGCGCTGCATCACCTTTCCTTCGGCTGCTATGCCGAGGATATGAGCGCGCTCAAGGCGCGCATCGAGGGCAATGGCGTCAAGCTGGTCGATCCGCCGCCCGGCTTTGAGAGCAACGGCTTCTGGTTCCACACGCCGGAGGGCGTCCTGATCGAGATCAAGGTGGCGCCGAAGGTTTCGCCCGATCGCAAGACGGAAAGCGAATGGGTGACCTCGCCGGGCGGCGTTCCCGGCGCGACCACGCGGGCGCAGACGCCGCCGGTGCGGCCGCGCCGGCTTTCGCACGTGCTGACCTTCACCAGCGACGTGCCCAAGATGATGGACTTCTACGAGCGCAATCTCGGCCTGCGCCTGTCCGACCGCGCTTCCGACGTCATCGCCTTCATGCACGGCATCCATGGCAGCGATCATCACATGCTGGCGCTGGTGAAATCCTCGGCGCCAGGCTTCCACCATTGCTCGTGGGACGTCGGCAGCATCACCGATATCGGGCTCGGCGCCATGCGCATGGCCGACAAGGGCTGGACCAAGGGCTGGGGCCTCGGCCGCCACGTGCTCGGCTCCAATTATTTCCACTATGTGCGCGACCCCTGGGGCAGCTTCGCCGAATATGCCTGCGACATCGACTACATCCCCAAGGACGGGGGCTGGCAGTGGGCCGACCACAAGCCGGAGGATTCGTTCTACTTGTGGGGCCCCGACGTGCCGCCCGAGTTTACGATCAATTACGAGGGCGGGGAAAGTTAAAAGGTCATTCCGGGGTGCGCACACCGTGCGCGAACCCGGAATCCAGGGTCAAGACGAAGGCCCTGCGATGAATTCTGAATTCCGGGCCCGCGCGCTTTCGCGCGCGTCCCGGAATGACACGCGAAAAAATTACTCCACCACGATCTTGACTTCGCTGCCCGGTTTCAGTCCGTCCTTTGCCGCCAGTCCGTTGAGCACGCGGAAGCGCTCGATCCGGTGATCGGCGAGCGCCATGCGGCGCGCCAGGCTCGCCACCGTGTCGTGCGGACCGACCTTGACGATCTTGATGTGCAGCGGCTTGACCTCGGCGGCTTCGCGCAGGCTCATGCGGCGGAAGGTATCGATCGATTGCTTGAACGACGCGTCGATCTGCGGCGTCATGTGCTTGGCCGCGAAAATGAACCGGTAAACGTCGCTGCCGAAGCGCACGACGAACAGGCGGAACGACCAGTCCTTGCCCTTGGCGGTGGCTGTGGCGGCGGGGAAGCCGTTGAGCGTGAATTCCTCCAGGCTCGATTTGTCGACGTGCTCCATCCAGCCTGAGTCGAGATAGTCGGCGAGCGATTGTTCGGCCGGCACGCTTACCACGTCGAGCCGCAGCGCCTCGGTGCCGCCGTCCTTGAGGCCGAGCACCGCCAGCGCGGTATTGTCGAGGCTGAAGCCGGGCGGGGCCAGGAAGGTGAAGCCGAGCTTGGAATGGATGAAGCGGCGGCCGCGCACGAAGCCCTCGCTCGGGTCTTCGCCGTAGACCGCGCCGCTGAGGTCGGCGAGATACTGGTCGCGATCGCGCTCGCCGGTGCCCGGTCCGCTGAACTGGCGCGCATTGGCGATGGCTCTGCGGATGCGATCCGGCGTCGATGGATGATTGGAAAGGAAGTCGACGGTATTCACATTGGCGGCCTTGGAGCCCGAACCGAGATCGGCATTGCGCTGCATGTCGGCGAGCATGCGCGAGGCGCCGTAAGGATCGAGCCCGGCGCGCGCGCTGATGCCGACGCCGATGCCGTCGGCCTCGAATTCCTGCTGACGGGAGAAGCTCGCCAGCGCCAGCTTCGATTTGGCGAGCGCTAGCGCGCTCATCTGCGGGTCGTTCACGACGTCGCTGAGTGTGCGGCTGGCGAGCGCGGCGTCGCGCGCCTGCTCCTCGCGCAATTGCGCGTGGCGCGCGATCACATGGCCCATCTCATGCGCCAACACGGAGGCCAGCTCGGATTCGTCGTTGGCGAGCGCGATCAGCCCGCGCGTGACATAGAGCTGGCCGGTGGGCAGCGCGAAGGCGTTGATCGCCGGGGAATTGAGGATGGTGACTTGGTATTTGATATCAGGCCGCTCCGACGCCGCCACCAGGCGGGCGACCAGCGTGTCGATCATGTGTTGCAGACGCGGATTCTGATAGACCCCGCCGTAAGAGCCGAGAATGCGCTGGTTCTCGCGCTGCGCCGCGGACGTCATCTCGGCTTGCGCCGGCTTCGGCATCGGCAGCGAGGCGTGCTGCAACTGCGGCGCCGCCGAGGTGCAGGCGGCAAGCGCCAGCACCAGCGCGAGCGCCGCGCCGCGCAGGGCCATTGCCGTCGTCCTCGTTACGCCCATGCCCTTACCCTCAATCGAGCGGCTCGATCTGCTCCGGCGAATCCGCCTCGATCAGCGGACCGCCACGCCGCTCGAGAAAGCCGCGCACCCGAATGCGCCGGCCCCGCAGGCGCTGTGGCGCCACGCCCGCCGCGGCGAACTTCCGCTCGTTTCGCCGCAGAATGATGACAGAAAAGTCGCGCGTCCAGCGCCTCCCGAAATTCATATATAATGTGGCGCCGCTCGCGTGTACCGACAATATCTTGCCCTCCACAAGGGCAAATTGACCCCTTCGTGCGGCCAGTCCAGGCAAATTCTTGGCCGCCAAAGGGGCGAAATTGGGATCGGCCCAAAGCCCGCGGTGACCGGCCCGCGCCACCTGTTCGGCCTTGAGCAGCGTCTTGGCGCAGTCCATGCCGCCGACCCGGGCAGAAACCCGCGCCGCGCCGGCCGCTATCAGCGCCTGCTGCAGGGATTCGCCGGCGGCTCCGGCATAGGCGAAGCCGACCAGGCGACCGTAGCGGTCCTGGCCGGCACTTTCCAGGCGCAGGGTCGCGCCGGCGGTGAGCTTGCGCAGCTCGGCGCCGGCTTCCGGAGGGGCCTCGATGGCTGCGAGCCGAAAGATGCGCCCGTCGGCCAGCACCAAGGTGCGGCCGTCGCGCACCGCCGTGACCTGCGCCGTGCCGATCGGATGCAACTTGCAGGCATCCTGCGCCGAGGCGGGCTGCGTCGGCGCGATGGTGGCCGCGACCAAGGCGGCAATGGAGCGGAGACGCCATGCCATGGCGGATTGTCGGTGCCCACCACTGCCGCGGTCAATACGGGCGCCGCCTCGCGCGCGTCGATGACGGGCGATGCGCTGCGCATTGCGCTTGCCGGTGCTATATTGCAAGAAAGGCGCGGCGGTCCGGTCCCGTAGCTCAGCCGGATAGAGCAGCGGTTTCCTAAACCGAAGGTCACAGGTTCGAGTCCTGTCGGGACCGCCACCCCCGAATTGGTTGTTTGATTTCGTTGGCGATTTCGCGAGAAGTGGGACAGTCATCAGTCCGGTGGGACAGTTTCTGTTCCTGATTTGAACTTTCGCATGGCGGCATCGGCCAGCTTACCCTGGCGCGCCGCTCGGGTGTATCGCTCAACCTCTTCCAGCGACCGATGGCCGGTGATCGCCATGATCTCGTGCGCCGTAGCGCCGCGTTCGGCGAGGCGCGCAGCAGTCGCTTTACGCAGTCCATGAGCCGAGCAGTGCCGCAATCCGGATTCATCGCACCATGCGCGAAACTTATTTCCAAACCCAGCGACAGAGTACGGCTTGCCATAGGTGGTCGTCAGAAAGGTGAGATGGCCCGACGGCGTCGCATCAATGGTGGCCTGTAGATCCGGATGCACCGGGATCTCGAGGTCAACCGGATTTCGATGCTCGTTTTTGGCCTGGCGATATCGAATACGACCACCTCTCAGATGCTGAGGGCCAAGACGGACAACGTCTTCGCGCCTGCACGCCGTGTACAACAACAAAGCTAAAGCCAGCCGCGCTTTAGTACCGAGCGGATGGCGCTGCTCGTATTGCTCGATCTCGTGCAGTTGCCAGGAATGATGGCCGCCAGACACGTGCTTCAGCATGCGGACACCGATTGTCGGGTCGTTCGGCGCTTCCTCTTCTTCAACAGCCCACGCGAAAAGCGCCCGGAGAGCCTTCAGCCGCTTGTTAGCGACGACCGGCTTGTTCCTTAGTTCATCCCGTAGCCGACGGACGTGTTTCGGTTCGAGCATGGAGACCGGTTTGCTCCCATGCTCCTGCGCGAGCAGATCTAGGTGGTGACGACGCCATGCTTGCGTGCCGGCGTCCAGCCCTCTGAAAGTGGCGCTGGCGTAGTAGCGCACGCACAGATTTCGAAATGAACCGGTTTTCCCTTCGGGCAACGCGCGGGTGGCCACGTCAGTCCCGCCAACAGCGCGGCTGTATTCTGCCATAAATTCAAGCGAACCAGTTCGTTCGCGTAGACGCACCTTTCTGCGCCCCGCGATTCTGACGTAGACGCGCATGTTACCATGTCGGTCGCGATCGAAAATCAGGTGAGGAAGTTTTGGCCGCGGCATTGATAACCTTTTACGCTGCAGCCTCATCGTCCCACGGATTTTGCTCGGCGCGGTCAGGCAGCGCCTCGAACGCTTCGTCGAGCCGGCGGCGGTCCCACACCGTTCGGCTGTTGATGCGCTTCGGCGACGGCATCCGGCCGTCCTTCACCATCAGGTCGAACGTGGATGGGCTCACGCCGACATAGTCGGCGGCCTCCGACCGGGAGAGCCCGCGCGGCTCGACGCGCTGGTAGTCCTGGTTACGCACGCCCCTTCTTCCTCGGATTCTCTGCTGTGGTGGCTGTGTAGATCGACTTACACTGGGTATAGACGCGCGCGAAGATCGCGCCGATCGGAACGACCGCGTAAACGGCGTCAGGCGCAAAGTGCGAGTGGAGCTTCTGCGCATCCAGCTCGACGTAGAAAGACCAGCAGCCGCCATCTTTGCTAACGCCGCCGAAGAGGGGCAACGGCTTTCCACGCTCGACGCTGCGCGCGACCGCCCACATCCACCCTTCGTCGGTGATGACGCGCGCCAATTGATTGATCCCCGGCCTTTCCGGCTTGCGCTCATCGACCAGCGTCTCGGCGTCGTCCCTAGTGGACGCTGCGATTTGCTTAATAGCGGCGGATGAACTCGTCTTGGGCGCGCCGCCAGCCGCACCGGCTTCGAACGGACCGATCTCGATTTGCTCACCGAGTTGACGCGCCAGGGCTGCGCGGAAGATTCCCGCCACTGAGAACAGGGGGCGCTTGCGGACAGCAAGCTGGTCGGTGCGGCCGGGCTCGATCAGGCCGCGCTGCAGCCAGACCTTGGCGAGGTGCGGAGCGAGCCCGGCCGCGCGGCAAAGCTCGCTGGTGGTGAACAGGGGCAGCGTGATGTCGAGCATGGCCTGACAAAAAAGAACTTGCGAATCCATTAGTATCACGTGTACCTAGTCTCGTCAACCAATTTGACCGGACTAAAATCCGACCGGAAAGACAATTAATACTAGGACAACGCAAATGTCTCAGGTGCCAGCGGGTAACCTAGTTGCTCGATATCGAGCCTATCCAGTCTCTTGGATTTCATTCGCCGACGCGATCGACCATGTCGCTAGCGTGGAGCAAAGCAACCGCTTCGCCGCACGATATTCGCTCGTCAATGCTATTGGCCGCCATCCGATTCGATCGCGGTGGGTCGACCAGCAGGATCAAACTGACATTCCTCCGATGGGAGAAGAGTTCTGGCGCGATGCGTCAGTGCGGTACGAGAACGGCGGGGAGGTGCTCTACCAGGCTTTTGATCTCGGCATTTACGGAAGGGAGGAACTGCCGAGCGGTGGGTGGAGGCAAGAAATTGCCGGTTCGATCGGCCGCCCACGCTGGCGCGGGCTGTTGGTGAACCGGAACGATCTCGCCGAAGCATTTCCTCTCCCGGAAAAGAAGCCTCAGTCGGAAGTGATCGAATCGGCGCCGACGGCGCATCAAGAGCCGACGATAAAGCAGCTGCGGGGTTCGCGACCGAAGGAACGGATTCGCGAGGCAGCCCGCGAAGTTTACGATTCGCGACCTGACGACCCGCCCAACATGTGCGAGGCGGCAAAACTGCTCAGCAAGCAACTCGGCGGCGGAGGCCGAGCCCAAATCGAAGATGTATTGCGCGAGCCGGAATTCGCGAATCAGCGTCGGCCGACTGGGGTGCACCGGTCTCGGTGTAAGGCTTCCAAAAAAATTAGCGGCAAGCCTGCAAACCACTAAGCGGGAAAGCTACCGAGCGCTTTAGCTCCCAGCAATGGCAACATTGCTTGGAGCGTTAGGATGGTTCGGTTCCCTGATGGCGACGATGCCGAGACGACAATCGTCGAGCAGAATGGTGGAGATCTAGAGCGTGCCGAATTGCTGGAGGCGCGAGCTGACAACGCCGAACGCGATCGCGCGATTGAGGACGAGATGGGCACCATAGAGACGACGTTCACCTCCGCTAATCTGTCCTATTTAGAAAAAGCGGCACTCGCGAAAAAATATCGCGATCTTTACATCCAGCGCCTTCCTCAAGTTGAGGAAAATAAACGCCGAGGGCGGCCAGGCGTTGTCTTAGCGATGGCGCGCAAGCTGGCGGTACCCGGCGAAACGCCTAAGGCCCGCGAAAATTGGCTGTGGCGCGCTTTGAAAATTGCCGAGATGGAACAGCAGGTCAAGGAATTGGCGAAAGAAGCCAAGCTTGATCGCAATCAAAGCGCGCTTTTGAAGATAGCAAAGCTTGATGGCGCCGATGCTCAACTTGAGGCTCTCGCCCAACTCAAGCAGAGCAGGGAGGTCCCTGTTTGCCGGCGTCGTCCCCTGGCCAAAGCGACGATTCGCTTCGAGGCTCAACGCAGGCAAGAAGTTATGAAGAAGCTTGCGGAATTCGCCGAAACCCTCGGCGTCGAGGTGCTCTGATGCCGATTAAGCCCAAAAGAGCATCCGACGAAGTCGTTGAACAAACGCCCGTGACGCTAACCAGACGTAATCTAACCCTCGCCGACGTCATCACGGCCGGCCAGCAGTTCGATCTCCTCTTCGCCGCGCCGACCCAGCCCGTGATCGCCATGCTGGATGAATTCTACGTCGACGGGCCCGGCACGCTGGACCGGTGCTTGCGCGTGCATGAGCTGATGGCCGCTAATTCCGTCGCCGCCATCTACACCAGGATCCGTCACCTGCCGGTGATCGCGACCGAGCTCTTGCCGCGATGCGGGTTTGCAGGCGTATATCGGCTGCCAGTCGTCGGGCCGGCCGACCTCGGCAACCTGTCGAACGTGCGAGTTCTGGTGATCGCGCGGCGCGGTGAGCCCGAGACGGTGCTGCCCAGCGGCGAAGTCTTGCGCCGAGCGCGGAGCAGCGCCGAGGCGATGAGGATCGCCGAGAGCATCATGCCCGGCGCGCGCCGGCGACTTCACATCTTCGCGGAAGCCGATACCGAAGGGTGGACTTCGGTCATCGGCGACAACACCTGGATCGAGGCCCCGACACTGCGATGAGCAACGCGCCTTACCAGCCCTATGTCATGCGCGACGTCCATCGCGCCGCCGCGCGCTCGCGCTTCAACTTCGCCTCCGGTTTCTCCGGCGGAGGCGGCGCCGACATCGGATACGCCCTCGCGGGCGGTCGGCCGACGTTCGGCATCGAGCTCGACCCCGAGGCCGTTCGGAGCTTCCGCCGAAACTTCCCGGAGACCCACGTCGAGCAGCAGGACTTCCGGAAAGTCGCTGCGTCCCCAGAGATGATCGACCGCCTCCTTCAGCAGGGCGGCCTCTCGCGCGGCGAGCTGGATTTGTTCCACGTGAGCCCGCCCTGCAACGAGTTCAGCCAGCTTGGACCCGGCCCTCGAGAGGGCGGTACCGCCGGGCTTGTCTTCGACGCCGTCAACATGACCAAGATCGTGCGGCCACGGCTCATGATTCTCGAGAACGTGCCAAACTTCGGCGGTCGCTACCGGCCTTACCTCGACGCAGCCCTGCAACAGCTGCGCTTCGACGCGACGGGGCGCCGGCGGTACTACGCGAGCTCGATGGTGCTGACCGCCTCGGACTACGGGGTTCCCCAGCGCCGCAGACGTCTCTTCGCCATCGGTGTCCGCGCCGACGTCGCCGAGGCGGTGGGGATCCGGTCGGACGCCGATGTGCTGTTTGTCTTCCCGGCGCCGACCCACGCGGAGATCTCCGTTGAAGCCGCGTTCGCGGGCCTTCGCCAGAGCGAGATCGACCTTCACCCATACCGCCACGCCATGATGGTCAGCAACCTTGCCCACCTCGCGCGCCAGCTGCGGCACTATCCCGGTCGGTGGATCAGGCCCGCTAACGCGGGCTTGGGTAACTACCGCTACACGACGGTGCGCGCCGCCACGGGGCTGCCCTCGCCGACGATCACAGCAAGCGGCCAGGCGCCCGACGGCCGCAGCGGCATCGTTCATCCCACCGAACATCGGAAGCTCACGATCCCCGAGATGATGCGCTTGTCGAGCTGGCCAGAAGACTATGTTTTCACCGGTACCGTTGCTCAAGCCGCGACGCGCATCGGCATGTCCGTCCCCCCACTGATGACCAAGGCTATCGCCGATGCGGTCTACGATGTGATCCTGCGGCCGTATCACGCGGCGATCAGGGAGGCCTGACCTTTCAATATCACGCCGACGAGGTACGACAAATTTGTAAGAAAAGACTGACCACGCAGATGTGAGTGGCCGTCCAGGCATTTCCGTTGGCGTGTATCGCCAAACCAAATAGATCATATCCGTCGCTGCGCGACATCGAGTTCGAGATCATGCTTCATCATAGACATAAATACTCAAGCGGGATGAATTGCGCGTCAGACTGCCACACGCAAGTTGCCCGCTCTCGACGTGTTCGACGCCGGTGGCAACGCGCTGCTGGTGATTTTCTTGTTATTGCTCAAAACCAGTACCAGCAACGACAAGAGATAAGAGAAACGCGAATAGATTCTCCAGATGGAAGACGCGTCACAACAAAGCCAACGCATTCGAGCCATGACTGAGAATGATTACCGATCCGATCGACGCCAGGCAGTTGATACCGTGCTGGTTGGCTACGCCGAGATGATCCGACAGCGTGTCGACGCTGGCTGGTCGCCGTACCTCTTGACGATGACCTTCCGGCACTTACCCGGTAACGCAAGCACCGTTCTCGCGTCGATGATCGACGAGGCTGAGCACTTCTACCGCCGCTTCGTGACTCGCGTTGTGCGTCGTCCGACTAGTCCCGTCGTCGATCTACCGGTCTTGGTCGTCGCGCCTGACGTGCCGGTAGGCAAGCACGACAAGCCTTTGCGCGATGTGGTTCTGAACGACGGCCTGCACCTGCACGGCGTGCTGCTCGTTCCGCCGTGCTCCCGTTTACCGATACCGGCCGACGACCACGTTCGGGGGCAGCAGCCGTTCTATGTAAGTCCCAGCGGCAGCGCGCCTCGCCGCGTCAGCGCTGTGGATCTGCGGCCTGTCGATCACGACCTGGATCGCGTCGTGTCGTACGCGCTGAAGGGTCTGGTGCGCGGCCGCTTCTCGTCCGACCACCTCTTGGTCTTGCCGCGCGCCTTGTCAGAGGTCCGTGATCAGCGTTCGCCGCCGCTTAAAACTGCAGTCGCGTAGGTGCCACCATGAGCTTTCAGTTCTGTCCCAAGTGCGGCGCCCAGCTGAGAGGCGCTTCGGCCTGTCGCCGCTGCGGTCCGATGCCCGTTCGACGGTCTCCGCCGGACCAGCTGCCGCCTACGCCTAAAATCAATGACGTGCCGATCGCTCCTGACGTAGATAATGGCGTTTTCGACGCCGAGCGGGAACTGGAACAGAAGGCCTGAAACATTCTCAATCGCCGCCCCTCTGACATGCGGCCGCAGTCGACGACATTGCAGCTTTAAAAAAAAGATCGCGCTGATGTTTTTGGTGTACGTGCGATCTCGCGCTTGATAAATAGAATCGTTGATCGGCAGCGCCGATCCTCTTCATCATCATGTGCAGCTCGAGGCTCGCGCTTCGGACCCAGGGACGGTCGGCAGTCCCCACAAGCTCGGCGTAGCGACGCAGGGCCACTGGGGACGCAGCAGCATGAGCAAGTCAAATAGACCGAAAGTCGGCCGCGAGGTCTCTAATCAAAGCCGACGAGAGGCGCGGGATATCCCCAGCGCCACGCCCCCGCGAGTCGCCTGGTCGGCCGCGCGGGGCCGCCGCCGTTTCCGCGAGGAGCAGAGCAGCGCAAGAATGGTGAACACGAACGGCCTCACCAGCCCGACGGGCGCGCTGACCAGGTAGTGACGACGGGACGTGTACGCAGGTTCCGGCGGGCGCTGCTCACAGCCTTGCTAGGCAGAGTAGTGCCTCCGAACATACCGCAGGATTAAGATATTAGATTGAACTAGCGCGACTGCGTTGTTGTTGATCGACGAGCTTAATCTGCGAAGCTTCAAGACAGAGCAGGCGTGAGGCCGAAGGCCGAACGCCCCGCCCCGAAGGGGCGGCTTTGAACTGGCTAGATCGCGCTGGCGCGAGAAGGACGCTGGATGCTTGATCGCGCTGAACAACAAGAAGACGACGATTCGAAAATTCGAACTCAGATCGCCACACCTACTAGCTCAACAAAATCGCGTGACCGTCGCTGCGACGCGAGAGCCGACTATAAGTCCTCGCGATGTCGGTTAGCATCGAGCTCCAGACGTCGTTCTGGCCGGCCGTGATGAAGGTCAGCAGCTTAACTGTTCAGGAACGGGTAATGCTTTCTTTGCATTTGACGACCAAAATTGGTTTTGGGAACTAAGTCTTCTGCCTGACAGAGGCTCGAGTTGTCCAATAGCTACGATCCGATTAGAAACACCGCTGACGCTGCGGTGAGCCAGAGGGCGGTGAGCGCTTGCCGTCAGTGCGGCGGAGCTCTCAAGCTAGCGGCCTTCCTGACGAAGCTGAGCGACCGACCTGCGTACTCAGTCTACCAGTGTCAGTCCTGCACGCGCGTCTACTGGGACCCGCCATCGGTGTGATAGAGGCGTTGCTGTCTCAATCAACCTCGTAAACGCAACATTGCTCTCTGAGCGGGAGACGTGAGCGTTACGTCGATTTTTGAGCGGATCCGATGGCTGGTCGTTATGGTAAAATCATACATATCATTATGGAGGCTGCTTCATGTATTCAAAGGTAAGCGTCATTTCGCGCTTGCCTATTTCCTTGCACCGGTTATCGAGTTGAGGGGCCTGCCCTTTTAGGACGACGCGTTCATCGTGGTTCTCAATCTGACCGGTTACTCTATATGAAACATGCCCGCACTGTTCAGTGAATAGAACCGCGCTTCCGATGTAAGATTTGCCGGAGATTCGTCCTGTAAATCTCAACGAGCCGGGCTTCACGGATAATGTCGCTAGCGCTTTAGACGGTCTGTAGACGATAAACTTGCGACTTGTCTTTGATGCTTCGAGCCTCATTACCGATCCGCCCTGCATCCAATAGCTTCCTGGGGGCGCATTGGCAGGTTTGACGGCCGACTTCTGACAGCTCCTTACGAGACGTGAAATGGCGTGGCCTGCATTCTGCGACGGCACAACATAGCCCGCATGCAGACGCAAAATTCTCATGGGTTTATCTGATATGAGGCCATTTAAAATTGCGCCACCCTTCGGAAGCTGCACTCTAACACTCAGCTGATCTCTATAGACCTCTGAAATGCCGCTCACTATTTTCGGTTCAGCGGATTCTATTTCCACAATCAACGCGATGGCATGATCTAGGTCCACCTCGCCACGACCCGGGATGGGCGCCACCATTGTTGCACCTTTGTCTTCGTCGCAGGCGATTGCTATTGATCGGCCAATGCTGGGAATAACAAGATGGACATCGGCGCGCGCTTGCTGTGAAAACACCCCAGCAAATGTACAAAATACTAATATAAGCGCGCCGTTATAACTCATTCAGCAAACCATAAGCTTTGGAATCTGTGTCCTCGCCTCCAATCACTGAGCTGTCGTTTGTCAGAGCACGTCGTGCCGATGCCCTCGCGCTTCATCGCAAACTCTGCATCGTTAATTCGTCCAAAAACTAAGCAGATATCCTTATATTCTCCAAGAATCCGGTTTCGGAGGCGAACCTTAACCTCAACAAAGGCCGCTTCCAAATTTCGTCCCTTCCAGTCCGCGGTGCCATAGTCGAAAACGTCAGAATTAAACGTTTGTAGCTCCCAGCGACTTTGTAGTAAGTTATGGTATGAATATATCGTGTTTGGAAATTCTTTGAATGCGGATGTATTCTGCCAATCTATATTGGCGTCAAAAGCGCGGCGCACCTCATTAGCGATTGCGGCCGCTGCCGCAGATGCAACTTTCCCATAATGAGCCCGCAACTCTTTTTCTCGCTGCTCTCTTTTGATCCTACCTTCCCTTCTTTGCGCCTCCGCTAGCCGCCGCGCCCCCTCCAGCTCCTCTTTTTGTCTTTGTAGGCGCGCTGCGTTTTCTGTCTGAGCTTTATCAATCGCATTTTCAAGCTCATCAATTTGCCCCAGATTCACCCACAATGAAGCCACAGAATATGACTTTCCTTCGCGCGCCAAAGCGCCAAACAGATCCTTAAGTGCAGACGTCGAAGCGTAAATTGCACCGCATTCGTTTCGCTGGGACGCCTCGTATGCATCCTCTAAATTAGGCATTTCGTTGATTGAGCTAATATTTGCTTCGGTACTCAATCTGTCGATGTGGTCATCGATCCATTTTTTGTGCGCCCGAACTTTCTGCGAAGCGATAAGGCACAGGGCTGGAACCTTATTGTTTATGATGACAATCCCAAAGCCGTCTCTTGCTTCATGCTCTATATCGTCCTTGATCTGTGCTCTTGCCTTCTCTTTTGCGACGCGATCCCTCTCTAATTCTTCGTGAGTGACCGTCATCAAATGTTTAAAGCGGTCATTTTCAATTTCAGACAGGATAGGTAATGAAAACTCCGCCTTGAGGCGAAGAAACGCCCCTCTCTTTATACCAATTACATCGTAACTCAGCAGGTTAGTTCGATTACATTCAGCTTGGTCAATGTCTATGTCGATGGATTTTAGATGGAAGCCTTGAAGCGTCCGGCGCAGAAGGTAAATTTCACCGCGGCCGAAGCCCTCTTCATAAAGGCACGCTTTCGCATGAGAGCCGTCGAAGTCAAATTGGCCGCGTAAATTTTTAACGATGTGCGGCGACTTCGGTGATGAGTTATACAGGATGACAAAGTCATTGAGATCGCCGCTAATTAGAAAGGAATTTTTGTTTGTCTGGCGGAGCATGCTTTGTCGGGAGGTAGCATCTTGCCCGCTGGATTTCCCGATCAAAAGATTTTTGCTCTTTAGATACTCGTCCGCAAGCCCAGAACTCTCTAATTGCA
Organism: uncultured Pseudomonadota bacterium; assembly: GCA_963760995.1. Lineage (GTDB taxonomy): Bacteria > Pseudomonadota > Alphaproteobacteria > Rhizobiales > Xanthobacteraceae > Pseudolabrys. The sequence goes on along the minus strand of CAVXFJ010000009.1, from coordinate 13,945 downwards.
AGCTCTACCTGACTGGTAAGTAGCTTCAGTTTTGCAAGCGCGGGGGCCGACGTGGCCGATGCGATCTGCTTAATATAAGGCAACAGTCTCCTGGTCTGAGGGCTTGTTGGATTATTTGTAACAAAATATAATATGAAATCGTGTTGCTGATTTGCTGTCTTCAGTAAACTTGCGAGATATGCGTTTGCTTCTTCGCGTTTCTCTTCACCGCGACGTTGTTCGAATGCGTCGTAACCAGGCTCGCCTCTGAGGGTCGCAACCAGCAACTGCATCAGATTCTGGATCTTGTGCGGATCGCCTCCGGTTAGTGAGTCATTTAGGTTCGAAATTTGCTCGACAATTTCGAGAGCTCTTGGCGGGCGTGTCTTAAGAAAGTCAGAGGCATCTTCGATTAGCTGCTTGCCTGCGGGTACGAGTTTTGCTGCCGCTTGCTTCTTCCGCTCCGCATCGAGAGCCTCCTGCCATAGCTTGGCTCGTTTGGCCTCCTCCTTTTCTTGTTGTAGTCTTTCGGCGCGAAGTTGGGCGGCTCGCTTCTCACGCTCATGTCTTTGCTGCGCGCGTATTTCGGCTTCACGACGACGCTGCTCTAAAATTATCTCCTGTTGTGCGCGGTGCCGGTCTTCTAGCTCGCGTTCTCGGCGTTGCTGTTCAGCCGCTTGGCGGGCCATTTGATTTATGATGCCGTAAATATTGATTTGGCCGTTCGCGCCGGTTGTAGAAAAAAAGGCGCAGATGCCGATTAGAATGAGCGCTGATTTAATAGTAATACGCATCTACCACCTTCAAACATGACTTAATCTTTTACGACCCAATAATAGTATATAGGGCCTTGTTTGCGCAACCGTAGATAAGGGTCGATTTGGCGTGCGCAATCTGAAACGTCAGATATGTCCTCACATCGATGGGCGTTCGCCAGAGCGGTTCGGCCTCGGTCCGGGACGGATCGATGGGGCAAAGCCAAATTGAGCGTTGTTCGCCCAATACCCTTCCCAAGGCTCTCCACGCGCCCGTCTGGTGTCTCAGACCGCCGCCGTGGTGGTCGACCATGCCTCGGGCGGTCCAAACACTGTTCGGGCATCTCTGGGGAATTTGGCGAGCTAGCTGACTTCCGGATTTGATTTTTCCGCACGTGCCGTCAAGCAACGTGCGTTTCTTTAGCAAGCGGTTAGGCTAGGTACCGCCGATAATGACTGTTGCTTGACGCACTTCGGTGATCGTGATCGTTCTTTGACCGGGCGAGGCTTCATGGACATAATCTATCTCGTCTCAGTCTGGCTGCTTCCTCTTCTCTTGGCCATCACCTTTCACGAAGCGGCGCACGGCTACGTCGCCCTATACTTCGGCGACGAGACGGCGTCCCGGCTGGGGCGCGTCAGCCTCAATCCCATCCGGCACATCGATCCCTTTGGCACGATCATACTGCCGGGTCTATTGCTGATAGCGCACTCGCCCTTTCTGTTCGGGTACGCCAAGCCAGTGCCGGTCAACTTTCGCGCGCTTCGTAGTCCCCGTCTCGGCATGGTGCTAGTCGCCGCGGCTGGACCAGCGATGAACGTATTTCTAGCGATCGTCGCCGCGCTGAGCTTTCACCTCGTAGCTTATCTACCGCCCGTCGCGGCCAATTGGACCGCTCTCAATCTCCGGAACGCGGTAGTCGTCAATGTGCTCTTGGCCGTGTTCAACCTCTTTCCGCTGCCCCCGCTCGACGGCGGGCGGATTATCACCGGCTTGCTCCCACCTATCCTTGCCCGGCGCTTCGGGCGGATCGAGCCCTACGGGATGGCGATCCTGTTGGGCTTGTTCATCGTGCTGCCGTTGCTGGGTGCGCAGCTGGGCTTAGACTTTGGGTTTGTGTCGCGCTTTCTAGGGATGTCGACCAACGCGATCGTCCAAGCCGTCCTTCATTTGACCGGAAATTCTTAGCCGTCGAGCTTTTTTGGATCCTGGGCCGGCCCGCCGGCCCGAACCTTCCTCACGGCCCGTCCCGCGCCCGTCTGGGGTCTCTGCGCGCCGACGTGGTGTCGACCATGCCTCTGATCCCACAAACACTCTGCGGGCGTCTCTGGGGATCTGGCCGCAGTCGCCGCCCGGGGGCCGCGGTTGCCAGCAGCTCGACGGTGACCACGTCCCCTGTCGCGCGCTGTCAGGGTGTTGTAGCGCGCGATCGGCGATGCCCGACGTGAGCGTCGTCGACGAGCCGCTTCTCGGAATGCGCTTCGATCCGAGATCGCCCTACAACAAAATTTTGGGCATGAGCCTGAGCTTCGACGACCTTATCTCCCCGTGTTCTCACGTCCGGAGAGGACAAAGCAGAATGCTGCACGCGGTAAGATCGTGTGCGCGCGTTCGCTGTTTGATCTCAACGAGATTTGCTGCGAGGAGAGCACGGTCGGCACCTGTGCTGCAGTACCTAAATATCCAGTCGTGAATTAGCGGCGAAGGAGCACGCGGTGTTGAAGCTCAGAGATTTTCTAGCCAGCCTCGGAGAGGCGCGGAGCAGCTCAGGTATCGGTGGGAGCGTCGTCACAGTGAGCGAGCTGGGCGCCGACTTCGCCGTGGTGCTGCTGCCCTCTGACTCGCGTCGCGTGCCGCGCATGAACGAGCTCTGGGACCTGCTCGGCGAGCGCGAGGCGCTAGTCGTCGCGATCTGTCTGCAGGACTGACGGCGCGCGCTTCGGTGACGCTCGACGCGTCTCTACGACGTCTGCTTTTAGCTCGATAGCGGAGCATCCGCTGACGTGCCGGCACTTCGCAGTTGGGCCAAAAGCTGAATTGCCCCAACTTCCGATTCTAAACCCAAGCTGCCTCCCGTACCGCATGTTGCGCGGCCACGTTTCGACGGTGTGACGGTTCTTTATGCCGTCTTGATATACCGCAACGGCATTCCGCATAGCTTCCTTATCTTCCTCGGCCTATTTGCCTGCCAGATGTCCGAAGGAGAGCCGCGATGCTCGACCTGCTTGCCCTGGCTATCGGCTTAGGCCTGTTCGCCATTTCTATCGAATACGCCTTCGTCTGCGACCGCCTCTAGAGGTGCTTCCATGTCGCTCGACTATTCACTTGCCGCCCTGGTGACCGCCGGGCTCCTGATCTACCTCACCATTGCGCTTTTGCGCCCGGAACGGTTCTGAGGAGCACGCCATGACTCTTCTCGGCTGGACGCAGATCATCCTCTATTGCGCCATCATCGTCGCCTTGACGCCAATGCTCGGCGCTTACATGACGCACGTGTTCAATGGCGAGCGTACCTTCCTATCGCCCGTACTTGCGCCAGTCGAAGCGGTTCTTTACCGCGCCGCAGGGGTCGACGAGAAGCGAGAGCAGGGCTGGCTCGGCTACACAGTTGCCATGCTGCTCTTTCATGTCGCCGGCTTCGCCATTCTCTACGCTTTGCTGCGCCTGCAAGATGTGCTGCCGTTCAATCCGGCGGGACAGTCCACTGTCGCGCCGGACCTCTCCTTCAACACGGCAATCAGCTTCATCACCAACACCAACTGGCAGAACTACGGTGGCGAGAGCACGCTTTCCTACCTGGTGCAGATGCTTGGCCTCACGCACCAGAATTTCCTGTCGGCGGCGACGGGAATCGTGCTCGCGGTCGTATTCATCCGCGCCTTTGCGCGCGCCTCGGTCAGCACAATCGGCAATTTCTGGGTCGATGTGACCCGCTGCACGCTCTACATCCTGCTGCCGATCTGCGTGCCTTATGCGCTGTTCCTGGTCTGGCAGGGCATGCCGCAAACGCTCGGGCCCTATATCGATGCAACCACGCTCGAAGGCGCCAAGCAGACCATTGCGGTCGGGCCGGTCGCCTCGCAGGTCGCGATCAAGATGCTCGGCACCAACGGCGGCGGCTTCTTCAACGCCAACGCCTCACATCCGTTCGAGAATCCAACCGCGTTGTCGAATTTCGTGCAGATGCTGTCAATCTTCGCCATCGGCGCCGCGCTGACCAATGTCTTCGGCCGCATGGTCGGCAACCAGCGCCAGGGCTGGGCGCTGCTCGCCGCCATGGGTGTTCTATTCCTGGCTGGCGTCGCGGTCTGCTATTGGGCTGAGGCGAACGGCACCACCATGATGCACGCGCTGGGCGTCGCCGGCGGCAACATGGAAGGCAAGGAGGTTCGCTTCGGAATCGTCGCTTCTGCGTTGTTTGCGGTGATCACCACCGCGGCGTCCTGCGGCGCGGTCAACGCCATGCACGACTCGTTCACCGCGCTCGGCGGCATGATCCCGATGATCAACATCCAGCTCGGCGAGATCATCATCGGCGGCGTCGGCGCCGGGCTCTACGGCATGCTGCTGTTCGTCATCCTTACCGTCTTCGTCGCGGGGCTCATGGTCGGCCGCACGCCGGAATACGTCGGCAAGAAGATCGAGGCGCGCGAGGTGAAGATGGCAATGCTCGCCATCCTGATCCTGCCGCTGATGATCCTCGGCTTTACCGCCATCGCCGTGGTCTATCCACCAGCGGTCGCGTCCATGAACAACGCAGGCCCGCACGGATTCAGCGAGGTGCTCTATGCTTATTCCTCGCAGACGGGCAACAACGGCTCCGCGTTTGCGGGGCTTTCCGGCAACACGCTGTTCTACAATCTGACCGGTGCCGTCGCGATGTTCATTGGTCGCTTCTGGATGATCATCCCCGCCATGGCGATTGCCGGCTCATTGGCGCAGAAGAAGGTCATAGCGGCTTCGAGCGGCACCTTCCCAACCACCGGCCCGCTGTTCGTCGGGCTCCTCGTCGGCGTGATCCTCATCGTCGGTGGCCTCACCTTCTTCCCTGCGCTCGCACTTGGCCCCATCGCCGAGCATCTCGCCGGGCAAGCCGGCGCTCTGTTCTGAGCGGACATTCGGAGCTTTCGCCATGGACACCTCCAAACTTCGCAAGCGGATGCCGGTCTCGGCCTTGCTCGACCCGAAGATCATCGGACCGGCGGTCGGCCAAGCTTTCGTCAAACTCGATCCGCGCACGCTCGCCAAGAACCCGGTGATGTTTGTGCTGGAAATGGTGACGCTGCTCACCAGCGTACTGCTCATCCGCGATATCGCGGTGGGCCGGGAACACGTCGGCTTCGAGGTGCAGATCGTCGTCTGGCTCTGGTTCACCGTACTGTTTGCTAACTTGGCGGAGGCGGTGGCGGAAGGCCGCGGCAAAGCTCAAGCCGATACGCTGCGCAAGACCCGCACAGAGACGCCGGCCAAACGGCTGCTGATGCCGGGGAACCATGAGGCCTACCAGGGTGTCGCGGCCACCGAACTACAGGCCGGCGATCTCGTAGTCTGCGAGGCGGGCGACGTTATCCCCGGCGATGGCGAGGTGATCGAAGGCATCGCTTCGGTGAACGAGGCGGCGATCACGGGTGAATCGGCGCCGGTCATCCGCGAGTCCGGCGGCGACCGCTCGGCGGTAACGGGCGGCACCACCGTCATTTCCGACCGCATTGTGATCCGCATCACCTCTTCGCCCGGCTCGTCCTTCCTCGACCGCATGATCAAGCTCGTCGAGGGCGCCGAGCGGCAGAAGACGCCGAACGAGCTTGCGCTCAACATCCTGCTGGTCGGCCTCACCATCATCTTCGTGTTCGCGACCGCGACCATCCCGAGCTATGCCGCCTATGCCGGCGGCACCACCTCGGTGGTGGTGCTGGTGGCCCTGTTCGTGACGCTGATCCCGACGACTATCGGCGCTTTGCTTTCCGCAATCGGCATCGCCGGCATGGACAGGCTGGTTCGTTTCAACGTGCTCGCCATGTCGGGCCGCGCGGTAGAGGCAGCCGGCGACGTCGACACGCTGCTGCTCGACAAGACCGGCACCATCACATTCGGAAACCGCATGGCGACCGAGATCATCCCAGTGCCGGGGATCAATGAGCGCGAGGTCGCGGAGGCGGCCTTGCTGGCGAGCCAAGCCGACGAGACGCCGGAAGGCCGCTCCATCGTCAGCTTGATGCAGGGCCGGTATCGCATCGTTCAAACAGCTGATACCACGGCCGCAACCTATATCGAATTCTCTGCCATGACGCGACTGTCCGGCGTGGACCTCGCCGACCGTCAGCTGCGCAAAGGTGCGGTCGACTCTATCCTCAAATTCGCGCGCGACCAGGCCGGCCACGACGTGCAAGAGCCGCCCGGCTTCCGCATAGCGGTTGACCGTATCGCACGGGCGGGCGGCACCCCGCTTGGCCTCGTCGATGGAAGCCGAATTTTGGGCGTAATCCACTTGAGAGATGTGATCAAGCCGGACGTGAAGGACCGCTTCGCCGAATTGCGCCGGATGGGCATCAAGACCGTGATGATCACCGGCGACAACCCGGTGACCGCGGCCTCGATTGCCTCGGAAGCCGGCGTCGACGATTTCATCGCCGAAGCGACGCCGGAGGACAAGCTGCGGTACATCCGCGGCGAGCAGGCGCAGGGGCGTCTCATCGCCATGTGCGGCGACGGCACCAACGACGCACCGGCGCTGGCGCAGGCAGACGTGGGCGTTGCCATGCAGAGCGGTACACAGGCGGCGCGCGAGGCCGGCAACATGGTCGACCTCGACTCCGATCCAACCAAGCTGATCGAGGTGGTGGAGATCGGCAAGCAACTGCTGATGACCCGCGGTGCGCTCACCACCTTTTCGATCGCCAACGATGTGGCGAAGTACTTCGCTATCATCCCGGCGATCTTCGTTGCCTTCTATCCGCAGCTCCAAGTGCTGAACATCATGCATCTGGCGACGCCGCAGAGCGCCATCCTGTCGGCGATCATCTTCAATGCCTTGATCATCATCGCACTCATCCCGCTCGCGTTGAAAGGCGTGCAATACCGCCCCGTCGGGGCGGCCGCGCTCTTGCGGCGTAATCTGCTCATCTACGGCCTCGGCGGCATCATCCTGCCCTTCATCGGCATCAAGGCAATCGACATCTCCGTTACAGCCCTACATCTGGCCTGAGAGGACGCCATGCTCAAGGAAATCCGTCCCGCCCTGGTCCTGCTCGTCGCTCTGACGATGATCACTGGGCTCATCTATCCACTCGCCATCACCGGCATTGCCGATGTCGCATTCCCGTATCAGGCGCAGGGCAGCCTGATCGAGAGTAACGGCAAGGTTGTCGGCTCGGCGTTGATCGGCCAGCAGTTCACCGACGCTAAGTACTTCCACGGCCGGCCATCGGCAACGACGGGCCCCGATCCGAAGGACCCGAACAAATCCGTTTCGGCGCCCTATAATGCGGCCAATTCCGGTGGCTCCAATCTCGGCCCAACCAGCAAGGCCCTGGCCGACCGGGTGAAGGAACACGTCGCCAAGCTCAGGGGCGAAAATCCAAGCACGCCGGTGCCGGTCGACTTGGTCACCGCATCTGGCAGCGGTCTTGACCCGGACATCTCGCCTGCGGCCGCTTACTTCCAAGTGCCGCGCGTGGCGAGGGCGCGCGGCCTGCCGGAGAGCCGACTGCGGGCGCTGGTGGCCAACCACACCAATGGGCGGACCTGGGGCTTCCTCGGCGAGCCGCGGGTGAACGTGCTCGAACTCGACCTCGCGCTTGATCGGGAGCGGCCGTAAAATACAGCGCGAGAGGGCGGAATGGCTGGCGACGCGCCACAAAGAGCTTCCCCAGACGCGCTCCTCGCCCTGGCCAAGAAGGAAGGGCGCGGACGCCTGAAGATTTTTCTGGGCGCCGCGCCCGGCGTGGGAAAGACCTACGCCATGCTAACGTCGGCGCGTGCGGAACGCGACGCCGGGCGCGACGTCGTCGCCGGCCTGATCGAGACCCATGGGCGCCGCGACACGGAGGAACTCGTCGAAGGGTTCGAGGTACTGCCGCGGCAGCCCATCGTCTACCGCAACCAGGTCATGCGCGAATTCGACTTGGACGCGGCGCTGGCGCGCCGGCCAAACCTGTTGCTGGTCGATGAATATGCTCACACCAACGTGCCCGGAAGCCGTCACCCGAAGCGTTGGCAAGATGTGGACGAGTTGTTGAATGTCGGCATCGATGTTTGGACAACTCTCAACATCCAGCATCTAGAAAGCCTGAACGACGTCATCCAGAAGATCAGTCGGGTCCGCGTCCGCGAAACGGTGCCGGACTTGGTCTTCGACAAAGCCGATGAAGTCGTGCTGGTGGACTTCCCGCCGGACGAGCTGCTCAAGCGCCTCGCCGAAGGAAAAGTCTACGTCCAGGACACTGCGGCGCGCGCGGTGGAGCATTTCTTCAAGCCGCAAAATCTGACCGCGTTGCGGGAACTGGCGCTGCGCCGCGCCGCCGAGCGGGTTGACGCCGCCCTGATTGAGCGCATGCAGGCGCAGGCCATCGAGGGGCCATGGGCCGCAGGCGAACGCATTCTTGCCTGTATTGGGCCCGATCCGATCTCGCCGACCGTCATCCGCACCGCGAAACGCATGGCTGACCTGATGGATGCGCCATGGATGGCCGTAACGGTCGAACGCCCCGGCGCCATTCTCGACAATGCCGCGCGGCAACGGTTGGACGAGGCGATGAAGCTCGCCGAGAGCCTCGGCGCCGAAACGCAGACGCTGACCGGCCCCGATCTGCCGGCCGAACTGTTGCGCTTTGCCAAGTTCGAGAACGTGACTCAGATCGTCATTGGCCGCTCGCGCGGCGGCTTTTTCAACGAACTCCTACGCCGGTCGCTGCCGCACGAACTCGTCCGCCGGACGCAGGACATCGCGATCCACCTGGTGACGCGGGAGCCGGAGCAGGCGCCCCCAAGTAAGCCATCACCCCCCCGTCATCCGCTTAAGCCACCGCCTTTCGCTTACGCGGCAGCCGCGGTGGCGGCAGCCCTTGCGATCAGCGAAGGCTTGATCGCGCTGACGCTGTTTCCAAACCTGCAAATGATTTTCCTGGTGGCCGTCCTGCTGGTTGCGGTCAGCTTTGGCGTCTGGCCGGCGATCTTCGCGTCGTTCCTCTCGTTCCTCGTCTACAATTTCTTTTTCATCCAACCGCTCTACACCTTCACCATTGCAGAGCCGTTCGAGCTGCTGGCGCTGGTGATATTCCTGGTCGTCGCGGTGATTACGTCGGCGTTGGCGGGCCGTGTGCGCCGGCAGGCGACCGTCTCGGCGAGCCGCATGCGCGCCATGCGCAGGCTCTACGAATTCACCCGCCGGCTGTCGGGGCTCGCTACGCTCGACGGCGTGGCCGAAGGCGCGGCGAGCGAAATCAATGCCAGCCTTGGCCGCGGCGTCGTGGTTCTGCTGGCGCATGACGATGATCTCGCCCTGGTGGCAGCCTGGCCCCCCGAGGACACGCTAGACGCCGCGACGATGACCGCGGCGCGCTGGGCCTATGGCCATAGCGAACCCGCCGGCGCGGATACCGGCACGCTTCCGACGGTCCCTTGGTATTTCGTGCCGCTGCGCACCGCGAGCCGGGCTCTCGGCGTCGTCGGGGTTGCCAAGGAACTTGACGCCGCACCGCTCGACGCCGAAGCGCGTGCGCTGCTCGATGCGCTCTGCGAGCAGACCGCGGCCGCGCTGGAGCGCGCCTCGCTTTCGCGCGAGATGGTGACGGCCAGAACAGCCACCGAAACCGAGCGGGTGCGCAACACGCTGCTCGCCTCCATCTCGCACGATTTCCGTACCCCGCTATCGTCGATCCTTGGGGCGGCGAGCAGCTTGATCGACTACGGCGGCAAGCTGCCGCCTGCAGCCCAAAAGGATTTGCTGGGCCAGATCAAGGCCGAGGCCGAAGGTCTCGACGAAATGGTGCGCAACCTGCTGGCAGTCACGCGGATCGACGCCGGAGCCCTGGAGCTCAACTGCGACTGGATCGACCTGCGCGAAATCGTCGAGCGCGTAGTCAGCGCGGCCCGGCGGCGCGGCGCGACCCAATCCTTCGCCGTCCGGTTGCCGGCGGAGATGCCGCTAGTTCGCGCCGATGCCACCCTGGTTGAGCAGGCAATCGGAAACGTCATCGGCAACGCGCTGGTTCACACGCCCAAGGAGACTGCCGTCGTCGTCGACGGTGTCGTCGCCGAACCGTCGGTGGCGCTGCGCGTGACCGATAACGGGCCGGGCATCGCGCCCGATGCCTTGCCCCACGTCTTCGAGAAGTTTGCCAAAGCGCCGATTTCGGGCTTCAAGGCGGACGGTGGTCAGAGCGCCGGTCTCGGAATGGCAATTGCGAAGGGCATCATGGACGCGCATGGTGGCCGGATCGAGGTTCAGAGTCCGGTCGAAGACGGCCACGGCAGCCGCTTCATCCTGACCTTTCCGCGCGAGGTTGCACCGTCATGACGTTGAGGCGACGCGTTCTGTTGGTCGACGACGAGGAAGCTATCCTGCGTTTTCTCAAGCCAGTACTCGAAGCCAACGATTATGAAATGACCAGTGCCGGAACGGTCGCCGAGGCGATCAAGCGCATCGCCGCCGAGACGCCCGATATCGTCTTGCTCGACCTCGGGCTACCGAACGGCGATGGCAAGGACGTGATTCGCCGCACGCGGGAATGGTCGGATGTGCCGATCATTGTGCTATCTGCGCGCGAGCGGGAAGTCGAGAAGATCGATTCGCTCGACCTCGGCGCCGACGATTACGTGAACAAACCGTTCGCAGCGGGCGAATTGATGGCACGCATGAGGACCGCCTTGCGCCATCGTATGCAGCGCCATGCGGAGGTCCCTGTGCTCCACGTCGGCGACATTGAGGTCGAACTCGGTGCGTCGCCGTGTCTTGCGCGCCGGAAAAGAAATGAAGCTCACGCCTAAGGAATTCGAGTTACTTTCCTTCCTCGCTCGCCACGCTGGCAGGGTCGTTACACACAAGCAAATACTTTCCGCGGTCTGGGGCCCGGCGCACTTGGAGGATACCCAATACCTGCGGGTCTACGTTGGGCAGCTTCGCCAAAAGATCGAATCCGAGCCGGATGATCCGAAGATCATCCTGACGGAGCCGGGGATCGGGTATCGGGTTGCAGAGGCGTAAGTGAGGGCGAAGGCGTGACACGTCGGCGGGGAATCTAGCGAAAGCAGACGTTTCGCGCTTGGTCTGTTCCGCACGGAATCAAATCGCGACTGAGCGACCAAACGTTGCCGTCAATCAATGTCCGCTACTGCTCCTGTAAGATCGTAACGGAGCAAAGCGTCGGTAAAGATTGCCTCATTCACGAAACACACGGGGCTTGGCTGCGTCTGGCCAAAACCTACTGCTGCCGACCCCGACGGGCCGTTTATCAAGGCAGTTTGTGATCCACTGTTGAGAGTTGCGCCGAGTGAGCCGGACGTGAATGTTGCAAGGCCTGAGTTGTTATAAAAATTTGGACTATGATTATTTACAGCCGTGGTATCTACAACAATTGTGATTGTAAAACTCGCGTCAGCGCCAAGGGGAGACCGCCGAATGCCTCGCACGCCCTACGGCATCCGTATGGGCTTGGCCCACCAAACTGAATCCTGCGGGCCCATGCCGCAGCCGCACCAGATCGTACGAGAGGGCGAGGTCGTCTCGAACGTTGCCAAGCGTCCATCGCTCGGAGTCGCTTGCCTGCAAAGCTGCCGGAAAAAACCCGGCTCGCCGAGGGGAAAATGAGCCGGGTTTCAGTCGTAGGGAGGAACCTCAAAATACCACTTGAATCGCGCAAAACATGCAAGGGACCACGCACTCAGCTTTAGCGCGATAACCGTTTGAGTTGACCCAGACCGGCACGAATGCTGTATTGTTGTGTCATAGGACACAAACGGTACGGGTGATGCGTATCATCGACTTCCAGGTATTCATGGCCGCAGCGGGCTGGGACTTGCAGGCGCTCCGAACGCTTCGACGGCGTGGTCAGGTCGCGCTCGCTTTCGGGCGCTCCGATGTTTACGCCAGCCTGAGTTACATTGAACTTGATGCGGTGGCAGCCTGCCTCGCCGACGACCTCGCCCAATCATTCGACCGGACGTTTGCAGCGCAGCTTGTCCGAGTTCATTGCGACGAGTGGGCCGCCAGTGTTGCCCGTGCTGAAACCAGCCCGACCCCGACGTTTTTCGCGGTCATTGAGTACGAACCGGTCGGCAGGGCGAAGGGCAAGAGGTCACATTTAGTTTGTTCAGCTTCGACTCCAGATGCGCAGCAAATCGCTCTGGCCGCAAGTCTGACGCCACAAGCTGCCAGTTACGAGGTCGTTCGAGTCGTTATTGCTAACATTTCACGCATCGTCGCCCGAGTCAGAGAGAATGCAAAGCGCGCGGGTTTCGACCTTTCCGATCCATTTTTGCCGCCGCCAGACAGCCCGCAATTTAAAGCTATCTTTAAGTCATATTCGGAAATACGGGATCATGCGGTCGCAAGCGTAATGGCCAATCGCAAGGACAAGGCGGACTTGGCGCGACGCGCCGGACTCCTGGCGCGTGCGACGGTTGAAGCGAGTGTCGACGAACCGAAGATCGTGGTGAGGGCATAAGTCAGATATCTTGCGCAAAGTCGCAATCTTTAACTTAGCAGGGGCAACGGAGAGCCCGGCGTAACAGTTGGTGGCTATGTTGTGGGTTCAGGTGATCAAGTCATAGGCCCGGACACACCGTTGCGTTTAAGGGACGCCGTCGAGCTTGCATTTCCCTGCGGCGGCATGACCGTCACAGGGCTGCGTCCTGAAGCCAAAAGCGGCAATCTGTTCTGTACCGGAATTGGCCAATAAACATTTTGTCACCCTCACGCAATCGAGGACATGAGAAAAAATGCCGCGAAAAGCAAGGGCCATACCTGTACTCTCAAGATACCAGGGAGGACGACCATCGGTCTGGGTCATCCGAGATCGGATGACGGCGAAAAGACGCGCAGCACGGGCTTGGCTATGGCGCGAGCGACGATGAAAAGTCCGCCAGCTCTCGCCAAGTACATCGCCGACAAACACGACCCCCGACCGAAGGCATCGATAATCCCAATGAAGCCCTAGTCGCGGATTGTCTGTCGGTCTATCTGGACGAAAACTCGCGGCATTATACCGCCGAGGATCTGATCAGGCGCGCTCATAGCCGCCGAATGAAGATCATAAGATCACTCGAGGACTTGCTCGTTCTTCGGCCTCGATGACGTCGGCGAGGTGACGGCGGCAAGCAAAAACAATATGCCGCGCAACGCGCCACCACAAACATGGCACGTCGGGAGCTTTGATCCTTTCTGGCGGCCATCAACGCTACTTTCACGACGGCAGGGCGGATTTTACATGGTATTCAGGGCCGTGTTACCGGAGCCGGCCAACCGACGCGACCGCTGCCTGACCCGCGACGAAGCCGCGCGACTTATCCGGGCAGCATGGCGTAAGAGGCAAATTGATCGCGGGGGCGATAATCGGGCGTCATGTCGGGCAGCATGTTGCCCGCTTCATCTTGTCGGTCTCTATACGGGCATCGGGCGGCGCGGTCTGCAACGCGGCGCTCACACCGTCGATTGGCCGGGCTTTGTCGATCTGGAAAAGGGCGTGTTCTATCCGCAAGGCGCAGGGGGGCCGCGAGACAAATAAGCGGCAACCGACCGTCGATCTGCCGCCGCGCCTCTTGGCCCATGTGCGGCGCTGGAAACGGCTCGGCGTTTCGAACCATTCGGTCTTGGAGTGGAACGGCAAGCCGTTGAAGAATGCTTATCGCGGCTTCCGTGCTGCCGTTGTCGCCGCGGGGCTTGATGACAAGGTCATCAGAAGGTGGTGCAGCACACGCTACGGCACACGTCGGTTTCTTGGTATTTGCGCGCGGGGATGCCGCCGAATATGGTCGCCGACTATGTCGGCATGTCCGAGCAGATATTGAGGAAGCACTACAAGCACGAAATGCCCGGTGCGTTCGAGCCGATAAAGATCGCGTCGCGCAATTTCGGGCGCGTCGGGAGCGTTCTCAAATGAAATGCGCGTACCCCGATTGTACCCCGAATGATCGAACAGGGATCGAACAAACCGCGATGAACCAACACGGGCTGCATTGAATTATCACACGAAAATTCGAGCCGTCCGTTTTT
>CAVXFJ010000008.1:0-305098 GCA_963760995.1 uncultured Pseudomonadota bacterium | reverse complement strand
ACCTAGACCATTTGTCAACTCGGTCGTTCCAATATCTGACAGAATTAGCAGCACCAATTCTGGAGCCCTAAATTCTGCCGTAGGAACACCCGAAACCACTAACCATTGTTGAGATCCCAATGAGAACAATGCCGTGTCTTCCGACATCATTTTCAAAAAACGGACGGGGACGGCAACGATTTTTCCTTTGTAAGCAAAAGGATTTGCATAAAGCACATCTCCAGTTATCCAAGTGCTTATTTTAAAGTCGGTCGTCAACCTTTTCGTGGTAGCAATCTTCGCGCTTTTGTCCGCATCTTCCTGAGCCTTATCCATTTCTCTACGTAATTGCTCAGTCAAGTGAAACTCGGCATAATTGGTGTCGTAAAATCTTACCGTCCAAGGCCCGGAACACGGTCCATTACAAGGGTACTTTTTTTGAGTTCGATACCGTGGCTAACTCCCTCGATGCGAACATTTAGAATTATGGTCGCTGGCCGCGGAGGGTAAGGAAGATATGTCCAGCTTGAACATCGGCTTTCAGCAAGATTTGCTGCTATTTGCAATAGTCGCATCTGGATCGGGATGGCCCAAAGTGCCAGATCGCTAGCAGCGCTAACGTTTATCACCATGTACACATCGGCAATGGCGCCACTCGACGGATTCGCACAACCGTTGAATTCGAGGTGAGTGGATGTGAATGAAGTGGACGGGTTTATTTCTGCTATTCCCCCCTTCATTATAATCCCGGTGGCCTTTGAAAATATCAGAGAGTCAACAATCTTGTTATCAATTAGCAGCGATAGTTCACCCTCACCCTGTGCTCTTCCGTTCACGCATGGGCCGCTCCATCGGGCCTTATGGTATTTGAAGAACTCCGCCAGTCGTCCGGGTTGAACAGAAAATTTACATCCTGTCGTAACGTCTTGTGTCCAGTATGGGTCAGCTTCGCGATATTGAATTTGCGCGGCCTTCTCTATTGACGGCTCCAGCGGACGTTCATCGGATACAGACGCTAGCGGCGCCGTGACCGCTCTGGTATCAAGAGATCGAATGGTGTGATTAACCGCACCATTATTCGGGATCAAAGGTTATTTCAATATCTTTCCATGTATCGTATAATTCGGCCCTAAGCATCGTAAAAGGCTGTGATTCTTAAGATTGCTCGGACTGCACTGTTACGCTCAGCTTCGAATGCCGAACCATTGCCCAGTGTAAGAACTGTGGGCGGACTGGATAGCTTTGCGTCGGGACTGAGTTAAATCCGAATACGAATTATCTGATTTGCTCCCTTTGGCACTTTCCAAACTTGCATTAGCTGAGTACGCAATAGGTCTAATTCAATTTGCGTGGGCAAAGGGCGAGACCGCGAGTTTTGATTGCACGTTATGAATTGGCGAAACACCCAGCCGAGCGAGGCTCTTTCGTGTACGCGCTTTACATAAACCCATTGTTTTCCGGCATTATCTGAATTGACATCAACAATTTCTACCAAATCGCCGTTATGTAGAGTGCCAATAATTCGCCCGTTTGGAATAGTCCGTACGTTAAGAGGCGAGCCGGTCAGGTCTGCTACCCGGCATCGGCTTTGTGCTAGGGCAACGGCGGCGTTGAGGAACAGACTAAGTGAGATCGACAAAATGGCAATTCCCAAACGCATCGCTACTGCACCTTAAATTTGAGAAATTATTTTAGCATCGTCGGCCGAACAAATCGAGAAAGATTTTGTTGATCCGCTTACTATTCAAAGCCTTACCCACATCCGCATTTAAAACTAACTAACAAATCAGACTTTTGTAGCGAGTTTTAAATCTCACGCCGCCGCGAATTTCGGCACCTACATCAAACCCAATAGAGCCAACCTGGCCGTCCCGCACGTCGCATTTCTGTTCTTGGCCGTGGATCGCTCTTATCAAGAATTCGCAATCAGAATCCATAAAGTGGATGCAGCGCCGGCTGCCGTCGACTTCAAACTGCGTCAGGCACTCATGAACTTCGTCCCACGCTTTGGTTTTTGCTTCGTCACTAAGGTCCGCTACCGCTGCGCGGTAGGCTAGCAATCGCGGCCGTTCCGGCATTCACAGCGCAAATAGTGACCATGCGCGGGCAAATCCGACCGGCAATTCAACGGCCACGCCAATTCGGCCTCCGCTTTTCACCGAAAGCGCGTGGGCCCTCCTCGGCGTCTTCGCTGTCGTATATCGGCTCGAAGATCTTTTCCGCTGCGCGCAAGCCTTCCTCCAGCGTAATGCCCGTTGCCGTGCGGACCATCTCCTTAGCGGCGGCGCCAACTAGCGGCGCGCCTGCAATGATGGCCTGCGCCAATTCATGCGCCTTTGCCATAACGTCTTCATCGGCGACCACATGATTGATGAAGCCAATCTCATAACCCCGCTGGGCAGAGATCGGTTTTGCCGTCAACATCAGCTCGAGCAGCACACGTGGCGGAATCATATGCACCAATGGCGCCGTCCAGGCAGCGCCACGTCCAATCAGCGCTTCCGTAATAGCAAAGCGTGACGAAACGCTGGCGACGCACAGATCGCACGTCTGCGCAAGCCGCCACCCGCCAGCATAGGCAACACCGCGCACCGCGGCGATGCTCGGCTTGCTGATGGCGATGTTACGTCCGGGATCCGGCAGGAAATCCAGCGGCGGTGCACCGAGCTGCGTCTCTGACATCTCCGACAGGTCAAGGCCGGCGCAGAAGGCCTTTTCGCCAGCACCGGTGAGAATAGCGACGCGGACGCTCGTATCGACCTCAAAACGCCTCCACGCATCCCACAAGCCTTGACGAGCGGCAGCATTCAGCGCATTGCGTTTCTCCGGGCGATTAATCGTGATGACAGCCACCTGGTCGGCAACCGCGTAGAGAACCTCGTCAGTCATTGCCTTCAACCTTCGTAGTGGCCAACGATCGCGACCGAGCAAACATTTTGATGTGGGAAACCGCCGAGATTATGCGTAAGCCCCAAGCGCGGCGCCGTCTTGCGCTGGCGCTCGCCCGCGCGGCCCAGAATTTGAAGATACATTTCATAGATCATGCGCAAACCCGAAGCACCGATCGGATGGCCAAAGCACTTGAGGCCGCCGTCGATCTGGCACGGGATCCTGCCGTCGGCATCATAGAATCCATCGAGCACATCGTTGATAGCGAGCCCCTCACCCGACAATTGCAAGTCCTCCAGCGTCACCAGCTCGGTCACCGAGAAACAGTCGTGCACCTCGACCAGACTGATCTCCTCGCGCGGCCTATTGACACCCGCTTCCTTATAGGCGCGGCGGGCAGCGACCCGGGTCGTGTAGAAATAGCTGCCATCCCACGAATTGTGCTGCGCTTCCAGCCCGTTCGAGACCGATAGCTGGAGCGCCTTCACCGACACAATGTCGTCCTTGCCGAGCGAGCGCGCGACCTCCGGCGTCGTCACGATGGCGCAGGCGGCTCCATCGCTGACGCCGCAGCAGTCGTAGAGCCCGAGCGGCTCGGCCACCATCGGCGCATTGAGCACCGCTTCGAGCGTGATCCGGTTGCGCAAATGAGCCTTCTCATTGCGCGTGGCGTTGTCGTGACTCTTGACCGAGATGTGGGCCATCGCCCGCTTGAGATCCTCGCGTGAGGCGCCATGCTTAGCGCGATAGGCCGCACCGAGCTGCGCAAATAGGCCGGGTGCCGACAGATTCGGCCAGATCATATTGTTGAGCGTGCCGCGGCCGCGCTGCGGCAGACCCCCATAGCCAGCATCCTTGAGCTTCTCGACGCCAAGTGCGAGCGCGATATCGGCGGCGCCGGAAGCGACCGCATAGACCGCGCCGCGAAAGGCCTCGGTGCCACTTGCGCAGAAATTCTCCACTCGCGTCACCGGAATGAAGGGCAATCGCAGCGCAGTCGCAAGCGGCACCGCCGACTTTCCGACATGTTGTTCCTCGATTGCCGTTGCAAGCCAGGCCGCATCGATCTGCTTGGTCTCAATCCCGGCGTCAGCAACAGCCTCCGAGAAAGCCTCCACCATCAGATCGGCGCCATCGCTCTCCCATCTTTCGCCGAATTTCGAACAGCCCATGCCAAGAATGGCAACCTTGTCTCGAATTCCGGCGGGCATCACAACCTCCCTTGTTCGATCGGCGCGGCTTTCCAGAAATAGCGCCGGAAACCGCGCTGTGAATCAATATCCTTGATGCGGAACATCATACGCATCGGCATGCCGACCGTGAGCGAATCCGCCTCAACGTCGGTGAAATCCATCATCCAACGCCCGCCTTCCGCGAACTGCACCATACCGTAGCAGGCTGGCGGATCAGGTGAATAAGTGAGTCGATCGGCAGTAAATGAGTTCACGCGGCCGGTCTTCTCGGCAAAAGGATGCGGTTCCTGGCTGTCCACCGCATTGCAGTTTGGATTGGCGCAGATGCGTGTGATCGGAAACTGGATGGTGCCACAGATCGCACATTTCCCCCCGATCATTCCGGTTACAGTATCGCGATTGCGCCAAAGCGACGACAGCGGCGTCAGCTTATCGGTTTCCGAGCGCATGCCGCGTTCGATTTTGATCAGGTCGTTGAATGCGAGGAATTTCAAATAGCTCGTTTCTTCACGCCGTCGCGCGAGATGCCCGGCGCTCCCGAGCCGCCCCGCGCCTGTCGCCAGCACGCCGGTGCATTCGAACAGCAGCGCATCTACCCCCTGCCCGAAGCCGACCACCAGGA
The DNA here is from genome assembly GCA_963760995.1 of uncultured Pseudomonadota bacterium. Lineage (GTDB taxonomy): Bacteria > Pseudomonadota > Alphaproteobacteria > Rhizobiales > Xanthobacteraceae > Pseudolabrys. The sequence continues at coordinate 300,415 of CAVXFJ010000008.1, read as the reverse complement.
TCCGGTCGCCAGGCTTTGCCTGCTCCAGAGCCGTAACCATCAGCAATAGCGGATGCGCGGCTCCGGTATCGCCGCAGACGGTGTGCAGGTTGTCGACGATCGCGTCCTCGACGATCCCTGAAGCCTTTGCGACAGCATTCACTACGCGTGGCACCATCGCGGGCATGCAGAAGGTGGTCACGTCGCCGGCCGTAAGCTGCGCCGCCGCGAGGCAGCGCGCGATTACCGGCGGCACGATGGCCATATAGCCGGCATCGCGAATCCAGCGCTCCTCCCACTGGTAGTCATAAACAGACTCCGCCGTGCGGAAATGGTCAACGAAATCGACCGTAACCTGAGCGCTCGCGATAAGCCGCGCGACTGGCTCTCCCTCGCCGATCACCACAGCAGCGGCGGCGTCTCCCCCCGTCAATTCGATCGAGCTCGCCGCCTTGGTGCGCCGATGCTCTGCGGTGACGACGAGGCTTGGTTCCCTAGCACGCATCGCCGTCGCCAGCACCGAGGTCGCGCAGCGTTGCGTCGAAGCGATGTCAAGTGCGCTCAGCTCCTCTGGCATACCCAGCGCTTCCGCAACCAAGCCGCCATTCAGCCGATCAAGAAATGGAAAGGTTGTCGAGGCGAAATAAAGCGCCTTCAAACCGCCGCGATCATGACCCGCCGTCGCATCGCGCGCAGCCTCAACCGCCATCGTGATCGCGTCCTCATCCCAGTTGCAGATTGCGCGCTCGCCATTGCTGAGCGAGGCAAGCCCTGGTGCGAACCAGCGGTTCGCATCGACAATCGCTTTGCGTTGGAGCCGCAGCCGGGGGATATAGGCACCGGCGGCTAGAATTCCGAAAGCCATACTCGTTCCTTTCTAGTCACTAGGCCATAGCCTCACGTATGCGCCATCAGTTCGCGCGCGCGACACAAGCTACTTCTTGTCGTCACCTCAGATGCAAAGATTAAATCAATCTCTCCTGCATGGTTCGCATGCCCTTACACATCTGCGCCGCCCACCGCGGATTTATTCGCACCGGACCTGAAATTATGATTTCATTGCAACCTAGCGCGCGCGACACCGACATACCGCGCACGAACGAGGAGAACGATTTAAAATGAAGGCTATGATTGTGGCGCATCACGGGGAGGTCGACGGGCTTCAAATGCGCGATATTGAAACGCCAGTCCCGCAGGGACGGCAGGTTCTTCTGCGCGTCCAAGCCTGCGGTGTCTGCCGGCGTGATATTCTCGTGCGCCGCGCGCCTACGCGCGCGGGGCTTTGCAGCCCCCTGGTGCTCGGCCACGAAATAGCCGGCACGGTCGAAGCACTCGGACCTGACGCGCGCAGCTTCAAGGTCGGCGAACGTGTGGCTTCCACCCAGCGCGAATATGTCTGCGGCTGCTGCACCATGTGCCGCACCGATCGCGAGGCGTTGTGCACCGAGCTGCGCTTCCTCGGTCAGGAAGCGATGGGCGGCAATGCCGAATTCGTCAATGTCATGGACGACAATCTCGTTCACCTGCCTGACGGCATATCGTTCGATGCAGGCTCCATCGTAGGCTGTCCGGTAGGCACATCCTACAACGCAGTGATCGATACCGGCAATGTGCGGCCGGGTGAGCGCGTGCTGATCACGGGCATGGGCGGCCTCGGCATTCACGCTGTGCAGATTGCGCGCGCCTGCGGCGCCTATGTCATCGCCGCAACACGTTCCGCCGCGAAGGCAAAAACGCTCGAAGAGCTCGGCGCCGACATCGTAGTAGTCGCACCGGACGGACGTTTTGCACGGGGCGTACGCGAAGCGGCAGATGGACGCGGCGTTGATGTCGCAATCGATACGGTTGGCAGCGCCGTCTTCCATGAAATCCGCCGATCGGTCGCTTTGGGCGGACGCATCGTATTGGTCGGCGAGGTCACCGGCACGCGCATCCAGATCGACATGTCGATGATCTACCGTCGCGGCTTGACCATTTGTAGCGCCACCAGCACGTCGCGGCGTCAGCTTGAGATGGCGCTGAAACTGGTCGCGGCCGGCAGCGTCAAGCCTATGGTAGAACGCACAATGCCGCTCGCCGACGCGGCAATTGCCCATCGCATGGTCGAAGACAATGCCGTCATCGGGCGTATCGTGCTGATGCCTTAGCATCGCGATCATTCCGGCCCGAAATCGACGGTCGCGAGCCCATCGCGAACCACCGACAGACCCTCAGCCGTAGCTACCGTCAGGTTGAGCCTTGCGATTAGCCGGCCGTTCTCGACCCAACGCGAGATGACCTTACCATTAATGACGATCGTGTCGTCGACATAGACCGTCGAGCGTTGCCGGTAGCCGAGCTTGCGCACAAAGGCATTTGGACCGCCCCAACGCATTAACCGGCTCGCCAGCAGCGCGCCAATCATTTGGCCGTCAACGAAAGGTGCCGGCAAGCCAATCTTTTTCACGAAGGCGGCGTCGTAGTGGTAGCGATGGAAGTCCCAGGTCGCCCCCGCATACATCACGAGCGCAGTGAGATCGAGCTTAATCTCTTCCGAGGGCATGGTGTCGCCCTGCGGCAATGCCCCACTAGTCTTGGCCTGTGCGATTGTCATGGGGAGTAAATGTTTGTTTCCCGGTTGGTGGCGAGAAGCTCGTCGCGCTGATTTGCGTAGCGGGCTTCGGAAATGACAAAGATCAGCGTGCCGAGTTTGTTGGTATGGCGCTCGTAAATATCAAGTATCTTCCAGGTGACGGTGACGCGGTCGTCGGCGCGCACCGGCTGCATCATTTCGTACTCGTTGCCTCCGCGGATGAAGCGCCCGCTCGAAAGCGGTAGCGGCCAATCGTGACCGATGTAACCATTTTCATCGAGCGGCTGGTTGATGATCTGATTGGTCTCGCAGACGAAGGTCGGCGGCGCGATGATATCGCCATGCACGGTGCGCTTAGCGAATTCTGGATCTGAATAGATTGGGTTGTCGTCGCCGAGCGCGAGCGCAAAATAACGGATAGAGGCACGGCCGAGCTCTTCCGGCGCCGTATATGTCGCTTCACGGCCGATCCAGGCTTTCAGGTCGTCCGTTATCCGGGTCTTCATTCGGCCTCCGTTAATGCGGTCGCCTCGACAGCGATCATTGCGCCGGGTTGGCTGAGTTGTCGGCAAATCACGCCGGTCGCGGCCGGAAACGGCGCGGCAAACACCTCGCGTCGAATGTCCGCGGTGTCGCGATATTCACGCAGACCATCGGGAACGATAAAATCCGTGGTTTTCACAACCGAATTCAGACTTGCACCGGCTTTTACGAGTTCGGCACCGAGGCGGGTATAAAGATCGCGGCACTGGCTAATGACGCCGCCTTTCCTCGCATCGCCCTCGGCCGAAACATAGATTACAGACGAGGGCCAATGGACTACTGTGATTTCGAGCTGGACGCCAGCTTCCGCCGTTACGAGACGCGGCACGCCGATACGAAGCCCGGGAATGGAGCATTCCGCTTCTCGCATGTCGAAGCCCGGCTCGGCGGATAGTTCGGTGACCTTCTTTACCTGAGTACGAATGAGCCCGCGCGCGCGCAATTCCTTCGTAGCCTTCGCCCAGGCCGCCGGCCGGTCGGGCGCGGCGATCGATGGCAGGTAGTCGATTCCGTCTGGATCGCCGTCATAAGCGATCGCCTCAATTTCGATCAATGCCTCGGGCCGCAGCAAACTCTGCACGATAACGGTGGAAATTGACACCGTATCGCTAAATATCTCCTGCTGGTAGGAGTTGAGCGTAGGAAGATCGGAGATTGCCTTTGGCGTGACATAGCGCACAATACGCACGATATCGCGGAGGTTTCGCCTCGCGGCGGTGAGCGCCATTTTCATCTTTTCGTGGATGATTGTGGCCTGCGCGATCAGATTGCCCTTGACCGCCATCCCTTCGCCCTGCTCGAAGCGCACGGCCGTGCTGCCCGACAGCCAGATGCGCCCCGCCGCCGCGATCCCTAAGGCGAAGGAGAAGCGTCGGTAGTCAAAGAACGGATAGTCTGCCGGTTCGAGCGCTCGACGCAGTGTCACTTCAGATGCCCTTCCATTGCGGCGCACGCTTTTCAGCATAGGCCTTGAGCGCTTCGGTATGGTCCTGCGACGCACGCACGACGCGCTGCGCGCGTTCAGTGAAGCGGATCGCTTCGTCGAGGCCCTGGTAGAGCGACTCGGCGAGGGCGTATTTGAAGGCCTGCACGGTGAGCGGCGGACAATTGTTGATGATCTCCGTGGCGAGTGTCCTGCAATGCGGAATAAGCTCATCCGGTTCGACCACCTCACTCACAAAGCCGATTTTGAGTGCGCCGACGGCATCGATGGTGCGTCCGGTTACTCCCCACTCGTAGGCGCGCGAATAGCCGATGATCTGCGGCATAAGCGCAAGGCTCGCGTCATCTGGCACGATACCGCGCCGCACAAACACCCATCCAAACCGCGCCGTTGATGACGCAATGCGGATATCGCAGCCAGCCGCGATGCCGACACCGGAACCAACTGCCGATCCGTTGATCGCTGCGATCGCCGGCTTCGACATGCGGCGCAAGCCCGTAACCACGCGCCTGATGTCTGCCTCTTGGGGATAGAGCTCCTCGCGCAGCGTCGGATCGGGCGGCTCCAGCGAACGCCCCTGCGCGGTCATGCGTTTAATATTACCGCCGGAGCAGAAGATTGGGCCCGAGCCAGTTAGGATGAGAACACGCGCCTTGAGATCGCTATCAACGCGATCGAGCTCGCGGATCATCTCTCGATTCATTTCCCAGTTGACGGCGTTCTTGGCAGCAGGATCATTGATGGTGACAGTGACGATGCCGTCGTCATTTTGCTCAGAAGTAATGAACTGGTAGCTCATGAGGGTCTTGCCCGCGGAATTTGTTCATATCGGAGGTGAGAAGACGCGCGAGCGCGCGCCGGTGATAGGCGGTGTCGCCATAGGCGGCCTGCGCCGCCAACGCCCGGTGGTAGTAAAGCTCAAGCGGATAGTCGCGGTAATAGGCGATGGCACCATGGATCTGATGCGCCGTGCGGGTTAGCGCGGGGATGCACTGGCCCGCCTTTGCCTTGGCCATCGCGACTTCGCGCTCGCCGACAAGTCCGGCCCCAAGCGAATCGGCCGCCTGCCATGACAGGAGCCGGCTCACCTCTAGGTCGCGGTACATCTCAGCGCAGTGATGCTGCACACTCTGGAAACTACCAATCGGCTTGCCGAACTGGATGCGCACCTTGGCGTAGTCGATCGTGAGATCGAGGGCGGCCTGGCCGATGCCGACAAGCTCTGCCGATTTAAAGGCGGCGCCCCGCAACAAGAGCCGCGCAGCGGCAGGCCATGCGCCGCCGACCTCCCCGACAATCGTACCGGCATTCACCTCAACGCCAGCGAATGTCACCTCCCATAGTGCCTCTCCGCCCGCGGCCGGCATGCGCCGCTTGGTGACGCCCGTCGCGTCCGACGGCACGATCGCGAACGTCAAATCGTTCGGATTTTCCCCGTTGCGCGCAAGACAGACAATGCCTTCCGCCACGCCAGCATCACGCACGAACGCCTTGGTCCCGTCTATCCGGAAACCATTGCCGGCAGGTGTCAGGCGTGTGCGAAAATCTTGCGGCCGCAAGCCGCCATTCGCCTCCATCAGCGCGATCGTCAACAGCGCTTCACCGGCGGCTATGCGCGGCAAAAATTCGTCCTTTTGGCGATCGGAGCCAGAATCGAGTAGCAGGAAACCCGCTTCAATCACGGTCGAGAATAGTGGGCTCGGGATTGCGCCCTGCCCCAGCGCTTCAACGATCAGGGCAAGCTCGAGCCAGCCGGTTTCGGCGCCACCGTATTTCTCGGGGAATCCCGCGCCAAGCCAGCCCATCTGCGCCATCTCTTTCCAGACGCCGGTGTCGAATCCGTTCTCCGTCGTTTCGAGATCGCGGATACGCGCCTTGCTCAGCGCTCCTTGCGCGTACGCGATTGCGGTTTCGCTCAGAATTTTCTGTTCGTCGTCGAGTGCGATATCCATCAAGGCACCTCAGCGCGGCAGGCCGAGGCCGCGGGTGGCAACCACATTGCGCGTGATGTCAAAGCCTCCGGCGGCGAACTGGAAATAAAGGTGGTCGCGGTATTCGATCTCGATTTCGCCGTCGAGCTGCGCGTGCGGCGCGCCAGTGCGCAGCGGCGCATAGGGACCAAGCAGGTCCATGCCCGCCTCGTCGAACAGCCGCGCGGTCTCGCGTTTAACGAGTAGCGCGAGCGAGGTTTCGTGCTGCGGATACTGTCCCCGCGCGTGCAGCGAGGCGAGCCAGTAGCTCATGAGGTGCGCGCCTTGTGCTTCGATCGCGAGCTGTACCAGCTTGTCCTGCACAACGGAATCGTCAATCGGCTGTTCACCATCGTCACGAGCGTGCGCGCACCAGGCGAGCAGCCGGTCTAACTGATAATTGACGAGACCGGGGCTTGCGAGTGCGGCGCGCTCGAAATCGATCGCGCCCATCACGACCTTCCAGCCCTGATCGAATCCGCCGACCAACATCGAGCGCGCCACCCGCACATTATCGAAATGCACGGAATGATGCGTCCAGCCGGCGAGCGTTGGATGCTTGGCGATGGTGACGCCTGGACTTTTCATGTCGACAATGAACATCGTTATGCCGTGATGGCGTTGCGAATTAGGATCGGTGCGCGTCGCTACCCAGCCGTAATCGGCCATATGTGCGTCGCTGGAAAAGGCCTTCTGCCCGGTAATGATGAAATCTTCGCCGTCGGCAACCGCGCGCGTCTTCACATTGGCGAGATCGGAACCTGCCTCCGGTTCGCTGTATCCGACGAACCATGAAATCTCACCGCGGCTGATCTTCGGCAGGAATTCCGCCTTCTGCGCGTCGGAGCCGAAGGTCATCACAGCATTCGGGATATAGGTCATCGAACGGTCGAGTCCGGGCGCGCGGTGATATTCCATCTCGTCCCAGAGGATGGCCTGATAGATACGGCTGCGGCCACCGCCGCCATATTCCTTGGGCCAACCCATACCGAGATAGCCGGCGGCGCCAAGCTTGCGTCGAAACGTCTTGGTGAACTCGGCCGTCCACATGCCTTGCTCGCTGGCGTCGCGATATCGGGCGAACGCCTCCGGCGTTAGTTCACGCCGCAAAAAGGCACGGATCTCGTCACGGAAGGCCGCCTCTTCGGCGTTCAATTTGAAATCCATACGTCCTCGCTAGGATAAGACCCCGCTAGCCTCAAGCCGAGCGTAATCGTTTTCTGAGAGATCGAGCAGCGTGGTCAATACTTCATGCGTGTGTTCGCCAAGTAGCGGCGCTCTATGGTACTGCACGCCAAGACTGTCCATGTTCCACGGCAGTGCCATCTGTCGGCGTGGACCGACCACCGGATGATCGATGGTGACGACGACGCCACGGGCATTAAGCTGTTCGTCGTCGAGCAGTTCATCGATGCGCAACACGGGGCCCGCCGTGACGCCCGCGCGTTGAAGAAGATCGACCGCCGCGTGCGCCTCCTGGCAGAGGCTCCACTGCTCGATCGCAAGGTCGAGCGCGCCCAGATTCTGCCGCCGCGCTTCCAGCGTGGCGAAACGCGTATCGTTCTGCCATTCCGGATGGCCGATCGCGTTGCAAAGCGCGATCCACATCCCCACATCGTCGACGCTGATAGCAAGCCAGGTATCGTCGTCGCGGCAGCGGTAAATGCCATGCGGCGCGTTCAGCCTGTCACGGTTGCCTATGCGCTGTGGGTCGACGTCGTTCATTGTGAGGTCGATCACCGCTTCCGGGATAAGCGTCAGCATCGCTTCGTGCATCGCGGCATCAATGAACTGCCCCTGCCCGGTCCTCTTGCGATGATAAATCGCTGCCATTATGCCGAAGCCCGAATAGGCGCCGCTCAAGGGATCGGGCAGCACGCCGCCAAGGATGCGCGGATGACCCTCGGCATAGCCAGTGACATCGGCGACGCCGCTGAACAGATTGACCGCGCTGTGAAGACCGCGTGTATTACGCATCGGGCCGGCGCGCCCGAAAGCGCCATTCGAGAGCATCACGACGGACGGATTGACCGCCGCAATTGCCTCATAATCAAGCCCGAGCTTCTCAAGCACGCCGGTCGAGAAATTGTCCACCATCACGTCGCAGACACCTGCCAGACGGCGCACAATGTCGCGACCCTCCGCTGTTGTCATGTCAACGGTGCAACTCTTCTTAGAGCTATAGAGCTGGTTGAAGTAGCCGCTGGCGTTCGGCTCCTTCTCGCGGCCCTTAGCGAAGGGCGGCGCGGTGCGCGAGGTCATGCGGCGACGCGATTCGATGACGATCACCTCCGCGCCAAGCCAGGCTAGCCAAAGCGTGCAGAACGGAATAGCAATGAACTGCCCAAGGTCGAGCACGCGAATGCCTTGGAGCGGTAGCGGATAGGGGGTGCTGCCTTGAGTTCACGCGGCCATCCCGCCCTTGAGGATCAAGACGGTGTGCTCGCCGAGGCGCGGCGCCGGACGCCGCAGTGTCCAGGGTGTCGCCCGCATCTTGAAAGGCGCCGCCGGCATGCGCGCCGGCTTTCCGCCGATCTTAACTTCGACCAGTGTCCGCCGATCGCGAGAATGTTCTGAATCGGCCATCTTGCGAATCGAATAAAACGGAAATATCGGAAGCTGCGACTGTTCGCCAAGCGCATGTAGTTCGTCGCCGGTCAACGTCATTGTCCACTCGATCAGCTTCAGCCGCAGGGTCTCCCAATTAGCGGTCCGCGCAATTTCGGTCGCATATTGCTCGGAATGCGCCCAGGCTGGGTCGCCCATCGCCTGAGCCAGCCGCTCCCAATGAATCTCCATCGGCGCAGCGACGGTGACGTAGCCGTCTTTACACGGCAAATAGAAATTCGGCATGCGGCCGATGTTGACCGGATTGAGCAGGCGGTTGTAGTGCGAGCCGCTATAAGATGCGACGGTGACATCGCGGATCTGCATCGCCGCCATGGCGGCCTGCTCGCTCAACTCGACATGGCAGCCCTCTCCGGAGTGGGAGCGCCCAAGAAGAGCGGCCATCGACGCTTCCGCCGCGACCACGCCCGCAATCGTTTCGCCTGCAAAGCAAGCCGGATGCAGCGGGGGTTCTTTAATCAAATCGTCGGCGGCGTCCGGCATGCCGGGCGTGCTGTAGGCCATCCCGGCCATAGCATAGGTGACGAGCTCATCGCCAAGCCGCTCAGCCCAGGGGCCTTCCACGCCGAAGGGCGAGATGGTCGTCAGTATCAATCTTGGAAAGCGAACGCGCAGCACCGCGGGGTCGAGATCAGTGGCCGCGAGCCGCCTCGCCGGCAGGTTGGTCACAAAGATATCGGCGCGCTCGAGCAGCCCGTGCATCGCGGCCTGTCCCGACTTGGAATCAAGGTCGATCACGACGCCGTATTTGTTCACGTTGAGATACATGAAAAGGCCGCTCGCTTCGGGATCGGGGCGGCCATCGGGAAACGGTCCGCGCCGGCGCGTCGAGTTGCCGGCCGGGCTTTCCACTTTGATCACCTCGGCGCCGAAGTCGCCGAACAGCTTGGCAGCGTAAGGACCGGCCGTGCCGTCGCCGAGCTCGACGACGGTGACGCCGGCGAGTGGGCCCTGTAAGGTCGGCTGCGGTTGTGCGGACATGGACTATTTCCGCTTCGCCAGGCGTTCGATGGTCTCTTCTGCGCCGCGCACCATCGACATCATGATCTCCTTGGCCGGGCGCTTCTTGTGCAACATGCCGGCAATCTGGCCAGCGGGATTGTTGACGAGCTCTGCGCGGCCGGCGGCTTCCGCAGCGGCGATGAAATCGTCCATCAGCACGCCCTGCAACGGCATCGGCAGCGCCTTGAGGCCAGATTCATCCCAGGCCTTGATGACTTCGTTCTTATAATCGCGCGCGGTCTTGCCGGTATAGGCGCGGGTGATGATGAAATCTTCCGCTGCACCTTTGATAATTTCTTTCTGATGCTCGGAATATATGTTCGACTCTTCCGCCAGTAAGAATGCAGTGCCGACCCAGACCCCGACCGCGCCGAGCGCAAGGCCGGCCACAACGGTGCGTCCGTCGGCGATGCCGCCAGCCGCGATTACCGGCGTCGGCGCTACCGCGTCGCAGACCATGGGGATCAGAGGAAAACTGGCGATAGTCCCAGTGTGGCCACCGGCTTCGTAGCCTTGCGCGATCACGTAATCGACACCGGCTTTATTCTGCCGCTCGGCATTGCGCACATTGCCGACGAGACCCATCACCTTGATGCCGACCTGATGAGCCAGCGGCACCACCCAGCTCGGATCGCCGAGTCCGGCCGCAAAGACGGCGATGCGCTCCTCGAGGCAGACATCGACCTGTTTGCGGATGAACTCCGGCGACATCGCCGCGAGATTCGATGCAACCCGCTTGAGGCCGAACTTCTCAATCAGCGATTTCGCGAAGGCGGCGTGTTGGGGATGGTCGCGCTCGATGCGCGCGCGCATCTCGGCGCGGTCTGGCACCGAGGTTTCGTCCATACTCGCCGGCAGTAGCAGGTCGACACCGAACGGCTTGCCCGTGAGATTGCGCACAGCGCGGATACGGCGGCGCGTCTCGTCGGCATCGAGCCATGAACAACCGAGAATGCCCATTCCGCCAGCCTCGCTGATGGCAGCGACAAGCTCGGGCGGCGTCGCCTTACCCTTCACGCCCATGCCAGCAAGGAATACGGGATATTCGATCTTCAGGTCGTCACACAGACTCGTGTGCAGCACGCTTTCGCTCATTTCGACTGTCCTTGTGATCGCATCTTTTTGTGCCGTCAATTAAAGATTCGTCCGTTGCAGTCGCGGGTCGAGCACATCGCGGATTGCGTCGCCGAGAATGTTCGATGCAAGTACGGCAAGGCTGATCGCTATGCCGGGGAAGAGCACGATCCAGGGCGCGGTAAGTGCGAGCGAAGTCGCCGAGCCCGACATCATTAGGCCCCATGACGGCTGCGGCTCTTGGACGCCCGCGCCGAGATAATCTAGGGCAGCCTCTTGCACAATGGCGAGGCCGAGATAGGCAGTCGCGATCACGAGCAGCGGCGCAAAGGTATTGGGAAGGATGTGTTGCACGATAGTTCGAAAGTTGCTGCAGCCAATAGCGCGCGACGCTTCGATGAAAGTCGTATTCTTGAGAACTAAGACACTTGCGCGCGCAATGCGGGCGGCGCGCGGCACGATCGGCATCGCGAGGGCGATGATCACATTATGCACCGACGAGCCGAGCACCGCTGCCATCGCCAGCGCGAGCAGCAACATTGGGAAGGCAAGCATTGCGTCCATCATGCGCTGGACGATCGAATTGTACCAGCCGCCAAAATAACTGGAGGTGACGCCGACGACCGTGCCAACTATGACGCCTAGCAGGCTCGCACCGAAGCCAATCACTAGCGACACGCGCGCGCCATAAATTAGGCGCGACAAAATATCGCGACCGAAAGCATCGGTACCGAGCCAATAAGTCACACTCGGCGGCCTATAGAGGGCCGCCGGATTGCCGACGGTCGGATCGTAGGGCGCTATGTAGGGCGCGAAGATCGCGGCCAGCACCATGATCAACAGCACGATGGCGCCAAAGGTGCCGAGCGGCTGGCGCCGCATGAGCCCAATCAGGCGCCGCCCGCGCGTCGGCTGCGGCGGCGCGATCGCCGGATGGAAGCCGACATAGCTCGCAAGCGCGTCTGGCACGATGTCCGTCATGTGCGGGCGCCTTGTAGACGGGTACGCGGATCGAGCAGCCCATAAAGCAGGTCGACGGTCAAATTGCCAAGCACGACGATGCTGGCGAGGATGAGGACGATGCCCTGCGCGGCAGGATAGTCGCGGTCGAGGATTGATTGCACGACATACTGTCCTAACCCTGGCACGCTGAATACAGTCTCGGTGATGATGAGGCCGCCGAACAGCGCCGCGATTTCGAATCCGATCAGTGTGATGATCGGCAACGAACCGTTCCAGAGCGCGTGGCGAAAGACAACGCGACGCTCGGACAGGCCCTTAGCCCGCGCGGTGCGGATATAGTCTTCGCCCAGCACCTCGCGCATGATCGAGCGCGTCATGCGCGCGATCAACGCAAGCTGCCGCAGACCAACGGCGAGCGCTGGCCAGATCAGCTGCGACAGACTTTTGAGCGGGCTCATCCAGAATGGCTGCCAGAACAGCGGCGCGCTCCACTGGAAGAAAAAGACAAGACCGAGGATGAGCAACAGACCGACCCAAAAGGACGGGGCCGCGAGGCCGATGATGGTAACCGTCTGCAAGACGCGGTCGACCCAAGTGCCGGCAAGCCAGGCTGCCAGCACGCCCGCCGGCACGCCGACGCCGACGGCGATGATCATAGAGAGCAGGACGATCTCAAGGGTGTAGGGAAAGCGCCGGCCGATGTCCTCGATGACGGGGCTGCCAGTGCGCAGCGAGGTGCCAAAATCGAGTTCGGCGACATGACCGGCCCAATCAACAAATTGCACCACCAGCGGGCGGTCGATGCCGTACTGATGGCGGACCTCTTGCAGTTCCTCCCTGCTGACGATGCCGCTACCGGCGCCCGACATCATCACCGCCGCATCACCAGGGATGACGCGCATGATAAGAAATACAATCGATGCGACGCCGAACAGTGTGACGAAGCCGGTCGCCAGCCGCTGGAGGATGTACCCGAACATGTGTTCCGATGCGTTAAGCGTCCAGCCAGACCCGGTCCATTTGCATATTGGCGTACAGATCGTTGAGCGCGTGCCAGCCCTTGAGCGCCTTGACGTGTCCGGCGCCGTAACCCACCCAGGCAAGATTGATCTGAAAATAAGTCTTCAGGAACTGGACCTCGAAGTCCTTGATCAGCTTGGCCCGCTTGGCCGGATCCGATTCAGCAGATTGGGCCCGGAATGCGCTGTCGATGGCGGGGTCCTTCCACCGGCCATAGTTGCGACCGCCGTAGCTCGTGTACCCCTCGCCCAGGATCTGGTCAGGCAGCGAACCGCTGATGGCGACCGAGTGGGCCACACACTGGAACTTGCCGCCAGACTCCATGGCATAGAAGCCACCAGCATCACGCACATCGACGGAGGCATCGAGCCCGATGGTCTTGAGCTGGGAGGCGAGATTGATCGAGGAATCTCGGAATGCGGGAATGTCGCCGCGCGCGAGCAGTTCGATCTTGAAGCCTTTCGGCACACCGGCTTCCTTAAGGAGCGCCATCGCGCGGTTGCGGTTCGCTTCGATATTGCCGCCGACGCCGGGCAACGTGTCATAGCCGGCGAACTGTTTCATATCCGCCGCAGTAAGGTTGTAGGGACTGCCCGGCGGCAGCAGGCCGTAGCTGTGGTAGAAGGCGCCTGCGAGTGGGCCGACCGTCTTGATGAAGGCCTGCCGGTCGATGGCGAGCGACAGCGCCTGCCGCACTCGGATGTCGTCGAACGGCTTCACGGTTACGTTCGGGATAAGGTTGATGAAGGTCGGCGTCGGCCGGCGCAGCGCGACGATATTTGGGTTCTTCTTGAGACGCGAGAGCACCGCCTCGCTGGCGAAGAAAAAGCAGCCGTGGATGCGTCCGCTCTGCAGCGCGGCCGCACGTTCGACTTCGCCCTTAATCGGGAACATCTGAATTTTTTCTAGATAGGCCTTCTGGCCGAAATATTTTTCGTTGCGCACGAGCTCGTAGATCTGGCCGTCGATCGCCTGCGACAGCTTGAACGGACCGGAGCCGACGATCGTGCGCTTCATGCCCTTGCCGGAGGCGTCGAGCGGCTCAACCACCTTCTTTGGCACGATGACGTTATAGGGATTGGATACCATGAACGGGAAGTCAGCCTGCGGCGCGAGCAAGTGGACGACGACGGTATACGCGTCTCTGGCTTCTACACTCTTGATATTGCCAAGCAGCCCCTTGCGCGGGCTAACAATGCCCTTCGGTGGCTTGCGAATACGATTCAGGCTGAAGGCCACGTCTTCCGCCGTGACCGGCATGCCGTTATGGAATTCGGCGCTGCTGTGGAGATGGAACGTGACTGACCGTCCGTCGGAGGAGACCTCGTGTTTCAGGGCCAGGTCTGGAACGAGGTTGTTAATGTCTGTGGGGTCGATCCGGAGCAAGGTCGAATAACAGGGCGAACCGATGAACTCCGTGAGGTAGGTCGCCGACTGGTGCATGTCCAAGGTCGGCGGATCTCCACCATTGCTCAGACGAAGCGTGCCGCCGCTTTTTGGTGCCTGTCCCCACACTAACGTCGGCATCGCCGACGCGGCCAGGCCGCCCGCGCCCACCTTGAGGACCATACGTCGGTTCATCGACGAATTGCTCGCATCGCCGTTTGCATTCATCGCCAAGTCTCCGTTTCTGTCAGGTCATGTTGCCGGCTGTGGGGAATTGCCCCTCCTTGTGGTTTAAAGGTGCTTTGGATCGCGCCACAGCATTCGCACCGCGCCGCAGGCCGCCGATGTAGTAGGCGGCCATTTGTTCAGAGATTTCCTCCGACGTGGAAGGGCCGCTAGGGCGGTACCATTTCGGAATCCAGTTGATACCTCCCAGTATGGCAAAGCCCGCAAGCTTCACATCGGGGCACTCGAATTCGCCAGTGCGCACGCCTTCCTCAATGAGTTGACGCACGCCGCGCTCGAACTCATCCCGCTTACCGATATATTGCTTGCGTTGCGACGGGCGGATTTTCTCAAGATTCGTTTGGAGGATGCCGCCAAAGCCGTCATCGATGATACCCCGGATGTGCCGCACCAGCAGGATGTTTAGTTTTTCGCCCGGCGTACGCCCGAGCGCAAGCGCGTCAGCCAGCGCGCGCATGCTGACCTCCATACTGCGCATGTGGCAGTGATAGAGGATGTCCTGCTTGTCCTTGAAATAATAATACAAATTGCCCTTAGTCATACCAAGCTCGTCGGCGACCTGCTTGATCGTGAGCGACGATAGCCGGGAATTTTTCAACACATTGGCAACGCTGCGCAAAATCGCTTCGCGGCGGTGGTCCTTAAGGCCTGCCATGCCGTTCCAGCGCGGATTCTTCTTGGCAGCGGACCTGCGGGCCGCCGGAGGCCCGTTTTTGCGCGCAATTTGTGAGCCCTTTCGCGCCGTCTTGCCCATTTGAACGTCTATTGAAATACTTTGACTTCGTGTTTAAAATTTTTACGATGCATCTTTGATCCTGTCAACAGCGCGATGAATGCGGACTCGATGGCGAGAGGTGAGCGTCTGGTTAAAACCATGGCCCAATCGTCAGCCACCGCGCATATTCCGCAGCGCGAAAGCAGCGCCACGCCCCTCCTGTCGGTGAAGAACCTCACCACCGAGTTTTCGACCGACAATGGCACTCTGCATGCCGTCGACAATGTGAGCTTTGAAATCCGCGCCGGCGAGACGGTCGGCTTGGTCGGCGAGTCCGGTAGCGGAAAAAGCGTGACGGCGCTCAGCATCATGAGGCTTGTGCGCGAGCCGGGCCGCATCGTCTCGGGACAGATTATCTACCAGGGACGCGACCTGCTCGCGCTATCGCCGCACGAGATGATGACCATCCGCGGCAAAGACATCGCGATGATCTTTCA
Source organism: uncultured Pseudomonadota bacterium (assembly GCA_963760995.1). Lineage (GTDB taxonomy): Bacteria > Pseudomonadota > Alphaproteobacteria > Rhizobiales > Xanthobacteraceae > Pseudolabrys. Next base: position 284,877 of record CAVXFJ010000008.1, on the reverse strand, counting down.
GGAGCCGATGACATCGCTCAATCCGGTGTTCACAATCGGCGACCAGATCGCGGAACCCATGCAACTGCACGAAGGCATTAGCCGGCGTAAAGCGATGGAGCGCGCGATCGAGATGCTCAACGTCGTGCATATCCCCTTTCCGGAGCGGCGCGTGCACGAATATCCACACCAGTTGTCTGGCGGCATGCGCCAGCGCGTGATGATCGCCATGGCGCTCGCCTGCAATCCGAAACTCCTGATCGCGGATGAACCAACCACCGCGCTCGACGTCACCATCCAGGCGCAGATTCTCGAACTTCTGAACGAACTGAAAGAACGCTTTGGCATGGCCGTGCTGCTGATCACGCATGATCTCGGCGTGATCGCGGAGACGGCTCAGCGCGTCATCGTAATGTATGCGGCGAATGTCGTGGAGGAAGCTTCCGTCGAAGCGCTGTTCGAGGAGCCGCTGCATCCTTATACACAAGGGCTGCTGCGTTCCATTCCCCGCATCGACCGAAACGCCGGAAAACGCCACCGACTAACTCAGATTCCCGGGACGGTTCCCGCGCTGCGCGGCGAATTACGCGCCTGCTGCCGGTTCGCGCCGCGATGTGACTTCGCCAAGCCCAGCCATTTCGAACAGACTCCACCCCTGAGGGAGGTGTGCCCAGGCCACAAGGCTGCATGTTTCCTTTATGACTGAGCGCCCCGTGCAACCTCTGCTGAGCGTCCGCCGCCTGACAAAGCATTTCAGTCTCGGCGGCAGCCTGTTCAAGCGCGAGCGTACCGTCGTGCGCGCCGTCGACGACGTGTCTTTCGACATTGCTCAGGGCGAAACGCTCGGGCTCGTCGGTGAATCCGGCTGCGGCAAATCCACCACCGGCCGCGCGATCCTACGCCTCGAAGAACCGTCATCCGGCGAGATCCTGTTCGAGGGACGCGACGTCACCAAGTTCGACCGCCACGAACTGCGCGCCTTGCGCCGGCGTTTGCAGATCGTGTTCCAGGACCCCTATTCCTCGCTCGATCCACGCAAAACAGTCGGGTCGATAATCAGCGAGCCGCTCATCATCCATAACCTCGCGCAGGACAGGCGCGCACGCGAGGAGCGCGTGGTTCAGCTATTGGAGACGGTCGGACTCTCGCGCGACCATCTGCGGCGCTATCCTCACGAATTCTCCGGCGGACAGCGTCAGCGCATCGGCATTGCGCGCGCGCTCGCCGTTAGTCCTAAGCTCGTTGTCTGCGACGAGCCGGTGTCAGCGCTCGACGTTTCCGTGCAGGCGCAGGTAATCAATCTGTTGCAGGACTTACAGGAACAGTTCAATCTGACCTATCTATTCATCGCGCACAATCTCTCGGTGGTCGAGCATATATCGAACCGCGTTGCGGTAATGTATCTCGGCAAGATTATGGAGATCGCAAGCGCGCGCGATCTCTACGCAAACCCCGTGCACCCATATTCGCAGGCGCTCTTATCGGCAGTCCCCATTCCCGACCCGAAGGCCAAGCGAGAACGAATTGTGCTCAAAGGCGATGTTACGAGCACAGCGCATCCGACCCAGGGCTGCCTCTTCTTCCACCGCTGTCCGTTCCGCATATCCTCCTGCGCCACTAATGAGCAGGTTCTGACCGAGGTCGCGCCTGGACACGCCGTGTCGTGCCAGGTCCGAACCGGCGTCCATTGTGACAGTGTGCAAGCGGTGTCATAGCCGCGAGGGCATGTGTGCCGAAAACTTGGATACCCAATATTAGTGATGGAGCCGCCCCAAGAACAGGTAGGGAAGTGATAGCGTCGATTATCTGGGGAGTGTCGTGGCCCATAAAGGCGACGATGGGCGTAGCGACGAGGAAGAAAGCGACCGATCGTAATCTGGTTTACAATGTCCCTCGCGTGGCGGCTATCAATTTTTGTATCTTTCAGAGCGAGGCGAAAAAGCGACAACATCAGCATTCGTCTTGAGCACAATAGGTAGTTGCATTACGTATGATTTGTTACTTTCAGTCTTTGTCTTGCCCGTTTGACTAGATGGGTAACGGGCCTGCCACAGCGCAAGCCGCTCGCTCGCTTCGGCGCTGCGATGGCGCGCTCGCTCGCGGCTTGCTTGCGTAAATGCGGTCGTCTCTCAGAATGATGTTGTCATTCAACGGAGTCGGGGCTTGCCCGCTCCAAGCATCATCGAGGGACGACCATGAAGTGTTATCCAGGAAATCAACGTGTCTTTGAATAGCTCTAGCGTGTACGTGGTGAACGAGAGAGGCGGCCCATTGGTGGCGCTCACTACGTTTCGGCGATCGACGATCCGAAGCGCTTCACCTCGTCGAAGTCGGCGGAAGCGCATTTTGGGCTCAGCCCGAAAAAGGTATCAGTCGGGCGAAACCAACATCACCGGTCGGATCAGCAAGATCGGCGATGGCACGGTTCAGACCGCGTTCTATGAGGCCGCCCATATCATTCTTGACGCGACCGACAGAGGGCGGAGTGCTCAAGAGCTGCCAAACGTGCCGGCATGACGAAGGATCGTTCACACCACCGCCTATTGGCTGATGCTCGCCATGCGTTGCGCCGCACCTTGCCGCTCGCAGCTGTCGTATGCAGAGTTCGCCACGATGCGCCTTCGTCTGATCAAATCGCCGCGCGCGTCGTGGAGGGGGCGGCCCGCATCCGTGTCTTCCTGCCTACGGCCTGTCCTGATCGCGATGTCTTCCGGGCGTTCGCCGAACGGCTCTGCGCCGCTGGACCATAGCCCGCAGCGGCACTGTCGCCGCATCGAACCCTTCCACGAAGCATCCAGCCCCAGAAAAATCAAACACCTGCCACCGTGTTGTCATCGCTCGACGCGCTCGACGCGCCATGCCGCTCGCGCAAAATCACGCCGAGGCCCGCGCGAACGGGCGATTTTGGGTGAATAAGAAGGGCTATTTATTAAGGGCACTGCCCTCCGTACTTTACGATTGATATTGCGTTCAAAACTGATATCGCGTTCAAAAATTTGACTCGCAATTCAAATTCTTGTAATCGATGTGAGCACATGTTGCAGTTGATATCCGAGCCGCCGCCTTTGGAGACACTGGTCCGTGCGTGGGATGCGAAGTCGATAGGGTTGGCCTACGTCAGGAGAATGTCCATGCGCAAAGAGAACGGTAAACTTGCAACTCAGCAAAAAAGGGGCCCGTCGCGACGCTCGGTCGTAACAGGCGTGGCGCTAACCGTTGCTTTCCCCTCGATTGTTCGGGCGCAGTCAAAGACCATTGTCATGACTAGCACCGGTGGAATTTATGAAAAGCACTTTCGAAAAAATGTCCTTGACCCATTCGAGAAGAAAACTGGCGCAAAATTCCAACTGAAATATGGTTCGCCGGGCGAGTGGTTGACCAACGCAATCGTCAATCGCGACGACCCCGAGATTGATTTATTGTACTTGGTTTTGCCGATTGCAATCAAAGCAAGTCGTACATCCGGCGTGTTCATCGAACTCACGCCAGAGATGATTCCGAACGTGCGAGACGTTGATAGCGCCTTCTATGACGTGTACAAGCGAATGGCGGTCGGCTTCAATTATGTCGACGGAGGCATTGCTTACCGAACTGATATGGTATCGAAACCACCTCAAGGCTGGGCCGACCTTTGGGATTCTCGGTTTAAAGGTCAGATCATGCTGTCTGACGTGACTGGCCCCTGGCCCTATGAAATAGTTGTGATCGCAGCGATGCTTAACGGCGGTAGCGCTTCGAACCTAGAACCCGGGTTTGAAGCGATGAAGCGGCTGAAGCCGAACGTCGTCCGCTGGTTCAGAACATCCAACGAGGTGATCACGGGTTTGGAACGCAAGGAAGCCGCGGTGGCGATGGCCGGAAGCTTCCGAACTTATTCGATGAAAGACGCCGGCGTGCCAGTCGACTACGTCATTCCGCGGGAAGGCGCTCCGATGGGCGTATTATCATTTCACGTGCCTGCAAAAGCGCGCAATCGTGATTTGCTGTTAGAGTTTATCAATTTCGCAATCGGGGTTGGACCGCAAACTGCTTTTGCCAATGATATGAAATCTGGGGTAGTCAACCGTAAAGCTGTGCTTAGACCCGAAGTGAAGGCACGCACCGTTCCCATCGACAAGCTTATGCGGCTCGACTGGCAGGCCATCGCGCCTAATATGGCAATGATTGTCGAGCGTATGCAACGCGAGGTGATTACCCGCTGAGTCAGAGGTTTGGCACCTGTGCTAACAAAAACTGAGAATGACGCGGGCACCGTTAGAGGAATTTGCGACCCACGCTTTTCGGAGGTTCGCACGGCTTTCGAGCGAAACTTTTTCGAGTTTGGCGAGGTCGGAGCCGCAATCGCAGTCTACTGGTACGGGAAACCAGTCGTTGACCTGTGGGGCGGACTCCGCGATGCCCGCATAATGCTCCCGTGGGAAGCTGACACCATCGTTTGCATGATGTCGGTGGCCAAGGGGATTTCCGCGACCGCCCTTGCGATACTTTACGATCGGGGCTTGCTCGATCTTTCGGCGCCAATGGCACACTATTGGCCAGAGTTTGCTCAGGCCGGCAAGGGTCAAATCACCGTAACTCAGGCGCTAAGCCATTTAGCTGGCATTCCCGTCACTGACGCTGCGCACGAGGGTGATATCTACAATTTTGAGGTGATGGCCGCCTCGGTAGCTGCGCAAGTCCCCCTTTGGCCGGCTGGAACGGCACAAGTCTATCACTCCGCGACACTTGGTCACCTTGCCGGCATGTTGGTAAAACGGATCACGGGCCAATCGCTGGGACAATTTCTCCGAAAGGAAGTCTCAAGACCTTTGAGCGCGGATTACTATATCGGCCTGACACCTAGCGAAGAGGCGCGCTGCGCAACGATGATCCCATCGGCCAACAACCTCGTCAGTGCGTCTAAGCGGGCTCCTCCAGACAGTCTTGCCTACCGGCAATGGAAGGCGTTACCGGCGAATGAAGACTTCAACTCGCACCAATGGCGTGCGTCAGAAATTCCTGCGGTCAATGGTCATGGGACCGCGCGCGGTGTTGCCCGAATTTACGGCGCCCTTGCACTTGGTGGATCAATCGAGGGAGTCACCTTACTAAGATCTTCTAGCTTGGCAGCAATGCTACGCGAACAAAAGGGCGACGACTCGCGCGAATCCGATGTAAACGAGCATGATCGAGTGGCTATTGGGTTTCGATTAAACTCTCCGCCGCACCGACCGATGGGCCCTCACATGTCCTCCTTTGGCCATTCCGGAGCCGGCGGCTCACAGTCATTTGCCGACCCTGAGGCTAAAATCGGATATTGCTACTGTTGCAATCGGATGCACGACGGGCGCGATCTCAGCGAACGTGCGACAGCTTTAATCGAAGCTACATACAACTCGATCGCAGAATATGAAATGAGGGTCAAATCAAATGCATAACATTGCCATTCCGGACTATATCCTCGAACGGGCCAAGGCACAGCGTGGCAAGCTTCATGTCTTCGAGACCTTGGACGGGCCGTCAACCGCCCTGCTCGTGGTAGACCTGCAAAATGCCTTTATGTTGCCAGGAGCAAGATGGGAAATCCCGTATGCCCGCGACCTCGTTCCGCGTGTTAACGAACTAGCCCACGCCGCGCGCACGGCAAAAGGGACGGTCGTCTGGCTCCAAATGACGCTTGAGAACGAGGCCGAGCGGTGGAGCGTATATTTCGATTACATTCGTCGGGCCAAGAACAAGACAGACGATGTCGAAACTTTAAGTCGGGGAAACTATGGACACGCATTGTATGCAGGTCTCGACGTCCGTCCGACCGACCTGAAAGTCGAGAAGACCCGCTACAGCGCATTCATCCAGGGCTCGTCTGATCTCGACCGCATTCTTCGCGGGTTGGGGATCGACACTTTGATCATCGTCGGCGCCGTAACCAATGGTTGCTGCGCATGCACAGCATATGACGCCATGATGTTGAATTATAAGATCATTTTTGTATCAGATGGCAATGCTGCTCGAACCGATGATGAGCACAATGCCGCGCTGGCAAATATCCTGCGCAACTTCGGCGACGTCGTATCAACACATGAAGCGATCGCGCGCCTACAGCGCGCATCTTGCATTATGAGTTCGCCTGAACCTGCCTTCGCGGCAACATCCGAGCGCTGAACCTTTTGATCGTCGCTCAGCGAAATCGGTTTTTAACGACATGCGGTAGACCAAGCAAAGGCGGTACAATTCATCTGGTGACGCGAAAGAGAATTAAACCCACACGCCGGAGAATATCTTGACCGCCACTGCGCTGGCCCTCGCTGATATCAACCTGGCCTGACGGATTTCCATGCGAAGCAGCACCGCCGCAGCTATTCTCGCCCCGGCAATTCTTGTGGTGGTGCTCCTGCTTGGATTGCCATTGCTTTATCTGCTGAGCTTCAGCCTTTTCCAGTCAAGCGAGGGCCCGATGCTCCGCGGCGCCTTAACACTCCAGCACTATTCCAAAGTACTGACTGATCCGTTCTATCTGGGCATCTTTTGGAAAACGCTCTGGTTGTCTGCCCTGACCACTGCGATCTCAACCGTGCTCGGGTACATTTTGGCACATTTCATATGGTGTCAGAAACGTTGGCGCGGTCTCTTCTTCGTTTTGGTTGTATCGCCGCTGTTGGTGAGCATCGTCGTGAGCTCCTATGGATGGTTGGTGCTCCTTGGAAACAACGGCATTATAAATCGCCTATTTCTGTCGCTCGGATTCACTACAGCCCCACTTAAGCTGATCTATACCAACGCCGCAATCGTTGTCGGCCTTACGCACATCACACTTCCGTTCATGGTGTTATCCATTCTCGCGGCACTTGAAAGGATCGATACAATACTCGCCGAAGCCGCTGCTACACTCGGAGCAAGCCCGACGCTAGTGCAATGGAAAGTCATCCTGCCGCTGGCGAGGCCAGGCTTCGCGGCCGGTATGAGCATCGTATTTTGCCTCAGTTTGTCAGCCTATGTTACCCCCGCAGTGCTCGGCCCGAGCGGGCCTAACTTCATCACCACCCTGATTTACAATGAATTCGTCACCCAGCTTCGATGGCCGATCGGTGCCGCTTTGGCCTCAATCCTGTTGATCTTTTCACTAGCCATTGTAGCTTTCTACATCCGTCTCATGGCACGACTCGAACGGGTTCGGGGAAGCAGGGCGCGCGCATGAAATACGTCTTCGACTCAGCCATTGTGCTGCTAATAATATTCATTCTTGCACCGATTTTCGTAGTCGTTGTGGTGTCGTTTGGCGCCCGCGAGGTAGTTGAGTTTCCACCGACGGTCTGGTCTTTGCACTGGTATAGTTATGCACTATCGCAGCCTATTTTCGTCAACAGTGCCCTGCACAGTGCGTTGGTGGCCGTCCTCGCTACTTTGATTTCAACGCCGATCGGTATTGGCGCAGCCATGGCGATTGTAAGATGCGATTTTCCAGGCAAAGCTTTCCTCCAGGCGACGCTACTGGCGCCTTTGTTTGTTCCGGCTGTTGTGACCAGCTTGGCTCTATTGCTGGCGTTATCAAACATTGGGCTTCATGCAGTATTGACACGCCTCGTAGCCGCCCATGTCCTCATCGTATTGCCGTACTTGATCAGGACAGTACTGGCGTCTCTGGCAAGACTTGATCTCACCGTCGAAGATGCGGCCTCTACGCTTGGCGCCTCGCCTATCCGCGTGTTCTTGTATGTCACACTTCCATTAATACGGGGAGGCCTAATAGCGGGCATCCTATTCGCGCTAATTATCTCGTTTGACAACGTTTCCGTTTCATTATTCTTGACAACAGCCCGCACAAACACTTTGCCTATCGCGATTCTCAATTATGTCGAATACAACTTCGATCCGTCGATCGCTGCCATTTCGACAATGCTCATTATAACGACGGCCTTCGCAGCTTTCGGGATAGAGCGCACCGCCGGCTTGCGGTCTGTTACCAGAGCATGACGATGGCCGCCGTCATTCTGCGCTCAGTTTCAAAGAGCTTTGATAACTCCGCGGCAGCGGTCGACACCGTTTCACTTGAAATATCCGCTGGAGAATTTGTCACGCTACTCGGCCCTTCCGGCTGCGGCAAAACCACCACGCTTCGACTGATTTCGGGACTTGTGCGCCCCGATAAAGGCCGAATTGAGGTTGGCGGTCGCGATGTAACGGAGGTGCCGGTCCATCAGCGGAACATTGGCATGGTATTCCAAAGCCACGCTCTATTTCCGCACATGACGATCGCCGACAACGTTGGGTTCGGACTGAAAATGCGGGGCGTCGGACGCATTGAACGCGATAGACGAGTTCGCGACGCATTAGGGCTAGTTCGACTGTTAGACTTCGAAGACCGCATTCCAAGCCAGCTTTCAGGTGGGCAGCAGCAACGCGTGGCGCTCGCCCGCGCTCTCGTCTTCAATCCGGACGTTTTGCTGCTAGATGAACCGTTCGGAGCCCTCGATCGAAAGCTTAGGGATACTATGCAGGTCGAGCTTCGCGAGTTGACGAGGAAAATCGGCATAACTTCGATTTTTGTGAACTCATGATCAAGAAGAGGCACTGATTTTGAGCGATCGCGTAGCCGTCATGAATACCGGAAGAATTGAGCAGATAGGGCCACCCGATCAGATTTTCGAGCAGCCAGTGACGCGTTTTGTTGCTGATTTCATGGGTTTCGGAAATATATTTGAGGGTGTTGTAACCGATACTGACGATAATGGCGTTGAAGCCCAAGTAGGTACGCTTCAATTCAGGGCTGGCCCGACGCCAAATTTGAAGTTAGGCCAGCGAATAACAATTGCATTTCGTCCCGAACGAGTAGAACTCGCCCCCTTGCATCAGGGTCCCAATAGCTGCAGTGTGGGTACAATCGAAACAAGAACTTATCAAGGCACCATCTGCACTTATCAGATTCGTCTCGGCCTAACCGATGGACTACCGTTGATTGTAAAAAAGTCATCCCCCGGCGACGGACAATTCCGGTTTGAGGTGGGAACTCGGGTGCAAACCACATGGCCGCCGACAGCCATACGACTGTTGGATAAATAAATATGCAGTGTAAGCAAAACCGCTCGCTTCGACACTGGCGCGAAACTTTCGTCGAAGCGGATTTGAACGTCTTGCCAAGTTCGACAACGATCGCTTGGAGGGGCGATTTGTATCGCAGGCACTTTAGCGGCGTGAGATTGGCGGTGACGGCCGTCTTCTAACAGCACGCTGAAAAATCGAAATTGGAGAGCTATTTTCTTGGTGTGTGCAGCAACGACGAAGAGAATGCCGGGCCCAGATCTGGCTTGCATCCCAGGTGGCGGGCTGGATTTTGCTTCGTTTTTAACACTCTAGACAAACTCACGCCGTTGTCGCCAGTATTTTGGGGATTCGAATGAATTTGTAGGCGGCGGCGGTCAGAACGAAGAACCACTCCAAGCCGCGACCACGATGCCGCGTCTTGCGCAAGCCGCCGACGGTTTTCATCCAGCCAAACGGTTCTTCGATTCCTTTTCGCTTTATCGTGCTGATGCGATAACCGGAATGCCGGGTCGTGCGCGCATCAATAGCCGAACGGCGGTTGGTATCGTTTTCGAGCATCCGGAATATTACCGATGGTAGGCTATGACAGCCGCGACAAGCGGCTGGTGGTGAGGCCGGCGATAAAATTTGGCTGTATCGTCGCGGCACCTTGCGCATTTGTTCTCGCTCTCGAGGCGAGATCATGGGCTTCACTGCATCGCTTCGGTGCTGCTGAAAGCGAGAAATGCAATGCTAGTGGCGTGTGACAGCCACTTCGCTGCTGGGTGCATGCACTATGTCCCCAAATGTCCCCCTCTATCTGTTATAGCTGACCCGCTCCCTCACACCTCTAGCTGAGGCGCTCAAGGCCTTTCCAGTACCAGTGGATGGCCGCATCCATAAAACGCTTCAGTCGATAGCAGGCCAAAGATGCAACTCACTAACAAAGCTGTAATAGTTAGTGAGTTGTACTGGGCGGCGCCAAATTGGTTTTTAACGACCCCCCGCAAATGGAGAAGGGATAGTCCCGGTGTCTGTTGAAATTGGTGCAGCAGGCGCCATTGGTTGAACCCTATGCGGCCAGATCTTTGTTGGCAACGAGTTGGTCGCTGAGCAACGCTTGCTGATGGCGCAGCAACGCGGCCCTCAGAATTGGAAGCTGCTTGTGGGCCTTCAATCGACGGAAGCTTTTCTCTGCCTCCAGCATTGCCGTTCCCGTCCATCGCAAAGCCATCCGTGCATCGCGCCAACGTTTAACGTTGCGGCAAACCTGGCGCAGCACGGCCATCAGGCTCTCGATCGCGTTGGTGCAGCCAAGTGAGCGCCGCAGTTCGTCAGGCAGACCGAGGCGGATCACGGTGAGCATTTCATCCAGCCCTTCGTGGATTGAGGCCGAGACGCCGGGGGCATCGTGATCGAGCCGACGCGCCAAGTTCCTGAGAACCCGCTCGGCCTGCTCGGCGGTCGGGCTGTCCCAAGCCTGGCGCAGCACCTTCTTGACCCCGGCGTGCAACGATGGATCGAGCCGCTCGATGATATTTCGACCCTTGTGCACTTGGCAGCGCTGGATCAGCGCGAAGCTACCGAAGGTATCGCGCACGGCTCGGCTCAGCGCCTTGGCGCCGTCAACGATGAACAGGCGGGCTATATCCGGTTGCAGCCCGCGCTCGATCAGGTCGGCCAGCAGCGCTTTGACCACGGCGGCGTTCTCCGTCGCCCCCAAGGCCAAGGCCAGTACGTGTTTGTCACCGGCCCCGTCGATACCGATCGCCGCCACCAGGACATGGTCGCCGACGTGCAGACCGTCGATTTGGATCACCAGCAGGTCGAGCCCCGACAGGTCAGCCGCCAGCCATTCCTTCAGCTTCGCCGTGCTCAGCGCTACGAACCGCCGCGATACCGAAGACTTTGTCGTGGCGCGCTTGGCATGGCCGGCCAGATCGCCGTCCGGCAGTCGGACCGAGCGCCCGTATTTGCGCGTCGCCACACCGATCAGCATCTGGTTGAACGCCCAGCGCGACAGCAGGTCCGCCTTCTGCATCGCCGTCCAGCTGGGAAGCTCCAGTTCGGCGCCGCCACGCTGACGTACCCGTGGCCGCCGAATGGCTGCCTTGCCGCCGTGCCAGCCGACCTCGCTGCCGGTCATGCCCCATCGATGGCCCTGCCGGTCAGCGCGGCGTTGGTAACGCTTGCCGCAAAGCTGGTCCGCATCCGCCGCAAGCATCGCCTCGATGGCCGCAGTCCCGGCCTGCAGGCACAGCCGGTCGAAGCTGCCCTTGAATTCCTCAAGTCCCTCGATCACCAAAGGCGGCAATGCCAGCGTGCCCGTCGTCAGCGCCGTACCTTGGTCAAACCTCTTCAATTCGATATGCTTCGTCATGGCGTCGATCTCCTCGCTCTCGGTTTGCGATTCGCAACCTCAAGCCTAGTGGCCTGAGGCGATCGACGCCTGCCTCCCTATTTCAACAGCGACAGGGACATTCCGATGGAGAATCGTATAGGGCTCACGACCTGTACCATTCCAAGTAGGTCGGGCTAAGCTGAAACAATTCATCTGAAAATCGCCTTATCGATGCCGCGGAGACGGAGGCGAGCCGGCGCCCCGCGCAAAGCGACATTGCGCCGGTGGCGAAGCAAAATATTCTCAGCTTCACGCCGTCTGCGTGACTTGAACAGGCTGGCGATCACAATTGCGGCGGTCTGCAGAACCGCAAACATCACCAGTCAGGATGTGACCAGCCTGCCCAAGCATACGAATCCAGGCCGGACGGAACTCTCGGGAAGGACACCAAGAGCAAAACGTCGCTCAACGCCGCCACATTAACAAAAATGTAAGCACCGGCAATAGAAACATGATTACTAATATTAGTATGTTTGGCGAATTGCTTGCATTGTTCAACAGGGCTGCCGCCATCATACTCTAATCTCTCCGAGCAATTTCTTGCCACTTCTGAAGCGTGTTCTTTGGCTTCCATGACGCCCAACGATCTGCGGCGTCGAATAAACTATCGCCGCTTCTTGTCTTGAGCCCGGTCGGGTACCGGATTCCAGGAGGTATACCCCAGCCGAACGCCATGTTCGCAGTAATCTCTCTCGATTGCATCAACGTCCTTTTTTGAAACGCCTCCACCGACCGTGGCCTTGGTAATCTTTTGATGATTGCAAGCGGCAATATCGACACCACGTTTCTGTTTGCCGATTTGATCGTGCTAGTGATGCTTGGTATGATTCTCTATCTGGCCATCGAGTGGTTTGAATCCAAGTTCATTCCCTGGCACGTATCGAAGCGCGGCGACGAAATGCGCGAAGTTGCTACTTAAATATCATGGCAAAGCGTCTAGCAGCCGGTCAATGTCGTCCTCGTTATTGTAGAAATGTGGCGACGCCCGGATTGCGCCTTCTCGTAAACTAACGATGACGTCAGCATCGATTAGCCGCCGGTGGCAGGCAGCCGAGTCGAGAGTAGCATGACGGAACACGACAATGGGCGACCGCTCACCTAGTTCCGCTCGGACGCTCACTAAGAGGTAGCCGCGCGCGATGAGGCCTTCGACCAGTCGGTCTGAGAGGGCTAGTGTATGAGCTTCAATCGAAGCGATACCAATCTTAGCGAGAAGATCGATGCTTGATCCAGCTCCGGCAATACTGTGCAAGTCGAGCACGCCGGACTCGAACCGCGTCGCACAATCGGTGAGCTCAAACCGATGATCGAGAAAGCTGTCGCGAGGCGTCATGCTGCGAGCACCAATGGCGAGCGGTTGGAGGCGATCGATCAAATCTCGCCTAATATAGAGCCAACCTACACCGAACGGCCCTAATAGCCATTTATAGCTTTGCAATGCCATTGCATCGATTGGGCTCGACTTGAGGTCAATATCCATCCAGCCCACTGCTTGCATAGCATCAACCACCAGAAGGATGGCGCGCTCCCGGCATGCTTGGCCAAGAGCGTCAATGTCTATGCGGAACCCGGTCGAGAATTGAACGAGCGAAACGGCTACTACGCGGGTTCGCCTATCACAAGCAGCCAACAGATCTTCAACTATAACGCGCCCTTTAAACATCGGAACGCGTCGCGTCTCGACACCCCGCGATGACAATCGCATCCAAGCATACATATTCGAGGGGAAGTCGATAGCTGGAACGACGACATTGTCGCCTTCCCGCCAATCAAGACCATTGGCGAAAATACTGATCCCTGTCGCGGTATTAGCTGTAATAGCGATCTCCTCGGAGCGAGCGCCGACGAGCCGCGCGAAACGCGCGCGTACATCTTCAGCGACGGCGTGAAAAGCAGGAAATGAAGACGCTGCTTGCTTTGCTTGTTTGAGTAACGAATTGTGCATAGCTTCAATCGACGATTTAGGCATAGGACCAAGAGAAGCATGATCCAGAAATGCGTAGCGGTCCGTGACGGCGAAAGCGCTCCGCCACGCATTCGACAAAAATCGAGCGGCCGATTGGCTCACAGAAAGGCGCCCTTAGCGGCGTTTCTTCGCTGGCTTTTTCGCTGATTTCTTAGCATTGCGTACCAGCATCTTTTTGTGTTTGTGAAAAGCAAGACCTGCCCAAAAATAGGCGATGATCGAGGCCCCGACCAGTGCCGTGAAGGCGGAGATGTCGCGCTTAGGGTTCACCTCATTAAGCGCGAACAATTTGACCTTCGGAACTTCGCCCAACAGGCGCACTGCCCGGTAGGCATCACGACCGCGCATGCCGCCCGGATTGCGCATTACCTTGCCGGGTGCGTAGTGTTGATCAAGTACGTCCATATCGAAATTTACGTAAATCGCGTCTGTTCCGCGCGATGCCTTCGCGATGGCCTCACGCATTACGGAGTTGATGCCACGCGCGTAGACTTGTTCAGAGTCGATCAGTATTACGCCCTTGTCACGTGCATAGTCGGCGTATTCTTTGGCGGCAAACCAGCCGTTTCCACCGATATGTACAACGTTCTCGGCCGGGATCTGGCCATTCAGTTCGTCGAAGAGCCTTCGGTAAGAGCTGCCGCTACTGCTCTCGGGATTGTAGAGGACCCGCATGTCCAAATGAGCGTCAAAGCCGATAACGTCGACTTTGCCGCGGGTCGCTTGGCAAAGCGCGCGCGCGGCTGCAAAGCAGAGGGAGTTATCCCCACCGATAGTGATCGGAATAATGCCCTCTCGGAGGACATCCGACAAAAGATCGCTGACCAAGTTGTGGACTGAGGTAACCGAGTTGCCATCGGATATCGGAATGTTGCCCAAGTCGGACGCGGTCAGATAATCCGAAAAGTCTATATCAAGTGGAACACTATAACAATTGAGCTCTCCCAGCGACTCGCGGACCGCCGTTGGCCCCATTGCCGCGCCCTTGCGTCCAGGCACAACTACGGCACCGTCAAATGGAATACCTATCAGAGCCGTGTCAGGTTTGACATGATCGACGGCCAACCACTTGCCGACCGGGCGGTCGCGAGGATCTGCTGTCACAATCGGCACTGGCTCAGTTTTGATCAAGCGTTGTTTGACGGTAGCAAACGACATATATCTACCTCACCTTGGTCCATGGCTTTCGTTATCGCTCGGCACTTTATGATTGGCGACGGATGCTGGCACTGATGCATCAACGTCGCAATGACAACCACAGCGATATTTTTAATATTATTGCAACCCGCTCTATCCGCAAAGCGGCTTGTCGCGTGGAAAAGGCTATGTAGAATTGCGGTACTGGATTCTCTCATTAAAGGCTATCGCTTCGGTGTCGGATATTGACGTGCTTGTCATTGGAAGCGGCGCGGCCGGTATGATGGCCGCCGTTGCCGCAGCAGAAGCAGGCCAGAAGACCGTGTTACTCACGAAAGGCCAAGCCGGCCGATCCGGCGCTACAGCCACAATCACCGGAGATTGTTGCGTCGACGGCCGATCGTGCGTCGATGAGCTTGGCCTCAATGCCGATCGTACCGATACGCAGAGCGCTTTTTTTGAAGATACGATCCTTGCCGGCAAGTTCCTCAATGATCAGCGCCTCGCTGAGATTATGATCGAACGTATAGCGCCTATACTCAAGCGCATGCGAGAGAATGGTATGAGGCTCGGTGATCCGATTCGAGCACCCGGCCATCGCACAGCGCGTGGCGTATGGGTCTCCGGCATGGAGCTAATGCAAACGCTTAAGAAGCTGTTGCTACGTCACCAGGTGAAAGTGCGCGAAGAATTTCTTGCCACCGATCTGATGCTCAATGACGGAGTAACCGCGGGCGTTGTCGGCATCGATCAGAGAAGTGGAGACATTGTCGCGCTTGGCGCCAAAACTGTTGTGCTCGCAACTGGCGGCGCCATGATGATTTACCCTCTTCAGACCGCACCAGAGGAACTTACCGGTGATGGCCATAGCTTGGCCCTGCATGCTGGTGCTGAACTGATTGACATGGAGATGGTACAGTTTCTTCCATGTGTATTGATGAACCCGCCGATTTGGCGCGGCATCCAGTTTCCGTGGCTGATTGGCCCACAAAGCGGCGTGCGCGCGTGGCTGCTAAATCGCTTCGGCGAGCGCTTCATGGCCCATTGGGATCCTGTGAACATGGAGTTTAGCACACGTGATCTGATTTCGATTGCTTGCATGAAGGAGGTTGTTGAAGGCCGTGGTGGACCAAACAACGGCATCTATCTGTCCTGGGCACACTTGCCGACAGATATCATCGACTTTGCCATCAAATGGTATTTCCGCACACACCTACATGGCGATGGTTTTTGGGAAGGTTTCGACTTCAGTCAATTGATTGAAGACATCAAAAATCGTCGCGCAATCGAGGTCACTACCGGTAGCCACTTCTTCATGGGTGGAGTTGCAATTGACGAGCACTGTATGACTCGCGTGCCCGGTCTGTTCGCGGCGGGTGAAGTCGCCGGCGGCGTGCATGGCGCCAATAGGTTGTCTGGCAATGCGACCAGCCAAATTCTAGTGCAAGGCCAAATCGCAGGCATGGCAGCAGCCGCGTATGCTCGCAATGCGCCACGCGCGGATATCCCGCATGCTGCTTGGCTTCATGCCAAGGAGGCACTTGAGGCACCGCTTAAACGTGATAAAGGTCCATTGCCGCATGAGATAAAAATGGAATTGCAGACGCTTGCGAACTTTAAGGTTGGCATGTTGCGCTCGAGGACGTCTCTTGAGGAAGCACAGTTGCGCCTCACCCAACTCCGCAATGGCAGCCTTTTAAACCTGCGCTGTCGCGCTAAAGAGCGTTGCTATAACAAGGAATGGGTTGAGGCCATTGAGTGTCGTTCCATGCTTGACGCTCTGGAGGCAACTACGAGGTGCGCAGGCGAACGCAAGGAGAGTTGTGGCGCGCACTTTCGCGAGGATTTTCCGACTGCCAACGCAACTCAATTACCGCAGAACGGCATAATCGAATGGCGCGAAGGCGCCATGTACCATCATTTCCGTGCGGTTCGTGCCCACCGCATTCCCCTCCCAAGTCTCCAAGCCGAATAGGATTGCGAATGCGTATTACCATTGCGCGTGGCCCTACCCAAGATGGCGGCACCCGCGACCAAGTATTCGACCTGCCCGACCTAACTGGCGCCAGCGTAAGCAATGTGCTGCAATACATCAATCGTAATATAGATGGGACACTCGCCTATTACTTGTCGTGCCGGCGCGGAATGTGCGCCGCTTGCGCGGTCCGCATCAATGGCAAGAATGAAATGGCTTGCGTGGTGCCAATAGCCGACGGCATGGTAATAGAGCCAACCAAAATCCAATTGCTTGTCAAGGATACAGTTGTCCACCTCGGAATGCCCAAAGGCAGTGAATTTGATATTGTCGAGGCGAACTACCGAGCCATAGATCCACTCGCGGAGGCCTTAAGGCAACTTACGGATTAAGGAGCAACCAAGTGGAACTGATCACCACTACACCCCGAACGATGCCGCCCGGGCCCTTCTGCCAAGCATATCGACATAACGGCCTTGTCTATGTAGCCGGGCAAGTTTCCTTTGATGGAGCTGCCGGTAAACCGGTGCTTGGTGATATACGAGTACAGACGCGGCAGACCATCAAGAATTTAAGCGCGGTGCTGCAAGCCGCCGGAAGTTCACTCGAAAAAGTTATCAAGTTGACTTGCATCCTGCCTAACTTTCAAGAGGACTACATCGGCTTCAACGAAGCCTTTCAGGAGCTTTTTCCCGGTCCAAATTTTCCAGCGCGCACCACCTTTCAGGCGGGATTGCTTGGCGGTTTGGTCGTAGAAATTGAAGCAATTGCAGTTTGCCAGGGATAACGACACAATGACCAGTCGGCTCGCGGGCAAAGTCTCCTTCATCACGGGCGGGGCACGCGGGATTGGCTACGCGACCGCTCTGCTCTTTGCGAGGGAAGGCGCCCACCTTGCGCTCGCAGACACCGACGAAATCGAACTCACCAAAGCGCTCGAAGCGTTACAGGGTGCAGGGGCAAGCGTGACGGCTACTGTCTGTGATATTTCGAACAAGACTGATATCACATCCGCTATCAATACAGCCGTTTCACGCCATGGCGCAATTCATGTTTTGGTGAACAATGCGGGCGTTACGCTGACGCAGCCCTTCGTTGACACCAGTGATGAAGACATCGACAAGTTAGTGGCGATCAACCTCAAAGGTACTATATTCACCAGTCAGGCTGCCATACCACACATGATTGCCGCTGGCGGAGGAAGCATCATCAACGATGCCTCCAATGCTGGATTGGTCGGGCGGCCATGGCAATCAGTTTATGGTGCAACAAAGGCGGGCATTATTTCCCTCACCAAATCGATGGCGCTTTCGCATGCCCGGCAGAATATACGTGTCAACTGCATCTGCCCAGGATCAATCGATACACCGATGTTGCGTGGAGCGCTTGCCGCGAGCGGTGATTTTACTGGAAACTGGCATAAGACCGAGTTGGTGATCCCACTCGGTCGGATTGGCGTTGCTGAGGATGTTGCGAATGCCACGCTGTTTCTCGCATCTGACGAAGCGAGCTACATCACCGGGGTGGCGCTCCCTGTCGACGGCGGCCGCACCGTCGGCGTACCCGAAACATCGCATTTGACGATGCTAGACGGGCAGAATGCGACTTCATAGCAATTGGACTTACCTTGAGGAAACGTTCGGTTGCTCGATTTGCGAGCGCTTCCTCATGGCCATTCGCTCGCTGGATAACCCTAGGGCGGTCGCGCCGTTTCTACTTGAGACCGCGAGTGGCCGCTATGGCCTATTCATGCATGTCGAGAAGGGCAATGTGGAAGCCGCGTGCCTTCCGACGGAAATCAAACCGATCTACTATCAACCCTATTTCACCTTAGATGAGAACGAACGGCAGTTTCCTGTTCACCGTACATTGGGGGACGCAATAGAGGCCTACGCTTGTGGCCTACATACCATTACCGTCGATTGGCGTACTCCGATGTCTATAGGTGCAGAACTGTCGGCGCGCTTCTCTATTGGATTGGACGGTATCCCGCCATACAGCGCAGTAACGCTTCGGAAGGCGCTCTGTAGTGACACTCTTGCACGGCTTGGCCAAAATCGACCTATTGCTGCAATAGCAGCAAAACGACTAGTCGACAGATCTCCTTTCCGCGATCGTTTGCTACCGTTTTTTGATCAATGGGCCGATAGACGTTTCGAAATGCTCGATGCTGAGCTCGAACAAGCCGGCTTGGTGGGAGTTATCGTGAGTTCAAGCCTCAATGTTCAGGAGATCGCAGGCGTGCCGGTTGCCGGCAGCCACCAACCGTTGGCAGCTATTTACGTCGCAGGCGAACCTCATGCTTGGGTCATGGAAGCCGGCAACATACCTGGCGGTCGGGCATTTTCGAGTGCACGAGCGGCGCTGAGTGCCGCGCTTCCATCAGGCTGCATCGGCGTTGAGGTCGAAGATCTATCACTCGGCTTGGCGCGCATTCTTGAGTTCGATGCGCGCGACTATTTGCCAGTTGATAATATCCTCCGCCGCTGGCGCGATCGTAACACCCTACCTGACCTCGCTTTCTACGTGATTGCGACGCGTGGCACACGCGCTGCTATTGAGGCTGCGCTCGATTTTGCCGCCACCGCGATACAGCGGAAGATGACAATCACTGAAATGAGCGCTTACTCCGTATACCTCAAAACTATGCGCGAGTTTATAGCCTCAGCTATGCCTGGCGCGCGGGTCCGGCGAACCTTAACGAATTTCCATTGCGGTTCGCGCACGATATTTCCTGCCAATCCAGCGCCGTATCCGCTCGATAGCAGCATCAACACCTTAAAAGTCGATGCAGGTTGTCTTTTGTTCGACGTTGAAGGCGTGCTTCTAGGCTGCTCCGATATCGCGCGTACACTGCCCCTGTCGGAAGCCGCCGCTGCTCTTTACTCGGAATTCCAGCGCGGAGTCCAGACTGTCATTCGCAAAATCGCCGCAGGGCGCGACGGCGAAGCTATTCATACGGACGCCGTAGATGCGATCTGGAACATGCCCACTAATCTTTCTGCCAATCCACTTTTCGTTGATTTTCCCTCTCCGCGCACGGCTTACGCTCGTGATGCCGGTCATCTTCTCGGTAAGAACAATCTCGCACACTTACGCTTCGCCCCTGGAGACCGAAACATTCTTAAAGAGGGGATGATCGCCTGTTGCGAATATCAATGGCCTCATCAGCGAAATGCAATCGCCTATGAGGATAGTTGCCTTGTTGCCGGTACTGGCGGGCTCAACCTGACCAGCGATGATCCTAATGAATGAGTAAGCCAGCGCGACATAAAAGATTTTGGGAAACTACCTATTTTCACTTTTTGATCCACAACGACTTCAGGGCTGTAGATCTAGGGTATTCCACGCCGGTTCGGTGCGACGTGCCAGCACTCAGTTCCATAGCGTTCCCTGTTTGCAACGGCGCGTGACGCGCTCATTGATCGTCCCACGCCGGCACGTTGACTCCCAAGTCCAGTCAATCAAGTCTGATTAGAATTGGGCACGCTCCGAATTCCGCCAGGGCGCCACCATTTTTTCAACGAGCTTTACGAGTTCTGTTAGAAGCATCCCAAAAACGGCAAGTAAGACAATAGGAACAAACATACGATCGGTCTCAAATTTATTGGAATATTTAATTATCATCCCTCCAAGGCCGGTGATTGCAGTGAAAAATTCGGCTACGACGATTTCCGACCACGGCTCGTCCAACTGCCAACCGAACTCCCGTCGTAATGAACGGAATTGAACCTGGTATAATTATCTTGCGAGAATTTGAATTCGACTGTGACCAAACGAGCGTCCTATGTCGACCAGAGAACCACTGACATTCTTGACGCCGCTAAATGTCGACACCACGATTGGGAAAAATGAAATAAGAAATACTACTGCGATTTTAGCTGGCGCCCCCAGTCCCAACCAGAGGATGATCAATGGGATAAGCGAAACGTTTGGAGTTGCGTACAAAGCGTTAATGAAGGGATCAAGTGCGTACTCAATGTGCTCGTCCATCCCCATCAGAATTCCAACCATTACGCCAAGCAGAATTGAAAGACCAAACCCAATTAGAAATGGAGAGAAACTTTGTAGAACCGCTTGACCAAGTTCTCCAGACAGCAGGGTCTGCCAACCGGCTTCCATTATCGCCGTTGGATATGACAAGAAAATCGGGTTGACCTGCCGCCCAACAATCTCCCAGACTACAAGAAACGCTAATATTGCTAGCGAACGAATGGTATTGGGTGATATTCGGCCGCGCCTTTTGGCCACACCCGTTGGCCCAGCTTTGAACGAGGAGGCTGTAATAGTCATGTCATTATCCTTTCGCGCATACCGCGCAATTTTTGACGAATATCTTCTCGCAACTTTATAAAATTAGGATGCCCTTGGATGATCGAGTTTCGAGGCCGCGGTAGATCAACATCTATTACTTCTGCTAACCTTCCCGGTCGCGGCTTCAAGAGTACGATACGGTCAGAAAGGAAAATGGCTTCTTCTATACTGTGCGTAACGAATATGATCGTTTTCGACGCCGCTTCCCAGATCCGGAGAAGTTCTTCCTGAAGTTCCTCGCGCGTCTGTTCGTCGACCGCTCCGAATGGCTCATCCATTAAAAGAATTTGAGGATCGCAGGCCAAAGCTCGGGCGATGCCGACGCGCTGTTGCATTCCACCGGATACTTGATGAGGATAGTAGGATTTAAACCCGTTCAGGCCGACGAGATCAATGAAACGCGCAGCGATTTCTTTACGCGACCCGGCAGAAATATGTGTCTTTGCTTCTAGCCCAAATTCAACGTTACTGCGGATTGTCCGCCACGGCAGCAATCCGAAATTTTGAAACACCATGCACCGCTCGGGACCCGGCCCAGCAATCTTGACACCGTCCACAAGGATACAACCTTCGTCCGATTCAATAAGCCCGGCGAGTATGCGAATTAAAGTTGTTTTCCCACACCCACTAGGCCCAAGGATGGATACGAACTCTTTATTGCGAATGTCAAAGCTGACATGGTCTAGAACGAGTAGACTTGATCGAGAGTCCGATGCATTAGAATAAGACTTACTTATGTTCTGGACAGATAGCACGCTACCTACCGATCAGCGTCGACCAAGGTTAGCAAGAGCGGCATCGACAGGCCCCGTATCCACCACCTGATCAAATTTGATCGGACGGCTCAGTTGCTTCGTTTTCAAACCGAGCGAGACCATGTGAGCAAAATCTTCCTTGTTAAGACCGCCGTTCGGGCCCCACACCTTGGTTCGATACCGTTCATAGGCAGCTTCCACTGCCTTGGAGTTGTTCCCGATCAATTCTTTCCCTAATGCAAGCATGGGTCCCTTATGGTCAATGGCGAAACGTACAGCTTCAATAATCGACGCGGCATAGCGTCGTGCAACGTCCGAATTGTCCTTCAGCCACTTAGTCGAAGCGGTATGCCATACAAGCGGCACTCCCTTGAGGTGGTCACCGGTACTGTCAATGACGTGGAATTTTGGATTTTCAGCAACTTGGATGGCCCGCTCTACATGGATCAGCGTCGCATCGACCTTGCCTGCTAATAGCGCCCTTTGACGTGCACCGTTGCCGCCGATGGCTACCCAAGTGACGTCATCAGGATTGACGCCCATTTGGGTCAGAATAATACGGGGGAATAGCTCCGAGATAGCTCCGGGGGCAGAGATTGCAAAGGATTTTCCGGCCAGGTCGCGCCAGCCCTTTATGCTAGACTTCGTCACTAACATATGAGGTTGTTCTGGAACAGGCGTAACGAAGGCTCGTATAGCAGCACCTCGCTCTACGGCATTAATAACAGCGTAACTACCTATAGATGCAACATCGACTTGACCCGACAGGAGAGCCCTAAGAAGTGCGACATCACTTCTAAGTTGCATTATCGTTACATCGAGCCCGTTCTTTTTGAATATTCCTTGCTGGAGCGCAACAAGTTGTGCGCTTTCAACGAAACTTTTAGGAGTTGCTGCGAAACGGATTTTGTCCAATGGAGCAGCATAGCTTCCTGATGTCATGGCTACGGCCGTGATCGCTGAGATCAAATAGCAGGCCGATATGCGCAAAACGCGAGATATTTTTAAATGCATTTCGGCGGCTCCCTTTGTCTGTTTGTCCCTGACATTGAGCAACGAAATCCAGCAATTCTAACATGAAAGAGCGCGCAATAAGTGTTGTCAAGTTATTGAATAGCAATCCATCGGCTGCTACGGCAGTTATTTAAACGAGTTTTTGTTGGCGCTGCAACCCAGAAGGGATGGTCGATTACATGCCATAAGGTGAGACCAAAACGGCCTACACCCCGGTAAAGCAAAGGTACGCTCTCCCGAATTCATTTAATTTTTGAAGCCACCGCGAGCCGGAGACCCTGCTGTTGACACTTGCCTCACACCCCGCGTTATTATTGTTTTGTTCCAATAATCAGACTTCTATGGCCATAGAGATGATTTCACCCAACGACCCCACACATCTACCTTTTCGTGAGAAAGTCGCCAAAGGAATTAGACTACTTGTCCGGGAAGGTCTCATTCCAAATGCTGGTCACATCAGCTTTCGCCCTGACGGGGCGGACTGGTTTTGGACCTTGCGTCATGTCCACACCGGACTTGAACAACTCGGTCCTGGAGATATTATAGCATGCGATATGCAGGGAAACGCTATTGACACTCCGTGGACTGGCTCGGGTGAACGCTTTATCTATACCGAGCTCTTCGCGCGGAGGCCCGATGTTCGCACAATTGCCCATTTTCATCCGCCAATCGCGACCGCATTTAGCATTGCGGGTAAGGAACTACTTCCAATTTTAATGCTGGCGGCATACATTGGCAAAATACCAACTTACGAAAAGCCTGAACCAATTGAGAGCCCCGAAGACGGACGAGCTCTGGCCGAAGCGATCGGTGACGCTAAAGCAGCTTTGATGCGGGGTCACGGCGCAATCACCGTTGGTAAGAGCGTCGAAGAAGTTTGTGCACTGGCGGTCATGTTAGAAGAATCCGCACGCATGCAATACCGCGCCATTCAATTGGGGGCACCGCGCACTATAGAAACACGGGGGCGAGAAGCCATATTTAAAAATGCTTTTGCTCACTTTCAGGAAGTATTGTGGGCGCATCACAATCAGGCTCCAGAAAATAGGCCTTTCCTGCAACCGATTGGCTAAGGCGGCCGCCACAGAATACCCGTATGCCGTGTCGCACGATTTGTAGGGCGAGGCACATCTTGAAAATCGGTCATCAGTATATCACTCATCAGTAGTGTCCTGTTAACTTGAGAGGTATTGGTCAGAAAGCCAATAGCGGCGCGGCTTTCTGGGTATAAAGGGGTGTCTCCGACTTGAATCGGAATTGGCCGTTTGCGCTAGCGTTCCGGGTTTCGCCACCCCGGAGTCGCCATGTACCTCGGCAAGATGCTGTTCGTGCAGGTTATGGACTTCCTGCCATGGAAGACCTTCCATCGCATCGTCGATCGATACGGCGGCGATCACCGGGCGCGAAGCCTCAGTTGCGCCGAGCAGTTTCTCGTCATGGCCTTCGCGCAGCTGACCTATCGCGAGAGCTTGCGCGACATCGAAGCCTGTCTGGCGGCCTCAGGCCAGCAAGCTCTACCACATGGGCATTCGCACGACCGTCGCCCGCACGCACCCTGGCCGATGCCAACGAGTTGCGCGACTGGCGCATCTACGCCGACTTCGCCCAACGTCTGATCGACCATGGCCCGCGCGCTCTACGCCGACGAGCCCTTCGGCGTCGAACTCCAACAGCCGTCTATGCCCTCGACGCCACCACCATCGATCTGTGCCTGTCGCTGTTCCCGTGGGCGCCGTTTCGCGCCACCAAGGCGGCCATCAAGTTGCACACGCTGCTCGATCTGCGCGGCAACTATCCCCACCTTCATCCACATCTCCGACGGCAAGATGCACGATGTCAATATCCTCGATGACCTGCTGCTCATCGAGGCCAGGCGCCTTCTACATCATGGATCGCGGGCTACCTGGACTTCGAGCGACTGCTACGCGCTGCATCACCGGCGCGGCGCTTCTTCGTCACCCGCGGCCAAGCGCAACTCTCGATTCCAGCGCCGCTACTCGCGCCCGGTGGATCGCGTCGACGGGCTTGCATCTGCGACCAGACCATCATCCTCAGCGGCTTCTATGCCCGCCAGCGACTATCCCGCGCCGCTGCGCCGCATCCGCTTTCGCGATCCCAAGACCGGCAAGACGCTGGTGTTCCTGACCAACAATTTCTCGCTGCCCGCGCTGACCATCGCGCAACTCTACCGCTGCCGCTGGCAGGTCGAACTGTTCTTCAAATGGATCAAGCAGCATCTGCGCATCAAAGCGTTTCTACGGCACTTCCGAGAACGCCGTGCGGACGCAAATCTGGATCGCCATCAGCGTCTACGTGCTGGTCGCCATCATCAAGAAGCAACTTCGCCTGGACGTGTCCCTGCATGCGCTGCTACAGATATTGTCGCTGACGCTCTTCGAGAAATTGCCGCTGAAACAAGCCGTTGCGGGCGTCGAGCCGATCGCAAACAACCCCACATTTCATAGTCAATTGAATCTATTCGAATTTTGACCGGACACTACTGATCACTCATAATGTTTAATGTGAGCATTGCACCCATTTTGGTAGGTCGGGTCAAGCACTCGACCTGTCTTACCGTTCACATTTAAACGCTGGGGCTATCTGTTATCGATGCTACGGTCAACTCGATCACGGGCACGTAGAGTCCATGAATGCGGGGCGTTGCCGCCCGTCGATAAATTTGGTTGTTTTTGAGTAAAGCCAGACTGTCTACTGTGCGGTGCGCGCATGTGCGATTACCGGTTTTAGCTCTGCGATCGGTCGACGCTCGGCGCCAATGCGATCACGCATCCAAGGCACATTCGGCTTCGAGCCCTTCGCACGGCGCTTCGCTGGCGGCGATGTTGCAGCATGGCTCAATTCGACACTCACGCCGGGCGCGGGCTCTTTGGCCGCGAGCACCTCGGGGCCTATTTTCGCCATTGCACTCGCCCGCTGTCTCAACCGAAATGAGATTTTTCTGCGCGTGTGAACAATAAGCGCTGAGCTGCGGCACCTTTTTGCCGATTCAAAGTCAATCGTTCAGAGGCATAATAGCCATTAAAAGTTAGTAATTTCAGCAGCCAGAAACGCACGCCGAAGATTGGGCGCTTCCTGGCAGACCGCCTGGCCGAATGCATGGCTTTCCGTCTCGACCAGCCACAGCAGGTCTACAGGTCTTCGGATCTGGGTGCCGAAGTGCCCTGACTTTCCTGCAACTCGTCGGTCCCGCTGTTTGGTTGACGTACCTCCGTCGCCTCGATCTCGGTGACAGCCATTACGCCCGGAGCCACCTCTTCGATCACATCGACGGTTACGGTTTCGACCTCCGACGCAGCAGTCGATTCGATACGCTTTGCGGCCTTACTCGCAGCCTTCTTCGCGCCTCTGCGTTTCGGCTTGGCTTTCGTCAAACGCTCGCTTGATCTCGTTTTGGAGGCCGTTCGTTTCGTTACTTTTTTGCGGCGCGCCGTGGAAGCCTTGCGCGCGTGGCCAGGGGCTTTCGACTTTTTGACATGTTTCCTCGTCTGCTTTTTGCGCCTGGCCATAGGTGCCCCTAATTCTAGTGTGTGCCGAAGTTTAAACAGTCGAATTTAACCTGTAACTGGACCGACCTGATAGTATGCGCGGTCAGAAAAAAGTCGCCACCAATTTGGCCAAGCAAGGTGGCCTCACCGTTGTCGTTTGGCGTTGATGATCCGAACTATTTTGCTGCAGCCCACTAGGATGCTGGCGGTGTTCCCATGAAATCGCGCTTGCCGAGCTCGACACCACATAGACGGATGATGTCGTAGGCGGTGGTGGTATGAAACCAGAAGTTTGGCAGGCTATTACCAAGCAGCAGGCTCTGACCGGTGAACTGGCGCGTCTGTCCGCTTGGGAAAGTGATGCTAATCTCCTTGTCCTCGGTTCCATCAATCTCATTTTGCTTGAAGGTATTGAGATAGTCGATGGTCTTTGTGATGCGGTCCTTTAATTGAGCGATCGTCGTTTCATCATTGGCGAATTTCAAAGGCTCTTTTCCGGCGAGCCGCGCCGCCGCGTTAGCGGCATGATCCGTCGCAGCGCGCACCTGTTGGGCTAGATTGAACATGTCCGGGGAGAGGCGCATGTTCAAAATGTCGGCTTCATTGATCTTACGCGCGGCAGCCCAGGCCGCCGCCTTGTCGAGTACGGTAGCGAGGCCATTGAGGTGCCGAATGAAGACCGGAATGGAAATGGTGAACATCGAAATCGTCATCGATTGATCCCTTTGTTGGCGCTGCCGAGGGCGTTAAACTTACGACGAATCTGCGGACGCGTCTGTAAACGACATCTAAATTGTTTAGTACGCCGAGTGTCGTCTATGGTCCCATTGCCTAGCGGGCGTCGCCACGACAACCCATCAACATCGCCGGAATATCGAAACGGCGGCGAAGCTGCATTGCAGCGACTCGACAACGCTAGGATCCACGTCACAGTTGCGCGGCCCCTTAATGTCGTCGACGACCCAACCCAGCCGCCCTACCCGCTCAACCAGGCACACCGCTGAAGCTGGCTTGTGGTCCCACAGATAGATGGCACTCTGTCCATCGTCGACACGCGAAAGATAACCGGCGAGACAATTCTTCCATGTCTGGGCGAGATGCAGGATTTCGCTGGGGCTGTCTAATCGTCGCGCTTGGCCGACATAAGCCGGGGGCAAGGTATCGGCCAGCGGCAATGCGTCAACGATCATTTTGACTTTGGCGATGAATTGTCCAGGCTGGCTTGCAGCCTGCAGCTCGGCGATCAGTGTCTCAAGATTTGGCGCGGCGCCACGCCGCACGAGCAACGCCAGGCTGTCATTAAATCGCGCCAGCCTATGCCACAACGACGATATTGTGGATTTCATGACGACTTGCCGCAAGCCGCTGGGGACGCCAAGTAGCAGTTCGATCAGCGTATGATTGATTTCACTGCTGTGATGCAAAATCACGGCTGCATCGGTATCGGCCAGCAGATCGACCAAATGACGGTAGTACTCGCGTTCTAGAACACGTGACGGCAGATGGGCCAACGCGCGTCTCAGTCCCCCGGGACGGAGGCGATGCCCGAGCACATGATCGACGACGGCCGTATAGGGGCCGCCAATGATCAAGCTGGCGAGAGCAACCGTCAGAGGCTGCTCAGCATAGGCCAGAGCGAGCGCGATCAAGTGTAAGCGGGTATGATCGAGGGCCAGTAACTGCGCCGATAACCCTGCATCAGCCTGCACCACAGGGGCTAATTCGGCGGCCGCCCAGCCGAAGGGCGTCCATAGCAATCCCGGCGGCGGCTGGATCTTGGTGTGGACCATTTTCTTTGCTGCTGCGGGCATGCTGGAGCATCCGACGAACAACAGGCTCTGCACTCAATATTCCTCAGCGAGCATGATAGTGAGCACGCGGCGCGTGATGCTGGGATCCGCCGGATCGGCCGATAAATGGCTGAGCGTTGAATCGTAATAGTCGATTTTGAAGAAGATCAGTCGGCCGTCAGCCTCGAAGGATCCAAAGTCGTGCTCTCCATGCGGATCATTGGCCTGACAGAAATCGTCATAGACGCTGATCGTCTTCACGATGCGAGCGACCGCCTCGGCGCCCAGCGCCGCGACGCCTGGTGTCATGAAAGCAAGTGCACTGTTGCGCGTGAGATGCTGGCGTAACTCATCATTGAGCATGCGTATACGGTCCGTCTGAACAGACATGATGGTCTCCTTGGGTTTCAGGGAGGGAGCCGGCAGCCGCAGGGGCGGAATTTGGGGCGACTGCGGCTTGGCCGGAGTGGCGAATGGGCTGGATGCCCTATCTGCTCACAGCGATAGTCGCGGGCGGCAGTAAAGCGCGCCGGGCAACAGTCAGCCGAGCGACGGCTTCACCAGGGCAACGGACGTCCGATGACGGGTGACCGTCGGCTGCTTGGGGTAGTCCCGCCAACGCAACGTCAACATGTCTTTGCTCTTGTCGATAACGATCGCCTCCCACCAACCGTCTTCGCTGTTCTCATAGGCGATCACCAGGTGGCCGACGTCGATGTCGTCCCAATTGCGCGGGAGGCCACTGGCCTGGCCAGCCAAGGGACCGGCGAGCGCACGCACTTTCTCGTAAAGATCGCGACGGATGTGCGGGATCAGCGCGCCCGATGAATGGACACGGCCTGGCGGTAGCGCCTCGACTAGGTCTTTCGGCACAGCGCTGCTGATCTTGAGACTGTTCAGATGCAGTTGCTCGGCGGCCTTGAGCGCCACATCGGCTTCGCGCTCGGTAAACCAGGCCGCTTTCGGCTTTTCGTAGTCGTCCAGGCCGAACAAGATGACGGCCGGGGAATTCGCTGGCTTTCCGTTATTGCTGGCTTTGCTGTCCTTGGTCTTGGCTTGGCTGGTCATGGGTGCCTCTTGAATCAAAAAGGGGACCCGCATGGTCCCCGTGGTGGCTGGGTTGACGTTTCACACGCTGCTGCGGACCGCCCGCGGCCATCGTCGAACGACAGCTTTCTCAAGCTGTATTCATCTTATATAACAACTATAAGTGGTAGTCAAGTCACTGCAAACTGCTGCTGTTCAACGCTTTTGTGCAGCGCAGCATGATCGCAGAGCGCATACAGCTGACAGAAGCGGTTGGCGCAAGCGTGGCGATCATCGATGCGGTTGCCGTTGCAGACGTTGAAGGCGTCCTGCCCACAGAACCGCCAGATTGCGAGTTGCACGAAACGCGGGAAGAACGTCGGGAATGACGGATTGAACGCGCCAGCGTCGATTTGCTGCGCAATGCGCCATATCAGATCGGCACACCCGTGCTCCCCATAGCAGGCCGGCCCGTAGGCGTGCGCGGCATCAAAGCGGCCCAGGATACCGGTGCGGTGCAAAAAGTTATGCACCAGGCTATCGACGACGATCAGGTTGGCCCCGACCTCAAACCACCGTCGGCGCCGCCGCCCCACCCCCAGCAGCAGCGTGGCCATAGCCAGGGTCATCACCTTGTCCGACACGCCGTAGATGCCGCACAGCGGCTCGATCAGCCGAGTTTGGCGAGTGGCGATGGCGCCGGGTCCCGACGGGGGTGATCCGGCAACGTCGAGCTGCCGATCGACCCAGGCCACGAAATCTCCGCCTGCGACGTCGCGCATGAACAAGAACAAGCTGTATCCCGTCTGGTTCAAGCGGCCGTTGCGCAATGGATGGCTCGGCAACGGACAAGTCGGCAAAAGCTTCGGCATGCCGCAGCTACCTGAGGCCTTGCCATAGCGGCACTGGTCGAACAGCCAGTAACCGCCAAGCTTGGGACAGGCCGGCTGCCTAACTAGACTTGCATCGATATCCGCCCACGTCACATTGCCATGCCGATCCAGATAGCCTTCTGCCACGCGATTGGCGATGCCCTGGAAGCTCATCACCGACATGAGCCAGTCGTAGATCGCCGGCGTATCGTGATGCCGCACCGCGGCTAAAACCCCATGACGACGTAATTCCTGGCGAACAGAATCTAAAAGATCGAACGGACCCGCCAGCTGACAAACATTCTGTGTGATACGCACGGCATGAGTGAGGGCGCTATTAGCGTGAGACATCGTCACATCAGACTCACGAGCTTGCGCTGCGCATCGCTATCACCGTCGATATAGCGTTGCGTCGTCTGGATCGAGCTATGGCCAGCCAGCACCTGCACGTCGCGTAGCGAACCGCCGGCTTTATGCACCAATCGCGCGGCATTGGTAATGAACGTACGTCGCCCGGAATGGGACGAACAGCCATCCAAGCCCAGCCGCCGATAGGCCGATCTGAACCACATCACGACACTGATCGGCCGCATCGCTCCACGGCGTTCCGATTTGATCACCGGTCCCGAAATGCCGGTGGTCTTGGCCAATACTTGCAATGCACGCCGCAAATCGGGATGTATCGGAACGCGACGCCCTTTACGTCGTTTCGCCGCATGATTTCGTAGCTCTATCATCGGGGCGATCTCGCCCGTAGCATCGAGCACCATCGACCAGCTGAGTTTCGCGATTTCGGCCGCGCGCAGTCCAGCCTTGACCGACAACAGTACCATTACGACGTTGCGTTGCGATTGACGGCTGTTAGCGGCTAACGCGATCAAATCACGAATATTCGAATCCGATAACACTTTTGCTTGTTTGCCAAACATCGCAACAGCTTTCACAAATCATCTAAACGAACTATGCAAAATAAAACTCCGCACGCAAGAAATAAATATATCGACGTCAATGTTGAAACGATGATAATTTCTCTATCATCTGTTTATACGACTGCGACAGGTTTTGAAATCTTGCATCAGCGGCAACACACCGATGGTGATCGCGATGAAAAATCAGCCAGAGCCGTCAACGCAGGATGTGCTGGCGGGGCTGGTCGAGCGCTCCGCCTACCGCGAGATGTTCCTGAACGGCCAGCCGCCGACGCTCACCGAGCCGGAGAAGGGGGCGGGCCTTGAGATCGCAACGCTGCTCACGGAAATCCGCGCCATCGTCGAGCCAGAAGCCCTGCTTCGGAAGGCGGGCTGATCATGAAACAACGCACACCGTTTCAGCCGCTCGACGAAGACCTCGACACCATGATCGAAACCCTCGCGCGCGAGAAGGGGTGAGCACCCTCGTCAAGCCCGCGCAGGGTGAGCAGGGGCCTCGCGCCAGCGAGACCCTCCTCGCCCCGGCTTCTGCAGCCAGCACGCTTGCAGCGCCGGCAGTCATTTCGCCAGGCAATGCCGCTGCCCCGTCCGACGCGTCCTTCGATGAGGCGCCCGCGCGCACGCCGATGAAGACGCTCAACGTCGAACTGCCCGACTATGTCTGGACCGCCCTGAAAATCCGCGCCGCCGAGCGCAAGACCAGTGTCCGCCACGTCATCATGGATGCGCTTCGGCGCGACGGGATTGCGATCAACGAGATCGACATGATCGACGCCTCGCTGCGCACCCGCAGCCTCAAGGCCAAAAGCTAGCGCCCGCCATGCCCCTACATAGCCGGTGTCTCGGGAGCAGCCCGCCGATCTCCTCTGCGGGCTGCTTTCTTCGGGCGCTCAGCCAAAAAGCCAATTGAATCAGGTGCATTAGCTACCGATGACCGCAAATTTTCCTTCACGCCCTCGGCCACGGATGCGACTATGGGCGCGGGAATCGCCTCCGCCCGCTGTATCGGCCGGGGCGGCGGCCCCGTAACCCTTCCCGCCGCACACCCCGCGCTTCGAGGCCGTTTCGACGCGGCCTAGACATTGAGCAGGACTGACTTGTGATCTCCGGAAATCTCATTACGCGTGACTACCTGCTGGACGGCGTCGATCGCACCGCTCAATGGAAGGCGCTCTCCGACAAATCGGTTGCTGAGTTTCGCAATCGGCTGAAGGCCATCACTACCAAGTTCCTCAAGATCGCCAAGCCGAACGAGGCCGAGACCGAGAAAGATTTCATCTATCCGGTCCTTGAGGCGCTCGGGTGGGCTGACTATCAGGTCCAGCAAATCCTTTCGCAGAAGGGACGCAAGCAGGTCCCAGACGCGTTGCTCTTTGCCGACGATGCGGCCAAATCATTGGCTGTCGCCGAGGCCCAGCAATGGAAACGATTCCAGCATGGCCTCGCCGTCCTCGAAGCAAAACGCTGGAATCGTGCCCTCGATCGCGCGGACAAGCGCGAGGCGAGCGAAGAAGGCGTGCCGTCCACGCAGATGCTCCAATACCTGAGCCGCGTTGACGTGCAAACCAACAACAAGGTGCGTCTCGGGATCCTGACGAATGGGAATGTGTGGCGGCTCTACTTCCAAGGTGCGCTGTCTGTTTCCGAAGACTTTCTTGAGATCGATCTGGCTCAGGCCCTGGAACTCCCCGGTCACCAGTTCGACCTCCTGGATCACGCCGACACGCGTTTGACATGCGATCGGGTGCTACGCCTGTTCCTCCTCTTCTTCGGCAAAGCCGCATTCCTGCCCATCGAGGGACCTCGCACCTTCCACGATCTTTCGCGCGAGGCAGGGAAGACTTGGGAAGAACAAGTCACCAAAGATTTATCCCGCTTGGTCTTCGGCGAGCTGTTCCCGAAACTTGTCACCGCGCTAGCGAAACACGATCCAGCCCGCCCCGCGGAGGTGGATCAGGCCTATCTCGACGATATCCGCCAAGCCGCGCTGATCCTTCTCTACAGATTGCTCTTCGTGGTCTATGCTGAGGACCGCGACCTGCTGCCAGATCAGCGTGAGCCTTACAAATCCTATTCGCTCACGACCATGCGCCTGGACATTGCCGAGCGCATGGACCGCAAGCAGGTGTTCTCGTCATCGGCCGCGACTTACTGGCCCAAGTTGCGTGCCGTCTTCAAAGCCATCGCTGAGGGTGATGATGACCTCGGCATTCCACCCTACAATGGCGGTCTGTTCTCGGCTGACAGCACGCGACTGCTCGGCCGCGTCGAACTGCCCGACAGTATCGTTGCGGCGCTGATCTTTGGCCTCTCACACCGCGAGGAGGAGGGACGCGCACGTTACATCAACTACCGCGACCTTTCGGTCCAACAACTCGGCACGATCTACGAACGGACCCTTGAGTACGGCCTCAAATACGAAGACGGCGCCGTAACCGTTAGCGCCGACGATGCGGCTCGGCACGAGTCCGGCAGTTATTACACTCCAGACAGCCTCGTCTCATTGATCATCGAAAAGGCCGTCGGTCCCTTCGTCGAGGAACGGCTCGCCGCCTTCCGTGAGCGCGCAGCCGCTTTGGCGAAGGACAAACGCCAGCCTGAGATTCGTCTTGCCGAGTTGCAGGGCCTCGATCCCGCGAGCCATATTTTGGAGCTGCGCATTTGCGACCCTGCGATGGGCTCTGGACACTTTCTGGTCAGCTTGGTCGATTGGCTCGCCGATCGCGCGCTTGCCGCCATTGCGGAGGCAGAATCCGTCGTAGATTGGTCGGAGACGCCCTATCGATCACCAGTGCTGAACAGCATTGAAGCAACCCGCCAGGACATCATCAAGCAGGCGACGCAGCACGGCTGGCCATTTACGATCGAGCATCTGGACGACCGCCATATCGTCCGCCGCACGATTTTGAAGCGCTGCATCTACGGCGTCGATCTCAATCCGATGGCGGTCGAACTCGCCAAGGTCGCGCTGTGGCTTCACACTTTCACGGTCGGTGCGCCGCTCTCCTTCCTCGATCACCACCTGCGCTGCGGCAATTCTTTGTTCGGCTCGTGGATATCGGATGCCATGGATCGCCTCACCAAGTGGGGCGGTCAGTTACTCATCAATGAGCCGATGCAGAAAGCGATGGCTCAGGCCACTGCCATGCAGAAGCTCGAACGCGTCACGGATGCAGATATTGCCGAGGTAGTCGAATCCAAGACTCTGTTCGACGGAATTGAACAGGAAACGCGGCCCCTCAACACATTCTTAAAGATTCTTTATGCACTCGACTGGCTTGATCTGAAGCGAGAGGACGAGGCGGCCATTCGTGCTTGGTTGGATGGCCAGTTCGGTGAGCCTTTTGATATCGCTCGCGGCAAGCTTCTGCTTGGACCTGACGATTCAGGAACGGGTCACGCTGAGGCCCGGGATGTCCTTGGACGCATCCCCGAAGCTCTGAGGCCCGCCGCCCTACGGTTCGCAGGGCTCCTCAATCGGGCGCGCGCGTTTGACAAGACACTGCGCTTCCACAATTGGCAGGTCTCGTTCCCTGGAGTCTGGAAGCGGTGGGAAAGCCGCGAGCTGCATGGTGGGTTTCACGCCGTCATTGGCAATCCACCCTATGTCCGCCATGAACTCCTTGGCGTGACTAAGCCCGCGCTTAAGCGGGCCTTTACGGCTTACGACGGTTATGCCGATCTGTACGTATATTTCTATGAGCAAGGTCTCAAGCTATTGGCGCCGGGCGGACGCTTGTCTTACGTCGTCACAAACAAGTGGCTCCGCGCAGGGTATGCCGAAGAGTTGCGGGACTTGTTTGCCTCGAAAGCATGGATCGAATTCGTCGCTGATTTCGGGCACGCAAAGAAGTTCTTCCCTGATGCCGATGTATTCCCATCTGTAATCGTGGTGCGCAAGCCCGCGCCAGGCGTGACGGAGCCTACACAAACCACGGTCTGCGCAATTCCGCGCGACGACGTACCGGAAAAACATCTCGACGAAGCCGTCGCGCATGCGAGCTATCCGCTGCCACGCGATCACTTCACAAAAGATAACTGGATTATCGAGCCGCCCGCAGTTGTCGCGCTCTTCAATAAGATCAAAGGCACCGGCATTCCGCTTGCGGAGCAAGTCGGCACGGCGCCTATGTACGGCGTCAAGACTGGTTTCAACCAGGCCTTCCTCATTGATACGCCGACGCGGGATCGCCTCGTTGCCGAGCATGGCTCCGCTGACGAGATCATCAAGCCATACTTGCGCGGGCAAGACGTCGCCCGCTGGCAGTGCGTGGACAACGGACTGTGGATGATCTTCGCGCGCCGCGGCATCGACATCGATGCCTACCCGAGCGTGAAGCGACATCTTGAAGGCTATAAGGCCCGGCTGCAACCACGGCCGGACGACTGGAAGCCGAATCGCCCCGGGGAGAAATGGACCGGCAGAAAGAAGGGCACATACGCTTGGTATGAGCTGCAGGACGCCGTCGATTATTGGCAGGAGTTCGGTAAGCCGAAGATCATCTACAAGGTGATCCAGTTCTATGCATCCTATGCATTCGATACGGAGGGGCGCCTTGGCAACGACAAGACCTTTATCATTCCGACCGAAGACCTCTCTCTACTCGCAATCCTGAACTCGCCTCTCATGTGGTGGTTCAATTGGCGGCACCTCACCCATCTCAAGGATGAGGCCTTGTCCCCGATGGGCTACAAGATGGAAAGGTTGCCCATAGCTCAACTCGCACCCGCCGTTAAACAGCGCGCAGCGCGGTTGATTCAGCAATTGATCGACGAAACTCGAACCGTCAGCGCCGCCACCGCTTCGATTTCCGATTGGCTCAAGCACACCTTTGCCATCGCAAAGCCCAGCCGCGCATTGTTGAATTTCGATACGCTCACTTCTGATGCTTTTGTCACGGCCGTTCAAGCCGCGATCCCACGCCGACGCAAATTGACCGCCGGAGAAATCGCCGATCTGAAGAGGGAGCACGGCGTCACCATCGAGCCTGCCCGGGCTGCCCGGCGCACGATGTTCACACTTGAACAACAGCTCTCCGACCTCGTGAATTCCGCATACGGCCTGACTCCCGAAGAAGAAGCATTGATGTGGAACACTGCACCGCCACGCATGCCTTTCACGCCTCTTGGGCTAGTTGCGGAAGAACCTACCCCGGATTCCGACGGGGACGACGAATAAGGTCGCCCTGTCTCTTGCCGACTCCGTTCACCCTCATGTTCTACACTTCTGGCTTGGTCGGATGCGTATCCTTCCTCGCGTTTTCTCTTCATCTTTGACGCGTCAATAGCCGGGCGCGCCTTCCTGTCAACGGACAAGCCGTTCCCCTTCGGTGACAGGGCGGCTTTTCCGCCCCGGCTCTCCTTTCCGCGTCTTCAGAGAAAACCGCAAACGGAAAGGAGAACTCTCATGACAGACACACTTCAAATCGCTCTTAACAAGCTCGCCGCCTGGAAGGGCAATGTGCGCAAGACGGGACCCAAGGACGGCATCGACGAACTGGCCGCCTCGATCGCAACACACGGCCTTCTGCAATCTCTCGTCGTCCGTCCCGCAAAGGGCGGCAAATACGAGGTCATCGCAGGACGCCGGCGCTATCTGGCCCTGCAATCACTCGCGAAAGCTGGCACGCTCGCCAAGGATCATCCGGTCGCATGCACGCTTGCATCGGATGAGATCGATGCTTCCGAACTCAGCCTTGCCGAGAACGTCGTGCGCATGTCCATGCATCCGGCCGATCAGTTCGAGGCGTTCCGCACCGTCATCGAGAAGGGGGCCGGCATCGCCGATGTCGCGGCCCGGTTCGGCGTCAGCGAATCCATCGTGACCAAGCGTCTGCGCCTCGGCCGGTTGAGCCCGGTCATTCTCGACGCTTACCGCGAGGGGCGCATCGATCTCGAAGAAGCCCAGGCCTTCGCCATCACCGATGACCACGCGGCTCAGGAGCACGTCCTGACCGAGCTTTCGGACTGGCGTCTCGATCCGCAGTCGATCCGGCGCGCTCTGACCGAAACGGAAGTGCCGGCGAGCGACAAGCGCGTCCGCTTCATCGGCCTTGAGGCCTATGAGGCCGCCGGCGGCTCCGTCCGCCGCGATCTGTTCGACGACGCGAACGGCGGATACGCGCAGGACGTCGAGCTTCTGGACCGTCTTGTCAACGACAAGCTTTCGGCTGTTGCTGCCGAATTGTCGGGCGAGGGGTGGAGCTTCGTGCATACGATGATCGACCTCGACTATCAGGCCTTGTCGGAATTCTCGCGAGTCTCGCCCGAGCGGGCCGAGCTGTCGGATGCCGATCAGGCTGAACTCGAAACGCTCTCGGCCGAGTACGACGAACTGGTCGATTCCGAGGGCGACGACGCTTCCGAGCGTCTGGACGAACTTCAGCAGCGCATGGATACCCTCACGGAACGCTCCGAATACTGGCCTGCCGAGACGCTCGCACTCGCGGGCGCTGTAATCGGCCTGTCGCATGACGGCAGCGTGCGCATCGAGCGGGGACTCATCCGCAAGGCCGACGCCAAGGCGCTCCGCAAAGCAGCCCAAGGCGGTGAAACGGGCGAACCAGCCAATGCTCTGCCCGCCTCGCTGATCGAGGATCTGACGGCGCAGCGCAGCGCGGCCATCGGGGCCGAACTGATCCGTCAGCCTGACATCGCGCTCGCAGCCATGGTTCATGCCATGACGCTGCAGGCGTTCTACCATGGGTTCGCGGGTGACGCGTGCGTAGAGGTTGGCGTGCGCGAAGCGAACCTCGCGCGCCTCATCAGGAGCGAAGCCGATTGCCCGGCTCTGGCGGCCATCGAAGCCGAACGCGAACGTCTTGCATCGATCCTGCCCGAAAGCCCGGACGCGCTCTGGCCATGGATGCTCGCGCAGCCCAAGGAGACGCTGATTGGCATTCTCGGGTTCATCGCCGCGATCAGCGTAAACGCCGTGCAGGGCAAGGGCGCTTTGCCCAACTCCGAGCGGCTCACACACGCGCACGCTTTGGCCGGCGCGCTCGGTCTCGACATGACGCGCTACTTCACCGCGAGCACGGAGGGGTATTTCGCCCGGGTCAGCCGCAGCGTCATCCTGAGCGCCATCGATGAGGCCAATGGCGGGCACGCGCCGGCCCTCGAAAAGCTCAAGAAGAACGAGCTCGCCGTCCGGGCGGCAGACCTGGTCGCCAATACCGGCTGGCTCCCGGAGCCATTGCGCGCCGCGCATAAAGCCGCTGCCTAGCGGCTTTGCCCGGCCGCGCCTCACGGCGCGGCCGGGCTTTTCCCATAAATGGCGGGGAAAAAGACCAATTTTTCCCGTGAACATTCCGTGAACCCACGCTAGGCTGGGGGTGCCAACCGCCGCGAGCACATCTTTAGGGTTTCACGCGTCATGACCGAACCGACCATCACCTGCCCGAACTGCCAGACCCACATTCCGCTGACGGAGTTGCTGGCCGCGCCGCTGATCAAGGCGACCCAGACGAAGCACGAGCAGCTAATGGCGCAGAAGGACAAGGACATCGCCGGCCGCGAGGCGGCGTTGCGCAGCCAGCAGGCCGCAATCGAGAAGGCCAAGGAAGAGGTTGAGCAGGAAGTCGCCAAGAAGCTTTCGGCGGAGCGCACGCGCATTGCCGCCGAGGAAGCAGCCAAGGCCAAACGTCTCGCGGCGGCCGACCTCGATCAGAAGTCTAAGGAACTGACCGAGCTTCAGCAGGTGCTCAAGCAGCGCGACGAGAAACTCGCCGAGGCGCAGAAGGCTCAGGCCGAGCTCATGCGCAAGGAGCGCGCGCTCGACGACGCCAAACGGGAGTTGGACCTCACCATTGAAAAGCGGGTGCAGGCGTCGCTCGAAACCGTCCGGACGAAAGCCAAGCAGGATGCCGAGGAGGCTTTGAAGCTGCGCGTTCTGGAAAAGGAAGAGCAGATCGCTTCCATGCAGCGCCAGATCGAAGATCTCAAGCGCAAGGCCGAACAGGGCTCGCAGCAATTGCAGGGCGAGGCTCTGGAGCTGGAGCTTGAGGCGTCTTTGCGCGCCAAGTTTCCGCAGGACGTGATCGAGCCTGTGCCGAAGGGCGAGTTCGGCGGCGATGTGCTGCACCGCGTGATGAATTCATACAATCAGCCCTGCGGAACCATCCTGTGGGAGTCGAAGCGGACCAAGAACTGGGCGGATGGCTGGCTCACCAAGCTGCGCGACGATCAGAGAAAGGCCAAGGCCGAGGTAGCGCTCATCGTGTCCAACGCACTGCCGAAGGGCGTGCATAGTTTCGATCATGTCGATGGCGTCTGGGTCACCGAGACGCGATGCGCCATTCCGGTCGCGATCGCACTGCGGCAGTCACTGATCGAACTCGCTGCCGCGCGGCAGGCCGGCGAAGGCCAGCAGACGAAGATGGAGCTGGTCTACCAGTATCTGACCGGCCCACGCTTCCGTCACCGCATCGAGGCCATCGTCGAGAAATTCAGCGAGATGCAGACCGATCTCGACAAGGAGCGTCGCTCCATGATGCGAACCTGGGCCAAGCGCGAAGCGCAGATACGCGGCGTGATCGACGCCACCGCGGGCATGTACGGCGACCTTCAGGGCATCGCCGGCAAGGCGCTTGAAGAGATCGAAGGCATGGACTTCCCGATGATCGAAGACCGGAGCGCGGAGGATGACGATACACGGGCGGCTTAAAGGCCCCTGCTCTGGATTTTTCGTAAGTTACATTATCACTCTGTGTGTTTATGTTATAATTCAATGAATTAGCGGACATTAATGCCACATTTGTAGATTCAGGCTGTCGACACGACACATTTTTTTAGAATTTTAGATTGCGAAGAACGCCAAGCCGGGCTTCCTCGTGCTGCTTTTCGATACGCAAAGCGTCTTGTGCCCTGCGTCGACGTTCTCGGTTCTCCTGTTCAAGGTCGAGCTTTAGTCGCGAAGTGGCATTAGGCAGCCATTGCTTGAAATAGTCGACCACTCGCTGCGCATCGGTGTGAGATGCCTGCACGCGCGCAATATTCCCATTGAACTGAAACCTCTCGGGAGGGATGCCCATTACAGACGTGTGGTTACCCATATTGTGAAGCGCATGAATCCATTTGTGATGCACGGGTCGATCGAGCGTAATAGTCAAGGTACCGGCGTTCCAATCTACATCAATGATCTTTGGCGGGTTAAAAGCGAGCGGATCGTCAATTTCGCCTTCGGGTATGACCGCCTCAGATATTTTGCTCAGGCGTTGAAACGTAATGAATTCCTGCCGTTGGTGCGCGATATGCCGCTTTACCTCTTCAATCGAAGAATACCGTTCATTGCTGTCCTGTTTGATCATTTTCGCGACAATCGGATCCAGGAATGCGAAGTCGGGCACTGCTGATGCAATGGCGCGATAGTCGGTTCCGAGAGGCGTCTGCCCGGTGAACATCTCATTTAATATCAGGCCAAGCGCGTAGATATCGGCGCCATTGCCCACACTTCCGCCAGGTCTCCGCTGCTCGGGAGCTGCATAAATGAAATTCGCGAGGCGCTGTTTGTCGTCAGTCTTGACGAACGTGATTAATAGGTCGTCGGTGAAGCTTGCGATTCCAAAATCGGCGATCGCTGGCATTTTTGAGGCGCCCGCATATAGAATATTTTCGGGCTTCAGATCCCGATGACAAGCACCAAGAAGATGTCCTGCTTCCACGCCGTCCAGAATCTTTCCGAATAGGGCAAGCTTGTCCTCATGAGATATTGTTTGTCCCAGCAGCGCACGCAAGCTGCAGTCGTAGCGCGCCATGACGTAGAACGGCCCCATCTCAGATAGGCCATGGTCGGTTACACTGACGATGTTCGGGTGCCGATTTCTCCAGAGAAAAGCGATTTCGTTCTTAAAACGACGACGCTTGTCCTTGCTGGTAGCGCTCAAGACTTTAATCGCAACCGCTTTGCCTGCATCGTCGACCGCGCCATAAACTCGACCGGCGCCGCCCTCGCCGAGTAGCTCGTCGGCAGAATAACTGCCGAACGTGGTCTCAAATATCAATTTTGACTTGAGCTTAGACACAACGCCATCCATAAATTCAGCCATAGGCAGCCGAATTTAGCGAAATTCCTCAGCCACCTCTATGGATTTTCGCAATCATGGGGGGCTTTTGCGACCGGATGAATGATCGACTAGCCCCGTCCGGGCTCCTTGATTAAGACCGCGCGAACGCCAATAGCGGCCCGAAGTCGTGATTGTCGGCAGCCTTGAGCGCGTTGATGTAGGTGGCCCGCAGCGTGCCAGTGTCGTGAATGCTTCCGCTGCCCCATGAGAACGGCTTCCCGCCGAGCTTCTCGACCAGCAAATCGGCCATCATGCGCGCATGGCGGCCGTTGCCATTCGGGAAGCCGTGAATCTGCGTAAGGCGGTGATGCAGCCGCACCGCGATTTCATCGGGCGGGAATGTTTTGTTCTCAACCCAAAACCGCGTGTTGTCGAACATCACCGGCATCTCCGCCGCGATCAGATGCGGCGCGATGCCGATATTGAGTTCGGTCTGGCGATAGGTGCCTGCCCATTTCCAGACATCGCCGAACATCTGCTTGTGCAGCGATTTCGAGAAGTCTTCATTCAGCAGCGTCTCCGCGCCCCCTCGCCGGCGGCGCGCCCAGGCCGCGCCGTTCAGGATGTTTTCCTCTTCGGCTTCATTCAGATCGGCGCGCGTCGTGATCCAGGTCTGAATCAAATCGCCGCGCAACGCCGGATCGAGCGGCGTTGCGTCATCGGGTTCCTGAAACAGATCGGTCATGGTTCATCCCAGAGGTCCCGCTCTTTTACCTTGTCGCGGATATAGGCTTCGAGGCGCTCGTCCGTGCCGGCGCCCGATGTTTCCTGCGCTTCGAGCTTCATCGTATGCGCCACACGCCCGAGATCGCGCATGGCAATCTTGCGGGCGCGCGCGCGCACGGCGCCTTCGAGCGAGTCGTTTGGCACGAGCGCGTAGACGAGCGTACAATCGAGCGCTTCCGCTGCGCGGCGCAACGTCTTGAGCTGGATCGTCCCGCTTTCCTCTGACGCTTCGAGCGCGGCCACGCTCGGCGGCTGCACGTTCAGACGGCGAGCGAACTGGACGCCGCTCATCCCGAGCGCGTCCCGGATGGCGCGGACCCATCCTTTCGGAGGTGCGCGGAAGCGTTCCGCCGGCTTCAGCAGGGCCAGGCGTTCGTCCAAGCGCTCGCGGGCGCGTTTGCGGGTTTCTGTTTTCATAGTACGGCCTAATGTTTTGTCTGCAAGATTAGTCTATGGACTAACTTTAGACGCAATATATCAGGCTGCAGTCTAATTTTCTATCTAAAACATTAGACTATAGGTTCACGGCATTGGGGGTCAGAATACTGAATTGTCACTTTCTATCGTGTTTTCAAAAATTTACCTTTTATTAACGTCACTTTCGGGGAACCCAATCCGCCTATCGCAGCTTCCGCCGGGCAGATGAGCACGCCTTCGCGCCTTGGCTCTT
Source organism: uncultured Pseudomonadota bacterium (assembly GCA_963760995.1). GTDB lineage: Bacteria > Pseudomonadota > Alphaproteobacteria > Rhizobiales > Xanthobacteraceae > Pseudolabrys. The sequence goes on along the minus strand of CAVXFJ010000008.1, from coordinate 242,756 downwards.
GGCCTGCCCTGCCGTTTTGCCCGCTCTTGTAGCCATGCATTGAGCCGCGCCCGCCGGAGCGAACGGCGCTGACGCGGAGACAGAGCAGACGCCGCCTTCGGCTTCGAGACCGTCGCGTACATCTTGAGCTGATTCCAGAGGGTGATTTCGTACAGGTCGCCGCCCGACGATCGGGCCCGCCGGACCACAAGGCCAGGTTCTCTCTTGAACTCCGTGCTTGCCCTGTCGAGCATCTCTTTTACGTCCTTCACGTCCTCGTCTTTGACCAGGAAGGATTTGATTTCCTGGTCAGGTTCGATAAAGGCGCCGTCTTCGCGGAATGTGATGCCGCGTACGATCTTTTCAGTCATCGCGGGCAGACTTTCCTCCGGAATGCTGATGCCAAGTTGCTCCTCAAGCGAACGATCCCAACGCTCGTGCAAGCCAGGCACTACATTTTTTCCCTTGAGTTCTTCGCCCTTGTACATCTCGCCAAGGATCTTCTTTGCGCGGGCGTCGCGCGCCGCGGCGTCACCTTCGTTTTTGGCAGCGTCCGGGTTGATGGCACGCAAAGCCTTGTCCGCAAGACCAGCCGAAGCGGGATTGCCTGCGTCAAGCGCCAGCCCCAAGCGGCCTATCAAATCCCGTTCCAGTTTTCCGTATCGGTCGTTGCAGGCAACGCAGGATGGAATCTGCCATTTTTCCAGGTCCGCTTCCGTCGTGTCAGGGTACCAGGACTTCGGGAACACGTGATCCCAATTGCGCTCCGCCTCTTCTTTAAGGCAGTGAACGCACTGTCCTTTCCCGGCTTCTTCGCCATGGCTCACCCTTGACTTCGACCGGCCGGCATGTGCGGCCTTGGGGATAATTTTACGTCACATCGATCGGCGTTATGCGCCACACATCTTTACCGAGCGCGATCAGCATGTCTTGGCGCTGTTCGATGTCCAACGCCACCCAATGCTCGAAGGCCCGCAACTTTTCATTGATGCGCGTAATCGACGAGTTCTTCCCGACTGGACTTAAAGCCACAATGCTGCGGGTCAGATAGTTTCCCGACTTCGCGTATTCCGGCTTCTTCCGTTCGAAGAAACCATTACTCGCCACGATGTTGATTGGCTTTTCGAGAAGCGTCACATTCCCGAGCCGCACTTTGTACTCGTCGTAGCTCTTGCCCGGATTGGAGGTCGTGAAGGACTGGCGCAGCTCGCCTTCAGGCGTGTCGGGGAGGATGTGCTCAATCTCAAGCGCGGTGAACTCGCTAAGACCGCCGGGATCCTTGATACCCTTGAAGGCCATTTCGACATATTGCGTAAGCTTCGCCAGCAGATAGCGCGTGCGATATTGCTGCATCGAACCGAGCGTGTACCGCCTGAGCGTGTCGCTTAGCTCAGCATCCTTGCCGGCCATGTTCTTTTGTAGCCGCTCCATCACGAATTCATTGAGCCTGGCCTTTTGCGTCTTCGTGTCGGCGATCTCCGCGATCTCTCGCAGTTCGTCAGCCCATATCGAGAAATTCCGCTCCAGATCCTTCGTCGGCGTCTTGGTGAAGATGTAATAGAACAGGAAGCTTTCGAGCTGCCGCACAAAATGATCAAATAGCGACCTCGGAAACCCTGCCGCCGCTGTCCGTCGTCAGATAATTTGAGACAGATGGCGGCGTGAACTACAGGATGGAGCGGCTCATCTGATTTTAGTTTAGGCGGCTTTCTTTTGATGTAGCAAGCGACGTTTTTGGATGGTGTTGCGCTTGATCCTTTCTCTTTCCAGCAGGATTGTTTGGCCGCGCCCGAAGTACACGTCGGCCGGCGTTAGATTGTCCAGACTCTCGTGATATCGTTGGTAGTTGTAGTGATCGACGAACCGACCGATGCTGGCCTCAAGATCGCCAGGCAGGTAGTAGTTCTCCAGCAGGATGCGGTTCTTCAGCGTTTGATGCCAGCGTTTGATGCCAGCGTTCGATCTTGCCCTGCGTTTGCGGATGGTAGGGCGCGCCGCGAACGTGTCCCATGCTCTGGGCTTCGAGCCATTCCGCCAGGTCGGCAGAGACGTAGCTGGAACCGTTGTCGCTGAGCAGACGCGGTTTATGGACAGCCCGTGCCTAGTCGCAGCCTGAGGCGGCGAGCGCAAGCGTCCTGGCGGAGCGGCCACATCAGCGCTGTGTTGGTCGCATGCACATGTTCGGCTTTAAATTCTGAACCTTGACGTAAGGCGCAGAACCTTTGACGAAGGCGATACGCCGCTTATGGGCCAGCAGCTCATCGTCGGGATCATATATTTTTGCAAAGACAAAGGCCCCGTCCGCGGGCTGTGTCCAGCTTCCATCAGCAAGCTGAAAGCCTTTAGGACCGGGAAGAAGCTTCATGATGAAATGAATATAGTTCGGATTATTGCCGCTGACCTGGATTGTCACCGTGTTGCTATCGACGCTCATGCGCGCACGTGTCGTTTCGACCATATGGATACGGGAGTCCGTATTATTGGGAGCGTCGTAGCCTCTAACCGGCTTAAGCGTTGCGAGCAGATCATGAGCGCCAATGCGCGTAGCCGGATGGATTTCAAACACGTGTTCGGGATTTGTGTTATTCGCGGGCTTAAGCGGATCGCCCTGAACCTGATCCGCGCCGCCAGCGTGTTCAAACCATACACGCCAGACGCCCGTCACTGGAATTGGCGTATCTTTGCCGGCGCTGCTGCGCGCAAGATTTACCGCATCCGGTGCTTGCCGTGCATTTTGAATTTCAACGACGGTTATCAGGCCGATGTCATTGTCCGGCCTTCCCGCGATATGAAGATCGCCGTCGGCCTTGGGCGTGTTGATCGATTTCTTGACATGATCGACCAGGAAGTCAGTGCTGATGGTGACGCGGTTGCGATATTTCTCAATGAACGATTTCTTCAGCGTTAGATTGACCTCGGCAAAGGCCGGTACGCAAAGGAGCGCAATCAATGTAGCTGTCAGGCCAAATTTCAGTGACTTGGTTTTCATGTTTCGCCTCCCGAGGAGTGTTCCACTCGTGCTTTTGAGCCAGATGCATTGTTAGGGGCTGCTAACTGCCGGCAGCACCTGTGCAAGAGCCTTGATGAATGTGCTGTTGTACGGGTGATTGCCGATCTCACCCCAGCCTTGCGCGTAAGGTTGAAGAACGGCCCAGTCTTGTTCCATATGAATGAAGCGTCCGGTCCCTTGATCGACGCTTATATGACATGCATCCGTGTCGCCGTTTACTTGGCGGCCCTGGACATTCGTGTAACCGCAAAGCTTTCTAAAATCGTAGACCGCGTCGGACGGCAGGTTGCAGCTTACGACCGCGCCGGGCTGTTTTACCCAGTGATCCAAGGCTAGCCGGAACCGTGTCGCGACAGTCTGCTGCGCCGCGTCGTCCGCGCGAATTCCGTCGGATATGATGAGCGATGTGCGTACACCGTTTGTATCCTCCATCATCCCGTGCAGTGACATCACAATGGATGAGGGCCACCGTTCCGCAAACAAAACATGCGCCGCATGAAAGAGCGTGTTTACGTTGTGTCCGACATCCGAATCCCTGTACCCCTGCAACGTGCCGCCGCAGACGGCGGTCTTGCCGTCACACGTTGTAAAGGTCCGGCTTGCGCAGCGATGGGCTCCCGCAATGATCGCGGCGCGCCCCCCAAGGTCGCGAAGAAAGATAGCGGCCTGCTCGGCGGTTCCCTGCTCGAACGGCGTATGGGGCGCTTGCACTATAAAATCGGTGCGGGGATGGGTATTGATGATGACCGTTGGATTGCGACCGGTATCGCTGTCATCTGATGCAACGATGAAAGTATTCTCGTCTTCCTGGATCGCGACCAATAGATAGGCCATCGATTTTGCACGCGCGAGCGCCTGCTTCCAGTCCTGCCTGAGAAGAGAGCCCAGCAATTCGCGAAATTGCGCAACGCGGACCGGATCGGTCGTGAAATCTGCAAGCGTGGCCGGCATGGCATGCGGCCGCGAAGCTACCCATGCCAGCAGAGGCATCTGTATGGCGGTAATTTCCGGCGGTGTCCTGTTTTGCGCTTCCGCCTGAACGCCGCTCAACAGAAGGACGCCGAACACAACCGCAATAAGCCGCGACAGAGTATTCATGGCACCCCCCTCAATGTTTAGGAATGCGCAATATCATTCCCGGATAGATGCGGTCGGGATCATCCAGCTTGTCGAGATTGGCCTTGAAAATGCGATCTGAGAAATTGGGGTCGCCGCGCAATTCCTTGGCGATAGCCCTGAGCCCGTCGCCGCGCCTGACTTCGTAGAGTTCAAAGTCTTGCGCCGGCGTTGCGTCGGCACCAAGCCCGTACTGTTTGGGATCAAGCGCATTGAGCGCATCCGCAACCCGCTTTAGCGTCAGCGGCCGGTACGCGGCGCGGTCTTTGAGATTTTCCGGCTTTTCAAGCCAGCGCCGTTTTGCGCTGACGCTCACATCGCGAAGCGCGGCCGGGCCCGGCATCCGGTCGGCGGCTGCGAGAGCGTTCATCGCCCGGTAGAGCAAGCCCGGCTTTACAGAGTTCTCGATGTACTCGCGATAATCCGGTTGCAACTCGAATATGCGTGAATACCGGCTGCCGTCCAGAACCAGCCCCGCGGCCCGTGCGCCATCGAGAATCCAGTCGAGCGCCTGATCGGAAAGACCCCTTCGCTCGCCGCCGCCGCCGACCGCGCTGTGTACGCCGGGAAACCACGCCTGCTGGTACGGCGCATCGGACGCGGCCGGATCGGCACCGGCCTTTTTGTTCAGTTCGTCAAGATTGTCCCAGAGGGTCGGTACGAAGTCTTTGCGGCGCTCGTCGATCGCCACGGCGTGACGCGCGCGTTTTACAAATTCGGAAAGCGACGTGTCATGGAAATCGTGTTTCTCGTTAATCCAGCTAAGAAGTTTATAGCGTGCGGGAATGCCCAGCGCGCCGACCGTGTCCCACACGCCCACATAGGCGATCGACAGGCGCGGCAGGCCGAGCGCGTCGCTGTTGCCGGCCTTGCCTGCGCGCCACTTGGCTTCATCGTCGGAGCAGCAGACTTCCGGCGAATAATCCTGCCGGAAGGCCAGCATCTTTTCTTTGAATGCCTGTGAAGTATCGCGCTCTTTATAGAGTTCGATCGCGTCTCCAACCCTGGCCGCTTCCTTGCGAACAAGAACGCCGCAGGTGTGCAGCAGCCCTGCGAAAGAGCGCGCCGTGTAAGCGCCGCGCGAAAAACCGAAGATATAGATTTCATCGCCGGGCGTGTAGTTGAAGATCAGGAAGCGATAACCATCGGCAAGGTTCTTGACGAGGCCCTCGCCAAACATGCCGCCGCGAAATTTTTCATGCTTATCGGTGCCAACGCCTTCGTCATAGAAGATGAGCTGGGCGGTACCGTCTGGCGCGAGTGGCAACACCGACTCGGCCGTTACCACAACGTTGGTTGGGTTCGGCGCATCAAGCTGGTTCCAGGTGCCATCGAAGCAGAAGACAAGACGTTTCATTGGCCGCCCCGCATGATGAAGGCGCGAAACTGTATCATGTTCCCGCACCGCAGTGGTTGATTTCTCGCCGGCCTGCAACCGGTGCCTCGCACAACCGCCCGCCCCTTGAGCCGCGGCGATACAGGCTATAGAACAAAAGAAGAACAGCAGAGTCAAAATGCGCCTGGACGAGTACCCCTTCGTTTGCCTGCGGATCGCCTGTTTCCGGTGCCGGCGGCAGGGCGTCTATCGCACGGCGCGGCTGGCGGAGCGGCTCGGCGCGGCCTGCCCGCTTGAAACCGTGCGCGAGCGCCTTGCCTGGACCGTGCTGGCACAACAGCGCAATTATGAAGCGCGCGTCACCAAGGAAGCCGCCTGAAATGCACGCGCGATAGCTACAAGGGAGTATCGCAATCGGTTTTCCCGCCGAGGTCTGCGAGCAGGAATGAGGAGATGGAGAAAGCGGTCTCGCCAGCGCGTTCGTGATCAGGTGGCTCATCTGGCCTTCGGGGCCGAGTTACGAATGAGATCGAGCGCGCGCGGATATCCATGATGGCCAGGAACAAGCGTTCCACCTAAGGGCCGGATACAGAAGCGCAAGACCTATTACTTCCAGATCGTCACTTTCGGCTTGCAACGCGCGGCCGGTCCATACAGATGAGCCAGAAATCCTCCGATCCTCAAGCCGCTAAATCTGTCTCACAAGTGCTGATGCCGGACACTCGGCGATGACGGCGTTCATTTCCGGTTCGTCTCCGGTCCCGGAGATCATGAACCTCACCCCATCTTGGCTCCGGCGGCGCTCGATTTGGGATTGGCAGAGTATCAGAGGGGCAAAAGAAGTTTCGGGTTGGACGCCGTCCGACCATTCTAGGAATCCATATGCGACCTGGAGCACATTCATGCCGGTCTCCTGAAGCCAAGTCCGGCACTTCGTGACGATCCCATTCAATCTCCTTTCCAGATCGTTCGGCAGCAACAAGGTTTGAATCTTGTCGTCCGAATGGCCCGGGTGATCGTCGCGACCGCTCGCTTTAGGCAATTCGTAGGAGGGCGATATGCCGTTATTCTTGGCGTGCTGCGCAAAGTTCAATTCAGCGCGGCTCACACGCGCAGGAAGCCCTAAGGCAATCCTAATCCGGTCTTTAAGCGCCCGTTCGATCTGCCGTGTCGTGTCGAGGTAATCCTCCGATTCCTGCTGCACGGCCTGGACCGCTACAAGATACTCCTCGTCCGTCAATCGAGCGTTGGCCAGCGCGCTTCGAAACTCGTCGGTACGCTCGTCCCGCGGATCCTCCTCGATGGGAGGCAGCGGCACGATTTCCATCTGCTGACGATTGTTCAGCTTGAAAAACAGGACGTCGGGAAGTTCGTCGACCACCCGGACTTGCGAACCCGAACGCGTACCAAGCTTCGCTGCGATCAGTGGATTGCGCCGGCTCAGGTCGAGGAGCTTCGGACGCAGGTTCTCGATTTTCTGCCGAACGAGTTGCTGTAACTCTCGAGACATTGCTGACTGGAATTGACGTTTCGCCCCGTCTCAATGATATAGGCTATTTCACGCGGCACAACCGCGAATTGATAATGGTAAACACACTGATATAGTCGAGCGAAAGTAGACCGGCGCTCCCCCTATTGGACCTCCTCCGTACAACATTTGGTGGTCGCACTGCCACTGCATACCCTTCCTTGTCCGGGCGCCAGTGGCCACCGTCCGGCGTAGAAAACAGCCGTGTTGGTCGGCAGCTCTTAGATGTTACGACGATCACCCATCGAAAGTCGGAGAGCAATCTGATGAAGGGGATGTGCCACTCAGCGCCTGGCCTTGGCGACCTTCTTGGCGCGCTGGGGTGCCAATCGCAGAGCCAGCTCGGTTCGTTTAAATCAAGCTGAAAGCTTACACCCTACGCTCAGGACATACACGTTTCTCGACTCACTAACAAAGATTCAAAAGTTAGTGAGTTGATATTGGCCAGCCTCTCCCGACAAGTTTCTTAGCTGTTCATTACGACGTGCGACGGCAGCCCTGCAATATCCTCTGCAATGGCCAAATGACTGCAATCGGAAAGTATAGACAACAGCGAAGCTGAGCTGTAGCAAGTTGACAATGCAGGGATCGAGATTGGCCAACATCATTGCTACTATATGAAGCCGCTAAACATGCGGCTCAAGATTCGTCATAGTCAGAACGTATCCAACCACGGCTTTTGCCAAACTCCTTTGAGAGTCGCGAGCCGTGATTTTTTGTTCATCAATGTTCGCCAGCATTTATTTGACTGATATTTGAGAATGCGAAGCTGAGCGCGATGTATTGAATTAATTACCTGACATCACTGCGTATTTATTCAGACCCTGACCCGGTTTTTCACCGGTCTGGGGCGAAAACAGCATCTGGATCGAAAGCGAGGAGGGTAAGGAGGATTTTGCGCCGGTCGATCTGGATTATGGGCAGGCGCTTGTTTTTGACGGTTCTAATCTTCGCCACGGCAGCAAAGTGAATATAACGTCGTCGACCCGCGTCAGTTTTGACTTCCGTTTCGCCCCGGGACACAAGGTTTGACCCGTTTTGCGCGCCGGACCCGGTATTCCGGCAACCAACGCCGATAATTGCCGTCCGAGGCAGTCGAAATTTAAACCCGATTGCGCTACATGCTAGTGGTCCGATTTTAACGTTCGCATCCCTTCTCGGCAGGCTCTGTTGCGAATGTTAAAATCAAAGGACCACTAGCAAGTTATTGATGCTAGTGGAGCTTTGGATTTGACATTCGCTTCACGAGCCGGCTGCTAGGGTGGTAGCGAATGCCAAATCCGCTCCACTAGGTACATGCAGAGCGAAAAAGAACAGGTAGCGCTGTCCTCGATCGCCGCCTCCGCCGGCCTCACCATCGCCAAGGCGGTGGTCGGCTATCTCACCGGCTCGCTGGCGATCCTGTCGGAGGCCGGCCATTCGCTGATCGATTTCGGCGCCACGGTGATGACCTATATCGCCGTGCGCGTGTCCGGCCGCCCGGCCGACGAGCAACACCATTACGGCCACGGCAAGATCGAAAGCATTTCGGCGCTGGCGGAAACCGCGCTGCTCTTCCTGCTGTCCGGCATCGTGGTGTGGGAAGCGGTACGGCGTCTGCTCAGTCATGACGGACACGTGGTCGAGGCGACCGCCTGGGCTTTCGGCGTGATGCTGGTGTCGATCGCGGTCGACTTCGTCCGCTCGCGCGCGCTCTCGCGCGCCGCCAAGAAGTCCTCGAGCCACGCGCTCGAAGCCGACGCGCTGCATTTTTCGTCCGACCTGTGGGGCTCGCTCGCGGTGCTGATCGGGCTCGTCGGGGTGCGTCTGGGCTATTGGTGGGCGGATTCGAGCGCCGCGCTGGCGGTCGCGGTTCTGGTCTGCGTCGCTGGCTGGCGGCTCGGCCGCCGCACCATCGACACGCTCATCGACGTGGCGCCGGAAGGCGCCGCGCGCACCATCACGCGCATCGCCGCCAAGGTTCCGGGCGTGGTCAAGGTCGAGCAGGTGCGCGCGCGCGCCGTCGGCGGCACCACCTTCATCGACCTGGGGCTGGCGGTGAGCCGCACCTTGCCGATTGACCGGGTGAACGCGATCAAGGACCAGGTCGCCGGCGCCATCCGGCGGGAGATCCCCGGCGCGGAGCCGACGGTCACCACCAATCCCGTCAAGCTCGACAACGAGACGGTGCTCGACCGGGTCATGGTGATCGCGCGCAACCGCGCGCTGGCGGTGCACCACGTGACCGTGCACGAACTGAGGGACCAGCTGGCGGTCTCGCTCGATCTGGAAGTGGACGGGAAATTGTCGCTCGGCGCCGCGCACGAGCTGGCCGACAGCCTGGAGCGCGGCATCGCCGACGAGCTCGGCCACGCCGTCGAAGTCGAGACCCATATCGAGCCGCTGCAGCCGCACGAAGCGCACGGCCGCGAGGCGCCGCCCGAGCGGGTCAAGGCGGTGGCGATTGCCCTCTCCGAGCTCGCCGCCGGCGGCAGCACCATCCGCGACGTGCACGACGTACGCGTGCGCGAGACCGACGAGGGCGAGATCGTCAATTTCCACTGCCGCGTCGATCCCACCGCCAAGGTACAGGCGGTGCACGAGCAGGTCGACCTGCTCGAACGCGCGTTGCGCGAGCGCGCACCGTCGATCAAGCGGGTGATCGGCCACGCCGAGCCGATGCGCTAACACCCGTCATTTCGGGGCGCGCGCAGCGCGAACCCGGAATCCAGAGCGCCACAACAAGCGCATGCGATGTGACCCTGGATTCCGGGCCCGGCGCGTCGCGCCGTCCCGGAATGACAAAGGAAAAAGACGCGCCTCGGATGCCGATCAAGGAATCAGCACCGCCGCGCCCTGCAGCCGCCCGTCGCGCAGGTCGGACAACGCCTCGTTGGCGCGCGTCAAGGGATAGCGCGTCACCGCGCAATGCACCCCGGCCTGCGGCGCCACGTGCAAAAACTCGCGCGCGTCCTCGCGGGTCAGGTTGGCGACCGACATCACGCGCCGCTCTTCCCACAGCAGCGCATAGGGGAAGCTCGGGATATCCGACATGTGGATGCCGCCGCAGACCACGCGGCCGCCCTTCTTCACCGCGCGCAAGGCCGCCGGCACCAGCGCGCCGACGGGCGCGAAGATGATCGCTGCATCGAGCGGCTCCGGCGGCGTCTCCTCGGATCCGCCCGCCCACACCGCGCCGAGCGAGCGGGCGAAGTCCTGCGCCGCCGTATCGCCCTTGCGCGTGAAGGCAAAGATGCGGCGCCCTTGCCAATGCGCGACCTGCGCCAGAATATGGGCGGCGGCGCCGAAGCCGTAGAGGCCGAGCGCCTCTCCATCGCCCGCCATGCGGTAGCTGCGCCAGCCGATCAGGCCGGCGCACAGCCAGGGAGCGATCTCGGCGTCGTCACCCGCCTCGCCCAGCGGAAAGCAGAAGCGCGCATCGGCGACCGCGTGCGTCGCATAGCCGCCATTGCGCGTATAGCCGGTGAACACCGGCGCGTCGCACAGGTTCTCCCGCTGCGAGCGGCAATAGGGGCAGACGCCGCAGGTCGCCCCCAGCCAGGGCACGCCGACGCGTTCGCCCACGGCAAAGCCCGCAACCCCCGCCCCGATCGCCGCCACCCGGCCGACGATCTCGTGGCCCGGCACCAGCGGCAATGTCGGATGTGCCAGTTCGCCGTCGACCACATGCAGGTCGGTGCGGCAGACCCCGCAGGCCGCAACCTCGACCAGCAGTTCCCCGGCACCCGGCGCCGGCACCGCACGCTCGCGCATGACGAGCAGTGAGCGCGGCCGCTCCAGCACCATCGCGCGCATCATCTTTCGACCTTCCAATTCAGCGGCGGACACCTTAGATCAAATATTCATGCGCACCGACCTTGCCCAGCCCATCCGCCTGCAGGATTACCGCCCACCCGACTGGCTCGTGGACCGCGTCTCGCTCGCCTTCGCGCTGCATCCGACGCAGACGCGCGTGCGGGCGACGCTCAGCCTCAAGCCCAATCCGCAAAGCCCATCGGCGCCTTTGGTGCTCGACGGCGACGGGCTCTCCTTCGTCTCGCTCAAGCTCGACGGCAAGGAGGCCGCGGCCGACACGTTCGTCGTCACCCCGGACCGGCTGACCATCCCGCAGCCGCCGAACGGGCCGTTCACGCTGGAGATCGAGACGCTGGTCGACCCCAGCGCCAATACCCAGCTCTCCGGCCTCTACCGCTCGAGCGCCACCTACTGCACGCAATGCGAGGCGGAGGGTTTCCGCCGCATCACCTATTTCCCCGACCGGCCCGACGTGATGGCCGTCTACACGACGCGCATCGAGGCGAGCAAAGCCGAGGCGCCGATTCTGCTCTCCAACGGCAATCCGGTCGAGAGCGGCGAATTGCCCGGCGGGCGCCATTACGCGGTCTGGCACGATCCGCATCCCAAGCCCTCCTATCTGTTCGCGCTGGTCGGCGGCGATCTCGCCTGCGTGGAGGATACCTTCCGCACCCTCACGGGGCGCGAGGTCACGCTGCGCATCTATGTCGAGCACGGCAAGGAGGATCGCTGCGGCTACGCCATGGATTCGCTCAAGCGCGCCATGCGCTGGGACGAGGAGGCCTTCGGCCGCGAATACGATCTGGATATTTTCATGATCGTGGCGGTGTCGGACTTCAACATGGGCGCGATGGAGAACAAGGGCCTCAACGTCTTCAACGACAAATACGTGCTGGCGACGCCGGAGACCGCCACCGACTCGGATTATGCCCATATCGAGGGCGTGATCGCGCACGAATATTTCCACAATTGGACCGGCAACCGCATCACGTGCCGCGACTGGTTCCAGCTTTGCCTGAAGGAAGGGCTCACCGTCTTCCGCGACCAGGAATTCTCCGCCGACATGCGCTCGCGGCCGGTCAAGCGCATCGCCGACGTGCGCGGCTTGCGCGCCATGCAGTTCATCGAGGACGCCGGTCCGCTGGCGCATCCGGTGCGGCCCGAGAGCTACCGGGAGATCAACAATTTCTACACCAGCACCGTCTACGAAAAGGGCGCCGAGCTGGTGCGCATGATCCAGACCCTGATCGGGCGCGAGAAATTCCGCGCCGGCATGGATCTCTATTTCGCCCGCCACGACGGCGAGGCCGCCACCATCGAGCAGTTCGTTCAGTGCTTTGCCGAGGCGAGCGGCCGCGACATGACGCAGTTCATGCGCTGGTATCGGCAGGCCGGCACGCCGGAAGTGACGGTCAGCACGCATTACGACCCAGCGCGCCAGAGCTTCGCCCTGACCTGCCGGCAGAGCGTGCCGCCGACCCCCGATCAACCGAGCAAGCAGCCGACGGTGATCCCCCTCGCCTTCGGCCTGGTGGGCAAGGACGGCCACGACTTGGCGCTCAAAGAATCGCGCGCCGGCGAGGCCGGCGTGCTGGTCCTGAGCGAGACGGAGCAGGTCTTCGCATTCTCAGGCATCGCCGTGCCGCCTGTTCTGTCGATCAATCGCGGCTTCTCGGCGCCGATCAAGCTCGTCACCGACTTGCGCGGCGACGACCTCGCCTTCCTCGCCGCGCATGACAGCGATCCGTTCAACCGCTGGCAGGCGTTGCAGACCATTTCGATGCGGCTGTTGATGGACAACGTCGTGCGCCTGCGCGCCGGCAAGCCGCCGGAAACCGATGATCGGCTGATGGTGGCGCTCGCCGCCATCCTGGAAGATGCCTCGCTCGAGCCGGCTTTCGTCGCGCTGGCGCTGGCGCCTCCGGGCGAAGGCGACATCGCGCGCGAGATCGGCCACGACATCGACCCGGATGCGATCTTCCGTGCCCGCAAGGCCTTGCGCGCCGATATCGGCACGCGGCTGGGCCCGGCCTTGTCGATGCTCTACGAGCGCATGACGCTGCCCGGCGGCTATTCGCCCGACGCGGCCAGCGCCGGCCGCCGCGCCCTGCGCAATGCCGCGCTCGACCTTTTGGCGGCGACCGGCAAAGCCTCGGCGATCACCCGCGCGGCCCGGCAATTCGACAGCGCCGATAACATGACCGACCGCATGGCGGCGCTGGCGACGCTGGCGCTGCACGATGAGCCCGAGCGCACGCAGGCGCTCAACGAGTTCTACAAGCGCTATGCGGCGGACCCGCTGGTCATCGACAAATGGTTTTCGCTGCAGGCGACCATTCCGCAGGCCGATACGCTGGAAAAGGTGCAGCGGCTCAGCCATCACCCCAGCTTCTCGATGGCCAATCCCAACCGCGTGCGCGCCTTGATCGGCGCCTTCGCGCAGGCCAATCCGACCCAGTTCAACCGCGCCGACGGCGCCGGCTACGAATTCGTCGCCGATATGGTGCTGGCGCTCGATCCGAAGAACCCGCAGATCTCGGCGCGGCTCGCCACCGCCTTCCGCACCTGGCGCACGTTGGAATCCGGGCGCCGCGCCCGCGCGCAGGCGGCGCTCCAGCGCATCAAGGCGGCGCCGCAGACCTCGCGCGATCTCTCCGACATCGTGCAACGGGCCTTGGCCACCGATTGAAGCGGGCCGCCGGCGCGTCTTGCAGCCGGTAGTAGAGGCTTACTGCCTGGCCCGCCTGCAGATTTTGTGGGTAACAAATTTTTAATATTTGACTCCCGGACTCTCGACAAATCACCGCCCATCGATTCCAATCGGCGCTGATTCGGAAAGCGATGCGGCACATCCTTCCGTCTTGAGAGTGGCAGGGGAACGTCCGAACGGAGGCCTTCAATGGCGCGCGCCGGTGTGGCGAGTGCGTCTGCACATTCGGATTCTATCAAAGGGCTTGCGCAATCGATTGCCAAGCCGGCCTATCGGCGCCTCTTGACGGCAGAGCCCCTGCTCCGCCGCGCCGTCCCGGTCCTCATCATCGCCTTCCTCGCCACCATCTGCGTCGGCGCCGTCGTCCAACTCCTCGACCATCGTCGGCAGACCCTGAGCGACATGGCGCTCACGCTGGATGCCGTCGCCGATCTCGCCGCCGAGCGGGTGCAGCAGCACCCCGCCGAGGCGGCGGCGCAGCCCGAACAAGTTCTGGCGCGCGCGCTGCCCGGCTGGGCGACCGCCACCGGCCGCCACTTCCTGCTCACCAATGCGGACGGCGTCGTTACGGCGGCGACGCCCGGCGCCAAGGCCACCATCGGGCACCGGTTGATCGATGTGCTGGGCGCGGCACAGCCGCTCACCACCTTCGGCGCCGGCGCCGGCGTCATGCAGATCACGCTGCCCGATAATACCAACGTCCTCGCGACCGTGCGCACGCTGAAGCCGCCGTTCGGCGCCGTCGCCGCGGTACAGTCGCGCGACGCGGCGCTCAGCCCCTGGCGTTCGCTCACCACCCTCACCGTCACCCTGTCCGCCACCACCGGCTTCGTCGTCCTCATCCTCGGCTTCGCCTTCCATTGGCAGGCGACACGCGCCCGCGAAGCCGACACGATCTACGAGACGGTGCGCAGCCGCATCGACACCGCGCTCAATCGCGGGCGCTGCGGCCTGTGGGACTGGGACCTGGCGCGCGGCCGCATCTTCTGGTCGCAATCCATGTTCGACATGCTCGGGCTGGAGGCCAAGGACGACCTGCTCGCCTTCGGCGACATCAACGCGCTGGTGCATCCCGACGACATGCGGCTCTACGAGCTCGCCACCGAGCTCGCCGACGCCAAGGCGACCACCGTCGACCATGCCTTCCGCATGCGCCACGCCAACGGCCATTGGATCTGGCTGCGCGCGCGCTGCGAGCTGGTGCGTCAGCCGGGCGAGCCGGGACTGCACCTGATCGGCATCGCCGTCGACATCACCGAGCAGAAGTACCTTGTCGAGAAGACGGTCGCCGCCGACATGCGCCTGCGCGACGCCATCGAGACCATCCCCGAGGCCTTCGTGCTGTGGGACGCCGACAACCGGCTGGTGCTGTGCAATTCGAATTTCCAGGAGCTGCACGATCTGCCCGACGAGGCGATCACGGTCGGCGCCTCCTATGAATTGGTGGTCGCCGCCAGCCGCAAGCCGGTGGTGCGCAACAAGATCATCACCACCGGCCCAACCGTGCCCGGCGCGCGCACCTTCGAGGCGCAACTCGAGGACGGACGCTGGCTGCACATCAGCGAGCGGCGCACCAAGGACGGCGGCTATGTCTCGGTCGGCACCGACATCACCGCGATCAAGACGCATGAGGAGAAGCTGGTCGAGGGCGAGAAGCGGTTGATGGCGAGCGTCGCCGACCTGCGCGCCTCGCAGCAGCGCTCGGCCGAGCTTGCCGAGAAATACGCCGCCGAGAAGACGCGCGCCGAGGAGGCCAATCAGGCGAAGTCGAAATTCCTCGCCAACATGAGCCACGAATTGCGCACGCCGCTCAATGCCATCATCGGTTTCTCCGAGATCATGGAGTTGGGCATGTTCGGCCCGCTCGGCGCCGAAAAGTACCAGGAATACTGCACCGACATCCGCGGCAGCGGCCAATACCTGCTCGACGTCATCAACGACGTGCTCGACATGGCCAAGATCGAGGCCGGCCGCATCATGCTCGATTTCGAGGACCTCGAGCTCGACACCCTGCTCACCGAGGCGATGCGCGTCGTCTCGGCCCGGGCGCAGGACAAGCAGCTTACGCTGATCGCCAGGATCGCACCCGAATTACGGCTGCGCGCCGACCGCCGCGCCCTCAAGCAGATTGCGCTCAACCTCTTGTCCAACGCGATCAAGTTCACGCCGGCCGGCGGCCGTGTCACCTTGCGCGGGCGCGCCAGCGATCACTGCATCGTGCTGTCGATCGCCGACAGCGGCATCGGCATCGCCGAGGATGCGCTGGCCCGCCTCGGCCGTCCGTTCGAGCAGGTCGAGAGCCAGCTCACCAAGAGCCATCAGGGCTCCGGCCTCGGGCTCGCCATCTCCAAATCGCTGGTCGAACTGCACGGCGGCCGCATGCGCATCCGCTCGACGCTCGGCAAGGGCACGCTGGTGCTGGTGCGCTTGCCGCTCGAGCCGCAATGCCCGCTGCGGAAGGACGAGGCGGCGTAAGGCAAATCGTCATTCCGGGACGCCGCGAAGCGGCGCGCCCGGAATCCAGGGCCACGCGAAAGGCTTTGCATGGGTCTTTGGATTCCGGGCCCGACGCCTTCGGCGCCGTCCCGGAATGACCGTTATGGCGCCTTGCCCAATATTCGCACGAAACTTTCGCGCACCTTGGCCTGCGTCTCGATCAGCGTCGCATCGAGCGTGGCAAAATCCGGCACGTCGGCGGCGCGCGCCAAGAGCCGCAACAGGCCGGCGCCGGCGGTCTTGGGATCGAACGGGCCCGGCAGGCACAGCCGCAGGATCTGCGTCAGGTCGTGATAAAGCTGCACCGCCGGGCGCAGCACCTCCGCGTCCTCCACCGCCAGCACGCGCAAGGCCCAGGCCTTGTCGAGCACGCGCGCGGTCGAGGTGTCGAGAATGTCCGGCTGGCGCTCGGCATGCGCCAGTTGCAGGTATTGCGCGATGAATTCGATATCGACCAGGCCGCCGGCGGCGTATTTGAGATCCCAGCGCTCCTTGTCGCCCTTTTCCTTGGCGATGGCGCCGCGCATCTCCACCACGTCGCCGGCGAGCAGCACGGCATCGCGCGGCCGCTGCAGTATGTCGCTGATGACGCCCTCGATGCGCGCCTTGAACGCCGGCGAGGCCGCTACCACGCGCGCGCGCGTCAGCGCCATGTGCTCCCAGGTCCAGGCTTCACGGTCCTGATATTCGGTGAAGCTTTCGATCTGGGTCGCCACCGGGCCGGCGCGTCCCGAGGGGCGTAGGCGCATGTCGACCTGGTAGAGCGCGCCGTAATTGGTCTGCGCGGTCAGCGCGTTGATCAGCCTCTGGGTCAGCCGCGCGAAATACTGCGAGCCATAGAGCGAGCGTTCCCCGCTCGACTCCGGATGCTGCGCGTCGAAATCGTAGATCAGGATCAGATCGAGATCGGAGCTCGCCGTCATCTCGCGCCCGCCGAGCTTGCCCATGGCCAGCACCGCGGTCTCGCCGCCGACCATATCGCCATGGGTCAGGGCGAAATTGTCGGCGACCGCGCGATGCACGGCACGGATCACCGCATCGGCGAGCCGCGCGAAGGCTTCGCCGGCCTGCCGCGCGGTGACCGTGCCGGAGAGAATGCGCACGCCGATCAGGAACATGTATTCCAGCCCGAACATGCGGATGCGCTCGAGCAGGTCCTGGTCGTAGCCCAATTGCGACAGCGCGGCGTCGAGCCGTCGCGTCAGCTCCGCCTCGTCCGGCAGCACGCCGAAGAAGCTCGGATCAACCAGCGCGTCCATCACCTGCGGATAGCGCGCCACCGTGTCGCCCAGCCGCGGCGCCATGCTCAAGACCAACGTGATCAGCGCGATCAGATCGGGATTCTGCCGCAGCAGCGACAACAGCCGTGCCGCGCCGTGCAGATGGCTGAGGAATCCGTCGAACTTGATCAGCGCGGCGCCGGGATTGTCGGAGCGGGCAAGCTGCTCAAGCAGGACGGGCAGCAGTTCCTGCAAATGCTGTTGCGCCACCTCGCCGCGCAGCGAGCGATAGCCGCCGGCGAGCCAGTTGCGCACGATCGCCGAGGTTTCCAGCGGCGCGGCAAAGCCAAGCTCGGACAGGCGGTCGAGCGTCCTGCGGTCGTCGGTGTCGGCGGGGAAGTTGAGCTTGGGTTTGTCGGCGGCGGGCTCGCTCTCGAACAGCCGCGCGTAATAGCGCTGCACCTTGTCGAGATGTCCGAGCAGCACGGCGGCGAAGGCGTCGCGGTCGGCAAAGCCGAGAAAGCGGGCGAAGCGCTCGAGGCCCTCGCGCTCGGCCGGCAAGATTTGCGTCTGCTCGTCATTGACCATCTGCAACCGGTGCTCGACCATGCGCAGGAAGACATAGGCCGCCTTCATGTCGTCGCGCGCGGAAGCCTCGATCCAGTGCCCCTCGGCGAGCTTGTCGAGCGTGGTCAGCGTGTCGCGGTCGCGCAGGTCGGGATGGCGGCCGCCGGCGATCAATTGCTGGGTCTGGGCGAAGAATTCGATCTCGCGGATGCCGCCGCGGCCGAGCTTGATGTTGTGGCCTTCGACCGCGATCTCGCCATGGCCGCGATAGGCGTTGATCTGCCGCTTGAGCGCATGCACGTCGGCGACCGCGGCGAAGTCGAGATATTTGCGCCAGACGAAGGGCGCCAGTTCTTCGAGCATCGCCGCGCCGGCTTCAAGATCGCCGGCGCAGGCGCGCGCCTTGATCATGGCGGCGCGCTCCCACATCTGGCCGACGCTTTCGTAATAGGAGGAGGCCGCCGCGGTGGAGATGGCAATCGCGGTCGAGGAGGGATCGGGCCGGAGCCTGAGATCGGTGCGGAAGACGTAGCCGTCGGCGGTCCGCTCCTGCAGCAGCTTCACCACCCGCTGGGTCAGCCGCACGAACAGCGTCGCCGCCTCGGCATCCTCGGACAGCGCCTTCGACTCCTTGTCGTAGAAGACGATGAGGTCGATATCGCTCGAATAATTGAGCTCGAACGCGCCCATCTTGCCCATGGCGAGCACGAAATAGCCGCTGCCGCGCTGCGGCGCGCTTGCGTCGGTCGGCCTGAGCCGGCCGCCGCGCACGGCCTCCGCCAGCACGAAGCGCGCGGCGGCATCGACGGCGGCATCGGCGAGTTCGGTCAGAGCGTGGGCTGCCCGCATCACGGGCCAGACGCCGCCGATATCGGCGAGCGCGATCAGGAGCGCCGCTTCCGACTTCATGCGGCGCAGGTGGCGCATGGCCGCGGCCTGGTCCTCGGTCGCGGCGGCGGCCGCGCTCTCGCGCGCGAGCAAGGCGGCGAAATGCTGGTCGGGATCGGAGTCGATGAGCCGCAGCAAGCGGTCCGGCGCGCGGCTTACCAGCTCCCACAGATAGGGTGAGTTTTCCGCCAGGCTTTCCAGCAACTGGCGCAGCAGCGGCTGCGCCTTCAGATGCGCGCCGAGCGCGGCGGCCTCAGGCGCCGCAAGCTCCGCCAGCCAGTCGGTGACGCGTTTGCGCGCCGCTTCGGCATCGACCAGAAACGGTGCAGTGACAATGCGCCCGGCAAGGCTCTGGCCCGCAAGGATGCTGGTATCGGGTGCAGTGTCGGCGTCGCCCGGCAAAGTCATCACGCACTCTGTACCGGCCCTCCCCGTGGCAAGGCAATGACGCATTTTAGGCCCGGATTGTTATCTTCCAGGGTCAATTCGCCGCCATGCAGGCGGGCGACCGCGGCGGCGAGGCTCAGGCCGAGCCCCGAGCCCGGCTGCGAGCGGCTCTGCTCCAGGCGCACGAAGCGCTCCACCGCCCGTCCGCGATCGGCCTCGGGGATGCCGGGACCATGATCGGCCACCGTGAGCAGGACGCGGTCGCCAGCATCGCGCGCGGCGAGCACGATCTCCGCCGGCGCGCCGTCTTCCGAGGAGGCGACCGGCTCGGCATATTTGATGGCGTTGTCGACCAGATTGGCGAGCGCCTGGCTCACCAGCTCGCGATTGCCCTTGACCGGCGCGACGCGATCCGCGTCCACCTTCAGCTCGATGCCCTTCTCCTCGGCGAGCGGCTCATAGAGCTCGCCGATATCGTGCGCAATCTCGGCGGCGTCGAAATCGATCATGCCGTCGCGCGCCTGGCCGGATTCGGCGCGCGCGATCATCAACAAGGCGTTGAAGGTGGAAATCAGCGCGTCGGATTCGTCGATGGTGGCTTCCAGCACGGCGCGGTATTCGGTATCGCTCGTGGCCGCACGTAATGCCTGCTCGGCGCGATTGCGCAGGCGCGTGAGCGGCGTCTTCAGATCGTGCGCAATATTGTCGGAGACTTCCTTCAGCCCGCGCATCAGCGATTCGATGCGCTCGAGCATCTGATTGAGGTTCTCCGCCAGCCGGTCGATCTCGTCGCCGGTGCCGGCGACCGGCAGGCGTCCGCCGAGATCGCCTTCCATGATGGTGCGCGTGGTCTCGGTCATGGCGTCGACGCGGCGCAGCACGCGGCGCGTCACGAACAGCCCGCCCGCCAGGCCGAGCACGATCACGATCGCCACCGACCAGCGGCCGGCGGCAAGCACGATATGATAGAGCCGCTCGCGCTCCTCGAGATCGCGCCCGACCAGCAGACGGAACCCGCCGGGAAGCTGGAACACGCGCACCAGCGCACGATGCTCGACATGTTTCTGGTTGGAGGTGTCAGGCTCGTCGAGCCGGCGGTAGATGGTTTCGGTCCAGCCCGGCGTGTCGAGAATGCCGGGCTGCAGCGCGGTCACATTGCCGGCCAGCGCCTCCCCGTTGAAGGTGGTGACGAGATAGAGGCTCGATCCGGGGCGGCGCGCCCGCGCGTCGATCACCAGCACCAGCCGCCGGATGCCGCCCTGCCTGTATTGTTCGGACAGGCCGGTGATTTCGGCGTTGACGGTATCGGTGATCTGTTCGTCGATCAGGCGACGGGTGTTGAGCGCGAAATAGCCGAGCAGAAAGGCCGCGAACAGCGCGAACACGGTCAAATAGACCAGCGTCAGCTTGAATGTGGTGGTGCGAAATAGTTTACCGAGCGCCGTCACGTATCATGTACCCCGCGCCGCGGATCGTGTGCAACAGCGGCTGGGCGAAGCTTTTATCGATTTTCGAGCGCAAGCGCGAGATATGTACGTCAATAACGTTGGTCTGCGGGTCGAAATGGTAATCCCACACGTTCTCGAGCAGCATGGTGCGGGTCACCACCTGGCCGGCATGCTGCATCAGGTATTCGAGCAGGCGGAATTCGCGCGGCTGCAATGAGATCTCCTCGGCGCCGCGCCGCACCTCGTGCGACAGGCGGTCGAGCTCGAGATCGGCGACGCGCAGCACCGTCTCCTCGCTGCGCCCGCCGCGCCGGCGCGCCAGCACCTCGACCCGGGCGAGCAGCTCGGAGAATGAATAGGGCTTGGGCAGGTAGTCGTCGCCGCCGGCGCGCAGACCCTTGACCCGGTCATCCACCTGGCCGAGCGCCGACAGGATGAGCGCGGGGGTTTCGATGCCCTTGGCGCGCAGGGTGCCGATGACCGAAAGGCCGTCGAGCTTGGGCAGCATGCGGTCGACGATCAGCACGTCGTATTGGCCGTCGAGCGCCATGGCGAGGCCGTCCTCGCCGTCATTGGCCGCATCGGTGACATGGCCGACCTCGCGGAAGGCCTTGACCAGGTAGTCGGCGGCGTCGCGGTCGTCTTCGATCACCAGGATGCGCATGGTGGTCCGATCCGGTTGCGCATCGACCGTCCGGGTCGAGGCGCGCTGCCCTGGAATATCCGCATATGTGGGCATCGGTCACACCAATGTCAGTGATTTCGCAAGCTGGTCAACCCGTCGTCGCCCCTCTGTCCGCAGCTTGGCCAATCGTGATCCCCTGTGATCCCCCCTGAAATACGTGAGGGGGTGGCGGATTTGGCCCGCCACCCCCTCCACGACCCCACCCCAGCGGGGGCGACGGATGCCGGGGTTGGAGTTCCGGCCGGACCGCGGACAAGGAGCCCGCGGTCCGGGATTAGGCCGGGACGGGCACGAAGCCCGCCCCGTTGAGGTCGACCCGCCGACGGGGGCGACGGATGCCGGCGGAAACGTCCTCAAACTCTTAGCCGCCTCAGCCGTTACCGACCGGCAGGGCGACGAAGCGGGTGCCGTCAGTCTTCTTCACCCGCATCAAAACGGTACGCTTGCCTTCCGAGCGCACGCTGGCGATCGCCTTGCGCACGTCGGCGGGCGTCGAAACGCTCTTTCCGGCCACTTCCAGGATGACGTCGCCGGTCGAGAAGCCGTGCTCGGCGGCGGTGCCCGAGGAATCCACGTCGGTAACCACCACGCCTTCCTTGCCGGCGCCGGCCACGCGGTCGGCGGGTGCGAGCGTCAGGCCGAGCTTGCCGAGCTCGATATTGCCGTCCTTGTCCTGGTTCTGGTCATTGCCGGAGCCGGCGCTCGCCTCCTCGACCTTCTTCGGCATCTTGCCGAGCGACAGCGAGATCGTCTTCTCCGATCCCTTATGGATGACGGAAAGCTTGACCGTGGTGTCGGGCGACATCGAGCCGATCTTCTTGGCGAGATCGCGCGCGTCCTTCACGTCCTTGCCGTTGACGGCGGTGATGACGTCGCCGGCGACGATGCCGGCTTTCTCCGCCGGGCTGTCCGCTTGCGGCTGCGCGACCAGCGCGCCTTCCGCCTTCTTCAAGCCGAGGCTGTCGGCAATGTCCTTGGTGACCGGCTGTATCTGCACGCCGATCCAGCCGCGCGTGACCATGCCGTG
This sequence comes from uncultured Pseudomonadota bacterium, assembly GCA_963760995.1. Lineage (GTDB taxonomy): Bacteria > Pseudomonadota > Alphaproteobacteria > Rhizobiales > Xanthobacteraceae > Pseudolabrys. Next base: position 220,564 of record CAVXFJ010000008.1, on the reverse strand, counting down.
CGCGCGCAACTGGCTGATCACGCTCTTGACGGTATCGGCCGGAATGGCGAAGGCGATGCCGACCGAGCCGCCGGACGGCGAGAAGATCGCCGTGTTGACGCCGATCACATTGCCGTCGACGTCGAAGGCCGGGCCGCCGGAATTGCCTTTGTTTACCGGAGCATCGATCTGGATGAAATCGTCATAGGGGCTGGCGCCGATGTCACGGCCGCGCGCAGAGACGATGCCGGCGGTCACGGTGCCGCCGAGACCGAACGGATTGCCGACCGCCAACACCCAGTCGCCGATGCGCGGCGTCTTGTCGGCGAGCTTCACATAGGGGAACGGGCCGCCCTCGACCTTGATCAGCGCCAGGTCGGTGCGCGGATCGGTGCCGATCACCTTGGCCTTGTGGGCCTTGCCGTCATCGGTGGTGACGGTGACGCTTTCCGCCTTCTCCACCACGTGGTTGTTGGTCACCGCATAGCCGTCGGCGGAAATGAAGAAACCGGAGCCCTGGCCCATGATGATGTGATGGCCATCATGCGGCACGTTGGGGACGCCGGGCATGCCGAAGCGGTGGAAGAATTCACGCAGGCCCGGCGGAATCTGATTGTCGCCGAGACCCGTGGTCGCCGATCCGCCGTCGACCTTGACGCGCACCGAGACCACCGCCGGTTTGACCTTGGCGACGATGTCGGCAAAGCCGATCGGCGCCTGCAGCTTGTGCGCCTGCTCGGTGAGGTTCTGCGCCATCGCGGCCGGATAGCCGCTCGACAGATTGAGGCCGGGGCCGACCACAAGCACGGCGGCACCGAGACCGGCGACGGTGGTGGCGAGCAGCATGATACGGCGGGCGGATAGACCGCGCCGCTTCTTCGCAACATCCGGAGCGGGAGCGATGCTCGAGCTCATCAGGCGATCTCCATCGGAATTCGGTCACGCGCGATTGCCGCGCTGTTTTCGAATCCAAAGATGGAGGCCGGCGCCTTACGGCGTCCTGTCGGCGAGATTAAACTTTGTTAAGGTCGTCAATACAATCAGGAGTTCCCGAGAAGAGCGCCTTTCACTCGGCGCCCGGCTCGACCAAGGCGGACAGCTTGCGTTCTTCCTCCGGCGACAGCGCCAGCGGCTCCGTACTGGTGGGCTGGCGCCGGCGCATCACGAAGAACAGACCGATCATGCCGGCAACCAGCGCCGCCGGCGGCAATCCCCACAACAAATAAGTGTGCGGCTCGAAGCGCGGCTTCAGCAGCACGAACTCGCCGTAACGCGCCACCAGAAAATCGAGGACCTGACGGTTGGTGTCGCCGGCTTCCAGGCGCTTGCGCACCAGCACGCGCAGATCGTGGGCGAGTGGCGCCGCCGAATCGTCGATCGATTGGTTCTGGCACACCAGACAGCGCAGTTCCTCCGACAGAAGGCGGGCGCGCGCCTCCAGCTTCGGATCCTTCAACATTTCGTCCGGCGTCACCGCGCGCGCGGTAACGGGGACGAAGGCGGTCAAAAAGAGTGCGATGAAAGCGAGCCGCCGCATGGTCCCTACTCCGCCGGTTGCAGTGCGGATTTCGCCGCCGGTCTCGGCGCGCCGACCCGCAGCCGCCGATCGGACAGCGACAAACCGCCGCCCAGCATCATGATCACGCCGCCGAGCCAGATCAGCATCACCAGCGGCTTATAGTAGAGGCGGATCGCGATCGAGCCGTCCGGTTTGCTGTCACCGAGCGACAGGTAGAGCTGTCCGCCGGGACCGCGCACCATCAACGCCGCCTCATTGGTCGACATGTCGCGCACGGAAAAGGCGCGCTTCGACGGCTCCATCACGCCGACCACTTGGCCGCCCTCGCGCACCGTGAACTTGCCGATCTCCGCGGTGTAGTTCGGGCCCTGATGCGGGGTCAGGCCTTCATAGGTCAGCGTGTAGCCGGACAGCGTAACCGACTGCGACGGCTTGATCTCGATGATGCGTTCGGTGCCCCAGGCCGCCGCGCCGACGATGCCGAGCAACGTCACGGCGATGCCGAAATGCGCCACCGCCGTGCCCCATGCGGACCGTGGCAAGCCGATCGCGCGATGCAACGAGGTGGAGAGCGGCACGCGGAACAGACCGGTGCGCTCGGCGAGATCGACCAGCGCTCCGACCATGACAAAGAAGGCCAGTCCGACACCGAACGGCGCCAGCACCGGCTTGCCGCCCTTGATCGCGAAGGCGATCGCCAGCGCGACGATGGCAGCGCCGAACGCGACCATCAGCCGTTGCGCCGCGCCCAGGAGGTCGCCGCGTTTCCAGGCCAACAAGGGCCCGAACGGCATGGCGACCATCAGCGCCAGGAACAGCGGCCCGAAAGTCAGGTTGAAGAACGGGCCGCCGACCGTGATCTTGGTGCCGGCGATCGATTGCAGCGCCAAGGGATAGAGCGTGCCGACCAGCACGGTGAGGCAGCAGGTGGTGAGGAACAGATTGTTGAGCACCAGCGAGCCTTCGCGCGAGATCGGCGCGAACAGCCCACCCTGCTTGAGCACCGAGGCGCGCCAGGCGAAGAGCGACAGGCTGCCGCCGATGAACAGCACCAGGATGGCCAGGATGAAGACGCCGCGGCGCGGATCGTTGGCGAAGGAGTGCACCGAGGTGAGTACGCCCGAGCGCACCAGGAAGGTGCCGATCAGCGACAGCGAGAAGGTGAGAATGGCGAGCAGGATGGTCCAGATCTTCAGCGCATTACGCTTTTCCATCACCACCGCCGAATGCAGCAGCGCGGTGCCGGCAAGCCAGGGCATCAGCGAGGCGTTCTCCACCGGATCCCAGAACCAGAAGCCGCCCCAGCCGAGCGTGTAATAGGCCCAGTAGGAACCGCCGGCGATACCGAGCGTCAGGCACATCCAGGCCATCAACGTCCACGGCCGCACCCAGCGCGCCCAGGCCGCATCGATGCGCCCCTCGATCAGCGCGGCGATGGCGAAGGAAAAGGCCATCGAGAAGCCGACATAGCCGAGATAAAGCAGCGGCGGATGCACGGCGAGGCCAGGATCCTGCAGGATCGGGTTGAGCGACTGACCTTCGAACGGCGCCGGCTGCAAGCGCAGGAACGGGTTCGAGGTCAAGAGAATGAAAAGATAGAAGGCCGAGGCGATCCATGATTGCACGGCCAGCGCGTTGGCTTTCAGGCTCAGCGGCAGATTGCCGCCGAAGATCGCCACCAGCGCGCCGAATATCGACAGGATCAGCACCCACAGCAGCATCGAACCTTCGTGATTGCCCCACACGCTCGACATCTTGTAAATGAGCGGCATCATCGAGTTCGAGTTCTCGAACACCGTCCGCACCGAGAAGTCCGAGGTGACGTAGCAGACCGTCAGCATGGCGAACGACAGCGCGACAAAGCCGAACTGCATCAACGCCGTGGAATTGGCGAGCCGCATCAGCGCGACATCGCCGGTCTTGGAGCCGATCACCGGGGCGACCGACTGGATCAGGCCGAGCGCCAGCGCCAGGACAAGGGCATAGTGACCGAGTTCGGGAATCATTTCGCACTTCCTTCCTGCCAGCGTCCGGACTTCTTCAGCGCCTCGACGACTTCCTTCGGCATGTAGCGCTCGTCGTGCTTGGCGAGCACCGTATCGGCCTCGAGCGAGCCGTTCTGTTCGATCTTGCCTTCCGCCACGACCCCCTGCCCTTCGCGGAACAGGTCGGGCACCACGCCCTGATAATGCACCAGAACGTCGTGCTTGCCGTCGGTCACATCGAAGCGAATGTTCAAATTATCGCCGCGCTTCACGCTGCCCGATTTGACAATGCCGCCGATGCGGATGCGCGTGCCGGCCTTCAGGTGATCCTGCGCCACCTCGGTCGGCGAATGGAAGAACACGATGGAACCGCTCATCGCATTGAGCACCAGGCCAACGGCAATGACCAGCACGCCACCACTGGCGCCAATCAAGACCAAACGTCGCTGTTTGCGGGTCATTGCACTTCTTTCCTGTCTATCCTTCAAGCCCCAGGCTCTTGATCATGTTCTCGACGCGGCGGAGCCCGTCGGGATCGCCGGCCAGCGCCTTGCGCGCATCGGCCGCCGCCATCACCGCTTCATGGCGTTCGCCGAGCACCATATAGGCGCGCAGCAGACGTTGCCATCCATCAGCATCATGGCCGTTTTGCTTCAGACGGCCGGCAAGCCGCGCGACCATGCCGCGAACCATCACGCTGCGATCGCCCGTATCGCTCGACGTGGCCGTGGCCCTATCGGCCTGGCTTGGACCGGTTGAGGCGGCAAGCGGCGCGCCGAGGCCGGCGATTTCCTGCTGCAGCGTAGCAGCCCAGGGCGCGCCAGCCGGCACCTGCGCCAGCATGTCGCGCCAGATGGCGGCCGCCTGCTTGAGTTTGCCGTCCTGCTTGGCGGCGACGCCGGTGAAAAAGCGCGCCTTCATGTCCGTTGCATCAAGCGCCAGCGCCCGCGCGAAGACACCCCGCGCCTCCTCGGTGACCCGGCCGCTGGCCGCGGCAGTGAGCGCGACGCCGAGATTGGCAAGCCGGTTGGCGTTCGCGCCGGCGAGCGCGATGACCTTGCGGCAGGCATTGACCGCGTCGGTGAAGCGGCCGAGCCGCAGATAGACCGGCGCCAGCACTTCATAGCCGCGCACATCATTCGGATGCTTGGCCAGCTCTTCTTCGGCGCGGGCGACCAGTTCGGTTATCGGGCTGTCACGGTGGATTGTGGCAAGGCGCGCGGCGAGCGGCTCGCCCGGCAGGTCCGGCGCGCCGAGCGCCAGATAGAAACTGCCGGCGCCGACCGGCAACAAGAGTAATGTGACGACGGCGAGCATGCGACGGCGCCAGATCGGCGAGCCGAGCGGGGTTGCCTTTGTCGCCGCGGCTTCGGCGGCCCCGATCAATCGCCGCGAGACCTCGACGCGGGCCGCCTGCGCTTCCGCGACACCGATCAGGCCGCTCGCGCGGTCGCGGGCAATTTCATCAAGCTGGTCGCGATAGACAGCCACCTCGCCGGCGCCGCCGGCGGCCGGGGCACGCCGGGACAGCGGCCACAGAACGGCGAAAATCGCCGCCGCGGTCATCAACGCGAATACCAGCCAAAGGCCCATGAAGTCGTCCACCTGCCACGGCGGGAAAACCGCCGCCCCCAGGGGCATACATCACGCCTAATCATGGCGGCAATTGAGCGAGATCAACTCGCTCAACAGGCAGTCGAAATTGCGCCCCCGCGGGCCTGCCTTGGGCTAGCTCAGGGGGCTCCAGGTTCCATCCGGATTGCGGCAGGCCGTGCCGCGCGCGGTCTGCGGGCGGCCGTCAATATAGATGGTGTGGGTATAGGAGCGACAGGTATGTCCGGCCTCCTGATAGGAGGGCCCCGGAATGACGGCGCCGTAGCGGCCGGAATTGGGGTTACGCCAGGAGGTTGCGACGCCGGACTGGCCGTGTTCCAGGGCCGCCTCCTGCGCGGCATAGGCCCGGCGCTGGTCTTCCTCATCGAGCGCGGCGCCGATGCGGTTGCCGATCAGGCCGCCGAGCAAGCCGCCAACCGCGGCCCCTGCCAGCCGGCTGCCGGTGCCGCCACCCGCAACCGCCGCGCCCAAGAGCGCGCCACTGCCAGCACCCAACAAGGTGCCGGTGTTCTCGCGCGGCCCCGGGCCACCCGGCGTGCCGGCGCAAGCGGCGAGCAGGACGGCAATGGCGGCGAGAACGGCAAATTTGGATGTGGACATGGCGACCCCCGGAAATCGACCAGAACAAGCGAAAACCGCCTGGGCAGGCGGCGAATTTGACGCACGTGACGGGAGGATTCGGGCAAAAGTCCGGCGGGCCCAGACTGATGATTTTCTTTAATTATATTAAAGGCTTAAATGACATCAGCCGGCCGGCAGCGTGAGCTCCGCGCGCAAGCCGCCGAGCGGGGCGGCGCCGAGCTTGAGTTCGCCGCCATAAAGACCGGCAAGCTCGGTGACGATCGACAGTCCCAGGCCGGAGCCCGGTTTGGTCTCGTCGAGCCGCCGCCCGCGCTTGGCCGCCTGCGCGCGCTCGGCCGGCGACAGGCCGCGGCCGTCGTCGTCGACCACGACATGCACGACCGCCGCTTCGCTCGCCGGGTCAGGCCGCTCGCGCGTGACATTGATCGCCACCCGGGAACCCGCCCATTTGCACGCATTGTCCACCAGATTTCCGATCATTTCCTCGAGGTCCGGCCGTTCGCCGCGGAAGCGGGCCTCGCGGTCAGCCACGACGTCTACAGCGATGCCGCGCTCGTGGTGCAGCTTTTCCATGGTGCGGGCGAGCGCGGTGACCACCGGCTCAACCTCGGTCACCGAGCCGACCACGGTGGCGCGTGCCGCCAGCCGCGCCCGCTCGAGATGACGCGCCACTTGGTCGCGCATGATCTCGGCCTGCTCCAATATCTTGCGGGCGAAAGGATCCTGCCCGCGCGCGGAGGCCTCGTTCACCATCACCGACAGCGGCGTCTTCAGCGCATGCGCCAGATTGCCGACATGGGTGCGCGCGCGCTCGACGATTTCCTTGTTGGCGTCGATCAGCGCATTGGTCTCGCGCGCGAGCGGCGCGATCTCCTCGGGAAACTGGCCGGCCAGCCGTTCGGCGCGACCGGCGCGAATGGCGGCCAGGCTGTCGGTGATGCGCTTGAGCGGCGCCAGGCCGAAACGCACCTGGAACATGGTGGTGAGCAGCAGCACTGCTGCGAGGATTGCGAAGGTAATGACCAGCGCCTGGTCGAAGGAGCGCGTTTCCTCGGTGATCTCGGCGGCATCGCCGGCGACCGCCACCAGGTAATGGCCTTCGTCGCCGAGATCGATATTGCGCTCGAGCAGGCGCAGCCGCTGATCCTCCGGCCCCGCGACATAGCCCTGGCGCGAGCCGTTGGCGCTGGCGACAACGCCTTCGTCCTGCAGGTGCGGCAATCCGCCGTCCCAGAGCGAACGCGACGAGCGCACGTCGTGCTTGCCGGGATCGAGCCGCGTCACCTGCCAGTACCAGCCCGACAGCGGCAGTTCGAACAGCGGCTCGCCCAGCGATTGCGGGAATTTTTCGCCGGTGTCCTCGGGCGCGGCGAGATCGGCCACCAGCGTACGCAGATAGACGCCGAGTCGGCGGTCGAAGGCGCGCTCCACCGCGTGGCGGTAAAGCGAGGACAATACGATGCCGGTGATCAGCAGGATCACCACCGCCCAGGCCGTGGCGGAGACGAACAGGCGCAGCGCGAGGGAGTTGGCGCGCATCGCGTCAGCGCTCTTGGTGTTGGCGCATGATCATGTCCGAAAACCGGTTGCCCCTTTTTGGGATCATGCGTTGGGCGGCGTCAGCAGATAGCCGAGACCTCGCACGGTCTGGATGATTTCGACCCCGAGTTTCTTGCGGATGCGGCCGACGAACACCTCAATGGTGTTGGAATCGCGGTCGAAGTCCTGGTCGTAGAGATGCTCGACCAGTTCGGTGCGCGACACCACCCGGCCGGTGTGGTGCATCAGATAAGCGAGCAGCCGGTATTCATGGCTGGTGAGCTTGACCGGATTGCCGTTGACCGCGACGCGACCGGTGCGGGTGTCGAGCCGCACCGGCCCGCAATTGAACTCGCTCTTGGCGTGGCCGGCGGAGCGGCGCACCAGCGCGCGCACCCGTGCCAGCACTTCCTCCATGTGGAACGGTTTGGCGACATAGTCGTCGGCGCCGGCATCGAAGCCTTGGACCTTGTCGCTCCAGCGGTCGCGCGCGGTCAGCATCAGCACCGGCATGGCGCGCCCGGCGCGCCGCCAGGCTTCCAGCACGGAGATGCCGTCCATCTTGGGCAGGCCGATATCAAGGATGACAGCGTCGTAGGGTTCCGATTCGCCGAGATAATGCCCTTCCTCGCCGTCGAAGGCGCGATCGACGACATAGCCGGCATCGGTCAGCGCGCTGGCGAGCTGACGATTGAGATCGGGATCGTCCTCGACGACGAGCAGGCGCAAGGGAGAAGCCTCCGCTCCCGGTGCATGGTCCGGCGAAGAGCGAGCCGCCCGCCGATCGACAATGCGACCAAATTAGTGCCCGGTGATAAGCTCGCCATTGGCGGCGTCAACACTGGCGCGCGTTACTTTGCCATTGCGGGCGAGCAGTGTCAGCACATAGACGAGCCGGCTGCCACGATGGCACAGCCGGGCGCGCAGCACCTCACTGCGGCGACCGTGCCGGCGCGCCGATTTGATCGCCTGCGCCAACGGAATCGCCCGGTGGCTGGCCACCGCCGCCCGCTGTTCGGCCTTGCTGAGACAGGCCCGGTGTGGCGAATCTGCGGCGCCCACGGCGGTCAGCCCGGCGGTGGCGAGACCGACGGAGAGGAGGAGGACGAAGAGACGTCGGGAAACCGGCATGGGAGGGGTGTTTAAGCGTCGACCGGTGAACGCTGCCTGAACGCCGCCTAAACGTCGGCGGGCTAACAGGCTGTCCGCGCTAACTTTCGAAACCGTCAAACGACGCGAAGTCGTCGAGCGGCGCGCGCGGGGAGCGCCAGGAATTGATCGAGGCGCTCGGGTCGGCATGCCCGAGGGCCATGCCGCAAAATATCATGGTTTCGGGGGGGATATCGAGGAAGGCGTACAGCGTCTTGTGCAGATGCGTCCAGGCCTCCTGGGCGCAGGCATCGAGCCCGTAGGCGCGGGCGAGCAGCATCACGGTCTGGATATAGCCGCCGAGGTCGGACCATTGCGGCCGGCCCATGCTGCGGTCGATGGAAAAGAAAATCCCGACAGGCGCATCATAAAAGAGATAATTGCGCGCATATTGCCGGTAACGGCCGGCACGATCCTCACGCGTGACACCGATCGACTGATAGAGCATCACGCCGGAACGCTGCCGGCGGCTCTCATAGGGCTGCTTGAGGCCGGGGGGATAGATGTCGTATTCGGCGCCCTCGAAGCGCGGCAATTCGTCGAGGCGCGAGCGCACGATGGCGCGCAGCGCCTCCAGGCGCTGGCCGGCCAGCACATGCACACGCCACGGCTGCAAATTGCCGCCGGACGGCGCGCGTGCGGCGCGCGCGAGAATATCGCGAACGGTGTCTTGGGGGATGGGTGTGGGCAGGAACGCCCGGCAGGAATAACGGGAAGCGACGGCGTCGCGCACGTCCATGGGCCAAGGTCTCCGCATGAGTTGCGGAGGAGTGTGGCGGGCGACGGCCCCGTCGCCAAGCGCCTGGGCCGCGCTATTTCCGCGCCAGGATGCGCGCCACCTTCTCGAGACTCCGCCCGCCGAAATAGGCGGTGAGCACGACCATCGCCCATTGCGCCACGTCGCCGGAGAGCGGATCGGTCACGCCGTGGGTCCAGCCGCCCAAGACTTTGTCCCAGACCACCACCTTCCACACATATATAATGTAGGCTGCGGCGAACAGCGGGCGCGGCAGGGCCGTGTACCAGCGGCCCTGCTCGGCGATCACGATCTTGGCGTCGACTTGCCTTTCGCGCTGCTCGACCGCGAGCTCGCGCGCGGCCAGATCGGCGGCGATCTTCTCCGACGCATTGTCGGCGGTGAGCTTGGCGCGATAGGCGTCGAGCGCTTTCTGCAGCAGCGGCCCGGCAATGAGATTGCCGAGCCAGCCGAAGATGCCGGCGAACATCTCAGGCGCCCTTCGCCGTGCGCCGGCGGCAGAACTCGGTGATCAAGCCGATGCCGATCACATACCAGGGGATATATTGCGGCTTCAGCAACTGCTGAATGGCGCCGCTGGTATTCGGGTCGGCGGCGAGCGTTTGCACGCTCGCCAGTGCCAGCCCGGCGAAGGCGAGCAAGCGCGCCCACAGGATGGTCACCGAATGCTTGAACCAAGCCTTGATCTTATCCTGCATCGGCCCTCCTCCCTCACGCCTTGACCGGCACCGGCGTCACGCCGGGTGTCGCGGCCTGCTGTTGCCGCTCATGGCGGCGGTTGAGCGCGGCGATCGCGCCGGCGATGAGAACGATCCCGGCGACGACCAACGCGCCCGCTTGCAGCGGATGCGCGCTCAGCCAGGACCAAGCGCCGACGCCGCCGGCCGTACCGCCGGCGACGGCGATCTTGCCGCCATGCTGCACGAAGGCCTTGCGCACCGGCGGCAGCGGCACCTCGCCCTTGCCGGGCGGCACGATCGCAGAAGCCGGCACCGACGGCACTTCCCGCTTGGCGAGCTGCAGCGCGAAGGCGCGCACCTCGGCAACGCGCGAGGTCCAGCCGCGCCCGAACACCGGCCAGGTGCGAAGCGAGCGCAGGAAGCGCAGCCGCTCGTCGCAGATCGCATTAATGAGCGCCGCCGGATCGCGCCTGGCCACCGCCGCCATGGTGAGCGGGCCGAGCGCGCCGTCATCTTTCACGCCGACCAGGCGTTGCAGCACTTTCTTGGCGCGGCCGATGCCGGAATTCACCCCGTAATCGAACACGCAATCGTCGACGCCGGCCGGCAATTCGTCGCAGCGCTGCGCGTCCCAATATTTGGCGCGGTAGATGCGCTTGGCCTCCTCGATCCGCATCGCCTTGACGTCGGCCGCCGTGGCGCCCCGCTTCACATATTTGCGGTAGTCGTAGATCGTGATGCCGAAATTGGTCGGCCCGCCGGGATCGCTCGGGTGGTTGGTATAGCCGCCCTCGTGCACCAGCAGACGGCGCAGGCTTTCTTCATAGCTGGATGCGACCATAATGCATGCTCCGCGCGCGCGAACCCGCCTAGCGCGCGCGACCGGTCCACAGCGCGATTGTGACAACTGGATTTGTTGGATGGCTTGCGCCGTCGGCTTAGCGGAAACGGTCGGCGCTCAGCCCATGATCTCGCTCACCCGCAACACTGTTGGTTGCGTGTTCAAGCCGCCATTGCGGGCTCCGAGCGTTCCCGTCGACGCCGTCACCTTCCAATACAGGGTGTACGTCAACGCGCTATTCGTGTGCGGATCGTCGGTCAGCGCAATGAGAAACGGCATGACGCCGGCATTGGTGTTCATTTTCGCCAGGTTTGCCAGACTGTCGGTGCCCAGCACGCCGCTCAGCGAGGTCGCTCCGCGTTCGATATCGAAGAAATTCGTTTGGCTCGCCGTCGCATTGTCGGTGCCGGCGAACAGCAACAGTTGCATCGGATTCACCGCCGAAGTCGGCGTCAAGGTGACCGCGACTCCCGACGACGTATAGGAGTTGCTCGTTGTTGTGCGCGTCGTGGTGTCGACGGTTTCGGTGATCTGCACGACGTCGCCCGGCGACTTGATGCCGGGGCCGAATAGCTGCAGACGCGTGGGCGAGACATTCCAGGTGCCCGCGGTCGTCAGGCCGCTTTCGTAGCTGGCAAAGCCGATCTTGCGGAACGGCTTCGCCGTCTGGCCGCTCGCCGTGTAGATGACGCCGGCGCTGTTGCCCGGCGTGGCCGTCGGCGAAACGAACTGGTCTTCGTTGAGCGGAACGATGGCCGACGCCGCCCGGCAGTTCACCACGCCCAGCGCGACGCCGGAGCCGGTGTCGACCGCCACCAGCCAGAGGCGGAACGGCGTGCCGTTCGCGGTGCCGAGAGTCTTGGTCGAGGCGATGGTGATCGACAGCGCCGCGGTGACGCTTCGCCGCACGTAGCCGCCATTGCCGGCCGTGGCGCTGCGGAAGAAGAAATCCACCGGATCGCCCGCGCTCGGATCGCCGCCGGCGAGAGTCTTGACGGCAAAAGTCACGGCGTTCGCCGCGTGGCTCTCGACGATCGTGCCGTTGACCATGGCGCTCTGAAAGCCACCCGGGCTGGCGATTGTCGAATTGGGGAAGGTGACCTCGCCGGTCGTCCTGTCGATGACGATACCCTCGTGCCAGGTGCTGCCGTCGGCGCTGACCTTGACGTGGAAATCGTCGTCGCCGGTAAGCCCGATCTCGGCGCGTCCGGAATAATTATCCTGGAACAAGAATGACAGCGTATTGGCCGCCGCTTCCTTGCTGAGCTTGTAGCGCAAGTCGCCGCTGCCGCCTTCGGCCACCGTCTGGGCTACCCACAGCGTATTGTTGAGCTTGGCGGCGACCGGATTGGTCGTATCGGCCGCGGTGCCGACGCCGAGCCGCGTCATGTTGTCGAGCGCGGTCGGCGTCGACAGCGCGTCGGTCGCGGCCACCCAGGCGCTGCCGTTCCAGGCCACCAGCGCGGGCTCGTCGACGACATAGGCAAGCCAGCCGGTCCGCGGCGCGCTGAAAATCCAGGCGCCGTCCTGCCAGGCGGCGACCGCATTGTCGTGACCGGCCCAGCCGCCGGTGCCGGTGGCCTTGACGATCCAGCGTTGACCGTCGCTCGGCGAGGCCGGCGGCGCCGAGAGCGTGCGGGTGAGCACGGCAAGCTGCACCAGCGCGTCGAGAATGCGCAGCGCGTCGTTGTGGGTGACGTGTTTCTGCGCCTGGCTGCCCTCGATGCAGGGCAGCGCGAGATTGGCGGTGTCGGTCATGGATGGAAACGAACCATGTTCGGCCGGGCGCGGCGGCAAGCCACGCGCAGCGGGGCTGAGTTAGAACTGGTTTGAATGGCTCGGATGGCGCAAGAGACATGGCCACCGCGGCGCCGCTAAGTCGGTTTGAACACGCCGCGGTCGAGATTCCACAACGACATGCCCGCATCGCCCGCTTGCGGTTGCCAGCCGGAATCAGCGATGGCCGCCAACTTCCGGCGTGCCAATTCTGGAGCGACGGCCAATGTCGCCTTAGCCGCATTCAACCGAACTTGCATGTTTGGGTGATCGTACAGGGTTAACAATGCTGAGCGCTGATCGTTTGGCCGCGACTTCAACTCTTCGGTTATTGCGGCCTTGTCTGAATACAGTCGATTAAACCGAGCGATATCGCTCTTGAACAAAGCTTCATCTTGCGCAACGCCAATATCGGCGAACCTTTTCACGAGATCGTCCGTCGTTGATTTTGCAATGCTGAGCCGCTTCATTGTTTCAAGACCCCATATAGGGTAAGGGCCATCCGGCCAACGCGTACTCGCTCTTTCCAATTTTTGCCCCGCAGAAAGCTGCGAGGAGAAAGTCCGCTAAAATCGTCATTACGAGTCATGTACCAGCCGGTAATCTGCCAATGCTTCAGCGTCGGAATCCTGACCAGATTTTCCGGCGCGTCAATCATCCGCCGCGGATAGCCATCTCTTTCCGCCGAGGTCTGCTCGACAATATGATGAACATCATATCCTATTTTTGGATTCGAAACCGCTCGCTGCAATTCATCCAATGTCTTCGGCGGATCAAGGTAGGCTTGGATATAAGGGTAAACCTTGTATGCCCAGTGCGCCGCCTCAAGAAGATTGATAAAGGTGCCGACCTCAGGGCTGATCACTTCCCTGAGGGCGGCCTTCGCAAGCCAATAAGCAGCCTCCTTAGCAAACGCGTTCAGGGCGCGGCTGGTATCGGGCTCGTTCGCAGGGACAGTGGGAGAATCGCCAAGCGGCGGCTCTTCTGAGGTCTCGCTGCTCCCATCACTGGTCTGCCGGTACCAAGATGGCGGATGGATTGTGATCCGTAGCGGCGCGCGATCACCCTCAGGCGAACCATCAGGTTTGGAGTGACCGCCCCCTCCTCCGCCGCCGCCCGCGTCGGTCCATTGGCCGCCATCTGGTTGACCGCGCGGAACGCGCGGCTGGTTTGGATCGAACCCCGCCTTTGATTCGCGAAGCGCGCCCTCGAACAACGCGCATTGAAAAACAGCGCCGCAACGTTCCATTCGAGAGATGCGAATGAAGGTATTTCGAGCGTGCCGCCCGGCGACCCCGGCCAACGATGCGATTTCGGAATGTCATACCCGGTCGCATACGCATAACGTTTGAGCGTGCGCTCCAGCTTCAACTCGGCCAGCGCGTACCGAATCCGACAGATGCCGTTACGAATTGCGCGCGTCGCATCATTCGCACGAACGACAACACTATCGCCCGCACGCGCGCGCGATCCAACCTTCACCGGATTGTTGTGCATAGTCGCAAATGCCTGACGATTGAAAGCGGCGTCAGCGACGTCTTTCAATAATACGCAATGAAACCGATGTCAGACGGATAGGGTTGCCTCCGCCGCGAACCCCGCGCCGACCGTCGCCGAATCTTGCGTCACCCGCACGGCGAGGCTCGTCTGCGCCGCGCCGAAATCGGCAATCTCATCGGCCGCGGCATAGAGCGCCGTCGGCGCCGTGACGGAAAGCGTGCGCACCACGTCGCCGCCCGAGAGAATGTCGAGCGTGTATTGCTCACGGTCCTCGCCGAGCGGCACCTCGCCGACCCAACTATCGCCGTCGATGCGCGTGCGGCGGATCCAGGTGACGGTGACGCCGCTCGTCTCGCGCACCGCCTTCACATGCACCGGCGTGAGCGGGCGCAGCGCGGTCGCCTGCGGCGTCGCGTCAAGCGACAGCGCGCTGGCATCGCCGATGTCGCGCCCCGCCGCCACCAGGCGCAATTGCAGCGTCCGCTCCAGCGCGTCGAGCCCGCTGGCGATCGTGACCACCTGCGCGTCGAGCAGCACGAAGGGCGCGCCGGCGGCAAGCGGCGAACCCATCGCCCATTCGCTGCCGGCCTGCCCGCGCAACAGCCGCGACACCAAATAGGTGCGCGCGGCGGTCAGCTCAGCCTTGCCGAACTGGATCACCTCCCAGGCGCCGTCGGCGCGCTGCACCGCCGCCGCGTTGGCGCCGGAGAACACCGCATCGTCGCTTACCGAAGCGAGCGCCCCGCCGTAAAGCTGAACGCGGAAGCTTGCATTATGCCAGCGCGCGGTCGGTCCCGCCGGCAGGTCGTCGAGCGTGACGCCGACGGTCGCCGGCGCCGGCGCCTGCGCGATGCGTGAAAAGCTCAGACCGTCGGTCGAGCCGAAGATCGACACCGCCCCGGGCCAGGGATCGGCAAACACCGCGAGCCGCGCCAGCACCGGCGGCTGCGCCGAAGTCAGCGTCGGCAAATCGAGCACCAGCGCATGCACCGGCGCAATCGGCACCGGCTTGGCCGGCGCGCGCAACGTGACCGGGGCAAGCGGCAGGCTGAACACCTGCGGATCGATCGACAGCGCCTTGACCGCGCGGCTTTCCGTGTCGGTCAGCGACTGCACTTCCATCACCTGCCGCCGGCCGTTGACCGTCAGCCCGATGACGTCGCCGGCTGAGAGCGAAAGCCGGCTCGGCGGCAGCGCGAAATCGGCGGTCTCGCGCCCGGCCCACAGGTCCTGCAGCCAGATTTCCGCGCGCCGCACCGCCTCGCTGGCATTGCTCACCATGGCGAGATCGCCGTGTGAGCTTCGCGTCGAGCGCCCGACCAGCCGGCGCGACATCGCCGTCGCGCGCTGATAGTCGGAGCCGATATCGGTGTAGCCGATCGAGACTTCGCGCGGCAGGTCGATTTCCTGCGCGCGCGTTACCGTCGCCGGCGCCGCCTTGTCGGGCAGCACCAGCTCGTCCTCGGCGATCTCCGCCACCACGGCACCGCCGCGCTGGCGGAATTGCAGCGTGCCGTCCTGCTCGACCGCGTCGAAGGCGAAGGCAAGCGCCAGCGGATCGATCATGGCGCGCGGCGACATCGGCCTGTCGACCACATAGCCGTCCGGCCCCTCGCCCAGCGCGCTTGTGTCCGCGCCGGTGATGCCGCTGTCGGCAAGCAGCGCCGCGACCAGCGCATCGAGCGGCGCCGCGCCGAAACGCCCGGTCAGCCAGTGGCCGGTGTCCCAGTTGTCGCCGTCGCTCCACACATCGGTATTGGCCGGGAACGCCGGATAGGGCCGCGCGTCCCAGGCCCACAGATGAATCGCGTCGGGCGCCAGCATGCGCCCGCCATAGACCGACGAGACCGGATTGAGCGTCGCGTCGCCGAAGGCCGGATCGAGCGCGCCCAGCACCGCTTCGAGATAGCGGCGCTGGATCAGGTCGTCGCGATTGCCGTTCGAATAATAGGGCACGCCCGATTCCGACGACTTCGGATCGGGAAACACGCTCGGCTGGTTGGCGCCCTTGTCGACCGCCGGACAGCCGATCTCGGTGAGCCAGATCGGCTTACCCTGCGGCACCCAGCCGGTGGGGCTCGCGAGCTCGGCGCCGCCGACGCGCTCGTAATGCGTCTGCGACCAGAAATTCCACAGGTCCTTCTGCCGGAACAGCCAGGGCTTGCCGAGCCCGTCGGTGATCGGCGTGCGCGTCTGCGCGTCGCGATCGGATTCGTCGGCGTAATACCAGTCGTAGCCCTCGCCGCCCGCGAGATTGCCGGCGAGGTAATCCTGCGCATAGGGCGTATCGGTGAGCGTCAGATCGAGCTGGTCGGCCGTGTCGCGCCAGTCGGCGAGCGGCGCATAATAGTCGACGCCGACGACGTCGATCGACGACGAGGCCCACAGCGAATCGAGCGGAAAGCGGACCTCGTTGGCGGCGGCGTCCACCACATGCGCGCCGTATTCGGTCCAGTCGGCGCCATAGCTGACCAGCGTGCCGCCGCCGACAATCGTCTTGACGTCGGCGGCAAGCGCCGCCAGCGCGGCAACCGCCGGATAGACGCCGGAAGCCGAGCGCACGCGCGTCAGCGATTTCAGCTCCGACCCGATGAGAAAGGCGTCGACCCCGCCGGCATCCGCCACCAGCGCCGCATAATGCAGCACCATATTGTCGTAGTTCCAGCTATCGGCGCCGCCGCTGAAGAAGGCGTTCACTTGCGTCGCGGCGGCGGCGGTGCCGTCGGGCGAGCCCGTTTGTCCCGGCGCCGGATCGCAGGTGATGCGGCCGCGCCAGGGATAAGGCGGCTGCGCGGCCGCGCCGGTCCACGGATCGGTCAGCGCATTGTCGGCCGCGATATCCATCATCACGAAGGGGTAGAAGGTGATCTTCAGTCCGCGCGCCTTCAGCTCGGCGATGAGATCGCTGACGCTGTCGTCCGACGGCGTGCCCCCATAGGCGGCGCGGCCGTCGACCGTCGACACCAGATAGGCGCTGGCGCGGTCGACGCCCGCGACCGACCAGGTGCCGCCATGGGTCTGCTTGTCGCGATTGTCGATGCCCGGCTTGATGCGGCATTGCCCGGCGCGCAGATCGGTGCCGAACCAGGCCACCACCACGGCGACGCGCGCGATATTCGGCGCCACCGCCTGCAACTCGTCGAGCGAGGCGACCACGTCGGACTTGGCGTAGGTGACGTAGCGGTTCTCGCGCGCCGACTGGCCGGGCCCGGTCACCTGCGTCACCGTCTCCGGCTCGTAGCCGAACTCGGTGGCGCCGGGAATGAGCGCCACCGCGCGCGTCATCTGCTCGAGCTTGCCGACCGGGCGGATCACCTCGAACGACAATTGCGGAATGCGGTTGCCGAAATTTTCCAGCGCCAGCCGCTCGAACACGACATACGCGAGCCCGCGATAGGCCGGCGCGTCGGTCTCCTTGGCGACGATCAGCGGATCGGCGCTCTGCGTCTCGTCGCCGCGATAGCTGCGCATGGTGACGGTGGTGAGATCGAGCTCGGTGCCGTCCGCCCACACCCGCCGCACCGCCGCGATCGGCCCCTCGCACAGCCCTACCGCCAGATTGGCGTAATAAGAATAAGTGTTGGTGGTGGTTGTGGTGGCCGTGCTGGTCGAGCCGCTGCCCATGCCCTTGCCGCCGCTCGTCTGGGCGTCGGCGTTCACCACCTCTTCCAGATTGGTCGCCCAGATCACCTCGCCGGAAAGCCGCGCGCGGCCGTAGACACGCGGGATCGGCGCGCCGGCGGTCGAGGCCATGACGGTGAGATCGGCGAGCCGCGGCCCGTCGACCGTGCGCTCGCGCCGGCTGCCGAACAGCACGCGGTCGATGGCATTGCCGCCGACCGCGCCGATCAGCCGGCCGGCAATGGCACCGGCCGAGCCGAACACGGCTTTGCCCGCGGCGCCGCCGGCAACGGATAGAACAAGCGCTGCCATGATTGAATCTTGGATTGGTGTTGATTTGCGGCGGTGCCGCGCGCTCGCTTCCCGTCTCCCCTTGTGGGAGCGGGAAAGAGAGATTGCGGCGGCGCTATCTATTCAACGCCCGGAAAACGGAACGCATAGGCGAGCCGGCGCCGCCACCACGGCGCGATCGCGACTTCGGCGACGGCGGCGCCGTCATGCGCGTGCACCATCAGATCCGGCGCGGTGACGATGGCGGCATGCTTGGCCGGCAAACTTTTGCGCCAGCGGAACAGCAGCACGTCGCCGGGTGCAAAACCTTCAAGCGGCACCGCGATCAGATGACGTCCCGCCGCTTGCGCCAGGGTTTCGCGGCCGCCCGCCTCGGCCCAGTCGGGCGTATACGGCGGCGCCGGCTCCGGCTCTTCGCCGATCACCGCGCGCCAGACCCCGCGCACCAGCCCGAGGCAATCGCAGCCGACGCCCTTGAGCGACGCCTGATGCCGATAGGGCGTGCCGATCCAGCCGCGCGCCTCCGCAACGATGTCGGTGCGGGTGAGATTCATGTTCATGCACACACGTCTGTCATTCCGGGGCGCGCACGACGTGCGCGAGTCGACGCCCGCGTCCCGGAATGACGGTTAAGATTGCAGGCTCGAGCCGTCGTTCTTCGCATCGCCCGCGACCGGATAGCTGACGATGAAATCGTTGCCGGGGATGTGCGGGAAGCCGCGGTAGTTCACCACATTGGCGAACTTGTCGCGGCAGGTGGCGAACCGCTTGTCGCAGCCGGCGGTGACGGTGAACGTATCGCCTTCGGCGATCGCCTGCGGCATCGCCTGCCAGAGATCGAGCGTGACCGTGCCACCGTTGACATGCGTCTTCACCTCGACCGACAGCCCGTCATTGGCGCCGCCGGTGAAGGTGAGCTTGCCGGCGGTGAACCAGCCGTCGTCGAATGCGTCGAGCCCGCTGACGGTGATGCTCGAGGCGGCGATGACCGCCGTCACCGTCCCGCTACCGAAGAAGGCGGTATTGCCGAGATCGATCTTGCAGCGCGTATCGCCGAGATCGGCCGAACAGGCCGTCGCAAAAAGCCGCCCGGTATCCGCGGCGAGCACCTGACTCAAACCGCGCAGCTCGGCGGTGAAGGCAAGCCCCTCGCGCTTGACCTCGCCCAGCGTCCCTTGCGCGAACCGCACGCGCAATGCGGGCTCGCTCCAGTCGACGAGCCACAGCGCGACCGCGGCGCCGTCATAGCGCCCGGCGGCGAGATCGTCCTCGTTCAGCGAATCGTCCGCCAGCGCGCCGGAGAATTCCGACGTATCGACCGCCGTGCCGAAATTCTGCGTCGCCTCGCTGGCGTCGAGCCCGCTGCCGGCGCGGCAGGTCACGCCATCGATCACGATGTCCGCGTCATGATCGGTGAAGCCCTGCGTCACGCCGTCATTGCGCGTGATCAGCCAGCAGCGGCACAGCGTGGTGACACCGCCGTCGAGCTTGTCCTGCAGGGCGGCGGGAATGCTGCGCATGATCTTCCCCTTGGCCTCTCGCGATGGCCTTGACCGGTTATCGCTATCTGCGATAATGCCGCCATGAAGGCGATCACCTTCACGCCGGCGGCGACCCGCCAGTGGCTCAAATTGTCGGCGGACGTCCGCAGGCGGATCGACGCCAAGCTGACCGCCTATGCGGCGAACGGGTTGGGCGACGTGAAACGGCTCAAAGGCCGCGCCGGCTGTCGACTCCGCGTGGGCGATTGGCGCGTGATCTTCATCGAGGAAGCGGCCTCGATCGCCGTTGTCGCGGTCGGCAACCGCCGAGAAATCTATGACTGAGAGCCAAACACCATGAATGTACGTTTCAAGAAGACCAACAAAGGCGAGGTCGCCATCCTCCCTCGCCGCGACTATGAGACGCTGCTGGCCAAGGCCACCGAAGCCGATGAGGATCGCGGCACGGCGCGCCTGGTGACGCGCGCGCGCAAAGAGATTGCTGCCGGCGCGCCGCTGATTCCCAAAGAGGTCGTCGATCGCCTTACCGGTGGCGAAAACGCGATCCGCGTCCTGCGCGAATGGCGCGCGATGACCCAGCTCAGTCTCGCAGCCGCGGCCGGCATCGGCCAAGGCTATCTTTCCGATCTCGAAAACGATCGCCGCAAAGGTACGGCAGCAGCTTTGAAAAAGGTCGCCGAGGCGCTCAAGGTGCCGCTTGATCTTCTGGTGTGACCGGTCCCGCCGCTACGCTTTGATCTCCAGCAGCGGAATCTTCAGGATCGTGCCGGCGGCGAAGGCGGACACGTCGACTTCGAGATAGTCGGTGTCGAAGCGCACCGGCACGTCGAACAGGAAACCGGCGCTCACCGTCGCCCCGCTCGCCGGAATGTGACCGGCAAGAAACGTCACCATGCCGCTCGCCGCATCGACGGTGAAATCCGTTCCTTCCACCGCCTCGACCCCGGCAACCGCCACCCGCACGCTACCGGCCACCGGCTTGACGATCGCGCGCTGATAGGGCGCGTAAACCGTGCCGTAGGTCTTCACCAGCGCGAACGCTGCCGTGCTGCCGTCGCCGGTGCCGATCACCTGGTCGGTGGCGGCGACCGTCGCGTCGGGCGCCGCCGAGGAATGGTCGAGCCGGTCGCGCCAGCGGAAGCCGTAAAGCCTGCCGCGCCGCTCC
This sequence comes from uncultured Pseudomonadota bacterium, assembly GCA_963760995.1. Taxonomy (GTDB): domain Bacteria; phylum Pseudomonadota; class Alphaproteobacteria; order Rhizobiales; family Xanthobacteraceae; genus Pseudolabrys. Next base: position 200,064 of record CAVXFJ010000008.1, on the reverse strand, counting down.
TCGAAGAAGGCGATCACCTGCGACAGCGCCTCGAAGGTCTTCACGCCGTAGCCCGCGTCATAGCGGCGGCGCGAATGGGCCCAGCGCGCGTTGCGCTCCTCGGCGCCCGAGCCGAGCACGACCACGTCGGTGCGCCGCTCCGGCCCGCCCGCGCTCTTGAGCGAGATGTCGAGCGGGAACAGGACTTCGTGAAAGGCGCTCATCTAGAGATTCCGTTGGCCGCGCGCGACGGCGCGGGCGACCTGGCCGCTGATAAAGGCCTCGGAGCGGCGGAAGCTGCCGACATCAGGCGTCGCGATCTGCACGGTGATATTGGCCGGCGCCGCGCCGCCGGCGAGGCTGACGCCGAGCTGGCCGTCGGCGCCGCGCGTCAGCGGCACGATCGCCTCCGGTCCCGCCTCGCCAGCAAGTCCGAGCCCGCCGCTCGACAGCGGAAAATAGGTCGGCGTGCCGATGACGCCGCCGCTCGCGAACGGCTTGACCGCGCCCGCGGCATTGGCGGACACCCCGCCGCCGAACAGGCCGTTGAACACCGCCTCGAGACCCTTGCCCAGATCTTTCGCCAGCGGCTTGAACGCCTGCGTCACCGCCAGGTTCGACAGGCGCAGCGCCGTCGATTTGAGCACGTCGTCGAACTTCTTGCCGCCCGCGGTCGCGTCGGTGAAGGCCTTGGTCATGGCCTTGGCGAAAGTACCGGCGCTGATGCCGAGACTGTCGGTCTTGGCGACCAGCGCATCGATGGTGGTGGTGAAATCGTTCGCGGCCGAACTCGCGCCGCTGCCGGGGTCAACGAAGGTCATCGGGATAGCTCCGCATGAGTTGATCGAGCCCGGCGCGGTCGAGCGGCGTGCCGCGGCCGCTCACCGCCTCGATGGCGTAGGCCAATTCGCGCGGAGTCATGCGCCAGAAGGTGTCCGGCGCAAGCCGCAACACGCCGAGGCCGAAGCCGATCGCCTGCTTCCACGGAAACGGCTGCATGCGCGCGCTCATGCGCCGAAGGTTGCCTGGATCAATTCGGCGGCGATGCGCACATAGCCCTGCGCGCCGCCTTCGACGTTCATCGCCGCCACCTCTTCGTCGGTGACCGCGTCGCCCGCCCCGCGCAAGCCCGCGCCGATGATGCGCGTCAGATCGCGCGCCTTCAGACGCCCGGACGAAAAACGCTCGGTGAGCGCCATGAGGTCGTCGGCGCCGAAGGCGCTTTCCAGCTCGGCCAGCGCGCCGAGCGTGAGCACCAGCGTGCGCCGCACGCCGCCGAGCTCGGCCTCGATCTCGCCGCGGTGATGGTTGGGCATGGCATTTCTTTCTTATCCCTCCCCCGCAAGGGGAGGGTGGACGCGAGCGTCAGCGAGCGGCCGGGTGGGATTAACATTGCGACATCCCCCACCCGGCCCGCCGGCGCGCTTACGCGCTTTGGCGGGCCACCCTCCCCCGCAAGCGGGGGAGGGATAAAGCTACATGGCCGCAAACGTCATCTCGCCCGCCGATTTAAAGGTGAGATCGTAGATCACCTCGCCATTGTGCTCGCCGGAAAATTCCAGATCGGTGATCTGGAACGGTCCCTGCACCGTGCCGAAGCTCGGGATGACGATCTGGTAATCGACGACGGTGCCGTCGAAGAAAGTCTGCCGCATCAGCCCGTCGCTCGCCGCATCCTTGAACAGGCCGCGACCGGTGACCGAGGCGCGCTTGACGCCGGCGCCGTCGAGCAGCTCGCGCCAACGATTTGCCGATTCCGAGTTGGTCACGTCGACGATCTCGGCATTGAAGGCGAGCCGCCGCGTGCGCAGGCCGGCCACGGTGGTGAAACCGCCGGCGCCGTCGGAAATCTTGATGAGCAGGTCCTTGCCTTTTTGCGCGGTCATTGTCCTGTCCTTTTGCGTTAGGTCGGCTCGGTCACCGCGCGAAAGCGCACCAGCGCGTGATAGGTGCGCCCGTCGGCCTCGCGGCGGATGTCGGCGAGCGAGAAGCGCAGATTGACCAGCGCATGGTCGGTGAGCGCCAGCGGCGCGTCGTCCAGCGCCTGCAGCAGCGCGCCGGCGATCAGATGCGCCTCGCGCGGGCCGCCCTGGCGCGACCAGGCGTGCAGCGTCATCTGGTGCTCCTCGCCGCCGTCGGCGTCGGTGGAGAAATCGGCGATGCGCGTCTCGCCCAGCGTGACGTAGGGAAAGGCGGCGTTGCGTGGCGGCTCGTCATAGACCTTCGGCCCGCCGAGCAGGCCGGTGAGCGCGGTGTCGGCGATCAGCGCGTCGTGGATGGCGGCGCGCAGCGCGGCGGAAGCGGCAGTGGGCATGTGTTCGATCTCTCAGCGAACTCGCTTGACCCTCCCCTGGAGGGGGAAGGTCACGTCAATCCTCGCGCGCCTCGGCGTCGATCACGAGGAAGCGGCGGTCGGCGCTCGCACGCGCGGCAACGACGCGATAAAGCTGCGCGCCGTCCTGCAAGCGATGCCGCGTGGTGACGTCATCGCGGTAGCGCACCACGATCGAATAGCGCAGCGCGGCGCCGAGGCTGTCGGCGGCAACATTGGCCGCGGCCGACAGCGGCGCGACCTTGGCCCAGAGCGTCGCCGCCGTCTGATAGCTGCGGGTGACGCCGCCTGCCCCGTCGTCGACCTCGACCGGCGCCAGCAGCGTCAGCCGCCGATCGAGAGCGCCGGGGTTTGTCACCGGCGCGCTCACAGCGACACCATGCGGTAAGGCGCGAGCAGCGCCGCCACGGCTTCCGGCATCGGCGCGACGCTGGTCGTGCCGGCCGCGATGAGCCCGCGGTTCTCGTACCAGTGCGCGACCAACAGACGGATCGCCTGGCGCAACGGCTCCGGCACGTCGGTCGCCGCATCGCCATAACCGCAGGTCACGTCGAGTTCGATGCCGGCGCCGAGGCGTTGCGGCTGCGCCAGCGCCCAGGGCGCGACGATGAGCGCAGAGGTTGCGAGATCCGCCACGAAAGCTTGCGTGTCGACGGCATGCGCAATGTTGTCGAGATCGTAGACGCGGGCGGCGGCGAGCGCCTGCAGCGGCGCCGGCCACACCGGGTTGCGGCCGTCTTCCGGCCAGGCGTCGAGCACCAAGCGCCAGCTCTGCGTGATCAGCGCGCGCCGCGTCTGCGCCTCGACATGGATGCGCGCGCCGGCGATCAGCGCTGCGATCAGGTCGTCATCGGCGGCGGTGTCGACGCGCAGATAGGCTTTCGCCTCGTCGAGCGTGAGCGGCTCGAGCGCCGGCGGCGTGAGCAGGAGTGAGGCCATGGCTGTGTTCTCTGGATTGAAAGGCTGTCGTTCCCGCGAAAGCGGGGACCCCGTAATCCCTGTCTGTCCGCGTCGCGCCGACCGGGGTTACTGGGTCCCGGCTCGCGCTCGCCATCGCTCGCTTGTCCGGGACGACTGCCGCGCGTCATTGACAAATCGGCGGCGGCAAGGCTCAACGGCACGCATGCACCGCCTCCTCGCCGCCCTCGCCGCGTTCCTTGTCTGCGCCCCGGCGCTCGCCATCACCGGCCATGCGCCGTCCGCCCTGCCCGGCGGCCGCCACGCCGTGATGATCGTCGGCTCGCACGGCACCTTCTGCACCGGCGCGGCGATTACGCGCGACCTGGTGCTGACCGCCGGCCACTGCATCGCCGCCGACACCCACTACAAGCTGGTCGAATTCGATGCGGCGCACCGCCCCGAGCTGCTCGACGTCGCCGCGGTCGCGCGCCATCCGCAGTTCAATATGCGAACGCTGCTCGCGCACCGCGCCACCGCCGACGTGGCGCTGATGAAGATGGCAAAGCCCCTGCCCGACGCGATCCTGCCGGCGCATCTCGGCCGCATGCCGACGCCGAAAGTCGGCGCCACGCTCAGCGTCTTCGGCTACGGCCTCGCCGTGCGCGGCGACGGTAAGACCGGCGGCGTGCTGCGCGTCGCGCGCCTCGCGGTCACCGGCCGTCCCGGCAATCTGCAGATCCGCCTGGTCGATCCGGCGACCGGCGGCACGCGCGCCGGTCAAGGCGCCTGCACCGGCGATTCCGGCGCGCCGGTGTTCGAGGGCAACGCGCTGATCGGCGTGGTGAGCTGGTCGACCGGGCCGAACATGAGCGCCGGCTGCGGCGGCTTGACCGGCGTCACGCCGATCGCGCTCTACCGCGGATGGATCGAGGAGACGGCGCGCAGGTTCGGTTCGCCGGTCGCGCCGTAGTTTGCGACCATAGGCGTTCCTCCAACAGTCTGACAATTTCCGAGCTTAAAAGCGCACGAACTGATATTCCAGCGGCAAGTAACTTCGCTTCAAATCTCGGCGGTCGCGGCACGCGCGGGGTCTTAATTGAACACCTTTCTAGTAATTGAGAGCCGAAATCTATAGACCCACCGCTGACCATCGCCGGCATGATTACCGCACCACTCTCCGTCGTGAGCAATAAATTGCCGCTCATCGGCATTGTTATACATGTGGGTGCCGCATTCTAATGTCAGGTCATAGTAAGGGGCCCAAGGACCGAGCATCCGCACGGAAAAGCCTTGAATCAGGTCGCGCGGGGGTGTCGGACACGTCTGTCCGTCGTCATACCAACCTGTAAGACCTACGCCGCCTGCATCACATCGGTACTGCAATCGCATTTTTTGCTGATCGTAAGTGGACCTCAGATTGATCTGGTTGGTAGCAGCCCCGTTGACGTGTTGGATCCAAACGCTGTCGCTACTCTCTCCCCACAGCGTCCTTATGATAATGGGCATTTTCGGGGGGACCAAGGCTGCGAAGCGAAACTTTGCAACCGGCCGAAAACATCCATTCGGATATTGATTGAGGTAGGCAAAAAAATCTCCAGGATTGTCGGAGTTTTTGATTGCGTCCCAGATCGCTTGTTCATCATTACTTGGCGTGCAGTCGGCATACGCCGGGCATGCAATAAAATTGCCGAGGATGAGCGTAACGATTGCGCCAGCAAGAATTTTCATTTTACGGGCCCCATTTCCAGCTCCGCTTGCCATGGCTAAGTCAGCAGCTCTTGTTGTGCGAGATCGTAGCGTGTGGATTGCGTTCCACAAGATATTTTATGTGCTAGCTACGAAACATCCACGGCTCCACATGCCGCTCGTCGAAGAGCGCCCGGATGCGCGGCCCGCTTCGCGCCAAGACGCTCAGCGCCGTCATCACCCACACCAGCGCGTCGAGGTGGTCGAGCGATCTCCCCGACGTCAGCCCCTCGCAAATCTCGTCTTCCAGCGCCGTAGCGCCATAGGGTGGGTTAGCGCCGAAGGCGGTAACCCACCGGCCGAATCTTCCGCGAGTCCATTGGCGGGTTACGGCGCTTCCGCCTTCGCCCCGCGGGCTCCGGCGGGGCCGCGCCTAACCCACCCTACGAGCTGAGGACCACCCTCTCCCACAAGGGGAGAGGGTGGGCACGCGTGCGCCCTCAACTCGCCGCGAACTTCATCACCTTGATGGCGTCGAAGTCCTGCACGCCGCCGCCCACGCGCTTGGTCGTGTAGAACAGCACATAGGGCTTCGCCGTATAGGGATCGCGCAGCACGGTGACGCCGGCGCGGTCGACCACCAGGTAGCCGCGGGAGAAATCGCCGAAGGCGATCGACAGCGCATTGGCCGCGATATCCGGCATGTCCTCGGCCTCGATCACCGGGAAGGTCATCAGCGAGGCCTTGCCCCCCGCCACCGCCGGCGGCTGCCACAAGTAAGCGCCGGTGGTGTCCTTGAACTTGCGGATCACGCTCTGCGTCTTGCGGTTCATGACGAAGACGCCGTTCTGCCGGTAGCCGGCCTTCACCGCATAGACGAGGTCGACCAGCACGTCGGAGGGGTTCGACGCCGGGAAGGCGCCGGCCGCCCCGCTCGCCACATAGCCGATATTGCCCCACGTCCACGAGGCATTGGCCACCGTGGTGTAGGCGAGGAAGCCCTTCGGCTTGTTAGAGCCGTCGCCGGTCACGAAGGCCGTGCCTTCCTGCGCGGCGAACACCTGCTCCACCTCCTGCGCGATCCACTGGTCGATATTGACCGCCGAATCCTCGAGCAGCGTCGCCGTCGCCGCCGGCATCGCATAGAGCTCCATCGCCGGGAACGACAGTTCGTCGAGCACTGGCGAGGTGGTCTGCGTGCGCGCGTCGGTCTCGCCCACCCAGCCGACGGCGGGGCCGGCGGTCATGAACGGCTTCTTGTAGACATTGCCGGAGATGGTGCGCACGCCGGCGATGGCGCGGATCGGCGAGATGGCGGTGAGCCGCTGGCCGATCATGCTCTCGACCTCCGGCGGCACCAGATAGCCGCCGTCGGTCGAGGAGCCGACCGACATGGCCTTCACTTCGAGCGCGCGCAACCCGCCGGTTTCGCCGGCGCGCACGTAGGATTCGAAAGCGGCCTTGTGCTCGAGCGCGGCGGCCTGCGTTCGCGCGTTGCGCTCGGCGCCGAGCGCCGGCCGCGCCGACTTCAGCGTGACCTCGTCGAGGCGGCGCGCCTGCGCGTCGATGGTCGCGTTGATGCGCGCGAGCTTCTCCTCCAGCACGACGTCGGCGTCGCGCTTTTCGAGCCGCTCGTCGTTCGCCTCCTTGAACGCCTCGAAGGCGCGCATCATCTCGCCATGCGTGACCACGGCATCGTGCGGAATGCCGGCCTTGGTTTCGAGATCGGTGGTGGTGTCGATATCCATGAGGTTCTCCTTGTGGATGAGTGTGTTGATTGGGCGCCACCCGAAACAAAATCGCCGGCCCAAAGGCCGGCGAGGACACAGATTTTTCCTGTGAATTAGATGAACCGAATTAGAGATTCCTGCTCAAACATCCAAAAGCCATCGCCCGCATGCATCGTCTGCGGTTGTCCGCCTTGAGGCAATTTAGAAGATGCAGCGCCACGTTAAGCGGCGTCGCGGCGACGCGCAGCAGGCGGCTCGCTATGAGGCTGAACTGGGGTTCCATCTGCGGGCGTATCGAGATGGACGCGTTCTACCAAAAAATAAATTCCAAAAAGTGTCGTGACAAACATATTCCAAAATCCAAACGCAAATACTGTTCCGGAAATTGCCTTGACCCACCATAATGCCGTGATCGACAATTCTAATCTGAGACTTGGTGTAATTATTTGCGCCGCGACGGCCGCAAGAAACAGAACGAACGACAAAACAGCGAGATACCCAAAAAGATAACAAACAAATTCTCGACGGGACAATTGTCGGCCTGCCAGAGTGGGCGTCGTGCCTTGCATCGGACGATCAAGGGATTCGCGTGAAAATGTCGCGACCGTTGCTAGCGCGACGACAAAAAACGCGGCGAGAAGAGCAATGAGATCACGCACACCCTTCAGAAATCCGGTGTCGCCAAGAATTTCTGGTTTCACTGGCAAGAGCCAAAATACAGCCATTGTGATCGCCGTCAAGATGATCGGCCATCCCCAGTCAAAACGGGGCTTCATTACATGACGAATAGCTAGATAACGGAAGGGCGCTATGAGCCGCCTCCACGCCGGCGTTTGTCCTTTGACTAAAATCCAGTTCATTTCCAAAGGTCCGCATCATCAAACAGGCCGACCATTTTGGCCCGAAGCTCTGGTACGGTATCTAGCGGGCATTGCTCCAATGGATCCGTGAAGGCGCGAAGCACCTCATATCGCGAGTAAACCGCGTCTTTGGCGTCAGCAATATCGGTAGCGAAACGCGGTGAAAGGTTCTGATCCGTATCGGTCTGACGAAAGCGGATTTGCATTTCTTCATAATTATGCTTGCGAGCAAATGATTTCGCTCGCTCGAGTAAGTCAAATGCTCTCTGCCCAGTAGGTGAGTTAACAATCTTGTGAGAAATAGTTTGCGTAACCGGAATTATAATATTTGGCTCTTCTAATCCACCCTGAACGTGACGAGTCACAAACTCAATGTGACTTAACTTCCCCGCTTCTAAATCGGTCCGCAATCGATGAGAGAGCTGCTGCTGTGCATTCAGTTTCGGATGACATCTTCGGCCGCGTTTAGTTTTTTTATCTTTATATTCCATAACTTCGTAGCTTGCTCGTTCACGGAGGAGGCGATTAATGAATGCAATTACTGTTGAACGACCAAGATTAGGAACGCGCTCTAAAAGAGCGCGGGACTGCCCACTTATTGACAAATGCCTCTGCGTTGAGATCATCAAATGTGCTGCGTGCGCTACCCCTTCATCCTCTGTTTTTCCGGCTGTTCTGATTTTTCCCCTTTTCATCTCTATCAGCGCCGGGTCCGAGGCGGCAGCATCGCCATGATGTAGTAAAATTGTCGCAATACCATTGCGATCCACCGCCATTTTTCTAATCAATATGACATTTTTTCCCTCTTCAGACCGCGCGCCATCTGGCTCTTGATCCTCATCAGAAAGGTGTTCGCCAATCCGCATATGGGCATCGCCTGAATCAAAAATTTTTTCAACATCGCGATGACCTCAACCATGGTCATCCCTGGCTTGGCTTCTAATGGCACCATCTCAGTGTGTAGGTTGAACAGCAACACTTGCCGTTCATGCTCGCTTAGCGGCATTTCATAGCCCCCTAGGACGCGACTCCCCGAGGGCAGAATGGCACAACCATAAGATTGCGAAAATGGGGATACGATTCCCAAGGTAGAAATCTTGGTATTTTCGGCGAGGTTGCTGCCTGCGCCGCAATATCGTCAGGGGTGGCGGTTGACATCGCTCAGCCCCGCCAGGCGCGCAGTCGGCCGGAACACCTGCCACTATTGCTCGGCCGCCAGCGCGGCATAGGCGTTGCCCGCGTCTCCGCTTCGCTCGCCATCCCAACCACCCCCGCCCATTCCCGCTCGGCGCGCGTGCGCGCATGTGACAGCACCGGCGGGGAGTTCGCCTGCTTCACCGCGCGCACGCGCGCCCCCGCGAGCAGCGGAAAGGTGACGATGGAAATCTCCCACAGGTCGACCGCGACCAGCCGGCGCACGCGCGTCCTCGGATCGATGTTGCCCTTCACCGTGCGAAAGCCGATCGACAGCCCGTCGATGGCGCCGGCGCGCAGCAGCGCCAAGAGCTCGCGCCCGCGCGCCACCTCGGGGATCAGCCGGCCGCGCGCATAAAGACCGCGCGCGTCCTCGCGCAGCTCCAGCCAGATGCCGACCGGCTCGGCCGGATCGTGCTGGAACAGCATGGGCACGCGGTTGACGCCACGCGTGCGCAGCGTCGCGGCGAAGGCGCCGCGCAACACCATGTCGCGCGCCGCGTCGATCTCGCCGAACAGGCTGGCATAGCCTTCCACCGTGCCGTCCGGGTCGATGCGCGTGCGCGGCGCGAAGACGGAGGCGACGGTCGGTTCGGATTGGGGTGCGAGCATGGTTCTTCCTTCACCTCTCCCCGCTTGCGGGGAGAGGTCGACTACCGAGCGAAGCGAGGTAGTCGGGTGAGGGGCGCTTGCTTGATGATCGGAGAGGCCCCCTCACCCGGCGCGCGCCTTTCGGCGCTCGCCACCCTCTCCCCGCAGGCGGGGAGAGGGAAAAGGAGCCCGTTGCGCCTCAGCGCCTGCCGCGCTTGTCGCGGCCCTTGGCGCCCTTGCTCGTGCGCGCGGCGGCCGGGCGTCGGCGGCCGGCGCGGTCGAGATGCGCGAGGAATTCGCGGAACACGTCGAGGTGATCGCGGCGCGCCTTGGTCTCGCGCCGGAACGAGCGCAACACACTATGCAGCGTATCCATCAATGGCCTCCGAAATGGTCGTTGAAGCGCGCGAGCTCGCGCACGAAATCGTCGAAGCGCCGGCTCGCCGCCGCGAGCTCCTTGAGCGCGAACCAGGAAAGCGCGCTCGCCGCGCTCGCCCACAGGAACAGCGCCAGGTGCGCGAGGTCGCCGCGCGCGATGAAGGTGTCGATCAGCTCTGTCATGGCGGTTCGCGCGCGGGCGGATATTGCGGGTCGGCCCGTCCGGGCTTAAGTAGAGGAAGCGGGCGACGACCTCATCGCTTGGAGACGACGATGCGATGGTTCTTCGCCTGCCTCTTGCTGCTTGCCGGTGTCAGCACGGCGGCGGCCGATATCCGGATCAATGAATCGCGCTACGTCGACGGCAAGCTGATCATTGCCGGCCAGACCGAGCCCAATCACACGGTCACGCTCGACGACAAATACAAGACCAAGAGCGATGCCGACGGCGATTTCAGGTTCACCGAACATTACAAGCCGGACACCTGCATGAGCGACATCCGCGCCGGCAGCGCCGACTATTCCGCTGTCATCGCCGGCTGCCTCGATCCGACCTTCAGCGGCGTCGACCGCTTTCCGATGCAAAAGGCCGCGGCCAAGCCGGGGCGCTAGCCACCATCTGAATGGTCATTCCGGGGCGCGGGCGACGCCCGCGAACCCGGAATCCAGAGCACCACACGGCGGAGATGGCTCTGGATTCCGGGCCCGGCGCTTCGCGCCGTCCCGGAATGACAATTGATTCACCCCAGCACATCGCCGCCCGCCACCGCGCCATAGCCGGTGGCGGCGCGCTTCTCGTTCACCGTGAGGAACGGCGCCTTGGTGACGCGCTCCCACAGCGCCGCGCGGTCGGGGCTCAGCGCCTCGATGCGGTCGGTGTCGACGGCGAGCGTCAGCCCTTCGCCGAAGCTCGGCGACAGCCACTGCGTCAACGCAGCCCCGATGCGCGCGGCCAGCGGCAGCACGCTCTGGCGCCAGAACACCCGGTTCGCCTCCTGATAGTTCGAATAGGTGTTGTCGCCGGGGATCGCCAACAGCATCGGCGGCACGCCGAAGGCGAGCGCGATCTCGCGCGCCGCCGCGTGCTTGGCCTCCATGAAGTCCATGTCCTTGGGCGAAAGCGACATCGGCTTCCAGTCGAGCCCACCTTCCAAGAGCAGCGGCCGCCCGGCATTGGCCGAGCCCTGATATTGCAGCTCGAGCTCCTTCTTCAGCCGCTCGAACTGCTGGTCGGCGAGGATCAGCCCGTCCGGCCCGGCATAGACCAGCGCGCCGGAGGGCCGCGCCGCATTGTCGAGCAACGCCTTATTCCATGTCGCCGCGGCGTTATGCGTGTCGACCGCGGTCGCCGCCGCCTCGAGCGGGCTGAGGCCGTAATAATCGTCGACCGGATTGAACAGCGTAAGCTGCAGGATCGGCGGCTGCGCCGCGCTTTGGTCGAAGCGCACCGCCGCGCCGTTGACCGTATAGTCATAAGCCTGCGGCCAGCCGTCCGGCCCCGGCACCACCTTCATGCGGTCGGGCCTGAGCGCATAGAGCTCGCGCACCGCCCCGCCGCTTTCGCCGGCGATCGCCACCGCCTCGACATAGGCATTGCCGGCGAGCAAGAGATAGGCGGCGATGCTTTCCATCAGCGCGGCGCCGTCCTGGCGCGGATTGGGCCTAGCAAGCAGATCGAGCAGCGGATGCGTGTCGTGCTCGGTCGCGCCTTCATACAGCAGGAAGTTGAGCGAGCCGATCGCCTCGGCGATCAGCCGCACCGCGCGATACACGATGGCGTTCTTGGCATAGCCTTCGCGCGCGAGCGCCGCATAGTCGCGCGGCGTCCAGCGCGCGCGTCCCCCGGATTCGAAGGCGATCAGGCGCGCGGCGCGCGAGGCCTTGGACTCAGGAGCGATGAGACGTTTGCGCAGTCGATCGAACATACCGCCATCCTCTTATCGGCAAAGCGCGCCCTGCGAGCCGAACCACCGGTGGAACATAGCCGTGCGCGGCGCGTTGAATGCGTATGGCATCTTCCTGCGGTAGGCTGGGCGTTCTGCTTGCTGCCGTATTCCTGGTATCATTGTCGGCTTATTCCGCTGGCGCGCAGCAATCCGCGCCGCGACCCTCCGTCGAGCAGCCCGCCTCGCCCAGGCAGCCGGTGACGGTGGTACCGGCGGCGGCGGATGCCGAGATCGCCGGGCGCCTCACCCGTATCATGCGGGCCACCGGCTGGTTCGAGGCGCCGCGCGTGTCGGTGCGCGACGGCGTCGTCTTCCTCGACGGCACGACCACAAGCGCGGATTACCGCAATTGGGCCGGCGATCTCGCGCAAAACACCCAAGGCACGGTCGCCGTCGTCAACCGGATCGAGGTCAAAGCCGATGTTGGATCGACATTCGGTCGCGCCGGCGGCGAGGTGGCGCGCCTTTATCGTCGCACGGTGCAGGCCTGGCCGCTCGCCGTGCTCGTTATCGTCATAGGGTTTGCCACCTGGCTCATGGCGCGGCTGACCGGCGCCGTGGCGCGCCGCTTCTTCACCGGCCGCATCGACTCGCCACTGCTGTTTAACGTCGTGGTGCGTGCCTTCACGATCCCCGTCTTTCTGCTTGGGCTTTATTTCGTGCTTCAGGTCGCCGGCCTCACGCGGCTCGCGCTCACCGTGCTCGGCGGCACCGGACTGGCCGGCGTCATCATCGGCTTTGCCTTCCGCGACATCGCCGAAAATTTCCTCGCCAGCCTGTTGCTCAGCGTCCGCAATCCCTTCAGCGGCGGCGATTTGATCGAGGTCGCTGGCCAGACCGGCATCGTGCAGAACCTCAACACGCGCAGCACCGTGCTGCTCACGCTCGACGGCAACCACGTGCAGATCCCCAATGCGACCGTCTACAAGAGCACGATAAAAAACTACAGCAGCATCAAGAGCCGCCGCGCCGAATTCACCGTCGGCATCGCCTACGATTCCTCGGCGACCCAGGCGCAGACCTTGATTGCCGGCGTCCTCAAGCAGCATCCAGCCGTGCTCGATGTGCCCGAACCGCTCGTGCTCGTGGACGAGCTCGGCGCTGCAACCGTCAACCTGTGCGTCACCTACTGGTTCGACAGCGCCACATATTCGCCGGCCAAGATCAACTCCGCGCTCATGCGGCTCACCAAGAACTGTCTCCTGAAGAACGGCGTCGAATTGCCGGACGCCGCGCGCGAGGTCATCTTCCCGAAGGGTGTTCCGCTCGCGCGATTTGCCGGCGCGGCGACCGCGCCAGCAGCGCCGGCCGCGCCGGCGCGCGAAACGCCGTCCGAGGAAACCAGTGCCGCAACCGAAGCCGAAGGCGATCTTTCATCCGAATCGAGCGACATGGCCGCCCAACCCGGCCAGGGCGTCGTGCCGGAGGCAGCGGAGAACTTGCTGAAACGAAAGTGAGCGCGTCTTCAACTGCGGCAGCGTCGCTTACCTTTTGGTTATGCGGTCTTTATGCAACGGGCGCGATACCTTGCCGCGGCACGCGCCGCCGCTAGGATTTCGCCCGACGCGCCGGCGGCTCGCTCCGCCGCGCCGTTCTGGGAGGGCGACATGACCGCATTCAATATCGTGCGTTTCCGCGTGAAGCCGGGTCACGAGCAGCAATTCATCGACGCGCATCGCGGCTTCAAGCGTCCCTTCGCGGGCTTCCGCGGCGGCGCGCTGTTCAAGACCGGCGAGCGCACCTTCTGCGTCGTCGGCGAATGGGCAAACTTCAAGCGCCTCGCCAATGCGCGGCCGCAGATGATCGCGATCCTCGATTCGTTCCGCGAGCACCTCGAGGATCTCGGGCAAGGCCTCGGCGTCACCGATCCGGTGTCCGGCGAGACGGTGCTCAAACTGCCGGCATCGAAGCCCGCGGCGAAGAAGGCGGCCGGCAAGAGCAAGGCGAAGTCGGCCAAGCGCAAGAAGCGGCGCTAGTCATCACACGCGCGACACGGCGCGGGTCCGTTTCTGCCGGCGCGGCCATCGGCTTTTTTCTCGGTTGATCCTCGCGTTGCCGCCCTGCTACGCTTTGTGCGGGCAGAGGGGGCACGGCCGTCATCCGGCAATCGAGCAACGCGAGGCCCCTGTCATGAGCATCGACCAGGAAATCATCGCGCATTACCACCACGGCTCGCTGGAGCAGGCGCTGCTGGCCGGCCTCGTGGCCGCCGGCAAGGATCCCGACCATCTCACGGCCGACGACCTCGCCGCGGCCGATGAATTCCATATTGCCGGCCGCCACGCGACCGTCGACCTCGCCGCCGAAATCGCGCCGGTTGCCGGCATGCATCTGCTCGATATCGGCTGCGGCCTCGGCGGGCCGTCGCGCTTCTTCGCGCAGAACTATGACTGCCGCGTCACCGGCGTCGATCTCAGCGAGGAATACGTCATCACCGCCGGCGCGCTGTCGCGCCGCGTCGCGCTCGACGGCCAGGTGCAGTACCGGGTGGCGAGCGCGCTCAAGCTGCCCTTCCCAGACGCGAGTTTCGACGCCGCCTATATGCAGCACGTCGGCATGAACATCGCCGACAAGGCGCACCTGTTTCACGAGGCGCATCGCGTGCTCAAGCCCGATGCCACCTTCGCGCTCTATGACGTCATGCGCACCGGCGACGGCGCGCTGGCGTTTCCCCTGCCCTGGGCCTCGCGCGCGGCCGAAAGTTTCCTCGAGCCGCCGGAAGTCTACCGCGCGCTGCTCAGCGCCGACGGCTTCGAGCTGGTCAAGGAGCGCAACCGCGCCGACATCGCCATCCAGATGTTCCGCGCCATCCATGCCAAAGCCGCCGCCGGCGGCCTGCCGCCCTTCGGCCTGCATCTGGTCATGGGCGACAGCGCGCCGCAGAAGATCGCCAACACGCTGGCCGCGCTCGAAGCCGGCACCGTCGCGCCGGTCGAGATGATCTGCCGCCGCGTCGCGATCAATCCGCACGCGGGGAATGTGTAGACGCCCGGCGCGCACTCCGGGTGCGGCGCGGCCTGCGCGCAGCGAAGGTTGCGCAGGAGTGCGTGCGGGACACGCGTGCTGATTAACATCTTGCGCACGTTCTAAGTGATACGCCCAAGCTTGGCCAAGTCAGCTTCGATCTTGTTCCTAAGCTCCGGATGCGCCGTCAGAGCGCGATCGATCAGCTCGACGTTAACAGTGTCGACCGCACGCGCAATCCCGATAGCGAAATCTTTGTATTCGCTGGCAGTGCAGTTATCTTTCAGGATGGGCAAGAGGGCTTGCAACTCGGCGCCGCATCTAAACGCGACCTTTATGGCGTTCCAGGCCGTTGCTTTGTCCATGTGCTCTACCCTTATTATTGCCCAAGACTATTCATGCATTTGTGAAAGTCCCATTGAGTCCGATCGCTTCCGATTGGCTGGAATCTCTCCAGTATAGGCACACATAAATTGAGGCACTCTTGATATCGGTCTAAGTCGTGGGCTGCAATTCGTTTCGCCTTTGCAATCGTTGCAGTGCTAAAGCCCCCTCACCCGCGGCTCCCCCCTCGCCCCGAAGCTAAGCGCCGTCACCGCCCAGACCAGCGCGTCGAGCCGGTCGGGCGAGCGGCCGGCCGACAGCCCGTCGAGGCCGAAGTCCGCCATCTCGTCCTCCAGCGCCGGGAAGGCGCCGACATGGCGCACGCGGCCCTGTTCGTAGAGTTGCGCCACCGGCTCGGCGCGCGTGCGCTTGCCGCGCGTCGCGCGCACCTGCATCACCGGCACGCTGCGGTCGGCCGCCGCGATCACCGCACGCACCATGTCGCCGCCGAAATTGACCTCCGCCACCAGCGCGTCGGCGGCAAGTCGCCGCCACAGCGCGATCGCCCGCAAGGCCCAGCCCTGCGGCGTCAAGCCCGAGGCGCTGTCGTCGGCGAGCACATAGATGGTGCCGTCGTCGGCGATCCCCGCCGCCACCAACCCGCAGGCGTCGGCGCCCGCGCGCGCCGAGCCGGGCGGATCGACCGCCACCACGACGCGCCGCAAGTCCGGCGCCTGCTTGACGCGACAGGCCTCGAGCCGCGCCCGCGTCCACAGCGCGTCGGCGCGATCCTCGATCAGCTCGCCGAGAATTTCCTGCCGGCCGAGCCGCGTGTCGGCGTAGCGCGACAGCACCGCGTCGAGGAAACTCGGCGCCAGGTTATAGGCGTTGGCGGCGGTCGGCGCGTGCGTCACCGCCGTGCGCGCGTCATCCATCAGCCGCTTCATCAGCGCGGTCGGCCGCGGCGTGGTGGTCACCACCTGCCGCGGCCGCTCGCCAAGGCGCAGCCCGAACTGCAGCATGTCGAAGGTCGCATCGGCATGGCGCCACTTGGCAAGCTCGTCGCACCAGGCGGCGGTGAACTGCGGCCCGCGCAAGCTCTCCGGCTCCTCCGCCGAGAAGGCCTGCGCCACCGCCCCGTTCGGCCATTGCAGCAGCCGCCGCGAGGAAATCCATTGCGGGCACGTGTCGCTCGCCCGGTGCACCGCCATGATGCCGGAGACGCCCTCGATCATCACCTCGCGCACCTCGTGCTCGCTGCCGCCGACCAGCGCGATGCGCGCGCGCGCATCCTGCGTCGCCAGCGCGCGCACCCATTCGGCGCCGGCGCGCGTCTTGCCGGCGCCGCGCCCGCCGAGCAGCAGCCAGGTGGTCCAGTCGGCGCCGCTATTGGCGAGCCGCGGCGGGCGCTGATGAGGCAGCGCCAGCGCCGGAAAATCGTTGATCAGTTCATGAATCCGCCCCGGCGTCTCCCAGATCAGGTAGTCCACCACCACCGTCTTGTCCGTCTTCTCGCGCGTCGACAAACGCGTGAATGCGCCGTGCAAGCTCCTCTCGGAACGCGTCAATATCGCGGGGTATGGGGTCGTCTTCGGCTTCATGGCGCGGCGTGGCGTCGTCCGGTTTGTTGAGCAGCGCAACCTCGCGCAGCGCGCGGGCGATGCCGGCCAGCGCGCGCGCATTGTCGGCATGGGCGCCGGCCTCGCCGGCCCCCTCACGCGCGAGCAGTTGCTCGACCGCGCTCATCTCGCGCTCGACCACCTGCTGGATGCGCAGGGCGAGCGCCTCGCGCTGCTCGGTGGCGAGCGCCGCGCCGTTGCGCGCCGGCGCGCGCACGCTTTTCAGCATGGAAAGCGCGCGGCGCTGGCGGGTGAAGCGCTGCCAACCCCATTCGCGCGCGCGGGCGCGCAATGTCTCCGGCGCGATGCCCATCATTTCGGCAATCTCGCGCTGCGGCGTCTCGGTTTCCTCGAAGGCCTGCTTCCCCGCGGCGATAAGCTCGGGCGCGATCTCCATTCTGGACGCCATGGTCCACCTCCCCCAAACGAAAACGCGCCGCAGGCGCGGCGCGTTTGGAAAGTGTCGATATCGTCCGCCGGCGGGGCCGCCGCCTCAGACGAAGAAATAGAGAAACACCCCGACCAGGAGCGCCGCGGCGACGACGGTGCTCGCCACCAGCACATAGCGCACGTTGTGGCCGGTGACGGCGGCGCGCGCCTCGTTGGGCGTCTCGACGATGCGTTCGTTCTCCACGTGCGGCATGCGACCTCTCTTTTCCTCGCTTGGCGCGCGCCAAAGCGGCCCGGCCGGACCGCGCGGCGCGCTATCCGACCAACGCCGGTCGGGCGCGGAGTGTTCCGCCGCCGGGGTCTGCCTTTCACAAGTGTGGAGCGTGCCTGAAACCTACCTGAGCAGCGTGACGCTGTCAAGTAGTCCTAGGATTATTTATTCCATTTTTTTTGGGCACTCGCCCCTGTCCCTGCGGCCGGCCGCAGCGGCGGCCATGGCCGCGGCGCCGGCGCGGCTCAGCCGCGCGGGGCGTCGGAATGGCAGGCGTGCGGGCTGCTGTCCATCCAGAACGGGCCGCATTTGCTGCAGCCGGCCAGCGCGAGGCCGAGGAGGACGAGGCTGAGGAGCGTGGCGAGGCGTCGATGCATGGCACCAGTCTAACCCATCGGGTCCATCGCCGCGAGGTCTTTGGCCGGCGCCGCGCCCGCCCCTCCGCCGTGAGCGTGGCGCAACCGCGTCGACGGCCAATGCTCCTCGCCCAGCGCGGCGCGGCACGCGCAGGCGGCGGTCTTGAGCGCCTCGCGGTCGCGGATCACGAGCTTGCCGCGCGAATAGCCGATCACGCGGGCGTCCTGCAGGCCTTTCGCCAGCAAGGTAACGGTGGTGCGGCGGATGCCGAGCATCCCGGCCATCTCCTCCTGCGTCACCGGGATCATGGCGCTGCCGGCGCGCGCGCCGGCGAGCAGCAGCCAGCGGCAGAGCCGCGCCTCCGCGCCATGCGTCGCGTTACAGGCCGCCATGAGTTGTCCCTGCCGCAGGATCCAGTCGATGCTCGATCCGGCAAGCATTTCAATTTCGTCGTTTTGCCGCATGGCGGCGCGCAAGGCGCCCTCGGCGATGGTGGCCACCTGGCCGCCGATGCGCATGACCGCCGACGTCGGCGTCTGGGCGGGCCACGACGACGCGTGAATCCCCGCGGCGCCCTCGCGCCCGACACTGCCGACTTCGATGCGGTGTCCCTGCTGGCACGGCAGCGTGATCGAAATGAGCCCCTCTTGCGGAAAATAGATTTGCTCGGCCGGGCTGTCCGCGCCCCAAAGCGTGGTGCCTTTGTGCACCTCGCGATGGCGCAGGTGCGGCTTGATCAGCGCGAAAGCCTGCTCCGATAAAACCGCCAGCAGGCCATTGCCGCCACGTCCCTGATCATTCGTGCACGGCAGGGACATCGGCTCCGGCGCCGACAGCTTGCTGGTCAAGATGCAGCTCCATCGCTTCGCGTCCCATGGCCGCAAACCATCGCGAGGGTGGCGCGCATCTCCGGCGGCGGACGACCGATCGACTCCGCGATGCTGGCAATAAGCCCTTCGAGGCAAGGCCGTCGGACGACGGCGCAAACATGCAAACGCCACGTTCGTGTCCGCGTCACGCAATCACGCAGAAAACCCCGCGCCACGACACAGGCGCGGCCGCGCGCTTGCGTCTCGTCGACACGCTCGGTTCTGTCCGGGCCGACGATCATGCCTTGTGGGTTCTCGCGAAAGAGGACGCAGAGAGGCATGACCTCACCCAATCCGCTAAATCGTCTTAATTATGACGGGTCTGATGAAATTCGCAACGAGACCCACATGAGACCTTGGGCCCCGCCGCTCAGCGCGAGGTCGAAGCCGACCGCGAATACCGCTTGGCCGGTTGTGTCGACCACGATCGTGGTCCAGGCCGACAGGTTCTGGATGTGCGAGGATGCCTCTCGTCAAATTTAGCTATCGGCGCTAAAGTCCCAGCTCTGAAACGGTTGGCGCGAATTGAATACGGGAGTCAAACCATGGGATTGCTCGATCAGCTTGGCGGCACACTCAAGGCGGCTCTCAGCCAGGAAGCCGGGGCCATGGCGCCAAACCTCATTTCAGCAGCGCTGTCGCAAACGAATTTTGGATTGCAGGGAATCGTCAACCGGCTGCAACAGAACGGGCTCGGCGCGCAGGTCGTCTCTTGGCTCGGCAATGGTCAAAATCTGGCGATCACGCCGGATCAGCTCAAGGCCGCGCTGGGCAACGAGCATGTGCAGAAAATCGCAACCAGTTTAGGCCTGTCGACGGACGAAGCGCTGAATATCCTGTCGCAGCATCTGCCCGCAGCGGTCGACCAGGCAAGCCCCGACGGCACGCTGCAATCGTAGGCGCGACAAAAGCTCCTCGGCCGGCGCCCAGTTGCCGACGCCCGCGCGGCTGTCGAGAACGGTCGTCGCCGAGGAGATTAGTGGCGCGCGGGCTAGCCTTTCAACCGCTTATTGCATTCGCTGTAATAGCCGCCACCCTTCTGGATCCATTTCAGACCGCCATTGGCGTTGCTCGCCTTGTTGGCGTTGTACTGGTCGAGGCAGGTATGCATACGGGCCTTGCCAGCCGACTCCTTTGAGTATTTCGAGGAAACCGCGGTGGGGAAGACAGCCTTGCCAGGTCCCATCGCCGGATGAGCCTTGGGCTTCTCCTTGGCCTTCTCCTTTGGCTTCGCGGCCGATGGCGGCGCCGACGTTGCCGTCGACTTGGCGGTTGCGCCGCATTCGGCCTTACGGAAATCGTTCCACTTCATGCCCTTGAGCGTGCCGGCCTTCTGGGCTTCTTTGTATTTGGCACTGCACTCTTTCATGGTCAGCGCCTGTGACGGCCCGGCAAAAATGACGGCTGACGCAACCACGATGGCACTCAATGTCAGGTAACCGGATGCCTTCATTTTCTCACCCCTGTCTTAGCGCTATTCGACACGATCACGTCGATCGCCTTCCGTGACCGGCGTTATCGGCGGTCGGGGGCGCAGCGCGGTCGCGTCATATTGGCAACCGGCTTTTTCCTTGTACAATGAAAAATTCAACAAACTTACGGGGAGCGACTTATGAAGAAACTCGCCTTAGTTTTACTCGTCGCCGTATTCGCCAGCGGCTCGGCGCTTGCACAATCCTGCGCGAGCAAGGCCGTCGGCAGCAACGGCAAGCCTCTGGCGGGCGCTGCCAAGACCAGCTTCATGAAGAAGTGCTGCGAGGACTCGGCGATCGGCAAGAACGGCAAGAAGCTCAGCGGCGCGGCCAAAACGAGCTACGTCAAGAGCTGCTTGAGCGGCGGCTGAACGTTGCAGCAATCGCGCTCTGAACCGCCGGACGAGGCCGTCCGGCGGTTCTTTTCGTCCATTCTCCCTGGTCTCGCACGCCCGATATTCTTGCTGCCAATGAGCCGCTACGTTGCCTGCGCCAAGTCCGCGGGCAACCGCGCTCGCCGTTCGGCGTAATGGCATTGAGCGGGCTACGCTCGGCCGCCCGGCTTGAGGTCGAAGCCGACCTCGAACACCGTTTTGCCGCGCGTGTCGACCACCGTCATGCTCCAGGCCGACAAGTCCTGGATGTGCGGATCGCACATCGCCACCTTGATCTCGCGCACCTGTTGCACGGCGTGCCGGCGCGCGGCGCCGAGGCCGCGCAGGTCCTGGCCGACGCCGTCGCTGAAACGGCGTTTGCCGTCGGAGAAATGGAAAAAATAGCGCGGCACGCGACCCTCGACGCAGTTTCCGGCCTATTTCCGGCCCCAGACAACCCGATTGCGCCACCAAACGCCATCGCCCAGGAGTTGCGGTTGCGCCGCCGCGCGCGGCGTTTGCGGCGGCCGCATCGTCCGATGCGCCATTAAGAAGAGCCGATGTGAAATCGCGATGACGGCCAGCATGCGGACCGCGGGCCGCGATCGAAAAGGCGCCGGTCACGGCCCATGTCCCGGATAGCGGTGCTGAAAAAACCCCGTGCACCGGCCCGCCACCGGCCTTTCCGGCCGCCAAAACAAGGTATGATCGCGCATAAGTCCCGGCCGTCAGTCGGCCCCGACGCGGCGGCGGGGAGAATGGTCGACCCGCGCGCGGTCCGGCGACGCGCGAGGGGGGCAGCGTGGGAGGACGTCCAGTGCGGAGCGAGGCGGCTCACCCGCGGCAGCGCGGGGTGAATTTCAACACCGTGCTGGCGATCGCCTGCATCCTGTTTTCGATTTTCCTGTTCGCCGTCATTCCGAGCGAGGTCGAGCGCCCGCCGGTGCTGTTCGGCCAGTCCTCGGCCGGGCTCGACCCGGCCTTCTTCCCGCAGGTGGTGGCGACCTGCTTCCTGCTCGTCGGCCTCTGGTATCTGCGCGCGAGCTTCCGGCTCGACGAGGTCAACGGCTTCCGCGGCCTCACCCGGCACAATTATTTCAGCGTCGGCTTTACCGTGGCGATGTTCGTGGTCTATGCCGCGATCCTGGTGCCGCTCGGCTTCATCCTGGCGAGCGCGCTGGTCATCGTGGTGCTCAGCCTCTTCTACGGCGCGCGCTCCTGGCCGGCGATCGTGCTGGTCGCCATCGGCGTGCCCGGCGTCGTCTATCTCGTGTTCCGCCGCATGCTCGGCGTGGCGCTGCCCGAACTTCCGGATTTCTGAAGCCGTGCTGCACACCGTCTTCGCCAGCATCGACATGCTGCTGCAGTGGCAGACGATCGCCATGATCAGCCTCGGGCTGGTGCTCGGCATCTTCATCGGGGCGCTACCCGGCTTCACCACCACCATGGCCATGGCGGTGCTGCTGCCGATCTCCTTCTTCCTGCCTCCGCTGGTCGGCATTCCGTTTCTGATCGGCGTCTACAAGGGCGGCATCTATGGCGGCAGCATCCCGGCGGTGCTGGTCGGCATTCCCGGCACCGGCGCGTCGGTGGCGACCACCTATGACGGCTTGCCGCTGACCAGGAAGGGCCAGTCGCGCAAGGCGCTCGACATGGCGCTCGCGGCCTCCGCCATCGGCGACTTCGCCGCCAGCCTCGCCACCGTCTTCCTCATCGGCCCGATCGCCCTCGTCGCCATGCGCTTCGGCCCGCCCGAGCTCGCCGCCGTCATGGTGTTGAGCATGCTGGTCATCGCGTTCTCCGGCACCACCCAGGTGGTGAAGAGTCTGGTGATGCTGCTGCTCGGCGCCTTCTTTTCCATGGTCGGGCAGGATCCGATCGGCGCCTTGAGCCGCTTTACCTTCGGTTTCTTCCCGATCGAATCCGGCATCAACCTTTTGCCGATGCTGATCGGCCTCTTCGCCATTCCGGAAGTGCTCTTCGCCATCGAGGAAAAATACCGCCCCTTCGTGGAAGCCTCGGTGCGCCCGGAAGGCGACCGGCTGACGCTCGCCGAGCTGTCGTCGTGCAAGCGCACCATCGCCCGCTCGACCGTGCTCGGCGCCGTGATCGGCATGATCCCGGGCGTCGGCCAGGTCGTCGCCGCCCTCACCGCCTACGCCGCCGCCAAATCGTCGTCCGCGCATCCGGAAAAATTCGGCACCGGCGTGCTCGAAGGCGTGGCGGCGCCGGAGGCCGCCAACAACGCGGTGAACGGGCCGACCATGGTGCCGCTTCTCACGCTCGGCATTCCCGGCGACAACATCACCGCCATCCTGCTCGGCGCCTTCGTCGTGCAGGGCCTGCGCCCGGGTCCCCAGCTCTTCGCCCAGCAGGCCACCCTCATCTACGCCATCCTGTTCAGCATGGTGATCGCCTGCGTGCTGCTCTATGTGATCGGCTACCTGCTGATCCCGCTGTTCTCCAAGGTGGTGATGATCCGCAAGGCCTATCTGGTGCCGCTGACCGTGGTCTTCGCCTTCGTCGGCACCTACGTTTTCCGCTCCAACGTGCTCGACCTCTATTTCCTCATCTTCTTCGGTCTGCTCGGCTATGGCGCGCGCAAATTGGGTTTCGACGTGACGCCGCTGGTCATGGCCTTCATCCTCACCCCCGTGCTGGAATATTCCCTCGGGCAGTCTATCCTGCTGTCGCAGGGTCACCTGCTGCATTACGTGACGATCGAGCGTCCGCTCGCGTTTGGCATCATCCTGGCGACGCCGATCCTGACCTATCTGATGTGGTACCGCACACGGAGATTGAGAAATCCGCAGCCGGCCGACGAAGCAAAGCCGCTGCCGGCAGAACAATGAAACCCCGACAGCAAGTCGGAAACTTGAGTGGAGGAGCAACATGTCGCTGTTTTCAAGACGAGCGCTTTGCGCAATCGCCGCCGCCACCGGCCTGGCTTTGGCCGGCAGCGTGGCGCATGCCGACGACTATCCGACCAAGCCGATCACCATGATCATCCCGCTCGGCGCCGGCGGCTCGCACGATCTCAACGCGCGCGTGATCACCTCGGTGCTGCCGACCTATCTCGGCCAGCCGGTGGTGGTGCAGTTGATGCCCGGCGGCAGCGGCCGCATCGGCACGGCCGCTGCGGCGAATGCCAAGCCCGACGGCTACACGCTGCTGTTCACCCACAACTTCTTCGATGAATTGCAGCAGCACGTCACCAAGCTGCCTTACGATCCGAACAAGGATTTCGTGCCGGTGGTGCGCACCAATACCGCTCCACCCTCGCTCGTCGTGCGCGCCGACAGCCCATACAAAACGCTGAAGGATCTGCTCGACGCAGCGAAGAAGAATCCCGGCAAGCTCAAATTCGGTCATAGCGGCAACTGGGGCGCCACCATGGTGCCGGGCGCGGTGCTGCTGCAGGCCGCGGGCGTGAAGGTGACCCTGGTGCCCTACAAGGGCGGCGGACCGGCCATGCGCGCGCTGATCTCCGGCGACGTCGATTTCACCGTGGCGCTGCCCTCGGTGATCACCACCCAGGGCGACAAGGTTCGCACGCTGGTCACCATGGCCGACGAGCGTGTGTTCAAGGATGTGCCGACCTCGGGCGATCTCGGCTATCCGGATGTCGCCGACGCCGCCACCATGCAGCGCATCGTGCTGGCGCCCGCCGGCATTCCGGCCGACCGTCTCGCCAAGCTGCGCGAGGCCTTCGCCAAGCTCGCCAAGGACAAGACCTACAAGACGCTGCTCAACAAGCTCGGCGAGAACGACAACTTCATGAACGGCCCGCAATACGAGAAGCTGCGCATGAAGCAGGACAAGAGCTACGCCGCGCTGGTGAAGGAGCTCACCCAGTAGCTCATCCGCGCGCCGCCTGGCGCGGCGCCTCGCTGCCGGCATCGAAGCGCTTGCGCGCCTCCACGATCGCCGGCCGATTGCGCCGCGCCCACTGCACCAGCGGGCACACCGGCTCGAGCAGCGAGCGCCCGAGCCGCGTCAGTTCGTAATCGACGCGCGGCGGAATGCTCGGTGTCACCGTGCGCGTCACCAGTCCGTCGCGCTCGAGCGCGCGCAACGTCAGCGTCAGCATGCGCTGCGAGATCGAACCGAGCGCGCGGCGCAATTCGTTGAAGCGCTTGGGGCCGTCGCCGAGCGTCGAGACCACCAGCACCGTCCATTTGTCGCCGACGCGGGAGAGCACCTCGCTCACCGCGCGGCAGCCCTCGGCCTCATGCAGGTTACCGGGTAACACGCGTGTGCCTTCTTGTGTGCGCCGTGCAGTCATTTATCTAGCCTCGGTATACAATCGTAACCGAATAGATAGAGGGTCCCATGGCAAAGCTCAAGCTCGGCGTCATCGTCGGCTCGAATCGGCGCGAATCCATCAACCGCAGGCTGGCGCAGGCGCTGACCCGGCTCGGCGCCGGTGATTTCGAGGCCAAATTCATCCAGATCGACGACCTGCCCATGTACAACCAGGACAATGAGCAGCCGCTGCCGGCCGCGGTCGCCCGCTTCAAGGCCGAGGTGGAGGCCGCCGACGCCCTGCTCTTCGTCACCCCCGAGCACAACCGCTCGGTCCCCGCGGTGCTGAAGAACGCCATCGACTGGGGCGGCCGGCCCTATGGCAAGAGCTCCTGGCCGGGCAAGCCCGCCGCCATCACCGGCACCTCGGGCGGCGCCATCTCCAGCGCCATCGCCCAGCAGCATCTGCGCACGGTGCTGGGCAACCAGAGCCTGCACTTGATGGGCGGCGAAGCCTATATTCAGTTCAAGCCCGAACTGATCGATGCGCAGGGCGCCGTGGCCGACGACAGCGTACGCAAGTTCCTCAAGACCTTCGTCGACCAGTTCGCGAGCTTCGCCGGCCGCTTGGCGCCGCAACGCGCCGCCGCCGCGGCAGCGTAAGGTCAAGCCGGGCATGGTCGGGCTTGGCCGGGCCTGTCCCGGCCATCCAGGTCTTGCCTGCTGCAGACGAAACAGACGTGGATGCCCGCGACAAGTTTACACCCTGGCCGGCCATAGGCCGGACCCGGTTGCGCGGACATGACAGTTGAGATGCTGGCGCATCGAAAGGTGCGCTCATATTGTTCGGAACGAAAGAGAGAAAAGCGCCATGTCCATCCGACCCGTCAAGCGCGTGGTGCAGTCCAAGCCCACCCTCGAGGGCGCCGGCGTCAAGCTGCGCCGCGCCTTCGGCTTCGGCGAAACCGGCGAGACCGACCCCTTCCTGCTGCTCGACGATTTCCGCAACGACCGGCCGAGCGATTATCTCGCCGGTTTCCCCTGGCATCCGCACCGCGGCATCGAGACCATCACCTATGTGCTCAACGGCACCGTCGAGCACGGCGACAGCCTCGGCAATCGCGGCACGCTCGGCAGTGGCGACGTGCAGTGGATGACCGCCGGGCGCGGCATCATGCATCAGGAGATGCCGAAGGGCGACGACCTCGGGCGCATGCACGGCTTCCAGCTCTGGGCCAACCTGCCCTCCTCGCTGAAGATGACGACGCCGCGCTATCAGGACGTCGAGGCGGCCGCCATCCCGGAAGTCGTCGATGACGACGGCACGCGCGTGCGCGTCGTCTGCGGCGAATTCTGGGGCAAGAGCGGCCCGGTCGACGGCGTCGCCGCCGATCCGCGCTATCTCGACGTGTTCGTGCCGGCGGGCCTGCGCAAGACGCTGAAAGTCGAGGTCGAGCGCCACGCCTTCGCCTATGTGTTCGAAGGCGACGGCCGCTTCGCCTATGCCTCGCAGCCCTTCGGTGTGCTGAGCGAGAAGCAGGTCGACGGCGAGGACATCCTGCTGCGCGAGCCGGTCGGCGACCGGTCGCTGGTGCTGTTCGACCAAGGCGATGAGATCACGGTGCAGGCCGGCGAGCGCGGCATTCGCTTCCTCCTGGTCTCCGGCAAGCCGATCAAGGAGCCGGTCGCCTGGTACGGCCCCATTGTCATGAACACGGAAAACGAGCTGCAGCAGGCGGTGAGCGAGTTACGCGCCGGCACCTTCATCAAGGACTGAGGTCGCCGCCACTCCGAATCAGGTGCTAGACTGGCCGCATCGCGCAGCAGCAGGCTGCGCGATGCGGTCTTTTTCGCGTTCGAAATCCACCTGAACGGGGGCGCAGACCGAGATGATGACCCTGACAATGGGACTGCTCGCACTGGCCGCTTTCTTCCTGTGGTGGCGCAAGGCCGCCTGGGGTTGGGCGGTTGTCATGATTGCCCTGGCGATCGGAATCGTCATCTTCATGGGTGACGTCGACTTCTCCTCAAGCCTTGGGGTGCAGCTATGACGGACGACGACGTCCTTTCCCCCGAGCGCGCCCGCGTCCTCAACTTCGTCGGCCTCATCGTCATGCTTGGCGTCCTGCTCGGCGCCTACGGTTATCAATTCACCTATCGCGAGCTGCCCTGCACGCTGTGCCTGCTGCAACGCGTAGCGATGATCGCCGTCGCGTTTGGCGCGGCGATGAACGTCATGCTCGGGCCGCAGCCGCGACATTATGCCGTTTGCCTGGTATCGGCCGTGTTCGGCGGCGCCATTTCGATCCGGCAGAGCCTGCTGCACATCAACGCCTATTTCGACACCAAGGCGGGGCAACCGACCTTGTCGGCCTTGTCGAATCCGCCGTTCGGCGAGCCCGTCCTCGGCCTTCATCTTTACGTCTGGGGCGTCGTGCTGTTTGCCACGGTGATCCTGGCGGTCGGCATCGTGCTGTTTTTCCGCGGTCAGTTCAAACCGGTCTCGCGTGAGCCGGATTGGCTGACCCGTCTCGCCGCTGTCGGCACCGGCCTTCTGTTCGCGGTGGCGGCGCTGCAGACGCTGACCACCTTCATGGAGTGCGGCTTCGGCGATTGCCCCAACAATGGTGGCTGGACCTGGTGGCTGTTCGGCTGATGCGCTGGCGCGCGCGCGGCGCATCGTCTGCGTGGCGGAATTTTGCGCTGGCGAAAATTGAAACCGCCAGTCAACGGACGCCGGTGGGAACCGCATTGATGCGCGTCAAATTCGGCGAAAGTTAATTTTCGCTGTCGGCGAAGAATATTGCAGCCGGTTTGCGCGAATGGCGCTATATTATTTTCATGGATGAGAACTCTCTCCGCACCACCGCTTTCGCCATCGAGAAATCCGACGATGGATGGTATGTGGCGTTGCCCGACAAGAGCCTGCTCGGCCCCTATCACAGCGGCGACATGGTGCTCGAAGTGGCGGTGACGCATGCGCTGCTGGCGCGCAACGAGGGGCTCGACGCCAACATCTTCGTGCGGGACGACCGCGGCGGCAGCCACGTCTGCGTCATCCTCGATCACATGAACGACCCCCACCGCTGCTTGAAATGCGAGGGGAGCTGGTCGACCTCGGGTCCCCCGCTGCAATGCCGCCTGCGGGCCGCCCTCAGCGGCGGCTGAACCGGCAAAAAATCCCCAACCTTTTGGGAACCGGGGGGTGCCCCCCGTCGTTACCTCCAGTTAGGCGGGGGATTTGCCCATATGCGGCTGGTGCGTGAGGACGTGGAAGGGGTCACAGGCAGTACGGGCGCCCCAGCGGGCGAAATGCGAGAGCGGGTCAGGCTTTTTGACTGGGCCGCCACCCCGCTCGGCCCGCGTGAGCGGTGGTCGGCGAGCCTGGAATGGGCCGTCGAGCTGATCCTCTCCTCCGGCTTCCCCATGGGGGTGCGCTGGGGTCCCGAGTTCACAATGATCTATAACGATGCTTGCGCGAGTTTGATCGGCGACAAGCACCCGGGCGCGCTCGGACGCTCGCTGGCCGAAAGCTGGCCGGAGATCAACGAACAGCTCGGACCGATCTGCGCGGCGATCCTGCGCGGCGAGCGTCCCGGTTTCTTCGCCGAGGATCATCCCTGGTCGCTGCGGCGCCACGGCATGCTGGAGGAAAGCCGCTTCACCATCAGCTACAGCCCCATTCCCGATCCGACCGCCAAGAGCGGCATCGGCGGCATCCTGATCACCAGCTTCGAGACCACCGAGCGCGTGCGCAACGAGCGTGTCTTGCGCGTGCTCACGAGCCAACTCGAAGCGGAGGTCCAGCAACGCACGCGCGAGCGCGACCGCGTCTGGCAGGTCTCGGAGGATCTGCTCGGCGTGTCGAATTTCGATGGCTATTTCGTCAGCATCAACCCGGCCTGGACCCGCCTGCTCGGTTGGAGCGAGGAAGAGATCAAGGCGCTGCACGTGCGCATGCTGCGCCATCCCGACGATGCACCGCGTTCGGAAGCCGGCCGCGCCCGCCTGGCGCAGGGCGTGCAGACCGTGCGCATGGAAAACCGCTTCCGCCACCGCGACGGCAGTTGGCGCTGGATCTCCTGGACGATGACCGCCGACGACGGGCTCATCTACGTCGCCGGCCGCCACGTCACCGAAGAGAAGAAGGCGGCCGAAGCGTTGCGCACCAGCGAGCGGCAATTCCGCGCGCTGATCAGCGGCGTCACCGATTACGCTTTCATCATGCTCGATCCCACAGGTATCGTGGCGAGCTGGAATACCGGGGCCCAGCGCATCAAGGGCTATACCGCCGAGGAGATCATCGGCCGTCATTTCTCGCAGTTCTACACCGAGGAGGACCGCGCCGCCGGCCTGCCACAACGCTCGATCGCCATCGCCACGGAAACCGGCAAGTTCGAGGCGGAAGCCTGGCGCATGCGCAAGGACGGCTCGCGCTTCTTCGCCAATGTGGTGATCGATGCCGTCCGCGACGAGAACGGCAAGCTGATCGGTTTCGCCAAGATCACCCGCGACGTGACCGAGCGGCGCAATGCGCAGGAGACGCTCGAGCGCACCCAGCGCCAGCTCGCGCAATCGCAGAAGATGGAAGCGCTCGGCCAGCTCACCGGCGGCGTCGCTCACGACTTCAACAATCTGCTCATGGTTGTCGGCGGCCAGGCGCAAGCGCTGTTGCGCCGCGCGACCGACCCGAAAGACGTGCGCGCGCTCGAGGCCGTCAGGGCGGCGGCCTCGCGCGGCGAGGCCCTGACGCGGCAATTGCTCACCTTCGCCCGTCGCCAGCCGATCAACCCGGAAACCGTCTGTCCGGCGCGCACCATCGCCGCCTTCCGCAACGTGCTTGAGAGCTCGGTCCCGAGCAGCATCTCGCTCACCCTCGACATTCCCGACAGCATCAGCGCGATCGGGGTCGACGTGGCGGAATTCGAGCTGGCGCTGGTCAACCTGGTGGTCAATGCGCGCGATGCCATGCCCGAGGGCGGCACCATTAAGCTCTCCGCGCGCAACGTGACGCTCAACGGCGACGAAACCGACGATCAGGTTGCCGGCGATTTCGTCGCCCTCACCCTCACCGACACCGGCACCGGCATCCCCGAGGAAGTCCGCGCCAAGGTGTTCGAGCCGTTCTTTACCACCAAGACGCCGGACAAAGGCACCGGCCTTGGTCTGTCCCAGGTCTACGGCTTCGTCCGGCAGTCGCGCGGCGGCATCTCCATCGCCAGCGACGTCGGCCGCGGCACCGCCGTGACGCTCTATCTGCCGGTCAGCCATGAACCGGTCGCGGTCAAGGGCGCCGCCCCGGCGCCGATATCGCAATCAAACGGCCGCGGCGAACTCATCCTGGTGGTCGAGGACAATCCGGAAGTGAAGACGGTGGCGATCGCACTTCTCGAGCAATTGAATTACCGCACCCGCGCCGCCGAGAACGCGCACGAGGCGCTCGAGCTGCTCGACGCCGATCGCGTCGTCGACCTCGTTTTTACCGATGTGATGTTGCCCGGCGGCCTCAACGGGGTCGAGTTCGCCGCGATCGTGCGCGACCGCTTTCCTGAGATTCCCGTGCTGCTCACCAGCGGTTATGCCAAGGCGCTGCATGGGCCGCATGGCCTGCCCATTTTGCGTAAGCCCTATCAGATTGAAGCGCTCGCCCAGGCCGTGCGCAGCGCGCTGGAGCGCGGTCGCCGCACCGCCCATCCCTGAACGGCCCAGTCCGCCGGCAAAATCGATTTCGTCGCCCTCGGGCGGAATGTTAGCCTCGCAAGCTGACGCCGCGCGCGCCGCTGCGCGGCCAGGATGTGAGAGGACGACGGAATGCTCAAGACAACTGCGCGGGTGACGTCCATCACCGCCAGCGCCGCGCTGCTCGTGACCGCCTTGGTCCGGCCGGCATGCGCGGACGAGTTGCGCATCGGGCTCATCGCGCCGCTCACCGGCGTGCTGGCCGAGGCCGGCAAGGACATGGTCAATGGCTTCCAGATGTATCTCGACCAGCACAAGGACAGCCTCGGCGGCCTCAGTGTGACCTTCATCGTCGAGGACGACCGAAGCGCGCCGGATGTCGCCCTGGCGAAAGCCCAGGCGCTCATTCGCGACGACAAGGTGCGGATTCTCATCGGCGGGCTGTCGACCGGGAGCGGCGTCGCCCTGGCCTCGCTCTCCAGCGCGGAGAAGACCGTCTCCATCGCCTCGACGCCAGGCGCCGACGATCTTACCCAGCGGCGCCTCGGCGAGTTTCCCTATTTCATCCGCACCGGCTGGAGCGCGTCGCAGGCGAGCCACCCGCTCGGCCAGTGGGCTTGCGACCAGGGCTACCGCAGCATCGCGATCATCGCCGTCGATAGCGCCGCCGGCTACGCGCAGGCCGGCGGCTTCCAGAAAGCCTTCGAAGCCTGCGGCGGGCGGATCATCCAGAAGATCTGGCTGCCGCTCGCCGCCAAGGATTTCGCGGCCACGATCGCGCGCATCAAGCCCGACGCCGATGCTCTCTTCTCGGTCATGCTCGGCTCCATGGCGGTTCGCTTCCCCAAGCAGCTACGCGCCTCGGGCTTTGCGAAACCGATCCTCGGCGGCGGCATGACCTACGACGCCTACGCCCTGCCCCGCATCGGCGACGTCGCGATCGGGGATGTTTCGGCGCAGCCCTACAGCGCCGCGCTGGACTCGCGCAAGAATTGCTCCTTTGTCGTCGCGTATCGGGAGAAATACGATCGCGTGCCGTCCGCCGTCGCCGAAAGCAGTTACACCACCGCGCAGATGATCGACGACGTCCTCAAGCAGGCCAAGGGCAAATGGCCGGGCCCGGAGAAGTTCATCGCCATGATGACGTCACTCAAGATCGACGCCGTGCGCGGCCCGCTCGCCTTCGACGACATGCGCAACCCGGTGCAGAACGTCTACATCAAGAAAGTCGAAAGGAAGCCGATGTTCGGCGACCGCGACAGCGCATTGTGGAACAGCGTGATCATGACCTATCCGGCGGTCAGCCAGTTCTGGCGCGACGGCAAGGATGTCGTGCTCAAGCAACCAGCCTACAGCCGCGATCATCCGCCCTGCCGCTATTGCGAGTGAGCGCCCGCCCGCACCGTGCGCAACGCGTCGCAACGAAAAGCCCGCAGCGAACGTATCCGTTTATGCATGCGCGATCTGCAAATCGTAGCGATCGAGTCCGCGCGCCAATTTTCGACAAATTGTAACGGCCGAGTTTACACGACAAATTTATGTTGCATTGCAGAACCAAACGCCTCGACCGTTCGTTACCTGGGCGATGATGACAGGCGAGCCTTGGCACGCAGTTCCGAGGTGTTCGCCGGAACGCAGTTAAGAAGAAAGAAGGAATCCCGTAATGAAGAAGCTGATCATCGGCGCCGCGCTCGCCACCATCCTGGCCGCCCCGGCGCTGGCCCAGGCCTACAATCCGAGCTACGGCACCGGCAACGCCATCAACCAGCCGCGCGCCGACAGCGCCTATGATTCCGCTGGCATGGGCGCGGAAGTCTATAACGACGCACGGACCCCCTACGTGGCGCCCGGCATTTTCGCCATGGAGCCGCGCGATGGTTATGCGGACGCCCGCCCGCATCGGTATTGGGGTCGGAATCAGTCCTGGCAGCGCTAATAACTGGCGCATCAGAACACAATAACGTGAGCCCCGGCCATCAGGCCGGGGCTTTCGCATGGCCGTCTTCCCGTCGCATCGCATGCGTCGCTTGTTCGCCGCGCGGCGAAACTCTAAAATCGGCGACGGCGCCATCAGGCGCTGCACAACGATAAAAATCACCCCCAGGGAGAAAACCGATGAACTTCGTTCACCGCTCGCTCGCGAGCGTCGTCTTGTCGTTCGTCCTCGCGCTCGGCGCGAGCGCGGGCTTTGCCGCCGACAACGGTCTGATCACGGTGCAAAGCCACCATTCGGTCAAGGATACCATCGCGCGCTTTGAGGCCGCTGTGCGGGCAAAAAAGGCGCTCGGCTTCACGGTCTTCACCGAGATCGACCACACCGCCGCCGGCAAGAAGTTCGGCATCACGATGCTGCCGCGCACGCTCATCATTTTCGGCAATCCCAAGTTCGGCACCCCGGTCATGGCCAAGACGCCGACGCTGGCGATCGACGTGCCGCCGAAGGCGCTCGTGTGGCAGGACGAAAAGGGCCGTGTCTGGCTCACCTACAATTCGGCGGAATATCTCGGTAAGGTCATCTATGCGCGGCACGGCTTGCCCGACCCGCCGTCGACGCCAAAGCTCGCCGCCGCGCTGAAGGCCTTCGCCGCCTACGCCACCCAATAGGCGAAGCCATCGCCTCGCTGGCCGCGTTGCGCGCGATACGGCGCGCGGCGACGAACGCGGCCCGCGAGCGAAAATTTCATGACAATTTTTTCATTAAAATATTTTCATCCGCCCATCGACCGAAAATGACGCAAACGCGGCGGCGATGACGCGGATTCGACTCCGCATTACCAAATTTAAATTTCCACGACAGGTCGCCGTAAGGCGCATTCCCCAATTACTGCGTTATCGGCATGACAGCCAAAGCCACACAGAATTTGACGGAGACAACGCTTATGAAATTGCAACCATCCACCGCGCGGAGCTTCCTCAAACCGCGTCGCCTGGCGCTGCTGGCTTCGGCCGCCGTTCTCGGCGTCGCCGTGATCGCCGGTTCCGGCGAGTTCGATCCGAGCGCGCAGGCCTCGCAGCCGGCGCACATCGCGCAGACGTCGCAGACCGCCCCGCTCGATGCCACGCAGACGCGGGCGCCGGTCGGATTTGCCGACCTCGTCGCCAAGGTCAAGCCCGCCGTCATCTCGGTGCGCGTGCGCATCGAGCAGTCGATGAACGGCAGCCCGACCTCCGACGAGAGCCCCTTCCCGCAGGGCTCGCCGATGGAGAAATTCTTCCAGCAGTTCGGCTTCCCCGGCATGCCCAATGGCGCGCCGATGGGCAAGCGCATGATCACCGGCGAGGGCTCCGGCTTCTTCATTTCGGCCGACGGCTATGCGGTGACCAATAACCACGTGGTCGACCACGCCAAGACCGTGCAGATCAAGACCGCCGACGGCGAGACCTTCAAGGCCAAGGTGATCGGCACCGATCCCAAGACCGACCTGGCGCTGATCAAGGTCGACGCCAACAAGACCTTCCCGTTCGTTCAGTTCGCCTCGACGCCGCCGCGCGTGGGCGACTGGGTGGTCGCGGTCGGCAATCCGTTCGGCCTCAGCGAAACCGTCACCGCCGGCATCGTCTCGGCCAATGGCCGCGACATCGGCGCCGGCACCTATGACGACTACATCCAGATCGACGCGCCGATCAACAAGGGCAATTCCGGCGGCCCGGCCTTCAATGTCGACGGCAAGGTCATCGGCGTGAATACCGCGATCTTTTCCCCGTCGGGTGGCTCGGTCGGCATCGGCTTCGACATCCCGGCCTCCACCGCCAAGCTGGTGGTCGCGCAGCTCAAGGAGCACGGCTATGTCAATCACGCCTTCCTCGGCGTGCAGGTGCAGCCGGTCACCGCGGGCATCGCCGACAGCCTCGGCCTGAAGAAGGCGGAAGGCGCCATCGTCGACAAGCAGGAGCCGGGCAGCCCCGCCGCCAAGGCCGGCATCAAGCCGGGCGACGTGATCACCTCCGTCAACGGCAAGAGCGTGAAGGACGCGCGCGGCCTCGCCCGCACCATCGGCATGATGGCGCCCGGCAGCTCCGCGAAGATCGAACTGGTGCGTAACGGCGAGCGCAAGACGGTGACCGTCACCCTCGTCAAGCAGCAGAACGAGCGCAGCGCGCAGGCCGAAAACAACAAGAAGCAGGCCGAGAACGGCGTGCCGCATCTCGGCGTCACTTTGGCGCCGGCCGACGATGTGGCGGGCGCCGGCAACAAGGGCGTCGCGGTGGTCGCCGTCGATCCCGACGGCCCCGGTGCCGCGCACGGCCTACAGACCGGCGACATCATTCTCGATGTCGCCGGCAAGGCGGTGAGCAATCCGCACGATGTGGTGAGCGCGCTGCGCGCCGCGCGCGACAGTGGCCGTCACGATGTGCTGATGCGGATCAAGACCGCCAATTCCGGCACGCACTTCGTCGCCGTGCCGGTCACCGGCAAGGCCTGATTTGTAAGACGAGGTTCGCGCAACGAGGCAACCGCGAATCATGCTGCCGAGGGGGAACGGGCCTAGCGCCCGTTCCCCTTTTTTTGCCTTCGCCCTCGCCGCCCGATCTCACTCGCAGTATTTGCAGGGCGGGAAGGTGCGGCTGTAGACCGGCTGCTTCAGGAACTTGGCCTTGTCATAGGTCCAGAACTGGCTGACGTGCGGATAGGTCTTGATCACCGTGTTCCACAGCTCGGCCTTCGGGTAGCCGAACATCTTCTTCTTCTCGACCTTCTTGATGTAGATGGGCCCGACCACGGTGTTGGTGTCGTCGAGGGAAAGGTGCCCGCGCACCGCATCGATCTCGATGCTCCGCATCGTATCGATGAACGGCAGCGCGCCGGGGAACTTGCCGCCGGCCTTTTTCAAGGTCGCATCGATCCATTGCGCCGTCGAGTAGTTGGCCTCCGAATAATAAGACGGCACCTTGCCGAACTGGGCGCGGTACTTTTTCACGAAGGCTTCGTTCTTCGGCGTGTCGATGGCTGCGCTGTACATGAACGCCGAGACATCGCCGATCACCTCGTCGCCCATCGAGGGCAGGATGAATTCGTCGTAGCTGGTGCCGCCGGCGATGATCGGCGTCTTGCGGCCGGAGCGACGTAGCTGCTTGGGAAACTGCAGCGACATCGGGCCCACCATCAGCGTGAAGATGGCGTCGGCGTCGCCCTTGATGGACGGAATGTAAGGCCCGAAATCCTTGGTGCCGATCGGCACCCAGATCTTCTGAATGACCTTGCCGCCGCAATCCTCGAAGGTCTGCTGAAAGCCGCCGAGCGTCTCGTAGCCGAAGGCGTAATCGGCGGCGACGGTGACCACCTTCTTGTAGCCCTGGTCGCAGGCCCATTGCCCGAGCGGATGGGTGGGCTGCGACGGCACGAAGGTCGGCCGCACCATGTAGGGAAAGTCTTTCTGCTTGCGCTGGCCGAGATCGTCGGCGGTGGCGATCGAGCCGATGTAGAGGATCTTTTCGCGGGTGGCGACCGGCGCCAGCGCGTAGCCGGTGGTGGCCAGCACGCCGCCGACCAGCATGGTCACCTTGTCCTGCAGGATGAGCTTGTTGGCCTTGGTGACGGCGACGTCCGGCTTGCCCTGCGTGTCCTCGACGATGAATTTCACCGGCATGCCGCCGAGCTTGTGGCCGTGCTCCTCGAGATACATCTCGAAGCCGTGCTGCATGTCGGTGCCGAGCTGCGTGAAGATGCCGGTCTTCGGCGCCAGGAACCCGATCTTCAGGTCCTCGGCCTGCGCCGGCGCCGGCAGCGATGCGCCGGCCACCAGCACGCCGCCAAACAGCAACGAGGCGAAAGCGCGCGAAATCGTGTGCATGATTTTTCGTCCTCCCCTTCGGCCCTTCCGCGCCCCCTTGCCGGATGTGCGCTGTTGCCGAAGCAGCGATGCTATCACCGTGGTCGGCGACCGGAAGACGGAAGTCTCGTGGGCACCTGCCCGCTATCCATCGTCCCGCATCGGGGAATGCATTGCCCAACGAGGCCGCCGCGCGCGGTGGTCAGGCTTCCAGCCGCCCGTCGCGCAGACGATAGATGTGGTCGAAGCGATCGAGGATCATCTCGTCATGCGTGACCACGATGATCGCCGCGCTCTGCTCGACCGCGATGCGGCGCAGCAGGTCCATCACGCTGCGCGCGCGCGCCGAATTGAGCGGCGCCGTCGGCTCGTCGGCAAGAATGATGCGCGGACGGTTGGCGAGCGCGCGGGCGATCGCCACCCGCTGCGCCTCGCCGCCGGACAGCTGCGCCGGCATCGCATGCGCGCGGTGCGCGACGCCGAGATAGTCGAGCAGTTCGCCGGCGCGCGTGCGCGCCGCCCGGCGGGCGTAGCCGGCGAGATCGAGCACCACGGCGACGTTGTCGGTGCCGTTGAGGAACGGCAACAGGTTGGCGAACTGGAAGATGAAGCCGACCTTGTCGAGCCGCAGCCGGCGCAGATCGGCCTTCAGCCAGCGCCCGTCATAGACGACGTCGCCGTCGAGCGTGAGGCGGCCGCTCGACGGCGTCATGATGCAGGCGATGCAATTGAGCAGCGTGGTCTTGCCCGAGCCGCTCGGGCCCATCAGCCCGATCACCTGCCCCGGAAGGACCTCCATATCGATGTCGCGCAGCGCGTCGACCCGCGCGCTGCCGCTGCCGAAGTACTTGGAGAGATGCTCGACGCGCACGACGGGGTTTGCTGCGGCCATGGCCTCACCCCGCCGCGGCGAGCGCTTCCGCCGGGTCCACCTTGAGCGCCAGCCGGATACCCATCGTGCTGGCGGCCAGGCAGATTCCCACCGTGATGCCGAACACGATGGCGACGCTGGTGGGATCGAGCACCAGCCGGCGCGGGAAATAGGGCAGGAAGATCAGCACCAGCGCCAGCCCCATGAAATAGCCGAAGATGCCCATGGACAGCGCCTGCTGCACGACCAGGCCGACAATGGTGCGGTCGGGCGCGCCGATGAATTTGAGCGTGGCGATCGAGCGCACCTTGTCCATGGTCAGCGTATAGACGATGAGCGCGATGATCACCGCCGACACGATGATCAGCAGGATCATGATCAGCCGCTGCTGGTTGCGCGCCTTCTCGATGACGAACTTGCTGAGCAGCGTCTCCTGCTGCTCCTGCGTCAGCGTGGTGAGATGCTTCCAGCGCGACAGCGCCGCGGCGACGTCGTTGACCGGCACGTAAGGCGACACCTTGGCGATCACGGCGTTGATCTGCGCGTTGCTTTGCGCCGCGCCGCCACGCGCGGCCTCGCGCCGCGAGGCCGGCGGCGCCAGCTCGAATTGCAGTGCCTGCGCATCATGCAAGGTGATGTAGGCCACCGGGTCGCCGGACGAGGTGACCTCGTTGTGCATCAGGCCGACCACCGTGAAGCGATGGCCGTGCGTGCCGAGCGGCACCTCCTGGCCGAGCTTCAGGCCGGCGGAGCGGTCGACGATCATCTCATAATGACTGCGCAGGATCTGACGTCCGGCGATAAGCGTGTGCGGCCCGCCCGGCCGTCCCGGCTCGAAGCCGATCAGGAACATGCGCAGCGGCTTGCCGTTCAAGACGGTCTGCACCGATTGATAGGTGACCGCGCCGGCCCGCTCCACGCCATAAACGCGCGCCACCAGATCGCGCGTGTCGCCGGGGATGCGCGAGGATTCGGCGAATGGGCCGTTGGTGCCGGCCTCCACCACCCAGAGATCGGCATGGGCGGCGCGCGCCTGCCGCAAGGCGTCGTCGATCAGGCCGCCATAGACGCCGGTGATCACGATCACGATACCGAGCAGCAGGCTCAGTCCGAAATTGGTCAGCACGAAGCGCAGGAGATTATGCTTGATGTCGCGATAGGCGAGATTCATCGCTTCGGCCCGCCGCTGATCGTGGCGGCGCGGCCGGCGCGCAGCCCGCTGCGCAATTGCGTGACGACTTTTGCCCCGGCCGGCACGCCGCCGGTGATCTCATAACGGCCGTCGAGCGTGCGATGGCCGAGCGTCACCTCGCGCTGCTGCAACCGTCCGTCCTCGACCGTCCACACCGTGCCGCTATTCTTGCCGAGCCCGACGATCGCCGCCTCCGGCACCAGCAGCGCCTCCGGCAGGCGCAGCGTGGTGATATAGACCTCGGCCTGCTCGCCGAGATTGGCGTATGACGGGATGGGGTCGAAGGCGATCTCGACCTTGCGCTCTTCGTTGACGCGGTCGCTTTCCGGCTCGATGCGCGCAACGCGCCCCTTCAGCCTTTGGTTGGCGCGTGAGCGCAGCACGATCGCGGCCGTTTGCCCGACCTTGATCTCGCCGGATTTGCTCTCGTCGATATAGGCCAGCACCCAGATCGTCTTCGGATCGATCAGCGTGAACACCGGCTGTCCGGCACTCAAGGCGGAACCGCGTTCCTTCAGCCGC
Organism: uncultured Pseudomonadota bacterium; assembly: GCA_963760995.1. Lineage (GTDB taxonomy): Bacteria > Pseudomonadota > Alphaproteobacteria > Rhizobiales > Xanthobacteraceae > Pseudolabrys. Next base: position 161,548 of record CAVXFJ010000008.1, on the reverse strand, counting down.
GCCGTCACCATGGCGTCGTAGGGCGCGGTCAGCGTGTGGAAATCGAGCGTCGCCTGCTGCAACTGCTGTTGCGCCTTGGCGTCGGCGATCGCCGCCTTGGCCACCAGCACATCGCTGTTCGCCAGGTCGAGGTCCGCGAGTGCCACCTCTTGCACGGCCTGCGCGGTCTGCGCCGTCTCGACCGAGGTGACCTTGCTCTCGACCAGCTTTTGCCGGCGTTCGCTGATGGCCTTGGCATTGGCGGCGTTCGCCTTGGCCTTCTCGACGCTGGCCCCGGCTCTTTGCAGATTGGCCGCGGCCTGTTGGACCGCCGCCGCCGCGCGGGCGACCTGCGCGCGCTGTTCGCGATCGTCGAGGCGGGCGAGCACCGTGTCCTTGGCGACGTGCTCGCCGACATCGGCGCGCAGATCGACCAGCACACCGGAAACCTTGAAGCCGATCTGCGAGGTGACCCGCGCCTCCACGGTGCCGAGGCCGAACACCTGGATGGGGACGTCGCGCTCGCTGCTGGCGACCTGAACCGCAACCGGACTCAGTCGAACATTCCAGAATCCGAAGCCGATTACCGCAACGGCTAGAACGAGCGCCGTCGCCCATGACACACGGGCCTTCAACGGCAACGTCGCCAATTTATTCCAGACGAAGCCCGCGACGACGCCGAGGATGAAGCCGGAGACGACTGTTCCGGTAACAAGGATAGCCGCAGTCGCGGGAAAGCTGAGCGAGCCAAGCGCATGAGGTTCCGCGCGACCAAGCAGGACGAGTCCGACCCGGACAAGATGAAAAGCAGCGCCAAGCGCGGCCAGTCCAAAACCAACCTTCCAAGGCTTGATCGTTTTCATCGTTCATCCCACGCAGGTAGAAAATCCTTATACCCCTTCGCGAGCTCTCGCTTTGATCGCGGTCAAATTTGAGTTGCATCAAGGCGCCAATTATTTGCGGTGTAATGAATATTAATTCAGGTGGTAACATGCGCATGTGGTCATCGCGACTTATCGTAGGGCTGGCGCTGGTACCTGCTTTGGCGGGCTGCACGAGCATCGGTCCGACGGCCATCAAGCGCGACCGCGCGGATTATTCCGGAGCGATGGCAAGCTCTTGGAAAGAGCTCATGCTGCTCAACATCATCAAGTTTCGCTATTTCGATCCACCTGTGTTTCTTGATGTCTCGTCCGTCGTCAGCACGCAGGAACTTCAGGCGCAGGCCGATGCCTCGGCCCGGCTGGTACCGAACCCCCTGACGACCTCGACCCGCGACTATTATGGCCTCGCGGTGAGTGGCCACTACCTCGATCGTCCGGTCGTCTCATATACGCCGGTGACCGGCGAGCGTTTCATCAATACTTTATTGCGTCCGATACCGCCGCAGACGATCTTCACGATGATCGATTCTGGGCACGACGCCGGTTTCCTCTTGTCGCTCACCGTTCGTAGCATCAACGGCATCGACAACTACTCTTTCGCGCCGTCGCAAAGCCACCCCGAGAATCCAAAGTTCCACGCGGTGATCGCCGCAATTCGCCGCATTCAGCACGCGGGAGCAATTGGCATCCGCGGCGGCAAGACGGGAAAATTGAACAAGACGTGGATTTTCTTTCGGCGCCAAGTCACGCAAACCGTGAAAAACGACATCCGACAGGTAAAATCGTTGCTCGGCATTGCTGCGCAACGAGACGAGTTTGCGCTGACGGGCGCACCGACCCATAAGCCCGACGAAATTGCCGTGCGGACGCGTTCTTTGCAACAGATTATGGCCGAGCTTGCCGCAGGCGTTCAGGTACCCAGGACAGACGTTGCAGATAGCCGGGCAACGCGCGTACGCCTTGCAACGGCGGATGAGGCACCGCCCATTCATATATATTCCAGCGATACGCCTCCGAGCGATGCCTATGCGGAGGTCTTCTACCGCAATCGTTGGTTCTGGATCGACGACCGCGACCTGCGGTCTAAGCAAGTGTTCATGTTCCTATTGATGATGTCCGCACTCTCAGAAACCCGCGCCGCGCCGCAGTTGCCGATTGTCACGATTCCGACGAACTAACAATACGCGCTTCAATCCGACGGTATCGGGGCCGCCGGCGCAGTCGGCGCGCCGGCCGCCGGCGATGGAGGCCCGCGCAGCGGCCGCTCTTCCATCGCGATCAGAAAGGCAAAGCTGAAAGTGAGCGCCGCCGCGCAGGTCATGAACACGTAGCGGAAGGCCTGCGCCAGCGCGGCCTCCGAGGCCGCGCGGACCATCGATTCCATCGAGGCGCCGCCGACCCCGCCGAGCCCATCGACCACGATGGCGCCGAGGATCGCCACCACCAGCGACGACAACAGCGCGCGGAAGAAATTGGCGGCGCCGGTCGCCACGCCCATCTGATGCTGCGTCACCGCGTTCTGCATGCACACCGTCGCGATGGGAAAGACGGCGCCGAGGCCGGTGCCGATCACCGTGAGCAGCACCAGCACCGCGGTGACCGACAGCGACGCCGGCCAGATCGCCAGTCCGGCCATGCCCAGCAAGGCGACGCCGACGCCGACGAGCGGCATGCGCTTGTAATGGACGAGATGCATGGTCAAGCGTCCGACGACGGCGGAGCATAACACTGTCGCGCCCATCAGCGGGATCAGCGCCAGGCCCGACTGACTGGCCGACAGATGCAGCACGACTTCGAAATAGAGCGGCACGAAGATGGTCATGCCGACCAGCGCCGCCATGGAGAAGGCGCCGGCGAGCGCCGCGCAGCGCACCACCGGATTGCCGAGCACGGTGAGCGGCAGGAACGGATCGCGGATCGCCACCAGCCGCCAGGCGAACAGGCCCCACAGCACGGCGGAGCCGGCGAGCAGCGCGCCGATCTCCGGCGACACCCAGACAAAGCGCCGCCCGCCCCAGGAGAGCGCGAGCAGCAGCGACACCGCCGCGCCCATCATCAGGGCGGCGCCGATCAGATCGAGCCGGCGCTTGCGCGGACGGAACGGCACATTCTTCAGCGCCTTCGAGGTCATGACCAGCGCGCCGAGCCCGATCGGCAGGTTGATCCAGAAGATCAGCGACCAGTCGACGTGTTCGGTGAGGAAGCCGCCCAACACCGGCCCGCTCACCGAGGAGCAGGCGAACACCGCGGCGATATACCCCTGGTAGCGGCCGCGCTCGCGCGGCGAGACGATGTCGGCGATGATGGTCTGCGCCAGCGCGATCAAGCCGCCGCCGCCGAGCCCCTGCAGCGCGCGCGCGAACACCAGCGCCGTCATGCTCGGCGCCAGCGCGCAGGCGACCGAGCCGACAATGAACACGGCAATGGCGATCAGCATCATGCCGCGCCGGCCGTGGATGTCGGAGAGCTTGCCGTAGAGCGGCGTCACCGCCGTGCCGGTGAGAAGATAGGCGGTCACCACCCAGGAGAGATCGCCGAGATCGCCGAAATGCCGGCCGATGGTGGGGAGCGCCGTCGCGACGATGGTCTGGTCGAGCGCGCCGAGGAACATCGCCAGCATGATACCGATGACGATGGCGCGGATTTCCGGGTGGCTGAGCCGGCGCGGCGTGAGCGCCGCGCGTTTGTGGTTCTCGTGCTGGGAACGGCTTTCGGCATCCATGGCCGCGCTTGATGCATCGCCCGGGCCGGCTTGGCAATGGCGGAAATGCGCTGGCGCCATGCGCGGTGCCGCGTCAAACTTGGCGCATGCGCTGGAACCGGCTGGGCCTCATCTTGCTATTCGCCGCGGCAACACCCGCCGGCGCGCGTGAATTGCCGCCCGGCTTCGTCTATCTGCGCGACGTCGCGCCGCGCGTGCTGCAGGAGATGCGCTATGCGGGCGCCGACAATTTCACCGGGGAGCCGCTGCCCGGCTATGGCGCCGCCGCATGCGTGCTGCGCCGCGACGCGGCGCTGGCTCTCGCCAAGGTCGAGGCCGATCTCGCGCGCCGGCATCTGACGCTGAAGACCTACGACTGCTATCGCCCGATCCGCGCCGTGCGCGCCATGGCGCGCTGGGCCGAAGGCGCGGAGACCGGCGCCACCCGCCGCTTCTACCCGCGGCGCGACAAGGCGAGGCTCTTCGCGCTCGGCTATATCGCGGCGCATTCGCGCCATTCGACCGGCACCGCGGCCGATCTCACGCTGGTGCCGTTGCCCGCGCCGCGCGTTGCGCCGTTCGACCCGCGCGCGCATTACGGCGCCTGCACAGCACCCAAGGCGCAACGCGCGCCCGACAACAGCCTCGACATGGGCACCGGCTTCGACTGCTTCTCGCGCAAGAGCTGGACGAAGAGCGTCGCCATCACGCGGGCCGAGGCGCGCAACCGCGCCCTGCTCGGCGCCGCCATGCGCCGGCGCGGCTTCAAGAACTATTTCCGCGAATGGTGGCACTTCGAATTCGCCAGCCCCGCGCCGCGGCGCGCCTATGACGTGCCGATCGGGCCGCGCGCGGGGCGGTGAAGGGGGGTGCGGGTCGCCAGGTCGCGATTTGCTGCTCAACCGATCGGTTCAGCGCCTTCTTCTTCGTATCGCTGTTTCCTTACTTGCATTTATTTCCCCTTCGCCTTCTTCCCCCTACTCCCTTTCGGCCACTTCCCCGGCCAGCTCACGATGTAATCTTCCAGCCGCGCGTCCGGCACGTCCTTCTCGCTCGCCGCCACGCGCCCGCGCACCGAAATGCCGGCCTCGTCCACCGTCTCCGCCCGCCCCGAGACCAGCGGGTGCCACCAGGCGAGGTCCTTGCCCTCCGCCACCAGCCGGTAGGCGCAGGTCGGCGGCAACCAGGTCAGCCGCTTCACGTTGCGCGGGGTGAGCCGCACGCAGTCCTTCACGCGGGCCTGCCGGTGCGCATAGTCGCGGCAGCGGCAGGTCTTGTCGTCGAGCAGCCGGCAGCCGACGCTGGTGAACACCGTTTCGCCGCTGTCGATGTCGGTCAGCTTGTTGAGGCAGCAGCGCCCGCAGCCGTCGCACAGGCTCTCCCACTCGCGCTGAGTCATCTCGCTCATGCGCTTGCGCCGCCAGAAGGGGGTGTCGGGATCGGACATGCGACTCTCTTTTGCCATGCCCGGCCTTGTGCCGGGCATCCGGGTCTTTGCCAAGCTAAAGTCGTGGATGGCCGGGACAAGCCCGGCCACGATGTGAATCGGCGCCGAAGTAGGCCCCCTCTGCCAATATGCTTCAGCGCGCTGATATGGCGGCAGAAACTTCGTTCGGGGTGGGGGCCCCGATCGGCGCCGATCGGGACCCCGCCCCATATCGATTTTCGCTGTCGTTCCAAAGCCGTGGGGCACTTTCGGCTAGGGTTCGACTTCGGCGCTGATGCACATCCGATGCGAGCGCCCGGTTCCAGTGGCCGAGCCGCTTTCGAGCGGGTTTGATGGCGTTGCGAGCCAACCATCGAACCCGAACGGATGACGATCATGACCGACAAGGACAAGATAGCACGCCGCAAGCTCTCGCTGCTGGAGCTGGGGGCGATCAGGCCGCGGTTTCTGTAGAGAGCTTGTAGCCCAGCCTGCGCATCATGGTGCCATGGGCCTCTTCGATGCGGGCTACCTGTTCGGGCGTAAGCGCCTCCCGCCAACCTCCCACGCGGCCGGAGCGAAAGAAGGACTTGGCTGCAGGATTGCGCTCGCCAAAGCTCTTCTCGCCTTCCTGGCGCTGTAGTTCGCTGAAATCAGCATGACGGATGGCGCGGGCGATATCCTCCGGCGTGGCGGCGCGGCCGGCAAATTCCAGCGCGGACGAGAAATTGCGCGCGGTGTCGGCGTGCGAGTCCTCATAGCGCAGCATGATCACGGGAAGTTCGGTCTGGTCGAGCCAACTCGCCACATGCCCGCTCCAGCCGAGCAGCCTTTGCCGCAATTGATTCGCCAAGCCCTTGCGCGGGTTACAGAGCGCACCATCCGGCTTGTTCATCAAATCGATGGCGCGATCCACGGATGTGGCGAGATGATGGGCAAAGGAGACGGCCACGTCACGCGGATCGCGAACAAGGTAGACAACGCGCGTACCGGCAATGCCGAACATTGGTATACCGCTCGGGGTCAGGGTGTAGGCATCGTGAACCTTGATCCAGCGTTGTTCATCTGCCTCTGCCGCGGCGCGTTCGTAGATTTTGCGTCGTAGCTCTTCGATATCGTCATGGGTGACAAAGCCGGAGTCGAGCAACGTCGCGGCTTCGAACTCGTGGCGGCTGCTGGCGATGCCGCCGCGTTCATCGAGATTGTTGATGTCGGCCGGACCTTCGTCTGCCCGAGCAAGGTTGGCGAGGAAAATCCGGAACCAGGTGTTGCCGGATTTTGGAAACGAGGCGAGCCAGATGATGCCGCCCGGCCCGGTCATGGTGCGAGCCTGTCCCAATGATCGAGGACGGCGCGCACCGTTTCAGGCAGCTTGACATGGCCAAACGGCCGGGTGAGGCGGACCACCTTCACCTGAGCGAGCATCCTTGCACTCTGCGTCACCAGCTCAGGCCGCGATCCCATTTTCAGACGAAGCCCGGGGCGATAAGATTCTCGGTCGAGCACGTGCATGGCATCGGGCAGAGCCAAAACTTCGATCCCATCCGTCAGCGGCGGGCGCGTCTCCCGCAGCACATAGATCGCGCGCAGGGGGATGGGCGCCGGAGCAACCTCCTGCGGCGCGACGAAGTACTTCTCGAAGCGTTCCATCACCGCTTCGCCGCGCCGTTCAGCAAGATCGAGCTTCTCGATGGTGTCCTGCCACAGCTTCAATTGGCGCCCATCGGGCAGGATCACGGGCCGCTCGTCGTGATCGAGGCTGATGGCGCACAGATCGTCGGTGACGAAACAGCAGCCCTGACGGCAAAGCGCTGCGGCGAGCGTGGACTTGCCGGCGCCGGAATGGCCGCAGATCGCAATGGCCTCGCCGTCTCGCGCGATGGCAGAGCCGTGGAGTACAAGTACCCCGCGCTGATGCAACAGAATTCCGAACGCCGTGCCCAGCACATAGGCGCTGGCGTCACGAACGGTTGCGCCATCTTCGAGCGCGATCGAAATCTCGCGGCCACCTTGGATGAGAAAGCGCGCCAGACGTGGCGCCTTGAGCAGGAAATTCTCGCCGGCCATGTCCCAATTGGGACCGAGTTGCGCGCCGCCATCGAGCTGTTCCGGTACCTCGCCCAGGCGCACCACAATATCCGGCGCATCGGCGGCTGACTGCGATGAAATGGCCCCCGGCAACGCGAATTCACAGGCAACGTTCAAGCCGCTGATGCAATAGGAATGCCCGGACATTTCAACCGAACCGCACGAGATGCGACATGCCGCGCATTCCCGCCGCACCGGTGACGATCATGCCGTCGCATTCGAGCCAGGCATGGGCGCTGAATTTGCCGTCGTCCTCGACGGTCGCGCCGAGATGAAAGGCCGAGCCCTGTCCGCGCCGCGCCAGCATCGCCTTTGCCGCCATGGCCTGCGGCAGGCAGACGGCGTTCCAGGGCACGTTGCGGGCTGCCCTCGTCACGGTGCGCCCCACGCGGATCACCAAGGCTGTATCGGTTGCAGGCGCATCCGGCGTACGCGCGAGCCATTTGGCCAGCACGCGGAAGGGCACGGTCAGAACGCAGAGCCGGGCAATGCCCAACATGATCGCTGCTTCGGCGAGGAGCAGGCGGTCCGCCCAGCGCAGCCGCAGAAAGCTAATGAGCTTACGCCTCAGCCGCATGGACAAGGCCATTGTCGATCATCTCTGCAACGAATTTGGCGATGTCCGCTTCGCAGGTCCGATCGTCAACCTCGAACTCCGCGCAGATCACCGCGTGAAGTTCAACCCGCGTCCTGGGCTCTTCCAGCAGCTCCCACAGCCGCCGTCCGACCGCGTTGAGGCTGTAATAGCGGCCGGCATCGACGCTCAGCATCACCATTTCTTCCGTGCCCACAGGGGCGTGGATGATGTTGGCATTGCGGCGCAGTGCCGTATCCGAAATCTCCTCCATCCTGTCCCTCCAATGACACCGGACGAAGATCAATTAGCAGGAACACTGGTAAAAATCTACGTCCTGGAACCGCTATAGTCCTATTCCTTAATTCGCCGCGGCGCCGCACCGCCGGGGCGGAAAGGGGAGATCGTGGGGCTTTGATTTTCTAGGATATCGTTTTGGCATCGGCATGCTCATCCTTGCCGAAGCCGCCGTTGAACGCTTCGTGGCACATGCCAACCTGCTTTATGAGCAAGGGCGGATGGAGCGCGCCAAAGCTCCGCTGCTTGGGACGGATGTGCGCCGGTGGCGGACATGGGCCAAAGCGGACATGGGCCAAAGCAGGCGTATCGGACCTCGGCGCCGAGTGTGCCGCGTCCCTATCGCACGCCATCGCCGACGCGTTTGGCCTCGTCCCCGTCAGAGGATGCGAAGCGGCATAGCCCACTGGGGCGCCCGATCTGCGACCACCTTCAAGCTTTGCTTCAGCTCGATGGTCCACCTGAAAAAAATAACGAGCTGTATGGTCCGGCAAAATAGGCGTGTTCGACAGCAGAAAGGCGTTTGAGAGTATGGTTAAGGGTAGGAGTATCGTGGACAAGTTGGGGGGGGGAGTAACGACGGCGGACTGTTGAGAAGTGGATAGGGGAGGAATGGTGAACATCTGTGGCGACACCCGATGAACGGTCGGCGGTCGAGGCGCCGGATGGTAATTTCATGTCGGGCATCCGATTGTACTCCGCTTCCTACTTGTGGGCCGAGACTTGGTTTGCGGAGCCTCCGGCCGCGCCCCATGCGGCAACTTCGCTCTCGCCGCGCAAAGCCGTTCGCCCTTTCGCCGCATGCGACAGCGATCGGCCGCCAAACGCGATCCGGCAGACCCCTTCCACACCTGCAAGTCGTAGCACGGAATTGGCTGCGCTCAAACATTCCCGCATGGCGGTGGCCCGCCATTTTGTCGTTCACCGTGGGCCAACGGCTGAAGCCGCGGCCAAACCCACGCGATCTGCACGCCGCCGAACAACTAATGATTGTCCCGCCGCACCCATTCGATGTAGCGCGCCGTGAGATAGCCGCCCAGCGCCAGCAGCGTCTCCTGCTCCCAGCCCGAATTGTGATCCTCGGCGGTCGGCCGCGCGGCGAGCAGGCGGCGGATCTTGCCGAAGTCGATGTAGCGCGTGAGGACTTCCGATTTTTCCATGCGCGCGATGTCGGCGAGGATTTGCGGCTCGATGGATTTCGCCATGCGCTGGAAGTCGGGAATCTCGTCGTCGTTCTTGCGCCAGCGCGCCTGGAATTCCGGCGGATAGAGATCCTTCAGCGCCATGCCGGCGAGATAGCGGTTGCGGCCGTTCTTGACATAAAGCTCTTCGGGGATCGCCAGCGCCAGCTCGACCACGCGCTTGTCGTGAAACGGGCGGGTGAGTTCGAGTTCGTGATAGGCGGCTTCCATGCCAATTCCGGGGCCCGGCGCGGAGACGATGCGCTCCAGGACCTGGCGCATCTGCCGGCGCATCTGTGTCCGTGCGCGGGCCGCCAGGCGCAGGCCCTTGAGATCGATCTCGCCTGTGTCCATCAGTTCGCGCGCGAAGGCCTCGTTGATGGGCTGATCGCGCCACACCGGCTTGAAGTCCAGCTTGGTCCACTTCCACAGCGTCATGGCCCAGTTAGGAAGCAGCATGGCGACGATGTCGCCCTTGAGCAGCGTCCACCAGGAATGTCCGCCCAAACGGCGATGGGCCGGCAGTTCCTTGAGGAAGCGCCGCCACTGGCCCTTCTTCAGATGCATGGCCAACGCCGCCTGACCGCGCGGATTGAGCGTGTAATCGCCGCCATGCCCATCCATGATCAGCCGCGCGCCTGCATTGGCGAGAGTCGAAAGCAGCTCTTCCTGCACGAAGCGATAATTGCCGGCCGGCGCGCCGCGCGCGATGAAGTGCTCTTGTAGGCCGGTCAGGATGTTCAAGCCTTCGCGCGTGACATAGCGCACATCGAGCCACGGCATATCGCGCGCGCACATTTCGACCCAGCGTCGCGCGTGGCGAATGGTGCCGCGATAGTCCGCCGGCATCACCGAGGAGGCCGCGATCAGCTTGCCGCCAGGCACGGGCGTGGCGCCCGCGAGCGCGGCAATGCCGGCGCTGTCATAGCCGCCACTGAAGATGATGCCCGGCGGCGATTGAAGACGGCGCAACCGACAGGCCACCGCTTCGCCCAGTACGCGGCGATAGGCCTCGACGTAATAGGCCTCGTCCTTGCCTTCATGCGCCGGATCGGCACGCGGCTCCCAATAGCGCCGATTGGCGATGGTGCCATCCGCATGCACCGTCAGCACGCTGCCGGCGCCAAACCCGGTGATCTTATCTTCGTCCGTGCTCCGGTCGCGCACGGTCATGTCGTGGAACAGCATCCGCCCGATGGTGGCATCGTCCAGCGGTTTCTGCGGCACGTCCGGATGCTTCCACAGCGCCAGCCGGTCCGACGCGAACAGCAGGCCATTCGCGCTGCGATAGTAGAGAAGACCGCGCTGGCCCATGTGGTCGCGGGCAAGAACCAGCTTCTGCGCGGGGCCGTCCCAAACCGCGAAGGCGAAATCGCCAAGCAGATGGCCCGGACATTCATCGCCCCATCTCTGGAAGGCGGCCAGAATGAGTGCGCTGTCCGGCATCCGGGCGAGGGCGGCCGTGTCCAAAGCCAGGGCGGCGGCCAGCGCGTCGCGGTTATCGAGCCGGCAATCGGCCACCAGTATCAGGCCGCGCTCACGGTCGATCAGCGGCTGGACGTCGAACGCGTCTTCCTTCGTGATCCGCATGAGGCTGCGGCCCAAGCCTGCAGGGCCGGCCGTAACGAAATCGGAGCCGTCCGGCCCGCGATGAGCCATCACGCTGGAAAGGCGCTCCAGCTCCCGCTCGCTGACCGCGCGTCCGCCGAAGCGCAATATCCCGAAAATGCCGCTCATCTATCCACCGGTCTCCGTAGCAGTCCGAATAGCGCGAATCGCATTCGGCAGCCATAAGCTCTCCGGCAGGGTTATGAGCCCGATGTGGGGCAGCTATCAAATCGAGTGACTCCGGACCCCCGCACTGGACAATACGAAAATCTTTATGAATAGCTGCACTCAAATCTCCACGGTCAGGAAGTGTCGGTCTCGGTCGAAACCAGCCCGGCCATGACGGTAGACGGAACAAGGGGCCCCCCTCCCCAGGCCGCTCCGCGCAAGGGGGGAAGGGCGGCCGGGCACGACGCTTGTGTTCCCTCCCCCTGGTTGGGGTCCGGCGGGCTCGCGTGTGACCCCCGGCACGCCGGCCTCCCCCGGTCTGGGGGAGGTAAAAAGCTGCGGCGGGAACCGGCCAGATTTCACCGCATTTCCCATTCACCCTGCCGCCGTTAGCCCTTTCGCCGGCATTGGCCGCGACCGCCCCGATCGGCTAGAACAATGGCCGCGGCGCGGGCGCCGCCCATCGTCAATCGCTGAGTGACAAGCCTTGCGCGACCTGTTTCCCGAGGACTGGAAGCCGAACCTCAAGAAGCTGCTGCTCGGCGTCGACGCCTGGATCGATTTCGGGCTGTTCCGCAGCGGCAAGGGCGCGCGCGAGGCCTACGAGCGCTTCTCCACCTTCATGGACCGCTTCCACGTCGCCGGCTGGCGGCGCTGGGCAAACGAGTTCGTCTCGGAAATGGCGACGCTCGGCACCGTCGGGCTGATCCTCATGCTGGCGCTGGCCACCCCCGCCTTCCACGAGACGAGCGACAGCGACTGGCTGAAGAAGTCGGAGCTCGCCGTCACCTTCCTCGACCGCTACGGCAACGAGATCGGCACGCGCGGCATCCGCCACAACGATTCGATCCCGCTCGACCAGTTCCCCGACGTGCTGATCAAGGCCGTGCTCGCCACCGAGGACCGGCGCTTCTACCAGCACTTCGGCGTCGACGTCATGGGCACCTTCCGCGCCCTGGTCACCAACGCCAAGGCCGGCGGCGTCGTGCAGGGCGGCTCCACCATCACCCAGCAGCTCGCCAAGAACCTGTTCCTGTCGAACGAGCGCACGCTCGACCGCAAGATCAAGGAGGCGTTCCTGGCGCTGTGGCTGGAATTGCGGCTGACCAAGAACGAGATTTTGAAGCTCTATCTCGACCGCGCCTACATGGGGGGCGGCGCCTTCGGCGTCGATGCGGCCGCGCGCTACTATTTCAACAAGTCGGCGCGCGACGTGAACCTGTCCGAGGCCGCCATGCTCGCCGGCCTGTTCAAGGCGCCGACCAAATATTCGCCCAACGTCAACCTGCCGGCGGCGCGCGCGCGCGCCAATGTCGTGCTCGACAACCTGGTCGCCAACGGCTTCATGACCGAGGGCCAGGTGTTCGGCGCGCGGCGCCATCCGGCGACGCCGGTCGACCGCAAGGACGACCAGGCGCCGAACTATTACCTCGACTGGGCCTTCGACCAGGTCAAGAAGCTGGTCGACACCTTCCCCAAGACGGTGACCGAGCGCGTGTTCGTCGTGCGCACCGCGCTCGATCCCAACCTGCAGCGCGCCGCGGATCTGGCGGTGGAGAACACGCTGCGGCAATACGGCCAGCAGTACAACGCGCATCAGGCGGCGACGGTGCTGATGGACGTCGACGGCGCCGTGCGCGCGATGGTGGGCGGGCGCGACTACGGCGCCAGCCAGTTCAACCGCGCCACCGACGCCATGCGCCAGCCCGGCTCCTCGTTCAAGCCCTACGTCTATGCGACGGCGCTGGAAATGGGAATCAAGCCGAACACCATCGTGGTCGACGCGCCGATCTGCCTCGGCAACTGGTGTCCGCACAATTACGGGCACAGCTATCGCGGCGCCATGACCGTGATCCAGGCGCTCACCCATTCGATCAACACCATCGCGGTGCGCCTGTCGGTGATGATCGGCAAGGGCAATGCCAAGCTCGGCCGCGCCAAGATCATCAAGACCGCGCATGACATGGGCATCACCACGCCCCTGCCCGACACGCCGTCGCTGCCGATCGGCGCCGACGCGGTCAACCTGCTCGAACATGTCGGCGCCTACGCCACCTTCCCCAATCTCGGCATGAAGGTCGAGCCGCACGCCATCCTCGAGGTGCGCAGCGGCTCCGGCAAATTGATCTGGCGCTACGACCGCGACGGGCCGAAGCCCAAGCGCGTGCTGCCGCGGCACGTGGCGCAGGACATGATCACCATGATGAACAGCGTGGTCGAGAACGGCACCGGCCGGCGCGCGCGGCTCGACGGCATCGCCGCCGCCGGCAAGACCGGCACCACCAACGCCTATCGCGACGCCTGGTTCATGGGCTACACGGGCAATTTCGTCTGCGGCGTCTGGTTCGGCAACGACAATTACGAGCCGACCAACCGCATGACCGGCGGCTCGCTGCCGGCGATGACCTGGCACCAGATCATGACCTATGCGCATCAGGGCATCGAGATCAAACCGCTGCCCGGCATTGCCGCGCCCATCGACCGCAAGCTGCCGGTGCTGGTCACCGCCAAGTCGAAATCCGAGGAACCGCCCCCGCCGCCGCGCCCGGTCATGCTGACCAAGAAGGGCGCCGACATCCTGGCCAGCCTCGAACACATGATGGACGACGCCAGTCGCGCCATGGGCCCGATGCCGGGCGCCACTGCGGCCGAGCGGAAGCGGGAGGCCGCGCGCCGCGGCGACGCGCTCGCCTCGGCGCTGGAGGGCAAGGCCTTTGAGCGCAACTGATTAGCCGCCCGCGCGCGGCCGGCGTAGTCTCGCCGAAACGAATCACGTTTACTTCCCACCGGCGGATCCACCTTTGCGTCTGCTTCTCGGAACGCTGTTCACGCTCGCGATCGCCGCGCTGGTCGGGCTCGGCGCCACCTATCTCGCGCTCACGCACGATACCGCCTTCGGCGCCATGAAGATCGGCAGCTGGACCGCCTATCCGAAAACCGGCACCACCGACGTCGACCCTTACGCGCGCGCCGTGGTCGCGCGTTCCGGCCGCCTGCCGCTGGCGCTCGGCGACGGCGTCGCCTTCATCGCGCGCAGCGACGACAAGGGCCGCAAGCTCGACGGCCGCTGCGTGGTGGTGCTCTCGGGCATGACGCCGGTGGCGCGCTTCTGGACGCTGACGCTCTACACCCTCAACGGCGAGCTCGCGCCCAATTCGGTGCATCGGCACAGCTTCACCAGCCAGGAGATCGTGCGCGAGACCGACGGCAACATGCGCATCGTCATCGCCCCGCGCGCCGAGCCGGGCAACTGGCTGCCGACCGGCGGCATCGAGCACTATCTTCTCGCCCTGCGCTTCTATGACACCTCGGTCGGCGTCGCCACCAAGGAAGGCCGCGAGGTGCCGATGCCCGCCATCACCACGCGGAGCTGCCCATGATCCGCTGGGTGCTCCTGATCCTCGGCGGCGTGCTCTTGGGCGGCATCGTGCACCTTGCCACCATCTTCATGCTGCCGCGCACCGCGACGCAGGACGCCTATTCGCGCCTTGCGCCGATCGCGCCGGTCAACACGGTGGTGCCGCTCGCCGAGCCCACGCCGGAAAAGGCGCTGATGCCCTACATGGATCCCGCCTTCGCCGAAGCGGTCTGCCGCTATGATCTGTCGCAGGGGCCGCTCAAGCTGTCGGTGCCGCTCAGCACCGCCTACACCTCGGTATCCTTCTACACCAACGAGGATGTGGCCTATTACGCCATCAACGACCGCGCCGCCGGCCGCGGCGCCATCGTGCTCGACCTGATGACGGCCGAGCAGCACGCCGACATGCCGGAGAACGAGGACATCACCGCGGCCGACCGGTTGATCGTGGAATTGCCGTCGCTCACCGGCCTCATCGCCATCCGCGCGCTTGCCACCGAGCCCGGCTTCCTGCCAATGGCGCAGCGCGTGGTCGCGGCGGCGACATGCACGCAGTTCAAGGTGCCGAAGGCGGATAATTAGGCGGCGTTTGTGGTTCGTAGCCCGGGTGGAGCGAAGCGGAACCCGGGGCCAGAATCGCCACGCAGACCGTAGCCCGGATGTAGCGAAGCGAAATCCGGGATAGGATATTTCGGCGGCGAAGCTGAATCCCGCATTCCGCTGCGCTCCATGCGGGCTACAGGCTCGCTCACTTGTAGCCCGGGTGAAGCGAAGCGTAACCCGGGAACGATCGCTAGGCCGCCCCGCATTCCGCTGCGCTCCATGCGGGCTACGCGCTCGCTCACGTGTAGCCCGGGTGGAGCGAAGCGGAACCCGGGGAAGATTAAAAGACCGCCCCGCATTCCGCTTCGCTCCATGCGGGCTACAATTCAAACTTTCCGCTCACCGAAATCCGTCGTCGCTTCATCGACATCCCCCGCCCAATCGGCCGGCAGCAAACCGCGCCGGACATAGGCGTGAAACGACGAATGCCGCCAGTCGCTCACCCGGCTCACCAGACGGTGCTTGACCGGATTGAAATGCACGTAATCGACGTGCCGCTCGAAGTCTTTCTCGTCCCGAATCGTGTGCTCCCAAAAGCGCCGTTGCCAGAGTGCGTATTCACCGTTGCGACGGCGAGCGACGGGCACGCCGGCGGCAACAAGCCGATGCGTGAAATGCGCCTTGATGCGTTTCCAGCGGCCGGAGAAATCCTCGTCGCCTGAGGGCAGCGTCCAGATGGTGTGCACGTGTTCCGGCAAGATCACGATCGCCTCGATCGTGAATGGACGCGCGTGTCGCGCAATACGAAAAGCCGACCGCAAGGCGCCAATGTGATCCACCAGCGCCGAGGACGTCCGGTCCGCGAGCGTGGCCGTGAAGAAATAGGTGCCGCCTGGAACGTAGTTGCGCCGGTATCGGACCATCCGGCGATCTTATCGCGGATTTCGCTTCGCTCCATGCGGGCCACAGGCTCTCACGCGTAGCCCGGGTGAAGCGAAGCGGAACCCGGGGGAAAATTGAAACGCCGCCCCGGATTTCGCTTCGCTCCATCCGGGCTACAGACTCTCACGCGTCGCTCGGAGGAAGCGAAGCGAAATCCGGGATAGGATATTTTGGCGGCGAAGCTGGGTCCCGCATTTCGCTGCGCTCCATGCGGGCTACAGGCTCCACCCGCCCATACCCCTCACCCGCCTGGGATTGTTGCCCGCCACCGGCAATGTTACCTCTTGCCGCCAAGAGGAGCACACCCGCCGATGAACCCGACTTTCAGCCCCCTTGCCGGGATCCGCGTGGTCGAGATGACCCACATGATCATGGGCCCGTCCTGCGGCATGTTCCTCGCCTTCCTCGGCGCCGAGGTGATCAAGGTCGAGCCGCCCGAGGGCGACAAGACGCGCAACTTGAGCGGCATGGGCTGCGCCTTCTTCCCCACCTTCAACCGCGGCAAGAAATCGGTCGTGCTCGACACCGCCAGCGACGAAGGCCGCGCCGCGCTCGACAAGCTCATCGCCAGCGCCGACGTCTTCGTGGAGAACTTCCGCGACGTCTCGCTGCAAAAGCTCGGCTACGACGCCGAGACGCTGCGCGCCAAATACCCCAAGCTGATCGTCGCCTCCTGCAAGGGCTTCCTGCACGGGCCTTACGAGAACCGCACCGCCATGGACGAGGTCGTGCAGATGATGACCGGCATGGCCTATATGACCGGGCCGACCGGACGCCCGCTGCGCATCGGCTCCTCGGCAAACGACATCATGGCCGGCCTGTTCGGCGCCTATGGCGTGCTGGCGAGCCTCTATGCCCGGCGCGAGACCGGCGAAGGCCAGGCCGTGCGCATCGGCCTGTTCGAGAACTGCCTGCTCTTGATCGCGCAGCACATGGTGCAGTTCGACCTCGAGGGCGAGGAGGCGCCGCCCATGCCGGAGCGCAAGTTCTCCTGGCCGGTCTACGACATCTTCTTGACGCGCGACGGCAAGCCGCTGTTCGTCGGCGCCGTCACCGAAGGCCAGTGGAAGGCGCTGTGCGGCGTGCTCGCCCTCGGCGATCTCATCGCCGATCCGCGCCTGCAGAACCGGCGCGACCAGATCGCCGCGCGCAGCTGGACCATGCCGATCATCACCAAGGCGATCGCCGCGCGCGACGCGCAGGAGCTGATGACGGAGCTCGAGCGCATCGGCATTCCGTTCTCGCCGGTCGCCCGGCCGGCCGAAATGTACGACGACCCGCACGTCAACCGCCCGGGCGGCCTGTTGGCCTCGCACGCACCCGGCGGCCGTTCGTTCCGCGCGCCCGGCCTGCCTTTCGAGATTAACGGCGTGCCGGTCACGCCCGGCGCCTTCGACGTGCCGGCGATCGGCGCGGATACCGAGGACGTGCTGCGCGAGCTGGGGCTCGAGGCCCCCCGCGTGACGGCCACACCGGGACAGGGCGTGTGATGACCGAGCTTGCCCGCCTTTATCCGCAAGACCGCGTCACGCTGCGCGAGGTCGGCCTGCGCGACGGGTTGCAGCTCGTGAAGACTTATCCGGCGACCGCCGCCAAGCGCGACTGGATCCGCCAGGAATACGCCGCCGGCGTGCGCCATTTCGAGGTCGGCTCCTTCCTGCCGGCCGCGCGCATGCCGCAGTTCGCCGACGTGCGCGATTTGATCGACCTCGTCGCCGGCCTGCCCGGCGCCTTCTCCGCGGCGCTGGCGCTCAACGAACGCGGCGGCAGCGACGCTTTAGCCACGCCGCTCGACGAGATCGTCTGCGTCGTCTCCGCCACCGAGGAGCACAGCCAGGCCAATGCGCGCCGCTCGCGCGCCGACGCCATCCGCCTGGTCGGCGAGATCGTGGCCATGCGCGATGCCTCACAACGCAAGCCCGTGGTCAATGTCGGCATCTCCATGGCCTTCGGCTGTTCCATCGCCGGCAAGGTCGAGCCGGACGCGGTGATAAGCATCGCCGAACAGTGCCTCGCAGCCGGCGCCGACATCGTCGGCATCGCCGACACCGTGGGCTTTGCCGGGCCGCGCCAGGTCGAGCGGCTGGCGGCGCGCATGCGCGCGCTTTGCGGGACGCGTCCCTTCATCGTGCATCTGCACGACACGCGCGGCATGGGCATCGCCAATGCCGCCGCCGCGCTCGATGCCGGCGCGCGCGTGCTCGACGGCTCGCTCGGCGGCCTCGGCGGCTGCCCCTTCGCGCCCGGCGCCACCGGCAATATCGTCTTCGAGGATCTGGTCTATCTGTGCGAGACCAAGGGCTTTGCGACCGGCATAGACCTTGCCGCGCTCACCGCCGTGCGCGCCATTCCGCGCGCGGCCATGCCGCAGGAACCACTCTATGGCGGGCTCGCCCGCGCCGGCGTGCCGCCCTATCGCGAATGGCGGCAGTGACCGGGCAAGACGACACAACTGCAACAAGGGGGAGGACACGATGAAGAAACTGGTAATCGCCGCCGCCGCGCTGGCGCTGTGCGTGTCGGCAACGGGCCTGGCGCAGGCGAAGTCGGTGATGCGCTGCAGCCATCAACTGCCGCCGTCGCACCACATCGCCAAGGTGATCGACCGCTGGGCCAAGGAGGTCGACAAGCTGTCTGGCGGCGACCTCACCGTGCAGGTGTTCGGCGCCAGCAGCCTGGTCAAGGCCAATGCCAACATCCTCGCCGTCGCCAAGGGCGACATCGAATGCGCCTTCTCGGTCAATTTCCAGTGGGGCAAGACGCTGCCGCTGATGAACGTGACGCTGGCGCCCTATTCGATGTCGAAGCTTGAGTCCTGGCGCAAATGGCCGACCTCGGAGGCCGCGCAGTTCCTCGAAAAGAAGCTCGCCGAGAAAGGCGTGAAGAACGTGGTCTGGCTGTTCCAGACCAATTCCGACGTGTTCACCTCGAGCAAAAAGCCGCTGATCGCGCCGGCCGACTTCAAGGGCG
This sequence comes from uncultured Pseudomonadota bacterium, assembly GCA_963760995.1. Lineage (GTDB taxonomy): Bacteria > Pseudomonadota > Alphaproteobacteria > Rhizobiales > Xanthobacteraceae > Pseudolabrys. Next base: position 142,829 of record CAVXFJ010000008.1, on the reverse strand, counting down.
TCAAGATCCGCGGCATCGGCCGGCCGTTCGACGATTCACTCGCCGCCATGGAGGCGGTGCCCACCACGCTCCCCGGCAGCCAGGTCTATCAGGCGCTGGCCACCGGCGTGATCGATGCCGGCCTGACCGACGTCGCCGCGGCTTACGCGCGCAAATATTACGAGGTGCAGAAATACATGACGGTGACACCGGTGCTCTCCGTCTATTTCCACGGCTACGTCAATCCCGGCTTCTATAATGGGCTGAGCGACAAGGCGAAGGCGGCGCTGACCAAGGCCGGCGCGGAAGCCGCCGGCTGGGCGATCGACGCGGCGCAGGAGGCGATCAAGGACGCGCCGGCCAAGCTCACCGCCAAGGGCGTCACGCTGCATATCGCGACCGACGCGGAGAACGCCGCCTTCAAGGCCGCCATGCGCCCAGCCTTCGACAAGGGCTTCGCCAAGCAGACCGGGGCGGAAGGCCAGAGGCTGCTGGAGCTGGTCGACAAGCTGAAATAGCACCATGGCGTCGTCCGACGGGCCGGCATCGGGCGAGGCGCCGCGCGCCTCGTCGATCCCGTCCGCCTGGCTCGACCGCATCGTCTGGGCCGGCGGCGTGGTGAGCGCCGCCATCATCGTCTACATCCTCGGCCTCACCGCCATCGCCGTCGTCTTCCGCTACGTGTTGCAAAGCCCGATCCGCGGCGTCGACGAGCAGGTCGGCTTCCTGGTCGTCGCCGTCGTCATGGCCGGCGCGGCGGAAGCGCTGCGGCGCGACGATCACATCAGCGTCGATCTCCTCACCAACAAGGCGCCGCGGCCGCTGCGGCGCGCGCTCGCCGCCTTCGGCTTCGCCGCGGTCGCCGTCTTCGCCGCGCTGCTCGTCGTCAGCGCCTGGCGCACGGTGTCGTTTTCCTGGTCGTTCCAGGCCTATTCCCCCGGCGACCTGCAGATTCCCATGTGGCTGCCGCAGTCGGCGATGCTGGCCGGCGGTGTGCTGCTCGCGCTCGTCGCCGTCGTCCGATTTGTTCGGACGTTGACCGGGCGCGACCCATGACCATCGCCGTCATCCTGGTCTTGCTGGTCGTGCTGTTGTTGAGCGGCATCCCGATCTTCGCCGCCTTGGGCCTCATGTCGGTCGCCGTCATGGCGGTCTTCGAGCACAACATCATGAGCATGGCGGATACCGTCTTCTCCACGCTCAACGATCCGCTGCTGGCGACGATCCCGATGTTCGCCTTCATGGCGCATGTCATGATCAAGGCGAAGGTCGTCGACGACCTCTACGACATGGCCAACAAGCTGGTCGGCCACGTGCATGGCGGGCTCGGCTTCGCCACCATCCTGTCCTGCTCCATCTTCGCCACCATCTCAGGCTCCTCCGTCGCCACCGCGCTGACCATCGGCGCCATCGCCATCCCGCAGATGCGGCGTTTCGGCTATCGCCCGCGCGATACCTATGGCGTCATCGCCGCCGGCGGCACGCTGGGCATCCTCATCCCGCCGTCCGGGCCGATGATCCTCTACGCCATCGTCACCAATGCCTCGATCGGCGCGCTGTTCCTGGCCGGCCTGATCCCGGGCCTGCTGCTGGCGGGCGTTTTCGGCGTCTTCAGTTGGGCGCAGGCGCGCGCGCATGGCGAGACGCGCGCGCAGGGCTGGAGCGGCTGGCGCGAGGTCGCCCGCGCGCTGCGCGGCTCGATCTGGGCGGTGATGATGCCGCCCCTCGTGCTCGGCGGCATCTATTTCGGCGTCTTCACCGCCGCGGAAGCGGCCGCCGTCGGCGCCGTCTACGCCCTCTTGGTGGCGATCCTGGTCTACCGCAACGTCACCCCCCGCGACATCATCGACTGCGCGATCGATACCATGCGCACCAGCGCCATGCTGTTCATGATCATCGCGGCGGCGGGCCTGTTCGGCCACGCCATCACCATCATCCGCCTGCCCAACCAGATCATGGAAGGCGTGAGTGCGCTCGGCCTGTCGCAGGCGGGATTCCTGTTCGCGGTGATGGCGGTGATCTTCCTCTTGGGCATGTTCCTGGAGACGATCGCCATCATCCTGATCACCACGCCGATCATCCTTCCCGCCCTCGCCGACCTGCACATCAATCCGGTTTGGTATGGCGTCATGCTGATGATCAATCTCGAGCTGGCGCTGATCACACCGCCGGTTGGCATGAACCTGTTCGTCATCAAGGGCATCAGCCAGGCGCCGCTCGGCGATGTCATCCGCGGCTCGGCGCCCTATGTCGTCTTGCTGATCCTCGGTCTGCTCACGGTCTGGGCCTGGCCGGCACTGGCGCTGTGGCTGCCGACCACGGCGGGCTTCGGGCGCTGAATCATTTACAGCCCAGCCGGCCTCAGCGCGTCCACGCCAGGCTCTGCTCGCGCACCACGCCCGGCAGGCGATGAACCCGATAATAGGCGATCCGCGCCTGCAGGTTCTTGACGTCGCGGTCGATATCGGCGGCACGCGCCGATGGCGTAGCGAGCACCAACCGACCGAGCGCATACCGATAGCTGGCGACACGCTCGCTGAGCGAGCGTTGCACCATTGCCACGATCGAGACGTTCTCGTTGATGCGTCGCAAGGCATTCTCGCGCTCGACCGCCGAGACCGGCGCAAGGAAAGCCAGGCTGCGACGGCGCTTTGCGTCAATATCGAGCACGCGCGCGGCAGTATCGAAGAATTCCGGCAGGCGCGTCGTGTCGTTGCGGATGTCGTCGGCAAGCTGGGCGTAGCGCGCAGATGACGAGCGGTAGCGCGCGCCCATCAGGTGGATCGCATACGCGCTGCGGTCGAAGGCGCCGCGATGGCCGGCGCGGATCACGCCATATTCGCCGGCGATGGAATACCACTGATGGCGATCATAAGGCGGCTCGATCAGCGGATAGGCGAGATCGCGCAACGCCCGCTCGTCGTCGGTCAGTTCGTAGCGGGATGGTTTCGCGCCCTGCGCGGTGACGGCATCGCGGCCGACCCAATCGTGGATATCGTCGCGCACCAGCGTCGGACGCACCTCCTGGAAATCGCCATTGGCGCAGCCGGAAAGCAGCGCCGCCGCCGCCAGGGCGATGATCGTCGGATGCCAAAGAAAGCCCCGCCTGAGCGGCAGCGGCACGGAGCACATCGGGGGTCCGGTGGCCGGTCTAAATCAGCGAGCCAAGCGGCGGCGGCGCCGGCGACCACCACTCCCACTACCCGAATGATGTCCTTCCGAACCGTCGGGATCGCGCTCGATGCGGATCACCGGCAGGATGATGACCGTCGCGGGCTCGGCATTGCCGTCAATGAACCTGCCGCCACGCAATGCACCGGCCTCGTCGGGAAATCGGATGACTTCGCCCATTGCAGTCCCCTTATTCCGCCCCGGCACACGGCCACTTGAAGATGCTAGCGCACGATCTTTCCCGAAACCAATACTACCTCGACCGGACCATGCGCGACGACCCGCCGGATCGGCGCCTTTGGCCAATTAAAGGACGTGCAAGGTTAACGCTCCGCTAACGGGATCGCACTAATCTGCCGCCAGTCATGTCCCTAGTGCGTTGCCGTCATGTCCAAGTCCTCTGCGTATCCCCCGCTCGATGGCCTGCTTGATCTCGCCTGCCGTGACGGCGTCGACATCCGCCCCACGCTATTGCGCGTGCTCACAGACCTCTACGTGCAGAAGCCGACGCACAGCGCCGAGGAAGAAACCCAATATGTCGAGCTCGCGCTCGGCCTGATCGAAGCAGTGGACGCGGCCACGCGCGCGACGGTGGTGGCCCGGCTGTCGGCCTATCCGGCGGCGCCGACGGCGGTCCTGCAATGGCTCGGCGGCCGCAGCGCGCAGATTGCATCCGCGCCTGCGCCGGTCCCGCCGGCGGTCGACCTGACCGCCCAATTCTTCAGCGCCAACGCCGATGAGCGGCGCCTGATCCTAAACAATCTCGATGTCGCGACCGCACCGGTCAACCAGCCGCCGGCCCGGGCCTCTTCCGACGTATTGAACGGCCTGGAAACCGCGGCGCTGGCGCGCAACGTCACGGAATTCACTCGCCTGCTGCAACGCGCGCTGGGTATCGGCCACGACGTCGCCGTGCGCATCGTTCGCGACCACTCCGGCGAGCCCATCGTGGTGGCAGCCAAGGCGCTCGGTATGCAGGCAGCGGTGCTCCACCGCATCCTGCTGTTCCTCGACCCAGTCGTCGGCCAATCGGTCGCGCGCGTCTATGAGCTTGCGCGGCTCTATGACGAACTCAGCTTCGCCGCTGCCGCCCGCATGCTATCGATCTGGCGCGGCAGCAACGAGCGCCGGCGCACGCTGCATGCGCCGCAGCTCTATGACGACGAGCGACGCCCCGCGCGCCTGCCGGCGAGTCAAGCGCGGCCGGCCGGGCAAAGCCGGCAACCCCTCCCCGGCCGGCAATCCGGCAAGCGCTGACCGAAGCTGTTTGCCCTGGCGCAGACTTGCGACAGGCTCGCTGCGTTTGCGGAGAAGCGGTGGTATCCTCCGGCCGTCACCCACGTTGGCCGCAGGGAGAAGACCATGCCTTGCCGCATCGGTTTGACGTTGAAATTGCTGCCGATCCTGCTCGCGGCGACCATTGCCACGGCATCCGCGCAAACGCCGTTGAGCCCCGATGCCGAGCACATGCTCGAGCCGGGAGATCACTTCTTCGAATGTTACGGGTGTCCGACCATGGTGGCGGTGCCGGCCGGCACCTTCCTCATGGGATCGCTGGACAACGAACCGGGTCACGTCTCCAACGAAAGCCCGCGGCATCGCGTGACCATTGCGCGCCCCTTCGCGGTCGGCAGAGTAACGGTGACCGCCGATGAATGGAACGCCTGCGCGAGGGACCATGCCTGCGACAACTATCGCTCCGGCGGGTCGGACCCTGTTTCGCTGGTGTCGTGGGAAGACGCGCACGCCTATCTTGCGTGGCTGTCGCGCAAGACCGGCAAGACCTATCGGCTCCTCACCGAGGCAGAATTCGAATACGCGGCGCGCGCCGGCAGCGATACCGCTTATCCGTGGGGCGATGCGGTCGGCACGAACAATGCCAACTGCAAAGGTTGCGGCAGCCCATTCGATAACAAGCTGATTGTGAAGGAAGGGCAATTTGCTCCCAACGCCTTTGGTCTCAACGACATGGTCGGCAATATCTTTCAATGGGTCGAGGATTGCTACCACGACACCTACGATGGTGCGCCGACCGACGGCTCTGCATGGGTCAGCAGCAATTGCAGTGCCCGCATTGTGCGCGGTGGCGCCTATTACACCGTGCCGGCTAGCACGCGTTCGGCAATTCGCATCAAGTTCGCCAGCGCCCGGTCCAGTGCCGTCAGCTTTCGCGCGGCGCGAACGCTGAGTCCCGACGCGGTCGTCGCGCGCATCCCTATTCCCGCCGCATCCGTCGTGCCAAGACCGCTACGTCCGAAGGCGGGAGAGCGGTTCAGGGAATGCGCCCACTGCCCGGAAATGGTCGTGATCGCGCCTGGCAGCTTTATGATGGGAGCGCCGGCAAACGAAAATGGATATAGGGATGCGGAAGCACCGGAGCACAAGGTGACGATCGCCAAGCCCTTTGCTGTCGGACGCTTCGCGGTGACCTTCGATGAGTGGGACGCCTGCGTTGCAGACAAGGGCTGCAATTTCATCAGACCCGAGGACGAAGGATGGGGTCGCGGTCGCCGGCCGGTGATCAATGTCACGTGGAACGAGGCCAAGCTTTACGTCGATTGGCTTCGCAGGAAAGCCGGAAAGGCCTACCGGCTGCTGAGCAAAGCCGAATGGGAATTTGTGGCGCGCGCCGGCACAACGACACCGTATTGGACCGGCAATTCCATTGCCAAAACGCAGGCCAATTTCGGCGATTACAAGCACGGCAGGACCGCACCCGTGGACTCGTTCGCACCCAATCCCTGGGGTCTCTATCAATTGGCCGGGAACACCTATGAGTGGGTCGAAGACTGCGATCACGTCAACTACAAGGGCGCGCCAGCCGATGGATCGACCTATGTCGTGCGCGATTTTTTTGGGGACTGCAAAAAGCGCGTTTACCGAGGCGGCTCATGGGGCAGCGCCGAGCAGGCTTTGCGCTCGGCCTATCGTGATTGGACCTATCCCGACATCCGCATGAACACCAGGGGCTTTCGCGTCGCCACCGGACTGTGACGGGGGGCAATCGCTCCTGGCTTAGGTAACAACGTGGTCGAGGAAATGCCGCCCCTCGCGGTCTTCGACCTCGATCACCCAGACATCGGGATCGAACTTGATCTCGCGCGCGATGCGCGCCTCCGCGTCGGCCTCGGCCACCGGCGCATTGCGGCCCAAGACGGCCGTGAACATGCGCTCGACGGGCTGGGCGTCATCGAACAGCGACTGCGGCGCCGGTCCATAGAGCGTCACCGTGCCGTCGAGCCGGTTGACCAGGATGAACACCGCGCCGGCCTCCTCGGCGCCGCGCCGGCGCACCGCCGCAAAGGCGCCCTCGACGCCGCAGCGGCGCAGGTAGGCCGACACCCAGATACCGGATTTCAAACGCATGCGCGCTGCCTAGCATGAAGCCGGCAAATCACTCCAGCGGCCGGCCGGTCATGGTGGCAAGCTCGCGCACCAGCGCCGCGGAAACCTGACCGGTGACCGGCAGCTTGCGGTCGCGCTCGAACTTCTCGATCGCCGCACGCGTTTCCGCATCATAGACGCCACTCGGCTTGATCTGGCCATAGCCGAAATCGGAGAGTGCGCGTTGGATGGCCAATATTTTCGGCGACGGCGCCAGCAGGCGCGCGATCGGATCGTTGCGCGGCGGCGGCAGCGGCACCGCCCGCACCTTTGAGCCCGTAATCGCGTGCAGCAGCTCTTGGCTCGCCTGCGGCGCGATCTTCAAACCGGCGGCCTGCGCGAAGTCGCGCACCGCGCTGTCGGTGCCCGAACCCCAGATTCCGTCGACCGCGTCGGTATAAAAGCCCTTCTGCGCCAGCGCGCGCTGGATGTCGGCGACGAGCTGGCGGCGCCGCTCTGCGGCGCTGGCGCGGCGGCATGCACCAAGGGCCGGGTGGCAAAGATCGGTGCCGGATGTGGACCGTGCTGCAGGAACAGCGCATTGACGAAGATCGTCGTCGTCGCCACCACCGCCAGCAGGATGCCGACGAATTCGCGCGGGTACTGCACGATGGCAGCGCCAAGGCGGCTGCGCGCGGCCACTGCCGTCCGTGCACCTTGCCGCGGCCTACGCACTTTTCTTGACCCGTCGTTTGGCAATGTCGGCCATCTCGCCGGCGCGATCGGTCACCAGCTTGATCGGATCGGCCGGGCGCGAAAGCTCGCGATCGAACGGCAGCCGCACGGTCACCCGCGTGCCCTCGTTGAGCCGGCTGCGGATATCCATGTCGCCGCCGTGCAGATGCACCAGTCCCTTGACGATCGACAGGCCCAGCCCGGAGCCGTCGTGCCGCCGGTCATAAGACGCGCGCGCCTGGAAGAAGGCTTCGCCCAGCCGCGGCAGGTCGTCCTCGCCGATGCCCACGCCGGTGTCCTCGACGGTGATGGCGAGCTTGGGCCCGTCGCTGACGGCGCTCACCGTGACGCGGCCGCCGCGCGGGGTGAATTTGATGGCGTTGGAAATGAGATTGATCAGGATCTGATTGACCGCGCGGCGGTCCGCCACCAGTTCGGGCAGCGACGGAGTGATGCGGGTCTTGAGCTCGACGCCGGCATCGCGCGCCTTCAGCGCCAAGAGATCGCTACAGCCGCCGATCGCCTGCGCGGGCGCGAAGGGCTCGGGCGTGATTTGGAAATTGCCGGTCTCCATCTTCGACATGTCGAGAATGCCGTTGACCACCGACAGGAGATGGCAACCGAACTCATTGATCAGCCGCGCATATTCCTTTTGCCGCGCCGCATCGAGCACGATCGTTTCGTTGCTCAGCATGTCGGAGAAGCCGATGATGGCGTTAAGCGGCGTGCGCAGCTCGTGGCTCATGGTGGCGAGGAAGCGGCTCTTGGCGGCGTTGGCGCGGTCGGATTCCTTGCGCGCGAGCTCGAGCTCCGACTCTTGCGTCTTACGCTCGCTGACATCGCGCAGCACCGCGACCACTTCATGCTGGCTGTCGGTGTCGTCCTCCGTCGTCTGGTCGAGCGGACGGCAGCGCATTTCGATCCACATGAAATGGTCGCCGGTCTCGCTGTTGCTGGCGCGGCGGACGCGAAACTCGACGGAACGGCCCTCGCCCTGCGCCGCTGCGTCTGTGAGCGCGGTAAGATAAGCGGGTCGGTCGGCGACATGCACCCGGTCGAACAGACCGTGGCCCATCAAGTCGTCGGCGCGGACGCCGAACAACTGCTCCGCCGCCGGCGAGACGAACAGCACCGCGCCGTTGCGGCCGTGGCGGGTGATCACATCGGTCATATTGCGCGCGAGCAGCCGGTAACGATCCTCCTCGGCATAGAGCAGCCAGAAGCTGGTGCGCGCGAGTTGCTCCGCGCCGAGCGCGAGGCCGGTGGCGTAGAGCGCGGCGGAGATGATGCCGAGCGCGGCGAGTGCCCCGTGTTGGGTCGCGGCCGGCGCCGGCGCCGGCAGCAGGTGGAAGGCGGAAAGCACCAGCAGCAGCCCGGCGGCGGCCAGCGCGAAGGTCGAAGCCAGCGCCACCACCCGGCGCGAGGCCGAGAGCGCAGCTTCGAGCGGCACCACCACCAGCCAGATCGCCGCGAAGGAACCGATGCCGCCGGTTTGCCAGGCCACCGTCGCCACCAGACCGGTGAGCGCCAGCGAGGACAATACGTGCGCGCTGTCGTAGCGGCCGGTGCGCGAGAGGAAATAGGCGGTCAGGATCGGCGCCACCAGCCAGGCGAAGACGCCGACCTCGAGCAGGCTCGGCACGCCGCGGAGCGCGAGATAGACTGGGAAGCTTGCCAGCGCGACCAGGCTGCCGAGCAGGCGCGGGGCAATAAAGGCGCGGTGGCGCGCCGCGGTCAGCGCATCGCCCTGCGCCGCCGGGTACACCAACGCGTCGACATAGTTCCACACTGGCGTGAGAAGACCCACGGTCCCTGTCCCGCGTTTTGGCGTTCCAGACGCCTCCCTTTTCATGAAAATCTTATCGGTCCCCCGCTTAAGCGAACGCTAAAGCGAGCGGCACCTCCGGCCGATCTGGCGCCTCGACGCGTCATTCCGGTACAAAGCGCACGCGCATTCGCCGCGCATGGTGAAATTTCGGTTGCCGACTGCGGCGCGCCCGGCGGCCGCGTTATCGCAACGCTAACCATCATCATCGCCCGAAATGCCGCGATCGCGCGAAAGAGACATCGCTAAAATTTGAGTTGATTGCCGGCATTTCAAATTTGCGGAAAATTCGTCGCGTATTCGCGTTGAAATTGCCCTAAAACGTCACGGCAACGCCAACGACAGGTTCAGGCCCGTCTGCTAGTGTTTGTTTCAAAGGCGGCGGAAAGGCCGTCGGGGAACACGGGTAGGGCTATGTTCTTTCTGTTGCGTTTGACGTTTTGGCTGGGCGTCGTTTGCGTGCTGCTGCCGAGCAGCAATCCGCGCAGCGACGCGCAGGGACCGCAGATCGACGCGAAGCAGGCGGTGACGCTAGCGAGCGCCGCGGTCTCCGACGCGCGCGGCTTCTGCGAACGGCAGCCCAATGCCTGCGCGGTCGGCGGCAAGATGGCGAGCGCGATCGGCCGCAAGGCCGAGGCCGGCGCCCGGACCCTCTACCATCTGATCTCCACCCAGTTCGCCGACACCACCGCCTCGACACCGGCCGCGAAGCCGCCGGCCCGCGCGAGCGCCAAGGTGGTCGCGGCGTCGAGCCGTGAGCGCGGCACGCTGACGGCCTCCGACATGCGTCCCAACTGGCACGCCCCGGTTCCGCTGCCGCCGCGGCGGGCACCACGCCCCTCGGCCTGAAACACGCGCTTTTCGAGGATTATTGCCGCTTTTTGGGCGCCAAATAGGGCCCGCGCTTGACTTTTTTGGTCATCGGCGCGGATGCGCCTATATAATCAATGAGAGCTTTCGCATCCGATCAAATACAGGCGCCATGGCCGTAATCGACGAGATCATCGAGAATTTCGAACTGCTCGACGAGTGGGACGACCGCTACCGCTATGTCATCGAGCTCGGCCGCACGCTGCCACCGTTGGCGGATGCCGCGCACAATGAGGTCAACAAGGTGCGTGGGTGCGCCAGCCAGGTCTGGCTGGTGAGCCACGTCAAGCCGGACGGCGGTTCCGGCCCGCTCTTAAGCTTCGAGGGCGACAGCGACGCCCATATCGTGCGCGGTCTCATCGCCATCCTGTTCGCGCTCTATTCCGGCAGGAGCGCGCGCGAGATCCTGGCGACCGACGCAATCGCCGTGTTCGATCGCCTCGGCCTGCGCGAGCACCTGACCCCGCAACGCTCGAACGGACTGCGCTCGATGGTCGAGCGCATCCGCCGCGACGCCCAGGCGGCGCTCGCCGCCGCCGCCTAGGTTCCCTCCGCGTCCACGCCGAATTCCGCGCCCTCCGCCAGCCAGGTGCGCAGCGCGGCATGCCCGCGCCCGCGCGTTTCAGCCGCATAGCCGTAGTGCCGCGCCAGCCGATCGAGCGCGAGCTGCAACACCACCTTGGCCGAGCGCTGCGGCCAGGTGCGCTCGCGCTCGACGTCTTCCAGCCGCTTGAGGAAACAGCAAACGTCGAGCAGCAGACCGGCAAATTCCGGTCCCACCGCATCGAGCGCCTGATGCAGGCGCTGGCGCGCCGCCACCATATTGTCGGTGAAACCACCAGCCTGCGCGTCGGGGCCGCGCCGCGCGCGCGACAGCGGGCTTTCCCAGTTCGAGGTCATGCGCGGCGTCAACTGTGCGCAGGTGAAATCGGCGCGCAACCGCTCGCCCGCCTGAAACTGCTGCGGCTCGATCAAAACGCGACCGTCGCGACCGCGACGCCGGGCGAGCCAAGCAAGCGGGCTTTCCGCCTCATCGACCGTAACCTCGGCGGCGCCGAATTCCGTGACGATCCGCCGCTGCGCCAGAGCGAGGTGGCGATCGCGAAAGGCGCCGATCTCCGGTCGCTTCGGGTCGCCCGGGCGCGGCAGCGGGGTTTGTGTCTTGTGGGGCAGAGCGCCACTCATCGCGCACCTCGCGAATCCTTTGAAAGGCGCGAACGGCAGACGACGACGGTGATGGGCATGGGCGACCTCCTGTAGGACTAGACACCTACAGGACTCCCCGCCAGCATTCAAGGAAAAATATCTTATATCGGGTATAAATACCGAAGCCTGACCGGCGCAGCGGCACGCCGATCACGCCGAACGTGCGACGCCCGGGGGAAGCAACATCTAGAGTTAGCCTATTTCGAGCGCCGGCGGCGCTGTTGGCCGAGCCCCATCTGCTTGGCCAGCTGCGAGCGAGCGGCGGCATAGTTCGGCGCCACCATGGGGTAATCCACCGGCAGGTTCCATTTGTCCCGGTACTGCTCCGGGGTCATGTTGTACTGCGTGCGCAGGTGGCGCTTCAGCGATTTGAATTTTTTGCCGTCTTCCAGGCACACGATGTATTCGGGCGTGACCGATTTTTTCACCGAGATGGCCGGCTTGAGCGGCTCCACTGGCGATTCCCCGGGCGTGCCGGACACGCGTGTGAGCGCGGCATGCACCTGGTTGATCAGGCCCGGTATGTCGCCCGCCGGGACCGTATTATGGCTGAGGTAGGCGGAGACGATTTCCGCCGTCAGTTCAATGTAGTTTCCGTTCTCCGCGCTGTCGTCCATTGCAGTCCATCCTTGCCCCCACCGCCGCACCGGCGGCCCCGCACCCAATTCCCCAACCAAAGCCACTCCGACTCAACTGCTGTTTTAATTAATGCAACCAGAAAGGGACACTCAATATTTTTTGAATCTACTAACGGACTTCTGACGCGGCAAGAAAAACATAGTTTGAGCACAAACTAGACTAGTCTTTTTTCTGTTCAATTGTGATCACGCGTCGCCCGCCAACCTCCTGCAGGCATGGCACTCGCGGTGCGGTTGCGCCGTCAAAAACGAAAATGCCGCCCGCGGGCGGGCGGCAAAGATCCGACAAGCCTCTGTCAGGCTTGTGAATTCTTTTCCAGATAATTGCGCAGGTCGTTGATCGAGGTGAAATGCAAGGTTCCCTGCGGCAGCTCGGCTTCGATCGAGCCGTCGACGTAGAGCGTATAGCCCATGCCGTCGACGACGCCCGATTTGAGGATAGCGACTGCGCGCCGCTCGCCGGCGTCCTCATGCGGCGCTGCCGGCCGATTCGGCGCCGAAGCAGCCGCTGACACCGGCTCAGGCTCGACCTCCGACGCGGGCGTTGACGCTGGCTGTTCGACAGTGTCCTCCGGCTCAGGCGCCATGGGCGGCTCGAGCTTGTCGAATTCGGCAGGCTTGTCACCTTTGGGCTCCTCGGCCGGCCACATGGTGTCGAAATGGCTTTGCGGCGGTGGCCCCGGTTCATCCGGCGCGGGCGGCGGCTCCGGCCGCGCGCGCGAGCGCAGGGGCGGGAAGCGCCAGGTCCGCGTCCGCTCCTCCTCGTTCTCCGGCTCGCCCAAAGGGCGCTTGCCAAAGCCGGGGGGCGGTGCGGGCCGGGCGGGTTCGGCAACTTCCGGCGGTGACAGCGACACCTCTTCATGCACCTCCACCGGCGGCTCGTCCGGGTTGGGGAGCACAGGGGCAGCGGCGAACCGGTCTTCGGCCGGCATGTCCGCCGCTTCGGGCAAGGGAGTTGGCTGCTCCACCGGCGGTTCGGCCGGCGCGGCGCGCGGCTTTGGTGGGAATGGCGTAAGGCCGGCGGCGGGGCGCGGGGCACTTGGTGCCTCGAACGTTTCCGGCATACGGCTCGGCCTGATTGGCGCCCTGACTGTCAGCAGCGCTTCGGTGACCCGCTGCAATTGCGACACTACGGCGGCAAGGCCGATTACGATCAGACCGCCGACCGCGCCCGAGGCGCCCGCCATAATGAGCGAATTGCCGAAGCTCAGCTCGATCGAGAAACCAAAGGCGAGAGTGATGGCGCCGGCGACGAAGATCACCGCGCCAATAATGTACAGCAACACCGACATAGGCTTAAGGACCTCTCTCCTTGGCCGCTGGAATTGTGGCTTTGGTACCGGGCTACCGGCTAAGCACATATGTCACGTAAAAAGTCTCGCTTTTTCAGCCGCCGCCAGCAACCGTAAAGTTAAAATAGCTGTCAACGCCCTCAAACATGATTAACGCTGTTTGGCCGCCTATAGCAGCCGTGTTGGCCGTTGTTGAGGCAAAACATGGCGATCGCGGCGGTCGGCAAGGCCGTTGCTCCCGCGCCCGCCAGCGCCTAATTACTACTTTGGAACTCGCCAGGGACGTGCTGGTTTTGATTAGAAGAGACCAGCTCAATCAACAATCATCTTTTGTATATCGAGGAGGACGCGATGTCGTTCAAACTGCCCGACCTGCCTTATTCCCACGATGCGCTAGCGCCATACATGTCGCGCGAAACGCTCGAATATCATCATGACAAGCACCACCTGGCCTATGTGAACAACGGCAACAACTTGCTCAAGGGCAGCGAGTGGGAAGGCAAGTCGCTGGAGGAGATCGTCAAGGGCTCGTTCGGCAAGAATGCCGGGCTCTTCAACAATGCCGGCCAGCACTACAACCACATGCATTTCTGGAAATGGATGAAGCCGAACGGCGGCGGCGACAAGATTCCGGGCAAGCTGAAGGCCGCGATCGACAGCGATCTGGGCGGCCTTGAGAAGATGAAAGCGGATTTCGCCCAGGCGGGCGCCACCCAGTTCGGCTCAGGCTGGTGCTGGCTGGCGGTCAAGGACGGCAAGCTGATCGTGAGCAAGACGCCGAACGGCGAGAACCCGCTGGTTCACGGCGCCGCCCCGGTGCTCGGCTGCGACGTATGGGAGCATTCCTATTATATCGATTACCGGAACCGGCGGCCGGACTATCTGAAGGCCTTCGTCGATCATCTGGTGAATTGGGAATACGTCGAGGAGATGTTCCTCGCCGCGACCAAATAGTCCGGTAGCCCCTCATCGGCCGCGCCGGCGCGCACGGCCGATCCATCATGCCCTTGCTCTTCACGACGGCGGCCCGCGCGGCCGCCGTCGCTTTTGTGCGTCCACGGGCGTTACCTCACAGCGTCGCTGAGGTCAGGCCGCGAGGCCCAGAAGGCGCAGACTGTTGGCGTGCACCCGCTGGCGCACCGGCGCATAAGCGCGCTCGGCCACCGCGAGCACCTCGCCATGGACAAGCGCATCGGCCATCGCTGCCTCGGCTTCAACCAGGGCATCGAATTTCTCCGCAATCATCCGCTGCGCTTCCTGGTCCACGTCCGGCCCGCCTTGGGCAAACCGCGCCAACCGCAGCAGGATGACGCTCTGCACCTCGCAGGCGAAGCGCAGGTATTCGATCCAATTGTTCGTCGATTGAAACATCCCGGTCCCCCGACGGCTCGCAGCCAGCGGCCGGACCGTCAGGGCGAATACTCGCGCAAGATTTGCAAAGATGATTTATAGGCTTGACTAAAATTCTAACGATAAGAGTAAGTTTGATCGCCCCCGCGCCCCCACCCACAGAGCCCCAAGCCATGTCGAAAAAGCTGCCCCTCACCCTTGCCTGCGGCGACTATGAGATCCTGCGGCCCCTGATCGACGGCAAGGTCGAAATCGACGGCGTCGACCTCACCGTGCTCACCGACATGGATTCGGCGACGCGGCACTGGCGCTTCCTGCGCAACGGTGAATTTGACGTGGCCGAGGTGTCGAGCTCCTCCTATCTCGCCGCCTTCGACAATGACTGGCCGTTCCGCGCCATTCCGGTCTTCCCGCATCGTCGCTTCCGCCATGGCTTCATGTTCATCAATACCGGCAAGGGAATTTCCAAACCGACCGACCTGATCGGGCGCAAGATCGGGGTGAAGACCATGATGACCAGCGCGGTTTTATGGATGCGCGGCATCCTGCAGCACGAATACGGCGTGCCGCTCTCCTCGATCGAATGGTTCGAGGAGCTCGACGACGATGTCGAGATCACGCTGCCCGCCGATATCCGCTGCACCCGGCTGCCGAGCGACAAATCGGTCGAGACCATGCTGGCCGAGGGCGAGCTCGACGCCGTGCTGCACTCCGATTTCATCAAGCCGTTTCTGGCCAGGGATCCGCGCGTCGCCCGGCTGTTTCCCGACATGAAGGCGGAGGAGATGGCCTATTACAAGAAGACCGGCATCTTCCCGATCATGCACGTTGTGGGCTTGCGCCGGGCGCTCACCGAACAGCATCCCTGGCTCGCCATCAACTTATTCCGCGCCTTCAACGAGTCCAAGGCGATCGCCATGCGGCGCATGGCTAACCCGCGCATCGTGCCGCTCGCCTTGTATCGCGCCGCCTGGGAGGAGCAGGAGCGGATCTTCGGTCCCGATCCGTGGGAATACGGGTTGAGCGAAAAAAACCGCAAAGTGCTGGAGACGCTGGTCGGCTATTCGCACGAACAAGGCCTGATCAAGAAACGGCCGACGCTCGACGAGCTCTTCCTCAATGTCTCGCAAGGCCGCAAGCGCGGCGGCGAGTACCGCATCTAGGCTTGGACGCTTGGATCGGCTTGGTCGGCGCTGGGCGCCGGCTCATACCCAAGTCGATAATTGCGTGCCCGTGACGTCACTCGTACGCGCCTGATAGGCGCTGCCGGCGCCGGAAGTGCCGCCGCCGGTCGAGTCCGGCGTGGCGCCGAGCAGAAGCCCGCCCAAATCGACGCGTGCCGCAGCGGACGCGCGCGTGTCGACGCGGAAGCGAAGGCCGTCCGCCTTGGCCAGCACCTTGTCGATTTGTCCGAGAGCCGCATCGATGGCGGCCGAATCGGGCCTGCGCGCCGCCTTTTTCAAATCATCGCTGCGCAGCAGGGCAGACACATCGGCGGCAAATCCGGCCTGATCGTTACCGCCGACGCCGGGCGCCAGCGATGCCACGGTCGAGGCCAGTGTCGATAGCGCATCATCGACCGCGAGCGATGCGCGACGGCTGCGCGCATAGCCGACGACGAGTTGCCGCGTGCCGGCCGGCACATCGGCCGTGCCGGTCTGCACCGGCGTGCCGTTGATGGTGACGAATGTCGGCTTCTTCAGCGTATAAGCGACGTCCGTGACGACGGGCTGCAAGGAGGTGCGGCCGGGCACCGCGTCGGCTTTCGCGCGCGCGGCCCGCAGTGCATCGCGCAACGTACTCAGCGCCGCGCGAATACGGTCAATACCGTCACGGCTCTGCTGTAGCGTTTGCAGCGTCGCGCCCGCGCCGTCGAGCGCGCCCGCACTGCCGCCGGACGCGTCAACAGACATAAAAGAACCCGACCCCGTGCCGACGGCGTTGATCGACAGCGCCTACCTCCCGCCTTGTGCCGCCGCGACGGCGGCGGTTTTCGCGCTGCCGGGTATAGACGAATTCCGTTGACGGCCGGCCTCGGCGGCGCCGCGGATTTAATTCAAATCCCGCCGATCACCGTAAGCAAATCTCACAAATTCCCGCCTATAAGGAAGCCCTTCATTAGACTTTCTGGTCAACTTGGCCCCGCCCCGCGGGGCCTTATTTTTCCCGGTACCCACGAATTTCGCCGGCCTCAGATTGCCCCGGCTAAATCCCGGACGTAGCCTTCCCGCCGCCAAAGGCCGATCCAAAACGGCCTGTAACGCCGCTGCCTCGGCAGCACCTCATGGGGGATGGAATGTCCAAGTTCTTACGAACCAAAACACTGGCTGTGGCCGTCATGCTGCTCGGCGCCGCGCTATCATCTGCGCGCGCCCAGGAGCATGTCTGGAAGCACGGCATTCTCGAGGCCAAGAGCGATTCCGGCTTCATCGCCATGGTCGACAAGGGCGGCTTTGCCGCCAAGCACGGGCTGAAGATCGAAATCCTGCAGATCAAGGCCGGCTCCACGCTGATGAAGGCGCTGATCTCCGGCGAGATCGACAGCGTCGACATGGGCGCGGCGGAAGCGATCGTGGCCGGCGTGCGCGGCACCGGCGTCAAGATCGTCGGCTGCACCTGGCCCGGCCTGCCGCAGGTCGTGCTGGCCAAGGACAGCATCAAGACGCCGGCCGACCTCAAGGGCAAGGCGGTGGCGATCTCCTCGCCCGGCTCGCTGCCCGACCTCCTGTTCCGTGCCATGCTCGACGCCGCGCACGTGCCGGCCGCCGAGGTGAAGTTCGTGACCCAGGGCGCCGACACCGACCGCTACCGCTCGCTGGTGGCCGGCATCACCGACGCGGCCATCGTCTCGAACGAGTTCGAGATGATCATGCCCAAGACCATCAAGGTGCTGATGAAAGGCGCGACCGCGGTGCCGAAATTCATCCGCCTGTGCATCGCCACCAACAAGCAGGTGCTAGCCAACAAGCGTGCCGACCTGGTGCGCTTCGTCGCGGCGGAGATGGATGCCTATAAATACGCCCTCGCCCACCGCGCCGAAACGGTCAAGATCGCCCACGCGATGACGCATGCTAAGCCCGGCGACAAGCGCGCGGATTTCGTCGCCGATCAAGTCGTCGAGAACAAGCTGATCGATCCGACGTTGGCCATTCCGACCGACCGCCTGGAATGGATGCAGGAGCTGTTCGTCAAAGCCAAGGTCATTCCGAAGACCGTGCCGGTGGGCATGCTCATCGACGCGAGCGTGCGCGCCGACGCGCTGAAGCAGGCCGGCAAATAACGCGTCACTCGGCGATGGCGCGGGCCGGGCTGTCGCGCCCGGCCCGTGCATTCGTTTGCCTTACTTCGCGGCCACGTCAGCCAGCGACGGGCAGGCGCGTTTGTCGACCGGCGTCTCGTAGGGCTTGTAGTTCGACTTGTCGATCACGATCGGCTTAAGGATCACTTGCTTCGGCGTAGGCTGCTTGTGCAGGTGGCGCACGGCGATCTCCATGCCGATGCAGCCCTGGATGAAGCCGTTGAAGTCGCCGCTCGCCAGCATCTTGCCGGCCTTGATCAGCCCCACCGCTTCGGCGCTGCCGTTGATGCCGACCACCAGCGCCTTACGATTGGCGCCTTCCAGCGCGTCGATGGCGCCGACCGCCATCGAGTCGTTGGCGGCCAGCACGCCGTCGATCTTGGGGAACGACTGCATGAGGTTTTCCATCACCTTCAGCGCCTGCAAGCGCTGATAATTGGCCGGCTGGTCCGCCACCAGCTTGACCTTGGGGAACTCCTTGATCGCGTCGGTGAAGCCGCGCACGCGGTCGGTATTGGTCAGCGTGCCCTTGACACCTTCCAGGATGACGACATTGCCGGCGCCGCCCATGGCCTGGAGCAACTCAAGCGCGGTCTCCTTGCCGATGCTGTAGTCGTCGGCGCCGACGAAGGCGACGAAGTCGCCGCCGGCCGAGCGGTCGGTGATGTTGACGACCGGGATATTAGCCGCGTTGATCTTCTTCACCGCCGGCACCAGCGCCTTGTAGTCGACCGGGATGAAGACGATCGCATCCGGCTTCTTCACGATCACATCCTCGACCTGCGAGAGCTGCTCGGCGATGCTGTCCGGCTTGGTCGGAATATATTGGATGACCTTGACGCCGAGAGTCTTCGCAGCGGTCTTGGTGCCGACGCGCACCGCTTCGAAATAGGGATTTGTCTGGTTCTTGGTGAACACCGCGATGGTCTCATTGGCCGCGAGAGCAGGCCCCGCAACCAGCATGGCCGCGGCGGCCAGGCCTATTGTCAAACGTCTCATTTTTGCTCTCCTTGTTGCCCCCGAACGAGGCTTTGGTTGTCGAACTATTCGCCGAAGCGGCGTGTGCGCGTGTCGATCCACACCGCCAGCAGCAGGATCACGCCGGTGATGAGCGGCTGCCACGAGGCGTTGATCAACAGGAGGTTCATGCCGTTGAGCACGAGGGTGAGGATGAATGCGCCGATCAGCGTGCCCATCACCGTGCCGGAGCCGCCGAACAGTGAGGTGCCGCCGATCAGCACCGCGGCGATGGCGGGCAAGGTCAGCGTCTCGCCGATGTCGCCTTCCGCCGAATTGATGCGCGCCAGAATGATCAGCGAGGCGAGCCCCGCCATGGCGCCGCTCACCATGTAGACCAGCAGGAGACGCGAGCGCACCGGTACGCCGGAAAGCCCCGCGGCCACCGGATTGGCGCCGATGGCATAGATCTGCTGGCCCCAGACGGTGCGCTGCGCGAAAAAGGTGCCGATCGCCAGGAACAGCACCATCACATAGACCGGCATGGGAATGCCGAGGAAATAGCCGGAGCCGATGTGGCGGAAGGCGAGCGGGAAGCCGTAAACGGTCTTGCCGCCCATGAAGTAGTACGTCATGCCGGTGAGCATCCACATCATGCCATAGGTGGCGATGAATGACGGGATGCGCAGCGCGGTGACCAAGATGCCATTGGCGAAACCAACCGCCATGCCGCAGCCGATGCCGACGGCGGTGCCGAGCATCGGCGAGCCGGTGGCCTTGATCACGCTGGCGGCGAGACACGCCGACAGCCCGATATTGGCACCGACCGAGAGGTCGAGCCCGGCGGTCAGGATCACCAGTGTCAGGCCCGACGCCATCAGGAACAACAGCGCCGTCTGCCGCAGCACGTTGAGGATATTGCCGACGGTGAAGAAGACGTCGCTCAGGCTCGCGATCACGACGCACAGCAGCGCCGCCGCCAGCAGGCGGTAGAGCCCCTGCATGACGTTGCTCGACAAAGCGTAGCGCGGACCGCCGGCAGTTCCGATGGCCTCGCTCATGGCTCGCTCCTCAGCCCGTCGATGAACAGCGCGATGACGACCAGCGCGCCGATGGAGGCGACCTGCGCGGAGGACGGGACCGCCAGCAGATTGAGGCCGTTGCGCAGCACGCCCACTGCCAGCACGCCGAACAGCGTGCCGAGCAGCCAGCCATTGCCGCGCTCGAACGAGGTGCCGCCGACCGCAACCGCGGCGATGGCGTCGAACTCCATGCCGATGCCGGCGGTGGGATGCGCGGCGTTGATCCGCGCCGTCAGCAGCAGCGCGGCAAAGCCGGCCATCAACCCGCCGAACAGATAGACGCGCACCAGCATCCAACTCACCGAGATGCCGGCGACCCGCAGCGCCTCGCGGTTGCCGCCGAGAGCGAAGACGTAGGTGCCGAAGCGCGTGCGATAGAGCAGCACGTGGGTGAGCGCATAGGTGAGCGCCGCGATCACGATCGGCAGCGGCAGGCCGAGCACGGTTCCCGAATAGACGTGCTCGATCGAGCCCGGAATGCCGACAATGCTCTGCCCATCGGTCAACAGCAGCGACAGGCCCTGCGCGATACCGAGCGTGCCGAGCGTGGTGATGAACGGCGGAATGTCGAACAGCGCGATGAGCACGCCATTGAGCAGGCCGAAGCAGCCGCCGGCGGCGAGCGCCGCCAGGAGCGCCAGCGTCGGCGAGCCGGTCGCCAACACGGTGATGGCGAGCACGATGGAGGCGAACGTCAGCACCGCACCCATCGACAGGTCGAGCCCCTCGGTCATGATGATGACCGTCATCGGCAACGCCAGCAGCAGCAGGATGGTCGACTGCACCAGGATGTTGGCGATGTTAGCCGGCGTGGTAAAACCGTGGCTCGTCGCGCTGAACAGCGCGCACAAGACGATCAGCACCAGCGCCACCCCTGGAATGCGGGCGACCGACTTCAGCACGGTAGCGGCGGCCGCACTCATTGATGCATCCCCAGGCGCACGATATTGGCTTCGGTGAGTTGGTCGTGCTTGAGCTCGCCGACGATGCGGCCGCTGCGCATGACATAGGCGCGGTCGCAGACTTGCACGATCTCGGTCTGCTCCGAGCTGATCATCAGCACGGCGGCGCCATCCTGCACCAGGCCGTCGAGCAGCCGGAAAATCTCCGCTTTGGCGCCGACATCGATGCCGCGCGTCGGCTCATCGAAGATGAAGAAGCGCGCACCGGCATTCAGCCATTTGCCGATGACAACCTTCTGCTGATTGCCGCCGGAGAGCGTGGCGACCGCGCGCTGCAGGCTCGGCGTCGCGATGCGCAGCTTCTGCACGACCGCGCGCGCCGCCTGGAGCGCCCGGCGCGGCAAAAAGATGCCGGAGGGAAACAGCTTGCGCAGGCCGGCGAGCACGATGTTGTCGGAGACCGAGCGCGCCAGCGCCAGGCCCTGCTGTTTGCGATTTTCCGGGATCAGCGCCATGCCGCGGCGAGTGGCGTCATAGGTGGAGCCGGCAAGCGGCTTGCCGTACAGGCGTATTTCGCCGGCGGTGACCCGATCGGCACCGAAGATCGCCCGCGCCACCTCGGTGCGGCCGGAGCCCACCAGCCCGCTCAATCCGACGATCTCGCCGGCGCGCACCTGCAGCGTGACATCGGCGATGCCGTTGACGGCGCTCATCCCCTTGACGTCGAGCACCACCTCGCCGGCGCTCGGCCGCGCCGGCCGCGTATAGCTGGCGTCGACCGAACGGCCGACCATGAGCGCGACCAGCTCATTGGGCGTGGTCGCGCCCGGCAGCACTGACGCGACCTTGCGTCCGTCGCGCAGCACCGTGATGCGATCACCAAGCGCGAACACTTCGGCCAGCCGGTGCGAGATGTAGATGATGGCGACGCCCTGCTTCTTCAGCCGGTGGATCATGCCGAACAGCAGGTCGGTTTCTCGATCGGACAACGCTGCGGTCGGCTCGTCCATCACCAGGATTCGCGCATTCTGCGACAGCGCTTTGGCGATCTCGACCATCTGTTGCTGGGCGACGCCGAGCCGATGCACGGGAATGCGCGGATCGATATCAAAGCCGATGCTGTCGAGCACCTGCTTCGCGGCCCGGTGAATGCCGCGGCGGCTGATCAGGCCGGGGAAACCACCCGGAACTTCGCGGCCAAGAAAAATATTCTGCGCAATGTCGAGATAGGGCACCAGGGTGAATTCCTGGAAAATGACCGCGATGCCGAAGTTGCGCGCCTCGCCAGCGCCGTCGATGCTCACCAGTTCGCCGTTATGAAAGAACGCGCCCTGGTCGGCGCGATAAGCGCCGCACAGCACTTTCATCAGCGAGGATTTGCCGGCGCCGTTCTCGCCGACCAGCATGTGCACTTCGCCGGCGCGAATTTCGAAAGAAACGTCGTCGAGGGCCTTAACGCCAGGAAACGACTTGGAGATTCCGCGCAACGCGAAGAGCGGCGGAAGCCCTGCATCGTCGGCTTTCACGCTCGAATCAGGCATTGCATGCCTTGCGTTTGCTACTTTGAGCTGTTGCGGCTTTTGGCAGGATTACGCATCCCGCAAAGCGCGCCTTTGACCGATGTCAAAAGCGGCAAGCGGTGCCTGTCAGCCCTGCGCGCAAAGCAGCCCACGCCGCGGCCCCGCAGTCGTGACTCCGGGGGCGGAGTCTCCGCGGCAAACACAATCATCGAATAAAAGATGCGTTGGCGGCCGCGAGCGCGAGGCCGCCGCTCAGAGGGCCGCAGGGCGAACTTTGGGGTGGGCCGTGAAGACCGCCGACGGGGTGGCCGGCGCGCGTGCCCCGACGCGCACAACGCGCACGCCTCCTCGGCTCCGGCGCGAACGGCTCCGGAGCAAGGGTCCACCTTTGGGCGCCGGGACGCTTCTTAGGCCGCGCCGTCCGCCTTGGCATCGAGCACGACCACCACATCGGTCGGCTCGGGCTCGTGCGGGATGAGGCTGGTGCGGTCGGCGTCGTTCCAGCCGGCAAGCTTGACCACCTGGGCGGTCTGCGCGCCGTTATCGGTTGTTTCCCGCGGCTCCACGATGCTCAGTCCGTTGCCATCGAGGAAGAAAGTATGGTCGCCGAACAGCGAATTGAGCTGCGGCACCACCGGATGGTTCTCGGGAATCGCCTGCGCCTCGAATTGATTCAGCGTGCGATCGACCAGTGCGGAATTCAGCTTCATCGGCATGATCCTTTGCTGGTTTGAGGGTTCGCGCGGAAGCCGCGACGCGCGCGCCAACGGCTTTTTTGCCGGCCTGCCGCCAAGCAGGCGGTCATCGGGGGGCGGCCGGAACTTCGATCCGCCCTACCTAGTCCCTCAACACTTGAGGTCAACGCGGCGATAGGGCGCACCGACAATTTATTGGCGGCAGCGGCCGACTGCGCCGTGCCTATTGCCGCGCCATAGTTCCCTCGATCGGGCGGCTATGGCAGGATCGGCGTCACGCCCGCAGGAGCGACGCTTGATGGCTCGGTTCCTATGCGGTCTCATGACCGCGGCATTGCTGGCTTTCATGCCCTCATCGGTGCCGGCACAAGACGCCCCCACCGCCCCGATCGCCATTGTGCTCAATATCGACGGCGCGATCGGCCCGGCCAGCGCCGAATATGTGCATGATGGGCTGAGCGAAGCGACGCGGCGAAACGCGCGGGTGGTCGTGCTGCGGCTCGACACGCCCGGCGGGCTGTCGTCGTCCATGCGCGCGATCATCCACGATATCCTCGAGTCTCACATTCCGGTGATCGCCTATGTCAGCCCGAGCGGCGCGCGCGCCGCCAGCGCCGGCACCTACATCGTTTATGCGAGCCATCTCGCCGCCATGGCGCCGTCGACACATCTCGGTGCGGCTACGCCGGTGCAGCTCGGCGGTGGCGGCCTTTTCGGCGGCGGCGGCAAGGACGAAGGCAAGAAGGGCGAGAAGTCGAACGCCAAGGCGCCAGCCGACGCCGAGCAGGCCAAGGTGCTCAACGACGCGATCGCCTATATCCGCAGCCTGGCGCAGTTACGCGGCCGCAACGTGGAGTTCGCCGAAAAGGCGGTGCGCGAGGCAGCGACGCTGACCGACACCGAGGCGAAGCAGCAGCACGTGGTCGAGCTGATCGCCGACAACGTCAGCGACCTGCTGCAGCAGGCGGACGGGCGCAAGGTGATGGTCGGCGAGCGCACGGTGACGCTGGAGACGCGCGGGCTCACCCTGGTGCGCATCGCCCCGAACTGGCGTTCGCGCCTGCTCGGCATCATCACCGATCCCAACATCGCCTACCTGCTCCTGCTCGCCGGCATCTACGGCATCATGTTCGAGTTCTTCAGCCCCGGCACCTACTTCCCCGGCGTCTTGGGCTCCATCTCCCTCTTGGTTGGCCTCTACGCCCTCAACCTCCTGCCCATCAGCTACGCCGGCGCCGCCCTGCTGCTGCTCGGCATGGCGATGATGCTGGCGGAGGCCTTTCTGCCGACCTTCGGCGTCGTCGGCATTGGCGGCATCGCCGCCTTCGTCCTCGGCTCCCTCCTGCTCTTCCGCGGCGATACGCCCGGCTTCGCGCTGTCCTGGTCGGTGGTGACGGCCGCGACGATCATCAGCGCGGGGTTCCTGATCATCGCCGTCGCGGCGATCTGGCGGGCGCACCGGCGCACGGTGGTGACCGGCGACACGGTGGTGGTCGGCCGCATGGCGCAGGTGCTGCACTGGGACGCGAACGAAGGCGAGGTGCGGGTGAGCGGCGAGCGCTGGCGCGCCACCTCGGCCATCCCGCTTTCGCCCGGTCAACGCGTGCGCGTCGTCTCCCGCCGCAATCTGACGCTCGCGGTCGAGCCGGATTCGACCGTTTCACCAAAACCATGAGGAGTGTGCCATGTCCATGCTGAACGACACCGTCTGGTATGTGGCGATCCTCGCCATCATCATCCTCTTTCTCTATTCGGGCATAAGGGTGCTGCGCGAATACGAGCGCGCGGTGATGTTCACGCTCGGCCGCTTTTCCGGCGTGCGCGGGCCCGGCTTCATGATCATGATCCCGATCGTGCAGCAGATGGTGCGCATCGACCTGCGTACCATCGTGCACGACGTGCCAAGCCAGGACGTGATCTCGCGCGACAACGTCTCTGTGAAGGTCAATGCGGTGGTCTATTTCCGCGTGGTCGATCCGGACAAGGCGGTGATCCAGGTGGCCGACTATTTTGCCGCCACCAGCCAGTTGGCGCAGACCACCTTGCGCTCGGTGCTCGGCAAGCACGAGCTCGACGAGATGCTGGCCGAGCGCGACAAGCTCAACCACGATATCCAGCGCATCCTCGACGAGCAGACCGACGCCTGGGGCATCAAGGTCGCCAATGTTGAGATCAAGCATGTCGACATCGACGAGAGCATGATCCGCGCCATCGCCCGCCAGGCCGAGGCCGAGCGGTACCGGCGGGCGCGCATCATCGGTGCAGAAGCCGAGCAGCAGGCGGCCGAGAAGCTGGTGCAGGCCGGCGAGATGCTGGCCCAGCATCCGGAATCGATGCAGCTGCGCTATCTGTCGACCTTGCAGGACATCGCCGGCGAGAAGAATTCGACCATCGTGTTCCCGGTGCCGGTCGATCTGCTGCATTCGCTGAATGCACTTGCGAAAAACGCGAAGTGAGGCGGGAGCCGGAATTCATCCAGTCGGATCAACGGCTTCAATAGGTCTGGCGCTCTTACGCCGCCCCGGTTGAGGCGCCTCGCTAATCGGCCGGGTGCCAATCAAATTTGCCGATGCCTTGCACCAGCAGGAACCGGCATTCCTCGGCCGCTTCATTGGAAATGCGGTGCGCGGTGCCCGGCCAAATCTTGAAGCGCTCGCCGACCGCGAGGGTCCGCTGGCTGTCTGGCCCACGCGTCTCGATCGTGAGCGAACCGCGCAAGACGAAATAGTGGTCGGTGCTTTCGCCGTGATAGTGCCAGGGAATGACGTCCCGCTCGGCAAGCGTGAAAATGCGGACCTGCACGTCGCTCCCGACGACGACGGGTTCGATGTTCTTGACCTGGTAATTTGCCATTTCGCGCCCCTCGCCGTCTCAGCATCCGCGCCGCTTCATCCGTGCGCGAATTGCCAATAAAGCGCGCGCGCCTTGCGATAGAGCGGGCCGGGCTGCAGCGCGCGCTGGTCGATGCGGGTGATCGGCATGACCTTCGAGTAGTTGCCGGAGGAGAAGATTTCGTCGGCTGTCTCCACGTCGGCATAGCTCAGCGTGGTCTCCACAACGCTGACCCCAGCCTCGCGCAAGAGCCCGATGACGCGCTGGCGGGTGATGCCGTTCAAGAAGGTGCCGTTCGGCGCCGACGTGAACACCACGCCGTCCTTGCCGATGAACAGGTTGGCGGTGGCAAGTTCCGCCACATTGCCGAGCGCATCGAGCATCACGCAATTGGCAAAGCCCCGCGCCTGCGCCTCGATCAGGGCGCGCGCATTGTTGGGATAGACACAGCCGGCCTTGGCGGTCGGCGCCATCTCCGCGCTCGGCTTGCGGAAGGGCGATAGCGTGACGGCGAAACCCTCCGGCGGACGCATCGGCGCTTCGTAGAGTGTCAGGCACCACCGCGTCGTCTCCGGATCGGGCGCCACCAGCAGCCGGCCGCTGCCCTCTGCCCAATACATCGGCCGGATGTAGAGCGGCGTGTCGGCATCGAAACGCTTGATGCCGTCCGCGCATAGGCCGCGCCAGGTGTCCACCGACACCGACGGCTTCAAATACATGCTTTCGGCCGAGGCATTCACCCGCGCGCAATGCAGGTCGAGATCGGGCGTCACCCCCTCGAAGGCACGCGCGCCGTCGAACACCGAGGAGCCGAGCCAGGCCGCATGCGAGCGCACGCCCATGATCGGGATATTGCCTTCGTGCCAGTCGCCGTCATAGAAAGACCAGGTCTTCGACCAGGCTTGCGCCGCCATTCCCGCTGCTCCCGACACTCACTTGTGATCGCGACTTGGCTTTCTTTGCCGCGCCGGCCATGCTTTGCCACCCTAGCGCATGAGCCCGAACCGGGGGAACAGGATTTCGGACAAGCACGCGAAGGCCCGACCGGAGGAGATGATGCCGTCCATTTTCGTTTTCGACGCCTATGGCACGCTGTTTGACGTCCACGCCGCGATCGGCCGCTTCCGCGGAGAAGCGGGGCCCGATGCCGAGCGCATGTCGGATATCTGGCGCACCAAGCAGCTCGAATACACGTGGACGCTGACGCTCGGCGGCCATTACGCGGATTTCTGGGTGCTCACCGAACGCGCGCTCGATTTCGCGCTGGCGCGTGTACCCTCCGTGAACAAGGCGTTGAAGCCGAAGCTGCTCGAGGCCTACTTCCAGCTCGACGCTTTCCCTGACGCGCGCGCCGCCCTACGCGCGCTCAAGACCAAGGGCCACAAGACCGGCATTTTGTCGAACGGGTCGCCGGCCATGCTCAAGGGCGCGGTGGAAGCCGCCGGCATCGGCGGCGATCTCGACGCCGTGCTGTCGGTCGATACGATCAAGATGTTCAAGCCGCGGCCGGAAGTCTACAAGCTGGTCACCGATCACTACCGCTGTACGCCGGGCGAGGTGACCTTCGCCTCGTCCAACCGCTGGGACGTCGCGGCCGGCGTCGCCAACGGCTTCCGCAGCGTCTGGGTCAACCGCGGCAAGGCGCCGGACGAATATCTCGATCTCGCCCCCGCGCAGGTGCTCGGCGATCTCAACGCGCTGGCGGCGCAGGCCTAGCGGCGCCCCCTTTGGGACTGGCGCGGCATCGGCCTGCCGCCTATATGCGGATTTCGTCCCGCCCGATGGCTCCCCCCATGCCGCCGATTATCTCCGTCCAGAATCTGTCGAAGACCTATGCCAGCGGGTTCCAGGCGCTCAAAAGCGTCAACCTCGCCATCCAGCGCGGCGAGATCTTCGCTTTGCTCGGCCCCAACGGCGCCGGCAAGACGACGCTGATCGGCATCATCTGCGGCCTGATCAACCCGACCGTCGGCGCGGTCAAGGTCGATGGCCATGACATCATCAAGGACTTCCGCGCCGCCCGGTCGCTGATCGGCCTGGTGCCGCAAGAGCTGACCACCGACGCCTTCGAGACGGTTTGGAACACCTGCGCTTTCAGCCGCGGCCTGTTCGGCAAGCCGCGCGACCCCGCCCATCTCGAAAAGGTGCTGAAGGCGCTTTCGCTCTGGGACAAGAAGGACGCGCCGATCGTGACGCTGTCGGGCGGCATGAAGCGGCGCGTGCTGATCGCCAAGGCGTTGGCGCACGAGCCGCAGATCCTGTTCCTCGACGAGCCCACCGCCGGTGTCGACGTCGAATTGCGCAAGGACATGTGGGAGGTGGTGCGAACTTTGCGCGCCTCCGGCGTCACCATCATCCTCACCACCCACTACATCGAGGAAGCCGAGGAAATGGCCGACCGCGTCGGCATCATCAACAAGGGCGAGATCATCCTGGTCGAGGACAAGAATGAGATGATGCGCAAGCTCGGCAGGAAGCAGCTCGTGCTGCACCTGCAAAAGCCGATTGCCGAAATCCCCAGCGAGCTCGCCGCCTATAATCTCAGTCTCGGTGCCGACGGCTGCGAACTGACCTTTACCTACGACACCCAGGTCGAGCGCACCGGCATCACCAGCCTGATGAGCGACTTGGCCCGCGCCGGCATCCGCTTCCGCGACCTCAACACGACGCAGAGCTCGCTGGAGGACATCTTCGTCGGACTGGTGAGCGAACGCACATGAAGCTCAACCTGCGCGCCGCACAGGCGATCTACCGCGCCGAAATGGCGCGCACCCGACGCACCGTCTGGCAGAGCGTGGTCTCGCCGGTGATTTCGACTTCGCTCTATTTCGTGGTTTTCGGCGCCGCCATCGGCACCCGCATCACCGAGATCGACGGCGTTGCCTACGGCGCCTTCATCGTGCCAGGGCTGATCATGCTGATGCTGCTGACGCAGAGCACCATGAACGCCAGCTTCGGCATCTATTTCCCCCGCTTCATCGGCACCATCTACGAGATCCTGTCGGCGCCGATTTCGGGGCTGGAAATCGCGCTCGGCTATGTCGGGGCGGCGGCGACCAAGTCGATCATCCTCGGTCTGATCATCCTCGGCACCTCCTGGCTGTTCGTGCCGTTGCGCATCGCCCACCCGATCGCGATGCTGGCCTTCCTGGTCCTGACCGCCTTCACCTTCAGTCTTCTCGGCTTCATCATCGGAATCTGGGCCGACAATTTCGAAAAGTTGCAGGTCGTGCCGCTGCTGGTGATCACGCCGCTCACCTTCCTCGGCGGCACCTTCTACTCGATCCATGTGCTGCCGCCGCTCTGGCAGAAGATCGCCCTGATCAACCCGGTCGTCTATCTGATCAGCGGTTTCCGCTGGAGCTTCTTCGAGGTCTCCGACGTCAACCCGGCGATCAGCTTCGTGATGACGCTGGTGTTCCTGTGCCTCTGCCTCATCGCCGTGTCATGGATTTTCCGCGTCGGCTACCGGCTGAAGAACTAGCGCGCCGTTAATTCCCCGCCAGTTCCTCGCGCAAAATCTCGAGCGCGAGCCATTGCTCTTCCGCCGCGGCAATCTTGTGCTGCAGCGCGCCGAGCGCGGCGCTGATCTCCTCAAAGTGCGCCCGGTCGCGGGCGTAGAAATTGGGATCATCGAGCTTGGCCTGCAGCGTGGCGGCCTCCGCCTGCCAGGCGGCAATGGTCTTCGGCAGGGTTTCCAGCGCGTGCTTGTCCTTGAAACTCAGCCGCCGCCGCACCGACGGCTGCGGTACTGGCGGCTCCGACTTGGCCGCCTTGCGCGGCTCGGCTTTGCGCGGCGCGCGCGTCAGGTCGGCGCCGCGCTGCGCCAGCATGTCGGAATAGCCGCCGGCGTATTCGTTCCAGCGCCCTTCGCCTTCCGGCACGATCACGCCGCTCACCAGCCGATCGAGAAAATCGCGGTCGTGGCTGATCAACAGCACCGTCCCGGCATAGTCGGCGAGCATGTCCTCCAGCACGTCCAGCGTCTCCATATCGAGATCGTTGGTGGGCTCATCGAGCACCAGGAGGTTTGACGGCTTGGCCAGCACCTGCGCCAGCATCAGGCGCCCGCGCTCGCCGCCCGACAGTTTGCCGAGCGGCGTGCGCGCCTGCTCGCCGGCGAAAAGAAAATCCCTCATATAGCCGACGACATGCTTGGGCTTGCCGTTGACCATGACGGTGTCGCCGGCGCCGCCGGTCAAGGCCGCGGCAACGGTGACATTGTCATCGAGACTATCGCGGTGCTGGTCGAGTGCAGCGAGCGCCAGATTGGCGCCGAGCTTCACCGTGCCGCTGTCCGGCGTCAGCGCGCCGGTGAGCAAATTGATCAGCGTGGTCTTGCCGCTGCCATTCGGTCCGACGATGCCGATGCGGTCGCCGCGCTGGATGCGGATCGAGAAATCGCTGACGATCGCGCGGTTGCCATAGTTCTTGGAAATGTGTTCCGCTTCAATCACCAATTTTCCGGAGAGCTCCGCCGACCCCGCGGTGATGACGGCGCTACCCGCGGCGGCGCGATAGCCGCGGCGTTGCTCGCGCAGCGTCTGCAACTCGCCCACCCGGCGCATGTTGCGCTTGCGGCGGGCGGTAACACCATAGCGCATCCAGTGCTCTTCCGCCGCGATCTTGCGTGCGAGCTTGTGCTGCTCGCGTTCCTCTTCGGCGAGCAGCGCGTCGCGCCACTCCTCGAAATGGGCGAAGCCGCGGTCGATCCGCCGCGTTTCGCCGCGATCAAGCCAAACCGTGGCGCGCGAGAGGTTGGAGAGAAAGCGCCGGTCGTGGCTGATGATGACCAGCGCCGCCCGCCTGCCATCGAGCTCGCCTTCCAGCCACTCGATCGTGGTCAGATCGAGATGGTTAGTCGGCTCGTCGAGCAGCAAGATATCCGGAGCCGGTGCCAGTACGCGGGCAAGCGCCGCGCGCCGCGCTTCGCCGCCGGACAGATGGGCGACATCTTCCTCGCCGCTCAGCCCGAGCTCGTTCAGCAGATAGCGCGCCGCATGCGCGTCTCGGTCAGGCGGCATGCCGGCCTCGACATAGGCAAGCGTATTGGCAAAACCTGAGAAATCCGGCTCTTGCGGCAGATAGCGCACCAGCGCGCCCGGCTGCACGAACACGGAGCCGTGGTCGGGCTCGACCAGGCCGGCGGCGATCTTAAGCAGCGTCGACTTGCCCGAGCCGTTGCGTCCGACAAGCGAGACGCGCTCGCCCGCGGACACGGAGAGCTCAGCCCCGGTCAGCAGCGGCGTACCGCCAAAGGTCAGCGCGATGTCTTTGAGCTGGAGAAGTGGCGGGGCCATGTTCTTCAATTCGTCATTCCGCAACGCCGCGCAAGCGCCGAATCCATACGCCGGCAGCGCTGCGGATTATGGATTCCAGGCGCGTACTGGGCGCGCGCTCCGGAATGGCCTTACTGCGCCAGCGCGTCCAGGATACGCGCCCAACTGCGGATGCCCTTGTGGTAGCAGGTGAGATCGAACTTCTCGTTCGGCGAATGCACCCGGTCGTCATCGAGCGCGAAGCCGACCAGCAGCGAATCCATGCCGAGCACCTGCTTGAAATCCGCCACAATGGGGATCGAGCCGCCGGCGCCGACGGTCACCGCCTTGTGGCCCCACTCCTCGGCGAGCACGCCGCGCGCCTTGGTCAGCGCCGGATTGTCGAACGACAGTTGCAGCGGCGGCGCCAGGCCGAAATTGCCGAATTCGACCTTGCAGTCCGCCGGCACCCGCGCGCGCACGAAGGCGCGGAAGGCATCGCGCACCTTCTCCGGATCCTGCTCGCCGACCAGACGGAACGAGACTTTCGCCTTGGCCTCGCCGGGGATGACGGTCTTGGCGCCTTCGCCGGTATAACCGCCGATGATGCCGTTGACCTCCGCGGTCGGCCGCGTGGTGGTCATCTCGATCACCAGCCGGCCTTTCTCGCCGGCCGGCTGCTTCAATCCGATCGGCCCGAGAAACTCCTCCGGCGTGAGATTGAGCGCGGCAAGGTCCGCCTTGATGTCGGGCGGCAGGTCCTTCACCCCGTCATAAAAGCCGGGAACGGTCACCCGCCCATCCTCGTCGTGCAGGTCGGCGAGGATGCGGGCGAGCACATGCAGCGGATTGCGCGCCGCACCGCCGAACAGGCCGGAATGCAGGTCGCGGTCGGCGCACGTGATCTTGACGTCCTCGTAGACCAGCCCGCGCAGCGACGTGGTGATCGCCGGCGTCTGCCGGTCCCACATCGCGGTGTCGCAGACCAGCGCCAGGTCGAGCTTGAACTCGGCGGCGTTGTCGCGCACGAACTTGAACAGGTGCTTGGAGCCGCACTCCTCCTCGCCCTCAATCATGGTGGTTATGGCAAGCGGCAGCTTGCCGGTGACCGCCTTGTAGGCGCGGCAGGCCTCGATGAAGGTCATGGCCTGGCCTTTGTCGTCGCAGGCTCCGCGCGCGACGATGATCTTGCGCCCGTCGGGGAGCGTCTCGATGCGCGGCTCGAACGGTGGCGTCTTCCAGAGATCGAGGGGATCGACCGGCTGGACGTCGTAGTGGCCGTAGAACAGGACGTGCGGCCCGGCGGCGCCGTTCGCCTTGCCCACCACCACCGGATGACCCTCGGTCGGGCGCAAGCTTGCCTCGAAGCCGATCGTGCGCAGGTCGGCGGCGACATGCTCGGCGGCGGCGCGGCATTGCTCCTGGTAGGCCGGATCGGTCGATATCGAGGCGATGCGCAACAGCGAAAACAGCCGCTCGACGCTTTGATCGATATCCTGGTCGATGCGGCTCAGCACCGCCTCGAGTGTGCTCATAATGGGCTCCCTTTGGGTGGGGGCCCCAAACTATCAATGCCTTGGCGCGGTGAAAAGGCGGATCAATGCAGGGTCGTCTTTCCCGCCATAGCCGGCAGCGCCAGCACTAAGGGCGGCACGAGGATCCCCGACGGCAGCCGCCGCCGCTGCGGCCTTGCGGCACGCTTGCGTTGCAGGGCGGCACGGATGCGCCGGTAGAGAATGCGCGGCGCGATAGCAGCCGGAATGAGCGCGGTGTAGCCGGCTTCGCGCGCGCGCCGGCGCAGGTCGGGGGTCGCGATACCGGCAATCAACAGAGACGGGACGGAGCAACCGCGCCCCGGCGCCTCGCTCTCGGCGCAGGCGCTCGCGTCCTGGGCGATATCGTCGAGGACAAGGATGCAGGCATCAACGCCCCCCCTCCGACACAACCCGCGCGCTTCGTCGGCCGTCGCCACCATCGTGAGCTCGCCGAGGTCCATGCGGCGCAGCTGCGCCGCAAATATCAGCGCATGATCGCACGCGGCAACCACGACGATATGCGCGGTACGCACCGATTTCATCACGCACCTCCACCCCCGCGAAGCCAAACCACTGTCGAACCGCTCGCTCGCGGCATCCCTGCCAAAGCTGCGCCGGACTCGCGCCGGCTGGTACGATCTTGCTGACTTGTTTCAACTTTCATAAAGCATAGCGGATGGCGACCGGGGTCCGTCCTCGAAAACTACGTATCGTAGTTCTACGCATGCCGGGCAGGTAGTTGAGGGTGGCATCGGGACTGGCAAGGATATGGCAGGCGCGGCGGGGCTCCTCGGCGAGCGCGTTTTGGTAAGCGTCGCCCCGAATTGCCGGACGCGCGGGCACCCGCTTGTGCTTGCCGGCGCTTGATGGTCAATATGTTTGAAACCCGCCGCCAGTGCGGGATGTGAGGGGATCATGGATGAGTTGATCGCGCGGCTCGTAGCCAATGTCGGCGTCGAGCGGACGGCCGCGGAAAGAGCCGTCGGTATTATCTTCGATTTTTTGCGTAAGGAAGGGCCGCCCGACAAAGTGCAGGCCCTGCTGGATCGCATACCCGGCGCGCAGGCGCTGATGCAAGCCCAGGAAGGCGCGGATGGCGGCGGCATGTTCGCCATGGGCGGCATCATGGGGGCCGGCACCAAGATGATGGGAGCCGGCCTGAGCATGAGCCAGGTCCAGGGCGTTACCCGCGAAGTGATTGCCTACGCCCGAGAAAAACTGGGTGAAGACGAGATCGGCGAGATTGTCGGCGCCATCCCGGGCCTAAGCCAGTTCGTCTGAACCGGCCGCCCTGCTTTAGCGACGCAAACGGCGGACGAGGAGGCGCGGATGACCTATCCGATCACTCATATTGTGGGAATTGACCGCGAGATTGCCGCGGTCCTCAAGAAGGCCGGCGTCCGCTCGACCGGTCGGCTGCTCGAATGCGCTTGCAGCGCCAAGGGCCGCAAGCTGCTGGCGGATAAAACGAAGTTCGACGTCAAACAGCTGCTCTGCTGGGCCAATGGGGCCGACCGCATGCGCATCCGCGGCATCAGCCGTGAATATTCGGAGCTGCTGCAGGAAGCCGGCGTCGATACCGTGCGCGAGCTGCGCCAGCGCAATGCCGGCAAGCTGAGCAAGGCCATGGCCGACGCCAACCGTCGCCGCTGCTGCGTGCGCCTGCTGCCGTCGGAGGCGGTGGTGGCGCGTTGGATCGCCCACGCCAAGGCGCTGCCGCTGAAGATCACCTATTGAATTTGTTCTCATAGCGCCTTGGCCCCTTGGCGCGATGGCCGGACCCGGCGCGGCATGGCCTGCTTGACAGCCTTCCGCCGACCGCGCAAAGCGACCGCCATGCCAGAGGCCGCCACCCTCGCCGACAAAGCCGGACCCACACCGAATGGTGCCGCCGGCGCGCTCAGCGCGCTGCTCAAGCGCGGCCGGCCGCTGGTCATGGGCATCCTCAACGTCACCCCGGATTCCTTTTCCGACGGCGGCCGCTTCGTCGACCCGGCCAAGGCCATTGCCCATGCCTGCGCCATGGCCGAACAGGGCGCCGACATCCTCGACCTCGGGGCGGAATCGACCAGGCCCTATGGCGGCGCCCAGCCGGTGTCCGCCGACGAAGAGCTGGCGCGCCTCAAACCGGTGCTGCCGGAGGTGGTCAGGCTCGGCCTGCCGGTCTCGATCGACACCATCAAGGCGCGTATCGCCGCCTGGGCGCTCGACCAGGGCGCGTCGATCGTCAACGATGTCTGGGGCCTGCAGCGCGATAGCGCCATGGCGCCGCTCATCGCGGAGCGCGGCGTGCCGGTCATCGTCATGCATAACCGCGACGCGGCCGATTCTGGCGTCGACATCATGGCCGATATGGCGGCATTCTTCGCCCGCTCGCTGGAGATTGCCGACCGGGCCGGCATTGCGCGCGAGAACATCGTGCTCGATCCCGGCATCGGCTTCGGCAAGACGCCGGAGCAAAGCATTGCCTGCATCGCCCGCCTCGCCGAGCTCAAGCGCTTCGGCCTGCCGCTGCTGGTCGGCGCCTCGCGCAAGCGCTTCATCAATGCCGTCATCCCGTCGTCGCCGGACGAACGCATCGGCGGCTCGATTTCGGCGCATCTTCTGGCGGCGGAATACGGCGCGGCCATCCTGCGGGTGCACGACGTCGCTGAGACCGTGCAGGCGCTGCGGGTGGCCGCCGCCATCGAGGCCGCGCGATGAGCGACCGCATCTTCATCCACGGCCTGTCGCTGCACGCCTATCACGGCGTGATGGCCTATGAGGCCAAGGTCGGGCAGACCTTCACCATCGATCTGGAGCTGGAGATCGATCTCGCCGCCGCCGCGCGGTCCGACAAGGTGGTCGACACCGTCTCCTACGACAAGGTGGTCGACTGCGCGACGCAAGCCTTTTGCGCGCAGCGCTACCGGCTGATCGAGGCCGCCGCCGGCAGCGTCGCCGATGCGGTCTTACGCGCCTTCCCGCGCGTGCGCTTCATCCGCGTCACCATCCACAAGCCGCACGCGCCGATCGCCGCCACCTTCAGCGATGTCGGCGTGACGCTGGTGCGCGGTCGGCAAGATTTGAAGCCATGACCGAGGCGCTGCTCGCGCTCGGCGGCAATGTCGGCAACAGCCGCGCCATTCTCGACCGCGCCATCGCGCTCCTGTGCGAAACCGACGACGTGCGGCTCACCGCGCGCTCGTCCGAGTATCAGACGCCGCCCTGGGGCTTCAAATACCAGCCGCCCTTCATCAATCTGTGCATCGCCGTCGAAACCACGCTCGACCCACGCGCGCTGCTGGAACGGGCGCAGGCGGTGGAGATCAGGCTCGGCCGCGACCGCGCGCACGAAAAACGCAACGGCCCGCGTACCGCCGATATCGACATCATCGCCTATGACGATCTCACGCTCGACCAGCCCAATCTGACGCTGCCGCATCCGCGCCTGTTCGAGCGGGCCTTCGTGTTGGTGCCGCTGGCCGAGATCGCGCCGGACAAGGTGATCGCCGGGCGGCGCATCGCCGATGCCGCGCGCGCGGTCGATGCCACCGGCGTCGAGAGGCTGGCGCCGTTCACGACGACGCGTCAAGGCTGACGCAAGATTAAGTCTTGGTAATACAAAGATTATAAGGCGCGGCGCTTCTGCGCATCGGGCGCGGCATTTCGCCTGTCAGCGGGCAAAGTCAGAACAATTCGCCGGCTGTCGAGTTGGTCCACAAGGAAACCGACAAGCAAACAAGGAACAACGGAGAAGCCGATGAAACAGATCTTGCTCGCAACCGTGGCCGCGGTGGCGCTTACGTTCCCGGCCATGGCGCAGAACAACACGGTGCAGGAGCCGAACAACAACATCCAGATGCCACACAAATACGGCCAGGATGTTCCCGTGAAGACCATGGATATGCAGCCGCACAAGCAGCAGGCGCAGACCATGTCGCAGCGGAACAAGGACGCGCAGCAGGCCGAGAATACGCAGACGCAGGCCGGCCAGCGCGTCGATCCCATGCAGCTCAGCAAGCAGCAGGTCAGCCAGATCCAGCAGACGCTGAACAAGAAGGGCTATGACGCCCACAGCGTCGACGGCATCTGGGGTCCGGAGACGGCGGATGCGCTGCGGAACTTCCAGCGCCGCAACGACATCCAGGCCGACGGCCATCTCACCCAGCAGACGCTCGCCAAGCTGGGCGTGAACTGGGCGAACGACAACGAGCAGCCGAGCACGGTCGGCGCCGGCAGCACCAGCGGCACGAACCGGAACGCCATGAGCAAGCCCGCCTCCAGCGCGACCACCGGGATGGGCTCGGGCGAGAATGCCGAGAACGCCATGAGCAAGCCGAGCCAGAACGGCACCAGCGCCACCACCGGCATGGGCTCGCAGCAGGACGAGCAGAACGAGATGAGCAAGCCCGGCCGGAGCGGCACGAGCGCGGCCGATCAGGCCGACATGAACAAGGACCAGCCGAACCAGAATGAGAGCGGCCCGTCGGACATGAAGTCCGGCGCCTCCAATCAGAAGTCGCAGTAACGGCTGGAAGACGGTGCGGCGGCCCGGTCGCCGCCGCCTCGGGAGGGTGATCGCCGGCACGGCGGTCGCCCTTCTTTTTTGCGCCCGGCCCCGCCGAAAGCAGCAATTGTGCGCTGCGTCGGAACCATGGCATTTTGGGGCATGACCCAGGCCAGCCAAGACCTTCCCCTCGCCGCCGAATTCCCCGCCACCGACGAAGCGGCCTGGCGCAAGCTGGTCGAGGCGGCGCTGAAGGGTGCCAGTTTCGACAAGCGCCTGGTGAGCCAGACCTATGACGGCTTGCGCATCGACCCATTGCATGCCCGCGCGGCGAATGCGGCCGTCGTAACCGGGCGCCAGGCGATCCCCTGGCTGGTGCTGCAGCGTCTCGATCATCCCGATCCGCAATCTGCCGACGCCCAGGCGCTCGTCGACCTCGAAAACGGAGCCACAGGGCTGGCGCTGGTGTTTGCCGGCGCACCGGCGGCTCACGGCTTCGGTCTCATCGCCGAAACCGTGGACGATCTCGACCGCGCGCTGTCCGGCGTGATGCTCGACCTGATCGCGCTGCGCATCGAGACCGCACCCTTTGCCGGGCGGCCGGTGGCCATGCTGATAACGGACGTGGTGGCACGGCGGAATCTCGATCCGGCTTCGCTCGCCGTCGACTTCGGCCTTGATCCGCTCGGCGACACGGCGCGCAACGGTGGCGCTCCGATACCGTGGCCTGAGCTGTCGGCAAAGGCCGGTGGCACGGCCAAGGATCTCGCCGCAAAAGGTTTCGCCAAGTCCCGCTTCCTGCGCGCCGACGGCCGCGCCGTGCACGAGGCCGGCGGTTCGGAGGCGCAGGAACTGGCCTTCGTGGTGGCGGTCGGCATCGCCTATCTGCGCATGCTCGAGGCCGCCGGTTTTGCGCTCGACGAAGCGCGCCGGCGTGTATCGTTCCTGCTGGCCGCCGACGCCGACGAATTCCTCACCATCGCCAAGTTCCGCGCCCTTCGCAAGCTGTGGGCGCGCGTCGAACAGGCGAGCGGCCTTACGCCGGAGCCAACGTTCGTCTCCGCCGAGACCGCGTGGCGCATGATGACGGCGCGCGATCCTTACGTGAACATGCTGCGCACGACCATCGCGGTCACCGCCGCCGGCGTTGCCGGTGCCGACGCCATCACCGCGCTGCCCTTCACGCAGGCGCTCGGCCTGCCCGACGCCTTCGCACGCCGCGTCGCGCGCAACATGCAGCTTATTCTCCTTGAAGAATCCAACCTCTATCGCGTCGCCGACCCGGCCGCCGGGTCGGGCGCCATCGAGGCGCTGACCGACCAGATCGCGCGCGCCGCCTGGGCGCTGTTCCAGGAGATCGAGAAAGCCGGCGGCGCGGCCGCGGCCATCGAAATGGGCCTGATCCAGAAGAAAGTCGCCGAAACGCGTGCCGCGCGGCTAGCGGCCATCGCCAAGCGCAAGGACGCGCTCACCGGCACCAGCGACTATCCAAACCTGGGTGAGGCATCAGTGAAAGTGCTCGACGCGCCGCGTGTCGACACGCCGGCGCAGGCCGGCGTGCTCACGTATGAACCGCTGACGCCAATTCGTCTCGCCGAACCGTTTGAGGCGCTGCGCGACAAATCAGATGCGACCCTGGCAAAGACGAGATCGCGCCCGAAGGTTTTCCTCGCCAATCTCGGCAAGCTGTCCGACTTCACCGCGCGCGCCACCTTCGCCCGCAATTTCTACGAGGCCGGCGGCATCGAGGCGGTGAGCAATGACGGCTTTCCCGATCTCGCCGCGCTCACCGCCGCGTTCAAGACGTCCGGCGCCCAGCTCGCCTGCCTGTGCTCGTCCGACAAGGTCTATGAAACTGATGCGGCCGACGCAGCCAAGGCGCTGACCGCCGCCGGCGCCACCGTTCATTTGGCCGGCCGGCCGGGTGAAAACGAGGCAAACTGGCGGCAGGCCGGGGTGAAAACGTTCATCTATATGGGCTGCGATGTACTTTCGACCTTGCAGGCCGCACATGATATTCTAGGCAAGCCATGAGCCAGATCCCGAACTTCGCCACGGTCGACTTCGCCGAGACGCCGGTGCCGCAAGGCGCGGCGTCGACCGAACCCTGGACCACGCCGGAAGGCATCGTCGTGCAGCCCGCCTATGGCGAAGCCGATCTCGCCGGCCTCGATTTCCTCGCGACCTATCCCGGCAAGCCGCCGTTCCTGCGAGGGCCCTACCCCGCGATGTACGCGGCGCAGCCCTGGACCATCCGGCAATATGCCGGCTTCTCCACGGCGGAGGATTCCAACGCCTTCTACCGGCGCAATCTCGCTGCCGGGCAGAAGGGCCTGTCCATCGCCTTCGATCTCGCCACCCACCGCGGCTACGACTCGGACCATCCGCGTGTGGCCGGCGACGTCGGCATGGCCGGCGTCGCCATCGATTCCATCTACGACATGCGCACGCTGTTCTCCGGCATCCCGCTCGACCAGATGAGCGTGTCGATGACCATGAACGGCGCGGTGCTGCCGGTGCTGGCGCTCTATATCGTGGCGGCGGAAGAACAGGGCGTGCCGCACGCGAAACTCTCGGGCACCATCCAGAACGACATCCTCAAAGAATTCATGGTGCGCAACACCTATATTTATCCGCCGGCGGCGAGCTTGCGCATCATCTCCGACATCTTCGCCTACACCTCCGCCGAGATGCCGAAGTTCAATTCGATCTCGGTTAGCGGCTATCACATGCAGGAGGCGGGGGCGACGCAGGACCTCGAGCTCGCCTATACGCTCGCCGACGGCGTCGAATATGTGCGCGCCGGCCTCAAGGCGGGGCTCACCGTCGACCAGTTCGCCCCGCGCATCTCCTTCTTCTGGGCGATCGGCATGAATTACTTCATGGAGATCGCCAAGCTGCGCGCCGCCCGCATGCTGTGGGCCAAGCTGATGAAGCCGTTCAAGCCGGAGGACGCGCGGGCGCTCTCCCTGCGCACGCACAGCCAGACGTCCGGCTGGTCGCTCACCGCGCAGGACGCATTCAACAATGTCGCGCGCACCATGATCGAGGCCATGGCGGCGACGCAAGGCCAGACCCAGTCGCTGCACACCAATGCGCTCGACGAGGCGCTGGCGCTGCCGACCGACTTCTCCGCCCGCATCGCCCGCAACACGCAGATCGTGCTGCAGCAGGAAGCCGGCGCCACACGCATCGTCGATCCCTGGGGCGGTTCCTATTACGTCGAGCGGCTCACCTACGAGCTGGCAAAGAAGGCCTGGGGCCATATCGAGGAGGTCGAAGGCCTCGGCGGCATGACCAAGGCGATCGAGGCCGGCATCCCGAAGCTGCGCATCGAGGAAGCCGCCGCCAAGACGCAGGCGCGCATCGATTCGGGCCATCAATCGGTCATCGGCGTCAACAAGTACCAGCCGACCGAGGAAGAGCATATCGAAGTGCTCAAGATCGACAATTCGGCCGTGCGGCAGATGCAGCTCGACAAGCTGGCCCGGCTGAAAGCCGAGCGCGATCCCGCGGCGCTCAAGGAAGCGCTCGAGGCGCTCACCCGCGCGGCCGACCGCGGCAACGGCAATCTCTTGGCGCTCGCCATCGATGCCGCCCGCGCCAAGGCCACCGTCGGCGAGATTTCCGCGGCACTGGAGCAGGTCTATGGGCGCCACCGGGCGGAGATCAGGGCGATCACCGGCGTCTACAAGCGGGAGGTCGGCATGACCGGCGCGGTCGAACGGGTGCGCAAGGCGGTCGAGGCCTTCGAGCAGGCGGAGGGCCGTCGCCCGCGCCTGCTGGTGGCAAAGATCGGCCAGGACGGCCACGACCGTGGGCAGAAGGTGATCGCATCCGCCTTTGCCGATCTCGGCTTCGACGTCGATATCGGCCCGCTGTTCGCCACGCCCGAAGAAGCCGCGCGCCAGGCGGTGGAGAACGACGTGCATGTCCTCGGCGTGTCCTCGCTCGCCGCCGCCCATTTGACGCTGGTGCCGGAGCTGAAGAAGGAGCTGGCGGCGCAGGGCCGCGACGACATCATGATCGTAGTCGGCGGCGTGGTGCCGCCGCAGGATTACGACGCGCTGATGAAGGCGGGGGCCGAGGCGATCTTCCCGCCCGGCACGGTGATCGCCGAAGCGGCCGAGAAGCTGTTGAAATCGCTCAATAAGCGCCTGGGGCACGAGCAGGCGGCGGCGGAGTAAGGCGCAGGGAACGGGAAAATTCTAGACTAGCGTGCCAACCCGATAGCCGTCCCGGCCCACTGGCCGGCCGAAATTGCCAACGCACTTTGGGGTCAATCAGCGACGGGGCAGAATTCCGCCCGAAGCATTGAAAGCCATTGTCGACTACCTCATCCTCTTCAAGCTCAGGATCGACTCGTCGCCTCCGCTGGAACGAACCGAATTCCTGGTGCAGTTTGCCGAGGCGGAGGAATTAACTGTCTACGATGCGATCTATGTTCAGCTTGCAATCGCGTATAATGCGTCATTGGCAACGGTCAACAAGGAGATGCGAGCATGCGCTCGCCGCCTCAACATTCCCCTACTACCCGCATGAGAAATAACCTGCGTATCTCCAGCTTGGTTATCTCATGCGCCGCGCTTCTCGCCGGCTGCATCGAATCCGCCGCGCCGATCCTGACCGACGCGAAGCCGGTGCTCGGCCAGCACCTCAATCTGCAGTTCTATACGCTCGCTGACGGCGTCGCCAAGGAGCCGTCGCAGGAGCAGTTCGCCTGGAACGGCTCGAATTATGAGCGCTCGGGCGGCGCCAACACCGTCGATGCCTTTTCGGTGTATCCCTTCGGTGCCGGCGATTATTTGATTCAGAGCGCGCCCGGCAAGGCGCCGGAAAAAATCGAATATGCCTTGTTGCACAAGCTGGCGGACGGCGTGTTCCTGGCACGGGTGATCGATGAAGGTGATGCCGATGCGGTAACGCGTGCCAAGTCATGCGTCACGGCAACGACGTTCAGTTGCCGCGTCGCCACCCGCGAGCAACTTCTGACCTTCGCCCGCTTCACGGCCGCGCGGCATCATACCAATGGCGGACTGGTGCTGCGATTGCCCGACACGCCGGCTAAATAATCGCGACCGAGAGGCCATCCGATGAAGACGCTCCGCCTGCTGCTCGCCGCCGCGCTCCTCGCCGCCGGCCTCGGCCAGGCCGCTCGTGCGGAAAGCGAAGTGAAACCGGTCGCGGCGGTCGACAACAAGGCGATCGAAGCCAGCGTCATCATCGATGCCGGGCTGAAGGCCTATCCCAAGCTCTACGCCAACCTCCTTGCCGACGGCAGACGCGAGATGGCGAAATGGGCCACTGAGGCCGCGAAAGAGCGCAAGCAAAATCCGGATTTTTTCACCGAGAACCGCCGCTGGTATTTCGACCGCGGCTATAGCCTGCGCTCGATCGTCGGCCGCTATGTCAGCGTCGTGCGCGGCGACGACACTTACGGCGGCGGCGCGCATCCCAATCACGACATCAATACGCTCTTGTGGGATGCCAAGGCGCACAGGTTCATCAACATCAGCCCGTTCTTCACGGAGACCCGCGACGGCGGTGCGGCGCTGCGCGCACTGGCCAAAGCCATCCGCGCCGCCGTCGCCGTCGAGAAAAAGGCGCGCGATATCGCTGTCGACAATCCCGACACCAATGCCGAGCTCGCCTCGGTGCAACCCAAGCTCACCGCCATCGGCGGCATCGCACTGGCGCCCTCGACCGAGAAGGGCAAGAGCTCCGGCTTCAGCGTTTATTTCCCGCCTTATGCGGTCGGCTCCTATGTCGAGGGGCCCTATACCGTCTTCGTGCCCTGGACCGCGTTCGAGGCCTACCTCTCGCACGAAGGCCGCGCCGTGTTCGGCGGCGAGCGCCCGCCGGGCGACGACAAGAACGACTGATCCGCGCTTCGATGCGCTCGCCCGAATCCGACGCGGCGCCCTCGCCCGCCTGCCGGGTTCGGTGTAAACGACCGCCATGAATGCCTCCCGCGAATCGGCTGTCACCACCCTCGCCGCCGGCATCCGTGCCGGCGAGCGCGCCATGCTGGCGCGCGCCATCACCCTGATCGAGAGCAAGCGCGCCGATCACCGTGGCGAGGCGCATCGGCTGGTGCAGGAATTGTTGCCGCTCACCGGCAAGGCGGTGCGGCTCGGCATCACCGGCGCCCCCGGCGCCGGCAAGTCTACCACCATTGACGCGCTCGGCACCTATCTCACCGGCCAGGGCCACAGGGTGGCGGTGCTCGCGGTCGACCCCTCCTCCAGCCGCACCGGCGGCTCGATCCTCGGCGACAAGACGCGCATGGCGCGGCTTGCCACCGACCCGCACGCCTTCATCCGTCCCTCGCCGTCCTCCGGTACGCTCGGCGGCGTCGCCGCCAAGACGCGCGAGACCATGCTGGTGTGCGAGGCGGCCGGCTATGACGTAGTGATCGTGGAGACCGTCGGCATCGGCCAGTCGGAGACCGCCGTCGCCGACATGACCGATTTCTTCCTGGTGCTGATGCTGCCGGGCGCCGGCGACGAATTGCAGGGGCTGAAGAAAGGCATCGTCGAACTGGCCGACATGATCGCGGTCAACAAGGCCGATGGCGATAATGTCGAGCGCGCCAAGCTCGCCGCCGCCGACTATCGCGCCGCCCTCAATATCCTCAGCCCCCACTCGCCGACCTGGGCGGTGCCGGTGATCACCTATTCGGCG
Source organism: uncultured Pseudomonadota bacterium (assembly GCA_963760995.1). GTDB lineage: Bacteria > Pseudomonadota > Alphaproteobacteria > Rhizobiales > Xanthobacteraceae > Pseudolabrys. The sequence continues at coordinate 99,187 of CAVXFJ010000008.1, read as the reverse complement.
CTCACCGGCAACGGCATTCCTCAAGTGTGGGCCAAGGTGCTGGAGCATCGCGAGAAGATGACCGCCTCCGGCGAACTGACGGAACGGCGGCGCGAGCAGCAGGTGAAATGGATGTGGACGATGCTGGAGGAGCGGCTGACCGCGCGGCTGCGCAGCGACCCGGCCGTGCGCAGCAAGTTGCGCCAGGCGGAGGCCGCGGTCGCCGCCGGCACACTGGCGCCGACGCTGGCGGTGGAGCAAATCGCGGAGCTATTGGGAGTCTAGCAGCTGTCGTCCCCGCGAAAGCGGGGACCTAGCAACCCCGGCATGTCCGTTTCATGGAGACCGGGGTTCCAGGGTTCCGGCTCTCGTGCTGATGCGCTCGGCCGGGACGACAGCAGAGAGATGTGAATGCCCACCCTTCTGCTTACAGGCTTCGGTCCCTTTCCCGGCGCACCGTTCAATCCGACCGCGTCGTTGGTGGCCCGGCTGGCGCGCACCCGGCGCCCGGCGCTCGCCGACGTCACGCTCGTCGCGCATGTCTTCGCCACAAGCTATGCCGCGGTCGAGCGCGAGCTACCGGCGCTGATCGCCAGCCACAGGCCCGACGCGCTGCTGATGTTCGGGCTTGCCGCGCGCGCCAAGACGCTGCGCGTCGAAACCCGCGCGCGCAACGCGCTGACCCTGCTACCCGATGTCGGCGGCAAGGTCGCCGCACGCGCCAAGATCGCAGCCGGCGCACCGGCCGCGCGCGCCCTGCCGGCACCCGCACGGCGTCTGCTCCGCGCCCTGCGCGATGCGCGCGTGCCGGCCGCGCTCTCGCGCGATGCCGGGCGTTATCTTTGCAATTACCTGATCTGGCGCGCGGCCGAAGCCGCCGGCAAGCCGGGCGGCCCGCGGCTTGCCGCCTTCATCCACGTGCCCCCGGTGCGCCGAGTGCCCCGCCGTCCCGGGCGGAGCCCGCGCCTTTCGACCGATGATCTGGCGCGGGCCGGAACCGCCCTGATGGTCGCCCTCGCCGCCACGGCCCGCCGTTAATTTCCCTTAACCCGCTTGGCGCACACTGCGCGTCATGACCATCGACCGCCGCCATATGCTGGTGCTAACCGGTGCCGCCGTGCTGGCGCTGCCGGCGCGCGCCGCGCCGCTCGGCCCATACGGACTCGATGCCGGCCGTTTCGGCGTGCGTCCCGGCGCGTCCGACGACCAGAGCGCCAAATTGCAGCGCGCGATCGACGGCGCCGCGCACGCTCGCGTACCGCTCGTGCTGGCGCCGGGCGTCTATCGCGCCGGCGGTCTCAAGCTCGCCGCCGGCAGCCAGATCCTCGGTGTGCGCGGCGCCAGCCGCCTCGTCCTGACGCGCGGGCCGTCGCTCATCTCGGCCACGCACGCCGATACGGTTTCGCTGAACGGCCTTACATTCGACGGTGCCGGGCAGGCGCTGCCGGACAATCGCGGCCTCGTGCATCTCGACAATGTGCATGGCCTGCGGCTTGCCGACTGCACCATCCTGCGCGCCGGCGGCAACGGCATCGCGCTCGAGCAATGCGACGGCGTCGTCACCCACAACGCCATCAGCGACGCCGCCGACAATGCGTTGTTCTGCAACGACAGCCGCGGCATGCTGATCGTCGGCAATGTCATCCGCGGCTCGGGCAATGGCGGCATTCGCGTCTGGCAGAGCGCGAAGCGCCGCGACGGCACTCTCATTGCCGACAACCGCATCGAGGACACGCAGGCACGGTCCGGCGGCTCCGGCCAGAACGGCAACGCCATCAACGTCTTTCGCGCCGGCAACGTGATCGTGCGCAACAACACTATTCGTAAGGCGGCATTTTCCGCCATCCGCGGCACGGCTGCGTCCGAAATCCAGATGATCGGCAATAACTGCGTCGAACTTGACGAGGTCGCGATCTATTGCGAGTTCGAATTCCAGGGCGCGGTGATCGCCGACAACATCGTCGATGAGGCCGGCAGCGGCATTTCGGTGACCAATTTCAAGGAAGGCGGCCGGCTCGCGACGGTGCGCGGCAACGTCGTGCGCAACTGCAAGGCGCGTATTCCCGGCGCCGCGCCGGAGACCGAGGGCTTCGGCATCGGCGTCGAAGCCGACACCGCGGTCACCGGCAATGTGGTCGAGCAGGCCGACACCGCCGGCATCAGCCTCGGCTGGGGCGAATACATGCGCAACATCAGCGTCACCGGCAATGTGGTGCGGCAAAGCGGCATCGGCGTCGCGGTGTCTGTGGCCCCAGGCGCCGGCACCGCGGTGATCGCCGACAATATGCTCGCCGACAGCAAGCGCGGCGCCATCGTCGGCATGCAGTGGCACAAGGCGGTGACCGGCGATCTGGCGCTTGCCGGCGCCGATCGCTATCCAAACCTGCGTATTCGCGGCAACCAGGTCAGTTGAAGCCGCCGCCACCATTGCGCCGCGAAGTTCGCGCTACACTTGCCCCATGCCCCGCGTCCGCCCCCGCCGCCGTACGGTCTATATGCTCGCAATCCTGCTCGTCTTCTTCGTCCCGATCCTTGCCCGCGCCGCGCTGTTTGCGGCAAGCGACGCGCCGCGTTCCTGGCGCGATGCCGACTGGTCGAGCGCTGGCCTGTTGCCGGCCGCTGGTGATTTCAAGCCCGCCCGCGTCGTCGTCTTCACCGGCAGGGCCGGCGCCTGGAAGGGCATCTTCGCTGTGCATAGCTGGATTGTGCTCAAGCCGGCCGGCGCCAGCGAATGGACCCGCTATGACGTCGTCGGCTGGGGCAGCCCCGTGCGCACCAATGGCTGGCCGCCGGACGGGCGCTGGTACGGCAATACGCCAGTGCCGATTGCCGACGTTTCCGGGCCGGCGGCGGAACGGCTGATCCCCAAGATCGACAATGCCGTCGACGCCTATCGCTTCGCCAAAGCCGGCGACTACCGCGTCTGGCCGGGGCCGAACAGCAACAGCTTTACCGCCGCGATCCTGCGCGCGGTGCCGGAACTGGGCGTCAGCCTGCCGCCCAACGCGGTCGGCCGCGATTATCGTGACCGGCTCTATGCCGGGCCGACCGACAGCCGCACCGGCGTGGAACTCAATCTGCGTGGGCTCATGGCCGTGAAGCTTGGCTGGGTGGAGGGCGTGGAATTCGACGTGCTCGGCCTGGTCGCCGGGCTCGACCTGCGCCATCCCGGCATCAAGCTGCCGGGCTACGGACGCATCGGCGTGGCATCGCCGGTCGCCAGCGCGCTCGCGCACTAGCCTTCACGCGCAACTCACGCCGAATTGTCCCGATGTTATCGGTGCGGGGATGACGCCGGCACGCCCGCCATGGCAAGTTGGCCGCCCCACCAAGGACTGTTTCAAAATGCGCGATACCCTGCCGTTGCTCGAACGCATTCCATTTCCCGCGCTGCGCCGCGGCAGGCTCGACACGCTGCAGGTCAATGTCGGCTATCGCTGCAACCAGTCCTGCTTTCATTGCCACGTCAATGCGGGCCCCAACCGCACCGAGGAAATGTCCGCCGCCGTCGCCGACGACGTGCTCGCCTTCCTCGAACGCCGCCCCATCCGCACATTGGACATCACCGGCGGCGCGCCCGAGCTGAATGCGAATTTCCGCCGGCTGGTAACGGCGGCGCGCGCCCGCGGCGTGCACGTGATGGACCGCTGCAATCTCACCGTCCTGGAGCAGCCCGGCCAGGAAGACCTTGCTGAATTCCTCGCCGGCCTTGGCGTCGAGATCGTCGCCTCCATGCCGTGCTATCTGCAGGACAATGTCGAGCGCCAGCGCGGCAAGGGCGTGTTCGACGGCTCGATCCGGGGCTTGCGCAGGCTCAACGCGCTCGGCTACGGCCGCGACCCGAAGCTCACGCTCAACCTCGTCTATAATCCGCAGGGCCCGGCGCTGCCGCCGGCGCAAGACACCCTCGAAGCCGATTACAAGCGCGTCCTGCGCGACGACCACGGCATCGTCTTCAACAAGCTCTATGTGCTCGCCAACATGCCGATCCAGCGCTTCGGCTCCATGCTGGTGAGCAAGGGCGAGTTCGAGCCCTATCTGCAACTGCTGCAGGACGCACACCTCGATACCAATCTCGAGAGCGTCATGTGCCGCAATCTCATCTCGGTCGACTGGCAGGGCTATGTCTACGACTGCGACTTCAACCAGATGCTCGGCCTGCCGCTCGAGCGCGGACGATGGCGGCAGCCGCGGCTGGCCGATCTTCTCGACGACGACCTTGCCGGCAATCCGGTGCGCGTCGCCGGCCATTGTTATGGCTGCACGGCTGGACAGGGATCGAGCTGCGGCGGCGCGCTGAGCGAGGCGGCGGAATGAACGTCCCGCTTCGCCCCCTCGCCGGCGCCCCCGCGCAAGCGGATGACGATGCCGGCAGGGTCTGTCCGCGCGACTATACCTATTCGCCGGCGGTGTTCGACCGCGGCGCCGATTTCAGCGCCGAGACGCTCTATGTCGTCGGCGGGCTCTACGGCAATCTCGCCGCGCTCGCCGCCATTATCGATATGGCGGCGCGTGAGCGCGCGCAGATCGTGTTCAACGGCGACTTTCACTGGTTCGACGCCGCGCCCGAATGGTTTACGGCGATCGAGCATGGCGTCGCGCCGCATCGCGCGCTGCGCGGCAATGTGGAGACCGAGCTCGCGCGCGCGCACGACATCGGCGCCGGTTGCGGCTGCGCCTATCCGCCAACCGTCGCCGCAGACATGGTGCAACGCTCCAACGACATTCTGAAACAGCTTGCCGCCATCGTACCCGCCGAGGCGCGGGCCCGCTTGCGCGCCCTGCCGATGCATCTGGTGGCGCAAGTCGGCCGCTTGCGCGTCGGCATCGTGCATGGCGATGCGGCGGCGCTCGCCGGCTGGCGCTTCGCTGGCGAGGCGCTCGACGATGCGCGCAACCGGCCGTGGCTCGCCGACGTCCATGCGCGGTCGCGCATCGACCTGTTCGCCTCAACGCATACCTGCCTCGCCGCCTTGCGCGACGTCACCTTGCCGAACGGACGGCTGACCGTCATCAACAACGGCGCCGCCGGCATGCCGAATTTTTCCGGCGCCGACTTCGGCGTCATCACCCGCATCGCCACCACGCCATCGCCGCACGCGTCGCTCTATGGCCTTGCGCGCGATGGCGTCTTTATCGATGCGCTCGCCGTACGCTACGACCGGGACGACTTCCTTGTCCGTTTCTTGCAGCGTTGGCCGCAGGACTCGCCGGCGCACACGTCCTACTACCGCCGCATCGTCGACGGGCCGGGCTACCCAATCGCGCGGGCATTCGCCCAATGACGCTGTCGATCGTCATGCCGGTGCTGAACGAAACGGCGACCATCGAGGCGGCACTGCGGGCGCTCGCGCCTTACCGCGCGCGCGGCGTGGAAGTGATCGTGGTCGACGGCGGCAGCAGCGACGGCACGGCGGAGCTTGCCCATCCGCTCGCGGACAAGACGCTCACCGCCTCGCGCGGGCGCGCGCACCAGATGAATGCCGGCGCGGCGGCCGCGCGCGGCGACGTGCTGCTGTTCCTGCATGCCGACACCCGTTTGCCGGACAACGCCGATGCGCTGGTAGGTGAGAGGCTGGCGCGCTCCGGCCGCGCCTGGGGCCGTTTCGATGTCGGCTTCGACGAAGGCGGCATCCTGCGCATGATCGCCTTCATGATGAACCTGCGCTCTCGGGCGAGCGGCATTGCCACCGGCGATCAGGCCATGTTCGTGACGCGCGGCGCATTCGAAACGGTCGGCGGCTTCCCGCCCATCCCGCTGATGGAAGACATTGCGCTGTCGGCCCGTCTCAAGCGCATGAGTCGCCCGCTTTGCCTTGGCGTACGCGTGACCACCTCCGGCCGGCGCTGGCGGCGACACGGCCTGCTGCGGACGATGCTTCTGATGTGGCGATTGCGGCTTGCATATTTCTTGGGCACCGATCCGGCGCGGCTGGCGCGCGCCTATGGCTATGTCGAAGGCGCCCGCACGAAGCCTCTAACTCACTCCTCAACGACTTGAATCTGCGCGCATTTCTCGCAACGGAGGTAGAGCGTACGGGGTTGGTTCTGCGCGTGTTTCTGCTTTTGATGGACGTCGGTCAGCACGCTCTGCTTGCCGCCACAGGCCCGGCAAATCCGGCGCGGTTCCGATGAGTCCCCCTTCATGCTTGATTGAACGCGCGGCATGCTTGAATCCTGCGTTTGCAGCCGGCGAAACCTGTCTTTCGCCGCGGTCCTGAGGCAATTCATGGCAATGCCCTTGACGAGCCCGCGCACCGACATCGCCCTCCTGGCCAAGGCGCCGGTCCCCGGCCGCGCCAAGAGCCGGCTGATCCCGGCGGTCGGGGCGCACGCCGCCGCGGTGCTGCAGGAGCGCATGACCGCGCAGACGGTCGCGACCGCCTGCGCCGCCGCGCTCGGTCCGGTGACGCTGTGGTGCGCGCCCGATCCGCGCCATGCCTCGTTCCGCGAATTGTGCGCGCGTCATCACGTGGCGCTCATGCGCCAGGGCGACGGCGATCTCGGCGCCCGCATGCTGGCCGCCTTCGCCGACAATGTGCCGACGCTGGTGATCGGCACCGACTGCCCCGCCCTCACCATCGCGCATCTGCGCCAGGCGGCGGCGGCATTGCGCGAGGCGGAGGTGGTGCTGATCCCGGCCGAGGACGGCGGCTATGTGCTGATTGGCGCGCGCGCCCCCCATGCCGGCCTGTTCGAGGGCATGCGCTGGGGCACGTCCACCGTGCTCGCCGAAACCCGCACGCGCATCGCGGCTCTCGGTCTGAGCGCCGTCGAGTTCGATCCGCTCTGGGACGTCGATACCGAAGAGGATCTGGCGCGGCTCGAGCGCGAACTGCCGGCGCTCGCTTTAACTTAATCCTTCCGCCGGTTCGGAATCGCGCGACAAGATCAAATTCAAACGCGCTCGGTCTTAGGGGCTTCGGTTAGCTCCCAAATCGGGGCTCGTTCACGACCGAACAAGACACGATGCGTATCGGGGCTAAGCGGGATATCGGCTTGAAAGCTTCCGCTCAGGCCAGGTTTGGCCGCTGTCAGCATGATCTCAACGATCATCGAGTTCGTCCGATAGTCGCGCCTTTACATCGCTCACCGCCAGCCCACTATGGAAGACCAATCCGCTCATGTGCAGATTTCGCCCGTTTGCCAGTGAAGAAACCGTAAGCTCGTCAAACTGAACATCTTTGGCCTCGACAATTTTCGGATGACCCAGCAAATCGAGCACAAATGACGCAACCGGATTCAAAGCGTGTTGCAGCTTCGACATCGGGCTTGTAATCCCCCGCAGATTTTCAAGCTTTGTCATGAAGCCCGCCTCGCTCTCGCAGCTATTAAATCGCGCAATGTTGAAGGATTGCTAACCAGCCCCCACCGTCGATGGCGCATTTTCTCGCCCGTCGCACTCTGCCAAGCAGCCGCTGCGAAGGCCGAACATGGATGCAGGTAGCTCCAGGCCTTCTCGTCCCACATTTGATAGCTCCGAATGAGCGCAAACAACCGGTCAGCCTGTTGATCGTCAATGTAGGTACTGAAGGTGGCATCGCTAGGTCGGCCAATTTCAATATTAACATGAAGACCGTTACCGCGGCCTACAGGATTGTTTCCCCAAGTACCGTAGGTGACCGGGGCTGACGCCGGCTGGTCGGATTGAAATTCAATCCAGCTGTGCCCCGAAAGCAATGAGCCGTCGCCGGAAGAATGAATGGTGAGACGACCGGCCATGATCGTTCATCAGCTTGACATCGAAATCCCAATGATCCTGGACAACCGCGCTTTGAAATCTGGAGTGAATTTCGCAATGATGCATCTTTCATTCGAGCACGCAAGGATCACTGCGACCTGATCAGCACCAGCCCGCAGACGATCAGCAAGGCCGCGCCGATGCGCACCGGCCGCAGTGGCTCCTTCAACACCACGACCGCGATCAAGGCGCCGAACAGCACGCTGGTTTCGCGCAAGCTGGCGACGATGGCGATCGGCGCCCGCGTCATCGCCCATAAAACGGTGCCATAGGCGATGAGCTGCAGGATGCCGCCGCCCAGCCCGCGCCGCCAGAAGCGGCCCAGGGTCGGCAGCAGCGCGCGGCCGCCGCGCACGAGCGCATAGGGCAACAGCAGCAGCGCATTGCCGACGAACAGCGCCAGCGCATAAGCCTCTGGATTCTGCGACAGCCGCACACCGATGCCGTCGACCACCGAATAGGTGCAAATCGTGAGCGCGGTCAGCAAAGCAAAACCGACCGCCCGCCGGTCGATCTTGGCCAGCGCGCGCCCGCCGCGCGCCGACAGCAGCACCACGCCGGCGGCCAGCGCGACGATGCCGCTCCAGCCGAACGCGCTCAACGGCTCGCCGACGAAGACGGTGGCTGCGCCGGCCGTCATCAGCGGCGCCGCACCGCGCGCGATCGGATAGACCTGGCCGAGATCGCCGGTGCGATAGCTTTCGATCAGCGCGGCGAAATAGAACCCATGGATGATGACCGAGGCGATGAGCCAGGGCCACGCCGCCGCGGCCGGCAGGCCGGCGAAGGGCAGCAACGCCAGCGCCACCAGACCGGAGCCGAAGGCGATCAGCGTCGTGGCGGAGAGCGCGTCGAGCCCGATCTTGATCAGCGCGTTCCAGCCGGCGTGACAGAGGGCCGCGAACAGAACGGCGAGGAAGACGAGGTTAGCCACGTTGCTTATCCCTCTCCCCGCTTGCGGGGAGAGGGTGGCGAGCCGCGCAAGCGGTGAGCGGGGTGAGGGGCGATGCCCGAACGCTCAGAATCGCGGACGGGCCCCCTCACCCGGCCATCGCGCGTCGCGCGCGCGACGGCCGACGTCTCCCCGCGCGCGGGGCGAGGTGAAGCGAGTTCGTTGCAGGCCGCGGGTAACACCTCACCCCCTCGCCGGCGCCCACAGCTTGGGGCCGGCGCGCTCGTATTGCACCGGGCGCGGCACCTCGGCGCCGAGCGCCTTGGCGGCATGCCAGCCCCAATGCGGGTCGTCGAGAAAGCCGCGCGCGATCGAGACCATGTCGGCCTTGCCGTCCGCCACCACCGCTTCAGCCTGGGTGGGCGTGAGAATGAGCCCCACCGTGCGGGTCGGCATGCCGACCTCCTTCTTCACCCGCGCCGCGATGGGGACGTTGTAGCCCGGCTCGGTCGGGTTGCGCGTGTCGCCGGTGATGCCGCCGGAGGAGATGCAGATGAAGTCGAGCCCCTCGTCCTTGAGCGCCTTGGCGATGGCGACGGCATCGTCCGGGGTGAGCCCGTCTGGGCGCCAATCGCTGCCGGTGATGCGGGCACCGAGCGGCAGGTCCTTGGGCACCACGGCGCGCACCGCGCGCGCAATCGACAGCGGAAAGCGCAGCCGGTTTGCGAACGATCCGCCATATTGATCGGTGCGCTTGTTGGACACGGGCGACATGAAGCCGTGCGCCAGATAGCCGTGCGCGAAATGCAGCTCGATCTCATCGAAGCCGATGTGCATGGCACGCTGCGCCGCGGCAACGAAAGCGGCGCGCACGCGCTCCATGTCGGCCTCGGTGACCTCGCGCGGCGTGTGCCAGCCCTCGCCGAACGGCAAGGGCGACGCGGCCATGGTCGGCCACGGGTCCTCGCCCGCCTGCAAGGCGCCGCCCCCTTCCCAGGGTCGCCGCGACGAAGCCTTGCGGCCGGCATGGGCGAGCTGGATGCCGAATTGGGCGCTGCCGGCGCGGCGGGCGAAAGCCATCACCCGCCCCAGCGCCGCCTCGGTGGCGTCGTTATAGAGGCCGAGGCAGCCATGGGTGATGCGGCCCCAGCGCTCGACATGGGTGGCCTCCACCACGACCAGCGCGGCGCCAGACTGCGCCATCATGCCGAGATGCATCAGGTGCCAGTCGTTGGCGCAGCCGTCGTCGGCCGAGTACTGGCACATGGGCGAGACCACCAGGCGGTTGGCGAGCTCGAGGCCGGCAAACCGGATCGGCGAAAAAAGGGCACTGCTCATGGGGCGCTTTCGTGGGGCGGGTTTTCGGGAGGTCGTTTTTAGCGGCGGACGTGCGGAAAGCCCAGCGCGGCCAGCAAGATGACACCCATGATGGCATCGGCGGCGACGGCGTCAAAGGGGGCCTTCGGTGGGCGGTCGGCACTCTCACGCCGCCGGGCGCAGGTTGCGCGCCGTACCGGCAGCCGGCACCGGCTTTTCCGCCACGCGCCGCTCGGCGAGCTCGGCCCAGACCCTGGCCGCCCGGATCACGTCGAGCATGCGCGCCGCAAAATGCTCGGACGTCGGATAATAGTGGCGCCAGCGGCCGCTGCGGTAGAGCTCTTCGTAATAGGCGACGCGACGCACAGCGAGCGCGTGCCAATGGCGCGATATTTCCTTGAAATGCAGTCCACCTGGCACGGCCGGCATGAAATACCCGTCGCGAGCGCGGAAGGCGTCTGCCGATCAAAGCCACGCGACCGGCTGCTGATGGCAATTGCCACGCCACGCCGACGCATACATGTGGAGAACAGTGAGGTGATAACTGATTCGCGCTGGTGTTGAACAGCGTTAGCCGCCGTCAAGGCAGACGATTTCGCTCTCCCCTAAATGTGCGGAGAGCGAAAAAACTGGCCGCAGCCGGACGGGCCGGGGAGACCACCGGCAATTCTGGCGCTTCGGCCGCGTCGATGCGCGGCCGCCGCACGATCCTCACGACAGTGACGCGATCGCCTCCTTGAGAATCTCAGGAGTTCTTGGTTGCCGCCTCGCCTTGCACATCGGGCGTGCCGTATTGGATGAAGCTCTCGGGCAGCGTCGCGCCCCAATAGGTGCCGGTGCCGCGCTCTTCCTCGTTCCAGATCACCGGCTCCCAGTCGGGCGCCGTCACCAGGAAGCTCGAGGAATAGATCTCCACGCGATTGCCGCCGGGCTCGTAGCTGTAGAGATAAAACCCTTGCGAATTGTTGTGCTTGGAGGGGCCGGCCTCGATGAAAATGCCGTTCTCGCTGAGGATATCGGCGGCGCGCATGACGTCGTCGCGGTTGTCGACCCAGAGTGAGAAATGATGCAGGCGCCCATGCGCGGCCTTCACGTCCACCACATAGGCAAGCTGGTGATGGATGGCGGTCGGGCTCATCCAGGAGCCGATCTCGGTCTTGCCCTCGTCGTAGCGCACCTGCTCGCGCAGCTGGAAGCCGAGCAGATCGGTGCCGAATTGGCGGTTCACGTCGACATCCTTGGCGAGCAGCGCCAGGTGATCGATGCGCCGCACGCAGACGCCGCGCCCGGTGTATTTCTGCGGCAGGTTCTTCAGCGTGGAATGCAGCGCCGGCGGCGCCACGAATTTCTGCTCCTCGTAATAGATTTCCATGACGTGGCCGTCGGGATCATGGAAGCGGAAGGAGCGACCGCGGCCGTAATCGCCGTTGGTCCAGCCGATGGCGAGGCCGGCGTCTTCGATCGCCTTGGCGCGGCGCTCGAGCGCCTGCGGGCTCGCCGCGCGCCAGGAGATGCAGCCGACGCCGGCGTCGTGCGCCGCGGTCAGCTTCAGCGTCGAGGTGGCGTAGTCGCCGTAGCCGCGGAAATAGACCGATTGCCCCGTCTCATGCACCGGCTCCATGCCGAGCAGGTCGCGGAAATACCAGAAGCTCTTTTCCGGCTTGGGCGTGAATAATTCCACACTGCCGAGGTGCGCAATGTCGTGAATAGGCTCCGGCGCTTGCGGCATGGCTTCGCTCTCCTCTGTTCCCGGAGCGACCATCGCGCAGGGCCAGGGGCCGCCGCCTTGATTTAAAGCAAATTTGCTCTTGCAACGCAGTCGCTGCGGCAGCCTGCCGCCGGGCGCGGAACCGGGAGGTCTACGAGGCCGCGATCAAGGCGAGCGGTCATTCCGGGGCGCGTGCGAAGCCCGCGGGCCCGGAATCCAGGGCCGCAGATCAAGGGCACATAAGGTCCCGCTCTGGATTCCGGGCCCGGCGCTGCGCGCCGTCCCGGAATGACCCTTACGATTTGAATTTCTTCGCCAGCGTATCGGCGCTCTTGGCGAGCAGGCCGACATCGGCGCCGACCGCCACGAACAGGTAGCCCCAGTCGATATAGCGGCGCGCCTCCTCCTCATTGCCGGTGAGGATACCGGCCGGCTTGCCGAGCGCCGTGAGCCGCGTGACCGCGTCCTTGATCGCCGCCTGCACCTCGGCGTGCGCCGGATTGCCGATATGGCCGAGCGAGGCGGCCAAGTCGGAGGGGCCGATGAAGACGCCGTCGACGCCGTCGACCTTGGCGATCGCTTCCAGCTCGTCGAGCGCGGCGCGCGTCTCCACCTGCACCAGCACGCAGATCTCGGTATTGGCCTTGCCGAGATAGCCCGGCGTGCGGCCGTAGCGGGACGCGCGGGCGGCGACCGAAACGCCGCGGATGCCCTGCGGCGGGTAGCGGGTGGAGGCGACGGCGCGGCGCGCTTCCTCGGCGTTCTGCACATAGGGAAAAAGCAGCGTCTGCGTGCCGATATCGAGGCAGCGCTTGGCCAGCACCGCATCGTTCCAGGCCGGCCTGATGATCGGCGTCGCCGTGCCGCCGCGTACCGCCTGAAGCTGCGCCAGCAGCCCGGGGATCTCATTGGGCGAATGCTCGGTGTCGAGCAGGATCCAGTCGAAGCCGGAGTCGGAAACGATCTCGGCGGCGATGTTGGAGCAGAGGCTCGACCATAGGCCGATCTGCAACTGGCCGGCGGCAATCGCGCGCTTGAAGGCGTTGGGTTGGAATTCGGTGCCCATGACGTGACATTCCTCTCCGGTGTCATGCCCCGCGCAAGCGGGGCATCCAGTAACCACGGTCGCTTCGATTCAAGCTGAGGACTTCGTGGTTACTGGGTCCCCGCCTTCGCGGGGACGACAGGTGGTGGTTACACGAACTGAATGGCCAGCCCGCCGAGCGGGCCGAAATCGGCGTGCAGCGTGTCGCCCTTCTGCGCGAACACCACGCGGGTGAAGGAGCCGGCGAGCACGATGTGGCCGGGTTCGAGCGCGGTGCCCATCTGCCCGAGCTTGTTGGCGAGCCAGGCGACGCCGAGCGCCGGATGGCCGAGCACGCCGGCGGCAAGCCCGGTCTCCTCGATCTCGGCATTGCGGTACATGATGCCGCCGACCCAGCGCAGATCGACATCCATCGGCCCGACCGGCCGCCCGCCCAGCGCAATGCCGGCGGCGGCGCCATTGTCGGCGACGGTGTCGACGATCTTGCGCGGGTCCTGGATGCGCGCGTCGACGATCTCGATCGCCGGCACCACATATTCGGTGGCGCGCAGCACGTCGGCGAGGCCGATGCCCGGGCCGATCAGCCGCTTGCCCATGATGAAGGCGAGCTCCACCTCCACCCGCGGCTTGCAGTAATTGGCATGCGCCACCTTGGCGCCGTCGCCGATCATCTGGTCGTCGAGGATGTAGCCGTAGTCCGGCTCGTCGATCATCGAGGAGCGCTGCATGGCCTTGGAGGTGAGGCCGACCTTGTGGCCGATCACCCTGCGGCCTTCCTGCGCGCAGCGCCGCCGCATCACCTCCGTGGAGATGGCGTAGGAATCCTCGATGGTGATCGCCGGAAACGTGATGTGAAACTGGGTCGCCTGTTTATGGTCCTTGGCGGCCTGCATCAGGATATCGGCGGCCTTGCTGCGGTCGGCGTCGGAGAGCATGGGTCGGTCCCCCTCCCTATTGGGTCGGGCGATCTGTACCGGCTCCTGCCGGAAAATCAAATGACGCGGATCAACCTCGCTACCCGGCCTGCGGCGCCAGCTTTCGGTTGATGAAAGCGAGGCCGCGCGCCAGCGGCCCGCGCAGGAACGGCACGTCGAGCGCGAGCAATGCGAGGCCAAGCGGCAGCATCCAGAAGCCGAGAATTGGCAGGAAGCCGGCAAATCCTCCGGCCACCAGGACGATGGCGAGCGGCACACGCACCCAGACCGCGCCGGGCCGGCGCGCCTTTTTCAGCAGGCGCGCTGCCCAGTCGGGAAGATGCCGCTCAAGCCGGTCGAGTTCGCGGCGCAGGTCGTCCTTGGCGCTCATGCCGGGTTAAAAACCCCGGCATGCGTTTTGTTCCGCGTGCCTAGTGCTTCAGCTTTGGATCGACCGTGAACTTCGCCTCGGTCTTCTTGCTGATCTCCTCCACCGTCACGTCCGGCGCGAGCTCGCTCAGCACCATGGCGCCCGACTTGCGGTCGATGTTGAACACGCCGAGATCGGTGATCACCATGTCGACCACGCCGGCGCCGGTGAGCGGCAGGTTGCACTTGTGCAAGAGCTTTGGCTGGTCCTTGGCGGTGTGCTCCATGACCACCACCACTTTCTTCACGCCGGCGACGAGATCCATGGCGCCGCCCATGCCCTTCACCATCTTGCCGGGGATCATCCAGTTGGCGAGGTCGCCGTTCTCGGCCACCTGCATGGCGCCGAGGATGGCGATGTCGATATGCCCACCGCGGATCATGGCGAAGCTGTCGGCCGAGGAGAAGTAGCTCGTCGTCGGCAATTCGGTAACGGTCTGCTTGCCGGCATTGATGAGGTCGGGGTCCTCCTCGCCCTCATAAGGGAAGGGCCCGAAACCGAGCATGCCGTTCTCGCTCTGCAGCTGCACGGTCATGCCGTCGGGGATGTAGTTCGACACCAGCGTCGGGATACCGATGCCGAGATTGACGTAAAAACCGTCCTGCAGCTCCTTCGCCGCGCGTTCGGCCATCTGCTCACGGGTCCAAGGCATGGTCAGACTTCCTCTCCGGTTCCGGCTGCCGCGACCCGCTTGCGCACGGTGCGCTGCTCGATGTGCTTGACCGCATTGGGGACGTGGATCATGCGCTGCACGTAGACGCCCGGCGTAATGATGTGGTCGGGATTGAGCTCGCCCGGCTGCACCAAGTGCTCGACTTCGGCCACCGTCATCTCGGCCGCCGTCGCCATCATCGGATTGAAGTTGCGTGCGGTCTTGCGATAGACGAGGTTGCCTTCGGTATCGCCCATCCAGGCATGGACAATGGCGAGATCGGCGACGATGCCGGTCTCCATGATGTAGCGCTCGCCGTTGAATTCGCGCTCTTCCTTGCCCTTGCCGATCTCGGTGCCGGCGCCGGTGCGCGTATAGAAGGCCGGGATGCCGGCGCCGCCGGCGCGGATGCGCTCGGCGAGCGTGCCCTGCGGGTTGAATTCAATTTCCAGCTCGCCAGCCAGGAACTGCTGGGCGAAGAGCTTGTTCTCGCCCACATAGGACGAGATCATCTTTTTGACCTGGCGCGTCTCCAACAGCAGGCCGAGGCCGGCGCCATCGACGCCGGCATTGTTGGAAACGACCGTCAGGTTCTTCACGCCGCTGTCGCGGATCGCCTTGATCAGCGTCTCAGGGATGCCGCAGAGGCCGAAGCCGCCGGCATGAATCAGCATGCCGTCCTTCAAGAGGCCGGCCAGCGCGCTTTGCGCGTCGGGATAGACTTTCTTCATGCAACTCCACCCACTCGCCCGATTGATAAGATCCGGGCCAGAGAGAACATCAACCGGCGGGTCCGAGCAAGCCTATCGAGGCGGCGTGATGTCGGTGACAGGGTTGCGCGGTGGTGATGGCGCGGCGGGCGCGGCAGGCGCCGCCGGGGCCGCGGCCGCCGGCGCGGTGGCGACCGGTTTCTGCGGGTAGAGCGCGGTCGGCAGCGGCAGATGATGCGGATAGTAGCTCCACAACACGAAAATCCCCGCGAATATGAGCGCCGACAGCACCGCCCCGATGCCGCGGTGGTTGAATGACAGCAGGCCGCCGACAAGGGTGGCGAAAAAGACGAAGACCGCCAGGACCCCGACATAGACCCAGTTCACGCTTGCCCAATCGATCGGCATGACATCCTCTCCCGGCTGCGGCGACCCATGATAGACCAGACCCGCCATGCGGGTCACCCTCAGCGCGCATGGCGGCCGCCCAGGGCGACGGTTTGCTTATACTGCAATTGGCAGTATATCGGCGCGCGATCCCGGCCAACCCCGTCCCCCTATTTGCGCGAGCACGCACCCCATCCTCAATGCCCAATCTCCTCATCCTCACCGAAATCCAGGAATCCATGCGGGCCCGCTACAAGGCCTTGCTGGCGGAACGCTTTCCCGAGCTCACCATCAATGTCGTCGGCCACCACCGCGATGTCGGCCCCTACATCGCCGACATCGACGCGCTGCTCTGCTTCTCGCCGCCCATGGCCGACCACGTGGTGGGCGAAGCCAAGAAGCTGAGATGGATCCAGGCTTTGGGAACCGGGGTCGACAACATCGTCGACCTGCCGTCGCTCGATAAGGACGTGATCGTCACCAATATCCGCGGCATTCATGGCCAGCCGATGTCGGAGGCGACCATCGCCTACATGCTGTCGCTGTCGCGCGACATGCCGCGCTCGGTGCATGCGCAGGACCGCGGCGCCTGGGAGCGCTGGCCATCGCGGCTGCTCGACGGCAAGACCGTCGGCATTCTCGGCGTCGGCGCCATCGCCGAGCATCTGGCGCCGATCTGCAAGCAGTTCGGCATGACGGTCGTCGGCATCACCGGCACGCCGCGCGAAACGCCGGGTTTCGACCGCATGGTGACGCGCGACGACCTCATCAAGGTCGCCCCCGAACTCGACTATCTGGTGGTGTTGATCCCGATGAGCCCGGCGACCCGCAACGTGGTCGGCGCCGCCGTGTTCAAGGCGATGAAGCCGAGCGCCTTTCTCATCAATGTCGCGCGCGGCGGCGTGGTCGACGAGGACGCCTTGATCAAGGCGCTCGATTCCGGCGAAATCGCCGGCGCCGCGCTCGACGTGTTCGCGCAGGAACCGCTGCCGCCGGACAGCCCATTGTGGAAGACGAAGAACCTGTCCATCTTCCCGCATCTCGGCGGCTATTCGCTGGGCTACGAGGATCGCGCCATGCCCACCATCGCGCATAACATGGCCTGCTTCCTCGCCGGCGACTTCAAGAAAATGATCAACGTGGTCCGCAAACCCGCATCCTGGGGAGAATGACATGGCCTTGTCCGAACGCCTGAATACGCCGATCTCCGACGCCGAGCTCGAGCGCCGCTGGAAAGCGGTGCGCGCCGCCATGGCCGACGCCAAGATCGACGTCCTGGTGATGCAAAACAACAACAATCACATGGGCGGCTATGTGCGCTATTTCACCGACATGCCGTCGGGTAACGGCTATCCGGTCGCCGTCGTCTTCCCGCGCGACGACGAAATGACCGTGGTGTGCCAGGGCCCGTTCGACGGCGTGATCGATGGGCACGGCAGCAATATCTGGCGCGGCGTCAAGCAGGTGCTGATGACGCCGAGCTACGCCTCGGCGCATTACACCAACGACTACGACCCGGAGCTCGCCTGCAAGGCGCTCAAGCCCTATGCCAACGGCACCATCGGCTATCTCTGCGCCTACCAGATGTCGTTCGCGCTGTTCGACTACATCAAGCGCGCCTTCCCCAATGCGCGTTACGTCGACGCTTCGGAGATGGTCGACAAGATCAAGGTGATCAAGAGCCCGGAGGAATTGGAGCTGGTCAAGCGCGCGGCGGCGATGCAGGACGGCGCCATGCGTGCCGCCTTCGCCGCAATCAAGCCCGGCATGCGCGACGTCGAGGTCGCCGCCGTGGCGCAGGCCTATAGCGTCGCGCGCGGCAGCGAGGGCGGCATCTATCTCTGCGCCTCCATGCCGCTCGGCAAGCCGGCGAAATTCGGCCCCTTCCACATGCAGAGCCGCGTCATCCAGGAAGGCGACCAGTTCGCGCTGCTGGTCGAAGACTCAGGACCCGGCAGCATGTTCACCGAGCTCGGCCGCTCCTGCGTGCTCGGCAAGGTGCCGCAGGCGATGAAAGACGAACTCGAGTTCTGCAAAGCGTCGCGCAAGTTCACCCTCGACATGCTCAAGCCGGGCACGCCCTGCAAGGACATCTGGGACGCCTTCAACGACTTCATGAAACAGAACGGCCGCCCGCCGGAAGCACGGCTTTATTGCCACGGCCAGGGCTACGACCTGGTCGAGCGCCCGCTCATCCGCAACGACGAGCCATGGAAGATCGAGAAGGACATGAACATCGTCGTGCACCCGACCTATGAGCATGCCGGCTATCTCAACTGGCTGTGCGACAACTACATCATCGGCGGCAACGGCCCCGGCGACCGGCTGCACCAGTTCCCGGAAGAGATCGTCGAGATCGGATAACTTCTCCCGTCATTCCGGGGCGCGAGCGCAGCGAGCGAACCCGGAATCCATAACCCCAGCGCTGCGGCGTATGGATTCCGGGTCCGGCGCTTCGCGCCGTCCCGGATTGACAAGGGGAAACGCTATGCCCGACATCAAAATCGTCAACCCGGACGCGCTCGGCAAGCCGCTCGGGCAATATTCGCACATGACCCGCGTGAAGGCGGCGTCCGAGTTCGTCTTCATCGCCGGCCAGGTCGGCGTCGACAAGGACGGCAAGCTCACCGGCGATGGCGGCTTCGATGCGCAGTGCCTGCAGACCTTCGCCAATATCGAGGCGGCGCTCAAATCGATCGGCGCCGGCTGGGGCAATGTCGTGCAGTTCACCACCTACCTGGTGCATTCGCAGGACATCCCGAACTTCATGGCCTTCCGCCTGCGCGAATTCCCCAAGATGTTCGCGAACGGCGCCTACCCGCCCAACACGCTGTTGATGATCGACCGGCTGGTGCAGGAGCAGCTTTTGGTCGAGGTGCAGGCCGTCGCGGCACTGTAACGCTCGGTCATTCCGGGGCGCGGCCGAAGCGCGGTTGTCGGATGGGTTGAGCCCTGGCGAAACCCAACAATGCGTGCGGTGGCGAAAGCGATGAGTTTCGCCAGGGCTCAACCCCATCGTACGGGCCAGGCCGCGTCCTCGTAAATCCGGTTCTGTCAACGCGGCTCGGCGAATGTCCGCGACGCTCGGTCAGCATCCGCATTGTCGCGTCGCCCCTTGTGGCGACCCGCTCACTGCATGAACCAGCCGTGGCTGACGACCAGCGACTGGCCGGTAAGGGCGTTGGAGCCGAATGAGGCGAACAATACTGCGAGCTGCGCCACGTCCTCGACCGTCGTGAACTCTCCATCAACGGTCTCCTTCAGCATGACGTCCTTAATTACCGCCTCTTCGGATATTCCCAGTTCCTTCGCCTGCTCGGGGATCTGCTTATCCACCAGCGGCGTGCGCACAAACCCGGGACAAATGACGTTCGCCCGAACGCCGTGCTTGGCCCCCTCCTTGGCAACGACCTTGGCGAGGCCGATCAGGCCGTGCTTGGCGGTGACGTAAGGGCCCTTGAGCATCGAGGCTTCCTTGGAATGTACCGAGCCCATGTAGATGATGCTGCCTCCGGTTCCCTGCTTGTACATCTGCCGCAGTGCGGCGCGCGTGGTGAGAAATGCGCCGTCCAGATGGATGGCGAGGAGCTGCTTCCATTTGGCGAACTCGAACTCATCGAGTGGCGCGACAGTCTGAATGCCGGCGTTGCTCACGAGGATGTCGATTTTTCCGAATGCTTGGATCGCCTTGGCCATCCCAGCTTCGACCTGGGCTTCGTTGGTCACGTCCATTGCCACACCGATCGCGTTCTTTCCGGCGCCGTTGAGCTCCGCAGCCGTCGCATCGGCACCCTTCTGATTGAGATCGGCGATGATGACTTTCGCGCCTTCGGCCACGAAAGTGCGGGCGATCTCCTTGCCAATGCCGCTCGCTGAGCCGGTGACGACGGCAACTTTGTCTTTCAAACGCATGATGCTTCTTTCCGCACGAAATCGTGCCTGTCGCTATTTGAGGTAATCGTGAACGACCTTGCCGAGACCCAAGGTCAGGTCGGCGAGAATGTGAACGGCTGAAATGACTTCCAGCACCGGCAGATCGGCGACCGGCGCGAGCGCATGCGGCTGCAGCGAGAGCGCGGACGGTCCCGTCCAGGCACCTTTCAGCACAAGGTCCTCGAGGTGGTACTCGACGATTTCGCAAACGCGCGGAGTGCCATCCACATGCGGCATGATCTTGAGCAGGAAATTGGGCGTCGCCAACGAAGCTTCGATCGCGGCGAGATCCGCCTGCTTGTGCTTGTAGCCCATGGTGGCGGTCGCGACCCGAACCGGGCCGTAGTCAAGCGTACCAACCAGCGTATCGATCTCGGCGCGCAGGCTTGGGCTTGCCAGCTTCTTGGGAAAGCCCCAGAGCTCGCGCCCGCCGGCAATCGGCGGGTGGTCGTTCAAGAACATGCAGTGTGTATAGCCGCCTTTGCGACCGCCGAAGGAAACGGGGATGACCTGTCCGCTCTCGGTATAATCGCCGAAGCCGGTGGAATCCGGCATGCGGATGAATTCAAACTTGACGAGCGGCTCCTCGAATTCGAGCGGCTCCGGTACGACGGCGCGCAGTTTGTCCGCGTCGGTCCGGTAGGTGACGATCATGAATTCGCGATTGAAAAAGCGATAAGGTCCCGGCGGGTAGGCCGGGCTGGTCAATGGCATGGCAAACGCGTTTTTTCGAACGTCTTCTTGTTTCACGGCGGCCTCTTCCTCTGTTCAATCGGTTTACGCCGCGTTCGCGCCATTCATTGGCGGCGAGGCGTGACGGTCGCATCTGCCGCCGACGCGGCAGCGAACTTCAATTCATTCGCCACCGTGTTCCGCAATATCGAAGATGGAAATGCCTTCGGCGTTTTCCGGCCGGGCAATCGCTTCGGGATGGCGTAACGTCCGCACGGTGTCGTTGTAGCCGGACCGCCAGTGCTCCTCCATGCTACGGCGCGAGAACTCATAGTCCTTGGAGTCGCCCTCATATTGCTTGGCCCGATAGATCAGATGCACCACGCTGTAGACTTTCTGGTCGCCGAACGCGTTGAGGATTTTCGCTTCCGGGCAATCCTGCATCTCTTCGGGCAATTTCTTGAGCAGGCTTTCAACGGCGTGGCGGACCTTCTGAGACGCCATGAAACGGGTGGTGTTGTCGCGCGTGCGGCTCGAATAAATGATCTCCTTCTGCCGCGTCGCGACCTCGGCCATGCTGCGCGGGAATTGTCCGCGCGCGCTCCACAGGTCGACCTGAAACGCCAATGTGTCCTGGCGCGGCCCGAACTGCAGCACCCATTGCAACGGCGTATTTGAGACGAGACCGCCGTCCCAATAATGTTCACCCTCGATCTCGACGCAGGGAAAACCGGGCGGCAAGGCCGCGCTCGCCAGAACATGCTCGGGCTTTATCGTGTGGGTCGTCGTGTCGAAATAGACGAAATTTCCGCTTCGCACATTCACCGCGCCGACGCTGAACCGGATATCGTTGGCGTTGATCATGTCAAAATCGACGAGGCGCTCGAGTGTCGCCCGCAGGTCACTTGTATCGTAATAGCTGATCGCCTTCGCGCTGCCGGCCGGTTGCAGCCACGGTGTCAGCATGCGCGGCGTAAAGAAGCCCGCGACGCCGCCAAACAGCGCGGACATGGCGCTCATTTGATTGGCGATTTTCCGTCCGTCGATGGAGTGCGCGATCGGCATGTGCGGATGGGCGGACCAGTCCCATGCGGGTACCGCGGTGATGCCCTCCCAAAAGCTGCGCAGTTTATCGACGCGCTTTTCCGGCGGATTGCCGGCGATAAGCGCTGCGTTGATGGCGCCAATTGAAATTCCGGCGACCCAGTCGGGATGCAGATTTGCCTCGGCCAAGGCCTGATATACGCCGGCTTGATAAGCGCCGAGCGCGCCACCTCCCTGTAGCAAGAGTGAAATACATTCAAATGCCGGGCGGCCTGCAATGCGGCGGCCTTTTGCGTGCTCAATGGTTTCCGATGAAAAACGCTCGGGGCGGTTCATCAAACGATCTCCCTGGTGCAAAAGACTATAGGCGCCGGACGTTACGGCCTTGTGGCGGGACGGTTACCCTTCCGCAATGTTGGCGCGGGCGGCGTTGGCGCGGGCGGCGGCTGTGGTCATGGTTCCACGATCAGCCGCAAAATCAGTAGCCAATTTCGCTGTCGAATTATTCTCAACTCGGACCAGCCGGGCATCAGCTCTCGTGATGTCAGCCTTACCTCGAAAGCGGCCGGCAATCATTGAAGGCCTGTACGCGCGATCGGCCTCTTCCGGCCTAACGTATCGCGTCAACGCAATCGCGATTCGATTATTCGGCGCACGAGCGTATCGCCCTGCATTCCGCGTTCGCGCGCGCAGCCTGTGTTCGGACGGCGCAAAGCGCCGATCCGGGTGGCGCGCCCCGGA
The DNA here is from genome assembly GCA_963760995.1 of uncultured Pseudomonadota bacterium. Taxonomy (GTDB): domain Bacteria; phylum Pseudomonadota; class Alphaproteobacteria; order Rhizobiales; family Xanthobacteraceae; genus Pseudolabrys. The sequence continues at coordinate 77,022 of CAVXFJ010000008.1, read as the reverse complement.
ATGACAGACTACCGTTGCGCCTTTCATGATCAGCCGCGCCGCAATTGCCGCCATTTTAGGCAGCGCGGACAACAGCCGCGCCGCCATTCGCGCGCAAGCGCCGCTCACCTAACCAATTGCAAATTCGTTTGAAACGCCGCCCCTCGGCCGCCGCGACGCGGCCGTTCGCAGTTGGCACGGCGTTTGCGAGTTCCTCCATTGCATACAATTCGCCAGCGAAGCCGGTTCGTTAAGGCGACGAGCCGCGGCAAGCGCCGCATGCGAGGTGCATGGTGAAGACCAAGATCGTCGCCGAACCGCAACCCGTCGCCGTCGCGCTCGAACGCACGGCGCTCCTCATCATCGACATGCAGCGCGACTTCCTGGAGCCGGGCGGCTTCGGCGAGACGCTGGGCAATGACGTGTCGCGGCTGCAGGCCGCGGTCGCGCCGCTGCAAGCGGTGCTCGCCGCCGCGCGCGCGGCCGGCATGCTGGTGATCCACACCCGCGAAGGCCACCGCCCCGACCTGTCCGACGCCCCGCCGGCCAAGGTCGAGCGTGGCTCGCCGTCGATGCGGATCGGCGACAAGGGACCGATGGGCCGCATTCTCATCCGTGGCGAAGACGGTCACGACATCGTCCCCGCGCTCTATCCCATCGACGGCGAGCCGGTCATCGACAAGCCCGGCAAGGGCGCCTTCTACCAGACCGATCTCGAATCCATGCTGCGCCATTGCGCGATCGAGAACCTGCTGGTCGCCGGCGTCACCACCGAGGTCTGCGTCAACACCACCGTGCGCGAAGCCAACGACCGCGGCTATCGCTGCATCGTGCTGTCCGACTGCTGCGCGTCCTACTTTCCGGAATTCCACGAGATGGGCCTGAAGATGATCAAGGCCCAGGGCGGCATCTTCGGCTGGGTGACGGATTCAAAATGCGCGCTCGCCGCGCTTTTGCCGGCCAGCAAAGAACCAATGCGACGCAACGCGTGATCGGGGAGAACGACATGAGCACCACGACATTCCAACCCAAGCTGTGGACTCCCGGCGACTGGAACGCCTTCTTCGGCTTCGGCACCAACATCCTGGTCAACATGCTGGTGCTCACCGGCCTGTTGCGCTTCGTGCTGAAAATGCCGGACGAACTGGTGTTCGGTCGCATCCTACCGGCGCTCGGCCTGATGATGTGCTTGTCCACCTTCTATTACGCCTGGCTTGCCTATCGGCTGGCCAAGAAGACCGGCCGCACCGACGTCTGCGCCATGCCCTCGGGCGTGTCGGTGCCGCACATGTTCATCGTGTCCTTCGTGATCATGCTGCCGATCGCGCTGAAGACCCATAACCCGGTCGAGGGCTGGGAAGCGGGCCTGGTCTGGGTGTTCTTCCAGAGTTTCATTCTGATGATCGGCGGCTTCATCGCGCCCTATATCCGCAAGATCACGCCGCGCGCCGCCCTGCTCGGCACGCTCGCCGGCGTGTCGATCACCTTCATCACCATGCTGCCGACCCTGCAGATGTTCATGACCCCGGTGATCGGGCTCACCTGCTTCGCCATCATCCTGGTGAGTTGGTTCGGCGGCTACAGATATCCCTTTGGCATCCCGGCCGGCCTGGTCGCCATCGCCGTCGGCACGGTGATCGCCTGGGGCTCGACCCTCGTCGGCCTCGACGTCGGCGGCATGAGCGGCGCCAAGTTTCTCGCCGCCTTCTCCAATTTCGGCTTCAACATCCCGATCCCGGCCATCGGCCACGTCTTCCACGGCTTCCAGTATCTCGGCATCATCCTGGTCACCGCCATTCCCTTCGGCATCTATGACCTCGTCGAAGCCATGGACAATGTGGAAAGCGCGGAAGCGGCGGGCGATTCCTATCCGACCACCCGCGTGCTCACCGCCGACGGCGTGGTCAGCCTGATCGGCTGCCTGATGGGTAACCCCTTCATCAACGCGGTCTATATCGGCCATCCCGGCTGGAAGGCGATGGGCGGCCGCATCGGTTATTCGGCGGCGACCGGCGTCATGGTGATCGTGCTGTCCTGGTTCGGGGCGATTTCCCTCCTGCTCGCCATCGTTCCGGTGGTCGCGATCTCTCCGATCCTCGTCTATATCGGCATGCTGATCGGCGCCCAGGCCTTCCAGACCACGCCGGCCAAGCATGCGCCGGCGATCGTGCTGGCGCTGACGCCGCATCTTGCCGCCTGGTGCAAGACGCTGATGGACGGCGCGCTCGGGGCTGCCGGCACCAGCGCCGCTGCCGTCGGCTTCGACAAGCTCGGCAACAATGGCGTGCTCTATCAGGGCCTCGAAGTCCTCGGCGGCGGGTCGATCCTGGTTGGGCTGGTGCTGGGCGCGATCGGCGTCTTCATGATCGAGCGCGAATATGCGAAAGCCGCCGCCTTCGCCTTCACCGGCGCGGTCCTCACCTATTTCGGCTTCATGCATGGCGGCGCGGTCGGCGTCGGGCATGGCCTCGGCGTGACGCCGTCGGTGGCGCTTGCCTATCTGATCATGGCGGGCTTCCTGCTGTTCCTGAGCCGGCAGCCCGCGCTCGCCGCCGCGCCCGAGCCGGAGGCAGTGCCGGCCGAATAGCGATTGCGCGGCTTCGCGATATTGCGCAAGGAAGAGGCGGCGCGTCTTTGAGGCGCGCCGCTTCATTTGCTTTTCGCTTCCTGGAGGTCCGATTTGGCCGAGACCGCCACCGAAATCGTTGCCGCTCACCGCGCCGGCCGCGCCACGCCGGTCGAGACAATCCAGCGCGCCTATGCCCGGCTCGCCGCGCAGAACGATCCCGCCATCTTCATCAGCCTGCGCCCGCAAGCCGAGGCGCTCGCCGAGGCGCAAGCGCTTGCCGACAAAAGCCTGCCGCTTTACGGCGTGCCGCTCGCGGTCAAGGACAATATCGATGTGGCCGGGCTGGCGACCACCGCCGCCTGCCCGGCCTATGCCTACACGCCGCATCATGACGCCACCGTGGTGGCGCGGCTACGCGCCGCCGGCTGCATCGTCATCGGCAAGACCAACCTCGACCAGTTCGCCACCGGCCTCGTCGGCGTGCGCTCGCCCTATGGCGTGCCGCGCAACACCTTCCGCGCCGACCTGGTGCCCGGAGGCTCCAGCTCCGGCTCGGCCGTTGCCGTTGCCGCCGGCATTGCGCCACTGGCGCTCGGCACCGACACCGCCGGCTCCGGCCGCGTGCCGGCCGGTTTCAACAATATCGTCGGACTGAAGCCGAGCCTCGGCCTGGTCTCGACCCATGGCGTAGTGCCGGCCTGCCGCACGCTCGACTGCGTCTCGCTGTTCGCGCTCACGGTCGAGGATGCCTGGACCGGTTTGCAGGCGATCGCCGGTCCCGATGCCAAGGACCCCTATTCGCGCCAGCGCCCGCTCGGTGCGTCCGATGCCTTGCCGCAAGTGCGGATCGGCGTGCCGCGGCCGGGCCAGCTTCTGTTCTTCGGCGACCGCGCCTATGCCGCCGCTTACGAGCGGGCGATCAAACGACTGGCCGGGCTCGGCTACACGATCGCGGAAATCGACATCGAGCCGTTCTATGAGACCGCGCGCCTGTTGTACGAAGGCCCATGGGTGGCCGAACGCACGCTGACGGTGCGTTCGCTCTTGGCGTCGGATCCCGACGCCATCCATCCGGTGACGCGCGAGATCATCTTGTCCGGCCTGCGGCCGACGGCGATGGACGCCTTCGCCGCCTTTTACAAGCTGGAGGCATTGCGCCGCGTCGCCGACGTGACCTTCACGCAGGTCGACGCGCTGGCGCTGCCGACGGCGCCGACCTGCTACACCGTCGCGCAGGTGCTGGCCGACCCGATTGGGCTCAACAGCCGCCTCGGCACCTATACCAATTTCGTCAACCTGCTCGACCTGTGTGGCCTCGCCTTGCCGGCCGCGATCACCGACAGCGGCATTCCCTTCGGTATTACGTTGCTGGCGCCCGGCGGCGGCGACGCCAGTCTCATGAGCATCGGTCGTGCGTTTGAGGCGGATACGACATTGCCGCTGGGCGCGTTGAAGGAGGCGCAACTTACGTAGTCATTCCGGCGCGCGGCCGAAGGCCGCGAACCCGGAATGACGCCTACACCGTCTCGCTATAATGCTCGTATTCCTCGCGCACGGTGATGATGTGCTGGTGCATGCACTGTGCCGCCAGCGTGCGCTCGCCGCGTAGGATCGCCTGCACCACGCGATCGTGCTCGACATGCGACTTGGCCAGCCGTCCGAGATTGCGGAACTGGGCGCGGCGGAACGGCTGCACGCGCACGCGCGTCGCCAGCGTCAACTCGGCGAGATAGGCGTTGTGCGCGCCGCCATAAATGACGCCGTGGAAGGCCTCGTTGATCTCATGATAGCGCTGCGGATCGCCGCTCTGGATCAGCGCGCGCAGCTTCTCGTGCTCGTCCTCGAGCGCGCGCCGCTCGGCGCCGCTCATGCGCTCGGCGGCGTAACCGGCGCACAACGCCTCCAGCTCCGCCATCACCTCGAACATGCCGGCAAGATGGTCGGCCGTCGGCCGCGCCACCACCGCCGCGCGATGCGCCCGCATCACCACGAGCCCGCTCGCCGCCAGCATGCGGATCGCCTCGCGCACCGGCGTGCGCGAGACGGAAAAGCGGCGCGCGAGCTCGGTTTCGTCGAGCGCGGCGCCCGGCGCCAACGCGCCGCGCACGATCTCGTCGGCAAGCTGCAGCCGCAGCTCCTCGGCGCGCGTGCGGCGCGGCCAGGGCCGGCGCGGCGTCTCGGTGGTCAGCGTGAGGCTCATGCGCTCGGCTCGCGCGGCGGATCGATGGGGCTGGCATCGATCAAGCTGACATGGGCGGCGACCACGCGCCAGCCCTGCGCGAACTTGACCCAGGTCTGCATCTGCCGGCCGACCTTGCCGCCGCTCGAAGGCCGATCGTAAAGCGTTGAGGCGACGGCGAATTCGCGGCCGTAGCTGGTAATGACGGTGCGCGACAAAGTGCGCGCGAGCCCCGCCGGCGAGCGCGCCGCGCGGAAGGCCTTGATCGCCTCGAAGCCGTAGAGGTTCTCGCCCGCGCCATAGCGGATGGTGCGCGCATCGTCGTGAAACAGCGCGTCGAGCGCGGCGACGTCGTTTTCCACCAGCGCCTTCTCGTAGCGCGCGAAGGCCTCGCGCACCTCGGCCACGACCTCCGGCAAATCAATTTCCATCTCAATGCTCCTGCATAGAACCCGTTCGTCCCCGCGCAAGCGGGGACCCAGAGCCAAAAAAGATAAGCTCTATTGTTTGGCTACTGGATTCCCGCTGGGGCCTGTGCTCGGGCCAGCCGAAGGCTGGACCCGGGTACGGGAATGAACGGTGAGATGCTCGTTCCACCGACAATCTCCTAAATGTTCGGCCGCGGTGCCGCCACCGCGCCCATTTGCTCCAGCGCATGCGCGATGCGCAAGGCCACGTCCTCGCGCCAGGGCGCGGCGATGATCTGCACGGCGATCGGCAGCGGCGTGAGCGCCACCGGCACCGCCACCACCGGCAGGCCGATACAGGAGACCGGCTGCGTATAGATGCCGACATTGGGGCGCAACGGCATCTCCACGCCATCGAGCACGAAAGTCTGCTGGCCGATCTTCGGCGCGGTGCAGGGCGTCGCCGGCGCCAGGATCGCGTCATAGCGTTCGAACAATTTGAGCACCTGCTCGCGATACCAGCGGCGAAACACTTGCGCCTTCTCGACCAGCACCGCCGGCACCATGGCGCCGGCGAGCAGGCGGTCGCGCACCGCCGGATCGAAATCGCGCGCCTGTTTCTGCAGGCGGGCGAGATGCAGCGCGGCGCCCTCGGTGGTGGTGATGACGTAAGCCGCGGCGCGCCCGCGCGCGGCTTCCGGCACCTCGACTTCGTCCTGCGCGCCGGCCGCCCGCGCCACGCGCGTCAGTGCCTCCAACGCCTCGGCAAAGGTGCCCTTCTGGAAATAGCCGCCGGCGACGGCGATGCGCAGCCCGTCGAGCCCGGCATCAATCGCCGGCAATGTCGGCTCGACCTCGCGCTGCGCGCAGGCCGGATCCTCGGCGTCCGGTCCCTGCATGGCGTCGTAGGCGAGTGCCAGATCGCGCGCCGTGCGCGCGAAGGGTCCGAGATGATCGAGGCTGGCGACGAAGGGAAACGAGCGTGCGCGCGTGAGACGGCCATAGGTCGGCTTCAGCCCGAAGATGCCGCAGAGCGAGGACGGCACGCGGATCGAACCGTTGGTGTCGGAGCCGAGCGCGAGCGGCGTCAGCCCCCCGCCGACGGCGCTACCCGAGCCGCCGGAGGAGCCGCCGCTCATGCGCGTCAGGTCATGCGGGTTGCGCGAGGGCCCGTCGTGCAAATTCTCGCCGGTGAAGTCGTAGGCGTATTCGCCCATGTTGAGCGCGCCGACCAGCACCGCGCCGGCGGCTTCCAGCCGTTCGATCAGCGCGGCGTCGCGCCGCGCCGGCGGCCGCGTTCGGTTGATCTTGGAGCCGGCGACGGTGGCAAGCCCTTCGACGTCGAACAGGTTCTTCACCGAGAACGGCACGCCCGCGAGCGGCAGCTTGGCCTTGTCCGGCGCGGCGTCGACCGCCCGCGCCTTCGCCCGCGCCCGCTCGGCGGTGACCGCGGTGAAGGCGTTGAGTTGCGGGTTGAGCCTCGCGATGCGCGCGAGCGCCGCCTCGACCACCGCGGCCGCGCTCACCTCGCCCGCCTTCACCGCCGCGGCGATGTCGGCGCCGCTCGACCAGACATCGATCATGGCATCAGGCCTTGAACACCGGGGCCGGCTCCGCCTCGTCGGGCAGCGGGAATTCCGCCACCAGGCCGGCATAGCGCAGGGTGACCAGCAGATTGATTCGCACCGCCGGCAGCCATTCCGGCTCGAGCGGCAGATCCAGGGTCTGGGCGGCGGCGCGGATGAAATCGTTCAGCGGATCGGTCGGCATGGGCTGCTCCGGGGCCGGTGGCTGCCCGTTTAATATGCAAGATAACTGCCAAACGGGTGGTCGGGCGGGGCAAAATCGGTAAAATTTTCAAAGGCCTCGACCGTTTCCGGGACCGCCCGCCGGCATGCTATCGAAACCCGTCCCAGGGCCCGATTTGAGGGAAAAATGGCCGCCTTTCCGCCGCCGCTCGCCTGCGACGCCCATGTTCACGTCGTCGGCCCGCGCGCGCGCTTTCCGCTGGCGCCCGGGCGCCGCTACACGCCCATGGACGCCCCGGCCGAGGCGCTTGCCGCCGTGCTCGGCCGGCTCGGGCTTGCCCGCGTCGTGCTGGTGCAGCCGAGCTTCTATGCGACCGACAATGCCTGCATGATTGACGCGCTGGCGCGACTGCCGGGATCGCGCGGCGTCGCGGTGCTGGCGCCCGATACGCCGGCCGCCACGCTCGACGCGCTGCACGCAACGGGCGTGCGCGGCTTGCGGGTGAATATCGCCACATCGGGCACGGCGCCGATCGAAACGGTCAAAGCGGCGATCGCCGCAACGGCGTCTTTATGCGCGCGGCACGGCTGGCATGTGCAGCTCTTCGTGCCGGCGGAGGCAATCGAGCCGCTCGCACCCTTGTTGCGCGACCTGCCGGTCGACAGCGTGTTCGACCATTTCGGGCTGATCGCGCCGGGCGCCGATAACGGCGCGTTGCGCGCGCTGCAAGCCCTGCTCGAGAGCGGCAAGACCTGGGTGAAGATCTCCGGCGCCTATCGCATCAGCGACGACCCGAACGACGTGCGCATCGGTCCGCTGGCGCGCGCCTTGTGCCAGGCAAACCCCGAGCGCGTGGTCTGGGGCTCCGACTGGCCGCACACGCCGCGCCATCATCTGCACGAAGGCGGCCGTGAGGTGGAATTGCCCTACCAGCCGATCGACACCGCCGGCCTGCTCACATCGGTGCCGCGCTGGCTGCAGGACGACGCGCTGGTACGTCGCGTGCTGGTCGACAATCCGGCGCGGCTATACGGATTTCTTGAATTGTCTCCGCTCAGCCGAGATAGCTGACGACACCCGTTTTCAGGTCGTAGATTGCTGCGACGATCTTCAGTTTTCCCGTGCCCGCCAGGCCGGCGAGGAGCGTGCTCGCGGCGGTCAACCGCTGCGCAGTCCGCTTGGCGCTTTCCTTGGCAGCGTTGTTGACGAAATCGCCGGGCTTGTCCCGCTCCGCGAGCGCCGCCGGCAAGATCGGCTCGATCATTGGGCCGATCGCGCCGGGGTATGTCGCGTTCTTGGTGACGACGTCGCAGGCCGCCTTCACCGCGCCGCAACTTGTATGGGCGAGAACGACGATGAGCGGCGACCCGAGCACGGCGGCGCCGTATTCGACCGTGCCGAGGGTGCCGGTGTCGACGAGATTGCCGGCGTTGCGCGCCACGAACAGTTCGCCGAGCCCTTGGCCGCCGAAAATCAGCTCCGGCGGCACGCGACTGTCGGCACAGCTGATGATCGTTGCCCACGGCGACTGGTGCCCGGTAACCGCGCTGCGCTGCTTGCCGAGGTCGCTGGCGCAGAGCTTGGGGTCACTCACATAGCGCGCATTGCCCGATTTCAGCTTTGCCAACGCCGCGTCGGGTGAGACCGCGCTGGCCGGGCCTTCGGCGGCGCGTGCCTGCGACGAGACGCCGCCGAGCCCGAGCGCGACCATCCCGGCCGCACCAAACTGGAGCAGATTCCTCCGGGCGATTCCCTGCGTCTCGCAATTGATGCACATGACTGCGTCTCCCTCGTGCGCCGGATCGCGCGTGAGCCAAAAAAACTGATCGTGAGGGCGACTTTGGCCGGCCAAGTCTTAACAAATGCCGCAATAATCCGAGGCGCTTTTACCAATTTCGAAACGCGACCGCGATGTCTTCTATCGGCCTTCGCGTCCATGCACGCTGACGCGGCGATCCGGTAAAATACGGACCACAGCGGGCGTCGACCGAGCCGCGCTTACCGAACCGAACCTCATGCCTCCACTGCCCGGCCCGCGTCCCGACGAACCCTATCCAATCGCTTTCGCCACCGCATCCCCGAACGCAACCGTCCCCAACGACCCGCCGAGATCGAGCGTGCGCGTTTGCGGATCGGCGATCACCCGATCGAGCGCGGATTCGATCGCTGCCGCCGCGCGCATGAGCCTCTCGTCTTTGCGCCGATCGCCCAGCCAGGCCAGCAGCATCGCCGCCGAACCGATCAGCGAGGCCGGATTGGCGAGGTTCTTGCCGGCGATGTCGGGCGCCGAGCCGTGCTGCGCCTGCGCGACGGCATGATCGGCACCGGCATTGAGCGAGGCGGCGAGACCGAGGCTGCCGGCGATTTCGCTCGCCTCGTCGGAGAGGATGTCGCCATACATATTGGTGGTGACAATGACATCGAACGCGCTGGCGTCGCGCACCAGGAGCGCGGCCATCGCATCGATGATGCGCTCCTCATAGGCGACCTGTGGATAGCGCGCCGCCACCGCGCGCGTGCATTCGAGATAGAGCCCGTCTGACACGCGCAGCACATTGGCCTTGTGCACGGCGGTGACCTTGCGCCGGCGCTGCATCGCCAGCGTGAAGGCGCTCTCGGCGATGCGGGTCGAGCCGTCGCGGGTGATCTTGCGCACGGCCAGCGCCAGATCGGGCGTCGGCATGAACTCGCCGGGGCCGAGATGCATCGAGCGATCGGCGTAGAAGCCCTCTGTATTCTCGCGCACGATGACCAGGTCGACCGGCTGACCGCAACGCGGCGGCAGGCCGTCGCGCGAGCGCGCCGGGCGGATATTGGCGTAGAGGTCGAGAGCTTTGCGCAGTTCGCCGGAGGGGTTGAGCCCGCCCTCGGCGCGCGGCGGATATTCGTTATGCGAGACAGGGCCGAGCAGCACGCCGTCCGCGGCCTTGGCCTGCGCCAGGACCGCGTCGGGAAAGGTGGTGCCCGCCTTGCGGTGCGCGGCCCAGCCGATGTCGGCATGCGCGACCGACAACGGCAAGGCGAAAGCGCGCGCCGCCGCGTTCATGACAGCAAGCGTCGCCGCCGTGATCTCCGGCCCGATGCCGTCGCCGGCAAGCGCCAACAGCTTGATCGTGGCGTCGGCTTTCGCGGTCATGGCGTCGCGGCTCCCTCCGATGCAACCGGCCGCGCGGCGCGGCCCCTGTTGGTATAGCCGCATTGCGCCGCCCCGGCCATTGGGCCCGCGCGCCCTTCCGCCGCGGTCTGACCTGACCTAAGCTATGCCGACACGGCATAGGATGCCTTGAGGCCCGAATGGAGCTGAAAGAGCTGAGAAACTTCATGCAGGTGGCGCGCGCCGGCAGCGTCAGCCGCGCGGCGGCGGAATTGCGCCTGGCGCAGCCGGCGCTCAGCCGCCAGATCAAGAAGCTGGAAGACGAACTCGGCGTGTCGCTGTTCACCCGGCATGGCCGCGGCGTGCGGCTCTCCGGCGCCGGCGCGTTATTGCTCGAGCGCGCGGAAACGATCACCCAGCTCGCGCAACAGACCGGCCGCGAGATCAGCGAACGCCGAGTGCCGGCGGCGGGCCGCATCACGCTCGGCGTGCCGCCGGCGGCGGGCCGACTGCTGATCCCGCCCTATGTCGCACGCTTCCAGCGCAGCTTCCCGCAGACCACGCTGCACATTCGCGAAGGCGTCTCTTCCTCGTTGCAGGAATGGCTGTTGGAAAAACGTATCGACATCGCCCTGCTGCACAATCCGCCGCACCTGGAAAGCCTTGAAATCAGCCCGCTTCTGAGCGAACGCATGCTGGTCATCGGGCCGCCGGCGCGATTTGCCAGGCAGCGTCCGCACCCGCGCGCCTTCCGCGTACGCGATCTCGGCGAGCTGCCGCTGATCCTGCCCAACATGGCGCACAGCAATCGCCGCCTGGTCGAGCAAGCCGCGCTCGAAAACGGCGTGCGCCTGCGCATCAAAGTCGAGGCCGACAGCGTCGCCTTCGTCAAGGCGCTGGTCGAACAGGGGCTCGGCTACACCATTCTGACCTATGCCGCCGTGCAGGACGAGGTCGTGCGCAAGAAGCTCACCGCGTTTCCGATCGTGCGCCCGACCATCTCGACCAGGGTCACCATCGTGACGTTGCGCGACAAGCAACTGCCCGGGGTCACGCGCGAGGCGAGCGATCTGCTGCACGAGGTGTGCAGCACGCTGGTGCGCAGCAAGCACTGGGCCGGCGCCACGCTCGCTTGACGCGCAGCCGGCCGTGTGGGGCCGCGCTTTCATTTCGGCGGCGCTCCACGATGCCAAATTGGCATCGCTTGAATTGGCGCGTCCCATTGCGGGCCTTTCACGGCCGAACTATCATTGCTGCACAAACAATAAGTTTTATCTGGGAGGATGGAAATGTCGCGATTTCTCGCCCGTTTTTGCCTGACCGCCGCCGCGCTGACGTTCGCCTTGGCCGGCTCGCAGGCGCACGCCGTGACATTGAAGTGGCTCACCTTCAAGCCACAGGCCGCCGGCGACGCGCAGGCGATCTCGACGCAGTGGTTCGTCGACGAGTTCAAGAAGCGCACCGGCGGCAAAAGCCAGATCCAGATGTTCTGGGGCGGCAGCGTCGCCAAGGCGAAGGAAATTCCCGACGCGCTGTCGGGCGGCGCCGGCGACATCGGCGACATCATCACCCCCTACTTCCCGGACAAGTTCCCGCTCAATAACGCGGTCGGCTATTTCATTCCGCAGCCGCATTCGACCATCGAGATCGCCGAACTGATGCAATACTGGCACCGCACCTATCCGCAGTTCGACCAGGAGCTCGCCAAGTACAATCTCAAGGTCATCGGCTTCCGCCCGCTCGAGCGCTACGGCATCATCTGCACCAAGCCGATCAAGTCGATCGCCGACTTCAAGGGCAAGCGTGTGCGCACTTACGGCTTCGCCTATCCGGCGCTGGTGCAGGCGCTCGGCGGCACGCCGGTGTCGATGACCTCCTCCGACGGCTATCAGGCGCTGCAACGCGGCATTCTCGACTGCTCGCCGATCGGGCCGTCGCTGGCGCATGGCTGGAAATATGACGAGGTGGCGAAATACTACATCGACGTGCCGATCGGCGCCTCGTTCGGCCACATGATCGTGATGAACCTGAAGAGCTACAACGCGCTCGATCCGCAGACCAAGGCGATCATCGACGGGCTCGGCCGCGAATACGCCATGCGCTACACCGTCACCCTCGACGTGCTCACCCAGAAGATCCTGGCGGGCTGGAAGAAGAAGGGCGTGACCGTCATCAAGCTGCCGGCGGATTCGCTCGACAAGGCGGCGAAGTCGGCGGGCGTGCAGGCGGTGCGGCAGAAGTGGGTCGAGAAGGCCAAAGCCGCCGGTCTTTCCGCCGAACAGGCGCAGGACATCGTCGAGCAGATCGAGCAGCGCTAGGTCGCGCGGCGCGGCGGGCGCTTTCCCGCGCGCGCAAGCGACCGGAAAAAACCGACATTCCGGGGCTGGCCGGCGGCCGCGCCCTGGAATTGCGATGTAGGCTCTGAGCCGGCGTCCCCGCGTTGCCCGCCCGCTGCGCCGCGCGCCCCGAAACGACGACGGTGTCGATATGTCCGCCTTCGCACGCCTCTACCGGGCCTATGGCCGCCTGTTGCGCGGCTTTGGCGTCATTTCCGCCATCGCCACCTTTGTCATGATGTTGTTGGTCGTCATCAACGTCATCGGCCGCTACCTGTTCAACAAGCCGCTGACCGGCACGCTGGAATTCACCGAATCCCTGCTGGTGTTGATCATCTTCCTCTCCGTCGCGCTCACCCAATACGACGGCGGCCACATCCGCGTGACCCTCCTCACCCGCCGGCTGCCGCGGGCCTGGGCGCGCGGCTTTAGCATCGGGGCCATGCTCGCCGGCGCGGCCTTCTTCACCTGGTGCGGCTACGCCGCGTGGATCTACGCCGCGCAGTCCTATTCCTTCGGCGAACAGGAATGGGGCGAGGTGGTGTTCCCGCTCTGGCCGATGAAATTCGTGGTGTTCTTCGGCATCGCGCTGCTCGCCATCCAGTTCGTGCTCGACGCGGTGGCCGAGACCATGATGCCGATCGCGGCGGACGACGAGCGCGCCATGGAGCACGTGTGATGGCCTCGCTCGAGATCGGGCTCGCCGGCGTCATCGCCCTCTTCGCCGCCATCCTCGCCGGCGTCAACGTCATGGTCGCCCTCGGCGCCGTCGGCGCGCTCGGCCTGACCGCCGTGGTCGGCTTCCACGCCGCCACCTCGATGCTGTCGACGGTGTTCTTCGAGACCACGCATTCGTTCCACTTCAGCGTCATCCCCCTCTTCCTGTTGATGGGCTACTTCGCCATGCGCGCAGGCCTTGGCGAGGACCTCTACGACGCCGCGCATAAATGGTTCGGGGCGCTGCCCGGCGGGCTCGCCATCTCCACCACGCTGGGCGCGGCCGCCTTCGGCGCCGCCTCCGGCTCCTCCATCGGCACCGCGACCGTGTTCACCAAGCTGGCGCTGCCGCAGATGCTCGACCGCGGCTACGACAAGCGGCTGGCCTCCGCCTCCATCGCCATCGCCGGGACGCTCGCGGTGATGATCCCGCCCTCGGCGGTGATGGTGATCTTCGGCATCCTCACCGATTCCTCGATCGGCGCGCTCTTGATCGCCGGCGTCATTCCCGGCATCGTCTTCGCCATCGTGCTCTGCGGCGCCACCTTGCTGACCGTGCTGCGCCATCCCGAATACGCTCCGCGCGTCACCGAGAAGTTCACGCTCGCCGAGAAGATCTATGCGCTGCGCCTGGCCGGACCGCTGATCCTGGTGATCGCCAGCATCATCCTCGGGCTTTATCTCGGCGTGTTCACGCCGACCGAAGCCGGCGGCGCCGGCGCCGCAGTGACGCTGGTCCTGGCGCTGATCCGCCAGGGCGGCTTCCGCAACCTGCAGCTCATGCTGGTCCTGCGCGAGACGGTGAAGACCTCGGCGATGATCTTCGCCATCATCATCTGCGCGCTGATCTTCTCGCGCTTCCTGGCGCTGTCCGGCGTCGCCAATACGCTGGGCGATTTCCTCACCACGCTCAATGTCAACCGCTGGGGCATCGTGCTGATCATCGTGGTGATCTATCTCGTCTTCGGCATGATGATGGATGCGCCGGCGCTGCTCGCGATCACGCTGCCGATCACCCACCCCGTGATGATGAAGCTCGGCTTCGATCCGGTCTGGTTCGGCGTGTTCGTCGTGCTCCTGGTCGAGATCGGCGCGGTGACACCGCCGGTCGGGGTCAATTGCTTCGTGGTGCAGGCGACCTCCGACGGCCGCGTCGAGCTCGAGCATGTATTTGCCGGCCTCATCCCCTACGTGATTGCCGGCTTCTTCATGTTGTTCCTGCTCTGCGTGTTCCCGCAGCTTGCGCTTTATCTGCCGCAGACCATGCACTGATCAAGGAAAGTGACATGCCCGTCAGTTCCGGCCCCTTCGTGCTGCGCTCGACGCTGACCTCGCCGTTCGGGCGCAAGGTGCGGATGGCGGCGCAGGTGCTCGGTCTTTCCGAGCGCATCACGTTGGTGCCGGCCGATACGCTCGACGAGTCCGACACGCTGCGCGAACAGAACCCGCTCGGCAAGATTCCGTGCCTGCTCACCACCGACGGCAGCGCGCTTTACGACAGCCGCGTGATCCTCGAATTCCTGCAGGAGGTGGCGGGCGTCGAAATCCTGCTGCCCGCGCGCGGGCCTGCCCGCTACCGGGCGCTGACGCGGGCGACGCTCGCCGACGGCATCACCGAGGCGGCGCTGCTGATGGTCTATGAAGGCCGCTTCCGCGCCGCCGATCGCCTTTCGGAACGCTGGTTGGCGCATCAACAGGGCAAGATCGCGCGCGGGCTTTCAGCCTTCGCCGCCGATCCGCCCAATCCCGCCCGCACCGACATTGTGTCGATCGGCCTGGCGTGTGCGCTCGGCTATCTCGAATGGCGCCAACCGGTCGACTGGCGCGCCAAGCAGCCGACGCTGACGGCCTGGCTCGCCGATTTCGCCGCGCATGAGCCGGCCTATGAGCGCACGCGCGCCGACGCGGTGTGAACAAAAAGACAATGCCCCCCCACAGCGACGACATCCCCGCCGAGCCGCCGACCTGGACCGCAACGCCGCGCGAGCCGAAACTGAAGCTGCCGCCCGGCGCCTGTGACGCGCATGTGCATGTATTCGGCCCGCGGGCGCGCTTTCCCTTCGCCGTCAAGCGCAGCTTCACACCGTCCGACGCGCCGAAGGAGACGCTGTTCAAATTACACGACCGCCTCGGCGTCGAACGCTGCGTGATCGTGCACACCGCCGCGCATGGCTACGATCTCACCGCCACCGCCGACGCGCTCGCCGCCAAGCGCGGTACCTATCTCGGCGTCGGACTGATGCCGGTGACGATTTCCGACCGCGAGCTCAAGCGGCTCGACCGACAGGGCTTCCGCGGCGCCCGCTTCCACTACATGAAGCACCTCGCCGCCACCGAGCCGATCGAGGAGGTGATCGCGTTTGGCAAGCGGCTCGCCGATCTCGGCTGGCACCTGCAGCTGCACATGCGGGCGGAGCTGATCGGCACGCTGGCGCCGGCAATCCATCGCGCCGCGGTGCCGGTGGTGATTGACCATATGGGCCGCATCGATGCCTCGCACGGACTCGAGCAGGAGCCGTTCCGCCATCTGCTCGATCTGCTGGGCGACCGCAACGTCTGGGTCAAGGTCAGCGGCATCGATCGCGCGACGCGCCAGGGGCCGCCTTATGCCGACGCCCTGCCATTTGCCCGCAAGCTGGTCGCGGAATTCGGCGACCGCTGCGTCTGGGGCACGGATTTCCCGCATCCCAATCATCCGCCGCCGGTGCCGGACGACGGCTTGCTGGTCGATCTCATCGCCGAAATGGCGCCGAGCGCCGCAGCGCGCCAGGCGCTGCTGGTCGACAATCCGCAGCGCTTCTACGGCTTCGGCAGCCGTCCCGTTCCCGCCTCGTAAGGGCAGGCAAAAGAAGAAGGAGGCAACACCCATGCGCGGACGCTTGCAGGACCGCATCGCCATCGTCACCGGCGCCGGCTCCGTCGGTCCCGGCTGGGGCAACGGCCGCGCCACCTGCGTGCGCTTTGCCGAGGAAGGCGCCAAGATCTTCGCTGTCGACCGCAACCTGGACGCCACGCGCGAGACGGTCGAACGCGTGCAGGCTGTGGGCGGCGAGATCGCCGTGCAGCAATGCGACGTTACCGGCGGCGCCTCGGTCAAGGCCATGGTCGAAGCCTGCCTGGCCCGCTACGGCCGCATCGACGTGCTGGTCAATAATGTCGGCGGCTCGGCGCGCGGCGGACCGGTGGAGATGAGCGAGGAAGTGTGGGACGCGCAGGTCGACTACAACCTCAAGAGCGTGTTCCTCACCTGCAAGCATGTGCTGCCGGTAATGGAGCGCCAGGGCGCCGGCGCCATTGTCAACGTCGCCTCGACCTCCGGGATGCGCTGGACCGGCGCGGCGCAGGTCGGCTACGCCGCCACCAAGGCCGGCGTGATCCAGCTCTCGCGCGTGGTGGCGGTGGAATATGCCGGCAAGGGCGTCCGCGTGAACAGCGTCGTGCCGGGGCAGTTGCATACGCCGATGGTGGAAGCGCGGCTCGCCGGCCAGCGCGCCGGCGGCGATGTGCAGGCGCTGCTCGCCTCGCGCCTCAAGCGCATCCCGCTCGGCTTTGCCGGCGACGGCCGCGACACCGCCAATGCCGCGCTCTATCTCGCCAGCGACGAGGCGCGCTTCGTCACCGGCACCGAGATCGTGGTCGACGGCGGCATGACGGTGCGGTGTGATTGAGCATCAGCCGACGAAACGCAGGATCCAGGTCGACAATGCCGGCACATAGGTCACGATCAGCAGCCCGACGATGCTGACCAGAATGAACGGGCCAAGCCCGGCATAGATCTTACGCAACGGCACGTCGAAGATCGCCTGCGCCATGAAGATGTTGAGCCCGAATGGCGGGGTGAACGTGCCGATGCTCAGATTGACCGTGACGATGATGCCGAAATGGATGATGTCGACGCCGACCGCGGTTGCGATGGGCGCGAGCAGCGGCGTCAGCACCAGGATGGCCGAGGCAGTGTCGATGAAGCAGCCGACGACGAGCAGGAACCCGTTGATCACAAGCAGCACCAGCCAGGGTGCGAGCTTCTGCGCGGCGATGAAGTCGACGGCGCTCTGCGCCACACCGCTGGTCGTCAGCAGCCAGGAAAACACGCCGGCCACCGCGACGATGAGGAAGATCTGCGCCGTGAGCGACATCGACGTCACCGCCACGTCCCAGAATTCGCGCCAGCTTATTTCTCGCTGCACGCCCATGGTGACGAAGATGGCATAGACGCAAGCCGCGCCGGCCGCCTCGGTGGGCGAGAACACGCCAGCATAGATGCCGCCGAACACGATGAGCGGAGCGCCGAGCGCCCAAAGGCCGTCCTTCAGCGCGGCTATGAAGGCGGACCAGCGGAAACGCTCGCCTTCGCGGATACCGTGGCGGCGGGCATGGACATAAATGTAAGCCGACATCAGCGCGGCGAGCATCAGCCCAGGCAGCACACCGGCGGCGAACAGCTTGACCACCGACTGCTGGGCGGCGGCGCCGTAGAGGATCATGGCGATCGAAGGCGGGATGATGTTGGCGAGCGCGCCGGCCGAGGTGATGACGCCGGTCGAAAAGCTCTCGTCATAGCCGGCCTGACGCAGCGGCTTGTAGACCAGCGGCCCGAGCGCGGCGACCGTCGCCGCGGTCGAGCCGGAGATCGCGCCATAGAGCGTCGCTGCGCCTACCGTTGTGATCGGCATGCTGCCGCGGAAACCGCCGAGCAAAGAGACGACGATCGCCACCAGCCGCCGGGCCATGCCGCCGCGGCCCATCAATTCGCCGGCGAATATGAAGAACGGCACGGCTAGCAGGGCGAAATTGCCGATGCTGCCGAACATGACCTGCGGCAGCACGGTGCCGGGCAGGCCGCTGAAGCCGACCACGGCAACCGACACAGTCACCAGCAGCAGCAGAAAAATCGGAAAGCCGAATACCAGCAGCAGGAGCGGCAGCAGCAGCATCAGCCACAGCATGGGTCCCGCCTTCTTCGGTTAGAGGCGCGCGTCGGGCTGACGCGCCGCGCGCCAGCGCAAGTAAACGCCGGCCACTGAGGCAACCGCCATGAGACCGAAGCCGACGACGAAAGCCATGTAGGGGACGGTCATCGGAACCTGCGCGGTGACACTCACCTTGCCGAGCCGCGCCATGATGGCAACGACGGTGAAGCCCTCGACGCAGACGAAGCCGCAGAAGGCGACCAGGCAGACGAGGATGAGCCCCTCGACGGCGCGGCGCAGCGGCGTCGGAAAGGCGCCGACGAACAAGTCCATGACCAGGTGGCGGTTGTCGTAGCAGGCGGAGATGGAGCCGACGAACACGCCCCAGATCACCAAAAAGCTCAGCACCTCCTCCGCCCAGGGCAGCGGCGTCAAAAAGACATAGCGGCCGACGATGTTGACGAAATTGATGGCGATGGCGACGAGGATGATGAGGCCGATCGCCGCGCGTGGGATGTCCCGCAGGACCACGCGGGCAAGCGTTGCAAGCTGCATTGGGGCTTCCGAAGGATCGGACGGGCGTCACGCCGGCTCAGCGCCGCGCGCAACGCCCGCCCATTGCAAGGCTCAATACTTGTCGGCGTATTTGGCGGCGACGCCGCGCACTTTCTCGAGGAAGGCGTGCACCGCCGGCTGGTTCTTGGTGGTGTCGTCGCCGACGGTTTTCAGCAGCGCCATCATCTTGGCGTGGTCGGCCGGCGCGAACTCATGGATGGTACCGCCCATCTGCTCCCATTTCTTGGCCAGTCCCTTGGTGAACTTCTGCTCCCAGAGATGGGTCTTGAGCTGGGTCTGGTGGCCGACGTCGATCACCATCTTCTGCAAGTCGGGTGGCAGCTTATCGAGCCACGCCTTGCTCACGACGGCGAGGGAGACCAGCATCGTGTCGTTGGTGCGGGTAATGACCTTGACCACATCGTTGAACTTGAAGGCGACGAAGATCGAGGTGCCGCTCATGGTGCCGTCGATGACGCCGCGCTGCAGCGCGGGCAGCACCTCGGAGAGCGGCATCGGCACGGCGGTGGCGCCGAGCCGGCGCATCTTCTCGCGCTCCATGGCGGTGGCATTGACGCGCAGCTTCTTCCCCTTGAAGTCGGCGAGCGTCATGATCGGATTTTTGGCCGCGTAGTTGGAGGCGCCGAGGCCGAAAGTGGCGATGCCGACCAGGCCTTTGCTGTCGCCCATGTGGAGGATGTATTTGTTGAGCTCGGGATCCATCACCGTCGCCGAGGCGTGGTCGTTGTTCTTGAACAGCGTCGGGGTGGAGAAGACGCCGTAGCGCGGATCGACGCCGACGAAGAAGTCAGCCGGGCCGATATAGGCTTCCTGGTTGCCAAGCTGCAGGCCGTCGATCTCGCGCGGTATCGGTCCCAATTCGCTGCGCGGATAGATTTGCACCTGGATGCGGCCGCCGGAGGCTTTTTCCAGCGCCTCTTTGTAGAAGATGATGAATTGGTGCTGCGATTCCTTGTAGGTCGCGGTGCCAAATTTCATGATGTATTGCGGCTTGGCCGCGTGCGCCGGCTGCACGCCGGCAAGCGCAAATGCGCAAACGGCCGCGAACGCGCAGCCCAATAGAGTCCGTCTGTCGGCTGACTTCACTGCACCCTCCCTGGATTTATGCATCGGCGCTTGGCGCGCCTTGTGTGCGCAACGCTAACAATATTGCGCTTGGTTGACCAGCGGGGACCGTCAGACGGCGCGTTTGACCGGCGCTGCCACGCGGGCCAACCGCGCCTTGAGGTCGAAACCGGGATCGGCGGCCTCGTCCGGCGTGATCGTCTCGCCGGCGGCGAGCAGCCGGCGGCCGAACATGTGATCGGCGGCACGGTTGACCAACTCGATGCCGATCAGACGCTCGCCGTGGAAACAAAAGACCGAAAAGGCGCGCGTGGCCGGATCGCCGCGCACGACGGTGCGGTCGCAGCCGGCGGTGAGCCCCACCATTTGCAATTTGAGATCGCGCTGGTCGCTCCAGAACCACGGCACCGCCGCATAGTCTTCCGGCTCGCCGATGATGCGTTTGGCCACGCAGCGCGCCTGGTCGACGGCGTTCTGCACCGACTCCAGGCGGATGAGCCTGCCGCTCGGATCGGGAAAGGCGGCACAGTCGCCCACCGCCGATATGCGCGGATCGACGGTCGCCAGTTGCGCGTCGACCACGATGCCGTTGGCGGTGGCGAGCCCGGCGGCCGCGGCCAGCTCGACATTGGGTTCGATGCCGATGCCGACCAGCACCAGTTCGGCGGCGATCCGGCGTCCGTCGGCGAGCGCAAGGCCGGCGACGCGGCCGCCTTCGCCTTCGATTCGCTCAAGCCGCGCATTGAGCAACAGCTCGATGCCCCAGCCGGCATGGGCCTGGGCGTAGAATTCGGACAGCGGCGGGGTCACGGCGCGGCTCATCACCCGGCCGAGCGCCTCCACCACATGCACCCGCTTGCCGAGCTTGCTGGCGACGGCGGCGAGCTCGAGCCCGATGAAGCCGGCGCCGACGACGACGATGCTGGTGGCAGCCATGAGTCGCGCGTGGATCGCGTCGGCCTCGGCGCGGGTGCGCAGGTAGAACACGCCGTCGAGCTCGGCGCCGGGCACCGGCAACTTTCGATTGCGCGCGCCGAGCGCCAGCACCAGATGGTCGTAGGCGACGCGACGGCCGGAGGCGAGCGTCGCGCTGCCTGCGGCGCGGTCGATCGCGCGCGCGGCGTCGTCGAGGACGAGTTCGATCGAGCGGGTCGCATAGAAGGCCTGCGGACGCAGCAGCAGCCGCTCCGCGCCCATCTCGCCCAACAGATAGGCCTTGGACAGGGGCGGCCGCTGGTAGGGCAACATGCCCTCGTCGCCGATCAGTATGATCGGCGCCGCATAGCCGTGCTCGCGCAAGGAGGCCGCGACCTGGAAGCCGCCCTGCCCGGCGCCGATAATGAGCGTGCCGGCTGCCGCCATCAGCCGGGCCTCGTCGCAGCCGCAAGCCGTTGCGCGAAATCTACCTTTGCGTGCAACTTCTCTTCCTTTCTTGCTTGAGCGCGCCACAGGGGTGCGACCGCGGACGCGAATTCGGACGCGAGAATGGCAGACCGGCAACAGCGTCGTAAATCCCGGCCTGCTTGCCCAGCAGATGACCTATGAATTTGATCTTTATCAAGAACCCGCATGTTGCGTTGCATATAAAGTCAATCACAAAATAAAAGAGCAGAGGAAGCCATGCGAAGCCCTGATTGGATCGCCGTTCGCGCCCTGCCGTTGTTCACGGAAATGGATGAGGACTGTTTCGACCAATTGGTCGACGGCGCCTTCTGCCACCGGTTTCCCAAATACGCCAATCTGGTGACCGAGGGTGACACGGCGGATTTTCTTTACGTCCTGATCGACGGCCTGGTCGAGCTCTATGGCAGCCACGAGGGCCAGCGCACCACGCTCGACATCATGCAGCCGGTGGCGACCTTCACGCTGGCGGCGGTCATCCGCGACAGTGTCTATCTCAAGTCGGCGCGGACACTGACCCCCTCGCAGATTCTCATGATCCCGGCGCAGACCGTGCGCGAAATCTACCGGCGCGACCATGCCTTCGCCGATGCCATCGTCAATGAACTCGCCGAGCGCTATAGCTGCACCGTGCGCGCACTCAAGAGCGTCAAGCTGCGCAACGGGCTGGAGCGGCTGGCGAACTGGATCCTGTTCACCGACGAGCAACAGGGCGGCCAGCGCGGATTCGAGCTGAGCTTCGACAAGCGCACCCTCGCCTCGCGGCTCGGCATGACGCCGGAAAACCTGTCGCGTAACCTGGCGCTCTTGAGCAAGCATGGCGTGCGCAGCGCCGGCCGCGGCATCGTCATCGAAAATCCCGCGGCGCTGGTGCAACTGGCCAAGCCGAATTCGCTGATCGACGGCTGAGTCGGTCTACGCCGTTCAGGAGCCGCAAGTCGGAAAGCGCAATCCCTCCCCCAAGTGCATGCGCGCCATTGTCTCGCCCCACCCTTTGAGCAAGATCAATGCCTTGGCGACGTACGGCGGGCAATTTGCGCGCGAAAGGATCGTGACATGACCAGCCGAGCCGAAACCATGTCGGAGAAACATGGCCTCGAAGCAGCCCTCGCCGCCATCGCGGTGTGGGTGATGAAATATCGTTACGCGCTCGGCAAGCGTGACGAAACGATAAAATGCGGACCCGAGGATGTCGCGCGCGTCGCGCAGGAGTTGCGCGTGCCTGCGAGCGAACTGGCCGCGCTCGCCAGCAAGGGGCCGAACTCCGCCGCGCTGCTGGAGAAGATGCTGCTCTCGCTCGACGTCAAGCGCGGCAGTCTCCCGCAGGGCAATTCCCCGCTCATGCGCGACCTGCAGCGGCTGTGCGTCGCTTGCGTCGCCAAGCGCCGCTGCCAGCACGAACTCGTGGATGGAACGGCCGCGCAGAATTTCCGCGACTTCTGCCCCAACGCCTACACGCTCGACGCGCTGCTTCAAGGCGAATAACGCCACCTCATCCAGCGCCGGTATCGCCGCCAGGCTTCAAGCCGAGGCCTGCCGCGCGTCGTCAGCAAATCATTCGCATTCGAAAATCCGCGTTCGCAATCCAACGCGATTCGTTCTTTCCTGCGTGTAAGAAGCAAATCCAGACACGAACATTGCCGGCACGGATCGCGAACGACTGCGCTTGATCCGCGTCAATGCAATCGGCGATAACCCATGGCTTCGAAGAAGCGCCGCGAAGCCGGCCGGTTTGAGGGCGACGAAAAAATGACGACGGTCTATTACGCGACGCGCGACGGGCAGTCGCAGCGCATCGCCGAACATATCTGCCGGCGGCTTACCGACGCCGGCACGCCCTCGCAGGCGCGCAACCTGCTGCCGCAACCGCCGGCGCCGGGCGAGCTCGCCCGGACGCCGCTCATCGTGCTGGTGGGCGCAGTGCGCTATGGCAAGCATCTGCCCGAGGTGGAGCAGTTCCTTGCGGCGTATCGGACGCTGCCTGACGCACCTCCCCTCGCCTTCGCCTCGGTCAATCTCACCGCGCGCAAGCCGGGCAAGACCACAGCCACCGGCAATGCCTATCTGCGCAAGACGATCGAACGGCACGGGCTGGCGCCGGCCGTGGCGGTGGCTTTCGCCGGCCGGCTCGACTATCGCCGCTATAGCTGGCGCGACCGCCAGATCATCCGCTTCATCATGCTGCTGACCGGTGGGCCGACCGATCCCAGCACGGCGGTCGAATATACGTCATGGAGTGCGGTAGACGACTTCGCCGACCGCATCGCGGCGCTGCATAGCAACCTTTAGCGTTCGATTGACAGCGTCGAAGCGGCCCGCTCATCCCCGCTGGCGCGGGAAGGAGCGGAGCCAATTGCGGTTTGATTCGACGGACGTCGGCCGTCACCCCAATATGTGGCTGATGAAGCCCGAGATCACCATGTAGAGCAGGATCAAACCGCAAGCCATCAAGGTGAAGCCGAGGATCTTGGAGCCGACGGTCATCGGCCGCGACGGCTGCTCGACCAGGTACTTCTCGAGCTCGCCCTTTTCCACCAGCCGCTGGTAGGCGATGGCTTTCTCGCGCTTGAACTCCTCCAGCGGCATGGCGCCGGTGAACATACGGATATCGAGCGGGAATTTGTCCGGCCGCCAGTGCTCGTTGAAGAAGTGGACGGTGAACAGGAAGCCGGCCGCCAGCACTGCCTCCTCGCCGTGGAAGATGAAGGCGATGTTGAAGACCCAGCCCGGCAGGAAGGTGGCCGTGAACTCCTTGAACCAGATCAGGGCGCCGGTCGAGCCGATGATGGTGACGCCCCAGAACGGCGCCCAGTAGTCGAACTTCTCCCAATAGGTCCAGCGGTCGAAGGTCGGCTTCGGCGCCAGCCCGAAGAACCATTTGAACATCGCGTAGATGTCGTTGATGTCCTTCAGATTCGGCACCATCGAATCCGAGCCGAAGATCTTGAAGGTGCGCCATTTCGGCCCGATGCGCAGAAGCAGATAGGCGATGTGCCAAAAGAAGATGCCCAGGAATCCGACCGCGGCGACGCGGTGGATGAGGCCGGTCACGCGCGGGCCGCCCAGCCAATGGCTGAGGATCGGCGCCCACCACATGTTCGAGTAGAGAAGCTGCATGCCGGTGAACACCAGCGCGATGGTGCAGATGGCGAAGGACAGATGCGCGATGCGCCAGATCAGCGGCCAGCGATAGTAATAGGTCGGCTGCTCGGTCGACGGCGGCAGGTCGGCGACGCGCACATGCAGCCGCGTCTTCTGCTGCTGGTGGTCGCGGTATTCGCGGTAGTACCACAGTGCCGAGTGGGTCCAGAAGAAGCTGAACACGCCGGCGAGCAGCAGCAGCATGAATTTCGAGGCGAGCCAGACGCGCGGATAGCGCGCGAAATCATGCGCATTGGCGTGCGGCTCGAAGGTCACGAAGCCGGGCGTCGCGTTGACGTGGCAGTTCTGGCAGGTCTTCAGCCGGTTGGCCGGAAACACCGGCGAGGCCGGATTGGACACGCGCAGGATATTATGCGCGCCGTGGCAGTTGAAGCACTTGGCGGTGAAGGTGAAGCCGAGCCGGTTGACCTGACCGTGATAGGTGTCGAGGTAGGAGGCGTATTCCTCCGTATGGCAATTGCCGCATCGCTTGGTGATGGCGATCTGGGTCTCGGGCTTGAACGGATCCTGCACGTTCATGCCGGTATGGCAGTCCGAACAGACCGGCGCCGCCGGATTGCCCTGCTCGAGCACTTCCTGGCCGTGCACCGACTTCTTGTATTCGGTGAGCTCGTAGGTATGGCACTTGCCGCAGGTATAGGGGAGGTTCAGCCGCCACCAGTTGAAGTTGGCGGTGCCCGGCGGGTAGATGTAGTGCGCGTCGTGGCAGTTGTAGCAGGTGGCATTGGTGCGTGACTGATCCACCCGGCTCGGCCGCGCGTGGATCGAATGCAGATATTCGTCGATCTTGCTCATCACATGGTTGAGCTTGCCGAACTGCGCTGTATTCGTCTTGCCCTCGTCCTTGGCGTCCTGCCACATGCTCTGATGGCATTCGACGCAGCCCACCTGGATGCGGGCGTTCTTGTGCGGGACCTGGGTGATGTTCTTGTGGCAGTCGGTGCATTTCAGACTGCCGTGCACGCTGCCGTGAAAACGGTCGGTCATGATTTTCGGCATGCCGCTGGCCTGCACCGCTGACGTGAGGCCTTCGACGCCATGGCAGCTCAGGCACTGCCCGTTGGTGAGCGGCTTCGGCTCTGCCGGCGCAGCCGCGGCTGCCGCAGCCGGCGCTGCCGCGGGTGCCGCAGCCGGTGTGGCGGCGGGCGCAGCAGCCGGCGCTGCCGCAGCCGGTGCGCTGGGCGCGGCGGCCGGCGCCGCCGGGGCTGCGGGGGGCGCGCTCGGCGTGGCGGCTGGGGCCGCAGCGGGGGCGGCAGGCTGAGCGGCGGGCGTGGTCTGAGCGCTGGCGCCGGTCGGGCCGAGCCCGCTCATCACCGCAAAGCCCAAAAGCGCGGCCGCGCTCCAGGTCAGCATGCGGCGGGCGCGCGCCGGGTCGCTGCCGCGCGGGTGCGATGCACGACGGGACACGGCCTCAAAGGCCCCGCGCCTGGCGGCGATCGCTGAAACGCGAAGCCCTCGCGCCAAGAAACAACGAGACATGAGTGCGAATCCCATCGTGCCAGTCTCCGAAATCCGTTTTTATTGCCCGCACGCAAAAGAACTTTGCCGGGGCCGGGGATCGACGTCGCGTCGAGCGGGGGGCAGCTCCGCCGGTGTCGATAATCGCGAAGCCGGCGCGGTTCGGCAAGAGCGGTAACCCGTCACACCCGGGCGATCCTTGACCGAGGTCA
The DNA here is from genome assembly GCA_963760995.1 of uncultured Pseudomonadota bacterium. GTDB lineage: Bacteria > Pseudomonadota > Alphaproteobacteria > Rhizobiales > Xanthobacteraceae > Pseudolabrys. Next base: position 51,208 of record CAVXFJ010000008.1, on the reverse strand, counting down.
AAACGACCGAATACTCCGCCAGCCGCTGAAATCCGCTCGGGGCCATGCAAAGGACGCCGCGGCGGGCATCGATACTCGGCCAAGCCGCCCCCGCCCCTGGCGGCTCAAACGAAAGGGGCGGCCGGTTGGCCGCCCCTACGTGATTCAAGTTGTGAAACGGTCGGCCCCTTACCACTTCACGCCGAAGGATACCTGACCCAGGACGACGTCATAGTTCGGGTTGCCCGTACCCATCCAGATCGAATAGGCGGTCGTGGCGTTGGTCGGGTTGACCAGATATCCATATTGATCTTGCAGCGATTGCCAGGAGTTGTTCGTGTTGCGCTCCCAGAGGACCCGCAGCTTGACGTAGGCTTTCCCGGCGAAACCAGCATTATGCAGGAACGAGTTGTCGAGCATGTATTTCGCCTGCACGTCGAGGCTGGTCAGCGTGTTGTGGACATCCGGATAGACTGCGAGCGGCGTATATTGGCAGCCTGCCGGCGTGCATCCCAAGTTCCACTGCGATATCGAGCGGGTGTAGGTGAAGTTCGTATCGAGGAACAGCTTTTTCGGGATCAGCTCGAGCTTACTGCCGACGATGAACGTGTGATCCACGTCGGTCGTCTCGACGTCGGCCTTGGGCGGGGACGCGTTCTCGAACACCTCCCGATAGCCGCGTTCGTAGTTATACGAAACGAAGAGCATCCAACCGGGCATGATGTTCAGGGTCGCGTCGATGCCCGCGTTCCACGAATTGTCGTGCTTGAGACCCAATTCGCTCGTGCTGGTGAAGTTCACATCGGTCGTGTAGTCGTCGTATCGGAATCCGGCGTTCGGCGTAATCGTGAGCGCATCGGTCACGGCGAGAGCCCAGGTGACCAGGCCCTTGGTGCGATCGCGACCGGCCAGATCCTTCATCCGATAGGCGTCGACACTATTGGCGCCGTCGAAGTTGATGTAGTCGTTGTACCGCCGCACACCATAGAGCAGGCTCGCCCGCAGGGTCGAAAAGCCCCAGGTCGAGTCGGCGAAGATCTTGCCGGTATTCTCGTTGGTGACGGCGACGTTACGGTAGTCGCGGTCCCAACGTTCCCAGTCATATGATGCACCAAGGTTCAGCCATTTGCTTGCGGTCCAGACCAGCTGCGCGTCGGCATTCTGCTTGGTGAAGTTTCTCGGATAGCGCATTTCCGCCGTCGTCGTGGCCCCGGTATTGGTATCGGGATTGCTGTACCAAGTCGGGAGAACGACGACCGGACTGTCATCGAGCGTGTTGTAGCTGTAGTAGCGATATTTCAAGGTCGATTTCAGGTCCGAGGTGATCTGCGTATGCAGGACGTTGTTGGACAACATCGTCCGCGCATCACGATTGGGCGTCAAAGCGTTGACCGCCGGAACCAGCGGATTGATCGACCAAGGCAGCGACGCATCGTCGGATTCCAGATGCGTATATTGGAAGGTGCCCATGTAGCGACTGTTCAGCGGCAGCCCCATACCCCCGGACACGCTGACGGTTTCCGCTTTGTTGGACGGAGCCAGCGAGTACAGGTTGTTGAGCGGTCGGTTTGCGGCGTTCACCGGATTCCACGGGTTTTGGAACGTCACAGATTCGTCGGAGTTGTCGTAAACCGAGATCCCGCCGGCCAAGGCGACGTTGAACTTGGTGCCCCACGGGGTGGCACCGGCGTATTCGCCGGAGAGGTTGGCGTTCTGGGTCGTGTCGTCGACCGGCCTTGGAATTTCGAAAGCCGAACGCGTCGCCGTCGTACCCGAGAACGACACCGCGCCCAGGCCTTGCGTGCCGTGGCGATGCGTATGCGAATAATCGACGTTGAAATCCCAGTTATCGCTGGGCGTCCAGCGGCCCGCCGCACTCGCCGTATCGCGACGATATTGAAGATCGATCGTCTGGCTGTTGGCGTCGATGACCGCTCGACTGGCGGCTGACGGAGGCGCCGCCAGGAAGACCGAAGTCGTCAGGTTGTTGCTGCCGACGCCGTTATAGAGCGTCTTGGCGTTCTTCGAAAACACGTGGGGTGTCTCGTCCCAGCCGAAGGTCAGGTAGTACGAACCCGGCTTCGCCAGATCGACTCCAAAGGACTGGTCATCCCAGCCGATGTTCTTGCCCCAGAGTTCGATATCGAGCGGGTCAGCACCGGTCCGGTGGGCGCCGAAGAAGAAGTTGCCGAACACGCCAGGCCGAAGGTCGCGATACTCGTAGAACTTCCCGAGCGTCGTCTTGTCGGGATGGTTCAGATCAAAGCGGCCCCCGATTTCGGCAAAGCCCTCGTACCACCAGACCGGCGTTTCGATGACCGGCGCCTTGGTGGGCATCACGTCAGCAGCCTGCGCTGGAGAAGCGAAACCCAAGCCAATGGCCACGGCACCGGCCGCACATGTTACCAGGAGTCCAGCCCGCATTTTCATTGTCGTCGCCCCTACCCTGTAATCCCTCAGTACAGTCATTGGATGCCCCCCCGGTTCTCAGCGCAGGAAGAACATGCCGTTAGGCTTGTTCGAACCGTGGATGTTGCTGTGGCAGTTGCCGCACGCGCGACCCAGCATGTACGGGGTGTTGGGCAGTCCGAGTCCGCCGCCAGCAGTCGGGCTGTGGACGGTGCTGTGGCATTCATTGCACAGCCGGGGACGCGCCACTTTCAGCAGGTACTGGTAGTTCGAACCGTGCGGATTGTGGCAGTTGAGGCAGTTCTCACGAACCGGGGCGTGTTCCCAAAGCATCGGACCACGCTTCTCCGCATGACACTTGTAGCAGAGATTGTTCACCGAGCTTGCGCGAATGAGCTTGTCCGTCACGGTGCCGTGTGGATTGTGGCAGTCCGAGCAGGTCACCTTGCCTTCGCGGATCGGCATGTGGGACGAATACTGCATCTGCGCCCGCTGAATCTTGTGGCACTGATAGCAGGTCTCCGCCTCGACCTTGGTCTTGAGCTGATACTTGCGCGACACCGCCTTCATGATCGTGTGGCAGTTCGTGCACGCGAGCCCGCGCGATTGGTGAGCGCTGCCCGCCCAGTAATTTCGTCCGCCCTTCTCATGGCAGGAGAGGCAGACCGCATTGCGCTCCGCGACCGGACGCGGGTCGTCCGCGCCGAACGACAGGATGCCGCCAACACCGCGGCCACCGCCGGCCTTAACGTGGGCCGAGCCCGGACCGTGGCAGTTCTCGCATTCGAACTTGCCTTTGCCTTCCGGCGTATGGCCGATCTTGCCCATCAGCGTCTTTTGGAATTCGGCGATCAGCGGCGCGTGGCAGGTGGCGCAGGCCTTCGAACCGACGAAGTGCGCCTGCACCGGCACGCTCGCACGCTTGACCGGCTTTGCCGGGGCCGGCGCTTCGGCCGGAGCCGCAGAGCCACCGCCGTTGAAAAGCTCCATCAAGGTCTTGGGCGGATCCCCTGCCAGCTTCGGCAGATCCTTGATCGACTGCGTCGGCGCCGTCCCAACCTGCTTGGCAAAATCTTGCAGCGCGGAAACCGCCCGGTCATCGCCAGGTGCCGACGGGCCGGTGACTTCCTGCGCGTAGCTGCGAAGCGCCGAGAGTGCGCCGCCGTCGCTCGCTTCGACGGCCTGTGCCGGCACCGTGGTGCCCGACAATAGTGCACAAACAAAACCGGCTGCCGCCCATGCGATCAGCCGGTACGAAAAATTTTTGCGAGCTCTTAGTCCGCTCGCTTCGGTCCACTGATGCGCGAACCGAAGAGCGTTACGTCCTGCCAACCGACGCATTCTTAAACCCCCTGCCAACGTGCCGCCATGATTGATCCAAAAATTCGGCCAATCAAGAACAAACTTGGGAACACCCTCAGGAGCATGCTCTGTAGACATACCCCCCGTCAGCGTTTCTTCTACTTGCTTGAAATTTTCCGTGTTCCTCTTTGATCCAGATCAAGCGGGGTTTTGACCTGGAGCAGCATATGTTTCCGGACCGTCGTAAAAAATGCAGCAGAAGCTGACTTTTTTGATCGTCGTCAAAGCCGTTGTTGCACAAACACAACATATACACATAAAGAAGGAAACCAGCGGACGAGGTGCGGCCGTTCGAAGGCGACAGATAGCGGGATACCGGTTTTCACACCCCGCTCCGATGGTGAGTCGGCGCAAGAACAATGGTTGACGATGGCAACATTATTTTCCGCTTGCACGCCATTCTATTCTCAGACTTGTAGGCCAAGTTGACGCCGCTAAAGTCCGGATCTTCTCTGGAAGACCGGCGTCAGTGAAAGGAGAACGCTCATGGTTGGTACACAAACATCGATCGGCCGCCTCGCTCTTGGATTGGCGGTGGGCGCCGGCGCGGCGCTTCTGGTCAGCGGGACCTTCCTCCTGGTCGCGCCGAACCAGGCGCAGGCGACCCCTGCCTATGCCGCACAGACGCACAAGGCTTGCGGCTATTGCCACGCGAACCCGGCTGGCGGCGGCCCGCTCAAGGCGGCCGGCAAGAAGTTCCAGGCCAACGGCCACAAGCTGTAATTCTGGCGGCCGGCACATCCGGCGGCGGCGCAAGGCGCCGGCGCGGGATGGCGCCGGCCCCGCACGCCGCGCGACGTTCGGTATCATCAGAGTAAGACAATGACCCTTTGGCTCATCTTGGCGCTCATGACGGTGCTGGCCATCGCCGCCGTCATCTGGCCCCTGCTCCGGCAGGGCGTCGCTGTTCGGTCGGGCACCGACACCGCGGTCTATCGCGACCAGCTCGACGAGATCGCGCGCGACCGCGCGACGGGACTGATCGGCAAGACCGAGGCCGAAGCCGCGCGGGTCGAGATTTCGCGCCGGCTGATTGCCGCCTCCGAAGCCGCCAAGCGCGCGCCGCAGTCCGATTCGGCGCCGCAGTGGCGCCGCTGGGCGGTTGCCGCCTTCACGCTGGTGCTGGTGCCGCTCGGCGCCACCGGCCTCTATCTGCGCCTCGGCCAGCCTGGGCTGGCTTCCGAGCCCCTGGTGGCGCGCATGGAGGCACCGGCTAATAATAAAGCGCAGTCCGTCGAGAAGCTGATCGTCCAGGTGGAACAACACCTGCAAAGCAACCCGAAAGACGGGCGCGGCTGGGAAGTGCTGGCGCCGGTCTACATGCAGGTCGGCCGCTTCACCGATTCGGTGAACGCCTGGCGCAACGCCATCAATCTGCTCGGCGACAGCGCCGACCGCGAAGCCGATCTGGGCGAGGCGCTCACCGCGGCGGCCAGCGGCGTCGTCACCGCCGAGGCCAAGGCGGCCTTCGTGCGCTCGGTCACCCTCGACAACACCACCGTCACCGCCCGTTTCTATCTTGGCGTCGCGGCGCAGCAGGACGGCGATCGCGCCAAGGCCGCCAAGATCTGGCAGGGCCTCATCGCCGATGCCAAACCCGGGGCCGAGTGGGTCGGCACCGTGCGCGCCGCGCTTGCCCGTCTCGAGGGCAAGCAGGCGCCGGCGAACGGCCTGCCCGGGCCGACCCCGGCCGAAATGCTGGCCGCGGCCGAACAACCGCCGGCGAAGCGCGAAGCCTCGATCAACAGCATGGTTGAGCGGCTGGCCGAGCGGCTGAAGAAGGACGGTTCCGACGCCAATGGCTGGGCGCAGCTCGTGCGCTCCTACAAGGTGATGGGCGAGGCGGGTAAACAGAAGGCCGCCGTCGCCGACGCCCGTCAGGCGCTCGCCGCCGACCCGACCAAGCTCAAAGCGTTCGAGGTCGCGCTCAAGGATATCGACAGCGGTGGCGCTCCGGCGGCACCGCCCCCGGCGCCGACGAACGGTGCCGCGGATGCGGCGCTGCCTGGGCCGACACCGGCGCAGATGCTGGCCGCCGCCGATCAGCCGCCCATGCAGCAGAACAGCATGGTCACCGGCATGGTCGATCGCCTGGCCGAGCGGCTGAAGAAGGACGGCTCCGACCTCAAGGGCTGGGTGCGCCTGGTGCACTCTTATAAGGTGCTGGGCGACACCGCCAAGCAGAACGCCGCGATCGCCGATGCGCGCAAGGCCCTCGCGTCCGACCCCGAAAAGCTCAAGCAGTTCGAGGCCGAGCTTAAGAATATCGAGAATGGCGGCAATCCGACCGCGGTCGCGGCGCCGCCGATGTCGCCCAGCCACCCGCCCAAAGCCCCCGCCGGCGCAACGGCGCAGCACGAGGGCGAGACGATCGGCACCATGGTCGAGCATCTGGCCGAGAAGCTGAAGACATCGGGCAGCAACAATCCGGAAGGCTGGCTGATGCTGACCCGCTCCTACCTGACGCTCAAGGAAAACGACAAGGCCATGGCGGCGATCAAGGACGCGCGAACATCGCTCGCCGCCAATCCGGAAGCGCTGAAAATGTTCAATGAGGCCCTCAAGCACTACAAGATCGAGGCGCCCCCGCAGTAGCTCGGATTTGTCGCCGGCCCGTTTGAGCGAAATCAAACCCAGCGGGCCGACGGCGCCTTAAAGACATACCGGGGGCCTTGCCGCGACCGGCGTGGACAATCGAAAAAGGCGCACAGCGTATGAATTACGAGGATTTCTTTTCCGCCTCTCTTGATCGTCTGCATCAGGAGCGGCGCTACCGGGTTTTTGCCGATCTCGAGCGTGTGGTGGGCCGCTTCCCCACCATGACCTGGCATTCGCCGCAGGGGCCGCGTGACATCGTGGTCTGGTGCTCCAACGACTATCTCGGCATGTCGCAGCACCCGAGCGTCATCGGCGCCATGGTGGACACCGCCTCGCGCATGGGCACCGGCGCCGGCGGCACCCGCAACATCGCCGGCACCAACCATCCGCTGGTCGAGCTCGAGCGCGAGCTCGCCGACCTGCACGGCAAGGAAGCGGCGCTGGTCTTCACGTCCGGCTATGTGTCGAACGAGACCGGCATCTCCACCATCGCCAAGCTGATGCCCGGCTGCCTCATCCTGTCCGACGCCTTCAACCACAATTCGATGATCGAGGGCATCCGCCAGGCCGGCACCGAAAAGCAGATTTTCCGCCACAATGACTTGGCGCATCTGGAAGAGCTGCTCATCAAGGCGGGCGACCGGCCGAAATTCATCGTGTTCGAGAGCATCTATTCGATGGATGCCGATATCGCGCCGATCCACGGCATCTGCGACCTCGCCGAGAAATACAACGCCTTCACCTATATCGACGAGGTGCACGCGGTCGGCATGTATGGCCGGCGCGGCGGCGGCGTCGCCGAACGCGACGGCGCCATGGCGCGCATCGACGTGATCGAGGGCACGCTCGGCAAAGCGTTCGGCTGCCTCGGCGGCTATATCGCGGCGAGCGCCAAGGTCTGCGACGCGGTGCGCTCCTATGCGCCCGGTTTCATCTTCACCACCGCCCTGCCGCCGGCGCTGTGCGCCGCGGCCGCCGCCTCGATCCGCCATCTGAAACAATCGCAGTGGGAGCGCGAGCGCCATCAGCGCGCCGTCGCCCGCGTCAAATCGGTGCTCACCAGCGCCGGCCTGCCGGTGATGCCGAGCGTCACCCACATCGTGCCGGTCGCGGTCGGCGATCCGGAGAAATGCAAGGCGGCGAGCGATCTCTTGCTCACCCGCCACGGCATCTACATCCAGCCGATCAATTATCCGACCGTGCCGAAGGGCACCGAGCGCCTGCGCATCACGCCCTCGCCCTACCACGACGCCGCGCTCATCGACGCGCTGGCCGCGGCGTTGGTCGATGTCTGGCAGGATCTCGATCTGCCCCTGCAGCGGGCGATGGTCGCGGAGTGACCCGCTAGACGACGCCTTTTCACCGCCGGGTCCGGCCCACGGCCGACCCGGCGGTGCAATTTTTTATAAGTCCACCGGCGCTGGCAAATTCGGCTCAACGTGCTATGAACTTTACGGAACTTTTTGCTGCCAAGCGGCCTTGTTCCAGCCTATAGCTGCCCCAGCACCGTCCGGTGCGACGCTCCATCAGGCGAGGCGCTCAGATGACGCAGGCTGTAGTTGAAGGCGTTTGCCGGGCTTCCGGTACTCAAATGCCTCCACTGCGCCTGCCCTTCGCGAGCCGCGACGCGTGGCCTGTTCGTCGGCCGTCTTCCACAATGGAGGAGGCCGGTGAATTTCCTTATGGTCATTGCCCAACCAAAGCGAAAAATGCGTTGGTGGGCAGGCTGGCCGATCGAGTAACAGATCGGCACGCGATCTCTCCAAGGGGGCGACAGAACAAGATCCCAAGGAGGAGTCGGAAATGTCCAAGTCTGTATTCAATCGCCCGTTTGGGCGGCGTTCTCTACTCAAGGCCGGCGTCGCCATTGGCGCGATGCAGGTGGCGAGCCCCTTCGTCGTAAAGGCGCTTGGCGAAGAACCCGTCAAGATCGGCCTCAACGATCCCTTCACCGGCACCTATGCCGAGCTCGGCAAGCACGAGCAGATCGGCTGCCAGTACGCCGTCGATGAGATCAACAAGAAGGGCGGCATCCTCGGCCGCAAGGTGGAGCTCCTCTCGGAAGACTCGACCAGCGCCAACACCGGCACCGCGGTGCAGAAGGCGCACAAGCTAATCGACCGCGACAAGGTCAACTTCATGCTTGGCAACGTCAACTCCTCGATGGCGCTGGCCATCGGCGACGTGACCAGCCAGGCCGGCATCCTGCACATCGTCACCGGCGGTCACACCGATGCGGTCACCGGCAAGGATTGCCACTGGAACGTCTTCCGCGTCTGCAACACCACGCGCATGGAAACCAACTCGGTCTCCAAGGTGCTGTTCGATAAGTTCGGCAAGAAGTGGTATTTCATCACGCCGGACTATTCCTTCGGCCACACGCTGCAGCAGGGCTTCGAAGCCAGCCTGAAGAAGTTCGGCGGCACCGAGGTCGGCGCGTCGCTGACCCCGCTCGGGACCTCCGACTACTCGTCCTACCTGATCAAGGCGCAAGCCGCGAACCCGGACGTCATCATCTTCCTCACCGCCGGCCAGGACGCGGTCAATTCGCTGAAGCAGGCGGTACAGTTCGGCCTCAACAAGAAATTCCACATCGCCGGCGCCCAGCAGGAGCTGGAAGTGCTGGAAGGTCTGCCGCCGGATGCGCGTATCGGCACCTGGGTGTTCGAATGGTACTGGAACCAGCCGAACGTGCCGCATGTGAAGGAGTTCGTGGCCGGCATCCGCAAGGTCAACAACGGCAAGGTGCCGACCGCCCGCCACTGGTTCGGCTACGCCTCGGTGTGGACTTGCGCGCTCATCGCCAACGAGAAGAAGTCGCTCAAGGCCGACGTGCTGGCCAAGGGTCTGGAGAACTTCCAACTGCCGCCGGAAGTCGCGCTGATGCCCAACAAGGTCTTCTACCGCGCCGGCGATCATCAGCTGATGCCCGACCTCTATGTCGGTCACGCTGTGGAGAAAGGCCCGGTGCCGGAAGACCTGTTCCACGTCGATAACGTGGTCAAGGGCGTGGATGTTGCCCTGCCGGTCGCCGAGAAGGGCTGCCACCTCAAGTATCCGAGCTGACCGACCTTAGGTAGCGCGGGGCGGCGCCTGCCGCCGCTCCGCGTATTCTCCGGCACCATCATCGGCGGCGCGGCGCAGTAAGACCCCGCGCGCGCCGCGGCAGTCGAAACACATGATGACGCAGCTCATACTCTATAACGTGTTCAACGGGCTGATCATCGGCGCGTTCTATGCGTTGATGGCCCTCGGCCTGTCGCTCATCCTCAACCTGTCCGGCGTGATCAACTTCGCGCATGGCGGTTTCCTCGCCATCGGCGCTTACCTCGCGTTCTTCCTCATTCCGTTCATCGGCTTCTGGGGCGCGCTGGTGGTTGCGCCGGTGCTCACCGCCATTTTCGGCCTGATCATCGAGCGCCTGTTGATCCGCCCGCTCTACGGCCGCGACCCGCTCTACAGCCTGCTGCTGACCTTCGGGCTGGCCTTCATGTTCGAGGACGGCACCCGTTTCATCTGGGGGCCGCAGACCCTGCCTTTCTCCATACCGGCCTGGCTGTCGAGCCCGTTGAGCGGCCAGTATTTCTTCCTCACCGGCTACCGGTTGTTCATGGTGGCGCTGGTGACGGTGGCGGTCGTCGCACTGTTCCTCGTGCTCGGCCGCACCCGCCTCGGCATGCGCATTCGCGCCGGCACGCTCGATCTCGAGACGGTCTCGGTGCTGGGCGTCAATGTGCGCATCCTGCGCAGCCTGAATTTCGGCCTCGGCATCTACATGGCCGGTCTCGCCGGCGTGCTGGCGGCCGGCATGCTCGGCCTGCAGCCGACCATCGGCAGCGAGCTGATCATGCCGAGCTTCGTCGCCATCATCATCGGCGGCCTCGGCAGCCTGCCCGGCACCCTGGTCGGCGGCTTGTTGATCGGCGTCGCCTCCGGGCTCACGACGGTTTGGTTTCCTTCCGCCAGCGAGGCGGTCATCTATGTGTTGATGGGCCTGGTCCTGCTGGTGCGTCCGCGCGGCCTGTTCGGTGAAGAGGGGCGCTTCTGATGGACACGCGCAAGCAGACCTACGGCAAATACGTCGCCGTTGTCGTGATCTGGCTCCTGCTGTTGACCATGCCGTTCTGGATCAACGCGGTCGGCGGCTATACCCAGCTCGGCACCCGCGTGGTGGTGATGGCGCTCGCCGCCACCGCGCTCAACTTCCTGCTCGGCTATACCGGCGTGCTGTCCTTCGGTCATGCCGCTTATTTCGGCCTCGGCGTCTACGGCACCGGCCTCATCATGAAATTCGTCGTGCCGAGCACCTTTGCCGGCATGGCGGTCGGCGTGCTGACCGCGATCGTCGCCGCCGCGATCATCGGGCTCCTGATCGTGCACCTGCGCGGCATCTATTTCGCCATGGTGACGATCGCCTTCGGCCAGGTGTTCTATTTCATCGCCTATCGCTGGAACAATGTCACCGGCGGCGACGACGGCCTGTCGAATTGGCACCGCATGCCGATCGATTTCGGCTTCGCCACGCTCGACATCCTGCACAGCCCGGTCGCCTTCTATTATTTCGTGCTGTTCTTCTTCGCGGTGTCGGTCGCCATCATGGCGGCGCTGTTGCACTCGCCGTTCGGACGCACGCTGCTGGCGATCCGCGAGAACGAGCGGCGCACGCGCTTCCTCGGCGTGCCGGTCGACCGCCATATCTGGCTGTCCTGGCTGATCTCCTGCACCTTCGTCGGCCTCGCCGGCACGCTCTATGCCCTGCTCAACAACTTCGCCGATCCGCACGACCTGCACTGGTCGCAATCGGGCGACTTCGTGATCATGGCGGTGCTCGGCGGCATGCGCTCGTTCTGGGGGCCGCTGATCGGCGCCGCCATCTTCGTGGTGCTGCAGGATTACGTGTCGACCATGACGCAGAACTGGATGTCGTTCATCGGCCTGTTCTTCGTGCTGGTGGTGTTGTTCTTCCCGCGCGGCGTGCTCGGGATCATCCGTCGGAAGGCGGCCGCGTCATGAGCCTGCTGCAGGTCGAAAACGTTTCCAAGCGCTTCGGCAATCTGGTCGCCGTCAACGACGTGTCGATGATCGTCGAGCCGGGCGAGTTGCGCGCCGTCATTGGCCCCAATGGCGCCGGCAAGACCACCTTCTTCAACCTGATCAGCGGCTTCGCCACGCCGACGGCGGGCCGCATCATCTTCGACGGCGAGGACGTCACCAAGCTGTTGCCGGCGCGGCGGGTGTGGCGCGGCATGGCGCGCACCTTCCAGATCACCGAGGTGTTTCCGGAACTCAGCGTCTACGAGAACCTGCAGATCGCCGTGGAGATCGCCTCCGGCTTCCGCCTGCGCATCTGGCTCTCGGCCGGAGACGCCGCCAAGGTGCGCGCGCGCACCGGCGAGCTGCTGGAGATGAGCGGGCTGGCGAGCAAATCCGACAGGCTGGTGGGCGAACTCAGCCATGGCGACCAGCGCGCCACCGAGATCATGATGGCGCTGGCGCTCAATCCGCGCCTCCTGCTGCTCGACGAGCCGACTGCGGGCATGGGCGACCAGGAAACCTACGACATCACCCAGTTGATCCGCAAACTGCACCAAGAACAGAAACTCTCCATGGTGCTGATCGAGCACGACATGCGCGTCGTCTTCCATCTCGCCGACCGCATCATGGTGCTGGCGGAGGGCAATATGCTGGCCGAGGGCACGCCGGAAGAAATCGGCGCCAACGAGGCGGTGCAGGCCGCCTATCTCGGAAAGGCCGCGGCATGACCGGCATGATGCTCGAGGCCAAGGGCCTGCACACCTTTTACGGCAAGAGCCACATCCTGCACGACGTCAGCCTCGAGGTCGGCGCCGGCGAGATCGTCACGCTGCTCGGCCGCAACGGCGCCGGCAAGACCACCACGCTGCGCAGCCTGGTCGGGCTGACGCATCCGCGCCAGGGCGAAGTGCGCATCTTCGATCAGGTCACCACCAACTGGCCGTCCTACCGCATCGCCGCGCTCGGCGTCGGCTATGTGCCGGAGGGACGCAAGATCTTCCCCAGCCTGACGGTGGAGGAAAATCTCAAGGTGCCGATCGAGCGCCCCGGCCCCTGGGACATCCCGCGCATCTACACGCTGTTCCCGCGCCTTGCCGAGCGCAAGTACAACAAGGGCCGCCAGCTTTCCGGCGGCGAGCAGGAGATGCTGGCGATCGCCCGCGCGCTGCTGCTCAATCCCAAGCTGCTGCTGCTCGACGAGCCGAGCCAGGGTCTGGCGCCGCTCATCGTGCAGGAAGTGTTCAAGGTCGTGGTCGCGGCGCGCAAGGAAGGTATTTCGGTGCTGCTGGTCGAGCAGAACGTGCACGCGGCGACCGAGATCGCCGACCGAGCCTATGTGCTCGGCGACGGCCGCGTGGTGTGGTCGGGCGCGGCGGCCGAGTTCGCCAAGGACGACGAGCGCATGCGCTCGCTCGCCGGCGTCAGCGCCAGTTGGGATTGAGACGCCGCCGCGCCGATTTTTCCGTTCGCGATCGTGCAGCCGAACCGGTCGCAGAGACGGCGTTTTCGGCCGTGCAGACCCAAAGCGGATATGCCGGTCCACGGTTGAATGGATCGGAGCGCGGTGAGGCAATCGGCGCTTGCGGAATTCAATCGCGCCGGCGCAGATAATTTTTCGCCGTCGCCCGCAGATGCTCGACGAAGAGCTGCACGGACGGGCTCACGCTGCGATTTTTCAGCATGATGATCGCGATGGGCCGCACTTTCGTGCCCAATCTGATCGGCAATGCGTGAAGCGCCCATTGCTTGGCATTGTACTGAAGCACCGACAAGGGCAGCACCGTCAGAAATCGCCCGGTCGCAAGCAAATGATTGCGCATCAAGACGAACGACGACGTGATCTTTCCTTGCGGAACGCTCAGGCCCCGCGCCTCGAACGCTTCCTTCATGATTTCGTGCACGATCAACGATGCAGGGATGATCCAAGGCTCCCTCACCAAATCAGCCAGCGCGACGTTGCGGCGCTTTATCCACGGGCTTTTCTCGCCGACGACCACCACATGCGGGTCGTCGAACAGAATCTCGGTGTTGAGCTTTTCATCCGAGTAGACGGCCGGAATTCTTGCAACGATGAGATCGACGCTGCGTTCGTGAAGCTGGCGGAATTCCAGCGTTGTGGCATCTGCCTCCATAATCTGGCAGACGATATCCGGATAGCGGCGCGAAAACCCGTCGACCGCATCGGCGATCAGCCCACCGGCGAGGAACTCCGGGCAGGCGATGCGCACTTCGCCGCCAGCCGAATCCGCGAGCGCCTCGATATCCTTGATCCCCTCGCGCAACTCGTCGAAGACAACGTCGCTGCGTTTGAGCAGCGTCTTCGCATAAATTGTGGGCTCAATGCCTTTTGTGCTGCGGTCGAGCAGCCGCACGCCGAGCGCGCTTTCGAGGTTTGCGATCGCGTCGGACACCACCGACTGCGTCGTCGAAAGATGCCTCGCGGCCTTCGCCATGCTGCCCGCGCGCACGACGAACGAGAGGATATGCAGGTCGCGCAGGGTGATGCGGCGCCCGATCCTGCCATCCCAATCGGTTTTCGCTTTTGCCATCTGTTTTACCGATATGTGTATCGTGATTTAACGATATCAGGCCGCGATCGTCGTGCCTAGGCTGTATTCACGCAGACGCCAGTGCGAGAGGAGGCCCCATGCCCAAGCAGCGCATCAGTTACGTCCCGTTGGAAGCGATGGATCCGGACATGCGCAAGGAGATGGAGCGCTGCCAACGCGAAGGCACGCCCCGACCGGAAAGCTCCGCGATCCGCGCGCACGTCCCCGCCGCTTTCTGGTTCTTCGCCAAAAGCTGGCATGACCTGTTTCGAAACGGAATCGCCGACCATGCCCTCAAGGAGCTGGCGCGCCTCTATGTGTCGCGCTCGGTGCAATGCGAATATTGCGGCAACCAGCGCTCGGTCAAGGCGGCCGGAAGCGGCGCCGTGATCGAAGACCATGTGCTTGATCTTTTGAATTTCGAGAAATCCACGCGCTACACGGATAAGCAGAAGGCCGTGCTCGCCTACGCCGAGGCGATCGTCTGGCATTTGAACACCGACGATGCGTTTTGGGACCGCCTCCACAAGCATTTCAGCGAGGCCGAGTTGGTCGAGATCGGCTGCATGATCGGGCTGACGCTGGGCCAACAGAGCTGGCTGCGGCTCCTCAACATCGATCATCACCAAGTCATGGCCGGCACCGATGCGTCCATGGCACCCGGCTTCGAGACGCTTGGCGCGCTCAAGGCGACGAAAGCGTCGTCCGACTACTGGGCGAAAGCCGAGCCACCGCGCTGAAAAGGCGCCGACACTGACTTATATTGGAGGGAGGCCGCCGCGAGGCGGCCTTTCTGCTTATCGAAGCGGGATGTCTGCTTTTGCCCCTTCGCATCGTTGCGCCTGCTTGCGCAGGCAAGGAGCCGAACCCTCCGCCGGCGAGCAAAAGGAGCGTTCCCATGGAGAGCAAAAGAGCATCAGGCCGCCAAATGAATACGGTTTTCATCGACGTCGCGATGTCTCCAACGGTGGAGACGGTGAACAATCTCAACTAATGCGTATTTAATCGACACCTACGTATTTGTACTGAGCGCACCCCGTCGGCCGGCTACGAAGACGACGATTCGATGGGCCCTCCGGTATGGAGACGCTACCGGCGCGCGCGAACATTAAGGCTGCATTCACATAACGCGCGAATTGCCGGAGCACTCAACGATGCCTTCACGCGTGTCGGTTACCAGTTATGTAATTTGTGTGACGGATGACAGGTTCATGTCGGTTCCTATCGGGTGGTCGCACTTTCGATCGATGCTGGCGACCGCTGCGGGACCTACATGCATAGCGGCGCTCGCGATCGGCTTGACGGTTTGGCGGCTGCGAGTTGCGGCCATCAATGATGCCCACCCGGAGACCGAATTGGTCGATATCTCCTGAATGGCAGAGTCCCAAATCAGCCCAGCCCGGCTCGCGACTGAGAAAATGGAATGAGGTCGAACGTGCCGCCGAAATACAGCTATGCGGATGATGCCGCTCTAAATGCGTATTCGACTTGGGTCGCTCGACTGCGGCGGGGCAAACCGGTACCAAGGCTACCTAGCGATGAAACGAACCCGCTGGGACGGCTCGGCCACGAATTGCAACTGCTCGCCGACACGCTGAGCCGTCGAGAGCATGAATACCATCAATTGATCAGTCTCGTTGAGACTGTCGAGCAGGGATTGTCGGTCAAAGATGTTTTGAACCGGATTTTCGATGGGTTCAAAGACGTCATTCCCTACGAACGCATCGGCTGCGCATTTCTCTCGGATGACGGCAGCCAATTGACCGCCTATTGGGCCCGTTCGAATCTTGGCGACATTCAGATTACCGCGGACTATTCCCGACCTATGGCCGGCAGCAGTCTTGAGGAGATATTGCGCACCGGCAAACCGCGCATCATCAATGACCTGAATGAATATCTAAAATCCAAGCCGGATTCCGACTCCACAAAGCGAATTGTACTTGAGGGCGGTCGCTCCAATCTGACCTGCCCGCTCATGGTTGGGGAGCGCGCCATCGGCTTTTTGTTCTTCACCAGCCGCGAGAAAAATACGTATCAAGAAATTCATCAGGAGATATTCCGGCAGATTGCCAGCCAAGTTTCAATCGTTATCGATAAGAGTTGGCTTTACCAGCAAATTGTCGATCGCAATAAGCAACTGTTGGCCGAAAGCCAGATACTGGAAGTTGCCGCCAACCGGGACCCGCTAACCGGTACGTTCAATCGCGGCGCGATCATGAGAGCGCTGCACGCAGCTTGTGTAGCCACCACACGATCGGGAAGTTCCTGCGGGGTAATCATGGTGGATATTGATCACTTCAAGACAATAAATGACGAGGGCGGGCACCCTGCCGGCGATGCCGTATTGGTCGAGTTTGCGCGACGTTTAACGGCGTGCTTGAGAGAGCCCGACAAGATCGGTCGATATGGCGGAGAGGAATTTCTGCTACTCGTTCACAACGCCACGATGAGGGAAACCATGGCCACGGCCGAACGTTTGCGCCGTGAGATCGCTTCCAGGCCGTTTAATGTCAATGGCGTGGAAAGATTTGTGTCAGCGAGCTTCGGGGTTGCAATATTGGACGGCGCCAATGATACGCCGGAGAAATCAGTCGCCGCTGCCGATCGCGCGCTCTATGTGGCAAAAACGACCGGTCGAAATCGAGTTATGGGCGCCTGACGTTCATTTCCCAAGCCAGCGAAGCAGCCGCCAAGCAAGCGACGTTGCGGTGCCGGGTTCGTAGAGCACCCGTCCAGGCGCGGCGCAGCGACACCTACTGCGCCGCCACCGCCTGCGGCACGGCGCTGCCGAGCTTGGGCAGGCCGAGCATGAGGATTTCGGTTTCGCCGTCGGCGGCGAACACCGGGTCGTCGCCGTCCTCGCAATGCACCGTGGTGAAGCGGCGATAGTCCTGGCCGGCAACCTTGCCACTACCGCTCAGCACGAAATAGATGCCGCGGCCGTGGCCCTTGTACTGCGCGCGCGGGTCGAGCTTGAGGAACTGCGCCGCGCAGCGCCGTTCGCTGAACACGCCCATCAGCTTGTCATAGACGCCGGGCGCGCCCTCGACCGGCACCCAGTCGAAATGCGCCGGGTTCATCATGATGGGATCGTTGTAGCGCGGCTGTGGATATTTCATCGGCCGCTTGTTCACGTTCTCCCACACGGCCTGGTAGCCGTCCATGTTGCGCTTGCCCTCGACGTCCTCGTTGCGGCGGTAGACGCCCTTCTCGAAGCGGCCGAACTTCTTCAATTCGGCGGTGCTCGCCTCCATCTCCTCCTGCGTCATGTACCCGCTGCCGCTGGCGCCGCCGAACTGCAGCACCAGGGTGATCGAAACGACGTCCGAGGACTGCGGCCCGTAGGGCGTGCCTTCCGGGAAATAGCCGATGATGCCGGGCTTCATCTTGCCATTGCGGTCGAAGTCGAACTCCCCTTCGACCTGGTAGCGAAACTGATCGAAATTGTGCTTGTGCCGTGGGGAGAAGAAGTCGTCGGTGGTACGCACCAGTTCGAGCGCGAAATTGCCGGGCGTGCCGGGCTCGCCGGTGGCGAGCTTGCGGTGGATGAACTGGCCCTGGCGATGCTGGAATTGGCGGACGACCTCCGGCACAGAATCGCCTTGCACGATTTTCATCTTTTTGCTCCCTGGCTGTCGTTTCCCGCGCAAAGATTAGGCGAGGATAGTTGGATTATCAACGATGTCGGTGTAGCCTTGCGCGCAAACCAACGGCCGGAACATCCAACAGTCCGGTTCCGTCAAAAACAGTTGGGAAATATCCACGCCCCGTTCCGGCGGCCGTGGGCAGGGAGGACATCCATGCGTTTCAACGCTACGCTCGCATCCATTGCGGTTGCAACCGCGCTCGCGGCCACGCCCGCCTCGGCCGCCAAGATCACCATCACCCAATACGGGCGCATCATCGCCACGCTGCCCTGGGCCGTGGCGCTCGACAAGGGCATGTTCAAGGCGGCCGGGCTGCCCATCGACGGCGTGACCGCCGGCTCCGGCGGCGGCACCTCGATGCGCAACCTGCTGGCCAGCGAAATCCCGGTGGGCGAGGTCTCCACCTCGGTGGCGCTGGCGGCGGCGCGGAGCGGCGTCAAGCTCAAGATCATCTACGCGGCATCGAACCATGTCGGCGAACTGGCCTGGGCCTCCAAGCCCGGCTCCGGCGTCAACACGATCAAGGACCTGGTGGGCAAGAAGATCGCCTATACCAATCCGCGCTCGACCACCGAGATGATCGTGCGCTACGCGCTGAAGAAGGAAGGCCTGACCGACAAGGTGACCGCGCTGCCGCTCGGCGGCCTGGGGCCGGCCTTGACCGCGCTGGCGCAGGGCGCGGTGGCGGCGGCGCCGCTCAACGATCCGCGCATGACGCTGCATCCGAAGGACTACCACATCCTGTTCTACGCCTGGCAGTACTACCCGAAATTCTCCTGGTCGGTCGGCGTGACCACCGAGGACTACGCCAAGGCGCATCCGGACATCGTGCGCAAGATCGTCGAGATCCACCGCAAGGCGGTCGAATACATCTACGCGCACGAAAAGCAGGCGGCCGAGGTCTACGCCAAGCACTGGAACGTCAAGCTCGCCGAGGCCCAGGCCATCCTGCCCAAATACTACAAATGGCATCACTGGAATAACGGCGAATTCTCCAAGGAAGGCCTCGACGCCGTGCTCGACGGCCTGCATTCGGTGGGCGAGTTGAAAGGGCCGGTCGACTGGTCGGCGCTGATCGACCAGGAATATCTCGATAAGGACCTGCGCCACAAACTATGAGCAAGCTCGCCGCACGCTCCCGCAATGAGGCCGTGGCGCCGACAGGCGCGGCGGCCGATGCCGCGGTCCACATCAAGCTGCGCGGGGTCTCGCAGACCTACCCGCCCCGCGCCGGCCATCCGGCCGTGCATGCGCTCGGACCGATCGATTTCGATTTTCGCCAGGGCGAATTCCTCAGCGTGGTCGGGCCGTCCGGCTGCGGCAAGACCACGCTGCTCGAAATCCTCGCCGGCCTGGTCAAGCCGAGCGAGGGCGATATCGAGATCGACGGCCAGTCGGTCGCCGGCTCCGTGGCGGAAGGCATCGGCGTCGTGTTCCAGGAGGACGCCTCGTTTCCCTGGCTCAATGTCTGGGACAACGTGGCTTTCGGCGTGCGGCGCGCCGGGCTGGAATCGGCCGAGGTCAAGCGGCGGGTCGAGGACGCGATCTCCTTCATGGGGCTCACCGCCTTCCACTCCGCCTACCCGTCGCAACTGTCCGGCGGCATGCGGCAGAGGGTGTGCATCGCGCGCACGCTCGTGCTGCGCCCGCGTATCATCCTGCTCGACGAGCCGTTCGGCGCGCTCGACCAGCAGACCCGCCTCTTGATGGGCGAGGAGCTGCTGCGGCTGTGGCGGGCGACCGACGCCACGGTGATGCTGATCACGCATGCGCTCGACGAGGCCGCGCTCTTGTCCGACCGCGTCGCGGTGATGTCGGCGCGCCCCGGGCGGCTGATCGACGTCATTCCCACCAACTGGCCGCGCGACCGCGATTCCGCCCTCGTGGCCGACCCCGCCTTCGGCGCCTTCACCGCGCGGCTGTGGGCGCTGCTGCGCGAGGAATCGCGCAAGGCGATGGGCACGACATGAGCCGCGCGCGTCTGTGGCAGATCGGGCTGATCGGAGGCGCGGTGATCGCGCTGGAAATCCTCTGCCGCGCCGGCATCATCAACCGGCTGACCATGATCCCGCCCTCGCAGATGGTGATTGCGCTGGGCGAGATCGCGGTGGAGAAATCCTGGTTCTGGCCGGACGTCAGCTACACGCTGATCAACATCGCCTCGGCGGTGGCCATCTCCGTCATCGGCGGCTTCCTCATCGGCCTCATCGTCCATGCGCTGCCGCGCTTGCGCCGCGCGCTCGATCCGATCTTCACGTCCTACTACGCCGTGCCCACCTTCATCCTCTATCCCCTGCTCATCGTGTTCTTCGGCATCGGCCCGTTGTCGCTGATCGTCATGGGCGCCCTCTTCGGCATCGTCGCCATGATCGTCGCCACCGTCGTCGCCCTCGACCGCATCCCCCGTGTGCTGCTCAAGGTCGCGCGGGTGGCGCGGCTTGATCCGCTGCGCACCACGCTGCTGTTGAAGCTGCCGGCGGCCGCGCCGCATCTGATGACGGGCCTGAGGCTTGCCGTCGCCTACAGCATCATCGGCATCATCGCCGGCGAATTCATCCTCGCCACCGCCGGCATCGGCCGCCGCGTCGCGCTTGCCTACAACAACTTCGACAATGCCACCATGTACGCGCTGCTGGTGCTGATCCTCGCCTTCGCCGCCGGCATCAACGAGCTGCTCAGCGCGCTGGAACAGTCGCTGCACAAACGTTGGTATCGGCCGACATGAGCGCGCGCATCCGCATCCTCGATTATGCGCTGCTGGCGGCCGTCGTGCTGGTCGTCTGGATCGGCCTGTACTGGTGGGCGGGCCCGGAAGCGCTGTCGCCGCCGCTGCCGACCTTCGAGCGCGTCGGCGAGCTTCTCGACAGCGGCATCTTCTGGGGCCATGTCGAGGCGACCGGCATCGCCTTCCTCTATGCCTGCATCATCGCCCTGTTCGGCGGCGTCGTCATCGGCCTGGTGCTCGGCGTCAACCGCTTCGCCGGCGAAGTCGGCGAGCCGATCCTCTCCTCGCTCTATTCCATCCCCAAGATCACGCTCTATCCGGTGATCCTGCTGCTCTTCGGCCTCGGCATCTCGGCCAAGATCGCCTTCGGCGCGCTGCACGGCATCTTCCCGGTCGCGCTGTTCACCATCGGCGCCATCAAGAACACGAGCCCGGTACTGCTCAAGACGGCGCGGGTCTTGCGGCTCTCCCCGCTCACCGCCGTCCGCACCGTGTTCCTGCC
Source organism: uncultured Pseudomonadota bacterium (assembly GCA_963760995.1). Taxonomy (GTDB): domain Bacteria; phylum Pseudomonadota; class Alphaproteobacteria; order Rhizobiales; family Xanthobacteraceae; genus Pseudolabrys. The sequence goes on along the minus strand of CAVXFJ010000008.1, from coordinate 30,403 downwards.
GGCGGCGTTGCCGGAGATCATCACCGGCCTGCGCATCGGCTTTGCCACCACCTTGCTCGGCACGCTGATCGGCGAGCTGTTCGCGTCCGATCGCGGCGTCGGCTTCATCCTCATCCGCGCCATGGAGGCGCACAAGGTGACCGACATCATGGCGTTGACCGTGCTGCTGTTCGCCTTCGCCGCCGGCGCCAACGCCATTCTACTCAGCATCGAACACCGGGTTCACCGGCGCTGAGCCGGATCCCAACACGTACGAGGACATGACATGACTGCAGCCGTGAAAGTGCCCTATCGCGTCAATCTTGAGGACGTGCCGCAGATGCACGTGACGCCGCCCAGCCAGGAGGCGCCCTCCACCATCAGCGTGAAGATGGTCTATGGCAGCGACACCGGGCTGATGATCGCGCGGCGCGAGAAGGGCTATCATTCGCGCCCGCACCGCCACGACTCCGAACAATGGAACTACGTACTCGACGGCGAGATCTGGTTCTTCATCGACAAGGACGGCTTCCGCTGCGTCAAGGGCGACATCGTGCGCGTGCCGCGCAACCTGGTGCACTGGACCTGGGTGCGCTCGCCCGCCGGCTGCCTGATGGTGGAAAGCCATACGCCGCAGCTCACCGGCGATCCCGATCTGGCGACACGCGCGCTCGCCATGCCGATGCCGGGGGAAAAGGTCGACCCCACCACGGGCGTCAACAATATCTGGGTGGATTATCCGGAATTGGTCGAGATCGAGCGCCGGGCGATCACGGCCGATCCGGACTGAGCACGGGGCGCGTCGCGACAGGCCGAGAGCGCTTTAGCGTTTCCAGGCGAAGTGGAAACCGGTTCGCCGTCCGGAAACGCGATCAAGCAAGAAATGCGGGCTGAAACAGGCGCGTTGCGATCGCTTCTTGGCGGCATCGTTCACTCAACGTGACCCCTCTGCTGCCGCCGTCTTCCGCTTTCTGCCCAGCCGAGCCGACCCGGTCCTGCGCGCCGACCACCCACCGACTCCATATCGCTCGCACAATTAATTGGTGTCGATTTGCGAAATCTTGGCCTTGAGCGCGTCCGCGCCAAACGGCTTGATGATGAAACAGCTAACCCCAGCATATTTTGCATCGACAATCTTGTCCGGCGTGGAATCGGCAGTCATCATGATAAAAGGAAGATTCTCGAATTCTTTCTGGCTGCGCACATGCTCGAGCAGCGCCTGGCCATTCATCGGCGCCATATTCCAATCTGAAATCACCAGACCATAAGGCGTTTCTTTTATCTTTGAGAGTGCAGATTTGCCGTCGATCGCTTCGTCAATGTCAACGAACCCCAATTCCGTTAAGAGCTTTCGAACAATACCTCGGACCGTGCCGCTATCGTCCACGACTAAAATTCGGCTTTTGCTGTCGATGGCCATTTCCGCTTCCCCAAGGTTGACTTATTATTATGCAATTAGAGACCGATTGCTGACATCGGGTCTGAGCGCGATAGATTTCGTCTTTGGCGTTTGCAAAACATAACGGAACTGGAAAATTTCTATGATTGTCCCAATAACTTAGGAATCCCCAGACGACCCCAATTCAAGGGAATTATTGCGCGTTCCCCTGGTTCTGACAAGACAGACGCCGGCGCGGAAACGGCCGCTCCGCGGCACCCGGACCGGCGAAAGAATGGTCGCCGCCCTCGGCGAACCGGATTTATGAGGACACAAGCTGGGCCCCTCGCCGCCACCCTTTCTCCGGCGCGGGGAGAGGGAGCATGCCATGCCTGCGGCGACGAACGCGACCTTCACGCCCGATAAAATTTGCGCACCGCGCGTAGCGCGTTCGAGCCCGACTGCTCCAAAAAATTCTTGTAGGCCATGAGCACGTAATTGTCCTCCGGCAGCGGCTTGAGTTCGCGCCAGGGCGTCGCCAGCACCGCGTCGAAGCCGAGCGGCACCGCCAATGTCAGGAAGGCGCATTCGAGCGCGAGCTTCAAGTCGGAGCCGTCGGCGGCCTTGGGCGGCAATTGCTGGCCGATATTGGTCAACCCGCCCATGATGTGGATGCCGGCCAGCTCGGGATCCTGGCGGATGGCCTTGATGGCGGAAAGCGTTGCCCGATGCAGGCCCTTGGTGTCGGCCACAACCGCGCTCACCGAAATGTCGAGGAAGATGTCGTCCATCGCCAGGCCGTATTCGCTCGTCAACCGCAGCGCGACGCGGCGCGCGGTCGAGGCGAATTCCTCCGGCGTGGTGTTGGCCTTGGCGACGCCGTTCTCGACCCGCTCGGACGCCATGACGATGACCTTGAACGGCCCGTAGGGCTTGTAGAGGTCCATGATGTTCCAGCGATGCTCGGTGATCGAATTGATCAACGGCGCAGCGCCATTGGCGCGCGCGCGGTCGTAGGCCTTCAGGCACACGTCCAGCAGCTTGGGATCGGGATAGTCCATGCACAGCGGCACCGTCACCGCCGCCTGGATGGCGCGGATCGTTTCGGCGAGATAGTCATGGTTGGTCACGCCCAGCGGGCCGATGGTGACATCGAGGAAGCGCGCGCCCGCTTCCACCTGCCGCACCGCCAGCGCCTGAATGCCGGTGAGGTCGTGATTGTCGACCAGCACGCGCGTCGGCTTGAAGCCTGGATTGATGCGATCGCCGATGATGATGAGATTGAAATGGCTTTGGTCTGTCACGATGCTCTCCGCGCCTGGGGCTGGGCTTTGAAGCCGATATTGTCGAGGAAGACTTTCTGGAAGCCGCCGCGCGTGCTCAGTTCCACATAGCGGCAGCGTCGCGCGAGCGCGCGCGCCTTGTCGCGCACCGCGCGCGAGGTCAGAATCTGGCGGATGCCGAGGCCGGCGGCATTGCCGACCTGCTCGAAGCGCTCGCGCGGCAGCGCCGGCAACAGGCCGACCGCGATGGCGCTGGCCACATCGATATAGGCGCCGAAAGCGCCGGCAATGATGACGCGCTCGATGTCGGCTTCGGCAAGGCGCGCCTCGGCGAGCAGCAATTCGATGCCGGCGGCGATTGCCGCCTTGGCGAGCTGCACCGCGCGCACGTCGTGCTGGGTGAAGAACACGTTCGGCGCCAGCGCCACGGCGCGCAGCCCCTCGGTCTCGACGATGGCGGGATGCACCCCGCTCAAGCGGCCGCGCGCGTCGAGCAATCCGCCGGCGCGCAACGCCGCGATGGTGTCGAGCACGCCGGAGCCGCAGAGGCCGACCGGCCGGTGCTTGCCGATGGTGGCGATCTTCAGCGCATCGTCGACGAAGGTGACGCGCTCGATGGCGCCTTCCGCCGCGCGCATGCCGCAGGAGATATGGCCGCCTTCCAGCGCGGGACCGGAGGGACAAGACGCGGTCAGGATCTCGCCGCGGTGAATCAGCGAGATCTCGGTGTTGGTGCCGATATCCATCACCAGGCTGGTGGTCGCGGCCTGCCAATGCGGCTCGGTGGCGAGAAGGGCGGTCACGTGGTCGCCGCCGACGAAGCCACCGATAGCGGCGGCAAGATGCACATAGGCGCCCGGCGCGACGGCCAAGCCGAGATCGCGCGCTTTCAGGTCGAGCGCCTCGCGCGTCGCGGCGACGAACGGCGCCCGTCCCAATTGCCGCACCGGCAGGCCGAGCAGCAGATGATGCATTGCCGTGTTGCCGCAGATGGCGACATCGACGATCTCGGCCGGCGCGGCGCCGACCGCGCGACACAGGTCGTGCGCCAATGCGTTGAGCGCGGTCACGGCGGCCTCGCGCAGTTCTTTCGCCGGAGCCGTCCCGCCGATGGCAAAGTTCATGCGGCTGATGACGTCGGCGCCCCAGAAGACTTGCGGGTTCTCGATGCCGAGGCTGGCGAGGCGCTGCCCGCTCGCCAGATCGACCAGGAAGCCGGCGATGTTGGTGGTGCCGAGATCGACGGCGAGCCCGAGCGTGCGGCTGCCGGGCGCGGCGACGTCGATCGCCTCATCGCCGCGCAGTCGCACGCGCGCGGACCAATTGTGGGCGCGCAGCAGTGCCGGCAATTGCCGAGCCGCTTCGAGATCAAGCGTCGCGAAGGGCAAGACCTCGGCCACCCGGTCGGCATCCGAATGCATGTCGGTCAGCGTCGCCGCCGGCACGCCGACGTCATGGCTGATAACCGCCGGATCGAGCGGCAGCATCTCGACATGGTCGCCGGTTTCGATATCGGCGCGCACCACCGGCGCCAGAGAGCGATCCGCGACCTCCAGGGTGCAGTCGCCGAGCGGCACGAGCTGGCAGGCGCGCAGCCAGCGCGGCCGGCGGCGGCGCGCCGCTTCCTCCTGCGCCGCGATCACATGGCCGTTGGCATGCTTGACCTCGCCGTCAACGACCAACACCGAGCAGGAGCCGCAGGTGCCGCGCCCGCCGCAAGCGCCGACGATGCGCAAGCCGTTGCGGCGCGCGCAGTGGAAGATGGTCTCGCCGGCCAGCATTTCGATGCGGCGGTCGAGCTGCGGGAAGCTGAGCACTGGTTCCGGCATCACCCTCCCCGCTCGCCGCCTCTCAGGCCGCCGGTTGCGTCGCGCAATTAGCGACCCGGCAAGACCCGCGCGAGGGACATTCGTCGCAGCGCGACCAGCGCGCCGGCGGCAGATCGATGCCGACGCCGAGCACCATGGAGATCGACTTGACCGGCTTGAGCGCATGACCGCGCGTCACCGTCACGCCGATCGCGCCCGCATCGGCGAGCCGTAGCACCAGGCCTTGCGTCTGCAAGGCGAGGCCGGGATCGCCCGGGCGCAGTTCGCCAGCCATGCTCAGCTTCCGCTTGCGCGCCTCGGCCAGCATGCGGTCCTGCGCCCGCCGCGTCGCCGCGAGCAGGAGCCGGTTGCCGATATCGTCGAGGGCGAGCGCCAGCGAATAGCATTTCTCCGCAAACAGCGACGTGATGCGCCGCTCCAGGGCGTCGCCGAGCGTGACCACGCCGCAGGCGAGCGCGGTCAATTCGCCCGTCTCGGGCAGCATGCGCGGCGCAAAGAGACGCTCGCCGCCGACCTGCAGCGTCTCGGCCGCCGGCGCCTCCAGTTCGGCGAACGCGAAACTGAACGCCGGCGCGATCAGGCTCTCGCGCGCCACCAGGTCCTCGGCCTCGCGGTGATAGCGCTCGCGCGCCGGGAAAGCGCCGTGCAGCGCCTCCTCGGTGCGCACCTCGCGCAGCAGCGTCCGGCTGTCGATCTGCGGCATGCTCTGCCCCTAGTTTTCTCTGCGCATGATCTTTTCCGAAAACCGGCTTCCACTTTTCGGGATCATGCGCTAGCTCGCATATTTGCGCGCGGCCGCGTACATGGCGCGCGCGTTGGCGACCGGCGTCTCGTCGGGAATGCCGAAGGCGGCGTCGAGGATGAGCTTGCCGCCCTTGTTGAAGACATTGTCGACGAGATGCTTGACCGCCGCATCGACCTCCTCCGGCTGGCCGGTGGTGAGCAGCGACGGCGAGATATTGCCGCGCAGCGCCACCACGTCGCCGAGCACCTCGAAGGCGCGCACCATGTCGGTGCGCTCGAACCAGTAGATGCATTTGCCCGGCGGGATGTCGCGGATCACTTCCAGGCGCTTCGAGCAGTCGGCTTCCCACAGCGGCATGGGGATGATGCCGGCGTCGATCAGATTGAGCATCAGTTGGCGGAACGTCGGCCACCAGAAGGTCTTGAACTGCTCCTGCGACATGAAGTTGTCGGGCGCCCAGTGGATCGGGAAGAACACGATCGGATGCTTGGAGGCGCGCGACCAGTTGATCGTCTGCCGCGTCAGGAACGTGCAGGCCTTGTCGAGCAGTTGCAGCAGCTTGTCCTTCTTGCGGTAGAGGTCCTTCATGGTGCCGGTGGCGCCGCGGAAGTAATCGGCGACCAGGTCGTAGGGTGCGACCGAGGTGCTGATATGCGAGGTCGGGAAGCCGAGCGCGGTCATGCGCTCGGTGAAGGCGCGGTGCTGCTCGGCGAAGCGGTCGACCTCGTCGCAGGCCTTGAGCACCCGCTCGAGCGCCGCGCGCAGCTTGGGCCGGCCGAAGCCGCGCACCCCGCCGACCAGGCGGAAATAATGCAGGCCCGGCAGGTCGGGGAATTCCTCGAAGCCCTCGAACACACCGCACACGCGCGGCAGGTATTTGCGCAGGTAATAACCGGTCGGGTCCTCGATGAACTCGTCGTACTCGTCCGCCTTCATGTATTCGCGGTCGAGATACTGATAAGGCTGGTCGTCGCGCACGCCGTGCCCCGGCCAGATCAACTGCTTGTAGTCGACGGCTTCCAGCACCGGCCCGGCCGCCGTGTTGAGCAGCAGCGGATTGTGCACGTCTGGCTCGAGCTCGATCAGCGCCCGCTCGCCGAGCTCGGCCGCCTTTTCCGAATTGTACATCAGCTCGCGATGGCTGATGCCGCCGAGCTTGGCGAGCCAGAAGGTGCAGAACATCGCCGTCGGCATGCGGTCCGGCGTCTTCAAGTTGACGCAGTCCATCACGCGCTGCCAGCGCTTGTCGTAGGCGGCTTTCGCGTCCGGCGTCTGGGTTTGCGCGTTCATGCCGCCACCCCCATCCAGCCCTTGCACAGCGAGACGGCATCGACCGCATTGGTGCCGAAGGCGTCGGCGCCGGTGTAGTTGCACACTGCGTCGTCCACCTGGCCGCCGCCGATCATGATCTTGATGCGCTCGCGCATGCCGGCGCCGTCGATCGCCTCGATGGTCTCCTTCATCGAGTCGAAGGCGAGCGTGAGGAAGCCGGACAGGCCGACGATGTCGGGCTTGTAGTCGTTGATCTCGTCGAGGAACATCGACACCGGCACGTCGACGCCGATGTCCTTGACCTCGAAGCCATTAATGTCGAGCATGAAGGTAACGATGTTCTTGCCGATGTCGTGCAGGTCGCCGTGCACGGTGCCGATCAGCACCTTGGCGAGCTTCTTCGGCTCGCCGCCGGGCCCCTGCTTGATCAGCGGCTTGGCGATGGCGCCGATGTTCTCCAGCATCTCGCCGGCGAGCACCAGCTCGGGCAGGAAATACTCGCCCTGCTCGAACCGCTTGCCGACGATGTCCATGGCATTGCGGCAGAGCTCGAGCACGCGCATCGGATTGGCGCCCTCCTCCAGCAGCATGCGCCGGGCAAGCTCGAAGGCCTCGTCCTCCTTCATGTCCGCCAGCCATTCGACCAGGTTCTTTTCCTGCTCCGTCATGTCGCTCATGTCACACTTCCTCCCGCATGAATTCGCTGCTCAGGCCGGCATGGGTTCGGCCTGCGGCCGGCGCAGGCCGGCCTCGACGATCGTCTCCGCCAACAGGCGCTCGTTCTTGTGGCCCATCAGATGCACGCCGCCGACGCCTTCGATCTCGGCGACGGCGTGGATGGTCTCGATCAGGATGCGTTTCGCCTCGGCGCGCGGGTCGGCCGCGCCGGCCACGCGCGCGATCACGCGCTCCGGCACGCGCACCCCCGGCACGTGCTCGCCCATCCAGCGCAGCGCCTTGGCGCTGGCCAGCGTGCCGACGCCGACGATGATGGTGGCGCGCTTGTGCAATTCGCGCGCCCGCACCTCGCGCATGAACGCGGCGAGCAGTTCCGGCTCGAAGCAGAACTGCGTCTGGATGAAGCGGGCGCCGGCCTCGATCTTCAGTGCGAGATTGGCGACGCGCTCGCCATAGGGCGGCACGAAGGGATTGGCGGTTGCGCCGAGGAAGAGATTGGGCGCCACGTCGAGCTTGCGTCCGGAGGCGAAGACCGAGCGCTCGACCATGTCGCTCGCGATGCGCAGGAGCGAGACCGAGTCGAGGTCGAACACGGGCTTGGCCTGCGGCTGGTCGCCCTGGCTGACATCGTCGCCGGTGAGGCAGAGCACGTTGCGCACGCCGAGCGCGGACATGCCGAGCAGGTCGCCCTGCATGGCGATGCGGTTGCGGTCGCGGCAGGCCATCTGGCCGATCGGCGTCAGCCCGTGCACGGCGAGAATCGCGGCGGCCGCCGCGCTCGACATATGGCAGTTGCCGCCGGGGCCGTCGGTGATGTTGACGGCATCGGCGAGATCCTTGAAGCGGCGCGCGCGCTCGATGAAGCCGCTCGGATTGGCGGAATCGGGCGGCGCCACTTCCACCGTCACGACCAGGCGGCCGGAGCGGCAGGCCCGCTCGAAACGATAGGCGGTATGCTCTTGCGCCACGTGTTCATAGGGCGCGTCCACTTGCGCCGCGCGCTCACGGGTCGAAGTCGTCGGCGTGACCGTCGTCGCCGGCTCATTGCCGGCGATCACCTGCATCCAGGAGGAGCGGCCGTCGTGGCGCCGGTCGATCGGCGCCAGCATGGGCGCGTTTTCGGCTTTGCCTTGCGCGATCGCCTTGCGTCCGGCGATGGCCTCGACCCAGACGCAGCGCATGCTGGGGATCACCTCGCATGTGCCATCGGCGCGCACGCCGCCGCAGGGACCGTTGCGCATCTGCTTGGCGCAATTGGTCGGGCAGGCCATGCCGGTCGAGGAGAGCACGCATTGGCCGCACATGCGGCAATCGAACAACAATTCCTTGGTGACACGCTCGATCGGCGTGAGCAGGCGCTCGCTGCGCGCGCGGCCGAGCAGGCGCGTGGCGCGGTCGAAATAGGGTAGCGCGCGGGCGAAGCCGTCATAGACGCGCTTGAGCCCGGCGGCGTGGCGCACGCTCCAATGTCGCAGCGCTTGCATCCTGCGCCCTTCGGCCGGCGGCGGCGACATTGACGGTCGCGCGTTGCCGGCATCCTTGTTCGTAGTCTCCTAGGCTCGCTCATAACACCGGCGGCAGGCGTCGACTTGTTGACATGTCAACGATCTTGTGCGATAAATCCGCTATCGGGCGACATAGGCCCGCGCCTGGGCTGCCCATTTCTCCGCCGCGCAAAATGCCCACGCCGATTGCCCACCCCGACAGCCAGAGATTTCAGGGACCTGCACCCGCAGCGCTGCCCACGCCGGGGGGCGCATGAGCGGCGAGCCCAAGCGCCGGTCCGGCCCGCGTGACAGCGCGGATCCGGCGCGCATGTCGGCGCATGCGCTCGATCTCGATCGCTACATTCCCGCCTACTTCACGTTTCTCGCCGGCAAGATTTCCAACAGTGCCTCGGCCACCTACCGCCCGCGCTTCGGCGTCGGCATCACCGACTGGCGCATCATGGCCATGCTGGCGAGCGAGCCGTGGATCAGTGCCGTCCGCATCTCGGCCGCCACCGGGCTCGATAAGGCCGCGGTCAGCCGCAGCCTGCGCGCGCTGGCCGGCGGCGGTCTGATCGACATCCGGCCTGATGCGACCGATCAGCGCCGGCAGAGCGTCGCGCTGACCCGCAAGGGGGTGGCGCTGCACGACCGCATCGTGGCGCTGGCCGCCGCGCGCGAGCGCAGCCTGCTGCAGGGTTTCAGCGCCAGCGAGCGCAGATCCCTGCTCGATTTTCTCATGCGCCTGCAGGCGCGGGTGCAGGCGACCAATGGCGGCGGCGGCGCGCGCGGCGGCTGATCGTCCAACAGACTGATTTTGTTACCTGAATCGCACTATGCGCGGTCCGCCAGGCTGCTACCCGCTGGCGGCACCCGCCGAGCCCTTGTCGCGCGGCCCATATTGCGGGCTATTTGCCAATCCGCTGCGCACCGTTTGCCCGTTTATTCCGCGCGGATTTGGAACCATTCTTGCCTGCGTGCAATTATCGAGGACTGGGGCCCAGTGGAAATTCCCTGGGATGGGCGGCGTCTCAAGGTGCGGATGGGGGCAAAAAACGGCTCCGCGCCTCCCAAGTGTGAAGGGACTAGCGTCATATGCAAAGTTCGTTTGCTGCCACGGCACAACCGCGTCCATTTCTCGACAGCATCAAAAGTCCCGCGGATCTCCGCCAGATGGATCCGGCCGAGCTCCAGCAGGTGGCCGATGAGTTGCGCGCGGAAACCATCGACGCGGTGGCGGCGACCGGCGGCCATCTCGGCGCCAGCCTGGGCGTCATCGAGCTGACCGTGGCGCTGCACTATGTGTTCGATACCCCGGTCGACAAGCTGATCTGGGACGTCGGTCACCAGGCCTATCCGCACAAGATTCTCACCGGCCGCCGCGACCGCATTCGCACCCTGCGCCAGGGCGGCGGCCTGTCCGGCTTCACCAAGCGCGCCGAAAGCGAATACGACCCCTTCGGCGCCGCGCATTCATCCACCTCGATCTCCGCCGGGCTTGGCATGGCGGTGGCGCGCGATCTCGCCGGCGGCCACAACAATGTGGTCTGCGTCATCGGCGACGGCGCCATCTCTGCCGGCATGGCCTATGAGGCCATGAACAATGCCGGCGCCATGGACCGGCGCCTCATCGTCATCCTCAACGACAATGAAATGTCGATCGCCCCGCCGGTCGGCGCCATGTCGAACTATCTCGCGCGCCTGTTGTCGAGCCCGGCCTTCCTGTCGCTGCGCGATTTCGGCAAGCAGGTGGCCGACCACTTCCCGCGTTTCATCCGCGACAAGGCCGTGCAAGCCGAGGAGCTGGCGCGCGGCTTCGTCACCGGCGGCACCTTGTTCGAGGAGCTCGGCTTCTATTACATCGGCATCCTCGACGGCCACGACCTCAGCCAGTTGCTGCCGGTGCTGGCCAATGTGCGCGACGCCGAGAACGGCCCCATCCTGGTGCATGTGCGCACGCAAAAGGGCAAGGGCTACGCGCCGGCGGAAAATTCCGCCGACAAGTATCACGGCGTCGTCAAGTTCGACGTCGCCACCGGCAAGCAGAACAAGCCGCAGGGCGGCCCGCCCGCCTACACCAAGGTGTTCGGCGAAAGCCTGGTCAAGGAAGCGCGCAAGGACGAGCGCATCGTCGCCATCACCGCGGCGATGCCGGGCGGCACCGGCGTCGATATCTTCGCCAAGGAATTCCCCGACCGCGCTTTCGATGTCGGCATCGCCGAGCAGCACGCGGTCACCTTCGCGGCGGGACTGGCGACGCAAGGCTTCAAGCCGTTCGCGGCGATCTATTCGACCTTCCTGCAGCGCGCCTACGACCAGGTGGTGCATGACGTCGCGATCCAGCGCCTGCCGGTGCGCTTCGCGCTCGACCGCGCCGGACTGGTCGGCGCCGATGGCCCCACCCACGCCGGCGCTTTCGACCTCGCCTATCTCGGCTGCCTGCCCGGCTTCGTGCTGATGGCGGCCGCCGACGAGGTTGAGCTCGTCCACATGGTGGCGACCGCCGCCGCGATCGACGACCGACCGTCCGCCCTGCGCTATCCGCGCGGCAATGGCCTCGGGCTCGAGCGGCCCGCCGAAGGCGTGCCGCTCCCGATCGGCCGCGGCCGCGTCGTGCGGGAAGGCTCGACGGTGGCCCTCGTCTCGCTCGGGGCCCGGCTCGGCGACTGCATGAAGGCGGCCGAGACACTCGCCGCGCGCGGGCTCTCGACCACGGTGGTCGACGCCCGTTTCGCCAAACCGCTGGACGAGGCGCTGATTCTGCGCCTGGCGCGCAGCCACGAGCTCATGATCACCATCGAGGAAGGCGCCGTAGGCGGCTTCGGTTCGCATGTGCTACAGTTGCTGGCCGACCGCGGTGCACTCGACCAGGCCGGCTTCAAGGTACGCGCGATGGCCCTCCCCGACCTGTTCATCGACCAGGACACGCCGGCGGCGATGTATGCCAAGGCCGGTCTCGACGCCAATGGCATCGTCGCCAAGGTCTTCGAGGCCCTGGGCGCGCAGTCGCGCACGGCCGGCCTGCGGGGGGGCGCGGCATGAAGGTGATTCTCGCTCAGCCGCGCGGCTTCTGCGCCGGCGTGGTGCGCGCCATCGAGATCGTCGAGCGCGCGCTGGAGAAATACGGGCCGCCGGTCTATGTGCGCCACGAGATCGTCCACAACAAATGGGTGGTCGACACGCTGCGGGCGCGCGGCGCGGTGTTCGTGGAGGAATTGTCCGAGGTGCCGTCCGGCGGCATCACCATCTTCAGCGCCCATGGCGTTGCCAAGAAGGTGGAGGCCGAGGCCAAGGAGCGCGACCTGCACGTCCTCAACGCCACCTGCCCGCTGGTCACCAAGGTGCACAGCCAGGGCCGCCATTACGTCCGCAAGGGTCGCAGCGTCATCCTGATCGGCCATGTCGGCCATCCGGAGGTCGAGGGCACGCTGGGCCAGATCCCGGGCCCGGTGCATGTGGTGCAGTCGGAGGCCGACGTCGCGGCGCTCGATATCGCCCTCGACACCCCGATCTCGTATGTGACCCAGACCACCCTCTCGGTCGACGACACCCGCGGCATAATCCAGGCGATTCACCGCCGATTCACCGATGTGATGGGGCCGGGCACCCAGGATATCTGCTACGCGACACAAAATCGCCAGACCGCCCTGCGACAGCTCAGCCAGCTTGTGGATGTGATTTTCGTGGTCGGCGCAACAAATAGTTCCAATTCGAACCGGTTACGCGAAATAGGCGAGGAGGCCGGAACCCCGACCTACCTGATCGCCAAAGGCGACGAGATCAAGCCGGAATGGGTGCGCGGCGCCAAGGCGGTGGGCATCACGGCTGGCGCCTCGGCGCCGGAGGTCATGGTGTCGGACGCCATCGACGCGCTTGCCAGGATCGGCCCTGTCGACGTATCGACATTGCCGGGCGAGCGCGAGCAGATCGAATTCCGTGTTCCGGTCGAACTCCTCGACGTTACACCCACCAGCAAGATCGGAAAGGACGGAAGTCTTGAGCATTCCTCTCCTGCAGAAATTAGCTGTCGGTAGCTACGTCGTCCGCCAGCACCTGGCGGGCCGCAAGCGCTACCCGCTGGTGCTGATGCTGGAACCGCTGTTCCGGTGCAACCTTGCTTGCGCCGGCTGCGGCAAGATCGATTATCCGGACGAGATCCTGAACCAGCGAATCTCGGTGAAGGACGCGCTCGAGGCGGTCGACGAATGCGGCGCGCCGGTCGTGTCTATCGCCGGCGGCGAGCCGCTGCTGCACAAGGAGCTGCCGCAAATCGTCAAGGGCATCATCGCCCGCAAAAAATTCGTCTATCTGTGCACCAACGCGCTTCTGATGGAGAAGCGCATGAAGGATTACGAGCCGTCGCCCTACTTCGTCTGGTCGGTGCATCTCGACGGTGACAAGCAAGATCACGACAAGTCGGTGTGCCAGGAAGGCACCTACGACCGCGCGGTCGCGGCGATCAAGGCGGCGAAGGCAAAAGGTTTCCGCTGCAACATCAACTGCACATTGTTCAACAATGCCGATCCGGAGCGCATGGCGCGCTTCTTCGACAGCGTCATGGCGATGGGCGTCGACGGCATCACGGTGTCGCCCGGCTACGCCTACGAGCGCGCGCCGGACCAGCAGCACTTCCTCAACCGCACCACGACCCGGCAGCTCTTCCGCGACATTTTCAAGCGCGGCAACGGCGGCAAGAATTGGTCGTTCAGCCAATCCGGCCTGTTCCTCGACTTCCTTGCCGGCAACCAGACCTACAAGTGCACGCCCTGGGGCAATCCCACGCGCACGGTGTTCGGCTGGCAGCGGCCCTGCTACCTGCTCGGCGAAGGCTACGCCAAGACCTTCAAGGAGCTGATGGACGAGACCGACTGGGATTCCTACGGCGTCGGCAATTACGAGAAGTGCGCCGACTGCATGGTGCATTCCGGCTTCGAGGCGACCGCGGTGATGGACTCGATCTCGCATCCGCTGAAGCTCATGAAGCTGCGCAAGGGCGTTGCGACCGACGGGCCGATGGCGCCCGATATCGATCTGTCGAAGCAGCGTCCGGCGGAATACGTCTTCTCCCGCCACGTGCAGCACAAGCTCGCCGAGATCCAGGAGGAAAAGGCGCGCAGCAAGGACGCGCCTGTGCCGATGGAAGCCGCGGAATAGCGCCACCTACTCCGTCATCGTCCGCGAAGGCGGACGATCCAGCCCTTAACAAATGCCCGGCCTCGCGCCGGGCATTTCGTTTGGCGCGGCGCCGGATCACATCCCGTAGGCGACCTTGCGGTCGTTGCCGGTCATCACATTCCGGTAGCGCGCCAGCGCCCACAGCGGAAAGAATTTCCGGTAGCCGTGGTAGCGCAGATAGAACACGCGCGGGAACCCGGTCGCCGTGAAGCGCGCCTCGTCCCAGAGGCCGTCGTCGCCCTGCCGGTCGAGGAGATAGCGGATGCCGCGCGCGACCGCGGCGTGCTCGGTCTCCCCCGCCGCCATCAGACCCAGGAGCGCCCAGGCCGTCTGCGAGGCGGTCGAGGCGGCCTGCTCGTAGCCGTGGTAGTCGAGCCTGTAGCTCGAGCCGTCCTCGCCCCAGCCGCCGTCCGGGTTCTGGATCGCGGTTAGCCAGTCCGCCGCCTTGCGCACCATCGGGTGTGCGCCGTCGAACCCGCAGGCGTTGAGCGCGCACAGCACCGACCAGGTGCCGTAGATGTAGTTCATGCCCCAGCGCCCGTACCAGCTTCCGTCCGCCATCTGCGTGCGCGCGAGATAGTCGACGCCGCGCCGGACCGCCTCGCTCGTCTCGATCGTCTCGCCGAGCTGCGCCAGCATGGAGACGCAGCGCGCGCCGACGTCCTCGGTCGGCGGATCGATCAGCGCGCCATGGTCGGCGAAGGGGATGTTGTTGAGATAGTCGTAGATGTTGTCGACGTCGAAGGCCGCCCAGCCGCCATTGCCGCTCTGCATGCCGCGCACCCATTCGACGGCGCGGTCGATGGTGGCATCGAACTCGGCGCCGGCGCCGGCCGCGCGGCGGGCGCGGTCCATCGCCATCACCACCACCGCGGTGTCGTCGAGATCGGGATAATGCGCGTTGGCGTATTGGAAGGCCCAGCCGCCCGGCCGCAGGTCCGGCCGCCGCGCCGCCCAGTCGCCCTTGACGTCGAGCACCTGCAAGGGCTTCAGCCATTCCAGGCCGCACCGCGCGCATTCGTTGGCTTCGGCGCTGCCCACCTCGAGCAGCGTATGGGCGACCAGCGCCGTGTCCCACACCGGCGACACGCAGGGCTGGCAATAGGCCTCGTCCTCCTTGATCACCAAGAGCTTGTCGAGCGAGGCGCGGGCGACCTGCGCCTTCGCCGTCTCGCCCAGCACGTCGAACATCAGGCAGGCATTGGCCATGGCCGGGAAGATGGCGCCGAGGCCGTCCTCGCCGTTCAGCCGCTCGCTCACGAAATCGACGGCGCGGGCAATGGCGCGCCGGCGCATCCCCTGGGGAAAGGAGACGCGGCGCAGCACGATGTCGATCAGCCGGAAGGCGCCGAACCACGTCCATTTCTGATGCGGCGCCTTGTGCGGCGGGCCGATCGTCTGCGGCGGCTGCAGGAACAGTTCGTCGATGCCGACACCGCGCGGGTTCTTCGCCCGCGGCTTCAGCGTCTGCAGCACCAGGAGCGGCACGATGACCGTGCGCCCCCAATAGGAAATCTTGGTGATATGGAAGGGAAACCAGCCCGGCAGCAGCATGATCTCGACCGGCATCACCGGCACGCTTTCCCAGCGCAGGATGCCGAACAGCGACAAGAGCACGCGCGTGAACACGTTGCTGTTGATGGCGCCGCCGCGTGAGAGGATCGCCTCGCGCGCGCGCTTCATGTGCGGCGCCGCGATATCGTCGCCGATCATCTTCAGCGCGAAATAGGCCTTCACGCTGGCGCTCATGTCGAAGTCGCCGTCGGTGAACAGCGGCCAGCCGCCATGCGCGCCCTGGATGCGGCGCAGATAGACGGCGATCTTGCGCTCCAGCGCGACGTCGACGTCCTCGCCGCGATAATGCGTCAGCAGCACATATTCGGCGGGGATCGTGCAATCGGCCTCGAGCTCGAACACCCAATGGCCGTCGTCGCGCTGGCAGGCGAGCAGCGCCCGGGTCGCTGCGTCCACCGCGCGCTCGATATGATCGCGGGCGGCCGGCGCCGCCTCGGCTGCCACGGCGGACTCGCTCATGCCGCCGCCCTCGTGTCGGCGCCGAGAAGATCGGCGGCGCGGTTGCCGGAGCGCACCGCGCTTTCGATGGTCGCCGGCAGCCCGGTGGCGGTCCAGTCGCCGGCGAGGATCAGATTGCGCCATTGCGTGCGCGGCTGCGGCCGCTTGGCGTTCTCCTCCGGCGTTGCGGCGAAGGTGGCGCGCCGCTCGCGCACGATCTGCCAGGGCGGCAGCGTCGCCGGCAGCCGCAACGCCTTGGCGACCTCGTCCCAGATCGTCTGCGCCAGCGCCGCGCGCGGCATGTCGAACAGGCGCCCGGCGTCGCTGACGGTCACCGCGACGCGGCCGGGGAAGCTGAAGATCCATTCGCTGGTGCCGTTGATGACGCCGAGCATGGGCGGCACGCCGGGCGGCGGCGCGATCTGGTAATGCGCGTTGACGATGCCGCGATGCGCGGTCGGCGTCTGCAAGCCGGGCACGAAGGCCGCCGCCGCATAGGCCGGCACCGCCAGAATGACGGCATCGTCGGGACCGAGTTCGACGGCGCCATCGGCGAAGGTGAGCCGCGCCAGGCGCCCCTCGGCGAAGTCGAGGCCGTGCAGCCCGTGCTCGAAGCGGATCGTCACCCCGCGTGCGGAAAGATAGTCGAGCGCCGGCTCGACGAAGACCTTGCCGACGCCCTCCGGCGCCATCAGCGGCCGGCAGGCCTTGCCGCCCTGCGCCAGCGTCTCCTGCACCAGCGTGCCGGCAAGCCGCGCCGAGCCGCTGAGCGGCTCGATATTGAGCGCCGCGAGCAGCAGCGGCGCGATCAGCCGGCGGTAGAGCGGGCCCTCGCCGTCGATCACCTGACGCAGCGGCTTGTCGTCTGAGGCCCAGGCGAGCCGCGCCAGCGGCAGATAGTCGGCGACGCGCGTCTCCGGCACCCGCCGGCGCTTGTCGAACACCCACCAGGGAAAGCGCCCGTCGCTGATGCGCACGGTCCAGCGGCGGTCATTGGCGAGATCGACGAAGGAAAATTCGGCGCCGTCCGGCCCGGTGAGGCCTCCAGCTCCGCCGATCGTGCGCGCATAGCCGAGCGCGGCGTGATTGCCCGACAGCACCAGATGCGTGCCGTTGTCGATCAGCATGCCGGTGACCGGATCGCGATAGCTGCGGCAGCGGCCGCCGGCCACCGCGGTTGCCTCGTGCACGACCACGGTCCGCCGGCCGGCAAGCCGCACCGCGGCGGCGAGCCCGGCGATCCCGGCGCCGATGATGTGAACGGTCCCCTCAGATGATGGCATGACGCAGCGCGATCTTGATCAAATGCGAGCGGCTGACATGCACGCGGGTACGCGGCCAGGACCAGCCGCGCAGGATCATCTCTTCCAGCATCTGCTGATAGGCCTCTTCCATCATGCGCGGCGCCCGCACCAGGCGGCGCGGGCAGCGCGCCATGATGGCGTCGGCTTCGCGGAAATGCTCGCGCGCGCGCGTGACCACGATTTCGCAGGCGACGCCCAGGCGCGGATCGAGCACCACGAATTGCGGATCGTTCGAGTCGATGCCGGCGGCCCGCAGCGCCTCGCGCGGCAGA
Source organism: uncultured Pseudomonadota bacterium (assembly GCA_963760995.1). Taxonomy (GTDB): domain Bacteria; phylum Pseudomonadota; class Alphaproteobacteria; order Rhizobiales; family Xanthobacteraceae; genus Pseudolabrys. The sequence continues at coordinate 12,988 of CAVXFJ010000008.1, read as the reverse complement.
TAGAGCCGGCCGACGCCGGCGTCCTCGTCGATGTCGCGCAGGATATTGGTGAGCTGCAACCCGCGCCCGAGATGATGCGCGAGCGGCAGGCCGTCCTTGTCCTCGAGGCCGAAGACGCGCACCGACAGGCGGCCGACCGCGCTGGCGACGCGGTCGCAATAAAGGTCCAGTTGCTCGAAACTCGGCGCCCGGATGTCCTCGACCGCGTCCATTTCCATGCCGTCGATCACGGTCAGGAAGTCCTCCCGGCGCAAGCCGAACTGAGCGACGGCGCGCGCCAGTGCCTCGAGGTCGCTTGGCGGCCGGCTGGCATAGAGCGCCGCGATGCGCTCGCGCCACTCGGTAAGCTGCGCCAGCCGCCAGGCGCGCGGCGCGTCGCCGTCGGCGATGTCGTCGACCGCCTTGCAGAACGAATAGACCTCGAACATGCCCTCGCGCTGACGCTTCGGCAGGATGCGCATGGCCAGATAGAAGGAGCTGCTGCGGGCGCGGCTTTGCGCTTGCGTGTGGCCGTTGACGGTTTCCGTGGTCATCGCAGAACTCCCGCGCCCGCCGCCGGCAGGCTTCGGCGCGTGAACCAGCGCCGCAGCAGGCCGTGCGCGGCGCCGCCGAGGCTGGTCAGCAACATACTGGTCTTGCCCAGATGCACGCCCTGACTCAAGGGGTCGCGCACGAGCAGGATATCGATCAGCCGCCCGGCGAGTTTTTGGATGGCGGATATCTCCATCGCCAGGCGCGCATCGGCGACCTGCGCCGGTAGCACCCGGCTTTGCCCGAGCAGCGCCGCGGTGCGGCCGGTCAGGCCGCGCAGACAGGCGGCGAGCGCCGGGCTCGCCTTCGGCTCGGCGAGCGCCTCGACGCCGAGCCCCTGGTCGGCGAGCGCATCGAGCGGGACATAGACGCGGTCGAGATTGCGATAGTCGGCGGCGCAGTCCTGCAAATGGTTGATGATCTGCAAGGCGGCGCAGAGCGCGTCATTGGCCGGCCAGGTCGCGTGCGACTCGCCATGCACGTCGAGCACGAAGCGACCGACCGGCATGGCCGAGTAGCGGCAATAGTCGATCAACTCGTCCCAATCGGCGTAGCGCAGCTTGGTGACGTCCTGGCGGAAGGCCCGCAGCAGGTCCTGCGCGTGCTGCGGCGAAAGCCCAAGCGGCCGCAGGACATCGCGCAGCCGGACGCCTTCCGGCTCCGTGTCGTTCTGGCCGAGGAGGCTTGCCTCGAGCGCGTCGAGGCGGGCGAGCTTCTCCGCGGGGGTCAGCGTCGCATGGTCGGCGATGTCGTCGGCGGTGCGCACGAAATCGTAGAAGGCCAGGATCGGCGGGCGGTGCCGCCGCCGGATCAGCAGCGAGGCCACCGGGAAGTTCTCGTCGGTATGGCCCTTGCCGGACCGCAATTGGGCGCTGTCCGTCATTGCAGGCTCGGCGCGTCGACATGGACGCGTCCCTTCCATTGGCCGCCGCGTCGGCGCGCGTGCTGATAGGCGGAAAGCAGCGTGTACCAGGTATACAGCAGTGCGATGACCGGCAGGGCGAGGCCCCAGAGGGGGGAACAGCGATAGAAGCGTAGCACCGGCTGGAAGGCGAGCGCCATGGCGAGGTAGGCGGCCAGCCCCATCCAGCGCGCCTCACCGCCGGCCGCGAGCGCGAACAGCGGCGGCGCCACGAAGATCAGGCCCATGCCGATCACGGTGCCGGCAAGCTCGAGCGGCGAATAGTGGAGCTGGGCGTAGGCGGAGCGCGACACCATGCTCCTGATGTCGGCGAAATGCGGATAGGGCCGCAGGCTCAGCACCCGCTCGGTCAGGCCGAGCCAGATCGGCCCCACCCGCTTCAACCGGCGCGCCAGCCCGCAGTCGTCGATCAGGTCGTTGCGCAGGCTCTCGATGCCGCCGATGGCGCGCAGCGCCTTGGCGTCGACCAGCATGCAGCCGCCGGCCGCCGCAGCGGTGCGCGCGCGCGGCTGGCCCACCCAGCGGAACGGGTAGAGCATCTGGAAAAAAAAGATGAAGGCCGGAACCAGCATGCGCTCGGCCAGGCTCGTGCAGCGCAGCTTGGCCATGAGCGAGGTCAGGACGGTCCCGCGCCGGCGCGCCTGCGCCACCAGCCAGGACAGCGTGTCCGGCGCATGGGCGATGTCGGCGTCGGTCAGCAGCAGCAGCTCCGGCGGTTGCGCCGCCGCTTCGGCGGCCGCCACGCCCCGGCTCACCGCCCAGAGCTTGCCCGTCCAGCCGGCCGGGAGGCCGTGGTTGGTCACCACCGTCACCGCACGGCCGTCCGGCGCGCTGGCGCCCGCCTGGCGCGCCAGGGCGGCGGTCTCGTCGCTTGAATCGTCGTCGACCACAATGATGCTCAGCGCCCCGGGATAATCCTGCTGCAGCAGGGAGGTCACGCTCGCGCGGATGACATCGGCCTCGTTACGGGCGGGGATCACCGCGGTCACCGGGGGCCAGACGGGCGGCGGCGCCGGCCGGTCCTGGTCGCGTTCCGCGGCCAGCCAGAAGCCACCCCGGGCGCCGATCAGACAGACCCAAAGTGCCAAGCAAAGTGCTGCTGTTGCGTCGATCAGCATGGATGCCGGGCTTTAGATCGCATGAGTTCCCGTAACGTCAATGCCCCCGTCTGTCGATTGGTTCGGCCGCCACGGGAACTTTTTTGCGGCCCGGCGTTAGCTCCCAAGGGGGTTCGACCTTTTTGTGGCGGCTTAACGGATCTGACGTGACTCTGTTCCTCTCCCTGCTCTGGTTTGTTGCGGTTATCTGGCTGATTTCGCGGGCTTTTCGCCAGAGGAACGTGCTGCCGCGCCTGACCGTGCGCCCGCTGCCGGACGACACCCCCGCCCCCCGCATCGCCGTGGTGATCCCAGCGCGCAACGAGGCCGCCAATATCGGGCCCTGCCTCGTCTCCCTGCTGCGCCAGGCCTATCCGGCCGCGCGATGGTGGGTGACCGTGGTCGACGACGATTCCAGCGACGACACCGCCGCCATCGTCGCTGGCGTGGCGCGGCGCGATCCGCGCGTGAGCCTGATGCGCTCGCCGCCCTTGCCGCCTGGCTGGAACGGCAAGGCGAACGCCCTCGCCGCCGGGGCCGCCACCGCGTCGGAGGCTGACTGGCTATGCTTCCTCGACGCCGACATGCGGACCCGCCCGCTGCTGCTGGCGAGCGCGGTCGGCGCCGCGATGGAGGGAATCGACTGCCTCTCGCTCGCCCCGCGCCACCGGCTGGGCAGTTTCGCCGAGCGGCTGATGATCCCCTGCGGCCTCTACCTGCTCTCGTTCCTGCAGGACCTGTCGCAGGTGCAGGCGCCGGACAGCGACGAGGTGGTGGCCACCGGCCAGTTCATGCTGGTGCGGCGCGCCGCCTATGACAGCGCCGGCGGCTATGCCGCGGTGGCGGACGATTTCTACGAGGACGTGGCGCTCGCCCGCCTGCTCAAGCGGCGCGGCCATCGCGTGCTGCTGCAGGACGGCAGCAAGCTGCTCAGTACCCGCATGTATTCGGGCTGGCCGACGCTGTGGGAGGGCTTTGCCAAGAACCTCACGCACATGCTGGGCGGCCCGGCGGCGACGCTGGCGACCGCCGTGGTGACCTTCGTCATGGCCTGGACCGCGGTGGCCTTGCCGATGCTGGATACACTGCGCTGCGTGCAAGGCTCGCACGACGCCTGCCTGGCGCTGGCGCCGGCGCTGGCCGGCTCGGCCGCCATTTTCGGCCTGCACCTCGCCGGCGCCGCCTATTTCCAGATCCCGCTCTGGTACGGGCTGTTGTTTCCGCTCGGCTACTCGGTCGGCGGGGTGCTGGCGCTCGACAGCCTGCGCTGGCGCCTGACCGGCCGGGTGCGCTGGAAGGGCCGGACCTACCCATGACCAAGCACCAGCACCCTGTGCTTGTCGGCGACGTGCGCGGCTCGGGCGCCATGGCCCTCGCCATCGTGGTCATGGTCCTGGTCTTCCTCTACTTGGTGCGCAGCATCCTGTTCCCCTTCGTCTTCGCCGGCATCGTCGCCTATGTGTGCACGCCGCTGGTCGACGGGCTCGCCCGCCGAACCCATTGGCCGCGCTGGATTTTTGCCGTCGCTACGCTGATCGTCCTGCTCGCCATCGCCGCCTTGCTGGGCGTTCTCGGCGCGCCCCCGCTCATTCGAGAATTCGCTCGTGTTGCCAGTGACTTAGAGGGAACGCTGGCGACGCTGACGCGGCAATTGCTGGGCCAGGGGCATGTGACGCTGCTCGGCCAATCGGTCGATGCGGGCGCCGCCGCCGGCTATCTGGTGCAGAATATCCGCGATTGGCTGGGCGAAAGCGGCCGCGTCGCCACGCTCCTGGGGCTGGGCTTTGCCGGCGTCTTCGGCTTCATCCTCACCGTGGTCTTGTTAGGCTACCTGTTGATCGGCGGCGCCGGCCTCGCTGAGGGCCTGTTTTGGCTGGTGCCGCCGCGCGCGCGGCCGTTCGTGCATCGGGTATGGGACGATCTCGATCCGATCCTGCGCCGCTATTTCATCGGCGTCGCGCTGGTCGTGCTCTATGCCTCGATCGTCGCCTATATCGGCCTCGGCCTCATCCTCGGCCTGCGCCATGCCGTCTTCCTCGCCCTGATCACGGGCATCCTGGAGATCGTCCCGATCGTGGGCCCCGCCGCCTCCGCCGTCCTCGCCGGCCTCGTCGCCGTGCAGGAGGCGCGCAGCGCCTGGAATATCATCGCCTACGTCGCCTATGCCACGGTCCTGCGCATTTCCATCGACGAATTCTTCGGGCCGATCGTCTTAGGCAAGGCCGCCTATGTGCGGCCGGTGCTGGTGATGTTCTGCTTCCTCGCCGGCGCCGTCCTCTTCGGCATCGTAGGCGTCATCCTGGCGATCCCGGTCGCGCTGACCATCAAGGCGACGCTGGCCGAGCTCTATCGCGAGCCGGAAGCCTTGACGGAGTAGAGCCATGACGCTGCGCCGCCGCTTGTTGTCGCGACTGAAGAACCTGCTGGCGGATGATCCGCCGCCGCTGCGGCTCGTCTTCTGGGACGGCGAACAATTCGATTTCGCCGCCCAGACGGCAGTGACGCTGCGCATCAAATCCCCGGCCGTTATGCGGGCGTTCATGACGGGCCGCATGGCGCGGCTGGGCGACGCCTACGTCGCGGGAGAGATCGCGGTCGATGGACGCATCGAGGACATCCTGCACATCGGCATCGGCCTCGCCGAACGCATCGGCCGATACTCGCGCCTCGCGGCCTTCGCACGGCCTTTGAACCTGCTCGCCTTCCGCCATTCGCGCCGCAACGATGCCGCGGCCATCGAACACCATTACGACGTCTCCAATGAATTCTACCGGCTCTGGCTCGACCGCAGCATGACCTATTCCTGTGCCTATTTCCGCACCGGCACGGAGGACATCGATCGCGCCCAGGAGCAGAAGATCGAGCACATTTGCGCCAAGCTGCGGCTCGAGCCAGGCGAGCGCCTGCTCGATATCGGTTGCGGCTGGGGCGGCCTATTGTGCACTGCGGCGCAACGGCATGGCGTCACGGGGCTCGGCATCACCAACAGCCCGGCCCAATACCAATACGCCCTCGAGCACATCGCAGCCGAAGGGCTCGCCGGGCGCGTCGATATCCGCTTGCAGGATTACCGCGACATTCCCGGTTCGCAGGCCTTCGACAAAATCGTCTCTGTCGGCATGTACGAGCATGTCGGCTTGCAAAATCTGCCGGTCTATTTCTCCACCGTGGCGCGGCTGTTGAAGCCCGGCGGCGCCGCACTCAACCACGGCATCATCGCCACTGATCCGGAAGGGCGCGCACAAGGGCCGCCCGGCGGCGAATTCATCGATCGCCATGTATTTCCCGGCGGCGAATTACCCAACCTGCCCCGCGTACTCACCGAGATCGGGCGCAGCAGGCTGGAGGCGGTTGATATCGAGGACCTGCGGCCGCATTACGCGCGGACGCTACTGTTATGGCTGCGCCGGCTTGAGGCGAGACGCGACGAGGTTATGAGATTGGCCGGCGGCGAACGCTATCGGGTCTGGCGGATTTTTCTTGCCGGCATGGCGCACGCCTTCGACCGCGGCTGGCTATCGGTCGCTCAGGTGCTGGCTCTCAAGCCGCTCCACGACCGTCCCGCCCCGCGCCCGTGGTCCCGCGACTATCAGTATGTCGGAAACCAGACGCCCGCGTTGGCCCCCGCACTGGACTGGAGCAATGCGGAGCACGACTAGGCGCCGGACTATGTTGGAACCAACTAAGGCGAAACGCGTAAATATCTCGGGCGATTGACCGGAGTCAATGTCATTGCATCCCGAGCATCCAACCCAGTCGATCAGAACGCCTTGGCTGGAGCATGCCGTGTTCGGTCTCGACCGGTGGCTGCGCCGTCGTCAGGGCGTCTATGAATACACAGCTGACGACAACTGCCTGTTCCGCGTTCAGCGCGACTGCGCCCATGAGCGAATCACGCTATCCGACGGGACGCGCGTGCAACCAGGCGATCCGTTGCTTGTCCTACATCTGTGGAATGAGCACATGCCGGCCTTTCCGCAAAGCGGCGCGACCATCGCCTGGGCGCGGCAAATAAGTCGCGGAATAGACATGTCGTTGCGGCATCTCGCCCGCCATCTGGCGACGGAGCCCGAGCTCGACCGCGTGGCCGTAGTCCGCGCCGACATGACTTTTGGCGCCAGCGATCAGCTGGCGCGCATCTCCGCCCGTTTCGGCTTCGAAGCACCGAGCACGGAGGTCGAGCCACACGGCGGGGTTATCCATCGTTTCGGCGAAAATATCCTGGTGTTTTTGCTCGTTATGGCCTCCAATCCCGCATCCATTCGGATGCCGGTGCTCTGGCGCGACCGCATGCTCGTCTATCTGTCGCGCGTCGTGCTGGAGCACCGTTATGCGGCGAATGCCGCGACGTATCGGGGACGTGGCCGGCCATGTTGAGTGCGAGCGAAGTAATTCACACGGGCGCGGACCTGTTTCTCGCCGGTGCCATCATCGGTTGCGCCTATCTCCTGGTGGCCGCCGTGATCACCATCGCCTTCGAGCGGCGCGAAGACGCGGCAGCCGACCCGGTACCGGTGACGGTTCTGGTGCCCTTGTGCGGCAGCGAACCCGATCTCGTCCGCCGCCTCACCGCCTTGTGCCAACAGGATTATGCCGCGCCGATCCAGATCGTCTGTGGACTGCAAAGCAGCGCCGACCCGGCCCTCGAGGCCGTCAAGACGGCGGCCGCCATGTCGCCCTGCAAAGGGATCGAATGGTATGTCGAGCCGCGCTTGCATGGTCGCAATCTGAAGATTTCCAACCTGATCAACATGGCGCAACACGCGCGCCATGACACCTTCATCCTGGTCGACAGCGACGTCGAGGTGTCGCCGAATTTCGTCAGCGAAATGGTCGGTACATTGCAGCGACCGGGCGTGGGCGCGGTCACCAGCCTCTATCATGGCGTCACCGACGGCGGCCTTTGGGCACGACTCGCCAGCCTTCGCATCAACGCCCATTTCCTGCCCAATGTGATGGTCGCCCTGAGCTCCGAACTGGCCGAGCCGTGTTTCGGCGCCAGCATCGCGCTGTCGCGCCACATGCTGCAGCGCATTGGCGGCTTCCATGCCTTCGCCGACCAGCTTTGGGACGACTATGCGATCGGCGAGGCCATCCGCAACCTGGGCGCCACGGTCGCGGTGACGTCCTTCGCGCTCGGTCACGTGTACGCCGACCGCTCCGCGCGTGACTTCTTCACCGCCGAATTGCGAGCGGCCCGCACCATCAAGAACCTCGAGCCGCAAGGCTATGCCGGCAGCGTCATCACCCATCCCTTCGCCCTGGCACTGGTCGCCGCCGGGCTGGGCGCCGGCTCGCCCGCCCTCGCTACGATGCTGGCCGCCCTGGTGTGCCGGATCGTCGTCTGCCGCTGCATCGAGCAACGCTTCAACGTACCGGCAACGTCTTATCTGTTGCTGCCACTGCGCGATGTCTTGTCGTTTGCGGTCCATGTCGCAAGTTATTTCGGATCAAGCGTGACCTGGCGCGGCCAGCGATACCGGCTGGCGGACCGCACGCTGATCCCGGGATGAGGGCCTAATATGCGCACGCTATTCCTGCAGGCACCCTCCTATGAAGGCTTCGACGGCGGCGCCGGCTCGCGCTACCAGGCGCGGCGCGAGATCAAGTCCTATTGGTACCCGACCTGGCTTGCTCAACTCGCTGCCATGGTGCCGGATTCGAAGCTGATTGATGCGGCACCGCACGGCATCGGCCACGAGGCGGTGTTGAACGACGCGAAGCATTACGATCTCGCCGTGCTGCACTCGTCCACGCCGACGTTCAAGTCAGACGTCGCCACCGCCGCGCGACTTAAATCAGCCAAGCCCGGCATCAAGGTCGGTCTGGTCGGCGCCAACATTGCCGTCGATCCGCGCGCCAAACTTGAAAAGGCCGACGCGGTCGATTTCGTCACCGGCAAGGACTACGACTTCACCATCCGTGATGTCGCCGAAGGCCGCGACTGGAACACCATTCCCGGGCTCATCTACCGCGACAAACATGGAGTCATCCGCAAGAACGAAGAGCGGCCGCTGTTGGAGGACATGGACACGCTGCCCTTCGTGACGCCCGTCTACAAGCGTGACCTGACCATCGAAAACTATTTCATCGGCTATCTCAAACACCCCTACATTTCCTTCTATACCGGACGCGGCTGCAAGTCGCGCTGTACCTTCTGCCTGTGGCCGCAAACGATTGGCGGCCACAAATACCGCACCCGTAGCGTCGAGAGCGTGGCCGACGAGATCGCCTGGGCCAAGGCGGCGATGCCACAGGTCAAGGAATTCTTCTTCGACGATGATACCTTCACCGACAACCTGCCGCGCGCCGAGGCGATCGCGCGCGAGCTCGGCAAGCTCGGTGTCACCTGGTCGTGCAATGCCAAGGCCAATGTGCCGCGCGAAACACTGAAGGTCATGCGCGACAACGGCTTGCGCCTGTTGCTGGTCGGCTACGAGTTGGGCAATCAGCAGATCCTGCACAACATCAAGAAGGGCATGTTGGTCGACGTCGCCCGCCGCTTCACCAAGGACTGCCACGAGCTCGGCATCACCATCCACGGCACCTTCATCCTCGGACTGCCCGGGGAGACGCGCGAAACCATCCAGGAAACGATCCGCTTCGCCAAGGAGATCAACCCGCACACCTTGCAGGTGTCGCTGGCCGCGCCCTATCCGGGGACGTTCCTCTACAAACAGGCGCGCGAGAACGGCTGGCTCGACACCGACAATGCGGAACTGATCGACGAGAATGGCGTGCAGGTGGCGCCGCTGCACTACCCGCATTTGAGCCACTCGGAGATCTTCCATTCGGTCGAGGAGTTCTACAGCAAGTTCTATCTGCGCGCGCCGAAGATCGCCTCAATCGTGAAAGAGATGGCGCTGAGCCCGGAAATGATGAAGCGCCGTCTGCGCGAGGCGGTGGAATTTTTCGGCTTCCTGCGCGAGCACCGGCAGGCACAATAAGCCGCTTTCTCCGCTTATTCCGGCGCACGCGGGAATCCAGAGCAAAGATGGCAACGCTTAAAAGCTTGCGCTGGGTCCCCACGTTCGCGGGGACGAGTGGATATCAATTCACCGCGTCAAATAACCAGCCTGACGGAACCAGGCGATGGCATCCTTGATGCCCTCGGCGTAGGGGCGCGCCCGGTAGCCCAATTCTCGCTCGGCCTTGGCGGTGGAGAAATACATACGGTTCTTCGACAGCCGCAAGCCATCCATCGTGACCATAGGCTCACGCCCGGTAAAGCGGGCGCCAATCTCTGCAGCGAATGCGACCGGCATCAACGCGGTGCGCGGCAATTTGACCCGCGGGGGGCGCCGGCCCATCTGTGTGGCTACGGTGGCCAGGATCTCGGCCAGCGAAGCGTTCTGCCCGCCAAGGATATAGCGCTCGCCGATCTGGCCGCGCTCAAAGGCCATGAGATGGCCGGCGGCGACGTCCTCGACATGCACCATGTTGAGACCGGTATCGACGAAGGCTGGCATGCGCCCGGCCGCCGCCTCGACGATCATGCGACCGGTCGGCGTCGGCTTGACGTCACATGGGCCTATCGGCGTCGAAGGGTTGACGATGACTGCGGGCAGCCCCTGCGCGACGAGGTCTTCGACCAGGCGCTCGGCCTTGACCTTGCTGCGCTTATAGGCGCCGATCGCCTTATCCTCGTGTAGCGGATGGATTTCTTCGGCGATGCGGCCGCCGTGGCAGTCGAGCGTGGCAACGCTTGACGTATAGACGACGCGCCCCACCCCGGCGCGCATCGCCTCTTCCATGATGATGCGGGTACCGGTCACATTGTTGCGCACGATCTCAGCCGGTTCGCGCGCCCACAGCCGATAATCGGCGGCGACATGGAACAGGTGGTGCACGCCGCGCATGGCCTGGCGCACCGACTCGGCATCGAGCAGATCGCCGACGGCATAGTCGAGATCGAGATCGGAAAGATGAGCGCGCGGGCTCTTCGCCCGCACCAACACGCGCACGGCGAAGCCGCGCTCGACGAGCTTGCGCGCGACGGCGGAACCGACGAAGCCGCTGGCGCCGGTCACCAGGACCCTATCCGCTTCCCTCATGGATCGACGCCTCGTTTCCCTGACGCGTTCAGGCGGGAATGGTCTGCAACCGCGCGCCGACCGCGTCAAGCACGAGGCCGTGGGCGACCGACGATGTCGTCTTTCGAGACGGCGCGCGCGACTGTGGCGCGGCCTCGGAGGCTGATTTCGGTGCGCTGATGGCGACGATGCGCAGCCAATAAAGTGCGATACCGAGCCTCACCTGCCAGCTCACACCGGTCCAGAACGCGGCAAGACACACCAAGTGAACCGGCACGAACGGGATAACCGAGGGGTAAATGATGTCCTCATGCGCCTCGGCGGGCTACGGATCGGCTGTCATGCTCAAACGCCGTGGGCGGCTTCGCTTCCGCGCCTCTCACACGCCAACATGCCAACGCCACGGCCAATTCTTGCCAATGCAGCGGCGGGCGCGGCGCTAGCGCTCGTCAATTTAGCACGCTTCGGCATTCGCAACCGGCGAGCGGCTCCCCTCCTGCCGAGGCAGGGAGCCGCCGGAATTCCGCCTCGGCGTGAGCCGGTCACTCGGCCGGGATCATGGCGCCGGCATGATGGCGGTGACGGGCCTCGCCACGTTGCGACAGCCGACGGTGCATCCATGCCGTCACATTGATCAACATCTGCCGCAGGGCCGAGCGCGGCTTGAAATGGGAGGCGAACTCGCGGTTGATCATCAGCGGCTGCCAATAGCTCGCCTGCCATTGCTGGAAGGCACCGTGCAGCTCCTTTTCCTGGTCCGACTTGATCGCGAGCATCGCGCAATTGCATTGCGCGCGAATCTGCACCCCTCCGTCCCGATCGAAGGCAAAATGGTGCTGGCTGGGAATGTGGCGCAGCCAACCGCTCTGGACTTCGAATTCCTCGGGCGTGGTGCGCAGCGCGGTCATCATGGGGCTAACATCGAGGTACGACATCGGATTCTCCATTGTGAGGGCGACCGTCCGTAGCCCGTGGCCGGCCCGTAAGACATGACCGGGCAACGCCAAGGAGCCAGGATGACTGGACAACTGCGATTCGAAAAATCGGTTCCGATGCCGAACGCTGGGTCGGGCACTCGACGTTTGGCTCGCTACGCAGCGTGCAGGATGTCCTGCACTGTCGGCCAGGGATCTGGCGTGCTGGCGTAGCGTTCGATGTCGGCCGGACTGAGCCAGTCGTTGACGGCGGTCTTGAACGAGGGCCGCGCGCGGATTTGCTCGTACCAAGCCGCGACACCAGGGCGCCTGTCCCACAGGCGCGCAAGCTTCAGCTTGTCGAGCCGCCACACATAGGGGGCTGCGGCGGCGTCGGCAAGCGACCAATCGGCACCGGCAAGATAGGGCGCTTCCGCCATCGCGGCATCAATGCGATCGAGGAACTTTTCGTACTGCCGCAGGGCGTCGACCACCACGGGCGCGTTGAGCCCCAGGGTGACGACCTGGCGCTTGATTTCCGCCGGCCTCGGGTTGGGCGACTTGGCGAGCTGCGCCTCCAGTTCTTCCGGCGTCAGGCGCTGGAGCGCCGCGCGATTCGCCGTGGCGAAGGTCAGCGTCGTGCAGGACTGGTGCACATATTCGTCCACCAGTTTCGCCGCCATGCGCACCTTGGTGCGCGCGTATGCGTCAGCCGGCATCAGCGAGGCGCCTGGAAAACACTCGTCGACATAATGTATGATCACCGTGGACTCGATGATCACCTTGGCGTCGTGCACAAGTGTTGGCACCACCGCATTGGGATTGAGCGTCATATAGGCCGGATCGTATTGATCGCCGCGCAGCGTCAATAGCCGACTTTTGAAATCGACGCCTTTTTCCGCCAGCGCCAGCCGCACCTTTAGCGAGCAGACCGAGGTCCGGCCATGATAGAGCGTGAGCATCTGTCCTCGCTTCCGTTAGGCCGGATGCAATCCCGGCCCGGCAAATCGGCGCGCACGATAAAGGGACACCGGCGCGCGGAAAAGCCCCGGTTGCGGGAGTGCCCGCGGCCCTGTTTCCCTGCGGCGGCCGGGGTTGTAAGCTTGAACATCAACTCGACAATCTCTCGCAGATAAGGAAAGCCGCACGTGCCGCGTATGCGTTTCACACTTCCCCGACAGTGGGAGGACTGGTGCAGTTGGGGCCTGGGCATTTGGCTCTGCATCTCGCCCTGGGCCTTGCAATTCGACCTGGAGCCGACGGCCACCCGCGCCGCAGTCGTTTCCGGGTTGTTGATCATCCTGACCGAATTGGTGACGCTGTCGCTGTTCCGGCTGTCGGAAGAGTGGATCAACGTCGTGCTCGGTGTCTGGCTCGTGGTGGCGCCGTGGATTCTCGCCGTGACCGGCGCAGCCGCGGTGGCGAATTTCGTCATCGTCGGCCTGCTCGTCCTGGTGCTCGCCGTCTATGAGATCTGGCAAGGCGGGCCGT
>CAVXFJ010000007.1:0-45884 GCA_963760995.1 uncultured Pseudomonadota bacterium | reverse complement strand
CGGCGAGCGCATTGACGCCCTCGTTGACGACGCGCTCATGGCAGAGCGTGCTGTCATGCCTGCGCGCGATTATCTCGGCGCGTCCCGCATCGGTGAACCGTGCGCGCGCCGGCTCTGCTACGAGCTGCTGCAGGTGCCAGTCGATGGTGGCGCCGATTTTTCCGGGCGCATGTTGCGCATTTTCGAAGCCGGTCATCGGTTCGAGGAAATGACCATCCGCTGGCTGCGGCTCGCCGGGTTCGATCTGAGAACTCACAAGCGGAATGGCGAACAGTTCGGCTTCTCGGCCGCTGCCGGCCGATTCGGCGGCCACATCGATGGCGTCATCGTCGGTGGGCCCGACGTCGGCATCCAGTATCCGGCCCTGTTCGAGCACAAGGCGCTCAAGTCCTCGTCCTGGCAGGACATCGTCAAGCACGGAGTGAAGGTTTCAAAGCCAGTCTACTGGGCGCAGGTTCAGGTCTACATGGCCTACCTCGCGGTCGAGAACACGCTGTTCGTCGCGCTCGACAAGGACACGCAGGCGCTGCGCTACGAACTCATCTCCTTCGATCCGCCGGCAGCGCAGTTGCTCTCAGACAAGGCGGTCGTGGTGATCCGCGCCGCCGCCGTCGGCGAGCTCCTGCCTCGCATCTCCGACAACCCCGACTTCTTTATCTGCACGTTCTGTCCGTACCGCATCCGCTGTCACGCGCGTGCACCAGGAGGCAACGCATGACGATCACCCTCTCCGAGAGCCAGCGCGCGGCGATCACCACGGTCAAGGACTGGTACGAGAACCGCACGAAGCAGCAGCAGGTCTGCCGCGTGTTCGGCTATGCCGGCGCCGGGAAGAGCACGATCGTCAAGTATGCGATCGAGGAACTGGAATTCTCGACGTCGGGAGCCGAGTCGAAGATCGGCGACGTGCTCTATGCCGCCTTCACCGGCAAGGCCGCCCTGGTGATGACGCGCAAGGGTACGCCCGCGTCCACCATCCATTCCCTCATTTACCGCGTCTCGGAGGCGAGCCCACAGGAAATCGAGAAGCTCAAGGCCGAGGTTGCCGAGATCCAGGCGAAGCTGCCGTCGCTCGGAGTAGCCGAGCGATTGTTCGAGGAATCCCGCCTCCGGTCGCTCGAGCTGCGACTGAAGGACGTGCACAAGCCGCGCTTCGTGCTCAATTCCGAGTCCGTCCTGCGTGATGCCAAGCTGCTGGTGCTCGACGAGGTGTCCATGGTCGGCGCGGAGATGGCGCGCGACCTCCTTGCCTTTGGCAAGCCGACGCTCGTGCTGGGTGATCCCGGTCAGTTGCCGCCGGTCAAGGGCGAGGGCGCCTTCGACACAGACAAGCCCGACGTGCTCTTGACCGAAGTGCACCGGCAGGCCGGCGACAGCGCCGTCATCCGGCTTGCGACCTGGGCACGCGAGGGGAAACCGATTCCCTACGGCGAGCACGATAAATTTGTGTGGAAAATGCGCCGGTCTGACGTGGACGCGTCAGGCCTGCTCCGAGCCGGGCAGGTGATCTGCGGGCGCAACGCAACGCGCATGCAGCTCAACCTCGCCATGAAGCAGGCCGCAGGCTTCGCTGCTTCCTATCCGACCGGGGCCGGCGAGAAGCTGATCTGCCTGCGCAACCGCAACGACATCGGGCTGGTCAACGGCATGTTCGTGACCCTCGGCGATATCGAGGAGGATGGCGACGAGATCGCTTTCAAGGCCGCGATCACCACCGAGGATGGGCACAAGGTTGGGGGCGAGACCAACGGCAAGCGTGAGCGCTTCCGCATCTATCGTGGCCACTTCGACGATCATCTCTCGCCCGATCCCGATCGGGACCGGCGCGACCATCATAAGAAACGCACCCTGATCGAGTGCGTCTGGGGCTGGGCCATCACGTGTCACAAGTCGCAGGGCTCCCAGTTCGAGAACGTCGTGGTGTTCGACGACGGGCTCGGGCGCACGCCGCAGGACCGGGCGCGCTGGCTCTACACCGCCATCACCCGCGCCGAGCGCGGCCTCGTGCTGCTCGATTGAGGCGCCAATGCTCGACCTCAACGACGCGCAACCTGTATGGCCGGTCGAGCGCTTTGACCTCGATGCCATCGTCTCGCGTCTGCGCGATAGCGCCGAGCAATGGGTTCTGCGGCTGTTCCCAAATGGCCGGCGGGTCGGCGATGAATGGCGGCTCGCCAATATCCGCGGCGCCGCGCCGCGCAAGAACGGCTCTTGCAAGATCGCGCTTGCCGGCGAGCACGCTGGCGACTGGATTGACTTCGATGGTGGTGATGGCGGTGGGCCGCTCAGCACATTGGAAAATGCGACGGGACTCAGCGGACGCGAGCTGTTTGCCCACGCAGCCGATCTGACAAGAACGGGCAGGCAGCCGAGACGGTCCGCCGCCAAGCCGTCGTCCAAGCAAGCGGATCAGGCCCGCGAGATCGAACACATCCTTTCGAAGGCATTGCCGATCGCGGGCACGTTGGGTGAGCGATTTCTCGCTTCGCGTGGCCTACCGGCGTCCGACTGCGCCGACCTGCTGTTTCACCCGGACCTGACGCATTGGGAAAGCCGGCGTGGCTTTCCGGGCCTGGCGGCCGTGGTACGGGATGTTGCCGGAAACCGCATCGCGCTCCACCGCACCTATCTCGCCGACGACGGAACCGCCAAGGCGCCGGTCGATAACCCGCGCAAAATGCTGGCCTCGACCGCAGGCGGCGCCGTGCGGCTTGCCGACCTGACTAAAGATGGCGTCATCGGTCTCGCCGAGGGCATCGAGACGGCGCTCTCGGTGATGGTGGCATGTGCGCGTCTGCCGGTCTGGGCAACGCTTTCAGCCTCTAACCTGGAACAGGTGGCTCTGCCCACCGAAATACGGAAGGTCGTGCTCCTTGCCGACCATGACCCCTCCGGCGCTGGCGCGCGCGCGGCCGAGACTGCTGCCGCCCGTCTGCACGCCGAGGGCCGACGGGTCTTCATCGCCATTCCGCCAAAGGAGGGCGACGATTTCAATGACCTGCTGCTGCGCGACGGCGCCGAAGCCGTGCGTAGAATTGTTGAGGCGGCGGTGGAATGGGGCGCCCACAGCAACGACGACCGCGTGATCTTCGCCATCGACAGCGGCACGCACAAGCCAATCGGCTTCGGGCAGTCGGATCGCCCCCGACCGCAGTTGCGCGCCGACAATGGCGATCTGGCGCGCGCGGTGTCGCAGGCGTGGCGGATTCTGCTCGCCGCCAATGATCCGCCCTGGATGTTCCGTGCCGCCGGATGCCCGACCTGGGTGGTGCGCGACGACGACGGCCTGCCCATGGCGAAGCCCCTTACCGAGGATCGCCTGCGGCCGGTGCTTGCCCAACTCGCCGATTGGCGAAAGCTCTCCCGCAACGGCGATCTTGTCCCGGCCCATCCACCCATAGCGGTGATCAAGTCGATCCTGGCCACCCCCGATCCGGCGCTTCCCGTGCTGACAGGCATCGTCACGACGCCCGTGTTCGGCCGCGAGGGCGAACTCATCACCGAGCCCGGCTACCATCCGGCTGCGCGCCTGCTTTATGACCCGCCCAAGGGCTTCGTCCTGCCCACGGTGCCGACACAACCTACGCAATCCGACATCGCCGCTGCGCGGTCTCTGCTGCTCGACGACCTATTGGGAGATTTCCCTTTCATCGGCGAGGCGGAGCGAGCGCATGCGCTTGCGCTGCTGCTCGTAGGCTTCGTGCGCGCCATGATCGACGGGCCGACCCCGCTGCATCTGGTCGAGAAACCGACCCAAGGCACCGGCGCGACCCTGATGGTGGACGTGATGTCGGTCGTTGCGATCGGATGCCGGGCGAGCGTCATGGTCGAAGGCAGCGACGACGAGGAATGGCGCAAGCGCTTGACCGCCAAACTGCGCCAGATCCCGTCCGTCGTCCTGATCGACAATCTGCGGCGACCGCTCGAACTCATCGGCACTCGCTGCCGCGCTCACCGCGCCGTTCTGGGAAGACCGCATCCTCGGTGTCTCGGAAACGACACGGCTCCCGATCCGCTGCATTTGGATCGCCACGGGCAATAATGCCGAGTTCTCCGGCGAGATGGCGCGCCGGCTCGTGCGCATCCGGCTCGACGCCCGCGTCGACCAGCCCTGGCGCCGTAGCGGTTTCCGTCATCCCGATCTCATTGCCTGGGTTCACGCCAACCGCGCCGACCTCGTCGCCGCCTGCCTGTCGCTCTGCCGCGGCTGGATCGCGGCCGGCATGCCGCGCGGAGCCAAACACATCGGCAGCTTCGAAGCCTGGGCGGCGGTCATGGGTGGCTTGCTCGAGGCGATCGGCGTTCCTGGTTTCCTCGGCAATATCGACGAGATGCTGGAAGCTTCCGATGGCGAGGGCGCGGTCTGGCGCGTGTTCGTCGGTCAATGGTGGGATCGCTTCGGCACCACCGAGGTCGGCACCAGCGGACTCTATGAGCTCGCCATTAACTGCGAACCGCCATTGCCGCTCGGCATGGGCGGAGACCGGTCTCAGCGCACGCGGCTCGGCAAGGCGCTCGTACACATGCGCGATCGGGTGTTCGACATCGCCGGCCTCAAGGCCCGCATCCGGGCGATCGGAGTGTCCCATCAGGCGCGCCGCTGGCAGCTTGTCCTCGAAGGGGAACCTGGGGAACGTGGGGAACGTTTTTCCGGGTTGTCCAACGCCGGGAAAGGGGAACCTCAGACCGATTTGGAGCAACGTTCCCCTCAACGTTCCCCGACCTATCCCATTGATCGCGAAGGCATTGGGGAACGTGGGGAACCTGGGGAACGTTTTTCTGACCTACGCGTATGCGCGTCGAAGAACGACGAAAATAATATAAAGGAAGAGCAAGCACGTTCCCCACGTTCGTCACGTTCCCAAAATGGTGCTGCTTCAGAGGCTTATACCGGGGAACGTGGCGGGGAACATCAGAATGCACGTTCCCCACGTTCCCCGCTGACTGAATCTCCCGATTGGCTGAAGGGGGTGCCGTGATGCAGCGCGCCCTCAATGCCGGATTGCTCGGCGGAGGCGGGCCATGAGCCGGCAACGCCTTCCCGATCGCCGGCCCAGCCTCACGATCGCCTTCGTGCACGACTGCCGGTCCTATTCGGTGACGTTCGGCTTCGATCCGGATACCGGCCGCGTCGGCGAAGTGTTTACGCACGGCGCCAAGATCGGGTCCGCCATGGACGGCATCCTCGACGATGCCTGCATCGCGCTCTCGCTGCTGCTGCAGCACGGTGTCGAACCCCCGGCGCTGGCGGCGAGCATGGGACGGCTTGGCGACGGCATAACGCCCGCCTCAGTCATCGGTGCGCTTGCCGACCTCATCGCTCACGAGGCGCAGCCATGAGGTGGATGCCCAAGGGATACAGCGGCCACCGGCGACCGCCCGAAGAGGTCAAGCGCGAGGGCTGGCACGAGCACGGCATCCTAGTCGTCAACGAGGATGATCAGCGTCTCACCTGGCCTGAGCGTGAACTGATCCGGCAGCTCGGGAGAAAACTATACGGGACGCGCTCGGCGACCAAGGAGGTGTGCCATGGCTGATTGGACGCCGGCTTGTGTCGAAGAGCGCCTGCACGAAGCGGCCGACGTGATGAAGCGTCTGCCTGAGGTGCGCGTGCAGGGCTACTACTCGCTGTGGCCGAAGATGCTCGCCGAGTTCAGCGATTTGGTTGGCCAGGAACCTCAGCGCCTCAAGCGTCCTCCTCCGTCTCCCGATGCCATCTCGCGGATGGAGGAGACGCTGGGCTGGCTGCGCTGGATCGAAGCCGAAGACGCCAAGCTCGCCTGGGCGCGTGCTGAGCGTACGCCTTGGAAGATGATTTGCTGGCGGTTCGGCATTGCTCGCGCCACCGCGCATCGGCGCTGGCAGTATGTGCTGAGCTTGATCGCGTGGCGGCTCAATGGGCGGAGGGTGCCGGGGAAGAGGTCACGGCGATTTCTGATTGATAGGACCGGGAGGGTTAAGCCGGCTTCCGGCAGCGCTGGGGGCCTGGTGGAGTCGTTGCTCGGCGCGCGACGGCTTTGAATTGTGACCGGTTTCGAGGTGTTGCGGATGCAGGCGGCACCAGAATCCAGCTAAATGCCTCTTTGATTTTCGCACTGGTGATTACCACCTATTCCGGCAGCCATGTCAGACATCCTTGAAATCGCCTGCGACGAAGCTGGGCACACCGGGCCTGACCTTCTTCAGAAGGATCAGCGAATATTTGCATTTGGCTCTGTCGCGATCAGCGACACAGAAGCATTTGAAATCATCCACAAGGCGCGCGCGGACAATCCCGTACAGATGCCTGAGCTGAAAGCTTCGAAGCTCCTGGGGTCTGACCGGGGCCGGCGACTCATCACCTCGGTCATTGAAGCGCTGGACGGCCGTTACACTGTCAGCGTCAACGACAAGCTGCTTGCGCTTTGCGGATGGTTCTTTGAGTACATCTACGAGCCCGTCTACCAGGAGAGACCGCGCCTTCTGTATGAGAAGAACTTCCATCGGTTTGTAGCGATGTACACCTACCTCTGGATGACCGATCCGAGCAGTGATGCGAAGCGCGCCATCGAGCAGTTCCAGAAATACATGCGTTCACGCGATCCCGCCGATGCGCCTTTTCTGTTCAATAACCCGCGCCCGCCTCTAACTGAGGGTGGGACTGAACATCCATTCGAGTCGATTCTGCGGTTTGCCTACGGTTACCGCGATATCATCGCTGCCGACAATGCGCGTCTGAACACGATGCTCCCCGATGCCGGGCGGTGGGTGCTCGATCTGTCGGCAGCCGGTCTCTGGAGCCATCTCAATCATTGGGGTCGAAGCGGCAAGCTGCTATCGGTGCGCTGCGATGCGAGCAAACCGTTGCAGTCGATCGCCGCGGAATTCACCGGCGACGACAACGATCCAGCCATCCGTCAGGCTCGTAAGAAGCATAATCCCGAGCCGCTGGGATGGAAGCTCCTCGAACCTATTGCCTTCGTTGACTTGCGAGATCATCCTGCCGTTCAGCTTGCCGACGTGATCGCAGGCACTGCTGTGGTGCTATTCACGAAGGGGCTGCCCGGCTGTGATGCGATTGTCGAAAGCATCGCCCGCCACGGCCATCCGCATTCAATCCTGCCGGACATGGATGTTATCGACCCAGCGAACCGATCCGCCGCCGTCAACGCGTTGATCGCATATGACCTGGCCAAGCGGGCCGAACGGCATGGCGATCCTTACGAAAATCTTGCAGCCATGTATCACGTTGCTGAAGTGAGCTGGGCGCGGGGAGATTATGCGCTCTCTAAGGAAGCTACCAGCCGGAAACCAGCAGGATAGGTCTCAGAACAGTTGGCACCTTTCGCGTGATCGCCCTGTCAAGTTGATTTCGCGGCGTGAGACATTTTTTGGTGAGACATTTTTCGGCGAGACTTAATCGACCGATTCAGCGTAGTTTCGCGTCAAGCTCAGGCGAGGCGCGCGCGACGATCAGCAAGGCCGCAGCACGGGTCCTCCCTGGCGAAAAACCCTATGCGGGGGGCAAAGGCCCGGAATTTCGCTACAGACAGCCGCAAAATCTGAGTTACCAGTTACCACCTTCACCCGCCGCCAAACGGACCTACGAGCCGCTAAACGCGGGCCTTTTGACCCGAAGCACGGAACATCGGCTGACCTGGTAACCTCGTGAGGTTACCAGTCTCGGTTACCACCCCCTCTGGAAACATGACGTCGCAGCTAGCCGAGAAGGTCGAGCGCTGGCCGCTCGATCGATTGATCCCGCACGCTCGCAACGCGCGCACGCATTCCGAGGATCAGATCGCGCAGATCGCAGGATCGATCGCCGAATTCGGGTTCGTGAACCCAGTGCTGGTCGGCGATGATGGCGTGATCGTCGCGGGTCACGGCCGCGTGCTTGCGGCGCGCAAGCTTGGCCTCGCGCAAGCGCCGGTGATCGTGCTCGCCCACCTGTCGCCGACGCAGCGACGGGCACTGATGATTGCGGACAATCGCATTGCCGAGAACGCGGGCTGGGATGACGAGATGCTGGCAGCGGAACTTGCTGCCCTCAGGGATGAAGACGTCGACCTCGAAATGCTCGGTTTCGACGAAGGCGAGCTCGATCGCCTGCTCGATGGTACGGCGGAGGATGGTGAAGACGCTGACGAGGCGCCAGAGCCACCGACGGACCCGGTGTCCAGGCCGGGCGATCTCTGGATCTGCGGTCAGCATCGGGTGCTATGCGGCGACGCCACCGTGCTGTCGGATGTTGAGGTCCTGCTCGGCGGGGAGCTCGCCGACTTGTGCTTCACCGACCCGCCCTACAATGTGAACTACGCCAATGGCTCGGACAAGAAACGGCCCAGCAAAAAGCGTCCCATCCTCAACGACGCGCTCGACGCCGAGTTCGGTGAGCTGCTCTACGATGCCTGTGTCAACATACTGACAGTGACGAAGGGTGCGGTGTACGTTTGCATGTCGTCGTCGGAGCTCGACACGCTGCAAAAGGCATTTCGAGCGGCGGGCGGGCACTGGTCGACGTTCGTGATCTGGGCAAAGAATACATTCACGCTCGGCCGGTCGGACTACCAGCGCCAATACGAGCCGATCCTCTACGGCTGGAAGGATGGTGTGGACCATTACTGGTGCGGCGCACGCGACCAAGGCGACGTCTGGTTTGTAGACAAACCGGCGAAGAATGATCTTCACCCAACGATGAAGCCGATTGAACTCGTTGAACGTGCCATCCGCAACTCAAGCAAGAGCCGCGATATCGTGCTCGATCCCTTCGGCGGGTCGGGCAGCACGCTTATCGCCGCCGAGCGAACAGGCCGGCGCGCGCGGCTCGTCGAACTCGATCCCAAGTATGTCGATGTGATCGTGCAACGATGGCAAAAGATAACCGGTGGCAGCGCTACCCACGCCACCACCGGTCAAGCCTTTTCGGAAAGTCCGTCTGAAGATCAGCCGGCAATGCGGTAGACGCGCCCGCGGCCCTCGATCTTGTCCGACTGCACAACGAGCCCAAGCTTCTTTTTGAGCGCACCCGCAATCGCTCCGCGGACCGTGTGCGGCTGCCACTCGAACTTCTTGACGATCTCATCGATCGTTGCGCCGTCCGGACGCTTGAGCATTTCGATCAGCTTGGCTTGCTTGCTGTCGGCGCGCGTGCCGCGCGTTTTACCCTTCGGGCGAGCTTTTCGCTTGCGGGCTGGATTGGCTGCTGACTTGGTTGACTTGACCATAACGGGGCTCCTCAGGGTGAGGGCCGCGATGATCGCGACCCTTCTACTGAGCGAAGCCCCGGATTGGGGCGCAGGCAGGATACATGCTCTGTGTGCCGCGTAAGCCAAGCGAAATCGCGGATCATTTGATTGCTTCGTTGGCCGCTCAATCGTCATGGGATTATCCATCCGGGCTTATGCCAAAACCCGTGGCGTCAGCCACGTGGCCGTGCTCAAGGCCGCGAAGGCCGGGCGCATCCCGCTTGAGCCGGACGGTACGATCGATCCTGCCAAAGCCGACGCGGCCTGGCAGCGCTCCACAGACCCAAGCCGCGCGAAGACAAAGCCGAAGCCTTCCGCGGAAAAGTTTCGTCCCGTCGGCAGCGCCGCGCTTGGTTCGGTCCGCGAGACGCTGAAGGAGCAAGGGCTTCCTGCCGGCGGCAACGTCACCTTCGTCCAAGCGCGCACCGCGCACGAAATCGCCAAGGCGCATCTCGCTCGGCTGCGCCTGCAGCGCATGAAAGGCGAGCTGGTCGACCGCGCTCGCGCCACCGCACTGGTGTTTCGGCTGGCGCGCGAGGAACGGGACTCCTGGCTCAATTGGCCGGCGCGCGTCGCGGCGCTCGTGGCGGCCGATCTCGGGGTCGAGGCGCACGCCGTCCAGAAACTTGTAGAGACGCATGTCCGCGATCATCTCGCCGAGCTCGCCGAGATTCGAGCCGAGTTCAGGTGACCTGTTCGTCTTCGATGGCGCGGAGGAGCTCGCCCAAGCCTGGCGCGACGGGCTTCTGCCCGATCCGGCACTGACGGTCTCCGAATGGGCCGATCAGCACCGGGTGCTGAGCCCACGGGCTTCCGCAGAGCCAGGCCGGTACCGCACCGATCGTACGCCCTACATGCGGGAGATTATTGACGCGCTGTCGCCGACGCATCCGGTGCGCCGCATCGTCGTGATGAAATCGGCCCAGGTCGGCTTCACCGAAGGCGGCAACAACTGGATCGGCTACGTCATCCATCACGCGCCCGGACCGATGCTCGCGGTGCAGCCGACCGTCGAACTTGCCAAGCGCTTCTCGCGCCAGCGCATCGAGCCGCTGATTGCCGAGAGCCCGGCGTTGCGCGAACGGGTCAAACCTGCGCGTTCGCGCGATGCCGGCAACACGGTGCTGTCGAAGGAGTTCCCGGCGGGGCTCCTGGTTATCACGGGTGCGAACAGCGCGGTCGGCCTGCGCTCGATGCCAGCGCGATACCTCTTCCTCGACGAGGTCGACGCCTATCCGCCGTCGGCCGACGAGGAAGGCGATCCGGTCGCGCTCGCCGAGGCACGGACACGCACGTTCTCGTGGCGCTCCAAGATCCTGCTCGGCTCGACGCCGACGATTCATGGACTGTCGCGGATCGAGCGCGAGTACGAAGCAACCGATCAGCGGCGTTATTTCGTGCCTTGCCCGCACTGCGGGGAGATGCAGTGGCTGAAGTTCGAGCGGCTGCGTTGGGATAAGGGAAAGCCCGAGACGGCACACTACGAATGCGCATCCTGTGACGGGCGGATCGAAGAGCACCACAAGACCGCCATGCTCGAGGCGGGCGAGTGGCGACCGTCTGCCGAGGCACAGGACCCAGGCACCATCGGCTTTCATATCTCGGCGCTCTATTCGCCGGTCGGGTGGCTGTCCTGGGAGAACATCGCCCGCCTCTGGGAAGCGGCCACCACCGACGAGGCCAAGCGCAGCTTCAAGAACAGCGTGCTCGGCGAGACCTGGATCGAGACCGGCGAGGCGCCGGACTGGCAGCGGCTTTATGAGCGCCGTGAAGTCCTGGCCGATCGGCACGGTGCCGAGCGGTGCCTTGTTCCTGACGGCGGGTGCCGACGTCCAGAAGGACCGCATCGAGGTCGACATCTGGGCCTGGGGCAGGGGCCTCGAAAGCTGGCTTGTCGACCACATCGCCGTCGAAGGCGGGCCTGAGCATGCCGAAACCTGGGATAAGCTTGGTGACCTGCTTGGCCGCACTTGGCCGCATGCGCACGGGGCCGAGCTCGGTCTTGCCAAGCTCGCAATCGATACCGGCTATGAATCGCCCGCCGTGTACGCCTGGGCGCGCCGGGCCGGTCATGCACAGGTCGCCCCGATCAAAGGTGTCGAGGGCTTCAATCGAGCAGCACCGGTCGTCGGACCGACCCACGTCGATGTCACGGAAGGGGGCAAGAAGCTGCGCCGCGGCGCCCGGCTGTGGACGATTGCGGTCTCGACCTTCAAAAGCGAGACCTATCGCTACCTGCGTTTGTCGACGCCGACCGACGAAGAAATCGTGGCGGGCGCGAAATGCCCGGCGGGTTACGTGCATTTGCCGAACGGCACCGAGGCAGAGTGGCTGAAGCAGCTCGTGGCCGAGCAGCTGGTCACCGTGAAGACCAAGCGCGGCTTTAGCCGGCTCGAATGGCAGAAGCTGCGGGAGCGGAACGAAGCGCTCGACTGCCGGGTCTATGCGCGCGCTGCGGCTTGGATCGCCGGCGTCGATCGTTGGACCGAGGCCATGTGGCGCGACCTGGAGGCTCAGATTGGCCCAGCGCAAGAGATCGAGCGCGAGCAACCGGCCGATCCGCAATTCGACAGCGGCAGCGTTGCCGGCGTGATCCGGCGGCGGCCCGAGCGCCGCGGGCGGCGCGTGTTTCGATCGAGCTACCTGAGCTGAATCCATGACCCTGGAAGAACTGACCGCCCAGCGCGATGCGCTGCTAGCCGCGCGTTTCCGTGGGCTGCGCACGGTCGAGATCGATGGCCGGCGCGTCACCTACGCTTCGGACACCGAAATGGCGGCTGCCATCACGGATCTCGAACGCCGCATCGCGGCAGCCGAGGAGGGCGGCCGAAAGCGCCGAATCCTGACGTCCGCTTCGAAGGGACTGTGAGTGCTCGTTTCGCTGAAAACCCTCCGACGTCGGGTCGGAGCGTTCATTGGCGGATTCGAGGCGGGACTTGCAAATAGGCGACTGAAAGGCTTCCAGCCTAGCCGCGCCCATCTCAACACGCTGATCGCCGCAGCAGGCCCCGACATCACGGCGCGAGCCCGCTGGCTCATTCGCAACAACGGCTATGCTGCCAATGCCATCGAGAGCTGGGCCGGCAACGTCGTCGGCGCCGGCATCAAGCCGTCCTCGCTGATCACCGACCCCGAGCTCAAGGCACGGGTGCAAAAGCTCTGGCTCGACTGGACCGACGAGGCCGACGCCGAGGGGTTCACCGATCTCTACGGCCTACAGCGGCGCGCGGCGCGCGAGGTGTTCATCGCCGGCGAGGTGTTCTTTCGGTTTCGCCCGCGCCGGCCGCAGGACGGGCTCACGGTGCCGCTGCAGCTGCAAATGCTCCCCTCGGAGATGCTGCCGCTCAATCGCAACGAGGTTGCTCCGGGCGGCAATGTAATCCGCCAAGGCATCGAATTCGATGCGATCGGACGGCGCGTCGCCTACCACTTCCTGCGCCGGCATCCCGGCGACATGACGGACCCCGGCCTTGCCGGCGACATCGTGCGGGTGCCGGCTTCCGAGATCGTGCACGTTATCGACCCGGTCGATGCCGGCCAGTTGCGTGGCGTGTCCCGTTTCGCCGCCGGCATCGTGAAGCTCTTTCTGCTCGATCAGTACGACGATGCCGAGCTCGACCGGAAGAAGGTCGCGGCGATGCACGCGCTGTTCATCACGACGCCGGCGCCCGCCGAACCGCTCGACGCCGCGGAAGGCCGTGACGAGAACGATGAGCGCACAATCGACCTGCAGCCCGGGCAGATCACCATGCTGGAGCCGGGTGAGGAGGTGCAGACCTCGGCGCCGGCGGACTCGGGACAAACCTACGAGCCATTCCAGTACCGCACGCTGCTACAGGTCTCCGCCGCGCTCGGCGTGCCGTATGCGTATCTGTCGAACGACATGCTCAAGGCGAACTATTCGAACTCTCGCCTGGCGTTGCTCGAATTCCGGCGCCGCATCGAAGCCTACCAGCATGCCGTGATCGTCTGGCAGCTATGCCGACGGGTATGGGCGCGCTGGATGGACACCGGCGCGCTTGCGGGAGCGATCGATCTTCCGGACTACGACCGGCGCCGGCGCGAGTATCTCGCCTGTGGCTGGCTGCCGCCGAAGTGGGACTGGGTCGATCCGCTCAAAGACGCGCGCGCCGAGATCGAGCAGATCGATGCCGGGCTCAAGAGTCGTACGCAGGCGCTCGCCGAGCGCGGCTACGACGCCGAGCAGGTCGACGCCGAGATCGCGGCCGACCACACACGCGAAAAGTCGCTGGGGCTGAGTTTTCAGTCGGCGACAGCATCGGCGCCGCTGCCGGCCGATACGTCTTCCGCCGGGGAAGTGAACAACGCAAATGCCTAGTCTTCCGCAACTGGCGTCCCGCGTGTTCGGGACGCCGCTGATGATCGCGCGGGCGAAGCTCGAGGTCATTCTCGGCGTCCTCGGGCCGCGGCTTGCCGGTGGCGCCCTGGAAGTGGTCAAACCGGAAACTGATCCGGCGCCACTCACCTCGATCACCGTCGAAAGAATCGCGGTGGTCTCGGTGATTGGAACACTGGTGAGCCGCTCGGGCTATCTCGACGCTGCCAGCGGCCTCCAGGCCTACGGCGATATTGCGGATGCCATTGCAGCGGTGATGGATGACGCGAGCGTGCGCGGCGTCATTCTCGATGTCGACTCGCCTGGCGGCGAGGTCGGCGGCCTGTTCGACCTGGTCGAACGGATCGAGGCCATCAGGAGCGCGAGCGCAAAGCCGCTCTGGGCGGTGGCCAACGAGAGCGCGCTATCCGCTGCCTATGCCATCGCCAGCACCGCCGGTCGGCTCTACGTCAC
Organism: uncultured Pseudomonadota bacterium; assembly: GCA_963760995.1. Classification (GTDB taxonomy): domain Bacteria; phylum Pseudomonadota; class Alphaproteobacteria; order Rhizobiales; family Xanthobacteraceae; genus Pseudolabrys. The sequence continues at coordinate 31,847 of CAVXFJ010000007.1, read as the reverse complement.
GCGCACCGGCGAGGCCGGCTCGATCGGCGTCGTGGCGGCCCACATCGACGAGAGCGGGGCCGACGCGAAAGCAGGCTTGGCCTGGACCTTCGTCTTTGCTGGCGACCGCAAGGTTGACGGCAACGCGCATGAACCGCTCTCGGAACGTGCCCGAGCAACAATCCAGGCCGACGTTGAGCGGCTCTATTCCGAGTTCTGCGCCCTGGTTGCCGCCAATCGCGGCCTGACCGTCGAGGCCGTGCGCGGCACAAGCGCCGCGATTTATCGCGGCGAGCTTGCGATCCGGGCAGGCCTCGCCGATCGGCTCGGCACGCTCGACCTCGCCGTCGCGGAAATGGCTGCCGAGCTCGATCGCGCGGCACCAACGCGTGCGCTTATCAACCCGACACTCAAGAGGAGCCTGTCCATGGCAACGAACGAGACCGAACAGATTCAGGAACAGCCGAGGGAACCGCAGCAGCCAGTCGACTCTGAACCGGTACCGGCGGATGCGCCGCCCGATCCTGCGCCGGCTGTTGTGGAACCGCCCGAGGGGAGAGCGGCCGAGAGGCTGCGCGCCGAGTTTGCCGAAGTCGCCGCCATTGCAGCGCAAGCGGCGCGCCTTGGCGTCACGCTCGACGCCGCCGACGCGCTGAAGAAAGGCGTCGCGCCTGATGCGCTGCGCCGCAGCGTGCTCGATACGCTTGCGGCCCGCGCCGAGGCGACGAGCGTCATCGCAGCGGCTCCATCCACGCCAACCGCAGGCGAAAGCCCGATCGTGCGGCGCGCGAAGGAACGCGCCGCGGCATCGCGCGCCTGATCAACTCAGGGAGCACCCGACATGCCCACACTTACCATGGCGCCGACGCTCGGCGACCTGCTCAAATATGAACTCAACGGCAGCTACAGCCGCGAGACTGTGACACTGAAAGCCGGCACCAACTACGTGCTCGGCTCCGTGCTGGGGAAGATTACCGCAACGACCAAATACCGGCTCTCGCCCGCAGCCGAGGTCGTTGGCGATGAGGGCGCCGAGACGGCGGTCGCCGTGCTGCTGGAAGCGGTCGACGCCACGGCCGCCGATAGGACCGGGATCGTCATCGCCCGCGGCCCCGCCATCATGTCCAAGGCGGCGCTCGTGTTTGACGCCTCGGTCGACGACGACACCAAGAAGGCGGCCAAGCAGGCTGAATTGTCCGCGGCCGGGATCGTCCCGCGCGACACCGCCTGATCCGGCCACGCTCTAACCCCACCCGACACAACGGGCCTCGACGGAAATCCCCGTCGGGGCCCGCAGCATTTTCAAGGAGACCTCAATGGCCCCAATGATCAATCCCTTCGACGCGGGCGGCTACTCGCTCGCCGAGATGACCCAAGCCATCAACATCCTGCCCAATGTCTACACGCGCCTTGGCGAGCTCGGCCTGTTCCGCTTCGAGGGCATCACCCAGCGCAGTGTCATTATCGAGCAGGCCGAGGGCGTGCTCAATCTGTTGCCGACCGTGCCGCTCGGCGGGCCGGCGACCGTCGCCAACCGCGACACCCGCTCGATGCGTTCGTTCACGGTGCCGTGGATCCCGCACGACGACGTGATCACCCCGCAGGACATCCAGGGCGTGCGCGGCTTCGGCGTCGCGGATGCGGCCGACCCACTTGCGACCGTGATGGAGCGCAAGCTCACCCGCATGCGGGGCAAGCACGCGCAGACGCGGGAATACATGGAGGTCAACGCGCTGCGCGGCGTCGTGAAAGATGGTGCCGGCACCGAACTCTACGACTACTTCGATGAATTCGGCCTTGCCCAACAGTCGGTCGACTTGGTGCTCGGCACCGCCGGCACCAACGTGCAGGCCAAGTGTCGCGAGGTGCTGCGTGACATCGAGACTGAGCTCAAGGGCGAGACCATGAACGGGGTGCTCGCGCTGGTCAGCCCCGGCTTCTTCGACAAGCTGATCGGGCACTCCAAGGTTGAGGAAGCCTACAAATACTTCTCCTCGACCGGCGCCCAGCCGCTGCGCGAGGATACCCGCCGGCGCTTCCCCTTCGCCGGCATCGTGTTCGAAGAGTACAACGCAACCGTCACGCTCTCGACCGGCGCGACCGAGACCCTGATCCCGGCTGGCGAAGGCATTGCCTTCCCACTCGGCACCATGGACACCTTCGTGACCTATGGCGCCCCGGCAAACCTGATCGAGACGGTCAACACCGTGGGCCTGCCGATCTATGCCCGGCAGATCGCACGCCAGGACGGCAGCGCGATCGACGTGAAGACCGAGGCCTCGCCGCTGCCGGTCAACAAGCGCCCGCGGCTGGCGGTCAAGATTCTCACCAGCAACTGAGCCTGGTGAAAATCCGTGATCGACTTCGACGCCCTGGTGCTCGGGCCCGTCTATGACGCGTTCGGCGAGCCTGCCGTCCTTACTATCGGATCGGCGAGCTACAACGTAACCGTGATCGATCACACCGCGGGCGTCGAGGTCGAGGACAGCGGCATCGGCCTTCAGACCATCCGTCCGGTCGTGGATCTGCGGCGCAGTGCGCTCCTAGCGCTAGGCATTGCCATTGCCGACCTCGTCGGCGGCGAGGTCCTGCTTGGCACAATCGCCTGGCGCATCAAGACCGTGATCGAGAATGGCCTCGAGCTCCGCCTGATCGTGATGCAGGACGCATGACGGACAAGCGCGAAGCCATCCTGCAGCGGCTCACCGAGATCGCCGCTGGGCTGCCCGGCGTCGTCACGGCGGTGCGCAACCAGGACGAAATCTCCGAGCACGCCCGTCCGGCCATCGCCGTCTTCGATGCCGACGAGACCGCCGACGCACGCGCCGTCCAACGGGGCCATGCGGGGGCAGCGCCCAACATTGTCGAGATGACGCCCGAGGTCATCATCCTGCTCGGCGCCCTGCCGGAGCGGGTCGGCAGCGCACTCAACGAGCTGCGCGCCGGACTGGTCAAGGCAGTGCTCACCGACCCGCAACTGGCTGCGCTCACCGGTCCGAACGGGCGCATGCGCTACGCCGGCTGCAGCACGCATCTGCGTCACGGCCGCTCCATAGAGGGCCTGATGGCCGTGCAATTCGCCTTCACCTACGTGCTGCGCCCAGCCGAACTTTGAAGGAGAGCCTGAAGCCATGCCTGTATCTCTGATCGCGCCCGACGCCGACAATTACCAGGTCGGCAAGGGCATTGTGTCATTCAAGCCGGACGGCGCCGCCGACTACATCGATCTCGGCAACGTCGCAGAGCTCGAATACACGCCGAACATCGAAAAGCTCGATCATTATTCGAGTCGCGCCGGCACCCGCACCAAGGACAAATCCGTCGTGCAGACCCGCAGCGGCACGCTGCGCATTCTCATGGAGGAATTGACCGCGCAAAACCTGTCGATGCTGCTGATGGGCACGGTCGATGACGCCGCCGTCGGCGGCCCAACCATCGACATCATGGCAACGGACTCAATCCGCGGCGAGGTGAAATTCGTCGCCACCAACGACGTCGGCCCGCGCTGGGATCTGCAGTTCTACAATGTCGAATTCAGTCCGTCCGGATCGTTCAATCCGATCTCGGATGAGTGGAATCAGATCGAGGTGACCGGCGAGGTGTTGTTGGCAACCAGCGGCGCAAACATCGGCAAGATCGGCATTGCGCAATTGACCAACCTGCCGGCCTCGCCGTGATCTCAAAACCAAGAGGGCCTGCATCATGGTGAGCCTGCTCGACATTGCCGATCAGCAAAAGACCGTCACGATCCGGGACAAGGACGTGGCGGTCTTTGGCATTTCTGCCCAGGACATCGTCTATCTGTTCGGCAAGTTCCCCGAATTGCGCCTGCTGATGTCAGGCAAGCAGGCCGACCTCACCCCGGAAACGCTGCTCAAGCTGGCGCCCGGCGCCGTCGCCGCGGCGATCGCCGCCGGCACCGGCTCGGCCGGCGACGAAAAAGCCGAGGCGGTCGCGGCGCGGCTCGGCCTTGGCGAGCAGCTCGATCTGCTCGCGGCGATCTTCGAGCCTGACCTTCCCGCAGGGCGTTGGCCCTTTCGTGGAAAAGCTGGACGCGCTCGGGCTGCTCAGAAACGCCGACGGCGCGTCTGGATGGGCTCAGGATACGAAATCGCCCGCGCCGTTGAAGAACTGATCCACAGCGGCCACGCGCGCGCCGACGTCTGGAAAATGACGCCCCGGCAGATGGCCGCCTGGTCGCAATTGGCGATGCGCCGGAAATTCGGCGAGCAGGTCGCAATTGCTGACGCTGATGCGCGCCGCGCGTGGCGACGACAGGCATTTCCAGGCATTCTTGCGCAAACTGCAGGATGAATCGCAATGACCTCGATCAGCCTGCGGCCGAAGTCCGGCCAAGGCCCGAAAGATGCCGCCAAGGCGCAAAGCGCGCGCCTGCGCAAGGCGATCACCTCGACCGCCTACAAGATCGCCTCGGAAGTCCAGCAGCGCGGGCGCGTCGATATCGCGCAGGCCGGCCGTTTCGGGCCGAATTGGATTTTCGGCCTGCGGGCCTTCAAGCAACGCAAGGAACCCGGCACGCGCCGCACGGTCGTTACGGTCAAGCACAACATCCCGTTCGCGGAGATCTTCGAGGAAGGCGGCGTCGTCAGGGGCAAGCCGCTGTTGTGGATTCCGATCAGCACGGAAAAAGACGCGGTCGGCGTGCGCGCGCGCAACTTCAATCTCCCGCTATTCCGGATCACCAGCAAGAAAGGCACGCCGTTGCTGATCACGCGCGAAAGGCAAGCCGAAATATTTCGGCGTCCGCTCGGTCAGAGAGCCGAAGCTGTTCCACATCCGCCAGATCGCCGACGACGAGGCCAAGCGCGCGGATGACTATTTTCATTCCTACTTGGACGAATGAAGTAGAGCGGCCTATTTGACGAGCGCGAGAAATTCCTGCCGGGTGACGGGATTGTCCCGGAAGCAGCCGAGCATGCGGCTGGTCACCATGTTGGTGTCGTGCTTGTGGATGCCGCGGGTCGACATGCAGTGATGGTTCGCTTTGAGCACTACGCCGACGCCTTGCGGCTGCAGCACGTCCTGAATGGTATTGGCAATTTGCGCCGTCATCTTTTCCTGAATCTGCAGCCGTTTGGCGTAGGCTTCTACGACGCGCGCCAGTTTGGAAATGCCGACCACCCGTCCCGTCGGCACATAAGCCACCCAAGCGCGGCCGATGATCGGCGCGACGTGATGCTCGCAGTGGCTCTCAAATGGAATACCGCAGAGGACAATCATTTCGTCGTAGCCGTCCGTCTCCTCGAAGGTGGTCGAGAGCATTTGCGCGGGATCGAGCGCGTAGCCGGAAAAATACTCCTTGAAGGCGCGCGCCAGCCGTGCCGGCGTCTTGGCAAGTCCATCGCGGTCCGGGTCGTCGCCGGCCCAGCGGATGATGGTGCGGAAGGCGGCTTCCGCTTCCTCGCGGGTGGGGTCGTCCGCACGCGGGCAAAAGTCGGGTTGGATACGCGTGACCATGTTCATCGTGGGCGTCTCTCGCTCGCTGCCTATAGCTGATGTTTTTTTTTGGGAAGTGCCGGCCCGCTTCCCGGGGACGGAAGCGGACCGGCGTGATCGGCTTGAGGGGAAGCGGGTGCCGATCAACTCTCGGGCGGCAGGATGACCTTGTCGATGACGTGGATTACCCCGTTCGAGGCCGGAATGTCGGCTTTCACGACGGTGGCGTCGTTGATCATCACTTTGCCGTCTTCGGTCGAGACCTTCACCATCGCGCCGTTGACGGTCTTGGCCTCGCTCAGCTTAGTCACCTGCGCGGCTTTCACGGCGCCCGGCACCACGTGGTAGGTGAGGATCGCCGTCAGCTTGGCCTTGTTCTCCGGCTTCAGCAGGTTTTCCACCGTGCCGGCGGGCAACTTCGCGAACGCCTCGTCGGTCGGCGCGAACACGGTGAACGGTCCGGGCCCCTTGAGGGTCTCAACCAGATCGGCGGCCGTGAGCGCCGCCGCCAGCGTCTTGAACTGGCCGGCTCCGACCGCCGTGTCGACGATGTCCTGATTGCTGGCGCGCGCGAAGGTGCCGCCGATCGCCAGACCCACCACCGTCAGTACGACCGCGGCGATTGACGCAATACCTGTAACTCTACTCCTCATTTTCTAGCTCCTGGCTTGACGCGTTTGACCTTTGGGCCGGCTTTGCCGGCGTCATCGGTTCTGGGAAGCGCAGGACAGAAGGCGGTGTTGCCTTGGGTCCGTCGCCCTGATATTGAACGTAGAGAAAATAGTTTTTCGCACAATTCACGTATGCGTGACATGAAAATCAGTTATCGTGTCAAGAAAATTTCTGTATCCGGTGTTGAACCGGAGTGAAATGGACCCTGGATCATGTTGTCGCAGACACTGACTGCCGCGCTTGAGGGCTACGCCATCGGCTCGAAAATCCGTCGGCTGCGGCTGGGCAAGAAACTGGGCTTGGTCCAGCTTGGCGAGCACACGGGGCTGTCCCCGGCGCTGTTGTCCAAGATCGAGCGCGGGCACCTGTTTCCGACCTTGCCGACCCTGATGCGTATCGCGTTGGTCTTCGGCGTCGGCCTTGATCACTTCTTCAGAGGAGACAGCGACCGGCCGATCCACGCTGTGGTGCGCAAGGCGGATCGTATTCGCCTGCCCGACAAGGCTGGGCGAACTTCGCCCGCTTATCGTTTCGAGTTGCTCGATTATCCGTTGAGCGACCGCAAATTGAACGGCTACTACGTCGAAATCGAATCGGAAGACGAGCGGTCGGAGCTGCACGAGCATCCTGGCGCCGAGATCATCTACGTATTGCGCGGCGAGTTGGTGGTGAACCTCGAGGGCGAGGATTTCACGCTAGGCGAGGGCGACTCGATGTATTTTGATTCCGCTCATCCGCACAGCTACCGCCGCCAAGGACAGGCGCCTTGCGCAGCCATCGTGGTCGTGACCGCGTAAGCGGCTAATTATGCCGTGTCATCTCAAGTCGGTAGCGAATGACATAATTGGAACATTCTAGTGCCAAACTGAACAGATGAGCTATTCGCATGGATGGCATAATTCGATCAATTCTGACCTTTATAACATCGGCGGTGTTTTTCGTGCTCTCAACCTTCGGCATTAACACCGGAACTGAGCAGCCGAAGTATGAAGTTATTGAAAGAATTGGCAACTCTGTCGAAATTCGCCGATATGCGCCGCGCATAGCTGCCGAAGCCACGATAGATGTGACTAAATCAGGTAATCCACGAGGCGAAGCGTTCCGTATTGTAGCGGCCTACATATTCGGAGCAAATAAAGGCAAAAAGAAAATAGACATGACATCTCCCGTTGAAGTCAAAACGGCGGGCGAAAAGATTGCAATGACAGCCCCTGTCGAGATCAATAAGTCCGAAAAACGTTTGGCAATGCGATTTTTCATGCCGACACAGTATTCGAGAGAAGAGTTGCCCGAGCCGACAGACAGCCGCGTGAGATTGGTAGACATACCCTCAGAGACCGCTGCGGTTCTTCGGTTCACGGGCTCAACTGATGATGCCGCCGTATCGGCGAGGACGGCAGAATTGTTGAGGCTACTAAGAGGAACAAATTGGAAGACAGAGGGACCGCCAACAGCTTTCTTCTATAATCCGCCATGGACGATACCGTTCTTGCGGCGAAATGAAATTGCAGTGGCTGTGTCTAAGTGAGGCCCCAGTTTCATCGAAATGAAATGCAGACAAATGATGGCTATTGACCCATCGCGTCAATTCACGACAACACAGCGATTCGGCCGCTTTCAGAGCGATGCGGACATCGACTGAGCCGCGCTCGCAGAACCGGATTTATGAGCATACGGCTTAACTATGTCCGACAAGATCATCACCGAGATCGTCCTTGAGGGCGAGAAGGAAGCGATTGCCAGTATCCAGCGCGTCGGCAAGGCGGCCGACGCGACCTTCGCCGATCTTAAAGATGTCCAGCTCAACTTCGACTTCATCGAACCGCAGAAGGGGCTGAAATCGCTGACCGATGCAGGTCAGCGTTTTGCCTCGTCGATGAAGAGCACCGGCAACATCGTGACCAGCGTGTTTGCCGGCATCAGTAGCGCCTTCCGCAATGCCGGCACCATTGGCGGCGGCGTGTTCTCGGAACTGACGCGCTCGCTGCAAGCCACGAGCCTGATGGCGAAGACGGCCGGCGTGCAGATCCCATCGCTCGGGCGCACCGTTTCGGCCCTCGGCCGCACCGTCGATTCGTTCGGCGGCAGCGCGCGGACGGCTGCGCTCAATACGACGAGCTTCGGGCAATCGGTCGGTGCCGCCGGCCCGCAGCTTAGCGCCGCATCGCAAGCCGCATTCAATCTGGGGCGCAATATCGGCGACGCCGGCGTGGCCGCCGTGCGCGTCGCGACCCAGATCGTCAAGCTGGTTACGGTCGTCTCGCTGCTGGGAACCGCCGTCATCGCGGCATTCGGCGCGCTGGCGAAATCGGCGTCGACCGCCATCAATGCGGTCGGCGAGGCCGCGCGCAATGCGAGCATGTCGGTCGATGCCTACGATAAGCTCATGATCGCGCTGAACGGCTTAGGGATTAGCAGCGAGGATGCGCAGGCGGCGATCACGGCGATGTCTGCCCGGCTTGCCCGCTTCGGCATACGCTATGGACCCAACTCGGCCGGCGTCGCCGATATGCTGGCGAACAATTTCGCGCGGCTGGCCGACCAGGTCGCGTTCAATATCGACCCGGTCAAGCAGCTACAGATCGCGCAAGCCGCGCTCGGCACCGAGCTGGGCAAGAAGCTGTTGCCGCAGCTGCGCATGGGCGGCGATTATTTCCGGCAATTGGCCGACGATACGCGGGTTGCCGGCATCGCCTTCAACAAGCTGGACGACTCGAATGCCACCAGGTTCATTGTCGCGTGGTCGCGTCTTTCCACGATCATCGGGCAATTGAAGAACAAGATCGGCGCGCAATTTACCGAGCCGTTTTCGCGCGCGATCAACATCGTTACCGAGCTCATCCTGCAAAATTCGCAGGCGATATTGCAATGGGCGTCCGATCTCGCCTCGGCCACCGGCCCGCTGCTGGTTGATCTGGCGCGGGCCTTTGTCGGCCTCGATAGCCAAGTCCAAAACAAGAATATCCTGGCGTTCCGGGACGCGGTTTTCGGCATCGGCAAGGCTATTGGCTTCGCGGTCAGCGCCGTTGTCGGCGGCTTCAAGCTGATGGTGGCCGCCATTAAGCCGGTGACCGATGCGGTCAATGATCTGTTCGGCACCCAGATCACGGCCGGCGAGGTCGTCGCCTATGCGGCGATCCTGCAATTGATCGGCGCCTTCCGCCTGCTGTTCTCGGTCGGAAGCGGCATCGGCGCTTTGGCCTCGCCCTGGATGCTGGTGGTGGTTGCCATCGGCGCCGTGCTGGTTGCGTTGGGCTATCTGGCCTACAAATATTGGCCCGAAATCAAACAGGCAGTTGCCGACGCGACTCAGTGGATGAAAGACAAATTCGGCGACGCCTGGGCGGTGGTGGCGGGCGCCGCCGCGACCGCCGCCGTTGCCGGCATCATCACCCTGATCGGGCTTATCCCCGGCGCCCTGGCGAGCGCGGTTACCGGCATTGCGGCATTCGGCAGCGCGGTCGCGGCCGCAATCGTCGCGGCGCCTTGGGTAGCGCTCGGCATCGCCATTGCCGGCGTCGTCGCGGCGCTCGGCGTGCTGGCCTACGAATATTGGCCCCAAATCAAGGCCGCGGCCGAAGCGACCTGGGCCGCGATCAAGAATGGCGCCGCCACCTTGTGGACCGATATCCAGGCGGCATGGAATGCGGGCGTGAGCGCGCTCAACAGCCTGTGGCAATTGCTCGTCTCAGGGGCGCAATCGGCGTGGTCGCTGATCACGCAAGGCGCGTCCACGCTGTGGGCCGGCCTGCAAAGCATCTGGTCGTCCGGCATAGCGGCCGTCTCGACGATGTGGTCGGGTCTTGCGACCGCTGCGCAAACCGCCTGGGATACGCTGGTGGCCGGCGCCAAGGGCGCAGCGTCCGCCATCAACACGCTGTTTGCCAACATTATCGGCTACCTGTTCGGCAATCAGCTGGCGAGCGATCTCCAATCGGCCTTGCCGCTGTGGGACCAGATGGCAGGCGCGGCCGAATCCGCGATGGCGCGCATCAATTCCGCTGTCGCCAGCGCGACCGCCGCCATCAACCAGCTCAGCGCTGCGCTCCAGCAGGCCGCGGCGATGGCGCAGGCGGCTCAATCGGCAATGCAGGAGGTTGCCGCCGGCGGCGGCGCGGCAGGATATGCGCGCGGCGGGCCCATCCGCGGGCCCGGCACATCGACATCGGATTCGGTTCTGCTGTGGGGTTCGCGCGGCGAGTTCATGCAGCCGGCGCGCGCGGTGCGCCATTACGGCGTCGCCTTCATGGAGGCGGTGCGCACCTTGCGACTGCCGATCCCGCGCTTTGCGACCGGCGGCCTCATCGACGGGCTGTCGAGTGCCTTGATGAGCCCGCTCGCGCCGGCGCTGGCGATGCCGCAACCGGCGCCGGTTGCCGCTGGCCCCTCGCGCATTCTCAACCTGACCATCGCCAACGAGACCTTCGGCGGTTTGGCGGCCGATGAGGACACCATGGAGCGGCTCACGCGCTTTGCCGTGCGCCAGCAGTTGCGCTCGTCGGGGCGCAAGCCGGGCTGGAATCGCTGAACAGGATCACCGATGGCGGACGAAACCGTGCTCTCGCTTTTGGGGCTCGGGGTGCCGCCCTATTCCGCCCGCGGCCTCACGCAAACGCTGGAGCCACTCGACCAGGCGACCAGCCTGGCGCGCACGATCAATGGCGAGCTGATCGATCTGTCGCGCGCAGAATTCCGCAAATACAAGTCGACCATCAGCGGCACCGATCAGCGCCCGCCGTCCTGTGACGGGCTTTGGCCCGGGCGGCAGATCGTCGTTGATTGCATCGAGGAGCTTGCCTACCCGGACGGCGGGACGCCGCAGCGGCCGGTGGTCGAGGGCTCGTCGTTTTCCGAACAAGGCTTTACCTATTACCGGCCGCGCCTGACCATGGTGGTGACGGATTTCCAGCTGTCGCGCGATGAATACGGCGCGCAGGTCGGCTGGTCGATGACCCTTGAAGAAAAATGAACGCCGATTTCACCGATCAAGCGAGCCTGCGTGCAAGGCTTCGCTTCGAGAGCATCGGGCCGTTCTACTTCGCCTGGGCGGACAAGAACGAGCCGTTTGATCCGGCGGCCCATGCCCGCATCGATGAGGATGTTTTCAAGTTTGATGTCGATCACGCCGAAGGCGACTTCGCGACGCTGACCGCGATCGTCCGCAACCCGCGCATTGGCCTGCTGGCCCCGTCGCGTCGGGTCTGGGCCTGGCTATCCTGGCAGAATGGCGCTGAGCTCGTGCCCCTGTTCTACGGCCGGCTGGTCGGCGTGCCGACCGACATCAATCAGGAACTGGTGACGCTCGTCTTCACCGCGCGCCCGGCCGATTTCGTGGCGCTGAAAGCGGCCAAGGCCGAAACGTTGAAGGTGCGGCCCTATTACGACCCGATCTGGATCAACCCCGACTCGCTTGACGATCCCGACACCGTGCTCGAAGCGCGCTCGGCGCTCTGGTCGATCGATCGCGTCACGAATGAGGTCGATATCTCCGATGTGTTGATCGGCGAGGACGGCATCGAGGAGTTCGGGCCGCGAGGAAGTGCCCTACAACTCGGTCAAGATCAATCTCGGCGAGACGCCGCTGCGCAGCGTTTCGGTCGACGCCACCATCAATTGGACGCAACAAGCATCCGGCACCCTGGCCTACGGCTTGAACGTCCCGACCTACACCGGGCAATCGCTGATTTCGGATTGGCCGAAGCCCGGCGCGACCCTCGGCGGCGGCTGGACGGTCGTCGCCGCCTCGGCGCGCGACCTCAACGACGTCGAGAATGTCGAGACAGTCACTTGCACGCGTCAACTGGCAGAACCAGGAGAAGAAGCACGCAACCGGCGACACTATGTCGGTCAGCATTTCGAGCTCGGTGCCGATCCTGCGCGGCCCTTACTCTGACGACCGATCTGACGCGCAAATTCCAGACCGGCGTTATCGACGAAGGCGGACCGGACAGCGACCCGATCAATATCCCGGCAACGCATGGAAAGCACCGGGCTTTACGTGCCGCTCTGGCAGGTCAAGGCGTCCATGACGCTGAAATACGCCGCCAATCGGCCGCGCAAGGAACATGCGCGCTTTACGCTTTCGACCGATGTACAGGACATCGTCACGCTGGCCGAGGACGCCGATACTTCTGGTGATCACGCTCGAACTCGCAGGATGTCGGCGCGGCCGTCGCCGGCGGTGCGCCACCCGTCGGCTATCTCGGCCGGCGCTCCTATTTGCCCACGGACCGCGGCCTGTGGAGCCTCGAATATCTGATTGCGCTTGCGCGCGCGCATCTGCTGATCCGTTCGCGCTGTGTCGAGATCACCTTTGCCTGCACCTTCGCGCGCGCGGTTGCGCTCTCGTGCCGGAAGAACGCCCGTCTGTTCGATGAACGCCTGCCGGGCGGCCAGGCGCTCGGCAAGATCATCGACTACAAATTAGGCGTCGATGGATCAAATGGGCTGGCCATCGGGTCCGTCACGATCGGCTGCGCCATTGGCTACGGCGGCGCGGTGCAGGAGCAGCCGGGCGATCCGACCTACGCGGCGGAAGGCTACATGGCCGCAGGCTACCAGGCATACCGCAATGTCGAGGTTGCGCTCCCGGCCAGCGATGTGAGCTATGCGCCGCCTATCGACGCGCCAAATGATGACGGACTGGTGTTTCCGCTGTCGAAACGGCAAGCGGTGGTGCGCGAGCAAGTGCACGGCTCGGCCGACGCGCAGGGTGGCGCCATCGAGGCGTCCTTCCCCATCGATATCGAGGTCAACAACGCGCAGCCGCAGAACGTGAACGAGCAGAACCGCATCGCGGCGCTGCAATCGCAGACCACGACCGAAATCCTCAAAGGCAATGCCGTCTGGTACGACCTCGAATTGAAGCCCGTCGCCGGCATGTCCTTCGAGACGGCCTATGACATCGCCCTCTCGCAATTGAAGGTGCCGAAGATGATCGATCTTGAGGCCGCATCGTCGTGACCGGCCTTGAGCGCATCGTCCGGCCGTTCCAGTCACGCGATGTGACGCCGCCGCAACGGATTTTGAACCCGAGCGAGCCGCCGGCCGACAATGTTCTGATCCAGTGTGGAGAGACCGGATCGACCAAGACGTTCAATTCGAGCTACTCGAGCACGATCACGTCCTACGTCGAAAGCAAGCACCGCGAATTGAGTCGCGAAACCAGCATCAAGCGCATCACCAACCCGGATGACGATTCGCAGTACGTCGATGTCGAGTTGATCGACAAGCTCAAGGCCTCCGGCGTCAACGGCCAGGAGACGACCTTCACCTACAAGAACAAGAGCAATGGCGCTTGATCCCCCATGGCGGCTCGACCCCCACCAAAGCATTGTCGAGGTCGGCTGGGGCGCCGCCAAGATCGCCGCACTGGTCTTGAGCATCGATTATGTCGGCGGTGATGCTTTCAGCGATACGCCGGCATTGAGCGGCCTGCCGTTCGGCACTGAGTTCAATCTGCTAGCGCAGATCGGCTTCCCGGGGGATACGCCGATCGTCAATCCGTTTTCGTCCGCCATGCTGGCGCACGAATACATGTGGAGCCGGCCGCCCTGGTCCGACCAGCATTCGGAAAGCCACACCTATGAGGCCACTGTCGTCGACGAGGCGATCTGGAACGGCTGGGCCTATGGCGGCGGCGCACCGCTCGGCGGCGTGCGCGTCCCCTACCATGACGGCGTGCCCGACCAGGAGGTGCTGCAGCAGGCCATCGACGGCTGGGTCGAGGGCTACGGCATCCCCGCCGACCAGATCTATTGGATCATCTGGGAGGTCACCGCCTCGCATACCGAAATGCAGACGATCTCGACCTACTATTTCACCGCGCATGCGATCGTCTTTTTCAACCTCAGCCGGATCAAAGGGCTTATCCGCCCCTCCCGCTCGCTGACCTTCGAGATCGCGACCGAGGGTGCATCGAGCAGCACTTTTTACTCTTGGGCATTGGGCCTCGGTACCTGGAAGGGCACGCGTGATTTCCCCTCGGATGCTCAATGCAATCCGGCCTGGAGCGGCGCGCCCGTGTCCGCTTCCGGCACCGAAAGCGCGAACGTGCCGGAATCCGCAATGCCGGCGTGCACAAGTTCCTTCGCGATTGATCTCGACACGCTCGAGGTCACGGCCGAACGCCTGCCGTAGGGAAACGTGAATGGTCGCCCTGAAATATCGCACCGACGACAATGCCCAATGGGGCGCCGGCCTTGGTCGCGATCTCCAACCGCAAGAAATCGACCAGAATTTCTATGACGTTGAACAGCGGCTGGAGGCGGTCGAGCAGAACCCGGTGCTGCCCAACGAGATCGAATCGATCTCGGTCGACGGCAACCGGATGACGATCACCATGGCCGACCACACCGTGTTCGGCCCCTACATTTTGCCGCAAGCAGCTTTCCGCTTCACCGGCGCCTTTCAGCCCAACCACGATTATCGGCTCTACGATTTTCTGGTCGCCAATGACGGCCTCTATCTGGTGCTGCACGATTTCACGTCGGGCGACAGCTTCGTGTTCGGCGCCGACGCGCAAGGCCCGTTCTATCAATTCATCCTGCCGTTCCCGAGCAACTACGACATTGCCTTCTTTTTCCCGGGCCCGCCGGGGCTTGGCATTGTCGACGGCGCGGCGATGTTTGCCTTTCGCGCGTCGGCCCGCACGCCGTTCTACCTGCCGGCCGGACTTGCCCGACTCCTCCGCCGGACTTGCGATTGCGCCAGCCGCCGCCCTGTCTTGCGCGATCTACCAGGACGCAACGCAAATCGGCACGCTGGATTTCGCGGCCGGCAACACGGCCGGCACCTTCACGTTCGACCAGGCCGTCCAGTTCAACGCCGGCAACACGCTGCGCGTCATGCGCCCAGCGGCGCTCGACGACACCGCGCTCGATCTGAGTATCTTGTTCGCCGCGGTGAAGGGAACGCTTTGACATGGCGACCCCGCTGGTAGCGGTCGCCTGGGGCGGCGCTGACAATCCGCGCGGCGCCTGGTCGGCCGACGACGCGGCCAGCTGGACGACCGTAAACCTGCCGACCTTCGCCAACGGCAGCGGCTCGAAGCTGGTCGGGGCTTGGCCTATTCGCCCAAGCTCGGAATGTTCGTCGCCATCGCCAGCGGCGGCGACAACAATTCCAACAACGTCGCGCGCTCGACCGACAACGGCCATAGCTGGACCGGCACCGCCGTCCCGAATACGAATTCGTGGACGATGAACGGCATCTGCTGGGCAGGCCACCTCGGGCTGTTCGTCATCGTCACCTCGGCCGGGCCGACCACCAGCACGCGCGTCCTCACTTCGCCCGACGGCATCAACTGGACGGCGCGCGTGCTGCCCGACGCCGGCATCGCGCTCAACTCGGTTTGCTGGTCGTCCGATCGCGGCCTTTTGGTCGCAGTCGGCGACAACAACGCGGTCTATACGTCGCCTGACGCCGTCAATTGGACCAAGGCGAACGCGCCGACGACGAGCAAGAACTGGCGCAGCATCGTCTGGGCCGGCGGCGCCATCCAGAAGTTCTGCATGATCGCTGGCAACGCCAGCGGCAACAATGACTACGCCTATTGCAGCGATCCGACCTCGGCGGCGTGGTCGCAAAAATCGCTGACCGGCTCGGCCTACGACTGGCAATCGATCGCCTATTCGCCCGGCCTCGACATGCTGATGGTGGTCGGCGGCAATACCGGCGTCATTGCCCGCTCCACCGACGGCGTCAATTACACGCAACTTGCCAGCGGCCTTGGCGGCACGCGCTTCGATCATGCCTGCTGGTCCGATGCCGGCAAGTGGCTCGTCATCGGCGCCAATACCCTCTACACCTCGGCGAACGGCGTCACCTGGACGGCCGGCACGCCGCCATCGACGCTAAGCTGGCATCGCCTGGTGGCGGCGAATGCGCTGCCGCTTGCCGGCAATCTGAAGGCCGATTTCTCCGATGGCGCGACGCTCGCGGTCAATTCGCGCGTGCCCATCCCGCCCGGCGCGCATTTCTGGTGGCGCGTCTATGTCGAGGCCAACAACGCCGATTCCTATACGTCGATCGGCGAGGTCTACATGCGCGCCTCGCCCGGCGGCGCCGATCTCTGCGTGGGCGGCACCGCGCTCGAAAGCGGCCATAGCGGTTCCGATGTCGCGGCAAACGCCTTCAATCGCAGCGAGGGTAACCGCTGGGCTACGGTCGGCTCGTCCGGCGTCTGGGTCGGCTACCGCTTCCCGATCCGCCAGCGAATCGTCGAATTCGCGCTCAAGGCCGATACCTCCTATCTGACGCAGGTCCCCAAGCGCTTCTGGCTCGAATGGTCGGATGATGGGATCAACTGGCGCACCGCTATCGGCGCGGTCAATGAAACCGGCTGGACCAACCTCCAAACGCGCGCGTTCACCAAGCCGGCGCTGGTTGCTGGTGCGGCCGAGACCTGGGCGGTGCGCTGCCTGGATAAGATGTCGAGCGGCGCCTTCGGCAGCGCCGACTACGTCGAAATCCAGGAGATCGAGTTCCGCGATAGTAGCGGCGTCGACCTGACCGATGCCGGCGGCGGCACCGCCATCGAGTCCTCCGCATAATTCGAGCTACGTGGCCGCCAATGCCTTCGACAATAATGCCGGCACGCGATGGCAGGCCGGCGCAAACGGCAAGCAATATGTCGGCTACACCTTCCCGTCAGCGGTCGCGCCCGCCGTTCTTACCATGCGGGCGCAGAACACGTCCGAATACAATCTGGCGCCGCTTAATTTCGATGTTCTGATTTCGCACGATGGCGAGGTGTTCGGTTCGGCCCTGGCCGTGCCGACATTGCCGGCCTGGACGCAAAATCTCCAGCGCGCTTTCGATCTCGCCGGCGACGGCACGCCGCTCGGGCCCTTAATCGACGGCCAGGCCAACGCGAATTTCTCCGGTAGCGCGACCGGCAACGTCGCGCTGACAACCACGCAGCCGGACGATGTCGTCGTCGCGATCGTCCATACCGAGACGACCGGCAGCAACGGTTATCGCCCGGTCGACAGCGTAACCGACACCGCCGGCTTGGCGTGGCAGCGCCGGGCGCAATACCAGTGGGCCGGCGGTCGCAACAGCAACTCGAACACCTTGGAAATCTGGTGGGCGCATGCGCCAGTTGCGCTCACCGCCGATACCATCACGGCGCATATAACCGGCGGCAATGTCGACGACGCCACCATCCTGACATTCGGTGTTGCCGGCGCCGATGTCGACGAGCCGTTCGACACGAACGCGAGCCTGCCGGCGACCGCGACCGGCGGCGCATCGACCGCCAGCACGCCGAGCCTTGCCGGGCTTTCGACCGATGCCGCCCGCGCGCTCATCCTTGCCGTTGCCGGGTCCCCGCGCACCGGCGGGACGAGCTCATCGCCCGCCGATTTCACGACGCTGGCAAATTTCACCAACAGTGGCGGCAGCGATTGGTCCTCGCAGCAGAGCGAATACAAGCTCGCGACCGGCCCGCTCATCGACGCGTCCGTCGCTTTCGGCACGTCCTTCACCATCCAGAATTGGGGCTTGATCGTCGATGCGATCAAGGCCCCTGCCGCGGGCATCCCGCCGCTCGAATTGGCCGCGGTGCTTACCGAGGATGCGGCTTTCGGCGCGGCGATCACCATCATCCCGCCGCCGCTGGAATTGGCCGCCGCGTTCGCCGACGAGTCGGCGCTGTCGCCGGCGATCGGCATCTGGCCGCCGCTCTATTTGGCCGCCGCTTTCGGTGAAGACGCGGCATTCGCGGCGGTAATCACGGTTCTGCCGGCGCCGCTGCAACTCGCTGTTGATCTGGCCGACGGCACGGCGCTTGCCGCCTATCTGACGGTCGGCGTCGCGGCCTTGCAGCTCGCAGCCGAGTTCGCCGACGACGCCGTGCTGACCGCGCGGGCGACGTTGCTCACGGCAATCGCGCTCACGGCCGCATTCACCGACGACGCCGAGCTTGCAGCGCCCGTGACCATCGGATTTCAGCCCCACGCGCCACCGATCCAGGTCGTCGTCGTGCTGAGCTGGTAATGCAAGGAGAAAACTATGGCATCTGACATGAGCGTCTATCTCGGCAACAAGGTCTGCCGCTGGCTTGCCGGCAATGCGATGCCGGCGGCGCCCGCCGCCTGCTACGTCGGCCTGTTCAACGGCAACCCGAAAACCTCGGGCGCCGAGGTCACCGACACCATCAACGCAGCCGGCCGCGTCGCGATTACCTTCGACGCCATCGCCGACGATGGCGTCGACAACGAGATCGCGAATTCGGCCGATGTCGATTTCGGCGAGGCGGCCGGCGATGTCGCGAACCTCGACTATGTCGGCATCTTCGACGCCGCCTCGGGCGGCAACCTGCTGTTCAGCAAGGCCCTGCCGGGCGGGCCCTTTGCGGTCGCAACCGGCACGCCCATCAAATTCCTGACCGGCGACCTGACCTTCAGCATCGGCGCCGCGAGCTAAAGCGAGGGCGGGTCAACCCGCCCCTTCCCCAAAATCCCAAAACTGACGGCTTGGCTGTCGGCGCGCTCGGCGCGCCGCACATGCACATGCGCGTCTTCAAAGTGAGCCGGCCTCGGAATGACAGCGCGCAGGTCGGCGCACCGCCGTCCGATTCGGCATGGCCGACATCCCCCACCCACAGCGAGGACTTGATGCACTGGACCTATGAGCCAGCGATGGAACAAGGCGTGTTTCCGCACGAAGGCGGATACACCAATGACCCGCGCGATCCTGGCGGCCCGACCAATTGGGGCATCACCATCTTCGACGCGCGCAAGTACTGGAAACCGAACGCGACCGCCGCCGATGTGAAAGCGATGCCCAAGTCGGTCGCGGAGGCGATCTACTGGCCGCACTACGCGGTTCCGCTTTGCTACGACGACCTCCCCGCCGGTCCCGATTACGCAGCGCTCGATTACGGCATCAATTCCGGCGTCAGCCGCGCCGCCAAGGTCATGCAGCGCCTGGTCGGCGTGAACAATGTCGACGGCGTGATTGGCCCGGCAACGCTTGCCGCCATCGGCCGGCGCGATCCGGAGGCGCTCGTCAACGCGATCTGCGACGAGCGCATGGCGTTCCTGCGCTCGCTCAAGACGTTCTCGGCGTTTGGTAAGGGTTGGACACAGCGTGTGACCGAGGTCCGCGCGCTGGCGCTGCATTTTGCCGACCAGGCAGAGCACATGGCGCCGCAGGTCACGCCGACGCCGACCGACGAGACGATGGCGAAGGGCGTCATCCCCCCGCCGACTGCGACCAAGAAGGTCATCCAGGTCGGTGGTGGCGGCGCGGCGGTCGGAACGGCCGGCGGCTTCCACGAATGGATCGTTGCGCATCCCCTCGAAACCGGCGCGCTGGCGCTTGGCCTCGTCATCATGATCGGCGGCACGATCTACGCGATCAATCGAAACTACCAGGCGCGGCAGGATGCGCCGACGCCGGGCATCGTGGCAGTGCCCGAAAAAGCCGCCGCCTGAAACTCTTTCACACAAACGGAGCTAAGTCATGAACCTACTTCTGTGGTGCGCGCTGGTCGTGTTCCTGGCGTGGGCCTACATCTTTTTTGGCCGCCCGCTGTTGCGCGAACACTTCCCCAAGATCTGGGCTTACATCGATCCGATAGAGGATTGGCTGGTTGCGAATTCGCGCACCCTCATCGTCGCGCGGCTTTATTGGATCGGCGGCATCGTCATCGCCATTCACGACACGCTGGCTTCCTACGGCATGGATTGGACGCCGTTGGTCAACGAGGTCACCAACCTGATCCCCGCCGACTATCGGCCGCTGGCGCTGGCCGGCTTCCTTGCGGCCACCGGCGTCGCATTCGATTGGCTCCGCCACGTGACTCGCGAAAGCCTGACCGACAAAAAGGGTTGACCGATGTTCGAATGGCTCGCATCGGCCGCCGCTTCGGCGGTGTTCAAACTGTTCGGCGACAATATCGTCCAGCCGCTCCTGAATGCCTATCTCAAGTCGAAGGATGTTGACCTCAAAAAGTTCAAAAGCGCCGATGTCGCGACCGAGCAGCTGGCGATCGCGGTGTTGGATGCCAATGTCCGGTTTGCGCAGGTCAAGTCGCAATACGCGCTTGCCGTGCTGCAATGGTGGCCGTTCCGCGTCATCCTCTGGGTCATCCTTGCCATCGCGGCGACGCGCTTCTGCCTCATCATGATCGATTCGACCTGGTGGTGGATTTTCGGCTGTACCATCGGCAGCAAGCATGTCGTCGGCGACGCCTGTTCATGGAGCATCCCGGCGATCCATGGGACCTACGGCGCGGCCGAGTTCGAGTACATCCTTTTTTTCATCATCGCCAAGCCGGTGGATACAGCAATCTCAGGTGCGCTCGGCTTGGTGAGCCGCTACCTGGGCAGGGGAGACCGATGACGCGGGAATCGCGGTCGTGTCATGGTGGCGAGAGAACAGCGCGCTCGCGGCTTAGCCTCGCGACGCTGCCAAACGATTGAGGCGCCAGATGGCGAAGTTGAGCGCGGCGGCAAACATGACCCATGCGAGGTAGGGGAGCAGCAGCAAAGCTGCCCACGCGTGGAGAGGATAGAAAAGCGCAATCGTCGCGACGATTGACAACCAGACCAGTGCGATGTCCAGAAATCCGAGATCAGGACGGTGTAGGCCGAAGAAAAGCGGTTGTCCACGCGGCGTTGAGCACGAGCTGAAGGCCGTAGACGGCCAGCGGCAACGCGGCGCCGGCAAAGCCGGCCTCCCGCCAAACCAACCAGCCCGAAACGGCTATAGTCAAATATAGGACGGTCCATACCGGCGCGAATAGCCGGTTGGGCGGCCGCCAGGCGGGCTTGGCTAAGCGCTCGTACCATTCGCCTGGTCGGAACGCCGCGCCAGTAAGGGCCGCAAGGAGGCAGGCAGCGATAAACCCAAGCAGCACAAGCAGGGATGACGCGCTCATGACGCCTTTCTTATTGTAAAGCGAGCGACGGCCTCATACCGAACTTAGACCACCGTACCGAACAATTTTCCGATGCCCGCGGTGAGAGCCATCGCCAACGCGCCCCAGAATGTTACACGGGCTGTGGCACGCAGGACGTTTGCCCCGCCTGCTTTTGCCCCGATTGCACCCAGCAAGGCGAGGAACCCCAGAGATGCAGCGGAAACAATAGGGACGAGCGCAGTGGCGGGCGATATGACGACCATGAGCAAGGGCATCGCCGCACCGACGGAAAACGTCGCCGCCGATGTCAGTGCAGCTTGTATCGGACGCGCGGTGGTGATTTCGGAAATTCCAAGCTCATCGCGCGCGTGGGCAGTCAAGGCATCTTTCGCCATTAACTGCTGGGCAACTTGGCGCGCGACCGCCTGGTCGACCCCGCGTTTTACGTAGATATCGGTAAGCTCATCAAGCTCAAACGCAGGGTTCTCACTCAACTCTTTGCGTTCGCGCGCGAGGTCAGCCTGTTCGGTATCGGATTGCGAGCTGACAGAAACATACTCGCCGGCCGCCATCGACATGGCGCCAGCCACCAATCCCGCCACACCCGCGATCAAGACCTCGCTCTGTGTGGCCGCTGCGGCGGCAACACCAACGATTAAGCTGGCGGTCGAAACAATGCCATCGTTGGCCCCAAGCACCGCGGCTCGTAGCCATCCAATGCGGCTCACGAGGTGGTTTTCGGGGTGCAGTCGAAGACGGCTCATCCGATATCACCCGTCTGCGTCGTGATTTCAGCGCTTGACGGCCCGACAAGCCAATGACGAACAAAATCGAACCTTAGACGCTAAGGCCTTTGTATCATCCCGTTTGGGGTCTTCCGATGGACAGCGGCAGGAAGATGGTCCGCTAACAACCTCCACCCGCCGCCGCCGCTATAGACTCAGGGATGCTTCTCGTTCTTGGCGGCACGCATACCTTGGCTTGTAGCGTCACGCTCGCACATGTACGCGCCGGATTTTGTATTGCCGTAGTCTTTGTGCCCCGCGAAGTGGAAGATCTTCGAGTTCAGATTGGCCCAAACGACTGTGCCTGAACCGCACCGCGCTTTGGCTTGAGCCTCGGTCGCATATTGATACGCCCCAGTCGGAGCCGCGGCGGCGGGTGGAGGGGCAGGCTGAGCGGACGAACGGGCGGGTGGAGCAACCGGAACAGTTGTGGTCGTTGCTTTTGGCGGCGTTGAAGCTGCCGGAGTGGGTGCCGGTTGTGCCGCGCTGCCGCCGGCTCGACATTGCGTAACGTACGCTTTTTCCGTAATCCCCTTAGCCTGATTAGCGGCCTTGTTGGCCCGCCATTCTGCCTGGCATTCTTTTACCGTTTTTCCCGAAGCGCGGCTTGTGGCCTCTGGCTTCGAAGATGTTGAAGCTGCCGGAGCGGGCGCCGGTTGCGCGGCACTGCTGCCGGCACGACACTGCGTAACGTAGGCCTTTTCCGTAATCCCTTTAGCCTGATTGGCCGCTTTGTTGGCTCGCCATTCCACCTGGCACTCTTTTACCGTCTTTTGCTGTGCAATCGCCGGAAAAGAGAGGATCGAGGCTCCCATCATTATCGAGCAGATGATCGCGATGTTACGCATCTTTCAACTCCCGCCGCTGAACCCGATGAATGGCTTAACCGCCCTTCTCGCATTTGGTGATGAAGCTGGTTCTGGCAGCGCCAGAAAGCGGCTTACCGTCTTTGCTGATCGCGCTGCTCTCGCAGCATTTCTTCATAAAGCTGGTCTTGGCAGCGCCAGCGAGCGGCTTACCGTCCTTGCCCACCGCTTTCACCGCGCAGGATTGCGCCATAGCGGAACCAACGGCGAAAGAGGCAATCAGGGCAGCAAGCAAAATGCGCTTCATGTCTTCCTCCCGTTTGAACGGCGTATAGTAGACACACACTTAATCCCACCGGAGGCCGTATCCCACCCTATAACGGCGTGGCGCGCAAGCTCACCCCAGTCAAGTTTTCGATACGAACAGATCAATTCGGCCTTATGGCCGCCGGGCGAGAATGTCTCTTATTTCTGTGAGCAATTTTTCGGAAGGCGGCGGCTCTACGGGCTTGGCTTCTTCTTTCTTTTTCATCTTGTTGATCCCTTGAATAGCGATGAACAACACGAACGCTATGATGAGGAAATTCAACGCAACGGTAATGAAGTTGCCATAGGCGAGAACCGCGCCCGCCTTTTTTGCCTCTGCTAAGGGCAATCCAGTTTTTACCGCTGAACTGAGGGGTAAATAATAATTCGAAAAATCAAGCCCGCCTGTAACTGCGCCAATGATCGGCATGATGAGGTCACCTACCAGGGAGGACACAATCAGGCCGAATGCAGCGCCGATGATTACGCCAACGGCGAGATCGACGACATTGCCTCGCAGCGCGAATTTTTTGAATTCCTCAAGCATAATGGTAAATCCTGAGTTTTGTGAGCACAGAACACCCGTTGGATTAAATTCGAGGACCTCCGCCGGGATCGGAAATGACCTGATGAGCGACAAGTCGATGCCACACAAACAGGACGATTATTGCACCGACCGTCGCCCCGATGAACCCCGCACCTTGGTCGGGACGATACCAGCCGACCGCCTGGCCAATGAACGTTGCGAGAAATGATCCCGCAATGCCGAGGATTATCGTTAGAACAAATCCCGATGGATTGTTGGGGCCCGGCGCAAGGAAGCGCGCGATGATCCCCGCAATGCCGCCGATCAGGATGATCCACAGAATGCCGCCCATGATGAAGCTCCTGACGTCTTGCACATTACGCGGCGTATCAGATTAAGCGTGACGCTTCCTGTTCGGTCGGAAGACGCCCGCTCGGCGTCAGTTTGTCGATCAGTTCGGGCAACTGTTGGCTAAGTCCAGCGATCAATTCATCGCGCGACATTCCGCTTTGCGCCATAAGCGTCTTGATTTGATCTTCGCCAAGCGCCTTTGACAAATCATCCGGAGAAATCTCTTTGTTCGGACCGGTGCCGACCCAAGATTGAGCGACATCGCTCTGACCGCTCTGCTGAAATTGTGTGAGCAGATCGTTCAGTCCGCCGCTCAACACACTTCCGGCAGCGCCACCCGCGAGCAGGCCACCCAATGGGCCTTGGAGCAAACTGCCAAGCCCGCCCGCAAGCAGACTGCCGAGTCCTCCTTCGGACGCACTGGCAGGGGTGGAAGGCGCGCCAGGTCCGGCAGGTTGTCCCGGGCTTAGGTGCTTGATTGCCTTGTAGGCCAAAAGACCCATCAGGGCGATAGTAATCGGCGACATGCCCCCACTGCCAGCGGGAGCCGGTGTAGGTTGGCCACGCGGCCCATTCTGCATACCGTTGAGGATATCGAGAAGTCCCATGGTCGCCTCCTAAAAGTGTTCGTCTGAACGAAACCGCCGCTCGCTTTTTTTTGGCAGCTAGCTCATTCAAACATCGATAGCTTGCCGTACTTCTCGGCCAGGAGATAATAGAAAGTGACACGCGACTTGTCTCGATCTGCCTTCATCTTCCCGCATGCCTCAATGACTGCCTTGTCGAGTTCGGCGTCACTATTGTTTAGTGCCAGTTTCTTCTTGAGGAAACCATCGCGCACGCGGTCGCGCTCGGCCTTGTCCGCGCAGGCCACGAATGATGCATCGCGGCTTTGAAGCGCAATACCCAAGTGCCTGACGATGCCTTTAATCGCCGCATCATTGGCATTAGGAACATGTCTCCTTACGTCAGCCTCCCAGTCGTGCGTCATGGTCGCTCTCCATATCCGGAATCAACAAGGATGTGTCTCATTTTTGTGGCAGGAAATCCTGCTACAAGGTCTTCGGTTCTTTGCTAGGCCATCTTGTTTTTGATGAGCCCAACAATTCCCGTAAGAAAGGCGCCAGCAGCGCCGCCGCCCGCGACCTGGCCAATGAGTGCGCCGACATCGACCGTGCTCGCGGTGTTGGCAAGTAATGGAATGAAAGCCTCGAGAATTTGTTCGCCATCACCGCCACCAATTGCGCCAGTAATGGAATTGCCTACCGTTCCAAGGCTCATATCCTTCGACGCCGCGCCGACAACATTTCCGCCAATCGCACCGGAAACAATCTGGATGATGAGGTTTATGAGCATGCAGACATACGAGTCTCCTGCGTAAAAGGTTTCGTCTCTGGTCGGAAGTTCAGGTCTTGATGTCGCTGGGCAGTTTACCGCCATTGGCGGCGAGCTTCCCCATGATCTGCTTGTGCAACCAGATATTCATGGTCGCGGAGTCGTTCGTGTCGCCAGTATATTTCAATTCGCCGGCAAATTGCTTGCGAGCCGTCAGGCTGCTGTCGAGACCGAGCGCCTTCATCAGGTCGACGATGGAGGTTCGCCACGCAAGCTTCTCGCCCGTTGCCGCAGCCGCCTTGTCAACGATTGCCGCTACATCCACAGTTTGTGCTGGAGGCGCGCTTGGTGCTGCTGTCGGTGACGAGCTTGCTTGCGCAGAGCCGCTACCAAATATCGCGCCCATAATGCTTCCGAAAATACTCATGATTTGCTCCTCATTTATGCATGTGCCGTCGCGATGATCTGATTGTGAGCGAGACCACGCTCACGAGCACCTTTACTGTAAGCCGTGCCGCAACGCCCAGTCACACCGGGCGATCGCGGCCTAACAAGCCGCTTACTGCCACGGGCAATAAGCCACGCACTGTGGGACGACATCGCCTTCTATCGTCTCCACGTTCTGCCACATGAGTTCGCAGCCGTCTTCGGTCAGCCCCTCGCAATAGTTTTCGGGCGCCGAGATGTAGGCGTAGGGATAGTACTCACTTGATCCGATTGCGATGGCCCCCAGGGCGCTGAGCGCAACAAATGTCCGCCAGCCGCTGCCGTGACGGACGCGGTGGCCGCTGCGCCACGCCGAGTAATTATGGCCGCCGATGACAGTGCGGCGGAGGCCACGCACCGGGACCCCGCGCAAGCGCGACGCGGTGACGGTTCTCGTGCCGCGCGGCGTCACAACCCGCGGTGCCGGAACGGGTGATGCCACCTTGCGACCGGTTGCACCTGGAGCGACGACCTTCCGATTGGCTTTCGGCTGTCTAACTACACGTGACGTCGCCTTTGGCTGTTTGACGACGCGCGTTGTGGCTTTCGGCTGCCTGACCACACGCGACGTAGTATTCGGTTGCTTGACTACGTGCGATCTGGCTCTCGTCTGAGTGACCGAGCGTCGCGCCCGCTGTGGCGCCGCCACACGTGGAGCTGCTCTCTGCGGAGCCGCCCGTCGGGGAGCCGGGCGCGCGGCTGGGGCCGCTTTCTTTGACTGGCCCTTGTTGTCTTGCTGCGCCTGCGCGGAAAATTCGCTAGTGATCGCGGCCCTCCCTTGTGCAACACTCGGCGCGTATGGCGTACATAGAACGGCCGCGGCCAACAGGCCCGCCGTAATGATCGTCAAACTCGTTTTTTTTGTCATAGTTATCCCTCGTTATTGCGAGCTAGCGCGGCTCAATTGATCTGTGAGGTTCAAAATTGCGAGCGCGTACATTGCGAACAGCCGTGATGCGGCGTTATGCTTTAACGACATGATAAGCCTCCATGGTTTGTAGCCATCACGAGAACAACACCGTAAATCGTGCACCTCGGCCTTTATCGCCGCGTCCGATCAACAATTCGCCGTCAATCCGTTCGACAAAGGATCGCACAATCCTCATTCCTAATCCTTTGGCCGCGGCTGGATCAAAATCGTTCGGTAGACCCGGGCCATCGTTGGAAACCGACAGTGCGTAACTCCCTTCGAGGGTCTTTTCCAAACGGACCGAAATTCGCCCGTTGCCGTACTTGGTTGCGTTGGTGATTAGTTCATTGGCGATGAAACCGAGCGGACGGCAGGTCACAGTTGGCAGCTCGATCTCCACCGCTTCAACGGCGATGTCCCACTCATCGCGCTGCCCGGAGGACATCAAGACGGAGAAATCACTACAAAGATCTTCGAGGAATCTCTTGAACGCGACAGTTGAAGCGCCATTAAAAGAGTGAAGGCGCCGATGGATGCGCCCGATCATGGCGATCCGATCGGCGGCTGCAGCCAATTGCGAAGCCGTCTCCGCATTCGCCGTAGCCCGGCTTTGCAACGACAGCAGGCTTATGATCATTTGCAGGTCGTTCAAAAGTCTATGATCGGACTCGCTGCTCAAGAGTGCTTGATTTTGGATCGTCTCATCTTTTTGACGAAGCAGGCTCTCATCAAGGGCGATGATCTCTCGCAGCTGGAGTTCGGCCCGCCGATATCTTTCGAGTTCGCGTTCGTAGCTTGCCGCCGTGCGGTGCTCAGAGCTTTTGCTAGGAGCAGCCGTTGCTATTTCTACGCTCTGAGAAACGTGCTGCACGGCCAACCCTCCCGGCTGTCCAGTCATCCGCAGTGCGGATCTGTGAATTAAGTATCGCGACAGCGTGCAATACCTGTGTTGACCCACATCAATCCTGTCTGAGGGCAGACTTTAAGCCTGCCTACCTGGGCCGTCCGGAGTTTGTATAAAATTGACCACTTCCGCGAACCGCAGGGGTCCTATTCTGTGCTGGCAGTTCTGCCCGACGAACGGCTGGATGGCTCCGTTCTGGTCTTGAGATGCGGATTGTCGTTCAAAACGACATTCAGCAGCGAATTGTGAACGATTATTTGTCCGTTGTAATCGATCAAACCCAATTTCCGGAATTTGTTCATGAACTTGCTTATGCGCGATCGCGTCGTGCCAACAATCCCCGCGAGCGTCTCCTGGCTGATCTTCCCAATGAAAGGCTCAGGAATGCCGCCCTTGTCGACGCCAATTGACCAGCTGGAATAGGGGATGATGCTGTCGATCGAGGCCGCTGACATTGACGCAAGTCGCCGCTAAAACCAATTAATTCCTAGCGGCGGTAGAGAACCCGCGCAAGGATCGCTCCTACGCAGATCAGCACGAGCAGCAATTTGAGAAGATTTGCCAAACGACCGTCATTAACGAGCTTTTCGATAAGCCAAAATCAAATTGCGCCCACGACGCAAATAATTAGAACCCCGATTAAGACTGAGAGCATAGCTACCCCCTATCTGGCAAGAGAAGGCGGCGCGCGTGAGAATGATTAAAACAGATAAAATCGAGGCTGTCGTGACGTATTGATCCAGATCAACATCGGCATGCCCACGATCGCGTTTCGTCGAACTCGAAATGACGATTGCGCTACGTCAAGGCGCTTTCGACGATTTTCGAAATTATTCAATCGAATTTCCTTCGGTGCTTGGTCCGCTGAAAAGATCGCCGGACCACTAACCCGTGGCGTGACGATGCTTCTTGCCAAGGCGCCCAATAGTCACCTTAGCCGCCGTGCCGTCTGCTGGGGGATGTGCCTCCTGCTCGCAGGCTGCACGACGGCGGCGCAAAGTCCGCTGTCGGATGGACAGCAGGGAATTGATCGCTATGCGTCGATCTACGGCTCCGTCATGGATGGGTCGAACGAGATCCCGGCGCTCGAACTCGGCCAGATGGACCGCGACTTGCTGCGCCGGGAGGTGGCATTTCCTGGACGCTACTCGCCGGGAACCATCGTCGTGAACGTCCCTGAACGGCGCTTATACCTCGTTGAACGCGGAGGCCGGGCGCTGCGCTACGCCGTGGGCGTAGGGCGGGAGGAAGCGATGAATTTCCGAGGGTCAGCGACTGTTGCCCGGAAAGCGGAGTGGCCTAGGTGGATCCCCACCGCGGATATGATCAAGCGGATGCCGCGCTATGCCGCTTATGCGGGCGGCATGCCAGGCGGTCTTGGCAACCCGCTCGGCGCGCGGGCGCTCTATCTCTACGTGGGCAACCGGGACACCTATTTCCAAATCCACGGCACCAACGAGCCGGCGACGATAGGGAGCGCGGTTTCGAGCGGCTGCATACGGCTGTTCAATCAAGACATCATCGATCTTTACAATCGCGTTCCGCCGGGCACGCCGGTAGTCGTGCTCTAACCGCCATAGCTTCACACTTGCAGCATTGCGAAACGATCCATGTTCGCCAAGTCCAACCTGCCTGTGGTCGCGTTGCTGCAGGCCGCTTTATTGCAGCCGGCGAGCACAGCCGATAAAAAGCCGGACGAGTGCGGTCTTGCATCGGTCTATTCATCAGTAAGCGAAGAGACGGCGAGCGGAGAGGGCACTCTTGCCGAGAATTTTACCGCCGCGCATCGGACACTGCCATTTGGCACGCTGGTCCGCGTCGTGAATAAGAAAAATGAGCGCTCGGTGGTGGTGCGAGTTACCGATCGTGGTCCATTCATCGTCGGAAGAATAATTGATGTGTCACAGGTCGCCGCGCGCGAACTCGGCATTTCCGGTTTGGGTGAGGTGTGTGTCAAAATCACGTGGACCCCGAATATCGATAAGTAAGAGGAAATTGGCTTTGCGACGGCGCGCAACGCTTGGCCGCCAACGGAGGTGGCCTTCGAAGAACAACCCCGGTCGGGACGGGACGATTGGGGTTGAAGTCGGAGCCTTTGGTCCAAGTCGATCAACGGCTCTGCCGGCTATGCTGGCGCAATCGCCGACGCTGAACTAACATCACGCTCGGACCGCTTCGTGGAGACCAATCGCACGAGAGGATCAAATGACGGTTCGGTGGGCAATCTTCGGTGCGGTGATCGGCGCCATATTAGGCAGCATGATCACGGCTGGGACGTTGTTTTACACATCAACGAAAGCTCGACAAGAAAGTACCGCGCGGGAACTCCTATCTGAAGTGATAGCCTTGGTATCGTTGCAAGAGGGCTGGATGCTTCAGGGCGAAGGCAACCAAACCGCAAAGTTGTCAGACAATCCAGGACTTTCGGAAACGAAAAGTGGATCCGGTCTTTGGCTCTTGCCCGTGGAGATCAGGGCCGTTCTGGACGAAGCCCAATGGAATTCTCCGCCAGATCAGAACTACGGCTTCATGCAAGGGCGCAGGGTTTGGATTGTCAGAAACCAAATAATGCCGGACGCCCCGATTTCGTACACGGGTCTCACCCAAAAGCATTTCCCCGCGCTGATCAGCATCGCGGGAATGCAAGAACTATGCGCTTGGATTGAACGTGTGCAGATCGCCCATAACGGCGGGACGCTGACAGATCGCGGACTTACAGCACTTAGGCCATATTTAGTGCCTCTAGCTCAGGAAGATCGAGTGAAAGCGCTTCGTGTCCTATTGTCTCCAGATGCTCGAAAATTCTTGGCTGACGTCCGAGCACGGTGGGGCAAGAAGTTGATTGCAGATTAGCGCGCAAATCAGGAAGGTTTGGCCGTGATCGTCCAATGAGGCAATAAATGACAACATTCGAAAAAAGCGGGACATGATCTCGCTGTGCAACTTGAGGAGGGGATTGGTGTTCTTTACAGCATTATTTGCTGTGCTGGTGTTGTCAGGTTGCGTCACATCAAACGAAGTCCTTTTGAATGCGTTTATCACTCCGATAAAAGCTGGAAAGTACCAGCTGCAATATTATGACGGCGATGGAAAGTGGACGAAGTTTGCTGCTGGTTCGCTAGCCCTGGTCAATCGAAAATACACATGGACTGAAAATAGCGAGGTGTCGTCGCTTGTGAATTCGAGTTCCGGCAGAATCAAATTCGCGTTAGTTGATATAGGAAACAATTATTTCATTATTGTTGTTGCCTCAGCTGGCGTCAGAGACCCAATATGGTTTGGAAATTATCGGTATGGAATTGCACGGCGTACCCGGGGTGCATTCCTGTATGATTTTCCTAGCTGCTTGGACTTGCTCGTGT
Source organism: uncultured Pseudomonadota bacterium (assembly GCA_963760995.1). Lineage (GTDB taxonomy): Bacteria > Pseudomonadota > Alphaproteobacteria > Rhizobiales > Xanthobacteraceae > Pseudolabrys. Next base: position 1,096 of record CAVXFJ010000007.1, on the reverse strand, counting down.
CGCAAGGTCTTGCGAATTATCAAATCGAGAAAATCGAAGAACACGAGTGCTTTTATTCTAGCAAGGCATCACTCACTAATGCGATGACCACCTATGCAAAACGTGCGGCCAAGTGGAAACGACTGGCCCCATCCGGTCACTAAAGCTCGCCGCCTGCGAGGCCGGGACGCGCGAGCCAAGACGCGCGCACTGGTAGCAATAGCTTTCGTGCTGCTCGCGCTGCCGTCGCGCGCCGAGGAGCGGCGCGAGCGCATCCCCGACGCATGTAGGGAACTGGCCGATCGGGCCGGGCTTCCCCTGACGCTGACCCACTCCGAAGCCGTGCGCGCCATCGCCTACCTCCGCATAGTGGGTAGCCAGGACTCGGCAGTCCTGCGCTGCCGCGCGGCGATGCTTCAACGTTAGTCGGGCCACCTGCGTCTATAATCGGCGCCTGCTATTTGGCAAAAAAACCAGCGTGACAACCGGCCTTCCTCGGATTGCAAGGTCCATTTGTGGCTCATTCCAGAAGTCGAGCCGTAGCGAATGCCGCTGACGGTCGAAATCGCGGGCATTATCGTTCGCCGGGCGAAAACCGATTAGTTGCCGCCAAGGCAGTACCCGCTGAAGGATCGCCCCCACAAACGTCAGCATCGTATACGCGGCCTAAAGTAGACCAGCAGCAAAAAACTAATCGTTAAGGTGGATGCCCCCGGCGCCGTGCGTCCCTACCTCTCAACTCGATCCCTTGAAATCCGATGCAGAACGGCAACCATCACGATCGCGCCGAGATATATTCCGACGACATTGCCAAGCACGATCTTGCCGCTGACGAATACTAAATTCGTATCCTGTTTCGCAATTCCGAGGCCCAAGCCAATGCCCAACATGACGACCGGCGGGAAATCAGCGCGACGGAGATCGCGATGCCGGCGACGGCAGAGTGAATTTTGGGCGAAAAAAACGCATACGTTCCGGCCAGTCCTGAAATCGTGCGACGAAGAAATAGTCTATAACCCCTTCGCTCAATCGTTCGACAATCTCCGAGCGGAATGCCGTCGCATAAAAAAGACCAACGACGGCCGCAGCGGCGATGGCGGCAAAAAAGCCCACTGCA
>CAVXFJ010000006.1:0-201941 GCA_963760995.1 uncultured Pseudomonadota bacterium | reverse complement strand
AATTCGTAGTCTGGTGCTCTATCCAGCTGAGCTACGGGCGCGTTGGGCCGCGGCCGGCCTGAGGGCCGCGCGACCGGGCATTAGCTAACGTCTTGGTCCCCCATTGGCAAGCCGGCGCCTGGGGTTATCGGCGACGCCGACCGGCCCGGGCACGGCTGGCGGCTTGTTCCCCAGCGGTCCGCCCAGCAAGCCACCCCGGTTTCAACCAGGAAACTCCCGGAATAATTGGGCCATCGCCCGCGGCTTGACCTCGACGCGCATCTCGGCATGGCCGCGCGGCACCCACCACTCCGGATTGGCGGTCTCCCAATGCATATAGGGGCCGGATTCCTCCGCCTTGTCGTCATAGTCGACGGGCTCGTCCATGGGATAAGGGCCGGGCGTCATCACCACCGGGAAGCAGCCGGGATCGTCGGGCGGAACACATCGCATTTCAGCTTGACCCCGTCGCGCATCGGCACGTCGATATTCTTCTCGACGATCAGGCGGTAGCGGGCCTGCGAGACGCTTTGCGGATCGACGGTTGCCTTGACCATGTTGGACGTCCTTGCTGCCGAGCCGCGCGGTATGAAACGCGAGCCGTCTTTTCCGCCCACGCGCCGCCAAGCGCATGATTATCGATCCACCCATTCACATCGCCGTGACCACACTTGATTAACGACCGCGCCGGTGCCTTCAATACCCGCTTAGATTGTCCGAGAGCTCGCGCTAGCCAATCTTGGCGCGGACAAAGCCAAGCCGACAAACGCTGCCGGAGGGAGGGCACATGGTCTCGTTCACGGTGAACGGCAAACAGGTCAGCCTCGACGTCGACCCGAAGACCCCGCTGTTGTGGATTATTCGCGATCATATCGGACTGACCGGCACCAAATTCGGCTGCGGCGCCGGCTTGTGCGGCGCCTGTACGGTTCATATCAACGGCCAGGCGCGCCGCTCGTGCCAGACGCCGGTATCGGCCGTCATGAACGCCAAGGTCCTCACCATCGAGGGTCTTTCGCCGGATTCCTCGCATCCACTGCAGAAAGCCTGGGTGGCCGTCGAAGTCCCGCAATGCGGCTACTGCCAGTCCGGGCAGATCATGATGGCGGCGGAACTGCTGGCCAAGACGCCGAAGCCGAGCCGCGAACAGATCGTCGCCCACATGGATGGCAATATCTGCCGCTGTGGCACCTACAACCGTATCATCGCCGCGATTCAGCGCGCGGCGCAGGAGGGCTAAGCCATGACCCGGCACCTCCCGCTGCCCGAAATTTCCCGCCGCACCGTACTCGCCGGCATCGGCGGCATGACCTTTTGCTTCGCCTTCGGCACCGACGGCGTGCGCCTCCTGCCGCCCGCGCAAGCCGCCGACGGCTCCGTCAAATTGTCGCCCTGGGTCAGCATCGCACCGGACGGCACCATCACTATTCTGACCGTGACCGAGATGGGCCAAGGATCTGGCACCTCGATTCCGCTGATGATCGCCGAGGAGATGGACGCCGACTGGTCGAAAGTGAAGCTCGCCTGGGCGCCCTCTGACACGGAGACCTATGGCTGGCCGGACCGCAGAGGTGGCCGCAACATGAGCGTCACCGGCAGCCGCGCCGTGATGATGTACTGGCACGACCTACGGACCGCCGGGGCCCAGGTGCGCAAAGTATTGATCGCCAATGCCGCCGAGAAATGGGGCGTTGATGCAAAATCGCTCAAGACCGAGCCGAGTGTGGTGGTCAATCCGGCAAACGGGCAACGCCTGACCTATGGCGAGATCGCGGGTTTCGGCAAGATCCCCGATCCGCTGCCCGCGGTCGACAAGATCGAACTCAAGCCGCGGCGTCAGTTCCGCCTGATCGGCAAGTCGGTACCGCGCCGCGACCTGCCGCTGAAGGTGAACGGCACGGCACAATATGCGATCGACGTGCATCTGCCCGGCATGACCTACGCCACCGCGCTGCATGCGCCAGTCGCCGGCAACACACCGCAGAGCTGGAACGACGACGCCATCAGGGCGATGCCCGGCGTCTTGGCCACGGTCAAACTGCGGAACGGCATCGCCGTGGTGGCCGAAACCTTCCCACAGGCCATGGCGGCGCGCCGCGCGCTCAAGGTGACCTGGAGCACGGATAGCACCGACAGCTTCGATTCCGCGAAGATGCTCGATCACTATGCCAAGCTTCAGGTGGACCCGGCGGCCAAGGTCAAGACCATGTTCGCGAAGGGCGACATCAAGACCGCCTTCGCCGGCGCGGCCAAGGTCTCCCGCGCCGACTATCGCAGCGACTACAGCTACCATGCGCAGATGGAGCCGCTGAACGCGGTCGCCCGCTTCAACGACACCGGCGACAGCCTGGAAGTCTGGGACGGATCGCAAGACTTGGGCGGCTCCCGCCGCATGATCGCACGCTCGCTCAAGATGAAGCCGGAGCAGGTCACCGTGCATCAATGCTATCTCGGCGGTGGCTTCGGCCGGCGTTCCCTGGCCGACTACGCGGTCGAAGCGGCGTTCATCGCACGTGCCGTCAAGCGGGCGGTGAAACTTCTGTGGACGCGCGAGGAGGACATCGCCTTCGGCATGTTCCGTCCGATCGCGTTCCAGCACATCGAAGCCGCGCTCGACGGCTCTGGCAAGGTCGTCGGTTGGCGCCACGGCGTGGTCGGCGACGATAAATATCATATGACCACCGGCGGCACGCACATTGCGTCTTATTACGCCTTGCCCAACCAGCAGATCGAACTGCGCAACGTGGCTCACGCTATCCGCATCAAGCACTGGCGTGCGGTCGCGCATAACTTCAACATGTTCGCAATCGAGGCGATGGTCGACCAGTTGGCGGCGGACCAGGGCGTCGATCCGGTCGACTTCCGATTGACCCGCATGTCGGTCACGCTGAAGGCGCGGCGCTGCGTGGAGGCCGTCGCCAAAATGGCGGACTGGTCCGCCAAGCGACCCGAAGGCCGCGCGCTCGGCTTCGCTATGAGCGAGAGGTCGGGCTCGCTCGGCGCCTGCGTGGTCGAGTGCTCGCTCGATCGCGAGGCCGGCAAGATCAGGGTGCACAAAGTCTGGCTGGCCATCGACGGGGGCACCATCGTGCAGCCGGCGGCAGCGACTTCCAACGTGGAGAGCGGCATCGTGTTCGGCCTATCCGGCGCGCTGCATGAAAGCCTGTCGGTGCAAAACGGCGCCGTGCAGCAGTCGAATTTCGACGGCTACCACGTCATGCGCATGTCGGACATGCCGGAGGAAATGCACGTCTCGTTCCTGCCGAGCGAGCACGATCCGACCGGCCTCGGAGAGATCGGCACACCTTGTATGGTGCCGGCGGTCGCGAACGCCTTCCACGCCCTGAGCGGCAAGCGCCTACACCATATGCCGTTCACGCCGGAGCGGGTTAAGGCCGCGCTGAAGGCATAGCGCCGACCAGCGGCTAAGCCGAAAGTCCGCCGCGCGCTGCCTACGCCCGCGCACGGGCGCCGCGGTGCGCCTCAAGATCGATGGCGCGGTCGGGAATGGTGATGCGGAAGGTGGCGCCGATGGTGCCCGGCACCAAGGCGATCTCGCCGCCATGCGCGCGCACAAGTTCGGCGGCGATGGCGAGACCGAGGCCGGCGCCGCCGGCGCGGGTCGAGGCATGGAAGGCCTTGAACAGATTGGCGCGCGCTCTTTCCGGCACGCCGGGGCCGGTATCGGAAATTTCCAGCACCACCACGCTGCCCTCGCGCCGGCCGGTGATGCGGATCTGGTCGCGCGCTGGATCCTGCGCGCCGTGGGCTTCCAGCGCCTGCATGGCATTGCGCGCGACATTGGCCAGCACGCGGAAAAGCTGATCGCGGTCGGCTTCCACCGTCAACCCACGCTCGACCGCCACGATCCAGCGGATCGGCGTGTCGATGGTCAGGCCGAGCGACTCGTGCACCTCCTCGATCAGCGGCTCGACCTCGACAGTCTTGCGCTCGGGCGGCGGCTCCTGCGCGGCACCGTAAGACAGCGTCGACTGGCAGAAGGCGATGGCGCGTTCCAATGTGCGCATCAGCTTGGGAGCGAACCGCTGCACCTTGGGATCGGGCAAGGTCGACAACTGGTCGGAGAAGAGCTGCGCGGAAGACAAGAGATTGCGCAGGTCGTGATTGATCTTGGACACGGCGAGGCCGAGCGCCGCCAATCGGTTCTTCTGATGCAGCATTGAGGCGAGCTCGCGCTGCATGGCCGCAAGTTCCTCCTCCGCCCGACCCACATCGTCGGTGCGGCCGGAATGGGTGATGACGCGGCCGGGATTTTCCGGATCGGCACGGAAGGCGATCATGTTGTCGGTGATGCGCCGCATCGGCCGCACCAGGAGATAGTGCAGCGCCAGGAAGACGAGCGTCGCGGTAATGCCGGAGATCACCAGCGACAGCAGCAGGATGTTCACCGAGAAGGTCAGCATCGCCTTGCGCAGCGGCGCCTCGTCGAGAACGAGCTCGAGGAACTGGCCGTCGGCCATCGGCGCCGGCCCGACCACCCGGATCACATCACCGGGTTCGCAGTACAGCATGGTGTCGAAGGCATCCATGATGGCACCCCACCAGGTGATGCTGCGCATATCGATGTCCTGCTCGACTGCGGAGGGCACCTGCGAGGCGGCCAGCAGGCGGCGCTGATTGCCCATCTTCATCGCCACCGCGCGGGCACCGATGCTTTTCAGGATCTGCTTGGCGAGGCTTTCCGGCACCATCCCCTTGGGTGCGACATCGAGCACCAGCGCCGCGGTATGGGCGGCGGCCAGCCGGTCGTTCAGCCAGTTGAGGCGGAAGTTGGCGATCGACGGCACATAGATGAGCACTTCCGCCACCATCACGAACAAGACGGTGAGGAACAGGAGCTTGCCGGAGAGGTTAAGCCGCAAGCCGCGGTGCGGTGGCGCGTGGGCTTCCTCGTGCGCGGTGTTCGTATCCAAGGGGGCCTCAACCGAAAAGTCGCAGCCACGCGATGATGCGCCGCACAATCGGGCGCGTCAAACGCGGCACGAAAAAGTCGATGGCCGCGCGCTTGCCGATTTCCGACAGCGTCGGGTAGGGCAGCACCACCCCGGTCATCGCCTTGATATTCAGGTCTTGTGATATCGCCAGGATCCAAGGCGCGATCAGCTCGCCGGCTTGCGCCCCGACTATGGTGGCGCCGAGGATCTTACCCTTCTTGTCGGTGACGACCTTGATGTGGCCGTGCGTCTCGCGCTCGGCTTGGGCGCGGTCGTTGTCGTGATAGGGCCAGCGCAGGATGCGGATATTCTTGATGCGCCGGGCACGCGCCTGTGCCTCGGTCAATCCGGCCTGGGCCAATTCCGGTTCGGTATAGGTAACCCAGGGAATGGCGTCGTTCGTCACGCGCACCGGCAGGCGGAAGAGCGCGTTCCGGATCACCAGGCCAGCGTGATAATTGGCGGCGTGGGTGAACTGCAACTGGCCGGCCGCGACATCGCCGATGGCATAGACGCGCTTATTGCTGGTCTTCAGCTTTTTGTTCACCTTGATGCCGGCGCGGTCGTAGCGGATGCCGGCGGCCTCGAGATCGAGCCCGTCCGTGGTGGGCTTGCGGCCGGCCGCGATCAGCAGATGCGTGCCTTCGACCATGTCTTCGTCGGCGCCGCCTTCCAGCGTCACCGCAACGCTGTGGTGCATGTGGTTGATATGGCCGACCTTGACGCCGCTCTTGATGATGACTCCTTCGCGCTCGAGCTGGGCCAGTACGATGGCCGCGGCTTCCGGGTCGTCCTTGGCCAGCGGGCTTGCCGCTTCCAGCACCGTCACCATGCTGCCCAGGCGGCGGAAGGCCTGCGCCATTTCCAGGCCGATGGGCCCGGCGCCGATCACGATCAGGCGCGGCGGCAGCGTCGTGAACTGGAAGATGGTCTCATTGGTGAAATAGGGACCGGTGTCGAGGCCGGGGATCGGCGGCAGTGCCGGCGTCGAGCCGGTGGCGATGACGAAGCGGCGTGCGCGGATGTCGATGTCGCCGACGCTCGACGGTGCGGCGGTCCTTGAATTTGGCGTGACCGTGAATGACGCGTACGCCGAGACCGGTGAAGCGCTCCGCCGAGTCAGTCGGCGCGATAGCGGCGATCACCTGCTGCACATGCGAGTGCACCTTGGCGAAGTCGACGGACGTGGTCGCCTTGACCCCGAATGGCCCGGCGCTGTGCGCCATCGCGACGCGCTTGGCCGCCGCCAGCAGCGCTTTCGATGGCACGCAACCGGTATTGAGGCAGTCGCCGCCCATCTTGTGGCGCTCGATGAGCACGGTCGACACGCCAAAGGTGGCGGCCGCCGCGGCGACCGAGAGACCGCCGGAGCCGCCGCCGATGACGCACAGGTCGGGTTTGAGTGTTTCCGGCATGCCCCTGACGATTCTGCGATGAGAGAGTAACCGAAAATCTATTTTATGGCGCGGGCGCGACGGCGTAGCCGCTTGACCACCACCGGCAGCAGCGCCAACAGGCCGAGCGCGACCAGGGCGCCGATCAAGTCCGGCGTCAGGATGGCCTTGGCATCGAAAGTCAGATGGCAGTCGGCGCGCGCAACCGCCATGCAAGCGTCGTAGGCGTTTTGCTGCGCGGCGATCACGCTATCGAGGCCGGTGCCGGCGAAGGCATAGGCGACGGCGCCCGGGATGACGCCTAAGAAGGTGGCGATGACGAAGGTGCCCAGGCGGACACCGGCGAAGGCCGGCACCAAGTTGACCAAAAAAAACGGAAACGCCGGCACCAGACGCAGAAACAGCAGATAACTCAAGGCATCCTCGCGGAAACCCTGCGCCAATTTGGCCGCGCGCGGCCCCGCGCGCTTGAGCAGGGGTTCGCCGAGGGCGCTGCGGGCGATGAGGAAGATGACGGTGGCGCCTAAGGTGGCGCCGATGATGGCGGCGATGCTGCCCAGGATGAGGCCGAAGAGGAAGCCGCCGGTGACGGTGAGGAAGACGGCCCCCGGCAGCGACAGCGCCACCGCCGCGATATAGAGACCGACATAGGCCAGCAGCGCCAACACCCGGTTCGCGGCGACGAATTCGGCGATCGCCGCGCGGTGGCCGACCAGGGACTGCAGCGAGATCATGCCGCGGCCGAGGACGACATAGGCGATGACGGCGATGACCAGGATCGCGATCAGCGGCAGCAGCCGGCGCAAGAGGCCGCGCGGCGGGTCGGCGCTCGAAGGGGCTGCGGTCATGCCGGCTATATACACGAGCGCGGCGGATATCGGCGGGCGTCTCACCCGTTTGTGAGGGTTTTTGACCGCGTTCCGGGCCTGGTCCGCCGGTCGCATTGACGCGCCGGGGCCCCTCCCTTATAAGCCGCGCAAATCCCGTGCCGATCCGTGAAAATGCGGGTTTTCAGGGTGCCCAGGGGGCGGTTTTTGGACCTCCCCGGCGCCTCGGCGCGACCAGCGGAGAACTTAATCGTGAAGCGGACCTACCAACCGAGCAAGCTTGTACGCAAGCGTCGTCACGGTTTCCGCGCGCGCATGGCCACCAAGGGCGGACGCAAGGTGGTGTCGGCACGGCGCGGACGCGGACGCAAGCGGCTGTCCGCCTGACGGGCGGTGCTCGAGGAGCCTCGCACGCATCGATTCCATGGAACGGCTGAGGCAACGGGCGGATTTTCTGGCCGCGGCATCGGGGACCAGGGTTCCGGCCGCGGGCTTCGTCTTGCAGGCGGCCAAGCGGACCGACCATGGTCCGGCGCGTTTCGGCTTCACGGTGTCGAAAAAGGTCGGCAACGCCGTGGAGCGCAACCGGGTCCGACGCCGGCTGCGCGAAATCGTGCGGCTTTCCGGCGAGAGCCGGACACGCGCCGGTCATGATTATGTGTTGATCGGACGGCGCGCGGCGCTGCAACTGCCGTATGCGCGGATCGCCAAGGACTTCGACAGCGCATTGCAGCGTGCGCATCAGGGGCGCGACGGCAAGACGGTAACCCGATGACCGACAAGAACACCATTCTCGCCATCGTGCTGTCGGCGCTCGTGCTGATCGGCTGGCAATATTTCTTTGCCGCGCCGCAGCAGAAGGCGCGGCTGGAGCAGCAACAGCAGCAGGCGCAGACGCAGAAACCGGCGCAGCAGCCCGCCGGCACCCCGACGACGCCCGCCCCGGCGCAGAACGGTGCGCCGGGCGCGCAGCCGGGCGTCCCCACCGGGCCCGGACAGCAGGCGGCGCCCGCCACGCTGACCCGCGAGGCCGCGATCAAGCAGGCGCCCGGCCGTATTGCCGTCGAGACCGACAGCATCAAGGGCTCGATCAACCTCAAGGGCGCGCGCATCGACGACGTCTCGCTCAGCAAGTTCCACGAGACCGTCAATCCCTCCTCGCCGCCGATCGTGCTGCTGTCGCCCTCGGGCAGCCCCGACCCGTTCTATGCCGAGTTCGGCTGGACCGGCGGCACCGACACCTCGCTGAAGCTGCCGACCTCCGACACGGTGTGGAAACAGGAAGGCTCCGGCGCGCTCACCGTCTCCCATCCGGTCACCCTCGTCTATGACAACGGCCAGGGCCTGCAATTCCGCCGCACCATTTCGGTCGACGACAAATATCTCTTCACCGTCAAGGACGAGGTGGTGAACAAGGGCGCCGACTCCGTCACGCTCTATCCTTACGGGCTGATCTCGCGCCACGACACGCCGAAGACGCTCGGCTATTACCTGCTGCACGAGGGCCTGATCGGCTATCTCGGCGACGACGGCCTGCAGGAGATCACCTACAAGAAGATCGAAGACAAGAAGGTGATGACCTTCAACGTCACCAATGCCTGGTTCGGCATCACCGACAAGTATTGGGCGGCGACGCTGCTGCCGGACCCGAAGGCGCACCTGAAGGCGCGCTTTTCCACCGGCAAGCTCGGCGCCAAGGAGACCTATCAGACCGACTACCTGCTCGACGCCAAGACCGTGGCGCCGGGCGCCACCGCCTCGGTCGAGGGGCGCCTCTTCGCCGGCGCCAAGGAAGTGCGCGTGGTCAACGCCTATGAGAGCGCGCTGCACCTCAACCACTTCGATCTCTTGATCGACTGGGGCTGGTTCTACTTCATCACCAAGCCGCTGTTCATGGTGATCGACTGGTTCTACAAGCTGGTCGGCAATTTCGGCGTCGCCATCCTGATCGTCACCGTGCTGATCAAGACCGCCTTCTTCCCGCTCGCCAACAAGTCCTACGCCTCGATGGCGAAGATGAAGGCGGTGCAGCCGCAGATGGCCGCGCTGAAGGAGCGCTATCCGGACGACAAGGTGAAGCAGCAACAGGAGCTGATGGCGCTCTACAAGAAGGAGAAGATCAATCCGCTGGCCGGGTGTCTTCCGATCGCCATCCAGATCCCGGTGTTCTTCTCGCTCTACAAGGTGCTGTTCGTGACCATCGAGATGCGGCACGCGCCGTTCTTCGGCTGGATCCACGACCTGTCGGCGCCCGACCCGACCAACGTGTTCACGCTGTTCGGGCTCATCCCCTGGGACCCGATGGCCGTTCCGATGGTCGGCCACTTCCTGCATCTGGGCCTGTGGCCGCTGATCATGGGGGTGACCATGTGGGCGCAGATGAAGCTCAACCCGGCGCCGCCCGACCCGACGCAGCAGATGATCTTCAACTGGATGCCGGTGATCTTCACCTTCATGCTGGCCGGCTTCCCGGCGGGGCTGGTGATCTACTGGGCCTGGAACAACACGCTGAGTGTGGCGCAGCAGAGCGTCATCATGAGCAAGCACGGGGCCAAGATCGCGCTGCTCGACAATATCAAGGCGTTGTTTGGGGGGAAGAAGAAGAGGACGTAGGGGGCTCTTCCCCGCAGCGCTAACCTAACAACGTTGTCATCGCCGGGCTTGTCCCGGCGATTTGCGTCTTTATGGTTGGCTCTGTTGCAAGATGTCGGCGCCCGCGACAGGAACGGCTTAACGCTTGTTGCCCTCCAACCGGGCCGAATAATCCAAGTGGTGTGCGAAGCCTTCACGATTTCTGGATAGCAACATCCAAGTCCTGTAGTCGCGACCAATGCACAATTTAGCTGCGTCAGTTCTTAAAGACCGTCACCGTTGACGACGAAACAACCTGTGATAACTTTGCTCTCTCCGCGCGGTCTGGGAAGGGCTACGTCGTGCACCGTCTCCTTCTCATCGCCTTTTTATCGTTGACTCTGCTGCCGGAGCAGAGCACGGCCGGGCTTGCGGCAAGATGCGACCGTACCGCACTCGAAGGATTGTCGCGGCTCGGGGCTGGGACCGCCGTTCGGCTTGTGGGCGCGCCTACGGCCGCTGCGGGACGGACATTCACTCTGCATTGGCAGCGCGGAACGATGCACGGCCGCTATCCCGCCTATCTGATGCTAGCGTTCGATGCGCCCGTGCGTTTCGAAGGCAAGGGGTATTACGTTCTGCTGCCGAAAGCGACCGCTGCCTTCGGCATTTCGCACTTCTTCGATCGCACACGCGCGGTCATACCGCTCTACGGACAGGGCGTCCCGCAGCAAGGCGCGCTTCGCGTGCGTCCGCTGCAAGCCGGCATGCTCAATGTGCAATGGGCCGTGGTCGGGCACAACCACTGCCGGGAGATTGTCGCTTCCGGCGGCAGAGGGTCGGCGACTATCCTTGTCGAATCGACCGGCGCGCCCGAGATCGTGGTCAATCCATTCGCACGCAAGCAGCCAACCGAGCGCATCTTCTCGCCTGCCGGCAATCGGATCATCGACGTCTACAATGAGCGGTATCGGCTGGTGGATGCCGCAAGCGGATCCGAGATCGCCGAACGCGCAGGCCGCCATCCGCGTTTCTCTCCGACCGGACGCTATATTGCCGCCTATACCGAAGACGGCATTGAGATACTCGACACCGTCGATGGCAAGACCGTGCACAAGGAAAGGCATGGCGTGGACCTCGCCTGGGACGATGCTGACAGCTTCGCCATCGTCAATCGCGGCACTTATGGCAGCGTCGCAATCCTTGCGCCGAGCCGGAGCGAGCCCGTGGTCCTTGAAGGCACCTTCGGCTGCCACGCCTGCTTCGGCACCGACAGTGTGGCGCTGCGCGTCGATCTGGAAAACAACGTGGCCGTTGCCGTCGGCGCCGATGACCTTCAAGGTTCGGCTGCAGCGAGCCTGACCACGCCCGCGAAAATCCCCGCCACCATTAATGAGATCCCAGCGAAATTCGCGCAGATCACCGCTTTCGTGAGGCGTCAGTCGCAGGTCACGCGCTTTGCGCTGCCGAAGCGATGGGAGCTGCACGGCGGGCTCAAATTCTCCAATCTCGCTTACGCGGCCGAGATCGAGGAGCACCCGGAACGAAGCAACGACCGGTTTCAAAATCTGTTGATGAGATTCCTGGTCAAGCCGATCGTACAACCGGCCATCGCCAGCCGAAATGCCGGTCTCGATGCCGTGAAAGTGGCGCTTTGGCGTGCGATCGTGCCGAAGGCCAAGGAGGTCACCGACCGCAACATCTTCAAGCGGCTGTCGGAATTCGGCCTACCCATACCGGAGCAAGCGCAGGACGAGGGCAAGGCCCGTTTCACGCGCACGGTCATGACGTTCGGCGATTCTCAAGGCAATGGGATGAAACCCGCCGACCGGGCACGCATGAGTGCCATCGTGCGACGCATCGAGCAGAGGATACCTTCAGCCGCCGACATTTTTGTCACAAAGGAAAAAGGGGACCTCTCCGATTGTCTTCCGGAACGGAAAGGCAAGCGTTACGGCCTGTTCCAGAAGGCATTCCGGTTTCAGGCCAAGCAACGCGTTATCTGGATGTCTCATTATGAATGCACGGAAGGGTCCGGCCACTACGATTATTCTACGCTCCTGTTATTTGATTCTACGCAATCCAAACCCTGGATTCTTTCCGACAATACCGGTGACGGCGATACCTCCTCCAGCAATACCTGCGACACCGAGATCGCGCTTTGCGATTTCGACGCCCGGATATTCGGCGACCGTTTCTTGCTGCTCTCCTCAGCGCAAAGCCGCGCCATCGAGATCTACGATCTCGACAAGCGCCGCAACATCTTCAAGAAATACAAGCTGCCGCGCGGCGATCTGCTCAAGCAGGCGCTGCTCTCGCCGAACGGAAAATTGGTACTGCAGATCAATTCCGACGGCAGCTTTGCCGGCTTTCGCACGGTCGATGCCAAGCAGCTCTTCGAGGGCCGCTATGTCGATGACGAGATCGTGGTGTGGACGCCGGACGGGCGCTTCGACGCGACTTCCGAGGGAGCGAACTTTGTCAGCCTGCGCTTGCCGGGACGGGTCGGTACCTACACCTTCGCGCAATTCTCGGCCCGGCTGAGAACGCCCGGACTGGTCAAGAAGCTCCTGGCCGGAGAGACATTTCCGCCGATAACGCTGGTCGCGCCGCCGTCGCTGTCAGGCAAAATCGATGTCAGGGGCGCTCATATCCATGGAACCGCGAGGGCAGTCGGCGACACGCCGCTTGCGTCATTGCTGGTCTACCAGGACGGACTTCTGACCAATCGCCTCGCCGCCGCCGGCAAGAGCGCGTCGTGGAAATTCGATGTCGACCTGCTCAAGGGTACTCGCTGGGTTTCAATGGTGGCGGTGGACCAAGCCGGGCTCGCCAGCCTGCCAATGGGGCGAGACCTTCCGCAGGCGCAGGCCTTGCCGCACCGGGTGCACGTGCTTGCCATCGGTATCAACGACTACACGGACCCGCTGATTCCCGACCTCGACTTGGCACGCGCCGATGCCCAGCATTTCGCCAAGGCCGTGGCGGCTATTGGCCACGATGTGGTGGTGGCTTCGAACCGCATTCTCAATGAGAAGCAGGCCACGCGCGAAGGCGTTCTCAGCGCGTTGCGCCAGATCATCGCACGCGCGGCGCCGGGGGAAAGCGTGATGCTTCTGTTCGCCGGCCACGGCGTGCGCGGCGATGACGGTAATTATTACCTGGCCACGTCAGATACCCGTATAGATAATATCGCGGGAACGGCGCTGCCATGGAAGAGTGTCGCCGAAATTCTCGCAAAGAGCCGAACGCGGATCGCGCTGTTCCTCGATACCTGTCATTCGGGCGCAGCCGGCACCAGCGCATATTCGACCAACGACGCGGCCGCGAAGAGCCTACTCGAACGCATTCCGTCAGGGATCGTGGTGTTTTCCGCCTCAAAGGGACGGGAACTTTCGGAAGAATCGCCCACCGTTGGTGGCGGCGTGTTTACTTCCGCAGTCGTCAAAGTAATCGCCGGTGACCGCGCCCGATACGACACCAATAAGGACCATGCCATCGAGATCAGCGAACTCTATCGCGGGGTCAAAAACCTGGTCTCGACTGCGACCGCCAGCCGTCAGAACTCCCTGGATCGCACGCAATCAAATGGTCGGCGATTTCGCTCTATTCTAAAGGTCGCGCCCCTTCTTCCCGCTCGCCAACAAGTCCTACGCCTGGATTTTTGCGTTTGTCGCGCAATCTGGCGGCGAACCGGTTCCCACTTCGCCGGATTGCGCTCCGTGGCGAAGATGAAGGCGGTGCAGCCGCAGATGGCCGCGCTGAAGGAGCGCTATCCGGACGACAAGGTGAAGCAGCAACAGGAGCTGATGGCGCTCTACAAGAAGGAGAAGATACCAAAAAGCCAAAGCTGCTGAATATTGCCGTTTGCCTCTGCCCACGCTCTTAAGTTCCGAATCCACTCATCTTCCATTTGCATGGGGACATATTACTACGGCCGAGCGCCACATTGGGCCTCGCTAGGGGATGCCCGGGACAAGCGCGGGCATGACGACGGAGAAGCCCTAGGCGTCGTAGCCCGGATGAAGTGAAGCGCAATCCGGGAACACGAGCGAGGCCGCCCCCGGGTTTCGCTGCGCTCCACCCGGGCTACAGATACTTTCGCGCCACGCCTGCGGCGCGCTCCGCGCCCCACGCGCTAGCGCCGATCGAGCGCTTCGACGCTCAGGATGGTCGGCAGATGCCGCGCGATCTCCTGCCAGCGCTCGCCTTCGTCGATGCTGGCGAAGACCGAGCCGCTGTTGGTGCCGAAGTAAACGCCCGCCGGCTCGCGCGCGTCGCGCGCCATGGCCTGGCGCAGGACGGTGAAGTAGCAGGCCTGCTGCGGCAGGCCATCGCGCATCGCCTGCCAGGTGTCGCCGCCGTCGCGCGAGCGCCACACCGCCGCCGCGGCATCGGGCGGGAAGCGGCCGGCGATGTCGCCGTTCAACGGCAGGGTCCAGATGGTTTTCGGATCGCGCGGATGCACGCAGATCGGAAAGCCGAAGGTCGACGGCAGACCGCGCGTGATCCCGTCCCAGCTTCGCCCGCCGTCGGCGGACCGCCAGACGCCGTGATGGTTCTGCTGATAGAGCAGGTCGGCGCCGCCGGGCGCGCGCATCATGTTGTGCACGCAATGGCCGATCTCGCCGCCGCGCGGCGCCGCCGGATGCGCGTCTTCGGTCGCGGGCTCGGTGTTCGACAAGCGATTGCGCCGATCCCAGGTGGCGCCGCCATCCTCCGTCGCGAAGACGCCGGCCGCCGAAATGCCAACCCAGAGCTTTTTCGCGTTCGCCGGATCGAACACGATCGTGTGCAACACCAGGCCGGCCGCGCCCGGATTCCAACTGTCGGCGGACGGATGATTGCGCAGGCTTTCGATTTCCTGCCAGGTCTTGCCGCCGTCGCGGCTTACCAGCAGCCGTGCCGGTTTGGCGCCGGCATAGAGCGTGCCGTGCGCATAGCCGAGCGACCAGATTTGCGCGAACGCATCGGCGAAGGGCAGCGGTTGATTTGTCCAGTTCATCATGGCGGCGAGTTGCGGATCGTTGGCCGCCCAGTCGTCGATCTGGCCCTTGGTGAGCTTGGCAAGTTCCCAGGTGGCGCCGCCGTCTTCCGAGCGCCACACGCCGGCGCCGTGGAATGCGCCGCCGCCGCCGGCCCAGAGCACGCCGCTGTCGGGGTCGCCGATGACGTGGTTGATCGGCCAGCCGTCGCAGAACGGCCCCGTGACCGTCCAACCCGCGCGGCGGCTGCCGCCGGCGATGAGGAAAGCGCCCTTGGTCGTGCCGACCAGGATAGTGACCCCGTCGTCGCTCATGGCCGTCGTTCTCCCTTTTTTTCGACCGCGCATTTTTAGCGCGTCGCCCGGGTGGCGCGAAGCGCAACCGGCAGATGATCGGCCGGCCGCCCGCGGGCGTCGCGACGCGCCGCCCGGGCGACAGGTGCCGGATTCCGGGCTCGCCCGCCTTCGCCCTTCGGGTTAAGACGGGCGCCCCGGAAGGACCGGGTTGGGGGATCGATGCAAACCGACTTCACCCGCACGGAAATCGAGGCCGGCCGGCAGATGTTTGCCGGCGAGTGGCGCTTCGTCGCGGCCGCGGCGGGCGAGGCCTCGCTGCCGCCGATGCGCGGCACCGAGATCGCCTTTGCCGGGCGTTCCAATGTCGGGAAATCGAGCCTGATCAACGCGCTCACCGGCCGCAGGGCGCTGGCGCGCATTTCGCGCACGCCGGGCCGCACGCAGGAGCTGATCTTCTTTGCCGGCACCGGGCGGCTGCGCATCGTCGACATGCCCGGCTACGGCTACGCCGCCGCGGCCAAAACCAAGATCGCGGCCTGGACCGAACTGATCCACGCCTATCTGCGCGGGCGCGCCAATCTCGCCCGCGTCTATGTGCTGATCGATGCCCGCCACGGGCTCAAGGACACCGACGCGCCGACGCTCGATACGCTCGGCCAGGCGGCGGTGAGCCACCAGATCGTGCTCACCAAGGCGGATGCGGTGAAGGCCTCGGAGCTGGCGGCGTGCATCGCCGACGTCGAGGCGGCGCTGAAAAAACGCCCGGCCGCCTTCCCCAAGGTGCTGGCGACCTCGGCGGAAGACGGCACCGGCATCGCGGAACTGCGCGCCGCGATCGCGCGGCTGCTGGCCGAACGCGATCACGGCGCGTAGCGCAATCGAACGTCAGTCCGCTCGCCGTTATTCCGCCGGCAACTCGGACCAGGCGCGGTTGCCGCCGACCGGCCGCATGAAGCCCTGCACCATGCCGCTCAGGGTGCTGCCGGTCATCAGGATGGTCGCGCCCATCACCAGCAGCGCCACCAGGCCGAGCGCCACCGGCGCCGTCCCGGTCACCGCCAGAATGCCGAGCACGAGGCCGGCGAGGCCGGCGATGCATTGCAGCCCGGCGGAGCCGGCGGCGATCTCGGTCGCCAGGATCTCGGCGCCGGCCGCGATGCGCTGGCCGCTGGCGCGGAACGCCGCCTGCTTCATCCGGTGCACGCTCCACACCGCGTTGCTGCCGAACACCAGCGCGGCTCCGAAGGCGATGACCGCGATGGCGGTCAGCGGCACGCTGTCGATGCCGAGCAGCGCCAGCACGCCGAGCACGATGCCGGCCGTGCCGACCAGGAACACCAGCGACAGGCCGCCGCCGCTGAACTCCTCGACCGGCGCGGCGGCGCCGGCGGGAAAGATCATGTGCGTCAGCTCGGAGAGAATGGCGCCGCTCTGGATGAGCAGCGCGGCGCCGAACACGATGGTGGCGATGGCCAGGAGCATGGTCGAGCTGGTGCCGGACAGGCCGATGATCGCCAACACGACTGTGGCGGCGCCGCCGATGGCGTCGACCACGCCGCCGTAATTGGCCACGTCACGCGTGCCTAATTGTACAGAAGTCATAGACATAGGAGCCTCCAATCCGGCGCGGATTCCGCCCCCGGCGGCCGCGCCTCCGCCTGGAGCTCTGGCTCCTCGCAAGGGGCGTCTGTTACGTCTCGATGCCGTCACCCCCGCCGCGTTCTGTTACACGCGGCACACAAATCTTGAACGTGCGACGCGGCGCGTGGTTCCTGGAACGGTCGTCGCGCACCGGTCCGGTTTCGCGCGCGGGCGAAACTCAAACTTCCGGCAGCACCTTCTCGATGCGGCGATCCGGCACCAGCCAGACGACGGCGACCAGCACGTAGATCGCGATCGACAGCCACGGCACGACGAAGGCGAGCCCGATCGCGGCGAGATAAAGCAGCGGCGACAGCTTGCCCTTGAGATCGCGGCCGAGCGCATGCGCGAGAACGGAATGCCTGCCTTGCTTGTGCAGGATGGCCTGCTGCAGCAGGTTATAGGCGATCGCCGGCATCAACAGGGCGACGCCGTAGACGGCGGTCGGAACCGGCATCAGCGGGTTCTCGCCGAGCCAGGCGGTGGTGGCCGGAATGAGCGACAGCCAGAACAACAGATCGGCATTGGCCCACAGGATGAGCCCGTCGACGCGCGTGACGGTGTGCAAGAGGTGATGGTGGTTGTTCCAGTAGATGGCGAGATAGACGAAGCTCAGCACATAGCCGACGAAATTCGGCGCGACGCTGGCGAGCGCCGCCCAGCCGGCGCCGTGCGGGATCTTCAATTCCAGCACCATGATGGTGATGATGATGGCGATGACGCCGTCGCTGAATGCCGCCAGCCGCTCCTTGCCCATGCCGCGCGCCCTGCCCGAATCCGATTGGTGGATGGAACTTAGCACATGCGCCGGCGACGGCCCCAGGTTCCGGGGCGGCGCCGGCTGCGCTACACTCGCGGCCGAGGTCGGCCCGTCAATTGCAACCGCCGAACCGTTTGCCGCGCTGGGGCGACACAAGACCGAAGGTGCGAGTCTGCCTCGCCGAGCGAGGCCTCCATGGAAGCGAGACGGCCATGGGCGACGTCGAGCGGATTTCATCCCTGACCGGCGACATCTACGATGCCGCTCTGGAGCCCGCGCTGTGGCCGGACGTGCTGGGCAGGACGGCGCGCTTCGTCGGTGGACCCTCGGCCGCGCTCTACTCAAAGACGGCCGGCGGCGAAAACGGCGACGTGGCCTGCTTTTGCGGCTTCGAGCTCGATTTCGTGCGGTCCTATTGCGACGTCTATTTCCGCATGGACCCGGCTAACAACAGTCACTTCTTTGCTCCGCTCGCCCAGCCGGTCGCCACCACGGCGGTGATCTCCTCCGCCGAGTTCCAGAAGACCAGGTATTTCCGCGAATGGTCGAAGCCGCAGGGCCTGGTCGATTGCCTCAACGTCGTGATCGACAAGTCGGAGGCCGGCGTCACGCTGCTGGGGGTCTCGCGACACGCCTGTTCCGGGGTCGCCGACGACGCCGCGCAGCAACGCATGCGTCTCATCGCGCCGCATATCCGGCGCGCCGTGCTGATCGCCCGACAGATCGACCGCAAGACGGCGGAAGCCGCGGTCTTGACCGACAGTCTCGACGGCATCGCCGCCGGCGTCTTCCTGGTCGACGGCACGGGGCGCCTCGTCCAGGCCAACGAAGCCGGCACCCTGATGCTCGACGCCGGAGACCGGCTGAAAGAGATGGGCGGCCGCCTGGCGGCGAACGATCACGAAGCCGACGGCGCCTTGCGTGCCGCTCTCGCCGGCGCCGCCGGCGGCGACGCGGCGCTCGGCCTCGGCGGCACGGCTGTGCCGCTCACCGGACGGGACGGCGAGCATTACGTCGCGCATGTGCTGCCGCTGACATCGGGCGCGCGGCGCCGCGCCGGCAAGGCGTTCGATGCGGTCGCCGCGCTGTTCGTGCACAAGGCCTCGGTGAACCGTCCCGCCTATCCCGAGGTCATTGCCAAGGCGTACCGGCTCACCCCGGCCGAATTGCGCGTCCTGCTCGCCCTGGCGGAGCACGGGGGCGCGCGAGACGTCGCCGACGCGCTGGGCGTGTCGGTTGAGACGGTGAAGACGCACCTCAGCCGCCTCTACGACAAGACCGGCACCCACCGCCAGGCCGATCTGGTCAGGCTCGTTTCCGGCTTTTCCAACCCGCTTTTGGACTGATCCCGGTCCGATCGCTGCCTGTTGCCGCCGCCTCCCCCGTTCGGGTGACGCCACGCGGCATCGCGCGTGAAAAATTCGATCAAGCACGAACGGATGCCGCGACGGTTGCGACCCACGGAGGTCACGCCTTCAACGCAAGGGAGATCGTCATGACCAAGACATTCGCCAGGCGCGTCCTGCGCCTCGCGGCGGGATGCTCATTCGCATTGCTGCTCGCCGCCGGCGGCGCGGCCTTCGCGCACGGCGGCCACAATGGCGGCGGCCATGGCGGCGGCCATGGCGGCGGCGATCAGCATCACAGCAGCCATCACGACAACTGGAATCGCAGCGGTCACAACGGCCAGCACGCCAGCAACCATGGCGGCGACTGGGGCGGCGATCATGGCTGGCATCGCAAGCACCATCATCATCACCACCACAAGTCCGCGAGCAATGGGCCGGGTGGTCTAGGACCGGTGCACGGCCCCGGCTCGAGCCACAACCCGATCGTGGCGCACCCGCCGAAAGTGCCCAAGCCCGTCGTCACGGTCGGGCCGGTCAAGCCGCCCCCGCCGCAGCACTATGTCCGCCATCTTCGCTGCGACCGCGATCACCGGACCACCGCGTGGGGGACGCCAATCTCCAACGTCCACGACCACCGTCAGAAATACGGTGGCGGCGATTTTCACCGCTGCTTCTGGTGACGGGCTCACCTTGATCGAAGCCACGCCACAGACCACGCCGTGACGGCAACGAGGAGGGCTCGAATGCGTACGTCTCTTCATGCCATTGCCGCCTGCATCGCACTGATCGGAACCTACGCGATGGCTGGCGTCCATCCCGCCCTCGCAAAGAAGATATCGCAAGATCAAGTGATCGATTCCTGCGTTCATGACGTCTCGGACTGCTATCGCAATTGTGGTACGGGATCACGCGATTGCGAGGCTCAATGCAACGTCTCCTATAAGCATTGCATGTCGAGCGGCGGGATCTTCATCGATCCGCGGCGAACGGTGACAGATCCCGGCAAGCCGCCAAGACGGCACCGCTACCCTGTGAAGACGCACATCAAACCGCCGAAACATCACCGCCATCCCGTGAACCTTGGCGGCGCGCGCGCGCCCGCGGCCGGAGCCAAGCATTGGGGAAGCGGCCATTCATCGGGCACGATCATGCGCGGGAGCAAGAGCCAGCCGATGATGCACGCCTCCCACCACGGGTCGAAGCATTAGCGGCCCGGCGCAGGCGCGCGCGGCGATCACGCCGACGGCGAAAGAGAGGGCCGGCGCGGCCGGCGAGGCCCTTTGGCGCCGGCGCGGCTCTCCTGTAATGTCGCCGGCATGGACCAGATTCTCATCGCGCTCGCCGGCCTCATGGGCGCCGCCGGCATCATGCTCACCGCCGCCGGCGCCCACAGCAAGCCGGGCGTCGGCCTCGACAGCGCCGGCTATCTGCTGCTCATCCACGCCGTGGCGATCGTCGCCGGCTGCGCGGCGCTGCGGCTCGGGCTGGTGCTGCGCCCACTCGGCCTGATCGTGCTGTGGGGCTTCGTCGTCGGCGCGGCGCTGTTTGCCGCCGACGTCGCGGCCCGCGCCTATCTCGGCACCCGCCTGTTTCCCTTCGCCGCGCCGGCCGGCGGCATGATCATGATCCTCGCCTGGCTGACGCTGATCGCCGCGGCGCTCGCCGGCGGGCGCGGCACCTGAGCATGCGACGCGCCCACACGACGCTGCGATTTACACGAGGAGGCCGGCGGCCCTGTCGCGCAGCAGACCTTCGGCATCGCGGACAATGTCCTGCAGAAGATCCCGGGCGGAACGCACGTCGTCGATGAGCCCGGCCGCCTCGCCGACCCATACGCCGGTATTGTCGGGATCGCCGCTCTGCGCCGCCGCCGTGTAGCGTCGCGCTTCACGGTCGACGATGTCGGGCTTGGCAAGGTCGGCTTCACGGCCGTGCCAATCTTCGACAAATCCGGTCTTCATGACGCGCGCCGTAAATGGCCTGGGCCATGCGACCTTGCGCACGATATCGACCACTGTCGTACGAATGGTGCAATCTCCGTCGGCGGCGGATGCCCTTTTTTGAAAGGCTGAATTGACCAGGGCTTCAGAGCTTGCCCAGAAGCGCGAACCGATCAGGGCCCCCTCGGCTCCAAGCATCAGCACCGCCGCCAGTCCTCGGCCATCGGCGATGCCGCCGGCAGCGACCAGGACGGTTGCCGGCGCAGCCTTGGCCAGGTAATCGGCGACCTCGGGAACCAATGTGAGCGTCGCGCGACTGAGACCGTGCCCGCCCGCCTCCGCGCCCTGCGCAACGACGATATCGGCGCCGGCAGCGACGGCCTCGCGCGCGTGCTCCATGCATTGGACCTGGCAGATCAGCTTTGCACCCGAGTCCCTGATCCGCCGGGCGAATGGCAACGGCGAGCCGAACGACAACATGACCGCCGCCGGGCCATGCGCGAGCACCAGGTCGAGCAATTGGGGACGGTTGGCTAATGACCAGGTGATAAAGCCGCAGCCAACCCGGACATTGCCTGCCTTTGCAAATTCGCGTTCCAGCCAATCGGCATCTCCGTAACCCCCGCCGATCAGCCCGAGGCCTCCGGCAGCGGAGACCGTCGCGGCCAGCTCGCCTCCCGCCGCGAACGCCATGGGCGCGGAAATAATCGGATGTTCAACGCCAAGCATCTCGCTCAATCGGGTACGCAATGCCATTTGCTGCCGTTCCGACAATGGGAAATTGCCATCGACGCTAGCATCCTCCGGAAGAGCCAGGAAGCCGCGGCTCACATCGGCCGCGCCGGAAATACTGGCTCGCGCGGCCCGGCCCTATCCGAGAGCATGCCGCGACGCCCCCTTCCGCCCGGCGCGCGTGGCCGCTAAAAGGGCGCCACCGACAGCCGCCAGCGGGACCCCGTCATGACCACGAGTGAGCAAGACAAGGCGCAGGACAAGGCCCGCACCCTCATCGAGGCGCTGCCGCACATGCAGCGCTACGACGAGGAAACCGTCGTCATCAAATACGGCGGGCACGCCATGGGCGACGAGCAGGCCGCGCGCGACTTCGCCCGCGACGTGGTGCTCTTGGAGCAGACCGCCATCAACCCGGTGGTGGTGCATGGCGGCGGGCCGCAGATCCAGGCGATGCTGGAGAAGCTCGGCATCAAGTCGGAATTCGCCGCCGGCCTGCGCATCACCGACGAGAGAACAATCGAGATCGTCGAGATGGTGCTCGCCGGCTCGATCAACAAGCAGATCGTCGGCTACATCAACGCCGCGGGCGGCAAGGCCATCGGCCTGTGCGGCAAGGACGGCAACATGGTGCAGGCGCGCAAGGTGACGCGCACGGTGGTCGATCCCGACAGCAATATCGAGAAGGTGGTCGACCTCGGCTTCGTCGGCGATCCGGACAAGGTCGACATTACCATCCTCGAACAGGTGATCGGGCGCGAGCTCATCCCGGTGCTGGCGCCGGTCGCCACCTCGGCGACGGGCGGCACCTTCAACGTCAATGCCGACACTTTCGCCGGCGCCGTCGCCGGCGCGCTCAAGGCCAAGCGGCTGCTGCTGCTCACCGACGTGGCCGGCGTGCTCGACAAGTCGAAGAGCCTGATCCACGACCTCTCGGTCGCCGAGGCGCGCAAGCTGATCGCCGACGGCACCATCTCCGGCGGCATGATCCCCAAGGTGGAGACCTGCATCTATGCGCTCGACGCCGGCGTCGAGGGCGTGGTGATCATGGACGGCAAGGTGCCGCACGCGGTGCTGCTCGAACTGATGACCGACCACGGCGTCGGCACGCTGATGCATCGTTGAACGGGCTTGGCGTCCTCACCGGACGCCGTGACGATGGTTACGCGACGCATAAACAAAGAATAAAATTTCGGCGCTGCACATAAATTTTATATCGAGCCATGACGCGCGCGCGATGTCGCTGCGCGCGCATCTTTAGTTTTAAATCGGCGGGAAGCGTGTAGTGTCCGCTCCCAACCAATACCAATAATTGGAGGAAACAAATGACGATCGTTCGCGCCCGGCTCGTCGCAGCCGGCGCAATCGCCGCCGCGTTCGCATTCGCGTCACCGGTATCGGCGCAAATCTACAGCTTGGGCACCGGCAAGCAGGGCTTCTTCACCTATTCGGCCGGCGCCGCCATCGCCAAGGTCGCCGCCGACGGCGGACTGAACCTGCGCATCAAGCCGTTCGGCGGCTCCAGCGCCTATGTGCCCGGCATCAATGCCGGCGAGCAGCAGTTCGGGCTCGCCAACGAACTGGAGACGCATTACGCCGTTACCGGTACCGGCATCTATAACGGCAAGCCGCAGCCGAACATCCGCGCCGTCGCCGTGCTCACCCCGCTCTATTCGGTCTTCTTCGTCGGCAAGGACTCGCCGATCAAGACCATCGCCGACCTCAAGGGCAAGCGCGTGCCGACCGGCTATGCCAGCCAGCGCGTGATCGACGTGCTCACCCGCGGCACGCTCGCCAACGGCAATCTCAGCTATGCCGACATCCAGCAGGTGCCGGTGCCCAACGTGGTCGGCGGCGCCGACGAGTTCGAGAAGGGCAAGGCCGACATGTTCCTGTTCGCGCTCGGCTCGGGCAAGGTGTCGGAAGTCAATGCCAAGGTGCCGGTGCGCGTGCTGCCGATCGATCATTCCAAGGAAGCGATGGCGCGGCTGCGCAAGATCATCCCGGTCGCCTATGCCACCCAGGTGATGCCCGGCAAGGGCCGCGCCGGCCTCGAGGCGCCGACCTGGGCCTATGCCTACGACTATCTGGTGCTGGTCAACGACAAGGTTTCCGACGACGCGGTCTACAAGCTCGCCAAGCTCATGCACGACCACCAGAAGGAGCTGGCGGCGAATTTCGGCGCGCTGTCGGGCTTCGATCCCAAGCGCATGAGCAAGGATCTCGGCGCGGTCAAATTCCACCCCGGCGCGATCAAGTACTACAAGGAACTCGGCGAGTGGCCGCCCAAGCCGGCTGAATGACGCTCACCGCCAGCCTGCCGGGTCACCGATGTCCGACGTTCATCACCAGGAGCCGACGGGGCCGCAATCGGCCGGCGCCCGTCGGCTGATCTTCGCCGGCGCCTGCCTGTTGACGCTCGGCTCGATCGCCTTCGCGCTGCAGCTTTATCGCGACGTGTTGGGGCTGCTGCTTTACAACGAGCAGTTCCTCGCCGGCATGATCGCGCTCGGCATGGCGCTGGTCTATCTGACGCAATCGGTGAAGGTCGGCGCGCCGCGCCGCACGATCCCCTGGTACGACTGGCTGCTGGCGGCCTTGAGCCTCGCGGTCGGCTGCTATCTCGCGGTGCGTTTTCCCAAGCTGTCGGAGGACATGACCTCGCGCCCGCTCGACGGGCTGATCGTCGCCTTCGTCACCATTCCGCTGGTCGTCGAGGCGCTGCGCCGCTCCGTCGGCCTCGCCCTCACCATCATCGTCCTGGTCTTTTTGGTCTATGCGCCGCTCGGCCAGTTCGTCCCCGGCGCCCTCGCCGGCCTACCCGTCACCGTGCCGCAGCTTGCCTTCTATCTGGTGTGGGATCCGGGCAGCATGCTGGGCCTGCCGGTCATGGTGGCGGCGACCGTCGTCATCACCTTCGTGTTCTTCGGCAACCTCCTGTTCGCCTCCGGCGGCTCGGCCTTCTTCACCGACATCGCGCTCGCCATGATGGGCCGCTATCGCGGCGGCTCGGCCAAGATCGCGGTCACCGCCTCCTGCCTGTTCGGCATGATCTCCGGCAGCGCGGTGAGCAATGTCGCCTCGGTCGGCGTGCTGACGATCCCCTTGATGCGGCGCGGCGGCTATCCCGCGCACGTTGCCGCGGCGATCGAGGCGGTCGCCTCGACCGGCGGCCAGTTGATGCCGCCGGTGATGGGCGCCGCCGCCTTCCTCATGGCCGAATTCCTGCAGATCCCCTACCGCAACGTGGCGGTCGCCGCCGCGCTGCCGTCGCTGCTCTACTATTATGCGCTGTTCATCCAGGCTGATCTCTTGGCCGCGCGCAGCGGGCTGCAAAGCATCGACATGCACGAGGTCCCGCCGGTGGCGCAGGTGCTCAAGCAGGGCTGGCACTTCCTCTTACCCTTCGCGGCGCTGATCTACGCCCTGTTCTGGCTCAACTGGTCGCCCGAGCTTTCGGCGCTGGCGGCCTCCGCCGTGCTGGTCGTCACCGGCGCGACGCTCGGTTACAACGGCAAGCGGCTGGTGCTCGCCGATATCTTCCGCGCCTTGCATGCGACGGGCCTAGTCTCGCTCGACCTGCTGATGATCACCGCCGCCGCCGGCTTCATCATCGGCGTGCTCAACGTCACGGGCCTGAGCTTCGCGCTCACGCTTCTCCTGGTGCAGGTGGGCTCGAACAGCCTGTGGCTGCTGCTGGTGCTCGCCGCCATCGTCTCGATCATTCTCGGCATGGGCATGCCGACCGTCGGCGTCTATGTGCTGCTCGCCGCGCTGGTGGCGCCGGCCATGGTGAAGATCGGACTGTCGCCGATGGCCTCGCACATGTTCGTGCTCTATTTCGGCATGATGTCGATGATCACGCCGCCGGTGGCGCTCGCCGCCTATGCCGCGGCCTCCCTCGCCCATACCGAGCCCATGAAGACCGGGTGGACGGCGGTGCGCTTCGGCTGGATCGCCTTCATCATTCCATTCCTGTTCGTGCGCGCGCCCTCCCTGCTGCTCGAAGGCACGCTGACCTCGATCACGATCTCGTTCGTCACCGCGCTCATCGGCGTCTGGCTGATCTGCGCGGCCTTTGCCGGCTATGCCGCGCGCGTGCTCAGCCTGCCGATGCGCATCGGTTTCGGACTGGCCGGGCTGCTGCTGTTCATCCCGGGCGATGCCTTCAAGGATGCGATCTGGACCGATATCGCCGGTCTCGCGCTCGCCGCGATCCTGCTGGGACGCGAATTCGTGGCCAAGCGGCCGCAGCGCCAGACGGCGTGAGCGCCGGCCGGTCCGATCTCGCGATGAAAACCTGATTTGGCGGGGGGCCCTGCCACCGTAGACTCGCCCGCATGATTCGCGTAATCGGCGGCGCCGCCCTCGGCGGCGGCTTGCTTCTTGTGCTGGCGGCCCAGCCGGCCGCGGCGGCGCTGATGCTGTGCAACCGCACCAGCTACCGCATGGACGCCGCCATCGGCCTTGCCAAGCAGCCGACGGTATCGACGCGCGGCTGGTTCCGCCTCGATCCCGGGCAATGCCGCAAGGTGATGGAGGAGACGCCCGCCGCCGATCTCGTCTATGTGCATGCGCGCACGCCGCCGATCTACGGCAGCGCGCCGCTGCCTGAAGGGCATGACGCCGCGCTGTGCGTGCGCGAGACGGATTTCACCATCGCCGATGCGCGCAACTGCCCGCGCGGCCAGCAGGTGCGCTTTGCCGCCGCGCGGCCCGCCGGCGACGATCCGACCGTCAATCTCGCCGAGGAGGCCGACTACGACAACGCGCAGGCGCGGCTCGCTGGTATCCAGCGGCTGCTGATCATTGCCGGTTATGACGCCAGCCCGATCGACGGCGTCGACGGCGCCAAGACGCGCGCGGCGTTGGCCAGGTTCCTCAAGGACCACAAGCTCTCCGCCGACGCGCCGAACGGCATGAGCTTCTTCGACACGCTGCTCGCCGCCGCGCGCAACCCGCAGGGGCACGGCTTTTCCTGGTGCAATGACACCCGCTACACGGTGATGGCGGCGCTCGGCGTGGTCGAGATGGGCGCGATCGTCACCCGTGGCTGGTATCGCATCGCCGCCGGCGGATGCCTGCGGCCGGAGCTTTCCGGCGAACCGCACCGGCTCTACAGCTATGCCGAGGCGGTGATGGGCGACGGACACACCGTCATGCGCGGCAATGTGCCGCTTTCCTGGGGCGGCAAGCTGCGCCTGTGCACGCGGCTCGGCAAATTCGAGCTGGTCGACCAGAAGGACTGCGCCGCGCGCGGCCTGCAAACCGCGGGCTTTGCCATCGTCGATCTCGCCGGCAAGCCGGCGGTGACCGTGCGGTTCAAGCAGCCCTAGCCGGTTCCCGCGCGCCCTGCCGCCCAAACCGGCCTCTCGGACATCAAAATTGACTTGCTGGCGACGCAATCCATCGGCAAAAGGGCCCCTCCCGGCGGGCGGCTTTTCACAACCCGCGATAAAAGCTGGGCTTTTGGGTTGTGCCGAAGCGGCGGTCCATGCGATCTTGGGGTCTTGGAGGTCCCGCTGAATGACTGAACGCCCGACCCGGGTACTATTTGTCTACCCGAAATTCGTGCCGAACTCTTTCTGGGGCTACAAGGACGCGTGCGAGCTCATCGGCGCGCGCTATCCGGCCGCCCCCCTCGGGCTGATCACGGTCGCGGCGCTGCTGCCGCAGGACTGGGACTTCAAGCTCGTCAACTGCAACACCGAAGAACTCGCGATGTCGGACCTCGAATGGGCCGACATGGTGATGACCGGCGGCATGCTCAACCAGCAGCCCGACTGCTTCCGTCTGATCGAGCTGTGCCACGAGCTCGGCAAGCCGGTCGTGGTCGGCGGCCCGGACGCCACATCGAGCCCGCATCTCTACAAGTCGGCGGACTTCCAGGTGCTGGGCGAGGCCGAGGAGGTCATCAATGATTTCGTCGCCGCCTGGCGACGCGGCGAACGCGCCGGCGTATTCACCGCCGAGAAATTCACGATCGACGTCACCAAGACGCCGATGCCGCGCTTCGATCTGCTCAATTTCAACCACTACCTCTATATCTGCATCCAGTACTCGCGCGGCTGCCCGTTCACCTGCGAGTTCTGCGACATCATCGAGCTTTACGGGCGGGTGCCGCGCACCAAGACCAACGACCAGATCCTGGGCGAGCTGCAGCACCTCTACGATCTCGGCTATCGCGGCCATGTCGATTTCGTCGATGACAACCTGATCGGCAACCGGAAGTCGCTGCGCATCTTCCTGCCCCTGCTCAAGAAGTGGCAGGAGGACCACGGCTACCCGTTCGAATTCTCGACCGAGGCCTCCATCAATCTCGCTGACGACGACGAGCTGCTGGCCATGCTCAAGGCCTGCAATTTCTGGCTGGTCTTCATCGGCATCGAGAGCCCGGACCCGGCGACGCTGGTGGCGATGCGCAAGAAGCAGAACACCAAGCGCAATCTCGCCGAGAGCGTGCACAAGATCTACAGCTACGGCATCGCCGTCACCGCTGGCTTCATCGTCGGCTTCGACAGCGAACAGGGCTCGATCGGCCAATCGATGGCCGAGTTCGTCGACGATTGCGCGGTGCCGGTCGCCATGGTCGGCCTGCTCTACGCGCTGCCCGGCACGCAGCTCACGCGCCGCCTCGAGAAGGAAGGCCGCCTGCACACGGGCCACGACGTCATGCTCGAGGAGCGCGCCGGTGATCAGTGCTCCATCGGCATCAACTTCGAGCCGAAGCGTCCGCTGCGCGACATCCTCACCGACTACAAGCTCGTGGTGGACACGGTCTATGCGCCGGAGAATTTCGCGCGGCGTCTGGAAAAGCTCGCCACCATGCTCGACCGCAGCGACCGCCGCAACACGCCGGTCGCCGGCGACCGGCGCGGCGAAACCAGCTCGGTCGAGATGATCCACAAGATCATCAATTCGGTGCCCGGCACGCGCGAG
This sequence comes from uncultured Pseudomonadota bacterium, assembly GCA_963760995.1. Lineage (GTDB taxonomy): Bacteria > Pseudomonadota > Alphaproteobacteria > Rhizobiales > Xanthobacteraceae > Pseudolabrys. The sequence continues at coordinate 173,573 of CAVXFJ010000006.1, read as the reverse complement.
ATCTTCTGGAACACGTTCAAGACCATTGCCCGCACCAATCCGAGCGCGCTGCGCCACATCATGATCCTGATGTCGCTTTACATGCATCTCGGCCCGTTCTCGCGGCGCGTGATGGACACCATCGACCAGCGCATCGCCGCGATCGACGCGGAGGAAGGCGTGCATCCGCGCGAGAACGCGCAGTTCATCGCGGCGGAGTGAGCCTGGTTATTGACCGTTCGTCCCCGCCCCCGCCTGCGCGAGGGCAGGCTCCAGCGGGGACCCAGAGTCCAAGACAACAAATATCCCATATAAATCCTGGATTCCCGCTTGCGCGGGAATGAACTGAGTTTGGTTCGACCCGAATGGATATCGCTTCGCATACGACGACGAGCCCGCGCCGCACGCCGCGCGGTTTCGACCATGTTGAGACCTGGGTGTTCGATCTCGACAACACGCTCTACCCGCATCACCTCAATCTCTGGCAGCAGGTGGACGACCGCATCCGCGCCTTCATCGCCGATTATTTGAAGGTCGAGCCCGACGAAGCATTCCGCATCCAGAAGGACTACTACAAGCGCTACGGCACCACCATGCGGGGGCTGATGACCGAGCACGGGCTCGATCCCGACATCTATCTCGATTTCGTGCACCGCATCGACCATTCGCCGCTCGAGCCCAACGCGGCGCTCGGCGACGCGCTCGCCAAACTCCCGGGCCGCAAGCTCATCCTCACCAACGGCACGCGCCAGCATGCCGAGGCGGTGATGGCGCGCCTCGCCATCCGTGAGCATTTCGAGGACGTCTTCGACATCGTCGCAGCCGAGCTCGAGCCCAAGCCCTCGGTGACGACCTATGAGCGCTTCCTCGCCCGCCACGCGGTCGAGGCGCCGCGCGCCGCCATGTTCGAGGACCTGGCGCGCAACCTGGCGGCGCCGCACGCGCTCGGCATGACCACGGTGCTGGTCGTCCCGCCGGGCGACCGCATGATCGTGCGCGAGGGCTGGGAGCTGGAAGGCCGCGAGGCCGCCCACGTCGATCACGTGACCGAGGATATCGCCGGCTTCATCGCGGCGTTGGTGCGTTGACGGCGGGCATCGCCGCAACGCGGCAGTAAGCGCTATAAAAAATTTACGGGTAATTTACGCGCAATTAGTTTGACCGTTCCGATCCGGCCCGCACAAATGGTTGCATAAGCGGGGCGCGCTTATCACGGCGTTATAGATGCGCTCGCGGGCAGCGGGCGGGGGCACTGCGTTCGTTATCGATCTCGCTATAGCGGACGCGCTCGTTTTCTCCGTCGCGTTCTTCCTCACCGTCATGGAATTTTGCATCGGCAACGGTGAGTTCACCCGCGCCGCATTGCTGTTGCCTGACGATCACCCGCAGCTCGCGCACACGGCGCCGGCGACCAAGCCCAACAATCAACATAACTGAAGCACCAAGGAGAGATTCATGGCCACCGTTTCGGCATTACCCAGCGTCGCGCGCGAGCGATGGACCCAGCTCATCGCCGGCATCATCTGCATGATCATGATCGCCAACCTGCAATATGGCTGGACGCTGTTCGTGCATCCGATCGCCGCCAAACACGGCTGGTCGGTGGCCGCCATCCAGTTCGCCTTCAGTATCTTCGTGGCGCTGGAAACCTGGCTGACACCGGTCGAAGGATGGATCGTCGACAAGCTCGGCGCGCAGCGCGGCCCCAAGCTGATGGTCGCCTTCGGCGGCGTGCTCATCGCCGCGGGCTGGATCGTGAATTCGAAGGCCGGCTCGCTTGAGATGCTCTATTTCGGCGCGGTGCTGTCCGGCATCGGTGGCGGCGCCGTCTATGCGACCGCCGTCGGCCAGGCCGTGAAGTGGTTCCCGGATCGTCGCGGGCTTGCGGTCGGCTTGACCGCCGCGGGCTTCGGCGCCGGCGCCGCGCTCACCGTGGTGCCGATCCGCGCCGTGATCGCTTCCAGCGGCTATGAGACCGCCTTCTTCTGGTTCGGGCTGGTGCAGGGCGCGATCGTGTTCCTGCTCGCCTGGCTGCTGCGCGCGCCCGAGCCGGGCGAACTCACCGGGCTTGCCCCGCCCAAGGTCGTGCAATCGGCCAAGAGCTACACGCCGGGCGAAGTGCTGATGTCGCCGATCTTCTGGATCCTCTACGTCATGTTCGTCATGGTTTCGGCGAGCGGCCTGATGGCGACGGCGCAGATCGCGCTGATCGCGCGCGACTACCAGATCGCCAATATCGCCATCCTCGGCGGCGCCACGGCGCTGTCGGTGGCGCTGATCATCGACAACCTCGCCAACGGCGCCGCGCGCCCGATGTTCGGCTGGGTGTCCGATCATATCGGTCGCGAATACACCATGGCCATCGCCTTCGGACTCGGTGCCGTTGCCTACTGGCTGCTCGGCGGCGCCGGCCATTCGCCCTGGGCCTTCGTGGTTTTCGCCGCGCTCATCTTCCTGACCTGGGGCGAAATCTTCAGCCTGTTCCCGTCGACCTGCACCGACAGCTTCGGTCCGAAATTCGCCACGGTGAACCTCAGCCTGCTCTACACCGCCAAGGGCGCATCCGCCTTCCTGGTCCCGGTCGCCAACATGATCAAGGCCTCCACCGGAAGCTGGCACATGGTGTTCGTGCTCACCGCGGTGATGAACCTGATCGTGGTGGCATTGGCGCTGTTCGTGCTCAAGCCGATGCGCAACAGCGTTGCCGCGAGCGACAAGCAAAAGCTCGCGCACGCGGTCTGACCGCGCCTGCCGTGTCCCGAACCGAAAGGCCCCCCGCGCGGGGGCCTTTCCCTTTTGCGCTTGGCCCGCCACGCATTACGCCGCCGCGCGGCCGGGCCAGTCCGCCGGCCCGTCCTTGATATGCAGGTCGCGCTGCGGGAAGGGGATGGACAGCCCCGCCGCCTCCAGCGCCGCCTTGCCGCTCTTGGTGAGCGCGCGACGCACGTCCCAGTAATCGCCGTTGCTCGACCAGACCCGCAACCGCAGCGTGACCGCGCTGTCGCCGAGCTGGTCGACGAAGACCTGCGGCGCCGGTTCGTTCATCACGCGGCTGTCGGCCGCGGCGGCGGCGCGCAGCGCCTCCATGCCCTTGTCGAGATCGTCCGCATAGTCGACGCCGAAGGCGAGATCGTTGAGCCGCGTCGGCAGGCGCGAATAGTTGACGATGCGCTTGTTCCACAATTCCGAATTGGGCACGAACTGAAAGATGCCGTCCCAGGAGTGCATCTCGGTGGCGAACAGGCCGACCTCCTTGACGGTGCCCGCCACCGCACCGCTGTCGATATAGTCGCCGACGCGGAACGGGCGCAGCCACAGGATCATCATGCCGGCGGCGATGTTGGAGAGCGTGCCCTGGATGGCGAGGCCGATGGCGAGGCCGGCGGCGCCGAGCGCGGCGAGGATGCTGGTGGTCTGGATGCCGAGCTGGCCGAGCACCGCCACCACCACCACGATGAGGATGCTGTAGCGGACCAGCGAAGCGATCACCGCGCTCAAGGTGACGTCGATGCGCGATTGCGCGCCGAGCACGCGGATGGTGGCGCGTTGCGCGCGGCTTGCAACCCACCAGCCGGCGACCAGCAGCACGATGGCGCCGATAAAGCGCGGCAGGGCCACCGTCGCCCAGGCCACCGCCGCCTCCGCGAAGGTGCCGAGCTCTCCACCCATCTGGGCAATGTTCACCGTCATGCCTTGCTCCTTCCTTCCGGTCTCCCGTCAGGCGCTTACTAACGCATCCCCGGCGCCACCGGTACCCGCCGAAACCACGCGGGGCGCGGCGCGGCGCGGGCGCTTGACAGGCTGCCGTGTTCCCTCGACAACGCCTCCCACCCGCGACCCGCCAGGATCGACCGTCCATGTCCGACACGCTTGCCAAGACCATCGATGCCGCCTTCGAGGCGCGCGAGACCATCGGCCCGAAGACCAAGGGCGCGGTGCGCAAGGCGGTGACCGACGCGCTGGCGCTGCTCGATGCCGGCAAGGCGCGCGTCGCCGAGCGGCAGGGCGACGGCAACTGGCAGGTCAATCAGTGGCTGAAGAAGGCCGTGCTGCTGTCGTTCCGTCTCAACGACATGGCGGTGATCCCGGGCGGGCCGGGCCGCGCCGTCTGGTGGGACAAGATCGACTCCAAGTTCAAGGGCTGGACGCCGGCGCGCTTCCGTAAGGCGGGCTTCCGCGCGGTGCCGTCCTGCGTCGTGCGCCACTCCGCTTACATCGCGCCGGGCGTGGTGCTGATGCCCTCCTTCGTCAATCTCGGCGCCTATGTCGACCAAGGCAGCATGGTCGATACCTGGGCGACGGTGGGAAGCTGCGCACAGATCGGCAAGCACTGCCATCTGTCGGGCGGCGTCGGCATCGGCGGCGTGCTCGAGCCGCTGCAGGCCGGCCCGGTGATCATCGAGGACAACTGCTTCATCGGCGCGCGCTCGGAGGTGGTCGAGGGCGCCATCGTGCGCGAAGGCTCGGTGCTCGGCATGGGCGTCTTCATCGGCATGTCGACCAAGATCGTCGACCGCGAAACCGGCAAGATCTATCAGGGCGAGGTGCCGCCCTATTCGGTGGTGGTGTCCGGCACCATGCCGGGCAAGCCGCTGCCGAACGGCGAGCCGGGCCCCAGCCTCTATTGCGCCGTCATCGTCAAGCGCGTGGACGAGCGCACCCGCTCCAAGACGAGCATCAACGAGCTGCTGCGGGATTGACCTTATCGCCCAATGGGGAGATTCTGGCGTCATGAGCCGCGAGATTTCAATCCAGGCCACGTGGGACGATGAAGCGCGCGTGTGGACCGCGACCAGCAGTGACGTGCCCGGCTTGGTCATCGAAGCCGACACGTGGACCGGCATGATTGAAGAAGTGAGGCTCACCTTGCCTGAACTTCTGGAGGTGCGCGGCGAACGCCACGACAATCTTTCACTGACGTTCAAAGCAGAAGAACATCTCCACGTCGCTGGCGCCTGATGGCCGATCTCTACCGTGACCTGGTTGCCCTCCTTCGTGCCAATGGCTTCGTATTTCTGAGATCCGCAAAAGGCAGCCACGAAATCTGGTCCAATCCCCAAACCAATCAGCAGGTCACGGTGCCGCGCTCTACCAAATCACGCCACACAGCGAACGAAGTCCTCAAGCAGGCAGGCCTGCCGAAGAAGTTCTGATGTCCGCGGATCCCGTTGCCATCGCCCGCGATCTGTTGCGCTGCCCGTCGGTGACGCCGGCGGAAGGCGGCGCCTTGAGCCTGCTGGAAAAGACGCTGGCCGCCGCCGGCTTCCGCGTCGAGCGCATGACCTTCAGCGAGCCGGGCACCGCCGACGTCGAGAACCTCTATGCGCGCATCGGCAGCGAGGCGCCCAACCTGATGTTCGCCGGCCATACCGACGTGGTGCCGCCGGGCGATGCGGCGGCCTGGGCGCATCCGCCGTTCGGCGGCGAGATCGCCGAGGGCTGGCTGTTCGGCCGCGGCGCCGTCGACATGAAGGGCGGCATCGCCTGCGCGGTGGCTGCGGTGCTCGACCATCTCAACGGCACCGGGCTGAAGAAGGGCTCGCTCTCCTTTTTGATCACCGGCGACGAGGAAGGCATCGCCGTCAACGGCACGCCGAAGCTGCTCGCCTGGGCCGCCGAGCGCGGCGAAAAATTCGACCACTGTATCCTGGGCGAGCCGAGCAACCAGAACGAGCTCGGCGACACCATCAAGATCGGCCGGCGCGGCTCGCTCAACGGCCATCTGATCGTGCGTGGCAAGCAGGGCCATGTCGCCTATCCCGACCGCGCGGTGAACCCGATCCGCGGCCTCACCCGGCTGATCGAGGCGCTGCAGCGCGAGCCGCTCGATGAAGGCAGCGCGCAGTTCGCCCCCTCGCATCTCGAATTCACCTCGGTCGACGTCGGCAACCAGACCGTCAATCTCATTCCGGGCGAGGCGCGCGCGCGCTTCAACATCCGCTTCAACGATTGCCACACGCTTCACTCGCTGAAGGCGCTGATCGAACGGCGCGCCACTGACGCCGCCGCCGGCGCCATCGATTTCGCCTTCACCTGGGAGCCGTCGAACGCGCCGGTCTTTGTCACCGCGCCGGGCCCCTTCACCGAACTGGTGGCGCAGGCGATCGCGGAAACGACCGGGCGCATGCCGACGCTGTCGACCACCGGCGGCACCTCCGACGCGCGCTTCATCATGACATATTGTCCGGTGGTGGAGTTCGGCCTGGTCGGGCAGACCATGCACCAGGTCGACGAACGGGTGCCGATCGCCGACCTGCGCGCGCTCACCATGATCTACCGCAAGATCATCGAGCGCTATTTCGCCGGCGCGTGACGCCGGCCGATCATCAACACCGGAATATTGTCTCCGTTTCGCCGGCGACCCGCGGCAGCGGGATTTCGTCGCACCGGCGCAGCCGGAGCGCCCGCCTCAGGAACAGGACCTGCGGCGCTGGCGTTGGCCCTCGAGACAGGGGGCGGCGACGCAAACGGAGGCCCTCAATGAAGCTACTTCTTGGCACTGCCACCCTCGCCATGGCGCTGCTCTTCGGCGGCGCGTTCAGCAATCCGGCCCTCGCCCAGGGCAATGGCCGCTGGTGCCTGCACGCGCCCGACGCGGTGAAGGTCAATTGCGGCTATGACACGCTCGCACGATGCGAGAAATACGAAGACCCGACCAACGGCTGGTGCTCGCTCAACAAGCAGTTCATCGCCCGGGCGAAGGCCAGGGCCAAACACGCGACCACGGGCGCCGGGATGCGCAAGTAACGGCGCCGCCCTTTTCCGTTCAACCGTCCCTGCCGGGCCGCCCGCGTCGCGGCCCGCAGGGAGCGATCGTACCGACCTCCCCGTCCCGCTCCGGAAGCGGCGATGGGCGGAGCCGGCCGGGCCGGTAAATTCCCATCCTTTGCGCCAAGCGGGCCTGACACCGTGCCGCGAGAGGGTCTATAAGACCCTCAATATCGCCCGATACGCGAAGGAGGACCGCCATGGACGAGAGAACGCGCGAGCCGCGTACGATCACCGCTGAGGACATCAATCCGCGCTACAACTGGGGCCGCCATCTGCCGGTGCTCGGCACCATGGGTGTCGATTTCGAGGAGCGCGTCGATTACCGGCGGCTGCACCGCTATCGGCTGGCCCGCGCGCAGGCCGCGCTGGAGGCCTCCGACCTCGGCGCGCTGCTGCTGTTCGACGACAACAACATCCGCTACGTCACCTCGACCAAAATCGGCGAATGGGCGCGCGACAAGCTTTCGCGCTGGGCGCTGCTGATCCGCGGCAAGGATCCGATCCTGTGGGACTTCGGCTCGGCCGCCGTCCATCACAAGCTCTATTCGCCGTGGCTGCCGCCGGAAAACTGCAGGGCCGGCCTGGTCGGCCTGCGCGGCACCGTCGATCCCGCCTTCGGCCTGATGAAGCGCCACGCCGAGGAGATGGCCTCGCTGCTCAAAGACGCCGGCGTCGCCAAGATGCCGGTCGGCGTCGACATCATCGAACCGCCGATGATGTTCGAACTGGAAAAGGCTGGCCTCAAAGTGAAAGATGGCCAGCAGGTGATGCTCTCGGCGCGCGAGATCAAGTCGTCGGACGAGATCGCGCTTCTGAACCGCGCCGCCGCCATGGTCGATGGCGCTTATGACGTGGTCAACGAGATGCTGCGCCCCGGCGTGCGCGAGAACGACATCGTCGCCGAGGTCAACAAGTTCCTCTACACGCACGGCTCCGACGACGTGGAAGCGGTGAACGCCATTTCCGGCGAGCGCTGCAATCCGCATCCGCACAACTTCACCGACCGCATGATCCGGCCCGGCGACCAGGCCTTCTTCGACATCCTGCAGGCGTTCATGGGCTATCGCACCTGCTACTACCGCACCTTCAACGTGGTGCGGGCGACGCCGGCGCAGCACGACGCCTATCGGCTGGCGCGCGAGTGGCTGGACAACGCCATCGAGCGCATCAAGCCGGGCGCCTCGACCGCGCATATCTGCGAGGTGTTCCCCAAGGCGGAGGAGTTCGGCTTCCCCGACGAGATGTCGGCCTTCGGCCTGCAATTCGCGCACGGGCTTGGGCTTGAACCTGCACGAACGCCCGATCATCTCGCGCGTGGTGTCGATGGATCACCCGACCGAAATCAAGGAAGGCATGGTGTTCGCCATCGAGACCTGGGCGCCGGCGACCGACGGCTATTCCGCCGCGCGCATCGAGGAAGAGGTGGTGGTCACCGACAAGGGCTGCCGGCTGATCTCGCTGTTCCCGGCGGAGGAATTGCCGATCTCGGCGAAGTATTGAGCGGCGCGGCCCCACCGCATGGTCATTGCCGGCTTGACCCCGGCAATGCATGAGGCGTCGGGCCGGACCCGGACTGCACAAGTCCTCATGGGCTGCAACGCATCATGGATGCCCGGGTCAAGCCCGGGCATGACGCGGAGAAACAGCGGCGGACGGTCAAATCACCGCCGGCCACGCCACAAGAAAGCAACGGGATGAACGCTGAACCCGCAGCGGCGGCCAATGCTGCCGGCCGGGCCTTGTGGCGCGGATTTCGCGGACGCTGTCCGGCCTGCGGGCAAGGCCGCATGTTCCGCGCCTTCCTCAAGGTGGCCGACCGCTGCCCGCATTGCGGCGAAGAACTGCATCATCACCGCGCCGACGACTTTCCCGCCTATCTGGTGATCGTCATCGTCGGTCATATTCTTGTGCCGCTCCTGCTGTTCGTGGAGTCCGAATACGCGCCGCCGCTGTGGCTGGATATTTCGTTATGGCCGACGCTGACGCTGGTATTGGCCTTGATCCTGCTGCAACCGGTCAAGGGCGCCGTCGTCGCCATCCAATGGTATGCCGGCATGGGCGGTTTCCAGCCGGCGCGGGACGCGCGCCTCGCCGTCGCGGGTCTCGACCGCAGCTAGCCGCCACGGCGCCGGTTTGCAGCGGAATTCGGCGGATCGGCTTTCGGCCGGCAGTGCCAGCGCCTCAAATCCTCATCGCCTGCTCGAAGGTGCCGCGCCGCTGCGCCGCTCGGACGCAGCGGCGGCAATCGCCGCCATTTCCGCCCAGGTTTCAACTGCCAAGTTCGCGCAGCTTGGCCAGCCGCTTTTCCATCTCGCGCTTGAACTGGTATTCGGGCCGGCCGAACATCCTGTTGCGGTGCGCGATGAATTCGCGCTGCTCGCGCTTGAGCTTGCGCGCCGCCGACGGCTTCAAGCGGCCGAGCGCGGCGTGATAGGCGGCATCGACCTCGCGGTCGAGCCGCGCCAGCTCCGGATCCGAACAGATCGCCTTTTCGACCGCGCGCTTGGCGTGCCGGCAATTGAAGGTCGGCAGAATTGAGTTCTGCCCGGAGATCGAGGCGCGGCGGTCGCGCTGCGCGCGCGCATCGGCGAGCCCGGCGGCGGCGGCATCGAGCTTGGGATTGATGCGCAGCGCCTGCTCGAAATCGGCGATGGCGCGGTCGAGATTGCCGAGCTCCATATAGGCCACGCCGCGGTTGTTGTAAGCGAGATAGAAATTCGGATTGAGACGGATGGCGCGATCGTAGTCGGCGATGGCGCGCTCGTACTCGCCTTTATGATTGTAGCTGTCGCCGCGATTGGTGAGGAAATTGGCCTGCGGCTTAAGGCGGATCGCCTCGTTGAAGTCGGCGATGGCTCGGTCGTAGTCGCCGTTGCCTTGGTAGGACAGACCGCGATTGTCATAGAAATACGGATTGTCCGGCACCAGCTTGATGGCGGCACTGTCGTCGGCGATGGCCTGATCCATGCGCCCGAGCTTCTTATAGGCGGCGGCGCGGTTAGTATAGGCCTGCCCGCGCTTGGGATCGAGCTTGATCGCCTCGTCGTAGTTCTTGATCGCGTTCCGGTAGTCATCCTTGAAATAGTAGGCGGCGCCGCGATCCATATAGCTCTGAGCGTTCTTGGGATCGCGCTTGATCGCCTCGTTGTAATCCTCGATGGCGCGGTCGTATTGCTTGTTGGAGAGGAAGGCATTGCCGCGGTAGTCATAGCCGCTCGCATTGTCGGGCGCGAGCCGGATCGCCTCATTGGCGTCGGCGAGCGCGCGGTCGATGCGGTTGATGACGCGGAAGCTTTCCGCCCGCAGGCGGAAGGCGGCCGCATTCTTCGGGTCGAGCGCGATGGCGCGGTCGAGGTCGGCGAAAGCGGCCGGCATGCGATTGATGTAGAAATAGGCGTCGGCGCGATGCACCAAGGCGCCGGCCAACGCCGTGGTGTCGTCCTTGACGTCGGCAATCAGCGCGGTACAGGCGGTGATCCGTTGCTGCGGCGAGAAGGCTCCATTTTCGCCTGTGGCGCAGATTTCGGCGTTGACGCCGGATTGGGCAAGCGCGGGTGGTATTGCGGCAAGAATAGCGAACAGGCCACCCGCTGCCAGCAGCGGGAACGCGGGACGCATGATAATTCCCCCAAAGGCAAGTCAATGACGATCGCGGCTCATGCCGCCATCCTGGGTCGCCGTTGGGCGGTCCGTGGTTCAACCGGCCGAGCCGAAATCGCGGTGAGGCTAGCGCGCCGCCGGTTCGCCGCCTAGCGGATGATCAGCCGGCGATGCCCATCGCCTCTTCGAACGCCTTCCGCACTTCCGGCGGCTGGCCGTAGTGATGGCGGAAGCCGGCGAGCCGTTCCTTCAGCAAGGGATGCCTGGCGTAGTCGGCAAGCGGCACGCCCTCGACATTATAGCGGCGCATGACGTCGGGCAGCGGCACGCAGGCGGCCGTCGCGGGGTCGCGGATCACGCCCGAGGGGTCCTCGCCCTTCGCCACCTTGTCGAGATCGGCGAAGAAGCGCTTGCGCATCTCGACGATGCCGACATCGCTGCCGCGCAGGTTCTCGCGCGAGCGGTCGGCGATGCGGCCCTGCCCCACCCAGCCGACGATATCCTGGTTGATGACGTGGCTGACGATGAAATTGCCGCGCGCGTCGCGCACCGGGCTTTCCCACACCGGCACGCTCTCCTGCACATAGGGCTCGCGCCCTCGGGGCACGCGCATGAAGAACCAGGCGATGGACAGCGTGTTCTCGTCGTCGACCGGCACGCGCCACTCGAAATGCATGCCGAGATAGAAGCCGTTCGGCCACAGCGCCACGCGGCCGACCGACCAGTTCACGTCCTGCTCATCGCCGCCCTCGCGGATGCGGCGATAGACGAAGCCGTGCTCGAATTCGTCGAAGCGCAGCTTGAGATGGCGGGCGGCGTGCGTTTCCTGCCCGCGCAAACGTCCGCTCCAGTTCTCGTGCATCCACTCGAAATGCACCGGGTCGATGGAGTTCTCCTGGCACTGGAACCAGTTGCAGGGCACCTGCGCGGTGACCACCTCGCGGAAGCCGTTTTCATAGGTGAACGGCGCCCACACCGGCAATTCCGGCGCCGGCTGCGGACCGAGATAGGCCCAGAGCAGGCCGGCGCACTCGCGCACCGGATAGGCGGCGATATCGCAGCCCGCGCGGGACTTCGGATTGGGCGCGGCGATTTCCTCGTAGGGCTGCTCGATGCAGGCGCCGTCAGCGCCGAACTTCCAGCCGTGGTAGAAGCAGCGCAGGCCGTCCGGCTCGACCGTGCCGCAGGCAAGATCGGCGCCGCGATGCGCGCAGTGGCGCGCGACGAGGCCATAGCGGCCGCTGAGGTCGCGGTAGAGCGCAAGATCCTCGCCCAGGAGCCGCAGCGGCTTGACCGGGCATTCGGCGGTGAGCGAAGCGGCGCCGGCGATCGGCATCCAATAGCGCCGCAGCAGTTCGCCCATCGGCGTGCCGGGGCCGACGCGGGTGAGACTGTCGTTCTTGGCGGCGGTGAGCATGGCGGCGCCCTTCGCGTCACGCGCTCATTGTCATGCGGCCGCGCCTAGGCACTTTGCGCCTGCTTCTCCTTCAGATGCGGGAAGCGCTCGGAGAGCAACGAGCCGTGATAATAGGTCGGCTGGAACGCCTTCTGCGCGCGGATATTGTCGAACCATGTGACGATGCGCGGCAGGTCCTGCCAGTCGGCGAGGCCGAGATCGTGCATGCGCACCATCGCCGGCATCACCGCCACATCGGCGAGCGATATCTCCTTGCCGAGCAGCCAGGGGCCGCCGCTGCGCTCGATCTCCGCATCCATGCGCTCATAGGTGCGGCGCAGGCGCTTGAGCGCCGCATCCATCTCCTCCTGCGGGAAGCCGCTCTGGCCCATCGCCAGCATGAACTCGCGCCGCAGCGGCTTGGAATTGGCGAAGGCGACGAACTCGTCGCGGCTCATGGCCTTGAACCGCGGCAGGAAGGCGAGGTTGAAGGTTGGCACCCGCACAGCCGCCGCCGGCATCTCGTCGATGTAGTGCATGAGCGAGCGCATGCGCGCGCGCTTGACCGGGTTCTCCGGCGTGAAGCTTTCCTTCGGCTCGACCTCGTCGAGATATTCGGTGATGACCGTGGAGTCGAAAACGATCTGCCCGTCGTGGTCGAGCGTGGGCACCACGCCGTTGGGATTGAGCTTGAGATAATCGGGCTTGAGCTGGTCGCCTTCCAGCAGATTGAGCTTCACCTCGTCGAACGGCAGCCCCTTGGCGTTGAGCACGAAGCGCACGCGCTGGCTGCAGGTCGACTGCGGCGCGTTGTAGAGTTTGAAGGCCATGCAATCTCCTCCCGGTGTTTCGCGCGGATAGTGCGTCAGGCCGCCCCCAAAAATCCACCGCTATTTTACAGTCAATTTACTTGTGATCGGGGGCCGCGACGCGTTCAGTGTCAGCGTGCGCCGTGGCCGCTACCTCCCTACTGGCAGCCGCGGGAAATCCTCCACCTAAGCACAAAGGGCCGCATCGGCGGCCCTCTTTTTTTCACGCCGCGGCCGCGAATATTCCCGCCGCGGGAAAAATTTCTCTGCCCGCGGCGCGGGAATAGACCGTACCCCTGCGGGATTTGTGCTTGCGGGGCCCCGTTCCGCCTCGCATTACGCCAGAGGAGAGCAACACATGAAGCGATTTCTCATTCCGATCGTCACCATCGCCGCCGTTGCGTTGGCGAGCGCCGCCATCGCCGCGCCGGCCATGGTCGGCAAGAGCGCCAAAGGCAAGGTGCTCACCGACTCGCATGGCATGACGCTCTACACCTTCGCCAAGGATTCCAAGGGCAAGTCGGCCTGCAACGGCGGCTGCGCGGCGAACTGGCCGCCGCTGATGGCCAAGGCCGGCGAGAAGGGCGGCAAGGGCTACAGCACGATCACCCGCGCCGACGGCAGCAAGCAGTGGGCCTACAAGGGCAAGCCGCTCTATACCTGGAAGAACGACAAGAAGCCGGGCGACATCACCGGCGACGGCTTCCTCAACGGCGCCTGGCATATCGCCAAGCCGTAAGCGCGAGACGGCGCGACACGCACCGCCTACCCTCTCCCACCCGGATCGGCGCTTCGCGCCGTCCGGGCGCAGGCTCTTGCGGGAGAGGGGTCGGTGAGCGTTTGGCGCGTGGGGACCGACGCTTCAAGCGTCGGCCTAATGCTCCAGCCCGGTCGGCACGTTCTTGTTCTCGGATTCGAGCTTCATGCCGGCGGCAAGCGCCATGGTCTCGGCCAGCGCCGCGAAGTCCTTCTGGATGTATTCCTCCGGATTCTTCTGCAGCATGGCGGCGCCGAAATGGCTCTGCAGGACTTCGCGCGTCGCCGCCGTCACCGGCATCGGCACGTCCATCTCGCGCGCGAGCTCGAGGCCGAGGTCGAGGTCCTTGCGCAGCAGCTCCGGCGTGAAGGTGGTGGTCCAGTCGAGATTGACCAGCGCCGGCGACTTGTAGGCGGTGAACATCGAGCCCATCACCGAATTGTTGAGGAAGGCGAGGAAGGCATGGCGCGGCACGCCCATCTTGTTGGTCAGAAGCGTGATCTCGATCAGGTTCTCGATCACCACGCCGAGCATGACGTTGTGGGCGATCTTGCACACGCGCGCGAGCTCGCCATCGCCGGCATAGGCGACGCCGCGCGGCGCGATCGCCTCCATCATCGGCATCATGATCTTGCAGGCCGCCTCCGGGCCGGAGACGATGGCCGAGAGCTTGCCGGCCTTGATCACCTTGGCATTGCCGGAGACCGGCGCGGCCACGTAATCGGAGCCCTTTTCCTTCAGCCGCTTGCGGATGGAGGCGGAGTCCTCGACCGAGATGGTCGAGCAGTCGACCACGACCGGCGGCAGCTTGCCGCCGCTGGCGACGCCGTCCTTGCCGAAGATGACCTGGTCGAGATCCTTGCCGGTGGAGACGATGGAAAACACCACGTCGCAGCCGGCGAGGTCGGACAGCTTATCGACAATTTTACCACCGGAGGCGGCGAGCGGCTCGGCCTTGGCGCGGGTGCGATTCCAGATCGATACGTCGTAGCCGGCCTTGAGCAGGCGGTCGGCCATGGGCGTACCCATGCGCCCGGCTCCGATCCAGCCGATCTTTTGCGTATTCTTCGACATCGCGAAACTCCCTTGACGTGTGCGCATAAGCCGCCCGCGTGGCGGTGCGGCGGTTTAGCCGTTCTCGCTGCCGACCGCCAGCCGCAAAGCTGCAAGGAGGCCGGGCGGGGCGTCGATGCCGCAGGGGCACCGGGCCAGCTTGTGGTTCCTGTTCAATGCGCATTATCCTGCCTGCAAGCCGGGAACAAGGCTCCGGCAAAAGGCCCGTAAAAGAGGCCTTGGCGGCTCGCGCCGCGCCATGTTCGGAGGAACGCTCGGCACCATGCAGGATGCCGTCACCATAGCGGCCAGCCCGGAGCCGGCATCGCGCGCCGGCGAGCGGCTGCGCCTTATCGCGCGCAACGCCTTTCCCTTCATCGTGGTGGGCACGATCTGGGAGATCGTCGCCCGCTCCGGCGTCTTTCCGCGCAAGCTGTTTCCGCCGCTGGAAGACGCGGTGCGCGCGTTCTATGACCTGAGCGTTTCCGGAATCCTGGAGCACCACACCATCGAGACCGTGCTGCGCCTGCTCGCCGGTTTCGGCATGGCCGCGATCGTCGGCGTGACCATCGGCGTGCTGATGGGGCGCTCGCGCCGCGCCGAAGACATCTGCCTGCCGCTGGTCTCGATCCTGGCGCCCATCCCGGGCCTCGCCTACACGCCGCTGTTCCTGCTCTGGTTCGGACCGGGGGAAACGTCCGCCGTGCTGCTGGTCGGCTTCGTCTCGATGTTTCCGGTCATCTACAATTCGTGGACCGGGGTGAAGGCGGTGAAAGAAATCTGGGTGCGCTCGGCGCTGGCCATGGGCGCCGACCAGCACCGCATGTTCCGGCACGTCATCCTGCCCGGCGCCCTGCCCTATATCCTCACCGGCCTGCGGCTCGGGCTGGCGCAGGCCTGGCGCATCCTGGTGGCGGTGGAGATGCTCGCGGCCGTGCCCTGGGGCCTCGGCTGGCTCATCTTCGGCGCGCGCGAATTCCTCAACACCGATGCGATGATGGCCGGCGTCTTCGTGATCGCGGTGATCGGGCTGTGCCTGGAAAAATACGTGTTCCAGAAGATCGAGGACTTCACCGTGGTGCGCTGGGGCATGGTGGAGGGCATGGAATGACCGAGCAGGGTCAACGCCGCCGCTCGCTCATCCGTGGCGCCCTCACCCTGTTGGTGGCGGCGGCTCTCTATGAAGCCGTCTGCTACAGCGGCTGGTTCCCGCGCGTGCTGCTGCCGACCATCCAGACCATCGCCGCGACGCTTTTCAGCACCATCGCCGACGGCACCATGCTGCAGCACGCCGGCGCCACGCTCTACCGCGTGCTGTTCGGCTTCGCGCTGGCGATCGCCCTCGGCCTGCCGCTCGGCATCCTGATGGCGCGCTTCAAGCCGGTGGAAAATTTCTTCCTGCCGCTGGTCTCGGCGCTGATGCCGATCCCCTCCTTCTCACTGGTGCCGATGTTCATGCTGTGGTTCGGCATCGGCAACACAACGACCATCCTGATCGTGTTCTATGCCGCCACCTTTCCGATGCTGTTCAACACCTGGTCGGGGGTGCGTTCGGTCAATCCGCTGTGGCTGCGCGCGGCAGGCTCCATGGGCGCCAACGAGAAGCGTCTGTTCTGGAAGGTGATCATCCCGGGCGCCTCACCCTTCATCATCACCGGCATGCGCCAGGCCTTCCTGCGCTCGTGGATCGCGGTGGTGGGGGCGGAGATGATCGCGGCCTCCGATTACGGGCTCGGCTGGGTGATCTTCGACGCCAAGGAGTTCCTGCAGACCGACGTCATGATGGCTTCGATCGTGGTGATCGGCGTGATCGGCTTCGTGTTCGAGCGCGTGGTGTTCGGCTCGATCGAGCGTGCCACCGTGCAGCGCTGGGGCATGGTGCGCATGGCCAAGGGTTGAATGATGCTCGATGCATTTGCCCAAGTTTCCGTTCGTCCCCGTGCAAACGGGGACCCAGAGGCAAGACCGTCGGCATCGCGATTGTGCTCCTGGATCCCCGCTTGCGCGGGGATGAACGGAGAAAGTCGGTGCGCATGAGCGAAGCGAACGATCCGGTACTTTGGACGGTCGACGCGCGCGGCGTCGCCCACGTCACGCTCAACCGGCCGGAGGTCTACAACGCCTATAACGGCGCGCTGCTCGCCGGCCTCTTGGCCACCTATGACGCGCTCGCCGCCAAGGCGCCGCGCGCGGTGGTGATCACCGGCAAGGGCAAGAATTTCCAGGCCGGCGCCGACATCAACTGGCTCGACGCCGTGCGCCGTTCCTCGCCGCAGGAAAACCGCGACGCCTCGCGCATGACGGCGGAAGCCGTGCAGCGGCTCAACCTGCTGCCGGTGCCGACGGTGGCGCTGGTGCAAGGGGCCTGTTTCGGTGGCGGCACCGGCATCATCTCGGCCTGCGATATCGTGATCGCCGCCGACAATGCCGCCTTTTCCATCGCCGAAGTGAAGATCGGGGTCGCCGGCACCATCATTATCCCGCAGCTCAACGACGCCATCGGCCTGCGCCAGGTGCGCCGCTATGCGCTCACCGGCGAGCGCTTCGATGCGCAGGAGGCGCTGCGCATCGGCCTGGTGCACGAGGTGGTGCCGCTCGCCGAGTTGGAGGCCGCGGGCGAGCGCATCGTCAATCACCTCTTGTCGTGCGGGCCGGAGGCGATCGCGCAGACCAAGATCTGCGCGCTGCAATCGGCCTGGAGCCATCTCGACGAGGCCGCCTTCAGCGCGCTGATCGAGAGCCACGCCAACAAGCGCCAGTCGGACGAGGCGGCGGAGGGCTTCGCCGCCTTCCGCGAGAAGCGGCCGGCGAGTTGGAACGCCGCACAAAAGCCAAAGGCATAAGAAGAAAGGCAAGCATGCTCCCGATCGAAATCCGCGATGTGACGCTGACCTACGACACGCCCGGCGGCAAGGTGCCGGGGGTCAAGGACGTGAGCATCAACGTGGCGCCGTCCGAGTTCGTCTGCATCGTCGGGCCATCCGGCTGCGGCAAGTCGACTTTGCTCAACATCATCGCCGGCTTCCTGGCGCCGGCCGCCGGCGAAATCCGCATCGGCGGCAAGCCGGTGACCGGACAGGGCATGGACCGCGGCGTCGTCTTCCAGGATTTCGCCCAGCTCTTTCCCTGGCGTACGGCGCTCGGCAACGTCACCTTCGGGCTGGAGATGAAGGGCGTCGGCAAGGACGAGCGGGAAAAGATCGCGCGCGAGCAATTGCGCCTGGTGAAACTGGAGAAATTCACCGGCTCGTTTCCGCACCACCTGTCGGGCGGCATGCAGCAGCGGGTCGCCATCGCCCGCGCCTTGGCCTACAATCCGTCGGTGCTGCTGATGGACGAGCCGTTCGCGGCGCTCGATGCGCTGACGCGCGACGAGATGCAGCGTCTGCTCGCCGACGTATGGCGGGAGACCCGCAAGACCGTGATCTACGTGACGCACAACGTGGCGGAAGCGGTCTATCTGGCCGACCGCGTGATCGTGATGTCGCCGCATCCCGGCACGGTGAAGGCGGAAATCACCATACCGCTCGAACGGCCGCGCGATCCGCTGAGCGCGGAATTCATCGATTGGCAGAAGAAACTGCTGCACTACCTGGGGCACGACAGCGGCAGCGATAGCATCAACGGAAATGGATAAGCGAGGCACTGAAACCGGCAAATTATCGACCCGTCATTCCGGGGCGCGAGCGAAGCGAGCGAACCCGAAATCCAGGGCCCTGGATTCCGGGCCCGCGGCCTTCGGCCGCGTCCCGGAATGACGGGTATCAAAAAGGGAGGATGAGCGATGACGATCTGGAATAAACCCATCTCGCGGCGTCACACGCTGGCGCTCACCGGCGGCGGCCTGCTGGCGGCCGGCCTCGGCGTCCACCCGTCGCTGGCGGCGATGGCGACGATCCGCCAGGGCTATCAGACCAATATGTGGGGCATGCCGACCTATTACCTGATGCGCTCCGGCCTGTTGGAGAAGCACGGCATCAAGTTCGAGGAATTCGCGGTGCCTTCGGGCAACCTGACCATGCAGCAGATGGTGGCGCGACAGGTCGATCTCGGCACCTATGCCGGGCCCTCCTTCATCATCGGCAACGCGAAGGGCGGCCTCGTCGCCATCGCCAAGATCGAATATGTCGGCAAGACCGCCCGGGTGATGGCGCGCAAGGATCTCGGCATCACCAAGGTCGAGCAGTTGCGCGGCAAGAAGGTGGCGAACCAGACCGGCTCGTCGACCGGCAATATCTTCGTCGACCAGATCGCCCCCAAGGCCGGCCTGCACAAGGGCGACTACCAGGAAATCCGCACCAACGTGAACGACATGGTGGCGGCCATGGCGGCCAAGACCGTCGACGCCATGGTCTGCGTCGAGCCCTATAACGCGATCGCGGAAGCCGAGGGCCTCGCCAACACGCTGGTCGACTTCTACTCGTTCGACAAGCTGCCGGTGTTCATGGCGGCGACGCCCGAATTCGTCGACAAGAATCCGGACACGGTCGTCGCCTATCTGAAGGCCTGGCTCGAGGTCGCCAAGCAGTTCAAGGACGAGCACGACAAGGTGTCGGAGGTGGTCTACAAATTCTACACCTCCAAGGGCTACAAGATGGCCAAGGACACCTTCGCCAAGGCGCTGAGCCGGGTGGAAGTTGGCCCCGGCTGGCCCGACGATCTCGACCCCTACATGCAGCACCACGCCGAGGTGCTGATGAAGGCGAAGAAGATCAAGAAGATCCCCGACTGGGACAAGGCCTTCCGCAAGGAGTTCATGAAGAAGGCGATGGCCTGAGCCCCCAGGGGTGACGGCAGCGCGTCTCATGGTCTAAACATGGGGCCGGCGCCCTCGGCGCCGGCCTTTCCGCAATCCCCATCAAGCTATCGGAGACGCGAATGTCCGCCGCGAATGATGCGCTCACCAAGGGCGCCGAGCCCGTCACCTGGAATTTCAAGCTGCTCGCCCAGAACGACCTCGGCGGCTTCGGCGGCATGGGCGAAGGCATGTCGGTGCAGATCGCCAAGGACGGGCGCCGCATCATCTGGCTGGCGCATGAAAGCGCGCCGAAGAATTTCACCGCCGTCGACGTTTCCGATCCGCGCAATCCGAAAGTGGTGGTGCAGACCGAGCTGCCGCAGGCCTATATGCGCTCGAACTCGCTGGAGACCGCCGGCGACATCATGGCGGTGGCCTACCAGACGCAGAAGCAGGGGCAGAAGCCGGCGGGGCTCGAGCTGTTCGACATCTCGGTGCCGGAGAAGCCCCGCTCGATCTCTTTTTTCGACTGCTCGGGGCCGCATTCGCGCGGCGTGCACCAGCTCTGGTTCTGCGACGGCGAATATGTGCACATGGCCTCCGGCGCCGACGATTTCACGCCAAGCCATCCGCTCGACGACCAGTTCTATCGCTGCATCGACGTGCGCAATCCTTCTAAACCGGTGGAGGCCGGGCGCTGGTGGTACCCGGGCACGCGCCAAGGCGACAAGGCGCCGCCGCCGAAACGCTCGGCGCTCGACAAGGGCTTTCGCGCGCACAACACCAATGTCTACAAGCAGCGGCCGGACCGGCTCTATCTCGCCTATATCGACGGCGGCATGTTCATCATCGACATCGCCGACAAGGCGAATCCGAAGATGATCTCGCACTGGACCAATTCGCCGCCCTATACCGGCTTCATGCACACGGTGCTGCCGCTGTTCGAGCGCAACCTGCTGATCGTCACCGACGAGTCGACCGAGAACAACGCCAAGGACTGGCCGAAGCTGGTCTGGATCCTCGACAACCGCGACGAGACCAATCCGGTCCCGATCGCCACCTGCCCGATGCCGCCGCTCGACGCCTATCAGAGCCGCGGCGGCCGCTTCGGCGCCCACAACATCTTCGAGAACACGCCGGTGCCGACCGCCTGGAAGTCGGACGAGATCATCATCGGCACCTTCTTCAACGGCGGCCTGCGCGCCTACGACATCTCCAATCCGTATCAGCCGAAGGAGATCGCCGCCTTCGTGCCGCCGGCGCCCGCCGGCTCGCCGGTCGGCGCCATCCAGCTCAACGACGTGTTCGTCGACGAGCGCGGCATCGTCTACACCATGGATCGCTTCAGCGGCGGGCTCTACACGCTGGAGATGGATTTTTAGGCTGCGGTTTTCCGCCTCGACGCGTCCACCGTTTCATAGAGACGGTGAACGCGCCGAGGGTTCTTGCTTTATCGCGTTTCCGGACGGCGAACCGCTTCCCACTTCGCCTGGAAAGTCTCTAGCTTTCGGTCCCTGCAACGGGGCCGAAAGCACCGAGTGCCGTCTCGAGCAATTCCGCGGCCGCCAAGAGATCGGTCAGAAGCTGCGTGTCAACGTTGAAAACCCCATCGTATTCAAACGCGTTGCGAATGCCGTGACATTTGGCGAGGACACGCCAGATTTCCGGCTTGATGCCGAGCGTGTGTTCCAGGGCTTGAAAGACGATGTAACGCCGGTTGTCGGGCCGATAGCCGTGCCATCGCATCGCCGCCAGCGCGAAGGAATGAGCGGCGTTGTAGGCGAGATCGAATGTGCTCTCTGCCGACAGTCCGCCTTTCTTCGCATCGGCCAGCCGCTTGCGGTCCGAGGTCACGAGGCCCTCAAACTCCTGCTGGTCGGCAGGCTCTTCTTTGAGAGCGCCGATGCTAGCCAGATTGGCCAATTCGCCTGAGCTCATCGTCCGACCCAAAGACGAACAATTTCGGTTGCTGCGAGATTTTGCCGACGAAGGAGTTTCGCTCGGACAGCTTCTGCTTCCATTCAGCGGGAGTCATTATATTCGGATTGACCGGACGGCGGAGCTTCTTCTCCACCTTCTGCAAGGCGCCGTAGACATCGGGATAGGCAACCTCGCGTCCGATGATCATCAGGTCGATATCGCTCTTGGCCTGGTCCTCGCCGCGCGCAACCGAGCCGTAGACAAAGGCCGCATTCATCGTCTTCGCAAGCGGCTGCAGCGCTTTGGTCAGCGGCTCCACCAGGCCGACAGTCTTCAGAATCAAGCTGTGCAATTCTTCGAAAATGGGCGAGCTGCGGTTGGCTTCATAGATTTTTCGGCCGTCGATCATCGACTGGCTCAAAATGCCGGCACGAACGAGGCTTTCCAATTCCCGCTGCACCGCACCGCGCCCGGAATTGGCAAGCGCGATGACCTGGCTTAATGGGTAGCGCGCCGACGGCTGGCTGAAGAATATGCTCAGGACGCGCTGTTGCACCTTGGAGAACAACGCATCGATGAGGCCACTGGAACTCTGAGTACCCATTTTGGGGCTCTCTATACCCGGCTCGGGCTTGTGTACCCATATTGGGTATATATGGACCCAAATTGGGTATCAGGACAAGCCCGCCCGCCAAAGCCCGGTGACCCCCCTCCCCATGTCTCGTGTAAGCTGAACAAATGAACGAGCTTTTCCCCTCCCCGGCCGCCGGACCGTTCGGGCGCCGGCTCAAGCGGGAGCGCGGCGCGCGCATCCCGCTCACCGTGGTCACCGGCTTCCTCGGCGCCGGCAAGACCACGCTGCTGCGCCGCTTCCTGGACACGCCCGAGGGCCAGGGCACCGCGGTGGTGGTCAACGAGTTCGGCGCCACCGGTATCGACGATACGCTGGTGCGCGCGAGCGCCGACGAGACCGTGCTGCTCGGCAATGGCTGCCTGTGCTGCATCACGCGCACCGATCTCCAGCAAGCTTTGCGCCGCATGGTGATCGAGCGCGAGCGCGGCGAAATCCCCGATTTCAAGCGCGTGGTGATCGAGACCTCCGGGCTCGCCGATCCAAGCCCCATCCTGCAGACCTTCGCCACCGACCGCGCCCTCGGCGAGGTGTTCCATGTCGAGGTGGTGGTGACGGTGGTCGATGCCGAGACCGGCGCCGACACCCTCCAATGGTCGGCGGAGGCGCGCAAACAGGCGATCCTCGCCGACCGGCTGGTCATCAGCAAGACCGACATCGCCGGCGAAGGCGCTGCCGAAGCGCTGGCGGAACGGCTGCGCGCGCTCAATCCCGGCGCCGAGATATTGCAGGCGGTCGACGGCGTGCTCGATCCCTCGCGCCTGATCGAGCCGGCGCGGGAGGCGCGCAACGCCTTCGTGGCGGAGGCCGCCCACTCGGACGGCATCGCCAGCTTCGTGCTGAGCGACGCGGCGCCGATGCCCTGGCCGGTGTTCGCGCGCGTCATGGAGACGCTGATGGCCATGCGCGGGGCCGATCTGCTGCGGGTGAAGGGTTTCCTCAATGTCGAAGGCTGCAAGGGCCCGGTGGTGGTGCAGTTCGTGCAGCACCTCGCGCATCCGCCGGTGGAGCTGGACAGCTGGCCGGACGACAGCCGCGCCAGCCGCGTGGTGTTCATCACGCGCGGCGTGAGCGAGCAGGCGGTGAGGGATTTGTTCGCCGCGGTGCGGGGACTGGTTTGACCGCCGTCCCCGTACCCGGGTCCAGCCTTCGGCTGGCCCGCGTACAGGCTCCAGCGGGAACCCGGTAACCACCGAAATGTCTTAGAGCCGCAATGCGGCGGCGGACTGGATGCCCGCTTTCGCGGGCATGGCAGCAATCGTTGCCGCGCGGCCGCAGCCTACTCCTTATCCCGCCCGGTGATCTCCGCCTGCCAGGGCGCGACCTTGTGCTCGACCCAGCCGATGAAGGCGTTGAGGCTGATCGCCATCACCATCAGGATGATGATCGGCACGAACATGGTGGCGGTGTCGAAATTGTTGGCCGAGTTGATGATCACCGCGCCAAGCCCGGAAATGGTGGTGAAGAATTCCGCGATCACCATGGCCACCACCGCGCGCCCGACCGCCAACCGGATGCCGGCCATGATATAGGGCAGCGTCGCCGGCATGATGATGCGGCGCAGGATGGTCAGGTCGGAGGCGACGAACGATTTGCCGACCTCGATCAGCGTCTTCGGCACCGCGGTGACGCCGAGCCAGGTGTTGATGGTGATCGGGAAGAGCGACATCAGGAACACCACCGCCACCTTCACCGTGAAGCCGAGCCCGAGCCACAGCATCAGGAGCGGCACCAGCGCCACCAGCGGCATGGCGTAGCCGGCGGTGACGTAGATGCCGAGCGCCGCCTCCGCCACGCGGAAACGGCCGATGATCAGGCCGAGGGGCACGCCGACCACGATGGCGAGGCAATAGCCGGCGACGAAGGGGCGCAGGCTGGAATAGAGCGCGGTGCCCAGCTGGCCGGTGATCAGCAATTGCCAGAATGCTTCCGCGATTGCGCTCGGATAGGAGCCGAAAATCGGGTTGATGTTGCGGCCGAAAATCTCCCACAGGCCGAGCGCGCAACAGACCGAGATCGTGGTGATGACCCAGCGCGGCAGCGGCCGGCGCTCCGCCGGCTCGGGCGCCATCGAGGGCACCGTGCTCTTGTTCTGGGTGTCTGCAATATTGGCCATGGCGGTCTAATGCGCGATCCGTTCGTGTTGAATCATCATCGTCAAACAAACTCTGAGCGCTCCCCTCCCCCTTGTGGGGGGTTGGGGGTGGGGGTGGCATGGAAACGCGAGGTCGCTGCCTTGCCGCTTCACCCCCCTCCCTAGCCCTCCCCCACAAGGGGGGAGGGAACAGGCCGATGTCGCCGCTCGTCTTGATTCCATTGCAGCGCCCGCCCTAATGCACCGTGGCGTCGTCGTGCAGCGCGCGCCAGACCTTGTAGCGGGTCTCGGCGAATTCCGGCGTGCCGCGCACCAGGCCGAGATCGGGGCGCGGGCGGCCGAGCGGCACGGTCATGATCTCCTGCACGCGGCCCTGCTTCATGACCACGATGCGGTCGGCGATCAAAACCGCCTCGTCGAGATCGTGGGTGACGAACAGGATGGTCTTGCCGGTGCGGCCGTGGATCTCAAGCAATTCGCCCTGCAGCCCCTCGCGCGTCTGCGCGTCGAGCGCGCCGAACGGCTCGTCCATCAGCAGCACCGACGGGTCGATGGCGAGCGCGCGGGCGATGCCGACGCGTTGCTTCATGCCGCCGGAGAGCTGATGCGGCCGGCGGTTGCCGGAGTCGGTGAGGCCCACCAGCTCGAGATATTTGTCGGCGGTGTCGCGCAAGGCGGCGCCGCGCACGCCCTTCATCTCCAGGCCGAACATGACGTTCTGCCGCGCCGACAGCCAAGGCAACAGCTCGGCATGTTGGAACACCATGCCGCGGTCGTAGCCGCAGCCCTTGATCTCGCGTCCGTCGACGGTGACGCGACCGGCGTTCGCCGGATCGAGACCCATGGCCACACGCAGCGCAGTGGTCTTGCCGCAGCCGGAAGGCCCGATCAGCGCCACCACCTCGCCGTCATTGACGGTGAAGCTCACGCGATCGAGCGCCTGAACATGATGCACTTCGTTGTCGATGCGCAGCGTGAAACGCTTGGAGACGTCGACAAAGTTCACTTCACCCATTCAGGGTCTCCGACTTACCACTCGTCATTCCGGGGCGCGAGCAACGCGAGCGAACCCGGAATCCAGACCGATACTCCATGCTCGTTTCTGGATTCCGGGTTCCGGCCTACGGCCGGCCCCGGAATGACAGAAATAAAAGCGTTGCTAAATTCGCAATCAGCTTCCGGCAAGCTTCAGCGCCTTCTCGCGATATTGCGGCGCCACCACCGTCTTCACGTCCAACGGCTTCTTCAGCTTGCCGATTTTCACCAGTTGATCCTGCATCCACGACAATTTGTCCATGGGCAGCGGCAAGGTGGGGTCCACCATGTGCAACCGCACCGCCTCGTCGAAAACGAAGCCGGGGCGCGGATCGTTCGGCTTGGCGTGGATGATCTTGTCGGTGAGGGCGATGGTCTCGGCCCGGTGGGTCAGCGCATAGTGCAGCGCGTTCATCTCGGCGGCGAGGAACTTGACCGCCTCGGGTCCCTTCTTCTTCAGCACCGTTTCGCTGGTCATGATGCATACGCGCAGGAATTTGGGCAACGCGTCGCGGCCGGCGATCAGCACATGGATGCTCTTGGGCGCGATCGGCTGGTATTCGTTCGACACCACGGCCGCATCGACCACGCCGCCGACCAGCGCCTGATAGCGGTCACGATCGCCGCCGACGGCGGCGAATTTCACCGTGTTGGGGGCGACGCCGTATTTCTCCAACGCGAAATGGGCGAGCATGTCGGGCATCGAATTGGGCGCCGACACCGCGATCGACTTGCCCTTGAGATCGGCGACCGCCTTGATCGAGTCCTTGGCGAAGATGGCGTGCGGCACCGTCACCCAATGGCAGCCGAGGATGCGGATATCGGCGCCTCGGGCGTCGGCGGCGAACACGCCGCCCGGCCCGCCCTCGTAGCTGTCGATCTCGCCGGCGATCAACGCCTTGAGCGCGAGCTGCTCGTTGCGGAACTCCGAGGTCTTGAGCGTGATCCCCTGCTTCTTGGCGAAGTCGTCGCTGGTGACCATCATGAGAATGCCGGCGTCGGCCTTGGCCTTGATCAAGGCGTGGTGCCAGACCTGGTCCTGGGCCGCGGCCGGAAGCGACGATGCGCAGGCGGTGGCGGCGGCAATGATGGCAGCGAGCCCAATTCGAGCGGCAGTTCGCATGGCGTTCCTCCCAGAAGTCGCGTTTCCTGTCTTGCTTTAATTCCCAGCGGTTAAACCGTTTTTTGTCGCCGGGTACGTATCCAAAACGATTGTGCGGGACTAGCCTTCGCGGCGCAAGCGTCGGAATAGACGCAAAATAAGTTCCGCGACCGGGCCATGACTCGGCGCGGTTCGCCTCTCAGGGAAACGGCCATGACCCAAAGCTTCACCCTTCATGTGAACGGCACGTCGCATCGCATCGATGGCGACCCCGATATGCCGCTGCTCTATGCGCTGCGCGACGATCTCGGTCTCAACAATCCGCACTTCGGCTGCGGTCTGGCGCAATGCGGCGCCTGCACCGTGCAGCTCGACGGACAGCCGGTGCGCTCCTGCGTGACGCCGTTGTCGGCGGTCGGCGAGCGCAAGGTCACCACGCTGGCCGGTCTCGGCACGCCGGACAAGCCGCATCCGCTGCAAGCCGCCTATATCGAGGAGCAGGTGCCGGAATGCGGCTACTGCATCAACGGCTGGATCATGACCGCCGCCTCCTTCCTCGCCAGCAAGAAGAACCCGACCGACGCGGAGATCAAGACCGCGCTTGCCGGCCTCAAGTGCCGCTGCGGCACCCATGTGAGCATCCTGAAGGCGGTCAAGCGTGCCGCCGCCATGATGGGTTGAGGGAGGCTCTCATGACGAAGCATGAAAACAGGTCCGCCTTCTCCCGTCGCTCCGTTCTGCTCGGCGGCGGCGCCCTGGTCGTGTCGGTCGGCGCCGCGCTGCCGCTCGACGCGCTGCTCTCGATCAACCGGGCGCTGGCGCAAGGCGCGCGGCCGCCGCTGACGCCGGACCAGCTCGCCTCCTACATCGCCGTCAATGCCGACGGCAGCATCGCCGCCTATTTCGGCAAGATGGACGTCGGCCACGGCCTCAACATCGCCGTCGCGCAGATGATCGCGGAGGAGCTCGACGTTCCCTTCAAGAGCGTCACCGTGCACATGGGCGACACCGCCACCTCGGTGAACCAGGGCGGCGCCTCCGGCTCGACCGGTATCTGGCTGGGCGGCAAGCAGATGCGCATGGCCGCCGCGGAAGCGCGTCGTGTGCTGGTGGAGATGGCG
Organism: uncultured Pseudomonadota bacterium; assembly: GCA_963760995.1. Taxonomy (GTDB): domain Bacteria; phylum Pseudomonadota; class Alphaproteobacteria; order Rhizobiales; family Xanthobacteraceae; genus Pseudolabrys. The sequence goes on along the minus strand of CAVXFJ010000006.1, from coordinate 146,566 downwards.
AGCGGCGTGCTGTCGACGCCGGCCGACCAACTCACCGTGCATGACGGTGTCGTCAGCGTGAAGGACAACGCCGCGAAGAATGTCAGCTACGCCAAGCTGATCGGCGGACACTATTTCAACGTCGAACTGGCCTGGAACAAGAAACTGGGCAACGCGCTCTATGCGCCGGGCAAGGCCAAGCCGAAGGACCCGAGCACCTACAAGATCGTCGGCCAGCCGATCAAGCGCACCGACATCGCCCCCAAGGTGTTCGCGCAGCAGGACTATGTCACCGACCTGAAGCGGCCGGGCATGATGCACGGCCGCATGATCCGCCCGGCGGTCGCCGGCAGCGTGCCGGTGAAGGTGGACGAAGCCTCGATCAAGGGCATTCCCGGCGCCAAGGTGGTCTGGGACAAAGGCTTCCTCGGCGTCGTCGCCGACAAGGAATGGGATGCGATCAAGGCCGCCAGGCAGCTCAAGGTGGAATGGTCGACGGTGCAGCCGCCCTTCCCCGACCAGGCCAAGCTTTACGACCACATCCGCTCGGGGCCGGTACACAAGCGCAAAGTGGAGAAGCAGAACGGCGACGTCGACGCCGCCTTCAAGAACGCCGCCAAGGTGGTCGAGGCGGAATACGAATGGCCGTTCCAATCGCACGCCAGCATGGGACCGGCCTGCGCGCTGGTCGAGATCAAGGACGGCCACGTCACCTGCTGGAGCGGGACGCAGAAGTCGCACTACGTGCAGGAGGGGTTGTCCCGCACCCTCGGTGTGCCGCTGGAAAATGTGCGGGTGATCTGGCAGCCGGCGCCTGGCAGCTACGGCCGCAACGACGCCGATGATGCCGCCATGGATGCCGCCGTTCTGGCGCAAGCGGTGGGTCGGCCGGTGCGGCTGCAATACATGCGCGACCAAGGCACCGGCTGGGACCCCAAGGGTCCGGCTTCGGTGCACAAGGCGCGCGCCGCGCTCGACGCCTCGGGCAAGGTCATCGCCTACGACTTCCTCAGCAAGGCCTTCTCGCGCGTGGATACCGCCACCAATGGCGGCCATCCGTCGGCGACGCTGGCCGGGCAGATGCGCGGCGTGAAGCTGCACCCGGTCGACGGCTTCGGGGTGCCGGCGGAATCCTATGCCTTCGACAACAAGCGGCTCGCCTGGGAGACCATCCCGCCGCTGCTCGACCGCGCCTCACCGCTGCGCACGTCGCATTTGCGCGATCCGGTCGGACCGCAGATCCATTTTGCCAGCGAGTCCTTCATGGACGAACTGGCGGCGGCGACCAACACCGACGCGGTCGAATTCCGCCTGCGCCATGCCAAGGAGCCGCGCGACGTCGCCGTCATCAAGGCGGCGGCGGCCAAGGCGAATTGGCAGACCCGGCCCTCGCCGCGGCGCGACCAGAAAGGCCAGCACGTCTCGGGCCGCGGCATCGCCTTCGCGCAGCGCAACGGCACGCGGGTGGCGGTGATCGCCGAGGTCGATGTCGACCGCTCCACCGGCCAGATCTGGGCGCGCAGGTTCGCCGTGGCGCATGACTGCGGGCAGATCATCAACCCGGACGCGCTCACGCGATGCATCCTCGGCAACGTCGTGCAGGGGGTGAGCCGCACGTTGTGGGAGGAGGTCAAGTTCGACCACCAGACGGTGACGAGCATCGACTGGCTGACCTATCCGATCCTCGACATCGGCGGCACGCCGGAGGCGATCGACGTGGTGCTGATCGACCATCCGGAGATCGCCCCGACCGGCGCCGGCGAGCCGTCGACGCGGCCGGTGGCGGCGGCGATCGCCAATGCCATCTTCGATGCCACCGGCGTGCGCATCCGGCGTGTGCCGTTCTCGCCGGAGCATGTGAAGGCGGCGCTGATCTGAAGGCGCACACAGCCGTCGTCCCCCGCGCAAGCGGGGGACGATAGCCCCCCGATCGACCGATGATGACTGGTTTGCCCGCTTGCGCGGGCAATGACAGCCGTGCAAGAGGACGCCATGTCCTCTCCTGTGAAGCCCCTCGACGAAGCACTCGCGTGCATCACCGACGGCACCATGCTCGTGGTGCCGCGCGAAGTCTCCGGCGTGCCCATGGCGGCGACGCGGGCGCTCATCCGGCGCGGCGTCAAGAACCTGCACCTGGTGGCGCTGCCGACGTCCAGCCTGCAGGCCGATCTGTTGATCGGCGCCGGCTGCGTGGCGACGCTGGAAACCAGCGCCGTGAGCCTCGGCGAATACGGTGCGGCGCCACGCTTTTCCGCCGCCGTCACCGGCGGCAGCATCGTCATGAAGGACGCCACCTGCCCCGCCCTGCACGCCGCGCTGCAGGCCGCGGAAAAGGGCGTGCCGTTCATGCCGCTGCGCGGGCTGATCGGCTCCGACGTGCTGAAATACCGCGACGACTGGAAGGTGATCGACAGCCCCTTCGGCAATGCCGACCCCATCGTACTGTTGCCGGCGATCAAGCCGGACGTGGCGCTCTTTCACGCGCCGATGGCCGACCGCCACGGCAATGTCTGGATCGGCAGCACGCGCGAGCTCATGACCATGGCGCATGCGGCGGTGAAAACCGTGGTGACGGTGGAGAAGCTTTACGACGGCGACCTCATGGCCGACCCAACGCTGGCAGCCGGCACGCTGCCCGGCTTCTACGTGGAAAGCGTGGCGGTCACCGCGCGCGGCGCCTCACCGCTGCCGCTGCCGGATCACTATGCGGCCGACGGCGAGCATCTGGCCTTGTACGCGAAGATGGCGGCGACGGCGGAAGGCTTTGCCGAGTATCTCGACAGGTATGTGCATGAGAAACAGGCGGCGTGATCCTTCTTATCCTTCCCCATTGCACGACCTGTTCCCTCCCCCCTTGAGGGGGAGGGTCAGGGAGGGGGGTCAGCAACATGCTCGGTGCTTGCAGCTTGCCCCCCTCCCGGCTCGCTCCGCTCGCCGACCTCCCTCTCAAGGGGGGAGGTGAGCCGTGCCCGATTTCCGCCCCGAAGAACTGCTCGCCGACGTCATCGCGCGGCTGATCGGCGACGTGCGCCACGTCGCGGTGGGCAATGCCTCGCCGATCCCGGCAACCGCCGCGCTGCTCGCGCGCGAGCGCGGGCACGGCCGCCCCTACGTGTCGCTGCTGCAAAGCCGCAAGCACAATTTCTGGACCGATGGCGCGCGCGAACTTTTCGACTGCGCCGGACAGGGCCGCATCGACGTGTTCTTCCTCTCCGGCGGGCAGATCGACGGGCAAGGCAATATCAACCTGGTCGAGATCGGCGATCACGCGCATCCCAAGGTGCGCTTTCCCGGCTCCTATGGCTCCGCCTATCTCTATTACGTGGTGCCGAAAGTGATCCTGTTCCGCACCGAGCATTCGCGCCGCACGCTGGTGCCGCGCGTGGATTTCATCAGCGCCGCCGGCGTGAGCGAGCCGAACGTCTTCCGGCCGGGCGGACCGATCGCGCTGGTCACCAACCGCTGCCTGTTCTCCTTCGCCGACGGCCGCTTCACCCTGGCGAGCGTGCATCCCGGGCATACGGTCGAGGAGGTGATCGAGAACACCGGCTTTGCTTTCGAGCGGCCGGCCACGGTGCCGGAAACGCCGGCGCCGACGCCGGAGACGCTGCAATTGATGCGCGCGGTGGTGGCGCCGCAGCTCGCCGAGGTCTATCCGCAGTTTGCCAAGCAGGTATTTGGGATGGCTGTTCCGGCCTAGTCATTCCGGGTTCGGCCTTCGGCCGCGCCCCGGAATGACAAAGAAAAATCGAACGGCTAATGTCCCCGCCGAAAAATCAAAACGAGGGAACGTCCAGGTGAAAACGGTTGAAGCTGCGGTGATCGGGACCGGCTGGTGCGGGGGCATTCGCGCGGAAACGCTGTCGCGCACGGCGCTGGTGGACAAACTGCATATCTGCGAGATCCGGCCCGACCGGCTCAAGGAGGTGGCGGAGCTGACCAAACCGGCGACGGCAACGCTCGATTACAACGACATCGTCAAGAACCCCAATATCAGCGTGGTCTATATCTCGACGACGCCGGAATCGAACCACTACCCGATCGCCAAGGACTGCCTGAAGGCCGGCAAGAACGTGCTCCTGGAAAAGCCGATCTCGCTCGAACTGTGGGAAGCCGACGAGTTGATCGAGATCGCCAAGCGCAACAAGGTGAAGTTCACCATCGGCTATTCGCAGCGCTTCAACACCAAATTCGCCTACGCCAAGAAAAAGATCACCGACGGCACGCTGGGCAAGGTGGTGTCGATCATGGTGAGCCGGCATCTCTCGCGCAGCCTCGGCAAGAAGATCGCCGGCCGCGTGCGGCTGTCGCCGGTGGTGATGGAGTCGACGCACGACCTCGATTTCGTGTTCTGGCTGTTGGAGCCGGCGAAGCCGGTGCGCGTCTATTCGCAAGGGTCCTACGGCTACATGCAGCCGGTGAACGGCTCCTACGACGTGATGTTCTCGGTGGTCACCTTCGACAACGGGCTGGTCGCCAATATCTGCGGCGGCTGGAACCTGCCGCCGAGCTATCCGAACTATTGCGCCACCTGGGTGGAAATCCTCGGCACCGAGGGCTCGCTCATCCTCGACGACACGCATCGCGACAACTGGCTCAACACCATGGAGGGTGGCCAGCAGTTTCCCATGTCAACCATGCCGGGCGAGCAGGTCGACCACGTCTATGCCGGGCAGATGGGCCCGGAGACGCTGCACTTCCTCGAGGCCTGCATCCGCGACACGCCGCCGATGGTGACGCCGGAATCCGCGCGCATGGTGATGGAGACCTACACCGCCGCCGATCTGTCGGCCGATCTCGGCGAGCCGGTCGACCTGCCGCTGTCGAACCGGGCGCTGTCGCAGGTGGCGGATTTGAAGAAGAAGAACCGCGCCGGGGCGGCGCCGTAGGCAACAAATGAGCGTTAGCGGCACGTCCGCTGGCGCCGAACCAAACTCCGTTCATTCCCGCGCAAGCGGGAATCTAGGGCGATTATCGAAGGGCCTCGCGGAATATCCTGGGTCCCCGCTTTCGCGGGCACGAACGGATGATGGATGCACGGTGAGGGCGCTTTAGCGCTGTCCCAACGGCTTGATGTTGAGCTCCGTCGCCAACTTTTCCAACTGCGCCAAAAGCTCCGCCGCCAACGGCAGGCCGTTGGCCAGGCGGTCGGCGCGGCGCTGCGCGCGCTGCTCGCCGGGCAGCCGCACGCTCTCGCCCGGCAGCGGCTTGGAGGCACGCAGTTCGCGGATGTGGCGGTCGACCTCGGCCTTGAAATGATCGAGCGGCTGGAAGCGCGACGGGTCGAGCGCCACCACGAACTGCCCGGTATTGGTCACCTTGCCGGGCTCGGCATTGAAATCGATGCAGTCGCGCCCGAACAGCGCGCCGTTGAGCGCGCCGGCGAGCAGACCGAGCATCAGCGCCAGCCCCGCGCCCTTGTAGCCGCCCATGGGCAGGAGCAGCGCGCCGCCTGACTTCTGCGGATCGGTGACGGCGGCGCCGGTCGCAGGGTCCACCATCCAATTCGGCTGCAGCGGGATGTTCTGCAGGCGGTGGTTCTTGATGGTGCCGTAGGAGACGATCGAGGTGGCGATGTCGAGCACCAGCGGCGGCTCTTCGCCGGCCGGAATGGCGATGGCCAACGGGTTGGTGCCGAGCACGGTCTCGGCGCCGCCGGCGAGCGGCATGTGGTTGGCATTGGCGACCGCCGAATAGATGCCGATCATGTCCGACTTGAGCGGCAGCGAGGCGTAGACGCCAGCAGCGCCCGCGTGGTTCGACATGCGCAAGCCCACCCAGGCGACGCCGCATTCGCGCGCCAGCGCGATCGCGGTCTCGGCGGCGCGCGCGACCGCCAGATGCCCCATGCCGTTGTCGCCATCGACCAGCGCGGTCGCCGGGGCGCTGCGCTCGACCTTGATGTTCGGCCGTGGGTTGGTCGAGCCAAGCTTCAGCCGCGCGACATATTGCGGCAGGCGGAACACGCCATGCGCGTCGGCGCCGGTGAGATCGGCCTCCAGCATCAACTCGGCGACCTTGCCCGCGTCCGCATTCGGCAGGCCGCATTGGATCATCGCGTCCGCGATCAGCCCGATCACCGCATCGACCGGGACGCGGGTGGCTAGCTTGGCGTCCATTTCGCCCTCTGAAAAGCAGTTCGGGCCCCCAGTGGCCACGCCTGAGCTTTACGCTATAAAAAGCGTCCCGCCATCTGCAAATGCCGGATTTGCCCATGACCGTTTCGACCCGCAGCAAGAACGAACCGCGCCTCGAGGATGACGCCCTGGTGCGCGGCGCCGGCCGCTTTGTCGACGACCGGCGGCTGCCCGATCAGGCCTATGCCGCCTTCGTGCGCTCGCCGCACGCGCATGCGCGCGTCGTTTCGGTGACCATGGATGACGCGCGCAAGGGCAAGGGCGTTCTGGCCGTGCTCACCGGCGAGGACATCAAGACCGCCGGCATCGGCAGCATCGCGCGCCACCCGCCGGTGGTCGGTCGCGGCGGCGCCAAGGCGGTGGTGCCGTTCCGCCCGGCGCTCGCCAGCGACAAGGTGCTGCATATCGGCGATGCCGTCGCCATGGTGGTGGCGGAAAGCGCCGCCGCCGCGCTCGATGCCGCCGACCTGGTGCAGGTCGACTACGAGGAACTGCCGGCGGTGGTCGATCTCGAGGCGGCCATGGACGGCAAGACGCAACTGCATGCGGAAGCGCCCGGCAATCTCTGCGTCGACTGGCCGGGCTGGAGCGAAAAACCGGACAACGAGCGCGAGGTCGCCGACATCATCGCCAAGGCGCCGCATGTCGCGCGGCTGAGCGTCAACCATCAGCGCCTGGTGGTGGCCTCGATGGAGACGCGCGGGGCGACCGGCAGCTACGACAAGGAGAGCGACAGCTACACGCTGCGCGCCTGCTCGCAGAGCGCCGACGGCCTGCGCGGCCAGGCCGCCTCGATCATGGGCGTGCCGAACGAGAAGCTGCGCGTGATCACCGAGGACGTCGGCGGCGCCTTCGGCATGAAGACCACGGTCTATCCGGAATACATCGCGGTCCTCGTCGCCGCGCGCAAGCTCGGCCGCCCGGTGCACTGGCAGTCGACGCGCTCGGAGGCCTTCGTCACCGACTGCCAGGCGCGCGACGCGCTCACCCATATCGAGCTCGCGCTCGACGACAAGGGCAAGTTCTTGGCGCTCCGCGTGCGCCACCTGTGCAACCAGGGCGCCTATGTCGGCAATGCCGGCATCGCCATCAACACCAACAATTTCGCCCGCTGCTTCCCCGGCATGTACCGGGTGCCGAAGATCGACGTTGGCGTCGCCTGCTATTTCTCCAACAAGGTGCCGATCGCGCCCTATCGCGGCGCCGGGCGGCCAGAGGCGAACTACGCGCTGGAGCGGGCGGTGGAGGAAGCCGCGCGCCTCATCGGCATGGACCCAGTGCGGCTGCGCAAGAAGAACCTCATTCCGCCCTCCGCCATGCCGTTCAAGACGCCGATCAACACCTACGACAGCGGCGACTTCCCCGGCATCGTCGATGAGGCGCTCAAGCTCGCCGACTATGCCGGCTTTAATAAGCGCAAGCGCGAGGCGGCGCGGCGCAAGAAATATCGTGGCATCGGCATCTCCTGCATGCTCGAGCACGCCGGCGCAACGCCCATGGAAGAGGCCTCGCTCACCTTCCCGGAGGGCGGCAAGCTCACGCTCGGCCTCAACGTGCAGTCGACCGGGCAGAGCCATGCCACCGTGTTCGGCCGCCTGCTCGCGGGCCATCTCGGCATCGATGCGGGCAAGATCGAGCACCGCCACGGCGACACCGCGCTCGGCCTCACCGGCGGGGCCTCGGTCGGCTCGCGCTCGGCGATGTGCGCGGGCAATGCCATCATCCATGTCGCCGACGTGATGCTGGCCAAGGGCAAGAAGATCGCCGCGCACCTGCTGGAGGCCGCGGAAACCGACATCCAGTACGCCAACGGCGAGTTCGGTGTGGTCGGCACCGACCGCAAGATCTCGCTGTTCGAGACGGCGCGGCGCGCCAAGGAGATCGGCGAGAGCCTCGACACCAAGGACAAGGCGAACACGCCGCTCACCTTCCCCAATGGCTGCCACATCGCCGAGGTGGAGATCGATCCGGAGACCGGCTTCGTCGATCTCGTCACCTATACGGCGGTCGACGACTGCGGCAATCCGCTCGACAAGATCATCGTCGAGGGCCAGGTGCAGGGCTCGCTCGCCAACGGGCTCGGCCAGGCGTTGACCGAGAACGCGGTCTATGACGCCGACAGCGGCCAGCTCGTCACCGGTTCGTTCATGGACTACGGCATGCCGCGCGCCGAGACCATGCCGCGCGAACTGCGCGAGGCCATGCATCCGGTGCCGGCGACCAGCAATCCGCTCGGCGTCAAGGGCACCGGCGAGGCCGGCACCACGGCGGCGATCGCGGCGGTGATGAACGCGGTCTCGCACGCCATTCCCGGCGGCGCCGCGGACCACATGGATATGCCGGCGACGGCGGCGAAGGTGTGGGAGGCGTGCCGGAAGGTAGCGGCGGGGAAGTGACACGTTCGGCTGTCATCCCGGCCAAGCGAGCGCAGCGAGCGCGAGCCGGGACCCAGTAATCCCGGTCGTCACGATCACGACGGACGGGTGTTACCGGGTCCCCGCTTTCGCGGGGACGACGGCAGAGATAATGCGCGGGGCGGCGGCCGGAGATCACCCCTGCGAGATGAACTTCACGTTGAGATAGGCCTCGAGCCCCTCGACGCCGCCTTCGGAGCCGTAGCCACTCTCCTTGACGCCGCCGAACGGCGTCTCCGGCGTTGAGATGCCGACGCTGTTGACGCCGACCATGCCGGACTGCAGCGCGTCGCCGATCGCCGCCGCGGTCTTCTCCGACGACGTGAAGGCGTAAGCGGCAAGCCCGTATTCCAGCGAATTAGCGCGCGCGACCACCTCGTCGAAGGTCTTGAACGGCACGATGGGCGCCACCGGTCCGAACGGCTCCTGCGTCATGATCTTCGAATTGTCCGGCACGTCGGTGATCACCGTCGGCTCGTAGAAGAAACCCTGGTTGCCGTGACGCGAACCGCCGGTGACGACCTTGCCGCCGCGCGCCTTGGCGTCGGTGACGATCGCCTCCATGGCGTCGATCCGGCGCGGATTGGCGAGCGGGCCCATGGTCGTGTCCTTGTCGAGCCCGTCGCCGAGCTTCACAGCCTTGGCATAATCGGTGAAGCGGGCGAGGAACTTCTTGTAGGACTGCTCCTGCACGTAGAAGCGCGTCGGCGAGATGCAGACCTGGCCGGCATTGCGATACTTGAAGCCGGCGATGGTGTCGGCCGCCTTCTCCACGTCGGCATCGTCGAACACCACCACCGGCGAATGGCCGCCGAGCTCCATGGTGGCGCGCTTCATGCCCTTGGCGGCGAGCCCGGCGAGATGTTTGCCGACGGGAATCGAGCCGGTGAAGGAAATCTTCTTGATCAGGTCCGAGCCGATCAGATGCTCGGACACGTTCGCCGGCACGCCGAACACCAGATTGAGCACGCCGGCCGGCAGTCCGGCATCGGCGAAACACTTGACCAGCTCGACGCAGGAGCCCGGCGTCTCTTCCGACGCCTTGATGATGATGGCGCAGCCAGCCGCCAAGGAGCCCGCGATCTTGCGCACCGGCGTGAGCACCGGGAAATTCCACGGCGTGAACGCCGCCACCAGGCCGACCGGCTCGCGCAGCACGAGCTGGCGCACGCCCCTCTGCCGCCCCGGCACGATGCGGCCATAGGTGCGGCGGCCTTCCTCGGCGTACCAGTCGATGATGTCGGCTGAGACCATCACTTCGCCGCGTGCTTCCGCAAAGATCTTGCCCTGCTCCTGCACCATCACCTTGCCGACGTGGTCGGCGCGTTCGCGCAGCAGGTCGGCGGCCTTGCGCATGATCTTGGAGCGCTCGTAGGCGGAGGTCGCCTTCCAGGTGGCGAAGCCCTTGGCGGCGGCAGCGAGCGCCGCGTCGAGATCGGCCTTCGACGCATGCGGCAGATGCGCCAGCGGCTTCTCGGTCGCCGGATTGATCACGTCCTCGCCCTCGCGGCCCTTGCCGTCGAGCCACTGGCCGTCGATGAAGAGATTAAGCTCGGTGTACATGCGAAAACCTCGCCGCTGCCGGATTGAATGTCGGCGGTGGAGTAGCACTTTCGGCCGCGAGCGGCCAGGGGCGCGCCAGCCCCCGCGCGGCAACCATTGTCCCGGGTCGGCGTTGGCCTCGCACGGGGAAAATGCGCGCGAGAGGCCGCAATGCCGGAATTGCCGGACGTCGAGAATTTCAAGCGCCATCCGCTTCGAAGGCGAGAAGATCTGCAAGCTGCGCGTGCCGCAACGCTCGATGGGCGGCTTCCTCAAACCGCGCGCGTCCGAGTTGCATGCCGCCGCCGACAAGGTGTTCGCCAAATATGAGCGGTTTGCCAGGCGGCGGCCTCTGCCGGCGCGCGTGCTCTCCGGCGGATGTCGCAAGGCTGTTTTTGGGGGGCTAGAGGTGCGCCTCACTTCGATACAGTCACCGCGACTTCATTATGCCGCAAGAACGGTATCGTCCACGGCGGGTTATAGAAGAAAGCCGTTGGCGTTCCCTCTATCCGCCAATTTGTTTCTCTCAGCCGCCTTAACAATTCCGCCGTCCTTGTCGATACAGCGGCAGCAGCAGTCGAGCCCGTAAACCGGAGGACCGCAGCGGTTTGGGAGGGGATATCCACCAATCTCACGCGATTGTCGGTCGGTTCGGGCAACGTGTCGCGCGAATATTGTGACGGCATGAAAAATCTCAACACCAGACGTGTTTCGGACTTATCGATTTCGACAGGGGCCGTCATCGCAATCTTTTCGCCCGCCGTTTTGACTTCAACCGGTGATGTCATGTCTATTTTCTTTTTTCCTTTATTCGCTCCAAATATATAGGCCGCCACGATACGGAACGCTTCGCCGCGAGGATTGCCGGATTTAGTCACATCGATCGAGGTTTCGGCTGCTACGCGCGGCGCATATCGACGAATTTCGACAGAGTCGCCGATCCTTTCAATGACTTCATACTTCGGCTGCTCGGTTCCGGTATTGATGCCGAAAGTCGAAAGCACGAAAAACATCGCCGATGTTATAAAAGCCAGAATTGAGTGAATTATGCCATCCATGCGGATAACTCATCTGTTCGATTTTGCGGGAGTGTCGTTCAATGGTGCCATTGGCCACCCATTTGCGATGACATGGCAAGATGACTCAATTACGTCGTCACGACGACGATGGCCGCGCAAGGCGCCGACCCACGGCGGCGATAATGGTGCGAATGAGCGGAATCAAAATACATTGAATCACCTTCGCCCAGCGCGAAATCCTTTCCCTCAAGGTTCACCACGAGTTCGCCGCGCAGCACGTAGATGATTTCCGCCCCGGGATGCTCATGCGGCTCCGACGGACTGTCTTCCGATTCGACCTCGACGTAGTAGCCGTTCAGCTTGCGGTCGCTCACTGGGTAATCGAGCGACTGGAAATGATAAGCGGGTGAGGGCCGACCGGCCTTGTCGGGAAGCCGAATGCGATCGGCCTTGCGCACGATCGCGTGGATCGGCCGGTCGTCGTCCTCCTGGAAAAAGTGGTCGAGGCCGACGCCGAAGACTAAGGCAATTCGAAGCAGTGTGGGCAGCGTCGGATACAGGTTTCCGCGCTCGATCTTCGACAGCAGTGCCGGCGAAAGGCCGGTGTGTTCGCCGAGTTGGACAAGGCCCAGCTTCTTGCGCAGCCGCAGCCTGCGCACCTTCGCGCCGATAGCGTAGCCGTCGAGGGCAGTGCTCAGCGTCTCCGACAGCATGGTCCAGTCTCCCTTTCACCCCCGCTCAAAACTGAATAGCATTATTTTCTTTCTATGAAAAGTAATTATCATATCACGCTAATGTGAGTATCATGAAAATCTATTTTATCATTAGTAAATGAGGAAGCGACGGACGCAGGGCCTGACCGCCTTCCGATCCGACGCGACCCTGAATGGATCGCCGGCGAAGCCGGCGACCACAGCAACCGTGTCAAGTCAGGAGCTTGGAGATGACGAGCAGAGTCACAGGTATTGCGTCGGCGGCCGCAATCGTTCTGGCCGTGGCGGGTTTGGCGTTCGGCGGCACCTTCGCGCGTGCCGCCAATAAGGACATCGTCGACACTGCGGTCAGTGCCGGCCAGTTCAAGACGCTCGCGGCGGCGCTCGGCGCAGCCGGACTGGTCGAAACCCTCAAGGGTCCGGGACCGTTCACCGTGTTCGCGCCGACCGATGCGGCGTTCGCCAAACTGCCGGCCGGCACGGTGGAAAGCCTGCTGAAGCCGGAGAACAAGGCGAAGCTGACGGCCATCCTCACCTATCACGTGGTCCCAGGCTCGGTGAAAGCCGAGCAGGCGATCAAGCTGGACGATGCCAAAACCGTCAACGGCGCGATGATCAAGATATCGACCGAGCACGGCAAGGTGATGATCAACGACGCGACTGTCGTGACAGCCGACATCCCGGCCTCGAACGGCACCATCCACGTCATCGACAAAGTCCTTCTGCCTCCCGAGAGCTGATCGGCCGCTCATCCACTCAAGCCGATCAACAGCCGGTCCGCTTCGTCCCCGAGGAGCGGGCCGGCACTCCACAGCAAGCACCGTCGTGCACAACACAGAGGTTGCCACATTGAACGCACGTATCCCGCCTGACATCGTCGGAATCTCGGATAAGCCGACCCGCGAAGAAGTCGAAGGGGCTTTCCGGACAATCATACGCTGGGCCGGCGACGATCCGGACCGCGATGGGCTTGCCAAGACGCCGGCACGACTGGCGCGTGCCTTCAAGGAGTATTTTTCCGGCTACGCGCTCGATCCCGCCCAAATGCTGTCGACGACCTTCGAGGAGACGGACGGCTACGACGAAATGATCGTTCTGCGCGGCATTCCATTCGAGAGCCATTGCGAGCATCACGTGGCGCCGATCATCGGCCGCGCCTGGGTGGCCTATGTGCCGACGGGACGGGTTGTCGGCATTTCCAAACTGGCGCGCGTCGTAGAGGCCTATGCCAAGCGCCTGCAGATTCAAGAAAAGATGACGGCGCAGATTGCCAATACCATTCAGGACGTCCTGCAGCCACAAGGAGTTGGCGTGGTGCTCAAAGCAAACCATCATTGCATGTCGACCCGCGGCATCCACAAGCACGACACCGACATGGTCACCAGCCGCATGCTCGGCTGCTTTCGCGACAATCCGATCACCCGCCAGGAGTTTCTGGCCCTCGTCGAATAAATGGCATTGATGACCGGTCAGGTCCGTTTGGCACCGCCTGCAACTCTCGGGCGTGACCCGAAGCGGGCGACCTATATCCCCTTCCCCGCGGGGCTGTTCCTGGGCGGCTAACCGCCCAAAAACCCACCGCCATTGACGTGGATCGCCTGCCCGGTGACGAAGCGCCCGCCGGGGCCGGCAAGCAGGCGCACCATGGCGGCGACATCTTCCGAACGGCCGCGCGCGCCGGTGATGGTGCCGTGGGTGAGATGATGCGCCGGACGCGAGGCGGACGACGGGCGCGTGGTGTCGATCGCGCCGGGCACCACGCAATTGGCGGTGATGCCGTCGTCGGCGAGATCGTGCGCCAGCGCGCGGGTGAAGCCGATCAGGCCGGCCTTGGCGGTCATCACATGCGCGCGATGCTTGGCGCCGATATGCGCGCTCATTCCGCCGATATTGATGATGGCGCCGCCGCCGCTTTGCTTGAGCGCGGAAAGGCAGGCCTGGGTGCAATGGAAGGCGCCGTCGAGGGTAACGCCCAGCACGGCGCGCCATTCGGCATAGCTCATCTGGTCGATGGCTTTCTCGCCGCGCAGCGCCGCGTTGTTGACCAGAACGTCGATTCGGCCGAAACGCGTGCGCGCCATCTCGGCCAAGCCCACCGCGGTTTCCGCCTCTGCGACATCGCCGATGTGCGTGGCGGCGCGGCCGCCGGCGGCTTCGACCGCGGCGACGACACTGTCGGCTTCCGCCCGGTTGGCGCGCACATTGACCACCACGGCAGCGCCGGCATCCGCCAAGGCCAAAGCGATGGCGCGGCCGATATTGCGACCGGCGCCGGTCACGACGGCCACCTTTCCAGCAAGTTCCTGAGTGTCGGTCACGGCGGTCAGCGCGTCACGAGCCGGTGAAGACCGGCTTGCGCTTTTCCATGAAAGCCTTGCGGCCTTCGACGTAATCCTTGCTGACGAAGCAGGCCTGCACCATCGCGTCGCAGGTCGCAAGATCGCGCTTGCTCTCGTCCTTGATCGCCTGGGCGACGATGAACTTGACCGAGTCGACGGTGAGCGGCGCGTTGCCGGCGATGGTATCGGCATAATTCTTGACGTAGCCCTCGAGCTCGGCGTCCGGCACCACGCGGTTGACCAGCCCCATCTGATGCGCCTCGGCGGCGGTGAACTGGCGCGCGGTGAAGAAGATTTCCTTGGCGTAGGACGGCCCGACCAGATCGACCAGCTTCTTCAGCCCGTCATAACGGTAGCCGATCGAGAGCCGTGCCGCCGGCACGGCGAATTTCGAGTCTTCCGTGCAGATGCGCATGTCGCAGCAGATGGCGAGACCGACGCCGCCGCCGATGCAATAGCCGCGGATCATGGCGATGGTCGGCTTGGGGAAATTGTAGATGGCGTTGTTGGCGCGATCGACCGCGGCATTATAGCGATCGATGCCTTCCTGGGTCGAACGCTCCTTCTCGAACTTGGAAATATCGGCGCCGGAGATGAACGCCTTGCCGCCGGCGCCGGTGATCACCACCGTGCGGATCGCCTTGTCGCTCTTGAAGTCCTCGAGGAAGCCCTCGGCCGCTTCCCACATTTCCAGCGAGACGGCGTTACGACGTTCGGGATTGTTGAAGATGAGATAGCCGACGCCCCCCTCCTTGCGGGACAGCATCTTGTCGGTCGTGGCGTCCATGCTCGCTCCATCATGTGTTCGCTGTCATGACCGGGCTCGACCCGGCCATCCCGCTCAGCAAGGCCGCGCGCCCCTCAGCGGGATGCCCGGCACACGGCCGGGCACGACAAATGAAAGCCATTATACCGCGTTGGCGGCGTGCAGATCGGCGACTTCCTTGTCGGTGAAACCGAATTCCTTGAGCACCTCGTCGGTGTGCTGGCCCTGCTCGGGGGGCGTGGCGTCGATATGGCTCGGCGTGCGCGACAGTTCGAACGCCTGGCCGACGAAGACCTCCTCGCTGCCGTCCGGCCGCTTGCCGGTCCAGGCCGCATGCAGGTGCTTCACCTGCGGATCCGCGAACACCTGGTCGATGCTGTAGATCGGGCCGCTGGGCACGCCCGCCTTGTTCAAGATCTCGATCCACTCGGCGCTGGGCTTGTTGGCTGTGTGGCGGTCGATCTCGGCATTGAGCGCGTCGCGATTTTTCGAGCGCAGGTCGTTGGTCTTGTAATCGGCATGCGCGATCAGCTCCGGTGCGCCGATGGCCTGGCACATGCGCTCCCACATGACATGTCCCGTGGTGGCGATATTGATGTGACCGTCCTTGGTCTTGAACACGCCGGTGGGGATGCTGGTCGGGTGGTTGTTTCCGGCCTGCTTGGGCACGACCTGGCTCTGCAGCCAGCGCGCGGCCTGGAAGTCGAGCATGAAGATCTGCGCCTGCAACAGCGAGCCGGTGACCCACTGCCCCTCGCCCGAGGCCTCGCGCTCGAGCAAGGCGGTCAGCACGCCGATCGAACAGAGCAGGCCGGCGCACAGGTCGGCGATGGGAATACCGGCGCGCACCGGGCCCTGGCCCGGCAGGCCGGTGATCGACATCAGCCCGCCCATGCCCTGTGCGATCTGGTCGTAGCCGGGCCGGTCGCGATAGGGGCCGTCCTGCCCGAATCCGGAAATGCTGGCGAGAACGATGCGCTTGTTGATCTTCTTCAGGCTCTCATAGTCGATGCCGAGCCGGTTCTTCACGTCGGGCCGGAAATTCTCCACCACCACGTCGGCCTTCTCGACCATGCGCTTGAAGGCGGCGACGCCCGCCGGCGACTTCAGGTCGAGCGTCATGCTGCGCTTATTGCGGTGCAGGTTCTGGAAGTCGGGACCCTGGCGCGGACCGCCCTGGCCCTCGCCCTTTTCCAGGCGCGGCGGCGTCTCGATTTTAATGACGTTGGCGCCCCAGTCCGCGAGCTGGCGCACGCAGGTCGGACCGGAACGGACACGGGTGAGGTCGAGGACGGTAAAACGGGAAAGGGCTTGAGAAGCCCGGGGAGCAGGCATTTCGAACGCCTCCGGCAGCTTAAACAGGCGGTCTTGGGGTTTACGCGCCCGACATTCCCCGATCTCCGCCGGCTTGTCCATCGGGGGCTGTGGCTGGGTTCCATGCGATTTATTCATCATTGCAAGGAACTAAGGGGTGTTCCTGCCTTGAAATGAACACCGCCGTCTGTCATATGACGGTCGCGGATGAAATGGACCCGAACCAGGGTCCGCGGGCCGCGTGCACGAAATTCCTTCAAACGACTTTCGCCCCGCCTCCTCCGTTTCCCGATCTCCGACAGTCCTGGCAACGCGGGATGTCCTAAAAACCCGCGATTCCGCCGCTTGCAGCAGCAAGCCGGCCGTTTCGCTGCATAAGAAAGAGACCTTTTGACTTCTTTTCACGATTTCGGCCTCGCAGAGCCGATCCTCCGCGCACTGGCGCAGGAGAACTACCAGACCCCCACCCCGATCCAGGCCCAGACCGTTCCGATCGTCTTGCAAGGCCGCGACGTCGTCGGTATCGCCCAGACCGGCACCGGCAAGACCGCAGCCTTCGCGCTGCCGATCCTCAACCGCCTGCACGCCACGCGGCAGCGCCCGGCGCCGAAATCCGCCCGCGTGCTGGTGCTGTCGCCGACGCGCGAATTGTCCGGCCAGATCGCCGACAGCTTCCGCGCCTACGGCCGCCACATCCGCCCGCTCACCGTTGAGCTCGCGATCGGCGGGGTGCCGATCAACCGGCAGATCAGGGGCATGGCGCGCGGCGCCGAGGTCCTGGTGGCGACGCCCGGCCGCCTGCTCGATCTGGTGCACAGCCGCGCCGTGCGGCTCGATACCGTCGAAGTGCTGGTGCTGGACGAAGCCGACCGCATGCTCGACATGGGCTTCATCCACGACATCAAGAAAATCGTCGCCATGCTACCGAAGGAGCGACAGACGCTGTTCTTCTCCGCCACCATGCCGCAGCAGATCGTCGAATTGGCCAAGCACATGCTGCGCGACCCGGCGCGCGTTTCCGTAACGCCGCAGGCGACCACCGCCGAGCGCATCGCCCAGCGGGTGATCCTGACCGACAAGGCATCGAAACCGGCGCTGCTCGCCGAGGTATTGAAGGCCGAACAGACCGACCGCGTGTTGGTGTTCACGCGCACCAAGCATGGCGCCGACAAGGTGGTCCGCGGCCTGCAAAAGGCCGGCTTCACCGCCGAGGCGATCCACGGCAACAAGTCGCAGAGCCAGCGCGAGCGCGTGCTCGCCGCCTTCCGCGACGGCAAGCTGCGCACGCTGATTGCCACCGACATCGCCGCCCGCGGCATCGACGTCGACGGCATCAGCCATGTGGTCAATTACGACCTGCCGAACATTCCGGAGTCCTACGTCCACCGCATCGGCCGCACCGCGCGCGCCGGCGCCGAGGGCGTGGCGATCTCGTTCTGCGACCATGAGGAAGCGCCTTATCTGCGCGACATCGAAAAGCTGATCCGCATGGCGATCCCGGCCACCGACCGGCGCACCGGCCGGCCGGCCGCACAACGCCCAGCGCAGCCGCACGCGGCGCCGCATCACAAAGCCGGCAAGCGGCGGGACGGACGTCCGCAGCGCGGCAAGGCGGCGGGTCATGCCCGCTTCGGCGGACAGCAGGACGCGCCACGCGCGCATGGGGGTAATGGCGGCCATGCGGGCCGAAGGTCCCAGGAAAGCCAGGGAAGCCTTGACCCGCGTACGAAAGAGCAGCCAAAGGGACTGGAAACTGTTACATTCCTGAAGCGCCCGAACGCACCGCGCCGCGCGACCGGCTCGGGCGCCCATCGATAAGGCCGGAGGCGACTGGATGGCGAAGGAAGAACTGCTGGAATTTGATGGGACGGTGACCGAAGTCCTGCCCGACGGAAATTTCCGCGTTAAGCTCGACAACGATCACGAGGTGCTAGCCTACACCGCCGGCAAGATGCGGAAATTCCGCATCCGCACCGGCGTCGGCGACCGCGTAATCGTCGAAATGTCGCCCTATGACTTGCAGCGCGGACGCATCAGCTTCCGCCACAAGGGCGACGCGCCGTCCCCGTCACCGCAGCAGCGCCGACCGAACTTCCGCAGACGGTAAAAAAAACCGGGCGCCCGCGCTCATGCATGCATGGGGGCGCCCGACTCTACCTCTTCGGTAATCACCTTAAAGCTCGCCATCGTACAGGGACCGAACGAGGTGACGATGGCGACGTCGGTGGCGTCGCGCCCGCGCGCCATCAGGATGCGGCCGATCCGCGGCGCATTGTGGCGGGCGTCGAACGTGTACCAGCGGCCGCCGAGATAGGCTTCGAACCAGGCGCTGAAGTCCATTGGCGCGGTGTCCGGCGGAACGCCGATGTCACCGAGATAGCCGGTGCAGTAGCGCGCCGGGATGTTCATGCAGCGGCACAGCGTCACCGCGAGATGGGCGAAATCGCGACAGACGCCGCGGCGCTCGTGATAAGCGTCCCAGGCCGTGCGCGTCGGGCTCGCGTGATCGTAATTGAACGTGATGCGGTCATGGACGTATGCACAGATCGTCTCGACCAGGGGCCAGCCCTTTGGCGCCTGCCCGAACAGCGACCACGCTGTATTCGACAGACGATCGGTCTCGCAATAGCGGCTGCCGAGCAGATAAAGCAGGGTGTCGACCGGCAAATCCTCCAGGGCATGCTGCTCCGCCTGCGGCGCCACGGCGTCCGCCTCGCCGCTATCGCGCACCATGAAGTTGGTGGAAAAAGTCAGCCGACCGCTCGGAGCGCGGATCACGTGGCAGAAATTTCCGAAACTGTCGTGGTAGGTGTTGGCGGGAATGACCGGATCGAACGACATGCGATCCCAGCTCAGTAGATCGGGAATCCGCGAAGGATGCACGCTCAACTGCAGGATCATGGGCGTCGGCTGCGGGCAGTCGTAGGCAATCTCGTAACCGGCGCGAATCTTCATCACCTGCTCCCTCGCCCCTGCTATGCATATTCCACGCCAGACACGGCGCCGTTTCCACCGGCTTGAGCGAGCATGAGCGAGCCGCAAACCAACCTACTTTCGGCCGATGAGCCGGCTCCGGTGACCGTCCATAACGCGGACGGCCGCGCGCCGTTCCTTCTGGTCGCCGATCACGCGGGCAATGCCATTCCGCGCAGGCTGGGCGCACTCGGCCTGATGGACGCCGAGCGCGCGCGCCACATCGCCTGGGACATCGGGATCAGCGCCGTGTCCCGTCTGCTGGCGGACGCTCTCAATGCCACGTTGATCGAGCAGGCCTATTCGCGCCTGGTCATCGACTGCAACCGCCCACCAGGCGCGCCGACCTCGATCTTGGAGATCAGCGAATTGACGCCGGTGCCTAGCAATGTCGGCCTGAGCCAAGCCGACAGAGCGGCACGGCAACTCACTATTTTCCAGCCATATCATGACCGGATCGAAGCCGAACTCGATCGCAGGCTCGCGGCGGGCCAGCCGGTGGCGCTGATTTCGATGCACAGCTTCACGCCCGTCTATAAGGGCGTGGCGCGGCCCTGGCATGCCGGCGTGCTCTATCAGCGCGATCGGCGGCTGGCCGGCCTGTTGCTGCCGCTGTTGCGCGGCGAAGCGGGACTGGTGGTGGGCGAAAACGAGCCTTATGACGTGTCGGATACGACGGATTACACCATCCCAGTGCATGGCGAGCGGCGCGGCCTGCCGCATGTGGCCATCGAAATCCGCCAGGACCTGATCGACGACGATGCGGGGCAGCGCGCATGGAGCGCGCGATTGGCGCGGCTGTTGCCGCAGGCCTATGGCGAGCTGGCCGCGACGCCCGAGCCGGGTGCGCGGTAAGCGCCCGGGTCAAGGCGACACGGCGGGTATTGCCCCATAAACCCCACATTGCCGCTGCCTAAATCGCCAGGTGCGCGGGCCGGGCGAAACCGGTTGCCGACCACATGCTACGGACAGAGCAGGCGAAGTCATGAAAGCAACCTTCATTTTGCCCGTCGCGCTGGCGCTCGTCCTCGCCGGCGGCATCGGCGCGACCGGCGCGCAAGAGCATGCCTCGCGTCCGCCGCATCCATCGCATTCCTCCCTGCCGTCGGCGGCGCTCGGTAGCGGAGCCGGCAAACAACCCGGCCCAGGCGTGCTGCGGCTGCTGCCAGCCGATTCCATCACCCAGCACACGGTCGACACCGCGCAAGGCAAGCTCGCCTATACCGCGACCGCCGGTACGCTTTCCTTCTACAATCAGTCGGGCAGCAAAAGCGCCGAGGTGTTCTACACCGCCTATGTGGCCAAGAACGGCAGCGCCAACCGGCCGCTGACCTTCGCCTTCAATGGCGGGCCGGGCGCGGCTTCCGCCTTCCTCAATCTCGGCCTGGTCGGTCCGCGCATCCTCGATTTCGGGCCGCAGGGCCGCAATGTCGGGCGGGCCAAACTCATCGACAATCCCGACACCTGGCTGCGCTTCACCGACCTGGTGCTGATCGATCCGATCGGCACCGGCTGGAGCCGCACCGTCAATCCCGATGACGCCAAGCATTTCTGGAGCCCGCGCAGCGATGCCGGCGCCATGGCCAAGGCGATCGCGCTCTATGTCGACGAAAACAACCGCGCCGATTCGCCGAAATATCTGCTCGGCGAAAGCTATGGCGGCTTGCGCGCGGCGCTGACGGCGCGCGCGCTGCAGCGCGAGCAGGGCCTGGTGGTCAACGGCATCGTCATGCTGTCGCCGCTGCTCGAGGGCTGGCTCACCTTCGGCGACGATTCATCGGCGCTGCGCGCGGCGCTCGAACTGCCGTCGCTGGCCGCCGCTGCGCTCGAGCGCAAGGGCAGCTTCAGCCGCGAGGCGCTGCAGCGAGCGGAAAAATTCGCCATGACCGATTATCTCACCACGCTCGCCGGGCGGCCGCCAAAGGGCGCCGAGGGCAAGGCCTTCTACGAGAAGGTGGCGGGGGTGAGCGGACTGCCGCTCGACGTCGTGACCAAGGCGCGCGGCTTCGTCACCGACGCTTATGTTAAAACTTTGCGCGGAAGCGACGGCAAGATCGTCAGCCGCTATGACGCGAGCTTTGCCGTCGACGATCCGTTCCCCTCGGACCGCTCGCCGCACGCGCCCGATCCGATCCTCGACGGCGTGGCGCGCGCCTATGGCGGCGCCTTCGCCGCTTACGCCCGCAACGAGCTCGGCTTCAAGACGCCGATGACCTATCAACTGCTCGCCAACGACGTGACGCGCGGCTGGGACTGGGGCCATGGACGCGCCGGGGTCAGCGCCGAGAGCGAGTTGCGTGTGCTGTTATCCTATACGCCGTCGTTCCGGTTGCTGGTCGCCCATGGCTACTCCGACATGGTCACGCCCTTTGCCATGACACGTTACGTGCTCGATCACCTGCCGCCGCTCGGGCCGCCCGGCCGCGTCGAGTTCAAGCTCTACCGCGGCGGCCATATGCTTTATCTGTTGCCCGACTCGCGCAAAGCCTTCAGCATGGATGCTGCGGCCTTCTACCGGGGCGGCGAGTAGCGCCCCCCAAGTCGACGCGGAGTCGGTCCTGCCGGCCGCCACGGCGGCGTTGTTTGTGAAATAATATTTCAATCGAGAGTGGCCGCGCCGTCAAATTGCCGAGAAACGGGTTGTAACGGACGGTGCGCTGTGCATAACACGCCGTTTCCGCGTGATAGATCGCGGTTTGGAACTTGTGCGCCGCGATATCGATTACCGTCCACTGCCGGGCAATGAAGCGAGCTGCTACCGATCATGTCGCAGATCCAAGCCCAATTGTTGCCGACCGATGTGTTGACGCCTCAGGAGACCGAGCTCAAGGACGCGATCCTGAGCAAGCTCATCTATGGGCTCGGCACCACGCCGGAGGCGGCCACCGCCAGTCATTGGTATCGCGCGACCGCCATGGCGCTGCGCGACCGGCTGGTCGACGTCTGGCTCGCCGGCCGGCGCGAGACCAAGCAGCAGAAGAAAAAGCGGGTCTATTACCTGTCGATCGAGTTCCTGATCGGCCGGCTGCTGTTCGACACGCTCAACAATATGCGGCTGACCGAGCCCACCCGCAGCGCGCTGAAGAGCCTCGGCGTCGACCTCGACAGCTTGCGCGAGGCCGAGCCCGATGCCGCCCTCGGCAATGGCGGGCTCGGGCGGCTGGCTGCCTGCTTCATGGACAGTCTGTCGGCGCTCGGCATCCCAGCCTATGGCTACGGCATCCGCTACGAGAACGGCCTGTTCGAGCAGCGCATCCTCGACGGCTGGCAGAAGGAATTTCCGGAACAGTGGCTGGCGCGCGGCAATCCGTGGGAGTTCGCCCATCCCGACAAGCGCTACACCATCGGCTTCGGCGGCGCGGTGGAATATGTCGGCGGCGACGACGCCACCGCGCGCGCGAAATGGCATCCGGAAGAGATGGTCGAAGCGGTACCGCACGACACGCTGATTGCCGGCTGGCGCGGACGCCACGTCAATTCACTGCGGCTGTGGACGGCGCGCGCGCCCTCGCCGCTGCAGCTGTCCGCGCTCGACCACGGCGACCTGATGGGCGCCGCCGCCGTGCGCGTGCGCGCCGACGCGATCTCGCGCGTGCTCTATCCCAATGACGCTACGGCCGAGGGTCAGGAGCTGCGCCTGCGTCAGGAATACTTTTTCACCGCCGCGTCGCTGCAGGACCTCACCCGCCGCCATCTCGACGAGTTCGGCACGCTGACGACACTGCCCGACCACGCGGCGGTGCAGCTCAACGACACTCATCCGGCGATCGCCGTCGCCGAACTGATGCGCATCCTGGTCGACGATCACGGCTTCGGCTGGGGGCGGGCTTGGAAAATCACGCGCGCGACGTTGAGCTACACCAACCACACGCTGCTGCCGGAAGCGCTGGAGACCTGGCCGGTCGGCCTCATCGGACGGCTGCTGCCGCGCCATCTGCAGATCATCTATCTGATCAACTGGTTCCATCTGAAAGCGGTGGAGCGGGCGGGGGCCACCGATGCGGACTTCCTCGCCAATGTCTCGCTGATCCAGGAAAACGGCGACAAACGCGTGCGCATGGCGCATCTCGCCTTTCTCGGCTCGCATACCGTCAACGGCGTCTCGGCCCTGCATACCGAACTGCTCCGCAAGACCGTGTTTCACGATCTGGCGCGCACCGCGCCGACGCGCATCGTCAACAAGACCAACGGCATCACCTTCCGCCGCTGGCTCGGCGACGCAAACGGCGCGCTCATCCGCCTGCTGGTGCGCACGCTGGGCGAACGCGTGCTCGACGATCCGCGCTGCCTGAAGGATCTCGAACAGCACGCGAGCGATCCGGACTTTTCCGCTCAGTACCGCCATGCGCGCACGCTCAACAAAACACGGTTCGCAGAATATGTGCAGGCGCACATGGGCGTGCGGCTGCCGGTGCAGGCGCTCTACGACGTGCATGTCAAGCGCGTGCACGAATATAAGCGGCAACTGCTCAATATCCTGGAGGCCGTCGCGCTCTACCAGGCGATCCGAGACGATCCGAAGAGCAACTGGGTGCCGCGGGTGAAGATCTTCGCCGGCAAGGCGGCGGCGAGCTATGCACGCGCCAAGCTGATCATCAAGCTGATCAACGACGTCGCCGCGGTGGTGAACAACGATCCGCTGGTCGGCGACCGGCTGAAAGTGGTGTTCGCGCCGAATTACAGCGTCAGTCTCGCCGAGGTCATCATCCCGGCGGCCGACCTGTCGGAGCAAATTTCCACCGCCGGCATGGAAGCCTCCGGCACCGGCAACATGAAGCTCGCGCTCAACGGCGCCATCACCATCGGCACGCTGGATGGCGCCAATATCGAGATCCGCGAGCATGTCGGCGCCGACAATATCGTCATCTTCGGCATGACCGCCGGAGAAGTTGCGGCGCGTCAGCGCGCGCATTTCAAGGGCGCGGAAGCGATCGAGGCCTCGCCGCGCCTCAAAGCCGCGATTGACAGCATTGCGGCCGGCGCGTTCTCGCCCGACGAGCCGGGTCGTTTCGCGCCGATCGTGGCCTCGCTCGCCGACTACGACCGCTTCATGGTGGCGGCGGATTTCGAGGCCTATTGGCAGGCGCAGCGCGCGGTCGACCAGCTCTGGCGAACGAACACTGAGTGGTGCCGCACCAGCATCCTCAATACCGCGCGCATGGCCTGGTTTTCGTCCGACCGCACCGTCAGCGACTACGCGCGCGATATCTGGAACGTGCCGGTGTCCTAGCTAACCGGTCGTTGAAAAAATATTTCAGGTCATCCGGGGCGCGCCCCAGCGACACTGATTCCATTTGTGCTTCTGGATTCCGGATCGCCGCTTCGCGGCGTCCGGAATGACGGCGAAGGACTTTTTAAACGACCTGCTAACCGGCAATGCTCCGTCCGGCCTGCGCGAATGCCTGCGCGACGCGCGCCAGACCGTCATGCGTCTTGAGCTCTTCGAGCGTCGTCGGCAGCTTATGGCACCAGTTCGCGTGCTGGGCGACGGTGCCGGGGATATTGATCTGTTCAAGCACGCCGAGCACGTCGTCGAGCGCCACCACGGCAAGGCGCGACGGCGTGACGGCGAGGAACGCCGCAACCGCCGCGATGTCGTCGGGTGCATAGCCGCCGCCGCGCTCGCTCAACATGGCGCGCAGCATGTGCTGCGACCATTCGCGCGCTTCGTCGCTCTCACCGGGATCGACGCCGATGCCGCGTTTGACGGCGAGATCATGCGAGGTGAGCCAACCCTTGAAGCTCGACATGTCATGCGTGTTGAAGGTCGCCACCGCTTCAGCCGGATAAGCCTCCGGCGGCTTGAAGCGGGCGTCATGCTCGCGCTCGAACAGCATGACGCGATAGCACCACAGGCCCCAGCGCGCGATGGTTTCGCGGAAATGCTCGGGCACGGTGCCGAGGTCTTCGCCGACCACGATGCAGCGGCAGCGATTGCTCTCCTCGGCAATGACGTGCAGCAATTGCAGGAACGGAAAGCGCACATAGGCGCCCGCGGCGGCCGGCAGGCCGAGCGGCACCATGAACACGCGGTTGAGGCCGAGGATGTGATCGAGCCGCACGGCGCCGGCATGGCGCATGGCAGCGCGCATCAATTGGCGCACCGAAGCGAAATCATCGGCCGCCAGCGCGTGCGGATTGAGCGGCGCGAGGCCCCAATCCTGGCCCTGCGGCGTGAAGGCGTCGGGCGGCGCGCCCATGGAGACATCGGCGAGCACGGCCTGCTGCTGCGCCCAGGCGTCGGCGCCATGACGGTCGATGCCGACAGCAAGATCGGTGTAAAGCCCGATCGACATGCCGGCGTTGCGCGCGGCGGCAACGCAGGCGGCAAGCTGGCGGTCGGCGACCCATTGCAGGAATTCCTCGAACTCGCAGTCCGTCGCATGCGCGGCGCGGAATTCCGCAAGCTCGGCGCGGCTCGGGCGACGCCAGGGTTCTTGCCATTGCGGCCAGGGCGTCGGCGCGTAGCGGCGGCGCAGCACCTCGAAACAAGCAAAGCGCAGCAGAGCCTCGCCCTGCTCCTGGCGAAACGCGTCGAAATCGGCGCGACGCGCCGCGCTCGCATGACGGCGAAAGCCGTCAAAGGCAAGATGCAAGCCCTTGAGCTTGGCGGCGGCGACACGCGCATAGGCCACCGTCTCGGTCACACGCAAGCTTGCCGCCTCCTCGACAAGTCCCACCGCGGCCAGTCCGGGAAATTCCGCGATCGCCTCCACATCGATATAGAGCGGATTGAGAAACAGGCGGCTGTTGGGGGCGTAGGGGCTGGCGTTCTCGGCATGTTCGAGAAACAGCGCATGCAGCGGATTGAGCCCGATACCCGCGGCGCCCCGCGCCGCGGCAAGCGCGATCAAATCGGCGAGATCGGTGAAATCGCCGTGCCCCCAATTGCGGCGCGAACGCAATGCGTAAAGCTGTACCGCCAGCGCCCAGACGCGGCGGCCGTCGCCCTGAAAGGCCTGCAGCGGCTCGAAGCGCGTATCGAGCGGTTGGGGGGCGTCGCAACCGGCTGAGATTGCGTCGATCAGCCGCGTCAGCGTCTCCGGGCTCGCGCTGTAACGCTGGCCGAAGACATCATAATATTCGGTGTCGATGCCCCAATGTTGGGCAGTTTTCGCTAAATCGTTCATATATGGTTCTTTTTCATTATCTGGATGTATGAGGACATCGACCGTGCGGAACACTCGGCCTTTTTTGTGGTTCTCCTAGGCGCCTGGTTGTTGTTCCGTGCAAGGCGTCAAGCCTAAACTAGAGCTTTGAGCAAGACCGAAGCGGACAAACCGGGGACCGCATGAGAGCTTATTCGCCGGATGCCACTATCGACAGCGGATCTTGGAAACTTTCGGATGAACCCGGCGGGCCGCGCTTCCGCATCGAGGACATCTATCCGAACATCGACAACGGCCGCTATCCGGTGAAGCGCATCGCCGGGGAAGCAGTCGAAATCTGGGCCGATATCTTCCGTGAAGGTCATGACGTGCTGGCGGCTGCCTTGCTGTGGCGGCGGGAAAACGAGCGCGCGTGGCGGCGCGCGCCGATGCTGCCCGACAGTAACGACCGCTGGCGAGGGACGTTCACGCCGCCGGAGCCGGGCTGGTATCAGTTCGTGATCGAGGCGTGGACCGATCAATTCGCCACCTGGCGCAAGGAATTCCGCCTCAAACAGGACGCCGGCCAGGACGTGGCGCTGGAAGCGCGCGAAGGCTACCTGCTCATACAGGAGCTGATGCCGCGCGAGCCGGCGGCGCGCAAGACGGCAATGACGGCGGCGCAGATCTTCGCCGTCGATTCCGATCCGGCGGCGCTGCTCGACGAGGTCGTGGCGGAAGCGATGGCGCTCACCGAGAACCGTCCGGACTTGACGCGGAGCCATCCCATTCCGCTGGTCGCCGACCGCGAGCGCGCCCGCTCGGGCGCCTGGTACGAAATGGTGCCGCGCAGCCAGAGCCCCGTGCCCGGCCGGCACGGCACGTTCGACGACTGCATCGCGCGGCTGCCGGAGATCGCCGCGCTCGGCTTCGACGTGCTCTACCTGACGCCGATCCATCCAATCGGCCGCATCAACCGCAAGGGCAAAAATAACACGCTCAATGCCGGGCCGAACGATCCCGGCAGCTTCTATGCCATCGGCAACGAGCAAGGTGGACACGAGGCGATCCATCCCGAGCTCGGCACGCTCGACGACTTCCGCCGCCTGGTCGAAGCCTGCCACGCCTACAACATGGAAATCGCGCTCGACATCGCGGTGCAGTGCTCGCCGGATCATCCCTGGCTGCGCGAGCATCCGGAATGGTTCCGCAAGCGGCCCGACGGCTCGGTCAAATTTGCCGAGAACCCACCGAAGAAATACGAGGACATCGTCAATCCCGACTTCACCTGTGATGCCCGCATGGGGCTGTGGCAGGCGCTGCGCGACGTGATCCTCGTCTGGGTGCAACGCGGCGTGCGCATATTCCGCATCGACAACCCGCACACCAAGCCGCTGCCGTTCTGGGAATGGCTGATCCATGACGTGCAAACGCTGCATCCCGACGTGCTGTTCCTCGCCGAGGCCTTCACCCGGCCGAAGGTGATGAAGGCGCTGGCCAAGCTCGGTTTCTCGCAGTCCTACACCTATTTCACCTGGCGCACCGAAAAGGAGGAGATGCAGGCCTATCTGAGCGAGCTCACCGGCTATCCGGAGAGCGACTATTACCGGCCCAACTTCTTCGTCACCACGCCCGACATCAACCCGGTGCAGTTGCAGACCGGCGAGGTCTGGCTGTTCAAGTCGCGCGCGGCGCTGGCTGCCACGCTGTCGTCCAATTACGGTATCTATAATGGCTTCGAGCTGATCGAGCACGAGCCCATCCCCGGGCGCGAGGAATTCATCAATTCGGAAAAATACGAACTGAAGACCCGCGACTGGAACAAGCCGGGCAACATCAAGGATTATCTCGGCCGGCTCAACAAGATCCGGCGCGCGAATGGCGCGCTGCTGCAGACGGCCAATCTGCGCTTCCTGCAGGTCGACGACGCGGGCGTCATCGGCTTCATCAAGGAGTTGGTGACGGGCGATAATGCCGTCGCCTGCGCCATCGCCATGACCAACGGCGCGCGCGAGTTCTGGCTGCATTTCGGCGATGCCCAGCTCGGCCCGCCGGACGCGCGTCGCCCGGTGCGCGCGATCGAGAACCTGGTGACCGGCGAACGTCATCTGCTGGAATGGGGCGGCGTGCGCCTGCGCGTGAATCCCGCCGACGATCCGGCGCTGCTCTTTCGTTGTACGGCGTGAGGCCCCATGAATATCCGTCCCGAGATCGAGAGCGAGACCAAAACCACAGCCGACGACGGCCTTTGGTTCAAGGACGCGATCATCTACCAGCTTCACGTCAAGGCCTTCCAGGATTCGAACGGCGACGGCATCGGCGATTTCGCCGGCCTCACCGAGCGGCTCGACTATCTGCGCGATCTCGGCGTCACCGCGCTGTGGCTCTTGCCGTTCTATCCGAGCCCCGGCCGCGACGACGGCTACGACATCGGCGACTACGGCGACATCAATCCCGACTTCGGCAGCATGAAGGACTTCCGCCGCTTCATGCAGGAGGCGAAGCGCCGCGATCTTCGGGTGATCACCGAGCTGGTGGTCAACCACACTTCCGACGAACACAAATGGTTCAAGCGCGCCAAGCGCAGCGGCAAGCATACCAGCGCACGCAATTGGTATGTGTGGAGCGATACCGACCAGAAATACACGGGCACCCGTATCATCTTCACCGATACGGAAAAGTCGAACTGGGCCTGGGACCCGGAAGCGAAGGCCTACTACTGGCACCGCTTCTTCTCGCACCAGCCGGACCTGAACTTCGACAATCCGCGCGTGATCAAGGCGGTGCAGCAGGTGATGAAACGCTGGCTCGACACCGGCGTCGACGGGTTCAGGCTCGACGCCGTGCCCTATCTGTGCGAGCGCGAGGGCACCAGCAACGAGAACCTGCCGGAGACCCATGCCGTCATCAAGAAGCTGCGTGCGGCGCTCGACGCGTACGGGCCGGGCAAAGTGCTGCTGGCGGAAGCCAACCAGTGGCCGGAGGACGTGCAGGCCTATTTCGGCGACGGCGACGAATGCCACATGGCCTATCACTTCCCGCTGATGCCGCGCATCTACATGGCGATCGCGCAAGAGGACCGCTTCCCCATCGCCGACATCATGCGTCAAACGCCGGAAATTCCGGATAACTGTCAGTGGGCCATGTTCCTGCGCAACCATGACGAATTGACGTTGGAAATGGTGACCGACGCCGAGCGCGACTATCTGTGGTCGACCTATGCCTCCGATCCGCGCGCGCGCATCAACCTCGGCATCCGCCGCCGCCTGGCGCCGCTGATGGACAATGACCGGCGCAAGATCGAACTGATGAACTCCATCCTCATGTCGATGCCGGGAACGCCGATCATTTATTACGGCGACGAGATCGGCATGGGTGACAACATCTATCTCGGCGACCGCAACGGCGTGCGCACGCCGATGCAGTGGACGCCCGACCGCAACGGCGGCTTCTCCCGCTGCGACCCGGCGCGGCTCTTTCTGCCCTGCATCATGGACCCGGTCTACGGCTTTTCGGCCGTCAACGTGGAGGCGCAGGCGCGCTCGCTGTCCTCGCTGCTGAGCTGGATGAAGCGGCTGATCAGCGTGCGCAAGTCGACCCAGGTGTTCGGCCGCGGCACGCTTACCTTCATCCGCCCCGCCAACCGCGCGGTGCTCGCCTATGTGCGCCAGCTCGGCGAGGAAGCCATCCTCTGCGTCGCCAACATCTCGCGCTCGGCGCAGGCGGTCGAACTCGACATGAGCCCATGGAAAGGCCGCATCCCGCAGGAGATGCTGGGGCGCACGCGCTTCCCCCGCATCGGCGAACTGCCTTATCTGGTCACGCTGCCGCCCTACGGCTTCTTCTGGTTCTCGCTGCAACAGGAAGAGCAGCACGAGCCGGAAAAAGTGCTGCCGCGCGAGATCACCACGCTGGTGCTGGGTCCCGGCTGGGACAGCATGCTCAGCGGTTGGACGCGGCGCACGCTCGAGCACGACGTGCTACCGGGCTTCCTTCCAGACCGCCGCTGGTTCGCCGACAAGGCCTCGCGTCACATCGCTGCGAGTTGCCAGGTGGCGGTGCCGATCGAGCACGACAACAACCACTTCCTGGCGGCCATCGTGAATGTCAGCGGCAGCCAGGGCAAGAGCCGCTATTTCCTGCCGCTGACCATCCGCTGGACGCGCTACACCGCCATCGACCGCACGCCGGCGAGCGTGCTCGCCGCAGTACGGCGCGGCGCGCGCGAGGGCGTGCTGCTCGATGCCACCGCCGAGCCGGAATTCATCGCCGCGCTGATGGCGAAGATCAACACCGGCGAAATTATCGGCACCGAAGGCAGCCGCATCGAATTTCGCCCGACCGGCGTTTTTGCCGCCGAGTTGTTGCCGGAATTCAAGACCGTGACGCCGATCTCGGCCGAGCAATCAAATTCCAGCATCATCGTCGACAATAAATACGTGGTGAAGGTGCTGCGCCGCATCACCGCCGGCGTTCATCCCGAGGTCGAGATCGGCCGTTTCCTGGCCGATATCGCGCATTTCGAAAACGCACCGACCCTGCTCGGCAGCGTCGAGCTCGACGAAAACGGCGAACGGAGCGCGCTCGCGGTGGTGCACCGCTATGTCGACAATCAAGGCGATGCCTGGCGCGTGACCAGTAACGGTCTCGATCGTCTGGTCGAGGAGCAGCGGCTGACCGCGGCGGAGACGATCCCCGAATCGCCGGAAGCGGTGGCGATCTTGCAGCGCTTGCGCCGGATCGGCCGCCGCACGGCCGAGATGCATCTCGCATTCGGCTCGAGCCCCGACGAACCCGGCTTCGAGCCGGAGCCGATCAACGACGAGGATGTCGCGCGCTGGACCGACACCGGTCTTGCCCGCGCGCGCAACGTGTTCGAGCTGTTGCGGCAATTGCTCAGGGACCTGCCGGAGGCGACACGGCCTCTGGCGCAGCGCCTCCTCGATCATCACGACGGCGTCATCCGTCATCTCGAGTCGGGCTGGAACGCGCATTTCGACGGGTTGAAGATCCGTCATCATGGCGACTTCCATCTCGGCCAAGTACTGATCTCCAAGGACGACGTCTACATCCTCGATTTCGAGGGTGAGCCGCGCCGCAGTCTCGAAGAGCGACGCGCCAAGGCGCCGCCGGCGCGCGACGTGGCCGGCCTGCTGCGCTCGATCGATTACGCGGTGAGCGCGGCGATTGATCGCGCTCCCGATCTGAACCCGGAAGAGCGCACTTCGTTGACGCAACGGCTGCGCCTGTGGGCCGAGCGTATGGATGCCGCCTATTGGGAGTGCTACCGCGAAACGCTCGGCGAGAAGCGCCTGTGGCCGACCGACGAGGCGCAGACGAAGGCGCTGCTCGACCTCTTCCTGTTGGAAAAGGCGCTTTACGAAATCGAATACGAACTGACCAACCGACCGGCCTGGGCCCACATTCCGCTGGAGGCAACGCTGCGCATTCTCGAGCAGCGGGGTGTGATCGAACCGGCCGCGAACCCGGAAGTCGTTTACCCATGACCCAACTCGCCCCCGCTGCCCGTGACATCATCGCAGGCCGCCACGCCGATCCGTTCAGCTATCTCGGCCCGCACACCGAGAATGACGCCACCGTGCTGCGCGTCTATCTGCCCGACGCCAAGCGCGTCGTCGCCGTCGGCGAGGCAGGCGAGCGCGAGCTCGAGCAGGTCGATCCGGCCGGGCTGTTCGCGGGGCCGCTCGATGGCCTGCGGCACTACCGGCTGCGTGCGCGCTTCGGCGACAACGAGGTCGAGTTGGAAGACCCCTACCGCTTTCCGCCGGTGCTGTCGGACTACGACCTCTATCTGCTCGGCGAAGGCAATCATCTCAGGCTCTACGACAAGCTCGGCGCCCATCCGATGGAGATCGAGGGAGTCGCGGGCGTCGGCTTCGTGGTCTGGGCGCCGAATGCGCAGCGGGTGAGCGTGGTCGGCGACTTCAATTTGTGGGACGGCCGACGCCACGCCATGCGGGTGCGCGGCAATGGCTATTGGGAAATCTTCGTGCCGAACGCCCGCGCCGGCGACAAGTACAAATACGAAATCGTCTCGCGCTCAGGCGACATGCTACCGCTGAAGTCCGATCCGGTCGGCTTCGCCGGTGAGATGCGGCCGGCGACCGCCTCGGTGGTGGTCGACGCCGGCAAACTGCCACACCCGCGGGCCGCGCCAAACAATATCAACGGCCTCGATGCGCCGATGTCGATCTACGAGGTGCATCTCGGTTCCTGGCGCAAGAAGGGCGAGCACGGCGAATATTGGCTGACCTACCGCGAACTCGCCGAGCAGCTTCCCGCCTATGCCGCCGACATGGGCTACACCCATGTCGAGCTGCTGCCGGTTACGGAGCATCCCTTCGACGGTAGCTGGGGCTACCAGCCAACCGGCATGTATGCGCCCACTAGCCGCTTCGGCTCGCCCGCCGATTTCGTCGCGCTGATCGATGCCCTGCATAAGGCCGGCCTCGGCGTGTTGCTCGACTGGGTGCCCGGGCATTTCCCCGATGATCCGCATGGGCTCGCCAATTTCGACGGCACCGCGCTCTACGAGCATGCCGACCCGCGCCAGGGCCGCCATCTCGACTGGGGCACCATGATCTACAATTACGGCCGCGTC
Organism: uncultured Pseudomonadota bacterium; assembly: GCA_963760995.1. Lineage (GTDB taxonomy): Bacteria > Pseudomonadota > Alphaproteobacteria > Rhizobiales > Xanthobacteraceae > Pseudolabrys. The sequence goes on along the minus strand of CAVXFJ010000006.1, from coordinate 113,660 downwards.
GAAGTCACGAGCTTCCTATTGGCCAACGCGCTGTTCTGGCTCGACCGCTACGGCGTCGACGGCTTGCGCGTCGATGCGGTGGCCTCGATGCTCTATCTCGACTACAGCCGCCCGTCGGACGGCTGGGTGCCCAACAAATTCGGAGGCCGCGAGAACATCGACGCCATTGCCTTCCTGCGTCGCGCCAATACCGAAGTGTACAAGCATTTTCCGGAGGCCACCACCGCGGCCGAGGAATCGACCGCTTGGCCCATGGTGTCGCGCCCGGTCGATTGGGGCGGCCTCGGCTTCGGCTACAAATGGAACATGGGCTGGATGCACGACACCCTCGATTACATATCGAAGGACCCGCTCTATCGCCGCTACCACCACGGCAACATCCTGTTCGGGCTGCATTACGCCTTCTCGGAAAACTTCATCATGCCCCTGTCGCATGACGAGGTCGTGCACGGCAAACGATCCATCCTCGGCCGCATGCCGGGCGACCAATGGCAGCGCTTCGCCAATCTGCGCGCCTATTACAGCTTCATGTTCGGCCACCCCGGCAAGAAACTGATGTTCATGGGCGCCGAATTCGCCCAGGACACGGAGTGGAACCACGACCAGAGCCTGCCCTGGCACCTGACCGAGCGCCCCGAACACGCCGGCGTGCAGCGGCTGGTGCGCGACCTCAACAAGCTCTACCGCGCGACGCCGGCGCTGCACGCGCTCGACTGTGACGCCGCCGGCTTCGAATGGCTGGTGGCGGACGACGCCGAGCGCTCGACCTTCGCCTGGCTGCGCAAGGGCAAGGAGGCGAAAGAGCGTTGCGTCGTGGTCGTGAATTTCACGCCGCAAGTCATACGCGATTACCGCGTACGCGTGCCATTTGCCGGGAATTGGCGCGAGGTGCTTAATTCCGACGCCGCGACCTATGGCGGCAGTAACGTCGGCAACGGTGGCGCTGTCGCCACCGTCGTCACCCGCGACAGCCCGGAGCTCCACCTTGTCGTCCCACCCCTTGCTGCCATCTTTCTCGTCCCTGAACTCTGACAAGCGCATGGCCACCGGGGCGCCCTACCCGCTGGGCGCCACCTGGGACGGGCGCGGCACCAATTTCGCGCTGTTCTCCGCGCATGCCAGCAAGGTCGAGCTGTGCCTGTTCGACCGCGAAGGCCGGCGCGAGACGCAACGCATCAGCCTGCCCGAACGCACCGATGACGTCTGGCACGTCTACCTGCCGCATGTGGCGCCCGGCCAGCTCTACGGCTACCGCGTGCACGGGCCCTATGAGCCGGCGGCCGGTCACCGCTTCAATCCCAACAAGCTGCTGATCGACCCCTACAGCAAGCGGCTGGCCGGGCAGTTCGCCTGGACCGACGCGCATTTCGGCTATCGCACCGGGCACCGGCTGGAGGACATGTCCTTCGACCGCCGCGACAATTCCCGCAGCATGATGAAGTCCGTGGTGGTGGAGGTCGCGCATACCTGGGCGCGCGAGCAGCAGCCGCAGATCGCCTGGGAAGACACCGTCTTCTACGAGGCGCATGTGAAGGGCCTGACCCAGCAGCGCGACGACATTCCGGCGGAGCTGCGCGGCCGTTACCGCGGCCTCGCCGAGCCGGGCATGATCGCGCATCTGCGCAAGCTCGGCGTCACCGCCCTCGAGCTCCTGCCGGTACATGCCTTTCTCGACGACCGCTATCTGGTCGACCGCAACCTGCGCAACTACTGGGGTTACAATACGCTCAGCTTCTTCGCGCCGGAAGCGCGCTATGGCGACGGCAATCCGGTTACCGATTTCCGCGCCATGGTGGCGGCGTTGCACGATGCCGGCATCGAGGTGATCCTCGACGTCGTCTACAATCACACCTGCGAGGGCAACCAGCTCGGACCGACGCTGTGCTACCGCGGCATCGACAATGCCTCCTACTATTGGTTGACGCCGGACAATCCGCGCTACTACGAGAACTACACCGGCACCGGCAACGCGCTCAAGCTCACGCATCCGCGCGTGCTGCAGATGGTCATGGACTCGCTGCGCTACTGGGTGCAGACCTTCCACGTCGACGGCTTCCGCTTCGATCTCGCCAGCACGCTGGGCCGGCAGCCGGGCTTCGATCGCAACGCGCCGTTCTTCGGTGCCATCCGCCAGGACCCGGTGCTCTCGAACATCAAGCTCGTCGCCGAGCCCTGGGACCTCGGCATCGGCGGTTATCAAGTCGGCGGCTTCCCCACCGGCTGGTCTGAATGGAACGACATCTACCGCAATACGGCGCGGCGCTTCTGGCGCGGCGACGAAGGCATTGTGGGCGACCTCGCCCACGCCATGACCGCGTCCGCGGCGCAGTTTCAGCATGACGGACGCAGCCCGCGCTCGAGCATCAACCACGTCACCGTGCATGACGGATTCACGCTGGCCGATCTCGTCGCTTACGAGCGCAAGCACAATCAGGCGAACGGCGAAGACAATCACGATGGCACCGACGACAACCTGAGCACCAATTGCGGAACTGAAGGCCCGACCGACAATCCCGCCATCATCGCCATGCGCCGACGGCTGCGGCGCAACCAGGTGGCGACGTTGTTCCTGGCGCAAGGCGTGCCGCTGCTGCTCGCCGGCGACGAGGTCGCCAACACCCAGGCCGGCAACAACAACACCTACGCGCAGGACAATCCGACCGGCTGGGTGGACTGGTCGAAGGCGGGTGGCGACGACGATCTCACGTCATTGGTCGGCCGACTGACCGCGTTGCGCCGCGACTTTTCGCAGCTACGGCCGCGCCATTGGCTGGAGGGTCAGCGCAAGGACGGCTCCTACGACGTCAAATGGCTGACGCCGCATGCCAGCGAGATGACGGAGGAGGATTGGAATCTGCCACACGCGCGCTTGCTGTCCTACGTGCTGGCGCCGGCGCGCAACGGCGACAAGCCGCTGTTCATCGTGCTCAACGGCGCCGACACGCCGGTCGAGCTCACCTTTCCGGAATGGCCTGGCATCACCTGCTGGCGTTGCGTTCTCGATACCTCGGACGGCCACGAGCAGGTACTGGCGCTGCCACCCGGCGCCAATTGGGGCGCGCATGTTCGCTGTGTGCTGGCCTTCGCGGGGGAATCGTGAGCGCAGCCCCGCGCTTCGGGCCGCGCCTGTCGGCGGGCGGCGTCGGATTCCGCCTATGGGCGCCGGCGGCGCGCCACGTCAGCCTGCTGCTCGACCAGCCGTATGCCATGAACCGCCAGGACGGGTGGTTCGAACTTAAGGTGGCGCAGGCCGGCCACGGTAGCCGCTATCGCTTCCGCATCGACGACGAGATCGAGATTGCCGATCCGGCCTCGCATTTCCAGCCTGACGACGTGTTCGGCGCCAGCGAAGTGATCGATCACGCAGGCTATGACTGGCAGGTCAAGGACTGGAAAGGTCTGCCCTGGGCGCAGGCGGTGTTTCTGGAAACACATGTCGGCACGTTTACGCGCGAGGGCACCTTCGCCGGCATGATGACACGGCTCGATCATCTGGCGGCGACCGGCATCACCGCGCTCGAGCTGATGCCGGTCGCCGATTTTCCCGGCCGCTGGAACTGGGGCTATGACGGCGTGCTGCTGTTTGCGCCCGACTCCGTCTATGGCCGGCCGGAGGCGCTGAAGGCGCTGATCGACGCCGCGCATCACCGCGGTATCATGGTGTTTCTCGATGTGGTCTATAACCACTTCGGGCCGGAAGGGAATTTTCTGCACCGCATCGCGCCGACTTTCTTTTCCGACGAGCACCAGACACCCTGGGGCGCTGCAATCGACTATCGCGTACCCGAGGTGCGCGCTTTCGCCATCGAGAATGCGCTGCACTGGCTTCGCGACTACCGTTTCGACGGGCTGCGGCTCGATGCCGTGCATGCCATTGTCGAGCCGGGCACGCCGCACATCCTCGACGAGCTTGCCGGCGCGGTGAACGACTTCGCGGCGCAAAGCGGCCGGCACATCCATCTCGTGCTGGAGAATGACGACAACGCCGCGCGCTTCCTGGCCCCCGAAGGCGGCTATCGCGCGCAATGGAATGACGACTATCATCACGCCTGGCATGTGTGGCTGACGCGCGAGAATGCCGGTTATTACCGCGACTATCAGGACGCGCCGGCGCATATCGCCCGCACGCTGGCGGCGGGCTTCGCCTATCAGGGCGAACGCTCGGCGTTTCGCGGCCATGTGCGCGGCGAGAAAAGCGCGCATCTGCCGCGCGCGGATTTCGTCAATTTCCTGCAAAACCACGACCAGATCGGCAACCGGCCCATGGGCGAGCGGCTCACCGTGCTGGCCGAACCGCCGGCGCTGCAAGCCGCGCTCGCAGTGCTGCTGTTGCAACCTGGACCGCCGCTGATGTTCATGGGCGATGAATGGGGCGCGCGCGAACCGTTCCCGTTCTTCTGCGACTTCAAGGGCGAGCTGGCGCAGGCGGTGCGCGACGGGCGCAAGCGCGAATTCGCCGAGGCCTATGCGCGGCACGGCGACGAGATTCCCGATCCGCTGTTGCCGCAGACGCGCGCCGACGCGGCGCTCGACTGGCGGGCGCTTGCGCAACCCGAACACGCCGCGCGCCTCGACCTGGTGCGCACGTTGCTGAAAGCGCGGCAGCGCCATGTGGCGCCGCTGATCCCGGCCATGGCCACGCCGGGCGACGTCCGCTTTACCGGTGACGTGTTGCACGCAAGCTGGGCGGCCGGCGACAAGAGCCTCAAGCTCTTGGCGAACCTGTCGGATGCCGGCAAGCTGAGGCCGGCCGATCTTACCTGGGGCGAGCCGATCTGGGGCGAAGCGCCGCCGCCAACATTGCCGCCCTGGTCGGTCTATGCCGCGGTCGGAGGCACATAGGCCATGCCGTCTTGGCTCCGACTCACAGTCCGTTCGTTCCCACGCACGCGGGAACCCAGGGCGGCAATCGCAAATCTCTCCATTTGCGGCGCTGGGTCCCCGCTTTCGCGGGGACGAACGGAGAGAGAAGCACACACGAACCTCGGAGGCTCGTGATGGCCTCGCCGGTGCCGCTCGCGACCTATCGGCTGCAGCTCACCAAGGATTTCGGCTTCGACGACGCGGCCGCGCTCGCCCCCTATTTGAAAGCTCTCGGCGTTACTCATCTCTATGCCTCGCCCTTCCTCAAGGCGCGGCCGGGCAGCACGCACGGTTACGACATCATCGACCATGACCGGCTCAATCCCGAGCTCGGCGGCGAGGAAGGCTTCGCGCACCTCACTGCCGCGCTCAAGCAGGCGGGTCTCGGCCTGATCCTCGATTTCGTGCCCAACCATATGGGCGTCGGCCACGCCGACAATCTGTGGTGGCTCGACGTCCTGGAATGGGGCCAGCAATCACCGCATGCGCTCGCCTTCGACATCGATTGGGACGCGTTGCCGCACCGGCGCCATCCCGGCGTGCTGATCCCCATCCTCGGCCGGCCCTACGGCGATGCGCTACAGGCGGGAGAGATCGAGCTGCGCTTCGACGCCGAGGCCGGCAGCTTCGCCGCCTGGTATTTCGACCACAAGCTGCCGATCAACCCGCAGCGCTATGCCGAGATGCTGCGCACCATCGTCGCGGCGGCCGATGCCGCCGAGGAGCCGGCGGGCCGCGCGCTCATCGCGCTCGCCGACGACTATCGCGACTTGAACGCGCCTGGCTATCGCGAGGCGCCGGCCCTCAAGCAACGGCTCGCCGGCATCGTTGGCGCCGACGGCGTCATCGCGCGTGGCCTTGCCGTCTACCGCCCGCACGGCGAAGCCAGCGCCGGCGCGCTGCACCGCCTGCTCGAGCGCCAGCACTATCGGCTGGCCTATTGGCGCGTCGCCTTCTCGGCGGTCAATTACCGGCGCTTCTTCGACATCAACGACCTCGCCGGGCTGCGCGTGGAAAATCCGGGGACCTTCCGCGCCATCCACCCGCTGGTAGTGCGGATGATCGCGGCTGGCGAACTGCAGGGTCTGCGCCTCGACCACATCGACGGGCTGCGCGACCCGGCGCAATATACCCGCCGGCTGCGCCAGCTCATCCGCAAGCAGGGACATCATCGCGGCGCCTTCTACGTCATCGTCGAGAAGATCCTCGCCGACGGCGAGCCGATGCCGGCCTTTCCCGGCGTCGCCGGCACCACCGGCTATGAGTGGCTCAACGTCATCTCGCGCATCCTCGTCGACGGGCGCGGCCTCGAGCGGCTGGAGCGTACCTGGCGCGACTTCACTGGCGAGCGCAGCGACTTCGCCGCCATGCTGGAGGCCGCCAAGGCCACCGTCATCGAGACCATGCTGGCGTCCGAGTTCACCGTGCTCACGCGCGCGCTGTCGCGCATCGCCGCCGGGCATTTTTCAACCCGCGACTACACCATCGACCGCCTGCGCGCCGCCTTGCAGCGCTATGTGATCGCCTTTCCGGTCTACCGCACCTATGTCACCGCCGCAGGCGTCTCGCCCGACGACCGCGCCACCATCGCGGCGGCCATCACGCGCGCCCGCGCCCGCTGGCGGGCGCCCGACCCGGAGATTTTCGATTTCCTGCGCGACACCATCACGCTCGATCTCGCCGACAATCCCGGCTATAGCGCCCCGCGCGTGCGCAATTTCGCCCTCAAGCTGCAGCAGTTTACCGGCCCGCTGATGGCCAAGGCGCTCGAGGACACGAGCTTCTACCGCTATCACCGGCTGCTGGCGCTGAACGAGGTCGGCGGCGATCCGGCGGCCGAGGCGCTGGCGCCGGATGATTTCCATCGCCGCCAGCAGCAGCGCGTCAAGGCCGGCGCCGGCGGCCTCACCGCCACGGCGACCCACGACACCAAGCGCGGCGAGGATGCCCGCGCGCGCATCCTGGCGCTGTCCGAGCTGGCCGAGGAATGGGACGCTTGCGTGCGCACATGGCGCGAGAAGAATGCGCTGCTGGCGCAATATGTGGATGGCGAGCGGCGGCCGGCGCTGTCGCATGAATACATGCTCTATCAGGCGCTGATCGGTGCCTGGCCGGAGCGGATCGACGCCGATTTCATCGCGCGCATGCAGGCCTATGCGCTGAAGGCCGCGCGCGAGGGCAAGCAAGAGACGAGTTGGACCAGCCCGAACGAAGGCTACGAGGAAGGCCTCAGCAAATTCGTCGGCGACCTGCTCGGCGAGACCTCCGCCGAGTTCGTGGCGTCATTTTCCGCCTTCGCATCGCGTACCGCGCTGCTCGGCGCGCTCAATGCGCTGTCGCAGCTCGTCTTGAAGGCGCTCACCCCCGGCGTACCAGATTTCTACCAGGGCACCGAATTTTGGGATCTGTCGCTGGTCGATCCGGACAATCGGCGCCCGGTCGATTTTGCCCGCCGCCGCGCGCTCTTGGAAGAAACGCCGGCCGCCTGGGCTGACCTGGCGGCGTCATGGCGCGATGGCCGCATCAAGCTGGCGCTGACGCAGCGTCTGTTGCGGCTGCGCCGCGATTACGCCGATGTGTTCAGGCGCGGCGGTTACGAGCCGCTGCCGGTCGACGGCGCGCATGCCGAGCATATCATCGCTTTCGCGCGCACCTGGAAGCGCCAGCAGATCGTAGTGGCGGTGGGCCGCCATTTCGCGCCGCTGAGCGACGGCGGCCGCCGCTGGCCGACAACTTGGGACGCGATGATAAGAGGCGACGGAGCTGTCAACTATCGCGACCTGCTCGGCAGCGCCGCCGGTCCGCTGCGCGGTGAACTGCCGGCCGCAAGCCTATTCCAGCACCTGCCGGTGGCGGTGCTGCTGCGGCAGTAAGCAATATCAATGATCGGCCGCGACCGTTGCGGGGCCCTTGCGGCGCGAGAGGCGCCTTTCTTCGAACCGTTGGATGACGACGAAGAAGGAGGGAACGAAGAGGACGGCGAGGCAGGTCGAGGCGATCATGCCGCTGAAGACGGTGATGCCGATCGAGGCGCGGGCATTGGCGCCGGCGCCGGTCGCCAGCACCAGCGGCAGCACGCCCAGGATGAAGGCGAGCGAAGTCATCAGGATCGGGCGGAACCGGGCGCGCGCCGCCTCGACCGCGGCTTCAACGATCGGCTTGCCGTCGGCACGCAATTCGCGCGCGAATTCGACGATCAGGATGGCGTTTTTCGCCGACAGCGCGATCAGCAGCACCAGCCCGATCTGGATATAGAGGTTGTTGTCGATCTTCAGCGCCGAGAGCACGATCACCGGCCCGATCAGCGAGATCGGCACCGCCAGGATCACCGCCAGCGGCCGATACCAGCTCTCGTACTGGCCGGCGAGCACAAGATAGACCAAGAGCAGCGCCATGGCGAAGACGAGGTACATCTGGTTGCCGACCAGGTTCTCCTGGTACGACATGGCCGACCATTCGAAGCCGACATGCGGCGGCAGCGTGCGCGCCGCGATCTCCTGCATCAGCTTCATTGTCTGCCCGCTCGAATAGCCCTGCGCCGGCATGCCGATGATGGTGGCGCTGGGATGCAGGTTGTAGAGGCTGATCAGCGAGGGGCCTACCACCGGCTCAACCTTCACCAGCGTACCGAGCGGGATCATGTTGCCGGCCGCATTGCGCACCGACAGGTTGCGGATGTCCTCCGGGCGCAGGCGGAAGCCGGCCTCGGCCTGCACGAAGACCTGGAACGTGCGGCCGAACTTGGTGAACTGGTTGACGTAGGACGAGCCGAGATAGCCGGCGAGCGTGGAAAACACCTGATCGACGGTGACGCCGAGCGACTGCGCCTTCACGCGATTGAGTTCGATGGTGTATTCCGGCGTATTGGCGCGGAACGAGGAAATGATCAGCCGGATCGCCGACTGCGAGCCGGCATTGGCGACGATGGTATCGACGATGTTCTGCAGCTTGGGAAAGTCGAAGCTGTTGTCCAGCATCTCCACCTGCATGGTGAAGCCGGCGGCGAAGCCGATGCCCTGGATCGGCGGCGGCGGCAGGACGCGCACCACCGCGTCCTCGATTCCCGCCATCGCGTCATTGAGACCGTAGATCATGGGCAAGAGGCCGAGCTTCTTGCCACGCACCGACCAGTCCTTGAGGATGACATAGGCGACGCCGGCATTGGCGAGAGAGGAATTGTTGTCCAACGCGGACATGCCGGCGATGGTGACGACCTTGGCGACGCCCGGATTCTTGCTCAGGCGCGCCTGCACCTCGTCGAGCACGCTTTGCGTGCGTTCCAGCGAGGCGCCGTCGGGCAACTGCACCGTCGCCACCATGTAGCCCTGGTCCTCGATGGGGATGAAGCCGGTGGGGATGCGGGCGAAGAAGTAGAGGGTGGCGATGATGGCGATCAGGGCGACGATCGCCATGATGCCGGCATGGCGCACCAGGCGGCCCATGAAGCCGGCATAGCCGCGCTCGAGATAGGCGTAGCCGGCATCGAAGGCGCGATAGAACACGTTGCGCTGCGCCACCGGCACGGTCGGGCGCAGCCACAGCGCGCATTGCGTCGGCTTCAGCGTCACCGCGTTCACCGCGCTGATCAGCGCCGTCGCCGCGATCACCAGCGCGAACTGCGCGTACATGCGGCCGGTGAGGCCGGGCAGGAAGGCGGCGGGCAGGAAGACCGACAACAAGACCAGGGTGATGCCGACGATCGGGCCGAAGAGGACCGTCATCGCCTGGATCGCCGCCTGCGGCCCACTCATGCCGCGATCGATATTGTGGGCGGCGCCTTCGACCACGATGATGGCGTCGTCGACGACGATGCCGATGGCGAGGACGATGGCGAACAAGGTGGCGAAGTTGACGGTGAAGCCCAAGGCGGCCATGGCGGCGAAGGCGCCGATGATGGTGACCGGGACGGTGGTGGCGGGCACCAGCATGGCGCGCCAGTCCTGCAGGAAGATCAGGATGACCACCAAGACCAGGATCGCGGCTTCGAACAGCGTCTTGTAGACCTCGTCGATCGAGGCCTTGACGAACACCGTGGTGTCGAACGGAACGTCGTAAGTCAGCCCCTGCGGAAAGCGCTTGGCGAGCTCGGTCATGCGCGCCTTCACCTCGGTCGCCACGTCGAGCGCGTTGGCGCCGGGCGACTGGAACACCGCCAATCCGGCGGATGGCTTGCCGTCGAGCTGGAACACCTGGCCGTAGGTCTGCGCCCCGAGCGCGACACGGCCGATATCGCGGACGCGGGTGATCTCGCCGTTCGAACCGGTCTTGACGATGACATTGGCGAACTGCGCCGGGTCGTCGAGCCGGCCGGCGACGTTGAGCGTGTACTGGAAGGCGACGCCGTTGGGCGCCGGCGGCGCGCCGATCTGGCCGGCGGTCACCTGCGTGTTCTGCTGCTGCAGCGAGTTGATCACGTCCTGGACGTTAAGGCCGCGCGCCTTCATCTTGTTTGGATCGAGCCAGACGCGCATGGCGTATTGGCCGGCGCCGAACACGACGACATTGCCGACGCCGGGCAGGCGGGCGATGTCGTCCTTGAGGCTGATGGTGGCGTAATTGGCGAGATAGAGGCTGTCGTAGCGATTGTCGGACGAGGTGAGCGCGATGATCTGCAGGATGGCGGTCGATTTCTTCTGCACCACCACGCCCTGCGCCTGCACCGCGCTTGGCAGCGACGACAGCGTGCTCGACACGCGGTTTTGCACCAGTACCTGCGCGAAGTTGAGGTCGGTGCCGATCTTGAAGGTCACGGTCAGCGAATAGGTGCCGTCGTCGGCGGCGTAGGACTGCATATAGAGCATGTTCTCGACGCCGTTGACCTGCTGCTCGATCGGCAAGGCCACGGTGTCGATGACGGTCTTGGCGCTGGCGCCTGGATAGCGCGTGGTCACCTGCACGGTCGGCGGCACCACGTCGGGATATTGCGCCACCGGCAGCGAGAACACCGCCACCGCGCCGATCACCACGATGAGGATGGCGATGACGTTGGAGAGGACCGGCCGCTCGATGAAGAATTTCGAGAACATTGCCTACCGCCGTTCGTCCCCGCGCAAGCGGGGCCCCAGTGCAATCGTCGCCGACACCGTGATCTTGGCCTTGGGTTCCCGCTGGAGCCTGTGCTCGGGCCGGCCGAAGGCCGGACCCGAGTGCGGGAACGAACGGAGTTTGGATCGCGCCGTGCAAATCATGTCAGCGACCATCACTTTTTCGGCGCCGACGATGCTTGAGCGGCCTGCGGCGACACCTTCTGGCCGGGGATCGCGCGCTGGATGCCGCTGACGACGACGCGGTCGCCGGCGGATATCCCCTTCTCGATCACCCGCAGCGCGCCGCGCTGCGGGCCGATCTCGACCTTGCGCTGCTCGACCACGTCGTCCTTGTTGACCACCAGCAGGTAGCGCCCGCTCTGGTCGGCGCCGAGCGCGACGTCCGGCACCAGCAGCGCTTTGTCCTCCTTGCCGATCGGCACCCGCACGCGCACGAACATGCCCGGCAGCAGCACGTGCTTTTCGTTGGCGAGGATGGCGCGCACGGTGAGCGTGCCGGTCGAGGCATCCACCGTCGGCGAGGCATAGTCGAGCGTACCGTGATGGGGATAGCCGCTCTCGGTCTGCAGACCGACCTCGGCGGGGACCTTCTTCAGGTCGGCCGGCGTCAGCCCGAGCCGGCGCATCTCGGCGCGGATGCGCAGCACGTCGCGCTCGCTGATGCTGAAATTCACATAGATCGGGTTGAGCTGGACGATGGACGCCAGCACGGTCGGCGAGCCGCTGCCGCCGACATAGTCGCCGACGGAAACCTGGCGGGCGGTGACGATGCCGGTAAAGGGCGCCGCCACATGCGCATATTGCACATTGATCGCCGCCAGCTTGGTGTTGACCTCGGCCTGTTGCAGCGAGCCTTGCGCGTTGTCGCGGGTGGCGGTGGCGTTGTCGAGTGTCGATTTCGACACCGAGCCGCTGGTGACGAGCTTGGCCTGCCGGTCGTAGTCGAGCTGAGCCTGCTTGAGGGTGGCTTGCGCGCTCGCCTGCGCGGCCTGCGCCTGCTTGAGCTTGAGGTCATAGGGCTCCGGCTCGATGACGAACAGCACCTTGCCCTTGGCGACCTCATCGCCGTCCTTGTAATCGATGCTCTGCACGAAGCCGGAAACGCGCGCGACCAGGTTGGCGCTATTGACCGCGGCGCTGTTGCCGGTGGCTTCGAGGTAATCGGTGACGGAACGCTGGATGGGCGCGGCCACCGTGACCTTGGGCGGAGGCGGCGCCACGTAGGTGTTCTTCTCGCCGCAGCCGGTCAGCGCGGCCAAAGCCAGCAGCGCCGGCGCGATCAGGCGCCGATTGTGCGTGATCGTCAGGGAATTGCCCATTTTCCCACAGTCTCCCGATAACCGCGGTCACGGGACGGCTGATGGGAAATGCGCCGCCTTCTTATTGCCCCCGGTGCGCCCAGCTTCCGCGATTCAGCGGGATTTGCAAGCAGCAAAAATTGGCTATCACCTTAAGCGAAGGCGCTTCCAACCCTTCTGTAATCCGATCCGGGAGGTCAAGCCCTTTTACGAGCTGGCCGCACATCCGGTCCTGGGGGAAAAGAGGAAGCGCTTCAACGACCCGGCCAAGTCACAGCTTGACCCGAGGCGGACATTCAAGCTGTCCGGACGCCATCTAGGAGGCTGACAGGCGTGCACCCGATTGATCGGCTGCCATCTCCACCCGATTGCGCCCATTTGCTTTCGCACGGTAGAGTGCCTCATCGGCTCGAACGAGCGTCATATCGGCCTCAGAATCGCTCGGAACTATGGTGGCGGCACCAATACTGACCGTCGTCGAGATGGTCTTTCCGTCGTGAACGAGCGAAGTCTTGGCCACGATCTCACGTAGCCGCTCCGCCCATATTCGGGCCGCAGCCAAATCGGAACCCGGCAGGATGACGGCGAATTCTTCTCCGCCCACCCTTGCCGCCATGTCGATTTTACGAAGAGCTTTGCGCAAAAGTTGAGCGAAGTGTTGCAACACTGCGTCGCCCACAGCGTGGCCATACGTATCGTTGACCCGCTTGAAACAGTCGAGATCGAGCACTAAGACCGAAAAGCGCTGGTTTCCAAATCGCCGCGCTCTCTCAAATTCTACTTTGAGCCGGGCAATAAATTTTCGACGGTTTGGCAGTTTTGTGAGGAAATCGGTTGTAGCCAAAGCCTGCAATTTCTTTTCGCTGGCGAGTAGTGCGGCTTGCGCAAGTTTGCGTTCCGTAATGTCGATAGTTACGCAGATGAGATATTGCGGGTCGCCGCTCGCGTCATACATGGGCAGCTTGAACGTGTAGCCGATCCGATTGGCTTTCATAGCGGCGTTCCAGAATGTCTCCTCGAATTCCATCGGCTTGCGACCTTCGAAGATCAATCGATCCTTGGCCAAAAACTGTTCCATCTGTTCAGGAGGAAAAAATTGGCTCGCATCGTTTCCGCGCAGGTCCGCGAAAGACATTCCCCATTGCTCTTCGCAGGCACGATTCATTAGAAAAAAGCGGCTTTTGTGATCCTTCACAAAAAACGAGACCGGTATCAAATTGATGATGGTCAGCAGCAGTTCACCGTTCTCACGCAGTGAGCGTATTTCTTGCTCCATTTTTTCGCCGTAGACGCGAACCTCGTCGAGAAATTCCCGCCAGCGGCTTTCCGAAATGATATCATCACCGCGCTGAAAATTCGGTCTGTGAATAATTGCGGTCATGTCTGGATTGCCTTCGCAATTCTAAACGTCGGCAGCGTCGCGTTTCACACGGATTTGTTCATGCCGCAAATGCTTCCTCGGTCATAAGGAAGATGCGGCCCGACACTAAAGATTTGGGGGGCATCAGCGGATATCTAACTTGATGAGGTTCAAATAATGCGCTTAACCCTTATATGGCGTTAAAATGGTTACACCTTATTGATCAGGACATTGCTCGATTGTGGGTAACAGTGCAGAATTGTAAAATGCTACCATTGCAAAGTGATGACATCAGCAGTTCAAGTTAGCTGATTGCTTGCTTGTGGCGGACAATCCGACCGCGCCCGCGGTTATTTGCTTTTGGCCCATTCCGCCATTCAGGCGGGAGGGAGGCAGGCGTCGGGTATCTTGAGCCATCCCGGACCTAATGCGGACGAGCGCCGGCCGCCGATTCTGACCCAAGTGCGACGTGAGCATATGGCGCCTGTTGGCCACAGACGAACGTCGCGGCCCATGCAGCGACGTTTGCCCCGCCCGCGGGGCCTACTTTGCGGCCGCCGGGAATGGCTCGGTATAAAATGCGCCGTCACGACCAAAATACATGGCCTTGCGACCGCCGAAGAATACCTGGTAGCTGGAGCATCCCGCCTCCATGATCCGCCGCAGAAACTCGGCGTAGCCGATCTCCTTGCTTTGGACCGCCTTCACCGCTGCTTGCACGGCGTCGGGGTTGAACTGCGCGGCAAAAGCGGCGTGCTTGCTGTGTTCCCGGTCATCTACGCCAGCATTATGCTCATTCTGCATCGCCGCGTTGGCGGACCCGCCACGGCAGCCGTGTTGGCGAACGCCGTTCCCGCTCTGGCCGGATTTGGCTTGGCTTTGCTCGCCTTGCATCTTCTCGCGGTGCCGCTTGGATCCGGTGCGGCCCTCATCGTCGCCCTCGGCGTTTCCGTCGTTTGGAATGCCGTTGTGTATGCGATACGTCGCCGCCAAGCTCTTGCTTAATGACCGCGCCCCGGCCGGGGCGTTTAAGGAATGCCGGCTCGCGCGCTGGACGCGGATTAGCCGCGGGACACTACGCTCCACCACATCCAAGTCGCGGCAACTCTACGCTTGCGCGCGCGCCGCGCCGCAAGGCGATCCGCGATCAAGTCGGGGGCAGACTCTCTCCCCGCACGCGGGGAGAGGCGAAGTGCCCTACAGGCGCTTGGCGAAGGCGTCGGCGATGAAGGCGTCGGCGGTGTCATAGCTCACGCGGCTTGCCGGCTCGTCATAGCGGGCAATGCCGGGGACGTCGGCGCCGACATCGGTATAGGCGTGGATCACACCGCCGAAGAGCAGCATGCGCCAGGTGACGCCCGCCGCCGTCATCTCCGCCTCGAAGGCATCGCGCTGGCTCTTGGGCGAGACCTGATCGGCCGCGCCGTGCAGCGCCAGCACCGCCGCCTTGATGTCGCCGGCCGCCGCCGGCTTGGGGCTGGTGAGGTCGCCATGCACCGAGACCACCGCCTGCAGGTCGGCGCCGGCGCGCGCCAGCTCCAGCACATTGCCGCCGCCGAAGCAGAAGCCGATGGCCGCCTGCCGGCCGGCATCGCCGACGCCGCGCTTCTTTACCTCGTCGCGGAACGTGGTTAGCGCCGCGTTGATGCGGCGGCGCGATTCGTCCGCATCGGCGCGCAGCGCGTCGGCAAGCGGCGCGGCCTCCGGCGGCCCGGAGGGGCGGATCTTCTCGCCATACATGTCGACGACGAAGACGACATAGCCGCGCTTCGCGAGCAGCGTGCCGCGCTCGATCGCGGCCGCGCCGGCGCCGAGCCAGTTCGGCGCCATCAGCAGCATCGGCTGGCGCGCCGCCGCATCGTCATAGATCAGCGCGCCGGAAAACCGATGCCCCGGGATCGCATAGCCAATGGTCTCGACCTTCACGCAACGTCTCCTTTTTTATCCGCCCGGGTGCGCCCGGTGGGGAATGACCTCGCCGATCTCGCCGGAATCATGCGCGGTGAAGAACAAGCGCCCGTCCGCGACCGCCACGATGCAGCGCGCCCCGCAGGCGGGCGTCGGGATCGCATATTCGCCGAGCACCTGCCCGGCGGTATTCATGCGGCCGATCTTATTGGCGGCATTTTCGGTGAACCACAGCTCGCCGTTGGCGGTGACCGTGACGCCGCGCAGCGAGGCCTGCGGCGTCGGCACCTTGAACTCGACAATGGCGCCGGCGCGGTCGATGCGGCCGAGCGCATTCGCGCCGGTTTCGACGAACCAGATATGACCGTCGGGATGCGTCACCATGGCGCGCGGCTGCGCGTCGGCGGAGGGAATGGGAAATTCCGTGACGCGGCCGTCGCGCGCAACGCGGGCGACGGCGTTGCCGCGCGCCTCGCTGAACCACACCGCGCCGTCGCGCACGGCCGGCGCCAGCGGCCCGCAGCCGGGGCTGAAGCCCTTGGCATACTCGGTGAGCTTGCCCTGCGGGCTCATCGACGCGACGCGGTCGGCCTCGTTCTGCGAAAACCAGACATTGCCGTCGGGTCCGAGCGCGATGCCGTCCGGCCCGCAGTCGCGCTGCGGCAGGGCGAATTCGGTGATGGCGCCGTCCGGCGTTATGCGGCCAATCTTGCCGGCAGCGCGCTCGGTGAACCAGAGATTGCCGTCGGCGCCCTCGATGATGCCGATCGGCCGGCAGTCCTTGGTCGGCAGCGCGAACTCGGCGAACTCACCATCGTCGGGATCGAAGCGGCCGACCTTGGCGGTGCCGCTCTCGCAGAACCAGAGATGGCCGCTGCGGCTCGGCGTGATGATGTAGGGCCGGCTGCCGGGGGTCGGGATCGGATGCATCACGATCACTGGATCGGGGTCGGCCACGCGCAAGGCGGCGATGTCCTCAGGCGCGGGTTTTGCCGGTATCAACGTGTCTCCCCCCAAACGCCGATGCGGTTATTTCACCGGGATGATCGGCAGCAGCAGATGCGAGGGGTGCGCGGTGTCGTGATAGATCTTGTGCACCACCGTCCTGCTGCTGCAGATGTGATAGGGCGCGTATTCGACGTCATGCGCGCCGGCAAGCCCGCTCGGCAGATCCATGCTGGTGATGTCGATGCAGATGCGATGGCCGGCCTTGAACATGTTGGCGGTCGACAGGATCTCGATCGCATATTCGTTGATCTCGCCCGGTACGATCTTCTGCTGCGCCTTGCGGGTGAGCGGATGCCAGGGCCGCCAGGGCGTCGAACGCTCAGGATCGACGGCGCGGTGCGAGGCCTTGAGCCAGCCGCGGGTGAGCTCGCGCTCGGCCAGATCGTCCGGGATGTCGACCTCGCCCGGCCGCGCGGTGCGCACCGAGACGTCGGGGCCGACATCCTTCACCACGATGATCCAATTGGTGTCATCCTGGTCGATGGCGGCGTGCAGATAAAGCGCCATGGGGCCGATGACCAGCGTATCTTCCGGCAGCGGGTCGCTCATATAGCGCAGGCGCGCGATCTCGTTGGTCTGCGTCGGCGGCATCTGCGCGAAACTGTCGGGCTCGCTGCGCCCGTCGCGCGAACCGGCGGTGAAAGGTTCGGGGCGCAGCCGGCCCCAACTCGACAGATAAAGCTTGCTCCAATGCGTCTCGGGCAGCGGCCAGTCGTCGCCAGTGCGCCACTTGTTCTCGCCCATGACCCAAACCTTGACCGGCGGCTCCTCGAGGACGCCGGTCTCCTTGCCTTTGAGCCAATGGTCGTACCAGCGCAGGATCTCGCCGTGGAAATCATGGAACGGGCGCTCGAGATGCGCCGGGCCGGTGAGCAGCATTTTCTTCGGCACGCCGTGCACGTTCTGGAACCATTGCTGCGAGCCCTGCAGATGCAGCTTGTAACTGTAAGCGTACCAGCCGGTGCCGGTGTAGAAGGGAATCTTGATCTTCTTGAACTGCTCTTCGGTCTTGGCGACGATGTCGTCGGAGTCATAGGGGTTGAGCAGGGTCTCGTAGACCAGCGGCATGGTCTGGCCCTTCTCGACCAGCACGTTGAAGATGTTCGGATACATCATGTAGTCGGGATTGCCGGTCGCCTCTTCCCATTTCTTGTTCTCTTCGGCAGGCAACGCGCCCGGCTGGCCCCGGTTGACGTGATAGACCGCGCCGCCGTCGAGCAGAAACACCATGGTGTGGATCATGCCGCCGGGATAGAAGTCGCGGAAACCCCACTGCCCGAAGCAGCCCATGGAATCGTAGGGGAAGATCGCCTTCAGCGAGGGCGGCTGCTGCGCGGCGGCGGCGAACTGCGCGCCGCCGAAGGCGGAGATGCCGATCATGCCGACATTGCCGTCGCACCAGGGCTGCTTGGCGATCCACTCGATCAGATCGTAGAAATCCCATGCGTCGGAGCCGCCGCCGTCCGACTTGCCGGTGCCGCGCACATTGCCGCAGATGTGCACGTAGCCGCGCCGCACCAGGAAGTCGGTGTCGCCGCCCTCGGCGCCGCCGAACCACATGCGCGACCAGGCCGGCTGCAGCCATTGCGCCGCATGCGCGAATTCCGGCGTCTGGTATTCCTTGTTGTGCGGGGCGATGGCGAGCAGCGCCGGGAAGCGGCCGGCCATGTCGGGCCGGTAGATGTCGATGCACAGATGCTTGCCGTCGCGCATCGGCACCATGACGTCGCGCTGCTCGGCGATCGTGTCGCAGACGATGGGGGCATCGTATTGCGGCGGCGGGTTGTACGGATTCTCGAGCGGCGTCATGGCTCGTGCACTCGGTCGATGTCGGAGGGGCGGGAGACGTCGATTTTGCAATCGGTCTTATCTTAAACTCTTGCCCGGCGCGCTTCAAACAGGCCTGCGCCATCCCACGATGCGGGCCGGCACGCAAACGAAAAAGCCGGCATCGACCGTTCATCGCGACGGCAAAACGCGAACCGCCAGCCGGGACAGAGCCGCCGACCTGCTATTGTGTTGACAAGGTCCGGAGCGCTCGCAATCATCCGCAACGATCGAAGGCGACATCGGATCGCCACCGCCGCTGATTGATCCGCACCGGATCGCGACAGCGCGTCTCAAAAAAACAACCGTGCCGGGATGAAGCGCTCAAAAAGGAGGAATGTATGTACGGGAAAGTCGTAGGCGTCGCCCTGGCCGCGGCGCTGCTGGCAACGCCGGTCCTGGCCGCGCCGGTCACGCTGAAGTTCAATTCGCCGGCGCCGCCGCCCTCCTTCCTGCACAACAACGTCTTCCGGCCCTGGATCAAGAATGTCGAGGCCGCGTCCAAGGGGACGCTGAAGATCCAGCTTTACGTCGGCGGCACGCTGGGCAACTTCAAAGTCAATTACGACCGCGTGGTCGACGGCGTCGCCGATATCGGCTTCATCCTCACCGCCTTCACCAACGGCAAGTTCAAGAAGCTCGACGTCGCCGAACTGCCGTTCCAGTCGAAGGACTCGACCGAGGCCGCCTATTCGCTGTGGAAGCTCTACGCCAAGGGGCTGGCCAATGACGAATTCGACCAGGTCAAGCCGCTGGCGATCTGGACCTTCCCCAACGCGGCGCTGCATACCAAGAAGAAGGTCACCTCGCTCGAGGACGTGAAAGGCATGCGGATCGCCACCTCGAACGTGTCGACCTCCAACATCGTCAAGCTTTTGGGCGGCGTCCCGGTGACCTTCACCCCGCCGGACACCTACGAGGCGATCAGCCGCGGCATCGCCGGCGGCGCGCTGATGCCGTTCACCGGCATGCGCATCTTCAAGATCAACGAGGTGACCAGCCACCATCTCGACGAGCCGCTCGGCGCCGCCACCGCGCTGATGTTCATCAACAAGAAGAAGTACGATTCGCTCCCCGCCGAGGCGAAGGCGGCGATCGACAAGTATTCGTACCTGCCGCTGTCGGAGATCACCGGCAAGGCGACCGACGCCTACTGGAACTCGGCGCGCGCGATGGTCGCGAAATCGACCAACGAGCTCTCGCCCGAGCAGGAAAAAAAGTGGGAAGAGGTGACCCACCCGGTGGTGGCCGATTGGGTGAAGAAAAATCCGGACGGCGAGAACATCCTCAAGGCCTTCCAGGACGGCATCAAGGACTACCGCAGCCAGGCGAAGAAATAACCGTGACCACGAACGACCGGCCGGCCACGGCGCCGGCCGGCCCTCCGGCGCAGCGCAAGCAAGTTTGCCTCTAACGGCGGACAGGGTATTGACCACGTCAAGCGAAGCCGGCTCCGCATTCGCGCTCGGCGAATTCCTCGATTCGCTCGACCGGAGCATGATTTCGCTGACGCGCCGCATCGCCTTTGCCGGCGTCACCGTGATGCTGCTCCTGGCCTTCGGCACCGTCGCCGACGTGCTGTTGCGCTGGCTGTTCAACGCGCCGATCTCGGGCTTCAACGAAATCCTGTCGATGGGGCTTGCCGTCGCCATCTCGGCGACCTTCCCGGCGGGCGCGGCGCAGCGCGTCAACCTCACCGTCGACTTCCTCAGCCGCCGCCTCAGCCCGCGCGCGCTGGCGCGACTGAAGCTCATTGGCGCGGTGGCGCTGCTCCTGTTCTACGCGCTGCTGTCCTGGCGCATCGGCGAATACGCCGCCGATCTGATGGGCCGCAACGCGGTCACGCTCTATCTCAGCATCCCGATGGGGCCGATCATCGCCTGCGTCGCGTTCTTCCTCGCGGTCAGCGCGGTGGTGCAGGTTGCCGCCCTCCTGGTCGCCGTCAAATACGCGATCGCCGGGATGCCGGAGCCACCCGGCTGGAGCATCGTGCAGAGCGAGACCGGCGCCAGCGCCCGCACCGGCGTGCACGTGGCCAACGGTCCGCTGACCATCGCCGCGCTCGCCGTCCTCGCCGTGACGGCGGTGCTGTTTTTCGCGGGCGTCGCCGCCTTCCCCGCCTTGACCGAGCTGGCGCGCGGCAACCCGGTGACCTTCACGGTCATTGTGATGCTCGTCCTCTGGGGCCTGATGGTCATCTACGTGCCGCTGACCGCGGCCATGGGCCTGCTCGGCCTCGCTGGCACCATGCTGATGATCGATCCCAATCCGGCGCTGAGCGTGCTCGGCAATGAGGCGGTGCAGTTCCTCACCAATTCACAGGTCGCCGTGCTGCCAATGTTCCTGATGATGGGCAGCTTCGCGGTCGTCGCCGGCCTGTCGAGCGACATCTACGAGCTCGCGCACACGCTGCTGTCGCACCGCCGCGGCGGGCTGGCGCTGGCGACCATCGGCGGCTGCGGCGGCTTCGGCGCACTCACCGGCTCGTCGCTGGCGACCGTCGCCACCATCGGCCGCGTGGCGCTGCCGGAAATGAGCGCGCGCGGCTATTCGGTCGGCCTTGCCACCGGCTGCGTCGCCGCCGGCGGCACGCTCGGCGCGCTGGTGCCGCCGTCGATCCCGCTCATCTTCTACGCGCTCTTGACCGAGCAATCGATCGGCATCCTGTTCGTCGCCGCCGTGGTGCCGGCGGCGCTCGCCGTCTGCCTCTACATGATCACGGTGATGATCTATGTGCGGCTGGTGCCGAACGCGACGCCGGCGAAGACCGGGCGGGCGACGCTGCCCGAGCTCATCGGCGCCTTCAAGAAGGCCTGGGGCGCCATTCTGCTGCTGGTACTGGTGGTCGGCGGCATCTACAGCGGCATCTATACGGAGACCGAGGCGGCGGCGGTCGGCGTCGGCGCCGCCTTCCTGTTCGCGTTGGCGCGCGGCAAGATCACACGCAACACGATCTTCCAGGTCATGGGCGAGACCACCGCCACCACCGCGATGATCTACCTGATCATCTCCGGCGTGCTCACCTTCTCTTTCTTCGTCGGCGTCACCGGCCTGCCCGAGCAGATGGCGTCGCTGATCGAGGGCGTCTCGCTGCCCTCCATCGTGATCATCATCTTCATTTTGATCGTCTATCTGATGCTCGGCGCGATCATGGATTCGCATTCGGTGCTGTTCATCACCATTCCGATCGTGGTGCCGCTGGTCATGGGCATGGGCTACGACCTGATCTGGTGGGGCGTGGTGATGCTGATGGTGCTGGAGACCGGGCTCATCTCGCCGCCCTTCGGCATCCACGTCTTCGTGCTGAAAGGCATTGCCGGCGAGGACGTGCCCCTCGGCACGATATTCCGCGGGGTACTGCCCTTCGTCGTCGCCGACCTGATCAAGCTGGCGCTGGTCGTCGCCATTCCGCAGCTTGCGCTGTGGCTGCCGTCGACGATGATTCATTGAGAGGTAGCGTCGGGTCATACTGCCCTCAGTCCCACGCAAGCGGAAATTCGAAGTGTCCCGGTATTGAAATTTACTAAAACCGGATAGTTATGGTGGGCCGACGCGACGGGCCCGCCGGTCATTGGAATGACGCCTATCCATTTGTTGCACCAGCCTTCGGCTGACTATGGCGTCAACTCGTGCGAGTTGAGCAATTTCAAGTCATGGGAATTCGTATATAATATATATCGTGTTCCGCTATGCTATTACGACGCTACGTAGAAGAAGGTAGCTCAACGTGGTCAACATCTACATCCATCAGTTTCAGCCATCCGGCGCCGTGGTGGACGCCGCGGCGATGGCGCAATTCCAGAAGCAATGGATGACCTACCGAAAGCTTATCGATGGCAATTGCCTGGCTCATCGCGAGGTCAGCGGCATCCTTCGACAAACCTTGAACGAGACATTCACGGCGCCTTTCTGCATTCTCGACATTGCATGCGGCGACGCCAGCATGATGAAACCTACACTGACCGGAACCAAAATTCGTCACTATCACGGCATCGACCTGTCGCAACAGGCCCTCGACCTCGCCGCGGCCAATCTCGCCGACGTGCCTTTCGAGGTCGATCTCGACCACTCAGATTTCGTGGAGGCGATGACGCGCCGGCCGGAGCATGCGGACGCGGTATGGTGCGGCCTCTCGCTCCATCACTTATCGACCGATGACAAGCTGAGCTTGATGAAGGCGATTCGACGCTCGATTGGACTGCGGGGGATTTTTCTGCTCTACGAACCGGCGCGCCGGGCGAACGAGGACCGCGCTGCGTTTCTCGACCGTTTCATGCGAACGGCCAAGCCCCTGTGGACTGTGTTGTCGCCGATCGAATGGGATGAAATATGGCATCACATCTCCACCTGCGACTTTCCCGAAACGACAGCCGTTTGGTGCGAGCTTGGGCGTCAGGCCGGGTTCGCGGATGCGCAACCAATCTTCGTCGATCCGATGGACCTACTTCAACTCTTCCACTTCGAAGCGCAATAAGACTTGGCGATTACGCCGGTCGGTACTGACGTCGTCGGCGAAAATCGATCGAGCGCAAAGTTTCGGACAACTCCTAGCCAGCTGCCAGATATTCAGTTTTGTGCCGTGGCGATCTATAATTCGCTCTACAAACCCGGTTCAGAATGACGCTTAATAAACGTCTGTGGAGGACGTCATGAGCGACAGAACGTTTCGAAATCCGAGGACTGGCGAGACAATTACGTTCTTGAAAACTGGAGAGGAAACCCAAGGCGAGCTTTTCCAGATGGACTATCGGATGTCGCCTTATGCTGCGATTGCAGATGTCCATTGCCATCCAAATCAAGAGATGACAATCAATGTTGTCTCTGGGACTCTGACGTGCACACTCGATGGTGTTGACAGAAAGATTGGAGCGGGGGAGACCGTTACGATTCCAGCGGGCGTTCTGCACTTCCAGCGAAACGAAACGGGTGATGAGGTCCACGCAATTGAAGAATACCGGCCGGCGCTACAAATGCAGGAGTTCTTCGAAGTCTTGATCGGATGGTCGAGGGACGGAAAGACCAATGAGTTTGGCATGCCCACTCTTCTGCGCCGCACCATTCTTCATCGCTATTTCCGAAAGAGTATAAGATCTGCTTCGCGCAGGACGAATATCGAGTCGTGGCTGCTCGCTCCAATAGCCAGGAGCCTCGGATATCAACGCGAATTGGAGCGCTACATAAGACCGAGGTCAACTCGGTCCGCGCCTTCGCGGTGACGACTGGATGAAGTCAGGGGCCCAGAAACGCGACGCGTTCACGCCGCCGCCGGCACGCGGAAGAGCTCGGCGGCGTTGCCGCAGATGATCTTCTCCTTGTCGGCATCGGACAGGCGCGTCGACTTCCTGACGAAGTCCACCGGCTCTTCCTCGCCGACCGGAAAATCGGAGCCGAGGATCACGCGATCGGCGCCGACCTTGCCCACGAGATATTCCAGGATATCGACGTTGTAGACGCAGCTATCGTAGTAGAAACACTTCAGATATTCGCTCGGCGTGCGCGTCATGTTGACCCTGGTATAGGGCTTCTCGAGGTAATTGCGATCGAGGCGGCCGATGTAATAGGGCAGATAGCCGCCGCCATGCGCGACGCAGATCTTCAGCTTCGGAAAGGCGTCGAGCACGCCCTCATACATCAGCGAGGCCATGGCCATGGCCTCCTCGAAGGGCTGGCCGATCGAGTTCCAGATCTGCCAATAAGACTGGCGCCGGTCGGTGGAGCCCGAGGGATGCAGATAGACCAGCGCGCCCAGTTCCTCCGCCTTCTCCCAGACCGGCCATAGCGCCTTGTCGCCGAGCTCCCACTCGCCGGCGGTGCTCGACACCTGCACGCCGATGAAGCCGAGGTCCTCCATGCAGCGCCGCATCTCGGCGATGGCGAGCGCGGGATCGTGCAACGGGATCTCGCCGAGGCCGCTGAAGCGCGTGGGATGCTGCGCCATCATCTCGGCGATGCGGTCGTTGACCTGCCGCTGCTTCTGCAAGGCCTCCTTGGGCGGCGCCCAGCAGGTCGGCGACATCACGCTCGAGAGCGACAGCGCCTGCACGTCGACGCCGGTGCGGTCCATGGCTTCGAGGCGCAGGCCGATGTCGCGCATGATGGTGCCGTTGCGCTCGCCCCAGGCGACGGTCTCCTTGCGCATGGCCTCGGTGATGCGCTCGGCCGGCGGCTCGACATTGGTGACGCCGTGACCCTTGGCCCAGGCCATGATCTCGGGAACGATCATATGCGCGTGGATGTCGAGCGAACGTCGGCGCGAGGGGGCTGTCTGCGAGGTCATGATGCAACGTCCATTGTGGTCAGGAGAAGCGAAAGCAAGGTTACTGCCCCATGGTCTTGGGCAGCCAGATGGCGATGGCCGGGAACAGCACCAGCAGCACCAGCTTGATCAGGTCGGCGACGACGAAGGGCAATACGCCCTTGAACACCGTGGTCAGGCGCAGGTTGGAGCCGCCGATGCTCTTCATGATGAAGACGTTGAGGCCGAAGGGCGGCGTGATCATGCCGGTCTCCATGACGCAGATCATCACGATGCCCCACCAGATGAGATCGTAGCCGAGGTGCTGGATGAAGGGCGTGATGATCGGCACGGTGATGAGCATGACCGGGAAGGAATCCATCACCGCGCCGAGGACGATGTAGATGAAGAGCAGCACGAAGATGGAGCCGACCGGCGGCAGATGCAGGTTGGCGAAGAATTCGGTGAGGATTTCCGGCGTGCCGGTGAGGCCCATGAAGAAGGAGAAGTTCACCGCGCCGAAGATCAGGATATAGAGCATCGCGGTGGTGGCGGTGGTCTCGCCCATGACGCGGATGAAATTGCCGTGGCGCAGCTTGCCGCGCAGCAGCGCCACCAGGAACGCGCCACTCGCCCCGAAGGCGGCGCATTCGGTGGCGGTGAACACGCCGCCATAGAGTCCGCCGAGCACCATCACGAACAGCGCCAGCACCGCCCAGGACTTGCGCAGCGCCCGCCCCAGCTCGCCCAGGCTGACGCGGCTCGAATCGGGCGGCACCGAGGTTGGCGATACCCAGGCATAGGTCAACACGGTCGCCATGTAGAGCACGATGGCCAGGAGCGCCGGCAGGAAGGAGGCGACGAAGAGGATGCCGATCGACTGGTTGGTGAGCAGCGCATAGAAGATGAGCGGCACCGAGGGCGGCACCAGCGCGCCCAACGTGCCGCCGGCGGCGACGCAGCCCGTGGCGAGCTGCAGCGAATAGCCGCGCGCATTCATTTCCGGCAAGGCCACGCGGCCGATGGTCGCCGCGGTCGCCATGGACGAGCCAGTGAGCGCGCCGAAGGCGCCGCAGCCGCCGATGGTGGCGAGCGCCACGCCGCCGCGGAAATGGCCGACCAGCTTGTGCGCCAGATTGTAGATGTCGCTGGATAAGCCGGCGGCCACGGCGAAGCTGCCCATCATCAGGAACAGCGGCAGCGTCGCCACCTGCTCGTTGGTGAGGAAGGTCGAGGGCTCCGTCGCCAAGACGCTGAGCGCCGGATCGACGCCGGTCAGCATCGCCGTGCCGAACAGGCCGACCAGCGCCATGGCGGCGCCGAGCGGAAAGGCGAGCAGCACCAGGCCCCACATCAGCAGGAACAGCCCGACGCCGAACACCGCGCCATGCGCCAACGCCTCCGCGCTCAGCGCCGGCGCGACCGCGCGCGCGGCAAAGACCAGGAGGACGGTGAGCGCGATGGCCAGGATCGAGGCCGGCACCAGCACGCGATTGCCGACGCGGGCAGCCTCACCGCTCGGCGCGTCGGTTTCCATGAAATCGGAAAAGCCCGCCGCCGCGATGGTCACGCGCCCGGCGAGCGCGTTGCGCAGGTCGACCAGCGCCACCACCAACTGCACGACGGAGGTGAGGCCGAGGAAGACGCCGACGGCGTAGATGAAGGGCGCCTGCGGCCAGAGCAGGATCACCGTGGTGACGCCGCGCCGCGACAATTCGCCGGCGTAGACGGTGAAGCGCCAGGCGATCAGCACATAGAGGATGAGCAGGAAAAACGCGCCGGCGGCGCGCAGCCACAACAAGGCGCGCACGCCGAAGCGGGTGGCGAGGATATCGACCGCCAGATTGATGCGGCCGGCAGCGCCGGCCGGAAAGGTCGAGGCGATGGTGACGGCAAGCCCCATCGCCAGCACCTCGTTGAGACCCGGCACCGAGCCGCCATAGAGCCAGCGCGAGAGCACATCCGCCGTGGTGAGCGCGGTCACCGCCAGCATGCCGAAGACGCCGATGAACGCGATGCGCCGGGAGAGGGCGACGCAGCGCGCATCGAGATAGTCCAGGATGTCGTTCAAGGGCACTCGCTAAACTCTGATCACGCTTCACCTCCCCTGGAGGGGGGAGGTCGACCCGCCGAAGCTTTAGCGAAGGCGGGTCGGGAGGGGGTGATTCGCGAAGCGAGCCCGTTCACCCCACCCCGCTCGCCTTCCGCGTGCGACCCTCCCCTTCCAGGGGCGGGTTAAGACACGCCTCGCCACGCGCCCGATCGCAGCGCCTATTTGGCGTTCTTGTATTTCTCGATCTGCTCCTTGTAGGCGGCGAGGATCTTGGCGCCGTCGGGCGTCCCTTTCACCCAGTGATCGGTGACCGGCTGCAGCACCTTCTTCCACAACACCTTCTGCTCGGCGCTCAGCGGCTTGATGGTCTGGCCGGGCAGCGCGCCGATGCGCTTGGCGGTCTCGATGCCGTGCATGCTGGTGTTGTTGCCGAGCGCGCGCGAGAAGCCGAGGCCGGAATTCTCGTCGATCGCCTTTTTGCCGGCGGGCGACAGCTTGTCGTAGCTCGCCTTGCTCATCATGATGTAGGCGGTGGCGACGCCGAGATTGGTCTCCAGGTGATGCTTGGCGACCTCGTAGATCTTGAAGTCGTCGACGCCGGTCCACGGCATGAAATTGCCCTGCAGCACGCCGTTGCTGATCGCCTGATACTGGTCGGGCGGCGCCATCGACACCGGCGTGCCGCCGAGCGCGGTCAGCGTCTCCGCCAGGATCTTCGAGGTGACGGCAAGCTTGCGGCCCTTGAGATCGGCCATGCCGTCGACCGGGATGTTGGTGTGGATCTGGATGCCGGGGAAGGCGAACAGCGCCAGCACCTTCCAGCGCTTGTATTCCTCGGCGATCATGCCGTTGGCATAGAGCGTCCACAGCGCCGGCGCGACCTCGGCCGGATCGCCGCTGATGAACGGTAATTGCGCGACGTCGGTGCGCGGGAACGGATGGCCGGTCGGACCGAGCAGGCCGAAGCCGATATCGACCACGCCGTTGAGCATGCGATCGAGCATGTTGTGGAAGTTGGCGAGGCGCGGCCCGACGAAGAACTGGACTTTGACGTCGCCCTTGGAATCCTGCTCGACCTTCTTCGCCCAGGGGATCAGCACTTCCTGATAATGCTGATCGTGCGGCGAGCCGGGCATCGCAAATTTGAGCAGCGTCGCCGCCCGGCCGCTGCCGGTCGATGCAACCAGCGCCATCAGCGCAAGCGCGCCAACGAGACGAGAGTGGAGTCGGCCCTTCATAAGTTCCTCCCCGTGTGCATGCATTGTTTGATTGGATGGAACGATATCGGGCGGCTCAAGCCGCCGCAAGCGAATCGCAGTCGCAGCACGTGGCGTGCCGCTGCAGTTTGGAAAATTTTCGGACAAACAACGACGCCTCGGCCCGCCATGCGGGACAGGATCGCGGCGCACCGACGGTGCGTCGGCATGTCCCGCGCGGCGCGCGTTTATTTGGTCGCGATCACCGGCAGCAAAAGATGCGAGGGATGCGCGGTGTCGTGATAGACGCGATGCACCACGGTCTTGCTGCTGCAGATGTGATAGGGCGCATATTCGACGTCATGCGCGCCGGCAAGCCCGCTCGGCAGATCCATGCTGGTGATGTCGATGCAGATGCGATGGCCGGCCTTGAACATGTTGGCGGTCGACAGGATCTCGATCGCATATTCGTTGATCTCGCCCGGCACGATCTTCTGCTGCGCCTTGCGCGTGAGCGGATGCCAGGGCCGCCAGGGCTTCGAACGCGCCGGATCGACGGCGCGGTGCGAGGCCTTCAGCCAGCCGCGCGTCAATTCGCGCTCCGGCAGGTTGCGCGGCACATCGACCTCGCCGGGGCGCGCGGTGCGCACCGAGACGTCGGGGCCGACATCCTTCACCACGATGATCCAGTTGGTATCATCCTGGTCGATGGCTGCGTGCAGATAAAGCGCCATCGGGCCGATGACCAGCGTATCCTGCGGCAACGGATCGCTCATATAGCGCAGGCGCGCGATCTCGTTGGTCTGCGTCGGCGGCATCTGCACGAAGGTATCGGGCTCGCTGTGGCCGTCGCGTGAACCGGGCGTGAACGGCTCCGGCCGCAGGCGCCCCCAGCTTGTCAGGTAAAGCTTGGTCCATTCGGTCTCCGGCAGCGGCCAGTCGTCACCATAGCGCCACTTATTCTCGCCCATGACCCAGACCTTGACCGGCGGCTCATCGAGGACGCCGGTCTCCTTGCCTTTGAGCCAGTGGTCGTACCAGCGCAGGATCTCGCCGTGGAAATCGTGGAACGGTCGCTCCAGATGCGCCGGGCCGGTGAGCATCAGCTTCTTCGGCACACCTTGGACGTTCTGGAAATATTGCTGCGAGCCTTGCAGGTGCTGCTTGTAGCTGTAGGCGTACCAGCCGGCGCCCGTGTAGAAGGGAATCTTGATCGTCTTCAGCTTCTCGTCCGTCTTTTCGGCGAGATCGTCCGGATCGTAAGGGTCGATCAGCCGCTCGAAATACATCGGCAGCGTCTGGCCCTTCTCGACCAGGATGTTGAAGATGTTCGGATACATCAGGTAGTCGGGATTGTTCATCGCCTCCTGCCACTTCGCCTCCTTGTCGGGGGGAAGCGGACCCGGCTGGCCGCGCGTCATGTGATAGACGCCGCCGGCATCGAGCAGAAACATCATCGTGTGCAGCATGCCGCCGGGATACATGTCGCGATGCATGGCGGCGCCATAGCAGCCGCGCGGATCGCAGGGAAAGATCGCCTTCAGCGACGGCGGTTGCTGAAATGCCGCCTCGAACTGCGCGCCGCCGAAGGCGGAGATGCCGATCATGCCGACATTGCCATCGCACCAGGGCTGCTTGGCGATCCATTCGATCAGGTCGTAGAGGTCGAAGGCCGGCGAGCCGCCGCCGTCCGACTTGCCGTTGCCGCGCAGATTGCCGACGACGTGGACATAACCGCGTGTCACCAGCCGATCGGTGTCGCCGGCCTCGGCGCCGCCGAACCACAGGCGCGCCCAGGCGGGCTGCGAGCCTTGCGCGGCCTTGGCGAACTCCGGCGTCTGGTATTCCTTGTTGTGCAAGGCGATGGCGAGCAGCGCCGGAAAGCGCCCATCCATGCCGGGCCGGTAGATGTCGACGCAGAGCCGCTTGCCGTCGCGCATCGGCACCATGACGTCGCGATCTTCGGCGATTTTGTCGCAGATGATGGGCGGATCGTAGGCGGGCGGCGGATTGTGCGAATGCTGCAGGTTCAATGCCGGGCCGGCGGTGCCGACGCTGTCTGTCATGGTTGACCCCAAGGATGAAGTGAAACGTTGCCGGCGCTCAGCCGAAATTCTGCACCATCTGCTCGCGCAGGAAGCGGGCAAGCTCGGCCATGTCGGCGTCGCCCTTGCCATTGGCAACGGCGGCCGACAGCGCGGTGAGCGTTCCCGCCGACAGCGGCATCGGCACGCCGGTGAGCGCGCCGGTCGCCACCACCGACATCATGTCCTTGCGCAGCGACTTGATGTCGAGCGACATGTCCGGCTTTTCGCCCTTCAGCGTGGCGAGCTTGCTCTTGAGCAGGTTGCTGGCATAGGGCGCCTCCTGCAGCACCTCGAGCATCAGCTCCAGCGTCAGCCCCTGGCGGGCGCCGAGCGCGAGCGATTCCGACAGCGCCTGCATGTAGGCGCCGAGCCCGAGATTGACCACGAGCTTCATCGCATAGCCGCTGCCGTTGCCGCCGATATGGGCGATGCGGCGCGTGATTTTTTCCAGCAGCGGCCGCGCGCGGTCGAGATCCTCAGGCCGCCCGCCGACCAGGGCGAACAGGTTGCCCGCCCGCACCTGCGGGATGGTGCCGAGCACCGGCGAGTCGATCAGCCGCCCGCCCTTGTCGGCGACGAGCGGCGCCAGTGCCCGCCCGGTCATCGGCTGCAAGGTGCTCATCTCGACGAACAGCTTGCCGGCGACGTCGCCGGTGAGGAAGCCGTCCGGCCCGGTATAGATGCGGTGGACGCCGTGATCCTCGGTGATGATGGAGAGGACGACGTCGGAGGCGGCGGCGACCGCGCGCGGATGCGCAGCAATCGTGAGGCCGGCCTTCCCCGCCGCCTCATTGGCGGCGGCGTTCTGGTCCCAGGCGACGAGCTCGCAGCCCTGCTCGCGCAGCCGCTGCGCCAGCGCCGCGCCCATCTTGCCGAGGCCGACCAAGCCGATCTTCATGACACGCTCCTTTACCGCACCATCACTGCGCCCGTGTTCAGCCGCCGGCGCCCTTGGCCGCCGCGATGGCGCTCCACAGCCGCGCCGGCGTCGCCGGCATGTCGAATTGCGTGACGCCGGCGCTGCGCAAGGCGTCGAGCACGGCGTTGAGGCAGGCGCCGAGCGCACCGCTGGTGCCGGCCTCGCCGGCGCCCTTGGCGCCGAGCGGATTGCTCGGGCTGGAGACGCCGCAATTGACGAGCGTGATCGGCGGCAGCCAATCGGCGCGCGGCATGCAGTAGTCCATGAAGCTGCCGGTGATCAGTTGCCCGTCGCCGGCATCGTACTGGCAGTTCTCGCCGAGCACCTGGCCCGCCCCCTGCATGATGCCGCCATAGATCTGGCCGTCGGCCAGCGTCGGGTTGATCGGCGTGCCGATGTCGTCGACCGAGGTGTAGCGCAGGACGGAGAGCGCGCCGGTGTCGGCATCGATCTCCACCTCCACCACCTGCGCGCCGCTGGGGAAGGCGCGCGAGATGTCGCGGCCGGCGATGGTGTCGAGCGGATGCGGCGCCTGCGGCGCGTGGCGTTCGATCACTTGCGTCATCGCCATGGAGCGGTCGGTGCCGACAATGGTGAACACGCCGTTGGCGAATTCGATGTCGCCGACATTGGCTTCGAGCGCCTCGGCCGCGAGCTTCTTTGCCTTGTCGACGACGATATCGGCGGCGACCTTGAAGGCGCTGCCGACCGACATGCCCGAGCGCGAGCCGATGGACGGATTGCCGTGCAGCGAGGGCCCCTCCGGATCGCCCGAATGCGAGGCGATGCGTTCGAGCGGCACGCCGAGCCAGCGCGCCACCAGTTCGGAGAACACGGTCTCGTGCCCCTGCCCGCTCGATCCGGCGACGTTATGCAGCACGATATTGCCGTCGCGGTCGAACACGATGGCGACCTCGTCCTGCTTGGCGTGGCCGCCGCCGGACGGCTCGACGAACATGGCGCAGCCGATGCCGCGCAATTTGCGGCTCTTGCGCGCGGCGCGCCGCCGCGCCGGAAAGCCCTTCCAGTCCGATTGCTCCTTGGCGGCAGCGAGCAGCGCCGGGAAATCGCCGCTATCGAACATGGTGCCGGTCAGCGTCTGATACGGCATCTGCTTCTTCTTGATCAGATTGCGCGCGCGCAGCGTCGTCGGATCCATGTTCAGGCGCACGGCGACCTCGTCGACCAGCCGCTCGACGATGAGATTGGCTTCCGGGCGCCCGGCGCCGCGGTAGGCGTTGGTCGGCGCGGTGTTGGTGATGACCTGGCGGTGATGGCCGTAGAGCGCCTCGACCTGGTAGACGCCGGCGCCGATGGTGCGCCCGTTCACCGAATTGGTCAGGCAGCCGGCCGGCGCCAGGTAAGCACCGGAATCGCACAGCCAGTCGGTGCGCAGCGCCAGGAACTTGCCGTTCTTGTCGTAGGCGAGCTCGCCGCGCAGGGTGATGGCGCGGCCGTGGTTGTCGGTGAGGAAGTCGTCGCTGCGGGTCGACAGCCATTTCACGGGCCGTCCGATCTTCTTCGCCAGCAACATCAGCGCCGGATATTCCGGAAACGGCGCCGTGCGGGCGCCGAAGGCGCCGCCGATGTCGACCATACGCACGCGCAGGCGCTCCGCCGGCACGCCGGACATCACCGCCAGATCGTCGCGGAAGGCGGGGCCGCCCTGGTTCGGGGCATAGATATCGTAGCTGTCGGTCGCCGCATCATAGGCGACCAGCGCGCCGCGCACCTCCATCGGCGTCGGCGCGACGCGCGGGCTGTCCACGGTGAGGCTCACCACCCCGTCGGCGCGGGCAAAGGCGGCGGCGGTCTTTTCCGCGTCGCCATACTCGCATTCGAAGCAGACATTGCCCGGGATATTGTCGTGGATTGCGATGGCGCCGTCGGCGACGGCATTCTCCGGCCCGATCAGAACGGCCAAGTCTTCATAGTCGATCTCGATCAGCTCGGCGGCATCGCGCGCCGCCGCCGCCGTCTCGGCAACCACCACCGCCACTTCGTCGCCGACGAAGCGCACGCGCTCGCGCGCGAGCACCGGCCGCTCCGGCGCCAGCAGGCCGACGATGCCGCGTAGGGGCGGCGTCAGCGGCGGCAACGTGGCAAAGCCCGCCTGTACCGTATCGTGGCCCGTCAACACGGCGAGCACGCCGGGACTGCTTGCGGCGGCGCCGGTGTCGATCTTGACGATGCGCGCATGGGCGCGGTCGGACCGGCGGAACCAGGCATAGGCCTGGCCCTCGATATTCCAATCATTGGTGTAACGGCCGTGGCCGGTGACGAGCCGCTGATCCTCGCGCCGCCCGTGAAACTTCTGATCGACTTCCGACATTCCTGCTCCCAACGCCCGGCTTGCTTGGCTGCCCCCTCTTAGCGGAAGCGAAGGCGCAAGTCAGCCGACCGCGTGCAGCGGCTTACCCGCCGCCGTGACCGGCTTGGCGCTGATCAGCACGAAGGCGACGACACAGACCTCGCTGCCGCGGTTGACCCAGTTGTGAATGGTGCCGCGCTGCACCAGCACGTCGCCCGCCTTCAGCGTAACCACCACGCCGTCGTCGAGCTCCATGTCGATCTGCCCGGAGATGACGACGGCGTAGTCGATCGAATCGGTGCGGTGATTGCGTGGCGTAACGCCCGGCTCGTAGCGCACGATGCGGAACACCGTGCCGTTGTCGAGGGTGGTGCCGATGGGCGCCGCGCTCGGATCGACCTCGGCGTCATTGTCCACCGGGAAGCCGCGCGTCGACCAGATGACGCAGGACGAGGCGCCCGGCCGGTTGGAGATGACGTTCTTGGCGGTCTCGTCGATCTTGACGACCGCGCGGCCGTCGGCGTCATGGCCGGTGACGACGCGGCGGATTTGCAGGCTCATCGGTGATGTCCTCTTGCTGGAACGATGGCGGGGTCAGGCGGCGCGCTTGGCTTCGGCGCGCTGCAGGAAATCGGCAAAAATGGCGGCGATGCGCGGCTCGGCGGCGCGCCATTCCTCGCGGTCCCATTCCTGCAATAGATTGTCGTCCGAACGCTTCTGCACCACGTCGTCGTGCAACTCGCTGTTGGGAATGAGCGAAGCCGCCTTGCGCGCGGTCGCCGGCGTGTGGATGACGTCGTTGCCGGCGATCAGGCAGGCCGGCGCCTTGATCGAATTGAGGTCGGCGACGCTCGCGCCGACGATCGGCAGCAGGGCCGAGGCGAGGAAGCGTTCACGCCAGGTAGTCATGACCTTGATGAAATCGTCGCGGTCGACGGCGAGCAGGCGTTCGCGGTTTGCCGGCCGCGCGGCGATGCACTCGCTGAAATGCTCGCTGTCGGCGACCGCCTGCATGCCGCCTTCCTGCGCCAGCTTGATGAACTGGCCGTAATAGGTCTCGGCCAGCCGGTCGACCGCCTCCTGCCCGCCGGTGACCCGCCACAGCAGCAGGCCGCGCAGCGCCTGGGGGTGGCGCAGCGCGAACAGGATGGCGAGGCGGGCGCCGGCCGAGGAGCCGCCGACATAGATCGGCAGCGCGTCGAGCTGCTTGGCGAGGTCATGCAGATCGTCGGCCCAGACCTCGTGCTCGGAGGCCGAGCCGTCGAAGGCGACGTCGGATGCGCCGCAATTGCGCCGATCGTGCAGCAACACGCGGTAGCCCGACGCCGCCAATCTCTTCGCAAGATCGACGAGCTCGTGATAGGCGCGGCGGCTGCCCGGCGTAAGCGCGATCCACGGGCCGGCATTGCCGATGACGTCGTAGTTGAGGTGAACTCCGCGAACGCGTGCTTCGGGCATGGGTCCTCGCGCTTTTCGTCAGTGCTGGCTTCCGATGAGCTTGGCGATATGGCCGACATGGGCCTGGAAGGCCGCGCTCTGCTTGATGGCGGGATCGCGCGGCCGGCCGAATTCGATGGTGAGCACCTCGCGCACGCGGCCCGGGCGCGCCGTCATCACCGCCACCCGGTCGCCGAGATAGATCGCCTCGTCGATCTGGTGGGTGATGAAGACGACCGTGGTGCCGGCGGCGGCGGCGATGCGCAGCAGCTCCTCCTGCATGGTTTCGCGGGTGAGCGCGTCGAGCGCGGCGAACGGCTCGTCCATCAGCAGAATGTCGGGCTCGATGGCGAGCGCGCGGGCGAGATTGACGCGCTGGCGCATGCCGCCCGACAATTCATGCGGATAATATTTTTCGTAGCCCTTGAGGCCGACCAGATCGATCATTGCTTCGGCGCGCGGCCGCGCCTCGCGCATGGTGACGCCCTGCAGCTCGAGGCCGAAGACGACGTTCTTCATCACCGTGCGCCAGGGATAGAGCGAATCGTTCTGGAACACGAAACCTCGGTCGGTGCCCGGGCCCTGGATGGCATGCCCGCCCACCCTCACCTCGCCGCCGGTCGGCGACACCAGGCCCTGCACGATCTTCAACAGCGTGGTCTTGCCGCAGCCGGAGGGGCCGACGATGACGAAGAACTCGCCGGGCGCGATCTCCAGGTTGATGTCCTCCAGCACGCGCTGGCGGTCGCCGCGTGCGGTGAACGTCATCTCCAGATGCTGCACGCTGACGGTGGCGGCGTGGGGTGCGGGCATGCGTCTAATCCACTTCGATCGTACGGCGCCAGCGCAGCGCGTGGCGCTCCACCAATTCGGCCGCGAAGGTCAGGCCGACGCCGGCGATGGCAAGCGTGATGACGCCGACGAACAGGCTCGGCACGTCGAAGGTCTGTCCGGCGGTGAAGATGAGGAAGCCGAGGCCGGCCTGCGAGCCGAACAGCTCGCCCACCACCACGCCAACGATGCCGCGGCCGATGGCCAGCCGCACGCCGGTGAGCATATAGGGCACCGCCGAGGGCAGCATCACCTTCCAGATGATCTGCCGGCGCGTGCCGCAGAAACTCTGCGCCACCTCGATCAGCGCCGCGTCGGCCGCGCGTACGCCGGCGGACGTGTTGATGAGGATCGGGAACACCGCGGTGAGAAACACGACGGCGGCCTTGGACAGGATGCCGATGCCGAGCCAGAGGATCAAAAGCGGCGCCACGGCGACGAGCGGCGTCGCATAGAGCGCGGTGATGTAGATCTGGGTATAGGCGCGCACGCGCTCGCTGACGCCGACCGCGATGCCGGCGGCGATGCCGAAGATAATTGCCGCCAACACGCCGTAGAACAGCTCGCTGAAGCTGACCAGAATGTCGGTCTGCAATTCGCCGCTCTGCCACAGCTTGACCGCGGCGAGCGCCACACTCGACAACGGCGCGAAGAACAGGCGGTTGGTGAGCAGAAAGCGTCCGACAAGCTCCCAGCCGATCAGCACGATCACCAGCGACGTGAGCGGCCGGCGCCACGTATTCCAACGTGCGCGCGTGAAAAAGCCGGGCGCGGCTGCGTGAGCCTTGTCGCCGATCTTGGCCGGCGCCAAGGAATTGTCCGACATCAGGCGTTCCTCCGCGCCGGTTGGCCCGGCGCCCTCGCTTTGCTTGCGCCGGACTTTAGCAGCCTCAGGCAAGAAAGGAACTGCGCCCGCGTTGCACCGGGACGGATTGTTCTCGAATGAGGAACACGCGGACGCGACCCACGTGGTGGTTCAGTTGTGCGCCTCGGCGCTGGCCATGACGGGTTGCGCGCGTGATTTGCAGCGCGTGGCGCTTGAAGCGCCGCGCCGTGGCGGCGATAATGCCGACCTGCGCCGTTGCGGCGCCCATCTGCACAACAACGCTCCACAACAACAACGAGGGAGGATCACTTCATGACCGCTTTACGTCGCATGCGCGCCGTCGCCTTCACGGCCGTCGCGCTGGCCCTGGCGGCGATCCCGCTCTCCCGCGCGCACGCCGCGCCCGAGAAGCTGCTGATCAGCGCCGCCGTCGGCAACGCCATCTATTGGGACATGTTCTGCGCGGTGGAGAACGGCTATTTGAAGGACGAAGGCTTCGAGCCGCATTACGTGTCGATGACCTCGTCGACCAATTCGACGCAGAACCTGATTGCCGGCGCCGTCAACATTCAGGGCGGCTCGCCGGAGCCGGCGGTGAGCGCGATCACGCGCGGCGCCGAGATCGGCATCCTCGCCGCGGTTTCGGCGCGCTCGAGCGGGCTGTTGATGGCCCGCCCCGAAATCAAGACGCTGAAGGACCTCAAGGGCAAGATCATCGGCGTCTCCGCCTTGAAAGGCGGCGAGATGTGGCAATTGCGCAAGATGCTGGGCGAGCGCGGCCTGACGCCGAAGGATTATCAGGTGCTGCAGGTCGGCATTTCGCCATTGAAGCTCGCGGCGCTCAAGCGCGGCTCCATCGCCGCCTCGGTGCTGCTGCAGCCGTCGGCGTCGCTCGCCGAGGAAGCCGGCATGCATCCGCTGCTCGATTTCTGGGATATGGAAACCTATCCCTATCCGGTGTGGACAGTGGGCCGCGCCTGGGCGCATGCGAACAAGCACGGTGAGCGGGTGTCGCGCGCGCTCGCCAAGGCGCATGCCTTCCTCAACGATCCGGCCAACAAGGCGGCGGCGATCAAGGTGCTGATGAAGACCACCAAGCGCAACGAGAAGATCGCCGCCATGACCTACAAGATCATGGTCGAGCAGGAGCACTTCTTCGTCCCCGGCGCCAAGGTCGACACCGCCGGCATGAAGCGCCTGTTCGCCGTCATGAAGGACGAAGGCAACCTGGACAAGGCGCCAGCCATGGACAAGGTGCTGATCCCGGCCGCCGACGGCGGGCTCAGCAAGTAGCGGCGTCGGATCGCCTTAACGCAAATCGCCGCTCGCTCCCGTCGCCGGGAGCGGGCGGCTGAATTTTTGCAGGCCGCTTTTCTATGTTCCGATTGAGCCGACCTATTCTTCCTGGTCATTGCCGGGCTTGACCCGGCAATCCATGCAACAACCCAGCAAAGACAGACTTGCGTTAGGTCCTCACGCGGGGAAATTCATCATGGATGCGCGGGTCAAGTTTACACCCGGGCCGGCCGAAGGCCGCGCCCGGTTGCCCGCGCATGACGCTGTGCAGGTCTACGATTCAACCTGATTGAAATCGACTCAAAGTCAGGCGGACGGCAGATAGCGGCGGAAGGTGCGGCGGTCGCCCATGCCCGGCGAGTTTTGCTGGCGCTCGATCTGTTCCGCGCGCGGAATGCATTCTTCGTCCGGCGTCCGACCGCAGCTTTCCCATATTTCGCAATCCCCGCATTCGAAAGGGACGGGACGCGGCTCGTTGGAGAACAGCGCCTTCAGGCCGGCGAAAAACGAACGGACGGTGTGAGCGGCTGGCATCGCAATTCCCTCATGATTTGAGGTCACCGTATACTACCAAAGCCTGGGGGCATTTGATCCATGTCAAGCGCCCGCTCAATGATGGCCGACCTCCGACCACGGCATCAGCAGCCGTTCGGCGAGCGAAACCGCCGCAAACAAGAGGATGCCGAGCAGGCTCAGCCAGACCAGCGCCGCCCAGGCGAGCGGGCCGTTGAGCTGCGAATTGGCCGACAGCAGCAGATTGCCCAGCCCATTCACCGAGCCGACGAATTCGCCGATCACCGCGCCGATCACGGCCAGCGTCACCGCCACCTTGGCGCCGGAGAAGACGAAGGGCAGCGCCGAGGGAAACTGCACCTTCCAGAACATCTGCCAGCGCGAGGCGCGCAAGGCGCGGCCGAGTTCGATCAGCCCCGGCGGGGTCGCCTGCAGGCCGGTGGCGGTGTCGACGACGATGGGGAAGAAGGCGACGAGGAAGGCGATGGCGAGCTTCGACTGCATGCCAAGCCCGAACCAGACCAGGATGATGGGGGCGACCGCGACCTTGGGGACCGACTGGGTGGCGATCAGGATCGGATAGAGCGAGAGATTGAGCAGGCGGGAATTGGCGACGCACACCGCCATCGGAATGCCGATGGCGAGCGCCAGCGCGAAGCCATAGGCGCTTTCCAGGAATGTCGGCCAGGCCTCCTGCAGCAAGAGGTCGTAGCGCTCCCAGGACACCCGCAGGATATCGGTCGGGCTCGGCAGCACGATCTTGCTGATGTCGAACAGGTCGGCATAGGCCTGCCAGATCGCCACGATCAAGGCGAGACCGATCAGCGGATAGATAAACCGGTGCGCCGACCTCATCGCGTGATCCCCAAAGCGCGGCCGGCGCGATGCTCGAGCGCGGTGAACTCGGCGGAATAGCGGATCTCCGCGGTACGCGGATAAGGGAGCGACACATCAAGATAGTCGGCGATCACCGCCGGACGCTTGGAAAACACAACGATCGTGTCGGAGAGATAGACCGCCTCGCTGATGCTGTGGGTGACGAACATGATCGTCGCCTGCGTCTTGGCGCGGATATCGAGCAGAAGATCCTGCATCTCCATGCGGGTCAGCTCGTCGAGCGCGCCGAACGGCTCGTCCATCAGCAGCAGCTTGGGTGCGTGAACCAGCGCGCGGCAGAGCGCGACGCGCTGCTGCATGCCGCCGGAAAGCTGCGAGGGGTAGGACTCCTCGAAGCCCTCCAGCCCCACCAGCTTCAACAGGTCGCGCGCGCGCTGTCGCACCCCCGCGCCCATCTCGTGGCGCAACTCCATGGGAAACAGCACGTTCTTGAGCACCGTGCGCCACGGCATCAAATTCGCCTGCTGGAAGGCGATGCCGAAATCGGCATGCGGCTCGGTAACATCGACGCCGTTGATCTGCACCGTGCCGCTCGTGGCGCGGATCAGGCCGCCGACGACTTTCAGAAAGGTGGTTTTCCCACAGCCGCTCGGGCCCAACAGGCTCACCAGCGTGCCGGCTTTCAGGTCGAAGGAGATGCCCTCGATGGCGACCAAGTCGCTCTGGCCCGGCCGCTTGAAGGCCTGGCGGACATTCTCGAAATGGCCGAGAAAGGCGGGAGCAGATTGCATGGCGACCTGCCCCCACCTTTCGCTTTGAACGTTCATCCGGAACGTCGCATCCGACTCAGGGCTTGATCGGCGGCGACGGCAGGAACCCGGTGGCATAGAGATCGGTCGCGGCCACCGGCTTGCCGCTGAGCCCGATATTCTTCTTCACGAAGTCCAGGTTCGCTTTCATTTCGGCCGGGTCGAACCAGCCGAGCCCATGTTTCTCGACCTCGGGCGTGACTGCAAGGTCCTTGACCACGGCGATCTCGGCGACGCTCTTGTCGACATTGAGGCTGGGGACGAACTTGATCTGGTCCTCCGCCGCCTTTTTCGGATTGTGCAGCGCGAACTGCCAGCCGCGAAGGCTGGCGCGCACGAATTTCTTCACGATGTCGGGATGCTGCGCCAGGTAGCTCTCGGTGGTGACGATGCCGTTCGAATAGAGCTTGAGGCCGTGGTCGGCCAGCAGGAAGGTGCGCAGTTCGGTGTGCTTGCCCTTGGCCGCGCCCGACAGCCCCGGCTTGGCCATGACGAAGAACTCGATCGACGGCACCTGGCCCGAGAGCAGCGCGCTGGCCCGCGCCGAGGGCGCCACATTGCTGATCTTCAGCGAGTTCGGATCGAGCCCGTGCTGGGCCATGAAGCCGCGGATGATCTTCGGCGTGAAACTGCCGGCGCCGCTGCCGAGCGTGAGGCCCTCAAGCTGTTTGGTGGTGGTGACATTGGCGCCGTTCGCCAGGCTGAAGATCGCGTAAGGCGCCTTCTCGTAATTGACGGCGACCATCTTCAGCTTGGCGCCGTTGGCGCGCGCCAGCGCCAGACTGGGCACGTCGGTGAAGCCGATCTGCGCCGTGCCGGATTCGATCGCCTGGATGGTCTGCGCCGTGCCGTGCGAGGGGATGATCGAAACGTCGAGCCCTTCGGCCTTGTAGTAGCCCTCCGCCACCGCCGCATACCAGGGCGCATGGCGGCCGAGCGGAATGAAGTCGAGCGAGAAGGTGATCTTGGTCGGCGCCTTGTCGTCCGCCGATGCCGGCGTCGGCGCCACCGCGGCAACGACCGCGATCAGCGACAACCCCACGCCCATTGCCAGTCTGCTCAGTCTTGTCATGTCCGTTCTCCCGCTTTGCCTGCGCGTCTCTTGCCGCGCGCTGGAAATTCCGGCCTCCCCCATCCTGCCATCCACTATATCGAAACGTCAAATGATTTTCGAAAATCTGATTGATTGTCACAACACGATGCGCTAGGCACTTATCCGGATAGGCCCGTCCGCGTGGCCTTTCGAGCAATGGGGTCCCTATGCCACGGCAGCAAGGCGATGGCGATGCGCGCACGCTTCATGCACGCGTGTTGACGCGGATCCGCGAGGACATCGTTAATTGCCAGTTGATGCCGAACGAGCGACTGACACTCGAGGCGCTGCGTGAGCGGTACCATGTTGGCTGGAGCCCGATCCGCGAGGCGCTGATGCGGCTCGAGGCGGAAGGCATGGTGCGGCTCGAGCAGAACAAGGGCTTCCGCGTCGCCACCGTATCGCGCGAGAGCCTGATCGACCTGATGCAGACGCGCATCGAACTCGAGAGCATTGCGTTGCGCTGGTCGATCGAGAACGGCAGCGTCGAATGGGAGGCCGATCTGCTGGCGGCCTTTCACCGGCTGTCGCGGCAGAGCAAGTTGCGGCGCACGCAGCCCGGCATGATCAGTCCGGATTGGTCGAAGGAGCACCGCGCCTTCCATCGCGCGCTGGTCTCGGCCTGCGACTCGCCGACCATGCTCGCCATTCGCGAGAGCCTTTTCGAGAAAGCGGAGCGCTACGTCGCTCTCTCGATCATCTCGAAATCGACGCCGCGCAACGACGTGGCCGAGCACGAGCAGATCATGCAGGCGGCCTTGGACCGCAACGTCGCGCGCGCACTCGCCGCCAACCGCGAGCACATCGAGCGCACGCTCAACAAGGTCGCCAAATCGCTCGAGAAGCATCCCGAATTCTCGCGGCCGGCCCCCCTGGCACAAATCGCGCGCGAGACGCGGATGTCGCTTGCCGGATAACCGAGGGGCCTTGGTCGAGTATTGGCACACGCATCCCCGCCCATGACGACAGTGCCTCCCATCGTGGTGCCGGCCGAAGCGCTTGTCGCCCTGGTCAGCCGCGTGTTCGTGGCCGCGGGCGTGGGAGAGAGCGCGGCATTGACGGTCGCCGCAGGCCTGGTCGAGGCGGACCTCGAAGGGCTGCCCTCGCACGGCGTGCTGCTGGTCGACATGTATGTGGACCGGTTGCGTGCCGGCTCGGTGTCGACGCGGGAAGAAGCGAAGGTCGTCTCCGACCGCGGCGCGACGCTCGTGCTCGATGCCGGCCACGCCCTCGGCCAGCTCACCGGCGACCAGGCCATGCGCCTTGCCGCCGCGCGCGCCAAGCAGCATGGCGTCGGTATCGTCGCCGTTCGCCACGCCTTTCATTTCGGCGCCGCGCGCCGCTATGTCGTGCAGGCGGTGGCCGAGGGTTGCGTCGGCATCGCCATGTGCAACACGCGTCCGCTGATGCCGGCGCCCGGAGGCGCCGAGCGCGTGGTCGGCAACAATCCGATCGCCATCGCGGTGCCCTCCGACAGCGACATCCCGATCGTGCTCGACATGGCGACCAGCGCGGTCGCCATGGGCAAGATCCGCCTGGCGGAAAAGGCCGGCCAGGCCATTCCGGAGACCTGGGCGGTGCGCGACGACGGCGGCCCGACCACCGATCCGTCAGAGGCGATCGCCGGCATGCTGCTGCCGGCCGCCGGCCCGAAAGGCTTCGGCCTCGCCTTCATGATCGATCTTTTGTGCGGGCTTTTGTCCGGTGGCGCCAGCGGGGAAAACGTCAAGCCGCTTTATGGCGACCCGAGCGTGCCCTACGACTGCTCGCATCTGTTCATGGCGATCGACGTCGGCCACTTCTGCGATCCGGCCTGGTTCCGCCGCGAGGCGGCCGCCGCCGCCGCGCGCATCCGCGCCGGCAAACGGGCGCCGGGCGTCGCGCAGCTTTTCGTGCCGGGTGAGCCGGAATGGCGCCGGCGCGCCGCGGCGGGCGACACGGTGACGCTCGATCCGTCGCTGGCCGATCATCTGATCAAGATCGCGCAGGAACTTGGCGTATCCGCCGAGCCCCTGCTCACCCTGTCACACAATTCCACGGAGAAGCAGCACCATGCCCAAACGTGAAGTCACATCGGCCTCGATCCACAAGCCGGTCGGCGTCTTCTCGCAGGCGACGGTGATCGAAGCCAAGGGCCGCCTCGTCTTCATCTCCGGCATGACGGCGCGCCGGCCCGACGGCAGCATCGCCGGCGTCGGCGACATCGAGGCGCAGACCCGCCAGGTCTGCGAGAACATCAAGGCGGCGGTCGAAGGGGCCGGCGGCACGCTCGACGACGTCTGCCGCGTCGACGTCTATGTGCGCAACATGGAGCATTTCGACGCGATCCATAAGGTGCGGCGCGAATACTTCAAGCCGCCCTTGCCCGCCTCGACCATGGTCGAGGTGACCAAGATGGTCTCGCCCGACTATCTGATCGAGATCAACGCCATCGCCGTGATTCAAGATTGAGGACAGGCCATGCCGGATTCCTGGGGATTGAAACTCGCCGCCGAGCGCGGCATCAGCCTGCGCGAGCTCGGCCACCGCGTCGTCCTGGAGAATGAATATGTCCGGGTCTGGGAGGTGCGCCTCGAGCCCGGCGAAACCATCGACTTCCATATTCACTACCATCCCTATCTGGTGATCTCGCTGGGCGGCGGCGAGAACGAGATCGAGACGGTGTTCGGCAAGCACATCAAGACCGAAGAGCCGCTCGGCACCACCACCTTCATCAACGAGATGCGGGCGGTGCATCGGCTGACCAATCGCTCGAAGGTGACCTACCTGTCGCGGCTCATCGAATTGAAGCACGTGACCTGGTCCACGGACGAGCCGGGCTAGGCCGAGCACCGCATAAAAAATCAAGGGAGAACGACATGGTTCAGGCCGAGGCGCCCAAGCTGGAAGAGCTGCTCATCCAATCCGACAGCATGCCGTGGCGCGCGAAATCGCTGAAAGGCATCCACGAGAAGATGCTCTGGCGCAACGAGGAGACCGGCGCCTCGATCGCGCTGATCAAATTCGACAAGGGCGCCGGCATTCCAGCGCCGCACTACCATGCGTCGAACCAGTTCATGCTCTGCCTCAGCGGCAAATACGAATACACCGCGACCGG
The DNA here is from genome assembly GCA_963760995.1 of uncultured Pseudomonadota bacterium. Classification (GTDB taxonomy): domain Bacteria; phylum Pseudomonadota; class Alphaproteobacteria; order Rhizobiales; family Xanthobacteraceae; genus Pseudolabrys. The sequence goes on along the minus strand of CAVXFJ010000006.1, from coordinate 69,809 downwards.
CGTGACGCTGACCGCCGGCAGCTTCTACTGCAACCCGAAGGGCAACGTGCACGGCCCCGCGGTGGCGCACGAGGAAACCGTGGTGGTCGAGATCTATGACGGCCCGCACTATCCGCATAAACCGTCCTGGTACGCCGACGAACAGGACGCGCGCTGACGCGGGCTTGCGCCGCCGCGGCAATCAAGTTGCGGCGGCCTTCTTATTCACGCCGCCGCGCCGCATTATTTTCTCCCTATCAAACAAGCAGTCTTGCATGACGGCCTTATTCGTCCGTCCGGCAAGAAGATAGCCAAAAGACCGCGCACCCTTTCAATTACCACCGGCGGCGAAGGCCGATGCGTCGGCTTGACGACGCAGCATGCCGGTCTTGCGCGCTGCGGCGGCCGGGGCGGTTGCGGCCGGAACAAATAGCGGGCAGCATGATGGTCCGTGCGCGGGTCGCAACGGCTTGGTGGAGGCCCCGAACGCACAGCGAAAAAGCAAAGACAATACCGGGAGGGACAGGACCATGAACTATTTCAAGACGCTTGCCGCGCCATTGTTCGCTTCGGCGCTGCTGATGACGGCCGGCGCGCCGGCACAAGCGGCGGAGTTTCCCAACAAGCCGGTGCAGATGACCGTGCTGTTCGGCTCCACCGCCAAGACCATCGCCCAGGTGCTGGCCGACGAAATGTCGAAGGCGCTCGGCAAGCCGGTGGTGCCGGTGTTCAAGCCGGGCGGCGGCGGCGCCGTCGGCTACACTTTCGTCGGCAGCCAGCCGGCGGACGGCTACAACATCGTGTGGAACTCGAATTCGATCTCCACGGCGCATCTGCGCGGCAACATGAAGCTCAGCTACAACGACTTCACGCCGATCGCGCGCATCAGCGTCGAGTTGCTGGTGGTGGCGGTGAAGGGCGACAGCCCATGGAAGTCGCTGAAGGACATCGCCGCGGCCGCCAAGACCTCATCGCGCAAGCTCAAGGTCGGCACCTCGGCGCGCGGCTCGTTCACGCAAGTCACCGCGGTGGCGCTCTTCGATGCGCTCGGCATCGCCGACAAGGTCATCTATGTGCCGCTCGGCGGTCAGGGCAAAGTGCCGACTGAGTTGGTGGCCGGCCGCATCGACGTCGCGGTTCAGTTTCCAGGGCAGTTCGTGTCGTTCGTGAAGTCCGGCGACGCCCGCATGATCGCGATGACGGCGGGCGAGCGCCTTGCCGCCTTCCCCAACGTGCCGACGGCGCAGGAGCAAGGCGTCAACGTCGAGATGTCCATGTGGCGCGGCCTGGCGGCGCCCAAGGGCACGCCGATGCCGGTGATCATGAAGCTGCAGGACGCCGCCAAGAAGGCGACCGAGTTGGCCCACTTCAAGGAGACCCTCGGCAAGCTCGGCGCCAATGTCAGCTATCTGGACCACGACGCCTTCGGCAAGCTGATCGTCAAGGATGACGGCCGGCTCGACAAGATCATGGACGGCCTCGGCCTCAAGAAAGAATCGAAAAGCTGATAACCAGCAAGGACGGCGGATCTGAACGCCGTGTCGACAACACTGCGCAGCCGGATTGCCGGCTTTGTCCTGCTCTCGATCGCTCTGGTCTGGATCGTGCTCGTCTATCAGACGATCGCGCCCGGCCAGAGCGGCGAAGTGGGACCGCGCGCCTTTCCGCTGTTCTTCGGTTACGTGCTGGCGGGGCTCTCGCTGATCCTGCTGGTGCAGAGTTTCTGGCCGCGGGCCGGGCACGCAGACGACGACTCTGACCGTTTCCCTGCTGCGCTGCCCGGCGAATGGATCGCCGTGGCGATAACCGTCGTCGGGCTCGTCGTCTACGGCATGCTGCTCGAGCCGTTCGGCTTCATTCCCTCGACGGCCGTCATGGTCGCCGTGATCCTGTTCTTCGGCCTGCGCGTGCGCTCGCCGGTGCTGCTCGCCGGCATGGCGATCGGGCTTTCGCTCGGCTGCTATCTGGTGTTCGGCAAGCTGCTCGGCACTTATCTGCCGCCGGGCGAAATCATCACCATTTACTTCTGACGCCGCGCATGATCGCGAAAAGTGGGAACCGGTTTGCGGACAAGATCATGCGCCAGGAAAGATAGATGGACGCCTTCCTCCACGCCATTCCCGTCGTGTTCGCGCCGAGCGTGCTCGGCGCCGTCAGCCTCGGCACGGTGATCGGTCTCATTTTCGGCGCCATCCCGGGCCTCACCTATACGATGGCGCTGTCGCTGGTGCTGCCGATGACCTTCGGCGCCGGCGCCATGCCGGCGATCGCCTTGATGGTCGGCACCTATGTCGGCGGTATGACGGGCGGCTCCGTGTCGGCCATTCTGATCGGCGTCCCGGGCACCCCATCGGCGGCGGCCACCGTGCTCGACGGCTATCCGATGCGCCAGGCCGGCAAAGCGAGCCTGGCGCTCGGCCTTGCCGTCATCAGCTCCACCATGGGCGGCCTGATCAGCCTGTTCATCATGGTGGTCTCGGTCCACGTGGTCGCGCGGCTGGCGATCAAGTTCGGCCCGGCCGAGATTTTCGCGCTGGTCGTGTTCGGCATGTCGACCATCTGCGGACTGGCCGAGAAGTCGCTGGTGCGCGGGCTGATCTCGGGTGTCCTCGGCCTGATGATGATGACCATCGGCCTCGACTCCATCACCGGCGACCAGCGGCTGACCTTCGGCACTGTCACCTTCCAACAGGGCGTCAACCTGGTGGTCGCGATGATCGGACTGTTTGCCGTGCCGCATATCATCCAGACTTTCGCGATTTACCGCACCGGCCAGCAAAAGCGGGCGAACCCGGAGGACGCCCGTCTTGAGCTGCCCTCGCTGGCGCTGATGCGGCGCACCTTCGGCGTGATGCTGCGCTCCTCTCTCATCGGCACGGTGATCGGCGCCATTCCCGGCGCCTCGGGGCCGATCGGCGCTTTCCTCGCCTATGACAACGCACGCCGCTTCTCCAAGGACAAGGCGCGCTTCGGCAAGGGCATCGAGGAAGGCGTGATCGCGCCGGAGACCGCCAACAACGCGGTTAGCGGCGGCACCTTCATTCCGCTGCTCAGCCTCGGCATTCCCGGCGATCCGGCGACCGCCGTCATCCTCAGCGGGCTGTTGATCCACGGCCTGTTTCCCGGACCGATGCTGTTCCGCGAACACCCGACTGAGGTCTACGGTGTCTACCTGACGATCATTCTTTCCTACATCGTCATCCTGGTGGTGCAGTTGTTCGGCATTCGCCTGTTCGTGAAGATCCTGCTGGTGCCGCCGCATCTGCTGGCGGTCGCCGTCATGGTGATGTGCGTGATCGGCTCCTATGCCATCCGCAACTCGGTGTTCGACGTCTATACGCTCGCCGCCTGCGGGCTCATGGGCTACCTGCTGTTGCGCGTTCGCATCCCGGTGACGCCGGTGGTGCTTGGCCTGGTGCTGGGGCCGACGCTGGAAAGCCAGTACCGCACCGCCCTCATCGAGTCCGAGGGCCATTTCGACATCTTGTACACGTCGCCGACCGCGCTCTTGTTCTTCGCCTTGGCGCTGCTGGTGATCGTGTTTCAGCTCTGGGGCAACAGACGCGCCAAGGCGCAAACGCATGAGCCGAGCGAACAGAAGGCGTGAGCCTGTCACGATTGCTCTGGATTCCGGGTTCGCGGGCTAACGCCCACGCCCCGGAATGACAATTGATGGCGCGCTACATCTCGACCGGATAGCCGACGATGCTGCCCCATTCCGTCCAGGAGCCGTCATAGATCTTGATATTGCCGTGGCCGAGCAGGTGGCCCAGGGCGATCCAGGCGATGGTGGCGCGGTGGCTGAGCCGGCAATAGCAGACCACGTCGTCGCATTTGTCCGGCGCGATGCCGGCGCCCGCCAGTACGCGGCGCAGCGCCTCCGGTGACTTGAACGTGTCGTCCTCGTTCAATAGTTCCTTGAAATAAAGATGCACCGCGCCGGGAATGCGCCCGGTGCGCTGCGCGCCGTGATCGACGGGAAAGGAATATTCGGAGACGCGCTCGCCCTTGTATTCCTCCGGCGAGCGGACATCGAGCAGGAGCCGGCGCGGGCTCTTCAAATTGTCGCGCACGTTGCGGCGGCCAACCCGCATCGAGGTATCGCCTTGCGGCACGGGGTAATCGACCGGGGCAAAGCGCGGCACCGTGCGCGACAGCGGCCGGCCTTCGATGACCCATTTGCGCCGCGCGCCGTCGAGCAGGCGCAGGTTCTTGTGCCCGGCCATGGTGAAGGACCAGAAGGCATAGCTGCCGTATTGCACCGGGTCGCCGTAGAGCACCACCGTCGACTGCGGACCGATGCCCATGCCGCCGAACAATTTCGCCATCGCCTCCGGCGTGACGAAATCGCGGTTGGTCTCGTGCCAGCAGGCGCCCTTCCAATAGAGCCACATGGCGCCCGGGATATGCCCCTCGTTATAGGTCTTGTCGTCATCGAGATTGCACACCTCGATGATGCGCAGATCGGGATCGGTCAGATGCTGCTCGAGCCAATCGGTGGAAACGAGGGGCGAGGCAACCATGGCATGTTCTCTCTTTCGTCAACCGTTCATTCTCGCGAAAGCGGGAATCCAGCGTTCTTGGCCCTGGGTCCCCGCTTGTGCGGGGACGAACGGAGAATAGTGCGATTCAATCAAGTTAGATCAGATTTTGAAACATCGCCGCTAGCGCATTTTCACCACGACCTTGATGGCGTCGTCGATGCGGTCGCGGCTGTAGCGGAAGGCGGTGGGCACCTCGTCCATGCCGAAGGTGTGGGTGTGGATGAGCTTGGCGTCGAAGCGCTTCTGCGCGAACAGCGCGGCCGCGCGGTGGGTGGCGCTGCGGCCCTCGCCGCGGATGCCGAAGACGGACAGATGGTTGCGCACCAGCTTGGCGACATCCACCGACACCGGCTGGTTGGCGAAGCCGACGAGGCAGATACGCCCGCCGCGCATCACCATGTCCATGGCTTCGCTGAGGCCGTTGGGCTGGCCCGAGCATTCGACCAGATAATGCACGCCCTTGCCGCCGGTGATGCGCTTGACCGCCTCGACCGGGTCTTCCTCCCGCACGTTGATGAGGTGATCGGCGCCGAGCTTCTTGCCCAGGTTCAGGCGCGCCGCGCGCGTGCCGGTGAGGATCACCGGCTGCGCGCCCAGCGCCTTGCCGACGGCGACGCACATCAGCCCGATGGCGCCGGGCCCGGTGACCACCAGGCTCTGGCCGGCGATCAAGCCGGCGAGCGTGTCGAGCGCATAGACGGCGGTGCCGGCGGTGACGATCAGCGTCGCCTCCTCGTTGCCGAGGTCGTGCGGCACATGCACCAGGGTGTTGATGTTGTTGACGGCGTATTCGGCAAAGCCGCCGTCGGTGGTGAAGCCGTTGGCGCGATGACCCTTGTCGTGGTCGCCGTAGTTCATGCCGTAATTGAGACAGGAGGTGTACATGCCGGCGCGGCAGCGCTCGCAGCGGCCGCAGCCGAAATGCACCTCCACGGCGACGCGATCGCCGAGCGCGAACTCGTCCACATTGGGGCCGAGCTTGACCACCGTGCCCACATATTCGTGGCCCGGCGTGAAGTTCTTGTTGAACGGCAGGCCGCCCTGCACCAGCGCCGGCGGCCCGCGCGTGATGATGCGGATGTCGCCGTCGCAGAAGGCGATGGCGTCGATGCGCACCAGCACCTCGGCCGGCCCCGGCTGCGGCACCGGCTTCTCGGCGAGGCGCAGCTCGCCGGGATTGTCGAGCACCCAGGCGCGCATGGTTTTCGGGATGGCAAATATGCTGCTTTGAGCCGCCGTATCCATAATGTGCCCCGTCAAGCGGCGCGGGCGGGAGTTGTCCGGCGCGTCGCCGCGCTTGAGCCGCCCGCTCGTCGATATTGTGCGGCCGAGAAGAATTTAACGACGGTGTCGATTGTCGTTCCCGCCCCCGGCCGCGTGGATCGAGCTCTGCCCCATCCTTGTCGGACGAAGCTAGCATCGCTCCGTCATGGCGCCAACAGGCCGGCGCGTTTGGCATTATCTTTCAAAGGAAGAAAATACCGGTCGTGTCCCGCGCACCGCGACGCTGCTTTTTGCTGACACGTGCAGCAACATACCACTATGATCGACGCCCACCTTTGCTGAGGGAGATGCCGGGTGTTCGTTGCAAGCAGTCAGCGCCTCACGTCGGAAGGCGCCAGGAAGATGATGGCGACCGCCATCGACAAGGCCAAGGAGGCGGGCATCACCGCGTCGGTCGCCATCGCCGATGCGGGCGGCCATCTGATGCTGTTCGAACGCATGGACGGCGGACGCTTCCACACCGTGCATTCCTCGACGACCAAGGCCGTCTGCGCGGCGTCGAACAAGCGGCCGACCACCTCGCGCGGCGCGCAGGCGCAGGAGCTCGACGTCGCGCATGCGATCGGGCTGGCGCTCGCCGCCGGCCCGGAGCGGTGGACCGCGATGGAAGGCGGCTGTCCCATCATCGCCGACGGCGAATGCATCGGCGGCATCGGCGTCTCCGGCGGCGACTGGGAAACCGACGAACGCATCGCGCGTGCCGCGGTCGAGGCGATCGGCGCCCGCTGGCAAAGCGACAAGCGCTGAGGCGGGCGTTCGAGGCGATCAATCATTTGAGGATATCAAGCATGGCTGTTGAGCCGCTCCGCGTTGCTTGTCTCGGCATGGGCTGGTGGTCGGATGTGCTGGCGGACGCGATCAAGCGTTCCGACAGGCTGAAGATCGTCGCCTGCTTCACGCGCTCGGACGACAAGCGCCAGGCCTTCGCCGATAAATATGGCTGCCGCGCCGCGCCGAGCTACGAGGCCATCCTCGCCGATCCCGAGATCGAGGCGATCATCAACACCACGCCGAACGACGTGCATCTGGAAACCACGCGCCAGGCGGCCGAACACGGCAAGCATGTATTTCTCGACAAGCCGATCGCCAATTCCGTGTCCGACGGCCGCCGGATCACCGAAATCTGCCGCCAGGCCGGCATCGTGCTGGCGCTCGGCTATCAGCGCCGGCGGGAAACGCATTTCCGCTGGATCAAGCGGCAGATCGAGGCCGGCGTCTTCGGCAAACTGGTCAATGCCGAGGCCAATATCAGCCGCGACCGTCTGGGCAAGATCGACCTTACCTCCTGGCGCTATCAGGCGAGCGGCATGCCCGGCGGCGTCATGCTGCAGATCGGCATCCACTATGCCGATGTGCTGGATTATCTGATGGGGCCGATCACGGCGGTGAGCGGGCGTTTCGTGCGGCTGGTGCTGCCGGGCGACAACCCGGACGTTGCGAGCCTGGTGTTCGAACACGAGAACGGCGCGCTGTCGACGCTCAATGCCAGCTATGCCTCGGCCTCCGAATATTACCTGATGAACATCTACGGCAAGGAAGCGACCGCCTATTACGACCTGCATCGCGGCCTCAGCGTGCTCAAGCGCGGCGAGACGAAACCGGTCGATGTGGCGGTGGCAAAGAACGACACGTTTGTCGAGGAGCTGGAGGAATTCGCCGCGGCGGTGCGCGGCGGCGCGGCGCCAGAGGTCGGCGGCGACTATGCGACGAGCTCGCTCGCTGTGATCCGCGCCGGCATCCTGTCGGCGCGCGAGGGCCGTCGGGTGACCGTGGCGGAGATCCTGGAAAAGGATTGAGAATTACCGCGAAGCGCCGGCAACGGTGTTTCGCGCGGTGGCCCGCGGGCCGTCAGGCGCACGCGTCCACACGTACCGATTTAAAGTTTAGGTTGTTTGTGACGATCTTGTTCGATCAGTCCTCACCATCGGCGCAGCCAACCGGCAGCGAAGTACCGCAGCGGGGTATGATGATGCAGCCATTTTCGGGGTCGCTCCGATGCGTGAATGGTCGCTCGTGCTCGCGCCGTTCGTCCTTGTGGTCTACTTCGTGATCCGGCCGGACCAGTTCGGCGCGCTCATGACCTGGGCTGAGCGCTTCCTGCATTAGCGGGCGCGCGGCGGCGGATTCTTTTGATGCTGCGCCTTCGTCCTGATGCACAGGATTCGCCAAAGGCGACCGGCGCGCGGAAATTGGCGGTCCCGACAGGGCTCAACCATGCAAAGCAGCGCAACGGCTTAGCCAAAAGTGGGACCGTGAGCACCCCCGTGCATATATTAGGCTTTCTAGCCGGACTGTCCCACCGAAATATATCCAGTGACCGGCCCGAACAGCGCGAAGACGAATGTATTTTTCCGTCCGAAAGAATTCGTTGCTGAGATCCCCTCCCCGCCCGCCTCGCTCACCACCGTCAACATTTGACGGCCATGCCGCCCGGCCCTAGCGTCGGCCCGGAGCTGGTTGCAGGCATGGGCTACAACGCGCGCAACGACGAGGTACGCGACAACGTTTCCCGCATGCGGGCCCTGTGGAGGGCCGAGTGGGACGCTTTGGCGACCGTGCGTCGCTTCAACGCGAGCCTTTCCGGAACCGGGTACGCGTGGTTCTGGCCGAAGATCGCCGCTGCGGTCGCCGCCAGGCGTCCGTGGCTCGTGATCGCGTGCGACGGGTGCGGCATGGTGGCCGACATGGACCTGCGCGTGAAGCCGCGGGACCCCGAGGCCTCGGTCCGCGTCGCGCTACGCGACTTTCGGTGCCCGCGCTGCAACGGGCACGGCCGGCCGCGCGTGGTGGCCCTGGCGGGAAGCGCATCGATCTGAGAGCGGGGGCCGACGAATTGACCAAGCGTACCTTCAACGACTTTCTCCGGTCTCGCCGGCTCCGAAACGACGCGGGGAGCGACTTCTTTGAGTTCGCCAAGGTTCACCGGCCGCTGCCGGAGATCCAGGCGTGGGGCGAGCTTCGCGCCTATCTTAATGAGGCCGGGGCCCCGCACGAGGTGATGGTCGCCGGGCGGGCGATCTGGCGTCACTACAAGCTGGACCAGTCAAGCTAGGCTCGCCCTCGCAGCTCGCGCTGCGGCAGATCGTCTGCAGTTTGAGGATGAGCGGACCTGTCACGCCAAGTACTACTTTGACAGACTTTTCGCTGCCACGCGGCAATCCGGTCGCTATTAGAACTTAGAGGGGATATTCACCGGTTGCGGGTGCAAATTGGCTCAGTAATCCGACTCGGACCTGTTGCGACGCCAGCTTTACCCACCTGTGCCCGAGATAATAATGACAAAATCACTGGTACATATAAACGGGGCAGGCGTCGTAATCATGAGAGGATTCATGTCCGTCAATTGCTGTAGGACATAAAATGTATGACATCGAGAAAGCACTTCAAACTCCACAACAATGCCAAATAGTAATGAAGCGGGCGCTGGAGCGGGGTGACCGCGATTTGTATGCGGCTGTGTTCCGTCGCTATTGCAAACTAGTAGGCGGAAAACACGATGATCCTTCAGACCCTTTGGTTCGCGCAACTTATGAGGCCATTGCCGCATATGAGCAGACGCTCCACGAGAAGCACGGCCGAAAGGTCGGAGCGTCACGGACGCGTCAGAAAATCAAAAATAAGGGCGTGTACCAATCTTTGGTCGAGTGGTCACAACTTCATGGCAACCGTCCTGGTTTTCATGCACTGATAGAGGCGGGTCTATCGGAATTCACCGCGGAGGCGGTTGTAATACGGTTTGCGGACCGGTTTCCTGCCGATGTCGTAGAAAATTGCCGCGAAACCTTGAGGAAGGCTGGCGTTTAGCTCGATTTCGCTGGCCTCGTTTTGTCCATTCAAAAGTTAACAACGTGTTCTAATTTGGAATTTTGCGAGAATCGCAGTCCTATCCGTTTTCGCGCCGAATGGGGTCGTTAACGAATGAGCCGTAGGGACATGGAGCGGTGCTCGTAGGGTATCCGAATCGAGAGAACTAATTTTTCTGTCCAGAAATATTCGTTATTTCATCATGTCGTTACCACGCTACGCTTTTGCGGAGGAGCCCTCGAACTCGACCACGCCAAAATGAATTTATCGAATCGCTATCCTCCAAACTAAATCATTTTCTAGAAACCAGAATGCGGCCGCCCCTTGTGAATTAAGAAGGGCCTCTCGGTCAGCGTTGCATGCGCTGTTGCTGGCGGGCGCGCCGACATCGGCACCGAGGACGCTGACATCCGCTTGCGCACGCAGGGGCTGACCAGCCTCGCCGCCGATCTCAGCGCCATCCAGCCGGAGAAGCGGAGGGCAGCATGACAGCGAAATCGAAGATCATGAACGACGGCCGTACCGTCACCGTACGCATCCCGATTTCAATCCGTCGGCGCGGTGGCCGGAAACTGGTCCTCGCACCCGACGGCACCAACGTCACTACGGCTCCCGTCCGCCGCCACATCGACAACGCGATGGTCAAGGCAATAGCGCGGGCGTTCCGCTGGCGCGAAATGTTGGAGCACGGCGAGTACGCGACTATTCGGGAGATCGCCGCCGCCGAGAAAATCAGCGAGTTTTACGTCGGCCGCGTGATTAGGGTGACGCTCCTGGCGCCGGACATTGTTGAGGCGATCCTCCACGGTCGGCAGCCAGCGAAGCTGCAGTTGGACGTCCTGATGAGGCGGTTTCCGGTGGAGTGGCGAGATCAGGGAAATATATTTGGTTGATGCAACTGGTGCCCCCGCGAGGACTCGAACCTCCAACCAGACCGTTATGAGCGGTCGGCTCTAACCGTTGAGCTACGGGCGCTCCTGGGGTGGTGCCCACGACCGGACTTGAACCGGCACGACCATAAGCCCAGGGATTTTAGGTCCCTTGTCAATTCTCGGAAGGCATTTATTTCCGGGCCTTTCCCGCTTTTTCTCGAGAGTATGTGTAAGAACCCGTGTAAGTCGCCGTGCCTGACATTACACTATTTCTTCCAGCGGATCGGCATATATCCGAGTCTGAGCACCCTCGCTAGAGCATCCCATAAAGACCTTCTGGTCTTGGCAATCCGACAGTCCCGGCAAGATCGGCAGGCACTTCGTGCGCAAGGCGCTGGAAGAGGCGATTGCGGAGCTCGCCTGCCTCCCGATGTGGAGGATCCTAAGCGCCTTGGCATCAGTTCTTGATGTCCTTTAACTCTCAATCCCGGTTGCCCCTGCAACCGGACTAGGCCGCGCCAATGAGCGGGGATAGGCAGTCAAGGCCGTCGCGTTAGCGGCGCACAGCTTGAGCCTTGACTGGCGAGGGCCGCAGGCCCCTACACTTATCAAATGATGCAGCCTTCACCCGAAGCAATGGCTCAGATGCAAATGGCGCTCGCACGCCAAGAAGCGCGCGAGCGTCAGCGGCGTCTTATGCAAGGGCTTGGACGACCGATTATCTCTTGGACCGACCACAACTACCGAATGGTCTGCGTGGGCAAAGAGGTTCGCTGGTCAACAAACTGGAAAACATTTCCCGATTTTCTCGGTGACTTTCTGAAAACTGTGATGACTCCCGAATGGGGCAACGCCGAGATAAAGAAGCCGCTCGATGAACGTCATCTACTTATGCAGTGGTATGACAAGTTATGCACGTTTCAGCGCGCGCAGACGCGCAACGACAATGGAATCTACTCTGCTGAGCCAACAGGCGCGATCTCCGCCTATCTGGGACTCGCTTACGATCTTTACCTGTGCGCTCACAATGCAGAACTGCCAGAATTACTTTTGAAGCGTTTGCGTAATCCAGCCACCTTTGAGGGTGCACGATACGAGGCTCGAATCATCGGCGCTCTGGCGCGCGCGGGATTCAGCATAGAGCTTGAAGACGAAACGGACTCAAACCGTTCGCATTGCGAGCTTACGGCGACGCACCACGTAACACGCCGCAAATTCTCCGTCGAATGCAAAGCGGTCTCTTCGTCGAGTTCGCGCGCGGGGTCGAGTACGGAACCGCCACGCATCCGCACGCAGCTATTCAAGGCGCTCAGCAAGCAAGCTGACCACGACCGCATCATATTCATCGAGCTTAACCGGGCTGGGATCAATCCGGACGATACTGATCATGCGTGGGTCCGCGAACTCGACGCCGATCTGGAACGCGCGGAGAAGGAGATAACTATCGACGGGAAGCCTGCCCCTCCCGCATACGTGCTCGTAACGAACTATGGTGCACTTCACGCTATGGATGACACCAAATTTGCCGAGGCGTGGCTTGGATTGGGTTTCAAAATTCCTGATTTCGGAAACGCCAAGCCTTATCGATCATTCTTGGACATCGTCGATGCGCAAGAGAAGCACAAAGAACTTCACTGGCTGAAGAAGGCGCTGCTCTCGCACCGGGGCGTGCCGAATACATTCGATGACCGTTTGCCCGAGGAGATGGATATAGGCGGCGGCCTGCCCCGCTTGTTGATTGGATCGACCTATGTCATCCTCGATCATGACGGAAAGGAAATTCCCGGCGTTCTATCGGAAGCGACGGTGATCGAGCCCGAGAAGCGCGTGATGGGTGTCTATCGAACTCAGGATGGGCGCAACCTAATTTGCGCCAATGATCTCTCTGAACCGGAGCTAGCAGCTTATCGCCGATCACCAAGCACCTTCTTCGGCGTCATTAAAGAAGGACCGGCGCAAATAAATGAGCCGATGGATGCCTATGATTTTTTCTGGGGGTCTTATGGCGAGACTTCCAAGGAACGGCTTCTCGAATTGACGAAGGATTGGCCCGATGCGGCTTGTCTTCGTAATCTCGATCAAAGACGATTGGCGCAAGTTTACTGCGCGCGTTACGCCGAACACATGTGGCGGCAGAAGCTCCAAGCATCTCCTTCGTCAAAAGGCAAAGCCTCGTAGTGCCTAAGAAGTCCAACGACATCGCGAACGAGGTTTGGAGCCAGCTCTACGCCCGCGCGGCAAAAGCCTACGACGCCGCGATTCAAGACGCTGATTATGATCCGGCTGACGATGAAGCACGCATGCGTGCCGCACTGAGGGAAGCCGGATGGACGGATGCACATATCGATCAGCGTGTGGAAATACATCGACAGCGCGAAGCCAGCGCGCCTATCACGAGCCCCGGCGTTAACCCGTTCGTAGAAGCTCAGCTCAAAATGCTCTGCGACGATATCGAAGAAGCCATGGACCGCCTCAGGATGGGCTCACACGCGAAGGTCGCGCGCGGCGTCGAGCCCCGCGCTTGGGCGACGGCTTCGAAGATCAACGTCATCACCACGGACGAGAGCATTGTCACGGTCAGTGCATTCTTGTTTCGGTTCTGCGGCCTGATCGCGCGCGCATTCACGCGGACGCTGCACCTCAATCCTTACATCTGGGAACACAAGGACTACTCAGAGAAGACGGTGCACGGCTATCTGCGCTCGTCCCCCGACCTGTTCCGCTACTGGCACCGGATTTACATGTCGTTCGCTCTTACCGGCACGCATATCAACGTGCCATACAAGCCCGCCACACCTTCAGAAGTGATCGTGTTCGAGCACATCGCGCGCGCGATGGAGATATTCGCGATAGCGCATGAATACGGTCACCATCACCACGCGCATGGCAAAGGACTGGAAGCCGATCCACACGCAGAGGAATTCGAGGCTGATCAGTTTGCCTTGAAAATCTCTGGTGCGGTCAGCCAATTCCCGCCGGTACTGGAGAATCCCTACCTGAAATCGGGCGCAGGCGGAGTCGTCATGCTCTTGGCGCTCGACACCTTGCGCGATGTTCAGCGACTGTTCGGGAATGCCCCTGAATCAGACCTCAATACGCATCCCGGCGTTTCCGCACGCATCGAACGGTTTGACAGTGCGGCGCTGCTTGAGCCCCGCGAGTTCATTCGACTCAAGGGATTCCGGCTGGCCGCGCGGCGCGTGATGGGTTCAGTTCATTCGATCTTGCTGCCGGCAATCGCGGCCATCCCAAAAGAAAAGCGAGATGAGCTTGCCACTCTTTGTTCAAATGGATCAGCGCCACCGTGAAGCTTCTCGCCTTCTCCCTTCTCATGCTCGTCCTTAACTTCACGATTGCATCGGCTGAACCGATCCGCGCACATGACATCCACGTCACCGATGGCGACACGATTCGTGTCCGGGAAACGCGCATCCGATTGGTCGGCTTCGATACACCTGAGAATGGCGATTATGCGCGCTGTGTCCGGGAGCAAGAGTTGGGATTGAAAGCAGCTGCACAGATGCAGCAGCTTGTCATGGCTGGCGATCTTGATCTTAAGCTTGTGCCCTGCTCCTGCGCGCCGGGTACAGAAGGCAGCGACCGCTGCAACTATGGCCGCGCCTGCGGCATGCTCACGTCGCACGGCGAAGATGTTATCCTCATGGGCACGTGCGATTTGGAATTGCCTATTTCGCTGGTGGATTATGCAGACCCTGAAAGAACCGCGTCCTTTCGTGTGGGATGATCGCCTGCCGGAAAAGGACAAGGCCGCCGTCGAACAGATCAATGCTTCATTGGCGCGCCTTAACCAGATGCGCGCGCTGGAAATCAATGTCTCGGGACCGCTCGCACGCTCGAAAATCGCATGGAAGCTGCTCAGCTACTACCACGCGCTGTTGCACCGGGTGATTACGCTGATCGATGGCACCGCCGTTGCGTGGAATTCACATTGCACACTTTCGGCCATGCTCTCAGCGCGTGCCTTCATGGAAACATTCGCAGTCATGGACCGGCTTGAGGATCGGGTAACACTCTATCTGGCTGCCGAAAATCTCGGCGCATTGGACAGCCTCTGCCAGAACGGTGTGTTTGCTACTCGTGACGAAGGGCTGCTCAAGGAATATCCCGATATGAAGGCGGTCAACGCCCTCAGCTACGTCAAGAAATACGATCAGAAAGCACCGGGCTTTCTAGGCCACTACGACCGGCTGTCCGAGCGCTGCCATCCGAATTCGCTCGGGCAGTTTCATGTTTTCGAATCTTGATCGCTCGACCGGCTCCATCAGCTATGTGGATGAAAACAAGCCGGGCCAGAATGCCCACACGATCATCGCGGCAATCATCCTCCTGCCGCTGGTCGAGCCGATGCATGAGCGCATGCACGAGCTAATGATGAAGGTTTCCGATCTACAGCACCTTCTGTCGCCGGTTGGCGGATCGCCGCCGGGAGCTACGCCCTAAGTTCTGCCTCATCCGTCTCAGGCGGTTCAGGCGGTTCTGCGTTTTCGTCTGCGGCCTTACGCTTGACGAAGCTCGCGGCGAGCTCTTTCCAAAGTCCGAGCACCAGCAAGGTATGCATCAATAGCCGAGATAGGTGATCGCTCATCGAATCCGCTTCGAGATCACCGTGGGCCAATTCATTGCGCAGATTGTAGCCGCGCGGATCGGCGTAGAGGGACAAGAAGTAGAGCGTCAGGTCGTCGCCAAGCTGAGACGTGATCGCATCGTCGTACAGTATGTCTCCCATGTTGATGACCACGCTCGCACCCTTAACTTTCGGGTGAGCTTTGGTGATGGGCTTGCCGAGCTGGCCTGCGATTGAACGCAGCGCATGTTCGACTTGCGGGATCAGGACATGCTCCGCTTTTACGTGATCGCCGTCAAAGAACGCCCTCACCCCTTCCAGCAGCAGCGTCATATCTTCAAACAGGCCATGCCGGTTAGCCCAGCAGACGAAATGCTCTGGCACAACGTCGTGCGTTTCGAGAAGCCGCCCAAAAGCTTCGCGGAGCCAGACTTGCGAAAAGCTGAACGTGAATTTGGCTTGCTGGAAGCAACGTCCAAATAAATCGTCATCCGCCGAACCAATGATCGCAACCACACGGTCATCGGACATGATGTGCTGCGCGATATGCGCCATCAGAGGCGCGTCCTTCACCAATTTCTTGACCGACTCTTCTAGAGTCTTCCGCTTGGGCAGGAATTCTACGGCTAGCCGCATAAAGGTGTGGCCGAGGTCGGGCAGGATCACGCCCTTCAAGAAGGCCTCGACATCATCTTTTTTGATTGTGATGTCGGAGCTAATGGACTTCATTTCATTCCGGGACTCGCCAATCTTTTCTTGCATGGCTATGCGGATGCGCTTGGCTTCTTCCGACTGCCCTGCCTTGGCGTAGTTATTTAGCGACGTTTGCAGCATCGACGACGCCAGCATGGCATCGCCCATGCCAGCAAAATGTTCGAAGGTCTTAGCGACCACGAGATGCAGCCGCTCAATGTCCTCGCCGCGATATTCCTTCGCGTACAGCTTGATAAGACGGTTAGCCGCGTGCTCGGTGGCATGCGGATCGAAGCTGGGCGAAGCCGTGTCCGACCGCAAGGCCACGATCTTCTCGGTGTCGGCCACCAGTTCGCCGCGCTCTTCGTCGGTAAGCCGCGCGTTCTTGTTTCCGATGAGCGCGTCGAAGGCGCGCCAATACTGAACCTGATCGCCCTTCATCGTTTCGCGATGCAGCCGCATATACTCGGCTCGGGCGCGGTCGATACGGTCGCTGTCCTTGAGAAGGATCGCCAGCTCGAGCGCGCGATCCAGTGCCGGATACCGGTAATAATCTTCCGAGCGCCAGCTTCCGCCTGCTGATTCCACATAAGCGTCGATGGCGATACGCGCCATGTCAGGATCGCGCTTACGCTTGCCAATGGGACCGGCGAAATCCCACGCAAGATCAGCGTAACGCGCGACCATCACTGGATGATGCATGGACTTGGCACGGCTGATCCAGTGCTCGACGACGACTGGCGGCGTACCGGCGATATCGGGGAAATAAACTTTGTTTCCGTCTTTATCGACGCCCGATCCCATCGGCACGAAGTGAGAATTCCAAGGACTACGTTCACCACCGTCCGACAAGGCGAACGCCAGCGCTTCAGCCCACGCGCCTGTGTTCTCGGCTTCGCTAGGCTTGTCGAGCGCATGTCTGGCCCGGTTTATCTTCTCAGATAAAGCCAGCTCTCCGATGGCCTCTTTCGATGCATCAGATTGCTGGATGATTTCTTCAATACTTGCCGGGACTGTCAGGCCTTCGCTCATGGTCGGCTCTAAAAATAGAATTTGGGGAAATGGATATATGGTGCGGGCGACCGGACTTGAACCGGTACAGAGGTTTCCCTTCGAGGGATTTTCTTACCTTCTACGGCTTTCGCCGCCCTCGCTGGCGCGTTCGCGCCGAAGCTCGGTTTGGGGTCTGGACTATAAGCGCCGCTGCGCAAGGCGGCGGAATGGCATCGCGGCTCCCGGCATGCTCTTGCAGTAGCCTGTACCCGATGACATTTGGATAAGTGCGGAAATGCCAATCGCCGCAACGGTCCAGGCTAGACCTGCTCCGCATCGAGAGATTCGAAAATCCCTGCGATATCAACACCGCGTTTCGTTCCCAGACTCTCTCGCTACCCCGCGATCAACATTCAAAGGGCGGAGGTTGTCGTCGCCAAAACGATTCAAAATCAGTCGCTTACGAGAACCGCACTAAATCTGTGGAGTGCGGAGGTTTGGAGACAAACGGCTGAGAGAGAGAAATTTCGGGCCCCGAGAGGCTCACCGCAGTGCGGAGGCTTTGCCGCGAAGGGCCGCCGTTATTGGGCTTTTGGCGTCGCTGAAAACCGGGCGGAGAAAGTTGGCATCAGAAGGAAAGGCGGAGGGAGAGGGACTGGGAACGAACATTCTCTGAAATTCTCCCTTGCTTTCAATTGAATACGAAACCGTACTCTAGAGACAATTTTTTGATTACCAGTTGAGGGAGGGCGACTGAGACCGATCATCGGACGCTTCCCGCGAATTTTCGCTGGCCGGATCTCAACGGTGGCCTTGTGGAGGAATTGGCGCCATCACATGGTTGATCAGCGTCCTTCATGCCGGAGGTTTCTCCCGGCGATGATAGCACTTCGGCGGGTTACTGAAGGGCATTAAAGAATGCCATCAATTGATCCGCCAACCGGAGCCAATCGCGTCGCGAGTACGTGAGAAAGGTTTGCTTGGTCAGAGCGGCCGTCGTTAAGATATGCAGTGAGCAACAGCAGTCGCTCCGTAATGAAGAGTAAATAGCTGCAGACAGGTCCACTCTTGGCAGGCATTTTGGCAGCGGACCATCTGCGCACAAAAAGCTTTTGGATTTAAAGATACCATGACTGATCCAATCGTTTTCTTTTCTAGATGTCGGCCTCAAGATTCAGACCCGATCGAAATCGTGCTTCGAGAGAAGCGAATTTTCATCGGTTGGCCAGCTTGGCGCCAGGGATCCGAATACAAAGCTGGAAAGCTCCGAGAGTGCATAATTGACTTGTCGTGCCCAGACGCCGAGTGGAAGCAGCTCCTCTCGCAGCTTGAGGAGGTTCACCGGCAGTACACGCAAAACAGAAATCTCGTCTCTAGGGTAACCAAAGGCTCTGTCGCTCTCGTTCCACGTCCCGCTCGTGGCGTGATTTTCGCAGGCCGCGTAACCGGACCGTTTGAATTGGTCAATGATCCGCCCTGGGCGGCGGATTATCTCCGGATTCGCGAGCAGCAAGGACTCCCGGTCGAAGATGTAGGCTCGCACGTCGCCGATGTTGCCCAGACGTGGCAAGTAGACGAGTTTCGTCCAATTCCATACCCCCTTATCCCTGCCTGGATCCGTCGCTCTCTGTTCGGCAGATCGACATACGGCCAAATATACTCGCTCGATATTCTGAACCTTGATCCGTATGTCACACTTGATCGGCTGATAGATCATCCAGAGCAGATTACAAGGGAATGGACCAACCGACTGGACGAGATCGAACGTCGTCTCGTTACAGATGTTGGACCTTCGACTTTTGAACACCTTTGTGTCGCTCTGCTCCAGCTGGAGCACCCCGATGAGAATTGGGCGCATGTCGGAGGGAGCGGAGATGGTGGAGTTGACGGGATCGGGGCGGACGCAAATGGCGTCGTAGTTGGATTGCTGCAGTGCAAGTGGCGCTATTATGGAGAGGAACTAAGCTTTGCAACACCTTGGAGCAGCGGCAGCAATGGCCAAAGACGCATCCTTGCCTCGCTCCTTCACGGTAATGACGTGCATGCACCTGACGGGCCGACATTTTGGAGCCGGGTCCATATAGCCGATCTGGTTCGGAAGCACTCTGCGCGACTCCCGTTAGCAATATCTATGCGAATTCGCTCATAGATCATGGCGTGACGACGTCCTTGTGCTTCACCCAAATGAAACCGTCCCCCTTGGATAGAAGCGCAACATCAATCGGTTCGGCGACGGTTTCGTCCTTGTCTGCGCTCATGCGCATTAAGAAAGCCGTCAAGTTAACTAACGCTTCGGCCATTTTGGCTAGGTCCTGGCGCGGTAACGCCGAAACGGCAGCCATGAAGGGCTGATCATAATCCTGCAGGATTTCCTTGCGCAGGTGGTCGGCAAATTCCCTCTTTCTCTTCTCGATCCGCTCCGGATTTTTTGGCTTGCCATTCTTGCCGTTCGGCCAGTGCTCGACATCATCGATCAATTTATCGCGCAGTCGCGGATGAATCCCGCCGATGATCATGTCGATCGTTTCGCGTTGTGCAAACGGCACCACGACGGCATCGGATGATCCAACCCGCGCTTCATCGGCCTTTGCGAAACGTAGTTTGCCGGCTGCAACGGTGCCGACTCGGTACTGAAACAGTGCCGGGAATGGTTCACTTTCACCCATGCCAGCAATGACAATCCCACTCTCATCGGCAGGATGAAACCATTCTTTCCCGTACATTAAGCTGACTGTTTTGCGCAGGTCCGATTTCACAGCGCGGGGCAGCTTCATGCCCTCGAAGACCTGCTTCTCGACATGCTGGATGACATCTTCGTACGCGTTGACGACCCGGGAGCCATATTCGGCTCCAAGTCCTTCGAGGTCAGAATATTTCTTGGCCCAAATCTCTTGATCGCTTTTGATGATCTCGACCAGCGCCTGAACCTTTTCATCTTCGGAAACCTTGGAAACCCCGTCGAACCGTTCTGACATCTTGTCCCGGTAAAGACCGGACCAGACCGCCCGAACGGCACCTTCGACGTGACCCCTCTGATCTTCTGGGGGAAACAAGGAAGTCGCGCCTTCAATGAAGCTCAGAAAATCCTTCGCATATTGATCGAGTGCGTCGAATCGACGACTGCCCAGCTTCTGGGCGTAGATTTTGACCACCGTCTCCCAAGGCACGTTCATTATGTCGGCTGCTCCAAACGTCATGATGGCAACCGGAAGCCCGGGCGAGAGCGAGAACAGCTTTTCTGCGGTATGATAGATTTTCTTGCCGTTTCCAAGCGTCACAGCACTATCGGCGGCCAAGGCGATGCCACGCTTGTTCATCACGGCCACTTCGCAGGTCATCCAGCGCCTCCCGAGTCAGGCCCATTTACCGTCTAAGTAACTAGAATAGCTCCGCTGTACGTCAAATAAGGACGTAGAGACCGAGCTGGGCGGAACGACGGGTCAGGGGCGACGGCTCAAAAAAGCAAAGCGGCTTCCTGCGACCGATTCCGACGTACAGCGCAATCATATTGTGCTGCCAGCCGAACGAAGGCCAGGCGCGGCGGTATGGCCTGTTTCAAAACGCTTTACGCCGGCTGCACGCGCTCGGTTTCACCTTCAGACAGACCTCACGGTACATGAGATTGAATGTGACAAGAAAGGCAGACCAGAACGCTGACGGCAACGCGCCACTGATACGCATCCCTGCGGAGTGGGAGCCGCATCAATGCTGTTGGATGGCCTGGGCGGTGCACCGCGAATGGGACGGTCCCACCGCACGAAAACTCAAGCGCGACCTGAGTATCGTTATTCAGACGATTGCACGCTACGAGCCGGTGCATGTGCTGGCCCGCCGCGGTCCGGGCTATCGCGAGGCGCGACGCGAGTTTGCCGCTTGCGGGAACGTCACAGTAATCAAAGCGCCGGTTGACGACTTTTGGATGCGAGACATCATGCCGACGTTCGGCTTTCGCGGCGAAGGGTCGGCCCGCGAGGTCGTCGCCATTGATTGGAATTTCAATGGCTGGGGCGGAACGCGCGAACGGCCGGCACGCGCCGGGGACCGCCTCGCCAAAATGTCCGCCGCAGTGTTCGGTGTTTCCCGGATTTCAGCTTCCTTTGTTGCAGAAGGTGGTACGCTCGTTACCGACGGGCACGGCACGATGGTTGTGACACGCAGCTGTCTTCTCAATCCGAACCGTAATCCGGTGCGTCGAGGTGCCGATCGCCAGCAAATGATCGAGAATGATCTGATCAGGTTCGGCATCCGGCAAGTAATCTGGTTAGAAGGCGACCCCTGCGAGCCGATCACCAGCGGTCACACGGATGGGTATGTGCTATGCGCACCAGGTGGCGTTGTGCTCGTGGAAACCATTGATGACGATTTCGAACCCCCGCTATGGCGTGAGCATGACGTGGCGCTGCTTGAAGATGCGCGGGATGCGAACGGCCGCGAATTCAAGGTTCTTCGGATGCTTGCTCCTCGCCAGAGATTCTGCAAAGGCGATCCGGAGACGTTCGCGGGCTGCTACGCGAACGCATACATCGCCAATGGGGCGGTGATCGCCGCCTGCTTCGGCGATCCAGAACGCGATGAGATGGCACGGAGGGTGCTTGCCAAGGTATTTCGGGGACGCGAGATTGTTATGCTGCGGATCGATGCAATCGCCAACGGTGGTGGAGGGCTGCACTGCCTGACGCAGCCGATGCCAGCGATATCTCGGACGGCAATGAACCGTGGGGGGCTTGAATGGGCGCGGAGTACGTTGCGCACGTTGGAAATTCAGTAGAAGCCAATTTCTTTGATCGCTGTGTCGACGAAGTCGCCGCTGAACTTGTCGGATGCTATCTGTTCTCCAACAGTCAGGAAGGCCGTGTAGGAGGTCAGATTATCGAGGTCGAGTCCTACTGCGAAAATGATCCTGCGGCTCACTGTCATCCCCAGGCACATCCCACGCGCTTGGAGGAGAGCAAGCCTATGCTTAGCGTAGGTGGCCGCATTTATTTGTATCCTTCCCGTCTCCACTATTATGAGGGGGCGTGGTGTCTCAACCTAACGTGCCGTCGTGCGGGGCTTGGCAGTGCGGTATTGATCAGGGCCCTACGACCTGTTTGCGGTTTTCAGCTAATGCGCGACCGTCGAAAAAAGCATTCTAATCTATCGACACTGAAGGACGACGAAAAGTACGAATTTGCACTTTGCAATGGCCCGGGAAATCTTTGGGATGCCTTGGGGTGGCTTGACGATCGTGAGTGGAACGGAAAGCCGTATTCCGATGCCGGACTTGAGATCTATAGGCCGTCCAATAAGAGACGGTCTCCCGTTTCGTGTGGAACGCGCGTAGGTATCCCCAAAAAGAACGAGGCTAAGGACTGGCCTCGCAGCTATATACTCGCGGATGCCACGGTTCGGAAATATCTTAGCTCAGGAGCGCAGACCAAGGTGCGGCAGCTATATCCACCCCCTGCGCTCGAAATTCAGAAACTGAAGAAGTGCGGCGTACTCCGGTTTTGTGGTTGTGCTTAGCTCTCCCAAATAAACAAGTCCCAGCGCATTTTCAGAGCGCGGCTGGCGTGGAAGCGCACGATTAGCAAGCCATCGAGTTGGTCTTCCGGCCCTCTCGGGTGACTCGGCGTGCCTCGGGAGCCGACCTCTCCGGAAAGGGAGAGGCGACCGCTACGTCCGATTCTGACGTACGACTCTCCTATCCTCTTCGCGGTTAGGAGAGGACCACACGATGCGTGATCCCGTCGATCCTGCCCGGCAGCAGCTGGGCTGGTATATGCGAAATTGCGCCATGAGCGCCGCTGCTGGAAGACTCGAATTTGTGTTGCTGGAGCGGTTGAGCCTTCTCAAGGGCATTCCCAGGCACGAGGAAGCGCCCGATCTGAACAATCCTAAGCAGCGCTGCGCAGCTATGCGCGAGCTGCATCGGATGTTAGAGAACTACACCGAGCCAGGCGTCAGCAGCGAAAGCCTAGAACAGAATGTGCTGTTTGCGCGCGACGAGTTCGGGCTCAACAAGGTTGAAACCGATATCCTTCTGCTTCTGCTGCGATACGAGCGCAGCGACCAGCTTGAGGAGTTTGCCGATGAGGTGGTGCACCGCTTCGGCAGTGCCTCACGAGCCATCGCCGCGCTTATTGGTCATGAAACGCAGGAAGTTCATCGGCGTATCCTGCCAAAGAGTTCGCTGGTCGCTGGCGGACTGCTGACCATCAACGATGACGGCCACGACATCGCCGGACGCTGCGGTTTCCTGCAACTTGCGCCACCGCTGCGGAAAACGATGTTCAGGCCATACCGCTCGCGAGAAGAGTGGGCCGAAGACGTGTTCGGTGCGCCCCTCGTTTCCGACCTCGACTGGACCGACTATGAGCATTTGGGCGAGATCCGCGAGCTTGCGGCGGCGGTGTTGGCCGGCTCCGTCAGCCAGCGTGCCGAAGGCGTGAATATCCTGATCCACGGCCCGGTTGGCACGGGCAAGACCGAGTTTTGCAAGGCGCTAGCGACGCAATGCGGGCTGAACCTGTGGTCGATCGGCGAGGTGGACGACCAGGGCGGCGAGCCAAACCGGCTGGAGCGGCTCGCCTCCATGCGGCTGGCACAGCGGCTGCTCAAATGCCGCGGCAAGGCTGCGGTCCTCTTCGACGAGGCGGAGGACCTGCTGGCACAGGACGGCGGCTCGCTTTTCGGGCTAAAAATGCCCGGCCGCAACGGCTCGAAAGTCCATCTCAATCGAGTGATCGAGCAGAACCCCATACCCGTGCTGTGGACCTGCAACGAATTGGACTGCATGGACCCGGCGGTGCTCCGGCGAATGACGCTGGTGATCGAGATCAAGACGCCCAACCGAGCGGTACGCGCGCGCATTTGGAAGCGGGTTCTGGCGGAATCCTCGCTTCGGCTCGACGAGGGCGCCGCGCGCCGACTCGCCAGCCGCTGCGAGGCGCCCCCGGCGGTTGCCGCCAATGCCGCGCGGGCGGCAGCGCTTGCGGGCGGCGGCGAGCATGAGATCGTCCAGGCGATGGACGGCGTTCTCAGCGTGCTCGGCATCGGCCCGGCTAATATGCAAACCGAACGCGACGATTTCGATTTTCGCCTCGTCAGCTGCAGCGAGAACTTGGAGACGCTGGTCGCGCAACTATGTCGGATCGGCGCCCCGCGCAACTGGTCCCTTTGCCTGCACGGCCTACCCGGCACCGGCAAGTCGTTGTTCGCCCGTCATCTCGCCGGCCGACTCGGGCTCGACGTGATCCAGCAACGGGCGAGCGACCTTCTGTCGATGTGGGTTGGGCAGAGCGAAAAGCAGATCGCGCGTGCCTTTGCCAGCGCTCGGGCGCAGAAGGCGATGCTGATATTCGACGAGGCGGATTCACTCCTGCACGACCGCCGCGAGGCGGCACACAGCTGGGAGGTGACCCAGGTGAACGAGATGCTGACTTGGATGGAGAGCCATCCGCTGCCGTTCGTATGCACCACCAACCTGGTGGACCGGCTCGACCAGGCGAGCCTTCGCCGGTTCACCTTCAAGTTCTGCTTCCATTCCTTGGATCGCGAGCAAGCAGCACTGGCGTTCGAGCATCTCTTCGGCCTTCCGGCGCCACGTGCCTTATTTGACGGCCTTACGCTTGGCGATTTTGCTACTGTGCGCCGCAAACGCGATGTGTTTGGGTCAGCTAATCAAGACCTACTCGTCGACTGGCTGGAGCACGAGGTCGAAGCCAAGGGCCTGCGTCCCGGAGGGTTTGGCTTTGTCCCTGTCTCGGCCGGCAAGCGGGGCTAGTCGGTGATGCTTCCGCGATCGGTTTCGTCTAGAATTCCGCCCGGGGGCTGCATGCCCGAGGCCGACCTCCCGGTGCCGGCTTCGGGTGATGACCGGAACGGGGTGCCTATGCGGTACGAGAAGGCGGAAACCGTCCTTCGCGTTGCTCTTGACATGCAAGCGTCGGCCCTCGGGCTCTCGCTTGAAGAAATTCAGCGGAACTACTCCGATAGGCCACTCAGCCGCCGCACGGCCGAGCGCCTGCGCGATGCGATCGAACGGCTGTTTCCACAGATCGAGCAGGCCAACCCCGGCGAGGTGCCGAAACGCTGGCGGCTGCCCGGCGGCACCGTCAATGGGCTTGCCACCGTCACCGCGGACGAATTAGCTGATCTCGGCACCGCGATCTCACTGCTGCGGCGCGACAACATGGACGTGCAGGCCGAGAACGCCGAACGTGGCATAGCCAAGCTGCGCGCATTGGTGAAGCGGCCGGTGATGAACCGGATCGAGCCCGATCTTGAGGCTCTTACGGAAGCGGAAGGCCTCGCCATGCGGCCGGGGCCGCGCCCCAAGATTAATGCCGAGATCGTCAGTGCGCTGCGCGAGGCGATCATCGCGCGCCGGAAGGTCAAGCTACACTATCTCTACCGTGGTTCGGGCAAGCGCGGCTATCAAGTCGTCCACCCGTACGGCTTTATCTACGGCACCCGCCATTACCTTGTCGCGTGGAGCGAGAGCGAGGAGGTGCGGGACTTTCGGAGTTTCGCCTTGTCGAACGTCGAACGCGTAGAACTGCTTGATCGTACGTTCACGCGCAAAGCGCGCTTCTCACTGCGCGAATACGCCGAGCGTTCGTTCGGAGTATTCCAAGAAAAGCCAGTAGACGTGGTTTGGAAATTCTCGCCGAAAGTAGCTGCTGACGCGCGCGAGTTTCTCTTCCATCCGAGCCAAGTGATGGATGAGCAAGATGATGGCTCTCTGGTCGTGCGGTTTCGCGCCGGCGGATTGCTCGAAATGGCATGGCACCTGTTTACGTGGGGAGATGAAGTCGAAGTGCTAGCCCCGCGCCACCTTCAAGACCAAATGCGCGAGCTCACGGCGAAGGCAAAGCCCGGTGTACGTTCTGGAACCAAAGCGGCAAACAGCCGTCCGAAGAGGGGTAAGACGCGGTGACAATCGCATTGGCCACCACACGCCGGACCATTGTCGTCCATACCAAGCTCGCCGGTCATAGCGCGCGCGTTGAAGCGGCTCGTACAAACGCTAACGGGGTTCAGATACGGACGATGGATCAGGTGGCCGCTCGGCTGGCGGGGGGCTTTATCCAACCAATCGATGCTGAAGCGCTGCAGGATGCCGTAAAGGCCGCTCTTGTTTCGACGAAGCTCGGCGAACTTGATGCGATAAAGCAGTTGCCGGGCATGGTTCGCGCCGCCGTCAATACGCTCGACAAGGTTTGGCAAGCCGATATTGATCTTTCGGCAGGCAAGAACGCACGCCTCGAAGCATTGTCAACGCTCGAGCAAGAAGTCCTGCAACGATTGCCGGTGTCCATGAAGCGACCAAAGGATATGGTCGCGTTGGCGCTGGGGCGTATCCAATACGCAGCGGCCGTACTTGGCCCCATCGAAGTGCATGGTCATAGCGAAATGTCGCCGGCGTGGCGCGGGCTGCTGAAGGCACTCGCTGAAGTCGTTCCAGTCGCTTGGATTGCCGGCCCCCGATACGTACCGTCCTGGCTCAAAGGAACGAAGCTCGAGGTCCGGCAAACCAAGCCGGACGTTACAGAGCAAGTCCTTTTTTCTTGCGCGACCCCCCATCACGAGGCAATCGAAGCGTTGCGCTGGGCGCGCGACCTAATCGCCACTGGTACGGCGCGACCGGAAGAGATCGGGATTGCCGCCGCAAGCCCGGCCAATCTCGACGATCACGTGATGGCGCTTGCGAGCGATGCCAATTTGCCGATCCATTTCGTGCACGGGATCAAGGCGGTGACGAGCCGAGATGGCCAAACTGCCGCTGCCCTCGCGGAGACTTTGGTCAAAGGCATCTCCCAGGAGCGCGTGCGGCGCCTATTTGCATTGCTTGATGCGGACTCACCTGCCCTCTACGGGCTGCCCCGCGACTGGGCTCGCGTCCTTCCAAAAGATGCGCCGCTTACGACCGTCGAGCGCTGGGAACAGGCTTTCGCGCAGCTCAAGCCCGCGGACTGGCCTGATGGTATCGACCGATCGCCGCTATTACTCGGCACCTTGGGACTGCTGGCCAAAGGACCTGCTGCGGCGGCCGAGGTCGGCGAAAAGATCCTGACCAAGCTGCCGCTTAATCTCTGGCGCCGTGCGCTCAAAGAGGGCCCACCACAAGCGTTGCCGGTAACACTGACCGAACTTCGGATCGATGACGGTCTTGAGCCTGCCAGCCATGTCATCTGGACATCGGCCATTTCGTTGGCATCGGCGCCACGGCCATGCGTCCGGTTGCTCGCGCTCAATGCCGGGCGATGGCCGCGTCGAATTTCGGAAGATCGGCTAATCCCGGATCACATTATACCGCTTGGGATTCTCGACCCCCTGCCTGTTGCCGATGCTGACCGACGAGATTTTGCGACGATTGCTGCAACCGCGCGCTCCATCACAATGTCCTTCAGCCGGCGCGACGTTGACGGGCGCCTACTCGGACGCTCCCCGCTGATCGGCGACCGCGACGAGATTTACCTTAGTTTCGGACGCACGCCCGAGCATGCTTTGAGCGAGGCCGATCGCCTGCTGGCGCGCCCGAGTGAATTCAAAACTCTCCCGATTGCAGAATCCGGTCTCCGTTGCTGGCAGGCGTGGCATCGCCAAGAACTCACATCGCATGATGGGCTTCTCGGCAAGAAGCACTCTCGCATCGTCAAATTATTCGCGCAGCCACTGTCGGCAACGTCTCTGAAGCTCCTGCTGCGTGACCCGATTCGCTACGTTTGGCAGTATGCGCTTGGCTGGGACCAGCCCGAAGAGGCCGACGAACCGTTGACACTCGATCCGATGGCGCTCGGCAATTTCATCCACGGGGTACTACAAAATGCGGTTGACACACTCGAAGCCGGTGACGGGCTGGGCGACGCCACACTTGCACAGATCGAGGCGGCAATCGGCAAGGCCGTAATTAGATTAGCGAAAGCGTGGGAGACCGAGCAGCCGGTACCGCCACCAATCATTTGGAAACGGACACTCCAGTTCGCAAAGGAGATATCGATTAGGGCCCTGACCTATCCACTAACGGCATTTGCAGGTCAGACAAGCTGGACTGAGATTCCATTTGGGTGGGTCGCGACCGAAGTAACCCGGAGCAACCTACCCTGGGACACTACAAAACCGGTCGAAATCCCGGGAACCGGTCTGACCATCCGCGGTTACATCGATCGGCTGGACGTCTCAGGAAACAATGGCCGCGCGCGCGTAATCGACTACAAGACTGGGCGCGTAAGTAGAAAACAATCGGACATCATCATCAATGGCGGCGGCGAATTGCAGCGCTGTCTCTATGCCTTCGCGGTCAAGACGCTATTGAAGCAAAAGGTCGAAGTCGAAACGGCACTGCTGTTCCCCGGCGTCGAAGATGGCATAGAGGCACTTTACCCCCTGTCAGATATCGACAACGTGTTGGTGCAACTCGCACGATCGATCGGCCTTGCCCGTGCGAACATCGAAAAAGGTTTTGCACTTCCCGGTATCGATGCGGCTAATGATTATAACGATTTGGCGTTTGCGTTGCCGGCCAATGCTAAGGCGTCCTACCTCGAGCGCAAGAAACTTCTCGTCCAAGAATTATTGGGTGAAGCCGCCAAGATCTGGGAGGCGCCCTAATGACAAAGCGATTGCCGACGCTACCTGACGCCGCCGCTCGTTTAACGGCGTTGACCGCTATCGATCGATCTTTGCTCGTAGAAGCCGGTGCGGGCTCCGGCAAGACATCAATCATGGCAGGCCGTGTCGTGGTGCTGTTGGCCAACGGTATTCTGCCAAAATACATTGCCGCTATCACTTTTACTGAGTTTGCGGCCAGCGAGCTCTTGATCCGTATTGATCGTTTTGTTCAAGCGCTTGCGAAAGGTACCGTTCCTGCTGACTTGGCTGTTGCATTCCCCAAGGGGATTTCGGCTGAGCAGCAGAAAAACATTCAGAACGCTACCCAGATAATCGATCAACTAACTTGCACAACCATTCATGGATTTGCTCAGGCGCTGAGCAAACCCTATCCGGTCGAGGCCGGCATAGACCCAGGCGCAAATATCATCGATCCAGCCGAGGCGGCCCTTGCCTTCACCGAGCGCTTCGAAGCTTGGTTGAAAGAAAATCTTTCTGCTCAAACAGAAGGCGGCGTGGTTGCCGAGCTCGTCCTTGCAGACGAAACGATGGGGCTTGCACTCATACGCGAGGTAGCTGATTTTCTGAAGAGCAATCGCGATGCGCGCCCAGCTAACAGCCGTTGGAAGTCAACGCTGGCTCGTGATTTAGCGAATGCTGCAAAAGCCTTTGGCAAGCAGCTAGGCCGTTACGACTTTCAAGAGACCGACACCGCCGCGACGCACGATGCCTTCGCATCGATCGTAACAATGCTGTCGTCTCCTGAGTTCGCCAAGGATGTGCCATCGTTATCATGCATGACTCGCGTGCTTCGGCTACCTGAGCCCGAAGTTTGTTTTACACAGTCCGGCGGCATGCGTCAGCTGCGAACCAAGGGGAAATGGGAAGCAGCCGCCAAATGCGCGGGCAAGCCAAAAAATGACGGGGCAGAAGCGCATGCAGCTGTCGACGGCCTCTATCAGAATTGTCACGCGGCATATGCTGCGCTGAGGTCAGCCGCCGCTGGCGAGATTTTGGTGCGTCTTGCCTCCTCAATGGAAGGACTGATGCGCCAATGGCACGAATACAAGCGTGCCGCCGCACTGCTTGATTTCGACGACCTGCTTTACACCGCGCGCGATCTATTGGAACGGCACGAGCCCGTCCGCCAGGCACTCGCCAAGCGATTTTGTCATGTGCTTGTCGACGAATTCCAGGATACCGATCCTCTGCAGATCGATATTCTCTGGCGCCTCTGCGGAGAGGCGCCGAAGGACGGCAACAAGGATCCATTGGCGAGACCGCTGCGATCAGGGGCACTCTTTCTGGTCGGCGATCCCAAGCAGGCCATCTATCGTTTCCGTGGCGCTGACGTGAACGCCTATCTCGCCGCCCGCACCGCCATTGGCGACAAAGCCACTTTAAAAATCACCGCAAACTTCCGGTCGGTCGCGCCGATCCTCGATTTCGCGAATTCGAATTTTGCGGGGCCTTTGTCTGAGACGCAAGGCCAACCTGGTTTCACCGCATTATCGCCAACGTGCGATGCTCCGATGAATACGCCGACGGTTGCCGCACTCGACATTCCCGTCAACGCTGAAAAGCCGACTGCCAACATGCTGCGGGATGCAGAGGCCAATCGCGTTGCAGAGCTTTGCAGCAGGCTTGTCGGGAACTGGTCTGTCCGTGATCATAAAACTAAGGCGTTGAGGCCCTGCGAACTTGGTGACATTGCCTTGCTGGCGCCAGTTGGCACCGATCTCTGGCGCTTTGAAGAGGCGCTTGAAACTCAGGGAATTCCCGTTTCGACCCAGGCTGGCAAGGGCTTTTTCCGGCGCCAGGAAATCCAAGACCTCATAGCATTGACCCGCACACTTGCCGATGCGCGCGACACCTTGGCGCTCGGTGCGCTATTGCGTGGCCCGCTCGTCGGCCTGACTGAAGTCGAACTACTCGATATTAGCGATGGTCTCAAAACCGATCCAGAACGTCCTAATCGCCTATTACACATCAATCTATGGACACCGCCCGAGCAGATCGGCCACGAACTTGCGCGCTCAGTGATTGAGAAGCTGCAGTCCCTCGGACGCCGTGCACGTTCGACAACGCCCTACATGCTGCTTTCCGATGCGGTCAGCGGTTTGAATGTGCGTCCGCAATTGCGGCAGAGGTTTAAGGCGGGCGCCGAACGTGCCCTCGCCAATGTCGACCTCTACCTCGAGATGGCGCGCGGCTACGATGTCCGTGGGCTGCGGGCATTTGCGCGCGACATGCGAGAAAATTGGGACGAGGCAGTGCGTCAGGTCGAGGGAAGGCCCGATGCCGAGCAGCAGTCGGTCGCGCTCATCACAATTCACGCCGCCAAGGGTCTGGAATGGCCAATCGTCATCCCCGTCAATATGACGGGATCACCGAGGACTGAATCCGGGATCATGCAAGACCGTGGATCGGCACGGTTCTCGGCTTCTATCTTAGGCGTCGAGCCGCCGGCGTATGGGGCTCTCAAGACTCTAAATGACCAGGAACAGGGGCGCGAGCGCGTACGCCTTTGGTACGTGGTAGCCACGCGGGCTCGTGATCTGATGGTGCTGCCGCGCCATGCCGCAACCCTGCCGGACAAAAGTTGGGCGCGGACAGTCGATCTCAACCTTTCCTCGCTTTCTGCAATCGAACCAACACTATTGGCCAGCGCCAAACCACGCGTGGTCGATGCGGCGGAGAATTCGCAGACACAAGCCATCTTCGCAGCTGAAGCCGAATGCATTGCCAAAGCCGAAAGAAAACTTACCTGGAAGCGGCCAAGCCGCAGCGAAGTGGGAAAAACCGAAGCGCCGCCACTCCCTTCAGTTTTCACCGGGCCGGAAATCGTCGACAAAGGAACCGAGACTGAACGCCCCGATGTTGCAGGCGGCGCAACGCGCGGAACGATCCTGCACAAATTGATGGAAGAGGTGCTGACCGGGGAAACGCAGGATGACGTGAGAGTGCTCGCACAACGAGCGACAGAACTAATATCGCAATTAGGTATATCGCCCAGCACCGATCCTAGGCTTGGCATCTCCCCAATAGAACTTGCCGAAACAATCGTGCGGACCCTGGGTCTGCCGGAAATTGCAGCACTGCGGCCACGTTTTGTGTCCGAACACACAATCTATGGACATCTGACTGACGCCCGCGGCGATGTCCTGGTCTCAGGAATTGCCGACGCTGTTGCAGCAGACGGCGACGGACGGATTGAGATAGTCGTCGATTGGAAAAGCGACGTTGTCGTGCCGTTGGAAAAATTAGAGTCCTATAAGGGCCAACTAAAAACGTATTGCATGCAGACGTCTGCGACACGCGGGTTATTAGTACTCATGACACCGGGCAAGGTTATCGAGTTGAGCTAGAGGAGAGCACTGTGGCTTTCAGGGTGAACTGGCACGTTGAGAAATTTTTAATTCTACTCCACAGCTTAATTGTATAGGACACCCCATGCCCAGTAGACGATTTTCTGTTGCGACACCGCAACTGGGCTGGGTGTATTTGGATCGCGATGCATTGGCAGCGGCGCGCTCCTCCTTGGAAGGAACGTTCCAGGGTGTACGTGACGAATTGGGCCTAGGTGCGATTTATTTTGGGTACGCTGATCGGTTTTTCCCGGGCACGTCCGTGCTGCTGACGCATCTCCGGTATGCTCTCTTTATTCCATGGCTCTACAACGAACTGATGGAAAGTCGCCCCGGTAGTCCATTTCCCGAAACCGAGCTGCGGGAGCGGGAGAGGTTGTTAGGCCTGGCTCTCATGAAAGGAATTGAGCGGGAGGGAACAAACTTTGAAGGCAGCGGAATTATCGGACACACGGTCCTCAAAGAACGCGCACCCGTTGTCTTGCCGAGTCAAATCTATTGGCCTAGTTTAGTGCGGTGGAAGATTGTTATGGCCGGCCAAGATGGCGTTGAGCCTCCAGCGCGTATGGCGGTCCACGGCAGCTGGGAGCTCTATGCACCATCACCAGCCGCCCGCCGACGTCCGCTAGAGGGCGAACCGGAGCCTCCAACTCTGTTTGATCTACCAATATACCGAAATGGCAACTGTCCGGCCGACTGGATGAAGCGCAATGAAGCTGGCATCAAATTCAACCTCAAGCCCGAAGAAAGGAGATTCCTTGCCGACAAACTTTCCCGACTCCAGCGAGAAGATGGCAAAGAATGTCTATTGGCTAAGCTAGCTAAACGAGCGGAGCATCGTGAAACTTTCGACAGCCCGTATTCGACAAAGGTTCGCCAGCTTTGCGATGAAGACGATCGAGCCGCCCTAGACCGCGCTCACCGCGCCGGCAAACTTGGTCAATTTGCAAGATCAATCTACGCCTCACTGGTTGAGCAGATTCGAGAACAAGAAGGAATTGCTAATAGCATTGAAGCCAGAAATTACCTGAAGGCTTTACGTGAACATAAGTCGAGCGTGACGCTGGTCACTCAACTGAATCTCGATGATTTGAAGTCGGATGGCGTGACTATCGATGATGAACTCCTCCGGCTGCTCAAACGCGTTCAAACCTGGTGCGTTGGTGCCGCGCCCGTCAGCGAGCTACTTACGCTGTTTTTAAACCGTGAAAGACACAAGAAAACGAGCGCCAAGGCACGACTGGAACCTCGCAATCGCGACCGGCGCAAGGCGCGTCAACAACCAGTCTGGAAGCCGGACCCGCTGACCTATCGGTGGCCAAACGTACAGACAATCCTGAACGATTTGGCGGGCGTATCATGACTTTTGCCGCCGGCGAGGGCTATTGCTTATTCGATGCATTGGCTCCATCGGCGGACCAAGAATTCGAATATGGGGTTGTGGCGACATATTCGCTTGACCTGATTGCATTGGCTGGACTTACGGCGACCCTCTCCGGGTGCAGTGAGAACCTACAAAAGTTGTCTGCAGTGGAGATCGTTCGTGCGTTGGATACCCTGAAGGGAAAGCTGACGGTCCTATGCCAACGCGGACGCATCGCAGTACCACGAGGCTCTCCTTCAATCATCGCGCAGTTTCAACAATTCATCGTCGAACAGGATCACGACGAGCGGTCGGGCTCGTGGCACCCGAAAGCCGTTTTGACCGCATATCGCGCGAAGCAACAGGGCAATAAGCATCGGGAGTGGCGACTGTGGATCGGCAGCCGCAATCTTAGCGGTGCGGGCGATTTGGAGGCGGGATTAGTGCTCGTCGGTAGACCAACCGATGAACGTCAGAGTGCGCCAAACGAAGCTGCTGATTTTTTTGACTTCCTTTTAAAATCAGTCTGGAAGCAAAAGGCGCGGCGGGATCGCATCATATCCGAACTCACCAATTATGTGCATTGGCGGGCACCCGACGGCGCGCAAGTGGAGGCGCTGCATTTCTGGGCGGGAGGTTCGAGACTTCGCAAGCCAATGGTTGACTTCTCCACCATCGACGCGAACGAGTCCGTTATTATCAGTCCTTTCGCCGACGCCAAAGGTTTTGAGCTCGTTGCTAATGCTATTGCGGCACGAAAAAGTAAAGTATCGAGGCGATTTTTTCTATCAACGTCGGAGCAGCTACGCCAAGTTGACCTTCGAGGGGTTGCTAAACGCTTCGGTTTTGAACTCAAGGTATTCACGCCCCCTGCTATTGACTTAGGCGCTGATGGACTAAAGCAGGCCGAAGTTGTGGTCCCGACTGCGGATGGCCTGGATGGCGAACCAGCAGAAGAAGAGTGCGGTTTGCATTCAAAGATTTATTTGTTCCGAGGTCGCAAGAGTGAAAAGTCAACGCTCCTTATAGGAAGCGCAAATATAACTGAGCGTGCACTAACCGGCCGCAATTGTGAGATGCTAGTTCGGCTGCGCGTGACTGACGGAATTGCTCAGTCATTGCTGGAGTTTGCTGCCGGTATGCAAGATTGGGAAGAGGAACCCGAGGATCCGGCAACGGCAGCCGCGTTGGAAATCCTCAACAATCTGAGACAGGACAGAAACCTGACGGCCGCGACCTTTAAATCGCAACTTCACTTCGAACCCGACGGTACGATTACGCTGCACGGCATCCTTCCGCCATTCAAGACGAAAGATGTGGTGTTCTCAGCCGCCCTTTTGACGCGGCTGCAATTTCCAGTGATCTGGCCAAGTTCTGCGACTGGTATCGAACTAGCGCGGACGCTTCCCAAATCAGACTGGACCGATTTGATTGCCTTCGAACTCGGCGTTCCCGGCGATGACACGCTGCGAACGAGCTGGGTTCAAAGGATACCCGCCATCGGACTGACGGAAGAAACGCGTCGGCAGTGCGCAAATGCCGCTGTCGTCCGTTACCTCACGCCGGAGGAGTTGCTGAACCTGGCTAGGGCCGAAATGACGGGCCTGCCGGTAACAGGATCGCGTGGTTGGACTGAGAAGCCCACTAGTCGCGGGCGCGGGACCTCAAGCCACCCTCTGGAAGCGCCGGTGTCACTGGAAGATATACTGAAGGCTCGATTGCGCTATCCGGCGCAGTTTTCGTCCGAATCCGCAATGCAAATGCTCGAACGGATTATCGGCGCCAAGCAGCGCATGATGGAAGCCGCGCCGGAAGAGTATCAGCTACTCGCACCAATTTATGAAAATCTCGAACGCGTATGGAAAGTACTTGTCGATAACTGAGGGAGAGTGCAGTGCCTTTGGCTCGATTCCAAGAGGCAACCGTTGACGCTGCGCTAAAGGTATTGTCCTCCGAGATCGGACCGCGTCGATTTCTCGTTGCCGATGAAGTCGGGCTTGGCAAGACAATAGTCGCTCGGACTGTAATTGAAAGACTGCAGGTTTTATCCCCGGACCGGCGGCTCAACGTATTTTACATCACTTCAGGACAGGCGATTGCAGAGCAGAATCGCCAACGGTTGGCAGGTGAAGGCGGTACAGAACAACCCGATGATCGGCTCTCGCTTTTAGCGACTGCTCCTCACTCGGCCGGCAGAGGTGCCCGCGTATATGCGCTAACGCCGCTGACCAGCTTTCCTGCTGTCGCCCGCGGTGGGCGCGGTCGCGTAGCCGAGCGGGCGCTACTAACGGTCCTGCTTCAACGGCTTCGCTTTCGCCAAGAGCTCATAGAGCCTGGAGTTAAGCCGCAAACATGGAACGACAATATAACTTATTGGAAACGAAATTTCCGTCGATTGCTATCCCCTAACAAGCTGCCTTTGGCGTTCCACCGCTCCCTAACAACCCTTCTTAATACTGACGATCCGCTTGATCTTCTCAGGGCAAAGAGCGCGGACAAGGGAGGGCGCTCCTACTGTCTGCATGCCATGCGTTGCGCACTTGCTTTGACCGCACTGCACCGCAAGGACGTTCATCCCGACCTCATTATTCTGGACGAATTCCAAAAATTTCCCTGGGTCCTTCATCATGACTCTGAAAAGGTTGACGCGATGACGGCCCAGCTGATCGGGGATCTCTATTCTGGCGGCGGCAAGACACAGCCTGCTTTGCTACTTTTGTCAGCAACTCCTTATCGACTACGGTCAGATAAAGAGGGCGACAGTCATCGTGAATTTTATCGCGTTATTTCCTTTTTAGCCGGGGGTGGGACACCGGGCGAGCGGACGGTCAAGAAACTGGTCGAGGACTTTAGTGTTTTGCGCAGTGGATTGTTCAAGCTTGGAGCGAGCGAAAGCAGCACGAGCATCGAATCGCGAGAACCTCTCGACGACGTGCGCGACCGTATCGAAACCACGCTACGCAAGTTTGTAGCGCGGACTGAGCGTACCGACGATCCAACCTACGCCAAAGTCGAGGCTGCGCCGCCGTTATTGACGACACTCACCTCGGGGGATATTGCGGTCTTTGATGATTTTGCATGGAGGTTTCGTCAGGCAGTAGAAACCGGAAATCCATCTGCTCGGCGGGCGAGCGGAACGGTAGTGCCACTTTGGCACTCAGTCCCATATCCGATGCAAACTCTGGGGCCATCCTACCGCGCATGGAATGTTGCGCGGGCTATAACAAATCGCCCGCTGTCGAGTGGATGCTCGCTACCGGCCGCTGGCGTGAAGCCAGGTGAGAGCCACCCGAAATTACGCCGACTGTCGGAATATTTGCGGCAAGACTCTTCTAACCGTCTGCCTTGGTTACCCCCAACGCTTCCGTGGTGGGAGCTTGGAGGCGACTGGGCAAAAGCTGGCAGATTAGGAAAACTTCTAATTTTCTCCGGGTTCAAGGCATCACCAAGCGCAATAAGTGCAATCCTGAGCCAGGATATTGAAAAGGAACTGCGTGGACGCAGCATATCGTACGATCGGCTGTGGGAAAGTTCTCGGTTTCGAGATCCAGGAATAAAGCCAAATCCGGCGCTTTACTCCCTGTTCTTTCCCTGGCCGATGCTGCTCGAAATCCAACCTCCAAAACAGCTTAATCTCACCCGAGCCGAGGCCAGGCAAGCAATCAAGGCCCAGTTTGTTGGCCGATTGAATGGATGGAGATTTGACGGAGCAGGCAAACCACGGCCGTTGTGGAAGTTGGTTAGTTTGGTTTGTAAAGTTACGCCACTAGTAGAAAAGGTAATCGATGGGGCGAATGTCGGTCGCAGCAATAGCTCGCTGGCGATGTCGGTCGCAAAATGGCGTAATGCCGCCGCAGCTCCAAAAATGCTTTCACAGCGTGAATTGGATTTATTGTCAGAGTTCGCGCTCGCAGCCCCTGGAGTCGTATTAGCACGTGCATTCATCCGTCATTGGCCCGAATCTCGCGATCACCAGAGCCTATCCCAACTTTTCGAAATAGCATGGAGCGGGTTACGTCCGTATCTAGGGTGTCGACTGTTCGACGGCGCGCTAGCCCCACGAGATTCACGCAAACGGAGAAGAAGAAACGTCGGAGATGACCAGCGTGCGCTGATGGCTGCGATTATTGAAGGTAATCTTAAATCGGCCCTCGATGAAAACTTCGCTATGACTCGCAGGAGCAGCCCACCCAAATTAAACAAAGTTCTTCGCGAACTCCAGCAATCGCTGCGATTGCACGTCGGCAGGACCCGCTTGCAAGAGAAGCCGGGAGCAAGACCATTGGCTACGAATTCTCGCTCAAGTTACCACTATCGCACCCATATAGCCATTCCGTTTCAAGTGACTGAGGTAGAAGGCGCTCTCCCTGGTGAGCAAGGTAAGCCATTGCATCAGGACGTGTTGCGACGCGCCTTTAATAGTCCGCTTTGGCCCCATACGCTGGTTACAACTTCAGTTGGCCAAGAAGGTTTGGACTTCCACGTCTGGTGCGATCAGCTTCTGCACTGGGACTTGCCTAACAACCCGATTGACCTCGAACAGCGCGAGGGACGCGTCAATCGGTTCGCGGGGTTGGCCATTCGCCGTGCGTTGACACGTGAGCCGGGTAAATTACTCGCAACATGTCCATCTGACGCCAGTCCGTGGGCCCTAATCTTCGACGAGAACCAATTCGTTCCAGTATCCAATGAGAAGCCATCGGGTCTTGCGCCATGGTGGGTCTTAGAAGGTGCTCTCCCAAATACGATGGTGATTGAGCTGCCATTAAGTCGACAGGTGCACCGCTTGAAGCGTCTGCGAGACGACCTACTGCTTTACCGGCTCGCTCTCGGCCAGCCGGATATTCGAACCTTCGTTACAAAGGCGCGCACTACGCTAAAGTCTGATGATATTGCTCGATACGTGCTGGACTTATCGCCGCTGAGATTGCGATCGAGTCGACGAAAACAATGATCACGGCTATGTTCCATAACCTATAAGACATCGGATAATTTATGCTTATGCAATGAAACGGGTGGTTCTCATATCATGCGTGAGCAAGAAACTTCCCTATGCCGCGCCAGCAAAGACTTATGTGTGAGCTCGTTGTTTCGGGTTTGTCTGCGAAACGCCACCCCGCGGTTGCTGGAGACGCCCTGTTCATCGATCGAGCAGATGCGACTGGTGAACGCGTTATACTGGGCACGGACGAATGCTGGAACCTGAAAGAATCACGGGTGATTTCGAGAGGGCGCCTGCTCTAGGCGGTCGACCCGCCGTTCGATTGCTTTAAGCCGCTCGTCCTGCCACGCAGTGTTGACAACGACGTTCGCGAGTTCCTGGAGTGTCGCCTCAATCTTGGTGACGCGATAATCGAGGTTCTACAGCTCCACTTTCAAAACGAAGATAGCGCGGCACATAAAGCCACTGATTGGTGGCAGAACGTGACTGTAAATAATCATCAGATTCCCGCGTCATCGGCCGCCCTTGTCCAGGTACCGACTTACCAAAACCAGCGCACCGGAGATCGCCGTATCGACCGGCTTGGCGATTACGAAAAACAGGACGTACTCGAATTCGGCCGCGCCGTAGGTGCCATGAATCGCCGGGATGCTCCATGAACAGGCATCTCCAACGATATGCTTATTGCCGATGGTACAGCCAACAATCCACCACCACGTTGAATCAATCATGATGAGACAAAAGCGCGTCGCCGCGATGGCAAGGATAATCCACAGGATGACGCGGAACGGCCACCATTGCAGCACGGCAAGCGCGTATTGCGACTTGACCTGCGCGAACCGGACATTGGCGTCGAGCACCGCGACTGCGAGGTGCTCGGTCGCGACATTGGCGCTCTTGAACTTTTCGAGATCGACGTCCTTGGACTTGAGATAAGCGTTCAGGAGCGGCTGCACGACGGTGTCACCGAACAGTTTGAACACCGTCGACGCAGCGGCCGATGCGAGCCATTCAAACATCGGTCAGCCCTTCTTGTCGGCGAGGCTCTCGCGCGTCACCCGGCGCAGCCACTCGAAGGCGACGCCGGTTAACGCCAGAAATCCGGCCAACACCAGCGCACGGTATTGCTCGGGAACCAGGTTGGTGACCTCGTTGACCAGCGGCGTCCAATCCATGCCGTAGGACGCCAGCGTGTCGTGAATGGCGATAATGATGCCGCCAATCCAGTAAAGCCGCGCGATGATGAGCGTGCGCGAGTGGTCGACGAGCCAGCGCTCCATGGGATCGATGTAATCCCAAAGCGTGGGGACACGATTCATCAGCAGCGGGCGGCCGAAGAAGATGTAGGCCCACGCCAGGAACACGACCAGCGCGCACCAAAGCAGGAGGTTCATGGATTCGCTCCGTTTTGCGTGAAAGGTTTCAGCCGGCGGCTTTTTCCGGCACGACCGCGATGCCCGGCGTCGGCGCATCCTGCCGCGCCCGGTAGTTCCGATTGAACGCGTAGATGGTGCCGCCGATCATGACGACGATGCCGAGCGCCAGCGCGCCGGTCTCGACCGGATGCGCGACGACCCATTCGTGGAAGCCGCCGGCCGTGCCGACCGCCGCGCCGCCGCCACCAGCCTGAATGATCTTCTTCGCTGCTGTGGGTGGCGGGATGACACCCTTCGCCATGGTCTCGTCGGCTTGCGTCGGCGTGACCTGCGGCGCCATGTGCTTTGCTTGATCGGCGAAATGCAGCGCCAGCGCGCGGACTTCCGTGACGCGGCGCGTCCAGCCCTTGCCGAACGCCGAGAACGTCTTGAGCGAGCGGAGGAACGCCATGCGCTCGTCGCAGATCGCGTTGACAAGCGCCTCTGGGTCGCGCCGGCCGATGGCGGCAAGCGTTGCCGGGCCAATGGCACCGTCGACATTACTCATTCCAACCAGGCGCTGCATGACCTTGGCGGCGCGGCTGACGCCGGAATTGATGCCGTAGTCGAGCGCTGCATAGTCGGGACCCGCAGGGAGATCGTCGTAGCAAAGCGGGACGGCGTAATGCGGCCAATAGATCGCCTCGGCGACCGATTTGGGCATCGCCTTGACATCGGCGGCGGTCGCGTTCGATTTCCAGTATTTGCGCGCGTCGTGGATGGTGATGCCCCAATTGGTCGGGCCACCGGGATCGCGCGGGTCATTGGTGTAGCCGCCTTCGTGCGGAAACACGCCTTGCTCCATCGCTGGCGCATAGGTCCAGTGCATCAAGTCCTCGCTGTCTTGGGGGATTTGTCCGGCAATGCCGGGACAGGCGACGACGCGGCGGCCTGCGCGCCGTCGTTCCGGCGCCGACGCGTCAGGCGAGCGCGCGCCTTGGACGCGCATGTGCATGTGCGGCGCAGCGAGTGCGCCGACAGCCAAGCCGTCAGTTTTGGGGTTTAGGGATAGGGGGCGGGTCGCCCCGCGCTCGCGATTAGCTCGCGGCGCCGATGGTGAAGGTCAGATCGCCAGCCAGGAACTTGACGGGTGTTCCCGTTGCGACCGCGTAGGGGCCGCCGGGCAACAATTTGCTGCAAAGCAGGTGTCCGTCCGTATCGGAATCGAAGATGCCGACATAGTCCAGATTGGCAACGTCAGCATTCGCATTGCCATAATCAACATCCACCGCATTGGTGATGACGTTGTCGATTTCATCGTTGGCGATGGCATCGAATGTGATTGCCACGCGCCCGGCGGGGTTGAGCGTGCTGCTGATCTCGGTTCCCGTCGTCTTCGGATTGCCATCGAACAGCGCGACATAGCAGGCGATGGGCGCCGCCGGCATATCGTTGCCGGCAAACCAGCGGCAAAGCTGATTGCCAAGGTAAAGCGTGAGATCGGAAGCCATGGTCTTCTCCTTGCTACCAGCTCAGCACCGCGACAACTTGAATGGGGGGCAGGACGGGCGGAAACGACACCATTGCCGTCAGCACGGCGTCGTCGCCGAATGCGGCGGTCAACTCCCATTCGGCGGTGATCGTCGCCGTCAGTGCGGTGTCGTCGATCAGATTCGCCGTGAGAAATATCGGGATGGTAACGGATGCGGTCAGCGTTGCATCGTCGGCGAATGAGGCGGTGAGTGCGAGCGTCGTCCCTGCCGGGAGCAGCGCGTCGACGACCATGAACCAGTAGGGGCAGGCCGGCGTGGCGGTGACGCTGTCCGCATTGAGGGCGCCGATCTTTCCTTCGACCACGCCGTAATTGTAGCGCGCGCCATGTGTGCCGCGCGGTTGCTCGATGTTGGTGTAACCGGAAGCGGCGGCCAGTGCTGCCGGGCTTGAGGTGACTGCCTGCATCGCTGCACCGATGATGAGCGCATCAGCCTCGCAGGTGAGGCCGGGGACCGTTGGCGTCGTGGCCGAGCCGCTGAAATCGTCGTTTTTGCCGGGCAGGCTCGCATCGGCCGACCAGCCCGAGGCATTGCGAACCGCGAAAACGGCAATCCAGCCGTCATCGACGCCGGTGTTCCATGTCGCGGTAATCGTATCGGCTGCCGTGAAATCCGACGTGACCAAAGCTTGCCAGATGCGAAGATCGCGGCTCTCAAGGCCGGCGATCTGACCGTTGGCTTGCAAAGCCCAGGTGAGGCCCTTGCTGTCCGCCACGCCGGTCACGCTGATGGTGCCGGGGGACAGGACCGCCGCGATCACCGCAACCAGAATATCGCCGGCCTTTGCCCATGCGATATCAGTGGCGATCGTGGTGCGACCCGAGCCCGGCGTGATCGCGCTGCTCGATGCGACGATATAGGGCGCGTCCAACTCATCGGTAACATCATCCCAAGCGGTGAACCCGCTGGGCATTGTGTAGCTGAACGCAGAGGCCCCGAAATTGGCCGTGCCGGCATTGCCGGAAGCCCAGGCAATCGCCACCGGGAACAGCGGGACGGCCGAGCCAATGAAGGCCGATAGGTCGTAACCGCCGGTATTGGTTGCGGGATCGGCCGTGCCGCTGCCGTTCCAATTGCCGCCATTGATGTTGATCCAGACCTGGAGGTTGCTGAAATCGACGGCAAAGCGAACAGTGCTGCCGGTGACCGGCAGGCCGGGGCCGGTCTTGGTTGCCCCGTTGACGTAGAGGGAGCCGGAGCCGGTAAACAGCAGGACGCCACGCTGGCCGGCTTCCAGGGCGGTTAAATCGACCCCTCCTTTGCTGAGCCCGAAAGCGGAGCCGGTCGAGGTTGCCTGGTCGACATGGATTTCAAAGTACTTTTTACCGGCCCGATGCCCCTGCAGCGCGCGCGTCTTCCCGCTCGCCGTGTTCCGGCTATAGGTCAGATTGCCATTGCTGAGCGAGAGACCGGCATCGGTCTCCGACGGATTCCAGGTCGTGGGCATGTCAGAGCGTGCCCTTGACCGCGGCGAAAACGACGCTGAGATCGCGGGCGGCGGCATCGTATGTGACGGGCCGCAAGACGCGCAGCATGTCGCCGGCATTGAACTGGGTTGCCGCGGCGAGGGTGAAGGTGCCGGTGGTGCCGCCGGCGGCAAAATCCAGCGCGCCGATCGGTGTCAGGCCCTTATAGATCGGGAATGACAAGTCGGCGGCCGGCGCGACCGCAAGCCCGGCCTCGGAATCGGTTGCGTCGGCCGGCAGATAGAAGGGCGTGCGCGCGGTCGCGCGAAAGACGAACATGGCGGCGCCAGCCGTAATGCCATAGCCGGGCTGCCCCGGGAAAAAGAACCCGATGTCATAGCTGGTCGGGAACGGCATGACGAAGCGATACCAGGGGCCCTGCGCATCGGCGCCGAAGACGAAGGTCGGGCCCGACGTGAAATCGTGCAGCACCAGGTACAGGCCGTCATTGGCGGTCAGCAAATCGTAGCGCTTGTAATCGTGATTGGGCTGGAAAGCGTCGGTGAAGCGCAGCGCGGCTTCCGGCAGGGTGTAGGGGCCGAACACCGTATGGTCGTCCATGGTGATCGACATCTGGTTGCCGTTGACGGCGATCGAGGCGATCTCGTTCGGCAGCGCCGGATTTGTCTCCACCGCTTCGAGGCGCGTTTCGAGGTCATAGAAGTTCTGGTCGATTTCCTGCGGCTGGAGATCGCGGGCCAGGCCGGCGCCCCATTGAGCGGGGTCGTCGGTGCGGTATTTCAGGGCGACCATTGGATTTCCTCAAAGGCTAAGCGCCGTTACGGCGTCCATCCGGCCTTTTTGACCGGGATGATGCCGCTCGTATCCCAGCGGTCGGGGTCGAGTTGATCGACGCCGATATAGCTGGCATAAGCCGGTTGAGAGGCAGAGATCGTGTATCCGTAATCAACACCGTTGATGACGGTATGCGGCGGATAGGCTGCCGGCGGCAGACCCGCGCAGAAATCGAACCGGTGGCTCGCGTACCAGGGATTGCCGAGTTTGCCTTTGACGACCGCTGTGCCATCGGCGCGCGGGATTGCAAAATCCCAGCCGATCCACGCGAAGCTCGGGTTTAGCGCCACCGAGAACGGCTGTGTCCCTACGTAATAGTGAACCGCTGTCGACGACGTTCCGCTCAGCCCTTCCATTATCGTGTTGAAGGTGTCGGAGGCGCCGTTCCAGGCTGCCTCATAGAACTTGGCGACCTCTCGCGCGAGCGCGCCGGTGGGGGCGTCATAGACCGGTTCACCCGAATATGGATTCAAATGGAAGGGTTGCGGATAGCCGGTCAATTGCCAGATGTTCGGCCGCCAGCCGCCACCGACCCCCGCGACCTCGAAATAATCCGTCGGTGGGGTTTTGAAATCGATCTTGGTCAGCGTTGCGGGACTGGCAAGGGCATGCTGTTCAAGCGACGCGTAGCCATAGGGCGGAATCGGGGGATAAGTGTCGCCGGGCGGCAGCCAATAATAGTGTCCGATCTCCGGCAAGCGCCGCCAGCGCATTTCCGGGTCGGGGGTATAAGCGTTACTCCAGCGAAAGCCGGTCTCCGGCCAAATGGCCGGCTCCCAATGCGGCTCGCCGAATGTAATCGGATAGTTCTCACTCGAGAACTGCATTTCCTGGTTGACCGGGATCCATATCCACCAGGGCTCCTTGTCCCTCGGCCATCCCACTCCGACGATGCCCTCGTGTGGGTCGAGGCGCCATGGAGGGTCAACCGCCATCGTTTCTGTTCTTGTAGGTGAATGTCGTC
Organism: uncultured Pseudomonadota bacterium; assembly: GCA_963760995.1. GTDB lineage: Bacteria > Pseudomonadota > Alphaproteobacteria > Rhizobiales > Xanthobacteraceae > Pseudolabrys. The sequence goes on along the minus strand of CAVXFJ010000006.1, from coordinate 25,654 downwards.
TCCTGGCCGTTCACGCCGGAGGTCTTGAGTTTGTCGATCAATTCGACATCGACATATTGACTTTCGTCGTCGGGATTGGTCACCCGCTTGATCGTCGTGTCGCGGCTCAATTCTCGTGCTGGTTCGCCTTGACATAAGACGTGATGGTGCTGCTGTAGCTCGAATTGAACGTCTTGGTCGAACCTGATTGCCCACACTGGATCAGCACATTCTCGGGCGGCGTATCGGTGGTATCCTCGATGCGTTGCGGCGGCGTCACGTCCTTGCTTTGAAACGGACGGACGATGCGCTCGAGACTGGTCATGACGCGGCGGCCTCGAGATCGATCATCTTGGGGACTTTCAGCACCGACACCTCGATGTCATAAGCCGCTTCGAAGGACGCCCCGGTCACGGGCTTCAATTCGAGGTCATACCAGACCGAATTGTCCTTCAGGATTTCGGTCGTCGTCAGCAATTGGAGCTTTTCGAGATCGTCTTGCTCGGCGATGGTCTGCGGGTTCGCGCTGTCGACCTCGACATCAACCGGAAACGACGCACGAATTGCGTCGGCCTGCGCATCGACCGAGCCGTGAATTTCCTCGCGCACGACTGCCTGCCTTTTCGTCAGCGGAAACGTGAGCCCGTCATCATTCGGCGCGTCGTTTGGCAGCGTATAGCTGACATCGCCCGCCGGCAGGACGATGGTGCGATTGGCATAACGCTGATAGCCGCGCGCCATGTAGCCCGGGGCGGCATAGGTGGGGTCGCCCATCTGTTCTTCGATGGCCCCGCCGAATCCGATGGCGCAACCGATGGTCACCGAGCCGATTGCCAGACCGGTCGAGCCGTCGACGCTGAATTTGTAGTCGATGATCTTGCCGAGCGCTTGGCCGCCCGGCAGGCGGTCGTCGAACAGGCGGGCATTCTTGCGGCAGGACAGCACAATTGCGCGCTCGAAGGTGCAGGCGAAGGTGATCTCGACGCAACGCGAGCGAATCAGAAGGTTGGCGCGGGCCAGCGCAATCAGATATTCCAGGCTCCTTAAGCCGCGATCTGTCGGCAGGTAAGTGCCCCGGCCAAGATAGCCGATCGGCGCCGGTTCGCCGGCCACTTCCGCGCCGACGTCTTGCGAGTTGAGAGTCAGCGACAGGACGTCGGCATCCTCAGCCAGCGTTATGATGTCCTGGACATCGGTCGAAAGCGTGAAACGCGCGTGCTCCTTGCGGTCGCGGCTCGCCTCGTAAGTCAAGGTCATGCCCGCCTGCACCTGCCAGAGCGGCACGTAAAGGCCAGTGCTTTCCTGCGTCGCTGGGATATTGACCGCGTCACTGTCCGCGTCGCCCTCCATGAGAACGCCGACTTGGTATTTGTACATCAGGTCGGTGTAGAGATAGGGACCCCGCATGAGCGGCTTTGAGCTCGAGATGCTGATCGACATGGTGTCGCCGAGCGCATGCTTCCTTTCCTTGTTTTGCCAGTTGACCCTGTAGGTGGCGGTGTCGACATTCTCGACATCGTTCAAGTCGCGCGCGTAGGATGTCTTGACGGTCCAGCCGCCGCCGAGGGACGCACCGGGTTTCGGCCAATCGGAAATCAGCGATTGCCCGGTATAGGTCGGGACGTTGCAATCGAATTGCAGCGTGCCCGATTCCTCTTGCGTCCAATTGATCGTCGCATCGACCGAGACGCTCCTCAGCGGCGTCTCGCCGAGATTGATCTTGACCGAGTCGTAGGGCACCTCGTCCGGACGGAAATCCTCGATACCGTCCTCGCCGACGAGGATGTCCGAGATATCGACCTCGTGGGTGACGCGATCGATCGACCAGAGCGCCGAGCGCGCCTCGAGCACGGTGTCGGGGTCATCGAGCGAGTCCGGATTGATCCAAATCGGATCGTAATAGGGGCGTTCCTTCAACGTGTCAGCCTTGGCCTCTTTCAGCGAGACGAAATCGGCCGGGCGGGCCGTGAACACCAGCGTCACCTGCTCCTGATTGATGTCGGTCGGCACGCCCACCAGCCGGCCGTAGAACAGGGGGACGAGGTCGGCGTCATTCTGCCAGGAAAGCCAAGCCCAGACCCGGCGCGCGGGCGCCAACAGGCCGATACGCGGGTTGCGGATGATCGCAGTCAGCGTCGCGAAATCGCCCTCGCTGTGATCGACATCGAATTTGAAAATGTCTTCATCGATTCGGGCGTGCACTGCCGCATCGAATGGCTCGTTCTTGTCCGCCCAGACGAAATAAAACGGTCCGATGCTACCGATGCGAAGGCGCGCGCGCAGGCTCGCCTGGTCGGCGAAATCCGCGATCATTTTTCTTCGAGGTCCATCGACCAGGCGATCTGCGCGCCATATTCGTCCAGCGACAGCTTGAAATCCGTCACCACCATGGTCAGACGCGGCCGATAGAAGGTGAAGCCGGCCTCCGAATAGGACGAGCCATCGACGACCATGCGCTGCGGTGTGGCGCCCTCCGGATAGGCAAGCTCCTCGATGCAATCGACGACGACTTGGCGGCCAGGCCATACACCATCGCAGGACGGCGGGCGCTGGTCGGTGCCGCTGATGGTCGACTTGTATTTGCGGAACTCCACCCGCGAGAGGTCGATCAGCTCGCCATTGATCGTGCGCTGCACATTCGCCGCTTGGTCGATCGGTTCTAGAGTTTGGGTCAGGCCGCGCGCAGAATAGGGCGGCACCCCGAGCCCCAGAAGCGAGAGCGCGGTTTCGCCCGCCATTTGCGCTTCCTCTCTAGCGATTCCAGCCCGGCTTGCGCCCCGACGAGCGCAATTGCGCCCGCACGGCAAAGCGGGTCAGCCGGTCCATGGTGTCCTCATCGGCGGCCAAGCCGGAAAACGTCTCGTTGCCGATGGTCAAGTTGAGAATGCGCGACGGTGAAGCGGCGGCCGGCGCCGGTTGCAGCATCGTGAGCGACGGCATGAGCGGGCTCATCAAGGCATTCGACAGGCCATCGATAAGGCCGCCGGTCGCAAAGCGCGGAATGGGGAAACGCAACGTGCGAACCGCCTCCATGAAGGAGAGGCCGTAGTGGCGGACCGCGCGCGCCGGGTGCATGAATTCGCCGCGCGAACCCCACAGCAGAACGGAATCCGATGTCGCCGTGCCAGGCCCGCGAACGGGCCCGCCGCGCGCCATCCCGGCCGCACCGCCGCCGGTGGCAACCTCCTGCATCGCCGATTGCGCCGCCCGCGCGCTCGCCGCCGCTTGCTGGAGCGCAGCGCTCAATTGATTCACGGCGGCGGTCGCGCTCGCGACAGCGACATTGATCCGCGACATCGCGGATTCGGCAGCAGCGGCCATCTGGTCCCACAGCGGCAAGGCGGCTTGCAGATCGCTCGCCAGCTGGTTGCCGAACAGATAGCCGATGATGTTGGCGAACAGCGTGTTGATGGCGGACGCCGCGCCCTTGGCGCCGGCCACCAGCGTATCCCAGGCGGTTTGCGCCCCCGTGATCAGGCCCGACCACAGCGCGGAGACGGCCGCGACACCGGACGACCAGACGCTTTGCAGCCCGGCCCACAGGGTCGAGGCGCCTTGCGTGATCAGTAACCAGGCCGATTGCGCGCCGGAGACGAGCAATTGCCACAGGCTGCTGACCGCGCTGACGCCGGCATTCCATCCCGCCTGGATATCGGTCCAAAGCGTAGCAGCGCCGCTCCTGACCGCGGCCCACGTCGCCTCGGCGGCGGCTTTGATCTGCGGCCAGTACTCATAGGCCAGAACGCCGACCCGCGCGGCGACGATTGCGGCGGCAACCGCGCTGCCGAACGCCGCGATCCCGGCAACCGCACTCGCCAAAGCGCCGGGGATAAGCCCGATCAGGGTGATGATGCCGGCGACGGCGGCGGTTGCGGCGGCACCCGCCGCTACTGTCCAGGCGGCGCCGAACTTGTCCTTCATCCACTGCGTTGCGTCGGCCACCGCCTGCTTGATTTCCGGCCAGTACTTGTAGGCGAGGTACCCCAGCGCCACCAGGACCGCGCCGATGGCGACCACCACCAGCGTCCAGGGCGAGGCCAACGCGCCGATGCCGGTCGCAACCGAGAACAGCAGGCGGAAGGCGCCGATCAATTGCAGAATGGCCGCATAGGCGACGACCTCGCCGGCCGTGATCTGGGTGCCGAACAGGTCGTTGACCGCGTCGGTCACCGGCTTGATCGCGGCCACCATCAGCTTGAAGCCGCCGACCACCGCCTGGACCGCAAAACCGATGGCCTTGCCGATCCCTAAAACCGCATCTCGGAACGCCAGGATATTCTTGTTCTGGACTTCTCTGTCGAGGCCGACAAAGGCGCGCGCCAGGTCGACCAGTACTGGCCCCGCCTTCGACGCGAGATCGGCTGCCCATTGCTGGATCGCCCGCGAATTTTGCAGGATGAGCCCGGTGACGATGTCGATCGCGCGCGAGAACGGCTCCGTGAATTGAGCGCCGATCTTGTTCTTCAATTGCCCGATGATAGTGGTCAGACGCGACCACGCCATGATGAACTTGGTCGCGTTCGCGTCGTCCAATTTATCGAACGCAAGCCCGGCCATCCGCGTATCGCCGGCCAGTTGCCGGAAATAATCGCCGCCCAAGCGCAATTGCGGCAACAGTTTGCGGCCAAGTTCTTGCCCAAGGGCCGCCTGCGCGACCTGCAACTGTTTGTCCGGGTCGAGATTGAGAGCAACGTGGTCGGCCAGTCGCGCGAAGGCATCCGAAGCCATATCCGCCGCGCTCGACGAATTGGGCAGGAAGCGGATGCCGAAGCGTGCCATGTTCTTCGACAGCGCCGTGATCGCCGCCTCGGCGTCCTCGGCGCTGAGGCCAAACGCCATCAACGCCGTGCGCAGCGCGCTATAGCTGCTGACCGACATTCGCGCGTTGCGCGCGGCCTCACCAACCGCATTGATCGCATCGGCCGCCGACTTCGCCAACGCGCCGAACGCCGCAATGGCCGCCGAACCGAGCAGCGAAACGACTGTGACCAGCTTGAGGATTTGGCTGCCGACCTCGATAGCCGTCAACCCCATGCCGCCGATGTTGCGCCCGAGATTGAAAGCAGCCTGCCCCGTGGAAGTAAGCTGGGGGCCGGTGGTCGCCACCGTCTGACCGAACTTGGTTGTATTGAGTGACGCATCGCGCATGCCGCCGCCGAAGGTATCGACGGTGCGCCCGAGCGCGGCTATGGCCTTGCCAAGCTGCGGGACCTGGACGCCGGCCGCTTTCGCCACCAGGCTCGTGGTCTGTAGCGAGCGGGTCAGCTCGGAAAAGACGCCATCGCCGAGGGAGCCGGCGTTGCGGAAGGCGCTACTGATGCCGGCGAACACATTGGTCACGATGTTGCCGGTGTTCTTCATCGACGAGGCGAACCGCTGCCCCGCGTCGGTCAGCGACTTGAGCCCCTTCTCCGGTTCGATGAAGTCGAAATTGAGTTGAACGTTCCTGAGGTCGGCAAAAGTCGCGTCGGCCGCCTTGCCGACGCGCTGGATGCTGGCAATAGCCTCCTTTTCGCCCTCGAGGACGATTTCGGTGATGATCTTGTCGGACATAGCTTAGTTAGGCCGTGTATTCGTAAATCCGGTTCTGTGAGCGTAGCGTAATCGAGCTCCGCTTCGCTCTGGATATGACCGAATTGGCTGCGTTGCCGTGAATTGACGCGATGGATCAGATGCAGAAGAGCTAATGCTCAATACGACGTAGTCCAGCCACACCAGATTTTGCGACTTCGCGCGCGATCTGCATTACCGTTCGGCATGCAAGCGTGAGTTCGCCATGGCGCGACATCGCCAATGCAATGTGGCGAGTCACGACAGGCTTCACCAGCTTTGAGGATTGCAGCTGGTGCTGCTTCGAGGCCGTGGCGATAGCGTATGGTCCGAGCAAGGTATAGATGCCGCCTTCAGAGGCGATATGCGTTTGCAGGCCCAAGGAATCGGCTTCGAGTACGACGTTCAGCGTAATGCCGTGTGCCGCGCTAATCTCCTCAAGATAATTGCGCCAGTCGCTCGGGCGGCAGAACAGGACGAGCGGCAAGTTATGCAGTGCCGAAAACGATACCGTCGGCTGCAACGTCAGCGGATCGCCCGCGGCGCTGACGAGATAGGTCGATGTCTCGACGAGATAGGTATCGCCGCTCTTTGGTTTCTGGCTTGTACGATAAAGAATCGCGAGGTCGACGCTGCCATCTTCGAGCCAAGTCTCGAGCTGGGAGCCTTGTCCCTCGCGAACCGAAAGCTCGATGAGCGGGTAACGCTCCTTTAGCCGCCGATAGACCGTGCTTACCAACGGATGCGCTGTCGATGGCAGGCTGCCAATGCGCACCTTTCCGATTGGGGTGCCCGCTGAACTTCGTACTTCGTTGACCAACTGGTCCGTATTCGCCAACCAGGCGCGCACTTTCGGCGCGATCCGTTGCCCGAGTGCCGTCAGCACCACGCCCCGACCCGTTCGTTGAAACAGGCGCCCTCCGCATTCCTGTTCAAGGATGCTGATTTGCCGGCTGATATGCGGCTGACTTGTGCCATAGGTTGCAGCCACCTTGCTCAGACTGCCGAGCTCGGCGGCATCGATGAAGAGCTTCCAGGCCGCATATTCCATGCGAAATCCACTTATGCCTGTTTCAGTATATCTGAATTACCGGACTTATGTCTTCCGTTATATTTCGTCCTTCAATAGGGTCTTGCCACGAGATCGGCGCGCGATGATCCGCCGACGATCCCGCCGAAATCAAACCCATCGGAGGAAATTCTCATGGAAGCCCTTGACCTGCGCGGTCTTGTCCCCGCTCCCGTTACCCCCTTTACCCGCGACGGCGCCGTCGATCACGCCGCCATTAAGCGCCTCGGCTCCTGGCTCGGCAGCTTCAAGGAAGTGAAAGGCCTGACCGTTCTTGGCCATGCCGGCGAAGGCACCTTCCTCGAGCGCGATGAGCAGGCTGCGGTCATCGAGAGCTTCGTTGCTTCGACCGATGGCCGCGTTGCGGTGATCGCCGGCATTACGCTCGAAGGCACCAAGGTTGCCGCCGAAGAGGCCAAGCGCGCGGTAAAGGCTGGCGCCACGGCCGGTCTCGTTTATCCCTCGCATGGATGGCTGCGTTTCGGCTACCAAAACGGCGCCGCACAAGATCGTTATCGCGCTATCTACGAAGAAAGCGGACTGCCGCTGATCCTGTTCCAGTATCCGGACGCAACGAAGGCGACTTACAATCTCGAAACCCAGCTTGAAATCTCGGCACTGCCGGGCGTGTTCGCGATGAAGAACGGCGTGCGCAACATGCGCCGCTGGGATCGCGAAATCCCCGTGATACGCAAGGAACGTCCGAACCTGCAAATCCTGACCTGCCACGACGAATATCTGCTGCACACGATGTTCGACGTCGATGGCGCGCTGGTCGGCTACGGTAGCCTTGCGCCTGAGCCGCTGATCGAGATGATCGCTGCCGGCAAGGCCAAGGACTATGCGAAGGCCCGTGCAATCCATGACAAACTGCTGCCGGTGACGGCTAGCGTCTACCACCGCGGCTCACACATGGAAGGCACTGTTGCCCTCAAGCACGGCCTAGTCGCTCGCGGCATTCTCGAGCATGCGACAGTTCGTTCGCCGCTGTTGCCACTCCCGGCCGGCGCCGAGGTCGAAATCGAAAATGCGCTACGCTCGGCCGGTCTCGTCGGCCAGGCAAAGGCCCGCGCAGCGTAAGACGGCTCACGATCTCCGCCCGCAGCGCGAATATCTGCTCTGCCCCAAGAACAGGGTGTGTCCGCGCGCAACCGTGCGTGGACATCCCAGCTTCAAGCGCGACACGGCAGAATTTTGCGAAAGGTGTTGGTCCTTCGCCGCGTGACGCCGCTTTCGCGAAAGCCATTTCGCAACAACAAAAACAATAAAAAAAGAGAGATCTAAGCGGAGGATTCATGTTGACGCAAACCCCAGCTTTCGTCGGCGTGCCGAATACGTTCGAAGCACAAGCAAAAATCAGCGCTCGTATTGAGCGGCTTCCGATCACGCGCCCTGTCTTTTGGGCGCGGAACATCATCGGCGCCGCGACCTTTTTCGACGGCTATACCGTACTCGCCATTGCCTACGCGATGCCGGTGCTGGTGCGTGAGTGGAAACTCACCCCGCAAGAAATAGGCATGATCTTTTCCGCCGGCTATCTCGGACAGTTGATTGGCGCAATCGTATTCGGCTCGCTCGCAGAAAGATTTGGTCGCTTGCGCGTCCTTCTGTTCACAATCCTGCTGTTCGTTTCAATGGACCTCGCCTGCCTGTTTACCTGGAGCGCGTTGTCGATGATTATTTGCCGCTTTCTGCAGGGTGTCGGCACCGGCGGTGAAGTGCCGGTCGCGAGTGCGTACATTAATGAGTACATCGGCGCACGCAAGCGCGGCCGATTCTTCCTCTTGTACGAAACGATGTTCCTGGTTGGTCTGGTCGGCGCGGGTCTCATCGGTTCTTTCCTCGTGCCCGTCTATGGCTGGAAGGCGATGTTCATCGTCGGCCTTGTGCCGTCGATCCTCATGATCCCGCTGCGCTGGTTTATGTCAGAATCGCCGCGCTGGCTTGCTGCCAAAGGCCGCTATGAGGAAGCCGACGCCATTGTGAAACGTCTTGAGAACAGCGTAACGGCCCATGGTGGCACGCTTTCTGAGCCGGCGTCGGTCGTCGTAGGTGAGAGCGCACAGGTGCAGACGAGTTGGCGCGAACTGTTCTCCGGCATCTATCTGAAGCGGACACTGACTGTCTGGGTGTTGTGGTTCACAGCGTACGTTGTTGCCAACGGTACCATTACTTGGCTACCGACACTCTATCGGCAGACATTCAAGCTGCCGCTGCAGACCAGTCTTGCCTATGGCTTAACGACATCGGTAGCGGGCCTTGCCGCAGCGATCGTCTGTGCGCTGCTGATCGACAAGATCGGGCGCAAACGCTGGTATGTCTTTGCATTCCTGGGCGCGACAATCCCGCTGATTACGTTGTCGCTGCTCGGCGCGACCACTGCCATTCAAATCCTCGTGTTGGCGGGTCTTGCCTATGCGATCGTACAAACGATCACCTTTTCGCTCTATCTCTACTCGGCAGAGCTTTATCCGACCCGAATGCGTGCGATCGGAACAGGGCTGGGGAGCGCCTGGCTGCGCCTCGGCTCGTCGGTAGGCCCGATTGTCGTCGGTTCGGTGATTGCGGGCTTTGGCATCCAGTATGTCTTTGCTGTTTTTGCCTGCGTACTTCTGGTCGGCGCTGCGGTGACCGCTCTATTTGCGATCGAGACAAAAGGGCGGGTTCTCGAAGAGCTGTCGCCGTAGTCGAGCGTTCGCAGCCTGGTACGATCGCCACGGCGGGACGCACTACGACTTGTATTTAGCTCAAATTGAGAGATGCCCACTCGATGTCGACCGAATCTGCGGCATTTGCTTTTCGGCAAATTCCCGCTTCGCCCCGCACGCAGATATTTGAGGTTGGGCCAACGACAAGGGTCCATGCCGGCCGTGGTTTAGATCGACATATGGACACCCTGAGTCTGACGCTCCAGGTCATTCCTCCAGATACAAATGGAAATAATCGCGCGCGTGCCTGGCCTCGTCGTCGGCGATCTGCCGGATGTGGAACAGCTTCGGCTCGATAACGGAGCGGACGCCAAAATATTTTGGCTTGCCTTTAGGCGTGATCAGCAAAGGCGTGCCTTTCTTGCTCTTGATCCGGAAAAGTCGAAGGTTGTAGCGGCGCGCCCGCACGCCGACCGCATCGCGCTCGGTGCTGATCGGAATCCACAGCAGCGGCTTGCCCTTGACCACACCGCCTTCCTCGAAGAGCTCAGCGAACGGGATGTTGTGCTTGACCGTGACGATCGTGCGACGCGTGCCGGCCTCCTTGCGCCGCTTGAAGGCCCGCAGGCCAAAAATCCAGTTCGGTCCGAAGCGGCCCGCCTGCGCGATGTCGACGCGGCCGCGCTGCTGGACTTCCGCGGCGATCTTGTAGGCGGTCGAGGTGATCGCCTTGCGCAGGCGTGCGCTTTGCGCCTTGGCGGCATCCTTCGGGCCCTGGCCGGGCTTCGGCCGCAGGCTGATCGAGGTCATTGCAATTCATCCTGCAATTTACGCAAGAACGTCTGGAAATGCCTGTCGTCGCTGCGTGCGGCGCGCATGAGCGTCAGCAATTGGACCTGCTCGCCGAACTTCCGGCGCATCGCCAATTGCGCCCAGGCGGCCATTTGCCGAGGCGTCATGCGCCAGACGTCGGCGCGCGCGTGGCCACTGTGGATTAGCTCTTCGGCGGCTCGCGCGATTTCGTATCCTGAGCCCATCCAGACGCGCCGTCGGCGCTTTTGAGCAGGCCGAGCGCGTCCAGCTTTTGAACGAAAGGGCCGACGCCCTGCGGGAAGGTCAGCTCGAAGATCGCCGCCAGCAGATCAAGCTGCTCGCCGAGGCCGAGGCGCGCCGCGACCGCCTCGGCGTTTTCGTCGCCGGCCGAGCCGGTGCCGGCGGCGATCGCGGCGGCGACGGCGCCGGGCGCGAGCTTGAGCAACGTTTCCGGGGTGAGGTCGGCCTGCTTGCCGGACATCAGCAGGCGCAATTCGGGGAACTTGCCGAACAGATAGACGATGTCCTGGGCAGAAATGCCGAAGACCGCCACGTCCTTGTCCCGGATGGTGACGGTCTTTTGCTGATCGGCGATGTCGAGCAGGCTGACCATGTTGCAATGTCCTTAGGTTTCAAATCACGGCGAGGCCGGCAGGTTGGTCAGTTGCGCAAGGCCGATCTTGCCGATGTTTGCGCCGCTGGTTGCCAACAGCACCTCGCCGGTCACCTCGATCTGGTTCCATTCATCCGAGATCGGGTTGAATGAGCCAGACGGGCTGAACTCGACGTTATAGAATTGCAGGTCCCAGCGCGGGCCGACGTCGTTGGTGGCGACGAACTTCACCTCGCCGCGGATCGAGTCCGTTGCCATGATGTCGATGGTTGGGCCGCCGACGGCGGCATCATCGACCGTGCCCATCAGCAGCATTGAGAGGTTTTGCGCCGTCAATTCCTCCATGAGGATGCGCAGCGTGCCGCTGCGGGTCTGCACGACGGATTTGTCCTTGGTGCGCGTGCCGGCGCGGCTCGAATAGTGGTCGAGCTTTTCGATGTTCGGGGTGTATTCGAGCTCGGCGACATTGCCGAGATCGATGTAGTCGGCGGCGCCGTCCGGCTTGAATGACACGATGCCCTTGCCGACCTGATAGTTGTCGGCGTCGGGCGCGATCAGAGATACAGGCATGGCTCAAGCTCTCCTTCAAAGTTCGGCCGGACGCAGCACGTAGGTGAAGGTGAATTGCACGGCCATCAGGCCCTCTATGCTGCGGCCGTGGCGCAGATGCGTGCTGCAGCCCGCGTAGCGGATGCGCCCGTTCGAACCGGTCAGGGCGGCAAGCTGCGGGTCACTGAGCACGGCCTTGACCAGCGGGGCGCGCAGCGCGTTGAGCGCGCTGCCGACCTGCTCCGGTAGCGCGCCAAGCAGGATCATGACCTCGGGCGTCATCTCGACGATGTTGGGAGCGGCGCCAGCGTGACCCCGTTGCACGGCGCGTTCGTCGGCCGCCTCGTCGGCGTCGAAGACGACGATGGCCGGGCGCGCATGCTCGGAGATTTCGTCCTGGTTGCGCACCGCCGTCACGACGCCGGGTAGACCGGCGGCGATCTCGGTCAGCCGCTGCAGGATGGCTTCGCGCTTGTCGGTCATTGGTCCTGCATGACGATGAGCCGCAGCTCGAGGCCGTTCTCGACCACACTCTTGACGCGCCAGGTCACCCCGCCAAGCAGAAGCTCGCCGCCAATGAGGTCCGCTATGGCGATGCCTAGCGCGGTGAGCGCGCTGCGCCGCAGATCCACGGCCGGACGGATGGTCTGGAGGCCGATCCCGCCGTCCTCGACCTCGACGCCCTGGGTGCGATCGATGACGGTAACGTCGTAGCGCGCCGGCCCAAGCGTGAGCACGGCGGGCTCGCCGAACACCTCATAGATGGGCGCGAGCGCCAGGGCGTCGAAGTCGATCATTGTACCGATTGATTGTTGATCAGTATTTGGCCGCAAGGCACGGTTGTTGGTCCGCTCGGAATCTCGATCTTCAGCGCGCAGTCCTCGCTGTTGCGAGAGCAATGGGTCCCTGACTTAGCCCCTGAATCTCGATACGATGCAGGCGCGCAAATACGGTGCATCTTGAAACCACAACGAAAACTGCGTTTTCGATTGGTGTGATCACGTTCGGAGAAGTGATGAAAAGGGATACTTATCAACGAGCCATCGCTGCGCTCAGAGGCGCCCTGACCGCAACGCGGCCGGGTTTAACTGTCGCGCCATCGGGATATGTCAATCATTGGCGCGAGAACTTGCTGCCAGACACTGATCCCACGTGGTTCGAATCGGAGCTTAGCGAAGGCGATGGCGGAGAGTTGAAAGGTAAGTTCAAGGCTGCCCATTCGTCATCGGCGCTTGCCGTAAACACATTTGCTCGGTTCAAGACAGATCCTGCATCGCTTTCACTTTTTGATCTATCAAATTTCACGACCTTTCAATTCGAGGCCAAGTGCGATACTGGCATCCGAGCGCGTGGCATACCTAACCTTGATCTCCTAGGTACAGGCGCCTCGGTTCTCGGAATTAAATCTAAATGTACCGAACATCTGAAAAAACATGTCTCTAAATTCTCAACTTCATACGACGATCGGATCAAGGATGATGATGCGCGACGCAGGTCGAAATGGTTTCGGTTGATGAAAACGCTAATGGCGGAACCGAGACGCTATTGCTATCTCGACGTCGCACAACTGATCAAACATGCCTTTGGACTCGCACACTGCTTTCCGAGTAGCAAGCCTACCTTGCTTTATCTCTATTGGGAGCCACGCAATGCAGGTGCATTCGGTGAATTCAGGATTCATCAGGAAGAAGTTTCCCGCTTTGTCGAGGAAGTCAAAGGCTCCCAGCCTCAGTTTGTGGCCGCTAGTTATCGGGATCTCTGGGATGCTTGGAGTCATCTTCGATCTCCACTGTGGCTGAGAGACCATTTGATCGCACTGCGAGCGCGCTACGATATCGCAATCTAATATTGGTAGCCCCCGTCAATTGCTGGTCAGGATCTTGACCGCAAGCCGCGGGCGCTTGTTGACCGGCAGCGGCGAGGCCTCGGTCTTCACGTCGATCGCGCTGCCGTCCTGCCGTGCGATCTGGCGGGCATAGATCGGCAGCCCCACGGTGTTGACGGTCTCGATCAGGTTTGCCGGGGCGCCATAGGTCACGAAGGTGTCCATGGTGCCGAGCGGGAAAGCGATGCCTTCGCCAGCCGGGATCAGCGTCTCGGTCGCGCCGGTCGAGAGCGTGACGGTGGCGTTGTATTCCTCGAACACGATGCCGGCGAACGGGAAGCGCCGGCGGGTATCCTCGCGCAGCGGCTGGGCCCCGGTCGAGGAGAAGTATTTGTAGGCCTCCTCGACCTTGGAGTGGCCGATCAGCTTGTCGAAGAAGCCCGGGCTGACCAGCGCCAGCACGCCGTTCATGGTCTCGCCCTTGAGCTCGGTCTCGATGTCGCGCAGCACCTCGCGGCACTTGGCCTGCACGTTGGTGCCGGCGGTCCCGAGCACGAAGTCGACCGACTGCTGGGCAAGCCCGAACTCGTCGAAATAGTCGTAGAGCTCGGTGCCGGCGCCGTCCTTGACGATGCCGCGCAGCGCGTTGACCTCCATGTATTCCCGGGTCTGCGCGTGCTTGCCCCGCATGCGGGTGAGCTTGCGCTCCATCACGGTTGCGAGCGGATCGGCGGCATCCGCCACGCCGAAGCCGCGCACGCCCTGGATGTCCTGCGGCGTGATCACGTCGTCATGCGGAATCCACGGCACCGTGAAGGAGCGCATCGAGCGGGTGTCGCGGTTGGCGACGGTCGCCGGCCCGCCGAGCGGCACGGTCGGCAGCAGGTTCAGCACGCCCTCGGCCTGCTCGATGATGACGCTGCGCTGGGTGATGCCCTCGAAGCGGAACAGGCCGAGCTCGCCGAGACGCGTGTAGACATTGGGCAGGATGTTGATGGCTTGGGTCATCTCGGCGAGCGTGTAGCCGCCCGCGTCGAAGGGATTGATCATCGGGGCCATGGGGTGTCTCCTCAAAAAGCTTCGGGCCCCGACGGGGATTTCCGTCGAGGCCCGTTGTGACGGGTGGGGTTAGAGCGTCGTCAGATCAGGCGGTGTCGCGCGGGACGATGCCGGCCGCGGAAAGCTCCGCCTGCTTGGCGCCTTTCTTGGTGTCGTCGTCGACCGAAGCGTCGAAGACGAGCGCGGCCTTGGACACGATCGCGGGACCGCGGGCGACCACGAGGCCGGTCTTGTCGGCGGCCGTGGCATCGACCGCCTCGATCAGCACCGCAACGGCTGTCTCGGCTCCCTCGTCGCCGACGACCTCGGCGGCCGGCGAGAGGCGGTATTTCTCGGTTGCGGTGATCTTGCCGAGCACGGAGCCGAGCGCGTAATTCGTGCCGGCTTTGAGCGTTACGGTCTCGCGGCTGTAGTTGCCGTTGAGCTCATACTTGAGCAGGTCGCCGAGCGTCGGCGCCATGGTCAGCGTGGGCATGTCGGATGCTCCTTATTCGGTTGATCAGGCGCGCGATGCCGCGGCGCGTTCCTTGGCGCGCCGCACGATCGGGCTGTCGCCGGCGGTCGGCGTGGACGGCGCTGCTGCGATGACGCTCGTCGCCTCGGCGCGGGCCGCAAGCGTGTCGAGCACCGAGCGGCGCAAGGCATCGGGCGCGATGCCCTTCTTCAGCGCGTCGGCGGCATCGAGCGTGACGCCGAGCCGCGCGGCTTGCGCCGCAATGGCGGCGACCTCGGCAAACTCGGCGCGCAGCCTTTCGGCCGTGCCTGCCTCGGGCGCCGGCTCGGCAGTGGCCGGGCGGCGCGCGGCGCGGCAGCGGGCGGCGCGCTCGGCAGTCGCCGGTCCAGGGGCGGCCGGCTCTTGCGGCTCGATCGGCTGATCCTCAATCCGTTCGGTCTCGTTCGTCGCCATGGACGTGGCTCCTTTTGGGTGTCAGGTTGATGAGCGCGCGCGCTGGCGCGGTGCGGTCGAGTTCGGCCGCCATCTCCGCAACAGCGAAATCGAGCGTGCCGAGCCGGTCGGCGAGGCCGGCGCGGATGGCGAGCTCGCCGCGATAGATGGCGGCGTTGGTGCCGCGCACGGTCTCGACGGTCAGGCCGCGGTTGGCGGCAACTAGGCCGCAGAACTCGGCATAGAGGCGGTCAATGTCGGCCTGGATCGTCGCGCGGGCGCGCTCCGAGAGCGGTTCGTGGCCGTTGCCGTCGATCTTTTGCTCGCCGGCGAACACGAAGGTCCAGGCAAGGCCTGCTTTGGCATCGGCCCCGCTCTCGTCGACATGAACGGCAACCACCCCGATCGAGCCGACCTCGCCGGTGCGCGTGACGTAGAGGCGATCAGCGGCGCTGGCGATGGCATAGGCCGCCGACAGCGCGCTCTCGTTGGCGACCGCCCAGAGCGGTTTGGCGCTCGCTGCTTTTGGTCGCCTGGATTTGCTCGACCAGGTCGAACAGGCCGCCGACCTCGCCGCCAGGGGAATCGAGATCGAGAATGACGCCGCGCACGCTGGCGTCAGTCCATCGCCGCGGCAATGGCGTCTGCGATGTCGCCGTAAGCCTGAAGGCCGCTGGCCGCATCGAGATAGCCCGAACGGCTTACCAGCGTGCCGATCACCGAGACCACGGCGATCTTCTCCGCGGTGATCGAGGTAAGCGGTGCTGGATCGGCTACCGGTTCGACCACCTCCAGGGCGCCGCCGGCAAACCGCGGCGCCGAGCACACCGAGGATGACCTCGAGCTTTGCGCGCGCGATCATCAGCGGCGTCCCGAACACGCGGGAGGCCACATGCGGCAGATCGAGCATATTGCGTGCCGCTTCGTAGTTCGGCGCATGGATCGGCCGTCGCCCTGGTCGCTCGGCAGCGGCGCCGCATCCGGCGCTGTCGATCCGAAGGTCAGGCCGAGCGATTTCTCGCGCGCCTTGTCGGCCGCGATCTCGGCATCGACCTGCTCGGCGTCATAGCCGCGCTCGGCCAGCGCCTGCGTGCGGCTCTTGAGGCCGGCGTCGATCTGCTCGATCTCGGCGCGAGCATCCTTCAGCGGATCGACCCAGTCCCACTTCGGCGGCAGCCAGCCGCAGGCGAGATATTCGCGCCGGCGCTTGTCGTAGCCCGGCAGATCGAGCGCGCCCGCAAGCACAGCTGTGTCCATCCAGCGCGCCCACACCTGGCGGCACAGCTGCCAGACGATCACGGCATGCTGGTAGGCCTCGATGCGCCGGCGGAATTCGAGCAGCGCCAGACGCGAGTTCGAGTAGTTCGCCTTGAGCATGTCGTTGGACAGATACGCATACGGCACGCCCAGGCGCCGCCGAGACCTGCAGCAGCGTGCGGTACTGGAACGGCTCGTAGGTCTGTCCTGATTCCGCCGGCGCCGAAGTCTGCACCTCCTCGCCCGGCTCCAGCATGGTGATCTGGCCAGGCTGCAGATCGATGCGTGCGCTCGTCGTTCTCGTCGCGGCCTTCCGCCGCATCGAGCGGCTCGGCCGGCGCCGGCGTCGTAATGAACAGCGCGTGCATCGCCGCGACCTTCTTCCGGTCGAGCTCGGCGTCGTCATACTGGTCGAGCAGGAAGAGCTTCACGATGCCGGCGGCGAAGCGAGAGATGCCGCGCAGCTGCCCGGCATCGACCGGGTCGATGACGTGCACGATCTCGGAGGCCGGCACGCGGACGATCTCGCCGGCAAATCCGGGGTCGGTCATGTCGCCCGGATGCCGGCGCAGGAAATGGTAGGCGACGCGCCGCCCGATCGCGTCGAACTCGATCCCTTGCCGGATGACATTGCCGCCAGGCGCCACCTCGTTGCGATTGAGCGGCAGCATCTCCGAGGGCAGCATCTGCAGCTGCAGCGGCACCGTCAGGCCATCCTGCGGCCGCCGCGGTCGGAACCGAAAGAACACCTCGCCCGCGATGAACACTTCGCGCGCGGCGCGGCGCTGCAGGCCGTAGAAGTCGGTGAAACCCTCGGCGTCCGCTTCATCGGTCCAGTCGAGCCAGAGCTTCTGGACCTGTGCTTTCAGCGCCGGCATCCTTGATCAGCGACGACGGCTTGATGCCGGCGCCGACCACGTTGCCGGCCCAGCTTTCGATAGCGTTGGCTGCATAGCCGTTGTTGCGCACGAGCCAGCTGGCCCGGGCCGTGATGTCCGGACCGGCCGCGGCGATCAGCGTATTGAGGTGCGCCCGGCTTGGTTGGAAACCTTTCAGTCGGCGGTTCGCCAGCCCCGCCTCGAACCCGCCGATGAACGCCCCGACCCGGCGTCGGAAGGAGTTCAGCGAAGCAAGCACTCAGAGGCCCTTCGAGGCAGAGGTAAGAATTCGGCGCCTGGCGCCGCCATCCTGGGCCGCGGCGATGCGGCGCTCGAGATCGGTGATCGCGGCGGCCATTTCGGCGTCGGTCGCGTAGGTCACGCGTCGGCCGTCGATCTCGACCGTGCGCACGCCGCGAAAGCGCGCCGCTAGCAGCGCGTCGCGCTGCACGGTCATTTCTTCGAGGTTCATGAGTGTAGCGAGCGATCACTATTTGGGTGCTGTAGCGCCGACATGTTCTGCATCAACCTCGACCAGGAACTGGCCAGTCACGTCTCGATCGAATACAGTCTGCCCTCGCAATCAGACTGGCCCCTCATGAGCGTAAAGTTGCTCACAACACCCACCCCTACACGCTCCCCCGACTGGGTCACTATTCGAAAGGCCGTGCTCCAACGAGACCGGTACAAATGCGTGGAGTGCGGGGCGCAATGCATCTCTTCTGAAGCAGACGTGCATCACCTTCTTCCGCGCTCGGCGGGAGGAACCGATGAACTTTCGAACCTGATCACCTTGTGCGATGGGTGTCATGCCGCCCATCATCCGAAACTCGCAGGCCGACTTGCGCGCCGAGTCATGGAAAAGTGGGCCGCCAGGCTTGCCCTGTGGCTTGATCGGCATGGCACCCTGCCCGAGGCAAGTCGCAATTTTGGAACGGCCCTCCGCCTATTCGGGCTGGAACGATTTCGTGACGGCCAGTTGCCCGTGGTTAATGCGGCCCTAAGCGGACAATCTGTTCTCGTCGTTAGCCCTACCGGGTTCGGCAAGACTCTTTGCTTTCAGCTACCCGCTGCCTTGCGGCCAGGCGTCAGCGTCGTCGTTTCCCCTTTGAAAGCCCTGATGGGGGAACAGGTTTCTGCCCTCCTGAGGCGAAAACTCCCGGCCACGTTTGTCAATAGCGATTTGGATCGCGATGAAAAGCAGATTCGCTATGGCCTCTTAGCCAAAAGCGGTTTCAAATTCCTCTACGTCGCGCCCGAACGGTTCTATGTGAAGGATCAACGCGAAGTCCGGGCGCTTCAGTCGCTCAAACCTTCCTTCCTCGTTATAGATGAAGCTCATTGCGTTGATCAGTGGGGTCGAGATTTTCGTCCTGAATACGGTCGGCTGGGCGAAATCCGGAGGGCGCTCGGTTCGCCACCCGTGCTCGCGTTCACGGCCACGGCCGGGGCGGAGATGCAAAAACGGATATTGGCTTCGCTCGGAGTGAGTGATGCTCGCGTTTTTGTCCGAGGCGTGGATCGACCCAATATCGCGCTTCTCCGGTGGAAGGTGCATTCCGATCAACGGCCAAAGGCGATAGCTCAGCTATGCCGGACTCCACTTCCAAACGAGGGGAAGATTATGATTTTCGTGCCGACTCGAAAGATCGGCGAGACGCTGCAACGCTACCTTGGAACCCAGGGACTGGAGACGCCATTTTATCACTCCCGTCTAGCAACGGCTTGGGAGCGCGAGCAACTTGTAAAGAGGTTTGTCGGAGAGAGCCGGCCACCCGTCGATCGGATCATCTGCACGAGCGCATTTGGCATGGGACTCGATGTTCCAAATGTACGCCTGGTGGTTCATTGGCAGCACCCGTTTTCGGTTGAGGATTACTTGCAGGAGTTTGGTCGGGCGGGCCGTGACGGGAAACCTGCCGTTGCTGTCCTTTTTCACACGGATCGCGATAGAACAGACGATATTCGCCTTCTAAGCTTCATGGCCCAGAAAACCGTGGAGAGTGCACCACTCGATGCATCTGGCCGGAGGGAAGCGCTTGCGCACAAAGTTCAACAGATCGAAACCATGGCCCGCTTAACGACACAGGATGGCTGCTTCAGGCACGCATTGATCAGTTATTTCAGGGGATCGGAAAAGGTCTTTCGCCGCAGCATCTCTTCCTGGCTGCTCGAATGGATTTTCGCAGAACGTACGACCGTTACGGCGAAGGTACCCTGCTGTGATGCGTGTTGCCAACGCATGATCAAGCGGCGAGGCGAGCTCGGACACATCCGAGATGTTCTCGGTAGACACAGGTAAGATCTTAGTCCGTCACGCCAGTCGGTATGGGGACAGAACACTCTGTCATCAGCTCATGTAACTCGACCGGAATACGCGTCGGCCGCGTGTCTCTCGCGGTCGGTGGATCATCCCAGCGATATTCTTGTTCGGCGAAACCGAAACATCGTCGACGCTCTCATCGTCCGCGCTGGATGAAGCTATCTGCTGTTCCAAGTTGCACCACATCGCCTCGGTCCAACGATCGGCCCCGGCGATCCAGGCGGCAGCGCGGGCGTAGACCCGGCAATCGAGCGCTTCGTTCCGCTCGCGCAGCTTCTGCCATTCGAGGCGGGTGAAGCCGCGCTTGGTCTTCACGGTGACCAGCTGCTCGCCGACGAGCTGCTTTACCCACTCCCCTTCGGTGCCGCGCGGCAGATGCACGTAGCCTGACGGAAATCTGGCGCCCGAGGTGAAATCGTCGTCAGTTGGCGCAGACAAGCGCAAGAAACGATAGGTCTCGCTCTTGAACGTCGAAACCGCGATCGTCCATAGCCGTGCGCCGCGACGCAGCTTCTTGCCGCCCTCGGTCACATCGACATGCGTCGGGCCAATCACCGGAGCGGCGCGGTTGAAGCCCTCGACGCCTTTGATGGGCGCGACCTGCGCATGACCGGCCCGGCGGGCCCAGGCGTACACAGCGGGCGATTCATAGCCGGTATCGATTGCGAGCTTAGCCAGACCGAGTTGCGCACCATGCGCATGCGGCCAGGTGCGGCCAAGCAGGTCACCAAGCTTATCCCAGGTCGCCGCATGCTCAGGCCCGCCTTCGACCACGATGTGGTCGACGAGCCAGCTTTCGAGACCCCTGCCCCAGGCCCAGACGTCAACCTCGACACGATCCTTCTGGACGTCGGCGCCCGCTGTCAGGAACAAGCCGCCGCTCGGCACCGTGCCGAACTGCCAGGACTCACGGCGTTCATAGAGGCGTTGCCAGTCCGGCGCCTCGCCGGTCTCGACCCAGGTCTCACCCAGCACGCTATTCTTGAAGCTGCGCTTGGCCTCGTCTGTCGTCGCGGTTTCCCAGAGCCGGGCGATGTTCTCCCAGGAGAACCACCCGACCGGCGAATAGAGCGCCGAGATGTGAAATCCGATGGTGCCGGGGTCCTGCGCCTCGGCGGTGGAGCGCCACTCGCCCGCCTCGAGCATGGCGGTCTTATGGTGCTCCTCGATCCGGCCGTCGCACGAAGCGCATTCGTAGTGCGCAGTCTCGGGCTGGCCCTTGTCCCAGCGCAGCCGCTCGAACTTCAACCATTGCATCTCCCCGCAATGCGGGCATGGCACGAAGTAGCGCCGCTGATCGGATGCTTCGTACTCGCTCTCGATGCGCGACAGTCCGTGAATCGTCGGCGTCGAGCCGAGCAGGATCTTGGAGCGCCACGAGAAGGTGCGCGTCCGCGCCTCGGCGAGAGCGACCGGATCGCCTTCCTCGTCGGCCGAGGGCGGATAGGCGTCGACCTCGTCGAGGAACAGATAGCGCGCCGGCATCGAGCGCAGGCCGACCGCGCTGTTCGCGCCGGTGATGACCAGGAGCCCCGCCGGAAACTCCTTCGACAGCACCGTGTTGCCGGCATCGCGCGAGCGCGCGGGCTTCACCCGCTCGCGGAACGCCGGGCTCTCGGCGATCAGCGGATCGATGCGCTGGCGCGAGAAGCGCTTGGCAAGCTCGACGGTCGGCTGCACCGCGAGCATCGGCCCGGGCGCATGATGGATGACGTAGCCGATCCAGTTGTTGCCGCCTTCCGTGAAGCCGACCTGGGCCGATTTCATCACCACGATGCGGCGCACCGGATGCGTCGGCGACAGCGCGTCGATGATCGCCCGCATGTAGGGCGTACGATCGGTGCGGTAGCGGCCCGGCTCGGCGGAAGCCCGCGGGCTCAGTACCCGGTGCTGATCCGCCCATTCGGAGACCGTCAGTGCCGGATCGGGCAGAAGCCCGTCGCGCCAGGCTTGGCCGAGCTCCTCCGCGCCTTCGAAGACGAACAGGTCACCTGAACTCGGCTCGAATCTCGGCGAGCTCGGCGAGATGATCGCGGACATGCGTCTCTATAAGTTTCTGGACCGCGTGCGCCTCCACTTCGAGATCGGCCGCCACGAGCGCCGCGACGCGCGCCGGCCAATTGAGCCAGGAGTCCCGTTCCTCGCGCGCCAGACGAAACACCAGTGCGGTGGCGCGAGCGCGGTCGACCAGCTCGCCCTTCATGCGCTGCAGGCGCAGCCGCGCGAGATGCGCCTTGGCGATTTCGTGCGCGGTGCGCGCTTGGACGAAAGTGACGTTGCCGCCGGCAGGAAGCCCCTGCTCCTTCAGCGTCTCGCGGACCGAACCAAGCGCGGCGCTGCCGACGGGACGAAGCTTTTCCGCCGAAGGCTTCGGTTTTGTCTTCGCGCGGCTTGGGTCTGTGGAGCGCTGCCAGGCCGCGTCGGCTTTGGCAGGATCGATCGTACCGTCCGGCTCAAGCGGAATGCGCCCGGCCTTCGCGGCCTTGAGCACGGCCACGTGGCTGACGCCACGGGTTTTGGCATAAGCCCGGATGGATAATCCCATGACGATTGAGCGGCCAACGAAGCAATCAAATGATCCGCGATTTCGCTTGGCTTACGCGGCACACAGAGCATGTATCCTGCCTGCGCCCCAGTCCGGGGCTTCGCTCAGTAGAAGGGTCGCGATTGTCGCGGCCCCCACCCTGAGGAGCCCCGTTATGGTCAAGTCAACCAAGTCAGCAGCCAAACCCGCCCGCAAGCGAAAAGCTCGCCCGAAAGGTAAAACGCGCGGTACGCGCGCGGACAGCAAGCAAGCCAAGCTGATCGAAATGCTCAAGCGTCCGGACGGCGCAACGATCGATGAGATCGTCAAGAAGTTCGAGTGGCAGCCGCACACGGTCCGCGGAGCGATTGCGGGTGCGCTCAAAAAGAAACTTGGGCTCGTCGTGCAGTCGGACAAGATCGAGGGCCGCGGGCGCGTCTACCGCATTGCCGGCTGATCTTCAGACGGACTTGCCGAAAAAGCTTGACCGGTGGTGGCGTGGGTAGCGCTGCCACCGGTTATCTTTTGCCATCGTTGCACGATCACATCGACATACTTGGGATCGAGTTCGACGAGCCGCGCGCGCCGGCCTGTTCGCTCGGCGGCGATAAGCGTGCTGCCCGACCCGCCGAAGGGATCGAGCACGATATCGCGGCTCTTGCTTGAGTTGCGGATGGCACGTTCAACGAGCTCAATCGGCTTCATCGTTGGGTGAAGATCATTCTTCGCCGGTTTGTCTACGAACCAGACGTCGCCCTGGTCGCGAGCGCCGCACCAGTAATGGTCCGCACCATCCTTCCAGCCGTAGAGGATCGGCTCGTATTGGCGTTGATAATCCGAGCGCCCGAGCGTGAATGTATTCTTCGCCCAAATCACGAACGTCGACCAGTGACCGCCAGCGGCGCGGAACGCCTTCTGCAGCGTATCGAGTTCCGATGACGACATGCAGACGTAGACCGCGCCTTTGGTGACGCTCAGGATGTTGACGCAGGCGTCGTAGAGAAGCTGATGGAACTCCTTGCCCAACGCGTCGTTGAGGATCGGTCGCTTCTTGCCGGACCTTTCTTGTCCGACCCGTTAGCATAGTTCACGTTGTAGGGCGGATCGGTGAAGCACAAGTCGGCAAGCTCCCCGCCGAGCAGAACCTCAACATCCGACAGCACGGTGGCGTCGCCGCATAGCACCCGATGCTGACCGCAGATCCAGAGATCGCCCGGCCTGGACACCGGGTCCGTCGGTGGCTCTGGCGCCTCGTCAGCGTCTTCACCATCCTCCGCCGTACCATCGAGCAGGCGATCGAGCTCGCCTTCGTCGAAACCGAGCATTCCGAGGTCGACGTCTTCATCCCTGAGGGCAACAAGTTCCGCTGCCAGCATCTCGTCATCCCAGCCGGCGTTCTCGGCGATACGATTGTCGGCGATCATCAGAGCCCGGCGCTGCGTCGGCGTCAGGTGCGACAGCACGATCACCGGCGCTTGCGCGAGGCCAAGCTTGCGCGCCGCAAGCACGCGGCCGTGACCCGCGACGATCACGCCATCATCGCCGACCAGAACTGGATTCACGAACCCGAACTCGGCGATCGATCCTGCGATCTGCGCGATCTGATCCTCGGAATGCGTGCGCGCGTTGCGGGCGTGCGGGATCAATCGGTCGAGCGGCCAGCGCTCGACCGTCTCGACCAGCTGCGACGTCATGTTTTCCAGGAGGTGGTAACCGAGACTGGTAACCTCACGAGGTTACCGGTTCACCCGACGTTTCGTGCTTCGGGCCAAAAGGCCCGTATTTAGCGGCTCGTCGGGTCGTTGGTCGGCGGGCGATGGTGGTAACTGGTAACTCAGATTTTGCGGCTGTCTGTAGCGAAATTCCGGGCCTTTGCCCCCCGCATACGGTTTTGCGCCAGGGAGGACCCGCGCCTCGGCTCTGTGATCGTCGCGCGCGCCTCTCGCGAGCCTGCCGCGAAACTACACCGCGTCGGTCGCTTCTGTCTCGCCGGAAAATGTCTCACCAAAAAATGTCTCACACTTCACAATTAACTTGACAGCAATCGCGCGCGCTCAACGAGGAATCGCCGCGAACGTTTTGCCGGCGCAGCGCGTCCATTCAAGCGCCACGCGATCAGACTGAGCGCGTACTCCCAGCGGCGATGCGCCGTGGCGCGACCGACGCCGAAGCGCCAGCAGATCATTTTCCACGGCGTGCGCTCGGCGCGTGCCCAGGCGAGCTTCGCGTCATCGGCTTCCAGCCAGCGCAACCAGCCGAGCGTCTCCTCCATGCGGCTGATGGCGTCGGGCAATGGCGGCGGGCGCTTCAACCGCACTGGTTCTTGCCCGACGAGGTCGCTGAACTCGTGGAGAACCTTCGGCCACAGGTTAAAGTAACCCTGCACGCGCATCTCCGGCAGACGCGCCATCACGTCCGCCGCTTCGTGAAGCCGCGCTTCCACGCAAGCCGGCGTCCAGATCAGCCATGGTACGCCTCCTTGTTCGTCGAGCGTTTGCCGTAAAGTTTTCCGCCGAGTTGCCGGATCAGTTCACGCTCCGGCCAGGTGAGACGATGATCATCCTCGCTCACCACCAGGATGCCGTGTTCGTGCCAACCCTCACGCTTGACATCGTCGGGAGGGCGCCGCTTTCCGCCGTATCCTTTGGGTGCCCACCTCATGGCTGCGCCTCGCGGGCGATGAGGTCGGCGAGCGCGCCGATGATCGAAGCGGGCGTCTTGCCGTCGCCAAGCCGCCCCATGCTCGCAGCGAGCGCGACAGGCTCGACGCCGTGCTGGAGCAGAAGCGACAGCGCGATGCAGGCGTCGTCGAGGATGCCGTCCATGGCGGAGCCGACCTTGGCGCCGTGCGTGAACACTTCGCCGATGCGGCCGGTGTCGGTATCAAAGCCGACCGTCACCGAATAGGACCGGCAGTCGTGGATAAGCTTGGTCGTGACGCTGGGTCGGCGATCGGGAAGGCGCTGCCGGCTCATGGCGCGCCTCCGTGGACCAATCTGGTGGTGGGAGCGCGCGGCATCACGGCACCCCCTTTAGCCAATCGGGGGAATCTGCGTCTGGGGAACGTGGGGGATGTGCTTCGCGACGTTCCCCACCATGTTCCCCGGTACAAGCCTCTGAATTGTCGGCGTTTTGGGAACGTGACGAACGTGGGGAACGTGTCTGCTCTTCTTTATTATTATGTACGCGCGCGCGTGCGCGTAGGTCGGAAAAATGTTCCCCACGTTCCCCACGTTCCCCGAGCCCTTTTTGATCAACGGGATAGGCCGGGGAACGTTGGTCGACAGGCGCCTGACGTTCCCCTTTTTCTGCTTCGGACGGGTCCGGAAAACGTTCCCCACGTTCCCCATGTTCCCCTTCGAGGGCGAGCTGCCAGCGGCGGGCCTGGTGCGAGACGCCGATCGCCCGGATGCGCGCCTTGAGTCCGCCGATGTCGAACACGCGGTCGCGCATGCGCGCGAGCGCCTTGCCGAGCCGGGTTCGCTGGGAACGGTCGCCGCCGGTGCCGAGCGGAAGCGGCGGCTCGCAATTGACGGCGAGCTCGTAGAGGCCGCTGGTGCCGACCTCGGCGGTGCCGAAGCGATCCCACCATTGTCCGACGAACACGCGCCAGACGGCACCTTCGCCGTCGGAGGCTTCGAGCATCTCGTCGATGTTGCCAAGGAATCCGGATATGCCGAT
>CAVXFJ010000005.1:0-135167 GCA_963760995.1 uncultured Pseudomonadota bacterium | reverse complement strand
TTGCAGCCCGGCGTTACGCCGCCTTCGCGAGCGGCCGTCCGTTGTGCACGATGCGCAGGTTCGGCTCCGTCGGAGTCTTGCTCGCCGCGTGCAGGTAGCAGGTGCGCGCCGCGACCGTCAGCAGATGGACATGCGTTTCGGCCGGCGCCTCGCCGTTGAGAAACAGATGGGTATCGATCGGCGCGGCGACGGCCCGCTCGCCACCGCTGAACGGCGTGACCTGCACCAGCCGCACGCCGCGGATGGCGAGCTTCATGCTCTCGATGTAGCGCGCAAGCTGCGTCATGTAGCAAAAGGCGATGCCGGCCGCGAACAGCGCGAGGCCCGAGGGCGCCGCGTCGCCGCCGCTGACGTCGCCGGCGAGATGGAAGTGACTCATGCCCGGCATGCCGAGCCAGGTGTCGACTTCGAACAGACCATCGCCGCGTAAGCGGCCTTCGCCCAGCACGTCGCGGATCTGCTTGCCCTCGATGGTCGGCTTGGCCGGCGCGAACTGACCGCTTTCGCTCAGGCCGGTCTTCGCGATGAGGTCGCGCGGGCCCGTGGCGTCGAGTGGGCGCGGCGCGCTCGCATAAACTCGGTAAGGATCGTCAGCATCGCGCGATGCCGAATTGGCGACGCCCACGACCGGTCGCCGACGGCCGTTGATATAGAGCGCGAAGGTGTTGGCGGTCATTGCCGTGCGCAGGAAAGCAATCGCCGGCGAGGCATCCATCGCGGCGCGCACCAGTGCCTCGATCTCGGCGGGAGCCGCGGCGCTGTCGAGACTGACCTCGATGTCCGGCACTTCGGCGTGACCTTCGCCCGTGCCGTGAATGAACGACCCCGTCAGCCAGTAATGATTGACCACCTTCAACGCCAGGCCGTCGACGCGCAGATTTCGAATGGCGGCCAACCGGCGGATTTGCTGCGCCAAATCGACCTGAATGCCGACGTTGAAGAAGCCGAGCGGAAACGGCGCGAGATCGCTGCCCTTGAGATGTTTGCCTTCGTCGGAGCATAGTCGCCAGGCGCTGGCTCCGTCCCCGTCGCTGGCGACGGCTTCCTTCTGGTGCCCCGCCAGCTGTCGCGCCTCGATCTTGACGATGTCACCGCCGCCTTGCAGCAGCGGCGATGGACGGCCCTGGCGGAGCTTGAACCCCAGCGGATCGCCGTGCATGTCGATGGTGTCGGTGAGCGTCGCATCCATATGGGCGTCCCCGCTAAGCGAAATAAGGGAAGGGGCGTTGGTGCCAGTCTAGCCGTTGCGCGCCCAGCGCGCAGAGGTAAAGACGCCGCAGGCCATCGCAATCGCGTGATTCGACATGAAGAAAACGCGCGACACTCAGCCCTTGCGTTTGCTGCGCGCCATCCACAACGCGCCGAGCCGCTGGCGGAACGCCTTCGGCTTTTCCGCGAACAGGCGGCCGGCAAGGCGGCCGGCGTTCTTCAGATGCGTGGCGCGGCGGTCCTCGATCATCGGCGTGAGCCGCGAGCGCCAGGGCGCCAGCAGCCGATGCGGCGTGGTGAAGCCCGCCAGAACCGTCAGATCCTGGCAGGCGCCGAGCTGGTCGCGCAGGCGCTGCGCCTCCTCCACCCACAGCTTGGCGAAGCGCGGCCACAGCGGCTCGACCAGCTCCATCTGGTGGCGGTGCTCGACCACGCGCCGGCGCAAGTCGTGCAGATGGTCGGCGTCGGTTTCCGCCCAATGGTCCGGTACCAGCTGACGCGCGCGCCGATAGGTGACGGCGAGCCCGTCGGCAACGCTGTCGAAGTCGATTGTGGCGAGCGACAAGTGCTCCAGCGACAATGCGGCATAGTCGAGATAGCGAGTGATCTGCTCGCGCAGCGCGGGCGTGAAGGTCGCCGTCTCCTCAGCGTCGCGCAGCGTGGTCAGGCGCGCGCGGATGGTTTGCGTCGAGGCGGCCGAGAACGGCAGCTCCGACTTGTGCAGGTCCTCGAGCGCATCGAGGGCTGCCTGGGCGTCGCGCGCGCCGGCGAGCAAGCGCATGAGATCGCGCGCTTCGGCGCGCATCTGATTGACTGCGGCGCCGCGCGGGCCGGCGAGCAGGCGCAGCAGCGCCCGCCAGCGCTTGAAGGCCTTGCGCACGTCGTGCACGGCGTCGGGTTCGGGCAATTGGGGGTCGGTCAGGGCGGTGCGGGCATCGGCAATGATGGCGCGTGCGGCTGCGGCCAGGCCGTCACCGAAACTCCCGTCGCTGTCCCCAGCCACCCCAGGCATGGCCGGTTTTTCGCCAGGATTCGTGACAGGTTGATGAAAAACCGTGGATTTCGCCCTTCCCATCGGGACTTGCCGTTGCTACATAGCCGGTGACTTGAGGCGGGCTTGCCCCCGCTTATCGCATATTGGCCAGAAGGAAGGGGCATTGATAGTTGCCCGATGCGGCGACCCGCCCCGGAGGCTCGGCCAGCGGCGACATTGAGGAATAAAAGCAGCGGCAGGCGGCGCCATCGGCGGCGTGTCGCTTTATCTGATTATCGCGGGGTGGAGCAGCCCGGTAGCTCGTCAGGCTCATAACCTGAAGGTCGCAGGTTCAAATCCTGCCCCCGCAACCAAGTATGAAAAAGGGTCGGCGCATGCCGGCCCTTTTTTATTTCGCGCCAGTTTGCAAATAAAACGGGCGACGCACACGTTGCCGTCGGCGCATCGACGCCTTCCTTATCGCGCCATCATCCCGAGCACATTCGCCCGTGTCAGCGTGGCCTTGAGCGCTTCGTCCGAGACGTGCGTATAAATTTCCGTCGTGGCGATGCTTGAGTGTCCGAGCAGCCGCTGCACGAAGCGGATGTCAACGCCCGTTTCAATGAGCAGCGTCGCCGCGGTGTGCCTGAGCATGTGCGGCGTAATGCGACGAGCCAACCCTTCGTCTTGCGCCAGCCGGCGCAGGCGCAGGCGCACTGATTGCGGCCGTATGATCGCGCCGTGCCGGTTGATGAACAGTGGCGCGGCGCAGTGAAGGCCGCGCCTGATCCGCAGCCGATCGATTTCTTCGGCAAGCTCGGCATTGGTGACGTAAACGATCCGCTCTTTCGCGCCCTTGCCGCGGATGCGGATCATCGATCCGGCCGCCGAAATATCGTCGGTGTGCAGCTTGCAAACCTCACCGACGCGCAGGCCGGTCGAAATCATCAGCCGCACGATAACGGCAAAGATCGGATCCGCGTCGTTCCGCTGAAGCGCAAGGTCGGACGAAGCGGCGGCCGAGAGAAGCCGCATCGCTTCGGCGCGCGACAGCGTGCGGGGCAATCGCTTTCGCCGCGGCAGTTTCAATTGCCATCCGTCGAAGGGGTTTGGCGTCTCTCCAGTTTCGGCGAGGAATTTGAAGAACGAGCGAAGACAGGCGAGCCGGCGGCGAATGGTCGCCGTGGTCAGGCTTCGCTCGCTGACCATGTGCTCCAAATAGGCCTTTAACGTTGACGTGGAAATCTGTTCGGGCGTTGCGCCGGCGCCGAGCCATTTGTGAAAATCGCCGAGATCGCACGCATAAGCTTGGATCGTGTGCGACGACAACCGTCTTTCGACAGCGCACGATTGCAAGAACGCGGCAACCGCAACTTTGAACTGCATTTGCGCCCTCCCAGGTTGGGAGAGGATTTTGCAGAGCGCATCGGCGTCCGCCATCAATGAGCGAGAGTAGGGTTAGCGCGCGAAAAGAACGGCGGTACGCGATTCGAGGTTGCTCGGAGCGCGTTACGCAAGCGGCCGGGAATAGGAAATCGGAATCGAGGTCCACGTATTGAATGCGCGCCCACGCGGGTTTTACGCGCTCAGTGTTCGTTGTCGTGTCATCGATTGATGCCGCGGATTCCGCATGTTCAAAATGCGGCAACTGGCGGAAACGTCGGCAGCTGTCCAATCTTTGCAATGCAGAGAACCATCGGAACCTGATGCGTCGCTGCGCCGCGCGCCGCGATCGCGCGCGCCAGCGTGTTGCGCGCGCGTGCCGAGGCTGGCAGATTGCGCAGCCGCGAAACCGGCGCGTTGCGCAAAACACGTACGACGGTGACGATGACAGTTCAACAATCCGCCGATGCGCTCGCGCAGATGAAGTTCGCGGTGGGGCAACCGGTGGCGCGCAGCGAAGACGCGCGCCTGGTGCGCGGCGCCGGCTGTTACACCGCCGACATCGATTTGCCGCAACAGCTCTACGGCGTGGTACTGCGCAGCACGCATGCGCACGGCGTCATTCGTGGCGTCGATACCGCCGCAGCCGCCAAGCTTGCGGGCGTGCAAGCGATCTTCACCGGTGCCGATTTCGTTGCCGCTGATTATGCCGGCCTCGACTGCATCCTCAATTTTCAGAATCGCGACGGCACGCCGATGCGCAAGGCGCCGCGGCCGGCGCTGGCCGCCGATCGCGTGCGTTTCGTCGGCGATCCGATCGCCTTCGTGGTGGCGGATACGCCCATGCAGGCACGCGACGCCGCCGAAGCGGTGGTCGTCGATATCGAGCCGCTGCCCGCCGTCACCGAGGCACGCGCGGCCGCCGCGCCTGGTGCGCCGCAGCTTTACGACAGCGTGCCCGGCAATGTCGTGCTCGATTATCACTACGGCGACGCCGACAAGGTCGAAGCGGCCTTCCAGGCGGCCGCCCATGTCACCCGCCTGCATCTCGTCAACAACCGCATCGTCGTCAATGCGATGGAGCCGCGCGGCGCGCTGGCGAGCTTCGACCCCGACGAGGAGCGTTGGACGCTGCGCGTCGGCTGCCAGGGCGTCATGATGCTGCGCGCGCAACTGTCCACCATCATGCGCGTGCCGCCGGAAAAGCTGCGCATCCTCACGCAAAATGTCGGCGGCTCGTTCGGGATGAAGTCCTTCGTCTTTCCCGAATATATCTGCCTCTTGCACGCCGCCCGCGCGCTCGGCCGCCCGGTCAAATGGCTCAACGACCGCTCGGAAAGCTTCCTCTCCGATCAGCATGGCCGTTGCCACGAGGTCACGGCGGAACTCGCGCTTGACGCCGAGGGACGTTTTCTTGCCGTGCGCACCAAGGGCTACGGCAATTTCGGCGCCTATATCGGCGCCGTGGCGCCGATGATGCCGACCTTCACCACCATGCGCAACATCATCGGTCCCTATCGCACGCCACTCCTCGAGATTTCCAGCCAATGCGTGCTCACCACCACGACGCCGGTGAGTTCCTATCGCGGTGCCGGCCGGCCGGAGGCGCAGTACTACATGGAGCGCTTGGTGCAGGCGGCGGCGGCCGAGATGAACATCGACCCGGTCGAGATCAGGCGGCGCAATCACCTGCAGCCGGATCAGTTTCCGTACCAGGCGCCGTCCGGCGCGGTCTACGACAGCGGCGAATTCACCAAGGTCATGGAGCAGGCGCTCGAAATCGCCGGCTGGCATGATTTCCCGCAGCGTCGGGCGCAAAGCCGCGCGCGCGGAAAGCTGCGCGGCCGCGGGCTGGCGAGCTTCCTGGAGTCGACCGCGGTGCCGCGCACCCAGGAAATGGGTGGCATCCGCTTCGACGCCGACGGCACGGTCACCATCATCACCGGCACGCTCGATTATGGCCAGGGCCACGCGACGCCCTTCGCCCAGGTGCTGAGCGCGCGGCTCGGCGTCCCGTTCGAAGCCGTGCGGCTGCTGCAGGGCGACAGCGACGCGCTGCTGGTTGGCGCCGGCACCGGCGGCTCGAAGTCGCTGATGCAGAGCGGCACCGCCATCGTCGAGGCGAGTGACAAGGTGATTGAGAACGGCCTGCGCATCGCCGCGCATGTGCTGGAAGCGGCGGAGGCGGACATCCAGTTCAAGGACGGCCGCTTCGGCATCGTCGGCACGGACCGCGGCATCGGCATCATGGATCTCGCCGCGCGCCTGCATGCCGGCCTGCAATTGCCGCCGGAGCTGCCGTCCTCGCTCGACGTCAAGCACGTGTCGGATACGCCGCCCGCAAGCTATCCAAACGGCTGTCATGTCGTCGAGGTGGAGATCGATCCGGAAACCGGCCGGACCGACATCGTCAATTACGTTTCCGTCGACGACTTCGGCAATGTGGTCAATCCGCTGCTGGTCGAGGGGCAGGTGCATGGCGGCATCGTGCAGGGCATCGGCCAGGCGCTCATGGAAGAGGCGCGCTTCGACGCGGAAGGCCAGCCGTTGACCGGCTCGTTCATGGACTATGCGCTGCCGCATGCGCATGACGTGCCGAACATCATGACCGCGAGTCATCCGGTGCCCGCCAAGACCAACGTGCTGGGCGCCAAGGGCTGCGGCGAAGCCGGCTGCACCGGCGCATTGCCGGCGGTGATGAATGCCGTGGTCGATGCGCTCGCCGAATTCGGCATTCGCCACTTCGACATGCCGGCGACGCCGAGCCGCGTCTGGCAGGCGATCCGCGATGCGCAGGGCGCGCGCGACGCCGGCGGCCCCTCCCATCCAGTCTAATTCGATTGCTGGCTCCGCCTTCCCCTGGAGGGGAGGAATAGCGAAGTGGGGCCTCTTTATCCCGCCCTCGCACGCCTTCGAGCGCGACCCTTCCCGTCCGGGGAAAGCGTGACGCATGCGCATGCATCGCCTTGCCGCACCGCTTGCCGCAATGCGGTAACACACTTGTTCTTATGACAGTTTTACATGCTGCGGCGCGGGCGGACAGCCTGCGCGGGGCGCCGGCCGAGGCCGACCACCGCCGCGTGCTTGACAAGGTCAACCCGGCCCACCGAAACTAGAACGAACGATCGTTACAAAAATTCCGCTGGGACGGCCCCGCCCATCATGATCCGCGACGAAGCCATCGCTCTCGAGCCGAAGCGCAAGTCGGCGCCGGTGCTGCGCAAGGAGCAGCTCGTGCGCGTGGCGGAAATGCTGTTCGCCGAGAAGGGATTTGCCGGCACCTCGATCCGCGACATCGCGCTCGCCGCCAATGTCACGATCAGCACCATCTACAATTTCTTCATCGACAAGCGCGGGCTGCACTCGGCGGTGCTGGAGAAGGCCTATGGCTCGCTGCAGGCCTATGTCGAGCAGGCCGAGCTCGTCCCGGGCTATCCGGAACGCAGCCTGCGCAACATCATGTCGGCGGTTACCGAATTCTTCAACGAGCAGCCGACCGCGCATCGCGTCACGCTGCAGGAGCTGCTTGTGGGTGCTGAGGCGGTCGATCGCGCCATTCAACTGCACCTGCGCAAGGCGCGTCAGCGCATCAACGACATCCTGCGCGAAGGCATCGCGCTGAAGGTTTTCCGCGAAGTCGACGTGGAGATCTTCTCCTACGGTCTGTTGAGCGCGACCTTCGGCTATTTCTCCTCGCGCGCGCTCTACACGCGCCTGTTCACCGAGCCGACGGCGGCGAAGACCTTCAGCGACAACGCGCCGTTTCCGCTGTTCGAATTCGTGATGGAAAGCCTGACCGCGACGTCGAAAAACAAAAAGCCGAAAAACAAGAAAGTTCACTGAGGAAGCGCCACGGGAGGAGTCGTCCCGCGTGATGGACTATGTGATCTCGACGGACACCGGCGGAACCTTCGTCGATGCCGTCATCGTCAGCTCCGCCGGAAAACTGGCGGTGGGCAAGCATTCCTCGACGCCGGACGAACCCGCGCGTGGCATTCTCGGCGCCGCGGCGGCGGCGGCGAAGAATTTCGACCTGTCGCTGTCGCAGACGCTTGCCAACTGCAAGCTGTTCTTCAATGGCACCACCGTCACCACCAATGCGATGATCCAACAGGTTGGCGCCAAGACCGGCCTGTTGATCACCCGCGGCTTCGAGGACACCTTGGCCATTGGCCGCATCAAGGCGCGCACCGCCGGCCTCGACGAGCGCGAGATCACCCATTACCAGCGCGCCGAACGGCCGCGTCCGATCGTGCCGGTCTCGCTCACGCGAGGCGTGCGCGAGCGCGTCGACTATGCCGGCCGCGTGCTGTGCCCGCTCGACGACGACGAGGTGATCGCGCTCATCGACAATCTGGTCGGCGAGGGCATCGAGGCGCTAGCCATCTGCTTGTTGTGGTCGTTCAAAAACCCCGGCCACGAGCAGCGCATCAAGGAACTGGCCAAGGCGCGCCATCCCAAGCTGTTCGTCACCGCCTCGAGCGATATCGTGCCGATGATGCGCGAATACGAGCGCGCCAACACCACCGCCATCAACTGCTTTCTCGGGCCGGCGCTCGACCATTACCTCAGCGACATCGAGGTGGCGCTGCGCCGGGAGGTCTACAACAAGGACCTCTTGATGATGCAGTCGGTCGGCGGCCTGTCGCCGGCCGGCGAAATCCGCCAGACGCCGATCACCACGCTGCTCTCCGGCCCGGTCGGCGGCGTGATCGCGACACAGCAGCTCGGCGCGCTGATCGGAGAAAAGAACCTGATCTCGACCGACATGGGCGGCACCAGCTTCGACGTCGGGCTGGTCGTCAACGGCATGCCCGAGTTGACCGCGATCACGGTGATGGAGCGCTATATCGTTATGTTGCCGGCGGTCGACATCGTCACTGTCGGCGCCGGCGGCGGCAGCCGCATCTGGCTCGACGAGGCCGGCACGCTCAAGGTCGGGCCGAAGAGCCAGGGCTCCAATCCGGGACCCGCCTGCTACGGGTTTGGCGGCAACGAGCCGACGGTGACCGACGCCGATGTGGTGCTCGGCTATATCAATCCGGACTATTTCCTCGGCGGTGAGATCAGGCTCGACGCCACGGCCTCGCGCGACGCCTTGATGCGCCGCATCTGCGAGCCGCTTGGCCTCAGCCTGGAAGAGGCGGCCTGGGGCGCCTACGAGATCGTCAACGCGCACATGGCCGACCTTATCCGCCAGGCCTCGGTCGAACGCGGTCACGACCCACGTGATTTCGTGCTGGTATCCTTCGGCGGGTGCGGGCCGACGCATTGCACCGGCTACGGTCCCGATATCGGCGCCAAGAAGATCGTGGTGCCGCCGACCGCCCCGGTATTTTCCGCGCTCGGCATCGCCCAGTCCGACATCAAGCACTTCTTCTCGCGCTCGCTGCTCATCCGCATGCGCGGCACCACGCCGATGACCGAGGACGAACTCGCCAGTTTGAACGAGGTGCTGCGCGACCTCACCGCCATGGCGCACAAGCAGTTCGCCGACGAAGGTGTCTCCGCCCAGTCGGTCGTGCTGCGGCCGAGTGTCGACATGCGCTTCCGCGGCCAGGTGCACGAGCTGACGGTCCCGGTCGACGCGCATGTCACGCTCGAATCGATCGAGCGCACCCGCACCAGCTTCATGACGCTCTATGAGCAGACCTACGGCTCCGGTGCGCGTTCGCAATTGTCGGATACCGAAATCGTCACCGTGCGGGTCGACGCCATCGCGCCCACGATCGCGCAGATCAGCCGCGTCGCCCTGGGCGATCGCAAGTTCAGCAGCGCGCCCATCGGCGAGCGCCGCGTCTACTGGGGTGCCGGTGAAAAATGGCGCTCGACGCCGATCTATCGTGGCGAGGCGCTCGGGCCGGGCAGCCTGGTGAAGGGGCCGGCCATGCTTGAATTCTACGCGACCACGATCCCGTTGCATCCGGGACAGACGGCCGGCGTCGATGAGCACTTGAACCTCATCATCACAGCGGAGGCGTGAAGTGTCCGTCGCAGAAGCCTATCGACACGCCGACAGCGCGGGCACCGAGCGCCGCTTCGTGCCGCGCAGCGATCTCGTCACCTTCGAGGTGGTGCGCCACCGGCTTTGGCAGATCAACGACGAGCAGGGCCGCAGCATCATCAACGTCTCCGGTTCGCCGGTCGCCTCCGAGACCAACGATTTCAACGTCGCCATCGCCGACGCCGAGGGAAACCTGATCTGCATCGGGCCCTATGTGCTGTTCCACCTGAGCGCCGTGTCGCTGATGATCCGCAAGGCCAAGGAGCTGTTCGGCGAGGAGTTCATCGAGGAGGGCGACGTCTATCTGTGCAACGACCCGTGGATGGGCGCGGTGCACCATAACGACGTCTGCCTGATCGCCCCGGTGCATCACGACGGCCGGCTGGTCGCCTGGGTCGGCTCCACCATCCATCAGATCGATGTCGGCGGACCGGCGCCGGGAAGCTGGAACCATCTTGCCCGCGATACCTTCCAGGAGGCGCCGCGCTATCGCTTCCTCAAGCTGATGCGGCGCAACGTGATCCAGCCGGAGGTGCTGGACACCTATCTCACCAACTCGCGTACGCCGCACCTGGTCGAACTCGACCTGCGCGGACAGATCGCCGCCGCCAATGTCGCGAAGGAGCGGCTCGACCTCCTGTTCCGCAAATACGGCCCCGACACCATCACCGACGTGATGGCCGACATGCTCGACTACACGGAATTCCTGTTGCGCAAGAAGCTCGAGGAGATCCCGGACGGCGAATGGTATGCCGAGGATTATCTCGATCACAGCGGCCATCAGGACGCCATTCACGCGATCCGGCTGAAGCTGACCAAACGCGGTTCGCAACTGACCTTCGACTTCCGCGGCACCGACAAGCAGGCCGACGGCTTCATCAACGCGACCTATGCCGGCCTGTTGGGCGGCGTGTTCACCGGCCTGGTCGTGCTCCTGTGCAACGACATCCCGTGGAATGACGCCGTGTTCAATCCGGTGCAGATCATCTCCGAGACGGGCACCATCAACAACTGCGCCTTCCCGGCGCCGTGCAGCATGGCGACCATCAGCGCGACCTTGCACACTTGCGGTGCCGCGGTCGGCGCGCTGAGCCGCATGCTGTCTTGCAGCGACCACTACCGGCACAATTTGATGGCGGTCTGGGGCGGCACCGGCTTTGTCTTCAATGTGTTCGGCCGCAACCAATACGGCGAGCCGTTCGGCACCATGATGGTCAACTCCCATATGTGCGGCGGCGGCGCCCGCTATTTCGCCGACGGCTACGACAATTCCGGTTCGATCAACGTGCCACGCGCCAGCATCACCAACGTCGAATCGGCGGAATCGATCTACCCGTTTCTCTATCTCTACCGCCGGCGTGCGGTGGACTCCGGCGGCGCCGGCGCCTTTCGCGGCGGCGTCTCCGGCGAGAACGCGATGACGCCCTACGGCGCCTCCGAGATCAACATCGTCGCCAGCACGCTGAGCACCAACAATTCGAGCTCGGCCGGCGTTGCCGGCGGCTATAACGGCGGCGGCTCGCAGGTGCTGCTCAAGAAGGGCACCGAGAGCATCCCGGCGATGTTGAACGAGCGACTGGTGCCGGCCCGTTGGGAGGACATCCGCGGCGAGGAAGTGGTGCTGCCGTCGAAGCAGTCCTTCGTGCTGCGCGAGGGCGAAGTGTTCAACGGCGTGCCGCCGGGCGGCGGCGGCTTCCGCGATGCGCTGGAGCGCGCGCCGGCGCTGGTCGAGAAGGATGTGCGCGACGGCTGCGTCACCGTGGAGCGGGCGCGCGCCCTTTATGGCGTCGTGCTCGATGCCAAGACGCTTGCGGTGGATGCGCCGGCGACCGAGGCCGAGCGGCTGAAGCGCCGCGAAGAGCGGCTGCACGCCGTCGGCCGCACGACCGCGCCGCGGGCGGTGGCGGCGGACTGGTACCAGAAGCCCGATGCACGGCCGCGCTTCGGCGAGACCATGCGCATCGCGGGGCATCGGTTCGTGTGCGCGCGCTGCGACGAGGTCATCGCCGGGCGCAGCGAGAATCCGAAAGACAAACTGCCGAAGATTGAGCGCGAGCTCGGTGACTTGAGCCCGTGGATCGCGCGCCGCTGGCACGGCGTCAGCCCGGACTTCCATCTCATCGAATATGTCTGCCCGGGCTGCGGTTATCTGATCGACGCGACCCAGCGGCGCAAAAGCGAAACCGATTCCTGGAACGATTATCAGGTCGCCGACAGCGAGCGGTGACCAGGGAGGACGAGGATGGAGTACACCAAGAAAGAGGCCAAGGCCTACGCGCGCAAGAACATGCGCGGCTTGTGGGGCTCGATTCCCTATCCGTTCCGGCAGGATATGGAGCTCGACGAGAAGGGCCTGTTGTCCGACCTCAACTACTACATCGAAACCATCAAGATCGATGGCTTCTACATGGGCGGCATCATCAACGAGTTCTGGGCGCTGACCGAGGAAGAGCGCAAGCGCGCGCAGGAACTGCTGATCCGCGAGGCCAAGGGCCGCACCCGCACCATCACCATGACGGGCCACACCTCGGTCAAGACCTCGATCGAACTGACCAAGCACGCCGAAAGCGTCGGCGCCGATTTCGTCGCGCTGATGAATCCGTATTACGCCGCGCGCACGCCGGAGACGGTCTACGAATACTTCCGCGCCATCGCCTCAGCCGTCGACATCGGCATCCTCATCCTCAACTCGACCACGCCCGGCTACATCCTCACGCCGGAGCAGGTGGCCAGGCTCGCCGAGATCGAGAACATCGTCGGCATCAAGAACGACACGCCGCTCGAGCACACCAACCAGGTGCGGCACCTGTGCGGTGACAAAATCGTGGTGAGCGATCCCAACGAGGACAACTGGCTGCTCAACCGCTCCTTCTTCAAGCAGCAGGTGTTCCTTGCCAGCCCCTCGCCGCATCTCATGCAATGGAACGGCCACCATCCGATCGTCGACTACACCGCCGCGGCCGACGCCGGCGACCTCGACAAGGCCAAGCAGATCGCCGCGACGCTCGATCCGCTGCGCGACGTCGCGCGCAAATGGATCTGGAAACCCTGGGCCGCCGGCGCGCTGCCGATGGCGCGGCTCAAATACTGGCAGAAGCTGCTCGGGCTGACCGGCGGCTTCGTGCGGCCGCCGCTCCTGGAAATGGGCGACGAGGAGAAAGTCCAACTGAGGACGGAATTGGAGTCCGCCGGCCTGCCGGTGCACGCCTAATAATCGCGAATAAGTCGCTTCACCATGGGAGGAATGAAAATGCGTAGACTCTTCTACTCTGCCGTCTTCTCAATCATGGCGGTCTTATGCCTCACCCTGTCGATGCCGAGCGCGCGCGCGGACAAGAAACTCACGATCGGCATCTCGTTCCAACAGCTCAGCGACCCCTTCTTCATCAGCATCATCTACGGCTGCCAGAAGGCGGCCAAGGAGGAGGGCGTCAACCTCATCATCCATGAGGCGGGCGGCTACGCCAATGTCGACCGCCAGATCGAGCAGATCGAGGATCTGATCGAGAAGAAGGTCGACATGATGATCATCATGCCGACCAACGCCAAGGGCGTGGTGCCGGTGGTTGAGCGCGGCATCGCCGCCGGCATTCCGGCGATGCACATGGGCTCGAAGGTCGCCAGCAACAAGATGATCGCCTTCGTGCAGTCCGACGACCACGAGCTCGGCGCCTCGCAGGCGCGCTACCTCGCCGAGAAGTTCCCCAACGGCGCCAAGCTCCTCTACATGGCCGGACCCGCCGGCGTGACCTGGACGCGCGACCGTCTGGACGGCTTCAAGAGCGTCACCGACCAGCACCCCAACCTGAAGATCGAGAAGATCTTCTGGATCAACAGCGCGCGCCCGGCGGGCTTGCGCAACACCGAGGACGCGCTCGAGGCCTACAAGGACGTACAGGCCATCGGCTCCAGCGCCGACATCATCACGCAAGGCTCGGGCGACGCCGTGAAGGCCGCCGGCAAGGTCGGCAAGGTCACGCTGACCACCGCCGGCATGTCCAAGGATACGCAGGACATGATCCGTCAGGGCGTGATCCAGATGACGGCGGCGCAACAGACGGTGCTCATCGGCTATAATGCGGTGAAGACGGCGGTGGCCTATCTGCGCCATCAGCCCTACAAGAAACTGACCAAGATCGCGCCGGTCATTGTCACCAAGGACAATGTCGCTAAAGTCTCGCTGGAGACGATCCGTGCGCCCGACAGCTTCAAGCCGAAGCTGATGTATCCGTGAGCCCGCTCGCGAAAAGTAGCGTAAGAACGAGGTCGACAACGCAACTGGAGCGCCCATGCCTCTGCTCAGGGCACAGGACGTATCGAAGTCGTTCTTCGCGACCCAGGCACTGACGAACGTGGATTTCACGCTGGAAAGCGGTGAAGTCCACGTTCTGTTGGGCCAGAACGGCGCCGGCAAATCGACTTTGATCAAAATTCTCTCCGGCGCCGTTGAGCCCGATAGCGGAAGCTTCAACGTCGACGGCGCGCCGATCGACTATTTCACGCCGAGCAAGGCCCGCCTGCTCGGCATCGCCACCATCTACCAGGAGTTCAACCTGGTCCCGGACCTCTCGGTCGCGGAAAACATGTTTCTCGGCCGCCTGCCGACCGAGGCGCGCTGGCCGCATCGGGTCGATTGGAAGAAGATGCGCGAGGATGCGCGCGCCTTTTTCGCGCGGGTCGGCATCGAACTCGACCCCGACGCCATCGTGCGCACGCTCAGCATCGCCCAGCAGCAGCTCGTCGAGATCGCCAAGGCTCTGTCGATCGACGCCAAGATCATCATTCTCGACGAGCCGACGGCGACGCTAACCAGGCGCGAGATATCGGCCCTGTTCACTTTGCTGAAGAACCTGAAGGAGCAGGGCATCGGCATCATCTACATTTCGCATCGCCTGGAGGAGATCGAGGAGATCGGCGACCGCGTCAGCGTCATGCGCGACGGCAAGATGGTCGGCACCTGGAACGCCACCGAGGTGCGCACCGACGAGCTGATCAATGCCATGGTTGGCCACGCCGTCGATCGCACCGGCGCCGACGATGCCGTGCGTCCTGCTGCCTCCGAGGAGGTGGTGCTCGAGGTCAGGGGCCTGTCGGACGGGCGCAAGATCAAGGACGTGAACCTGCAATTACGGCGGGGCGAGATCCTCGGCCTTGCCGGCTTGATCGGCGCCGGCCGCACCGAGCTCGCGCGCGTGCTGTTCGGCGCCGACAGCTACAGCGAGGGCGAGATCCTGATCAAAGGCCGCGCAGTGCACGCGCATTCCTGCCGCAAGTCGGTCGACCTGAAGATCGGCCTGCTGCCGGAGGACCGCAAGTCGGAAGGCCTGCTGCTGAATTTCCCGCTCAAGAGCAACATCACGCTGCCGTCGCTGCCGCTGTTCAACCGCTTCGGCTTCCTGCGCCACGCCGCCGAAGCCGCCACCGCGCGCGAATACATCGACAAGCTGCGCATCAAGACCACCGGGCCCGGCCAGGAGGCGCGCATGCTCAGCGGCGGCAATCAGCAGAAGGTGGTGCTGGCCAAGTGGCTGCAGACCGGCGCCGACATCCTCATCTTCGACGAGCCGACGCGCGGTATCGACGTCGCCGCCAAGGAGGAATTCTACCGCATCATCCTGGAATGCGCGGGGCGCGGCATGGCGGTGCTGCTGATCTCCTCGGAGTTTCCCGAGCTGTTCCGGCTGTGCGACCGCATCATGGTGATGCGCGAAGGCCGCGTCGCCGGCGAGCTCACCCGGCCGGAATTCGACGCCGAGCGGCTGCTCTCGCTCGCCTTCGCCCAGTCCGCGCGTCTTTAGCCGCCGAGGAAAGCCGACAGGATGGCGCGGAAATTCACCCTCTCGTCCGACCTGACCATCTCGCTCATCGTCGGCGGCATGATCCTGTTGTTCTTCATCATCCAGCCGGCGATGCTGTCGGCCCAGAACATCGGCAATGTCGCGCGCCAGGCCTCGGGGCTGGCGGTGCTCGCCTGCGGCGAACTGCTGGCCGTGCTGGTCGGCGGCATCGACCTCTCGCTCGGCTCCATCATCGGCCTGACCAGCGTCATCGCCGCCAAGATCGTGCTCGCCTGGGGTCTCGGCTGGGGCCTTGTGGCCGGCGTTCTTGTCGGCCTGGTGCTCGGCACCACCAACGGCATCTTCATTTCGTTCTATCGCATGCCGGCGATGATCGTGACGCTCGCTATGCTCTACTTCGCGCGCGGCGCCGCGCTGATCATCGCCGGCGGGATGCCGGTGGAGCGGCTTCCGCTCAGTTTCGGCGTGCTCGGCAAGGGCGCGCTGCTCGGCATTCCCATCTCGGCCTATATCGCCGTGATCGTCTTTGCGCTGTGCGGTTTCTTCCTGAAATATTCGCGCCTCGGCCGTGCCTTCTACGCCATCGGCGGTGCCGAGGAGACCAGCCATCTCGCCGGCATCCGCGTGGAATGGGTGAAGGTCGCGGCTTACGCTTTGAGCGGCGCCTCAGCCGGCCTTGCCGGCATTATTCTGTCCTCGCGCATCAGCTCGGGGCAGGCCAATCTCGGCGAGGGCCTCGAGTTTTCCGCCATCGCCGCCGTGGTGCTCGGCGGTGCCCGGCTCGGCGGCGGCAAGGGCGGCATTTACGGGACGGCGCTGGGCGTCCTGTTTCTTGCCGTTCTCGCCAACGGACTCAACCTCGCGCGCGTGAGCGACTTCACCCAGATGGTCGTCGTCGGCTGCGTCCTCATCATCACCATGATCGTGGATCGCTTCCGTTCACCCGTATCGCGACTGGCGTGACCGAAAGGGTGGAACGCTCGTGAGATACCTTCTCCCCAATCTCGGCCTGGCCATTGTCGTCGCCATCATGTTGGTGGTGATCGAGGTCATGAGCCCCGGCTTCCTCTCGGTCTCCAACCTCATCAACATCATGCGCCAGGCGAGTCCGCTGGCGGTGGTGGCGTTCGGCCAGGCGCTGGTGATCATCGCGCACGGGCTTGACCTCTCGGTCGGTTCGATCATGGGCCTCGCCAGCATCATCACCGCCATCGTCGGGGTGAAATACGGCCTCGTCGCCGGGCTGATCGCCGGTATTCTCATCGGTGCCCTGTGCGGCGCCATCAACGGCACCATGGTGTCGGTGTTCAGCGTCCCGGCATTCGTGGCGACGCTCGGCATGCTGTCGATCGCGCGCGGCCTCTCGCTCATCATCACCGATGGCGCGACCATGGATGTGCCGGATGGCTTTTCCTATTTCGCCTGGTCGAGTTGGGGCCCCGTGCCGGTGATCACGGGGATTGTGCTCATCATATTCGTGGTCGGCTTCGGCGTATTGGAGCTGACCACCTATGGCCGCCGCCTTTATGCCTCGGGCGCGAACGCGGAAGCGGCGCGCCTGTCCGGTGTGTCCATCGGCCGGGCGCGCTTTTCCAGTTTCGTGGCGAGCGGCGCGCTCGCCGCGGTCGGCGCCATTTTGTTGTCCTCGCGCATGAATTCGGGCAACCCGTTGACCGGCACCGGCTACGAGCTCGACAGCATCGCTGCCGTGGTGATCGGCGGTGTGTCGCTGCGCGGCGGCGAAGGTTCGCTGCTCGGCGTGCTGCTCGGCGCGATTTTCCTCACCTCCTTGTCGAACGGGCTGCGCCTGATCGGCTTTTCGTCATACCTGACAATGGCGGTGGAAGGCGTCGTCTTCATTATCGCCGTGTGGCTCAACTTGCGACTGTTCCGCCGCTGATATTCGGTTGCGCGGTCTCGCAAACCGCCCTCGCTTGCAGAGCGGACAATATATAAAGTCGACGCGCCGCCTTTGCGCTGCCGCATCGCAAATCCGATAAGCACCAATAGATTGCGCATTAAGGGCCGTTATACCGGCTTTTTTGTAGGACCGGCGTCGCCGGCGGCACGTTTTCACGTCAATAAATTGTGCCGCAATGCAGCTTGAGGTCATATCGGCGGCGGCCGCACCATGTTGCCTATGGGCGGCGCGCCATCTTTATTCCCAATTGCCCGCTGTGGGAGTATATGATTTGTTTATTGGTAAGTTATGCTGCGATGAGCAGACGCTCGTCGAAAACCAAAAGAAAGCTGCCGGCCGCGCCCGCAAAGGACGCTGGGCGTGGGTTGGCCGAAAAAAGGGAGGAAAATTCATGCGATCTGCATCCAAGGTGTTGAGTCTCGGACTTGCTGCGCTGGGCAGCGCTCTGGTGTTTTCGGGGATGCCCGCCCAGGCGGCTTGGAAGCCGACCCGTACGGTCGAGTTCATCGTGCCCGCCGGCATCGGCGGCGGCGCCGGCCAGATGGCGCAGCTCATCCAGGGCATCATTCAGAAGCATAAATTGATGCCGACCTCGATGGTCGTGATCAGCAAGAAGGGCGGCTCCGGCGCCGAGGGCTTCCTCTACGTCAAGAACCACAAGAACGACCCGCACAAGATCATCATCACGCTGTCGAACCTGTTCACCACGCCGCTCGCCACCGGCTCGCCCTTCTCCTGGAAGGACTTCACCCCGGTCGCCATGATGGCGCTCGACGAATTCGTGTTCTGGGTCAATTCGAAGACGCCCTACAAGACGCCGGACGAATATCTCGCCGCGGTCAAGAAGGCGCCGATGAAGTTCAAGATGGGCGGCACCGGTTCCAAGCAGGAAGACCAGATCATCACCGCCGCGATCGAGCAGAAGACCGGCGTGAAGTTCACCTATGTGCCCTATCACGGTGGCGGTACCGTCGCGACCCAGCTCGTCGGCGGCCACATCGACTCCAGCGTCAACAACCCGATCGAGGGCGTGGCGCATTGGCGGGCCGGCAATGTGCGGCCGCTCTGCGTGTTCGACGACAAGGTGATGCCGTATCCGGCCAAGATCACCAAGACCATGTCCTGGCAGGACATTCCGACCTGCAAGTCCAAGGGCCTCGACATCGAATATCTGATGCTGCGCGGCATCATGACGACGCCGGGCGTGTCCAAGGACGTCGTCGCCTATTATGTCGATCTGCTCAAGAAGGTGCGTGAGACGCCGGAATGGAAGGCGTTCATGGAAAAGGGCGCCTTCAACCAGAGCTTCATGACCGGCGATGCATTCCACGACTGGCTGACGAAAGCCGCCGCGCTCCATCACACGCTGATGGAAAAGGCTGGCTTCCTGCACAAGGGCTCCTGAAGCCACGCGCAATGCGGGGGCGCCGCGCAAGGCGGCGCTCCCGTCATGCTTGATGGTCCGCCGCCACGGGACGCAGCCCGGGCGGCCGGCCATCCCACAAGAACAACGCGCACGCGAAGAACACGAGTTCACTACGATGAGTGAAAACTCCACCGAAGAAGATCCGATGGGCGGCGTCGTCTCCAACCGCACCATGAATATCGTGGTTTCGCTGGCTTTGATGACCGTGGCAACGGTGGTGATGATCGCCAGCTATCGTCTCGGCGCCGGCTGGGAGAAGAATGTCGGCCCGGGGTCGGGCTATTTCCCGTTCTACGTCGCGCTCTTCATGTTCATCACCAGCGGTGCCACGCTGCTGCAGCAGGTTTTCTCGCGCGTGCGCGGCGGCGGCGGCAGCTTCATCGCCTTCCATGAAATGATCATGGTGCTGCAGGTGCTGATCCCGATGACGATCTTCGTCATCCTGTCGATTTATATCGGCATCTACATCTCGATGGCGCTGTTCATCGGCTTCTTCATGACCTGGCACGGCCGCTATCCGTTCTACAAGACGATCCCCGTGGCGCTCGCCGTTCCCGTGGTTCTGTTTATCGTGTTCGAGATCTGGTTCCTGGTG
This sequence comes from uncultured Pseudomonadota bacterium, assembly GCA_963760995.1. Lineage (GTDB taxonomy): Bacteria > Pseudomonadota > Alphaproteobacteria > Rhizobiales > Xanthobacteraceae > Pseudolabrys. The sequence goes on along the minus strand of CAVXFJ010000005.1, from coordinate 115,858 downwards.
CCGCTGCCGAAGGGGCCGTTCGAGGCGTGGCTCGGCTATTGAGCCGGGCGTCGTCGAAGGCATGATCGAGAGAACTCAGACACAAAGACCAAGACAATAAAAGGCCGATGCGCGGATCAAGCGCTCGGCCAAGGTGACGGGAGGCCTCGTTGGACGCGTTCTTTTCCCTGATGCACGGCTTCGATGTGCTGCTGACGCCCATGAACCTGGGCTACATGGTGGTCGGCATCCTGTTCGGCGTGCTGCTCGGCTTCCTGCCCGGCGTCGGCGGCGCCAACGGCATCGCCATCCTGCTGCCGCTCACCTTCTCGATGCAGCACACCACCGCCATCATCATGCTGGCGGCGATCTATTGGGGGGCGCTGTTCGGCGGCTGTATCAGCGCCATCCTGTTCAACATCCCGGGCGAGCCATGGTCGGTGGCCACGACCTTCGATGGCCATCCGCTGGCCAAGCAGGGCCGCGCCGGGGAGGCGATTACCGCGTCGATGTCGTCGTCCTTCATCGGCGCCCTCATCGCGACGATCATGCTCACCTTCATGGCGCCGATCGTGGCCAATTTCGCCCTCGATTTCGGCCCGCCCGAATATTTCGCGGTCTACCTGCTCACCTTCTGCAGCTTCGTCGGCATGGGCCGCCAGTCCCCGTTCAAGGTGATCTCCTCCATGATGCTGGGCTTCGCCTTCGCCTGCGTCGGCACCGACGAGATCACCGGTGGGCTGCGGCTTACCTTCGGCACCGAGACCCTGCTGACCGGCTTCCACTTCCTCATCGCGGTCATCGGCCTCTTCGGCATCGGCGAGATACTGGTCACCATCGAGCAGGGCCTGCATTTCGAGGGCCGCAGCGCCAAGATCAACCCGTTCGTGGTGTGGCAGACCTGGAAGAAGCTGCCGCAGTACTGGGTTACCATCATCCGCGGCACCGCGGTCGGCATCTGGCTGGGCGTCACGCCGGGCGGCGCCACGCCGGCCTCGTTCATGAGCTACGGGCTGGCCAAACGCTTCTCCAAGAACGGCGCCAAATTCGGCACTGGCGAGCTGGAAGGCGTGGTGGCGCCGGAGACGGCGGCGCATGCCGCGGGCACCAGCGCACTGCTGCCGATGCTGACGTTGGGCATCCCTGGCTCGCCAACCGCCGCGGTCCTGCTCGGCGGCCTGTTGATCTGGGGGCTGCAGCCCGGTCCGCTGCTGTTCGTCGAGCAGAAGGACTTCGTCTGGGGCCTGATCGCCTCGATTTATCTCGGCAATCTGGTCGGTTTGGCGGTGGTGCTGTCGACGGTGCCCCTGTGGGCCTCGATCATGCGCATCCCGTTCTCCATCATCGCCCCCATCATCATCGTCGTCTGCGCCATCGGCTCCTACACCCTCTCCAACGCCCCCGCCGACCTCATCTTCATGGTCATGTTTGGCATCATCGGCTATCTGTTCAAGAAGCTCGACTACCCGCTGGCGCCGATGGTGCTGGCGATCGTGCTGGGCGGGCGCGCCGAGAACTCGTTCCGCCAGGCGCTGCTCGGCTCGCAGGGCGACCTGTCGGTGTTCTGGTCAAACTGGCTGGTCGGCTCCATCACCGGTCTGAGCATGATCATGCTGTTCTGGCCGCTGATCTCGAAAGTGTTGGCATCGTTGTTCAGTCGCGCGCGCTCTCCGGCTACGGCGTGAGGCGTCCGGCGCGCAAGCCGCCAGATGGCGCTCTCATCAGCGGCCGAATTCCGAACCGAGACGAGATTGCCGCCCGCAGGACTACCCTGCGGGTGGCTTTTTGCGGCCGCACCGGAAAAGGCCGGAATACCGGATGCCGCCGCCCTGGCTGACAACGAATTGCCCTGCTTGAAGATTTGTTTGCGCCGCGTTCCGCTGCCGATCGTAACGACCGCAACAAAGTTGAAGCGGTATGAGCCGTCGGCCGTTGCGCGTCAGCCGCTGGGGAGCGTTGCAAAACGGCCATTGCAACGGCGCCCGCGCCCGTGGCATATTGTATACCAGTCATGAGTAGCCGCGACCGCAGCGCCCAACCCGCCAGTACTGCCCGTACCCGCCGGACGAGCCCAGGTGTGCTCGCCGCGGTCTCACCCGTATTGGCGCCGATCGAATCGCCGTCGAGCTTCAAGCAGAAGGCTTATGTCGCGCTGAAGAACGCGATCGTGGCCATGGACATCTACCGCAACAGCGACGACATCCGTCTCGACGAGCGCAAGCTGGCGCAGGATTTCGGCATCAGCCGCACGCCGGTGCGCGAGGCCATGGCCCAGCTCGAAAGCGAAGGCTTCGTGCGCTCTGTGCCGCGCCGCGGCATCTACGTCGTGCGCAAGACCAAGCGCGAGGTGATCGAGATGATCACCGCCTGGGCGGCGCTGGAAAGCATGGCGGCCCGGCTGATGAGCGAGGAGGCGAGCGACGAGGAGATCGCCGGCCTGCGCCGCATGTTCGCGACGTTCGAGCGCGGGCAGGTGCAGGCCAAGCTCGACGAATATTCCGAGGTGAATATCGAGTTCCACCAGACCATCATCCGCCTGTCGCACAACCAAGTGCTGATCGACATGGCGGAGAATCTGTTCGCCCACATGCGCATGATCCGCCGCAAGACCATCGGCGAGAAGGATCGTGCCGCTCGCTCGATCCAGGATCACATCAACATCATCAAGGCGATCGAGGCGCGTGACACCGAGCGCGCCGGCGCCTTGGTGCGCGACCATGCGCTCGGCCTTGCCGATCACGTGGAGAAATTCGCGGATTATTTGGACTGATAGCCGGGTTTTACTGAATAACGGAGGAATCCCATGGCTGATGCAGCAGTGAAGGAAAAGAAGGGCGAAACCGCCGCGGCAGCCGAAGCCGAACAGGCGTTGACTGATGGTTTTCACCTCGTCATCGATGCGCTCAAGCTCAACGGCGTCAGGACCATCTACACGGTGCCGGGTATTCCGATCACCGACCTCGGCCGCATGGCGCAAGCCGAAGGCATCCGCGTCGTCTCCTTCCGCCACGAGCAGAACGCCGGCAACGCGGCCGCCATCGCCGGCTACCTGACCAAGCAGCCCGGCATCTGCCTCACCGTATCGGCGCCCGGCTTCCTCAACGGCCTGGTGGCGCTCGCCAATGCCACCACCAACTGCTTCCCGATGATCTTGATCTCCGGCTCCTCCGAGCGCGAGATCGTCGACCTGCAACAGGGCGACTACGAGGAGATGGACCAGCTCGCCATCGCCAAGCCGCTGTGCAAGGCCGCCTACCGTGTGCTGCATGCGCAGGACATCGGTATTGGTCTCGCCCGCGCGATCCGCTCGGCGGTGTCCGGCCGTCCCGGCGGCGTCTATCTCGATCTGCCGGGCAAGCTGCTGGGTCAGGTCATGCCGGCCGATGCCGGCGCCAAATCGCTGGTCAAGGTGATCGATCCGGCACCGGCGCAGATTCCGGCGCCCGAGGCGGTCAAGCGCGCGCTCGACGTGCTCAAGAGCGCGAAGAAGCCGCTGATCATCCTCGGTAAGGGCGCCGCCTATGCGCAGGCCGACGACGTCATCCGGGCCTTCGTTGAGAAAAGTGGCGCGCCCTTTCTACCAATGAGCATGGCCAAGGGCCTGTTGCCCGACACGCATCCGCAATGCGCGGGCGCCGCACGCTCGACCGTGCTCAAGGAATCCGACGTCGTCATGATGATCGGCGCCCGCCTCAACTGGCTCTTGTCGCACGGCAAGGGCAAGAATTGGGGCGAGCCGCATTCGAAGAAATTTATCCAGATCGACATCGAACCGAAGGAAATGGATTCCAATGTCGACATCGCCGCTCCCGTGGTGGGCGATATCGGCTCCTGCGTCTCCGCGCTGCTCGAGGGCATGGGCGCCAAATGGCCGGCGCCGCCGGCGGATTGGACCGGTGCCGTCAACAAGAAGCGCGAGGAGAACGTCGCCAAGATGGCGCCGCGGCTGATGAACAACAACGTGCCGATGGACTATCATGGCGCGCTCGGCGTGCTGCGCACCATCGTCAAGGAGCGGCCCGACGCCATTCTGGTCAACGAGGGCGCCAACGCGCTCGATCTCACGCGCGGGGTCATCGACATGTATCAGCCGCGCAAGCGGCTCGACGTCGGTACCTGGGGCGTGATGGGCATCGGCATGGGCTTTGCCGTCGCCGCCGCCATCGAGACCGGCAAGCCGGTGCTGGCGATCGAAGGCGACTCGGCCTTCGGCTTCTCCGGCATGGAGGTGGAGACGATCTGCCGCTACAAGCTGCCGGTCTGCGTTGTCATCTTCAACAATGACGGCATCTATCGCGGCACCGACGTCAATCGTGCCGGTGGCGTCGATCCGGCGCCGACCGTCTTCGTCAAGGGCTCGCGCTACGACAAGATGATGGAAGCCTTCGGCGGTGTCGGCGTCAACGCCACCACTCCGGACGAGCTCAAACGCGCCGTCAACGAGGCGATGGATTCGGGCAAGCCGACGCTGATCAACGCGGCGATCGACCCGGCCGCCGGCAGCGAAAGCGGCCGCATCGGCAATCTCAATCCGAAGAGTGCGCTCAGCAAGAAATAAGGAATACGCGGGGCGACAACACGGGGAGACGGCAAGCTTCCCGTGCCATGTCACGCTTGAAACGCCTGGTTAGGATCAGTCTGGAGGAAGTTATGGCCAAGAAGGCTAAGGCAAAAGCGAAGAAGGCGAAGGCGGCGGCCAGAAAGCCGGCGCGCAAACCGGTCAGGGTCGCCAAGAAGCCGGCGGCGAAAAAGGCGAGCGTCCGGCCGATGGCGAAAAAAAGCAACGGCAACGGCATGCCGAAGCCGAGCAGCAAGCCCTACGGGCAGGATGGCAAGGCGCTCACTGGCGTGCGCATTCTCGACTTCACGCACGTGCAGTCGGGCCCGACCTGCACCCAGCTTCTCGCCTGGTTCGGCGCCGACGTGATCAAGGTCGAGCGTCCCGGCGTCGGCGACATCACGCGCGGACAATTGCGCGACGTCCCCAATGCCGATTCGCTCTACTTCACCATGCTAAACCACAACAAGCGCTCGATCACGATCGACTCCAAGCACGCGCAGGGCAAACGTGTACTCGAAGCCCTGATCAAGTCGTGCGACGTCCTGGTGGAGAATTTCGCACCTGGCGCGCTCGACCGCATGGGACTGACCTGGGACTACATCCACAAGACCAATCCGCGCATGATCGTGGCCTCGGTCAAAGGCTTCGGCCCCGGTCCTTATGAGGACTGCAAGGTCTACGAGAACATCGCGCAATGCGCTGGCGGGTCTGCATCCACCACCGGCTTCCGCGACGGTCCGCCGCTTGTCACCGGCGCGCAGATCGGCGACAGCGGCACCGGCCTGCATCTCGCGCTCGGCATCGTCTGCGCGCTCTATCAACGCAACCGCACCGGTCGTGGCCAAAAGGTGCTCGCCGCCATGCAGGACGGCGTGCTCAACCTCTGCCGCGTCAAGCTGCGTGACCAGCAGCGCTTGGCGCATGGGCCGCTCAAGGAATACAGCCAATACGGCGAGAACATTCCCTTCGGTGAGGCAACCCCGCGCGCCGGCAACGATTCCGGCGGCGGCCAGCCCGGCTGGATCCTCAAGTGCAAGGGCTGGGAGACCGATCCTAACGCCTACATCTATTTCATCACCCAGGCGCCGGTGTGGGAGAAGATCTGCGATGTCATCGGCAAGCCGGAATGGAAGACCGATCCCGACTACGCCACGCCGCCGGCGCGGCTGCCGCGGCTGCGCGAGATCTTCAACACCATCGAGGACTGGACCACGACCAAGTCCAAGTTCGAAGTGATGGAGATCTGCAATGCGGTCGACATCCCGGTTGGTCCGATCCTGTCGATGAAGGAGATCGCCGAGGAGCCGTCGCTGCGCGCGACCGGCACCGTGGTCGAGGTCGATCACCCGACCCGCGGCAAATATCTGTCGGTCGGCAACCCGATCAAGCTCTCCGACTCGATCTCCGAGGTGAAGCGTTCGCCGCTTTTGGGCGAGCACACGGACGAGATATTGAAGGACGTGCTCAAGTTCTCGGCCGCCGAGATCGCCGAAATTAAGAATTCGGGCGCCCTCTCGGCGCCGAAGAAGGAAGATAAGGCGGCGTAAGCGCCATGGCCGGGCATAGCCGTTCGTAGAACGGCGTTCTTCGGGAACGCACCATGTCCGTCCATTCCGCTTAGCGAGTCACTGCCTCTGCATTCGGGATCGCCGGGCCAAGCCCGGAGATGACAGAGGAAAAAATTGGGAGAGTTTCAGATGCGTATCGTCGTCCACGGCCAGCAGGCATTCGGCAAGGCCGTGCTGGAAGCGCTCTTGAAGCGGGGCGAAGACGTGATTGCCGTCTATGTCGCGCCGGAAAAGCCGGGCGCCAAGGCCGACCCGCTCAAGGAGGCGGCGCTCGCCGCCAAGCTGCCGGTCTATCAGCCTTCGAGTTATAAGGATCCCAAGGTCTGGGAAGAGTTCAAGGCGCTCAAGCCGGACTTGCAGGTCATGGCTTTCGTCACGCTGTTCGTGCCGGAGGATTTTCTCAACATCCCCACACACGGCTCGATCCAGTATCATCCCTCGCTGTTGCCGGCCTATCGCGGCGCCAGCGCTATCAACTGGCCCATCATCCTCGGCGAAAAGGAAACCGGCCTGTCGATCTTCTGGCCCGACAACGGGCTCGATACCGGCGACATCCTGGTACAGAAGAAGACGCCGATCTCCGACACCGACACGCTCGGCACCGTCTATTTCGACCGCCTGTTCCCCATGGGCATCGAGGCCATGCTGGAATTTGTCGATCTCGTCAAAGCCGGCAAGGCGCCGCGCATCAAGCAGGACGAATCGAAGGCCACCTATGAAGGCCGCTGTGGGCCGGGCAATGCCAAGATCGACTGGGGCAAGTCGTGGCGCCAGATCGATCCGTTGATCCGCGGCTGCAACCCGGCGCCTGGCGCCTGGACGACGCTCGACGGCAAGACCCTGAAAATCTTCGACGCCAAGCCGCTGCCGGCCAAGGACCCCAAGGGCATCGCTGGCAAGCTCGGCGAGATCGTCGCGGTGGATGCCGACAGTTTCACCGTGGTGTGCGCCGATGGCCGCTTCAAGGTCACCCGCGTGCAGCCGGACGGCGGCAAGAAGATCGACGCTGCCGAATTCATCTCGACGACCAAGCTCGCTACGGGGGCGCGCTTCACCTGACTCTCTCAAGGCCGGGCAAAAGGCGCGCGGCACCGTCTTCGCGTCCGATGTCCCGGCCACCTCGCTTGGGTTGGCTCATTGCCTCCTGAGCAGGATGCCCGGGAGTAAGCCCCGGTCTGACAAGCTCCAACAGCCGGTTCATCACTCTTGCATTAATGGATAGATCCCCATGCCCGCCTCGCAGCATCAGAATCCCAAGTCCGACATCGAAATTGCCCAGGCCGCCAAGCCGCGCAAGATCGTCGAGCTCGCCAAGGAAAAGCTCGGCATCGCCGCGGACAATCTCGAGCCCTACGGCCACTTCAAGGCCAAGGTCTCGATGGACTACGTCAAGTCCCTGCAGTCCAAACCGAACGGCAAGCTGATCCTGGTCTCCGCCATCACCCCGACGCCGGCCGGCGAGGGTAAGACCACCACCACCGTCGGCCTCACCGACGCGCTCAACAAGATCGGCAAGAAGGCAATGCTGTGCCTGCGCGAGCCCTCGCTCGGGCCCTGCTTCGGCGTGAAAGGCGGCGCCGCCGGTGGCGGCTATGCCCAGGTGGTGCCGATGGAGGATATCAATCTGCACTTCACCGGCGATTTCCACGCCATCGCTGCCGCCAACAACCTGCTCTGCGCGCTGATCGACAACCACATCTATTGGGGCAATTCGCTCGGGCTCGACGGCCGCCGCATCACCTGGCGCCGCGCCGTCGACATGAACGACCGTTCGTTGCGCTCGATCGTCTCCTCGCTCGGTGGTGTCGCCAACGGCTTCCCGCGCGAGGATGGCTTTGACATCGCCGTCGCCTCCGAGGTGATGGCGGTGTTCTGCCTGGCCAAGAACATCGACGATCTCAAGCAGCGGCTTGCCAACATCATCGTCGGCTATACCCGCGACCGCAAACCGGTACGTGCCGGCGAGATCAAGGGCCAGGGGCCGATGACGGCGCTGCTCAAGGACGCACTCGCCCCTAACCTGGTGCAGACACTGGAAGGCACACCTGCCTTCATCCATGGCGGCCCCTTCGCCAATATCGCGCACGGCTGCAATTCGGTGATCGCCACCACCACCGCGCTCAAGCTCGCCGATTACGTGGTGACCGAGGCCGGTTTTGGCGCCGATCTCGGCGCCGAGAAGTTCCTCGACATCAAATGCCGCAAGACCGGCTTGGCGCCCGACGCGGTGGTGCTGGTCGCCACCATCCGCGCGCTCAAGATGCATGGCGGCGTCAAGAAGGAGGACCTCAAGAAAGAGGACCTCAAGGCGCTCGCCGCCGGCATGGCCAATCTCGAGCGCCACGTCGGCAATATGCAGAAGTTCGGCCTGGTGCCGGTGGTGTCGATCAACCGCTTCTCCGCCGACACCGATGCCGAGATTGCGCTGGTCAAGGACGCCTGCGCCAAGCTCGGCGTCGAGGCGTTGATGGCCGACCATTGGGCTATGGGCGGCGAGGGGGCCGTCGACGTCGCCAAAGCGGTGGTCAAGGTGGTCGACAGCGGCAAGTCGAAGCTCAAGCTGCTCTATCCCGACGAGATGCCGCTGCTCGACAAGGTGCGCACCATCGCCAAGGAAATCTACGGCGCCAAGGACATCGAGGCGCCCAAGGCGGTGCGCGACCAGCTCGCAACTTTCGAGAGCATGGGCTACGGCAAGCTGCCGGTCTGTATCGCCAAGACGCAGTATTCCTTCACGACCAGCGCCGATTCCAAGGGCGCGCCCACCGGTTTCACCATCCCGGTGCGCGAGGTGCGGCTGTCGGCGGGCGCCGAGTTCGTGGTGGTGATCTGCGGTGAGATCATGACCATGCCGGGCCTGCCACGCGTGCCGGCCGCCGACGCCATCGACGTCGGCCCCGACGGCAAGATCACCGGGTTGTTCTAACTTCAGTCATTCCGGGACGCCACGAAGTGGCGGACCCGGAATCCATCCTCCGGAGCAGGGGTTATGGATTCCGGGTTCGCGAGCTTCGCTCGCGTCCCGAAATGACGCTAATCCAACTCAAATTCCTGCCAGCTGATCGCCGCGTTGAACATGGCGGTACGCACACGCGTGACCGCATAGGGCTCGCCGTAAAGCCGCAGCGTCTCCTTGCTGTCGCCCTGTACGACCACCACGACGGCGTCCGGCTCGCCGCGCGTCAAGGCGCGCTCGCGCATCCGCTCGGCCAGTTCGTCGAGTTCTTCGATGTCGAGCAGATCGTCGACCAGGCGCAGCACATGAATGACCTTGCGCGGATGCTCGCGCACGGCGCCATAGAGGAGGTTATAGGTCATCGCTGCTGACCGCCGTTGGGGTGAAGCGCAGAATGCAGGCCGCCGCCGGCCAAATCAATATTTGTTTATCTGGCTCATCGGGCGCCATCCAGGCGCGTCCGCCTCCGGCAAAGGCTTTCCCGGCGCCGCGCGCCCCGCGGAATGCGCAATCGTCTTCCCCCGCTTGCATCGGAATTTGCGAGGTGATGCTATGCGCGGCTTTTGAACGACGGGAGAACCCATGATCAAGTTCTACTATAGCGGAGCGCCAAACCCGATGAAGGTCGCGCTGATGCTGGAAGAAACCGGGCTCGCTTACGAGCCGGTGCCGGTCGACACCCGCAAGGGCGAGCAGCACAAGCCCGAATACCTGGCGATCAATCCGAACGCCAAGGTGCCGGCGATCGTCGACGGCGACGCGACCGTCTTCGATTCCAACGCCATCCTGCTTTATCTCGCCGAAAAGACTGGACAATTCCTGCCCGCCAATACGCCGAAGCTGCGCGGCGAATTGTTGTCATGGCTGATGTTCATTGCCTCCGGCGTCGGCCCCTTCTCCGGTCAGTCGGTGCATTTCCGCCAATACGCGCCCGAGAAAATCGAATATGCCGTCAACCGCTACATGTATGAGACGCAACGTCATTACGGCATTCTCGACGCGCGCCTCGCTAAGCAAAAATACATGGTGGACGATGCGTACGGCATCGTCGACATGGCGGTGTGGGGCTGGGCACGGTTGATCCCGATCGCGCTCGGCGACAACGCCTGGGCGAAATTTCCGCATCTGAAACGGCTGGTCGACGAGATCAGCGCGCGCCCTGCGGCCGCGCGCGCGGTCGCTCTCAAGGACAAGCACAAGTTCAAGACTGATTTCGACGAGGAAGCACGCCGCGCCATGTTCGGGCATATGGGCGTCAAGGTGGCTTAGACGCCACGACACCCGCGACTGGCTCGGGCCGTCGCTCAACCCGAGAGCCGCGGCGCGATGCGCTTGGCCTCGGTGACCAGCGCGGCGGCGATCGGCGTCATCGGCTCGCGCGCCGGGACCACCAGGCCGATGGTTTGCACCGCCTCCGGCGCGACGATCGGGATGGCCCGGATGGTCTCGGTGAGGCCGAGCGTCTCGGCGATCTTGGCCGGCATTACGCTCGCCCAGCGGCCAGTGCGCACATGCGAGTACAGCAGGATCATCGAATCCGATTCCAGCGTCGGCCGCGATTCGCCGCCGGCGCTTTTCAGCAGGTGATCGATGATGCGCCGGTTCTGCATGTCGGGCGTCAACAGGCAGAGCGGCACCTGCGCCACTTCCTTCCAGGTCACGGTGTCGCGGTTGCCGAGCGGCGCGTCGGCTGCGGTGAGCAGCCGGTAGTGTTCGCGATAAAGCGGCACCGTGCCGACGCGTCCCACCGGCTCGTTCTCGACATAAGTGATGCCGGCGTCGATCTCGAGATTTTCCAACAGGCTCAGGATTTCCAGTGAATTGCGCGAATAGATGGTAAACTGCACGTTTGGGTGCTTCTCGCGATAGGGCGTGGTGATCGCCGCCACCATGGCGAGCGCGGTCGGGATCGCGGCGATGCGCAGCCGTCCGGACAGGCCATGGCGCAGCGAATTGATCTCCTCGCGCATCGAGCGGGTGTCGCCGACGATGCGACGCGCCCATTCCAGCACGCGCTCGCCCTCGGGCGTAAAGCTGCGGAAACGCGAGCCCCGGTTGACCAGAAGCACGCCCATTTGCTCCTCGAGCTGCTTCACACCTGCCGACAGCGTCGGCTGCGTCACGCCGCAGACTTCCGCCGCGCGGCCGAAATGCTTCTCCCGCGCCAGGGCGATGATGAATTGCAGCTTGTCGATCATAGTTTCGTCTTTGATTTGAAGTAGTTAGGCCGTTCTACCAGTATCTTGCGAAAAAAATTAGCAGTAAACACCATATCATTGATAGAGATTATCTATCAATCCATACCAAGCACGGGGTTGTCTGACAGCGGTAACAACCGCAAATTTCAAGCTTCAAAGCGATACCGCGCTGCCGCCGGGGGGGCGACGGGCGCCCTCTCGCTTTGTGCAGGAGCGTAAGAATGAACATGCAAATGCCGTCGCGATCGGGCGCCAATGGAAAAGGCCGCCGGCCGCCGCGTACGCCCAAGGGACGCCAGATCGATCTACAGGCGCTGGACGAAATTCGCGGGCTGTTGACCGACCGGCCGCGCCGCCGCGACCTCCTCATCGAGCATCTGCATCTGATCCAGGACCATTACGGGCAGCTTTCCGCCGCGCATCTGGCGGCGCTCGCGGCCGAAATGAAGATGGCGCAGGCGGAAGTCTACGAGGTCGCCACCTTCTATTCGCATTTCGACGTGGTGAAGGACGCCAGCGCGCCGCCCGCCGTCACCGTGCGGGTCTGCGATTCGCTGTCCTGCGCCATGGCCGGCGCCGAGGCGCTGCTGAAGACACTGCCGGGGATCCTCGGCAAGGACGTACGCGTGGTGCGTGCGCCCTGCATGGGCGCCTGCGACCGCGCGCCGGCGGTGGCGGTCGGCCATGTGCAAACCTTGCAGGCGACGCCCGACACGGTCGCCGCTGCGGTCAAGGCAAAGCCGCATGCGCAGGCGTGGAAGCCGAACACCGACTTCGCCGCCTATCAAAAGGACGGCGGCTATGCGGTGCTCAAGGACTGCCTCGCCGGCAAACGCACGCGCGAGGAGTTGATCAAGATCGTCAGCGATGCCGGCCTGCGCGGCATGGGCGGCGCCGGCTTTCCCACCGGCCGCAAATGGCAATTGGTGCGCGCCGAGCCGGCCCCGCGCATGTTCGCCGTGAACGCCGACGAGGGCGAGCCGGGCACCTTCAAAGACCGCTACTATCTCGAGCGCGATCCGCACCGTTTCATCGAGGGCATGCTGATCGCGGCTTACGTGGTCGAGGCGGTGGAGACCTATCTCTACGTCCGCGATGAATATCCCGAATTGCGGCTGATGCTGGCCGAGGAACTGGCCAAGGTCGAGAAGGCGGGCCTTTCGCCCCACACCAAGCTGCACCTGCGCCGCGGCGCCGGCGCCTATATCTGTGGCGAAGAGTTGGCGATGATCGAATCGATCGAGGGCAAACGCGGCCTGCCGCGCCATCGGCCGCCTTATGTCGCTCAGGTTGGCCTATTCGGCCGCCCGACGTTGGAGCAGAACGTCGAGACGGTCTTCTGGGTGCGCGATTTGATCGAGAAGGGCGCCGAATGGGCGACCTCACAGGGGCGCCACGACCGCAAGGGCTTCCGCAGTTTTTCGGTCTCCGGCCGGGTGAAGAACCCCGGCGTGAAGCTGGCGCCGGCTGGCATCACCATGCAGGAATTGATCGACGAATATTGTGGCGGCATGACCGAGGGCCACACGTTCAAGGCCTATCTGCCCGGCGGCGCCTCCGGCGGCATCCTACCGGCCTCGATGGCCGACATCCCGCTCGATTTCGGCATGCTGGAGAAACACGGCTGCTTCGTCGGCTCGCACGCGGTTGTGATCCTGTCCGACAAGGACGACATGAAGGCCGTGGCGTTGAATCTGATGAAGTTTTTCGAGGACGAAAGCTGCGGCCAGTGCACGCCCTGCCGCGTCGGCACCGAGAAGGCGGTCAAGCTTATGGAAAAAGGCCCCTGGGACGTCGCGCTGCTGACGGAGCTCTCCAATCTGATGCGCGACGCCTCGATCTGCGGGCTCGGCCAAGCGGCGCCCAATCCGCTGTTGAGCGTGCTGAAATATTTCCCCGACGAACTCACCACGCCACTCGGGAGTTGGAGTTGATGTGCGGGAACAGGCTGCGGCGAATGGTTAGGATTTGACATGACCGATACAAAGAAGCCCGTCGGCTACGGCCACGACAAGAAAGGCGCGGCGCTCGACGATGCGGTGGGCGGCGGCCGACCCAGCGTCGCGCACACGGTGGCGCCAGACAAGAGCGTCGGCGAGGGCGGCGGCAAGACCGGCGACACGTTTTTCATCGATGACCGCGAGATCGATATTCGCAAGGGCGAGAGCATCTTCCGCGCCGCGCGCCGGCTCGACATCAAGCTGCCGCACCTGTGCTACTCGCCCAAGCCCGGCTACCGCGCCGACGGCAATTGCCGCGTCTGCATGGTCGAGATCGAGGGCGAGCGCGTGCTGGCGGCAAGCTGCATCCGCACGCCGACGCCGGGCATGAAGGTGAAGACGCAGACCGATCGCGCCAAAACCGCGCGCAAGATGGTCGCCGAGCTCCTGGTCACCGACCAGCCGGCGATCGAGGTTGCGCACGATCCCGAATCCGAGTTCTGGAAGACCGCCAAACGCCAGCAGGTCGCCGCCGGCCGTTTCCCCAAGCGGGAAACCGAGGCAGTGCCTGCGCCCGACCGCAGCCATCCGGCCATGGCGGTCAACCTCGACGCCTGCATCCAGTGCAATCTCTGCGTTCGCGCCTGCCGCGAGGTGCAGGTCAACGACGTGATTGGCATGGCCGGCCGCGGCCACACCGAGAAGATCGTGTTCGATTTCGACGACCCGATGGGCGCTTCGACCTGCGTTGCCTGCGGCGAATGCGTGCAGGCCTGTCCGACTGGTGCGCTGATGCCGGCGACCGTCGTCAACGATAACAATGTGCGTACCGAATACGCCGACCGTAAGGTCGATAGCGTTTGCCCCTATTGTGGCGTCGGCTGCCAGCTCACCTACCACATCAAGGACGACAAGCTGCTCTACGTCACCGGCAAGAACGGCCCGGCGAACGAGAACCGGCTCTGCGTCAAGGGCCGCTTCGGCTTCGACTATGTGCACAATCCGCAGCGCCTGACCCAGCCGATGATCCGCAAGGAGGGCGTGCCCAAGGTCCCGCACGAGGTCATCGATCCGATGAACCCGTGGACGCATTTCCGTCCGGCCACCTGGGAGGAAGCGCTCGACAAGGCGGCCGAGGGCTTGAAGAAAATTCGCGACCGAGAGGGCTCGCAGGGGCTGGCCGGCTTCGGCTCGGCCAAATGTACCAATGAGGAAGCCTATCTGTTCCAGAAGCTGGTGCGCGCCGGCTTCGGTACCAACAATGTCGACCACTGCACCCGGCTCTGCCATGCCTCGTCGGTCGCCGCTTTGATGGAAGGCATCGGCTCCGGCGCGGTGACCGCCACCTTCAACGAGTGCAAGAACTCCGACGTCATCATCGCCATCGGCTGTAATCCGGCGGAGAACCATCCGGTCGCTGCGACCTTCTTCAAGCAGGCGGCCAAGCGCGGCGCCAAGCTGATCGTCATGGACCCGCGCGGCCAGGCCTTGAAGCGGCATGCCTGGCGCATGTTGCAGTTCAAGAACGGCGCCGACGTCGCCATGCTCAACGGCATGCTCAACGTCATTGTCACCGAGGGACTGTACGACCAGCAATACGTGCAGACCTATGTCGAGGGCTTCCAGCAGTTCGCTGACCACATCAAGGACTTCACGCCGGAGGAAATGGCGCCGATCTGCGGCATCTCCGCCGACACACTGCGCGAGGTGGCACGCACCTATGCGCGTGCCAACAGTGCCATTATCTATTGGGGTATGGGCGTGTCGCAGCACACCCACGGCACCGACAATGCGCGCTGCCTGATCGCGCTGGCGCTGATCACCGGCCAGGTCGGCCGCCCCGGTACCGGCCTGCACCCCTTGCGCGGGCAGAACAATGTGCAGGGCGCGTCCGACGCCGGGCTGGTCCCGATGTTCTTCCCCGACTACAAGTCGGTGGAGGCGCCCGACCTCATCGCCAAATATGAGGAGGCCTGGGGCAGCAAGCTCGATCCCAAGAAGGGCCTCACGGTGGTCGAGATCATGGACGCGATCCACGCCGACGTGATCAAGGGCATGTATATCCTGGGCGAGAACCCGGCGATGTCGGACCCCGATCTCAACCATGCGCGCGTGGCATTGGCCCACCTCGAACACCTCGTGGTGCAGGACCTGTTCCTCACCGAGACTGCCTGTTACGCCGACGTGGTGCTGCCGGCCTCCGCCTGGCCAGAAAAGGACGGCACCGTCACCAATACCAACCGTCAGGTGCAGATAGGGCGCGCGGCGCTGCCGCTGCCCGGCGATGCCAAGGTCGACTGGTGGATCACCCAGGAGATCGCTCGGCGCATCGGCCTCGCCTGGAACTACACGCATCCGAGCGAGATCTATGACGAGATGGCCTCGCTCATGCCCTCGCTCGACAACATCACCTGGCCGCGGCTCGAGCGCGAGGGCGCGGTAACCTATCCGTGCGACGCCCCCGACAAGCCGGGCCGCGACGTCGTGTTCGACAAGGGCTTCCCGCGTCCCGGCGGCTTCGGCAGGCTGGTGGCGGCGAAGCTTACGCCGCCGGACGAGACGCCCGACCACGAATATCCGTTCATCCTCACCACCGGACGCATGCTTGAGCACTGGCACACCGGCGCCATGACGCGGCGCTCAACCGTGCTCGACGCGCTGGAGCCGGGGCCGACCGCGGCGCTCTCGCGCGGCAGCATCGCCAAGCTCGGCATCGCCCCGGGCGATATGGTGCGGGTGTCGACGCGGCGCGGCGTGGTCGAGCTTGGCGCGCGCCAGGACGACGCCATTCCCGACGGCGTGGTGTTCATCCCCTTCGCTTTCTTCGAGGCGGCGGCCAATCGGCTGACCAATCCGGCGCTCGACCCGTTCGGCAAGATCCCCGAGTTCAAATACTGCGCCGCGCGGGTGGAGAAAGTCGAGCCGCAGCGCGAGGCGGCGGAATAGGGCGCCAGCAGGGAATTCTGCGTCATCGCCGGGCTTGTCCCGGCGATGTCGTTTAGGTCCAACGCGTCGCCGCCCGAGTTGGAAGGACCGGGACAAGCCGGCCTTGCGATCAACAGACTCACATGGCCCGCCATAACCTGTCGGAGCTTGCGCCACGGGCGGGTCCATGGAAGCCTTGGGCCTCTGATGAGGCGGGAGGCTCGCTCATGATGACCATCCCCACGCGGCTATCGCGGCGGTGTCTTCTTCTGTCGCGCCATGCGAAACATTGCGCTGCCGCCATCCTGATCGCCTCAGCCGCTGTGGTCTTTGCGTCCCTCGGTGTCCGCGCCGCCGAACCGGTGGTCATCGGCGCCATGTATAATCTGACCGGCGGCCAGCAGGATCTCGATATTCCGTCATCGCGCGGGGCGCGGCTCGCCATTGAGGAGGCCAACCAGAACGGCGGCGTGCTGGGGCGGCCCGTTAAGCTCATCCTAGTCGATGGTCGGACCAAGCCGAAGGTCATTGCCCGAGAGGCCACCAAGATTCTTGCGCGGAAGCCGCCGCCTGCCGGCCTGATCGGCTTTTCCGACACCGACATGGTGCTTGCGGCCGCGCGCGTTGCCGCAAAAAATAAGCGCGTGTTCCTTACCTCGGGCGCCACCTCGCCGCAGCTGCCGCGACAGGTGCCGCGCTATCTGTTCCTCGCCTGCTTCGGCGACAATGTGCAGGCGGCGGCCGGTGCCGAGTTTGCCGTCAACACGCTGAAGGCACGCACGGCCGTGGTGCTCTACAAGCAGGGCTCGTCCTACGCGCGCCTGCTGCATGGTTATTTCGAGACCCGCTTCAAGGCGCTTGGCGGCAAGGTGCTGACGGTGCGCGGCTACACGCTCGCCGATATCCAGGCAAAGGCGGACGGCCTGCCCAAGGCCGACCTCGTCTATTTCGCCGCACAGCCCGACGATGTGCTCCCCGGCATTGCGGCCTTGCGCGGCGCCGGCATTGCGGCGCCCATTCTCGGCGGCGACGGGCTCGATATCGGCGCCGCCTGGAAAGGAAATGCAGCAGCCGACAAGATCTATTTCACAACCCATGCCTATCTCGGCGCCGACAACCCCGCCCCTCGCGTGCAGGCATTTCGCGCAGCCTACGCAAAGGCCTATCCGGGCCAGCAGGCGGACGCCTTCGCGGCGCTCGGCTATGACACCGCTCGGCTGCTGATGGCGGCGATCAAATCCGCCGGTGGCACGCAGCCGCAGGCCGTGCGCAAGGCGCTGGCGACGACGACCGGTTTCAAAGGCGTCACCGGCACGATCAGCTATCGCCATGGCAGCCGAATCCCGGCAAAGTCGGTGAGCATCATCGCGGTGGCGCAGGGCCGTCAGACGCTGGCCGCCACCGTGCTGCCGCGGAAAATCCCGCCCCCCTGATCGCGCGGGCAGCGGGACTGCGCCTGCGAAACGGCTTTCGCCGAAGAGGACTGCGATGCTCAGACTGGCCGATTTGAAGCGCGAGTGGCACCAGCTCTCTCTCTATGAGCGTTTCGAGCAGGTCGTCACCCGCATCCTCATGCTGTTCATCTCGGTGGTGATCATCGACTCGCTGGTGCTGGTCGCTATCGAACTGTTCAATGATTTTCAGCTCGGGATGGCCTTCGCGGAACGCGAGCTCTTGCAGGACATCTTCGGTTCGGTCCTCACCATCCTGATTCTGCTCGAGTTCAATCACTCCATTGCCTTGGCGCTGACCAAGAAATCCGGCGTGATCCAGGCGCGCGTCGTCGTGCTGATCGCCATTTTGGTGGTGGCGAGAAAGATCATCCTGCTCGATTTCAAATCGGTGACGTTGGAAAGTCTGCTCGGCATCGGCGGCATCGCGTTGGCGCTAGGCGTGCTCTATTGGCTGCTCGGCGTGGAACACGCGCGCGCCCGCGACTAGGGGCTCGTATCGACCCGATTGAGGCCCGAGGAGAAGTCGCCGCGGCAAATGCGTCAATGAATTCGCTTCACGCCCTCGTCGACGACGCGCAGTTCCAGGCTCTCGATCATCTCGTCACGCATTTTTTCGCTCGCCGCCAGCGCCGCCTCGGTCTGGTTCCATGTGGTGGAGTTCGACCCCGCCAGCACGACGCCGCCGATCACCGCGGCGAGCGCGGTGATGGTCAGATAGGGCACGTAGGGGATCAGCCAGAGCAGCGTCAGCACGATCCAGGCGCCGCCGCCCGCGATCGCGATCTTGGCCGCCAGCGCCAGCTTGCGGCAGCGCTCGATCCCCTCGTTCAGTTCCTCGATGCGCGCTTCGATGCGCGCAATATCATTGTGGGACGCGTCCATGCCGTCGACCGTAGCCCGGACCGGGCGCGGACGGAATGCGCAGGCTCGGCGGAGATGCCGGGTCCCGTCCCCGCTCCGGCGGAGACGGCGGCGCGCGACGCGACGCGTCACTCGCGACTTAGTTGCTCGGCGTGTTGGCCGACACCATGGTGCTCGGCGGCATCAGCACGACCGTGGTGACGGCCTGGCCGCCATCGGACTCCGGGATATCCACGGTGGTGACCTGCACCCTGTCGCCCGCCGTCAGATCGGCAGGAACCGCGATCGCATGAGGTCAAATTCCTTTCGTCGCAGTTCGCGACTTGCGGTCCTCGCACGGCCGGCAGCCGGCAAAGGGCTGCCACGGGGTGCTTCTCAATTCACGGGCGCACTGGCGGTCTCGCCGAGTGAGGGCTTCGGCAGCGCAAAAGACGCTCGGAAATTTTTGCAATGCAGCAAGGCGATAGAGGTCTTTACGGACGAAAACGCGGATTTCGGCCTGCCAAGCAACGCATTTTGGCATTCGACAAGCACAGAAGCGGGGCGCGACGCCTAATTCTTGAGTTTCGACGGGTCGATCCCGACCGTGTCTAGGATAGGCCACTCTCCGCCGGCGGGGAGAGGCGGACCAGCGCGCTTCACCCCTGTGCGCCGTTCTGCTGCGGCGTGCCGTATTGCAGCACCTGCACCTTCTCCAGTGTCACCAGGCCGCTCGACATCATGCGGTCGAGCTCGGGCAGGAAGCCGTCGATCTTCTCCTGCGAATCGATGATCTCCACGACGATTGGCAGGTCCTGCGACAGGCGCAGGATCTTGGTGGTGTGGATGCGGCTCGAATGCCCATAGCCGACGGCGCCGCGCAAGACGGTGGTGCCTGCAAGATGCATGGCGCGCGCCTTCATGACAATCGCCTCGTAGAGCGGCGTGCCCTCGAACTTGTCATCCTCACCGAGGAAGACGCGCAGCAGCACCGCGTCGCGCGCAAGCTTCATGGTCACACCCATTTCATCGCGTTCAGGCTGGCGGCCATGATGTGGCCGGCCCATACGGCGGCCAGACAGAGCGCCACCGAACCGGTGATATTGAGGCCGGCACGCAGCCACTCGCCGTCCTGCATCAAATTGAGCGTCTGTAGGCTGAACGAGGAGAAGGTCGTGTAGCCACCGCAAAAGCCGGTCATCACCGCTTGGCGCAGCGCGGAGGAGACGAACAGACGGCCGTCCGGCCCGGTCAGGGTGGCGACGAAGCCGATGATGAAGGAGCCGAGGACATTGACCAGGAGCGTGCCGAAGGGAAAGGTCTCGCCGATCAGCCGCGCCGTCAGCCCCGAACAAAAATAACGCGCTATCCCGCCCAGCGCGCTGCCCCCAGCGATCCACAGATATTGAGCAAACATCAAGTCCGTCCAAGCTGCGCGGCGGGGGACTTCCGTTGAAAAGCGAAACCGCCCTACACCCGGCCGATTCCTGCCGCAAAGGTTGCGCGGTAGGAGCCATCAGCCCGGCGGGCGGTTAGAGGGGGAGCTCCATCCCCTTGGCCATGAAGCTAATGGTGCGCGCCGCGAGGGTCAAGTCGAGGCCACCGGCTACGGCAGTTTGCCGAGGCGACCTGGGCGACACCTTGCCGAGAAAGGCTGCCAAGATAGCTCCGGAGACGATGCATCAAGACGACACGCCAAGACAGCCTGCGCGGCTTGGCATAGAGTTGTATCGCGTCATGCCTTCCGTCCAGTCCGTGCTTGTGCCGTAACGTCTTGAACGATCCCGTTCCCCCCCGTCGCCGCCGCCGCGCCTTCGATTGGGCGACCGCGACGATCGCCGCGCTTGCGGTCGGCGCCGCCGCCATCGTCTATCTGCGCGACGGGCAGGCGCATTTCCTCGATATTCTCGACAACGACCTATGGCTGCTCGGCGACATGGTGCCGAAGGTCCTGGCCGGCTGCCTGATCGCGGTGTTCATCACCCTGCTGCTGCCGCGCGAGATGGTGGCGCGTTGGGTCGGCGAGGAATCTGGCTTTTCCGGCCTGATCATCGCCAGCGTGGTCGGCTTCATCCTTCCGGGCGGGCCGATAACCATCTACCCGGTGGCCGGCGCTTTCATCGCCATGGGCGCCGACGGCGGCGCGGTGGTGGCTTTCCTTACCAGTTGGACGCTGGTCGGCTATACCCGCGCGCTGGTGTGGGAAATGCCGTTCTTCGGCGTGCATTTCGTGCTCTGGCGCGTGCTGATCGCGCTGCCGCTGCCGCTGCTGGTCGGCGTGCTGGCGCGCATCGCGGTGCGCATGCTCGGCTTGCGGCTTGGAGACGCGCCATGATCCTGGCGGTCAACCTGCTGCTCTGGGTCATGGTGGCGGCGCTGGCGGCGACCGCGGCACGGCGCGGCCGAGGCCTGATGCATTATGGCGTGCGCGAAGGTACTGGAGAGTTCATCCGGCTGATGCCGCGCATCATCATCGGCGTCGTCGGCTCCGGCTTCATCGCCGCAGTTCTGCCGAAGGACTTGATTGGCGCCTGGCTCGGCCCGCATTCCGGTATCATCGGCCTCGTCATCGCCGCGGTCGGCGGTGCCTTGACGCCGGGCGGCCCGGTGGTCGGCTTCGCCATTGGCTCGGCCGCGCTCAAGAGCGGTGCCGGCGCGCCGCAGGTCATCGCCTATTCCACCGCTTGGGCGCTCTACGCCGTGCAGCGCATGCTGATCTGGGAAATCCCCATGATGCCGGCGCGCGTGGTGTGGCTGCGCGCTGCGGTGTCGCTGCCGCTGCCGTTCATCGCCGCGGCGCTGGCCATGGCGCTGGGCAAGCCGTAGGCAGCTACAGATCGATCTTGCTGAAAATGGTGATGTCGAGCTCGAGCTTCGGGCTCGACAGCGTGACCGACGCAGTAAACGCCTCGCCCGGCTTGACCGTCCCATTCGCAACGGCGTTGCGCACGGCCTTTTCCAATTCACGTTGTGTGGCGTGGCTGATGTTCTTGACGAACATGCTCACCGCCGCTTTCACGGCCGCATCGTTCATGCGCCATTCTAGCCCAGGGCAGTCCGGCGCTGGCAAGTCCAGCGCGCGCAGCGGCGGTCAATTCGCTAATCGGCCCGGCCGAAAATCACCTTCGTTAGCGATGATTACGCTTTCCTGCGCCCCCGATTGATGGGATCATGGGAAGCAACGAACCCGCGGCGGGCGTAAAGGCCAGGAGACGGGAGGCTCCGCCGCCCCTTGCGCAAAAGGAGATGTGCGTTGTTTTCCCCAAAAAACGATCCGAAACTGGCAAAGCCAAACGGTCTTGAGACCCGACCGGCGGTGTCGCCGGCGCTGGCCGCTAAACCGGCGCAGGACGTCGTCTCCACCTTCGGCCACGGTATGCTGATGACCGGCAATATCGTGTGCGTCGGCGCACTGCAGATTTTCGGTCGTGTCACTGGCGAAATCCACGCCTCGCACCTGGTCGTGTGCGAGGGCGCCAAGGTCGACGGCAAGGTGATCGCTCAGGAAGTGATCATCCAGGGCACTTTCAACGGCACCATCCACGGCAATTCGGTCAAGCTGCTCGGCACCGCGAAGGTCGAAGGCGAGATCTATAACAAATCTCTCACCATTGAGCAGAATACGCAGTTCGAGGGCGTTTCGCGCCGGCTCGAGGGACCGGTGGAGGCGCCGAGCGCCGATCAGGTCAACGGCGCGGCGCCGAGCCTTGCGCCGGTGACGCATGCTGTGAACGGCGCGGCGATGATGCCGAATTCCGAAACGATCGGCTGATCAAGAAGCACGGCTGGTTTCATGCCCCGGGGTGCCGCGCGGTGCCCGGGGCATGCGATTCAATGACACAGCTTGAGCGTCACCGGGTCGGCTTTTTTGTTGGGCAGGTAGCTGCCCATCGGCTTGCACGCGCCCTCGATACAGACTTGCCAGTCGCCGACGGTCATGCCTGAGCGGCGCAGGATCACCTGCGGCTGCGGCGGCAGTTTCGGCGTGTAGCGCCACCATTTGCCGTCGAACGTGGCGTCGGGCGGCGGCTCCATGCCGGCGCCGGTGCCCTGGATGCGGTCTTGCGTGACCACGATGCCGGCGGGTGTCGCCCGGTAGTCCTCTTCCCAGCGGATCTTTTCGACCGAATGGGTCCAGGCTAGCGTCAGCGCCGCCACATGCAGGTGGATGAGAGCGCCAGCCGTAAGCAGACAGAATTGCATCAGCGCATGATTCCGCGAAAGCTTGCCCCCGACCTGATCGGGGGTGGGAACCGGTTTTCGGATAAGATCATGCGCAACGAAAATTACTCCGCCGGCTTTGCCGCTGCCACGCGGCGGGCGCGATAGGCTTTCCAGAACTGGTAGGCGAAAAACGCGCTACAGGCGGTAAGGCCGATCGGGTCGGTCCACGGCAATTCAACCACCAGCATGGCTGCGGCGAAGAAGGCGACGATGCGTTCCGGCCAGCTCACCGGACCGAGGAAATAGCCGATCGACGTCACACCCCACAGCGTCACCGCGATCACCGCCTTGAAGATGACGAAGCTCGCCGCGATGACGAAGCCATAGGCGGCGACGCGCGGGCCGACTGGCTGCAGCATCAGCGCCGGCGCATAAACCGCCATGAACGGCGCGATCCAGCCGGGCAGCGCGATCCTCATCGCGGTCCAGCCGATCTTGAAGCCCGACTCCTTGGCGATCGACGCGGCGGCGAAGGCGGCGAGCGCCACCGGCGGCGTCAGGTCTGCCATGATGCCGAAATAGAACACGAACATATGCGAGACGATCAGCGGCACGCCGAGATGTAGCAACGCCGGGGCGGCGATCGAGGAGGTGATGATGTAGTTGGGGATGGTGGGGATGCCCATGCCCAGGATGAGGGAGGTGAGGGCGGTCAGGCACAAGGAGAAGAAGATCGAGTTCTCACCCACCGCCACGATCACCCGCACGAAATTGGTGGCGGCGCCGGTTAAGGTCAGTGTGCCGATGATGGTGCCGACCAGCGCGCAGGCGACGCCCACCGGCAGCGCATGACGCGCGCCGTCGGCAAGGCTGTTGAGCGCGACTTTCAGCGTCTCGGGTCCGCCCTTGACCCAGATGGTGATCGCCATCAGCGCCGCCACCATGGAGATCAGCAGCCACACGCCGTATTCGAAGAACAGCGCCGCCGACAGGCCGAGCAGGATCCAGAACGCGCCGCGCAGAAGCGGCCGCGGCAGCGCCGCCACGATCGGATGGCTGAAGATCACCATCACCGTCAGGCCGAGGCCGACGGTGCCGGCGAACAGCGGCGTGTAGCCGGCAAACAGCAGCACCACCAGGGCCGCCAGCGGCATCAGCAGGAACCAGTTTTTCTTAAGCGCCGCGATCGGGTTCGGGGTCTCGTCCTTCGACAGACCCATGAGGCCGCGTTTGCCCGCTTCTAGATGCACCGCCCAAAAGGCGGAATAGTAGTAGAGCAGCGCCGGCACGATGGCGGCGATGCACACGGTCGTGTAGGGCACGTTGATGGTCTCGGCCATGATGAAGGCGACCGCGCCCATCACCGGCGGCATGATCTGCCCGCCCATCGAGGAGGTCGCCTCCACCGCGCCGGCGAAATAGGCCGGATAGCCGTAACGTTTCATCAGCGGAATGGTGAACTGGCCGACGGTGACGACGTTGGCGATGCCGGAGCCGTTGATAGTGCCCATCATGCCGGACGCGATCACCGCCACCTTGGCGGGACCGCCGCGGGCGTGGCCGACGGTGCCCATTGCGAGGTCGGTGAAGAGGCCGATCATGCCGGCGCGCTCCAGGAAGGCGCCGAACAGGATGAACAGGAAGATGTAGGTTGAGGAGACGTAGATGGGGATGCCGTAGATGCCCTCGGTGCCGAGGAACATCTGGTCGACCACCTGGCCGAAGTCATAACCGCGCGTATTCAACGGGCTAGGGAAGTACTGGCCGAACAGGCCGTAGCTCAAAAAGATGGCGCAGATGATCGGCAGCACCGGGCCCATCATGCGGCGGCCGGCCTCGAAGACCAGCAAGACCACGATGACGCCTACCACGATGTCGGCGGTGTTGGGTTCGCCGGCGCGCAGGATCAGGTCCTGGTAGAACATCCAGTGATAGAAGCCGAGCGCGAAGCCGGCGAGGCCGAGCGCCCAGTAGACGACCTTGGCCGCCTGGTTCGTCGTCAGCAGCGAGGTGACGCCGTACACCATCACCATGAGAAAGCCGACATGCACCGAGCGCACGATCTCGCTCGGCAGCGGGCTGAAGGTGGCGGTGACGATCTGGAAGACGGAAAAGGCGACGGCGATCCAGAACAGCGCGCGTCCCTCGAAGTCGTTGCCCCAGCCCTTTTCCAGCCGGGCCTCGGTCTTGGTCTGGCCGGGCAGCGGCCCGCCGGGTTCCTCGGCGGCGATATCGAGGTCGGTCATTGAGGCGTTTCCCATTTGCTCGTCATTCCGGGACGCGAGCCATCAGCGCGTATACGCGCGTCTTGGACGCGCTATGGCGAGCGGACCCGGAATCCAGAGCGACGCACGGCTCTGGTTTCCGGGTTCGCGCCTTCGGCGCGCCCCCGAATGACGCGTTGCGAGGGCGCTACACTCAGCGCCCTCGCATTCGCGACATCGCAATCAGAGCACGCCCTTCTCTTTATAGTACTTGGCGGCACCCGGATGCAGCGGCACCGGCGGGTTCTTCGCCGCCTTCTGCAGCGAGATCGCCTTGGCCGCCGCATGCGCGGCCTGCAGCGCCGGCAGGTTGTCGAACATGCTCTTGGTCATCTCGTAGACGACCTGCTCGGAGAGCGTCGAGCGGGTGACCAGATAGTTCGGCACCGCCGCGGTATCGACGGCCTGGTCGTTGCCCTTGTAGGTGCCGCCCGGGATCTGCACCGACTGGTAGGGCGAGCCGGCCTTGGCCACCACCGATTTGGGGATTTCCACGATCACGCAATCGACCGAGGCGCACAGGTCGCGGATGGCCGAGACGCCGAGGCCGGCGGAGATCAGCGTGGCGTCGAGCTGGCGGTTCTTCATCAGCTCGACCGACTCGCTGAACGGCAAATATTCGACCTTGCCGAGATCCTTGTAGCTCATGCCGGCGGCGCCGAGGATGGCGCGGGCATTGAGCTCGGTGCCCGACTTGGGCGCGCCGACCGACATGCGCTTGCCCTTGAGATCGGCCAGCGTCTTGATGCCGGCGCTCTTGAGCGCCGCGATCTGCACATAGTTGGGATAGATCGCCGCCAGCGTGCGCAGCTTGGTGAGTTTCGCCTTGAAGCCGACCTCCTTGTTGCCGCGCCAAGCATCGGCGAGCGAGTCGCCGAGGGTAAAGGCGACCTCGCCCTTGCCCTGGTTCAGCAAATTGAGGTTCTCGACCGAGGCCTTGGTCGACTGCACCGAAGGCTTGGAGTCCTTGATGTGTTCTGCATAGATCTTCGACAGCGCCACACCCAGCGGGTAGTAAACGCCGCCGGTACCGCCGGTCAGGATATTGATGAATTGCTCGGCCTGGGCGCCGATGGGCGCCAGAGCGATGGCCGCGACCAGCAGGCCGGCACGGACAAACCGTTTACGCATGGGGGCATTTCCTCCAGTTTGGATGAGGGCCAGCCGGTCGCGAAGGGACCGGCGGTACCGCAATTTACCGACCGCGGACGGGGTAAGCCCTGCTTCCAGGACATTGCCGCCATGCGCGGTCATCGAGCGGCGCGCTAGCACGAGCCTACGGGACGGAAAATGACTCAGGTCATAAATTTCGTATAAACATCTCAGGCGGCTTGTCGCAGGGCGCGCCGGGGCAGGCCGAGCGCGGCGAAATAGCCCAGTGCGCTCAGGAAAGCGATACAGAAGCTGACCGGCCAGTCGGAATAGAAGGCGAGCGTCAGCCCCAGCCAGGCTTCCGCCAGCGCCAGGGCGGCGGACAAGGCCAGTCCTGCCCACAATCCGCTGGCGAGCCGCTGGGCGGCGGCCGGTGGGCCGACCATCAGGGTGAACACCAGCAGCACGCCGACGATCTGGGCGCATTCAGATACCGCCAGGGCCACCACGGCAAGGAAGGCGGTGCCGACGAAGCGCAGCGGCACGCCCTTCGCCTCGGCGAGTTCCGGCTGCAGGCTGGCGAAGATCAGCGGCCGCATGATCGCGGCGAGGCCGGCGAGGGTGACCGCGCCGAGAGCGGCGAGGGTTGTGATCATGCCGCGGTCGACGGCCAGCACATTGCCGAACAGCAGCGCGGTCGCCTGGCTGGCGAAGGCCGTGTAGTAGTGCATGAACAAGAGGCCGAAGCCGAGCGCCAGCGCCAGCACCACGCCGATGGCGACGTCGCGATTGCTGATGCGCTCGCTCATGAGGCCCATGACGATGGCGGCGGCGAGCGAAAAACCGACCAGGCCCCAGATCGGCGCAAGGCCGATGAGCCCGGCGCCGGTCGCGCCGGCAAAGCCGATATGCGAGAGCGCGTGGCCGGCAAAGGCCTGCCCGCGCATCACCAGGAAATAGCCGACGAGGCCCGACACCAGCGCCACGATGCCGGCGGCGGCGAAGGCATTGGTCATGAATTCGTAGGCGAACATCGGCGGCCTTTCTTCACCTCCCCCTGGAGGGGGGAGGTCGCCAGCCGAGCGTAGCGAAGGCTGGCGGGAGGGGGTGATCTTCCGGCCACTCACCCCACCCCGGCGCGCTGCGCGCGCCGACCCTCCCCATCCAGGGGAGGGTGAAGTGATATTGCGGCGACGCCTCAGTGATGATGCCCATGCCCATGCTCGTGCTGATGCTCGACAAGTTCGACGTCGCGGCCGCGCGCCATGACGAAGATGTGGCCTTCGGCGCGCACCACATGGATGTCGGTGCCGTAGAGCGAGGACAGCGCCGGCGCGGTGATCACCTCCTCGACGGTGCCGAGCACCGCGCGGGTGTTGCCGAGATAAAGCACGCGGTCGAGCGTGCCGATGAGCTGGTTGAGCTCATGCGCAGAGAACAAGACGGTGATGCCGCGCGCGCGGCTGACCCTGCGCACCACGTCGATGACGATTTCCTGATGGCGCGCGTCGAGGCTGATGAGCGGCTCGTCGAGCAGCAAGAGCCGCGGCGCGCCGATCAGCGCCTGCGCCAGCAGCAGCCGCTGGCGCTCGCCGCCCGACATGTCGGAGAGCGGCCGTCCGGCGAGCTCGCGCGCGCCGACCAGCGCCAGCGTCTCCTCGATCATGTCGCTGTCGGCGCGGGTGAGCGAGGGGACGCCCCAGCGCTCGCCATTGAGCGATGAGGCGATGAAGTCGCGCCCGCGCAGGCGCAGATCGGGCAGCACCGTACGCACCTGCGGCAGATAGCCGATGCTGTGGTCGCCGCGGTGCGGGTTTTGCCCGAACACACGCAAGGCTCCGGCGCTCGGCGGCAGCAGGCCGAGGATGGCGCGCATCAGCGTGGTCTTGCCGGCGCCGTTCGGTCCCAGCACGCCGATGAACTCGCCGGGGCGGATGGCAAAGCTCACGTCGCTGAGCACCGTGCGCGCGCCCAGCCGCAGCGTGACGCGATCGAGCTCGACGGCGGTCATCTTGTCGGTCATTCCGGGGCGCCCGCCTGAGCCTGAAAGGCGAAGGGGGGCGAGCCCGGAATCCATATCCCGCAGCCGGGGTTATGGATCCCGGGTTCGCTCGCTTCGCTCGCGTCCTGGAATGACGAAAGCAAGATCACGACCCCGCCTCCTTCAGCGCCTTGTCGAGCGCATCGAGCTGCGCCAGCATCCAGTCCTGGAAGGTGGTGTCGGCCGGCTGCGTTTCGGTGACCGGCACCACCGGCACTTTGGCCTTTTGCGCGATGCCGATCAGGCGCCGGGTGAGATTGTCCGACACCTGCTTGTTGACAATCAGCGCCTTGACCTTGTGCTGGCGCAGATCGTCCTCGAAAGCGGCGATATCCCGCGCGCTCGGCTCGGTGTCGTTCATGACCGCGCGCTGGAAATCCGCGTTGCGCATTTGCAGGCCGAGCGCCTGCGCCATCAGGCCGAACACCGGCTCGGTGGCGGTGACGGGCGTGCCCGCCCATTTCGTGCGCATCGACTTCACCCGTGCATCGACCCGCGCCAGCGCCTTGCGCGTCGAGTCCAAGCGCGCCGCATAATCGCTGGCATGATCGGGGTCGGCTTTGCCGAGCGCGGCGGCGATCGCCTGCGCCACCTTCGGCATGGTCGCGGGGTCGTACCACAGATGCGGATTCGCACCGCTCTTGGCGTGTACGAGATCGGCGACGACGATCACGCTGCGGTTCGGCTTCGGCGCTGCCGCCAACATCTTGACCATCCAGGGATCGTAGTCGGCGCCGTTATAGATGACGATGCGCGCATCGGCGAGCTGGCGCGCTACCGCCGGCGAGGTCTCGAACAGATGCGGGTCCTGGTCCGGATTGTTGAGCACGCTCGTCACCTCGACCTGGAGGCCGCCGATCTGCTGGGCGATGCCGCCATAGAAGTTCTCCGCCGCCACCAGCTTCACCGGGCCGGCGGCGCGGGCGCCAGGGGCCGAGATGGCGAGGGTTGCGGCGCAGGCGAGAAGCATAGACAGCGTCCGCAGGGACGGCATCGTCATGGCGGAATCCTTTGTGAGGCCGCACCGGCGGCCGCGAGCTAATGTAACATTATAACGTTTCATCTCGGACGCAAGCCCCGTCTGCCGAAGCTCCGCGTCCATCGGGGGGACCGTCGCGCGTGCTGAACTAGCTTCCGGGTAGGCCGCCGGCGAGGGCGCCGCCCAGCAGGATCAGGCCTAGAAGCATCACGAAAGCGGCGGCGCAGATTTCCAGGAGACGGACCAGGCGCGCGGTCGTCGGCGAGTCCGCCTTGGCGAACCGCAGCGCCATGTCCTTGGCGGAGAGCGCCAAGATCGCCAGCGACGACACCGTCAACGACGTGCCGAGCGCCATGACCAACACGGAGGCGATGCCGGCGAGCAGCAGCCCTTGCGACAGCGCGAACACCAGCACGATGATGGCGCCGGTGCAGGGCCTGATACCGACGGCGAGGATCGCCGCCCACGCGCGTGACAGCGTCAGCGGCTGCGCCAGCAGGCGCGGATCGGGCGCATGGGAATGCCCGCACGATTCCTGCGCCGCCATCGCCAGGGCGGCGGTGCCGCCGACCGCCTGCAGCGCTGCCACGGCATGGTGGCCGTCGTGATGATGGTCAGGGACGTCATAGGCATGTGCGTGCGCGTGATCGTGCGCATGGTCGTGGACGTCATCGTGTCCGTGATGCGCGTGGCCATGATGGTGGTGGCCGCCGCCGAATGCCTTGGACCATAGCAGCCAGGCGCCGACCGCAGCCACCAGCGCATAGCTGAAAATGAGGAACCAGTCCGTCGTCTGCGTCATGCCGATTGCGGTCGCCTTCATGATGACGGCGGCGACCAGGACAACGGTGATGGCGGTGACCGCCTGCAACAAACCGGCGGTGAAGGAGATCACGATGCCGCGCCGCGCCGCCTGCCGCGTGACCAGCAGATAGGAGGTGATCACCGACTTGCCGTGCCCGGGACCGACGGCGTGGAAGATGCCGTAGAGGAAGCTGACCCCGGCGAGCAGCCAGAAGGCATGTCCGCTGTGCTTGAGCGAGGACAGGGCCGAGGTCAAAAGCCGATAGAATTGCGACTGCCGCAGCGCTACCCAGACGAAGAAGCCGCCGAGCGGCCCGGTAAAGGCCGGCCCGCTGCTGTCGGGCGTGGCAATGCCGAAAGGCGTCTGCACCGCGAAGGCATCGGCGGCGGTCGCAAGCCACAGCATGACGGTGGCGGCGATCGACCACGGATGCAGGCGCAGGCTTGAGCAGTGGCGGGTCATGGCGGGCATGCGATGTCGATCAGGTTGGCGAGCCCCACCGCGGCGTCTTCCAGCGCCGCCGGCAGGTCGTGCTGGCTTGCCGGCACCGCCGCGAGCGCCGCCATGATGCTGGCATTGAGCGGATGTGGCGGGTGGTAGGTGGCCATGCAGCCGGGCGGCGCATGATAGAGCGTGACCGGGTCCTTTTTGGCGAAGGTGAAGGCGACGAAATATTCAGGATCGTAGATTTCCAGCGTCATCCGCCGGCTGGGCGGGGTCGGCGTGGCAAGTGGCAGCTCAAAGTAGAGTGTGAGCGTGCCCTGTTCGGAGCGCAGAAAATATTTGTCGGGAAATTTGAACTTGACCCGCTTCTTGCCGATCGTCAGCCAAGTGAAGAACTTATAGACCTTCAACGAGTTGACATTGGTCTTGGCCATCGGCGCCAGCTCCTTGCTGCTGAGCTTGCCGTCGCCGTTCTTGTCGAGCCCCTGGCTGGCGAAGGCCGAGAAGGCGGGATCGAAGCGCCAGACGTGGCGGACATCGGTCATGCGGCCCTGCGCATCGAAGAGGACTTCGGTGCGCGCATTGACGAAAACGTGCGGATGCGCAGCAGCCACCGTCGCATGACCGGCCGCCAATATCGTGATCAAAGCGATTTGACGGAAGGGCCACGGCAGGTTCGGCATCACATGCGCGCGGTTTCTCGGGATTCGGGGGACACTCGTATTTCCCCATCGCAAGGTGGTCAAAATGTGACCGCTTGTTGCAGCGATCAGCCGGGCGCGTTGCGAAACGCCTGACGTTAGGCGAGGTAATAGGCCAGGAGCACCACGAAGCCGCAGATCGCGAGCGTGGCATGGGCGCCGATCTGGAAGCCGGACAGCCGGCGGCGGCGCAGCCGCGCCGCGAGCAGGCCAAGGCCGATGAGCGCCGCCGGCGCCAGCAGCCAGACGCTCAACAGGCCGAACGAGCCGGTACCCTGGTCGAGCCCGCGCGCCGGCCCGCGCAGCGCCAGCAGCAGGCAGGCGAAGCCGCCCAGCGCGGCCAGCCCATGCAGGGCGGCGAGGGGCCAGTGCGGGCTCGCCTGCCCGGCGCGCTGCATGGCCAGCACGGCCAGCAGGCTGCCGATGAGGACGGCGAGACAAAGCAGGAAAAAGGCGCTGGTCAGCATGAGGGGCGCGACATTGGACGGAGGTCGCCCAAGAAACAACCGGAACCGGTCATTTTTGCGATTTGGTCGTGGCGGGGGGCCGGAAAGGGCCTCTCAAGCATGACCTGGCGCTGCTGCGGTCGAGGGGCTCGCGGGCCGTGCGGCCGCGGCCGGACTTCTGATAGACAGGGCCGTCCGATGAACGAAGCAAGCAGGAATGGCATGTCGAAGCAGGCGATGCGCGAGGAGACCGAACGTCTCGTCAGAGAGGCGTTGGAGAGAAAATCCGTCACCGTGAAGCAGGGCGAAACGCGGATCGAGACGCATTGCGGCAAGTGCGGGGCGCCCAACCGCGTCAAGGTGCCGAGGGGTGAAACCCGCGTCGAATTCACCTGCAAAGAATGCGGACATAAGCAAAGGGCGTTCTGAAGGGACGCAGGCAGGGCGCCTCCTGTCGCGGATCGGCGCCGCGGGCCTCGCGCGGTCCGCCGGGTTCCGGCAGCGCCCGCCGGCGCGCAAAGGCCATGCCGCGGCCTTTTGCAGAGGCGCGGGGGAACCCTTATATCTCCTGGCGCAAGGAGCCCCCATTTCATGACCGACGCGACCCAGACCCCCGACAAGATTCCCGTGACCGTGCTCACCGGCTATCTCGGCGCCGGCAAGACCACGTTGCTCAACCGCATCCTGTCCGAGCCGCACGGCAAGAAGTTCGCCGTCATCGTCAACGAGTTCGGCGAAATCGGCATCGACAACGAACTGGTCGTGAATGCCGACGAAGAAGTGTTCGAGATGAACAACGGCTGCATCTGCTGCACCGTGCGCGGCGATCTGGTGCGCATCATCGACGGGCTGATGCGGCGCAAGGGCAAGTTCGACGCCATCATCGTCGAGACGACGGGCTTGGCGGACCCGGCGCCGGTGGCGCAGACCTTCTTCATGGACGAGCAGGTCGGCGCCAAGACCAAGCTCGATGCCGTGGTGACGGTGGCCGACGCCAAATGGCTGAAGGAGCGGCTGAAGGACGCGCCGGAGGCGAAGAACCAGATCGCCTTCGCCGACGTGATCCTCATCAACAAGACCGACCTGGTGTCGCCGGAGGACCTGAACGAGCTGGAGGCGCGCATTCGCGGCCTCAATCCGTATGCGCGGCTGCACCGCACCGAGCGGGCCAGCATCGCGCTCGAGGAAGTGCTCGGCCGCAACGCCTTCGATCTCGACCGCATCCTCGACATCGAGCCGGCGTTCCTCGAAGCCGAGGAGCACGACCACGATCATCATCACGACCATGATCACGATGGGCACGAGCATCATCATCATGGCGGTCTCAAGCACTACCACGACGAGGAGATGCAGTCGGTGTCGCTGCGCACCGACAAGCCGCTCAACCCGGACAAGTTCTTCCCCTGGGTGCAGGACCTGGTGGCGGTGGAAGGGCCGAACATCCTGCGCAGCAAGGGCATCCTCGCCTTCAAGGACGATTCCGAGCGCTTCGTGTTCCAGGGCGTGCACATGATCCTCGACGGCGATCACCAGCGCCCCTGGGGCGCCGACGAGAAGCGCGAAAGCCGCATCGTCTTCATCGGCCGCAATTTGCCGGAGGCGAAGATCCGCGAGGGGTTCGAGGGCTGTATCGCGTGAGCTTGACGCACGCATATGCCACATATTCAAGTGTCGTCCCCGCGCAAGCGGGACCCAGTAAACACGGGATCATGTGGTGATTACTGGATTGCCCGCTTTCGCGGGCAATGACAGCCGAAGAACGAAGCCGCGCTGATGTCCGACACCACCACGTCCTTGCCCTCCCTTGCCGACCGCGTGCGCGGCATCGATGCCGGCGCCGCCGTCGTCGGCGTGCATTTCCTCAAGGACACGCCGGTGTTCGTGCTCGGCGAGGAGACGCTGCTCTTCACCGGCGAGGACGCGCGCCGCGTCGGCGTGCATTCCGGCGGCATCCTCGCTTCGGCGAGCGACGGCACGCGCATCGTCACCGGCGGCGACGACGGCACGCTGGTCGAGACGCAAAGCGACGGCCACCATCGCGTGCTGGCGAGCGACGAGAAGAAGCGCTGGATCGATCAGGTGGCGCTGGCGGGCGACGGCTCCGTCGCATGGTCGGCCGGCAAGGTCGCGCATGTGCTTACCCGAAAGGGCGATGACCGCACCTACGCGGCGCCCTCGACCGTCGCCGGCCTTGCCTTCGCGCCCAAGGGGCTGCGGCTTGCGGTGGCGCATTACAACGGCGCCACGCTCTGGTTTCCCAACGCGCCGGGCGCTGCGCCGCAGACGCTGGAATGGAAGGGCTCGCATCTCGCCGTGACCTTCAGTCCGGACGGCCGCTTCCTGGTCACCGCCATGCAGGAGCCGACGCTGCACGGCTGGCGCCTCGCCGATGCCCAGCACATGCGCATGTCGGGCTATTCGGCGCGCGTGCGCTCGCTGTCGTGGAGCGCGGACGGGGCGTTCCTCGCCACCTCCGGCTCCGAGCAGGTGATCCTGTGGCCGTTCGACGGCAAGAGCGGACCGATGGGGCGTCAGCCGAAACTCTTGGCGCGCAGCGAGGTGCGCGTTTCCGTCGTCGCCTGCCATCCGCGCCAGCCGGTCGCCGCGGCGGGCTATGCCGACGGCCGCGTGCTGCTGGTGCGGCTCGACGACGGCGCGCTGATCGAGGCGCGCGGCGCCGACGACGATCCCGTCAGCGCGCTCGGCTGGGACGCGAACGGCCAGACGCTCGCCTTCGGCACCGACGGCGGCGCGGCGGGCGTGCTGGTCTTCTGATTGCGTTCCCGTTCCGGGCTAATGCCGGGC
The DNA here is from genome assembly GCA_963760995.1 of uncultured Pseudomonadota bacterium. Lineage (GTDB taxonomy): Bacteria > Pseudomonadota > Alphaproteobacteria > Rhizobiales > Xanthobacteraceae > Pseudolabrys. The sequence continues at coordinate 81,696 of CAVXFJ010000005.1, read as the reverse complement.
TTTTTGCAGTGCTGCCGCGGTCGCGGCGACAGCATAGCTGGTCCAGCGACTGTAGGGACGGATACTTTCGGCGACGGAATTGGCAACAAGCTCCTTGTCGATGATTCCAACGACGCTGGAAGCACGCGGGCGTCCGGCGCCGCGTGTGACGATGGCCATCGACGCGCCGTGATGCCACATGCGGTCCACCACGTCGAAAATCACATCACCGGTTCGGGCAACCGTGTAGTTTCGTTCGGTCACGTCGCCGAGCGTGACGCCGGTATAGGTCTCCTCCAAGCCGCGCCGCAGCGCCGTATTCACGCGCAGGACGCCGGCAATCCGATCGCCACGCGTGACCACGATATGCTTCATGCCTGAATTCGCCGACTCGTGCAGGAATTTGTCGAAAGGCGTATCCGCCGGGAGAAAGAGGACGTCGCGCACCATCACCTGGTCGGCATGGCGCACCAGGAACATGTTGGCATGCAATGCCTTCGGCACCGCCTGGCCGCGCCGCGCCAGCTTGATGGTGTAAATGTTTTCATCCGACAGCAGGCGCCGGATGCCGATGCTCAACGCCACCGCGACGATGACCGGCATGATGATGTGATAGTCGCGCGTCATTTCGAAGATCATGGTGACAGCGGTCATCGCCGCGCCGGTGGTGCCGCCGACCATCGCCGCCATGCCGATGATTGCGCAGTTGAGCATGTTGATGCCGGGCACGGGGCCGAGCAGCGTGACCAGGCCGCCAAAGGCGGCGCCCAGGGTGGCGCCCATGAACAAAGACGGCGAGAAGATGCCGCCCGAGGCGCCGGAGCCGAGGCAGATCGACGTCGCGACCAGCTTCGCGACGAACAGGATCAGCAGAAACCCGACGCCGACGGCGAGCTTGGAGTTGAGAATGGCCTGGATCGTCGCGTAGCCCACTCCCTCGACGTAATAGTGCCCGGTGAAAATGAGCAGCGCATAGATCAACAGTCCGATCAGCAGCATGCCGATGCCGTGGCGCAGATAAGGATTGTCGATCTTGTCGAATGTGTCCTCGGCGAAGACGAGCCCGCGCACGAATGCGGTCGCGGCAAGACCGATCAGCACGCCCAGCAGGGCGAACAACAGGAGGGCCGAAATCGGCGCCTGATGGGTCGACAGGATGGCCGCGGGCGGCGTCAGGAACGACGGCTCAAGGCCAAAAAAGATTCGGCCGATATAGGTGGCCGTACCGGTCGCAAGCGCCACCGGAAGAAACGTGCGGGCGCTCAGCTCCGGGAGCATGAGCTCGAGCGCAAACATCACGCCGCCGATGGGCGTGTTGAACGTCGCGGCGATGCCGGCGCCGCCGCCGGCGGCCACCAGCGTGATCCTCTGCCAAGGCGGCATGTGGATGATCTGTCCGAGGGTCGAGCCGAAGGTGGCGCCGATCTGAATGATCGGGCCCTCACGTCCGACCGCGCCGCCGGTGCCGATCGATAAGGCGGATGCCAGCGATTTGATGATCGCCACCACCGGGCGAATGCCGCCATTATTGTAGTAGATGGCATCGAGAACCTCGGGCACGCCATGGCCGCGGGCTTCCGGCGCGAAAGTCATCACCAGGAACGTAACCCCCATGGCGCCGATGACGGGCACCAAAATGATGAATGCGCCCCAGGGGCCGGGAAGCGTGAAGTGATTGGCGTTGTAGCTGACGGAAAACGTGCCGAGAAAGAACGCGTTATGGATGAGCGCGATCAGGCCGCGAAAGACGACCGCGCCGAGCCCGCCGATGACGCCCACCAGCAGGGCGAGCAGCGATAATCCGAGAAGACCGAGTTGCTGATTTACTCTCCGAGCAGGGAGCCTCATTGTGCCGACACCACCGTGCATATGCGCAGGTCAAGTCTGGCGACTTGCAATAAATAGATCGTCCGATCCCTGCCCCGTGCCGTAACGGTGGAACGGGATGTGGATCTTGCGAACTATGACATCGACATATGCCGCTTCCGGAGGTCCGTGTCGGATACTGACGGGTACGCCGTCGTCGCAGCGCCCTGCGACGAATTGCAATGCCGTCGCTTCGACCGGGATCCTCTCGATTTGTTTCCAGGCCCCTGGGACGAAACGGTCGCATAACGCAAAAGTTCCATCGCGGCCCGGAATTCCCGACCGCTCGTCATCGCACGACAGACGACAAATCCGAAGATTTCCGAACGCGGTGTGACGGCTCGAATGGCAAGCGCACGATGCCTGCGGCTTGCTCCCTCATGCCACTTCATCGCAGCGATGGGCGACAGGCCGCGATACCGCCGGCCATGCGGCTCTCGTGGTCGCTGCCGGGTTGGTGGCGGGCAGTTGCAACACCGTGACGAACTGGCCTTTGCGGAGCTGCGTGACGAGCACCAATCGGCCGTTGGGAAATTCGAGCGCGTCGTGATGCATCTCGGATATGTGCTGGTTGATATATCGGAAGCGTGCCGTCGTCTGGCCGATCTGGCCGAAGCCCAGCCGCGGCAGCAGCGGGCCGAGGCCGTAATCGATTTCAACGGCACGATCGAACACGAGCTCGGTACCCGGTTGGATGCAAACGGCGACCTTCGGCGCGTTCGGCGCGGCGAAGCCGCGGGTGGCGCAGCCCCTGAAGCTTGTCGAGACCAGCCTTTCTCCGACTTTCGCGGGCCGAGTGGCGGCGACGTGCAGAGAATAATCGCACATGGGCGTGCTCCCTTTGTCTGAGGAAGCGAGCGGCCTGAGACCTGCGGTCGGCTGTGCTGACTGTAGATTTGGGCCTGATGTGCGACCAACGTGCGCGTCGGAAATCGGTTCCTGCGGCGTTCCGTCCTTTCCCTTCCGACGCGCGCCGTGCGCGCCCTCACCGCACCAGCACGTTCCTGAACTGCCAGGGATCGCGCTTGTCGATGTCTTCCGGGAACAGGCCGGGGCGGTCGGCAAGCGGCGTCCAGTCGGTATAGGTGCCGATCACCGGCCCGAGATAGGGCATCTGCACTTCGAGGCAGCGCTTGTAGTCCATCTCGTCGGCCTCGACGATGCCGGCGGTCGGGTTCTCCAGCGCCCAGACCATGCCGGCGAGCACGGCGCTCGTCACCTGCAGGCCGGTGGCGTTCTGGTAGGGCGCGATGTCGCGCGTCTCGTCGATGGAAAGCTGCGAGCCGTACCAATAGGCGTTCTTCTTGTGGCCGTAGAGCAGCACGCCCAGTTCGTCGATGCCGTCGACGATGTCGTGCTCGTCGAGGATGTAGATAAAGTCCTGCCGCTTGCCGGCCTGGCCGAACAGTTCGTGCAGCGACAGCACCGCGTCGTTGCACGGGTGATAGGCGTAGTGGCAGGTCGGCCGGTAGGTCACCTTGCGCCCCTGGCGCAGGGTGAAGTAGTCGGCGATCGAGATCGAACTCGTTGTGCGTGACCAGGAAGCCGTATTGTGCGTTCGGCGTCGGCGTCCACGAGCGTACGCGGGTATTGGCGCCGGGCTGGTCGAGATAGATCGCCGCCTGGCAGCCCTTTTTGTGCTTGTGGCCGTTCTTCGGCATCCACTTCTCGTGCGTGCCCCAGCCGAGCTCGGCCGGCTGCATGCCTTCGGAGAGGAAACCCTCGACCGACCATGTATTGACAAAGACGTTCATCGGTTTCGGCCTACTGGCGCGCTGGGTGTCGCGTTCGGCGATGTGGATGCCCTTGACGCCGGCGCGCTTGGCGAGCCGTGCCCAGTCTTCCTGGGTTTTTGGCTCCTTGAACTTGATGCCGAGGTCACTGGCGACGTTGACCAGCGCCTGCTTGACGAACCAGGACACCATGCCCGGATTGGCGCCGCAGCAGGACACCGCGGTGTGGCTGCCGTCCTTGCGCGCCCGCTTGGCGGCGAGCGTCGTCTCGCGCAGCGCGTAATTGGAGCGCGCCTCCGGTCCGAGCTTGCTGTCGAAATAAAAGCCGGCCCAGGGCTCGTTGACGGTGTCGATGTAGAGCGCGCCGAGCTCGTTGCACAGCTCCATGATCGCCACCGAGGAAGTGTCGACCGAGAGATTGACGCAGAAGCCCTGGCCGCCGCCGGCGGTGAGCAGCGGCGTGAGCAGCGCGCGATAATTCTCCTTGGTCACCGCGTCATGGACGAAGCGGACGCCGCGCTCGTCGAGCAGCTTGCGGTCCTTGTCCTCCGGGTCGACGACCACGAAGCGGCTCTTGTCGTAGCTGAAATGGCGTTCGATCAGCGGCAGCGTGCCTTTGCCGATCGAGCCGAAGCCGATCATCACGATGGGCCCGTCGATACGGGCGTAAACGGGCCAATCAGCCATGATTAAGTCCTCCAGTGAGATTTCGGTGATATCCGCCGCAGCGCACAAACGGAAGCCGCGCCGCGCCGAAAGGGGCGCGGCGTCCACGATATTTTACGGGCGCATGATCCCGAAAAGTGGGAGCCGGTTTTCGGATAAGATCATGCGCGACTGAAAGACTTCAGGCCGCGTGGGCGCTGAGATTCGCCGCCGCGAGCGCCGGCTGCGGCACCACGCTGCCGCTGGCGCGCAGGAGGCCGTGGGCGCCGTCGAGCGCGCCCGGCGTGAGCTCGAGCGCCAGCAGCCGATGCGGCTCGAACGGCCCGGGCATCCACAACGCGCCGGTCTTGGCGGCGGAGAAGCCGAAGCGGCTGTAATAGGCGGCATCGCCCACCAGCACGATCGCGGCATGGCCGAGCTTGCGCGCGCTGGTGACGGCGCGGCGCACGAGTGCCGCGCCGATGCCGCACCCGCGGCAGTCGGCGGCGACCGCGACCGGCCCCAGCATCAGCGCTTCGGCGCCGTCGCAGGCGACGTGCCACAGCCGCGCGGTGCCGATGACGCGGCGTCCGTCGGCGGCGATGAAGGCGAGGCCATCGGCCGGCTGCCGGCCGTCGCGCAGCCGCGCCGACGCCTTGCGGAAGCGGGCGTCGCCGAAGGCGTCATCGAGCAGCGCCTCGCGGGCGTCGATATCGCGCAGGCGTTCCTGGCGGATGGTGGTCATCGGTCTACTCCTTCCCGCGAGCCGTCACCCTGAGGCGACGGCCCGGGCCGTGTCCGTGCATCCGTCGCAGCCCCGCGCTGCGCGCGGGCGCCTCAGGATGACGGATCGAGTTCAGCGAAGGGGAAGGGGAGGCGGCGCACCGCCTCCCGGCGGGTTCGTATGTGGCTCGATCGCGGAGCGATCAAATATGGTACGTCTTCAGCGGCGGGAAACCGTTGAAGGCCACGGCCGAGTAGGTCGCCGTATAGGCGCCGGTACCCTCGATCAGCACCTTGTCGCCGATCTCGAGGCTGACCGGGAGCTGATAGGGATCCCGCTCGTACAGCACGTCGGCCGAGTCGCAGGTCGGACCGGCGAGCACGCACGGGGCCATCGGATCGCGGTCGCGCGGGGTGCGGATCGGATAGCGGATCGACTCGTCCATCGTCTCGGCGAGGCCGCCGAACTTGCCGATGTCGAGATAGACCCAGCGCACGTCGTCTTCCTCGCTCTTCTTGGAGACGAGCACGACTTCGCTCTCGATGATGCCGGCATTGCCGACCATGCCGCGGCCCGGCTCGATGATGGTCTCCGGGATGCGGTTGCCGAAGTGCTTGCGCAGCGCGCGGAAGATCGCCGTGCCGTAGGTCTTCACCGTCGGCACGTTCTTCAGGTACTTGGTCGGGAAGCCGCCGCCCAGGTTGACCATGGCGAGGTTGATGCCGCGCTCGCCGCACTCCTTGAACACCGACGCCGCCGAGGCGAGCGCGCGGTCCCAGGCGTGCTGGTTGCGCTGCTGGGAGCCGACATGGAAGGACACGCCGTACGGCTCCAGGCCCGCCCGCAGCGCGTGCTCCAGCACGTCCACGGCCATGCCCGGCTCGCAGCCGAACTTGCGCGACAGGGGCCACTCCGCCCCGACGCAGTCGGAGAGGATGCGGCAGAAGACGCGGCTGCCCGGCGCCGCACGGGCGACCTTGTCGACCTCGGCCTTGCAGTCGACGGCATAGAGGCGCACCCCCAGCGCGAAGGCGCGGGCGATGTCACGCTCCTTCTTGATGGTGTTGCCATAGGAGATGCGGTCGGGTGTCGCACCGGCTGCCAGCGCCATCTCGATCTCGGCGACCGAGGCGGTGTCGAAGCACGAGCCGAGGCTGGCCAAGAGCGCCAGCACTTCCGGCGCCGGGTTGGCCTTCACGGCATAAAACACCCGCGTGTCGGGCAGCGCCTTGGCAAAGGCGGAGTAGTTGTCGCGGACGACGTCGAGGTCGACGACCAGGCAAGGGCCGTCCTCGCGCCGGTTGCGAAGGAATTCTCGGATGCGCTCGGTCATTGGCGCACACTCCAGCTCATGGGGACGGCTTCAGCCGCCCGATGTCGCGGTCTAGGAGCCAGAGGGCGGTACGCTGTGGGGACGCACTTTCGCCGTGGAGCTCTTTAGCCGCAGTAGCTGCCTTGGATTGGAGGGGAGACCCCGCCGCACTGCCGGCAATGAAGGACAAGCCTCGTCGGTGACCCGTCGCCGGTGGTGGAGACCGGCAGAGACCAAAGAAGCCCGTTCCGTCGTTGCTTTAAGCCGCGTCCCCTGCTGAGAGCAGAGTGCGCCGGTTTCGCCTCCGGCTGCCGGTCAGATTTCTTGGAGAGCGCTCTCGACCGAGTGGGCTTCTCTCCAGGCGGCTGGCGGGCCTCTTGTCCCGCTACCTACCGACCGACACACGGCCACAGGCACGTGCGAAATTGGGCAAACCGGAAATAACAAATTTTGCGCGCGATGCAAGAGATTTAGTTCTCCGCACGCCAAATCTTTCTTAATTTTTTATCTGAAGCGCCGCGCGCGCTCAATTGCGCGCGGTGAACGGCTCGATGAGATGCGCCGCGCGCACGAACTGAACCATGATGGCGAGCCCGCACAGCATCAAGAGGACGTCGAGGATGCGGGCGCCGAGGAAGCCGAAGCCGAACAGCGTGGCGATCGCCCAGGAGGCGGCGAAGGCGGCGCCGAACACCTCGGCGCCGATCAGGATGGTGGCGCTGATCACGGTCGACACATGCGACCAGACGATGCGGCGCGGACCGCGCGCGGAGCGAGCCGTGGCCGGTGACGGCGCGGCGGGCGGCGGCACCGACGCGCGCGCGGCGGGCGCTGCGGCTGTTGCCGACGTCGTTTCGGGCGCGGTGTTGGCCGCCGGCTTGGCCGCGCTCTTCTTCGCGGACTTCGACCTCGACTTCGACTTGGCCATCGCGGGCCTCCTGTTGACGGGCGCAATCAAGCCGAATCCGGCCGGTGAATCAAGTCTTTGAAAGCCCGCTCCGTTCCGCCGCGGCTTTGATCTTGCGCATGGCCGGCCGCCGCCGCCTTTGCGATCTTGCGCCGCATGGACCTCTCCCGCGCCCTGAAAGCCGTCCGTCCGCTCCTCGCCGGCCTCGCCGCCCTCGGGCTCGCGCTCGGGGTGGCCGCCTGGTTCGCCGGCCGCGGGACCTGGGCTGCGGCGATCTGGACCGGCGCCACGCTGCCGATCCTGCTCGCGCTCGCCACGGAGATCGTGGTCAGCCTCCGCCGCGGCGATGTCGGGCTCGACATCGTCGCCGCGCTGTCGATGACGGCGGCGCTTGCCTTCGGGGAACAGCTCGCCGCCGCCATCGTCGCGCTGATGTATGCCGGCGGCCAGTACCTGGAGGCCTATGCCGAGCGCCGCGCCCGCCACGAGATGACCGCGCTGCTGTCGCGGGTTCCACGCACCGCGCTGCGCCACCGCGACGGCGCGCTGGAGGAGGTGGCGCTCGAACTTGTCCGGCCCGGCGACCGGCTGCTGGTCCGGCGCGGCGACGTGGTGCCGGTCGACGGCAGCATCGCGACCGGCGTCGCCGTGCTCGACCAGTCGGCGCTCACCGGCGAGTCGCTGCCGGTGCAGCTCAAGGCCGGCGAGGCGGCGCTCAGCGGCTCGACCAATGTCGGCGAGGCCTTCGATCTGATGGCGGCGCGGCGGGCGGAGGAGAGCACCTATGCCGGCATCGTCCGCCTGGTGGAGGCGGCGCAGCACTCGCGCGCGCCGATGTCGCGCATCGCCGACCGCTACGCCATCCTCTTCCTGGTGGTCACCGTGGCGCTCGCCGCCGGCGCCTGGGCGCTCGCCGGCGATCCGATTCGGGCGGTGGCGGTGCTCGTGGTGGCGACGCCCTGTCCGCTCATCCTGGCGGTGCCGGTCGCCATCGTCTCAGGGCTCTCGCGCGCGGCCAAGCTCGGCATCCTCATCAAGGGCGGCAAGGCGATCGAGGCGCTCGCCGCCGTGCGCGCCTTGGTGATCGACAAGACCGGAACGCTGACGCTCGGCCAGGCGCGCCTGGTGGAAACGCGGATCTTCGAGGGTGTGACGGCCGAGGAGCTGTTGCGGTTCGCCGCCTCGCTCGACCAGGCCTCCAAGCACATCATCGCGCAGACCATCGTCGCCGAGGCCCATCGACAGGAGCTCAAGCTGGCGATCCCGACCGAGGTGGTGGAGACGCCGGGCGAGGGGCTCAGCGGCCGCGTCGACGGCCGCGAGGTGATCGTCGGCGGCTTGGGGTTTGTCGCCGGCAAGATCGGTGACGGCGCATCGAAGGCCTTGGCGCAGGACCGCCCGGCTGGCGCGGTCGCCGTCGCGGTGGCGGTCGGCGGGGCGCTCGCCGGCGTGCTGATCCTTTCCGACGAGCTTCGCGCCGGCACCGAGCAACTGCTGCAGGACCTGCGCGGGCTCGGCGTCGAGCGGATCGTGTTGGCGACCGGAGACCGGGCGGAGGTCGCCGCGGCGATCAGCGCCGGGCTTTCCATCGACCTCGTACGCTCCGACCTGACCCCCGACCAGAAGATCCTGGTGGTGCTGTCGGAGCGCAAGAGCGGGCCGGTGATGATGATCGGCGACGGCGTCAACGACGCGCCGGCGCTCGCCGCCGCCGATGTCGGCGTCGCCATGGGCGCCAAGGGCGCGGCGGCGAGCGCGGAGGCCGCCGACGTGGTGCTGCTGGTCGACCACCTCGACCGCATCCTGCCGGCCATGCGCATCGCGCGCCGCTCGCGCTACATCGCACTGGAGAGCGTCATTGCCGGCATCGGCCTGTCGGTCGCCGCCATGGTGGCGGCGGCGTTCGGCCATCTGGCGCCGGTGCAGGGCGCGCTGTTGCAGGAGGTGATCGACGTGGCGGTCATCTTCAATGCGCTGCGCGCGCTGCGCGGGTAATGGAACTATTCGTGTTCCCGCCGCCGCATTTCCATCGCCGTCTCCGACAAATCCTGCCGCGCTGACACCAAAGATCGGTCGACATCCCTCGGCACAAGCGCGGTCAGTCGGGGGATTTCCCTTCCTATTGACGCGTCGATGCGGCGCCCGCCGCGACGGGGGATTCGGGGACATGCGCGCGCTGTTGCTGGCTGCCGGCCTCAGCTTGCTGCCATTGGCAGAGTCGATCGACGTCGACGTGCCGCCGCAAGCCTTCTTGCCGACGCCGGCGGGCGATAACGTCACGTTCACCCTGTCGGCGAACGCTCGCGTCAACGGCAAGCTGGACGTTCGCGCCGACAGCGGGTCGGATGGTCACGTTGATAGCGGACCGGATGTTCATGCCGAGGGCAAGCCGGACGTCCACGCCGACAGCAAGCCGGACATGCAGGCAGGTGATAAGCCGACACCGGCGCCCGTGCCGGTTCCCTTGCCGCCGGTGCGCAAGCCGGTGGTGGTGCGCACGCGCCACGAGATCTGCACGACGCTGGCCAAAGCCGCGCACAACAACGACCTGCCGATCCCGTTCTTCATCCGCCTGCTGTTCCAGGAAAGCCGTTTCCGCGCTGGCGCGGTGAGCCCGGCCGGCGCGCAGGGCATCGCCCAGTTCATGCCCGCGACCTCGGCCGATGTCGGCCTCGACAATCCGTTCGATCCGCTGCAAGCGATTCCCGCCTCCGCGCGCCTGCTGAGAAAGCTGTTCGACCAGTTCGGCAATCTCGGCCTCGCCGCCGCTGCCTACAATGCCGGGCCGAAGCGGGTGCTGGACTGGCTCGCCAAGAAAGCGGAGATGCCGGCGGAGACGGTGGGCTACGTCAAGACGGTGACGGGGCGCCCGGTCGAAACATGGCGGGCGAGCGCTGCCGGCGGCACGACGGGGTCGCTGCCGCGCCAGGTTCCCTGCCGCGAAACCGTGCCGCTGCGCCTGATGCCCTTGCCGCCGGCGCGGCCCGTGTTGGTCGCGGCCACTAAAACGAAGAAGCGCGCGCATGCCGACAAGCACGCGCATCACGCGGCGGCCTCCGGCAAAGTCGCCGAGGCCAAGCCCGCCAAGTCCGCGGCGCATGCGTCCAGGCGGAAGAAGGAGCGAACGGAACAGTTCGCGGCGCGCCGGCGCAGCGTCAAGGCGCGATGACGGATGCCGCCCGGTTGCGCGCAGGCGCCGCCTGGCCTCTAATCACCGGTATCTAATCTCGCACGCATGCACGGGGGCGACGTCATGCCGGGACAGATGTCGCCTGTCACCGAGCCTGCGGAGAAAAGCCGGCGTCTCGACGGGCATTCCGACGCGGGCGGCTATGCCGCCGGCCTCCTGTCCTGGCTGATCGGCGGCAGCGTCTTCGTCGCCGTCAAGCTCGGCGTCAGCGAGATGCCGCCTTGGACCTTCTGCTTCCTGCGCGCGCTGATATCCGGCCTCATTCTGCTGCCGCTGGTCTCGCGCCATTACGGGGCCATGCTCGACCTCCTGCGCCGGCGCGGCCTGGAGGCCGCCTTCGTCGGCGCCATCGGTCTCGGCCTCACCCAGGGCGTGACCTTCATGGCGCTGTCGCTGACCAGCGCGATCAACGTCGGCATCGTCTTCGCGCTGGCGCCGATGACGACCATCCTGCTGGCACGGCTGGTGCTGGGCGAGCCGATGAACCTGTGGCAGGGCCTCGGCCTCGTCGTCGCCTTCGCCGGCGTGGTCGTCATCTGCGTGCACGGCAGCCTCGCCATCCTGCTCGGCCTGCATATCGGTCTCGGCGATCTGGTCGCGCTCGGCGGCGTGGCGCTGTTTGCCGGCTATACCGTGCTGCTCAAGCGGGCGAAGTTCGAGCTGCCGACGCTGCCGCTCTTGGTCATCCTGCTCGGTGCCGGCAGCCTCGCGGCATTGCCTTTCTCGCTGTGGGAGATCGGACACGGCGAGCATCAGCATCTCGCCGCCAAAGGCTATCTGGCGCTGCTCTATACGGGCGTGGTCGGCGGCGCCCTCATGTACTTTCTTTATAACTGGAGCATCGAGGTGCTCGGCGCCGCGCGCGCCGGCACGCTGGTCTACAGCCAGATGATCTTCGCCACCTTCTTTGCCTGGGCGATTCTGGACGAACGCATCGCCTGGTATCACGCCCTCGGCGCCGGCCTGGTCATTATCGGCGTGCTGTTGGTGACGCTGCTGCGCCGTTCCCGGCCGGCCCGCCCTTAAACCCGCGATCGCTCATGCCGCATCGGCAGGGCAGCCACGCGTCCGCCGCGCCTCTCGGCATTTCGACGAAAACCGCATAATTGGGGCCCCATCTGTATGGAGAAAATAGGCGGGGGCTGTTTTCTCTAAGCCATTGAAAGAAATATGAATTCGCCGCAGGCGCGGCCGCGCCGCATGGGAAATTTATACGTTCCGCGCCGAAAACGGCGCCCTTCCGGCCTGCGGGTCAGGCGATAACTTATTGAAATTAAACACTTAATCGTCCTCCGCCGGCGTCTGGCACGGCGCTTGCCATTCCTACACCGAGAAAAGGTTCAGACAAAAGTCCTCGCTGAGAGGCAGACAAACAGGAGTGAGCCATGACCGCCATCCGCAAAATCCTCTTCGAGGAAGAGCCCCTGGTCACCGAGACCGTCACCCGGGCCCCCAAGCTGCGTGTCGTCGCGCCGGCGGAAGCTCCCGAGCCGGAAGAGACCCGCAACGCGCTGGTCGACGTCGTCCTGTTCTTCATGGCTCCGTTCATCGGCCTTGTTTATGTCATCGCGCTTCCCTTCGTCGGCCTCGCCGCGGTTGCGGTTCTGGCCGCCCGTGCCCTCGCCAAGATCGAAATGGTGGCGGCGCTCGGCAACGCGGTGAAGACGGTCGGTTTCTTTGCCGCCGCGCCCTTCGTCGGCCTCGCTTATGTGATCGCCTTCCCGTTCATCGGGCTTGCCACGCTGGCATGGCTCGGCGGCCGGGCGGCTCTGGTCGCGGCGCGCTAGCCGAAGAGATCACACGCTACCGGCTGGCGGTTGATCGGTCGAAAGCAAGGTCCGGGGATGCAAATCCCCGGACCTGACGTTTGAATGAGACCGAGGGACGATCGCTTGGCGTTTTGGTCCGCAGCCTCTAGATAGGCCGCATGACCCAATCCCAGCAAAATCCGCTGCTTGCCACATGGACCGCGCGTTTCGGTCTGCCGCCCTTCGCCGCCGTCACGCCGGCGCTGTTCCGCCCGGCCTTCGATGAAGCGCTCGCCCGCCACCGCGCCGAGATCGATCGCATCGCCGCCGACGCGGCGCCGGCGAGCTTTGCCAACACCATTGAGGCGCTGGAGAAGGGCGGCCGCGACCTCGATCGCGTGATCAGCCTGTTCTATGTTCTGGCCGGCGCCGACACCAGCGACGCGATCGAAGCCGTCGAACGCGACATCTCGCCCTTGCTCGCCCGCCACGGCAACGCGCTCTATCTCAACGCTAAGCTCTATGCCCGCATCGCCGATCTCTACGCGCGCCGCGACAGCCTCGACCTCACGCCCGAGCAGGCCCGCGTGCTCGAGCGCTACCACACCCGTTTCGTGCGCGCCGGCGCCGCGCTGGAGCAGCCGGCGCAGGACCGGCTCGCCGCCATCAACGAGCGGCTGGCGAGCCTGGGCACCCAGTTCGGCCAGAACGTGCTCGCCGACGAGAAGTCCTTCGCGCTGATGCTGGACGAGGCCGACCTCGACGGCCTGCCCGATTTCGCCCGCGCCGCGGCGCGCGCCGGCGCCGCCGAGCGCGGCGCCCCCGACAAATATGCCTTTACCCTGTCGCGCTCCTCGGCCGAGCCGTTCCTGCAATTTTCCGCCCGGCGCGATCTGCGCGAGAAGCTGTTCCATGCCTGGATCAAGCGCGGCGAGAACGGCGGCTCGACCGACAACCGCGCCATCATCAAGGAGATGGTGGCGTTGCGCGCCGAGCGCGCCAAGCTGCTCGGCTTCGAGACCTTTGCCGACTACCGGCTCGATGACCAGATGGCCAAGACCCCGGCCGCCGCGCGCAAGCTGCTCGACGAGGTGTGGCGGCGCGCGCGCGCCAAGGCGGCGGTCGAGCGCGACGCCTTGCAGAAGCTGGTGACGCAGGAGGGCGGCAATTTCGCGCTGGCGCCGTGGGACTGGCGCTATTACGCCGAGAAGCGGCGCAAGGCCGAGTTCGAATTGGACGAGGCCGAGATCAAGCCCTATTTCCAGCTCGACAAGATGATCGAGGCGGCCTTCGAGACGGCGCGCCGCCTGTTCGGCCTGACCTTCACCGCGGTCGACGTGCCGCTCTATCACCCCGACGCGCGCGCCTTCGAGGTGACGGATGCGCAGGGCCGCCATGTCGGCCTGTTCATCGGCGATTACTTCGCCCGCGCCTCGAAGCACTCGGGCGCCTGGATGACCTCGCTGCGCGACCAGGAGAAGCTTGCCGGCGACATCCGGCCGGTCATCCTCAACATCTGCAATTTCGCCAAGCCGGCGAAGGGCGAGCCGGCGCTGCTCTCCTTCGACGACGCGCACACCCTATTCCACGAATTCGGCCACGCGCTGCACGGGCTTTTGTCGAACGTGACCTATCCGCTGCTCGCCGGCACCGCGGTGCCGAGCGATTTCGTCGAATTGCCCTCGCAGCTCTACGAGCACTGGCTGGAAGTGCCGGAGATCCTGCGCGCCTACGCCCGCCACTACCGCACCGGCGAACCGATGCCGCAGGCGCTGCTCGAGCGGCTGTTGGCGACGCGTACCTATAACCAGGGCTTCGCCACCGTCGAATATACCTCCTGCGCGCTGGTCGATCTCGACCTGCACGCGCTGAAGGAGCCAGAAAGCCTCGACGTCAGCGAATTCGAGCGGCGCGATCTGGCGCGGCTGGAGATGCCGGCGGAGATCGTCATGCGCCACCGGCTGCCGCATTTCCAGCATCTGTTTTCCGGCGGCGGCTACGCGGCGGGGTACTATTCGTACATGTGGTCGGAGGTGCTCGACGCCGACGCCTTTGCCGCCTTCAGCGAGCGCGGCAATGCCTTCGATGCCGAGACCGCCCAGCGCCTGCGCGACTTCATCTACGGCGCCGGCAATCTGCGCGATCCGGCCGAAGCCTATAAGGCCTTCCGCGGCCGGCTGCCGTCGGTCGACGCGCTGCTCAAGAAGCGCGGCCTTGCCGATGCGGCTTGAGCCGCGCCGCGTGCGGCTGATAGGCTTAGCGCCATGCCCGCCCCACCGCAGCCGCTTCCCATCGATCAGGTCCCTGAATGGCGCATCGCCGGCGACTGGTGGGACCTTTGCAATTGCGCCATCGGCTGCCCTTGCAATTTCGGCGCCGATCCGACGCTCGGCTATTGCGACGGCGTGCTCACCTGGCTGATCCGTGACGGTCACTATGGCGACGTCAAGTTCCAGAACGGACTCGCCGTTGTCCTCATCAATCATTTCGAGGGCAACGTGATGGAGAAGAACCGCGAGTTCGGCTTTCTGATCGACGACCGCGCCGACGACGCGCAGCGCGGCGCGCTGCGCAACATCTTCACCGGCGTCGCGGGCGGGATTTTCGGCGCCTGGCGCGACATGACCGTCAGTCTCGACGGCGTCGAGTTCGTCAAGATGAACGTCAGCCACGACGCCGAGAACTGGCGCGTCGAAGTGCCCGGCCTGGTCGACGGCCTGGGTGGACCATTCCGCAAATACATGGTGCCGGAGAACGACACCTGCCGCATCTACAACGCGCCGCGTCCGGAAGTGACGCCCGGATACATCACGGTCGGGCAGGCCAAGCGCAATGTCATCACCGGCCCGTTCGGCCGCCATTGGGACTGGACCATGCGCTCATCCAAGCACATCGGCTTTGATCTGCAGGGGCCGCAATTGTTCAGTTGGCGCAAGCCGCTGACGGCGCAATGACCGCGCGCATGCAGCACAACGGTCGTCGCTCGTGACCCTCCACACCGCCGGCCATCGCCACGGCGTCGTCTGCGCGCCACATGCCGCCGCCGTCGAGGACGGCCGGCAAATCCTCGCCGAGGGCGGCAACGCCATCGAGGCGATGCTGGCGATGGCGGCCTCGATTGCCGCCGTCTATCCGCACATGAACCATATCGGCGGCGACGGCTTTTGGCTGCTCCGCGAGCCTTCCGGCCGCGTGCGCGCGTTGATGAGCGCCGGGCGCGCCGGCGCCAAGGCAACAATCGCGCTTTATCGGGAAGCCGGCTACGACGAGATGCCGACGCGCGGACCGCTTGCCGCGCTGACCGTGCCAGGCGCCATCGCCGGCTGGATGCTGGCGCAGGAGGCGGCAAAGGCCCATGGCGGCAGGCTGCCGCTCGACGTGCTGCTGGCTCCCGCCATCAAGCATGCGCGCGAGGGCTATATCGTCACGCGCAGCCAGGCGCAGCTCACCGCCGACAAGCTCGCCGACCTGAAGGACGTGCCCGGCTTCGCCAAGACGTTCCTTGCTGACGGCAAGCCGCCGGACGAAGGCACGCGGCTGAAGCAAAGCGCATTCGCTGAAACGCTTGAGCATCTGACGCATGCCGGGCTCGACGACTTCTATCGCGGCGATGTAGGGCGCGAGATGGCCGCCGATCTTGAACGCTTCGGTTGCCCGGTCACCCGCGCCGATCTCGCGCAATACCGCGCCTGGGTCGACGCGCCGCTCAGCCTCACCATCCCGGCCGGCACGCTGTACAACGCGCCGCCGCCGACGCAAGGCCTGGCCTCGCTCATCATCCTCGGCCTGTTTGCGCGCCTGCGCGTTGCCGAGGGCGAGAGCTTCGAGCACATCCACGGCCTGGTCGAAGCCACCAAGCGTGCCTTCCGCGTGCGCGACCGTGTCATCACCGATCCCGATCGCGTCACGACCGACCTCGACCGTTTCCTCGGCAACGCCTTCCTCGACGAGGAGGCCGGCAAGATCGACATGCGCCGCGCGGCGCCATGGCCGGCACCCGGCGCCGGCGACACCATCTGGATGGGCGCGGCGGATCAAAGCGGCCTTGTCGTCTCCTATATCCAGTCGCTCTATTGGGAGTTCGGCTCCGGCTGCGTGCTGCCGGCGACCGGCGTGCTGATGCAGAACCGCGGCGCCAGCTTCTCGCTCGACTCGCAAGCGCTGAACGCGCTCAAGCCCGGGCGCCGCCCTTTCCACACGCTCAATCCGGCGCTCGCCGCGCTCAAGGATGGCCGCGTCATCGCCTATGGCACCATGGGCGGGGACGGCCAGCCGCAGACGCAAGCCGCCGTGTTCACCCGCCATGTGCTGTACCGCCAGCCGCTCGAGCAGGCGCTCGATGCGCCGCGCTGGCTGTTGGGGCGCACCTGGGGGTCTTCGGTGACCAATTTGCGGCTGGAGCAGCGCTTCGACGGCAACCTCATCGACCGCCTGATGTCGGCCGGCCACGACGTCGCGGTGCTCGATGCGGCCTATTCCGACATCATGGGCCATGCCGGCGCGGTGGTGTTGCATGCGGACGGGACGCTCGAAGGCGGCCACGATCCGCGCGCCGACGGCGGCGCGGCGGGGGTATAGCCCCAACCTCCGTTCGTTCCCGCGCAAGCGGGAACCCAGCGACACAATTGCATGCGTGGCGGCTTTTCCTGGGTCCCCGCTTGCGCGGGGACGAACGGTGTGGGTCGTCCGATGTTCTAGTATTCATTTTTTCACGTCTTAGGTTCGGCTCCTGGAGAGGAGAATCGCGCCTTGCACGGCGGCCACGCGCATCACGACCACGCCCACCGTCCCGCGCCGGGGAACTACGGCCGCGCCTTCGCCATCGCGACGGCGCTCAATGTCGTGTTGGTGATCGCCCAGGTCTTCTACGGCCTGATGGCCAATTCACTGGCGCTGCTCGCCGATGCCGGACACAATTTCGGCGACGTGATGGGCCTGCTGCTCGCCTGGGGCGCCTTTGCCGTCGCCGACTGGCGGCCGAGCAACCGCTTCACCTACCGGCTGCGCGCCGCCTCCATCCTCTCCGCTTTCGCCAACGGCCTGATCCTGCTGGTAGCGGTCGGCATTATCGGCTGGGAGGCGATCCAACGCATCGCCGAGCCGGAGCCGGTGGCGACCGTGTCGGTGATGATCGTCGCCGGGATCGCCGTGGTGATCAACGGCCTGTCGGCCTGGCTGCTCGCGCACGGCAGCAAATCCGATCTCAACATGCGCGGCGCCTTCCTGCACATGCTGGCCGATGCCGGTGTCTCGGTCGCGGTGATCGTGGCGGCGGGGGGCATCATGCTGACCGGCTTGCAGTGGCTCGATCCCGCGGCGAGCCTTTTGATCTCGCTGGTCATCCTGGTCGGCACTTGGCGGCTCCTGCGCGAGGCGCTGCGGCTCGCGCTCGGCGCCGCGCCGGAGAAGATCGATCCCGAGGCTGTTGCGCGTTTCTTGCGCGCGCTGCCCGAGGTCAGCGACCTGCACGACCTGCACATCTGGGCGATGAGCACGACCGAAACCGCGCTCACCTGTCATCTGGTGACGCCGCAAGGCCATCCGGGCGACGCCTTCCTGCAGCGTGTCGGGCACGACTTGCAGCACAAATTCGAGATCGGCCACGCCACGCTGCAGATCGAGCTCAGCGACGGCGGCACTTGCATGTTGCAATCGGAAAAGGGCGTGTGAGCGACGGCCACCATTGCGCCGCAGTTCCCCTTAGAGTGCCGCCGCATGACCGCGCTGCGCGCCGCCCTCGTCTGCCTCATGGTTTCTGGCGTTGCCCTGCCCGCGGCGGCGCACCCGCATGTCTGGGTGACGATGCGCAGCGAGCTTGTCTATGCGCCCGACGGCAGCGCCACCGCCATCCGCCATCACTGGGCCTTCGACGACATGTACTCGGCCTTCGCCACGCAGGGCGTCCATGCCAGGGTCAAGGGTGCGTTCACCCGCGAGGAACTGGCGCCGCTCGCCCAGGTTAATGTCGAGTTGCTGAAGGAATACAATTATTTCACCTATGCGACGGCGGACGGCAAGAAGGTGTCGTTTGGCGCGCCGCTGCCGGACTACTGGCTGGACTACAAGAATTCGATCCTGGTGCTGAATTTCACGCTGCCGTTCAAGCAGTCGGTGAAGGCGAAGCTCTTGAAGATCGAAATCTACGATCCGACCATCTTCGTCGATTTCGAATTCCTCAAGAAATCGCCGGTCGCGCTCGTCGGCGCGCCGCAGGCCTGCCGGCTCGACGTGGAGCTTCCGCACGACATCACGACCGCCCAGTCGCAGCGGCTGGGCGAGCAGTTCTTCAATGCCCTCACCTCGGCGCAGAACTGGGGCGCGCAATTCGCCAACAAGATCCTGGTCCGTTGCCCTTAGCGATAAGCCGCGCTTGTTACAAAGTTACAGCACGATTGTCCGCTTGCGCCGCCGGCCGCCATGCTATGGTCGCCGGCGCATGCTCGCGCGCTTTTTCATGGCCGTGCTGACAAGTCTCGCGCTCGTCGCGCCCGCGGCGGCGCATCCGCATGTCTGGATCAAGGTGACGAGCGAGCTCGTCTTCGGCGCCGACGGCAATGTCACCGGCATCCGCCAGCACTGGACTTTCGACGATATGTATTCCGCCTTTGCCGTGCAGGGCCTGAAGGGCAAGGTCAGGGGGGCGCTCACCCGCGAAGAACTTGCGCCGGCGGCCAAGCAGAATATCGAATTGCTCAAGGAGGCCGGCTATTTCACCTATGCGAGCGCCGGCGGTGGCAAGCTCGCTTTCGGCGATCCGCTGCCGGACTACTGGCTCGACGACAAGGACGCGATCCTGACGCTCAACTTCACCCTGCCGTTCAAGCAGCCGGTGAAGGCGAAGGACCTGACGGTGGAAATCTACGACCCGACCTATTTTATCGCGCTTGAATTCGCCAAGGGCATGCCGGTGCGGCTCGTGGGCGCGCCTAAGGACTGCAAAGGCACAGTCACCTGGCCGCGCCAATTGACTTATGCGGAGGGCAAGAAGCTCAGCGACAATCCCGAAGCGGCGGCCAATTGGGGCGCGAACTTCGCCAACAAGATCATGGTGAACTGCCCGTGATCCGCTGGCCGAGATGGGTGCTCGCGCGCGGCGCGCTGGTGATGCTGGGCGCGCTCATTCTGTTCGCCGCGTTCGAGCCGGCGCTGGCGCAGCCGTTCGGGCTGCATCGGAGCGCGGCGCCGGCGCCCGGCGGCTTCGCCGGCTGGATCCTGGCCGAGCAGGCGCGCTTTTATCTCAAGCTTTCGCACCTGATCCGCGCCGCCAAGGCCGACGGCAGCGCCGCCTATGCGCTGCTCGGCATTTCCTTCATCTACGGCGTCTTCCATGCCGCCGGCCCCGGTCACGGCAAGGCGGTGATCTCCTCCTACATGGTCGCCAATAACGAAACATGGCGGCGCGGCGTGGTGCTTTCCTTTGCCGCCGCCGTCATGCAGGCGCTCACCGCCATCGTTATCGTCGCCGTGGCCGCCCTGTTGTTGGGAGCCACCGCCAAGGCGATGGGCGATACGGTGCGCACGATCGAAATGGTGAGCTATGCACTGATCGTCTTGATCGGCCTGCGGCTGCTCTGGGTCAAAGGCCGCTCATTCCTGCATCTGCTGCAAGGTGAGCGGCAGGGGCCTCATCACGAGCATGACCACCGTCGTGCGCATGACCACGCGCATGAGCACAGTCATGCCCACGACCACCATCATGACGATGAAGAGGAGGCCTCGGCCTGGGGCCATGCGCATGCGCCGGAGCCGTCGGAACTGAAAGGTCCGCATTGGCTGAAGCGCGGGCTGGCGGCGGTGGTCGCGGTCGGCTTGCGGCCCTGCTCGGGCGCCATCATCGTCCTGGTGTTCGCGCTGGCGCAGGGCCTGTTCTGGATCGGCGTCGCCTCGACCTTCGTTATGGGGCTGGGCACCGCGATCACCGTCACCGCGGTCGCCTTGCTCGCAGTCGGCGCCCGCGGCTTTGCCGGACGCCTGGCGAGCGCCAAGCCGGGCGCCGGCCTCATCATCGTGCGCGGCGTGGAAAGCGCGGCCGCGATCATCATCATTCTGTTCGGCGTGGCCTTGCTCACCGGCTACATGATGAGCGAGCGCATGGGGCTGTTTTGAAAACTGATGAGCGGAAGGCGAAACAAACTCCGTTCATTTCCGCGCAAACGGGATTCCAGGGGCGACGAATTTAAGCCTTGATATGTGGCCCTGGGCCCCGCTTGCGCGGGAACGATACGCAGGTTCAATCGAAATCCTCTTGCCGCAGCTCGATCGGCTTGCCGTGCGGCGTGCGCTCGCAGGCGTGCTCCCAGGCATCGCGCGTGCGATGCAAAGTCTCGGCGCTGGTCACGCCTTTCTCCGCCACCAGCCCTTCCAGTGCGGCGAGCCAGTGCCGGTAATAGGTCTCGCCGGTGTCGGGATCGCCGGCCGCTTGCGCGCGCTTGATCTCGGCGGCGAGCGCCGCCGCCCATTCGGCCCAGGTGAAGATGCCGCGTTCGTGCAGCGCCACGGCAAGCGCAAAGGCCTGCGCCTCCCACGGCTCGCGGAACACCGGCCCGTCGGCGTCGCGCGGGATGCTCGGGACTTCGCTCGTTGCGCGGCGCGCGGCGGTGGAGTTGATCATGCCGGCTCCAGATAGGGCTCGAAGGCGTCGATCGATACCGTGAGCAGGGGATCGGCATCGGCGCCCCACAAGTCGCGGCCCTCGAACACCACGGTGTAGAGCCATTGCGGATTGTCGCCTTGATCGAGCGCGATCGAATCCGGGAAGGTGTGGCAGCCGTGACAGCGCTCGACCCTGCCCAGCTTGTCGCGGGCGTAACGCGGCAGCCGTGTGTGCGTCGCCGGATGAATGTTCCTGGTGCGCACGCGGTCGCCGGGCGCAAAGCGCGCCGGCGCCGGCGGCGGGCGGAAGAACGAGCCGCGCGTGAGTTTCTCGGGCACCTCGGCGGGCGCGAGCTTGCGCTTCAGCGTCTTGCCCGGCGACTGCGCGTGACCGGCCGCAAGCTCTTGCGCGCCGGCAAGGCCGCGCTCCAGCACATTCGTCTCCATCGCCAGTTGCCATTTCTGGTAATAGGAGGCGGCGAGATAGGTGAGGGGCGGCAGCCGCTCCTGCGCATAGCGCGCGTGGTCGATCTGCCAGGCGCCGGCATAGGCCATGGCGCGTTGCAGCGCGGCGACGCGGCCTTCCCAGGCGTCGTGGAACACCGGCTCGTCCGGCTCCGGCTCGACTTTGCCGAAGCCGTCCATGCCGCCCATGTCGTGGATGCCGTCCATTGTTCACCTCGTCATTCCGGGGCGCGGGCGGAGCCCGCGAACCCGGAATCCAGTACAATCATCATGCCTGCCTCTGGATTTCGGGTTCGCGCCTTCGGCGCGCCCCGGAATGACGAAAAGGGGTTCATGTCGCCGCTCCCGGTTGCTTCGGCAATCCGGTGCCGATCATGCTGTCGCGCGTGACCAGTTCGGCGAGCTGCGTCTCGCTCCAGCCCTCGGTGCCGGCCGGGCGCATCGGCAGCACCAGGAAGCGGGTCTCGGCAGTCGAATCCCAAACGCGAATTTCGGTGCCGGCCGGCAGCGTCACGCCGAAATCCGCCAGCACGCCGCGCGGGTCCTTGACCGAGCGCGCGCGATAGGGCGCCGACTTGTACCAGACCGGCGGCAGGCCGAGCATTTCCCACGGATAGCAAGAGCACAGCGTGCACACGACCATGTTGTGCCGCTGCGGCGTGTTCTCGACCACGACCAGATGATCGCCGGTGCGGCTGACATGGCCGAGCGTCGCCACCGCCTTGGAGCCGTCTTCGAGCAGCGCCTGCTTGAAGGCGGGATCACACCAGGCCTTGGCCACGACGGCGGCGCCGTTGCGCGGGCCGATGCGGGTCTCATAGGCCTCGACGATGGCATCGAGCGCCGCCGGATCGACATAGCCCTTCTCGGTCAGCACCGTCTCCAGCGCGCGCACGCGCAACTGCGTGTCGGAGAGCTCGGAATGATCGTGGTCGTGGCTGTGGTCGTGGGCCATGCGATGAAATTAGCTGAAACACACCGCCGATGTCATCATCCGCGAAAGCGGATGATCCAGTATTCCCGGCATGTGCCATTATAATGCCTACCGGGGTTACTGGATGCCCCGCCTTCGCGGGGCATGACAGCCGGGGTGGTTCTCGATGACCATGATCACGCTTGCCGACCGTATCGACCGCCTGACCCGCGCCATCGGCCGCGCTGCGGCCTGGTTGGCGTTGGCCATCGTGCTCGTACAGTTCGCGCTCGTTCTCGCGCGCTATGTGTTCAGCTTCGGCTCGATCTGGCTGACCCAGTCGGTGATCTACGGCCATGCCACGCTGATCATGCTGGCGGCGGCCTGGACGCTCGCCGTCGGCGGGCATGTTCGGGTCGACGTGTTCTACGCATATGCCGCGCCGCGCACGCGCGCCGTCATCGATCTCGTCGGCAGCCTGCTGCTGCTCATGCCTTTCGCGCTGGTGCTGTTGTGGCTGTCGGTGCCCTATGCCGCGCGCTCCTGGGCGATCCTGGAGCGCTCGCAGGAAATGGGCGGCGTGCCATTGGTCTTTCTGCTCAAGACGCTGATCCCGCTGTTCGCCGCACTGATGGCTCTACAGGGCGTGGCGCAGGCGATCAGGGCGGCCTCTTTTCTGATCCCTGCCCCGCTAGCGGGGGAGGGCGGCGGCCGCAGGCCGCCGGGTGGGGGCGCTTAATGCACAGCTTACCCCACCCGGCTCCGCGCTATGCTCGGAGCCACCCTCCCCTGAAGGGGAGGGATTAACGTGGCCGACACCCTCGCCATCCTCATGGTCGTCGCGGTCATCGCCGCGCTGATGGCGGGCTATCCGGTGGCGCTGACGCTCGCCGGTGTCTCGCTCACTTTCGCTGGGCTCGGCCATCTCGCCGGCGCCATGGACTTGGCGATTCTCGGCGCGCTGCCGCAGCGCATCTTCGGTGTCATCACCAACGAGGTGCTGCTGGCGATTCCCTTATTCGTGTTCATGGGCGTGATGCTGGAACAATCGCACATCGCCGAGGATTTGCTGGAGCGGATGGGTCGGTTGTTCGGGCGGTTGCGCGGGGGGCTTGGCGTTTCCGTCGTGCTGGTCGGCGCGTTGCTCGCCGCCTCGACCGGCATCGTCGGCGCCACCGCGGTGACCATGGGGCTGATCATGCTGCCGGCGATGCTGCGCCACGGCTACGACCCGCGGCTTGCGGCCGGTACCGTCGCCGCCTCGGCGACGCTGGCGCAGATCATCCCGCCCTCGACCGTGCTGGTGGTGCTCGGCGACCAGCTCAACAATGCCTATCAGGCCGCTCAGCTCGCGCAGGGCAATTTCGCGCCGCGCACAGTGTCGGTCAGCGATCTCTTCGCCGGCGCGGTGCTGCCCGGGCTGCTGCTGGTCGGCCTCTATCTCGCCTATCTCGTCGCCATGGCGCTGTGGCGTCCGAAAAGCTGTCCGCCGATCAGCGCGGACGCCCCGCGCTCCGCCGGCAGCCTGGTCGAAGCGCTGCTGGCGCCGGTCATTCTGATCGCCGCGGTGCTCGGCTCGATCCTTCTCGGCGTGGCGACCCCGACCGAGGCGGCCGCGGTCGGCGCCGTCGGCGCCATCCTGCTCGCCGCGCGCAAGACGCGGCTGCGCGACGTGCTCCGCCCGGTGGTCGACAAGACCACGCAGATCACCGCCATGATCTTCCTCATCCTCATCGGCGCCACCGTGTTCAGCCTGGTGTTCCGCGCGCTCGGCGGCGACATGCTGGTGCACGCCGCGCTCACCAACCTGCCGGGCGGCGTCGACGGCGCGCTGCTGGCGGTGATGCTGGCGATCTTCCTGCTCGGCTTCGTGATGGATGCCTTCGAGATCATCTTCGTGGTGGTGCCGATCGTGGCGCCGGCGCTGTTGAAGATGCCCGGCGTCGATCCGGTCTGGCTCGGCATCCTCATGGCAGTGAACCTGCAGACCTCCTACATGCATCCCCCGCTCGGGCCGACGCTGTTCTATCTGCGCGGCGTCGCCCCGCCGGAGATCACCACGCGGCACATCTATGTCGGCATTATTCCGTTCGTCGCGATTCAGCTCGTCGCGCTCGTCGTCTTGTGGTTCGTGCCCGGGCTTGCGAGCGCCCTGCCGCATGCGCTTTATGGGGGTTGATCTTCCTGATCCCTCCCCCGTCGGGGGAGGGATAAGAAACGAGAGGCCGATGCTCGAGCTTTATCATCACGGATCGTCCGTCTGCGCCGCCAAGGTGCGGCTGGTGCTGGCGGAAAAGGGACTGCCGTGGAAGGGTTATTATCTCGACATTCTCAAGGGCGACCAGTTCGACCCCACCTATATGAAGCTCAATCCCAAGGCGGTGGTGCCGACGCTGGTGCATGACGACAAGGTCCTCGTCGAGTCCACGGTGATCTGCGAATATCTCGACGAGGTCTTCCCGGAACCAGCGCTGAAACCGGCCGACGCCTTCGACCGCTACCGCATGCGGCTGTGGACCAAGGCGGTCGACGAGGAGATGCATCCGGCCTGCGCCGAGGTCACCTTCGCCTGCACCCACCGCCACACGGTCGCGCGGCTGGGCGAGGAGGGCGTGGCGCGCTTTCTTTCCAGCACGCCGCCGCAGTCGGTGACGCCGACCTGGCACGCGCGCAAGAAGGAGATCGTCACGCTCGGCTTCGCCGCGCCCGGCATCGCGCGGCCGTTCCTGCTCTACGACCGTTATCTGCAGAAGATGGAGGACGCGCTCGCCGTGGAACCCTGGCTTGCCGGCGAAACGTTCTCGCTCGCCGATATCGGCATGGCCCCTTACGTCAACCGGCTCGCCATGATGGGCATGGCGGAGATGTGGACCAAGAGCCGCCCGCGGCTCACCGACTGGTTCGCGCGGGTGCAGGCGCGCCCGAGTTTTCAGCCGGCCTTCATGCAATGGTTTCCGCCGCAGCTTGCCAATGATCTTGCCACCTTCGGCGCGCAAAGCTGGCCGGAGGTGCGGCGCATCCTCGCGGCGGCGTGAGAAATAGGCTTGTCATTCCGGGACGCCGCCATAGCGCGTCGAAGACGCGCGTAACCGCGCTTAAAGCGTCGGCCCCGGAATGACGGAAAATGACGTCAGGGCCAGACGCGCGCGGCGAGCGCCCAGAGCCACAGCGCACCGGCCGCGAGCAACGACAGGAAGATCGCGGCCGAGCCCATGTCCTTGGCACGCTTGATCAGCGGATCGGTGTCGACAGTCACGCGATCGGCGAGCTTCTCGATCGCGGTGTTGAGCAGTTCGACGATCAGCACGAACACCAGCACGCCGATCAGCGCGAAGCGCTCGCCCGCATCGCGCGTGAGATAGAAGGCGAGCGGCACCCCGACCACCAACAGCGCCAGTTCCTCGCGGAACGCCGCTTCCGAGCGCGCACAGGCCACGAGCCCGTGCCAGCTATTGATGGTGGCCTGCAGCAGCCGTTTCACGCCGAGGTCCGAATCGTTCGCTGATCCCCGGTGACGCTACGCGGGGCACCCTGCCTATTCCATAGGGCGGTGCGGCATGTGTATAAGGCTAGCCATGAAAGCCGCCGACATGTTCAGCCTGAAGGACCGCGCGGCGCTGGTGACCGGCGCCTCCAGCGGTCTCGGCGTGCAATTCGCCAAGGCGCTCGCCGACAACGGCGCCGCCGTGGCGCTGGTGGCGCGGCGCGCCGAGCGGTTGCAAGCGCTGAAGGATGAGATCACGGCGGCCGGCGGCAGGGCCATCGCCGTCGAGGCCGACGTCACCGACCGCGCCGCCATGGCTGCCGCCTTCGATGCGGCGGAGGCTGCCTTCGGCACCGTCACCATCCTCGTCAACAATGCCGGCATCGCCCAGTCGCCCACGCGCGCGGTGGAGGTGACGCCGGAGGAATGGCGCAAGGTGCTGGGCATCGATCTCGACGCCGTCTTCCACAACGCGCAGGAGGCCGCGCGCCGCATGCTGGCGGCGCAGAAGCGGGGTTCGATCATCAATATTTCGTCGGTGCTCGGCTTCGGCGTGGCCAAGGGCACCGCGGCTTATGCGGTGGCCAAGGCGGCGGTGATCCAGACCACCAAGGCGCTGGCGCTGGAGCTTGCCTTCAAGGGGGTACGCGTCAACGCCATCGCCCCCGGTTGGTTCGTGACCGAAATCAATGACAGCTACCTGATGAGCGAGGCAGGTAACGCCATCAAGCGCGATATCCCCATGGGCCGCTTCGGCGCGGCCGGCGATCTCGACGGCGCGCTGCTGCTCCTGGCCTCGGAGGCTGGCAGCTACATCACCGGCGCCACCATCCTGGTCGATGGCGGGCAGGTGGTGCAGATCAAAGGGTGATGCGCAATATCCCTCTCCTTTCAGGGGAGGGACGAAGAAAGGCCGTGCCATGGATTTCACGTTATCCTCCGAACACGAAGACATCCGCCTGCGCGTGCGCGCCTTCGTCGAGGAGCATGTGCTGCCGCTGGAGGCCGACCCCGAAAATTTCTCCGACTACGAGAACATCCCGCCCGAGCGACTCGAGCCGGTGCGCGAGAAGGCGCGCGCGGCGGGTCTGTGGGCGCCGCAGTCGCCGAAGGAATTCGGCGGCATGGAATTGCCCATCGTCGCCTGGGCGGCGATCTACGAGGAGGCGGCGCGCTCGATCTTCGGCCCGCTCGCCATCAACTGCATGGCGCCCGACGACGGCAACATGAACCTGCTCGCCAAGGCCGGCACGGCGGAACAGAAAGAATGGTTCCTGCGCCCGCTGGTCGCCGGCAAGGTGCGCTCGGCCTTCGCCATGACCGAGCCGCATCCGGGCGCCGGCTCCGATCCCGGCATGATGCTGACGCGTGCCGAGAAGAAGGGTGATCGCTATATCATCCGCGGCCGCAAATGGTTCATCACCGGCGCCGACGGCGCGGCGAATTTCATCCTCATCGCGCGCACCTCGGACGATCCGCGCCGCGGCTTGACCGGCTTCCTCTATCACAAGGACCAGCCAGGCTGGCGCATCGCGCGCCGCATTCCCATCATGGGACCGGAGGAGCACGGCGGCCATTGCGAGATCGAGTATGACGGGCTGGAAATCCCGGCGGAGAACGTGCTGCTCAACGAGGGCGACGGCCTGCGCGTGACGCAGATCCGGCTCGGCCCGGCGCGCCTGACGCATTGCATGCGCTGGCTCGGCTGGGCCAAGCGCTGCATGGAGATCGCGCAGGATTATGTCGGCCAGCGCGAGGCCTTCGGCGTCAGGCTCGCCGACCGCGAGAACATCCAGGTCAAGCTCGGCGAGGTGGCGCATCAGATCGAGATCGGTCGCCTGCTCACCATGCACGCGGCCTGGAAGCTCGACCAGGGCTCGCGCGCGCGCAAGGAAGTCTCGATGGCCAAGATCCAGGTGGCCGATACGCTGCATCAGGCGGCGGACGTCGGCATCCAGGTCAACGGCGCGCGCGGCTACTCCAAGGACACGATCCTCGAATGGATCTACCGCGCCGCCCGCGCCGCGCGCCTGGTCGACGGTGCCTCCGAGGTGCACAAGATGGTGCTCGCGCGCTTCATGCGCGAGGAGGGCCGCGACTTCTGGCGCTGGGGATGATCTTCTTCTTGCCTCCCCCTGAAACGGGGAGGTCGATTGTCGCCGCGGCGCGGCGACAATCGGGTGGGAGTCGATTCAAACTCTCGGTGCGGGGAGCGACCCTGCTCACGCCGCCTGCGCGAGCGCGCCGATCTGGCCGAGAAAGCTGACGGCATCGAGCTGCAGCCAGGTTTCCGCGATTTGTCCGCCTTCGAGTCGGTAGAGCCCAAATCCGGTGAACTCCACGCGCCGGCTCGGTCGGCGCGATGCCGTTATACGTGCCGGTGTGGTCGACGCCGACGAAGAAGCGCGCGGCGACATGGGCGTCGTCGGCCACCAGCGCCAGCGTGCGATACTCCATGTTGGAGAAGGCCGCGTTGAAGTCCTCGAAGAACTGCTTGTACTCCTTGCGGCTTTGCGGGCTGTGGCAAGGAAAGCCGTGCGTGACGATGCCCGGCGCCACGGTCTCGTCGACCGCGGCAAAATTGCCGGAATGGGTCTGCTCGAGGAAATAGGCGACGGTCGCCCGGTTGCGCTCGGCCATGCTTTGCTGGCTCATGACACTCTCTCCTTTCGGGTCAATTTCGGTGAACACTATTGTTCACTTGCTGCGCGCGGATAGACCGCCCGCTCGGGGCTTGTCAAGATTTGATTGAACATATATGTTCAGTCAAATGGAGGCGCGCTCTTACACCTTGAAGAAGCGGGCGGAATTGCGTGACGCCACGCGTGCGCGAATTGTCGCAGCCACCGTGGCGCTGCATGAGGAGCTCGGCCCCGGCAAGACGACCATCAGCGCGGTGGCCGAGCGCGCCGGGGTACAACGGCTTACCGTCTACCGGCATTTTCCCGACGAGACCGCGCTGTTTGCAGCCTGCACGTCGCAATGGCTGCTCGACCATCCGCCGCCCGATCCCACCGCCTGGCGCGATGTGACCCATGCGCCGGCGCGCGTCCGCGCGGCACTGCGCGCGCTCTATGCCTATTACCGCAGGACCGAGCGGATGTGGCTCGCCGCGCATCGCGACGAGGCGCAGGTGCCGGCGCTACGCGCGCCGATGAAGAAATTTCGCGACTATGTCAAAGCGATCGCCACCGACTTGGCGGCAACGCAGCGGGCGACCGGCCGACGGCGCGAGCACGTCGCGCTGACCCTGCGCCACGCCGTGCAGTTCAGGACGTGGCATTCACTCAAGGGACAAGGCATGAGCGACGAGGCCATCGCCGATCTGGTGGTGGCGTGGCTCTCGGCGCTCGCTTGAATGTCGACGCGGCCAAGCGGCCGCGCCGTCTTGCTACCCCTTGCACTCGACCGCGATGTCGACGCGGCGGTTGGCGAGGCTCGGCGTGCGGTCCGGAGTCCAGTCCTGCAGCCGCCGCTCGCCCCAGGCCGCCTGGTTGATCTGCACGCCCGTCCCCGCGAAGGCCGCCTTCAATTCCGCCGCGACATTGGCGGCGCGCTTCTTCGAGATGTCGAGATTCACATTGTCGCTGCCCAGCGTGTCGGCGTAGCCGACGACCGAAATCGTGCAGGTCTTACGGCCCTTGATGATGTCCTTAAGCTTGCTGATCATCGCCTTGGCCTGGCCGTTGTCCTTGGTGCCGCCGATGTGCTCGAAGTGCACGCTGAGCGGGGTCACCGTGTTGGTCGCCTGCGGCATCTGCTGCTCGTTCGGCAGGTGCACATAGACCACCATCAGTTCGGGCGGCGTCGGCTTGGCGGCGGCTTTGGCCGCGTCTTCCAGCTTGGCCGCCTGATCGGCGAGCTTGCTGCTCAGCGCCGAGGCCGAGTCGATGTTCTTTTTCAGGTCGCCGACCGCTTCGGTCAGCGCGGCGCTCTGGTCGGCGTTGGCGCCGGCGCTCGTCTTTTTCAGCGCGGCGACGACATCGTTCAGGCTCTTGACCTGCGCGCCCACCGCATCGAGCTGCGCGCTCAGGTTCTCGTTCGGCGCGGTCTTCTTGATCGTATCGAGCGACGCGTTGGCGCTCTTCAGGCTGGTATCGAGCGCGGCAATCTTGCCGTCGAGATCGCTCTGCTTGGTGCCGAGGGCCTCGAGCTTGGTGTTGAGGTCGCCCTGCTTGCCAGCGATGGCGTCGAGTTTGCTGTCGAGGCCGCTTTGCGGGATCGCCTTGGTGACGCTGGCGAGCGAGGCGTCCGTGGCCTTGAGGCCAGCGTTGAGCGCGTCGAGCTTGTCGGCCACGGTCTTGAGCAACTCGCCCTTCTGCATGTCGGCGAGCGCCGCATTGGTCTTATCGATCTTGGCGGCGAGCGCGGCGAGCTTGTCGTCGATGCCGGCGCTGTTGCTTGCCGCCGTCTGCACCTTGGCCAAAGCGGCGTTGGTCTTTTCGACCTCGGCGTTGAGCTTGGCGAGTTTTTCCTCGACGCCCCCGGCGCTCACCGCGCTCTGCACTTTGCCCAGCGTCGCATTGGTGGCCGCGATCCTGCTGTCGAGCGAGGCCACCTGCTTGGCGACCTCGTCATTGGGCTTGGCGATCTTCCATAAAGTGGCGCCGGTCAACGCGATGACGACAATAAAGGCGCCAATAAAAAGCGCCTTGATGGCAGCGGTCATGACGGTCCCTCCCCCCGCAACGTATTTTTGCGAGATTAGCCCCTGGAACCGCCTGCGCAAAGCGGTTCGGGGCATCCGGGAGGGCGGTTATTGTCGAAAATCGGCCATTTGGCGGGCCAGCAGACCCGCAGCCGAGGGTTGCGGCCCCTCAGCTCCGGTAGCTGCGGTCCTCTTTGTCGAGCATGCGCAGATAGGCCGCCCAGTCGGCGGACCCGCGACCGGCGTCGTGCTTTTCGTATTGCGCCACCGTCTTGGCGCAGATCTCCGGCGGAATCTCGATCAGCTCGTCATTGGTCGCCTCCAGCCGTAGCTGGATGTCCGCCGCCTCGATCAGGTGGTACATCAGCACGAAAGCATCCCGCGCGCTCTTGCCCACGCTGAGCAGGCCGTGATTGTGCAGGATCATCACCCGGTTCTGCCCGAGGTCGCGATTGAGCCGCTCGCGCTCGCCGAAATCCTCGGTGATACCTTCATAGGCGTGGTAGCCGATGGCGCCGTAGAAGCGCACCGCCTGTTGCGACAGCATGCGCAAGCCATGCTTGATCGCGCCGATCGCCATCCCCGTCGGCGTATGCACATGCAGCGCGCAATTGACGTCCGGCCGCGCGGCGAGCACGCCGCCATGCAGCGTGAAGCCGGGGCGGTTGACGCCCGCCTTCTCGTCGAGGTCCTCGTCCATGCACACCTTCACCAGGTTGGACGCGGTCACCTCGGTATAGAGCAGCTCGTGCCGCTTCATGAGGAAATGGCGCGGCTCGCCCGGAACCCGCATGGAGGCGTGGTTGTAGATCACGTCGTCCCAGCCGTAATGGGCGACCAGCCGATAGACGGCGGCGAGATCGACCCGCGCCTCCCACTCGGCGTCGGAGATTTTATCCTGTGAAATCTTGGCCACCTTGGCGCGTGTGTTCATGGCGTTCTCCCGTGACGCTGTTTCAACCCTAGCATATGGCGTGCGCTTGGCCAGTTCGCCACCGCCCTCTATAGAGGAACTCGCGCGAGGACCCATGAGCACACCGATTCAAATCCGCATGGGCGGCTACGGGCCGCCGTCGACCGGCTTCAGCAAGGCGTTGCAGCTCATCGGCGACAAATTGACCGCCGAATTCGGCGCCGATGTCGATATCAAATATGTCTGGAACATTTTGGATTTCGGCTACCGCGCCGAGGACATTCTCTGGCTGGTGGAAAGCGGCGTGCTGAGCCTCGGTTACCAGTCGTCGAGCTATCTGAGCGATCGGGTGCCGGAGCTCGGCTTCGTCGATCTGCCGTTCCTGTTTTCCAATAACGCGCAGGCGCGCGCCGCCATGGACGGTGCGCTCGGCCAATTGCTGGTCGAGAGGATCGAGGCGCGCTCGAATTTCCGCGTCCTCGGCTGGTTCGAGAACGGCTTCCGCCACATCTCCAACCGGCTGCGCCCGATCCACGCGCCGGCCGACATGAAGGGCATGCGCATCCGCGTGCTGCCGAGTGACGTGCAGAAACGCACCTTCGAACTGCTCGGCGCCGTGGCGCTGCGGCTCGACCTCACCGAGGCGATCGCCAAGGTCAGGGACGGCTCGCTCGATGCGCAGGAGAACCCGCTCGCCAACACCGTCACCTACGGCGTGCACAATTATCATAAGTTCCACACGCTCACCTCGCACTTCTATGTGTCGCGGCCGATCTTCCTGCACCGCGCCGCCTTTGACGGCTGGCCGCCCGCATTGCAGCGGGCGATGCAGGTCGCGGTCAGCGAGGCGGTGCAGTTTCAGCGCAAGCTCACCGAGGCCGAGCACGCGCAGGCGCGCCGCGTCATCACCGATGCCGGATGCGAGATCGTGGAACTGAGCGCGCGGCAGCACGCCGCCTTCGTCGAAGCGGTGCAGCCGCTGTTGCACGACGCGCGCAAGACCTTTGGCGCGGCGATGTTCGACCTGGTGCCGAAAATCTAACTGTCATTGCGGGGCGCCGCCAACGGGTCCGTGCGAAGCGCGGCCCGATGGTAATCTCCGCGGCGAACCCGGAATCCATGCGCCGCAGCAGGGGTTATGGATTCCGGGCGCGCGCACTTCCTGCGCGCCCCGCAATGACGGGGGAGTGGTTAACCCCACCAAAAGCTTAACGCGAAAGCGACATTTGTCCGATTTACACTGCCGCAAGAACTTGCCGTGTAAAGAGATGCCAGGCGAAACCCAGCGGCAGGCGTCATGCAGAATTCCTCACGTCCCATCGCGCTCGCGCTGCGCGGTCTGACCAAGCGTTTCGATCGGCCGGCGGTCGATGCGCTCGATCTCACCGTCTACGGCGGCGAGTTCTACGGTCTCGTCGGCCCCAACGGCGCCGGCAAGACCACAACGCTGCGCATGGTGGTCGGCCTGCTGCGGCCCGATGCCGGCTCGATCGCGATCGACGGCATCGACGCGCTCGCCGACCCGGTCGCCGCCAAGCAGATCACCGCCTGGCTCTCCGACGAGCCGATGATCTACGACAAGCTCACCCCCTTCGAATATCTCGAATTCGTCGCCGGGCTCTGGCGCATCGATGCGCGTGAGGCGGAGCGCCGCGCGCGCGAACTGCTCGACTGGCTCGGTCTTGTGCCGCACGCGCATGAGCGCTGCGAGGGCTTCTCCAAGGGCATGCGGCAGAAGGTGGCGCTCGCCGGCGCGCTGGTGCACGACCCCAAGCTCATCATCCTCGACGAGCCGCTCACCGGCCTCGATGCGGGCTCCGCCCGTCAGGTGAAGAACGTGCTGCGCGAGCGCGTCGCCGCCGGCGGCACCGTGATCATGACCACGCATATTCTTGAGGTCGCCGAGCGCATGGCCGACCGCATCGGCGTCATCGCCGGCGGCAGGCTGATCGCGGAAGGCACGCTCGACGAGCTGCGCCATAAGACCGGCGTCACGGCGGCGAGCCTGGAGGACACCTTCCTCACGCTGGTGGCGGAGGAAGCCGCGTGAGCGAGCCGGCAACGCTTACCTGGTTTGCCGGCCATGAAATCCGGCTGAGCTGGCGCGATTGGCTGTCGCTGATGACCGCAGGCGGTCGCTCGCGCGTGCGCACGGCAACGATCGCGTTGATCGTCTTTGCCGCTTTCCTGCATCTCTTCGCCTATTGGATCGTCGCCGCCTACGCCGACGCCCGCGTCGCACCCGACATGCCGATGCTGATCGGCGTGACCGCCACCTTGATCCTGGCGTGGTCGCTGCTGCTGTCGCAGGCGATGGAATCGGTGACGCGGGCCTTCTACACGCGCTCCGACCTCGACCTGATCCTCACCGCGCCCGCGCCGTCGCGCCAAGTCTTCGCCGTGCGCATGGCGCGGATCGCCGGCTCGGTGGTTCTCCTCGCGCTGCTGCTTGCCGCGCCCTTCATCAATGTGCTGGCGTGGCGCGGCGGTTTCGCCTGGATCGCCGCTTATGGCGTGGTCGGCGCCGTCGGCGCCATGGCGACGACAATCGCTTTGGTGTTGACCTTCGCGCTGTTCCGCCTCATCGGCGCGCGGCGCACGCGCATGATCGCCCAGATCGTCGCCGCCGTGATCGGCGCCGCTTTCGTGATCGGCCTGCAACTGGCGGCGATCTTCTCCTCCGGCAATCTGTCGCGGTTCACGGCGCTGCAATCGGCATGGATGCGCGGCCACGTTCCCGCGGCGGAAAGCCTGTTCTGGTGGCCGGCGCGCGCGGTGCTCGGTGACCCGGTTGCGCTTTTCTCGGTGATGCTGCTGACGGCGCTGTTGCTGGCCGCCACCATCGCCGGTTTCGCCGGCAGCTTCGGCGAGAATGCGGTGGCCGCGGCCGGCGTCGGCTTCGGCGCGACGCGCAAGCCGCGCGGCGCCAGACGCTTCCGCCTGCGCTCACAGGGCGCGGTGCTGCGGCGCAAGGAGTGGACGCTGCTCATCCGCGATCCCTGGCTGATCTCGCAGACATTGATGCAGATCTTCTATCTGCTGCCGCCGGCGCTGTTCCTTTGGGTCACCTTCCGCTCCGGCACCGCCACCTATGTGGTTCTCATTCCGGTCGTGGTGATGGCGGCGGGTCAGCTCGGCGGCGGCCTCGCCTGGCTGTCGATCTCCGGCGAGGACGCGCCCGACATGATCGGCACGGCACCGATCGGCCGCTACGCGGTCACCGTGGCCAAGGTCGAAGCGGTGCTCGGCGCCGTTGCCGCGATCTTCGCGCCCATGATCGTGGGGCTGGCCTTGATGTCGGCCTGGGCGGGCATCGTGGTGCTCCTCGGCGTGCTCGCCTCTGCCGGCGCCGCCACCGGCATCCAGCTCTGTTTCCGCGCGCAGGCCAAGCGCAGCCAGTTTCGTCGCCGGCAAACCTCGTCGCGGCTGGCGACATTCGCTGAGGCCTTTTCCTCGATCGCTTGGGCGAGCACCGCCGGCATGGCGGCGGCCGGCACCTGGATCGCGGCGATCACCGGATTTATCGCGCTCGGTATCCTGCTCGGCGCGCGCCTGATCAGCCCGGCGCAGCCGGATTAGGCGAAGGCCGCGTGCCAGCGCTGGCGCATCACCAGCGTGCCGACCACCAGGAAATTGAGAATGTTGGCGACGATGCCGGCGGCGAAGGCCGGCTGGTAATAGCCGAAATGGTCGTAGAGCGCGCCGGCGAGCCAGCCGCCGAGCGCCATGCCGCTGCCGCTGAACAGAAGCAGCGTCGGAATGCGCCACGAGGCTTCGCGCGCCGGGAACAGTTCGCCGATCGCCAGCACGTAAGCCGGGATGATGCCGGCGAAGCCGAGCCCGAAGGCGGCCGACACCGTGAACAGGCCGGCGGTGTCCTGCGTGAGCAGAAAGGCGATCATCGCCGAGCATTGCCAGCCCGAGCCGATCAGCACCGTCGCCAGCCCGCCGATGCGGTCGGAGATCGCGCCCCAGATCTGCCGGCTGACGAAGGCGGTGCCGAGCAGCACCGACAGCATCATTGCGCCGACCGAGCTGGCAATGCCGAGGTCGCTGCAGAAGGCGACCAGGTGCCCCTGCGGCATCGACATCGCCATGCAGCAAAAGACCGCCGCGCAGCACATCGTGCCGAATACCAGATTGGGCGGCCAGCCGAGCACGCGCGCCGGACCGCCGGCGCCACCCGTCGACGATACGTGCTCGATCTCTTGCGGCGGGTCACGGAAGATCCACAGCGCCAGCGGCGTGACGAGGACTGCTATGCCGAGCGCGTACCACAGCATCGTGCCGCGCCAGCCGATCGCGACGATGGCGCGCTCGAACACCGGCGGCCATATCGCGCCGGCGAGATAGCCGCCGCTGGAGATCAGCGCCAGCGCCGAGCCGCGGCGGCGGTCGAACCAGCGGCTGATGTAGATGTAGAGCGGTGCATTGATGCCGCCGAGACCGATCAGGCCGATGAACAGGCCATGGCCGATCCACAAGGGCCAGGGCACCCCCAAGGTGGAGATGGCAAGACCGAGCGCGATCATCAGCGCGCCGCAGACCACCGTCCAGCGCGTGCCGATACGGTCGCCGATCCTTCCCATGAGAATGCCGCCGGCGCCGGAACCGAGCCAGGCGAGCGAGCTCGCCAGCGCCGGGATCGAGCGCGAGCCGCCGACTTCGGCGGCGATGTCCGTGAGCGCGACCGCGGTGATCCAGGCGGCGCCGAACGCCATGGTGATGACGAACAGCGCCACCGCGGCGACCAGCCAGGAACTGCGGGTTTCGATTGTGCGGGAAGGGGATTGCAACATCAGGGGTGATTCCGGCGCGCTAGCTATACAGGGCGTGCCGGATTTGGCCAGTCACCCCGCACCGGCTTGCAGGGCGCCTGCTGCAATGCGCCAAAATGCGCGCCGGCAGGCCACGCCGCAACTTCCTTGCCGTGCGCGCGAGCGCTGTGAAACGAACACAGACTGTTGAATTATCTGGCGTTATTCGCTTCCGCCCCGCGCCGCTCTGTCCTATATGCTAGCCCCCTGCCGGCTGTTACCCTGGGGCGCCTGAAGGCCAGTTGAATGACCCTCCGACCCGTCAGCCTCGACGATAAATACGACGTGGCCCAGTCGCATGTGCTGGTCACCGGCTATCACGCGCTCGTGCGCGCCTTGCTGATGCAGAAGGAGCGCGACCGGCGCGCCGGCCTCAATACCGCGGGCTATGTCACCGGCTATCGCGGCTCGCCGCTCGGCGGCCTCGACCAGCAGATGATGCGAGCCGGGCGCCATCTCACCGCCGCCGACGTCAAGGTCCAGCCCGGCATCAACGAGGAACTCGCCGCCACCGCGCTCTGGGGCACGCAGCAGGCCGAACTGCGCGGCGAGGGCAAGTTCGATGGCGTGTTCGGCATGTGGTACGGCAAGGGCCCGGGCGTCGACCGCTCCGGCGACGTCTTCCGCCACGCCAATCTCGCCGGCACGTCCAAGCATGGCGGCGTCATCGCGCTGATGGGCGACGACCACACCGCCAAATCCTCCACCACCGCGCATCAGTCCGAGTTTCATTTCGTCGACGTGATGATGCCGATCCTCAACCCCGCCGGCGTGCAGGAGATCATCGACTACGCGCTCTACGGCTGGGCCATGTCGCGCTTCACCGGCACCTGGACCGCGCTCAAATGCATGCACGAGACGGTGGAGTCGACCGGCGTCGCCGACGGCAGCCTCGAGCGCGTGCAGATCGTCACGCCCACCGATTTCGCCATGCCCGACGGCGGGCTCAACATCCGTCTCGTCGATACCATCCTCGGCCAGGAAGCGCGCCTGCACGACTTCAAGCGCGACGCGATGCTCGCCTTCCTCGCCGCCAACAAGCTCAACAAGATCGTCACCTCCGGCGGGCCGAACGCGAAGATCGGCGTCATCACCACCGGCAAGGCCTATCTCGATGTGCGCCAGGCGCTCGACGAGCTCGGTCTCGACGAAGTCAAATGCAACAATCTCGGCCTGCGCCTGTTCAAGATCGGCTGCCCCTGGCCGATCTCGCGCGCCGAGCTCGCCGCATTCGCCAAGGGCCTCGACCTCATCATCGTCGTGGAGGAGAAGCGCTCGCTGATCGAAGTGCAGGTGCGCGAGGAGCTCTACGGCACCGCCAACCAGCCCGTCTGCATCGGCAAGAAGGACGAGCAGGGCAACTGGCTGTTCCCGGTCAAGGGTGCGCTCGATCCCAACGACGTCGCCATCTGCATCGGCGAGCGGCTGTTGCGCACGGCGCCGAACGACGAACTTGCCGCCAACGTCGCGCGGCTCAAATCGGCGCAGAAGGCGCTCACCGAGACCAGCGACGTCGCCGCACGCATTCCCTATTTCTGCTCCGGCTGCCCGCACAACACCTCGACGCGCGTGCCCGAGGGCAGCCGCGCCTATGCCGGCATCGGCTGCCACTACATGGCGCAGTGGATGGAGCGCAAGACGCTGGGCTTCACGCAGATGGGCGGCGAGGGCGCCAACTGGGTCGGCGAGGCGCCGTTCTCCAACCGCCCGCACGTGTTCCAGAACATCGGCGACGGCACCTATAACCATTCCGGCATTCTCGCCATCCGCTCGGCCATCGCCTCGCGCACCACCATGACCTACAAGGTGCTCTACAACGACGCGGTGGCGATGACCGGCGGCCAGGCCAATGACGGCGGGCTGACGGTGCCGCAGATCGCGCGACAGGTCGCGGCCGAAGGCGCCAGCCGTGTCGTCGTGGTCACCGACGAGCCGTGGAAATATGCAAAAGACACCGACTGGCCGCGCGGCCTCACCGTGCATCACCGCGACGAGCTCGATCTCATCCAGCGCGAACTGGCCACGGTGCCCGGCGTCAGCGTCCTGATCTACGACCAGACCTGCGCCGCCGAGAAGCGCCGCCGGCGCAAGCGCGGCGCCTTCCCCGATCCGCTCAAGCGCGTGGTGATCAACGACCTCGTCTGCGAGGGCTGCGGCGACTGCGGCGTCAAGTCGAACTGCGTCTCGGTGCAGCCGCTGGAGACCGAATGGGGCCGCAAGCGCACCATCGATCAGTCGAGCTGCAACAAGGATTATTCCTGTATCAAGGGCTTCTGCCCCTCCTTCGTCGTGGTGCACGGCGCGCAGCTCAAGAAAGGCGAAAGCGTCGCCGAGCCGGCCGACTGGCCGGCGCTGCCGGCGCCGAGCCTGCCGCTCGTCAACCATCCCTTCGGCATCATCGTCACCGGCATCGGCGGCACCGGCATCGTCACCATCGGCGCCATCGTCGCCATGGCTGCGCATCTTGAGGGCAAGGGCGTCGGCGTCATCGACATGGCGGGGCTGGCGCAGAAGGGCGGGGCGGTTTTCAGCCACATCCGCATCGCCAACACGCCGGACGACATCCACGCCATCCGTGTCGCCGCCGGCGGCGCCGACCTGGTGCTCGGCGGCGATATCGTCGAGGTCGGCAGCAAGAAGGTGCTCACCGCCATAAAGCCGGGCAACACCCGCGTGGTGGTCAACACCGCCGAATTCCTGCCCGGCGATTTCACCCGCGATACCGAATATTCGCTGCCGACCGAGCGCCTCAAGCGCGCCATCACCGGCCATGCCGGCCGCGACAACAGCCATTTCGTCAATGCCGGCCGGCTCGCCACCGCGCTTCTGGGCAATTCCATCGGCGCCAACATGTTCATGCTTGGTTATGCCTATCAGCTCGGCGCGCTGCCGCTCTCGGCGGAGGCGATCGAGCAGGCGATCGAGATGAACGGCGAGGCGGTGCCGATGAATCTTGCCGCCTTCCGCTACGGCCGCCGCGCGGCCATCGACCCGGCGGCGGTCGAGGCGCTGGTCGCGCCGCAGCAGGAGCCGCACGATTCGCTGAAATTCTCGCAAGGCTTTGCCGAGACCGTCGAGCGCCGCGTCGCCTTCCTCACCGCCTACCAGAGCGCCCGCTATGCCAAGCGCTATCGCCGGCTGGTGGAGAAACTGCGCGCGGCGGAAGCCGAGAAGGCGCCCGGGCAGACCGGGCTCGCCGAGGCGGTGGCGCGTTATCTGTTCAAGCTGATGGCCTACAAGGACGAGTACGAGGTGGCGCGGCTTTATACCGACACCGGCTTCCTCGAGCGGGTAAAGGGCAGCTTCGACGGCGACCTGCGTCTGGAATTCCATCTGGCGCCGCCCATGCTGGCGCGTCGCGACCCGGTGACCGGCGAGCCGAAGAAGAAGGCCTACGGGCCGTGGATGCTCAAGCTTTTCGGCGTGTTGAAGAAATTCAAGATCTTGCGCGGCACGCCGCTCGATCCCTTCGGCTATTCGGCCGAGCGTCGCACCGAGCGCAAGCTGATCGCCGACTACCAGGCGCTGCTGGCGACGATCGCGGCGGAGCTGACGCCGCACAACCATCACACCGCGGTCGCGCTCGCCTCATTGCCGGAGAAGATCCGCGGCTACGGCCCGGTCAAGGAGCGCCATCTCGCCATCGCCAAGGCCGAGGAAGCGAATTTGCGCGAGCAATTCCGCAGCGGCGCGCAGCCGTTCCTGAAGGCGGCGGAGTGAACAAGCTTTCCGGTCAATTCCGGGGCGGAGCCGGCATGTGATATCAGCAGCGCGCCTGCAAGAGATTGCGTTCTGGTCGGCCGACCTGAGCGGCGCGGAGATCGAGCAGGTGCGTCGCGGCATCGTCGAGAAATCCTACGCCGAGGGCGCCTATATCTGCCATCGCGGCGACCGGCTGGATAGCTGGACCGGCGTCGTCGCCGGCCTGATCAAGCTGTCAACCGTGTCGCGTTCGGGCAAATCGGTGAGCCTCGCCGGCATCCGCGCCGGCGGCTGGTTCGGCGAAGGCACCGTCATCAAGAACGAGCCGCGCCAATACGATCTCGTGGCTCTGCGCGACACGCGCATGGCGCTGATGGACCGCGCCACCTTCCTCTGGCTGTTCGAGAACAGCGTCGCCTTCAACCGCTTCCTCATCCGCCAGTTCAACGAGCGGCTCGGCCAGTTCATCGCCCTGGTCGAATATGACCGCATGCTCGATGCGCCGGCGCGCGTCGCGCGCAATATCGCCTGGCTGTTCAATCCCACGCTCTATCGCGACAACGAGCGCCATCTCGATATTTCGCAGGAGGAGATCGGCCTGTTGTCCGGGGTGTCGCGGCCGATCGCCAACAAGAGCCTGCGGCTGCTCGAGGAGCGCGGCCTGCTGCGGCTCGAGCACGGCGGGATTACCGTGCTCGATCTCGATGCGCTCGCCCGCGTCGGGGATTAGGGCAAGCGCCGAATCAATCGGTCCATTGATGGCGGTCCTTGCCGCGCCGCCGCGAAGCGTGACCCGGCGGCAATTTCAAGCATTACGTAAGGCCCATTTTTGCAGACGCTCATCATGGATGCCCGGTTCGAGCCCGGGCATGACGAAGGGGCGGGGCGATTCCAACAGATCGAAATCCGCTGAGTCGCAGACAAAACCGCTCGCTGGCGTCGTTTCGAAGTCGAATTGACCGGGAAGTTGGCGACCGGGCGTCCGCTTGGGGGAAGCACCAGCAATCCGCCTCGGATAGCGAACCGAACCCCCGTTCGTCTGTCAAGTGAAGGGTTTGCGGCGGGACGTTTTCGCGGCAATCTGGTATAAGCAGACAAGGGAAGAGCCGGCGGTGTGGGGATGCCGCCGGCCTTTAGGATAATGCGTGGACAACACGCGGCTCGGATCAATGGGAGGACATAGCCGTGGCGACCGTTGCCGCCGCGCAAGCGGATACATTTCCTAAACTATTGATTCGTAACGCTGAATTGTTCGGCTCGCGGCCGGCCATGCGGCACAAGGATCTTGGCATCTGGCAGACCTGGACCTGGGCCCAGCAGCTCGAGATCGTGCGCAGCCTTGCCGCCGGCCTCTCCCGCCTGGGCCTCAAGCGCGGCGAGACCGTCGCCATCGTCGGCGCCAATCGGCCCAAGCTCTACTGGTCGGTGATGGCCGCGCAGATGCTCGGCGCCGTTCCGGTGCCGGTCTACGCCGACGCGGTGGCTGAGGAGCTTGCCTTCGTGCTCTCGCATGCCGAGGTGCGCTTCGCCGCGGTCGAGGACCAGGAGCAGGTCGACAAGATCATGTCGGTTGCGGAGCGGCTGCCCAAGCTCGAGCAGATGATCTACGACGAGAAGCGCGGGCTTCGCGACTACGACCACAGCCACCTGCGCGCCATGGACGAGGTGATCGCCGACGGCCGCCGCGCGCTCGCCAACGATCGCGCGCTGAGCGCCTGGCTCGATGCCGAGATCGCCACCGGCAAGGGCTCCGACCCCTCGATCATCCTCTACACCTCCGGCACCACCGGGCAGTCGAAGGGCGTGGTGCTGACCGGCGAGCGCTCGATCGCCGCCGCCGCCGACACCGTCGCCTTCGATCACCTGACCGAGCAGGATGTCTCGCTCGCCTATCTGCCGCTCGCCTGGGTGGGCGATCATTATCTCAACTACGCGCAAGGGCTGGTCGCCGGCTTCTGCATCGCCTGCCCGGAAAACACCGACACCGCCATGGCCGACCTGCGCGAGATCGGTCCCACCTTTTATTTCGCGCCGCCGCGCACGCTCGAACTGCTGCTCACCCGCGTGATGATCCGCATGGAGGACGCGAGCTTCCTCAAGCGCAAGCTGTTCCACTATTTCATCGGCGTCGCGCGCAAATACGGCGAGCGCATCCTCAACAAGCAGCAGGTACCGCTCACCGGCCGGCTGCTCTATGCGCTCGGCAATGTGCTGATCTACGGGCCGCTCAAGAACGTGCTCGGCTTCACGCGCGTGCGCACCGCCTATACCGCGGGCGAGGCGATCGGGCCCGACCTGTTCGCCTTCTATCGCTCGATCGGGCTGAACCTGAAGCAGCTCTACGGGCAGACCGAAGCCTTCCTCTATCTCACCGCCCAGCCCGACGGCGCGATCTATTCCGACACCGTCGGTCCCGCCTGTCCGCATGTCGACCTACGCATCGCCGACAATGGCGAGGTGCAGTTCAAGTCGCCCGGCATGTTCACCGGCTATTTCCGCGACGACGCCAAGACGGCCGAGGCACTCACGCCGGACGGCTATGTGAAGACGGGCGACGCCGGCTTCTTCGACGAGAAGACCGGGCATCTGAAGATCATCGATCGCGCCAAGGATGTCGGCAAGCTCAACGACGGCACCCTGTTCCCGCCGAAATACATCGAGAACAAGCTCAAGTTCTTCCCCAATATCCGCGAGGTGGTGGCCTACGGCGACGGCCGCGATTTCGTCGCCGTCATGCTCAATATCGATCTCACCGCGGTGGGGAGCTGGGCCGAGCGCAACAATGTCGTCTACGGCTCCTATCAGGAGCTCGCCGGCCACGCGCTCGTCTACGACATGATCGAGAAACATGTCGCCGAGGTGAACCGCTCGCTCGCCGCCGACAAGGTGATGGCCGGCGCGCAGATCAAGCGCTTCCTCATCCTGCACAAGGAGCTCGACGCCGATGACGGCGAGCTCACGCGTACGCAGAAGGTGCGCCGCGGCTTCATCGCCGAGCGCTACGCGCCGCTGGTCACCGCGCTCTATAACGGGTCGACCGAGGCCGATATCGCGACCGAAGTGACCTTCGAGGACGGCCGCAAGGGCGTAATCAAGGCGAAGGTGAAGATCCGCGACATGGCCCCGGTGCCGCCGATGGAGCAGGCGGCATGACGATCGATCGCGCGCCGCACGCTCTCTTTACCTCCCCCCTCCAGGGGAGGGTGAGCGCCCGTCGTGGGGGCGTCGCATGAGAGCCCCGGGCGGAGCCGAGACGGCGGTCGGCGACGTGCTGCTCGCGGTGGAGAACGTCTCGCTCACGTTCGGCGGCGTGCGCGCGGTGAGCGACGTCTCCTTCGATATCCGCAAGGGCGAAATCCGCGCCATCATCGGCCCGAACGGCGCCGGCAAGACGTCGATGCTCAACGTCATCAACGGCTTCTACCAGCCGCAGGAAGGCCGCATCACCTTCAAGGGGCAGACGCGCAGCAAGATGCGCCCCTTTGAGGCCGCCGACGGCGGCATCGCCCGCACCTTCCAGAACGTCGCGCTGTTCCGCGGCATGACCGCGCTCGACAACATCATGGCCGGCCGCTCGCTCAAGATGAAGTGCAACTTCTTCTGGCAATTGCTGCGCTACGGGCCCGCCATGCGCGAGGAAGTCGAGCATCGCGCCCGCGTCGAGGAGATCATCG
This sequence comes from uncultured Pseudomonadota bacterium, assembly GCA_963760995.1. Classification (GTDB taxonomy): domain Bacteria; phylum Pseudomonadota; class Alphaproteobacteria; order Rhizobiales; family Xanthobacteraceae; genus Pseudolabrys. The sequence continues at coordinate 38,384 of CAVXFJ010000005.1, read as the reverse complement.
ACTTCCTGCGCATCCAGGAAATCCGCCGCATCCCCGTCGGCCGCTTGCCTTACGGCCTGCAGAAGCGCGTCGAACTCGGCCGCGCGCTCGCCATGGAGCCGGAGCTCTTGCTGCTCGACGAGCCGATGGCCGGCATGAACATCGAGGAGAAGGAGGACATGTCCCGCTTTATCCTCGACGTCAACGACCACTTCGGCACCACCATCGCGCTCATCGAGCACGACATGGGTGTGGTGATGGATCTCTCCGATCGCGTGGTGGTGCTCGATCACGGCGAAAAGATCGCCGACGGTACGCCCGACGAGGTCAAGAGCAACCAGGCGGTGATCGACGCCTATCTCGGCGTGGCGCATTGAGGGGTGGCATGTCGCAGCGCTTACGACATACGACGGTGTCATCATCCGCGAAAGCGGATGATCCAGTACCCACAATACTTTGCCGTTGGGTCGGCGCAGGTTTACTGCGCGGCTGCGGCGTACTGGATGCCCCGCTTTCGCGGGGCATGACACCGTGCTGGGGAGGTGCTCAGTAGCATGCACTTCCTCTACCTCATCTTCATCGACCCCTTCGTGCAGATGGTGCAGGCGCCCGACCTGTTGGCGCAGACGCTGTGGGACGGGCTGGTCGCCGGCATGCTCTATGCGCTGATTGCGCTCGGCTTCGTGCTCATCTTCAAGGCCTCCGGCGTGTTCAATTTCGCGCAAGGCATCATGGTGGTGTTCGCCGCGCTGACGCTGGTCGGCCTGCACGATGCCGGCCTCAACGCCTTCCTGGCGCTGGCGCTCACCATCGGCGTGATGTTCGTGCTCGCCTTCACGGTGGAGCGCGCGGTCTTGCGGCCGCTGGTCAACCAGCCCGACATCATCCTGTTCATGGCCACCTTCGGCATCACCTATTTCCTCATCGGCTTCGGCGAATACGTCTTCGGCGGCGACCCCAAGGTGATGCCGACCGACGCGCTCTTTCTGCCCAAGGGGGCGGACACCTATCACATCCTCGGCGGCATGGTGCAGTTGCAGCGGCTCGACGTCGCCGCCGCCATCATCGCCACCATCATGGTGACCGGCCTCGGCATTTTCTTCTCCAAGACCCGCATCGGCCGCGCGCTGCGCGCGGTCGCCGACAGTCACGAGGCCGCGCTTTCGGTCGGCATCTCGCTCGAGCAGATCTGGGTGATCGTCTGGTTCGCCGCCGGGCTGGTGGCGCTGGTCACCGGCATCTTCTGGGGCGCGCGCTCCGACGTCTCCTTCGCGCTGGAGGTGATCGCGCTCAAGGCGCTGCCGGTGCTGATCCTCGGCGGCTTCACCTCGATCCCCGGCGCCATCGCCGGCGGGCTGATCATCGGCGTTGGCGAAAAACTGTTCGAGTTCTACTGGGGCCCGCTGATGGGCGGCGGCACCGATGCCTGGTTCGCCTATGTGATCGCGCTGGTGTTCCTGCTGTTCCGCCCGCAGGGGCTGTTCGGCGAAAAGATCATCGAGCGGGTGTGAGGGAGCGCAAGGGGCGATGCTTTACCGCGAGGCCGGACAGTTCAAGACCGATTACGCCAGCGACCAGGCGATCTTCCCGATTTTGCAGGATCGCGTCGGGCTGGGCGTCATCCTGCTTATCGCCTTCGCCGTTCCGCTCCTCAACAACGACTTCCTCACCAACGCGGTCATGATCCCGTTCATGATCTTCGTGCTGGCGGCGATCGAACTCAATCTGCTCACCGGCTATACCGGCCTGCTTTCGCTCGGCACCGGCGCCTTCATGGGGGTCGGCGCTTATGCCTGCTACAAGCTCACCTCGATCTTCCCCAATGTGAACATTTTGATCTGGGTGCTCTGCTCCGGCTTCTTTTCGGCTGCGGTCGGCGCCGTGTTCGGCCTGCCATCGCTGCGCATCAAGGGTTTTTATCTCGCGATCGCCACGCTCGCCGCGCAGTTCTTTCTGGAATGGTGCTTCATCCGCGTGTCCTGGCTCTACAACTACAACATTTCCGGCGCCATCGAGGTGCCGCAGCGCACCCTGTTCGGCATCATCGTCACCGGCCCGCGCGCCACCGCGGAGACGCGCTACTACATCGTGCTGGTATTCCTGGTGGCGATGACGTGGGTCGCCTCCAATCTGGTGCACGGACGCATCGGCCGCAGTTGGATGGCGGTGCGCGACATGGACATCGCCGCCGAGCTCATGGGTATCCGGTTGCTGCCGACCAAGCTCCTGGCCTTCGCGGTGTCCTCGTTCTACTGCGGCGTCGCCGGCGCGCTGATGGTGTTCCTCTGGTATGGCGGCGCCGAACCGGCGGTGTTCAACATCAACCAGAGCTTCACCATCCTGTTCATGATCATCATCGGCGGGCTGGGCAGCCTGCTCGGCGCCTACCTCGGCGCGGCGCTGATCTACGTCCTGCCGATCGCGCTGCGCTTCTTGCCCGAAATGCTCGGCGTGCACATCCACGCCGCCACGGTCGAGCACATCACCTTCATGATCGTGGGCGCCTTGATCATCTTCTTCCTTATCGCCGAGCCGGCCGGGCTTGCCCGGCTCTGGCAGGTCGGCAAGCAGAAACTGAGGGTGTGGCCGTTTCCGTATTGATGGTGCAGGATAGGACCTAATTTCCGACCGCGGCCTCAAGCGCCGCGGAAGCGAAATCGCTTCCCGCAAGGGAGGCGACCGTAAAAAGAACGGTGTGCCGGGCGACCGGCACGCAGCAAAGGGAGGAATGACATGAAGGCAAGGCAACTCATCGCAGCGATTGCCTGTACGGTTTTGCTGGGCGCGCCCGCGTTCATCGGCAAGGCCCAGGCACAGGACAAGATCTTCGTGCCGCTGTTCACCTACCGGACCGGCCCCTTCGCCAATTCCGGCATCCCGATCGCCAACGGCATGCACGACTATCTGAGCATGCTGAACGAGCGTGACGGCGGCATCGGCGGCGTCAAGCTCGACATCGAGGAATGCGAAACCGGCTACGACACCAAGAAGGGCGTGGAGTGCTGGGAGTCGATCAAGGACAAGCATCCGACGGTGGTCAATCCGTTCTCGACCGGCATCACGCTGCAGCTCATCCCGAAGGCTGCGGTCGACAAGATCCCCGTCCTGTCGATGGCCTACGGCCTGTCGGCGTCGGCGGTCGGCAACGACTTCCCCTGGATCTTCAACCCGCCGGCCACCTACTGGGACGGCATGTCGATGATCATCCGCTACATCGGCACCAAGGAAGGCGGCCTTGCCAAGCTCAAGGGCAAGAAGATCGGCTTCATCTACCTCGACGCCGGTTACGGTCGCGAGCCGATCCCGCTCTTGAAGGATCTCGCCAAGGACTACGGCTTCGAAGTGAAGCTCTATCCGGTGGCGGGCAAGGAGATGCAGGACCAGTCCTCGCAATGGCTGTCGGTGCGCCGCGATCGTCCGAACTGGATGATCATGTGGGGCTGGGGCGCCATGAACCCGACCGCGGTTAAGCGCGCGGCCGAGAACGGCTATCCGATGGACCACTTCATCGGTATCTGGTGGTCGGGCTCCGATGACGACGCCCGCGGTGGCGGCATGCAGGCCAAGGGCTATCTGGCGCTCAACTTCTCCGGCCTCGGCGCCGATTACCCCGCCATCCAGGACATCAAGAAATACGTCGTGGACAAGGGCAAGAGCCAGGTCGAGAAGGACAAGTTCGCCGACACCTTCTACAACCGCGGCGTCTTCAACACCGCGCTGGTCGCCGAAGCGATCCGCAACGCGCAGAAGCTTACCGGCAAGAAGGTGGTGACCGGTCCCGATGTCCGTCGTGGCCTCGAGACGCTCAACATCACCGCGGCGCGCTGGAAGGAGCTCGGCTTCCCGAACTTCGGTACCGCCGTGCACGTGACTTGCACCGACCACAACGGCCACAGCCCGGCCTACATGCAGCAGTGGGACGGCAAGGCCTGGCATCGCGTGTCCGATTGGATCGAGCCGATGAAGGACAAGGTGATGCCGCTGCTCAACGCCGCAGCCGCCGACTACGTCAAGAAGAACGCCGGCTGGCCCAAGCGCACCGAGGCTTGCGACAAGTCGTCGTAACGTCTGTTCCCTCTCCCCGCTGTCGCGGGGAGAGGGTGCAAAGCGAATGCGCAGCATTCGCGTGCATATGCGAAGAACGGCCAGCGCGGTGCGCTGGCCTATGGCGAAGCGAGGGCGGGTGAGGGGCCGCGTTTCCAAATGCCCCTCACCCGGCTCGCGCCTCGCGCAGCTCGGCGCTCGCCACCCTCTCCCCGCTGCGCGGGGCGAGGGAACAAGGAGCCCGCTATGTCCACCGCCGAAAACACCGCGCCCGGCACCGCGTCTGAGATCATCCTCTCGGTCAACAATATCGAGGTGATCTATGATCACGTCATCCTGGTGCTCAAGGGCGTGTCGCTCGACGTGCCGCGCGGCGGCATCGTGGCGCTGCTTGGCGCCAACGGCGCCGGCAAGACCACGACGCTGAAGGCGATCTCCAACCTGCTGCATGCCGAGCGCGGCGACGTCACCAAGGGCTCGATTCATTTCGACGGCGACGAGGTGCAGGACCTCTCCCCCAACGAACTGGTGCGGCGCGGCTGCATCCAGGTGATGGAGGGCCGCCACTGCTTCGCCCATCTCACCATCGAGGAAAATCTTTTGACCGGCGCCTTCACCCGGCGCGACGGCAAGGCCGCGATCCGCCGCGACATCGATTTGGTTTACGGCTATTTCCCCAAGCTCGCCGAGCGCAAATCGTCGCTCGCCGGCTATACCTCGGGCGGCGAGCAGCAGATGTGCGCCATCGGCCGCGCGCTGATGTCGCGCCCGAAGATGATCCTGCTCGACGAGCCGTCGATGGGCCTGGCGCCGCAGATCGTCGAAGAAATTTTCGGCATCGTGAAGGACTTGAACGACAAGGAGGGCGTCTCCTTCCTGCTCGCCGAGCAGAACACGCACATGGCGCTGCGCTATGCCCGCTACGGCTACATCCTGGAGAACGGCCGCGTGGTGATGGACGGCGAGGCCGGAATGCTCGCCGCCAACGAGGACGTGAAGGAATTCTACCTCGGCATTTCCGAAGGCCGCCGCAAGAGCTTCCGCGAGGGCAAGTATTATCGGCGCAGGAAGCGGTGGCTGGCGTGATTCCCTGTCATTCCGGGGCGCGGGCGGAGCCCGCGAACCCGGAATCCAGAGCCGCGATGAAGGCTCGCCGTATGGCCCTGGATTCCGGGTTCGCCACTTCGTGGCGCCCCGGAATGACGAGGAGACATTGATGTCCGACCACTACGACTCCCTGGAAACCCGGCCTCGTGTCCTGCGCGACAGCGAGGAATTCGCCGTGCTGCCGAAGATCGTCGCGCATGCCATGCAGGCGCCAGGCTGGGCGGCGCATCTTTCCGGCATCAAGCCGCATGACGTCAATTCGCGCGACGCGCTCGCCAAGCTGCCGGTGATGCGCAAGCCCGACATCGCCGCCTTGCAGAAAGAGCATCCGCCGTTCGGCGGCCTCGCCGTGACGCCGCCCGGCAAGGCGCGCCGGTTGCTGATGTCGCCGGGGCCGATCTTCGAGCCGGAAGGGCAGGGCAAGGACTGGTGGGGCGCGGCACGTGCGCTGTTCGCGGCCGGCTTGCGCGCCGGCGATGTGGTGCACAATTCCTTCGCCTATCACCTCACCCCCGGCGGCTTCATCCTCGAATCGGGCGCGCAGGCGCTGGGCTGCGCGGTCATTCCCGGCGGCGTCGGCAATACCGAGCAGCAGCTCGAGGCGATCGCCCACTACAAGCCGACCGGCTATGTCGGCACGCCGGACTTCCTGAAAATCCTGCTCGACACCGCCGAGAAGAGCGGCAAGGACGCGTCCTCGTTCAAGCGCGCGCTGGTCTCCGGCGCGGCGCTGCCGGCCTCGCTGCGCGAGGAACTCAAGCGCCGCGGCGTTGCCGTGCTGCAATGCTATGCCACCGCCGAGCTCGGCGTCATCGCCTATGAGAGCGAGGCCAAGGAAGGCATGATCGTCAACGAGAGTGTGATCATTGAGATCGTACGCCCCGGCACCGGCGATCCGGTGGCGGAAGGCGAGGTGGGCGAGGTCGTCGTTACTTCGTTCAATCCCGACTACCCGATGATCCGCCTCGCCACCGGCGATCTCTCCGCGCTGATGCCCGGCCTCTCGCCCTGCGGGCGCAGCAATCTGCGCATCAAGGGTTGGATGGGCCGCGCCGACCAGACGGCGAAGGTGAAGGGCATGTTCGTGCATCCGCGGCAGATCGCCGACGTCGCGGCCCGCCATCCCGAGCTCGCGCGCCTGCGCCTGGTGGTCGGCCGCGCCGCCGAGCAGGATACGATGACGCTTGTTGCCGAATGCGCCGCGCCCGACGCGGCGCTGCAAAGCGCGGTAGCCGCGACCTTGCAATCGGTGACCAAGCTCAAGGGCGCGGTGACGTTTGTTACGCCCGGCTCGCTGCCCAATGACGGCAAGGTCATCGCCGACGAAAGGCCGGTGGGATAGGGCGCGAGCCGCCGGCAGGGCGCCATCCCTCCTCCGCGAAGCGGTGGGGAGGGTCGTCCGCTTGAGCGGCGCGAAAGCGGTCGGGGTGGGGGCGTTTCTGCGGTGCTCAATTCTTTATCCTTGCCCCCCACCCCTGCCCCTCCCGCCACTCGCTTCGCTCCCGGGGGAGGGGCGATGCGACCTTGACCGGTCCAATCATTTGCCGCTGATAGCGCCGCATGACCTCGCCTCTACCGTCCGACCACCCTGAGATACCTCCGCGCCGCGTCGGCGTGCTGCTGGTCAATCTCGGCACGCCGGACGCCACCGACTACTGGTCGATGCGCCGCTACCTCAAGGAATTCCTCTCCGACCGCCGCGTCATTGAGGTGAACCCGGTGCTGTGGTGGTTCATTCTCAACGTCATCATTTTGAGCGTGCGCCCCGGGCGCAAGGGCAAGGACTACGAGAAAATCTGGAACAGGGAGCGCAACGAGTCCTTCCTCAAGACCATCACCCGCTCGCAGGCCGACAAGCTCGCCGAACATTATGCGAGCGACCCACGCCTCCTGGTCGACTGGGCGATGCGCTACGGTAATCCGTCGATCGCCTCGCGCCTCGACGCGCTGCGGAAGGCCGGTTGCGACCGCATCCTGCTGGTGCCGCTCTATCCGCAATATGCCGCCGCCACCACCGCCACCGTCTGCGACAAGGCCTTCGAGGCGCTGGCGGCGATGCGCTGGCAGCCGAGCTTGCGCGTGGCGCCGGCCTGGTTCGACGAGCCCGCTTATATCGAGGCGCTCGCGGCCTCACTCGAAGCCGGCCTCGCCCAGCTTTCCTTCAAGCCCGACCTGATCATCGCCTCCTATCACGGCATGCCGGAGGAGTACCTGACCAAGGGCGATCCCTATCACTGCCAATGCGCCAAGACGACGCGGCTGTTGCGCGAGCGGCTCGCGCTCGGCGAAGACCGGCTGATGATGACCTTTCAGTCGCGCTTCGGCTCGGCCGAATGGCTCAAGCCCTACACCATCGATACGGTGCGGGAGTTGCCGGCGAAGGGCGTGAAGAACCTCGTCGTCATCACCCCGGGCTTCACCGCCGACTGCCTGGAGACGCTGGAAGAGATCGCCATGGAGAACGCGCACGTGTTCAAGGCTGCCGGCGGCGAGAATTTCGCGCACATCCCCTGCCTCAACGATTCGGAGGGCGGCATGGCGGTGATCCGCGACGTGGTCGGACGCGAATTGCAGGGCTGGGTGTAGCGCGTTACCGAGTGGCGCGAATTGACCTTCCCCCCGCGAGGCGGCGGGGAGGGCTGCCCGCTGACGCGGCGAAAGCGGGCGGGGTGGGGGCTTTTTCGGATTTACCGTGCGGCTTCCAGCCCCCGTCCCCGGGCCCCCTCTGCCATGCGCCAGGGCCTCGGGGGGCAAAGCAGCAGCGCCCAGTCAACCCCCCGTTAACCATCGCGCTTTAGCTTCCGTTAACCACTGCCCGCGCCCGACGCGGGCGCGCGTTATTGCGCGTCCACGAGCGGGGGGCACGGAGGTCGATCACGGTGCCGCGCTTTGTCATTTCATGTTCGCCTGCGCCGCGCGGCGCCTGCCTCATCCTGGCCGCTTGGCTGCTCGGCGCCGCGCCGGCTTTGGCGCAGGTCGCGGGCGCGTTCGACGATCCGCTGTCGCCGCAGCTCAACGATGGGCGCACGCCGTCCACCTTCCAACGGGTCGATGCCGCCGCGCAGGCGCAGTCCGACCAGCCGACCACCTTCACGCCGCCGCCCTCCGGCGCCGGCTTGACCGGCTTCGACGCCAGCAATTCGCCGAATCGCGCGCCGCCACCGCGCCGGCCGGTCATCGATCCGGCCGCCGATACGGCGGCGGATGCGGGCGCCGCCGCCGCGCCGACCTCGGCGCAGCCGCCGCCGCCCAAGCCGTCGCCCTATCAGCAGCCGATCCCGCCGCTGCCGGGCGACGAGGCGCTCGCCGCCGCCCCGGCCGGTGGCCCGCCGGTCGCGCTCGGACCGATCCGCAAACCGAAGACGCGCAAGGCGCATTCCGACGAGCCGACCGACCCGTACGAGCCGACCGGCGTGCATGCCGGCTCCTTCCTGCTCTATCCGTCCGTCGATCTGATCGGCGGCTACAACACCAATCCCGGCGCCTCGCCCGGGGGTAGCGGCGCCACGGTCTATTCGGCGGCGCCCGAAATCCAGGTGCAGTCGCTCTGGTCGCGCCACGAGCTCAAGGCCGATCTGCGCGGCAGCTACACCGGCTACAGCCCCGATGAGAGCCCGACGCTCAGCCGCCCCTATTTCGACGGCAAGATCGACGGCCGCATTGACGTCAGGCATGATACCCACGTGCTGCTCGGCACCCGCGCGCTGGTCTCCACCGACAATCCCGGCAGCCCCAATCTGCAGGCGGGCTTGAGTAAGCTGCCGGTCTTCGTCACCTATGGCGGCAGCGCAGGGCTGCGACAGAGCTTCAACCGGTTCGAGGTCACGGCGACCGGCGATGCGCAGCGCACCGCCTACCAGAATTCGATCCTCACCGACGGCACCACAATCAGCAATGCCGACCGCAACTACGATCAGATCGGCGGCAAGCTGCGCGGCAGCTACGAGACCTTGCCGGGGGTCAAGCCCTTCGTGCAGATCGAGGCCGACAAGCGCAAGCACGATACCGAGTTCGATGAGAATGGATTCGCGCGCGATTCCAACGGTTGGACCGGTCTCATCGGCACGACATTCGCGCTCAAGCGCGATCTCACCGGCGAGGTCGCCATCGGCTATACCCGGCGCGTCTATCAGGACGCCAGGCTCGATCCGCTCGCCGGCATCGTCGGCGACGCCTCGCTGATCTGGACCGTCGATGCGCTCAATACGGTCAAAGCCAGCGTCGCCTCAACCGCCGCCGAGTCGACGCTCGCCGGCGTGTCCGGCGTGCTCTCGCGCGACTTCGGCCTGCAGCTCGATCACGCTTTCCGCCGCTGGCTGATCGGCACGGTCAAGCTCGGCTTCGGCTGGGACGTCTACCAGGGCAGCAGTACCGCCACTTCCGGCACCAGCAGCACCGCGCTTTGCGACTGCGTGGTGTCGACCCCGGGCGGCACGACCGCCGACCGTGTCGACAAGCGCTATACCGCCGGCCTCGGCATCACCTACAAGGTCGATCGCACGACCTGGATCAAGGGCGAGTTCCGTCAGGACTGGCTGCGCTCGAATGTCACCGGCGTCGACTACAATGCCAGCACGGTGCTGTTCGGCCTGCGCTTGCAGCAGTGACGGCGTTGCACCGGGCGCGCGTAGGCGACATAAACAATCGATAAACGGACGTTGATTGTCGGCGCCCGATCGCAATACTTGTTGCAAGCTCGCCGGCGGGCGAGACCTTCGTTTTGCGCGCTCGGGAGACATCCAATCGCTATGCATTCGTCGCTTGGCTTCTGCGCCGCGCTGTTGCTGGCTACGGGCCTTGCCGGGCAAGCCGCGCGCGCGGCGACGCCGGAAGACCTCTATTTCACCGCGCGCGATGCCGCGATCGCCAAGCTCAAGGCCGCGGTCGATGCGCAAAAGCGTGGACCGACCGACGGCTACGATGACAGGATCCTCGCCATGGAGGCGGCGGCGCGCGCCGACCTTGAACGGCAGATGCGCGGCATCGTCGGTCCGGTCGCGATCCAAGGCTTGCCGGGCCCGGGCGCGCTCAACCTCGATACCCTGTTCGAAGGTGACGAGGGCTTCGGGTTGCTCGACGGCCTGGTGTTCGGGCCGGCCGACGGCAAGACCCGCGTGATCGTGACCAAGGACAGCCTGTTTCGTCATTGGTTGCGCGAGCATCGGGACTGGTGGCGGGACGAACGGCTGCTGCAGGACCCGGGCGCGGTGGTTCGCGAAAACGCCTTCTATACGCAAGCCGTGCTCACCGATTCCGCGATCCTGCGGTTTGCCGAGATTCCCATCCGCAAGCCGGCGCAGGCTTCTTTCGCCTTCGCCATGCTGGCGGCGCGCACCCAGAGCGAGGTGCCGCCCAAGGCCGACGAGATATTCCTCGCCTTGGGGCAGGGCGGTCGGGTGTTTGTCGCCCATAGCACGGAATTTCCGCCGGTCGGGCCGATCGCCGCCTGCGATGCGATCCGTGACGCGCTGGTCAAGCAATCGCTGCAAGCCGCGGAGAACCCGGCATTGAGCAAGGACGAGCGCGGCAAGACATCCGACGCGCTGCGCGGTCAATCCGAGGCGGAATTCCTGCGCTGCTTTGACGGCGCGGCGTCGCGCCAACCGGGCTTTGCCGCCGCCGCGCGGGCCGCGCAGGCGCTGGCCGATCGGCTGCCGGCGCGTTGATCGGAGCGGCCGTCAGCGCCCGACCGTATCGTTGACCAGATCGATCAGCCAGATGACGTGGCGGCCGGTTTCCTTCAGCACGCAATTGCCGAAAACGATGCCGGCGAAAGTGCCTTCCTCGTAGAACATCGATTCGGTATCGCACTTCTTGGCGCGCGTGGCTTCCCAGCTCTTTTGCATGTCGTCGATGATGTCGGCACCGGGCACCGGGCGCGAGCGCTTGTTGCCGGCGGGCCGATATTCCGGTTTCGCCGTCATCTTGCCGAGCGGGCCATCGCGCAATTGTTGCAGGCCTTGCGCCATCTTCTCGTCCCACACCGCCATCTCGCGGTTGAAGCATTCGACCTGGCCGGCGGTGGATGAATGCGGCACCGGGTCATGCGGGCCTTGCGGCGCTTCGGTGCAAGGCTTGAACACGGCGGTGATGCAGCGCTCGGGATTGTCTTTCTGCCGTTGCAGGCAGGTATCGATCGCCGCGCGATCCTGCGGGCGCGCGGCGTCGCGCGCGGCCGCGGGCAAGGCGGCGATGAGCAGCAGCAATGCGGCAATCAAGCGCGTGGGCGGGTGGCGAGCTCGCTTGCTCGTTCGCACGCGCTATTTCTCCCCCAGCAGCCGCTCGATCTCGGCCTTGAACTCCGGCGCGATGTCGGGGCGGGCGAGGCCGTAGGCGACATTGGCGGCAAGGAAGCCGATCTTGGCGCCGCAGTCGAAGCTGCGGCCCTCGAACTTCAGGCCGTAGAACGGCTGCGTGCGCGCCAGCGCCAGCATTGCGTCGGTGAGCTGGATTTCGCCGCCGGCGCCGGCCGCCTGCTTCTCCAGGATGGCGAAGATCTCCGGCTGCAAAATGTAGCGGCCGGTGATGGAAAGATTGGAGGGCGCCTCGCTCTTCTTCGGTTTCTCCACCATCTTGGTGATGGAGAATGCCTTGCCCTTGCTCTCGCCGACGCCGACGATGCCGTACATGTGCACGCGCTCGGGCGGGACCTCCTCCACGGCGATGATGTTGGCCTTGGGGTCGAGTCCATTGGCGACGTCGATCATCTGCTTGAGACAGCCGGGATCGTGCTGCACCAGCACGTCCGGCAGCAGCAGCGCGAAGGGCTCGTGGCCGACGAGCTCGCGCGCGCACCACACCGCATGGCCGAGGCCGAGCGGGGATTGCTGCCGGGTGAAGCTCACCGTGCCGGCTTCCGGCAGGTCCTCCGACAACAGTTCGAGCTCGGCATTCTTGCCGCGCTCGGTCAGCGTCAGCTCCAGTTCGAACTGGCGGTCGAAATGGTCTTCGATCACGCCCTTGTTGCGGCCGGTGACGAAGATCAGATGCTCGATGCCGGCTTCGCGTGCCTCGTCCACCACGTGCTGGATCAACGGCCGGTCGACCACCGGCAGCATTTCCTTCGGCATGGCTTTGGTGGCGGGGAGGAAGCGGGTGCCGAGGCCGGCAACCGGGAATATGGCCTTGCGAATGGGAGTCATGCGGAATTCTATGTCTGGGGTGGGGTGAATGTCTGGTGGGCACAAAGCACGCCGGGGCGCACCGGTCCAGATGGGGGAACCCAGCTCATTAACGTCTCGGAAACGATATCGGGTCACCCATAGAGCGCTTTTTTGGCGAAATACGGGAATCGCGGATGCGCAGAACCCCGCTCATGCTCTTCGCCGCCCTGCTGATGGCCGCAGGCGTCACCGCTGCGGCCGCGCAAAACCCGGACGCCTATGCCGGTCCGACCGGCAGTGTGCCACCGAGCCAGCCGGGCGCCGCCAGCGCGCCGCCCTGGAGCGGACGGCCCGGCGCCTCCGGCGATCCGCTCATGAGCGCCGCCGCCATCCGCGCCGCCGCGGCGAATTTCCCGGGCTGCCTTGCGCGACTGGGGCCGGCGGCCGCGCGCGAGGGCGTCGCTGCCGCGACCTATGCCAAATTGACGCATGGGCTGAAGCCCGATCTGCGCATCATGGATCTGCTCGACAATCAGCCCGAGTTCACCAAGGCGGTCTGGGATTATCTCGATCTTTTGGTGACCGACGAGCGTATCGCGCAGGGGCGCGCGCTGATCGCCAAATATCGCCGCACCTTCGATGCGGTTCAGCGCGCCTACGGCGTCGATCCCTATATCGTCACCGCGATCTGGGGCGTGGAGACCAATTACGGCGAACTGGGCGGTGAGCGTCCGGTGCTGCGCTCGACGGCGACGCTCGCCTGCATCGGACGCCGCCAGCATTATTTTCGCGGCGAGTTCCTCGCCACCTTGAAGATTTTGCAGCGTGGCGACATTCGCCCCGATCGCCTCGTCGGCTCCTGGGCCGGCGCCTTCGGCCCCACGCAATTCATGCCGACCGCCTTCCTGCGCTATGCCGTCGATTTCGATCGCGACGGCCGCCGCGACGTCGTCGATTCCATTCCCGACATCATCGCCTCCACCGCCAACAATCTGAAGCGCGATGGCTGGGTGGCCGGCGAGACCTGGGGCTATGAAGTCGTGGTGCCGGCGACTTTCGATTTTCTGCTGGCCGACAAGCGCAAGATGCTGACGCTGCGCGAGTGGCAGCGTCTCGGTCTGGTCCGGCCCGGCGGCAGGCCGTTCACGCGTCCCGACCAGCGCGCTTTTCTGCTGATGCCCGCCGGCATCCAGGGCCCCGGCTTCCTCATGCTGCACAATTTCCGGGTCATCATGCGCTACAACCCGGCCGAAGCGTACGCGCTGGCGATCGGCCATCTCGCCGACCGGCTGCGTGGCGGTGGTCCCTTCGCCCAGCACTGGCCCCGTTATGAGCGCGTCTTGTCGCGCGCCGAGCGCCTGGAGCTGCAGCGGCTGCTCGCCGCGCAGGGTTACGATACCGGCGAGCCGGACGGACGCTTGGGGCCCATGACCCGCGAGGCGATCCGCCGCTTCCAGGCAAGGATCGGCCGCGTCCCCGACGGTTTCGCCTCGGCCGGCCTGCTCAACCGGTTGCGGACCTTGCGGTAACCAATCACCGCTCTACCTTCGAGTTGACATTTTTTGCGCGCTATTGGCCCATGACGGCGGGGCGAGGCCGGCTGGCCGGCCGCGGCCCCCATTTGACCATGGTCCGCATGTTCGGCAGACGGCGTTTTTCGCATTGGCTCATCGGCGTCGGCCTCCTCGCCGCGCTGGAAGGCGCGACCGTGCTCACGCTCGGGGTGGCGAGCGTCGTGCCGGCGCAGGCGCAGACCATGGACCAGCGTTATCCCTTCCTGCGCCGCCAGCACCAGCGTTCCGGCGGCGGCGGCCTATTTCAGAATTTATTCGGCGGCTTCGAGCAACAGCCGCGCTCGTCGGGGCGTGAGCGTCAGCCGAGTGTGCAGTCGCGCGAGCATGCCGACTATTCGCGCGCGCCGGCCCCGCGCAAGCCGGAAGCCGACGCGCCGCCGCCGGCCACCACCATTGTGGTGATGGGCGACGGCATGGCCGACTGGCTCGCCTACGGTTTGGAGGACGCTTTTTCCGATGCGCCGGAGGTCGGCATCGTGCGCGAGAGCAAGGCGCATTCCGGCCTCCTCCGCTATCAGTGGCGCAGCGATCTCGACTGGTGGCACGTCGCGCGCGACGAGCTTGCCAAGCAGAAGGCAAATTACGTGGTCATGATGCTCGGCGTCAGCGACCGCCAGAACATCAGCGAAAAGGACGTCGCCAAGCAGGCCGAGAAGGAACAGCAGGCGGCGCAGAGCGGACAGGACCAGACCAAGCCGGGGCAGACCCCGCCCGATAATGCCGACCAGTCGGCGAGCGCCACGCCCGAGCACAAATATCCGCGTGGCGTCATTCCGTTCCGCACCGACCGTTGGGCCAAGGTCTATTCGCACCGCATCGACGAAACCATCGCCGCGTTGAAGAGCAAGGGCGTTCCGGTGTTCTGGGTCGGCCTGCCGTCGATCCGCGGTACCCGCTCCACCGCCGACGCGGTCTATCTCAACGATCTCTATCGCGCGCGCGCGGAACGTGCCGGCATCACCTATATCGACATCTGGGACGGCTTCGTCGACGACAACGGCAAATATTCGAGCTACGGGCCCGACTATGAGGGCCAGACCCGCAAGCTGCGCTCCGCTGACGGCGTCTTTTTCACCAAATACGGCGCGCGCAAGCTCGCCCATTATGTCGAGCGCGAGATCCGCCGCTACATGAACAACCGCGCGGTGGTGTCGCTGCCGACCGGGCCGATCGCGCCGGTGCCGAATGCCGGCAAGTCGACGGAGCGGCCGCTGGCCGGTCCGGTGGTGCCGCTCACCGTGGCGCCGAGCAGCGCCGACATGCTCGACGGCGGCCCGGGCATGCGCAAGTCCGCCGGCGATTCCATCGCCACCAGGGTGCTGGTGAAGGGCGACGCGGTTGCCGCGCCGCCCGGCCGCGCCGACGATTTCGCCTGGCCGCCCGGCAGCGATGCCAACAAAAAGGTTGCTCCCACCGCCGCCAATACGCCGAGGGGCCCGGCCGCCGCCGTTGCCGATGCCGCGCCCACGGCACCGGCAGCAAAGCCGGCGGTGCCCGCGCCGATTATGACGGCACCGTCAGCCAAGCCGGTCACGCCTGCGCCGATTGCCGCGCCGCCGGCGCAAGCCAAGGCGTCGGCCGAGCCCGTCGCACCGGCGGAGAGAAAGCCCGCGGAAGTCGCCGAGCCGACTGATATCGCGACACCCGAGCCGGTCGAGGCGAGAAAGCCGCGCGCGCACCAGCCGGAGGAGCGCACCGCGCAGAGCCGCCCGCCGCGGTCGCACCCGGTGCCACCGGAACCGGTGCGCCAGCGTCCGACGCATCGCCGCTCGGACAACCCGTTCCCGTCGCTGTTCGGCCGCGACGGTCCCTTCGGCTGGATGCGCTGAACAAGCCGCTATCTTATGTGCGTTGATCGTTAGAGCGCGGCTCACCTCTCCCGCGTGCGGGGAAAGGCAAGATCACCGCGGCAGCGTGGTCGCGCCCATCAGATACTTGTCGACCGCGTGCGCGCATTGGCGCCCTTCGCGGATCGCCCACACCACCAGCGACTGGCCGCGCCGCATGTCGCCGGCGGCGAACACCTTGGGCACCGAGGTCACATAGGCCTCGGTGTCCGCGCTCACATTGCCGCGCTGGTCGAGCGCCACGTCGAGCGAGGCCAGCATGCCCTCGTGCACCGGGTGCACGAAGCCCATGGCGAGCAGCACCAGATCGGCTTCGATATCGAATTCCGTGCCGGGGATCGGCTGGAACTTGGCGTCGACATGCGCGCAGTGCAGCTTCTTCACCGCGCCGTTCTCGCCGGAAAACTTCTGCGTCATCACCGCGAATTCGCGCGTGGCGCCTTCCTCAATACTCGAGGAGATACGCAGCTTCATCGGCCAGTCCGGCCAGGTCAGCGCCTTGTTCTCGTGTTCCGGCGGCTGCGGCATGATCTCGAAATTGAGGACCGAGACGGCGCCCTGGCGGATCGAGGTGCCGATGCAGTCGGAGCCGGTGTCGCCGCCGCCGATCACCACCACCTTCTTGCCCGTCGCCAGGATCGGCTCGACGTCCTGCGGCGCCTCGCCGGACACGCGCCGGTTCTGCTGCGGCAGAAACTCCATGGCGAAATGGATGCCCTTGAGCTCGCGCCCCGGGATCGGCAGGTCGCGCGGCTTCTCGGCGCCGCCGGCGAGCACCACCGCGTCGTGCTCGGCGACGAGCTTGTCGACGGCTAAGTTGACACCGACATGGGCGTTGTAATGGAAGGTGACGCCTTCCGCCGTCATCTGCGCGACGCGGCGGTCGACGTGGATCTTCTCCATCTTGAAGTCGGGGATGCCGTAGCGCAGCAGTCCGCCGGCCTTGGCCCAGCGCTCGTAGACGTGCACCTCATGGCCGGCGCGCGCGAGCTGCTGCGCGCAGGCGAGGCCCGCCGGACCGGAGCCGACCACCGCCACCCGCCGGCCGGTCTTGCGCCCCGGCAGTTCCGGCTTCAGCCCTTGCGCGATGGCGCGGTCGGCGATCTCGCATTCGATCGTCTTGATGGTGACCGGGTTCTCGTTGATGTTCAGCGTGCAGGACGCCTCGCATGGCGCCGGGCATACGCGCCCGGTCACCTCGGGGAAATTGTTGGTCGAGTGCAGGTTGACCGCCGCGTCGTCCCAGTTGCCGCGATAGACGAGGTCGTTCCAGTCCGGGATCTGGTTGTTGACCGGGCAGCCGGTCGGCAGGCCGGTGATGCGGCTGGTGCCGTGGCAATAGGGCACGCCGCAATCCATGCAGCGCGCGGCCTGCTCGCGCAGCTCTTGTTCCGGCAGCGGCTTGACGAACTCGTGCCAGTGCTTGATGCGCTCGGCGACCGGCTCGTATTTGCGGTCGTGCCGCTCGATTTCCAGAAACCCGGTGACCTTGCCCATACTTACTCCGCAGCCTGCATCGCGGCGGCCTTCTCCTTTGCCATCTCAGCAAGCGCGCGGCGGTATTCGACCGGCATCACCTTCTTGAACAGCGGGCGATAGTGCGTCCAATTGGCGAGGATCTCGGCCGCGCGCTTGGAACCGGTATAGCGGGCGTGGTTCGAGATCAACAAATAAAGCCGCTGGGCATCCTTGACGGTCATGTCGGACATGACGTCGACGCGGCCGTGGCTTTCCAGGTCCTCGTAATGCCCGAATTCGGTCTCGGCGATCCGTTCTTCCTCCGGCACCGGCTCGAGGTCGACCATGGCGAGGTTGCAGCGGGATTTGAACGTGCCGTCCTCGTCCAGCACATAGGCGACGCCGCCCGACATGCCGGCCGCGAAGTTGCGTCCGGTGTAGCCGAGCACCACCACCACGCCGCCGGTCATGTATTCGCAGCAATGGTCGCCGGCGCCCTCGATCACCGCGACGGCGCCGGAATTGCGGACGGCGAAACGTTCGCCAGCGACGCCACGGAAGAAGCACTCGCCGGCGATGGCGCCGTAGAGCACGGTGTTGCCGACGATGATGGAGTCCTCCGGCACGATGCCGCTGTCGGCCGGCGGGCGGATGATGATGCGCCCGCCCGACAAGCCCTTGCCGACATAGTCGTTGGCGTCGCCTTCCAATTCGAAGGTGATGCCCTTGGCGAGCCAGGCGCCGAAGCTCTGTCCGGCCGTGCCGGCAAAGCGCACATGGATGGTGCCGTCCGGCAGGCCGGCATGGCCATAGCGTTTGGCCACCTCGCCGGAGAGCATGCCGCCGACGGTGCGGTCG
Organism: uncultured Pseudomonadota bacterium; assembly: GCA_963760995.1. Lineage (GTDB taxonomy): Bacteria > Pseudomonadota > Alphaproteobacteria > Rhizobiales > Xanthobacteraceae > Pseudolabrys. Next base: position 20,414 of record CAVXFJ010000005.1, on the reverse strand, counting down.
ATATTGCGGATCGCCGACTGCAGGCGCACCGGCGCGCCGCGGTCGAGCGCCGCCTGCGCCTCGGCGATCAGCTTGCGGTCGAGGATGTCGTGGATCTTATGGTCCTGCGGCTCGCACTTGAAAATTGGCGTCTCGGCGTCGGCCGGCGGCTTTGTGAACAGCTTGGAGAAGTCGAGGCCCTTGGCCTTCCAGTGCTCCACCAGCGCCCGCTGGTCGAGCATCTGCATCTGCCCGATCATCTCGTCGAAGGTGCGGAAGCCGAGCTCGGCCATCAGTTCGCGCGCCTCTTCGGCGACGAAGAAGAAATAGTTGATGACGTGCTCGGGCATGCCGGTGAAGCGCTTGCGCAGCACCGGGTCCTGCGTGGCGACGCCCACCGGGCAGGTGTTCAAGTGGCACTTGCGCATCATGATGCAGCCGGCGGCGATCAGGGGCGCGGTGGCGAAGCCGAACTCGTCGGCTCCCAGAAGCGCGCCCACCACCACGTCGCGGCCGGTGCGGATGCCGCCGTCGACCTGCACCGAGATGCGCGAGCGCAACCGGTTGATCACCAGCGTCTGATGCGTCTCGGCAAGCCCGATCTCCCAGGGGCTGCCGGCATGCTTGATCGAGGTGAGCGGCGAGGCGCCGGTGCCGCCCTCATAGCCGGCAATGGTGACATGGTCGGCGCGCGCCTTGGAGACGCCGGCGGCGACGGTGCCGACGCCGACTTCGGAGACGAGCTTCACCGACACCCATCCGTCCGGGTTGACGTTCTTCAGGTCGAAGATGAGCTGCGCCAGGTCCTCGATCGAATAGATGTCGTGATGCGGCGGCGGCGAGATCAGGCCGACGCCCGGCGTCGAATGGCGCACCTTGGCGATGGTCTTGTCGACCTTGTGGCCGGGAAGCTGGCCGCCTTCGCCGGGCTTGGCCCCTTGCGCCATCTTGATCTGCATCATGTCGGAGTTGACCAGATACTCCGCGGTGACGCCGAAGCGGCCGGAGGCCACCTGCTTGATCGCCGAGCGCATGGAATCGCCGTTCGGCAGCGGCTTGAAGCGGTCGGATTCCTCGCCGCCTTCGCCGGTGTTCGACTTGCCGCCGATGCGGTTCATGGCGATGGCGAGCGTGGTGTGCGCCTCGCGCGAGATCGAACCGAACGACATGGCGCCGGTGGAGAAGCGCTTGACGATCTCCTTGGCCGGCTCGACTTCCTCGATCGGCACCGGCTTGCGGTGATCCTCCTCCGCCGTCTTCAGGCGGAACAGGCCGCGGATGGTGAGCAGGTTCTCGTTCTGGTCGTTCACCAGCCTGGCGAAGGCGCGGTAATGGTCCTGCGAATTGCCGCGCACCGCATGCTGAAGCCGCTTGACTGTCTCGGCGGTCCACACATGGTCCTCGCCGCGCACGCGCACGGCATAGTCGCCGCCGACGTCGAGCATGGCCTTGTAGATCGGCGCGTCGGAGAAGGCGCAGCGATGCCGGCGCACCGTCTCTTCCGCGATCTCGGCGAGGCTCACGCCCTCGATGCGGCTGTGCGTGCCGGTGAAATACTGGTCGACGAATTCCTGTTTCAGCCCCACCGCGTCGAAGATCTGCGCGCCGCAATAGGACTGATAGGTGGAGATGCCCATCTTCGACATCACCTTCTTCAGGCCCTTGTCGATCGCCTTGATGTAGCGCTCGACCACCTCCTTCGGCTCGGGCTTCTGCGGCAGCTCGTCGGCCATGGCGATGAGCGTCTCGAAGGCGAGATAGGGATTGATCGCCTCGGCGCCGTATCCGGCAAGGCAGGCGAAGTGATGCACCTCGCGCGGCTCGCCCGTCTCCAGCACTAGGCCGACCGCGGTGCGCAAACCTTTTCGGATCAGGTGATGATGCACGGCGGCGCAGCCGAGCAGCGAGGGAATCGGGATACGCTCGGCATTCGCCTTGCGGTCGGACAGGATGATGATGTTGCAGCCGTTGCGCACCTCTTCCTCGGCGCGCTCGCACAGCTCGTCGATCGCCCAGGCCATGCCTTCGCCGCGATGCTCGGACGGGTAGGTGATGTCGAGCGTCAGCGACTTGAAATGGTCGCCGGTCATCTCGGAGATCGAGCGGATCTTCTCCAGGTCCTCGTTGGTGAGGATGGGCTGGCGCACCTCGAGCCGCTTGGTCTGCGACATGCCTTCGTGGTCGAGCAGGTTCGGCCGCGGCCCGATGATTGAGACGAGGCTCATCACCAGTTCCTCGCGGATCGGATCGATCGGCGGGTTGGTCACCTGGGCGAAGTTCTGCTTGAAATAGGTGAACAGCGACTTCGGCCGGTCGGACAGCGCAGAGATCGGCGTGTCGTTGCCCATGGAGCCGACCGCTTCCTCGCCGGTCGCGGCCATCGGCGTCATCAGGAACTTCAGGTCTTCCTGGGTGTATCCGAAGGCCTGCTGGCGATCGAGCAGCGACAGGTTGGAGATCGGCGCGTGGTTGGCGGTGCCGGGCAGGTCCTCCAGCACGATCTGCGTATTGGCGAGCCATTCCTTATAAGGGTGGCTATTGGCCAGTGTCGCCTTCAGTTCCTCGTCGGGAATGAGCCGGCCTTCGTCGAGGTCGACCAGCAGCATCTTGCCCGGCTGCAGACGCCACTTCTTGATAATGTCCTTTTCGGCGATCGGCAGCACGCCGGTTTCCGAGGCCATCACGATGCGGTCGTCGCGCGTCAGCAGATAGCGCGCCGGCCGCAGCCCGTTGCGGTCGAGCGTGGCGCCGATCTGGCGGCCGTTGGTGAAGGCGATCGCCGCCGGGCCGTCCCACGGCTCCATCAGCGCGGCATTGTATTCGTAGAAGGCGCGCCGTTCCTCGTCCATCAGCGGATTGCCCGCCCAGGCCTCGGGGATCAGCATCATCATCGCATGGGCGAGCGAATAGCCGCCTTGGGTCAGGAATTCGAGCGCGTTGTCGAAGCAGGCGGTGTCCGACTGGCCTTCATAGGAGATCGGCCACAGCTTGTTGATGTCCTTGCCGAACAGCGGCGAGGACACCGAGGCTTGGCGCGCCGCCATCCAGTTGGTGTTGCCGCGCAGCGTGTTGATCTCGCCGTTGTGCGCGATGTAGCGGTAGGGGTGCGCCAGCGACCAGGTCGGGAAGGTATTGGTGGAAAAGCGCTGATGCACCAGCGCCAGCGCCGACTCGAAATCCGGGTCCTGCAGGTCGGGGTAATAGGTGCCGAGCTGGTCGGCGAGGAACATGCCCTTGTAGATCACCGTGCGGCAGGAGATCGACACCGGGTAATAGCTCGCCACGCGCCGCTCGCGCTTCTTGTAGATCGCGGCCGAGATCGACTTGCGCAGGATGTAGAGCCGGCGCTCGAATTCCTGCTCGTTGAGCTTCTTCTTGCCTTGGCCGATGAACACCTGCCGGTGCGTCGGCTCGGTGGGAATGACCGACTTGCCGAGCGTGGAATTGTCGGTCGGCACCTCGCGCCAGCCGAGGAGTGTGAGGCCCTCGCGCTCGATCATCTCGACATAGATGTCGCGGATGATCTGCCGCCAGCTCTGCTCGCGCGGCAAGAACAATTGCCCAATGGCATATTGTCCCGGCTCCGGCAGGGTGAAGCCGAGCTCGGCCGCTTTTTTGGCGAAGAACTTGTGCGGGATCTGCACCAGGATGCCGGCGCCGTCGCCCATGCGCGGATCGGCGCCGACGGCGCCGCGGTGCTCGAGATTGCACAGGATGCGCAGACCGTCCTCGACGATGGTGTGCGACTTCACGCCCTTGATGTTGGCGACGAAACCGACGCCGCAGGAATCCTTTTCCAGCCGCGGATCGTAGAGCCCATGCGCCTGCGGCGCGCCGGCGGCGTCGCGCTCGTGCAACGTCCCGTGCCCGCTTCCGCCGCTGCCGTTTCCTCGCTCGCTCATCTGACCCATCCCCTGCCGACGGCCTCTGGACCGTTCGGCGCACCCGCCTCCTCGCAGCGCCAAAAAGGCCGCTGCGCGTCACCCGCAACCGATCTCAAGAAGGGCAGCCTTGTCCGGGCGTTGCCGCCACGGCTGCTCCCATTGGGCGCCATCGCCGCCTGCCTCCGCTTCGCCCATGCCGACGCGAAAAGAGCCAGACCCCGTGGCCGCCGCCATTAGGACAGCAATACTGTCCTAATGAACCTTGCCAAATTTTGCCCTGCCGCACAAGGCGGGTCCACGCCTGATTTGATGGACCTAAACCTTTGTTGCGGTGCGCTACCTCTTTCTAGCAAGAACAGGACCAGCCGCCATCGGTTCGCGCAAGGTCCTTACATTCGGGCCGGCCGAAACCCGGGAGCCGTTAACCGTTTAACCTTCGATTAAGGAAAACCGACCGGCGCCCCCCGCTTTGGCTAAGCTCCGCGCAAATGCGGGGAGTGCTGTCAATGATCAATCGTTTCGCAGCGGCACCGCGCGCCGGCGAGGGCGCCTCGTCGATGTCGCGCGTAGCCGACGATATCGCCCGGCGGCGGTGCCCATGACACACATCCGCTCCCTCCGACGGGGCCTGACCCTCGGTCTCGCGATCGCCGCGGCCGGTGTCACATTTTCCGTCGCCGCCCATTCGTTCAAGCGCGAGCCGGCCGCCGACGGCCTGCTGCCGGTCTCCGACGTGCTCGACAGCGTGCGCCAGATGGGCCTCGCGCCCAACGCGCAGCCGGTGCGGCGCGGCCCCTATTACATCGTGCATGCGATCGATCCGCGCGGCGTCGAGCTGCGCGTGGTGGCCGATGCGCAATTTGGCGACATTCTCTCGGTGACACCGGCGCAACCCTACAGCTTCGCGCCGAATTATGTGCGCGGGCCGCGCATCATCCACGTGCCGCAGCCGGACGAGGAGGTCGCCTTGCCGCACGGCGCGGGGAGCGACCATGCCCCGCGCGCGCGCGATAACGGCGTCGCCCCCGCCGCGCCGGGGCCGCGCCATCCGGTGGCGCCGCGCCCGCGTTCGGAAAGGCGCCAGCCGCCAAGCCGCGCGCATGGCACGGCGCAGCCGGCCAAGGAGCACACGGTGCAGAGCGCGCCGCCGGAGCGGAGCGATACGGTGCTGACGCCGATCTACGCGACGCCGAAATTCCACGCAACGACGGGCGCGGACGAAAAACTCGGCGCCAGCAAATCCGTACGGCCGCCGGCGCCTACCGCCAGGCCCACAACGCCGCCACCGCGGCAATAGGTCGGCAAAACAAAAGCGCCCCGGACGATCCGGGGCGCTTCCGACGCAACAGGTTGCTCTGAGTCAGTCCTTACGCAGTACGAAAAAGCATCGGCGCGTCAGGCTGCGGCCTTGGTGTCGATCACCTGCGGCTTGGCCTCGCCGGCGCCGATCGGAATCTGACGCGGCTTCTTCGCCTCGGGGATCTCGCGCATGAGATCGACATGCAACAGGCCGTTCTCGAGCTTGGCGCCCTTGACCACGACATAGTCGGCGAGCTGGAACACGCGCTCGAAGGCGCGCGCGGCGATGCCTTGATAGAGCACCTCGCCCTTCTGCTCGTCCTTGACCTGCTTGCCGCCCTTGATCGTCAGCGTGTTCTCCTTCGCCTCGATCGACAGCTCGTTCTCGGCGAAGCCGGCGACGGCGACCGTGATACGGTAGTCGTTCTCGCCGGTGCGCTCGATGTTGTAGGGCGGATAGCCCGGCGCGGCCTCGAAGCCGTCGAGCATCGAGAACAGCCGGTCAAAGCCGACGGTGGAGCGATAGAGGGGGGAAAGATCGAAAGTTCGCATGGCAGTGTCCTCCTTCTGAGCGACATGCGGGTGGTCCGCCATATGGCCGGACCTTGAAGACCCGTGTTACGCAGCCGCCAGGCGGCCTGCGTGACAAAGATATGGGAAGGCGCGCGGGGGCTCGCAAGGGTGCCGGCAAGGCCGGCTAACAAATTGAAATATATAGGGTAATATTTGCGAGCCCAGGCGCGATTGAGCGAGCGCGAGGCCCTGCTATAAGGCCGGCTTGCGCTTCGCACCGGCCTCCTTTGGCGCTTTCCATGAAACTCGTCTCCATTCCCGCCAATCCGGTGCCCGAGAACGTGGTGGCCGGCGCCATCAAGACCCGTGACGGCGTCAATCTGCGCTTCGCCCGCTGGGCGCCGCCGCCAGGGCGCAAGGGCACCGTGGTGCTGTTGCAGGGGCGCGCCGAATTCATCGAGAAATATTACGAGACCGTGCGCGACCTGCGCGCGCGCGGCTTTGCCGTCGCGACGTTCGACTGGCGCGGGCAGGGGCTGTCCGATCATGCGCTGTCCGACCGTCGCAAGGGCCATGTGCGCAATTTCAACCAGTACGCCATCGACCTCGAAGCGATCATGGAGCAGGTGGTGCTGCCCGACTGCCCGCCGCCGATCTTCGCCATCGGCCATTCCATGGGCGCGGCGATCGGCATCCGCGCCTGTCACGACGGCAGCCGCTGGTTCGAGCGCATGGTGCTGTCGGCGCCGATGATCGCGCTGCCCTCCGGCCGGCGCATGCTCGGCTTGGCCGGACCGCTCGCGCGCGTCATGCGCCTGATTGGGCGTGGTGGCGCCTATGTGCCGACCGGCGGCGGCGCCGCCGAGGGCACCGAGCCGTTCCTCGGCAACAAGCTCACCTCCGATCCGGTGCGCTTTGCCCGCAACGCCGCGGTGCTGGAAGAGGACCCCGAGCTCGGCCTCGGCGCGCCGACCATCGCCTGGGCCGATTCGGCGCTGCGGCTGATGAAGCGCTTCGCCGAGCCGGCCTATGCGGCCTCGATCCGCCAGCCGATCCTCTTGGTGGCAGCCGGGCGCGACGAGGTCGTCTCGACGCCGGCGATCGAGACCTTCGGCATGAACCTGCTGGCCGGCCGCCATCTCATTTTGGCCGGTGCCCGCCACGAAATTTTGCAGGAGCAGGATCAGTTCCGCGGCCAGTTCTGGGCGGCGTTCGATGCCTTCGTACCGGGCACGCCGCTGTTTTAGCGATTGGTTTTTAGGCTGTAGCCCCTGGCGCACAGCCCGTAGCCCGGCTGGCGCAGCGGAAGCCGGGGCTCTTTGCGGTGTTGGCGGCTCCTGGATTTCGCTTCGCGCCATCCAGGCTACGCTCTACGTTTTTCGGACGCTTCTCACCATGAATTGAGGGCGGCGCTGGACGAATTCTCCCGCCTCGTCCACCATCCGCGGCGAAAAAAAAACGGGAGGAAATGGTGGCGACCGTGAAAGTCATGAGCGCCGGCGCGGTGCAGTCGATGGTGAGCGCGCTCGGCGCCGAATTCGAGCGTGCCAGCGGCCACACACTCGACCTTAATTTCGCCACCGCCGGTTCGCTGCGCGCGCGCTTGACCGGCGGCGAGCCGGCCGACCTTGTCATCATGCCGGCCGCGATGGTCGAGGCCCTCGACAAGGAAGGCCGCTTCCTTGCCGGCAGCCGCGTCGATCTCGGCCGCACCATCACCGGCGTTGCCATCCGCGAAGGCACCACGCCGCCCGACATTTCCACGCCGGAAGCCTTCAAAGAAACGCTGCTCAAGGCGAAAAGCGTCAGCTTCAGCGACCCGGCCGCCGGCGGCTCCTCCGGCAATTTTTTCGCCGGCCTGTTGCAGCAACTCGGCATTGCCGACGCGGTCAACAAGAAGGCCGTGCTGGGCAAGCGCGGCTACGAGGTGGCGCAGGCGGTGGCCGACGGCCGCGCCGAGATCGGCACCACCTTCATCAGCGAAATCCTCACGGTGCCGGGCGCCACCGTCATCGGCCCGCTGCCGGGGGCGCTGCACAATGCCAATACCTATACGGCGGCCATCCCCGCCAGCAGCGCGGTGGCGGAGGCCGCCCGCGCCTTCGTCGCCGCGCTCACCGATCCGGCCTCGCGGGCGCGCTGGGTCAAGGCGGGGCTCGAACCGGCCTTCCCTTGATTACGGATATCACCGGAGGCTGCGGCATCTTGCGCGTTGAAAGGAGCTTGCCTAACTAGGCGGTACGGGAGCGAACGCCGATGGACGCGCTGAAATTCATCGTCCTCGATGAAGAGGATCTCGAAGTCGTCTCGACCCATGTGCAGGATGCGGTGGTCAAGGTCGCCGACATCCACTGGCGGCCGTCGGAAAAGCGGCTGGTCATGGGGATCAACCGCTTCGACTGGGAAGGCGCCGCCCAGAGCGACCATCCCGAATACCGCCGCCGACGTGCGGCGCTGCGCTTCGAGCGCGTGCTTTCCTGCAAATGCCGCAATTGCGATCCCGTCGAAGACGGCATCCTCAACCTGCTGACCGTCGAATTCAGTGAAACCGACGCGCCGGCCGGCGTGGTGACGCTCATCTTCTCCGGCGGCGCCGCCTTGCGGCTGGAGGTCGAGTGCCTGGAGGCGGAACTGGCCGACCTCGGCCCCACTTGGTCGGCCTGCGGCTGCCCGGCGCATCTCGAGGGCGCGGATTTAGGCGCCGATCCGGGCGCCGACGCCAAGCGCCAGGCTGGCGCCAAGTCGGCCTGAAAATGTCGGCCTGAAAATGTCGGCCCGAACAAGTCGGCCGTGGCAGGGTTGACGCCAGGGGCCCCATCACGCAATTGACCTGTTGCCCGGCTTTGCCGGTAAGGTCGCCTCATGCCCCTTCGTTTGGACAGCCGCAGCGCCGATTTTCCGCAGGCCTTTGCCGCCTTCCTCGGCGTCAAGCGCGAGGCGGCGGCCGATGTGGAATCCGCCGTGCGCGGCATCATCGCCGAGGTGCGCGAGCGCGGTGACCGCGCGCTCGTGGAGCTCACCTTGAAATTCGACCGCGTCGACCTTGGCCAAACGGGCCTGCGCGTCAGCGCCGCGGAGATCGCGGCGGCGCGGCGCGCCTGCGATACCGCCGCGCTCGATGCACTTTCCCTCGCGCGCGACCGCATCGAGGCCTATCACCGCCGGCAGAAGCCGCAGGACGAGCGCTTCACCGATCCGCTCGGCGTCGAGCTCGGCGGCAAATGGACCGCTATCGAGGCGGTCGGTCTGTACGTGCCGGGCGGCACCGCCGCTTATCCGTCCTCTGTGCTGATGAACGCCATGCCGGCCAAGGTCGCCGGTTGCCCCCGCCTGGTCATGGTGGTGCCGGCGCCCGACGGCAAGCTTTCGCCGCTGGTGCTGGCGGCGGCCGAACTCGCCGGTGTCGACGAGGTCTACCGCATCGGCGGGGCGCAGGCGGTGGCCGCGCTCGCCTACGGCACCGAGACGATTCTGCCGGTGGCCAAGATCGTCGGTCCGGGCAATGCCTATGTGGCGGCGGCCAAGCGCCTCGTCTTCGGCACCGTCGGCATCGACATGATCGCAGGCCCCTCCGAGGTGCTCATCCTCGCCGATAGCACCGGCAATGCCGATTGGATCGCCGCCGATCTGCTGGCGCAGGCCGAGCATGATGTCAGCGCCCAGTCGATCCTCATCACCGACGACGAAGCGCTTGCCGGCGAGGTGGAGAAGGCGGTCATGGCGCAGCTCAAGCTGCTGCCGCGCGCAAAAGTCGCCGCCGCCTCCTGGCGGGATTTCGGCGCCATCATCACGGTGCCCAAGCTTGCCGACGCCGTGCCGCTGGTCGACCGGCTGGCGCCCGAGCATCTGGAGATCGCCTCGCGCGACGCCGAAGCGCTGGCCGCGCGCATCCGCAATGCCGGCGCCATCTTCATCGGCGCGCACACGCCGGAGGCCATCGGCGATTACGTCGCCGGCTCCAACCACGTGCTGCCGACCGCGCGCTCGGCGCGTTTTTCCTCCGGCTTAAGTGTGCTCGATTTCATGAAGCGCACCTCGCTGCTCAAATGCGGCCCGGAGCAGTTGCGCGCGCTCGGGCCCGCGGCCATCGCGCTGGGCGAGGCGGAGGGGCTCTCCGCCCACGCCCGCTCGGTCGCCATCCGTCTCAATCAGCAATGAGCGCGCCCAAGACAGCCGCCGCCCGGCAGCGCCTGGTTTCCGTCACGCTGGACGAGGCAACCATCGGCCGCTCCAACCCCGACGTCGAGCACGAGCGGCAGGTGGCGATCTACGACCTGCTGGAGGTGAACTCGTTCAAGCCGGTCGGCCACGAGGGCGGCCCTTACGCGCTCAATCTGTCTATCACCAGCAACCGGCTGGTCTTCGACATCCGCGAGGAAGACGGCACGCCGGTCGCGGCGCATCTGTTGTCGCTGACGCCGATGCGCCGCATCGTCAAGGACTACTACACGATCTGCGACAGCTATTATCAGGCCATCCGCACCGCCACGCCCGACAAGATCGAGGCGATCGACATGGGCCGGCGCGCCATTCACAACGACGGCTCGCAGATCCTCATGGATCGCCTCAAGGACAAGGTGTTGGTCGACGTCGACACCGCGCGCCGCCTGTTCACGCTGATCTGCGTGCTGCATTGGAAGGGGTGAGCGATGTCCCAGGCGGACGCAGCCTCACGCCCTTCATGCCCGAACTCGGCGCCAGCCTTCGGCTGGCCCGAGCACAGGCTCCAGCGGGAATCCAGGGACAGGAAAATGACCAGTGCGTTTCGGCACTGGGTCCCCGCTTTCGCGGCGACGAACGGGGAATAAGCTTTTGGCCGCCGCAACGCGCGCAACGCGGCCTCAGGCGGTTCTGTTCGCATGCGGCCTCAATTCGGTGCGCTCGCCGATGGCGGCGGCCTTGTTCAAGCAGATGTTCGGCAGCTCGACCTATGTGGCCTCCTGCGGCGTGCAGCCCGGCTTCCTCGATCCGTTCATGGTGACTGTGATGGAGGAGGTCGGCATCGACATGTCGCGCCACAAGCCGATGACCTTCGAGGATCTCGACGAGCTGGAAGGCCTGAATTTCGATCTGATCGTGACGTTGTCGCCGCAGGCCCATCACAAGGCGCTTGAGCTCACCCGCACGCTCGCCGCCGATGTCGAATATTGGCCGACCCAGGATCCGACCGCGGCCGAGGGCAATCGCGAGCAGCGCCTCGATGCCTACCGTGAGCTGCGCGAGCTGTTGCGCGAGCAGATCCAGCAGCGCTTCGGGCAGCCGATGCGCGGGAATGAGTAATGCCCAATCCAGGGCCAGACTTGAGGTGTTAGCTCTGGGTTCCGGGTTCGCTCGCTGGCGCTCGCGCCCCGGAATGACGACTATCGCTTTGAGTTGTGAATCAACCGGCGTTCCGCTAGCTTCCGCGCCCAATAGAGCCCTTATGAGAATGCCGTTAACCCCATGATCGGCCGCCCGAAATTCGTGCTCGCCTCCGGCTCGCCGCGCCGCCTCGCGCTGATGAACCAGGCCGGCATCGAGCCGGACGCGCTGCGGCCCGCCGATATCGACGAGACCCCGCACCGCGGCGAGATTCCGCGCGCCTATGCGACGCGGCTCGCCCGCGCCAAGGCGGCGGCGGCGCTGGAGAACGTCAAGCTCGATGACGAACTGCGCGGCGCCTATATCCTGGCCGCCGATACCGTGGTGGCGGTCGGCCGCCGCATTCTGCCCAAGGCCGAATTGCTCGACGAGGCGGCGCAGTGCCTGCGCCTCCTGTCCGGCCGCAACCACCGCGTCTACACCGCCATCTGCCTGGTGACGCCGCGCGAAGCCTTCCGCCAGCGGCTGGTGGAGACGCGGGTCCGTTTCAAGCGGCTCTCCGACGACGATATCGAAGCCTACCTCGCCTCCGGCGAATGGCGCGGCAAGGCCGGCGGCTACGCGGCGCAGGGCATTGCCGGCACCTTCATGGTCAAGATCATCGGCTCCTACAGTAATGTGGTGGGCCTGCCGCTCTACGAGACCATGACGCTGCTCGGCGGCGAGGGCTATCCGATCCGCTTCGGCTGGCTGAACGCGGTGTGATCCACCGTCATTTCGGGGCGCGCGAAGCGCGAACCCGGAATCCAGAGCTACAATGAGGAGCCTGCTCCTGCTGCCCTGGATTCCGGGTTCGCACGCTTGCGCGTGCGCCCCGGAATGACGGAATAATTGTCCCATGAACATCGCGTCCTGGCTCCATCGCTCCGGCCTCAGTCACGCAGACCTGCCCGCGGCGGCCTTGGGTCCGCGCGTGGTCATGCGCTATCGCGATCTCGCCGGCCGCGCCGCGCGGCTCGCCGGCGCCCTGCGCGGCCGGTTCGGCCTTGCGCCCGGCGACCGCGTCGCCATTGTCGCCAAGAATTCGCCGGCCTATCTCGAATTGCTGTTCGGCATCTGGCATGCGGGGCTTGCCGCCGTACCGGCCAATGCCAAGCTGCACGGCGCCGAGCTCGGTTTCATCCTCGATCATTCCGGCGCCCGCGTCTGTTTCGCCTCGCCCGGCCTCGATGACGAGATCGCGCCGCATGCGCCGGCAAACCTCGAGCGCCTGATCCGCATCGGTGGCACCGATTACGAAACGCTGTTTGCCGCCGACGCCATCGACGTTGCGCCGCGCGCCGCCGACGATCTCGCCTGGCTGTTCTACACCTCTGGCACCACCGGTCGGCCGAAAGGCGCCATGCTGACGCATCGCTCGCTGATCGAAGCGAGCCTCGCCTATGGCGCCGAGGTCGATCCGGTTGCGCCGGGCGATGCCATCCTGCACGCGGCGCCGATGAGCCACGGCTCCGGACTCTACATCATGCAGCATGTGGCGCGTCTCGGCCTGCAGGTCATTCCGGAGTTGGGCGGCTTCGAGCCGGAGGAAGTGTTCGCGCTCATCAATCATTGGCCGCGTTTGTCCATGTTCGCGGCGCCGACCATGATCAAGCGGCTGGTCGCCTGTCCCGCCGACTGCAACGCCGGCAATATCCGCACGCTGATCTGGGGCGGCGCGCCGATGTATGGCGAGGACGCGCTTGCCGCGCTCGATCGCTTCGGCCCGCGTCTCGCGCAAATCTACGGCCAGGGCGAAGCGCCGATGACCATCACCGCGCTGTCGAAAGAGGACATCGCCGCGCGCGCCCATCCACGCTGGCGCGAGCGGCTCGCGTCCGCCGGCAAGCCCTACGCCAATGTCGAGGTGATGGTCGCCGACGCCAACGATGCCGCCGTCGCGCCCGGCGAGCCGGGCGAAATCCTGGTGCGTGGCGACGTCGTCATGGCCGGTTACTGGCGTAACGAGGACGCGAGCGCCGTCAGCCTGCGCGGCGGCTGGCTGCACACCGGTGATGTCGGGGCGTTCGACGAAGAGGGCTATCTGCACCTCAAGGACCGTTCCAAGGACTTGATCATCTCCGGCGGCTCCAACATCTATCCGCGCGAGGTGGAGGAGGTGCTGCTCACCCACGGCGGCGTGCGCGAGGTCTCGGTCATCGGACGGCCGGACCGCGAATGGGGCGAAGTGGTGGTGGCCTATGTGGTGGGTGACGCCGTGCCGGCGGAGCTCGATGCCCTCTGTCTCGCCCGCATCGCGCGCTTCAAACGGCCGAAACATTATGTTTTCATCGACGCCTTGCCGAAGAATAACTACGGCAAGATCCTCAAGACCGAGCTGCGCATGCGCGATGCGGTGACGCACGGCCAGAGCGACAAATGAGGCGTCATGCCCGGCCTTGTGCCGGGCATCCACGTCTTGATAAATCCGATGGCAAAAGACGTGGATGGCCGGGACAAGCCCGGCCATGACGAGACAGGGAGTGGAAATGGCCGACATCGTGCTCGCCATCGGCACCTCGCACAGCCCGCTGCTCAACAGTCCGGCCGAGGACTATCCCAAGCATGCCGCCATCGACGCGCAGGGCCGCAAGCTCATCGACAAGAACGGCAAGCCCTGCACCTATGGCGACCTGCTGGCCGCGGCCGATCCGGCGATCAAGGCGCAGATCGAGCCCAAGGTGCTGGAGGAGCGCTCGGCGCGCTGCACCGCCAATATCGCGCGCCTTGCCCAGGAGCTCACCGACGCCAGGCTCGATACGCTGATCATCATCGGCGACGACCAGCACGAGCAGTTCTTCGATGACAACATGCCGGCGATCCTCGTCTACTGGGGCGAGACCATCGAGAACAATCCGCTGCACATGGACGAGGACGCGCCGGCCTTCTGGCGCAAGGCGCGCTCGCAGTTCCACGAGGCGGAAAAAGCCCGCGCCTATCCGGTCGACGCCAAGCTCGGCCGGCATGTCATCGAGAGCCTGATCGAGCAGGGCTTCGACGTGAGCCAGGGCAAGCGGCTGGCCAAGGAGCACGGCGAGGGTCATGCCTTCGGCTTCGTGCACCGGCGCATGATGAACGGCCATGTCGTGCCGATCGTGCCGGTGGCGCTCAATACCTATTTCCCGCCCAACCAGCCGCGCCCGCGCCGCTGCTACGCGCTCGGCCAGGCGATCCGCGCCGCGGTCAAGAGCATGCCGGGCAATGCCCGCGTCGGCATTCTCGCCTCCGGCGGCTTGAGCCATTTCACCGTCGACGAGGAACTTGACCGTGCCGTGCTCGCCGCCTGCCAGAACAATGACGGCGCGGCGCTGTCCTCGATCCCGGTGGAGAAGCTCAATTCCGGGTCCTCCGAGATCCGCAACTGGATCGCCGTCGCCGGCGCCGCCGGCCACCTGAACCATGTCTGGCAGGAGTACATCCCGTGCTACCGCTCGGCCGCCGGCACCGGCTGCGGCATGGGCTTCGCGCTGTGGAAGTAATCACTATATCGATGCCATGAACGAACTCGACCGCAAGAACCTGAATGCGCGCTGCCCGCTCTGCGGCAAGCCGACCGAGCAGGCCTTCCGCCCGTTCTGCTCCAAGCGCTGCGCCGACATCGACCTCAATCGCTGGCTCAAGGGCGTCTATGCCGTGCCGGTGAAGGAGGAAGAGGACGAAGACGGCGAGCAGCCGTCGAGCGGCGAGCCGGGCGAGCCTGCATGAGCGACGCGCCCGACTGGCCCGACCGCCTGTTCGATGTGCTCAAACGCGCCGGCGTACGCCAGGTCGGCTATGTGCCGGATGCCGGCCATTCGCGCCTGATCGCGCGCTGCCGCGCGGATGCTGCGATCCGCGACGTGGTGCTCACCACCGAGCAGGAAGGCGTGGCGCTTTGCGCCGGCGCCTGGCTCGGCGGCGAGCGTGCGGCGCTGTTGATGCAGTCGAGCGGCGTCGGCAACTGCGTCAACATGTTCTCGCTGGCGCGCACCTGCCGCTTTCCGCTGCTGATGGTCATCACCATGCGCGGCGAGTGGGAGGAGTTCAATCCGTGGCAAGTGCCGATGGGTTCGATCGTCGCGCCGGTGCTCGAACTGGCCGAGACGGTGATCCATCGGGCGACGGCGCCGGAGGAGGTCGTAGGCCTCGCCGAGCGCGCGGCGAGCCAAGCCTTCGACGAGGAGCGCATCGTCGCGCTCATCTTGTCGCAGCAATTGATCGGCCGGAAGGTGTGGACCCAATGAGCCAGCGGCGACTTGACCGCCGCGCCGCCATGGCCGCGCTCTTGGCCGAGCGCGCCGACGATCTCCTGGTCGTGCCCGGCCTCGGCTCGACCTGCTGGGATCTCGCCGCCGCCGGCGACGACGCGCACAACTTCTATCTCTGGGGCGCCATGGGCGGCGCCGCCATGATCGGGTTGGGTCTCGCGCTGGCGCAGCCGGCGCGCCGCGTTGCCGTCATCACCGGCGACGGCGAGATGCTGATGGGCCTGGGCTCGCTCGCCACCATCGCGCTGCAGAAGCCCACCAACCTCGCCGTCATCGTCTTCGACAACGGCGTCTACGGCGAGACCGGCGCCCAGCCGAGCCACACCCAGGGCGGCGCCGACCTTGTCGGCGTCGCGCGCGCCTGCGGCATCGCCACCTGCCTCGATGTCGCCGACGCGGCGGGTCTCGCCGACCTCGCCGCCCGCCTGAAAAGCCTCGGCGAAACCTTGTTCGCCCGCGTGGGGATCGCGCCGGACGAGCCGCCGCGGGTGCTGCCGGAGCGCGACGGGGTGGCGCTGAAGCGGCGGTTCCGCGCCGCGCTTGGGTTTGCGCACTGAGCCGGCGGGCCTTTATTGTGCGTGATCGCGTGGGAAAACCGCTTGCCCAGCCCCGAAAGGGGTCGAGGACATGCGTGTTGGCATCATGCTTTGGCGGCGCGGTTCTGGACAGGGTGGAGGAGGGCCTCTATAACGCCCCGCGCTTTCCGTTCCCGGCCGCGCGGCCGGGTCCGGCGCCCAGGTAGCTCAGTTGGTAGAGCACGTGACTGAAAATCACGGTGTCGGTGGTTCGATTCCGCCCCTGGGCACCATGATTTCAATGGCTTAGCGGGCCTCCGAAAATCTTAGGCACCTGTCAGGCACCGACTACGCTCCGGTTGGCGCTCGGCGGAATCGTGAACGCGAGCCGCACCCGTCGCGAGCCGCAACGTGGGCATTTGAAGCGGCTTTCAAGCCTCGCAAGGGGGAAGTCTCGGCCCCGCGTCCAGACGAGTGTCTGTAGGTCCAGCTCGGCCCCATAGACGCATTCGCGCCGCACGGACATCCCGTGTACGCCTCACACGACGGTGATGCTATTTACCTCAAAGATGCTCACGGTGGAGAGGGGATATGGCTGTACGGATCTGGCTTCGCTACCATCTATTGGCATCTAATAGGAGACACCGACCCTATCTACGCCATTCCCATTCCCTTCGACCAGCAAAGGCATCCAGTAAAGAAAGGCGACCTCATAGGATATGCGGATAACACTGGCGCACCGTATGAAAGCTCCGGCGACCACCTCCACTTCGGCCTCGTATTCATTGGCGACGGCGGCAACATTGAAAACACTGACAATGGTTACAACGGCTGCGTTGACCCAGAGCCCTACTTCGATGGCTCCTACGCGCAAGATACCCCAAGAGACATCGGCTATGTTCAAGGTTTACTGGCGCGTGCCATCGCACTGTTCAAAGCTAAGAAGCAGTAGACCATGCTCTTCCCATACAAATCTCGCTTCAACTACGCCACCATCGTTCGCATATCCTCACTATGATACTCGCAATAGACTTTGACGGAGTCGTGCATGACCATAAGAACCCTATAGAGGGAAGGCGCATGGGTCCACCAATTGAGGGTGCCAAGAACGCCATCGACGCCTTACACAATGATGGCCATACAATCATCATCCATAGCGTCTGGGCAAACGAAAAGGGCATCCCAGCTATAGCCGATTGGCTCAACTACTACGAAGTCCATTTCGACGAAATAACAAACCTGAAACCCAAGGCCGACATTTATCTTGACGATAAGGCTGTACGATTCTCAAACTGGGAGACGTTTGTTAGCGAACTATACAGCGCATGACCTCACGAATGCATGCTAAAATAGCCAAAGGCCGCGCAATTCGCTTCTTTGCGCAGAACCTGCCTTCCGGCTGGACTCTCACGGGTGTAAACTGGAAGAAGCGCAAGGTTCATGCGACTGACCAGCATGGTAAGGCGCGGATTGTTGAACTGGTCCCGCAACATCAAGCCACATCTTGAAATTATATCAACTATGGCACACGGAGGAAAACGAACAGGAGCAGGACGGCCGAAGGGAACACCCAACAAGCCGCATATTCTGGACAACTGGACGCAAGAAGATGTCCAGGCATATTTCGCGTGGCTTAAGAAGGCGTACAAAAAGAATCCGCGCATCGCTACGTGGATCGGCGACCAAATCTCGGGCAGGGCAGTGCAGACAATCGCTGGTGATAAAGACAATCCGCTGTTTGTTGCGGGAGTGACCATCAAAGTCCGCAAATAGTATGGAGGTTAACCTCGACTTCGAGGTTCACGAATCTCACTTACCGCTCTGGCAGAATTCTAACTGGCGCTACGCCTTCCTCATGGGTGGCCGAGGGAACGGACGCTCCGGCACCGCTTCAAGATATTCAGTATCTCGCTTATTCGGAAAGGATTATATGGCCTGCACCCGGTTTGGATGACACCGACTTAAGCGAATCCGGCCTGCCGCTCGAACTCCATAGGGCTTAGATAGCCGATCGTCGAGTGCCTGCGTCTCGGATTATAGAAGCGCTCGATGTAGTCGAACACATCCGCCTTTGCCTCATCCCTCGTCCTGTATGTCTTGTTGGCGGTGCGCTCCGTTTTGAGCGACGAGAAGAAGCTCTCCATCGCCGCATTGTCCCAGACGTTGCCTGAGCGGCTCATCGAGCAGACAACGCCGTTGTCGGCCATCAGCCGCTGGAACTGCTCACTGGTGTATTGGGTAGGTTCAATCGGTCGTCGCAACACCTTGACGGAGGAGGTTGCGATGAAGAGAGCGAAGCGGCGTTCGGATCGATCTGGACGAAAGCCGTTGCCCTCACCGGGACGGCCGCCGGTCGCGGGGCGAGAAGAGCGGGTACGGTTCTGGGCAGCGATTGCGCGGGGTTTGTCGAGCGAGGATGGTGGGGCCGCCGCTGGCGTTCCGCAGGCGGTTGGAGCGCGATGGTTCCGAAAGGCAGGCGGCATGCCACCAGCGATGTTCGGGCCGTCGGCCAAGCCGTTGTCTGGCCGCTATCTGTCATTCGCTGAGCGCGAGGAGATCGCGCTTATGCGAGCTCAAGGCTTCACGATGCAGGGGGTGGCCCGACATCTCGGTCGTGCGGCGTCGACAATCTCCCGCGAACTGCGGCGAAACGCGTCCACCCGCAGCGGTGGCCTGGAGTATCGGGCTACGACCGCGCAATGGCATTCTGAACGATCGGCCCGACGGCCCAAGCTGGCGAAGCTTGCGGGCAATCCTGCCTTGCGGTCCTACGTGCAGGAGCGTTTGGCCGGAATGATCGTCGCTCCCGGCGGAGGTCCAATTGCCGGTCCGACCGTATCGTGGAAGGGTCGCCGGCATGGGCGGCGGCAGGATCGACGATGGGCGCGCGCGTGGAGCCCTGAGCAGATCGCGCGCCGCCTGCCGATCGACTTTCCGAACAACATGACCATGCGGATCAGTCACGAGGCCATCTACCAGGCCCTGTTCATCCAAGGCCGCGGCGCACTGCGGCGCGAACTGACCGCCTGCCTGCGCAGTGGCCGGGCGCTGCGGGTGCCGAGAGCTCGCACGCGCGGGCGAGGCAAGAGCTTTGTCACACCCGAGATCATGATCAGCGAGCGTCCAGCCGAAGCCGTCGATCGCGCGGTGCCGGGCCATTGGGAAGGAGACTTGATACTCGGCCTCGGCAGCTCGGCGATCGGCACGTTGGTGGAGCGCACCACGCGCTTCACCATGCTCCTGCGTTTGCCGCGCATGCCGGGCTACGGCGCGACGACCCGTATGAAGAACGGACCGGCCCTTGCCGGCCATGGCGCCGAGGCAGTACGGGAGGCGATCACGCGCACAATCATCACCTTGCCCGAGCAGTTGCGACGATCGCTGACCTGGGACCAAGGCGCCGAAATGGCCGAGCATGCGCGGCTGAAGGTCGACGCAAGCGTGCAGATCTACTTCTGCGATCCGCACAGCCCATGGCAGCGCGCCACCAACGAGAACACCAACGGGCTGCTGCGCCAGTACTTTCCGAAAGGCACTGACCTCAGCGCTCACAGCGCGGAGGAGATCGCTGCTGTCGCGGCCGCCCTCAACGCGAGGCCTCGCAAAACACTCAACTGGAAAACCCCGGTCGAAGCGCTTGACGCGCTGCTCCAGTCGGCCAACAAATGACCCGTTGCGACAACCAATTGAATCCGCCTTGGCTGCCGCGGTCCGAATGATGCAGCAGCGCATCGGGCTTGCCCCGCCGCCAGATCGCCATCACCAGCGCGTCGGTGACGAGCTGAGCCGTCATTGCCGCGCTCATCGACCAGCCGACAACACGACGAGAGAACAGATCGATCACCGCGGCCACGTAGAGCCAGCCCTCTGCCGTCCAGACATAGGTGAAGTCTGCGATCCATCGACGGTTGGGCGCGGGGGCAGCGAAAGCGCGATCGAGTACGTTCGGAGCGACGGCGGAGGCCTGCCGCTCACCCAAGTCGGGCGGCAGCCGACGCCGGCGCGGGCGTGCTTTAAGCCCTTGGCTACGCATCAATCGTTCGATCCGGTGCTGGCCACAGTTAATCCCCTCGGCCAGCAGATCGTGCCACACCCGCCTGGCGCCATAGGTGCGATCACTCCCGATGAAGCTCGCCCGCACCTTGGCACCCAACTCCTCGTCACTGCGGCTGCGTCGGCTGCGTGGTCGCTTCAGCCAGGCATAGAAGCCGCCGCGCGAGACACCGAGCGCCCCGCACATCCAATCCGCCGGCCAGATCCCCCGGTGCTTCGCGATGAAGGAGAACTTCACGTGGATTCCTTCGCGAAGTAGGCCGCGGCTTTTTTTAGGATGTCCCGCTCTGCCTTCAGCTTGATCACTTCGCGCTTGAGCCGTGCGATCTCCAAGCTGCTCCGGCTTCATCTGGCCGTTGCCGGGGAATGCGTGCTGTGGGTCGTCCGCGAACTTCTTCACCCAGCTGCGTAGCTGGGACACGTGCACACCCAGGTCCGTCGATGCCTGCGCAAATGAAACGCCCCGATCCCTGATCAGGCGCACCGCCTCAAGCTTGAACTCCCGCGTAAACTTTCGCCTCTCCATGATCCACCTCCGGTCCCATTGTCACACCAAACTTGGTGTCTTCGGAACCGGGTGCAGG
>CAVXFJ010000004.1:0-1077066 GCA_963760995.1 uncultured Pseudomonadota bacterium | reverse complement strand
GGCGCAGTGACGGGCGCGCGGTCCATGATGGGCGGGGCAGGGCGTTCGACGGGCAGGCGCTTGCTGGCGGCCACCAGCCCTTTGCCATCGAGTGCCCGACCGAGCGGGTCGATGACGCGTCCCAGCAATCCGTCACCCACGACCACATCCATGACCCGGCCGGTTCGCTCGACTTCGTCACCGGTGTGCAGATGCCAGTATTCACCGAGCAGCACGACGCCGACTTCGTCCTCGTCCACGTTGAACGCGATGCCGAGTACGTCGCCAGGAAATTTCACCAACTCCTCGAAACCTACGCCGGGAAGGCCGGAGACCTTGGCGATACCGGTGGCGACACTGATGATCGTGCCCACCTCGCGTGGCGTCAGTTGCGGCGTGAATGCCTCTCGCACCTGGGCTATTCCAGCAAACGCGCGGTCGAAGACCCGCTGCAAGTTTTCAGGCGCAGTCATCGTTGACTCTTTGCTCCGGGCCTCGGCTCTTCAGCTCTAGGCTCGGCTTTGGCCTCAAGCTTAGGTGCGGTTTTTGCCTCAGGTTCGTCCTTCTCTTCCAGAAGTTCTCCGACGCCCCTTTGCAGAGACGCGAGATAATCCGCGATGCTCCAGGCGACTTTTCGTCCATTCGTCGTGAACTCAATCCCGCTGACCAGATCCGGTGCGGTCTCGAACCGGACGCGGATTTCAGCCGAGAAGGTTTCGTTGAGCGCACTTTGTATCGCCACCCGTTGCTCTGCAGGCAGGTCGAATGCGCTGCGCACGAGCGCGGGGCCGGACGCTGCCTTAAGGGCTACGGCGAGGCCCTCTTTCGCCTTGCCGTCCATCTCGTGCAAACGGCGGGTGAACACCTCGGCCAAGCGCTCTTCCAAACTCGTCGTGGCGAGATCCGTCAGCGCCTTTCGCGCGATGGCAAACACTTCCCGTTGGGCCCGGCGACTGATGGCTTGATTGAGGCTATGGGCGTCGTTTTTCAGCGCCTCCTGGCGCTTGGCACTCAAGGCGTCGGCCGCCTGCCTCGCTTCGCCGAGGAGACGTTGACGTTCGGCTTTCGCATCGTCCGCCGCCTTGCTCAAGAGTCCGGCGCGCTGTTGGTCGAACACCTCGTTCTTGTGCTGGAACTCGTCGCGCTCCTTTTGGGCTTCGGCCTGTTTTGTGGCGGCGTTCGCGAGTTCCGTGGCGATCCGCTTCTCACGCGCGTCGATGGCGTCGAGGATGGGCTTGTAAAGAAAGCGCTTCAGCAACCACACCAGGACGATGAAATTGAGGACTTGCGCACCGACGGTGAACCAATCGATGAGCATGAATTACTTTCCCGCAGCTTGCGCGATGACGTGATTCCAGAACGGATTGGCGAAAATGAGAATCATCGATACCACAAAGCAGTAGATCGCTGTGGACTCGATCATCGCTAGACCGACAAAAAGGGTGCGGGTGATAGTTGCGGAGGCGTCGGGCTGCTGCGCCAGCGCAGTGAGTGCCGTCGAGACTGACCGCCCCTCCCCCAGGGCTGGGCCCATAGTGCCGAAACCGGTGGTGATGCCGGCGATGACAATTGACGCCACCGCGATGATTGTCATGCTATCCATAGTATCTCCTTTTGTTGTTGTAGTTTATGCTTCAATGCTTGCATTGGATTCCGGCTCGGGTTTCCGGACTCGCGTGGCGGCCGCGATGTAAACTGCTGCCAGGATACCGAAGATGTAGGCTTGCACCATGCCGGTGAGCAGACCGAGCACCGTCATGACGACCGGAAAAATGAGGGGCGTGATGGTCAGCAAAATGGCAAGAATCATCGTCCCGCTCATCATGTTGCCGAACAGTCGGACCGCCAGGGCCAGCGTGCGCGAAAGTTCACTGATTATGTTAAACGGCAGCATGATGAACGTCGGCCTCACATAGGCCTCGAGGTAGCCGCCCAGCCCCTGCTCCTCGATGCCGAAAAAGGGCACGGCCACAAACACGCACAGCGCAAGTGCCGCGGTGGTCGAGAGCGACCCGGTCGGCGGCTCGTAGCCAGGAATGACGGTGCAGAGGCTAGCGGTGGCGACGAACAGAAAGAGCGTACCCAGGAAGCCGAGATACTTCTTCGGGTGGCGTAGGCCGACGTCTTCGATTTGCATCTCGATGCCGGTAACGATGATTTCCAGAAGGTTCTGCCAGCGGGAACGTGTCAAACCCGTGGACAGTTTGCGCGTGATGAGTTTTGAACCGACGGCCAGCACGAGCATCAGTCCCCACGTGAACAGAATGGTGGCATTGAGTTTTAGAAACCCGTGTTGCCAGAAGATCACCTCATCGGGACTAAGGCGCATAGCTGGCCTCGTGTGCCCGGCGCGTTTGGTTTTCACCCAACGACCGCGTCAGCCGGCTCACGACTTGGCGCGCCATGATAAATCCAAGGAGGCTCAGCAGAAGCCGCTCCCAATGGCCGCTGGAAATAAAGTAAAATCCAGGCAGAACAATGCTTGTCCTCAGCAGCACGCTACCGAAGAACCAAAGGGCCGGCCGTTTCGACGTAACGCCCTTGCGGACCGTCCACCAAAGGCCACCAAAGAAAATTCCGCCGAGCAACGCGCCCACCGCTGATGCTAGCGCAAGAGACAAATATTCATTCATCACCATCCTCCTGTTCGTCCCGCATCTCCTTGACTTCCTTGGTCACCCAATGCCACGCATTCAAACAGCCGATGGTCAAGCCGATCATTAACAGCATCAGAGTCCAGGAATGGCTTCCGGAAACGCGACTGTCCAGCCACAGGCCAAGCGCTGCACCGAGCAGCGTCGGGGCGTTGCCACCGACCAGCCGATGAGCCCCATCATGCCCAGGCCGAACCACACGCCCTTCGTGTCGTTGTGCCGTGCCTTTAGCTTGCGCGCTGCCTTTGCGCCGATCTGTTTACTGAACACATTCCGGGTTTTCGCGCGCTCGGATTCCCTGGCTTTTCATCGTGTTCTTCACTCATGATGAAATGCCGCCAGGCGACGGATGAAGCCGCTCTCCATCCTCGCCACTACCGAGCGCACCTCAAACTCCCGTTGATCCACACATGAGCAAACGTCCGTTCAGAGAACTGCCTCACGCAGCTCCTCAAGGTTCGTACCGCCAATTGCGTCCCGCACCGAGACCAGCACCTCCATGCCGACCTTGACCAGCACTCCTTCATCGACTGCCATGAAAACCTCCCCCTGAAGCCCCCTCGGTCTCGTAGATCAATATTCCCGGGACGAGCACGGCCACGCAGTCCAGTCGGTGTGGCAAAAGCCCGAACGAGCCCTCACGCGTCTCCGCGACGATGCGCGATGCGCCGGTCGTCTCGGCAAAGATTTCGAAGGGCAGTAGAATCTTAAGATTCATGAATGTCCGCGGCATGTTCGACCTTCGGTTAAGGTTTCATCCCGGACTTCGGATGCGGCTCGGGCGTAGGTCTAGCCGGGAACTCGGCGGCAGGATTCGGGTTGGCATTGGCCTCAGTTTTTGACTCGGGCTCGGCTGAGGCTGCGGGCGAGCTGTGTTTTGGCTTTTTCTTCGCTTCATCGATCGCCCCGATCATGTAGAGCGCACTCTCAGTGTAGCCCGCGAATTCATCGCGCAGGATTCGCTCACAGCCGTCCAATGCGTCTTCCAGGCTGACGAGTTTGCCTTCGAGCCCGGTAAACTGCTTAGTCGTAAAAAACGGCTGGGTAAGGAAACGTTCCAGGCGGCGGGCGCGGGCGACCACGTTGCGGTCCTCCGGCGAAAGCTGCTCAAGGCCGAGCATGGCAATGATGTCCTTGAGTTGCGCGTATTGCGCGAGCGTCCGCCTGATTTCCTGTGCCAAGCCGTAATGCCGTGCACCGACGATGCCCGGCGTGGCCATCTTGGAACTGGATTGAAGGGGGTCGATGGCTGGGAAAAGCCCTTCGCTTGCTCGCTTGCGCGAGAGCACGATAGATGCGGAGAGATGCGAGAACGTATGCACCGCCGCCGGATCGGTGAAATCGTCCGCCGGCACATACACCGCCTGGATCGAGGTGATGGCACCGGTATCCGTGTTGGCGATGCGCTCTTCCAACTGCGACAACTCGGTGCCCATGGTCGGCTGATAACCCAAGCGCGACGGCATCTGGCCCATCAAGCCTGATACCTCCATGCCAGCCTGGATGAAGCGAAAAATGTTATCGATGAGCAGCAGCACATCGCGATGCTCGTCGTCGCGGAAATACTCAGCCATCGTCAGCGCCGCATGACCGACGCGGAAACGGGCGCCAGGGGGTTCGTTCATCTGGCCGAACACCATCACCATGTTCGGCAACACACCGGCTTCCTTCATCTCATGGTAAAGGTCCTCGCCTTCACGACACCGTTCGCCGATGCCGCAAAAGATGCTCACGCCTTCATGCTGGCCGACCATGTTGTGAATCATCTCGGTGAGCAACACCGTCTTACCCACACCCGCCCCGCCGAATAAGCCCGCCTTGCCGCCACGCTCCAGTGGCATGAGTACATCGATGACCTTGATGCCCGTTTCAAAGATTTCAGACTTGGTGGATCGTCGTGCCAGCGGCGGCGGAGCCCGATGCACAGAACGCCAATGGACATCAGACAATGCCGCTTCGCGGTCGATGACGTTGCCAAACACGTCGAACATGCGCGAGAGAACTTCTTTCCCCACCGGCGCTTTCAACGGCCCGCCCGTGTCCTCCACCGCCATGCCGCGGGCGAGACCTTGCGTGGGCGTCAACGCAATCCCGCGCACGTGACTGCGCATCCAGTTGCGCCAGAACTTCGATGACGATTCGTCCTTCATCTCCAGCGCGCAGCACCGAGTAGATCGGCGGCAAATGTTGATCGAATCGTATATCCACAACACTGCCACGCACCGAAACGATTGCGCCGAGGAATGAGTTCTTCACCGTTTCTTGTCCGAGTGATCGGCCCCCACTGAGTGGTCCAGATGGAATGTTAGTTTAGCGTTGGCCATTGCGCTAGCGTGGCCGGCGGAGCTGGTTGCCATACCGCTCGCCCTCGGCGCCCGTCTGCTTGCCGTCTTGATTCCAGTTCTGGCACTGAGCACGCCCCACTCCTTTGTGAGTGGGACGATCCCGATTCTGACACAATGGGGCGGCTTGCGCGGTGGTATATGCGTCGCCCTCGCCCTTTCGCTTCCGGAAGTGGCCGAAAAATCTATCATACTCGCCGCAACCTATGCGGTCGTTCTCTTCACCATCATCGTTCAGGGCCTAAGCCTGCGCACCTTGGTCGGATGGGTCGTCGACTGATAGGCCTGCTATCCGCGCCACATTGCCGCGCATGACGCTTTGGCGGGCGCGTACTGGTGAAGCGGGCCGCAGCGCTATTGCTTCGAACAAAAAAACGGTAGGGCTCAATCCGGCTGCAGTCACTTGCCGTTCACAACCGCTCCACCAAAGCAGCTCAGACCAACTACTCTTTCGGCCGGCGGCCCGGTAGCCGGCGATCCTTCGGGTTCTCTGCCGCGTCATCCCCCAACCCTAAACCCGAGCCAGCCGTAGCGTCGTAGGCACGGCGCCGCCGAGGTCAAGACCTGGCCGGTCCTTAGCGCCTGGCCCGGGGGGGTCGCGCTGCGGCTTTTGCATTGACCCGCTCTTGATGTTTCTCCTCATGCGGGGCGGGTTCGTGGTGTTTGGCGTCAGTTGATTTGGCCATGATAATTCTTTCCCTTCAAAAGAATTGCGTGCGGACGTGCGAGCGCCATAAAAAGCGCTCCCAGCACATGGTGCAAAAGACACCACGGCTAGATCGCTACTGAAGTTTCCAAAGGTAACGCTCGCATCAAACTTTCCCTCACTCAGTTCGCGATCACCACCGAACCAGCGTCCACGGCCATACCAGCCGCCGCCGCCAAGCAGCAGAATGACAAGTACGATGATGAGAAGAGTGGTGATATCCATTGTGTGTCTCCTATTGGCAGTGCATCTTGGATTTCCGCGTACTCCGCTTGATGCACCCCAACGCAAACCAACGTTCCATATGGCTTTTCGTTCCATAAATACGGAACACGCGGGCGAACACCAGGAGCTTCGTGCAAATACTGTCGCAGATGATAGGGAGCCATTTTTAAAGGGTGGAGCACTGGACGGCAGGTCAATCCTGCATTGCACCGACGCCAAAATACCCGTCGGCATCCACACTCACATTGCACCATCCGTGCGGATGGAAGCGCCTCCCTTGTGATCGCTCGCACGTCCGAGGGTGCTCTCAAGCGAACTCCTCAATTTCTTGGCAGCTCCACTATAGGCCTCCTCCAACGTCGCGCCTTCGTGGCTGACTGCGATCGGCTGATGGCCGGCCGGTCGAGCCTCCATGAGGCAACGCTTGTCGGCGCTGCCAGACTTGCCGGCGTTCTCGTCGCTGAGATGGACTTCGATCCGGGTGATCTGATCGCTGAATTGGTTCAGAGCGGTGTTGATCTCGGCCTCGATCTGACGAACAAGATCGTCACGGCCTTTGATGTTGGCATCTGTATTCACTTGGATTTGCATAAGTGTTCTCCCTAGTAGGCCGAGTTCTCACATCAAGCGAGATTTTGCATCGCGTTGAATTCCGAGTTTAGTCTGGCACGCCGTCGCTCCCAATAGTCCGGCGCTGCACGGCCACGATTCCTCGCCGCTTCGGCAGCCAAAGTCTGGAATTTCGCCGCGTACCGCCAACAATGTGAAGGGGAACTCGACCATCCGCGTGCGGCGGTGTCAGTGCACCTTGCGGGAGCGCTCCGGCACGGGCCGCTGCGCTTGTTGTGTCAAAGCGCCCAAGGGCGCAATATCTGAATTTGGGATTGGCTGCATGTCCTGGCTGGCGGAACGCGTGGATGGATGTGGTGTCCCAATATCGGCAACTTTCTTTATCGGAACGGCACGCTTGGCATTCGAAACGAGATCTCTGCGGACGTTCGTAGCGCGCCGACGTTCAGTCTCTTTGTTCGCGCGCTTCAGGGCAGCAGATAACAGTGTTCGTTTAGCACGGTGCCCGTCACTTTCCGAAGCCGCACTTCCTGATGCCTTGGTCAAGCCCGATGGCGCGGCCTGGCCGCGCAACTCGCGCCGTTTGTATCTGCCAAATTCACGCGCTCGATTGCGCCGGTCGCGCAGGTGCTTGACCACATTCGATAGTTCAGCGTCATCCAGCTTCTTTATGACCGGGTGGCGAGTTTGAGCGACCAGTTCTTGCTCATCTTTCGATAGCAGCCGCTCGTCTCGTCTCGCGGGGGCCATTTTTTGTCCCTCGTCAGTCCCAGGACCTGATCAGTCCCAGGATCTAAATTGCAAAAAGCCTAAGCCGCACTCGGTTAGAAAGTTTGATGCAAATCAAAGCGTGATCGTGACAGTTCACAATTATGCACTCTGAAATGCTTTCTGTTAGTGGATGATCTTAAGTTGGGTTTCCTGAGCTTTTTCGATGACTTGAGCGTCGTTGTCATGGGAGTTCAAGTTGGCGCGTCGCATTGTTGTCGCTGACAAGGCCACGCGTCAGATGGGCGAATGAACAAATCCAGGAACATATAAATGCCAAAACGCCCCAAACAAGGTCCAGGTCCTGGCGCAGTTTCGATTACAGGTCGCCGCAAAGCCCGTCAGAGCAGTATCGTGCCGATTCCGGTGCAGAAGAAGAATGGTGACGCGCTCGAATCCTACGAGCAAACGGTCGAGCGGCCCGGGCCCGATTCGACCGGAACCGGAATACCCGACGAGGCATCTCGACGGCCCGATCGTCCAACGCCAGATTGAAGACTGATCTGGTCTTGCTCAATTTCGTCAGTGGCTAACACTTGTCGCGACAATTTAGAATCCATTCACTAGAGTTGCTGAATGTTCGCGCCAGCATGATAACCGTGCGAGCTGGTTTAGTGCGTGCGACAAGGGCTCGCCAATGGCGAATGCTCGCATTCGGGTCCTCGAGGGATGACATGCCGCTCTGGCAGAGGTTGCTGATCACGCTCGCGACCATGCTCGTGACGAGCCTCGTCGCTGGCTTGCTGTGGCGCTGGCTTTTCAGCACGGCCATTCCGAGTTATCTGAGCGGGGTTGTCGGCGGCGTTTCGGCGGTGCCGATATGGGAGCTGCTGAAACGGATAGAAATGCGATGACGGCCTGCCTCGGCTGGACATCGAAAGGATGACGCTGGATGGCGCTGCGTTTGCTGGAAATGGTGTTGCAGGAGAAGGACGGCGCGGGCGTCCGCGAACTCCTGAACGAGTGCAAAGTGCTCGAACACCGGCAAATCCGACTGGCGGACGGCGAAGTTTTGGTCCGTATTCTGTTGGATGCGGAACAGAGCGAAACGGTGATGGATCTGTTGGAGAAGCGCTACTCCGGTGGCGAGGGCAATCGGGTGGTGATTTTGCCGGTCGAATCGACATTGCCGCGCGCCCAGGCGGAGCCAGAACCGGAGACGGCTGCTACATCAGAACAATCACCGCCCGAGGAAAAGCCGCCGGAGCGGATCGGCCGCGAGGAGTTGTACGAGGACATCAAGAATGGTGCGCGGCTATCGCGCGTCTATATGGCGATGGTGGTGCTGTCCACCGTCGTGGCGGCCATCGGTCTGAATGACAACAGCGTGGCCGTCATCATCGGGGCGATGGTGATTGCGCCCTTGCTCGGGCCGAACGTGGCGTTGTCGCTCGGCGTTACGTTGGGCGACCTGTCGCTGCTTCGGCATGGGCTCCTGACGGCGGTGGCAGGAATTGCAGCGGCGATGGCGTTATCGATGATCATCGGAGTGCTGGTGACCGTGGACCCGACATTGTCCGAAATGGCGTCGCGCACGCGTGTGGGTCTGGGCGACATCGTCGTGGCATTGGCGTCCGGCAGTGCGGGCGCGCTGGCGTTTACGACCGGCGTATCGGCGACGCTGATCGGCGTCATGGTGGCGGTGGCATTGTTGCCGCCGCTGGTGACGTCCGGGCTGCTGCTGGGCGGCGGGCATCCGGCCCTGGCAACGGGCGCCTTCTCGCTGTTTCTGGTGAACCTGATTTGCGTGAACCTTGCCGGCGTTACGACGTTTCTGCTGCAAGGCATCAAGCCGACGAGCCGGTGGGAAAAAAATCGGGCGGGAAATCCTGCCCCCGCAACCAAATACGCCGCCAGGTCAAAGACTTGGCGGCGTTGTCGTTTTCGCGATTATGTTTCGATCCGCTCCAGGAAGCACTGTGGAAGCAAGAGGGAGCGTAATCGCAAGTAAATCAAGGGGTTGGGGCGTAGCCAGTGTTAGATTTCGTCGTCACCATGCTCCAAGTGTGCTCACCATCCCGAACATCAAGATGGACGACCTTATTCTCGTTGCCATGGGGTGCTCCTTTGCCGGGCTCGCCAAAGCCCGTTTGCTGAATCAAATGATCCGCAAAGGATGCACCCCGCCAATTTTCCAGCAAGCCTAGGACTTCGCCAGTGCCGATTTTGGAAGCTGAGAGATAAAGGAACCGGCACTCGTAATAGCGTGCTATGGTTCGTTTATGCCTCTCGAACTAGCGAAAGAGCTGCGAAACGCTGGATTCCCCAACATCCAGGATTTGCAACATCGGTAAGGCAGGGAGTTTCTCGCCTCCGATGGTCGCTTGTCTATCTATTCGTTGGATGAATTAGCGCCCCATGAAAACTGGTTCATTCCTACCCGAGAAGAACTCATAGAGGCGTGTGAGAAAAAGGAAGGCCATTACCATTTCCATCTTGAGCATCCAGAACTCGGATGGTTTGCCTCAATTGGGGCTCAAGATGAGCAAACCTACAGCGGGTCCCATCGAGCGACTGCCAAAGAAGCCGTTGCCCGCTTGTGGCTGGCATTGAAGAAACAATGACGCGTTTCAGGTAACAGCCGCGTTGACCCGATACGCGGTAACTTCGATGGGCAGCGTTTAAAACACGGCGAGGTGATTGAGTGAGACTTGTCTGACGGCAGTTCTTGAAGGTCACACGACCTTCAGATTCTCTGCCGATGTCTTGCCTTTGTTGGCTATTTCTTCGTACTCAACGGTCTGCCCTTCATTGAGGGTGCTTAAGCCGGCCTTTTCAACGGCCGAGATGTGAACGAATACGTCCTTACCACCCCCGCCCGACGGTTGAATAAATCCATACCCCTTGGTCGGATTGAACCACTTCACGGTGCCCTTGGCCATGCTCAAACTCCGATATTGACGTGAGAAGATACCGCTAATGAGCAAAGATGCCAAGCGCCGCCGCTGTGTCTACCGAAACGCTGCTCGTCCGAGTCGCTGAGGTGACAGAACAAGTATAGTGTTTGCTGCAGTGACGAGTCCGGAGTTGGCCCAACGCGAGTTGTTGCATCGCCGCACAATTCCGGTCGCTCTCGGGGCACAGCCGAAATTGAGTGGTAACCGCCTGTTGCAAAAGGCGGCGCTCGTGATCCTGAGCGAACATTGACCAACGGTAGATCACCGATGCACGCACACTTTCCCAGGAAGATAGCATCCGGGCGATTTGAGCGGCCCACCAACGAAAAAGCCGTAATCCACGATTGGAACTTTAGCCGCTAATCGGCATTAGTGAAATAGGAGTTCTGGCTTTCTGTGCGGCCGGACCGCAAACCAAAAGAGAAAGAACAGGTCATGATAAGCCGAGTGTCTATACTCGCTGCGGCGGCATTGTTTTCAATGAGCATTGTGCCGTTTGCGAATAATGCATCTGCGACGCCGGTCATCGATGCTCTCGCATTAAGAAGTGCTGCCCCGACGAATATCCAGACCGTGCAATGGCGCGGCCATGGGTACCGCGGCCGTGGATACCGCCGCGGCGGCGGGTACTACGGCCCGGGATGGGGTGTGGGTGCAGGGTTGCTCGGTGGTGCCATCATCGGCGGACTGCTCGCTGCTCCCTACTACGGGAACGGCCCCTACGCCTACGAGCCTGGCTACGGTGGCAACGCGGTGGCCTACTGCATGCGGCGGTTCAAGTCTTATGATCCGGGTAGTGGCACTTATCTCGGCTATGACGGATACCGCCATTCATGTCCCTAAGCGGGGCCAATACTTCTCTCGGAAGTCGTTGCCATCGCAGCCACCTGATTAAAACACCTGATCGAATTTTGGAGAGGCCGCCGCGTTGCAGGTTCTGTGAGAACTAGACGAGTCAGATAAGATGGGCCGCATCAACAACGATGCGGCCTTTTTCATGAGCTACGTTCGGGGCGGTGATCGTGGTCAGTCAGCGCTGCTGCCGGCGGCGCAAGACAAACATTCTCCAGCCAGTGGCAGACCTGACATAGGCGATGGTCTGATCGGTTAGGACGCAGAGGTTCTTACACGCTATTTTACTGTTTCGATGTGGGTGGCGTAGGAGCCATCGTAGCCGGAGTTTGTACGGTCGCGGATGGGGGAGCGATTGTGTGGTTGCTATCACGAATGCTATAGATGAGATAACCACCAAGCATTATGACAGCTACAGCTCCCGCGACGGACCAGTGTGTGCCACGGTTTGGTCCAAGCCATTTTTGCACGGTATTCTTGTCGCTGCGAATATCCGAGGGGCCGACCATGTTAGTGCCTCGCGATTTGATGTGATCTGGGGAAAACACTCTCGGGCGTGCGCTGTTCCCGCGCGGGCAAAGCCGACGTCTGCCGTCTTAAGTCTTGGTAAGTTTATTGTTGTGAGGTGACATCACACCATTCGTTTGAATGGCAAATGACGTAATCGACTTGGGGGCGTCTCAACGTGAATGCCAACACGAGCGTTGATTGCACAGCGGTTAAGCGCAAGCCCGCGCCCGCGCAACGGTCGCTCGACCTCCCGCAAGGCGCGGCTCGCCTCTCGTAAGGATCCTTCATGCACCTGATCCAATTTAAACCAAATCACAACCAACCACAGATCGTCACCTAGCTCCCAACCGCCCGCATCAGCCCCGCTATCGATATCGTGGCGAAATTGGAGAAGGTATCGGACACCGCATAAGGCAGGATGATCTGGTCCCGATGCCGCATGGCCCCGCAGGTGTAAACGACGTTAGGCACATAGCCCTCTCGCTCCGTCGGCTCCGGGTAAACCAGCGGCTCGAGCGAACGCGCAAGAACTTTGGAGGGATCCTCTTTGTCCAGGAGCACAGCGCCGATCGAATACTTTCTGACCGGACCAACCCCGTGTATCAGCAAAAGCCAGCAGTCATCCAACTCGATGGGTGAGCCGCAATTGCCGATCTGCACGAATTCCCATGGATATTCGGGTTGAAGGATCGGTCGGCCGCCCTCCCACGCGTATAGATCGTCGGAGTAGATCAGATAAAGATTCTCATTGTCTTGCCGACCAATCATCGCATAGCGGCCATCAATCTTTCGCGGAAACAGGGCCATGCCCTTATTGCCCGCCGCCGATCCGCCAAGCGGCGTCATCCGGAATGACTGGAAATCTGTCGTTGCAAGTAACTCAGAGCGAATCGCTCTGCCGCTATAGGCCGTATAGGTGGCATAGAAAGTCGACTGCCCATCGTCGTTGAATTCGACGAATCGCGCGTCCTCGATGCCATTTGATTGAGCCTCCGTGATCGGAAAGATGACCCTCTCGCTCAGTTCTTCGTTAGGCTCGAAGGTCACTTCGACATCCTCTCCATTGGACATGGATGTCCGGCTTCGAATTGTTGGAACTGACGCGAGGCGAGCGGTCGGGTCGACGGAAACGCTGCCATCGGCGGCAATGGTGCCGGACCGGAACGTGAGCGATGAAACATGCCCTTCACCAACTGCACGCAGGCTCAAGATGAATTGGCAGCCACCGTCTGGTGCTCTCGTCTGATCGGGATGTCGGACTATGCTGGGATTGAACAGGGCTGAGGCTTCGAACGAATATTCGCTCAGGAAATACGCCCCGATCAAGCCGCGCTGCGTCTTATTCAATTGAGCATGTGGTTCAAGCGCGTCCTCCATCTCGGCCGCGCGCGACTCAAAGATATCGAGCAGGTTCCTGTGGCGGCCCTCAAAGTTTTCGAGCACCTCGCGCAGCTGTTGTGCCGAAGCTTCCGCATCGAGCCGAAGGACCCGAGCAACGATATGGTTGGCGCGGACCTTGTCGGTCGGGTTGAGATCGCGCGGCTCGGTCGCCGGCTTAAAGGGCCTGACGAGAACTCTGGCCGGATCGGGGCGCAGATAAAGGCTCTGGCGATTTACGAATTTGGATTGGGACAAGGATGCTCCCTGGGGGCGATAGCGTTGGATTTCTGTCGATGCCGTTGGATGATAATGCTGACGCAGGTTTCGCCTGGTTGGCGGCGGCCATGGCCGTGAACTGCCGCATCTCCACGAGACCAAGAAGATACGATAACGCCGATTCGGCGCCCTTATTCTCATTGGGCCGGTCCGGATGGAGGCCGTCCGAACAGCTCCCCGTATCGGAATCGATCAGCGCTGTCTGCAAGTCGTTTTTGCCCAAAAACCAGTCGAACGCGCGCGTTGCCGCCACCTGCCATTCCGCACCCTTATCCGCTTGCCACGCGGCACGGCACGCGGAAATCGTTGCCCACGCCTCGACCGGCTGCTGGTCGAACGCGTCGGGCGTGTGACGGATTTTGCCGAAGCTTTTGCACCCAACGGGCCTGAAATGCCCGGATGACGTGGTCTGAACCGACATGAGCCAACGCAGCGAACGGAGACCCACCTCGACGTACCGCGGCGTGTGGGTTGCCAGGCCGGTTTGAATCAGAGCCTGCGGAAGGCGCGCATTATCATAAGCGAGAACATCTTCAAACCAGAGCCAATCGTCGCTTTGACTGGCAAGAAACAGCGCAACCAACCGATCGGCCAACAGCTTGCGCATACGGTTGGCGACGATATCTCCGATCTCCAGCGTGCAAAATGCGTCCAAACCCAGCAGGGAGAAGGCCCAGGCGCGCGGAGATGAGAATTCTTCAACAACCGGGAGCGCGGTCTTAAAGAGCGCCGCGGCCCACGAGCGGCGAGACCGATCAGTGTCATTGCGAGCGCATTCGCCAAGTGCCCAGAGCGTCCGGCCGTGACTGTCTTCCGAGCCAGACTCTTCCAGCCATCGGCGATCGTAACTCATGAAATTTCTGAACCGACGGTTATCTGGATTCCACGCGTGCTGGATGAATGCCGCAAAGCGCGCAGTCATGACGCCGGACAAGTTCGCTTCGCCGGAACTCGGAAGCGCGCTGGCAAGTAATAGGGCGCGAGCGTTGTCGTCGACACAGTAGCCGTGGGCGCGATCGGGTACGGAATGGACCGCGTGTTGCAGCATGCCTGTGCTATCGCAAAGCGAAAGGAAGTGTCCGATCCGCATCTTCGGAATGGCATTTGTTTTGCCGCTGTGGCCAATCTCGTGGGCGTACTTGTGGGCGATTTCCTCGGCGACCGGGACCGCAATCGCACCGTCGTATTGCGCGCGTTCGTGCGCATCCTCGAAAGCTGCTAGATACCGCTTGGCTGTCTCGGGCCAAGTCATCGATCGGCTTGCTGCGTAGGCCCTCTTGCGCATGGCGTCACGGCCATCATCGTCCGTTAGCAAGGCCGCAATCTCAATGCTGATGGCTTTGGCATCCCCAAAGGGAACCAGAATGCCGCGCCCGTCACTCAGCAATTCCTTGGCGTGCCAGTATGGCGTCGATACGACTGCCTTTCCCAATCCGAAGCTATAAGCGAGGGTCCCAGATGTCATTTGCGCTTCATTCAGATAGGGCGTCACGTAGACGTCGCACATCGAGATGAAATCCAAGAGCATGGCCTGCTCGACGAACTGATTGAAGAAGACGACGTGATCCCGGATGCCGAGGTCTCGTACGCGGGTCTTCAGGCTGTCGCGATATGCCTCGCCCTGCTGACGCAAAAGATTTGGATGTGTCGCACCGAGAATGACATAGACAGCGCTGGGGCACGATTTGATGATTCCCGGCATGGCATCGAGCATCGTTTCGATGCCCTTGTTCGGCGACAGAAGCCCGAACGTAAGAATGACGGTCTTACCCGTGAAGCCGAGCTTCACTTTGGCATTGTGCGTATCGCGGAATGGGAGATCAGGAATTCCGTGCGGAATAATCTCGATTTTGCGAGTCGGCACATCGTGCACTGAGCGGAGTAGTTGCTCACCTTTTTCCGACATGACTATGATTTTTGACGACGTTTCGACGATCCGATGCATCACGTCGTGCTGGGCAGAGGTCGGGTTGGCAAGCACTGTATGAAGAGTTGTGACGACCGGCATCTTGAGTCGCGACAGGAGACTGGTGATATTGCTGCCGGCAGGCCCGCCAAAAATCCCGTATTCATGCTGAAGGGAGACAACATCGAACCCGGCATTGTTCAGAAACTCAGCCGCCTCAATATAGCTGTCGACTTTGTCATCTTGAATTTCCAGGCGCACGGCCTGCGGATAGTCATAGGCGCCACCGCGATCCGTCATCGCTACGACGCCAGTTTCAAGATCGGGACGGGCCATTGAAACCGCCCGATGAAGATCGTGGGTAAAGGTCGCGATGCCGCACAGGCGCGGAAGATAATTGCCGATGAATGCTGTTTTTTGAATTGATCTCATTGAGTTATTTCCATGTCGATGTACTCCAGCAGCTGCGGAATCGGGCCGCCCGTGCACGCGACGAGACCCGCCGAGCCGTTCCTGCCGGCACGAAGGTTGACGCTATCTCGCGACTTATTTCTCTTTGGACAGCTGCTGATTCTTCGTTTCTTCCTCAGTCAATGCCCTTACTGTAAATACTGAAGTCGCTCCGTTAAATTTGGCCGTGCAGCTAGTTGCTTTCGAAAGAATTAAGGGAATTTGTTGGTGGACGAATATTTCCATTGCCACCTCTAGCGAGAAATTGAGCCCCGTAATTCGAGGCTCAGTAGGTGTACGTCTACATCACAATAGACAAGAGCCAATCGACGGCGATCAGCTGGGATCCTTGGGCGCCCTAATCCGGGGGCGGGGGGAAGCGTCTAAAGAATACGAAGCTTGAGACAATCAGAAACATAAGTCTGAGCAAATTTGACCACTTTCAGTCCATCCACGGCAATTTTAAGAACAGGCACCGAAATGCAAAGCGGGACCCAATCGCTTCGCGCCGCGGTTAGCGTTGGGCAGGATGTTGATGGCTTGGGTCATCTCGGCAAGCGTGTAGGCGGATGCAAAGCATGTCCGATTTTGCACAGACGCGCGGGCCGAAGCGGATGCGGCACAGTAGCCAAAGATTTGAACGGCTTGGGTCCATCAGGACAATTTTAAAGTCCCGATACGGGATCGGCAAACCCCACGCCTTTCAGGCGGCCGGGATCGGCGACGGGGATGGCGGTGCCCCTGCCAGTAGTTGGGCAGGGCCGCACGTGGTGTCGTCCAGCCGTGCAGCATTTGTCGGAGCGGGAAGTTGGCGTGAGGCGGTACGGCGGGCGATAGGTTCTGGACGACGGCCTTTCGGTCGCGCGGGTCTGCCAAAGGGCGGACCGATCCGGCTTCCAGCCGTAACCCGAAGCCACCGCCTTTCAGGCGGGGGGGCATTCACAATACTGCGAGGGCCACAATACACGAATGTGTGCATCATCCTTTTGACGATTGCGTTTAGCTATTGGTTTGAAAGCGGTCAATTTTGAACAGACTTCCCTTTGCTTAAGTGAAACCATTTCTTTCAATAAGGAACAATATTATGGGTGTGGAAAACGTCACCGCCATTTCTCTTTCTTGCCCTACCTGCGGCAAGAAGATGGAGCTAACAGGCCATTCCCCAGGCTGCGAAAGCGTGGTCTACGATTTCTGGTGCAGCGACGATGGAGACATCCTCAGTTGGCGGGTTCGACGTGTCGCCCCCAATAGCCACAAAAATCGACAGAAGGCTTCCGCTTCATCGCTAGCCCAGCAAGATGGTTCGCACGTTCGCCATTAGCGGCGCTGCGATTTTCTTCCCGTTATGGTGCCTCTTGCGCGTAGCGCAGTGACACGCGATTGGCCGCAACTAACTCGTCTTGTATATCTCTGGTGAGGGATTGCTCTGGCGGCGAAACCATCGCTACGCCAGCATCGTCTGCAATCTGGAAAAGCGCCGGGTTATCGCGCTTCTGCCGGATCGTGAGCCCGCGACCGCGCAAGCTTGGCTCGCCGCTCATCCGAGATCTCGGTCATCGCGCGCGATCGCGGAGGTGGATAGAGCGTGGCGTTCCGACGCTCGTCGAAGCGCGCGAACTGATTGCCGACTTCCATTCAATGATCCGGCGGAAGGCGGTTACGGGTCTCAGCCTCCAGCTTATTGACCAGATCGACGACGTTGTAGAAGCGGCCGCGGGCGCCGCCGCGGATGCAGCTCCGGGCGATGGCGATGGCCAGATGGGCCTTGCCGGTCCCGGTGCCGCCGACCAGGACGACGTTGCGCTGCTGGGCAATGAAGCCGCCGCCGGCGAGGTCCTTGACCAGGGTCTCGTTGATCGGGGTGTCCGTAAACTCGAAGTCGTCGAGGTCCTTGGCGAGCGGCAGATTGGCGATGGTGAGTTGGTACTTGATCGAGCGCGCTTGCTTCTCGCTGATCTCGGCCTTGAGTGTTTGATTCCGCCGAGAGGCTTTCGGCGCCGTCACGTATCAAGGTCCAACAGCTTGTCAAACAACTACTCGAACTGATTAGATCGGACACGCCACTACCGTGGCGCGTTATCATCATTGGTCAGACCGAATTCTGGGCCAGCGGTGAACTGCCAGAGATTGCCGGTTTGCCGTCCTTAGCGCAATGGGAGGTTGGTCCGCGATCTGAGAACGAAGTCGCGACCGTTTTACGGGCGACGCATCGCCTGCAATGGCTGGCCTCGCATTACGACGCCCTGATGGCGCTGACAAACTTAAAGACACTGGCGTGGGTCGTTCAGGCCGCCGGCGTGTTCCAGGACGAAAGCGGCGCTGCTCCCGCCTCGATGGTGGCAATTGCCGAGAAGCTTTGATCGCACTGGACAGAGGGTCGGACGGCCCTTGAAGGTTTCCTGATGCGGCTGGCGCTGAGCGACGCCGCCTTCGAGCACAGCGTACCTGTCAGCATGCTTGGCGCGGCCGACGCGGCGGCATTTGATACACGGCCGCCGCACTGCCCGGTAAGGCGCAACCCCGCCAACAACCATGTTCAATTCGAGCACGACCTCGCGGCTGACTGGGCACGATTTCAGAAGCTTAAGGAAATCGGAACCGATACCGCGCAATGGGCGGCTGTGCGGAAAACCCGCTCTGAAATGGCGCATTGCGCATGCTGGGCCAATTTCTTCTGCGTCAGCCCTCAGGTTCACGCACGGCCTGGGATGTGGCATTCGATAATGTGCAGGCCGCGCAAGGCGGCTTGTCGCTCGCCGACGACATATTGCTCGATGCGCTGTTTCTGCCTAAGATCGGCCTCGGGCGCTGCGCGATTAATTGCCGGCCTGGCCGATCTAATCTTCAGCGAATTGTCGGCTTACGATTTGACCAGTTCGATCCTGGCCTGGTCAGGTGGGACGGTCGCCGGCAGACCTTTGCGGAAGTCTGCGAGGATATTTGCGCCGATTTCAGAAGCCGGTATCGGCCGGCCAAAGTAGAAGCCTTGCACCAGATCTCCATCGGCTCCGTATAGAAAGTCGGCCTGGCCCCTGGTCTCAACGCCTTCGACGGTAACGCGCATGTGCAGCTCTCGCCCGAGCGCAATGATGCTCTTGACCACCGTCTCCACCTCGCGGCCGGGATTTTCGAAGTTCTGCATGAAGCTGCGGTCGATCTTGATCTTGTCGAATGGGAATTTCCAAAGATAGCTCAGGCTCGAATAGCCAGTGCCGAAATCGTCCATCACGATCGAGACGCCGAGCGCCTTGAGTTCGAGCAGTTGGTGCATCGTCCGTTCATTGTTTCCAAGCAGAAGCGTCTCGACGATTTCCAACTCAAGCCGGTTCGCCTCTAGCCCGGTCTCTTTCAGCGCGGCGGCGACGACGCCAACGATCGTTCCCGACTCGAACTGGGAAGGCGAAAGATTGACCGCGACGGTCAAGTGTTTCGGCCAGGCGGTAGCCGTCCGGCACGCTTCACGCAGTACCCAGGCGCCGAGCTTGTCGATGAGGTGCATATCCTCGGCTACCGGAATGAACTTGTCCGGCGGAATCAGCGAGCCGTCTTTCGCCGGCAAACGCACCAGCGCTTCGTACCCCATCAATCGGTTGTGGCTCATTTCGAATACGGGTTGATAGTGGAGGACGAACCCATCGGTCGCGATTGCGTCCCGAATCGCCTTTTCGAGGGTGAGATGGGCCTGGAGAGCCTCGTCCATTTCAGGCGCGAAAAAGCGAACGCAGTTTCGTCCGGCAGCTTTGCCGTTATAGAGCGCGAGATCGGCACTCTTGAGCAGGCGCTCCGAGGTCTTACCGTCGCTCGGCGCCAGCGCGATCCCGATCGTCACATTCGCCCTTATTTCCTGCTCATGAAAATACATAGGCTCGCCGAGAACTGTGGCGATGCGTTGCGCGAACACCTCGGCATCCTCTTTGCTGCGCACCCCAGTCTGAACAACGACAAATTCATCGCCGCCGTGTCGGGCGACAAGGTCTTCGATACGGGTCAACGCGGTCAGGCGCTGAGCAATCGTGCCAAGCAAGAAGTCGCCGCCATCGTGACCGAGCGTGTCGTTTACTTCCTTGAAACGGTCGAGATCAACGAAGTACAGCGCGATTTGACCGCCAGACGACGGCAGTGCTGTCATCGCGCTGTCAAGCCTTTCTATGAGACGCGCACGATTGGCGAGGCCGGTCAGCGCATCGTGATGGGCGAGAAAGTGAATACGGCGATCGGCTTGCTGCTTTTCCTTCGTCCGCCGGTACCACGCCAATGCCGGCAGCCCGAATGAAAACGCGGTTAGCAAGCAAAGCGATGCCGCCGCGATCAGAAAAGTCCGGTAGAAAATCCTGTGCTCGTACGTTTGATCCACATAGGCGGCGACCACGGCTACCGGACGGCTGCTGATCAGGACCGGGACATAGGCTTCGGACAGATAGCTCGGCTGGCCGGGCCCCTGCCCAGATTTTGTATCGACGATCGAATGGCCTTCCTTTATCGAATTAGCGGCGGCGGCGCTGTATTCGGACAGATCGACGGGTGTCACCTTGTCGCGTTCGGCGCGCAGGATCGAATAGCCGTAACGGTTAAAGATGATATAGCGAAACACCTCGCCAGCCCTGCGCGTGCTTTTGAAGAAATCGATGCTGACCGATGAGGGCGTTTCGCCAGCTGCGATCTGCTCAAGATCGCTGACATTAGCCGCAAGATACTGCGCCCAGTTCTCTGCCGTGTGGGTGGCGTTTTGGTAGAGGAGATATTCCGTCGTGAGTTTGACGGTCATCAAGGTGCCGCCCATCAGCATAGCGAAGAGTACAACCAGCATGCCGACGAAGCGCCAGATCGGTGTGTTTTCGAGGCTTGCCATGGGTGAACTAGCGGGCGGTCGTGCGAATTGTCGTCAGGTCCGCCTCGATCATTTTCAGGAGTTCGCGGTTGTGCGGGCTTTTCGCCGCCCAGGCATCGATCAAGGATTGAAAGACCTTCTGCGCGGTCGCGCCGTCGGTTGGCGAGGGTTTGACCGCCTTACGCGCAGGATCGGACTCGATGTTATCGAGCGAACGCTGCTCGGTGGCGCCGTAGAGCTCGATCCAGGTCGCCGCCGCGCGCTCGCCGCTGTACTTGCGGATAAGCACTTGTGCCGCTTCCGGCAAGCTGTCGAATTTCTTGCGGTTCATCAGCACCAACAGCGGAGCCGTGCCAATGCCGAGGAGGTAATGGTTGGCCGCCAAGCCTGCGGTACCGAACTGAAACAATCCACCCGGGCTCATCACGATGGCATCGACGGCACCGCGCGTCAGCGCGTCGGCAAGCCGCAACGCCGGCATGATGGTCGGGATAGCCCCGAAGCGTACGAGGGCCTCAGCTTCCATCGAGTTGTTGACACGAATTTTTTGATCGTTGAGCGCAGCGAGTGATGCGGTCGGTTTGCGGCTATGGATAACGTTGGGCGCGCTGGTGTAGGCACCGATCACGAAGAAGTTTTCATAGCCACGCAAGGCTTTGGCGGCGATCAGATGGGTATAGACAAGCGTGCCTTCGCGCACGCTCTGAAGCAGACTGGGCATTTCAAGTATTTGATTGTCAGGAAACCGATACGGCGTCTGGCCCGGCACGACCCAGGCAATGTCGGCCACCCCCTCAGCTACCAAGTTGGGCTGCTGGGCCACCCCATTGCCGAGCATACCTTTCGGGTAGACCTTGATCGTGACCAGCCCCTTGCCTTCGGCGTTGACGGCATCGACGAACGGCTTGACGCCGTCGCGATAGACGTCGCTTTGCTCGGAAGCGAAGAATGAGAGCTTGAGCGTGATCGGCTCAGCTGTCGCCGCCAACGGCAACAGTAGTGCGATTGCCGGTACGCTAGTTCGCGCCAGGGCTTTGACGATCCATGATACCACCGTTATTGGGGTCACAAGGACTGCGCTAATTTCGCTCATGGTTTAGCCTCCATTGGCGAATGCAGTTTTGCGATCTCAGCCCTAACCAGCGCCAAGAGTTCCTGATTATGCGGACTTTGCGCAGCCCACTCCTCGATCACCGACGCGAGGACTCTGCGGGCGGCTACCAAGTCGGCAGGCGACGGCTTCACAACCGTGCGCCGCCGGTCGCCCCTCAATTGCGCAACCGTTTCGCGGTTCTTCTCGTCGAAGCAGGTCGCGCCGCGCTCAGACAGCCAGGCGCCGCTGTATTTGCGGATGATTTCCCGCGCGCGCGGCGGCAAGCTGGCGAACTTCTCGCGGCTCATTACCAAAGAGACAGGCGCGCCGCCGAGCTCAAGCAAATAGTGATGAGTGGTAAGCCGCCCGAATCCGAATTCCGAAAGCAACGCCGCCGGCACCGTTACGCCATCGAGCTTCCCTTGACTGAGGGCCTCCATCGTCCGATTGACCGCCAACAGTGTGGGTACGGCGCCGAGCTTGCGTATAGCGCTGCCTGTGATCGAATTATTCACGCGAATTCTTTGCCCCTTCAATTCGGCAAGCGTGGCGATCGGCTTGCGGCTGTGGATGCTTTCGCCGACGGTCACAAAGGCACCGACCACAAAAAACTTTCGGTACCCTTCGAGAGCCCCGGCGGCGGCCAGCCGCGCGAAGACGAGGCTCGACCCGATTTCGTTTGAGAATAAGCCAGGTAATTCCAAAACCGAAACGTCCGGGAATTGTTTTGGCGTATAGCCCGGCACGACGTAAGCCAAATCGGCTACACCATCGAGAGCCAACCGCGCCTGCTCGGTCATTACCGGACTGATTGCGCCGCTGAAATAGACCTTGATCTGAACAATTCCCGCACCGCCCCCGTTGACCGCATCGACGAATGGTTCGACATAACATTGATAGATGTTGGAACGGTCTGAGGTAATGAACGAGAGCTTGAGCGTGATCGGTTCGGCGCGCGTGGTGAGTGGCAGCAGCAGCAGCGCCAGCCCCATGACGCCGATGCGCTCTGCAATTCCAATGCACGAACCGACCATCGCAACGCGGCGCGCGGCACGTGAGACGGCTCGGCTTACAAGCGCATTGGTCATGGGCGCGTTTCCTTTGATGAGCGAAGCCTGGCTATTTCGGTCTTAACGAGCGTTAGAAGCTCCTGGTTACGAGAACTCTTGGCCGCCCAATCGACTGTGACGGTTTTGAACACGCGTTGGGCGGTGGCCAAGTCTGCCGGCGTCGGCATGGTCACCGTGCGCCGCGGGTCGGCGCGCAATCCAGTGAGGACACGCATGTTGGTCGCGTCAGACGTTTCGGCGTAACGCTCGGCGAGCCAATTGCCGCTATGATCGCGGATCAGAGCCTTGGCCGCCTCCGGAAGGCTATCGAACACCCTGCGGTTCATCACTAATGCCAGTGGCGCGCTGCCGACGGGCAAAAGATAATGATGGCTTACCATGCGGCCCACGCCAAAATCGGAAAGCTGCGCCAATTGGAGCACCGCCCCGCCGACCGCCCCGCTGCTGACGGCGTTCGCGGTTTGGACAAGCGACAGCACCTTCGCTGCGGCACCGAATTTACTCATCACGACCACGTCGGTCGGGTTGTTGACACGCAACGTCTGGCCTTTGAGGTCAGCCAATGATCCGATGAGTTTGCGGCTATGGATGGTTTCCGGTTGGGTCCCGACCGCGCCGATGACGAAGAAGTCCCGGAACCCCCGCAGCGCCTTTACCGCGGCAAGACGGGTGTGCACCAGGCTCGCTTCCCGCGCGTCGCGGAACAAGCCCGGCAATTCGGTGGCTGCCTCGTCGGGAAACCGCTTGGAATCTATGCCCGGAATGACGAAAGCGATATCGGCTTTGCCGTCAGCAACGAGCTGTGGTTGTTGCGCGGGCGTGCCAAGCTTACCGCTGAAGTAGACCTCAATTTTCAGGAGCCCGCGGCGATCATTATTGATCGCGTCGACGAAGGGTTTCACCAAAGTCAGATAGCCAAGCGAGCGGTCGGAGCTGGGAAAGGAAAGCTTCAGCGTCACCGGTTCAGCGGCCACCGTCAAGGGTAGCAATAGCGCAAAAACAGCCGCGCTGATATAAGCTAAGGTTTTGGCCAGAGAACGATTTGACGCGATGGCGCTCTCAAGAGCTTCCTTTGTTGCGTTCATCTACTCACCTCAGTTGGCCGAAAGGTATTTTTGCAATCTCCGCCTTGAGGAGCGTCAAGAGGTGACGGTTGTGAGCTTCTCTTGCCGCCCAAACCTTGATCACGGACTGATAGATTCACCGCGCGGTTTTGCCCTCGGCCAAGGTCGAGGTAGGCGCAAGTACAAAAATCGGAAGACGTAAGGCGTTGACAATCACGCAAGCCTCCTTCCAGCGTCCGATAGGCAAAGCGCGATCGCGCACCAAACGGCTGAGGGCGATCCGAGCACGACCGCATTTCATTTGATTTAATGCATAGGGCTTTAGTTTTGCTTAGGACATCCAGGAAAACTCGCCCAATACCTCCATATTTATACTGAGTATTTGTACGTAGTGCGTCGGCGGACAACATACCGCGCCGTCACGTTTTAGGGGTGCGATCCAGTGAATGCGGTGGGATACGCAAAATTGCAATGCGCCTACAACCAGCACAAGGCGTCCTTTTTATCGT
This sequence comes from uncultured Pseudomonadota bacterium, assembly GCA_963760995.1. Classification (GTDB taxonomy): domain Bacteria; phylum Pseudomonadota; class Alphaproteobacteria; order Rhizobiales; family Xanthobacteraceae; genus Pseudolabrys. Next base: position 1,052,987 of record CAVXFJ010000004.1, on the reverse strand, counting down.
TCATATCAGGCGGTCGTTAACGTCACCGGAGGAAGCAGCTAGTCAACAGGAACATCCCCATGTCCCGCACGGTTGAATCCAATTGACGAGGATCACCCGATGCCCGCCTTTTGTGGTGTCTTTATTCGGACTGTATGTGGCGCGCGCCGCTTCGTCCTCGCGCGCCGTGGCAACGTCGCCATCATCTTTGCACTGTCATTGATCCCGATCCTTGGCTTGACCGGGGCGGCCATAGATTTCGGCCGTGCCAATGCCGTCAAGGCCAGCCTGCAAGCGGCGCTCGATTCCACAGCGCTCATGGTCTCAAAGACCGCTGCCTCACAGACCGGCTCGCAAATCCAAACGTCAACGCAGAGCTACTTCCTCGCGATGTTCCAGCGCCCGGAAGTCAACAATATCCAAATCACGTCTGCCTACTCGAACGACCGCGGGTCAAGCGTCTTGGTCACGGGGTCCGCCGATATGCCGACCGAGTTCATGGGCATCTTCGGCTTCAAGAAGATTACCGTGGCAGGAATGTCGGCCGCAAAATGGGGATCCTCGCGTCTGCGTGTGGCGCTGGTGCTCGACACCACCGGGTCGATGGCCGCCGACGGCAAGATCGACGCGCTCAAGACCGCGACAAAAAATTTGCTCACGCAGTTGCATAACGCGGCTGGCATCGACGGCGATGTCTACGTGTCAATCATTCCGTTCAGCAAAAACATGAATCTTGGCGCTGGCAACTTCAGAGCCAACTGGATTGACTGGACCGACTGGGACTCGGAACCCGCCATCCTGAAGACGTCGAAGCCAAACAACTGGGACCAGATTGGGCCGGGTTCGTCGTGCCCGTTTTCCTCGTCTAATTACGGGTTCGGTTGCACAAGAGACCCAGCCAACAACAGTCAAGCGACGTCGACGATTCCGTCGAGCGGCAGCTATAGCGGCTACATCTGCCCGGGCGTTGACGGAGGCAACAAGAATTCGCTCAAGATCGGCCTTTACTACAACGGCTGCTACACCAGCGTGCCGACGACTACGACAACGCAGAGAACGATTGACACCGGCAAAAAGGCGAGTTGCGGCAACATCAGCGACTGCGCCTGCAGCGGGAACGGCAAAAGCACGGTCTGCACACAGACCACAACGACCACCGGCGCGCCCTACACGCATACATGGCTGAAAAACGACCACAGCACCTGGAACGGCTGCGTCGCCGACCGCGGCATGTCAACGGGGCCGAGTTCCGACTATGACCGCCTGGTGACGAGCCCGAGCACCAGCATCACGGCGACTCTGTTTCCGGCCGAACAGAATTCCTATTGCTCGCCGCCCGTCAGCGGCCTCAGTTACAATTGGTCTTCAATGGCGACCCAAATCAATAGTCTCTATCCGCTCGGCGCCACCAACCAGCCGATCGGGCTGGTGTGGGGCTGGCAGTCGCTGGCCGGAGGCGGACCTCTCAGCGCGCCGGCCAAGGAATCCAGCTACACTTATTTTGATGTTATCATCCTGCTCTCAGACGGCCTCAACACCCAAGACCGCTGGTTCGGCAACGGTTCCAGCACCAATACTTCGGTCGATTACCGTATGTATGATCAGTCCGGGTTCGGCACCTGCGCCAACATCAATGCCGCTAAAATCAGCGTCTACGCGATTCAGGTCAACACCGGCGGCGATCCGACCTCGACGCTGCTGAAGAACTGCGCGGGGACCGGCGACCCCTCCAAGTTTCCGGACCCGAGTAAGTTCTTTCTGCTCACCTCGGCGACCCAAATCATCACCACATTCGACGCAATTGGCACCAATCTGACCAAGCTGCGCATTGCCCAGTAGCCGAAGCGAAAATAAAATTTGATGTCCGCTTCGGGCGCGATCAGTGTTCCGCTTGAGACAAAGCGGCGAAAATTAAGACGCCGCAATTGTCGCCGTGATGACACCGATTAAGATCGAGTTCGTCTGACAGATCATCGCAAGATCAAAACGTTAAATTTGGGCGTGCGGGCTCCCGCCGTTCAGACGGAGAGGACCTGCATTATCGCCGGAAGACCTCGGTGCGCGCGCGCTTTCCAACACAAAAAGCCGGATGGCCGAGGAGAGGTTGCCATGACTGCGATGGGTGTCGATGTCGCTAATAAGCTTCGACAGGGTGTTGTGGTGGTCTCGCGCAAATTCCTTGAGCCCGTTCCAAAACGCCTCTTCGAGACTGACACTGGTCTTATGTCCAGCGATGACGATGGATCGCTTGACGACAAGAGATTTCATGAGCGTGTCCTCATGCAATGCTGCCAAATTAGCTTCGTATTAGTTGCGCGTGCTTGGCGCTCAACGAATCAATGGCGGCAATCGTAGTTTACCTCCGGAGTCGGCTCCGCGCTGTACTGAATTGTACAAGCACAAATACCTAGCCGGCGGTAGTATCATGCAGATTTACGGTTGCACTTGGGCGACGAGCGCCTTTGGTGCTCGGCCCGTCCGAACGCGCCCGGCAGCGCCATGTACCGTGGCGAGCGAGCCCGTCTTTGAAGAGGCGCGCCGCGTAGAGCCCGACGAGCGGTCCGTGAGGTCCAGACTTCAGGCGCCGAACCAGCCGGCTCCTGCTCAAGTACGCGGGCAGGCCGCATTATTTCTGTCTTTCTCTGTGACGTAGACCACCAACAGGACACGCGATGCCGTGCAATACGCAGTATCGGCATTTCCAGGAGGCACTCCATTCAGGTCATCTCGCACGCATCGTTTGCATGGTTGCCGGGGACGATCGGGTTACCTCAATGCAAGAGCCGCTCTGTGGCCAGTGAAGCGAAGTCTTTGGAATGGAGTATTTGTACGTAAAGCGTCTTAATCGTTGGGCCACCACTTATCTATAGACTAACGACAGCATTCAGCTGCATCCAGTCGACAGAGGCCTAGTCGTGTCCAAAACACAGGACCAGTCCGCGGACACTGTTGACGTAGCCCGTCCAAGGAATGTAGCTGCCGAGACTCCGCGACAAGCCGGGTCGCTCGAAGGTAATGTCCTACAGAACACCATCCTGAACAGCGCCAATTGCGCGATCATTGCGACCGATGCGAAGGGCATCATCCAGGTATTTAACGCTGGCGCTGAGCGGTTGTTGGGCTATGCCGCCGTCGATGTTATCAACAAGTACGCGCCAGATACATTCTTTGATCCGCAGCAACTAGTCGATCGCGCCAAAGCGTTGAGCGCAGAGTTTGCAACCCCGATTACACCCGGATTCGGCGCGCTGGCGTACAGCGCTTCGCGCGGAATTGAGGACAAGTACGAACTGCCCCTCATCCGCAAAGACGGCAGCCGCTTGCCCGGCGAGATATCGATCACCGCGTTGCGCAACGATAAAACTGAAATTATCGGTTATCTGATTATCGGTACCGATAATTCCCTCGCGCAGCTCGCGGCGGATTCGGCCAAGAGGGAAAAAGTCGCCCAGGATATGTTTCGACGGGCCGTCGAAGCAAGTCCCAGCGGCATGCTGATGGTTGATCGCGAAGGTGAGATGATAATGGTCAACGCGGAGGTCGAAAGACAATTCGGCTATCGCCGTGAGGAACTGATCGGCCATTCTGTAGACATGCTGCTCCCCGTGCGCCTGCGTCGTCCGCATGCTCGTTCCCGTGAGGCGTATAATCTCCGGCCGGAGACGCGCCCGGTCGAATCTCGCTCGGATTTGTTGGGGTTGCGCAAGGATGGGACCGAGTTTTCGGTCGAAGTGTCGCTCAATCCGTTCCAGGTCGACGGAAGCTGGTTGGTTCTCGGCGTCGTCGCCGATCTCACCGAGCGCAATCGCATTAGATGCATAAAAGAAGAATTCGTCGCTACTGTTAGCCACGAGCTGCGTACCCCACTCACGTCGATCGTGGCTACGCTTGGCATTCTTACTAGCAAGGCGGCTGCGCGGGTCGCGGATCAGGCTCCGCGGATGCTCACGATCGCATACACGAACAGCCAAAGGCTGGTTCGTCTGCTCAATGACATTCTCGATATCGAAAAAATGGAGTCGGGTAAAGCTGTCTTCGATTTCAAGCGCGTCGAGCTCCTACCGCTCGTCGAGCAGACGATCGAAGAAAATCGCGCATTTGCCGAGGGTTACAAAGTGCGAATTCGGCTCGACGCGACATCCATAGGGATCAACGTGCGCGCCGATCCCGATCGGCTTATGCAAGTCATCACCAACCTCCTCTCGAATGCTATCAAGTTTTCGCCACCAGGTGAGGAAGTGGTCGTCGCTGTCGGGTTGGAAGGTGAGACCGTCCGCATTTCGGTGCGCGACCATGGCCATGGTATTCCGGACGATTTCAAGCCCCGCGTGTTCAAGAAATTCGCGCAGGCCGACGCCACGGACGCACGCCAGAAGGGCGGCACTGGTCTCGGGCTAAGCATCGTCAAGCAAATCGTCGATCGGCTTGACGGCGCGGTTGGCTTCGAGGATGCGCCCGGCGGCGGAGCAATTTTTCACGTCGAACTGCCCACTTGGACGCTTGCCGTCAGAACTCAATCTCGCCTCCCTGCGAAATTGGACCTTCGTGTGTTGCTCTGTGAGGACGATCCCGAGGCAGCAATCGCAATCTGCGACCGGCTGCTCCAAGAGGGGTTTATTACGGATATAGCGCTTACCGCAGATGAGGCGGTCGCACATGTGGCAGCGGCGTCATATTTCGCGATCTTGGTTGATCTGCAGCTCCCGGAGGGCGACGGCATCAGCCTAATCAAGCAATTGCGGGCACAGCCGCAAGTTTACAACACGCTGCTTGTCGTTTTGTCCGCAAACCTTAATCCAGTCCAGGATGACGAGCAGCCCTCCACCCTCCTCAACGTATTGGACTGGCTCGACGCCCCAATCGACGTCGACCGCTTGATGCGGGTGCTCGATCGGCCGATTGTCCGCAATAGGAGCCCGCATCCGCGTATTCTTTATGCCGATTCCGATGCCAGCGCGCTTCGCGCCATAGCTAAGGCGTTGGACGCCAAGGCCGAAGTCATGCCGGTCGGTTCGATCGACGAGGCGCGCCGCGCGCTCACCGCGAAACGCTTCGACGTCGCTGTGCTCGACGTCGCTCTGGCTCTAGGTTCCGGCTTAGAGCTGCTGCACGAGCTCCGCGACAATGAGGGTGATGCGATACCCCTCGTTGTTTTTTCGCCGCGGGACGAAAATCCAGTATTTGCTGGGCAGTTTCGGGCCGCTCTGATCAAGTCGCGGACTTCGCTCGACAATCTCGTCGCAAGCTTGCGCAAGCGCGTGGTGAGCGACTCCTCGTCTCCCAAACATAAAGACGTTGCATGAGCACCATTCGCATACTTCACGTCGACGACGAGCCCGACATCCGCGAACTCGCAGCGATTTCGCTCGGCCACGACTCTGAATTCGAGGTTCGCGGTTGCGCTTCGGGCAAGGACGGGCTCGCCGCCGCCGCGGAATCTCGGCCGGACCTCATCCTGCTCGACGTCATGATGCCGGTCATGGACGGACCGGCGACGCTTCGACATTTGCAGGAAAATCCAAAGACCGCCAACATTCCCGTTGTTTTCATGACCGCCCGTGCGCAGACGAATGAGCTCGATCACTTCAAGTCGATGGGGGCGGCGGGCGTGATCACCAAACCGTTTGATCCGATGACGCTTGCCACTTCGGTGCGCAGTTACATGCATCCGGCCCATGCAGCACGACCGTGCCGCCGCCATGCGGGGCGTTTTCCTGCGGTGCGTTAATGAAGACGCTTTTGCGTTGGCGGAGCATCAATCGGCGCTAAAGCACGAAACTGCTACGCAGTCGACATTTGTTGGAATCAGGGTCATTGCGCACGGCCTAGCCGGATCCAGCGGCATTTTTGGCTATTCTTGGATCAGCAAATAATCATAACAAATTCGCATCCACAGATTTGTGCTAACGACCTGCGATTTGTTAGGCCATTATGACACGGTTCCGACCAGCATTCTTTGCAGCATAGAGAGCGCGGTCAGCGGCGGCGACTATGTCTTGTGCCGACTCGTTTATGCCGCTTGAGGTTGCCCCGCCGAAGCTCGCGGAAATGGTTCTGGCTTCGCCGCCAAGGTCAAACGGAGAGGCGACGATCGCTTGGCGCAGGCGCTCGGCCGTCTTCTTCAGCGAATCGCGCGTCGGAGCTCCGGCTACAATAATAAGAAACTCCTCGCCGCCATATCGACCAAGCTGATCGGTTCCGCGTACCTCACCTGCGAGACGACGCGTAAATTCCTTTAATGCTAAGTCGCCAGCACCGTGACCGAGGGTATCATTAACCGCCTTAAAATTATCGATATCCACCATAATAAATCCAACCGATTTGTGCGTCCGGTCTATCTCCTTCACCGCCCGTTCCGCCGCCTGGATAATTGCTCCACGGTTCAGCACCCCTGTCAGAGTATCACGGTTTGCAATTTCTGCGAGCTTCTTGCTCTCGTCTTCCAATGTTCGGTTGCGTTCGATAATCTGCAGGAAAGCGCGACTATTGTCGATCACTGCCGAAACTTGGTTCGCAATTTGTCGGAAAATGGTCTGGTGCATTTCTCGATAGGTGTCTTTGTCTCGGCTCGTAAAGAACAAAAATCCGATTGGGCGGTGCTCAACGATCAGCGGACAGGTCAGGCTTGAGCGTCCTCCTTCCAGCACGATCCGTCGCGTCGCATCCGACTGGGGCTTGTTCGTTAGGTAGTCTTCCAGGTCGTTCAGGATGCGTGGCTGACCGGTTTTTAGGATTTGCTCGAGGCTGCTTCCAGCTAAAGGCTGGGAATATCCGGCCGAGATTTGGACCGGGCCGAGTTCAGAGCGCGCCCAATGGGCTGTTAGGTAAGCCCCGTCGCCGGAAAGAAACGCGCAGCCTATGCGCTCGTACGGAATGAGCCCGGTAAAACCATCGAATATCCGGCTCAAGACATCTTCGACCAATATGCCTTTCTCAACAGTGGCAACCAAATCGAAGAGCTCGCTGAGCTCCCGTTCTCGCCGGCTCAGGGTCTCCGCAAGGAGCTGTAGTTCCCGGCCAAGTAGGGCCAACGGATCTGCATTGTCGGAGGGAATATCTTGAACCGAGCGCCCGCTTCTCAATTGCGCGACCCAGGCCGCATATGCGTCCACTCGCTTCTGTAGCTTATCGGTATCGTGCGCAACTTTGGCCACGATCAATCCGCCTTATGTATGAGAAAGCCAGAAAACGAGGCAACCGATTGATTAATTTCAAACTCGATTGATCGGCTAGAAAAATGCCTTTTACACTAACCGAGTTCGCTCGCGCCGATCAAAATAGGCAGCGTTATAAATATTATCCAGCGTACAATTGAACTCTTGTCAGAGACTTTTGATAATCATCTAGAGGCTTCTGTTACATTCTACTAACTAGCGCGGCGAAGAGTCTCCCTGGCCCTCGTGGTTATACGTACCCCAACAGCGCCGACAGTCGCCATTTGCAGTTCGCAGAAATTCCCTTCTGCGCTACAGGTTACAGCAAAGAGGGGACCAGCAGAGCAAGGGAGCTAGAAGTATGAACAGTCCCATCATACGTTTCGTAAAAAGCACCACAGCGGTTGAGTCTGGATTTATCGCCGCCGGCCTCACCGTTTCGATTTTGGCGGTCGTTGCAGCACTGCTGAACGTGTTTGGCGTTTGACGTTAGCACGCGTCTCTTATAAGAATCAGCCCATCGCGTGACGGGCGCGCGAATGCTTTGATGTAGCAGGTCGGTCTACTGGTCAGCTTCTCGGTGTCGTAACGCCGTAAGCATTTCGGCATGCCAGCGATTGCAAATTTCGCGACTCTGAATGCATGAGTAGCGCTTTGCCCTCAAACGATAAAGATGACTTATGAGTTCAATTCGCGTGCTTCACATCGACGACGAGCCCGATATCCTTGAAATCGTGACGACGTCGCTCAGCTTTGATCCCGAGTTCGCGATTCGCAGTTGTATTTCGGGCGCAGATGGACTCGTGGCCGCCGCGGAATGGCGGCCCGACCTCATCCTCTTGGACGCCATGATGCCGGTCATGGACGGGCAAACGACGTTTGCACATTTGCGGGAGGATCCACAGACAGGCGACATTCCTGTGGTCTTTTTGAGCGGTCGTGCGCAGACGTGCGAGTACTTTAAGTCGATGGGAGCCGCCGGCTTGATCCGTAAACCATTCGATCCGATAACGCTCGCGGTTTCGGTGCGCAGTTACATGCGTCCGCCCTGTAAATCGAGCGGGAAAGATCTGGGTACGCTGGCTAACTGACTCTTGCGAAATGTCAGGCCGGAGACTTCTGCTATATTTTCAGTAATGCGGTTGGACTCCAGTCGCTCTCCCTCGACCGGTTTAACGGCCTACAAATTCAGAGAGGGTTAGCTGGCGGTTCCTCTCCCTCCGCCACCCTCTGTGGGATTTCAATGACTTAGAGGCGGCTAAATCGGCCGGCCCCGATTAGACCCAGCCGTGAATAGCGATGTTCGAAGGCTTGACGCGCCGGCGCTCGGTGACGCCCTGCGTGGACGTCGCATGTGTTGGCGCGGCTCCGTTACTCGTGTGACGACCGTCGTGAATGCTCGATAATCGTCACCGCGTTTGCGCTGCCTGATGTCCGTTTTTCAAGCGTAAAAGGGCACATGGAACGGATGTGCCGTTTATATCCGCTTATGAAACGAACATCAGAGCGCAGCAACTAAAACTTCCAGCGCCTTTTTACGCCCTCAGCGACGTGATCCGGGGTCGGCATTAGCGCGGTTCGGTTCATCCGCTCCTTGCGAAGGATGTTCGCAAGGTCGTGCACGTGCTCATGGTCCAAAGTGAGCTTTCACAAAATCGTGTTCGCAGGGGCCGCTTCCGTCACAAATTTTTCGAACGAAAACGTCTGCCGTCATTTTTCATGAAATAAATTCCAGAATTTCGAAGCGATGTAAAAAGGCCGCCTTGTGCTGCTAAATAGGCTACTATCCAAATTAACTTTTGTCGAGAAAAGTGAATACTAAAAATCTATAGCCTTCGGGTTTCAAGCCACAAAAATCCGATGGTTGGCGGGGTCGTCGATCTGTCCAACGTTCGGCGACTCCGTCTGGTTTATTTTAAGAACCTGAAAAAGTAGAGGCCGCTAAATTCGCAACCGAGAATAGTGGCCTTGCTATTTTTTTTATCAGAAAGACCGCCTTGCGCAGGCTGTGTGAAAAGTAGACAGGGGCTCCGGTTTGCGGAACCTCTTTATGCTTAGCTCAGCCGAGCTTGGCCCGAAGGGTTGCAGCGCCGATCAGATTGACGGTCCGGATGATGTTGTGGGCCAGCACACTGAGCGCTGCTTCTGCGCTGGCTTTGTTGATGCCTCGTGTGAGAAATCGTCCTCCGGCGGTCATTCGTTTGATCGTTCCGCAGGGGTGTTCGGAGGCGCGTCGGCGCTAACGGATCAGGCTCGGATCGGCCTGAAAACGGTTATTCATTCGTTCCAGCGCGTCCTCGTAGATATGGCGGCTGACAAAGCGACGCTTTGCGGTCGTGCAGCGCGGCTTGAGTGAGCAGCCGGTGCAATCGCGTGCCGCATAGAGGATCATACGATCTGGGCGCAGAGCCTCCTGCTTGCGAGCGAGAACGTGGCCCGCCAGGCAATTATAAGCGTCCGTTTCCGGCTGATAGATGAAGGCCGAGCGGCCAAACATCGCGCCGTCGCTTCGACTGTGTATCGACCGGTTGGTCGGCACGCAGGCCGTGATGCCGTCAGCCTCGCAGGCCGCGGCTGCCGTGCCGCTTGAGTAGCCGGCATCGGCCACGACCGTCACTGTTGAAACGCCCAGCTTATCCTTTGTCGCCTTCGCCATCGGGTATAGTTGGCGGGTGTCATTGGGCTCGTTGGTCACTTCATGGTGGACGATGAGGCCGGTATCGGCATCGACGGCCGTTTGCACATTGTAGGATGGTGGCTTGGGTCCTTTGCCGATCCCCATCGGCCAGGCGTCGGGCTCGCCCTCCACCAATGTGTTGCGCTCCTCGGCATCCAGCTTGGCAGCCAGGCGATCAAGCTCGGCGCGCCTGGTTTGGAGAGCGGCAAGCGCCACTGCTGTCGCGCTTGCCGCTTCGTCGGGTTCGTGGGCGTCGTTCTCATCCAGACCGGCCAGATACTCGCTGATCCGGCGGTCGAGACGGGCGGTCTCCCCGGCGATCTCTCGCCGGCCTGTAACGCGCTTGGCGCTGGCCGCTGCCCGGGACTTCGAGCCATCAAGCGCCACCGGCCGCGCCGTGAACAAGCCTTGATCCCGGCAGAACAGCACAAAGGCTCGGCACGACCCCACGATCGAGGCGCCGTTGTCGCGGCGAAAATCCGCAATCGTTTTGAAGTCGGGCGCGAGCCGCCGCTGAAGCCACATCACCTCGACATTGCGAGAACACTCGCGCTCAAGCCGGCGGGAGGAGCGCACTTCGTTCAGGTAGCCGTAAACATAAAGCTTCAGCAGGTCCCGAGGATCGTAAGGTGGCCGTCCGGTTCCCGCCGGTATCGACCGGCCAAGTCCGAGCCCGCCCACATCAAGCCCGTCCACGAATGCATCGATTACCCGAACCGGCGCATCCGCCGCCACATAGTCCTCAACCGCCGCCGGCAGCAGCGCCGCCTGACCAGGATCCTCGCCCCGAACGTAGCTCATGAGAAAAGGCCGCATCGTTGTCGATGCGGCCTAATCTATCTGACTCGATCAGTTCTCACGCAGCCTGCGGAAGGCGGCCTTTCTGAAATCCGATCAGGTGGTTTGATCAGGTGACTGCGACGGCAGCAGTACGTCTCTTCGTCACACGATGCTTAAGCCGAAACCGACTAAGCTGCTAGCCATCGCAGGCTGACGCTATCGGCTACTCCGCAGCGCAACTTTCGTCTGCCTTCATTGCAGCCTCGGCTTGCTCCATCGTCGCATGAACGGCGCCGATGACCTTTACTGTCTCGGCCGTGGGTGCACTCTCAACGATCGAGCATTTCTTCGTCGCGGTGTCCTGCACAAGATAATACTCGTTGGCGGCGAAGGCCGGCATTGCGAATGCAGCGACAAGAGCGGCAGCAGCGATAAGTTTCATTTTCATTGGGGGCCCCTCCTTGGGGCGTATCCCAACGCGCAACACCGTACTTTGTTTCTTCAACAAAGATGAATAGTTTGATGTCGCTGGTTGACGACGTTCTTACGTTGCTCGCCTATTGAAACTGCCTAACGGTACTGCAAGATAACTGTTTCAGAGTGGTCGCAGGGGATGCAATCGAACGTGCGCAGTCCTGGTTCTCACGATCAAAACGGGAAAGCAACATCCTCGCGCGCACTGTGGGCACGACGGTCGTTCGTAGCTCAGGTTCGGAAAGTGCGAATTGGGCGGCATGAATGAACCTGGGCATTTGGAAGCTGCCCCGCCTCTATGCGCTGGGGGATGGTCTGCATAGGGCGGGGCGCTCTATGATCACGCTACTTGCGCGACCGAAGCATAGGCCGGGACGGGGGGGTCGCGGTCTACGCTATCCACCAGCATCGACATATCTTCGATGCCAAAGGGTACCAATGCTTGCCTATAGAGCCGGGCGGGGTCGCGCTCGCCGGTTTTGGCGGCGTCAACAATTCGCTTTGCGATGATCTCCCGTACAGTGCAGGCAGAGCCGTATTTTCGAAGCGATTTGCAGGCGCGATCGAAAGTCGCACCCATAGCCGAGGTCGCATTGTCGTCGAACCAAACGTTTGGGATTGGAACGATATTCATAGGGACCTCCCGAGAAGTATGAGTGGGAGCGCGGCGCGGGACCGTCTCTCAGTCACCGAGGCTCGAAGCTGTTTCGGTGATGCAAGAAGCTATCCCCCGGAAAGAACGATGGCTGATCCATACAGACCACTTTTCGTTCTCTTTTCGCTTAATTAGCATCGGATTTCACGCCCAACGCGGGCTTTCACACGACCGTGTGCCAATTCGCCGCGACCTAACGGTGTCGGATTGGCTTGGGCTTGCTATGTCCGGAAGCTACGCTACGGTTCACCTGAAGCGGCTCTGTACCCGGGGCGTTTGAGCTGAGAGACAGCTCCACCTGAATGGAGGAGAGGCGCGGATGGTTGATGCATCCAGACCAAGGTCCACCAAGAAAAATTCAGACCGCAAACCAGCGGGGGCTCCGCTGTTTGATCCTGCGGCGTTTTTAGCGACGGAAGGCCTCGGTCGCGATATTTCCACTTATTTGAAGAAAGATATTATTTTTGCGCAGGGCGACGATGCGGATGCGGTTTTCTATAGCAAGAAGGGCAAAGTCAAAGTCGTTGTCCTGTCCAACGATGGGAAGGAAGCCATTGTCGCACTTTTGGGGCCCGACGAATTTGCCGGTGAGTGATGCCTGCTCGGACAGCCGAAGCGTGTCAATCGGCGTTGGATTGGGACCCCGGATCGGCGTGCAAAAGGGGCTCTGACGCAAATCCGATGATGAAGCCCTGCGGTTAAGCGGTGCCGATCAGTCGGGCTTGCAGTAGGTCGATTTTCGCCCGTCCATACATCTGGCGTTTCACCAGCTTGAGCTTTGTGATCTGTCCCTCAGTCTGGCCGTTCGACCAAGGCTCGGTAATGGCCGCGCAGACCGCAGCTTTGTCTTTGAGGATGCCACTGGCAAAGGATGCGATCAGACCCGCGCCGGCGGCGGCGATCCATGGTTCGAGTTCGGCAACAACCTTCTGACGGACCATGGCCTGGAACCTTTCGATCAGGGTGCGCGCAACGACGAGCGTAGGGACGCGCGCCTCGATAGCGGCGATGGTGACGGTATCCGCTTTGCTGAGATGATCGCGTGCCGTGGTCATCAGTCGCGCGATTGTTCTCGCGGACGGTACTTTCTGAAGCTGTTGGTCAGTTACCTTCTCCGCTCGTTGCCGCCGTGTCCTCCATTCGCCGACGACGCGCAAGGAACCTTGGAAGCCTTGCACTTGCAGACGGCGCCAGAGCTCTGCCCCGTTACGACAGCCCGTGGCCCATTGCGCGTCCAGGAACGGCAAGTGAGCGTCGAGTGTGCTCTGCCGGGTACGGAAGATATCCGTGCTTTGACCGCGGCTGACTTGGCGAACGACTTGCCGGCTGTGCCCAGTCCGGCGGACGATCTCTTTGATTGGGACCCCATCTCTGACGAGCAATAGGATCGCGTCATTGGTCTCCTGGCGTCGCAGATAGCCCTCATATTGCGGCTTTTCCGCACAGGTAAGCAGCTCCGGATTGATCGTGGTCGCGCCGATCGCAGCACGGATCAAGCGCATGGACCGACGCACCGCACCGAAGAAGGCCGCGCTTGCATTCTCCATCAGGTGCCAGCGATCGGCGACCTGGAGCGCGTCGGGCAGCGCCTTGGCCGCGGCCTCGCTGTAGCCGCCGCCGCGATCGCGTGACACGACCCGGATCTCCGGATGCGCCGAGAGCCAAGCCCGCACTGTTGCAATCTCGCGGTCGGGCAGCAGCGCCACGATCCGCCGCCTCTCCAGATCGCAGACGATCGTTCTGTAGCGATGGTTCTTGCGGAAGGCCCAGTCATCAATGCCGGCAACGATCATAGGCTCGGTTGGCGGACAGGTTCGTCGCCGGACAACCCGCAGCAGGGTATCGTTGCTTACGGGCAGCATCAGTCTTCTGGCAAAACTTGCCGCAGGACGGCCGCCGAGCGCCAAACCCAGGTGATGAACGACGCATTCCAGCCGTGCGGTCCGGCGCGCTCGGACCGGCAGCGAGCCGCCAAAGCGCTCGGCGAAGATCTGCCGCCGACAATGCCGGACCTCGCAGGCAAACCGCCGGGAGATCACTAAGAGGCGCACCGCCCTGCCGGCGCAGGGCAGATCCGCGACCTGTCTGGTGTACCGGCTATGAATTCGGCGCGACACCGAGCCGCACAACGGGCACCTGGCCGTCACCGCTGCCGACCGAACGGTCAAAATAACCGAGTCCGATGAATCACTTACACTCTCAACCGCCAACCCACTCGGTACAAGGGACGAAATTCGAAGTCCGGTCCGCATGGCGCTGATTCCCCCATTGGAGAACCGCAAGCCCGCCAGTGAATTTCATCGAAAGTGAGTCAGAGCCCTTTTTGCATGCCGATTTACACGCGAGCGCGTCAGGGAACCGGCATCATTTTCCCTCTACGCTTAGCGCTTCGAAGCCGGAAATGACGTCGAACAGTTCCTCGTCGATCCCACTCTGGCGTAAACGATGAAATGTGCTGTTGAGGTCCTCCAGTAATTCGTCGATGTTTTTGTCGGCGCGTTGCATCGCCGCCAGTCGGCTCGCGTTCTCGCTTGAGAGGGATTCTGCGCACGCGCGGAAGAGAGAGATGAAAAGATATTCGCGGATGAGCGCCCCCAAGGTTGCGGTGGCGTCACCCATAACCTCGGGCAAGCTTTCCGTCGGCCAGGGAAGTTCGGCCAGCTTTCGTCGCCAGATTTCATCCAGCGGTAGCAGTCGCTGGCTGATGGGCTCATAAATCGCCCCGGACGTGGGGCGGTTGTAGATGAGGTGGAGTTCGGTGAATTCACCCTGGCTATGGCGCGTCTGGCTCTCCACGAGAATTTGCCCGACGAGCGGTGTGATGGCTTTCACGGAATTTGGCACGGCGAAGAGTCCCATCAGCGGCAGGCCCGCGTCGGCCAGGCGCGCATGAACGCGTTCCCCGACGGCCCAGACACGAGGATTGCCGCGCAGAGCGGCCAGGGTCTTCACCGCATAATCAGCCATCACGTCGTTAAATCGGCCGACCAGTCCCTGGTCCGAACCGAACACGACCGCGTCGAGGGGACCCTCATCGCTTCGTCCCTTACGTTCTGTCATCAGCGCTGTCGGCACGCTTTTTCGGAAACAAATGCTCAACCCCAACTCCACGCTGCGATAGTACTCGCCCAGTGCGCGCACCGCGTTCTCGTATTGTCCGATGTTTGAGGCGGCCATAGCTTTCATCGTGCGAACGACGGACTGGAGATCGCCGGCACTGTCGATTTTACGCCGCAGGCTCGCTGTGGTGTTGCTCAAGACATTTCCTCGGGTTTCGGCGTAAGCTCGGCCTTTGCGTCAGGTTCAGACTCGGCTCTGGCTTCCGGCTTGGGCTGAAAGCATGCAAGTGCAATGCGCGCAATCTGGACGATCGTAGCCCGATCTTCGTCGCGCAACGTTTCGGCGGTGTCGAATCGCGCACCCACCTCCGCCGGGATGTTTGCCGCCGCCTCTTGCACGGCGTGCTCGGCATCGGTCATCCGGTCGATCGGTACCGTGTCGAACAGTTCCGCAGTCAACGCCAGCAGGATGGCGATTTGCTCCGGCACGGCCACCGGGGCAAATTCAGACTGCTTCAGGCAGGCGCGGATTCGCTGCCCATGCTCGATGATCTTGCGGGTGTCTTTATCGAGGCGGGCCCCGAATCGGGCAAACGTCTCGAGCTCCTCGAACTGTGCGTAGGCGAGTTTTAGGTCGCCTGCGACCAAGCGGTAGGCCGCCCGTTGGGCCTTGCCGCCGACGCGCGAAACGGATTTGCCGACGTCGATCGCGGGCAGCACGCCCAATTCGAACAGCGACGGCGAGAGGTAGATCTGCCCGTCGGTAATTGAAATAAGGTTGGTCGGGATGTAGGCGGAAATATCCTGCGCTTCGGTCTCGATGATGGGTAGGGCAGTAAGTGAGCCGCCGCCGAGTTCCTTGCGCAGGTGGGTAGAACGTTCGAGCAGGCGCGAGTGGATGTAGAAGATGTCGCCGGGGAAGGCTTCGCGACCGGGAGGTCGGCGGAGCAGGAGGGAAATCTCACGATAGGCGCGGGCGTGCTGCGTGAGGTCGTCGTAGACGACCAATACGTCGCGACCCGCTTCCATGAAGTGCTCCGCGATGCTGGTCGCGGCGTAAGGAGCGATATAGGCGAGACCGGGCGGGTCGTTGCCCTCGGCCACGACAACCACGGTGTGATCCATCGCGCCCTTATCCCGCAAAACGGCCACGGCCTTTGCCACAGCGGAAGCGCGCTGGCCAATGGCACAATAGACGCACACGACGTTTTGGCCCCGTTGGTTGAGGATCGTGCCCATCGCAATGGCGGTTTTGCCGGTCTGCCGATCGCCCAGAATCAACTCGCGCTGGCCGCGCCCGATAGGAATAAGCGCATCGATGACTTTGAGGCCGGTGTGGAGCGGCGCAGTGATGGGCGCGCGGTCCATGATGGGCGGGGCAGGGCGTTCGACGGGCAGGCGCTTGCTGGCGGCCACCAGCCCTTTGCCATCGAGTGCCCGACCGAGCGGGTCGATGACGCGTCCCAGCAATCCGTCACCCACGACCACATCCATGACCCGGCCGGTTCGCTCGACTTCGTCACCGGTGTGCAGATGCCAGTATTCACCGAGCAGCACGACGCCGACTTCGTCCTCGTCCACGTTGAACGCGATGCCGAGTACGTCGCCAGGAAATTTCACCAACTCCTCGAAACCTACGCCGGGAAGGCCGGAGACCTTGGCGATACCGGTGGCGACACTGATGATCGTGCCCACCTCGCGTGGCGTCAGTTGCGGCGTGAATGCCTCTCGCACCTGGGCTATTCCAGCAAACGCGCGGTCGAAGACCCGCTGCAAGTTTTCAGGCGCAGTCATCGTTGACTCTTTGCTCCGGGCCTCGGCTCTTCAGCTCTAGGCTCGGCTTTGGCCTCAAGCTTAGGTGCGGTTTTTGCCTCAGGTTCGTCCTTCTCTTCCAGAAGTTCTCCGACGCCCCTTTGCAGAGACGCGAGATAATCCGCGATGCTCCAGGCGACTTTTCGTCCATTCGTCGTGAACTCAATCCCGCTGACCAGATCCGGTGCGGTCTCGAACCGGACGCGGATTTCAGCCGAGAAGGTTTCGTTGAGCGCACTTTGTATCGCCACCCGTTGCTCTGCAGGCAGGTCGAATGCGCTGCGCACGAGCGCGGGGCCGGACGCTGCCTTAAGGGCTACGGCGAGGCCCTCTTTCGCCTTGCCGTCCATCTCGTGCAAACGGCGGGTGAACACCTCGGCCAAGCGCTCTTCCAGACTCGTCGTGGCGAGATCCGTCAGCGCCTTTCGCGCGATGGCAAACACTTCCCGTTGGGCCCGGCGACTGATGGCTTGATTGAGGCTATGGGCGTCGTTTTTCAGCGCCTCCTGGCGCTTGGCACTCAAGGCGTCGGCCGCCTGCCTCGCTTCGCCGAGGAGACGTTGACGTTCGGCTTTCGCATCGTCCGCCGCCTTGCTCAAGAGTCCGGCGCGCTGTTGGTCGAACACCTCGTTCTTGTGCTGGAACTCGTCGCGCTCCTTTTGGGCTTCGGCCTGTTTTGTGGCGGCGTTCGCGAGTTCCGTGGCGATCCGCTTCTCACGCGCGTCGATGGCGTCGAGGATGGGCTTGTAAAGAAAGCGCTTCAGCAACCACACCAGGACGATGAAATTGAGGACTTGCGCACCGACGGTGAACCAATCGATGAGCATGAATTACTTTCCCGCAGCTTGCGCGATGACGTGATTCCAGAACGGATTGGCGAAAATGAGAATCATCGATACCACAAAGCAGTAGATCGCTGTGGACTCGATCATCGCTAGACCGACAAAAAGGGTGCGGGTGATAGTTGCGGAGGCGTCGGGCTGCTGCGCCAGCGCAGTGAGTGCCGTCGAGACTGACCGCCCCTCCCCCAGGGCTGGGCCCATAGTGCCGAAACCGGTGGTGATGCCGGCGATGACAATTGACGCCACCGCGATGATTGTCATGCTATCCATAGTATCTCCTTTTGTTGTTGTAGTTTATGCTTCAATGCTTGCATTGGATTCCGGCTCGGGTTTCCGGACTCTGCGTGGCGGCCGCGATGTAAACTGCTGCCAGGATACCGAAGATGTAGGCTTGCACCATGCCGGTGAGCAGACCGAGCACCGTCATGACGACCGGAAAAATGAGGGGCGTGATGGTCAGCAAAATGGCAAGAATCATCGTCCCGCTCATCATGTTGCCGAACAGTCGGACCGCCAGGGCCAGCGTGCGCGAAAGTTCACTGATTATGTTAAACGGGAGCATGATGAACGTCGGCCTCACATAGGCCTCGAGGTAGCCGCCCAGCCCCTGCTCCTCGATGCCGAAAAAGGGCACGGCCACAAACACGCACAGCGCAAGTGCCGCGGTGGTCGAGAGCGACCCGGTCGGCGGCTCGTAGCCAGGAATGACGGTGCAGAGGCTAGCGGTGGCGACGAACAGAAAGAGCGTACCCAGGAAGCCGAGATACTTCTTCGGGTGGCGTAGGCCGACGTCTTCGATTTGCATCTCGATGCCGGTAACGATGATTTCCAGAAGGTTCTGCCAGCGGGAACGTGTCAAACCCGTGGACAGTTTGCGCGTGATGAGTTTTGAACCGACGGCCAGCACGAGCATCAGTCCCCACGTGAACAGAATGGTGGCATTGAGTTTTAGAAACCCGTGTTGCCAGAAGATCACCTCATCGGGACTAAGGCGCATAGCTGGCCTCGTGTGCCCGGCGCGTTTGGTTTTCACCCAACGACCGCGTCAGCCGGCTCACGACTTGGCGCGCCATGATAAATCCAAGGAGGCTCAGCAGAAGCCGCTCCCAATGGCCGCTGGAAATAAAGTAAAATCCAGGCAGAACAATGCTTGTCCTCAGCAGCACGCTACCGAAGAACCAAAGGGCCGGCCGTTTCGACGTAACGCCCTTGCGGACCGTCCACCAAAGGCCACCAAAGAAAATTCCGCCGAGCAACGCGCCCACCGCTGATGCTAGCGCAAGAGACAAATATTCATTCATCACCATCCTCCTGTTCGTCCCGCATCTCCTTGACTTCCTTGGTCACCCAATGCCACGCATTCAAACAGCCGATGGTCAAGCCGATCATTAACAGCATCAGTGTCCATGAGTAAGTTCCGGAATTGCGCTTATCCAACCAGACACCCAGCGCTGCGCCGAGCAGCGTCGGGACGACTACCGACCAGCCGATCACCCCCATCATGCCCAAGCCGAACCAGACGCCCGGCGTGGAATTACGCCGCGCTTTGAGCTTGCGCGCTGCCTTTGCGCCGACCTCCTGACTGAAAGACGTTTCCGGCTTCAAAGGCTTGTCTTGGGGTTCGTCAGTCATTGTAAAAAGTCGCCATGCGCCGCATGAGATCGCCTTCCATTTTCGTCAACACCGAGCGTACGTTTTGCTCCCGGTCGTCCAAGCGTAGGAACTCCCGCTCCACCGACTCTCGCAATTGGTCGAGTGCCGTTCCGGCAATGGCGTTACGCGCAGAAACGAGCACTTCGAGGCCGGTCTTGACCAGCACTCCTTCATCCACGGCCACGTAAACCTCGCCCTCCGTTTCGGTTTCGTAGATTAGAATTCCCGGCGTGAGCGCCGCGACACAATCGAGTCGGTGTGGCAAGAGTCCAAACGAGCCCTCACGCGTCTCCGCGACGATGCGCGATGCGCCGGTCGTCTCGGCAAAGATTTCGAAGGGCAGTAGAATCTTAAGATTCATGAATGTCCGCGGCATGTTCGACCTTCGGTTAAGGTTTCAGCCCGACTTTGGATGCGGCTCGGGCGTAGGTCTAGCCGGGAACTCGGCGGCAGGATTCGGGTTGGCATTGGCCTCAGTTTTTGACTCGGGCTCGGCTGAGGCTGCGGGCGAGCTGTGTTTTGGCTTTTTCTTCGCTTCATCGATCGCCCCGATCATGTAGAGCGCACTCTCAGTGTAGCCCGCGAATTCATCGCGCAGGATTCGCTCACAGCCGTCCAATGCGTCTTCCAGGCTGACGAGTTTGCCTTCGAGCCCGGTAAACTGCTTAGTCGTAAAAAACGGCTGGGTAAGGAAACGTTCCAGGCGGCGGGCGCGGGCGACCACGTTGCGGTCCTCCGGCGAAAGCTGCTCAAGGCCGAGCATGGCAATGATGTCCTTGAGTTGCGCGTATTGCGCGAGCGTCCGCCTGATTTCCTGTGCCAAGCCGTAATGCCGTGCACCGACGATGCCCGGCGTGGCCATCTTGGAACTGGATTGAAGGGGGTCGATGGCTGGGAAAAGCCCTTCGCTTGCTCGCTTGCGCGAGAGCACGATAGATGCGGAGAGATGCGAGAACGTATGCACCGCCGCCGGATCGGTGAAATCGTCCGCCGGCACATACACCGCCTGGATCGAGGTGATGGCACCGGTATCCGTGTTGGCGATGCGCTCTTCCAACTGCGACAACTCGGTGCCCATGGTCGGCTGATAACCCAAGCGCGACGGCATCTGGCCCATCAAGCCTGATACCTCCATGCCAGCCTGGATGAAGCGAAAAATGTTATCGATGAGCAGCAGCACATCGCGATGCTCGTCGTCGCGGAAATACTCAGCCATCGTCAGCGCCGCATGACCGATGCGGAAACGGGCGCCAGGGGGTTCGTTCATCTGGCCGAACACCATCACCATGTTCGGCAACACACCGGCTTCCTTCATCTCATGGTAAAGGTCCTCGCCTTCACGACACCGTTCGCCGATGCCGCAAAAGATGCTCACGCCTTCATGCTGGCCGACCATGTTGTGAATCATCTCGGTGAGCAACACCGTCTTACCCACACCCGCCCCGCCGAATAAGCCCGCCTTGCCGCCACGCTCCAGTGGCATGAGTACATCGATGACCTTGATGCCCGTTTCAAAGATTTCAGACTTGGTGGATCGTCGTGCCAGCGGCGGCGGAGCCCGATGCACAGAACGCCAATGGACATCAGACAATGCCGCTTCGCGGTCGATGACGTTGCCAAACACGTCAAACATGCGCGAGAGAACTTCTTTCCCCACCGGCGCTTTCAGCGGCCCGCCCGTGTCCTCCACCGCCATGCCGCGGGCGAGACCTTGCGTGGGCGTCAACGCAATCCCGCGCACGTGACTCGCATCCAGTTGCGCCAGAACTTCGATGACGATTCGTCCTTCATCTCCAGCGCGCAGCACCGAGTAGATCGGCGGCAAATGTTGATCGAATCGTATATCCACAACACTGCCACGCACCGAAACGATTGCGCCGAGGAATGAGTTCTTCACCGTTTCTTGTCCGAGCATATTTAGCCCGTTCGTACCAGTAGGATCATGCCGACCAACACTGCCAACAGGACCAGCGACAGCGAAATGGCGATGCGCATGGCTTTCACGGATCGATCCTTCTCCCACCAACTCGTGGGTTTGATGCCTTGCATCAGAAACGTCGTACGCCAGCAAGGTTCACGCAAATCAGGTTCACCAGAAACAGCGACAACGCGCCCGTTGCCAGGGCCGGATGCCACCGCCCAGCAGTAAACCGGACGTCACCAGCGGTGGCAACAACGCTACCGCCACCATGACGCCGATCAAGGCCGCCGATACACCCGTTGTGAATGCCAGCGAACCCGCGCTGCCAGATGCCAACGCCACCGCGATGTCGCCAAAATCTATCCCCGAGCGTGATACAATCTCCGGCGTTGCCGGGTTCACCTGCAACAGCACGCCGATTGCCACCGATAATACCATCGCCGCCGCAATCCCGGCCAGCGCCGTTAGCAGCCCGTGCCAAAGCAGAGCCAGGTCACCCAATGTCGTGCCGAGCGACAGCGCGACGTTTGGCCCCGAGTAGGGGCGCAACTACCATCGCCCCGATGATGATAGCGACGCTAATGTAATATAGACCGATGGCCGCGACGACGGTGGACAGCACCACCATCGCCACATAGACACGCGATAGCCGCGCGCCATTCTTGATGTCCTCGTACAACTCCTCGCGGCCGATCCGCTCCGGTGGTTTTTCCTCGGGCGGTGATTTTTCTGATGTAGCAGTCACCTCCGGTTCTGGTTCTGTCTGGGAGCGCGGCAATGTCGCTTCGACCGGCAAAATCACCACCCGGTTGCCCTTGCCACCGGAGTAGCGCTTATCCAACTGATCCATCACCGTTTCGCTCTGTTCCCTATCCAACAAAATACGGACCAGAACTCCGCCGTCCGTCAGTCGGATTTGCCGGTGTTCGAGCACTTTGCACTCGTTCAGACGCTCGCGGACACCCGCCCCGTCCTTCTCCTGCAACACCATTTCCAGCAAACGCAGCGCCATCGGGCGTCACCGCATTTCTATTCTTTTCAGCATTTCCCAGATCGGAACCGCAGTAACTCCACCAGCATGGTCGCGAGCGTGATCAGCAACCTCTGCCAGAGCGGCATGTCATTCCTCCCCGGATTTTAAGGCGAACATTCTCCACCGATGAGCCATTTGCATCTGTTGCGCGGCCCAATCTTCAGATAACCGTGCCGAACAGTTTCCCGATCCCGGCAGTGAGCGCCATCGCCAAGGCGCCCCAGAACGTCACGCGGGCCATGGCGCGCAGCACCTTCGCGCCGCCTGTTTTCGCCCCGATCGCACCCAGCAGAGCCAAAAAGCCCAATGACCCCGCGGATACGACGGAGACCAGCGCACCAGCGGGAGACACGACGACCATGAGCAAAGGCATGGTGGCGCCGACCGAGAATGTCGCGGCGGAAGCCAGGGCCGCTTGTACGGGACGCGCGGTGGTAATTTCGGAAATCCCCAGCTCGTCGCGCGCGTGGGCCGTGAGGGCATCTTTTGCCATTAACTGCTCGGCAACTTGCCGCGCCAGCGCCTGATCCACACCGCGCTGGACGTAGATTTCGGTGAGCTCATTAGTCTCAAATGCAGGATTTTCGCGCAATTCCGCGCGCTCGCGTGCGAGATCTGCCCGCTCGGTGTCAGATTGCGAGCTGACGGAAACGTACTCACCGGCAGCCATCGACATGGCGCCAGCCACCAGGCCTGCGACACCAGCGATCAGGACATCGTTCTGCGTCGCCGCTGCTGCGGCAACACCGACGATCAAGCTTGCGGTCGAGATGATACCATCGTTGGCGCCGAGCACCGCGGCGCGCAGCCAGCCAATGCGTCCGACGAAGTGATTCTCCGAGTGGAGGCGGAGACGACTCATCCGACATTCCGTCTATCAGATCACAGCCGCCCCATAAGAACCAGTACGACGAGGATGATCAGGATGACGCCTATCACACCGACGCCACCGTGGCCAAAACCGTAGCCGTATCCACCGAAGCGGCCACTGAACCCACCAAGCAGGAAGATGACGAGAATGATGATGAGTATGAGTCCAAGCGACATGATCTAACCCCCGTTGCGTTGTAACCAAGCGTTGAACGTCTTCGCCTTTCGCCGACGAGCGGGCGATCGGCATCGCACGGATGACGCACGAGGCGTCATTCGAGAATTGTAGAACTACTTCTTCTCGATAGAAATTCCACTTTTGCCGACGTTGATCTCGATGCCGGCAGTCTTCTGACGCTCCTGATAGAGCATATAGCCAAAGACACCGGCAGCGACGGCTAGCGCGCCGACGGCGCGGTACAGAATGTTGCGGTCCATGTCTTCGTGATCCCGCTCAATTGCAGGTCGCAGCGTGATAAAGTTATCGCGCGTGTTGCGACATCACTGCGGCTTTTCCTCTGGTGGTGAACCTGATGGCTTGGGACGCGCGGCCGGGGCCTGCTGCGGTGCTTGGCGTGATGGGGCGGGATGTGCGGCCGGGGCCTGCGGTGCAGGGCGCGATGGCTCGGGACGCGCTGCCGGGGCCTGCGGTGCCGTGCGTGATGGCTCGGGACGTGCAGCCGGGGCCCGCTGCGGTGCCTGGCGTGATGGGGCGGGATGTGCGGCCGGGGCCTGCGGTGCCGGCCGCGATGGCTCAGGACGTGCGGCCGGGGCCTGTGGTACCGGGCGTGATGGGGCGGGACGCGCGGCCGGGGCCTGCGGTACCGGGCGTGACGGCTCGGGACGCGCAGCCGGGGCCTGCGGTGCAGGGCGCGATGGCTCGGGACGCGCTGCCGGGGCCTGCGGTGCCGGACGCGCCGGCTCGGGAGGTGTCGCTGGGCGTGATGGAGGCGGGCGCGACGGTTCGGGGCGCGCAGCTGGGCTCGGCGGTGCGGCTTCGCGCGCTGCACGTGGTGGAGCGTCGCCGAGCCGCCCAGCCGCGCCTTTTTCCAGCGGCTGCGGCGGCTGAACAGTCCGTGCTGGCGCTATCGTTACCGCGCCGCGCTGAACAACGGTTTCACGGATGCGGGTGGACGCGCGGGTGCGTGGGGTAGCATCGCGGCTGCGGCGAATGTCTTCTGCGCGAACCGGGACGGCGCCTCGAACGCCGACGGTTTGGGGGAGAACGCGCGGACGAACATCAGCCGTCCGTAACGAACGCCTGGTTGCCCCCGCGACCGCAGAGGCCGGGATGCCGGGATTTACGGCGATGCGCTGTCCGCGATCGCGTAAGTTGACCGTACGGTTCACGACCACGGTTTCGCGGATGTAAATCGTTCGTTGCGCCTGAGGCAGCAACGCCGTGTAGACGAGCGGCACAATCAAGTTGCGCAACTGCACGAACATCCAGACCTGCGGATCGTCCCAGTAGATATCCACCATGTCATCTGGCGGCAACGGCGCCCATCCCGCATACTGTCCGCCGCGGCGCCAGATCACCCAGGCCGGGGCCCATTCATCGCCCGGAATCCAGAACCAGCCCAATTCGCGGTCGAACGCCCAGCGGCCGTAATGGTAGGTGACCCAGCCCCAATCGGCCTCGTCAGCGCCGGCGATCCAATACCAACCCCACTCATCGGTGTAGACCCAATGTCCAGTTCGATAGGGCTGCCAATTCGCCGCGCGGCGAGCCGGAATCCAGACCTCACCCCAGCGCTGGTGCGGAACCCAACGGCCAAATGCGTCGAGCGCCAAACGAAGCTCAGCCGCAATCGCGACGTTCGGTTGCGCAACCGCAGAAGCCTGATGGCCGTTGATTAATGGTGTAGCAATGATGAACGCTGCTGCGATCGCCGCGGAAAGCAATCGCGCTCGAAAGCCCTTTTTTAGACCGGCAACAGTCTTCACGACTCGAGCTGTCAACATTGCTTTCCCCTTCGTAAAAAACATAGACGGCTGAACTGATGTCAGTCGCGCCTGCTGCCCGTAG
Source organism: uncultured Pseudomonadota bacterium (assembly GCA_963760995.1). Taxonomy (GTDB): domain Bacteria; phylum Pseudomonadota; class Alphaproteobacteria; order Rhizobiales; family Xanthobacteraceae; genus Pseudolabrys. Next base: position 1,028,049 of record CAVXFJ010000004.1, on the reverse strand, counting down.
GACATCAGGCAGGAAAGATCACTACAAAGATCCAAAAGGAATCTCTTAAAAGCGACAGTTGTGCTGCCATCGAAAGAATGGAGACGCCGATGGATACGCCCGATCATAGCGATCCGATCGGCCGCGGTAGCCAATTGCGAAGCCGCCTCCACATTTGTCGTAGCCCGGCTTTGCAACGACAGCAGGCTTGTGATCATTTGCAGGTTGTTCGAGAGTCTATGATCGGTCTCGCTGCTCAAGAGCGCTTGAGTTTCAATCTTGTCGTCTTTTTGACGAAGCAGGCTCTCATCAAAAGCGATGATCCTTCGTAGCTGGAGTTCGGCTTGCCGATATCTTTCCAATTCACGTTCATAGCTTGCTGCCGTGCGGTGCTCAGAGCTCTTGCTTGGAGCAGCCGGAGCTATTTCTGCGCTCTGAGAAGCATGCTGCACGGCCACCCCTCTCGCTCGCCTAGTCATCCGCAGCGCCAACACTATTCGCGGGAATGTAGCGACGCTGTGTTGAGCCAAAATCAATTCGTTTAGATATTCCCTGGTATTGGCCTCGAGTAGTTTTGCGAACCCGCGTCGTAGTTGTGGCGAATCTACGACGGGAGCTTTTTACACCCGTCTCTAAATAACCTGCCTGCCTGCGACGTCCGGAGTCTGTATAAAATTGACCAGTTCCGCGGACCGCAGAGGTCCTATGCGGTGCTGACAGTTCTGCCCGACGAACGGCTGGATGGCTCCGTTCTGGTCTTGAGATGCGGATTGTCGTTCAAAACGACATTCAGCAGCGAATTGTGAACGATTATTTGTCCGTTATAGTCGATCAATCCCAATTTCCGAAATTTGTTCATGAACTTGCTTATGCGCGATCGCGTGGTGCCAACAATCCCTGCGAGCGTCTCCTGGCTGATCTTCCCAATGATAGGCTCAGGTATCCCGCCTTTGTCGAAATTTGCCAACAGGAGGAGCGTGCGTGCCAGGCGCCGCTCGCTCGAATTGAACAGTTGATCGACGAGGTCCTCCTCGACCCGGAGCGTGCGGGTCAGAAGGTGATCGATGAAGAACCGCGAAAATGCCGGCTCCTCATGGAGGACGCGAACCATGTCCGCCTTCTCCAAACGCATGATCTCACAGTCCGACAGGGCCACGGCCGTCGCCAATCGCCTTGGCTGGCCGGTCAGGCATCCCTCGCCGAAGAACTGGTCCGGGCCGTGGATTGCGACGACGGCTTCCTTACCTTGCTCGGATAAAACGGTTAGTTTGATTTTGCCCTTCAGCACATAGAAAATCACATCCGCAGGACTACCCTGCGAAAACACCGTTTCGCGCGCTCGATACTTGACGATGGTGTGACCGCTGCCATCCGTATTGAGATAGATTTTCGGATCGAAGAAGCCCTTTCGGCTGGTTTTGGTCTTACGATCAACGGTTCGCTTGATCATATGTCCCTGTTCCTCGCTCAGACGAACCGCCTGTTGTCACCAATTGTCGCCAAGCCAAGCTGAAACGTTGAATGGCGTGCAATGTCCCATATGAGCCCCAGCGATGGCGACAGGCGCTGTTAGCCGATCGGATCAAGTTGCGGCTTTGACCTGCTTCGCCTCTTCTTCAGCCAACAGTTTCGAGAGCATGTCGCGCCGAACGGGGTCGGTTTCGATTTTGAGCTGATCAATGTAGCGGGCGATGTTCTGGCGCTCGATGAACCCTTTCGCGGAATCATCCATGACGTGTCCTCCGCACGAAGGAGACGCAGCGGCCGGATCGCGCGACCGTTGGAAGACCTATGCACTAAGAGGGCGGCCGGCTTCGGGGATTGGGGGGCAAGGAGCCAAGCCACCTAAAGCGCATCAGCGATCCTTTGGCGCTGCGACCGGATCGCCGCCGTAGGCTACGCCTCGCTGCCGGAGGAGTCGAGCAATATGTCCGATGGCAGACATTATGGGAACAACGCCGTAGCGGGCAACGCCCTCTGTCATTCCGTTGCAGGCCAGGGTGTATCGCCACGAAATGTCCAAGACCTTGGCCTTGCCTCAAGCGTCAATTGGGCGCAGCCTTCACGGACGATCTTCCCACAGGTAACGGCGACAAGACCCGGCGAGAGCCAAAATTTGCCGGAGACCAGCGGCGGTGCTGGCAATACGTGCCGCCCCAATCGTTTGCAGCGACCAAAGGAGCACTTAGATGATGGCCCGACGCATGGCTTCGGAGCCGCATGCCAACCGATTGCTCGGTTTGCTGCCGCCTAGAGATTACCAACGGCTTCGCCCGCATCTTCACCGTGTTACTCTGGAGTACAGACAATCTCTCTATCGCGCCAATAAGCCTATCGAGTTTGTCTATTTCATCGAGACTGGCGTTGGCTCCCTGGTGAATACCATGAGGAACGGCGACGCGGCCGAGGTGGGAACGATCGGCAACGAGGGAGTGGTCGGGCTGCCCATCGTGTTCGGTGACAACCGAGCGCCCACAAGCGTTTATGTCCAGGTCCCCGGCGCTGGCCTGCGTGTGAAGGCTAAGCTGTTTGAAAAGGAGCTAAGGCAAAGCGATTCGATGCGAACCGTGATGCTCCACTATGCTCACGCCTTCTTCAATCAAGTCGCACAATCGGCCGCGTGCAATCATTTTCATTCTCTCCAGAAGCGGTGTTGCCGTTGGCTCTTAATGACGCACGACCGCATGCAATCGGATGAGTTTTTGCTAACGCAGGAGTTCCTGGCCATGATGCTGGGAGTGCAGCGGACCGGCGTGACTGCTGCTGCGAGCGCCCTGCAACGGGCCGGGCTCATCCGCTATAAACGCGGCAACGTCACAATCCTCAATCGCCGCGGCCTCTTGCATCGTTCCTGCGAGTGCTACGGGGTTTCGAAGAGGGAGTTCGATCGTCTACTCGGAAGACGATCAATGCGCACGGTCCGCTCCAGCAAAAAGTAATTTCCTGGAGCAGCCCTCGCGCAATGTCGTCGCTCCAGCTTCTCAAAAACATTGAATTCAACGGCACGGTAGTCAGCGCTTCATATGGAAATACGGTGCAAAGGGAATTTGTAGGGTCGCGACCAGTTAACTGACAAAAGGATGATCGTAAGCTAAAGCTCAAGGTGCCAGCGCAAATCGATTTCACAATCGATCCAGCAAATTCCGCAGACAATGCGACTGCGTAGCACTGAGTGAGCACATTTGCTCAGATTCGTGTCAAGAAGAGCTACATACTTCAGAAGTGTTGTTTTTGAAGGGTGAAGTCATGGACAAGGATCGAGTCACCGGCTCGGCGAAAGAAATCAAAGGAACAATCAAGCAGGCGGTCGGAAAGGCCGTCGGTGATAACAAGCTGGAGGCAGAGGGTAAAGCTGACAAGATAGAGGGCAAGGTTCAGAACGCCATCGGCGGCATCAAAGACACGATTAGAGACTCGCTCAAAGAGAAATAGGCGTCGCGGTACGTTTCGTTTGCGAACGGGGCGTGCTTGGTCGTCAAGGCGTTGATGCGCCTTGTTTCGAAACAACATTCTCTATGGTGTGTCGCCATGCGAGGGCCCGTCATTTGGCTCCATCGCAGCTATGATCGTCGCTTGGACGGCCTGGTCCTGAGCCGCGACGGCCGCAGCCAGTGACAATAGGCGCTGCCGGGTATCGTAAAGCTGATCGACCAGCGACAAGACCATCGGCAGTGTCTCTGCATCAATCTCGAGTTCATAACGCAGCGTGCAAATTAGACGAACGCGCGCGCAATCCATGTCCGTAAAAAGCAGCGTTCCCGCCTCCTGTCGCGGCACGACCAACTTCTCGCGAATCCAGGCTTCAAGATCACTGCGTTGCAGGGCAGATATCGCCTCAACAAGGTCATCGACACGCATCATGACAACATCTCCTTGCGCGGGTCCTGCTGAGTTTTCGGCTGCCACGTCTCCAGAAACGCGACCAGTTCGGGCTCTTCGGCGGCAGGCAGAACGACTTTCAGGTTGATCATTTGATGTCCGCGTTGTCCGGACTTGCGGTTGCGGATGCCTCGGTCGCGCAGTCGTAGCGTCGTGCCGGTATTCGACCCCTTCGGAACAGTGACCGCGACGGGCCCGCCGATGGTCGGCACTTCGATCCGCGCGCCCAGCACCGCCTCCTTCAAGGTGACGGGGACCTCCACATGAATATTGTCGTCCTTGCGGTGAAAGAACGGATGCGGCTGGACATGAAGCTCGACATAGGCGTCACCGGTCGGGCCGCCGCCGAAACCAGGCATGCCCTGTCCTTTTAGTCGCAGCATCTGACGGTCTTCGGCGCCCTCGGGGATTGTCACCTGCAGCATCTTGCCTTCCGGCAGCGTGATGGTGCGGGCAGCACCATTTGCTACCTCCAGAAATCCGACCGGGAGCACATAGCTCACATCCTGGCCGCGCGCCCGGAACGTGCCCTGCGACCGACGTCCACCGCTCGCGAACGCACGCGACAGAAACTCTTCCAGTTCTTCGTTGTTGGCAAAGCCATCCTGCGTTGCGTGCGAGGCGTAGGCCGGACCGTCGGCGAATTCGCGATAGAAACGCTCCTGCGGCCGCTCAGCTCCGCTGGCATCGATCTCACCCGCATCGAACCTCCGGCGCTTCTCCGTGTCTTTGAGCAGGTCGTTGGCCGCCGAGATGTCCTTGAACTTTGCCTCCGCTTCCGTGTCGCCCGGATGCAGGTCGGGATGGAATTTGCGTGCCAGTTTCTTGAAGGCGTCCTTGATCTCCTTGTCGGTCGCGGATCGATTGACGCCGAGGGTCTCGTAAGGGTCCTTCATGCACCTGATCCCGTTTAAACCACGTCACAACCAACCGCGGATCGCCGCTGCCGCCAACCGCTAAAGATAGTCCCCAGCCACGCTTTTAGCCGGTCCACCGGTCGGCTCTGAAAGCGACCGTGGGCAGACGATCGCGCATCCATCGCACAATCTGGGTCGCAGACATCGCGCCGGACGTGCGTGCAACCTCTCGGCCTTCATGGAAAAGGATCATCGTCGGGATCCCTTGAATGCCTAGCCGAGAGGCAATCGCCTGCTCAGCGTCGGAATTGAGCTTGATCAGTCGCACCTGCGGCTCCAGCTCTCGAGCAGCTGCCTCATAGGCTGGCGCCATCATCCGGCACGGTCCGCACGATGGTGCCCAGACATCGACGAGAACCGGGATGGTGCTGCGCGCGATATGGCGGTCAAATATCGTTGCATCGACATCGTCCGGATGCCCGGCGAACACCTTCGCCTTGCATTTCCCGCATTTGGCGTCGATGGCAGGACGCGACGGCGGCAAACGATTAATTGTGCAGCATTTGCTGCAGACCACAAGATTTTCAGCAATGCTGTTATTCCGAGTCATCTGCCACACCTCACTGCATTCTGCACGTCTAACAGCGTCTCATCGCATGCTCTTTTGCGCCCGAGCGTTGGCGCTCGGTATGTCGCGCCGCCTTCAACCATACAAGTTCTCGTCACCCATTTGGCAGCCACTTCGAGGCGTCCAAACATCTATTGCATTTATCGGCTGATTATCATTTATCGCGCCATGTTCATGATCTCGGACTGCGACAATCGCTAGCGTTGGACCGGTCCGGGATATGTCGTTGCTGCGACAGGGAGAGCCGACGAGCGCTGCGCCTCAATGAAGACGCGCTTTATATCGGGGAATCGTTTCTTAATACGCCGCTCCAGCGCGGAGACATGGTCCTCCACCTCGACCGACGACAACCGGTCGGCGAAATCGAGGCTGACGTTCAGCAGGATATCATTAGGGCCAAAATGCATGGTCAACAGTTCATTCAGCTGGACGATGCCCGCTTCCTCGCCGATGATTCGCTCAATCTCGGCGACAACGACACGGCTCGCGCCCTCGCCGGTGAGCAGCCCTTTGCATTCGTATGCCAGGTAAACCGCGGTGGCAGCCAGCACGGCGCCGATCATAAGCGAGGCGATACCGTCCATCGCCGGCGTGTTGAGGAGCTGACTGAGCAGGATTCCGATGAAGGCAATAATCAGGCCGAGCAGAGCTGCAGTTTCCTCGAACAGGACCGTGACGGTTCGTTGCTGATCCTGCCGACCGATTTGCCCGACGCATCCGCCGAAGTTCTAGCTCAAGCACTGGCGCAGCCCGCCGAGGTCGTCATCGCTCCCGACGAGAAGGAAGCTGGAACCAACCTGCTGCTGCTCCGGCATGCCGCGGTGCGGCACCTTCCATTCGCCTATGGGCCGGGCAGCTATACCGCGCATCAAGCGGCCGCACGAGCATTCGCCCGTACGAACCCCTGGATCGGCGATGCGGTCCTCGATCTCGCCTGGAGCGGGGTGTAAGGCGAAGTATTCGTCGAACTCCAGAGCGCCGCGGCGCCTCGCTTCTCACTCGTAGGGCTCGTTATGCGTCACGCCGACCTACTCCAAAGTGCGTGCTAGATGCAGGTAGAGGGCCTGCTCGACCGCCGCTCGATCGTGGCTCGCCTGCGCAGCCAACAGCCCTTTCCGGATCAGCGCGGCGACTGTCTTGTCAGCAAGCTCGATGGTGAGGCACCGCAGGCCGTAGCGTTGCCGCAGCCTATATAGCCGCATACGCTTGGCTGCCGGAGAGCCGTCGGACGCGCCTGTATCGCTTACCATGGTGTCGTCTCCAATTTGACCGGACTACTGCGGTCCCTTGCGACCGGCGCCGGTCCGCCGATAGGGCTCGTCCGTTCGGAGGGCTGCCATGCAGACGCGCGCCCGGGTCGAGTCCTTGGTCGAGAGCAGTTCCCACTCCCAACGAAACACCCGGGCCGCTTTAGCCACCCCGAGGGCGTTACAAAAATCGGGGTACGCTTTCGCCCAACGATAGAGTGTGAGCCGGTTCACGCCCATCGCGCCGGCGGCGGCGGTCATCGTGTAACCCTCGCTCATGATTGCGACGATCTGCTTGCAACGTTTCGGGTAATAGCTCGTTGGGCGCCCGCGGCGGCCAGGAGGGACTTTTTCCATTTCACGCTACATGCAAACTGCGGGCGGGGCCCGAGGTCACGTCTTTCTGTTGGACGTAGCCGTATTTCTCCAAAATCGAAGAGGGCGCCCGACAACCCGCGTAACCCGGTTCGGGCCCGAGTTGGCGGGAAGGCCACCGGCTGCCATTGCTGTCGCGATAATCAGCGACAAAGCGATCCCAGTCGGTGGAATTGCGGGCTTCCTGTGCCGGCTGAACCCCTTTGCGGTTCGTCCGTTCGGCCTCCTTCCGCACCCAATTGCGCCACGTCGCGGACCAGTCGAGCTTGACCGCATTCGGGCCGGACTTGGCGACCCAGTAATCAACGAAGCCAGCAGCGATACGGCCGATCTCGGCGTCGGTGAAGCCCTGCGAGCGCGCAAACTGACGATCCTCGTCATCCGGCCGCCAACCAGGGTCGATCCGACTCCCGCGCTCCTTCGGCTTCTTGACCCCGTTCTTCCGCGCGCCAGCGTCAGCGGGCGCCATAGGCTCGGACTTGTTAGGTTCGGTTAGGTTGGGTTCTTGGTTTCGAAACGGTTCGGCAAACGGTTCAGAAGCCGTTTCGGAAGGGTTCTGAAAGGGTTTGCCTAACCCTTTCGAAAGCGTTTGCTTGACCGTCGAATGCAAGCCGTTAAGCATGAGCACGGCTTCGATCAGCTGCTCTTTGACCGCGCACGCCGGCAGGGCGGCGATCTCCTTAGTGACGTGCTTCGCAACGTTCGCGTTCTCGATGCTGTTGTGGCCCCACCAACCCAGAATGCGCAAGAGCGAGGTCTCGGGATCGCGCTCAATTACCTTTTTATCGACTAACTCCTGGATACAGTGGGCGACGGTATCCGCCGACCAGCCGAGATCGGCGCTGATGTAGCCGTCATGCAGCACGAAGCAACCGACGGCATTGCCATGCGGACACGACAGCAAGTAGAGCGTCAAGAACTTCGTCTTTTCCGACAGCTGTCGAATTTTAGAGCTGTGCCAAAAACCGGTTTCGATCTTGCCATAGCGGGCCATTTTAACCTCCTTTAGTTGCGCAGCGCGCTGGCGCCGGTGTGGCAGTGGGCCTGGACCACACCCGTCTGACCCATGCGCTGCTTGGCGATGATGATTTGCAAATCGTTTTCGACTTCGCGCAGCCGCAAGTCGTTGGTCATCGCGAGGTAATAGGCCTCCCGGAAGAGGAGCAGAACGACATCGGCGTCCGCCTCAATGTCGCCGGACTCCCGCAGGTGGGCCAACTCAGGGCGCTTATCGGCGGTCTTTTCCACCTCGCGGTTCAGCTGCACAAGCAGCACCACAGCGATACCAAGGTCCTTGGCGAGTGCCTTCAGACTGGCAGTGATCTCCCCGACCTCGTAGTGACGCTGGCCCCTGTAACGCTCCGAAGCACGCAGGAACTTGAGATAGTCGATCACGATGAAGGAGAGCTTCTTGCCCCCGCGCTCGCAGCGCGATTGCCACGACCGAGCACGAGCGGAAACCTCGCCTACAGTAAGGCTAGAGCTATCGTCGATAAGCAGCGGCAAGCTCCGAAACTCGCGTTCGGCCAAATAGACGCCTTCACGCTGGCTGTCGGTCAGTTGGTTTTGGAGGATATTGGCGGCCGAGACTTTGTGGCCTGCGTCATACATAGAGTCGCTGATGAGGCGGGCGGTGACCTGCGCCTCGGGCATCTCTAATGAAAAGAGGCCACCAGCATAACCAGCTTTGGCGGCTTGGCGAGCGACAGACGTGGCGAAGATGCTTTTCCCCATCCCGGGGCGGCCGGCGACCACAATGAGTTCGCCCGCTTTGAAGCCACCTACCAATTTGCGGTCCAGATCGCGTAACCCAGTGGTGACGCACATATCGACGATCTCGCCCGCCTCCTGCCGTTCCATGCGCGCCACCAACTCGACCGTAGCCTCGGAAGCCGAGCGCCCCATGCTATTCCGGCAGTGGAGGGTCGCCCGGATCGCATCGACGTCCTGAATGAGGTTGGAGACTATTTCCCGAGGCCGCGCGCCAGGCGTGAGAGCCTCATCGCGAACCGCGGCACACTGGGCGGCGACCTCGCGCAACGACCAAAAGTCACGGACCTGCTTGGCGGTCTCGACAACGAAGTTCGCGGTGCAGGAGGTGTCCGCAGCGATGCTGGCGAGGTACTGCCTCATCGTCAAATTGGGCGCGACGTTCTCATTGCCGAGGATCGCCCCCAGGGTCAGCGGGGTCACGGGACGGCCTTCCGAGACCAAGCTCGTCACCACGCTCCAGATGGCCGCATGGATAGGTTCGGAAAAATGTTCCGGCCGCAGTATCGTCAGTGCCAACTCAGGAGCAGAGGGATACGTCATGCACGCCCCCAGCAGCGCGCGCTCGATTTCAGCAGCGTTCGCCGAGTGGTTCTGCTGCGCCTCAGTCTTCGCGAGCGCGTTCATGACGCATCTGCTCCCACTCAGGCACCAGATTGGCAGTGACTTCACCGATACTAATGAAGGTGGAGGGTTCCCGGTCATGGTCGAACGGAACCCGGCGGACCTCTCGGCTCGTTTTCTCGAAGCTTTTCTTTTGCTTGTGGAGAGCCCGGGTCATCACGCGCCCTCCCCATTCAGGAGGGCGATCAACGCCGCATGAGTCACAATCCGGCGACGCGCGACTTTCACGCTGCGCAGGGTGCCGGAACGGATCAGTTCCCAGAGCTTGGATTTGGAGATGCTTGTGATCTTAGACGCTTCGGCCACGGAATAGCCGAGGCGAGGCAAAGCGGCCTCGCTGGCGCCGCTGGTGATCTCGGCGCTGTGGACAGATTTGACGTTCGCGGGAGACGTAAAAGACGAGCGGGAGTCGCGCGCGTGCATGGGGCCCTCTTAGGGAGCCAGCCAAACTGCACGTCATGCGCGGATTGGGAGGAGTGGATGGTTTGCCGTCTTGGCGAAGAGCTTTTAACTGAGTCGCGAACCAAGGGTCAATCCAGGCTAGTTGCCAGGAATGCATCCTGAGTCACGATGAGCCAAATTATATCAGGCGGCCGCTACCGAGGAGGGCGGCACCGCGGCGCTGCCATTACAGTGCTCGGACCAATGTTCCATCAAATCTCGGCGTTTCTCGAGGGCGTCGCCGCGTCGGTATGCCCGCTCAGTGGCGTCGCCAACGACGTGAGCCAGCGCCGCCTCGGCGACCTCGCGAGAGAAAGTGGATACCTCGCCACACCAATCCCGGAAAGACGAGCGGAACCCATGCACGGTTACGTCGAGCTTCATCCGGCGTAAAAGCATGTCCATAGCCATCGGCGAAAGCGGCCGACCCTTCCTCGTGGAGGGAAAGACGTAACCATCCGGCGCTTCGCCCAACTCCGCTATTTCGTTGAGGATCACTATCGCGCGGTCAGATAAAGGAACCCGATGCTCACGGCCGGCTTTCATGCGCTCCGGCGGCACGATCCAAAGGCGCTGGTTCAAATCGATCTCACACCAAACGGCGCCGAGTACCTCACCGCTGCGGGCGGCAGTGAGGATCAAGAACTCAAGCGCGCGGGCGGCGACGGCGTCCCGTTGCCGGAGCTTCGTGATGAACTCCGGCACGTCAGTGAACCCCATTGCCGCATGGTGACCTCGTTGGAGGCGCTGGCGGCGCGGGAGAAGATGGTCCAAGTGACCGCGCCAGCGGGCCGGATTTTCACCTGTGCGATGTCCCTGAGCCCTGGCGGCATCGAGGATGCGCTCGATACGTCCGCGCAGCCTAGAGGCGGTCTCGCTTTTCTCAAGCCAGATCGGCCGGAGTACCGCGAGCACGTCCTCAGTCGTAATCGTGTCCACGGGCTTGCCTGCGAGCGGCGCCGCGTATCGGGTCAGGGTCATCCGCCATTGTGCAACGTGCTTGGCGTTTCGGAACTGAGGCTCCATCTCGGTGATGAACCGCTCCGCGGCCTCGCCGAAAGTTGGAACCGTCGTCTTGGGCCGTTGGCGCTCGATCAGCGGGTCGAAGCCTTCGGCGCGGAGTTTACGGGCCGCCGCCGCCTTTTCGCGCGCGGCGGCGAGCGAAACCTCCTGCGCCGCCCCGAGCCCCATTTCCCGGAGCTTGCCGTTGATGTTGTAGAGAAAGACCCATCTCCGGCGCCCATCATTTGAGATCGAGAGATACAGGCCTCCGCCGTCCCCATGGCGACCAGGCCTCTTGAGGGTGGCGACCGTCCTTGCGTTTAGCTTATGCAGTGCCCTTGCCATTTCGCCCGTCCCTAGGCCCTAATTGCGGCCCTAATATAGGACTCGGATTTTACTGTAGAGCGCTGGACTCCGGTGGACAAGTGAACAAAAAAATAGCTGTAATCAAACGCTATTCTGATTGGCGCTGGATTTGCTCGGATTATAGTTAGGCGGACTCTCCCTCCGCCATCACGCAGAATTTCGCTACAATTCGCACGTTTTCGCTCCGATACGATTTCGTTTGCGGTCCTTGTCGACCACCGTCGCTGGTCTCGCCCCTAGCTAGTGGGGAGACCGCGTCGACTCCCTTGGCTTTTCAAGTTTTAGGTGTGGGACCGTAAGCGGCTCAGCCTTGCAAGATCGCGCGAGACAATCGCAATTGGATGTCCCCCTTGGCTCCGGTGCTGAGGGGAAGCAAAGCGCTTCCTGAAAAGTTAAATCGCTTCAGTAAGTTGAATATTAGGATTTATATCCTTGACGTGGCCGTTTGGGGTTGATAGGAACATAATCTGCAGCGAACAGGATGCAACATGAAACGTTGGACACCGGCAAAATCTGTGCCCCTACCCAAGCGTTGGCAATCGCGGGAGGAGATATTGAAAGCTCATCTGGACAGCCTCACCCTAGATCAGCTCCTTCACGTGCGGCCGGACTATTGGGCGCTACGGTTCGGACCGGCTTCGAGGACCTACGACGCGCGCAAGTATGATCCCGATCAGCCGCGTGACGATCACGGCCGGTGGGTTGATGCCGGTAATGCAGGTACGGCAAACAGAAATGAAGTGCTTTCGTCAACCGTGCTCGCCGCCCGTCGAGGCGTAAGCGAGGTGGAATGCGATGCTCAATACAAGCTCGATACCTTCAAGTGCAATTTGGTGAGGACACCGCTGTGCTGGGAATCGGCCAATGAACGTTATGCCGCTTGCCTTAGCAGTCGCCCGATTCCACAACTCAGATTCTAGGGGCAGCCAACATGAACGCCATGTTACGCGTGTTGAAAAGGACCAACGGGGGTCAGGACATCGAAGTTCCAGTTCGAATCTACTGGCCGCTCGAAGACAAGACCGCCTGGTCTTGTCGATGGGAAATCCAGTGGCCGGGCCGGACGCGCTCAAATGCTGCGCGGGGGGTAGACGCCATCCAAGCGCTGGTCAATGCACTTCAGATGATAGGCACGGAATTGTATTGCAGCGAAGAGCACAAATCAGGACATCTATCATGGGAAAACAAATGGGTTGGTTACGGTTTTCCGGTCCCGAATAATGTCCGAGACTTGCTCGTCGGCGACGACAAGAGATCGTTTTAGGCGAATGGCGACCATGCCGCACAACGAAGTAGAGTTGCAACTATGGTGCGGGAGAATGTTGGTTTCCAGTTCCTTTTCCTCCGCCACTCTATAGGCCGACAAAGTCCGAGGACGTCCGCAAGTCTCGAATAAGTCAAGCTATATCAGGGATATTTCGTCCAGCGACGTCCTGGGTCGTCCGTCCAAGTCCAGAGCGACTTGGGGTATAGACGGGGGTACGCGGCCGACCTATTTGGGGTTCATACGACCACCAACCGTTTCAGGCGCCCCAGTTGCCCCGCGACCAGCTCTCCGAACTCCAAGTTCGGCGCGCAAAGCCCGGCAAGAAGCCGCGAAAGATGTTCGACGGCGGCGGCCTCTACCTGCTCGTTCACCCTAACGGCTCGCGCTACTGGCGCCTCTAGTACCGCCACGCCGGCAAGGAGCGACTGCTCGCGCTCGGCGTCTATCCGCAAGTGAGCCTCGCGGAGGCGCGCGAGCAAGCTGCGGAAGCAAGACGCCTCGTCTGTCAATCGGCATTGGATCGGGACCCCGTATCGGCGTCCAAAAGGGACCCCCTTGAGCGACGGATTTTGGCGGTAGCGCTCGCGCCGTCGGAGCTGGTCGGGGTTGCGGAGACGGCGCGAGCGCGGGTGGCTTGATCGTCATCACGGTTTTTGAAGCGCCAACTGTCGTTTCCGGTTTCGACGATATCGCAGTGGTGGGCGAGGCGATCGAGCAGAGCGGTTGTCATCTTGGCATCGCCGAATACGGCGGGCCATTCTCCGAATGCCAGGTTGGTGGTGACGATGATCGAGGTGCGCTCGTAGAGCCGGCTGACGAGGTGGAAGAGGAGCTGGCCGCCCGCCTGGGCGAAGGGGAGATAGCCGAGCTCGTCGAGGATAACGAAGTCGAGGCGGGTCAGATGATCGGCAAGCCGGCCCTGGCGTCCATTGCGCGTCTCGGCTTCCAGCTTATTGACGAGATCGACGACATTGTAGAAACGGCCGCGGGCGCCGGAGCGGATACAGCTCCGGGCGATGGCGATGGCCAAGTGGGTCTTGCCAGTCCCGGTGCCGCCGACGAGGACGACGTTGCGTTGCTGGGCGATGAAGCCGCCGCCGGCGAGATCCTTGACCAGCGTCTCGTTGATGGGGGTGTTAGCGAACTCGAAGTCCTCGAGGTCCTTGGCGAGCGGCAGCTTGGCGATGGTGAGCTGGTACTTGATCGAGCGGGCTTGCTTCTCATTGATCTCGGCCTTGAGCAGATCGCCGACGATGCGCTGGGGTTCGTGCTGGCGCTTGACGGCGGTGGTCATGATCTCGTCGAAGGCGGCTTTCATGCCGTAGAGCTTGAGCTGGTCCATGAGGTCGAAGAGCTGCGGGCGTTCCATCACTGAGTTCTCCTGAGGTTGTCGTAACGGGCACAATCGGCAATCGGGGCGTGGCGCAGGGTCAGCGCGGCCGGCGTGAGGATGGTGACCGGCGGGCCGGGATCGCGCTGCCGCGCAAGGATGTTGAGGATGACGTCGGCGGAATGGACGCCGTGGACGAGCGCTTCGGCGCAGGCCGCCTCGACCGCCGGCAGCCCGTCGGTGAGCACCGCGGCGAGGATATCGACCATCTGCCGGTTGCCATCGTCGGCGCCGGCGAGCTTGCGCCGCACCCGCTCCATCGCCGCCGGCAGCACCCAGTCCTTAAAGGGAGCGCCGTTGCGCAGGGCGCCGGGCTTGCGGGTGAGCACCGGCACGTAATGCCAGGGGTCGTAGACCGTCTGTCCCCGGCCGAATGAGCGCGGGTGCTCGCCGACGATACGGCCGTCCTGGCGGATGACGATGCGATCGGCATAGGCATGCACCTCGACCGGCCGCCCGACCGCGCTGGCGGTCACCGAGTACTTGTTGTTGTCGAAGCGCACCAGGCAGGTCTTGGAGACCGAGGCTGGCACCGCGTGGAATCCATCGAAACGACCGGCATAGGGCACGAGCTTGGGCCGTTCCGCCTCGAACACCTCCCAGATTGTCTGCTCGGTCAGCTCCGGATGGCGGTGCGCCTTGGCGTAGGCGATGCACTTATCCGTGAGCCAGTCATTCAGCTCGTCGAGGTTTTTGAAGCGCAGGCGCGGCGTGAAGAACCGCTCGCGGGCGAGCCCGACTTGGTTCTCGACCTGCCCCTTCTCCCAACCCGATGCCGGCGTACAGGCCACCGGCTCGATCAGGTAATGGCTGCACATCTGCAGGAAGCGGCGATTGTAAAGGCGATCTTTGCCGATGAAGATCGCATCCACCGCCGTCTTCATGTTGTCGTAGATGCCGCGGGCGCAGGTCCCCTTGAACAGGGCGAAGGCCCGGTCATGGGCGTCGAACACCATCTCCTGCGTCTCGCGCGGATAGGCCCGCACGAACAGCATTCGGCTGTGGCAGAGCCGGACATGGGCGGCCTTCACGGTGACCGTCACGCCGCTCAGCAGGACGATCTCGTGGCTCCAGTCGAACTGATAGGCCTCGCCCGGCGCGAAGCTCAGCGGCACATAGGCCGCAGCGGTCGCCTGGCCGCGTTCCTTGGTCCATTTGCGCGCGTAGCGGCGCACGGCATCGTAGCCGCCCTCGTAGCCGCGGCTGCGCAGTTCCTCGAAGATGCGGATTAACGTCAGGCGTTCGCGCGGCGGCTTGCCTTCGTTCGCCGCCAGCAACTGATCGAGTTCGTCGCTCCATCGTCCGATCTTCGGGAGCGGCTGGACTTCTCGCTCATAACGGAACTCGGTCGCGCCGGAGCGGATGACCTTCCTTACGACTTTGCGGGATAAGCCCAGCTCCCGACAGATCGCTTTGATCGGCTTCCCTTGCCTAAAGAACGCGCGGCGAATCTTTGCAATCGTCTCCACGACCAGCATTCCAACCTCGGCTTCCACGAATCAGGGAAGCCGATGTTGACCTTCTGTTCGGGGGTCCCGATTGGACGCCGATCACCCCCTAAAGGGGGTCCTTTTTGCATGCCGATTTACACCTCGTCTCTACCGGCGTCGACGCCGTCCACCACCGCCGCGCACGCCGCGCTTCGAGCGCCGCCGAGTCAGCGCAGACGTTCAAGGCTCTGGCCGAGGAGCGGCTCGCGACGAAGGACGGCGTGTGGTCGGCCAGCTACGCCGACGGCGTGCGGTCCGCGCTGGCGGCGAACCTGTATCCGCATATCGGCGCGGTGCCGGTGCGGCAGATCACGGTGCCGATCATGCGCGAGGCGCTGCCGCCGATGGAGCGGCGCGGCACGCTGGTCGTCCTGGCGAAGACGAGGATGTGGGCGAGCGGCGTCTTCCGCTACGCCATCGCTACTGGGCGCGCCGAGCAGGACCCAGCGGCGCCGCTGCGAGGCACGTTCAAGGCGCACAAGCCGAAGAACTTCCCGGCTCTGACCAAGGCGGAGGAGCTCGGCGCGTTCCTGGCTGCGATCGAGACCTACGACGGCGGCGCGGTAACCCGCGCCGCGCTGAAGCTGCTGGCGCTCACCTTCGTGCGAACCGCCGAGCTGCGCGGCGCCGAGTGGTCGGAGATCGACCTGGAGAAGGCGAGCTGGAATATCCCGGCCGAGCGCATGAAGATGCGCTCGGCGCACCTGGTGCCCCTGTCGCGCCAACGCCGCGCTGCACCTCGCCGAGAAACAGTGGGCCAACGATCCCGACGCCCTGGTCGACGCGCTGGCGGCGGCCCTGGACATTCATCATCCGGCGCAGAAGGTCATCGACGTCGACGCCACGCGCGAGGAAGCGCGGCGAGTTTGGCATCGATCGCGCCGGTCACCTGGGGCCGGCGATCCCGACGATCTCGGCCACGACTATCTCGAGGACGCCGAGAAGCGGTTCGAGCGGTACCGCAAGCGAAAGAGTGAGCGTGCGGCCGAACCGGCTGATCTCGCGTCGCGTGCTGGTGAAATCCGTAGCGATAACGGAGATGCCGTCGAGCGAGTCACCTGGGATAACCAAGACTGGCTGGTGACCGACAAGGGGCTTCGCTCCAAGTATCTCAACGAATGGTTCGTGCCGGCTGCGCAGCTCCCACAGCTCCGCGACTTGTTGGCGGCTAACTTGCCGCGCGAACTTGAACTGGACCGTGCTCTCTTCTTGTCCGCACTTCAGGTGGCGCTTGCGGCGCATCATCCCGGGGTCGCAACCATCAAGGAAAAGCTCGTGGAGGTGCATGGCTTGTTGGCCACCGCGGCGGGTAAGCTCCGCGATTGAGCCCGGCGAGGTGATCGACAACGCGACGCTGTGTCGTCTCTTTCGCGTCGGTTACTCCGGCGGAACGCGGCGCAGCGTCGCGTCCAACCACTTAGTGCTGGCCGCCGACTGGAATAGGGCCGGCGGCGTGCAGAACCACTGGGACAGCGACGTTCGCGACTTCGTTGGCTAGGCGCCGGTGATCAAATGCTGACGCACGAGAATCGGACGCTAACGCGCTCCTCCGTCACCCCCGGCGGTATCCTGACGCCAAGTCGGCTGCGTCGCGTCATGAGCGATCTGACGCGCCCGATGCCATGATAATAGTTACTTCGAAAGCGATCACATCGCTTATTATGGTGTTCACGCGATCGCCGCCTGATAAATAGGTTCACTGATCGGCGCGGCCGATCCCCATCATTATCATGTACATCGCGAAGCGCGAGCTTCGGACCCAGAAACGGTCGGCAGTCCCCACAAGCTCGGCGTAGCGACGCAGGGCCACTGGGGACGCAGCAGCATGAGCAAGTAAAATAGACCGAAAGTCGGCCGCGAGGTCTCTAATCAAAGCCGACGAGAGGCGCGGGATATCCCCAGCGCCACGCCCCCGCGAGTCGCCTGGTCGGCCGCGCGGGGCCGCCGCCGTTTCCGCGAGGAGCAGAGCAGCGCAAGAATGGTGAACACGAACGGCCTCACCAGCCCGACGGGCGCGCTGACCAGGTAGTGACGACGGGACGTGTACGCAGGTTCCGGCGGGCGCTGCTCATAGCCTTGCTAGGCAGAGTAGTGCCTCCGAACATACCGCAGGATTAAGATATCAGATTGAACTAGCGCGATTGCGTTGTTGATCATCGATGCGGTTGATCCAAGCAGCTTCAAGCAAGACAAGGCGTGAGGCCGAAGGCCGAACGCCCCGCCCCGAAGGGGCGGCGTTGAATTGACTAGATCGCGCTGGCGCGCAAGAATTCGATGAGGGTATCCGATAGGCAATTTAAGAAAGAACAAATATTGAACGCTCTCATCTAGAGACATCCTCGCGCAATTGCGTCAGCCGATCTGATAAACGACTGAGATGGCTACACTCCGACTAAGCCGCAATGATTTTCTGAAGAAGGTTCGGCAACTGCCGGAAAAGCCGCCGATCACTACAGCGCTATTTCCAGAATCTGACGCCAAAAAGGTGTGGGTCCACTGGCTTTCGAACTACGTGCAATCCGGACACGGTGATCTTCGCAATCAGCGTGATGCGCGACGCATCTATAATAATTGGTGGAATGCACCGCCAATAATCTGGCTCGCCGAGGCGAGCGGTGTCGATCGAAGGCGCGTCGAAAAGGCAGCCAAGATCGCATTGCAAGGAAAGAATACGAAGCGAAAGGCGGAGGCTATTCGGCAGTTGCTGCCCTGGGAGCTTGTTGCGCGCCGCCTCCAACGCTCAAGTAGGTCAATAAACACACGCAAACATTCAATCACTCAGCATTATCGTGATGAGCATTCAATTTCCAAACAAATAAAGGACACTACAGTCTCGTTCCAGCGGACGCTAAGGTCTATGGAAATTCCAAATCTTAGCTATAAGCGGAGGTTTAAGTCATTCGAAACTGACACCATAGGTCGGCGCACTATAGTGGCCAATTGGGAACGCGGCCCTCATATCGAGATCTGGCTGGATATGGCCACTGGGGGCAATGTTTATCGTTACTGGGTAGGATTTCGGGCTAATTCAAGACCTGAACTAGAAAGCTTACTTAACGCTTTGCCGCCAGATCTCGTTCCGTCGACAGAAATTAAACGTTCCGACTGGAAGCTATCTGGCAAGGCGAATTCGTGCTTAAATCTCCGATTGAAAAGAAGCTCACCAAGCCGTTTGCGGAACGTTACAGCGATTCTTGGTTTTTTGGTTTTTACGATTGGGGCGGGCATTCGCAACGGGACCGTAAACATCTCAATGAATGGGGTGCGGCCCAGTTCGTTGCACAGGTGGTGAGATCGGTTGATGCGGATGTTCTCGAAGAGCAGGACTTGTGGTTCGAAGAGGGTGAAGAACGAAGAAGGTTTCAGCGTCATAGAATCCGGGAGCGCAAGATAAGAGCGATCAAGATTCAACGCGCGCGCAAATCAAACGGCGGAAGACTTGTTTGCGAAGTGCCCCGTTGCGGCTTTGATTTTTATGAGAGATACGGTGAACTAGGTAAGAACTATGCGCAGGTACATCATAAGGAGCCGCTTAGCAAAGCTCCGAAGGCAGGTCGCGGCGTCTTAATGCAAGAGATCGATACGCAGTTTGCGATTGTCTGCGCGAACTGTCACGCAATGATCCATGTTGGAGGGAAGTGTCGAGGCTTGGATGAAATAATACTTCCGCACCTAAAAGTTGGGCAGACACGAAAAAGGACTGGGTCGCGCGCTGATCAAAATTGAATTTTGTCTCGCACCTTATACGCTCATGCCGATCGGGCCGAACGTTGCTCTAGTGGGCTGGCCCGGGGGTCCGAATCTACCGTGTCGGCTCCCGCAAGAAGGTGTACTATTCGAGGGATGAGCTACCGACCGATCTCGATTTGTGGGTCCGCGACTACAACGAACAACGGCCACATCAGGGACGTTGGTGCTTCGGCAAAACGCCAATGCAGACAACGCCAGACGTTTCCAGGGCGGAACCAACATGTAGGGTACTTCCCAACATCAAGAGCGGCGTCACCGTAAAGGTAGCTTTCTTGTGAAAAAGACATTGACGGCAATCCTGCTGACGCTCTCTATCTCGTCTACACATGCTGAACAAATCCCGGATTCTTATAGCCTTAAAGCTCCTGCGTATTATTACAATTTAGCGATCAAGACTTGTCCCATCGGTGCACGTGGTTATGACGTCGTGTGCCTCAAGAAACTATTGGATAAAGAGGATCAAGATCTCGATGCTGTCTATAAAGGCCGATTTACGTATCTGCCGAGATCGGGTTTCTCTGGTTTGAAAGCGGCCCAACAAGCTTGGGCGTTATCGCGCCAGATAAATTGTTCGTGGTTGAGCCACGGCAGTCGAAACGATATCTATTATCTTTGTATGGTGGAAGGTTCGATCAATCGTCACTATTGGCTGTTGCGGAACATTGGTGACTGACTGCCAAAGTGGCTGTACTTTCTAATGTCGTATGGTTGTACGAGAATTAAGATCTCCTTGAAACTACATTTTAAACATCATGCCAGGGGTTGGCATTCCTAACTGACAAAACATGAGTCTCTATGATGATGCGACGAACTCTTTACGCCCTTAGAGATACTTTAAGCGCTTTAAAATGCACACTAGGGGTCGTTTTGATTTCCATCGATTTGTTGGCCTTGCCCTCGGCGGCCAGAGCAGATCTCACGCCCGACGAGGTGGCGATGATACTTGCTACCATGCTAGTCGAAGCAAAGGTATGTGGGGTCCAGCCCAATAGATACCCTCTAAATGTTGCAGTTGCGAAACTGGGCCAGGACCTCGTGGATTTCATGCCTGACAATAGATATGCGCCGCTTGTTGACGTAAAAATTAAAAAGGCTTTCGAGTTTCTCGGGATGGAAGGGAAAGACAGAGCTTGCGAAGCAATGTTGAAGACCATACAAAGATTATTACCAGATGTTTTTCCACCTAATCGCAAGCAATAAATACTGTTAACTGGAATAATTGGAACGCGTAAAGCAGTTTCAGTGGCGAGCGCCGGAATGGCTTGTATCTATTGTGCCGAGAAGGTCCTCGTCTATTGAGTCAGGCGCCGCTCAGGACCGGTCTGCCGATCTGCGATAATCCCCGCGGTCCGCCACGCGCCCTTCTGGTGTCTCTGGGCGCCGCCGTGGTAGTCGACCATGCCTTTGATCCTACAAACCCTCTGCGGGCATCTCTGGTGAATTTGGCGGGCTAGTCGACTTCCGGAATTTTTGGACACGTGCCGTCAAGCATCCTGTGTTTCTTTAGCTAGCGGTAAGGCTAGGTACCGCTCTTAATAGCTGTTGCTTGATGCACTTCGGTGATCGCGATCGTTCTTTGACTGGGTGAGGCCTTATGGACCTGATCTATCTCGTCTCAGTCTGGCTGCTTCCGCTCCTCGTGGCCATCACCTTTCACGAAGCGGCGCACGGCTACGTCGCCCTATACTTCGGCGACGAGACGGCGTCCCGGCTGGGGCGCGTCAGCCTCAATCCCATCCGGCACATCGATCCCTTTGGCACGATCATACTGCCGGGTCTATTGCTGATAGCGCACTCGCCCTTTCTGTTCGGGTACGCCAAGCCAGTGCCGGTCAACTTTCGCGCGCTTCGTAGTCCCCGTCTCGGCATGGTGCTAGTCGCCGCGGCTGGACCAGCGATGAACGTATTTCTAGCGATCGTCGCCGCGCTGAGCTTTCACCTCGTAGCTTATCTACCGCCCGTCGCGGCCAATTGGACCGCTCTCAATCTCCGGAACGCGGTAGTCGTCAATGTGCTCTTGGCCGTGTTCAACCTCTTTCCGCTGCCCCCGCTCGACGGCGGGCGGATTATCACCGGCTTGCTCCCACCTATCCTTGCCCGGCGCTTCGGGCGGATCGAGCCCTACGGGATGGCGATCCTGTTGGGCTTGTTCATCGTGCTGCCGTTGCTGGGTGCGCAGCTGGGCTTAGACTTTGGGTTTGTGTCGCGCTTTCTAGGGATGTCGACCAACGCGATCGTCCAAGCCGTCCTTCATTTGACCGGAAATTCTTAGCCGTCGAGCTTTTTTGGATCCTGGGCCGGCCCGCCGGCCCGAACCTTCCTCACGGCCCGTCCCGCGCCCGTCTGGGGTCTCTGCGCGCCGACGTGGTGTCGACCATGCCTCTGATCCCACAAACACTCTGCGGGCGTCTCTGGGGATCTGGCCGCAGTCGCCGCCCGGGGTCGCGGTCGGGCTTTGACTGTCGCTTTCTACTTTGAAGCTTCGACGCAAAGTGAGTAGCAAGCGCGATAACTCTGCCCTCTCTCACAGCAGACCTCAGTCTCGCGAGTGAATGTCGGCCGAAGTCAAAAAATCATCTTCGCATGGTCCGCACGGATCCGCTTGCGATTGCCGAAGGTAGAATGGATGCCAATCGTAGGAAAATAAAAAAAGTAGATATCAAGAGCGACGTTCGTCGCAGATGCCATCTTTGTCGAGGTGAGAAATGCACTACGCCAACCGTCCCAAGTCGCGTGTCGCCTAATCAAACATAAAAATCAGCTCGTCAATCAAAAGTCAAAATAAATGAACTTATCGGAACTGCCCTGTCCTATGGCAATGGCAAGGAGCCAGCACAAAGCAATGGCCGGAATTATGATCGCGCGGCTTGTCCTGCGCACCCCCAAGCGAACCAACGCATGACAATCGAAACGGTGAAGAGCCATAAAGACAAAAATCAAGACCACAACAAAAGAATTTCGTTGAAAAACCAAAAGCGGATTCTCCCAGGAGCCATTCAACATTCCGCCGATGATACCATGCGCGGTGCGAAGGTCCCTTGCGCGAAAATAGATCCAGGCGAAGCTGACAAAATGAAAGGTTGCTATCATACCGACCCATGCCGGTATCGCAATGTTCAACGCCTTTAGCGGTCGGCGGACGAGATGGATGATGCCGAGCGCGACGCCGTGCAGACCGCCCCATATCAAAAAGCCCCAGCTGGCGCCGTGCCATAGGCCGCCCAATAACATCGTGATCATGATGTTGCGAAACTGGAACGATTGGCCGCCGCGATTGCCTCCCAAAGGGATGTAAAGATAGTCGCGCAGCCAACGCGATAGCGTGATATGCCAGCGATGCCAGAAATCCACGACGGAAATTGCAAGGTAAGGTTGTCGGAAGTTTGTTGGCAATCGAATACGAAGAAGATAGGCCAGCCCGATTGCCATGTCGGTATAGCCGCTGAAGTCGCAATAGATTTGTACTGAGAACCCATAGATCGCAATGAGATATTCCCAACTGTTAACGCCAGCGTGCCCAGAATAGACTTTATCGACAACCTCGGCGATCGTGTCTGCAAAGATTAATTTCTTCGCTAGGCCCAGGGTAAAAATAGAAAGTCCGGTCATAAAGCGCGCGCCGCCCGCTTCACGCATATGTCGAAACTGCGGCATGAGTTCATGCGGTCGCAGAATCGGTCCAGCAATGAGGTGCGGGAAAAATAGCACATAACCGAGCAGCGGCTTGAGCGAGTAAGCGACAGCGTACTGACGTCTATAGACGTCAATGGCATAGGCGCTAAGCGTGAACGTGATAAACGAGATGCCCAATGGAAGCGGCCAGCGGAACCGGTCGGTGTCGATGATTCCGCGCAGGCCCAGCATGTCATTGGTCACGAAGTAGGCATATTTGACGACTGCAAGTGGCAAGAATGTCAAAATGAGCGTGACAGCAAGCCGAAGACGTCTTTGCGCTACATTATCGGTTGCGGCGAGCCAAACCGTTCCGCCCCACGCGAGCACGGTCAGGATATACGGAAGTCCAACGTATTCCGGCCGCCACCAGGCATAAAATACGGTACTTCCAACGATAATGAGCCACAGCCTCGATCGCGCCGGAACCATCAGATGCAATGCAAAATAGACGATAAAAAACGCAACGAAAGTTGGTTCGAAGAAAAGCATTAATGGGTCAGTGTATGCTTGGCAGGAGGAGCGAGGGCCAAGACCGGGAAAAGGGCCTCAGCCGAGAGACGGTGCCCCAACGCGTTCGGATGCGGGTCTCCCTGCATCGCCCAGAGCCGTTCAGCGGGTAATGTCGCTAACGCGGGAAACAGATCGACGAAGGTGTAGCCGTAAGCCACTGCGATCCGCCGCATTCTTTCATGGATATATCGGAAGGGGTATTCCCGTAAATTATGAATGTCGGGAGTCATTGCCAAGTAAAGCCGGATATTGTTCTTTTTAGCATAGTCGGCGAGCTTTTTGAGTGCCGATTGCATCTTTCGGTATCCGAGCTGGTCCTCCCGATAGACGATGCGGTAGTGCTCCTTAAGCGAGTCTCCCCACTTGCCTGTTAGCCGGCTGGCGGCGATCCAAAGGGACGCTGCGAGTACGCTGTGACGCAACAAATAATTTCCGCCGCCCGGGTCAAGATGTTCCGCGTCGCGCAGAAAATACTGAACGACAATATCGCTCGGCATCAGACCTTTGAGTTTCGTGAAGAAGCGCTCGACATAGCGTTCGGCGTTATAATTGCCGACGCCTCCGTTGAGCACTTCTACTTTCCGACCTGCTGCCGCAAACTTCCTGCGCAGCTGTTCTTCCAGCGTATCTTCTTCCTTGACGCCCCATCCGAGCGTAATCGAACCGCCGAGAAAGAGGATCCGTCGAATATTGGGATCGCGGGAAGGAACGGGCGGGCCACGTAGACCCCACCGATTGGTGCGTATCGTGACGGATTGAAGGATGGCTGAAGCGTTCTTGACGTGGTCAAACGCCATACGGGCGTTTTCGCTGCGCACCTTCAGTTCTTTGGCGTATCGCCACATCTCAATGTCGTAATTGCTCATCGAGCTGTATTTGATGCGCAAAATCCCTTCGCCAACGCCCAACGTAAGCGCTGTCGAGATAATGAAGAGGAGGGCCGACGAGAAAGCGTTACGCGGGCTCATTCGACGCTCCTCCTGAAATGTCCTTAATGAACGCCGGAAGTGTTCGGCCGGGACTGGCTTGCGCCAGAGCGGTGCGCAAGCTTTCGCCTCCCAGCGTTTCGCCCCAGTGGACCGCGACCAGCCTGGCCAGGACGTCGGCCAACGAGCCGCCTTGCCTCAACAAATGGCGGTGCCAACGCTCCGCGCCGAGGAAGCCCTCATGGGCAGGTGCGGGATCTCCCAATGACTTGGCGCGGCGAACGGCGTTGCGGCTGAGCGAAAGCAAGCGTTCGCGTTCGGTGGCCGGCAGAAAGCCGGTGCGCGTCAGCGTTTCGCAGGCGACGAAGTTGGTGAATCCCTCAAAGAACCAGTCGTCGACGGAACTGCCGCGCGCAATCGCACCGCCCAACCATTGGTGCGTGCGTTCATGCAACAACAGCCACAGCGTATGCGGCGTCGCCAGCCGCTCGTCGTGACTGCTGACCGAGACCAGCGCGCCCTGCGGTAGCGAAAATCCGATGCCGGGCCGCCCGGCGGCATGCTCGTCGGTGGCGAACAGCATGACGGTCCAGCCGGCGCACCCGTCGTCACCAAAAAGGCATTCGATCGTCTCGTTTAGGCGCGGCCAGGCAGCCAACAAACCATCTACCGCATAGGGAAAACCTGCTTCATGCACGAAGCGGACTTTTCCGATTGTATGCATCTTGACACCGCCTAAGACGAAATAGACCTGCTCCAAATCCCTTTCGTTTGCGAGATACAGGCGCGCGTTGCCGTCAGCCTGAATTGAGAGCGAGCTTTCACCAGTAGCGCGCTCAGCTTTACGGCTTTGGCGGGCGCAGATGGCGGCAGCCTCAATGTTTGCATCATATTCGGCCTGCTGGTTATGCAAGCGATAAAATAAGGCCATGCCCGGCACAAAGGCCGCATCGCCTCGTTGAAAGCCACGCAGCAGCGAATTCACATCGACATAGCCGGGCAAGGCGCAGTCATAACTCACCGTGAATGGAGAAACGCTGGCGACCAGCAGCTTGCTCGGTTCGATGCCGGCACGCGCCTCCGCCCCCTTCACAGTTACGCTCGAAATCGACGACGGGAAGCCCCCTGCCGGACCGTAACGCTCGCGCATGCTGAGCACGCTCACTGGGGCAGCCGGCGTAACGCGCGCGTCGACATGCAGCGTCGCCGCGTTTGGACGCGAGACGCGATAGCTCACTTTGCCGCGATCAGGTTCCCGAACTGGCATAGCTGCGCAAACCCAGGTGAAAGACAGTCGCGCCGACCGCCACGATGAGCAGGGCGAGCGGTGGCAGCAGCCAGAAGTGCACGGTTGCAATGGCGGCGGGCGCGGCAATATCGAGCACGATCCGTGCCGGATAGAAGGTCGCCAGCCCGATGGGGAGCACGAAGGTCAGCAGCACCTGAATCGGTCCGGGATAGATCGAGACGGGATACTGGATCAGGTAGTTGAGGCTGAGCAGCACCGGCGCCAGCGAGGCACGTCGGCGGAACCAAAATCCCAGCGAGACAATGGCGAGATAGACGCCGCTATAGATCACGGCGCCACACACCGCGAGGACCCCCAAGCTTGCGACGCCGGTGCCTGTCCACGCCAGGCCAAGCATATTCGCGGAGAGGCCGATTAGTCCGACGCCCTTCAGGATCACCGCTGAATGGTTGAGGTCGATATTGCGCAGGATCAGCCCGTAGAGGATGGGGATCGGCTGAACAAGGAGCTGATCCAGCTTGCCGTGGATGATGTATTCGGATTCGAAACTCAAAAATATCCGGAACAGGAATACCGCGCTCAGGCCGAACGACAAGTCTGTGAAACCGAACAGGAAAATGATCTGCCAAAAGCTCCAGCCCTGCAAGGTTTCGCCAGGCCGCATGAAGGCGTCGACGAAGGCCGCGCTTAGCAGCACGTAAATAAGTTGGCTGAATGCGCCCATGAAGAAATTGGTCCGATACTGCATCATGGTACGCAGATGCATGGACATGAAGGCGGGTAGCAAAACGAGGTTGCGCATGCGTTCTTCTCACCCGCCCAGGATCAGATGCTGGCGCATGGCGAGCGCGAAAACCCGCCGGTTCACCAGATGAAAGGCCGCGACCCACCCGACGCCGACGGCAAGCCCCGTCAGCAATTCCGCCGGCGCCGTCGGCTCGAGCAGCACCTGGATTGGCCTGTAATAGAGGTATTGAAACGGCAGCCGCTCGAGCGTGGTGGCTACCGCCGGGGGAAACAGGTTGAGCGGCACGATTAGCCCGGAGATAAGCCGGATCAGCATGTCCACGCTCCACGACACCTGCGAGTTCACGATGATGAAGAACGACAGGATGCCGAGAAAGTACTGGAG
Organism: uncultured Pseudomonadota bacterium; assembly: GCA_963760995.1. GTDB lineage: Bacteria > Pseudomonadota > Alphaproteobacteria > Rhizobiales > Xanthobacteraceae > Pseudolabrys. The sequence continues at coordinate 1,001,492 of CAVXFJ010000004.1, read as the reverse complement.
CTCGAAGGCAAGTCGGAACGCGATCAAGGCGTAAGGGACAAACCAAAGGAGCCGCATGGGCTCGATCTGAATCTGCTGGCCGAACAGGAGGAACAGCAGCGCGACCGCCGGCAACACATAATAGACGGCGCGCGCGAGGCTTGTCCCGATGAAGCGCGAGAAAAGATAGTCTTGCAACGACATGGGGCGCACCAGCGCCAGCGCCACGTCGCCACTCAGCACGTCGCCGGCTACCGTATCGTCAACTCCCTGGTCGATGATCATCCGCAGCAACCAGCCGACGGAAAAATAGGTGATCAGGCCGGACAGCGTATAGCCAGCGAGACCGCCGCTGTGCTGGAACATCGCCAGGACAAAATAGAAATAACCCATGAAGGCGATCGGGTAGGAAATGAACTCGATGACGACGTCGGCCGGATAGCAGATGGATTCCTTCATCGCCGTGCGGGCGATGATGTAATGCGCGCCAAGCCGTCCTCTATTGGAAAGCATGGAGGATGACCTCTTTGAGGGAGGGCTTCTCGACGAAGAATTCCAACAGCTTGTAATCGCGCGTCAGCTCCTCGACCAACTTCGCGCAGGCGACGATCGTGTCGCCGCCGGCATCGGCGACGCCCGCGAGCTCCATGGCATCCCGGCTCACGACCATGCCGGTTTGCTTCAGCAGAGCCGCGGCGGCGTCGAGATCGGCGTTCGGGGGAAAGATGAAGCGGAACTTGCGGTAGCGGCCATACTTGTCGATCGCCGCCTGCGCCGTGCCGTCGAACAGCAGGCTGCCTTCTTCCAGCAGCAGCACCTGCGTGCAGACGCCCTCGATCACCGACAGGTCGTGGCTAGTGACTACGATGGTCGTCTTGAGGGTCTCGTTCAGGCGCTTGAGCGTCATCCCAAGCCGCTCGACGGACACCACGTCGAGCCCGATGGTCGGCTCGTCGAGAAAGAGGATGTCTGGCTGCTGCAACAGAACCTGCGCGACGGCGCAGCGCATGGTCTGTCCCAGGCTCAAGGTGCGCGCGGGCTGGTGCAGAATCTTGCTGAGCTCGAAGATCTCGGTGAGCTCCACCAGTCGGCGGCAATATTCGTCCGGCGGCACCCCGAATATGGCGGCGTGCAACTCGAACGAGTCCTCCACGGAAAGATCCCAGAGCAGGTTAGAGCGCTGGCCGAAGACCACGCCGATGCGTTGCACATAGTCTTTGCGGTTCTCGAAGGGATCGCGCCCGTTGACCATGAGGTGGCCGCTGTCGCACCGCATGATGCCAACCAGAAGCTTGACCAGGGTCGACTTGCCGGCGCCGTTGGCGCCGATCAGACCAACCCTGGCACCGGGTTCGACACTGAAAGAAATGCCGCCCAGGGCATGGCGCGTGACATAGGTCGGACGAAACAGCGAGACGATGCCACTGCGCAGGCCCGGCTCCTGCTCGCGAATCCGATAGGCCTTGCGTAGGTCTTCAGCCAGGATGATGGGCGCCATGCCGATCTCCTGTCCCCTCGCCATCGCCTGTACGCCGCGCCAGCACCATGACCTGACTGCGTGAGCGGCGCGGCGCCAATAGGCGGGATGCGCCGGTGATAAGGCCATAGAGCGCGCTTGAGCCCAGCGTCAGCAGCGCCAGGCGCTTGGCGGCGGGCAGGATGACGCGATCGAGCGGTAAGGACGGCGGCAGCAGGACGCGGTCGAGCCAGGGCGAATAGACGACGTGGCCCACCGCGACGGATTGCGGATAGAAGACCTTGATCCGCTCGAGATAGTTGATCTCGTCGAGGAGGCGGATCAACGGCAGCTCCAAGCGGTAATAGTACATGCGGTGCATGTAGCGGACTTCGAGTGTCTCCAGTCGCTTGGCCACCGCCTGCAGTAGCGCCGCTGCGCCGTCGATGCCGTCGCGCGGGAACGCATTGATGCTCGCGAGCAGGACACCGCCGGGCTTCAGGGTGCGGACAATCTTGTCGAGGAAGCAATCCCAATCCTGCGGCGCGAGGTAATACAGCATCTCAAGTGCGCAGATGGCGTCGGCGCTTTGCTCGGCCAGATCTAGGTCGAGGAAATCGCCTTTCAGGAATTGCAGGTTCGGCGTGCCGGCGTAGCTCGTTCGGCAAATATCAATGCGTTCGGCCATGCGTTCGATGCCGATCGCTCGACGCGCATGGGCCGCCAACAGCCCGGCAAAATGGCCCGTGCCGGCGCCGAGATCGTAGACGACGGCCGACTTGGGCAGGCGTGGTGTGAGCAAACTCAGGCAGCGGGCATAACGGTCGCGTTGCGAGGCGCGCCCGGCCACATACCACGCTTCGGTGGCGCTGCGCCGGATAGACTGATCGAGCATGCGGTCGCTCATGATCCGGCCTCCGATAGAACCGTTCGAATCGCATGCGCCGCGTTGCGCTGCGGGACGGCATACATACGGCCGGCCGCGGCAAGACCCGCGACCGTGTCGAACAAGGGCGCGGTGACCCGGTCCAGCCGGTGGCAAAGCGCGAACAGCCGCTGCAAACCTTCGAAGGCGGTCAGCGGTTGCACAGAGCTCGTAGTGGCCGTGGGATCGAGAAAAATAACCGTCAGATTGTCGGCGGCGGCTTCCATTGCAGTTGTTTGCCGCGGCACCTCAACGCAGATGCGGCCGTCATAACCGACGAAAAGGCGCTCGGGCGCAATACGTTCGAGGATTGGGTCGCTCTTGCGCAATTGGATAGCCCGCGGGAACGGCAGCAGCCGGCTTCCGCTGCAGAACGTCACATCCTCGGCACCATAGTCGAAACCATGGTCCACCAATTGCAGACAAAGATGGCTCTTGCCAGCGCCACCTTTGCCGGCAAGCATGGCCGCCTGCCGATCGCGCGCGATCCAAGCGGCGTGGAATGCGGCACAGGGCGAATCCTGTTTGATAGCGCGCCGCGACAACTCCCAGTCGAGCAGCCGCACGACCCGGTCGAACGGCCCCTCGGCGAAGATCTTGCCGCCGATATGCACCTGCCATGGCGCTCCGACGTGCGTGAGCAGAAAGCGGGCCGTGACCTCGGCGGGGTTCCCAGGGCAGGCGGCATAGGCGCGCGCAAAATAAGCCAGGTCTTCGGGCGCCGCGCTCTCCAGTGCGTAGGTCTGGTCGCCCACGCGAATGGTCAGGCATTCTCCATTCATTCAAATGCGCTCAATTCGAGCAGGTCATTGTTACGGAACCGCTCCAGCATGTCGCGCACGTCCTCGAGCGCCTGCTCGTACGGAACGTCGAAGGTGCGGGCGAATTCGGCGGCCGCTTCTTCTTCCTCGCACGGCTCGCGAAAGAGCTCGAAAATGGCCTTGGCCGTGACATTGAGCTCGTGCACGCGCCCGTTATCGGTATCGAGCGCGAAGAGTTGCTCGTTCTTTTCGGTCACCAGCAGAGACGATTTAAGTCGACGGCGTGGAGACATCGATGACTCTCCTGGGATTGACCCCCGCTACAATCCGGCCGGAACGGTGACGAGCCCGGTCTTGGCCATGCGGAAAATCTGCTCGCGGCAATCCAGCAAGGCCAGACCCAGCGGGATGTCGTAGTCCTCCGCAACGGCCGACGCGATGTCGGCCAGTGAATGCTCGCCGTCGCATAAAGCGTAAATCCGCGCCGCCGCTTCGTTGAGCTGATAGACTGCGCCGGTTTCTTTATTGATGAAGTTGCCGTCGTTGTCGGCGCGCCCAAAGTCGCCGCGGCGCAGCGGACGGTCCTCGTCGAGCAGATGCTCGTCTGCGAGCAAGGTCTTCAGGGTCTGCGGGGCCCGCTCAAGTAGCGAGAAGTAGATGTGGATCGAAAGCTCGATCGCGTGCAGGAAGATGAGGCAGTTTTCCCGCGCCGGCGCGACATAGGAATTGTTGAGGTGACGGTTGTCGGCGGCGCAGCCGCCGGCGCAGATGAATCGCGCCCAACAGCTGCTACAGCCCGGACGTTCGGCCACATCCAGCCGTTCCCACAGCCGCATCGACGTCTCGCGCTCGTAGCCCTGATAGACGTCGCCCAGTCGGCAATCTGCGAGCCCAAGCAGCTTGTAGCAGGAGTAGATGTCGCCGGTGGCAGCAATGGTCACATAGTCCAAGCCGCTGTTGCAGGCGCGCGAGCGCGGCAGGCGCTTCGAAATGATCCGCATGTAGTTGACGAAGGGATTGAGGCTGAAGACTTCGCCGCGCAACAACATATCGAGGTACTCTTCGGCGACCTGTGAGAGCTGCGCCTTGACTCGCGCCGTCTCCTCGACGCCCACTGCGTGCGGGCTGTCGCGCGGCACCAGGCCGCGATCCATGCGAATTGCCTCGATGCCGTGGCTGTGGAAGAAATGCAGAGCCGCTGGCAGCTCCACGGTTTGCTTGAAATAGGTGACATTCACGCCGACGGGGCATTCCGGGCACGCGGCGCGAAAATCCTGCAGCGCCGCGAACGACTGGGCGAAGACGCTCCCGTCGCCGGATTTCTTGAAGCGCCGCAGCCGATCGTGCACCTCAGGTTCGCCGTCAAGACTCCAGAGAAGCGAAAATCGGTAGGTGCGGAAGAAGTCGTACATCTCCGGCCGCATCAGGCAGCCATTGGTGATGAGCTGATAGCTGAACCGCCCAGGATATTCGCTCTCGGCATATTCCACGAGCTTTTTGATCAGATCGAATTTCAGCAGCGGCTCGCCGCCAAAGAAAGTGAGGCTGACGACGTCGCGATAGCCGGCCTTGGCCAGGAAATCGATGCTGGCCTTGCCGGTGCTTTCGTTCAGCGATCCCTTTTCGTCGCGATAGGCCAGCTGCAAATCGGGCATCGCCATGATGCAATAGGCGCAAGCCAGATTGCAGTGGTGCGTCACGTTCAACAGGACGGAGCCGATCCCGGTAGGCGGCGGGTTGGCATCGAGCGACCGGCTGTCCGCGGCATCGAGATGGCCAAATTGTCGCAGGTCGCCGAACGATATGGCTGACTTGGATTGCCGGGCGTCGCCGTCGTCGACCTCAAAAGCCTGGCCGGTCGAGCCGTTTACGAGGTAGTGACGGCCCGAAACGCAAAAATCGCGAAGGTGGGGAGAAGAAACCGTTGCCCGCTCGTTCATGGCGCAAGCTTCGGTGGATGGCGGATGATGCCGGGAAGAAGGGGGCGGGCCGACATCGCCGGCCCGCACCATGGGTTTTATTTTCCGCCGCGCCTCTTCTTCTTCCGCTCGACGAAGGCACACGGCTGGTCGATGTCCCGGATTTCCTTCGGGGTGACCACGGTGCGCATTTGCGGACGAACGTAACCACGCTTTGTAGCAGTCTTTCTGGTCCTCATCTCGTCCTCCATCGAAAGGCGATAAGTAACTCCAAATTCGGCAATGTTGGCATTGATCTGCGTCAACGACGTCGCCGTCGACAGTCCCCGCCTAAACACATCTGACGGTTGCAGGCCGTGAGTTCAGTGAATCCGGTTTGCCGCGAAACGGTCGATGGCCTGCGTCACACAAATGGTGAGCTTTCGATAACCGGCCTCGTTCGGATGCCCGTCGAATTCGTGATAGTCGGAGAGAGAAAGCCCGCAGCGCAGGAAACCATCGACAAACTGGCCGCCGATCGCGGCGATCGCGGAGCGAGCCCGCAAGCCGATCGGCTCCGGACTTCGCTCGTTTTTGATCGGTACATGAATGAACAGAATATTCTCGATGCCGAACCGCTTTGCCATGGCCTGCAAGGCAGCGCGCGACGACGCTTCATCGTCAGTCTCTTCGTCGGTCGGCTCGGATGGTGGCACGATCTCTTGCCGTAAGAAGTCGTAGATGCGATAGCTCGTTGGCATCGCCGCCTTTAATCTTTGCTCGATCCATGTCTGCTCGTCGAGGGCCCAGGCGGCTCGCGCTTTTCGGATCCGGTCGACCCAAAACGGTAACTGGTCACGACCCGGAAGCGGCATAAAGAAATAGTCCTCGAGGTTACAATTTTTGAGAACAGGCGCCGAAAGGCACTTCAAATAAGCGTCCGGAAACGACATGGGTGGCGCGGTGAAGTCTGGAGACGTGAAGATGACGACCAGCTTGGCGATCTGCAGGCCTTGCCGCTGCAGATGCTGGATGAGCTGCCACCACATGTGAAAGCCGGTCCCGCGCAAGCCCCCATTAATCGGCTGCAGACCGTGCTTCTCTATCGTGGGCGCGAGCTTGGCGAACCAGGGCGGCGAGCCCACGCCCTCGGTGTAGGAATCGCCCACGACGAGCAGCGACTTCTTGTCCGGTACAACGTCGTTTGTCTGCACCAAGCCTAGATTGTTGGTTGGAAATCTGTAGTCGAAATCGATTTCGAAGTCCGCATCCGAATAATGAATGTTGACGTTGCGGCCTTGCATGTGTGGAGCGTAGGTGAACGCATTGCCATGCCGTTCGATCACCGTCCCTCTTCCCTTCAGGAAGACGAGAGGGCCGTGGGGATATTTGCCGGCGCTTTGGTTGTAGCCCAAAAGCCAAGCTAACGCCTCGATTGCCACGACCGCGACCGCTATATCGATGATCAGGACTCCGACTATGGTCGCGAGCTTCTTCAGGCGCATGGGGGGCCAATAAAAATTGCGATCAGCGTCTCGTAAAGCTTTCCGTTTCGCGGTTGCAATCCGCGCGGCTAGCGACGGCATCAGAATGATGGCAGCTATGAAGGATGTTCTGCGTGCCGTTACTCTGCTCAAAGCGTCATGATAGGCGTCTTCCGAAAACTAATTTGTTAGACTAATTAGTTCGAGCCAGCCCGGCATTGACCCTGATCAATCGTCATGCACGGCTAGCCTCTCTGGGTCGCCTCGTGCTGCTGCGCAACTGCAGTCTTGCTTTGCGAATTATGGATTACGAGCCGTCCAGCCACGGCCTCCGCCTAACGTCCGCTCCTAACTCGGCAGCAGCCTGTGGTGTGAGAACCGACTGCTGAAAGCTATAATAAGACTCAATAATAATATGAACCGGTTTCGCACCGGCGCGACACCGCCTTCTCGCCCGCGAGAAGCAAATGGTTCAAACTCGGCTTTAGGGTCGCTCAGTCGACGGGGGCCAAATGCATGCGAATTCAAGTCGCGGCCACGGATTTGCTTGTGGCCCCGACGCTAGGGTTCAGCCTGTACTAGCCTCCGGCACAGTTAGGCTCGAGAGCGCATATATGTCGGGCTTTTCGTCATCGCGATCATCGGGTTCTTGATAATCTTGTTATTGAACGAGCTCGAGTGGATTCTCGTTCCATGGAAATGGCCGTTCGGCACCTTAGCCAACCGCTTCTTTGGTGCCGAACAATGGGCGTCAGCCGGATGTGCCTTTTGGTTTTCCCGCCGGACTGACAGGAGGGCTCGAGCATCCTGGTACAGGCCGATGACCCGGCCGGCTCGTCAAGAAGCGAAGATGCACGGGCTCGCTCGGTCGCAAACCGGCTTCCACTCAGATCGACGCGCTTCGTGCGAGCGCCGTGACGCGCGGCCGGCCGTGCCCGTTGCAGCGCGGGCACCGAAAGTCGCGCAGCGCGACGCGGACCGAGGCCTCGGGGTCCCGCGGCTTCACGCGCAGGTCCATGTCGGTCACCATGCCGCACCCCTCGCATGCGATCACGAGCCACGGATGCCTAGCGGCGACCGCAGCGGCGATCTTCGGCCAGAACCACGCGTACCCGGTTCCGGAAAGGCTCGCGTTGAAGCGACGCACGGTCGCCAAAGCGTCCCACTCGGCCCTCCACTGGGCCCGCATGCGGGAGACGTTGTCGCCTACCTCGTCGTTTCGCGCGTTATAGCCCATGGCCTCGACCGGCTCCGAGCCGACGCTAGGGCGGGGCGGCATGGCCGTCAAACGTTGGCAGTGGTGAGCGAGGCGGTCGGGGAGGGATCTCAGCAACGAATTCTTTCGGACGGAAAAATACATTACAAAAGTCGCGCTCGCACCGAGCTTCGTATTCGCTTGGCGAGCCCGTTAGGCCGGATCATCAGGACTTCTGCTTGATCAATGCCCAAAAAATCCCTGAGCCGAGCGGTTGGGGTACATATGGGGGTACAAGAGGGGCTGCCGCAGACAAAATAGTTGGCTTAGCAATCGGATAGTCGATGGTTGTGGCTCCCTCTCCCTCCGCCACCTCCTGTGTGATTTCAATGACTTAGAGGCCGCTAAATCGGCCGACCCCGATTAGACCCCGCCGTGAATCTTACTTTTCAGTCGACGTAATTGGAAAATTATTGGGCGCTCTCACGGCGAAAACAGGGGTTCGAGTTCGGCGCTAGCCGACCGCCGGAATGCGAGTGTGAGGCCGTCCGGGCTTAACCTCATTTGCGGAGATTCGATTGGCAAGAGGGGCTGCGCTATCATTGGTAGAAGAATCAATAGGGCTAAATCCATGGCTAAAGACAATTATGAGCAGTTGGTGAAACAGGCCGAGAAGGCGGTGAACTCGGTTTCAGACCCTTCGTTGAAACAAATCGCTTTCCAGAAAGTCTTGGATGACCTTCTGAGCACCAAGCAGGACAATGAAGAAAGCAATGCCCCGGCCAAACGCCGAAAGGTGTCGGCTAAGAAGAGGCGCGAGAATTTGCGAGGAGCGGCGCGCGGTGGGCCAACCCAGTATTTACAAGAATTGCTCGGTGATGGCTTTTTCAAAAGGCCTAAAACGATATCTGAAGTTAAGGCAGAGCTCGGAAATCGTGGGCACCATATAGCAATTACGGGGCTGAGCACGCCGCTGATGCGTCTATGCAAAGCCAAGGTATTGCGCCGACACAAAGGCGAAAACAATACCTATCTGTATTCTCCTTGGTGACACATGGTTACTCGCAGGTTGAGCGACGATGACCACGTGACGCCAGTATCCTTGCTACAAGATCTCACTCAACAGGCGCTGTTAGTTGCTAAAAAAGCGCGACGAAATCGAAAATCGCTGTCTGGAGACAACCATTACGGAAATAAATTTGCCGACCTGAAATCACAAGCGACGGAAGCGTTCGAGCAGCTGCCAACTCTCTCGACAGGCGATGCTACGGCCTTTGCCGAATTGCTGGCCAATGTTTTCCATCACAATGCTTCGTCGGGAGATCGGTTGCGTGCTCAACGCGAGTTAACATCCGCGCTGAGGCGACTTTCCCGCAAAACGGCCGCGCCGACACAAACGTCAACATCCTCTATAAATTTCATTCCACCCTCAATTCTCGATGATTTTAAGCGTCCTTATATTATCGCGATCGGTCGCCAACTGAACGGCTGTTATCAACATGGTTGGCGCGATGCGAGCATGGTCATGATGCGACGGCTATTGGAGATCGGCATAATCGAGGCTTTCGAAACAAAAGGTATCGCTCACAAGATTAAGAGCGCCGACGGCAATTACTTCCAATTAACAAAACTAGTTGAATTGGCGTGTAATGAACAAGCGTTACCATTGTCACGGAATACAAAAAAAGCTCTTCCAAAATTAAAAGACCTTGGACATGTCTCCGCGCATGGCCGTTTCTTTATTGCCCGCCACGAGGATATCGAGAGGGTTCAATCTGATTTTAGAATAGCAATTGAAGAACTACTACACCATGCAGGGCTTCAGTGATTGATAAAGCTGAGAGGCCGTGCACGCTCTCCCTAATCAGTGACGGAAGTCTAGGTGTTTCCGACAGGCACTGTCGCGGTAAATCATCGGCGATAGACCGGCAGATAATCGGCACGATGGTCGGCAAAAAATTAACATCGCAAAATCAAACGTCAAAGTATGCAAAGCATCCTTGGATAGTCATCGCCTGCGACACTTGCGAGACTGTTGTCGATTTGGATTTGTGAGTGAAGCCGCGCGACTTTGATTCGTCTCGCATTGCGCGACCTGTGCTGCCGACGTTGCAATGGATATGGTAGGCCGCGAATACTGACATTGGCGAGACGGCCCTCGATTTGAGAGAGAGCAGATTTAAGACGAGGCCGCATGTCCGCTATTGTCTATTTGTCGACGACGTAGCGAATAGCAGTGATGGGCCAGTGCCATCAACCCCACGTTCTTGCGTTTAAGGGCACAGACAGAACAAATGCTACGCTTCGAATTAGCTTTGCCTTTTAAACAATTTGTTTATCGAATTGTATGTCGCCTACTTTTATATAGATCAGGCATGCTGATCGAATGTTAGTAAAGACAATGTACAGGTTAGGCGAGAGGGAGCACGGTGACACAAATAAAAGCTAAAGGTCCATGGCTCTTAGCGAATGCATTTCTGCTGCTCATCCCTGTCGGCTGTTCAGCCGAACCTGCTACTCTTCCCGCTAGTGTCGCCGCTATAGCTTCAAATCCCTCTCAGTTCGATGGAAAGAGTGTCTCTGTCCATGGAACTGCTGATGAGGTCCGGGAAACAACCTCCCGAGCTGGCAATGATTACTCAACTTTCCAGCTTCGGGACACAGCAGGGGGTGGCGTAAAGGTATTTACTTGGGGTCACCCCAATATCATGAATGGCGACCCACTGGAGGTGAAAGGTGTATTTCAGGAGGTCCGGCACGTCGGGTCCTACACGTTCTATAACGAAATTGCGGCCCAAAGCGTGAGACCTTTCACACATTAAGCCGGTGCGGACTGCTCCAGTGTGCGCTTTGGCGTTAAATGTCTGTGAGGGGTAGCCATGGCGGGAAAAAAATCGCTTCTACCTAACATTGTTCACAACGATATTACAGGCGCGGATAAAAGACTGCGCGAGCTAAAACGGCGCTTCAGCAGCGTATCACGCCGACAGGACCAATTGTCCCGATTAAAAAAGTTCATTTATGCGTCGTGGTTTCCAGTTGTAACTGCAATATGTAGCTTTGCGTTTGTTTGGTACTTGCTAGCCAGTCCGTGGCCAGTAGGTCTAACTTTGAAGCACCTTATTTCGTTTCCCAGCTGCAATGCGGTTGAGGCTATGGGTTTGTCACCTGCGCGACGAGGTCAACCAGGATATTGGAGCCACAATGACGCGGACAATGATGGCATTGCCTGTGAGCCGCCAAAGTCGCATCTGCGGTATATAATGATACCAGTACCGTTATGATTTGTGCTGTCGTGAAGGTTTCTACTCGTGGGTTTTGAAATGGTCATTGAAGAAAACGCAATACAAAGTTCTTTTGCGCGTGAAAGTCGAGCCGAGCAGCTTCGGCCTTTGCTTCGAGCAGAGAATTAAATGATGTTCAGGAGTGCACCGCGAGCACAGTCCATTGTTGAGGGTGAGGCCGCACTTCCGCTATTGCCTAATTGCCGACGACTAGCGAATGGCTGGGATGGGCCATATCGCGTCATTCGTTTCCGCGCACAAAAAAGAACCGCCAAGGCGGCGGTCCTTCGGTGCCACAAACAAAATATTTGGGTCAGGCTGCGGGCGCAGCGTCCTTCTTCCGCTTCCTGCGCCAGCCAAGCAGCCCCAATGTGCCCAAGCCTGACGCGAACAGCGGGAGAGCGGCAGGGAGCGGGGTTCCTGAGATCGCGGCCATCGCTAAACCTTCAAACCCGGGATTGGTATATGGAGCGCCACAGATAAAGCTGCAACCCGTTTGTGGTGGACCGTAGTAACCGGCATCCACTGCAAACCAACTTACACTCGTCAGCGCGGTCAAACCAGAATCCGATATTTGAAAGCCGCTCAAGGTTTGGCCATTGAATATTCCATATTGGTTATTGCAAACGGCCGAGGAGGAGCAGGTAATCCAGAGATCATTGTACTCAGTACCTGACCCATTGTAGGGATTACCGCCCCAATTCTGGCTGGTAACGGCTGGTGCATACCAGCCGGTAGGATAAACAATGCTGCCTGTAACAGAATTAGGCAGGCTGGCCCCAACATAGTAAATCGCGGTACCGCTTCCAAGGTTGTTGGTGACTGAAAAATCATAGACCCAGTTTCCCGCAGAACCGGAAACCGTGTAACTCACGTCGACCGGGTTTGCTTGCGTTGCTTCGGAATTCCCCAACAGAAACAGCAGCGCAATAAAACCGAATATTTTCGCTTTCAGCGTCAGCTTCATAAATGGTTTCATTGTCGTCCCCTTCGGATGGCGGCGCCACCATGGCGAACGCGCAAGAGCTAAGGCGTCGTCAAGCCTGCCGATGGGCACTCGGCTGCCAATTGAAGGAACGGGGACTTCGGCAAGTCGCCATTTTTTATGCAACTCTCGGTCAATTTTCCTGACCGCGCTCGCACGTTAAACTGTTTTAGGGCCAGTGTCTTGATTAATGTGGCACATGGGTCAAACGCTACCGACCCATTGAGCGCACGGCGCCGCCCTATGTCGGCTGTTGCCCCAAGACCGGACATGGCTTTGCATCACAGCGGAATATCGCGATGGGCCATTCGCGACCGACGCACTTGCAGCACACATCGCAAAAAGAGAGACCGCCAGCTGCGGCGGTCCCTCCGTGCCACAAAAAAGTTAGTGATCAGGCTGCTAGCTGAGTTTTCCGCTTCCTGCGCCAGCCGAGAAAACCCAAAGCACCAAGCCCAGACGCGAAAAGCGGGAGCGCAGACGGGAGAGGCGTTTCGGAAGTCGCAAGTGTCGCCAAACCTTCAAATCCCGGATTGCTATAAGGGGCTTGGCATATAAAGCTGCATCCGGTTTGCGGGGGTGCGTAGTAACCGTAGGTCACGGCATACCAACTCACACTGGTTAATGTACTTTGAGCAGTATCCATCACTTGAAAGCCGCTCATTGTTTGGCCAGACCCAATTGCGGGTTGACTTACTGGCCAATTTGAAGGGCAACTTCCCGTAGTACAGGTAACCCAGAGAGCATTGTAATTGGTATTTGACCCACCGTAGCCAAACCAATTCCACCCTCCGGGACTTCCTGCAAACCAACCGATTGGGTAGACGATACTACTAGAATCAGGGCTGTTTAGCCTTACCCCAACAGAGTAAATCTCACTGGGGCTCCCAAGGTTATTGGTGAAAGAAAAATCATAGACCCAACTTCCCGGAGAACCGGTCACAGTGTAGCTCATGTCAATTGGGCTTGCTCTTGCTTTTTCGGCAATCCCGAACACAAACAGCAACGCAATAATACTAAACAAATTAGTTTTCATTTTACGCCCCAAACAACGCGTCAAAGCGTCAACGGCTGACGCAATCACGCACACGATGCCACTTTGCCATCATGCCCGCTAATGGCGGCGCCGTCTATACCAAGTCGGCAGGATTTAGTTTATTTGCGAAGAATTTATGTCGCAGGAGTGTGCTACCATACGGCGTGTAAAAGTAGACCGTTGCTCGGTTGTCAAAGTTTGACGACGTAACGGCTCCGCTCGCGGTCATAATCACCGGCACCGGTAGGACATTAAGCGGAATCCCCACCAGTCACTTAGAAGTAGTATTGAATGTAGGCTTGAGCTGCGACATCTTTACCGGCGCCACACACGACATGTCCGCGTAGGCCGCTCTTATTCACGCCGATTTTATGCCAAGTCGAATTTTGCGGCGATATGGTCGTTCATGGCGGCAATCCCATCTCAACAAGCTAGGCATCGGGTGGATTTAAGTTCAGCTCACTCTTTGGAAAATTCAGATGGCATACTGAAACTTGTACTCGAGTAGCGGGGTGGGACCGAAACAATGGGAGGATTTCAAATGATGTTTAGAAAAATATTGGTCGCCGCAGGCCTTTGTGCATCGGCGATGTTAGCGATTGTTCCCGCGAAAGCTTCAGTATTGATCGCCTTTCAGGAATCCGGCGGGGACGTTGTCGCTACCCTGAGCGGATCGATGGATTTGTCTGGAGAAACGATCGATTATACCACCCCTACGTTCAGCTTTGGTCCACAAATTTCGCCAACGGTAGGGTTCTTTAGGAACTCGTTGGGCACGTCACAATCCGTGGTCGGATATTACAACGTCGTTTCCAACGCGTCCGATCCCTATGGGTCAACTAGCAACATATTTGCAACGAGTTCGTCTGGTGATTTTTTTGCTAAGGCAGGACCTCACATCTTCCTGTCTTCGGACTATATTTTTGGTTCGGCGCTGAATGGGTCGATGACGTTCGTCGGTGCGACACTTTCCAGTCTTGGTCTCAATCTGGGCGACACAATCTACAACGTCGTGACAGGCGACAACATTACCATCAGGGTTGGGTCTGTCTCGCCCGTCCCACTGCCTACCACATTGCCACTCCTGGCAGGCGGACTTGGGTTTTTTACAATGATTAGTCGGCCTAGGCAGCGCAAAGCACCCAAACCAGCCTAAGCGGGCAATCGATGTATGAGATCAGCGGTCCTTCGGGGCCGCTTTTCATTGGATAGAAAAGTCCGTAATGGGTCAATCTGAGTTTACGGCGGCGCTGCCGAACTGGGTTTGATCATTGATTGAACGCGCTGCATAAAGCCCCCCGACCCCCACGCAAATCGACCTTGCTTCGATTGCCGCGACACACACACTACGTCCGTTGTGGGTCATTTCCGACCTAAAGCATCAATGGCCTTCGTCGGCCATTCTTCAAGACCGGGCATTGATGGCCCGCCCAGCAAACGCTTTCTCGCGAATAGCTGCTAACTGAGCGTGAAGCCGAGCTACCGGGTGCGACCCAAACGAATAGCCGCCGATAAGCTCGGCCATTGCGACGATGATCCGGGGTTTTGGCACTGCGGAAACCTCGCGCGCGCCCGTGGTGTCCTGTAAGACGGCGACCGCCCGAGCGCGGCCGTGTCGCTCGGCGTACTCGTCGAGTGCGCGTTGAAGGTCGGAGTGGTCGAAGCTCTGTGCTCGCATCATCTGATGACCCTCCGCAGAATAGGTGGCGCGGCGGAAGGAGAAACACCGCCGCGCCCGCCTTCGCACGATAGTGCGAGGGCGTACCGTCGCGCCGCAGAAACTATGAAAAGACGGAGCGCCGGCAGATAATCATTGCTTCGCCCGCTCCACGCCGAGCAGGACCTCGGGTAAGAGGCAGGCGCGCTTAACTGGCACCTCCAGCCGGTCGATTATCGCCTCGGCCTCACGCTGGAGGGTGAGGAGCTGCGCCTCTAGCGCGGCCACCCTTGCGGATTGATCCTCGGCGCTGATGGCGCCGGTGTCGTCGCCCTGGCGCTCAATCTCTTTGTCCAGCGCGCTGATGATTGCATCATGGTTCGCCCAGATGGTGAGCGCGAAGGCGTCCTTGATGGTGGCCGCGACCACGTATTGATGCGCTCCGAACCCGCCCGCTTGAAAAGTCTCTGTCGGCCACTCAATGGGCTGATCGTGGAAAAGGCCGCCGACCTCGGGCCTGCCTTTTTCTGCGAGCCGGGCGATCTCCTGGCGCATCGCCGCCTTGGCCTCGGCGATAGTCCTTGGCGCATTGCCGACCGCCGCCAGTTCGTCGCTCACGTGCCGCTGTTCGGCGGCGTTGCGTTCCAGGGTGTCGTTCTTGCCGAGCTTGACCTCGACCGCGACCAATTTGGCGTCCTGGGATAGAAGCCACGCCGCAATGGGGGCGGTATCCGTGCGCGGGATCGCCGCCATCTCCTCGGTCAACCGCCGGAGCTCGGCCTTGTGGGCCTCGAAAGCCTCGACCAGGGCGACCCGCTCGGGGGCCTGTACCTCAATACGTCGGCGGGCTTTTGTTTCCGCGTCTTCCTCATAGGTGAATTGCGGGTGACGGTTATGACGATCAAAGATATGCAGGTCGCGTTCGGCGTCGTCCCGCGCCTCTCGGACGCGCTCGATCTGCGCCGTGAGGCCATCGACTGCGGCGCGCGCCTTGATTTCGGCGCGGCGCAATTTCTCGAACTTGGCCCGCGCGGAAGGGGGCAGGGCTTTTAGTCGTTTAGCGAGCGGACCGTCGGGCGCAATGACGCCGCCCGTATTCGTGGGAACCGAGACCGGTGCAATGTCCATTGCCGAGCTCCGCGTTTGACCGCTCCAATTTTAATGTACGGTGCGCAAGGTCGGGTACAACTAATTCCAGAAATCAAACGTTGAATAGAATTGATGATGTTGAACGGCTCTCTATAGGAGGCCGCGTAATCGGCGTAGGGTGGCCGGAGAGCACAGGGAATGGATTCGACACTTAATAACCCACGATTTTTTGATTGATGCAGACCCAGGGGTTGCCCGCCGCCTTTCCCGGCATAGTATTTTGGCGTATCAAGGACCCTGATCGTAGGGATATATTCCTATCACATTGTCCAGTCCAGCGTCGTCTCGGCTGGGGCGCGGATTGCCCAGATAAATCAGAATCCGCGCGGATCGCGCGGGACTTCCTTAATAGGACGTTAGAGATGTTTGGCGCTAAACGGCGATAATAGAAAATCCGCGCTATCCGCGGCGGACCCCAACTTCCAGTGTGACGCTCAAATTCCGGAATACGCGCGCGATCCGCGCGAACTCATATGTGAGGTTCGCTTTCTTGATGAGTCTTGAGGCGAACACCGGTAAATCCGCGCCCGTGCTTCTCGACAGCCTTCCAGACAATCTTCCCGCAGACATACTCAGAAATGTTTCCCTTCCGCCGGAGGTCATTCGTCTTCTCGATCCCGAGCTCCTTGCTCTTGGCGTCTAGTGACAACGAGAACTTTTTCAGGCTGCGCGGGTATTCTCCATTCTTTTCGGCCCAGAGTTTCCAGCTTTCATATAGTTCGCTCGTAAACGTACCCGGCTCTGCCGCGTCGACGACGCAGCACTCCTCAAACCACAGGCGCAGCGCGTCCTCGGCTGCCAAGTATTCATCGGTTGCCCGCTTCACTGCCAGCGGCGGGTTGAGGCCGTTCTGCTGCCAAAGCAAGCAGCCCTGGATCATCCAGGCCAAAATCCCTGCGCTCTCCTCCTTCAGCTTCGACACAAGTTCCTTATCGCGCTTATCGGGCGGAATCGTCACGGCAAACGGGATCAGATTGAAGCGTCGGCGGATTGCTTCATCGACCGAGCGAATCGACGGCTTATGGTTTCCCGTCAGCCAAAGTTTAAATTGGGGCAAGTACTCGAAAAAATCCTGTCGCATAAACCTTGCAGAGATGCGGTCGCCACCTGTGAGCGTCTTGATTCTACTCTCAGCCCAACCCCGGCCTTCCTCGGTCTCGCTGGCCGTCACGAAGCGCGCACCCTGCAACATGGCGAGTTCGGTTGGGTGCCGGTCGATGGACGAATACTGGAACACTTCCATTGGCGCCGTCCGAGCATAGTCGCCAAGCACGTGTGCGACGGTCTCAAACGTGGTGCCCTTGCCATTAGCCCCGGTGCCGTGGCCGAAAAAGAGCGCGTGTTCCCGGGTGATGCCGGTCAGGGAATAGCCCAGCGCGCGCTGCAGAAATCCAATCAGCTCTGCGTCGTCGGCCATGACAACAGCCAAATGGCTCTTCCACAAGGCGCACTTGCCTTTGGGCGCCACGGCGGTGATCTTCGTCAAGTAGTCTTCAGGGTCATGCTCCCGCATCTTTCCATTCCGTAGATCGACGACACCGGCAGGTGTATTCAATAGCCACGGGTCGCGATCCCACTGGTCGATGGTGGCAGCGAGACGCCGATCTGCTTTCGCGATCTTTTCGATAGCTGCGATCGTTTTCCCGCTCGTCAGCGCCTTGGCTTCAGCGGATTTGTTACATCCGCGAGCGATCTCGCGGCAGAGAGCACGCACGAGATCGAACGCCAGCAGCGTTTTTTCCTTCTTCCAATATTTGCCGTTGTAGCAAAACCACTGACTCCATTCCGCGACATAGCGGAGCTCTGCCTTATGTCGCTCAGCAAAGCGATCAGCTAAGTCGCTCTCCGAGAAAATGGGAGATGGAGAGCCGGATTGCTCAGAAAAGTCGCCAGCGAGGCTCATAGGGCTGCTTCCTTCAATACATCATTGAAGTCAGCCCCAAGCCGGTTCGGTATCAATTTCACAGTTTGACGGCCGGCGTCGCACCAACGGCTAGAGCACGTCTCAGCGGCGCGCTGACCGACACCGCTGACGTCATTGTCGGTCAGGATTACGAGGCGCTGGACGCCTCGGATTAGCGGGAATCTGGTCAAGTTGTTGGCGACTGTCAGCGCCCATGCAGGCCTCAGCGCCTCGCCGTCAGCGCGCTCCAGATGGAGAGCGGCGGCGAGCACAGTCTCAATGCCCTCGCCAACGACGAGGCTCGGCCCACCAGTCGGCCACAGCTTCACGGCAGCGCGGGCAATCGGGCCGAGCGCCATACGTCCAAGTGCTCGGCCGCCACTACCGATCCACGTCCTGTGCACGGCGCGCGGCTTATCAGTCCGCACGTCGCGCATGAGCGCGAGCATGCATGGGCGCGGTCCGTCGCGCCCAAAGGAGCAAGAAGGGTGATACCGGAGCACAGCGTCGACATCTGGCGGCAGGTCGCGGATGGCGCGCGCCTGCAGATAGTCGACTACCAGTGAACCGACTATCGTGCTGGCAGCTTCCCATAGCGCAAGTGCTCGCGCGGTCCTTTCAGCTTTCTGCTCTTGTTCGCGTGCGACCGCTGCACGACGGGCAGCCGCCTCGTTTTTCGGATCGGTAGGACTATTGCGCCTCAGCGACCCACTTTCGCCGCAATAGAAACAATACCATCGCGCGTAACCGAGGGTGGGACGCTCAATTCTAAATCGTGAGGAGTGTGCCATTTCTGGACCGCAAAATGGGCAGGGCAGAGAAAATTTGCCAACTGCCCCTCGGGTAGCATCATTAATCTCGGCCCATGTGAGATCGCGGCTTTCATCAATTCGCGGGATAGCTCTCGGGCCGTGGATGCTCGGGTCGCTTTGGGCGAAGAGGAGCTCTTTCACCGCTCCCATCACGCGCCCCTTTCAGCGGCAGCAAGCATGCGCAACAGCTTCGACGTGTCGCTCTTCAACAAGCGGATCGTAAGTGGTCGGCGCCATACGAAAGTATCGCCGTCATCCAGAAATATGCGCCACCCTGTCTCAGGCGGTACTACAGACGAGCTATACGTGACCGTCTCCTCGACGAACCGGTGATCGGCCGTTAGAACGATATCGACATGCAATCCATAAAACACACGATAGGGAACAACTTTTCGCCGTTGCCCTGCCTTATCGAAGGCAATCCAAAATTCGCCGACGCGATTGTCCACGCCAGGAACCAGGGTCTTAGGTAGTGTCATTGCGGGCATGACTAGGCCTCGCGCGCCGTTAGGCGCGCATTGCGCCAGGCAATCAACTCGTCCTCATCCCACGCCACAGCTCGGCCGCTTTCGGTCAGCTTGATCGGCTTTGGAAAATCGCCTTTCTTGGCATGCTCGTAGATTTGTGTCGGCCGTAGGCCACAAAACTCGGCTACGTCGTGAATGCGCATTAGCCGCGGATATTTGAGGTGTTCTTTCATCTGCAAAACGACGCTCCGGTTGGGTTCGAGTTAAACCGGAGGAAAGCGCGTTTCGTCGAAAAGCAAAACCGCCCCGAACAGGGGGGTGATCGGGGCGGCAAGCTAACTTGTTATTACAGCTAGGGTTTTGAACCAGAGGGGTACTTGGATGCCGCGCCTCGGAAACCTTTTCTCATCCGACGTTCTGATCCCCGCTTTCCACTCAAAAAATTTCGCAATGTCTTATCTGGAATGTGGTCGCTACGGACGACTTCCTTGATCGCTTCATCTTTAGAAAAGCCCTGCTCTTTAATGAGCTGTTCAATCTTCGCTGTTGCGTTGTAAAGACGCGTATCGGGCGGGGATCGATCGTAGATTGGAGTGCGTTTATGGATCAACTTGCGCTCCAAATAATCAGCAACTAACTTTCCGGCTTTTTCACGCACCAATTCTATAACTCGGCGAGGATCGCCAGTACGGTCGGCGTATTCGACCGCATCGAACTCATGACTGTGAATTTGTTCGTCGGACAGGAGCGGCCACTCAAAATCTGTTGCTCTGTCACTTTCGAATCCTGTTAGGTCGCATCCAAACATCCGCTTGGCCTCGGCTGGGTCAGATTTACCCGATCCCCACCAGCGCTTATGCTTAGGGACGCTTTCTTTGCCCGCATAGCCGACTTTTTTCGGTCGTTTCATTCCGCCACTCTCCGCATCGGCACAACTCTATCGCCAGCAGGCACCGGTGAATGACAATAACGGTCCCATTCCTCCATCAACTTACGGCGGCGCAAGATCAGGTCGCCCCGCTGGTAAGCAGCCTCGACTTTATTTATCAGCGTATGCGCCAGCGCCGCCTCAGCAACCTCGCGCGGAAAATTTGTTATTTCGGCAGCCCAATCGCGAAATGTCGATCGCATACCGTGCATGGTCGCGATCCTGCCAGGGGTGGTCGATGGAGCCGCCAATTCCTTCATCACCTTCGCCATCGCCGCGTTACTAATCGGATGGCCTGCGCGCGGGCCGACAAAAATGTAATCACTATCGGCTTCTGATGGAATGCGCTCGATCAATTTGATGACCGCGTCGGTCAACGGCACCCGGTGTTCACGTCCCGCTTTCATCCGTTCTGCGCGTATGATCCAAACTTTCGCGCCCAGGTCGATTTCGGACCAGCGTGCCCCAGCCACCTCGCCCGAGCGGCACGCGGTCAGGATGAGGAATTCCAATGCGCGTGCGGCGACACCGCCGCGCTCGCGCAACTGACCCATGAATGCCGGAATGTCGGCGTAGGGGAGTGCGGGTTGGTGTTCCACCTTGGCAATTTTGGCGCGGGCGGGGAGGAGCTTGTCGAGGTGGCCGCGCCAGCGGGCCGGGTTCTCGCCAGTGCGAAAGCCTCTAGCCTTCGCCCAATCGAGAATTGCCTCCGTCCGTTGACGCAGCCGACTTGCCGTCTCGGGGATCGCGGTCCACAACGTTTTACCTGGATAGCCTGCCGGCTCCTGCTCAAGCACCTGCATGACCGCAGCGGTGTCGATCTGCGCGACCGAGAGCGCGCCGATGACCGGCCAGGCATAGGTGGAGAGCGTCGCGCCCCATTGGGCCGCGTGCTTCGCGTTCTTCCACCCGGCCTTGTGCGAGGCGATGTATCGGTCACACGCTTCTTGAAACGTAAGGCCACCGAGCGTCACCACCGTCGCGCGCTTTCGCTCGACGGGGTCGGTGCCGTCGAGGATCAATTTCCACGCTGCCCAGGCGCGCTCGCGGGCCTCGTCGACCGACACTAGATCGGCGCGTCCCAGGCCGAGCATCCGTTCCTTACGGTGAAGCGCATAGCGCAAGACCCAGGAGCGCCCGCCCGTCCGGCTGATCTGGTAGCAGAGGCCCGGCACGCGGGCGTCGGGATAACGGCCGACCGCGCCCAGCCGCTCAATTCGCTTCGCGGTCAACACCGCCTTGTTCGAATTCCGCATTGTCCGCCGTACCTCCCGACCCCGATCCGACCCCGGCCAGCACGCGAAAACAGGCCGGGTCTCACCGATGATTCTCGGATGGTACCGAACGAAAGTCTACAAGAAAGAATAGCAATTCCAATGGCTTGGAGGTAGCTCCCCGAGCCTTACCGAACCTCTCCGAAGGCTATGAGGTCGGTCTCTCCCTCCGCCACGACGCAGAACTTCGCCGGACTACGCTCCGTTTCTCCCTCGTTCGGCCAATTGCGCTCCGTTGCAAGGAGATCTCGGTCTTAGCCCGAGCAAGACCCTATTGCTGAGGCTCACCGACTATGGGGGACTTGGATAGGCTGTATTGTCGGGGACTACTCCCAAGTACGATTCCTAGAAGGTCGACGACATTCCGCGCACCGAGCTTGCGCATGATATTCTTGCGATGAAACTCGACCGTGCGCGGACTTATTTTGAGATTGCGACCCGCTTCTTTGCTCGAGGCGCCCTTGACGACTTGAGCTAGCACAACCTGCTCTCGATGGGTCAGGCGCCGACTACCGGGGAACGGTTTCGAGAGAATATCGATGGCGCCATTTAACCTCCCGATCTCGCGCCTTGCTTCGGCAAGCTCCGGCGTTTCAAGGAACTCCCATCGGCCGTCTCGTTTCGCAATCGAGAAATTGTGCGTGCGAGCCACATCGAGCACGTCAACGGCGCGGCTTGCCGCAAGCGAATAGGTGCAAAGTACGATCATTCGCCGGCCGGCAAGCGAACGGTCGAGTTCGGCCTCGTACTCACGAAACGTTGTCCAGAGGCCGGTCTCGAACCAGAAGGCATTGCCGCTGACCCGCATGCCGTCGAAGCCGCGAGCGAGCGCGTCGTCAAGTTTGGCATGCCAGCCGCCGGTGATCCGTTGCGGGTCGAATTCATCGCCGCGGAGATACCATTGGTAGCCTGGGATGAATTCGATTTGACCGTCTCGCAGATGCTTATCGAAATCTGGAACGGATTTGCGCAACGCCTCGATGGCATTATCCCGGTTGATCGGGTCCGATAACGCCCAGATACAGAACTCCCCGTTCGCCAAGCCGGCGCCAAAATACTCGGCGTGCACATCGTACAGGTCTTGGGGTGTCTCGTAGAACAGACAGATATGCGTGCCCCAAGCCCGGTCGCCGACAGGGCCAAGACCGGTGTCGCGCAACTGGTCGGCACCTGAGGCAGTTCGCTCATGGCGTGACATTCAGGCACCACCTTTACCGGGCACCATCTCTGCGAACCATTTCAGCGACAATCTAGCACCGGTTGTGGCGGGACGCCACGGCTGCTTGTCGTCTCGATCCTGGTAGCCTCGCGAGGTAGCGGCCCCGTAGCCGCACGAGTACCGCCACTGGTCGCCCTGCACTATTTCGCGCCGTGTACGCGGCTCCCTCCTGAGCCTTGGTAGCTGAGACGCCATGAGCAGTTCCCGCTCCGACCCGCTCGGCAATGCTCCTGAGCCCAACACCGGAAGTTATTTGAGGACTCAACCGCGAATGACGGGCAAAAAATTCATCGCGATCGATCGCTTTCTTCCCAGTTTTACAGGGACTGAACGTGCCCAGCCAGAGCACGCGAACGAATTCGCCAGTATGTCAGCCGAAGCTATTGGTGCGCTAATTGAGGAGATCGACGAGGGAGTGCTCATTGCGGACGCCAACGATCCGCACCTTCGGCTCATCCATGTGAATCGCGCCTTCGAGACCATCACGGGCTATTCCCGCACCGAAGTGATTGGCAAGAACTGCCGTTATTTGCAAGGAAGCGACAGGCTTCAGCCAGAGATCGCCAGGATGCGAGAGGCGATCACCGAGCTTAAGCCCATCGCCGTCACCTTGCGAAATTATCGCAAGGACGGCCGCCTCTTCTGGAACTCCATCCGACTTTTGCCGTTCCCCGCTCCCGGCAAAAGGACTTACCTCGTGGGCCTCATCAGAGATGTGACCGACTTGTATCTCTCGGCCGAGCGAATTGATCGCGCCGAGCACCACGATCAGCTCACTGGTAGCTTGAACCGTTATACCTTTGTGGAGCGGTTTGACGCGTTGTCGACGCGCTCCACGCAATTGCCGGTAATAGTCAAGATCAACGTGGCGCATTTCCAGGACATCAACACAAGCTATGGATTCGATGTCGGCGACGCACTTCTGCAACAGACCGCACAACGGCTGCAGGCGCTTGGCCCCGCCTTGATCGCGCGCACTGGAGGCGACGAATTTGCCATTGCTTGCCTCGTGGACGAACGCGAGCAGGCTGTAGCTTGGCTGCGCCGGATCAGCATCGCGCTGGACCAGCGGTTCACGCTTCCGGGCGCCTCCATCGAGGTCAGGTTCGCGACTGGCTTCGCGATCGGACAAGCCGGCGGCAACGCCCTCTCTCTACTTCGCCAGGCAGGAGCCGCTCTTCATCACTCGCGGAAAACTCCGCTTCGTGAAGTCATGGAGTTTGACGCTGCCGACCAGCGCCGTTCTGTTCAGCGGCAACGCATGACCAACGAACTCCAGCAAGCGGTCGCCAATAGCGAATTCGTGTTCCACTACCAGCCGCGCGTTGACCTGCGCACAGGGGCGATTGTCGGCGCCGAGGCTCTGCTGCGCTGGAATCACGGTGTGTTCGGGCTTCAGCGTCCCGACCGGTTTATTGAACTCGCCGAGGATACCGGGCTGATTCTCGATATTGGTCACTGGGGCAGACGCGAGGTAGCTCGCTTCGCAGCCGAAGTGAACCGGCACCGGCAGACCCCACTGCATTTCTCGGTCAACGTCGCGGCCATCGAGTTGACTCATCGAAACATTGTTGCCTCCCTTCAAGACGCCATGAAAGAAAGCGGTGCAGACCCTGCCTGGCTGACACTTGAGCTTACCGAACGCATGCTGGCCGAGGAGACGCCACAACTTCTGACGATGCTTCATCAGTTGCGAGAACTCGGGGTCGGCCTGTCGGTTGACGATTTTGGCGTCGGATATTCATCCTTTCGCTATATCGACCGATATCCGCTGACCGAGATCAAGATTGACAAGGGCTTGGTCAGTGAAATGTCGCAGAGCACCGCCAAGCGCATTATCGTCGGCGCCACTATCGAGATTGGCCGAGAATTGGGGCTCGATATCGTTGCAGAAGGAATTGAGACAGAAGCCCAAAGGGATGCCCTCGGGGCCATGAATTGCCCATTTGGCCAAGGCTACCTTTTTGGCGCGCCTGTGGAGCCCGATGCTTTTAAGGCGCTCGCGGGAACGACCTCAGACAGCAAGACGTCAGACAAGGCTCCTTGATAAAATATCGCCTGGGAAGCGAATTAGCGCGAGGTCGTTCGTAAATCTGCGAGAGAACATTGAAATACAGTTCCTCTCCCTCCGCCAGTCCTTATGCGACCAACGTTCTCCGTGGGGTTTTGGCGCGCTGAAATCGCCAATAACCACGGGCTTCGCGCGCAAACCTCCGCACCGCGGCGGACCGGCTGAGGCCCGAAATTCTCACTCTTGGGCCGTTTGTCTCCGAACCTCCGCACTGAGCGGATTTAGTGCGGTTATCGTAAGTGTCCGAGACTGGGCGGTGCATACATTCGGATTCGGCGAGCATGAGTTTTGTGGTGGCGATTGAGTTGAATAGGCGATTTGTCGAGTGCACCGAGGATGGTCGATCCGATCCTGATCTGGTGGCGCGCTTTAGTCGGACCGCCAGTACGCTGAGTTGGGATGATCTGCTGAAACGGCGCAGGGTCGTGCTTCTGGCTGAGGCGGGTATCATTCGAGCCCAAATTATTTGGGCGAAGGAACGCCTGGTGATCGGCCGCGGGGATTATCACTCGCGCCATGAGCCCTGTTGGTATGCCGTCCGCAATAAAGGCAACTGGACTGGGGATCGCAACAGACCACCCTCTGGGAAATCTCCAGTGGTGGCCAGGACGTCGATACGGTGCACGGGACCCAGAAACCCGTCGAATGCATGCGCCGGCCGATGTTGAACAACAGCTGCTCTGGAGAGGCTGTCCACGAGCCGTTCCTGGGCAGCGCCGCGATCGCACGCCGTTTTGGTGCCAGTAGCGATGTCGGCGTTTCTTCCCCGTGACTTTGTCGCGCTGAGCAAGAAGGTTGCGGTAACGGCGACGAACCAGGGAGAACGGGCGACCTCGGCTAAGCCGTCACCGCCGTACTGGTGTCGGCGGTGATCGCGGTCGGCCAGCCGTAAATAACGCCGCGCGCTCAGCAGGCCTCGGGCAGCAGAACGGTGTCCTGTTCACGACCAAGAACGTTGCGGACTGCGCTCCGCTTCAGCAATTGACCTACCAGCCTCTTGTAAGACGCGAGCTTGTCCATGGGATGCCCATCGCGCAGGCCCCAACGATAGAAAACCAACGCGTGCAAGTCGGCGACCGTGAGCTGGCCGCCCACAATCCATTCTCGGTCGGTCAGCAGCGAATCGACCTCCTGCAAGGCCTCCCAGAACTGCCTATGGCCGTTGGCTCGCACGCCCTCTTCCTCATGCGCGGACGAGCAGAACGCTTGTGGTCGCATGAAACGGCGGCGCGCGATATGCGGTGTGTTGGCGAACCACGCCATTTGCGAAATGCAACGCGCTTGCTCGAACAGATCGTCCGGCAGCAACTTGGCGTCGGGGAAGCGTCGCCCGATATAGGTCAGGATGGCGGTGTTTTCCGTGAGCAATGCACCATCGACCTGCAGAGCCGGGACGGTTCCGCGCGGATTTATTTTCAGATAGCCGGCGCTCTTGTTCTGCCTTTTGGCGATAGACGTCTCTATCGGGTCATACGTCGAGCCCGTTTCTTCAAGCGCGATATGGGGCGCCAGTGAACACGCACCAGGGCTGTAGTACAATCGCAACATGGATCGCCTGCCGGTCAAAGCCTAGCGTTGATACAACGCGACCGATTCGATCTCGACGAGCATGTCGTCGCGGACCAGGTCCGTGATGAATGTCGAGCTCGTGGTGGCCGCGTCCTTGAAATATTCGGCGCGCACGGCATTCATCTGCTCGTAGTCGGCGGTGTTCTTAAGCATCACCGTCACCTTGATGATGTCCTTGAATGAAAGTCCGGCGGCTTCCAGAACAGCACGGATGTTATCGAGCGTCTGGCGCGTCTGCGCTTCGATGCCGCTGGGTATCGCCCGGCTCATGAGCGAGCCGGGCAAATGCGACAAGGCGCTGGTGCCAGATATGTAGAGGAAATCGCCTGCACTGATCGCCCGCGTGAACGGGCCCAGCGCCGGCGCGAGCGTCGGGACTTCGAGAATCTGCTTTTTCATGATTGGGTTGAACCTACGGATGACTGATGCAATCAGGGATAGAGCAGCGCTGACGGGTTCTCACAGAAGAGGGTCCGTAGCTCCGCCCGGCTGAAGCCCTCTTCCAGCAGCAATTGGCCGGTTAGCCGCAGCGCCTCCACCATCGGCGGATTGTGGAGCTGCCCGACATCGCTGGACACAACGCTGCGCGATACACCGACCTGCCGGATCGAGTTGGCAAAGTCCTCGACCGACGCCCGCCACCACCGGGGCAGAATCTCGCCCGCGGTGTAATTAATGAAGACGCCGAGGTCGGCGAGCGCCAACGTCTGTTCCATGGTCAATTTCAGGAAGAAGGGATGGTCGCAGACGATGCGGCGGACCTTGTGACCCGCCGCCTCCTTTGCGACCGCCATCATTTCCCGAAAGGAGATGTGGCCGAGATTGAAGATAATGTCGGCCTCGGCCGCGAGCCGCATGATCTCATGCAACTCGGGGCTCGTCTTTCCTTCGTTGTCGAGAAGCTCGATGGCGCGCTTGTTCCGCGTGTATTCGGACAAGCCGCCTTTGACAGTAAGCCCTTTTCCGTGCTGCCCGACAACGCCCGTCAGGCTTGGGTGGTTGGCGGAGTGAACGGTTGGCAGCCAAACCTGACGCGCGCCCAACTTAATGGCGGATTCGACGGCGATCGGATTGACGCCGCCGACCTGCCAATTGCAGGCGATGCTGCCGAAGATATCCACCTCCGGCACTTGTTTCATGGCCATTACGGCGAGGGCCGGCGTCGGAAAATTATGGCGCTTGATGCAAATCGCCTTCATCCCGACCGCGCGGGCGTCCCTCGCCGTCTCCACCGGGTCCTGAATCCGGTTGTAGAGATCAGGGGCATGGTGGATGTGAATGTCGACCGCGCCATTCAAGAGTTCGAGGTCCGGACGGTCTTTCAATTCCGGCTTCCCGAGCGAATCGTGCATGGCTTCCATCATTTCAATTCGACCTTCTCAAGAAGCGAGCTGTTGTAGATGTCACCGGGCTTCACGCTGCTCTCGATGCCCTGATATTTCTGTAGCAGCGTAAGAGTCTGCTTCATTTTGGCCGGATCGATGTAACCGAGGCCGTTCGCTTTGGTGCGGTCGGTCACCATGTTGGACATGGCGATCTTCCATTGCGCCAATGTCAGCTCACGGCTGCTTTCCGGAAAGTCCTTGCTGAAGATATCGGCCGCCTTGTCCGAATTGTTGATCGCCCAGGCATAGCCGCGCATGGTCGCATTGACGACCTTCTTGATCACGTCCGGCTTCTTGGCGATCGTGCTGTCACTGGAGATCAGCGTGATCGAGTAATAATCGACGCCGTAGTTGCTGTAGAGGATGCGTCCCACCTCGACGCCCGCCTTCTTGGCGGCCGCCATGATGCCCGGCGTTTCGGTCGTGAATCCGACGATTGCATCGACCTTTTTCGTCACCAGCGAGGGATATTTTGCCGGCGCAGCGAGATTGATGACGTTGATCTTTTTCGCGTCAAAGCCGGCGTTGGCGGCAAGAACGGGCAGCAGGTTGAGGGCGGTTTCGCCGACGGTGGCGCCGAGCTTGTGACCGGGCAAGGTCTTCGGCCCCGTGATCCCTGAACCCTTGATGTAGAAGATGGTGTCAACCGAGCGGTCGAGCACAACCGCGAGGCCCTTGACCGCAAAGCCCTTGGTGCGACCGACGGCCACGGAGGCCATGTCCGCCATGCCGATATCTGCCGAGCCGACCGCGACGCGCTTTACGGTATCGCCCGAACCGTAACCGCGCTGGATGGTGACATCGAGGCCCGCCTGCTTGTAATAGCCCAGCGCCTGAGCGGCATAGATGCCGTAGTGCAGACCGTAGGGTATCCAGTTCAGCGCGAACGTGACCTTGTCCGCGGCAAACGACGGAGTGGCCTGCATGGAAAGTAACGCGAGAGCGACTACGATTTTACGCATATTCCCTCCTCATTTCTTTGCTAACTCGATTTCACTTAGATGAACTCAAGTCCGATCAACCCACCGAGATGATCGACCATCTTGATGAAGGGAACGGACGTACGCATTTGCGGGGTACGGGGCCGAGGCAGTGGGATGTCCACGATCTCTGCCACGCGCGAAGGCCGCTGCGTGAGGACCACCACGCGGTCGGACAGAAACACGGCTTCGGGAATGCTGTGGGTGACCAAGAGGCTGGTCTTCTTGCGCTGACTCCAAATCCGCAGCAGTTCGATATTGAGCTGGTTCCGGGTCATTGCATCGAGCGCGCTGAACGGCTCGTCCAGCAGAAGGATCCGCGGGTCGTGCACGAGCGCGCGCGCGATACCGACGCGCTGCTGCATGCCGCCCGACAGTTCCGCTGGCCGCCGATCCGCGAATTTGGCGAGGTCGACAAGCTCCAACAGCTCACGCGCGCGGACTTCGAGAGACTTCCGATCGAGCCCGAGAATTTCCTGTGGCAACAAAACGTTCTGGAGAACGGTGCGCCACCGCATCAGCGCGGGCGTCTGAAACACAATGCCGATGTCACGCCGGGGGCCCGTGACGACCTGATTTGCGACCCGCACCTCGCCGGACGTGGCGCTGCTGAGTCCGGCAATGATCTTCAGAATCGTGGTTTTGCCGCAGCCGCTGGGGCCTAGGATCGAGACAAATTCGTACGCCGACACCGAAAAGCGTAGGCCGTCTATCGCGTGGATCACGCCGCCGCGCGCGGCGTAATCCTTCGCAACGTCGACGACTTCGATGTCGTGCGGACCGGAAGTCATCGCATCCTCGCAAGCTCCGCGGTGGCGTTGTCGGCGCCCGCCCATGGCGCAATGACACGCTCGGCAAGCGCGACCAGCCCATAGAACAGACAGCCGCCGACCGACAGAATGAGCACCGAGGCGAAGGCCAGCGGCGTGTCGAGCTCCTGATTGGCGACAATGATGAGATAGCCAAGGCCGCGGTTTCCGCCGACGAATTCACCAATGACGGCGCCGATGACCGCCAGAGTGATCGCGATTTTCATGCCGCTGAAAAGACCAGGGATTGCGGTCGGCAGCCTGAACTTCCAGAAAATCTGCCAGGGCGACGCGCGAAGCGAATGCCCGAGCTCGAGCAGGTCACGTTCAACCGACATGAGGCCTTGCTCCATATTCACGACGATCGGAAAGAAGGCGACCAGGAGCGCGATCAGCAATTTCGAGCCGACGCCGTAACCGAACCAGATCAGGATGATGGGCGCCACCGCGACCTTCGGCACGATCTGCGCAACGAGCAGCAGCGGCATGACGAAATCGCGCACGGACGGGATGACGACAATCAAGGTCGCCGCAAGCGCGCCGGCAAGAACAGCAAGAATGAAGCCGCCAATCGTCTCGTAGAAAGTCACCAGCGTGTGGCTGACATAGAGGTCATGCTTTTCGATCAGCCGAGCCATAATCTCCGTCGGCGTCGGCAGCAGGAAACTCGGCACCTTGAACAGCACGCATGCAAGCTGCCAAACGACCAACATCACCGCCAAGGCAATGGTTGACTTGACGACCGGCGAGGAAAAAATCGGTGGCATCGTTAGTCCCCGCTCTTAGCGCGCGGGGAGCTGCCGTTCGGGCGGCCACCGTGTCGAGAGCCAAGATTGACCGAGATCTCGCGCGCGGAGGCAATCAGTTGCTCGATCAAGCCCTTTTGCTTGACATCGGCGGTATCGAAAAGTCCGACGATCGCCAGCGCGCCAACGCAGACGTCATTCGCATCGAAAACCGGGACGGCCAACGCATTCATGCCGGGAAGAACTTCATCCGGCGCGTCGATCCAGCCCTGCCGACGTCCCTGTGACAATTGTTTTGCCAGCTTCGCGGGCAGGCGGCGCTTCTTGTCCATGAACGACGGCGCCCCGCCGAAGGCAAGAATGACCCGGCCCTGCGCGGACCCGTCAAAGGGAAGAAGCCTGTTCAGGCGAACGCCCAGTTCGATGTCTTTGCTTCCGCGCGCAGCCGCAATCACGCGCGCGCCGTCTTCTTCTGGGATCGACAAGGCGACCGCCTCTCCGAAGGCGTCGCGCAGTTTTCTCATTGGATCTTTGGAAGCGCTCAGAATGTTGGGCCCTGAGGGGCCCCGCTGCCCCAGCACAGAGAACTTGAGCCCAATTCGATAGCGCGCGGTATCCGCATTCTGCGCGAGATAACCGCGACGAACCAAAGTCTGAAGATGACGGTAGACGGCACCTTTCGCCACGCCGACGGCCTTGGCGATGTCGCTCACGCCGACTTCTGCGTTCGCGTAGGCGACCTCTTCAACAATGTTCAGCGCTGTCTCCAGCACGCTCAGCCCTTTTCGCCGTTTGTATTTGGACAAAGCAAGTGTTCTTTCAGTGAGAACATCGTTTCTTATTACGAATGGTACGTCGCACGGCGCGGTGCGGTCAAGCCTCATTCCGTCAGAACGTACTTAGCGACGGCTTCGCGTCCTTGCGGCGGCGACGCCGGCCACCAAATGCCGCAATGTGCTTACGCGTTGGCTTCAGTGTGCAGTCAAAGCCAATTACCCGCGAGCTAAGGGATAATCCCGTTCATGAAAGGGTGCAGCGGCGCGCAATGCTTGTGTTCATTCTCCCAGGTCCTGCATTCACTGCTCCGCTGATAAGAACGGAGGGTTGGCGGAGCTCAAGCGGGTCTTCGCGCCCAAGCAGGGCATGCTGGCTATTGCGGCCGCAAAGGAAGTCGCCGAACGCAGCCAGGGCCGCGCCGGTGTGGTAGCCAGGAGCGGATCCAGACGGACGGCGCGGGGTGGTCTGCGGCGCTAAAATGAAGTTTCAGCAAAGGCTGTGCTACCCCTTCGGAAAGCCGCTGAGACTTCGATTCACCGTGACAGAACAGTACCCGCGTCCGCTAATCCCAGCGAAAGCGGAGTGCGGGAGCCAAAAGCACTGGATCATCGCTTCCGGGAAATGAACAGGTACGTTGTTCTGAATGGAGCAAGTGCGCGCGGGCTGCTTCATAGTGAAGCCAAAGTACGTAAGCGACTACTTGATCTCGATCTCGATGAACTTGAAGTTGTAATCATTGGCATTGATGACCTCGTGCTCGACTCCGGCCTGGCGGAAATAGGATACGCCGGCGGTGAGCTGCGCTGTCGAAACGCTGCCGTCGCCCGCGACTAACCGCAGTGCACCGGTGGTGAGCGGCACCACCACATAATCGTATTGATGCCGATGAAAGCCGGTCGCGGCACCCGGCGCGAATTGCCATTCGGTGACGCGTACGCGGTCGTTGTCGGCCTGGAGCATGGGCTGCGCCTGCTTTTCCGGTTTCGCGGGGGTCATGATCGGCTCTCTTTGATTACCGTTTGATTTATCTAGGTCGCCGCGAATAATTCCTTGTCGCGGCACGGGCGCTACTGTGCCGTTTCGGCGCGGACCGAAACAAGCGTCCGTTCAAGAATATCCAGTCCTTCGTCGAGCATGGCGTCGGAGATAGTCAGCGGTACCAGGATGCGAATGGTGTTGGAAAAGGCGCCGCAAGACAGCACGATCAGGCCCTGGCTGGCTGCGTCCGCGAGGATACGCTTGGTTGTTGCGGCATCCGGCTTGCCGTCGACTGTCACCACATCGATGCCGATCATGGCACCGATTCCGCGCAGACCGGTCAGCGGCACGATATCGTTGCGCCCGCTGACGCCGTCCAGCCGCTTCTTGATCCGGCGTCCGATGATGGTGGACCGCTGGCAAAGCCGCTGCTTCTTGATGACGTCGAGCACCGCCAGCGCGGCCGCGCAGGCCAGCGGATTGCCGCCATAGGTGCCGCCCAGGCCGCCGGGTCCGACCGCGTCCATGACATTGGCGCGCCCGATCACCCCCGACAGGGGCAGGCCGCCGGCCAGCGACTTGGCGATCGCCACCAGGTCGGGCTCAACCTTGGCATGCTCGATCGCAAACATGCGGCCGGTGCGCGCGAATCCGGACTGCACTTCGTCGGCGACCAGCAGGATTCCGTGCCGGTCGCAAAGCTCGCGCAGCGCCACCAGCAGCGCCGGCGGCGCCGGATTGAACCCGCCTTCGCCCTGGACGGGCTCGATCAGGATAGCGGCGACATCGGTCGGAGCCACGTCGGCTTGAAAGAGAAATTCCAGCGCACGCAGGGAATCGACGACCGATATTTCGTTCGCCTCGCTCGGAAAGGGGACGTGGTAGATTTCCCCTGGCAGCGGCGCGAAGCCGGTCTTGTAGGGTGCGATTTTTCCGGTGAGCGCAAGCGCCGCCATGGTGCGGCCATGAAAGCCGCCGGTGAAGGCGACAACGGCGCGGCGTCCGGTCGCGACCCGCGCGATCTTGATGCAATTCTCCACCGCCTCGGCGCCGGTCGTGAGCAGAATGGTTTTGGCCGGCCCGCGAAAGGGCGCCAGCGCGTTCAGCGCCTCGGCCAGTGCCACATAGCACTCATAGGGCATCACTTGGAACGCAGTGTGGGTGAAGGCATCGAGCTGCCGCCGCACCGCCTCGATCACAGCGGGGTGGCGGTGGCCAACGTTGAGCACCGCGATTCCTCCGGCGAAATCGATGTAGCGGCGGCCTTCCACATCCCATATTTCGCAATCGGTCGCGCGGCTGGCAAAGATGGGAAACGCCGATGCCACACCGCGGGGAATGGCGCGGTTCCGGCGCTCGTACAGTTCTTCATTGGTCATGACGATTTCACAGCCGTTGCGAACATATTAGTATGCGCTTCGACGCGACGTAACATGGACTGCCAATCATAGCGTCCGCGCATGCGTGGCCGATGCTCAAATCGCTTAAGCACAGTTAATGAACAGCAAGAGCGATGCCGGCGCGCTTTGGCGGGGGAGGCGACAACGATTCCGCTTCTTCTTGCCAGTGTTACGCGGAACAGTCGCGCATGTCGATGCGCTGACGCGACAAGCCCGTCGCCGAGGCGCCGGCCTGCCGCGGCGCCCCGCAGGCTGACGGTCGTGAATCCCGCCTCTCATCAAGGCTGACGCTTGTTAGTTGCTGGGTGTCTTCGCGCTATCTAGCCTGACCAGTACGGAGACAACCATGAATTACAACCTTGACTGGAACGCGCTGCAACTCGAAAAGGCCCCGCTCTATCGGCCGAATGCCTACCCGGAGCGGCTAGACAGCATCACCTTCGACGACGAGATCGAGAAGGTGTGGGGTCGGCGCTGGGGCGCCCGATCCAAGATCGGCAAGATTCATACCGTGCTCTGTTCGCGGCCCGGCCGCGCCGAGATTAACCAGGTCACCAAGCAAGACCCGAAGTACTTCCTTTACTGCGGCAAATATGGAATCCCGGGCTTCGGCGACGCAGAGTCAGACGACGACCTGCCCAATCTCAAGCTGATGGCCGAGCAGCACGAAGCCTATACGGATACGCTGAAGCGCAACGGCGTCGAGATCATCTTTGCCGATTTCCCGGACAAGATGGATGGTGCCTACCTGCCTTACCGCGGGGCCGGTTATCCGCCGCCGCTGATGATCGGCAATGGCTGTATCATCGGCCGTAGCGCGCTCGCCTGGAAGCGCGGCCAAGAGGCGATCTGGACCAAGAAGGTCGCCGAGATCGGCCTTCCGATCATCTACACCGTGCACGGCTCGGGAATTTTCGAAGGCCGCATGGACTGGCTAGATCCCTACCACATTCTTCTCAATGTCGGCCATCGCGGCAATATGGAAGGCTTCCGGCAGGTCGAGACCATCCTGAAGATGAACGGCGTGCGCCACGTGGTGCCGGTCTTCCTGCCCGAATACGTGCTCACGCATCTCGATTGCGTATTCTCCATGGTCGCGGCCAACCTCGCGGTCACCTATCGCAAGGTCATGCCCTACGAAACTCTCAAGCAGCTCGAAGCGTGGAATATCGAGCTCATCAACGTACCGGACGACGAAGTGGGAACCGGCATTATAAACTGTTTCCCGCTTGAACCCGGTCGCATCATCGCGCCCCGCGGCGCCAAGAAGACGGTTCACGAGCTCGAGCGCCACGGCGTCGAGGTCATCGAAGTCAATGTATCGGAGTCACTGAAGTTGGGCGCCGGACCCGACTGCATGACGCTGGCTCTCATCCGGGATGACGGGCCTTTGCTCAGCTACTAGCAAGGAGAGAGTGATGCGCATTCTGAAACTGGGTTGTCTCGCCATCGCGTCCCTGCTGCTCGGTGTCGTCCAAGGCGCCGCGCAGGACAGCTACAAGATGGCGATGAGCTGGTCGTTCGAGGCCAGCCATCTCGGCTACCTCGTCGCGCAAGATGAGGGGCTGTACAAGAAAGCGGGGGTCGATCTCTCGGTCGAGCGCGGCTTCGGCGCTTCCGATACCTTGCGGCGCCTGATCTCCGACAAGATCCAGTTCGGCATTGTCGACGCCCTGATCCTGATCAAGGCGAAGGCGGCAGACCCGAAGCTCGACCTGGTGATGGTGTCGAACGTCTTGCAGACATCCCCCTACGATGCAATCTACATCGAGGGACGCAAGATCAAGACCATCGAGGATGTTCAGAAGGCAAAATTCGGCGACACCGGTGGCTCGGTCGCGCAACTCTTCCCCGCCTTCATGTCGACGGCGCTGAATAAACCAAGAAGCGAGTTGACATACAAGCGCGTGGTCCTCGATCCGGCCATCCGCATTTCGGCGCTGTTCCGCGGTGACGTCGATATCGTGGCCTCGGTGGCGTTCGAATATCCGAACCTGGAATTCCGCGCGAAGGAAGCCGATATCAAGATTGGCCGTTTTGACTACGCCAAATACGGCTTCAATCCCTATACCTATGGCATCGTGGTCAAGCGCTCCTTCGCCGAGCAGCATCCCGATCAGGTTAAAGCTGTGGTGAAAGCCTCGCTTGAGGGGTGGGCGAAAGCCTGTGCCGACACGAGCCTCGCCAACAAGGTCATGGCCACACATCAGAAAGATGTGCCGCCGGAGACAATCGCGCCCGAGGTGAAGCTCGGCCTGGATGCGATCCAGAGCAGCGACACGCCAAAACACGGACTCGGCTACATGAACAAGGAGCGCTGGAAGCAGACCGCCAAGGATGCGGCCGAGGGCTGGAACCTCGCCGACAAGGACATGCCGGACGTCGACGCGCTGTGGACGGCGAAATACATGCCGGCGCAACCGGTCAAGGCAAGCTGCAACGGCAAGAGCTGAGGATATCGCATCGCCGGTTGACGTTCGCCGAGGGGGCATGAAGTGGTAGACGTTGACGGGACCGTCCGCCCCCTGAAGGGAATTTCGACCGGCATGCCCGCGAACAGGATCAAGAAACAGGTATTGGCCAGCCTGCCCGCCGTCCTGGCCTGCCTGTTTCTCCTTGTCGCGGTCGAGCTGTTCGTGCGGGTGTTCGCGATCAGCCCACTTATCCTGCCGCGGCCGAGCCGCATTTTTGCCGAGTTTATCAAACGGCTGCCGACTTTCCCGGAGCACATCGCCACCACGCTGACCGAGACCATCTGCGGTCTGACGCTAGGCGCCGCGTTCGCCATCATCCTGGCCTTGCTGATCACCGAAGTGCCGATGTTCCGGCGCGCCTTCATGCCCCTGATCGTCGCGCAGCAGGTGCTGCCGATCATCATTTTCGCGCCGCTCATTCTCGTCTGGTTCGGCTACGGCATCCTCAGCAAAGTGATCATCGCCGCGCTGATCTGCTTCTTTCCGATCACCATCGCGCTGATTCAGGGGCTGACCACCATTCCGCCCGAGATGATCGATTTCGCGCGCTCGCTCGGCGCCACGCCCTGGCGCATCATGATCCAGATCAAGCTGCGCGCCGTGCTGCCGTTTTTCCTCAATTCGCTGAAGCCAGGCGTGACGCTCGCCTCGATCGGCGCGGTGGTCGGCGAATTCCTCGGCGGCAGCCAGGGTCTCGGCTATCTCATCGTCGAATCGCTCCGCTTCATCAACCTGCCGGCCATGTTCGCGGCAACGATCGTCATCGTGCTGCAGGGCCTGACGCTCTATTGGATCATCGAACTGATCAACCGGTTCTTCCTGCGCTGGCAATACATGCGCAACCATGGCGGACGCTCGTAGGCCCACCCGTGCAGACCGACACCACCATCTTCAGCGCCGACAACCTGATCTACCGGTATAACCGCGCCGGCGTGCTCGCTCTCGACAAGGTCAGTATTAATCTGAAACGAGGAGAGTTCGTCGCCATCGTCGGACCGTCCGGATGTGGCAAGAGCACGCTGCTGCGCGTGATCGCCCAACTCAACGAGGATGCCCTCAATATCATTAAGCCGCTCGACCGAGCCTTGATCGATCGCGGCAAAGTCGCGGTGATGTTTCAGAGCGCGGTGCTCTATCCATGGCTGAATGTCTGGGACAATCTTTTGCTGCCGCGCAAGCTGGTCCAGAAAATGGAATTGAGCAACGAGGAATTCCAGGCGCGCGCCGAGACTTTATTGCGCAAGGTCGGCCTCTACGACTTTCGCGACCGCTATTGCTTCCAGCTTTCGGGCGGCATGCAACAGCGCCTGTGCCTCGCCCGCAGCCTGCTCATGAAGCCGGAAATCCTCTTGCTCGACGAGCCGTTCGGCGCGCTCGATGCCATCACGCGCGAGGAGCTCAACAACGAGCTGCAGACGCTCTGGCTGGAAGAACAGCAGACCGTGCTGTTGATCACGCACGACGTGGCGGAGGCCGTCTTCCTGTCCGACCGCGTCTTGGTGATGTCCGACAGGCCCGGACGGATCAAGGCGGAATACGCGGTGGAGCTACCTAGACCGCGACCGGATGACGTCCGGTTCTCGGCAGAATTCAACTCGCTGGCGGCCGCCATTCACCGTTCGCTGCAGTAGGTGACGAACATGGCAACGAAGAAAAGCGCGATCGTCTGTGGCGGCGGCATCGCCGGATTGAGTACCGCCATCGCTCTCAGCAAGATCGGCTGGTCGGTCGACGTGTTCGAGAGGTCGGACGCGATCCGGGAGATCGGCGCGGGAATCTTCATCAAAGGCAATGGCCTGCGGGTCCTCGATACCTACGGCATCCTGGAGGAACTGCGCCGGGACTGCATAGTGTTGCAGAAGGCGCAGATCCTCGACCGCGAGGGCACGGTGCTGCAACAGCGTCCGCTCACCCACCCAGTCAGCGTCTGGAACATCAAGCGGCAGAATCTCATCCGAACGCTCACCGACTGCGCGCGCGCAAACGGCGCCGAGGTCCATACCAGCTCGCCGGTCGACAAACTGTCGCCCGATGGAACGGTGAGCGTCAATGGGACGACGGCGCGCGCCGACTTGGTCGTGGCCGCCGACGGCGTCAACTCATTGGCGCGGCGTACCCTCGGTCTCGATCGCAAGGTCAGCCGTCCACGCAGCGGCGCGATCCGCCTTTTGATTCCGCGTACCGAATTCGAGGCGGCCGACATGACGCGCGAATTCTGGTCCGGCCGCCTCAGGGTCGGCGTGGCGCCCTGCACGGCGACCGAGGTCTACAGCTATTTAGCGGCGCCGCTCGACGACATCTACGGTGCGCATGCGCCGATCGACGCCAACTACTGGGCCGAGCGCTTTCCGGAGCTGAAGCGGCAAGGCTTTTTCGAGCGGGCCGACGTCGCCGGCGGCGTTCATCACCCCTATCCTTTCGTGGGCGCGACCAACTGGGTCAAGGGCCGCGTTGCGCTGGTGGGAGATGCCGTGCATGGCCTGCCGCCTACGCTCGGCCAGGGCGCCGGGCTATCGCTGATGAACACCTTCCTGCTCGCCGCCACCCTTGCGAAATTCGAGAACGTCGACGAGGCCTTGAAACGATGGGAAGCCGACTGGCGCTGGGTTTCCGACCGGACCCAGACTTGGGCCCGGCGTTACGATTGGATCACATCCGAATGGCCGCCGTCCGCCTATCTGGTCCGTAATGCCATCATCTGGGCCATCGGCAAGTCGCGCGCCTTCAACAAATACATGCGGGTCGCCGACCGCGTCGATGCGCCATGCCTCATGGTCCTCAAATGACACCGCGGCCGTCGTCCAGCTTCCACGACGTCATCGGACTGGATCCTTGGCTTGTCATGAAGGCGGGCCGGCTGCAGATCGACCGGATCGACGCGGCCGAGCTTGCGAAATCCTATGGCACGCCGCTGTTCGTGGTCGTGGAGGCGGCGCTGCAACGGAATCTGGAGCAGCTCCGCTCGGCGCTTGAAAAGAACTGGCCGGCGGAAAACGCCGTATTCTTCAGCGTGAAGTCCAACCCGAATCTCCGCGTCGCCCGCTTCTTTGCGGAGGCCGGCACCGGAATAGACGCCTTCAGCAGCAACGAAATGCGCGCCGCGCTGCTGGCCGCCAAAGACGGCGTGCCGATCGTCCTCAACGGCAATGCCAAGGAACTGGCCGCGCTCCGCCTCGCCTCGGAAGTCGACGGCACAGTCAATATCGACTCGGTCGAGGAGATCGACGCCATCGAGACGATCGCGAAACACAAGAATCGCACCTTCGCGGTCAATATCAGGCTCAAGCCCGATTCCAGCCATTTCGCATCGACCGCCTCGGACTATTTCGGGGTATCCGGCGGGCAATCGATGATCGATTTCATCGACGACGAAAAATGGGGTTTCTCGACCGAAGCTGCGATTGGCCTAGTCAAGCGCCTGTCCGGCTCGAGCGCGTTCAGCCTGCAAGGATTCAGTTCGCATATCGGGCGCATTTCGACGGACCCCAATGTCTTTACATTGTACGGCGAGGCGATCGCCGAGATGGCCCATACCATCGCCAAGGCGACCGGCTTCGTGCCGCGCGTAATCGACGCCG
This sequence comes from uncultured Pseudomonadota bacterium, assembly GCA_963760995.1. Lineage (GTDB taxonomy): Bacteria > Pseudomonadota > Alphaproteobacteria > Rhizobiales > Xanthobacteraceae > Pseudolabrys. The sequence goes on along the minus strand of CAVXFJ010000004.1, from coordinate 962,313 downwards.
GCGGCGGTTGGCCACGCCTGCGCGATCCGGAATCGCGGAGCTACCAGATCAACACTCACCCGATCGACGATTATATCGCTGCTTTCGCCAAGGGCTTTCGCGCGAAATGGGTCAACGCCGAACTCCCTATTCTTTGGCTCGAACCCGGGCGTTATCTCGTCGGCAATGCCGTGATCCTGCTCACCGAGGTTATCGGCCGCAAAGCCGATCTCAATCGGATATGGCTCACCGTCGATGCCTCGACCAATGTTCTCGCCCGCGTCGATACGTCGAAGAGCCGGCATTTCATCGTGCCGGCCGCGGATGCGGCGGACCGGCCGAACGAGGATGTCGAGATCGTGGGGCCGACCTGCGTTCATTCGGTGCTTGCCAGCAACTATGCCTTTCCGCGCAGCGACGTCGGAGACCTGCTCGCCATCCTCGACACCGGCATGTACGCCGAATTGACTGCGAACAATTTCAACCTGCTGCCGCGTCCCGCCTGCATCTATGTTTCCGACGCGAAAGCTGCCTTGATCCGGCGCGCGGAGACTTTCGAAGACATCATGAGACCTCAACTCGACTGTTGGAAGGAGTAGCGGGATGTCGCTTCTCGAAGGCGTCCTTGACAGCCACGTTCATGCCGGCCCAGAAGTGTTTAAGCGGATCGGCGACGGCATCGATTTCGCCGAATGGGGACGCGCCGCCGGCATGCGGGGGATCGTCTTCAAGGCGCATCACGAAAGCACGGTGACACGCGCCCAGATGGCGGCAAAGGTCGTGCCGGGCATCGAACTCTACGGCTCCATCGCGCTTAACAGCTTCACCGGCGGCTTCAACGTCTACTTCGCCGCGCAGGCGCTTTCCTCCGGCGCCCGTTATGTCTGGATGCCGACTATTCACGCGCGCCATCACATCGCGCTGATCGGTGCCGGCAGCTACGGCATTCCGTCGATGACGCTCGGCGAGAAAATGTTCGACAAGAAGGGCCTGTCGATCCTCGACGCGGACGGCAAGGTCCTGCCCGAAGTGCGCGACATCGTCGAACTCGCCAAGCAGCATGACGTGCCGATCGGGACCGGCCACATCAGCGAAGACGAGATTTTCGCGCTGCAAGCCGTTTGCAACGACATCGGTGCACGCATGTGCCTGACGCATGCGTTCTTTCCGCGCGGGACCATCGAATTTGTCAAGGAAGTCGCCGACCGGGGCGCCTATGTCGAATTGTCGGCGGTGGTGGCCTATCCGATGTCGCGCCATTTCGCCAAGGGCATGGAGCTTCGCGATGTGGCGGCGGTGTTCAAGGCCGTCTCCGAGGACCGCGTCATCATTTCGACCGATGCCGGGCAAATCCACAATCCGCAACCGACCGCGCTCATGGAAACCTTCCTCAAATGCGTGCGCGCAATCGGAGTACCGGAGCAGGCGGTCAGATTTTCTGTAACGAGGAATCCCGCTCGCCTGATTGGGGTTGGCGACTAGGCGCGCCGGCTCTTCCGGAAGAAACCATGTCCGCCGGCTCACCACGGACGATGGTTAGGAAGGACCATAGCGGCGGGACGCTGAGCGCGTCCTTGATATCAACCGCCAGATAGTCCTGTAGCTTGGCAAGCCGCTGATACCAGGATTGCCGGCTGATCCGAAGCGCCTTGGAGATATCGCCCGGCCGCCCGAACAGTCGGAGGTGAATCTCGAGGTTCGACAGGACGAAACTTCGGTCGGGTAGCTTCAGCTTCGACCAGCGCGGACAAATTGCCTGCACGACATTCTGCTTCTCAATACCCGACGTCGATTGATTGATGATCTCGAAAAAGGCGTCAAGCGTCGTATAGTAGTTTTGCGCGTGGTGCCGCTCATTGTTCCTCAACAATGTCCGGAAACAATCGAGCCCAGCATCGCATTTTTCGAACTGGACCGGCCGGCTGCCGATCTCCAGATGCACGTGGCTCATTTCCGCGATGCATCGGAGCCATTCGTCGAACGACTCGCTCGCCCGTCTGAGGACAAATACCGTGCTTCCGTCCTGCACTGACAAATAGGTGTCGTCGGATCGGCGCGTCTGGTCGACCATCCAACGCACCACAGTTGCGGCGAGGAAAGTCGGGAGCTTAATGCTTGCGGCCGTCAGTTGCGAACCGATGAACCTGCGCACCAAGGCCAAACGTTCCAGGCGGTCCTCATGGCCGGCCTCGTTCAGCAGGAGGCTCATCACCCGTCGGTCTTCGTGAAACGCAACCTGGAAGTGCTCGTGCGACGCTTCTGAAATCTTCTGGCCGATAAAGACCGATAGCATGGATGTATAGAATGCCACGGTGTCTTCGTGCACGAAACTTGACGAAAAGCTGTCGAGGATTTGTCCGGCGAACATGCCGCCGACATAGACCGGCGCTTTGCGCAAGGCGGGACCCGATGATGCGCCACCGGAAGAGCCGCAACTGACATCGTGCGCCGACTGGAAATGGAGTTGCTTCAGACAGTGATCGGATTCGCAGATGATACGCAGGAACGCGTCCACAGTGGTGGCATTCGCATGCGCGGTGGCGCATAACCGCAGAAAGCCCGTGGCGTCGAATAATGGCCGGTTGTGTTCGAAGAAATTATGTTGGTTGATGGTCTTGATGATTTCGGCGAACGATACTTCGTAGGGAACAACGATCAGCGGCAGGCCGTATTCGTTGGCCTCCTCGCAAATCTGATCTGGAATGGTGTCGAGCCAGAGTCCAAGTCCGAATCCGATGCCCGAGCATTGACGCAAGACCGCGTGACGCACCAGGGCGCGCTGCTTGTCGGCCGATCCGTGCAAGCCTGCACCCAGAGTGAGGATGATCGAGCGTTCCGGCAGCCATGCCGCCGGGTCGGGGAGTTCGGTTGGGTGCGCCCAAGAAACGGGACTGGACAGCTTGGTATGAGGACCGGGATTATGCAGGCGCAGCTGCAGATGCTCGGTCTGCAGCAAATCCTCGACGCTTAGCATCGTGCCCTGTCTCCCTGATCCGAACCGCTTATTTAACGCCGGGGGATTGGGGTCACGCAAGCGCCGAGCTAGTCGCGCCCGGACAATTTTCTATCTGCGATTGTTTCCGGTGCGGACTCCGCTACAACCTGGAAGCTGTCGTGGTCGAGCGCGAAGAGTTCCTGCGTTCGCGCGTACACCTTGCCCGCCATGCGGCCGACCGCATCAAGACGCTTCAAGTCGATATTGCCGCGCGGCTGCAGCAGATCCGCGCGCACATGCATATAGACGATGCGGCCGATAACCAGCGTATAGGGCGAGTTGTCGAGCGGTATCATCTGCGTCAGTGCACATTCGAAGTTGACCGGCGATTCTTCGACCCGCGGCGCCCTCACGATCTTGCTCGGCACGGCGGTAAGGCCGGAAAGCGCCAGCTCATCGACCTCGGGCGGGTAGGCGTTCGAACAAAGGTCTTGCGCACGCACGATGTCGTTGTTCACGATATTGATGACGAAATCTCGCCCTTCGACGATGTTCGTCAACGTATCCTTGTTTGTACTTGTCTTGTAGATCTTGGAAATAGAAATCCCAATCAATGGGGGGATGTGGGAAAGCACGTTGAAGAAACTGAACGGCGCGGCGTTGATCACACTCGCTCGGCTGATCGTGCTGACGAATGCGATGGGTCTTGGGACGATGCAGCCGGCCATGATTTTGTAGACCATGGCCGATTCCATCTGCAGGGGGTCAAACCCAATCTTTGCAAATTCATTGTCAGGCATTACGCGTTCAAGTCCACTGCCGTGTGGGCCGCAAAGAAGGCTTACCCAAACGATCGCTGTCGTCAATCAAATGGGCGAAGCGACAATACGCGCGCGGTAACTTACAGTTGTATTAGAGGTGAAGCAGCTTATTGAGCTATCTGACGTCGCCCGGTCGAAGTGGCGCTAAACGCGGTGCCGCACATCTGGTTCAGCTGGTCCCGGGATCCGAACCTCGCCGATAGGGTGAAATGGCTCATCGTCTTCTCGTCACTCCCTTACCCTTCGTAGAAGAGGCCGTAAATCCTAAAATGCGAAGGATTCTCTACGTTATCTTCTGCCCTCTATTTGCGAATCAATGTGCAACCGTGATCCCAGGAAATGCGATGCAAAGCGATTGGGTGAGCGCCTGAACCTGCATCAAAGTTGAGACTACGATCGGAGGCCGAGCGTCCAATGCCCTGAGCAGAACACAGTTCGGCCGGAGAATGTTGGTTTCCAGTTCCTCACCCTCCGCCAGCCCGTGCTCAGTCAAAATCACTAGCTATTACAATGAGTCGTGAGCAATGTCGGCTGCGACGAATACGCCCACCTTGCATAGGCGAATTCAACCGATCAGCGCGATACCTTCTAATCTTTTCAGGTGAAGCGATGTGCCATGACGACGCTACGGATTTCGTTCGCGGCGGAGCAGAAAGTCCTACCGCCGGTGGTCAATCCCTGCCGCGCCGGTTACTCCGGCTCCTTCAACGCGGCGCCGTCGATCGGCATCTTGCGCAGGCGCTTTCCCGTGGCCGCGAAGATGGCGTTGGCAACCGCGGGGACGATCGCAGACGTTCCCGCTTCGCCCATGCCGCCCGGCGGCTCAGAATTCCGGACGATATGGACCTCGATAGCCGGTGCTTCGTTCATGCGAAGCGCCTGATACGTATCGAAATTGGCCTGCTCGACTCGTCCATTCTTGATCGTGATCTCGCCATAAAGCGCCGCGGTAATTCCGAAAATGATCGCTCCCTGAATTTGCGCGATCACAGTGTCCGGATTTACAACCGTGCCGCAGTCGACTGCGCACACAACGCGGCGGACACGAACTGTGCCGTCCTTGGCCACTTCGACTTCGGCAACTTGGGCCATGTAGGTTCCAAAGACAAATTGTAGCGACACACCGCGACCAACCCTTTGAGGCAAGGATCGGCCCCAGCCCGCTTTCTCTGCCGCGAGGTCAAGAACAGTTTTGGCGCGGGGAGAACGATCGAGTAAGCTGCGCCGAAAAGCGACGGCATCCTGCTCGGCCTCCGCCGCGAGTTCGTCGATGAAGCTCTCAGTGACGAACACATTGTGCGATGGACCGACGCTGCGCCAGAAGGCCGTCGGGACCGCCGGAGGCTCCACGCGCAGATATTCCACGTGCATGTTGGGGAGCGCGTAAACGAGATTGATGGCGCCCTCGGTGCTGTCCGGATCGAGGCCATCCTTGAATGCCGGGGGCAGCCACCGTGCGATGACCGAGGAGCCTGCGAAGCGATGGTTCCAGGCAATAGGCTTTCCCTTTTTGTCGAGGCCTCCCGAAATTCGATCGAACCAATAGGGCCGGTACAAGTCATGCTGGATATCCTCCTCACGAGTCCACACGACTTTGACCGGGCCATCGACGTGTTTCGCTAACTCCACGGCCCGCACGACGCCATCGACATCTAAGCGGCGACCGAAGCCTCCGCCGAGCAGATGATTGTGGACCACGACCTTGTCCAACGGCAGACCGGTGGCTTTTGCCGCGAACGCCTGCGCGCGTGCGATCGCTTGAGTGCCGACCCAGATTTCGCAGCGGCCTTCTTGAAAATGAACGGTGCAGTTCATCGGCTCCATGGCGGCATGCGCAAGAAACGGAACCTGGTAGGTTGCCTCGATCTTGCGGGTGGCGCCGGCTATTGCCTTGGCCGCGTCGCCGATATCCTGCGCGACTGCCCCCGCATGGAGAGTTGCTTTTTCGAGCTCATCGGAGATGTCGGCAGTGGCGAGCTTGCCGTGTGGACCGTCGTCCCATTCGATCGCAACGGCCGCCAACCCCTTGATCGCGGCTCCCATATGATCGGCAACGACCGCGACGGCGTCATCGAGCTTCACGACCTGCCGCACGCCTTTGACGGCTTTGGCGGCCCCATCGTTCACGTTCTTGACGCGTCCGCCGAAGACCGGCGATTGCGCCAGCGTTGCGATTTTCACACCCGGCGGACGAACGTCGATGCCGAAGACCGCCGTTCCATTGACCTTCGACGGGGTATCCAGGCGCCTTACGGGACGCCCGATAAGCTCAAATTTGTCCGGGCTCTTGAGCGGCACGTTCTTTGGGATGGGCAGGCGGGCGGCGTCAGCGGCGATTGCACCGTACTTGAGCGCCCGGCCGGTCGCCGCGTGACGTACGGCGCCGTTCTTGGCGGCGCACGACGCCGGATCCACTACCCAGCGATTGGCGGCCGCCGCTATCAGCATCGTGCGCGCAACCGCGCCCGCCTCGCGCAGGGGCTTCCACGCTCCGCGCATTGCATTCGAGTTGCCCGTCGCCTGCACGCCCAGCAGCGGGTTAGCGTAGAGCTTCTGGTTCGGCGGAGCATGCTCCAGCCGGACTTGCTTGAGATCTACCTCCAGCTCTTCCGCTATCAGCATGGAGATGGAGGTGTAGGTGCCTTGGCCCATTTCGACATACGGCATGACCAAGGTGACCTGACCATTGCGCCCGATACGGATGAAGGCGTTGGGCGCAAACAGATCCGCATCCGCCGCCGCTGCGCTGGTGATATCGAACGGCAGGCGCAGCCCGAGCAACAAAGCTCCGCCAGCGGTTGCGCCGACGGATAAAAGGCTTCGACGGGAGACTGGCCGTTCCAACGCCGATCGATGCGGAATGACCATTCGCGGACGAATTTGGTCAGTTGCCATTGCCCTGCTCCCATAACCTAAGACGCTCGTTTCCGCTGCAGACGTCCTATCCGTTCGATTGGGCGGCTTGTTTTATGGCCTCGCGAATGCGCACATAGGTCCCGCAGCGGCAAATGTTGCCTGACATTGCGTCGTCGATATCGGAATTGGTTGGGTGCGGGTTGGCCGCAAGCAACGCCGCGGCGGACATGATCTGACCCGACTGGCAGTAACCGCACTGTGGAACTTCACGATCAACCCAGGCCTTTTGAATCTTCGCTCCCGCCAGCGTGGCGCCGAGGGCTTCGATCGTCGTGATTTGCGAGTCGCCGAGACTCTCGATCGGCGTGACGCAGGAGCGAGTCGCTTTGCCGTCAATATGAATCGTGCAAGCGCCGCAAAGCGCCTTGCCGCAGCCAAATTTTGTGCCTGTCATACCAAGCACGTCGCGCAAAACCCAAAGCACCGGTGTGTCGCCATCGACGTCCACGCTGTGCGTCTTGCCGTTGATTTTGATGTTGAAGGCCATCGCATCCTCTCCTCATTGACCGGCAACATCCGATCGATGGTCCACCGCGAGCTTCCGCTTAAACCACATTGCTTTTACGCTGAGTTGTTCCGAATAGCGGACACCTCGCATGCGGCCGCTCGCTCAGCCGGTCACCTAGGCGGCGACGTTCTGTTGCCCGTCAATGGTCACTTCCCGTAGACGACCAGTGTCAACGTCGAAAATGAAACCGCGCACGGGGATGTCTTTCGCGATCCACGGATGCGATCTGACCTTGGCTATTTGTTCTTTGGTGTGAATTTCAGGATCGCTATAAGAGAAAAATCGCATGGGGGCCGGCGTCGCATCTCCGGTCAATGCGCCGAGCCGCGCGTTTAGCTCCTCATCCGTGAAAGTCGTGAATCCGCAGCCCGTATGATTGAGGAGCATGATCTCGCGCGAGCCTAGTACCCGGGTGGAAACGATAAGCTCGCCCAAAACGTCGTCGGTGACGGCCGGTCCACCCGTGCGTATCACGTCCAAATCTGCGTTGCTCAAACCAAGAATCCCCTCCAGGTCGGAGAGGCGGGGATCCATGCAGGTCACGACCGCCACTTTTGGATGCGGATGCGCACCTGAGCTCCTATCGTATGTACGGGCGTACAGCTCATTCGCTTTCAGAGCTTTGTCGATCATGCTCATAATCGTCTCCACGCCAGGTGACCTGTGCCGTATAAACCGGCGAACGAGCGGCCATTGTGGATTTTCCTTCGGCGCTGCACATGAGGGTCGCTGAAACGACTTTCCGCGCCCACCCAAGGAAAGTGCCGACCAATGCACAACGGGCCGCAATTCCGGCCTTAAAGATATTCAGAATTTCGCCGTCGTATTTCGCGATTGAAGCGCGAGTTGTCGAAAGCGACCACTTCCCATCCTGAGCGGCCTCGCCCTTCGCAACGCTGCCGGTGACGGGACAACCTGCGCTCACCGTCTATGATACCTTGGTATCGGTTCGCTTCGCGTGGCGACAACCACCTGCCGCTTTTTTGGGCGGAGTGCTTCGAAGTAAACAGGCTTGACCGGTCGGGTCGGGGCTGCGCAGGCCCGTCAGACGTGCATATCGCAGATAGACGGGACACACGAAGACGTGGTCACGCAAAATCATTATCCAAAGGTATCGGCGATACTTTCGCTCAATGGATCGCAGCGGGCCGTTATTGATAAATTAGCATTCTCTAAAGGGCTTTGAACAAGCTCAACGTTACTGGAATTCCTGGGGCGACCGCGTGCAACGATACATCTCGCGCACTTTCAAGCGCGGTGCGCTCAGGGAATCACATCATGCAAGAGATCCTTCACAGTAGCATCCGGAACGGATCAACCAGAGACGAAATCCGCGACGCGTTGGTGCAGCTCCTGACTGAAGCGCGATCGGTGCTGTCTTCAAGTCCGTCACAGGCGGAATATCGCGTTAAGCTGTTGGCCGCCATGTTGGCTCAGGCCGAGGAGATGATTGGGCCAGATCAGGCAGCCGTCAATCGGGGTGGTCTTGCGCCTTGGCAGGCACGTCGTGCGGAAGCCATGATCGAGAAAAACCTCGGCGAGAAATTGTTGGTCGGGGCTCTGGCCGAAGCCGTGCGGCTCAGCCCAAGTCATTTCCGCCGCGCGTTCCGGCGAACCTTCGGGGTCGCGCCACACGGCTACATTTTGCGACGTCGTATCGATCGCGCCAAAGAGCTCATGCAGACGACGAACGATGCGCTTGCCGACATTGCGCTGGCCTGCGGTCTCGCCGATCAGTCGCATTTTTCAACCGTTTTCCGTCGAATTGAACGCGAGTCGCCGAACGCATGGCGCAGGCGTCGTCACTCGTCACCCGCATCGACAGACCAAGTTTGGGTATCTCCGACGCCGGCTTCTTTAGCCGGCAGGTGACCGTGGTCCCTTCACGCCACGCGGGCCCCACGACGGGGTAGAAGTCATGACGCTCCATTTTGCTCCGGATTCACGTAGTCTCGCCGCTCGAGTTGTGCTCGGAAATCCCAAGCTTGGGACAGTTTCCGAGAGAAACAAGACGGGGATCGCGCAAAGTCCGCGCGCTGATCTTGCCCAAGCTACCGTTCTAGATATCGACCAATATGGCTCACCAGTTACGCTGGAGGCCGCGAACTGGCTTGTTTGCTTTGTGCCGGGGCTGCGCAGGCAGTGGTGGCATAGGCTTGTCCATAGACGGCACAAACACGTCTTCGCCATGCGGCCGGAGCAGAACGGCACGTGGACGTTGTTCGAGCCGTGGTGGCGCCGGTTAATGACTGCGTCCCTCACCGCGGAGCAGGCGCGCAAATTTCTCGCCTGGGCAGCGGCCGGTGACGTCCTGCTGGTGCGTGAGTTGATTCCCGGCAGCGGCGGCCAGATTTTCGGCTGGGCAAACTGCGCGGTCCTGGTGTCGTTTCTGCTTGGCCGCGGCTATCGGGCATGGACGCCGCACGGTTTTTACCGGCGGCTGAAACGTGAGCAGGAGGTCCGACCAATCGACGTCCCGATGCTGCTCGCGCTTGAAACAGGCGATTTGGCGATGGCGTCGCAGATGATCGACCCCGGTGACCGGCATGACCATCGATTATTGCAGTCAAACCCCCAACTTGCGTCGGCGGACGCTGGACGTTTACAGGGCACGCCGCGCTACGACGCCGAGGCATCTTCTGGCCTAATGAATGCAAGTAGACGGTCATATTCGCATTACGCGAGCGGGCATCATCGGTCCGACATCCGACAGGCTCCAAAGTCTCAATGCGCGCAATCCGGAAAAAGTCTGCGCGTTTCATTAAAGAACGATGCGACCGAGCGCCTTAAATTGCCTTCCTGACGTGAGGCGTATGAGCCCCTGAGCATCGCTCGCTGCACAGACTTGGCGTTTCTCTGGACTCGTGCGGACCGTGCCTCAGCTGCGAAGATCCGTTTTGGCGACATGACGCGATCGCCAAGAGCGGACAGGTGGGGCGAACCGGCGTCACCGCAACGAAAGGAGATATCCATGCGAAAACAACCAAGCGCACGATCGTGGATCGACGGCACAAACTTGCTCTTGGGCGCGATCTTGTTCTGCCTGCCCTGGGTCATTGTTCCGACCACGCAGGCGATTGAGTGGAATGCCTGGATCGTCGGCGGACTGGTCGCCTTCAATGCGGGCTGCGCGCTCAGCGGCTTCGCGGCCTGGGAGGAATGGACCAACCTGGTGGTTGGATTGTGGGCGGCGATTTCGCCGTGGCTGTTCGGCTTCCAAGCCAACGCCGCCGCGACCTGGACGTACGTGATTCTCGGCTGCAGCGTGGCCGCGCTCGCGGGCGTTCAGCTGTGGGTGGTCAACCGGCAGCCGCCCGGGGTCACGGCATAACGTTTCCGCGCCGAAGCGCCTCCCACACGGAATCGCGGAAAGAACCTAGGCCTCAGCTCGAAATGCTGGGGCCTCTTTTTTTGCCGCAATTGATCAGGCGGGAAAGCGATCGTCTGTGGGGACGCGATTTTTTTTGATATTCGATTGTCAGCAGATTACGGACCGCTCGCGTCAACGACCTTGCGGCTCTGGCGTGCGCCGGCCAGCCCAAGCTCGTTAATCAGTCGCTCACGAAGTGAATCGTAGATCGGCGGGTTGCCCAGCAGGTTGGCAACCAGCATGGCCGCAAAGCATGCAACGAGCATCGGTAAGAGCGTGGTGAACGCCGCGGTCATTTCGATCACGAGAACGATTCCGGTCACCGGCGCTCGGACAACGCCGGTAAAAAACGCCGCCATGCCGACCACCGCGAAAGCCTGTGGCTCGATCGCAAGCGCCGGGAAAGCCTCCTGGAATGAGTTGCCCAGTAGAGAACCGATTAGGGCACCGAGCGCCAAAAGAGGGGCGAACAACCCGCCGGGCGTGCGTGCGGCATAGGAGGCCGCACCGAGGCAGAACCGGATGGCAAGGGCGAGCAGTATTCCTCCGGCAACGGCCGCACGTTCAAGAACGAGCTGAGATAGATTATTACCGTCACCGATCAGATCGGGCGCGAACCAACCGATGAGGCCGACCACACCGCCGACAATCGCCGCCTTGGACTCCACGGGCCATTTATCCAAGGCGGACGCGGCGTCCAGAGCGGCAATGATCAATCGGTTGTAAAGTACCGCGGCAATGCCCGCCAAAGCTCCAAGTGCGAGGTAGAGCGGCCAGGCCGCCGCGGCCGCATAGGGGAGCGGGCCAGTTGCGGACGCGATGTGGCTGGAGACTACGACGTGTAGATCGGGCGCATCCCCGAGCAACAATCTGGCAATTAGAATTGCCGTCGAGGATGCGCCGAGTCCGGCAATGGCAAAACGACTCTCAAAGCCACGCGAGAATTCCTCGAGCACGAAGACCGCGCCGGCGATCGGCGCATTGAAGGCGACCGCGATGCCGGCGCCTGCGCCCGCGGCCACCAATGCCTGCACGTCGGGCCACGCACGCCGAAACGTTGTCGCAAGCAAACGCGCGCTGACCGCCCCCATTTGAACACCGGGTCCTTCCGGCCCCAGCGCCGCGCCGGATCCAATCGAAAGGATTCCGCCGACAAACTTGATCAGCAGGATCCGGCGTAGCGGCGCGGGCGGCAATTCGCCGGTCAATGCGATCTCGACCTCGGGAACCCCACTTCCCGAAGCGTAGGTCGAAAATCGCCTCACCAGCCACGCCGCGACCGCCAGAGCGGCCGCGCATCCGGCGACAGTGACCAGCAACCCCACGGACCCGATCTGATGCGCCTGTTCGAGCAGCGTATAGCGCAGACGCGCTGCCTCCCCCAGAGTCAGTCGGAACGCCGCAACTATCGCCCCGGTAGCCCCGCCAGCGATGATCGCGAGGAAGGCAAGCAGCAGGAGGTCGCTTTGCCGGTGGTTCCCGTTCGTGCGCACGGCCATTTACGCTGCGTGGTTCGGAGGCCCCGGATGTGAAACTACCACCAAAATGCGGCGGTGGTCGCCTTTCGTTGCAAAATAACATTACGCCCACGCTGCGAGCCCAGGGCGCCCCACAGTTATCAGCAATTTAAGTCTGCCGGCTTACTCAGGAACGCGGGCGCTATTTGGATTGGCTCGCGGTCTTGCCTGCAGCCGCTCCAAACGTCTTGAGGTAAGCAATCACATCTCCAATATCCTGGTTACGTTGAAGTCCGACGAAACCCATCTTCGTGCCGGGCACCAGCTTCCTCGGCGCGTGCAGAAACTTGTCGAGCTCGGCCTCGCTCCAGACAATTCCAGATCTCTTCATCCCCGAAGAATACGAGTAGCCGGGGTAGGTCCCGGCGTGTCGGCCCACCACGCCGGTCAACACCGGACCGACGCTATTTTGGGCATGCGGACCGATCCTGTGACAGACCGCACATTGCTTGAATATCACAGCACCATGTTGGGCATTGCCAGTCATCGCGGCGGCGTTTGAGGCCGCGCTTTGACCGATGAGCGCCACAACGGCAAGTACAGTCGCTGTCGATTTCATGGATCTTGCCTCCTCCTAGGCGACGTCGCCGGACGGCCGCCGGCGCCTCGTCCTGTCAGGCATGCACAAGCCGGTCGGGCGATTTCAGATATTTGTTGAGGATTGCATCGGCCAGCCAATAGGCAAGCGCGCCCACGGGTCCGGTCGGGTTCTTGCCGGCGTTCTGCGGAAACACGCTTGCGCCGGTCACGAAAACGTTCGGGCAATCCCAGACCTGGAGATATCTGTTGAGCACGCTCGTCGAGGGATCGTCGCCAAAAATGGCGCCGCCGGTATTATGCGTGCTCTGGTAGGGCACGATCGAGTAGGGAATGGGCGGCAAATTTCGCTCGACGTGCTTTGCGCCCATTTCCTTGGCGATGCGCACGCAGACGTCCGCCAGAGCATTCATCTGCTTGACCTCGTTATCCTGAAAGTCGAAGGTCATACGCAGCAAGGGCTGACCGAATTCGTCTTTGTAGGTCGGATCGAGGTCCAGATAGTTCTGGCGATAGCCCATCACCGATCCCTGATTTCCGACGCTGGCCGTGTGGTTGTAGTGTTCGACCACGGCCTTCTTCCATTCGGAACCCCAACGCGGCGTTCCTTTCGGAGTCGGATGATAGCCGATCGGCCTGCCGCCGCTGTTGCTGCAACTGATCCCGCCGCCGCCGATGAAGCCCGCCTTGGCGAAGTCGTAACTGTCACCATTGAAATCATCGATGACCGAGCCAAGCGCACCGGCGCCCATGAACGGATTGATGAACACGTTCTCGCCGAAGAACGCCTTGGCGCCGCCGTGCGCCTGGTAGGCATAGTTTCGCCCGACAACGCCCTTGCCCGTCTTGGGATCGTATGGCTTGCCGATGCCTGAATTGAGCAGCAGGTGCACGTTGTTTATCGCGAAGGCGGAAATCAGGATCAGCTCCGCCGGCTGCTCAACCTCGCGGCCGAGAGGATCGAGATAGGTGACGCTCACAGCGCGCTTGCGGTCCGAATCAAGATTCACCCGCAGCACCCTGCAACGGGTGCGCAACTGAAAATTCGGGTTCTTCATCGCCAACGGAATGACGGTGAAATGGGGGCTGGCCTTGGCATTGGCCTCGCAGCCGAACCTTTCGCAGAAGCCGCAATAGTGGCAGACGCCGAGGTTCACCCCATCCGAATTGGTATAGTTGCGCGACGAATTCGATGCCGGTTGCGGAAACGGGTGGTAGCCAAGATTGCGCGCCGCTTTCTCGAATTCGAGCATCGCGTGGCTGGCCGTGAGCGGCGGATTAGGATACTCGCTCTTGCGCGGGCCCTCGAACACGTTGCCGCCGGCGATCTTCTTCCCCTTCAGATTGCCGGCTTTTCCCGAGGTGCCGCATGTTCTTTCGAACTTCTCGTAATACGGCTCGAGTTCGTCGTAGCTGATCGGCCAGTCCTGAAGTTGCATGCCCGTGGGGATGACTTTCGCGCCAAACTTCTCGACAGTGCGACTGTGCGCCTTGTGGTCCCACTCCAGCCAGCGCCACGTGACGCCATTCCAATGCACGCCGGCGCCGCCCAGCCCCTCTCCCGGCAGAAACGAGCCGAGCCGCCGCATCGGCAGCGCCGTTTGCGATGATTGGTTCCTGAAAGTCAGCGTCTCGCGTCGGACGTCCTGCATCAGATCGGTGCGCTGCGCGTAGCGCAGTTCGTCCCAGCGCTGCGGATCGATGAAGTCAGGATTGCTGTCGCGGGGACCACCGCGCTCCAGCGCGACGATCTTCAGTTTTGTCGGCGCCAGTTCCTTGGCGATGATGCCGCCGGTCCATCCAAATCCGACAATGACGACATCGACGGGCGCGAGTTTCGTAGCCATGATGAATCTCCTTTTCCCGTCCCGATCAAGACAGATCTTGAATATCGACCGGTTCGACATCGTATCGCTTGTTGCGATACTTGCCGATGAGGTCGGTGAAGATAACGCCGGCGCCCGGAAAGCCGATCATTTTCCAGGCCGCCTTGTTTTTGTTGCCGCCGTGGATCGGGTCGGAGAAATAGCCCTCGACCGTGAGCTGCAGCAGCAGGTTGAAGAACGTCGCGCTCGGCACGGTCGCAAGACCGACCCTGCCTTTCTCGATGTCGCCGAGCACGAGCGCGCGCGCGTTCGGCTTGAGATCGGAGAAGTTACTCTTGTACTTGCCGCGGACGTAGGCATTCACGTCCGCGATGCCGGCCTTCATCAGCTCCGCGGGCGTCAGCTTGAGTTGATAGCCCTGCTCCGGCGTCCCCTCCTCGAAGGGTCCTTCGAGATAGAGGCGATAGCCCTTGCCATAGGAACCGGCCATTTGCCGATCGATGAACGTCGCGACGCCGAGTTCCAGCGCGCCCGGACCGACATGATCGGAGGGGATAAGCGTATCCACGGCGGCTTCGATGAATTGCGCTTCGACGGAATTGAAAAATACGTAGCCGGGTTCAGTAGTGCTGTTCCTCCCGACAACGGGCATGGCGGCTTTGCCGGCCGGCCGTCCTTCTGCCACGGCCGGAGTGTCCGCCAATGGCAATGCAGTGACCGCGGCACCTACGCCGATAACCTTGAGAAAGTCGCGCCGAGGAACCCCGGCTGGTGTTTTTTGATTTGACGCCATGTCCGTCCTCCAACTCGATCGCTTGACGGAGTGCTCGGTGCCGCTAACCCAACAAGAGCGCGCAACTCTCCGTCCGCGGTAGATCATCCGATAGCGTCGCCGACGCTATGAAAAATTGTGCAAACGAGTTCGCTCTCGTCAGCACTTGGTTTCAAACTATCGATGCAATTTTGCGCGGTATTTCACGAACGGCGCGGGACTTGTCGAAAGCGATCGACACGGAATGTTATTGTGAGTTAGGCAGCATTCCGCATAGGCACCTTTCCACCCTTTTCCGCAAAGACCACGATGTCCGGCCCATTCGGTCGGTCCGAGCCGCGCTCGAAGTCGCCACAGCCCATCGCTTTGCCGGCGAAGGCGACCTGTCCGCATCCTCATTGCGGTTGTGAGCGGCCTTCGCCGACAATCAAGTCGTTTCCCGCGTCAATTTTCAAACCGATGGTCGCTTCCTGAAAGAACGTGGCGACCGCCGGTGTTCGGTTCAGTAACTGTGAAACACTGCTCCGCGCTGAAAGCGGGCGAGCTTGGTTTAGAGGGCAGCACGGTGGATCAGTCAGCCTGCATAGAGGCGGCCGAGGCTCATTCAGCAGCCGACGGCGTAGGAGCGCGAGATATCAATCTGGGTCGCGCAGGGATCGCGCACGACCTCAACAATCTTCTGACGCCCGTCATCTGGGTGCTTGATTCACTTCGCGTAAAGCAGGCGGGTTCACCGGGGCAATGTCAACGGATCGAGGCGGCGATCGCCTGCGTTGACCGCGCCCGGTCGCTGGTACATCAGCTTTCAGGTATCAAGACGAGGCAACCGGTTTCCACGATCGTCCGGACTTCGGAGTTACTGGGGGGATTAGAAAAGTTGTCGCTCTGCGCACTCGGTCCGCGCGTTAAACTCGTTTTCAACACGGGGCCATTACTCCCGGCTATAGGGGGTGACCGCGAGCGGATCGAACGGGCATTACTTAACTTGATTATCAACGCGCGCGAAGCGATGCCCGATGGCGGAACTGTGACCATTGGCGCCCATACGGAGTACCGCTGCGCGGCCACACTGGGTCAAGCCGAAATCGGGTTACACATCTCCATCTGCGACACGGGGCCCGGCATGGATGCGGCTACGTTGCACCGGGCAGCAAGGCCGTTTTTTTCCACCAAGCCCGACGGATCCGGCCTGGGACTGGCTGTCACTCACGATCTGATCGAGCAGCTCGGTGGAGATATGACGATAACAAGTTTGCCCGGAATTGGCACAACGATTGACATTTGGTTGCCCGCGGCTCGCCGCGCGATCGATCCGTCTCCAAACGCGTGATCGAATGGTGAAAGGATCAGTCCTTTCTCGTCACGCCTAACGGGTCGTTTAAAAAGCTATTCGTCGTCGTTCCGGACGTGGCGAAGCGGCGATCCGGAATCCAGATGCACGCACGGAATGCCCTCCAATGACAAAAGCGATACCAAGGTATCATAGACGCCGCCAACGTGATGGCCTGTACTCGACCCTATGGTCGCGTAGAGATTTTAAATCTTCTTTGCGGTCTGCCCGGCGAGGTGATGGAATATGATACGAGCGTTCGATTTGCGCTCGTGTATCGAGCCGCCAGGCTACACGAGAAAAATGCGACAGATGGGAGTCGGACAGTACGCGAGTTCGCGCCTATGACGTAGTTCGAACACTTATCGGGCCATTATGAGAAGAGAGGCATCTAAACGCCCGCTTGTGTCGATAGTCGACGATGATGAATCCGTTCGCGAGTTGCTGCCAGATTTGCTGCGGGAGCTCGGTTTTGCCGCCGAGGCATTCTCTTCGGCGGACGAGTATCTCAAGTCTGATTCGTTGGAACGAACAGATTGCCTGCTCCTCGACATCACCATGCCAGGAATGTCCGGACCCGCGCTGCAGGAGGAACTGAAACGACGAGGTCATAGAATTCCGATAGTCTTCATTACCGCTCGCGGAGACGAGACGACTTGTTCGCGTGTGTTGGAACAAGGGGCCGTGGCATGCCTATCAAAGCCATTTAGCGACAGCGCTCTTCGCGACGCGCTCAATGCGGCGTTCAGGATAAATTGACTGATAAAGAGGGGTAAAAATGGAGGCATTGATTTTTTGAGAGGAGGAATATAATGCTTACCCCGATTGGGGCGACGCATGTCGGGTGTGGGGACCGACGGATGCCGCATGCGACGCCAATAGTCTTCGTTGTCGACGATGACGTTTCGGTGCGCGAGTCACTCGAACTGTCAATTCGTCACGCGGGGTGGATGCCGGAAACCTTTGCATCGGCGCAGGAATTTCTATCCCGGCCGCGGGTGACCGTTCCCAACTGTCTGATTCTGGATATCAGCTTGCCGGGTCTGAATGGACTCGAGCTGCAAGAACTCGTGGCTGCCGATCGGGCCGAGATGCCGATCATTTTCATCACCGGTCATGGCGATGTGCCGACTACGGTCCAGGCGATGAAGGCCGGGGCTATCGAATTTTTGACGAAGCCGTTCAGCGACGATGCGCTATTAGGCGCTATCCGAGTTGCCATCGAACGTAGCGATGCCGCTTTGCGTGTTGGCGCCGAGATTGGAACCCTGCGGGAGCGGTATGGGTCACTCAGTCGGCGCGAGCGTGAGGTCATGGGGCTGGTGGTTCGAGGGCTATTGAACAAGCAGGTTGGTTTCGAACTCGGCATCAGCGAAATCACGGTCAAGGCGCACCGAGGGCGGGTCATGCGAAAGATGAATGCGCGTTCTCTTGCAGAACTCGTGAATTGCGCAGCAAAGCTGGAGCTCGAACGATAGTGCGCGCTAAGGGGCACCGCGATGCGCGGTTAATCGAGGTTGCTAATTGATGTGAACCATTCGCAGGGCGAGATGATCGGGAGTCCATTGCCGCCGCCTTGAGAAACGTCTGTGAGCATAGCAACAGGGGGTGCTCTCGGGTGGTAGAGGATTTCAAGTATGCATTGAAGGTGCTCAGCGAAGGGCCGGAAGTCACGCTGTACCGCGGCAGAGCGCGCGGCGACCAAACACCTATCTTAGCGGTGACCGCCGCTGCCGAGCATCCGTCTCCCCAGAGTCTCCGGCGGTTAGACCATGAATATTCGCTAGCGACCGAGCTCAATCCAGCATGGGCGGCTCAGCCCCTGGCGCTGGATCGTCATCGAGGGCGACCTATTCTCATTCTTAGAGATCCAGGCGGTGAACCTCTGGATCGGGTGATGAAGCGGGATCGAGAGAAGCCGATCGATCTGACCAGGGTCCTGCGCATCGCCATCGGCCTGGCGTCCGCCCTTGGCCAAGCTCATCGGCAAGGGCTCGTTCACAGAGACGTCAAGCCCACGGTTGCTCTGGTCGATGACGCGGACCGCGTGTGGCTGACCGGCTTTGGTATCGCCTCGCGACTCCCCCGAGAGCGCTTGACGCCAGCCGCGCCGGAGGTCATCGCCGGCACCTTCGCCTACATGTCCCCCGAGCAGACGGGGCGCATGAATTGCTCGGTCGATGCCCGGAGCGATCTCTACTCGTTGGGCGTCACCCTGTACGAGATGCTCACGGGCATGCTCCCATTCGCCGCGGCTGACCCGCTGGAGTGGGTCCATTGCCACATCGCGCGTCAGCCGGTGGCGCCGATGGATCGCCACGAGGTTCCGGCGCCGTTGTCGGCCATCGTCATGAGGCTCCTCGCCAAAAATGCGGACGAGCGCTACCAGACCGCCGCGGGCCTGGAAGCCGATCTTCGGCGATGCCTGTCGGATTGGCAGTCGCATGGCCGGATCGATCCATTCCCTCTCGGTGAAGACGATTCGTCGGACCGATTGATGATCCCCGAGAAGCTGTACGGGCGCGAACGCGAGATCGATGCACTGCTGGGGGCGTTCGACCGGGTGTTGGCGCACGGCGCCCCCGAACTGGTGCTGGTATCGGGATATTCTGGCATCGGAAAGTCCGCCGTGGTCAATGAACTGCACAAGTCGCTTGTTCCTCCCCGCGCATTGTTTGCATCCGGCAAGTTCGACCAATACAAGCGCGACATTCCATATGCCACGCTCGCACAGGCATTCGAGAGCCTGATACATCCCCTGTTGAGCAAGAGCGAAGGACAATTGCGCATATGGCGCGATGCCCTTCACGAGGCTCTGGATCCAAATGGATCACTTATTGTTGAACTTGTCCCAAGCTTGAAGCATATCATAGGTGAACAGCCACCGGTCCCTGAGCTTCCTCCGGAGGAAGCCAAGGGTCGTTTTTTGTTGATATTTCGACGCTTTATAAGCGTCTTCGCAACGTCCCAACATCCGCTTGCGCTGTTCTTGGATGATTTGCAGTGGCTTGATGCAGCCACGCTCGATCTGCTCGAAGATCTATTGTCGCAGACGGATGTGAAGCATCTGCTCTTGATCGGCGCATATCGTGACAACGAGGTCAACCCTACCCATCCGTTGATGCGAAAGCTCGACGCAATGCGCCGCGCGGGATCGCTTTTGCGGGATATCGTACTTACTCCCCTCGGCCGTGAAGATCTGGAGCAGCTCCTCGCGGATTCACTTCGTTGCGAACTGGATCGCGCCGTCCCGCTGGCCCAACTGATTCACGACAAAACTGCCGGCAATCCCTTCTTTGCCATCCAATTCATTTCAACGCTCGCCGATGAAGGCTTGCTCATCTTCGATCACAATGAAGCCCAGTGGTCTTGGGACCTAAATCGAATCCAGGCCAAGAATTACACTGACAACGTCGTGGACTTGATGGTTCGGAAGTTGAAACGCCTGCCCGTCGAAACTCAGGCCGCTCTCCAGCAGTTTGCCTGCATGGGCAACAGCTCAGAGTTCGACATGCTTCAGATGGTGTATGAGGGCTCGATTGAGGAAGTGCACGATCATCTGTGGGATGCAGTCCGCGCGGGTCTCGTTTTTCGCTCGGAAACCTCGTATCGGTTTTTGCATGACCGTGTCCAGGAAGCAGCCTACTCGCTGATCCCGAAAGAGCTGCGGGCAGAAGCGCATCTTCGTATCGGAAACCTCCTCGCCGAAAATACTCCTGCTGAGAAACTGGAAGATGTAATATTTGAAATTGTCAATCAACTAAACCGCGGCTCACACCTTATCGCCTCAGTCGACGAACGCGAGCGGGTCGCGGAACTCAACTTAATTGCGGGCAGGCGCGCGAAAAGTTCGACGGCCTATGCCTCTGCGCTCAAGTACCTCAGAGCTTGCAGCGCTGTATTACCGGACACAACTTGGGAGCAGAACTACCGGCTAATCTTCTCGATTGAATTCTTAACGGCCGAGTGCGAGTTGCTGACCGCCAATATGGTCGCGAGCGAAAGCCGGCTTTCAATGCTGTCGCGGCGCGCCAAAAATCGCCACGATTTCGCGATCGTGACGCGCTTACAGCTCACGCTCTACACAACTTTGGATCAGAGCGACCGCGCAGTCGACGTATTCCTCAAATATCTCCGCCGCACGGGAACGAACTGGACGCGGCATCCAACCCACGACGAAGTCCTACATGAGTACAATCGAATCGGGGCCCTAGTCGGAAAGAGATCGATCGAGCAGCTCGTCGACCTACCCTTCATGACCGATACTGACGTTCTCGACATGTTAGATGTCTTCACCGAAATTGTGACTCCCGCGCTGTACTATGACGAGAACCTATCGTCTCTTGTCGTCTGCCGTATGGTAAATCTCAGCCTCGAATATGGGAATCACGACGGTTCGTGCTTCGGCTATGTTTGGTTCGGCGTCATCGCTGGACCTCGCTTCAACAACTACAAAGATGGATTCCGGTTCGGTCAGCTTGGCTTTGATCTTGTCGAAAAGCGTGGCTTAACGCGATATCAAGCCCGAACCTACATGTCGTTCGGCAATTTCGTCGTGCCGTGGACCAAACATGTGGCGACTGGGCGCGAGTTGGTGCGCCGAGCCTTCGATGCAGCGTACCGAATTGGTGACCTCACATTTGCTGCGTATAGCTTGGCCGAGTTGATCAAAAACTCTCTAGTGGTCGGAAGCAATCTGGCAGACGTACAGACGGAGGCTGAAAACGCCCTTGAGTTTGCCAAGCGAACTCGATTCGGGCTTGTGATTGAGGTCGTTGCTGCGCAACTCGGCCTCGTCCGGATGCTTCGTGGTTTAACCCGTGAGTTTGGGTCTTTGAACGACGGGGATTTTGACGAACTTGTGTCAGAGCGGCTTCTGGCGGGCAATCCGGTTCTTGCGTTTTCTGAATTCTGTTACCTGACACGAAAGCTTCAGGCTCGCTTCTTTGCCGGAGACTACGCGGCCGCGGTCGACGCTTCGCAACGAGCGCATTCGTTGCTCTGGCCTGTGGCATCGCAAATCGAGACGGGCGAGTTTCGCTTCTACGCCGCCCTGGCACGTGCTGCCGCCTGGAACTCGGCTTCTTCCGAGGAGAGACAAGAGCATTTGTCTTCGCTTGCCGACCATCACCGACAGCTTGAGATATGGGCACTCCATTGCCCCGCAAATTTCGAAACCAAGGCCGCGCTCGTCAGCGCGGAAATCGCGCGCATCGAGGGGCGAGAGTTGGATGCTGAACGTCTTTATGAGGGTGCGATCAAGTCCGCCCGAGAAAACGACTTCGTCCACAACGAGGCGCTTGCGAACGAGCTCGCAGCTCGTTTCTACATCGCACGCGGTCTTGAGACGGCCGGCTACGCTCATCTTCGCAACGCGCGAAACTGTTATGACAGCTGGGGCGCCCGCGGAAAAGTAATGCAACTCGACGAACGTTATCCACGCTTGCGCGAGGAGCGACCCGCCGCGTCTTCAGCCACCATTGGCCCGCCAGTCGGAAATTTAGACGTCGAGGCGGTCGTCAAGGCCTCGCAAGCGCTTTCGAGTGAGATTGTCCTGCCCAAGCTAATCGAGAAACTTGTGCGGATCGCTGTGGAACATGCCGCGGCTGAGCGGGGTCTACTCATCCTCCTTCGCGGTGACGAGCCGTGGATAGAGGCAGAGGCCGCCTCTGGCCCGGACAAGGTCGAGGTTATTACCCGGCAAGCGCATGTCGGGCCATATGAACTCCCCCCGTCCGCGCTGAACTATGTAATCAGAACGAGGGAGACTGTGCTCCTTGATGATGCCTTGAAAGATAACGTCTATTCGAACGACGAATACGTTCAGAGGAGGCGGCCGAGGTCGATCCTGTGCCTACCAATCGTCAATCAGAATAAGCTTGTCGGTATACTGTATCTCGAGAACAATCTGGCACCATTCGTGTTCACGCCTGGCCGCGTTAGCGTATTGCAGCTGCTGGCGTCACAGGCCGCTATTTCGCTAGAGAATGCGCGACTCTATTCCGATCTGGAACTTCAGGCTGGGTTACTGCAGCGAATCCCCGTGTCCGCCTGGACACTCAGGTCTGATGGGACACCGGACTTCGTGAATCAAGTTTGGCTTGAATATTCGGGTCAGACCCTTGACTTCGTTCGGTCGCACCCTGAGGCCTGGTTAACCGCGGTCCACCCCGAGGACCGCGAGATGGCGATCAAGAGATTTCGGGAAGGTGTGCGTTCAGGACAGGGCTTCGCGTTCCAAACCCGTTCTCTTCGCGCTCGAGACCAGACATTTCGTTGGCTTCTCCAGCAAGCCGTCGCGTTGCGCGATGCCGACGGAAAAGTCCTCAAATTCGTCGGTACGACAACGGATATCGACGACCAGAAGCGCGCCGAAGAAGCTTTGCGCCAGACGCAGGCCGATCTCGCCCATGTGACCCGGGTCGCCACACTTAACGCAATGACTGCATCCATCGCCCACGAAGTGAGCCAACCCCTGTCCGGGATTCTGACCAACGCCAACACCGGCATGCGGATGCTCGCTTCCGATCCGCCCAATTTAGCTGGCGCCGCCGAGACGGTTCGGCGGACGATCCGCGACGCCGAACGCGCCGGCCAGGTTATTCACCGCTTAAGGGCGATGTTCACCGCAAAGGCGCCGACCATGGAGGCGTTCGACCTCAACGACGCCGCGCGCGAGGTGATCACACTGTCGGCGGGCGAAATCAAAAGGGGGCGTGTGCTCCTGCAGACGAAATTCGCGGATGATCTCCCCCTCATAAGCGCGGATCGGGTCCAGATGCAGCAAGTCATCCTGAACCTGCTGCTGAACGCGATTGATGCTATGGCAGAGGTCGGAGACCGACCGCGGACGCTGCTGGTTGAGACGGACCTTCAGGGAGTTGGCGGCGTCAAGCTGTCCGTTCGAGATTCCGGCACGGGCGTAGATTCGGACACCGTTGAGAAGTTGTTCCAAGCCTTCTACACGACTAAGGAGCAGGGAATGGGTGTTGGTCTGTCGATTTGCCGTTCGATCATCGAAGGCCACGGCGGACACCTATGGGCGAATGCCAACGAGCATGGGCCGGGAGCGACGTTTGCCTTCGAGCTTCCAGGCGCCGCTGATCGTCCCAAAGGAACGTAGGCCGCGCCGACCGTTTGCAAACGGACCCTGATCAACATGATCAGGGTCCTTCTTGCTAATACTCCGGGCTGCTATTCTCCTGCTCAAGCTTTCTGCCAAAGGATGCAATAGCCTTTCGGGCTGATCTTGCCGGCGACTTTCTGGCAGGAATCCGGCGCCTGGAAGAACTTGCAGTTGCTGCATTCCTTTGTTCCATTCGGCGAGGTCCGGTAGCCAGCGGAGCTCTGCGGCAGCTTGGCGGCTTTTGCCGATTCAATATTTGCGGCGAGAACCGTTGCAACGCCGGTCGCGCACAAAGCTCCCTGCAACAGAACGGAACGGCGAGATAGTGTCGTTGACTCGGTCTTGGTTTCGTCGGCCATCATACTTCTCCGGTTTGATCGATGCGCCCCACGCTGACTGTTTCCCTTTTCGGTTCTTTTGTGCTTTCAAAAGATAGAGCAAGCTCAAGTTCACACTTCGTTTTGCTCATGCCCCGCTATAAACGATTGAACGCCTCATTTCGACACGATCGCTTCGGCTGCGTCTATTTCTTCACGTAGCTGAGATACGACGCCAGCTGCGAAATTTGCATTTCGGATAAGCGACCGGCCACATCCCGCATCGGATGGAGCGCATACTTGTCATATCCGTCATGCCATTGTTCCAGCCGCCGCTGCAAATAAGAATATGAGAGCCCGCCCAACCGCGGAATTTGGCGAACGCCCTGCGCCCGTGGACCATGGCACGCGACGCAGGCGACAATATTGGAAGCCGGGATGCCAACCTGAAAGATTTGCCTGCCCGCCGCGACCAGTTCCTTGCGGCCATTATCGGCCGCCTCGGGATGCAACTTGGAAAAATAGTCCGCCAAAGCACGCACATCCAGCGAATCTATGTTCGCCACGGCATGCCACATGTAAAGCTTGGACAGCGGGTTGTCGCGCCTGTGCTCGATGAAGTTGTTGAGTTGATGCTTGAAATACAGCGGCCGCTGTCCCGCCAGCCGTGGCGCGGGGTCGTATCCTTGCGCCGATGCCCCATGGCACCAGGTGCAATTCCGCGTATTGACGCTCCCAAACTGAGCCGCGGCCGCGGGCACTGCAAGGGAAACGAACACCAGAACCGTCATTCCCAGGCGGATGTGTTTCATGATTCGAGCTTTCACACTTAAACGTCCCAAGAGCCGATGGCGGATTTAGCGCAGTTGGCTGACATAAGCCGCGACGGCTTTGATTTCCGACTTGGTCAGACTGTGCGCGACCGGCTTCATGATGACTGACGTATCCGGAAGGGACGGATTTTGTCCCCGTTCCTGCGGCCAGTTCGTCAACTCCCTCACCACGTACCAATAAAGCTGGCCCGCCAGGCGGGGAATCTGATCATGTCCCGTCGCTTTCGGTCCATGGCAGGCTGCGCAGGCGGCAACGTTCTTCTGGGGAATCCCGTTGTCGAAAATCTGTCGTCCCGCCTCCGCCGGTCCTTTCGGACCTCCACCAAGCGGTGGTGGGTTGAGGCCGTGAAAATAGTTGACAACAGCGGTAATCAAGGCGGGTCTCAGCACGTGCGCCACGTTGGACATGATCGGATTCGGCCGATTGTGATCGATGAACGCCCGCAATTGATTCCTCAAATACTGTGTTTGCTGTCCCGCGAGCCTTGGAATTGGATAATAGCCGCGAAAGCCTTGCGCCCGTGTTCCGTGGCAGTCCTCACAATACGTGATCTTTGCCTTAATCGTTCGATTTGAAACGCCGACCGACGATTCTCTCGCCTGACTTGTGGCCGAGAAGGCGACGACAGCGACCACCAATGGCAACGCAAGATTCAAACCAACGATTCTCATTGCGCCCCCCGCATGTATATCAATCCGCGGTGCCGCCCCATTTCGATTACGTTTGAATTTCATCATGACCTGCACCAATGATTGGATCACTCACTGAAGTTGACTGACATAGGCGGCGACGGCGTGGACTTCCGACTCCGTCAATTTATGAGCAATCGGAGCCATGATGTTCGAGTTTGTCTCCCCCCTCTCTTTCGGCCAATTCGTCAATTGGGTCACGACGTAGGGATAGAGTTGTCCCGCCAGGCGAGGGATCGGCCCGTTGCCTTTGCCATGTTCTCCATGACAAGAGGCGCAGGCGGGCACGCTGGCGCCGGGAACGCCTTGTTCGAAGATTTTCTGTCCTGCCGCATCGAGATCCTTTGGCCCGGCCCCGACCGGCTTGGGATCGAGCTTGTGAAAACTCTCGGCCAGTGCCGTGATCATCGCTGGGGTGAGGACGTGCCCCACATTGAACATCACGTTGGTCTTTTCCGGCGATGCCTTGTTTTCCCGTTTGCGGTCGACAAAGCCTTTCAGCTGATTTTCGATATATTCGACCTGCTGTCCCGCCAGACGTGGCACCGGGAAATAGCCGACGAAGCCGCTTCCGGATACGCCGTGGCAGACCTCGCAATAGTCCATCTTCGCCTTCAGGGCGTGCGGCGATACGTCGGCTGCCGCTGCGCCTTGCACACCCATCGCAAGCGAAATGGAAGCGGCCAGGACTGCTGCTTGCGCGCCGGACGGCAGGCCGAAGCCTTTCGCCGCGCGATGCCCGATGCGCCCTTGATTCCGTGTTAAAGTCATTGTCTCACCACTTTGAAGCCGTTCTACAAGTCTTCAGCGCTCGATATGCGTCGCGAGCGACGCGCGTTGCGATGCAGCGCTGCTACATCGCAAACCACGCGTAGAGGAACAGCGTGTTCTTGTCGTGCGCCCCTTCGCTCGTGCCATCCAACTTATTGAAGTAGGTGTATTGCAGGCCGATGCGTGCATTCGCCCACGGCCACACCGGCGACTTGCTGTTGATGAAGGGGATGTAGGCGAGCTCGGCGACAAAGCCGTCGCTGTTGGGGCTGCACGCGCAGCCGGGATTGTCCGCATACAATCCCGTGTCTTCCGAGCCCCAGGTATCGAAATATTGGCCGCTCAGCACGAACCTGTTGTCGTTGCCGTAGGCAACCGAGGCATAGAGCTTGAGCGTGTTCAGCGTATTCGACAGATTGGCGGCATTGCCTAAGGCAAAGCTCGCATCTAGCGACTGGTACTCATGGATGTAGGTGCCGCGCAGCGTCAGCCAATAATTGTCGCCCTGGTACTGATATTGCGTGTCGAAGGCGACGTCGGTGTAACGATCGGTCTGATCGGATTGAATGAAGTTATCCGGATCGCTCCAGGGATGGACCCTGGACGACATGCCGAAGCTGCCGAATTCAAGCCAATGTCGGCCCCAATGTGGTTCGACCGCCACGCGCCAATACGGAGCTATGCCGTTAATATTCCCCGCGCCCGGCGGGCCGGCGCCGAGCCGGCCGAGCGTGTCGGGATTGATTGCGTGATAGCCGGACAGTTGCACATAGACGAGATTGTTGAAGAATGCATAGCCGCCGGCCCCGGCCACCGCTTGTTCCATGCCGCCGTCGATCTGCGTGGAAGCGGCCGGCCCCGGCATGATGGGATCGCCGGCATCCATATAGGGGAAGCCCCAGGCCGGCACGGTATTCCATGGATCGCCCATGGTCGGATTGTTGTCGGCGGAGATGCCATAAATGACATCCATCGAGCCCAGCATGCCCGTGTTGGAATAACGGACGTCCTGATTGTCCCAGCCCCATGCACTGCGCCCGTCATAGGTCCATTGCGAAAAGGCGCCGATGTGATCGGTCACCGCGCCGCCCCAGAACAAGCTTAGTTGCGGCATCGTCAGATTATCGTTGGTCCGATAAGGCGCGATGCCGCCGGCATCCTGAGGCTGCTGCGTGTGCGTGTAGCCCAACACGGCCATCACCGCGATCGGCGGCACCCACACGTCCCTGGTGTCTTTCGCATCACTCTTCGTCTGAACGGCGCCTGCCGTATTGTCAGTCTTGTTGGCATAGGCAGCCAAAGCTTTGGTCGCGTCGTTATTCCCGAACGAGAACGGCGCGGTCTTGAACCTGCCGCCGCCTGCGGTGTAGCCGTTCATCTTGAAGAGACGGCCATACGGCGTCAGTCCGGGATAATCGGTGTGACACACCCCGCAGGGCTGTCCGGTCTGACGTGCAAAGCTCGGCAAAGCTTGCGCCGGCCCGCTCAGACCAATCGCTGCGGCTCCCATGGCCACCACGCCGACAAATGCACTGGGAAATGTCAGTAGTGCAGTCGCGCAATGAGACTTCAGCCGACCAAACAGCACTTTGCCGCCAAGCATACTATCTACCCTCCACAACCCGACGATCGGTCACGAACTGATCGCGCAGTCATCGCATGCCTTTCGAACTGCGCGGACTTGCCCATGCTCGTTTCGTTAAACTTCCAGTGCGCATGAGGGATCGGCGCTTGAGGGTCATGCCATGCTGCAATCAAGCAAAGCGAAGCTGACTTTCTCATCCTCATGTCGACACCGTCAGACCGAAATTTTGTGTTGTTGACCGCGCATTCGGCGTCGCATGTTTGTTGACTGATCGCATCTCTTAGTCATGAAGTTGCAGCTCGCTGCGAAGAACCTCGCGAGACAATTGCTCCGCCATGCGGTGATGCGTTTGAGAAAAATCAAGCAATGACGATTTAAACATACTCATCTCATCTATTTTAGAAACGCGCCCGCATTTAAGTCACACCTGTTGTGTTATGAGCCGAAAAAAGATTATCGCCGCGCGTGTCGATCGCATGATCGATGTCGCGCGTCGCCCTCAAACCAGCAAGCTTGCTCCTATTGCAGTCAGGTTAGTGGCGCATGCTTGCAGAAACCTGACAGCTGACAGAATCCGGTCGTTTTTCTTACAAATGACTGATCGTCGGGCGCCACGATGAAACCTTACAGAATTCTGACAGAGTCCGTCCAGCATCCCTCTCCCGAACGAGTGGGAAATGAGCAGGCAGTTTTGCAAGGCCGGCGTGCCGCAACGTGATACGCCGTTCGGCTTCCATCGCCGCCTTCAGATGCGCACTTGTTTACGATGTCGGCTAAGAGCGGCGTGAAGCGCGCCTACGCGTGCGTCATCCGCCACTCATGCGCCCACAAGCAGCTCACAATCGGTGCCGGTCTCAACGCGATTATCCAACTGAGGCGCGCAAGGGGGCCGTTCCTAATCTCTTCATGAAAACAGCAATCAATATTGAAAATGCTGCCAAAAATGGAGTATTTAAGCGCATTTAGCCACTATCAGCGGCCGACGCGAGGTGTTAAATTATATTCATGATGGGGGCACATCATGCGTCTTTGCCATATCCATGCGCATTCTCTTGTTCGAGGACCATAGCCGCCTAGCCAATTCGATCGTTGAAGGGCTGGCTGGGCGCGGGTTCGGAGTCGACGCATTTTCGACCGCGCGCGACGGTTTGAACGCCTTCAAATCCATCACCTACGATGCAATCGTTCTCGATCTAGGCCTACCCGATCGGGATGGACTGGATGTGATCAACGACTTGAGAGGCGGAAAGTCGGCCCCGCCGATTCTGATCTTGACGGCGCGCGACGGGATCGACGACCGCGTAACCGGACTGGATGCCGGCGCCGACGATTACGTCGTGAAGCCCTTCGCCATGACAGAGCTGGCTGCACGGCTGCGCGCCTTGCTGCGACGCCCGGGCCGGACGCTGGGCGGCGTCCTAACGGTTGGTCATTTACAACTGCAGACTGTTTCGCGGCAGGTGATGGTCGACGGCAACAGCGTGCATTTCTCCGTGCGCGAAGTCGAGGCGCTAGAATTATTGATGCGCCGGGAGGGGCAGATCGTCGCCAAGAGCGGTCTGGAGGACAGCCTTTATGGCCTGGGCAAGAATGTCAGCCCCAACAGCATTGAAGTTCTGATTTCGCGCCTCCGCCGCAGGCTCGGATCGATTGGCGCGGGCTGCTCCATTCATACATTGTACGGGATCGGTTACCTGCTGAAGGACGATACGGCGTGAGGCCTTATTCGATCACGCGGCGGATCAGTCTCGGCCTGACGGCGACAATGGTGGTCGCCAGCCTGTGCGGGCTCGGTTGGCTCTATTTGAAGACCGAATGGGCCGACAAGGAGTTGCGCCAGGAGGCCCTGCTTGACCAGGCGGAAGTGATCGCGGACCATTTGAAGATTGACGCCAACAATTCGATTTCGTTGGATTTGCCGCCGCGGCTGTCCGAGGCTTATTCCGGGCCGGACAGCCATTATCGGTACGCCGTACGCGACGAAGACGGGCAATATCTTTTCGACAGCGGGATGATGGTCGCGCCTTTGCCGGCCTTCGGGCATGACCGCAGGAAATTCTACAGTTACGATCCCGACGGTCCCGGACCGCTGCGCGTATTCGGCACCGCGTTGCGCGCGTTGATTGGGCAACGCGTCGTCGTCATTCAGGTCGAGCGGCAGGCGAAAGAGCCCGCATACCTTCGCAAAGCCGTCGTAGATGAATTCATCACAGATGGCGATTGGCTCGAATTCCTGTTTTTGTTTGTCCTGTTGGGGATCAGCATATGGATCGTCAGGCGCGCGATCGCGCCGATAAAAATGATATCCACTTTGGCCGAATTGATCGGGCCGGCAAACGCCAATGTCCGACTTCCGGTCGATGAGGTGCCGCTTGAGGTGCTGCCACTGGTTCGCTCGATGAACACGGCGCTCGATCATCTGGAACAGGGACTGCAGCAGCAACGTGAGTTCAACGCCAATGCCGCGCATCAGCTGCGCACCCCGCTCGCCGTCCTGATGGCCAACGTGGATATGCTGAAAGACGAAGACACCGCCGCTCAGCTCCGGCCGGACGTCGAGCATATGAGCCGAATTGTATCGCAGCTACTGCTGGCCTCGCGGCTCGAGACCCTTTCTGCCAATCCGGATGGCATCATCGAATTGAACGAAGCATCCGCCGATATTGCGGGGAATCTGGCGCCGCTCGCGCTGGCCTCCGGCAAGAGCATAGAGCTCATCCGCAGTGATGAGCCGGTTACGGTTCGCGCCAGCATGTTCGCGCTGAGAGCCGCGCTCGGCAATCTCATTGAAAATGCCATACGACACACACCCAGCGGAACATCGGTCCGGATTCGCGTCACCAACTGCCCGTCGGTCGAGGTTCTGGATCACGGTCCAGGCATTCCGGTCGAACAACGCGTAAAGGTTTTCGAACGTTTTTGGCGTGGCGACAGAAGCGGCGGAGGCGCCGGGCTGGGATTGGCCATTGTCTATCAGGTCATGCAAGCGTTGCACGGCTCAGTGCGGGTCGATGATGCCCCGGGAGGCGGCGCTCTGTTTGTGCTCATTTTCCCGCCCGCGGCGATGACCCCTTCTGCACCATTTCAGGAGTTGCAAATGGCCGCCGAGTAACATTGGTATTTCGATGACCTAAAGTGAGGATGAGCTCTATTGCCCGGTATCGGCCCGTCTATTGTACTTAGAAACGTAATCGTGACTGCGGGGTGTCAGAATTCTGTAAGGCGCCGACCTCAAAGGCGACAATAATTTATAGCAACCGCTTATTTCAGTGACGGACGCAGAGAACGAGCAAAAGCCCGCTTTGGTGAACAGCCCGTCACGCCAATGTGGTTCCGATTTCCTCTGCAAGCTCTTTGTGTCGTTATCTCCCCTGGGGGATTTACAGAGTTGGCGATGTCGTTTCAGGTCCTATCCTTGAGCATGGCCTCCGACCAACCTCAGTTTCAAACTCTTCCGCCTGACTGCACCTGCAATGGCGAGGGCTTGACCCTGGTATGGAAAGAACCGCGTGTCGGCGCAATGCCTGAACTGAGAACCTATCGTTGCCCCGAGTGCGGACACGTCGAAACGATAGAATTGAGCTATACTGCACCGAAGGCGCCGTATTGAAAATATTGCTATCTCAGGACAGGTGGCGAAAGTTGTTCAAACAAACAACTGAACTCATTGGCAATACAGAACGCGCGACCCGAACGCTCTAAGGGCAAATGACCCGGTCGAAGCCGCCACTTCGGACACAGGGGCGGGCTCATGCGGTGCACAAAAAGTCGGTTAAAGGCGGTGCTCGTTCAGGCGGGCGCGCTGCTGATCAACCACATCGCACCGGGCAGGCGTACGGTCGCGCCGTCGGCATGGCGCGCCAGCGCTTCGCGGAGCGAGGCGGTGGCGGCCGCGACGACGTCTGCCGGCTGATTGCGCAGCCAACTGTTGACGGCGCCGATTTGGGTTGACTGGACCACGGCCTCGTCCAGCCCGCGGCCGGCGGCGATGTCGAGATCCATGTCGAGCTTCTCGAAGCGCGGCGGCGCCCAGCCGGCCGCGGTGAGAACCTCGGTGACGTGTTCCGGATCGGCGAAGGCGAACATTCCGGGAGCGTTTGGGACCGGCTTCGGCCGCGGCGGCAAGTGCTGCGCGACCGCGGTCATTGGCACCTCCATCCACGGGTTTTCGGCCAGCGTGCGCCAGCACACGAGCGCCATGCGCGCGTCGGGAGCGGCACCGCGGCGCATATTGGTAAAGGCCGCCACCCTATCGCCGAAGAACATCACGCCGAAAGCCGAGGCCAGCAAATCATATTCGTCCAGCGCCGTCGTAGCGGGATCGGCTTGCCGCCAATCGACATTGGCGATGCCGGCGGCGCTCGCGCGCCTCTCACCCTCGGCCAGCATCGGCCCGGAGACGTCCAACCCCGCCACGCGGCCGGCAGGACCGACGGCGCGCGCGAACTCGAGTGTGGGCGCGCCACAGCCACAGCCGATATCCACGACCCGTTCGCCGGTGCGCGGTGCGGCAATGGCGAGCAACGCCTCCGTCACCGGCGTGAGCGTGATGTCGGTATACTCCTGTCGAGCCACCCAGGTGTGGCCGCCATTCCCGTTCCAGAAGGCAAGCATGTCGGCGTCGATCTCTTCGGGGGCGGCCATGCGAGTTCTCCTGCTGAACGGGCGAGGACGTTGTAGTATGGCAGAGCGGTCGGCAAGCGGCGGTGGGGTGATGCTATCTCGACCGGAATCCCCGCATGACGGGAATATCTGACGCTGAACCCGGATGTCTGCTCCGGTTCACTTTTGTTGCGGCCGTCGGCTTTGTTTCCACTTGGATCTCTGTGGCCAGTTAGGCCCAGATGCTGTGGGCGGCCTGAACGACCAGCGTGAGCTTCGCGCGCTCGTCCGCCTCGGTCACCGGGTTGCCGGCCACCGTGCTGGCAAAGCCGCATTGCGGGCTAATGGCGAGCCGATCGAGGTCGATATAGCGGCTTGCCTCCTCGGTGCGGCGTTTGAGGCTGTCGAGGCTTTCCAGCATCGGCGTCTTCGAGCTGATCAGGCCGAGCACCACGCCCTTGTCCTTCGGCACAAAGCGCAGCGGCACAAAGTCGCCGGCGCGCGACGTGTCGTATTCGAGCAGGAAATGGTTGACCTTGGATTGGACGAAGAAGCGCTCGGCCACCGATTCATAGCCGCCGGCGCCGATATAATGGCCCTTGAAATTGCCGCGGCACATATGGATGCCGACCACCACATCGGCAGGGCAGTCGGCCACCGCCTGGTTGATGCTATCGATATAGCGATCGACCAGCGTGTCGGGCGCGCCGCCGGCGCGCTCGACCTGCGCGCGGATCGCCGGATCGCAGAGGAGCGCGATGGCGACTTCGTCGAGTTGGATGTAGCGACAGCCGGCCGCCGCCAACAGAGCGATCTCCTTGCGGAAGATGGCGGCGAGGTCCGCGAAGAAGCCCTCGTCATTCGCATAAATCGCCGGGTCTGCGAAATCGTTGCAGCGGTAGAAATGCATGGTCGAGGGTGCCGGCAGCGTGATCTTGGCGGTCACCGTGCTCACGCCGCGCAAGAACTCGTATTCGTCGAGCGCCAGCGGCTGCACATGCCGTAGCTTGCCGGTCGCATAGGGGGCGGTGAACTCGACCTCGTCGCCCTGATCGTTGCGGAATTTGAACGTGGCCGGCTTAATCACGAAGCCGTCGGTGCGCTCGACGAAGCGCCCCCAATAGGAGCCGCGCCGGAACTCGCCGTCGGTCACCACCTGCAAGCCGACCTCCTGCTGCATCGCGACCACGTCGCGGATGCACCGGTCCTGCAGCGCGGTGAATTCGGCATCGCCGATCTCGCCGGCGGCGTGGCGGCGGAATGCCTGGCGCAAGGCCGGCGGGCGCAAGAGGCTGCCGACATGGTCGGCTCGGAACGGCGGGCGGCCTTGGGGGCGCGGGGCCATGCGGGCGATCTCCCTGAATATTCTATAGCTCGATAGATGGAATTTAGATCGCCGTCGTGGCACAAGACAATGGCCTTGCTGGCGCCGGAGGCCGCCTCGCTCTATTTTGCCGCCGTCCGACGCCTGCCGCGGCCGGAGCCCGACGAAACGCGATGAGCCTCATCAGCCTTCCCGCGACGCGCCGCGTCGCCAGCCGCCGCCGCCGTGCGCCGCAGATCATCGAGGCGGCCGCCCGCGTCTTCGCCGAGCGCGGCTTCCACGGCGCCACCACCCAGGATATCGCCGACGTGCTCGGCATCCGCCAGGCCAGCCTCTATTACTATTTCTCCTCGAAGGAGGCCGCCCTCGCGCTTGTCTGCCTGAAGGGTGTCGAGGGCTTCTTCGAGGCCGCCAAGGCAATTGCCGCCCGCCCGGAGAGCGCGCGGGAACGCTTGTCTTTATTGATCCATTCGCACCTCACCCCGCTGATCGACCGCGCCGATTTCGTCAGGGTCTTCCTCAACGAGCGCCAGCACCTGCCGGCCGAAAGCCGGCGGCGCATCGGCCGCTGGTCGCGCGGCCTCGAGCGCATTTTCGAGGGGGTGATCCGCGAAGGTATCGCCAAAGGCGAATTTCGCGCGGATCTCGACCCGCGGCTGGCTACGCTCGCCATTCTCGGCATGTGCAATGCGGCATCGAGTTGGCAGCGCAGGGAAAATGTCAGCATCCAACGCATCAGCCACGAGTTCGCCCGGCTGGTGGTCGACGGCGTAACGCAGCCGGTGAGCGCGCGTCCCGCGCCGCGCCGCCGCCGCCGGGCGCCCGCCCGGCGTCGCCCGGCGCACTAAACTCAGAATTCGATTAAGCTATAGAATTTCTGCCAGAGGAAACGCGCCAACAACCGGCCAACCAAGAGTGCCGCATGACCGCCTCGGGCACGGTCGATCGCGAATGTTTGCGCCGCACCACCGCGCCGCGGCTGCTGTGCGAGCACGCACGCGCGTCGCCGGAAGCGGTCGCCTTCCGCGCCAAGCATTTCGGCATCTACCGCGAACGAAGCTGGCACGACTACGCGCTGCGCGTGGCGCAGGCCGCGCGCATTCTGCAGGAACTCGGCGTCGGGCGCGGCGAGCGCGTCGCAATCATGGGCGACGTCTGCGAAAAGTGGATGATTTGCGATCTCGCGGCGCAATCGCTCGGCGCCATCGTCTACGGCATCTATCCGACCGCCGCGCCGACCGAGGTCGACTACCAGATGCGTGATGGCGGCGCCTGTCTGTTCATTGCGGAAGACCAGGAATATGTCGACAAGATCCTGCCATTCGCCGACACGCTGCCGGACCTGCGCGCGATCCTGGTACTCGACGATTCGGCCATGTTCGATTACGCGCATCCCAATCTGCGCAGCTTCGCCTCGATGCGCGAAACCGTCGATGCCCCCGGCCTCGATTGGCTGGAAACGCAGGTGGCCCGGCTCAAGCCCGAGGATCCCGCCTTCATCGTCTACACCTCCGGCACCACCGGCGCGCCGAAGGGCGCGCTGGTCACCCACGGCAAGCATCTCGCCGCCACCGACACCGTTGTCGCGCAGTATCCGACCCTGCGCGAAAAAACCCACCGCACCGTCGTCTATCTGCCGATGTGCCACGTGCTCGGCCGCGACGTCGCCATCACCCTGCCGCTGATCTCGAACCTGGTGCCGCATTTCGGCGAGGACCCGGAGGATTTCGCCACGACGCTGTTCGAGGTGGCGCCGACGGTCCTGTTCACGGTGCCGCGCTATCTGCAGAAATTCGCCTCGCACGTTCTCGTCGGCATGCTCAATTCGAGCGCGCTCAAGCGCTTCATCTACGAGCGCGCCATGCGCTTCTCGCGCGGCTTCGTGCGGCGGCGCTGGGAGGGCACGGCGAACACGGCGCAGGCGGCCTTCAATGCGGTACTGCATGCGCTGATCTACCGGCCGATCCTCAACAAGCTCGGCTTTGCCCATGTCGAACTGGTGGTCAGCGGCGGCGCGGCGCTGCCGGCCGAGACCACCGCGCTCTGGCACATGTATGGCGTCAACGTTGTCGAGATGTACGGGCAGACCGAGGAAGCCGGCGGCATCATCGCCGGCCAGCGCGGGCCGTTTCCGCGCCCCGGCACTGTCGGCCCGCCCGTCGACGGCGTTGAGGTCACGCTCGGCGCCGATGGCGAGGTGCTGCTGCGCAGCCCCGACTTGTTCGAATGCTACTGGCGCAACGAGGAAGCCACGCGCGAAGTCCTGCATGCCGACGGCTGGCTGCACACCGGCGACGTCGCCGAATGGCGCGACGGCGCGCTGCGGCTCATCGACCGCGCCCGCGACTTCATCGTCACCGCTGGCGGCAAGACCGTTTCGCCCTCCTTCATCGAGAACACGTTACGCGCAAGCCCCTATGTGGCCGAGGCGATCGTGTTCGGCCACGGCCGCAAGTATCTCACCGCCATCGTCGAGATCGACTTCGATACCGTCGCCGACTGGGCGCGCGCGCATGACGTTTCCTATACCGGCTTTGCCAGCTTGATCGAACATCCGCGCGTCGAGGCGCTGATCAAGGCCGAGATCGACAAGGCCAATGGCGAGCTCGCGCGCGTCGAGCAGATCAAATCCTTCCGCATTCTGCCCAAGGAGCTCGATCCGGAAGAGGAGGGCGAGCCGGTGACGCCGACGCGCAAGGTCAAGCGCAAGCTGATGTACGAGCGCTTCGCGCAACTGATCGAGGCCATGTACGACGACAGTGAGGAACGGCTGATCGCCGCCGGCGCCGGCGGCGCTCTGACGATGTAACGACCGCGACACGATACAAACGGTATGAAAAGGGGAGGAGTGAAATGCTCAAGAGGACCTTGCTCGCTGCATTAGCGGCCACCGCCTTCGCGCTGCCGGCCGCGGCGCAGGATTACGTGATCGGCGTGACCAGCGCGCTGACCGGCCCGGTGTCCAGCACCTACACGCCGGCGGTCGCCGCCATGCGCATCTATATCGACCGCGTCAATGCCGCGGGCGGCGTCAACGGCCATAAGATCAAGCTGGAGATCGAGGATGACGGCGCCAGCCCCTCGAAGGCCGCCGCCAATACCAAGAAGCTGATCACCCAGGACAACGTGATCCTGATGATCAATGCCAGCCTATCCTCGACCTATGCGCCGGTGATCGCCGAGACCAAGCGCGCCGGCGTGCCGCTGTTGTTCGCGAGCGGCGTGTGCCCGCCCAGCGTCTATCCGCCGGCCGCCAAGCTCGAGTTCTGCACCACCGGCTATGCCGCCCATTACGACAGCAACGCCACGCTCGATTTCGTCAAGGCGCATGCCAAGGGTCCAGTGAAGATCGGCTTCTCGGCCATGGCGATTCCGCTCTCGCGCGGCGAGATGGATTACGCCATGGGCCTGTCCAAGAAGATGGGCATGACGCCGGTCGACGAGGAGGTGATCCCGCCGCCGACCGCCGACTACACTTCGTTCGCCACTAAGCTCAAGGACGCCGGACCGAACTGGGTCTATTCCTGGGCTCCGTGGGTGACGCAGGTGCGCACGCTGGAAGCGCTGCGCAAGCTCGGCTGGAGTGGCGACTACATCGCCTGGGGTCATCTCGAGGCGGAGAGCGAACTGGCGCGGCTGAAGGACGGCAAGTTCTACACCGTCAACTCCAACGCCATGTTCCAGGATGGCCTGCCGATCCAGAAGGAGATCGAGGCGGCGGCCAAAAAGGCGAATGCCAAATATCCGGCGCAGACTATGACCGAGGGCTGGATCGCCGGAATGACCATCGAGGCGGCGCTCAAGGGGGCGGGCGCCGAGGCCGACCGCGCCAAGCTGCAAAGCGCGATGGAGAACCTGAAGGTCGACACCAAGGGCCTGCGCGGCGGCCCGATCGTGTGGACCAAGAACAACCACTTCCGTACGGAGCTCTATTACCGGGTTTACAAGTGGGGCAACGGCAAGATTGAGCGCGTGCAGGACTGGAAGACTTACGCGGTGAAGTGAGTGGCTTACCTCTCCCCGCTCGCGGGGAGAGGTCGACCGCGCGAAGCGCGGGCGGGTGAGGGGGCGTTTCAGCTTAGCTGAGCTGTCGTAAATGTCCCTCACCCAGACCCTCTCCCCGCAAGAGCGGGGCGAGGGAGAACCGCGCTCAAATCCGGAACCACCCTTGCAACTTCTCGTCAATATCATCGTCCTCGCTTCGATCTACGCGCTCATCGCCTGTGGCTATGTGCTGATCTATCGCGTCAGCCGCGTGCTCAATCTGGCGCACGGCGAATTGATGATGCTCGGCGCCTATCTGGTGCTGGCGACAGCCTCGCTCTTCAACGGCCATCCGGTGATGGCGCTCGCCGCCGCCATCCTGCTCAGCATCGCCACCGGCGCGCTGGTCTATGTCTTTCTCATGCGCAAGATGACCGGCGAGATGGTGCTAGCAGCCGTGTTGACGACCGTCGCGCTCGGCATCCTGGTGCGCGGCATGATCGTGCTAGTCTGGTCCTCGCAACAGCAGTATCCAGCGCAGGCGCTCGGGCTTGCCAATCCCTCGCTGGTGCTGATGGGCGGCGCGCGCGTCTCGCTGTGGTCGGCGGTGCTGGTCGCCACCAATATCGCAGTCTACGGCGCGCTGTTCTTCTTCCTGCGCTTCGGGCGCTGGGGCATGCGCATGCGCGCGGCCGGACAGAACCCGCTGCTGGCGGCGCAGCGCGGCATCAACCTGCACGGCGTTTATGCGCTGGCCTGGAGCCTGTCGACGCTGACCGGGGCTCTCGCTGGCATCCTGATGGCGCTCGATTCCGGCATCACCACCGGCATGCCGGTGATCGGATTGAAAGCCTTTCCGGCCGCGCTGGTGGGCGGGCTCGACAGCCTGGTCGGTGCGCTGTTCGGCGCCGTGATCATCGCCACGGCCGAGGTGCTGCTGATCTATTACGTCGATCCGCTGTTATCCGACGTGGTGCCCTTCCTGGTGCTGGTTGCCATGCTGATCGTGCGACCCTGGGGCCTGTTCGGCACCCGCGAGGAGCTCGACCGTGTTTAGGCCGCCGCCTCGCGCCAGCGGCTATTTCCGCACCGGCTACGCGCAGGACCTCGCGCTTCTGCAGACGCGGACCGAGCGCGGGAGCCTCGCAGTCCTTGTTCTCGTCCTCGCCGTGCTGCCGTTCCTCGCCTCGCCCTTCGTGCTCGATCTCTCCTGCCAGGTGTTCCTCGCCAGCATCGGCGCGCTGGCACTGATGTTGCTCACCGGCTATGCCGGGCAAATCTCGCTCGGCCATGCCGGCCTGCTCGCCGCAGGCGCCTTCACCACAGGCATCCTGGCGCGCGAAGTCCACGCGCCGTTCTGGCTGACGCTGCCGGCCTCGGCGATGACCGGCGTCGTGCTCGGCTTCGTCTTCGGCCTGCCGTCTCTGCGATTGCGCGGCCTTTATCTTGCCATCAGCACGCTGGCGCTGCATTTCATCGTCATCTACCTCGGCGGCGAGTACGAAACCAAGCGCGGCTATTCCACCGGCATCATCCTCGATCCGCCGAGCCTCGCCGGCTATCAGCTCACCGACGGCCGCGCCTGGTATTTCGTGCTGCTCGGTGCCGCGGCGATCAGCCTGCTGATCTGCATCAACCTGCTGCGCAGCCGCAGCGGCCGCGCCTGGCGCGCCATCCACGCGCGCGAGACCGTGGCGGAGGCGCTCGGCATCAGCATCGCGCGTTATAAGCTGCTCGCCTTCGTCATCACCTCAAGCATGACCTCGGTCGCCGGCTGCCTGTTCGCCTATTACCGCGGTTTCGTTTCGATCGAGGCCTTCGACCTTTATCTGTCGATCCAATATGTCGCCATGATCATCATCGGCGGCATGGGATCGCTCTTGGGCGCGCTGCTCGGCGCCGCCTTCGTGACGCTGTTTCCCTACGCGATCGAGGCGCTGCTCAATCTCTTGCCCAATGTGCAGAAGCTCGCCGGCGACGTGTTCGCGGTGAACTATGCCGCCTTCGGCGTGGTCATGGTGCTGTTCCTTGTGCTGGAGCCGCTCGGCCTCGTCGGCATCTGGCAGCGCGTACAGAGCTACTTCCTGCTCTGGCCGTTCAAATATCGCCCGCTCGCCGGAGCGCGTAAATGAGTGAGCCGCTGCTCCAGGTCGAGAAGATCGAGGTCGTTTACAAGCGGGCGATCACCGCCGTGCAGGGCGTGACACTGGCGGTGCACGACAAGCAAATCGTCGCTTTGCTCGGCACCAATGGCGCCGGCAAGACCACAACGCTGCGTGCCATTTCAGGCTTTCTCGGTATCGACGATGCCCGGGTCACCGAGGGCGCCATCGTCTTCGAGGGCGCGCGCATCGAGAGCCGGCCACCGCACCAGATTACGACGCGCGGCATCGTGCTGGTGCCCGAGCGCGAGAAGGTGTTTCCAAATCTGACCGTGGCGGAAAACCTCGCCGCGCCAGTGCCGCGCGCGGCCGACGACGCCGAGCGGCGCCGGCTCGACGAACAGGTCTATCATTTCTTCCCGAAGCTCGCCGCCTTGCGCCACCGCGTTGGCGGGCTGCTATCGGGCGGCGAGCGACAGATGCTGGCGATCGCCAGTGCGCTGATGTGCCGACCGCGCCTGCTGTTGGTCGACGAACTCTCGCTCGGACTGGCGCCGGTGGTGGTGCAGGACCTGATGCAACGGCTCACCAGCATCCGCAACGAGCTCGGCACCGCCATCCTGCTGGTGGAACAGAGCGCGGCCGCCGCGCTCGCCATCGCCGACCATGCCTATGTCATGGAGAACGGCCGCGTCGTGCTCGACGGCGACCGCACGCGCCTTTCCGGCCACCAGGACGTACAACAGTTCTATCTCGGCCAGGCGAGCGGCGAACGGCGCAGCTACCGCGAGGTCAAGCAGTACCGGCGATCGCGGAGGTGGTATGGCTGAGCTCGCGATCGAGCAACTGAGCCTGCGCTTCGGCGGCCTCACCGTGCTGGACGAAGTGTCCTTCGCGATCGAGCCGAACGAGCTGTTCGCGCTCATCGGCCCGAACGGCGCCGGCAAGACCAGCGTGCTCAATTGCATCAGCGGAATCTATCGCGGCATCGGCGTCATCCGCTTCCGTGGCCTAGACATAGCCGGCCGTGCGCCGCACGACATCGCCCGCCTTGGCCTTGCCCGCACCTTCCAGCACGGCGAGCTGTTCCCGCAGATGAGCGTGCTCGACAATCTGCTGACCGGACGGCACGCTCGCATCGGCACCAGTCCGTGGGCCGAGATGCTCTTCCTGCCCAGCGTGCGTCGCGCCGAGATCGCGCACCGCGAAGCTGTCGAGCGCATCATCGACGTGGTGGAGCTGGAGCGCTACCGCCATGCCCCGGTCGGTAGTCTGCCGTTCGGCTTGCAGAAGCTGGTCGGCTTTGCCCGTGCGCTCGCGCTCGAGCCCGCCCTCATGCTGCTCGACGAGCCGTCGG
Organism: uncultured Pseudomonadota bacterium; assembly: GCA_963760995.1. GTDB lineage: Bacteria > Pseudomonadota > Alphaproteobacteria > Rhizobiales > Xanthobacteraceae > Pseudolabrys. Next base: position 921,111 of record CAVXFJ010000004.1, on the reverse strand, counting down.
CCGGGCTCAACCGCGAGGAGCGCGAGGACCTCGCGCGTTTCATTCTGCGCATCAAGCACGAATTGAAGATGACGATGATCTGGATCGAGCACGACATGCAGATGATCGCCGACCTCGCCGACCGTATCCATGTGCTCGATTATGGCCGCAGTCTGGCGGAGGGGACGCCCGAAGTCGTCCTATCCGATCCGCAGGTCATGGCAGCCTATCTGGGCGTCGAACCACCGACTGGCGAGCAGGCGACGAGCATCTGATCCATTGAGATCGAGTGAGCCTGCTCATTCGCGTGGGACCGGGGAATCCAGTGATTGGTCCGTTGCCGCATCCCTGCCAGTAGCAAGCGCGCGTTCATCAGCATTGCGCGCTGGACGTGCGCAACGCCGCATTTTTCATCATCGCTGCCGGCATCGTGCCGCACCTGCGCGCCTTGACTGGCGACTCGCCTGTGTTAGCGTTTGCTCAGAGTATGAACGTACCGTTCAAATTTGAACATCGGCGGCAAGCCTTCAGGGAGACGGTAATGACTCAGTGGTCGAGACGGAATCTGCTTCGAACGGCGGGAGCTGCTGGGCTTGTGCCGCTGATCTCGGGCCTTGGAACCTCAGCATCGTTCGCCGATGAGCCGATCGAGTTGCAGGTCGGCGTCCAGCGCGGCGCGATCGGCGCGATCAAGGTCGGGCTCGCCGAGGTGCAGGCCAAATACGGGTTGCGCTACGACCAACGCACGTTCAACGACGCGACGTCCGTGATCCTCGCGATGGCGCAAAAGGAACTCGACCTGGGTAACATCACCGCGCAGCACATCGTTCGTGCGATGGACCAGGGAATAAAGCTCTCGGTCGTGATCGGCTACGCCGGCGGCTACAACGTCATCGTCGCCAATCCCGACGTTCCCGTCGAAAAAGGCGATGCCGCCGGCTTTATCGCCCTGGTCAATAAACGTAAGTCGCAGGGTTCCAAGGTCAAGTTCGGGGTGCCGACCGGCTCTCAGCAGCACCTGAAGCTCATCACCTTCCTGACGAAGAACGGGCTGAGCCCCGAGAAGGACGTCGACATCGTCAACGTCACCTTCCCGGATCATGTCCGCGCGCTCGATGGCCGGCAGGTCGATTTCGTCGTCACCATCTCCTCCTTCGCCGCGCTCGCCATGGTGAAGCATGTCGGCAAGCTGTTCGAGCACCTTTATGGTGATGGCTACGGCCGGTGGGAACTCGGCTTCGCGGTGCGCAACGACCTCATCGAAAACAAGCCGGCCGTCGTGCAGAAGGTGGTCGATTCATTCTACGGCGCCATGGGCCTGTTCATGGGCGACGTGTCGAAGCGCATCGCCTACGAAAAGCAGAAATCAGGCTTCCCGCCGGCCGCGGTCGAACTGGACCAGCGTGAGTTCGTTCATATCACGCCGCACATCGTGATCGAGGATATCAAGCGTACCGCCAAGGAAATGGCGAATGTGGGTTGGACCAAACGCGATCTCTCCGGCGAGGTGGAGAAATACGTGAACTTCACATTCCTGGAGAAGACGACCGGTCAGCCCGAATCCAAGTTACGAACGTTCTGAGGAACCGCTTCTTGTCGCTGCAGGCCCGCGCAACGGCCCAATCCGGGGATGCCGGTCAATCCCGCTCGCGCCGTCCGGTCGTGCCGAAGTTTCTGATCCCGCTGGTGTTCCCCGTCGGGATCATCGCGGTCTGGCAGTTGTCCGTGACCTTCGGCATCGCGAGGGCCTCCGTATTGCCGCCGCCGAGCCAGGTGGTGAGCGTTTGGTTCGATCTGGTGACGGGGCTCACCGGGGAGGCCTCGCGCTACAGCGGCACATGGTTCGACCATGCTGTCGCCAGCTTGTGGCGGGTGCTTGCCGGCTTCGCCTGGAGCGCGTCGCTCGGCGTTTCCTGCGGCATATTGATCGGCCTTTCGCGCCTCATGGAAAAGGCCATCGATCCGACCATTCAGGTTCTGCGCAACGTGCCGGTTACCGCGTGGGTGCCGCTGTCCCTCATCTTCTTTGGTATCGGCGACAAGCCCGCGATCTTCCTGATCGGCCTCGGCGCATTCTTTCCCGCGGTTCTGAACACCACGCATGGCGTCCGGCAGGTGAATCGCACCTTGTACAAATCGGCGCTGATGATGGGCGCCTCGCGGCGCGAAATGATTCAGCGCGTGATTCTTCCGGCCGCGCTTCCGTCGATCATGACCGGCTTACGGCTGAGCATGGGCATCGCCTGGGTACTCGTCGTCGTCGCGGAGATTCTCGCTGTCCGCAGTGGCCTCGGATACCTACTGAACGACGCCTATCAATTCTATCGCAATGACGTGGTCATAGCCGCAATGTTCAGCATTGGCCTGCTTGGCTTCACGTCCGATCTCGTCATCGTATACATCCGAAACCGCGTACTTGGCTGGAATTGCTTAGAGACGCTGAATGGCTGAACTCTCGCTACGAAACGTGCGGAAGGCGTATCACAGCTCGGCCGGCGAAGTGACGGCTCTTCTGGGCGTGACGTTCGACATTGCAAACTGTGAGTTCGTCTCGATCGTCGGCGCGAGCGGATGCGGAAAATCGACGCTGCTCAATCTTCTTGCTGGCTTTGAGGCGCCATCGCAAGGCGAGGTTCTGCTGGACGGCAAGCCGATCATTGGGCCGGGGCCGGACCGCGGCGTCGTCTTCCAACAGAGCGCGCTGTTTCCCTGGTTGAGCGTACGTGCGAACGTGGCGTTCGGTCCTTCGCTTGCCGCCAACCGCAATCGTGAGCAGGCTCCGGATATCGATGCGCTGGTCGACCGAGTGGGGCTCGGCGCCTTCCGCCATCATATGCCGGCCCAACTTTCCGGTGGCATGCGGCAGCGCGCCTCCATTGCGAGCGTGTTGGCGATCAATCCGACCGTCCTGCTCCTGGACGAGCCGTTTGGCGCGCTCAATTCGTTGACGCGCTCGGTCATGCAGGATTTCCTGCTTGAAATCTGGGAAGCGGACCGGAAGACAGTGATGCTCGTCACGCACGATATCACGGAAGCGATATATCTGTCGGACCGGGTCATTGTGATGGCGGGCCATCCAGGGCGGGTACGGGAGATCGTTCCGACTCCTTTGCCGCGCCCGAGATCATTCGATCTCCAGGGAACGATGGAATTCACGAGACTCCGGGAGCACGTCACCGCTATCGTCCGGGAAGAGGTCACGAAAGCGAACTTTACCAGCGATGAAGACGAGGGGAGCTTGTGATGAGCCTCTATTCGCGCCTTCTCCGACCGGCTCTGTTCCGTATCGATGCCGAGGTGGCGCACGAGGTCGCCAAGACCGCCCTCAGGTCGCAATGGCTATGGCGCAGTTTGGCTGCTGCGCCGAGCGACCCGTCGCTGAGCGTCGCGCTCGGCCCGCTTCGGCTGGCAAATCCGATCTGCCTTTCGCCCGGTTTCGACAAGAATGCTGAAGCGCTCGCGGGTTTGCAGTATCTCGGGTTCGGGGCAATAACGGTCGGCTCTATTTTGCCTGATTGGCGGCCGGGCAACCCGAAACCGCGGCTTCTGCGTTATCCGGAAGAGAATGCGCTGGGCAATTGCTATGGCCTGCCGAGCGACGGCGTGGACGCCTGCGCGGCGAGGCTGAGAGCGAATGCCGCGACGCGACCCAGGTTGCCCGTGATTGCGAACATCGATGCCCCGACGATACCACTCTACGTCCGGTCCTTCGAGCTGCTGGAGCCCTACGTCGATGCGATCGAACTGGGATTGCAGTGTCCGAATAACCGCGAGGACCACGGCGAATTCCACGATCCGGCAGTCTTTGAAACGCTGCTGACGGAAATCGCGAAGCGTCGGAAGAAGCCTCTGTTCATCAAGTTGGCCTTTCCGGACGGCGATGAAGACATGAGCAACAGGGTCGACTTGGCTTTGCGTGCTATCAAATTCGGAATCGATGGAATCAATGTCCCTGGCATTTTCAAGCGCGACGAGCCGCGAGTCTCGCTCGGCATTGCGACCATCAGCGGCCAGCCCACATTTGCCAGAACCTTGAAGATCGTGCGTGAGCTGGCAGCGGCGACAAAGGGGAAAATTGCAATTCGCGCCAACGGCGGTATCATGACCGGCGAAAATGTCCTTGAGGTGCTGATGGCCGGCGCCAGTTCGGTCGACGTGCTCAGCGCTTTCATCTACCGCGGTTGGGCGGCCGCCCGGGAGCTCAACGCCGAACTTCTGACGGCAATGCGCAGTGCCGGAGTCTCGTCTTTGCAGTCCCTGAAATATCTGTCGACGCCATCGGGCGAGACCGAAGTGCGGAGAACCGCGGCGGCGGCTTATTGACGACCACCATGTACCACTATCGATCTCGACACGATATCGTTCCGGAACACCTTTCGGAGCGCCAATACCTGGTTTCGCCGGTGCAGCGCGCCTTCCGGCTCCTGCGTCATATCTCCGAAGGAGATACCGTGAGCGTGCTGTCGCGGACGGCGAAAGAGATCGGCATCAACCGCACGACGCTGATGCGCTTGCTCGCGACTCTCGAGCGGGAAGCGATCATCGAGCGCCGCCGCGAAGGCATCGGCTACGCGCTCGGGCCCGGGGTGCGCCGGCTCTGCGCGGGCGCTCTTTTTGGCTCCGACATTGTGAAGATCGCCGACCCGATCCTGATCGCTCTCACGGCTCAGCTCGGCCTCTCCAGCCATCTTGCGGAACTCGACGGTCGCTCCGCCTTGTACCTGCTGCGTCGCGTTCCCAATGCTCATCTGGTGAGCAGCATTCAAATCGGCACGCGGGTCGACGCGCATACGGTGAACGCAGGCCGAATTATCCTGGCGCATTGGCCGGAAGATCAGGTTCGCGCACTTTACAAAGGCGTCAAGTTGAAACGCGTCACGGATCAGACTCCCGACACGCTCAAGAAGCTGCTCGACATGCTCAGGGGCGAGCGCCGGCTGGGCCTTTCGTGGAGCGACTCAGGCTTTGAGATTGGCATTTCCTCCGTCGCCGCGCCGGTGTTCGGCTCAGATGGCCGGGTCATGGCGTCCATCAACGTCACGGGGCACACTTCGGCTTTCGATACGAATGCGGGACGCCGCGACCTGATCGCGAAGAGGGTCGCAGAGGCCGCGGAGGAGACTTCGCGGCAGCTTGGAGCCAGTATCCCGGAGCTGCATCGCGGGACGTCACGACCGTCCCGTGTCCGATCCTCCAGATAACTCCGAGCCGCTCATGCTGGTGAGATCGGGAGAACAGGCCTTCGAGACCGATGTGCTGATTATCGGTGCGGGTCCGGCCGGACTGACACTCGCCAACATCCTCGGCGGCTACGGCGTGCGGACCGTTGTTGTCGAGCGCGAAGCGAACCTGGTCGATTACCCCCGCGGCGTCAGTATCGACGATGAGTCGCTACGCATCTTTCAAGGGGCCGGAGTCGTCGACCGCGTCCTGCCGCACACGATCCCCGACCAATGGATACGGTATGTGACCCGACGCGGGCGGTGCTTTGCCTCGGTGGAGCCGCGGCGGCGCGATTTCGGCTGGCCTCGCCGCAACGCCTTCGTGCAGCCCGCGGTTGACCGAGTGTTGCTCGAGGAACTGGCGCGCTTCGACCAGGTCACGCTCAGGTTCGGACACGAGTTGCAGGCCTTCCGGCAAGATGCGGAGGGTGTCGATGCGACGATCAATGCCGGCGGAGATGCCTATACGATCCGTGCGCAATTCATCGTCGGCTGTGATGGCGGGCGGAGCACGGTTCGGAAACTCCTGGATGTCGGGTTCAGCGGCAGCACCGATTCGACCCGGTGGCTCGTGGTCGACCTCCGCGACGATCCCCTTGGCATTCCGGATGCCTACCTGTTCTGCGACCCACGCCGGCCGATCGTGTCGATGGCGCTGCCGCATGCCATCCGACGCTTCGAGTTTCTTGTATTCGACCATGAGACCGACGGGGAAGTGAGTTCGAACCAGGGTATCCTCCGTTTGTTGTCGCTGGTCCTGCCGAACCCCGAAGTCGTGCAAATCATTCGTGCGCGTGTCTACACGCATCATGCGCGGATTGCCGACCGGTTCGTCGTCTCCCGCGCCCTTCTGGCCGGCGATGCGGCGCATCTCATGCCGGTCTGGCAGGGCCAGGGTTTCAACAGCGGCATTCGCGACGCGAGCAATATTGGATGGAAGATCACCGGCATCATTCGTGGCCTGGTTGCGCCCGCTTTGCTCGAAACTTACGACACCGAACGCCGCGGCCACGCGGCCGCGATGATCTCCATTTCCGTGCTGGTCGGGCGGCTGTTTTCTCCGACCAATAGGATACTCGCGGCTACGCGAGACGTCGTGACGCTTCTGCTCTCCGCGCTTCCAAGCGTCAAAAACTACATCTTGCAGATGAAGTTCAAGCCGATGCCGGTCTACAAGGCGGGTGCCGTGGTGCCCCTTGCGAGCCAAGGCAGAATGAAAGCCCCTTCTCCAATTGGCCGGATGTTTCCGCAGCCCTTCGTGCGCGACACGGAAGGTGGCCAGCGCCGCCTCGACGACGTGCTTGGCAACTGGTTCTCCGTCATCTCCTTCGGACTGGACCCGAGAGCGGCGATGGATGCCGAAGCCCTTCAATTCTGGCGGGGGATAGGCGCGCGCTTCGTGGCGATTGTGCCACCGACCGCCGTGCGCGCGTTCGCCCCGGCCACCACAGGCGGCGATCTGGTGGTCGTGGGCGATTGCGATACGGTGTGCAAAGATTGGTTCGGCACGCACCAGGTGGCATTCGCCGTTCTGCGGCCGGACCGGTTCGTTGCCGCTGCGGGTTTGGCGTCCGAAATCGCAGACGTTACCCGCAGGCTTGGAGTTGCCCTCTGCTCAGTTGTGGAGACCGAAGCCGAGGCGGTGGTCAGCCGAGGCGTTGCAGGTGATGCGGCGGCAAGTTGAATAAGGAAGCGGCTGGCCTGTAATCTTGTACTTCACGACCCGATCACCCGCATTGTGCAGTGCTGATTTCTCGCCAGGCGGTGTGGACGCCCGGTCTAACCTCTTGAAGGCGAGGCCGCACGGAATCCCATCAAAGCGCGGCGATCGCCTGCACCTCGAGGCGAAACTCGACGCGCAGCAACCGGTGCACATAGAGCAACGTGTTCGGCGGGTAGCCGCGCGGAAACATCGAGGGAAAGACGCCTTTCCGATACTTCACGAAGCCCGGCAGGTCGTTTTCGCTGATCAGATAATTGGTGAAATGAATCACGTTGCCCCAGCCGGCGCCGACCGAGCGCAGCGCCGCCTCGACATTGGCGAAGACCTGGCGGCATTGCGCCTCGAAGTCGTCGGCGCCCACGGTGTTGCCGTCCTTGTCGGTCGCCGTCTGTCCGGCGAGGAAGACCAGCTCGGAAAACTTGACGCGGCCCACCTGCGAATAAGGGCCGACCGGGCTGTGCAGATCCGCCGGGTTCGACAACGTGATATCAAGCATCGGGCGCCTCATCCTTTTCCATCACGATCACCTGGATCGACGTCGGGTTATAGTCGTTGGCCGGATTGTTGATCTGCGGACAGTTCGAGATCACCGCCAGCACGTCCATCTCGGCGCGCAGCTCGACATAGCTACCTGGTGCCGAATCAGCGCGCGCGATGGCGGCGCCGCCACCGCCTTCGACCGGTACGCGCATGAAGAAGTTGATGTTGGGAACGACGTCGCGTCGACCCAGCCCGTGCGGCGCCAACGCCTTGAGGAAATTCTCGCGGCAGCCGGGACAGTCGTGCACGCCATAGAGCATGAAATTGCTCGGCGCGCTGCAGGCGCCGCCGATGGTGTCGTGCGAGCCATAGGTATCTTCGACGATGGTAAAGAGGGGCTGCGCCTGATCGGAATAGAGCACGTGGCCCTTGGTCAGCGAAATGGTGCCGGCGGCCTTCAGCGTGTTCGGGGCAAAGTAGCGTTCCTCGCGGTCGTGCAGATTGTAGCAGAGGAAATCGACCGCCTGCTTTCCCTCCCGGTCGACGATGCGCAGATGCCGGCCCTTGGTGACGATGCCGCTCCACGGCTCGCCCGGCGGGATGATCTGATCGGAAATGATGTGCCTCGACATGATGTCGCGTCCTTGTCCTTCCCGTCCCGTCGTGGCCGGCGTGCCTAGGCCATTGCCGGCGCGTCGGCGGGGTGTGCGCTGCGCCAATATTCCACCAGCTCGCGCGGGCTGGTGATCCAGACATCCTTGAACGATCGGACATATTCGATGAACTGCTGCAGCATCAGCACGCGTGAAGGCCGGCCGCTCGCCTGCGGGTGCATGGTCAGCGTGAACAGGCCGCCATAGGCGCGGATGCCGTCGAACTCCTCCTTGTAGAGTTCAAGCACCTGCCGGCACGACAGAATCGTCTTGCGCGCACTGATGTGATAATAGAAATGCGCCAGATCATCGAGAATCCAATGGCCCGGCAGGTTGAGCATGTCGGTGGTGCGGCCATTGACCACGTGATAGTCGGGCAACAGCGTATCCATCAGATCGCCGGTGTATTGGAAGCCGTGCCGTTCGAGCAGCGGGATCGTGTTGGGGCTGAACTCCCAGAACGGCGAGCGATAAGCGATCGGCCGCCGGCCGGTCAGCCGCTCCAGCGTCTCGATGCCCTTGAGCAGCGCGGCCTCTTCTTCCTCTTCCGATTTGAAGGTGCTCGGGGGCTCATGCAAATAGCCATGGTGCTCGACATCATGGCCACGTTTGAGAATCTGCTCGAGCATGGGCGTGTATTTCTCCGCCACCCAGCCGGGCACAAAAAACGTGCTTTTGATATCATACCGGTCGAGCATGTTCAGCAATAACGGCACGGCCACTTTCGGCTCGTAGCGTCCCATCGACAGTGCGATGGGATCGTTGGATTGCCGGAACACCCATGTCACGTCGACGTCGACGTCAAAAGTGAACAGACAGGCGCTACGGATGCCCTTAGGCCACGGCTTCACCACCGGGCTGATGCCGGGAAGCGTGGGCGATGACCGCGACTGCTTGGCTTTGGATGAAGTCTTCGGTTTGGCGCGGGCCATGGTCGACACCGTCAAGGGTAAGGGAATAGGGCCAACGCCGCGCCTGCGATCGGCGCGGCGTCGGTGGTGGCGTCAGCGGTAGCCGTCTTTCAGCACCGCATCGAGGTCGACCTTGGTCTTGATCACGCCATAGGTCTTGAGCAGATCGTCAAGCGAGGCCCATTTGGCGCGATCGAGAACGCCCACGCCATGTTTCTCCGTCATCGGGCTCGTGGTCGCCTTCATGATCGACTCCCACTTCTTCGCTTCGATATTGGCTTTCAGCTCCGGCGTCGCCTTGACCAGGATGGCGACCGCTTCCTGCGGATGCTTGAGCGCGTAGTTCGAGCCCTCGAGCGTCGCCTGCGTGAACGCCTTGACCATGGCCGGTTTGCTCTTCAACAAGCCTTCATAGGTCACCAGTGCATAGCCGGGCGTGTCGAATCCGAGGCTCGCCATCGGCCAGACATTGAGCTTGAGCTCCGGATGCTCGATGCTCCAGGTGACGATCTCGTTGTTGTAGACTGTCGCCTCGGATTCGATTTTGCCGTCGAGCAGCATCGGCAGGTCGGTGCCCGGCCGCCAGGTCACGGACGACACATCATCCATGCTGAGGCCGTGCTTCTTCAACAGCGCCTGCAGGAAGATCGTGGTGGTGCTGCCGGGCAAGATGCCAAGCTTGTGGCCTTTCAGGTCCTCGACCTTCTTGATCCCGGATTTGACAGTGGCGATCCAGGCGACGCCGTTGTCCTGCTGCAGATTCGCCACCGCCACCACCGGCACGCCCTTGGCGCGCGCGGCAAGCACCGCCGCCGAGTTGGCGATGCCGAATTCCTCCTTGCCGGCGCCGACCGTCATGGCGGCGAAGGTCGAGCCGCGGCCCGGCAGGATGTTCACGTCCAGCCCCGCCTTGCTATAATAGCCCTTCGCCTTGGCCACATAAACCGGAATATGCGCGGCGAAGGGCGTGTAGGACAGCCGCACGGAGACCGTATCGGCCGCATGGAGATTTTGGCTCGATGCGAACATCAAGGCGCCGCCAAGAAGCAGCGTCCGGCCAATCGCTTTCATTGCAGAACGAGACATGACTATTCTCCCTGTTTACGCCCCTGTCACAACTTCGTTTCGGCGATCATGTGGTTGAAGCGCCGGTGCATGATCAGCCACTCGGCCGCCGACACCGTCGCAAAGACCAGGAGACTGAGCAGCGCCATCAGCACCACCGCGACGAAGACCATCGGCGTGTTCACGTTGCCAACCGCCACCAGCACCAGATAGCCGAGGCCGGAATCGGACTGCATGAATTCGGCGACCACGGCGCCGATGATCGACAACGGCACCGCCACCTTGAGGCCGGAGAAGATGTAGGGCACCGCGTTGGGCAGCTGTACCTTGGTCAGCACGTCCCAGCGCGACGCCGAGATGGTGGTCATCAGATCGTTGATGCGCCGGTCGACCGTAGTCATGCCGCGGATGCTGTTCACCACCATGGGGAAAAACGAGATCACCATGGCGATGAAGATGCGCGTCATCGTGCCGGTGCCGAACCAGATGACGAAGATCGGCGCCAGCGCCAGCTTCGGTACGCTCTGGTCGATCACCAGCAGCGGCATCAGGATCTTTTCCAGCGTGCGGAACTGAACCATGAGCACGGCGAGCGCCAGCCCGCTCAGCGCGCCGATGGCGAGGCCGCCGATCGCGCCGATGGCGGTCGCCTCGATGTGCTTGCCGAGATGGCCGGACTGGTTGAGGAATTCGAGCCAGATCGCCGACGGCGCGGGCAGCAGCCAGGTCGGTACCTTCAGCAGCACGGTCAGGAACTGCCACGCGAGGAGCAGGCCGACGACGGTGCCGATCGAGGCCGCGCTACGGCGCAAGATGTCGAACAAGGCGTTCATTCGTCGCTCAATAGTTTGCGGAGCCGCCGCGACAGCTCGATGAACTCGGCGCTGTCGCGCATGTCGAAATGGCGCGGCCGCGGCAGCGGAATATCAACCACCGCGGCGATGCGTCCCGGATGCGCGGTCAGCACCACCACGCGGTCGGCAAGGAATGCCGCCTCGCTGATGCTGTGGGTGACGAAGACGATCGTCTTTTGCTGCTGCTCCCAGATGCGCAGCAGCTCGATCGACATGTTATCGCGCGTGATGGCGTCAAGCGCGCCGAACGGTTCGTCCATCAGCAGCACGCGCGGATCGAAGGAAAAGGCACGGGCAATGCCGACGCGCTGGCGCATGCCGCCGGAGAGCTCGTGCGGGAAGCGCCGCTCGAAGCCGGCAAGGCCGACGAGATTGAGCACCGCGGCGATGCGCGCCTGCCGCTCCGCGCGCGGCATCCGGACGACTTCGAGCGGTAGCGCGACGTTCTCCGCCACCGTGCGCCAGGGCAGCAAAGCGGCATCCTGGAACACCAGGCCGATCTGGCGCGCATTGCGCGCGGCTTCCACCGAATGGCCGTCGATGGCGACGCTGCCGGTGGTCGGCTCGATCAGCCCGGCGATCATGCCGAGGACCGTCGACTTGCCACAGCCGCTCGGGCCGAGCAGGCAGATGAGCTCGTTGTCGCGGATTGACAGGCTCACGCGGTCGAGGGCGCGCACCTCCGCCTGGCGCGACTTGAACACTTTGCTCACGTCGTTGAGCGTGATGACGTTCTCGGCGATCGCCTTGTCTTGCGCGCCGCGCAGCCGAACGACGGATTCGGCTCTGCCCATATCATTTACTCCGCCGGTACCGGCCGCATACAAAGCAAGTGATGTGCCATCCTGTGTCATGCCTGGGGTTCATGGATCGGAATCGAACGGACTTGCCTCGACCGGCGTGTTCATCGCGACATCGTCGCGGCGCATACGGGCGAGCCTGTCCCCGAGCGCGAAATAGTCGCCCGCTGTCGCCATGCTTGCCTGGGCTTCGAGGTTTTCGGTCCAGGCGCCGAGGTCGTATCCGTGCCACGGCGGCTCCGGCGTCAGCGGCGGCAGGCCGAGGCGGTTCCACAACGCCTGGGCGTGTTCCATGAATTCACGCTTCGGCAGCGCCACCGGCGGAAAGGCGCATTTGAGCGTGGCGTTGATCAGCACCGCCGACAGCGCGCCGTCGTCGCGCGGATTGCGCGGCCCGTGTCCGGCTTCCTTATCATCGACCAGCTTCAGGTCGCGTTGCGGCTGGCAGCGATACGACATCGCCCAGAACACGGCATCCGTGTTCTCCGGATCGATGTCGTCATCGACGGCGATGATCCAGCGGCCGGCATAGCGATAGCGCGAGGCGGCGGCGTTGAGCCCGCGCCACACCTCGCTCTGCGGCGTGCCGCGCGCGAACTGGATGACGAAGACGGCGAGCACGGCCGAAAGCGGCTCATGCATGTGCACGCCGCGGACGCCTTGGACGTTGATGGACGACTTCAAATAGTCGAGCAGCTCCGGCTGCATGGCGGAGCGACGGATCGTGCTCGACTCGCTGGGCGCGACCTGGCTGATGATCGAGGTGAGGATCGGATGGCGGCGGTGGGTGATCGCCGTCACATCCATGAAGGCGTTGTATTCCTGCAGATTGACGTGACCGTGCGATTCTCCGAACGGCCCTTCCGGCTCGAGCGCCTCGGTGCTGATCAGCCCTTCGATGACGAATTCCGCTTCCGCCGGCACCAGCAGGTCGACGGTCTTGGCCCGCGTCACGTTGATCGGGCCGCCGGCGAGCGCGCCGGCCACGGCGATCTCGTCCAGCGCATCCGGGATCTTGTAGCCCGCCGCGTAGGAGATGAGCGGCGGGCAGCCGACGACGACGCAGGCCGGCATCGGCTCGCCGCGCGCCTTGTATTTCAGCCAGTGCTGATAGATGCCCTGACGGAAATCGACCGAGGCATTCATGCCGAGCCGTCGGCGCGCCTTGATCTGCCCGCGATAGGTGCCGACGTTCTGTACGCCAGTTTCTGGATCGCGGGTGATGTAGTGGCCGCCGGAGAGATACGGCGCGTTGTCCCAGCCGGGCGTCGAGATCGGCACCGGCAGGGCGTCGAGGCCGCCGCCTTCGCGATCGAGCGCATCGCCGGTGATGACGATCTCATGGCAGACGGCGTCATCGACGACCCGTGGCGCGACCGGCGCGGCAATCGCCTGCCGCCACGCGGCGCCGATGCCGGAGAGGTCGCGTGCGAAACCGATACGATAGATCGCCTGATTGCCGGCAAGCCCCGCGACCAGCACCGCACCCTTGTATTGGCGTCCCTTGCCGTCGGTCGGTGCCGTGAACAAAAAGGCCTTTCGCTGGGCCTCGGCAATGCCGCCGCGATATTGCCAGCGCACCAGCGGGTGGATCTCGGTGTCCTTGTCGACCGGCTCGCTGACGACATGGAGCAGACCGGCATCGGCGAGCGCGGCAACGTGCTCATGCAGATCGGCATAACAATGCCCGCCACGGTCGCCATGCGGTCGGTAAGGCGACAATACGTCGAGAGCGATGTTGCGGTCCGAGGCCATCGGCGTCCTGTCCGGTCAATCGGCCTGCTAGTCGAGCACCTGGTCGAGCACCCAGTTGTCGATCTGGTGCACCAGGGGCTCGCGGTATGAGAAGCGTCCGGGCGGCGCGAAGGGCGTTTCCAGGCCCTTCTGCTGACGCACCGAGGCGAGGATGTCCTCCTCGATGGTGACATCCCAGCGCTTATAGTAGTTCTGCACCGTCTCCTCGAAGTCCGGCCGTTCCAGCCGGTCGCGGGGGAACAAGGCGCCATGGATCATGCGCGTGCGGTCGGGTCCGAGCGGATGCATTTCGAGATACCAGGCACAGTCGATGGTGCAGGCGAGATAGGTGCTCGGATAAAGCAGCGGCGCATAGGTGCCGCCGGCCTCGCGCCGGCCGACCAGCGTTTCGATCGTCGGGAATCCCTTGGCGCCCTTGAGCAGCGCCATGCTGCCTTCATGCTGCGCGAAGGTGACGACGTAGTCGCCGGTCGGCTCTTCCACCCAATAACCGGCGGCCTTTGCCGAGGCATATTTGTTGATGGTTGCCCGGTGCACGGTGCCAATATGGTAGGACTCCTTCGCGTTCTCGACGAAGAGCTTCCAGTTGCACGCCATGTCGTAGGATTGGCGCCGCACCAGCGCCATGTTCTCCAGACCATAGGGTGCGAGCTTCTCCGGCAAGTTGCCAAGCTGCGCTTTCAACGGCGCGGCATTTTCGTCGAAATTGACGAAGATGAAGCCGCCCCAGGTATCGATCTTAATCGGGATGAGGCCGTAATCCTTCTTGTCGAAGGCGACGGTCTTGTCCATCTCCGGCGCGCCGCGCAGGCGGCCGTTGAGCTCGTAAGTCCAGCTATGATACGGGCAGACGATCAGCTTGCAGTTGCCCTCGCCTTCCAAGAGCTCGCAGCCGCGGTGCCGGCAGGTGTTGGCATAGGCGCGCAAGGTCTCATCCTGATCGCGCAGCACGATCAGCGGCACGCCGGCGAAGGTTAGCGTGAAATAATCGCCCGGGTTTTTGACCTGATCGACCGAGCCGATGAAATTCCACAGCTTGCGCCAGATGCGCTCGACCTCGCGGTCGTAGAACTCTGATGAGGTGTAGCACCAGGCCGGCAGCGTTTCGGCTTCGAGCAGCGGCTTGCGCACGCCGGCATAGTGCCTGGGATTGAAAATGTCCGTTCGCTCCTGCATTCCCGACTCCATCGTGAACTTCGACCCGTCGCTGCCCTTGGCTACGCGGTGCCCTTGTTAGACCTTCGAAAGCGGATGCTCCGATCGCCAGTACTCGACCACGTCGATCGGGCGCGGCAGCCACACCCCTTCGATGCCTTTCACAAAGTCCATGAACTCCTTCATCATCAGCACGCGTGAAGGCCGGCCGCTGAGCTGCGGATGCATGACCAGCACGAACAGCCCGCCGCAGGCGTGCACCGCCTTGAATTCCTCTTTGTAGATTTCGAGCACGTCGGCGGCGCGCCGCATGGCGGTGCGGATGGTGATGTGGAATTGGAAATAGACGGCGTCGTCGAGCACCCAACTGCCCGGCAGGTTGATCATGTCGATAGTGCGGCCGTCGACCTCGTTCCACGTCGGCAGCAGCGTGTGCATGAAGTCGGCGGTATATTTGAAGCCGGCCTCGTGCAGGATGCGCACGGTGTTCGGGCTGAATTGCCAGATCGGCGAACGATAACCGACCGGGCGCCGGCCGGTCAGCGCCTCGAGAGCCGCCGAGCCGCGACGGACCACCTCGCGCTCCTCGGCTTCGCTCAGCTGCGGCGGGGGCTCGTGCAGATAGCCGTGCAGGCCGATCTCATGGCCGTCCTTGACCACGGCCTCGACCATCTTCGGATATTGCTCGGCGATCCAGCCCGGCGTGAAAAAGGTCGATTTCAACCCGAACCACTTCATCAGCTCGAGGATGCAGGGCGTGCCGACATGGACCTCGAACTGCCCCGCCGAGCGGGCCACAGGCTCGTCCAGCCCGCGCGAAATCCACGAGGAGTTGGTGTCCATATCATAGGTCAAGAGCAGCGCGGACTGCTTGCCGTCCGGCCAGATGCGCTTGCCGCCGCTGACCGCCTGGCGCAGACGACCCTGAAAGCTTGTATCATCCGTATTCATGGCTCGGCCTCGGTGGAAACGCGCCAGTAGACGACCATTCTGTTGAGGAGGGCGATGATGCCGTAGAGGGCAAGACCGATCGCGCTGAGGACGGTGATCGACGTCATCATCATCACCGTGTCGAGCTGGCCGTTGGCGAACATGATCAGATAGCCGAGCCCCCGCTGCGACGAGACGAACTCGGCGACCACGACGCCGATGATCGACAAGGTGATCGAGACCTTCATGCCGTCGAAGATGTAGGGCAGCGCATGCAGGAACTGGATGCGGCGGAAGAACTGCCAGCGGCTGCGGGAAAAGGCGCGGCCGAGCAGCACCACCTCGTGGTTCATGCTGTTGAGGCCGGACACGGTATTGATCACCATCGGAAAGAAGGCGACCAGGAAGGCGATGAGGATGCGGGAGAGATCACCGAGGCCGAACCAGAGCATGAACAATGGCGCCACCGCGATCTTGGGGACAATCTGGGCGACCACCAGCAGCGGCATGACGGCGCGCCGGCCGAAATTGGTGAGCGAGACGAAGATCGCCAGCAGTACGCCGCCAACGACGGCGAGCAGGAAGCCCCAGATTGTCTGCAGCAGTGTCGGCCACATGTGGCTGAGAAACAGCCCGTCGCGCTGCACGAGATATTTTATGATCTCGATCGGCGTCGGCAGAATGATCTCGGAGACCTGGAAAATCTCCACGGCAAGTTGCCACCCCACCACCGCCGCCAGGAACAGGCCGAGGGCCCAGAGGCTGTTGCTCAAATGCGCCTCACCATGGCGCGGCGCCAAGGCGCGGCCGGCGAGCCCGAGATAAACCAATTTGCGATGCGGTCGCTGGGTCATCGGGCTCATCGCTGGATCAGGTTGCGGATATGGGCGCGGATTTGCGTGAACTGATGGCTTTCCTGCAGCTCGATCGCGCGCGGCCGCGGCAGCGGAATGGTGATGTCCTCGATGACGCGCGCCGGGCGCTTGCTCATGACGACAACGCGGTCGGAGAGGAAGATCGCTTCGGAGATGCTATGGGTGATGAAGATCACCGTCTTGCGGTCGCGCTCCCAGATGCGCAGCAATTCGAGGTTCATGTCGTCGCGGGTCATCGCGTCGAGCGCGCTGAACGGCTCGTCCATCAGGAGGACAGTCGGGTGCTGGATCAAGGCCCGGCAGATGCCCACCCGCTGGCGCATGCCACCGGACAATTCGTGCGGCAGGCGGTCGGCGAATTCGTCGATGCCGACGATCTTCAACAGATCATAGGCGTGATCGATATAGCCGTCGACGCGCTCGCCCATGAGCTCGATCGGCAGCAACACGTTGTCGAGCACGGTGCGCCAGGGCAGCAGCACCGGATTCTGGAAGACGATGCCGTTGGTGCGCCTTGGCCCGTCGACCTTGCGGTCATCGATGGAAATCGTGCCGCCGCTCGGCTTCACCAGGCCCGCGATCATCAGCATCAGCGTGCTTTTGCCGCAGCCCGATGGCCCGAGCAGGGACACGAATTCGTTATGCCCGACGGCCAAGCTGACTTCTTCGAGCGCCTGAATCGTGTTCCGGCCGCGTCCATAGGACTTGCTGACGCCGACGAGGTCGATCTCCCGGCGCGGGCTCAGCACGACCGGAGCGCGATCAGGGCGCATGTCAGAGCATGTACTCTTTGACGCTGGCCTTGACCTTGGTCCACTGATCCGGTGTCAGCGTCACCTTGCCGGTGAACTTGTTGGTGTAGAGCGCATCCGGCTTCTGCTTGGTCTTGACACCGATATATTTGGCGACCTTGTCCTGCGTGCCCTCGATCAGACGTTCTTCTGAGTGGCCGAGCCCGTATTTTTCCAGATAGGGCGCCATGCTCACGGCGGTATTGATCAGCACGCCGTAATGGACGAATTTCCGGTCGTTGCTGGCCTTTTCGTATTCCTTGACCATGTCGAGATGGATATCGGTGGTCTTGTCCGGCTCCAGGAAGCTGTATTTGAGGCCTTCCATCGCGCCGTCGACGATCGCTTGGCACTGCTCAGGCTTCTTCAGGTTGTCGCGATGCGTGATGATGGCGTTGCTGTACATTTCCAAGCCGTATTTGGCGTGCAGCATCAGGTTGTAGGGAATGCCGCGCGACAGGAAGACGGGCGCATCGGAGCCGTAGACCGAGCCGATCGCGTCGACCTTCTTGTCGATCAGCAGCCGCAGGCGCAGCGCCGGCCCGACGAAGTTGATCTTCACCTTGCTCGCATCGATGCCGGTCGCCGCCACGAAGCCTGGCCATAGCGCATAGTCCGCGCTGCCCGAGGTGGTGGCCATGGTCTTGCCCTCGAGATCCTTCGGCTTGACGATATTGCTTTCCTTCAAGCTCAGGATGCCGAGTTGCGAAACATGATTGACCATGCCGATGCACACGAGCGGCAACCCGCCGTCCGCCAGCTTGGTCATGGTGCCGAAATCGGCGAGCGCATAGTCGTATTGGCCGAGCGCCACGCGTTTGCAGGTCTCGCCGGAGCCGAACCCGCGGTCGACCTGCACGTCCAGGCCGCCTTTCTGCCAATAGCCGAGCTTTTTGGCGGCGAACAGGAAGGCGTAGCCGCCGTGCGGGATCCACGGCAGGCTGAACTTCAGCTTGGTGTCCGCGGCCAGCACGCCGCGCGACCGGAGCACCAGCGGCGCGGCAACGCCCACGCCCGTGCCGATAACGAATTTCCGACGAGAGATGCCTGTGATCATGGAAGTCCGTCCCCTTTTGACTGCGCCACAACTCGGCTCGGTTGATCCAAGGACCGGCGCCATGCGGCCTTCGCGCGGCATGCCGATCCCATTCGCCCCGGACTTCTTGGCATTGGCGGCTGGTGCCGCAGCGCGCGGCCTTGCGATTGCGAGGCGTAGGCGCATCCTGTATCCTGCATGCAGGATGCAAAATGAGTCAATGCTGCCTGAACAATGAGCCCGCTAAAAAAATATGCTGCACCTGCTCAATCCTTCGGCAGGAGCAATACCGAGCGTAAATCGCTCTGGACCCGTAACACTCGCCATGGTTTTAAAAGGACCGCTCGGAGCAAAGGGTGATTTGCAACCATGAAGCCCATGCCGAACATCGCCGAAAACCTCGCCCAATTTCCGGTGGCGCGCAGCGACAAGGTCGCCGACCAAGTCTATCGGCATCTGCGCACTGCCATCCTCTCCGAGGAAATCCCGTCGGGCACGCGCTTGCGCGAAACCGAAATCGCCGAAGCGCTCAATGTCAGCCGCACGCCCGTGCGCGAGGCGATCTCGCGCCTCATCGGCGACTGGCTGGTGCGTGAAATCAGCACCGGCGGCGTCGAGGTCACCGACGTCATGGCCGAGGCGACCGAGATCTATCATATCCGCGAGGCGCTCGAGCTCTGCGCCGGCCGCCTGGCCGCGACGCGCATCACGCGCGTGCAGTTGGAGAAGCTTGAGGCGTTGGTGAAGGAATCGCCGACCGCCTCTTTCCGCGATCGCGTGCGCATCAACCAGGACTTTCATCTGACGATCGCCGAGGCCTCGGGATCGCTGCGGCTCGTCGAAATGATCCGCGGCTTTCGCGAGTATTTCCTCAACCGCCGCTGGATCAGCCGGCAGAACAGCGATCTGGCCCGGCGCGCTCTGGACGATCACAAGAAGATCGTCGCCGCGTTGCGCGCACGCGACCCTGACCGGGTGGAGCGGACGCTGCGCAAGCATCTCAAACTCGGCTGGGACGAGCTGTTGACGCACGCCAAGTCGCACAAACCGACGCAAAGCTGACGCGCCCGGAGTTCAATCCATTGATTCATTTCGAGACACGCGCCGATAAGCCGCGCGTTTTTCGCATCACCCCGCGGCTGATCGAAGAGGCGGTGGCGCGCAAGGACATGACCGTCCCGACGAGCTTCGGCGAGGATCTGCGCGATCTTACCTGGCTGTCGCAGGCGGTCGGCCTGGTGACCTCGAATGATCTATTGACCGATACGAAGTTTCCGCTGCGGGCCCTGGCCGAGCGCGCGCCGAACCTGCGCTGGATTCAAATCACCGGCGCCGGCATCGAGCCCTTGCTACCGCTCGACTGGCTGCCGCCGCAGGTGATTTTGACCAACAACAGCGGCGTGCATGTCGAAAAGATCCGCGAGTCGGCGCTGATGATGCTGCTGATACTGAATACGCGCGTTCCGGCCATCGTCAGCAACCAGCGCAAGGCGCGCTGGCAGCAGATATTCACCTCGACGATCGCGGGGCAGACGCTCCTGGTCATCGGGGTCGGCGACATGGGCGGCGCGGTCGCGGCGGCGGGCCGCGAACTGGGCCTGCGTGTGCTCGGCGTTCGCCGCAGCGGTACGCCGCATCCGAGCGTCGATCGCATGCTGTCGCCGGACGACATCGATAGCGTCTTGCCGGAGGCGGATTTCATCGCCCTCGCCGCGCCACTGACTCGGGAGACGACTGCGCTGATCGATCGCCGGCGACTCCGACGGGTTAAGAAAGGCGCGGGCCTCATCAATATCGGCCGCGCAGGTTTGGTCGACCACGACGCATTGGTTGACGCCTTGCAGGACGGAACCATCTCCGGCGCCATCATCGACGTCTACGATCCCGAACCGCTGCCGTCCGACTCGCCGCTCTGGGACGCCGATAACCTGATCATGATGCCGCACGTCACCTCGGACGATGAAGACCGATACATGCCGAAGACGCTCGATCTGGCGCTGGAGAACTTCTTGCGGCTCGACAGAGGAATGCCGCTGTTGAACGTGGTGGATCGTCAACGCGAGTATTGAAGGGCAGACGCAAGCTGATTTTGAGCGTCGCTGGTTTGTTGCCGAGTGACCCGTGTTCCAGAGAGTAAAGACGGCCGCAACGGCGCCGGCCGCGCGGTGGCGAAGCCGGGCTTTACGATTTTGACATCTGGTTTAGGCTGTCCATGACCGCGTCGATGCCGTACTGGTTGATCAGGGATTCCAGCCCAACCTCGATCTGCCCGCGCACCGGTTCGGGCTTCGCCTCGCGCGCGACCTCGCGCTCGACATAGGTCAGCGCGTCGGCCTCGCAGACCTTCACGCACATCGGCTCGGGCAGCGCCGGCACGCATTCGCACATATCGCATTTTAGCGGCAGGCCGGAATCCGGCTCGATGAAATAGTCGCGCGAGGGGCAGCAGGCGCCGCAGAAGCTGCATTCGCTGTATTTCTTGCCGGCGATGGTATAGATGTGGCGGCCGTTGCATTCTGCCGGCGTGTAGTCGCCGGCGCGGATCGGCACATATTCGTCGTTCAATTCGTCGGTGATCACGCGGATGCGCGAGCGCGCCGGATTGATGCTCGAATATCGCGGCTTGGCATGGAAGGCCGAGCACGCCATCTCGCAGGCGCGACAGCCCGTGCACTTGTCGATATCGACCAGGATTTCCTTGACGATCTTCGTCGCTGTTCCGGTCACGTCCCTATCTCCCATCCGCCTCAGGCCGGTGCGGCCTCGGCGACAGCTGGCGTCGCGACGGTGGCGACGTCCGTCGGCGTCAGAATGCCGCGCTCTTCCAGGTCGTCGGCCACGTAGCCGAGATCCAGCCTGTCGAGGGTCTCGCGGGTCGGAATGCCCTCGTAATTCCAGCCCTTGAACTCGTAATATTTGGTGAGGAGCAACTGCTCATATTCCTCGTCGCGCACCGCCCAGTGGTCTTCCGGCGGCCGCTCATCCTTGCGCCGTAAGCCGCGCCGCACATTGACCGCGCGCACCAAGGTGCGGATGCGCTGGAATGCGCGCCACAGCTTGTCCTTGTCGATCGCGAGCCCGGTCGCCGCCGAGACGATCTGCGGAATATTGTTCATGTGATAGGGCACCTCGCCGCCGAACTGGCCGCGGAACGACGACACGAAGCCGCAGGTACCGAGCGAGTCGTCGATGTAGTGCATCGCCTCGTTCCAATCGACGATGTCGCAGGTGCGCTCGTCCGACATGTCGGCGCGCTTGACCCATTCCACGAAGTATTTCTTGAACTTCTCGTCCGGCACCGCCTCCCACTTGTCGACGAAGGCCTGCCGCTGCTCTGGTGTCGGCAGCGGGTCCTGCGGGAACGAGCCCTCGATCTGGGTGATGCTCATCTTCTCGCCGGTGGCGATCATGAGGAAATAGGCGGGGTTCAGCCGGCCGAGCTTGATCGGCAGCTGCTCGAATTTCTTGGTGGTGTTGTGCTCGTATTTCTCGGCGCCGTTGCCGATCCGCCGCGCGGCATGCCAGGTGCCGTCGGCCAGGATGTCACCGATGCCTTCGCGGCGCACGATCTTTTCCAGCAGATAGAAGAAGCGGCCCTTGTTGTCGGCCGGCATGCCGGGGAAATCGCTGTCCTTCAGGATGCCTTCTTGCAGCAGTTCGAGCGCCAGGGCCATCACCTGTGGCGTCGAATAGGAATCCACGCCGTATTCCTGGGCGACGCCGAGGATCTCGTAGCTGAAATCGAGCTCCAGAAAGGCCGCCATGTGATAGGTGTCCTTGCCGAAGCACTTGTAGGCGAAGCGCGGCTTGCCCGGCCAACTGATCACGTTGCGGCATTTCTTCGGGCAGTTGTAGCAGCCCGTCTGCCGGTCCATGTGATCGTATTTCCAATCGGTCCACCGCCGCTGCAGCTCGGGGCTCCAGTAGTCCTTGATGCGCGTGCGCGAATTGCCCCAGGCGAAATGGTTGTGGTGGAAGGCGTCGTCCTCGTCGACCGCCATCCAGTCGCCGCAACCGTCGCTGCCGCCCATTTTGGCGTGCAGGGCCTGGCACATGTCGAACATTTCGAGCGGGTGCGCGATATTGACGTCCTTGGTGCCGCGCACGGCGATCGCCTTCAGCCGCTTGTCGCCCATGATGACGCCGACGCCGCGCGCGGCGCTGGCGTGATTATGGTCGATCGAGGCCATAAAGACGCGGTTCTCGCCGGCCAAGCCGATGGCCGCGACCTGCACCTTGTAGTCGCCGAGCTCCTTCTTGAGCAGGTCGCCGGTCTCCGTGCAGCCCTTGCCGCGCAGATGCGTGGCGTCACGAATCTCGACCGTGTCGTTGTTGATGTAGAGATAGACGAGGTCCGGCGCCTTGCCGCGAATGATGATGCGGTCGTAGCCGGCGTGCTTCAGTTCCGGCCCGAAGAAGCCGCCGAACAGCGAATGCGACATCAGGTTGGTCTGCGGCGAAAAAGTGTTCACCACGGTGCGGTTGGCGGCGGGTGCCGGCGTCGCGTGCAAGAGGCCAGTCGAGAAGATCAGCAGATTGTCTTCCGAGAACGGATCGGTGTCCGGCGGCACGCGCTCGAACAGGATCTTGGCGGCGACGCCTTGCCCGCCCAGGTAGTATTCGGCGAGGTCGGTTTCGGTGGCGACCTTCTCGATGCTGCCGCGCGTGAGATCGATCTCCAGATCAAATCCGGTTTCCGCGTATCGCATCGTCCTACCTCTCCGCACTCGCCTGAAGCAGGGTTAGGTCTTTGTCACTCGGCGCAAATGATTGATCGTGCCCGGTCGGCGCCGCCGCGTGTCTTGACGCAGGCACCAGCGAGCGCATCAGAACATAGGCCGCCTGCAAGGCCGACGTCGGGCACAGCGGGAAGCACTCCTTGCAGTCCCAGCACACCTCGTTGGCGATCTCGGGGACGAAGCTGATCTCGCGTGTCGGCCCGCGGTCGACGAAGCCGACGGCGTTCTTGTCCTTGATCTCGGCGCAATAGCGTACGCACAGGCCGCAGAGGATGCAGAACGAGGGCTCGCGCGGGAAGCGGTCCTTGTCGGCGCGATAGTCCCTGGCGAGCTCCTTGAGAATGTCGGATTCCGGCGCCCGCGCCAGCAACTGCTCGGTGAGGATCTTGCGAATCTTGTCGATCTGCTCGGAGCGCGTCTTCACCGCAAGGCCCGGCTGCACCGGATAGATGCAGGCGGCGACCAGGTTGGCGCGCCCGCCAACCTCCGCCTCCACCGTGCACAGGCGGCAGCCGCCGAAAGGCTTGAGCTTCTCGTGATGGCAGACGGTCGGGATGGCGATGCCCGCGCGCTCGGCTGCGTCGAGGATGGTCATCTCCTCGCTCGCCGCGACCGCCTTGCCGTCGATCTCAATCGAGAACTCGCTCATACCGCGCCTATCTCTTGTTGCGCCGGCTTCTTGGGCGCCCGTCGCTGCCGGACGATGATCCGCGCTTCCTCCGGGACCGGCGCCGGGACGTCCTCACCGGTGATGCGGATCACGGCGCCGAATTTCGACGGACACACCTCAAAGCAGGTGCCGCAGGCATTGCATTTCGTCTGGTCGACGTAATGGATGAGATTCTTGCCGCCGACGACGGCGTCCGAAGCGCATTCGCGGTCGCAGATGCGGCAGGCGGTGCACTTGTTCGGATCGATGTAATAGGAGACCAGCCCCTGGCAGGTGAACGAAGGACAGCGCTTTTCGCGGATATGCGCTTCGTATTCGTGGCGAAAATGGCGGAGCGTGCTGAGCACCGGATTGGGCGCGGTGCGCCCGAGGGCGCAGAGCGAGGCTTTGCCGGTCGACATCGCCAGCTCTTCCAGGAGCTCGATGTCGCCCTCCTTGCCGTGCCCTTCCGTGATGTTGGTGAGGATGCGGTGCATCTGCTTGATGCCCTCGCGACAGGGCGAGCATTTGCCGCAGGATTCCTGCGCCAGGAAGTTGACGAAGTAGCGGGCGACGTCGACCATGCAGGTGTCTTCGTCCATCACGATCATGCCGCCCGAGCCCATGATGGCGCCGGCCTTGATCAACTCGTCAAAGTCGACCGCGAGATCGAGATGCTCTTCCGGGATGCAGCCGCCGGCGGGCCCGCCGGTCTGCACCGCCTTGAATTTCTTGCCGTTGGGAATGCCGTCGCCGATCTTATAAATAATGTCGCGCAGCGACGTGCCCATGGGCACCTCGACCAGGCCGGTGTTCCTGATCTTGCCGACCAGCGAGAAAATCTTGGTGCCCTTGCTGCTGGCGGTGCCGGACTGGGCATAGCCATCGCCGCCCTTGTCGACGATCAGCGGCACATTGGCCCAGGTCTCGACATTGTTGATGTTGGTCGGCTTGCCCCACAACCCGCTGGTCGCCGGATAGGGCGGGCGCGCGCGCGGCTCGCCCGGCTTGCCTTCGAGCGACAGCAACAGCGCCGTCTCCTCGCCGCAGACGAAGGCGCCGGCGCCGCGGTTCACTTTGATGTCGAAGTCGAAGCCGGAGCCGAGGATGTCCTTGCCCAGGAAGCCGACTTCGCGCGCCTGGCGGATGGCGATGGTGACGTTCTCCAGCGCCAGCGGATATTCCTGGCGCACATAGACGTAGCCCTCATGCGCACCGATGGCATAGGCGCCGATGATCAGGCCTTCGAGCACCGAGTGCGGATTTCCTTCCAGCACGGCGCGATCCATGAAGGCGCCGGGATCGCCCTCGTCGGCATTGACGATGACGTATTTGGTGTCGCCGGGCGTCCTGCGCGCCGCTTCCCATTTGACGCCGGTGGGGAAGCCGCCGCCGCCGCGCCCGCGCAAGCCCGATTTCTTCACCTCGCCGACCACCGCGTCGGGCGTCATTTCGAACAGCGCCTTGGTCAGCGCCGCATAGCCGCCCAGCGCCAGATAGTCGTCGATGCGCTTGGGATCGATCTTGATGTTGTTGCCGATGATGTCGCGCTGCTGGTTCTTGTAGAACGGGATATCGGACTCGCGCACCGCCTTCACATTGTTGACGGCGTCGAAATAGACCAGGCGCTCGACGACCTGCTTTTCCTTGACGGTCTGCGCGACGATCTCCGGCACCTCGCTTGGCGTCACGCGCAGATAGCAGGTCTCATCCGGATCCATGACGACGATGGGCCCGCGCTCACAGAAGCCGGGGCAGCCGGTGCCCTTCACCTCGACCTCGTCGGCAAGGCCCTCCTTGGCGATTTCCTCGTTGAAGGCGTCGATGACCTTGGCGGCGCCGGTGGCAAGGCAGCCGGCGCCCGCACAGACCGAAATGCAGGCCTTCTTGGATTTGCGTTTCGCCAGGATGTCCTGCCGAAGCTCTGCCAATTCAGCGGGCGATTTCAGCATGGCAAGCGCGCCCTCACTCGTAGTTCTTCAACAGCTCGGCGGTTTTCGCCGGCACCAGCTTGCCCAGATGCTCCTCGTCGATCTCCATCACCGGGCCGATGGCGCAGCAGCCGAGACAGTTGACCGTATCGAGGCTGAACTTCATCTCCGCGTCGGTCTCGCCCGGCCCGATGCCGACGATCTGCTGCACCACTTCGAGCACGCGCGGCGCGCCGCGCACATGGCAGGCGGTGCCCATGCAGATGTTGATCTCGTGGCGTCCCTTGGGGACCAGGCTGAAGGCGCGATAGAAGGTCGCGGTGTGCTGGATGCGGGCGAGCGGAATCTGCAGGCGCTCGCTGACCCGTTTCAGCGCGTCGCCGGGCAGCCAATGAAATTCGTTCTGGATGTCGAGCAGGATTTCGATCAGCGCGCTCGCTTCGCCGTGATGGGCATCGATGATCTGCTCGATCTTCTGTCTGTCCATGGTCTCGGGTCTCTGGCGCTCGCCGCATTCCGAGGCTGTGTCGGCACGCGTGCCGCGCGACCCAGGCCGGAAACCGCGCCAGGAACGAAGGCGGAACGTGCCGCACCTTACCTAGCGCGCGGCCGGTAAAACCCGCTTGATATTTGTCATTGCCGACGCGGTTTTTTTGCAATTGTTGGGAGACCAACGAACCCACCGCGAGCCGGCACGCCATGGCGATGAGCGATGTCCGAAATGTGCTGGAGGCACGCTGTCCGGGCCTGCACGATCGCATCGAGCGGGCGCTGATCGAGGCGGAGGCCCGCTTCAGCCGCCAGAGCAACCAGCCCGCCGCGGAATTTCTCGTCGAGCACACGCGGCGCGTCGCCGCCATCGCCCTCAAGATCGCGCGGATGGAGGGGAGCGACCCGTTCCTGCCGCTGCTGGTCGCGCTTTTCCACGATGCCGGCAAATTCCACGAGGGCGAATATCACGCCGACGACATTCCGGAAGAAGAGCATGCGGCGAATCTCGCCGGGCGCATACTCGACGAATTCGGCCTGGCCGAAGACGAGATCGAGGCGGTGCGCGCGGCGCTGCGCGCGCTTTACAACGACAAGCTGCCCTGCCTCGGCGCCTGCCGCGTCGTGCAGGACGCCGACCGGCTCGATAAGCTGGGCGCGCTCGGCGTCAGTGCCTTTTTCACTAAGGCGGCGCTGCGCGGGCGCGGGCTGATCGCGGCGATCGGCCAGGCGGCGAGCCGCGAATTGACCTATGCGCAGGCCGCGCCGCGCGCCATGTTCACCGAAACCGGGCGACAGCTCGCGATCGCGCAGGCGGCGAAATCGGTCGCCTTTTTCGATGGGCTGTTGGAAGACTTGGCGAATTGGGGCATCGCCGCCTTCGAGCGCCGTACCATTGTATTGAACGAGGAATTCCGCACGCGCGACGGCGCGTCTGTGTCGCGCATGGAAGCGACCATCGTCATGCCACGCGCCTGTCCCGATTGCGACACCGCGCTGATGCTGACGCATCGGCGCGGCCGCGGCATCAAGTGCGAAAAGCTGACGGCGCGCTTTGCCTGCGCGGATTGCGATTTCGCCGGCGAGACCTCGTTCTGCCTGCCGGTGCTGGCGTGAGGCGGAGACGCCAGATATGGCAACAATATCAATCTATTACCCGCTGGCGCCGAACGCGGTGGCAATTTGCGACAAGCCGCGCGCGGGGCACGCCGACCCGATGCCGGATTGACCGAATTCAAGGAGTAAAATTTGCGGCTGGCTCATCATCAAGCTGCGGACCCGTGAATCTCCGCACCTGCGCGGCCCAGCTCGTGCGCGCATAACGGCACCCTGAAACGAAAGGCTTGAAGACCATCGTGGACGCCGTCGCCCCCATCAAGGAAATCTCCGATCTCATCAGCGAGAACGGCGGCGCCTCGTTCCAGTATTGCTATCAATGCGGCATCTGCGACGTCGTCTGTCCCTGGAATAGGGTGACGCAGTTCAGCATGCGCAAAATCGTCCGCCAGGCGGCGTTCGGCCTGACGGACATCGAGAAGGAAGACATCTGGCGCTGCACCACCTGCGGCACCTGCCCGCAGCGTTGCCCGCGCGGCGTCAACCAGATCGAGCTCGGCGTCTCGCTGCGCCGCATCGCCACCGAATACGGCGTGTTCCCCGATTCGGTGAAGCCCATCATCACCGTCAGCGACAGCCTGCAGGCCGAAGGCAATCCCTTCAACATGAAGCGCGCCGAGCGCGCCGCCTGGGCCAGGGACCTCGGTGTCAAGCCGTTCGCAGAGGGCATGGAGGTCCTCTATTTCCCCGGCTGTTATCTGAGCTACGACCCGCGCATGAAGAAGGTCGCCGCCGCCACGGTGAAACTTCTCAACCGGGCCGGCGTCGATTTCGGAATCTTAGGAGAAAAAGAAAGCTGCTGCGGCGAAAGCATCCGCAAGACCGGCAACGAGGCGTTGTTCAAGCATCTCGCCAAGGAGAACATCAAGAATTTCATCGACCGCGGCGTCAAGAAGATCGTGGTGTCTTCGCCGCACTGCTACCACACCTTCAAGAACGAATATCCGGAGTTCAACGTCCACTTCGACATCGTTCACATCTCGCAATTCCTCGCCGAACTGATGCAGGACGGCCGGCTCAAGCCGGTGCGCGATTTCGGCAAGAAAATCACCTATCACGACCCCTGCTATCTCGGCCGCCATAACAAGGTTTTCGACGCCCCGCGCGAGGTGCTCGCGGGCGTGCCCGGCGCGCCGCTCGCCGAAATGGACGAAAACCGAGAAAACAGCTTCTGCTGCGGCGGCGGCGGTGGACGCATCTGGATGGAAACACCCAAGCAGGAGCGCTTCTCCGACCTGCGGCTCAAACAGGCGGTGGCGACCGGGGCCGAGGTGATGGTCACCGCCTGCCCCTATTGCCTGACCAACTTCACCGACAGTAGCCTCAACCTGGAGAACGGCCAGACGATAGAGATCAAGGACATCACCGAAGTCGTGCAGGAGGTTGTCGATGCCACCTGAACGGAAGCCGGTGAACGGCCACATGAACGAAAGTCTGGGCGATGTGCTGGTGGTCGGCGGCGGCATTAGCGGCATCCAGGCTTCGCTCGATCTCGCCGGCAGCGGCTTCAAGGTCTATCTGGTCGACAAGTCGCCGGCGATCGGCGGGAAGATGTCACAGCTCGACAAGACCTTTCCGACCAACGACTGCTCGATGTGCATCGAGTCGCCCAAGTTCATCGAGTGCAGCCGCCACCCCAATATCGACATTCTCACCAATACCGAGATCATGCGGGTCGAGGGCAAGGCCGGCGACTTCCGTATCACACTCAACAGGAAACCGCGCTACGTCGACGAGGACCGCTGCACCGGCTGCACCACTTGCGTCGAATATTGCCCGGTACAGGTGCCCGACAAGTACAATCAGAGCCTGTCGCTGACCAAGGCGGTGCATATCCATTTCTCGCAGGCCGTCCCGCTTTTCACTTACATCGATCCCGACACTTGCCTCTTTTTGCAGGACGAGAAGTGCAACATCTGTGTCGGCGTCTGCCAGCACCACGCCATCAACCTGCATCAGAAGCCGGAAAAGCTCGAGATCGACGTCGGCGCCGTCGTGCTGGCGCCCGGCTACGAGACTTTCGATCCGGCGGTGCGCGGCGATTTCGGCTACGGCCGCATGAAGAACGTCGTCACCAGCCTGGAATTCGAGCGCATCATTTCCGCCACCGGCCCCTACGAAGGCGAGATCCTGCGTCCCTCTGACGGCGAGCATCCGCACCACATCGCCTGGATCCAATGCGTCGGCTCGCGCCAGGTCATCCCCGGCGGTAACTCCTATTGTTCGGCGGTCTGCTGCGCCTATACGCAAAAGCAGGTGATCCTGGCCAAGGACCACTACCCCGAGCTCAAGGCGACCGTGTTCCACAACGACGTGCGCGCCTTCAGCAAGGATTTCGAGCGCTACTACCAGCGCGCCGCCAATCTGCCCGACGTTCGCTACATCCGCAGCTATGTCTCGACCGGCCGCGAAATTCCGGACAGCGAGAACGTCACCATCCGCTACGCGACCGACGACGACGGCGTGCACGAGGAGGAGTTCGACCTGGTCGTGCTATCGGTCGGCTTGAGCCCGCCGAAGGACGCGGCCGACCTCGCCGCCAAGTTCGGTATCGAGCTCAACAAGCACGGCTTCTGCAAGACCAATCCGCTCAATCCGATCGAGACCTCCCGCCCCGGCATCTTCGTCAGCGGCGCCTTCCAGGGGCCGCTCGACATCCCCGAATCCGTGGTCTCGGCCAGCGCCGCCGACGCGCTGTGCGGACAATTGCTCGCCTATCAGCGCGGCAAGCTGTCGCGCGAGCGCGAATATCCGCCCGAGCGCGACGTCAGCCAGGAAGAGGCGAAGGTCGGCGTCTTCGTATGCCATTGCGGCGCCAATATCGGCCGTGTGGTCAACGTGCCGTCCGTCGTCGACTACGCCTCTAGGCTAGATCACGTCGTGCACGCGCAGGAAAGCCTGTTCGCCTGCTCGACCGAAAACGCCCAGCAGATCTCCGACGTCATCCGCGACAAGGGCCTCAACCGCGTGGTGATCGCGGCCTGCACGCCGCGCACGCACGAGCCGCTGTTCCGCGACACCCTGCGCGAGGGTGGCGTCAACCAGTACTTCCTCGACATGGCGAACATCCGCGAGCACTGCTCGTGGGTGCATTCGCGTGAGAAGGACGAGGCCACCGCCAAGGCCAAGGACATCGTGCGCATGTCGGTCGCGCGCACCTCGTTGCTGCAGCCGCTGCAGGAGATCAAGCTGCCTATCGACAAGGCGGTGCTGGTCATTGGCGGCGGCGTCGCCGGCATGACCTCCGCGCTCAACATGGCCGAGCAGGGTTTTGAAATTTATCTGGTCGAGAAGGAGCCCGATCTCGGCGGCATGGCGCGTCGGTTGCACTACACGCTCGACGGCATCGACGTGCAGGCCTATCTCGCCGAGCTCATCGCCAAGGTCTACAAGCACCCGGCGATCCACGTCGCCGCCGGCACCACCATCCGGGAGGTCGCCGGCTATGTCGGCAATTTCACCAGCAAGGTGAAATGGCGCGGCCGCGTCCGCGAAATCCGTCACGGCGCCGTCGTCATCGCCACCGGCGCCGAAGAATACAAGCCGAGCGAATATCTCTACGGCCAAGACGCGCGGGTGCTCACCCAGCTCGAGCTCGAAGACCGCCTGGTCAAGCAGGATGAGACGGTGACGAAAGCCCAGTCGTTGGTGATGATCCAGTGCGTGGGCTGCCGCAACGCCGAGCGCAATTACTGCAGCCGGGTGTGCTGCAGCCAGGCGATCAAGAACGCGCTCAAGCTGAAAGCGACCAATCCGGCGGCGGACATCTACCTGCTGTTCCGCGACATGCGCACCTATGGCTACCAGGAAGACTATTACCGCGAGGCGGCGAGCCAGGGCGTGCGCTTCATCCGCTACGAGCCCGAACGTCCGCCGGTGGTGGAAACCGCCGAGGCGGAAGGCCGGCCGGTGCTGCGCGTCAGCGTGCCCGATCCCATCCTCGGCCAGGAGCTCACCTTGGATGCCGACCTGGTGGCGCTTGCCGCTGCGGTCGTCCCCGCCGCCAGCAGCCCGGAACTGTCGCAACTATTCAAGGTGCCGCTCAATCCGGACGGCTTCTTCCAGGAAGCGCACGTGAAGCTCAGGCCGGTCGATTTCGCCGCCGACGGCGTTTTCCTCTGCGGCACGGCGCATTATCCCAAACACCTGCCGGAGACGATCGCGCAGGCCTATGGTGCGGCCGGCCGCGTCATCGGCGTGCTGTCGAAGGATTCGGTCATCGCCACCGGCGCCATCTGCGACGTCGACGAAGACGCCTGCGTCGCCTGCGCCGGCTGCATCACCGCCTGCACCTACGACGCCATCGACTTCCACGAGACGCCGCGGGGCAAGAAGGCGCACGTCAATCCGGTGCTGTGCAAGGGCGACGGGCTCTGCAACGCCAAGTGCCCGACCGGCGCCATCTATCTGAAGCACTACACCAACGCGGAAATCTTCTCGCAGATCGACGCGGCGTAGAGGGGAGCGCCGGGAGCGGCTCAAACATGGCAGCGCACGATTTCAAACCACGCATCCTCGGCTTCCTGTGCAACTGGTGCAGCTATGCCGGCGCCGATCTCTGCGGCGTGTCGCGCTACCAGTATCCGCCCAGCATCCGAGTGATCCGGCTGATGTGCTCCGGCCGCGTCGATCTCGAATTCGTCATTCGTGCCTTCGCCAACGGCAATGATGGCGTCTTTATCGGCGGCTGCTGGCTGGGCGAATGCCACTACATCACCGAGGGCAATTACGACGCGCTGAGCACGATGCATCTTGGCAAGAAGCTGCTGGAAGCCGCCGGCATCAATCCGGCGCGGCTGCGGCTCGAGTGGGTGTCGGCCTCGCAAGGCAACCGCTATGCCGAGGTGGTGACCGATTTCACCAAAGAACTAAAGGAAATGGGTCCGCTCGGCGCCGGCGAAGGCCTCGACAAGAGCGCGCTCGCACTCAAGCTCGAGGCGATCCGCAAGCTGCTGCCCTACGTCAAGCTGGTGGAGCGCGAGACGCTGCGCGTGCGCTTCGAGGACAAGGCCGCCTACGAGAAGTTCTTCGCCAGCGAGGAGCTGAAGGCCCTGTTTGACGAGCTGATTGCCGACAAACTCGCCATCAGCCAGATCATGACGCTCTTGGAAGGTCAGGCCTGTTCAGTCGGCGAGATCGCCGACCGGCTGGGCATGAGCCGCTCCCATGTATCGAAGCACCTCGGCGAGTCGACGCGGCAGAAGCTGATTCGGTTTGACGACAGCCAGAACCGTTTCGCTATCGCATGACTCCTCGATAGGCTTCGCGCCCGCTCCCTCCGTCATTCAATCAACGCCACGGGCCGCGAGCCTCTCGCTCTCCGCCCAGAGCCGGGCCGCCGTCGCGTCGTTCAAAGCCGCCGCATCGGGCTCGCGCGCACCGCTTTTGTCAAAGTATTGGCCGCTCAGGTCTGCGACCTCGGGCGAAGCCGCAAGGTAGACCGGCGTCTCCGCACCGCGCGCGACGGACGTCGCCGCGAGCCGCTTGCCAATCGCGACGCCGATCCGCCAAATCCCGCTATTATTGTCGCCGAAGCCGGTGGCGACGAAGCCGGGATGCAGGCAGTTGGCGGTGACGCCGGTTCCGCGTAGCCGCCGCGCCAATTCGCGCGTGAACAGGATATTGGCGAGCTTCGAGCGCTGGTAGGCCCGCCAGCCGCTATAACCCCGGGCGCATTGCAGGTCGTCGAAATCGAGTCGCGCTCCACGGTGCGCCTCCGAGGCGACGTTGACGATGCGCGCCGGTGCCGATGTGACGAGCCGCGTGAGCAGTTGCGCCGTCAGCCGAAAATACCCCATGTGATTGAGCGCGAAGGTGAGCTCCAATCCGTCCGGGGTCGCCTGGCGGCGGGCGAAGATGGCGCCGGCATTGTTGATGAGAACATCGATGCGCGGCGCGGCGTCGCGCAGGACGTCGGCGAGCCGGGCGACCTCGTCGGGACGCGCGAGGTCGGCGGCATGCATTTCGGCGGTGACACCCGGCACCCGCCGGCGCAGATCGGCGAGTGCCGCCGCGCCCTTGTCGCGCCGGTGGCCAACGAGCACGAGCCGGGCGCCGAGCGCGCCGAGGCGCACGGCGGTCTCGAGCCCGATGCCGCCGCTCGCGCCGGTGATGACGCAGGTCTTGCCGCTCATATGCTGTTCAGGCATCGCAGGCATGATCGATTCCGTCGGTGCGCTGAGATAACGAGCCAGAAGTTATCTGGTTTTCGCACATTTTGCGTATTGCGCGGGCAATTTAGTCAGCAATGCTGTCTTATTAGGAGATGCGCTCTGGATGGGCGAGCAGCCTTGTCCCTTGTGAAGGCCGGGCTTCAAATCCAATATCCCGCTCCGAACCCTGCGCATCGTCGCAAACAAGGCGGGAGGCGAACATGGCAGACGAGACGAAGACGCTTTCTGAGAATATGGCCGACGCGACCGAGCAGTCGATCAACCAGGCGCGCGGCGCGATGGAGAATTATCTCGAGTTCTTCCAGAAGAATATGTTCGCCTCGCCCTGGGCGAATACAGACCTGTACCAGAAAATTCAGAGTTACGCCGGAAAGAACGTCGCCACAACGTTCGAGTTCGCGCAGAAGCTGATGCAGGCCAAGGACATGCAGGAGCTCGTACAGATCCAGACCGAGTTCATGCAGATGCAGTTGAAGACGATCAGCGAACAGGCGAAAGAGCTCGGCGGCGCTGCCATGAAGGCAACGAGTGATATCGCCAAGCGAACCAGTAACTAGCGATGTGGGGAGAGTCTTAAAAGGATAGCGCGATAGGGCGGTCTAATTGGGGTCTTGCCCAACTGATGCGACCCACGAGGACCGCCCTAGCGCCACGTTCGTGTCGTTGCCGCTATGGTCTCGCCCGAACGCTTGCGATACCAATCATCGCGGCTTTTCTGATCCGGTGGCACCGACACCTCCTTTCTTTTCGTTTTTGAGCCTAGCAATGAGTGATTGTTGTTGGTTGATCTAGGTCAACCTCGTCGATAAAAAATTTTGTGCCGACGATCTCGCGATCATTGGCGTCGCCGCTGATCAGGCGGCCGAGCGCTCGCCGATCTGGCGGAATTCGTCGCGCAGCCATTCGAGAATCTGCACCAGGAACTGCGGTACGTCGCGCGCATCCGCCGCGCGGCGAAACGCGGCGCAGACGCGTCCGCGGAAATAATCCGAGTTCAGGATCAGCTCGACCGTCAGCCCGTCGAGCAAGGTCGGCATATCCTCTTCGTGAATGGTGGGCTCGACGCCCTCGACCCGCGCGCGCAACGCCGCGAGCTTGCGGTGTTCCTCCAGGAAGGCATCGGCGAGCGGCTGATCCTGCAGGCGCACGGTCGCGAGGCTCTGCAGGACGCGGTCCTCGACCGCAGTGCCACCGATCTCCAGGCAACGCTCCAGCAGCTTGAGCGCCAGCGGCGCATGCCCGTAAGAAAACGCGATGGTGTCGATGGCGCTGAACAGCCCTTCAATCTGCCCGGAGTCGCCCGCCGCGACCGCCTGCTGCATCAGGCCGGGCAGGATGCGCGGGCCGGTGCCGGGGCGATGCTGCTCGATGACGATTTCCGGCCAGGCCAGATGGCCGGCGAAATTGTAGCTGGCGACGGATGTCTGCATCCGCCAGCTATTGGAGCCAAAGAATGTCTCGGCCATCGTTGCATAGCGATCGAGCCAGCTGTCGTCGACGCGCGCCGCGCGTTGGCCCATGTGGAAGAGAATGTAGAGGATCGATTGGCGGAACCAGGGGCAGCCGTCGCGGAACAATTCTTCGAGCAGATTGAAGATCGCGTCCGGATCGACCTTGACGCCGTGATAGATCAAGGTGCGCTCGCTGAGTAGCATCAGATAGACATCGAACGGCGCGTCCTTGCGGCGCAAGAGATCGGCGATCGGCGCGATGCCGCTTTGCGGATGTTCGAGGCAGGTAAGCGCCGAAAGCCGCTCGCCGCGCAGCGCCTCCGAGCGCGCGAAGGTCACCTGCAATTCCTGGAAATTGAACGGCTGGAAGGCCGGCTGGCGTTGCAGCACCTGGGCGACCGGCTTTGCCAACAGCTTCAACATCAAGCGGCTGCCGAGCAGGCGGGCGAGCGGCGTTGAAAAAATGCGCTCGACGAAGCCATGCCAGATCGAAGCCAGGCGATCGAGCTGCTCCTTGTTGCCGCGGCAGCCGTTCAGTGTCGCCAGCGAAAACTCGGCGAACGTCTCGATCGCATAGGCATCGGGAATGCCCGGAAAGCGGATGGTGTCGGCGCCGATCCTGTCGAGCAGCGCCCAGCCCTTTTCGCGCTCGCGATGCCAGTAGCGATAGAGCATCGGGATGAGCAGCCGTCGCACCCCCGGGGTGCGGTCGCGCGCGGCCTGCAACAGCCGATCGGTCATGCCGCGCGCTTCGGCCGTGCGGATGGCGACATAGCGGGCATTGAGGAACGGCAGCGACGGGGTCTGTGACGGCATCAGCGGACCTCCAGCAAGGCTTTGACGACGCCCTGGACGAAGGCGTCGGCATCGGCCGGAGCCGATTGCAGCCCGGCGGCGACGCCGTCGCGCTGCGCGATATTCTCGGTTTGCGCCAGCTCGACCAGCGCCGCCTGCTGGGTTGCCGAAACCAGCGCCAGCGTCAGGATACGGACATCCTCGAAATCACGATGCGCGTCGACCTGGGCGCGCCGCCTGTCGAAGAATCCGGCGCGCACGACCTGCAACGCTTCCTCCCACAGGCCGGCGTCGAGCAGGTGCGCGATGAAATAGGTCAGCGCGTAGCTTTCCTCGTTTTCCGCCCAGCGGCGGCAATGTGCCAGGATCAGCTCGCGCCCGGTCGCCAGGTCGACCTTGAAGCGGTCGAAGGCGGAGGGCGGCGCCACCAGCCAGTCGCCGATCGACTTGTGCGCGATCCGGTAGACGCCGCCTTCGCCGATGTCGGGATCCCAGGTCACGAAGCAGATCAGCTTGCGCAGGAGCGGCAGCAGCGTGTCGTCGCGATCAAGCGCGGTGATCATCGAAAGCTGCGCGCGCGTCAAAGGCTGCCGTGCGCCGAGCAGCACGGCGAGAACCTTGCGTGCCTCGGCAAAGCCCTGGCCGTCGGGAAACCTGGCATCAGCCCGGTTGTAGTAGAGGCCAGCCAGCGAATTGGGCAACCGGTCGAGCTGCGCGAGCGCGAGCGTGCCATGGGCAAGCTCGTCGAGCACCATCTCGGCATATTTGAAATTGCCGCCGCTCTGCGCCGCGATGGTCTTCACGGCGCGGTCGCGCTGATCGGCGTCGGCGACGAGCGGCGCCAACTTCGGCTCGCCGAAGCGCTGCTCGATATAGCGGCGCACGTCCGCCTGCTGCGCGTCGACCGACTGGTCGAGCTCGCAGCACTGCGCCGCCTGAAACATGGCCAGAACGCGATCGTGCGGCCGCGTGGTCACCATCAGCTTCAGCCAGGATGGAAACTCGTCGACCGCCTCGGCCAGCAGGCGTGGGATCGTCATCGCCGCGCCGTCCATGGCCTCGTCCAAAGCGTCGACGACGATGTAGCGCGGTGATGACGGCGGGGGCAGGCTGCGCAAGGGCTGCAAGATACCGTCCCACAGCATCGAAGCCG
Organism: uncultured Pseudomonadota bacterium; assembly: GCA_963760995.1. Classification (GTDB taxonomy): domain Bacteria; phylum Pseudomonadota; class Alphaproteobacteria; order Rhizobiales; family Xanthobacteraceae; genus Pseudolabrys. The sequence goes on along the minus strand of CAVXFJ010000004.1, from coordinate 884,386 downwards.
GCTGGGCCTCGCTCTTGAGGGCGCGCACCAGCGTCTCGCTGCCGCGCAGCAGCGCGCGATAGGCCGGCAGCGTGCCGCATAGCATCGCCGCCAGCGAACGCACGAAGCGGCGCGGATCGGTCGTATCCTCGCGCCGCGCATTGCAGAAATGATAGGCCAGAATTCTGTCACCCGGATTGCGCCGCAGCAGCTCGGCGACAAAGGCGGTCTTGCCGCTGCCCGGCTCGGCCTCGATCAGCAGCGTCTTGCGGCCGCCCTCGAGCCAGCCGTCGACCTCCTGCATCAGCCAATCGCGGCCGGCGAAGCTTAGCGCCGCGGTCTGCTCCTCGGGAAAGGTGAGGCGATCAAGCGAAAGATTGTCGACAAAGACGCAGTAGCGGCGGCGGTCGGCGAGACCTTCGTTGACCCAATGGAGAATTTCCTGCACGCCCTTGTTGTAGCTGTCGGGCGATTGGCCCCAGTCGGTGAAGCGGATGGGTTCATAGAGGTTGATGGCAAGCGGCGGCTCGCATTCGACGACGACGACGGAGACCACCGCCTTCTTCATGCGCACCGCCATGACCAGCTCGTTATGGCAGACGCTGACGTCGTCGAGGACCGAAGGCTCGATATCGCGCCGCACCGAATGCGGACTGAGCAGGGCGACGACCAGCTTGCACTTCTCCAGCGCCTGCTGCAGCGGCGACCAGAAGTCGATGGCGTCCGGCTTGATGTGCTCGCGGTCGATCCAGACCTCGAAGCCGGCTTGCTCAAGCGAGGCCTTGATGCGTTTGGCGACGTCGCCCGCATCGCGCCAGCCGTAGCTCTCGAAAATGACCGCGCGACCTTGCGCGGCGGAGCTTCCGACGATTTCCTCTATCATCTGGCTCATCGCTAGAACTCTCGCGCGGACTGCTGTTAAATGACCGGCAATCGGCTCTTCGGAGCGGCAAGCTCAAGCCCGGATTATAGGTGCAACCGTGACCTTGTCACCCCGAGCGGACGCGCCGTTTTCGACCAAAGATCACATCTTTGTCTCAATCTTGTGGCTGGCGCTGTTCGCGCAGTGGGTGACGGTGGTGCCGATCATCGTGCCCGACCAGATCGCCGGCCTGGTCGGGCAGGACAATGTCGCCAAGGAAGGCATCAGCGGCAGCGTCATCGCCGCCGGTGCGGCGCTCGCGCTCATCCTGGCGCCGATCGCGGGGGCCCTGTCGGACCGCTGGCGCGGCGCGCGCGGGCGGCGGCGCCCGTTCCTGTGGTCCGGCGTGCTGGGAAGCTGCGTCGGCCTGTTCATCCTGACGCTTTTCGGGCCGGGCGGCAGCGTGCTGCTCTACGCGCTGGCGTTCCTGCACCTGCAATTCTGGTGGAATTGGGCGGCCGGCCCCTATGCGGGTCTGATTCCGGACGTGGTACCGGCCGCGGCGCAGCCGAAAGCGAGCGCCTGGATGAACGTAGCCACGATCCTCGGCACCATCCTCGGCAATGCGCTGCTGCCGCTGCTCTACCGGCCGGATCGCATGTTGCCGATCGTGATCGTCTTCGTCGCGCTTAACTTGGCCTGCCTCGGCGTCACGCTTTGGCGCGTGCGCGAGCCGCCGGCCACCGGGCCAAGCGCGCCGTTCGACTTCGGCGCCTTCGCCAGGTCCTTCTATCTGGACCCGCGACGGCACGGCAATTTCTATTGGGTGCTGGCGACGCGGCTGATGGCCAATCTGGGCATCTGGTCGGTCTTCACCTTCCTACTTTATTACGTGGAGACCGTGCTGCACGTCGAGCGCGGCGCGGCGGTGCAGCTCGTGCCGGCGTTGTTCGGGGTGGGCGCGGTGCTAGCCATTCCGGCGAGCCTTGCCGGCGTCCGCCTTGCCGAGCGCGTCGGCATTGTCCGCGTCGTATGGCTGACGAGCTGGATCATGGCGGCGGCGGCGATTGGCTATGTGCTGATCGCGCTCTACCCGAGGCTTTATCTAGTGGTGCCGTTGGTGTTGCTGTTCAGCGTCGCCTTCGGCGCCTATGGCGCGGTCGATTGGGCGCTGGCCCTGCGCGTGCTGCCTGCCGGTATGGATGCCGGCAAAGACATGGGCATCTGGCACATTTCGATGGTGCTACCGCAGATGATCGGGCCCGGCCTCACCGGCTGGCTGATCACCGGGCTCAGCGTGGCAGCCTCGCCGCGTCTCGGCTATGTGGCGGCCTTTGCGCTCGCCGCGTTCTGGTTCGTGCTAGCCGCGATTCTGGTTCGTCGCGTGCGGCTGCCGACCGCGACAGCGCTCACCGGATGATCCCGCAAGACGATGCCGGCGCCCGCTCAGCGCGCCTGCAACTGCATCCTGACTTTTTCAAGCACCGGCAGGATATAGGTCCTGAACTGCGCCGGGTTCTCGCTCATGGGGAAGTGACCGAGCCGCTTCATCTTCGTGTATTGCGCGCCGGGAATGCGCGCCGCAGTTTCCGCGGTGTCTTCCGGCATGCAGGAATAATCGTATTCGCCGGTCAACAGGAACAAGGGACACTTGCCGGTGTCGATGTCGCTCAGCTCCTCGCGCAGGTCCGAGTTGACCCGATAGAAATAAAGATCGCCCTTGAACACGCCGGGCCCGCCTTGCAAGTAATGCCACAGCGTCTCCCAGCGGAAATTCTCGGGGCATTGCGGCGCGATCAAGCCCGACACCAGGCCGGCGCAGACTTCGCCGCCGTGAACGTCGGGCCGGTGCAGCCAGGTCGTGTCGTACCACGGCGTCTGGTGCGCGGCAAACTCAAGCCCGATCAGCGCCGAGAATTCCGCCGCGTGGCGCGAGGCGAGGCGCAGCACGATACGGCCGCCGATCGAGCATCCGAGCACGACCGGCTTGTCGAGGCCGAGCGCGTCGCGGAAGCCGCGGATGGTCTCGACATAGCTGTCGGTCGTGAGCCGATATTCCTCCTGCTGCCATCCGTCCGGCGGGGTCGATTTGCCGTGCCAGGGCAGGTCGAAACTGATGACGCGGAAGTGCCGTGTGACGTCCGCGTCCGTCATCAAATGGCGGAATTGGCGCCCGTCGGAACCGGCCGTATGCAGGCAGAGCAGGGGGATGCCGGCGCCCGCCTCCTCGTAATAGATGCGGTATTCGCGACCCCCAAGGTCGACATAGACATAGCGACCGATGATCGGGTCGAGCCGCGCGGGCATCATTGCGCCTCCACCAATTGGCGTGGCGCCGCTAGCAATTCCTTGAAATAGAAAAGATTGGTCATCAACGGCGCGAGATCGCCTTCGATGCGGAATTGCCCGAATTTGGCCAAGGCGAAGATGTCGTGAAAGCGGGGTTCCGGAAGGGGACGCCAGAATTTGCGCCAGCCGTCTTCCGCGCCGCGCACGGCGAATTGCCAGGAGCGCATCAGCAGCGGCCCGCGCTCGACCGGTGCGACGGTGCCGTCGGTGACCGACAAATAGAAAGGCTGGACGCCGATCTCGATCATCAGCGTGGCGCTGGTGAAGCGGCCGCGGCGCAGCAGCGCCGGGTTTCGGTTCACTAGATCGGGGATGCGTTCGACCGCATCGTACAAGTCTTCGCACTTGGCGTTATGCGTCGCCATGGTCGCCCGACATTGATCACTCGACATTGCAGAAAGCTCCCACCGACTCTGCATGGCGGGTCCAAGTTTGTCCAGGCGCATGAGTTGGCGTGACGCTGGCGCCTCTCGAAATAGGCATCATCTATTCCAGTGTACGGAACATGGCGCCAAAGGGCTTGACTCCGTCCCATTATCAACCAGCATCATTGGCCAGAGCAGCGATCGTTGCGCCTGGCAAAACGCGCGCCCCCCGCAAGCAAGGCCATGATAGAATTTTCCACCATCGGCGACAGCTTCCGGTTCGCGCCGCATCTCGGCCTGTTCGAGCCTGGTCCCGGCACCTTTCATCACGCCGCCGGTCTCGACCCGGTTGCGCAGATCGATTTCGCCGCCGATCTGGGCTTCACCGCCGTCTCCGACAATTTCCTGCAATTGCGCGCGCCACGGGAGCAGGAGCGGATCGGCACGGCGCTCGCCGCGCGCAACATGACGATGAGCAGCTTTGTCGCGACGATGATTTTCGACCGTCCGACCTTTGCCAGCGGCGATCCGGACACGGTCGCCCACCTGATCGACTGCGTGAAGGCCGCCATCCAGACCGCCAAGCGGGTGGATGGCCGGCACATGACGATCATCCCGGGGCAGCGCATCGTCGGCATTCCCTATGAGCGGCAGACCGCCAATATCACCGAAACCATGCGTCGCTGCGCCGACCTCGCCGAAGAGGCCGGCGTCATCCTCATGGTCGAGGCGCTCAACAGCATCGACCGCCCGGGCATGATGTTGCCGCGCATCGGCGAGGCGCACGCGGTGGTGCGCGCGGTGCAAAGCCCTGCATGCCGGCTCGTCTTCGATGCCTATCACGTGGCGGTCGAATCCGGCTCGCTCATCGACAACATCGATCGCTGCTGGGAGCAGATCGCCTGCATCCAGCTCGGCGACAAGCCCGGCCGTAAGGAGCCGGGCACCGGCACCCTTGATTTCGTCCGCCTGCTCGCGCATGTGCGGCGCAAGGGCTACGGCGGCATCATCGAAATGGAACATCACGCGAGCAAGGCCGGCCGCGCCGGAGAGCTTGCCGTCTTCCAGGCCTATGTGAAGCTCGGCAAGGCGGTGACCGTGGCGGCCTCAATGGCAGAGTGAACGACATGGATCTTGGACTGACCGGACGACAAGCGATCATCACCGGCGCCGGCAAGGGCATCGGCCGAGCGATCGCAGAGCGACTCTATCGCGAAGGCTGCGACGTAGTACTGGTCGGCCGCACGCAAAGCGATCTCGACAGCGTGGCCGCCTCGCTCGCCGGCGAGGGCAGCGGGCGCATCGAGGCGCGCGCGGTCGCCTTCCCGGACGAAGGCGCCGTTCGCGCATTGGCCGAGGTCTACCGCGACGCCGACATCGTGGTGAACAATGCTGGCGCCATCCCCGGCGGCTATCTCAAGGACGTCGAGCTAGACCGCTGGCGCAAGGGCTGGGACGGCAAGCTGTTCGGCTATGCCGCCGTCATGCAGGCTTTCCTGCCGCTCATGGAAGCGCGCCGGCGCGGCGTGATCATCAACATCATCGGCGCCGCCGGCGAGCGCCCCTCGGCCGACTACATACCCGGCAGCGCTGGCAACGCGGCCATCATGGCCATGACGCGGGCGCTCGGTGCGAGTTCGCCAGCCTCCGGCGTGCGCGTCGTCGGGATCAATCCCGGGCCGATCCTCACCGATCGCCTGAAAGGCCTGCTGGAGCTGCGCGCCGAGCAGCAATTGGGCGACCGTGGCGCCTGGTCGAAATACCTGGAGCCGCTGCCCTTCGGCCGCGCCGGCACGTCCGAGGAAGTGGCGGCCATGGTCGCCATGCTGGCGTCGGACCTGTCGGGCTATATCAGCGGCACCATCATCACCATCGACGGCGGCATGACGGCGCGCGGCACGTCTTTCTAAACGGGCGCCGGGCCGCCGGCTTTCAATTGCTCGCGCAATTCCCGCTTGAGGATCTTGCCGGAGGGGCCGAGCGGAAATGCCTCCATGAAGATGACGCGGCGCGGCGCCTTGTAGACGGCGAGGTGCTCGCGGCAATAGGCGATCAACTCGTCGGCGCCAACATCCTCGCCCTGCTTGCGGATGATGCAGGCCACCGGGATTTCGCCTTTGACCTCGTCGGGCACGCCGACCACGGCACAGACGGCGACGCTGGCGTGCTGATAGAGCAGGTCCTCGACCTCCAACGGAAAGATGTTGTAGCCGCCGGAAATGATCACGTCCTTCTTGCGGTCGACGATGAAGAGATAGCCATCGTCGTCGACATAGCCGAGGTCGCCGCTGAGCCAGCCCTTGTCGGTGAAGATCCGCCGATTGGTCTCCGGATCGCGCCAATAGCCGGGCACCACGCAGTCGCCGGAAATGCGCACCTCGCCGATCTCGCCCGCCGGCAGCTCCTTATTGTCCGCGTCGACGATGGCGATGCGCGTGCCGCCGAAGGCAAGCCCGGCGCTTCCCTTCTTGCGGATGCCGAGATAGGGCTCGCCGGTGACATAGCCGACCGACTCGGTCGCCCCGTAGATCTGCACCACCGGCACGCCGGTGACGCGCTCGAAATCCTCCAGCACTTGCGGCGACACCGGCGCGCCGCCGGTAATGCCGATACGCAGCGAGGAAAGATCGTGCCGCTGCGGATCGTAGGCGCGCAACATGTAGATAAACATGGTCGGGGTGCCGATCATGATGGTGGCGCGGTGTTCGCCGATCGCCTGCAACACCTGCTCGGTGTCCCAGCGCGGCTGCAGCACCACGCTTCCGCCGCAGAACAAGGCGGCGTTCATGTTGCAGGTGGCGCCGAAGTTATTGAATAGCGGCAGCACGCCGAGATAAGTCTCGGTGCCGAGCGACGTGCCGCAATAGACGTTCATGTCACGCAGCGTCGCGAACATCGATTTGTGCGACTGCATGGTGCCCTTCGGCGCCGCCGTGGTGCCGGAGGTGAAGAACAGTGCCGCGATATCGTCCATGCCGCAGCTGGCGTCGTCGAAGCTCGGCGGGTGGCGTGCCATCTGCGTTTCGCAGGACTGCGCATCCGCCGTGCCGAAACTCAGGATATGCTCGAGCACGGGAACCTGTTGCCGCGCCTGCTCGGCCATCTCGCGCGTCGTCCGGTCGGTGAGGATCAGCTTCATGCCGGTGCGCTCGACGATGGCGCAGACCTCGCGTAGTCGGTAAAGCGCGCTGACCGAGGTGGCGATGGCGCCGAGCTTCTGCGCGGCGTAATAGCCGATGGCGAATTCGACGCAGCTCGGCAGATAGAGCCCGACCGGATCGCCCTGGCGCACGCCGTGCGCGCGCAGCACATGTGCGAGCCGCGCCGCCGACTGGTCGAGCGCCGCATAGGTCAGCGTCTTGTCGCCGGCAAGCAGGAAGGGCTTGTCGCCGAGCATCTTGGCGCGCAGCCGCAATATATCGTTGAGCGCCTCCACCCGATGATCCTCCTGCTGCGCCGCTGTGGCTCCGGCGTTGAGGCCTGACTCTGGCGGCTGGGGACGCCAGGTGTCAATCCAGTTGAAATCGTGTTCCGCCCAGTGGAAGATACGCCCGGCCGCCGGAGCAGGGAACCGGCCGGGCCGCGTGCAACCGAGACTCTTGCGGAAGGTCGGGAGATGAATCGAGCAGCGCCCATCAAATCCGGTCCGGGGAGCGCGACAGCCCTGTCCGGCGCACCGCTCAGCCCGGCGGCCAGGAAGCGGATCATCGCGCCGCTCGCCCGCGGGCTCGACCTGCTCAGCGCATTCACGACGGCCGACCAATGGCTCGGTAATCTCGAACTGGCCATGCGCACGGGGCTGCCGCCGTCGACCGCCAACCGCATCGCCAAGTCGCTCGCCCAGCTCGGCTACCTCGATTACTCGCGCCCGCGCCGGCAATATCGTCTCGGCTCGGGCGTGCTCACCCTCGGCTATGCGGCGGTGGCGACCAGTCCGTTCCGATCTTTCGCGCGCGCCGATCTGCAGCGCTTCGCCGACGACCATCATCTGTTCGTCGCCATCGGCCAGCGCGATCGCCTCGATATCATGATCATCGAATGCTTCCGCAGCAACTCCTCGGCGCTCACCGTGCGGCTCGACGCGGGCTCGCGGGTGCCGATCGCCAACACCGCAGCCGGCTGGGCCCTCATGTCGGAATTGCCGGAAGACGAGCGCGTTTTTCTGTTGAGCCACATCAAGCGCCGCTACGGGCGCAATTGGCTCGAACTGTCGCGCGGCATGACGCAGGCTTTGTCCCAACTCGGACGCAAGGGTTATTGCGTGTCCTTCGGCAACTGGCATTCGGAGATCACCTCGGTCGGCGTGCCGCTGGTGACGCCCGATCACACCTCGATCATGACGTTGATTTGCTCCGGCGCCGCGCCGTTTCTGTCGAGCCGGCGCATTTCCGACGAGGTCGGGCCGGCGCTGGTGGCCTTGGCCGCGCGCCTGAAGAACCTGCCGGCGACGGCCGCGGCCTAAATGACAAAGGTGTTTCCCATGCCGGAAGCGGTTGCCAAGACCCACGTCACCCAGACGATCATGCGCGGCCTGGAGGTCTTGCGCGCCTTCCGCTGCGACCCGCGGCCGCTCAGCAATGCCGAGCTGTCGGCGCGGCTGAGCCTGCCGAAAGCGACGGTGTCACGCATCACCACGACGCTGGTCGCGCTCGGCTATCTCCTGCGCATTCCGAGCAGCGGCAAATTCCAACTGGCGCCGGCGGTCATGGCCTTTGGCCAGGCCTATCTCGCAGCCAATCGCATCCGCGCCATCGCGCAGCCGCTGGTGGAGGCGCTCGCCGCCGAATTGAACGTTTCCGTCGGGCTCGCGGTGCCGGACCGGCTGGAGATGCTTTACATCATCTGGTGCCGCAGCCCGAACACCATGACCTTGCGGCTCTCTGCCGGCTCAGTGCTGCCCATGGGGCTGTCCGCCATCGGCCGGGCCTATCTCGCCGTGCAGCCGGGGGAACGGCGCCGCGCGCTGGTGGCGCGCCTGCGTCAGCAGGCGGGCGAGCGCACGCCGGCGCTGGCGCAGGAAATCGACGCGGCGATCGTCGAGTACCAGCGCCACGGCTATGTCAGCGCCTTCGAGGGCGTACAGAAGAACACCTTCGGCTTCGCCGTGCCCATCGTCTATGACGGCCCCGAGCAGGCCATGTCGCTGAGCTGCGGCGGCGCCAAACTGCGCATGAATCGCACGCATCTGCGCAAGAGCATCGCGCCGGCGCTGTTGCGCACGGCCGACCGGATTCGTCGCGCCGTCTCCGATGTCGACGATGCGCCCTGAATGCGCCGGCGGACCACCGGATTGCGCAGCCTCACGAATTTCATTGTACGGAACCAGATTCCGTCATCTTGACGTCCGTCATGCAAACCAGCAACCTGCGGCGGTCGTGCCGCCCAATTCCGCGAGGGGCTTATGGATTTCAGTTTGTCGAGCGAGCATGAGCATGTGCGGGATATGGTGCGGCGCTTTTGCAAGACGGAAATCGCCCCGCGCGTCGCCGAGGCAGAAGAAAGCGAGACCTTCCCGGTCGAGATGTTCCGCAAATGGGGCGATCTCGGTCTGATCGGCCTGCGCTATCCGGAGGCCGACGGCGGCGCCGGCATGGACAAGGTCGCCGACTGCATCGTGCGCGAGGAGCTGAGCGCCGTGTCGCAGGCCTTCGCCACTTCCTGGTCGGCGCACAGCCATCTCGCGCTCTGGCCGATCTGGCGCGCCGGCACGCCCGAGCAGAAGAAGGACTATCTGCGGCCCGGCCTTGCCGGCGAGCGCATCGGCGCCTTCGCGCTGAGCGAGCCGGACACCGGCTCCAACATCCGCGAACTCGCCACCAAGGCGGAGAAGGTCGCGGGCGGCTATCGGCTGCGCGGCAGCAAGCTCTATATCTCCAATGCGCCGATCGCCAATTTTCTCCTGGTCGCCGCGCGCACGCGGCCGGAATTGAGCAGCGAGGCGATCAGCCTGTTCATTGTCGACGTGCCGAACGCGCAGGTGCAGATTTCAAAGCTGAAGAAGGAAGGCATCCGCGCCTCGGAAACCGGCCTCATCCAGTTTGATGACGTTTTCGTTCCCGAGGCAGGCCTGCTCGGCGGACGCGAGGGCACCTATCCGCTGATCCTCGATTCGCTGACCGAGAACCGTGTCGGCGTGTCCGCCAATGCGGTCGGCATGGCGCGCGGCGCCTTCGAGGCCGCGCTCGACTTCGCCAAGAACCGCATGGTCTCCGGCAAGCCAATCCTGCGCTTCCAGGCGGTCAATCATCGCCTCGCCGACATGGCCGCGGAGATCGAGTTGGCGCGCTGCATGGTCTATTACGGCGCCTGGCGCGTCGACAGCAACACGCTCGACGCCGCGACCGCCGCGATGGTCAAGCTGATCAGCACGGAAATGGCGGTGCGGGTGACTGAGAACGCGATCCGCATCCTCGGCGGCGCCGGCATCATGCGCGAATATCCCGTGGGCCGCTTCCATCGCGATGCGCTGGTCTACATCATCGGCGACGGCACTTCCGACATCCAGCGCAACATCATCGCGCGCTCCTTCGGGTAGCTCATGGCGCGCCATGCCGTCATCAGCGGGGCTGCCGATACGCCGGTCGGCCGGTTGCCGGAGCATAGCGGCCTGAGCATTCAGGCCTGGGCCGCGCGCGAGGCGGTCGCCGACGCGGGGCTGAGCCTCTCCGATATCGACGGCGTGCTCGCCGGCTTTTCCTTCACCCAGCCGCACCTGATGCTCGCTTCGGTGCTGTGCGAATATATGGGCCTCAAGCCGCATTTCACGACCGCCGTTCAGGCCGGCGGCGCCACCGCCTGCACGGCCGTGATGATCGCCACGGCGCTCGTTGAATCCGGCACCTGCAAGCATGTGCTGGTCGCTATGGGCGATACGCGCCTGACCGGCATGCCGCCCGGCGGCGCCGTGGCCAAGCTTGCCGAGGTCGGCCATCCGGAATTCGAGCAGCCCTTCGGCATCAGCGTTCCGGCGGCTTACGCGCTGGTCGCCCGCCGCTACATGCACGACTACGGCGTTACTGCCGAGCATCTGGCGGCGATTGCTGTGACGCACCGCGCGCATGCCGCGCTGCATCCGCACGCGCATATGCGTAAACCCATTACCATCGCCGATGTGATGGCCTCGCGGCCGATTGCTGAGCCGCTCAAGCTCCTCGACTGCTGCCTGGTGTCGGACGGCGCGGCGGCAGTCGTTGTCAGCGCACCGTCGGCGGTCGACAGCGCTCGGCATCCGGTCGAGATCATCGGCTCCGGCCAGGGACACACGCACGAGCACATCACTTTCGCGCCATCGCTCACCGAATTCGGCTGTTCGATATCCGCCAGACAGGCCTTCGCCAAGGCGGGCGTTACGCCCGACAATATCGACGTGGCGGAGATCTATGATTCCTTCACGATCACCCTGGCGGTCGAGCTGGAGTCGATGGGCTTCTTCAAGAAAGGCGAGGCGGGGCCGGCCGCCGCCGCCGGCGAACTGTCGATCAAGGGCCGGCTGCCCTGCAATACCCATGGCGGGCTCCTGTCCTATGGGCATTCGGGCGCCGCCGGCGGCATGTTCCATGTGGTGGAAGCGGTGCATCAGTTGCGCGGCCGTGCCGGTCTGCGTCAGGTCGATGCGGCCGAGCTCGCCTTCGTGCATGGCGACGGCGGCATCCTCTCCGCGCATTGCTCGCTCGTGCTGGCGGGTCAATCATGACCGACAAGCCGGTGCCCAAGCCGACCAGCGACAGCGCCCGCTTCTGGGAGGGCTGCAATCGCGAGCAGCTGTTGCTGCAAAAGTGCCGCGCCTGCGCTCGCGCGCAATTCTACCCGCGCCCGTTTTGCGTGCATTGCGGGAGCGATCAGCTTGATGAGATCGAGGCGGGCGAGGGCGGCACCGTGCATTCCTTCACCATCGTGCATAAGCCGGCCAATCGCGCCTTTGAGGCCGATGTCCCCTTCGTCATCGCCCTCATCGATCTCGACGACGGCGTGCGCATGATGATGAATGTGATCGGCGAGGATCGGCTGGCGACGGCGGTGGGCCGCCGCATCCGCATCGGCTTCGAGCAGCGCAGCGCGGAGCAGAAGCTGCCGCAGGCCGTATTGGAGCCGCCGCCGTGATCCGCTACGACGATCTCGTTCCCGGTGCGGTAATTGGCGAAAGCGCGTTTTCGCTGGACACCTCCATCGGCGCCGAATGGTCGGCGCTGTTCCCGTCGGACCCATCGGCCGCTGCGACCATGCCGCCGTCGATGATCTCGCTGGTGACGATGCGCGCCTTCATGCAGGCGCTGCCGCATCGCCCGCCCGGCAATATCCACGCTGCGCAGAAGTTTGCCATCGCGCGGCTGCCGGGCCTGGGCGAGGTCCTCACCACCACCGTGCGCTGCGCGGCCAAGGAGATGAAAAAAGAGCGCCGCTGGGTCACCTTCCGCACCGAGACCGTCGATGCCGCGCGGGAGCCCCTGTTCAGCGGCGAAATGAGGCTGATATGGGCGGCCTAGTATCCCCACCGCCTCTGGCCGAAAGCCAACTGCGCGTGGACCGCGCCGTGATCCGGCGCTATGCCGAACTGACCGGCGACGTGAACCCGATCCATCTCGATCCGGAATTCGCGGCGCGCACGCCGATGGGCGGCATCATCGCGCACGGCACCTTGTCGCTCAATCTGATCCTGCAATCGCTGACCGAAAGCTTTGGCGCTGCGGCGCTGCAAGGCACCGAGATCGATATTCGCTTCGCGCGGCCGGTGCGCGAGAACGATCTGGTCATCGCCGGCGGCGCGCCGACCGAGACGCCCGGCATCTACGAGGTGTGGGCGTGTGCGATCTCCGATGCGCGGGAGGAAGTCGTCATTTCCGGACTGGTCAAGTTCGCCTCGGCTGCGGGCGGACAAGAGTGCAGCCGAAACACAACCGAGATCACGCCATGAAGGAAGGCTTTGCGCAAGTTCCGACGGCCGCGGGCACCATGCCGGTTTTCTTTGCCCATCCCGAGCAGGACGGGCCGTTTCCGGCGGTTGTGATCTATATGGATTTCTGGGGCGCGCGCGAGGAGCTTTACGATGTCGCGCGCTGGCTCGCGACGGTCGGTCTCTATTGCACCGTGCCGGACATCTATTACCGCCAGGGCACGGTGCTCAACCAGGTGCACGATGCGGCCGGCAAGATGGTATCGCTCAGGTTGCTCGACAAACAGACGCATGACCAGGTGCTGGCACCGCTGACCAAACTGTCGGAGGCCGAGGTGCTGGAGGATACCGGTGCACTGCTGCAATTCTTTGCGCGCGAGCCGGCTGTGCGCGCCGGTCCGAAGGCCTGCCTCGGCTTCTGCCTGGGCGGCCGCCTGGCTATCCGCGCCGGCAGCCGCTTTCCCGAAGACTTCAAGGCCACTGCCAGCATGCACGGCTCCTGGCTGGTCGTTGACAAGCCCGACTCGCCGCATCGGCTGGTCGGCCGCATCCGGGGTGAATTGTACTGCGGCTTTGCCGAGATCGATCCCTATACGCCGCCCTCGACCATGGACGAGATCACCGCCGCCATGCGCGGCGCGCCCGCACGCTTCACCTGCTCGTTCCACAAAGGCGCCGAGCATGGCTATGCGCTGCCCAACCGCGATATCTTCGACCGCAAGGCGAGCCTGCGCGACTGGGAGATGATCATCGCCATGATCCAGCGCCAGCTCGCGCTCTATCACAAACGATAACCCAAGGAGCGTTCCATGACCGATGCACGACCCCGCGTGGCGCTCTCCCAGCTCAAGACCAGCACCTGGGAAAAGCGCGGCCTGCGCGGCTTCCTCGAATATCGCGATCTCGGCGTCGCCGAGGTGACGGAAGGTCGCTTCGGCGCCAATGTCGCGCGTGCCTTGCATGCGCATCACCCCGGGCAGGACGCGCCGCTGCATTACCACGAACTCGGCTTCCACTTCAGCTACATCCTCAAGGGCTGGATGCGCACCTATATGGACGGCGTCGGCGAGGTGGTGCTGCACGCCGGCGATTGCATCACCTATGAGGGCGCTATCAATCAGGCGCATGTCGAATATTCCGACGACTACGAGGTGCTACAGATCACCATGCCGGCGGAATTCTCGACCGTGCAGGTCAAGCAGAAATAACCGGCGCCGTTTCATCATCGCAGTAAGGCCGCCGAAAGCCGATCCCGGTCCATGGGAGGACAGAAAAGATGCTCACGCGCTATCAACATTACAGCCACCTGCGCCTCGACAGTCCGCTACCGCGCGTGCTGCGCATCACGCTCGACCGCCCCGAGCAGCTCAACGCCATCGATCAGCCGACGCATGCCGAGCTTGCCGCCATCTGGCACGATATCGAGCAGGATTCGGACGTGTCCGTCGTCATGATCACCGGCGCCGGCAAGGCGTTTTCCGCCGGCGGCGATCTGGCGATGGCCTCCGCCATGGCCGACGACTTCGAGAAGCGCTGCCGTGGCTGGAAAGAAGCGCGCGACCTCGTCTACAACATCATCAACTGCTCGAAACCGATCGTCAGCGCCATCCGTGGTCCCGCGGTCGGCGCCGGCCTGGTCGCGGCACTGCTCGCCGATATTTCGGTGGCCTCCAAGACGGCGCGGCTGATCGACGGTCATACCCGCCTCGGCGTCGCCGCCGGCGACCACGCGGCGATCGTCTGGCCGCTGCTCTGCGGCATGGCGAAAGCCAAATACTATCTGCTGCTGTGCGAGCCGGTCTCGGGCGAGGAGGCCGAGCGCATCGGGCTGGTCTCGCGCGCCGTCGACGACAGCGAGGTCGAGGCAACCGCGCTCGACATCGCCAAGCGGCTCACCAACGGCTCGCCCTCGGCGATCCGCTGGACCAAATACACGCTGAACAATTGGCTGCGCAGCGCCGGCCCGACCTTCGATGCGTCGCTGGCGCTGGAGTTTCTCGGCTTTTCCGGTTCCGACGTGCAAGAAGGCATCGCCTCGATCCGCGCCAAGCGGCAGCCCACCTTCGAGACAAAATCGCCGGTCTGAGCGCGAGCTCAGACCGGCGTTGCAGTTGGCGTGTTGAGGGTCGGGTCCTAGAGCGTTTCCAGACGAAGTGGAAACCGGTTCGCCGTCCGGAAACGCGATAAAGCAGGAATCCTAGACATGTTCATGTCTAGCGCAGGTTCTTGGCTGGCGGGTAGTTGCGCGAATAGACCGGCTGGGCCAGGAACCATTTCGGGTCGTAAGTCCAGAACTGCGTCACTTCCGGGTAGGTCTTGAGCACCACATTGACCAGCTTGCCGTCGCGGCGCTCGCACTTGCGGATGAAGACCGGCCCGACCGCGTTGCCGTACTGGTCGAAGTGGAATTTGCCGCGCGGCGTGTCGGTCAACGAGATATTGCGCATGGCGTCCATGAAGGCGTGCTTGTCGGCGATCTTGCCGCCGGTCTTTTCCAGCGCCGCCTCGACCACCTGACCGGCGACATACATGCCGGCCGCGCCGCCCCCGGGCAGCTCGTTGTACTCCTTGTGCATCTCGGCAACGAAGCGGTGGTTGCTCGGCGTATCGAGGCTCGGTGTGTACCAGTGCGCCGTGTAGACGCCGAGTGCTTCGTCGCCCAGGCTCTTGAGCAGCGGCTCGTCGAGGAAGCTCCAGCCGCCGGTCATGACCATCTTGTTCTTCAGTCCCATGTCGGCATAGGACTTCAGGAAGCGGATCGGATTGCCGCCGCCGAGGCCGTTGAATACGCCGTCGAGATTGCTCAACTGCGAGACATAGGGGATGTAGTCCGGCGTGATCAGCGGCGGCCACAGCTTCAAGACGACCTTGCCGCCCTCATCCTCGAACACGCGCTGGAAACCGGCGCATTCTTCATAGCCGAAGGCGAAATCATTGGCGATCGTCGCCATGACGTTCAGCTTCAGCTCCTTGTGCGCGTAGTCGGCCATCACGTGCGGCGTCTGCGCCGAGCTGACAGAGGTGCGCACCACCCAGGGATTGGCTTTGCGCTGGCAGACGTCCTCGGCCGCCGCGATGCTGAGCAGCGGAATCTGCTTTTGCCGCACATAGTCGGTGATGGCGAGCAGCTCGAAGGCGGCGAACGGCCCGAGAATGATGTCGACATTGTCGCGCTCGACCAGCTCTTGCAGCTTGGTCTTGGTGCCGGCCGGTTTGCCGCCGGTATCGGCGGTGATCAGCTCGACCTTGCGGCCGGCGAGCATGTTCTTCTTCTCTTTCAGGAAGACCTCGATGCCCTGATTCATTTGGTAGCCGCCCTGGGCAAGCGGACCGGTTTTCACCGTCAGCAGGCCGAGCTTGATAGTCGCCGGTTGCGCCCACACCGCAGGCATCTTGACCGTCGCAAGGCCGGCGCCGCTGGCGAGCATGCCTTTGAGAATGGTTCTGCGCTTGAGCTTCATTAGAATTCCTCCCTTACCCTGGCAGGCGCCGCGCACGGCCGTGGCGCTGATGCGGAACTTGGTTATTGATGATGAAGCCACGCTCGTCTGCTTCGCCGTTTTGCGGTCAGTCTATGACCCGCAAATCCGCTCCGTCCAGCCATTTTTCGCCTCGTGAATTCCAGTCCGCGAAACGCGATCGTTTCGGTGCGACGTCGCAGACGACACGCGCGTGGTCACGATGCTGCAACCAGGCGCGAAGTCCTGATGTGGGGCGTGATTATCGGACGCCGCTGTTCGTCAGGCGAATAGGACGGCGACGGTCTGATCTGCAAGCGCCGGGCGCGACAGGTCTGTTGCCGTCAGCGCAACGCTTGCGCGGCGACGCGGAGCGATCAGAGATGAAACGCCGCTGTGGGCGGCGATTTGTCAGAAGGTCTGGGCGTCGTTTTCTTCGCCTTCGCGGGTGACGCGGGCGTTGGGAAACACGGTCTTGATCGCCACCATCGCGATCTGCTCGTCCTGATCGCTGCGCACGCCGGACACGCCGACGCCGCCGATCAGCTCGCCGTCAATGATGATCGGCAAGCCGCCTTGCGCCGCCATCAGGCCCATGGTCGAGCGGCCGCGATGCTTGCCGTCGATCCACTGCTCCCACACGGCGCTCGGCCGGCAGCTCATCACCGCGGTGCGGGCCTTGCCGATGGCGATGTCGTCATTGCCCGGCCGCGCGCCGTCCATGCGGTGCACGGCGACCAGGCGGCCGCCGTCGTTGAGGATGGCAATGACCACGCCCCAATTGTTGCGGTTTGCCAGGTCTTCCGCCGCAGCCAGAAGTTGCTTGGCGTCGTCGAGCGTCATGGCCGGCTTCATTCGCATCGCAGTTCTCTCCGCTTCAGGTCTTGGCCGTGGCAGCGGCCGCATTCGTATCCGAACGCAAGCGGCCCGTCCAATCCGGCGGGTTGGTGCGTTTGATGCGCAGACCGTCCTTGACCAGTTCCTTGATGCTGCCGGCGATCGGCATGGAAAGCCCGGCTTGATCGGCCATCTTCATTACGATCTGCATGTCCTTGAGCGCCCAGATGAAGGACACGTTTTCCCAGTTCTTGAGCGCGTCCGAACCGCCCGAACTCATCAGCAACGCGGCGCGCAACTTGACGAGATCCATGCCGTTCATCTCGCTCAGGCGGCCGGCTTCGATCAGTGCGATGCCGTTCACCCATAGCAAGAAATTGTTCATCGCCTTGCCGAACTGGCCGGCGCCAACATCGCCAAGATGCGCGACATCCGAGCAGAAGCTGCGATAGACCGGCTCGGCGCGCGCGAAATCCGCGTCGGAACTGCCAACCAGCGCCAGCATGGTGCCGTCATCGGCGGCGCGGGCGCCGCGACAGATCGGCGCATCGACCACGCTCACGCGCGTCTCGCGCGCCTTCTCCGCGATCGAACGCACATAGTCAGGCGTGCAGGTCGACGAGATCGCGATCGTGCCGCCTTCGCGCATTTTCGCCAGTAAACCGTCGCCGCCGAGCACGACCGCGCTGACCTCTTCCTCATAGC
The DNA here is from genome assembly GCA_963760995.1 of uncultured Pseudomonadota bacterium. Lineage (GTDB taxonomy): Bacteria > Pseudomonadota > Alphaproteobacteria > Rhizobiales > Xanthobacteraceae > Pseudolabrys. The sequence goes on along the minus strand of CAVXFJ010000004.1, from coordinate 866,941 downwards.
CGACCGCCACAAGCACGAAGCGCGCTTCGGCGCCCGCTTCGGCAGGCGTTGCCGCGATCCTGGCGCCCAGCGCCTGCGCCGCCCTGTTTTGCTCCGGGTTGATATCGTAGGCGATCACGGGATAGCCGTGCCGCATCAAATGACGGACGATGGCCAATCCCATGCGACCGACGCCGACGACGCCGATCAAGTCCTTGCCGTCACGCGCCATGACCCGCCATCCATCTGTCGTTGCTTGGAGATCGCGCCCTTATCTCGACTGAAGACCGGATTTTTTGCGAATGCAATAGGCGCAGCGGCGGTGTTTCACGCCGTGAGATTTTCGACATCCTCAACTCAGGAAAGTCCGCAACGCGATGAAGATGACGTAAAGCGCGATGAGGATGGCGCCGCCCGAACGAGCGAGCCGCCGATCCGGAAGCGGCATCACCAGGGCCGCCAGCGTCATGGCCAGCAACCACCAGATTTCCAGGTGGGAAATACTTTTCGGCGGGGAAAAGCCGAGGATCAAGGCCGGCAAGGCGAGCCCAACGATGACATTGATGGTGTTGCTGTTGATGGTCTCGCTGACGACCGCGGTTCCCTCACGCTCGCGCGCGAGATGGGCGGAGGTATAGGCATTCGGCAGGCTGCTCAACACGGCGATAATGAGGGAGCCGATGACGGCGCGCGGGATCCCGATATCCGTCCACACGATCAGCGCCATCTCCACCGTGAAGGTCGCACCGATGACGATAGTCAGCAGCGAAGCGAGGATGACCACGGCCAGCTTGCGTTTCGGCCAGGTTTCGATGTCCTTCGATTTTCGACCCTTGCGCGTGAGCTGTTCGGCGTCTCCGACGTGCGCGAATGCATCGATGCGGTAGATCGCGCGCGCCAGAAGGTGAGACTTCTCCCAGGACGCGATCTGGTGGGGCTCCACCACGAGGATCGATGCATATGCGGTGAATATCGCGGTGACGATCAGCATGGTCCATGCCGGCTCGAGCACCATGTAGACGAGCAGGCCCGCGACGGCGGTGACCAACAACGAAGTGACCGTGTTGAAGACGAGAGGCCCGCGCTCGATCGGCAGGTTGCGCGCGAGAACCGCGCCGAGTCCCATCAGCGCGGCGATGTTGAACAAATTCGAGCCGAGCACGATGCCGACGCCGACGGCGTGTTCACCTTTGAAGATCGCCGTTGCCGCCGAGGCGATTTCCGGCGAATCGGCGGCCAAGGCTGTGATCAGCCCCATCAGTCCAAGCGAAATTCGGTATTGTGTGCCCAGGCGATCCAGGGCCTTTGACAGCATATAGCTGCCGGCCATCATCGCGCTGGCGGCAGTCACGAAAATAATCGTGGCCGTCTCGAATGACATGCAATCTTTCCATCGGGAATGCTTGGCGGGAGGTTGGCTCTCCGCTTTTGTGCCCGCTTGGTTGCGGACGCGAGGGCGCCGCCGCCGCCCTGCGACAATTGTGACCAACCGACCAATGTGGGTTTGTCCGGCCGCGGCGCGCGGCTGTTACCTTGTTGCAACGTATGCAAACTAATTGAGTTCCGAGCGGCGGCTCGGCTGGGTGGCATGCGACGCTCGCCGGGCAAGCCGGGACGTGCCCTGATGCCGGCCGGCGCCTCCACGCTCGTTGCGGCAGATCAATGCGCGATGCGCACAACGCGATTATTCAAGAACCGGTTTGCAATGAGGGGCGACGGCCATGCAGTTCCTGGACCTGCTCGCGAAGCTTGGCATTCTGCGTTATGGCACGACGGCCGCGACCTACCGTTCGGGCACGGAGCGTCCGACCGAGTTGCTGATGGACAATGTCTACGACGCCCAGCGCGACCTGACGGTCGCCAAGGACGACGCCAAGCGGCTTGAGGCGGAGACCGACGCGGCGGCGGGACCCACCAAGCATTGAGCGTTGCTGGTGCCTCGCGCGCGATCCGTTGCTATAATGCGCCGATGATCATGCGCGAGGAGGATGTTTCATGAGTGCCAGGCCGCCGGCCTTCGCCACATCGCCGACTAATCCGTCGCTGGGCGAGATCCAGACCGAGCCGGAGCGCAAGCCGGACATGCCCTATGCGCCGGCCATCCGGGTCGAGGCGCCGGGCGATCTCTTGTTCATCTCGGGCGCCACGCCCTCGCCGCTCTATCACAAGCATCCGCATATGTTTACCGAGCATAACCACCCGGTGCGCATCGAGGATCAGACGCGGCTCGCCATGGAAAACATCAAGGTGATCCTCGACCGCGAGGGCCTGACCTGGACCGATATCGTCAAGGTGACGAAATATCTGACCGACATGCGCGACATGGACGGCATGGTCGCCGTGCTGGCGGAGTATTTCGGCAAGTGGACGCCTGCGAGCACGACGGTCTGCGTCAACCAGCTTTCGACGCCCGGCGCGCGCGTCGAGCTCGACATGATCGCGGTCTATCCGAAGAAGTAGCGGTCGTCATTCCGGGGGACGCACGAAGTGCGCGAACCCGGAATCGAGGGCCGCTTGCGCCGCATGCGATCGCTCTGGATTCCGGGTTCGCTCGCTGCGCGAGTGCCCCGGAATGACAAATTCACGCCATTCGCCTTTTCTTCGCCGGCACGTGGCGCGAGGCGCGCGCTGGCACGTCGAGATCGGCGGCGAGTTCCGGCATCTCGGTGATGAGCGTGGCGAGCAGCGGCTTGCGGCCGCCGCGCGTGGCGATATCGCGCGGGTCGTCCTGCACCGGGCGGCGCACCTCGTCGCAGCGCGTGAGCGCGTCGATCTCGCCGCCGCCCTCGGCGAGCCGCGCCAGGAGCGGCGTCAGGTCCTCGAGCTTGTCGGCGACCACATGGATGACGCCGCTTTCCGCCTGCATGCGGCCTGAGACGGCGACATAGCGCGCGCCCAGCACCACGGCGCGGAAGCGTTCGAACAGCTTCGGCCAGACGATGATATTGGCGATGGCCGTCTCGTCCTCGATGGTCATGAAGATCACACCCTTGGCGGTGCCCGGCCGCTGGCGCACGGTGATCAGGCCGGAAACGCGCACCCAGGCGCCGTTCTTCGCGCTGCGCAGCGTCTCGTTGGTGGCGATGTGCCGCCGCTTGAGATCGGCGCGCAGGAACGAGGCGGGATGCGCGCGCAGCGACAGCTTGAGGAAGCGGTAGTCGTTGACGACTTCCTCGCCCGGCGGCATGGGCCTGAGCGCGACATCGGGCTCGCGCGCCGTTGAGACGCCGGCGCGGAACAGCGGCAGGTCCTCGTGATCGCCGCTGCGGGCCAGCGCCTTCACCGCCCACAACGCATCTCGGCGCGTAAGGCCGAGCGAGCCGAAGGCATCGGCATCGGCCAGCCGCTCGATCACGCGCGGCGAGAGGCCGCTGCGCAGCCACAGATCGCGCAGGGAATCGTAAGCTTTTGTCTCTCCATTTGCCGCAGCGGGCTCCCTCCCCCCTTGAGGGGGAGGGGTGGAGAGGGGGGTAGAAGCTTGCTCTGACCTATCCGGCTTACCCCCCTCCCGCCGCGCTTCGCGCGGCGACCTCCCCTCCAAGGGGGGAGGTGAAGAAAGAAAAGCGGGGGAGGAGACAGGCAGCGCAAGCGAGGGAGGTAAAGAAAGAGAGCGTGGGGGGAGGGGAGAAGTCCGCCGTTCCACGATCAACCGCGCGTCTTCTTCCTTCAACCCCTTGATCTCGCGCAGGCCGAGGCGGATGGCGCAGCGCGTGCGGATGTCGCCTGTCATCTCCCGATGCAGTTCATGAACGTGCGGCGTCGCCGCCGGGCCCGGCTCAAGCGTTGCCTCGTAGTCTGAAAAATTCACGTCGGGCGGGCGCACCTCGATGCCGTGCTCGCGCACGTCGCGCACGATCTGCGCCGGCGCGTAGAAGCCCATCGGCTGCGCGTTGAGCAGCGCGGCGGCGAACACGTCGGGGTAATGGCATTTGAGCCAGGCCGAGGCATAGACCAGGAGCGCGAAGCTCGCCGCATGGCTTTCCGGAAAGCCGTATTCCCCGAAGCCCTCGATCTGGTGGAAGCAGCGCTCGGCGAAATCGCGCTCGTAGCCGTTGGCGACCATGCCTTCGATCATCTTGTTCTGGAATGTGCCGATGGTGCCGACGCGGCGGAAGGTGGCCATGGCGCGGCGCAGCCGGTCGGCTTCCGAGGGCGTGAAACCGCCGGCGACGATGGCGATCTTCATCGCCTGCTCCTGGAACAGCGGCACGCCCAGCGTCTTGCCGAGCACCGCTTCGAGTTCCTTGGAGGGATAGCTCACCGGCTCCAGCCCCTGCCGGCGCCGCAGATAGGGATGCACCATGTCGCCCTGGATCGGGCCCGGCCGCACGATCGCCACTTCGACCACGAGGTCGTAGAAATTCACCGGCTTCAGCCGCGGCAGCATGGTCATCTGCGCGCGGCTTTCGATCTGGAATACGCCGAGCGAATCGGCGCGAGTCAGCATGCGGTAGACGGCGGGGTCCTCGGCGGGGATGGCGGAGAGGTCTAACCTCTGGCTGTCATTGCCCGCGTAAGCGGGCAATCCAGTATTCCTTGCCTCTCCGTCATTGGTTACTGGATGCCCCGCTTTCGCGGGGCATGACAGCAGAGTTTGACGCGGGAATGTCTCCGGATAATGCCTCCCCACCAAATCCAGCGCCTTGCGCAGGCAGGTGAGCATGCCGAGCCCGAGCACGTCGATCTTCAGGATGCCGAGCGCGTCGAGGTCGTCCTTGTCCCATTCGACATTGGTGCGCTCCTCCATGGCCGCGTTCATGATCGGCACCACCTCGTCGAGCCGTCCGCGCGTGATGACGAAGCCGCCGACATGCTGCGAGAGATGGCGCGGGAAGGAGACGATCTCGCCGACCATGGCCAGCATCTTGCGCACCGCACCGCTTTGCGTATCGAGCCCGGCGCGGGCAAGATCGTCGTCGCGCAGATGGCCGCCGCCGCCGCCCCAGATGCTCGAGGTCACCGCGCCGATCGTGTCCTCCGACAGCGCGAAAGCCTTGCCCACCTCGCGCACCGCCGAGCGGCCGCGATAGCTGATCACGGTCGCCGCCAGGCCGGCGCGCTCGCGGCCGTATTTTTTGTAGATGTACTGAATGACCTCCTCGCGCCGCTCGTGCTCGAAATCGACGTCGATGTCGGGCGGCTCGCGCCGCTCGGCGGAAACGAAGCGCTCGAACAGGAGATCGATGCGGTCGGGATCGACCTCGGTGACGCCGAGGCAGAAGCACACGGCGGAATTGGCCGCCGAACCGCGGCCCTGGCAGAGGATGCCTTGCGCACGGGCGTAGCGGACGATGTCGTGCACGGTGAGGAAATAGGGCGCGTAGTTGAGCTCGGCGATCAGCTTGAGCTCATAGTCGAGGCTCTTCTTCACCTTGTCGGGAATGCCCTGCGGATAGCGTTTGGCGGCCCCCGCATAGGTAAAGTGCACGAGCGCGTCCTGCGGCGTGGCGAAGCCTTCGCGCGTCTCGTCGGGATATTCGTAGCGCAACTCGTCGAGCGAGAAGCTGAGCTGCTCGGACAGCCGCAGCGTTTCGGCCACCGCCTCCGGATAGTCGCGGAACAGCCGCGCCATCTCGGCCGCCGGCTTCAGGTGTCGCTCGGCATTGACCGTCAGCCGGCGGCCGGCATCGGCGAGCGTCAGGTGCTCGCGGATGCAGGTGAGCACGTCCTGTAGCGGCCGGCGCGCGGGTGCGTGATAGAGCACATCGTTGACGGCGATCAGCGGCACTTGCGCCTCACGCGCTTCCGCGGCGCGCTTGGCCAGGCGGGCACGGTCGTCGCCGCGATAGAGCATCGAAGCCGCCAGCCGCACGCGGCCGGGCGCGGCGTCGCGCAATTTTAAGATGTCATTCCGGGGCGCGGCCGTCAGGCCGCGAGCCCGGAATCCATACTCCGCAGCACCGGGGTTATGGATTCCAGGTTCGCTCGCGTTGCTCGCGCCTCGGAATGCCGAGAAAAATGTAGCGGCGCTCGACCCCTCCATCACCACCAGTTCCAGCCCCTCGGCATGCGCGAGCAGGTCCGCGCCGGTGAGAAGGCAATCGCCCTTGCTGGCGCGCCGGTTGCCCAGCGTGAGCAGCCGGCAGAGCCTGCCCCAGGCGACGCGGTCGCGCGGATAGGCGAGGATGTCGGGCGTATCGTCGGCGAAGACCAGGCGCGCGCCGGGGTGATAGGCGAGCGTCAGGCCGCTCTCGCGCCTGGCCACATGCGCGCGCACCACGCCGGCGACGCTGTTGCGGTCGCTGAGCCCCAGGCCGGCGAGGCCGAGCTGCGCTGCCTGTGTGATCAGCTCCTCCGGATGCGAGGCGCCGCGCAGGAAGGAGAAGTTCGAGGTGCTGGCGAATTCGACGTAACGCACGACTCATACTCTCATTGCCTGGTCATTCCGGGACGGCGCGTTAGCGCCGGGCCCGGAATCCAGGGGCGGCCCGACACTTGGCCCTGGATTTCGGGTTTGCTCGCTGCGCGAGCGCCCCGGAATGACAAGTTGATTATTCATGCGAACATCCCATGCAAAAACCAGCTCGGCGCGGCGGTGTCGCGATAAAGCCCGGCGCGGAAGATCCAGAAGCGGCGGCCGGCCGCATCCTCGACGCGGAAATAATCGCGCGCGGGTCCCGCCTGTTCGCTCCACCAGGCGCCCTCGATACGCTCCGGCCCTTCGGCGGCGGCCACCTCGTGCAGCGCGCGCCGCCAGCGGAAGCGCAGCGGCGGACCGTCCGGCACCGAGGCCACGGCATCGATCGGCTCCGGCCGCGTCAGTAGCCGCAGCGGCCGCGGTGTGAGGCCGGCCGCGGCGCGGAACTGGCGGAAGGCTTGCCAGCTATGTTCCGCAACGGCGGCCTGCGCCGGTACGATCGCGGCGGCGAGTTCGGGGATGTGACTGTCCTGCGCGACGAGCCGGTTGACGCGGCGGCGGCCCAGCCGCGCGCTCAGGCGGTCGACGAGGTGATCGACGTCGCCGTCATCAAGTGTTTCGTCGAGCGTCGTCTGCTGCGGCGGAGAGGGCTCGGCGGCAGTCACATTGAGCCGGGCGAGGTCGAAGCCGAAGCCGGGATCGAGCGGGTCGGCCAGCGCCGCCAACCGCTCGCTGAGCAGCGCGCGCACCGCGCCCGCATCGCGCAGCGGCCGCGACGTGCCGGCAGCGATGCGGCAGACCTTGCCGTCGGTGCGAAACAGTTCGAGCGTGATGTCGCGCATGCCTTCGCCGCGCCGCTCCAGCATGCCGGACAGTCGTTGCGCCAATCTTTCGGCGACCGCGAGCACATCCTCCTCGCGCAGGATTGGCTCGGCGAAGACCTGCTCGGCGACGTAGGGCGCGACCGGCTTGAGCGGCGTCAACGGTTCGCGCTCGCGCCCCAGCGCGCGGTCGAGCTGGCGCAACAGTTCGGCACCAAAACGCGCGGCAAGCGGTGCACGCGCCACGCCCATGATATCGCCGATGCGGCCAAAGCCGAGGCGGCGCAGGCCCGCCGCGGTCTCCTCGGCGATGCGCAAGGCCTTGAGCGGCAGCGGCGCGAGCGCCGCGCGCTCACCGCCGGGGGGAATAAAGCCGCAAGCAATTTCCGGTCGTCCCCGCGAAAGCGAGGACCCAGAGCCATAATTTCCCGACTTGAGATGATGGCCCTGGATTCCCGCTTCCGCGGGAATGAACGGAGCATGAGGCGATGCAAACGAAACATGCGCTTGGGCAAAACGTGCGACAGCCCAGGCTGCGCCGATGGTATCGGCCAGTCCCACGCGACAGGCAAAGCCGAAGCCGGTCACCCGCGCGACGAGGTTCTCGATCAGCGCCGTCTCGCCGCCGAACAGATGCGCGCAGCCGGTGATGTCGAGCAGCACGCCGTCGGGGATCGAGCGCCACCAGCGGCGTATAGCGCCGGCACCAGTCGGCGATGTGCCCGAGCAGTTGCGCGTCGGCGCCGGCATCCTCCGCGTCGACCGCGAGATCGGGATGCATGGCGCGCGCCTGCGCCAGCGTCATCGCCACCCGCAGGCCGGCGCGCTCCGCCGCCGCATCGAGCGCGATCAGCACCTCGGCATTGCCGCGCCGGCCGGCGATCACCCGCGGCCGCGGCTCAGCGCGCCGCCGCGCGATCCGGTCGGTCGCCATCCGCGGCAGCCACAGGCTGACGATCCGTTGTGAGCTCGAAACGCTGCTCGTCACTGTTCCACTCCAACACCCACGATCCCTGGCTGCCCCGCCGGTTGCGCGTGAGATCGACGGCGAGCCGCGGCGGCCCCGGCCCGTGCGCGCGCGAACCCGAGGGCGCGGCGCCGACGATCCAGCGGGTGGCGGCGGCAAGCGGCTCCTCGCTCGGCTGCGCGCGCAGCAGGAAGGCGGCGGCGCCGACGCGCCCGGCGGCGAGCGAAAGCCGGCGGCTGGCGATCAGGCCGGCGGCACGGTCTGTCCCGCGCACTTCGCCGATGACGGCACCGACGCCGCGGCAGTGCAAGGCTTCCTCCATCGCCCACAGCACCTCGCGCGCCTGCGCGACCGCGACGCGGATCAGCCGCTCCGGCGGCAGAGCGAAGGCCTCCAGCCCGGGCCCATAGGGCGCGCCGCTTTCGGCAAGCGATAAGTCCTCGGCGATCCACAGCGTGGCTCGCGTCTTGCCCGCTCTCCGGGCCGCCCAGGCGGCGAGCGCCAGGGCAAAGCCGCTCGCTGCCGCCATGTCGGCCTCGCTGCGCGCGGACACCTCGTGCAGCGCGCCGGGCGCGAGCGCGACGCCGCAGCAACGCAGCGGGCTGTCGTCGAGGCTGCTGCCGCGCGCCGGCGCCACGAGGGCCGCTTCGAGGGCGGCAATCCTGCGACGCAGCGCGGCAAGCTGGGTTGCCGCGGGCAAGGACATGGCATCTGGGCTCTTTGTTCCCTATTTGTTCTCATTATGGACAGACGCTTCCAAGAGTCAATTCCCAGAATCGATGCACCAAGAAACGGCGCTCCAAGAAGGCGCTCCAAAAAGGCGCTCCAAGAAAGAATCGACGCGCCGCATCGGATGCGCATCGGCCTTGACATAATATTCAAACATTCGTATCTACGAAACTATGAAAATAAATCCCGACACGCTGCTGGCCGCCGCCGACCAGGCCAGCGACCTGCTCAAGGCGCTCGCCAACCGCCACCGGCTGGTCATCGTCTGCCAGCTCATCGACAAGGAGCGCTCGGTCGGCGAGCTCGCCGGGCTGCTCAATCTGCGCGACTCCACGGTGTCGCAGCACCTCGCCGTGCTGCGGCGAGACGGGCTGGTCTCGGCGCGACGCGACGGGCAGACCATCTGGTATCGAATAGGCAGCGCGCCGGCGCGCGACCTGATCGAGACGCTGTACCGCTCCTATTGCGCGCCGAATACCGCCTGTGCGCCGGCCTTGCCGCACAAGCCGGCGCGGGCGCGGCGGCGGCCGCTTGCGTCAAATCAATGACGGGCAAGCTTTTACCGCGAAACGTAACGTCGGATTGCGAGCGCTGATCCGAGGGGGACATAAAAGAATGCACAGCAAAATCCTCATCGCGATTCTCGTCGCCTTTGCCGTTCGCCCGGCGCTGGCGGCCGATACCTTCACCGTCGCGCCCAAACCGATCGCCGACGAGAAGGCGGTCTTCGCCACCGTCGAAAGCGCCAATGTCATCCCCGCGCGCGCCCGCATCGGCGGCACCGTGGCCGAGCTCGGCGTCAAGGAAGGCGACGAAGTCACTCAAGGCCAGTTGCTCGCCACCGTCGGCGACGAGAAGCTGGTGTTGCAGATGAAATCGCTCGACGCGCAGATCGCCGGTCTCGATGCGACTTTGAAGCAGGCGCAGACCGATTTGACCCGCGCCGAAGACCTGTTCGCCAAGGGCACCATCCCCAGGACCCGTCTCGACGAGGCGCGCACCGCCTACAACGTCGCCAACAACAACCATCGCGCCCGCATCGCCGAGCGTTCGGTGGTCGAGCAGCAGCTCGCCGAGGGCAAGGTGCTGGCGCCCACCGCCGGCCGCGTGCTCAAGGTGCCGGTCACCGCCGGCACCGTGATCCTGCCGGGCGAGACCGTCGCGCGCATCGCCGAGAAGCATTTCGTGCTGCGCCTGCGCGTGCCCGAGCGCCACGCGCTCTACATGAAAGCCGGCGATCCGGTGCGGGTCGACGGCCATGAGTTGGGCGCGAACGGCGCCAAGTTCGGCACCATCAAGCTGGTCTATCCGCAGATCGAGGACGGCCGCGTCGTCGCCGACGCCAACGTTCCCGGCCTCGGCGACTATTTCGTCGGCGAGCGCATCCTGGTCTGGGTCTCCGCCGGCAAGCGCGAAAGCATCACCGTGCCGGCCTCCTACATCATCACCCGCTTCGGCGTCGATTATGCGCGCGTGCGCCAGGGCAGCGCGGTCATCGACGTGCCGGTGCAGCGCGGCCGCTCCATGCCGACGCCGGACATGCCCGACGCGCTTGAAATTCTGTCCGGACTGAAAGCCGGCGACATCCTGGTGCACCCGTGAAACTCGGACTGTCGGGTCGGCTGACCCAAGCCACCATCCGTTCGCCGTTGACGCCGCTGTTCCTGCTGGCGGCGCTGGCCGTCGGCCTGGTCGCGCTGCTCACCATCGCGCGCGAGGAAGAGCCGCAGATCAGCGTCCCCATGGTCGACATCCGCGTCAACGCCGACGGGCTGAAGGCGGCGGACGCAGTCGAACTGGTGACCAAGCCACTGGAAGCCATCGTCAAGGGCATCAACGGGGTCGAGCACGTCTACAGCCAGACGGTCGACGACCGCGTCATGGTGACGGCGCGCTTCCTGGTCGGCACCAACGCGGACGAGGCCATCCTGCGCGTGCATGAGAAGATCCGCGCCAACATCAACCGCATCCCGGTCGGCATCCCCGAGCCGCTCATCGTCGGCCGCGGCATCAACGACGTGGCGGTGGTGGTGCTCACGCTCTCGCCCAAGGCGGACGCGGCGCGGCGCTGGACCGAGAAGGACCTCTATCAGGTCGCGCGCGAATTGCAGTTCGAGCTCGATAAGACCCACAATGTCGGGCTCAACTACATTTCCGGCGGCAATCAGCAGCAGATCCGGGTCGAGCCCGATCCGGAGAAGCTCGCGCTCTATGGCGTCACCCTGCAGCAGCTCGTCGACAAGGTCCGGCAGGCCAACCGCTCCTTCCTTGCCGGCCAGGTGCGCGACAACGACACCATGCGCGACGTCGCCGCCGGGCAGACGCTGATCGGCATTCCCGATATCGGCCTGTTGCTGGTGACCACGCGCGACAACCGCCCGGTCTATGTGCGCGACGTCGCCAAGGTGGTGATCGGACCGAGCCCGATGGAGCATCGCGTCTGGTTCGAGCAGCCGCTGAAGCACGGCGAAAACGGCGGCAGTTGGGACCGCGTGCCGGCGGTCAGCGTCGCTTTCGCCAAGCGGCCCGGCGCCAATGCCGTGGTGGTGGCGGAGGACCTGCTGGCGCGGCTGAAGACGGTCGAGGGCCGGCTGGTACCGCCCGACCTCAATGTCACGGTGACCCGCGACTACGGGCAAACCGCCAATGACAAGGCGAACGAGCTCTTGTTCCACCTCGCCCTGGCCACCGTCTCCATCGTCATCCTCATCGCTTTCGCCATCGGCTGGCGCGAGGCGGCGGTGACGCTGGTGGTCATCCCCACCACCATCCTGCTGACGCTCTTTGCTTCCAAGGTGATGGGCTACACCATCAACCGGGTGAGCCTGTTCGCCCTCATCTTCGCCATCGGCATATTGGTCGACGACGCCATCGTGGTGGTGGAGAACATCGCCCGCCATTGGGCGATGAAGGATGGCCGCTCGCGCATGCAGGGCGCCATCGAAGCGGTCGCCGAGGTCGGCAATCCGACCGTGGTCGCCACGCTGACGGTGGTGGCGGCGCTGCTGCCGATGCTGTTTGTCTCCGGCCTGATGGGCCCCTATATGGCGCCGATCCCGGCCAATGCCTCGGCGGCGATGCTGTTTTCCTTCTTCGTCGCCATGGTGATCGCGCCATGGCTGATGCTCAAGCTGCATCCGGAAGGCCAGAAACTGCACGAGCACGAGGCGGCGCACGGCGAGGGCAAGCTCGGCCGGCTCTACCGCCGTTTCGCCACTCCGATCATCCGCACGCGCCGGCGCGCCTGGTTCTTCCTCATCAGCGTCGGGCTGGCGACGGTGGCGGTGTGCACGCTGTTCTATACCGAGAGCGTGACGGTGAAGCTGCTGCCCTTCGACAACAAGTCGGAAATGTCGGTGGTGGTGGACCTGCCCGAAGGCGCGACGCTGGAAGACACCGAGCGCACGCTGTTCAACATCGCGGACGTCGCGCGCGCGGTGCCGGAAGTGCGCTCGATCGAGACCTATGCCGGCACGCCGGCGCCGTTCAACTTCAACGGGTTGGTGCGGCATTATTACCTGCGCGAATCGCCGGAGCTGGGCGAGCTGCATCTCAATCTCGCGCCCAAGGACGAGCGCAGCCGCTCCAGCCACGCGATCGCGCTCGATCTGCGCGCGCGCATGAAGAAGGTGGCGCTGCCGCCCGGCACCGTGGCGCGCGTGGTCGAGGTGCCGCCGGGCCCGCCGGTGCTCTCGACGCTCCTGGCCGAGGTCTACGGCCCCGATTCGAAGACGCGGCGCGCCGTCGCGCATGAGGTCGAGCGCATCTTCAAGTCGGTGCCTTATATCGTCGATACCGACGATTCGATCGGCGATCCACGCCCGCGTCTGCGCATTTCCATCGATCAGGACCGGCTGGAATATTTCGGCGTTGAGCAGCGCGATGTCTACGACACCATCCAGGCGCTGTTCGCCGGCACCACCGTCGGCTATTCGCATCGCGGCGAGGGCCGCAATCCGATCGAGATCGTGGTCGGGCTGCCGAAGCGGAATTTGTCATGGAGCCAGTTGCTGGCGTCGACTCCGGTGCCGGCCAACGCCATTCCCGGCAACAAGACCGTGGTTGAGCTCGGCGACGTGGTGCATGTGAGCAAGGAAGCCGGCTCGCCCACCATCTTCCGGCGCGATGGCCGCTTCGCCGACATGGTGATGGCGGAACTGGCCGGCGCCTACGAAGCGCCGATCTACGGCATGCTTGCCGTCGACAAACGCGTCGAGGCGCATGACTGGGGCAAGCTCGGCACGCCCACCATCCGCTTCCATGGACAGCCCGAGGACGAAAGCAAGCCGGCGCTGCTGTGGGACGGCGAGTGGGAGATCACCTATGTCACCTTCCGCGACATGGGCGCCGCCTTCATGGTTGCCATCATGGGCATCTACATCCTGGTGGTGGCGCAGTTCGGCAGCTTCAAATTGCCGCTGGTGATCCTCACCCCCATCCCGCTCACGCTCATCGGCATCGTGCTCGGCCACTGGCTGTTCGACGCGCCGTTCACCGCCACCTCGATGATCGGTTTCATCGCCTTGGCCGGTATCATCGTGCGCAATTCGATCCTGCTGGTGGATTTCATCCGCCACGGCGGGGGCGAGGGCAAGACGCTGCGCGAGGTGCTGCTGGAGGCGGGCGCCGTGCGCTTCAAGCCGATCCTGTTGACCGCGCTTGCCGCCATGATCGGCGCCGCCACCATCCTGGTCGACCCGATCTTCCAGGGCCTGGCGATTTCGCTCCTGTTCGGGCTGGCCTCCTCCACTCTGTTGACGGTGCTGGTGATCCCGGCCATTTATGTTGTGTTGCGCGACGCCGACCGCGTCACCAAATGATGGAGTGCGCGGCGGTGCCGCGCCTCCGTATGCCGGCGCGACCTGGCGCCATTCCCCCGTGTTCAGCTGGAGCGACGGCGACGATGAATCCCTTTCCGCTTCCGGACAAGCTCAGCCCGACCTTGCAGCGTGTGTTTTCCTATTGGGAAGGCCTCGAACGCGGCGAGAACAAGATGCCGTTCTGGGACGATGTGAAGCTGTCGGCGCTGCCGGATCTCGCCGATCGGCTGCTTCTGCTCGACGCCTTCGCCGCGCCGGAGCGCTTCCGCATCAACACGCTGGGCGCGGTTTTTGCCGAAGGCGGCGCGCTGAAGGGCGCCTTCATTGACGACGCGACGCTTCCCGCCAGCCTGCATTATCTGCGCGCGCAGGCGAGCGCCACGGTCGAGGCGCGGGCGCCGACCCTCTATCGCAGCCGCGACTACGCTCGCCTGCTGCTGCCGATGTGGGGCGACGGCCGCATCGGCATGCTGCTCGGCGCGCTCGACCCGGCCTGATCCCAACGGAGCAGCTCAATGCGTGAATGGGGCCTGGTCGGCGATATCGGCGCGACCAACAGCCGGCTCGCGCTGGTCGATCCGGACGGCACCATCTCGCGCATCCGCGTGTTCGCCACCGACGAATTCCCCGGCCTCGGCGAGATGGCGGAGGCCTATATCGCCGCAGAAACCAGCGAGCAAAAGCCGACGCGGGCGGTCATCGCGATCGCCGCGCCGGTCACCGGCGACGAGGTCTCGCTCACCAATTTTCCCTGGACCTTCTCCATCGCCGAGCTGCGCCAGCGGCTCGGCATCGCGCGCCTGCATCTGGTCAATGATTTCGTCGGCAACGCCCTGGCGATTCCCTATCTCACCGCCGAGGACCGCCTGCAGGTCGGGTCCGGCGCGCCGGTCGAAGGCGCCACCATCGGCGTCATCGGCCCGGGCTCCGGCCTCGGCGTCAGCATGCTGGTGCGCGACGGCGCCGGCTTCCGGCCGATCCAGGGCGAGGGCGGTCATGTAACCATGGCGGCCGCCGATGCGCGCGAGGCCAAGGTGCTCGACCTCATGCGCGCGCGCTTCGATCACGTCTCGGCCGAGCGAGTGCTGTCGGGACCGGGGCTGGTCAATCTCTATGCCGCGCTGTGCGAGTTGTCCGGCGAGCCGGTCGCCGAACTGTCGGCCGCGCAAGTCACCGATGTCCGCACCGGCGAGGCGCATCCACGCGCGCGCGAGGCGACCGCCATGTTCTGCGCCATGCTCGGCACCATTGCCGGCAATCTGGCGCTCACCATCGGCGCGCGCGGTGGTATCTATATCGCCGGCGGCATCGTGCCGCGCCTGGGCGCCGGCTTCACGCAATCCGAATTCCGCGCGCGCTTCGAGGCCAAGGGCCGCTTCCACGACTATCTCACCGCTATCCCGACCTATGTCATCACTCGGCCGTTTCCGGCGCTGCTGGGCGCGGCCAAGGCGCTCGAACAACTTTAAGGGCGCAAGCGGTCCACGGGCGGTGAAATCCAGCACCATTGTGTTGATTGATAAGCGACCAGGATCGCCGCGGGCATTTGACCTGCATCATTGCGGTCGCGTGAAAATTCCTGACCTTTTCGTAAGGTGACGCGTCGCGGCCGGCGGAGGCATAGTTGCCCGAACGCTGTCCCTGAGGCCGGTGGACGATCGGGGGCCCGGACCTGCGGCAGGTTCGGGCATCTGTTTTTGCCGGCCCCGCCGCAGACTGGGCGATGCCGCCTGGCCAATTAACCCGTCGCTGCCGCCACGGCGGTCCGCGGCGGTGCGTGAGGGCCGTGCATGAAGATTGTCATCTTCGAAACCGAGCCGCGCGAGGCGCCTGCCTTCGACAGCCTGAAGCCCGGGCATATGCTCGAGCTGACTGCACAGCCGCTGCGCGCCGACAATGCGCATGAGTATGCCGACGCGGAGATCGTCTCCACCTTCATCTATTCCGCGCTCGGTCGCGACGTGCTGGCGAAGCTGCCGCAGCTGAAGCTGGTCGCCACCCGCTCCACCGGTTACGACCACATCGACACGCGCTATTGCGCCGAGCACGGCATCACGGTGTGCAACGTGCCGACCTATGGCGAGAACACCGTGGCCGAGCATGTCTTCGCCCTGCTGCTCGCCATCAGCCACCGGCTGCGCGAGGCCATGGAGCGCGCGCGCTCGGGCCGCTTTACGCCGGACGGGCTGGAGGGCTTCGATCTGCAAGGCAAGACGCTGGGCGTCGTCGGCACCGGCAATATCGGCTGCCACGTGATCCGCATCGCCCGCGGTTTCGCCATGACGGTGCTGGCCTTCGACGTCAAGCCGCAGCCCGCGCTCGCCCGCGACTTGGGCTTCACCTATGCCGGCATGGACGACCTGCTGGCGCGCTCGGACATCGTCACGCTGCATGTGCCGGCGCTGCCGCAGACCCGGCATCTGATCGATGCCGCCGCCGTCGCGCGCATGAAGCCGGGCGCCATTCTCATCAACACGGCGCGTGGCTCCGTCGTCGACTCGCTGCCGCTGATCGAGGCGCTGCGTACGGGCAAGCTCGCCGCCGCCGGCCTCGATGTGCTGCCGGACGAGCCGCTGATCCGCGAGGAGGCGGAGCTCATCTCCTCGATCTACGCCAATCAGCAGGATATCCGCGAACTGGTGGCCGACCATATCCTGCTCACCATGCCCAACGTCATTGTGACGCCGCACAGCGCCTTCAATACGCACGAGGCCATCGCCCGAATCGTGACCACCACCGTCGCCAATATCGTCGCCTTTCTCGACGGCAAGCCGGCGAACGTCGTGGCAAAACGCGGATCCTGAGTCATGAACGCGACACCGCCGCCCGCCGCCAACGCTTCCGTCACGCTCTCCGGCCTCAGCAGCGAAGAGGCGCAAAGCCGGCTCCAGCAATACGGCGCGAACACCATCCGCGAGGAGCATGTCAGCCCGTTCAAGAAATTCATCGGCTATTTCTGGGGACCGATCCCCTGGATGATCGAGATCGCCGCGGTGCTGTCGGGCCTGACGCACCGCTGGGAAGACCTCGCCATCATCATCGTCATGTTGCTGATCAATGCCGGCGTCGGTTTTTTCGAGGAATACAAGGCCGACACCGCCATCGCCGCGCTCAAGCAGCGGCTGGCGCCGGTGGCGCGCGTGCTGCGCGACGGCCAATGGCAGGATCTCGCCGCGCACCTGCTGGTGCCGGGCGATGTGGTGCTGGTCAAGCTCGGCAATGTCGTGCCGGCCGATCTCGAACTGCGCGCCGGTGATTACCTCAGCGTCGACCAGTCGGCGCTGACCGGCGAGTCGCTGCCGGTCGACCGTAAGGTCGGCGACACCGTCTATTCCGGCTCGATCGTGCGCCAGGGCGAAATGCGCGCGCTGGTCACCGCCACTGGAATGCAGACTTATTTCGGCAAGACCGCGCGGCTGGTCGAGACCGCCGAGACGCACTCGCATTTCCAGCAGGCAGTGCTGCGCATCGGCAACTTCCTGATCCTGATCACGCTCGGCCTGGTGGCGCTGATCCTGCTGGTCGCACTGTTCCGCGGCAACGGCATGATCGACACCTTGCTGTTCGCGCTGATCCTGACGGTGGCGGCGATCCCGGTGGCGCTGCCCGCGGTGCTCTCGGTCACCATGGCGGTCGGCGCCTCGCGGCTCGCCGCCATGCGGGCGATCGTCTCGCGCCTGGTCTCGATCGAAGAAATGGCCGGCATGGATATGTTGTGCTCGGACAAGACCGGCACGCTGACCAAGAACGAGCTGACGCTGGGCGAACTGGTCCCCGCCGCCGGCGCCGACCGCGATATGCTCCTGACGTCGGCGGCGCTCACCTGCGAGCGCGACGCACCCGATCCGATCGATGCCGCGGTGCTCAAGGGCGTCGATCCGGCTTCGCTCAAAGGCTACGAGGTCGTGCAATTCGCGCCGTTCGATCCGGTGCACAAGCTTGCCCGCGCCGAAGTGCGGCAGGGTGAGCGCCGCTTCAGTGTCGCCAAGGGTGCGCCGCAGGTGATCCTTGATCTCGCCAAGCCGGCCGAGGCGGTGATGCAGGCCGCGCAAAAGGCGACCGACGATCTGGCGCGCCGCGGCTTCCGCACGCTCGGCGTTGCCGCGACCGGCGACGACGGCAAATGGCGCTTCCTCGGCCTCTTGCCGCTGTTCGACCCGCCGCGCGAGGACTCCGCTTCCACCATCGCCGAGGCCAAGCGCATGGGCCTGCAGGTGCGCATGGTCACCGGCGATCACACCGCAATCGCGCGCGAGATCGCCGGCAAGCTCGGCCTCGGCACCAATATCGTCTCGGCGCGTGACGTCTTCAGCCGCGACGACAGCGGTGGCGACGACGCGCGCATCGAGCAGGCCGAGGGCTTTGCCGAGGTGTTTCCCGAGCACAAGTTCAAAATCGTGCGCGCCCTGCAACGCGCCGGCCACATCGTCGGCATGACCGGCGACGGCGTCAACGACGCGCCGCCGTTGAAGCAGGCCGATGTGGGCATCGCCGTCAGCGGCGCCACTGATGCCGCCCGTGCCGCCGCCGACCTGGTGCTGACCGCGCCCGGCCTGTCGGTGATCGCGCGCGCTATCGAGGAGGCGCGGCGCATTTTCGAGCGGATGACCGGCTACGCCACCTTCCGCATCGCCGAGACGGTGCGCGTGCTGTTGTTCATGACTCTGTCGATCCTGGTGTTCGACTTCTATCCCGTCACCGCGGTCATGATCGTGCTGCTGGCGATCTTCAACGACGTGCCGATCATGATGATCGCCTATGACAACGTGCCGGTGGCTGAGCGGCCGGTGCGCTGGGACATGCACCGAGTGCTGACCATGAGCGTCTTCCTCGGCGTGCTCGGTGTGGTGGCAAGCTTTACCTTGTTCTGGTTCGCCGAGCGCTATCTGCATTTGCCGCTCGAAGCGGTGCAGACGCTGATCTTCCTCAAGCTCCTGGTCGCCGGACACCTCACCATCTACCTCACCCGTAATGTGGGCTGGTTCTGGCAGCGGCCGTGGCCGAACTGGCGACTGTTCGTCGCCTGCGAGGCGACGCAGGTTGTCGGCACGCTCGCCGCCGTCTATGGCTGGTTCGTCACGCCGATCGGTTGGACCTATGCGCTGATGGTGTGGGGCTATGCGCTGGTCTGGTTCATCATCAACAATATCGGCAAGGTTTGGGTCTATCGTGCCTTGCGTGGGCAATCGCGGTGGATGGGCGGGCATCTCGCGCGCGTCCACAGGCCAACGCGGCCGGAGCACACATCGACCAGCCTGAAGAAATTGTGATGCGTCAAATTCCGTTTCGCTCGCGTCCGCTAGTGTGAGCGGTGGCAAGTTCAACCACGTCGGCATCCTCCCCATGTCCATCCGCAATCTCGACCATCTGTTCCAGCCGCGTTCGGTCGCCGTGATCGGCGCCACCGACAAGCCGCATTCGGTCGGGGCCGCGCTGATGAATAATCTGCTGCGCGGCGGATTTTCCGGACCGATCGTGCCGGTCAATCCGCATGCCACCGCGGTGCACGGCATCATGGCCTACAAGGACATCGCCAGCCTGCCGCTGACGCCCGAGCTCGCCGTCATCGCCACGCCGCCGGATAGCGTGCCGGCCTTGATCGAGGAACTCGGCCGGCGCGGCACGCGCGCCGCCGTGGTGCTGACCGCGGGCTTCGCCGAAGGCGAGACGAAGATCGGACAGGAGCGCAAGGCGCAGCTCCTGGCGGCGGCGCGCCCGCATATGCTGCGCGTGGTCGGCCCCAATTGTCTTGGCATCGCGGTGCCGGGCATCGGCCTCAATGCCACCTTCGCCCCCGCCGAACTGCTGGCCGGCAATATCGCCTTTCTCACCCAGTCCGGCGCCATGGCCACCACGGTGCTCGACTGGGCGCTGCCGCGCCGCATCGGCTTCTCCGCCATCGTCTCCATGGGCGACATGAGCGACGTCGATTTTGGAGACCTGCTCGATTACTTCGCGCTCGATGCGGCGACCAACGCCATCCTGATCTATGCCGAGGCGGTGACCGAGGCGCGCAAGTTCATGTCGGCCGCGCGCCGCGCCGCCCGCGTCAAGCCGGTGATCGTGGTCAAAAGCGGCCGCGCCGAGGAGGGCGCGCGCGCGGCGAGTTCGCATACCGGCGCGCTCGCCGGCGCCGATGTGGTCTATGAGGCGGCCTTCCGCCGCGCCGGCATGCTGCGGGTCGACGAGATGGAAGAGCTGTTCGACGCCGCCGCCACGCTATCGCGCAGCGCGCCGCAGCACGGCGACCGGCTCGTCATCGTCACCAATGGCGGCGGCGCCGGCGTGCTCGCCACCGACCGGCTGATCGAGGCGGGCGGCCATCTCGCCACGCTCGATGCCGCCACCATCGACAAACTCAACAAGGTGCTGCCGGCGACCTGGAGCCACGGCAATCCGGTCGACATCATCGGCGACGCCGATGCCGAGCGTTATGCCAAGGCCGTCGGCGCGCTGATGCAGGCGCCCGGCATCGACGCGCTGCTGGTCGCCTATTGCCCGACCGCCATCTCCTCCGCGGCGGAGGCCGCCAAGGGCCTGATCGGCGCACTGGCGCAAGGCGCCAGCCCCGGCACCGCGCCGAAGAACGTCTTCGCCTGCTGGATGGGCGACGCCAGCGTGCGCGAGGGCCGCGAACAGCTCGTCGCCGCCAATCTGCCGGATTACGAGACGCCGGAGCGGGCGGTGCGCGCCTTCATGTATCTGGTGCGCTACCGGCAGAGCCAGGACCTGCTGCTGGAGACGCCATCCACGGTCGCCGAAAGCGCGCCCGCTGACATCATGCGCGCGCGGGCGATCGTGCGCCGCGCACTCGCCGACAAGCGCGAATGGCTCGATCCCGCCGAGGTGGCGGCGTTCCTTACCTGCTACAATATTCCCTTCGCGCGCACCGAGGCGGCGGGCGATGCCAAGGCCGCGGCCGAGATCGCCGCGCGCATCAAGGCGCCGGTGGCGCTGAAGATCCGTTCGCGCGACGTGATCCACAAATCCGATGTCGGCGGCGTCGCGCTCGACCTCGCCAGCCCGGCGGACGTGGAGGCCGCGGCGAAGGCGATGGATGAAAGGATTGCGCGCGCGCTGCCCAAGGCGCGGCACGAGGGCTTCATCGTGCAGGAGATGATCACGCGCCCCGGCGCCTATGAGCTGATCGCCGGCGTCACCACCGACGCCACTTTCGGCCCGGTCGTCCTGTTCGGTCATGGCGGCACCGCGGTCGAGATCATGCGCGACAAGTCGCTGGAGCTGCCGCCGCTCAACACGGCGTTGGCGCGCGCGCAGATCGAGCGCACGCGCATCGCCGCGCTGCT
The DNA here is from genome assembly GCA_963760995.1 of uncultured Pseudomonadota bacterium. Lineage (GTDB taxonomy): Bacteria > Pseudomonadota > Alphaproteobacteria > Rhizobiales > Xanthobacteraceae > Pseudolabrys. The sequence continues at coordinate 845,960 of CAVXFJ010000004.1, read as the reverse complement.
CAAGGGCTACCGCGACCGGCCGCCGGCCGACATCGACGGCGTGGTCAATGTGCTCATGCAGTTGAGCCAAATCGTCGCCGACCATGCCGAGGTGACCGAGCTCGACATCAATCCGCTGCTCTGCGACGCCAATGGCGTCATCGCCGTCGACGGCCGCGTGCGGCTGCGCGCGGCGACCGGTCCGGCGCAGGCGCGCATGGCGATCCAGCCCTATCCGCAGCGTTTCGAGAGCACCGTGCGCATCAACGACCATGCGCTTTATGCGGTGCGGCCGATCCGCCCGGAGGACGAGCCGGCGCTGCGCCGCTTCGCCGACGAGATCGACAACCGCGACCTCTGGCATCCGTTCTTCAAGCCGCTGCGCGCGCGCACGCACGAGACGGCGGCGCGGCTGTCGCAGATCGACTATGATCGCGAGATGACGCTTGTGGCCTGGGAGGGCGAGCGCGTGGCGGGCCTGGTGCGCTCGACCGCCGACCCCGATGCCGACGCCGCCGAATGCGCGGTCATCATCCGCGCCGACCTGCGCGAGCAGGGTCTGGCGACGCGGCTGTTGCAGGAGATGCTGCGTGTGATCGCCGCGCAGGGCGTGCGCCACGCCGAGCTGGTGTTTCCGGCGGCGGCGGAGCGGGTGCTGACAATGAGCAAGGAGCTGGGCTTCATGGTCGCGCCCGTGGCCGACGACCCGACGCATGTCTGCGCGGTCAAGGACCTGCGCACTTCATGAGCGCCGGCGCCGCCGGGATCGTACTGGTCGGCGGCGGCCACGCCCATGTGCATGTGTTGGCGGCGTTGGCGCGCCAAGCGGACCTGTCGGTCACGTTGGTGAGCGAGAAGCCGCAGACGCCTTATTCCGGCATGCTGCCCGGCGTCATCGCCGGGCTTTACGCGCCCGAGGACGCCCATATCGATCTCGCGCGCTTGAGTGCGGCGACGGGCGTTCGCTACGTGCAGGCGCGCGCCGTCGGCCTCGATCGCGCCGGCAAGCGCGTGCTGTGCGCCGACGGCGCCAGCGTTGCCTATGACATTGTCTCGCTCGATATTGGCAGCACGCCGTCACTCGCGGGCATCGCTAGCGCGCGCGAGCACGGCGTGGCGGTGAAGCCGATATCGACTTTCCTGGAGAAATTCGCGCGGCTGCGCGCCGATTGCCGCCGCTCGGATGGTCCGCGCCGCATCGCGGTGGTCGGCGGCGGGGCAGGAGGAGTTGAACTGATCCTGTCGGTACGTACGCGTTTGCGCAGCGAGGCGCGGCAGGACGGCCGCGACCCCGAGACCTTCTCGTTCACCCTCATCACCGACGGCGCCATCCTGCCGACGCACAATGCCCGCGTGCGCACGGCCTTCCGCAGCGTGCTCGGCGAGCGCCGCATCGAATTGCTCGACCACCACCGCGTGACGGCGGTCGAAGCCGGCGGGCTTGTCCTCGACGACGGGCAGAGGGTGGCGTCCGATACGACGCTGCTGGTGACGCCGGCCGGCGCGCCGGACTGGCTCGCGAGCACCGGCCTTGCGCTCGATGACAAGGGCTTCGTGGCGGTCGGCCCGACGCTGCAATCGCTCAATGACGAGCGCGTCTTCGCCGCCGGCGACTGCGCCGCCCTGGTCGAGACGCCGCGCGAAAAAGCCGGCGTCTATGCCGTGCGCGAGGGGCCGCCGCTCGCCGACAACCTGGCGCGGCTCGCGCGCGGCGAAGCCCCGCGACCCTGGCGCCCGCAGGCGCGCCACCTGGCGCTGATCTCGACCGGCGAGCGCTACGCCGTCGGTTCGCGCGGCTGCCTCAAATTCGAGGGCGCCTGGGTATGGACGCTGAAGGACTGGATCGACCGCCGCTGGATCGGCCGCTTTCAAAAGCTCGCCGCGAGCGGCCCGCCTTGACGCTGGTCATGGTGCATCGGACACTTCTCGACCAACGCGCGATGTGAACGCGCGCAACTCGGAGGGGCGGGTGTTCAGCATCGGCGAGGCCACCATCACGCGCGTCGAGGAAACCTATGTCGGCAGCTATCAGCTGCGCGACGTGTTCAAGGATTTCACCGACGCGCACATGGCCGAGCATGGCCACTGGCTGGCGCCGCACCATTATATGGCCGACACCGGCCAGATCCGGCTCGCCGTGCATGGCTGGCTGTTGCAGATCGGCGGCAAGAAGTTCCTGATCGACAGTTGCTGCGGCAACAACAAGGTCAAGCCCGGCCGCCCGTTCTGGAGCAACCTCAACGAGCCGTGGCTCGAGCGCCTGGCCGCCGCCGGCGCGCGGCCGGACGAGATCGATCTCGTCATGTGCACGCATCTGCACCACGACCATGTCGGTTGGAACACGCAGCAAAAGGACGGCAAATGGGTGCCGACCTTTCCCAATGCGCGCTACGTCTTCTCCAAGCCGGATGTCGATTATTTCTCCAAGGTCGACGCCGATCCCAAGGAGGGTCCGGCCGAGCTCGGCACCTTCCGCGAATGCGTGGTGCCGATCCTCGAATACGGCAAGGCCGACCTGGTGAGCGGCGGCCCCTATCGGCTCAACGACTTCATCGAGATCGACGCGGCGCCCGGCCATTCGCCCGGCCACGTCGTGTTCAAGCTGGAAAGCAAGGGCGCGCGTGCCATGTTCGTCGGCGACGTCTGGCATCACCTGTTGCAGGTCTATTACCCGGACTGGAATTTCCCCAAGAACTCCGACGCGGCGCAAGCGCGCGTCTCCCGCCGCAAGGTGCTCGCCGATTGCGCCGCGAGCGGGGCGCTGGTGTTCCCCGGTCATGTCGGGGCGCCCTTTGCCGGCCGCATTGAGACGACGGTGGACGGCTTCAAGCCGGATTTTCCCGCGTAGGTGGAAGGCGCGCCGCCGGCTCTCTTCACCTCCCCCCGGAGGGGGGAGGTCGCCAGCCTGAGCGAGCGAAGGCTGGCGGGAGGGGTGAACCTCTTAAGCGTCACCCCACCCCGGCTCGCTACGCTCGCCGACCCTCCCCCTCCAGGGGAGGGTGAAGCGAGCTTTACGCCACCTCCCTCGCCGCAATCGCCACCCGGTGCGCGCTGAGCCGATCTTCGTCGACCTCCACACCGAGGCCCGGCCGCTCCAGCACGTCGACATGCCCATGTGCAGTCGGCACCGGCTCGTCGGTCACGTCTTCGCTTAGCGCCGTATGCGTCAGCGTCAGGCCCCAATCGATCGCCGGCATAACGGAGGCCGCATGCAGTGCGGCCGCGCAGGCCACGCTCGACTCGCCAGTCTTGCAGGAGATGTTGGCGCTGAGGCCGAGCTCGGCGCACAGCCGTCCGGCCGCGACCAGCGCGCCGATGCCGCCGAGCTTGATCGCTTTCAAGCTGACGCCGCGTGCGGCCCCGGCGGCGTGATGGCGGCGGATGTCCTCGAGCGAATGAATGCCCTCGTCGGCGCCGATGGCGATATCGCCGGCTGCCGCCGCCACCGCCGCCATGCCGGCAAGGTCGTGTGCCGCCACCGGCTGTTCGAGGAAGTCGAGCCCGCAGCCTTGCACCGCGCGCACATAATGCAGCGCTTCCTCGACCGTGTAGCCCTGGTTGGCATCGGCGGAGATGAGCATACCGTCGCCGAGCAGTTCGCAAATTGCGCGGGTGCGAGCAGCGTCGGTTTCCGGCCTGTCGACGCCGACCTTGATCTTGAAGATCGTGAAGCCGGCGGCCTTCTTCGCTTCGGCGTCGCGCAGGTCGCCGTCGCGGTCGCCGCCGCCGATCACGCCCAGCAGGGCGAGGCGCTTACGCTGCTCGCCGCCGAGCAGCGCGTGTACCGGCTTGCCGGCCGCCTGTCCGGCGAGGTCGTAGAGCGCGATCTCGATTGCCGCCTTGGCGCCGTGGTTGCCATACATGCGCGCGTCCATGGCGGCCTGCGCGCCGGCGATGTCGGCGGCGTCGCGCCCCGCGAGCGCCGGCGCCATGAATTCGACTGCGGCGACGAGGCTCGCCAGCGTCTCTCCGGTCATCACCGGCGCCGAGGCGGCCTCGCCCCAACCGACGCGGCCGTCGTCGGTGGCGATGCGCACCAGCACATTATCGGCACGCCGCACCTCTTCGCCCGCCATGATCACCGGCTTGCGCATCGGCAAGCTAACCGCGACCGGCTCGACCGTCTTGATCTGCATGGCGGATAATCCCGGCCCGAACGATTTTCCGATTAACGTCGTCTTCCGCCCAGGGTAGTCTCTGGCCCTCCATGCGGCAACGCTCGCCGGTCTTCGAAAGCCATGAACGATACTGCGACGCGACCCTGGCACGAAATCGTGCTGGCGTGCCTGAAGAGCAACGATGTCCGGCTCATGGTCTACGTGCCCGACCGCGTGCTGACGCCGCTGATCGATGCGCTGCACGCTGACAGCTTCTTCACCTGCTTCGCCTGCACGCGCGAGGAAGAGGCCGTCGGCATCCTCACCGGCGCCTGGATGGGCGGCATGCGCGGCGCCGTGCTGATGCAGACTTCAGGCTTTGCCACGCTCGCCAATACACTCGCCTCGCTGGTGGTGCCGAGCCAGATCCCGGCGCTCCTGTTCGTGTCGGAGCGCGGCACGCTCGGCGAATTCAATCTCGGTCAGGCCATGGTCTGCAACACGATGCGCCCGGTGCTCGATGCGCTCGGCATCGTGCATCACACCATCACCCGCCAGGACGAGCTCGCCTTCATCGTCGACCGGTCGATCAAGCAGGCACTGGCGACGCAAGCCGCCGCCGCCTTCATCCTGTCGCCGCTGTTGACCGGCGGCAAAGTCTTCGCGGACTGACGCCATGCCCGTCGCGCACGCCGCCAACACCAAGGTGATGAACCGCTTCGACCTGACCAGGCGGTTGACGGCGCGGCTCACGCATGAAGAGGCCGTCATCGGCGGCATCGGCAACAACAATTTCGACCTGTGGGAGAGCGGCCAGCGGGCGCAGAATTTCTACATGCTCGGCAGCATGGGGCTGACCATCCCCATCGCGCTCGGTGTCGCGCTGGCGCAGCCGGCGCGGCACGTGATCGCGCTTGAGGGCGACGGTTCGCTGCTGATGCAGCTCGGCTGTCTCGCCACCGTCGCCGCGCGCGCGCCGCGAAATCTCACCATCGTCATCTGGGACAACGGCGTCTACCAGATCACCGGCGCGCAGCCGACCGCCAGCGCCGAGACTGCCGACCTGGTCGCCATCGCGCAAGGAGCCGGCATCGGCAAGAGTGCCTGGGCGGCGGACGAGGAAGACTTCGACCGCTTATTTGTGCGGGCGCTTGCCGAAGGCGGTCCCAGCCTGATTGCCGCCCGCATCGACCAGCAGCCGGCGGTCGGCACCACCGAGCGCGATCCCGTGCAGATCCGCGCTCGCTTCATGCAAGGGCTGGGCGTCAGGCGCTGATACCGGTTAGCCGTAGAACAGCTTGGGCAGCCAGAGCGCGATCTGCGGAAACCAGAACATCAGGATGATCAGGATCAGCGGAGCGAACAGGAACGGCACGATGCCGCGATAGATGCTGGTGATCTTGATGTCGGGCGCGTGCGCCTGGATCACGAACAGGTTCAAGCCCACGGGCGGATGGATCAGCCCGACCTCGGCGACGATGACGACGATGATGCCGAACCAGACCGGGTCGTAGCCGAAATGCGTCACCAGCGGCAGGAACACCGGCACGGTGATCAGCATCATGCCGATCGCCTCCAGGAAGCAGCCGAAGACGATGTAGGAGATGATGATCAGCGTCATCACCACCGGACCCGGCAGGTTGAGCGCCTCGGCGCCATCGGCCAGCATGTTGGGCAGTTGCGTCTGCACCATGAAGAAGGAGAACAGGTTGGCGCCGAAGATGATGACGAACAGGATGCCGCAAGTCTTGACGGTTTCTTCGATCGAATGCAGCAGCGCCGCCATTGTCAGCCGGCGCCCGATGACGCCGAGCACCATGGCGCCGAAGGCACCGACCGAGGCCGCCTCGGTCGGGCTGAAGACGCCTGCATAGATGCCGCCGATGGTGACGCCGAACAAGGCGAGGAACTGCCAGGGTCCGCGCATCGCCGCCAGTCGCTCGCGCAGGCTCGCCTTGTCGCCGGGCGGCGCGTAGTCCTTGCGCACATGCGCGATGATCGTCACCACGATGATATAGAGCCCGGTCAGCGCCAGGCCGGGCACCAGGCCGGCGGCGAACAGGCGCGGCACCGACTGCTCGGTGATCGCCGCATAGATCACCAGGATGATCGAAGGCGGGATCAGGATGCCGAGGCTGCCGCCGGCCGCCAGCGCCGCCGAGGCGAGGCCGGGGTCATAGCCGGCCTTGCGCATGTCGGGGAGCGCGATGCGCGTCATGGTGGCCGCGACCGCGAGCGATGAGCCGCACACCGCGCCGAAGCAGGCCGAGGCGGCCAGCGAGCCGATCGCCAGGCCCCCGCGCACGCCGGCGAGCGCCACCCGCGCCGCCTTGAACAGATCGGACGACAGCCCGGTCACCGAGGCGACCTCGCCCATCAGGATGAACAGCGGCAGCACCGAGAGATTGTAGCTCGCGCCGACGTCGAACGGCACGGTGCCGGCGAGCGCGAAGGTCGGCGTCACCCCCGACATGATCGAATTGCCGACGAAGCCGACCAGGGTGAGCGCGATCCACACCGGCACCCGGAAGAACAGCATGGTGAAGAGCGCGAGGACGCCGAGCGCGCCGATCGTCGAGGCGGCCATTACACCGGCTCGTCGTGCTGGTGCTCGGTCGTCACCGGCGCGAGCAGCGCGCCGATGGAGCACAAAATGGCGCCGGCAATGCCGATGAGCGCGACCGCCCACTCCCACCAGATCGGAATATGCAGATCCATTTTGATCTCGCCGTAACTGTAGGACTGCATCGCCGGCGTGATCATGGCGTAGGCGAACATGGCGATGACGACGACCGTCAGCAGGTCGGACAGGCGCGTCAGCACGACGACCAGCGCGCGCGGCGCCACCTGGTCGATCAGGTCGATGACGATGTTGCGCCGCTGCATGAAGGCGGTCGACATGCCGTGGAACACGAACACCACCAGCATGGCCTCTACCAGCTCATAGGCGCCGCGGATCGGGCTGTTGAAGAAGTAGCGCAGGAACACATCGGCCAGCGTCACCACCATCATGATGATGAGCGCGACGGAGGCGAGCCGCAGTTGGGCGACGCGCAGCCGGTCGAGGACCGAATAGGCTTGCTCACGGTTCATGCGACGATTGCCAATAGATGGAAAACGTGCCGCAGCCTCTTAGCACCAGCGTTCCCTCCCCCAAAAGGGGGAGGGAGTGCGCCGGCGCGGCGGCGGTGTTGAGACCTGCCGGCTACTTCGTATAGGCCGCGAAGAACTCGCGCGCCGGCTTGCCTTCCTTCTCGAGCTTGTCGAGCGCGTGCTCGATGATCGGCTTGGACAGCGCCTTCATCTTGGCGACCTCGGCCGGCGGCAGCGTAATGATCTTCAGCCCGCTCTTGGTGATCTCGTAGTTGCGGGCGAATTTCTCGAACGCCTGCCAATGCGCGGCGAAGTCCATGGCGCCCTTGACGCCCGCTTCCTTGTCGAGGATGGCGCGCAGGTCCGGCGGCAGCGAATTGTACTTGGCCGGGTTCATCACCAGCGCGAAGGTGGCGGAGGCGAGCGGCGGCTCGATCGCATAGGGCGCGACCGAAGCGAGTTTGTAGGCGAAGCCGGCCTCATGCGGGAAGCCGGCGCCATCGGCGATGCCCTTGGCCAGCGCGTCCTGCGATTCCGGAGGCGGGATCAGCATCGGCACCGCGCCCATGGCGTCGAGCAGTTCCTTGTTGGTGATCGAGGCGAAGCGGATCTTCTTGCCCTTGAAGTCGGCGACCGAATGGATCGGCACGCGCGAATAGATCACGATCGGATTGGCCATCACCATGAACAGGATGTGCAGGCCCTTGTGCTCGGCGGCGAGATATTTGGGCGCGAGCTCGGTCATGCGCTTGGCCATCAGCGGCAGGTCGACGCCGGCCGAGGGCCAGGTGAACGGCAGGTTGGCCAGCTCGGTCATCGGATAGCGGCCGGGCGTCACGCCGTGCAGGCAGAAGGCGATATCGGTGATGCCGTTGCGCGCGGCGTCGAATTGCCGGTTCGGCGGCCCGACCAATTGCCCGTTCGGATAAATCTGAAACTTCAGGCGCCCGTGCGATTCTTCCTCGATCTTCTTGGTCCAGCCCACGACCCATTTGTGGAACGCGTGCACCGGCGGCACGAAATGCGACAGCTTGAGCGTGTAAACCTTCTCGGCGGCCTGCGCGCCGTTGGCGGCGAAGACGACGGCACCTGCCAGGGCGCAGGCCCTGGCGAGCTTGTACAATTTCATTGTGTTCCCTCCTCGATGAGCCCGGCGTACGACGAGCCCTAGTGTTCCCAGCTTCTGGCGAGCCTTTGACGGTGCGATGTTAAGCGCAAACGGGGGGTGCTGTCACCCGCACAAAACGCGCATGAGGCGAGTTGAGACCGACTCGCGACTAGCCGGCGACCATGGTGTTGACGAGCTCGCCGCAGTCGGCGACCGCGATGCGCACTTCGTCGCCCGGCTTGAGGAATTCGCGGCGCGGCATGCCGACGCCGGCTGGCGTGCCGGTGGCGATCACGTCGCCCGGCTGCAGCGTCAGATGGCGGGAGAGATAGGCGATCTGCTCGGCGATCGAATGCACCATGCGCCCGGTATTGGAATCCTGCTTGAGCACGCCGTTGACCCAGAGCTTGATCGTCATGTCGTTCGGGTCCGCCACATAGGCCGCGGGTGTCAGCCAAGGCCCCATGGGGGCGGCGTCCTCGAAGCATTTCTGCCCGAGCCAGTCCATGCCGAAGGGCGAGCCCTCGCGCTTCATCAGGTCGCGCGCCGACAGATCGTTGACGATCAGATAGCCGGCCACCGCGTCCATCGCCTGCGCTTCGGAAATATTTCGGGTCGGCCGCGCGATCACCACGCCGAGCTCGGCCTCCCAATCGATCTGCTTGGAGAAGGGCGGCAGCCGCGCCGGCGTATGCGTGCCGATGATCGAGCCGGCCGTCGACTTGAGAAAGAAATACGGCTCCTTGGGCTTGGTCATATCCGGCGCCTTGCCGGTCACCGCCTTGGCGGCCTCCGCCATCTCGGCGAGATGGTCCCAGTAATTGGCACCGGCGCAATAAAGCGTGCCGGGGTAGAGAATCGGCGCCAGCAATTTGATTTCAGACAGTGAAACACCATCGCTGGCTTGTGCATTCAAGGCGGCGGAATGCAGGCGCGGATGCACCATATCCCAGGCGCGTAGCAGGCCGAGCACCGAGGTGCGATCGACATCGAGACCCGGCAACAACGCCGCCGCTGGCAAGACGCGTTCCTTGACGAGCACACCAGCCTTCGCTGTACCGCCATCCGAGTAGCTCACCAGCCGATAGCCCGTCATGCACGTTCTCCATGCCGCCGACATTGCCGGCGTAATCGATCATCGCCGTCGCAGAATGGCAAGCGTTAGGTCGCCGAGCTTTCCAGGATGCCGGCGAGCATAGCCATGCGCACCAGATCGGACAGGCTGTTGGCCGACATCTTGGTCATCAGATTGGCGCGATAAATTTCCACCGTGCGCGGGCTGATTCCGAGATCGAAGGCGATGACCTTGTTCGGCTTGCCCGCCACCAACCCTTCCAGCACCTGCCGCTCGCGGTTCGACAGCCCGGCGAGCTTCTCGTTGATGTCGGCGATTTCGGCGTTGCGCTTGGCGGCACCGGCGCCCTGGTCGAGCGCGGAGCGCACCGAGGCGATCAGCAGGTCGTCGTCGAACGGCTTTTCCAGGAAATCGGCGGCGCCGAGCTTCATGGCTTCCACCGCCAGCGGCACGTCGCCGTGGCCGGTGATGACGATGACCGGCAGGTCGGGCTTCACCTCGCGCACGCGGCGCAAGAGGTCGATGCCGGTGATTTCGGGCATGCGCACGTCGGTGAGGACGCAGCCGTAAGTGATCTCCGGCAGCACCTCGAAAAAGGCCTTCGCCGATTCGAAACTCGTGACGTTGATGCCGACCGTCTTGAGCAGGAACTCGATCGATTGCCTGACCGCGTCGTCGTCGTCGATCACATAGATGGTCGCCTCAGGCTGCATCGTCGACATCCCCTTCGTTGACCGCCGCCAGCGTGAAATGGAACACGGTGCCGCCGCCCGGATTCGGCTCCACCCAGATGCGCCCGCCATGCGCCTCCACGATGGTGCGCGAGATCGACAGGCCGACGCCCATGCCGTGCCGCTTGGTGGTGAGGAAGGGCGTGAACAGTTGCTCGGCGATTTCCGGCGCGATGCCGGAGCCGGTATCGGCCACGCTCACCTCGGCCTGGTTCTCCTCGGCGGCGGCGACGGTGATCACCAAGTTGCGGTTCGGCGATTCCTCCATCGCGTCCATGGCGTTGCGGATCAGGTTGAGCAGGACCTGCTGAATCTGCACGCGGTCGGCCAGCACCAGGTCGATGGTGGGGTCGAACAGGAAGCGCACGCGGATGCCGCGGTCCTTGACCCCGACCAGCGCCAGCGCGCTCGCCTCCTCCACCAGCTTGGTGATGCTCTCGACCCGCCGTTCGCTTTCGCCGCGCGAGACGAAGTCGCGCAGCCGGCGGATGATCTGGCCGGCGCGCATGGCCTGGTCTGTGGCCTTCTCGATCGCGTCGCGCATCGGCGCCACGCGCTCGTCGATGACGCCTTCCAGGAGGCGGCGCGAGCCTTTCAGATAATTGGTGATGGCCGACAGCGGCTGGTTGAGCTCGTGCGCCAGCGTCGAGGCCATCTCGCCCATGGCGGTGAGGCGCGAAATATGCACCAGCTCCGACTGAAGTTCCTGCAGCCGCGCCTCGGTCTTCTGCCGTTCGGTCAGATCGCGGATGAAGCCGGTGAAGAAACGCCGCTCGCCCGATTTCATCTCGCCGACGGCGAGTTCCATGGGGAAGGTCGAGCCGTCCTTGCGAAGGCCGACGACCACGCGGCCGATGCCGATGATGCGGCGCTCGCCGGTGGTGAGGTAGCGGTCCATATAGGTGTCGTGGCTTTCGCGGTAGGGCGAGGGCATCATCATCTTGACGTTCTGCCCGACCGCCTCCGCTGCCGTGTAGCCGAACAGCCGTTCGGCGGCGCTGGAGAAACTCTGGACGATGCCGTGCTCGTCGATGACGATCATCGCCTCCGGCACGGTGTCGAGAATTGATTGTAGATGCGCCTCGCGCGCCAGCGCGTCATGCGTCATCAGATTGGCGCGCCGGCGGCTGTGGTGCAGCAGCTCGCCGCCCCAGGACACGCCGAGGCCGATGACGGTGAAGGCAACGGCGTCGACCGCCGAACTCTGCGTGAAGGCCGGGCCGCCGGCATAGCCAAAATAGGCCGCCGCCAGGCCGAGCACGGTGGCGAGCAGGCCGGGCCCGAGACCGCCGACTCCGGCGGCCACCAGTACCGGCGGCACGAAATAAAGGAAAATCGAGTCATCGTGCAGAATGGGCACCAGCAGGACGCGGGCGGCCAAGGCCAGTGCCACCATGGTCGGCGCGAGCCCAAAGCGGAGAATCTGCCCGCGCTCGTCGACTTCTAATTCTCTTTTTGTTTCAGATACTTCCGACATAACCCCGGTTGTCCGTCCGGGGCGGCGCGGGCGCGCCTTTCGCCTCCGGTGAATCCCCTATGGAGATTATCTGAATTTCGGCGACCTGGGACCAGGGCTAACCATTGGACCATCGAATTCACAAGGACTTCAGGGCCATGCAAAGCCAAACCTTGACCGCTCGCGGTTCTACGCAGCTACCGGCGGCGCGGACCCAGCGCCCGGCGCCCCCGTCCTTGCGCACCCTTGGCAATTCCATCGAATTGATGGGCGCGGCCATGCCGTTTGCCCGCAATTCGGAGATCTACGGCGAGAACGAGCCGGCCGAATATCTCTACAAAGTGGTAAGTGGTGCTGTCCGCACCTATAAGGTGCTGAGCGACGGCCGCCGCCAGATCGGCGGGTTCTACCTGCCGGGCGACATTTTCGGCCTCGAGGTCGGCGACGACCACACCTTCTCGGCCGAGGCGATCGTCGAATGCAAGGTGCTGGTGATCAAGCGCAACGCGCTGATCTCCCTCGCCGGCCGCGACAACGATGTGGCCCGCCAGCTCTGGACCATGACCGCCGGCGAACTCCAGCGCGCCCAGGACCACATCCTGCTGCTGATCAAGACGGCGCAGGAGCGCGTGGCTGGCTTCCTGCTTGAAATGGCCTCACGCGGCGCCTCCGGCAACGAGATCGAGCTGCCGATGTCGCGCCAGGATATCGCCGATTATCTCGGCCTCACGATCGAGACGGTGTCGCGCACTTTGACCCAGCTCGAAAATTCCGCGGCCATCTCGGTCCCGAGTTCGCGCCGCATCGTGTTGCGCAATCGCGCAGCACTTAGTCGACTGAACGCGTAGCTCTTGTTCCTCCGGTTCTAAGCCGAACGTCGTTCTCCCTGACTTTGTTCGGCCAAACTGCCCCGGCACCCAGTGCCGGGGCTTTCTTTTTGCGAGCGCGACATGTGTCGATCCTGCGCTGCGCCGGCACAGGCTTGACCTGGGTCAATATCGCCCCGGCTGCCGCATGAAATGATGTTGCTGCAACGCAATGGAGGACGATCATGCAGGCCCGCGATGTGATGACGCGCAGCGTGATCTCGATCGATCCTGATTCGACGGTCTTGCAGGCCGCGCGGCTGATGCTGCAGCACCGCATCAGCGGCCTGCCGGTGGTGGACGACGCTGGTCAGCTGGTCGGCATCCTGTCGGAAGGCGATTTTCTGCGCCGACGCGAGACCAAGACCGAACGTCGCCGCTCGCGCTGGCTGGAATTCCTCATGGGCCCCGGACGCATGGCGGCCGAATACGCCCACTCGCATGGCAGCAAGGTCTCGGAGGTGATGAGCACCGACCTGCATACCGTCGAGGAAGACGCCACGCTCGACGACATCGTGCAATTGATGGAGCGCTACCATATCAAGCGCCTGCCGGTGATGCATGCTGGCAAGCTCACCGGCATCGTCACCCGCTCCAACCTGATGCATGCCATGGTCAGCTTGGCGCGCACGGCGCCGCCGGTGTCGGAAGACGACGCCGCCATTCGCGAGCGTATGCTGACGGAAATGCAGCGCCAGGCCTGGGCGCCGGCCTCCATGGTCGACGTGGTGGTGCGCGACGGCGTGGTCGAACTATGGGGCTCGATCTTCGACGAACGCCAGCGCGATGCGTTGAAGGTCGCCGCTGAGAACATCCCCGGCGTCAAGGCGGTCAAGGACAACTTGGCCTGGATCGAGCCGGTCTCCGGCATGGTGATCGAGCGCAATCAAACCGTCGGGGCAGCCTGACAGCAAGGGTCTTCCCGCTCATTCGCGCGGCGCCGCGGCGCAGCGAAAAACGACAATTTGATCAAAGTTTTGGTGGACGCCCCCGCGATGCTGCGGCGGCGGGCGTTGACGTGGCTCAATGCAAATTTTTGCAGACGTCGTACAAGTTATCGACGCCGCCGAAGGAACGAGACGGCTCCAATGATGGAGGCGGTCATGAACCTCAAATCACTGATACCGGTCGGTCGCGAGCGCGGTGTCGCGCGCGCCGACAATCCGTTCTTCTCCCTGCAACGCGAAATCGATCGGCTGTTCGACGATTTCACGCGTGGTTTCCCGAGCCTCGGCACGTTCGGTGACGGCATGAGCAAGATGCTGCCGACCATGGACGTGTCGGAAACCGACAAGGAGATCGAGATCACCGCCGAGCTGCCGGGCCTCGAGGAAAAGGACGTGCAGGTCAATCTCGCCGACAACGTTTTGAGCATCCGTGGCGAGAAGAAGGCGGAAAAAGAGGAGAAGGACAAGAACTATCGGCTTCTCGAGCGCAGCTACGGCTCGTTTGAGCGGTCGTTCGAACTGCCCGAGGGTGTCGATGCTGGTGCCATCAAGGCCACCATCGACAAGGGCGTGCTGAAAGTGGTGGTGCCGAAGCCGGCCCCGGCGCAAGTCCAGAAAGTCGAGGTCAAGGCTGCCGCCTGAACAGGCGGATCCTCAAGACGGTGTTCGGCAAGCGCGCCTCCGCCTCCATCCGGCCGCGGGGGCGCGTTTTATAATTCCGGCCGGTTCCCCCATGTCTGTCTCGTGTCCCGCCGGCGGCCACGGCGCCTTTGCGTTTGACTTGCATCAAGGAATCGCCGGCACCCAGCCCCGATAAATGACCTTCGAGGTTTCAATACCAATCCCGGTCAAGAACGGATTCTCAGCATGGCGAACGCACACGCTGCCCAGAAGACTATGACCATCGGTGAGGGTGGCACGGCGCTGGCCTTTGTTGCGCTGTCGATCGTCTCGATCGTCATCGCCGCCAAGGCCTATACGCCCGAATACGCGTTCCACGCCTATCTGTTCACTGCCGGCAGCATCGCCGCGGTCTTCGTCATCATCAACCGCTACTATGACCGCCCGGCGGGCCCGGCGCCGCTCGAGATTGACGGCAAGCCCAACTACAACATGGACCCGATCAAGTTCGCCAGCGTCGCCGCGGTGGTCTGGGGCATTGCCGCTTTCACCGTCGGCGTCATCATCGCGCTCGAGCTCGCCTTTCCCCACCTCAACCTCGACCAGTGGCTCAATTTCGGGCGCATGCGGCCGCTGCACACCTCGGCCGCCATCTTTGCCTTCGGCGGCAATGTGCTGATCGCCACCTCGTTCTATGTCGTGCAGCGCACCTCGCGCGCGCGGCTCGCCGGCGACATCGCTCCCTGGTTCGTCGTGCTCGGCTACAACTTCTTCATCGTTATCGCCGGCACCGGCTATCTGCTCGGCATCACTCAGTCGAAGGAATATGCGGAACCGGAATGGTACGCCGATCTCTGGCTGACCGTGGTCTGGGTCGTCTATTTCCTCGTCTATCTCGGCACCATCATGCGGCGCAAGGAACCGCACATCTACGTCGCCAACTGGTTCTATCTCGCCTTCATCCTCACCATCGCGGTGCTGCACATCGGCAACAATGCCGCCATCCCGGTGTCGATCTTCTCCTCCAAGTCCTACATCGTCTGGTCCGGCGTGCAGGACGCCATGGTGCAGTGGTGGTACGGCCACAACGCGGTGGGCTTCTTCCTCACCGCCGGCTTCCTCGCCATCATGTATTACTTCATCCCCAAGCGCGCCGAGCGCCCCGTCTATTCCTATCGGCTGTCCATCATCCACTTCTGGGCGCTGATCTTCCTCTACATCTGGGCCGGTCCGCATCACCTGCACTACACGGCGCTGCCCGACTGGGCGCAGACGCTGGGCATGACCTTCTCGATCATGCTGTGGATGCCGAGCTGGGGCGGCATGATCAACGGAATCATGACGCTGTCGGGCGCCTGGGACAAGCTGCGCACCGATCCCGTCCTGCGCATGATGGTGGTGTCGGTCGCCTTCTACGGCATGTCCACGTTTGAAGGCCCGATGATGTCGGTGAAGATCGTCAATTCGCTCAGTCACTACACCAACTGGACCATCGGCCACGTGCATTCCGGCGCGCTCGGCTGGGTCGCGTACATCTCCTTCGGCGCGCTCTACTGCCTCATTCCATGGCTGTGGAATTGCCGGCTCTACTCTTTGCGCCTGGTCAACTGGCACTTCTGGATCTCCACCATCGGCATCGTGCTCTACATCACCTCGATGTGGGTGGCGGGCATCCTGCAAGGCCTGATGTGGCGCGCTTACACCTCGCTCGGCTTCCTCGAATATTCCTTCGTCGAGACCGTGGAGGCCATGCATCCCTTCTACGTCATCCGCGCCATCGGCGGCATGTTGTTCCTGGCCGGCGCGCTGATCATGGCGTGGAACCTCTGGAAAACCGTGAACGCGGCGGAATCCGCGGCGCCCGCCAGCGCCGCGCTGGCACCGGCGGAATAGGCGAGGACGACAATGTCGCTTTGGCAGAAACACGCGATCCTCGAGAAGAACTCGATCATCCTGGTGATCGGCATTCTGATCGTCATCGCCATCGGCGGGCTGGTCGAGATCGTGCCGCTGTTCTACCTGAAAAACACGATCGAGAAGGTCGAGGGCGTGCGGCCCTACACGCCGCTTGAGCTCGCCGGCCGCAACATCTATGTGCGCGAGGGCTGCTATCTCTGCCATTCGCAGATGATCCGCCCGCTGCGCGACGAGGTCGAGCGCTACGGCCATTACTCGCTCGCCGCCGAGAGCATGTATGACCGCCCGTTCCAGTGGGGCTCGGAGCGGCAGGGTCCCGATCTCGCCCGCGTCGGCGGCAAGTATTCCGACGACTGGCACCGCGACCACTTGAACGATCCGCGCTCGGTGGTGCCCGGCTCGATCATGCCCAGCTACGCCTTCCTGGCGCAGACCGATCTGGACTACGCCCATATCGCCGAGGACATGCACGTGCAGGCCGAGCTCGGCGTGCCCTATAGCAAGGACGACATTGCCGACGCGCTCGACGACGTGCGCACGCAGGCGACCACCGACAGTCCCAATGTCGGCGCGCTGCGCAAGCGCTATCCGAATGCCAATGCCCGCGATTTCGACGGCAATCCCCAGCGCATCACCGAGGCCGACGCGCTCATCGCCTATCTGCAGATGCTCGGCACGGAAGTGAACTTCAAGCTCTACAGCGACAAAGCCAACATCCGGTGACCGCAATGGACCCGACCTATCGAGCCGTAGCCGAGTTCGCCCAGACATGGGGGCTCGTCTATTTCTTCGTCATCTTTCTGGCGGTGCTCGCCTATGCGCTGTGGCCGTCGCGTCAGAAGCAATTCGATGAAGCCGCGCGCATGCCGCTGCGGGAGGACTGACATCCATGGCCGAAGAACAACACCAGGATATCGACGAACTGACCGGCACCGCCACCACCGGTCATGAGTGGGACGGTATCCACGAGCTCAACACGCCGCTGCCGCGCTGGTGGTTGTGGACGTTCTACGTCAGTATCGTCTTCGCCATCGGCTACTGGATCGTCTATCCGGCCTGGCCCCTGGTCTCCAACGCGACGCAGGGCGTGCTCGGCTGGCACGCGCGCAGCGCCGTGGTCACCGATCTCAATCAGCTCAAGCAATTGCGCGGGCCGATGATGGCCAAGCTGACGCAGGCCTCGCTCACCCAGATCGAGAGCGATCCGCAGCTTCTCGACTTCGCGCGCGCGCTCGGGCACGCGACCTTCGCGGACAACTGCGCGCCCTGTCACGGCGCGGGCGGCGGCGGTGCGGTCGGCTATCCCAACCTCAACGATGACGACTGGCTGTGGGGCGGCAAGCTCGCCGACATCGCGCAGACCATCACC
Organism: uncultured Pseudomonadota bacterium; assembly: GCA_963760995.1. Lineage (GTDB taxonomy): Bacteria > Pseudomonadota > Alphaproteobacteria > Rhizobiales > Xanthobacteraceae > Pseudolabrys. The sequence continues at coordinate 828,701 of CAVXFJ010000004.1, read as the reverse complement.
TATGGCGCGCGCTCCGGCAACGACAAGGGCCATCAGGGCAACATGCCGGCTTTCGGCCGCGACAATATCCTCAAGCCGGATCAGATATCGACCGTGGCAGACTACGTGCGCTCGCTGTCCGGTCTGCCGGTCGAGGCCGGCGCCGATCTCACCGCCGGCAAGAAGATCTTCGCCGACAATTGCGCCGTCTGCCATGGGCCGGACGGCAAGGGCAATCACGAGGTAGGCTCGGCCAATCTGACCGACAAGATCTGGCTCTACGGCTCCGCCAAGGAGACCATCGTGCAGACCATCACCAATGGCCGCGGCGGCGTGATGCCGGCCTGGACCGGACGCCTGCCCGAGCCGACCATCAAGGCGCTGGCGGTGTTCGTGCACACGCTGGGAGGTGGTGAGAAGTGACAGGGCACGCGGCGACCACCGTGACGCTCGACCCCGGTGCCCAGGCGCCGGGCCTCGCGCGGCTGGTTGCTGCCGCAGAAGTGAAACCCGGTGGCGGCGGCGCCGTGCCGCCACAGGGCGACGGCCCGCTCTATGCGGCGCGCCGCAAGATCTATCCGCAAAGCGTGCAGGGCACCTTCCGCCGCATCAAATGGGCGCTGCTCATCGTCACGCTCGGCGCCTATTACCTTTTGCCCTTCGTGCGCTGGGACCGCGGGCCGGGCGCGCCCGACCAGGCGGTGCTGCTCGATTTCCCCACCCGGCGCTTCTATTTCTTCTTCATCGAGATCTGGCCGCAGGAAGTCTATTACATCACCGGCCTGCTGATCCTCGCCTCGCTGCTGCTGTTCCTGATGAACGCGGTCGCCGGCCGGGTCTGGTGCGGCTATCTCTGCCCGCAGACGGTGTGGACCGACCTGTTCTTCGCCATCGAGCGCTTCGTCGAGGGCGACCGCCGCGATCAGATGCGGCGCGACCGCGGCAAATGGTCGGCCGACACCTGGATGCGCAAGGCGGTCAAGCATTTCCTCTGGCTGATGCTGGCCTGGTGGACCGGCGGCGCCTGGGTACTTTATTTCGCCGACGCGCCGACGCTGGTGAAGGACCTCGCCACCTTCCAGGCGCCGTTCATCGCCTATGCCTTCATCGGCATCCTCACCTTCACCACCTACACGCTCGCCGGCCATATGCGCGAGCAGGTCTGCGTCTATATGTGTCCGTGGCCGCGCATCCAGGCCGCGCTCACCGACGAATACGCGCTCAACGTCACCTATCGCTACGACCGCGGCGAGCCGCGCTGCGCCGCCGGCAAGGCCAAGCAGCTGCGCGCCGAAGGCAAGCCGGCCGGCGACTGCGTCAACTGCAAGCAATGCGTCCATGTCTGCCCGACCGGCGTCGACATCCGCAACGGTCCTGACGTCGCCTGCATCCAGTGCGGCCTGTGCATCGACGCCTGCAACGACATGATGCGCAAGCTCGGCCGCGCGCCCGGCCTCATCGGCTACGACACCGACATCAACATCAAGCGCCGGCAGGAGGGCAAGCTGCCCTTCTTCAAGATCGTGCGCGGGCGCACAGCGCTCTATCTCGGCCTGATCGTCGTCATCGGCGTCATCATGATTTACAGCCTCGCCACCCGCCACGACCTCGCGCTCGCCGTCATCCACGATCGCAACCCGCTGGCGGTGCTGCTCAAGGACGGCTCGGTGCGCAACGGCTATACGCTGCGCATCATCAACAAGCGGCTGCAGGCGCGCGACTTCGCGCTCAGCATCCAAGGCTCTGCCGGCACCCATCTTGACGTCGTCGGCATGCAGGCGCGCGAGGACGGCAACCCGATCGTCACGGTCGGGCCCGACCAGACGCGCGAATTGCGCGCCACCGTCACCCACAAGGGCCCCGATGACGTCTACATGGCCCCGATCACCTTCTTCGCCACTGACGTCGCCACCGGCGAGCGCACGGCGGCGGAGGATCATTTCCACGGGCTGGAGGAACATTGATGCGCACGAAAGCCCCGCGCGAACTGACCGGCCGCGCCGTGCTGTTCTGGCTGCTCGGCTTCTTCGGCTTCGTCTTCGTGGTCAACGCCGTCATGGTGCGCGCCGCCACGTCCACCTTTGGCGGCGTTGAGACCGCGAGCTCCTACAAGGCCGGCCTGATGTTCGAGAGCGAAGTCGCCCGCGCCGCGCGCCAGGAGGCGCGCCACTGGCAGGTCGCGGGCTTGCTCAAGCGCGACGGCGGCGGCGAGGCGGTGCTCGACATCAGCGTGCGCGATGCGCAAGGCCGCCCCGTCGACGGGCTGTCCGCCGATGCGCGGCTCGCCCACCCGGTGGACGAGCGGCTCGATCACGTCATTCCGGTCGGCCGCAACGGCCCCGGCCTGTTCCACGGCGAAAGCAAGGCCAAGCCCGGCCAGTGGGAGCTGATCGTCGATCTCTATCGCGACAAGCACCGCGTGTTCCGCTCGCTCAGCCGGGTGACGCTGCGCTGAGAAATTTCCCGCTCGTCCCTGTGCACGCGGGGACCCAGGGCGAAACGTGTGGCGGCGCGAAACACAAACTGGATTGAGATGACCGATACCGCCCTCGACCTTTCGCTCTATGCCAAGCCGTCCGCGGACGGCACGCTGGGCATGGATCTCGCCGTCGAGGGCGTGGCCTGCGGCGCCTGCATCGCGCGTATCGAGGGCGCGGTGAAGAAGCTGCCCGGCGTCACCGAGGCGCGGCTCAATTTCACCAATCGCCGGCTGCATGTCGCCTGGGCGGACGGCTCGCTCGATCCGACGCGCATTATCGAGACGCTTGAGGCCAACGGCTATCGCGGTCACCCCTTCGTGCCGCTGCGCGCCGAGCAGGAGGAGGCGGCGACGGCGCGCCGGCTTACCCGCTGCCTGGCGGTGGCGGGCTTCGCCGCCATGAACGTCATGCTGCTGTCGGTCTCGGTCTGGTCGGGCAGCGACATGACGCCGGAAACGCGCGACTTCTTCCACTGGGTCTCGGCGCTGATCGCGCTGCCGGCGGCCGCCTATGCCGGGCGGCCCTTCTTCACCAGTGCCTGGCGGGCTCTGCGCGCGCGCACGCTCAACATGGACGTGCCGATCTCGCTCGGCGTCATCCTGGCTCTGGCGCTGTCGCTCATCGAGACGGTGCGCCACGCGCAGGACGCCTATTACGACTCGGCCCTGATGCTTCTGTTCTTCCTGCTGGTCGGCCGCGCGCTCGAGCACGCCATGCGGCGCAAGACGCGGGCGGTTGCCGGCAATCTCGCCGCGCTCAAGGCGGAGACCGCGCATCGCTTCAACGGCGACGAGATCGTCAGCGTGCCGGTCGCGGCCTTGCAGCCCGGCGACCGCGTGCTGGTCAAGCCGGGCGAGCGCGTGCCTGCCGACGGCAAGGTCATCGGCGGCGCCTCCGAGATCGACGAAAGCCTGATCACCGGCGAGACCGCGCGCCGTCGCACCGTCGCCGGCATGCCGGTCTATGCCGGCAGCCTCAATTACGTCGGAACGCTCACTCTGCGGGTGACCACCACCGGCGGCGGCACGCTGATCGACGAGATCGAGGCGCTCTTGGAGAAAGCGGCCAGCGCCAGGTCGCAGCGGTTGCGGCTCGCCGACCGCGCCGCGCGCATCTATGCGCCGGTGGTGCATCTCGCCGCCGCGCTCACTTTCGTCGGTTGGCTCGTTGCCGGCGCCTCGCTGCATGACGCGCTGGTGACCGCCATCGCCGTTCTGATCATCACCTGTCCCTGCGCGCTGTCGCTGGCTATCCCCGCGGTGCAGGTGGTGGTTTCCGGCGCGCTGTTCCGCGCCGGTGTCATCCTCAATACCGGCGATGCCGTCGAGCGGCTAGCCGAGGCCGACACCGTCGTCTTCGACAAGACCGGCACGCTGACATTGCCGGAGCCGCGCGTGGTCAATGCGCGGTCGATCGATCCGGCGCTGTTGCAGACGGCGGCGCGGCTGGCGCTGTCGAGCCGGCATCCCCTGGCCGTGGCGCTGGCGCGCGAGGCGAGCGTGCGTACGCCCGTCGAGGGTGCCGAGGAGGAACCGGGACACGGCGTGCGCGCGGTCATCGACGGTGTCGAAGCGCGGCTGGGCAGCGCAGAATTTTGCGGTCTTGCGAGCGCCGTGTCGCAATCTCCGTTCGGTCCCGTGCAAGCGGGAGCCCAGAGCCAAGATCGCAAGACCGGAGATTTATCTCCCTGGGTCCCCGCTTGCGCGGGGACGAGCGAAGGGGAGGGCCGTTCCGATTCGACCATCTGTTTCGTGCACGGTGCCCGCTCGGCGGTGATCACCATCGCGCAGAAGCTGCGGCCGGATGCCGTGGCGGTGGTGCGGCGGCTATCCCGCCTCGGCCTCGATCTGCGCATCCTTTCCGGCGACCGCGACGAAGCGGTGGCGCCGATCGCGCAGGCGCTCGGCATCGCCTATTGGCAGGGCGGGCTGAAGCCGGCCGACAAGATCGCGCTTCTCGATCAGCTCAAGTCGGTCGGCCGCCGCGTGCTGATGGTCGGCGACGGCCTCAACGACGCGCCGGCGCTCGCCGCGGCTCATGTCTCGCTGTCGCCGATCGCGGCCGCCGACGTGACGCAGGCGCAGGCCGACGCGGTCTTCCTCGGCGAGCGGCTGGCGCCGGTGGTGCAGGCGATCAAGCTTGCCCGCCGCGCGCGTGCGCTGATGAGCGAGAACCTGTGGGCGGCGGCGATCTATAATGCCGTCGCCGTGCCGGTCGCCATTGCCGGCCTGGTGACGCCGCTGATCGCGGCGCTCGCCATGTCGGCGTCGTCGATCACGGTGACCTTGAATGCGTTAAGAGCCAGCGGGGGCGGCAAAGGAGGACGGCGGTGAATGTGCTCGTCTATCTGGTGCCGATGGCCGTGGGGCTGGGGCTGATCGGCCTCTTCGCCTTTTTATGGGCGCTCAAGAGCGGCCAGTACAGCGATGTCGAGGGCGCAGCGCTGCGCGTCTTGTCCGACGACGACATCGAGAAGTGAGATCGGAGCAAGGACGCGAGGCCATCGCTCTCCTGCAAGGAGAGCGCGCCTTGCCAATTGATACCTCCCTCGAATGCATGATCGCGGAAAGCCCATCTCTCGCCTCAGCGAAGCGGAGAGCTGGTTTTCGTGTATAGATCACGCGTCGGATAACAAGCAGATTGGATCGCGATGGCCCAAACCGGTGACGGCTCCCATCCACCGGCGGAAATCCGCTTTTTCGTCGATGCCGACGCCTGTCCGGTCAAACCGGAGGTCTACCGGGTCGCCGAGCGCTACGCCCTCAAGGTCTATGTGGTCGCCAACAGCTTCATGAACGTGCCCCGCAGCGACTTGATCGAACGGGTGATCGTGCCGGAAGGGCCGGATGTGGCCGACGATTGGATCGCCGAACGGGCGGGCGAAAGCGACATCGTCATCACCGCCGATATCCCGCTGGCGGCGCGCTGCCTGCGCAACGGCGCGACGGTGATCGGTCCGACCGGCAAACCCTTTGACGATGATTCGATGGGCATGGCCTTGGCCACGCGCAACCTGCTGACCGATCTGCGCTCGGCCGGGGCGGCGACACGCGGACCGCCGCCGCTCAGCCGGCAGGATCTGTCACGCTTTCTCTCGGCGCTCGATCTGGCGGTGACGCGGTTGCAGCGGAAACTGGCGCAGCGCTGAACGGGGCGGGCGGACCGGCTCTCAATCCGCCACTTCGGCGACGCCGCCATGCGCCTTCGACCAGCCGGCCGGGTCGTGCATGAAGCTTTCCACCTCGCCCAGCATCTTGGCGTCGAACTTGCCGCTGGCCTTGGCGACGGCGAGCACGTCCCACCAGGTCGTGAGGTAATGCAACGTGACGCCGAGGCTGCTGAGGATTTTCCGGCCTTCCGGATAGATGTCGTAGAAGAACAGCACGATGCAGTGCTCGCACTGGCCGCCGGCATCGCGCAGCGCCTTGACGAAATTGACCTTGCTGCGCCCGTCGGTGGCGAGATCCTCGACCAGCAGCACGCGCTGGCCGTTGTCGAGCTTGCCCTCGATCTGCGCGCCGCGGCCGAAGCCCTTGGGTTTCTTGCGCACATATTGCATCGGCAGCCGCAGGCGGTCGGCGACCCAGGCGGCGAAGGGTATGCCGGCGGTCTCGCCGCCGGCCACCGCGTCGAGCGCGCCGCGGCCGATGTCGCGGTCGATCGCTGCCACCGCGAAGTCCATCAGCGTCGCGCGCACGTCCGGGAAAGAGATCAGCCAGCGCGAGTCGTTGTAGACCGGGCTCGCCCAGCCCGAGGTGAAGATGAACGGCCTGTCGGTCATGAAGCGGACCGCGCCGGTGTCGAGGTACATGCGCGCGGTCAGCTCGGCGATGGTCTTCTTGTCGAGGAAGTCGCTCTGTTGAGCCATGTGCTCAGGCCTCTCCGCCGTCATGGCCGGGCTTGTCCCGGCCATCCACGACTTTCGCGCACGTCCTAGAAGACGTGGATGCCCGGCACAAGAGCCTGTGCTCGGGCCGGCGGAGCCGGGCCCGAGTGCCGGGCATGACGGGTGTGTGGACTAGTCCGGCTTCGGGCCGGCCTTCTTGTACCAGTCGACGATCTGGCTGCCGTTCCAGAACAGCACGTCCGGCTTCTTCCGGATCTTCTCGAAGATCTTGCGGAAATATTTGGCCCGGTGCGGCGCGCCCATGATGTAGGGATGCACCGAGATCGCCATCACCCGGGCCGAGCCGAGCGCCTTGGCGTCCTTGTAGATCTGCTCGAACTGGTCCATCGCCCGCTCGTAGAACTCGCTCGCCTTGTGATGCTGGATCAGCATCATGGCAACGTCGTTGCATTCCTGCGTGTAGGGGATGTTGAGGATCGGCTTGCCGCGCGTCTTCATCCACACCGGCTGGTCGTCGAGCACCCAGTCGGCGACGTAATCGTAGCCTTCCTCGGCCAGGATATCCGGCGTCTCCCAGGTTTCGGTCAGCCCGGGACCGAGCCAGCCGCGCGGGCGTTTGCCCGTCGCCTTCTCCAGCACCGCGGCGCTCTTGACGATGTCGGTGCGCTCGTTTTCCACCTTCTGCATGTTGCGCTGGGTGAAGCCGTGGCCGATGAACTCCCAGTTGCGCTGGACGCAGGCGTTGACGATGTCCGGATAGGCCTCGACCGCGACGCCGTTGATGTTCATGACGCCGGGAATCTTGAAGTCGTCGTAGACCTGCAGCAGCCGCCAGAAGCCGACGCGGTTGCCGTATTCGTGCCAGCACCAGTTGGGAATGTCGGGCATCGGCGAGCCGCCGGCCGGCGGCGTCAGCACGGTGCGCGGCATGGTCTGCATCGGGTCCCATTCCTCGACATTGGTGATGGTCCACACCACCATGCGCGCGCCCTTGGGCAATTTGAGCGGCTTGCGCTTGACGATCGGGGAATAGGTGAGGCGCTCGTTCGGCAGCATGCCGACCTTCGGCTTGGGGACGTTCATGATGCGGTTCCTCTCATTCTCCGTTCATTCCCGCCCCCGCCTGCGCGGGGGCAGGCTTCAGCGGGAATCCAATTCTTGACGGCAGGTCTCTCCGGCCCAGGGCTTATCCCCGCGCAGGCGGGGGCAGGGACGAACGGAAGATGACTTGCGTCAGTCAATCTTGGCTTCGCCCTTGTACCAGTCGAGAATCTGCGCGCCGTTCCAGTGCAGCACACCCTCGTGCTGGTTCACATAGTCGTAGATCGCTTCCAGGTATTTGATGCGGTGCGGCTGGCCGCTGATATACGGGTGGATCGCCAGCGCGCAGAACTTGGCGCGCGTCTCGCTCTCGGCATAGAGCCGGTCGAACTGGTCCTTGGCGCGCTTGAGCAGATAGTCGCTCTCGTGATGCTGGATCAGCATCATCGGGATGTCGTTGAGCTCGAGCGTGTAGGGCAGCGTCACCAGCGGGCCGTTGGTGGTGCGGATGACGGTCGGCTCCTCGTCATAGACCCAGTCGCCGATATATTGGATGCCGGCTTGCGTCAGCAAGTCGGGCGTCTCCAGCGTTTGCGTCAGGCCGGGGCCGAGCCAGCCGACCGGGCGCTCGCCGGAGAACTTCTCCAGGATGTCCATGGTGCGGGCGATCATGGCGGCCTGGTCGGGCTCCTTGTGGATCGGCCCCTGCTCATAGGCGTGGCCCATGAACTCCCAGCCCTCGTCGCGGGCGGCGCCGGCCACGCGCGGATAGTCCTCGCAGATGCGGGCATTGGCGGCGAGCGTCGGGCGGATGTCGAGCCGCTTGAGCAGCGCGTGGAAACGCCAGCAGCCGACCCGCATGCCGTATTCGTGGAAGGCCCAATGCACCACGTCGGGCATCGGCGCGATGCCGGTCGGGGCCGGCAGCACCGAGCGCGCCATCGGCTTGGAAATGTCCCAGACCTCGTAGTTGACGATGGTCCAGAACACGATGCGGGCCTTGCCGGGCAGCTTGAGCGGCGGCCGGTCGATAATGGCGGAATAGTCGCAGCGCTCGCGCGGTATCATGGGGTCGGACATGGTCTGGCTTCCTGCACTGACATACCGGTCCCCGCCCGGGGCGCGGACCGGGTCGACCCTTACCATGTCACTCCCCCGCCGCCACCCGCAAGCCGACCAGCCGGTCGAGCGTGGCGAGGTCGTGCTGCAACTCAGACGATGGCGCCCGATGCGCCACCGCGCCGCGCTCCAGCACGATCGCCTCCGCGGTCAGCTCCAGGGCGATGTCGGTATGCTGCTCCACCAGCACGATGGCGATGCGGCGGTCGGCGAGCATGGCCTGGATGGCCTCGGTCAGCTCGTCGACGATCACCGGGGCCAGCCCTTCGAACGGCTCGTCCAGCAGCATCAGCGACGGATTGGTCATCAGCGCGCGCGCGATCGCCAGCATCTGCTGCTCGCCGCCGGAGAGCTGGTTGCCCAGGTTGCGGCTGCGCTCGTTCAGGCGCGGAAACAGCTTGTAGATGGCGGCGAGGTCCCAGGCGCCGGGGCGCGCGGCGACGGTGAGGTTCTCCTGCACGGTCAGTGAGGGGAAGATTTCGCGCTCCTGCGCCACCCAGCCGATGCCGCCGGTGGCGCGGGCATACGCGGGCATGCGCGAGATATCGTGGCCGCGCCAGGCGATGCTCCCGCCGCGCAACTGGGTGAAGCCCATGATGGTGAGCAGCAGCGTCGACTTGCCGACGCCGTTGCGGCCGAGCACCGCCAGGCTGCCGTTTTCCGGCACCGTCAGCGACACGCCATGCAGCACCTGCGCCGAGCCATAGCCGGCGGTTACCGAATTGAGCGAGAGCAGCGGCTCAGCCATGCTTGCGCTTCCCGAGATAGACCTCGCGCACGCCGGCATCGGCGGCGATCTCGGTCGGCGAGCCCTCGGCGTAGATGGTGCCGCCGACCAGCACAATGATGTGGGTGGCGAAGCGGAACACCACATGCATGTCGTGCTCGATGAACAGCAAGGTGAGATCGTCGGAGAGATTGGCCACGGCCTCGAAGATCTCGCCGCTTTCCTCGTGCGGCACGCCGGCTGCCGGCTCGTCGAGCAGCAGCACCTTCGGCCGGGTGGCGAGCGCCAGCGCGATCTCCAGGAGCCGCTGGCGGCCATAGGGCAGTTCGCGCGTCGGCTGATAGCAGGCATCGCCCAGCTTGAGCTTCATCAGAATGTCGTGCGCTTCCTCCACCGACTCGCGATACATGCCGATGTTGCGCCAGAACTCGCGGGCGACGCCGCGCCGCTCCGCCACCGCCAGCGTCACCGCCTCCAGCGCGTTGAGATCGGGAAACAGCGTGTTGATCTGGAAGGTGCGCGCCAGCCCGCGGCGCACCCGTTCCTGCGGCTCGAGCGCGGTGATGTCCTCGCCGCCGAGCAGGATCTGGCCGGCATTGGGCGTGAGCATGCCGGTCATCAGATTGATCAGCGTGGTCTTGCCGGCGCCGTTGGGGCCGATCAGCGCGTAGCGTCCGCCGACCGGTAGGTCGATGTCGATGTCGCGCGCGACGGCGAGCGAGCCGAAGCTCTTCGACAGGCCGCGGGTGGCGAGCGCGGAGGTGGTCACCGCGACTTCCTCCAGGCCGTGAGCTTCGCCAGCCCGCCGAGAATGCCGTTGGGCAGGACGGTCACCACGATCACCAGCAGCAGGCCGATCCAGAAATACCAGTATTGCGGCGCCATGCCGGAGAGCTGGTCGTGCGCCACCATGTAGACGATGGCGCCGACGATGCCGCCATAGAGCCGACCGGTGCCGCCGAGCACGACCATCACCAGCACGTCGGCCGAGCGGCCGAAACCGAGCGCGTCGAGCGCGACCGTCTGCGTGGTCTGCGCGATCAGCGCGCCGGCGATGCCGGCCATGGCGGCGGAAAGGGTATAGACGGTGCGGATATGGGCGCGGCTTGGCGCCCCGATCGCCGGCATGCGCACGGCGTTCTCGCGGATGCCGCGCAGCGCCAGCCCGAACGGCGAGTGGATCAGCCGCCGGGCGCAGAGGAACACCAGGAACAGCACGATCAGCGAATAGGTGTAGGCGGTGTAACCGTAGAGATCGAACTCGAAGGTGCCGAGCAGCGGCCAGATATTGATGCCCTGGAAGCCGTCGCTGCCACCGGTGAGCCAGCTTGCGCTGTTGGCCGCCTGCTCGAGCAGCAGGCCGAAGCCGAGCGTGATCATGATCAGCGTCAGATGGCGGAAGCGGGCGATGACGAAGCTCGAGGCGTAGCCGAGCAGCGCGGCGGCGAACGCGCCGACCACGACACCGGTCAGCGGCTCGCCCCAGACATATTTTGAGAACAGCGCCGCGCTATAGGCGCCGGTGCCGAAGAAGGCGGCGTGGCCGAGCGAAACGATGCCGGCATAGCCGAGAATGAGATCGAGCGAGAGCGCAAACAGCGCCGTGATGGCGATCTGGCTGGCGAGCTGCAGATAGTCGGGGAAGAAATAGAACGGCAACAGTGTCGCGAGCCAGAACAGCGTCTCGCTCCAGTGCCAGCGCGTCTGCGCCTTGAGATAGGCGAGCGGGCCTTCGGCCGGCGTGGTGGCGGCAAACGCCATCAGCGCCTCCCGAACAGGCCGGACGGCCGCCACATCAGGATCGCCAGCATGACCAGGTAGATCAGGAAGGAGCCGAGCTGCGGCACGTAATACTTGCCGGCGATGTCGCTGATGCCGATCAGCATCGCCGCCGCCAGCGAGCCGACGATCGAGCCGAGGCCGCCGACCGCGACCACGATCAGCACGTAGATCAGGTAGGTGAAGGAGAAGTTGGGATCGAGCCCAACGATCTCGATGGCCAGCGCGCCGCCGAGGCCGGCGAGCCCCGAACCCAGCGCGAAGGTGATGGCGAAGGTGCGGTCGACATTGATGCCGAGCCCGGTCGCCATGCGCTGGTTGTCGACCGCCGCGCGCACCTGGGCGCCGAAGCGGGTGAATTCGAGGGTCCCCACCAGGGCCAGCGTGATCACCGCCCCGACCGCGATCAGGAATAGCCGGTAGGCCGCGATGTTGAGGCCCATCCAGGTGAAGGAATGGCGCAAATAGGGCGGGGTCGGGATCGGCTGCTGGGTGGTGCCGAAGAACCAGGCCGCCGCCGCCACCGAAATGAAGGCGATGCCGATGGTGAGCAGCACCTGGTCGAGATCGCTGGCGCGGTAGAGCCGGCGATAGAGCGCGCGCTCGAAGACGATGCTGACCGCGGCGGCGATCAAGAAAGCCACCGGAAGGGTGGCGAAGAACGGCCAGCCGAAGCTGTTGGTGAGAAGCACGGTGGTATAGCCGCCCACCATGGCGAAGGCGCAATGGGCGAGGTTGACGAAATTCATCAGTCCGAGCGTCACCGACAGCCCCACGGACAGCAGGAACAGCAGCATGCCGTAGGCGATGCCGTCGAACAGGACGCCGAAAACGGGGGGAAGCATGGCGCGCGTCGGCTCCTCGGGCGGGACCTTGTCACGAATAGTGCAACAGCGGTGTCAATGCATCAACACGCTGATCGACAAACAAAGGGGCGACCGCGCGCGGCCGCCCCGATTGATTTTGGTCAAGCCGCCGCGGCGCGGCGGTTATTTCATTTCTCCGGCGTGGACCGGGTCGTGCACGTTGGGCACTTTGTCGATCACCTCATTGACCACCTTGCCGCCCTTCTTCTCGATCTTGCTGATGTAGATCGTCTCGACGACGTCGCGGGTCTTCGGGTCGATCATCATGGGCCCGCGCGGGCTCTCCCACTTCATCCCCTTGGCCGCGGCGATCAGGCTGGCCGCATCGGTCTTGCCCTTGGTCTTCTTCAGGGCCGCATAGATCAGATGCATGCCGTCATAGCCGCCCACGGCGCCGAAATTCGGATTCTCGCCACCCGCCATCTTGCGATAGGCGGCGACGAATTTCTTGTTCATCGCGTTGTCGCGATTGTAGTTGTAGTTGCCGGCGGTGATGATGCCGACCGCGTCGTCGCCCATCGATTTGACCGCCGAGTTGTCGGCCAGCTCCTGCGTGCCCAGCACCTTGATCTGCTGGGCGCTCATGCCGCGCTCGGCCAGGGCCTTGCCGATGGCCGCCGGCTGCGAGCCGCCCGGGATGAACACGAAGATGGACTGCGGCTTGAGGTCGCTCGCGCGCTGAACGTAGGCGGAGAAGTCCGGATTTTTCACCGCCATGCGGACCGAGCCGAGGATCTTGCCGCCGCCGGCCTTGAAGCCGTGGATGAAGCCCTGCTCGGCGTCATGGCCCGGCGCGTAGTCCGAGGTCATGGTGTAGTCGTTCTTGATGCCGTTCTTGGCGGCCCATTTGCCGAGCGTCACCGTGATCATCGGCAAGGTGAACGAGGTGCGCGTGCAATAGGGCGACTTGTCGGTGATGATCGAGGTCGCCGCGTTCATGATCACCATGAACTTCTTGGCTTCTTTCGAGACGCTGCAGCCGGCGATGGCATTCGGGGTGAGCAGCCAACCGGCAAGGATGTCGACCTTGTCGCGCACCACCAGTTCCTGCGCCAGCCGTTTGGCGGTCGGCGGATTGATGCCGCCGACGTCCTTGCGGATGATTTCGATCTTCTTGCCGGCGATCTTGTCGCCGTGCTGCTGCATGTAAATCTTGATGCCGTTGTCCATCTGTTTGCTCAGATCGGCGAACTGGCCCGAATAGGGCATCACGATGCCGATCTTGATGGTGCCGGCGGCATGGCCGGCCGCCGGCAAAAGGCTCGCCGCGAGCAGGGCGGCAGAGGTGCAAAGAAGGCGCTTCATGTTTGACCTCCCTCGAGGGTATTTTTGTTGTTCGCCGATCGTTGGTGTCCCAACGATTTCCCCCGGCCAGAATGCCTTAGGCGGGCGGCAAAGAAAAGCGTCACACCGCCCGGCGGCGTGACATTTTGGCGCTGCTCAGCGAGGGGCCGCGGGGCTTCTGCGAAACCCCGCGGCCCATGATCTGCGGCCGGCTGCCCATGGGCGGCGATGCTGCACCGCCGCAGTCGCCTCAGTGCATCGGCACGTGCGCCTCTTTGATGACGCCGCTCCAGAGCTTGGTCTGCTCCTTGACGAAGGCCGCGGCATCGGCCGGGCTGCCGCGCCAGGCGTGCAGGTTCACCTTGGAGAATTTCGCCAGCACGTCCGGCTCGTGCAGCACCTCTTGGATCGCCTTGTTGAGCTTGTCGACGATCGCCTTCGGCGTCTTCGGCGGGGCGGTGATGGCGTTCCAGGTGCCGGACTGGAAACCCTTCAATCCGACCTCGTCGAGCGTCGGGATGTTCGGCAGGTTGTGGATGCGCTTCAGCGTCGCCACCGCCAGGATGCGGGCCTTGCCGGCTTCATGCAGCTTGATCGCCTTGGAGAGCTCCATGAAGATCATGTCGACATGGCTGCCGATGAGCGCGTTGAGCGCCGGCGCGGTGCCCTTGAACGGCACGTGCACCATCTTGGTGCCGGTGTATTTCTCGAACAGCGCCGCGGTCAGATGCGAGGTGGTGCCGATGCCCTGCGAGGCATAATTGATCTTGCCGGGATGCGCCTTGGCATAGGCGATGAACTCTTTCGCCGTCTTGGCGGGAAAATCCGGCCGCACCAGCAGCACATTGGCGATGGTGGCCATGATCGAGACCGGCTCGAACTTGGTGGGATCGAAGGCCATGTGCTTGTAGAGCAGCACATTGGTGGTGATCGGCGAGGGCTGCGAGGCGAGCAGCGTGTAGCCGTCCGCGCTCGACGTGTAGACCGCCTCGGCGCCGATATTGCCGCCGGCGCCCTTCTTGTTCTCCACCACGACGGGCTGGCCGAATTTCTTGTGCAGGCCCTCGGCGACGATCCGGGTGACGGTGTCGACGCCGCCACCGGCCGGCACCGAGACGATGATCTTGATCGGGCGATTGGGGTAATTGGCGGCGGCGTCCTTTGCCGACGCGCTTGCCGTCAACAAGAGCAGCGATGAAATCAAAGCCACAACGATACGCATTTTTTCCTCCTTGTGCAGTCGCCCCACCGGCTTGTTGTTTTGCGGCGTCTGTTTTGCAAGTGCTTCTCAAGAGACGCGCGCGAGCTTCTGCGCCGGCAGTTTCAGATTGAACACCTTCATGGCGTTGCCGCCAAGAATATTACGCTTGGCCTGCTCGTCGAGGAACGGCAGGTCGTAGATGGTCGAGGGCAGGTCGAAATCCCAGTGCGGATAATCGGACGAGTAGAGGAGCTGGGTGTCCGCCTTGATCATGCGGAAGGTCTGCTCCAGCGCGCCCATGTCGGTGATCTCCATCGGCTGGGTGGAGAAGTACATCTCGCGCATATAGTCGCTCGGCTTGCGTTTCAGCGCCGGCGCCTCCGAGGAGCGCATCATGTATTCGTTGTCGAGCCGCTGCATCATGAACGGCAGCCAGGCGAGGCCGCTCTCGATCCACAGCACCTTCAGCTTGGGAAAGCGTTCGGGCAGCCCGTTGACCAGCCAGTTGGTGAGATGAACCATGTTGTAGAACACGAAGCCGATGGCGTGCACCGAGATGAACTTGTTCATCATCGTCATCGACGGCTCGGTCCAGTTGTAGCCGGCGTGGAAGCCGAGCGGCAGGCCCATCTCCTCGAGCAGCGCATAGGTCTTCATGTAGGAATTGTGGTGCACCGGCCGGTGGCGGGCGGCCGTGACCATGAAGCCGGACACGCCCGGCTTGTCGCCGAACTCCCGCACCATGCGATAGCAGGCCTCGGCATCGTTGAACGGCAGATAAAGCATCGAGCGCAGACGCGGCTCGTGCGCCAGCACGCGCTCGCACAGCCAGCGGTTATAGGCGCGCGCTAGCGCCACCTCGACCTCGACTTGCGGATGCAGGCCGAGCGTGAGCATGGGGGTGGGGAACATCACCGCCACGTCCACGCCCATGGCGTCCATCCAGCGCTTGCTTAGCGTGATGTCGCGATGCGTGTCGCCGGAGGTCTTTTCCAGCCGGCGCGTCGCGTAGCGCATCACCCGCGCGCCCATGTCCTGGTAGCCGACGCCGCTCGGCAGCACGCCGACATGGCGCATGCCGGTCTGGCTGGCGCTCATGGTGAGCTGCTGGATGACCGGGTCGTCCATGTATTCGAGGATCTCGTTGAGCGATTCCGATTCGTAATGGTGCGAGTCGACGTCGACGATCGGGAAATTCTTGTAACCGCGCTCGCTCGCCTGTTGGGCGGCATGCGCCAGCAGCTTGGTCGTGTCGAACTCCTCGACCGCCATGCGGCGGAAATCGCTGAGCGGAAGGTCCATTGCACACTCCTCGTCATTCCGGGTCCGGCCCTTCGGGCCGTCGCGGAATGACCGATTGGACAGCAGCATTCATTTATTGCCGTCCCGCCCAGGTCTGCCACATGCCGAGCTCGAAGACCTGCAGGTTCACCGCCTTGAGCATGGCGCTGGTGGTGAGCATGACCTCGGTGGCGGTGATCGCCGTGTCCGGTGGAAAGGCGGGCAGGCCGGTCTCGCGCTCCGCCGCGCGCTCGGCATAGAGGCGCACCGCGTCGGCGAGCCGCGCCTGGATCTCGGCATCGCTCGGCCGCGTGGCCGCGCGCGCGCTTTCAGCTGGCAACGACATAGATGTCCTCCCCGCGTCGCACCACATCGAAGCGCTTGAGGCGCAATCTGCGGTCGGCGGCGCATTCGCCGGTCCTCAGATCGTATTCGTAGCCGTGCCAAGGGCAGACGAAATGGATTTCATGCTCGGAAAATTTCTGCCCCGCCCAGGTGCGATCGGGTCCGATCACATCCTCGACCTTGTGCATGAGCACGCCTTCGCAGGCCGGTCCGCCCTGGTGCACGCACATGTTCTCATAGGCGTAGAATTGCCCCTGCCAGTGGAACACGCCGATCTCGCCGTCGCCGTGACGCACGATGCGGCGCTCGCCGTCGGGGAACCGCGTGAGCTTGTCGACAAAGATTTCGGGCATGGATCGGTTGTTCCCCCCTTACGACGTCTTTTGTATTGGCCTGCCGCGCGCGGCAAGCATCGCCAAGTATGGCATTGAATAGCGGGCAACGGCAACGAATTGCGTTCGGCGCGCCATGTTCGTAACAAGCGAACGCAGGCTTTCGCGCTTACGCATTGTCGGCCGCGCATGCTTCGCGCATGGTGCGCGCCCTGAACGATGCTTTTCGTCCGGCTGGAAAGGCGCCTCGCACTTGGACTCGCTCCACCTCCTTGCGTTCATCGCAGCCGCGTTCCTCCTCGGCGGCTTCGTCAAAGGCGTGATCGGCGGCGGCTTGCCGGCGATTTCGATCGGCTTGCTCGGCATCGTCATGCCGGTGGCGCAGGCGGCGGCCCTGGTGGTGGTGCCGGCGTTCCTGACCAATGTCTGGCAGTCGCTCGGACCACGGTTCTGGCCGCTGCTCCGGCGGCTTTGGACCATGCTGGTCGGCATCTGCGCCGGCGCCGCCCTAGGCGCCACCCTCATGCCCGGCATGCACAGCCAATGGGCGCGCACCGGGCTCGGCCTGGCGCTGGCGCTCTATGCCTTGATCGGGTTGTTCCGGCTGCATCTGCACGTGGCGCCGCGGCACGAGGTCTGGCTGGCGCCGATCGTCGGCGTCGCCACCGGCGTGATCGCCTCCGCCACCGGTGTGTTCGTCATCCCGTCCGGCCCTTATTTGCAGGCGATCGGCCTGCGTAAGGACGACATGGTGCAGGCGCTCGGCATCACCTTCACCGTGTCGACGCTGGTGCTCGCCGGTGTCGTTGCGCACGCCAACGCGCTCAAGTTCGCCCTCAGCGTTCCGGCCGCGCTCGCTTTGCTGGCGGCGCTCGCCGGCATGGTCTTGGGACAGCGTGTGCGTGCACGCTTTTCGGAAGACGCCTTCCGCATGGCGTTCTTTACCTTCCTGCTGCTGCTCGGCGGCTATCTGGCATTGCGCGGCATGATGTGATCGACTGCGCACACCTTAGTCTTCCCGGATGGACCCCACGATGAAACTCGTCGATCTCTCCCATGTCATGAACGTGCACACGCCCGGCTGGGTCGGCTATGCCGGCAACAAGATGTACTACGCGCAGAACCTGCAGACGCAGATGATCGTGGCGCAGCGCATCGACACCGCGCTGCATGTCGGCACGCATTTCGACGGCGCCATGCACGCGACCGACAACCGCAAGGGCGACATGGCCTCGCTGCCGCTCGATTATCTGGTCAACCGCGGCGTGGTGGTCGACATCTCAAAGCACATGCACGACTGGGCGGTGATCACGCCGGAGATCATCGAGAGCGCGGGCGCCGACATCCGCGAAGGCGACATCCTCATCCTGCACACCGGCTGGCACCGCCATTACGAAGGCCAGCCGCAGCAGGACCTGGTGAAATACTTCTGCTACCACCCGGGGCCCAATCTCGACACGCTGCATTGGATGCTCGAACGCAAGATCAGGTGGTGGGCGATGGACACCGGCTCCTGCGACCACGCCATGAACACCTCGATCCGCACGATGCGGCCCGATCTTGCCGCCGAGTTCACGCGCAAGCACGGCAAGTCGCCGGCGGAGTTCTTCGGCCGTTTCGAATATACGCACAAGAAGTCCGGCCGCCTGGTGCAGCAGGACATGTTCCCGTTCCACAGCTGGGCTTTCCAGGAGGGCTTGCTGCACGCCGAGAATCTCGGCGGCGACATCGAGATGGTGCTCGGCCAGCGCTGCCTGATCGGTGCCTTCCCCTGGCGCTACGAGGGCCTGGAGGGCTGCCCCTGCCGCATCGTCTGCTTCCTCGACACCGACATGACGGTGGAAGCGGTGGGTGACGCCGCGAAGGCGATATTGTCCGGGCCGTAACGGCTTCATCCGATCTACGGCAATCTGACGCCGCGCGCGCTCGCGCATCGGGGCGATCGGATTTCGATAAGTTCTCCAGCAGCTTATTAAACTTTTTGCGTGTACTTGGCGCCTGCGCTACTATTTGATGCGACTTTGGCAGCTTAGCCGGGAGGGAGCCATGTCGATCAAAGCTAGTTTGTCGGCCGCATTGGCTTTTACGGTATTGGGTTCGAGCGTCGTATTGGCCGGCGGATATTGTTCGCGCTTTGCCGATAAGATGGATGCCGGCTCCCTCTATGCTGCGTCCTGTGCTCGAAGTTCAACTTGTCTGGCCAAAGTGGTAACCAATGTACGGGGGGAAACGGGGATTATTAAACGCGGCAAATTCCAATTGCTCGAAAGAAAGCGCCGTTACACTTTCCTGTACAAGACCGATCCGATGGGGCCGATGGGAGCGACCAACAGTCTTGTCATCGCGCGAATAAAGCTTGTAGCCGCCGCTCCGCTCCATAATGTCAAGCCGCCTGACGTCGAAATCAAGCGTTATGGATTTCATTTTGCCTGCGTGGCAGACGTATATAAAGGCGATGAAAGCTTAGCGGCCTGGCCTTCAGATCCTCCGCATGCGAAGCGACAAGTTTTCCAAAGGATTCCCTTTGATAAGTTCGACCACTTTCATCGTTACGGCTTCACGACCGGAGATACTGACAAGGAACTGCGTCAGAACACGCATTTTCACGTGGTCTATTACAATGGTAAGTCGTGTGTTTCGACGTTGAGCCGCAGCCGCATCCGGCAATTTTTGTTGGAAGATCGCGACAATGTCCCCTGGTTCATTGTATCAGTTGCAAACCGCTTGGGCGGATTTTTCGACGTCACGCGGGCAGAAGCGCAGCAGGCGGAAAAATATGAAAAGTTGCGGGTCATTGTGACCAATTATCAGCGCAAGCCGAACCAATCTGGATGCTTTGAATTCACCACTAGGGCTGGCACAGCAGAAAGCAAAACGTTGGAGATATCCGTCGGTGACGTTGAAAAGCAGGTTCAGAGCTATCCCTTCGATATATCGAAAACCTGGTCGTTCGACCTGAAATAAATGGCGTGGACAGCGCGCATCTCTATTGACCTAATTTTCGTAACGTAGCCACGGTGGCGGAGCATTGGGGGCACCGATGAGCGAAAATAATGGCGCCGGGGGTAGCGAAACGCGGAATGCATTCGAAGAGATCGTGTGGACTCTGAAGAAGATACGAATTTTGTTTCGTTACTGGATGTTGCCGCCGAATAAACCGACAATCGAAGCCGCAAAAGACGACCGGACAAGCGCCACCGCGCTCGCGCTTTTCGTCATCGTTGCGTTGAGCTACGCGGTGAGAGGCGCAGGAAATTCCGATGCGACAGCAATAACGACGATTGCATCGGGTGTCGCGCTCGCCTTGTCCGTTGGTTTGAATATCCTTTCCAAGCAGTTTCGCATTGACGTGAGCGAACAAATTGTCATTTCCGCTTATGTATCGGTCATTATTGTAATGCTGAGCTACATAGTCTTTCAAATGGCTCTGCAAGGGGAGGTTTATTTCATTATCTATTTTCAACAGCGGTTCGGTAATATTGCCGGACCGATCATCGCGCCGGCGATCGTTGCAGTTGTGTTCACCTATGTGCTTTATGTTCTCAAGGCCGCATTGTGGGATCGGGCCACGATGACTGCGGTTGGTGCCGCCCATGGGTTTCTGATCGTCTTATTTTCCGGGGTTATTGTTGCGATCGTCGCGCTTCTGACGGACAGCCAGTTTCAAAAAGTCATTGGGCTGATCAAGGCTTCGTAGCCCTATGCACCGCTAGAACCGTCGCTTCTGCCAAACGTCGGAGCGTGTCGTCGGATCGACCGTATTGCGCGGTCTGATGCCTCGGCGAGGTTCGCGTCTTTGCGATCGCCTGTCTCGCGCCCGCGGCAACGCGGCTTTCAAGCCCGAAAGCCGGCTTTACACCGCTTTCATTAGCGTGCAAATAACTGGCTCCGAGGGAAGGACACTATGGGCACGATTACTGCGCCAGCCGCGGGTCCGGCGCGTTGCCCTGCAGCGTCGCCTGGATCGCCTCGCGCAGCACCCCGTAATCGGCCTTGTCCCATTGCGCCACGTGGATGTCGGCCAGGAGCTTTGCCGATTTGCCGAACACCACGATGCGGTCGCCGACGCCGATCGCCTCTTCGAGCTGATGCGTGATCAGGATGGCGGTCGAGCCGCATTCGCGCGCGAGCTGCAGGAAGGTGTCGCGCAGCTCCGCCGCCGTCACCTCGTCGAGATGGCCGAAGGCCTCGTCGGCGAGCAGGATATCCGGCTGCACCGCGAAGGCGCGCGCGATCGCCACGCGCTGGCGCATGCCGCCGGACAGTTCGTGCGGATAGGCATTGGTGAACTGGGAAAGCCCCAGCCGCTCGAGCCAGGTCATCGCCCGCCGGCGCTGTTCGGCCTCGGCAAGGCCGATCAATTCGAGCGGCAGCTTGGCGTTGTCGAGCGCCGAGCGCCAGGGCAGCAGGCGGTCCTGCTGGAATACGGTGGCGATGCGGCCGCGGAAGAAGTCGAAATCGGCATGCGGGCTCCTGTCGCCGATATTGAGCGTGCCCTCGGTCGGCGCGGTGAGGCCGATCATCAGGTCGAAGAAGGTCGATTTGCCGCAGCCGGTCTGGCCGACGATCGCCACCACTTCTCTCGGCGCAATGGTGAGGTCGAGCCGGTCGATCGCCACCACCGACTGCCCGGTGGTCGCCTGCCGGAATACCTTGCGCAGCCCGCGCACGTTGATCGGGGGCGGTCCGCCCTGGGGCGTCATGCTCATGTCCGCCACCGCAGCATGCGCGCCTCGACCCGCGCCACCAGCGCTTCCAGCAGGAACAGGAGCGCCACCAGCACCACGGTCCAGGCAAACACGTCGGAGACGGAAAACAATTCCTGCGCCACCGACAATTGATGGCCGATGCCGGTGACCGCGCCGACCAGCTCGGCGATGGTGACCACGCGGATCGCCAGGCTGATATTGACTTTCCAGCTCGTGAACAAGGTCGGCACGATCGCCGGCAGGATCAGCTTGCGGAAGAACTGCATCGACGTCGGGCGGAACGACTGCATCATGTGCCGCAGGTCGAGCGGCACCCCGCGCATGGCGTCGAGCGCGTCGACCAGGAACACCGGCCCGCACACCACCACCAGCACGAAGCCGATGCGGAATTCGACGCCGGGAAACCACAACACCGCGAACAGGATCCACGACACCACCGGCACCGCCATGAGGATGCGGATCATCGGATGCAGGTAATCGTCGAGCGTCTTTGAGCGGTACAACGCCATCGCCAGGCCCACGCCGAGCACGAAGGATGCGATCAGCGCGCCGACCACGCGGGCGAGGGTGACCACGACGTCGATCGGCGTGATGTCGGCGATGCTCCTGGCGATCTTCAGCAGGCTGGGGATCGCGAAGGGCGGGATGCCCAGATAGGGCGCCAGATGCGACAGCGTCTCCCAGATGACCGCGAAGATCAGCAGGGAGACGAAAGTCTGCCGCGGAAAGATCAGGACCGGGGCAGACTCGCGATGCTCCTCAAATGCCATCGGACTTGGAACGGGTAATTTGATGTTGCTTCATAGGGTGCGGCACTTTCGGCCTGTTCCCTCCCCCCTTGTGGGGGAGTGTTAGGGAGGGGGGTAATGAAGGCATCGTGGCCCAGCGTCTCTGACCCCACCCCCAACCCCTCCCCACAAGGGGGAGGGGAGCAGTCCGAGATCGCCGCGCGATCGTGCATGGCTCTCGAATATCGTCTCACTTCGTATAGAAGATCTCGTCACTCGGCATTTGCTTGTAGAAGCCGGCTTTCACGGCCCGCTCCATCATGTCCTTGATCGACTTCTTGATGGCGGGATCGGAGGCCGGCTTGACGATGAATTGCAGCCGTCCGCTGGCGACGGCGTTGGTGAGGATGCCCGGCGGCAGCTTGGTGGTCTCGACCGCGATCTTGTCGCCCGCCGCGGTTTCCTTGTGCATCACGTGGGCCACGTCCTGCAGCGCCGCGATCATCATCTTCGGCGCGTCGGGAATGCGCTTGATGGTGTCGGCGCGCATCGCCGGCACGATCTCCCAGCCGCTCTCGCCGGTGATCTCCTGCCAGCCCTTGGCGCCGTTGAAGATGGCGTGCCAGCTGGGGCGCTGCTTGTTGATGATGCTGGCCAGCGGCTCGATCACCAGCGCGGCGTCGACCCGGCTCGCCTCCAGTTGCGCGCGCGCCACGGCGAAATTGGCGTTGACCACGGTGATGTCCTTGCCGAGATCGATGCCCTTGGCGGCGCAGTAGATCTTGACCATCTGGTATTGCGAGCCGCCCATGTCGATGGCGAGTTGCTTGCCCTTGAGGTCGGCGAGCGACTTGATCTTGGGGTCCTTGGCGAAGATCACCAGGTCGCCGAGCGTGAAGCCCGAGCCGATGATGCGCACCGGGACCCCTTGCGCGAACAGCTTCTGGTAGACGGTCGGGCCGCCGATCACCACGTCGGTCTCGCCGGTGGCGAAGGCTGCGTAGAACGAGGAAATCGAGGGATAGGCGTGGATGTCGAGCTTGAAGCCGTGCTTGGTATCGAAATGGCGCGCCTTCATGATGTTCCACACCAGCGGATTGAACACCGGTAGCGTGAGGCTGGAGACCTTGATGGTCGGCATCTCCGCCCGCGCCGGGAGGGCGAGGGCGCCGCTTACGGCGATGGCCGCCGCCAAGGTGACAAGGCCGCGTCGAGACAAATTGGACATGAGTTCTCCCCTGGTCGTTTTTTTGCACTGGCGGCTTGCCGCCGTCTTCTGCCGATCTTTGCCCGGGCGCCGCATTGGGCCGGTTCCGGGCGAAAATCGCAATCCTTATTCGTCCCGGCGGTCCCGGGTGCCGATCCCGCGCTGGCGTTCGCAAAGCCGTGAAGTGGCCCCGTGGGGGACTTTACTGCGGTTTCGTTAGCATGCAAATAATTGGCACCGGGGGAGGACGCGATGGCCACCATCACCGCGCATGACGGCGTGCGCCTATATTACGAGGAAGCCGGCCAGGGCACGGCTGTGGTTTTCGTGCATGAATATGCCGGTGACTGGCGCAGCTTCGAGGCGCAGATGCGACACTTCGCCCGCGCCCACCGCTGCGTCACCTACAGCCAGCGCGGCTATCCGCCCTCCGATGTGCCGCACGAACCGGCGCGCTACGGCCAGACCATCGCGCGCGACGACGTGCTGGCGCTGATGGACGCACTGAAGATCGACAAAGCGCACATCGTTGGCCATTCCATGGGCGCCCATACCGCGCTGCATGTCGGCATGGCGGCGCCGGAGCGCTGCCTCTCAGTCACCGCCGCCGGCTGCGGCTGGGGCTCGACGCAGGATGCCAAGGCGCGCGAGGCGATGCAGCAGCTTGCCGCCGAGACCGGCAGGATGTTCGCCGAAGAGCCGATGGCGCAGGCTGCGGCCAAATATGCCGACGCGCCGATGCGCCATCCGCAGAAATATAAGGACCCGCGCGGCCACGCCGAATTCGCTCGGCTGCTGGCCGAGCATTCGCCGCAAGGCCACGCCCACACCATGCTCAACCTGCAGCTCAAGCGGCCGACGCTTCACGACATGGCGGACGGGCTCAAGCGCTTCGCCGTGCCGCTGCTGGTCATCGTAGGCGACGAGGACGAGCCCTGCCTCGACGGCAGCCTCTTTCTCAAGCGCACCGCGCCGACCGCCGGCCTTCTGGTCATCCCGCGCTCCGGCCACAACGTTCCGGCGGAAGAGCCGGCCGCGTTCAACGCCGCGCTCGCCGATCTGTTCGCCGCGGCCGAGGCCGGCCGCTGGCTGGCGCACCGCGCGCCGCAATAGGAAAACTGGAGGAATCCATGGATCTCAAGCTCAAAGGCAAGACGGCGCTGGTGACCGGCGGCTCGGAAGGCATCGGCAAGGGCATTGCGCTCACTCTGGCGCGCGAAGGCGTCGACGTCGCCATTTGCGCGCGGCGCATGGGGCCGCTCGAGGAAGCCGCGCGCGCCATCGAGAAAGAGACCGGCCGCAAGATCGTCGCCATCCCCGCCGACCTGCGCAAGGACGCAGACGCCAAGAACTTCATCGTCAAGGGCCACGAAGCGCTCGGCCGCGTCGACATCATGGTCAACAATGCGGGCTCCGCCGCCGGCGGCGTCATCGAGCATTTGACCGAGGACGACTGGGAGATGGGCCTGCAGCTCAAATTCATGGGCTATGTGCGCTGCCTGCGCTACGTGCTGCCGATCATGGTCAAGCAAGGCGGCGGCCGCGTGGTCAACCTGATCGGCAATGACGGCGTCAAGCCGTCCTACTGGGAGATCTGCCCGGGCGCCGCCAATGCCGCCGGGCAGAACCTGACGCTCTCGCTCGCCGGCCAATACGGCAAGGACAATATCAGCTTCGTCGCGGTGAATCCGGGGCCGGTGCGCACCGAGCGCTGGGCGGGCCTGGTCGACGCCATGGCGCGCGACATGAAAATCCCGCGCGAGCAGGCCGACAAGCTGGCGCCGGCCTCGATCCCGCTCGGTCGCATCGCCGAGGTCGACGAGGTCGCCAATCTGGTCGTGATGCTGGCGTCGCCGCTGATGACCATGGTCAACGGCACCATGATCGAAGTCGACGGCGGCCAGGACAAGCCGCTGATGGACCGCTTCCGCGATCGTCCGCGCGGCTAGGGCGTTTCCAGGCGAAGTGGAAACCGGTTTGCCGTCCGGGTCGCCGAGCGCGTGCTATCACGTGCGGACATTCGGTGCGGCGTCCGTCACCCCCGGCAATTTATCGTCTATCGCCGCGGTGCCGGAACGTCACGCCAACCGATGACGGTTGCTTCAATGATCGCCGTGCTTCCAACCTTGCGCCATGCGCCATCGGACCACTGGCATGGGTAGGGGACGAGATACGTGCCGCAATGGTCCTCGCAAAGAATTTGCAGGGGACGATCAGGCTGCGGCGGGCCTTCGTTGAATTCGCTTAAACGCGCGTGTCGTGTCGCCATCTCTCATACTCTTTGCAATTACCGGCACTGAATTCCAGCCGCAGCGCGGCTTCATTTCCGCCGACCCGCAACCCTCGGCGGCCGCCTCACGCGCCGCGCAAGTCCGAAGCGCTCAAGCGGCCGCACCATGAGCCAAGTCAGATCGAATTCCCACCACAAATGACCGTGTCGCGCCGAACGCGGATCGGCGTGATGATTGTTGTGCCGGCCTTCGCCGTTGCGGCAATAACCGGTTGCGCGAAACGCGGTTCCCGGCACCCTGTCGTGCGACCCTGGCGGACGCGGCCGTTCGCCGGCCGGCCGGCGCCCGGGCGCGGAGGAGACCGGCGCGCGCCGCTCATCTAGGCCGTCTGCGTTCGCGGTGGCGACGCGGGCTTGCCGCCGGCGACGCGCTTATTGCGCGGCGCGGCGATCTCGCCCTCGCGGATCGCCTTTTTTCGAGCGACTTTACGCGCGCGGCGGATGGCCTCGCCCTTTTGCCGTGTCGCCTTTTCCGAGGGCTTTTCATGGAAGCGATGCCGCTTCATCTCGCGGAACACGCCTTCCCGCTGCATCTTCTTTTTCAGGACGCGGAGCGCCTGGTCGATATTGTTGTCGCGGACCAATACCTGCAAAAAATCACTCCTTTCATTGTTCAAAAATCGGAGCTTGAGCGGGCGACTGTGTCACATCCCGCAGCCGCCACGAGCGGACGTCTGCCGCTCTACGATTCCACCTCCGTTCGGAGACTTCGGCGCGCCATTCCCGGCTGGAATCGCGACAGAGGCCGCGTCGAGTCTTGCGTCGCTCGATTCGAAACTTGCCGGATCAACCGCCGCGGGAACGGCAAAGGACGAACATCGTCCCGATCTGGCGGTTTATGGTGTCGCGCGCCGTATCTGGTGACCGAGCATTCAACAGGCCGCGCCGGCGTCGTTCAAATGCGCGAACGATTTCGACCAGCAAGGCCTCGGTCACCCCGGTTTCCCTTGACAAGGCGGGAGCACAATCGGTCTCCCGGCCACCAGCCGCCCGAACCGAATGCCGATGATGGGTCGAACATGGGCGCTATCGGCGGCAATAGCCAGCCCTTTCTGAAAATGCGACGCGTGAACGCTGATTGAAGCGGCCCGCATCGCCGCGCAGGCGTCCCGCTAAGTCGTTGATCTCAATGCGGGGATACGCAAGGCCGGGCGCCGGCTCCGCGCCCATGTGCCGAATGTGGCGATGAAAAGGCTTCCGCGCCAGGGCACGGCGTTATCAAATCTGGCGCATTCGTCTGCACTTCTCAGACAAGTCCTTAAGATGTGCCGTGCCATGATTATTTTGGTTTCATGCAATCGGTACGGCGAACGGCGCCCAGCTCGAGGCCGCATTCGCTCATTAGGTGAGGTAGATGAGAAAAATATTGCCGGAGAAAATGTTCATTGATGCCGAACAGTCCAGGTTGAGCATGCTGCGCAATTGGGTGCTTGACCATGAGGTGACCGAAATCGAAATGAACGAGCGACAGTTCTGGAATTTCGCCCAGCTTCAACCACTCGCCGAAAAGCCCTGGGTGACGTTCATGGGCCGGCGGGTGCACGTGCCGAACATGCCGGCAGACGCGCAAAAGTACCTCGGCATATTCGATCACGGCCGCCCGGGCATCATTTGATCCGATCGGCGATCGATTGCGTCCGCGAGCAGGTCTTTCGCCGCCTGCAGATCAGGCCGGTCAAATCCGTCTGTGATTGCGGCCGAAATAGACGAGCACGCCATCGCCTAAGTATTTGGCGACGAAGCTGCCGCAGCGCACCGCGACCTCGACCACGGATCCACGGATGTGATAGGCGCCGATCACCTCGCGCAGATCGTCCGGGTCAGGCCTGGTCGATAGCGCGGTCGAGCCCACCAGATCCCAGAACATCACGGATAGCTGGCGCCGCTCGGCGGCTGACTTTGGCCGCGGAGCAGCGCGTGCGGCCGGGGCCGGGTTTGCCGACGCGGCTGCCGGCGTTGCGGCCGGTGTCCCACCGAGTTTTGCGCCGCATTGCGCGCAGAAGCGCGACCCCGCCGCAATGACTTGCCAGCGCAGGCAAGGGTCTGCGGCACACCCATTGTGGGCAGAATCGGCTGGTGTCCGGGATGTCCGCTCGGCATCCCGGGCAGAGCTTGGATGTGGCCGTGGCGCGGGCATAACAGCCGGTCTCGACGCTGAGGAAAGCCGCGCGGCCTTGAACGAGATGCGAACCTCTTTGCGATTCACCCGCGCGCGACCCCGCTCGCTGACGAGCCCCACGCCCGCGTAGAATTGCGGCATTGCTGCCCGCATACTTGGCTTGACAAGACCGCCAGCCCGGCAAGACTATTTGCGCGCAAACAACTTTGCCTGCCGCAAGCATCGCGACGGTATATGTAGGTGTCCGCCAAGCGGCGCCGTGCCTTCAAGATGGCGCACGCCGCCACGTCAGGGAGACGAACCTCATGCGATCCAAGCGCCCATTGCTCATCTTCGCGCTCGCCGGCACGCTGGCCGCCGGCCTATCCGCGCCCGCCGTGGCACAACAGACCATCAAGATCGGCGAGCTCAACAGCTACAAGGCGTTCCCCGCCTTCCTCGATTCCTACAAGAACGGCATGGCGATGGCCGTCGACGAGATCAACGCCAAGGGCGGCGTCGACGGCAAGAAGCTCGAAGTGATCACGCGCGACGATGGCGCCAATCCGGGCGAGGCGGTGCGCGTGGCGCAGGAACTGGTCACCAGCGAAGGCGTCAAGATCATCGCCGGCTCGTTTCTGTCCAATGTCGGTCTGGCGGTGACCAATTTCGCCGGGCAAAAGCACGTCTTCTATCTCGCCGGCGAGCCGCTCACCGACAAGATCGTCTGGCAGGACGGCAACAAATACACGTTCCGTCTGCGCCCCTCGACCTACATGCAGACGGCGATGTTGGTGCCGGAAGCGCTCGCCGCGCATAAGAAGCGCTGGGCGCTGGTCTATCCCAACTTCGAATACGGCCAGGCCGCCGCCGCCGATTTCAAGGAGATGATGAAGAAGGCGCAGCCCGACGTCGAATTCGTTACCGAGCAGGCGACTCCGCTCGGCAAGATCGATGCCGGCGCGGTGGCGCAGGCGATCGACGACGCCAAGCCCGACGGCATCTTCAACGTGTTGTTCGGCGGCGACCTCGCCAAGTTCGTGCGCGAGGGCTCGACCCGGGGCATCTTCAAGAACCGCACGGTGGTGAGCCTGCTGACCGGCGAGCCGGAATATCTCGACCCGCTCAAGGCGGATGCGCCCGTCGGCTGGATCGTCACCGGCTTTCCCTGGGACAAGATCAAGACGCCGGAATATTACGGCTTCCTCAACGCCTACCAGACCAAGTTCAAGACCTATCCGCGCATGGGTTCGGTCGTCGGCTATACGCTGATCAAGTCGCTCGCCGCCGGCATCGCGGCGGCGAAGTCGACCGATCCGGACAAGCTGGTGGCGGCGTTCAAGGGCCTGCACGTCGCCAGCCCCTTCGGCGCGTTCATGTACCGCGCCATCGATCATCAGTCGACCATGGGCGCCTATGTCGGCAAGATCGCGCTGGAGAACGGCAAGGGCACCATGACCGACTTCAAATATGTCGACGGCGCCTCGGTGATGCCGCCCGACGCGGTAGTCGAGAAACTGCGGCCGGCGAAGGATTGAGGCGCTTCCAATCCCTCCCCCCGCTTTGTGGGGAGGGTGGTCGGCGAAGCCGACCGGGTGGGGGATCGTGCGTGCACCATCAAGGCGACCCCACCCGGCTGCTCGCTAGCGCTCGCAGCCACCCTCCCCTTTCAGGGGAGGGATAAGACGCCGCCATGACCCTCTCCGCCCTCCTGTTCCAGCTCCTCAACGGGCTTTCCAGCGCCTCGGCCCTGTTTTTCGTCGCGGTGGGCCTGTCGCTGATCTTCGGCGTTTCCCGCATCATCAACCTGGCGCACGGGTCCCTCTACATGCTGGGGACCTACATCGCCTACACCTTCGCCACCCGCATCGGCGGCGGCTTCGGCTTCTGGGGCGGCATCGTCATGACCGCCATAGTGGTCGGCATCATCGGCGCCATCATCGAGATCGTGCTCTTGCGCCGCATCTACCGCGCGCCGGAACTGTTCCAACTACTCGCCACCTTCGCCCTCGTCCTGGTCATCAACGACGCCACCCTCTATTTCTGGGGCCCGGAAGACCTGCTCGGCCCGCGCGCGCCCGGTTTGCGCGGCGCGGTGGAAGTGCTCGGCCGCCACCTGCCGAGCTACGACCTGTTCCTCACCATTCTCGGCCCGGTGGTGCTGCTGGTGCTGCATTTCGCGCTCGCCGGCACCCGCTTCGGCCGGCTGGTGCGCGCCGCGACGCAGGATCGCGAAATGGTCGGCGCGCTCGGCGTCAACCAGGCGATGCTGTTCACCTTGGTCTTCGCCCTCGGCGCCGCGCTCGCCGGCTTCGGCGGCGCGCTGCAGGTGGCGCGCGAGCCGGCGAGCCTTTCGACCGATCTGATCGCCCTCAGCGATGCCTTCGTCGTCGTCGTGGTCGGCGGCATGGGCTCGATCACCGGCGCCTACCTTGCCGCCGTCATCATCGCCGAGGTCAAGGCGATCTGCATCGGCCTCGGCGTCGTCCACTTCGGCGACATCGCCGTCAACTTCAGCAAGTTCACCCTGGTCGCCGAGTTCCTGGTCATGGCGATCGTGTTGATCGTGCGCCCCTATGGCCTGCTCGGCCGCGTCCAGGCGGCGGTGCGCACAGTGGCCGAGCCGGAAGACCCGATCCGGCCGGCGCCGCCGCTGTTGAAGGCGTTTGGGCTGGTGGTGCTCATCGCGCTCGCCTGCCTGCCGCTGGCGGCGAAGAGCGCGCCCTATGTCCTCGTCCTTGGCATCGACGTCCTCATCGCCGTCATCTTCGCCACCTCCTTGCACTTCATCGCCGGCCCCGGCGGCATGCACTCCTTCGGCCATGCCGCCTATTTCGGGCTCGGCGCCTATGGCGCGGCGCTGCTGGTGAAAGCGTTCGGCGTGCCCATGGCATTGGCGCTGCCGGCCGCGCCGCTGGTCGCGCTCGCCGGCGCCTTGTTGTTCGGTTGGTTCGCGGTGCGGCTCTCCGGCGTCTACCTCGCCATGCTGACGCTCGCCTTCGCGCAGATCGTCTGGGCCGCGGTCTACCAATGGGGAGGCATCACCGGCGGCTCCAACGGGGTGATCGGCGTCTGGCCGCCGCCGCCCTTCGACCGCGCCTGGGTTTACTTCCTGCTTTGTCTGGCGCTCACGGCGCTGGCCGTCCTGCTGCTGCGCCGCCTCTTGTTCGCACCGCTCGGCTATGCCATGCGCGCCGGCCGCGATTCCGCCCTGCGCGCGGAAGCCATCGGCATCGACGTCAAACGCGTGCACTGGCTAGCCTTCGCCATCGCCGGCGCCGTCTGCGGCGTGGCCGGTGGGCTGTTCGCCTTCGCCAAGGGCTCGATCTCGCCCGAGGTGATTCATGTCGGCCGCTCCATCGACGGCCTGGTCATGGTGCTGCTCGGTGGCATCCAGACGCTCACCGGTCCGATCGTCGGCGCCTCGGTCTTCGCCATCCTGCAGGACATGGTGATGCGCGGCAGCGATTATTGGCGCGCCATGCTCGGCGGCATCATCCTGCTGCTGGTGCTCGCGTTCCCGCAGGGTATCGTCGGCGCCGTCGCGCATTTGTTCGGCAGGTTGATGCCAGGAAAGGCGAGGGCGTCATGAGCGTGCTCGCCGTCAATGCATTGTGCAAGGCGTTCGGAGGCCTGCGCGCGGTCAGCGACGTCACCTTCGACGTCGCACGCGGCGAATTTCTCGCCATGATCGGCCCCAACGGCGCCGGCAAGTCGACCTGCTTCAACATGATCAACGGGCAGCTCACGCCCGATTCCGGCGAGATTCTGTTTGAGGGCCGCAACATCGCCGGCGTCGCGGCGCGCACGGTCTGGCGGCTGGGCGTCGGCCGTACCTTTCAGGTGGCGGCCACCTTCGGCTCGATGACGGTCGCCGAGAACGTGCAGATGGCGCTCATCTCGCACGCCGGCGAAGTCTATCGGCTGTGGCGACCGGCAGCGGCGTTGCATCGCGCGCGCGTGCTCGAACTGCTGGAGCAGGTCGGCATGCATGAGGCTGCCGACCGTCCTTGCCGCGAGCTCGCCTATGGCGACGTCAAGCGCGTCGAGCTCGCCATTGCGCTCGCCAACGAACCGCGCCTGCTGCTGATGGACGAGCCGACCGCCGGCATGGGCGCGCGCGAACGCCATGCGTTGATCGAGCTGGTCAAGCGCCTGGTGGTCGAGCGCGGCATCTCGGTGCTGTTCACCGAGCATTCCATGGACGTGGTGTTCGCCTTCGCCGACCGCATCATCGTGCTGGCGCGCGGGCGGCTGATCGCCGATGGCAGCGCCGCCGCCATCCGCGACGACGCGCAGGTACAGGAGGTCTATTTCGGCAGTGGCAAGACTTTCGCGGGAGTCGCGCCATGAGCGAAACGATGCTTTCGGTGGACGGCTTGAGCGCCTGGTACGGCGCCGCCCGAATTCTCTACGATTTAAGTTTTGAGGTCGGCCGCGGCGAGGTGGTGGCCTTGATGGGGCGCAATGGCGCCGGCAAGTCCACCACCATCAAGGCGATCATGGGTCTGATCGGCGAGCGCCGCGGCAGCGTGCGCTTCAACGGCGAGGATATTTCGCGCCGCCAGCCCTTCGAGATCGCGCGCCGCGGGCTCGGTTTTGCGCCGGAGGACCGCCGTATCTTCGCCGACCTGACGGTCTTGGAGAATCTCGACCTAGGCCGCCAATCGCCGCGCCGCTTCTCAGACGGCAAGGCGGCGCCGGCCTGGACACCGCAGCGGCTGTTCGCCTTGTTCCCTAACCTTGCGGAAATGCCCCACAGGCTCGGCAACCGCATGAGCGGCGGCGAGCAGCAGATGCTCACGGTGGCGCGCACGCTGATGGGGAACCCGCTGCTGGTGCTGCTCGACGAGCCGTCGGAAGGGGTGGCCCCGCTGATCGTCGAGCAGATGGCCAACACCATCATCGAATTGAAGAAAGAGGGCCTGTCGATCCTCCTGTCGGAGCAGAACGTGCATTTCGCCCGCCTGGTGTCCGACAGGGCCTATGTGCTGGAAAAGGGCCAAATCCGCTGGCAGGGAACCATGCCGGCCCTGATGAACAATCAAGACGTGCAGCGGACCTATTTAACGGTATAGAGTGGGTAGGGGATTTTGTTGGGATTGGACATTCAATGCGGCAAGACAAACTAAAGGTTGTGGCCGACCCGGCGGAAACAACGGGGTCGGCCTGCGAAGGCTATGTGCTCGACGATCAGATCGGCTTCCTGTTGCGGGTGGCCATGCAGCGCCATACCGCGATCTTCACCTCGCGCATGGTCGAGTTGCTGACCCAGACCCAGTTTGCCGCGCTTGCCAAGCTGTACGAGGTCGGTCCCTGCTCGCAGAACCATCTCGGCCGCCTGATCTATCTCGACGCCGCCACCATCAAGGGCGTGGTCGACCGCCTGAGCCTGCGCGGCTTCGTCACCGCGCTCGCCGATCCGCGCGACCGCCGCCGCCGTGCCGTGGCGCTCACCGAGCGCGGCCGCGAGGTCACCATGCAGGCGACCAAGGTGGCGTCCAGCATCACCGCCGCCACGCTCACGCCGCTGACGGCGGACGAGCAGCGCGAAGTCGTGCGGCTGTTGAAGAAGCTGGGCTGACAAAGCCACGGCGCCATTGATTCCGGCCGGCGAAACGCGTGCGCGCGCCGATAGCGCTTGTGCCCATCGTGTTGTAAACGCGATGCGGTTCTTCTATCGTTGCCGGCCTGCTTTCGGTTCCTTCCTTCAAATTGCGATTCGACAATGTCTCCTGAGCAAGAAAGCGCGGGCGAGCCAAAGGTTCGCCGCTGGACCGAGCAACGCTAGATCGTCGACAACATCATCCAGGCCAATACGCTCGACTGGGATCAACCGCGCTCTCACTATCTGACCGCGGCTTGCGGCATCGAGGCGCTTGGCGATTTCGCGGCCATCCGTCAGAACGTCAAGAAATACGCCGACATCGAGCCGGCATTCGTCGCCACCGCGCAACGCCGCGAAGAAATCGCCCGCGCGGCGGAAGCGGAGCGGCATCTCGTCACTGCGCGCGACAATTACTTCATGGCGGCCGTTCATTGGGGCGCATCGCAATGGACGCTGCATTCGAACGGCGAGCGCAATCTCCACAACAATCGCAAGAAGCGGGAATGCTATACGCAATATGCCCGCCTCGCCGATCACCGGATCGAAGCGGTGCAGATTCCGTTTAACGGATCGACGATCCCCGGCTGGTTTCACTTGCCGCCCGGCTATGACGGCGGGCGGCTGCCGGTGGTGATCTCGTTCCCCGGCATGGATACGTTCAAGGAGATCTTCGTCGCGCTCAAAGGCGACCGTTGGCTGTCGCGCGGGATCGCGGTGCTCGCCGTCGACGGACCGGGCCAGGCGGAAGCGCGCGTTCTCGGCCTCAAGGTCACCATGGAGAACTGGACCACGGTCGGCAAGGTCATCGTCGACTGGCTGGAGCAGCGTCCGGAAATCGATGCCAGCCGCATCGGCGTCTTCGGCAACAGCTTCGGCTCGTTTTTCGCGACGATCGTGACCGCCAACGAACCGCGCATCGGCGCCTGCGTCGCGAATGCCAACAATCTCGAACCCGGCTTTCATTGCATATTTGAAGAGGCGACTCCCGCCTTCAAGAAACGCTTCATGTATATGGCCGGCATTCTCGACGAGCCGACATTCGATGCGTACCGCAAGACGCTGACCTGGGAAGGGCATGCCGAAAAGATCGCGGTGCCTTACCTGTGCGTCGCCGGCGACGCCGACGAGCTCAGTCCGCTCGTTCACAGCGAGCGCATGGTTTCGCTGATGAAGGCGCCGCGTCGGCTGGTTGTCTATCAGGGTGCGCGCCACGCGCTCGGTGCCTGTCCGTCAACGAGTCTCGGCCCCTATCCGCCGACCTTGGTGGCGGACTGGATGGCGGACCGTCTCGCCGGCGAGCCGTTGATAAGCGAACGCTGGTTGGTGACGCCGAGCGGCGCCGTCATCAAGAGCCCGCTCTGACGCGACTGAAGAAGCGAACAACGACCGCCGGACATTCAACCGGCGCCAACAACAACGGGAGGACGCACGATGCTTAAAACGATGTTGCGCGCGAGTCTCATCTTGGCGTTTGCGGCGGCCATCGGCGCCGCCGCCACGGGCACTCCAGCGCAGGCGCAAACCAAGGTTCGTGTCGGCAAGGCGATCGCGACGAATTTCGCCTTCATGGGCGCCGACGTCGGTATCGCCGCCGGTATCTTCAAGAAGCACGGCCTCGATCTTGAGATCGTGAACTTCAAGGGCAGCGCCAAGCTGCAGCAGGGTCTGGCCGCCGATGCCGTCGATTTCGGATTGGGGTCGGGACCGGAGATGGCCTTTATTGCCAAGGGCGCCCCGAGTATAGCCATCGCGGCGCTGGCGGATCAGCCGCGCACGATCATGTTGGTCGTCCGTAAAGATGGACCGATCAAGACACCGCAAGATCTCAAAGGCCGCACGATCAGCTGTTCGACCGCGGGCTCCCTGACCAATTGGCTGGGCCGCGAACTCTCGACGCAACTGGGTTGGGGGCCGACCGGCATCAAGATGGCGCCGCTCGGCGGCATGGCGGCGCAGACCGCGGCGCTGAAGACCAACCAGATCGACGGCATGATCGTGGAAAGCACCACCGCGTTCCGCGCGGAGGAAGCCGGCCTCGGCAAGATCCTGGTGCGCTTCGGCGACCGCTTCAAGCATTTCCACGTGCACGTCATCTTCGCGCGCAAGGACCTGGTCGAGAAGCATCCCGAGATCGTTCGCGCGTTCTTGGCCGGCTGGTTCGAGTTGGTCAAATACATGTACGACCACAAGGACAGGACCATCGCGGTCGCCGAGCAGGTGGCGCATGTGCCGAAGTCGATCGCGGAAAAGAACTACAACGAGCTGATGCCGATGTTCAATCGCACCGGCAAGTTCGACCCGCAGGCGCTTGCGCTACTGGCTAAATCTTATGTCGACATGCATATCCTGCCGAAGGAGCCGGACATGAGCAAACTCTATACCGAACAGTTCCTGCCGAAGACGAATTGAACGGTGATGTGAAGTGGGTGCGCGGGGCGGCCCCCGGCCGCCCCGTTGCCTTGTGGGATTGGCGATGCAAATCGAAAGCAACGGCTCGCATTTCAATTGTCGCGTCGATAGCGACAGCGGCGCCTGGGTCCTGCTCAGCCACGGTCTGGCGACCGATCTGAGCATGTGGGACGAGTTGAGCGATGTGCTGAAGACGCGCTATCGCGTGCTGCGCTATGACGCGCGCGGCCACGGCGGCTCGGCTGCGAGCGACGGCGATTATACGCTCGACATGCTGGTTGCCGACGCCGTCGGCATTCTTGATGCATTCGATATCGAGCAGGCCCATGTCGGCGGCCTTTCCATGGGCGGCATGGTGGCGCAAGGATTGCTGCTCGATCATCCGCGCCGTGTGAAAAGCGCCGTCATCGCCGATTCGCGCCATACCACGACGCCGGCCTTCACCGATGCGTGGCTGCGACGCGCCGCGGCGGTGCGCCAGGGCGGCATCGAGGCGATTGTCGAGTTGACCGTCGAGCGCTGGTCGAGCGCCGGGCTTGCCGAGCGCAATCCGGCGGTCGTTGCGCGGATGCGCAGGATGGTCCGCAATACCAGCCCGCGCGGCTATTGCGGCTGCGCTGCCGCTCTGGCGCGGCTGAATTACGGGTCGCGCTTGGGCGAGATCGCGGCGCCGACGCTGCTCATCTGCGGCAGCGAGGACCACGGCGCGCCGCCGGAAAACACCCGGCAGATGCACGGCATGATCAAGGGCTCGCGTTTTCTCGCCATCGAGCAGGCCGGCCACATCGCCAATATCGAGCAGCCCGAGATCTTCAACGCCGCCGTCGTGGATTTCATCGATGACGTCGAGCGGGCGTCCGCGCGCGTGGAATAAGCGGACGCACGGTCTCACCCGCGCGCGATCAGCGCCTTCAGCCGCTGCGGCGTGATCGGCAGTTGCGTCACCGTGCCGGGACGGCCCAAGGCGTCGTCGATGGCGGACGCAATCGCCGCGCCCACCGGGTTGATGCCGCCTTCCCCGGCGCCTTTGACGCCGAGTGGATTGAGCGGGCTCGGCGCATCCTCCGTGACCAGCACCGAAATCTCCGGCACCTCGCGCGCGGTCGGCATCAGATAATCGGCGAAGCTGACCGACAGCGGCTCGCCCGCCTCGTCATAGACGAACTCCTCGAACAAGGCGCCGCCGAGGCCCTGCGCGAAGCCGCCGACCGTCTGGCCTTCGACCAGCCGCGGATTGACCGCCTTGCCGATGTCGAAGGCGATGGCGTAGCGCTCGATGGCGACGCCGCCGGTGTCCGCATCGACGCGCACTGCCGCGATATGGACGCCGTAGGGATAAACCATGTGGCGCATTTCGAAGGTCGCCTCGGCTGACAGTCCCTCGAGCGCGGTGAGCGGCATCGAGGGGCCGGGGCCGCTGATGACGCCGTCGGCGATGGCGAGCCGGTCGGCGCTCGCCTGCATGAGCTCGGCGGCGGCGAGCAAGGCCTTCTCGCGCAATTGCGCGGCGGCAAGGCGGGTGGCTTCCCCGCACATCACCGTGACGCGCGAAGCGAAAGCGCCGAGGCCCTTGTCGATGCGGTCGGTCTGGCCGTGGATCACCGTGATCGTCCGGTAATCGACACCGAGCGCGTCGGCGCAGATCTGCGCCATCGCCGTTTCCACGCCCTGGCCGATGGAGGCGACGCCGGTGATCACCTCGACGCCGTCGCGCCTGACCTCGATGCGCACGGTGTCGAAGGGCCCGAGGCCGCTCTTTTCCACGAACAGCGCGATGCCGGCGCCGACCTTTTCGCCCTTGGCGCGGCGCGCCTGCAACTCGGTTTGCAGGGTCTCCCAGCCAGCCAGGTGCAAAGCCTTGTCGAGCAGCAGCGCATAGTCGCCGGAATCGAAGACGATCTCGGTGCCGAGCGTGCCGACGCCGAGCGCATAGGGCATGGCGCTCTTGGCGATCAGGTTGCGGCGGCGGACCGCGACGCGATCGAGGCCGAGGCGCGCGGCGATGGCATCGAGCAGCCGCTCGCGCACGAAGGTCGATTCGTAGCGGCCGGGCGCGCGATAGGTGCCGCAGGGCGTCTTGTTGGTCAGCTTGATGTGGCCGACGGCGCGATAGGCCGGCACGCGGTAGGGCCCGGGCAGCATGGCGGCGGCGAGATCGGGCACGGTGGCCGCATGCGTGCGCATATAGGCGCCGTTGTCGTGGAAGAATTCGTCGTCGATGCCGAGGATATGACCATCGGCGTCGATCGCGGCGCGCACGCGGTGGAGCTGCTGGCGCGAATGGTTGGCGGCGATCAGGTGCTCGCGCCGATCCTCGATCCATTTGATCGGCCGGCGGAACTTGAGAGCGGCGGCGCAGGCCAGCACGTCCTCGGGGTAAAGCTCGCCGCGGATGCCGAAGCCGCCGCCGACATGGCCCTCGTAGAGCTGCACCGATTCGCGCTTGCGCCCGAGCATCTGCGCCAGCGTGTCGCGATTCCAGTGTGGCACCTTGGCGGCGCCGTGCATTTCCAGGATGTCGCGCGCTTCGTCGTAGCGGGCGATGGCGCCGCGCGTCTCCAGCGGCACGCCGGAATGGCGGCCGACTTCGAGTTCGAGCGAAACGACAGCGTGCGCCTTGGCAAAGGCGGCCTCGACGTCGCCGAAGGATTTTTGCAGCAGCGAGGCTTCGGTGCTCAGCGCGCCGTCCTCATGCGGATAAGGACGCGGCGCGTCGCTGGCGTGCAGGTTCGGCGGCAGAGGCTCGATCGCGAGCGCGACCAGATCGGCGGCGTCTTCCGCGCCATAGGCGTCGTCGGCAAAGACGACGGCGACCGGCTCGCCGACGTAGCGCACATAGGTGCGCGCCAGCGCCGGCTGGCGGTAGGGCTCGAGCTCGGTCAGGCCGGTGAGGCGGAACGGGATCGGCGGAATGTGTGCGACGTCGGCGGCGGTCCACACCGCGTGTACGCCGGGCAAGGCGAGCGCCGCCGTTGCATCGATCGACGTTATTTTTCCGTGCGCGACGGGCGAGCGCACCACGCGCATCACCCACTGACCGGGGAAGGAGATATCGGCGGCGAAGCGGCCCTCGCCCATGAGCAGCGGGCGGTCTTCCAGCCGGGGGACGGAGCGGCCGACGAATTTTTCCGAGGCTGGCATGAGCTCAGGCCTCCCCGCGAGCCGCAGCGCACTCCCTCCCCCCTTGTGGGGGAGGGTTGGGGAGGGGGGTATCTTCTGCAAGTCTGCCGCTCACCCCCCTCCCGACCGGCCTTCGGCCGGTCGACCTCCCCCGCAAGGGGGGAGGCGAAGAAAGCATGCGGCGCGCTCGCGCTTCACTCACGAATGACCTCGAATCAAGAACATTGAACTACTGGCCGCGCATCTCCTTGGCCGCCGCGCGCACCGCCTTGATGATGTTCTGATAGCCGGTGCAACGGCAGAGATTGGACGAGAGCACGTCGAGCAGGTCGGCGTCGCTGATGTCGGGCTCGCGCTCCAAGACGCCGACCGCCAGCATCAGGAAGCCGGGCGTGCAGAATCCGCATTGCAGGCCGTGATGGTCCATGAAGGCCTGCTGCATCACGTGCAGCGTGTCGCCATCGGCCAGGCCTTCGACCGTGCGGATGGTCTTGCCCGCGGCCTGCACCGCGAACATGAGGCAGGAGCGCACCGGCGCGCCATCGACCAGCACCGTGCAGGCGCCGCAGACGCCGTGCTCGCAGCCGATATGCGTGCCGGTCTGCCCGCAGTCCTCGCGGATGGCGTCGGCCAGCGTGCGCCGCGGCTCGACCGCGATTGCATGCGCGCGGCCGTTGATGGTGAGGGTGATGTTCGACTTGGTGGTCATCGGCGCGTCAGAGTTTTCTCCCGTTCGTCCCCGCGCAAGCGGGGACCCAGGGCAAAATAAATCGGCCTTTGTTTGGGGTCCTGGGTTCCCGCTTGCGCGGGAACGAACGGAATAGGTGTTGCGATCATGCATTCTCCATTGCGCCGCGCAGCGCCGCGCGGATGCGCTGCGGCGTCGCCGGCATCTCGTCGATGCTGACGCCGAACGGCGCCAGCGCGTCGTTGATGGCATTGATCACCGCTGTCGGCGCGCCGATGGTGCCGCCTTCGCCCAGGCCTTTGGCCTGGGTGATCGAATTGACGCTCGGCGTTTCCAGATGAAGCATCTCGATCGGCGGAATTTCGTGCGCGGTCGGCGGCAGGTAATCGGCGAGCGTCGTCGACAGGATATTGCCGGTGTCGTCGTAGACGATCTCCTCCAGCAGCGCATTGCCGATGCCCTGCGCCACGCCGCCTTGCACTTGGCCGTCGGCGATCATCGGATTGATCAGGCGGCCGGCATCCTCCGCCACCAGGAATTTCTCCAGCCGCGTGCGGCCGGTCTCCACGTCCACCTCGACGATCGCCACATGGCAGGCATTGGCGAAGGTGCCGGGCGGGTCATAGGCGCCTTGTTCGGTCAGGCCCGGCTCGATGTCGAAGCGGTGGGTTTGCGTATAGGCCTGCCGCGCCAGCGTGGCGATCGGCAGCGAACGGTCGGTGCCGGCCACGCGCGCGGCGCCCGCGTCCAGCACGATGTCGTGCTCGGCCGCCTCCAGCAGCGTGCCGGCGATCTTGATCAGCTTGGCGCGCACCTTGCGCGCGGCGATCAGCGTGGCGCCGCCCGAGATCACCAGCGAGCGGCTGGCGAAAGTGCCCCAGCCATAGGGCGAGCGGTCGGTGTCGCCATGCACCACCTTGATCAACTCCGGCGCGATGCCGAGCTCGTCGGCGACGATCTGCGCCAGCGTGGTGCGCAGGCCCTGCCCGTGCGGCGAGGCGCCGATGCGCACCTCGACAAAACCTGACGGGTCGACCGAGACGATCGCCGTTTCCCAGCCGGGCACGATGTCGACGCCGCGCGCGGCGAAAGCCGGACTGCCGTAGCCGGTACGCTCGGAGAAGGCGGCAAAGCCGATGCCGAGATAGCGCTTCCGCGCGCGCGCCTCCTGCTGCCGCCGGCGGAAGGCGGGCAGATCCACCGCCTGCGCCGCGAGATCCAGCGTCTGCTTGTAGCTCGCCTCGTCGAAGGTGAGGCCGCTCGCCGAGGTGTAGGGAAACTTGTCGATCAGGTTGCGGCGGCGGATGTCGAGCGGATCGATGCCGAAGGCGGCCGCCGCCTTTTCCATGGCGCGCTCGAGCGCCAGCGTGATCACCGGCCGCGACACGCCGCGATAGGGGGCCATGGTGCAGGTGTTGGTGAGCACGCCGCGGGCGCGACAGTTGTAGGCGCGGAAGTCGTAGGGGCCGGGCAGTTCGGCCATCGCCATCAGCGGCTCGACGCCGCAGGTGGTGGGATAGCAGGAATAGGCGCCGATATTGGCGATCACGTCGCCCTCGAGCGCGATCAGCCGCGCATCCTTGTCGAATGCCGCCTTCAGCGTGATGACCTGGTCGCGCGCATGGAAACCGGCGATCAGGTTCTCGCGCCGGTCCTCGCGCCAGGCCACCGTGCTCTTCAGCCGGCGCGCCAGCCAGACCAGCAGCACATATTCGGTGGGAAGCGACATCTTCTGTCCGAAGCCGCCGCCGACATCGGGCGCCACCACGCGCAGGTCGTTTTCCGGCATGCCGAGCAGGTCGGCGATGGCGGTGCGTGTCAGATGCGGCATCTGCGTCGCGCAGGTCAGCGTCACGCGACCGCTCGCTGCATCATAGGCGGCGTGGCCGCCGCGCGGCTCGAGCGGCGTCGCGTTCTGCCGGTGCGAGCAGGCCTCGACGCTGACGATGGTATGCGCACCGGCCCAGACCGCGTCGAAGTCCGGCGTCTTGATCCGGCCTTCGAGAATGACATTGCCCGGGGCTTCGGCATGCACCTGCGGCGCGCCGGCGGCGAGCGCGGCACGTCCGTCGATCACCGGCTCGGTCGGCGCGATGGAAAGCGCGACCTCATCGGCGATGTCTTCGGCTTCCGCCTCGCTTGCCGCCACCACGGCGGCAACCGGCTCGCCGGTAAAGCGCACCACGCCCGTGGCGAGGATCGGCTGGGCGACCGGCTTGTAGGCGAACTTGTGCAGCATCGGCATGATCGGCTTCACGCCGACGAGATCGGCGGTGGTGATGACCGTGGCGCCGGCGGGCGCCGCGATGCCCTCGATGCGGCCGGCGGCGAGCGGGCTGCGCACGAAGCGCACGTAATGCGCGGCGGGCAGATCGGCGGTGAAGCGGCCTTGACCGCGCACCAGCGCCGGATCCTCCAGCCGGCGGATGGCGCGGCCGACCCAGCTCATGGCTCCGCCATGCGCGCTCATTGGATGGACTGTTCCAGCGCGCGCCGCACCACCGCGCGCACCAGGTCGCGGCGATACTCGGCGCTGGTCTGATGGTCTTCCATGGCGTCAACCGCCCGCGCGGCGGCCTCTGCGGCGGCGCGGAAGGCCGCGTCACCCGGCGCCTGGCCTTCGAGCGCGGCTTCCGCCTCGGCGATGCGGCGCGGGCTCGGCTCGGCACCACCGACGCCGATGCGCACGTCCCGCATCCTGCCGTCCTGCAGGCGATAGACGGCCAGTGAAGCGCTCATGGCGAAGTCGCCGGCGCGGCGGCTGAACTCGTTGAAGCCGAATTTCGTGTCCGGCGTGAGCAGCGGCAGCCGCGCTTCGACCAGCAACTCGTCCTCGGCGAGCGCCGTCGACATGATGCCGGTGAAGAAATCCTTGGCCGCGATCTGGCGCCGGCCGCGCGTGCTCATCGCCACCAGCGTGGCGTCGAGCGTCGCCGCCACCAGGGCCCATTCCGCCGATGGGTCGGCATGGGCGAGGCTGCCGCAGAAGGTGCCGCGCGTGCGGATCGGATAATGCGCGATCGCGCGCATGACCGTGGCGAGCAGGTGCCCGAGCGGATTGTCGACCACCGGCTTGTGGAAGGCGCCATGCCGCGCGCAGGCGCCGATGACGAGCGCGTCGCCTTCCGCCGCAACGCGGTCGAGGCCGGCAATCTCGTTGATATCGATGAGATGCGCGGGCTTGGCCAGCCGGAACGCCATGATCGGCACCAGGCTCTGCCCGCCGGCGAGCACGCGCCCATCCTGCGGCGCCAGCTCGGCCAGCATCCTGACCGCCTCGTCGAGCGTCTTGGGCACGTGACGGATGAACGGTGCGGGCTTCACGCCAAGGGACCTCCGGAGATCGCTTGCATGCTAACGATCCCCCTTCGCGCGAGTCAACGGAAGCCGCCGCCTCGAACGCCGTCACGGCATCCGCGACGTCGGCACCGTTTCAATCGCCGCGATGAAGAAGCACCGCTTCCATAACCGCGCGGTGGGCACGGTGCCGGCTTAGGCCACCGGCGCGCCGGCATCGGCCGGTTTCTTGTTCGCCTTGCCGGTGACGGCCGGGAGGGTTTCGCCGGCCAGCACGCCGAAGGAGAAGTAGAGCTTGATCAGCGCGTCGGCATCCATTTCGGGGACCGGGATGACGGCGGCCTTCGGCACCAGCACCAGGCCGCCCCAGGCCGGCAGTGGCGAGGTCGGCAGATAGACCAGGTAGCGCGGCTCGCCCATCACATCGAAGGTCTTGTTGGAGGCGAGGAAGGCCGGCACATCGACGCCTTGCTCGCCGCCGAGCCGGCACATGACCACCGGCAGGCCGGTCAGGTCGGCATTGCTGCCGGCGAACAGGCGCACCACCTGCGACACCGGCCGGTAGACCGCGCGGAACAGCGGCACCTTGGCCAGGATGTCGTCGACCACGTGCTGCAAGGTGCGTTGCGCCCGGCTGCGCACGGCGAGCCCGAGCAGCCAGAGGATGAACAGCATGATCACGGCCCCGATCAGGAAGGCCGCGTATTCGCGTTTCGGGCCGATGAAGGCTTCGCCACCGCTGGTCAGCAGGTCGCCGAACCAGGTGCCGGGTCCGAACGCCGCCACGATCCAGTTGATGCCCCATCCGATGATCAGGACGGTGAGCACGAACGGCAGGATGACGAGCGAACCGGCGACCAGGTTGCTGATGATATTGGTCCGCCAGATTGTGCTCAGGAACTTCCGCATGGGCGCCTGTGGTCTGGACGACGCCGGACGGCAACGCCGCCGCGTCGCGCGCGACTTTTTACGTCTTCTGACGCAAGAATAGGGCCAAGTCGTGCCCAGTGGTAGGGCGCCGCGGGCGTTTCGCCGGTCGCCGCCGGCCCGGTTACCAGCGGGCCTGGCGCAATCGCTCGAAGGCGTCCCGCACCGCCGGCGCCACCCGCGCCGGGCCGAGGCGCAGCATCAGCGCATGCCAGCGGTCGGCGCCGCGCACCATCACGTCGGTTACCGCATTGCCCGGCAGGTCGCGGGTGAAATGGCGGATGCCCTCCGACTCGAACAGGGTGAACAGCGCGAAGGCGACCAGCATGGCGGCGGCGGCGCTGCGCGCATTGCCGGCGCTGTCGGGCCGGCGCGCATCTTCCGCCTGCCGCTTGGCGAGCCGCGGCACCGGCAGCAGGCTGCGCGAGGGCCAGCGCCAGAAGTTCTTGTTGGTTTCGCGGTAACTGACCGTTTCGTCGACCATCGTGATCTCACTTTAGTTTGCGCGTGATCTTTCCCGAAAACCGGTTCCCACTTTTCGGGATCACGCGCTAGAACTGAAAATAGATGAACGGGGCGATGCCGCGCGGGCCGATCATCTCGATCAACAGCAACCCGCCGCCGAAGACGAGGCCGAGCAGCGGCGCCGGCAGGTCGCGCGTCTTCTCGGCCAGCTTGTCGATGCCGTTGCCGGGCAGGAACTGCAGCGCCACCGAGCCGGCGGTGAGCAGCAAGAGAAACGGCGTCAGCAATTGCGCGCCGCCATGGAAGGCGAACATGGCGGCGTAAT
The DNA here is from genome assembly GCA_963760995.1 of uncultured Pseudomonadota bacterium. Taxonomy (GTDB): domain Bacteria; phylum Pseudomonadota; class Alphaproteobacteria; order Rhizobiales; family Xanthobacteraceae; genus Pseudolabrys. The sequence continues at coordinate 784,549 of CAVXFJ010000004.1, read as the reverse complement.
AGTTGAGCGCCGTGTCGAGTTCGGGGCTGCGGAAGAAGATCGCCGACAGCGTGAACAGGTGGAAGGTGATCAGCCAGCCGATCACGCTCGCCAGGCGATTGGCGGCGGGCGAGGGGATGTCGGCGACCGCCGCGGCACCGACGCTTTGCGGGCGCGGCCGCGCCGCGCGGATGGCGTGCCAGGTGGTCTTGACGAAGCGCTCGGTGACGAGGCCGATGCCGTGGATGGCGCCCCAGATGACGAAGGTCCAGTTGGCGCCGTGCCACAGCCCGCCCAGCAGCATGGTGAGGAAGATGTTACGATACATGCGCGCGCCGTGGTCGCGCTTGTCGCCGCGCAGCGCGCGGTAGAGGTAGTCGCGCAGCCAGGTGGAGAGCGAGATGTGCCAGCGCTGCCAGAGCTGCGTCAGCGAGGTGGCGCCGAGCGGCCGGTCGAAGTTTTTCCGGAACCTGAAGCCGAGCAGCGCGGCGGTGCCGATGGCGATGTCGCTATAAGCGGAGAAGTCGCAATAGACCTGCACCGCATAGGCGTAATGGGCGGCGATGAGGTCGATGCTCGAGGTCTGCGTCGGATCGGCGAAGGCGGGATCGACCAGGTCGACGGCGAGATAATGCGCCAGCACCACCTTCTTGAACATGCCGTTGAGGATGAGCAGGAAGCCGAAGGCGACGGCGCCGCGGGTGAGTATCGGCTTCTTGGCGAGCTGCGGCAGGAAGTGCGAGGCGCGCACGATCGGACCGGCCACGAGCTGCGGGAAGAACGAGATGTAGAGAAACAGGTCGAGGGGCGAGCGCACCGGCTTGATGTGGCCGCGATCGACGTCGACCACATAGGAGATGCCCTGAAAGGTGAAGAACGAGATGCCGATCGGCAGGATGATCTCCAGGAACGGCATGTCGCGATGCAGGCCGAGCGCCAGCGTCAGGTCGGTCAGGCTGTCCATGAAGAAGTTGTAGTATTTGAACAGCCCGAGCACGGCGAGATTGGCAGCGACCGCCGCCACCACGATGCGGTGGCGCGTCACCTCGTTGCGGCTCGACGCCAGCCCGAGGCCGGCGCAGTAGTTGAGCGTCGAGGAGCCGGCGAGCAGCGCCATGAAGCGCCAGTCCCAGTAGCCGTAGAAGAAATAGCTCGCCACCAGGAGCAGCAGCTTGCGCGCTTCCGCGCGCTCGCGCAGCAGCCAGGCGGCGACGAAGACCGCAAAGAAGAAGATGGCGAATTCGGGAGTGGGAAACAGCATGGCGTCCGACGGTCAGCGCAGGCCGATCGCGTTGGCGACATAGGAGGCGAACAGGATGCGGCCGGCCTCGGTAAAATGCTCGCCGTCCTGCTTGCGCAGGCGCCGGCGCACGCCTTCCAGGCTCTCGCCGAAGGAGGAGTAGGCGCCATCGCTGAGGAAGCGGCTCCAGACGCTGAGATAGTGGAAGCCGTGGCGGACCGCCTCCTGGTGATAGATGGCGTTGAGCTTGCGATAGGCGCGGGTGAGCGTCGCCGAGCGCACCGGCGGCAGGCTGACCCAGTAGACCTGCGCGTGCCTGTGCTGGAAGTGGCGCATGAAGCGTGCGACACGGCGGCGATATTCGGCGACCCAGCCCTTGCTGAACGGCTCGTAGCGGTGGCCGTGCACGCGCAGCGCCTGGTGGTCGTTGCCGCCGATCACCACGACGATCACGTCGGGACGGTGATGCCGCATGAACTTGGCGGCCACCGCGTTCCAGTCGTAATAGTCGGTGCGCACCAGGCCGGTGGCGAAGCGGGTCTGCTTGACGACGTGGAACCCGGACTTGTCGCCCAACAGGTCCTGTAATCCGCGCCCGAGATCGTTGGCGACCGAATCGCCGACCACGGCGATGGTGGTGCTGCGGGCCTGCGCGACTTGCGCCGGGAACACCAGCGCCCCGATCGTGATCATCCATAGGCCCGCGCAGAGCGCGGCGAAGGGGTGTGTCAGCGGCTTGAACATGCCGATACGCCTCCTCATGTCTGTGTTGAGTGCCCTCCTGCGGCCCCAGCCTATCGACGCATAAATTTTCGATAAACTTAATGGCTGCGTTAATGTGGCTATGATTAATCACGAAAAGACGCGCATTTCTGCGACATCCTGTGGATGAAATCCCGCACTGCGACATCAGGTCTCGGGGCATCGGCGGCCGCGCCGCGTGGCCGGCCGGCGCCGGCCCCGCAGATATTTATTTGATATTGGAACTCGGCCACGGTCATATGTCGGATACGGAATAGTTATGTCGGGGGAACTGGGGGATGCTGCGGTCGCGATGGATTGCCTGCGCCTGTCTGGGCGCCGGGATGGCCGTCTTGCTGGGGACGCCGGCGAAAGCCGAAAATGCGCGGCCGGACAAGGTCGCATTCTACTTCGCCGCGCATGAGGACGACTGGCAGCTCTTCATGAACCCGTCCGCCTTCGAGGACGTGAGCAAGGGCGCGGCCAAGACGGTGTTCGTGCATGTCACCGCCGGCGATGCCGGGCTGGGGACCGGGCGCGGGGGACGCAAGTTTCCCTACTACCTCGCCCGCGAAAACGGCGCCGAAAGCGCGATCCGCTTCATGGCGGATGCCGATGCAAGCCCGGCGGTCGCGCGCGAAGAGCACATCGCGCTCAACGGCCATTCCCTCTATCGCATCGCCTATCGCAACACCGTGAGCTATTTCCTGCGCGTGCCGGACGGCAATCTGCAGGGTACCGGCTACGAGCACACCGGCTATCAGTCGCTGGCGCGGCTGGCGCGCGGCGACAATAACGTGTTGGCGGCGATCGACGGCTCGACCGTCTATCGCGGCTGGAGCGATTTCGTCGCCACGCTGCACGCAATTCTCGTCCATGAGCGCGGCGCGGAGCGCCTCATGCAGATCAATGCCGCCGAGCTCGATCCCCGCATCAATCCGCACGACCATTCCGACCACCTGATGACGGCGCGCGCCGCCTTCGCGGCGGCGCGGGGCATGAGCTGCGTGCGGCTGGTGTCCTATGTCGATTATGCCAGCCGGGATCTCGCGCCCAACCTCGACGCCGAGCAGCGCGATCTCGAAAGCTCGGTGTTCGCGGTGACGCTCGCAGGCATCCTGGCGCTCGATCACCACGCCTCCTGGCACTATTACGACGGCTCCTTTGTCGGCCGGAACTATTTTCGGGTGGTACAGGAGGCCGCCTGCGGCGGCCACACGACCGAGATGGCGGCGTCGCGGCGTTAATATTCCATCATTTTGCGGCCCGGCTCATTGCGCCGTCGCGCAAAGGCGAGTAGCCGGTTGACCGATCATATGCCGCCGCCTGGCTGGGCTCGCGAGGGGTTGCCGCGGTTTCCTCCCACCGCTATCAACGATGACCATGCGCATGACCGACGCGACGGAGCCCTTGCGAACGGGCCGCGCCGGCGCACCAGGGGCGGTGCCCGGACGCGTCGTGTCGGTCGACGCGCTGCGCGGCTTCAACATCTTCTGGATCATCGGCGGCGACGGCGCGATCTTGGCGCTCGATCGCATGTTGCAGAACGACGGGCCGGCCTCCGCCGCCGTCGGCCGCTTCCTCGGCACGCAAATGAGTCATTCCGCCTGGGAAGGCTTCCATTTCTACGATTTCATCTTCCCGCTCTTCATCTTCGTTATCGGCGTGTCGATCGCGCTGTCGCTGACGAAGCATGTTGCGCGCGAAGGCAAGCTCAAGGCGCATTTGCATGTGCTGCGGCGCGCGCTGCTGCTCTTTGTGCTCGGGATCGTCTATTACGGCGGCTTCAAGGGCCATTTCGGCGATGTTCGCCTGCTCGGCGTGCTGCAGCGGATCGCGATCTGCTACCTCGCCGCCTCGCTGCTGTTCCTGAACGTCGACGGACGCGGATTGGTCGCGGCCTTCATCGCGCTGCTGGTCGGCTATTGGGCGCTGATGATGTTCGTGCCGGTGCCCGACGTCGGCGCCGGCTTGCTGGTGCCGCATGCCAATCTCGCCGATTGGATCGATATGAATTACCTGCCCGGCCGGCTGTGGGACCGCACGCGCGATCCGGAGGGGCTGCTCGGCACGCTGCCGGCGATCGCGAGCTGCCTTGCCGGCGTGTTCGCCGGGCTGCTGTTGCAGGACGGCCGGATGTCGCCGCAGCGCAAAGCGTATTGGCTGCTCGGCGGCGGCGCGCTCGCCGTGGCGGCCGGCGAGCTGTGGGGGCTGCAGTTTCCCATCATCAAGCCGCTGTGGACCTCGTCCTATGTGCTGGTGGCGGCCGGCTTCAGCGCAATCCTGCTCGGCGTGCTCTATCAACTCATCGATCTGTGGGGCTTCAAGCGCTGGGCGACAGTGTTCGTGTGGATCGGCGCCAATGCCATCACGCTTTATTTCATCAGCGGCGTTATCGGCTTCGAGCCCTTCGCCCGCCGCCTCGTCGGCGGCGACGTGGCGCGTTTCTTCGATACGGCTTTGACGCCGGGCGCCGGCACCTTCGTCGCCGAACTCGTCGCGCTCAGTTTCGCCGTGGCGCTCGCCGGCTTCCTCTACCGGCGCAAGATTTTCCTGCGCGTGTGAGCTAGCGCCAGGCGTCGAGCCGCCAGCCGTCGTCGGTGAAATGCACGTTGAGGCCGGCCTCGTCGATGCGCTGGCTCGGCGCCGCGCTGATGCCCCAATAATCGAGCCGCCCGGGCGGCCAGCTCCATTGCTCGGCCGTGCGCGGGCGGTGCGTGGCGTCGATCTGCTGCATCTCGGCGGTGAGCTCGACCGGCAGGTCCTCCGGCCCGAGGAAATAGCAGAACACGTTGTTGCCCGGCCCGTGCCGGCCGGGGCCCCATTCGATGGGGCGGCCGTCGAGCCGCATGCGGCCCGCCCCGCGCATCACCGAATCGAGGTCGGGCACCTCGAAGGCGATGTGGTTGAGCGTCGGCCCGCCGGCAAAGCCGAGCACCACGCTGTGGTGATCGCTGTTGCAGGAGAGGAAGCGCAGCCGCCGCGTGGTGTCGGTCAGCGTGAAGCCGAGCGCGTCGCGATAGAAGCGGAAGCTCGCCTCGCTGTCGCCCGCATTGATGTTGATGTGCGAGAGCTTGCGCGGGCGGTCGGGCGCGTCGGCGGCGTCGGCATGGTCGGGAACGCCGCAGACGATTGCCGCGTTGCGCCCTTCCGGATCCTTGAAGCCGAAGCCGTAGGCGCCGTGCGGCTGCTTCAAGGCCGTCGGCGCCTCGATCGCTTTGAGGCCATGCGCGACGACTTGCGCGTGCAGCGCATCGACCGCGGCGCGGTCGGCGGCGTCGAACACCATGCGCACCACGCACAGGCGCGGGGTGCGGTGCAGCGCCAGGATGTGGTGGAAGGCGCCGGTGCCGCGCAGGTAATGCACGCCGGCCGCCTCGCCGAGATGGCCGAGCTGCCAGACGTCGGTGAAGAAGCGCAGGGACGCCGGCGGATCGGCCATGCCGATTTCGATGCTGCGCAGCGCCCGGACTTTCGCCTGGCTCATTCACCCACCCCCAGAAAACGCGCGGCGTTGTCGTGATGCAAGAGCTTCACCTCGCCGTCCGAAAGCTTCAGCGCCGCCACCGCCTCGATGGGCTGGCGCTCGTAGACCTCGAACGGGAAATCGGTACCGATGCAAAGCTGGCGCACGCCGAACGTATCGATCAGATGGCGCAGCGTCGGTGCGTCGTAGACCAGCGTGTCGTAATAGAGCCGCCGCGCATGCTCGTGCGGGGCTGCGCCCATGCGCTCGGCGAAGTCCGGCTTGATCTTCCAGCCATACGCCAGCCGCGGCAGGATGGAGGCGAAAGCGCCGCCGCCATGGCTGAAGGCGAGCCGCAGCTTGGGGTGTCGCGTCAGCGTGCCGCCGGTGATCAGCGAGGCGATGGTGTAAGCCGTTTCCAGCGGAAAGCCGATGAAGGTCATCAGCCCGGGCGGTCCGACGATGCGCTCCTTGCCGGAAGGATGCAGCGCATGCACGAAGACGGCGGCGCCGAGCGCCTCCGCCGTGGCGAAGACCGGCGCGAAGCGCGGATCGCCCAAGGCCGCGCCATTGACGTTGCTGCCGAGCTCGATGCCGGCAAAGCCGGCGCGCATCAGCCGCTCCAGCTCGCGCGCGGCGAGCTCGGGGTCCTGCATCGGCACGCCGCCGAGGCCGATGAAGCGGTCGGGCGCGCGCGCCACCATGGCGGCGATGGTGTCGTTGACATGACGGATCAGCGCCAGCCCGTCGTCGGCCGGCAGCCAATAGGACAGCAGTTCCGGCATGGGCGAGAGCACCTGGCGCGCGATGCCCATCCGCTCCATGACTTCGAGCCGACGTTCGATGTCCCAGCATTCGTCGGTGACGGTGCGGAAGTTCTTGCCGTCGATCATCACGCATTTGTGGTGGCAGTCGTGCGCCGCCGCCATCTGCGGCCAGCGCGCGCCGCCATGCGTGCCGGCATAGGCGGGGAATTGCGCCGGCACAATATGGGTATGGATGTCGATGGCCCGTGTGGTCATTGCGCGTTACGCACGATGGTGCCCTCGATGGCGCGGGCGTGGCCGCGGAATTCGGCGATCTGCGTGCCATCCTCGCGCGTCACCGCCACATCATAGATGCCGGCGCGTCCGGCGCGCTGGCGTTCGATCGCGCGCGCGGTCAGCTTGTCGCCGCGCTTGGCCGGATTGAGATAGCTGATGCTGCAATGCTGCGCCACCATGCGCTGATTGCGCGAATTGCAGGCATAGCCGAAGGCCGTGTCGGCCAGGAGGTAGATGAAACCGCCGTGACAGGTATCGTGCCAATTGACCATGCCGGCCGCGACCGTCATGGAGAGAACCGCCTCTCCGGGATCGATCGAAACAAGGTGCAAGCCGTGTTCGCGGCTGGTGGCGTCCTCCGCCCACATGGCCTCGCCGCAGGCGCGGGCAAGCGCGCTGGCGTCCATCAGCCGTTCCCCTTGCGGCCGGTGAAGTTCGGCTTGCGCTTTTCCATGAAGGCGCGCACGCCCTCCTGATAGTCCGGCATGGTGCCAGCCTCGCGCTGCAGGTCGCGCTCGAGATCGAGCTGGGCGTCGAGCGTGTTGCCGGAGGACGCTGCGAGCGCGCGCTTGATCAGCGCCAGCCCCTGCGTCGGCTGCACCGAGAAATGCTCGCAGATGCGCCGCGCCTCGTAGATCAGCGCATTGTCCGGCACGCATTTCCAGATCAGGCCCCACTGGGCGGCGGTGTCCGCCGGCAAGTCCTGCGCCAAGAGCGCGAGCCCGCGGGCGCGCGCATCGCCCACCAGCCGTGGCAGCAGCCAGGTGCCGCCGCAATCGGGCACCAGGCCGATGCGGGCGAAGGACTGCACGAATTTCGCCGAGCGTGCGGCGAGCACGATGTCGCAGGCGAGCGCGACATTGGCGCCGGCGCCGGCGGCCACGCCGTTGACCGCCGCGATCACCGGGAAGGGCAGGGCGCGCAGGCGCCGTACCAGCGGATTGTAATGCCGCTCCAGCGTGACGCCGAGCACGATGGTCTCGCCCGGCTTGGCCAGCCGCTCGGCCAGATCCTGGCCGGCGCAGAAGGCGCGGCCGGCGCCGGTGATCAACAGCGCGCGCGTTTCCTCGTCGGCGGCCGCCGCCTCAACCGCCTCGCGCAGCTCGACCAGCATCGCCTCGCTGAAGGCATTGAGCTTGTCCGGCCGGTTGAGGGTGAGGATGCGATAGCCGGTGTGCTGTTGGACCAGGATCAGGGGTTCACTCATGCGATGTCGGTTCCGGCTGTCGTTGCCGCCGGCTGTTATCGACCGTCCGGCGGCGCGGGTTCAAGTCTCTGGAAACAATTTCGGAAACAGCACGTCCAAGGTCTCGGCGGGGAAACGGAGGGACACCGCGCCCTTGGCGGTGTCGGATGCCAGCAGCCCCTCCGCGACCGCCTCGTTGAGCACGCGGCGGGCCGTACGCTCCGGCAGGCCGGTGATGCGCGCGCTTTCTCCGCGCTCGAATTCGCCGCGCATCAAAGCTTCGTCGAGAAGCCTTGCCGCTTCCGGCCGAAGCTTTTCGCTGCGCGCCACCAATTGATGCAGCCGCTTGCTCAGCGTATCGAGATCGAACAGCGCCGACATATATTGAACCTGGTCGAGCGAAACGCGCAGGAACCAAAGCACGAAGCCGTTGAGCGCGCGCAGCGAGAGGTTGCCGCGACCGTCCAGGTCGCCTTGCCGCGGTGCGTCGGCGGCATCCATCATCGCCTTGTATACGTCGCGGCCGCCGGGACCTGCGGAAAGCCCGCGTGACAGGCCGCGCGAGATCGACCACAGGCCATGCGCGCCGATGCCGGCGCTATGGGCCATGGCATGGCTCATGAGACGACTCACCCGGCCATTGCCGTCGGGAAAGGGGTGGATGTAGTTGAAACGATGATGGGCTGCCGCGGCGGCCATGATGCGCGCCGCCTTTCCCAGTCCGGCAAAACGATAGCGCTGCTCGAAATAGGCCATGAAGTCGGCGACGCGTGCGCTCGATGGCGGCAGATGGCGACCGACCGCATTGTCGTGTTCGGGGCGGGAGCGCCATTCGCCCGGGGTCATGCTGTATTCGCGGCTGTCGCCTTTGATCCGCAACATTTCCGCCGGCGCATCCTGGTAGAATTCGCGGTGAAGCCAGTGGATGAAGTCCACCGATGCGGGCTCCGGCAGTTGATCATCGGCCGCCAACCGGTCGATCTCGGCCTGGACGCGGACATGCGCGGCCGCCTCGATCTGGAGGTCGCGCCGCTTGCGGTCCTTGTCGAACGAACCGGCCAGGGCGCGCTGGATGTCGCGCGGCCGCGTGTGATGGCCTTCGATCAGGTTGCTGTAATAGGTATTCATGATGCGCACCAATCCAGCGAGGTTGGACGCCGTCTTGGGGTGCAGCGATCGGCCGAGGGTCGCCGCGGCCGCCGACAGGTCGGCGACCACGTCGGAAATGGCTTCCGAAGCCTCCTCTAGCCGGGCAGGCTCGATGCGCTGCGGGGTTTCGAGCGGGTCCGATTTGGCCGATTGTGCCATCTCGTAAATCCCTAATACAAAAATGGAAAATATGAAACAGGGACAATTTTGGCCGATCTTTTGGCCGGTGCCGAGGCAGGGCAATTTGGCCGGTCAGAAAATAAAATAATATACTGAAATATCAGAATAATTTCGCCTAGTTGGAAAGTTTTGGCCGATCGTTTGGCCGATCTTGCGGCTCGGCGGCTTTGTGCGCCGGCGGCGGCCGTTCTCTGGTCACGTCCCCACAAAATCATCAAGCGCCCCGACCTCTTTCTTGTCCCCCTCGAAATCCAGCGCGATGCGTTCATAGAGCCGCGCGGCGCCCGCGAGCATCGCGTGCTCGGGATGATCGTCGCCGACGAAGGCGGCGATCTCGTCGAGCTCGGCCACCCAGCGATAGGCCTTGGGATACATGCCCGGCACTTGGCGCGAGAGCCAGGCGAGGATCGGCTGCTGGCTCTCGGCCAGCTCGGCCTTGAGCGCCTCGGCCGATCCGCCGCGCGTTGCCGCCAGCAGCATGGCGGCGCCGAGCGCGGTGAAGCCCTTGGTGATGCCGGCATAGGACATCTTAAGCGCGGCGGCGGCGGTGAGCGGGCCTGCGAGCACGCGCACGATCAGGCCATAGTCGTTGAGCACGGCGACCCGCTGCGCCGCGGGACCGGCGACGTAAAGCTTGGTGTTGCTGGAGCCGGGCTTGGGCGGCGGGCCGATGATGCCGGCGCCGACGAAAGGCGCCTCCGTCGCGGCGATCACCGCGGCAATGTCGGATTGCGTCGCCGGGCTCACCGCGTTGCATTCGACATAGACCGGCTTCCGGTTGGCGGCGGCGAGCGCCGGCGCCAGCCGTTGCGCCAGGGCCGGCGCCTCGCCCGGCGGCACGATCGACAGCAGGAAATCGGCTTGCATGAGCTGCGCATCGTCGACCGCGCGCATGCCGGCCTTGCGGGCGCGCGCGGCGCTCGCCTCGCTGCGCCCGGCAAGCGAGGTGAGCACGCTCGCGCCGTGCTCGCTCAGGCGCTGGCCAACGCCGGCGCCCATATTGCCCGCTGCGATGATGGCGACGGTGAGGGTCATATCTTGATCTCCGCGTCATTCCGGGGCGCGGGCCTTGGCCCGCGAACCCGGAATCCAGAGCAACACGCCAGTGCTCGGCTCTGGATTCCGGGCCCGCGCTTTCAGCGCGTCCCGGAATGACAATAACAGCTTCACGTATGCGTCGCGCCGCCGTCGGCATTGATCACCTGTCCGGTGACCAGGGTCGGGCCCTCTCCGGCGCGGAACACGGCCACGTCGGTGGTCACCGCCAGCGCCTCGCCGCCGGCCTGCATGATCTTGGCCGACAGCGCGGCGGCCTTGGCCTCGTTCAGCTCGGCGATGACCACGCGGCTGCCCGCCAGCGCGAAAGCCTTGGCGAAGACGCGGCCGATGCCCTGCCGGCCCCGGTGACGATGACGACGCGCTGCTTGAGCGAGGGAAAACGATCGCGTTCAAGCCGGATATCTCTCTGTTCCTAGTTGTGCCGGCCCGTTCGCGCCGCCGGTTCCGTGCATTTTTGCAGGGGGTGCGACAAAATCGCGTAGTTCCTTGCGAATTATATTTCTGGTGGCCCGCCCCGGCGGTCAACCGGCCGCACCGCAGGCATAGCCCACAAGCCCGAATCGTCAGCCGATTTCTTCAGCGTGGTGTTGTCGGGTGGACCTTTGGCCGGGGATACCAGTAGATTATGCCATCCTATGAAATGAAGGGCCCTAACGGCCCGGGGGAGGAACCCAATGCGAAAGACTCTGTTGGCTGCGGGCGCTGTCTTGCTGCTCGCCATGGGCCCGGCGATGGCCCAGAAAAAATCCATCAAGATCGGCTTCGTCTCCACCTTCAGTGGACCAGTTGCCGTCATCGGCAACAACATGCGCGATAGCTTCGAGCTCGCGCTCGATCACATGGGCCGCAAGATGGGCGGCCTGCCGGTTGAAGTGATCTACGAGGACGACGGCTTCAAGCCGGCGACCGGTCGGCAGAAGACCGAGAAGCTGATCCAGTCCGACCATGTCGATTTCCTGGTCGGCTATATCTGGTCGAACGTGCTGCTCGCTTCGTTGAAGCCGGCGGTCGATTCGCACACCTTCATCATCAGCGCCAATGCCGGCCCGCACCAGATCGCCGGCGAACTGTGCTCGCCCTATTTCTTCTCGACCTCATGGCAGAACGACCAGACGCCGCAGGCGATGGGCCTCTACATGAACCAGAAGGGCGTCAAGAGCGTGTTCCTGATCGGCCCGAACTACGCGGCCGGCAAGGACATGCTGGCGGGCGTGGCCTCGACCTTCAAGGGCAAGGTGGTCGGCCGCGAGCTCACCACCTGGCCGACGCAGCTCGACTTCTCCGCCGAGCTCGCCAAGGCAAAGGCTGCCAACCCGGATGCCATCTTCGTGTTCTATCCGGGCAAGGCCGGCGTGCAGTTCCTCAGCCAGTACGCGCAGGCCGGCCTCAAGGGCAAGATCCCGCTCTATACCGCCTTCACCATCGACGAGCTGTCGCTGCCGTTGCAGAAGGACCTCGCGGTCGGCGTGCCCGGCGCGCAGGAATGGGTCAACGACCTGCCGAACGCGGCGAACAAGAAGTTCGTCAGCGATTTCGAGAAGAAGTATCCGGGCAAGAAGCCGTCCTTCTACGGCGCGCAGAGCTATGATGCGGCCAACCTGATCGCCTCGGCGGTTGCGGCGGTGAAGGGCAATCTGTCCGACAAGAAGGCGGTGGAAGCGTCGCTGAAGAAAGCCGACTTCAAGTCGGTGCGCGGCAACTTCAAATACGGCAACAACCACTTCCCGATCGAGAACTTCTATTTGCAGGACGTGGTGAAGAACGACAAGGGCGACTACGTGCTCAAGACCGTTGCCACCATCGTCAAGGACAATCAGGACATGTATCACGACAAGTGCCCGATGAAGTAAGCGGGCGCTTGCGAGGATGCGGGACGGCGGGAGCGCGACGATTTGCGTTTCCGCCGTCTCTCCACCCCGTCATTCCGGGCGCGGGCGTGAGCCCGCGAGCCCGGACTCCAGAATCCCGGTGCTGCGGCGTATGAATTCCGGGTTCGCCGCTGACGCGACGCCCCGGAATGACGTCATCAGTCTGCAGCGCCGGTTGAAATCCGCCCCATGACCCTCTTCGTCGAGCAATGCCTGAACGGGTTGCAGTTCGGCCTGCTGCTGTTCCTGCTGGCGGCCGGGCTGACGCTCGTCTTCGGCATCATGGACCTGGTCAACCTGGCGCACGGCTCGCTCTACATGATCGGGGCCTATTTCGCCGCCACCTTCGCCGCCTGGACCGGCAGCTTCGTGCTCGGCGCCGTCTTGGGCCTCATCGCCACCTTGGTGGTGGGCATGGCCGTCGAGGTGATCGCCATGCGGCGGCTCTACGGCCGCGACCACCTCGATCACGTGCTCGGCACCTTCGGCCTCATCCTCTTCTTCAACGAGCTCGTCCGCCTGATCTGGGGCGCCTCCGGCCTGAGCATGCCGCTGCCGTCCTGGCTGCTGGTGCCGGTCGAGATCCTGCCCGGCATCTCCTACTCGGCCTACCGGCTGTCCATGATCGTGGTCACCCTGGTCGTCGCCGCCTTCCTGTACATCCTGGTCATGCGCACCCGCGTCGGCATGCTGATCCGCGCCGGCGCCTCCAACCGCGAGATGGTCGGCGCGCTCGGAGTCAACATTAAGCTGCTGTATACGCTGGTGTTCGGGCTCGGCGCCGCGCTCGCCGGCCTTGCCGGCATGATGCAGGCGCCGATCCTGACCGTGCAGATCGGCATGGGCGAGAACATCATCATCCTGGCCTTCGTCATCACCGTCATCGGCGGCATCGGCTCGATCCGCGGCGCCTTGATCGGCGCCATCTTCGTGGGCATGGTCGACACGCTCGGCCGCGCCTACCTGCCCGACATCTTGCGCCTGGTGCTCAGCCGCGACGGCGCGGCGACGCTCGCGCCGGCGCTCTCCTCCATGCTGATCTATCTGTTGATGGCGATCGTGCTGGTGGTGAAGCCGCAAGGCCTGTTCTCGGCGGGCGCCGGCCGATGAGCGAGGCGCTCAGCCCCCGCAACATTATCGCTGCGCTGCTCCTGGTGGCGCTAGTGCTGCTGCCTGTCTATGTGCATCTCTCCGACGATCAGTTCACGCTCACTTTGTTCACCCGCATCGTCATCCTGGCGCTGGCGGCGGTGAGCCTCAATCTCATCCTCGGCTTCGGCGGCATGATGAGCTTCGGGCACGCCGCCTATCTCGGCATCGGCGGCTATGCCGTCGGCATGCTGGCACATGAGCACGTCTACAGCGGCTTCGTGCAGTGGCCGGTGGCGCTCGCCGCCTCGGCCGTGTTCGCGCTGGTGATCGGCGCGTTGTCCCTGCGCACGCGTGGCGTCTATTTCATCATGATCACGCTCGCCTTCGCGCAGATGGCCTACTACGTCATTTCCGGCATCGCCCGCTATGGCGGCGACGACGGGCTGACCATCTATAAGCGCAGCCAGTTCGTGGCCCCGCTCGACCTCGGCAACCGCGTGCAGTTCTATTACGTCTGCCTCGCGCTCCTGTTCGGCACCATTTATCTCGTCTGGCGGCTGGTGAATTCGCGCTTCGGCATGGTGATCCAGGGCGCGCGCTCCAACGAAATGCGCATGCGCGCTATGGGCTTCCCGACCTATCCCTATCGCCTCGTCTGCTTCGTCATCGCCGGCACGCTGTGCGGGCTTGCCGGCGCGCTGCTCGCCAACAATGCCGACTTCGTCAGCCCGTCGATGATGTATTGGACGCATTCCGGCGACCTGATGATCATGGTCATCCTCGGCGGCATGGGCTCGGTGATCGGCCCGGTGTTCGGCGCGGTGGCGCTCCTGGTGCTGGAGGAGGCGCTCTCCGGCATTACCGAATATTGGCAGATCATCCTCGGCCCGCTGCTGCTCCTGGTCGTGCTGTTCGCGCGCGGCGGCATCGACGGGCTGCTCTATGCGGTCAAGCGCAAGGTGGTGCCATGAGCGAGCCGCTCTTGGATGTCGCGCGTCTGGCCAAGCGCTTCGGCGGCATCGTCGCCACCGACGATGTCCGGCTGACGGTCATGCCGGGCGAGCTGCACGCGCTGATCGGTCCAAACGGCGCCGGCAAGACCACGCTGATTGCCCAGCTCTCCGGGCAGCTGGTGCCGGATTCCGGCCGCATCCGTTTCGCCGGCCACGACATCACCCGTCTGCGGCCGCCGCGTCGCAGCCAGCTCGGCCTCGCGCGCTCATTCCAGATCACCTCGCTGTTTCCCGACATGAGCGTGCTCGACAATGTGGCGCTGGCGGTGCAGGCGCATGCCGGGCACTCGTTCCACTTCTGGCGTCCGGCGCGTGCCGAGGCCGAATTGCGCGAGCCGGCGCGCGCGGCGCTCGCCCGCGTCGGACTGCAAGCGCGCGCCGAATGGCCGGCCTCCGCCTTGAGCCACGGCGAGCACCGCCTGCTCGAACTCGCCATGGCGCTTGCCGGCAAGCCACGCATGCTGCTGCTCGACGAGCCGATGGCGGGGCTGGGGCCGGAGGAATTGGCCCGGATGGTGGAGATGCTGGCGGCGCTGAAGGCCGAGGTCACTATCCTTCTGGTCGAGCACGACATGGAGGCGGTGTTCGCGCTCGCCGATCGCATCACGGTGCTGGTCTACGGCCGCGTCATCGCCTCCGGCAAACCGGAAGCGATCCGCGCCGACCCGGCCGTTCGCGAGGCCTATCTCGGCGAGGAGGAGGCGGCCCATGCCTGAGCCGGTCCTCGCCCTCGACGGCATTGAAACCGCCTACGGCCTCAGCCAAGTGCTGTTCGGCGTTTCGCTCACCATCGCGCCAGGCGAGATGGTGACGTTGATGGGTCGCAACGGCATGGGCAAGACCACCACCGTGCGCTCGATCATGGGGCTGACGCGCGCGCGCGCCGGCAGCATTCGTTTCGCCGGCGAGGAAATCCGCGGCCTGCCCACCTACAAGATCGCCCAGCGCGGCATCGGCCTGGTGCCGGAGGGACGGCAGATCTTCCCCAATCTCTCCGTGCGCGAGAATCTGGTGGCGACCGCGGTCGCGCGCGACGGCGGCGACTGGACGCTCGATACGGTGTGCGACCTGTTCCCGCGGCTCGCGGAGCGCGCCGGCAATATGGGCAATCAACTATCCGGCGGCGAGCAGCAGATGTTGGCGATCGGCCGCGCGCTGATGACCAATCCGCGGCTGTTGATTCTCGACGAGGCGACGGAGGGGCTCGGTCCGCTGATCCGCGTCGAGATCTGGCGCTGCCTGGCGCGGCTGAAGGCGATCGGGCTTGCCATTCTGGTGATCGACAAGAATGTCGGCATGCTGATCCGCACCGCCGACCGCCATTTCATGATCGAGCGCGGCAAGGTGGTGTGGTCCGGCGCCTCCGCCGATCTCGCCGCGGCAGAGGACGTGCAGCACCGGTATTTGGGGGTTTGATTGTAGTTGCGCGCAAGCGCAGCCAAACAATCCGGCGTTATGCGCGGGCAACCGGGTCCGGCCTTCGGCCGGCCCGGGTGTAAACTTGACCCGCGCATCCATGACGACGCGCGTTGCGTGACAGTCGTACGTTCGTCGTTGCTTGTTGCGTGGCCTCATGGATTGCCGGGTCAAGCCCGGCAATGACGGCCGAGAGCCAGTGCCAAAATCACTCCGCCGGCTCCGCCATTGGCCGCCGCTTGATGAACGTGAAGCTCCTGCCACCAAGCTTGCGGTGCAGCCGGTCGAGCAGGAGATAAATCACCGGCGTGGTGTAGAGCGTGAGCACCTGCGATACCAAAAGGCCGCCGATGATGGTGATGCCGAGCGGGCGGCGCAGTTCGGAGCCGGGGCCAGAGGCGATCACCAGCGGCAGCGCGCCGAGCATCGCGGCGAGCGTGGTCATCAGGATCGGGCGGAAGCGTTCCAGGCACGCTTCGTGAATCGCCTGTTTGGGCGGCAGACCGCGCCGGCGCTCGGCATCGAGCGCGAAGTCGACCATCATGATGCCGTTCTTCTTGACGATGCCGATCAAGAGGATGATGCCGA
The DNA here is from genome assembly GCA_963760995.1 of uncultured Pseudomonadota bacterium. Taxonomy (GTDB): domain Bacteria; phylum Pseudomonadota; class Alphaproteobacteria; order Rhizobiales; family Xanthobacteraceae; genus Pseudolabrys. The sequence goes on along the minus strand of CAVXFJ010000004.1, from coordinate 768,529 downwards.
TGAAGGCGATCACGGTGAGCTCGCTGCCGGCCACCATGAGCGCCAGCAGCGCGCCGAGGCCCGCCGATGGCAGCGTCGAGATGATGGTGAGCGGGTGGGCGAGGCTCTCATAGAGCACGCCCAGCACGATATAGACCGCAATCAGCGCCGCCACGATCAACAGCGGTTGCGCCCCCATGCTCTGCTTAAACGCCTGTACGTCGCCGGCGAAATCGGTGCGCACCGAGTCGGGCATGTGCAGCTCGGCCACCGCCTGCTGGATCGAGTCGGTGGCGTCCTCCAGCGAGGTGCCGAGCTTGAGATTGTAGGTGATGGTGACCGAGGGGAATTGGCCCTGGTGATTGACCGCCAGCGGTGCGATCCCGCGTTTGACATGCGCCACCGTCGACAGCGGCACCTGCGTGCCGCCGCGCCCGGCGACATGGATCTGCGAGAGATTATTGGGATCGCGGCGGTTCTTGCCGGCGACTTCCAGGATGACCTTGTACTGGTTGCGCGTGCCGTAGATGGTGGAAATCTGCCGCTGCGAAAAGGCGTCGTTGAGCGCACTGTCGATATCGGTCATGCGCACGCCGAGCCGCGCCGCCGCGGTGCGGTCGATGATCACATTGGCTTGCAGCCCGGCTTCATCGCGGTCGGTGCTGACGTCGGTGAGGCCGGGTAGCTGCTTCAGCCGTTGGACCACCTTGGGCACCCATTGCTGCAGCGCGTCGATGTCCGAGCTCCACAGCGTGAACTGATACTGCGAGTCGCTCTGCCGGCTGTGGAAGTGCAGGTCCTGAGCCGGCACCATGAACACGCTGATGCCGGGCACTCGGTTGAGCTTGGCGCGCAGCCGCGCCACCACGCGCTGGGTGCTGACATTGCCGCGCTCGTTGAGCGGCTTGAGGCTGATGAACAGGCGCCCGCGATTGACCGTGGCGTTGAAGCCGGAGGCGCCGACCGATGAGCCGACGCCGGCCACCGCCGGATCGGCGAGCACGATGTCCATCGCCTTTTCTTGCAGGGCCTTCATGGCGTCGAAGGAAATGTCGGCGGAGGCGCGGGTGCCGCCGAAGATCAGCCCGGTGTCGTCCTGCGGGAAGAAGCCCTTCGGCACCTTGATGAACATGCCGACCGTGAGGGCGATGGTGGCGAAAAACACGATGAGCGTCAGCGCGCGGTTCTCCAGCACGAATCCGAGCGTGTGGTCGTAGAAGCGGATCATGCGCGAAACCAGCCACTCCATCATCCGGTCGATAAAGGTGGCGGTCTTGCTCGGCGCCTGGCGCACGAAATAGGCACAGATCATCGGCGTTACCGACAGCGACACCAGTGTCGACACGGCGATGGCGAAGGCGAGCGTCACCGAGAATTCGCGGAACAGCCGGCCGATGATGCCGCCCAGGAGCAGGAGCGGAATGAAGGCGGCGATCAGCGACACCGAGATCGACACCACGGTGAAGCCGATCTGCCGCGCGCCCAGCAGCGCCGCGCGCAACGGCTTGTGTCCGCGCTCCAGATTGCGGAATACGTTCTCGATCATGACGATGGCGTCGTCGACCACGAAACCGACCGACACCACCAGCGCCATCAGCGACAGGTTGTCGATCGAGAAGCCAACCGCCCACATCGCGGCGCAGGTGCCGGCGAGCGCCAGCGGCACCGTGATGCCGGCGGCGAGCGTCGCCGCCAGCCGGCGCAGGAACAGCGCCACGACCAGCATTACCAGCACCACGGTGGCGGCGAGCGTGAGCTGCATGTCATGCACGCTGGCGCGGATGGTCTGGGTGCGGTCGGCCAGCACCGAGATGTCGATGCCGGCGGGAATCCATTGTTTGAGCTGCGGCAGCAGCGCGTAGATGCGGTCGACGGTGTCGAGCACGTTGGCGTCGGCCTGCTTGGTGATGATCAGCAGCACCGAGGGCTGGTGGTTATACCAGCCGGCCGAGCGGCTATTGCGCACGCTGTTGCGCACGGTGGCGATGTCGGTCAGACGGATCACAGTGCCGTTGACGGTCTTGACCACGACCGGGTCGTAATCCGCCGCTTTGCCAAGCTGGTCGTTGATGCCGATTGTGGTCGCGAGCTTGGGCCCGTCGAAACTGCCGAGCGGCCCCATGGCGTTGGAATTGGCAATGGCGGTGCGCACGTCTTCCAGCGAGACGCCCATGGCGGCGAGCCGGGCCGGATCGACGCGCACGCGCAGCGCCGGCTGTTCGGAGCCGGCGACGGTGACGTCGGCGACGCCTTCCACCTGGGAGAGCCGCTGCGAGATTACGCTGTCGGCGGCGTCGTAGATGGCGCTGCCCTGCATGGTCTTGGAGGTGAGCGCCAGGATGAGGATGGGCGTAGCGGAGGGGTTGAATTTGCGGAAGCTCGGCAGCGCCGGCATGTCGCTCGGCAGGTCGCTGAGTGCGGCGTTGAGCGCAGCCTGCACGTCGCGCGCGGCGCCCTCGATGCTGCGAGAGAGATCGAACTGCACGATGATGCGCGAATTGCCGAGCGAGGAGACCGAGGTCAGTTCGGTGACGCCGGAGATCTCCGACAGACGCCGCTCGATTGGCGCTGCCACCGTCGCCGCCATGGTCGCCGGATCGGCGCCGGGGCGGTTGGCGGACACCATCACGACCGGGAGCTCGACGCTGGGCAGGCTGGCGACCGGCAAGAAGGCGTAGGCCACCGCGCCGACCAGGAACAGCCCGATCGCCATCAACGTGGTGCCGATCGGTCGTCGGATGAAGGGGCGCGAGAAGTTCATGGCGCGCCGTGCCTTGCGGGTGCTGACCGCGCCCTCTCCACATGCACTGCTCGTTCCCTCCCCCCTTGGGGGGGAGGGTTAGGGAGGGGGGTGATGCGCAAGGTGAATGCGGTGCAACTCACATCGACCCCCACCCCCGACCCCTCCCCACTAGGGGGAGGGGAGCAGGCCGTGCTTGTGGTGGGGGGCGAAAACAAACGCATCATCCTCACTCCGCCGGATGCGGTTGCGGCGCCGGGCGTCCGGTCAGCCGTGCGCGCAGCCGCTCCATGTAGAGGTAGATCACCGGCGTGGTGTAGAGCGTGAGCAATTGGCTGAGCAGAAGCCCGCCGACGATGGTGATGCCGAGCGGGTTACGCAGCTCCGAGCCGGTGCCGCCTTCCAGCGCCAACGGCATCGCGCCGAACAGCGCGGCGAGCGTCGTCATCATGATTGGGCGAAAGCGCAGCAGGGCCGCCTGCACGATCGACTGCTCGGGCGTCATGCCCTGGTGACGCTCGGCTTCTATGGCGAAGTCGATCATCAGAATGGCGTTCTTCTTCACGATGCCCATCAAGAGCACGATGCCGATCAGTGCGATCACCGACAGGTCGTAATTGAACAGCATCAGCGCGAGCAGCGCGCCGACGCCGGCCGAGGGCAGGGTGGAGAGAATGGTGAGCGGGTGAATGAAGCTCTCATACAAGACGCCGAGCACGATATAGATGGTCACCGCTGCGGCGAGGATGAGCCAAGGCTCGCCGGCGAGCGATTTGGAGAATTCGGCGGCGTCGCCGAAATAGCTGCCGCCCACCGTCGCCGGCATGCCGATCTGCTCCTGCGTCTGGCTGATGGCGGTGACCGCGTCCGACAGCGCATAGCCGGGCGCGAGGTCGAAACTGATGGTGACGCTGGGGAACTGCTCCTGGTGCGCGATCGCCAGCGGCGCCGTGGTGCGCACGAAATGCGCGAAGGCCGAGAGCGGCACCTGGTTGGAGCCGGTCACCGTATTGGGCGTGGCGGTGGTGTTGGTATTGGTGCTGCCGGCCGCTGTATTGCCCGCGGTTGCCACCGTGCCGGTCGAGGTGTTGGCGCCGGTGACGTAGATTTTCGACAGCGAGGAGGGGTCCTGCTGGTAGCGCGGGGCGGCTTCGAGGATCACGCGGTACTGGTTGGCCTGTCCGTAGATGGTGGAGATCTGCCGCTGACCGAAGGCATCGTTGAGCGTGTCGGTGACGCTCTGCATGGAGACGCCGAGACGGCCGGCCTGCTCGCGATCGACGTCGACCATCAGGCGCGGGCCGCCCTCCTGCGCCTCGGAGGCGACTTCACGTAGCGCTGGCACCCGCCGCAGTGCCTGCGTGAGCTTGTCCGCCCAGGTGAGCACCTCGTCGCGGTCGGTGGAGACCAGCGTGTACTGGTATTGCGCGCGGGACACGCGCGTCGAGATCTGGATGTCCTGCGCCGCCTGGAAATAGACCGTCATGCCGGGGATGCCGGCGACCGCGTGCTGCAGCCGGGTGATGACGGCGCCGACGAGATCGTGGCGTTTGTCGCGCGGCTTGAGCGTGATGGACAGCCGCCCGGCATTGGGCGTGGCATTGAGCGGGGAAACGCCGATCACCGAGACCACCCCGACCACGTCCGGATCGGCACGCACGATCGCCTCGACCGTGTGCTGGCGGCGCGCCATCTCGTCGAACGACACGTCGGTGCCGGCCTCGGTCACCGCGGTGATCAGGCCGGTATCCTGCAACGGCAGGAAGCCCTTCGGCATCCCCGCATAGAGCGCCACGGTGATTACGAGCGTAGCCAGCGTCACCATCAGCGTGCCGAACTGGTGGCGCAGCACCCATTGCAGGCTGACGTGGTAGAATTCAACGGTGCGGTCGATCAGGTGGCTGAATCGTTGCGCCATTGGACCGTGGCTGGCGTGGCCATGGCGCAACAGGCGCCCGCACATCATCGGCGTCAGCGTCAGCGACACCACCGCGGAGACGACGACCGCGATGGTCAGTGTCAGCGCGAATTCGCGGAACATGCGGCCGACCAGCCCGGTCATGAACAGGAGCGGGATGAAGACCGCGATCAGCGACAGCGTCAGCGAGATCACCGTGAAGCCGATCTCGCCCGCCCCGCGCAGCGCCGCGCGCAAGGGTGGCTCGCCGTTCTCCATGTGGCGCACGATGTTCTCGATCATGACGATCGCGTCGTCGACCACGAAGCCGGTGCCGATGGTCAGCGCCATCAGCGACAAATTGTCGAGGGAGAAGCCGGCGAACCACATCACGCCGAAGGTGGCGATGAGCGACAGCGGCAGGGCGACGCCGGCGATGACGGTCGCGCGCACGGTGCGCAGGAAGACCAACACCACCAAGACCACCAAGGCGACCGACAAGACCAGGGTGAACTGGACGTCGCGCACCGAGGCGCGGATCGTGGTGGTGCGGTCGTTGACCACGGTGAGCTTGGCGCCGGCCGGCATAGCGCTGCGCAGCCGCGGCAGCTCCGCCCGCACCCGCTGCACCGTCTCGATCACATTGGCGCCGGGCTGGCGCTGTACCTCGATGACGATCGCCGGCTTACCCTGATACCAAGCGCCGACTTTGGAATTCTCCAGTCCGTTAACCACATGGGCGACGTCGGACAACAGGACCGGCGCGCCGTTGCGATAGGCCACCACCAGCGACTTGTAGGCCTCGGCGCTGGTGATCTGATCGTTGGCGGCGATGCTGTAGGACTGGTGCTTGCCGTCGAGCGAGCCCTTCGGCCCGGCCACATTGGCGCCAACGATGGCGGTGCGCAGATCCTCGAGCCCGATGCCGTAGGCGGCGAGCCGGTCGAGATCGGCCTGGATGCGGATCGCCGGACGGATGCCGCCCACCACATCGACATGGCCGACGCCGGTGAGCTCGGACAGCCGCGGCGCCATGATGGTGTCGGCGAGATCGCTCAGATCGCGCTGATCGACGCTATCGGAGGTCAGCGCCAGCGTGATGATCGGCACGTCGGCCGGGTTCACCTTCGAATAGAGCGGCGGATAGGGAAGGTTGCGCGGCAGGCTGGAAGCCGCCGCATTGATCGCCGACTGCACGTCCTGCGAGGCGGCGTCGATATCGCGGCTCAGGTCGAATTGCAGCGTGATCTGGCTCACCCCGAACGAGCTCGACGAGGTCATGGTCTGCATCGACGGGATCTGCCCGAACTGCCGCTCCAGCGGTCCGGTCACCAGCGCGGTGATGGTGTCGGGATTGGCGCCGGGAAGCTGGGTGGTGACCTGGATCGTCGGGAAATCGACCTGCGGCAGCGCCGAGACCGGCAGCCACCAATAGCCGAGCAGGCCGCCCAGCAGCACCGCGACGCCGAGCAGCGAGGTTGCGATCGGCCGGTGGATGAAGGGTGAGGAGACGCTCATGGCTGCGGTTGCCGATTGACCCGCTGCCCCTCGCCATTGCCATTGCCGACGACCGCGCCCTCACGCGGCCGATGCGTGCCGTTTCCCGGCCGCCGTCCCTGCGGCTGCGCCGCCGGCGCCCCGTTGCCGGTCGAGAGCGTCACCCTGCTGCCGTCGGTGAGCCGGGCAAAGCCGGTGGTCACCACGCGCTCGGGCGGCGTCAATCCGCTCTTGATCACGGCCTGGTTCTCGTCCTGCCGCTCGACCACGATCGGCCGCATCTTCACCTTGTCGTCGCCACCGACCACATAGACGAAGGTGCCGTTCGGCCCGCGCTGCACCGCGCCTGTCGGCACCACCACCACGTTCTGCAAGGTGTCGATCAACAGCCGCACGTTGACGAACTGGCCCGGCCAGAGCTGCAAGTCGGCATTGGGGAATTCGGCCTTCAGCTTGACTGTGCCGGTCGAGGAATTGACCGTGTTGTCGATAACCGTTAGATGGCCGCGGTCGATCACCTTGTTGTTGTCGGAGCGCTGCGCCTCGACCGGCAACTGACCCTTGGCGAAGGCCTCATTCACCCGCATCAGGTCCTGTTGCGGCAGGTTGAACAGGACGGCGATCGGCTTGATCTGGCTGATGGTGACGATGGCCGATGCGCTGTCGGAGGCGCGCACATAATTGCCCTCGTCGACCTGGCGGATGCCGGTGCGGCCGGAGATCGGTGCGGTGATGTCGGTGTAGGAGAGCGTCGCGGCGGAGTTTTCGATCGCCGCCTGATCGGACTGCACCAACGCCACGTCCTGCGCCACCTGCGCCTTCTGGGTGTCGACCTGCTGCTTGTTGATGGCGTTGGTGGCGGCGAGCTTCTCGTAACGCGCCAGGTCATTGCGGGCATTGGCGAGCAGCGCCTCGTCCTGCGCCTTCTTGGCCACCGCCTGATCGTATTGCGCCTGGTAGATGGTCGGATCGATCTTGGCCAGGAGTTCGCCCTTTTTGACGTCGTGGCCTTCCTTGAAATTGATGCTGATCAGCTTGCCGTCGACCTGCGGACGCACGGTGACGGTGTTGAGCGCGCGCGCGGTGCCGACGGCGGTCAGGTACACCGGCACATTGGCGCGCGTCGCGTTCGCCACCAGCACCGGCACCGGCCCGCTGGCGGCAAAGCGCCGTTGAGGCCGCTGCGGCTCCGGCGAGCCGTGATAGACCCAATAGAGCGCGCCGCCGACCGCGGCGAGCACCAGCACGCTGACCAGAAAGCGGCGCGCGCGGCCCTTGCGCCGCGTCGGCGCCTTGGTCTCGGGCTGCGGCAATTTACCGTGCATGTTCCCGTGCATGCTCCGCTTCCGTGGGTTTCGGCAGCCAGCCGCCCCCGAGCGCCGAATAAAGCGCGACGATCGCCTTCACATGCGCGAGCCGCGCCTGCGCCAGCGTGTCTTGTCCCTGGTAGAGGGTCTGTTGCGTCTGCAACAGCGTGACCAGGTCGATGGTGCCCTGGCGGAAACGCTGCTGCGAAATATCGAAGGCCTGCCGCGAGCTGCGCACCACCTCGCGCTCCAACCGCTCGCGCAGCGCCGTCTGGCGAATGTCGTTGAGCGCGTTCTCCACGTCGCCGAAAGCGGAGATCACCGTCTTGCGATAGGTCTGCAGCAGCTCGTCCTGCTTGCCTTTCTGCAGGTCGACATTGCCGCGTAGTTTGCCCGCCTCGAAGATCGGCTGGGTGAGGCCGGCGGTGAGCGTGTAGAAGGCCGATTCCGGCCGCAGCAGCGTCTTCAGCACCGCGCTCTCATAGCCGCCTTCGCCGGTGAGCTTGATCGAGGGCAGAAGCTGCGCGCGCGCGTTATAAACGTCGGCATTGGCGGCGGCGAGATTGGCCTCGGCCTTGCGGATGTCGGGGCGCTGCGCCAGCAGTTGCGAAGGCAGCCCCGGCGTCACGCGCGGAATGGCGATCGCATTGAGGCTGCCGCCGCGTACGTACACGCGCTCGGGCGAACGCGCGATCAGGAGCGCGAGCGCGGTGCGGTTCTGCTTCAGCGTCTGCCGTAGAAGCGGGATGGCGGCGCGCTGGGTCGCCACCAGGCTCTCCTGCTGCGCCACGTCGAGCTGCGAGGCGGTGCCCGCCTTGAAGCGGTCGCGGATCAGCGTCAGCACGTCGCTCGCGCTCTTGACGTTTTCGTTCGCGACGCGAATCCGGTCCTGCGCCGCCAGCACCTCGAAATAGGCATTGGCCGTGGCCACTACGGTGGACAGCGCGACCACTTCGCGGTCGAAACGGCTGGCGACGGCACTTTCTTCCGACGAGCGCAGCGCCGCCCGGTTCTTGCCCCAGAAGTCGATCTCGTAGCTCGCGGTGAGCGAGGCGGAAAGGTTGTCGCGCTCGGAGCCGCTGAAGGAGGTGCCGCTGCTGGAGGTGCTCTGCGAGGAGCGCGAATGGCTGCCGCTGCCGTTGAGGTCGATCGACGGTAACAGCGCCGCACCGGAGATGCGCGACTGCGCGTCCGCCTGCACGATGCGGGCGATCGCGGCGGCGATGTCCAGATTTCCTTCCAGCGCCAGCTCGACGTAACGGGTCAGTTCGCGGGAACGGAAGGAGCGCCACCAGTCGAGCTTGGGCAGCGCCGCCTCCGCCACGGCCGGACGGTGCGAGGCGCCGTCATAGGCGGCCGGGATGTCGAGCGCCGGCGCCGGCAGGTCGCCGGACAGTAGGCAGCCCCCAAGGGGCAGAATCAGCGATACCTGCAACATTGTTGTAACAAACCGCCCTTTGCGTCCGGTCCCTCGACGCAAGACCTTTGACCTGTGACGCATATCGACAACTTTCAATAACGAGCGCGAACGAACGTGCGATGAAATTATGGTTAACCGACCTTATTTCTGCTTGTTATCGGCCTTCGGTTTAACGTGCCAGTTGGCGAGCGCCAGGCGGCCGGCAGGCGACATGTCGGCTGCCGCGTCGGCGAATACGGCCTGGATCACCAGGTCAAAACTTTGGCGCGCCGCGCGCGTCCTCGCCATAGCGGCGCGCATATCCTCGACCTTGAACGGCTGTTCGCGCAAGCTGGTGCGGATCGCATCGCGCGCCGCATGATATTTGTCTTGCGCGCCCTCGATAGCCGCATGATGGGCGGCGATCATCTCATTCAACAGCGTGGCGTCGGCCGGAGGCAAAGTGGCGGCCAGCCGCTCGATGCGTACGAACACGTTGGGATCCCAGCGCGGCGGCACTTCCGGCGCGCGGATCAGCAGGGCGACAGCCACGCCGATGAAGAATAGGTTTAAGGCCAGCGAGCCGAGCAACAGCCAGCGGGTGCCAACGCGGCGCGAGACCGAGGGAACGGCGTGGACGGCGTAGCTCATGGACGCGCTCCGGTCAGCGGTTCGGGCTCGAACACCACAGCGCCGAGGCTGGTGGTGTTGGATGCAACGGAAATGCCGTTGATGCGGTCGATCTGGCGATCGACGCCGGAAATGCCGATGAAGAAGCCGATCAAGGCGCAGGCCCCGAGCGCGGCCATGCGCGGCCAGGCCGGAGCGAACTGCCAGTCGAGCAGCACCGCCGGTAGCCGCCAGAACGACATCTTTTGCCGCGGCAGCGCCGGCATCAGCCGCGCCATCACGCGCTCGGCCGCGGCATCATCGACGCTCGCCATCTGTACATGGCGCTTGAGCGCCGCCTCGAACCGTTGCGTCTCGGCGAACAACTCGCCGGCTTCCGCGCTGTGCGCGATCAGCCGCTCGACCGTGGTGCGTTCATCCTGCGGCCAGCGCGCCGGATCGGCGCCGTGGCGATCGAGGAAAATCTGCAACTGTTCGTTCGTCATTGTTCTTCGTCCATTCTTGCCCGGCGCGTGGTCCGTTGGCTCACGCGTTAGTCGATCAGGTCGCCCAGCGCCCGGCGCAGATTCTGCTTGCCGCGCACCAGAAGGGTTTCCACCGCCGATACGGTGGTATCAAGGACTTCCGCCACCTGCGCGTTGCTCATGCCCTCGCCATAGGTGAGCATGATCGCCGCGCGCTGGCGCTCCGGCAGTTCCGCGATGGCCGCCGCCAGCCAGCGCTCGCGTTCGTCGCCCTCCGCCCGTTCGCCGGCATCGGGCGTCGGATCCTCGATCTCGCCGGCCGCCTCCAGCGCCACCCAGGGTGCCCGCCGCTTGCGGTCGAGGCAAAGATTGACCACCACACGCGTAAGCCAGGTGCGGAACGCCGCCAGCGGCTGCCAGCGCGGCGCATGGGTCCACACCCGCAACAAAGCCTCCTGCGCCACGTCCTCGGCGTCGGCGGCGTTGCCGAGGATGCGGCGGGCGAGGCCGAGCATGGCCGGCAGATGGCGGCGGGCGAGTTGCTGATAGGCCCACCGGTCACCGCGCGCGACCCGGGCCATGAGCGCTTCGTCGCTATCGTCCTTCGAAGGGCGATCCCCATCGGGTAAGTCCATCCTAGCCCTGGCCCTTATGATTTGAACGGCTGCAATGCCGGAATCCTGTGCCGGCTGGAAGTCTGCAATGCGTCGCGATCATACCCCGATCTGACAGTAAAGTATTGATCCAGCGGGGCTTTACAAGCAAGCCCAGCCGTCCCGGTCTGGACGGCAGGGGCGGAACCCGGTCAACTGGCCGCGCGCCTTGCGGGCTCGGCGTCCCGGAAGGACGAGACCATCGCAATCCTGCCGAACAAGCAAGGAAGCATCACCTATGGACCAGGCACGCTATGAGCGCGGCATGACAATGCGCCGCAAGGTGCTGGGCGACGACTATGTCGACCGCGCGATCGCCAATACCGACGATTTCAACCGCGATTTCCAGGCCTTGCTGACGGAATTTGCCTGGGGAGCGGTGTGGGGCGATGAGACCCTGAAGCCGCGCGACCGCAGCATCCTCAATCTCGGCATGATCGCATGCCTCGGCCGCATGCACGAATTCGAAGCCCATTTCCGCGGCGCCCTGCGCAACGGCCTGACGCCGTCGGAACTCGCTGCCATCCTGCGGCAGATCGCGGTCTATTGCGGCTTCCCGGCCGCCGTCGACTGCCACCGCGTGGCCAAGCAGGTGTTGGCCGCCGAAGGCAAGACATCCTGAGCCAGGACCTGCTGCTGAGCCCGACGGTTCCGCCGGCTGCCTGATTTCCGCGCAGCCGGCCAGCGGAACTATCGCATGGCGCGGTCATTGATCCGCGGGGCCCGGCGGCGTCGCGGACAACAGCGGGCATGGCATTAGTCGAACGAGATCAAGAACCTGAACAGCGCAGCCCGAGCAGAGGCGAGCAATCCCGGCAAACCGAACAGCCCGCGGCGCGCAAAGCCGGCGATGAGGACAAGGCCGCCAAAGCCAGGCCGTCGCGGCTTGCCGCCTTGCGCCGGCATCCATGGGCGACGGCTGCCGGCGTCCTCGCGCTGATCGCGGCGATCGTGGTCGGCGTCATCTGGTGGCTCAATGCGCGCCACTACGTGTCCACCAACGACGCCTATATCGACGCCCGCACGGTGGCGATCAGTCCCCAGGTCTCGGGCCTGATCACCGCCGTGCCGGTTACCGATAATCAGGATGTCGCCAAGGGTGCGCCGCTGCTGCGCATCGACCCGCGCGACTACCAGGTGGCGGTCGAACAGGCCAAGGCCAGTCTCGCGCAGGCGAAGGCGAAGGTCGCCAATCTCGCCGCCCAGATCGACGCGCAACTGGCCAATCTCGACCTGGCGCGCAAGAAGGTGACCGAAGCGCAGGCGGCGCTGAAATATGCGCAGCAGCAGAATCAGCGGGCCCAGCGGCTGGTGCAAAACGGCGCTGGCACGGTGCAAGCGGCGCAGCAGGCAAGCTCCGAGCTGACGCAGAAGCAGGCCGCCTATGCCGGTGCGCAGGCGAGCGCGACGGCGGCCGACAAGCAGCTCGCCGTGCTGCGTACGCAGCGCCAGAGCGCAAAGGCGCAGGTCGATTCCGCGCAGGCGGCGCTCGACAAGGCCAAGATCAATCTCGGCCGCGCCACTGTCGAAGCGCCGCAGGCTGGCCGCATCGCAAATCTCAGCGCCGCGGTCGGCGCCTATGCCCAACCCGGCCAGGCCCTGATGACGCTTGTGCCGCGCCACGTCTGGGTCAGGGCCAACTTCAAGGAGACCGAGCTCACCGACATGCACCCCGGCGATCCCGTCGACATCGAGATCGATGCCTATCCGGGCAAGACCTTCCACGGCCATGTCGATTCGATCCAGGCCGGCAGCGGCGCCGCCTTCAGCCTGCTGCCGCCGGAAAACGCCACCGGCAATTTCGTCAAGGTGGTGCAGCGCGTGCCGGTGAAGATCGTGTTCGACACGCCGCCAAAGGTCCATTTGGGGCCCGGCATGTCGGTGGTGCCGTCGGTGAAGGTGCGATGAGCGAGGCCGGCGCCGGCGGCCGCGGGTCGCAGAGCCGATCGGCGGCGGGCGACCGCAATCCCTGGCTCATCGCCATGGTGGTGTCGATCGCCACCTTCATGCTGGTGCTCGACACCTCGATCGCCAATGTGGCGCTGCTCAACATCGCCGGCGAACTCGGCGCCGGCGTCGACGAGGCGACGTGGATCATCACCACCTATCTGATCGCCAATGCGATCGTCATTCCGGTGAGCGGGTGGCTGGCGAGCGTGATCGGGCGCAAGCGCTTCTACATGGGCTGCGTTGCCGTCTTCACCATCAGCTCGTTCCTGTGCGGTATCGCCTGGAACCTGCAATCGCTGATCTTTTTTCGGATCTTGCAGGGCCTGGGCGGCGGCGGCATGGCGCCGAGCGAGCAGTCGATCCTGGCCGACACCTTCCCACCGGAGAAGCGGGCGCAGGCCTTCGCCCTCTACGGCATCGCCGTGATCATCGCGCCCACCATCGGGCCGACGCTGGGCGGCTGGATTACCGACAACTACTCCTGGCACTGGATCTTCTTCATCAACATCCCCTTTGGCATCTTGTCCCTCAGCCTGGTGCAATGGCTGCTGGTCGAGCCGGAGATGCTGAAACGCGAGCGGCGCGAGCGGCTGCGCCACGGGCTCAAGGTCGACTGGATCGGCTTCGCTTTGGTGGCGCTCTGGCTCGGCTGCCTGGAGATCGTGCTCGACAAGGGCCAGCGCGATGACTGGTTCGCCTCCCATTTTATTGTCGGCTTCGCACTGGTGTCGCTCGTCTCGTTTCTCTTGTTCGTACCTTGGGAGCTCTCGCGTGACGACCCGATCGTCGACGTGCGGCTGGTGATGACGCGCCAGTTCGGCACGGCCTTCGCCGTGATGCTGGCGGTCGGCGCCATCCTGTTCGGCTCGACCCAGATCCTGCCGCAGCTTTTGCAGACCGGCTTCGGCTACAGCGCCTACCTGTCGGGACTGGCGCTGATGCCCGGCGGCCTGGCGATGCTGGTGATGATGCCCTTGGCCGGGCAGGTGACCAATTGGGTGCAGCCGAAATACCTCATCGCCTTCGGCATGGCGGTGATCGCGCTCGCCATGTGGCACATGACCTCGCTCGCCGGCAATGTCGGCTTCGGCTTTTTCGCCTGGGCGCGCGTCTATCAGATGATCGGCCTGCCCTTCCTGTTCATTCCCATCAACACCGCGGCCTATGCCGATCTGCCGCCGGCGAAGACCAACCAGGCCTCCTCGCTGATCAATGTGTCGCGCAACATCGGCGGCAGCTTCGGCATCTCGCTCGCCAATACCGAGATCGCCCAGCAGACCCAGGTCAACCATGCAAACCTCGCCGCGCATGTAACCGCCACTTCGCCCGCCTATCATCAGACCGCGCAGCGCGTGGCCCATTATTTCGCCGCGCATGGCGAGCCGGCGGCGCGGGCGCAGCATCTGGCGACCGGCTGGATCGGCCGGGTGATCGAACAGCAGGCAACCCTGCTCGGCTATATCGACGTGTTTTGGGTGGCGGCGGTGTTCGCGGCGTTCATGGTGCCGCTGGTGCTGCTGCTGTTGCGGCGGGTCGACACCGACCGGGCGCCGGCCATGCATTAGCCACGGGCCGCCACGCCGACGCATTATGGTCTTGAATGCGCCCTCATCCCGGGGCATCCAGGGGCCGGTCGAACTGGGGGATTCGCCCTGGTCGCCGTTTCAGGGTGCTTGATGATCCGATCTGTCGCTGCCGGTGTGCTCGCGTTCGCGGCGGCCCTCGCGGCCGTCCCGGCAGCCGCCCAGTCCGGCCCAAACCCTTATTTCCGCAGCGCGCCGCCGCCGGACGGCGGTGCGCCGAGCCGCATCCTGCCCTACCCGGACGAGGCCGACGCGACTCTGCCGCCACCGGCCTTCGCCTATGGCCACCAGTCCGCCGCGTCGCAGCCGCCGGATACGCTGCGTCCACCAGGCCAAGTCGGCAACGGCGCGCCGCCCGCGCCCGCCGCCACGCCGCAGCCGCCTGCACCTGCCGGCACGGCGGCGCTGCCGCCGGAAGACCAGCCCGAGGTCGGCGATCCCAAGGAACTGCCGTCAAATCTGCGTCGCCAGGTGGTGAATTTCCCCACCCGCGAGCCGGCCGGCACCATCATCATCGATACGCCCAATACCTATCTCTATCTGATCCTCGGCCACGGCGAGGCCATGCGCTACGGCATCGGCGTCGGCCGCGATGGCTTCACCTGGGCGGGCATCGAGCGCGTCTCTCGAATGAAGGAATGGCCGGACTGGTTCCCGCCGGCCGAGATGATCGAACGCCAGCCCTATCTGCCGCGCATGATGGCCGGCGGCCCGGGCAACCCGCTCGGTGCGCGCGCTCTCTATCTCGGGCACACGCTCTACCGCATCCACGGCACCAACCAGCCCTCGACCATCGGCAAGTTCGTCTCGTCCGGCTGCATCCGGCTGCTCAATGGCGACATCGAGGACCTCTACAGCCGCGTGCAGGTCGGTTCGCGCGTGATCGTGTTGCCGGCGAAGCCGCCGGAGACCGTGTCGAACGCCGGCCCGAATCCTGGCGCCGCGCCAACCAATACCGGCGCGGTCACCAGCGCCCGCCTGCCGCGGGCACGCTAATCGTCTCTCTCAGTTTCGGCTTGCCGACGACTGTGCCAGTCGCGTGATCGCTTCGATCATGGCGCCGGGATCGGCGATGCCCTTGCCGGCGATGTCGTGCGCGCTGCCATGCGCCACCGACGAGAACAGGATGGGCGAGCCGATGGCGAGGCCGGCGGTGCGGTTGAAGGCCTGCAGCTTGGCGGTGATGTGGCCCTGATCGTGCAGCATCACGATATAGGCGTCGCACCCCTTCTTGCGGAACATGGTGTCGGCGCCGAACGGTCCTGAAACGTCGATGCCGACGCCGGCCGCCGCGTGGATCGCCGGCTCGATGATCTCGATCTCCTCCGAGCCGAACAGGCCCTCCTCGCCGGCATGCGGATTGAGCCCGCTGACGAAAATCTTCGGCTGCGCCACGCCGAGCTTTTTCAGCGAAGCATCGGTGACGCGGATCACGCGCTCGACATGCTCGGGCGTGATCAGGTCGATCGCCTGGCGCACGCTGACATGCAGCGTCGCGTGCACGATGCGCGACTGGTCGAAGCAGATCATCAGATAGACATCCTTGACCGGCGTGCCGGTCTCGCGCGCGACGAATGAGGGATAGCCGTCGAAACTGATGCCGGCCGCCGCGATCGAGCGCTCAGTCTGCGGCGCCGCCACCACCGCCTCCACCTCGCCGGCAAGCGCGGCGCGGATGGCGCGGCGCGCCGCCGCAAGCGAAGCGCGGCCGTAAGACGCATCCACCTTGCCGAATTCGACCGGCGCGTTTTCGCCGTCGCGCCCATCGATCAGATTGACCGCGCCGTCTTCGGCCTCAGCCGCGCCGCCGATCAGTTTGAGGCGCGGCGTCAGGCCGGCCGCGCGCGCATGCATCTCGATGACCGCGGGGTCGCCCACCAGGATCGGCCGGCAGCGATCGGTGACGCGTGGATCGAGCGCGGCTTTGAGGGCGATCTCGGGCCCGATCCCGGCCGGGTCACCGGTGGCGATGGCAATGCGCGGCAAGCTCATGATGTTGGTATCCCTGATGGCGCCGCCGCTGTTCGGCGCGGCTCGGCGCTGGTGTGAGCATAACAAATGGCGCGCGAATGTCGTGCCCCTGGCCTCCCCCGCGAACGGCGGGGCACTTTGCCGATGATAGATTGGTTTGTTGCCGCGCCGCTTCCCCCCAACCCCGCCCCCTTCCTCCCGCGAGTGCGTGGGGCGAGGGGATGTGAGAGGCAGCGAATCTACTCCGCCGCGGCGCTGGCACTCTTGCCGATCGCCGCGTTCACCCGCGGCATTACTTCCTCCGCCATGAGCTGCATCGAGCGCTTGGCGAGCGCGGGATCGACCCAGTCCATGCCGGCATAGACCAGCTCGCCGAAATCGCCGGTCTCCTCGCGCATGGCCAGGATCCGGTCGACGACCTTGTTGACCGAGCCATGGAACACGCAATTGTCCATGACGAAGTCGTGGGTGATCTCCTCGTCCGGTTGTTCCTTGTGGCTCTTGAACACGTAGAGCCGGTTGCTGCGCCTGAGCTTGGCGCGGATCTGCTTGAAATAGAAACCGTAGGGGCTGTTGGCGTCCTCGCGGGCGTAGCGCGCCGCCACCTTGTCGTCGTCGGCGACGAAGATGGTGCGCGCCACCCGCCAGTCGCCGATGTCGGCCCGCTGCCCGACCTCGGTCTTGCCCTTGGCATAGTTCGTCCAGTGCGATTTGAGATGCCTGGCCAGCAGGAAGTTCGCCGACAGCGGATGGAAGTCACGCTTGCCCATCAGAACCACGCCGGGCGAGAACGGCGCGACGACGGTGCCGACGATCTCCGGCCGTGGCTTCTGGAAGGGCTTCGCCAATATGCCGAGGCCGAGCTCGAGCGCGGCGGTGCGCGCGAAGCCGACCTTGAAGCGGTTGTCGGCAAAATCGATGTCGTAGGGCGGATCGCGCTCCCACACCGCCAGGATCACGTCGATCGCCTCGGCGAAGATCTTGTTGCGATCCTCGTCGAGGATACCGAGCGCCTCGGCGTCGGAGGTGAGCGCGCCGGGCGAGATGCCCATGACGAAGCGGCCTTGCGCCAGATGGTCGAACATCGCCGCGGTCACCGCGATCACCACCGGATGGATATGCGCCAGGTTGGTGGTCCCGGTGGCGAGCTTGATCTGCTTGGTGGCGTGGATCAGCGTCGCGTGAAACAGCATGCTGTTGGTGACGTTCTCGCAGGCATCGGTCAGATGCTCGCCGACGAAGGCGTCATGGAAGCCGAGCTGGTCGGCGAGGATGATGGCCTCGCGATCCTCGCGCAGCGTCTGCGACCAGTCCCGGTGCATGGGATGCACCGGCATGGTGAAATAGCCCAAGCGCATTCGTCGTCGTCTCCGCTTCTTTGGCTGTGAAACTAGCCGAGCCCGGGCGCGGCGCGAAAGGGTCATTGCGCCATTGTGGCTGTATTCGCGACCGATTTCGAGGCGGCGAAAATCGGCCGCTTGGGGCGCGGACCGGTATTGCCGTCGGGGTGTCGTGCGAATCGACGCGATCCGGCGCGATCGACCGGCGTTCGGGCGCGTTTATCCACCGGTCCGGGCGGAACCGGTTCCGCTTTCGGCCGGCGAAAGATTAGTCTGCCATCACTCACCCCGATTCGAGGGTCCCATGCTGCGCTGGTTTCACGCTTTGATGCCGAAGGAGGAACGCTTCTTCGAGCTGTTCGCGCGCCATTCGGAGGCGGTGCTCGCCGGCGCGCAGGCACTGCGTGCCATGCTGGAGGGCGGTGCGGCGGTCGAAGCCAACTGCCGTACCGTCATGGAGCGCGAGGGCGACGCCGATAATGTGACGCGCGACGTGCTGATCGCCGTGCGCCGCACCTTCATCACCCCGTTCGACCGCGGCAGTATCCGCGACCTGATCACCTCGATGGACAACACCATCGACCAGATGCAGAAGACCGCCAAGACCGCGATTCTGTTCGACGTCTCGACCTTCGAGCCGGAGATGCGCGAGATGGCCGACCTGATCGTGAAATGCGCCGAGCTCGTCAAGGAGGCCGTGCCGCTGCTGCACGCGATCAGCGTCGAGGCCGCGCATATCAGCACGCTCACCGAGCAGATCTCGGCGCTCGAGGGCCGCGGCGACGAAATGCACGATGTCGGCCTCAAGCGGCTGTTCCAGAGCACGGCGAAGTCCGATCCCATGGCTTTTTTCGTCGGCAACGAAATCTACGATCACCTGGAAAAGGTGGTGGACCGTTTCGACGACGTCGCCAATGTCATGCACGGCATCGTCATCGAGCATGTGTAGCCCTCTCCGTCATTCCGGGGCGCGAGCGCAAGCGAGCGAACCCGGAATCCATATTCCGCAGCGCCGGGGTTATGGATTCCGGGCTCGCGGCCTGACGGCCGCGCCCCGGAATGACGGGCGTGAGACTGGAATCGGCCCGCGATGAACGCCATGCTCTCCTTGCCGGTGCTGATCGCGCTGATCGCCGTGGCGCTCGCCTTCGATTTCCTCAACGGCCTGCACGACGCCGCCAATTCCATCGCCACCATCGTCTCCACCCGCGTGCTGCGGCCGCAATACGCGGTGGCCTGGGCGGCGTTCTTCAATTTCATCGCCTTCCTGTTCTTCGGTCTGCACGTCGCCAATACGCTCGGCACCGGCATCGTCGCGGCGGACGTGGTCGATCCGCGCCTGGTGTTCGGCGCGCTGATGGGCGCCATCATCTGGAACCTGATCACCTGGGCGCTCGGTATTCCGTCGAGCTCCTCGCATGCGCTGGTCGGCGGGCTGGTCGGCGCCGGCATCGCCAAGGCCGGCATCAGCGTCATCGTCTGGCGCGGCCTGGTGCCGACCGTGGTCGCGATCGCCGGCTCGCCGCTGATCGGCTTTTTCCTGGCGCTGATGCTGGTGCTGCTGCTGTCATGGCTGTTCGTGCGCGCCACGCCGTTTGCGGTCGACCGCACCTTCCAGCGGCTGCAGTTCGTCTCCGCCTCGCTCTATTCGCTCGGCCATGGCGGCAACGACGCGCAGAAGACCATGGGGATCATCGCTGTGCTGCTGTATTCGCAGGGGCATCTCGGCGCGCACTTCTATGTGCCGTTCTGGGTGGTGATCGCCTGCCAGATCGCCATGGCGCTGGGCACGCTCATCGGCGGCTGGCGCATCGTCAAGACCATGGGGTCCAAGATCACGCGGCTGACGCCGATGCAGGGCTTCTGCGCCGAGGCCGGCGGCTCGGTCACCCTGTTCGCGGCCACCTGGTTCGGCATTCCGGTGTCGACCACGCACACCATCACCGGCTCGATCATCGGCGTCGGCGCGGCGCGCAAGGTGTCGGCCGTGCGCTGGGCCGTCGCCAATAACATCATGATCGCCTGGATCATCACGATCCCGGCCGCCGGCGTGATCGCGGCGCTGTTTTATTGGTTGTCAGCTTTGTTTTGATGAGGGGCGGCTTACACCGCCACCCGCTGCAGGAAGCCTTCCACCTCGTGGCGCAGATCGGCGGCCGCCGATTCCACCGCCTGCGAGGCGCCGAGCACGCTTTCCGCCGACGAGCGCGTTTCGGTGGCGGCGCCGGCCACCTCGTCGAGCACCGAGACCACCAGCTTGGCGCCGGCGGCGGCGCTGGCGACGTTCTGCGAAATCTCGCCGGTCGCGGCGTTCTGCTGCTGCACAGCGGCGGACACCGTGTTGGCGCAGGTGTCGATCTCCTGCATGCGCGTGGCGATGCGGCCGATGGCGCCCACCGCGCCGGAGGTGGCCGCCTGGACCGCCGCGATCAGCTTGGCAATGTCCTCGGTCGCCTTGGCGGTTTGCACGGCGAGCGATTTGACCTCCGAGGCCACCACCGCGAAGCCCTTGCCGGCTTCGCCAGCGCGCGCCGCCTCGATGGTGGCATTGAGCGCCAGCAGATTGGTCTGCCCGGCAATGGCGCGGATCAGCTTGATCACGTCGCCGATCTTCTGCGCCGCCTCGGCGAGCGTGGCGATCTGCGCATTGGTATCCCGCGCTTCGGTCACCGCCGCGTGCACGATCTCGGTGGTCATGGCGAGCTGGCGGCCGATCTCGGCGATCGAACTGGTCAATTCGTCGGCCGCGATCGCGGCGGTCTCCACATTGGTGGAGGCGTCGTTGGAGGCGGCGACCGCGCCCTCGGCGCCTTTCGAGGTCTGCCCGGAATTGGCGAGCAGCGTCGTCGCGGTCGCGCGCATGGCCATGGCGCCCTCGCTGACCGTGCGCAACAGGTCCTCGACCTTGCGGCGAAAGCTCATGATCGCCTGCTCGATGGCGGCGCGCCGCTGCTCCTGCTCCTGCATGGAGGCGCGCTCGCGTTCGGCACCGCGCCGCTCGGTGATGTCCTCGTGCGTCGCCACCCAGCCGCCGTCGGCCATGGGCCGGTTGATCACCAGGATGACGCCGCCGTCGGCGGATTTGACTTCGGTGCTGGTGGTGTCGCCCTCGGCCATCGAGGCCTTCAGGGCCTGCCGATATTCTTCGATGTCGCGCGCGAAGCTGCCATTGCCCTTGCGGTATTCGAGCAGCCCGGTCAGGGTGGTGCCGGGACGCGCCACCTCGCCCGGCAACTTGTACATTTCCAGATAGCGGTTGTTGCACACGACCAGCCGCTCATTGCGGTCGAACATGCACAGGCCTTGCGACATGTTGTTGAGCGCGACCCGCATGCGCCGGTTGGTGGTGCGCAGCCGTTGCGTCCGCACGACAAGCGTCACCGCCATGGCCGCCAGCGCGACGAGGCCGGCGACCGGGAGTGACGCCAGCACGAAGGCGACGGCGAAACTGACCACGCCGATCAGCGCCACCAGGCGCCAATCGCGCGGCATAGCGGTTGCGGTCGAAGCCTTGGCCATCCAGCGTTTCCGGCGTTTTTCGCACGGTATTCCCCAACCTGTTGTTTTGCAGTTAATTTCGGGTGGCGAGCGGGTTAACAAAGGATGAACGGTAAGGGGAGGAAGCGGACGATGGCGTGGCATGGCCGGATCGAGGACGACGCGCTGCTGCGCGGCGAGGGGCGCTTCGGCGACGACGTCAAGCCGGAGGGAGCGCTCGCCGCGTATTTCGTGCGCTCGCCGCACGGGTTTGCCCGCATCGCGCATATCGATACGGCGGAGGCCAAGGCGACGCCCGGCGTCATCGCCGTCTATACCGCCGCCGACCTTGCCGGCGAGCACTACCATTCGCTCTCGCACGCGCATCCGATTCCTGGCCGCGGCGGCAAGCCGCCGGTCTCGCCGCACCGTCCGGTGCTTGCCGGCGACCGCGTCATGCATATCGGCGAGCCTGTGGCCATGGTCGTCGCCGCCAGTGCCGCCGCCGCGCAGGACGGCGCGGAAAAAGTCGCGGTCGACTACGAGCCGCTCGATCCGGTCACCGACGTGCGCGATGCGGTCAAGCCCGGCGCCCCGCAGCTCTGGCCGGAGGCGCCCGGCAATCTCGCGTTCGACTGGACCGCGCCGCCCGACGCCGACGGCAAGAAACAGGCAGCGCTCGAGCGCGCCTTCGCCGAGGCCGCGCATGTGGTGCGGGTGGAGCTCGTCAATCAGCGCCTGGTGGTGAGCGCGTTGGAGCCGCGCACCGCCACCGCAAGCTACGACGGCGAGGGGAAACGCTATGTCCTGCGCTGCCCGAGCCAGGCGGTCGGCGCCATGCGCGGCCAGCTTGCCGAGACCATGAACGTCAAGCCAGACGAGCTGCATATCATCACCGACGATGTCGGCGGCGCCTTCGGTATGAAGGGCGCGGCCTATGCGGAATATGTGGCGCTGCTCTATGCCGCGCGCGTTCTTGGCAAACCGGTCCATTGGGTGTCGAACCGCGCGGAGGCCTTCGTCAGCGACTGCCAGGGCCGCGACTCGGTCTGGACCGCCGCGCTGGCGCTCAACAAGCGCGGCCGCTTTCTGGCGCTCAAGGTCGACGGCATCGGCAATATGGGCGCCTATATCACCGGCGTGGCGCATTTCATCATGACGCTGCACATCGCCGGCTGCCTGCCGACCGTCTACGACATTCCGTTGGCGCAGGTGAATGCGCGCTGCGTGTTCACCAACACGCTGCCGACCGCGCCCTATCGCGGCGCCGGGCGGCCGGAGGCGAGCTACCTGCTCGAACGGTTGATTGATGCCGCCGCCGATGAGACCGGAATCGACGCCGCCGAATTGCGCCGGCGCAACCTGATCCCGCCGGCGAAAATCCCCTACGTCACCGCCTTCGGCAATACCTATGACAGCGGCGATTTTCCCGCCGCCTTCGAGCGCGCGCTGGCGCTCGCCGACTACGCCGGCTTTGCGGCGCGCAGGAAGGCGGCGAAGAAGCAGGGCAGGCTGCGCGGCATCGGCATCGGCTGCTATCTGGAGATCGCCGGCGCCTTTCCGGAAGAAGCTGCGCGCATCAGTTTTCCTGGCGGCGAGCGGCTCGCGGTCAGTATCGGCGCCGGCGCCAGCGGGCAGGGGCACCAGACCGTGTTCGGCGAGGTCGCCGCCCGCCGGCTCGGCATCAAGCCGGAGGCGGTCGCCGTCACCTCCGGCGATTCCGACCGCGACGTGCCCGGCTTCGGCGCGGTCGCCTCGCGCTCGGCCATGTATGTCGGTGGCGCTATCGCCAACACCGTCGACGCCGTAATCGCCAAGGGCAGGAAGGTCGCCGCGATGTTGCTGCAGGCGGAGGAGAGCGAGATCGACTATCGCGACGGCAAGTTCGCGGTGAAGAACCGCGAGGTCTCGCTGTTCGATGCCGCCGCGCGCGCCGCCGAATTGCACAAGCAGGGCGTCATCGCCGAAAGCCTCGACACGCTCGGGCATGTGAAGGCGCCGCCGTCATTCCCCAACGGCTGCCACGTCGCCGAGGTCGAGATTGATCCCGAGACCGGCGCGCTCGTGGTGGTGAATTATGTGGCGGTCGGCGATTGCGGCAACGTGCTCGACGATGTCATCGTCACCGGCCAGATCCATGGCGGCGTGGCGCAAGGCCTCGGTCAGGCGCTGAGCGAAGCGACCGTCTACGATGCAGGCGGCCAGCTCGTTTCCGGCACGTTCATGGACTACGCCATGCCGCGCGCCGATACGGTGCCGTCGATAACGGTCGAGCACAATGCCGTCGCCTGCCGCACCAACCCGCTCGGCGTCAAAGGCACCGGCGAGGCGGGCACCACCGCGGCGCCGCCGGCGCTGATCAATGCCGTACTTGACGCCCTGCCTGAGGGCGCAGCGCTCGACATGCCGGCGACGTCGGAGCGGATCTGGCGGGCGTTGCGAAGCGTAACAAGTTGACGTCATTCCGGGGCGCGGGCGTCAGCCCGCGAGCCCGGAATCCATAACCCCTGCTGCGGAGTATGGATTCCGGGCTCGCCTGCCTTTGGCGGGCGCCCCGGAATGACAGCTCGGTTCACCATTCAGCCACGGTCGACTGGCAGCTTGTGCCAAACTGCCCCGCGATTCGGAGATTTCCCCTTGCCCATGCTGTTCCGCCGGCTTGCCGCCGTGCTCGCCTTGCTTGCGCTCGCGGCGTGCGCCGGCAATTACGTCCCCAAGGGCCAGCCCGCCTTTTACCGCGACTTGGCGCGGCCGGGCGCCGAGGTCGATGCGCCGGTCGCCGCCTCGATCATCTCCGGCTATCGCGGCAATAACGGCCTGCCGGCGGTGACGATTGATCCGGCGCTGATGCAGCTGGCGCGCGCGCAGGCCGAGGTCATGGCCCGGCACGACAAGCTCGACCACAATGTCGGCAAGCCATTCACGGTGCGGCTCAAAGCCTCCGGCTACGCCGCCGCCCGCGCGGCGGAGAATATCGGCGCTGGCTATCACACGCTGGCGCAGGCGTTTTCCGGCTGGCGCGATTCACCGCCGCACCGCGCCAACATGCTGCTCGCCGGCGCGACCCGCATGGGCATCGCCGCGGTCTATGCGCCGCGCTCCAAATACAAGGTCTATTGGTCGCTGATCCTGGCCGAGCCCGACGCCAGGACACGCTAGCGGCAAGATGCCGCTTGCCTAGCGCGCTCTCGCTCGCTTGGTGCCGAGCACGCCGTAGTCCTTCGACCGGCTGTGGTTGTCCGCCATCTCGAAGCCCTCGGCGGCAAGCCCGCGCTTGAGCAGTTCGCGCACCGCCGCGGCGCGGCTCGGCATGCGCTTGGCAAAGCGCCAGTCGTCGAGGGCGTCGAGCTCCGCCTCGGTGAGCATGATTTGCAGACGTTCGCCGCGACCTCGATCGACCATGTGCGTCTCCGGGGGGACGACTTCAACCCGGAGGTTATTTTGTAAACTTACTCAATTGACGTCAAGTAAGTTGGCTGCATCATTGGCGCAATCTACTGTCAGCTAGCCGACACAGCAACCGATGGAAGCGGGCGACAGATCGCCACTGATGCAGTTGACGCGCAGTGCTCAAGCTGAGCCGGAACTATGGCTTGCTATTAGCCGGCACGCGCGCAAGCTTTATCGAACCGCATCCTTTGTTAACGATGAAAGCTTGTGATGACATCTTCGCCGACGCTCAGTCCAACATCCGCATTCGAATCGGTCAGCGCGGCGCGTGACGCGGCCGCGGAAGCCAATCACCGCATCGCCAACAACCTCGCCATGGTGGCCGGCCTGGTGCGAATTCAGGCGCGCGGCATTGCCGCCGAATCCGGCGCCATGTCGCGCGCGGAAGTCGGCGCGCTGCTGGAGGAGATCGGCCACCGCATCGATACAGTCGGCCATTTGCATCGCTTGCTGTCCGGTCTTGTCTCCGGATCCGACGTCGATCTGTCGGATTACCTGCGCAAGATTTCCCAGGCGGTGGTGGAATCGCTGTCGTTTGCCGGCCGCGCCACGCTGCTGCATGACGGCGATGAGACTTGTCCGGTCTCGGCCGAGCGCGCGCTGCCGCTTGGTCTCATTGTCGGCGAGCTGGTCACCAATGCGGTGAAGTATGCGCATCCCAGCGGTGTCGCCGGCATCGTCACGGTCGGCTGTTGGCGCAAGGGGGACAAGATCGTGGTCAGTATCGGCGACGACGGCGTTGGTCTTCCGGAGGGCTTCAACCCCGCGCATGCCGACAGTCTGGGGCTGCGGCTTGCGCGCTCGCTCGCCGCGCAAATCGGCGCGACGCTCGCCTTTCAGAGCGTCGGCATCGGCTTGACGATCGACCTCACGCTGCCGGCGTGAGTGCTAGGCGGCGCTCTTGCCCCACAGCCTGCTTGAGGCGATATCGGCGCCCTGGCGGATGGCGGCAAGTTTCAGCCACACCGCCGGCTCGACCACCCATTCGCGATTGGTGAAGGTGCCGAAGCCGCAATCGGTGCCGGCGATCACCCGCTCGCGTTCGCCGACCGCGGCGACCGCCTCCTCGATGCGGCGCGCCACCACTTCCGGATGCTCGACGAAATTCGAGGTGGTCTCCACCACGCCGGGGATCAGGATCATGTCCTTGGGCAGCGGATGCGTCTTGAAGGCGGAATATTCATGCGCGTGGCGCGGATTGGAGAACTCGATCGACAATGCGCCGACCTGCGCCTGATAGAGCGCCGGCAGGATCTTCGCCAGCGGGATGTCGTAGATGTGCGGTCCTTCCCAATTGCCGTAACAGATGTGCAGCCGCACCCGACCGGGCGGAATACCGTCGATCATTTCGTTGATCGCCGCTACACCCCGCTCCACCGTCTTGACGAAGCCGGCGTCGTCGAGATCGCGGTACATCATGGTGCGGTCCATGGCGAGATCGGGCGCGTCGACCTGCAACAGCAGGCCGGCCTTGTAAATCGCCTGGCACTCGTTTTTCATCTCGCGTGACAGCGCGCTCAGATATTTGTCCTGCGAGCCGTAAAATGCATCGAGCATCGTCGACGAGATAATGCCCGGCGAGGGCACGGTCATGAACTGTTCGACGAACTGATCGTCGGCGATGCGCTTGAAGCGTGCGATCTCGTCCTCCAGCGGCTTGACGTCGAGATAGTGCAGTTCGCTTTGGCACTCGGGCGCGTTCTGCTGCTTGCTGACATGCGGGAAGCGCCGTGCGAGGCTCGCCACCAGTTCGGGGAACTCCTCGAACTCGCGCCCGCGCCGGCGCTTCGATACGCCCGCAAAGCCGCTCATGCGCGCCGGCACATAGGTCTGGAAGCCCACCCGCTGCTGCTCGCCGTCATTGCCGATGTCGATGCCCGCGTTTACTTGCTTGGCGACCACATGGGCGACCGCCTTGTCCATCTCCGCGTCCATCTCCGACTTGTCGTAGGGCTCGCCCGCTTCCCGTTTCACCAGCAGGTCCGACAATTTGTCGTTGCGCGGCAGGCTGCCGACATGGGTGGTCAGAATGCGGTCCCGGCTCGAGATCATGAAAGGGGCTCCTCAACGGGTTGATTTTTGTCATGGCCCGCGGTGGTGCGGCCGTGACAGGAAGCAGGCGGCGTGCACCATAGCGGCTCAGGCCGCGCCGTACAGCGGGTCTCGCGCGAAAGGCGCGAAAGGGGCCGCTGCGTGGGAATTATATTCACATTGCGGCGGCGGCCCACGCCTCGCATAATTCGGGCAAAAGCGGCAGCGCTGCCGCCTGGGAGGAAAAAGCCATGACAGCCGCGGTCACTGCGGCCTCGGTCGCGATGGGCGATGTCCCACGCGACTACAACTTCGCCGCCGACATTCTGCAACGCAATCTCGATGCGGGGCTGGCCGACAAGCCCGCCTATATCGACGGCCGCCACACGCTGACCTATCGCCAGCTCGCCGACCGGGTGGCGCGCTTTTCCGCCGCGCTGCGCGGCCTCGGGCTGCATCGCGAGGAGCGCGTGCTCCTGGCGCTGCTCGACACCGTCGACTGGCCGACCGCCTTCCTCGGTTGCCTCAAGGCCGGCATCATCGCGGTGCCGGTCAATACGCTGCTCACCGAGGACGATTACCGCTTCATGCTCGCCGACAGCCGGGCCAAATGCCTGGTGGTGTCGGAAGCGCTGTTTCCGAAATTCGAGAAGATCATCGGCGAAAGCCCCGACCTCGAGCATGTCATCGTTTCCGGCGACAATCCGCACGGCTACCGGCTGTTCGAGGACGTGATCGGCGCCGACGAGCCGGAAGACTACACCGCGCCGACTACCTGCGACGACATGGCGTTCTGGCTCTACACCTCCGGCTCGACCGGCAAGCCGAAGGGGGCGGTGCATATTCACGCCAGCCTCAAGCTCACCGCCGACCTCTACGGCACGCCGATCGGCGGCTTCAAGGAAAGCGACACGGTCTATTCGGTGGCCAAGCTGTTCTTCGCCTATGGCCTCGGCAACGCCATGACCTTCCCGTTGAGCGTCGGCGCCACGACGATCCTCAATCCCGACCGGCCGACGCCGGACGGCGTTGCCGCGCTGCTGCGGCAATATCCGGTGACGCTGTTCTGCGCGGTGCCGACCTTCTATGCCGCGTTCCTGGCAAGCCCGAACGCGCCGACGAAGGACGAGGTGAAAATCCGCCGCTGCATCTCGGCCGGCGAGGCGTTGCCCGAGCAGATCGCCAAGCGCTGGAAGGAGCGCTACGGCGTCGACATCTATGACGGCCTCGGCACCACCGAGATGCTGCACATCTATCTCACCAACAAGCCGGGCGAGACCAAATACGGCACCACCGGCAAGGCGGTGCCGGGTTACGAGATCAAGCTGATCGGCGACGATGGCATGCCGGTGAAGCAGGGCGATCTCGGCGAGCTCTATGTGCGCGGGCCGACCAGCGCCATCATGTATTGGAACAACCGCGAGAAATCGCGCAACACCTTCCAGGGCGAATGGACGCGCTCGGGCGACAAATATTACCAGGACGACGACGGCTACTACGTCTGCGCCGGCCGCCAGGACGACATGCTGAAGGTGTCGGGCATCTATGTCTCGCCCTTCGAAGTGGAGGCGGCGCTGTCCTCGCATCCCGAGGTGCTGGAGGCGGCGGTGGTCGGCTGGTTCGACGAGGAACGGCTGGTCAAGCCGAAGGCCTTCGTCGTGCTCAAATTGCCCGACAAGGCGAGCGAGGAACTCGCGCGCACGCTGCAGGACCACGTCAAGCATCTGCTCGCGCCCTACAAATATCCGCGCTGGATCGAGTTCCGCGCCGATCTGCCGAAAACGGCGACGGGGAAGATTTAACGGTTCAAATTGCGGGCGGAGGATCGGGTGTAACGCACGCGTCGGCCACTATATTTCGGCTGTCATCGTCCGCGAAAGCGGACGATCCAGTAACCACAAACGTCGATGTTAAATTGCGACGTCTGTGGCTACTGGATGCCCCGCTTTCGCGGGGCATGACACCGAATTAGGGGATGGCGCAGAGAAGAGTTTGAAATGCCCTTGGACGACTCCGGCTTCCTCGATATCGGCTCCCAGCATCTCGAATACCGCATGATCGGTCCGCGTCCGGACGAAGCGCCGACGCTGGTGCTGCTGCATGAGGGGCTCGGCTGTGTCGGATTGTGGAACGACTTTCCCGCCAAGCTCGCCAAGGCGACCGGTTGCGGCGTCTTCGTCTATTCGCGCGCCGGCTACGGGCAATCGAGCCCGGTCAAGCTGCCGCGCCCGCTCAGCTACATGCATGAGGAGGCGCGCGAGGTTCTGCCGCAGCTGCTCGACGCGATCGGTTTTGCGCGCGGCCTCTTGATCGGCCACAGCGACGGTGCCTCGATTGCGGCGATCTATGCCGGCAGCCATCAGGATCACCGGATCGGCGGACTGGTGCTGATCGCGCCGCATTTCTTCACCGAGGATCCCGGCATCGCCTCGATCGAACAGGCGCGCGTCGCCTACGAGAGCGGCGATCTGCGCCCGCGGCTGGCGCGCTGGCATGCCGATGTCGACAACGCCTTCTGGGGCTGGAACGGCGCTTGGCTCGATCCCGACTTCCGCAAATGGGACATCACCGAATTCCTCGCCTACATCCGCGTGCCGGTCCTGATTGTGCAGGGCGCCGACGATCAATACGGCACGGTCAAGCAGATCGAGGTGGCGCAACAAGAGTGCTACTGCCCGGTCGAGGTGGCGCTGTTGCCGGGCGCGCGCCATTCGCCGCAGCGCGAGGCGCCGGAACCGACGCTGAAGGCCATTGCCGACTTCGTCGCCCGTGCCGTACAGGCGAACGAGTGGATCAAGGTGTCGTAGAGAGGCGGCGTGCGCAGCAAGCACAGCGTCATGCCCGGGCTTGTCCCGGGCATCCATGATGGGCTTCTGCGAATGGCAACTTTACGGCTTGTAATCGTTGCACGTCATCATGGATCGCCGGGGCAAGCCCGGCGATGACATGTTGAGAGGCGGCAATCCTACTCCGCCGCCTGCTTGGTGGCGTTGCCGTGTGCGCCGACGAGGTAGTCCATCGCCGCCTGCACGCCGCCGGTCTTGATCGGAATGCCGGCGAGCTGCAGCGCCATTTCCGTCGAGCCGAGTGCGCCGATCATCATGGCGTCGTTGATGTCGCCGAGATGGCCGATGCGGAAATACTTGCCGGCATATTGGCCGAAGCTCGCGCCATAGGAGATATTGAAGGTCTCCAGCGCCAGCGCGCGGAACTTGTCCGCGTCATGACCCTCCGGCACCATCACCGCGGTGATGGTCGGCGAATACTGGCTGGCATTCTTGTTGAGGTTCTCCAGCCCCCACGCCTTCACCGCGCGGCGCGTCGCCTCCGCGAGGCGCGCATGGCGCGCGAACACGTTGTCGAGGCCTTCCTCGTGCAGCATGTCGAGCGCCACGGCGAGGCCCTGGATCATCTGCGTCGCCGGCGTGTAGGGGAAGAAGCCGACCTTGTTCATGTTCAGCATGTCGTCCCAGGCGAAGAACGCCTTCGGCATCTTGGCGGTCTTGTTGGCGGCCAGCGCCTTGTCGCTGATGGCGTTGAACGACATGCCCGGCGGCAACATCAGCCCCTTCTGCGCGCCGCCGACGGTGACGTCGACGCCCCATTCGTCGTGACGGTAGTCGGTGGAGGCGAGCGAGGAGATGGTGTCGACCATGAACAGCGCCGGATGGCCGGCGGCGTCGATCGCCTTGCGGATCTCGGCGACCGGGGTCAGCGCGCCGGTCGAGGTCTCGTTGTGCAGTATGCAGACCGCCTTGATTTCCTTGTTCTTGTCCTCGCGCAGCCTCGCTTCGATCGCCTTCGGATCGGCGCCCTGACGCCAGTCGGTGGAGATGAATTCCGCCTTCAGGCCGAGGCGCTCGGCCATCTTCTTCCACAGCGTGGCGAACTGGCCGGTCTCCAACATCAGCACCTTGTCGCCGGGCGACAGCGTGTTGGTCAGCGCCGATTCCCAGGCGCCGGTGCCGGTGGCGGTGTACATGATCACCGGGTTGGTGGTCTTGAAGATGGTCTTGATGCCTTCCAGGCACTTCTTGGTCAGTCGGGCAAATTCCGGACCGCGGTGATCGATAAGCGGGGTATCCATCGCCCGCAGAACGCGGTCGGGAAGAGGGGTCGGCCCCGGAATATGCAGAAAATGACGCCCGACCGGACGCGAGGAATTCTGAGCCATTGAAAGATGCTCCTAGACGCGGCTTTTGAGGGGTTTCGCGGCCCATAGGCCGTGCGGCGCGTCCCGGCCAGGGAGCTGCGCTTGTCGGGTTGAACTATGAATGCAACATTGCGGTCAAGCGATTTTCCGCACAGCAATCACGCCGGTATGCATAGGCTAAACAATAACCAACCGGGAACACGACCGTGGCAGTAGTCCGGCCCGGCCTGGAACGGCGGCTGAAGGCCGAATTGACCGGGGATGTTCTGTTCGACCGCTTTACCCGCGGCCGCTACGCCACCGATGCCTCTCACTACCAGATCGTGCCCATCGGGGTGGTCGTCCCGCGAACGATAGAAGAAGCCGAACGGGCGATAGGAATTGCCCGTGCAGAGGGCGTGCACGTGCTCGCCCGCGGCGGCGGCACCTCGCAGAGCGGGCAGACGGTGGGCGAGGCGCTGGTCGTCGACTGTTCCAAGCACCTCACCCGCGTGATCGAGCTCGACGTCGAGCGGCGACGCTGCGCGGTCGAGCCCGGCGTGGTGCTCGACGAGCTCAACCGCCAGCTCAAGCCGCACGGCTTGTGGTTTCCGGTCGACATCTCCACCGCCTCGCGCGCCACCATCGGCGGCATGGCCGGCAACAATTCCTGCGGCGGCCGCAGCCTGCGTTACGGCACCATGCGCGACAATGTGATCGGCATCGACGCGTTGCTCGCCGACGGCATGCTGGCGCATTTCGGACCACTCGGCGGTACTCTGAACGACGTGCCGGCGCCCTTGCGCCCGCTCGCCAACTATCTCCTCGCGATCGGTGCGCGCGAGGCCGGCGAGATCGCCGCGCGCTTTCCCAAGGTGCAGCGCCGGGTAGGCGGTTACAATCTCGATGCGCTGGTGCCGGGCAAGAACGACGTCAACCTCGCCCATGTGCTGGTGGGCTCGGAAGGCACGCTCGGCTTCTCCACCCGCATCGAATTGAAGCTGTCGCCGCTGTTGCCGCGCCGCGCCGTCGGCGCCGTGCATTTCGGCAGCTTCTATGAAGCGATGAACGCCGCCCAGCACATCGTGCGGCTTGCGCCAATCGCGGTCGAGCTGATCGACCGCACCATGATCGAGCTTGCGGGCGAGATCGACATGTTCCGGCCGACGCTGGAGCGCTTCGTGCGCGGCGAGCCCGAGGCCATCCTGCTGGTCGAGTTCGGCGAGGAGGATCACGAGGAAAATCTGCGCCGCTTGCGCCAATTGAAGGAGATGATCGGCGATCTCGGCTTTGCCTGGGGCAAGAGCGGCGCGCAATGGGGCGGAGTCGCCGAGGTGCTCAATCCCGAGCTGCAGGCGGCGATCACCGAGCTGCGCACCGCCGGCCTCAACATCATGATGTCGATGAAGGAGCAGGGCAAGCCGGTCTCCTTCGTCGAGGACTGCGCGGTGCCGCTCGAGCATCTCGCCGATTACACCTCGCGATTGACGGCGATCTTCGAAAAGCATGGCACGCGCGGCACCTGGTACGCGCATGCCGGCGCCGGCTGCCTGCATGTGCGGCCGGTGCTCAATCTGCGCCTGGAAAAGGACGTGCAGGCCATGCGCGCGATCGCCGAAGAGGCCTTCGCCATGGTGCGCGAATATAAAGGTTCGCATTCCGGCGAGCACGGCGACGGGCTGGTGCGTTCGGAGTTCAACGAACCGATGTTCGGCTCGCGCCTCGCGCGCGCTTTCGAGGAGGTCAAGGAGCGCTTCGATCCCAACGGTTTGTACAATCCCGGCAAGGTGGTGCGGCCACCCAAGTTCGATACGCGCGAACTGCTGCGCTACGCGCCCGGCTATGAGGCGCAAGAGATCGAAACGCGCTTCGACTGGTCGGCCTATAGCGGCAGCGGCGGCGGCTTCCAGGGCGCGATCGAGATGTGCAACAACAATGGTGCCTGCCGCAAGCTCGCCGGCGGCGTGATGTGCCCGAGCTATCGCGTCACCCGCGACGAGCGCGACGTCACGCGCGGGCGCGCCAACACGCTGCGGCTGGCGCTCACCGGCCAGCTCGGCCGCGACGCGCTCACCAGCCGCGAGATGCTTGAAACGCTCAAGCTGTGCGTGTCCTGCAAGGCATGCCGGCGCGAATGCCCGACCGGCGTCGACATGGCGCGCATGAAGATCGAGGTGAAGGCGGCGAGCGCCGCAAAACGCGGGCTCTCGCTGCATGACCGGCTGGTCGGCTATCTGCCGCGCTATGCGCCTTACGCCGCCCGCCGACCCACGCTTTTCAATCTGCGCGACGGCAGCCCGCTGCTGCGGCGCCTCTCGCAAACCTTCGCCGGCTTTGCGGCGCGGCGCAGCCTGCCGAAATGGCGCGCCGACATCTACAAGGACCGCACCGACTGGCGTTACGGCGAGGCTGCTGCGCCGCCGCGCGACGTGGTGCTGTTCGGCGATACCTTCAACCGCTATTTCGAGCGCGAAAATCTCGATGCCGCGCTGCGCGTGCTGGTCGCCGGCGGCTATCGCGTGCATGCGGCCTTGCCTGCGGATGACGACGAACGACCGCTCTGCTGCGGCCGCACCTTCCTGTCGGTCGGGTTGGTCGAGGAGGCGCGGCGCGAGCTTGAGCGCACGCTTCAAGCTCTGGCACCCTATGCGGCGCGCGGCGTGCCGATCGTCGGGCTGGAGCCGAGCTGCCTCTTGACCCTGCGCGACGAGGCGCCGGCGCTGTTCAAGGGCGAGGCAGTCACCGCGGTGGCCGAGCAGGCGCTGCTCTTGGAGGAATTCCTCGCCCGCGAGCACAGGCTGGGCACCCTCGACTTGCCGCTCGCGCCCATCGCCAAGAAGGCGCTGGTGCACGGCCATTGCCATCAGAAATCCTTCGACGCCATGGGCGCGGTGACAAATGTGCTGAAGCTGATCCCCGATCTCGCGGTCGAGCCGATCGAATCGAGCTGTTGCGGCATGGCCGGCGCCTTCGGCTACGATGCCGAAACCATCGACGTGTCGTTCAAGATGGGTGAATTGTCATTATTGCCGGCGGTGCGCGCGGCGGAGCCGGCCACGCTGATCGTTGCCGACGGCACCTCCTGCCGGCATCAGATCCACGACGGCGCCGCGCGCGACGCGCTGCATGTGGCGCGGGTGCTGGAGATGAGTTTGTTGGGCGCTGCCCAACCATGAGCTGTCATTGCCCGCGAAAGCGGGCAGTCCAGTAAACACCGACAGCGGTAGCTTCATTCGGAGGATTGTGGATACTGGATCCCCCGCTTGCGCGGGGCATGACAGCCGAAGGTTCGAGGCATGCCAAACAAACTCTTCCCCACCTCTCTCGTCGGCTCATACCCGCAGCCGGATTGGCTGATCGATCGCGCGCGGCTGTCGAAGATGGTGCCGCGCGTGCGCATGGACGATCTCTGGCTGCCTGATCCCGATGAGCTGGAGGCCAAGCAGGACGAGGCGACCTTGCTCGCCATCCGCGACCAGGAGCGCGCCGGCCTCGACATCATCACCGACGGCGAGCAGCGGCGCGAAAGCTATTCCAACCGCTTCGCCACCGCGCTCGAAGGCGTCGACACGGACAACCCCGGCACCACCATCAACCGTTCCGGCAAGCCGATCCCGGTGCCGCGCGTCACCGCCAAGATCACCCGGAAGCATCCGGTGGAGCTGCGCGACCTGCAATTCCTGCGCGCCAATACGACCAAGCCGGTGAAGATGACGGTGCCCGGCCCCTTCACCATGTCGAAGCAGGCGCAGAACGAGTTCTATTCAAGCGACGAGGCCATGGCGCTCGACTACGCCGCCGCCGTCAACGCGGAGATCAAGGACCTGTTCGCCGCCGGCGCCGATATCGTGCAGATCGACGAACCGTGGATGCAGCAGCACCCGCAAGCCGCCCGCGCCTACGGCCTTGCGGCGCTCGACCGCGCGCTCGACGGCGTCAGCGGCACGGTCGCGGTGCATCTGTGCTTCGGCTACGCCGCGGTGGTGCACGAGAAACCGACCGGCTATTCGTTCCTGCCCGAATTGGAAGGCGCCAAGGCGGCGCAGATCTCCATCGAGGCGGCGCAGCCCAAGCTCGATCTCGTCGTGTTGGAGAAACTGCCGTCGAAGACCGTCATCCTCGGCGTCATCGACCTCGCCGATCTGGCCATCGAGACGCCGCAGACGGTCGCCGCGCGCATCCGTGCCGCGCTCGCGCATGTGCCGGCCGAGCGTCTCGTTATCGCGCCCGACTGCGGCATGAAATACCTGCCGCGCGACGTCGCCTTCGGCAAGATGCAGGCGATGGTCGAAGGCGCGGCGCTGGTGCGCGCGGAAATCTGAATTCGGTCAATCCGGGTTCGCGCCTTCGGCGCGCCCCGGATTGACGGTTGTTAACCCCCATAAAACAGATGCACCAGCGCCAGCGAAATTGACGGCACATAGGTGCAGATGAACAGCACCACCAGCAGCGCCAGGATGAACGGCCAGTTGACCTTGGTGGTCTCCCAGATGTCCGACTTGGCGATGGCGCAGGCGGCGATCAGCACGCTCGCCACCGGCGGCGTCTGCTGGCCGATGGCGAGATTGAGCGTCACCACCAGGCCGAAATGAACCGGGTCGATGCCGACCGCCTGCACCATCGGCATCACGATCGGCACCACCAGGATGATGGCGGCGGCCGAGTGCAGGAACATGCCGAGCAGCAGGAAGGCGACGTTGAGCAGCAGCAGCACCACATATTTGTTCTCGGTGATGTTGGTGATGCCGTGCGCCAGCGCCTGTGGCACCTGCGCCTCGGTGAGGAAGGTGCCGATCAGCGCCGAGGCCGCCACCAGCAGCATCACCACCGCGGTCTGCACGCCGCCGTCGACGCAGGCCTTGCGCAATTCGCGCCAGCGCAGGTCGCGGTAGATGAGGCCGCTGATAATGAGCGCGGCGGCGACCGCGACGCCGGCGCCTTCGGTGGCGGTGACGAAGCCGCCGAAAATGCCGCCGAGGATGATGATCGGCAGCAGGAAGGCCCAGGCCGCCTCCTTGAACGTCTGCCACACGCGGGCGAGCTGGAACTTCTCCTCGACCGGGAAATTGTACCGCACCGCCTGGATATAGGCGGCGACGGCGAGACCGACCGCGCCGACAATGCCGGGCACGATACCGGCGACGAACATCTTCACCACCGAGGTCTGCGCCATCACCGCGTAGAGGATCATCGGGATCGACGGCGGGATGATGATGGCGAGGCTCGCCGAGGACGAGGAGATGGCGGCGGCGAATTCCTTGGAATAGCCGCGCGAGCGCATGGCCGGGATCAGGAAGGTGCCGAGCGCGGCGACGCCGGCCACCGCCGAGCCGGAAATCTCGGCGAAGAACATCGAGGTGCCGATCACCACCATCGACAACCCGCCGCGCACGAAGCCGAAACAGGCGGAGGCGAAGGCGATCAGCCGGCGCGAGAGCGACGACACGTTCATGATCGAGCCGGCGAGGATGAACAGCGGGATCGCCAGCAGTGGGAAATTGGAGGCGCCGTCGAACATGACCAGCGCCGAATTCACCAGCATCTGCGGTCCCTGCACGATCACCACCGCCGCCATGGCGACGAGGCCGAGCGCCACCGCGATCGGCACGTTGATCAGCGCCAGCGCGAACATCCCGACAAGCATGAGGGTGATGGTCACGGGCGCGTCTCCTCGCCCGAGTGGCCGACTTGCTCCAGCGCTTCCTTGACTTCGAGGTCGGCGAAGCCGCCGTGCATGGCGTCGCTCAGCACCTGCGGCAGGCGGAACGTCTCGGCGATCATGAACAGGATGGCGCCGATCGGGATCACCGACTGGGTTATCGGCAGCGGCACCCAGGGCAGGCTGACCAGATGGTCGCCCTTGAGCACGTCGAGCACCTGGATGCCGGTGACCGCCAGGATGCCGAAGAACAGGAAGACGAAGGCTTCGGCGATGATGGCGAGCGCCACGCGCCAGCGCGGCGGCAGCGCATTGACCAGCCCGGGCACGCCGATATGGGCGCCGCGCAGCGCCGCCAGCGCCGCGCCGTAATAGGTCAGCCACACCAGCCCGACCTCGGCGACCTCGTCATACCAGTCGAGCGCGTTGCCGGAATAACGGAAGGCGGCGCCGGCGATCACCAGCGCGGTCAGCGCCACCACCAGGGCGACGACGATCCACTCCATCAGGCGCTCGAACGCCGCGCGGAGGGTTTCGAACAGAGACATCGGGGGCGATCTTTAAATGGGTGATTGTATTGGGGTCTTGCGGCGGCACTCTCCCTCTCCCCGCTGGCGGGGAGAGGGTGGCGAGCGGCGAAAGCCGCGAGCCGGGTGAGGGGGCATTTCGAGACG
Organism: uncultured Pseudomonadota bacterium; assembly: GCA_963760995.1. Taxonomy (GTDB): domain Bacteria; phylum Pseudomonadota; class Alphaproteobacteria; order Rhizobiales; family Xanthobacteraceae; genus Pseudolabrys. Next base: position 731,696 of record CAVXFJ010000004.1, on the reverse strand, counting down.
CTCAGGATTGGCGAACCGCCCCCTCACCCGACCCGCCTTCGCTTTCGCTTCGGCGGGTCGACCTCTCCCCGCAGGCGGGGAGAGGCAAGCGACCTGCGCCCGCGTCATGACCCGGCGCCGAGCGCCATGGCTTCGTCGATCAGTTCCTTGCCGCCTTTCACTTCCTTGGCGAACTCGTCGTAGATCGGCTTGCTCGCCTTGATGAAGGCGGCCGTGTCGGCCTTGTTCACCTTCATGCCCTTTTCCTTGAGCTTGGCGAGCAAGGAGGTGTCGAGCTCGGCGCCGATATTCAGCGCTACCGGCTGCATCTCGACCGCGGTGTCCTTCAGCACCTTCTGCACCGCCGGCGGGAAGCGGGTGAAGCTGGCGCCGGCGGTGAGGTAAGCCGGCGTATAGACATGGTTGGTGATCGAGAGGTACTTCTGCACCTCATAGAAGCGCGCCGGATAGATCTGCGCGTAGGGGTTCTCCTGGCCGTCCATGGCGCCGGTCTTGAGCGCGACGAACACCTCGGAGAAGGCGAGCGGCGTCGGATTGGCGCCATAGGCCTTGAACATCTTCACGCGCCAGGTGCCCTTTGGGGTGCGCAGCTTGATGCCGTCGAGATCGGCCGGCTTGTAGATCGGCCGCTTGTTGTTGGTGATCTGGCGGAAACCGTTCTCCCAGACGCCGAGGATGCGATAGCCGTCCTTGGCGGCGAGCGGCACCAGCTTGGGGAACACGATCTTGTCGCGGATCTTGGCCATGTGCTCGCGGCTCTTCACCAGATACGGCATCTCGAACAGGCCGAAGGCGGGCACCTGCGACGACATCACGGTCGAGGGCAGGGCGAGATCGATGGTTCCGAGCTTGAGCTTCTTGAGCATCTCGGAATCCTTGCCGAGTTGGCTCGATCCGTAGACCACGACCTTGTAGTCGCCGGGGATCTTGGCGAGCTTGGCGTTCGCCATCTTGGCAAACTCGGTGCAGCTCTTGTCGAACAGCGAGCCGGGCGCGCCGACATGGCCGAGCTTGATCTCGGTCGCGCTGGCGGCTCCGACCGACAGCGCGGTCGCGAGGGCAATCGTGGCGAATGTTTTGGCTAGCGGCATGGACATCCTCCCGGGTCACAGTTCCGCGGCCGGCGCTGGCCGCGGTGGTTATGGTTGTGGGCATCAATACAAATCACCGCCGTCATGGCAACAGCCCCGTCGTCGCGTCCGCCATGCCGCAAAAAGCGACCCGCCCGGTCGGGGACGAACCGGGCGGGTCTTTCGGATCGGCGCAAGGATGGACGGGGGGGACGGGCGCCGATCGCAAACCAATTGGTGCGGCTTAGTATCCGTCGCACACCTTGAACACGCGCAGGCGGCCCCAGCGGTCGTAGCGCTCGACATAGCGGCAGTCGTAGGCCGGCTCGACGTAGGCATTGGACGCGGCCGCTGCGGCGGCGATGGTGCCGATGGCGAGGCCGATGCCGAGGCCGGGGCCGAAACCGTGGTGGTGGTGGTTATGCCAGGCAAAAGCCGGGGCGCTGGTGCCGAGGACGGCGCCGGTCAGGGTCACGGCGGCGAGGGTCGCGGCGATGATCTTGGACTTGGTCATGGTCTGCTCCATCCGGGTGTTCATGGGCGGCCAATCTGGCCGCGATAGCCATGGGTCGCGGGGAGGGACGGAGAGGTTCAAAGATTTTTTCGGGTGGCTTGCCTGCCGCGGTGCGGGAATGAGACAGTGGCGCAAAAGGTCAGGGATCATGAAATTAGCGACGATTTTAGCGATTTTCGCCGCCGCGCTCACCGCAACCCAGGCCCAGGCCCTCGATAAGGTGCGCTTCGGCACCAATTGGGTGGCCGAGGCCGAGCACGGCGGCTTCTACCAGGCGCTCGCCGACGGCACATACCGGAAATACGGGCTGGACGTGACCATCGTCCCCGGCGGGCCGAACGTGAACAACCGCATCCTGCTGCCGGTCGGCAAGCTCGACTTCTTCATGAGCGCCAATTCGCTGCAGACCTTCGACGCGGTCGCGCACAACATCCCGACCGTCGCGGTGGCGGCGAGCTTCCAGAAGGACCCCCAGGTGCTGATCGCGCATCCGGGCGTGAAGACGCTTGCCGACCTGAAGAAGCTGACGCTGTTTGTCTCCAAGGAGGGCATCGTCACCTATTTCCAGTGGCTGAAGCAGACCTACGGTTTCGATGAGGCCAAGGTGAAGCCCTATACCTTCAACGCGCAGCCTTTCCTCGCCGACAAGAACTCGGCGATGGAGGGCTACGTCACCTCCGAGCCCTACGCCATCGAAAAGCAAGCGCATTTCAAGCCGGTGGTGTTCCTGCTCGCGGATCACGGCTTCAACAGCTACTCGACGCTGATCGAAACCCGCCGCGACCTGGTGGAGAAGAAGCCCGACCTGGTGCAGCGTTTCGTCGATGCCTCGGCGATCGGCTGGTACCACTATCTCTACGGCGATCCCAAGCCGGGAAATGACGCGATCAAGAAGCAGAACCCGGAAATGACCGACGACCAGCTCGCCTATTCCATCGCCAAGATGAAGGAAGACGGCATCGTCGATTCCGGCGATACGGCAAAGCTCGGCATCGGCGCCATGACCGACGCGCGCTGGAAAAGCTTCTACGACAAGATGGTGAAGGCCGGCGTGGTCAAGGCCGGGCTCGACTACAAGCGCGGCTATACGCTGAAGTTCGTCAACAAGGGTGTCGGGGTCGATCTGCGGCCGAAGAACTGACGAGGCCGGGCGCATCCTCTATGTTGTCATTCCGGGGCGCCGCGTAGCGGCGAACCCGGAATCCATAACCCCGGTGTTGCGGCGTATGGATTCCGGGCCCGCTCGCTTCGCTCGCGTCCCGGAATGACAACAAAGATTATTACGGCGTGGCATCAGAATCTGCCCAGAGCCCCATCATCTCCCTCCGCCAGGTCGGCAAGACCTTCGAGCGCGGTACGGTGGCGTTGCGCGATTTTAATCTCGCCGTGCGCGACGGCGAATTCGTCTCGCTGCTGGGCCCCTCCGGCTGCGGCAAATCGACGGCGTTGCGCATCATCGCGGGCTTGAGCGATCCGACCGTCGGCACGGTCGACTGGGCCGAGGCGCAACGCAAGACCGGCCACATCGGCTTCGTGTTCCAGGAGCCGACGCTGATGCCCTGGGCCAGTGTGGCCGCCAATGTGCGGCTGCCGCTGAAGCTCGCGCGTGCCGGTGAGGCGGACGGGGCCGTGGCGCAGGCGCTGGCGCGTGTCGGGCTCGCGGACTTTGCCGATGCGTTCCCGCGCGAGCTTTCCGGCGGCATGAAGATGCGCGCCTCGATCGCGCGCGCGCTGGTCACCGACCCGCAACTGCTGCTGATGGACGAGCCCTTCGCCGCGCTCGACGAGATCACCCGCTTCAGGCTCAACAATGACCTGCTGATGCTGTGGCACGAGCTCCAACGCACGGTGATCTTCGTCACCCATTCGGTGTTCGAGTCGGTCTTCCTGTCGCAGCGCATCGTGGTGATGACGCCGCGGCCGGGCCGCGTGTTCGCCGAGATTGAGGTTCCGGTGCCCTATCCGCGCGACGATGTCTTCCGCACCTCGGCCGACTATGCCGGCTACTGCCGGCATGTGTCGGAGGCGCTGGCTCAGGCGATGGCGCAGGAGCCGGTGGCATGACAGCTTCGGCCCCTACCGGTCTCATGCTGACGCGTGTCGTTTTAGCGATGCGCGCGCCGCAAACTCTCTTACCTCCCCCCTCGAGGGAGAGGTCGATCAATGCCGGCATGCCGGCATTGATCGGGAGGGGGGTAAGCCCGTTGCGCTGTGACCTATGCGCACCCCCCTCCCTAACCCTCCCCCAACGCAAGTCGGGCCTGCCCGACTTGCGCATCAAATTACCAAACCTGGGCAGGCCCAGGTTTGGTGGGGGAGGGAATAGGCAGTGCGCAGCGCGAAGAATTGCTCCCAGCGAAAGGCGCGGCGCATGATCAGCGAGCGCCTGCTCCGCATCGCCCTGCCGATCCTGGTGCTGGCGCTGGCCATCTCCGCCTGGGCCGCGCTGGTGCGGCTCAACCACATTCCGCCTTACGTGCTGCCCGGGCCGGGCCTGGTCGCCGCCACGCTCGTCTCCGACGGCGCGCTGCTCATGCATTCGCTCTGGGTGACGCTGGTCACCACCTTTGAGGGGTTCGCGCTCGCCGCCATCGGCGGCATCGGCCTCGCCATCCTGTTCAGCCAGTCGCGGCTGGTCGAATATTCGCTCTACCCGTACGCCGTCACCTTGCAGGTGACGCCGGTGGTCGCCATCGCGCCGCTGCTGCTCATCTATCTGCCGCAGCCACTGGCGGTGCTGGCCTGCGCCTGGATCGTCGCCTTCTTCCCGGTGCTGGCCAACACGACGCTGGGGCTGACCTCGGTCGACCACAACCTCATCGCCCTGTTCGAGCTGTACAAGGCCTCGCGCTGGCAGTTGCTGTGGAACCTGCGGCTGCCGGCGGCAATGCCGCAGATGCTCGCCGGCCTGCGCATCGCCGGCGGCCTGTCGCTGATCGGCGCGGTGGTGGCTGAGATCGCCGCGGGTTCCGCCGGTGCCGGCTCGGGGCTCGCCTACCGCATCGCCGAGTTGGGATACCGGCTCAACATACCTCGCATGTTCGCGGCGCTGTTGCTGCTGGCGGTCGCCGGTATTGTCATCTACTTCACGCTGGCGGCGCTGTCTTTCCTCGCCCTGCGTCGCTGGCATGAAAGCGCGGTCAGCCGCGAACGCTAGTTATGGACGACCCAGCCCTGCAACGCCGGCAGCGCCTGACCGGCATCGTCTTGATGTGCTGCGCGGTGGCGATGTTCGCCTGCCTCGACACCATGGCGAAATATCTCAGCGCCGAGCTGGATACGTTGCAGATCGCCTGGGCGCGCTATGCCGCCGCCCTGGTGGTGACCGTGCTGGCCTTCAATCCTCTGAAGCTGCCGGCGGTGGCGCGCACCCGCCGGCCCTGGTTCCAGCTCCTGCGCGGGGTGCTGCTGATCGGCGCCACAGTGGGGAACTTCCTGGCGCTGCGCTACATGCAGCTCGACGAGGTGCTCTCCATCATCTTCACCTTCCCGTTCATCGTCGCCATCGCCGCCATCCCGCTCCTGGGCGAACGCATCGGCTGGCGCCGCTGGTCGGCCATCGGCTTTGGCTTCGCCGGCGTCTTGTTGATCACCCGGCCGGGTCTCGGCGGCGTGCAACTGGCCGCGCTGTTTTCGCTCGGCGCCACCATCAGCTACGGATTCTATGCGGTCTTGACCCGCATCGCCGCGCGCACCGATTCCAACCAGACCTCGCTGTTCTACAACAATGCGGTCGGCACCGTGGCGCTGCTGCCGGTCATGCCGTTCATCTGGCAGTCGCCGAGCAGTTGGTTCGCCGGGCTGCTCTTGGTGGCGATCGGCGTCTTGGGCGCGATTGGCCACTTTTGCCTCATCGCCGGCCACCGTCTGGCGCCCGCCTCGGTGCTCTCGCCCTTCGTCTATACCCAGCTCATCTGGGTGACGATCCTCGGCTATCTGGTGTTCGACCACGTACCGACCGCCTGGACCATGGGCGGCGCCGCCATGGTGATCAGTTCCGGGCTCTACCTGCTCTATCGGGAACGCAAGTTGGGCCGGACCACCACCAGCGAAGGGGTGGTCGAGGGCCCGTTGGAATAGCGGTCATTTTGTCATGCCGGCCGTGCGCCCGATAATGTCATCATTGGGGAATAGGAGAGTTGCGGGGCCGCATTCATAGGGGCTAAGTTCCGGCCCGCAAAAACGTGCCTCAAAAGGATTATTCATGGCCACAGTGAACGACCGGGCGCCGGCACCGGCCGGCTTGAACGACGATATCGGCGAGCAGAAGCGGCTGGACTTGTACCGGACGCAGGTGGTCATCCGCGAGGCCGAGCAGCGCGCCTACGACCTGTTCCTGCAGAATCTGGTCAAGGGCACCAGCCATCTGTCCCTCGGCCAGGAGGCGGTGGCGGCGGGCTTTGCCGGCGCCATGACGCCGGGCGACCTGTCATTCTGCACTTATCGTGGGCATGCCCATACTTTGGCGCGCGGCGTGTCGGTGGAAAAGGTGCTGGGCGAGTTGATGCAGCGCGACAACGGGCTGATGCGCGGCAAGGGCGGTTCCATGCATCTGACCTCGGTCGATCACGGCGTCATGGGCTCCTACGCCATCATCGGCGCGCACCTGCCGATCGCCTGCGGCGCCGCCTGGCGTGCGCAGTACAAGGGCGCCAAGGACGTGTCGGTCTGCTTCTTCGGCGACGGCACCACCAATATCGGCGCCTTCCACGAGGCGCTCAATTTCGCCGCGGTGTGGAAGCTGCCCGTGGTCTTCGTCTGCGAGAACAATCTTTACATGGAATATACCCCGATCGCCGACGTGACCGCGGTGCCGCAGCCGGCGGCCGATCGCGCCGCAGCTTACGGGCTCGAGCGCATCGTCATCGACGGCAACGATGCCGACGTGGTCTATCGCACCGCGCAGGCGGCCTATGCCAAAGCGCGTTCCGGCGGAGGCCCCTCGCTGATCGAAGCCTTGACCTATCGGTACAGCGGCCACTCGCGCGCCGACCCCGCCAAGTATCGGCCCGAAGGCGAACTCGACCGCTGGAAGCTGCGCGATCCGATCAAGATCTACAAGGAACGGCTGCTGCAGTTCGGCGTCGCCGAGACGGTGATCGACGGCATCGATACCGAGGTGCGCAAGATCGTCGACGACGCCACGGAAGCCTGCAAGGCGGCGCCGAATCCGCCGGCCGAGATCATCACCACCGACGTCTACGCCGATGGAGGCTGGGCATGGCGGAACTGACCTATCGCGACGCGGTCATCCGCGGCATCGCCCAGGAGATGGAGCGCGACGAAGACGTCGTGTTCCTTGGCGAGGACGTGGCCAAGGCGGGCGGCGTGTTCAAGGCAACCGTTGGCTTGTACGAGCAGTTCGGGCCCTTGCGCGTGCGCGACACGCCGATCTCCGAGCAGGCGATCATGGGCGCCGCCATGGGTGCTGCCATGACCGGCTTGAAGCCTATCGCCGAGATCATGTTCTCCGACTTCTTCGCGGTCTGTTTCGACTACATCGCCAACGAGTTCCCCAAGAGCCGTTACATGTCGAACGGCCAGGTCAAGGTTCCGTTGGTCATCCGCACCGGCAACGGCGCCGGTTCGCGCTTTGGCGCCCAGCACAGCCAGAGCGTCGAGAACTGGTGCATGATGATCCCGGGATTGAAGGTCGTGGCGCCGTCCTCGCCGGTCGATGTCATCGGCCTGCTGGCGGCTTCGGTGCGCGATCCCGATCCGGTCATCTTCCTCGAGCACAAATCGCTCTACGCCACCAAGGGCGAAGTGCCCGATGGCGAGATCGTCGATACGCTGGGCACCGCCAAGATCGTGCGCCCCGGCAAGGACGCCACCATCCTGGCGCTGGCGCTGATGGTGCCGCGCGCGCTCGCGGCAGCCGAGACGCTGAAGGCGGAACACGGCATCGACGTGGAAGTTGTCGATGTGCGCTCGCTGGTGCCGCTCGACACGCAGACCATTCTCAGCTCGGTGGCGAAGACGCACCGGCTGTTCACGGTCGAGGAGAATCCGCGGTTGTGCGGCTGGGGCGCGGAGATCGTGTCGATCGTCGCCGACGAGGCTTTCTACGATCTCGACGGCCCGCCGGTGCGCATCACCACGCCGCATATTCCGCTGCCGGCCGCCGATACGCTGGAAGACATCGTGCTGCCGACGCCGGCGCGCATCGCCGAGACGGTGCGCAAGTCGCTCGGGAGTTAGTTTCCCGTTCGTCCCCGCGAAAGCGGGGACCCAGGGGCCAAAGAACTGGATTCCCGCTTGCGCGGGAACGAACGGAGCAAGTGGAGAGTCCCCATGTACGACAATCTTCTCGCCAATGTTCCGACCGACCTGTGGATCGGCGGCAAATGGCGCAAGGCGTCCGATAATGCCCGCTTCGACGTGATCGATCCGGCGACCGAGAGCGTCATCGCCTCGGTCGCCAGCGCCACGGTGGACGACGCCAAGGCCGCGCTCGACGCCGCCGATGCCGCCTTCGAGGGCTGGGCCGCGCGCAAGCCGCGCGAGCGCGGGGAGATCCTGCGCAAATGCTACGAGCTGATCATGCGCGACGCCGAGCGCTTCGCCAAGCTGATCACGCTGGAGAACGGCAAGGCGCTGCCCGATTCGCGCGGCGAAGTGGCCTATGCCGCCGAGTTCTTCCGCTGGTACGCCGAGGAAGCCGTGCGCAATATCGGCGATCTGTCGCGCGCGCCGGCGTCGGGCGCCCGCATTCTCGCCCATCACAAGCCGGCCGGCATCGCCGTGCTGGTGACGCCGTGGAATTTCCCCGCCGCCATGGCCACGCGCAAGATCGGCCCGGCGCTCGCCGCCGGCTGCCCGGTGGTGCTGAAGCCCGCGTCCGACACGCCGCTCACCATGCTGGCGCTCATGCCGGCGCTGGAGGAAGCGGGCGTCCCGGCCGGGGTCGTCAACGTCATCCCGTCGCGTTCGTCGGGCAAAGTCGTGAGCGCCATGCTGCATGACCCGCGCGTGCGCGTTGTCTCCTTCACCGGCTCGACCGAGGTCGGCCGCAAGCTGTTGCACGAAGCCGCCGACAATATCGTCAAGCCGGCGATGGAGCTCGGCGGCAATGCGCCGTTCCTGGTGTTCGAGGATGCCGATATCGATGCGGCGATCGACGGCGCCATGGTCGCCAAGATGCGCAACATGGGCGAGGCCTGCACGGCCGCCAACCGCTTCTATGTGCACGAAAAGGTGCACGACGAATTTGCGAAAAAACTGACCGCCAAGATGGCCGGACTGAAGATGGGCAACGGACTCGACGAGGGCGTCATGCTCGGTCCGCTGGTCAACAAGGACGGCCGCGACAAGGTGATCGAGCTGGTCGACGACGCGGTCTCGAAAGGCGCCAAGGTCTTGACCGGCGGCAAGTCGCCGGACGGCCCCGGCTTCTTCTATCCGGCCACGGTGCTCACCAATGTGTCCAACGACGCCAAGATGCTCAACGAGGAAATCTTCGGCCCCGTCGCCTCGATCCAGACCTTCAAGACCGAGGACGAGGTGATCAAGCGCGCCAACGACACCGAGTACGGCCTCGTTGCCTATCTCTACACCAAGGACCTCTCGCGCGGCCTGCGCGTCTCCGAGAAGCTCGACTACGGCATGATTGGCTTGAACCGCGGCCTCGTCTCCGACCCGGCGGCGCCGTTCGGCGGCACCAAGCAGTCGGGCTTGGGGCGCGAAGGCGCACACGAGGGCATGATGGAGTTCCTCGAGACGCAATATGTGTCGGTGAGCTGGTAGGTCGGCAAAACAGCATGAACGCGGCCACGGCGGACAATATCGCCAAGAGACTGATGGGCGCGTGGCGCTATCTCGGCACGCGCCTCAACGAAGCAAATTGGGATCGCGGCGCGAACCCGAGGGGCATGATCTACTACGGGCCGCATGGGGAAATGGCGGTGCAGATCGCGCCCGACGTCGAGCGCGAGCGCGCCGGAACGGTGATGACGGCGGAGGAGGCCAAGCGCGCCCTCACCGACTACATCGCCTATTTCGGCAGCTATTCGATCGACGCCGAGGCCGGAACGGTGACGCATCATCGCCAGGCCAGCATTCAGCCGGGCGACTCGGGCGACCTCGTCCGGCGCTATGAATTCACCGGCGACCGCCTCACCTTGCGGTCGCCCGATTCGACACTGGAAGTCACTTGGGAACGCATCAAGTGATACGAGGCAAGTGAATGGACGTCCTGATGCCGCAGCTCGGCGAGACCGTCGCCGAAGGCAAGATCATCAAATGGTTCAAGTCGGCCGGCGACGCGGTGAAGCCGGGCGACAACCTGTTCGAGATCGAAACCGACAAGACCTCGATGGAAGTGCCGGCGACCACGGCCGGCACGCTCACCGAGATCAACTTCCAGGTCGGCGAGACCGCCAAGGTCGGCGCCGTGGTGGCGATCATCAATGACGGCAAGGCGCCGGCTGCAGCGCCATCGGCGCAGCCGGCCACGCCAGCGCCGGCGCCGCAGCAGGTTTCGTTGGCTCCGATCGCCGCGGCGCTGCGCCAAGTGGGCCAGCCGGCGGCGCGCAGCGCGCCGCCCATGGCGGCGCCGGATCGGGCCTCCTTTGCCTATCCGCACATGGACCCGTTCCGCGAAGTGCGCACGCCCGAGCGCAATTACGGCCCGGCGCGGCAGCCCGGTGGCGCGGTGGCGACCCCGCTGGCGCGCCGGCTCGCCGGCGAACGCGGTATCGATCTGTCCCGCCTATCCGGCTCCGGTCCGCATGGCCGCATTACCGCCCGCGATGTCGAGGGCGCTGCCGTGGCGGCGCCCTCGCGCACGGTTGCGGCCGGCGCCACGGCGGCGCAGGTCAAGGCGCTTTACGACGGCGTGGATTACGAGGAAGTGCCGCTCGATTCCATGCGCGCCACCATCGCCGCGCGCCTGGTCGAGGCCAAGCAGACCATTCCCCATTTCTATCTGACCGCTGATCTGGAGATCGATCGGCTGATCGCGCTGCGCGAGGAAGCCAATGCGGCGGCGCCAGTGGGCGTCGACGGCGCGGCCGCCTTCAAGCTCTCGCTCAACGACTTCATCATCAAGGCCTGGGCGATGGCGCTGCAGCGCGTGCCCGCCGCCAATGCGGTATTCGCTGAAGATCGCATCCTGCGTTTCACGCATTCCGACGTCGGCGTGGCGGTGGCGCTCGACGGCGGGCTGATCGTGCCGGTGCTGCGCAACGCCGAGGCCAAATCGGTAACCGCCTTGTCGACGGAAATGCGCGACCTTGCCGGGCGCGCGCGCGACAAGAAGCTGAGGCCGGAGGAATACCGGGGCGGCGCCAGCGCCATTTCCAATCTCGGCATGTATGGCGTGCGCGAGTTCGCCGCTATCATCAATCCGCCGCATGCGACCATCCTCGCCGTCGGTGCCTCGCGGCGCGCGCCGGTGGAAACCGCCGACGGTGGCATGAAATTTGTAAGCCAGATGACGGTCACGCTGTCCTGCGACCACCGCGTGGTCGACGGCGCGCTCGGCGCGCAACTGCTGGCGGCGTTCAAGGGGCTGATCGAAAAGCCGGTCACCGCGTTGATTTAAGGGAGAGTATTGATGGCTGGCGACAAGCCGGATGTGCTGCTGGTCGGCAACAAGAAGCCGGTCATCGTCAAGGGCCTCGACGGCAAGGTCACGCTGCATACGCTGATCGACGCGCCCGACAAGGACGCCTTCCTCAAATCGATCGCCGACCAGGTGCGCGCCATTGCGGTCGCCTATACCGCCGACAAGATCGACGCCGCCTTCATGCAACGCTTCCCCAAGCTCGAACTGGTTGCAAGTTTCGGCGTCGGCTACGACCATGTCGACGCCAAATGGGCGGGTGAGCACGGCATCATCGTCACCAACACGCCGGACGTACTCAACGAAGAGGTAGCCGACACCGCGCTCGGGCTCCTCCTCTGCACCATCCGCGAGTTCCCGCAGGCCGAGCGTCATGTCCGCGCCGGCAAATGGCCGCAAGCGCAATACCCGCTGACCAAGGCGACGCTGCGCAACCGAACCATCGGCATGGTCGGCATGGGCCGCATCGGCAAGGCGATCGCGCGCCGGCTGGACGCCTTTGGCGTTCCCGTCGTCTATCACAGCCGCAATCCGCAAGCCGGCGTGAGCTACAAATATTATCCCAAGCTGATCGACATGGCGCGTGACGTCGACACGCTGATGGTGATCGTGCCCGGCGGCGCGGCGACCGCCAATATGATCAATGCCGAGGTGCTCAAGGCGCTGGGGCCGAACGGTATCTTGATCAACATGGCGCGCGGCTCGGTGGTGGACGAGCCGGCTTTGATCGAGGCCTTGAAGAACCGCACCATTCATTCTGCCGGTCTCGACGTGGTCGCCAAGGAGCCGCATGTACCGCAGGAGCTCCTGGAGATGGACCACATCTGCCTCTTTCCGCATCTCGGCTCGTCGACCGAGATGACGCGCGCGGCCATGGACCAACTCGTGGTCGACAACATCCTGGCCTGGGGTGCGGGCAAACCGCCGCTGACCCCGGTGCCGGAGACGCCCTATCCGCCGAAAGGTTAGGCGGGCATTGCTGGGACCGCAGTGATACTATCGTCGTCATTCCGGGGCGCGGCCGTCAGGCCGCGAACCCGGAATGACGGGAACATATCGCACCATGCGCCATCTTTTCATCGGCTGTGCCGTCCTGGTTTTCGTCTGCGCCGCGTCCGCGCAGACGCCGCCGCTCAATGACGCCGCGCAGCAGATGATCGGCACTTGGGAATTTTCCAACGCCGAGCGCACCAAGAGCTGCAGCTTGAATTTCACCGCCGAGCGAAGCGCGGTCGGCCACAAGCTCGCGTTCGATCCGGCCTGCGTCACGCTGTTTCCGCCGGTCGCCAACATCGTCGGCTGGAAATATCCGGACAATGACTTGCTCTATCTGCTCAATGCGGAAGGGCAGGCGCTGGTCGAGTTCAGCGAGGTCGAGGACGGCATCTTCGAAGCCCCGACGCCTGGCCTCGGCGTGCTGTTGCTGCAGAAGCCCGGTGCCGACAACGAGCCGTCGCGCACGCCGGAACAGGTCGCCGGCAATTGGGCGCTCAAGCGCGGCGATGGCGTGCTCTGCTCCGTGACGCTCGCTGCGACGCCGGCAGGTGACGGCTTCGCCTTAACTGTGCAGCCCGGCTGCGCCACCGCCATCGTCAAGCTTGCGTTGACGCAATGGCGTCTCGACCGGGGCGAACTGCTGCTGCTTCCGGCGACGGGCGCACCTTGGCGCTTCGAGGCGATCGACGACGACAGCTGGGCGCGCCTGCCGGAAGGCGCCGAGCAGATGACGCTGGTCAGGCAGTGAGCTTGCGGGCTCGCGGGTGCACGTCGGCACGAACTGAGCGCCGCATTCGAGACCGACCGACCGCCTCAGATCAGCTTCAGCCCCTTGAAGCTCGCATGCCCGTCCTTGCCGACGATGATGTGGTCGTGCACGGCAATGCCGAGGGGCTTCGCCACCTCGATGATCGACTGCGTCATCTGGATGTCGGCGCGCGACGGCGTCGGGTCGCCGGACGGGTGGTTGTGCACCAGGATCAGCGCGGTCGCCGACAACTCGAGCGCGCGCTTGACCACCTCGCGCGGATAGACCGGCGTGTGATCGACGGTGCCGGTCTGCTGCAATTCGTCGGCGATGAGCTGGTTGCGCTTGTCGAGGAAGAGAACGCGGAACTGTTCCTTCTCGGCGAAGGCCTGCGCCATGCGGCAGTAGTCGAGCACGCTTGACCAGGATGACAGCACCGGCCGTTTCTGCACCTGGCCGCGCGCGAGCCGGCTCGCCGCCGCATGCACGATCTTGAGCTCGTCGATGACCGCGTCGCCGACGCCCTTGACCTCCTTCAGCCGCGCGCGCGGCGCGGCCACCACTTCGGCGAAGGAGCCGAAGCGGGCGATCAGCTCCTTGGCCAGCGGCTTGACGTCGCGCTGCGGGATGGCGCGGAACAGCACCAGCTCGAGCAGTTCGTAATCGCTCACGGCGTCCTGGCCCGCCTCGCGGAAGCGCGCGCGCAGCCGCTCTCGGTGGCCGTGGTAATGCGGCGAGCCTTCGGAAAGGCCGCTCTCTCGCTCGCTTTTGTCCTGCCCCGCCGCCATCGACACTCGCGCCACCCGCCGCGTCGCCCCGCTTGGGCAACGATTGTAGTTCAGCCCGTCGCAATCGACGAGGGCAATGACGCGGGGGCCTGTGGCCGCGGCGTCCGTGCGCCGGGCTGGTGATCGGGATGGCGGTATTCCGGCAAAGTCAGCACCAGGAGTGCCGCCAGGACGACGCAGGTCGGGACGCTGGTGAGCGCGGTGTGGAAGTCGCCGCCGGTGACGTCGGCGAGGTAGCCGACCAGCGGCTGAAACACCAGCGCGCCGGCAATGCCGACCATGTTGACGAAGGCGACCACGGTGCCGACCAGCCGGTTCGGCTGCCCTTCCTTGGCCATGGCGAAGCACAGCATTTCCAACCCGCCGAAGAGGCCGGCCGCGAACAAGAGCGCGCTCTCGGTCAATTCGCCGCCGGGCAGATAGAGCACGCTCGTATAGGCGAGCGCCGTCAGCAGCGCGCCGGCGAACACCAGATATTTGCGGTGGCCCAACAGGTCGGACAGCCAGCCGCCCGCCACGCTACCGGCTGCGGTGCCCCAGAAGATCATCGACACGGCGGTTTCGGCGGTGACCTGGGTGAGGTGGTGGTCCTTCATCAATTCCGTGGTGCCCCACAGGCCGGCATAGACGTTCACCGGCATGTAGTAGAGCAGGCTGACGATGGCGATCACCCAGGTGCGCCGATGGCCGAGCACGCCGGCGAGGCTTTGGTGGATATGTTCGCCCGGCCCGCTGCTGGCGCTCGATGCGGGCGAGTGCGGCTCGCGGAGGAAGGCTAGCGCGATGAGGAAGATCACGAATCCGGCGGCGCCGGTGGCAAGGAACACCACCCGCCAGCCGACCCGGCCGATGAGATCGGAGAGCGCGACCGCGCCGATCGCCGTGCCCAGCATGCCGACCGCGTTAACGCCGCCCGAGAGCAGCGCGAAGCGCTCGGGCGCGAACCAATGATTGATCAGCCACAACGCCGCCACGAAGGCGAAAGAAGCGCCGAAGCCGGTGAGCGCGCGGCCGAAGCCGCCGATGACGACATCGCCGGTGGCCGCGAACACCAGCACGCCGGCGGCGCAGGCGAAGCTGCCGAGCAGGATGAATTGGCGCGCGCCGTAGCGGTCGAGCAGCAAGCCAACCACGATCTGCATCGGCGCGTAGATCCAGAAAAACAGGCTCGCCAGCGTGCCGAAGTCGGCATTGGTGAGGCCGTAGACATGCGCAATGGCGGTGGTGGCGAGGCTGGGCTCAATCCGCGTGACGAATTCGAACAGGAAGAAAGCCGAGGCGATCGAGAAGGCAATCCAGGCGGCGCGCATGCGGCCCCCGTTTGGTTCGCGACCAAGAAAGGCCGTCAGGCGGCGGAGCTCGCAGGTGCCCCGCGGTAGGGAGGCTTGTCGAGGCCGGCCGGGGAGAAGGTGAACACCTCGACACCGGTGTCGGTCACCCCCACCGAATGCTCGAACTGGGCCGACAGCGAACGGTCACGCGTCACCGCGGTCCAGCCGTCAGAGAGCACCTTCACATGCGGGCGGCCGAGATTGATCATCGGCTCCACGGTGAACAGCATGCCGGGCTTCAATACGACGCCCTCGCCGGGGCGCCCGACATGGACGATGTTGGGTTCGTCGTGGAACAGGCGGCCGAGGCCGTGGCCGCAGAAATCGCGCACCACGCTCATGTGCTGGCCTTCCACATAGGCCTGGATGGCGTGGCCGATGTCGCCGGTGGTGGCGCCCGGGCGGATGACGGCGATGCCGCGCATCATGGCTTCATGCGTCACCTCGATCAGCCGTTCGGCGCGGCGCGGGATATCGCCGATCGGGTACATGCGGCTCGAATCGCCGTGCCAGCCGTCGAGGATCAGCGTCACGTCGATATTGACGATGTCGCCCTCCTTGAGCGGCTTGTCGCCGGGGATGCCGTGACAGACCACGTGGTTGAGCGAGGTACAGGTCGATTTCTTGTAGCCCCGGTACATCAGCGTCGCCGGCAGGGCGCCGTGATCCATGGCGAAGTCGTAGACGAGCCGGTCGATGGTATCGGTGGCGACCCCCGGGTCGACATGCTCGGTCAGCATGTCCAGGCAGCGGGCGACGAGCTGGCCGGCCTTGCGCATGCCCTCGAAGGCTTCGGGGCCGTACAGCTTGATCTGGCCGGTCTTGCGGAGAGGGGCGACGGCGGCGTCGACGTAGGTCATGGGGCCAATGTAAGGCCTGGGGCGCGGGGTGCAAGCTGAGGCTGTCGTCCCGGCCGCCCCCTGATCGGGGGAGAGCCGGGACCCCGTCACCCCCCGCGATCATGGTGCGCCCAAGCAAGGGCGACTGGTCCCCGCTTGCGCGGGGACGGCGACATCGCATTAATTTTTAATCTTGCCGCCCAACTCGTCCTCGATATGCACGCGGATGATGTCGTCGAAGCTTTTTTCTACGGTAAAGCCGAGCGACAGGGCGCGGGCGGGATCGAAGCGGCTCGGCCAGCCGGCGACGATGCGCTCGACCAGCGGATCGGGCGCGCGGCGGATGCGAGCGGCGACCTTTTCACCGGCGACCCGGCGCAGCGCGGCGATCTGCTCGCCCACGGTGCAGCACACGCCCGGCATGGTCAGGCTGATGCGGTCGCCGAGTTCAGCGTGCGTCAGTCCCGCCGCATGGATGAGGAAGCCGACCGCCGAGCGCGGGCTCGCGTGCCAATGCAGCACGTCGTCGGAGACCGGCAGCGTCGCCTCCTCGCCGGCGAGCGGCTCGCGGATGATGCCGGAGAAGAAGCCGGAGGCGGCTTTGTTCGGCTTTCCCGGCCGCACCACGATCGCCGGCAGGCGGATGCCGACACCCTCGAGAAAGCCGCGCCGTGTGTAGTCGGCGAGCAGCAGTTCGCAAATCGCCTTTTGCGTGCCGTAGGAGGTGAGCGGGGTCAGATTGAATTCGTCGGGGATGGCGTCCGGGAAGGGCGCGCCAAAGACCGCGATCGAGGAGGTGAAGACGATTTTCGGGATGTAACCGTCGCCGGCATGACGGATGGATTCCAGGAGCGCGCGGGTGCCGTCGAGATTGACGCGATAGCCCTTCTCGAAATCGGTTTCCGCCTCGCCCGACACCACGCCGGCGAGATGGAAGATCAGGTCCGGCTGCGGCGCCACCGCCTGCGCCGCCGCACCGGACGCCGACAGGTCGCCGGTCACCGCGGTCACCTTGCCGGCAAAGCCCGCGGGCACCTGCGGCGCCACCACGTCGAGCAGCGTCAGGCGGTCAATGGGCTGGCCGTTCAGGCTGCCGTCCTTGACGAGCCGCGCGGTGAGCTTGCGGCCGATCATGCCCGCGGCACCGGTGATGAGGATATGCATGGGCTGCCTCTTTAGTTTCATTTGCGCGTGATCTTATCCGAAAACCCGTTCCCGCTTTCCGGGATCATGCGCGGTCGGCCGGCTCGAAACGGTCGATCCGGCGCAGGTCGGGAAACAATAGCATCCAGGCGGAGGCCACCAGCAGCGAGCCGATGCCGCCGATCAGCACCGAGGGCACCGCGCCGAGCAGCGCCGCCACCGTGCCGGATTCGAATTCGCCCAGCGTATTCGACGAGCCGACGAACAGGTAGTTGATCGCGCTCACCCGCCCGCGCATCACATCCGGCGTCTCGATCTGCACCAGCGAGAAGCGGATGACAATGCTGACCGCGTCGGAGGCGCCGGCGATGGCGAGCGCGGCGAGGGAGAGGGGGAACCAGGGGGAGAGGCCGAACGCGATGATGGCGATGCCGTAGATGGCGACAACCATGAACATCTTGCGGCCGATGTGACGCTCGACCGGGAAGCGCGACAGCACCAGGGCCGTGGTCAGCGCGCCTGCGGCGGGGGCGGAGCGCAACAGGCCGAGGCCAATGGGGCCGACGACCAGGATGTCGCGGGCGAAGATGGGCAAGAGGGCGGTGACGCCGCCCAAGAGGACGACGAACAGGTCGAGGGTGATGACGCCGAGCAGGCGGGGACGGCGGCGGATGAAGTCGAAGCCGGCCAGGACGGAGGTGAAGCTGGGATCGCGGGAGATGGCGGGGCGCTGGGCCTGGACGAAGGTGACCAGGGTGATGGCGGCGATGAAGAAGATGATGCAGATGATGCCGACGATGACGGGGCTCACCGCGTAGATCAGCCCGCCCAGCGCCGGCCCGCAGATGAAGGCGACCTGGTTGGCCGAGGTCCAGGCGCCGACCGCGCGCGTGATCAGCAGCGGCGGCACCAGCGAGGGCACCAGCGCGCTCGCCGGCGCCGCCTCGAAGGCGCGGGCGCTGCCGATGAGGAAGACGGTGACGAACAACAGGTTGCGGCTGACCAGGCCGGTCACCAGCGCCACGGTGACGATCACCGCCGCCAGCGCATAGACGCTTTGCGCGCCGCGGATGATCAGTCGCCGGTCGTAACGGTCGGCGATATGCCCGACCAGCAGCGTCAGCCCCACCGCCGGCACGAACTGGATGAGGCCGACCAGGCCGAGATCGAGCGCGCTGTCGGTGAGCGCGTAGATCTTCCAGGCGATCACCAGCGCCAGCATCTGGTAGCCCATGGTGCTGGCGAGCCGTTGCAGCCAGAACAGCACGAAGGAGCGCTGCTGCATGAGGCCGGAGGAGGGCGACGCGGCAGCGTTCATGCCGGCGCGCCGTTCATGGCGGCGAGGCTCATCTTCTGGCGGCCGTCAGCGGCGAAATTCTCCGGCTTGAGCCAGCGCTCGAAGGCGGCCCGCCGCGCCGGCCATTCGCCGTCGAGCATGGCGAACCAGGCGGTGTCGCGGTTGCGGCCCTTGGCGATCATGTGCTGGCGGAAAATACCCTCGAAGCGGAAGCCGTAGCGCAAGGCGGCGTGGCGCGAGGGGGCGTTGAGCGCGTCGCATTTCCATTCGTAGCGCCGGTAGCCCAGCGTCTCGAATACGTAGCGGGCGAGCAGATACTGCGCCTCGGTGGCGAGCGGCGTGCGCTGCAGGGCCGGCGCGTAGAGCACGTGGGCGACTTCGATGACGCGGTGCTCGGGGCGGATCGCCGCCAGGGTGAGGATGCCGGTGGCGCGGCCGGACGGCTCGGCGATGGCATAGGCGTAAGGGTCGGCGAGCGCCGCCCGCGCGGCGACCCAGTCGAAAAATGCCGTTTCATCGGCGAAGGGCCCGTAGCTCGGCATATAGGTCCAGAGGCGGTCGTGCCCCTTGACCGCGGCCCACAGGTCGGCGGCGTGCGCCTCGCTGAGCTTCTCGATGCGGCCGTAGCGTCCGGCGAGCGTCACCGGCCCGGGCAGGGGGGCGGGCGTCGGGTCGATCGCCGGGCCGAGCGGCGGGTCATCGGAGCGGCGGTCATTCACGGCGTGTCACCGCTCGTTCCCGCACAAGCGGCGACCCCGCGCTGCATCGATCGGGCATGCCAGACGTGCCTTGGAGTTCCGCTTGCGCGGGAATGAGCGGCGATTGCGTCAACCCGATCGGAATTCGCTGGTGCTGTCATAGGCGGCTCTACCAATTATCACTGGCGAAGCCGGGGGGTGGCGTCGGCAGGGCGGGCTATTTAGCCGATTTTTTTCATTCGGCATATTCGCAGCCGACGCCTTTGGCCGCGGCTGCCACCTTGGCGCGGACCCGGCGCGGCTTGCGCGCGGCGAAATCGGCCGGCAGCGCAAAATTCGCGGCTGGTAGCCCGGGTTTCGCCGCGCTTCACCCGGGCCGTGATTGCGACGCCTGCTGCTGTCACCGCCGGGACGCGCCCAGCCATGACAATGAGCTGTTCGACCGTATTGCGCGCACGGCGGCGGCAACGAAAAGATCAGCTTTCACTCGGAGGAGCGAGATTTTCGAGCGGCGCCGTCAGACGGCAGATCAGTCCGGTCGATGCATACGACACGTCAACGGAGCCTTTGAAATCGTCCTTCACCACGCGCGCAATGAGGCGCGAACCGAAGCCCACGCCGGCAGGCTTCGACGCGGGCGGGCCGCCGAGCTCCTGCCAGATCAAAACGAAACGTGGCGTTCCCTCCTGATCCTCGGCCATCCAACTGATCGACACCTGGCCGCTCGGTATCGTCAGCGCGCCGTACTTCAAGGCGTTTGTTGCAAGCTCGTGCACCACCAGAGACAAAGCGAAGGCCTGCCGCGATTTGACGATCAGGGCAGGACCGGAGACCGTAAATCTGCGTTCGGCCGTCCGATAAGGCGTCAGCGCGGTGTCGATCACATCCTGGAGGGGCGCTTCGGCCCAATTCGCCGCCGTCAGGAGGTCGTGCGCTCGTGCGAAGGCGGAAATTCTTCCAAGAAACTTCTCAAGCTCCGCTTTGCTCGAGGGGTCGCGAAATGTCTGGGTGGCCACGGCACTCAGTATCGCGAGCGTATTATTGACGCGGTGCTTGAGCTCCTGATTGACGAGGTGCAGCGCGTCCCTGGCCATGTGCTCGGATGTGACATCGTTGCAGACGACAAGCACGCCGCCGACTTTGCCTTCGAAGTCGATTGGCCCGAAGCCGTAGGTCCACCAAACATCCTCGCGACGGCCGTGCCGCGTCACCGGCACCAATTGGTCCACGTGCCAGGTCGCCCCCTTTCCCGCCATGACGTAGTCGATCTGCGGGCCGATGATGTCCCATATCTCGTCCCAGCACTCGCGGCCGCGCGCGCCCAGGGCGCTCGGATGCCTTTCCGGACCCATCGTCTCGCGATAGGCGTCGTTGTAAAACTGGATGAGTTCAGGACCCCACCAAATGAACATCGGGTGGCGGGACGTCAGCACGAGCCGCACTGTCACGCGAAGACTTTGCGGCCATGTCTCGGGAGGGCCGAGCGGGGTCTTCGACCAGTCGAATGCGCGCGTCAAAGCGCCCAACTCGCCGCCTCCCGCCAGGAAGTCGCCGACGGCCTCTTCGCCCCTCATACGCATAACTCTCGTTCGCCCGGCAGCGGCAACCTATCGCCGGGGCTCCGCAAAGTACATGTCGGCTCCGCGGCAAACCGGTCAGGGCAAGCGCGAGAATTCCGGTTCAGTCAACGCAGGCGAGCCCAAGACGAGGCTGACGACGACGGCGCAAGCGACCGCCGCGCACAGGCCTCCCGCGCCAATTTGTGATTGGCAGGACCTGCGCGGCGGCTTGCCCGGCGCGGCGATCGGCTCGACCCTCGCCGTCATCACCGGGGGCACCCACCATGCCGTCATGGCTATTGAGGCTTTTGCATGTCACGCCGGCGCTGGCGCTGGGGCTCCTTGCCGCAGCGCCGGCCGAGGCCGCCACGGCGCGCAAGCACACCAAGGCGCCGGCGACGACGACAGTGCAGGTGCCGGCCGCCGCGACGACCGGCGTCTATGTCCCGAAGTTACAAGATGACCGTCCGGATTTGGGAGGCGTGATACTGGCGTTCGCCGCTCGGCCGCGCCAAACTCCGCGCGCTTGAAAAACAATGCGAGGAAATGCCGTGGACAGTGTCGATTTCGATGCCCTGGAGGCGCGATCGCGCGCGCTTCTGTCGGAGCCCGCCTTCGCCTTTCTGGCGACCGGCGCCGACGACGAGATCAGCGCGGTGGAGAACATCACCGCCTGGCGCGGCTTGCGGCTGCGCCCGCACGTGCTCAATGACGTGAGCAAGATCGACTTGAGCGTCAGCCTGCTCGGCGCGCGACTTGAGCACCCGATCATGATCGCGCCGATGGGCCGCCACAAGCTGTTCCATGCCGAGGGCGAGCGCGCCACCGCGCGCGGCGCGGCCATCGCCGGCGCGCCCTATGTGATGGCGAACAACGCCAATGTGCTGATCGAGGAGGTCGCCGCCGAGCGGGGCGCGGCGCCGCAATGGTTCCAGCTTTATTACTGGCCGAACCCGCGCGAGGTGGAGGCGATGGTCGATCGCGTCGCCGCCGCCGGCTTTTCCGCGCTGGTGCTCACCGTCGACGCGCCGACCGGCGGCTGGAGCCCGCGCGCGGCGCGCGCGCAGCATGAGCCGACGCCCGAGATCCGCAACATCAACATGCCCGGCTCGCCGATGGCGCGCACCTTCTACCACCCGGATTTCGCCGGCAAGGTGCTCTATCCGGCGACCTGGCGCGAGCTCGAATGGCTGGTCAAGCGATCGCCGCTGCCGGTCCTGGTGAAGGGCGTGCTGCGCGCCGACGACGCCAAGCGTTGCGCCGACTGCGGCGTCAAGGGCGTGATCGTCTCCAACCACGGCGGCCGGCATCTCGACACCACCGTGACCACCGCCGCCGCCATCGGCGCGGTGGCGCAGGCGCTGGCCGGCCAGGCCGAGGTCTATGTCGACGGCGGCATCCGCCGCGGCACCGACATCCTCAAGGCGCTGGCGCTCGGCGCCCGCGCGGTGCTGATCGGGCGGCCGGTGCTATGGGCGCTCGCCGTCGACGGCGCCGACGGCGTGGCCGCGGTGATCGCGCATCTCAAGGTGGAGCTGGTGCGCGCCATGCAGCTTGCCGGCACTGCGCGGCTTGCCGACATCACGGGCGACCTGATCGCGCCGAATTGATTTTCGCCGCCCGATCGGGTGTATTCCGGCCAAATCCCATTTGGAGAGCAGGCGCCATGCTGAAAACCATCGCGGCCTTCGACCGCATCGGCGAGGAAAACGCCTTTGCGGTGCTCGCCCGCGCCAATGCGCTGGTGGCGCAGGGCCGCGACATCATCAATCTCGGCATCGGCCAGCCCGACTTCCGCACCCCCGATTTCATCGTCGAGGCGGCGGTGAAGGCGCTGCGCGAGGGCCATCACGGCTACACGCCGGCGAACGGCATCCCGCCCCTGCGCGAGGCGGTGGCCGCCGACCTACACACGCGCTTCAATGTCGAGGTCTCGCCCGACAGCGTCATGATCATGCCCGGCGGCAAGCCGACCATGTTCGTCTCCATCCTGATGTTCGGGGAGCCGGGCGCCGAGATCATGTATCCGGACCCGGGCTTTCCCATCTACCGCTCGATGATCGAATTCACCGGCGCCAAGCCGGTGCCGGTGCCGATCCGCGAGGAAAACGGCTTTGCCTTCTCCGCCGAGGAGACGCTGTCGCTGATCACGCCGAAGACGCGGCTCATCATCGTCAACTCGCCGGCCAATCCGACCGGCGGCGTCACGCCGAAAGCGGAAGTCGACAAGCTCGTCGCCGGTCTCGCGCAATGGCCGGATGTCGCGGTGATGTCGGACGAGATCTACGACCACATGGTCTATGACGGCGAGACGCATGTCTGCCTGCTCTCTTATCCGGAAATCCGCGACCGGCTGATCCTGCTCAATGGCTGGTCGAAGACCTATGCGATGACCGGCTGGCGGCTCGGCTACGCGGTGTTTCCGGGCAAGCTCTATGACTACGCACGCAAGCTCGCGGTGAATTTCCATTCCTGCGTCAATGCATCCGCGCAATATGCGGGCTTGGCCGCGCTGAAGGGGCCGCAGGACGAGGTCTGGAAGATGGTCGCCGAGTTCGACAAGCGGCGCAAAGTGGTTGTCGAGGGCCTGAACCAGTTGCCCGGCGTCTCGTGCGCCACGCCCAAGGGCGCCTTCTATGCCTTCCCCAACATCCAGGCGACCGGCTGGAAGGCGAAGGAGCTGGCGACGGCGCTGCTCGACGATGCCGGCGTCGCCATCATCGGCGGCCCCGATTTCGGCATTCTCGGCGAGGGCTATGTACGGCTGAGTTACGCGAACTCGACGGAGAATATCTTGAAGGCCCTCGCGCGCATGGGCGAGTTTCTCAGCAAGCGTAAGGCGGCGTAACGCCGCCTAACCCGCTCTCGCCGCCTTGAAACGCGCCATGCTGTCGGCCGGCCAGTAATCGGCCGGTTTGTAGAATTCGGGCACCGCCGGAACGCCCTCGGGCAGGATCACCCATGGCTGTTTGGTCGCGATGTAGATGTGGATGTCCGGCGGCGCGCAGGCTGGATCGTCGAGCGTGCCGACGCGGACGAAATTGAAGCGGGGGCCGGCGCCGGCATAGTTGCTCCACACCGTCACGCCGCAATCGGCGCAGCGCCACAACACCTGGCCCTTGCCGCTCAGGCTCGGCAGCGTCGTCGATCACCGGTTCGCCCTTCAGCAGCTCGACCGCG
This sequence comes from uncultured Pseudomonadota bacterium, assembly GCA_963760995.1. Taxonomy (GTDB): domain Bacteria; phylum Pseudomonadota; class Alphaproteobacteria; order Rhizobiales; family Xanthobacteraceae; genus Pseudolabrys. The sequence continues at coordinate 707,968 of CAVXFJ010000004.1, read as the reverse complement.
GACGCCTCGATGAAGGCGTTGACGGCGAAGGCCGAACCGGTCTCGCGCTGGCACCAGGTGCAGTGGCAGCAGTGCACGACGATCGGCTTCGCCTTTAGCCGATAGCGCAGCGCGCCGCAGGTGCAGCCGCCCTCGCTCTCGCCACGCTGTTCAGCGCTCATCGCCGTCTCCCCTGGCGCGCGCGACGCCCCTTAAGGCAGCGCCACGCCCTGCTTTCGGCCGTGCTGCGTCTCGCGGTCGTAGATGGCGTCCTGCGCGGCCCATTTGTGGATGATGGCCATTGGATTGCTGCAATGCGACTGCGCGATCTCGCGCGCGGCGTTGCGGCCGTGCTGGGCGTGGCCGTCCTCGTGCAGGCGCAGCCGGCTCATCATGTGCTCCCAGTTGCGCTGCAGGGCGGCCGGCGCCTGCTTTTCGTTGATCCAGCGCGGATAGGTGTAGTCGATCTGCAGCGACACCTGGCAGGTGCCGGTCCAGCGCACATACCAGTGGGTATAGGCCCAGCTTCCCTTCGGGCCGTCCCGCTTCATCTGCGCGCGCAGCTCGGCGGCGGTCGATCCCTCGATCGGGTAGCGGCTGGTGCGCACGACCGTCGAGGACTGCGCCACGGCCTCATGCGCTGAAAGGACGGCGATGGCCGAGACGAGGAGCGCAAACGCGCGCCGCATGGCACTCAGGCTCCGCTTTGCGCCGGCTGCGCGCGCGTGATCTCCACCTGCACCGGCGTGCGCATGTTGATGTCGCGCTGCGGGAACGGGATTTCGATGTTCTCGCGCTTGAAGGCGTCCCACAGCGCCATCAGCACCTGGCCGCGCACATTGCCGACGCCGTCGATCGGATCGCGGATCCAGAAGCGCAGGGTGAAATCGAGCGAGGAATTGCCGAAGGCCTTGAGGTAGCAGACCGGCGATGGCGCCGGCAGGATGCGGCCGATCGACTTGGCCGCCTCGACCGCGAGCGCGCAGACCTTGTGCGGATCGGAATGATAGGAGGTGCCGAATTCGACATCGAGGCGCACCTCGGCATTGGAATAGGACCAGTTGATCACGCGTTGGGTGACGAAGTCCTCGTTGGGAATGAGGAACTCGCGGCCGTCGCGCGTCACCACCGAGGTGTAGCGCGCGCCCATCGAGCCGACCCAGCCGAACGAATCCCCGACCGTGATCACGTCGCCGGGTTTGATCGACTTGTCGGCGAGCAGGATGATGCCGCTCACCAGGTTGGAGACGATCTTCTGCAGGCCGAAGCCGACGCCGACGCCGATCGCGCCGGAGAAGAAGGCGAGCGAGGAGAAGTCGATGCCGACCGACGACAGGACGATCAGGACGGCGAAGGTGATCAGCATCAGCCGGATCAGCTTGCCCATCAGCACCTGGATCGAGGGCGTGAGGTCGGCCACCCCGCGCACGCGCCGCTCCAGGAAGTCGCCGGCGACGTTGGCCGCCCACAGCGTCAGCAGCATCAGGATGGTGGTCTTGAGCAGCAGCAGCGGCGTGACGCGCAAGCCGCCGATCACCACGCCGAACGAATCGAGCGCGGCGCGGATCGGCTCCAGCAGGCCGAGGATGTTGAGCGCGGCCCAGGTCCAGGCGAAGCCGGCGACCAGGCGATAGACGAAGCGATTGTGGATGAGGCCGGCGACCAGCGCGATCACCACCCAGGCGGTGGCGAGGCTGGCGGCGACGCCGAGCAGATAGGAGCGACTCGGCCAGGTGGCGGTCGCCATCACCGCGTGCGCGGTCATCACCAGCGGCACGAAGATGACCGCGCCGAGATTGGCCATGAACAGCCGGATCTCCTGCCGAAGCAGCGCCGGCCAGCCCATGGTATGGGTGACGAGATCGATGCGCCGCCGGATCAACGTCGCCAGCAGCATCGCGATCGCGGCGGTCAGCAGGATGACGCCGAACTGGATCAGCACCCAGATCGAGGCGAGCTCATGCCCGGCCGCCAACAAGGCATGATCGATCGTGGCGATCACTTGTTGCATGCGGGTCATCGCGCGCTCTCGACCTCACCCCCTTGGAATCGTCCCACGAAGCGGACCAATATCAGAATCGGGCATGGGCCGGGCATCCGCTCAGGCTGCCCCAAGGGGTTATGCACAATGTACGACCGGGAATTGTCCGAGGAACAGCGCATGATGCGGCAGAGCTGCCGCGATTTCGTCGACGAGGTGGTTCTTCCTTTCATCCGCCAGGATTGGCAACGCGAATGGTCGATGGTGCCGGAGGACCGGCTGCCGGCGAGCATCCTGCAAGAGGCCGACAAGATCGGCATCCGCACCCTCGGCGTGCCCGAGGAGTTCGGCGGCGTCGAGCTCGAGCCGGGCACCGAGGTGTCGACCTTCGCCATGATCGCCGAGGAGATCGCGCGCGGCGATTCCGGCCTTGCCGACAAGATGGTGCAGAACTGGAAGGTCTCGGTGCTGCTGCGCCAGTTCGCGCCGCGTCATCTGCAGGAGAAATGGTTTCCGCAACTGGTGCAGAACCCGCAATTCCTCATGGCGCATTGCCTGACTGAGCCGCGCGGCGCCTCCGACCGCTGGCTGCCCTACAACGTGCCGGAAGCGGCGATGCAGACCAAGGCGGCGAAGGTCGACGGCGGCTGGGTGATCAACGGGCGCAAGCAGTTCATCTCCAACGGCTACGACGCCAGCCTCTATATCGTCTATGCCAACACCAACACCAAGGTCGGCATGTTGCAGGGCACCTCCAGCTTCCTGGTGCCGCGCGAAACCAAGGGGTTTTCGGTGGCGCGCTGCAACGAGACGCTCGGCTGCCGCTTCATGAACAACGGCGAGATGGCGTTCGAGGACATGTTCGTGCCGGACGACCAGTTGCTGGTGAAGGACAGTGCGCTCGGCTCGGCCGGAGTCTATTTCCGCCCGGGCAAGATCATCCAGGCGGCGAAGAATCTCGGCGTCGGCGTGCGCGCCTTCGAGGCGACCGCGGACTACGTGCAGAACTACGTGCAGGGCGGCAAGATCCTAATCAAGCATCAGGCGGTGGCGCTGCGCCTGGCCGAGATGGCGACCAAGATCGAGGCGGTGCGGGCGCTGCTCATCCGCGCCTCGAGGGCGGTCGACGACAACGCGCCGGAAGCCGAGACGCTGGTCAACATGGCCAAGATGTTTGCCTCGGAAGAGATCATGAAGGTCGCCCAGCACGCGGTGGAATTGCACGGCGGCAACGGCATCATGCTCGACTTCGGCATCGAGAAGGTGCTGCGCGACGCCGTGATCTTCCTGCACATGGACGCGACGGTGGATATTTCCAAGTTCAAGATCATCAAGACCATGTTCCCCGACACGGCGGGGAAATATGCGGGGCCGGAGGCTTAGTCATTCCGGGACGGCGCCACCGGGTCCGCGCGAGGCGCGGCCCGATGACAGGCTCCACGCCGGGCCCGGAATCCAGGGCGACAACGTATGTTGCTCGGGATTCCGGGTTCGCGTGCTCCGCACGCGCCCCGGAATGGCAAGGGCTACTTCACCACGAACCTGAACCCCACCATCACGATCGCCAAGCCGGCGAGCTGCGGCAGGCTCGGCACGATGCCGAGCGCGAGATAGCCGACGATCAGCGCGAAGCCCGGCACCAGCGCCGGGAAGGTTGCCGCCCGCCCGGCGCCGAGCAGGATCACGGCGCGGGTGAAGAGAAAGATCGGCAGCACGCCGGACAGCGCGCCCTGCACCACGATCTGGATCAGGTTCTCGGCGAGGCTCAATTGCAGCAGATGCGCGAAGCCGCCGAGGGCGACGTAGACCGGCGCATAAAAGACGACCGACAGCACGGCCACCACGCCGACGGCGCGGGTGGCCGACATGCGGTAATAGCGCAAAAGCGTGCCGAAAGTGGCCCAGAACAGCCCTGCGGCCGCGAACAGGAGGTCGCCGCCGATGCCGCCGGCGCCGATGCTGGTGAGCGATTCGACGCCGAACACGACGAGGCCGGCGATGATGATCATGCCGCCCACGATGCGATGCAGCGTGGCGACTTCGCCGAGGACGACGCTGGCGAGGATCAGTCCGGACAGCACCGCGCAGGCCGGCTGGATGGTGGTGCCGTGGCCGAGCGGGGCCAGGATGAAGCCGCTATAGGCGATCATCGCCTGCGGCGGCCCGGCCAAGACGCTCATCACCAGGCCGCGCCCCCAGCCGATGCCGCCGAGATTGCGCAGGCCCTCGCGCAGCGCCATCGGCAGCAGAATGAGGCCGGTCCAGAAGAAGCGGTGGAAGGCGAGGTCGGCGGGCGTGAAGCCGACGCCGATGCCGTGCTTGGCCGCCACGAAGCCGGCGGCCCAGCCGAGCGCGGCGGCAATGCCGCACAAGATGCCGACCAGGATACCGGACCGGCGCAGAGCCGCCGCTCGACCGACGAGGTCCACTGCAGATTCCTCAACCCTTGCGAGGGTGACTAGGGGCCTGCTGATACTCTAGGATCGCGCCGCAAGTCCAACCGTCCCCCACGCTTGTCGATTTTACACCGGGAAACGCATCACCATGGCGAAGCGCAAAGTCATCATCACCTGTGCCATCACCGGCTCCATCCATACGCCCTCGATGTCGCCGCATCTGCCGGTGACGCCGCAGGAGATCGCCGATGCCGCCATCGGCGCAGCAGAGGCCGGCGCCGCCGTGGTCCATCTGCATGCGCGCAATCCGCAGGACGGCCGCCCCGACCAGTCGCCGGAGGCCTTCGCCCCCTTCCTCAAGGTGATCAAGCAGCGCTCCAACGTGGTGGTGAACATCACCACCGGCGGCGCACCGACCATGACGGCGGAGGAGCGCGTCAAGCCCGCCGCGACCTTCAAGCCGGAGGTCGCCTCGCTCAACATGGGCACGATGAATTTCGGGCTCTACCCGATGATCCCGCGCTACAAGGGCAAGTTCAAATACGACTGGGAGGAGCCGTATCTCGAAGGATCGAAGAAGGGCATGTTCAAGAACACCTTCGCCGACATCGAATACATCCTCTCGACCTGCGCCGAGAACGGCACCCGTTTCGAGATCGAGTGCTACGACGTCGGCCATCTCTACACGCTGCGCCACTTCCTCGACCGCGGCCTGGTGAAGCCGCCGCTGTTCGTGCAGGGGGTGTTCGGCATCCTCGGCGGCATCGGCACGCATCCGGAAGACGTGTTGATGATGAAGCGCACCGCCGACCGCCTGCTCGGCGACAACTATGAATGGTCGGCGCTCGGCGCCGGCGGCGCGCAGATGCGCGTCGCCTCCATCGTGCTCGCCATGGGCGGCAATGTGCGCGTCGGCATGGAGGACTCGCTGTGGATCGGCGCCGGCCAGCTTGCCGAGTCGAACGCGCAGCAGGTCACCAAGGTGCGCAAGATCATCGAAGGGCTCGGGCTCGAAGTGGCGAGCTCCGACGAGGCGCGCGAGATCCTCGCGCTCAAGGGCGGCGACAAGGTGAATTTCTGAGCCTTGTCATTCCGGGGCGCGGCCGAAGGCCGCGAGCCCGGATTGCTGGGGCTAAGTCGTACGGCCTCTCGTACCGGTTCGATCGCCCCTGCCGTGGTGTTCTGGATTCCGCGCCCGCCGCTTCGCGGCGTCGCGGAATGACGGCGATAATTGTTTGCTTGGCAAAACCAATTACAGTCATTCCGGGGCGCTCGCGTAGCGAGCGAGCCCGGAATCCAGGGGCCGCTTTGCATGGCCTACTATGTGTATCTCCTGGCCAGCGATCGTAACGGCACTCTCTATCTCGGCGTAACGAATGACCTCGTCCGCCGCGTTTATGAGCACAAGAACAAGGTCGTTCGCGGGTTCACCAGTCGCTATCGCATCGGTCGGCTGGTTTGGTTCGAGGCCTATGACGATCCGACCAATGCCATCATCCGCGAGAAGGATATCAAGAAATGACGGCGGGCATGGAAACTGCGTCTGATTGGACAATCGAACCCGCAGTGGCTCGATCTCTACGATCAGATCACGCAGTAGCTCAGTCGCCCTGGATTCCGGGCCCGTCCGCCTTCGCCCTTCGGGCGTCGGCGGCCGTCCCGGAATGACGCGGAAATCATCAGCGAGCCCGCGCCGCCCGCACGGCGCCTTATGTTCCCGGCCTAGGCACCTTGCGTGAAGTGTGTAAGACTTTACGCGGACGAAATGCGATAAGTTTCGCCATACGAAATGTTCAATAAGAACATCACATGGGAGGAAATCGGACAATGCACGGAAAGCGATTTGCGCTGGCCGCGGTGCTGGCGCTGACGCTTGGGGCGGCGACCTTTTCATCGAGCACCCAAGCGCAAACCATCACGCTACGTATCGCGACCGGACATCCGCCGGGCGTGGTCTATGCCGGCCTGATGAAGAACTTCTTCGAGCCCGAGCTGAAGAAGCGCGTCGAGGCGCAAACCAAGTACAAGATCAACTGGGTCGAGGGCTACAGCGGCTCGATCGTCAAGGTGACCGAGACCCTTGAAGGCGTCCAGAACGGCATCATCGACATTGGCGGCTTCTGCTTCTGCTTCGAGCCCGCCAAGCTGCCGCTGCACGCCTTCCAGGTCATGCTGCCGTTCGGCACCATGGACCCGACGGTCAGCCTGAAGATCGCGGAAGACGTTTATAAGCAGGTGCCGTATCTCACCGACGTCTTCGAGAAAAAATATAATCAGAAGCTGTTGGCGCACATCGCCGACGGCGGCTACAACCTCGGCACCTCGTTCGACTGGAACAAGGTCTCCGACCTCAAGGGCATCAAGATCGCCGGCGCCGGCCTCAATCTCAACTGGCTGAAATATGCCGGCGTCACGCCGGTGCAGGGCTCGCTGCCGGAGGCCTATACCGGCATGAAGACCCACGTGTACGAAGGCTGGATCATGTTCCCCAGCGCCTGGGTGAACCTCAAGCTCTATGAGCCCGGCCCCTACTACACCATGATCGGCTTCGGCTCGATCACCTGGCACGGCCTCACCATCAATCTGAACACCTGGAAGAGGCTGCCGCCGGACGTGCAGAAAATCATGCTCGGCGTCGCGCACGACTTCGAGCAGCTCACCGGCTCCAACAACAAGGCGCGCTACGGCAGCGACGTGGAGAAGCTGAAGAAGTTGATCCACGTGAAGGTGCTTCCCGACGCGGTGCGCAAGGAATGGGCCGAGTCGCTGAAGGACTGGCCGCAGCAGCATGCCGACGAGCTGGAAAAGCAGGGCTTGCCGGCGGTCAAGGTGCTCAACCTGACGCTCCAGGCCGCCGAGAAGTACGGCTACAAGTGGCCGGTGCGCTACAAGATCGTCAAGCACTGAGACAGCGCGATCTGCGATCGAACCGGCCGGAACCCTTGAGGCTCCGGCCGGTCATTGCCCGCAAAATCGAACGGCCTGCACCCCGATGTCGCTCGTCCAGCTCTCGGACAAGATCGCGAAGACGCTGATGGTCCTGGCGGCGGCCTGGGCCTTCGTGCTCACCTTCATCATCATCGCCGACATCACCAGCCGCACGCTGTTCGACGATCCGCTCAACGGCACGCGCGAGATCGTCGCCAATTCCATCGTCATGATCGTGTTCCTGCAGGCGGGCTACGCCATCCGCAGCCGCTCGATGCTGAGCGCCGACTTCCTGGTCGACCTGCTGCCGCTGAAGGCCCGCCGGGTCGTGCTGGCGATCGGCTATCTGCTGGGCGCCGCCTTCTTCCTCATCATCATCCTCGGCGGCTGGAAGCTGGCGATCGATTCCTGGACCGGCGGCGAATTCGAGGGCGAGGGCGCCCTGCACATTCCGTCCTGGCCGACCCGCTTCATGATCCTGATCGGCTCCGCCTTGGCGATCCTGAACTATCTGGTGCTGGCTTATATCGACCTGTTCGGCAGCACGCCGCCGCCGACGGAAGCCGAAGTTTTCGCGAAGGAAGAGCACGGTCCGCTGTGAGCGGGGTCGCGCGGGGGCACATCGTGAGGGGCACGCATCGTGTTTAGCGTCGACGTCGCCGTCGTGCTGATCACCACGCTCTTGGTGATGGTCGCCTTCGGCGTGCACATCGCCATCGCGCTGGGCATCGCCAGCGCGATCGGCATCTACATGGTGACCGGCGATTTCCATGTCGTCACCAGCATGCTGGGCTCGACCGCCTACGAAGCATTGCGCGACTACGTGTTCGCCGTCATCCCGCTGTTCATGCTGATGGGCGAGTTCATCGGCCGCTCCGGCGCGGTGACCGACGTCTACAAGGGCATCAATCGCGGCCTTAGCCGCATCCCGGGGCGCCTGGCGATCGCCACCGTGCTGGGCAATGCGCTGTTTTCCTTCGTCACCGGCGTCAGCATCGCCAGCGCCGCGGCCTTCTCACGCATCTCCTATCCGGAGATGAAGCGCCACGGCTACGACCGCGCCTTCGCGCTCGGCACGGTGGCCGGCTCCTCCTGCCTCGGTATGCTGATCCCGCCGAGCGTGCTGATGATCGTCTGGGGCATCCTCACCGAGAAGTCGATCGGCCAGATCTTCCTCGCCGGCGTGCTGCCCGGCATCATGATCGCCGGCCTCTACTGCATCTACGCGCTCGTTGTCGCCGTGCTGCAGCCCTACAAGGTCGGCGGCGCGCGCGGGCAGGGTGCGGCGATGTCCACGGTCGGCGCTGCGCAGGTCGCGGCGATCGAGGACGAGCCGGAATCGACCCGTCTGCAGGCCTGGGGCAGCGGCGGCGGCATCGCCCTGGTGGTCGTCGCGGTGCTCGGCGGCATCTGGTTCGGCATTTTCACCCCGACCGAGGGCGCCGGCGCCGGCGCCTTCATCGGGCTGGTGATGGCGATCCTCAAGGGCATGCGGATGCGCGGGATCATCGACTCAATCCTCTCGGTCGGCCGCACCTCGGCGCCGATCCTGGTGCTGCTGGTGGCGGCGCAGCTTTATTCGCGCTCGCTGGCGATGACCGGCGTCACCAATGCCATCCAGAATTTCTTCATCGGCAGCGGCCTGGCGCCCGGCCTCATCCTGCTTGGCCATGGTGCTGATCTGGTTCGTGCTCGGCATGGTCATCGATTCCATCTCCATCATGCTGCTGACGGCGACCATCTTCGAGCCAATCGCCATCAAGGTCGGCTTCGACCCCATCGCCTTCGCCATCATCGGCATCCTGGCGATCGAGGCCGGGCTGCTGACGCCGCCGTTCGGGCTGATCGTCTATACCGTGAAGGCGGCGATTGACGACGACGACATTTCCGTCTGGCAGATCTTCCACGCTTCGACGCCGTATTGGGTGATCATGCTGATCGGGGTGCTGCTCCTGGTCTGGTTCCCCAAGATCGCTACCTGGCTGCCGAGCCTGGCGTTTTAAGCAGCAGGCCTTGCGCATTTGGCCGGCGGTCCGGTCGCCACGCGGCGTTTTGGTGCCGGTCGCGCCGCAATTCCCATTGCCCTTGAGCGGCCGAATGCTTCCAATGGCGACGGAGGATTCGTAAAGCCGCCATGGCCACACTCGATTTCATCAGCGTCGCCATTCTGCTCGGCAGCCTCTTGGTGCTGGCCGGCATTCTGTCGAGCCTGATCGCGCTGCGTTTCGGCGCGCCCTTGCTGCTGGTGTTCCTGCTCGTCGGCATGCTGGCGGGCGAGGGCGGTCCCGGCGGCCTCAAGTTCAACGATGTCGGCACCGCTTATACCGTCGGCTCGATCGCGCTGGCGCTGATCCTGTTCGACGGCGGCCTGCGCACCCGCTTCGCCAGTTTCCGCAACGTGCTGGCGCCGTCGCTGATGCTGGCGACCGTCGGCGTGCTGGTGACGGCGCTGATCACCACGCCGGTGGCCAAATGGGCGCTCGGCATCGAGTGGACGCAAGCGCTGCTGGTCGGCGCCGTCGTCGCCTCAACCGATGCCGCCGCGGTGTTCTTTCTGATCAATGCGCGCGGCCTGCGCCTGCGCCCGCGCGTGCGCGCGACGCTCGAGGTGGAGTCCGGCACCAACGATCCCTTCGCCGTGTTCCTCACCCTCTTGCTGGTCGAGTTCCTCAGCGTCGGCGACCACACCTGGTCGCACGCCTTGATGACGCTTCTGCGCGACGCCGCGCTCGGCTGCGTCATCGGCTATGCCGGCGGTCGCGTCATCACTGCGGTGCTCAACAAGATCGACCTGCCGCAGGGCCTGCATGCGCCGTTCGTGGCGGTGAGCGCGCTCGCCGTGTTCGCCTTCGCCAATGCCGTACATGCTTCCGGCTTCCTCGCCGTCTATCTCGCCGGCCTGGTGGTGGGCAACCGGCCGATGCGCGCGCTGCGCTCGGTGGTGGCGTTTCTCGATGCCATTACCTGGCTGGCGCAGATCGTCATGTTCGTGCTGCTCGGCCTGCTGGTCTGGCCGCAGCGCGTCGGCGACAGCCTGTTCGGTGCCGTCGTGGTGGCGCTGGTGCTGATGCTGGTCGCGCGGCCGGCGGCGGTGTTCCTGTGCCTGGCGCCGTTCGGCTTCCAGATGCGCGAGAAGCTGTTCATCTCCTGGGTCGGCCTGCGCGGCGCGGTGGCGATCTTCCTCGCCTCGATCCCGCTCCTGGTCGGCCTGCCGGCGGCCTATCTCTATTTCGACGTCGCCTTCGTGGTGGTGCTGTCGTCGCTATTGATCCAAGGCTGGACCGTGGCGGTTGCCGCGCGCAAGCTCGATATTTCCTTTGCGCGCAACGATCCGCTGCCGCGCCGCGTCGAGCTCGACCTGCCCGGACAGTTGACGCGCGAGATCGTCGGCTATCCGGTGACGCCCAACAGCCCCTATATGCGGCGCGGCATCATCCCCAATTGGGCGCGGCCGACCTTGGTGGTGCGCAACGAAAACATCCTGACGCCGGGCGAGGCGCAGCCGCTCAGGGAAGGGGATTACGTCTACCTGCTGGCGCCGCCGGAAAAGGCGCCGGCACTCGATCGCTTCTTCGTCGACATGCCGCCGCCGCGCGCACCCGATCCGCATCTGCTCGGCGATTTCTTCGTGCCGGGCACGGCCACGCTCGGCGCGCTGGCCGACATCTACGGACTGCAGGTGGCGGCCAATCACGCCGATGTGACGCTCAACGACTATTTCGCGGAGCACCTCGCGCGTCCGCTCAAGACCGCCGATGTGGTCGAACTGGGACCGATCGCGCTGGTCGCCCACAAGGTCGATAACGGCCGCGTCCAGACGGTCGGCCTGCGGCTGGCCGAGCCTGACGAACCGTCGAACTTCGCCGAGCGTGCGCAGGCGCTCTGGCACCGGGTGATGAAGCTGGTCGGTTAGCGTTTGATCCGCCGAGATTAAACAAACCCCGTTCGTTCCCGCGAAAGCGGGAATCCAGGGGCGACAATGGAAAGCCTTCTATTTGGCCGTGGGTCCCCGCTTTCGCGGGGACGAACGGTTGTTGGTACGATTCAGCCTAGCTGGATCGCACTCTAGGTCTCGCGCCGGCCCGGCGCTGTGGCAAGCCAGTCGGTGACAATCGCGGCGAGCCCGTCGAGCCCTTCGGTCAGTGCCGCCGGTCCGGGCTGCAAAATCAGCGTCGACTTGACCTCGCGCAGGAAGCCGCCGGCGACCGCCGGAATATCGGCAAAGCCCGGCCGCGCCGCCACTTTCGCCGGCACGAATTTCTTGCCGCACCAGGAGCCGACGATGATGTCGGGCCTGGCGGCGATCACCCGGTCGGCGGTGACGATGCGGTCCTTGGCGTTCTTCCTGGCGGCGAGCTCCGGGAACACGTCGATGCCGCCGGCGGCAGCGATCAGCTCCGAGACCCAGCCGATGCCGGAGATCATCGGCTCGTCCCATTCCTCGAAATAGATGCGCGGGCGGCGTGGCAGCTGCGCGGCGCGCGCCCGCGCCGCTTCGACGCGTGCCGAAAGCGACGCGGCGAGCGCCTCGGCCTTGCCGCCGGCGCCGACCAGCGCGCCGAGAGTGCGGATCATGGCGTAGATGCCGGCGAGGTCGCGCTGGTTGAAGGCATGCACGGCGACATTGGCGCGGATCAAATCGGCGACGATGTCGGCCTGCAGGTCGGAGAAGGTGAGCACCAGGTCGGGTTCGAGCGCCAGGATCTTCGGCACGTCGGCGGAGATGAAGGCCGCCACCCGCGGCTTTTCCTTGCGCACCTGCGGCGGCCGCACGGCATAGCCGGAGACGCCGACAATGCGGTGTTGCTCGCCGAGGAGATAGAGCGTCTCCACGGTCTCTTCGGTGAGGCAGACGATGCGGGCGGGTGGGTACATGCTTGGAATTGTAGCCGCAGCCTGAGCCAAAATCTCCGTTCATTCCCGCGCAAGCGGGAATCCAGTGCTGGATCCCCGCTTTCGCGGGGACGAACGGTATTATCTGCTCAGCTGTTCGACACTGCCCATCGCCGTCACCTGGCCGCCGTCGACGCGCAGCACGCGGGTGGCGATGCGCTGCACCTCCGCGGCGTCGTGGCTGACATAGATCATGGGCACCCGCGCCTCGTCGCGCAGCCGCTCGAGATAGGGCAGGATCTCGTCCTTGCGCGCGGCATCGAGCGAGGCGAGCGGCTCGTCGAGCAGCAGGAGCCGCGGCTGCATGAGCAGCGCGCGGCCGATCGCCACCCGCTGCCGCTCGCCGCCGGACAGCCGGCCCGGCCGGCGCGTGAGCAGCGCGCCGATGTCGAGCAGTCCGACCACGCGCGCGAAGGCCTTGGGATCGAAGGCCTGCCCGCTCATCCAGCGCCCATAGTCGAGATTGCGCCGCACCGAAAAGTGCGGGAACAGGCGGCCTTCCTGGAACACGCAGCCGATATGCCGTTTCCAGGCCGGCAGATCGATGCGCGCTTCGGCGTCGAACAGCACCGCCTCGTCGAGCGTGATGCGGCCGCGGTCGGGGCGCGACAGCCCGGCCAGCATGTTGATGAGGCTGGTCTTGCCGGAGCCGGACGGGCCGAACAGCACCGTGGCGCCGCCCTCGACCGCGAAGTCTGCGTGCAGTGCGAAGTCGCCCAGCCGTTTGTCGACGTCGACCGTCAGCATCGTCAGGTCCCGTGCAGTCGGGCGGTGGCGCGGCGGGCGAACCATTCCGAGGCGACGAGCGCGGCGACCGAGATGATGACCGCCACGACGACGAGATGCAGCGCGGCGGCATCGCCGCCCGGGACCTGGGTCAGCGTATAGATCGCCGCCGAGATGGTTTGCGTCTCGCCCGGGATATTGGAGACGAAGGTGATGGTGGCGCCGAATTCGCCGAGCGCGCGGGCGAAGGCGAGCATCATGCCGGCGATGATGCCCGGCAGCGCCAAAGGCAGCGTCACCGTGAGGAAGCCCCAGAACGGATTGGCGCCGAGCGTGGCGGCGGCGTCCTCCAATTTTCGGTCGATCGCCTCGATCGACAGCCGGATCGCCCGCACCATCAGCGGAAACGACATCACCCCGCAGGAGATCACCGCGCCGGTCCAGCGGAAGGCGAAGACGATGCCGAAATGATCGGCGAGGAAGGCGCCGACCGGGGCGCGGCGGCCGAGTGTGATCAGCAGCAGATAGCCGGTCACCACCGGCGGCAGCACCAGCGGCAGGTGGACAAGGGCGTCGACCAGCGACTTGCCCCAGAAATCCTTGCGCGCCAGCACGAGCGCCAGCGCGATGCCGAAGGGCGTCGCCACCAGCGTCGCCACCACGGCGATGCGCAGCGACAGCGCGATGGCGGTCCAGTCCTGGGCGGAGAGGTTAAGCAAGTCTCACGACGCCTTCGGTGGCACCAGGAAGCTGAAGCCGTATGTCTCGAAGATCGCCTTGGCGGCCGGCGTCCGCAGGAAATGCAGATAACGCGCGATGTGCTTGCTCGTGGCGCCGGCAATGGCCGCGACCGGATAGGTGATCGGCGGATGCGAGCTTTCCGGGAAGATGCCGACGATCTTCACCTTCGGCTCGATCTTGGCGTCGGTGGAATAGACGATGCCGAGCGGCGTCTCGCCGCGCGCCACATAGGATAGCGTCGCGCGCACATTCTCCGCTTGCGCCAGCTTCGGCTCGGCCGCCTGCCAGGCGCCGAGCGCCGTCAGCGCCGCCTTGGCGTAAAGGCCGGCCGGCACCGCCGCGGTATCGGCGACGGCGATGCGACCATCGCCGGCGAGCTTGGCGATGTCGAAGCCCTTGCCGATGTCGACGTGACCGAGCTTGGAGGTCTTCGGCGCGATCAGCACCAGGGCGTTGCCGAGTAGGTTGATGCGCGTCGCCGGCTGGATCAATTTCTGCTTCGCAAGGAAATCCATCCACTTGATGTTGGCCGAGACGAAGACGTCGGCCGGCGCGCCCTGCGCGATCTGCTTGGCAAGCGCCGAGCTTGCGGCATAGCTCGCGACGACTTTGACGCCGGTCGCCTTGCTGAAGGCGGCATCGACGTCGTCGAGCGCGTTGCGCATGGAGGCGGCGGCAAAGACGGTGAGGCTGTCGGCGGCCGCGGCCGGCTGCGGGGCGGCGGCCCCGGCCAACAAGAGAGCGAAAACGGCAATGAGCCGTAGAAACATGGCGGTTCTCCTCGGGCACACAATGGTGCGCCGGCTGGCGTCGGATCGCGATTGAGATCAGACCGGAGGTCGGAACCGTCGTTCCGTCTTGGCGGGCGCTCGCACAGGGCGCGCCGCAGGTCAGGCGCTAGACTATCAGGTCCAGCGCGTTTGTCACCTGCGACGCCACGCCCGAATATGCGCCACTCAGTAGCGCGGGTCGTACATCTGCGACTTGACCAGGGCCATCAGGTTCTTCGGCGCCTTGCCTTTCGCCAGCCCGCGCTTGTAGGCGACCTTCGCCACCGCCGCCGCGATGTGCGCGGAGACCTCGCGGATGCGCGGCAGCGCCGGATAGAGGCTGCCCTGGTCGAGGTCCTCCTTGGTCACCAGTTGCGCCAGCGTGCGCGCCGCCGCCATGAACATCTCGTCGGTGACGAGCTTGGAGCCGCTGGCGATGACGCCCAGGCCGACGCCGGGGAAGATGTAGGAGTTGTTGCCCTGGCGCGGCACGAAGGTCTTGCCGTTGAGGGTGACCGGATCGTAGGGGCTGCCGCAGGCAAACAGCGCGCGGCCGTCGGTGGCGCGATAGGCCTCCTCGGCCGAGCATTCCGCCTTCGAGGTCGGGTTGGACAGCGCGAACACGATCGGCTGTCGGTTGATCTCGGCCATGCTGCGCAGCACCTCGGGCGTGAAGGTGCCGCCGACCGCGGCGACGCCGATGATCGCCGTCGGCCGCAACGCGCGGATCGCGGTGGGGAAGTCGCCGATCGCGGCATGCTCGTGCGCGTAAGGCAATTTGTGCGCGGTGAGCCCGGCGCGGCCCTTCACCACCAGGCCGCGCGAATCGACCAGCCAGTTGCGCCGGCGGGCATCGGCCTCGCTCATGCCTTCCGCCATCATGGCGGAGACGACGAGGTCGGCGATGCCGGTCGCCGCTTCGCCGGCGCCGAGGAAGAGCAGCGTCTGCTCGGAGAGCTTGCCGCCTTTGATGCGCAGCGCCGAGAACAGGCCGGCGAGCGCCACCGCCGCGGTGCCCTGGATGTCGTCGTTGAACACGCAGGCGCGGTCGCGATATTTGTGCAAAAGCCGGAAGGCCGAGTGGTTGGCGAAATCCTCGAACTGGATCAGCACGCCGGGAAACACCTTGCGCGCGGCGGTGATGAATTCGTCGACCAGGTCGTCATAGGCTTTGCCGGTCAGCCGCTTGCGGCGCAGCCCGACATAATAGGGGTCGTTGCGCAGCTCCTCGTTGTTGGTGCCCACGTCGAGCATCACCGGCAGGCATTGTTCCGGATGTACGCCAGCGCAGGCCGAATAAAGCGACAGTTTGCCGACCGGAATGCCCATGCCATTGGCGCCGAGATCGCCGAGGCCGAGAATGCGCTCGCCGTCGGTGACGACGATGAGCTTCGCGCGGTAGGGCCAGTTGGACAGGAGCTCGGCGATGCGGCCGCGATCCTTGGCGCTGATGAACAGGCCGCGCGGGCGCTGGAAGATGTAGCCGAAGCGCTGGCAGGCGAGCCCCACCGTCGGCGTGTAGATGATCGGCTGGATCTCGTCGATATTGTCGGTGACCACGCGGAAGAACAGCGCCTCGTTGCGGTCATGCAGGGCGTTCAGCGCGACGTATTTTTCCAGGTCGTCCGGCGCGCGGCGCAGATTGGTCAGCACGCGTTCGGCCTGCGCTTTCATCGGCAGCACGGTGGGCGGCAAGAGGCCGCGCAGGGCGAGCCGGTCGCGTTCCTTTTCACTGAAGCCGGTGCCGTGGTTGAGCAGCGGATCGCGCAGCACGGCGATACCGCGCGGCGACTTGGCAATACGAGATTGGGCGCGTGCCCGGACACGCGTTGTCATGAGATGCTCTCCAATTGTGCGCTCAAATTTTAAGCGCAGATTCCACAGGGCCTATCGCATGATGTTGATGAAGATCAAACGCCGTCATGATGCATGTCAGCCTTGCTGTAGCGCCTTGCTGCGGCGCAGCGAGGCGCGAAGCCCCTCGAAGTCTAGACTGGTTTGGGCTATTGAGAACGGGCCATGTCGCAGACTGTGCCGATTGAAGGCGAGTTTGACTACATCGTCGTGGGCGCCGGCTCCGCGGGCTGCGTGCTGGCCAATCGGCTGTCCGCCGACCCCGGCAAGCGCGTCTTGGTGCTGGAGGCCGGGGGGCGCGACAACTGGATCTGGTTTCACATCCCCGTCGGCTACCTGTTCGCCATCGGCAATCCGCGCTCGGACTGGATGTTCAAGACGGAGCCCGAGCCGGGGCTCAACGGCCGCAGCCTCAATTATCCGCGCGGCAAGGTCATCGGCGGCTCCTCGGCCATCAATGCCATGGTCTATATGCGCGGCCAGGCCGGCGACTACGACCATTGGCGCCAGCTCGGCCTGCCCGGCTGGTCCTGGGAGGACGTACTGCCCTATTTCAAGCAGCACGAGGATCATTTCCTCGGCGCCAGCGATCATCACAGCGTGGGCGGCGAATGGCGGGTGGAGTTCCCGCGCCTCTCCTGGGCGATTCTCGACGCCTGGCGGGAGGCGGCGGCGCAATACGGCATCAAGCCCTGCCCCGATTTCAACACCGGCGACAACGAGGGCTCCTGCTATTTCCACGTCAACCAGAAGCGCGGCTGGCGCTGGTCGGCGGCGCGCGGCTTCTTGAAGCCCGTGCTCAACCGGCCGAATCTGCGGCTGGAAACCGGCTGCCTGGTCGAAGGGCTGATCTTCGAGGGGAAGCGGGCCGCAGGCGTCCGCTTCCGCCAGAACGGGGTGGCGCGCAGCGCCAAATGCCGCGGCGAGGTGGTGATGGCGGCGGGTTCGCTCGGCTCGCCGCAGATCATGATGCTGTCGGGCGTCGGGCCGGCCGGGCACCTGAACGAGTTCGGTATTCCCATCGTGCTCGATAAGCCCGGCCTCGGCGCCAATCTGCACGACCATCTGCAATTGCGGCTGATCTACAAGGTCCGCGGCATCCGCACCCTGAACGAGATGTATGCCTCGCTGTTCGGGCGCGCCAAGATGGGCCTCGATTATGCGCTGTTCCGGCGCGGGCCGCTGACCATGGCGCCGTCGCAACTCGGCGCCTTCACCAAGTCCGATCCCGCGCAGGAGCGGCCCAATCTGCAGTATCACATCCAGCCGCTCTCGCTCGAGAAGTTCGGCGACCCGCTGCACCCGTTCCCGGCCTTCACGGCGAGCGTCGCCAATCTGCGGCCGACCAGCCGCGGCTGGCTCAAGCTCAAGTCGACCGATCCGGCGGCGGCGCCGGCGATCCATCCGAACTATCTGGCGACGCCGGAAGACCGCCGTATCGCCGCGCAGTCGATCCGCATCACGCGCGCGATCTCGGCGCAGCCGGCGCTCAAGCCCTACGCGCCGGCCGAATATCTGCCCGGGCCGGGGGTAGCGGACGACGACGAGGCGGGCTTGGAGCACGCGGCCGGCGATATCGGCACCACCATCTTCCACCCCGTCGGCACCGCGCGCATGGGCCGCGACGACGACGTCAACGCGGTGGTCGACGCGCGGCTGCGGGTGATCGGCCTCGAAGGCCTGCGCGTGGTCGATGCCTCGGTGATGCCGTCGATCACCTCGGGCAATACCAATTCACCGACCATCATGATCGCCGAAAAAGGCGCGGCGATGATCTTGCAAGACGCCAAAAACTGACCGCAGTCATTCAGGGGGACCCACATGGACATTGTTGCGCGGGCCAAGGCGATCATATTGCAGCCCAAGCAGGAATGGTCGGCGATCGCGCGCGAGCCGGGCGACATCCGCTATCTGCTGACGAGCTACGTCGCGATCCTGGCGGCCATTCCGCCGATCTGCACCTTCATCGGCGAATCCGTCCTCGGCTTCGGGCCGTTCCGCATCGGCTTCGGCGCCGGCCTCGTGCACGCGATCTTCAGCTATGTGCTGACGCTGGTCAGCGTGGTGGTGGTCGCCTACATCATCGATTTCCTCGCCGGCATGTTCGGGGCGCAGAAGAACATCGAGAATGCGATGAAGGTGGCGGCCTATGCGCCGACGGCGGCTTGGCTCGCCGGCGTGTTCAACCTTATTCCGGCGCTCGCCATCCTCGGCCTGCTCGGACTCTACAGCCTCTACCTGCTGCACACCGGCATCGTGGCGCTGATGAAGCCGTCGCCGGAGAAGGCGCTGTTCTACACCATCGCCGTGGTGGTCAGCGTGATGGTGATCGAGGCCATCGTCTTCTTCGCCATCTTGCGCACGATCTTCGGCATGCCGGAGCTGGCGGGCTAAAGTCTCGCCGCATACTGGCTGCCTCTCTCCCTGCACGCGGGGCGAGGATCATCACGGCAGCGCCTTCAGGTGCCGGATCGGCCGGCCGGGCGCAATCGCTTGCGCCGCGGCGACGATGGCGTTGGCATCGATGCCGTAGTGCCGATAGAGCTCGGCGAGCGCACCGGTCTGGCCGAAATGCTCGACGCCGAGCCCACGCGTGCGATGGCCGCAGACCGCGCCCAGCCAGGACAGCGTCGCCGGATGGCCGTCGAGTACGGTGACCAGGCCGCAATGCGGCGGTACCTCGGCGAGCAGACGCTCGATATGCGAGCGCGCATGAACGAGCCCGCGCTCGCGCGCGCGCTGCGCCGCGGTCCAGCCGGCATTGAGCCGGTCGGCCGAGGTGACGGCGAGCAGGCCGACGTCGCGGCGGTCCTCCGCCATCAGGCCGACGGCGGCAATCGCCTCCGGCGCGATGGCGCCGGTATAGGCGACGACCACCTGCGCATTCGGGCCCGGCTTGCGCAGCCAATAGGCGCCATCGACGACGGCGTGCGTCAGGTCGTCGTCGATCGTGCGCGCGATCTGCTCGATCGGCCGCGTCGATAGCCGCAAGTAGACCGAGCCGCCGGTCTCGTCGCGCAACCAGTTGGGTTCCGACGGCGCGGCATCGCCGTCCTTCTGGATATAGGCGAAGGCCCAGCGCAGGATTACCGCCAATTCGTCGACGAAGGCCGGCTCGAAAGCGGCGAGACCGTCCTGCGCCAGGCCGATCAGCGGCTCGGCGATCGACTGGTGCGCGCCGCCCTCGCCGGCGAGCGTGATCCCGGACGGCGTCGCCACCAGGATGAAACGGGCGTCCTGATAGCAGGCGTAATTGAGGGCATCGAGCCCGCGCGCGATGAACGGGTCGTAGAGCGTGCCGATCGGCAGCAGCCGTTCGCCATTGATGGTGTGCGAGAGGCCGAGCGCCGAGAGCAAGATGAACAGGTTCATCTCGGCGATGCCGAGCTCGATATGCTGGCCCCGCGGCGAGAAATCCCAGTTGAAGGTCGAGGGGATGCGCTCGGCCTTGAAGGTGTCGGCGAGCGCCTCGCGCGCGAACAGTCCGCGCCGGTTGACCCAGCCGCCGAGATTGGTGGAGACGGTGACGTCCGGCGAGGTGGTGACGATGCGGCGGGTGAAGTCGTCGTCGCCGCGGCCGAGATCGTTGAGGATGGCGCCGAAGCCGGCCTGCGTCGACGTCAGCGCCTGCTTCGGCAGCGGCAGCTCTTCGGGCACCTTGATCGGCGGCGCCTTCAGCCGGCGGCTCGGGCCTTGGGCGAAGGGCACCGCGTCGAGATAGGCCTGCAGGCGCTCTGCCGGCAACGAAAGGCCCTCGAACTTGTCCCATTCGTGCCCCGGCCGCACCCGGTTGACGGCGCGGAAGGTCTCCATCTGCGCCGGCGTCATCAGGCCGGCGTGATTGTCCTTGTGGCCGGCGAAGGGCAGGCCGTAACCCTTGACGGTGTAGCAGATGAAACAGGTCGGCTTGTCGTTGTCGGCGGCGTGGAAGGCTTTGAGCAGCGTCGGCAGGTCGTGGCCGGCGAGATTGGTCATGAGCCGCGCCAACTGCTCGTCGTCGCGTTTGCCGATCAGCTCGCGCAGCGCATTGTCGCCGGCGAAGTCCTCGTCGAGCCGCTTGCGCCAGGCCGCGCCGCCGCCGAACACCAGTGCCGAATAGAGCTGGTTCGGGCAGTTGGCGATCCAGTCGCGCAAGCGCTCGCCGCCCGGCTCCTTGAACGCCGCTTCCAAGAGCGTGCCGTATTTGAGGATGACGACCTGCCAGCCGAAATCGCGGAATAGCGCCTCGAAGCGCTGCCACAGGCCTTCGCGCACCACCGCGTCGAGGCTCTGCCGGTTGTAGTCGACGATCCACCAGCAATTGCGCAGGCCCTGTTTCCAGCCCTCCAGGATCGCCTCGAAAATATTGCCTTCGTCGAGCTCGGCATCGCCGATCAGCGCCACCATGCGCCCTTCCGGCCGCTCGGTGCCCCAGCCGTGCGCGCGCACGTAATCCTGTACCAGCGAGGAGAACAAAGTCTGCGCGACGCCGAGACCGACCGAGCCGGTGGAGAAGTCGACATCGTCGGTGTCCTTGGTGCGCGAGGGATAGCTCTGCGCGCCCTTGTAGCCGCGGAAGGCCTCGAGCCGCTCACGCGTCTGCTTGCCGAGCAGATATTGGATGGCGTGGAAGATCGGTGCGGCATGCGGCTTCACCGCCACGCGGTCGGCCGGCTTGAGCACGTCGAGATAGAGCGCGGTCATGATGGTGGCGAGCGAGGCGCTCGAGGCCTGGTGGCCACCGACCTTCAGCCCGTCGCCGGTCTCGCGCAGGTGATTGGCGTTGTGGATGGTCCAGCTCGCCAGCCAGAGCACCTTGCGCTCGAGCGCGCCAAGGATGTCGAGGGTCTCGCTGTCGGTATTTTGCTGCTGCATCGGCGTCCGGTCCGCGCGCGATGGATCCAGCGCAATTATGGGGATTCGGCGCTGGCGATGCTTGCTAATTCACGTTATTATTCACGCCAGTATTGGATGTTTCTATCAATCATGAGCTTGAAATGGGCAGATCATGCCAACAGCGCTGGACGCCACCGACCTGAAAATTCTCCGCCACCTGCAGGACGACGGCCGCATGAGCCTCGCCGATCTTGCCGCCAAGGTGGGGCTGTCGCCCTCTCCCTGTCTGCGGCGGGTTCGCCTTCTGGAAAAGGCCGGCGTGATCGCGCGCTATGTCGCGGTGCTCGATCAGCGCGCGGTCGGCCTGCCGGTGAGCGTGTTCGTCTCGATCAAGTTGGAAAAGCAGCGCGAGGAGCTGCTGGACCGCTTCGCCAAGACCATCGCGCGTTGGCCGGAAGTGCTGGAATGCTATCTGATGACCGGCCCGCGCGATTACTGGCTGCGCGTGGTGGTGCCGGACCTCGCCGCCTATGAGCGATTCCTCAAACAGAAGCTGACGCGGCTGGAAGGCATCGCCTCGATCGAATCGAGCTTCGCTCTGGAGCAGGTGAAATACACCAATGTGCTGCCGGTGGCGTGAGCGCCGACAATCGCGTCGTCACTGCCCGATGTCGGTGAGGCCGCTGTGCTTGGCCGGCGCGTCGACCACGCTCTTGCAGGCGGCCGGCAGGTCGGCGAGCGTGATCGGCTTGCGCGGCTTGGACGGCTTCTTGCTCGGCTTGGGATGCAGCACCCGGTCGGAGAACCAGTAGTCGAGCGCCTTGCCGCACTGGGCGCTGTCGGGGACCGGCGGCTGATGCCGGCAATGCGGCGAGTTGGCCGGGCATTTGAGCCGCACATGCATGTGGTCGGCATGGCCGTACCAGGGCCGCACCTTGTCCATCCAGGCGGGCTTATGCTTGCCCTCCATCTCGCACAGCTTCTTCTTGATCGCCGCGTTGACCAGTACGCGCTCGACCTCGGGCTGCTCGGCGGCGGTACGGATGAAGGCGGCATCGGCCTTCGACCAGGTGTCGTTGACGTGCTTGCCGTCGGCCGCAACCAAGTTGGAGGCCGAAATGGTGTTGCGTTGCTTGATGGTCAGGCGATCGGCCGGCATCGGCATGTACCAGATATCGACGTCGAGCCCGATCTGATGGCTCATATGGCCATAGGGCAACGGACCGCCGCGCGGTTGCGCCATGTCGCCGACCAACACGCCGTGCCAGCCGGTGGCCTTGGCGGCGAGCGGTGCGAAGCGTTCCAGGAACTTGACCAGTTCCGGATGGCCCCAATTACGATTGCGCGCGGTGCGCATGACCTGCCAGGTCGGTCCGTCGACCGGCAGCTCGATGGCGCCTTGCAGGCAGCCGCGCGGATAATAGCCGATGGCGCGCGGCTTGCCGGTGCTCGGCAGCTTGACGCGCGCGAACAGGTATGTCGCCGGAAGTTTTTCCTCCGCCATGTTCGGCCGCTTCTGCGGCAGCGGCGGATGGACGATGGCCGCGGCCGGTTTCTTGGCCGGCGGCGCGGCAACGACTGGGGCGGGCTTCGGCTGGGACGGTGCCGCCACGACCGGCGCAGCCGGTTGTGCCGGCGACGCGGCGACCGCGGGTGTCGGGGCAACGGGACGAACCGGTGCCGCCGGCGCGGTGGCGGCCGCCGGTTTCGATGCCGCCCCATCGGGTGCGGCAAACGCCGAGCAGCCGGCTGCGACAACCAGCACCATCCCCGACATGAGCGCAAACCGGCTAACCATGATTGAACGATCTAGCGGCTTCGCACGGTTCTGTCAGGTAAATTGCAGGGGTTTGGTTTAGGCTTGTTCCATTCGGCGCCGCCTTACGGCCGGCGCCCAAAACAAAAAATCGAAGCCACCTCAAAGGCTTCCCCGGCGAACGCCAAGGCCGGCGCATCGCGGGACAAGCGGCCGCACCGCGGCAAGCCGGATTTGCGTCGCATCCGGGCAGGGCCCTTGAGCGAGCGCAAGACCCGCTGCGGGTGACCGCACTAACCTGCCCGCTGAGGGCGACTGCACGGGAGGAGGCGTGCTCCTCGCGAATGTTGGAATGATGCCATGCCGCGTTTTGCCACTGCCATTGCCGTCGCCGTTTTCTTGCTCTGCGGCCTTGCCCGTGCCGATGCCGGCATCGTGGTCACGGTCGACAAGACCGCGCAGCGGCTCACGGTCGAGGTCGACGGCATGACCCGCTACACTTGGCCGGTCTCGACCGCGCGCTGGGGCTATCGCACGCCGAACGGTACCTATCGGCCGCAACGGCTGGCGCGCAAATGGTACTCGCGCAAATACGACTGGTCGCCGATGCCCTATTCGATCTTCTTCGACGGCGGCTATGCCATCCACGGCTCCTACGAGATATCCCATCTGGGCCGCCCGGCCTCGCATGGCTGCATCCGCCTGCATCCGCAGAACGCGGCGACCTTGTTCGCGCTGGTGAAGGCGAACCGCAAGGACACAAAGATCGTGGTCACCGGCGAACGTCCGCATGCGGCGCCACGGACGAGCCGGCATCAGCGCCGCCACATTCGCACGCACCGGCGGCCGCCGCAGAACTTCGAGAACCTGTTCCAAGGGGCGATCAACGAAGCCCCGCCCGCCAACGGACGGCCCGGGTTTGACCGTTGGCGGTGGCGTTAGCGCCTGCGCCGGGACGCCGCCGGAGGCGGGGTCGGGTTCCGTTTACCTTTTATGCAGGACGATAAAATCGGGCGCTCCGCCCTAAGCGGCTGTTAAGCGGCGCCGGTTTTCCTGTACCGAGGACAGGGAAACCATGCAGCGCCAACCCGGAGTATACAGCTTGCCTCGCTGGCGCGTGACGCGCTGGCTGGCCGATGCCGGTTCCGAGGTGCCCGAAGGCATTCGTTTCGCACTGATCGGCAGCCTGTTCGGAACCTTGCCGGTCTTCGCCGGCGGCGTCGTCAACACGGTTGCGGTTTCAGCGGTGATCGCCTGGCGCCAGCAGACCGCGCCCTTCATCGCCTGGTTGGTCTTCGAGCTCGCGGTCTGCCTTGCGCGGCTTGCCGTGCTGATCCTGGCGCGGCGCGCCGCACGCCAATGCAGCGCGACGCCGACCGATCTCTATCTGCTGCTTGGCCTCGCCTGGAGCGCCAGCGTCGGCTATGGCGTCGTCATCAGCATGGCGAGCGGCGACTGGGTCGCCGCCACCGTCGCCTGCACCTCGGCGGCGGCGATGGTCGGCGGCATCTGCTTCCGCAATTTCAGCGCGCCGCGGCTGGCCGCAACCATGGTCCTGCTCAGCCTCGGCCCGTGCATCCCCGGCGCCATACTGTCCGGCGAGCCGCTGTTCTACATCGCCTTCCTGCAGGTGCCGCTCTATCTCGCCGCCATGACAGTTGCCGCTTTCAGCCTCAACAAGATGCTGATCGCGACCATGCGCGCCGAACGCGAGAACGACCATCGTGCGCGGCACGACGCGCTCACCGGCCTGTCGAACCGTACCGGGCTGGTCGATGCGGTCGATGCCCGGCTGGCCGCGACCGGCCGCGACGGCACTGTGCTCGCCTTGCTGTTTCTCGATCTCGACGACTTCAAGGTGGTCAACGACACCTTCGGTCACGTCGGCGGCGACCGTCTGCTCATGATGTTCGCCGATCGCCTCAAGCGCTGTTTGTCCGCCACCGAGCTCGCCGCCCGCATCGGCGGCGATGAGTTTGTCGTGCTGGCCGAGGGGCTTTCGCACGAGCAGGCGCTGGCCAAGGGGCAGCGGCTGATCGACGCGCTGGTACCGGCCTATGAGCTCGGCGAGGGCATGACGGCGCGCATCGGGGTGAGCGTCGGTATCGCCATGGCGCCCGAGCACGGCGGCGACGCCGAGGTGCTGCTCGCGGTCGCCGACGCCGCGCTCTACGAGGCGAAATCCGACGGCAAGTCGCGCTGCTGCATTGCCTCGGTCGCGGCCAACCTCGCCGCCTTGCGTCGGCTGCATGCGAAAGGCACCAAGCCTGGCGCGCGGCTCGGCGCGGCGGCATAAGCCGCTTCCAGGCGATAAGGAAACCGGTTCGCCGTCCGCAAACGCGATAAAGCAGAATCCCGGACCCGCCGCGAAAGCCGCGCACGCCGGCGGAACCACGCCGCGCCTTGGCGCTTTCCATCCAAACATGTGCCGCTCCACGCAAAGCCGTGGGCAACGAAGCTCGAACCGATTGGATGGTATCATGCGCATGAAAAAGCTCGCGATTGCCGGCGCGATCCTCGCCGCCGCCGGTACTTACGCCGTTTCCGCGCAGGCCCTGGTGCCATGGCCGGAGCCGGCGCCGGCGGTAAGCTACGGCTTCCGCAAAGCGTCGCCGCCGCCGGTGACATTACTGCCGTCCTGGCCGCCGCTGACCGATCCAGTGATCAGCGACCCGCCGGCGGCGACCTACGCGCCGGCGACGGACGTGCGGCACGGTCGGCGGCGCTAGCCCGAGGGTCCTTCAGCGATCTGGATGCCTCACGCGCGGGGCCTGGCTCGGCTTGGCGCGGGATCGGCGTTGCACCCGGCCGGCGCGGCGTGATGCATTCATGAAGGCCTCCTGTTATCCTCGCGCTGCCACGGGCGGGGGGCACGCCATCCATGATCGCGATCCGGCTTGCGAAGATCGTCATGGTCGCGGCCATCGCGCTGTTCGCGACGCTCGTTGCCTTCGGCAACCTGACCGACTACGGCACGAATTTCGTCTTCGTGCAGCACGTGCTGTCGATGGACAGCATCTTCGCCGGCTCGACGATCACCTACCGCGCCATCGCCAGCCCGGCGCTGCATCACGCGGCCTATGCGCTGATCATCGCCGCCGAGGTCGCGACCGCGATCCTGTGCTGGATCGGCACGGTGCTGCTGCTGCGCCGTCTCAAGGCCGACGCCGCGACGTTTCATCGCGCCAAGAGCTTTGCCGTCATCGGATTGACGCTCGGCTTCCTGCTCTGGCAGGTCGGCTTCATGTCGATCGGCGGCGAGTGGTTCGGCATGTGGCAATCGGCGCAATGGAACGGCGTGCCCAGCGCCTTCCGCTTCGTCGTGGTGATCCTCGGGGTGCTGATCTTCGTGGCGATGCGCGATGAGGAGATCGATCCGCGCAAGTAGCGCCAGCAAAATGCTGCGCTCGAAACTCAGACGCCGACTTTCACGTGTAGCCCGGATGAGCGAAGCGAAATCCGGGAACGGCGGCGCCGGTTGTCAAGGCGGCCCCGGATTTCGCTGCGCTCATCCGGGCTACGCGTGCTGATCTTCGTGGCGAGGCGGGACGAGGAAATCCGTTAAAGCTCTGGGTTAAAAGAGATACGCCACGATCGCCATCACCACGGCAATCACGACAAAGATGTAAGACCAGTAGGTCACGTCGATCCAGATAAACGTATCGTAGGTTTGCGTCATGTAGGCCTGCCCCGTGCGCGCATCGGTGACCGTCTTTTCCCGCGGCTGCTTCATGATGAGCCGACCCATCGGGAAGGTCACGATCGCGGACAGGGCCGCCGCGATGGCGATCGTCAGATTGACGCCTTGATCGTCCGTCAGGCCATAGCGCGGCGCAATTTGCGTGATGGCGAAGGCCATCGCCACCACCACCATGACGATGAAAATTAAAAAGACCAGAATGCCGCGACCCGTCCAAATCAAAACCATAGCTCGCCCCCACTACCGCCCGCGCATCGCTAAATCGTACACCCGCCCTTCAATGACGTCTGCGCCTCCGCATCACACATCCACCTTCAGCGCGGCGATGAACGCTTCCTGCGGGATATCCGCCTCGCCGAACTGGCGCATGCGCTTCTTGCCCTTCTTCTGCTTCTTCAGGAGCTTGCGCTTGCGCGTGGCGTCGCCGCCGTAACACTTGGCGGTGACATCCTTGCGGAAGGCGCGCACCGTTTCGTGCCAGTCGGCAAGAGGGGCCTATTCGGCGGCATCAAATTTTGTCGCGCCGGGCAGGCGCGCATTCTGCCACTCGCCCGGTGCGAGAATCTTGCTCGCGGAAAGGATTTCAATACCGCGCACGCGTCCTTCCGCGTCGAGATCGTAAATGAACGGCCCCGCCTCTTCTGTATGATCCGCCTTGGCGTGGCTCAAATAGATGTACACGGCGTCGGCCTCAGGATCGTAGGTTATGTCGATCATGATTTGCGCCTCGCGTTCCTATCGAACGTCATACTTATAACGCGGATGGTCGTGTCTGTCTCTACGCAAGCGACCCGCAGAATACGGCCGTTAGCTTGCTCGATGGCACGAAACCGTCGTTCGACCTCTGAATCGCGCGGGTCGGGCTCGGTCCAATCTGGCGAGCGAATAGTATCCTCGACCCATTTGATGACCAGGCGACGCTCCTGCAATCGGAGATGCGCGTGCGCCGTAAACACGAGCCGCTTTATTTCCGCCACGGTATGAGTTCCCCAGCCCAAAGCGCGGCAACTACGCTTCCCCTCCCGCCGCGCGTTTCCGCCCGATCCCCCTCCGTTAGCCAGGGAGGGATTGAGAGGCCTCACACATCCACCTTCAGCGCGGCGATGAACGCCTCCTGCGGGATATCCACCTTGCCGAACTGGCGCATGCGCTTCTTGCCCTTCTTCTGCTTCTCCAGAAGCTTGCGCTTGCGCGTGGCGTCGCCGCCGTAACACTTCGCCGTCACGTCCTTGCGGAAGGCGCGCACGGTCTCGCGCGCGATGATCTTGCCGCCGATCGCCGCCTGGATCGGCACCTAGTACTGGATCGGCACCTAGTAATTGAATGGCGGATTACGCTGCGCTAATCCGTCCTATTGGCTACTACGGCCAAGGGCTGGAATTTTAGCTTATCGCTCGCTTCCGTCTGTGCAAAGCACTAAGCTTTTAGGCGAATTAAAGTTCAAAATACATCATATATTTCAGTGCCATATACTATATCCTGTTTAAAGCCATTACCACAATTCACAAAACGTGAAAATTCGCCAACTGAAAAGGTTGTAAATTGACGAGAATCGTCCCACATTGCGGGGCAGAACAAAAGGAGATCGGCCGGTGACTGTCGAACAGGCGTATTTAAAGGGCATCTTGGCAATCATTGCACGGCAGGCATTTCCGCCTGATCAGCTTGCGCAAATGGTTATGTCGAATGTCGGCGGCGCAAAACAGCTCGCCGCTTATAATCTTTGCGACGGCGAGCACACACAAGCAGAAATTGCGTCGGCTGTGGATCTCGATAAGGGAAGCCTCAGTAGATCGATCTCGCGTTGGATAGACCTTGGTATATTGATCCGAATTGGTGAGGGGTCTGAGGCGAAGCCGGCCCATTTATATCACCTGCCAAGCGATCAGTTTGCGAAGAAGAAGGTCAAAAAAAATGCCAAGTGATTCCGAGAACGAAATATTAGCGAGGCTCGATTTGCTGGTCAGATTGCAAGCTCTCAATATGGTCAAAGATTTCGAGTCTTCGAAGGATAAGATTCTATTTCTTAGCGCTGCCGGAATGCAGCCAAAAGAAATAGCCGATTTGCTGGAAACGTCATCGAACAATGTGAGCGTTACCCTCTCCAAGGCACGCAAGCCCAAAAAGCTTCGTACTAAGGAAGGCCAATAAGGACGAAAAATGGCAAAAGAATCAGAAGAGACATTGAAGGAACTAGTAGCCATTCGAAAGCTGTTGGTTCTTGCATTGCTGAATTCTGGCCTCACACAGGCGCAGGTCGCTGGAGCGATTGGTATCGATAGAAGTCTAGTCAGCCGGATGTTCCCTAAAGGCACACTGAACGCGCTGGGCCGAAAGGAGAGATAAATGAACGATCAGCAAGCGAAAGAGCTTCTGCAAGAGATGAAAGATTTGAAGATGCTCACAATCTTGCAGCTATTGGGCGCTGGCATAAAGCAAAAGCAGATTTCGCAGATGCTTGGTATCAGCGAGGCGACTATGAGTCGAATGATACCAAAGGGATTGGCGGTCGGAAAATTTCAGCAGATGGAGAAGTCCTGATGGAAAAGGGCGATTTACAAAAAATCTCCGCGGACTTGGATGCTATCAAGAAATTGATGGTTCTCAGTCTTGTCCAAAAAGGACTGAAGCAAGGGAACGTGGCCGCTGTATTAGGGGTTGACGATGCTACGCTAAGCCGGATGTTTCCTAAAGGTTTGTTGAAATCCGTAAAAGGGCTTTCAGCGAATGACTAAGCCGTTGGCTGTTTCTGATCCTGACGCTCATCATGAGGAATATATTGAGCGATGGGCAAAATCGTTGGGGCGGTCGAAACTCAGAACTCAAATATTTAAGTTTATCTATGGCAGAGGGAGTAGGCCAAAAACGGTAACTGAAATAATGCAGAAGCTGAAAATCCCGTCCAGGGATCGTCAGTTGGTGTTGAATGAGATAAACCGTCTTTGGCGGAAAAGGCTTATTACGAAGGATAAGACTTAGATCAACGGAGGTCGATCGGAGTTCGTTTTTGGCAAAATCGAAGGGATTATGTCTAGCAAAGACAAAGTTCTTAAGTTCGCAATTAAAATTGAGGAACGAGATAAGATCCCAACTAAAAGGCGGCCACAAATAGAAATAACCGGAGCGTCCCGTCGGCGCCCGAAGCCGCGCAGCGAAAAGTTAAAGGTCCTGTATTTGACGGCTGCACCCAGCGCGCAGCCCCCGCTCCGGACCGATGCTGAATTTAAGATGGTACGAGACGCGGTGAGGGGCTCTAGGTTTCGGGATAAAATCGAACTTATTGCTAGTCCTGCTGCAAACGCAAAAAGCATACTCGATGGTATAAATGATTATAGACCGCAGATTGTGCATTTTTCCGGACACGGCGGTGGCAAAAGCATTTGGCTTGACGACGGGAAAATCAACAACTCAATTGGGCAGTCAATGGAGTTCGGCCTGCTAGCAGGCGTTTTGGGGGCCACCAGTGCGCCGCCGACATTGCTTGTATTAAACGCCTGCGAAACAACTGCCGGAGCTGAAGTTCTGTTAAGCGCCGTTAAAGTCGTCGTCGCAATGTCGGATAGCATCTCAGATGAGGCCGCTGCGACTTTCGCAGAGCAGTTTTATGCGGCAATAGCGAGTGCTCAGCCGATATTAGTTGCCTTTGAACAGGGTAAGATCGCAATGAAAGCTGAAAAATTAAAAGACGCGAACCTGCCACATATTATCGTACGTAGGGATGTAGATCCGAAAAATCTGGCGCTCATCAGGTGCAGCTAAACATCCACCTTCAGTGCCGCGATGAACGCCTCCTGCGGGATATCCACCTTCCCGTATTGGCGCATCTTCTTCTTGCCCTTCTTCTGCTTCTCCAAGAGCTTGCGTTTGCGCGTGGCGTCGCCGCCGTAGCACTTGGCGGTAACGTCCTTGCGGAAGGCGCGCACGGTCTCGCGGGCGATGATCTTGCCTCCGATCGCCGCCTGGATCGGCACCTGGAACATGTGCGGCGGGATCAGCTCCTTCAGCTTCTCCACCATGGCGCGGCCGCGCGTCTCCGCGCGCGTGCGGTGCACCAGCATGGAGAGCGCGTCGACCGGCTCCTCGTTGACCAGGATCGACATCTTCACCAGGTCGGCGGGCTTGTAGTCGGTCAGGTGATAGTCGAACGAGGCGTAGCCCTTCGACACCGATTTGAGCCGGTCGTAGAAGTCGAACACGACTTCGTTGAGCGGCAGGTCGTATTTGAGCATGGCGCGGTTGCCGACATAGGTCAGCTCTTTCTGGCTGCCGCGGCGGTCCTGGCAGAGCTTCAAGACGGCGCCGAGATAGTCGTCGGGCGTGAGAATTGTCGCCTCGATCCAAGGCTCCTGGATTTCCAGAATCTTCATCACGTCCGGCATGTCGACCGGATTGTGAATCTCGATCTGTTTGCCGTCGCGCAGGTCCATCTTGTAGATCACCGAAGGCGCGGTCGCGATCAGGTCGAGATTGAACTCGCGCTCGAGCCGCTCCTGGATGATCTCCAGGTGCAACAGCCCGAGGAAGCCGCAGCGGAAGCCGAAGCCGAGCGCCGCGCTCGTCTCCATCTCGTAGCTGAAGCTCGCATCGTTGAGGCGCAGCCGCCCCATGGCGGCGCGCAGGTCCTCGAAGTTGGCGGCGTCGACCGGAAACAGCCCGCAGAACACCACCGGGATCGCCGGGCGGAAGCCGGGCAGGGGCTTGTCGACCGGCTTGCGGTCGTCGGTGATGGTGTCGCCGACGCGCGTATCCGCGACCTCTTTGATCGAGGCCGTCAACATGCCGATCTCGCCGGGGCCCAGTTCCTCGACCGGTGTCAGCTTCGGCGTGAACACGCCGACGCGGTCGACGTCGTAGGCAGCGTCCGTGCCCATCATGCGGATGCGGTCGCCCTTCTTCAGCACGCCGTCGACGATACGCACCAGCACGATGACGCCGAGATAGCTGTCGTACCAGCTGTCGACCAGCAGCGCCTTCAGTGTCGCGGCGCGATCGCCCTTGGGCGGCGGCAGGCGGGTGACGATCGCTTCCAGCACCTCCGGCACGCCGTCGCCGGTCTTGGCCGAAATCTCCAGTGCGTTCGAGGCGTCGAGCCCGATCACGTCCTCGATCTGCTGCTTGACCTTGGCCGGCTCGGACGCCGGCAGGTCGACCTTGTTCAGGACCGGTACGATCTCGTGATTGTTGTCGATCGCCTGATAGACATTGGCGAGCGTCTGCGCCTCAACGCCCTGGCTGGCGTCGACGACCAGGAGCGAGCCTTCGCAGGCGGCGAGCGAGCGGTTCACCTCATAGGCGAAGTCGACATGGCCGGGCGTGTCGATCAGGTTGAGCACGTAGTCCTGGCCGTCGCGCGCGCGGTAGGCGAGGCGCACGGTCTGCGCCTTGATGGTGATGCCGCGCTCGCGCTCGATGTCCATGGAATCGAGCACCTGCTCCTTCATTTCGCGCAACGTGAGCCCGCCGGTGAGCTGGATCAACCGGTCGGCCAGCGTCGACTTGCCATGGTCGATATGCGCGACAATGGAGAAATTGCGGATGTTCTTTATGGGGACGGCCGTCATGGCGCGCAGATAACACTCGCTTTGGGGGGCTTCAAGCTAACTTCCGGTCATTCCGGGGCGCCGCGAAGCGGAGAACCCGGAATCCAGCGCATTTATGGAAGGCCTTGTGATTTGTCTCTGGATTCCGGGTCCGGCGCCTCCGACGCCGCCCCGGAATGACGGGAAGGGCGCATGGACTTGACCGAACCGGCCATGCCATAGCCAAGGCCATGCGTCCTCCGCGCACCCTGTTGTGGCTCACACGCCTGCGCGCCGCGCTGCTCGATCCGGCACGGCGGGAGGGCACCGTGTTGATCGCGCTCGCCATTTATACGGTGCTGTGGACGCTCTACGGCGCCATCGCCAAGGCGAGCCAGGGCCTGCATTACGACATGGCCGAGCAGATCGCCTGGTCGCGCGATCTCGGCTGGGGCTTCGACAAGCATCCGCCGCTTGCCGCCGCACTGGTTTGGCTCTGGTTCCGGGTCTTTCCGGTCGCCGAGTGGTCCTATTACCTGCTCGCCATGCTGATGCCGGCGCTGGCGCTTGGGATCATCTGGCGGCTGTCGGCCGATTACCTCGATGGCGAGAAGCGCGTGATCGGGCTCGCGCTGCTCACCCTGGTGCCGTTCTTCAATTTCCATGCGCTCAAATACAACGTCAACACGGTGCTGCTGCCGCTGTGGGCGGCGACGACCTTTGCCTTCCTGCGCAGCTATCGCACGCGCAGCGCCGGCTGGGCGGCGATTGCCGGCATCGCGGCCGCTGCCTGCATGCTGGGAAAATACTGGTCGGTGGTGCTGCTCATCGGTCTGGGACTTGCGGCGCTGATCGACAGACGCCGCGGGCGGTATTTCCGCTCGCCGGCGCCGTGGATCACGGTCGCTGTGGGGCTTATCGGGCTGGCGCCGCATCTCCTGTGGCTCGCGCGGCACGACTTCGCGCCGTTCACCTATGCGTTCGGCATTCATGCCGACAAGCCGCTTGCCGACAGCCTCACCCATGCGCTCGGCTATCTTGCCGGCTCGCTCGGCTATGTGGCGGTGCCGGTGATCGTAGTGCTGATCATGGCGCGCCCGCGCGTGTCCCTGCTTGCCGACATGGCTTGGCCGGCCGAGAGCGAGCGGCGCTTGGCCGCGGCGGCGTTCTGGGCGCCGCTTTTGTTGCCGGTGGTGCTGGCGCCGGCAACCGGCGTGGAGATCACCTCGCTCTGGTCGATGTCTGCCTGGACGCTGCTGCCGGTGCTGTTGTTGTCGCCGCCGGCCGTGACGGTGCAGGGGCACGACACGGTCCGCGTCCTCGGGCTGGCGATTGCGCTGCCGCTCATCATGCTGATCGCCTCGCCGGTGATCGCCGTCCTGGCGCAGCGCGCGGGCCCTTTGCCGTCGAGCGCGCAGGCGCGGCTGCTGGCGCAGGAGGTCGAGCGCGACTGGCACGCGACGATCCTGCCGCCGCTGCGCTACGTCGGCGGCAATGCCGACCTCGCCTACGGTGTCGTCGCCTATGCCGTCGACGAGCCGCGTGCGCTGCCCGACCTGCCGCAGCCGAGCGCGGCGGCGCTCAAGCGCGACGGCGTCGTCTTCGTCTGTTTTGCCGAGGATGCCGGTTGCAATCACGCCGCCGCGGCCAAGGCCGCCGCGGTCGGGCCCGGCCGCACCGTCGACGTCTCGATCACGCGCAATTTCCTGCGCTTTGCCGGCAAGCCGCAACGCTACACGATTTTGATCGTGCCGCCGCGCTGATCGTCATTCCGGGTTCGCTCGCTTGCGCGAGCGCCCCGGAATGACCGGAAAATCAATACCGGTAATGATCCGCCTTATACGGGCCTTCCTGCGGCACGCCGATGTAGGTCGCCTGCTTCTGCGAAAGCTTGGTCAGCTTGACGCCGATCTTGTCGAGATGCAGCCGCGCGACTTTTTCGTCGAGATGCTTGGGCAGAGTGTAGACCTTGTTCTCGTACTTGCCGGGGTTGGTCCAGATCTCGATCTGCGCCAGCGTCTGGTTGGTGAACGAGGCCGACATCACGAAGCTCGGATGGCCCATGGCGTTGCCGAGGTTTACGAGGCGGCCTTCCGACAGCAGGATGAGGCGGTGGCCGTCGGGGAAGGCGATCTCGTCGACCTGCGGCTTGATGTTGTTCCACTTCAGGTTCTTCAGCGCCGCCACCTGGATCTCGCTGTCGAAGTGGCCGATGTTGCAGACGATGGCGCGGTCCTTCATCTTGCGCATGTGCTCGATGGTGATCACGTCGACGTTGCCGGTCGTGGTCACGAAGATGTCGGCGCGCGGCGCCGCGTCTTCCATGGTGACGACCTCGTAGCCCTCCATCGCCGCCTGCAGCGCGCAGATCGGATCGATCTCGGACACCATCACGCGGCAGCCGGCCTGGCGCAGCGAGGCGGCCGAGCCCTTGCCGACGTCGCCGAAGCCCGCGACCATCGCCACCTTGCCCGACATCATCACGTCGGTGCCGCGGCGGATGCCGTCGACCAGCGATTCACGGCAGCCGTAGAGGTTGTCGAACTTCGACTTGGTCACGCTGTCGTTGACGTTGATGGCCGGGAACATCAGGCGGCCTTCCTTGGCCATCTGATAGAGCCGGTGCACGCCGGTGGTGGTCTCCTCGGTGACGCCTTTGATCGCCTTGGCCGTCTTCGAGTACCAGCCGGGCTGCTCCTTCAGCCGCTTCTTGATGGCGGCGAACAGCACTTCCTCTTCCTCATTGCCCGGATGCTTCAGCACGTCCGGATTGCTCTCGGCCTGCATGCCGAGATGCAGCAGCAGGGTCGCGTCGCCGCCGTCGTCGAGAATCATGTTGGGGGTGCCGCCGTCGGCCCAGTCGAAGATGCGGTGCGAGTAGTCCCAGTAGTCGACCAGGCTCTCGCCCTTGACCGCGAACACCGGCACGCCCGCTTTCGCGATCGCCGCGGCGGCATGGTCCTGGGTCGAATAAATGTTGCAGGAAGCCCAGCGCACGTCGGCCCCGAGCGCCGTCAGCGTCTCGATCAGCACCGCGGTCTGGATGGTCATGTGCAGCGAGCCGGCGATGCGGGCGCCGCGCAGCGGCTGCTGCGGTCCGTATTCCTCGCGCGTGGCCATCAGGCCGGGCATTTCCGTCTCGGCCAGGCTGATCTCGTTGCGGCCCCAGGGGGCGAGCGAGATGTCCTTGACGACGTAGTCGCCGGCTTGGGTCTTCGGCTTGGCGGAAGCGGTCATGATAATCCTTTCGACGCGCGAACGGGCGAACGCGGGACGGGGGTGAATGGGTCGGCTGTGCCTATAACAGGGTGCGGCGGCAGCCGCAATGCATACATAAAGATTTCTTTATGTCCTGCCAGGGGCGGACTATTTGCCTGTCATGGGGTCAGCCTTCGATGGGACCGACCTGAATTGCTGCAGGCTCGTTTCACCTCCCCCTGGAGGGGGGATGTCGACCGCTGAGCGAACGCGAAGGCGGTCGGGAGACCCTGCGCGCCTGGCGCCGCGCGACGCTCCCCCTGCAGGGGATGGTGAGATCGATCAGATACGCAATCGGGAGCGCGCCGCTTATTCTTCCTCGCCGAAGCGGTTGGCGATCAGCTTGCGGAGCGCCTCCACTGCCTCGGCGGCCTGCGGCCCGCGGGCGCTGATCGTGATGGTCACGCCGGGGCCGGCGGCCAGCATCAGCAGATCCAAAATCGAGGTGCCGTCGACGCTTTCGTGGCCGCGGGTGACGGTAATCTCGGCCTGGAACTGCTCAGCGGTCTGCACGAATTTCATCGCCGCGCGCGCATGCAGGCCAAGCTTGTTGATGATCTCGATCTCGCGCACCACCGGCGCGTCGCCGCCTGCCTGGTCTTGGGCTTGAGCGGGATCGCTCATTTGCCGTTGAGCACGCGGCTGGCGATGGTGCAGTACTTGCGCCCGGCCTCCTGGGCGGCGGCGACCGCATCGGCCAGGGGACAGGTTTCCCGCACCTTGGCGAGCTTGATCAGCATCGGCAGGTTGATACCGGCCAGAACCTCAACCTTAGGCTGGCTCATGACTGAGATGGCCAGATTGGAAGGGGTCCCGCCGAACATATCGGTGAGGATGACGACGCCTTCGCCGTCATCCACCCGCTTCACCGCTTCGAGAATATTCTTGCGGCACTGCTCGATGTCATCATCGGGGCCGATGGTGATCGCCTCGATTTGACGCTGAGGGCCCACCACATGCTCCAGCGCCGAGCGAAACTCGACGGCGAGCCGGCCGTGGGTAACAAGTACGAGGCCGATCATCCCGGACTCCACGCGGGTGCTGCGTTGCACCACACGAATGGGGGCGCATTCAGGCCCATTTGACGCCCCAATGCAAGGGCCAGGCTCGTTATATAGTCGCTCTGTTGCACTGCGAAAAGGAGGGGCCAAGGTCAGCTCGTAGGTCTGTTTTTGGCGGCGCAATGCTAGGTCTGGCGTGGTTAATTTTTCTTAACCAGCCGCGGGCGGCCGGAGTAGCCCAAGAGCCGCTAGGCGGTCAATTGCCTGTTTTACGTAGTCCAATGCCGGCTGTGCGTTACTTCGCCGGCAGCCGCACCACGAACCGGGCGCCGGTGATGGCTGGCTCGGCACCGTCGGCGCCGGGTGCGGTGCGGTTCTCGGCCCAGATGGTGCCGCCATGCGCCTCGATGATCTGTTTGGAGATCGAGAGGCCGAGCCCGGAATTCTGCCCGAAGCCTTGGTCCGGGCGATCGGTATAGAAGCGCTCGAAGATCTTCTCCAGCGCGTCGGGCGGAATGCCGGGACCGTCGTCGTCGACGTCGATCTCGACCTCGTCCTTGAGCTTGCGGCAAGTCACGCGCACCTTGCCGCCCGGCGGCGAGAACGAGCGCGCATTGTCGATGAGGTTGCTCACCACCTGGCCGAGCCGCGAGTCGTGGCCCGGGACCTTGAAGTCATCCGGCTTGCCGCCCTCTAAGGCGAGCGTCACCTTGACCTTTTCACCGCGCACTTCGTTGGCCGCCTTCACCAGCGCGTCGAGCAACTGCGTGAGATCGACCGGGCTTGCTTCCTGGCGCTGCAGTTCGGCATCGAGCCTGCTCGCGTCCGAGATATCCGAGATCAGCCGGTCGAGCCGCTTGACGTCGTGTTCGATGACCTCGAGCAGGCGCTTGCGGCTCTCTTCGGTCTTGGCCAGCGGCAGCGTCTCCACCGCCGAGCGCAGCGAGGTCAGCGGATTGCGCAGTTCGTGCGCCACGTCGGCGGCGAAGCTTTCGATCGCCTCGATGCGGGTATAGAGCGCACTGGTCATGTCGCGCAGGGCGCCCGACAGATGCCCGATCTCGTCGCGCCGGCGGGTGAAGTCAGGGATTTCGACGCGTGCGCGGATGCGCCGGCGCACGCGCTCGGCGCCGTCGGCGAGCCGGCGCACCGGGCCGGCGATGGTGCCGGCGAGCAGCATCGACAGCACGGTCATGACGGCGGCGGCGACCAGGAAGACCTTGACGATGGCGAGCCGCTCGGCCTCCACCATGTCGTCGATATCGGCACCTTGCGTCGACAGCATCAGTGCGCCGCGCACCGCACGGAAGCGCTGGATCGGCACCGCCACCGAGACGATCACCTCGCCGCGGCTGTTGACCCGCACCATGCTGGCATGCAGCCCGGCAAGCGCCTGCCCCACTTCCGGGTAGCCCTTGCCGTTCTCCGGGCCGAGTTCCTTGTAGAGCGGCAGGTCGCCGCGGCCGAACCAGCGGCGCAGCGCGATGAAAGCGCGCTCGACCAAGCCGGGCTTCTCGGCATTGGGCGCCGGCAGGTCGAAACGCAGAACGTCGCCGCGGCCGTAGAGATTGCGGCTGTCGAGGATCAGGACGCCGTCGCGGTCGTAGATGCGTGCCCGGGTCTTGGTCGGCGACACCAGGCGGCGCAGCACCGGCGCCACCCGCTCCGGATTGATGGGAAATTCGACACTGGACAGGGCGTCGTCGGAGGGCCCGTAGCTCTGGCCGGCCTGCAATTCCAGGAGCCGGTCGGGGTCGATGGTGATGGTGTCGTTGTCGGCGGTGGCGGACGCGGCGATGGCGCCGGCGATGATCTCGCTCTGCACCAGCAGGCTCTGCACCCGCGCGTCGATCAGCCCAGCGCGGAACTGCGAGAGATAGAGGACCCCGGTGACCAGCGCGACCAGGCCGGCAAGGTTGAGGATGACGATGCGGCGGGTGAGGCTGGAGAAGCTGTGCCAGACGAAGAACTGCCAGGCCGAGCGTGCCACGCCGCGGATGGCGCCGAAGCGCTGGCGCGCCGCGCGCGCCGTGCCCTCACCGCGCCTGTCGGCTTCGGTGTTCGGAGTGATGATCTCAACGGTTCGATCGAGCACGTCAAAAGCCAATCGGGTTGCCCTGGCTCACTGATCCGCTCGCCCCCGCCCCGCCTGCGCGGGGCAGGCTTCAGCGGGGACCCAGTCTAAACCCGCCCGGGTTTTCACATCCTCGCCCCTGGATTCCCGCTTGCCCGGGAATGGGCGGGGTGTGTGTTGTCGCCCCCGAAACTTTAGCGCATGCCGGGGCCGCCCGGCAGGGTCATTCCTTGAAGCGGTAGCCGACGCCGTACAGCGTCTCGATCATTTCGAAATCCTGATCGACGACCTTGAACTTCTTGCGCAGCCGCTTGATGTGGCTGTCGATGGTGCGATCGTCGACGTAGACCTGGTCGTCATAGGCGGCATCCATCAGCGCATTGCGGCTCTTGACCACGCCAGGCCGTTGCGCCAGTGCCTGCAGGATGAGGAACTCGGTGACCGTGAGGGTGACCGGCTCGTTCTTCCAGGTGCAGGTATGGCGCTCCGGATCCATGCGCAGTTGCCCGCGTTCGAGCACCTTGGCGCTGTCGGTTTCCTTGGGTGCGGAGCCGTCCTTGGGTGCGATGCGGCGCAGCACCGCCTTCACGCGCTCGACCAGGAGCCGCTGCGAAAACGGTTTGCGGATGAAATCGTCCGCCCCCATCTTGAGGCCGAACAGTTCGTCGATCTCCTCATCCTTGGAGGTGAGGAAAATCACCGGCATGTCGCTCTTCTGCCGCAGCCGGCGCAACGTCTCCATGCCGTCCATGCGCGGCATCTTGATGTCGAGGATGGCGAGGTCGGGCGGCGAGGTGCGGAAACCGTCGAGCGCGGAAGCGCCGTCGGTGTATGTCATGATGCGATAGCCCTCGGCTTCCAGGGCCATCGAAACCGATGTGAGGATATTGCGGTCGTCGTCGACGAGAGCGATGGTCGGCATGAGCCCCTCTTGAGCCTCGCTTCAGGAGTCTCTTGGCGTACGTCCCGCGTGTTTGAAGCCCATAAACAGGGTCTTAAATGTGGCCTCTTTGCAACAACTATGTGATTCGGTAGCAATTTCAAGCCCAACGGGACAAAAGCAGTCCCTCGCGTCAACGACTGGAATGCAATGAACCCGCAAAGCCCCTTGCCAGGCGCCATGCCCGGCCGCACCCCCGAGAATGCCCAGCAGCCGGCGGATTTCGCCCCGCTGGCGGAGGCCAAGAGCTTGCTGCGCGCCACGCGCGTCGGGACGCTCGCCACCCTCGACCGCAACACCGGCCACCCCTTCGCGTCCTTGGTTAACGTGGCCACCGATGTCGACGGCTCGCCGCTGATTCTCGTGTCAGGATTGGCCACCCACACCGCCAATCTCGAGGTCGATGGCCGCGCCTCGGTGCTGCTCGCCGAGCACGGCAAGGGCGACGCCCTGGCGCATCCCCGCCTCACGGTGCTGGGCAGCTTCGCGCAAGTTGCACACGAGAGCGCCGATGATGCCCGCGTGCGCCGCCGTTTTCTCGCCCGCCATCCGAAGTCCGCGCTCTATGCCGGCTTCGGCGACTTCGCCTTCTGGCGCATGGACGTGGCCTCGGCCCATCTCAACGGCGGCTTCGCCCGCGCCGCCGATCTGACCGCCGCCGAGGTGCTGACCGACGTGAGCGACGCCGACGCGCTGGTCGCGGCCGAGGAAAGCGCCATCGCCCATATGAACGCCGACCATGCCCGCGCCTGCCAGCTCTATGCCACCGAGCTACTGGGCGCGGCGGAGGGCGACTGGCGCTGTGTCGGCGTCGATCCGGAGGGCATCGAATTGCAGTACGGCCAGACCGCCCTGCGGCTCGCCTTTCCGCAGCGGGTGAGCGGGCCCGATCAGTTGCGGGCGATGCTCAGGCAATTGGCAGAGGCAGCGCGCGGGGCCTGACTGATGTCTCACACATCAGCAACCTTATTGCCGCGGTGCGATCCGGTGCGCCGGCCAATTCATCTTGGCATTCAGATCGTTGCTGACTATGGTCGCGCCCCATCGGCCGAGGGGCTATACTAAGGTCGAGGGCAGTAAGGACCCTGTCGGGTCTGCGAGCATTAACGGGCTGGCATTGGTCGGCCGGCTTGGGAGGGATGGCGTGCAGGAATCCGGTGTCCGTAACGGCGCCTATGGTGCCGACAAGTTCGGTTTTCAGGGCCTGGCTGAAATCCACTGGAATCTGACCGAGCCCACGCTCTACGAACACGCCATCGCGGGTCGGGAAGCGTCCGTCGTCCAGAGCGGGGCGCTCTGCGCCGAAACCGGCCATCACACCGGACGCTCACCTAAGGACAAGCACACGGTCGTCGACGAACTGACCGAGAATTCGGTCTGGTGGGACGGCAACCGCAAAATGTCGAAGCAAAACTTCGAAAATCTGCTCGCGGATTTCATCGCCCACGCCAAGGGCAAGAAGCTGTTCGCGCAGGACCTCTATGGCGGCGCCGATCCGAAATACCGCATCAAGACCCGCGTCTTCACCGAATATGCCTGGCACTCGCTATTCATCCGCCAGCTTCTGATCCGCCCGCCGCACGAGGATCTCGCCAAGTTCGTGCCCGAGCTCACCATCGTCGATCTGCCCTCGTTCCGCCCCGACCATACCCGCCATGGCGGCCGCGAAGGCTCCGACACCATGGTGGCGATCGATTTCTCCCGCAAGATCGTGCTGATCTGCGGCTCGTCCTATGCCGGCGAGATGAAGAAGTCGGTGTTCACCACGCTCAACTTCTATCTGCCGGCGCAGAACGTGGTGCCCATGCATTGCTCGGCCAATGTCGGGCCCGATGGCGACTCGGCGCTGTTCTTCGGCTTGTCCGGCACCGGCAAGACGACGCTGTCGGCCGATCCCAACCGCACGCTGATCGGCGACGACGAGCACGGCTGGGGCCCGGACGGCATCTTCAATTTCGAGGGCGGCTGCTACGCCAAGTGCATCAAGCTCAGCCAGGAAGCCGAGCCGCAGATCTGGGACGCCACCAACCGCTTCGGCGCCGTGCTGGAGAACGTGGTGTTCAACCCCGAGACGCGCGTGCCGGATTATGACGACGGCTCCAAGACCGAGAACACGCGCTCGGCCTATCCGCTCGAGTTCATCCCCAATGCCTCGCGCACCGGCCGCGCTGGACATCCGAAGAACATCATCTTCCTCACCGCCGACGCCTTCGGCGTCATGCCGCCGATCGCCAAGCTCGATCCCAACCAGGCGATGTACCACTTCCTCTCCGGCTACACGGCGAAGGTCGCCGGCACCGAGAAGGGCCTGGTCGGCGTGCAGCCGGAATTCTCCACCTGCTTCGGCGCGCCGTTCCTGCCGCGCCACCCGTCGGTCTATGCCGACCTGTTGAAGGACTACATCAACCGGCACAAGGTCGACGTCTGGCTGGTCAATTCAGGCTGGACCGGCGGCAAGTATGGCGTCGGCCGTCGCATGCCGATCAAGGCAACGCGCACGCTGTTGACCGCGGCGCTCGACGGCTCGCTGAAGGGTGTCTCGTTCCGCACCGATCCCTATTTCGGCTTCTCGGTGCCGACCTCGGTGGCGGGCGTCGAGCCGCACCTCTTGAACCCGTTCAAGACCTGGAAGGACAAGGCCGAGTTCGACAAGACCGCGCGCGATCTCGTCGCCATGTTCCAGAAGAACTTCACCAAATACGAAAAGCACGTCACCCCCGACATCCGCGCCGCGGCGCCGGAAGTGAAGATCGCGGCTGAGTGAGCAGGTGCCATTGCCGCCGGCGCAAGCCGGCGATTGCGGTTATTGGCCCAACCGCGGCGTAGTCCCGCGCGTTTCCGGACGCGCGAACCGGTTTCCACGTCGCCTGGAAACGCTAATACGGGTTGCCGCTCGGCTGGGTGAAGACGTCGGGGCCGAAGGTCTTGAGGCCCTTCTGTCCGGCATAGCCCAAGTGATCCAGGCCGAAGAAATCTTCGATGCTGCGCAGCATCGAGAAATGATTGTAGTCGACCTTCGACACCGTATCCTCGGCGATATAGCGCGACAGCAGCACCGCGCCGATGCGGCCGCCGCCGGGGCCGGCGACGCCGGCGCCGATGTCGTCGACGGTGCCGAAGACCTTCGCCCCCGGCTTGATGTTCGGCGGCATCGGCTCGTTGCAGCAGGCGCTGACGTCGCCGCCCTTGAGCTCGTTCTGGGAAATGCGGATTTCCGCTTCGTCGAAGGTGATGATCAACAGGCCGTCCTGCTTGTAGGCGGGCGAGTTCAGGATTTGCGGGACGTAGCGTTGCAGAAACTTGTCGGCGGAGAGCAGGCCGCCCGGCTCGTCGTCGACGCAGGGCTCGTCGTGGCCGTCGTGGCAAAGGTTGGGGGTGATGAAAGCGTAATTCGGCGTG
The DNA here is from genome assembly GCA_963760995.1 of uncultured Pseudomonadota bacterium. Classification (GTDB taxonomy): domain Bacteria; phylum Pseudomonadota; class Alphaproteobacteria; order Rhizobiales; family Xanthobacteraceae; genus Pseudolabrys. Next base: position 665,238 of record CAVXFJ010000004.1, on the reverse strand, counting down.
GTGGCGACGCTTTGCAGGTCCGCCGCCAAGGCCGAGAGATTGACGACGTGGGCCGCGCAGTTGGCGTGGTCGTCGATGACGCTGTGGAAATACATGAACGGATCGTGGCGGGTCGCATATTGATCGCCCTTGGCCGCCTTTTGCGTGCCGTCCTTGCTGTCGATTTCGGGATGGCTGCACGCCGCCGTTCGATCGCGCGTCAGGTCGTTGCCCATGTCCTCCATGTAGCCCTTCCAGGTCAGCCCCTTGGCCTCGAGCTGATTGACGATGGTGGGCACGTTCTTCGGATAGACGCAGCCTTGGCCCAGCGCCTGGCCATCCTGGTCGAGCTTGCCGTTGCCATCGGCATCCTTCGGCCGGAAGTCGGCATAGGTGGGGCAGTCGGATTGCGTGATCGGGTTGGGGGCCTGGCCGCTGACCATGGCGATATAGTTGTCGAGGCTGTAGTGCCCGGTCGCATAGTAGTTTTCGAGATAGGCGCCCTTGCGCGCCAGCGCATTCAGATAAAGCGCCGGCGAATTGGCGCCGAACGTCGTGTCCCGGCTTTCATTCTCCAGCACGATGATGAAGACGTGCTTGAGCTTCGGTACGGCTTGCGCGGCCGCCGCGGTCGGCAGCACCGCCGCGCAGAGGACGAACAGGGCGAGCAGGCGGGCGCACAAGGCTCCAAGTCTTTGCATGTTTTTCAAAGCCATCATCATTCTTCCAGAACGCCCCACTGTGCCGCTCCGATTTGGCAAGAGCAAGATGTGGAGGTGGAATTTGGCGCGAGAGTGACGTCCTCTGCGAGGACGGAGCGGCCGGATTCGAGATCGCGCTGAGCGCGGATGAGCTCGCGGCAATCGAACGGGTCCTGCCGCAGGACGCCGTCGCCGGCGAGCGTTACGGCCCGGCGGCGATGAAGCATCTCGACAGCGAATTACCGCGGTAGGCCCGCTCCGGTGACGCCGAAGCGGCCACTCTCAGGCCATCTTACCGAAGCCTTTTTGCAGGTCTTCGCCGCTCATGACCGGTATGAGCTCGGCGGCCGCATTGAGATTGTGGAAGAGCGGTTCGACGACTTCGACAATCTGCGACGGGTCGGTCATGTCGAAGAACATCATGCCGCCGCGCTTGCCGTCCATTGGCGCGAAGTAGGCGGCTTCCGGCTTCAGCTTCTGCATCAGCGTTTCCACCGTCTTGGCGATGGTGCCGTCCTTGAAGGCCTGGTTTCCCTTCTCCACCGGCAGCGTGAACTTGAGCATCATGCGCATTGCAGGCTCCCTGATCATCGTTGAATGAAGTTTCGCTGCGTTGAACTCGCGCGCTTCTTGTCCGCCACATTGATCGTCGCCCATTTTCGCCATGACTGGCGAGCGACGCAGTCGCGGCAGCGCAAAAGCCAATACACGCTCTTGGGGCGGGTGATCGGCAAAGATTGCGTATATTGACTGGAATAGCGCGAGACGCTTGCGCATCTTGGCCCATCGAGCGCGGCGAAAATCTCGTCCTTGCCGAAGGCGGAGCCGAAGTCTCTGTCCACAAGGCGACCAGGATCAGGCCGCTGCCTTTACGCCGCTGACCGTTCGCGTTCGGGCTTTGCGGTCTTGTCTTTGGCCGCCAGAAAGCGACGCTCGAACTCGGACGCCGGAACGGGTTGGCTGAAATAATAGCCTTGCCCTTCCTTGCAGCCTTCTTTCGCAAGCAAGGCCGCGGTGGCCGCGTCCTCGATGCCCTCGGCGATCACCGAGAGGCCGAGGAGCCGCCCGAGCGAGATGGTGGCGCCGACGATGGCCATGTCGTCCGTGTTGGTGAGCAGCTTCTGCACGAAGGACTTGTCGATCTTCAGCCGGTCGAGCGGGAACTTCTTCAAATAGGTCAGGCTCGCATAACCGGTGCCGAAATCGTCGAAGGCGATATGGACGCCGAGCTCCTGAATCCGGCGGAAGATGGCGAGCGCCCTTTCGTCGTCCTCGAGCAGGATGCTTTCGGTGACCTCCAATTCGATGAGGCCGGCCGAGACGCCAGTCTCGTCGATGACGGCCTTGACGATGTCCGGCAGGTCGTCGGCGAGGAACTGCGACGGCGCCAGGTTGATGCCGAGCCGCACAGCATGTCCCTGCCGCTCCCAGGTGCGGCCCTGCCGGCAGGCGGTGCGCATCGCCCAGAGCGAGATTTCGTCGGAAATGGAGGAGGCATTCACCACCGGCATGAAGGCGTCGGGCAGCACCAGGCCGCGTTTGGGATGGCGCCATCGGATCAGCGCCTCGGCGCCGACCAGCCGGCCGTCCTTCAGGTCCACTTGCGGCTGGAAGAAGAGCTCGAACTCGTTGTTCTTGACCGCGCGCACCAGTTCCGCTTCGAGGGCAAGGCGCGCTTCAAGATTTTCCCGCAATGCCGGCTCGAAGACCGAATAGCCGCCCCCCGCGCGCGCCTTCGCCTGATACAGGGCAAGGTCGGCGTTGCCGAGCAGTTCGTCGACGTTTCTGCCATCGCCCGGATAAACGGCGATGCCGATGCTGACGTCGACGCGAAGCTGGCGCATGCCGATGGAAAAGGAGGTCTCGCCGAACGCGTCGCACAGGCGCTGCGACAAAGCCTTCGCCTCGGCGCGGATATTCTCGCCGGCAATGACGACGGCGAATTCGTCGCCCCCGAGGCGGGCAATAATGCCGCCCCCGGCCACGAATTCCGTCAAGCGCTCGGCAACCCCGCGCAGCACCTGGTCGCCGCAGCCGTGGCCGAGCGTGTCGTTGATCTGCTTGAAGCGGTCGAGGTCGAGCATGAGCAGCGCGACTTCGGAGTGATGTGGCTGCGCCAATGGCAGCATCTCGTTCAATCGCTCGTGCAGCTTGTTGCGGTTGACCAGGCCGGTGAGCGTGTCATGTTCGGCGAGATAAAGGACACGGGCCGCCTCGCGTTTGCGCGCCGTGATGTCGCGTACGATCGCGCCATATTGGACGCCCTCGACGCCTTCCCATTCCGAAAAGCATACCTCGAGTGGAAAAGCGTCACCATTCTTGCGCTGCCCGTCCATCTCCATCAACAGGCCGCCGGGGCGGCGCAAGGCGTTATGCGGCAACGCCAGCAGCGAAAACCCGTCCGCGCCCGCGCCCTTCCGCTTGAACAACGTGTTGAGCGGTCGCCCCACGATCTCGTTGGACGAATAGCCGAAGATCGCCGCGGCGCCGCGATTCCAAAACGTGATCGTTCCGTCCTTGTTGGCGCAGACCAGCCCGTCGCCCAACGCCGTTGCGATGCTTTGAAAGCGGTTTTCGGCAATACGGCTCAGCAAGGCGCGGAAGTCGATCTCGGCGATCGCGACGACGGCGGCATAGGCGACGATGACGATCTGCAGAAGCGACGTGTCGAGGATGACCGGGAACCGCGCCTGCAGGACAAAGCCGCAGGCTTCGATCGCGGCCGACAGGGCCGCGAGAAGCGCGGTTCGCCAGCCGGCGGACAGGCCGTCCCACAGGGCGATCATCAGCAGGAAAATGAATGCTATCCCCACCCCGGAGGCCAAGGCGGAGGAGTAGTGCAGCGCGCGGTGCTGAAGGATCGATTCGGCGGCGAGGATCTGCAGCTCGGCGCCCGGAAGAACGCGGCCGTTCGGCACATTGAAGCGGTCGCCGAGCTCAACCGCGGTCGAGCCGATGACGACGTTCTTGCCTTTGAGCTTTGCCAAGGTCGCCGGGTCGCCGCGCAGCACGTCGACATAGGAAACGCGCGGCACGGTATTCGGGGCGATACCGAAATCGATTTGCAGCGGTGCCGTGTTTTTCGCGTAGCTTCCGGCCAGTAGCGCCGCGAGTGATGGCAAGAACTTTCCGTCGAGATGCTCGCCGTAACCGTAGCGGCGCACCAGGCCGTCCCGTTCGACGTCCACATTCACGGCTGCGATCCAGGCCTGGTCGGCGAATTGCGGTAGCGGCCGGTTGATGTGGATGGTGCTTGTGCCGTTTGCGTGGCGCACGACTTGCTGGAACGCCGCCAGCACCACGGACCCGCCGGCATGTTTCAAGGCTTCGGCGAAGGCGTGATCGTCAGCGGGCGTCGAGGGCGAGCTGAAGTCGACGTCGAAGGCGATGGTGGCGGCGCCGGCTTGGGTCAGCCGGTCGACCAGTTGAGCATGCAACTTTCGCGGCCAGGGCCAGACGCCGATTCGATCGATCGACGGTGAATCGATGGTGACGAAGACAGTGTTGCCGATGGCCGGGCGGCTCAGCCAGTGAAAGCGCAGGTCGGTCAGCGCGTTCCTGAGAGGAACCTGGGCGCCGCTCAACAGCGCGAGCGCCAGCAGGAACAGGACGATAAGATGCGGCCGGAAGCGCTTGAAGGTTTCAGCGTTCATCGTCCGACCGCCGATTTTGCCAGGGTGAGGGGTGGCGGAGCCGGTGGCTCCGCCGCGCCTTACTTTTTGTCCTTCCGGCTCTTCTTGAACTTCCTGCGGGTGCGCTGCACCGCCACGCCGAGGGTGATGAGGATGCCGATGCTGACGGGGATGGTCAGGTTGGAGAGGAACTCCTGGTCGGAGGTGTCCTTGGCGAACAGGCGCTTCAGATCCGCCTCCGACTTCGGCTTGAGCTGCCACTGATCGTTGGACGCGAGCGCCACCTCGCCGGAGGACGGCTGCGATTCCTGGCCTTGCGCCGAAGCCGAACGCGTCGTCGGCGACGCCGGGGCGACCGGGGATGGCCGCGGCGAGCCCTTGATGATGGGATTGAACGAGCCAGAACCGCTCAGCGTCAGGCCGCTGCTGCCGGTCGCGGCGACCTGCGCGGTCTGGCCGGGCAGCACCAGCGCCTCGTCGCCGGACTTGTAGTCCACCACGTCGACCTGGCCGCGCAGCACGTCGACGTGCGAGCCGGTGTCATCCATGCTGACGCGGAAGTGCGTGCCTTTCACGACGGCGGCGAGATAGGGGGTGACGACCTCGAAGTGCTGCACCTTGCGCTTTTCCACTTCGAGCAGCACCGAGCCGGCGCGTTCCATGATCGTCGTCGACATGCCGTCATGGTTGGAGCTTGGAATTTCGATCACCGAGTTCGGCGAAACCAGCATCGACTCCTCGCCGCGCTTCAGCAGCAGCCTGCCGCTGCCGCCGGTGCGGATCGTGTCGCCGGGGGTGACCTGCATGCTGCTGGTCAGCGACACCGGCTGAGCATTGGCATGTGAAATCTGGACGTCGCCGGACGATTTCGCGACATCCCAGTTCGCGCCTTGCGCGAAGGCGAGAGACGCGCCCATCGCCAGTGAAGCGACGGTGAGGGACGCGGCGCAGAAAATCCGGCGGGTGGTTCGCATGACGGGCCTCAAAAGACACCACGATGAGAACGAAGGAGAGGATTAGTTTGGTGTTAAAAATGGTGTACTGGATAAAATGAAAAGTTTTCTTACTAGAATACTCTGCAGCGCGTTAGTGCATGTTAGGTATAGTAACAGTTAAACCAATTTAGTCGTATTTTATCTAATCCGCGTTCTTTGCGGAGTTCTGTGCCCGCGCAAGGCGGATGGCGCGGCATCTTTCATGCCACGCCATGGACGTCCCAAACCTGGTGGATGTCGGCGGTTGGCCGACGTCAGCCCCCGCGCAGCTTGGCGAGCAGATCGGCGGTCGGGTAGGAATTGGCTGGCAGGCCGACCTTGATCTGCGCCTTCTTCACCGCCTCGCGCGTGCCGGAGCCGAGCTTGCCGTCGACCTCGCCGGCATCGAAGCCGTCTTTGTTCAGGAGCCGCTGCAAGTCCTTCATCTGCTCCGTGGTGAGCGGCGTGACCGTCTTGGCGGCGGTGTGATCGACCACCGGCGCGCCGGCGAGCCGCGTCGCGTAATAGGCGACGGTGAGCGAATAGACATAGGCCGAATTCCAGCCGAGGAAGGCCTTGAAATTCGGATAGGCGAGGAAGGCCGGCCCCTTCCGCCCCATCGGCAGGATCAGCGAGGCGGGGAGGCTTCCCTCCGGCAGCCGGCCGTAAGCGGGCCGTACGCCCCATTTCGCCCATTGCGACACCGGGTGCTGGATGTTGAGATCGGCCTCGCGCCAAGGCAGATTGTGCGGCACGCGCACCTCCTGCAGCCAGGGCTCGCCGCGCTTCCAGCCGAGATGCACCAGGAAATTGGCGGCCGAGGCCAGGGTATCGGGGATGCTCTTGATCAGGTCGCGGCGGCCGTCGCCGTCGAAGTCGACGGCGTTCTTGAGATAGTCTGAGGCGGTGAACTGCATGCCGCCGAACTCGCCGGCCCAGTCGCCGATCATGTCACTGACGCGCTGGTCGCCGCGCTGGATGATGCGCAGCGCATCCATGAGCTGCGGGCGGAAGAACTCGCCGCGCCGGCAGTCATAGGCGAGCGTCGTCAGCGCGCTGAGGATCTTGTACTTGCCGAAGGTGGCGCCGAAATCGCTCTCCAGTCCCCAGAAAGCGGTGAGCACCGGGCCCGGCACGCCATAGACCTTCTCGACCTTGGCAAACAGCGCCGCATGCTTCTTCAGCTCGGCATGCCCGCGCGGCACGCGATAGCCGCCCACCAGGCGGTCGGAAAACTGCAGGAAGGTGAGGTTGAACACCGACTGGCCCTGGTCGCGGCGGATGATGGCCGGGTCGAAGGTGAGCTCGGGGCTTGCCGCCGCCAGCACGCGCGGCGAGATGCCCTGTGCCAGTGCGTCCTTCTTGAACTGCTCGAGCCAGCGCTCGAAGCTGCCGGTGTTGCGACAGCGGGCGGCCATGGCCGGTCCCGCCATCAGCGCGACGAGCAGCACCACCGTCCATTTCAATGCCGTTTTCCGCATCGCTGACCCTGCCTTTTCCGGGAAATCGGCGCCGACTTTGCCCGAGGAGCCCGTCGGGTCAAGGCGTTTCGCCGCCGACCGTTAAATGCCATTTCTTATCGCGATTCTGGGGCAAAAGATGGTTTGACTTGCGTGCGCGGAATGTTTCATTGCGGCAAACGGGGTCGGGACAGAACGTCGCATGCAGGTCCTGGTGATTGGCGCCGGCGTGGTGGGGCTCGCGGTGGCGCGCGCCGCTGCGCGCAAGGGCCACGAGGTGGTGGTGGCGGAGCAGGCGGGCGCCATCGGCACCGGCATTTCCTCGCGCAACAGCGAGGTCATCCATGGCGGCATGTATTACCCGACCGGCTCGCTCCGGGCGCGCCATTGCGTGACCGGGCGCCGCCTGCTCTACGACTTCTGCACGACGCACGGCGTTGCCCACCGCAAATGCGGCAAGCTGATCGTCGCCACCGAGGCGGCCGAGCTCGACAAGATCCAGAGCATCGCGACGCAGGGCCGTACCAACGGCGTCGAGGGGCTGGAACTGATCGGCGGCAATGCGGCGCGCGCGCTCGAGCCGGAACTGTGCTGCGTCGGCGCGCTGCATTCGCCGGAGACCGGCATCATCGACGGCCACGCCTTCATACTGGCCCTGCGCGGCGATCTGGAAGACGCGGGCGGCGCCATCGCATTCAACACGCCGGTTACCGGCGCGGCGCGCAAGAACGGCCAATGGCAGGTCGCCTTCGGCGGCCGCGAGGCGGGGGAGGCGGCGTTCGATGCGCTGGTCAATTGCGCCGGGCTTGGCGCGCAGGCGCTGGCGCGGAGCATCGCCGACTATCCGCCGGAGCGGGTGCCGCGCCTGGTCATGGCCAAGGGCAACTACTTCGCCTATGCCGGCCGCCCGGTGTTCAAGCGGCTGATCTATCCGACGCCGATGCCCGGCGGCCTCGGCGTGCATGTGACGCTCGATCTCGCCGGGCAGATGCGCTTCGGCCCCGACGTCGAATGGATCGAGCACGAGCAATACGACGTCGATCCCGCGCGCGCCGACGCGTTCTATGCCCGCATCCGCCGCTACTGGCCGGGTCTGCGCGACGGCACCATCGCGCCCGACTATGCCGGCATCCGACCCAAGCTCAGCGGTCCCGGCGAGCCGCAGGCCGATTTCATGATCGACGCGCCGTCACAGCACGGCTTGCCGGGGCTGGTGCAGATGTTCGGGATCGAATCGCCGGGACTGACGTCGTCGCTCTCGCTTGCCGAGGAAGTCGTCGGCTATCTCTCGAGCTGAGCGGTGCGGTTGTCGTGCGCGAGCGAAGCCGCGGGCGAGAACTCGCCGGGCGCGCCGCGCGGCGTGTTCGGCGCCACTTCGATCGTCGACAGTTCCTCACGATAGCGCTTGGAGAACTGCGAATAGTCCCGCACCGGCGTGAAGTCGGGCCTGCCGTCCTTGCTGCCGGTGTAAGCGACCAGGCCGGTATCGGTTGCAACCACGTCGCCCGGCCTCAGCGTCGGATCGTTCAGCGGATTGATCGGCGCCAGACCGAAGGCGCTGCGGCCGTTGCAGGTGCAGCCGGCGATGAGATGCTTGCGATAGGTAAAGGCGTTCGGCAGCTCGGAATAGCGGCGGCCATCGCTCGCCACCGCGCTGTCGATGATGGCGCCGCGATAGAGGCGCGTTTCGCTCGCCGGGCAGAAGGAGTGGCAGGCTTGCGCGGCGCTGAGGCCCGCATGCGGCTGCACCGGAAAGTATTGACCGTCGCAGGTGCGCACGCAGTAGACCTTCGCGGGTCCGCGCGCATGCTCCACGACGCGGTCCGGCGACCGGTCGCGACTCTGAAACGGCGCGGTGGCCGGCTCGCGTTGCATGCGGATGTCGGGTGAGGGGGGCGGCGGTTGAAACGCCCGGCTGAGGCCGCCGAAAATGGTTTCGAGCAGCCCGTCCGCCCGCGCGGTTTGCGGCGCCGCAAGCATGGCAAAGGCGGCGGTCAACCCGGCCGCCGTCACGATCGTCCATGTCCTGCCATGCTTGCCCATCGCGAGCCTCGCCCTGCGCGGCTCGCGGGTCGCCATCGAGCCGCTCTCACCAACGTCCGAGCGCGATGAAGGTTGCGCCCCTCATGGGTCGCGGCGCGCGGCCGGCAGGTTCAGGCCAGCAAAGCAGAGGGTGGTAAAATTGGCGTTAGGCGGCGGTAGCCGGCTGCGGCAATGGCTAACGAAGCCTTAGGGCGTGTCCCGGCGACGTGGAAACCGGTTCGCCGTCCGGAAGCGCGATAAAGCCAAACTCCTGGACGCGTTCACCGTTTCTGGGAAACGGCGAACGTGTCTAGAAATAGCGCAGCCACACATAGACGTGACAGATCGCCACCGACACGATCATCATCGGCAGCGCATAGAGCGTGTAGGTGAGGAAGCGGAACGGCACCCCGTTTCGCTCGGAAATGCCGGCGACGGTCAGGTTGGCGGAGGCGCCGACCAGCGTGCCGTTGCCGCCGAGGCAGGCGCCGAGCGACAGGCACCACCACAGCGGCTCGATATGCTGGGGGCCGCCGAAGGCCGGCGCCATGTTCTTGATCAGCGGGATCATGGTGGCGACGAAGGGAATGTTGTCGACGATCGCCGAGAGGAAAGCCGAGGCCCAGAGGATGGCGTAGCCGGTGGTGGACAGCTTGCCGCCGGTCGCCGTGACCAGCTTGTCGGCGAGCATATGCAGGAGGCCGCCGACGTCGACGCCGTGGACCACGACGAAGAGGCCGATGAAGAAGAAGATGGTGATCCACTCGACGTCGCCGAAGGTCTGGTGGATGTTGTGCGCCGCTTTCTCGGCGTGGTGCGACCAGTTGTCGAGCAGCATCAGCACGGCGGCGCCGGTGAGCGCGATGGTGGCGGGCTCCAGATGCAGCGGCCGCGCCAGCACGAAAGTCACCATCACCAGCGTGAGCACGGCGAGCGCCTGCTTGAGCAGGCGCCAGTCCTCGATCGAGTCGGTCGCCTTCATGGCCATGACCCTGGCCTCGGCGTCGTGCGACGCGCGCAGGCTCCGGCCCCAGAGCAGGTAGATGATGAGCGCCTGCACCACCATCACGACCAGGATGACCGGCGTCAGCTCGTAGACGAAGTCGTTGAATGTCAGCCCCACCTGCGAGCCGATCAGGATGTTGGGCGGGTCGCCGATCAGCGTGGCGGTACCGCCGATGTTGGAGGCGAAGATCTCGGCGAACAGGTAGGGATAGACTGGGACTTCCAGCGTATTGCAGATGGCGAGCGTGACCGGAACGATCAGCAGCACGGTGGTGACGTTGTCGAGGAAGGCCGAGAGCACCGCGGTGGTGATTTGGAGGATGAACAGGATGCCGGCGGGATGCGCCCGGGCGAGTTGCGCCGAGCGGATCGCCATATACTGGAACATGCCGGAGCGGCGCGAGATCGACACCAGGATCATCATGCCGGTGAGCAGGCCGATGGTGTTGAAGTCGATCCCGCGGATGGCCTCCTGCTGGTCGAGCACGCCGATCAGGATCATCACGCCGGCGCCGAGCAGCGCCACGATGGCGCGGTTGCAGCGCTCCGACATGATGGTGGCGTAGGTGATGGCCAGGACGCAGGTCGACACCCACATCGCGTTCAGGCCGAAAAAGACATGCGGAACCGCGTGCGCGGCCATGACCGAGCTCCCCCTCTGCGCGGGCGCCCGGCCTTATCCGGCCTTTCGCACCCCTGCCCCCATTTCGTGGGCGGGAAGCTCCGGCAATGGCTCGGCTAAGTCAAGATAGTCGCTGTTATTCCGCGGCGCGAGCTTTCGCCCGCGAACCCGGAATCCAGGGCCACATGTGAAAGGCCCTCAATTTTTGCTCTGGATTCCGGGTTCGCCGCTTCGCGGCGCCCCGGAATGACAAGATTAGAAATACCGCCACCAGACATAGACGTTGCAGATGGCGATGGAGACGATCGTCAGCGGCGCGGCGTAAAGCGTATAGGTGAGGAAGCGGAAGGGCACGCCGTTGCGCTCGGAAATGCCGGCGACCGTCAGGTTGGCCGAGGCGCCGACCAGCGAGCCGTTGCCGCCGAGACAGGCGCCGAGCGACAGGCACCACCACAACGGCAGGATGGCGTGCTCGCCGCCGAGCGCCGGCGCCATGTTCTTGATCAGCGGAATCATGGTGGCGACGAAGGGGATATTGTCGACGATCGCCGACAGCAAGGCCGAAGCCCACAGGATCGCATAACCCGTCGCCGCCAGATTGCCGCCGGTCGCCGTGACCAGCTCGTTGGCGAGCAAGTGCAGCAGGCCGCCGACATCGACGCCGTGCACCACGACGAACAGGCCGATGAAGAAGAAGATGGTGATCCATTCCACGTCGCCGAAGGTGGAGTGGATGTTGTGCGCCGCCTTCTCGGAATGATGCGCCCAGTTGTCGAGCAGCATGAGAATGGCGGCGCCGGTGAGCGCGATGGTGGCGGGCTCCAGGTGCAGCGGGTGGGCCAGCACGAAGATGACCATCACCACCATGAGCACGGTCAAGCCTTGCTTGAGCAGCCGCCAGTCCTTGATCGACTCGATCGGATTCATGGCCATGACGGCCGCTTCCGCTTCCGGCGTGGCGCGCAACGACCGGCCCCAGAAGACGTGAATCATCACCGTCTGCACCACCAGGATGATCACGATGATGGGCGAGAGGTGATAGAGGAAATCGTTGAAGCTCAGACCCACCTGCGAGCCGATGATGATGTTGGGCGGGTCGCCGATCAGCGTGGCGGTGCCGCCGATATTGGACGCCATGATCTCGGCGAACAGATAGGGATAAGGCGGCACCTTCAGCCGATTGGTGATGGCGATGGTGACCGGCACGATCAGGAGCACGGTGGTAACATTGTCGAGCAGCGCCGAAAGCACGGCGGTGGCCACTTGCAGCAACAGCAGGATGCCGCCCGGATGCGCCTTGGCGGCGCGCGCCGACCATACCGCGACGAATTCGAACATGCCGGAGCGGCGCGAGATCGAGACCAGGATCATCATGCCGGTGAGCAGGCCGATGGTGTTGAAGTCGATCCCGCGGATGGCCTCCTGCTGGTCGAGCACGCCGACGATGACCATGATACCGGCGCCGGCCAACGCGACGATGGCGCGGTTGACCTTTTCCGACATGATGACGGCATAGGTGATGGCCAGGATGCAGGTCGAAACCCACATCGGATCGAGGCCCAGATAGACGTGTGATGCCGCATGCGCCGTCATGCCGCGATACTCCCATGGGCGCGTGCTGCCGCGCGCGCCCCGCGGCATTCGGAAACACCCCCACCGGCCAAACTTGTCCAAGCTCCGGGGCCTGTCAACTTGCGTCGCCGCGACGTAAATTCGCAGTCGCTCCGTCTGTGCACGGGGAAACAAGGGGGTAACGCCATGCCGGAAAAGATCCGCTTTCTCAGTCCCAAGACGCTCGCCAAGCCGCCGGGCTACTCGTACGTGGTCGAAACCAGCGGGCCGATCCGCACCGTCTATTTCGCCGGCCAGCTCGGGCTCGATCTCGACAACAAGCTGGTCGGGGCGCCCGGCGATTTCCGCGCGCAATGCACCCGCGCCTTCGAGAACCTGCAATTCGCCCTGGAGGCGGTCGGCGCGCGCTTCAAGGACGTGGTGAAGATCAACAATTATCTGGTCGACATCGCCGACAACATGATGCACTTCCGCGAGGTGCGTGACCGCTTCCTCAACACCGCCGCGCCGCCGGCGAGCACCACCATCGGCGTCGCCAGCCTCGCGCGGCCCGGCGCGCTGTTCGAGATCGAGGCCGTTGCGGTGCTGCCGGCGAAAGCGGCCGCCAAGCCGGCGCGTGGCGGCCGCCGCAAGGTCAAAACCGCCAGACGGAGGTGACGGAATGGCCGGCAGATCCCACGCCGACGACAAGGCACGCCCGGCCACGGTGCTCGATGCCTTCAGCGATTTCGTCAATCACGAAGCCGTCGGCGGCGTGGTGCTCGGCATCGCCACTTTGGCCGCGCTCGCCATCAGCAATTCGCCCTGGCGCGATCTCTACAAGGAGTTCACGCACCTGCCGGGCACGCTCGACGTGGGCGGACTGCTGGTGCTGCACAAGCCGCTCGTGCTCTGGGTCGACGATCTCTGGATGGCGGTGTTCTTCTTCCTCGTCGGCCTGGAGATCAAACGCGAATTCCTCGAAGGCGAGCTCGCCTCGCGCAAGCAGGCGATCCTGCCGGCGGCCGCCGCGCTCGGCGGCATGCTGGTCCCCGCCGGCATCTATGTGCTGATCAATCTCGGCGATGCCGTGGCGCTGCGCGGCTGGGCCATCGCCGCCGCAACCGATATCGCCTTCGCGCTCGGCATCGTCATGTTGCTCGGCGCGCGCGTGCCGGCATCGCTGAAGGTGTTTCTCACCGCCGTCGCCATCATCGACGACCTCGGCGCCATCCTGGTGATCGCCGTGTTCTATACAGCCGACCTGTCGCTGCCCGTTCTCGGGCTCGCGGGCGTCGGCGTCGTCTGCTTGTTCGGTCTCAATCGCGCCGGCGTGCGCCGCGCCGATGTCTATATCGTCGTCGGCCTGGTGATCTGGGTCTGCGTGCTCAAGTCGGGCATCCATGCGACGCTGGCCGGCGTGGTGACGGCGTTGGCGATTCCGATGGAGGACCGCGACGGCGCCCCGCTTGCCGGCGCGCTCGAGCATGCACTGCAGCCATGGGTCGCCTTCGCGGTGTTGCCGATGTTCGCCTTCGTCAATGCCGGCGTCTCGCTGACGGGGTTTTCGCCGGGCAATCTGCTGGATGGGATTCCGCTCGGCATCGCCGCCGGTCTGGTCATCGGCAAGTCCATTGGCGTCTTCGGCATGTGCTGGCTCATGATCCGCAGCGGCCTCGCCGAGCTGCCGGTGGGTGCGACCTGGCGTCAACTCTTCGGGGTCTGCGTCATTTGTGGCATCGGCTTCACCATGAGCCTGTTCATCGGCGCGCTCGCCTTCGAGGGGCTGGACCCGAGCTACGAGACGCAGCTCAAATTCGGCGTCCTCGCCGGTTCGTTGATTGCCGGCACATTGGGGACGCTAGTTCTGTGGCGTGGCAGCGCCGTCGGCGCAACGGCGCCGGGCGCGGGCAAGATCGCGGGATGACAGGTTTCCCGGGGGCCCGTAGAGTAAAGTGGATGCGTTGGCCGGACATCGGATCGGACCCCATTAAGACCACCAAGCGTTCTGGTCCGGTCTCCGGCAGGGGGACCGGATGCGTGCGCGTATCGCGTTTGTCGTGTCGATCATGGCGCTGTGGCTCGGCGGCTGTGCCACCGTGCATAACCTGCCGCTCAATCTGCCGGCGGCCAATCCGTTTGACGGCCTGGTCGGCTCGGCGGCCGCAGCCGCGGCGGACCAGCAAAGGCGGCTGGGCGACGACAACGGCCGCGTGATCGGGCTTGCCTTTTCCGGCGGCGGCACGCGCGCGGCGGCTTTCTCCTATGGCGTGCTCGGGCAACTGGCGCGCACGCCGATTGCCGGCGGCAATGCGCGCGGCGATCTGCTCGACCGCGTCGACGTCGTCTCCGGCGTGTCCGGCGGTTCGATCACGGCGGCCTATTACGCCTTGAAAGGGCGCGCGGCGCTCACCGATTTCCGCCAGCGCTTCCTGGTGCAGGACGTGATGGCGCAACTGGACACCCGCGTCAGCCTGATCAATGTCAGCCGCGCGCTCGGCGGCGGCGCCAATACCGACGAGCGGCTGCGCGACTGGTACAACGCCAACCTGTTTGACGGCGCGACTTTCGGCGCGGTGATCGCGCGCCGCAAGCCGATCCTGTTGATCAACGCCACCGACGTCTACAGCCGCACGCCCTTCGTGTTCGCGCCGCAGACCTTCGCGGCCTTGTGCAGCGACATCACCAAATATCAACTCGCCGAGGCGGTCGCCGCCTCCGGCGCGGTGCCCGGCGCCTTCGCGCCGGTCGTGCTCAAGACCTATCCGGGCGAATGCAAGGTGCCGCTGCCCAAATGGGTCGTCGAGGCGGCGAAGAATTCATCCGGCTCGCCGCTGGTGCACAGCTTCGCCAAGGCGCTGGTGCTCGCCCACACCGGCCAGGTGAAATACATCAAGCTGTTCGACGGCGGCATGGTCGACAATTACGGCCTCTCCGGCATCACCATCATGCGCGCGGCCTCGCTCACGCCTTACGGGCCGCTGCGGCCGGAGGAGGCGGTCGACCTGCGCCGCCTGCTGTTCCTGGTGGTCGACGCCGGGCGCGGTCCGGCCGGACGCTGGGACCAGACCTTGGAAGGGCCCAGCGGCAAGGAGCTGGTCGGTGCGGTGTTCGACGCCATCATCGACGCCAACAGCCGCTCGAGCTATGCCGCCTTCGCGGCGACCATGCAGAACTGGCGCGACGCCATCGTGCGCTGGCGCTGCGGGCTGAAACCGGCCGAAGTGGCGCGGCTGCGCGGCCGGCGCGGCCCGTGGAATTGCCGCGACCTGAAGATCACCGTCGGCCGCGTCGCGTTCGACGCGCTCGACGCCAAGCGCGCGGCATTCCTCAACAAGGTGCCGACCTCGCTCACGCTGCCGCCGGAGACGGTCGACGCCCTGGCGCAGGCCGGCGGCGACGCCTTGCAGCTCAATCCGGAATTCCAGGCGTTTGTGAAAGGGAAGTAGCGGCAATCATCCGTTCGTCCCTGCGAAAGCGGGGACCCAGAGCGACAACTTGCCGACTTTGCGCGTGGGAAACTGGGTTCCCCCTGTTGCGGGAATGAGCGGGCCAATGCTCAATGCGCCTCGTCCCAGTTGTCGGCGGCGCGGGCGTCGACCCGCAACGGCACGTTGAGCGCCACCGCCGGATGCGGCGCGCTTTCCATGACATCCTTCACCAGCGCGATGGTGTCGGCGACTTCCCGCTCCGGCACTTCGAAGATCAGTTCGTCGTGCACCTGCAGCAGCATCTGCGCGGCGAGCCTGGCGTCGTCGAGCGCCGGCTCGATGCGGATCATGGCGCGGCGGATGATGTCGGCGGCCGAGCCCTGCAGCCGCGCATTGATCGCGGCGCGCTCGTTGAAGGCGCGGATCGACGGATTTGAATTCTTGATCTCCGGATAGTGGCACTTGCGCCCGAACAGCGTGAGCACATAGCCGTCGCGGCGGCAGGCGTCCTTGGTCTCGTCCATGTAGTCGCGGATGCCGGGGAAGCGCTCGAAATATTTGCGGATATAGGCGCCGGCCTCGTTCTTATCGATGCCGAGCTGCGCCGCCAGGCCGAAGGCCGAGATGCCGTAGATGATGCCGAAATTGATCGCCTTGGCGCGCCGGCGCACCTCGCCCGGCATGTCCTTCACCGGCACGCCGAACATCTCGCTCGCCGTCATGGCGTGGATGTCGACGCCGTCCTGGAACGCCTGGCGCAGCGCCGGCACCTCGGCGACTTCCGACAGCAGGCGCAGTTCTATTTGTGAATAGTCGGCCGAGACCAGCTTCATGCCGGGCGCGGCGACGAAGGCGCGGCGGATCTTGCGGCCGTCCTCGGTGCGCACCGGGATGTTCTGCAAATTCGGCTCCGACGACGACAGCCGCCCGGTCGAGGTGGCGGCCAGCGCGTAGGACGTGTGCACGCGGTGCGTTGTCGGGTTGACGTAGGTCGGCAGCGCCTCGGTGTAGGTCGAGCGCAGTTTCGACACCTGCCGCCAGTCGAGGATCTTGCGCGGCAGCGCGTGGCCCTGCTCGGCGAGGTCTTCCAGCGCCCGGGCGCCTGTCGACCATTGGCCGGTGCGCGTCTTGGTGCCGCCGGGAAGATTCATCTTGCCGAACAGGATGTCGCCGATCTGCTTGGGGCTTCCGGGATTGAGCGGCTCGCCGGCAAGCGCCTTGATCTCGTCCTCGAGCCGCGCCTGCTCCTGCGCGAATTCGCCGGACAGCCGCGAGAGCACCTGGCGGTCGATGGAAATGCCGCGCCGCTCCATGCGCGCCAGCACCGCCGGCATCGCGCGTTCCAGCGTCTCGTAGACAGTGGTGACGCGCTCGGCCGCGAGCCGGGCTTTCAGCGCGTACCACAGGCGCAGGGTCACGTCGGCGTCCTCGGCGGCGTATTCGGTCGCCTTCTCGATCGAGACGCAGTCGAACGTGACCTGCGATTTGCCGCTGCCGGCGACGTGCTGGAAATGGATGGTGTCGTGGTTGAGCCAGCGCTTGGCGAGATCGTCCATGCCGTGCCCGCCCTTGCCGGCGTCGAGCACGTAGGAGATCAGCATGGTGTCGTCGTAGGCCGTCATCTCGATGCCGCGCTGGGCGAACACCAGCCAGTCGTATTTCAGGTTCTGCCCGATCTTCAGCACCGCCTTGTCTTCGAGCAGCGGCTTGAGCAGGCGAAGCGCCTCTTGCTCGAGAATTTGCCCTTCACAGAGCTTGGCCTCCGGCGCGAACAGGTCGGTGCCGCCTTCGCCGCCGCCCTCGCGATGGCCGAGCGGAACATAGCAGGCTTCGTTCGGCGCCAGCGCCAGCGAGAAGCCGCACAGGCCCGCCTGCATGGCATCGAGGCTGGTGGTCTCGGTGTCGATCGCCACCACGCCGCTTTCATGCGCGCGCGCGATCCATTCGTTCAGGCGCGCGAGCGTGCGCACACATTCGTATTTCGCGCGGTCGATCTTGGCCGTGCGTGCGGCCTCGGTGCGCGCGGTGGCAAGCGCGATGGGGGTGAGGGCGCCTTTTGCTTTGATCCCTTCCCCTGAAAGGCGGAGGGTGGCCGCCGCAGGTGGCCGGGTGGGGGTTGCTTGCGATGGAACCCCACCCGGCGCCGCTGGCGCGGCGCCACCCTCCCCTTGCAGGGGAGGGATGGAAGAGGCCGAAGTCAGCTTCGCATCCGCCTCGATGGCGCTCGCATCGATGCCGCTCTTCTCGGCGATGCGGCGGGTGATGGTGGTGAACTCCATCGCCTTCAGGAAGGCGATGAGATGCTTGTAGTCCGGCTCGTGCACGGCGAGCGCGTCGACCGCCACATCGAGCGGCACGTTCTGATCCAAAGTCACCAGCCGCTTTGAGACGCGAGCCTGTTCGGCATATTCGATCAGGTTCTGCCGGCGCTTCTCCTGCTTGATCTCGTGCGCGTGCGCGAGCACCGATTCCAGGTCGCCGTATTGGCCGATCAGTTCCGCCGCCGTCTTCGGCCCGATGCCCGGCACGCCCGGCACGTTGTCGGTCGAATCGCCGATCAGCGCCTGCGCCTCGATCACCTTTTCCGGTGGCACGCCGAACTTCTCGATCACCTCGTCGCGCCCGATGCGGCGGTCCTTCATGGTGTCGTACATCGTGACGCCGTTGCCGACGAGCTGCATCAGGTCCTTGTCGGAGGAGACGATGGTGGTCGTCGCCTTGGCTTCGCAGGCAAGCCGCGCGTAAGTGGCGATCAGGTCGTCGGCCTCGAAGCCCGCCTGCTCCAGGCAGGGGATCTGGAAGGCGTGCACCGCCTCGCGGATGAGCGGAAACTGCGGGCGCAGATCCTCCGGCGCTTCCGGCCGGTGCGCCTTGTAGTCGGGATAGAAATCGGTGCGGAATGTTTTTTCCGACTTGTCGAACACCACCGCGAGATGGGTCGGCTTGTCCTCCGGCTTCATCTCGGCCAGGAGCTTCCACAGCATGTTGCAGAAGCCGAGCACGGCATTGACCTGCAGGCCGTCCGACTTGCGGGTGAGCGGCGGCAGCGCGTGATAGGCGCGGAAAATGTAGGAGGAGCCGTCCACCAGGAACAGGTGGTCGCCCTTCTTCAGCGCGCGCGCGGCGGGGTTTGCCGGCGCGGCGGGCTTGGCCTGCGGCTTGGCGGTCTCGGCGGCAGCCTTGGCGTCCGATTTGGCGGCGGCCGGCTTGCTCTTCGATTTGGGACTGGCTGGCATGTCGCGAATGTGGGCCGCCTGCCGGCGATAATCAATCGCCAGTGCTGCTGCTTTTCCCCGCTTTTGCGCGGCGGACACGGACGAATTGTGGCCCTCGCCTCCCGCGACCGGCTCTGCTAAGGAGACGCCGCCGGCCGCGGCCGGCGCCATTCAACGTTCGTCACGAAGGACTGCCATGCGTATTGCCATGATCGGGACCGGCTATGTTGGTCTCGTTTCCGGCGCCTGTTTTGCCGATTTCGGTCACGAGGTGATTTGCGTCGACAAGGATCAGGGCAAGATCGCCGCGCTGGAGCGCGGCGTGATGCCGATCTTCGAGCCGGGGCTCGACGACCTGGTCGCCGCCAATGTGAAAGCCGGGCGGCTGAAATTCACCACCGATCTGGCGCCGGCGGTCGGCAGCGCCGAGGCGGTGTTCATCGCCGTCGGCACGCCGTCGCGCCGCGGCGACGGCCATGCCGATCTCTCCTTCGTCTATGACGCCGCGCGCGAGATCGCGCGGGCGATCGGCGGCTTCACCGTGGTCATCACCAAATCGACGGTGCCGGTCGGCACCGGCGACGAGGTCGAGCGCATCATCGCCGAGACGCGGCCGGATGCCGACGTTGCCGTCGTGTCCAATCCGGAGTTCCTGCGCGAAGGCGCCGCCATCCAGGACTTCAAGCATCCCGACCGCATCGTCGTCGGCACCGGCAACGAGCGCGCGCGCGAGGTGATGCGCGAGCTTTATCGGCCGCTCTATCTCAACCGCGCGCCGATCCTGTTCACCGAGCGGCGCACCGCGGAACTCATCAAATACGCCGCCAACGCCTTCCTCGCCACCAAGATCACCTTCATCAACGAGATCGCCGATCTCGCCGAGAAGGTCGGCGCCGATGTGCAGGAGATCGCGCGCGGCATCGGCCTCGACAACCGTATCGGTGGCAAGTTCCTGCATGCCGGTCCTGGCTTCGGCGGCTCCTGCTTCCCCAAGGACACGCTGGCGCTGCTCAAGACCAGCCAGGACAATGGCGCGCCTCTGCGCATCATCGAGGCGGTGGTCGCCGTCAACGACACGCGCAAGCGCGCCATGGCGCGCAAGGTCGCGCACGCGCTTGGCGGCGACGTGCGCGGCAAGACCATCGCCGTGCTGGGCCTCACCTTCAAGCCGAACACCGACGACATGCGCGAGTCGCCCTCGATACCGCTGATCACCGCGCTGCAGGACATGGGCGCCAAGGTGCGCGCCTACGATCCCGAGGGCATGGAGCAGGCCAAACCCTATCTCCCCAATGTCGCCTTCTGCGACGACGCCTACGTCTGCGCCGAGGGCGCGTCCGCGCTGGTGATCGTCACCGAATGGGAGCAGTTCCGCGCGCTCGATCTGAAGCGGCTGAAGCAGAGCATGGCCAAACCGGTGCTGGTCGACCTGCGCAACATCTACCAGGCCGAGGATGTCGCCCGCTACGGCTTCACCTATGAGAGCATCGGGCGGCCGCGGACGTGACGTTGCGTCGGGTGCTATTCAGTAGAAGCTGTCGTCCCCCGCGAAAGCGGGGGACCCAGTAACCACCGCCTTTGCAATACCATTGATGTTCGTGATTACTGGATCACCCGCTTTCGCGGGTGATGACAGCCGAAGGCTATGCGCAGCTTCGACACGACCCTTCCCATCGACTCCGCGCTCGGCGAACTCGCCGCCGCGCTTTCCGCGCAGCATGCCGCGGTGCTGGTGGCGCCGCCCGGCGCCGGCAAGACCACGCGCGTGCCGCTGGTGCTGCTCGACGAACCCTGGGCGGCGAACAAGAAAATCCTGGTGCTGGAGCCGCGCCGGCTCGCCGCCCGCGCGGCCGCCGCGCGCATGGCGGCGACGCTCGGTGAAAGCGTTGGCGACACGGTCGGCCTGCGCGTGCGCTTCGGCTCGAAAGTCAGCAAGCGCACGCGCATCGAAGTGGTGACCGAAGGCGTGTTCACCCGCCTGGTGCTCGACGATCCTTCGCTCGAGGGCATCGCCGCCGTTTTGTTCGACGAATTTCACGAACGCTCGTTGGACGCCGATCTCGGCCTGGCGCTGGCGCGCGACGCGCAGCAGGGCCTGCGCGAGGACTTGAAGCTCCTGGTCATGTCGGCGACGCTCGACGCCGCGCGCGTCGCCGCGCTTCTCGACGCCGCGCCGGTGGTCGAGAGCGAGGGCCGGAGCTTCCCGGTCGAGACGCGTTATCTCGGCCGCGACCCGCGCGAGCGGATCGAGCGCCAGGTGGCCGACGCGGTCACCCGCGCGCTGCGCGCCGAGCCGGGCTCGCTGCTCGTGTTCCTGCCGGGCGCCGGCGAAATCCGTCGCACCGAGACGCTGCTCAGGGAGCGCATCGACGATGCAAACGTCGACATCGTCGTGCTTTATGGCGCGCTCGATGCCCGCGAGCAGGATCGCGCCATCGCACCGGCGCCCTCCGGCCGGCGCAAGGTGGTGCTGGCGACGTCGATCGCGGAAACCTCGCTCACCATCGAGGGCGTGCGCGTGGTCATCGACAGCGGTCTCGCGCGCGTGCCGCGCTACGAGCCCGACGTGGGCCTGACGCGGCTGGAGACCGTGCGCGTCTCGCGCGCCGCCGCCGACCAGCGCCGCGGCCGCGCCGGCCGCACCGAGCCCGGCGTCTGCTATCGCCTGTGGGACGAGCCGCAGACCGGCTCGCTCGAGCCCTATACGAAGCCGGAAATTCTCTCGGCCGATCTGTCGTCCTTCGTGCTCGATCTGGCGCAGTGGGGCACGAGCGACCCAGCGACGCTCAGTTTCCTCGATTCCCCGCCAGCCGCCGCGCTCAACGAGGCACGGGCGCTGCTGCGCGACCTCGGCGCCATCGATGCGCAAAGCCGCATTACCGAGGAAGGCCGGCGTCTGCGCGCGCTGCCGCTGCCGCCGCGGCTCGCGCGCATGGTGGTCGATGCGGCGGCGCAAGGGGCAGGGCAACGCGCCGCCGAGATCGCCGCCGTGCTCACCGAGCGCGGGCTTGGCGGCGACGATGCCGACCTGCGCCATCGGCTCGACCAATTCCGCCGCGACCGCTCGCGCCGCGCCGAGGAGGCGCGGGCCATGGCGAAAAGGTGGGTCACCGCCGTCATTCCGGGGCGCCGCGAAGCGGCGAACCCGGAATCCATAACCCGCAGCGCTGCGGAATATGGATTCCGGGCCCGCGCCTCCGGCGCGTCCCGGAATGACCATGAGATATCGCCCGGCGCCATCCTCGCCCTGGCTTATCCCGACCGCATCGCCAAAAACCGCGGCGGCGGCGCCGGTGGCTTCCTCCTCGCCAATGGGCGCGGCGGCCAAGTCGATCCCGCGTCGGCGCTCGCGCGCGAGCCGTTCCTGGCGGTGGCCGAACTGACCGGCAGCGCGGCGGCCAGCCGCATCGTGCTGGCGGCGCCGATCGCGCTCGACGAGATCGAGGCGCGCTTTGCCGACCGCATCGAAGACCGCGACGCAGTGACGTTCGATCACGCGTCGGCTTCCTTGCGCGCGCGCCGCACGCGCCGGCTCGGCGCGCTGGTGCTCGCCGAGCAGGTCAAGCCGACCGCGCCCGACGCCGACAGCGCGCATATCCTCGCCGACGGCCTTGTCGCGCTCGGCCTCGACCGGCTGCCCTGGAGCAAGCCGACCTTGCAGTTTCGTCAGCGCGTCGGCTTCCTGCGCCGCAGTGAAGGCGAGGAATGGCCCGATCTCAGCGACGCGGGGCTTGCCGGCAACGCCGCGCAATGGCTGGAGCCTTTGTTGCTCGACAAGACCGCGCGCAGCGAGCTTGCCGCCGGCGATCTTGCCAACGCCATCGTCAATCTCGTGCCCTGGGACCTGCGCCGGCGGCTCGACGCCGAAGCGCCGACGCATTTCACCGCGCCCTCCGGCTCGCACGTGCCGATCGACTACGAGGCCGAGGGCGGGCCGAAGCTGTCGATCCGCGTGCAGGAGCTGTTCGGCCTGGCGCAGCATCCGAGCATTGCCGGCGGCCGCGTGCCGCTCACCATCGAGTTGTTGTCGCCGGCGCATCGGCCGGTGCAGGTGACGCGCGACCTGCCCGGTTTCTGGCGCGGCAGCTACGCCCAGGTGAAGACGGAAATGCGCGGGCGCTATCCGAAGCACCCCTGGCCGGACGATCCGCTCGCCGCGCCCGCCACCCGCCGCGCCAAGCGCAAGGGCGAATAGCTCAAATTGTCCGCAATCGCTTAAGCCGCTGCTGACCATGCGTGCATGCGCGGCCGCGGCCGAACGATGCCGTTAAGGCGTCCTTGGGCGCGCGCATGCGAGTTTGCCGCCGACAAACGGGTTCGCCATGCGCCAGATCCTGATCCTTGCCGTGGTGGTGTTGATCGGCGGCAGCTATGCCGCGCGCTACGCCAATCGCGCGCTGATGCATCCGCCGACGCGCGTCGCGTCGGCCCAGTCGGTCGTGCCGACGAGCAGCGATGAAAGCTATGGCCGCACGCTGACGCTCGACGCCGACGGCCAGGGCCATTTCCAGGTCGAGGCGCGCATCGACGGCCGCCACATCGACTTCATGGTCGACACCGGCGCCTCGCTGGTGGCGCTGCGCGAGTCGGACGCCGCCGAGGTCGGCATCCGCCCGGTGCCGCGCGACTACACCGCGACCGTCTCCACCGCCAACGGCAAGATCAAGGCCGCGCGCGCCAAGCTCGACCGCATCGAAATCGGCGACATCACCGTCTATGACGTGCCGGCGCTGGTGCTGCCGGACGAGTCGCTGAGCCAGAATCTGCTTGGCGTCTCCTTCCTCTCCCGCCTCAAGCGCTACGAATACGCCAACGGCCGGCTGGTGATGGAGCAGTAATTCTTCCGTCATTCCGGGCCGGCCGCAGGCCGCGAACCCGGAATCCAGGGCCCAATGAAGCGCCGGCCTGCCGCGCTGGATTCCGGGTTCGCCCGCCCGTGGCGGGCGCCCCGGAATGACAAGAATGGGACCGCTTTGCCGCCCTCGCGCGTTAGGCTATCAACGCCGTGACCCCGCCCATTTGAGGACCTCATGTTTCCCACGCCCAAGCCCGCGCTCACGCCCAATACCTACGCCTACGAATCCTCGCCGCTGGTGAAGCCCACCGGCTTCCGCGAATACGACGCCCGCTGGCTCCTGGAAAAGGAGATCAACCTGATGGGCGTGCAGGCGCTCGGCATGGGGCTGGGCACGCTCATTCGCGAGATGGGCGTGAAGCCGGAGATTGTCACCGGCCACGACTTCCGCGGCTATTCCGCCTCGGTGAAGATGGCGCTGATCTCCGGCCTGATGGCGGCCGGCTGCAAGGTGCACGACATCGGCCTCGCCATCACGCCCATGGCCTATTTCGCGCAGTTCGCGCTCGACGTGCCCTGCGTCGCCATGGTCACCGCCTCGCACAACGACAATGGCTGGACCGGCGTGAAGATGGGCGCCAACCGGCCGCTCACCTTCGGCCCCGACGAGATGACGCGGCTGAAGGAGATCGTGCTCAACGCCCAGTTCAAGCTGCCGGGCGCGGGATCTTACGAATTCGTCGAGAACTTCCCCGAACGCTATATCGCCGACCTGACCAATCGGCCGAAGATCAAGCGCAAGCTGAAAGTGATCGCCGCCTGCGGCAACGGCACGGCCGGCGCCTTCGCGCCGCGCATCCTCGAAGCCATCGGCTGCGAGGTGGTGCCGCTCGACTGCGAGCTCGACCACACCTTCCCGCGCTACAATCCCAAC
Organism: uncultured Pseudomonadota bacterium; assembly: GCA_963760995.1. Classification (GTDB taxonomy): domain Bacteria; phylum Pseudomonadota; class Alphaproteobacteria; order Rhizobiales; family Xanthobacteraceae; genus Pseudolabrys. The sequence continues at coordinate 640,917 of CAVXFJ010000004.1, read as the reverse complement.
ACCGAGGACATGGCAATGCTGCATGCCATGCGCGACGCGGTGCTCGCCAACAAGGCCGACGTGGCGCTCGGCTTCGACGGCGACGGCGACCGCTGCGGCGTGGTCGACAATGAGGGCGAGGAGATCTTCGCCGACAAGGTCGGCGTCATGCTGGCGCGCTGGATGTCGGAAAGCCACAAGGGCGCGACCTTCGTCGTCGACGTGAAATCGACCGGGCTTTTTGTGACGGACCCGGTGCTCAAGGCGAACGGCGTCAAGGCCGACTACTGGAAGACCGGCCATTCCTACATCAAGCGCCGGGTCAACGAGCTGAATGCGCTCGCCGGCTTCGAGAAGTCCGGCCATTTCTTCTTCAACAAGCCGTTCGGCCGCGGCTACGACGACGGCATGATTTTCGGCATGGCGGTCTGCGACATGCTCGACCGCAGCCCCGACAAGACCATGGCCGATCTGCGCCGCGCGCTGCCCAAGACCTGGGGCTCGCCCACCATGTCGCCGCACTGCGACGACGAGACGAAATACGTGGTGGTCGACGCGGTGGTGAAGCATTTCGAGGACGCGCAGAAAAAAGGCGCCAAGGTCGCCGGCCAGCCGATCCGCGACCTGGTCACCGTCAACGGCGTGCGCGTCACCGTCGAGGACGGCACCTGGGGCCTGGTGCGCGCCTCGTCGAACAAGCCAGAACTGGTGGTGGTGGTGGAGAGCCCGGTGTCGGAGGCGCGCATGCGCGAGATGTTCGCCGCGGTCGACGGCGTGCTGCGCACGCATCCGGAAGTCGGCGCGTACAATCAGACGATTTGAATACACTGGTCATTCCGGGGCGCGCACGAAGTGCGCGAACCCGGAATCCATAGCCCCTGCTGCGAGTTTGGATTCCGGTGCCGCCGCCATAGCGCGTCGAAGACGCGCGTAAACGCGCTTACGACGGCGTTCCGGAATGACGAGATTGCTAAAACGACCAGTAGCGGCCCGTGCCGCCGATGATCACCACGATTAGCCCGAGCGGCATGTTGATCATGATGATCTGGCGGATGCGGTTGAGTTGCGCGCCAGCCGTCGGCCAGTCCTGCGCGTCGACCGCGCGCTTGAACTTCAGCCACGGCCCGTGGAACAGCCAGACAAAGAGCAGGATCATGATCCAGCCCAGCCCCTGCATCCAGTTGATGTAGGGCGGCGCGCTGGCGAAGCCGCTGAAGTAGTTCGGGATCATCCAGTAGCCGCTGGCCAGCAGCAGCACCACCGAGGCCCACACCCAGGGAAAGAATTTCTGGAAGAAGCCGCGCCACAGCATCAGCCGCTGCGGCGGCTGCAGGCCGCCGGCGGCGGGGCGCAGGCACATATAGGCGGCGAACATGCCGCCGACCCAGACCACGGCGCCGAGGACATGCAAAGTGAGGGCGAGGACGATCATGCGCAGCATGCTAACATATTCGTTCGCCCCGACCACCCCACTCGTCCCCGCGAAAGCGGGGACCCGGAGCATCGCGTCTGGCGCCCAAGAACCGGATTCCCGCTTGCGCGGGAATGAACGGAGTTTGGTGCGCCGGCTCAAGTGTTGTATTTCCTCTCCATGCGCATCGCAATCCTCGGCGCCGGTCCGGCCGGCCTCTATCTCGCCTATCTGATCAAGCGGCGCGATCGCCAAACCGTGGTCGACGTCATCGAGCAGAACGCAGCCGACGCCACATTCGGTTTCGGCGTCGTTTTCTCCGACCGCGCGCTCGAATTCCTCTGCGAGGACGACGAGGAGACCTACGCCGCCATCGCGCCGCATCTGGAAGCCTGGGACGACATGACGCTCAGTCTGAAGGGCGAGCGCGTCGTCATCGACGGCATCGGCTTTGCCGCCATCGGCCGGCTGCATCTGCTGCGGCTGTTGCAGGGGCGCGCGCGCTCTGTCGGCGTCGCGCCGGTCTATCGGCGCACGGTCAAGGATATCGCCGCGCTTGCCGGTTACGACCTCGTCGTCGGCGCCGACGGCGTCAACTCGCTGGTGCGGCGCACGCACGCGGAAAGCTTCGGCGCCAGCCTCGGCTATCTCAGCAACCGCTTCGCCTGGTTCGGCACCAGCAAGCGCTTCGAGACGCTGACGCAGTCCTTCATCGAGGCCGACGAGGGTCACTTCAACGCGCATCACTACCGCTATTCGCGTGAATTGAGCACGTTCATCGTCGAGATGAATGAGGCCACGTTCGAGCGTGCGGGTTTCGCCGCGCTGGACGACGCAGGCTCACGCCGGCGCTGCGAGCGGCTGTTCGCCGCCACCCTCGACGGCCATCCACTCATCTCCAACAACTCGATCTGGCGCCAGTTTCCCATCGTGCACAACGAGCGCTGGTCGCACGGAAATTGCGTGCTGATCGGCGACGCGCTGCACACCGCGCATTTCTCCATCGGTTCCGGGACGCGGCTCGCGATGGAGGACGCCATCGCGCTCGACAAGGCGCTGGCCGCGCAGGGCGATGACGTGCCCGCGGCGCTCGCCGCCTTCGAGGCGGCGCGCCGGCCGATCCTGGAAAAGCTGGTGGCCGGCGCCAATGGCAGCGCCGACTGGTACGCGCATTTCGACGAGCACATGCGGCTTGCGCCGGTCGACTTCGCCATGAGCTACATCACGCGCTCCGGCCGCATCGATCTTGAGCGCCTGCGCCAATCCTCGCCGCGCTTCGTCGCGCGCTATGAGCGCGAGCACGCCCCGGCAACTCATTTGAAATGATCGCCTGCCGATTGGCGTCTGACGACCACAGATATGACCGGCCCGCAGCCGCGGCATCTAAAACCTTGAATTTCCAGCCCATGCCGTTCGGGGTGCGGCAAGATTTCAGCAAGCTCGGTCCTGGCGCCACAAACAGGGCAGGAGTTCAGCGGATAGTTTGTATGGGGCATAAATTGCTGCATGCGCATGATGAATCATCCCATCGATTCAGGATCGGCTACGTGAAATTACCTAAATATTTTTGTTCAATGATGAGTTGTGCGTCTGTGCAATATTGCACACAGCGTATTGTTTTGAACACTTCTTTCTGAGCGTGAGGTCGACCTGCGGGCCCCGCGCGATGGTCGCGGAACACCGCGCGCCTTGCAATTCGACAACGGAATACCTCTGAATCAGAATCAAACGTGATCAGCCATAACGCAGAACCGTGCCGCATTGAATCAGCATCATCGATGCGGGCGCAATGAATTGATGTCCTGCCGAATAGGACCGTCCGCTACTCGTTCCGTCCGTCGCGGCGCAGCGTCGGCAGGCCGATGCCGGTGGAATCGAAACCGCCATCGACCGCCAGCACCTGGCCGGTGATGTAGCTCGCGCGCTCGCTGCACAAAAAGAAGATCGCCTCCGCCAGTTCTTCTTCCAGGCCGTAGCGGTTGAGCGGCATGTGGTCGTGATAGTCGGCGCGGATTTCCGGCGAATGCACGGCTTTCGCCATGGCGGTATCGACCGGGCCTGGCGCCACCGCATTGACGCGAATGCCGAGCGCGGCGAGCTCGGCCGCCTGCTGCTTGGCCAGATGTGCAAGGCCGGCCTTGCTGGTGCCGTAGGCGGTGCGCAGCGTCGAGGCGCGTAGGCCGATCCTGGAGAAGCTCGTCGCCGGCGCCAATGGCAGCGCCGACTGGTACTCGCATTTCGCCGCGCACATGCGGCTTGCACGGTTGACTTCGCCATGAGCTACATCACCCGCTCCGGCCGCATCGATCTCGAGCGCTTGCGCCAATCGTCGCCGAAATTCGTCGCGCGCTATGAGAAAGAGCACGCCTAGCGGCGCGATGCCCTGGTCTTGAAGGCGCGGGACATCGAATCCGTGCTGGCTTGGAGAAGCTCCCGGACAAGGTATTTATCGGTCTTTGGCCGTGGAGGCTTTCCCGCCCGGTTGGTGGAGTTTCTACCGATTGTCCCGCCGGAACCATTCGATATAGCGCGCGACAAGGTAGCCATGCAGGGCGAGCTGGGTTTCCTGTTCCCAGCCGGAATTGTGATCGTCAACCCCGCGCGCGGCGAGCAGGCGGCGGATTTTGGCGAAGTCGACCAAGCCTGCAAGCTCGTCGGATTTTTCCATGCGCGCGATGTCCGCCAAAAGCTGCGGCTCGATCGTCTTTGCCATGCGCTGGAAATCGGGGATCTCGTCGTCGTTCTTGCGCCAGCGCGTCTGGAATTCGCGCGGATAGACGTCCTTGAGCGCGGCGCAGGCAAGATAGCGGTTGCGACCGTTCTTGACGTAGAGCTCCTGCGGAATGGCGAGCGCCAGTTCGACCACCCGCTTGTCGTGGAACGGACGCGTCAGTTCCAGCCCGTGCCGTGCCGCCTGTATTGCTATGCCCGGCGCGGCGCCCGCCATCTGCCGCTGCAAAGCATTTAGGATCTGCCCCCGCATGTCGCTTTGGGGCTTCGCGGCGATGCGTAGCTTCGCAGGATCGGCGATCCCGTCCGCGATCAGGCGCTCGGCCAAGGCGGGCGCCACCGGCTGGTCGCCCCAGGACGGCATCGGTCCCTGCCGCAGGCGCTTCCAGACCGCCGTCAGTTGGCGCGGCAGCAGGTGCCAGACGACGTCGCGCTTGAGCGCGGCCCGATAGGAGAGGCCGGTCACGCGACAATGCGCGCGCAGCTCTGTGACGAAGCGGCGGAGCCGGAAAGTGGCAAGAAACCGTGCCAGCGCCGCCTGTCCGCGCGGATGCAGGGTATAGTCGCCGCCGTGGCCATCCATGATCAGCCGCGCGCCCGAACCGGCCAGCGTCGTCAGCAGTTCATCCATGACATAGTGATACGAACCCACCGGTGCGCCGTTCCGCAGAAACGCCGCCTCCAGGCCGGTGAGGATGCTCCTGTCTTCGCGGGTGACGTAACGTACATCGAGCCAGGGCATGTCGCGCGCGCACATGTCGACCCAGCGTCGGGCGTGACGGATGCTGCCGCGGTAGTCGGCGGGCATCACCGAACTGGCCGCGATCAGCTTGCCGCCGGCTAACACCGGACCGGCGAGCCCGGCAATGGCCGCACTGTCGTAGCCGCCACTGAAGGTCAGCCCGGGCGCACGCGCGACGCGCCGCAACCGGCAGGCCACCGCCTCGCCGAGCACGCGGCGGTAGGCATCGATGTAATAGGCTTCGTCGCGGCCTTCGTGTTCCGGCGCGGCATGCGGCTTCCAGTACTGGCGTTGCGTCATCACGGCATCATCGCCGACCGTCATCGTGGTGGCGGCGGGCACGCCGTTGATGCCGCCGGTTGGCTCTTCGCGCGGCGCCATCTCGTGCATCAGCATGCGCCCGATCTGCGCATCGGTCAGCCCATGCGGCACGTCGGGAAATGCGCGCAGGGCGTTCGCCTCGCTGGCGAAGATGAAGCGGTCCGCGTTGCGGTGATAGAGGATGGCGCGCTGGCCCATGTGATCGCGGCCGAGCATGAGCTTGTTCCTGCGCCCGTCCCAGATGGCGAAGGCGAAGTCGCCGAGCAGGTGCTCAGCGCAGTCTTCGCCCCAGGTCTTGTAGGCGCGCATCAGTAGCGCACTATCGGGCAGGTCGCGCAGCGCGCTGGCGCCGATGCCGAAGGCCGTAGCCAGTTCATCGCGGTTGTCGAGCCGCAGGTCTGCGACCAGCGTCAGTTCCGCCGCGCGATCACGCAGCGGCTGCGCGTCGAATTGGTCTTCGCGCGTGACCCGCATCAGGCCATGGCCGAGTGCGACCCTGCCGTCCGCGATGAACTTACGCCCGTCCGGGCCGCGATGGGCGAGCGCGTTGGCGAGGCGCTCCAGGTCGCGCGATGCAACAGCGTCGCCGTCAAACCGCAGGATGCCGAAAATCGCGCTCATACGAGGAAATTTTCCATCGGGCGACGTCGCTCGGCGGCGTCGCTCCAATGACAGCGGTCCGACCCGTTCGTGGCGGCCTGCCGATCAAGGCAGGCGTTGCACTATCCTAACGTTATGGAGCGGCTCGGCTGGGCGTACGGCGCGCTGCAGGAAAGTTGGGCGTGACACGATGGTGTCGACGACGCTGCCGGGGAAAGCCTGACGCTCATCGGTCGCGGCTGGGGGCGGTGGTCACGAGGGACCAAATTGATTGAGAGAAGAACCGGGGAAATTTGTGTGTTCGATGGGGGAGGGGTTGAATTTCGATGATGCGTCAATGCCGATTGTGGGAAGTATCACGCGAGGGGAGCGCCAAGGGCGGCTGGGGGTTGTAGGCGGCGAGTCGGGGTGAATTTTACATTCCAGATTTGGGAAAGGATGGCCGTCAGGGTCGCGGTAGTGCGTCATGCGGGAACTCGTGAACATGAGCTGATGACAGGTATTTTCTCTTAAATATATTACGAACTATTGATGCAGAAGACAACGGGGCACGTGAATGGGTGTCTGTCGGGACTGGCCCCTCCTTGTCAGGCGGAATAATCAATCGGCGATCGAGGGCTCGAGTTGATTGGGACAGCGTGAATACAAAACACAATGCCTTCTCGTTCAGAGGCGTGGTTGAGGGGCTCTCAGCGGGGCGGCATCATTGCCTCAGTCGGGTGAGGTGCGGACCCGACGCAACCGAAGCGATCGGCATTGCAGACCGGCCCATCGCGTTTCCGGACGGCGAACCGGTTTCCACTTCGCCTGGAAACGCTCTAGGACAAGCGCGCGGCGAACGCTCGTCCCTTCGTCCAGCCTGCATCGCTCGGGCTCGGACTGGGCGTCAATGAGTCTCCGCCCTAGCTGTTGCGCTTTTCCTTGCGCAGCGTCGGCAGGCCGATGCCGGTGGAATCGAAACCGCCATCGACCGCCAGCACCTGGCCGGTGATGTAGCTCGCGCGCTCGCTGCACAAAAAGAAGATCGCCTCCGCCAGTTCTTCCTCCAGGCCGTAGCGGTTGAGCGGCATGTGGTCGTGATAGTCCTGGCGGATTTCCGGCGTGTGCACCGCTTTCGCCATGGCGGTGTCGACCGGGCCGGGCGCCACCGCATTGACGCGGATGCCGAGAGAGGCGAGCTCAGCGGCCTGCTGCTTGGTCAGATGGGCGAGGCCGGCCTTGCTGGTGCCGTAGGCGGTGCGCAGCGTTGAGGCGCGCAGGCCGGAAATCGACGTGATGTTGACGATGGCGCCGCCGCCACTGTCGCGCATCAGCGGCACCGCGGCTTGCGTGCACAGGAATGGGCCGGTGAGATTGACCGCCAGCACGCGCGACCAATCCTCGTAGGTGACGTCGAGCATCGGCTTGAAGATGGCGATGCCGGCATTGTTGACCAGCGCATCGAGCCGGCCGAAGCGCGTCGCCAGCGCGGCCACCGCGCCCGCCACGCCGACGGGATCGGCGACATCGCAGGTCAGCGCCAGCGTGACTTCGGACTTCCCCAGCGCGGCAAAGGTGCGCGCCAGGTTCTCGCCGTCGATATCGAGCAGTGCCACCTGCCAGCCTTCGCTGAGGAAACGCTTGGCGGTGGCAAGCCCGATGCCGCGCGCGGCGCCGGTGACCAGGGCGGTTTTCTGCGGCGCGGCGCTCATCGGCAAAGCCCGCTCAGTCCTTCTCTTCCTTGAACGTGTCGCGGAAGGCGTGCGCCGGATAGACGCCGAGGATGCGCAGCTCCTTGGAGAAGAAGGCGAGCTCCTCCAGCGCGAAAACCAGCGCGCGGTCGTCCGGGTGGCCCTCGACGTCGGCATAAAACTGCGTGGCGAAAAAATTGCCGCCGACCATGTAGCTCTCGAGCTTGGTCATGTTGACGCTGTTGGTGGCGAAGCCGCCGAGCGCCTTGTAGAGCGCGGCCGGCAGGTTGCGCACACGGAACACGAAGGTGGTGATCACCTTGCCGTTGCCGGGCTCCGCCCATTTCTTCTGGCGCGAAAGCACGATGAAGCGCGTGGTCGAGTGCGTCTCGTCCTCGACATTCTCCTTGAGGATATCGAGCCCGTAGATCTCCGCCGCCAGCCGCGAGGCGATCGCCGCCTGCGTGAGGTCGCCGCTCTCGGAGACTTCGCGCGCGGAGCCCGCGGTGTCGGCGGCGACGATCGGCTTCAATTTGAGCTCGCGGATCGTGCGCCGGCATTGGCCGAGCGCCATCACGTGGCTCTGCACCGTCTTGATGGTGGAAAGGCTGGCGCCCTTCGGCGCCATCAACTGGTTGCGGATCGGCAGGAACCATTCGGCGATGATGTGCAGGCCGGAGTCCGGCATCAGATGATGGATATCGGCGACGCGCCCGGCCACCGAGTTCTCGATCGGGATCATGCCGAGGTCGACGTCGCCGGCGGAGAGCGCGGTGAAGCAATCCTCGAAGGTGGGGCAGGGCACCGGCTCGTGGTCGGGATAGGCTTCACGGCAGGCGAGATGCGAGTTCGCCCCGGCCTCGCCCTGGAAGATGATCTTCTTGACGCTCATGGCGCTTCCCCACAGAAGTTGCGGCTTCGTTGCGCAGCTTGATGGCCGAGTCAACCGCCGAGCAGTGCGCGCGCCTTGGCGAGCTCGTCCGGCGTGTCGACGCCGAGCGGCACGCTTTTGACCACCATGATGTCGATGCGCATGCCGGCATCGAGCGCGCGCAACTGCTCGAGCTTCTCGCGCTGCTCGTTGGGCGAGGGGGGCAGCGCGACGAAGCGCGCGAGTGCCGCGCGCCGATAGGCATAAAGCCCGATATGGTGATAGTGCGGGCCGGGTCCGCGCGCGTCGGCGCGGGTGAAGGTCTTAGCGCGCAGCCGCCCGGGCGCGACTGGCGTGCCGATCGCCTTGACCACGTTCGGATTGGTCAGCTCCGCCGGATCGCGGATCTCGGCGGCGAGCGTCGCAATATCGACCGCCGGGTCGGCGAGCGGCGTCAGCGCCGCGCGGATATCGGCCGGTTCGATCGTCGGCAGGTCGCCCTGCACATTGACCACGATGTCGAGGCGGTGCTCCGGATCGAGCGCCTGCAGCGCCTCATAGATGCGGTCGGAGCCGGACACATGGTCGGCGCGGGTCATCAGCGCGCGCCCGCCGGCCTTTTCCACCGCGGCCGCCACGCTTTCCGAATCCGTCGCCACCACGGCATCGCCGACGCCGGCGGCCGCGGCGCGCCGCAGCACATGCACGATCATCGGCAGCCCGTGGATATCGGCCAGGGGCTTGCCGGGCAGCCGGGTCGAGGCCATGCGGGCCGGGATCAGCACGATCGCCTGGGTCATCGAAATATACTTCGGCCGCCGCCGATGGGCGCTGCGGCGCGGCGCTTATACGGGTTGCAAGCGCCCTGGCAAACCGGTATCTGGATCGCGCCGGCAGGGCCCTGGCGGCGTATTCCATTTGCTCCGCTTTATGCCCCATTCGGGAGCCGACTTTCGATGAATTCGTTCGAACTGAATAAGGTCCTCGGCGCCATCCTGGGTACCTGTCTGGTGTTGCTTGCGCTCAACATCGGCGCGAACGCCATCTTCTATCGTCCGGAGCCCGCCAAGCCCGGTTACCTCATCAAGGTGAAGATGGCCGGCAGCGAGGAAAAGAAGGAAGCGCCCAAGAAGGCCGTGCCGATCGCCGCGCTCCTGCAGCACGCCGATGCGAAGAAGGGCGAGCAGATCGCCAAGCAGTGCCAGGCCTGTCACACGCTGACCAAGGGCGGCCCCAACCGGGTCGGCCCCAACCTGTGGAATATCGTCGACAGCCCGCGCGGCGAGGACCGCGGCGGCTTCAATTTCTCCGACGCGATGAAGAAGAAGGGCGGCAAGTGGACCTATGAGGAGCTCAACAAGTTCCTGGCCGGTCCGCGTGAATACATCCCCGGCACGGCCATGACCTTCGCCGGCCTGCCGCGCGACAACCAGCGCGCCGACGTGATCGCCTATCTGCGCACGCTGTCGGACAATCCGCAGCCGCTGCCGCCGCCCCCGCCGCCGCAGGCCGAGGCGCCGGCCCCGGCCAAGGCCGCCGCCGCCGAGAGCAAGCCCGCCGCCGCGAAGGAGCCCGCGCTGCCGGAGATGCTGGCGCATGCGTCGATCGACAAGGGCAAGTCCACCGCCCGCCAGTGCCAGGTCTGCCACACCTTCGAGAAGGGCGGCCCCAACCGGGTCGGGCCCAATCTGTGGAATATCATCGGCAGCCCGCGCGGCGAGGACCGCGGCGGCTTCAACTTCTCCGAGGCGATGAAGAAGAAGGGCGGCAAGTGGACCTATGACCAGCTCTTCGACTTCCTCAAGGACCCGCGCGCGTACATTCCCGGCACCAAGATGACCTTCGCCGGCATCGACAACGCTCAGCGCCGCGCCGACGTGATCGCCTATCTGCGCACGCTGTCGGAACATCCGGAGCCGCTGCCGGCGGCCAAGTGAGATCGGCATCCATGTGACTGCGACACGGCCGGGCCTCTGCCCGGCCGTTTTGCATGGGCTGCCTCGCCGTCCCTCCCCACCGCTTCGCGGGGGGCGGGATGAAACCCGCGACATGAGCGCCCGGCGCTGACGGCGGACCGGAAAAGCGACATAATCACCGGTAATTGCGTTATCCGGACGTCCCGCTGGAGCACCTCGCGATGAAACTGACCCGCCGCACCGTCATCCGCGCCAGTGCCGCCACGCTGGCCGCGCCGGCCCTCGGCAGCCTCGGCGCGGCAAGCTTCACCCGGCTGGCGGCGGCGGCGGAGCCCACCTGGCGGCACGGCCTCTCGCTCTTCGGCGAGCCGAAATACCCCCCCGATTTCAAGCATTTCGAATACGTCAATCCGAACGCCCCGCAGGGCGGCATGGTGCGCCTGATCGCCTTCGGCACCTTCGACAATTTCAACCAGGTGATTTCCGGCGTGAAGGGCAGCCTGGCGAGCGGCCTGAATTTCGTCATGGAGACGCTGACCACGCCGGCGATGGACGAGGTCTCCACCGATTACGGCCTGCTGGCGGAGGCGGTCAGCTATCCGGAAAACCGCACCTCGGTCACCTACCGCCTGCGCGCCAATGCGCATTGGCAGGACGGCAAGCCGGTGACGCCGGAGGACGTGATCTGGTCCTTCAAGGTGTGGAAGGAGAACAGCCCGCAGCTCGCCGCCTATTACCGCCACGTGAAGACGGCGGAGAAGACCGGCGAGCGCGATGTCACCTTCACCTTCGACGGTCCCGGCAATCGCGAATTGCCGCAGATCGTCGGACAGGTGGGGGTGCTGCCCAAGCACTGGTGGGAAGGCACCGACGCCAAGGGCCGCAAGCGCGACGTCACGCAGACCTCGCTGGAGCCGCCGCTCGGCTCCGGGCCCTATCTGATGAAGGATTTCGCGCCCGGGCGCACCATCGTCTACGAGAAGGATCCCAATTACTGGGGCAAGGATCTCAACGCCAATATCGGCAGCAATAATTTCGCGCAGATGCGCTACGAGTATTACCGCGATTCCACCGTCGCGCTCGAGGCCTTCAAGGGCGACCAGGTCGATTGGCGCACCGAGAACAGCGCCAAGAACTGGGCGACCGCCTACGATTTTCCGGCGGTGCGCGAGAAGAAGGTGGTGCTCGAGGAATTCCCCATCCGCAATATCGGCGTGATGCAGGCCTTCGCATTCAATACGCGGCGGGCGAAATTCCAGGACCCTCGCGTGCGCCGCGCCTTCAACTTCGCCTTCAATTTCGAGGAGATGAACAAGCAGATCTTCTTCGGCCAGTACAAGCGCATCGCCAGCTATTTCGAGGGCACCGAGCTCGCCGCCACCGGCCTGCCGCAGGGCCAGGAGCTCGCCATCCTGCAGACGCTGAAGGACAAGGTGCCGCCGCAGGTGTTCACCACGCCCTACACCAATCCGGTCGCCGGCAGCCCGCAGAAGGCGCGCAGCAACCTGCGCGAGGCGCTCAAACTGTTTCGCGAGGCCGGCTACGAGATCAAGGACACCAAGATGGTCAACGGCAAGACCGGCGAGCCGTTCACCGTCGAATTCCTCGTCGAGGATCCGGCGACCGAGCGCTTCGTGCTGTTCTACCGGCCGTCGCTGCAACGCATCGGCATCTCCGCCAGCGTGCGCCTCGTCGACACCGCGCAATACGAGAACCGGCTGCGGCAATGGGATTTCGATATCGTCACCTACAACTGGTACGAGTCGTTGTCGCCCGGCAATGAGCAGCGCGGCTTTTGGGGCTCGGCCGCCGCCGACCAGCCCGGCTCGCGCAACATCGTCGGCATCAAGGATGCGGCGGTCGACACGCTGATCAACCGCGTGATCTATGCCAAGGACCGCGCCGGGCTGGTGGCCGCCACCCGCGCGCTCGATCGCGTGCTGCTCTGGCATTTCTACGTCGTGCCGCAGTGGACCTCGCCGACCATGCGCACCGCCCGCTGGGATCGTTTCGGGCGCCCGCAGGTGATGCCCAAATACGGGCTCTCCGCCTTCCCCAGCATCTGGTGGTGGGACAAGGAAAAGGCGGCCAAGGCGCCGCGGCGGACGTGAAATCGCGTTCGAAAAACCACGCCGTCATTCCGGGGCGCGGCCGTGAGGCCGCGAACCCGGAATCCAGAGCCGCCGATCAGCCTTGCCAATCGTCTGGATTGCGGGCCGGGCCCCTGACGGGGCCATCCCGGAATGACGATTTGACAACGGAGAGAAAGAAGAACGCCCTCACGCGGCGCGATGTGTTGGTCCTCACGGCTGGCGCCGCCGGAGCGATCGCAGTTCCGCGTCGGCCCGCCACCGCCGCGCCCGCCGAGCGGCACGGCATGTCCGCCTTCGGCGACCTGGCGCTGCCGCCGGACCTCAAGCATTTCGCTTACGTCAATCCGGACGCGCCCAAGGGCGGCAAGTTCTCGCAGATCGGCGCCGACCGCATCTACAATCAGAACTTCCTCACCTTCAATTCGCTCAACAGCTTCATCCTCAAGGGCGACGCCGCGCTCGGCATGGAGCGCACCTTCGCCACGCTGATGGTGCGCTCGGGCGACGAGCCGGACGCCATGTATGGGCTGGCCGCGCGCGGCGTCGTCATCAGCGACGACGGGCTGAGCTACGCCTACCGGCTGCGGCCAAACCTGAAATTTCACGATGGCACGCCGTTAACGGCGCATGACGTCGTCTGGTCGCTGACCACCCTGAAGGAAAAGGGTCATCCGCTCATCACCCTGCAATTGCGCGATATGATTGGCGCCTACGCGCCGGACGACCACACCGTCCGCGTCCTGTTCGATCCAAAGCGCGCGCGCGACGTGCCGCTGTTCGTCGCCGGCCTGCCGATCTTTTCGCGCGCCTATTACGCCAAGCAGAAGTTCGACGAATCGACGCTCGCCATTCCGCTCGGCAGCGGCCCCTACAAGGTCGGCAAGTTCGACACCGGCCGTTACATCGAATACGAGCGGGTCAAGGACTGGTGGGGCGCCGACCTGCCGGTGGCCAAGGGACAGAACAATTTCGACGTCGTGCGCTACGAGTTCTACCGCGATCGCGATGTCGCCTTCGAAGGCTTCACCGCCGGCAGCTATCTGTTCCGCGAGGAATTCACCTCGCGCACCTGGGCGACGCGCTACAACTTCCCCGCCTTCAAGGAGGGCCGCGTCAAGCGCGCGGTGATCCCCGACAATACGCCCTCGGGCGCCCAAGGCTGGTTCATCAATACGCGGCGCGCCAAGTTCAAGGACCGCCGCCTGCGCGAGGCGCTGATCGACGCCTTCGATTTCGAATGGACCAACAAGAATATCATGTACGGCGCCTACGACCGCACGCAGTCGCTGTTCGAGAATTCGCCGATGAAGGCGGTGGGTCCGCCGAGTCCGGCCGAGCTGAAACTGCTGGAGCCGTTCCGCGGCAAGGCGCCGGAGGAAGTGTTCGGCGAGCCCTATCTGCCGCCGGTGACCGACGGCTCCGGGCATGACCGCAAATGGCTGCGCCGCGGCGCGCACCTGTTGGCGCAGGCCGGCTATCCGGTCAAGGACGGCAAGCGGGTGATGCCGGACGGCTCGCCGATTGCCATCGAGTTTCTGATCGACGAGCCGACCTTCAACCCGCATCACCTCGCCTATATCCGCAATCTCGCCATTCTCGGCTTCGACGCCAGCCTGCGCGTGGTCGATCCCTCGCAATACCAGCTGCGGCTCGATGATTTCGATTTCGACATCACGGTGGAGCGCTTCAGCTTTTCGGTCACGCCGGGCGATTCGCTGCGCTCCTATCTGTCGTCGCAGGCAGCCGCCACCAAGGGCTCGCAGAACCTCGCCGGCATCGCCGACCCGGTGATCGACGCGCTGATCGACGCCGCCATCGCCGCCAAGTCCAGGGCAGAGCTCACCACCGCCTGCCGCTGCATCGACCGCGTCTTCCGCGCCGGCCGCTACTGGATCCCGCACTGGTACAAAGCGTCGCACTGGATCGCCTATTGGGACGTGTTCGGCTTTCCTGCCGCTAAACCGCGCTATTTGCGCGGTATTCCGGCGACCTGGTGGCGCGACGCGAGCAAGTCCAAGTAGGTGGAACAGAAGGGCTGGCCAATGCGTCGCCGTTTTGCCTCTCCTGCGGGCGGGGAGAGGAACCAGCGCTTTCGCGGCGCCGCGGAATGACATACTGAGAGACCCATGAGCGCCTATATCGTCCGCCGCATCCTGTTCATGATCCCGACCATGTTCGGCATCATGCTGGTCGCCTTCGTGGTCGTGCAGTTTGCCCCCGGCGGGCCGGTCGAGCAGGTGATCGCCAAGCTGACCGGCGCCGACACCGGCGCCACGTCGCGCATTTCCGGCTCGGCGGGGGGCGATTTCGGCAGTCGCGGCATGGCGCAGGGGGGCGCGCAGGCCGACGCCCTCACCTCGAAATATCGCGGCGCGCAGGGGCTCGATCCCGCATTCATCAAGAAGCTGGAGAAGCAGTTCGGCTTCGACAAGCCGGCCTATGAGCGCTTCGGCATCATGATGTGGAATTACATCCGCTTCGATTTCGGCAAGAGCTATTTCCGCGACGTCAGCGTCATCCAGCTCATCAAGGAGAAGCTGCCGGTCTCGATGTCGCTCGGCATCTGGATGACCTTGCTGACCTATTTGATCTCCATCCCGCTCGGCATCAAAAAGGCGATCGACGACGGCTCGCAATTCGACGTGTGGACCTCGACGGTCATCGTCGTCGGCTACGCCATTCCGGGCTTCCTGTTCGCGATCCTGCTCATCGTCCTCTTCGCCGGCGGCTCCTTCTTCGATTGGTTTCCCCTGCGCGGCCTCGTCTCAGAGAATTTCTGGTCGCTGCCCTGGTACGCCAAGATCGGCGATTATTTCTGGCACCTGACGCTGCCCATCATCTCGATGGCGCTGTCGGCCTTCGCCACCATGACGCTGCTTACCAAGAACTCGTTCCTGGAGGAGATCCGCAAGCAATACGTGCTGACCGCCCGCGCCAAGGGTTGCTCGCGCAACCAGGTGCTCTACGGCCACGTCTTCCGCAACGCCATGCTGATCGTGGTCGCCGGCTTCCCCGGCGCCTTCGTCTCCGCCTTTTTCACCGGCTCGCTCCTGATCGAGACCATCTTCTCGCTCGACGGGCTGGGATTGCTCGGTTTCGAAAGCGTGCTCAACCGCGATTATCCGGTGGTGTTCGCGACGCTCTATATCTTCTCGCTGATCGGCGTGGTGGTGAACCTCATCTCCGATCTGACCTACACCTGGATCGATCCGCGCATCGATTTCGAGACGCGGGAGGTGTGAGTGGTGAAGATGCGTCGCCTTTCATTCGTCATGGCCGGGCTTGACCCGGCCATCCACGCCTTTCTTTCGAATGCAAGGAAGACGTGGACCCCCGGGACAGGCCCGGGGGTGACAAGTGTGGGGGAGGTGTGAGTCGTGGACGACCGCACCGGCGTCAGATCACCGGACACCAGCGCCGTCGGCGTTGTCGAGCTGGCGGTGCCGCCGGAGCGGCACTGGATCGCCGTTTCGCCGCTCAACCGCCGGCGCTGGCAGAACTTCAAAATCAACAAGCGCGGCTACTGGTCGCTGTGGCTCTTCCTCGCGCTGTTCCTGATCTCGCTGTTCGCCGAGTTCATCGCCAACGACAAGCCGATCTTCATCGACGTCAGCGGCCACTGGTATTTCCCGGCCGTCGTCACCTATCCCGACACCGCCTTCGCCAAGAAGCCCGATCCGAACCTGTTCGGCACCGCCGCCGATTACAAGGACCCCTATCTCATGGGGCTGATCAAGAAGGAAGGCGGCTTCGTGATCTGGGCGCCGATCCGCTATTCCTACAACACGCGGGTGGAGAACCCGCCGTCGCCGTTCCCCTCCAAGCCGACCTGGCTGCTGAGCAAGAAGGACTGCGAATTCGCCGCCACGCACGGCTTCGGCAAGTGCGGGCATGTCGAAATGAACTGGCTCGGCACCGACGATAATGGCCGCGACGTGCTGGCGCGGCTGATCTACGGCTTCCGCATCTCCGTCCTGTTCGGCCTGTGCCTGACCATCGTCTCCTCCATCATCGGCGTCGCCGCCGGCGCCGTGCAGGGCTATTTCGGCGGCTGGACCGACCTGTTGTTCCAGCGCTTCATCGAGATCTGGACCTCGATCCCCTCGCTCTACCTGTTGTTGATCATCTCCTCGGTCTTGGTCCCCGGCTTCTTCGTCTTGCTGGGCATCCTGTTGTTGTTCTCCTGGGTCTCCCTCGTCGGCCTGGTCCGCGCGGAATTCCTGCGCGGGCGCAATTTCGAGTACATTCAGGCCGCGCGCGCGCTCGGCGTGTCGAATCCGGTCATTATTTTCCGCCATCTGCTGCCCAACGCCATGGTGGCGACCATGACCTTCCTGCCCTTCATCTTGTCGTCATCCGTCATGACCTTGACCGCCCTGGACTTCCTGGGCTTCGGCCTGCCCCCCGGCTCCCCCTCCCTCGGCGAATTGCTCAGTCAGGGCAAAGCTAATGTGCAGGCGCCGTGGCTGGGCCTCACCGGCTTCTTCTCCATCGCGATCATGCTGTCCTTGTTGATCTTCATCGGCGAGGCGGTGCGCGACGCCTTCGACCCACGCAAGACGTTCAGGTGACCGGATGACCACGCCCCTGCTTTCCATCCGCGATCTGTCCGTCGCATTCGGATTCGGTGAGCGCCAGGTGCTGGCGGCCGAACAGGTGTCCTTCGACATCGCCCAGGGTGAGACGCTGGCGCTGGTGGGCGAATCGGGCTCCGGCAAATCGGTCACCGCGCTCTCGGTGATGAAGCTTCTGCCGTATCCGCCGGCGCATCATCCTTCCGGCTCTGTTCGCTTCAAGGAGCGGGAGCTGCTCACCATGCCGGAAAACGAGATCCGCAAGGTGCGCGGCAACGACATCACCATCGTGTTCCAGGAGCCGATGACCTCGCTCAATCCGCTGCATACGATCGAGAAACAGATCAGCGAAATCCTGCTGCTGCACCAGGGCGTCACCGGCGAGAAAGCGCGTGCGCGCATCGTCGAACTGCTGGAACAGGTCGGCATCCGCGATCCGGCGAGCCGCCTCGGCGCCTATCCGCACCAACTGTCCGGCGGCCAGCGCCAGCGCGTGATGATCGCGATGGCCCTGGCGAATGAGCCGGACCTGTTGATCGCCGACGAGCCGACCACCGCGCTCGACGTCACAGTGCAGGCGCAGATCCTGCAGCTTCTCAAGGACACGCAGAAGCGGCTCGGTATGTCGATGCTGTTCATCACCCATGACCTCGGTATCGTGCGCAAGCTCGCCGACCGCGTCTGCGTGATGAGCAAGGGCCGCATCGTCGAGCAGGGCGGCGTCGAGCGCGTGTTCACCGCGCCGGAGCACCCCTATACGCGCGAACTGCTGGCCGCCGAGCCGAAGCCCGATCCGGCGCCGCCGCGGCCGAGCGCGCCCATCGTGGTGCAGACCGACGACCTGAAGGTCTGGTTTCCGATCAAGCGCGGCGTGCTGCGCAAGGTGGTCGGCCATATCAAGGCGGTCGACGGCATCAGCGTCGAATTACGCAAGGGCGAAACGCTCGGTGTGGTCGGTGAGTCGGGCTCCGGCAAGACGACGTTAGGCCTCGCCATCCTGCGCCTGATCTCCTCCGACGGGCCGGTCGTGTTCATGGGCCACACCATACAAGGCCTGAAGTTCAAGCAGATGCGGCCGTTCCGCCGCGACATGCAGATCGTGTTCCAGGACCCCTATGGCTCGCTCAGCCCGCGCATGTCGGTCTCCGACATCATCGAGGAAGGCCTGTGGGTGCATCAGCCGCATCTCAAGGGCAACGAGCGCGAACGTCGCGTGATCGGCGCCCTCAACGATGTCGGGCTCGATCCCGACACGCGCCAGCGCTATCCGCACGAATTCTCCGGCGGGCAGCGCCAGCGCATCGCGCTCGCGCGCGCGCTGGTACTGGAGCCGACCTTCATCGTGCTCGACGAGCCGACCAGTGCGCTCGACATGCTCATCCAGGCGCAGATGGTCGACCTCCTGCGCGACCTGCAGAAGCGGCACGACCTCACCTACATGTTCATCTCGCACGATCTACGCGTGGTGGCGGCGCTCGCGAGCCGGCTGCTGGTGTTGCGCAATGGCAAGATGGTGGAGGAGGGGGCCGCCGCCGATCTGTTCAAGAATCCGAAGAGCGACTACACGCGCGCGCTGTTCGCCGCCGCCTTCAATCTGGAAACCGCGCCGGAAGGTGTGGTGTCGCAATAGCGCATGAGTGAGAATCGTAAGCTTGCGGACCGCGCGGCCGCGGTCGCCCTGTCTGAGCCGGAATTGCTGGCAAACGGCTACCGCGGTTATTGGCGCTATCATGTGACGATCAAGGGCGCGGACGGCGCTCCGGTCGAGCAGCAGCGCGACGTGATCCGCGCCGGACGTGTCGCGGCTGTGCTGCCGCTTGATGTCGGCCGCGACGAGCTGGTGCTGATCCGCCAGTTCCGCCTGCCGGCGCATTTCGCCAATGGCCGTGGCGAACTGATCGAGACCGTCGCCGGCCGGGTCGAGCCCGACGAGACACCGGCCGAAGCGGCGCGGCGGGAATGCGCGGAGGAGATCGGCGTGGCTCCGACCGCGATGGTCGAGCTGTTCAGCTATCTGACCACACCCGGCATCACCGACGAGGAAGTCACCGTCTTTCTCGCCGCCGTTGATGCGTCGCGCGCACTCGAGCTTCCAACGCCGCCCGACGGCGAGCAGATCAGCACGCTGCGCGTTTCCGTCGATGCGGCGCTGGCGGCGCTGAACGCCGGCACGCTGCACAACGGTCCGCTGCTCATCGCGCTGCAATGGCTGGCGCTCAACCGTGGCCGCCTTGCCACGCTGCTGCGCGGAACCGCGGCATAACGTATTCGTGATTCGCTATCTGTCGAGCGGACCGGCATCACCCCTGCTTGCAACGAGAGGCCCGATCCGTGCCGAAGTTCCTTTCCCGCCTGTCCATCCTGGTTTTGTTCCTCCTCGCCGTCCCGCTGGCCCGCGCCGACGAGGGCGACTTTCCGATCAAGGCCGACGACGGTTCCATCATCGCCAACCATCGCATGCCGGCGCAGATCGAGAGCGCGCTCAAGAAACTGCCCGGGGTGGTGGTGCTCGGTAATCCGCACGGCAAGGTCACGCTCACCGAGTTCTACGATCTCAACTGCCCCTATTGCCGGCGCGCCTCCGCCGACATCGATAGACTGATGCGCAACGACCCGCAATTGCGGCTGGTGCTGGTGCCTTTTCCAGTGCTCGGCATTCCGTCCATCCAGGCGGGCAAAGTCGAGATGGCGGTGCTGAAACTCGCCTCATCGGAGAAATTCTACGAATTCTACAGCCAGGCGATGTCGAGCCGCGGCGTCATGGACGGCAATCGCGCTTTCGGCATTGCGCAGGCGATCGGCCTCGACACACAGAAAGTGGCGAAGCTCGCGAACCAGGACGCGCTCACCGACATCATGATTGCGCATGTGCGGCTCGGCAATGCGTTGGGGATCGCGGCCACACCCGGTTTCGTCATCGCCGGCGTGGTCATCGTCGGCTATCCCGGCCCGCAATCGCTGGCGCGCGTGATCGCCGCGGCGGCGCGCTGCGGCAAGGTCGTATGCAGCAGTAATCCGCGTTAACGTGCGGCGAAGCGGTCGCCGACGGCCGCTTGCGCGGCGGCGATGAAGAGCCGCCGGGCGAGCGGTGGTAACGCTGCCGCTGCGCGATGGACACGGTGCGGTGCCCATTGCGCGATCGCCCATCCCGCCCGGGCCGCGAGCCACGGATCGAAGCGACGCATGTGGGCCGTGGCGGCCAAAGCCGATGCCAGCTCGTCGCCGCGCCCGGCGTTCAACAGCAAGGCCAGGCGGAGGTCCGGCCGTTGCGTGCGCGCCGCCGCGGCCATGGCGCGTTTGAACAGCGTCTTGTCGCGCGCCGGCAGACGGTCCTCCAGCCGCAGCAGCAGGTCAGCCTTCAGCGTCAGCGTGCGGATGCCGGCGCCGCGCGGCAGCGGCCGCGGGCGGCCGGCCAGGCGATCGAGCAAAGCGACGTAATAGGAGCGATCGCTGGTTTCGCGGCCGAGCTCGGCCGCCATCGCCAGCACCGCCACGTCGTTGGACGCGCGCATGAGCGCGGTGGCGGCCTTGATGATCGCCGCGGCGGCGGCCGGCGACTGCGCGATGTCGCGCGCGAAACGTTCCGCCGGGAAGCGCTGTCCGCGGTTTTCGACATAGCCGCCTGCGGCCCAGCGGATCATCTCCCATTGCAGCGGCTTGCGCGCGGCAAAGTCGCTGCCGCCGCGCGGCAGCATCGTCTTCTTCGTCGGCGCCACGGCGCATTGCGGGGCCGGCGGCACCGGGATCGGCGTCGGGGACACCACCGCGAAAGCGGCATCGGCCTCGCGCCGCGACTCGCGCACTTGTCGGATGATGCTCGCCTGTTCCTGGCCGAGCCGCTGGGTCGCGGCATCGGCGCCATGCGCCACCTTGGTGAGATCGACCGAATAGGCGGTGACCGACGGTGATGCCTTCAATGCCGCGGTCATCTTGGCGGTGACGATATAGGCCTGCAACGGCCCCGTCGCGGATAGCCGGACCTCATCCTTGTTGAAGGCTTCCGCCGCGTCGCCGCCGGTCGCCGCGTGCTGGTCGGGCGGCCGTTGCACCCAGAGCGGGCTGAGCATGCCGTCGAAAGACACCGGTCGCACCAGCGGCGTGCCGAGCGCCGCATAGTTCATGTTCACCAGCCCTTCCGGATACCATTCCGGCGCCAGCGACAGGATGTGGCAGAGCTTGAAGAAATCGTCGGTGCCTTGTGTCCGGCTCGACGCGCTCGGGATCACCATGCGCGCATCGGGACTGACCCAGGACAGCGGGCGCAGCGCGATGCTGTCGGGGAGCAGCATGTTCTCGGGGATGTCTTTGCCGTCGGTGACCAGGTCCTCCCAGGCGGCGCGCACCGCGTCCGACTGCCAGTCGACCGTGTGACCGGTCTGCTTCGACAGTTTCTCGGCTTCCAGCTTCTTCCAATTGTCTGAGACGTTGTAGGTGTAGAAGCTCACCGCGCTGGTGACGTGATACATGGTGGCGGATTGCGAGGTGCTTTGCGGCCCGCGGCCCGGCATCGCCTGGCCGGCGGCTTCCATGGCGCCGTACATCACCGGCGCCTTGTCCTTGTAGACCGGCGCCAGCCGCGCCAGGAATTGCGGCACCGCGTTCACCACACAGGACTCGGTCTCGCGCTGCACTTCCAGCATCTTGCGCGAGGCGGTGGTAACCGCTTCCCATTCATAGGGACTGTCGGCGACCGGCACGCTTACATGCTGCGCCAGACCCGGTTGCGTCAGCACGATCAGCGCGCCCAGCGACATGAGCGCGTGGCGCATCGAGATGTTCGGCATGCGGGCCTCCGGCGATTCTCCCCAATGGGCGAGCGTAGCCGATTTCACGATACAATCAATACGAGTATATTATATTTATGCTACTTAGAGCCGCCGCACGCTTTTCACCTCGCTGCCGGCGTCCTTGATGCGGGTGACGGCGTCCGCCACCGGCTCGCTGGTGACGGCCATGTGGAAGGCATTGGCATGAATCAGCGTGTCGCCGTCGCGCGCGATTGCGACGTGCCCGTTCCAGAAGAGGAGATCGCCGCGTCGTAGCTCGGAGAAGGCGAGCCGCGCGCCGAGCGCCTGCTCCTGCAGATCGCTGTCGCGCGGGCAGGGAAAGCCGGCAGCTTGCAGCGCCACCTGCAAGAGGCCCGAGCAGTCGATGCCGAGCGAGGTCTTGCCGCCCCACAGATAAGGCGCGCCGAGAAATGTCTCGGCCACGGCGACAAAGTCCGGCGCGGCCGCCTCGATCGGCGCGAGATGCACCAGCGGAATGTGCCAGCCCGCCGCGGTGACGGCGAAATTCTCATCCTGTCGTGTTACGGCGATGGCGGCGCCGAATGGCAGCGCGGTCAGCGGCGGCGCCTTGATGTCGGGCAGGGGAAAGGCGAGCGTGCGCAGCGCCGTCACCTTGTGCGTCGGCGCCGGCCCCGGCGCGCTCAGCGCATTGTCCGAGAGCCAGCCGACATAGCTGTCGCTCGCCAGCTGGCCCCAGGCCCAACCCTCCTCGGTCGTCTCATAGACGGTGACGCGCTCGCCCAGCAGCACCTGCGTGTCAAGCAACGCTTCGTGCGACGGCGCGCGCCGCAGATCGGCGATGGGCTCGACCACTTCGCGCAGCGTGCCTTCGACGAAGCGCGCGGCCTCGACCTGGCCGCGCAGATGGCTGGCCGCGAGGTCGGGGCGATGGGGATGGAGGCGGGGGTCGAGGGGCACCGGCTTCTCCTTCGTCATGGCCGGGCTTGCCCCGGCCATCCACGCCTTGATTCAAAAGACGTGGATGCCCGCGACAAGCGCGGGCACGACGGGTTAAGAGCCATAGCGCGCGCAAAGCAGCGCATAAAGCGCCCGCGCCGACTGGCAGTCGCCGCCCTCCGGACGGCCCGGCTTGGCCGAATGCGACCAGGCGAACACGTCGAGATGCAGCCAGGACGGCGCGGCGACGAAACGCTGCAGGAACAGCGCGGCGGTGATGGCGCCCGCCTGGCCGCCGGCGCCAACATTGTTGAGGTCGGCGATCTTCGATTCCAGCATCTTCTCGTAAGGCCGCCACAGCGGCAGCCGCCACACCGGATCGCTTTCGCCTGCCGCGCTGCGCGCGAGCTCGCCGGCGAGCCCTTCGTCGTCGGTGAAGAAGGCCGGCATGTCCGGCCCGAGTGCCACGCGGGCGGCGCCAGTGAGCGTGGCGAAATCGGCGACCAGCACCGGCTTTTCCTCGTCGGCCAGCGCCAGCGCGTCGGCCAGCACCAGCCGGCCCTCGGCGTCGGTATTGCCGATCTCGACCGTCAGTCCCTTGCGCGAGCAATAGATGTCGCGTGGGCGGAAGGCGGCGCCGGAGATCGAGTTCTCAACCGCCGGGACCAGCACGCGCAGGCGCACCTTGAGCCCGCGACTCATGATCATGTGGCCGAGCGCCAGCGCCGTCGCCGCGCCGCCCATGTCCTTCTTCATGTTGAGCATGGCGGTGTCGGACTTGATGTTGAGCCCACCGGTGTCGAAGCACACGCCCTTGCCGACCAGCGTGATCTTCGGATTGGCCTCGTCGCCCCAGCTCAGGTCGATCAGCCGCGGCGCCCGCGGTGAGCCCATGCCGACGGCGTGGATCAGCGGAAACTCCCGTTCGAGCTGTTCGCCGCTGGTGACCGCGATGCTTGCGTGATGCTTGCTGGCCAGCGCGCGCGCCGCCGCCTCCAGCTCCGCCGGGCCCATGTCGTTCGACGGCGTGTTGATCAGGTCGCGGCAGAGCGTCACGCCCTCGACGACGCGCGACAGGTCCTCACCGTCGACGCCTTCGGGCACCGCCAGACCGACCTCGCGCGCTTCGCCCTTGCGATAGCGCGTGAAGGTATAGGTATTGAGCGCGAAGGCGAGCGCGGCCAGTCGTGTGTCATGCGGCGCATTGGCGAAACGGTAGGCGCCGGCCGGCAGCAGGGTCGACAGAGCGCCGGGCCGCAGCAGGTCTTTCGGCTCGGCGGGATTCTCCAGGCCGAACAGCACGCCGGCGAGCTTACCGTCCGGCCCAGGCATCAACAGATGGCGTCCCGGCTTCGGCTCGAAGCCGGCAGCGTGCACAAAGGCATGTTCGCGCGTATCGAGGATGCCGGTCACATCGGCGAAATTGGCGGCGGTGACGAACAGGATCGGGACCGTCTCGCTCGTTCCGGTGTTCACGAAAATGGGATGCATGTTTACTCCGCGGCGTCGCGCAACGCGCGCGACGCATAGCCGTCGCGCGCCTGCGGCAGCTTCCAACCCAGCATGCGCGAAGCCACCAGCGTGCGCAGCACCTGCGCGGTGCCGCCGCCGATGGTGAACATGCGCACGTCGCGCGCCATGCGTTCGAGCGGCAGTTCGCGAGAATAGCCGCGCGCGCCGAACAGTTGCAGCGCATCGTTGACAATCCGAATGGCATTCTCCGAAGCGAAGATCTTGGCCTGCGCCGCCAGCATCGGGTCGGGAAAGGCGCTGCCGTCGGGGCCGCGCGAGCGCGCGGCTTGATAGAGCATCAGCCGCGAGGCGGTGAGCTGCGTCTGCATGTCGGCCAGCATCCACTGCAGGCCCTGGAATTCGCCGATCGGGCGGCCGAATTGCTCGCGCGCCTTCACCCATTGCAGGCCGTGGTCGAGCGCGCCGGCGGCAATCCCCATGGCCACGGTGCCGGCGCCGACGCGCTGGCTGTTGTAGGCGTTCATCAGGTCGGCAAAGCCGCGCTGGAAGCCGGACGGCGGCATCACCACCATCTCGGTCGGCACCTCCAGATCGGTGAAGGTGAGCTCACCCTCCGGCATCCCGCGCAGGCCCATGGTCGGCGCCCGCTTGGTTGCCGCAAGACCCGCAGCCTCGCCGCGCACGGCCAGGAAGCCGCCGATGCCGAGTTCCGTCCCCTGCTCGTCGAAGACGCGGGCGAAGATCAGATGCAGCTTGGAGACGCCGGCGCCGGTGATCCAATGCTTCTTGCCATTGATGACGTATTTGTCGCCGCGCTTGTCGGCGCGCGTGGTCATGGCAGTGGCATCCGAACCCGCTTGCGGCTCGGTGATGCAGATCGCCGGCTTATCGCCCTTGAGCACCAGCGCTGCCGCGAGCTTTTTCTGCGCTTCGCTGCCATAGGCCATCACCGTGGAAATGGCGCCCATATTGGTCTCGACCACGATGCGTGCGGTGACCGTGCACGCCTTGGCCATCTCCTCGATCACCAGCACCGCGTCGAGGAACGAGCGTCCCTGGCCGCCATAGGCCGGCGGAACGGTCATGCCGCAGAATCCGGCCTCGGCCAACGCGGTCACCAGATCCCAGGGGTATTCCTCGCTGCGGTCGACTTCCGCCGCACGCGGCCGCACGACGGTTTGCGCGAACTGGCGCGCCCGCGCCTGCAAGGCGAGTTCGTCAGGGGAGAGGCCGAGGTCCATGGGCATCGTTATACATCGCGTCGCGCATATTGCACGGACATGGCCGGCCTTGCCGCGGGTGGGCCGCAGAGGCCGGGTCACGAGGTCGCGGAGGGGCCTGCCGCCGGCAAGTTAACCTCCTGTTAGGGTTAACCTTTTATTGCTGGGCCTGAGCCTGCCAGCCACCGGATTCGCATGCGTGTTCGCCCGGCCCATCGTCTGATCGTCTCGACTGCCTTGGCGGGAGCGCTGGCGCTGTCGCTCGCCGCCTGCAAGACCACCGGCGACGACATTACCGGCTCGCTCGGCTCCAACCCACACGGCATGACAGAAACCGATTGGCGCAGCGCCCTCAAGGTGTGGGGCGCCCGCTATCATGCTAATCCGGGCGATGCCGATGCCGCCATGGGCTACGCACGGGCGCTGCGCGCCATCGGCGAGCGCGCCCAGGCGGTGGCGGTGCTGGAACAGTCATCCATCCGCAATCCGGAAAACAGGCCCCTGCTCGGCGCCTATGGTCGCGCTCTGGCCGACGCCGGCGAATATGGCCAGGCGCTCTCGGTGCTCACGCGCGCCCACACGCCGGATAATCCGGACTGGCGCGTGCTCAACGCCCAGGGTGCCGTGCTCGACCAGATGGGACGCCACGCCGAGGCGCAGCGGCATTATTCGGCCGCGCTGAAGATCATGCCGAACGAGCCCGATGTTCTTTCCAATCTCGGCCTGTCCTACGCGCTGCAGAAGAACCTCAGGCAGGCCGAAAAGACACTGCGGTTGGCGGCCGCGCAGCGCGACGCCAATCCGAAGGTTCGCCAAAATCTCGCGCTGGTGGTCGGCCTTGAGGGCCGCTTCGCCGAAGCCGAGCGCATCGCCAGTGCCGAACTGCCGCCCGATCAGGCGGCCGCCAATGTCGATTATCTGCGCAAGATGCTGGCGCAGCAGAACAAGTGGAAGAAGCTCGGTCACGAGCCCTATGTGCCGCCGCCCAACGCGGGCGGGTGAGCGATTCGATCTGATCGAAATTTCCGTCGGACAGAGACGCCGCTATGCGGTGGCCGAGCACTCGTCTTTCAGACAACTTGAGCGCCGACGGGGCCGGGGCTCGTGCGCTTTCTGAAGCCCTCCGCCGCGTCGACCGGCTCAGTGCATCACATGCATGACCTGGATCGCCGCCGGCCCTAAGATCACCACGAACAGCACCGGCAGGAAGAACACGATCATCGGCACCGTCAGCTTGGGCGGCAGGCCGGCGGCCTTCTTCTCGGCTTCCGACATGCGCATGTCGCGGTTTTCCTGCGCCATGGTGCGCAAGGTGGTGGCGAGCGGCGTACCGTAGCGCTCCGCCTGCTGCAAAGCCATGCAGACCGATTTGACCCCATCGATATCGGTGCGCTTGGCCAGATTTTCATAAGCTTGGCGGCGATCCGGCAGATAGGAGAGCTCCGCCATAGTGAGCGTAATTTCCTCGGCCAAAGCCACCGATTGCGTGCCGATCTGCTCGCTCACCTTCTTGAACGCCGCCTCGATCGACATGCCGGATTCCACGCAGATCAGCAACAGGTCGAGCGTGTCGGGAAAGGCGCGCCGGATCGATATCTGCCGCCGCTGAATGCGGTTCTTCAGGAACATCAGCGGCAAATGCATGCCGATATAGGCAGCGGCGATGCAGATGCCGATCTTGATGGTGAGGGGCTGCTTCAGGTTGAGCACCACGAACACGTAGACTATGGCGAACAGTGCGCTCACCACCGGTGTCACCATGCGGAAGAACAGATAGGTGACGTAGGGTGCCTGGCCGCGGTAGCCGGCCTGTATCAGCTTCAGCCGCGCTTCTTCCTGGCCCACCCATTTGCTGAGATTGAAGTTATCGACGATGGTTTGCACGTATTGCTTCGGCGATTGCCGCAGCGGGACCTTTTGCTTTTCCAGTGCCGCACGCTCGCGCTCGCGCTGGCGGATTTTCTCGCGCTCGAGGGCGACCGCCTTCATGCGCTTTTCCAGCGGGTCGGCGAACACCAGCGGCATGGCAAGCGTCAATACCGTCGCGCCCGCCGCGATGGCGGCGAGGACCATGGTTATGGTCTGGACGTTGAGCGCAGTTTCCAGAAGATCGAGCATTTGTTCGTCCGCATACCGCCGCCGCTCTTCGGCGACTAGAAATCGAAGTTGATCATCTTCTTCATCACGAAGATGCCCGTCGCCATCCAGAGCGCCGAGCCGGCCAGCATTAGGTGGCCGAGCGGCTCGGTGAACAGCAACGAAATGTATTTCGGGCTGCTGAGATCAACCATGATCATCACCGCGATCGGCAGCGAGCCGATGATGGCGGCCGACGCCTTGGCCTCCTGCGACATGGCCTTGATCTTGGCCTGCATCTTCTTGCGGTCGCGCAGCACCTTCGACAGGTTGCCGAGCGCCTCGGCAAGATTGCCGCCGGAGCGTTGCTGGATGGAGATCACGATGCCGAAAAAGTTGGCTTCCGGCACCGGGATACTGTCATAGAGCCTGGCGCAGGCATCGCCGAGCGGCATGCCGATTGCCTGCGTCTCGACGATGGCGCGGATTTCGGATTTCACCGGCTCGGGCGATTCGGTGGTGATCATCTTCAGCGAATCGAGCAGCGGCAGGCCGGCCTTGATGCCGCGCACGATGATGTCGATAGCGTCCGGGAAAGCATTGAGGAACTTGGCCTCGCGCCGCTTCTTCAGGAACGACAGCATCCAGGCAGGGAAGCCGAAGGCGCCGGCGAAGCCGAGCACCACGGATGTGATCAGTCCGGCGCCGATAAACAGGCCGGTCAGGGCGAAGCCGGCGCCGATTCCGGCCGAGATGATCATGAACTGGCGCTTCGACCAGCCGAGGCCGGCCTGCGCGATGCGCGCTGACAGCGTTCTGCGCTGCTTCGACTTTGTGCGCTCCTCGAAATCCTTGAGCGTCGCCTCGATGACGTCACGGCGCGATTTCTGGTTCTGCCGCGCGCCGCGCGCCGCCGGTTCCGATCTGGCGACGCTTGCCACACGCTGCTCGGTTTTGCGCTCACCCGACAGGACCGGGTAGACGAACACCCAAACCACGCCGCCCATCGCGGCCGCAGCGAGAAAGAATATGGCGAGGCTGTCGAGCGGCATGGCTCAGGCCCGCATCGCTTCGTTGGCCGCTTCGGTCGCGTCGAGGGCGTTGCCCAGTCGCTGGTCCTCGCCGTAATAGCGCGCGCGGTCCCAGAAGCGCGGCCGGCCGATGCCGGTCGAGCGGTGGCGGCCGAGGATGTTGCCTTTGGCGTCCTCGCCCGTCATGTCATAGACGAACAGGTCCTGGGTGACGATGACGTCGCCTTCCATGCCCATCACCTCGGTGATGTGGGTGATCTTGCGCGAACCGTCGCGCAGGCGGGCGGCCTGCACGATGACGTCAATTGAGGCGCACAGCATCTCGCGGATGGTGCGGGACGGCAGGGCGAAGCCGCCCATGGTGATCATCGATTCCAGGCGCGACAGGGTTTCGCGCGGGTTGTTAGCGTGCAGCGTGCCCATCGAGCCGTCATGACCGGTGTTCATGGCCTGCAACAGATCGAAAGCCTCCGGTCCGCGCACCTCGCCCACGATGATGCGCTCGGGGCGCATACGTAGACAGTTGCGCACCAGGTCGCGCATGGTGACTTGGCCTTCGCCCTCGAGATTGGGCGGCCGCGTCTCCAGGCGCACCACATGCGGTTGCTGTAACTGGAGCTCGGCGGCGTCCTCGCAGGTGATGATGCGCTCGTCGTCGTCGATGAACTGGGTGAGACAGTTGAGCAGCGTGGTCTTGCCCGAGCCGGTGCCGCCCGAGACCAGCGTGTTGACGCGGCAACGGCCGATGATGCGCAGGATTTCCGCGCCCGGCGGCGTGATGGTGCCAAACTTGACAAGCTGATCGAGCGTTAGCTTGTCCTTCTTGAACTTGCGGATGGTGAGCGCCGGGCCGTCGATCGCCAGCGGCGGCACGATCACGTTGACGCGCGAGCCGTCGGGCAGACGCGCGTCGCAGATCGGCGAACTTTCGTCGACGCGCCGGCCGATCTGGCTGACGATGCGTTGGCAGATATTGAGAAGCTGCTGGTTGTCGCGGAAGCGGATGCCGGTCTTCTGGATCTTGCCCTGCACTTCGATATAGACGGTGCCGGAGCCGTTCACCATCACGTCGGAAATATCGTCGCGCGAGAGCAGCGGCTCGAGCGGACCGAAGCCGAGCACGTCGTTGCAGATGTCATCGAGCAGCTCTTCCTGCTCGGCGATCGACATCACGATGTTCTTGATCGCGATGATTTCGTTGACGATGTCGCGGATTTCCTCGCGCGCTGAATCGGCGTCGAGCCGCGCCAGCTGGGCGAGATCGATCGCCTCGATCAGCGCGCCGAAAATGACCGACTTCACATTGTAATAGGCGTCGGAGCGGCGCGAATCGACAGCGGAGGGCACCGTCGTGACGGTCGCTGGCACGCGGCCCGCCACGGGCGCCGACACCAACGCGGCGCCGAGCCCGTCGGACGGGAACGGCGTGCGTCCGGTCTCCGCCGTCGGGCTGTCGGCCGCCGGTGCCGACGTCGCCGCCAGTTCCGGCGCATCGGCCGTCACCGGCTTGGGCGCGGATGGCTTGGCTGCCGGCGTTGCGACTCGGGCTTCGCTGGTTGCGTTACGCTTACCGAACACGAATTGACACTCCCAACCTTATATCTATCCCTTCCGCTTGGTCAGCTTGGCAATGAGCGGCATCAACAGGCCGCCTCGGTTGCGCTTGGCTTCCGAGCGTCCGGTCAGCACCTGCGCCAACTGGCGGAACATTTCCGCGGTCTTATGGTTCGCCGATACTTCGGCGATCATCTGGCCGTTGTTGGCGGCCGTGCCGAAGATCTGCGGCTCGAACGGGATGACCGCCAGCGGCTGATCCTCCAGCGCCTTTGCGAAGTCGGCCGGCGTGATCTCCGGCCGTTTCGGCACGCCGACCTGATTAAGGCAGTAGAACGGACGATGATCGTTCGGCCGCGCGCCGCGCAACAGATCGACCATGTTTTTGGCGTTGCGCAGATTGGCGAGATCGGGCGACGCCACCACCAGGATGTCGTCGGCGCTCATCAGCAACCGCTTGGTCCAGCCGGACCATTGATGCGGCACATCGAGCACCACGCAGGGGATCGACGTGCGCAGCGAATTGAGGATCGAGTCGAAGGCTTCGGCGCCGAAATCATAGACCCGGTCGAGCGTCGCCGGCGCGGCCAGCAGGCTCAGATGGTCGGTGCATTTCGACAGCAGCCGGTCGATGAAGGCGGTGTCGATGCGGTCGGGCGAGAATACCGCGTCGGCGATGCCCTGCGGCGGATCCTGGTTATAGTCGAGGCCGGCCGTGCCGAAGGCGAGGTCGAGGTCGGTCACCACCGAGTTGAGCGTGAGGTCGCGCGCGATCGAGAAGGCAATATTGTGCGCGACCGTCGAGGCGCCGACACCGCCCTTGGCGCCGATCACGGCGATGATGCGGCCGACCGGCTTGGCGTCGGGCGCCACGAACAGCCCGCACACCGAGCGGACGACGTCGATGGCGCTGACCGGCGCGATGACGTAGTCGCTCAGTCCACGGCGCGTCAGCTCGCGGTAGAAAGTCACGTCGTTGATGCGGCCGACCAGCACCACCTTGGTGCCGGCGTCACACACCTCGGCCAATTGATCGAGGCCGACGAGGATATCCTCGGCGCGACTATCCGATTCGACCATGATCACGTTCGGCGTCGGCGAACTGCGATAGGCCTCGACCGCGGCGGCGACGCCGCCCATCTGGATCTTCACATGCGCCTTGGCGAGCCGGCGGTCCTCGCCCGCGGCCTGCACGGCGGCGGCGGTTTCCACCGTCTCGCAAAAGGCCTGGATCGAAACGCGCGGCGCCGGAGCGATGTGTTCGTCGTCGTCGGCGACGGCGGCGGGCGCATCCAGCATGGCGTGGTCTGCGGCGACTACGAGTTGTGAACCGTGCTTAATCATTTTCCGAGATCGCTGATTTTGCCTTTGTCATACCCCGTATAGGCGCCGGAAGTGGCCGTGCCCTTGCGATAGTGGTCGAGCACCTGCGCGCGGCGCGCTTCAAAGGCGGGTTGCTCGACACGCGGCTGCACCAGATCGCTGGGATTGTCGATCATGGCGGCGAGATTGCGCTGGGTGGCGCAGCCGAGATTCCAGTATTCGCGGTTTTCCAGATAGACCCGTCCAGCCGCCGGGCCGAGATCGTTCGGCCACCTGCCGCAGGGGCCGGCTTGCGCCACCAGCTTGGAATAGTTGATGCGGATGCTGGGCAGTGCGGTGCGTGTGGGCCTGAAGCGGCGCACATAGACGGCATTATGCGGCACGCCGGAGGCGGAAAAGATCGAATGGATTTCGCGCATGGAATCGGCGGCCGCCCGGTCGGTCGGCCCGCCCCAGGGCACGTCGATGACGATCCCGCCGGAGGCCTCGCGCCGCCACTGACTGGCGAAGGCGAGCACGTCGGCGCGCTGGGCCGCGGTCAACCCACCGCGATTGCGGCTGAGGAAGACTTCGATGCTGCGCTCGCCTTCCTTCAGCGTGATCGGATGGCGCACGCGGTAATCCGTATCATAACGATCGACGGCCTGCGGCGACTGGTAGCAGCCGGCCAGCGTCGCCGCCAACAGGCCCGCGGTCGCCAGCCGCAGCACCGACTTGCTGCGGCGTGAGCCGATCGCGCTGAGTTTCGTTGTCATCGACCCTTGTCCCCGCTCAATCTAGGATGAAGCCGTATTTGCCGTGATAGTTCGTGGTCGGTTCGGGCGGCTTGCCCTTGACGCCGTAGATGCGGTTGAGCCGGCCGAGCAACACGGTCGACGGATCGCTCGGGTCCTCGAAGCCGTCGTCCGGGCGCGAGAGCTGCTTCTGCGATACCGCGCGCACGATGTAGGGCGTGACGATGATCACCAACTCGGACTGGTGATTGAGATAGTCGCGGCTCCTGAACAGCGTGCCGAGGATCGGCACCTGCATCAGTCCGGGCAGGCCGTTGATCGCCTGCTGGCTCTTTTGCTGAATCATGCCGGCGAGCGCGAGCGAGCCGCCGGAGGGAATCTCGACCACGGTGTCGGCGCGGCGGGTGATGATCGAGGGCACCGTGGTGCTGAAGTTCGATTGCGACAGGCTCATCGCGTGGTCGGTCGAGATGTCGGACACCTCGGTCATGACCTTGAGGCTGATGCGGCCCGCCGACAGCACCACCGGCGTGAACACGAGGCTGACGCCGAACTTCTTAAACGCGATGGTCGGCTGGCAGGTCGGTGGCGAGGTGGAGGTGTCGCAGGACAGGCCGCTCGGGATTGGAAATTCGCCGCCCGCCATGAAGGTGGCGGTCTCGCCCGAGATCGCGGTCAGATTGGGCTCGGCCAGCGTGTGGATTACGCCGGCGCGTTCGAGCGCGCGCAGCGTGGCGCTGACCCGTGGGCTGCTCACCCCGGTGATCGGATCGGTGGTGATCCCCTGCTGGCCCGAAATGCTGGTGCTGTTGAGCGCCGCGCCGTTCACCGAGAATGGATTATCGGTGTTGAAGTTGAACACACCTTGGCGCATGAAGCCGAACGAGCCGGACAGGTTCAATCCGAGCTGCTTGACCACGTCGCGCTGCACCTCGGCGACGGTGACTTTCAGCAGCACCTGGTCGCGTCCTTCAACCGTGATACTGTTGACGACCTTGGTACTATCGCCGACGAGGCGTGAGGCTACGTCATAGGCCTTCTGCGCGTCGACCGGGCTCGTCGCCGTGCCGGTGAGGATGACGCCGTCGCCGACACCTTCGATCTGGATATTGGAGTTGGGCAGCGTGCGCTTGAGCGCGGCACGAACGCCATTGAGGTCGCGAGTCACCGCGATGTCGAAGCCGGCAATCTGCTTGCCGGCGGCGTTGAAGAAAAAGATGTTGGTCTGTCCGACCTTGACGCCGATCATGTAGACTCGGCGCGAGGAGCGGATCACAGCATTGGCGACCTTGGGATCGGCGACCAGCACGTCCTTGATGTCCTCGGGCAGGTCGATCGCCACCGACTTGCCGACACCGAGCGGGATGAAGCGCGAGGCGGCGTCGCTCGCGGCCACGCGGATCACCGGCACATGGGCGTCCGCGGCGAGCGCCGGCTTTGCCGCCGCGACCGCGCCGCCCAGCACCAGGAGCGCCAGCGTGGCGGCGCGCATCGACTTCGCTATCGCCATGTCCCTTACCTTTCCTTGCACGCTCATCGCGGTGTGGTCACCGAGTTCACGCCGAAACGGACGATGTTGACGGCATTTCCGTGATCGGAATCGTTGTCCGCCGCGGGCTTGCCTTTGCCCCTGTCGGTCATGCTGCGCAGCGCCAGCGACAGAGATCCGGTCTGCCGCGCCAGTTCGATGGCCTCGACCTGATTCGGCGTCAGTTCGAGCGTCGCAGTCTTGCCGACCACGACCTTCTGGCCGTTCTTCTCCTCGATCTGCTGATCGATCGCGAGCACCTTGATGTCGCTCAGGATAGTCTCGGCCGTATGCACCTCGGTGCCGGTCTGCTTCTCGGCCTGGCGGTCGCGCTTGGTCAGGATAACGTCGACACGGTCGTTCGGTAGGATGAAGCCCGAGGCTGCGGTGATCGGCGATACGCCGATCGATACGGCGCGCATGCCCGACGGCAGAATCGCCGCCATGAAGCCGGAGCCCTTGGCCATGACCAGTTTGGCGTCGCGGATCGGTTCGCCGGCGACGAAGGGCGAGCGCGCGAGCGCGCCGGACAGCGATTCGACGGCGTGCGGATGATCGCCGCGGCGGATGAAGTTGCCGGTATTGGCGTTCGCCGGCCAGGCCTGCCAAGTCACATCCCGTGGCGTCAGCTTTTGGCCCATGCCGATGTTGGTTTTGGCGACCAACACGTCGACTGTGGTCACCTTGGGCTGCGAAGCGACGACGGGTTGCGCCGGTTTATGCGATCGTCCCGCCAACAAGGCGGCAAAGCCACCGGCGGCGAGGGCGACAATCAACACGACGAGACGCGCGGCTTTCATACGCTCTGACTCTCTACTCGCGACCACGGCGGCCGCAAAAAACAGTTGGCAGCCGGTGCGGCCGCTTGCACCGGATTTCACCAGCTAAAGGTCAAGGCATGGTTAAGGAGCGGTATCTAAATCGAGTTAATAGTATCTTGCGTGAGGCCCGGGCCGCTCCGTCCGGGTTCACGAGCCGGCCGCCGGCATCCACTGGGTGTGCGGATAGACGAGCATGGCCGCGGCGGCGAGCGCGATGCCATAGGGCACACCGCCGCCTCTTTCATGCAGGCGTTGGATCCAAGGCTGGCGCGCCAGCACGCCCGGTAGCGGCAGTTTACGAAATTGCAGCAGCACCACCGTCAGCACGCCGCCGAACAGCGCGGCATGGATCATGTAGTCGAACAAATGCTCGAAGCCGAACCACAAGGCGGTTGCGGCCGCGAGCTTGGCGTCGCCACCGCCGATCCAGCCGCGCCAGAAGCAGATGAAGGCGCAGCCCAGTACCAGGCCGGCGGCAGCCAGGTGCCAGCCGACGGCGGCAAGGCTCATGCCGGTGACGATGGTCAGCGCGAAAAAACCGCCCACCAGCGCCAGCGACAGCCGGTTGGAGATGGTCATGGTGAAAAGGTCGCTCGAGGCGGCGAACGCCATCAGGGCCGGGAACAGCAGCAGCCTGACCGCATCCATCACCATGGTAATCCCCGAGGCTCCCATTCGACCCGGCTGACCAAACCGTCGGCGCGGCCTGCGCCTTGCTTAGCATTTCGACCGTTGAACGACGGTAAATGCCGTTCAAGCCGCGCGCGCAAACGAAAAGGCTCCGGCCGTAGCCGGAGCCTCTGCGCATCATCTGTACGAGCGGGCGTCTTAGCTGCCGCTGCCGCCGCCGAGCTGGCTCGAAATGCTGCCGAACTTGGTGTTCAGCGTAGAGCCGAGGCCATTGACCACCGCGATGATCGCGACGGAAATGCCGGCGGCAATGAGGCCGTACTCGATGGCGGTCGCGCCCGAGTTGTCCTTCAGGAAACGCGCGAAAAGTTTCTTCATCGGTAGCTCCTTGATCCACACGTGGCTGTCTGAGCAGATCCAACTGACTGGCTTGATCCAGCGCGTTTGGATCGTGAGTGGACACTAGCGGGGATGTCTTGCATGCAAGTTAATATGATTGGAGAATTATAATGGTATTCAATCGATACGGTGTGGTAGTTAATAAGTCTTCCTAGCAAGAATATTACGGTTAACAATTCATTATCACAGTCAAATGAAATGATATAGTCGATCTATTCTTATGAATACATTGCATCTGAGGCGGAAATATTGAAATTCTTCGAGCTTTTATATCCCCAGATGACTGGCACCCGCCTGTAACAATGCTTGGGATACCGCCGCTTTGACCATTCGATTTTTTACCGTTGCGGACGCGCCTCGTGGGTAAATGAGGCGAACTGCTGTGGAATTAACAGTTCATCAACCATGGCCCCGGAACGAGATACCGTCTTCGACGGCAGATCTTTTGTGTGGGGGTCGTCGGATCGTTGATTCGATGTTCTGTCCTGCCGCGACGCCACGCACCGCATCCTTTGCACTTCGTTCACGAATTTGCAGTCAACTTGCAGGCGACCGCAGCCATGTGGCCGTGGCGGTCTGATGCGTATCGTACGCCGGAGAGTTCAATGTCGGCCGAGTTCGGGCGCCGCGCCAGGCGGTTCGCAGTATTGGCTTGGGCGCTGACGGCCGCAGCGTGTGCCGCTGCGCCAGCGTGGGGCGACACTGTGACCGTCGCTATCGACCGCGCGCATGTGATGCGAATTCCGGAGCGGGTCACCACCATCGTCATCGGCAATCCGCTGATCGCCGACGCGACGCTGCAGCGTGGCGGCATCCTGATCGTCACCGGCAAGGGCTATGGCGAAACCAATCTGCTGGCGCTGGACCGCAGCGGCCGCATCGTGATGAACAAGACCGTTCAGGTGCTCGGCGCCAAAGGCGGCAATATTGTCGTGGTCTACCGCGGAGTTGACCGCGAATCCTATAGCTGCGCGCCTGAATGCGAGCCGCGCATCACGCTCGGCGACGCGCCGACCTTCTTTAATCCGACGTTGGCGCAAACCGGCTCGCGCAACGGTCAGGCCGGAGCGGCCGCCCACTGAGCGCCGCCGTCTTCGTTAACGCCGACCTAACGCGATCCCCCGGTTTCTCCGCATTGCGTGCAAGGGTTCAACAAGACGCATGTGCTAGCAACGTCGACGGGGCTTCAACTCCGTAGGTCGAAAGAAGAACGTTGGCCATGCCCGAAAACGTCCGAAGCCGAATTTCCGCACGCGCGCGCAGATTGCTGCGAGGGCGGGTTGTTGACTTTGCGGGCCGGCAAGATGGCGCCGTTGCAGTCGAATTCGCGCTGGTTGCGATCCCGTTCCTGGCCTTGTTGTTTGCCATCCTGGAGACCGCACTGGTCTTCTTTGCCGGGCAGTCGCTGGAAGCCACCGCTTCTGATACCGGGCGGCTGATCATGACCGGTCAGGCGCAGACAAGCACATCGCCATCCAGCACCACGACCCCGCCCGCCGTCGGCTACACGCAAGGCGACTTCAAAAGCGCCGCCTGCGCCAATCTTTCCAGCCTGTTCGACTGCTCGAAGCTCTATGTCAGCGTTCAGACCTACAGCAATTTCGGCTTGGCCGTGACCTCCACGCCGCTCAACACCACCACCGGCAAGATGACCGTCGACGTCAACAACCTGCCTTATTCCGCGGGTTCGCCGGGCTCGATCGTCGTCGTGCAGCTCTATTACAAATGGCCGATCATCGTATCGCTGCTCAACAACAAGCTCGCCGACCTCGACGGTGACCGGCTGCTGGTGGCGACCACCGTCTTCCGCAACGAGCCCTACCAATGATGCGCGCGCTGACACGTAAAATCCGCATGCCATCGGCGCTTGCGCGCCTGATGACGGAAAGCCGCGGCGTCTCGGCGGTCGAATTTGCGTTGGTCGCGCCGCTGATGATCACGCTATATCTCGGCTGCGCCGGCATTGCCGACGGCGTCGCCGTCGACCGAAAGGTCAGCCTGATTGCCGGCACGCTCGCCAACCTCACCGCCTCATGCTCCGACAGCAATTCCGGCTCCGGCGGCTGCACCAACAACATTCTCAGCAGCACCGAGTTGAACAATATCTTCGCCGCCTCGAGCGCGATCGTAGAGCCCTATTCGACGACGCCATTGAAGATGTCGCTGTCCTGCATCGCCATCGACAACAACGGCAATGTCACCGTGCCGTGGAGCGTGGCCAAGAACGGCGGCACCAAGCTGACGAGTTTCACATTCGATACGTCGCAAACGGCGCTGAAAGTCAACGGCACGCAACTGCTCTACGCCGTGGTCACCTATACCTACACGCCGATCATCGGCACCGCGCTGGTGCCGACCTTGAACCTGTCCGACCACATGTTCATGAGCCCGCGCGTGCAGGCACCGAGCTACAACAACGGCTCCACGACCTATACCTGCGGCTAGAGCGTTTCCAGGCGAAGTGGAAACCGGTTCGCCGTCCGGAAACGCGATAACGCAAGAATGCTAGAAACATTCACCGTTTCTATGAAACGGTGAACGTATCTAGCGCGCCTCGCCGATCGGCAGCGCGGTGGTCGACTTGATGCGCTCCATGGCAAAGCGAGAGGTGACGTTCTTCAGCGGCACCGTGCCGATCAGCTTCTTGTAGAAAGTGTCGTAGCCGGCGATATCCGGCACCACCACGCGCAGCATATAGTCGACGTCGCCGGCCATGCGGTAGAATTCCATCACCTCGGGCATGGCGCCCACCGTTTCGGCGAAGCGCTTGAGCCAGTCCTGCGAGTGGTCGCCGGTCTCGATCGACACGAACACGGTGATGCCGAGGCCGAGCTTTTCCGGATCGATCAGCGCGACGCGGCGCATGATCACGCCGTCCGCCTCCAGCCGCTGCAACCGCTTCCAGCACGGCGTTGATGACAGGCCGACGCGCTGGCCGATTTCGGCGACCGAAAGCGAGGCATCATGCTGCACGACGGCCAGGATCTTACGGTCGATGGCATCCATTCTCGAGGACCTTCAAAATTTGGGATCGAACTTCGCAGCACGGCGTTGATGTGGAATAATATTCTTATTCCTGGGCCAATAATGTGTTTATCGAGAAAATTATTCTAAAGCAAGCCCCTGCAAGGCCGAATAGTCAGCCGCACTGAGCCAGGAAGGCTTCAACCTCTGCCCGCGTCGGGGCACCCGCCGCGCCGCCGAAGCGCGTGCACTTGAGCGCGGCGGCGGCCGAAGCGAAGCGCAGGGCGTCTTGCAAGTCGCGACCTTCGCCCAGCGCCAGGGTGAAGGCGCCATGGAAGGCATCGCCGGCACCCAGCGTATCCACCGCGGTCACCGCGAAAGCCGGCATGTGCCGCAATTTGTCGCCGTCCAGCCAGGCGACCCCGTTGGGGCCATCGGTTACCGCGAGCAGGCCGGGATTGTGGACAGCGAGGCATTTGAGCGCGTCGGTGAAATCGGTCAGGCCGGTGGTGCCGGCAAGCGCTTCCGCCGAGGCAATCACATGGGTGCCGAGCTTGAGCAGGGGCGCGTCCGGCGTCGTCGCCTGGTCGAGATCGATCACCACCGGAATGTGACGCAGCACCGCCGCGCGGCACACGGCGGTGACGAATTCCGGAAAGCGGTTGTCGACCAGCACGGCATCGACGTCGGCGACCAGCGCATTGGCGTCCGCCGGCAGCTTGTCGCTCAGTCCGTGGCCGCGCCGGGTGGCGATGCTTTTTTCGCCCGTCGCGTCGATCAGGATCAGCGACACCGAGGCGGTCGCGCCGGCAACGCGGAGAACGCCGCTGCAGTCGATACCTTCGGCGGTGAGGTCGGCCAGGATGCGCGTGCTCACCGCGTCACCGTCGTCGCCGAGCGGGCCGCCGAAGGCCGCGCGTCCGTTGAGCCGCGCCACCGCCACCGCGGCGTTGGCAGCACAGCCGCCGCCGGTGACGATGAAGTCGGAGGCCACCGCCTTGGTGCCGGGTGCCGGGAAGCGCTCCACCCGCATGACGATGTCCTGCACCGCGATACCGGCGCAGAGAATCTTCGGGGCTGGTCTCGCGACTTCAGTCAAAGCCGATCTCGCCGTCGACCCAGGCGCGGATGATATGATGCGCGATCGCCATCGGCGGCGGCGTGGTCAGGTCTTGCGCATGCTGGCGCAGCAGCATCTGCGCCACCTCCTGGCGGGTGAACCAGCGCGCGTCCTCCAGCTCCTCGCGATCGACCACGATGGTCTCGCTCAGCGCTTCGGTGTGGCAGCCGATCATCAGCGACATCGGAAACGGCCAAGGCTGCGAGGCGAAATAGCGCACGCGGCCGGTGACGATACCGGCTTCCTCGCGCGTCTCCCGCCGCACCGCCTCCTCGAAGGCCTCGCCCGGCTCGATAAAGCCGGCGAGGCACGACCACATGTTCGGCATGAAGCGCGGGCTGCGCCCGAGCAGGCAGCGCTCGCCCCGAATCGCCAGCATGATCACCACCGGGTCGGTGCGCGGGAAATGCTGCGCCTGGCATTGCGGGCAGTCGCGCCGCCAGCCGGCCAGCACGGCTTGGGTGGTGGCGCCGCAATTGGCGCAAAAGCGGTGGTGCAGATGCCAGTGCAGCACCGCCTTGGCCTCGGCGATGGGCGGCAGATGCTGGGCCGCCACCAGGCCCTGCACCGCGATGGCGCGCAGATCGGTGACCAGGAATTGGTCGTGTTCCTGCAAGGCCTTTACCGTGTCGGGCGCGAGCCCAATGCCGAAGCGCGCGGCGCCGTCGGCGAGACCGAGGAACACCGTCTCCGTGACCGGTCCGAGCGCCCGCGCCTCGGCCAGCGTGAACAGCGGCTGGTTGACGGGTGCCGCTTTGTTGAGCACCACGCGCTCGCCGCCGATCACATACGCGCGCGCGTCGGCGGCTGCGGCGAGCGCGGCGATGGCATCCGCGTCGGTGCGGCGCTCGGCGGCGCGCTCAATGGTGCTGCCGGCGTAGCCGAGGCGTGGTTTGGGACCGAGATTGAGGCGAGGGGACATGGGTGCCGCAAAATTGCATGGCCGCCCGATTTGCGCAACGCGCTGCCAGCCTGCCCCTATGTCGTCATTCCGGGACGGCGCCGAAGGCGCCGGGCCCGGAATCCAGAGCCAAATCATCAGCGCCTGATGGGTGCCCTGGAGTCCAGGCTCGCGGGCTGAAGCCCCGCGCCCCGGAATGGCAGCGAGAATTTATCCGGGGAGAGGCAATCACCCCCGCGGATACATCGCCTCGCGCAATTCCGGCCGCTGCCATTGCGGGCCGAGCACGCCCTGCTTGGCGCCGTAGCTCTGCGACGAGGTGACGCTGTCGAGCGTCGCGCGCATCTCGCGGGCGCGCTCGAGGCCGACGTCCACGACGAACAGGCCGGGCACCGTGCTTTCGAACAGGATCTCCTCCGGCGCCGCCACCATGGCGAGCCCGCGCTCGGCGTGGCTGAACAGGTTCTGCGTGGTCACCACCACGGCGAGGTTCTCGATTGCGCGCGACCAGATCAGGTTGCGCCAGGTCGCCCACAATTTGCCCTTGTCGGTGCCGGCCGGCATGAAGATCAATTCGGCGCCGTTGAGCGCCAGCGCCCGCGTCACCTCCGGCATATAGGCCTCGCTGCACATGGCGAGCCCCACTTTGCCCTGCGCGGTGTCGAACACCGGGAATTCATTGCTGGCGACGTATTGGAATTCCCACCACTTGCCGCCGGTATAGATCCACGGTCCGTTCGGATGGGTGCGGCGATAGCGCGACGGCGCGCGTCCGTCGCCATGCGCCATGCAGATCAGGTTGTAGGCGGTCCCCTCGTTGTGGCTGATCGGTTCGATCGTGCCGTAGATCGTGGTGACGCCGTGCTTGGCGGCCGCCTCCGCGATGCGCGGCGTCGGATCGAACGATGCCGGCATGCGCCACGGCCCGGGATAGGTTTCCGGAAAGCAGACGAAGTCGGCGCCTTCCGCCTTGGCGCGGGCGATATAGGCGACCGCGTCGTCGATATTCTTTTCATCCTCGCCGATCGGGTTGGTGATCGGCTGCACGACGGCGATGCGGAAGGTCATCGGTTTGTCTCCCGAGGTCCCCGCTTTCGCGGGGACGAGCGGCTGAGTTTGAGCGAGTTGATTAGCTTTACCGCGAAAGCCGCTCGATTTGAAGGGCGCGGCGCAGCGCGCCGAGAAAGCCGTCGCGCACTTGCGGGTTGTAGTCGATCGGCGGAACGGCGCCCCAGACCGGTTTCGGCCAGGCGGCGTCGCTGTGGCGGCGGCCGATCACATGCACATGCAGTTGCTCCACCTGGTTGCCCAGCGCGGCGATATTGAGCTTCTCGCATTCGGTGATGGCCTTCAGGGCCTGCGCGGCAGCGGCGATCTCGCCGAGAAATTGCACCTGCTCGTTCGCCTCCAGGTCGATGAGCTCGCGCACCGCCAGCCGCCGCGGCACCAGGAGCAGCCAGGGATAATTCGCGTCCTTGGCGAGCAGCAGGCGCGATAGCGCCAGGTCGCCGACCGGAACCGTGTCCTGCGCAAGCTGCGGATGCAGGGACCAGGTTCGAGCACGCATCGCGGTATCCTGTGCGCAACCAATTTGTCGTCACCGCGCCAGGCCCGGTGACCGCTCATAGGATGGCACAGTGCACGCTTCAGCGGGATGGCAAGGATGAGCCCGGCGAGGGCAGAAAAGGGCAATGCACAGGGGCTTGGCCGCCAACTTGCTTTCTCCCCTTCTAGGCCCGATATAGGTTTCCGGGAGGTTGGCGGTGGACGAGCCACTCGCCAACCGGGTCAGGTCCGGAAGGAAGCAGCCCTAACGAGCACGGATCGGGTCGCTCGTCAGCCTCCCACCCAATTTCCACGCTTCGCTTGGCGAAAAAAGGCGCGCCCGTGGCGCGCGAAGCGGATGGCACGATGAGCGAGCCCGCGAACCCGGTCGGCCCTGGTTCCGCCCCAGCCGACGCGCCGGCCGGTGGCTACCGGGTGCTCGCGCGCAAATACCGCCCGGCGAGCTTCGACGACCTCATCGGCCAGGACGCCATGGTGCGTACCATCTCGAATGGCTTCGAGACGGGGCGCATCCCGCAGGCCTGGATCCTCACCGGCGTGCGCGGGGTGGGCAAGACCACGACCGCGCGCATCCTCGCCCGCGCGCTCAATTACGAATTGCCCGACGGTTCCGTCAGCGCGCCCACCATCCGCATGCCGGCAATGGGCCTGCACTGCCAGGCCATCATCGAGAGCCGCCATCCGGATGTGCTGGAGATGGACGCCGCATCGCACAACAGCGTCGAGGACGTGCGCCAGATCAACGACGCCATCCGCTACGCGCCGATGTCGGCGCGCTACAAGGTCTACATCCTCGACGAAGTGCACATGCTCTCCGGCGCCGCCTTCAACGCGCTGCTGAAAACGTTGGAAGAGCCGCCGCCGCACGCCAAGTTCATCTTCGCCACCACCGAGATCCGCAAGGTGCCGGTGACCGTGCTGTCGCGCTGCCAGCGCTTCGATCTGCGCCGGGTCGACGCGGCGCTGCTGGTCAAGCATATCGAGACCATCGCGACGAAGGAGTCGATCGAAGTCGAGCCGGCGGCGCTGGCGCTGCTCGCGCGCGCGGCGGAAGGCTCGGTGCGCGACGCGTTGTCGCTGCTCGATCAGGCGATCGCGCATGCCGCCGGGCCCGTGCGTGCCGAGGACGTGCGGCAGATGCTCGGGCTCGCCGACCGCGTGCGGATCGTCGATCTGTTCGAGGCATTGATGCAGGGCGACGCCGGCGGCGCGCTCAAGGAGCTGCGCGAGCAGTACGATATCGGCGCCGATCCGGCGGTGGTGCTTGCCGATCTCGCCGAGTTCACCCATTTCGTCACCCGCGTGAAGGTGGTGCCGTCGGTCGCCGACGACATCTCGCTGTCGGAAGCCGAGCGCACGCGCGGCCGCGACTTTGCGACCAAGCTGTCGATGCGCGTTCTGGCGCGCGCCTGGCAGATGCTACTCAAGGGCATCGCCGAGGTGCAGGGCGCGGCGCGTCCGGTCGCCGCCGCCGAGATGGTGCTGGTGCGCATCGCCTATGCCGCCGATCTGCCGACGCTCGACGAGGTCGTGCGCGCGGTCAGCGACAACGGCGGCACCGCGGCGCCGCCCCCGGGCAATGGCGGCGCGCAGGCCGTCGCGTCCAACACCGCGCCGCGCTACGAGGCGCCGCGCGGTTCCCCACGCTCCTCGGCGGCCCTGTCGCCGCGGCTCGCCGATCCGGTGCCGCAGGCGCAGGACGCGCCCACGCTGACGATCGGCTCGT
This sequence comes from uncultured Pseudomonadota bacterium, assembly GCA_963760995.1. Lineage (GTDB taxonomy): Bacteria > Pseudomonadota > Alphaproteobacteria > Rhizobiales > Xanthobacteraceae > Pseudolabrys. The sequence goes on along the minus strand of CAVXFJ010000004.1, from coordinate 597,260 downwards.
TCGCCGAACTGGTCGCGCTCGCCGCCGACAAGCGCGACATCACCATGAAGCTCGCGCTCGAGCGCGACGTGCGGCTGGTGCGCTGCGAGGACGGCCGGCTGGAGATCGCGCTCGAACCGTCGGCGCCGAAGACGCTGGTGCATGATCTGCAACGCAAGCTCGGCACCTGGACCGGCAAACGCTGGATGGTGACGGTCTCGAAGGAAGAGGGCGCGCCCACGCTGCGCGCCCAGGCCGAGGCGCGCCAGGCCGAGGTCGAGCGCGGGGTCGAGGGGGATCCGCTGGTGCAGGCAGTGCTCCAGCGCTTCCCGGGCGCCAAGATCGTCGGCGTCACCCCGCCGGCCGATGCGGTCGATGCGGTGGCGGACGAGCCGCTCCCCGAATTGCCGCCGGACTTTGAGTCAGAGGAATGAGTTGATGGCCGATTTCATGGGCATGATGAAGCAGGCGGCGCAACTGCAGAGCAAGATGCAGGAGATGCAGGCCGAGCTCGACCGTATCGAGGTGGAAGGTACCGCCGGCGGCGGCATGGTCACGGTGCGCCTCTCCGCCAAGGGCGATCTCAAGAGCATCAGTGTCGACGATTCCCTGATGCAGCCGACGGAAAAGGAAGTCCTCGAGGATTTGCTGGTGGCCGCCCATGCCGACGCGCGCCGCAAGGCCGAGGCGCTGCTGCAGGAGAAGATGCAGAGCCTTACCGGCGGCCTGAAACTGCCGCCCGGCATGCCCAATCCGTTCGGGTGAAATGAGTCGTGCGCACCTCTCAGTCGTCATGCCCGGCCTTGTGCCGGGCATCCACGTCTTGCGGGGTGGAATTAGGAAACCGTGGATGGCCGGGACAAACCCGGCCATGACAGATTAGGCCATGCCCACCGCCGTTGCAGGACCCGAGATTGAACGCCTGATCCAGTTGCTCGCGCGCCTGCCGGGCCTCGGCCCGCGCTCGGCGCGTCGAGCGGCATTGCACCTCATCAAGAAGCGCGAGGCGCTGATGGCGCCGCTCACCACCGCGCTCGAGACCGCGATGGAAAAGATCGAGGTCTGCAAGGTCTGCGGCAACATTGACACCCAGAACCCGTGCACCGTCTGCACCGATGCCCGGCGCGATCCGTCCATCATCGTGGTGGTCGCCGACGTCGCGGACCTGTGGGCGCTCGAGCGCGCGCACGCGGTCAACAGCCGCTATCACGTGCTCGGCGGTACGTTGTCGCCACTCGACGGCGTCGGCCCGCAGGATCTGACCATCGACGCGCTCATTTCGCGCGCGCACGAGCCGCAGGTGAAAGAGGTGATCCTCGCGCTTAATGCCACGGTCGACGGGCAGACGACCGCGCATTACATCACTGAGCTCTTGGCCGACGCCAGTGTGAAGGTGACGCGGCTGGCGCATGGCGTGCCGGTCGGCGGCGAGCTCGATTATCTCGACGAGGGCACGCTCGCCGCGGCGATCAAGCAGCGGACGTTGTTCTGATGCGTTGTGCGGTCGCGGTCATGGTGCTGGCGGTTCTGGCGGCGCCGGCTGCTGCGCAGGGAACGTATCTGCCACGCGCGGTCATCGCTGCCGGCCTGGATACCGCCGACTGCGAGCTTCCAATCGACCAGGTCACCGAGTTCGATCCGCAAGATCTCGGCGGCGGACTGAAGCTGGTCCAGGTGTCGTGCTGGAGCGCGGCATACAATTTTGGCGGCATCCTGTTCGCGGTTGATCCGAAGGCGCGCGACAAGGCGCGGCTGTTGAGCTTCCAGACCGTTGGCGACGAGAAAAAACTCGAGACCGTCTACAGTCTGACGCTGCCGCAGTTCGATGCCAAAACGAAAATCCTGTCGACCTACCACAAAGGCCGCGGCGTCGGCGATTGCGGCGAGATCGGCGAATGGCGCTGGACCGGCAAGGATTTCGAGCTGACCGGATATTGGAACAAACCCGATTGCGACGGCAAGCTGTTCGACTCCGACACCCGCGCAGCGAAATGGCGCGTCTTTCCGTTCCGCAAGTAATGGGCGCTATTTGCGCGGCCTCAGACCGGCGAAATGACCTCGGGCTTGCAGCCAGGCGAGCAACACAAGCCCCGGAATAGCCGATAGCGCGCAGATCGCGAAGAACCAGACCCATCCGGTGGCCTCCGCCACAAAGCCCGCGCTCGACGAGAGATAGGTGCGCCCGATCGCCGCGAACGCGGTGAGCAGCGCGTATTGTGTCGCCGTGTGCAGCGGATTGCGGCAGAGCGCCGAGAGATAGGCGACGAAGATCACCGTGCCGATCGCACTGGTGAAATTCTCGACCGTGATCGCGAAGCTGAGCCACGCGATGTCGTGGCCGACGACGGCCTGCCAGGAGAAGGCCAGGTTGGCGGCGGCCTGCAGCAGCCCGCCGATCCACAGGCTCGCCGCGAGCGGCAGCGCGCGTGCGACATAGCCGCCGGCGAATCCACCCGCAATCGTCGCGACGAAGCCGAGGCCCTTGATGATGGCGGCGTATTCGTTGCGCGTGAAACCGAGCTTGACGGCGAACGGTCCGGTCATGACGCCGGCAAGCGCGTCGGTGAGCTTGAACAGCACGACAAAGGCGAGAACGACTAGCGCGACGCGCAGCCCATCACGCAGGAAAAAGTCGGTGAACGCGCCGGCGATGGTGTGGCTGAGCCGCTTGAGCGCAGGTTCCTTTTGTTGAACCGCGTCGATGCGCGCTGATTTCTCCGGTTCGCCGGTGAACAAGGTCGTCAGCACGCCGATGATCACCAGCGCGGCCATCACCGTATAGCTGGCGGTCCAGCCGCCCTGCCGGCTGAATCCGAAACTCTGGAATGCCGTGACCAGGAACAGCGCGCCCGCGCTCGAAACCAGCATCGCCACGCGGTAGGCGGCGACATAGGAGGCGGCGCCGGCGGCCTGCTCGTTCTCCGGCAGGCTCTCGACGCGGAAGGCGTCGATCACGATGTCCTGCGTCGCCGAGGCGGCGGCGACCATCAAGGCGCCCAGCGCGACCATGGCCGGCGCGGTGACCGGATTATTGGCGCCGAGCAGCGCGATCGCGGCAATCAGAAGCAGTTGCGTCAGCAGCAGCCAACCGCGTCGTCGGCCGAGCCAGCGCCCGATGAGCGGCACGTCGAAAGCATCGACGATCGGGGCCCAGAGGAACTTGATCGTGTAAGGCGTGCCGACCAGCGCGAACAGGCCGATGGTCTTCAGGTCGACACCCACCTCCGCCATCCAGAACAGCAGCGTCGAACCGGAGAGCGCCAGCGGCAGGCCGGAGGAGAAGCCGAGGAAGAAAATGACAAGCACGCGCGGCTGCAGATAGACGGCAAGGGCCTCCAGGCGCCTGGCGCGCGGTGCCGCGCTGTCGGGGGAGGCAGTCATGCAATATTCCGGTCATTCCGGGGCGCGGCCACAGGCCGCGAACCCGGAATCCAAAGTCCTACGGCGGGGCCTGTCAGCCGGGCTCTGGATTCCGGGCCCGGCGCTTTGCGCCGTCCCGGAATGACTGAAGGTATATTCACTCCGCCGCCCCGAGCTTGCGGACCGACGCCGGGATCACTTCGGCGCTTTTGCCGTCGTCGCCATCGAACTCGACATCCTTGATCTTCTCGCCGCGGCTGAGGATTTTCCCCGCCGAGGTGACGATCAGCTCGATGTCCTTGTTGGCCTGGCCGAAATGCTTGTCGAGATTGTCGACGCGCTCCTTCAGCCGCCGCACGTCCTCGATCAACAATCCGACTTCGGCCAGGATCTTGTCGGCGGCCTCGCGCATGCGCGCGTCCTTCTGGATCTGCTGCACGACCTGCACCGCCAGCATCAACAGCGAGGGCGACACGATGATGACGCCGGACCGGTAGGCCTTCTGGCAGACATCGTCGAACTGGTCGTGCAGCTCGGCGAAGAGCGATTCGGAGGGCACGAACATGAACGCCATGTCCTGTGTCTCGCCTGGGATCAGGTATTTTTCGGATATGTCGCCGATGTGCTTGGCGAGATGCTGGCGCAATTGGCGCGCGGCCTGCGTGCGCTCCTCGTCCGTGGTCGCGTTTTCCAGCGCCGTTGCCGCTTCCAGCGGGAATTTCGAATCGACGACGAGCGAGCGCTGGTCCGGCATGAAGATGCAGCAGTCCGGCCGCGAATGGTTCGACAGGGTGAATTGAAATTGGTAAGCGCCCTGCGGCAGGCTGTCGGCGATGATCGCCTGCATGCGGCCTTCACCGAAGGCGCCGCGCCGCTGCTTGTTGTCGAAGACCTTTTGCAGCGACGAGACGGTCGAGGCGAGGTCGGTGATGTTCTTCTGCGCGCTGTCGATCACCGCCAGCCGCGCATGCAGCTGCTGCAGGTGCTCGGTGGTGTGCTTGGTCGAAGTCTTCATCAACTCGCCGAGGTTCTGCGTCACCGCGTCGAGCCGCTGGTTGACATGCTGCTGCAGCTGCGACTGCGCATTCGCCAGCATCTGGCCCATGGTCTTGACGGTCGCATTCAGCTCGGCAATCCGCTGCTCGGCGGCGGGATCCGTGACCGGCGGCTTCGGGCGCATGAGCAGCACGAGGATAGCGGCGACGCCGGCGGCGATGACCAGCGCGAGGATGAGAAGGAGCGTGTCCGGCATGGGCGGCTTCTAGCGCGATTCGGGGTGGTGTGCGAACGAAGGGCGAACGGTAGGGCGCCGGCGCCGCATGTCAACGTCATTCCGGGGCGCGGCCGTCAAGCCGCGAACCCGGAATCCAGGGCGATCCGCCAAGGCCTTCACCAAGGCTCTGGATTCCGGGCCCGTCGTTTCGCGGCGTTCCGGAATGACCGAACCTGGAGTTCCATTGACCCCGCCCGCGCCACCGCTTACATCGCCAACATGGCCAAACGCGACATCATTATCCTGCCCGACAAGCGGCTGCGGCTGAAATCCGAGCCGGTCAAGGCAATCGACGCCGAACTGCGCGCGCTGATCGACGACATGTTCGAGACCATGTACGACGCACCCGGCATCGGGCTTGCCGCCATCCAGATCGGCGTGCCGCGGCGGGTGATCACCATGGACCTCGCGCGCAAGGACGAGGCGAAGAAGCCGCAAGTCTTCATCAATCCGGAGGTCACCTGGTTCGCCGACGAGACCTCGACCTATGAGGAAGGCTGCCTGTCGATCCCGGAATATTACGAGGAAGTGGTGCGGCCGCAGGCCGTGAAGGTGAAGTTCCTCGACCGCGACGGCAAGCAGCAGGAGATCGCGGCCGACGGCCTGCTCGCCACCTGCCTGCAGCACGAGATCGACCACTTGAACGGCGTCCTCTTCATCGACCACATCTCCAAGCTCAAGCGCGACATGGTGATGAAGAAGTTCAAGAAGGCGCAGAAGCGCGGCGAGACCACGCGCGCCACCTACAAGGAAGAGACGCCCGAGCACCGCATCGGGTGAGCGTTCCAAGCCGATTGGCGCACGGAATTCCCCATGCCCCTCCGCCTCGTCTTCATGGGCACGCCCGATTTCGCGGTACCGACGCTCATCGAGCTCGCCGCGGCTGGGCACGACATTGCCGCGGTCTATACCCGAGCACCGAAGCGGGCCGGCCGCCGCGGCCTTGAACTGCAGCCGAGCCCGGTCGAGCGCGAGGCGCGCAAGCTCGGCTTCGCGGTGCTCACGCCCAAGACGCTGCGCGATGAGGCCGCGCAGGCGGCCTTTCGCGCGCATCAGGCCGATGTCGCGGTGGTGGTGGCCTATGGCCTGATCCTGCCCAAGCCGGTCCTGCAAGCGCCGCGGCTCGGCTGCTTCAACGTGCACGCTTCGTTGTTGCCGCGATGGCGCGGCGCCGCGCCGATCAACCGCGCCATCATGGCCGGCGACAAGGAAACCGGCATCACCATCATGCAGATGGACGAAGGCCTTGACACCGGCGCCATGGCGCTCGCCGAGCGCATCGCCATCGAACCGGACATGACCGCCGGCGATCTGCACGATGGGCTGGCCCGGCTCGGCGCCGGGCTGATGCTGCGCGTGCTGGCGGCGGCCGAGCGCGGCGCGCTTACGCTTACGCCGCAGCCGGATGCGGGCGTTACCTATGCCGCCAAGATCGCCAAGGAGGAAACCCGCATCGATTGGTCGAAGCCGTGGCACGACGTGCACAACCACATCCGCGGCCTGTCGCCGTTTCCCGGCGCCTGGTTCGAGCGCGATGGCGTGCGCGTGAAGGTCCTGCGCTCGACCCGCGGCGAGGGAAACGGCGCGCCCGGCACGGTGCTCGACGATTGCCTCACCATCGCCTGCGGCGAGGGGGCCGTGCGCCTCACGCAGGTTCAGCGCGCGGGCGCGCGGCCGATGCGCGCGGAGGAATTCCTGCGCGGGACGAAGATAGCGCCGGGGGCATCCCTCTCCCCGCTTGCGGGAAGATGAGACCTCACGCCGCGTGGAAGCCGGCCCAGTGATGCCGGCGCGCCTCGACGAATTCGGCGAGATCGTTGTCGGTCACCCGCAGCAGGTCGCTGTGGCCGAAGCCTTTGGAATAGTCGAGGACGGAGACGATCTCCGGCGTCAGCCGCAGCGTCGGCACCGCCTTGGGGTCGAGCCGCGGCATGACCTTGTATTCCGGATAGCGCTGCAGGAAGAGGTCGGCCGCATGGTCGCGCTCGCCCTGGTCGGAGACCTCCGCCACGCCGGCGGCCATCGACAGGCCCTTGATCTGCAGCGGCTGCGGCACGTCCTTGGCGATCGCCAGCGACACACGTGGATCGCGCATGATATTGGCGTATTTCTGCCCGTCTCGCGCCACCCGGCAGTAGATCACCAGCCCGTCATTGGCGTATCCGACCACTGTCGCCTGCGGCCAGCCGTCTTCGCGGTTGGTGGCGATGGTCATGATACGATGCTGGTTGAGCAGTTCGACGATCTGCCGTTTGAATTCACGCTTCATGGACAGGACCCCTTTTAAATAATCTTAGAAGCCCGCCGCTCGGCGGATTTGAGGTGGATCAATCGTGCCCCGGTATATGCTTACAATCGAATATGACGGGGGCCCTTTCGCCGGCTGGCAGGTGCAGGCTGCCGGGCTGACCGTGCAGGGCCTATTGGTGACCGCTTTCAAAGCCTTCTGCGGCGAGGTGGTCATCGGTGCAGGGGGCTGGGCGCACGGATGCGGGCGTGCACGCGCGCGGCCAAGTAGCGCATGTCGATCTTGCCAAGGACTGGGATACCGACACGGTGCGCGACGCGCTCAACGCGCATCTGCGCCCGCATCCGGTGGCGATTTTGTCCGTTGCGCGCGTTGCCGACGACTTCAACGCCCGTACCTCGGCGCGCCGGCGCCACTATCTCTACCGCATCGCCAACCGCCGCGCCGATCTCGCGCTCGAGCGCGGCCGTGCCTGGCGGGTGCCGCGCCCGCTCGATGCCGCCGCCATGCAGGCCGCCGCACAAGGCCTTGTCGGCCGACATGACTTCACCACCTTCCGCGCCGCCGAGTGCCAAGCCAAATCGCCGGTGAAGACGCTCGACACGCTTGCCGTCGCGCGCCTGGGCGAGGAGATCGCCATCACCGCGGTGGCGCGCTCGTTCCTGCACCATCAGGTGCGATCCATGGTCGGCTCGCTGGTGCTGGTGGGTGAGGGCAAATGGAGCGGAGACGACCTCGCGCGCGCGCTGGCAGCGCGCGATCGCGCCGCCTGCGGTCCGGTGGCGCCCCCGGACGGGCTCTATCTGATGCGGGTGGATTATTAATGGCGCGCCGCGTGGCGTGCCCCACCGCGGCTCTTCACTTATTGTCGCTTCACGCCGACGCGCTTACGAGGTCACGCTGCCGCGCCTGAATTCAACCAGCGATAAGAAGCGCAACCGTTCCTGGCCCAATCGCTTGAGCGATTCGGTGCAGACCTCGACCGTCTCGCCCGCATCACAATCGGCCGCGCCTTGCGCCACGCGGTAAAGCGAGTACGCCACGAGATTGTTGCGGCAGTCGACAGCGTAAAGCCTGAAAAGCTCATCGAGGCTGGGAACGGTCAATTGGTCCTCCGATCTGCCGTCGGCCCGCACCGGGTTCATGCAAGAGCCTAAACCCAACGAGGCGCCATCGTTACTTATATCATACCGCTAAAAGCTTGAACGCAATGATAAACGCCGAACCAAGATATCCAGTTCCGACTTTCCCACGGTTCCTTTTATCGCCAGGTAATCGAGCGCCGATTGCATGTGAACAAACAATTCCGCGCCGTTTCCGCTGCGAGGTATAGATTTGCTGCGCATGCGGCCTCGCAGCGGTGGGCTTTGCCCCAACACGCGATCAATGGCCGCCCGTGCGTTTGGCCTTTAAAGTTAACGTTGGCGGAGCGACCAGGCGCGCCGCCGCCCGAGCCGGCGAGGGCCGAAAGAAAAAGGACCCGGCGGCGGCCGGGTCCTTCGAAGCTTGCCGTCCGCTCAGGCCGTCTTGTCGACAATGGCGCCGGTGCCCGGTGCCGGTGCGGCTTGCACCGGCGCCTGTACACCGCCGTCGTCGGCATCGCCATCGTGGTCGGGCCCCGGGCCTTCGGATTTTTCCGGGGAGATCGGTGCGGAATGTGACGCGCCGACTGCAGCTATACTCATCGTGAAATCCTTTCACGCACGACTGACGCCCCCAAGGCATTCATGGCGCCGAGAGATTAAAATTTGATCCATGTTTGGGCCGGCGTGTTAACGCTTTACTCACCTTGCTTGTTAACCGCACCTCTGGACCTTACGCCCGCCGCCGAATACCGTGCGCGCCATGCCGGTCCTGCCCAATCTGAAAACCTACGACGACGTCTACGCCCAATTCCGCTGGGATATTCCGCCCCGCTATAATATTGGCGTCGACGTCTGCGACCGCTGGGCAGCGCAGGATCCAGAGCGCCTCGCCATCGTGCATATGCGCCCGGACGGACGGCGCGACGAGTTCAGCTATGGCCGGCTGCGCGAGCTGTCCAACCGGCTCGCCAACGCGCTCGGCGCCAACGGCGTCGCGCGCGGCGACCGCGTGGCGATCATGCTGCCGCAGGCGCCTGAGGTGGCCATCGCCCATATCGCCATCTATAAGCTCGGCGCGGTGGCGCTGCCGATCGCCATTCTGTTCGGACCGGACGCCTTGTCGTATCGGCTGCAGAATTCCGGCGCCAAGGCGCTCATTACCGACGCGCAGGGCCTCGCCAAGCTCGCCGAGGTGCGCGGTGAGGTGCCGGAGCTCGCTTGCGTGCTCTCGGTCGACGGGGCCGGCGACGGCGCGCTGGCGCTCGAGAATGCGCTGGCGCGCGCATCCGCCGACTTCACGCCCGTCGATACCGCGGCGGACGATCCGGCGCTGATGGTCTATACCTCCGGCACCACCGGGCCGCCAAAGGGCGCGCTGCATGCCCATCGCGTGCTCCTTGGCCATCTGCCCGGCGTCGAGCTGCCGCATTTTCCCTTCCCGCAAGCCGGCGACCGCTATTGGACGCCGGCCGACTGGGCCTGGGCCGGGGGGCTGCTCGACATGCTGCTGCCCAGCCTGCATCACGGCGTGCCGGTGGTGGCGCGCCGCTTCGACAAGTTCGATCCCGAGGAAGCCTTCGCCCTGATGGCTGCGACCCAGGTGCGCAATGCGTTCATTCCGCCGACCGCGCTACGCATGATGCGCGCGGTGCCGAGCCCGCGCGGGCGCCACGATATCGCGCTGCGCAGCGTCGCCTCGGGCGGCGAGTTGCTCGGCGTCGAGGCGCTGGAATGGGGCCGCGAGGCTCTCGGCGTCACCATCAACGAGTTCTACGGCCAGACCGAATGCAATCTGGTTGTCGGCTCCTGCGCCCAGCTCGGCATGCTGCGCCCCGGCGCGATGGGCAAGCCGGTGCCCGGGCATGTGGTGGCGGTGATCGATCGCAAAGGCGCGGCGTGCAAGCCGGGCGAGCTGGGCCAGATCGCCGTCAGGCGGCCGGACCCCGTAATGTTTCTGGAATATTGGGGCAAGCCCGATGCCACCCGGGCGAAGTTCATCGGCGATTGGATGACCACCGGCGATCAGGGCATCGTGGACGACGAGGGCTACATCACCTTCGTCGGTCGCGACGATGACGTGATCTCGTCCTCCGGCTTCCGTATCGGACCCGGTGAGATCGAGGATTGCCTGATCCGCCATCCGGCGGTGGCGCTCGCCGCGGTGGTCGGCAAGCCGGACAAGGTGCGCGGCGAGATCGTCAAGGCTTTCGTCGTGCTGAAGCGCGGGCAGGCGGCCTCCGACGCGCTTGCCACCGAGATCCAGGGCTTCGTGCGCACGCGGCTTTCCGCGCACGAATATCCGCGCGAAGTCGCCTTTATCGAGCAGATGCCGATGACCACGACCGGCAAGGTGATCCGCCGGCTGTTGCGCGAGCAGGCGTAACAGTCATTCCGGGGCCGGCCGAAGGCCGGAACCCGGAATCCAGAGGCTGGCGCAGAGTTTGTTGTTGGATTCCGGGTTGGCTCGCATTGCTCGCGATCCGGAATGACGGGTTATTCCTGCCCTGCACCCATGATGAACACGTGGAAGCCGAGCCGCCGCTTGGCGACGAGATAGAGCATGATCGATTCCGCCACCAGCGCGGTGGAGGTGGCGATGCCGGCGCCTTCGATGCCGATGCGCGGGATCAGCAGTACGCAGAGAACGAGATTGATGGCGAAGGCGATGGCGTAGACGATAGCGCATTGTTTGCGCTCGCCCAGCATGTTGAGCAGGCGCTCGGCGGGGCCGACCGCGGCGCGCGCCAACATGCCGACGGCCAGAATGAACATCACCCTATAGCCGGAGGTGAAGCTCTTGCCGAACAGCGACAGCAGCGGGTTGCCGAAGGCCAGGATCAGCGCGCAGACGGCGAGCGACGGCCAGAAGGTCCAGCGCGCGGTCTCGGCGAAGAAGCGGCGCAGCCGCTCCTTGTCGCCGGCTACGTGATATTGTGTGAACTTGTGCGTGGTGGCGCCGGCGATGGCGAAATAGACGAAAGCGACGATGGCGAGCAAGCGCGCGGCCGCGTAATAGACCGCGACCTCGTCCGGCGAGCGGAAATGCTCGAGCGCCAGGATGTCGACATAGGTGAGCAGCAGGTAGAAGCCCTCGACGATGAAGATCGGAATCGAGGTGGCGTACCAGGTCTTCACCGCGTAGCGCCTGGGCCCGGGCGGTACCTTGCGTTTCAGCCGGCGGCTGAGCGCCACCAACTGCCCGATGGTGACCGCATAGGTGGCAGCGACCGCGATCAGCATCGCGGTGACCGCGTCGGTCGGCGCGCCGATGAGCCAGCAGGCGCCGACCAGCACGGTGATGGCGAGCTGGCGCCAAATGAAGAACGGCATCAGCGCCAGGTTGGGCCAGTCGTAGGACTGCGCGACGCCGGCCTGCACCTGCACCAGGCCGTAGATCGGGATGGTAGCGCAGGCGAGGTAGAGCGGCACGACGGTATAGGTGTCGAGATGCGACGACAGCAGCGTCACGATGCCGGCGCCGACGATGCCGATGATGGTGGCGACCGCCAACGCCAGCCACGCGCTGCCCTTGAGAAAGCCGCGCAGCAGGTCGGGCTGGTCGAGCTCGGTATATTCCGGGATGAAGCGGCGCGCCGCCGAGGAGAGGCCGACGTCGGACAGGGCGCCGATCATCAGCACCCAGGTCCAGACGTAGATGAAAATGCCGAACTCGAAGCGGCCCATGAAGCGCGCGAGCAGCACCTGCGAGACCAGCGCCAGCAGCGCCGAGCCGACGCGCACCAGGAACACCTTGCCGGCGACGAGCTGCGCCAGCCGGTTGTCGCTCTTGTCGGCGAGGATCGCTTTGAGGCGTGCGTAGAGACCCGCGACCGACCGGGCCGGCGCGGAGTTCTCGGAACCGGCCTCGGCTGCGTCATCGCGCGCCGCCGGCCGCGTTACGTAGGACGGCACGGCCATCCTATCTGCGTAGCAAGGAATTGTTAAGAATCAGTTGGGCGGCCCTCGACCGCCGCGCCCTCTCAGGCTGTCGTCTCCGCACATGCGGGGACCCAGTAACCCCTGTCTTTCCATATCGCGGCGACCGGGGTTACTGGGTCCCGGCTCTCGCGCGAACGCGCTCGGCCGGGACGACGGCCGACTAGATCGCGGCGAGGATGGACTCCACCGCCTTCCTGTCCGCCGGCGCCAGCGCGGCCTGCGGTGGAACCGGGTCGCCCACGTCATAGCCCTGGATCTGCAAACCCGCCTTGATGCAGGCGGCGAGGTTGAAGCGGGCGAAGGCCTCGTTGACGCGCCACATCTCCCGCTGCAGCGTCATGGCCTCCGGCCACCGGGCGGCGCGGCACAGCTCGTACAGCGTCACGCTCTGGCGCGGCACGATGCAGGCGGGTCCCGCCATCCAGCCGACGCCGCCGATCAGCATCACCGCCGCCGGAATATGCGCGGAGGCCGAGAACACCTTCATGGCCGGCGCCCGGTTCATGATCGACAGCAGCCGGCCGGTATTGGTCGAGGCATCCTTGATGTAGGCGATGCGCGGATGCTCGGCGAGGCGCGCGATGACGTCGAGGGTGAGATCGCTGCGCTGGAACTGCGGATTGGTGTAGAGCACCACCGGAATATCGACGGCGTCGGCGATGGCGCGGAAGTAACTTTCGACCTGCGCCTCCTTGAGCGGGAAATAGGCTTCCAGGATGGCGAGGATACCGTCGGCGCCGAGCGCCTGGTAGCGGCGCGCCTGCGCGACGGCGTCCTCTGTCGCGGTCGAAGCGACGCCGGCGATGACCGGCACACGCTTGCCCGCCGCTTGGATGGTCGTCTGCACCACCGCCTCGCGCTGCGCGCGGTTGAGATAGGCGAACTCGCCGGTCGAGCCGAGCGGCGTCAGGCCATGCACGCCGGCCTTGATCAGGTCGTCGCACAGGCGCGCCAGCACGTCGGTCTTGATCTGTCCCTGCGCGTCGATGGGCGAGACCAGGTAAGGGAAGACGCCGTGGAAATCGCTCATATCATCGCCCCTCGTTCCGCTGTCATGCCCGCGCAAGCGGGCATCCAGTAAACATCGGTGGGGGCGTTTGACAACTGGCGCCGGCTCTTACTGGGTCCCCGCTGGAGCCTGTGCTCGGGCCAGCCGAAGGCTGGACCCGGGTGCGGGGGCGACAGCCGACTAAAACACCCACAGCGCCTCCTCGGGAAACTCGACATAATGCTCGCCCGCCGGCAGCGGCGCCGGCGCATAGGCGCGCACGCTCAGATGCCCGCGCTCGAACAGAAGCTCCCAGCGCTCGCCGAGATACATCGCCGTCTTCAGTGTCATGGCGATGCGGTTGGGGCCAGGCGCATCCACGCAACGCATGCGCTCGATGCGGATGATGGCGGACGCCTCCGCGCCTTCCGTGGCGCGCGTGCGCGCCAGGCCGGTCAGCGGCTCGCCGAACACGTCGAGCGTGGCGTGGCCATTGGCGCGCGTCTTCACCAGACCGTCGATGCGGTTGTTGCTGCCCATGAACTCGGCGGCAAAGCGCGTGGCCGGCTTGTTGTAAAGCTCGGTCGGCGTGCCGTCCTGGGCGATCTCGCCGGAATCGAGCAGGATGATGCGGTCGGCGATGGCCATGGCCTCGACCTGGTCGTGCGTCACGTGGATGGCGGACAGACCGAGCTTGCTGATCAGCATGCGCAGCCAGGTGCGCGCTTCCTCGCGCAGCTTGGCATCGAGATTCGACAGCGGCTCGTCGAGCAGGATCACCGGCGGCTCGTAGACCAGCGCGCGGGCGATGGCCACGCGTTGTTGCTGGCCGCCGGAAAGTTGCGGCGGATAGCGCTCGTCAAGGTGATCGAGGCCGATCTGCGCCAGCACCTTGTCGACGCGCTGCTTGATCTCGTCCGCCGTCGTGCCGCGCAGCTTCAGGCCGTAGGCGACGTTTTCGAACACCGTGCGGTGCGGCCACAGCGCATAGGACTGGAAGACGAGACCGAGACCGCGCTGCTCGGCCGGCATTTCGATGCCGCGCGCGCCGTCGAAGAATATGCGCTCGCCGATGGCGATCGTGCCGCTATGCGGGCGCTCCAGCCCGGCGATGGCGCGCAACAGCGTCGTCTTGCCGCTGCCCGAGGAGCCGAGCAATGCCACCACTTCCCCTGGCGCGACGGTGAGCGAAACGCCCTTGAGAATCGCGTGCTCGCCGAGATCGAGCCGCAGATCATTGACCGTGAGATCCGCCATGCCGCCGGTCTAACCGGCAAAGCCGCCGCTGTCGAGGAAGGCCTGCTCCTCCGGCGTGGTGGCGCGGCCGAGAATCGCATTGCGGTGCGGAAAGCGGCCGAAACGGCGGATGATATCGGCATGCAGCTCCGCCCATTTCAGCCCGTCGGCATCGCCGGCCGCCTTGTAGAGCGCGACGCCGCGCTCCTGGTCGGCCATGTCCTCGGAGTGTTCGAACGGCAGATAGAAGAAGCCACGCATGTCGGGAATGACGCCGTCGAAGCCCTTGAGCAGCGCGCCGGCGGTGATCGCCCGCGCCTGAGCATCGGTGGCGAAGGCGCGGGCGCTGCCGCGGAACATGTTGCGCGGAAACTGATCGAGCAGGATCAGCAGCGCCAGCGTGCCCTCCGCGCTTTCCTCCCAGGCGGCGAGCTTGCCGGCGGCGGCCGCTTCGTGCACGGGAAGGAAGCGCCGGCGGATCTCCTCGTCGAACGCCGTATCCTTTTCGAACCACTTCTTCGGCCCGGCCGCGCGCCAGAAACCGATGATGTCGGCGGGGCTGGGCTGTGTCATCGCGTCTATCGCTCCGGTAGTTTTCAAGTCGGCTTCGTCATCGCCGCCCGCCTATCACGACTCGGTCGGCGGCTTCATCTCCTCGTCGCGCAGCGCGCGGCGCAGGATCTTGCCGACATTGGTCTTCGGCAATTCGCTGCGGAATTCGACGTGCTTGGGCACTTTGTAACCCGCCAGCCGTTCTTTCAGGAAGTCGCGGATGTCGGTCTCGGTGACCTCCGGCTTCTTCTTCACCGCAAACATCTTGGGCGATTCGCCGGAATGCGCGTCGGGCACGCCGATGACCGCGCATTCCAAGAGCCCGCCCTGGGTCATGGCGACGTCCTCGACCTCGTTGGGGAAGACCTTGAAGCCGGAGACGGTGATCATGTCTTTCTTGCGGTCGACGATGCGCACGCGGCCCTGCTCGTCCATGATGCCGATGTCGCCGGTGCGGAAGAAGCCGTCCGCCGTCATGACCTCCGCGGTCGCATCGGGTCGCCGCCAGTAGCCGGCCATGACCTGCGGCCCGCGTGCGCAGATTTCGCCCTGCTCGCCGATCGGCAACTCGCGGCCGGCGTCGTCGCGGATCGAGATTTCCGTCGAGGGCACCGGCAGGCCGATAGTACCGGTCCATTCGTCGATGTCGCCGCGGTTGACGGTGAGCACCGGCGACGTCTCCGACAGGCCGTAGCCTTCGACGATGGCGTGGCCGGTCGCCTTCTTCCAGGCTTCCGCCACCGATTTCTGCACCGCCATGCCGCCGCCGACCGCGGCCTTGAGCATGCTCCAGTCGATCTTGCCGAAGTCGGGATGGTGCAGCATCGCGTTGAACAGCGTGTTCACCGCCGGGAACATGTTCACCTTGTAGTGCGACAGCTCCTTGATCAGTCCGGCGATGTCACGCGGGTTGGGGATGAGGATGCACAGCCCGCCGGTACGCACGGCAAAGAGGAAACAGGCGGTGAGCGCGAAGATGTGATAGAGGGGCAGCGCGGTGACCACGACCACCTGGTCGATCGCCGGCGGCCGGCTCACCATCGGCGCGTTCCACGCCTCCACCTGCAGCACATTGGCGACCAGATTGCGATGCAGCAGCACGGCGCCCTTGGCGGCGCCGGTGGTGCCGCCGGTGTATTGCAGGAAGGCGATGTCGTCGGGCTTGATCGCGACGGGGTTCAGGGGCAGGGCGCGGCCCTGCGCCAGCGCCTGCTTGAAGGTGGTGGCGTTCGGCAGCGCATAGGCCGGCACCATCTTCTTCACATGCCGCACCACGATATTGACCACCGCGCCCTTGGCGGCGCCGAGCATGTCGCCCATGGCGGCGATCACCACATGCTTGACCGGCGTCTGCGGCAGCGCCTCGGCCAGCACATGCGCGAAATGCTCCAAGACGATGATGGCCTCGGCGCCGGCGTCGTTGAGCTGGAATTCCAGTTCGCGCGGCTTGTAGAGCGGGTTGACGTTCACCACCGTCATGCCGGCGCGCAACACGGCGACGATCGCCACCGGATATTGCAGCACGTTCGGCATCATGACGGCGACGCGGGCGCCGGGCTTGAGGCCGCGCGCATGCAGCCAGGCGGCGAGCGCGCGCGAGGCGGCGTCGAGCTCGGCATAGGTGATGGCTTTGCCCATGCAGACGCAGGCCGTGCGTTGGGCATAGGCGGCGAAGCTCTCCTCGAACATCGCCACCAGCGACGCATAGCGCGACGGGTCGATCTCGGCGGCGACGCCCGGCGGATAACTGCGCAGCCAGGGCCGGTCCATGGCGTTTTTCCCCGTGCCGCCCTTTCGGCTGGCGGCTGGCCGGGAGAATTGGGCGAATCGCCGCGCGGCGCAAGGGTGTCCACAATCCCCGCTCATTCCCGCGTCAGCGGGAATCCAGAGCTTAAATTTGTAGCGCCGATGCAGGCTGTCCTGGGTCCCCGCTTGCGCGGGGACGAGCGGTGAAATTCCTACCGATCCACGCCGCCGAAGGGCACCAGGGGATTGTCGGTGAGCGCCGCGCGGTCGGGCCGGTCGACGCCCGCGGCGCCGATGAAGGCCTCGAACAGCTCGCGCACCGTGCGCTCGGGCAGGTCGCGGGTGATGAATACCAGGCGGCTGCGGTGGTCGTCGTCCGGCCAGCGCTCGAGCCGGGCGGTCGGGTGGAAGACGTGCTGCACGCCGTGCACCACCACCGGCGTGTCCGGCATTTCGGCGAGCTTGACGATGCCCTTCACGCGCAGAAGCTGGGCGCCGTATTGCGAGCGCACCAGCTCCAAAAACATCTCCAGTGTGCCGGCCGGGATCGCCTCATCGGTGGTGAGCACGAAGGAGCGGATGTGGTCGTCATGCCGGTTGCGGTCGAGATGGTGGTGATGATCGCGCTCGGCATGCCCGCCGTGGTCGTCGTGGCCGTGTTCATGACCGTGCCCCGCGTGCGCATCGGCATAGGCCTCGGCGGCCAGCCACTTCTTCACGTCCGGAATCTTGCGCGCGGGGTCGTAGAGGCCGCAAGCCGTGATCTTGTCGACGGTCGCCTCGCCCTTGACGGCATCGAGGATGGGCGCGGCCGGGTTGAGCGCGCGCAGGCGTTCGACGATGCGCTCGCACTGCTCGGCGCTGGCGAGATCGGTCTTGCTCAGCACGATGCGATCGGCGACGGCGGCCTGCTTCACCGCTTCGGGGTGCGCATCGAGCGACGCCTCGCCATTCACCGCGTCGACCACCGTCACCACGCCGTCGAGCCGGTAGCGCAGCAGCAGATAGGGATGCGACATGACCGTGTGCAGCACCGGCGCCGGGTCGGCGAGGCCGGTCGTCTCCAATAGCACGCGGCTGAACGTGCAGCGGCGGGCGTCGAGATCGCGCAGCAGCGTCTCCAGCGCATCGACCAGATCGCCGCGCATGGTGCAGCACAGGCAGCCCGACTGCAGCAGCACCATGTTGTCGCTGACATATTCCACCAGCAGGTGGTCGAGCGAGACGTCGCCGAACTCGTTGATGATGACGGCGGTGTCCTTGAGCGCCGGATCCTTGAGCAGGCGGTTGAGCAGCGTGGTCTTGCCGGCGCCGAGGAAGCCGGTGAGCACGGTGAGCGGAATGGGAGGCGGCGGCCGGCGCCGCAGGGCGCTGTCGTCCTCGCCGCTCATTTCTCGGCCGTTTTGGCCTTGGCCTTGTGGCGCTTGCCCGCCTTGCCGTGTTGCGCTTCGGCTTTCTTCTTCTTGGGGTGCGCCTCGGCCTTTTTCTTGGGATGCGCCTCGTTCTTCTTCTTGTGGTGCGCGGCGGCCTTCTTCTTGTGGTGATGCGCCTTGGCGGCGACGGTCTGCGGCGACTTGTCGGGATGATCGGCCGGCCCGGTGAACACCACGATCGGTGGCTCGGTGTCGACCGGCGGGCCGAGCACGTACTTGCCGGCCGACGGCTTCAGGCTCGACAGCATGAAGGCCCGTGCCGAGCTATCGTCGCCGCTGGCGGCCGCCGTCGGATCTTCCTCTTCGTCATTGTCTTCCGACGGCGGCTTGTGGCGATGGCCGCCGCAGACTTCCTCGCGCAGATTGGGCGGCGGCGCGTCGATCGGTGCCAGCGCGTCGACGGTGCCGAGCGACGGCGTCAGCCACGACAGGACGCCGCTGTTGAAGCCGCTCTCCAGGAGTTGCGCCGCCTGTTGGTTGCGCGCGCCGCCGGAATAGGCGCCGAGCACGACCGCGATCAGCCGGCGGCCGTTGCGGGTGGCGGAGGCGACCAGATTGTAGCCGGAGGCGCAGATGAAGCCGGTCTTCATGCCGTCGGCGCCGGGATAGCGGTCGAGCAGCCTGTTGTAGTTGTGGATGATGCGATTGCCGTAGCGGATCGAATGGATGTGCCAGTAGAAATCGTCTTCGGGAAATTCGGTGATCAGCGCGCGCGCAAGAATGGCCAGATCGCGCGCCGAGGTGACGTGGTTCTCCGCCGGCAGCCCGTTCGGATTGACGAAATGGCTTTCGGTCATGCCGAGGCGGTGCGCATTGGCGTTCATCATGTCGGCGAAGCCGGCGATCGAGCCGCCGACGCCTTCGGCGATCGCCACGGCGACGTCGTTTGCCGATTTGACCAGCAACATCTTCAGCGCATTGTCGACGGTGAGCTTGGTGCCGACCGCAAAACCCATCTTGGTCGGCTGCTGCGCCGCCGCGTTGCGCGAGACGGTGAGCAGCGTGTTAAAGCTGAGGCGTCCCTCCTTGATCGCGCGCAAGGTGGTGTAGGTGGTCATCAGCTTGGTGACGGAGGCCGGATACCAGGGCAGCGTCGCGTTCTCGGCGTGCAGCACCTTGCCGGTGGCGGCGTCGATCAGGAGCTTTGCCTCGGCCTGGGCGCGGGTTGCAGCCGTCGCCGTGAGCGCGAGTGTCGCGAAGCCGATCAGGAACAAACGAAAATATGCCAAGGATTTCACGGGGTACGGGTCCAGACTAGATAGGCCTGAGGAGGCGGTTGGGTTCCCTCGCCGGCGACGCTAGGCTATCTAAGCTTGCAGCGCGAGGCAAAGCCGGCCGCACCCGCGGTGTGTGAATATGGTGTGTCGTGCTTATTGCCTGTTAATACGACCAAAGTTCGACAGTGGAGATGAGCGATGACCGCAGCCATCGTCGGTTGGGCCCACACGCCGTTCGGTAAGCTTAGCGAGGAAACCGTCGAAAGCCTGATCGTGCGGGTGGCCGGCGAGGCCCTGCGTGACGCAGGCCTCGGCCCGAAGGACGTCGACGAGATTGTGCTCGGGCATTTCAATGCCGGCTTCTCGGCGCAGGATTTTACCGCTTCGCTGGTGCTGCAGGCGTCCCCCGAGCTGCGCTTCAAGCGCGCGACGCGGGTGGAGAATGCCTGCGCCACCGGCTCCGCCGCCGTGCAGCAGGGTTTGAAGGCGATTGCGGCGCGTTCCGCACGCATCGTGCTGGTGGTGGGTGTCGAGCAGATGACCACCACGCCGGCGCCGGAGATCGGCCGAAACCTGCTGAAAGCCTCCTATGTGCGCGAGGAGGCCGATATCGACGGCGGCTTCGCCGGTATTTTCGGCAAGATCGCGGGGCTCTATTTCCAGAAATGGGGCGACCAGTCCGACGCGCTCGCCCTGATCGCGGCCAAGAACCATAAGAACGGCGTCGGCAACCCTTACGCGCAGATGCGCAAGGATCTCGGCTACGACTTCTGTCGCACCGAAAGCGAGAAGAACCCCTTCGTCGCCGGGCCGCTCAAGCGCACCGACTGCTCGCTGGTCTCCGACGGCGCCGCCGCGGTGGTCCTCGCGGATATCGAGACCGCGCTGCGGCTCGACAAGGCGGTTGCCTTCCGCGCCGCCGAGCATGTGCAGGACTTCCTGCCGATGTCGAAGCGCGACATCCTCAAATTCGAGGGCTGCGCGGTGGCCTGGCAGCGCGCGCTCGCCGCCGCCGGGATCAAGCTTGCCGATCTTTCCTTCATCGAGACCCACGACTGTTTCACCGTCGCGGAACTCATCGAATACGAGGCCATGGGGCTCACGCCGGAAGGCCAGGGCGCCACCGCCATCAAGGAAGGCTGGACGCAGAAGGACGGCAAGCTGCCGGTCAATCCCTCGGGCGGCCTCAAGGCCAAGGGCCATCCGATCGGCGCTACCGGCGTGTCGATGCACGCGATGACCGCCATGCAGCTCGTTGGGAATGCCGGTGATTTGCAGGTGAAGAACGCGCGCCTCGGCGGGATTTTCAATATGGGCGGCACGGCGGTCGCCAACTATGTCAGCATCCTCGAGCGCATCAAATAACCCAATAGTTGCAGACCGCTGGCGCATTCTTCGCTTGCGGGTGCAGCGCACGCGGAGGCAAAAGGAGAGAGCACGACGGTTGAAGGGGCAGGTCGCTGCTCCGCTGAAATTGATCGTCGCGCGGGAACTGTTACATTCGTCTCCTGCATTTTTTGTCGGCGCACATATTGTCAGGGGCGGAGGTGGAAAGGCCGCAGATGACGAATATACCGACAGATCTGTTGCGCACCCTGGTGGCGGTCGTCGATTTGCGCAGCTTTACCAAGGCTGCCGTTTCGCTCGGCCTGACGCAGCCGGCAGTCAGCGCTCAGATCAAGCGCCTGCAGTTCCTGCTCGGCGGCGACGTGTTCGATCGCAGCGTCCAGGGCATCAGCCTGACGCCGCACGGCGAAATGGTCGTCAGCTATGCGCGCCGCCTGCTCTCGATCAACGACCAGATCGTCTATCTGGGCGGCGGCGCGTCGCGCGCGGATCTGGTGATCCGTGTCGGAAGTTCCAGCGATTACGTCGGCTCGATCCTGCCCGGTGCGCTGGGGCGCTTCCGCGAGCGCTGGCCGGATGTGCGTTTTGTCGTGCGCACCGAGCCGGACGAGCCGCTGTTGCGCGAGCTGCGCAGCGGCATGATCGACGTCGTGGTCGCCCTCTCGATCAATCCGCCGCCGCCCGATGCGCATCATGGCTGGGCCGACGAAGTGGTTTGGGTGCGCAGCGCCAAGACTCCCCGCCTCGATAAGGACAGCCTGGTGCCTCTGGTGTCCTATGGCGAGCCCAGCGCCTATCACCGGCTGGCGGTGTCCGCCTTGAAGGCGGTCGGACGGCATTGGGAAGACGTCTTTACCGGCCCGAGCCTGTCCGGTCTCGCCGGCGCAGTCACCGCGGGCCTCGGCGTCATGCCGATCTCCCGGCGCATCGCCACCAATCTCGGCCTGATGGTGTGGGAGGATCCGCCGCTGCCCAAGCTCGCTCCGGTCTATTGCAGCGTCCACGTGCGCGAGGGCGGCGCCCGCGGGGCCTTCGAGCAATTGGCGGATGAGATCGCCGCCGCTTTGCAGGCGCCGGCTGCGGCGCCAAAGCTGGTCGCGGTCGATCCGTCGCGCAAGGCAAGCCCGGCCGCCTAGCCGCTAGAGTGTTTCCAGGCGACGTGGAAACCGGTTCGCCGTCCGGAAACGCGATATCTATGAAACGGTGAACGTGTCTAGTTCGATCGCACCTGGCGGTCGTCGGGCGGCGGCAGGAAAGAGCCGTCGAAAATATCCTCGAGCTTGGGCTTTGCCTCGCTGAATTTATAGGCGATCGCGAGCTGCTCAATGGCGCGGGCAAAGCGCGCGCGGTCGACCTCGCCGTAGCCGTTCGCCTCCACTTCCGGGGTGACGATGTTGTTGCGGATCACCATGGCGAGCCGCTTCAGCTCGAGCGGCTTCTTCAGCGCGTCGTTGTGCTTGAGCACGACGTCGACCGCGGTTGCGGGCGAGGCCACGGTCTGCTTCAGGCCTTTGACGAAGGCGCGCAGGAAGCCGCTCAAGGCCTGCGGATGCGCGGCCGAGAAATCGGTATTGACGATGATGGCGCTGCCGTAGAGCTCGACCCCGTAATCGGCCATCGGCATGACGACAATGTCGTCGACCGGCACGCCCTTGTCGTCGAGATTGACCGAGGCGGAGTACGACATGCCGGTGACGGCATCGACCTGGCCGGCGGCCAGCATCGGCTCGCGCAAGGGCGGACCGATATTCTCGACCTTGACCTGGCTGGCATCGATCTTGTTGACCTTCACGAAGATCGGCCACTGCGCATAGGCGAGGTCTCCGGTCGGGGCGCCAAGCCGCTTGCCTTCCAGGTCCTTCGGCTGCGTGATGCGGCGGCTTTTGCGGGCGATCACCGCATAGGCCGGCTTGTTGGTGACCACGAACACGGCCTTGACCGGCGCCTTGGGATTGGCGTCGCGGAACTTGATCAGCGCATTGATGTCGGCAACGCCCATGGCGTAGTTGCCGGAGGCGACGCGGGTGATCGGCTGCAACGGGTTGTCGGCCGGCTCGACGCTGACATTGAGGCCTTCGGCCTTGTAGTAGCCGGCATCGAGCGGCAGCAGGAACGGCGCCGCCGGCCCTTCGATGGTGCGGTCGAGCGAGAAGGGAATGCTGATCTCGGCCGCCCGGGCGCCGGTGGCAAGCCAGGCGGCAAGTGCGAGCGCCGCCCAGGCCGACCGGCCGGCGCGGTGGAGCCTCATGACACTGGTCCTTCGCGCAGCCCGCGCATCGCTTGTCCCAACTGTCGCCAGTTATTGCGTTTGGTCCAGCAAACCCCTGCTTGCAACACGCACGGGCAAAGAGCAAGCCAATGCCGCCGCCGAAGCCGCGATCTTTGCCGCCATGGCTAACTCTGGTGGTTATCGTGCCGGCTTTGCGGGCAGCGTGGTTAAGTTTACCGCGCGCGAGAATCGGCGGAGTTGGGTTATCCTGAGCATGCGAGCGGGAAGCCATGCCGGCGTCAGAACCAAGGATGGCAGCCTCCGACATTCCGGCCTTCCGGGCGCCCTACGCGCCGGCGGATGAGGCGATCGCCGTTGCCTTGCTGCGCGAGGCCGCGCGTGCGGACGCGGCCGAGGCACGCATCGACGCCCGCGCCACGCGCCTGGTCGAGGCGATCCGCGCCCGCCGCGGCGGCCTCGGCGGGGTGGAGGACTTCCTGCACGCCTATGCGCTGTCGACCAGGGAGGGCCTGGCGCTGATGGTGCTGGCCGAGGCGCTCTTGCGCGTGCCGGATGCCGACACCGCCGACCGGCTGATCGAGGACAAGCTCAAGAGCGGCGATTGGACGCATCACGACACCCGCGCCGGCACCTTCCTGGTCAACGCCTCGGCCTGGACGCTCGGCATCACCGCCCGCATCATCCATCCGGGCGAGACGCCAGAAGGCATCCTCGATGCGCTGGTGCGGCGCCTCGGCCTGCCGGCGGTGCGCACCGCCACCAAGCAGGCGATGCGGCTGATCGGCTCGCATTTCGTGCTGGCCGAGACGATCGGCGAGGCGCTCCATCGCGCCGGCACCCATGGCGAGTTCCTCTATTCCTTCGACATGCTGGGCGAGGGCGCCCGCACCGCCGCCGATGCCGAGCGCTATTTCGCCGCCTATGCCGAGGCCATCGCCGCCATCGGCAAGCGCGCCGGCAATGACGAGCTGCCGCGCCGGCCCGGCATTTCGGTCAAGCTGTCGGCGCTGCATCCGCGCTACGAGCCGCTCTCTCGCGCGCGCGTGCTCAAGGAGCTCACCCCGCGCCTGCTCGAGCTGGCGCGGCTCGCCAAGGCGGACTCGCTCAATTTCACCGTCGATGCCGAGGAGGCCGACCGGCTGGAGTTGTCGCTGGCGGTGATCGCAGGCGTCTTGCGCGATTCATCGCTCGCCGGCTGGGATGGCTTCGGCCTGGCGGTGCAGGCCTATCAGAAGCGAGCGCCCGCGGTGATCGACTGGATCGCGCAGGCTGCGGAAGCGCTCGACCGCAAACTGATGGTGCGCCTGGTCAAAGGCGCCTATTGGGACGGCGAGATCAAGCGCGCGCAGGAGCGCGGGCTTGCCGACTACCCGGTGTTCAGCCGCAAGGCGATGACTGACCTCAGCTTTCTCGACTGCGCGCGCCGGTTGCTCAAGGCGCGGCCGCGCCTTTATCCGCAATTCGCCACCCACAATGCGCTGACCGTGGCGAGCGTCATCGAGGATGCCGGCGGCACCGACGCTTACGAATTCCAGCGCCTGCATGGCATGGGCGAGGCGCTCTATCACACGCTGCTCGGAGAATTGCCGGCGCTGACCTGCCGCGTCTATGCGCCGGTCGGCGGCTATGCCGACCTGCTCGCCTATCTGGTGCGCCGCCTGTTGGAGAACGGCGCCAACACCTCCTTCGTCTCGGTGGCGGCCGATCCGGCGGTGCCGGTCGCCGATATCCTCAAGCGCCCGCAGGCCTGGATCGGCACGCCCGAGCGGGCGCGCCACGCGCATATTCCGCTGCCGCGCGACCTGTTCGCGCCGGCGCGCAAGAACTCATCCGGCGTCGAATTCGGCGACGGCGACGCGCTCGCCGCCTTGCTCGACGCGGTCGCGGCGGCCGGCATCGAGCCCGAACGGGCCGTGCCTTTGATCGACGGCATCGCCGTGCCCGGCCACGAACGCCCGGTGCTCTC
This sequence comes from uncultured Pseudomonadota bacterium, assembly GCA_963760995.1. Lineage (GTDB taxonomy): Bacteria > Pseudomonadota > Alphaproteobacteria > Rhizobiales > Xanthobacteraceae > Pseudolabrys. Next base: position 572,661 of record CAVXFJ010000004.1, on the reverse strand, counting down.
GCCGATCGACGGCGAACAAATCGGCCGCGTCGAGGAGGGCGATGCGGCGGTGGTGGCCGCGGCGCTGACGGCGGCGCAGGCGGGCTTTGCCGCCTGGAACGCGACGCCGGTCGAGGAGCGCGCGCGGCCGCGCTCGCCCGCGCCGGCGACCTGATCGAGCAGAACCGCGCCGGCCTGATCGCGCTGCTGCAAAGCGAGGGCGGCAAGACGCTCGAGGATTGCCTCGCCGAGGTGCGCGAAGCCGCCGACTTCTGCCGCTACTATGCCGCCGAGGCGGGCCGCGTCCTGGCGCCGCGGGCGCTGCCGGGGCCGACCGGCGAAAGCAACGAATTGCGCACGCGCGGCCGCGGCGTCTTCGTCTGCATCAGCCCGTGGAATTTCCCGCTGGCGATCTTCACCGGCCAGATCGCCGGCGCGCTCGCCGCCGGCAATGCGGTGGTGGCCAAGCCCGCCGAGCAGACGCCGCTCATCGGCTTTGCCGCGGTGAAGCTCCTGCACCAGGCCGGCGTGCCGGCGAGCGCGCTGCACCTGGTGCCGGGCGACGGCGCGGTCGGCGCTTTGCTTGTCGGCGACCATCGCGTCGCCGGCGTCGCCTTCACCGGCTCCACCGAGGTGGCGCGCGCGATCAACCGCGCGCTTGCCGGCAAGGACGGACCGATCCCGGTGCTGATCGCCGAGACCGGCGGCATCAACGCCATGATCGTCGACGCCACCGCGCTGCCCGAGCAGGTCGCCGACGATGTCATGACGTCGGCCTTCCGCTCCGCCGGCCAGCGCTGCTCGGCGCTGCGGCTCTTGTGTGTGCAGGAGGATGTGGCCGAGCGGGTGCTGGCCATGGTCGAGGGCGCCGCGCGCGCGCTTAAAGTCGGCGATCCGCGCGATCCGGCGACGCAGGTCGGGCCGGTGATCGACGCCGAGGCAAAGGAAAAGCTCGCGCGCTGGATCGCCGACATGCATGGCGACGTGCGCTTTCGCTGGGACGAGGCGCAGGCGCTGCCGGCCAAGGGCAGCTATGTGGCGCCGACGATCGTCGCGCTCGATAGCGCGCGCGAACTCAAGCAGGAAGTGTTCGGCCCGGTGCTGCATGTGCTGCGCTGGCGCGCCGACGAGCTCGATCGCCTGCTCGACGACATCGCCGCCAACGGCACCGCGCTCACCCTCGGCATCCATTCGCGCATCGACGAGACGGTCGCGCGCATCGTCGCGCGGCTGCCGCACGGCAATGTCTATGTGAACCGCAACATGATCGGCGCCGTGGTCGGCGCGCAGCCCTTCGGCGGCAGCGGCCTCTCCGGCACCGGGCCGAAGGCGGGCGGCCCGCATTATCTGCCGCGCTTCGCGCTGGAACAGGTGGTGAGCGTCAACACCGCCGCGGCCGGCGGCAATGCGGCGTTGTTGAGCGAGGAGGAATAACTCCGCTCAAAGTCGTAATCCGACCCGAACCTGACGTTTCAAAGTTAGCTTGGAAAAGCTCAGCGCCTCAATTACGGTCCATCGCAGGGGCGTACAACTTTCGGAATCGGACCACTCGCGATGGAAGCCAGGATCGACGAAATTAGTGCCAACGTATATCGGCTCTCCGTTTTCGTGCCCGACATCGCTCCGCCGGCCGGCTTTACCTACAATCATTTTCTGATCCTCGGCGATGAGCCTTTGTTGTTTCACTGCGGGCGCAGAAAGATGTTCCCGCTCGTGTCCGGCGCCGTTGCCAAGATCATTCCTGTCGACAAGTTGCGCTGGCTGACCTTCGGCCACTTCGAAGCGGACGAGTGCGGATCGATGAACGAATGGCTGGCGGCAGCGCCGCAGGCGCAGCTTGCGCACGGCATGGTCGGCTGTCGTCTTTCGGTCGCCGATATGGCGGACCGGCCGCCGCGAGTCCTTTCGGATGGAGAGGTTATCGATATTGGCGGCAAACGGCTTCGCTACATCGACACGCCGCACGTCCCGCACGGCTGGGATGCCGGTGTCATATTTGAGGAGACGACGCGGACACTTTTCTGCGGGGACTTGTTCGCCCATCTCGGAAATCCCCCAGCCCTGACGTCGAGCGATATCATCGCACCAGCCATGGCCATCGAAGACCTGATGCACCCAACCAGCCTTGGGCCGACGACGGCGCCGACCATTCGCAAGCTGGCCGAACTCGAGCCGACGCTTTTGGCCACCATGCACGGCGCATCATTTTCCGGCAACGGAGCCGCTGCACTGAAAGAGCTCGGTGACCACTTCGATAAACGCCTGCGCGCGGCACTCGGGGCATAGTGGGGTGAGCGAGCGCTAACGGTGCGTGTGGCAATCGTCGGGGCAATGTCGGTTGTTGGCCCACACCGTCATTTTGCTATGCCGCAATTGTCGGTCGGCGTTTGGAGCCGTGGTGGACTCTGCCTTCGCTTCGGCGGCAGCGGTCTTTCCGCCACCGGGTCGAAGGCGGGCGGCCCGCATTGTCTGCCGCGCTTCGCGCTGGAACAGGTGGTGAGCGTCAATTGCAGGTGCAAAGACGCGCTAATCACCAATGATGATGCAAGGAGGACTTGACCATACAAGTGGACCAAATACACGCCGTCTAAGGCTACGAATTCTATGGTCTGAAGCTAGCTGCTCCTTTAAGCTTGCTCGTCGTGAGCCACGTCCATTCCGCCTTGTGCGACACATCTACGTTTACCTTTCTTCGACGATCTCGCTTCATGTCCGACCGATTTGTTCGCCAAATTGACCCGCGGCCGACAGACGAAGTCGTCAAGCCGAAGCGCATGTCCGATTTTGCGGGGACGGCGAACATCGTCCTCGTAGGAGACCCTGGCGCCGGCAAGTCGCATTTGTTCGACGAACTAGCGCAGGCGGCAAAAACCACCGCGCAGAGTGCACGCGCTTTCCTGAACGCGCCGTCCGGGCCCGCAGACACAACACTGTTTATCGACGCGTTGGACGAACGACGGGCAGGGAGAACGGATCAGGCGACGATCGACCTCATCGTTCAGAAGCTCTTTACGGTGAATGCCGCACGCGTACGGCTTGCCTGTCGCGAACATGACTCGTTGGGCGGAACGGATCTCGTGGCCTTCCATCCGTACTTTGCGCAATCCGGCGGGCACGTCGTCTTGGCGCTTGAGCCGTTAACGGAGGCAGAACAGCGCGACATTCTGAAGAAGACAGGTGTTAGCGACCCCCAGCAATTCATCAAAGAGGCCGAGCGGCGCGGACTGTTCGAATTCCTGATTAATCCGCAAAACCTGATCATGCTTGCGGAAGTTGTACTTAAGAAGGCCTGGCCCGTAACGCGCAAGGATTTGTTCGAAGACACGACCATTCTTCTCCTCAAGGAGCACAACCTCGCCCATGTCAGGAGCGGGGGCGGGCAGTACGCGGTCAATGAGGTTCGAGCTCCCGCCAGTGCCGCCTGCGCCCTGCGTCTGATAAGCGATGTCGAGGGCATCAGCCTTGCCGAGGCCGAAATAGATCCCTTGTATCCAAGCTATCGAACGATTTCTTTCGCAAAGCCTGAACTCACGCTGGCTTCGCTGGGACGTCGGGCATTCCGGGCACTCGGCAACGAAGCGGTCGATTATTCGCACCGCGTCCGCGCAGAGTACGCCGCAGCCGGCTGGCTAGCTCAGCAAATCCGGGACGGCTTGCCGCTGAGCCGCGTTCAGGCCCTCATAGGCGTCGACGGAGTACCGGCGCCGGAATTGCGCGGCATGCATGCATGGCTCGCGGTGCTCTTGCCGGAATTTTCCGATACGATCATCGATGCTGACCCGTTCGGTATCCTGATTTACAGCGACCCCAATAGCCTCGGCCTTACACAACGCGTCCGATTGTTGCAGGCGCTTTCCCGCCTCGCGGCGGCCGACCCCTACTTCAGACCAGAAGAGCATGCGCCCGCCGCCATCAGTGCGTTGTGCCGTTCCGACATGACGCCGCACTTAAAGAAGATTCTTAAGGACGCCGGGGCGCCGTTTGGAATCAAGCAACTTGTTCTTGAGGCATTGGGTTCGGCACCACCGTTGGCTAGCCTTCAAAAGGAAATTGTCGCCGTCATCGCCGATTCGGCTGCGCCTTTCGGCTTAAAGGTGCCTGCGATGCGCGCGGCGGCGCGCCTCGGGGCCACGGGTAGCAAGGCGGTGGTGAAAATCTATCGTGGGCTTGGTGAATTGGCGGATGACATCCGGCTTCGGGCTTCGATCCTCGCCAAGTTTTATGTAGGCAATTTCTCGGCCAAGGACGTGTCCGATCTCTACAACGCGGCTGTCCGGTGCAAAGAGAAGTTGATTACCGGAGTCCTTTGGCAGATTTCAACATCCATTCCGACGCACGACATTCCGCTAGTGTTGGATGCAGTCGTTGCAGGCCGCGAGCCCGAAACCAAGCTGAAGGGTTCTCGTGACCACGTTGAGAACGAGCATTTCGTCGAACGACTCGTTATTCGAGCGGTTGATGAACGCGCGGACGGCGTATCGGGGCAGCGCCTATGGGCGTGGCTGGAAATGCGGAGTGCGATCCGCGGCGACCACAACAATCGGCAATTTGAAGGCATCAAGACGCTGCTCGCCGAGCGACCGGAGTTGGCCCGCGCTACCTTCGAGGCGGCTGTGGATGGCTATTCGCCCGCGCTTCTCCTTTGGCGCTTTAGCAATAGGCTTCGTGAGTATCTGCCTTTTTCGTTCAGCGCCGAGCCGCTTCGCTGGCTGACCAGCCGCCTCGTCGAGGGCATCAGTGATGCGACGAAGCGCGATGCTCTTTATGAGCTGGCCTTCTCATGGGTCTATGGCGAGGTGGACGACAACCTCGATATTTTTGAATCGCTTTACGATTTGGCAGATGCAGTGCCCGGGTTGCGCCCCATCCGCGACAACCAACTCGCGAGCAAGGTTCAAGATTGGCACGCAGAAGAAAAGCGGCGCGCCACCAAAGCGTTGGAGGAGCGGACGGCAGGGCGCCTCAAGAACCTGCAACAGTTTGAAAAGGAGATCGACAAGATCAAGGAAGGTACACATCTCGGCTGGATGATTTGGGCCGCGGACGTGTACTTCGCACACTTCAGCGATGTTGATCGCGCTAAATCCCCACGCGAGCGCCTCGAAGACGAGCTCGGCTCAGAGAACACTGCCGCTGTTCTAGATGGATTTAAAGCCTTCGTGCGCACGGGCACACTTCCGTCCTTGCAGGATTTGGCGGCAGCGGATTCGAAGAACAGCTACCCGAGGCTTTGGTACGCGTCCCTCGCCGGCATGGACGAGCTATGGCTTGAGACGCCTAGCTTGACGGGATTCTCGGATGACGCGCTAAAAGTGTTAGTCAGCATCGACCTGTTGTTGCCGACCTCATCCCAGAGCACAAGCGGAACGACGGAGCGGGACGCGCGCGCGTGGAAAGACCATATAGTCTCAAGCAAACCGGCGCTCGTCAAAGACGCCTATCTTTATATCGCTGAGGCAGGCTTGAAGGAAGATAAGCAGCATATCTCCGGGCTTTACGCCCTCTTGAATGACGCCCCGTTCGCACCATTCCGGGGCGAGATTGCCGCGTATCTCCTGGAGACATATGCGAACCTGTTACCGCAACGTCTCGAAGAACTTCTCCAAATTGCGCTGAATCAAAGTTCCCGGCCTTTTGTTTTGGATTTGGCGCGCAAGAAACTCGATCCCGCCACGCCGCTCAGCGAGGAACAGCGCCAGCTTTGGGCGCTCGCAGCCTATTTGCTATCGCCCGACACCTATCAAACCGCGCTGGAGTCCTACGCGAAAAACACGCCGTCGATTGTGTGGCGCATGCGTGCGCTCACGAGCTACGACCGCGACAGCAAGAACATGCCGGCCTTTTCAGTCAAACCGTCGCAGCGGGAGCTCTTTGCACACATCGCAGCGAGCCACTTCCCGGACGCGGCCCATCCCACAGGCGGATGGTCGGGCGATGAAAATGCTTGGGACGCCGCTGAGTACATCCGTAGCCTTATTAACTCGCTCTCAGCCGACAAGCGTGCAGAGGCAACCAAGGCACTTCAGCGGTTGGCGCTCGATCCAACAATGGTGACATATGTGGACAGCATCAAGCACGCCTTGGCCAACCAGCGCGCACGGTATCGGGAGATGAACTACAAGCAGCCCAACTGGGCAGAGACGATTGCGACGCTTTCCGGCGGAGCGCCTGCCAACGTCGCCGATCTACAAGCCTTGATCGTCGAGCACCTGCGGGATATCAGCAAACGCATCGGCACCCAAAGTATCGACATTTACAAGGACTTCTGGAACGAGGACTCTCACGGGCGTCCCGTCGATCCCAAGATCGAGGAAAGCGCGAGGAACGTGTTGCTCGGGCTACTCAAGACCAGGTTGGACCCCCTTGGCGTCATCGCCGAGCCGGAAGGCCACATAGTCGCGGACAAGCGCGCCGACATCACGGCAGCCTTGCCGGGCCGCAAGCTCATCCTTGAACTGAAGCGGGACATTCACCCGGAACTTTGGAGCGCGCCCGCGACCCAGCTCGACCGTTTCTATACGCGCGATCCGGACGCGAGCGGATATGGAGTCTTCGGCGTCTTTTGGTACGGGAAAGACCGCCAGGGCGCCCTGCCGAGGCATCCCGAAGGTAAACCTGCGCCCAAAACCGCGCTCGAATTGGAAGCGATGCTGAACGACACTATCGTCGCAGAGCAGCGGAGCAAGTTGCTGGCGGTCGTTATCGACGTGTCAGTTCCTGATGGCCAAAGCGTCGGCATGGCCAAAAGCCGACGCAAGAAGGCCACTAAGTCGAAGCCTAAGGCGAGCAAGCCGAAACGCGCGAAAAACACGGCTAGGGCAACGCAAAGTGCCTCTGGAAAGGCCAAGATCCGCCGGCGCTGACGACTGAGAGGACCAATAGCTAGGTCCGGCCATGGTCCATCGCACCATCGCGCGGCGATGCAGCGATCCGGATGCATTTGGCGCGAAGCGGAAGTCCGACCGCGACGTCCATTCAACGGCCTCGATCACGCCGCCCCCGGCGGCAACGCCGCGCTCTCGCGCGGGCGGAACCGCCCGCGGCATCCTGTCGCGCCGGGGCAGGCCAGGCCGGCACGATTGCCCCGAAGACCCCGCTTGCCCCGGGCGCGCCGCCTTAACCGTGGTTTACGGTGTTAACCGTATTGACGGGGCAGATCGGGTATTCTGCCGGCATGACTGATTCGGTTAACCGGCTTTATGACGCCGTCATCGCGGTCCAGGGCACAGACCCGGCGAAATCGCGCACGGCCAAGCTGTTGCGCTCCGGCGGCGCCAAGCTCGGCAAGAAGCTGGCCGAGGAGGCGGTCGAGGTGGTCATCGACGCCCTGCACGGCCAGCCCGAAGCGGTCATCCGCGAAAGCGCCGATCTCCTCTACAACCTGGTGGTGCTCTGGGTGCATGCCGGGGTGCGCCCCGCGGACGTCTGGGCCGAGATGCGCCGGCGCGAATTGATGTTCGGAATTGCCGAAAAAGTGCCCAAGAATATGCTACAGGCACCCCCGCGGCGACGGGTGGTTGCGCTTGAGCAGGCGCGGGTCCGCAAGCGCCGCTGATGATCGCCGTTTCTCCTCGCGAGTGAGCTGATGACAGTTGAGGCTGCCGGGCGGCGTTCTTTGCTTCGCCGGCTTTACGATTGGTGCATCGAGGCGGCGCACAAGCCGCACGCGCTGTGGACCATGAGCGCGATCGCCTTCGCGGAAAGTTCGTTCTTTCCGGTGCCGCCGGACGTGATGCTGGTGCCCATGGCGCTGGCGCGGCCGGAACGCGCCTATACGATGGCGCTGTGGTGCACCGTCGCCTCGGTCACCGGCGGCATGCTCGGCTATGCCATCGGCGCCGTGCTCTACGACTCGGTCGGCGCCTGGCTGATCCACCTCTACGGCTATGGCGACAAGGTGGAGGCGTTCCGCGCGGCCTACGCGCAGTGGGGCGCCTGGATCATCCTGCTCAAGGGCCTGACCCCGATCCCCTACAAGATCGTCACCATCACCTCCGGCTTTGCCGGCTACAACTTCGCCCTCTTCGTCCTCTTCTCAGTCATCACCCGCGGCGCCCGCTTCTTCATCCTCGCCTTCCTGCTCCACCGCTACGGCGAAAAAGCCCGTCATATCATCGAGAAGCAGCTCGGCCTGTGGACCTTGTTGTTCGCGATCGTGCTCATAGGTGGCATCGTCGCCGCGCTGTACCTGATCTGACCGGATCGGTTTTCCTCATTTTCACCACCGGTGGGGTTTGCGCCGGCGCAAATGCCGTTTAGGCTGATTTGCCATGAGGCGACCGAACGTTAGTCGGTCTGACCAGCCATGGATATCAAACGGGTTTTTAATGTCGGATTGAGACAGGCCGCGCTCGCGGGCGCGCTGGCTGTTGCCGTGGCGGTCACGACCGCCTTTGCCCAGGCGCCGGGCCGGCAGGCGAAGCGGGCGGCCGATCCGGACGTTTTTGGGGCCATCGCCCACTGGTTTACCCGTCAGGCCGAGATCATCGATTCCGGCTTCAAGAACGCCGGACGTGGCGTTGAGAACTTCGGCTACGAGGCCGGCATCGCCGCCCGCACCACCGTGAACAATGCCAAGACCGCCGCCGACGCGGTGGCCAGCCTGCCTAAGACGCGGGTGGTGACCGGCCATGTCCGCTGCCACACCGCGCCCAATGGGGCACCCGACTGCGTCGCCGCCGCCCACAGCCTGTGCCAGGGAGTTGGCTTCGATTCCGGCAAGAGCCTCGACATGACCACCGCCGAGATTTGCCCGCCCAAGGTCTATCTGGCGGGTCGCAACGGCGGGCCGGGCTGCCACACCGAAACCTTCGTCTCGCGCGTGCTCTGCCAATAGTCCGGTGGCACGCGCCTACCGGCCCCGCGCGCGGCGCGGTGCCGCAATGACGCGCGGGCGCTTGTTCCGGTCGGGCGCTTGTGTTTCGGTCCCCGCGTCGTTCGCAAGGGAGCGTTGCTGGTGAACCTTCATGCCAAATTGCTCGAACGCCAGGCCGCCGGGCGGCCGGTGACCGTCGGCCTGATCGGCGCCGGCAAGTTCGGCACCATGTTCCTGTCGCAGGCCCGGCTCACCGCCGGCATGCATGTCGTCGGCGTCGCCGATCTCGACGTGGCGCGGGCGCGCAGCCAATTGAAGACCGCCGGCTGGCCCGATGCGCAATATGCCGCCGCTTCGCTTGCCGACGCGCACAAGGCCGGCTCGACGCGTGTCACCGACGATGCCGCTTCGCTGATCGCCGACCCGCGCATCGAGGTGATCGTCGAGGCGACCGGCGTGCCGGGCGCCGGCATCCATCACGCGCTCGCCGCCATCGCCAATGGCAAGCACATCGTCATGGTGAATGTGGAGGCCGACGCGGTGGCCGGACCGCTCTTGGCGCGCCGCGCCAAAGCGGCGGGCGTCGTGTACTCGCTCGCCTGGGGCGACCAGCCGGCGCTGATCTGCGAGCAGGTCGACTGGGCGCGCGCCGCCGGCTTCAAGGTGATCGCCGCCGGCAAGGGCACGCGCTACGAGCCGCATTACCATCAGTCCAATCCCGACAATGTCTGGGACATCCTCGACAAGTATCTGAACATCTCCGACCGCAATTCGATCAATCCGAAGATGTTCAATTCCTTCGTCGATGGCACCAAATCGGGCATCGAGATGACCGCTGTGTGCAACGCCACCGGCCTGGTACCGCAGTCGGACGGACTGCATTTCCCGCCGGCGACGCGCTTCGAGCTCGCCGAGATCTGTAAGCCGCAAAGGGACGGCGGCACGCTGGAGAAGGAAGGCGTCACCGAGGTCGTTTCCTCCGTCTATCGCGACGGCCGCGACGTGCCGCATCATCTCGCGCTCGGCACCTACGTCGTGTTCGAGGGCGAGACCGAATACGCGCGCCGCTGCTTCAAGGAATACTCCATGCTGCCGGACATCACCGGCCGCTACGCCGCGCTCTACCGGCCGATTCACATGATCGGGCTCGAGCTCGGCATCTCGGTCGCCAGCGCCGCGCTGCGCAACGAACCGACCGGCGCGCCCACTGGCTTCCGCTCCGACGTGGTGGCGACCGCCAAGAAGCCGTTGAAGGCCGGCGAGATGCTCGACGGGGAGGGCGGCTTCTGCGTCTGGGGCAAGCAGACGCCGGCCGAGGTCTCGCTCAAGCACGAATTGCTGCCGCTCGGGCTCGCGCACAACGTCAAGCTCACGCGCGACATCTCGGAAGGCGGCGCCGTCAAATGGGCCGACGTCGCCTATGACCCCAACGACAACGCGGTGAAGGTACGGCGCGAGATGGAGGCCGCCTTCGGCCGCCGCAACGTCGCGCCCGAGCCGGTGGCCTGAGTGCGGCTATTCCAATTCGATGGTGCCGTCGACCTTAAAGTTGAGGCCGACCTTGCCGATGGTCAGCGTCATCTCCGCCGGCAGCGCCTCGTTGCCTTTCAGCCGTCCCTCGGCGATGGCGGCCCGGATGGCCTTTTCGATCTCGCGCTGCGAGGTCACGCCTACGGTCTTGAGAAATTTGCGCAGCGAGGTGTTGAGGACCTCTTCGTTCATCGGATCTCTCCATGAAAAAGGCGTGTTTGGCGGCACTCTACCGGCCGCCGGGAACCGGCGAAAGCGCGCTCCGGCGCGCCGGATATGCAAATTTGGTTGCCGTTGACCCGAGGCGACGCGTGGCTATTATCCCGGCCGGCTGGCGCAGGAGCTTGCAATGCCTTTCCCGACCGCTCCGGGAAGGCTCCCGGTTCGCGGACAAGCTCATGCACGAAAATGCCCCTGTGGCGGAATTGGTAGACGCGCCTGACTCAAAATCAGGTGGTGGAAACATCGTGCTGGTTCGAGTCCGGCCAGGGGCACCATTCTCCTTAAAGCCAACCCGCCGTATGGCGCAGGCAGGGCGTGTTGGAGCGCAAGCATGAGCAGTGTCCAGGCCGTGGTCCGCAACAATCCGCCGCTCGCGGCGGCGGCCATTCTCACGTTGGTCGGCCTCGTCACCATCTGCGGCTTCTTCTTCTTTGAGTACGGTCTCGGCCTGCCGCCCTGCCACCTCTGCCTCTTGCAGCGCAAGTCCTTTTACGTCGCCGTGCCGCTGGCGGCACTGCTCTGGTTCGGCGCCACGCATGGCGCCTCGCGCAAGGTGCTGCTGCTTGGCTTCATCGTCATAGCGCTGGTCATGCTGTGGAATAGCGGCGTTGCCGCCTACCACGCCGGCATCGAGTGGAAGTGGTGGGCGGGTCCGGCGGACTGCACGGGGCCGATCGACAAGTTCGGCACCGTCACCGACATGATGAAGCAGTTGCAGAACATCAACCTGGTGCGTTGCGACGTGGCCGCGTGGCGCTTCCTCGGCCTGTCGCTTGCCGGCTGGGATGTGCCGCTATCGCTGGCGCTGGCGGCGGTCGCCGCCTGGGGCGCTAAGATGACTCGGGCGCGCAAAGCTTGAGCGGACGAAAAAATGATAACGGCCACGAACGGAAAGGCGCGCGTACATCCGGCGTCACCTCTACGCGTGGCCGTCGACGGAGCCTTCGCTCCGCCGCGATGATGGAACCGGCACGGCTCAACATCATTCTTCAGCCCATATAGACACGCTTTCGTTCACCGCAAGGGTCTCGACCTCATCATGACCACGACGCGAACCACCGCCGGCTACACCGGCACGGCAAAACTGTTGCACTGGCTGATCCTGGCGCTGCTCATCGCCCAGTTCATCTTCGCCTGGACGATGCCGCATATCCGCCGCGACACGCCGGTGACGACATTGATCAGCCTGCATTTCACGTTCGGCATCATCATTCTGGCCGTGGCCATCGTGCGGCTCGGCTGGCGCGCGACGCATGGCGAGCCGACGCCGGAGGATGGCCTGCCGCCCTGGCAGGTGCTGTCGGCGCGGGTCATTCATTGGCTCCTCTACCTGCTGCTGTTCGTCATTCCGATCCTGGGATGGATCAACGCGTCATGGCGCGGCATGCCGATCGTGATGTTCGGCCTCGAACTACCGGCGCTGGTGGCGAAGCGCGCGCCCGGCTGGGGCTGGACCGGCGACGTGCATAGCCTGCTCGCCAATTACCTGATGCTGGCGCTGGTCGGTCTGCATGTCGCGGCGGCGCTCTATCACTACTTCATCCGCCGCGACGGCGTGTTGCAGCGGATGCTGCCGGGCGCCTGAACGCCTCACTCGTAGCGCAACGCCTCGATCGGATCGAGGTGCGCGGCTTTGCGCGCCGGGTAGTAGCCGAAGAAAATCCCGACGGCGGCCGAGAAAATGAAGCCGCCGGCGATCGCCGCAGCAGAGATCGGCGTCGCCCAGCCGAAAACAAGCGAGATCGCCAGCGAAAAGGCGACGCCCATGACGATGCCGGCGATGCCGCCGGTGACGCTGAGGAAAACCGCCTCGGCGAGGAACTGCAGCAGCACATGCAGCCGGCGCGCGCCGATCGCCATGCGCAGGCCGATCTCGCGCGTGCGTTCTGTCACCGAGACGAGGAGGATGTTCATGATGCCGATGCCGCCGACCACCAGCGAGATCGAGGCGACGGCCGCGAGCAGCGCTGCCATGATGCGGCTCGAGCTTTCCGCGGTCTCGGCGATCTGGCTCAAATTACGCACCGAGAAATCGTTGTCGTCGCCGGGCTTGATGCGGTGGCGGCGCGCCAGGATTTTCGTCACCTCGCTGATCGCCGGCTGCACGTCCGCTGCGTTGGCGGCTTGCACGTAGATCTGGTTGACGTAACCGGCTAGGTGCGGCGTCAGACCATAGGGGTTGGGCGGGCTTGGATAGATCCAATTGAGCTGGGTCTCCGTCTGCGACGGTGAGGCCACCCCGAGAACTTTGCGTTCCGCCGTGGTGAACGGGATCATAATCAAGTCGTCCTGGTCTTGGCCGAATGGCGTCTGTCCCTTCGACTCGAGCACGCCGATCACCCGCATTGGCGTGCTCCTGACCTGGATGAGCGCCCCGATCGGAATCTGCGACGTGCCAAACAACTGTTTCGACACGGTCTGCCCGATCACCGCCACCAACGCGGCCGAAGCCTCATCATCGGGCGATATCTCACGGCCGACCTCGATCCGCCAGTTGGTCATCGGTGGATAATTGGCACTGATGCCCTGAATTTGCGTGGCCCAGTTCTGATTGCCGGCCTGCACTTGGCCGGATTGGCGGATGAGATAACTGACCTCGCTGACGGCTGTGCTCTCGCGCAGAATTGCCTGCGCATCGGTGGTCGTGAGCGTGGAGGCGCTGCCCGATCCCGCGCGCATGCCGCCTGCGGTGCGCGCGCCTGGCAGCACCACCACCAGATTGGTGCCGAGCCGCTCGATCTGCTTGCGCACCGCGTCGTTGGCGCCTTGGCCGACGGCGACCATGGCGATCAGGGCCGCGACGCCGATAAACACGCCGAGCATGGTCAGAGCCGAGCGCATCATGTTGCGCCAGATCGCCTGAACGGCGGCTGCCATGATCATCCGGCCGAAGCCCCAAAAGGTATTGGTGCGCCGTGCGGCGGCGAGTAACGGGCGGGGCGGCTGCGCGACCGACGGGCCTTCGCCTGGCATCCCGGCGCGCGCTGCTGCTTCGGCGATCTTGGTCGGCTTGGGATTGCGCGTGTCCGAGACGACCTGGCCGTCCCGCATGGTCAATACGCGGTCGGCATAGGCCGCGATGTCCTGTTCGTGGGTGACGACGACGACGGTGACACCATGCTCGCGATTGAGCTTGGTCAGCGTCTCCATGATTTCGTGCGAGGTGCGGGTGTCGAGATTGCCGGTCGGCTCGTCGGCCAGCAGCAGGCCGGGGTTGTTGATCAGAGCGCGGGCAATCGCCACCCGCTGCTGTTGTCCGCCGGACAGTTGGCCGGGCGTGTTGCGTTCGCGGTCACCCAGGCCAAGCAGCGTCAGCACGGCGCGCGCCCGCTCGGTGCGCATGGTGGCGCTGGCCGGCCCGGTGGCCGAATAGAACAGCGGCAGCGCGACGTTCTCGATCGCGCTGGTGCGGGCGAGCAAATTGAAGCTCTGGAACACGAAACCCAGGCGTTCGCTGCGCAGGCTTGCGCGCTCGGGCTCTTCCAGCCTGGCTACGTCTGTCCCCTCGAAGAAATAGCGGCCGCCGCTCGGCCGGTCGAGGCAGCCGAGCACCGCCATCAGCGTCGACTTCCCGGAGCCCGAATGGCCCATGATGGCGACAAATTCGCCTTCGTTGATCGTGAGACTGACATCCTGCAGCGCATGCACGTCGATATCGCCGACATGGTATGTCCGCGTGACGTGCTCCAGCCTGATGATCGGTTCTGCCATGGTCGCTTTGCCGGCCGTCGGCCGCATCACAATCGCAGGCGCGGTGCCGCCGCCCGGCTGTTGTTATTGCTGCCGCTGCGTTGCTCGGCGATGATGACCTGGTCGCCCGGATTGAGCTCGCCCTTGACGATTTCGGTGAAGGTGTCGTCGTCGAGACCGGCGGTCACCGCGACCCGCACCGGCTTGCCGTCGCGCAGTACCCAGACCCTTGCTTGCGGTGTCGGCCGGGCTTTTCCAGCGGTGCCGCTTCGCCGCCCCGTTCCGGCGGTCGCGGGCGCATAACGCAGCGCCTGGCTCGGCACGCGCAGTACGTCGGCGCGCTCGTCGATGACGATGCGATTGGCCGCAGTCATGCCCGGCTTGAGCGCGAGATCGTGGTTATCGATGCTGACCACCACGTCATAGGTGACGACGTTCTGCACCGTCTGCGGCGACTGGCGCACCTGGGTGACTGTACCTTGGAAGGTGCGATTGGGAAACGCATCGACCGTGAACAGCGCCTTGTCGCCTTCCTTGATGCCGCCGATGTCGCTTTCGCTGACATTGGTGTCGACCTGCATTTCGGTGAGGTCGGTGGCGATCAGGAACAGCGTCGGCGTCTGAAAGCTCGCCGCGACGGTCTGCCCGATGGTGACGTTGCGCGAGACCACGGTGCCGTCGACCGGCGAGACGATATTGGTGTAGTCGAGATTGACCTGCGCGGCCGCAAGCTGCGCCTGGCGCTGCTCGATGATGGCCTGGTCGACGCCGATCAGAGCGCGCGCCTGGTCGAGCGCGTTCTTGGCAATGTCGAGGGTGTCTTTGGAAATTGCATTGGTTTGTGCAAGCCGCGCGTTGCGATCATAGTTGAGCTTCACGTAGTCGAAGTTGGCTTGGTCCTTGACGAGTTGTGCCCTAGCCTGATCGAGATTGGCTTTATTCTGGTCGACGACGGTCTGGTAGGGGCGCGGATCGATCTTGGCGCAGACCTGCCCTTTCTTGACCTCGGTATTGTAGTCGCAGTGGATCTCCTGGATGACTCCGGAGACGTAGCTGCCGACGATGATGGTGAGCACCGGATTGACGGTGCCGGTGGCGGTGACCGTGCGCGTCACGGCGCCGCGGCTGACCGCGGCGGTGGTATAGCGCACGGTGTTACCGGTGCTGGTGAGCCACCAGCCGGCGACGACCGCGGCGATAACGGCGAGTGCCAGCACAACGGCGATCGCCCACGGCTTGCGTGAGCGTGCCCGCGCGGGCGGCGGCGGAATGAGCACGACGGGTGTCGCCTGGCCCAGCCGCGCGTCGTCGGTTCCAACGGGCTTGTTCATGCACGCGCTCCCGCTTGGCCCCCCAGGCACAAGCAGCTAGCGCAGATGCGGATAGCCGCCATTGATACGGGTCAAATGACCGGGAAATAAAAAGAATCGGCTTTTGCCAGTGGCGTCGCCGCGCGCGCCGCTTACGGCTCCAGCTCGGTATCCCAATAGAGATAATCGAGCCAGCTATCGTGCAGATAGTTCGGCGGGAACAGCCGTCCGTTCTTGTGCAGGTGATGCACCGTCGGCTGGAACGGCAGGTGCGACGGCCACATATGCGCCTCGGCCGGCGTCAGATTGCCCTTGCGCAGATTACACGGCGAGCAGGCCGCCACCACATTGTCCCAGGTGGTATGGCCGCCGCGCGAGCGCGGGATCAGGTGGTCGAAGGTGAGATCGTCGCGCGTGCCGCAATACTGGCAGACGAAGCGGTCGCGCAGGAACACGTTGAAGCGGGTGAAGGCCGGATGGGTCGACGGCTTCACGAAAGTCTTGAGCGAGACCACGCTCGGCAGCTGCATCTCCAGGCTGGGGCTGTGCACCGCGTGATCGTAATTGGCGACGATGTTCACCCGCTCGAGGAAGACGGCCTTGATCGTGTCCTGCCACGACCACAGTGAGAGCGGGTAATAGCTCAGCGGCCGGAAGTCCGCGTTGAGCACCAGCGCGGGAAAACCACTGGGCGAAACATGCACGTTCAAGCGACGTTCCTCCACCTCCGTGAGGCTGCCGCCACGCAGCTTAAGGCCTACTAATAGGGCAGCGTGACAGGATTGTGAAGTAGATGTGGGGTTGGCCGCAAGCCTGCGTCAGCCGCGCCGGCCGAAGGCGCGGGCGAGGAACTCACCGCCCTGACGCAGGCCCTCCTGGTCGATGCCGTGGCCGACGCCGGCGGACACATGCCATTCGGTCGGGACGTCGAGCGCGGCAAGTCCCTGCGCCGCCTGGAACAGCGCCTGCACCGGGATGAGTTCGTCCTGGTCGCCATGCACCAGCAGCACGGGCGGCCGGCTCACGACCCCGGCGGCAAATTGATCGGGATCGACGCTCTCCGGCACCACCAGTATGCCGGAATAGCCGACGATGGCCGCCGGCTGCACCGCGCGGCGCAGGCCGACATGCAGCGCCATCATCGTCCCCTGCGAGAAGCCGACCAGCGCCAATGCCGAAGGCGGCAGGCCATGGCGGGCGAGCTCGGCATCGAGAAACGCATTGAGGATCGGGGCCGCGCTCTGCACCCCGGTCCAGCGTTCGTTCGGATCGCGGAAGGTGAGCGGGAACCATTCGCGCCCCATCGGCGCCTGCCCGCACGGCTGCGGCGCATGCGGTGAGACGAAGGCGGCGTCGGGCATGAGGCCGGCCCAGGCGCGGCCGATCTCGATCAGGTCGTTGCCGTCGGCGCCATAGCCGTGCAGAAAAACCACGAGCTGGCGCGCCTGTCCGGAGCGCGGCGCCAGGCGCGGGCCGTCGAGTTCAGCCATTTCAGGATGTCCTTTTCGTCGCCTTCTTCTTGGTCGCCTTCTTCTTGCTCGGCTTATTCAGCGGGGCGCCGGTCTCGAGCGGGACCACGTCGCGCTTCTTCGCCACGTGATAATAGGCCCAGAGCAGATGCGCCGCCACTCCGCGCCAGGGCCGCCAGGCCTCCGCCAGCTTGGCGAGCGCCTTGGCGTCCGGCCGTTTGCGCAGGCCGAAAGCAAGGCGTGCGGATTCCTGCACGGCAAGATCGCCGGCGGGAAAGGCGTCGGCATGACCGAGGCAGAACAGGAGATAGATGTCGGCCGTCCACGGCCCGACGCCGTGCAAGGCCGTGAGCGCGGCATGCGCGTCGTCGGCATCCATGTTGCCGACCGCGGTGAGATCGATGCGGCCCTCGGCGACCGCCTTGCCGATGGCGCGGATCGACTTGATCTTGGCTGCCGACAACCCGAGCCGTTTGAGCTTGTCGGTGCGCGCGCGACGCACCGTGTCGTGATGGAAAGGATCGAAGGCGGCGAACAGCCGCGCCCGGATCGCGGCTGCGCTGGCGGTCGAGAGCTGCTGGCCGCAGACGATGGCGCACAGGCCGGGGAAGCCGGCTTCGCGGCGGCGCAAGCCGAAGGCGCCGGCCGTGGCGGCGACGGGCGCCAGGCGCGGATCGGCGTCGATCAACTGCGTGAGGCAGGCGCGTAGGTCGTCGTCGGTGTGGAGGAACTGTGTCATGGTTGTTTCACCGTGCCATCCAACATATTCGGCTGTCATCGTCCGCGAAAGCGGACGATCCAGTAACCACGAGCAGCTATGATCGATTTCCCGCTTGGCGTTTACTGGATGCCCCGCTTGCGCGGGGCATGACAGTAGAGGGTTCATGCCGCCACCCGTTTTCCGCTTCGCGCCGTCGCCCAACGGCTATCTGCATCTCGGCCACGCGCTGTCGGCGCTGCTCAATGCCGATCGGGCGCGCGCGGTGGCCGGCCGGCTGCTGCTGCGCATCG
Source organism: uncultured Pseudomonadota bacterium (assembly GCA_963760995.1). Taxonomy (GTDB): domain Bacteria; phylum Pseudomonadota; class Alphaproteobacteria; order Rhizobiales; family Xanthobacteraceae; genus Pseudolabrys. The sequence goes on along the minus strand of CAVXFJ010000004.1, from coordinate 554,635 downwards.
AGGACATTGACGCCGCCCGCTGCCGGCTGGAATACGAGACGGCGATCTATGAGGACCTGGTCTGGCTCGGGTTGCGCTGGGAAACACCGGTGTACCGGGAGTCGGAGCATGGCGACGACTATCGCTCAGCGCTTGCCCGCCTCGACGCCCTGGGCCTCGTCTATCCCAGCTTCGAGAGCCGCGCCGAGATCGCCGCCCTGGTCGCGCAACGAGAGGCTTCTTTACAAAAGCCCTGGCCGCGCGACCCCGATGGCGCGCCACTTTATCCGGGAACGGCGAAGGCGCTTGCGCCGGCGGAGCGCCAGCGCCGCCTGCAGGCCCACCAGCCCTATGCGCTGCGTCTCGATATGGCGGCGGCGCTCGAGCGGGCCGGCCCGCTCACCTGGACCGAAAGCGGGGCCGGTCCCGCAGGCGAAACCGGTGTCATTGCCGCCGATCCGGCCGCCTGGGGCGACGTGGTGCTGGCGCGCAAGGACGCGCCGGCAAGCTACCACCTCGCGGTGACGGTCGACGACGCCGCACAGCGCGTCAGTGACGTGGTGCGCGGGCACGATCTCTTTCACGCCACCGCGGTGCATCGGCTGCTGCAGGCGCTGCTCGGCCTGGCGGCGCCCCGCTACCATCACCATCGCCTCATCCTCGACGCCGACGGCCGCAAGCTGTCGAAGTCGACGCGGGCGACCGGCCTGCGCGAGCTGCGCGCGCAAGGCGCCCGCGCGGTGGATATCCGGCGTATGGTCGGGCTCGATTGAGCCGCTTATCCGTGGCATGGTTGGTTTGGGGCGGGGGAAAGAATGGCAAAACGCAAGTCCCGCAAGGCGCCGCGCCGCAAGCGCACGAACCGCCGCGCGCCCGGAGCGCGCGCGGCCAAAGCCCGTGTCGCCAAACCGCGCGCCAGACCGCGGGCGAAAAAGCCGCCGTCGTCGCGTGCGCTCGAAGCGAGCCTCGCCGGCATAGCCCACGACATCCGCACGCCGCTGACCGGCATCGCGGCGCTGGCCGAACTGCTCGCCTCCTCCGATCTCGGCGCGCGCGAGCGCGGCTGGGCCAATTCCATCAAGAGCGGCGCCGACCATCTCGCCGCCATCGCCAGTCTGATCGTCGATGCCGCCAAGGCCGGCGCCACCGGCCTCACCTTGCGTAACGAGCCGTTCTCGCCGCGCATGCTTGCCGAGGCGGTCGGCCACGGCCTCATCGCCCGCGCCGGCAACACGGACATCAAGGCGGACGTTTCCATCGCCGAGCTGCCGGCGCTGGTCGAGGGCGACCTGCTGCGGCTGCGCGCGGTGCTGGAGAACCTCGTCGACAACGCGATCAAGTTCACCACCGAAGGCCACGTGTTATTCAGCGCCGGCGTCGAGCAGGCCAACCGACAGATGCGTCTCATCTTCACCGTGACCGACACCGGCATCGGCATGGATCCGCGCGACATCAAGAAGCTGTTCCGGCCGTTCGCGCAGGCCAGCGAAAGCGTGGCCCGCCGCTATGGCGGCGCCGGCCTGGGATTGGTCTTCGTCAAGCGCGTGGTCGAGGCCATGCGGGGGCAACTCGACGTCACGTCCGGGCGCGACAAGGGCACGACCTTTCGCGTCAGCGTGCCGGTCAAGCGCGTGAACGCGCCGCGCGTGGCCGAACCCCGCGAAACGCCGGCGCCGCCGCGATCGCTGGCCATTCTCTGCGCCGAGGATAATCCTTACGGCCGCGTGGTGATGAACACCATCGTCACCGAGCTCGGCCATCGCGTCGATTTTGTCGAGACCGGCGAGGCGGCGGTGGAAGCCGCGGCGAGCGGTGCCTATGATGCGGTGCTGATGGATGTGGCGCTCGGCGGCCTCGACGGGCTGGCGGCGACCAAGGCGATCCGCGCGCTCGCCGGCGCGGCCGCACGGGTCCCGGTGATCGGAATTTCCGGCCGCGGCGAGGTGGCCGACGAAGCCGCCGCCCGCGCCGCCGGCATGGATTTCTATTTCGTCAAGCCGGTGAGCCCGGCGATATTGGCGCGGGCGCTCGCCACCATCTCTGCCGAATAGTCGTCAACGCGGCGAATAAGCCAAGTGGCCGGTCCACCATGCGGCATCGCTCGTGAAGCGGATCGCGAACAGGCCGACGCCGGCAATGAGCGCAATCCACCACAATGGCTTCGGCCCAGCATTCTTGACGCCGAACAGGCCGATCATCATGCCGGCATTGAGCGCCATGGTCAGCACTTGTTCGGCACGCATCGGGTATTCATGCGCCGGCACGATCACGCTCCAAAGAAATTCGGCGATCAACAGGCACGTCAACGCATAGAAAAGCCAAGGCTTCGGTCGCGCGCCGCTCGGCGCCACGTGCTGGCTGCTCATGAAGTCTACCCCCACCGTCAAACGACGGTCGCAAATATCATAAGCGAACGCAGGGAGGCGCTGTCCAGGGAGATATCTTTACGCGCTAGCTACTTGTCGCGTCGTTCTTGTGCTCGACGATCCGCACCACGTCCGACATGATGCGGTTCAACTCGAAATCCTTCGGCGTGTACACGGCAGCCACCCCGGATTTCTCCAGCGCCGCCGCGTCCTCCGGCGGGATGATACCGCCCACCACCAGCGGCACGTCGAGGCCCGCCTCCTTCATGCGCCCGACCACGTCGTGCACCAGCGGCAGGTGGCTGCCCGAGAGCACCGACAGGCCGATCACATGCGCCTTTTCCTTGCGCGCGGCATCGACGATCTCCGCCGGCGTCAGGCGGATGCCCTCATAGACCACCTGCATGCCGCTATCGCGCGCGCGCACCGCGATCTGCTCGGCGCCGTTGGAATGGCCGTCGAGGCCCGGCTTGCCGACCAGGAAAGTCAGCCGGCGCCCCAGCTTGCGGGAGACGCGGTCGACATCGGCGCGGATGTCGTCGAGGCCGCTGACGTCGTTGCGCATCGCGCGGCCGACGCCGGTCGGCGCGCGGTATTCGCCGAAGGATTCGCGCAGCGTCCAGCCCCATTCGCCGGTGGTCACGCCCGCCTTGGCGCACCGGATCGAGGCCGGCATGATGTTGGCGGTCCCGGAGGCCGCGCGTTTGAGTTCGGCCAGCGCCTCGGCCACCGCGCCGTCGTCGCGCTGCGCCCGCCAGGCTTTCAGCTTTTCGATCTGGCCGCGCTCGGCTTCTTCCGGCACGGTGATGATCATCGCTTCCACCCCGCCGGTGAGCGGCGAGGGTTCGCTCTCCAGGTATTTGTTGACGCCGACCACGATCTGCTCGCCGCGCTCGATGCGCTCGAGCCGCGCCGTGTTCGATTCGACGAGCTGCTGCTTCATGTAGCCCAACTCGACCGCCGCCACCGCGCCGCCCATCTCCTCGATGCGCTTGAGCTCTTCCTTCGCCTCGCGCTTGAGCGCCTCGACCTTTTCGGTCATCACCGTGGAGCCGTCGAAGATATCGCCGTAGTCGAGCAGGTCGGTCTCGTAGGCGAGGATCTGCTGCATGCGCAGCGACCATTGCTGGTCCCACGGCCGCGGCAGGCCGAGCGCCTCGTTCCACGCCGGCAATTGCACGGCGCGCGCGCGCGCATTCTTCGACAGCGTCACCGCCAACATTTCGAGCAGAATGCGCGCGACATTGTTTTCGGGCTGGCTCTCGGTCAGTCCGAGCGAGTTCACCTGCACGCCGTAGCGGAACAGCCGGTGCTTGGCCTCGGTGACGCCATAGCGCGTTCGCGTGATCTCGTCCCACAATTCGGTGAAGGCGCGCATCTTGCAGATTTCGGTGATGAACCGAAGTCCGGCATTGACGAAGAAGGAGATGCGGCCGACCACCTCGGAAAACTTTTCCTGGCCCACTTCGCCCGAGGCCTTCACCGTGTCGAGCACGGCTTGTGCCGTGGCGAGCGCGAAGGCGAGTTCCTGTACCGGCGTCGCCCCCGCCTCCTGCAGATGGTAGGAGCAGATGTTCATCGGATTCCATTTCGGCAATTCGGAGGTGGTGAAAATCGCCACGTCCTTGATCAGCCGCATGGAGGGCGCCGGCGGAAACACATAGGTGCCGCGCGAGAGATATTCCTTGATGATGTCGTTCTGGATGGTGCCGGTGAGGCTCGCGCGCGGCGCGCCTTGTTCGTCGGCGACCGCGATATAGAGCGCCATCAGCCACGCCGCGGTGGCGTTGATGGTCATCGACGTATTCATCGACGCCAGCGGAATGCCATCGAACAGCGCGCGCATATCGCCGAGATGGCAGACAGGCACGCCCACCTTGCCGACTTCGCCCTTGGCGCGTGGATCGTCGGAATCGTAGCCGGTCTGCGTCGGCAGATCGAAGGCGACCGAGAGGCCGGTCTGTCCCTTGGCCAGGTTCTTCCGGTAGAGCGCGTTGGAATCCGCCGCCGTCGAATGGCCGGCATAGGTGCGGAAGATCCAGGGCTTGTCGGCTTTGCGTTGCTGCTCGCTCATTGGCGGTCCTGCGGTATCCCGGCTGATTGTGCATTGCAACAAGCGGCTTGGCAATCGCTTCGCTATGCTGGCCCAACGCGTGGGGCGGCATGGCGGGGGTGGACTCATGGCGGGATCCGGCAAACTCAGTCTGGCTGAAACCATCGCCATCGGCATCGGCGGCATGATCGGCGGCGGCATCTTCGCCGTGCTCGGCCTCGCCATCGCGCAAGCCGGTCATGCGGTGCCGCTGACGCTTGTCGTCGGCGGGGTGATCGCGCTGCTGACCGGCCTGTCCTATGCCCATCTCGGGCTCGCCTTTCACGGCGATGGCGGCAGCTTCACCTATATCGAGCACGCCTTCGGCCGGCCGGCTTTGGCGGCGGTGGCCGGCTGGCTGCTGGTTGCCGGCTATGTCGGCACGCTTGCGCTCTATGCCACCGCCTTCGGCGCCTACGGGGCGACGCTGATCTCCGGCGGCGCGCCCACGGTCTTGAGCGGCGGCCTCGCCGCGCTGGTGCTTATCGTCTTTCTTGCGATCAACCTCGGCGGTGCCAAGACCTCGGGCAGGACCGAGCTGATCGTGGTCGCCATCAAGCTCGCTATTCTCGCCGTGTTCGCCCTGGCCGGGCTGTTCAGCGCGACCCGCCAGCATTTCGAGCCGCTATTTGACCGCGGCTGGCTCGCGCCGCTCACCGCCGCCGCGCTCATCTTCGTCGCCTATGAAGGCTTCGAGCTCATTCCCAATGCCATCGACGAAATGGACAACCCGCGGGTCAACCTCAAGCGGGCGCTGGTGATCGCCATCCTGGCCACCTCGGCGATCTACGTGGTCGTTGCGTTGGCGGCGCTCGGCAATCTCACGCCGGCCCAGATCCAGCACGACCAGGAATATGTGCTGGCGGTCGCCGCGCGGCCAACGCTAGGCGAGACCGGCTTCGTGCTCATCGGCATCGCCGCGCTGTTGTCGACCGCTTCCGCCATCAATGCCACGCTGTTCGGCGCCGCGCGGCTCGCCATGGTGATGGCGAACGAGCAAGCGCTGCCGAGGGTGTTTTCGCTGCGCGAGCGCACGCGGCCTGTGCCCTGGGCGGCGCTGGTGGCGCTGACGGCCGCGGCGCTTGTCTTTGCGTTGATCGCGCCGCTGGCAATCATTTCGACTTTTGCAAGCGCAACCTTCCTGCTGATCTTCCTCGCGATCAATCTGTCAGCTTGGCGCTTGCGTCGCCGTATCGGCTTGGCCGGCCTCTGGCCGCTCGCCGGCGCGCTGGCGACGGGCGCGAGCGTTCTCTTGTTGATGGCGCGCAGCCTCGCCGAGGATCCGGCGAGTCTTGCCTGGATCGTCGGCTTTTATCTCGCCGCGGTCGCGGTCGAAGTCGTGCGCACGCGCCGGCGCGGCCGGCGCGCGCGCAACGGCGTTCGCGCCGACGGCGAAGCTAGCGTTTGACCAAGCGCAGGAGGAACAGCAGGATACAGGCGCCGATCACCGCACTGACGATCGCGGTGAGCCACCACGGTCCGAGCACGGGCAGATGCAGCGTCGTCCACAGCCAGCCGCCGATGAAGGCGCCGATCACCCCGATGACGATGTCGCCAATGAGGCCAAAGCCGCCGCCCATAAGCTTGCCGGCGAGCCAGCCGGCGATCAGGCCAATGATCAGGATGACGATCAGACTGTTGGTAGCCATCATGGCGATTCCCCCCGTTTGTTCCAACCTACCGTGGTTCCATATCCGAACTTTGACAAGTACTCATTTCCGGCGGCACCGCTCGCGGCGCCTAGCCCCGCCCGCAGATAACGGAACCGGCTACCGCCTCAAAGGCTTGAAAGACGCAGTGCTTCGGTAGCGTTTTGCGCGAATCCAATTATTGCACCGCAGCATGCTTTGCGGCAGACTTATGGTTGCGCCTCGCGTTTGCAGGGAGATTTCAATGCCGGCCGCCGCACCCAAGAGGAGCGTTGCTCCGCTCAAGGACCTTTATGGTCTCGGCGAAATTCCGCCGCTCGGCCATGTGCCGGAGAAGATGCACGCCTGGGTCATCCGCAAGGACCGTCACGGTCCGCCGGAGCAATCCTTCCAGCTCGAAGTGGTGCCGACCTGGCCGATCGGCGAGGAGGAAGTTCTGCTGCTCGTCATGGCGGCAGGCGTCAATTACAACGGCGTGTGGGCCGGCCTCGGCCAGCCGATTTCCCCGCTCGACGGGCATAAGCAGCCCTATCACATCGCCGGCTCCGATGCCTCCGGCATCGTCTGGGCGGTCGGCAGCAAGGTGCGGCGCTGGAAGGTCGGCGACGAGGTCATCGTCCACTGCAATCAGGACGACGGCGATGACGAGGAATGCAATGGCGGCGATCCGCTGCTGTCGCCCTCGCAGCGCATCTGGGGCTACGAGACGCCGGACGGCTCCTTCGCGCAGTTCTGCCGCGTGCAGTCGCGCCAGTTGATGGAGAAGCCGGCGCATCTGACCTGGGAAGAGTCGGCCTGCTACACGCTGACGCTCGCCACCGCCTACCGCATGTTGTTCGGCCATGCGCCGCACATCCTCAAGCCCGGCGACAATGTGCTGGTGTGGGGCGCCTCCGGCGGTCTTGGCGTGTTCGGCATCCAGCTCGTCGCCGCCTCCGGCGCCAACGCCATCGGCATCGTCTCTGATGAATCGAAATCGGAATATGTGTTCAATCTCGGCGCCAAAGGCGTAATCAACCGCAAGGAATTCAAGTGCTGGGGCCAGCTGCCGCAGGTCAACACGGCTGAATACAACGACTGGAGCAAGGAGGCGCGTCGCTTCGGCAAGGCCATCTGGGACATCACCGGCAAGCGCGACGTCGACATCGTGTTCGAGCATCCGGGCGAGGCGACCTTCCCGGTGTCGACCATGGTGGTCAAGCGCGGCGGCATGGTGGTGTTCTGCGCCGGCACCACCGGCTACAACCTTACCTTCGACGCGCGCTATGTCTGGATGCGGCAGAAGCGCATCCAGGGCTCGCATTTCGCGCATCTGAAGCAGGCCTCGCAGGCCAACCGCTTCGTGCTCGAGCGCCGTATCGATCCGTGCCTGTCCAAGATATTCCCCTGGGAGGAGATCCCGAAGGCGCACACCATGATGTGGAAGAACCAGCACCCGCCCGGCAACATGGCGGTGCTTGTCAACGCGCCGATGACGGGCCTGAAGACGCTGGAGGACGTGCAGGAAGTGGCGGGCGCGCTTTAGCGCGCCCTCTGGCGGGCGAGCTTGATCGCCATGTTCAACTCGCCGCCGAAGATGAAGATCACCGAACAGACATAGAGAAACACCAGCGCGATCATCGCTGACGCCAAGCCCGCATACATCGACACATAGGCGAAAGCAAAAGACGCAAGGTAGCGGCCGAAGACGGCGCCGCTCGCCAGCCACAGCAACAGCGTGGCGGCGATGCCGGGCGCGATCTCGGCGAATGAGCGGTCGCCCGCCGGCAGCCAGCGGTGCAGGATCACCAGCGCGGACACCAAGACCGATACCGCGATCGAATAGCGCGCCACAGTGACCAGATTGTCGAAGGGCTGTACCGCGGGAACATAGAACACCAGCTTTGCCCAGATGAACGGTGCGAACACAACCAGGAATGAGAAAGCCAGCATCGCAATCGCGCCGACCAGGACATAGAGGATCGACTCCAGCCGCAGCAGCCACCAGGGGCGCTGCTCCATCGCGTTGTAGGCGCGGTTCAAGCCGATGCGCAGGCTCTCCACCCCGCTCGAGGCGAAGTAGAGGGAAAAGGCGACGCCGAAGGTGAGCACGTCGCCGCGTGTGTTGGTCAGGACGCCGGTGATGTCCTGCGTGATCGGCCCGGCGACCTGCTGCGGCCAGGCTTCCAACAGGATGCGTGCGGCCTCGTCGGCCAGTTGCTTGGAGCCGAAGAAGAAGCCGGCCAGCGCCGTGACCACGATGAGGAACGGGAAAAGGGCCATCAGCGCGGACAGCGCGATGTGGCTGGCGATCGCCCAGCCGTCATCGGCGAGAAAATGGCGGATCGCGTCATGCGTGCTGCGAAACAACAATTTGAGCAGGCGCAATGGATGGCTCCAATCGCAATGCTGCCCCTCAGATCATCCGTCGCGGGCGCGTTTGCAAGGGTGCCTCTGCTGTCGTCCCGGCCGAGCGAAGCGAGAGCCGGGACCCAGTAACCCCGGTAATTGCGACCTTGCCACGCTGGGGTTACTCGGTCCCCGCTTCCGCGGGGACGACCGCAGTCTTAAGCCGCCTGCACATTGGCGAGGAATTGACGCACCTCGGCTTCCAGGGCCTCGGCTTCGCTCGCAAGCGTGTCGGCGAGCCCCTTCACATCGGCGGCGGTGCCGCGTGCGTCGGTGGTCACGCCGGCCACCCGGCTCATCAACTCGGCGCCGATGCGCGCTTCGCTGGAGGCACGGTTGACCCCTTGCGCGATCGCGGCGACCGCCGCGTTCTGCTGATCGACCGTCGCCGCCACCGTGGTGGCGATCGCGGACATGTCGCGGATGATGGCGTTGACCTGCTCGATCGCCTGTGCCGCGTCGGCTGCGGCCGACTGGATGGCGCCGATCTGCTCGGCGATCTCCTCCGTCGCCTTGGCGGTCTGCCCGGCGAGCGATTTGACCTCGGAAGCCACCACCGCGAATCCCTTGCCGCTTTCGCCGGCGCGCGCCGCCTCGATGGTGGCGTTGAGCGCCAGCAGATTGGTCTGTCCGGCGATCGCCTGGATCAGACCGACCACCTCGCCGATGCGGGTGGCGGCATTGCCCAGTTCGGCCATGGTGGTGACGGTGCGCTCGGCCTCCGACACCGCGCGCTGGGCGACGTCGGTCGATTTCGCCGCCTGCGAGGCGATCTCGCCGATCGAGGCCGCGAGCTCCTCCACCGAGCCGGCCGCCGCGGTGACATTGTCGGAGGCGGCGCTGACCCGCTGCGTGGCGGTGCCGGTTTCGGCCGAGACCGTGTCTGCGGCCGTGTTGAGATTGGACGAACTCGTCTCCAGCTTCATCGAAGCCGCGCGCAGCTTGCGCAGCGCGGCCTCCACCGAATTCTTGAACAGTCCGATGGTCATCGCGATGGTGGCGCTGCGCTGCTCGCCTGCCGCGGCGGCTTCCGCCTGCGCCGTTGTCAGGTGCTCGCGCTCGAGTGTGGTGTCGCGGAATACGATGACGCTGCGCGCCATCTCGCCGATTTCGTCGCGTGCCTGCGTTGCCGGAATGCGCGCCTCGGTATCGCCATTGGCGAGTTGCTTCATCACCGCGGCAAGGCCGTTGAGCGGTCGCGTGATGCTGCGCCCGATCAGCCAGCTCAGGAACAGGCCGAGCACCGCCATGGTCATGCCGACCGCAATGATGCCGTTGCGAGTGCGCGCCTGCGCTGCCGCCAATTCGCGCGAGGCCCGTTGGGCTGCATGGTTAGCCAGATGGATGATGGCGTCGGTGCGCGGCAGCATGTTCTGGCTGTCGATGTCGAGCAGCGCGCGCATCGGATGCACGCGGTCGGATACCGCGATCCAGCGCGCGAAGGTGTCGGCATAGCGCTTCACCTCTTGCTCGAGCCTGCCCTTCATCTCCGTCGTGCCGTCGACCTTGTCGAAGGTCTCGGTGAACTGCTGATAGCCGCGCACGAAAAGTTGGCGGGTCAGTTCGCTCGGCTCGAGCCGATAGATCGCCTCGTCATGCCGCATGGTCAGAAGCGTGATCATCAGCTTCCGGGCATCGGCCTCGGCGAGCCAGTTCATGTTCTTGTTGATGGCGCGCTCGATGGCATTGCCAGCTTCGCGCAGATCGTTGCGCAGGCCCTGGTGCTCATTGAAGCCGAGCGTGCGTTGCTCGGCCACCAGTTTGTCGAAGTTGTCCTTGAGCGCGGCGAGCGACGAACGCAGCCCGGCGATGTCGTCGTGCGGCAGGTTGCCGATGGTCTGCTCGATCTGGTCGAGGCTCTTGTTGGCCGCGTCCGCCGCCGCGGCGAAACTGTCGACCAGCGCGCCACGCGGCGAGACGGTGAAGTCCTTGGCGGCAATGCGCATGGCCGCGATCGCGATCTTGAAGTCGCGGCTGGCGTCGGCGAGCTCGCGCGCGCGGTTCGCCGTGGCGAAAGATTGGCCGACCTCGCCTTCGCCGCTCACATAGGTGACGCCGTTGGCGAGGAAGCCGATCACCGGGATCAGCGCCAGCACCACGATGCGGGCGCGCACCGACAGGCCGAGCGTCAGGTGGCCCGGCCATCGCAGGGGCAGGGCGAGCCGACGGAGCGACAACAGACGGTGTCCGATATGCATGAGCCCCAGCCGGGTTCGCGGGTGACGGTACGGACGCGGCGCGCGGTGGTATTTTCGTGATGGAAGCGTGAAATGGTTAATTTTGTAGCAACCATGAGGCCTTGAGCCGCCCGGCGGCGCAATTATCAGCGCCCCGACGGGCCTGGCTTTGCAGGTCTCTTTGCAATTGTGCACTGCACGCGTAGTCTGGCTGCCGCCGCCACCCCCGCCTTTGAGGACGTCCATGCCCGTCGCCGCCACCACCATCCCCGAACAAGACCTGGTCGAGCTTGCCCGTGAGGCGGGTGCCGCGATGGAAGCGCTGCTAGCCGATGCCGTCGCCAAAGTGCGCGAGCGCGTGGTGGTGGAAGGCCATGTGGTCTCCCGTCTGTTCGACCGCGAGCAGCGCGCCACGCACGGTCTGGCCTGGCTCGCCACCTATGTCGAGGCGGTGCGTCAGCTCGCGGCCTATGCCGAACGCATGCAGAGCGAGGGCAATCTCGGCGAGATCGAGGAGCACTTGGTGCGCATCGGCCTCGGCGAAAGCATCGCGCAGATCATGGGCGGCATTCCGATGAGCCAAGGCGAGGTGGTGCGGCCGATGGATCTCGGGCTCACGCCGGCGCAGGTCGCCGCCCGTATCAGCCCCCTGGTCGAGAACCTGGTCGCCACCGGCAACACCGCCGAGCGGCGCGCCCGCCTCGTCGAATTGATGCGTCACAGTCACCACGCGACCGTCGGCGTCTGCGGTCTTGACGAGACGCTGGAGTCGATCCGCGAGGAGATGCGCAAGTTCGCCGACAGCGAGGTCATCGGCCACGCCCAGAGCTGGCACCGCACCAACAGCTATATCCCGATGCAGATCATCGGCCAGATGTCGGAGCTCGGCGTGTTCGGGCTGACCATTCCGGAAGAGTTCGGCGGCATGGGGCTGGGCAAGGAATCCATGTGCGTCGTCTCCGAGGAGCTCTCGCGCGGCTATATCGGGGTCGGCTCGCTCGGCACCCGCTCGGAGATCGCCGCCGAACTGATCCTCGGCGGCGGCACTGCCGAGCAGAAGGAGAAATGGCTGCCGAAGATCGCCTCCGGCGAGGTGCTGCCGACGGCGGTGTTCACCGAGCCCAATACCGGCTCCGATCTCGCTTCGCTGAAGACCCGCGCGGTGCGCGAGGGCGATGTCTACAAGGTCTACGGCAACAAGACCTGGATCACCCATCCGGTGCGCGCCGACCTGATGACGCTCTTGGTACGCACCAATCCGAAGGAGGCGGGCCATCGCGGCCTGTCGATGCTGCTCGCCGAGAAGCCGCGCGGCGACGACGCCAATCCCTTTCCGGCAAACGGCATGACCGGCACCGAGATCGAGGTGCTCGGCTATCGCGGCATGAAGGAATACGAGATCGCCTTCGACGGTTTCGAGGTAAAGGCGGAAAACCTGCTCGGCGGCGTCGAGGGGCTCGGCTTCAAGCAGCTCATGCAGACCTTCGAATCGGCGCGTATCCAGACCGCCGCGCGCGCCATCGGCGTGGCGCAGTCGGCCATGGAGCTCGCCATGGACTACGCGCAGAACCGCGTGCAGTTCGCTACGCAGATCGTCAATTTTCCGCGCGTCGCCGACAAGATTGCCATGATGGCGACCGAGATCATGATCGCCCGCCAGCTCACCTATCACGCGGCGCGCGAGAAGGACTCCGGCCGCCGCTGCGATCTCGAGGCCGGCATGGCCAAGCTCTACGGCGCGCGCGTCGCCTGGGCCGCCGCCGACAACGCGGTGCAGATCCACGGCGGCAACGGCTTCGCGCTCGAGTTTCCGGTCTCGCGCGTGCTCTGCGACGCCCGCATCCTCAATATTTTCGAAGGGGCCGCCGAGATCCAGGCGCAGGTCATCGCCCGCCGGCTGCTGGACGGGACAAACTGACTTTCTCGTCATCCCGGGACGCAAGCGAAGCTTGCGGGCCCGGCATCCAGAGCAGCGATGGACCGCGCTTTGCTCTGGATTCCGGGCTCATCCGCCTTCGCCTTGCAGGCTTCGGCGGATGCCCCGGAATGACGAGGCAACTAACTGCGCCCCCGCCGCGTTTGACCTAGAGCAATGCCCGGTTCCACGGGGCGTTCTAGCCTATGCGGCAAATTCAGGAGATTGGTTCATGTCCGGGTTATTGATCCACAGCGGCGAATGGGTCGTGGTTTGCGACGGCGCCAAGGCGCTGGTGCTGGAGAATGTCGGTGACGCCAAGTTTCCCAACCTGAAGACTCTCGAAGTCTTCGAACAGAAGGATTTGGCCACCCACGAACTCGGCACCGACAAGCCCGGCCGCTCCTATAGTCCCGCCGGTCATGGCCGTAGCGCGGTCACGCAGACCGACTGGCACGATCAGTCCGAGCAGACCTTCCTGACCGAGCTTGCCCAGCATCTCGACGCCGCGGTCGCCGCCGGCAAAGTGAAGTCGCTGATCATGGTGGCGCCGCCGCGCGCGCTCGGCATGATCCGCCCGGCCTATTCGCATGCCCTGCGCGGGGCGGTGCGTGCCGAACTCGACAAGGATCTGGTCAAGTTCAGCGTGTACGAGATCGAAAAGCACCTGACAGGCTCCGCTCATCAGTAATCGGAATCGCGGCGCCGTAATGCCGGCCCCGTCGCGATGACTGATCCCTGACTCCGCCGCAATTGCGGTGCTATGGTCGCGCCCGATTCCGCCTCTCGGGACAGCGAATGCATCGGCTTTTTTCTCTCGGCCCGCGCGGCCTTTTGGCTGCTCTGTTCACCACATTGGCGCTGACGGCGGCGGCCGCGCAACAGCCGCCGCGCCCGCTCGACCCGCCCATGCCGGTGCCGGCGGAACCGCCGGTGCCGTTGGCTGCGGCCAAGCCGCTTGGCGGTCCGCTGGCGGTGCCCAGCTTCTGGGACCCACGCCACCGTCCGGAACGGCCGGACCTCTCCCGCATCAGCATCATCCGCTTCCTGACCGAGACGGATTATCCGCCTTTCAATTATGCCGGTCCCGATGGCATGCCGACGGGCTTCAATGTCGAGCTCGCGCGCTCGATCTGCAAGGAGATCAAGGTCGCCTGCACCATCCAGATGCGCCGGTTCGACACGCTGGTCGGCGCGCTCGACAAGAACCAGGGCGACGCGGTGATCGCCTCGCTCGCCGAGACGCCGGAGATGCGCAAGAAGCTGGATTTCAGCGATCCCTATTACCGCACGCCGGCGCGTTTCGCCGCGCGACGCGACCTCAAGGACCTCAAGGTCCTGACGCCCTCGGCGCTGGAGGGGCGCAAGGTCGCGGTGGTCGCCGGCACCGCGCACGAGGCCTACCTGAAGAACCTGTTCACCGAAGCCGAAGTGCATTCCTATCCGACGCCCGCGGCCGCGCGCGACGCGCTGAAGAAGGGCGAGGTCGACCTCTTGTTCGGCGACGGCATCTCGCTGTCGTTCTGGCTCAATGGCTCCGACAGCGCCGGCTGCTGCGAATTCCGCGGCGGGCCCTATTTGGAGAGCCGCTATTTCGGCGAGGGCGTCGGCATCGCCGTGCGCAAGGGCAACAATCTCTTGCGCCGTGCCTTCAACTGGGCGCTGTTCCGGCTGTGGGAGAACGGCCGCTTCACCGATCTGTGGCTGCGCTATTTCCCCATCAGCCCGTTTTGACGCCGCTTCGCCTCTCCCCGCTTGCGGGGAGAGGGAAGAAAGTTTGACGCGCGGCCCCTGCATTCATAGTGTCCGGCCCGCTGGAGAAAATGCTGATGTCCGTCGTCGAGTCCGTCACCACCTTGCGCGAACTGGCCGAGCAATCGAACGCTTGGCCGTTCGAGGAGGCGCGCAAGATCGTTGCCCGCCTGAAGAAGACGCCGAAGGACGAGGTCATATTCGAGACCGGCTACGGCCCCTCCGGCCTGCCGCATATCGGTACCTTCGGCGAGGTGGCGCGCACCACCATGGTGCGCCACGCCTTCCGCGTGCTCACCGATGACAAGATCAAGACCCGGCTGATCGCCTTCTCCGACGACATGGACGGGTTGCGCAAGGTGCCCGACAACGTGCCCAACAAGGAGATGCTGGAAAAGCATCTCGGCAAGCCGCTGACCAAGGTGCCCGATCCCTTCGGCGAGCACGCGAGCTTCGGCGCGCACAACAATGCACGGCTGCGCAGGTTCCTCGATCATTTCGGCTTCGACTACGAATTCATGTCGTCGACCGACTGCTATATGTCAGGCCGCTTCGATCAATCGCTGCTCAAGCTGCTGGCGCAGTTCGACAAGGTCATGGCCATCATGCTGCCGTCGCTGCGCGAGGAGCGCGCGTCGACCTATTCGCCGTTTCTGCCGATCGATCCGCAGAGTGGCGTCGTCCTGCAGGTGCCGGTCACCGGCCACGATGCCAAGGCCGGCACCATCACCTATGAAGACCCGGAGACGAAGCAGTCGGTGACGACGCCGGTGACCGGCGGGCGCTGCAAGCTGCAATGGAAGCCGGATTGGGCCATGCGCTGGGTGGCGCTCGGCATCGACTACGAGATGGCCGGCAAGGACCTGATCGACTCGGTCAAGCTCTCCGGCCAGATCTGCCGCGCGCTCGGCGGCTTGGCCCCGGAAGGCTTCAACTACGAGCTCTTCCTCGACGAGAAGGGGCAGAAGATATCCAAGTCGAAGGGTAATGGGCTGACCATCGACGAGTGGCTGCGCTACGCCTCGCCCGAAAGCCTGTCGCTGTTTATGTATCGCGAGCCGAAGGCAGCCAAGCGTCTTTACTTCGACGTCATCCCGCGTTGCGTCGACGAATACCAGCAGCTGCTCGATGGCTATGAGCGTCAGGAGCCGAAGCAGCGACTGTCCAATCCGGTCTGGCACATCCATTCCGGTAATCCGCCCAAGATCGACATGCCGATCAGCTTCCAGATGTTGCTGACGCTGGTGTCGTCGTCGAACGCGGAGAATGCCGAGACGCTGTGGGGCTTCATCGGCCGCTACCGGCCGGGCGTGACGCCGCAAACGCATCCCAAGCTGGGCGAGATGGTCGACTACGCCATCCATTATTTCCGCGATTTCGTGCTGCCGGAAAAGCGCTTCCGCGAGCCGAGCGATCCGGAGCGCGCGGCGCTGATCGATTTGCGCGACGCGCTCGCGCAATTGCCGGCGGACAGCGCGCCGGAGAAGATCCAGGAGGTGGTCTACGAGATCGGCCGCCGCGAGCCCTTCCTCGACCACAAGAAGAAGGCCAAGGACGGCCAGCCCGGCGTGACGCTCGACTGGTTCAACATGCTCTACCAGGTGCTGCTCGGCCAGGAGAAGGGCCCGCGTTTCGGCTCCTTCGTCGCCGTCTACGGTTTGCAGAACACCATCGACATGATCGACGGCGCGCTGGCGCGCAGCGCTTAGGGCCTGATCGCGATCGCTTCGCGATCCGGGCGTGAGCAAGCGGCAATGCTCTATTCCCCGCTCGTCCCCGTCATCGGATCCAGCCTTCGGCTGGCCCGCGCACAGACTCCAGCAGGCACGCAGGTCTAAAACGACAAGACACTGCGGTTATCTCTGGAGTCCCGCTTGCGCGGGACTGGGAGAGGGGGCCGACGTCGCTCCACGCGGACCGCCCCCGCCGATGCGGCGCCCGTTGGCGCCCGAGCTCCGGTATTCTGGTGGCACCAAATTTGCTTCGGCACAGGAACGGCGGTGCGCGCCTTCGCCGGGGCGAGCCGACGGTCGCCAAGCACCGCCGTGAAACCAATCGGTAAATCGAGGCGTTTGCGAGTGACGCAACATCAACAAGCAAGGCGCGAGTGATCGATGCACGCAATTATCGGCTTCTGCATGGTAAGTTTCGCCGGCGTCGGCGTGCTGGCGCTGGCCATGGCCGCCATCTCGGACGGCCTGACCGGTCTGTAGAGCGCCCAATATAGACTGCCGGCCTTCCCCGCCGACCGGGGAGCGGCGAAGCCTCACGACATCAGCACGAAGCGCGGGTGGGCGAAGTCGATGGAGGCCGTATTACTGGCTCGCCCATACGATGCGCGCAATCCACAGCACGTCCGACATCGGCAGCGTGCGGTCGCGGTGCTCGGTGTTGAGCGAGCGCAGCTCGACATTCTTCGAGTTCTTGCGGCGCAGCTCCTTGACCATGACCTCGCCGTCGCGGGTCTTGACCACGACGCGGTCGCCGCGCCGCACCGGCGCCGCCGGCGAGACGATGATGGTGTCGCCGTCGCGGAACGCCGGCTTCATCGAGTCGCCGGAAATCTCCAGCGCATAGGCGTGCTCGTCGGTGACAGCGGGGAAGGCAATCTCCTCCCAGCCTTTGCCCACCGGGAAACCGGCATCGTCGAAATAGCCGCCGGCACCCGCTTCGGCGAAGCCGATCAGCGGCACATTGGTGATCGGCGCCTTGCCGGTTTCGCTCAGCAGCGTCATGAAGGTTTCCACCTTGGTATTGGTGGCGGCGAGCGCCTTGGCGACCGATTCGGTCGAGGGCCAGCGCGGACGACCTTCCGGCGTGATGCGCTTTGATTTGTTGAAGGTGGTGGGATCGAGTCCTGCCTTCTTGGCAAGGCCGGAAGGCGTAAGCTTGGAACGCGCGGCCAGGCGGTCGAGGGCGTTCCAAATTTGATTATGTGTCAACATGGCTGAAGCCGCCTTGAGCTGGGAGAACGGTTGGCGCGGCGAGATTGTTATCCTTATAGGAATTATAACCGTGAGTTGCCCCCCCTGTACAATAGTTTCCTGGGCCGCCTTGAACTCGACAGGTTCAGGTCGATAGGGTCTTTGCGAAGCATCTTTCGGAAGCGAGGAAGCGGAGCCTGTTTTTGTGTTTGGCCTGATCGACCGCCTGTCCCGGCCCCTGATGCGGGCCCTCGATCCGGAGGATGCCCATACGCTGGCGATTCGCGCCCTGCGCTTCCTGCCGTCGCGCGGGCGGCCGGCGACGGAGCCGCCGGAGCTGGCGGTGCGGGCGTTCGGGCTCAATTTCCCCAACCCAGTGGGGCTTGCCGCCGGCTTCGATAAGAATGCCGAGGTGCCAGACGCCCTGCTGCGTCTCGGCTTCGGCTTCGTCGAGGTCGGCACGGTCACGCCATTGCCGCAAGGCGGCAACCCGCGCCCGCGCCTGTTCCGCCTGGAGGCGGACGAGGGCGTGGTCAACCGGCTCGGCTTCAACAACGAAGGCGCTGCCGCCATGCTCAAACGGCTGTCCGACCGCGGCCGGGCCGGCGGCATTGTCGGGGTCAATATTGGCGCCAATCGCGATTCGGCCGACCGCACCGGCGACTATGCGCGGCTGATCAGCACCTTCGCCGCGGTGGCGAGCTATCTGGCGGTCAACGTCTCCTCGCCCAATACGCCCGGCCTGCGCGACCTGCAGCAGGCGCGCGCGCTCGACGATCTGCTCGCCCGCGTGCTCGACGCGCGCGAGCGCGCCCGCACCCGAGTGGGCCCGGTGCCGGTGCTGCTCAAGATCGCGCCGGATCTCAGTTTGCCCGATCTGGACGACGTGGTCGGCATGGCGCGCAAGCACGGTGTCGACGGCATGATCGTCTGCAACACCACGGTCTCCCGTCCCTCCATCTTGCACGACGCGGAGAAGGCGCGCGAGGTCGGCGGCCTGTCGGGCCGGCCGTTGTTCCGGCTTGCGACCCGCATGCTGGCCGAGACGTTCGTGCGCGCGGAGGGGGCTTTCCCGCTGATCGGCGTCGGAGGAATCGATTCGGGCGCCGCCGCCATCGCTAAGATCAAGGCCGGCGCCACGCTCGTGCAGCTCTATTCGGCGCTGGTCTATCGCGGCATCGGCCTCGTCGCCGAGATCAAGGCCGACCTCGCCGCCGCCGCCCGCCGCGCCAATCGCGGCTCGCTCGCCGCCATGATCGGCAGCGACGCCGCCGCCATGACGGCGGAAACCTGGCCGATATAGACCGATGCACAATTTCCGCGCTTGTTCGGCCCTTGGCTTGATGCTGGCCGTGCTCGCCTTGCCGGCGCTGGCGCATGGGATCGACCTGCATCATTTGCCGCTTGGCGACGGCAAGATTTCGCACGCACCCAAGGTCGGCTGGATCTGGGCTTGCCACGTCAACCCGATGGGCCGCGGTGCCGACCGCGACGGCCCGTGGATCGACAAGGCACACGGCACCTTCGACATCACCGCCAAAGTCGCGGTGCGCGGCAGTGTCACATGGCCGCATCGGTTCAGGATCACGCGGCAGGGCGACAAACGCGTGTTCAGCTTCAACGATTTTCCCAATCACCCGACCGGCCAGTTTCCGATCGCGCGCAACGATCCCGCCTATCGCTTCGATCGCAACCCGAACAGCATCCGGCGGCAGAATTTCGACATCGCCTTGCCGGCGCATCCGCGGCTGTCGGCGCGGGCCCATTGCGCGCCCAATATCGTCGGCATCATGCTGAGCGGCGTGCTGGTGTTCAACGCGCTCGACGATCCCGGCCGCGATGCGGTCGCGCACGAGACGCAGGACCGCTGCCACGGTCATCCGCAACGCGGCGGCGTCTATCATTATCACAATCTGTCGAACTGCATTGCCGACAAGCCGGACGCGCATGGCAACTCGCGGCTGGTCGGCTACGCGCTCGACGGCTTCGGCATCACTGGCCGTTATTGGCACGGCCGCGAGCTCACCAGCGCCGATCTCGACGCTTGCCATGGCATGACCAGCGAGATCGTCTGGGATGGCCGCACGGTGAAGATGTATCACTACGTGGCGACCGCGGATTTTCCCTACACTGTCGGCTGCCTGCGCGGCGACTACGACCGCTCGATCATGCGCCGCATCGGCGGTCCGCCGCCCGGTCCACCTGGCGGTCGCGGTCCACGCGGTCGCGGTTTTTACGGGCGTCCGCCCGGCCCGCCGGGATATGGGCCACCGCCCTTCGACGGCCCGCCGCCGCGCTGAATTATTTTCCGCGCGGGGCGTTGACCAGCCGCACGATGATCCAGATCGGGATGACGATCACCGCGCCGAGCAGAAAATAGCGCCACAGATAGCGCACCACGTCCCAGCCCATGTTCCAGATCGCGCGCACCAGCCGCTCGACCGAGCGTATGATGTTGAAGGGATCGAGCCCGACCGCGGACAGGATGACGCCGACCAAGACCGACACCAGGACGAGGCGGGCGAGCACCGCCAGCGGCGAGCCGCCGAGGATTCGCGTCATGCTGCCGTTGCTCATGGGTTTCTCTCCATCACCGCCGCGCGTCCCCCGCGCGGGGAATTCAGATATGCCTTAAACTCCCGCCATGGAACCCGCAACCGCGCTCAAGCCGGCCGAGCCCGCGCTTTTGCCCGAACGCTTTGCCCGCTGGTTCGCCAGCCGCGGCTGGACGCCACGTGCGCATCAGCTCGAGCTGCTGGCCAAGGCGCGGGACGGGCGCTCGGTGCTGCTGATCGCGCCGACCGGTGGCGGCAAGACGCTGGCCGGCTTTTTGCCGAGTTTGTTGGAGTTGCATGAGCAGAATCAAAACGCGGCCGCGCAGCAGGCGCGGCGGATTCCCACCCCCCTTGCCGCTTCTTCTTTACCTCCCCCCTTGAGGGGGAGGTCGCCGCGCGAAGCGCGGCGGGAGGGGGATCTTTTCGCCGGCTCTGAACCCGTTTCGTACCCCCCACCCCAACCCTCCCCCCAAGGGGGGAGGGAGCATTTAGTGCGCGTGGAAATGCACGCGGCCTGCACACCCTTTACATCTCCCCGCTCAAGGCGCTGGCCGTCGACATCGCCCGCAACCTGGAAATCCCAGTGCGCGAGATGGGCCTCGCCGTGAAGCTCGAGACCCGCACCGGCGATACGCCCGCGTCCAAACGCCAACGCCAGCGCCGCTATCCGCCCGATATTCTGCTCACCACGCCGGAGCAGCTCGCCCTGCTGCTTGCTTCGGCAGACGCGCCCTATCTGTTTGGCACCCTGCGCCGCGTCGTGCTCGACGAACTGCATTCGCTCGTTACCTCCAAGCGCGGCGACCTGCTCTCGCTCGGCCTCGCACGGCTCTTCGCGATGGCGCCGCCGCTCACCACCGTCGGGCTTTCCGCCACGGTCGCCGAGCCCGACGATCTGTGCCGTTTTCTGGTGCCGCAGCCGCCGGACGGCGAGGCCCGCGCCGATCTTATCGTCGCGCAGGCGGGCGCCCAGCCGCGCGTCGAGATGCTCGATACCGCCGAGCATCTGCCCTGGGCCGGCCATTCGGCGTTGCATGCGCTCGGCGAAATCTACGACCTCATTAAGACCCACAAGACCACGCTCGTCTTCGTCAACACCCGCAGCCAGGCCGAATTCCTGTTCCAGGAGCTGTGGCGCGCCAATGACGACAATCTCGCCATCGCCCTGCATCACGGCTCGCTCGATGTCGCGCAGCGCCGCCGCGTCGAGGATGCCATGGCCGCCGGCCGCCTGCGCGCGGTGGTGTGCACGTCCTCGCTCGATCTCGGCGTCGATTGGGGCGATGTCGATCTGGTGATCAATGTCGGCGCGCCGAAGGGCGCCTCGCGACTTCTGCAACGGATCGGCCGCTCCAATCACCGGCTCGACGAGCCATCGCAAGCGGTGCTGGTGCCCGCCAACCGTTTCGAAGTGCTGGAATGCCGCGCCGCGCTCGACGCGGTGGCCGAGAACGCGCAGGACACGCCGCCGGCGCGCACCGGCGCGCTTGACGTCCTCGCCCAGCATGTTCTCGGCTGCGCCGTGGGCGCGCCGTTTCTCGCCGACGATCTCTACGACGAGGTGCGCGCCGCCGCGCCTTATGCCGGCCTCGCGCGCGCCGATTTCGATGCCGCGGTCGATTTCGTTGCCACCGGCGGCTATGCGCTCAAGGCCTATGAGCGTTTCGCCAAGATCAGGCAAGGAAAGGACGGGCGCTGGCGCGTCACGCATCCGCGCGTGGCGCAGCGCTACCGCATGAATGTCGGCACCATCGTCGAGGCCGACATGATCAAGGTGCGGCTGGTGCGCTCACGCGCGAGCGGCGCCATCGTGCCGCGCGGCGGAAGGCTGCTCGGCGAGGTGGAGGAATATTTCATCGAGACGCTGACGCCGGGCGACACCTTCGTCTTCGCCGGCGAGATTTTGAAATACGAGGCGCTGGTCGAGGACGAGGTCTATGTCTCGCGCTCGACCGCCACCGACCCGAAAGTGCCCGCCTATGAAGGCGGCAAGTTTCCGCTCTCGACCTATCTCGCCGCCCGCGTGCGCGCGATCCTGGCCGACAGCAACGCCTGGCGCGCGCTGCCGGATCAGGTGCGCGAATGGCTGGAGATCCAGCAATGGCGCTCGCTCTTGCCGCGCGCCGGCGACCTCCTGGTCGAGACCTTCCCTTATGCCGCCAAGCATTACCTCGTCTGCTACCCCTTCGAGGGACGCCTCGCGCACCAGACGCTCGGCATGCTGCTCACCCGCCGGCTCGAACGCGCGCGTCTGAAGCCGCTCGGCTTCGTCGCCAATGAATATGCGCTGGCGGTCTGGGGTCTCGGCGATCTCGCGCTGCGCATCCAGCGTGGCGAGCTGTCGCTCGCCGCGTTGTTCGACGAGGACATGCTGGGCGACGACCTCGAAGCCTGGCTCGCCGAATCCGCGCTGATGAAACGCACCTTCCGCTCCTGCGCCATCATCGCCGGCCTGATCGAACGCCGCTTTCCCGGTGAGGAGAAGTCGCGCCGCCAGCTCACCATCTCCACCGACCTCGTCTACGACGTGCTGCGCAAGCACCAGGGCGACCACATCCTGTTGCGCGCCGCGCGCGCCGACGCGGCCAGCGGCCTCTTGGACATCAAGCGGCTGGGCGAGATGCTCTCGCGCATCCGGGGCCGAATCGTCCATAAAGCGCTCGACCATGTCTCGCCGCTCTCGGTTCCCGTGCTCTTGGAGATCGGCCGCGAGACTGTCTACGGCGAAGCGTCCGACGCGCTGCTTGCCGAAGCGGCTGACGAACTGGTGAAGGAGGCGATGAAGTGAGTGATACTCCGTCATCCCGGGGCGCCGCGCAGCGGCGAGCCCGGAATCCAGGGGCCCTGGATTCCGGTCCGCGCGCTGGCGCGCACGACCGGAATGACATCGTCGTAAGCGGTATCGCCCTCCAGGCCGATCCCGCTGGCGCGCTCTATTGGCCCGAGCACGGGTTGCTCGCCGTCGCCGACCTGCATCTGGAGAAAGGCTCGAGCTTTGCCGCGCGTGGCCAGTTGTTGCCGCCCTACGACACGGCGACCACGCTGGCGCGGCTTGCCCGCCTCATCGCGCATTACGCGCCGCGCTGCGTCGTGGCGCTCGGCGACAGCTTCCATGACGGCGGCGGTCCGGCGCGCCTGTCCGATGCCGACCGCGAACATTTGCGCGCCTTGCAGCGCGGCCGCGACTGGCTCTGGCTCACCGGCAATCACGATCCGGAGCCGGCCGCCGACATCGGCGGCGTCTTCCAGGACACGCTGACGCTCGCCGCGCTCACCTTCCGCCATCGGCCGGGCGGCGGCACCGGCGAAATCGCCGGCCATCTGCATCCGGTCGCGCGCATCGCCCATCGCGGCCGCGCCGTCAGCCGCCGCTGCTTTGCCGCCGATTGCGAACGCCTGGTGATGCCGGCCTTCGGCGCCTTCACCGGCGGCCTGAACGTGCGCGACGCCGCCTTCGCCGATCTCTTCGGCACGCTGCGCTACACCGCGCATATGCTGGGCGAGGACCGGCTTTATGCCTTTGCCGCCAAGCGCTGCCTGCCGGATTAATCCCGTCTGAACACCACGCTGGCGAGCCAGCCGATCGACAGCGCCATCAATGTGGTGGCGATGCCGTAGGCGAGGCCGTTGCTTGCGGCGGCTTCGGCGACATATTGCTCGAAGCCGGCCTTGATCACTTCCAGCGCCGAGGTGGTGTTGGCGATCACCGCCCCCTCGCTGAACAGCTTGACGTCGATATCATAAGTGCCGGTCGGCACGTTGGACGGCAGCGGCAGCGCGGCGCGGAACACCACCGGCGTCAGGAAGGTCACCGCGTTGCTGATCTCGCGATAGAGGCTCTGCTCGCGCTCGAGCCGCACGAAGGCGACGCGGAACGGATCGTCGCGCACAGTGTCGGCGATATCGACGCCGATGCGCTGCGGCAGCAGGAAATTATCGAGTCCGATCTGCTGGCGCCGCAGTGTCTCCGGTGCGGCGATCTGCGCGAACGGACGGTTGCTCAGCACCGCGAGATAGGACGGTACGCGCACGAATTCGCGTGAGGAGGTGTTGACCCAGATGCCGAGCACGCGCTCCTTGCGCCGGGTGCGGAAGCTCTTGCGCGGGCCGGTCACCGTCACCACCAGGTCGTAACTGGCACGCCGCGTGGTCTTGCCGGGATCTGGCTCGATGGTGCCGAACAGCACCAGGTCCTCGCCGACGAAGTTCGAAGTGATCTGCACCCGGTGGTTCGACAGCGACACCACCAGCCGTTCGGCCGCGGCCGGCCGCGCGCCGCAGGCGGCGAGCACGATGGCCAGCATGAGGGCGAGCCGGCGCATCATCACGGGCTCCTCACCAGGCGGATCGAATAGGGGTCGGCCGGCGGCACCACCAGATCGAGCGCGAAGCGGATGCCGACCAGGAGCACCAGCACGCCGAGCAGCAGCCGCAGCCGCTCGCCGCGGATCTTGTGGCCGGCGCGGGCGCCGAATTGCGCGCCGGTGACGCCGCCGATCATCAGGATCAGCGCCAGCACCGCGTCGACCAGGTGGTTGGCCGTCGCGTGCAGGATGGTGGCCGCGATCATGGTCACCAGCGTCAGGATGGTGGATGTGCCGATCACGGTCGTGGTGGGCACGCGCAACAGGTAGATCAGCATGGGGACCAGCATGAAGCCGCCGCCGACGCCGAGGATCGCGCCGATGAAGCCGATGATGGCGCCGATGATCCACACCGGGATCACCGAGACATAGATGCGCGAGCGCTTGAAGCGCAGCTTCAGCGGCAAATGGTGGAACCAGGCATGGCTGCCCGGCCGGCGCAGCTCGGCCGGCCCGCCATGGCGGGCCCGCATGACCGCGCGTACGCTCTCGATCACCATCAACACGCCGACCACGCCGAGCAGCGTCACATAGGCAAGTCCGATCATCAGGTCGAGCTGGTCGACCGCGCGCAGCATGGTGAACAGCCACACGCCGGTGACGGTGCCGATGGCGCCGCCCGATAACAACATGGCGCCGAGGGCGAAGTCGATGGAGCGGCGGCGCCAGTAGGTGAGAAAGCCGGTGAACAAGGAGGCGGCGATCTGGGGGGAGACGCTGGCGACGACGACGGCGGGGGAGATGCCGATGAAGATGAGCAGCGGGGTCATGAGGAAGCCGCCGCCGATGCCAAACATGCCGGAGATGAAGCCGACCGCCAGGCCCATCCCCAGGATGAGGAAGATGTTGACCGGCTGGTCGGCGATCGGGAGGTAGATCTGCACGTGATGCGGTCCGTCGGTTAAGGCCGATGCGCCCACCCGACGGGACGGCGGCACATCGCGTGGCAGCGTTTCGGCAAGGGCGGCGAATCCGGCCGCATCGACGCGACGATCTTAGCGGCCTATGCGCCCGCGATCACGTCTTTGGGCAATTGGCCGCGCTTGTTCAACCGTTTTCCGATGAACCTTCGGTGACAGCGCGGACGCTGAGGCGCAAGGGCCTATCTTGGAAATCCAACGGCGGGGCGTTGCCCGGGCGCGTCCCGCCAAGGCGGATACGCCTCAGCGTGTCCCCACGGTGTAGGCGCCGAGCGACAGCGGTCCGCCGGTGTTGGAGCGCGCCTTGGCCGGCCCGCCCTTGTCCCAGCCGCCCGGCGGCGTCGGCACCGCGGTGGCAATCTCCGGCTGCGGCTCGGCTTTGAAGCTTGCCACCGCATGGCGGGCCGCCGCCAGTTCCTTGGCATCGAGCCGGGAGGCGACGTCGTCGCGCTTCTTGGCGGATTCCTTGTCGCCGTGGGCGGCGGCGAGGGCGAACCACTTGTAGGCTTCGCCCAGGTTCTTTTCGACGCCGATGCCGCGCGCAAAGAGGACGCCGAGATTGTACTGGCTGTCGGCGATGCCGTGCTCGGCCGCCTTGCGGAACCAGCTCACCGCCGCCGCATAGTCCGGCTTGCCGTCGATGCCCTCGGCATAGAGCACGGCGAGGTTATGCATGGCCTTGGCATTGCCCTGGCCGGCGGCGGCAAGATAGAGCCGGCGCGCGCGGGTCAGGTTCTTCTTCACCCCCTGGCCCTTCTCCAGCATGCTGGCGAAGCGGAATTGCGCGGCGGCCAGGCCCTTGCCGGCGGCGCGCTCATACCAATGCGCGGCCTCCTGCAGGTTGGCGGTCACGCCGCGGCCCTCGGCGAAGCGCAACGCCACCTCGTAGGCGGCGCCGACGTCGCCGGAGAGCGCCGCCTTGCGCAGATGCGCGCTGCCGATTGCGGCCGGCAGCGCCTCCGCGTTCTGCGTCGGCGCGGCGGCGGGCGCCGGGCTGTCATGGCGCTCGCGCGCCGCGTCGGGGATCGACCCGGTGATGTCGCCCGGTCCGTAAAGTGCCGGCGGGCTCAACAGGTTGGGCGTCTGCCGCGCCGATGGTCCGCTGACCGCCGGCTGCGAGCTGATCGTGGCCGGCCCCAACAGCATCTTGGCCGTGGACGGCGCCATCCGGACCTGCGGCTCGGCGGCGAGCTTGGGTGTCGCGGGTATCTTGACGGACGTCGCATCGACCCGGTGTGCCGTCTTGGTATCGCTGGTGCGGCCGAACAGCACCTTGCCGCCGACCTGGGCGAGGCCGACCACCAGCGCCACGATGCTGGCGGCGACGAGCAGCGACTTCACCCGCTTGAGCATCTTGGCGCGCAGCGACAGCGCGCCCTCGACCTCGGGGTCCCTCGGTTCGGCACCGCGCAGGGTGTGGACGTCACGATCCTGCACCGCGGCCTTGGCGGCGCGGCGGGCGGCGGCAATGAAATTGGACTGCGGCGTGCCGCCCGCGGACGGCACCGGCCGCGCGCCGCCGAGGGCGGCTTCCGAGGCGGCGATGCGGGCGGAGGGGTGCTGCCGCGCCGGCGGTCCGGAGCCGGGCTCGAGCGGCTGGTCGCCCGGCAGGTCGGGATTGATCGGCAGTTGTGCGGCCTGTGGCAGGCGCGGGGCTGTCGGCGCCGGCTCGGCTTGTGCTCTGGCCGCCGGCCGCGACGGCCGCAACAGATCGGGTGCCGGTATGGGTTTCTCCGCCGCGGGGGCGGGTGCCGGTGCCGGTTCGGGCCGGTCCTCGACCAGCCTCACCCCCAGCTTGCCGAACGGCTGGGTGAGCGCGAGCGGTTCGTGTTCGGCGGGGGCGGTTCGAGCGGGCGGGGCAGCCGCGGCGGGCGGGGCCTGACGGTCGGCGCGGATATCCCTTTCGATCAAAGCGAGGCGGTCGACGACGAGGCCGAGCGTGCCATGCACGGCGTCGATGGCGTCCTGCGTGCGCGCGATGTCCTGCCGGAAAGCATCATGGTTGCGGGCGAGATCCTGGTGGAACGCGTCCTGCGTGCGGGCGATGTCCTGGCGGAAGGCGTCCTGGGTACGCGCCATGTCACTCTTGAATGCGTCGACCGCGGTCGCGTCGGGGCCGCGCGGATCCTGCCGGTCCGCCCGCATCTCCTCGAGATGCACCAGGAGGTCGGCGAGCCCGCGCTCGATCGCTTCCAGATGGCCGAGCCGGCTGTCCGAGGCATCCAGCCGCGCCACCAGCTCGACGATGCGGTCCTCCAGATGGCTGACCGCGACATTGTCGCCCTGCGCGTGCTGGAGCTGCTGGAACTGCAAATTTTGCTGGATCTGCTCGATCTTGTCGGCAAGCGATTCGACCAGCGCTTCCAGCCGCGGCGGCACCGTATTGCCGGTCCGTGCCCGCTCGGCCAGCGCCTCGCCCAAGGCGTCGATGCGGTTCTCCAGGCTGGCGAGCACGTCGCCGACCGGCCCGCGCGCCATGCGGTCGATCTTGTCGGCGAGCGCCTGCACCTCGGTGGCGAGCCGGCTCACCGCCTCGTTGGAGGCAACCGAGCTTGCCATGCCGCGCAAGGTGGTGATGGCGTCTTCAAGCTGTTGCAGCGTGGCCGGATCTTTCTGCGCGACGATCAGGTCGATCTTCTGCGCCAGGTTCGCCACCGCTTCGTTGAAACCGACCAGATGCTCCGCCGGGGTGAGGCCGCGCAGTGCATCGCGCACCTCCGCCAGCCCGTGTTCGATGCCGCCGAGCGCCTGCGCATCGATGCCGGCCTGGCGGCTTTCGGCGACGCGCTGGGACAGTCCCGCGATCTGCTGCTCGATGGCGTCGATCGCCCGCTTCGGCATGGCCTCTTCAAGCGCACGGCCGATATCGGCGAGCTCGGCGCGCAGCGCATTGATCGCTTCCTCGACGCCCGGCTTGCGCAGGGTCTCGATCTGGTCGGTGATCTTGCGGAGCTGCTGCTCCAGCCCGGAAATGTCCTGCATCGGCACCGCGGGTCGCGGCGGCATCGCGGCCGCCGGCTGCGCCGGAGGTTGCTCCTGAGGCTGAGGCTGCGCCCGAGGCTGAGGTTGAGGTTGAGGCTGAGGCTGAGGCTGAGGCTGCGCCTGCGGGCCGTGTGGGGCCGGGCGTGCCGGCGCCGCCTGGCCGTTGAGCGCGCGCTGGCGGGCGGCGATTTCGGACAGGGCGCGGTCGAGCGCCGGCGGCAGTTGCACGTTCGGCCGCGGCGGGCTCGCCGGCACGTTCGGCATCGCCGGCATCGCGGGCGCCAGGGGCGGCGCCATCGGATCTGGCTGTACGGCCATCTGATCGAGTCGGCGGTCGAGGCTGCCGATCAACTCGGCGGTCTGGCCTTCGTCGCGCTGGCGGCGGGGCGCATAGGCGGCCGGGCCGGTGCGGGTGAATTGTTCGATGCGGCGGGTGAGATCGTCGAGCCGCTGGTGCACGCTGGCGAGTTCCGCCGCGTGGGTCTGGTCGTCCGCATGGGCATGCTGTGCCGGCGGCTGGCCGACCCCGGCCTGTGCCGCCTGCTGCATGATGACCGTATTGAGCCAGTCGCTCAGCGTCAGGCCGGACCGCCGCGCCGCTTCTTTGGCGGTCTCGCGGGCCTCCGGTCGGATGCCTTTAACACTCCACGGGACGCCAAGTTTCATGCTCTCACCCAGGTTAGGTGGAGGCGCAAAGAGCCATGATTGACTCTCGTGGAACCGACACGCGTTAACGGCAGATGGATAAAATCTCGGTTCTCAGGCCACTCGCTGACTTTTTCCCGGTCGCGGTAAACAAGCGGTTAAGGAATGGCCGAAGTCCTGGAATCAGACGGCAAATTTCGGACCTTTGTTGTTTGGCGGCAGGCTGGCGCGGGCCGCGGCAAGTCTCATCCGCCCGATACCGCCGGCGTGGCGCTACATAACCGTAACTTTTCACAGGGCGGCACCATGCTGCCTCCGCATCACATGTTGAGCAGGCAACCTCGTCCACACACGCGAATCTCTGCGTCGGTCGAGAGGACGAGGACCTTCCGCAGGACTGGCAGCGCAGCAACAAAAGGGGGGCACGCATGGATGGCCGCGCACGCGCCATGCTCACGGGCGAGAATCCGGCCGAGAGCGACCAGCCCAAGCACGACCCGCAGACGAGCACCGGCGACGCGAATCGCACCTACACGATCGGAGAACTGGCCAAGGCATTTGGGGTCACCCTGCGCACCCTGCGCTTCTATCAAGCCAAGGGCCTGCTGGCGCCGACGCGTTATGGCAAGGCGCGCTGTTTCACGGCTGCCGATTACGAGCGGCTGGCGCTCATCCTGCAAGGCAAGCGGCTGCATTTCACCTTGCTCGAGCTGCACACCATGCTTGCCACCTGGGAGCCGGGCAGCGGCAGCCTGCCGATGAGCCGCAGGCAATGCGTGGAGCAGATCAGGCATCTGGAGCGTCAGCAACGCGAACTCCAACACGCCGTGCGCGAACTGCGCGACATCTATAACGGGATGCCGCGCTTCGGCTTGACCGATTGGGCGGGCCTCGAGACGGCCGCCAAGAAAGGCTGACGCGGCGGTTCCGGCGCTTTCCCCGCCTTTAACACCGCTGTAAACCGCTGGTGCCATAATAGCGCCGGATGGCGGCGGTTTGCCTGCGCATGATGCGCAAGCGCGCGATGGCGCGCGCACCGGCCGCCGAGGGCCTCCGGCGCGCCCCTTTTGACCGCCAGCCGCGCCGGGCCGGGAGAAGACAACAATGCCGAGCTATAAAGCCCCCGTCGATGATGTCCTGTTTCTGTTGAACGACGTCTTTCACTTCGAGCGTTACGGCAATCTGCCGGGCTTCGCCGACGCCTCGCCCGATATCGTGGAAGCGGTGCTGCGCGAGGCGGGAAAGTTCAGTGAAGAGGTGGTGCAGCCGCTCAATCGCGTCGGCGACACGGAGGGCTGCACGCGCCATGCCGACGGCAGCGTGACCACGCCCACCGGCTTCAAGGATGCCTACCGGCAGATCGTGGAGGGGGGCTGGATCGGCATTTCGGCGCCAACCGAATTCGGCGGCCAGGGCCTGCCGGCGACCATGACCTCCATCGTCAACGAATTCCTCTGCTCGGCCAATGTGTCGTTCGCCATGTATCCCGGCCTGACGCAAGGCGCGCTCGCCGCGCTCATCGTCCATGCCTCGCCGGAACTGAAGGCGAAATACCTGCCCAAGATGGTCGAGGGCACATGGACCGGCACCATGAATCTGACCGAGCCGCATTGCGGCACCGACCTCGGCCTGCTGCGCACCAAGGCGGTGAAGCAGGGCGACGGCAGCTACAAGATCACCGGCACCAAGATCTTCATTTCCGCTGGCGAGCACGATCTTTCCGAGAACATCATCCATCTGGTGCTGGCGCGCATCGAGGGCGCGCCCGCCGGCACCCACGGCATTTCGCTGTTCATCGTGCCGAAATTCCTGGTCGGCGACGACGGCACGCTCGGTGCGCGCAACGGCGTCACCTGCGGCTCGCTGGAAGAGAAGATGGGCATCCACGGCAACGCCACCTGCGTCATGAACTATGACGATGCGGTGGGCTGGCTGATCGGCGAGGAGAACCGCGGCCTCAATGCCATGTTCGTGATGATGAACGAGGCCCGCCTCGGCGTCGGCATCCAGGGGGTGGCGCTGTCGGAGGTCGCCTACCAGAACGCGGCGATCTACGCCAAGGAGCGTCTGCAGGGCCGCGCCATTTCCGGCGCCAAATATCCGGACAAGCCGGCCGATCCGATCGTGGTGCACCCGGATGTGCGGCGCGCGCTGATGACCATGCGCGCCGTCAACGAGGCGGGGCGCGCGCTGGTGCTGTGGACGTCGCTGAAAGGCGACGTCGCGCATCGCTCCGACAACGAGAAGGACCGCCAGAGCGCCGACGACCACATGGGCCTGCTGACGCCGGTGATCAAAGGCGTGCTCACCGACTTGGGCTTCGCCAACACGGTGCTGGCGCAGCAGATCTATGGCGGGCACGGCTATATCGCCGAGCACGGCATGGAGCAGTTCGTGCGCGACGCGCGCATTCCGATGATCTACGAGGGCGCCAACGGCATCCAGGCGCTGGACCTGGTCGGCCGCAAGATCGGCAAGGACGGCGGGCGCGCGCTGATGGCTTTCCTCGGCGAGGTCGGCGCCTATGTGACCGAGAAGAGCGCCGACGCGACGATGAAGCCGTTCGTGGCGCCGCTCGGCGTCGCCGCCGGTCATCTGCAGCAGGCCTCGATGTGGTTCCTGCAGAACGCCATGAAGAAGCCGGACAATGCCGGCGCCGGCGCCTACGACTACATGCACATGTTCGGCCTGGTGGCGCTCGGCTACATGTGGGCGCGCATCGCTGCGGCCGCGCTCGCCAAGGCGGACGATGCGGCGATGCAGGCGAAGCTTGCGACCGCGCGCTTCTTCATGCAGCGCATGCTGCCGGAGACGGCGGCGCATCTGGCGCGCATCGAATCGGGCGCCGACAGCCTGATGGAAATGGCCGACGACGCGTTTTGAAATAGCGCGGGCGGGTCTGGCTCTGTACGGGCAATCAAGCTCCGTTCGTTCCCGCGCAAGCGCGAATCCAGGCCGAGATTGCAGGGCCCGGTCGTTTAGCCCTGGGTCCCCGCTGGAGTTTATCCCCGCGAAAGCGGGGGCGCGGACGAACGGGTCAAGGACCATCCCTTTGACGCGGCGCGTGGCCCCCGCGTAATCTGTCCCAAAACAAGCAAGAAGCCATTGGGGGCGAAACATGGCATCCATTTCCGGCAAGGCCGATCCGGTCGTGCGCCGCATCACGGCCAATGACGTCATCGAGGCGCTCGGCCAGGGCCTGCGCGATTTCCAGGCGATGCCGCTTTACGGGCTGACCGTGGGCGCCGTCTATGCCGGCGGCGGCATCCTCATCGTGCTCTGCATCACCGCGCTGCACATGACCTATCTCGCCTATCCGCTCGCCGCCGGCTTCGCGCTGGTCGGCCCCTTCGCCGCCGTCGCGCTTTATGTGGTCAGCCGCTGCCGCGAACAGGGCGAGACGCCGTCGCTGCGCGTCATTGTCGCCGCCGTGCGCGCGCGCGGCGAGATCGGCTGGATGGCGCTGGTCGCCGTCTTCATGTTCATCATGTGGATGTATCAGGCGCGCATGCTGATGGCGCTGTTCTTCGGCCTGCATGCCTCCTTCACCACCATCCAGCAATTCATCGCGGTGGTGCTCAGCACCAGCGAGGGCATGGCCTTCCTCATGGTCGGCAATGCGGAAGGCGCGGTGCTCTCGCTCATCCTGTTTTCCATCACGGTGGTGTCGTTTCCGCTGCTGCTCGACCGCGAGGTCGATTTCGTCACCGCCATGATCACCAGCGTGCGCGCGGTGGTCGCGAGCCCCGGCCCGATGCTCGGATGGGCGCTGGTCATCGTCATGCTGCTGATTCTGTCGGCGCTGCCGTTCTTCCTCGGCCTGGTGGTCACGCTGCCGGTGCTCGGTCACACCACCTGGCATCTCTACCGGCATATCGTGGAGCCGCTGCCGCAGCCGGCGGCGTGAGGGCCGCGCGCTCAGCGCGGCGCGCGCGGCTCGATGGTCGCGGTGATGCGCGGGGCCGGCGCCATGGCCTGCGACGACATCAGCGCGTCGAGGTCGCAAGCGCCGTCCGGGCAGAAGAATTCGAGCGAGGCGAGGATGCGGTCGACCGCGCGCCCGTCGCGCGCGAAGGGCAGCAGCAGGCGCTCGTAGTGCACGGGGCGGCCGTTGCGGTCGGCGATCTCGTTGATCGTATAGACCGGCAGCCCGCAGGCGACCGCCTGGCGGTAGGGCGTAAGCGCCGCGGTGCCGGCCTTCGGCGCCACCACCTCGTCGAGATAGCGGCCGCGGCAGTCGGCCGAGCCGTAGACCTGGCCGACCGTGGCGCCGTGATAGCGGATGGCGAAGCGCATCTCGCCGTTGCCGCCGATAACGTCGAGCAGGCTCAGATTGGCGGTCATGCCGGCGAGGCCGTCGACCCGCACGGTCTGCCATAGCGGGATCGGGTGCCCATCAAGATGCTGCACCCAGAAATTGAGCAACCAACGTTGATGCACGGCGCGAACGATGTCCGGCCGCGCGATCTGAAATGTCATTCCAAGCGCCCCCGCTACCGCCCCTTAAGCGGGGCCTTGGCGTCAATGTCAATCGCTGGACTAACACCTGAGCCGGCAAAATATTTCCGGCACCTCAGGCGGCGAAGGCGGGCATCACCTCGCGCGCGAACAAGCTGAGCGAGCGCGCGGCATTGGCCTCCTGCAGGTCGCCGAATATCATCTGGCAGAGCAGATAATTCACGCCGGTCTCCGCCTGAAGCCGCGCGACATAGTCGCGCACGGTGGCCGGCGATCCGGCGACGCCATGGCCGGTCGCAGCGAGCGCGGCAAAATCCCCCGGATAGATGTCCTGCAACGAGAAGGCGACGCCGGAGCGGCGCCAGATCCAGTCCATGCCCTGCCGCCAGCGCGGATAAGCGGCCGCGGCGATGCGCTGCGCCTCGGCGTCGGTCTCGGCCACCACGATATGGCGGGTGATGCCGATCATTGGCAGCGTGCCCGCTTCGCGCCCGAGCGCACGCCATTCCTTCACGTAGCGCTCGCTGATGGCGCGGGCGCGAACGGCCGGGCCGAGCGAGACCACATTGACCGAGAGCGGCGCCGCCCAGGCGATCGCCTCGGCATTGGGCGCGCCATACCAGAGCGGCGGATGCGGGCGCTGCACCGACTTCGCCTGCACCACGTAGTCCTTGTAGTGATAGAACTGGCCGTCGAAATCGAGCACGTCGCTCTCGAAGGCGCGCATCAGCACGGCGAAAGCCTCGTGATACATGGCGGGCGCCGCCGCCGGATCGACGCCGTAGCGCTGATGCTCCAGCAATGCGCCGCCGCGGCCGACGCCGACCATCAGCCGCCCGCCGCTCAGGTGATCGAGCATGCAGATTTCTTCGTAGAGTCGCAGCGGCTGGTAGAGCGGCAGCACATAGACGAGCGGGCCGAGCCGCAACCGTTCGGTGCGCGCGAAGGCTGAGGCGAGAAACACGCTCGGGCTCGCGGCCATGCCGAGCGGCGTCGAGTGATGTTCGGCCAGATGATAGGCGTGATAGCCCTCGCGCTCGATCACCTCGATCAGTCGCAGTCGGCTGGCGAGCAATTCACCCATGGGGCGACCGTCGCTGTCGAGGTGGTCGAAAATGCCGAATTTCAACACGTGTCGTCTCCTGGCCTGCCCACCTTGACGGCGACGGGCCTGTGCAAGATGGGCGCAATGGGCAATCGATTTCGGTCTTAATTCCGGCGTCGGGGCAAGGAGCTTATTTGACCATAGGAACAGTCGTTAGCTATCGTGCCGCCAATAAGTCGACAATGAGGGAGGATGACAATGCATAAAGTGACGACCTACGCGCTGGGGCTTGCCGCCGCGGCGCTGTTCGGCGTCTCGGCGCAGGCGCAGGGAACGATCAAGATCGGCTTGATCGAGCCCTATTCCGGCCAGTTCGCCGATGCTGCGACGCAGCAGGATAATGCCATCAAGCTGTTCATGAAGCAAAACGGCGACACCATCGCCGGCAAGAAGATCGAGATCGTCCGCAAGGATGTCGGCGGCATCAACCCGCCGGTCGCCAAGCGGCTGGCGCAGGAATTGGTCACCCGCGACAAGGTCGACATCCTGGCCGGCTTCGTGCTCACGCCCAATGCCATGGCCGCCGGCGACGTCTCCAAGGCCGGCAAGAAGTTCATGGTGGTCATGAACGCGGCGACCTCGGTGGTCATCACCAAGTCGCCCTACATGGCGCGCACCTCGATGACCATCCCGCAGTTGCAGACCGCCTTCGGCAAATGGGTCGCGCAGCATACCAAGGTGAAGAAGGTCTACACCATGGTGACCGATTACGGTCCGGGCCATGACGCCGAGCAGTCGTTCCAGAAGGGCTTCAAGGAAGGCGGCGGCACCATCGTCGGCTCGGTGCGCATTCCGATCGCCAATCCGGATTTCTCCGCCTATGTGCAGAAGGCCAAGGACGCCAATCCGCAGGGCATCTTCGTGATGATCCCGGGCGGTGCGCAGCCCGGCGCCTTCGGCAAGGCCTTGGCGGAACGCGGTATCGATCCGAAGAAGACCGAGGTGATGGGCCAGATGGAAATCACCGACGAGCACGCGCTCAAAAGCATGGGCGACACCGCCATCGGCATGATGACGTCGGCCAATTACGACTACTACCTCAAGAACAAGAAGAACGAGGCCTTCGTGAAGGCCTATCACGACGCCTATGGCCGCAATCCCGACTTCTTTTCGGTCGGCGCCTGGGACGGCATGCACCTGATCTATGCCGCCCTCAAGAAGACCAAGGGCAACACCGACGCCAATAAGCTGATCAAGGCGGCGGAGGGCATGAAGTGGCAGAGCCCGCGCGGACCGATGCACATCGATCCCAAGACGCGCGACGTCGTGCAGACGGTTTATGTGCGCAAGGTCGAAAAGAAAGACGGCAAGCTGGTCAATGTCGAGATCGCCAAGATCCCGAACGTGAAAGACCCGCAGCACAAGTAAGCGCTGCGCAGGACGGCCAAACAGGGGCGGGGGCCGGCAAGGCCCTCGCCCCTTCGCTTGACCGGCTCTAGGATGGGCGGCTAGGTGAAGAAACGAAAGCCGGTGGATATGGACCCGCTTAATCTCCCGCGTCCCGCGTGGATGACCGAGGATCTGGTCCTGCTCGAGGAGCAGGCGCGCCGCTTCATTGGCGATAATTTCGCCCCGCACGTCGACCGCTGGCACGAGGCCGGCATCTATGAGCGCGACGTGTGGACCAAGGCCGGCGAAGCCGGGCTGCTCTGCGCTTCCATGCCGGAAGAATACGGTGGGGCCGGCGGCACTTTCGCCCATGACGCGGTGATCAACCGCGAATTCTCGCTCGCCGGCTTCGACACATTCGGCGCCCCGCTGCATTCCGGTATCGTCGCACCTTACATTTTGCATTACGGCACCGAGGAACAGAAAAAGCGCTGGCTGCCGAAAATGGCGACCGGCGAGCTGGTCGGCGCCATCGCCATGACCGAGCCCGGCACCGGCTCCGACCTGCAGGGCGTGCGCACCAAGGCGGAGAAGTCGGGCAACGGCTATGTGCTCAACGGCTCCAAGACCTTCATCACCAATGGCCAGCACGCCAACCTGATCGTCGTGGTGGCCAAGACCGAGCCCAAGGCCGGCGCCAAGGGCGTCTCGCTCATGGTGGTGGAGACCGACCAGGCGCCAGGCTTCCGCCGCGGCCGCAAGCTCAAGAAGCTCGGCATGGATTCCGCCGACACCTCGGAGCTGTTCTTCGAGGACGTGAAGCTGCCGGCCGAAAACCTGCTCGGCACCGAGGAGGGGCAGGGCTTCTACCAGCTCATGCAGGAACTGCCGCAGGAGCGGCTGATCGTCGCGCTGCACGCGGTCGCCATGATGGAGCGCGCACTGGCGCTCACCGTCGACTATGTCAAGGAGCGCTCGGCCTTCGGCAAGAAGATCATCGACTTCCAGAATACCCAGTTCGAGTTGGCCGAGTGCAAGACCGACACCACCATCGCCAAGGTGTTCCTCGATCACTGCATCGGCGAGCACGTCGAAGGCCGTCTTGATACTGTCACGGCCTCGATGGCGAAATACCGGCTTTCCGATATGCAAGGGAAAGTGATCGACCGCTGCCTGCAATTGTTCGGCGGCTATGGCTATATGGACGAATATCCGATCTCGCGGCTCTACCGCGACGCGCGGGTGCTGCGCATCTACGCGGGAACCAACGAGATCATGAAGCTGCTGATCGCGCGGAGTTTGTAGTTCTCTGTCATTCCGGGGCGCCGCGAAGCGGCGAACCCGGAATCCAGGGCCACAATGAAGCGCCGAGAATTTGTCTCTGGATTCCGGGCTCGCGTGCTGCGCACGCGCCCCGGAATGACGAGGAGGGATTCATGCCCGATGCATTCATCTACGACGCCGTGCGCACGCCGCGCGGGCGCGGCAAGGCCGACGGCCTGTTGCACGAGGTCACCGCGCTCAATCTGGCGACGCAGGCGCTTTCCGCCGTCCGTGAGCGCAACAAGCTCGACGCCAAGCTGGTCGACGACGTGGTGCTCGGCTGCGTCGATCCGGTCGGCGAGGCCGGCGGCGACATCGCCCGTGCCTCGGCGCTGATGGCCGGTTTCGGCGACGACGTGCCGGGCGTGCAGATCAACCGCTTCTGCGCCTCAGGCCTCGACGCGGTGAACTTCGCGGCGGCCGAGGTGATGTCCGGCCAGCACGACATGACCATCGGCGGCGGCGTCGAATCGATGAGCCGCATCGGCATCGGCGCCTCCGGCGGCGCCTGGCCGATGGATCCCTCGATCGCGGTGGAAACCTATTTTCTGCCGCAGGGCATTTCCGCCGATCTGATCGCCACGAAATACGGCTTCTCGCGCACCGACGTCGATTCTTACGCGGTCGAAAGCCAGCAGCGCGCGGCCAAGGCCTGGGAGGAGGGCCGCTTCAAGAATTCGGTGATCCCGGTCAAGGACATCAACGGCCTCACCATCCTCGATTTCGACGAGCACATGCGGCCGTCGACCACCATGCAGTCGCTGGCCGCGCTGCAGCCCTCCTTCGTGCAGATGGGCGAGATGGGCGGCTTCGACGCGGTGGCGATCCAGAAGCACCCGGAAACCGAGGCGATCAATCATGTGCACACGCCGGGCAATTCCTCCGGCATCGTCGACGGCGCCGCAGCCGTCTTGATCGGCAACAAGGAGATCGGCAAGGCGGCCGGCTTGAAGCCGCGCGCGCGCATCCGCGCCTTCGCCAATATCGGCTCGGAGCCGGCGATCATGCTCACCGGCCCGATTCCCGTGACCGAGAAGGTGCTGCGCAAGGCCGGCATGACGACGAACGACATCGACCTGTGGGAGCTCAACGAGGCCTTCGCCTCGGTGGTGTTGCGCTACATGCAGGCGCTGGAGATTCCGCACGACAAGATCAACGTCAATGGCGGCGCCATCGCCATGGGCCATCCGCTCGGCGCCACCGGCGCCATGATCCTCGGCACCGTGCTCGATGAGTTGGAGCGGCGCAATCTCAACACGGCGCTGGTGACGCTGTGCATCGGCCTCGGCATGGGCACGGCGACGATCATCGAGCGGGTGTGAGCGACATGCGCCGCTTAGCCGCTCCGGCGCGCGGCCGTGTCGTACGCAGCCTCGACCCATGCGACCTTGGGCAACCCGCCGGTCATCGGCTTGGCGAACAAGTAGCCCTGGAAAAGATTGATGCCGGCGCTGCGCAGGACCATGAGTTCGTCTTCGGTTTCGACGCCTTCGGCAAGAATCTGAATGTCGAGCGCACGTGCGATCGACATGATGCCGGCGATGATTGCCTGCCGGGCCGGCGACGAGTTGACGCCGCGAATGAGATGCATGTCCAGCTTGATCAAGTCCGGCTGGAAATTCGCGAGCAGCCCAAGACCGTTGTAGCCGGCCCCGAAGTCGTCCAGCGCCACCATGAAGCCGAGCCGCTTGTATTCTGCGATAATGCGGATGATGTGGCTGACGTCGAGCTTTTCTTCCTCGGTAAATTCGAAGGAAATTCGATCGTGGGCGAAATTAGACTCTTTCGCCGCCGCGAGCGAGCTGCGGATGCAGGCCGCGGGCTCGTAGACCGCGTTGGGCATGAAATTGATCGACAGGCGCAAATGTTCGCCGTTGAAGAGTTTGCCCGCGGCGCCGATCGCTTTGACGCGGCAGGCCTGGTCGAACCGGTAGCGGTTCCTATCGTTCACCCGGGCGAGGACCGCGCCGGCGCCGTCGCCGTTGACACCACGCACCAGCGCCTCGTAGCCCCATACGCGTCGCGCGCCCAGATCGACGATCGGCTGGAACGCCATGGTAAAGTCGAAGTCCAGCGTCTCGCCGTCCCTGCAGCCTTCGCAATTGCTGTTCACGGTGTATCCTTGCTGTGGAGTGCCGAGACTTGTTATCGGTCGGGAACCTTGCCGGTCCGTAAAGAGAAACATCTCGCAAGAGGTGCGATGATCCGGACGGGTGTTCCAATTCAGAATGATTGAAGCGCGAGAATTCAGATGCCCAAGATCGACATCGACAAGGTGCCGCTCGACACCGCCACCAATTATCCGCCGCCGTTCAACAAGGCGGTCGAGGGCCGCGCGCGCAAGCGGCTCGGCCGCGCCGCCGGCCTCTCCCAGTTCGGCGCCAATGTCTGCACGCTCAAGCCCGGTGCGGCCTCCTCGCAGCGCCACTGGCACGAGCACGAGGACGAGTTCGTCTACGTGCTGTCCGGCGAGGTGGTGCTCATCGAGGACGACGGCGAGACGGTGCTCAAGCCCGGCGATGCCGCGGCCTGGAAGGCCGGCGTCGCCAACGGCCACTGCCTGGTCAACCGCAGCAATCGCGACGCCGTGATCCTCGAGGTCGGCACGCGCGCGACGACCGAGCGCGCCTATTATGCCGACATCGACATGATGGTGACGCGTGACGACGCCGGCTTCCGCTACGCCCATAAAAACGGCGAGCCGTATGGTTGAGCGTCAGTCCGGGGGGCGGCCGAAGGCCGCGAGCCCGGAATCCATAACCTTTGCTGCGGCGTATGGATTCCGGGTCCGCCGCTTCGCGGCGTCCCGGAATGACTAGAAAGAAGAGGCAAGAGCATGAGTAACTTCACCATCGACCTCGACGCCGACGGCATCGCGTTGATCACCTGGGACATGCCCGGCCGTTCGATGAACCTCATCGACATGGGCATGATCGACGAGCTGGACAAAGTCATTACCGAGGTCGCGACCGTGGTGGCGATCAAGGGCGCGGTCATCGCCTCGGGCAAGGACACGTTCTGCGGCGGCGCCGACCTCACCATGCTGGAACGCTTCTCCACCGTGTTCGCCGACATGGCGCATAACGAGGGCGAAGAGGCCGCGGCCAAGATGGTGTTCGAGGAAAGCCGCAAGCTGTCGCTGCTCTACCGGCGGCTGGAAACCTGCGGCAAGCCCTGGGTCGCCGCCATCAACGGCACCGCCATGGGCGGCGGCTTCGAGTTCGTGCTCGCCTGCCATCACCGCATCGCCGCCGACAATCCGAAGACGCGGCTCGGCCTGCCCGAGATCAAGGTCGGCCTGTTCCCCGGCGCCGGCGGCACCCAGCGCGTGGCGCGCATGCTGCCGCCCGCCGACGCGCTGCAATTCCTGCTCAAGGGCGACCAGCTCAAGCTCGACCGCGCCAAGGCGATGAAGCTGATCGACAACGTCGTGCCGGCGGCGGAGCTGATCAAGGCCGCCAAGGACTGGATCAAGGCCGGCGGCAAGGCGGTCAAGCCGTGGGACGAGAAAGGCTTCAAGCTGCCGGGCGGTCCGGTCTATTCCAAGGCCGGCTTCATGACCTTCCCGCCGGCGAACGCCATCTATCGGCGCGAAACCTACGACAATTAC
The DNA here is from genome assembly GCA_963760995.1 of uncultured Pseudomonadota bacterium. Classification (GTDB taxonomy): domain Bacteria; phylum Pseudomonadota; class Alphaproteobacteria; order Rhizobiales; family Xanthobacteraceae; genus Pseudolabrys. The sequence goes on along the minus strand of CAVXFJ010000004.1, from coordinate 514,102 downwards.
CCGGCCGCGCGCGCCATCATGCAGACCGTCTATGAAGGCCTGCTCGTCGACATGGACACGGCGCTGCGCATCGAGTCGCGCTGGTTCGCGAAAATTCTGCGCTCGCAGGAAGCGGCGGCGATGATCCGCACGCTGTTCGTCTCCATGCAGGAGTTGAACAAGGGCGCGCGCCGGCCGGCGAACGTGCCGGCCTCGACGCTGAAGAAGGTCGGCATGGTCGGCGCCGGCTTCATGGGCGCCGGCATCGCGCAGGTGACGGCCGCCGCCGGCATCGACGTGGTGCTGATCGACCGCGATCAGGCAACGGCCGAGCAGGGCAAGGCCGGCCTGCACAAGGCGCTGTCCGACCGCGTGATGAAGGGACGCATGAAAGGCGCCGAGCGCGATGCGCTGCTCGCCAAGATCACGCCGACCGCCGACTACAATGCGCTCAAGGACTGCGATCTCGTCATCGAGGCGGTGTTCGAGGACCGCAAGATCAAGGCTGACGTGATCGCCAAGATCCAGGCGGTGATCCGCGACGATGCGATCTTTGCCTCCAACACCTCGACGCTACCGATCACCTCGCTCGCCGCCGAGTTCAAGGACGCAGGCCGCTTCATCGGCATCCATTTCTTCTCGCCGGTCGCGCGCATGATGCTCACCGAGATCATTCTCGGCAAGCAAACCGGCGACAAGGCGCTGGCCGTCGCACTCGACTATGTGCGCGCCATCCGCAAGACGCCGATCGTGGTCAATGACAGCCGCGGCTTTTACGCCAATCGCTGCGTCATCAATTATCTGCTGGAAGGCCACCTGATGCTGCTGGAAGGCGTGCCCGCGGCCATGATCGAGAATGCGGCGCGCATGGCCGGCATGCCGGTCGGCCCGCTGGCGCTCAACGACGAAACCGGCCTCGACCTCGGTCTCAAGATCGTGCGCGCGGCTGAGGCCGATCTCGGGCCGAAGGCGATCAACCAGGGGCAGAAGAAGATGTTCGAGGACCTGGTCGAGAAGAACGGGCGATCCGGCCGCAAGAACGGCAAGGGCTTCTACGACTATCCGCCGGGCCAGCCCAAGCACCTGTGGCCGGGGCTCGCCGACATCCTGCCCAAGAAGCTCACGCGCGATGAGATCGAGAAAATCGACATCGAGGAACTGAAGCAGCGCATCCTGGTGACGCAGGCGGTGGAGGCCGCGCGCACCTTCGAGGAGAAGGTGGTGACCGACGTGCGCGAGGCCGATGTCGGCTCGATCCTCGGCTGGGGCTTCGCGCCGTTCACCGGCGGCACGCTGTCCTTCATCGACGGCATGGGCACGAAGAACTTCGTCGCGCTTTGCCGCAAACTGGAGAAGAAGCACGGCGCCCGCTTTGCGCCCAACACGCTGCTCCTCGATCTCGCCGAGAAGAACGAGACTTTCTATTCACGCTTCGCGCCGGCGAAGGCCAAGCAAGCGGCCTAATGCTCATGCTGTCGTCCCCGCGAAAGCGGGGACCCAGTATCCACCGAATAAGACATGTTGACTGGATCACCCGCTTTCGCGGGTGATGACAGCCGGTTTATGCTCGTGGGGACGAACCACACCGCGGCGCGTGCGTTGGGAACCTCATGGCAGACAAGAAACCCTCCCTTCTTCGCTGGCGTGAGATACCGGGCGGCGTCTGGGCGCTCGGTCTCGTGTCGCTGTTCATGGACGCCTCCTCGGAGATGATCCATGCGCTGCTGCCGCTTTATCTGGTTGGCGTGCTCGGCGCCTCGACGTTGGAGGTCGGCGTCATCGAGGGCATCGCGGAGGCGACCGCCGCCGTCACCAAGGTGTTTTCCGGCGTCATCAGCGACTGGTGGGGGAAACGCAAATGGCTGGCCGCCGCCGGCTACGGCCTTGCGGCGCTGTCGAAGCCGCTGTTTCCGCTCGCGCCCGACGTTTCCTGGGTCGCCGCGGCGCGCTTCATCGACCGCGTCGGCAAGGGCATCCGCGGCTCGCCGCGCGATGCGTTGATCGCCGACCTCACGCCGAAGGCGGTGCGCGGCGCAGCCTATGGGCTGCGCCAGTCGCTCGACACGGTCGGCGCCTTTATCGGGCCCGGCGCCGCCATCCTGTTCATGGCGCTGTTCGCCGACCATTTCCGCACCGTGTTCTGGATCGCGGTGGTGCCGGCCTTCCTGTCGGTCGCGGTCATCGTGCTGTTCGTGCGCGAGCCGACGCGCGCCGCGCAGAAAAAGGAAGCACGCGCGCCGCTGAGCCGCGCCGAGCTCGCCGGCCTCGATATCAGCTACTGGATCGTGGTCGCGGTGGCCGCCGTGTTCACGCTGGCCCGCTTCAGCGAAGCGTTCCTGTTGCTGCGCGCCAAGTCGATCGGCATGCCGCTCACTTGGGTGCCGTCCGTGATGGTGGTGATGAGCGTGGTCTATGCGCTGTCGGCCTGGCCCGCCGGCGTGCTGTCGGATTCGATCGGCCGCTACCGCCTGCTGCTTTCCGGCTTCGCCCTGTTGATCGTCGCCGACCTGGTGCTGGCGTTCGCTGGCGGCGTCATCATGTTGATGGTTGGCGTCGCGCTCTGGGGCCTGCACATGGGGCTGACGCAGGGCCTGTTGTCGGCGCTGGTTGCCGATACCGCGCCCGAGCGCCTGCGCGGCACCGCCTTCGGCGTCTTCAACCTGGTGAGCGGCCTGGCTATGCTTTGCGCCAGCATTGTCGCCGGCGCGTTGTGGGACGTGGTCGGCCCCGACGGCACCTTCATTGCCGGCGCGATCTTCACGGCGATCGCGCTTGTCGCACTGCCCTTCGCGCATCGGAAAAGGGTGAGGGCGGGGAGAAGCGGATGAAACCATCCTCCGTTAGTTCCCGCGGAAGCGGGGACCAGGCTTTGCTACAAGGTCAGACTCTCGCCAAGATCACGCCAATTCGGATTATCTGACTCGATCAACTCGAGCTTCCAGGCGAGATTCCATTTCTTCATTTGCCGCTCGCGCAGCAGCACGGAGTCCCGCGACTCATGGGTCTCGTACCAAACGAGATGCTTCACGCCATAATCGCGTGTGAAACCGGGTAGAACGCCCTCCCGATGCATCCACGCGCGCTTCAAATGATCGTCTGTCATGCCGATATAGAGCGTTCCGTTGCGCTTATTTGCCAACATGTACACATAGAAAGCGATCGCTCGTGGCCCCTGGGTCCCCGCTTGCGCGGGGACGAACGGAGAATGATGCTTCGCTTAACGAAAACAACCACGCGTTAAGATCACTAACCTCCACTCTAAACCACCACCGTCAGCCGTTTCGCCGCCCGCGTGATGCCCGTGTAGAGCCAGCGCTCGCGCGAATCGGGAAACGCGAAGCTCTCGTCGAACAGCACCACGTCGTCCCATTGCGAGCCTTGCGCCTTGTGCACGGTGAGCACGTAGCCGTAGTCGAACTCGTCATAGGGCTTGCGCCGCGACCAATCGACCTGCTCGATGCCGCCGGTGAAACATTCCGGCCGCACCGAGACCTTGACCCCGCGCGTGCCGGTCTCGTCGTCGGGCAACAAGCGCATGGTCATGATGCCGCTCTTTGTCCCGCCTTTGCGCCCGCCGCGATCCTTCACCGTCCACAGCGAGCCGTTGAACAGGGCCTTCTTGCGGTTGTTGCGCAGGCAGACCAGCTTGTCGCCCGCGGCCGGCATCGGCTCGTCGAAGCCGCGGCGCTCGCGCATGCGCGCATTGTAGGCGCGTCGGGTGGCGTTGCGGCCGACCAGCACCTGATCGGCATCGAGCACCGCCTGCGGATCGAGATCGGCCTTGCGCACCACTTCGCTGTCGCCGTAGCGGCCGGGCTCGAGATAGTCGCCGGCGCGGATGTCCATCGACAGCCGCACGATCGGATTGTCCTGCGCCTGCCGGTGCACCTCGGTGAGCATGGCGTCGGGCTCGGCTTCGGTGAAAAAGCCGCCGCCCTGGATCGGCGGCAGCTGCGCCGGATCGCCCAGCACCAGCAGCGGCACGCCGAACGACAGCAGGTCGCGGCCGAGCTCGGCATCGACCATCGAGCATTCGTCGATGACGATGAGGTCGGCCTTGGAGGCCGGCGCCTCGTCCCACAGATCGAAGCTCGGGATCTCCTCGCCGCTCTCGCGCGCGCGATAGATCAGGCCGTGGATGGTGGTGGCGCCGTGGCAGCCCTTGCCGCGCATGACCGAGGCGGCCTTGCCGGTGAAGGCGGCGAACTTCACCTCGCCGTCGACCCCGTCGGCGATGGTGCGGGCGAGCGTGGTCTTGCCGGTGCCGGCATAGCCGAACAGGCGGAACACCTGTGGCGTATCGTGTTGGCCGGGCTTGGCTTTGAGCCAGGTAGCGACCGCCTTGAGGGCGCTGTCCTGTTGGGGGGTGAACTGCGGCATGGCCCGCCCTGCATAAAGCAAGGCGGGCGCCGGCGAAAGAACATAATAAGAACCGGCTTTACAAGAGCAGACTTGGGCCGAAGCCGCTGGGAAGCGATCGCCCCACCGGGTCGCGCGCGCGGCCTCTCCACAAGCGCGCCGGAGGTGTCATCGATCCGTCATGTGACGTCAATAAATCTCGCACAAAGACCACCGCCAAATCCGGCATTGCCGCGCCAGGAAAACATCCCGTGTCCGACCCCATCCACAACGTGCTGTTCCTGTGCAGCGGCAACTCGGCGCGCTCGATCATGGCCGAGGCCATCCTCAATCGGCATGGCGGCGACAAATTCCGCGCCTTCAGCGCCGGCAGCGATCCGCACCACGAAATCCATCCGCATGCGCTGGCGCTGCTCGCCAATGCCGGCTACGACACCGCCGCGTTGCGGCCGAAATCCTGGGCCGATTTCATTCAGGCCGACGCGCCCGATCTGCATTTCGTGTTCACGGTCTGCGACGACGCGGCCGGCGAAACCTGCCCGGTGTGGCCGGGCCAGCCGATCACCGCGCATTGGGGCATTCCCGACCCCTGCGTGGCCACCGGCAACGAGGCGGAGATCGCGGTCGCCTTCGACGAGACCTACGGCATGCTCCGGCGCCGCATCGATCTGTTCCTGGCGCTGCCCATCGCCAAGCTCGACCGCCTGGTGCTGATCTCTCACCTCAAGGAGATCGGCCGCAGTGCCGGCGCCACCCCGCTGGCGATGACGGGCTGAGGCCCGCGCCGCCCCGGGTCGCGCGGCCATGGCGCGGCTCCCGCCGAGGCGGTGGCGGCCGCGGACCCTCTCGCATTGCCCTTTTCGGGCTCCCATGTTTAAGGTCGCGGCCTTTCGCGCATGATCCCGAAGACCTGAGTCCGGTTTTCGGAAAAGGTCATGCGCAAAACTATGCCCGGATTCTCCATGGCTCGTGACCAGATCGACATGACCCCCATCGAGACGCGCGACGAACTCGTCGCCTGGCTCGAAGCGGGCTGCAAGCCGAAGGACCAGTTCCGTGTCGGCACCGAGCACGAGAAATTCGCCTTCACCGTCGATGGGCACCGCCCGGTGCCCTATGCCGGCTACCACTCGATCCGCGCCCTGCTCGAAGGCATGAAGCATCTGCTCGGCTGGGAGCCGATCATCGAGGACGACAACATCATCGGCATGTTCGACGTCACCCATGGCGGCGCCATCTCGCTGGAGCCGGGCGGGCAGTTCGAGCTGTCCGGCGCGCCGTTGGAAACGGTGCACCAGACCGCCGCCGAGCTGATGGCGCATCTCGCGCAACTGCGCGAGGTCGCCAAACCCCTCGGCATCGGCTTCCTAGGCCTCGGCATGACGCCGGATTGGACCCGCGCCGAGATGCCGGTGATGCCCAAGGGCCGCTACAAGATCATGACCGCCTACATGCCGAAGGTCGGCCGTCTCGGCCTCGACATGATGTACCGCACCTGCACGGTGCAGGCGAACCTCGACTTCTGCGACGAAGCCGACATGGTGAAAAAGCTGCGCGTGTCGCTCGCATTGCAGCCGGTGGCGACCGCGCTGTTCGCTAATTCGCCTTTCACCGACGGCAAGCCGAACGGCTTTCTCTCCTTCCGCTCGCAGATCTGGACCGACACCGACGCCGACCGCTCCGGCATGCTGCCCTGGGCCTTCGAGGATGGCATGAGCTTCGAGCGCTGGGTCGACTACGCGCTCGACGTACCGATGTATTTCATCAAGCGCGGCGACCGCTATATCGACGTCGCCGGCAAGTCGTTCCGCGATTTCTTCGCCGGCAAGCTGGACGCGCTGCCGGGCGAGCGGCCGACGATTTCCGACTGGGCCAACCACCTCTCCACCATTTTCCCCGAAGTGCGGCTGAAGCGTTACCTGGAAATGCGCGGCGCCGACGGCGGCCCCTGGCGGCGGCTGCCCTCGCTCACCGCCTTCTGGGTCGGGCTGCTGTATGACGACGCGGCGCTCGATGCGTGCTGGGAGATGGCCAAGGGCTGGACGGCGGCGGAGCGGCAGAAGCTGCGCGATGACGTGCCGCGGCGCGGCTTTGCCGCCGAGATCGGCGGCCGCAACGTGCTGACGCTGGCGCAGGAGCTGCTGCGGCTGGCGAGCCAGGGACTGGCGCGGCGCAAGCGGCTCGACCGCAACGGCCGCGACGAGACGCGCTATCTGCGGCCGCTGGAGGAGTCGATCGGCCGCGGCATCACGCCGGCCGAGGAGCTCTTGGAGAAATTCCACGGCAAGTGGAACGGCTCGGTCGATCCGCTTTACGAGGAATATGCATATTGATTTCGGCTGTCGTCCCGGCCAAGCGCGCCAACGGGTCCGCGCCAAGCGCGGCCCGATGACAGGCTCCGCGCGCGCGAGCCGGGACCCAGTAATCCCGGCATTCATGATGCGGATGGACCGGGGTTACTGGGTCCCCGCTTTCGCGGGGACGACGGCAGGAGAAAGCGTCATGGCCAAAGCCACCCCCGCCACCGCCGCGCTCGATAAGGCCAAGGTCGCCTATACGCTGCACGAATACGACTACGATCCGGAGGCCGCGCGCATCGGCCTGCAGGCGGCGGACGCGCTCGGCATCGCGCCGGCGCGGCTGCTGAAGACGCTGATGGCGCGCGCCGGCGACACGGTCGTCTGCGTGCTGGTGCCGTCCGACCGCGAGGTCAATCTGAAGAAGCTCGCGGCTGCCGCCGGCGCCAAGCACGCCGCCATGCTCGGCGCCGCCGAGGCCGAGCGCGTCACCGGCTATCACGTCGGCGGCATCTCGCCGTTCGGGCAGAAGAAGCGCGTGCCGGTGTTCGTCGAGCGCTCGGCGCTTTCCTTCGAACGCATCGTGCTCAATGGCGGCCGCCGCGGCCTGCAGGTGGAGCTTGCGCCGGACGATGCGGTGCAGGTGCTGGCGGCGAAAGCTGTCGACGTGTGCTGATGCGTCCCTCTCCCCGCAAGCGGGGAGAGGTGAAAAGAAGATCACTCCGCCGCCTGCACGGTCTCCGACAAATTGTCGAGCGAGGAGATGATGTGCTCGGCGAGCGCATCGGCAAGGGCCGTGCTCTCATGCGCGTTGCGCACCAGGCCGATGCGGCAGGAGGGCAGGTCGGGGAAACCGTCGGCGCTGGTCAGGACGCGCATGCCGGGGCGCAGGCCCGATTCCGGCAACACCGACACCGCGAGGCCTGCCAGCACCGCTGCCGCCACCGCGCCGGCATTCGAGCTCGAATAGAGCAGGCGATAGGCGCGCCCCACCGACTCCAGCCGCTCGATCGCGGTGTGCCGCCAGATGCAGCTCGGCCGCCCCAGCGCCAGCGGCAGCCGCTCTTCCGTATGTGTCGCGTGCCGGTTCGAGGTCACCCACAACAGCCGCTCGCGCCGGAACGTCTCCGAGGCGCGTTTTGCTTCGCAATTGGTGACGATGGCGAGGTCGATCTCGTTGGCGTCGATGCGCTCCAGGAGGTCGACCGAGGGCAAGCACAAGACGGTCAGCTCGACGCCGGGATAGGCGCGCGAGAAGCGCGCCATGATCTCGGGCAGATAGCGGTCGGCATAATCGTCCGGCACGCCGAGGCGCACGCGCCCTGACAGCGCATCGTCGGAAAAGGCGGCGATGGTCTCGACATTGAGCTTGACGATGCGGCGGGCGAAATCGAGCAGGCGCTGGCCGTCCTCGGTGAGCTTGGAGGCGCGCCCGTCGCGCGTGAACACCGCGCGCTCCAGCCGCTCCTCCAGACGCTTCATCTGCATCGACACCGCCGACTGCGTCTTGTTCACCACCTCCGCCGCCTTGGTGAAGCTGCCGGTCTCGGCGATGGCGATGAAGGTGCGCAACTGGTCGACGTCGAGCAGGGCGGTCATGGCGGTCCATCTCTTTCGGTCATTCCGGGACCGCCCGAAGGGCGGGACCCGGAATCCAGAGCGACTTGCGAGGGGTCTATGGTGCTCTGGATTCCGGGTTCGCGGGCGCTGCCCGCGCTGCCGAATGACGGCATATCACTGATCCTGATCGATCAGATTAAAAACATTCGTTTCACTAATCAATAGGTGGGGCGCATATACCGGGTCCACCCGAGGAATTCGGGTGGGGATTTCGGGTGTCTCGGCACCGCGGTCCCGGGCGAAGAAGGCGCTCAAACCGCGACTTTCAGGGAGACTGTCATGACCGCCAATGTCCCCGTTCTGCCCCTTGCCGGCGCCACCGTGCTGCGCGCCGCCCTGGCGATGCTCGCCCTGGTGACCCGCTGGCTCAAGATTCTGGCGCAGGCGCGCCGTCACCGCCGCGAGGCGCGTGTCCTGGCCGGGCTCGACCGCCATATGCTGTCCGATATGGGCATCACCAGCGCCGATGTGCGCGATGCCTTCGCCCAGCCCTTCTGGGAAGATCCGACCGCGCTCTTGAGCGAGCGCGCCGGCGACCGCCGCCGGCCGCACCGTATGAAGGCGGTCGCCGGCCCGGAAAGCGGCTTCCACCGGCCTGCCACCGACCGTCCGGCACGGCAGACCGTTTGACCAAATCCGATCGGCCGACCCCTCTCATCGGCCGCGCGATCCGACACCCGCGATCATCCCCTCTCGCGGCCGGATCCAGCGCCCGCCCGCCCCTCCGGGCGGGCGCATCGCGTTTTGCGCTCAATGTTCGTGCGCTGCCTTCGCCTTCGCCAGTGCGCGGTGGTCCTTGACCACGCCGATCAAGGCGCCGAGGCGGGCGATACGGGCGATCACCTTGCCGCCGAGCACGCGATCGCAATTCATGTGCGTCGGCGCGATGAAGAAATCGGCCTTGTCCCAGTCCTTGATCCATTGCAGTCGCGGGCCGGCCTCGTTCTCGAACGGCAGACGCTCGCCGCAGACCCCGACGGTGAAGCGCCGGCCGGCTTCGCTCGGTGGCAGCGTGGCGATGAAGGCTTCGAGATCGTCCACCGCTTCCGGCATGATGTTGACCCAGTAGTCGGTGACGTAGCGGCGCTGGGCGCCTTCCAGACCGCCGACCAGCGGGTTGTAGAACAGGTATTGATAGGGATGCAGGCGCACCAGTGTGCCGGCGTCCCAGGCGAGCGCCGCGACGATGGCGGCGGCGGCGCCGGCCGCGAGCATGCGCCGGCGCGTGGCAAGCGCGCTCAGCAAGCCGTCGAAGCCGATGCCGGCGAGCACGGCGAAGGTCGGCACGACGAAGAGGAAGTGCCGCAAGCCGGTGTCGGCGGGGCCGCGGTCGACCACCTCGCAGATCACCGGGAAGACCGCGATGAAGATGAGCAGCGCGGTCTCCAGCCGCCGCCGGGGCGTGCGCAGACCGCTGCCTTTGGGCCACAGCGTGAAGAGCAGCGCCACGGCGGCGCCGACGAGCATCAACAGCGGCAGCTTGATCAGCAGATAGGCCGGGATGTACCAGCGCGGCACGTTGCCCATGGTGTAGACTTGGCCGGCCAGCAGCGTTTCGATCTGCATGTTGAACTGGCCGAAGTCGAGGAGGCCGCGGATCGGATTGAGTGGCGCCAGCGCCGACCAGGGCCAGGCGGCAATCATGATCACGTAGCCGATGAGGAACGCCGGCGCGAAGGCGATCACCGACTGCGCGAAAGAGGCGAGCCGGTCGCGCATCGGCCCGGCGCCGCCGAGAAGCGGGATGTGCAGCAAGATGGCCAGGCCCGCATAGCCGACCATTAACAAGCCGAGAACGCGCATGCCGAGCGCGGCGCCGAGCATCAGCCCGAAGCCGACGACGTCGCGCCAGCGCGGCGCCGGCAGGTCGCGCGCGGCGCGGCAGAGGAAATAGGTGGCGCCGATCATGGCGGCGGCGAAGGGAATGTCCTTGGTGTGGTTGAACATCGAGCCGTACCACGGCCCGCAGGCGGCGATCGCGAAGGCGGCGATGGCGCCGGCGCGCGGGCCGGCGACCAGGCGGGCGGTGGCGGCGGCGCCGGCGATGCCGGCAATGCCGATCAGCGCGCACAGCACGTGGCGGATGGCATAGGGGTCGAGGAAGGAGAGCGCCCGCTGCACCAGCACCGCCGCGACGTCGAACAGCCCGCCATAAAGATAGAGATTGTCGTAGTGAAACAGCGAGCGGTCGGTGAAGCCGGAGCGGTAATAGGCGACGATCAACTCGCCATAACGCTGTTGCACCGCCTCGTCATTGGAGATGGCGTAGTCGCCAAAGGTCATGAAGACCAGCACCACGAGCGCGACGATGAGCGCCGCCACCGCGACGTCGTAGGCGTTGCTGGCGGCAAGCCGCGCGCGCAGATGCGCGAACGCCGGCCTTCCGACGAAGGTGGGTGCGTGGCTCACAGGCGGCTCGTAAGGTTGCGCTCACGCGCACGCGTGCCGCGCAGGCCGAGGCGCGGCCGCAGGCAGGGTCCCGGCAGGCGATCCTCCGTCAAAGCCGGCTGCGATATTGGCTTGCAGTCCGGCCGCTGTCATGCTGCACCTGCACAAGCAGCGGTGGGCGCGCTAACATGTCGCGCCGGGCGGCACAATAGGGCGCGGGAGGCAGCGACGCGCATGCGGGGACTGGCGCTTTCCATCAGCATGCTGGCGCTCGCGCTCGTCGCCTGCCTGTCGCCGGCCATGGCGCAGGTCGGCTACGACCGGCCTGGCGGCAACTATCTGAGCTTCACGGTGCGCAACGCCGATCCGGCGGCCTGCGCCGCGCGCTGCGAGCGCGACGGGCGCTGCCGCGCCTGGAGCTTCTCGTATCCGCGTACTACCCACGTGCACGCCACCTGCGGGCTGAAGCGGGAGGTGCCCTCGCGTGTCGAGAATTCGTGCTGCGTATCGGGTGTCCGCGGCGCCGGCGTGATCGAGCCGCGCCGCGGTCCGATCGAATTCGGCATCGACCGCCACGGCGGCGACTATCGCAGCCTCGACCTGCCGTCCGATCCGAGCGGGCTTTCCTGCAAGGCGGCCTGCGAGGCCGAGCGGCGCTGCCGCGCCTTCACCTACGTGCGCCCCGGCTATATCGGCGCCTCGGCCCGCTGCTATCTCAAGAGCAAGATCCCGCGCCCGCGCCGCAAGCCGTGCTGCATTTCCGGCGTGGTGCGTTAGACCGTTTCCAGGCGAAGTGGAAACCGGTTCGCCGTTCGGAAACGCGATAAAGCAAGACTCCGAGGGACGTTCACCGTTTCTATGAAACGGCGAACGTGTCCAGTCAGTGCACCACCGTGAAGAAGCGCGACAGCCGCAGGCCCGACGGCCAGGTCCAGATCGGCTTGCGATGTATGGCGATATCCCAGGAACCGACCAGGGCATCGACGCGGCCGACAAGATTGTCCACCGGCAAGAGCCCGACCCCGCCGGCGGCGAGCGGTACCCGACTGTCGGCGGAATTGTCGCGGTTGTCGCCCATGACGAAAAGATGGCCGGGCGGCACCGTGATCTCGGCCATGTTGTCGAGCGGCCCCTGCGGCATCATCTTGAAGATCTCGTGCTTGCGACCGCCCGGCAATGTCTCGATCCGCCGCTCGGCGGTGACGCGGCTGCCGTCTTCGGTCTCCACCTTGCCGGTGCCGTCCGGCGTCTGCCGAGCCTGCTTGCCGTTGATGAAGACGACGCCGTCGCGCAGCGCGATGCGGTCGCCGGGAAGCCCGATCACCCGCTTGACCCAGGTCTGCGTGCGGTCGCCCGGCCAGCGGAACACCACCACGTCGCCGCGCTTCGGCATGCTTTCGAAGATGCGCGGGCTGTTGGGCAGGTCGAGGAACGACGGCAACGAGGCGGTGCCGTAGCCGTAAGGGTATTTCATCGCCACCAGCTCGTCGCCGATCTGCAGCGTCGGCTCCATCGAGCCGGATGGCACGTAGAACGGCTCGGCGATCGCGGTCTTGGCCGCGGCCACGACCAGCACCACGGCGGCGAGCTCGGCGATGGTGCGCAGCGGTCCGGACTTGTGCGCCGGCGTGGAAGAGGGCGCGCGCATCAGGCGGTGCCTCCGACGGTGATGCGGTCCATGCGCAGGCTGGGCTGGCCGACGCCGACCGGCACGCCCTGGCCGTTCTTGCCGCAGGTGCCGATGCCGGGATCGAGCGCGAAGTCGTTGCCGATCATGGTGATGCGATTCAAGTCGGTCGGCCCATTGCCGATCAGCATGGCGCCCTTGACCGGCGCGGTGACCTTGCCGTTCTCGATCTTGTAGGCCTCGGTGCACTGGAACACGTATTTGCCCGAGGTGATGTCGACCTGGCCGCCGCCGAAGCTCACGGCATAGAGGCCGTTCTTCACCGAGGCGATGATCTCCTCGCGCGTCTTGTCGCCGGCCAGCATGTAGGTGTTGGTCATGCGCGGCATCGGCACATGCGCGTGGCTCTCCCGCCTCCCGTTGCCGGTCGGCTTCATCTTCATCAGCCGCGCGTTCTGCCGGTCCTGCATGTAGCCGACCAGCTTGCCGTCCTCGATCAGCACCGTGCGGTTCGACGGCGTGCCTTCGTCGTCCATCGACAGCGAGCCGCGCCGTGTCTGCATGGTGCCGTCGTCGACCACGGTGACGCCCTTGGCGGCGACCTGCTGGCCCATCAGGCCGGCGAAGGCGGAGGTCTGCTTGCGGTTGAAATCGCCTTCCAGGCCGTGCCCGACCGCCTCGTGCAGCATCACCCCGGGCCAACCGGAGCCGAGCACCACGTCCATCTCGCCGGCCGGCGCCGACACCGCGGAAAGGTTGACCAGTGCCTGGCGCACGGCCTCGTCGACCGCGTTCTGCCAGGATTCCGCCGTGATGAAGCGCTCATAGGGCTCGCGTCCGCCCAGTCCGAAGGAGCCGGACTCCTGGCGGTCGCCGTCGCCCACCACTGTGGCGACGTTGAGCCGCACCAGCGGGCGGATGTCGCGATAGATCTCGCCGTCGGCGCGCAGGATCTCCACCACCTGCCAGGTGGCGCCGATCGAGGCGGTCACCTGGCGCACGCGCGGGTCCTTGGCGCGGGCGTAGGCGTCGATCTGCTCCAACAGCTTTACCTTGGCGTCGAAGGCCGGCAGTTCGAGCGGGTTGTCGTCGCCGTAGAGCCGCACATTGCTGCGCCCCGGCGGCTCGGCATATTTGCCGCTGTGGCCGCTCTTGACCGCGCGCACGGCTTCGGCGGCGCGGGCGAGCGCCGCCTCGGACAGGTCGGAGGCATGCGCATAGCCGACCGCCTCGTCCTTGACCGCGCGCAGGCCGAAGCCTTGTGATGTATCGTAGGTTGCCTGCTTGAGCCGGCCGTTGTCGAACATCAGCATCTCGGACTGGCGATATTCGAGGAAAAGCTCGCCGTCGTCGGCGCCCTCGAGCCCGTGCGCGATGGTTTTGTTCAGCTTGCCGCGGTCGAGCCCGGCGCGGTCGATCAAGGAGGAAACGGCTGGATCCATCATAATTCTCCGGGTGGCGCCCTCAACGTTAACAGATAGGGGCTTTGCGGCGATTTGGCGAGGGTAGCGGTCTGCCGGCAAACCCGAAGCGTCCGCGCGCGTTGACCGCCGGGGGAACCCAAAAAGCACGGATTATCCATGCGCTTTGTCTATGTCGTTGCCGCGATCGGTGCGCTCGGCGGGATGCTGTTCGGTTACGATACCGGCGCCATCTCGGGCGCGCTGCTCTATCTGAAGCAGGATTTCGCCCTCTCGCCCGGCCTGCAGGAGGTGGTCACCAGCATTGCGCTCGCAGGAGCGACGCTGGGGGCCGCCGTCGGCGGCTGGCTCGCCGATCGCTACGGCCGCCGCCGCGTCATCATCGCCAATGCCGCCATGTTCGTGGTCGGCTCGGTCGCCACCGCGCTCGCGTCCTCGGTCGGCTGGCTGATCGCCTGCCGCGTGTTCATCGGCTGCGCCATCGGCATCGCCTCGTTCGTGACGCCGCTTTATCTGTCGGAAACCTCGCCGCCGGCGATCCGCGGCGCGCTGGTCTCGTTCAACCAGGTGGCGCTCACCAGCGGCATCCTCATCTCCTATCTGGTCGATTACGCCTTCGCCTATCCGCACGGCTGGCCCTGGATGTTCGGACTGGGCGCGGTGCCGGCGCTGGCGCTCGGCGTGGGCATCCTGTTTCTGCCCGCGAGCCCGCGCTGGCTGATGATGCAGGGGCGCCGCGAGGAGGCGCGCCGCACGCTCGCGCGCATCCGCGCCGACAGCGGCGCGATCGATACCGAGCTTGACGAAATTCGCGCAAGCCTCGGCCGCAAGCAGGTGGGCTTGCGCGAATTGTCCGCGCCGTCCTTGCGCATGCCGCTGATGGTGGGCGTGGTGCTGGCGGCATTGCAGCAGGTCACCGGCATCAACACGGTGATCTATTACGCGCCGACCATCTTCCAGTCCGCCGGCTTCGGCTCCGCCGAAGCCTCGATCGCGGCGACCATCGGCATCGGCATCGTCAACGTGCTGGCGACGCTGGTGGCCGTGCGCCTGATCGACCACGTCGGCCGGCGGCCGCTGCTGCTCACCGGCACGGCGGGCATGACGGCGAGCCTGGTCCTGCTCGGCGCGGGTTTCCTCTGGCAGGGCGAGGGCGGGATCACCGGCTGGATCACCGCCGGCGGCCTCATGATCTATGTCGCCTTCTTCGCCATCGGGCTCGGCCCGGTGTTCTGGCTGCTGATTGCCGAGATCTATCCGCTCGAGGTGCGCGGCCGCGCCATGAGCATCGCAACGCTGGTGAACTGGGCGACCAATCTCCTGGTCGCGCTCACCTTCCTCAGCCTGATTGGCGCAGCGGGGACTTCGGCGACGTTCTGGATCTATGCGGCGTTGTCGCTTGTCGGGCTCGCCTTCACCTGGCGCTTCATCCCGGAAACCAAGGGCCACACGCTGGAGGAGATCGAGGCGCACTGGGACGCCGGCCGCCATCCGCGCGCGCTCAAAGGCAAGCAGACCTAAGCCGTTTGCGCAAAGCATCGGCGCAAGGGACAAAAAGAGGCCGCCTTGCGGCGGCCTCTGTCTGCGTCCAAGTCGGGGAGGGGGATTGGACGCTTAATACTCGATGGCGAGCGTACCGTAGTTGGCGTTGATGCCGGCGTCGGGCGACGCGATCGGCGCCTGCGCGAAAGCCTCGATGCCGGAGCGCTGCTGCAGGTGCTGCGCGACTGGGCGCGCTTCGGCGCTGTAGAGGTAGGTGTTGCGCTCGGCGAGGGTGAGCGCCTCCGGCTCGGTGGCGAGCGCCGGCGCGACGGCCGACAAAGCGAGCAGGGCGGCGGTGGCGAACTTGGTAGCGAGCTTCATTGTTGGACTCCGTGTGTGGGGCAAGTGCATTGACTTGCTGACCGTCTTATCGCGACGCGCCCACTCACGTTCAATCAACGTTGTCGTCACAAGAACCGCGGCGCCCTTCACGGTCTCGGCATTGGCCCGTGTCCGATTGCGGCATTGGCACGGCATCATCGCGGCGGACGCGGCGCGCAGCATTCCATGCGCGCTGACCGGCAGGGCGGCGTCACCTTCCGCTGTTATTCCGGGCGTCCGCCAAAGGCGGACGAACCCGGAATCCAGGGCCAAGCTTGAATGTGGTGTTCTGGATTCCGGGCTCGCGGGCTAACGCCCGCGCCCCGGAATGACGGGAAATCTTAGGCCGCCGTCGTGGCCGGCGCGACCGCCGGCTTGGCGAACTGCTCGAAGGCTTCGATGGCGTGGCTCGCATACATGACCGAGGGACCGGCGCCCATATAGATCGCCATGCCGAGCGTATCGATCACTTCCTGGCGGGTGGCGCCTTGCTCCATCGCCGCCTTGACGTGGAAGGCGATGCAGTCGTCGCAGCGGATGGCGACCGAGATGCCGATGGCGATCAGCTCCTTGGTCTTGCCGTCGAGCGCCTTGGGCACCAGCGCGGCCTGCGCCAGGCCGGAGAAGGCTTTCATGACGTCGGGCGTATCGCCACGCAGGCTGCGCATCAGGCCTTTCAGGTCCTTGGTGAGCTCCGACCAGTCGCTAATCATGTCGCCTGTCTCCATTGTCGTTTGCGGCCCGCGGCGGGGCGCAAAAATATATTCATTAATACGTATATAAAGGCCGGCGCGGCGCCCGCCATTGATCTCGATCAAAGCCGCGACGGCGTACGGTTGGGGGTTATTTCTTGCTTAAAAACGCCGCGCACAGCGCCGGGTCGAATTCGCGGTAGTCGACGGTGATCTCCTCGCCCTCGCGGATGGCGCGGCGGGCGATGACGTAGCCGCTCTTGAGGACGGTGTTGGGCTTGTCGGAATGGTTCATGTGCCGGTCGTTGTCGACGGTGAACAGCACCTCGCCGTCGACACGATAGGCGTAGTTCTTCATGAACTCGCGCGCGGGCTTCGGCAGCTTCCTGAACTGCTTGAGCGAATAGCAGCGGTCGTAGCCCTCCACGAAGCGCCACATCTTGGCGCCCTTGGCGATGCGTTCGGCGGCGAACACGCCGATGCCGTGGATGCGGCTGCGATCGAGATAGGTCTTGACCAGCAGCATCGCTCAGTCCCGCGTGAACGTCACGCGCACCTCGCCGATGGGGTCGACGGCGTGCACGAATTCGGTCTCGTCTGGCTCGATCATCGGCGGCGGGGTGATGGAACCGGTGATGATGATGTCGCCGGCGGACAGCCGCTCGCCGAAGGACGCGAGCAGATTGGCGGTGAGCGCGACGAGCTCCGGCAGCTTGCCGGTGAGCGCTTCCGGATCGTTCGTGCGGTTGACCTCCGCGCCGCGGCGCATGACGCGCGAGGTGATGCCGCTCAGGCTGCCCGTGGCGCGCGTCTTGTCGCCGAGCAGCACATGGCGCTGGTAAATGTCGCCGCTGAGCACGGCGTCGAGATTGTCCGGCGTCGGCACCGGATCGAGATCGGCAAGCTCGATCGCCGGCCCGATCTCCTTGACCGCGGCGAGCGCCGTCTCGGGCGTGGCGCCGCTCGGGAGATCGCGCGCCATGCGCACGAAGATCTCCGGCTCGGCCACCGGTTTCAGATAGCCCTTGAGCGACACCGTGCTGCCGGAGGGCAACAGCGCGCGCTGCAGCAGGAAGCCGACCAGCGGTCCCTTGAGCCCGAGCTTTTCCATGGTGGCGGGCGCGCCGAGACCGAGCTTCCAGCCGAGCGGCTGCTCGCCGGCGGCGAGCGCCGCGCGGCGCGCGGCAAGCTGCGCGGTCATGCCTTTGTTGATCAGCGGTGCGTCCCAGGGGTTTGTCATTGCACGTCCTCTCTTCTTCTTTCCCTCCTCCTTGTGGGGAGGGTCGATCGCCGGAGCGTAGCGACGGCGGTCGGGGTGGGGGTCATGCGAGGTAAAGACGACCCCCCACCCCGCTCGCTTCGCTCGCGACCCTCTCCACAAGGGGGAGGGTAAAGTGAGCCCGAGGCTGCGCCGCGGCGATTGTCTTGTGGTGACTACGTCTTGTGGCTCTCCGGATGCACCTGGTAGCCGGAATCCTCGATCGAGCCGGCGCCCATCCAGCCCCAGACCAGCACCACGTCTTCGTTCGATGTGTTGTTGAAGCCGTGCCAGCAGTCGCGCGGCGAATAGACCACGTCGCCTTCGCCTGACGGTTCGAGGCCGTGCTCGGTGATGATGTGGCCCTTGCCCTTCAGCACGATGAAGAACTCGTCGCAATTGTGATGGCGGTGGCTTTCGTGGCTGGCGCCCGGCTTGAGCACGGTCCAGCCGACCACGTTGTCGGCGCCGGCCGATTTCTTGTCGATCAGGAACTGCACCTGCATGTCGACCCAGCCGTCCTCGCGCTTGAGGCCTTCGACCTTGGGCACGTTGCGCATGTTCGTGCGATACATCTTGGCGCCCGGCGTTTCCTCTTTCATCCTGGCGGACGTGCCTTTGATGGCCTTGGCCAGCGCCGAGCCGATCTTCTCACCCTGCGATGTCATGACTGTCCTCCAATTCTTATTCTTGTCCGCCAAGCCGGCGGTAGACCCGGTGTGCGACCACGAAATCGTTGGCGTCGATGCCGAGGCCGCGGCAGGCGTTCATCATCTCATTGGCGGCGGCGGCGAGCGGCACCGGCGAGCCCAGCGTGCGGCCGAGATTGAGCGCGAGCAGCATGTCCTTCTGCTGCAGCGTCACGTCGGCAAGCGGCACCGCCGGCATCTTGCCCTCGAGAATGAAGGGCCCGCGATAGCCGAGCACCGGCGAGGCGGCGACGCTCTTGAGGATGGCGTCGAGCGCGACCTCGCGGGCGACGCCGCCTTTCTCGGCGAGCGCCACCGCCTCGCCGAAACAGATCACCTCGACCATCAGCAGGAGGTTGACGGCGATCTTCATCTGGCAGGCAAGCCCGTTGCCGCCGATGCGCGTCACCTTCGGGCCGATGGCGAGCAGCACCGGCTTCACCCGCTCGTAGGCCGCTTCGTCGCCGCCGATCATGATCGAGGCATTGCCCTGCGTGACGGTCACCGGTGAACCGGAAAGCGGGCCGTCCAGCATGATGGCGCCGACCTTGCGCGATTTCGGCGGCGACGGCGCGGCTCTCGTCCGGCTCGATGGTGCTCATGTCGATGAAGATGCCGCCCGGCTTGATGCCGGAAATGACGCCGTCCGGCCCCAGCGCCACGGCGCGCACGGCCTTCGCATCGGTGACGATGGAAAAGACGATGTCGGATTGCGCGGCGACCTCGCGCGGCGTGTCCGCCCAGCGCATACCCTGCTTGATCAGAGCTGCGCCCTTTGCCGGCGAGCGATTCCAGCCGGTCACCTCGTGCCCGGCCGCCATCAGGCGCGGGACGATCAATTCGCCCATGGCGCCGAGACCGACAAACCCCAGCTTCACGATTCCTCATCTGCCCCGCTTCTGCACGCGGTCTTGACGCGCCGACACTAATGGCATTGCCAGCAGGGACAAGGGCGGTTAGCCAGACCAGTTATCCTGTCATTCCGGCGCGGAGAAGGCCGCGAGCCGCAATCCAGGGCGACACGCAATGCTGCAACTCTGGCCCCACCCGGGCGCGCATACGCTGCGTCCCGGGTGGGGAAGGAGCAGGATAGTATGTCTTACGGCAGTGCGTCGTAGCCTTCGGCGAACCCGGCGAGGCTCATGGGGAAGCCGATGCCTTCCTCCGGCGTCTGGAAGATGATGAAGGTCGCCGTCTTGCCGTTGCGCAGCTTGTTGATCAGCGTGTCGTCCATCACCACCTCGGCGATGCAGCCATTGGGTAGGCAGCGCACGAAGCCGGCGCGGCCGATATCGGCATTGTCGATCTTGAGGCCGAGGCCGGAGGGCAGGAGCACGCCAAGCGGCGCCACCACCCGCATCAGCCGGCTCTTCTGGTCGGCCGTCTTCAGCACGATCACGGTCAGGCCGATATTGGCGCGATCCGCGGCGGTGACGCTCTGGATCAGGGCACATTGCTCGCTTTTTGCCCCCGGCGGGGTGTCGCAGCGGACCTGCCAGTCCTTGTGCACCGACTTGACCGCGCCCTGCGCCGCCGCCGGTGCGCTCGCCGCCAGCGTGAGCCCCAGGCCCAGGAGCAAGCTCCCGAGCAGGACCCCTGGCCGCGGCGCGAGCGCCTCTCGGATGTGCCGGAAAATGCCCATCGCTCAATCCCTTGGCCTGCAGCTGCGCCGGCCTTCCATCCGCCGCCGCGAATCGCCGCCCCGCCAGTTGCGTCCAGCTAGCCCCTTGGGTCACGCCCATCTGGCCCTGTCAAGCAAGGCTGTGGGCCCGGCGCGGGGCGCCTGACGCCTTTTCCAGGCACCGCCTCATGGCGTAAATGCGGCACTCCCGGGCTTTTCCCGAAGCCGGCAAGGTTTATGCAAGCGAGCCCTTTTGCGGGGAACGCATTGTTGCGGGAGTGAAATATAGATGCATTGCGGGGCTCGCGGAATTGTGGTTTGAAAAACTGGATTGTCCCGCCGCACCGAGCAAAATGCCACGCCCGTGGCAGCAGTGGCGTGTTCCGTGGGATAGACATCGTGCCGGGGGCGGGCGATACCAACAAAAGGTCCGCCCAACGGCCGTCGTTTTCGTCGAGCGAGGGAGCGCATTAGACGATGCTGGTGCTCAGGCGATTTATCGCTTTTCTTGTCACGTCTGTGACCGTTTTTGCTGCCCATGCGGCATTGGCCGCGACCACCGGCGAGCCGCAGCCCTGGGAAATCGGCCTGCAAAAGCCGGCTACGCCGGTGATGGCCGACATCGTCTGGTTCCACGACTTCTTGCTCTGGATCATCGGGGCGGTGGCGCTGTTCGTGCTGGCGCTCCTGGTGATCGTGATGGTGCGCTTCAACGCCCGCGCCAATCCGGTGCCCTCGCGCACCACCCACAACACCCTGATCGAGGTGATCTGGACCGTGGTGCCGGTGCTGATCCTGGTGACCATCGCGGTGCCCTCGTTCCGCCTGCTCTTCCTGGAGCTCAAGGTGCCCAAGCCCGACGTCGTCGTGAAGGCGACCGGCAAGCAGTGGTTCTGGAGCTACAGCTATCCGGACGACAAGTTCGAGTTCGATTCGCTGATGGTGCAGACCAAGGACCTCAAGCCGGGCCAGCCGCGGCTGCTGACGGTCGACAACGAGATGGTGGTGCCGGTCAACAAGGTGGTGAAGGTGCTCACCACCGGCGCCGATGTCATCCATTCCTTCGCGGTGCCGTCCTTCGGCATCAAGATCGACGCCATCCCCGGCCGCATCAACGAGACCTGGTTCAAGGCCGAGCGCGTCGGCACCTATTACGGCCAGTGCTCCGAACTGTGCGGGCGCGGCCATGCCTTCATGCCGATCGTGGTGCATGTGGTGAGCGACAAGGAGTACACGGCCTGGGTCGCCGAGGCGAAAAAGAAATACGCCAGCACCGCGCCGATCACGCCGACCGCCGTTGTCGCCAAGGCCGCGGCCAAGCCGAAAGCCGACGCGCCGCACGCGACAACGCTCGCCTCGGCGGCGCTCCGGTGATAGATAGAATTTAGCGAATATAACAATAATAAAAAGACGACGATGACAGCGTTCTAAGGGACAAGAGCAATGGCAAGCACAGCGGCTGCGCATGCGGGGCACGAAACCAACGGTCACCATCCGACCGGCTGGCGGCGTTTCGTCTATTCGACGAACCACAAGGACATCGGCACGATGTACCTGGTGTTCGCGCTGATGGCCGGCGTCATCGGCGGACTGCTGTCGATCGCCATCCGCATGGAGCTGCAGAACCCCGGCATCCAGTTCTTCCCGAGCCCGCACGAGTTCGACGTGTTCACCACGGCGCACGGGCTGATCATGATCTTCTTCATGGTCATGCCGGCGATGATCGGCGGCTTCGGCAACTGGTTCGTGCCGCTGATGATCGGGGCGCCCGACATGGCGTTCCCGCGCATGAACAATGTTTCCTTCTGGCTGCTGCCGGCCTCCTTTGCGCTGCTCATCTCCTCGATGTTCGTGGAGGGCGAACCCGGTTCGCTCGGCGCCGGTACCGGTTGGACGCTCTATGCGCCACTATCGACATCGGGCCATCCGGGCCCGGCGGTCGACTTCGTCATCCTGGCGCTGCATCTGGCCGGCGCCTCCTCGATCCTCGGCGCCATCAACTTCATCACCACCATCTTCAACATGCGCGCGCCGGGCATGACGCTGCACAAGATGCCGCTGTTCGTGTGGTCGATCCTGGTGACGGTGTTCCTGCTCTTGTTGTCGCTGCCGGTGCTCGCCGGCGCCATCACCATGCTGCTCACCGACCGCAATTTCGGCACCACCTTCTTCGCCGGCCACGGCGGCGGCGACCCGGTGCTGTTCCAGCACCTGTTCTGGTTCTTCGGCCATCCGGAAGTCTACATCCTCATTCTTCCCGGCTTCGGCATGATCAGCCAGATCGTCGCCACCTTCTCCAAAAAGCCGGTGTTCGGCTATCTCGGCATGGCCTACGCCATGGTCGCGATCGGCGGCATCGGCTTCGTGGTCTGGGCGCATCACATGTACACGGTCGGCCTGTCGACCGGCGCGCAGGCCTACTTCATCGCCGCCACCATGGTGATCGCGGTGCCGACCGGCGTGAAGATCTTCTCCTGGATCGCCACAATGTGGGGCGGCTCGATCGAATTCCGCACGCCGATGCTGTGGGCCATGGGCTTCATCTTCCTGTTCACCGTCGGTGGCGTCACCGGCGTCGTGCTGGCCAATGCCGGCGTCGACCGCGTGCTGCAGGATACCTATTACGTCGTGGCGCACTTCCACTACGTGCTCTCGCTCGGCGCGGTCTTCGCCATCTTCGGCGGCTGGTACTACTGGTTCCCGAAGATGAGCGGCTACATGTACAACGAGACCATCGGCAAGCTGCACTTCTGGGTCACGTTCATCGGCGTGAACATCATCTTTTTCCCGATGCACTTCCTCGGCCTCGCCGGCATGCCGCGCCGCTATGTCGACTACCCCGACGCGTTCCACGGATGGAACGAAATCTCGTCCTTCGGGTCATATATCTCGGGCATCGGCGTGATCATCTTCTTCATCGGCCTGATCGAGGCCTTCGTGAAAAAGCGGCGCGCCGGCGACAATCCGTGGGGCGTGGGCGCCACCACTTTGGAATGGACGCTGTCCTCGCCGCCGCCGTTCCACCAGTTCGAAACCCTGCCGCAGATCAAGTAGCGGCGGCGGACCGCATGCCCGGCAGCCGTCATCCTGAGGCGGCCACGACGGTGGCCCTCGATGGATGACGGATTTGCAGATTGGATCAAGGCGTAGCTTGCATGTCGCTTGTCAGTGAAGGCGCAGACTATCATCGGCCGGTTTCGGTCGCCGCCACGCGCGGCCAGGCCGAGCCCAGTCTCGCCGACTTCAGCGATTACCTCGCGCTGATGAAGCCGCGGGTGATGTCGCTGGTGGTGTTCACCGCGCTCACCGGCCTCGCGGTGGCGCCGATGTCCATCCATCCGTTGATCGCCTTCACCGCGCTGCTCTGCATCGCGGTCGGGGCGGGCGCCGCCGGCGCCCTCAACATGTGGTACGACGCCGACATCGACGCCCGCATGACCCGCACCGCGCGCCGCCCGATACCGATGGGCCGGGTCAAGCCCGGCGAGGCGCTCGCCTTCGGCGCGACGCTGGCCGGCTTCGCCGTTGTGGTGCTCGGGCTGCTGGTGAACACGCTCGCCGCGGCGCTGCTTGCCTTCACCATATTCTTCTACGTCGTCATCTACACCATCGGCCTCAAGCGCTGGACCACCCAGAACATCGTCATCGGCGGCGCCGCCGGCGCCTTCCCGCCGATGATCGGTTGGGCGGCGGCGACCGGTTCGCTCTCGCTCGAGCCGGTGCTCCTGTTCCTCATCATCTTCTTCTGGACCCCGCCGCATTTCTGGGCGCTCGCGCTCTACCGCACCGACGATTACGCCCGCGCCGGCATTCCCATGCTGCCGGTGGTCAAGGGCGACCAGAACACGCGCTGGCAGATCCTGCTACACACGTTCATCCTGGTGCCGCTGGGCGTCGCGCCCTGGTTGCTCGGCTATGCCGGCTGGCTCTATGGCGCCACTGCGGTCGTCACCGGCGCCATCATGCTGGCGCTCGCCTTTCAGGTCTTCGCCGAGCGCCGTCCCGCCGACCGCGCCAGCCGCAACCTGTTCGCTTTCTCCATCCTTTATCTGTTCCTGCTGTTTGCCGTGCTGCTGGTCGAGCGCGGCTTCGGCGGGCTGATCGCGTAATGCGCGCGAGGGCCGGCCGTGGACATCGCGATGAACGAGCAAGGCCACGACAAGGACCGTATCGTGCTGACAGAGGCGCAGAAGCGCGCCCGGCGCTCGCGTTCCGTCGCCATCGCGCTCGCGCTCGCCGCCCTGGTGATCCTGTTCTACGTCATCACCCTGGTAAAGGGTCCGGGCATGCTGGTCCGCCCGCTATGAGCCGCGCCGCGCCATGACCGCCCGCCCGCATAATCGACCGCTCAAGCGCGACGTCCTGGTCGCCGGCGCCTGCGGCGTCGTGGTCGCGCTGATGGTCGGCGCGTCTTTCGCGGCGGTGCCCTTCTACAACTGGTTCTGCCGCACCACCGGCTTCGGCGGTACGCCGCAGGTGGCGAAGGCCGCGCCGGAAAAGGCGCTTGGCCGCCGGCTCGCCATCCGCTTCGATTCCAACGTGCAGCCCGGCCTGCCCTGGCGCTTCACGCCGGAGCAGACCGAGATCAATCTGCGCATCGGCGAGGTGGCGACCGTCCACTACAAGGTGGTCAACCAGGCCGCGCGCACGGTCACGGCGCTTGCCTCCTACAATGTCTCGCCGGCCACGGTCGGGGCCTATTTCACCAAGATCAACTGCTTCTGCTTCACCCAGCAGACCATGCAGCCGGGCGAGACGCGCGAGATGACCGTGGTGTTCTATGTCGATCCGGCGATCGTCAAGGACAGCGATCAGGACGACCTCAACACCATCACGCTGAGCTATACGTTCTACCGCCAGCCCGACGCGCGGCCGGTGGCGGAGGCTCGGCGTAAGCCGCTAGAGAAGCTATAACAGGGGACTGACGGGGGCGGCCGCGCCGCCCTCAAGGGACTGGAACGGAGACGACGATGGCCGACGCGCACGCCAAACCGCACCACGACTATCACCTGGTCGAACCGAGCCCGTGGCCGGCGGTCGGCTCCATCTCCGCGTTCATCACCGCGGTTGGCGCCATCAGCTGGATGCACCACCTCTATGCCGCGGCGCCGCTGGTCTTCGGCGTCGGCGTCATCGGCGTGCTCTACACCTTCATCGGCTGGTGGCGCGATGTGATCCGCGAGGCCCAGTTCGAGGGCTTCCATACCCGCGTGGTGCAGATCTCCCACCGCTACGGCATGATCCTGTTCATCGCCTCCGAGGTGATGTTCTTCGTCGCCTGGTTCTGGGCCTATTTCAATACCGCCCTGTTCCCCGACGCCGCCAATGAGGTCGGCCGGCTTGCCGTCACGCATGGCGTGTGGCCGCCCAAGGGCATCGAGACGTTCGATCCCTGGCACCTGCCGCTGCTCAACACCCTGATCCTGCTCACCTCTGGCACCACGGTCACCTGGGCGCACCACGCGCTCTTGGAGAACGACCGGCAGGGCGTGAAATGGGGCCTGGTGCTGACCGTCCTGCTCGGCATGACCTTCACCGCCGTTCAGGCGCATGAATATTCGGAAGCCGCCTTCCACTTTGCCGGCAACATCTACGGCGCCACCTTCTTCATGGCCACCGGCTTTCACGGCGCCCACGTCATCATCGGCACCATCTTCCTCATCGTCTGCCTCGCCCGGGTGATGAAGGGCCAATTCACCCCGACCCAGCATCTCGGCTTCGAATTCGCCGCCTGGTACTGGCACTTCGTCGACGTGGTATGGCTGTTCCTGTTCGCTTGCATATATGTGTGGGGCGCCAGCGCCGTGCATCCGGGGTGACGGTTTTGCGGGTTTCGCAGACAGGGGGCGGCGGTAACGCCGCCCTTTTGCGTTGAAGGATGATCCAATGACTGAACATGCACCGCTGACGGGCGATCTGCCCATCGGGCGCGGCCTGCGCGGCCGCTGTCCGCGCTGCGGCGAGGGCCGCCTGTTCCGGGGCTTCCTGGATCTGCGCCCGCGTTGCGAGCATTGCGGCCTCGACTACAGCTTCGCCGATGCTGGCGACGGCCCGGCGGTCTTCGTGATTCTCATCGGCGGCTTCATCGTGGTCTTCGCCGCGCTCGCCACCGAGATCGCCTACCAGCCGCCTTATTGGGTGCACGCGGTGCTGTGGCTGCCGCTGATCCTGATCCTGACGCTGGGGCCGCTGCGCCCGATCAAGGGGCTGATGATTGCCTTGCAGTATCATCACAAGGCGCAGGAGGGCAGGCTGGAACGGCGGAGCGAGCCGTGAGGGATCCCGCGGCAAAGCCTGCGCGCAGCGGCGTGATCGAAGCGAGCGTGCTGGTGGCGGTCGGCATCGCGGTGCTGATCGGGCTCGGCATCTGGCAGCTCGACCGTCGCACCTGGAAACACAACCTGATCGCGACGTTGAACGCCGAGCTCGCGGCGCCGCCGCAGGATCTGCCGGCGCGCACCGACTGGCCCACGCTCAAGCCGCAGGGCCTCGAATATCACCGCGTCACCTTCCCCGCCGAATTCCTGCCCGGCCAGGAAGCGCTGATCTACACCGCCGGCTCCGCCTTCCGCCCCGACGTCAAGGGTCCGGGCTATTGGGTGTTCGCTCCGGCGCGGCTGGCCGGCGGCAGCATCGTCATCGTCGACCGCGGCTTCGTGCCGCTTGACCGCAAGGACCCGGCGAGCCGCGCGCAAGGCGCGCCGCACGGCGTCGTCAACATCATCGGCGTGCTGCGCTGGCCGGAAACGAGCGGCTCCTTCACCCCGGCCGCCGACACCAAGAACAACGTCTGGTACGCGCGCGACATCAAGGCGATCGCCGCAGCCAAGGACTGGCCGGACTACGCGCCGTTTTATATCGAGCAGGAATCCCCGGTTCCGCCCGGCGGCTGGCCCAAGCCTGGCAAGCTCGTCGTCAACCTGCCCGACAGCCACCTGCAATATGCGCTGACCTGGTTCGGCGGCGCGCTGCTGCTCGCCGGGCTCTATATCCGCTGGCTGGTGCGCCGCCGCCGGCGCGCTTGAGCGCGCCCCTGTCGAGGGCTAGTGTGCCCCTTCGGTCCGTCGCGGCCGGCGAAGAAAACGTTGTCTAATCAATGCGTTATGTCTCAACCCGGGGCCATGCCGCCCCGCTCGGTTTCGTCGAGGTGATGCTCGCTGGCCTTGCCCGCGACGGCGGCCTCTATGTGCCCGAGCATTGGCCGGCGATCGGCAGCGAGACCATCGCCGGCTTTGCCGGACGGCCCTACGCCGAAGTCGCGGTCGAGGTCATGCAGCCCTTCATCGGCGACGGCATCGCCGAGGCCGACCTCAGCCGCATGGCGCAGGAGGCCTATGGAAGTTTCCGCCACCCGGCGGTGACGCCGCTCATCCAGCTCCGACCCAGCCTGTTCGTGCTCGAGCTGTTCCACGGGCCGACGCTCGCCTTCAAGGACCTCGCCATGCAGCTCGTGGCGCGCCTGATGGACCACGTGCTGCGCGAGCGCGGCGAGCGCACCACCATCGTCGTCGCCACCTCGGGCGACACCGGCGGCGCCGCGGTCGAAGCCTTCCGCGGCCGCGCCCAGGTCGACGTCGTGGTGCTGTTCCCGCACGGCCGCATCTCCGAGGTGCAGCGGCGCATGATGACCACAGTCGCCGACGCCAATGTGCACGCGGTGGCGATCGAAGGCACGTTCGACGATTGCCAGGCCTTGGTGAAGGCCATGTTCAACCACCACGCCTTCCGCGACCGGGTGCGGCTGTCCGGCGTCAATTCGATCAACTGGGCGCGCATCGTGGCGCAGGCCGTCTATTACTTCACCGCCGCGGTGGCGCTCGGCGCGCCGCACCGCAAGGTCGCCTTCACCGTGCCGACCGGCAATTTCGGCGACGTCTATGCGGGCTTCGTGGCGCAACGCATGGGGCTGCCGATTGACCGCCTGGTGGTGGCGACCAACGTCAACGACATCCTCGCCCGCACATTTGCGACAGGTGAATATGCGCTGCGCGAGGTCATTGCCACCGCGTCGCCGTCGATGGACATCCAGGTCTCCTCGAATTTCGAGCGCCTGCTGTTCGAGGCCTATGAACGCGACGCCACGGAAGTCGCCGCGCTGATGGGCTCGCTCGCCCAGTCGCGCCGCTTCGCCGTGTCCGCCCACGCGCTCGCGGCGTTGCGCGCGCTGTTTTCCGCCGACCGCGCCGACGAGCAGGAGCGTGCCGCCACCATGCGCGCCTGGATGCGCGAGGCGAGCTACTGCGCCGATCCGCATACGGCGGTGGCGTTGGCGGTGGCCGAGAAGGAAACGCGCGATCCGGCGGTGCCCATGGTGGTCCTGTCGACGGCGCATCCCGCCAAATTCCCCGATGCGGTGCGTGAAGCTTGCGGCGTCACGCCGAATTTGCCTGACTGGCTCGCCGATCTGTCGGGGCGGCGCGAGCGGGTCACGGTGCTGCCGGCGGACCAGGCGGCAGTGGAACGGTTTGTAGCGTCGGCCTCGCGGGCGGCGCGTGAAGGAGCAGCGGCATGAGCGTGCAAGTGACCCGGCTTCCCTCCGGCCTGTCGGTGGTGACCGACGACATGCCGCATCTGAAAAGCGCCGCGCTCGGTGTCTGGGTCGGCTCCGGCAGCCGCGACGAGACCGACGACGAGCACGGCATTTCGCATCTCTTGGAGCACATGGCGTTCAAGGGCACGCGCCGGCGCAGCGCGCGCGAGATCGCCGAGGAGATCGAGGCGGTCGGCGGCGATCTCAACGCCTCCACCAGTGTCGAGACGACCGCCTATTACGCGCGCGTGCTCGAGGACGACGTGCCTTTGGCGCTCGATGTGCTATCCGACATCCTGGGGGAACCGACCTTCGATGCCGCCGAGCTCAAGCGCGAGCAGAACGTCATCGTGCAGGAGATCGGCGCCACCGAGGACGCGCCGGACGACCTGGTGTTCGACCGCTTGCAGGAGCTTGCCTTTCCCAAGCAGGCCGTTGGCCGCTCCATTCTCGGCACGCCGACGACCGTGCGTTCGTTCACCCCGGCGCGCCTGCGCGACTATCTTGCACGCAATTACCGTGGGCCCGACATGCTGGTGGTGGCCGCCGGCGCGGTCGAGCATGCGGTGATCGTCGCCGAAGCGGAAAAGCGCTTCGCCGGTTTCGCCGGCCCGGCGGCGCCGGTGCCGGAGCTCGCCCGCTTCGGGGGCGGCACGCGGGTCGAGCAGCGCGATCTCGAGCAGGTGCATATCGCGGTCGCGCTCGAGGGCCTCGCCATCACCGACGCGCAGCTCTACAGCCTGCAGGTCTTCACCAATGTGCTGGGCGGTGGCATGTCCTCACGCCTGTTCCAGGAGGTGCGGGAAGCGCGCGGGCTCTGCTACGCCATCCACGCGTTCCACATGCCCTATGCCGACACCGGCCTGTTCGCCCTCTATGCCGGCACCGACCAGGCCGACGCGCCCGAGCTCATGCGCGTGGTGATCGACGAGATCGCCGGCGCCACCGAGACCATCAACGAGGCCGAGGTCAACCGCGCCAAGGCGCAGATGCGGGCCGGCTCGCTGATGGCGCTGGAAAGCTCGGAGGCGCGCATCGGTCAGTTGGCGCGCCAAATGCTGGCCTATAACCGCCCGGTTCCGCTCGACGAAATCGTCGCCAAGATCGATGCGGTCACCGTCGAGAGCGCCCGTGCGGCCGGGCGCCTCCTGATCGCCCGCAGCCGGCCGGCGATCGCCGCGCTCGGACCCGGCAATGGCCTTGAAAGCACCGCGGCGATCGCAGAAAGTCTGGTGCGCCGCGCGGCGTGATCGGAACGCCGCCGCACCGCCCCGTTTAACTGTCCATGGCGTTTTTCCGCACGGTCAGCCTCAGTGAGAATTTGCCGGCCGTTACCGGGCCGGGCGTCCATCTGCGCCTGCCGCTGATCGGCGATTACCCGGCCTGGGCCACCTTGCGCGAGCAGAGCCGCAACTTCCTCACGCCCTGGGAACCGACCTGGCCGGCCGACGACCTCACCCGGGCGTCCTTCCGCCGCCGCATCAGGCGCTATGCCGAGGACCAGCGTAACGATCTCGCCTATGCCTTCCTGATCTTCCGCAGCAGCGACAATGCCCTGGTCGGCGGGCTCACCCTCGCCAATATCCGGCGCGGCGTGGCGCAAGCCGGCTCCATCGGCTACTGGGTCGGCGCCCCCTTTGCCCGCCAGGGCTATATGACCGCGGCGGTGCGCGCGCTGGTCCCGTTCAGCTTCCGCTCGCTGCGGCTGCACCGGCTGGAGGCGGCCTGCCTTCCCGCCAATGCCGCCTCGATCGGTCTGCTGGAAAAGACCGGCTTCAAGCGCGAGGGCTATGCTCGCGGCTATCTCTGCATCAACGGGCTGTGGCAGGACCATCTGCTCTACGCCCGCCTGCGCGATGACCCGGACTGAGCCGTGGCGCCCGCATCGGATTCCCACTGGGCTCACGAGACCGGGATGCCTTGGGCTTGCCATGCTTGGCTTGCTATAAGGCTGGGCACATCGGGGAAAAACAAAGGTCGGCCAATGGGGTGGGAGCGGAACAGACGGACGGCGCGGCTGGCGGGCCTGGCGGCGATCGGCCTCGTCTTGGGGCTGGGCCTTGGCGCCTGCAGCAGCAACAGCGTGAGCCTGGATACCGTCAAGCTCAACGTCTTCGGCATCGCGCCGAAGAAGAGCGGCAGCGCCGCCGGCGTCGTCAATGCCGAAGTCGCGGCCGCGGAAAACGACACGCCCTGTCCGGACATCCGCGTGCGCACCGGCGCGGCAACCCTGATGATCGGCAGCAAGCCGGGGCCCGGCGAGCCGGCGCCGCTCGACGTGCGCTACCAGGGCTCGATCGTCAACACTGCGCGCGAATGCCATCTCAATGCCGGGCTCTTGAGCATCAAGGTCGGCATCGAAGGCCGCGTCATCACCGGGCCGGCCGGCGGACCCGGCACGATCGATGTGCCGCTGCGCGTCGCCGTCGTGCATGAAGGCATCAATCCGACCACGATCACGACAAAGCTCGCGATCATCCCCGTCACCGTCAACAATGCGGTCGACCGCGTCACCTTCACCCATGTCGAGCCCGACATCGCCTTCCCGATGCCGCAGCCGACCAGCGCCATCAATTCATACGTGATCTATGTCGGCTTCGATCCGCTGGGCGCCAAGCCGCAGAAGCCGGCGCGGCGAAGCCATAGCCGGCGCAAGCCGCGGCGTTAGCGCAGGATCACCAGCCGCGCAGGTCGATCACCGCGCTTCTTGAGGGCGCGCGTGTCGGCGATCACGCGGCGCGCCGGCGGCGCGCGGATAATCGCCAGGCCGGCTGCCGGCGAACGAATCAGCGCGTGAATCCTGGAGGCAAAGTTATTCTGCGCAATGCCCGTGCAACCGCCGCATGGCGGTGGTGCGCAACGGCGGGGGCGGTTGGTGCGTCTGTGCGCGCGGTCCGGCGCAGATAGCGCCGGTCAGTTCAGCTTCTTGCGCACGTCCTCGATGCCCTTGGCCACAAGCGCGCTGGCGAGCTCGCCCTTGGCCTGCTGGGCGAGGATCTTCTCGGCGGCGGCGACCGCGGCTTCCGCGGCGGCGGCGCGCACATCGGCGGCGGCTTGCGCCTCGGCCTGCGCGATCTTGGTTTCGGCCAGCTTGGTGCGCCGGGTGACGAATTCCTCGACCTTGGCCCTGGCGTCGGCGGCGAGCCGCTCGGCCTCGGCCTTGGCGCCGGCAATGATGTCGGCCGCCTCGTGCTCCGCCTCGCCGCGCTTGCGCTGATAGTCGGCGAGCAACCCCATCGCCTCGTCCTTCAGCTTCTTGGCCTCGTCGAGCTCCGCCTTGATGCGGGCGGCGCGGTCGTCGAGCGACTTGGCGACCTGGCGGTGCACGCCGAGATAGCCGAGCAGGCCGAGGAAGACGATGAAACCCAGCGCGACCCAGAATTCAGCTTCGTGCAGCATGCGGCCGCCTCCTCAGCGCTTCAGCACGTCGGCGACAGCGGCCGAAACCGCTTGCTCGCTCGGCGTGCTGCCGATCAGCCGCTCGACGATCGCCGCGGCGGCGTCCTCGGCGATTCCGCGCACATTGCCCATGGCCGCCTGCTTGGTGGCGGCGATGGTCTTCTCCGCTTCGGCCAGCTTGGCGTTGAGCGTGGCTTCGGTCCGCTGACGGCTCGCGTCGGCCGCGGCCGTCTCGCGCTCGCGCTCCTCGCTGGCGATCGCCTGGGCGCGGCTGCGCGCCTCGGCCAGCGCCGTCTCATAAGCGGCGAGCGCCTCTTCCGATTGCGCCTTCGCCCGCTCGGCTTCGGCGAAATCGTCGGCGATGCGCTTCTGCCGGTTCTCGATGACCCGGCCGACCTGCGGCAGCGCCCATTTCGCCATCAGCGCGTAGAGCAGCACGAAGGTGATGACCAGCCAGACGAGCTGCGAGGGGAAAGTATGGGAGTTGAACGGCGGAAAGCCGCCGTGTCCCGGCACCTCGGTGCTAGCCTTGTGCGTGGTGGGTTCGGCCATCGTTTCGGCTCCGGCGCCTGGCGCGTCCTCAGAGGGCGAAGAGCAGCAGCAGCGCGATCAGCAGCGAGAAGATGCCGAGCGCCTCGGTGATGGCGAAGCCGAAGATCAGGTTGCCGAACTGGCCCTGCGCGGCCGACGGATTGCGGATCGCCGCGGCAAGGTAGTTGCCGAAGATGATGCCGACGCCGACGCCGGCGCCGCCCATGCCGATCGCGGCGATGCCGGCGCCGAGATATTTCGCGGCCGTCATCAATGCCGCAGCGGTAACTTGATCCATGATGAACTCCTCTTTGGTGATTCGGCTTGTTCGGTCGGGCTATCAGTGACCCGGGTGTATCGCATCGTTGAGGTAGATGCAGGTGAGGACGGCAAAGACGTAGGCCTGCAGCACGGCCACGAGTGTTTCCAGCGCGAACAGCGCGACGATCATGCCGAACGGCAGCACGCCGCCGATCCAGCCGATCGCGCCCATCGCGGTGCCCAGGAGAATGATGAAGCCGGCGAACACCTGCAGCGCGATATGGCCGGCCAGCATGTTGGCGAACAGACGCACGCTGTGCGAGACCGGCCGCGAGACGAAGGAGAGGATCTCGATCGCGACGATCATCGGCAGGATGTAGATCGGCACGCCCTTGGGCACGAACAGATTGAAGAAGTGGAAGCCGTGCCGCATCACCCCGTAGCCGACCACGGTCAAGAACACCATCAGCGCCAGCGCCGCGGTGATGATGATGTGACTGGTGACCGTGAAGCCGTAGGGGATCAACCCGAACAGGTTGAGCATCAGCACGAACATGAAGATCGTGAACACATAGGGGAAGAACCTCATCCCCTCGTGGCCGGCGGTCGAGCGCAGCATGTTGGCGACGAATTCGTAGGTCAGCTCGGCCGCCGACTGCAGCCGCGTCGGCACCGCGCGGCCGCTCGCCGTGGCGCCGACCAGGAACAGCGTCAGCAGGATGACGGCGAGCAACATGGCCAGGGCGGAATTCGTGAAGTTGATTTCCGCGCCGCCGAGCTTGCCGATCGAAAACAGGTTGACGATCTGGAACTGGTGAATGGGATCCATGACGCCTAATCGTTCACTTGTCTTTCGCGCACAACGCCCGCGGCGCGCATCACGTTGAGAACCCCGGCGGCGAAGCCGAGCAGTAGCAGCACAATGAGCCCCCACGGCGTGGTGCCGAGCCAGCGGTCGAGGAGCCAGCCCAGCCCAGCGCCCACCAACACGCCTGCCACCAGCTCGGTCGAAAGCCGGAAACCGCGCGCGAACGCCGACGCATCGGCGGCCTGACGAGGACCGGAGCCGTTTTCGGATGGTCGGTTCGCTGTCGCGAGCCGTTCGCCGAGACGCTGGAGCCTCGCGGAGAGAGCAGCCTCGTCGTCCGACGGTTCCTTGCGCTCGCCCGGTCCACGCGAGTCGTCGCTCATGCTGTCGACCCGCATGGATTCAAAGGCATTCGCGTGCCCCGCCGCCCTTAAAGCCGCGCGGACCATACTGATCGGGTTAGGCGAAGTCAAGAAAGCGGCGAAATCATATAAGTTATTGATATAACAATATATACTGGCGATTTTCCCGGCGCTTTCGCGGTCTCAGCGTGCGCTGCGATAGGGCAAACCGGCGGGTTGCGCCTTAAGCCTGCCGCGGGCCGGTGTTAGTCTTTATGCCATCGAAGCGCAGGAAGCTGACGCCCGGCAACCTGAAAGGACATCGCATGCGGAAGCCTGCCCAAGCCGTCGCTCACGCCGTCGTCCTTGCCGTGCTGCTCGGCCTCGCCGCGTCGGCCACGGCGCAGGACCAGCCGCCGGCGGCGCCGTCCGCGCCCAACGCCAATAAGCCGGCGGCAGCGCCAGCGCAGACACCGCCGGCCAGGACTGAGGAGCGCGCGCAGACGCCGCCGGCTCCGCCGCCGAAAAATCAGGACCGGGCCGTGATGGAGCCGCCACCGCCGGCCCCGCCACCCCCGCCGGGCATCGCCAACCGCTTCAGCTTCAATCGCGTCGATGACGGCTTCCTGCGCCTCGACCATGTCACCGGCAGGGTCACCTATTGCAGCACGCATACGGCCGGCTGGGCCTGCCAAGCGGTGCCGGAAGATCGCGCCGCACTCGAACAGGAGATCGCGCGCCTGCAGGACCAGATCACCACCTTCAAGCAGCAGATCGCCGACCTGCAGAGGCAGATCGCGGACTTGCGCGCGCCGCCGCCGCCGCGTCCGCCGGCGCCGATCCCACCGCCGAGCGCCAAGCCCGACAAGAACGGCGCCATGACGCTGCCGAACCAGCAGGATCTCGACCGCGCCCGCGCCTATATCGCCGATACCTGGCGGCGGCTGGTCGAGATCATCACCCGGCTGCAGAAGGACATGCTGCACCAGCACGACCGCGACAGACGGTCTGTCGCGCACGTAAATCGCTCGCGCCATGCCCGGCCGCTTGTCCGCCATCAGCGCCGCGACCCCCGCGCTCATCGCCAGCGCCACCTTGCGCGTCGACACGCCGGGCACGGGCTTTACCGAGATCACCGGGCAAGCGGCGAATTTCATCGCCCAATGCGGTGCCGGCGACGGGGTGCTGCTGGTGTTCCTGCGTCACACCTCGGCCTCGCTCACTATCCAGGAGAATGCCGATCCCGACGTGCAGGCCGACCTCGTCGCCGCGCTCGACCGGCTGGCGCCGGAAGAAGCGCCCTGGATCCATGACGTCGAAGGGCCCGACGACATGCCGGCGCATGTGAAGGCCATGCTCACCGGCGTTTCGCTGCACGTGCCGGTCGCCGGCGGCAAGCTCGCGCTCGGCACCTGGCAGGGGCTTTATCTGATCGAGCATCGCCACCGCGGCCACAGCCGCGAGGTGATGCTGCAATTCATTGGCGGCAGGCGGTAGGGGGTGCATGGGGCATGAATCCGCACGTCCCCTGCCGTAATCTCATTCATGCATGAACCGGCGGCCCGGCCGGTACGACCAAAGGGGCAGGCAGACATAACCGGAAGGTCGTCATGTATTCATCATTTGCAGCGTCGGTCGGACGCCTCGTCGCCGTGGCCACGGTCGGCCTTTGGGCCGCAACAGCCGCGGCGGGATCCGTGGGGCCTTTTGCGGGGCTCGACGGCGTGTGGAGCGGCCGCGGGCAAATCCACCTCGCCAATGGCAGCCGGGAGAACCTGCACTGCCGGGCGACCTACCGGGTCGACGCCGGCGGCACCACGATGCACCAGGCGCTCCGCTGCGCCAGCGACAGCTACAAATTCGAACTGCGCAGCGACGCGGAAAGCCAAGACAGCGAAATCAGCGGCAATTGGAGTGAGCTGACGCGCAGCCTCGCCGGAAAGCTGAGCGGAAAGGCGCGGCCCGGACGCATCGAGGTGCGGGTCGAGGGTGATGTCTTCAACGCCCTGGTGACGCTGGTTTCGCACGGCAACCGGCAGACCGTCATCATCAGCTCGCCCGGCAGTCAGATCAGCAGCGTCGCCATCTCGTTGCGGCGCGGGTGACGTCGAGAACTCGGCGCGACGCGTGGAGGCTGAGCCGCCTTGCAGCGGATGCGCCGGACGCGAGCGGCGTGCCGCTTTGCGATGGACGCATGCTGCAACGCACCAGCGCGCGACTTCTTTGGTGGATGGGCACGCCGTCCGGCTGCAAAATCCTGTAGATTTTTACACGGGTCGGGCGCACGCTGATCGTCGCATCAAGGGGGTGCACGGGCATTGAATGAGGCTTCGCATTACCGGCTGGTGATTGCCGACGACCATCCGCTATTTCGCGGGGCGTTGCGCGAGGCGGTGCACGGCCTGTTGGCGGGGGCCGAGATCGCCGAGGCCGGCACGCTCGACGAAGTCGCCGAATTGCTCGACGGCGCGGGCGAGGTCGATCTCATCCTGCTCGATCTCGCCATGCCGGGCGTGCGCGGCTTTTCCGGACTGATGTATCTGCGCGCGCAATATCCGAGCGTGCCGGTGATCGTCGTCTCGGCCAATGACGATCCCGCCGCCATCCGTCGCTGCATGGAATTCGGCGCCTCCGGCTTCATCCCCAAGACCGTCGGGGTCGAGGCCATGCGCACGGCGATCGCGCGCGTGCTCAAGGGCGGCGTGTGGACGCCGCCCGACGTCGATCTGACCGCGGGCGCCGACGCGGAGACCGCCGAATTGATGGCACGCATGGCGACGCTCACGCCGCAGCAGGTGCGGGTGCTGATGATGCTGTCGGAGGGGCTGCTCAACAAGCAGATCGCCTTCCAACTCGGCGTCTCCGAGGCGACGGTGAAAGCGCATGTCTCCGCCATCCTGCAGAAGCTCGGGGTGGAGAGCCGCACGCAAGCGGTGATCGCCGCCGCCAAGATCGAGGCCGGCCAATGGCCGCAGAACGCGGTGGCGGAGGGGTAGGGCCGCGCGCGGGCGTGGCGGGCATCCTGCCCGCTTGCCGACCCCCGATCGATCCGTTCGGACGGCCTATCTGCTAAGGGGTAGCCGGCATTCGCCTGCGCGATCCGAGCGCCTGCGGCGGCGGGCAGCCGCGTAGGATCGTTGCCCGGGCGTTGCGGTTGGGCGAACCCATCATCACCGTGCCACTCACTTCTCTTGCGGGACTATCGGCGTATAGCTGCGCGCCGCGGCGTCATACACCGCGACCTGAATCATCGGAAAACTTTGCTTCAGCTTTGTGCCTTCGGCGGCGGCCGCATCGGCCGTTTCGAAACGTTTTTTCAATTTTCCATCGACCGACAAGACATAACCCTCTGTCGGCAGAACATTTGCCCGCAGATTTCCGGGCTTCGTTGCATTTTGAATCACAGGTTGTTCTTTTGCCATTGTGTCCTCGCTGTGCTTGCCGACAGTTTGCTCATCGGCAAACCGGTCTGGGCAGGCAATGATGCCTTTCGGCTTTTTCGGTGACGCCCCAAGAGGCAAGCGCCGATATCAAACGTCGGCCGCGTTCAGATCGTATGAGCCTCGCTTGCTTCGGGCATAGACCTTCGCGGCGGCCGCGCAGATGCGGTCGCGATTGATATCGAAGGCGCGCAGCAATTCGGCCGCATCGAATTGCAGGTCGGGTTGAATTTGCTTGAGGGCGTCCGCTGTCACAAAGAACGAGGTCTCCATGGAACGGTCGTGTCCCCAAAAGCGAACCGCGCGCCGCGTCGCGTCGTAGCTACGACTGCGGTTGGGAAAACTGATTGTCATATCGGGGCGGCTTTCGATGTTGCGACGGCCGCGGCGGCCGCGTCACGGCGACTTGGCTGGGACATGGCCGGCTTTTCTGCGGGTATCCGCTGCATCGTGGTCTATCGCTTCCGCAAGGCGGCGCGGGTCGATGGTCAGCATCTCGACCGCGCCCGGGGAGGACTGCGTCGGCACCAGCATCATTGTGGAGACACGCCTGTGAACCGGGAACGACAATCCCTCGATCAGTTCTTCGTCGGTCACGACCTCGTAATTGCCGGCCGGCAATACGCGGCCGACGCCCTCGAGTGAGAAGGGATTGGCGAAGTTGACGGTCTTGCGGGTCGTTCGCATGCTCTCTGGACTTTGGCCGCCTTCCGAGCGCGCGATGAGGACGCCTCACGTCGATTGCGTCCGGGCTCGCCGGTTTCAGAAGCCGATAATTTGCTGATCATGACGACGCTGCTGATAACGAGGCCGCCAAGGAGTGGCGGCCTTGCGCGTGGTGCCTCCAGCGCGTCATTCGAGCAACAACCTTACATGGGGATGAATTACCATAACCACAGGGGTGGGCAATGGATCGCCCGAAATAAACTTCGTCGCGCCGCGCGCTGGCTTTCCGATCGGCCCAAAGCCCGCCGATCCCCCGAAATCGCGGGTTCGCTCCAACAGCCATGGCAATTCGACCGAATTCTCCCCATATATGGGGATAACAGCCAAAACGCAGGCCTTAGGACACCGTCGAGCGGCAGACCGCTCGCCCCGTGTCAGGGGGAGAGAACTCCTCCCGGTCATGCTTCCGAATCTCGCGAAAGGAGAGCGTCGTGGCTCACAAGTTCAATATCGGCCAGCTCGTCGAGCTGGCACCGAGGGTGCTGCGATCGTCGGCGCCGGGTCCCTATGAAATTCGCCATCTCGTTCCCGCCTCGGACGGAGATCCAGGCGATCCGCGCTACCGCATCAAGAGCGTCGCCGAAACGCACGAACGCGTGGCTCCCGAAAGCGAGCTCACGCGCTCGCAAAACGTTTTCGCCTGAAGTCGTGGCCGCACGCTCATCGGTCTCGGCTTAGTGCGTTGTTCGACGTAGGATGCGTGCGGGGCGGGGCCGCTCCCTATCGGAGGGCGCCCACAGGCCTGCCTGGTGGAGCTCTCGGTGAGCGCGCTCAAAATCCGTCACAAGACTGTCTATCGCTTCCACCAGCCGGTGAGCCTTGGGCCGCACCGCTTGATGCTTCGCCCGCGCGAAAGCCGCGAACTTCGGCTGATGTCGCACAATTTGGCGATCGCGCCGACCGCGGCGGTGACCTGGGCGCATGATGTCTTCGGCAACGCCGTCGCCACGGCGACGTTTGCGAGCATGACCGACACGCTGGTGATCGACAGCGTGGCGGATATCCTGCTCAATGCCGCTCCCTGGCCGGTGTTCGACATCGCCGCCTCGGCCATTTCCTACCCGTTCCGTTATTCCGACGACGAGTGGACCGACCTCGGCGCGCTGACCATCCAGCAATATCCGGATCAGGCGGGGCGATTGCGCATCTGGGCGCGAGGCTTCATTCGCAGCAACCCGACCGATACGCTGTCCCTGCTCAAGGACCTGAGCCTCGGCGTCGCGGAATGGATCAGCTATCAGAGCCGCGAGGTTGAGGGCACCCAGTCGCCGGTCGAGACGCTCGATTGCGGCTGGGGATCGTGCCGGGATTTCGCGGTCTTGTTCGCCGAGGCGGTGCGCAGTCTCGGCTTCGGCGCGCGGGTCGTCTCCGGCTATCTGCACAATCCGGACCAGGATCGGCTGGGCTCGACGGGCGCTGGCTCGACGCATGCCTGGGCGGAAGTCTATGTGCCGGGTGCGGGCTGGATCACCTTCGATCCAACCAACCGCAGCGTCGGCGGCTTCAACCTGATCCCCGTGGCCGTCGCGCGCGACATCCGGCAAGCCATGCCGGTGTCTGGCAGCTTCGTCGGCATGACCGATGCATTTCATGGCATGACGGTGGAGGTGTCCGTCACCTCATAGACGCGGTGTTCGATTTGCCGCGATTGAACCCGAAGCCACGTCAAAAAAGCCTCAGCCGCCGCGGCGGGTACCGATCGTGAAGCGACGGAATCGAAGCACGCCGGCTTCGCAGTGCGGACAAGTCTTATACCGGCGGAACTTGATGCTGACTCATTATTCCGTCATGGCCGGGCTTGTCCCGGCCATCCACGTCCTTGATATTGTTGCGATCTAAGACGTGGATGCCCGCGACAAGCGCGGGCATGACGAGTGGAGAGTTCGTGCCGTTGGTCTTATTCCGCCGCGGCCACCCGCAGCACGCGCCATTGCGCCAGGAGCGCGCGCAGCGCCGCCGGCTTCACCGGCTTGTGCAGGACCTGGATGCCTTGCGCGCGCGCGTCCTCGCGGACCGCCGGCGAGCGGTCGGCGGTGATCAGGATCGCCGGCAGGTCGCCGCAGATGCGGCGCAGCGCGCCGATCGCCTCGATGCCGTTACCGCGATCGAGGTGGTAGTCGACCAGGAGGCCGTTCGGCACCACATTGCCCTCGGCGATCGCCGCCAGCGCGGTGGCGAGATCGGGTGCCTTGATCACCTCGCAGCGCCAGCCGTGCAGCAGCGTCTCCATGCCGTCGAGCACCGCCGGCTCGTTGTCGATGCACAGCGCGATAATGCCGGCGAGCTGACCGGCATCGACGCGCGGCTCCTCGCGCGCCGGCAGCGTCACCGGCGCCGCGCTCGAGCGCGGCACGGTCACGGCGAAATGCGAGCCGCGGCCGACCGCCGAGGTCACCTCGACCGGCGCGCCGAGCACCCGCGCCACGCGCTCGACGATCGATAGGCCGAGCCCGAGCCCGCGCGCGATCTTGGCGCCCTGATCGAGGCGGTGGAATTCCAGGAAGATGTCGCGCTGCTTTTCCACCGGCACGCCGACGCCGGTGTCATAGACGTCGATGCGCAAGCGCTCGCCGCGCCGCCGGCAGCCGACCAGCACGCGCCCGGCGGGCGTATATTTGATGGCGTTGGAGACGAGGTTCTGCACCAGCCGGCGCAGCAGCCGGCGGTCGGAGCGCACCACCAGCGAGCAGGGCACGAAGGTGAGCTTCAGCCCCTTGGTGGCGGCGAGCGGTGCGAACTCCACCTCGATCTGCCGCATCATGTCGTCGATGCGGAAACTGGAGAAATCCGGTCGCATGGCGCCGGTGTCGAGCCGGGAAATGTCGAGCAGCGCGCCGAAGATTTCCTCCACCGCTTCCAGCGAGGCATCGATATTGCCGATCAGCCGCATGTCCTCGCGGCCGCTGCGCTCGATCAGGCTGGTGACATAGAGCCGCGCCGCGTTGAGCGGCTGCAAGATGTCGTGGCTCGCCGCCGCCAGGAACTTGGTCTTGGAGATATTGGCGGCATCGGCCTCGCCCTTGGCGCGGGCGAGCGCGGCGTTGAGGCGGGTGAGCTCCTCGGTGCGCTCCTGCACGCGCCGCTCCAGCGTTTCGTTGGCGCGCTCGAGCGCCTCGGCCGCCTCGACGCTGGCGGTGATGTCGGTGAAGGTGGTGACGATGCTGCCGTCGGGCATGCGGTTGGCGCGTACCTCGATGACCAGGCCCGGCTTGCCGAAGCGTTCGAGGAACGGCGCATTGCCGGACACGGTGCGCGCGATCTGCTGCTCGACGAATTCGTCGATGCGGGCGGCCGCCACCTCGCCGCGCCGCGCGTTGAAGCGCAGAATTTCGGCGAGCTCGACGCCGGCGCGGATCAGGCTGGGCGGCAGGTCGAGCAGTTCGCCGAACTGCCGGTTCCAGCAGATGAGCTGCAGATCCTTGTCGAACACCGCGATGCCCTGGCGCACGTGGTCGAGCGCATTCTGCAGGATCTCGCGATTGTACTGGATGGCGGCATTGGCGTCGTCGAGCAGCTTGAGCGCGGCTTTGGTGGAAACGGTGCGTTTGCGCAAAAGCAGCGAGAGCACGAGGCGCGACGACGCGCCGCCGATGGCCGAAGCGAGGATGTGCTCGCCGTGGCGCACCAGGCGAAAGTCCGCCTCGTCCTTGGGATCGAGGCTGATGCGGTGGGTGGCGGCGAAGCGCTCGAACGCGGTGCGGGTGCGCTGCTCGCCGAGATAGCGCGCGACCGTCATGGTCAGTTCCTCGACCGTCACCGCCGAGCGCCAGAGCCGGAAGCTCGGCGTGATCGGGGCAAGCTCGGAGGGCACGAACAGGTTGGCCTGCAACCGCTCGATCGGCGAGGGTTCGCGCCGCAGCGACACGGCGACATAGCCGACGATGTTGGCCAGGAGGCTCCAGATCACGCCGTGCACCAGCGGCGGCATGTCGAGCCCGAGCAGATGCTGCGGCCGCAGCACGGCGAAGCCCCAGGGCCCGTCGGTGAGAATGTGGCGGCCGACAAAGCCGAAATCGGCGAAGCTCGGCAGCAGCAGCGTATAGGCCCAGACCAGGATGCCGGCGCTCATGCCGGCGATGGCGCCGCCGGCGGTGGCGCGCCGCCACAACAGCCCGCCGAAAAAGGCCGGCGCCAGTTGTGCGATGGCGGCGAAGGCGAGGATGCCGATGGCGAAGAGCTGCGCGTCGCCGGCCGAGCGGTAATACATATAGGCGAGCAGCAGGATGGCGAAGATCGCGATCCGCCGCACCGTCAACAGCAGCGAACCGACATTCTCGCGCCCGGTGATCAGCGCGGCGCGCCGCTGCAGCACCAGCGGCATCACGATGTCGTTGGAGATCATGATCGAGAGCGCGACCGATTCCACGATCACCATGGCGGTCGCCGCCGACAGGCCGCCGACGAAGGCGATGATGGTGAACAGACTGGAGCCGGCCTGTAGCGGCAGCGCCAGCACATACATGTCGCCGTCGATGCTGCCTGCCGGGAAGGTCAACAGGCCGGCCATGGCGATCGGCACCACGAACAGATTGATCAGCACCAGATAGAGCGGAAACAGCCAGGCCGCGCGTTTGATCTCGCTCTCGCTGTGATTCTCCACCACCGCCACATGGAACTGGCGCGGCAACAGAATGATGGCGACAAAGGACAACAGCGTGGTGGCGAGGAACGTATCGAGCGGCGGGGTGCGCGCGAAGATCGCCTTGGTGGCCGCGTATTCGCGCGCGGCGGCGAGCAGCGCGCCGGGGCCGTCGAACATCCAGAAGGTGATGAACACGCCGACCGCGAGGAAGGCGACCAGCTTGACGATCGATTCCGCCGCC
The DNA here is from genome assembly GCA_963760995.1 of uncultured Pseudomonadota bacterium. GTDB lineage: Bacteria > Pseudomonadota > Alphaproteobacteria > Rhizobiales > Xanthobacteraceae > Pseudolabrys. The sequence continues at coordinate 471,429 of CAVXFJ010000004.1, read as the reverse complement.
ACCGCCAGCATCAGCCCGTCCTGGTGCTCGGTGGCGTCGATATGGCGGGTGCCGAACAGCACGGCGAAAGCGGCCATCGACAGCGCCACGAACAAGGCGATGTCGCCGAACACCGGCTGGGTGACGCTATGGCCGGGGGTCACCTGGGCGAGAATGGTTTCCAGCGACGCCGACACCGCCTTGAGCTGCAGCGCGATGTAGGGAACCGTGCCGATGATGGCGATCAGCGCGACGGTCGCCGCCACCGCCTGGCCCTTGCCGTAGCGCGCGGCGATGAAGTCGGCGATCGAGGTGATGTTCTGCGCCTTGGCCACCCGCACCACGCGCACGATCAGCGGCGAGAACAGGCCGACCATCAGCATCGGCCCGATATAGATGGTGAGGAACTCGTAGCCGGTGCGCGAGGCCGAGCCGACGGAACCGAAGAAGGTCCAGGAGGTACAGTAGATCGCCAAGGACAGCGGATAGATCAGCAGGCGGGTGCGGTTCTCGCGGCCGAAACGGCGCATGCGGTCCCCGTAGCTCGCCACCAGGAACAGCAGGCAGATGTAACCAAGCGCAACCGCGATGACGGCCCAGCTTTGCAGCATGCGCGTTCCCGAGGGGAGCCACCCAAGTCGTGTACCGCCTGTTAGGTCATCATAGAATGAACCCTGGGTCCATCGGGCGAATCGGCGGCTGCAAAGGGCTGGATTCGATTCCGGCCCGCTCATGCTTAACGCGCACGTTTTTCAATCCTGTACCCCGGTAACTCATTTCCACCCCATGATACCGACACAACACATTGAAATACCTTAGCTTTTTTAACACAATTCAAGGGTCCATCGTGCAAAATACGGATGAATTGGCAGTCCGGGCCTATGCACAAACATGCACAATTAAGGGACCAGCGGACATGACCGCGACGCTCCGTCATACCAGCGATCTGTTCATCCTCGACGATGACGCCACCATGCGCGACGCGCTTTCGGTGATCTTCAGCTTGGCCGGCTACCGCGTGGGCTTGTTCGCCGATGCCGGGCCGTTCCTTGCGGCCGCGCGCGGCGTCACCCCCGCCGCGGTGCTGCTCGACCTGCACATGCCGCGCAAGTCGGGGCTCGACGTGCTCAAGGAACTCGACGCGCTGCGTTACCCGGCGCCGGTCTTCATGATCACCGGCGACGACGAGATCACCCATGCGGTCGAGGCGGTGAAGAACGGCGCCTACGATTACGTGGTCAAGCCGCTCGACATGCGCGCGCTGGTGACGCGCGTCGGCAACGCGGCGGCAAGTTTCCCGCGCCGGCACGCGCGGGCCGCCGATGCCGGCGGCATTTTCGAGTTCGTCGGCCGCGCCTCGCTCACCCCGCGCGAGCGCGAAGTGCTGGTGCAGATCGCCGGCGGCGCGTCCAACAAGGAGGCCGGCCGCCGGCTCGGCATCAGCCCGCGCACCATCGAGGTGCACCGCGCCCGCATCATGGAGAAGATCGGCGCGCGCAATGCCGCCGACCTGGTGCGCATCGTGCTCGGCGGCGAGCGCGGCCACGGCGAACACGCCCCGCCGGAGATGGTGGCGTAATCGATTTTCGTCGCATTTGACGCGCTGCGCCCCGCGCGGCATTGATCGGTTCAAGCGCCAGCCCCCGCGCGCCGGTTCCGTGAAAGCCGTCCGTTGTCCGTCCCCCCTGCCAGCGACCGCATGAACAAATTCCGCCGTGTGGCGGAAACGCTGGCGATTGCCGCGCTGGGCGGCGGCACGTGCGGCCTGCTCGGCCTGCCGGCCGGCTATCTCTCGGGCGCGATCTTGCTGGCCATCGCCGCCGCGCTTGCCGGCCGCCCGCTGTTCGTGCCGCAGCCGCTGACCCGCGCCATCTTCGTCGTCATCGGCACGTCGCTCGGGGCGGTGGTGACGCCGCGCACGCTGGAAGGCATGGCGCATTATCCCGCCAGCATCGCCCTGCTGATCGCGGCCATGCTCTGCGTCAGCGCCGGCGGTACCGCTTATCTCTATCTGGTGCACCGCTGGACTCTGCTGTCGGCCTATCTCGCCTCCTCGCCCGGCGGCATGTCGCAGGTGCTGGTGGTGGCCGCCGAGCTCGGCGCCGATCTGCGTGCCATCGCCATCGTGCAGACCATGCGGGTGGTGATCGTCGCGGTCGGGCTGCCCGCCGGGCTGACGCTGCTCGGCTTTGCCGGCCATGCCACGCGTCCGGGCAACGGGGCGCTCAGCCTGGCGCTGTTCGACGAGATGGCGATCCTGGTCGTCGCCTCGACCGTGGGAGCGATCGTTGCCTTCCGCTTCCGCTTTCCCGGCGGGCTGCTGTTCGGCGCCATGTTCGTCTCCGCGGCGCTGCATGGCAGCGGGCTGATCCACGCGGTGGTGCCGCGCTGGGTGGCGAATGTCGCCATGGTGTCGCTCGGCGGCGTGATCGGCGCGCGCTTCGCCAACACGTCACTGCGGATGCTGGCGGATTCGCTCGCCGCCGCCTTCGGCTCGTTCGCCGTGGCGACGGTGATCGCCACGGTGTTTGCCACCGGTCTCATCCACGCGATGAGCTTGCCGGTGCCCGAGGTGATGATCGCCTATGCGCCCGGCTCGGTCGACGCCATGATGCTCTTGGCGCTGGCGCTGCATCTCGATCCGGTTTTCGTCGGCGCGCATCACGTGATGCGCATCATCTCGGTGTCGATGCTGATGCCGCTGATCGCGCAGCGGTTGGCGCGCGCGCCGGCAAGCGCGCTCAAAGCCCCGCGCAATCCGCCGACCTTTCAGGATTGAGATTTATTCCGCCGCCAGCGCCCGGTCGCGCTTGGGCAGGTCGAGCCGTTCCCACACGTCGACCAGCGCTTCCGCCAGCAGGTCGATCAGCGCGTCGTCGTGATAGGGCGACGGCGTGATGCGCAGCCGCTCGGCGCCGCGCGGCACGGTCGGATAGTTGATCGGCTGGATGTAGATGCCGTGCTCGCTGAGCAGGAGATCGCTCGCCGTCTTGCACTTCTCGGCGTCGCCGATGAACAGCGGCACGATATGCGTCGACGACGGCATCACCGGCAGTCCGGCGGCATTGAGCACCGCTTTGACGCGCGCGGCGCGGTCCTGGTGGCGCTCGCGCTCCCAGTGCGACGACTTCAGGTGCTTGATGGCGGCGGTCGCCGCCGCGCAGATCGCCGGCGGCAGTGCGGTGGTGAAGATGAAGCCCGGCGCATAGGAGCGCACCGCGTCCACCATCTCGGTCGAGCCGGCGATATAGCCGCCGAGGCAGCCGAAGGCCTTGGCCAGCGTGCCCTCGATCACGTCGATGCGCTGCATGGCGTTGTCGCGGTCGCAGATGCCGCCGCCGCGCGGCCCATACATGCCGACCGCGTGCACCTCGTCGACATAGGTCATCGCATTGTATTTCTCGGCGAGGTCGCAGATCGCATGCACCGGCGCGACGTCGCCGTCCATGGAATAGAGGCTCTCGAACACGATGATCTTGGGCCGCGCCGGATCGGCGGCCTTGAGCAGCTCTTCCAGATGCGCGACGTCGTTGTGCCGCCAGATCTGCTTCTCGCAGGCCGACTGGCGCACGCCCTCGATCATGGAATTGTGGTTGAGCGCGTCGGACAGGATCAGGCAGTCCGGCAGCAGCCGCGCGATGGTGGGAATGCCGGTCTGGTTGGAGACGTAGCCGGAGGTGAACAAGAGGGCGGCCGGCTTGCCGTGCAGGTCGGCGAGCTCGCGCTCGAGCTCGACCAGCGGATGGTTGGTGCCGGCGATATTGCGGGTGCCGCCGGCGCCGGTGCCCATGCGGGCCGCGGTCTCCACCATGGCGCCGATCACCTTGGGGTGCTGGGCCATGCCGAGATAGTCGTTGGAGCACCAGATCACGACGTCGCGTGACCCTTGCGGGGAATGCCAGCGGGCATGCGGGAAGCGGCCGGCGATGCGTTCGAGGTCAGCGAACACCCGATAGCGGCGCTCGTCCCTCAGCTGGTTGAGCGCCGACGCAAAAAAACCATTGTAATTCATGCCACTTTATCTTTCCCGCACGCGCCCCGTGGACCCTTTTATTAGAAGAATTCGAGGGTCTTTGTCGAGGCGAGAATCGGGCAAGAGCCGCTTAAGACCCTTGATGAATATCAATTTTCCGGCGTTTTCCGGCCACTGTGACTGTGGCTGGGGTTAACCGGCGGACAGCGCCGCCAAGTCCAGGTGTCCGCGCAGGCCGGCGAGCATCAGCGCGCCGATGTGCAGTTGCAGCATGAATTCGCCGCTGTGGATAAGCCGTCCAAGCTCGGCCGGCCGCACCAGGCGGGCGTCGATCCCGGACTCCTGGCTCGCCGCCGCAGCGGCCGCCTCCGTCTCCACAAAAAAGGAATGCATCCGGTTCGATAGCCGCGATGTGCAGGGCGCATAGGTGCCGAGCGCCTGCACGTGGCGGGCGACGAGCCCGGTCTCCTCGCGCAACTCGCGCCGGCAGCAGTCGGCGGCCTGTTCGCCCGGGTCGACCAGGCCGGCCGGCAATTCCCAGGTGAAGCTTTCCAGCGCCGGCCGGAATTGCCGCACGATCGGGATGCGGCCGTCCGGGGTCAGCGCCACGATGGCGATGTAATCCTGCTGATCGATCGCGTGATAAAGCTCGGGCGCGGCGCCCGCCGCGAATTCCACCTCGCGCTCGATGATTTTCACCCACGGCGACACCGTGGTGCTGCGGCGCGCCTTGATCTTCGGCCAGTTGCTCATCGGATGATGTTGGCGCCCGTGAGATGGCCCCAGACGTCGAACACCGGCTTGCCCTTGAAGTCGGTGTCGCGATAGACGGCGTGCGGCGCGCACAGGATCATCAGGTCGCTTTGCGCGACCACGGCATCGAGCGGGAGCAATTCGGGATCGGTGTTGACGAACGGATCGGTGGTGAGCACCGCGCGCGCCTGCCCGTCAAGCACCTTCTTGAATTTGTAGCTCAGCGAAGCGCGGATATCGTCGCTTTCCGCCTTGAAGGCCATGCCGAGCAGGCCGACGGTCATCTTACCGAGATCGTAGCGGCGCCTGAGATCGTCGACCACCTGCAGCACCAGGCCCTCGTTGATCAGGAGCGCGGCATGGCCGAGCCCGAACTGATTGCGGGCGAAGGCGGAGAGCTGCATGGTGTCCTTCACCAGGCAGGGGCCGGCGGCAAAGCCCGGCCGCGGCACGCTCTTGAGCCGCGCGTAATTATGCTTCATGCCGGCGAGCACGCGGCTGTAGTCGACGCCGGCCGACTTGGCGATCAGGTAGAATTCGTTGGTGGCGGCAAATTCGATGTAGCGATAGGCGTTGCTGAACAGCTTGGCGAATTCCGCCTCCATCGGCGTCAACACCACCACTTCCGGCGCGATCCGCTCGAACAGCGCGGCGGCGGCGGCTTCGGCTTCCGGGGTGCAGCCGCTGACGATCTGCGGCATCTCGCGCAGCTCCTTCAGCCCATAGCCCTGCACCACGCGTTCCGGGCAGTAGGCCACCTGCAGCTTGCGATTCTTGCCGACGAGGTAGCTCGCCAGCCAGTCGGCGGTACCGGGAAACACGGTCGAGCGCAGGATCAGCAACTGACCGTCGGTGAGCGCGGGCAGGATGGCGTCGACGCAGTCCTGCACCACGCGGCGCACCGGGTTGAGGAACTCGTCGATCGGGGTGCCGATGGTGATGATCACCGGCTTGCCCGGCGAGATGTCGCCGCTCGCCGAGGTGAAGGTCAGCCGCTGCGCGGCGAGCGCCTTGGCCAGCACGCCTTCCGCGCCCACTTCGATGAAGGGCAGGCGGCCGCTTTTGAGCGTGTCGAGCGTGGCCTGATTGAGATCGTTGACATTGACGCGCAAGCCCGCCTCCGCCAGCGCCAGCACCAGCGGAATGCCGACATGGCCGGCGCCGCCGACAACGGTGACGTCGGCATTAGCGGCGGTGGTGGGCCCCTGGGCGGCCGCAATCTCGGGATTGACGTTCATGCGCGGACTATAAAATGGCGGGCCGGGTCGCGATAGGGTCAAGCTAGAGCACGCGCGGCTCCGGCAGCGGGGTGATGAGCTGGCCGCGGAACCCTTTGGCCTTGAGCTTGGGCGCCAATTCGTCGGCGATATGCCAGGAAAAGATCACCGCGCAGTCCGGCTGATCCTCGAACAGCCGCGCCTCTTCCACCACCGGAATGCCGGTGCCGGGCAGGTATTTGCCGATCTTCAGCGAGCCGGCGATCTCGCAGACATAGTCGATGATGCCCTCGTCGAGCCCGACATAATTGACCAGCGTCGAAGCGCGCGAGGGCGCGCTGATGCCGGCAATGCGGGCGCCCTTTTCCTTCAGGTCGCGCAGCATGGACAGAAGCCGCAGCTTGGACAGCACCACGTCGCGGCGGAAGCGCCGAAGGCGTTCGGCCATGGCCTCGCCGCGCGGCTCGGCGGCGAGCATCCTGGCGACGCTCTCCTGCACCGGACGGGCGCCGCGGCGCGCGGCATAGACGCGGATCGAGCCGCCGTGGCTGGGGATCGGCCGGGCGTGGAAGACGTCGAGATCGTGCATCTCGAGCAGCGCCTTGAGGCTTGCCAGCGAGTAATAGCGCAGGTGCTCGTGATAGACGGTGTCGTATTGCAGCGTGTCGAGCAGCGGAATGAGATAATGCGACTCGGAGATGAAGGCGCCGTCGTCCTTCAGCATCGCCACGATGCCGTCGACGATCGCGTGCACGTCCTCCATGTGGGCGAAAGCAATTGGCCGCGGTGACCACGCTCGCCGGCCCATGCTCGCGCGCGACTTCTCGCGCCACCTCGACGCCGAAATAGCGCTTGATGGTCGGGATGCCGCGTGAATTGGCGATATCGCCGACGTCGGTCGGCTCGATGCCGAGCACGCGGTGGCCGGCGGTCTTGAAGTTCGACAGCAGCGTGCCGTCATTGGAGCCGATGTCGACGATGAGGTCCTTATCGCCGAGCCCGAGCATCCGCGCGCTCTCGCGCTGCAGTTCGGCGAAATTGTCGCGCAGCAGCTTGGTGGTGCCGCTGGTGTAGGGATATTCCGGCGGGAAGATGATGACCGGATCGACGGCGAGGCCGAGCTGCACCAGGTCGCAGGCGCGGCAATGCAGGAGGGTGGTCGGGAACCAGGGCTGCTGGCGCGGCACCTGGCCGATCGGCACCATCTGGTTGACCGGCGGCATGTAGCCGAGCGAGAGCACGGCATCGAGCTTGTCGCTGCCGCAGACCTGACAACACTCGACCGGAACGCTTCCGCCGCTGCCGGCGGCGCGCGCGACTTTGGTGGGACGCAAGATAACGGTCTCCTTCGCCTTCAAGCTTTCGGCGCCAAATCCAGGTTACGCCAGTACCAGTCGAGCGTCGGCGGCAGGCCCTCGGCCAGCGACACGCGCGGCTTATAGCCGAGCTTGGCCAGTTTCGAAATATCGGGGCAGCGGCGCGTCGTGCCGCCCTGCGCCGGCTCGCTTGGTACCAGCGCGATCTCGCGGCCGGCCGCCGCCGCGACCTGCTGCGCCAGCGCGGCGATGCTCACCTCTTCCATGGTGCCGACGTGGTAGATGCCGAGATGCTCGCCCTTTTCGCGCATTGTCATGACGCCGGCGACGAGATCGTCGATGAAGCAGAAGCTGCGCGTCTCGCGGCCGCTGCCCTGAATGGAAAAGCGCAGTTGCCCTTGCGGCTGCGCGTCGCTGAGCTTGTTGAGGCGCAGCGCGAATTGCGGGATGACGTGTTCCCATCCCATATCCGGCCCGTAGACATTGTGCGGGCGGAAAATCAGCACGCGCTCGAAATATTTGCGGCCGAAATTGACCGCCAGCAGTTCGCTGATGATCTTGCCGCCGCCATAGGAATAGCGCGGGTTCATCACGTCGGGCACCGAGAGCGGCGCGCTTTCGTCGGTCGGCACGACCGGCGGCGTCTGGTAGACCTCCGACGATGAGGCGAGCACCAGCGTGCCGATCTGATGCGCGCGGCAGGCGTCGATCACATTGAGCATGCCGCGCACGCCGACATCGAGCACCAGCTCGGGCCTCTGATAGAAGAACTCGGTGCCGTTGACGAAGGCGAGGTGGTGCACCTCGTCCATGCCTTGCGCGGCACGCACGACGGTTTGCGCGTCGCGGATGTCGCCGGCGACGAATTCGATGTCCTTCGCGACGGCCGCCAGCCGGCGCGGGCTCCCGCGCGAATTGTCGTCGAGCACGCGCACGCGGTGCCCGGCTTCGACCAGCGCTCGCACCAGGCCGGCGCCGATGAAGCCCGAGCCGCCGGTGACCAGGATTTTGCTCACGGGCTCACCTCCGCCGGCGCGACCGCCCTGGCTGCGCGGTCGGCTTGCCGCGCCGCCGCGATCAATTGCTGCACGCGATAGCCGGCGGCGAAATCCGGCTGCGCCTTGCCGCCGCCGTCGATCGCGTCAAGGAAGCGCTTGGCGAGCCGCGACACCGGCGCGATGCGTCCGTCCGCGTGGCCGGCGTCGGCCGCATCGTCGACCGCGATCTCCGCCAGCGCCGTTGCCGGCCGCCGCGCGTGATAAAGCCGAAAGCCGCGCATGTAATCGGTGCCCGCGTTGTGCAGCACCAGCGTGCCGTCCTCGCCGTAGAATTCGATGCGATGGCCGCTGCCGAGATAGGAGGCGCAGCTCATCGACAGGCTGCCCACCGGTCCGCCGGCGAATTCAAGCGCCATCGCCGCCGTGGTCTGCAGGTCCTCAGCGCCCGGCAGGCCGGCGAGCTGCGCCGACAGGCGCGCGATCGGTCCGCAGAACCATTCCAGATAATAGAAGCAATGGCTGACGAAATTGCCGAGCACGCCGCCGCCATCCTCGCTCAGCGTCTTCCAGTTGCGCAGGCGCAGTTGCGTGGAGCGGTTCTCGACGTGCCAATGCACGGCGACGTGACGCAAGGCGCCGATGGCGTCGTCATCGAGCAGCGCCTTGGCGCGCCGCCAGGCCGCAATCTCGGGAAAATTGAAATCGACCATGGTCGGCAGCCGGCTTGTCTCGGCCGCGTGCAGCATCGCCTGGGCATCCGCGAGCGTGCGCGCCAGCGGCTTCTCGGCGAACACCGGCTTGCCGCGTTGAAGCGCGGCAATCGCGATCTCGGTCTGCAAAGCCGGCGGCGTGGCGATGGCGACGGCGTCGATCTCCTCGTCCTCGACCAGCGCGCGCCAGTCGCCATAGGCCTTTGGCACGCCGGCGGCGTCGGCGATCTCCCGCGTGCGCGCGGCGTTGCTGCCGGCAAGCGCCAGCACTTCGCAGCGCGCATCGGCGCGGAAGGCGGCAAGCTGCACGCTGCGTCCGTAATTGCAGCCGATGATGCCAAGCCGCGTCACGCCGCTCACCGCCTCAGCCGTTGTCGCGCGGGCGCTCGGCCTGCGCGGTCAAGCGCGCCGCCGGCTGCGTCGGCGCCAGCCGCAGCCAGGTGGTGCCGAACGCATAGAGATACCAACGCAGATAGGCCGGCAGCCAGCGCACCGCCTGGAAGCGGCTGCTGCCGCTGGCGCGCTCGAACCAGCGCGCCGGCACCTCGCCGACGCGCCAGCCCAGCCGATGGCATTTCACCAGGAGCTCGATGCTGTAGCAGAAGCCCTTGGTCGACTCGACCGCGATCGTGTCGAGCGCGCGGCGCGAGAACAGGCGGAAGCCGTTGCTGGCGTCGCGCGTCGGCAGCCGCGCCAGGTGATAGAGCGTGAAATTGCCGACCCGCACCAGCGTCGCCTTCAGCCATGGGCAGCCGACCATGCTGCCGCCCGGCATGAAACGGCTGGCGCAGACGATGTCGCAGCCGGTCTCCGCCTGCCGCACCATGGCGTCGATGATGGCGGCGTTGTAGTCGTCGTCCGCCGGCAGCATGAGCGCGTAGGGCGCCTCGCTCGCCGCGAAGCCCGACAGCACGGCGCCTTGCGCGCCCTTGCCGCGATTGCGCACGAAGGCGATGTCGAGATCGCCGAGCGACGCGCGGTTGGCCTCGATCGCCGGCAGCGTATCGTCGTCGTCGCGGTCGTAGCAGATCAACACGCGCAGCGGCGTCTTGACCTCGCGGGCAAGCGATCGCAGCGTCTGCAGGATGTTGGCGCCTTCGTTATAGACCGGGATGACGATGTCGAGGCGCGGCGCGGCGGGTTGCATGGCCGCCTCTTAGCATGGAACCGGCGACGGGGTCATCCGCCGGCGGCGCCCCTCGCATTCGCCAACGGGCGTGATATAGCGGGCGTCGCGCGAGGGGGATTTCGGCTTGCCGATGCCGATGGCGGCCGGCCACATCCGGCGGACCATGATCGATGTTTTCCGTAAGGCCGACGGCGCGTCGCGTACGCGCAGCCCCTGGGCGCGCGTGGCGCTGCTCCTCCTGGTGGTGGCCGTGCTCGGCCTGCCGCTCGACCGGCTCTCGGCCTATGCGCTGCTCCTGATCGCCGCCGTACTGATCTTCACCGGCGACGTCATCCTCGGCGCGCGGCGCTGGCTGGCGGCGCTCGCCGCCGCCGCCATGGCGATCGCGCTATCCTCGGTCCTGCTGCCGGCGCCGATCGCGCAAGGCGTCAACATCTTCCTGCCGGGCAAGCCGGGCAATGTGTTCGAGCGCGCGCTTCCCGCCGACGTCTACCGTTTCATGCGCGCGGAATTCGACGCGGCCTATCCGCCCGCGGTGCGTTGCGCGCCCACGCAGTACGGCTGTTGGCGCGCGAGCGCGCTGCCCGCGCATCTCTATGCCTTTTCCGCCGACGGCGCGTGGCAGGCGACCGCCGCCTCGCGCAACGTCTATACGATCGATTTTGCCGACCCGGTGTGGCTGCGGCTCGGCTTCGTCAACGACAATCGCTACAACTGGTCGACCGACGCGCCCGATGTGCATCGCGCCGACCGCAACAAGCCGTTTTGGATGGGGCTCAAGCGCTGGCGCCTCACCATGCCCTGGTTCGTGATGCATCGCTTTCCCGCCGCCGATGTGGGCGCGCGCCTGTGCTGGCGCGGCGCCGTGCTCTGGCCCGTCGCCGACGGCCATTATCAGGCGATCCGCCACGGCGCGTCCGCCTGCCGCGTCATCGCCGCGAGCGATGTCGGACGGCCGATCTTCGGCGTGGCGATCAGGCCCCACTCGCTGGCGATGCAGTTACAGCCGCCCATCCTGGTCACGGCGCGGCTTGCCGCCAGCGCCGGCGTGGTGCTGCTCGGCGTCATCGCGGTGCTCGCGCTGCTGCTGCGCGTGCAACTGCGCGACACGGTGCGTCCGCTCCTGCTGATCGGCCTGGCGCTCGTCGTGATCGCCGCCATCGATGCGAGCTTCATCGGCGGCTGGCGGCCGATGGACGGCGGCGACGACGGCCTGTTCTATACCGGCACCGGCCGCGCCATTCTTCAGCATCTCATCAACGGCGATATCGCCGCCGCGCTCACCGGCGGGGAGAAGGTCTATTATTACGGCGGTCCGGGGCTTCGCTATTTCCGCGCGCTGGAAATGCTCGTCTTCGGCGACACCAATCTCGGCTATCTGTCGCTGGTGCTGCTGCTGCCGATCGTGGTGCTCGGCCTGTTCAAGCGCTTCCTCTCCGATCGCTTTGCCTGGGTCCTGGCGCTCGCCTTCACGGCGCTGCCGGCCGGCGAGATCTTCGGCACCAGCTTCTTTCATTACGCCAAATGGGCGGCGCGCGGCTTCGCCGATCCGGCGGCGCATATCCTGCTGCTCTGGGGCCTGTGGGTGATCGTGCCCGCGCGCGCCGGCGCGCCGGACCGCGCGCGGCTCGCCGCCGGCGGTGCGCTGCTCTTGGCGCTTGCGGTCTTCACCAAGCCGCTGGTGGCGCCGATCGCCGGCGTGGTGCTCGCCGGGGCCGGCCTCGCCGCGCTGGCGCAGGGCCAATGGCGGCGCCTTTCCGGCATGTGTCTCGGCTTTCTGCCGGTGCTGCTGATGCCGCTGCACAATTGGGTGTTCGGCCATCAGTTCGTCCTGCTCAGCACCAATGCCGACCTGCCCAGCCTCTATGTCATGCCGCCCTCGGCCTATGGCGCGGCGCTTGTCGACTTGCTGCGCCTGGATTTCGGCGGCGCCGCGCTGCACCGTGCGCTCGCCCAGATCGCCGCCTGGCTGAGCGAGCCGAGCGAACTGCCGTGGCTTATTCCCTTCGCCGCCGCCGGCGTCATCATCGTCGCCAATGTCACGCTGCGCGGCCGGACCTATGACCCCTGGCTGCGGGTCATCGGCGCGGCGGTGCTCACCGAGTGCGTTGTCGACTTGGTCTATGCGGCGACGCCGCGCTACTATTTCTCGATGTGGCTCCTGGCCGCGCTGGTGGTCGCCGTCTTCCTCGAGCGGCATCTGCCGGCGCTGGCCACCTGGCCGCCGACGTCACCGAAGAAAGCGAGCGCATGAGCAAGGACCCGACCGGCATCGCCCACGGCCTCACCAATTACGGCGACCGCGATTTTTCGCTCTATCTGCGCCGCTCCTTCGCGCAGTCGATGGGCTATTCGCGCGCGTTCCTGCAGAAGCCGGTGGTCGGCATCGCCTATACGCCCTCCGGCTTCAACAACTGCCACCGCCATTTCCCGGAGATGTTGGCGGCGGTGAAGCGCGGCGTGCTCGCGGCCGGCGCGTTGCCCATCGAATTCCCCACCATCTCGCTCGGCGAGGTGTTCCTGTCGCCGACCAGCATGAAATTCCGCAACCTGATGGCGATGGACACCGAGGAAATGGTGCGCGCGCAGCCGATGGACGCGGTCGTGCTGATGGGCGGCTGCGACAAGACCGTGCCGGCGCAGCTCATGGGCGCGGTCTCCGCCGCCCGGCCGGCGATCATGCTGGTCGCCGGGCCGATGATGACCGGCCGCTATCATGGCGAGCGGCTCGGCGCCTGCACCGACTGCCGCCGCTTCTGGGCGCAGCATCGCGCCGGCCATGTCGACGCCACCGAGATTTCCGAGATCGAGGGCCAGCTCGCCGTCACCGCCGGCACCTGCGCGGTGATGGGCACGGCCTCCACCATGGCCTGCCTGGTCGAGGCGCTCGGCATGGTGCTGCCCGGCACCGCGGCGATCCCCGCCGTGCATGCCGACCGCCTGCGCGCCGCGGAGGCGACCGGCGCCGCCGCGGTCAAGCTGATCGGGTCGCAGCTCACGCCCGACAGGATCGTCAATGAGAAATCGATCGAGAACGCGCTGCGCGTGCTGCTGGCCATCGGCGGCTCGACCAATGCGGTGATCCATCTGGCCGCGATCGCCGGCCGTGCCGGCATCAATCTGTCGCTGCAACGGCTCAACGAATTGTCCGACACCACGCCGGTGCTGGTGAACCTGAAGCCGGTCGGCAACGGCTATATGGAAGACTTTTTCGCCGGCGGCGGCATCGGCGTGCTGCTGCGCGAGTTGAAGGACCTGTTGCATCTCGATTGCCTGACGGTGACCGGCGAGACGCTGGGCGAGCGGCTTGCCGCCGACGAACCGTCCTGGATCGACCGCACCATCATCGCCGAGCGCGGCAAGCCGCTCGAGCCGCAGGGCGGTTTGGTGGCGCTGTTCGGCAATCTGGCGCCGCGCGGCGCCATCCTCAAGCGCTCGGCCGCCGATGCGCGGCTGTTCGAGCATGAAGGCCGCGCCGTGGTGTTCTCCTCGCTGGAGGACATGGCCGCCCGCATCGACGATCCCAACCTCGATGTCGAGCCCGACGACATCCTGGTGCTGCAGAATGCCGGGCCGCATTCGCCGGCCGCCATGCCGGAGGCCGGCTACCTGCCGATCCCCAAGAAGCTCGCGGTCAAGGGCGTGAAAGACATGGTGCGCGTGTCCGACGCGCGCATGAGCGGCACCGCCTTCGGCACCATCGTTCTGCATGTGACGCCGGATGCCGCGAGCGGCGGGCCGCTCGGCCTGGTGCGCAACGGCGACCGCATCCGCCTGTCGGTCAAGGAACGGCGCATCACGCTTCTCGCCGACGACGCCGAGCTCAAGCGCCGCGCGCAAGCCGCGCCTCCCGCTACGGACCTACCGGCGCGCGGCTATGCCCGGCTCTACGCCCAGGAAATCCTCGGCGCCGACGAAGGCTGCGATTTCGCCTTCCTCAAGCCGCGCTGAGACCCGGCGCCGCACGGGCGGCAAGACCTTACCGTTTCGTTAATGGGCGCGTAGGCTTAATTCGCGATTCACCTTGGCGCCACGGGCCGGTTAACACCCGGAAAAGCGCATCCCCATAAATTGGCACGTGTTGGGAGGCTGGGAAAGATTGCGCCTGCGTTCCGGGCGCATGGTGTGGCATGACACTGTCCGGAAAAATTGCCGATTGGTGGATTCTGTTGCTCGCTGGCGCGCTCGCCTTTGTCGTCGTGGTGGCGGCGACCGTCGCCTTCGGTGCATCCTGGATTTCGCTCGCCGCGCTGGCGGCCGCCTTTGCCGGCGTGGGCCTCGCCGGCGCGCTGTCGGCCCGCCGCGCCAAGCATCGCCTCGCCTTGCGTAACCTTCAACTCACTGACGCCCTGAGCAATATGAATCAGGGCCTGTGCATGTTCGATCCCGACAACCGTCTGGTGGTCTGGAACCAACGCTATGTCGACATGTACAGCATCGATCCCCGGCGAATCTGGGTCGGCTGCACCATCCGCGATCTGCTCGACGCCCGCATCGCCGCCGGCACCTTTCGACTGGATCCGACATACTACGATGCCAAACTGCGCGCGGCGCTCAAGGCGCGCAAGGGCCTCAAGATTGACATGGCGCTCGACGACGGCCGCGTCATCTGCGTGGTCAATCAGCCGATGGACAATGGCGGCTGGGTGGCCACCCACGAGGATATCACCGAGCGCAAGCGCTCCGAAGACGAGCTGGAGCAGACGCGCAGCTTCCTCGACACGGTGATCGAGAACGTGCCGTCGCCGATCATCGTCAAGAGTGCGTCGAATCTGCACTATGTGCTGATCAACCGCGCCGCCGAGAATTACCTCGGCATCGGCCGCGAGCACGTGCTGGGCAAGACCGCGGCCGAGGTAATGCCGGCGGCCAGCGTCGCGGCGATCGACGAACAGGACCAGAAACTGCTCACCACCGGCCGCGTCACCCATGTCGAGGAACAGGCGATGGTGACGCCCGGCAACGGCACCCGCATCATCTCCACGACGCGGCTGCCGGTGAAGGGCCCCGACGGCAAGCCGCAATATCTCATCAGCGTGGTGCGCGACCTCACCGAGCACAAGCGCGACGAGCAGCGCATCGCCCACATGGCACGCCACGATGCGCTGACCGACTTGCCCAACCGGGCCGCCTTCAACGAATGCATCGCCGCCACCATCGATCTGGCGGCGGTTTCGAAGGAACACTTCGCGCTGCTGTGCATCGATCTCGATCGCTTCAAGACGGTGAACGACGTGTTCGGGCACGGGACCGGCGACGTCTTCCTGCGCGAGATCGCCGCGCGCATGCAGGTGGCGAGCCAAGGCGCCTTCCTCGCGCGCACCGGCGGCGACGAATTCGCCGTCGTCACGCCGACCGGTCCGCAGCCGACCAATGCCGAGGCGCTGGCCGAGCGGCTGGTCGAGGCGCTCGACGCCGACATCGAGATCGACGGCCAGGTGCTCAGGAGCGGGCTGACCATCGGCATCGCCATCTATCCGCAGGACGGCAGCGACATCAGCGGCCTGGTCGGCAATGCCCACGCCGCGCTCTATCGCGCCAAGGAAGAGGCCCGCGGCTCGATCCGCTTCTTCGAGGCGGCGATGGACAAGCAGTTGCGCGACAAGCGCGCGCTGCAGCAGGACCTGCGCACGGCGATCACCCGCAACGAGCTCACCTTGCATTACCAGCCGCAGGCCCGGATGGACGGCACCATCACGGGGTTCGAGGCGCTGGCGCGCTGGGATCACCCGGTGCACGGCGCGGTGCCGCCGAGCGTGTTCATTCCGCTCGCCGAGGAGGGCGGCGGCATCATCGCGCTCGGCGAATGGATCCTGCGCACGGCGGCGCGCGAGGCCGCCTCCTGGCCGCGCCCGCTCACCATCGCCATCAACCTGTCGCCGGTGCAGTTCCAGTACGGCGACCTGCCCGCGCTGGTGCATCAGGTGCTGCTGGAGACGGGGCTCGCGCCCGACCGGTTGGAGCTGGAGATCACCGAGGGCGTGCTGATCGGCGACTTCACGCGCGCGCTGTCCATCCTGCGGCGGCTGAAGAATCTCGGCGTGCACATCGCCATGGACGATTTCGGCACCGGCTATTCGTCGCTGTCCTATCTGCACGCCTTCCCGTTCGACAAGATCAAGATCGACCAGGCCTTCGTCGCCAATCTCAACCACAGCGAACAATCCGCCACCATCATCCGCGCCGTCATCGCGCTCAGCCACGGGCTGGCGCTGCCGGTCATGGCCGAGGGCGTGGAGACCGAGGAGCAGTTGCGCTTCCTGGCGAGCGAATCCTGCGACGGCATCCAGGGCTATTATGTCGGCCGGCCGCAGCCGATCGCCGACTATGCCGATCTCGTCGGCCGCGCGCCCTTCGGCAAGAAGATGTCGCGCATCAAGATCGCGAGCTGAGCGCGCCTGGCGCCGCGCGCGTTTTATTCCGCCGCCTCGGCCATCTGTCCGCGCAGGCTCATGCGCGCGAAATCGACCACCTGCGCCGCCATGATGGCGATCTGCTGCTCGATGCGCGGATCGGAGCAGCCCTCCACGCTCAGGCGCACCTGCGGCGTGTTGATGGTGACGGCGAGCGGCGCGCACCAGCCGCGCAGCGCCTGCACGATGGTGCGCAGTTCGAGGATCACCATGCTCGGCCCCTGGTTGCCGGCGCCGCAGCCGATGCAGCCGACGGCGCGGCCGTCGAAATAGGGCCGCGCGTCCTCGCGCATCTCCTCGACGTAGTCGAGCGCGTTCTTGATCAGCCCGGAGACGGCGCCGTGATAGCAGGGCGAGGCGAGGATGATGCCGTCGGCCTGCCGCAAGAGATCGCAGAAACGTTTGGTTTCATCGCTCTCGGCGCCGAGGCGCGGATCGTAATAGGGAAAGGCGAGCTCCGGCCCGGCGATGAGCGCGGTGCGCGCGCCGCAGGCTTCGGCGCGGCGCAGCGCCAGCGCCAGGGCGCATTCGGTGGCGGAGCCGCGGCGCAGCGTGCCGCCGACGCCGACGACGAAGGGCTGATGGCGCAGCGCTGGGCCCATGTCGCTTCGCTCCCTGTGTTTATTGGCGTCACCGGCGACCGCGGCACCTTCGGGCAGGCGCCGACTTTTGACAAATGGAATTTATAGAATTGAATTTCGGATAACCTGAACTCGCCGCGGTGCGCCCCTCCCCACCGTTGCGCGGGGGAGGGAACGAAAAGGCCCGTCGCCTTCGCAAGCGGCTTCTTAGATCTTCGCCATGGCGAAGGTCGACGGCGCGAACAGCTCTTCCGCCGTCAGCGTGCGCCGGGTCAGCCCCTGCGCATGCGCGTAGCGCGTCATCACCTCGATCTCGTGCCGGCATTCCTTGACGCCGTAGCGCCAATAATCGTTGCCCATGAGCGCTTTTGTCTGCGCCGCCTCGGCCTCCATCCAGGGCAGGGCGACCGCGAGCTGCGCCAGATTGGTGAGCTTCTCCAGCCCGATTGCCTTGGACGCGAGCATCGCCTTGAACACGCTGGCCGGCAGCCAGGGGTATTTCTCGGCGAGCGACGACCGCACCGCGACCAGATGCATGATGGGGAAATAGCCGGTCTTCTTGTAGTAGGCCTGCTCGACCTCCTTGTAGTTGGGGAAGAGCCGGTCGACATGCGGCGCCCGCTTGAGGAAGACCGACGGCGTGCGCGCCGACAACAAGGCGTCGATCTCGCCCGCCGCCAGCATGGCCGACAGCGTCGCGTCGGCCGGGATCGGCGCCAGATCGAGCCCCGGGATCGACACCGGCATGCGCTCCTCGCGGCCCGGCTGCTCCTGCCCGCCGGTGCGCCAGCGGATGTCGGTCGGCTTGACCCCGTATTCCTCCGCCAGCATGCCGCGCAGCCACAGCGCCGCCGTCATCTGATATTCGGGCACGCCGACGGTGCGTCCGGCGAGATCGGCCGGCGAGTTGATGCCGCGGTCGGTGCGGATATAGAACGAGGAGTGGCGGAAGGCGCGCGAGAGGAAGGCGGGCACCGCGGTGTAGGGCGAATTGCCCATGTCCACCATGCGCATATAGCTGCTGAACGACAGCTCGGTAACGTCGAACTCGAAATAGCGGCAGGCGCGCGCGAACATCTCCGCCGGCTCGAGCACGAGGCAGGTCGTCTCGCAGCCTTCGATCGGAACGCGGCCGTCGATGATGGCGCGAGTGCGATCGTTGTCGCTGCAGGCGAGCGTTATCGCCAGTTTGCTCATGAGCGGCCCCTCCCTGGAGCGCGCCGTCTTCGCATGCCGGTTTTAGGGCCTCAAGACAATTAAACCGAACATGACTGAAAGTTTTCTTGCGGGCCGCGACAAGCGGCGCGCTCACTCGGCCATCTTGGCGCCGCGGCTGCGCGCATAAGCCGAAAGCGACTTGATGAGCCGCGCATGCATCGCGGCCATGGTCGGCAGCATGGTCTGCCCGCGCCGCGACACCACGCCGAGCGTGCGGGTGATGCGCGGCCGCTTGAGCGGCACGAAGACGATGCCCTGGCTCGCCTCCGCCTTGGTCAACATGGGCACCACGGTGACGCCGAGCCCGGCCTTCACGCAGGCCATCAGCGTGACGCGGCTGGTCAGCACGATCGCCGGATCCTCGATCAGGGCGCTGAGCTTTTCGCCCTTGAGCATTTCCATCGAGTCGTTGCCGATGAGCACCTCGCCGCGCAGCGCGTCCCACGGCAGCGAGCGCTCTTTGGCGAAGCGGTGGCGCCGGTGGCAGAGCACGCCGAAGCCGTCGGAGGCGATCGGCTCGAAATTGAGCTTCGGATTATCCTCATTGGCGCCGGCGATGCCGAGGTCGATGCTGCCGTCGGCGACCAGGGCGCGCACTTGCGGCGAACGCAGGTCGGTTGCCCGCACCCGCACCTGCGGGAATTCGGCGACGAAATCGCTGATGAAGGTCGGCAGCCATTCCTCCGCCAGCACCGGAACCACCGCCAGCGACACCGTGCCGCGCTCCGCCTTGGCGAGATGGCGCACCTCGCCGATGACGTGGTCGTAGACGCTGAGCAGCTCGTTGAACAAAGGCCGCAGGTTTTCCGCCAGCGGCGTCAGCTTGGCGCGCCGGCCCTTTTCGAACAATTCGGCGCCGATTTGCCGCTCCAGCTCGCGCATGGCGGCGGAAACCGCGGCTTGCGAGCGGAAAGTGCCGCTTGCTGCGGCGCGAAAGTTCCCGCTCTGGGCCGCGATGAGGAATTGGCGGATCTGCTGGATGCGCAGCGGTTCGGTCATGGGAGCGGCGGCCCTGGGCGCGGTCGGCGAAAACTTCGCATTTATTGAAGTCTATTTCCAGAAATTAGATTTGGCAAAAGTTGGCGCATCACCAAAGATCGCCCTCCGCATTGCCGATCGGGCGCCGCGACCACCTGTGCCGGCGCCGCAGCGAAGGTTTCGTTCCGGGCGGAGCCGAGAAGAGGGGCCATGAAGTTTGGAATCTTCGACTACGTCGATTTTCGCGACGAGCCGCTGACCAAGACCTATGACGACCGCATGACGCTGATACGCGCGGCGGAAGCGGCGGGATTCTACAGCTATCACATCACCGAGCATCACGTGACGCCGCTGTCGGGCACGCCGTCGCCGTCGGTGTTTCTTGCCGCCGTCGCGCGCGAGACGAAGCGCATGCGGCTCGGCGCGCTGTTGTTCCTGCTGCCGCTCTATCATCCGCTGCGGCTGCTCGAAGAGTTCTACATGCTCGACAATCTGAGCCACGGCCGCCTCGACATCGGCGTGGGCAAGGGCGTTTCCCCGTTCGAGTTCGCCGCCATGGGCGCCGATCTCAAGCAAAGCGAGGAGATGTTCGATGAGGCTTTCGCCATCGTGCACGAGGGCCTGACCCGCGACCGTTTGAACTACAAGGGCAAGCACTACCAGTTCAACAATGTGCCGATGGTCATCAAGTCGGTGCAGAAGCCGCACCCGCCGCTCTGGTACGGCTTGCGCGCCGGGCCGAGCGGCTCGCTGCTGCCCGCCCGTTACGGCATGAACGTCGTCACCTTGGGCACCGACGAGCGCGCCGAGCAGGCAATCAAGCGCTTCCGCGAGGCCTGGAAGGAACACGCGCCGGAGCGCGCCAAGATCGGCTCGCCGGTCGTCGATCCGATCATCGGCGTGGTGCGCGGCATCGTCATCGCCGACACCGACGCGGAAGCCGAGCGCATCGCGCGGCCCGCCTACCAGCATTGGTTCGACAACGTCTGCTGGTTGTGGCGCGACAACAATGCCTATCCGACGATCCCGCTGTCGGAGGATTACGACGAGTCCTGCCGCACCGGCACGATGGTGGTCGGCAGCCCCGACACCGTGCGCCGGATTCTGATCGAGCAGGCCAAGCGATGCGGCCACAATTATTTGGTCCTCAAGCTGGCCTTCGGTAGTCTCACGCACGCGATGGAGATGCGGACGCTGGAACTCTTCCGCACCGAAGTCATGCCGGCACTTCAGGAGATGGAGACGGAAGATTCCGCAACCGACGCGGCTTGAAACGCCGCGCGGCCACAAGGCGCAACCACAAGCGCCGGTCAACGACAGAGCAAAAGGGAGAACGCAATGACCAGAGACCACAGCAAGCGCGCCGTCGGCGTCGCAGCCGTCGCCGCGCTGACCTTGATGTCGGCGAGCTTCGCCCATGCCGCCGACGCGGCCAAGGGCAAGAAGGTCGCCTATTTCGACACCAAGCACACGCAGTCCTACGTCGCCACGCTCACCCAGGCGTTCGTCGACCGCGCGAAGACGCACGGCATGAAGGTGGACGTCTTCACCAGCATGCTCGATGCCGCCTTGCAGGCCCAGCAGATCGACGACGCGATCGCGCGCAAATACGACCTGCTCGCCGTCATGCCCGGATCTGAGCAGGCGGTGGTGCCGGCGCTTGCCCGCGCCAAGGCGGCCGGCATTCCGGTCGTGCTGATCAACAACTCGCCGAAGAAGGGCACCGAGAGTCTCTACGTCTCCTATGTCGGCGTCGACATGACCAAGGTCGGCCGGCAGATCGGCGAAGCCGTCGTCGACGAGCTCAAGGCGAGCGGCCACAAGACCGCGAAGATCGCGCTGGTCACCGGCGCCATGCAGATGGGCCCGGGGCCGCGCCGCGTCGCCGGCTTCAAGGAAGTCCTTGCCAAATATCCGCAGTACAAGATCGTCGCGCTGGAAGACGGCAAGTGGGATACCGCGATCAGCGAGCGCCTCGCCGGTCAGCTCTTTGCCCGCTTCGCCTCGCAGGGCGGCTTGGACGTCGTCTACGGCATGGCCGACAATCAAGCGGTGGCCGCGGTGCACGCGGCGGAAGCCGCGCACATCAAGCTCGGCACCAAGCCGGGCCAGCTCATGGTCGTCGGCAGCAACTGCATGAAGCAGGGCATCGTGGCGATCGAGGCCGGCAAGATGTACGCCACCTTGAGCCAGATCCCGACGCTGATCGGCGCCAAGGCGGCCGACGTGGTCGACGACTACTTCAACAAGCGCCCGGTCGACAAGACCGTCCTCATCCCCGGCGAGCTGATCACCAAGGCGAACGCCAAGAAGTTCGAAGAGCCTTGCGGTTTCTAGCCGCACCGGTGTTCAATCGGAGCCGCCACACTGCGTCTGCAACCAGAGCAGCGATCTGAGTCCATTGTGCAGCCGATCCTCGAGGTCCATGAGCTGAGCAAGAGCTACACGGGCGCGCGGGCGCTGCACAATGTCTCATTTTCGATGGACGCCGGCGAAATCCGGGCCATCTGCGGCGAGAATGGTGCCGGCAAGAGCACCTTCGTGAAGATCCTGATGGGAATCATCAGGCCCGACAGCGGCGCGATCCTGATCGACGGCAAGCCGCACCAGTTCCACGGCTCGCAGGACGCGCAGGCGCTCGGGCTCGGGCTGGTGGCGCAGGAGCTGAGTCTCGCGCCGCATCTGTCCATCCTCGACAATATCTGGCTCGGCAGCACCGAGGTGCCCTTCTTTCATCGCCGCGCGTCCTTGCGGGCGCGGGCGAGGCAGGCGCTGGAGGTTCTCGGCGTGGACTGGGACCTCGACGCCAAGGTGCACGACCTGTCGATCGCGCAGCGCCAGATCGTCGAGATCGCCCGGCTGTTCGCGCGCGACGCCAAGGTGCTCATCCTCGACGAGCCGAGCGCCACGCTCTCCGACACCGAAATCGAGCGCATGCATGCCGTGCTCAAGACGCTCAAGCAGCAGGGCCGCTCGGTCATCTATGTGAGCCACCGCCTCAGCGAAATTTTCGAGCTCTGCGATTCGGTCAGCGTCTTTCGCAATGGCGAACACATCCAGACCTGCCCGGTCGAACAGATCGACCAGGACGAGTTGATCAGCCTGATGCTCGGCCGCTCCATCGAGGAGATGTATCCGCAGGCGCGCCCGCAGACGCCGACCGAGCGCGGCCTGGTCGTGCGCGATTTGTGCATTCCCGGCGCGGTCAGCGATTTTTCCATTACCGTGCCGCGCGGGAAAATTCTCTCCATCGCCGGACAGATCGGTTCGGGCGCCTCCATGGTCACCCGCGCGCTCGCCGGCCTCATTCATAACGCCAGCGGCGGCATGGCTATCGACGGCGAGGACCTGCCGCTCGGCTCGGCCGCCCGCTGCGTCGCGCGCTCGGTGATCTTCATTTCCGAGGACCGGGCCGGCGAAGGCCTGTTCCGCGAAATGTCGGTGCTGGACAATCTGATCGCCATCAAGATCGTCAATGCCGGGCTCGCCGGCCGGCTCAACTGGACGAGCCTGCGCCAGCTCGGCCGCCAGCTTGCCGAGTCGGTGCGGGTGGATCCGCGCCGGCTGGGCAGCGCGGTCACCCAGTTGAGCGGCGGCAACCAGCAAAAGCTGCTGTTCGGCCGCGCCATCCAGGGCAACTGGGCCGGTGTGCTGCTGATGAACGAGCCGACGCGCGGCATCGACGTCGGCGCCCGCGCCGAGATCTACCAGCTCATGCGCACTTTGTGCGATGCCGGCTATGTGCTGATCATGGCGTCGTCCGACCTGGAGGAAGTGGTCGGGCTGTCCGACATCGTTGTGACGATGTATCGCGGACGCCAGGTTGCGCGCTACGAGCGCGGCGAGGTTAATATGTCGGCCATCCTGGCCGATATCACCCACCCGGCGGCGGCTCCTCCGGTCGCCGCATGAGAGATCCGAGCCCCGCCGTGCCGCTTTCCGATCCGGGTCTGCTGCGCGCGCCGCCGCGCCGACCCCGCAGCTTCGCGCTCGATCCCGGCACGATCCTGTTCGTCGCCCGCTTCGCCTTCATCGTCCTCTTGGTGGGCGCCACCCTGTTCACCCCGGGCTTCTTCCTCCCCGCCAACATCCTGTCCGTCCTGACCGCCGTCTCCTTCATCGGCTGCGTCGCCGTCGGCATGACGCTGATCACCATCAGCGGCAACCTGTTGTCGTTCAGCCTGGGCATCACCACCGCGGCCTCCGCCATGGTGTTCATCGCCGCGCTGAACTGGGGCGGCGCCGCCTTCGGCCTCATCGCCGCGCTCGGCTTCGGCGTGTTGATCACCGCGCTGCAAGGCTTCACCATCGGCTTCTTCCGCTCGCACCCGATCATCGTCTCCATCGCCGCCTTGGCCTTCATCGACGGCCTGTCCGACCCGCTCACCAGCAACGAGGCGTTTTCCATTGCGCCAGGCCAGGTTCCGAAGTTCCTCACCGGCACCTTGTTGGGCATTCCCGTCGAGTTCCTGGTCTTCGCCGCCGTCATCGCCATCGGCCAGGGCCTGTTGTCCTACACCGCCTTCGGCCGCAGCCTTTACATGGTCGGCAACAGCACGCGCGCCGCGGATTCGGCGGGCGTCAATGTCTGGGCGACGATCACGCTCGGCTATGCCTTTACCGGCCTGTTCACCGCCCTGGCCGGCGTCCTGCTCGCGGCGCATTACCAGATGGCGGACATGCAGTACGGCACCGGCTACGACTACCAGGCCATCGCCGCCGTGCTGGTCGGCGGCACGCCCATCGCCGGCGGCCAGGGATCGGTGGTGCGCACGCTGATCGGCGTGCTGGTGGTGGCGGTGGTGCAGTCGATCCTGCTGCTGCAGGGCTGGCGGCCGGAATGGCAATACCTGATCACCGGCGTCATCGTGCTGGCGGTGATCATCCTGCACATGAACCTGCACAAGCGGTGAACACCATGATCGCGCGGCTTGTGACAAATCCCGACCTGCGGCCCTATTTGATCCTGATCGCCTGCATCGCCGCGCTGACGGCCATCGATTCTAGCGGCCGCTTCCTCAGCATGGCCACCACCTTCAGCACCTTGCAGACCTTCGCCACCACCGGCCTGGTGGCGCTCGGCCTCGGCCTGTCGATGCTGATCCGCAATTTCGACATCTCGGTCGTCGGCGTCTTCAGCCTCGCCGGCTGCGTCGCGGTCATGACCGGCGCGGCGCATCCCTGGCTCGGCATCACCCTTGCCGTCGCCACCGGCCTTGCCGTCGGCACCATCCAGGGCCTCATCATCGTGCGCTTCCGCATCGGCGCCGTCGGCGTCACCTTGGGCGGCTTGTTGATCTGCGTCGGCCTCGCCCATGTGCTGACCGAGAACCGGGCGGTGCCGTATGACAATCTCGACGTGTCGCTGGCGCTGAGTGCCTCGATCGCCAAGGTCTTCTCCGTCCGCAGCATCGTCGTCTTGGCGATCTTCGCCCTCGCCGCGGTCTTCATGAGCTTCACGCGTCCCGGCCGCGACATCATCGCCATCGGCAGCGACCGCCAGGCGGCGGAAATCGCCGGCGTCGCGGTCAAGCGGCTGACGGTGGCGACGCTCGCCTTTTCCGGCTTTTGCGCGGCGCTCTCCGGCTCGCTGCTCAGCTACAGTCTCGCCTCGGCGTCGCCTTCGGCTGAGGCGGAAGTCATCGTGCCAGCCGCCGCCGCCGCCATTCTCGGCGGCGTATCGCTCGGCGGCGGCTCGGGCCGCCCGCTCGGCATCGTCGCCGGCGCGCTTACCATCGCGGTGATGCGCTCCGGCCTCAACGCCATCGGCGTCGCCTCGAGCCTCAACGGCATCACCATGGGCGCCATCCTGTTCATCGTCGCCATTGTCGACGGCCGCCACTTCGTCCGCTGGCTCGCCACCTATCGCGCCGGCAATGTCGCGGAAGCGAACACGCAATAGCCCCGCGGTCCTCCATGCTGCACACGACATCTCATCCGCGCAGAGTGCGCGCGCTGCAACGATCATAGGAGACGTTTGGCACCGATGCGCAAGCTCAATGAGACGCACGATCCAAAACGGCGAAGCTGGGTTGCCCGCGGCGAGGACGCGACCGACTTTCCCATTCAGAACCTGCCGTTCGGCATTTTCCGCCGCGGCCAAGGCGAGCCGCGCGGCGGCGTCGCCATCCACGATCACGTCGTCGACCTGCGCGAAGGCCTTGCCGCCGGCCTGTTCGCCGGCGCGGCGCAGACCGCGGCATCGGCCGCCGCCGGCCCGACGCTCAATCCGCTGATGGCGCTCGGCAATGAACCGGCCTCGGCCTTGCGCGCGCGGCTTTCCGATCTTTTGCGCAGCGACGCGCCTGAGCGCGCGCGGGTGGAAGAGCTGGCCGGGCGCCTGTTGGTGCCGATGGCCGAGGCGAGCCTCGACATGCCGTGCCATGTCGGCGGCTATACCGACTTCTTCACCTCGATCTTTCATGCGACGCGCGGCGGCCGCCAGCGCAATCCCGACAATCCGCTGACGCCGAACTTCAAATACATCCCCATCGGCTACAACGGCCGCGCCTCCTCGATCCGCGTCGGCGGCGGCGCCTTCCGCCGGCCGAACGGGCAATACAAGCATCCGAGCGGCGATATCCGCTTCGGACCCGAGCCGCGGCTCGACTTCGAGCTCGAAGTCGGCGCCTTCGTCGGCCGCGGCAACGCGCTGGGCACGCCCATCGCGTTGGAGCGGGCACCCGAGCACATCTTCGGCTATTGCCTGTTGAACGACTGGTCGGCGCGCTCGATCCAGGCGTGGGAGACCGTCCCCGCCGGACCGTTCCAGGGCAAGATCTTCTGCACCACCATTTCGCCCTGGATCATCACCGAGGAAGCGCTGGCGCCGTTCCGCTGTGCGCCCTTCGTGCGCGCGGCCGACGAACCGCAGCCGCTCTCTTATCTCAACGGCGCCGCGCACGCCAAGGAGGGCGGCCTCGACCTGCGGCTCGAAGCCTATATCCGCACGCCGCGCATGCGCGCGCGCAACGAAGCGCCGGCGCGCCTGACGCTGACCAGCCTGACGACGCTCTACTGGACCTTCGATCAGATGCTCACCTATCACGCCAGCGACGGCTGCGACCTTTCGGCCGGCGACCTGCTCGGCAGCGGCACCGCATCCGGCGAGGCGGATGAAAGCCGCGCCTGCCTGAACGAGCTCTGCGACTACGGCCGTGCCGACATTCCACTACCGGACGGCGAGACGCGGCGCTATCTCGAGGACGGCGACGAGGTCATCTTCCGCGCCCAGGCCATGCGCGAGGGTTTCGTCACCATCGGCTTCGGCGAATGCAGCGGCCGCGTCGAGCCGGCCGTGCCGTGGCCGACGGGAGAGGGGCGATGAGCGCGCCGGAGCTGCCGCCGATCCGCCGCATCGTCACCGAGGAGGATGCGGCCGGGCGCTCGCGCATCGTCGGCGACGGCCCGTCGCCCGTGGTGCGCACGGTGGCGGAACGGCCCGGCTATCAGGTCGTCGATCTCTGGCGCACCTCGGCGACGCCGGCGCCGATCGACGAGCCGGATGGCATCGCCGCGCACGGCAAGCTGTCGCCGCCGGCGCGCGGCACGCTGTTGCGCATCGTCGACTATCCGCCGGAGCAGGGCGACGCCGCCAAGCGGCGCCGGCAGCAGGCGGCGACCTTCGGTCAGTTGTTCAAGGAGACCGAGCACCGGCTGGAAAGCAAGCACCCGGGCATGCATCGGACCGAAACGGTCGACTACGCCATCGTGCTGGAGGGCGAGATCGTCGCCATCATGGACGAGCAGGAGACGACCATGCGCCGCGGCGATATCCTCATTCAGCGCGGCACGGCGCACGCCTGGGCCAACCGGTCGGATAAACCGGCGCGCATCGCCTTCGTGCTCATCGACGGCACGCGGTAAAGCGGCGACAGCGGAGAAGATTTCATGGACCTCGAACTCGTTGGCAAGACCGCGCTGATCACCGGCGGCTCCAAGGGCATCGGCCGCGCCGTCGCCGAGGCGCTGGCCGCCGAAGGCTGCAACCTGCATCTCGCCGCGCGCAACGAAGCCGATCTCGCCGGCGCGCGCGAGGCGATCCGCGCCCGCCATAACGTGAATGTTACCATCCATGCCGGCGACCTCAGCGCCGGCGACGCCTGCCGCGCTTTGGCCGCGGCCGCCAAGCCGGTCGATATCCTGGTCAACAATGCCGGCGCCATCCCGGGCGGCGATCTGCTCGCGATCGAGGAAGAACGCTGGCGCCAGGCCTGGGACCTCAAGGTGTTCGGCTTCATCAATCTCAGCCGCGCGGTCTATGCCGACATGAAGGCGCGCGGGCGGGGCGTGATCGTCAACATCATGGGTGGCGCCGGCGAGCGGCCGGACGCCGCCTTCGTCGTCGGCAGCACCGGCAACGCGGCGCTGATGGCCTTCACCCGCGCGCTCGGCGGCCGCAGCCTCGACGACGGCATCCGCGTGGTCGGCATCAACCCCGGCATGGTCGCGACCGAGCGCATGCGCACGTTGCTGGAAGGACGCGCCGAGCGCACTTATGGCGACAAGTCGCGCTGGCAGGAATTCGTCAAGGCGCTGCCGCTCGGCCGCGGCGCCGAGCCGAGCGAGGTGGCCGATGCGGTGACCTTCCTCGCCTCCGCCCGCGCCGGCTATATCAGCGGCGCGGTGCTCGGCGTCGACGGCGGCGCCACCTATCGGCGCTGAGCGCCGGCGCTCAGACCGCATATGGCTCGAACAAGCTGCCGCCGCGCGCCAGGCGGCGCAGGTGATGCTGCGTGTCTCCGAAGGTGACATCGATCATGGCCAGCCGCTTGAAATAATGGCCGGCGCTGTATTCCAGGGTCATGCCGATGCCGCCATGCAACTGCACCGCCTGTTCGCCGATGAAGCGCGCCGAGCGCCCGATCTGCACCTTGGCGGCCGAGATCGCCTTGTCGCGCTCCTCAGCATTTTCGTGGCCGGCCATCATCGTCGCGTAATAGGACATGCTGGTCGCCTGCTCGAGCATGATCAGCATGTCGACGGCGCGATGCTGTAGCACCTGGAAGTCGCCGAGCGGCCGGCCGAACTGCTTGCGCTGCTTGAGATAGCCGACGGTCAATTCATGCAGCGCCGCCATGGCGCCGACCGCCTCGGCGATGAGCGCGGCGGTCGCCTCGCCGACGACGCGCTCGAGCAGCAGGATATCGTCGCCCGGCGCGCCGACCGCCTGCTCGGCGCCGACCGCAACATTGTCGAAGGCGATGTCGGCGGCGCGCAGCCCGTCCTGCGTCGCATAGCCATACCGCGACACGCCGGGTGCTTGCGCATCGACCAGGAACAGGCCGATGCCTTGCCGCTCGCGCGGGCCGCCGGCAAGGCGCGCGCTGACGATGAGCGCGTCGGCCTCGGCCCCATTGAGCACGAGGCCCTTCTTGCCGGACAGTGTCCAGCCGCTGCCGTTGGCGCGCGCATCAGTTAAGACATCGAACAGGTCGTAGCGCGATTGCCGCTCCTGGCAGGCGAGCGCCAGCGTCGTCTCGCCTTTAACGATGCGCGGAATGACCTCGCGGCACAAAGCGGCGTTGCCGCCGTGGCGTATGAGCCCGCCGCAGAGAATGACGGTCGGCAGATAAGGCTCCAGCGCCAGCGCCCGGCCGAACGCATTCATCACGATCATGGTTTCGACGGCCGTTGCGCCGAGGCCGCCATGCGCCTCGTCGAAGGGCAGGCCGAGCAGGCCGAGCTCGGCATAGCGGCGCCACATGTCGCGGCTCCAGCCCTCCGGCGTCTTCTGATAGGCGCGCCGCTGCTCGAAACCGTAACGCTCGCGCAGGAGGCGCGCGATGCTCGCCTCCATCAGCCGCTGGTCCTCGCTGAGATCGAACTCCATGACGTCCTCAGAGGCCCAGAATGACCTTGGCGATGATGTTCTTCTGGATCTCGTTCGAGCCGCCGTAGATCGAAATCTTGCGCCAGTTGAAGTAAGTCGGCGCGATGGTGTCGGCCCATTCCGGCTCGATGCGCGGTTGGTTGCTCGCCGCTGCGCCGGCGCCGGTCAGCGGCAGCGCGTGCGGCCCGGCCACCGCCATCAGCAGTTCGGTCGTCGCCTGCTGCAGTTCCGAGCCCTTGATCTTGAGGATCGACGAAGCCGGATCGGGTCGGTCGCCGCGGTTGCGCTCGCTCGCGACGACGCGCAACTGCGTCATCTCCAGCGCCTTCAATTCCACTTCCACCATGGCGAGCCGCTCGCGGAAGCCTTCGTCCTCGATCAGCGGCCGGCCCTCGACGTTTTCCAGGGCGGCCAGCTCGCGCACGCGCCGCACGCGCTCCTTGGAGACGCCGACGCGGGCGATATTGGTTCGCTCGGTGCTGAGCAGCGTCTTGGCGTAGTCCCAGCCCCTGTTCAATTCGCCGACCAGGTTTTCCGCCGGCACGATCACGTTGTCGAAGAAGACCTCGTTGACCTCATGGCCGCCCTCGATGGTCGCCACCGGGCGCACGGTGACGCCCTGGCTGCGCATGTCGAGGAGCAGGAAGGAGATGCCGGCCTGCTTCTTCGCCGCCGGGTCGGTGCGCGCCAGGCAGAACATCCAGTCGGCGTAATGCGCGTAGGTGGTCCACAGCTTCTGCCCGTTGAGCACGAATTGATCGCCTTCAAGGCGCGCGACCGTCTTCAGCGCGGCGAGATCGGAGCCGGCCTCCGGCTCGGAAAAGCCCTGGCACCACCAGTCGTCGAGATTGGCGATGCGCGGCAGGAAGCGGCGCTTCTGT
Source organism: uncultured Pseudomonadota bacterium (assembly GCA_963760995.1). Classification (GTDB taxonomy): domain Bacteria; phylum Pseudomonadota; class Alphaproteobacteria; order Rhizobiales; family Xanthobacteraceae; genus Pseudolabrys. The sequence goes on along the minus strand of CAVXFJ010000004.1, from coordinate 441,451 downwards.
TCCTCGTTGCCGAAGGCGATGAGCACCGGCCCGATCATGAAGACGTTGTAGGCGAGCGGCCGCGGCGCCGGCGCGAGCTGGATCTCCTCCATGAACAGATATTGCCGGATCGGGTCCCAGCCGGTGCCGCCATGTTCGACCGGCCAGTTCGGCACCGCCCATCCCTTGGCGTTGAGGATGCGCTGCCAGGTGACGAAATCCTCGCGCGCAAGCTCGCGCCCCTCGACCATCTTGCGGCGGATGTCGCCCGGCAGCGATTGCGCGATGAAGGCGCGCACCTCGTCGCGAAACGCCAGCTCATCGGCGGTGAATCGAAGGTCCATGGGGTCGAGCTCCAGCGCGCTGGTTCCGCCGCCGTCCCTATTGCGACGAAAAAGAGGATTATCGGCGCTTCAGCCGCTCGCCGCCATGGGGCCCTGGCCGATATTCGGCTCGATGTCCTTCAGCGCGTCCATCACCTCGCTGCGGAAGAGGCGCAGCGAATTCATCTCCTGCGCATGCGTGAGCGAACCGAAGGCGAGCTGCAGCACGAGATAGTTCTGGCCGATGATTGTCGACTGTTCGGTCAGCTCGCGCCGCACGCGGTCGGGGCCGCCGACCACGAGGCTGCCGACCTTGCGCGCCTCATCGTAGTCGAGCGGGATCGGCAGCGGCGACTTGCCGCCCTTCATGCGCCAGAGCCAGGACAGGCTGTCCGCCCATTTATGATAGGCGGGCTTGGCGACCGCCTCCGCCTCGGCGTCGCTGTCGGCGACGTAGAGCGCGCGCATGACGCCGACGATCGGCTCGGTGACCGGCGAGTTGTAGGTCTTGCGCTCTTCGGCATGGGTCTGCCAGGCGGCGCGGAAGCGCGCGATGGTCGGCGCCACGCGCTCGGTGGCGCCGAGCGTGACGCCGTTCATGCCGCGCTGTGCCGGCACGGTCGCACCGTGCTCGCCGCCGCGAATGCCGTACCAGAAGGGCGGATAGGGCTTCTGATAGGAGTGCATGACGATCGGCACATCCTGCAGCTTGTAACGCTTGCCGCGATGCTCGACGCGATCCTGCGTGAAGCCCTGGTAGAGAATGTCGAGGACCTCCTCGAACACTTCGCCGCTGTCCTGCAGGTCGACGCCGAAGGAGGCGAACTCGTAAGGCGACACGCCGCGGCCGACGCCGATGTCGAGCCGCCCGCGGCTCAGATGGTCGAGCATGCACAGCTCTTCCAAGAGCCGCAGCGGGTGATAGAGCGGCAGCAGGAACAGGAGCGCGCCGAGGCGGATGCGCGAGGTGCGCTGCGCCAGCGCGGCCAGGAACACGGACGGGGAGGGCGTGGTCGACAGCGGCGTCGCGTGATGCTCGGTCAGGTGATAGCCGTAGAAACCGGCATCCTCGGCCGCCCGCACCAGCTCGATGCGCTCCTCGTAGAGCTGGGACAGCGGCTCGTCGCGCTGGTCGAGATAGTCGAAGATGCCGAACTTCATCTTGTCGTTCCTCCCGGTCGGAAGGCGAATTGTCAGAAGTTCGGCGACTTTTGCCAAACTTTATTTATCGAAACGAACTTCGATATTCCTGAACTGCCGACGCCGGAACCGGCGCGGGGGGCGCTCAGGCCACGGCGGCGAGCCAGGCCTCGCCCTCGCGCTTGAGCGCGTGCTCGGCCGCGCTGCCACCCATGATCAGACCCGGCGGCACGGTGCGGCCCTTCTTCTTCTGCCGCAGCCGCATGAAGGCGCAGCCGTTGTCCGGGCCGCTCAGGTCGAGCTCGGCGAAGAACGAATCCGGCGCCGCGCCCGGCACCACCGGGTCGAGCCGGTCCTTGTCATAGATGCAGGTCCAGCGCGCGATGCGCCAGGTGTCCTCGCGCCGCTCGATCAGGTCGAAGAAGCGCCCGTAGCAGGTGCAATCGAACAGGATGCCGTCGAGATAGTCGCGGCTGAGGATCTGCACGTCGCTTTCCAGCAGCGCGCGGTTGCCGTTCACGGTCGCGCGGAAGTTGCCCAGCCAATGCGCGCTGCGCTCGTCCGGCTTGCGCCCCGCCGCCGCCTGCTTCGAGCGCTCGACGAAGCCGAGCGCCGAGCCTTCGTACCAGGAGATCTTCACCGTGGCGTCGGGATGGAAGCAGGCGACCAGGCCCTCCCAGTCGCCATGATCGCGGCTATAGGCCCACAGGCGGCGCACGCGCTGCACCGCGTATTCGTCCAGCATGGCCTGAGCGGCGTCTTTCATCGTTGCCTCCTAGTTCGTCACGCGCGCTTGGCGCTCCACCTCGTCGAGGAACGTCCCGATCGCCTCGGCGAAGCGCTGCGGCTGTTCGACATTCGACATGTGCCCGGCATCGGGTATTTCGACGTAGCGCGAGCCCGGCGTCGCGGCGTGCGCGGCTTTGACGGCCGCGGGCGGGGCGCCGAGATCGTCGGCGCCGACCAGATAGAGCACCGGCAGAGCGAGTTCGCCCAGCCGTGCGCCGTAGTTCAAGTCCTTCAGCGCCGCGGCGCAGCCGATATAGCCCTCGGGCGCGGTGGCGCAGATCATGCGGCGCATGTCGTCGATGATCTGCGGCTGCGCCTCGCGAAACACGGGCGTGAACCAGCGCGTCAGCGTGCGCTCGACCAGCGCCTGCATGCCGCCGCCGCGCACGACGCCGATGCGGTGATCCCAACCGGCGCGGTATTCGTCGGTCGCCTGCGCCCGCGCATCACACACCGCGATGCTGGCAAGCCGCGCCGGATCGGCCAGCGCAAGGCCGAGGGCGGTCATGCCGCCCATGGACAGGCCGACGAAATGCGCGCGCTCGATCTTCAGGGCGTCGAGCAGCCGTCGCGCATCGCCAACCAACTGGTCGAGCGTATAGGATCCTTCCGGCACCGACGATTCCCCATGTCCGCGCGTGTCGTAGCGCAGCACGCGATAGGTCTTCGCCAGCACGCCGCTCAAACGATCCCAGAGCGCGAGATGGGTCGCCAGACCATGGCTGAGCACAACCCATGGCGCATCGGCGGGACCGTCGATGCGATAATTCAACACGACGTCGTCAAGGTCGATCTTGCTCATCGGCATTCTGTTCTGAAATCGTGTTCTGTCGGAGAAGGACGATCGGGGCGCGGATCGTATAGCGCGTTGCGCGGCGGGAACAGGCGGAACGCGGCGTGCGCAAATTCAAAAAATCAAAACCTAACTTCAATGCAGCCATCGTGCCGCGCTGCCGCAGCCCTTCGCCAGATTGCGGATTCGTCCGCGCGGCCCGATGGCGCAGTGGGCTCGGCCACGACGGCCACGCGGGCGTCGTGGGCGGCTTCGGCGACCCGTCGCGCGAGGCGGCGAGGGACTAAATTTGCCGCTGTTTTCAGGGATGACGGAAGGGTTGCCGATGGTGCTGCCGGAGTGGATTGAACACTCGACCTCCCCCTTACCAAGGGGGTGCTCTACCACTGAGCTACGGCAGCGGGGCGCGGGCCGCCTACGGGGCGGCGCGAACGCGGCGGAAACTGCCATGCGGCGCCCGCGCGTGCAAGGCAAACAGCGGCGAAAAAGCCAGGCTTGCGCGGTCGCCCGGCCCACGGATATTTAGCCCATGACGCGCGCCTCCGACCCCAAGAAAGCCGCCAAATCCGGCCGCAAGGCGCGGCTCGCCGCCGCCTTGCGCGAGAACCTGCGCCGCCGCAAGGCGCAGGCGCGCAGCCGCAAGGCCCCGGACCGGCCGGCGGAGCCGCCCGACGAGCGTGAGCCCTGAGCGGCCTCTGGTGCGGCGGCCGCGGGAACCCGACTTTCACCACAATCGACCGGTGAGGGTGGCCAGGATCGGCCCTCTTGGGCTATTGAGATGCACCGGCGAGCGGCCGGCACCACAAGAACCGCCAAGCGGACAGGGGCGAATGGATCGCATACGTATCGTCGGCGGGCAGCGCCTCAACGGATCGATTCCGATCTCCGGCGCCAAGAATGCCACGCTGCCCTTGATGATCGCGAGTCTGCTCACCGACGACACGCTGATCCTCGACAACGTCCCGCACCTCGCCGACGTGGCGCTCTTGCAGCGCATCCTCGGCAATCACGGCGTCGACGTCATGATCGCCGGCAAGCGCGCCGGCGAGAACGGCCACAACGGCTCAACGCTGCACATCTCCGCCAAGGCCATCGTCGACACCACCGCGCCCTACGAGCTCGTCTCCAAGATGCGCGCCAGCTTCTGGGTGGTGGCGCCGTTGGTCGCGCGCATGGGGAAGGCGAAAGTCTCGATGCCCGGCGGCTGCGCCATCGGCACCCGCCCGGTCGACCTGCTCATCATGGCGCTGGAAAAGCTCGGCGCCGACATCGATATCGAAGCCGGCTATGTCATCGCGCGTGCCAAGAACGGCTTGCGCGGCGGCGAGATCGTCTTCCCCAAGGTCACCGTCGGCGGCACCCACACCGCGCTGATGGCGGCTTCGCTCGCCCACGGCACGACCGTCATCGAGAACGCCGCGCGTGAGCCGGAGATCGGCGACGTCGCCGACTGCCTCAACAAGATGGGCGCCAAGATTTCCGGCGCCGGCACATCGACCATCGTGGTCGAGGGCGTCACGTCGTTGCACGGCGCGCGCCATTCGGTACTGCCCGACCGCATCGAGACCGGCACCTATGCCATGGCGGTGGCGATGACCGGCGGCGATGTGCTGTTGCAGAATGCGCGTCCCGAATTGTTGCAGGCCGCGCTCGACGTGCTTGGCCGCACCGGCGTCGAGGTGACGCCGACCAATGAGGGCATCCGCATCGCCCGCAACGGCGCCGGCCTCGCGCCAATCGAGGTCGAGACCGCCCCGTTTCCGGGCTTTCCCACCGATCTGCAGGCGCAATTGATGGCGCTGATGACGCGCGCGCAGGGCACCTCGCACATCACCGAGACCATCTTCGAAAACCGCTTCATGCATGTGCAGGAGCTGGCCCGCCTCGGAGCCCGCATCCGCCTCAACGGCGACACCGCGACCATCGAAGGCGTGCCGCGCCTGAAGGGCGCGCCGGTGATGGCGACCGATCTGCGCGCCTCGGTGTCGCTGGTGATCGCTGGACTGGCCGCCGAGGGCGAAACCACGGTCAACCGCGTCTATCACCTCGACCGCGGCTTCGAGCGGCTGGAGGAAAAGCTCGCCGCCTGCGGCGCCGCCATCGAGCGTATCAGCGATTAGCGCTGCCGTTCGTAGCCCGGATGGAGCGAAGCGAAATCCGGGATTTCTCATCGCGTCGCAAAGATCGCCCCGGGTTTCGCTCGCGCTCCACCCGGGCTACAGCGCGGCGCTGCCTATTCCCGATACCCCTCCACGCTCGCCATGCCGGCGCCGCGCGACGCCTGGTTCTGCGCCCAGGTCGACGGATTGGAATCGACGATGGTGTAGGTGCCGGCCGGCAGCAGCAGGTCCGGCTCCACCACCCAATAGGCGCTGGGCACGCCGCCCTGTCCGGGCTCGCCGGCGGCGGCCCAGGGGCCGTAGGTCTCGCCCGTGCGGCTGCGCAGTGCGATTTGCCCGGCCGGTGCGCCGTTTCCGTTGTTCCAGTGATAGGTCATGATGCGCGTGACGCGCATCGGCGCGGCGAGCGTGAACACGGTGGTGCGGCGCGGGCGGTTGTACACGGTGTAGATATTGCCGTTGTCGAAGAACTTCACGATCTCCTGCGACGCGTCGCCAGCCTGCGCCGGCGCGCTTTCCGTCACCGGCGCCGTCGCCTGCGGCGCCGCGGCGGTGTGCACGCGCGCCTGCAGGCAGGAGAGCAACGCCGGGATGGCATTCGCGTTGAACTTATAGATGGCGACGATGTTCACCTGCTTGGGGTCGGCCAGCGACTGCACGACGACGAATTCGTTGCGGGCGCGCGCCACCATCTCGAGGAATCCGGCCGCGTCGTATTGCGCGACGAGTACGAAGTCGGTCTGGTCGGGCCGCGGCACGTAGAAGGCGGCATTCTTCTCATAGGCCTGCAGCACCGTGTAGTCGTCGGTGACACGGCCGCCGCGCGTCACCTGCTTGCCGGCGAACACGCGCAGCGGCGGGCGCGGCGTCATCTCGCGCGGCTCGCCGGCCTGCAGCCGCAGGAAGGCGCCCTCGGCGGTCACGCCGACGTCGAGCCGATGGCTGCTGCCTTCCTCGCGGAAATAGCAGGCGAGCTTGCCGGCCGCCGTGCGGCCGACGTCGATGTGCTGCGCGCGGTTGAAGGTTTCGATCCGCGTCAACGCGCCGATCGGGTCGCCGCGCTGTTGCGCTTGCGCAGCATTTGCCGCGAGCGAAACGGCCGCGACGAGGGCGAGAGAACCGCAGTGCCGCCAGAGTGTCATCGGCCTCTCCCTTTGACCGTCCAACGGCTCTACGCTTATCGCGTCGGTGCAAAAGCGCTATGACGCAGATCAACGGACGCGCGCCGCGCTGTCGTCCGTATTTCGATGAGAGTGGTATTGCCGCGGCGTCGGCGCTGCTGCACGATCGCCGCGTGGGGCGCGCACGTCGTCGCGTGCGACGGCGCCATGGAGCAGCAGTCATGGGCCGCATCACCGGCTTTTCATTTTCGGTCGTCTTGCTCTTTGTCATTGGCATCGCACCCGCGACACGGGCACATGCCGCCGGCGCCTATTGCCCGAACCCTGCGCATGCGCGGCCGCAAGCGGTGCCGGCAGCGCTGCAAGGGCGCGTCGCCAGCGCCTTCGACATCGATCGCGCCGCGGTGCGCGGTGCCGCCTTCGTGCGCTGCGTCGGGCCGACGCTGATGGGATGCTATGTCGGCGCCAATCTGGTTTGCGACAAGGCGGACACGCGCCGGACGTTGCCCGGGGCGAGCGCCTGGTGCCGCAATCATCCGGGCGCCAAATTCATTCCCATGGTGGCGACCGGCCACGCCACCATCTATGACTGGTCCTGCGCGGGGCGCCGTGCGGTGGCGGGCAGGATCGTGCAGCCGGTCGACGCGCAGGGCTACATCGCCGGCAACTGGAAGAAAATTCCGTAGGCGCGGGACGTGCCGCCGCGCGCGGCGGTCAGCCCGCCTTCAACAGCCGCGAGACGTCTTTCCAGAGCTGCTCGTTGGGCACGACGTCGGCATCGTCATAGATCTTGCGGATGCGTCCTTTGCCGTCGACGATCTCGATGGCGTCGTTGTGCGTGATGTCGAAGCCGGGTTTCGCCTTCGCGGCGAGCGGATTGGCGACGGTGAGCTGCGGCGTGCCGGTCGTGTCGGCGTCGCTATCGTCGTCGCTGGCGGCGACGCGGCGGAAGGCGACGTGATAGCCGCCGGTCACCACCTTGCGGATCTGCGCCCGGCTGCCGGTGAGGAACTGCCAGTGCGGGTCGCGCGGGTCCCAGCCGTATTGATGCAGGAATTCGCGCATCTCTTTCGGACCGACGGTGCCGGGCGCCACATTGAAGGAGACGATCTCCACCTTGTTCTGCAGGCCGCCCTGCGCCAGCACCATCAGCCGCTCGAAGCCCATCAGGTGCGCGGCGATCAGCGGGCAATAGGTGGTGCAATAGGGAAACAGGAAGGTCACGACCTGCACCTTGCCGGCGAAGGCTTGCGAGGCAACGGGCTGGCCGAGTTGATTGGTCAGCGTGTAGCGCGGCGCCGGGCCGAGATCGGCGAGCGCCGGCGGGGCCGAGCGGGCGCGCTCGACCAGCATGCCGGCGGCAAAGCCGACGAACAGCAGCAGTGCGGCGAGCGCGCCAAGGCCCAGCGCCATGCCGACGCGCGGGGTGCGTGCGGGCGCGGCCAGTGCGGCGTCGCTCATGTCGTGTTTGTTCGTCTCGGCCATGCGCTGGATCCTTGCATGTCGCGCCTGTCCGCTTACGCCCCGCTCTGGGCGGAAAAGGGGCGACACGCCGGGTCGAGAAAAGTATTCCTATCTTTCTTGACTCGCGCTTCATCATAGGATATTAATCCGATCACCTCGCTCGCGGGAGGGGCGTCTTCCGGAGACGTGCCGAAGGCGGAGCGAACGGCGGCGCCCGCGGGCGGGGCTCGTAACCCCGCGCTCGGGAGGCCCCGGCCGAGCCGTCCGCCGGCATTATGACCGGCCGCCTTTGATGGCTGGACGCGGCGGCGACGAAGGGGGGCGGAAGCCGCCCGGATCGTGGGCCCACGAGGGCCCTGTCGCCACCCGGAAGCACGGCGCCGGGGACTGAAATCGCCGCAAGCGGAGCGCCGGGAGGCGCCTCTCCGTTGCGCCAACGGAGAGGGCACGCCTCGCCAGCGTGTCGGGCGGCAGCCGCAGCCGCTCGAGGGGCAGCGCCTTGCCCCTGCATCTCCCGGCGCTCCGCTCCCCTCTCACGGGAGCGCGCGAGGCAAGGCCGGCCTGCCCGGGGCCGTTACAAAGAACACGGGCGCTGGCGCTCGGCCGTTTGACAATCGAATCCGGGAAATCGCGCGCGTCAGGCCGATCGGCCGCGTCCGATCGGCAGCAGGCGCCAGAACGGCGACTGCATGACATAGAGCGCAACGAAGCCGGCCAGCGTGCTCGCCAGGAACCACCAGAGCGTTTCGCGCAGCAGGAAGTAGAGCAGCCCATAGAGCGAATCGATGTCGATGAGATGGAAGTTGATCAGGGCCCTTTCGATGAATTGCCGCCACAGGCAGCACAGCGCGGAGCCCAGTATCCAATAGACCATCAGGCGCGCGCGACGGTCGCGCAGGCGCGCGGCAAGCTCGATAAGGCCCGGAAAGACAAACAAGAGCATGACAGCGCGATAGCCGACATTGGTCCCGGCGATGAAACAGCCGACGATCAGGAACGCGCCCGCCGCCAGCAACAGGAAATTTGGCTGTTGCCAATCGACCGCCGCGTCCGCCTTCAGTCGCAGGGCGAGTGTGACGGCGATGAGCGTCGCGACGATCAGCAGCGCCAAATAGATTGCGAGGCCGATGCCCGGCGACAGCCCGAGCAGGCGCGCCACGCCGGAGGGCAGCAGGATGCCGCCGAACATGTCGCCGAAATAAGTTCGCCGCGGCAGGATGGCGAGCACCATGCTCAGGGGCTGCCAGTAATGGATCACGAACAGCGCGAGAATCACGGCGGCGATCGCGCCGCCGGCAAACATGATGCGCGGCCGCTCGCGCACCATCAGGCCGAGCAGCACCAGCGGATAGAATTTCAGCAGGCCGATCAGGAAATAGACCGCATAGGAGAGCAGCCGTTGCAGCGGGCCGCGCGCCGCGTAGAGGGTCGCCGCCGCGATCACGACGAAATCGAAAACATCGAGATTGGCGCGCTCCAGCGCGAAGGCGACGGCGGGCGAAAGGCCGGCACCGAGCGCGAGGACGAAGGCGCGCGGCGAGCGCGGCCGGAGCACGAACACCAGCGCGATCAGAAAAAGCAAGTCCATCGGCACCGCGAGCGCGGCCGCGCGGTCGGTGCCGATGCCGTAAATCGGCAGGTCGAGCAGGATCGGCGAATAGCCGAGCAGACGGTTGAACGGGTCGCACGGATTGGACCGCAACACGTCGATGCCAGCGTGATGGCAGTCGATCCAGGACAAGACGACGGAGAAATCGAAAAAGGGATACGGCGTGAGCTGGATGCCGATGAATTTCATCCACACGGCATAGAGCAGGGGCCGAAACACCAGGAGCAGATAGAGCCCGCCGTAATAGCCGAGGAGGATCGCGAACAGCGCCACACAATAGATGCGCGCGCGGTCGGTGCCGTCTTTGAACGTTCGCATGCCGGGGCCGGGCTGACTGTTCGCGGCAGCCAGCCACGATTCGCCCTAGGCCTTCAACATCTCCATCGCGGCCTGGTGCACGCGCGCGTCGCCGGCGACGACGATGCGGCCGCCGTTCTGCGCCGGCTCGTTCTCCCAGGTGGTGACGATGCCGCCGGCGCCGACAATGATCGGGATCAGCGGCACGATGTCATGCGGCTTGATCTCTGTCTCGATGATCAGGTCGATCAGCCCGGCGGCCAGCATGCAATAGGCGTAGCAGTCGCCGCCGTAGCGCGACAGCTTCACCGCCTTTTCCACCTTGGCGAAGCAGGCGCGGTCGGCCTCGTTCATCAGCAGCGGGCTGGTGGTAAACAGCAGCGCATCGGCGACCGAAGCACATGCGCGCACGTTCAGTTCGCGGTCGCCGGCCGGCCCGCGGTAATGCGCGGCGCCGCCGTCGCCGGTGAAGCGCTCGCCGATGAAGGGCTGGTCCATCATGCCGAACACCGGCTCGCCGAAGCGCATCAGTCCGATCAGGGTGCCCCAAGCCGGCATGCCGGCGATGAAGGATTTGGTGCCGTCGATCGGGTCAAGCACCCAGACATATTCCGCTTCATTATGTTCGGCGCCGTACTCCTCGCCGAGGATGCCGTGGTCGGGAAAGGCCTTGCGGATCATCGCGCGCATGGCCTGCTCGGCGGCGCGGTCCGCGGCGGTGACCGGATCAAAACCGCCGGACTGCTTGTTCTCCACCGCCAGCGCGGTGCGGAAAAACGGCAGGATGGTCTCGCCCGCCGCGCTGGCGAGCCGGTCGACGAAAGTGGCGAAATCGATGGCCGTCATACTGCCCGCCGTGACTGTCTGCCGTTAGGCCCTATCCGAGCCCGCCCCGACCGGCAACCGGAGCCCGCCGGAAAATGCATTTCAAAGGCGGTCGAAATCCCGGTACTTCGCGTATTCTGACGGTAATGCGTGACCTTTCAGCCACGAGTTTTCCTCAATTCATTGAATAAACAAGACAAATTTTGCGCCCAGCCATGCAGAAATGCATGCATTTTTCGCCCAAAGGCCTTGATTTTTGTGCGCCGCAGTGTAACTTATTGCAATGCGGTAGCGAGAGTTACCGCTGCCCTCCTTGGGCGTTTCCTCCCTAGACTTGGGCCGCTTGCATCCGCGAGCGGCCCTTTTTTTGCGATCTCAGTCAGACGCCAGAGAGCGCCGGCATTTGAGCTTTATTCTGCGGCGGCGCGATAAGGCCGCAGCTCTTCCAGCGGGATCTCGCCGAGACGGCGTGCCAGGGTTTCGAAATCGGCGGCCAGGCGCACGAAATTAGCCGAACGCTCGTGGCGGGCCTCATCCATATAAAGTGCGCGGTTGACCTCAAGCTGGATCGCATGCAGCCCGGCGGCCGGATTGCCATAGTGCTCGGTAATGAAGCCGCCGGCGTAGGGCTTGTTGCGGCTGATGCCGTAGCCGAGCCCACGCAGGGTTTGTTCGACCGTCTCGGCCACCGGCGGAACGCAACTTGTGCCATAGCGGTCGCCGAGCACGAATTCCGGCCGCGGCCGTTCATCCCGCTGGCCGGCAGTCGAGGGCATGGAATGGCAGTCGACCAGCACGGCGGCGCCGAAGTCCCGGTGCAGCCGCATGAAAAGGCGCCGCAGGGCGCGGTGATAGGGCTTGTACAAGCTCTCGATTCGGCTGAGTGCGTCGTCGACCGGGAGGCGCTGGTCGTAGATTTCCTGGGCGTCGCCGACCACGCGCGCCACGGTGCCGAGGCCGCCGGCGACGCGCATCGAGCGGGTATTGGCGAAGGAGGGCAAACGACCCTCGAACATGCGCGGGTCGAGCTCATAGGGCTCGCGATTGACGTCGACGAAACAGCGCGGGAAGTGTGCCCGCATCATGGGAAAGCCCTGCGCGACCACGCCGGTGATAAGCGCGTCGACGAAGCTGTCCTCCGAGCGCCGCAGCGTGCCCATATCGAGGCGGGAAACTTTGAGGAATTCGCGCGGATAGACCGAGCCCGAATGCGGCGAGTTGAATAGCACCGGGCCGCAGCAGGCGGCCGGTTCCACGATCTCGAAGGGCGGGTCGAGGTCTTCGCGGATTTCACTCATCGGACGTTTTCACCGGAGCCATGGCAGCCATACCGACCTTCGATCCGCAGTTGGCGGGGCTCTCAGCCCCTTATACTATCTATTGTCCACGGTGGTATGGACAAAGCCAAGTCGGGCATTTGGTTCACCCGTTATTTACCGGGCATAAGTCTTATGGTGGCGCAGGGGCCGGCCGAACCGGGCGGCCGGGCAGGGGTTTGAGGGCTAATGTCGAAAATCCTCCTGGCTGAAGACGACACCGATATGCGGCGCTTTTTGGTCAAAGCGCTGCAGAATGCCGGTTTCGAGGTGACCTCCTACGATAACGGGCTCTCGGCCTACCAGCGGCTGCGTGAGGAGCCGTACGAGCTTTTACTGACCGACATCGTGATGCCGGAAATGGACGGCATCGAGCTCGCCCGCCGAGCGGCCGAGCTCGATCCCGACATCAAGATTATGTTCATCACTGGCTTTGCCGCGGTGGCGCTCAACGCCGATTCCACCGCCCCCAAGCACGCAAAGGTGCTGTCCAAGCCGATCCACCTGCGCGAGCTGGTCACCGAGGTGCAGAAGCTGCTGGCGGCCTGAGCCGACTTTACCGCCTGGCCGGGCGCGGAGCGGCGGCTTGCCACCCCGAAAGCGAGCCGATACATAGCAGGCCGGAAGGGCGCGTAGCTCAGCGGAAGAGCACTACCTTGACATGGTAGGGGTCACAGGTTCGATCCCTGTCGCGCCCACCACGCATTCATGGGTTTTGGCCTTAATAAGAGACTTGCCGAATAGGCCCGCACTGTGCGGGCTTTTCTTGTGTGCACATACGGTCTCCGAGACGCTGCAAGGGGTGAAAGGCGCAATTCGGCCTCGCGTCTCCGAGGCATAAATACCCGTTCCTGGCGCCGAAAAAATGTGGCGCTGAAATTTGCGCCTGTGAGCTGCTGCCTACGCTGCGCGGCAAAGCGGTCGGTCCTGACAGTGAAGGATGCGGTTAACTAACGTCAGATCGAGGCGCGGCGAAGTGCCGGCCGCGCCGAGGTGGGGATACAAAACCGACTGTGGGGACTGGGGGATACGTCAGTCGGAGGGGGCTCAGCACGACCGGCTGCTAGCATGTAGGGCCGGCTAGAGTTGGGGCAAGCGGCACCTTGCCGCACTCGACGACGTGACCGCGGAGCCTATCCGGCGTGAGGCCCGGACGCCGACAATGCTGCGGCCAGGGATGTTGTCGGCCATGCGCTGCGAGTGATGCTGTTTCTGGGCGCGAGAATCAGGCTGGCGTCAGACCGAGCCGCTGATATTGCAGCGACCACTCAGCTGGGGGCTCGCGAAGGTTCGCGACACCGATCCCGCGCGGGAGCCGACCCTCGACGGCAGCCTTGACTAGCCCCGGTGCGACGAAGGCAAGCGAGATCGTCATGTTGACGTGGCGCATGCTGCACTTCTGTCGGGCGGCGATGTCCTCGACGGTGGCCGTGCCGGTAACGATCTCGTCCAACCAGGCATGCCCGCGCGCGATTGATTTGAGCAGCGCCGCGCGTCGCTCGAATTTGATGGGTCGTATCCGGTGTCGTTCGACATCGGCAGGGACAAGGATTTCCTTGAACCGCTTGATCGGCGGCTTGGCCCACGGGATCAGCAGGGAAGGCGTTCGATCTGCGGCCGCAGCTGGATCTGCTGCGCCCTCCTGATCTTTCTCGGGGTGGTTCTCACCGGCAGTCTTCAGCCAAACCGCCAGTTCGGTTTTGCGCACTTCGACCCGGGACACCTCCGCGAGTTGGACGGTTCGATCGATTGGGCCTTTGTGCGTTGCGGGGACGCGATCGCGATGTGTCTCTATGGCCTTGCCCATCGCCTCCTCGATCTCGGCGGCAGGAACTCGGACGATCGCTCCGACCAGCGGCCTGGCGTGACCGCGAAGGTAGGGCTGCGAGACGTAGTAGCGATAGCGGACCCCTCCCTTGGTCGCATGAGTCGGCACCATGGGGTGCCCCGCCGCGTCGAAGAGAATGCCTCGTAGCGGTGCAGCACTCCTGGTCCTGCTCGTGACGAAATGGGTTCGCTGGTCGGTCAGCCGCTGCTGAACGGCTTCGAAGAGTTCGCGCTCGATCAGGGGTGGTTGTGGCCCGGGGCAGACCTCGCCCTTGTAGACGACCTCACCGATGTAGAACCGGTTACGCAGCATGTAGAACAGGGGGCCTTGCGTGAAGAGCACACCGCCACGCGTGGTGCCATTGGCGAGCTTGCGGACCTTGCTTCGAAAGCCGCGCTCCCGCAGTTCAATCGCCAGGCGATTGACGCTGCCGAGTGCGAGGTAGCATTTGAAGATCGTCCGGACTTGCTCGGCTTCCGCTTCGACAATCGAGAGCTTGCCGTCCTTCAGTTCATAGCCCAGCGGCACCATACCGCCGACCCACAGACCCTTGCGCTTGGAGGCGGCGACCTTGTCGCGAATGCGCTCGGCGGTGACCTCCCGCTCGAATTGGGCGAAGGAAAGCAGCACGTTCAGGGTAAGCCGACCCATGGAGGTGGTGGTATTGAACTGCTGGGTCACAGAAACGAACGACACCTTGTGTGCGTCGAACAGCTCGACCAGTTTGGCAAAGTCGGCGAGCGACCGGGTGAGCCGGTCCACCTTGTAGACCACGATGACCTGAACCTTGCTTGCCCTGACGTCCTCCAGGAGCCGCTGCAGAGCCGGACGGTCGGTGGAGCCACCGGAGAAGCCGCCGTCGTCATAGCGGCTTCGGATCAAGGTCCAGTGTGCATGCGCCTGGCTGCGGATATAGGCAGAGGCGGCGTCGTATTGCGCATCGAGAGAGTTGAACTCCTGGTCGAGCCCAGAGTCGGTCGAGACCCGCGTATAGATGGCACAACGGACGGGTTTGGCAGTGCATGTCATTCTGCCGCCTCCGCCCGCTTCTTGTCGCGCAAGCCAAAGAACCGAGGGCCGTTCCACTTGGTTCCGGTGATCGCCTTGGCGATCTCGGAGAGGCTGCTGTAGGTCCGCCCCGGCCAAGCGAAGCCGCCGTTGAGCACCATGACCCTGTGATGCTGGCCGCCCCACTCGCGGGTCAGCACCGTGCCGGGCGCCAGGTCGCGCCTGCGCCGCTCGAAGGCCTTCGTCAGCGGAACGGCCGCCTGCTTGGAGGACGTCAAGTCGAGCTGCCTCAGAAAGCGCACCGTCTCGGCATCCAGATCGCCCATCACTTCGGCCTGCAGACGATAGGCGAGCATCGCAAACAGGAGATGCCGGGCCATTTGAGGTGGTGCTTCCCGCCCGAAGCTGGTCCGCCAGCGGGCGCGCAGGGTTTTAACGTCGAGATCGCGCAGGCGCGCGATCTCGGCTTCGACGGAGGAGGCCTCCGGCTTGCCCGCAGCAATCCTGGCTCGCGGCATCGCGGTCAGGACCTGTCAGGTTTCGCTGCCATGGTACTTTGCGCCATCCCGGCCCCTGATCCGGTAGACCCGGACGCCCTCGACGACGGCCGACTGCAGATCGAGCTTGAAACGCTTGCGCACCACGCCCGCAAGAAAGCCGCGTACCGAATGCGGCTGCCAGCCGGTGGCTTTTGTCAGGGCCGCGATGGTCGCCCCACCGGGCGAGCGCAACATGTCGATTGCGGCCGATTGTTTCGTGCCGGAGCCGCACGGCAACCTGATTGGCCTTTGCACTCTGCCGGGTAGGCTTTGATCGTTTATTTGAGGGGATGCAGCCCGCTCTCGCCGCGGATCGCTTCCTTGCGGGTTTTCGCATTGGGATCTCCTTCGGTTCATGTCGCAGCCATCCGGCTGCACCGTCGAAGCCCCGCAATAGCGATCATGCCGGCGGGGCGAGATCCCGGAGCGCCAAAAGCGCTCCCGAGGCCAGCACAGTAGCGCTCCGATCAGGGCCGAATGCCAGTCTTTTCCAGATAATCTTGTTGCTCAAATCGCCGACCGTGTGGGACGTCTCATCCAAAATCACGCCATCTCGTAGAAGTTTCCTCGCCGGAGCGACCACCTGTGTGTACCGAAAACTCCATCAGCAGCCACCCGGTGAGGGAATCGGCTAACCTAGCGCAATGATCGCGCTGTTGTGGCTGTTCTTGGCCATCATGCCTTCGCCATTCAAATCGAAACGCCAGCTTGAGGCAGAGAATGTCGCGCTGCGGCATCAGGTGATCGTGCTGCCCCGTCAAGTGCGCAGGCGGGTCCGTCTGACGAACATTGATCGGCTGATCCTGGTCCAACTTTACCGCTGGTTTCCGTCAACTTTGAAGGCCCTTGCCATCGTCCAGCCGGAGACGGTCATTCGTTGGCATCGGGCCGGCTTTCGCTGCTACCGGCGTTGGAAGTCCCGCGCGCGGGGAGGGCGGCCGGCCATTGAGGCTGATCTACGCGCGCTGACCCGGCAAATGAGCATCGACAATCCGTTATGGGGTGCGCCGCGCATCCATGGAGAGTTGCTCAAGCTCGGCTTTGAAGTCGCACAATCGACAGTGGCCAAATACATGATCAAGCGATGGGACCCACCCAGTCAGGGATGGCGCACTTTTCTGCAAAATCACGCCCCTGACATCGCGGCCATGGATTTGTTCGTGGTCCCAACCATCTGATTCAGCCTGCTCTATGCCTTTGTCGTAATCAGGTTGGGCCGCAGAAAGCTGGTCTGGATTAACGTGACGCATAATCCGACCGCAGAATGGATCGCACGTCAGCTCACTGAAGCGTTCCCTTGGGAGGGGACGCCAGTTTACCTCCTCCGCGATAATGATCGTGTCTATGGCGACTTCGCCCAGCGCCGCATTCGTGCCATGGGCATCCGCGACAAGCCCATCGTGCCTGGGTCGCCCTGGCAGAATAGCTTTGCAGAACGGCTGATCGGATCGATCCGGCGAGAGTGCCTCGATCACCTCGTCGTCCTGGGCGAGGCTCAGCTACGTCGGATTCTGCGAAGTTACGCCGACTACTACAATAAAATCAGGACGCACCGGTCGCTAGGCAAAGATGCACCCTGCTTCCGTGCGGTTCACCGTGTCGGGAACCTTGCGTCAAACGCCATTCTCGGCGGGCTTCATCACCATTATGTTCGGGTTTAGGTTTTTCGGTACACACAGGGGCCCTTTAGAATACAAGACGGCGCCGCTATGCCTAAGTTGATATCAAGTCGAATTTTGACTAAAGGTTGTAGTAGAATAAATTGAACTGGCAGCAAAATCGGGTGGGCCGCAGTGCGAGTTGTTGGTGACCGTTTCATCATCGACGAGACAGTAAAGCCTTATCGAGGCGAAATGGCGGATGTTTTATGCGCCGTAGATTCCAAAGCCTCAATGAAAAAGGTCGCTATTAAGCTTTTCAAAATGGATTTCGACTCGAGATTGGTGCTCGAGGCGTTCGCGCGAGAGTGCGGGTCACTCGAAAAGCTCAATTCTCATCCGCACATCGTGCCCTTACTCGATTATGGGACGGATGGCGAAGAGGACAGAAAGTACATCGCGTTGGAATGGGCGCCGTGCACCCTTCTTGAATACATTCGGCAGAATCCTGAACGCGATTGGGATGCATTCTATGAACGCTATGCCTCTCCAGTCCTTCAGGCACTGAATTTCGCATTTTCACGCGATATAATTCATCGGGATGTCAAGCCACAAAACGTTCTGATTAATGAGCAGGGCATAGTCCGCGTAGCCGACTTCGGCATCTCAAAATTTAAGCGATATTACCGTCCCGGAGTAACGCTCGTTCAATTCAAGAGCGCCCCGTACACGCCAGAAGTAGAAATCGAAGAATTTGCTGATGCGAGAGATGTATACGGGTATGCGGTTCTTTGTTTGGAATGTCTGTCGCCGGCTAGCTTCAATACGTATGACGATGTCTATCGAGCTTTGGATAATTCGTTAGTTCCGGATGAGATAGAGCTGATCCTACGAAGAGCTTTGGAACGAGAACCGCGTCTTCGTCACAACAATGTTCTTGAACTACGAGACGAATTAGAAACGGCCATGCGGAGCCGAAGGGCACGTATGGTCGTCAGGCGGGACATTCCGATACATATTACAAATACTGCTGCCGACTCGCTTCGAGTTGAGCTTCAGGAGGAAACTCAAGGGGCCGCAAGGCAACGATTGTTGCGAGAATTAAATGAAATTTGCGGAAATCGATCTCTGGCCGGCGGGACCTAATGACGCGACAGCCCATTTGGCATTATTGACTGCGGAATTTCGATTTAGGGCCGTGATTGACGATCAACGTCATTCCCTCACCATAATCCGATCTGCGAAATCCCGGCCTTCTCTGTTGGAACGTCTACGCGAGAGAGCTTGGCGCCCCGACGTACGCTTTGTCATTAACGGCAACGCCGGAGATGGCGCTGCAATGCAGTGGCTGAGTGCGGAGCTAGATGCATTCTTGTCGATGAGACGCGTAGAAGATGCGCAGCGCACCGAAAGCGACATTTTTGAGAAGTGGTCCGCTATACTGCGTTTGAAATCTGATCTGGAAGAGCAAAAGAAGTCGCCAATTCGCTTTGATGGTGTGCGTGTAGAAAGCAGCCGCATCATTCTTTCAATTCAAGATCGGGTAGCCGATGATGTCGTTGGTGAAGACCGATTAATCCGATTCCATGACAGCACAACGACGATACCAGGCATAGTAGAGCGAGTTACCGACGATCGGGTAATTGTATATTGTGCGTCCATACCAGATAGCGACGAATTACCAAAAGTAGGTGATATAATCGCCGACACGAGGCTGGCCGAAATTGCGATCCGCAGGCAGTCTATCGCGCTAGACGCCCTTCGGTTTGGCCGAAGTGTGAGACCCGAGCTGCGCGAAATAATAATAGGCAAGCAGGTCGTTCGAGAACCACTGCGGCAACCTGTCAGCTATTTTCAAAATGATTTGGACTCCGACAAAAAAAATGCGGTAGAAATTGCGCTTGCCGCTCCCGATCTTATGATTGTGGAAGGCCCACCGGGGACCGGCAAAACAAAATTTATTACTGAAATCATCGCTCAGACGCTTAGGCGTAGTCCGGACGCAAGAGTCCTATCTATCTTCACAGACCCACAATGCTCTTGATCATGTTCTCTCGGGGTTGGAGAAGCTTGCGAAAGGACATCAGCTTCCCTTACGGCTCGTGCGCATCGCCCGGCGAGGCGACCCGCGCGTTTCGCCTCAACTTGAGCATTTGCTTCTGGAGAACAGCGTTAGAGAATGGCTTGCTGGTGCAACGAAAATATCAAACGAGTTTTTGAAACAATGGGCTTCGACCCATGGCATTTCGGATGAATACGTCCGAATTGGGTTGTGTCTAGCTGACCTTCGTTTTTGCAAAAATAGTTGGCAGGAGGTGCAGAGTCACATTGCCAATCTGAAAAGTGCGATTTCGGAATTGCGGAAAAAGGAGGCCGAACTAAGAGATAGTCCGGCTGCCGGCGATAAGTATAGAACGGTTCTTTCCAGACCTAAGGGTTAGTGAAGACCAAATGCGGGACGCGGAAGAGGAGCGAGTGCGGTTTAGGCGCTCTCTGATGTTAGCGCAGCGGCGCGCTTCTGAATTTCCGATATTAGCAGGCGATTTAGATGAGTTAACCGACGCGGACATGGCAACTCTAGAGTCCGATTTTATAAATCATGCGCCTGGCGGAGAGCGTTTCAGAGATATGCTGATGCTCGCTGATGAATGGCGCCAGCGGTTTGGACGCTCAACTGATTTTCATGCAGCATACCTTTCGGGTTGCGACGTGGTTGCTGGAACGTGTGTAGGCGTAGCGGCTCAGAGTTTACAGCGCGTGGAGTTCGATCTTTGCGTAATTGATGAAGCATCCAAAGCGACACCTACAGAAATGCTTGTTCCTATGACTCTGGGCGAAGAAGTGGATAGTTGTTGGAGATCCTAAACAGTTGCCGCCTTTTGTTGAGGGCGCGCCTACTCAACGTGCTGAAATAGAGCGATATAGCTTAACCCGCGATGATGTGAAATCGACGCTGCTTGATAGACTAATCACGCTAATTCCAGAGCACTCCAAAAGATCTCTTTGCACACAGCATCGAATGGTCAAACCAATTGGCGAACTTATAAGTCGCTGTTTTTATGATGGTAAACTAATAAACGTAAACAACAATGTTGACGAGCTGCTTACGAGATCGCAGGCGCTGCCGCGCCCCGTTACTTGGTTTACAACCGCAAAATTGCCAGATCGTGCCGAGGTTAACCGTCGAAATGTTATAAAGAATTTTGCAGAGCTTCGGGTAATTAAGAGGCTCTTGACCCGTCTGCAGCTTGCGGCATCTAGCGGCAAACGAATGTACTCCGTTGCATTGTTGTCTGGCTATGCCGTGGCCTGCACCCGGTTCCGAAGACACCAAGTTTGGTGTGACAATGGGACCGGAGGTGGATCATGGAGAGGCGAAAGTTTACGCGGGAGTTCAAGCTTGAGGCGGTGCGCCTGATCAGGGATCGGGGCGTTTCATTCGCGCAGGCATCGACGGACCTGGGTGTGCACGTGTCCCAGCTACGCAGCTGGGTGAAGAAGTTCGCGGACGACCCACAGCACGCATTCCCCGGCAACGGCCAGATGAAGCCGGAGCAGCTTGAGATCGCACGGCTCAAGCGCGAAGTGATCAAGCTGAAGGCAGAGCGGGACATCCTAAAAAAAGCCGCGGCCTACTTCGCGAAGGAATCCACGTGAAGTTCTCCTTCATCGCGAAGCACCGGGGGATCTGGCCGGCGGATTGGATGTGCGGGGCGCTCGGTGTCTCGCGCGGCGGCTTCTATGCCTGGCTGAAGCGACCACGCAGCCGACGCAGCCGCAGTGACGAGGAGTTGGGTGCCAAGGTGCGGGCGAGCTTCATCGGGAGTGATCGCACCTATGGCGCCAGGCGGGTGTGGCACGATCTGCTGGCCGAGGGGATTAACTGTGGCCAGCACCGGATCGAACGATTGATGCGTAGCCAAGGGCTTAAAGCACGCCCGCGCCGGCGTCGGCTGCCGCCCGACTTGGGTGAGCGGCAGGCCTCCGCCGTCGCTCCGAACGTACTCGATCGCGCCTTCGCTGCCCCCGCGCCCAACCGTCGATGGATCGCAGACTTCACCTATGTCTGGACGGCAGAGGGCTGGCTCTACGTGGCCGCGGTGATCGATCTGTTCTCTCGTCGTGTTGTCGGCTGGTCGATGAGCGCGGCAATGACGGCTCAGCTCGTCACCGACGCGCTGGTGATGGCGATCTGGCGGCGGGGCAAGCCCGATGCGCTGTTGCATCATTCGGACCGCGGCAGCCAATACACCAGTGAGCAGTTCCAGCGGCTGATGGCCGACAACGGCGTTGTCTGCTCGATGAGCCGCTCAGGCAACGTCTGGGACAATGCGGCGATGGAAAGCTTCTTCTCCTCGCTCAAAACCGAGCGCATCGATCGCAAGATGTACAGGACCAGAGATGAGGCCAAGGCGGACGTGTTCGATTACATCGAGCGCTTCTACAATCCGAAACGCCGGCACTCGACGATCGGTTATCTAAGTCCTATGGAGTTCGAGCGGCTGGCTGGATTCGCTTAAGTCGGTGTCATCCAAACCGGGTGCAGGCCATGCCCTCCCCAGTCAGTCGTCTGAATTTCTAATGGTGAACGACATCAATCTCGCCTCTGATGGCAGCATGATCATGGACCAGAACTATTGGTATCCTTACGGTCTGTTCTCACTTTACGCATTGCGGACATACAGGTGGATTGATAAGCGAACGTCGAGCATCGGATTAACGCTGGATCGTTCCTTGCGCTACGTGTATGTCGAACGCTTTTTTGAGGCCGTTTGCGCTCAACATACTGCGGACCTAAAAACCATGCGCGCACAGGAGCGGTTCGAGGTTCCAGCATGAAAACTGATTTTACACTTTCGCCCGACAAGGCGTTGGTAAAGTGGTTCCCAAATGTGCGAGAGTTTCGTGACCGACAAAAAGAAGCAATCGAACGCGTCTGGCAAAATCGCTCGTCGCTTGTCCTTATGCCCACAGGCATGGGCAAGTCATTAATTTATCAACTTCCAGTTCTCGCTTCGGGCACTATTGGCGTCATCATCTCGCCACTCATCGCACTCATGCAACAGCAGAGCAAGTTCCTGTCTGATCGACATGCTGCGGTTCTGTCGCTCGGAGGAAGCGATGCCGTGGAGGCCCAGGAAGCGCTCCGTAGCTTTCCTTGGCAACCGAAGGTTCTGGCTTTCTGTTCATTTCGCCAGAACGGGCAGAGACAGACGGCTATCTTGAACATCTATTGAGAAAGCATCGGAAGTCGATCGGCCTGGTTGCTGTCGACGAAGCTCACTGCATCTCGCAGTGGGGTCATGATTTTCGTCCGCCATACAAGGCGATCCCGGGCTTTCTCGATCGAGCATTTGGCCGTAGCACATGGCCTTCAGTGCTGTGTTTGACTGCGACACTTGATAGGCGCAATCAAGAAGAAGTCCTCAGAGATTTTCGAATGACCCCCGCCGACATCGTCCGCAGCCCAAATATGCTGCGGGACAATCTCGATCTTTCATTTTGTATCTTCGAGGATGTTAAGGCCAAGCTGCAGGCGCTTGAGTTGCTCCTTCACTGCCATCGCGGAGAGAAACTCATCGTATATACACACTTAAAGCAGAACAAGACTGGAGGGACGCGCGCTCTAACCGTAAGGTTTCGTAACCTTGGGTATAGATGTGCGCCTTTTGACGCTGATTTGCCGATGGCAGATAAAGATGAAACGCTTCTTCGATTTGCAGATAGCGACATCGACATCGTTTTCGCTACTGGCGCTTTTGGAATGGGCATCGATATACCTGATATTCGAGGCGTCGTACACTTCCTTCTGCCCGAATCTCTCGAACAATATTACCAAGAGGTCGGACGAGCAGGTCGCGACGGCAAACCCGCCTTTGGCGTCTTACTTCATACTGCGGTGAACGCCAAAGTGCGCCGAGACATGATTCGACAAGCGGCCCGATCAAATGATCAAGTGCGCGAAGTGTGGACGGGGCTCTGCCATACGGGTCGAGGTTCACTGCGAACGATCAGTCCATGGACAGAATTCCAGAATAAAGACGACGAGCACGCGCTTTTTTATGCGTTCCAGCGCGTAGGTGCGCTTACCGTTGTTGCACGGGGACCCGGTTGGCTGCGATGCTTTGAGCCTCGAGGGCCAGAGGGGGCCGCCTTACTACATCGCCTTACTGCGGCAACTTCCATTGGAAACACGACTGCGGCAATCCGAAAACTAGGCCTCGATCCAGCAGAAACGATGGATAAGATTTTCGACCTATACGATCGCGGTGAGATCATGCTCACGCGAAGTCCGGACAAGACTTTGCTTTTCGAGACATCCGAACTACGGGACGAGCAAGTGAAAAATATCGTGGGCGACATCGCTGAAAAGGTTCAAAAGCGATTGGCCGATTTTGACTTGTTTGTCGAGTTGATCGAGTCTGGGGTCGACGTATCGCATGTTCTGCAAAATCGCTTCGGTTGCACATAGAGCACGCACAATTATCAACTGTCGTTTTCGCCTGCGAGGATTTCGGCGGCTATCGTATACCGGTCTCTCTTTTGAGCTGATGGACGTAGAGTGCGGCGCAGCTTTGCTCCCCGCAGGAACCAACCGCTTTGGTTGATGACCTTAAGTGACGACTTGGAGCGGCTTTCGAAGACGCTCGCGTCAGCTTTCTCTTGGCTGCGGCACATCTGGCAGCGTGGACCACCTCGGAAGACGACTTCTCGCGCTACATCATCGCCCTGAAGAACCGGTTCGGCTTGGGTCAATATGCCGCCGAGGAACTGGTTGCCGAGCTCGGGGCTGGATTTTCTCTGCGCGGAATTCGGCTTCGATGGCGATGTCCGCAAAGCCGGTTATATCGCCACCTGGATCCGGCTTCTGAAAGCCGATAAGCGCGCATTTTTCACAGCGCGCAGCGCGGCATCCAAGGCTGTGGACTATCTGCGCGGAGTGGCTGTTGCCGATCGTGTGGATGCCGCAGCCTAGCGCGGACTAAGTGGCAGCCGGATGAATATAATGTTCAGCCTGACCACAAGATCGAAGATTTCAACCAAGCTGCGGGCATCATTCTCAAGGCGACTCAGGGTGGTGCCCCTCGCGCAGCGTCGGCTTAATGCGCCCGCATCGGTCGCTCCGGAAGGATGCGCCATTGCAGCGAGCGACCCAGGGGTCGGTGAAGTCGCCGTAATCCCAATCCTGGGCGGATTAAATCACCAATACTTCGGACATGATTTTCAGAAAGGACAACCGGCTAATGCATGATCGCTTAAATTTTTTTGAACCTTGGGAGCGGCTTCCGCCTTACCACGAAAACCAGCTTACCCGGGCACTTTTAGTCGGAAGTTTCGATCGTGTCCCTTGAGGTGGTGTAACTGGCGGCGGGTGACCGCGATTGCCGGCATGGCCGGGCCGGTCAGTCAGCCGGCGAGAGCTGGCAGACTGACGGCCGGATCATTGCTCAAGGGAGCGATGGTTTCCAGCGTCATGTAGCGGGCCCGCTGCACGGCCCACTCGTCGTTTTGTTCAAGCAGGATCGCGCCAACGAGGCGCACGATGGCGTCCTCATTGGGGAAGATGCCGACGACCTCAGTGCGCCGCTTGATTTCGCCATTGAGGCGCTCGATCGGATTTGTCGAGTGTAACTTCGCCCGATGCGCGGTCGGGAATGTCATGTAAGCCAGCACATCGGTCTCGGCCTCGTCGAGGAAGGCGGCGAGCTTCGGCAGCTTGGGACGCAATTGATCGGCGACCCGGCGCCACTGTGCCTTGGCAGCCTCGGCATCGTCCTGAGCGAAGGCGGTGGCGATGAAGGCGGAGACGACACGGCGGCCCTGTCTGCCGGCATAGGCGAGCACGTTGCGCATGAAGTGTACGCGACAGCGTTGCCAGGTGGCGTTGAGTACCTTGGCGACTGTGGCCTTGATGCCCTCGTGGGCGTCGGAGATCACCAGCTTGACGCCGCGCAGGCCGCGACGGGCAAGCTTGCGGAGGAAGCTCGTCCAGAATGCCTCGGCCTCGGAGGGACCGATGTCCATGCCCAGAATCTCGCGCCGGCCATCGCTGTTGACGCCGACCGCGACGATGACGGCGACGGAGACGATGCGGCCGTTCTGGCGAACCTTCACGTAGGTCGCATCGATCCACAGATAGGGCCAGTCGCCCTCGATCGGACGGCCGAGGAACGCTTTGACCTTTTCGTCGATCTCCGTGCAGAGCCGGCTGACCTGGCTCTTGGAGATGCCGGTCATGCCCATGGCCTTGACCAGATCGTCGACCGAACGGGTCGAGACGCCCTGGATGTAGGCCTCCTGTACCACGGCGGTGAGCGCCTTCTCGGCCATCCGCCGCGGCTCCAGGAAGCCGGGGAAGTAGCTGCCCTTGCGCAGCTTGGGGATGCGCAGTTCGACCGTGCCGGCGCGCGTCTCCCAGATCCCGATCGCGGTAGCCGTTGCGCTGGGCCAGCCGCTCCGGCGCTCTTCTCGCCGTAGCCGGCGCCGGCCAAGCCGGCGACCTCCAGCTCCATCAGCCGCTGGGCGGCAAAACCGATCATCTCGCGCAACAAATCGGCGTCAGGGGTCTTCTCCACGAGCGCGCGCAGGTTCATCATTTCGTCGGTCATCGGTGGGTCCTCGGTTTGCGTTGTGTGTCGCAACCCGACCCTACCGGGAATCGCCGATGACCACCGCCAAGCTGCCCGCTCGCTACCGCGCTGTGGAAGGCGCGCTCGCGGGCGGCTTCGCTACCGCAGAGCTACACCACTGACGGGACGTGACCGAAGTTTGTACTGCAGAATATTTCAAGGCCTTGAAGCGACTTATTATTTTGATGGACACCCTTTTCGGGCTACTGGACACATTTCAAGGGCTGAAGCCCAGGAGCTTGAATGCCGCGTCCTGGAGTGGCGTCGTTTTTGGACAAAAGGGTGAAGCGTTGCTTGGCTGAGGCCGATTAAGTGATGACGGCTCGGGACACTATAACCCGAACCCGAGCGAGGGCCTCTGGGGGCGGTGGGGTCCGAAGTCTCTGCAATTGGCGAAAGCAGCAATTCGGGCTCGCGGCTCCGAGGCATAAATACCCGTTCTGGGTGCTGAAAAAATGTGGTGCTGAAAATTTCGCCCGTGAGCTGCCAACCGCAGAAGAAAGGGCGTCATTGCTATCCTGCCGATGCGTTCGGCAGATCGGAACGAATAGTGATGCTCTGCTATTCATCTAGCAAGAAAGGAGTGGCCTTGCCTAAACGAATCAATCGGCAATCTTCGTTGCCTTTAGCATTCTTCCATAGTTTTGGAACGGCCCGCCTAATTGCAGCTCTATCTTGGTGAGTCAAAGAAATCTTACGTCCGTTAAATTCTATTATGTCACGCTCGTGGGCGATCCAAACAATCCCTCCATCAGAAAGTTGGAAATTATTTACGAGATCGAATGTTCGCGCTAATCCTGAAACACGCGGGGGCTTTATTTCAACGTCAATGAACCAAGAGTTGCTTGGAATTTCGTCAAAATAATCATACAGCCAATAGTCACCACTTATCCTTCTACCAGATTTGGCTTTATATTCATCGTGAGTGCGATCTTTAGTTTGCTGCCTAAATAAAGCGATGTATATCGGGCTCTGCTCCATAAATTGTCTGGCTTGCTTAAAAGAGTTCAGTAAACTATTAATCGGATTCAGACGCAGCGCATTTGTGAGTTCGTTGCGTTTTCTCCATTTTTCGGCAGCGTCCTCAATATTGTCTTCAGTAACCTTCCGTGACTTAGCCCATATTTGCTCAAACCACTTACTGCATTGTTTAACAACGGTGCTATCATTTACTAGGAGATTTAGCTCGTTCCAGCCGACCTCACCTTCCAACGCCAACCCATTCGTGGATGCATTAGATGAACCAACGATTGCTACCACATCTGTCGAATACAGTTTAGCATGGAGCGTCGATAGTGTACGTACTTCTAGACAACCAAGCCTTAACAAGTGCCTGACTTCCTCAGGATTGCAGCAGCCGCTTTCGAGGTTACAGAGTATTCGTCCCCTTCTGGCAGATTTCAGCTTTAGTTTTCTTATTGCGCCGCTGCCCCAAAATGCTACCGCGATGCGCACATCACTGCGGCCCTTCACAATATTGGTAACTTCATTGGCTAAATCCGCTTGAGTTAAAAGACGCATCTTAACCCAACCATTTACGCTGATCAGACATGCAAAATTACCCCCTGAGTCATTAAAACCAAAAGTGCGCGTCCAGCCCTGGTCTGTTTGCGGTACTCAACAATCTGCGTGCGATACGCGTTGAACTTATTCTCATTTATTGTGACATCGCTTTTCCAATCGACGACCAATTCAACCTTGCCGTTCGCATCAAGAGCGACGGCGTCCGCGACTCCTGAAATAAGTCTCTCAGCAGTCCCGTTACACTCGCGACTGAATATGGTCTGCTCCGGCACTAGACGCGAGCGCGCCTCGGCGATTTCGGGCAGTTTTAGTGTCCGGTCAATAGTGTAAGCGAGTTCCTTTGGCGAAATTCCTCCTTTTTGATCAAACGATGGCTTTTGACCCAGTTGCATCAGAAGCTCATTAGCACGCCGTTCGAGCTCTGAGGCGGTATCCTGGATTTCGCCGGTCAGAACTTCTTCCATCAGCTTGTGCAGGATGGTGCCGCGGGTGGCGCTGCCGGCGATCTCGATGACAGGAACTACGGTCTCTACAGAATCTGGCTCAGAAAACACTGGTGTTGGTTCGGATGACGGCGCATCGGCTTCGTGTAGGCTGGGCCGATGCCACTGAATAGTAGTTACTGCATCTGAGATCTTCGTGGCCTGATCGGAAAATACGGCGCGGGTCTGTGTATTTTCGGCGGGATAGGCCGGCGGCGACATGGCCGGGCCAAGATCGGGTGGTTTGATCGCTGGAAGCGTCGCAAGACCCAGGTCAACAATCTGCGCCCAGGACCTGTCGGAGAGCTTTGCGGTATGCCGCGGTAAGACTAGGAGATCTCGGGCCCTGGTCGCAGCGACATACCAAAGCCGGACCCGCTCGCGAGCGCGCTCTGTTGCACTCCATAATTTAATCGCGGCATAGCCGGCTGGTTCGATCCCGAGCACCGGCATGGAAAACTCGCCCGATCTTCGATCGTGCATTAAACCAGGTTCGACTTTTGGGGTTCCAGTCATATTGATCGGTATCGCGACCGGCCACTCAAGACCCTTTGCTGCGTGGATGGTAATGAGGGCGACTGACTGTTCCTCAGCGTCCGGACGACCCTCGACTTGACGGGTCTGCTCTTCCCAATTTGCGCGCATGTCACGCGCAAAGGCGAGCAACCCGCGAACGTCGTAAGCGCGGGACGTTTCCAAGAACAGGTCGAGATTAGCAAGCGCGCGGTCTGCGCTCGCTCGGAACCTCTGACGAAGCTGCGCCCTCGCGTCGAGCAAACTAATGGCGTCCGCTAGCAACATGTAGGGGGTAGTAGAGCGAACTCGTTTTGCCAGGGATTGAAGGATCTCGATGACGCGGCGAGCAAGCGGATGATTGATATGTTCAAGTTCCGTCCAGATCGTGAGGTTTGGCAGGCGATCTGGGCGGTGAGGATCAACAGGAATCCCCTCGGCGATGTCGAGCAGTTCGGATTCGGACAAACCAACCAAAGGGCCGCGAAGCAGTGCACCAAGCGCGAGAGTGTCACGCGCATCCGCGATAGCGCGGGTGAGGGCAATAAGATCTTGGATCTCCTGTCTCCGGAAAAAACCTTTCCCGGCTTGGGTTGAGACTGGGATCCCGCGCTGCTCGAATGCTTCCTCGAAACGCCATAGGTCGGTGCCAACCGGCGCAAGCAGCGCAATGTCACCAAAGCGGCAAGCTCTTAACTTATCGTGATCTCTGACCTGCAGGTTGCCGACCAGTCGCGAGCAAAGCTCCGCGACCCGATCCGCTTCCGCGTCGCGCAAGCCGTCGGCGCTGGTCTTGTCGTCTTCGATCGTAATATCGAGCGCTGCGACCGAGAGTGCATTCTTCTCGGCCTTGCGGGTAGCAGCCAGAGCCGTGAAACCAGGCTGCCCCTCTGCCGCGGAAAGAGGGTTTGCAAACTTGTCATTGACAAACGTGAGAATGGGCTCGACGGATCGGAAATTTGCGACGATCTCAAGGACGGAGGTCTTATCGATCGTCCGGCGCGCGCCGAGATAGGCGTTCACGTCAGCCCCGCGAAAGCGGTAGATTGCCTGTTTGGGGTCGCCGACCAGAAACAGCGCGCCGGCTCGAAGAATACGGGCAAGTGGGTCTGGACTTCCGTTCTTTGGCGGGTCTCCGCACAATCGCCACAGGATGTCGATTTGCACCGGGTCGGTATCCTGGAACTCGTCGACAAGTACGTGCTGGAAACGCTTCGCGAGCGCTTGTCGCACAACGTCATTTTTGGCCAGGAGATCCTTCGCGGTATAAAGCAGGTCGTCGAAGTCCAGCAGTGCGGCGGAGCGCTTATATTCACTCCAGTCAACGAGCAGCTTTCCCAGTGCATCGACGACGCGTGCGAGGAGTTCGCCGGCCACCATCGCCATGAGCTCGTCAAAACTGTCATGGCATGCATCGTACTGCGTCAAACAGGCATCGAACGCCGTATTTCCATCAGTCTTGCGTTTACCTGCGGCGGCGGCGGCCTTCTCCCAGGCCCCTTTCGTTCTTAGCTGCCTTTTCCCCGCGGCCTGGGTGAAGCATGCCAGATGTCGGGGAACAGCCGCTGCTTCGATCAGAGCGTGGCCGGGCGGACGCTCGGTGGCCAAATTTGGCCCGCCAAGGATCTTTGCCATCTCGACAAATGCCTGGCAGACCCCATGAGTTTGATCGTCCCGGAATTCGAATCGGTCGATCTCTCGCTCGAATGCCGCCGCTGTTGCAGCAAACTTCTTGCCAGCCGCGCTCGACCAAGCGTGGTTTGCAGGTTTTGCATCACGATTTCTACGCAAGAAATCCGCGATCGAGCGGATGAGATCAAGGCCGGGTTTCTCGTTCGCAAGGACAATTTCGGCAATGATGTCGTCATCTCGTTCACCGGAGAGATGCTCCTTAAGCCAAGCCTGGTAGAGTTCGTCGAAGGCGAGGTCTCCTTCAGCTGGGTCGATGATTTCGGCGCCCGGATCAATTCCCGCTTCGGCCGGGTAGGGTTTGATCAACGCCTGTGCAAAACCATGAATGGTTGAGCAGACCAATTCGTCGAGCGCTGTCCTTGCCTGGGCAAGGTTCTGGCGCTGTAAGGCCGACACTTCTTTCGGGAATGCCAAGTCGAGGTCGGGCGGAATCGTTCCGGCGGAGAGTTCATTCACGAACCGCTCGATACGAATACGCAATTCGCTGGCCGCAAATTCGGTGAAGGTGATTGCTGCAACGTGTTTTGGTTCAACGCCCTGCGCAAACAGGACGGCTACCCGACCGGCCATAATCGATGTTTTGCCAGATCCGGCGCCAGCCTCGACCAGGAACGAGCGGTCGATACTGGTGAGCGCGGTCGTACGCGCAGCCTTATCTGGGAGCCGTTTGCCACTCATTATTCCGCCTCCCAAATCTTGATGGCATCACCCATTTGCTGATCGGCGAGCGGGCGCTTTCGCGCCAGATAGCTGGCGTTGGCAGGGAGGGCGAAAGCGTAGTCGTTATAATTGCTCTCGGCGTCGGGGCCAGGGAGTGCCAATCCATTCTCGACATTCGTACGGGCAATTGTGATCGCGCCGGACAAAAGATCGAGCGCGGACCCGACATCAGAGAGCGGAAAAAGGGCCTGATCGCCTTCAGGCACACGCGGGAAAAGTAACGAAGCTTCAACATCGATCTTTGCTCCAAGCAGGGTCCGGACCGCAAAGGCATAAAGGCAACGTTGGAGTTCGGTGCCGCCTTTGACCACGACGTCGGCCATCTTTCTGTTCAGGCCGCCCGTCTTGTAGTCGATCACCCGAGCACGACGACTGTCGCCTGACAGGTCGAGCCGGTCGATCTGGCCCTGAATGACTATCCCGGTGCCGGGGATTTCGACCGGCCGCGATGGATCCCACGGAAGATCGTTTCGCCCCCGACCGTCCGGAATCCCGAAGGGAACCTCTGTCCAGCTTTTTTGATTGGGCAAGGGATCAGGTCGGTAGGTCAGGGCCGTTGTTGAGACCGTCCTCGTTGAGTCGAGAGCATTACGCCAGATGATGGGTGGAGGCACTGCCTGCTCGGTCTCCCACCGCGATGCCACGGTCGCGACCGCGTCAGTGACCGCTTTGGTGATAGCGTCGCCTTTAGCCTTGCCGAGGCCACCTTTCGCCTCAAGCGTGCTGACTGCCGTCTGCAGTGTTTCATGCACCAGTATGCCGAAGGCGAGTGCATCGAGCGTCAGTGGTTCGTCGGCTTCGTCCGGCTGACGCCAACCCAATGCGTATCGCCAGACAAACTTAATTGGATCGCGCAGCAGAAGCTTTAGCGACGTCGCCGACATCGCCCGCCGGAAGACTTTTTGCAGGCGGGGGTGTGTCCGGCCAACCAAGCCATCATGAGCGGTGATTTTCGGCCTGTACCAGTCCTGCCAGGCGCCAAGACCCGAGCGTCCGATGGGCGTCGCCTGAAATTCACTTGGGCGTGCGAGCAACCGGTCGGATTCGCTTGCGGCATGATCGGGAATGCGCCCGTGGCTGAGGTAGAGTTCCTTGAAATCGCCGATCAATGGCGAGCGGCCCAACAGACGCCCTTCCACATCACGGCGGCTGAACGAGATCGTTGTGTCTTTGGCGCTTGCGATGATGGTAGCAAAATCGCGCCGATCGGCATCGGAGACCGGCAATGGATCAAGTTCCTTAATCGGAATGATGTGGTCCGGAATAAGACGATCTTCTGAGATTTGCCGCGGCCATCGACCGGCATTAAGGGCTAGCAAACGCACAAATGGGCGCGGTGCAGCCGCGAGCGAAATCGCCGAGGTCCAGATTGGGTGTGATGCGGGCTCAAGGTTATCGTCCACTCTGAGATGTGTGATTGTCACCGGAAGCGCCGGAGCGGGGCCTTCCTCGAGCGCGCGCTGCCAGAGTTTCAGTGGCAATTTCGGCAGAAGCCGTTCCCCGGCCTCCTGGGCGGCTTCCGGTCCTTTGTCGAGGATACGGACGACCTCGAGCACGATCGCTGACCGGTCAACTCCGCCCGGCCAGTCACCCGGCGTCACTCCCGCGAAGGCCTGTTCCCAGCGCTTGACGGTAGAGAGCGGGGCATCAGTCGGGAGAACACGAGACCAATCTGGGGGTAGATCCGCAAGGACAGGTGTGCCGTTCAATCGACGCAGCAGACGCCGGACGCGCTCCTGTGAGATACCTTTGACCAAAACGTCAGCAAGTGCTGCGGTGGTTTGGCCGTCGGCGGTGGTGACAGCCTTGATGCCTTGGACGAAATGGATCGGCAGGTTCGCATCCTGCGACAGTGCGAGAAAATGATCGTCGAAGTCGGCTGGGCTCGCGGCAGCAATCGCAATCTCTTCCGGTCTTGCCTTGCCGTTCGCAAGCAGTTCCCGCATCCAGCGAAATGCCTCCAGCACTTCATGCTGGGGCGCTGCGCAAGAATAGAGCTCTGGAGTTGTTTTATTCGGCTCGGTTCGTTGAATTTCGATGTTCTGGCCGGTCAGCCACTCCGGAACCGATCTTGGTCCAGCCACCCAGGTGATTGGGACACTGCTTGCAAGCGCAAACAACAACGGTCGCCAGCAGACGGGCATTTCGCTATGGCCGTGAATTTCAATCGATCCCAGCACAGCTGGCGCATGCGCGATGCGGGCGCGGGCCAGATCGACAAGAACCTTCGGTTTCTTCATCGACGGCGGAAGCCGGCGCAAGACGTTCTCTTCCAGTGCTGCCAAAGCCTTTAGTCGCGGATGGGATGACGACGAAAGGTCAATGTCGGCTCGCCATACTTTATCGAGCGTGCTGACGGCCGCCCGCACCATGCCGGGCAGGGTCTTGATGCTTTCGAGCTCACCCAGATCTGTTTCAGGAACAGCTTCGCGGATAGCATCCCGAAGGGCCTCCAAATCGATCGGTGCAAGAAAGCCGCCGGCCAGACGCGCGGCCATCTGGCCCATCGTGAGGATTTGAATACCGTGGGCCCCGGCACGGGCGGCATCCACCCTGGCCATATGCCCCGCGAGCCTTGTGTGCACCACGATAGTGCGGCGCCTGAGGAGGTTGATATCGCGAGAGTGGCTATCGCTCATGACCAATGTTTCCTCTCCGCATAGAGCGGTTGGGCATACGGTCATTCGCGTTACCCTTGCTTGCGTCAACTGCCTTTTTTAAATGGGCCCTCTTTGCATGTTGCCGCATCTGAATGGCTGCATTTCTTTGAAGCATCGCGGCGAGTCGCTTGGGTTGGATTACTTCAACCTGGTCGTCCCACGTGACCAGATGCCAGGACATTTCGAGTATGCCACCCGCTGTAAATCGAACGATCAAGGATCCATCTGGTTGCGGTTCCAGCGTCTGGGTGGGGTGGAATAAGAAGTCCTTCGCATCTTGCGCGGCTCTTGGAGAAAATTTCCATACAACGTCGAACGGTTCTTCTTGAAATATGCCGAACGAACGCTCGGCATATTTCGACAATGAGAAATCGCTCCGGCGAGCAAACGTTCTATTTAGCGGCTCGACTCGCTCAATATTGGCGAGCGTGAAATTACGGAAATCTCTCGCGCGTGCTCCTTCACTCCAGGCGACCAAGTAATGGCGATTGCCGTATAGAAAACCATAGGGATGGACAGTCTCATAGCCTCGTTTGCCTGAGCCGCGATACACATAGTGAAGCCGCACTTTGTGCCGAGCGATGATCGCTTCACGCAGGGAGTGCAGGATCTCCTCATTAATCCTCGGCTTCGGTCCAGGTCGCATACCGAGCCCCTCGGCCTCCGTTAGAGCCTCCAAATCAGGTTCGATTCTAGCGATGGTCGGCGGCTTGAGTAGCGCACGAACCTTGGAGACAAGCAGTTCAACCCTCGCCGCTTGCGATGACAGGTTCTCTCGTTGGAGTAGGGACACAGCGGTCGCCGCGTCAGCCAGCTCGTCTGCTGTGACCGTTGCCAAGCGGTTAATCGTCCCGCCAGGTAATCGCCATCGCTTTGGCACTTCGCCAGGATTGGCTTGCTCGACCTGCGGAAACAACCGCTCAATTGCATCGCGCAGACGCTCGGCGGTGCGGCGGCTGAGTGGCTTGTCGGAGTAATTGCGTTGAATATCCTCGAGCGAGAGCCCAAGCACTGATGCCTGCATGTCCAGCGCGAGGCGAAGAATGGTTTCCGCCTTCTCGTACCGCATCGGCACCCCATTCCAACCAACAGCCGAAGTCGGCGCCGTGCGATCGGCTCCGGGCATGCAATCCCCCCGTAGGATGCTAGGCGAATTTGCCATCGAAAGCATCACCGATTAGCGGCCGTTTGCTGGCCGAGCCGGCACAAATCCGATCGCGGCGGGACGCAGCCCCTTTGCCTCGACCTCATGCACCAGCCATTCGATGAGCAAATCCGGACTAACGGACCCAAAGACATCGCGTTTGCGGCGGACGGTGGCGAAATCGCCAGGCGTCAGGCCCTGGGGTATGGGTCGCGGGGCCCGAAAGCCGAAGAAATGCGCGAACGCCATTTCTGCCTGCTCGCGATCGAGCGTTTCGAAGCGGAGTTTGAAGGTGAATCGGCGCAGGCTTGCCTGGTCGAGCCGGTCCATCAAGTTGGTGGCGCATACGAACGGCAGCGGATGGCTCTCCATCCAGGTCAGCATCTCGTTCACTTGGGTAACCTCCCAGCTGCGCGCAGCCTCTCGCCGGTCGTACAGGAGCGAGTCTGCCTCGTCGAAGATCAGCATCGCCTTCTGTGCGCGGGCGCTGGCAAAGGCGCGGGCGATCTGTTTCTCGCTCTCCCCAACCCACATCGACAAAAGATCGCTCGCCCGCTGCTGGATCACGTCGATTCCAAGCTGACCGGCGAGATGGCGGGCGAATTGCGACTTGCCGGTGCCAGGCAGACCGCGCAGGCAGAGCGACCAGTTGCGCCGGGCGCCTGGGCGACACAGCTGCGCGGCCAAAGCCTCAAGGTTCTCACTGCAGTTAATGAGGTGAAGATCGAAGTCGTCGCGTTCGGCTTGCACAGCAGCAGAGCCAATGCCGAGCACGCTGAGGATGCCGTCCATCGCTTGGGCGATCTCGGGCTCGCCGCCTCCCGCAAGCGCCGCCGCCCGCGCAGCATTCGCGGCAACCGCCGGTGGCGCCTCGTAGCGCCCGGCGAGGCGGCGCGCGGCGCCTTCGCCCAGCCGAAGCGAAGCATTCCGCGAGAACCCGCTGCCAGATGCGCGTGCGCACCGCCCGGTTCGGAGTATTGATCTCAATAACCAGCGTCATCCGCCGCAGCACCGCCGGGTCCATGCAGTCCAGTTCGTTGCAAGTCCACAGCACCGGCACCGGGTTCTGTTCGATCACGCGGTTGAGATGGACCTTCGAGCCGTTGCGGCTGCCCATTTTCAGCCCGAACAGCGAGCCGCCGTTCTGCGCTAGCAGGTCCTCTGCCTCGTCGAACAGGACCGAAGCGTTGCCGCGGCACTTGAGGAGACGCTGCGCCAGCCGCATGGAGGCGAGCCGCTCCAGCCGGTTCGGCTCGCCTCCCTGATCGTCGACCTCGCCGACCGACCACAGGTTCAGCCCGCATTGCGTCGCCAGCGCCTTGCAAAACTCGGTCTTGCCGGTGCCAACCGGTCCGTGGATGAGGATATTCACGCCTCGGGCATGCTGGCTAACGGTGCCGGTCAGCACCGCTGCCGCGAGCTCGCGCGTCTCGCCTAAATGCTCATAGTCGCTCCAGTCGAGGTCAGATGCGAGCGGCGCACCGAATACATCTTCCGTCCATTCCGCCTGCGAACGGTACGGCCGGAACATAGTCTTACGCAATGGTGGTGCAAGCTGCAGAAACCCGCACCGTCCCGCGATGTCATGCCCATCGTCGTTGATGGTCAGCAGCCCGCCAGCGAGCAGCGAACTCTTGGGTAGGATACTTCGATGGACTTCGCGCGTTTCACGACCGATCAGCGCGGCGATGGCCCGTGAGGCA
Organism: uncultured Pseudomonadota bacterium; assembly: GCA_963760995.1. Taxonomy (GTDB): domain Bacteria; phylum Pseudomonadota; class Alphaproteobacteria; order Rhizobiales; family Xanthobacteraceae; genus Pseudolabrys. The sequence continues at coordinate 405,634 of CAVXFJ010000004.1, read as the reverse complement.
CTGCCGAATCGGTGCGCCACCTCATCGGCGAATTCCTCAAGCTGATCATTGCGCTCATAGCGCAGCAGAAGGAGAAGGATATCGGTTTCAACCTCGTCGAGGCCAAACTCATCGCGCGCGAACAGCGCGTTCTGTTCCAGGCTTTCACTGCTGACGCCCGGCTCGAAATAGCTCTCCAACAGCCGATGTAGCTCGCGCATAGAGGCGTAGCGCTGCTTGGGCTTGCTCAGATCGGACGCTCCCTCGTGCTTGGGAATACCCTTGAGAACGTTCAGCCGCTCCAGCAGCACAAATTCGAGCCTGCCGGCGGCGGCGCTCATGAAGCAATTGCGCATGTACCAGCCCAGCTGCTGCCGGGCAGGATCAGCTCCGTCATGCATGGTATGAACCTCTTCCAGCTCCGAAAAGGATACGACAGCCGAACGTCAGAATCGGACGCAGTGGATAAAGCTCACCAGACCGAGAGAGCTAAGCACAGCCACAAAACTGGAGTACACCGCGCTTCTTCAATTCCTGAATTTCCAGCGCGATGGGCGGGTATGGCTCCCGCTTTTTGCTCCGCGCACCCGGGCTGAGATATTTCCGGACAGCGGGATCCGCGAGTATATAGCTACGAGGCCATTCCTTAGCCGTGTTTCCTGCAGGAATACCTACGCGCGGTCCATATGAAACGGGAAATCGTCCCTCGCTGGTCGGTCTGAAGATTTCAAGTCCAGCTTTGGAATATGGCTCTCCGTTGCAATTACGATCATCAAGCCACCCCAGGGCATCCCAAAGATTTCCTGGACCGTTGCAAAGTGAAAATTCGTACTTTTGGTCGTCCCTCAGCGCCAGCAAGTCGGAATATTTTTTCCTACGACTTAGCATCAGCTCAAAACCGAACACGGGTCGTAAGGCCCTTATTAATAAAGCACTACCAAGCCCTGTCCGGCCGCATGTCAGATTAAGGCACCACGCTCCCTCCTCATAATAATGGAGCCGGGCAGGATACAGATAAATGCGGCCACCCGTGCTAAACATAGGGTAGCTCTCCTCCAATCGCGTTTGATGCGCTTGGGGATGACAGTGAGCCGCAGGGTCATTTTCGCAGTAGGCCTCGACCTCGATAATCTGTCCCCCTACGCGGCCCTCAATATCACTGGCAAAAAGATAGCAACCGATAAGCGCAGCGGCGACTTCGTCAACACAGCGATCAAAGAAATTAACTTCCAATGGATTTCCAATGTTCGCAACGTACTCCGCGCTCATGATTAGAGATCCGATTTATTGCTGACTTGGTACCGCCGGCATGCCCTGTGTCACGCAATGCACTCCGCCCCCGCCATTGGCGATGGCGTCGATCCGCAGCATGACAGTCTCGCGCCCGGGAAATGTTTTGGCAAGCACATTGCCCGCGGCTTCGTCGCGTTCGGCATCACCGAAGCGAGCGCCGATCACTGCGCCGTTAGCGACATAGGCGTTGAGATAGCAAGGCGCGAAGCTATCAAACTTATATTTCAAGTAGCGACGGCGTGGCGCCTTGACGCGCACGAGCTTGAACTTGTGCCCGTCGGCGTCTCGGACGTTTTCGAGTAGCGTAATGTCGTGATCGCGCCACAGCGGCGGTTCAGTGTCCTGATCGTCAATTGTCTCGACCAGCACGATGCTGCCCGGCGCGGTGAGCACATAGCCATCGGTGTGGCCGCTGGTGACCGGCTCGCAGGGATCGCCTTCGAGCCAGATCACCCGGCGCATGCCAAGCTTCGCCATTTCCATTTCGATCATGCGCTGACGATTAATGCCGCGCCTCACCGGATTACGGTTTGGATTGAGCAGGCAGCTTCGAGTCGTGACCAGGGTGCCACGCCCATCGGTGATCAATGCGCCACCCTCAGCGACAAACGGCACTGTTAGGCGCGGGACCCCGAAGATTGCAGCCGCGTTCTTTGCGAGTTCGTCGCCGGCGCGCCGCCGACGCTCCTCGGTGTCACCCCAGCCGTTGAAGTTCCAGTCGATGGCGACCAACTCCCGCCCGGGGCTTTTGCCGCGCCAAGCAAAAGTGGGCATGATGTCGCGCATCCAGAAATCGTCGACGGGTGCTTCGATAACCGTAAGGTTTGGACAATCAGCAAATTCGGTTTGCGCCTCCCGCAGCGCCGAACCACGAGGCGCAAGCATGCGCACCGGCTCGTAACGCGCAATGGTCTGCGCAACTTCACTTAAATTGCGCTTGATCTTATTCGCGGTAACTTTTTCCCATTCCCGGTATAACGCCCAGGCCATCCAGCAGCATTCGTGCGGCATCCATTCCGCGGGAATGTGGATCGGACAATTGGCGGGTATCGTGCCCGGCTTCCGCGGTAATCTTTTCGTCATTTCAGCACTTTGTTCTTTCAACAAAGCCAAAGCGGGCGATACGGAGGATAGGTAGGGCCTACGTCATAAGCGGTCGGCCCAATTCGCTGGGCCCTGGGCATCTAGCGATGCCGGCAACTGGATACGTCCTTATTTGACGCATCGTCATCCTAGCTGTGGTTAGAGCCGACGAGCTCGCTGCAGCGGGGAGATATTGATGACTTGCGAAGTTGCTGTCATGAACAAGCGTGGCATTGCCTTGGCCGCGGACAGCGCTGTGACGCTGGGCAACGGCAGGAAAATCTACCACACGGCGGAAAAGCTATTTTCACTCTCCTCCTCGCTTCCGGTCGCCATCATGACCTTCGGCGCCGCCGATATGATGAATGTGCCGTGGGAAACGGTGGTAAAAATCTACGCTCAGAAGCTTGGCAACCGCCGATTCGACACGCTTGACCAGTATGCCAAGGACTTCTTGGGCTTCATCGAAGGCGCAACGATGCTGTTTCCGATTGAAGACCAAAAAGGTCATCTCGAAGGCGCGGTGCGCACCGTCTGGTCCGGGCTCTACAAAGACAAGCTCGCCGAACGCTTTGGAGAGAATTCACAGGCCTCAGACACCGACAAGATCGCGGCACTCACCGAGATTGTGCACAGCGACCACGAGATCTGGACCAAAAAATATTCCGACCTCGAGGGGCTAGGCCCCGATTTCGGCGCCCGCGTCATCAAAGTTTACAAGGATGTCATTGATCACGTCGAAAAGCAGGTCTTCGAAGGTCTGAAGCTGCCCGCCGCGCTGAAGGCGGACCTGCGCAAGACTGTAAGTTTCATGTACAGCAAGGAGTGGTTTCATCCCGTCGATGACAGCGGCGTTGTGATTGCAGGCATGGGCGAAAGCGAACCATTCCCCGTGCTATTCGAGTATCGCGTCGGCACAGTGGCTGCCGGCAAGCTTCGATATGCCAAGGCTGATGAGGCGCGAGTCGGCACCGCGGATGCCGTGGTCATCCCTTTCGCGCAACGAGACACGATTGACATGATCATCGGCGGAATCCACCCGCGGCTGCGCAGTAAGCTCATTGATGAGATCGAGCGCTGGATGCCGAATGGCGGCAAGACGTCCAAAGCAAAACACCCAGAACGTATCGAGAAGAGAAAAAAGGAATTTGCCGAATATCTGCAAACAGAGATCCAGGAGGACTATGATCAACCTTTTATGGGTGCGGTCTCAGCACTGCCGCGTCAGGACCTCGCCAAGATGGCGGAAGCACTCGTTAATTTGACCGCATTTTTGATGCGGATGACGGCCGATCAGAATGAGACTGTGGCCGAACCGATCGACGTCGCGCTGCTCTCAAAATGCGACGGATTTATTTGGGTAAGGCACAAAGAGCTTATTCGCTTGTCAAAAGACGTTGTCTAGCGTGCTGTCGGCAGAAAGGAGATAACATATATGGCTTTCCTTCTATATAAGGTAACCCCGCTCGCTAACGGGCGCCGTGCGTATCAGCAGGTCAAGGAGGTTGTTCTTGCGGGCGGTGGATTGATCTACGAGGCGTGCAAGAAATACCTCGACGACGCGGACGTTGGCTGGACTGTCAGCTGCAAAGACTTACTAAGCGCTGGTGGCTATGAAACAGCCTTACATTCGTTAGTGATCGACATTGCTCCGAACCGCAAGCATTCGATCGATCTTTTTCGAAATCCAATCGATCTCGGGCTATAGCTATGCGGAATGGACGCCGCTGATGGTTACATTCGAGGAATTGTTCGCTGGCGGGGAACCTGACACCGGGGTGCAGGAGTTCAAGCGGCGATTTGACGACAGCAGGTGCAATCGGCGCAAGGTCCGAGAGTTCTTGTACTTAACGGGGGGCTACTCCGAGGGGACCTGGAACTGGGGTGGAAACAGCCGCACCACTGCGGCGTTGCTCTGGGACGATGCCTGGAATTATTTTCAACAACAGATAGCCATGTCCGTTGGCTGAGCGATGGTGCGAAAGAAAAATATGTGCAATGCCCGTGCGAGGATTGATAATGCCGATTAATGTTGTCGAGCCGATCGACTGGTCCCCCAGACCGCAGGAAGGATTTGTCCGTCGTCTGTTTTTTTCTTGGTGCGACAGAAACTTGAAATCTGGGCGCACCGAAAGCACGTTCGTTTGCAACGGTCGGAGGCTTTCTGAAAGCGAGATGCGCAACCTAGTAGCATATGCCAGAAAGTGGGGATTTTTAGAGTAACACCATAAGGCGTATACCTTGATGCCGCGAAAAGAGCAGCATTAAAATGTCTAACGACAAGCTCGTCGGGATGATAAGTTATGGAACCCAATGCCATTGCGCATTTTCGCGAATGTCCAGTGACCATCTCGATTGCTTATGGCAAAGCTACAATTCATTGAGCTACTCTTCGGTGGCTCTTTCATACCAGCAATAAATCGCGACCTATTAGGACCGTACCACTGAAGTGCTGAGCTGCCTCCGCCTGCCAGCGCGGGTCGGTCATCTCCGGATCGTCGCCCGGCAGTAGGTGCGTTAGGACCAGCGTGCTGACGCCCGCCTGAGCTGCGATGCGTCCGCAGTCTTCGGCCGAGGTGTGACCCTCCATGAGGAAGTCCCGCAGCTTCGGCGGCACGTAGGCCCGCCGCGCGAGCATTCGGTCGATGCCCGGCACATACATCGCCTCGTGCATCAGGACATCGGCGCCTTTCGCCAAGGTCAAAAGGCTGTCAATCGGCGTGGTGTCGCCGGAAATGACGATCGAGCGCGTAGGCGTGTCGAAACGGTAGGCGAATGCATGTTCAAACGGCGGATGGTTGACCAGCGTCGCCGTCACCGTGACTTTGTCATCCTTATAGATTTCGCCGGCAACAGTGATCTCCGTCACCTCAAAATGATCGGCTACCGGCGTGCGGCCGGTAGCGACAATGCGGATTCCGGCGTCGGCCGCATTGCAGGCAAGCGCCGCCGCGTGCAATTGGGCCATGGGCGGCGGGCCGTATACCGCCATCGCGCCCGTAATGCCTTGGATCCAGGCAAGATGGGTAAAGGCCGGATAATCGGCGTTGTGGTCGGAATGATGATGGGTGATAAACATTGCCCTGATGTGGTTCGGCATCAGGCCGGCATGCGCCATTCGCTGCATAACGCCGTAACCGCAATCTACCAAATAAGGTGTGCCGTCGACGAAAATAGCTTGGCCGGACATCATCCGCCCCGGATGAAGCACCGGTCCCGCCATGGTGCCAAGCATCAGGAGGTGGGTGCCGGTTGACGGCACCTCAACCCGATACGACGCGAAGGCTGGTTCTGCTGGCGTCACGGTCATGCACCTATTTCACGAACTGGTTCGTGTAGACATCGGACGTGGGCACGGCGGTGCTGACAATCTTGTTGCTGACGTAGAATTTCTCCACGGCTTCTATGCGCGAGGGCTCGAAAGCACCCAGCTTCACGTCCTTGTCAAGTGGATAGACCAGCGAGACATAGAGCTTCATGATCGCGGCGACGACTTTTTCCTTGCCCTTTTGCTGCGGCACTGCCGCGACGAATGCCTTAGCCGCCGCGTCTGGGTCGGCGATGATCTCGCGCACCGCCTTCAACGTTGCCGTGACGATTCCCTGCACCATCTTGGGCCGCTTCTGGATGGCGTTATCCGAGGCTACGATCGCCTGCGCCATCGCCGGAAACGCCTTGTTGATGGAGAGATAATTTACGTCAACGCCGCGGTGCTGGATCGTTACGCCGAAATCGGGAGCTGCGCAGATCGCATCAAGCTTCTTGGCCAGCATGAGTTGCACGAGGCCGGCGGGGCCTACAGCCTGGGTATGCACGTCGCTGCGCTTCAAACCGGCATTGGCCAGCACGCCCAATAGATTGTAGTAGGCGCTCTCCTGGTAGGAGAGCACGCCGATCACCTTGCCCTTGAGATCTGCAAGCGTGCGGATGTTAGAGCCCTTGCGGGCGATGATCTGCGTTAGCGCCTGGCCGCCGAGCAGTGCCACGCCCTTCACCGGCACGCCGTTGGCGCGCACGATTATCGGCGTGTCGCCGATGGCGCCGCCGACGTCGGCATTGCCAACAGCCACCTGCTTGGCGACATCGACGCCACCTTTGACAACGTGAAATTGTACGTCGAGCCCTTCCGCCGCGTAATAACCCTTGGCCTTGGCGAGCTGATAGGGCGCGAAGGCGGGCAGGACCGCTGGCGCGGGCAAAAGGAACGTCACCTTTTCTGCGCCCCAGGCTGCGGAACTGCACAGGGCCAGCGTCAGGCACAACACTGCTTTTGCCGAATGTCGCATCTTGGTCTCCCCGAAGAAATCGAATGGATTTGGTATGGGCTCCATGGCCATGGAACCGGTGGCCGCGGAGGAGTCATGTGCCCCCCGTCAGATAAATTGCGATACAGGACGGCTTAATTGATAGTAGGTTTTGACTCCTCTGATTTTGATTTAAGCGGCTTTCTTTTGGTGCAGCAAGCGACGATTCTGGAAGGTGTTGCGCTTGATCCTTTCTCATTCCGGCAGGACTGCCTGTGCACGGCTGAAATAGATGCCGACACTTATCATTTGCGCTGGCGAGGAATGACCACGCTTTACATTCGAGTTCCAGTGGTTTGCTAGCTGCGATAGGGCCAAATCGTTGGTAAAACGCTTCTATAAGGCGAGTAATAGTCTGACTTGGGAAATACAGATGCCAGATTTGCGGCTCCCAGTTTTCGGAAAGTCGAGATTGAGGATGGTCGGTCATGGTTGATGGCCTGACTAATCGAGTCGACCTGGTCGTCGCGATGGCTAGCGGGAAGGAGAAGGCAATTTGCTCAAGTCGTGGCAAGCGGCTTGAAGCCAAGAATGTTTTGCTCATGCACCAAGTGAGGTCGCTGGTCGGGGCAGAGTTCTGATGAGGTTTAGTTTACGTCGCACGACTGGGTCAATTATCGCCCCATATAGCCGCGCAGGTTGCCGACATTGCCATAGCGCTGATGCCTATCGATCCAGCCTAAGAACTGAGACATGCTATCGACTTGGTCGTCATGTTTTCCGAGAGGAAACTGTTTGACCTCGGCCTGGAATTCTCCAAGCCAGGTTGCCCTTTCCGGTAAATGAACCTGCCCGGCTTCGATTTTGGCCGATTGAATGCTTAGACGCGTGACTTTGTCCGCTTTTGGTTTGATTGAAATCGGCCGGAGATAGCCCTCCCACCGCAATTCCTGGATGAGGCTTGTGCCCGAGCCCTTATCTTCGATGAGGACGGCCTTGGGTCGATATTTCTTGGCTAAGGCCATCACCGCTCGCTTGAGCTCAGGGTAAGGCAGCTTGGCGCGAACGAGATCAATCAGGTAGTAATTGTTGCCGCGCACCAGCCAAACCGTTCCAACAGTATAATCGTTGATTTCTTCGGCTTTCATCGCGGTGTCCCAGCTGATCACGATCATGTCGGTCACATATTGGATCGGCGGTTCACGATAGAGCTTGAACCACGACCACTTCACGATGCCGCCATCGGCCGGAACCGGAGCCTGTAAATACTGAGCTTCGAAGGCTGCGGTGCCGATCTCCTTTTTGATTTGGTCGAGGACTTCGCGGGGCTCGCGCAAGGGGTCGAGTACGTCGCCGACGTTGCGCGTGACATAGCGTCCGGGAGCGACCGGCAGGGTCTGTTGGACTTCTGCGATGGCGGGAATCGAAAGATGGTGCCATCCACCGATTTCCAGAAGCCGGCCCACCAGATCGTCTACATGCAGGCGCTGCATCACGACGACGATGACATCGTCGGCCTTGTTGTCGAGGCGGGATCCGACTGTCCCCACGAACCAGTGCCAAATTCTCTCGCGGGCGACCTCGGAGTTGGCTTCGTCCGGCTTCATGGGATCGTCTATGATGATGTAATTGCCGCCGCGGCCCGTCAGGGTCCCACCGACCGACGTCGAATACCGTACCCCGCCATGTGCGGTTTCTATTTCGGTCTCGGTGTTCTTGCCGGTGATGGTGGTGCCAGGAAAGATCTGGCGATAGCTTGGGTGCATCATCAAATTTCGGCAGTCGCGGCCGAATTTGGACGACAACTCGCCGGAATATGAGGCGCCGATGACCCTTCTGGTCGGGTCCCGGCCCAAGATGAAGGCGGGTAGGGCAACCGAGGCGAGCAAGGACTTTCCAGACCGCGGCGGTACGGTGATGATCAATCGTTTGGTGCGCGCTTCGGCGGCCTCGGCCAGCTGATGGGCCATGGCCAGGAAGGCAATCGTCGGCGAGAATTGCTGCCCGGGATTCACGATGTTGAAGGCCTTGGTCGCGAACAGCGGAAACGCCGTCCGGTAGGCCTGGAGCAGGTCGGCGACCATGGGTTTCATCCCGCCGCTCCACTAGCGCCAGAATTCCCGTCGTCCTCGATCAGGTTCGCGGCCTGAAAGAGATGAAATAGACCCGATAGTGCCTCCAGGTCGCGGGGATCGATTGCCGGGGCCGAGGGAGCGGTCGTCTCCTGCAGCTTGCCGGCCTTGCGCAGCAATTCGATGATCACCATGAAGGCTTTGGAATCGCCCGCTGCGGCCTTGTTCAATGTCTGGCGGAACCCGACCTGGATCTTGGACAATTTTTGCCGGCGCCCCCGGTCGTTTACCTCGACCTTCTGCGCCAACTCCTTGTCCAACGCTCTCGATATGCTGAAGCTGCCCCTGGGCCGGCCTTTGCGGTTGCCGGAGTGGCCGGGCTTGAACCGTGTCTCCCTCGGCGGCTTGCCGAAGCCGACGGGGTAGGGCAGGGCGTCAACCAAAGCCGCACGCTGATCACCGGTCGCTTCTTGCAGCCGGCGCTTGAGATTATTGTTGTCGGAGGTGTCGCTCATCGCGCTACCTCGTCGACCTTGGTCTTGCTTTCCTCGGACTGCGCGACGTCGACCTCGCCGGCGCGGTGTTCTACCTCCTCAGTAAAGGTGCGCCCCGTCGCTGCGTGACGCACTGTGATGCCGGTCACCTGCTCGAAGCGGCGCACGGCAACATCGACATAGCGCGGGTCGAGTTCCATGCCGGCTGCCATCCGGTCCACTTTGTGGGCGGCAATGATCGTGCTGCCAGACCCGAGAAATGGGTCGAGGACGAGGTCGCCGCGCTTGGATACATCCAGGATGGCGTCGGCCAACATGGCCACGGGCTTGACGGTCGGGTGTAGCGCCAGCATCTCGGCCCGCTCCGGCCCGAAGCTGTTGGCCCCGGCGTAGCTCCAGACGTTCGACCGATTCCGGCCATGGCGGCCGAGCTCGATGTTGTTCAGGTGCTTCCCGCCGCGGACCCGCCAGATCAGGGCGATTTCATGTTGGCTTCGATAAAGGCCGCCCATTCCGGCATTGGCCTTGGCCCACACGCAGATGTTCAGCAAGGCGTCATAGACCCTGCGCCCGGCGGTCAGTGCCTCGTACAGGTGCGCCCAGTCCATAAAGCTGACGTGGACGGCGCCAGGAACGCTGACGGTGGCCATCTGCGCGAAGGCGGCTTCGAGGAAGGCAATGAATTCCGCCTCATTTAATTCGCCGCTCGCCATTACGAAATCTGGGTGCTGATGGCGGCCAAGGCCGCGGGCGTGTCCGGCAATGCCGACATTGTAAGGTGGGTCGGTCAGCGCCATACCTGCCTGCTGGCCTCCTAGGAGCCTGGGGTAGCTGTCGGCAAGACGGGCGTCGGCGCACAGCACACGGTGCGGGCCGAGCAGCCAGAGATCGCCCAGGCGGCTCACCCGAGGGCCGGTATTCGTTGGAAGTTGGTCACCTTTGGGGTCGGAGGCGATTGCGCCGGCCGCGTCACCCAGGATGATGGTGTCGAGTTCGGCCGTGTCGAACCCCGTGATGGTCAGATCCAACTCCGGGAAGGCGATCGACAGCTCGCCGAGCTCGACCTTGAGCAGCTCGTTGTCCCACCCGGCGAGCTCGGCCAGCCGGTTGTCGGCGATGGCGTAGGCGCGGCGCTGCGCCTCGGTCATGCGCTCGATGGAGATCGCCGGCACCGACCTCAGACCGAGGAGGGTGGCGGCGGCCAGCCGGCCGTGGCCGGCGATCACATTTCCAATAGCGTCGATCAGGATCGGATTGACGAATCCGAACGTCTTGATGCTGTCCGCAATCTGGCGGATTTGTTTGCGGTTATGGGTGCGGGCGTTTCGCTTGGCAGGGACCAGGTCTGAAATCGCCCGGTATTCAATCGCCAGCCGATGGAAGTGGTCGACTGCATTAACAAGTGAGATAGCGGCGGAACTATTGTCTTCTTCGCCCATGGTGGGACCTCTAGATGGCCCCAATCCATGAGAATCGGGGCGGATGCGTTGATCGCATCGCCCCATGGCCGTCTGGACCCGATGAGCGAAGTTGAAGTTCGCGACGAAGCCGCGGCTATCTAGCTCGGAGGCATCGTTTTCCGCGAGGACGGGATCTGCCCGTTCCGATATTCGGGAAAGCTATTATTCAAGGGTGATGAATTCGTTAAACGCAAAGGCGCCGCGCACGGCACGGTGGGCTTCACATAACAGCAGCGGCCGAGCGGTGCGCTGGCTCGCTCATGACGTGACGCGGATTAAGATCGTGTGATTTCCCTGATACGCCGCGACAGTTTCCCTGTTCATCGAAAAGATTTCCCTGTTATCTCAAGTAGGGAATATGAGCCGTAAGCCATTGATTGTGCTGCGCTTTAGGCCGGCAGAATTCTTCCGGTTTCCCATGTTCGTCGCAATTTCCCTGTTAATTTCCCTGTTAGCAGGGAATTGGGGGATGGAGACGGGTTCGATCTGGACTGCATCCGCCACCATCAATTGCCCTGAAAATCGTAGTGTTTGCCCTTCTAGGGGATTGGTGGGGCTGCCTCGCCAAGCTTCAACAAGTGACCAATCGCGCCCCGGGTAGTTTGGGCAAATGTCCGTGGAACGTTTTGGCGCCCGTGCCAGAGCCAGGCGCGTCGTAAGACCCACAAAGGCTCATAAGAGGCCGCCGCATCCAATTTCATGGCCAGGCCGGAACAAACCGAACGGCCGGACAGCAGGTGCAGACAAAGTATCCAAATAAATTTCGGTTCGGAGACCAGGGGGTCCGTCGGCGCGACGGAATGTGACGGCGCCTGTAGAACTCCCTGGGCTGAGTTCGCAATATGTGTGTCCGCATGGCCCGCTCTGCCGCCTTTCCATCCTGTTTGAGGATCGCATCAACGATGCGCATATGATCTGCACGGGAGCGATGTTCGGCGCGTGCAGAATGCAAACGAACTGCAAACGAATAGTCGACAGTTTGGTGCTTTCGACGAACTGAGGCAGATCGCGGTTGCCGCTCAAGGGCCGGATCAATTGATGGAAGCCGCGGTTGCATTCGCTGTCATTGGGCGGCGAGCCGTGAACGGCGCCGCAAACGGGCGCAGTGACAGGCATGGCGACAAGCGGTGGCCGGATTATTCCTAGAACCGCGTAATATTCGTCGCAATACCCCAAATCATCCCTATATACGGTCTTCAATATCCAACAAGTAGGCTGAACGACGCCGTCGAGCGAGCAAGCACTCGACGTGCGTCACAGGGAGAATCCCCATGTTCACGGCGGATCAATATCGCGCAAAAGCGGCAGCGAGCGGTGAATCACTCAAACACACCGATGTTCCCGACGAAATGCGCGAACTTGAGCGTTCGAAGCAGAGCTTCAGCGATCTGGCGCAGAATGAGGATTGGCTGGCGGGCAACTTCGACAAAATGATCCATTCGGGAGACGTTCCTGCGCAGGCTGAAGTTGTTGGAAAAACCCCCGACAGCGATGCCGTCGCACAGATTGAGGAGCGCATCCTTCGCTGTCTCGGGGCGGCCGTCATTATGCAGTGGAACACAATTCCAACAAAGCTCCAGCGGGAGCTATTCGACACGGCAGGCTCGGTCGGGGATGTGCTGCAAACGACCGCGCTGAGAGGGCAAATCGCCCGCTTTCTGCATGACCATAAGGACGAAGAAACGCCAACCGACGGCATTCCGACGTCCGACCTGGCGAGAGGATAGCTCGATGGCGCACAAGTTCAGAACCGGTCAAATGGTCGAGCTCGAGCCGAACGTGCTTCGATCATTAGCCTCGGGTCCCTACGAAATCCGCCATCTTGTTCCATCCGCAGACCAAGATCCTGGCAATCCGCGCTACCGCATCAGAAGCCTTGCCGAAAAGTATGAACGGGTCGCTTCCGAAAGTGAGCTCACACTTTCGGGCAGCGTTCTCGCTTGACCACACCAAGGGCGTCCAAAATAGCTCTCTCGGCCACATATGAAGCAGGGTTATGACGCTTGAACATGCGCTTGCGCACTCCGTCACAAAGCCTTGGGGTGTTGCAGATACCCGTCCCTGGAGCACTGCGGGCGGTGGCGCCAATACGATCGGAGAAATCTGGTACGATCGTTCCGACTCGACCGCGGTCCCTCCTTCGCTCCTGCTGAAGCTGCTTTTCACGGACAAGCCGCTGTCCATCCAGGTCCATCCGGACGATAATTTTGCCATTTCGATCGGCATGCCAAGGGGGAAATCCGAAGCTTGGTACATACTGAGCGCTACTCCTGAGGCCAAGGTCGCTCTCGGCCTGAAACAGCAAATCACAACACGACAACTGCGTGCTGCGGTCGATGACGGCTCGATCTCCGCTCTTGTCGCTTGGCGTACAGTGTCGCAAGGCGAGATTATCTCCGTACCCGCAGGTACGATTCACGCGATTGGCGCCGGACTCGTCATCGCAGAAATTCAACAGCGCTCCGATGCGACGTTTCGCATGTTCGACTACGGCCGCAAGCGAGAGCTTCATATCGACAGCGCATTAGCGGTCGCGAATACAAAGCCAACCGCTCTTTCTGTGCAAACAACCCAGGCCACCGACGAACGAACCATCCTTGTATCCAACCTGCATTTCGTGTTCGAGCGGTTCACCTTGGCGCCGAATTCCTCTTGGTGCCTGGCGGCAGAACGAGAAACCTGGCTTCTGGTCCTCAGTGGCGGCGGTCGCATCGGTTCATTTGTCGTCGGCACAGGTGACTGCATATTCGCGCAGTCGGATAGGTTTGAGATTCTCGCCGGCGCAAACGGAATGGTGTGCCTCGCCGCATACGCAGGCGGCAACCCAATTTCAGATCTGCTGCTGGAACTCCAAGAGCCGGGTTCATTAAACCTGGCAGCAACGTCTCTTCCTCCCGCAAGGACCGGCCCAGCAAAGGGGCGCCCAGAAACAAATCAATGAAATCAGTTCAAAGAATAGCGTTCATCGGCAATCATCTTCCGCGCCTCTGCGGCATCGCAACCTTTACCCACGATCTTCATCGGGCGGTTTCAATGGCCCGTCCCGATCTTGAGACTGGCGTTGTAGCGATGACGGATCGCGGTGGCGCCTATGACTATCCGCAGGCCGTGTGCCTGGAAATTCAAGATGACAAAGTCGACAGCTATATTGAGGCGGCTGAGTTTCTGAACAATGCCGGGTTCGATGTTGTCTCCCTTCAGCATGAATACGGGATTTTTGGCGGGCCTGCCGGTAGCAATATCACCAGTCTCCTGTCGCGACTCAAGATGCCGGTCGTCACAACTCTTCATACAGTGCTTGCCAACCCGACCTCTGCCCAGCACGACGTGATGCATCGGATCGTCGAAACGTCGTCAAAAATCATAGTCATGTCGGAAAAAGGTGAGCAACTACTCCGCTCAGTGCACGATGTGCCGACTCGCAAAATCGAGATTATTCCGCACGGAATTCCTGATCTCCCATTCCGCGATACGCACAATGCCAAAGTGAAGCTCGGCTTCACGGGTAAGACCGTCATTCTTACGTTCGGGCTTCTGTCGCCGAACAAGGGCATCGAAACGATGCTCGATGCCATGCCGGGAATCATCAAATCGTGCCCCAGCGCTGTCTATGTCATTCTCGGTGCGACACATCCAAATCTTTTGCGTCAGCAGGGCGAGGCATATCGCGACAGCCTGAAGACCCGCGTACGAGACCTCGGCATCCGGGATCACGTCGTCTTCTTCAATCAGTTCGTCGAGCAGGCCATGCTCTTGGATTTCATCTCGATGTGCGACGTCTACGTGACGCCCTATCTGAATGAAGCGCAAATGACATCTGGGACCCTCGCTTATAGCTTCGGATTGGGAAAGGCAGTCGTATCGACGCCATACTGGCACGCCAAGGAATTGCTGAGTGACGGGCGCGGCATTCTGGTTCCCTTTGGGGATGCCAAAGCCATCAGCATCGAGATTGCGGCCTTGCTAACGGACGATGATGGCCGTGATGCCATGCGCAAGAGGGCCTACGCAGCAAGCCGATCGATGACTTGGCCCGAGACAGCCAAGCGGTATCTAGCAGCTTTCGAGGATGCGCACGAACGCGCGCAATACGACGTTGCGATTGCGGTCCCGGTCGCCGAGGAAATCGCCCACAAGTACGCCCACAAGTACGCCCACGAGATTGGCCACAGCGGCAAAACAAATGCCATTCCGAAGATGCAGATCGGACACTTCCTTTCGCTTTGCGATAGCACAGGCATGCTGCAACACGCGGTCCATTCCGTGCCCGATCGCGCCCATGGCTACTGTGTCGACGACAACGCTCGCGCGCTATTACTTGCCAGCGCGCTTCCGAGTTCCGGCGAAGAGAACTTGTCCGGCGTCATGACTGCGCGCTTTGCGGCATTCATCCAGCATGCGTGGAATCCAGATAGCCGTCGGTTCAGAAATTTCATGAGTTACGATCGCCGATGGCTGGAAGAGTCTGGCTCGGAAGACAGTCATGGCCGGACGCTCTGGGCACTTGGCGAATGCGCTCGCAATGACACTGATCGGTCTCGCCGCTCATGGGCCGCGGCGCTCTTTAAGACCGCGCTCCCGGTTGTTGAAGAATTCTCATCTCCGCGCGCCTGGGCCTTCTCCCTGCTGGGTTTGGACGCATTTTGCACGCTGGAGAACGGAGATATCGTCGCCAACCGTATGCGCAAGCTGTTGTCCGATCGGTTGGTTGCGCTGTTTCTTGCCAGTCAAAGCGACGATTGGCTCTGGTTTGAAGATGTTCTCGCTTATGATAATGCGCGCCTTCCGCAGGCTCTGATTCAAACCGGCCTGGCAACCCACACGCCGCGGTACGTCGAGGTGGGTCTCCGTTCGCTGCGTTGGCTCATGTTGGTTCAGACCACGTCATCGGGGCATTTCAGGCCCGTTGGGTGCAAAAGCTTCGGCAAAATCCGTCACACGCCCGACGCGTTCGACCAGCAGCCGGTCGAGGCGTGGGCAACGATTTCCGCGTGCCGTGCCGCGTGGCAAGCGGATAAGGGTGCGGAATGGCAGGTGGCGGCAACGCGCGCGTTCGACTGGTTTTTGGGCAAAAACGACTTGCAGACAGCGCTGATCGATTCCGATACGGGGAGCTGTTCGGACGGCCTCCATCCGGACCGGCCCAATGAGAATAAGGGCGCCGAATCGGCGTTATCGTATCTTCTTGGTCTCGTGGAGATGCGACAGTTCACGGCCATGGCCGCCGCCAACCAGGCGAAACCTGCGTCAGCATTATCATCCAACGGCATCGACAGAAATCCAACGCTATCGCCCCCAGGGAGCATCCTTGTCCCAATCCAAATTCGTGAATCGCCAGAGCCTTTATCTGCGCCCCGATCCGGCCAGAGTTCTCGTCAGGCCCTTTAAGCCGGCGACCGAGCCGCGCGATCTCAACCCGACCGACAAGGTCCGCGCCAACCATATCGTTGCTCGGGTCCTTCGGCTCGATGCGGAAGCTTCGGCACAACAGCTGCGCGAGGTGCTCGAAAACTTTGAGGGCCGCCACAGGAACCTGCTCGATATCTTTGAGTCGCGCGCGGCCGAGATGGAGGACGCGCTTGAACCACATGCTCAATTGAATAAGACGCAGCGCGGCTTGATCGGGGCGTATTTCCTGAGCGAATATTCGTTCGAAGCCTCAGCCCTGTTCAATCCCAGCATAGTCCGACATCCCGATCAGACGAGAGCACCAGAGGGTGGCTGCCGATTCATCTTGAGCCTGCGTGCAGTTGGTGAAGGGCATGTTTCATCGCTCACGTTCCGGTCCGGCACCATTGCCGCCGATGGCAGCGTTTCCGTCGACCCGACCGCTCGCCTCGCGTCAGTTCCAACAATTCGAAGCCGGACATCCATGTCCAATGGAGAGGATGTCGAAGTGACCTTCGAGCCTAACGAAGAACTGAGCGAGAGGGTCATCTTTCCGATCACGGAGGCTCAATCAAATGGCATCGAGGACGCGCGATTCGTCGAATTCAACGACGATGGGCAGTCGACTTTCTATGCCACCTATACGGCCTATAGCGGCAGAGCGATTCGCTCTGAGTTACTTGCAACGACAGATTTCCAGTCATTCCGGATGACGCCGCTTGGCGGATCGGCGGCGGGCAATAAGGGCATGGCCCTGTTTCCGCGAAAGATTGATGGCCGCTATGCGATGATTGGTCGGCAAGACAATGAGAATCTTTATCTGATCTACTCCGACGATCTATACGCGTGGGAGGGCGGCCGACCGATCCTTCAACCCGAATATCCATGGGAATTCGTGCAGATCGGCAATTGCGGCTCACCCATCGAGTTGGATGACTGCTGGCTTTTGCTGATACACGGGGTTGGTCCGGTCAGAAAGTATTCGATCGGTGCTGTGCTCCTGGACAAAGAGGATCCCTCCAAAGTTCTTGCGCGTTCGCTCGAGCCGCTGGTTTACCCGGAGCCGACGGAGCGAGAGGGCTATGTGCCTAACGTCGTTTACACCTGCGGGGCCATGCGGCATCGGGACCAGATCATCCTGCCTTATGCGGTGTCCGATACCTTCTCCAATTTCGCCACGATATCGATAGCGGGGCTGATGCGGGCGGTTGGGCGCACGTAGCGGGGCGGATGACGTCGAGCGTTATGCCGCAGCCCCTCCCGACCCGGTGGGGCTGGCGCCCGGTGGGAACCCGCACTTTTGGCAGCCACGGTTTGCGTTCTCGCAATCCAGCTCGTGCATTGGATGTAATTTGACTGCCGCGACACTATATCTATGTCGCAACGCCGAACGATTGGCTGAGATCGCGGTTATTCTTTGCCTTCGTTCCGTCATGCGATCGCGCCCGGTTGAACAAAGTGGTGCTCCGGTAGCGACAACCAAAGGCGCCCTCGCCATGGATCATCGTCAAAGGTTCTCAACGCTCAGCGCCAGTTACGACGAATTTCTGTTTGCGTCGGTCTGCGAGGATGCAAATGGGATGCGCCTCAGCGTTCTTTCCGCTTTGGCGCGAATGAATGTTGATCCTTGGGAGGAAGCAACCCGATTGGCGGCCATGCCTAAGGCGATCGCGGAGAAGTCGCTGCTTTCGATACTCGACCTGGTTTCGGGCAGAAGCTGGAAATCGCCGGAGGCGGCGGCCATTGCCGCACGGCTCGTTGGGCTTCTCCCGAAGCCCGCCGAGGCTGCGACCGTCGCGGCGCCGGGGACCAGCAAGGGTGGAGCTAAGCCGAAAAATTATTGGTGGGTATGGTTGGGCTTTGCGCTGGCGATATCCTTTATGACTCCGCACCATCAGAGAACGACGACAAACGCAGCTGTCGCCATATCAGAATCCGGTGCAATAGCCCCGTTAAAGATCAGCCCCCTCGCTCCGAACCCGATCGGTCCTTCCCGTTAGATCCAGATCGAAATGGGCGAGCATGCGGATGAACGTAATAGATTCGCCGACATGCTCGACGTCAATGAAAAGCCGCTTCCGGGCGGGATCACCTTCAATCCAATTAACCGCAGCATCGCCGGCGTTAATCTGATCGCCATTGGGTTGGTGAGACATGGCGTCACAGGCCATGCTGGGATTTCACAATGATAATATCTTATCGCTTATGATTGGCTTTGCACTTGCGGTTCATGCACGTTTTGCTCGTTTGTACATCATGGCGTTGCTGCGGCGACCAAGCCTCATGTGATTAATCAGACTCGCTTCGAAACCAGTCACATTCACCGCCGGTGTTGACAGCCGAGTCCGTATCCGTAACCATAGCTGGTGAACATAGTGTTCATATTTGAGCACGTGAGGCCCGTTTGTGAAGCTGATCCCGACAGCAGGCTTCTCTCCGACCTCCTTCCGGACCTTGCCTCCTCTGCGCGCAATTCGTGCGGGTACGATTGCGGAGGCGGTTGCCGCTATCGCGGATAATGGAGCGCCTGCCGTGCTCGCCGGCGGCACCGATCTTCCGGCACGTTTCAATGAAGGCTTTTGTCCTTCTACTCTTGTCGATATTTCTCGCATCGAAGAATTGCAAAAGGTAACGCTTACCAACGGCACCATAAGAATTGGAGCAGCCGTTACGCATGCCGCCGGCTGTGCTCATCCGCTTGTCCGAGAAAAACTGCCTTCGTTCGCGCGAGCCTGGTCGCGGATTGCCAACGTCCGTATTCGCTTTTCCGCGACTTTAGGCGGAAACCTGATGGCGTTGCGGACGCGTTACGAAGGCAGCATCCTGTTGTCCGCGCTCGGCGCGCGCGTGCGGCTACAATCTTCTAGTGGCGAACTGGAGTGCGCTGTCAATGATCTATGGACGTTGACGCAGCCGAAGCACGCCCTGCTGACGATGATCGAAATTCCCCTGCGCAAGGGCCTGCGGCTCGACTATGAACGCGATTTACGTCCGATCATGACGCAGGCGGTCGCTGTGGATGATGACGGTCCTGGCCGAGTTGTCACCGCAACGGAGCATGTCATCCCGAACGTACGAACCCTGTCGAATCCGATGGACGCAAACTCGGTCCAGGGCGAAATCGATTTCAACGATCCGGTCACCCGCACGTCCTACATCCGGCAGGTCAGCGCAACCCTGCTTGGTCGGCAACTCGATCGTATAAGAAATCAATGAACGACATCGAAATCACATTCGAGCTCAATGGCGAGTCTAAGCGCGTAAGAGTGGCCGCTAATCTGCTGCTCGTCGACTATTTGCGCGAGGCCGAGCAGCTCAAGGGCACCAAGATCGGCTGCGCTCGCGGTGTCTGCGGCGTCTGCACGGTCCTGATCGGTGGTACTCCTGTCGCGGCCTGCTCTAAATTCGCGTTTCAGGTCGATGGGACGTCCGTCGTGACGATCGAAGGTCTCGCCAAGGGCGACGCACTCGACCCGGTGCAGCAGGCTTTTATCGATAATGCGGCCTTCCAGTGCGGTTATTGCACCTCCGGCATGGTCCTGATGACCAAGGCATTGCTCGCTAAGACCGATAATCCCGATCGGTCGACGATCGTCGAATGGCTTAGCTCGAACGTCTGCCGCTGCACCGGTTACGCGCAAATTATCGCTGCGGTCGAGGACGCGGCGCGTCGTCTCAAGGGGGTCGGGTGATGAATGCGCCGCTTGCCGTGGTTGGCGCCAAACTGCCGCGCAAGGATGCGGTGGAAAAAGTGTCGGGCCGAGCGCGTTACGCGGTCGATGTTGATCTGCCCGGCATGGCGCACGCCAAGGTGCTGCGTTCGTCCAGGGCACATGCGCTGATCAAACGGCTCGATGTCGGCAAGGCACGCCAGGCGCCAGGTGTGCGGGCCGTGCTGACGCACGCCGACATTCCCCCGCATTTCATGCCGGTCTACGGTTATTTCATCAAGGATCAACCAATCGTCGCGGTGGACCGTGTGCGCTATATCGGGGATATCGTTTGCGCCGTTGCGGCGGACACCGAGGCGCAAGCTGCGGCGGCACTCGATCTCGTGGAGGTCGACTACGAGGATTTGCCGGTAGCGGCCACCATCGAGGCGGCCCTCACGGACACTGCGGAAGAGCTTTTCCCGACAGCGCCGTTCGGAGTCTTGCCCACATATGGAGAAGGCGCGAGCGGCCAGATGTGGCCGCGCAAGAACGTGTGCTACGAATTCGATTACCGCAGAGGCGACGCGTCAACCTTCGCGAGTTGCGACCACATCTTCGAGGATACCTTTCGCTTCTCCAGAATGCATCATTATCACCTGGAACCGTTTGCGGCGGTCGCGGACGCGCGCTCGGACAGGATCGAGGTGTGGGCGTCGAACCAAAACCCCTTTCCGCTGCGTAAGGAATTGGCGCGCATTTTCAAAGTATCGGAAAGCAGCGTCACCGTTCATGTCGATAATGTCGGAGCGGGGTTCGGGTCAAAGAACAACTGCAAGACCGAACCGGTCGCGGTCATGTTGTCGATGATGGCCCGGCGTCCGGTTCGTTTCTGCCTTACGATGGAAGAATGCGCGCTCACCAACACGCAGCATGCCGCGATCCTTCATCTTAAGACGGGAGTCATGAATGACGGCACGCTGATCGCGCGACAAAGCGAAATCTTGCTCGATGCCGGCGCCTATTCCGACGCAAGTCCGCTGGTCGCGGAGAAGGCCGGTTACCGCATCGGTGGCCCGTATCGCTGGGACCATATCGATACGCGATGCCTTTGCGTGATGACGAATACCGCGCCGGCAGGACCATTTCGCGGCTTCGGCGGAACGCAGGCGACTTGGGCGTGCGAGAGCCAGCTCGATATGATTGCGCGCAGGCTGGGGATCGATCCTTATGACATGCGCGTGAAAAATCTGCTCAAGCTCGGCGAGCCGTTCCAGCCCGGCGATTCTGGAATCGACAGCGATTTGAAGCAAGGCCTCGACCTTGTCTGTGAGCAAATCGGCTATCGCGAGCCGCGCAAGCCCTTCCGCGGGAAGGGGCTATCCGTCGGCTGCAAGGATGGCGGCGGTGTCAAGAAAGCCGCGCAAGCGCGCGTGCGCATACTCACGAACGGCGACGCTATCCTGAATTTCGCCAGCGTCGAAATGGGGCAGGGCATCCGCACCGCAATGACCCAGGTCGTCGCCGAGATCCTGAATTTGCCGCACGGCCGCGTTTCCGCCCCGTCGATCAATACAGATCATGTGCCGTTCGACGAGGGGACCAATGCGTCGTCCGGCATCGCCGTCATGGGCCGCGCTGTCGAAGGTGCCGCGCGCGGTGCGCGGCAGAAAGTGTTGGAGTTCGCAGCCGAGCAGCTCAAATGTGCGGTTGAGGAACTTGATCTTGAAAATGGCTTCGTCGTTCAAGGCACGGGCCCCAATGCGCAGCGTCTGCCGCTTGGGCCCCTGGTGATGGGTTTTTACGGTGGACCAGGTTTCGAGTTCACCGCCGACGGGTTCTACATGCCGCCGGTAGACCACCGCGCGCCACTCGAGTCGCCGTGCGTGTTCTGGGAAATCGGCTGGGGCGCGGCCGAGGTCGAGATCGATCCCGGCACGGGTTTGGTCAAGGTGCTCAAGCTCGTGGTGAGCGGCGACACCGGCCGCTCGATCAATCCCCTGGTCTGCAAGGGCCAGGAAGATGGGGCGGCAATCCAGGGCTACGGCCAGGCGCTGTTCGAGCGGATGATATACGACGAACAGGGCAGGCTCTTGAACATCGATCCGTTGATTTATCGTGTGCCGCTCGCCGAGGACCTGCCGAAGGAGTTCGTGTCCATCACCCAGGAGCAGGGTCATGGGCCCGGGCCATTCGGCGCTAAAGGCGCGGGCGAGGGGACAATTCTTCCGGTGGCAAGCGCAATCGCGAATGCGATCGAGGATGCGGTGGGCGTACGCATCACAGAGCTGCCGATTACGCCCGAACGCGTACTTGCCGCACTCGCGGGGCATCAGCGAACGAGTGACGCCTGACCGCTTCGTGGTTCGCGCGGGGCGTCGTTGAACCAAAGTCTTTAACAGGGAAGGGCGACAACATGCCGAGAAATAAATCGATTATCAGCCGGAGGCGGGTGATCACAACGGGCGTATCAAGTCTTGCTCTCGCGGTCGCAAGTCCAGGCTTATTGCGGGCACAAACAAGCGCACTCAAAGTGGGCGTGATCCTGCCGCTCTCTGGCGTGATCTCGTTTCCGGGAATCGCGACCCGGCGCGGCGCCGAACTCGCGGTCAAGATGTTCGCCGACAACGGCGTCAAGCTCGACGTGGCTTATGCCGATACCGAGTCGAAACCTGAGAACGGACGTGTCGCCGCCGAAAAGCTGATTCGTGATGGCGCGACAATTCTGGTCGGCGCCTGGGACTCAGGCGCCACGATCTCGGCGGCTCAAGCCGCCGAAGCCGCAAAGGTCCCGCTCGTCGTCAATATTGGCTCAGCGCCACAGATTACGGAGCAGGGATTTACTCAAGTATTCCGTAATTTCCCACCGGCCACAACGATCGTTGGCAGAGGCCTGGCTCTGTTCAAGGCGCTCCCGCGCGGTAACGGATTCGACCCCAAGACTGCGGTGGTGATGCATGTGAATGACACCTTCGGTCAAGCCGTCGCCGGCGGTGTGAGGAAGGTGTGGGAAAAGATGGGGATTGATATCAAAATCCTCGAGGTGATCAGCTATGACTTGCGAGCGCGTGATTTGTCGGTGGAGGTCGCAAAGGCCAAAGCGACCGGGGCCGACCTTGTCTGTCCGATCACGCGTGTCAACGACGCCATTCTGATCGTCCGTGAAATGGTCAAGCAGGACTATAACCCGATGGCCATCTACGGGCCGAGTTCACCAGGCCCTTACGAAAAGGCCTTCACCGATGCGCTCGGCAAATACTCTAACGACTACATGACATCAGTGCCGTGGTACGATCCGAGTCGCGAAATTACCAAAAAGGTCCTGGCGCAGTGGACCAAAGCCACACCGAACAACCGCTTTGAGTTGAACTCCGGCTTCGGATGGGAGGGGATCCAGGTTGTCGCCGACGCATTCAAGCGCGCCGGTTCGACAAAGCCTTCGGATCTTCATGCCGCGCTCAAGTCGACCAACATCGCCGAACACCCGATGGCCGGTGGGCCGATTACCTTCGACAGCAAGGGTCAGAACGTCAATATTGGCATTCCGCTGCTGCAGAATCAGAATGGGCAGCCGGTGGTGATCGCGCCGTCGGCATTGGCCGAGGCAAAGCCCAAACTTCCGATGACGCCGTGGAGTAAGCGGGCCTAGGCAAAAAGGCAAAGCGCCTTTCCGGAGCGACCGGGAAGGCGCGAGCCGCTTGGCGGGCGTCCGGATGACGCAATTATACATCAGCGTCATGGTCAACGGCCTCATGGTCGGCGCCGTCTATGCGCTGATCGCGGTCGGTCTCAACATTATTTTCGGCGTCATGCGCGTGGTGAACTTCGCGCATGGCGAAATGGTCGTTATCGGTATGTATATCGGTTACGGCCTTTGGAAGCTTTTTGGGCTTCCGCCGATCGCGACGGTGCCGATTGCTGCGCTGGTGATGTTCGCCGCCGGCTATGCGTTTCAAAGGAGCATTGGAAACGACTTTGTCGATCAGCCGCAGCACGTTCAATTTGTTTTGTACATAGGGCTTGCTCTGGCGATTACCGGGTTGAATGCCGTCGTCTTCGGCCCCGATCCGCGCGGTATTGAAAGCGCCGCCAGCTTCGCCACTTACCAAGTCGGCCCGCTGCGTATCGACGCCACGCGACTGCACGCTGCCGCTGCAGCGCTCGTGTTGATCACCGCGCTATGGGCGTGGTTGCGGTTCAGTTTGACGGGAAAAGCGATCCAGGCGGCCGGGGAGAATATCACCGGAGGCCGGGTCATCGGCCTGCGCATCGCGCATCTGTTCGCGTTAACGTCTGGCATTGGCATCGCGTGCGCGGGCACTGCCGGAGCGCTGATCGCGCCTTTATACGATGCGACGCCCTATCTCGCCGGCGAGTTCACGCTCACTGCTTTCATCATCGTGATCGTCGGCGGGCTTGCCAGTCTGCCGGGTGCGCTCCTTGGCGGGCTGATGATCGGTGTGTCGGAAGCCCTGGCGGCAGTACTGATCGCTCCATCGGCCAAGAGCCTGCTCAGTTATGCGCTGCTGATCGTCGTTCTGCTGCTACGACCGGCCGGTTTGATCGCACCACGCAAGGGTTTGCGATGATCAGCGCATTGGAACGACGGCAATTGATCGTAGCCACCGTCTTTTTCATCATCCTCGCAGTGCTGCCAGTTTTCATAGGCGGATTTTATTTGACAGTCTTTTCGCTCGTCTTTTTGTCGGCTTTCGTCGGTATTGCCTGGAATCTGATGATGGGTTTCGCTGGGCAGTTGTCGCTCGGCCACGCGCTTTACTTCGGCGTTGGAGCTTACGTGTTGGCGATTTTGTCCGAGCGCTACGGTGTTTCACCGTGGCTGGCAATGCTGCCGACTGCCGGGATTCCCGCCTTGCTTGGTCTCGCAATCGGAGCTCTCGGCTTCCGCTTCACCGTTCGTGGAGTCTATTTTGCATTGTTGACCATCGCTTTTGCGGAGTTCGGGCGAATCGTCTTCGAGCACTGGGATTTCGTCGGCAAAACGGGTGGCTTTTTCTTCAAAGCGCTGACGCCAGCGAACCATCCACTGGCAAGCCTGCGTGGCGGCGCAACTTTCTTTTATTACGGGCTGCTGGTGACCATGGCCGCGAGTTTGCTGTTGTCGGCGATCCTGATCCGCAGTCGTGTCGGATATTGCTGGCGCGCGATCCGCGAAGATGAGGACGCCTCGCGCGCGCTTGGGGTCAAGGCGTTTCGGCTGAAGTTGCTTGCCGTTGCAATCAGTGCGGCCTTGACTGGAATCGCCGGCGGTTGGTTTGCATTGATCAACGGCAGTCTATTCCCTGATAGCGTGTTGGGCATGCAGATGAGTATCAATCTGATCATAGCGCCCATAGTTGGAGGCCTAGGGACATTGTTCGGGCCCATTCTCGGGGCGTTCATTATTGTGCCCATCAACCAGATATCGCGCGATCTGGCCCAAACGTTCAGCATCAATGGGCTCAATCTTCTGATCTACGGCGTTCTGCTGATGGTGGTTGTCAAACTTGCGCCGCATGGCTGTTGGCCCTGGCTCGCCCGCCATCTTCGTCTCGCGCCCAGCGGCTCGAAAGGCGGAGAACGCCCTTGAGCAATCTTACCGTCAGCGGCCTGACAAAGCGTTTCTCCGGGCTCGTCGCCGTCAGCGACGTGAGCTTCGACGTGCCGCACGGCTCGATCACCGCATTGATCGGGCCGAACGGTGCCGGCAAGACGACCTGCTTCAACATGATCGCCGGTGCGATGGCGCCGGACGAGGGAACGGTCCGCTTTGAAGACCGCGACATTGTTGGGCTTCCGCCGGAATCCCTTTGCCGGCTCGGCATTGCGCGAACGTTCCAGATCATGCGGCCGCTGACCGGTATGACCGTCGTCGAGAACGTTATCGTCGGGGGTTTCGTGCATACAGCAAGTGTGGCGCAAGCGCGTGCGCGCGCATTGGATATCCTGGATCGCATCGGGCTCGCCGACCACGCGGACCAGCCAGCCGCGGCCCTGGCCTTGCCGGATCGCAAGATGCTTGAACTTGCGAAAGCGCTCGCGACGCGACCGCGTCTACTGATGCTCGATGAGGTGATGGCCGCGCTGCGGCCGGCGGATACAGACCGTATCGTGCGGGTGCTGCACGATCTTCGCCGTGAAGGTATGACCATTCTGTTGATTGAACACGTGATGCGGGTGGTCATGGCGCATGCGGACAAGGTCGTGGTGTTGCACCACGGAGAGAAAATCGCCGACGGGCCGCCTGCGGACGTGTCGAAGAACGCGCGCGTGATCGAAAGCTATTTGGGACGCAAGGCCAGAGTCGCATGACCACCCCGATGCTGGAGGTTGAAGGCTTGTGCGCCGGCTACGGTGGTGCCTCCGTGCTGGTAAACGTATCGCTGCGCGTGGACCGTGGCGAGACGGTTGCCGTCGTCGGTGGCAACGGCGCGGGTAAGACGACATTGATCCGGACGATTGCTGGAATGGTATCGGCGACCGCCGGCTGCGTTCGGTACGACGGCGGCAATATCACCAACCTCTCGAGTGACCGGATTTGCGAGCGCGGTATCGCACAATCGCCGGAAGGTCGGCAGTTGTTTCAAAGCCTCAGCGTGGAAGACAACCTGCGTCTTGGCGCGATTCTGAAGCGGGCCAGAGCCCGTACAATGGATAACCTTTTGCGCGTTTTCGAGTTATTTCCCAAGCTCGAGGAACGCCGCCGCCAAGCCGCGGGCACGCTGTCGGGCGGCGAGCAGCAGATGCTGGCAATCGGCCGTGCTTTGATGGCCGACCCCGATTTGATCATGCTGGACGAGCCGTCGTTGGGACTTGCTCCGGTCATGGTTGACGTCATGTTTGATGCCATCGCTGCGCTCAACCATCGCGGCATGAGCATCCTCCTTGTGGAACAAAACATCTCCGAGTCTCTGGACCTGGCAAGTCGGGGATATGTGTTGGAAGAAGGCGCGATCGTCCTCGAAGGGGCGGGTGCAGCCTTACTCGGGGACGAACGGGTGCGGCGCGCCTATCTGGGAATCGTGTGATCGTAAGCATGCCGGTCAAGAAGAACGCCAAAGCGTTGATCGACTCTCGCTACGTCGTGCCGCCGGTTCAGCGAGCGCTACGGCTGTTGCAACACATCGCCAAAGGCGACCCGGTCCTCAAACCCGCCCGCACGGCCAAAGAACTCGGTATCAACCGCACCACGCTGATGCGCCTGCTGACGACACTCGAGGCTGAACGCATGATCGAACGCCGCCATGACGGCGACGGATACCGTCTTGGCATCGGCATGGCGACGCTGACGGCGCAGGCGCTGTTCTCGGCCGATATCGTACAGGTGGCGGATCCGGTGCTCGCGCGTCTTGCCGGCGAGCTTGGTCTATCGAGCCATCTGGGTATCCTCGAAGGGCGCGACGTCATTTACGTGGTGCGCCGCGTTCCCAATCTGCATCTCGTCAGCAACGTCCACATCGGCAGTCGCCTACCGGCGCATGCCAGCAGTATCGGCCGGATTGTCCTTGCGCATCTTCCGCGTGAGCGGGTGCTCAAGCTTTATTCGAGGGCGACGCTGGAGGCGGTAACCAAAAAGACTGTAACAAGCCTCGCGGGCCTTCTGCGGCAGATTAAGCGCGATCATGAACTGGGGCTGGCCTGGAGCGACTCCAATTTCGAGAAAGGCATTTCGTCGGTTGCTGCGCCTGTATTCGATCACATCGGCAGTGTCGTCGCAGGCATTAATGTCAGCGGTGCGACCGCGGCCCTGGCGGGTGCTGCTCGCCGCGTCGAAATCAGCGCGGCTATCACCGAGGCGGCACAGGAAATTTCTCGCCGTCTTGGGTATATGCCTCAGATTCGTTCGAAATCGGCTGCTCCATAGCA
The DNA here is from genome assembly GCA_963760995.1 of uncultured Pseudomonadota bacterium. Lineage (GTDB taxonomy): Bacteria > Pseudomonadota > Alphaproteobacteria > Rhizobiales > Xanthobacteraceae > Pseudolabrys. The sequence continues at coordinate 378,105 of CAVXFJ010000004.1, read as the reverse complement.
CCTCGCGCAATCCGTCCGACCGCGAGTGGCCTCAATAAGTCCAGTGGCCACCGCCTTGGCACGGTCGGTGGCACCGTTCGAAACCTGCTCGCGCCTCGCCCTCACTATTTGCCGCGTTGCGGAGGCTTGCTCAGCCCACCATCCGCTTGAGATCGACGCTCGAGGTCGAGCGGCCCTGCAACAGCGGCGCGGCGAGCAGCAGCGTGAGCACTTGGCCGAACTTCAGGATGACGTCGCGCGCGCTCAACGCGACCTCCCTGCGCCCTGGCCGCAAAGGCGGTCATTGCGGTGGAGGTGAGGCACTCGATCGCTACTCTTGGGAGGAGCGCTCAGGCACGATTCCTTTCCTCCGAACGTGGATGAAAGGAGGCATCAGCCCAAAGGGCGCCTTAAGGCGGAGCCCCATCGTCTTGCGCTCGGCTAGCCTTTGCAAATTGTCGATCCGGCGGCTAGCCGCATTGTTTGCACGCGTCGCATCGTGCGTACTGATCATATTTGATCATTCCGATTTCAATCGGCGCAACGCGATAAACATGCGTTGCGTCCGACCGGTGTTGCGCTAAGCTGCCGCCAATGTCGGGGCGGTCAGAAGACGTCGCCCGCGCCGCGTCGCGTACAACGGGACCGATAGCGTCGCGAATTTACAATCTGAGGGGCAAGGAGTTCGGGATGACTAAAATTCACAGGCGTGATGTGTTGCGCGGCATGGCCGTGGCGGGGCTTGTCGGCGTGAACGTGCGGCCGGCGCTAGCCGCGGATCCGGTGACGCTGCGTCTCGGTTATGGCGGCGCCGCCGAGGAACCGGTGTGGCTGTTGATCGCCAAGCCGGACATCGGCAAGTACATCAACAAGGTTTACAAGCTCGACGCCACCCGGTTCCGCGGATCGGACAAGCGGGCGCAGGCTTTCGCCGCCGGCGCCATCGATCTGGCTGAGGGCTCCGCCACCGGTGTGCTATCCGCCGCGTCGGAAGGCATCAAGTCGAAGATCATCGCCTCGATCTGCCGCGAGAGTAAAAAGGGCTTCAGCACCGCCTTCTACGTGAAGGATTCCTCGCCGATCAAATCGGTGGCCGACCTGAAGGGCAAGATCGTCGGCATCAACGGCTTCCAGACCGCGGGGCATCTCTGGCTCAAGGCGGCGCTGGAAAAGAACGGCCTTTCCGACAAGGATGTGACCATCACGCCGGTGCGCTTCCCGGCGATGCAGGCGGCGCTGATCGCCGGCAAGATCGACATCGGCGAGTTCCCGCAGCCCTTCGCCGCGCTCTTGGAGCATCAGGCCAAGGTGCGCAAGATCTTCGACGGCAAATACGGCGTGCCGTTCGACGAGGAACTGATCGTCATCGCCGGCAAGGACGAGTTCCTGAAGAAGCACGCCGAGGCGATCCGCGCCTTCCTGTCCGACGTCAAGACCGCGACGGACTTCTATCTGGCGCACCCGAAGGAAGCGCGGCAAATCCTGATCGACAAGAAGATGGTGCGCGTCACACCGGAAGTTTACCTGTCCATGCACGATTACTATCGCGACCCGACACTGAAACCCAGCATCGAGTCGCTGAAGAAGATGCAGGAGTTCCAGATGAAGGCCGGATTCCAGAAGAAACCCGCCGACATCGACCAGCTTGTCGATCTGAGCTACCTGCCGAAGTGAGCCGCTCAAGGCGCGCTTGAATCTGCCTTTACAGCATGGCCGGGTTCGTCCCGGCCATGTTCGTGTCTGGCGTCCTGCCGCGGATCATGTCGGCGGCTTTCTCGGCGATGAGGATCACCGTGGCGTTGATATTGCCGCCGACGATATCCGGCATCACCGACGCATCGGCGATGCGCAGGCCGGCGACGCCGTTCACCAGCAACGACGCATCGACCACCGCCTCGGCATCGGCGCCCATGCGGCAGGTGCCGCACGGGTGATGCGCCGTGTTGCCGGTCGCGCGAATATAGGCATCGAGCTCGGCATCGCTCTTGAGCCCGGCGCCGGGACCAGTCTCGCGACCGCAAAAGCGCGCGAGCGGCGGCTGCGCCGCGACCTCACGCAGCAGCCTGAGCCCGGCGCGCAGCAGCGGCAGGTCGCGTTCGTCGCCGAGGAAGTTCTGTTGAATACGCACCGGCACGGCGGGATCGGCCGAGCGCAGCGTGATCCGGCCGCGGCTTGCCGGCCGCAGCAGCACCGGCCGGCAGACGAAGGCATCGCGCCAGGGCGGCTTGATGCCGGGAAACCAGGGACCGGCGTTCGAGGCGCCGGCGCGAAAGAGAAGCTGGATATCAGGCATCGCCAGGCCCGGTTCGGTCTTGACGAAAGCCATGAAGCCACTCGGCACATCGGTCGCCGGACCGGTTCCGGTGAAATAGGCGCGCGCGAAATTCAGCGCCAGGCGGTCGAGGCGAGTGGCCGCGACAAACGGTCCCGGCTCGCGTCGTTCATGCGCGAGACCCGCCGCATAGTGATCCTGCAGATTGCGCCCGACTGCGGGCAGAGGCACGGCGGTCTTAATGGCGAACTCGCGCAAGTGATCGGGATCGCCAATGCCGGACAGCATCAGCAGTTGCGGCGTGTTGATGGCGCCGGCGCTGAGGATCACTTCGCGCGCAGCGCGCAGCGTCTCGTCCGTGCCATCGCGGCGGATGTCGACGCCGACGGCGCGACCGCCTTCCAGCACGATGCGACGGACCAGCGCACCGGTATAGATCGTCAGGTTCGGTCGCCGGCGCGCCGGATGCAGATAGGCGCGCGCCGTGCTCTCGCGCAAGCCGTCGCGGATCGTCCACTGCGCCCAGCCGAAGCCATGCTGCTGCGCGCCGTTATAATCGTCGGTAAAGGGATGGCCGGCGCGCAGGCCGGCCTCGATATAGGCATCGTAGAGCGGGTCCTGCGCCTTGGTGCGGCGGACATAGAGTGGACCGCCGCCGCCGCGATAGGCGGTCTCGCCGTCCTCCCAGGTCTCCGATCGTTTGAAGTAAAGCAGCACCGCCTCGTAAGACCAGTCGGCGAGGCCGTTGGCGGCCCAGCGGTCGTAGTCACCGCGATGGCCGCGCACATAGCCCATGGCGTTAATGGAATTCGATCCGCCGATGACCTTGCCGCGCGCGGTCTCGATGCGCCGCCCGCCGGCGTGCGGCTCCTGTTCGGTCTGGTAACCCCAATCGAAGCGCTCGAAGCCCCAGATGCGCCCGACGCCGAGTGGCACGCGGATGAAAGGATGCCAATCCCAGCCGCCCGCTTCCAGCAGCAGCACGCGCACGCCCGTATCGCTGCTCAGCCGATCGGCCAGCACGCAGCCGGCCGAACCGGCGCCGACGATGACGTAGTCGAATTCCTTCACCGAGACCATTGTGGCGTCGCTCCCGAGACAATCGCAGACATGTCGAAACGACGCCCGCTTTCGTTTACGTCGCATAGCGTTACGACAAAAAAAGATTGCTGCGTTGCAGACTACCCGATAGCTTTGCGGCTTGAACAGCGACCGGCTGTTGCGGATCGCAGGAACGAATGAAGAAAGTTAGTAAATGCGTTGCCCGGCCGCTCCGTTCATATTTGAACTGGTCCGCCCGCGATCTTGATCGGCAATCTTGATACGGGACCAGCGATGCCGCTGCTTGAATTCAAGGACGTCGACAAGACATTCGTGATGGGCGAACGCCAGGTCACGGCGATCGACCATTTGTCGTTGTCGATCGAGGAGCACGAATTCGTTTCCATCGTCGGCCCGTCCGGCTGCGGCAAGAGCACTTTCCTGCACATCGTCGGCGGCTTCGAGCCGGCCTCGGGCGGCGACATGCGCTTGAAGGGAAAACCGATCGGGCCGCCCGGTCCCGACCGCGGCATGATGTTTCAGGACCTGTCCTTGTTTCCCTGGCTCACCGCGCTGGAAAACGTGGCGTGGCCGTTGGAGATGAAGGGCTTGCCCAAGGCCGAGCGTGTCGCCAAGGCGCGCGACTATCTCGATCTCGTGCATTTGTCGCGCTACGGCGATCTCTATCCCGGACAGTTGAGCGGCGGCATGAAGCAGCGCGTGGCGCTGGCGCGCCTGTTCGCGCTCGATCCGGAAGTGATGCTGATGGACGAGCCGTTCGGCGCGCTCGATTCGCAGACGCGCGAACTGCTACAGGAGGAATTGCAATCCTTGTGGCGGCGCGCGCGCAAGACGGCGCTGTTCGTCACCCATGACATCGACGAGTCGATCTATCTCGCCACGCGGCTGATCATCTTCACCGCGCGGCCGGGCCGCATCAAGGCCGACATCCGTATTCCCGAGGTCGACCGCAGCGGCGAATTCCGCAAGTCGAAGGAATATCTCGATTTGCGCGTGCAGGTCTGGGACCTGCTGCGCGAGGAAGTTCTGAAGGCGCGGGCGCTGGAGGAATCGTGAAGATCAAGTCGGTCACGATCCTGAACATGATCGTTCCCGTCACCACCGTGGTGGCGTGGGAGGTGTTCGGCCGGCTGCATATCCTGCCGCCTTACCTGTCGGCGCCGAGCTGGATCCTCGGCGGCTTGTGGGAATATGCCAGCGACGGTGAATTGTTCGTCGCCCTGGCGGTCAGCATCTACCGCGTCGTCTTCGGCTTTGCCATCGGCACGACGGCGGGCATCATCGCCGGTCTCGGCGCCGGGCGCGTGCCGGCAGTGCGGAATTTCTTCGATCCGCTGGTCTCGTTTCTCTATCCGATCCCGAAGATCGCCTTCCTGCCGGTCTTCCTCCTCCTGTTCGGCCTGAGCCACGCTTCCAAGATCGCCATCATCGCCTTCTCCTGCTTCTTCCCGGTCTTCATCTCCGCGCGCCACGCCGTCCTCTCCGTCAATCCCATCTTGATCTGGTCGGCGCGCAACATGGGTGCGCCGCCGCGCACCGTGTTCTTCCGCGTGATCATTCCAGCGGTGGCGCCGGAGCTCTTCTCCGGCATCCGCATCGGCCTCGCGCACGCCTTCGTCGTGCTGTTTGCCGCCGAATTGATCGGCTCCAAAGCCGGGCTCGCCAATCTCATTACTTACGGTGAGGACTGGGTCCGCTTCGACCTGATGCTCGCCGGCATCGTCTGCTTCGCCGTGCTCGGCTTTGCCGCCGACCGCATTCTGCTCGCCGTGCGCAAGCGCGTGCTGCGCGGGCATCTCATCGGCACCGAAGAACAGGTGATGCGATGACGATGGTCGCGCAGGCAGGCAAGCTGATCAGTCGCTGGTATTCGATTCCGTTGCTGCTGATCCTGTGGCAGGTCGCCGCCGGCACCGGGCTGATCGAATCGCGCTTGCTGCCGAGCCCGACGACCATTTGGACCGTGCTCGTCCAGGAAGTCGCCAACGGTTCGCTCGTCTATCATGCGTCTGTCACCTTTTCACGTGCGCTCGTCGGCTTCGCGCTGGCGACGCTGATCGGCATTCCCTTCGCCGCCGCGATGGCGCGATCGGAACTGTGGCGCAACCTGTTCGAGCCGATCTTTTTCTTCGGCTATCCGGTACCGAAGATCGCGCTGTTCCCCGTCTTCACCTATGTCTTCGGTTTCGGCACGCCGTCGAAGATCGCCTTCACCTTCCTTGAATGCCTCTATCCGATCGTGGTGATCTGCTATTTCGGCTTTCGCAGCATTCAGACGCGGCTGGTCTGGACGGCGTGGAACTTCGGTGCCTCGCGAACGACCATCTTGCGCCGCGTGATCCTGCCGGCGGCGCTGCCCAATATCTTCGCAGGGCCTGCGCGTGGCCTTGCCGGTCGCCATCATCGTCGTCGTCATCACGGAAATGATCGGCGGTTCCGTCGGGCTCGGCTACTACATCACCATCTGGAGCACGCGCTTTTCCTTCGCCAATGTCTATGCCGCGATCTGCGTCATCGGCATATTGGGTTTCGTGCTCGATCAGCTTCTGCTGATGGCGCGCCGCCGGATCGTCTATTGGCAACGGGAATGACGCATAATCGGGCTTGAGTTCCTGCCGTCAGTGAAATCGAGGTGACCCATGCCGGATCGTCCGGCTGACAACGAACTGCACAGCGCCCTGGTGGATGTGGCGCGCGCCTGCCGCATCCTCGAGATGGAGGGGCACGGCGACATGACGCTCGGCCATCTGTCGATGCGCGATCCGCAGGACCGCGGCTTCTGGATGAAGCGCAACCGCATCGGCCTTGGCGAAGTGCTGGGGCCGGAGGATTTCGTGCTGGTAGACTGGGACGGCCAGCAGATCGCCGGCAGCGGCGGCCGCCATTCGGAATGGCCGATCCATTCCGAAATCCTGCGCCTGCGCGAGGACGTGCAGGTCGTCGCGCATACGCATCCGTTTCACGCCTGCGTCTTCTCGGCCTCGCTCGACCCGTTGCAGCCCTTCACGCTCGATGCCGACTACTTCATTGACGTGCCGAGGCACGAGGACGACGTGGCGCTGATCACCACCAAGGACGAGGGCGTGGCGCTTGCCAAGGCGCTGGGCGAGGGCTTTGCCGTGCTCATGGGCAATCACGGCGTGACCTTCTGCGGCACCTCGGTCGCGCACGCGGCCTGCGTCGGCATCTTCCTGGAGAAGGCCTGCAAGGCGCAGCTTGCCGGCATGAGCGCCGGTTTCCGTTCCGGAATGCCTACCCTGGCGACGCGACGCAAGCGGCAAAGCCAGACAATGACGCCGATCCATTGGGAGCATTCCTGGAACTATTTCTGCCGCAAGCTTGTGGCGCAAGGCGCGGGCGCTGACGGATCGCCGTCGGCGCTCTATCGCTGAGCGCAAGGGGGACCATGGCGAGCGACCGCAGCGAACAAGAAGCCTATATCGGCCGGCCGTTGCGCCGCCGCGAGGATGTTCGCTTCGTCCAGGGCAGGGGACATTATGTCGACGACATCCTGCTGCCGGGGACGGCGTGGTGCATGTTCGTGCGCAGCCCGCATGCCCATGCGCGTATTCGCGCGATCGACACCGAGGCGGCGTCGCGGCTGCCGGGCGTGCTCTTGACCTTGACGGCGAAGGACTGGGACGCCGCCGGGCATGGCGAGTTGACGGTGGTGCATCCCATGCCGTTCGGCGACGGCCGGCCGATGAATTGCGCGCCGCGCCCGGCCTTCGCGCGCGACACCGTGCATCATGTCGGCGATATCGTCGCGGCGGTGATCGCGGAAACGCGCCACGCCGCCGAGGACGCGGCGGAAGCCGTGCTGGTCGACTATGAGCCGCTGCCGGCGGTGACGACGTTGCGCGACGCCGTCGCTCCCGACGCGCCCTTGGTGCATCCGCAATTCGGCTCCAACCTGGTGTTCGAGATCGAGCGCGGCAACCGCGCCGACACCGAGGCGGCTTTGGCGAGCGCCGCCAAGGTGGTGGAGTTGCGCCTGGAGAACAGCCGGCTGGCGGCGAACCCGATGGAGCCGCGCGCTTATCAGTGCGATTACGATGCGGCGGCGGATCGCTACACCGTTTATGCCACCAGCCAGCAGCCGCATTATTTGCGCCGCTGGCTCTCCGTCTACACGCTGCATATTCCCGAGCACAAGATCCGCGTGGTCTCGCCCGACGTCGGCGGCGGCTTCGGCGTCAAGGGTTTCTTCGCCACCGAGGTGTCGACGGTGGTCTGGGCCGCGCAAATCCTGCGCCGGCCGGTGAAATGGACGGCGACGCGCACCGAGTCTTTCCTTTCCGACGCGCAGGCGCGCGACCACGACACCGTCGCCCGCATGGGTTTCGCCGCCGACGGCACCATCGTCGCGATGCAGATCGATACGCTTGCCGCGCTCGGCGGCTATCTCAGCAATTTCGCCCCCAGCATTCCTGGGAATTCTTATCCGCAGACGGTGACCGGCCTCTATCGCACGCCAAACCTGCATCTGCGTGTGCGCGGCGTCTACACCAACACCGTTCCGATCGACGCTTATCGCGGCTCCGGCCGGCCGGAGGCGACCTGGAATAACGAGCGGCTGCTCGAGCGCGGTGCGCATGAACTCGGCATCGACGTCGTTGAAATACGCCGGCGCAATCTTCTCAAGCGCAGCGACTTTCCCTATCCGGCGCCGGGCGGCCGCGTCTATGATTCCGGCGATCCGCCGGCGCTGCTCGATAAGCTGGTGAAGCTTTCGAACTACGCGGCGCTGCGCACCGAGCAGAAGAAGCTGCGCGGGCAGGGCGTGCTGATGGGGATCGGCCTTGCCGCCTTCATCGACAAGGCCGGCACCGGGCCGAGCGGCAATCTGGCCAAGCGCGGCGGCCTGCATGGCGGCTGGGAAAGCGCCATCGTGCGCGTGCACAGTGACGGCAAGGTGACGATCCTTGCCGGCAGCCATTCGCACGGGCAGAGCCACGAGATCACCTTCTGCCAGATCGCCGCCGACCGTCTCGGACTGCCGCTCGAGCATATCCGCCTGGTCGAGGGCGACACCGACCGCATTCCCTTTGGCAACGGCACCTGGGGCGCGCGCTCGGCCTCGGTGGCGGGCACGGCCATCTATCGCGCCGCTGACAAGGTCATCGCCAAGGCGACGCGCTTTGCCGCTCATATCATGGAATGCGCCGAGACCGACGTCGAATACCGGCGCGGGGTGTTTCGCGTGCGCGGCACCGACAAGACGATCGGTTTCGCGGCGCTGGCCGACATCGCCTATCACGGCGCGGCGCTGCCGGCGGACGGATCGCTCGATCCGGGGCTGGAGGTCGCCGAGTTTTACGATCCGCCCGACACCAACGATCCGCAGGCCATGCATCTCGCCGTCGTGATCGTCGATGCGGAAACCGGCGTGGTGAAGCTGCGCGACCTGTTCGCGGTCGACGATTGCGGCGTCATCATCAATCCGATGGTGGTCGAGGGCCAGGTGCATGGCGGGTTGGCGCAGGGCATCGGCCAGGCCCTGCGCGAGCACGTCGTCTACGACAGGGAGTCCGGCCAGCTCCTCACCGCGAGCTTCATGGACTATGGCATGCCGCGCGCCGCCGACCTGCCCATGTTCCATACCGATTTCATCGAGACGCCGGCGCCGAGCAATCCGCTTGGCGTCAAGGGCGGCAGCGAGAGCGGCACCATCGGCGCGCCGGCGGCCATCGGCAATGCGGTGATCGACGCGCTGTGGCATCTCGGCGTGCGCGACATTTCACTACCGATCACCGCGGAAACCGTATGGCGCGCGCTGAGCGACGCGCGCGGAGGTTGATCGCCATGCAATTGTTACGACCGACGACACCCACTACGCTTCTTCCTCTGGACAAGGACATGTGGCCTTGAACGACCCTGCCTCCGACATTGCGGCGCGCATCGCCGACGAGCTTGCCGCCTGCGACGTCAAGCTCGTGGCGAGCCTTCCCGACAACTGGCTGATGAAGGTGATCGGCACCATCGACCGCGACAAGCGCTTCGTGCACGTGCCGGTCAACCGCGAGGAATTGGCGATCGGCCTGTGCTCCGGCGCCTATATGGGCGCCATGGGCTCGGCGGCCCTGATGGGCGCTTCCGGCTTCATGACGGTGATCTACGCCATCACCAAGATCAACTATACCTACGAGATCCCGCTGTTCCTGATGCTGACGCTGCGCGGCGCGCCGGGCGACCATCACAAGCACCACGTCTCCAACGGGCTTTATCTGCGGCCGGTGCTGGAGGCGATCGATCTGCCCTACGAGGTCATCGAGGACCGCGCCGATATCGGCAAGATCTCGCGCGGCTATCATCACGCGCGCACCTTCTCGCGCCCGATGGCGATCCTGTTCACGCGCGACCTGCTGCGGGGGCTCGCATGAAATATCTCGACGCCCTGCGCACCCTCGCCAGGCACCGCAAGGATGAGATCGTCATCACCTCGGCGGGCAATTCCGGCCAGGCTTGGTGGGCGGCGACGCGCGACATCGACGCGACCTTCTATCTCGATGCCTCGATGAGTCTCGCCACCATGTTCGCCTCCGGCCTGGCGCTGGCGCGGCCCGAGCTGAAGTTCTGGGCCTTCATGGGCGACGGCGCCTTCTGCATGAACCCGGGCATGCTGATGGTCGAGCGGCAGATGAACCTGCCGAACCTGACGCACATTCTCCTGTCCAACCGCGCCTATGGCGCGACCTCCAATGCCGAATTGCCAAACGTCCGGGACAACGACTATGCGGCGATCGCGCGCGCCATGGGCCTGGAGCGCGTCTTCGAATTCAAGGACATCGAGGCGCTCGACCGCGATTTCCCCGGCGTGGCCGCGAGCAATCGAAGCGGCCACACCTTCGTGGTGCTGGAGCTGGAGCCGTTCGGCGACGCCGAACAGAAGCTGGAGCAGCCGCCTTTCGACGGCCCGGAATTGAAGTACCGCTTCGGACGCCACCTCGAAAAACTCACACAGTGCGACATCTTCGGCTACCGGCTGTAAGGCGGCCGGGCCGACGACACAGGGAGTTGCAGATGATCGAAGTCATTCCGCTGAGCGAGCATGTCGGCGCGGAGATTCGCGGCGTCGACTTTACCCAGGACGTCGATCCCGCCGTGCGCGACGAGATCTACGCCGCCTGGCTCAAACATCTCGTCCTCGTCGTCCGCGGCCAGCAGTTGTCGGCGGAGGATCAGCGCCGTTTCACCTTGATGTTCGGCGACATTCAGCCGCCGCGATCGCGGCCCGGCCAACGCGATCCCAACAACGCGGTGATGTGGATCGCCAACGCCACCATCGACGGACAGCGCGGCGAATTGCCGGAAGGCGACATGCAGTTCCACGCCGACCAGTGCTATTACGAGAACCCGGCCAAGGGCGCCGTGCTCTACGGCATTGAGGTGCCATCGAAGGGCGGCAATACGCTGTTTTCCAACACCTATGCCGCCTATGAGAGCCTTTCCCCCGCGCTGCGCGCGCGCGTCGAGGGGATGCAGGTGCTGTTCCTCTACGATTACGAAAAGAACGCCAACCGCAAGGCGCCGTCCGATTGGGCGGGCGCGCCGCGTTACATCCATCCGGCGATCATCCTGCATCCCGAGACCAAGCGCCGTTGTCTGCTGGTGAACCGGCTGATGGCCGACAGCGTGGTCGGCTTGCCGCGCGAGGAGAGCGACCGCATCATCGAGGAACTGTGCCAGGCGAGCGAGAAGCCGGAACACATTTACGAGCACGTCTGGTGCCCCGGCGATCTCTTGATCTGGGATAACCGCTGCACCCTGCATGCGCGCACCGACTTCGACCCGGCCGAACGGCGGGTGCTGCGCCGCATGGCGATCCGCGGCGAGCGGCCGATCCCGGCGTCGCAGAACGCGGCGTGAGGGCTTCCGGCAAGGCGACGTGACGAAGCGTCCCGTGAAAGCAAAAAGGCCAGGCGACTTGCGTCGCCTGGCCTCGTGCATTTCAGACGCGTGCGCGAAGCGTTACTTCACGAATTGATCGTCGATGATCTGGCTCGCCGTCGGCGGCTTGTCCGTCTTCAGGATCTTGAAATCCACCAGGAACTTGATGACATTGTCGATCGCGGCCTTCTGCAGCTTGCCGTCCTTGCTGAAGTCGAGCGTCTTGTATGTCACTTCGGCGCCCTTCTCCGAAAAATGCTGCTGCTCCTCGATCGTCTTCAGCGCCCAGGCCTTGCCCTGGTCCGACATGATGAAACGATTGGCTTCCAGTATCGCTTCGACGACATTCTTGACCGTCTTTGGTTCCTTGCTGATGAAGTCCTTCCGCGCCGAGATGGTGAAGGAGATCGACGGCTTCGGGACATACTCCTTGATCGGAACGATTTCGCGTACCTTGCCTTCGAGCTCCAGCTTGACAAGGTTGGAAACGGGCAAAACGACCGCATCGATCGAACCGGAAATCAATGCGGCCAGGCTCTCGTTGATGCCGCCTGTCGAGACGTATTGAACGTCCTTGGAAAGTCCGAGGTGACTGGCGGCAAGCTGGGCATAGGAGTGCTCCAATCCGCCGAAGCGCGAAACGCCGATTTTGGCGCCTTTGAGATCTTCGGGCTTCTTGATCTTCCCCTTGGCGGACGCCCAAATCGCGAAGTCGTCGCTCGGCAGCAGGGTCGCGATGACGGAGATCGGCACGCCGCGCGTGATGCCTATGATGTCCGCGCCCGCGGAGGACAGGCCGATTTTGATCGCGGATGCCGCGTAGGCGCGCTCAAGATCCGAGCCGCTGTTCGAGGGGACCCATTCGACTTCCAAGCCACGCTTCTTGAAGTACCCCTTCTCCTGCGCCGCCTTTATCGGCAGGTAATAGAAGGGGGAAAGACGGACCGAGCTGCCGATCTTGAGCTTTTCCTGCGCGGCGGCGGGAACGGTCAACGCCATGCCGATCAGGGCGGCCCCGATAGCCGCCGTTATCATGGTTCGAATATGACATCTCATGGTGTGCTTTTCTCCTCTGCATGTGAAGCTTCAGGCATGTGTGGACGATCGCGCCCCCAAGTTACGTACGCCAGCTGCTGAACCGTCGTGCCAGAAACCAGAGCGACATGTTTATGACGATCGAGACCAGCGAAACCAAAATGATCGCCGCATAAAGTTGGGGCGTCCTGAAGGTTGTCGCCAGGTCGCGGATGAAGGCTCCCATGCCGTAGCGGGCGAGAAAGAGTTCGACGAGGAACACACCCACCAGTGCGGCGTTGCAGGCATAGAAAAGGCCGGACGTGAGCACGGGAAGCATCGCGGGAAGGATAACCTTGCGATAGGTCTGGATTTGCGAATAGCCCATGGCCCGGGCCAAGGTGAGTTGAGCCGGCCTTACCTCTTGGGCGGCGGCAGACACGTTCACGACCATCGGAAAGAACGCCGACAGCGCACCGTAGATTATGATCGTCGTCTTGCCGATGCCGAACCAAAGCACGAAAAGCGGCAGCAGGGTGACTTTTGGAATGGTCACGCCCAGCGCCAGGATCGGCATGAAAACGAAGTAATTGTATCGCGAAAAGCTGATCACAAAGCCGACGGCCATGGCGGCAAAGACGCCCAGGAGGAGCGCGACAATAAACGACGACAAGGTTGCGGCGAGATGAGGCTCCGACAATATCGCCGTCGACACGAAAACGCGCGCCGTCGCGAGCGGGGTCGCCAGAAAGAGGCTGTCGACCCATCCCAACGTTGCGGCCAGGTGCCAGATCAGAAGAACGGCAGCCACAAATCCGACTTGAATGGCGCGCGTGAGGCCGAAGTGAATGCGAGGGCTGAGGGCGACCGCGCTCACTTTACCCACCGTCGTTCGAGCGTGCTGATTAAGCTGTTTCCGGTCACTCCGATCGCAAGCGTAATTATGATCAGTGCGTAAAGCTGGGGCGTGAAGTAGTTGAAGGACGCCCAATCGATCAGCGACCCGAGGCCTTTGGTCACGACGAGCAACTCGGCGGCCATGACGCCGATAACGGTGTAGCCGAAGCCTAGACGAAGACCGGTCAGGATCGTCGGCGCCGTCGCCGGCAGGATCACCTTGAAGAAAGTCATCGCCCTGCCGTAGCCCAGCGAGTGCGCGAGCCGCATATAGTTCGGATCGATCTGCCGCATCCCGGCGCTGGTGTTGAAGACCACGACGAAGATGCCGACGGTCACGGCGAAGACGATTTTTGGCGCCATGCCGATGCCGAGGACCAGCACGAAAAGGGGAAAGAGGATCACCATCGGAATGGCATACAGCACGAGCAAGATCGGCTCGAAGGCGTCACCGATCAGCTTGGAACTCGCAAACAGAAATCCGAGGCCGACTCCGAAAACGGCCGTGATGGCATATGCGCCGAGGACCTCCTGAATCGTGATCCAGGCATTCGCATAAAAGTCGGGAACGTTGCTTGTCGCGGTGAGGATTTTCAGCACTTGCCAGAGGATTTCACTCGGCGGCGCAACCAGGATCCGACTGGCCGACGAGTTGCGCGTCACGATTTCGCACACGATCAACACACAAATGATGATGATCGTTCGCGTGACCGCCGGGTTGAGGCGCTTCATCGGCCTATTCCTTCGGCAGCGCGACGCGGTCTTCGACCGACTTTTCACGATTGAGGGCTGTTATCGATTCCTCTTTGAGATGATCCCACAACATCTCGACCATCGCGTTGAAGTCGGGCGAGCCGATTTTTCGCGGCCTGGGGAGGTCGACCTTTATCTCAGCCTTGATCCTGCCGGGGCGGGCGGTGAACACAGCGATGCGTTCGGCGAGATAGACGGCTTCGGTCAGGCTGTGGGTCACGAATACGAATGTCCGGCGGACCTCCCGCCAGATTTCGACCAGTTCGCCGCCGAGAACGATGCGCGATTGTTCGTCAAGCGCGCCAAAAGGCTCGTCCATCAGGATGATATCGGTTTCCAGCGCCAGAGCGCGGCAGAGCGCGACGCGCTGGGCCATGCCGCCCGAAATCTGCCGCGGATAATAGTCGGCGAAATCACGCAGCCCGACCATGTCGAGATACTTCAATGCGCGTTGCCGGCGCTCTTCCTTTCCGATCGGTTGCGCCTCGAGACCGAACTCGACGTTCTTGATAACGGTACGCCAAGGAAGCAGAACCGAATCCTGGAACATGTAAGCCATGAGTTTCGGGTTTGGCGCAGAGACGGGCTGGCCGTGCACGGACACCTGGCCCGGCGCTCCGTTATGCGAGACCAGGCCGGCGATGATGTTCAGGAAGGTGGATTTTCCGGACCCGCTCGGCCCGAGGAGAACGAGGAAGTCGTTCTCTGCCGCGCTAATACTGACGTTATCGAGAGCGACGGTTTCGCGACCGGTGGCCGTATTAATGAAACTTTTGCAGATCGAGGTTGCTTCTATTACCGCCATTTGTTGACGCATCTACTCAAATTGCCGCCAGAACGCAGCACAAGTGTTTTCATAATACGATGCTACACAGCGATGATATTTGTCTCAAGCAAATTGTCCTTTATCTTGCGCATCGAGTCGAAAATTTAATTTTTATGCTTGCTCATGCTTGTCCATGATTGGGTCGCGAAGATGTTCGCATTTGATCAATCGTTCGGGTCGAAGATGGAAGCATTCAGCCGACAAAGCTGCGCACGAACGTTTTCGGCGCGGGAGGGACGCCAGTCCTGATTGAAGCGCCGGGCCATTGCACATGGGCTCCCAAGCAGATCGAAACCTGACACTTGGATCCTGGGGTGACGGCGTCGCCGCGGCTCGGCGCGCAGCGGTGTTGGCGTCCACTGAAACGGCCTGGCGCAGGATTGCGTTGTGCGGGTCAGCGACGCGGATGCGGCTTGTCCTCATTGCAGATCTCGATCGCGATACGCGCGTAAACGCAGGCGGCCTGGTACAGGCTGTCGATCGAGAGTGCCCGCTTGAACTGGTGTGTCGTCGAGCGCGGCCCGTAGGTCATCGCCGGAATGCCCAGTTCGTTCCAGACGTTGAGATCGCGCCACATGCTCGTGGCTTCGACGTGTGGCGGCTTCGGGTCTTCGTTGAAGGTGGCGCGATGGGCCCGCGTCACGGCACCGACGAAAGGTTCGATGTTGCTGGCCTCGTGGCCCGGCCGGTACGAATAGAGTTCGACCGTGTTCTTGACGCCGATGCGATCGACGATGTCGCCGATCTCTTTCTTGATCTCCAGCGGGTCCTGCCCGGGCGCCATGAAGACGTGCAGATAGAGGTTGGCCAGCTGCGGGCAGAGATAGGGGCGGTGGCCGTCGCCGCTTTCGATGCCGCCAAACTGCGCCTTGGGTATGACTGTGCCGCCCGGGCAGCGGAACACATGTTTCTTCTGGTATTCCGCCGCCCAATCTTCGATGGCCGCGATGACGGCGGCGCTTGCGACGATCATGTTTGGGCTTTCGCCGAGGGTCGTGCGGTCCGGCAGGTAGGCGGTGTAGAACGGCGGCTGGTCGGAGCGAAGCGTGATTTTCAGGTAAACTTCGCCGGCTTCGACCCAGGCCATGCCGAACCCCGTGCCTTCCGCGACGAGGGCGAAATCGGCGACGCCCCCATGGGTGGCGAGATAGCGCGCGCCGATCTCCTTGGCATGCGGATAGACGCCGGGGGCTTCGCCGCACGGCTCGCCGCCGGTCTCATGAATTGCTCCGGAGATCAGCAGGTCGCCTTTGAGCTTGTGGCCGGAATCCTTGATGGCCTTGGCGGCGATCAGGAAGGCCGCCATCGGCCCCTTGTCATTGCAGATGCCTTCGCCGAGCAGCAAGCCGTTCTCTTCCCAGGCGCTGTGATAGACCCGGTTCGTCGGGTCGGCATGGACCATATCCGGCTCGCGCGGCACCGCCGTATCCATGTGGCTGTTGAAGATCAGGCTGTATCCACCCCCGGTCCCCGGGAGGGAGCCGAGGATATTGTAGCGGTGGCTGAACAGGCCGAGCTTGCGAGCGTTGAAGCCCTCTCGCTCCATCCATTTGAACAGATGGTCGGCGACCTCGTTCTCGTGTCCGACCGGGCTGTCGATGTTGCAGATTTCGAGCGCGAACGCGGCCACGTCCTCGCGCTTGATTCGCGCCACGACAGCATCGGCAATGGACATGATGGACGCTCCTCGGATACCGATTTCGTCGAGGCTTGAACCGGCCTAGTGCAGCGAGAAGCCGCCGTCGACCGCGATGGTCTGGCCGGTGATGAATTTGGCGTCGTCTGACAGGAGGAAGGCGACCACGCCGTCGAGATCGTCCGGCATCTGGATGCGCTTGAGGATTTGCTTCTGAGCATAGTCGTTCCAGCGCTGCTCGGAGATATCCTTGGTGGCCTCACCCAGGGTCAGGCCGGGCAGCAGGCAGTTCACCCGGATCATGCGCTCGCCCAGTTCGCGTGCGAGCGAGCGCGTCATGCCGACGATAGCGGATTTGCTGGTCACGTAATGCAGGAGGCGCGGCGCGCCCCAATAGATCGAGTTGGAGGAGACGGTGACGATGGCACCGCCGTCGCGCATTAGGGGCCCGATGGCGCGCACTGTGAGCCAGGTGCCGCGCACATTGATCGCCATCATGCGGTCCCAGACCTCCGGTGCGATCTCGTCATAGAGCTTGCCGCCGACATTGTTGGCCCAGCCGGCATTGGCGACCAGGCCGTGGATGCCGTCGCAACCTTGCGCCGCGGCCTGCGCCATCGCGGCCACCGAGGATTCGGAGGAAATGTCGGTCTCGACGAAACGGGCATCGATCCCCTGCGCCTTCAGTTTCTGCTCGGCTGCGCCGCCGAGCGCCGCATCGATGTCGGCAATGACGACGCTCGCGCCCTCGCGCCCGAGCCGCTCGGCATAGGCGTAGCCGAGGCCGCGCCCGGCACCGGTGACGACGATGCGCTTGCCGGAAAAACGTGGACTGGTCATAGCGTCAAACTGTCCTCAGCGCTCGCGATCGGCGGCGATCGCGTATTGGAAGTAATCGTTCTGCCCGCGCTCGTAGACAGTGACCGAAGCGCCGCCGCCGGCGCGCCCGGAAAAACGCTCCTGGCTGGCATGATCGTAGCCGTCGAAGCTGACGTCGCCGATCAAGTTGAGGTCGATCGGCCCATGGCCGTTCGGCAGCCGGATGGTGCTGCCGTCGACAGTCGCGCGCAGCCCGGAGACGAGATCGATGAAGCCGTCGTCCTGCGGCGCGATGTCGAAGGTCTCGCCGGTGCCCAGCGAATAGATCCGCCGCGGATATTCGCCAGAACGCCGGCGATGCGCCTCGACGGCGATGATGCGGCGGATGTCAGGCAGCATGGTTTGGCTCACTGTCCGGTCGCGCCCTAGGCATGGCCGCGGCCGCTCTGGTCGGTGCTGGCGACCTGGCGACGGGTCTTGCCGTCGATGCCGCCGACAATCGCCCATTCGGCGAACAGCTCGGGCTTGCGCTCGAAATTGCTGGGTTTCCAATCTTCGGTGCAGAAGTCCTCGTCGGCATAGTATTCGAGCGGCGCCGCCAGCGGATTTTCGAAGTACCAGAAATAGGCCGAGGAAATCGGATGGCGGCCGGGACCGATTTCCGTCTTCCAGCCCTTCTTGCTCATGGCGATGCCGCCACCGATCACCTCGTGGATGTCGGTCACGGTGAAGGCCACATGATTGATGCCAGGCTTGCCGGGCCGGTTGAGGATGAATAGGTTGTGATGCTCGCCGACGATCTGGCAGCGCGTGAACACGCCGTGGTTCGGGTATTCGTCGCTGATCGCGAAGCCGAGCTTCTCGGTATAGAAGGCGCGCATGGCGGCGAAGTCGGCGGCAAAGACGACGACATGGCCGATATTGATCGGGTGCGCCTGGTCGTGGATCGGCGAGCGCATGTTGACGCGCTGGTGCGCGCCCGGCGCGTTCGGCGGCGTCGGCGCCACCGCGATCGGCGTGCGCTGGCTGACGCGGAAGGCAAGGCTCAGCCCATTGGGGTCGGTGACGCGGGGCAGGCCGTCGGCGCCGACATGGAAACTGTCGAGGCCGCGCAGCGCGGCCAGCGTCTTGTCGAGCTCCTGCTGGTTGGCGGCGCCCCAGATCACCTCGCGCACGGTATTGCCGCTCTCGATCGCCGGCGACAGGTCGGGCGCATCCTTCGGCCGCACGATCGCCTGCGCGCCGTCGCGGGTCTTGTAGACGAGCTTGTCCGCCGCGGCGGAGACCGGGATGACGCCCCAATCGTCCAGGAAGCGCTTGGCTTCGGCCATGTCGGCCACGCCAAAGATGACGGCATCGATTCCATTCAGCGACATGGACAGTTCTCCTCGACAGGCGGCGGCGCTCCGGCGGCGCGCGGCCGAACAAAACACGTGCAAGGGCGCGCCCCGGCTCAAGGCGCGCCCGGCGCGATGACTAGCGCTTGACCTTGGACAGCGGATGTTCTGCCGGATAGGTCGGGGTGACAGGTTTGGGCGAACCGATCATGACCATCATGATCGCCTCTTCGTCGCCCACATTGATCTCGCCGCGGTAGACGCCCGGCGGCACCGAGATGCAGTCGCGCTCGCCGAGCACGGCTTCCCAGTATTCGCCATCCTTTTCCACCATCACCTTGATCTTGCCGCGAAGGACGAAGAACACCTCTTCCGCGTCCACGTGCAGATGCATCGGTCCCTCGGCGCCGACCGGAAGGATCATGTTGGAAAGCGTGAAATGCTCGGCCGGGATGACGTTGGCGTCATGGGAGACGCCGGTGCCGCCGGTGCCGATGAAGCGCTTTTGCGCGCGGCGGTATTTCGGATCGAAGTCGGCCTGGAATTTGAGTGCATTCCAGTCATAGGCGCGATCCGCCACGCGGGCGACGCGGCTCTTCATCCAATCCTCGAAGCTGGCGCCTTCCGGGCGGTCCCAGGAATGCTTCTGTCGCGTGACGTCATCCATCTCTACCTCCGTGGTTATCCGAGCCTGGTCTCGCGGAGATCAGGCAGTTTGCGTATCTTCCAAAACATAAGTCTTGCGACCGAGGTCGCGGGAGACCGCGTCGGCGGTGGCCATGACCTCGGCCTTGATCGGCCCGTTCAATTCCGCCTCACTGGTGAACAGCGAGATCGCTGAAATATTGACGGCTGCCACGATAGTCTCGGTGATGTCGCGGATCGGCGCCGAGACGCTGGCGACGCCCGGCTCGTAGATCCCGTTTTGCACCACGAAGCCGTTGGCGCGGTCGCCGCGGATGAGTTCGATCAAACCTTCCAACGTGCTCGGCGCATTCGCCCGCGCTGGCGGCGATGGATCGTGATAATAGAGATGGCGGATGTCGGCGTCGGGCAGCCCCGACAGCAGGACGCGTCCCATGGCGGTGAGGCGGGCCGGCAGCTGGGTGCCGACATGCACCGTGCTCGCGACGGTGCGCCGCGTCGCCACACGCGCGAGATAGATCACATCGCGGCCATGCAGTTCGCCGAGATGCGCTGACCATCCGGTCCGGTCGCGAAGTCGCACCAGGTGCGGCATCGCCACCTCGACCAGATCGCGCGCGGCGAGATAGCCATAGCCCAGTTGCAGAACCTGCGCGCCCAGCTTGTAAGTCTTGGTCGGTGCGTCGTAGGCGACGAAGCCGAGGTGCTCGAGCGTATAGAGAAGACGGTAGGCGGAGGAACGGGTGATGCCGATCAATTCGGCGACTTCCGACAGCGACGCCTGCCGCCGTTCGGCCGACAGCCCCTTGAGAATATCGAGGCCGCGCATCAGCGCCGGCACGAGATAACGTTCGTCAGCCGCGACCTTCGGCAAATCGGCGCCGACGGCCTTGTCCTGGTGGGTGTTTTTGCGCGGCACCAGCGCCATCCTGGGAAGCAATATTGTTTCTATAGCGAAAACGTGTATACCATATAAAATAAAATCTGAGAACCCCGGCTCCTCAAATTTCTGGACCAAATGGCAGTACAGCTAAATACGCTCTATGCCTGCGACATTTTTAGCAGCCCCTGCTCAAAATAGGGTCTGCAAAGGCAGTTGACTCTTCTAGGTCTTTGGTTTTGGATTGTTCAAATATAATACATTGTGTTCATATTTGAACAAGTCAGGGAGAGCTGGCGTGCCAACCGCCTGCACCAATGTCCTGCAGCTCCAGGATGTCGCCCGGCGTTTTCCAAGCCGCACACCGGGCGCGCCACCCTTCACCGCCATTTACGATCTCAACCTGTCGGTGCATGAGGGCGAGTTCGTCTCGATCGTGGGGCCCTCTGGCTGCGGCAAGAGTACGCTGCTCGGTCTCGTCGCCGGCCTCGATCAGCCGAACGAAGGCACCGTCTTGTTGCATGGCAACCGCGTGGCCGGACCCAGCCCGCATGTCGGCTTCATGCTGCAGAAGGACCTGCTGCTTCCCTGGCGCACCGTTCTGCACAATGTCGAGTTCGGCCTCGAGGCACGCAAGTTGAGCGCCAGAGAGCGGCGCGAGCGCGCGATGCGTGAGCTCAAGCGTTGCCGCATGATCGATTTCGCCGACCGCTATCCCTATCAAATCTCCGGCGGGCAGCGGCAGCGTGCGGCCTTGGCGAGGACGCTCGCCATCGATCCCACGGTGGTTCTGCTTGATGAGCCGTTTTCGGCGCTCGATGCCCAAACCAAGCTTATACTGCAGCGCAGCTTTGCCGAAACCATCGCCGGCTCGGGACTGACCACGCTGCTGATCACCCACGATTTGTCCGAAGCTGTCGCGATGTCCGATCGCATTCTGGTGATGAGCGATCGGCCGGGACGTATCACCGAGGAAATCAATGTCGGGCTGCCCGACCGCGACAATCCGATGGCGCGTGTGGCGACGCCACGCGCCGGCGAGATCGTCGCTCACCTTTTTCACGCACTGCACATTGAAAATCGGCTCGACGCCTGATCGCGGTCGCGGCCCGTACCAAAGGAGTAAGACATGCGAGTGACCCGGCGTACAGCCCTCGGTGGACTATTGGCGACTGCGGCGATCCGGCCGGCTTTCGCCGCGCGCGAAAAGGTGACCTATCTTTATCCAGCGCCGCCGTTCCTGCCGGCCTTCATTCCCCATCAATTGGCGATGAAGCGCGGCTATTTTGTCGCCAACAATCTCGAGGTGACGATCCACACCGGCCACGGCGGCGCCGACGTCGCCAAGCAGGTCGGCGTCGGCAACAGCGATCTCGGCGGCGGCGTGGGCGAGACCTCGATGATCGTGCGGCCAAACGGCCTGCCGGTGCGCGGCGTCGCGCTACTCGGCGCGCATTCGCTGTTCCAGATCGCGACCCGCAAGGCGGCCAACGTCAAGACCATCGCGGACCTACGCGGCAAGAAGCTCGGCGTCATCGGCTATCAGGACACCGGCTACTACGCGTTGCTGGCGGTGCTCGCCGCCAAGGGCGTCAAGCGCAGCGACGTGAAGATCGAGGCGGTTGGCCCAGCCGGCGTGACGCAGCTGATGATCGCCAAATCGCTCGACGGCATCGTGACGACGCCGGACTGGTCGGACACGATCGAAAATGCCGGCATTCCGCTCGACTATTTCTCGATCGACGATGTTTTCCCGGCAATGGCGCAGGCGGTTCTTGCCTCCGATAAGACGATCAAGGAACGACCGGCGGTCGTGGGCGGGTTTGTCAAGGCGGTGCTGCACGCATTGCGCGACTGCATCGACGATCCGACATCTGCGGCGCGCGATTACTGCGCCTTCGTGCGCCAGCACAAGGGGCAGGAGGTAAAGATCGAGCGGATCCTGCGTCACTATGTCAACGAGGTCTACAAGACCAATCCGCCGTCGGCGCTCGGCAAGTTCGACCCGGCTCGGCTGAAGACGGTGCAGGACTTCTACCTTAAGAACAAGATCATCTCGGCGGCGGTGCCGATCAAGGACCTCTATACCAACCAGTTCGTTGGCTGACCCCGGCGGAGCAGCATAGTGACCGACGAAGCGCAAACTTCGAACATTCGTGCGGCGCTGCCGCAAGTCCCGCGCATCCTACGGCCGCGCCTGCGCGACATGGCGGTGCCCGCCGCCTCTCTCGCGCTCGCCGTCGTCGTGCTGCTCGCCTGGCAATACCTGCCGCCGATATTCGGCGTGCCAAAATACATCATCCCGCGGGTCAGCGACCTCTGGTTCGAGGGCATTCGCATGTGGGAGCTGGAGAACCTGCCGCGGCACTTCATCTCCACCGCCTCCTATGCGGTGCTCGGTTTCTTCATCGGCAGCCTGTTCGGCGCCGTCGGCGGTTATCTGCTGGGGCTGCTGCCGACCTGGGAGCGCGTGCTCTCGCCCTATATCCTGGCGCTGCAGATCGCGCCGAAGGTGGCTTTCGCGCCGCTGTTCATCCTGTGGTTCGGCTACAACGCGCTCCCCAAGCTCACCGTCACCGTGCTGGTAGTGTTCTTCCCCATCATGGTGAACGTGTTGCAGGCGATGCGGGTGATGGACCGCGACTTCGTCAACCTGGCGCGCGCCTACAATATGAGCCCGGTCAAGATCTTCTTTAAGGTGATGCTCCCGTTCTCGATGCCGAACCTGATGGCGGGCCTGCGCATCGGCGCGACGCTCGCGGTGATCGGTATCACCGTCGGAGAGCTGGTCGGCGGCGAGGTCGGCCTCGGCTATCTCATTACCTTCGGCCAGGGCCAGGCCAATACCGCTATGGTGTTCGACGCGATCGGCCTGCTCACTGTTATCGGCATCGTCATGTACTGGGCGGTGGCGAGCATCGAGGCGCGCGTGCTGCACTACCTGCCGCGCGTGCAAAGCGGAGCACCGCCACGGCCATGACCCTGCAGGCGGACATGCAACGCGCGACTTCCGGCACGTCGGCGGGAATCGAATATCTGCGCCGCCGCGGTGACGCGCGGACCGTGCCGCTCGTTCTGCTGCATGGCATCGGCAGTAACTGCCACAGCTTCGAGCCCCTGATCGCCGCGCTGCCGGCGTCGCTCGATTGCATCGCCTGGAATGCTCCCGGCTACGGCAAGTCCCGCGCGTTTGCGCTGGCCTCGCCCGCGCCGCGACACTACGCCGCCGCGCTGCTGGACTTTCTCGACGCGCTGGACCTGTCGCGCGTGGTGCTGCTCGGCCATTCGCTCGGCTGCCTGTTCGCGACCAGCTTTGCGGCCACGCATGCGGACCGCGTCGCGGCGTTGGCGCTGATCTCGCCGGCGCTCGGCTATCGCGTGGCGCCCGGCGCCGCCTTGCCGCCGAGCGTGCAGGCGCGCATCGACGAGCTCGAGGCCATGGGGCCTTCCGCCTTTGCCGCCAAGCGCGCATCGCGCCTGATGTTCGATGCCGCGCATCGGCCGCAGGTGACCGCCGCGGTCGAGCGCGCCATGGCGGCCGTCAATCCCGCCGGCTACGCGCAAGCGGTGCACGCGCTCGGCGCCGGCGATCTTCTGGCCGATGCCGCGCAGGTCGCCGCGCCGGCGCTGGTCGCGGTCGGCGCCGGTGACGTCGTCACGCCGCCCGACAAGGCGCACGCCGCCCGCACCGCTCTTCTTAACGCCACGGAGTTCCATGAGGTCGCCGCTTGTGGCCACGCCTTGCCGCAGGAACAGCCCCAGGTCCTCGCCGATCTCCTGACCCGCTTCATCAAGGAACACGGCCATGTCTGACGCGGCCGAAATCGTGACCGGCCCCGACCGGGAAGACGACATCTATATTTCGCCGCCGGTGCAGCGCGCCGTGCGCCTCCTGCGCCATATCGTCGAAGGCGATCCCGTCAACAATCTCTCGCGCACGGCGCGCCAGCTCGGCATCAACCGCACGACGCTACTGCGCCTGCTGCATACGCTCGAACTGGAGCGCTTTCTCGAGCCGCGCTCCGAGGCGCAGGGCTGGCGCCTCGGCGTCGGCCTGATCGGACTGGCGGCGCAGGCCTTCTATGCGGAAGACCTGGTGCAGACCTCGGTGCCGGTGCTCACGCGGCTCGCGGAAAAGCTCAGCCTGTCGGCGCATCTCGGCGTTCTCAACGATCTCGAAGTGGTCTATGTGGTGCGGCGCACGCCCAATCATCGCTTTGCCAGTCACATCCGCATCGGCAGCCGCCTACCGGCGCACGCCGCCAATATGGGGCGGATAATTCTCGCGCATCTTCCCGCCGAGCGGGTCGATCGCATGTATGCCGGCGCGGTGCTCAAGCCCGTGACCGCGCATACGGCAGTGACGCCGGCGCAATTGCATGCGCAGCTCGCCGCTGACCGCGTCGCGGGGCTCGCTTGGAGCGACGGCAATTACGAAGCGGGCATCAGCTCGGTCGCCGCTGCCGTGTTCAACGCGACCGGTGACCCGATCGCCGCCATTAATGTCAGCGGCCATTCGGCCGACTTCGAAGGCGCAGCGCGCCGCGCCGAGATCGCCACCGGCATCAGCGCGGCGGCCATAGAGATTTCGCAGCGTCTGGGTTGGCTCGGGCACGATCATCCGCCGCCGGTCGTTCGGGACGAGTCGAAGCCCGCGGCGCGCGCGCGTCGCCGCCAGGCCTGAAGCGGGAAACGGCCGTGGAACTGGGAATGACCAATAAAGTGGCGGTGGTCACCGGCGGCAGCTCGGGAATCGGGCTTGCTACCGCGCGCCTGTTGATCGCCGATGGCGCCCGCGTGGCGATTTGCGGACGCAATGCCGAGCGGCTAGCCGCCGCCAAAAAGGAACTTGCGCACCTTAATCCCGATGCCGTCTTGGCCGAGCGCTGCGACGTGCTCGACGCCGATGCGGTCGCCGCATTCGCCCGCAAGGTTGGCGATTGGAGCGAGGGCCGCCTCGATCTCCTGGTCAACAATGCCGGGCAGGGCCGCGTCTCGACCTTCGCCGACACCACCGATACGCAATGGCGCGAGGAACTGGAGCTGAAGTTCTTCAGCCAGATCTATCCGATCCGCGCCTTTCGTCCGCTGCTCGACGCCAGTGACGCGCCCGCCATCGTCACGGTCAATTCACTGCTGTCGACGCAGCCCGAGCCGCACATGGTCTGCACCTCGGCGGCGCGCGCCGGCGTGCAAAATCTCTTGAAGTCGCTCGCCACCGAGTTCGCGCCGCGCATCCGCGTCAACACCGTGCTGCTCGGTCTCATCGATTCCGGGCAATGGCAGCGGCGCTTCGAGGCGCGCGCCGACAAGCAGCAGACGCGCGAGGAATGGTTTGCCGCGCTCGCCCGCACCAAGCATATCCCGCTGGGGCGGCTCGGCGAACCAGACGAAGCCGCCCGCGCCATCGTATTTCTCGGCTCGCCGGCAGCGAGCTACATCACCGGTGCAAGCCTGGAAATTTCCGGTGGCGTCTCGCGCTACATCTAGCAATTGGAAGGCACTATGAACGTGAACGTCGTCGATGCAGGCCGCTCCGCTACCGAGCGTGCGGAAGTGACAGCAAAGGAGCCCGTTGGCGATGCGATCGCCCGCGCCTTGGCGGATATGGGCGTGACCACGATCTTCGGCGTCATCTCCATCCACAACATGCCGATCCTCGACGCCATCGCCCGGCAGGGCCGCATCCGATTTATTCCCGCGCGCGGAGAAGCCGGCGCCACGGGCATGGCCGATGCCTATGCGCGGGTCTCGCGTGCGCTTGGCGTGGTCATCACCAGCACCGGCACCGCCGCCGGCAATGCCGCCGGCGCGCAGGTCGAGGCGCTTACCGCCGGCTCGCCGCTCTTGCACATCACCACGCAGGTCGATCGTGAATTCGTCGACCGCGACCGCGCCGCGATCCACGACGTGCCGCGCCAGCCCGACATGCTGAAGGCGATCAGCAAGTCCTATATCCGCGTCTGGCAGCCCGAGGGCGCGGTCGATGCGCTGGTGGAAGCGGCGCGCACGGCGCTCACCGCGCCCACCGGGCCGGTGACGCTGGAAATCCCGGTTGATGTGCAGCGCCTTGCCGTCCCGTTGCGGACCTTGCCGGGCAGCCCGGCGATCCCGGTGGCGGCGCCTGACGCCGCTTCGATTGAAACGCTGGCCGCGCGTTTGCGCCAAGCCAAACGGCCGATGCTGTGGCTCGGCGGCGGCGCCCGCGGCGCGGCGGAGGCGGCGACGGCGCTGGTTGCGCGCGGCATCGGCGTGGTGACCAGCACCAATGGCCGCGCCGTGGTGCCGGAGGGGCATGCGCACAGCCTCGGTGCCTTCAACATGACGCGCGAGGCGGGCAAGATCTATGCGCGCTGCGATCTGATGATCGTCGTCGGCTCGCGCCTGCGTGGCAACGAGAACTCAGAACAACCATATGACATTGCCGCCGCTGGCGCAGATCGATGCCGATACCAGCCAGGCGGCGCGCAACTACCCGGTCGAGCTGTTCGTGCACGCCGATGCGAAGTTGGCGCTGGAAGCGCTGCTCAAGCTGCTGCCGGAAAAGCTCGACACCGATGCCGGCTTCCTCGCCGACATTTGCAAGGCGCGCGCGCAGTCGGAAGCGAGCCTGCGCGCCGGGCTCGGCCCCTACGGCGCTCTGGCCGACCTGCTCAGCGAGCGCATCGGGCAGGCGGGTCACCCCTGGGTGCGCGACGTCACCATCTCCAACAGCACCTTCGGCAACCGCTACGTCCGCCTCGCCGCGCCGCATCTCGGCGTACACGCGCTCGGCGGCGGCATCGGGCAGGGCATTCCCATGGGGATCGGCGCTGCGCTCGCCGGCGAGCCGGCCAAGACCATCACCTTGCTCGGCGACGGCGGCGCGCAATTGACCATCGGCGAATTGGCGACCGCCGTGGAGGCGGAAGCCGACATCGTCTTCATCCTGATGAACGACCGCGGCTATGGCGTCATCCGCAATATCCAGGACGCGCAATATGGCGGCCGCCATGTCTATGCGAACATCCTGACGCCGGATTTCGCGCTGGCGTGCCAGTCGGTCGGCCTGCCGCATGAGCGGGTGAGCAAGATCGACGACTTCGGCGCGGCCTTGCAGCGCGCCCTCGACGCCAAGGGCCCGCGCCTGATCGAAATCGACATGGTCGCCATCGGCCCTTTCAGCCAGAGCTTCGCCGGCCCGCCGGCCGGCGCGGCGGGACGGCCGTCATGACGTTGCGTCGGCTCGGCATCATCGGGGCGGGCGGTATTGCCAGTGTCGTCGCGGCGACACTGGCGAAGGAATTGCCCGCGCCGCTGGAGCAGGTATCCGTCCTGGTCCCGGCGCAATTCGTCCCGCAGGCGCAAGCCCTGCTCGACCGCGGCGGCGCCAAGCTCGCGCAGGCGCACAACGTCCGTACCGACGTCGCCGCCTTGCTTGCCGACCGTCCCGATGTGGTCGCCGAATGCGCATCGCATGTCGCCGTGCGCGACTATTGCCCGGCGATTCTGAAAGCCGGTTGCGATCTCGTCATCATCTCGATCGGGTCGCTCTCGGATGAAAGCCTTTATGCGAGCCTCGTCGAGGCGGCAAAGGCCGGCGGCGCGCAGTTGATGCTGCCGTCCGGCGCCATCGGCGGCATTGATGCACTCGCCGCCGCCCGATTGTCCGGCCTCGAAAGCGTCGTCTACACCGGCCGCAAGCCGCCCAATGCCTGGAAAGGCACGCCGGCGCAGGATCTCCTCGATCTCGACAATTTGCGAGAACCGACGGTCTTCTATACCGGCAGCGCCCGCAAGGCGGCAGCGGACTATCCGTTTAACGCCAATGTTGCGGCGACGCTGGCGATCGCCGGCATCGGCCTCGACGGCACCGAGGTTCGTCTCATGGCCGACCCCGGCATCCAGCGCAATGTGCACGAATTCGCCGTGCGCTCGGCATGCGGCGACTTCACGGTCAAGCTCGAAGGCCGGCCGTCGCCGGAAAACCCGAAGACCTCGTTGATGGCGGGCTACAGCGTCGCGCGCGATCTCTTGAATTGCACAAGTCCGGTGGTGATCTAGGGGACGAACGAATGGACCAGACCATCACATTTCAGGACAAGCTCTTCATCGGCGGCGAATGGCGGCGCGGACGCGGTGCGGACATCGCTTCGCATTTCCCGGCCGACGGTTCGGTCAATGCGGTGCTGCCGGGTGCTTCGCTCGAGGACGTCGACCTCGCCATCGAGCGGGCGCAGGAGGCGGCGCACGATGCGGCCTGGCGCAAACTGCTGCCACATGAGCGCGCCACCTATCTTTATCGCATCGCCGATGGCATCGCGCAGAATGCCGACCGTATCTCGCATGTGCAGTCGCGCGACACCGGTAAGACGCTGAGCGAGACGCGCGCGCTGGCGCTCAGCGCCGCCGGCACCTTCCGCTACATGGCGGCGGCGCTGGAGACGATGGAAGACGCGCTGACCCCGTCGCGCGGCAACTATCTCACCCTGTCGGTACACGAGCCGCTCGGCGTCACTGCCGCCGTCACGCCGTGGAATTCGCCGATCGCTTCCGATGCGCAGAAGGTGGCGCCGGCGCTCGCCGCCGGCAATGCGGTGCTGCTGAAGCCGTCGTCATGGAGCCCGCTGGTCTGCCTCGAATTGGCGCGCGTCATCGAGGCGGCGGGGCTGCCGCGCGGTCTGTTCTCCACCTTGCCCGGCGCCGGCGCGGTGGTCGGCGAGCGGCTGGTCACCCATCCGGCGATCCGTCGCGTCGCCTTCACCGGCGGCACCGAGACCGGCCGCAATATCGCGCGCAAGGCGGCGGAAAAGCTGATGCCGGTTTCGCTCGAGCTCGGCGGCAAGTCGCCGACCATCGTCTTCGCCGACGCCGATCTCGACCTCGCCTGTGCCGGCGTGCTGTTCGGCATCTTCTCTTCCACTGGCCAGTCCTGCATCGCCGGCTCGCGGCTGTTCGTCGAGCGCGGCATCTTCGATGCCTTTGTCGCCAAGCTGGCGGCGGCCACCGAACGCCTGCGTGTCGGCCATCCGTTCGAAGCGGCGACGCAGGTCGCGCCGCTGATCCGTCCGCGGCATCGCGAGGAGGTCGAGGCGCATGTCGCCCGCGCGCGTGAGGATGGCGGCCGCATCATCACCGGCGGCGAGCGTCCGGCCGGTGCTGACTATGCCGAAGGCACCTATTACCGGCCGACCATCATCGGCGATCTCGCCAACGACGCGCGGCTCTGCCGCGACGAGGTATTCGGCCCGGTGCTCGCCGTGCTTCCCTTCGACGACGAGGACGACGTCATCCGCCAGAGCAACGACAACAGCTATGGCCTCGCCTGCGGTATCTACACCCGCGACTTTCCCGAAGGCCTGGCGCGTGGCGCGCGGCATCGATACTGGCACGGTGTGGATCAACACCTACAAGCAGTTTTCCATCTCGACGCCGTTCGGCGGCACCAAGGACAGCGGCCTCGGCCGCGAAAAGGGCCGCGACGGCATCCGCGCATGGATGGCGCAGAAATCGCTCTATTGCGACTTGAGCGAAGCGCCGCACCCCTGGGCGAAAAGTGCGTTGTAAGGATGAGTTGATGGCCGACGTTGCCGACCTGAGCAAGCCAACGATGACCACCGCGCCGCGCCCCGGCACGGAAACCCTGCAGGTGCGCCTGCGGGCGCTGCGCTGGGAAGCGCCCGGCGTGCTCTCGCTCGAATTGACCGCGCCCGACGGCGGCGATCTGCCGCCCTTCGAGCCGGGCGCGCATATCGACATCAAGCTGCCGGACGGCACGCTGCGGCAATATTCTCTGTGCGGCGATCCCAACGACCTGTCGCATTATCGCGTGGGCATCCGCGCCATTTCCGGCGGGCAGTCGTCTAGCTATGTGCACCGCAAACTGCGGCCGGGCGACCTGCTGACCGTGAGCACGCCGCGCAACAATTTCCCCCTGGTCGCCGCCAAGCGCTACATCTTCGTCGCCGGCGGCATCGGCATCACGCCGTTCATCCCGATGATGCGCGCGCTGAGCGCGGAAGGACGGCCGTGGACGCTGCTCTATTGCAACCGCCGCACCGAGGACGCGCCGTTCCTCAAGGAGATCGAGAGCCTCGGCGGCGAGATGTCGCTGCACTCCTCGGAAGCCGGCACCCGGCTCGACGTGGCGCAGCGTTTCGCCACGGTGGAGGACGACGCGGTCATCTATTGTTGCGGTCCCGAGCGGCTGATGCTTGCGGTGGAGGAAGCGACGCAGGACTGGCCCTCCGGCAGCGTGCATTTCGAATGGTTCGCGCCGCGCAGCCGGCCGCTCGACGAGGGCTCTGGCGGATTCGAGGTGGTGTGTGAGGCCTCCGGCATCACCGTGAGCGTGTCCCCCGACAAATCGATTCTGGAAGCGCTCAACGACGCCGGCATCGAGGTGCCGTGTTCGTGCCAGCAGGGCATCTGCGGCACCTGCGAGGTGCGCGTGCTGTCCGGCGAGGTCGACCACCGCGACAGTATCCTGTCGTCGGCGGAGCGGGAAGCCAACGAAACCATGATGACCTGCGTCTCACGCGCGAAGGGATCGCGCCTCATATTGGACATCTGAAGGATTGGCCCGATGGCGGACGAAGAAAAAATCATGCTGACCATCTTCCTCAAGCATGATCAGTCGCAGAACATCGACCAGATCCAAGGCAAGCTCGCCGAGCGCGCCTGGTGGGAGCGGTTTCCGCCCGAGGGCTGCGAGATCGTCAGTTGGACCGTGGCGATGGGCATCGGCCAGATCGTCACGCTGCGCTTTGCGCCGCATCTGCTCAACAAAATCAATATCGAGATCGAGCGCAGTGCCTGGGGCGTGTTCGCCACCGAATTCTTCCCGACCTACGACTTCGTGCCGGTTCGCGAGCGCCTCAAGCGCGAATGGCAGGAACGGCAGAAAAACGATTGAGGCAGCGCCAGCATCCGTCACACAGGCCGAACCCGTGAGGTGAGCCATGAATATCGCCGCGAGCTCGAAGCGCCAAGACAGCACCGCCACGCCGACCGACCAGGAGGTGCAGGCCTATCTCCGCACCGGGCTGCGCAATCGCTGGTGGCCGATCCTGCCCTCGCGCTTCGTCGAGGTCTGCGGCAAGCCCCTCGGGCTCACGCGCCTCGGCGAGCCGCTGGTGGTGTGGCGCGACGCCAAGGGCACCGTCCACGTGCAGACCGATCGCTGCCCGCACCGCGCCGTGCCGCTCTCGCGCGGCATCAATGAAGGCGACCGCCTGCGCTGCAATTATCACGGCGTCGAGGTGGCGCCGGACGGCACCGTGCTGAGCGTGCCCGGCCAGCCGGGGTGCGCGCTCGAAGGCAAGAAGGCGGTGAAGACCTATCCGAGCCAGGAAATCGCCGACGCCATCTTCGTCTGGTTCGGCGACGCGCTCAACGAGGAGCCGGCGCCCTTTACCCCGCCGCCGCAACTCGTGCACGCCGATTATTCCAACTTCCTCTGCTACGCGGATTGGGAAACGCATTGGCGCTTCCTCTACGACAACAACATGGATCCGATGCACGGCACCTTCCTGCATGCCAATTCGCACAGCATGTATCAGGGCGACACCAAGGCGCATTTCGTCACGCGCGACACGTCGAGCGGGTTCTTCTTCGAGAAGGAGGGCCAGCGCGACGTGAACTTCGACTGGAGCGAGCTGGTCGACGACAACGCCCTGTTCGTCCGGCTGGAAATCCCCTATCCGCCGTCGGCCGGTCCGGGCGGTAATTTCGGCATTATCTCCTTCGGCACGCCGGTCGATGCGGAGCACACCGCCTGCTTCTTCTGGCGCGTGCGCAAGGTTTCCGGCTGGCAGCGCGACACCTGGCGTTTCCTGTACCGGACCAATATCGAGGCGCGCCATTGGGCGGTGCTCGAGCAGGATCGCGACATGCTCGCCGGCTGCAAACCGGGCATCGAGAAACATGAGATGCTCTATCAGCACGATGCCGGGGTCATCCGGCTGCGCCGCTATCTCGCCAAGCAGACACACGCGCAGCTTTCCGCGCTACATGCGGCGGGGAAGCTTTGATGACGGCGCCATCGCCCATGCGCGTGGTCACCGCGCTGGACGTGCCGGAGCCGCCGCCGGGGCTGTTCTCGAACTGCCTGGTGACCGGCGAGACGATCCATATATCGGGTCAGCACGCCGGCACGCCGCAGGGTGCGGTGGGCGGCGATTCGGTGCTGCTGCAGACGCGCGAGGCGCTGCGGCGCGTGCTGGCGCTGATCGCGGCCGCCGGCGGCAGCGCCGAGGATGTGGTCAAGCTGAACGTCTACCTCTGCGACATGGACCGCCGGGCGGATGTCAGCGCGGCGCGTCGCGAAGTGTTCGCCGAGCCCTTACCGTGTTCCACGCTGGTCGGCGTCAACGCCCTGGTCAGCCCCGACCTGCTGGTCGAGATCGACGCCATTGCCGTGATCGGCTACGGTGGACGCCAGCGCGCCCTCACGCAGCCAAGAAAGGCTTGAAGTGGCAAGATCAATAACGAAATGACGTAGGAGGTGTCGCATGAGCGAATATCGTTATCCTAGTCTCGATCCTCACCAGACCCGCACGCACGAGCCGACCGTGTGGCAGCAGGAGCTCGCCAACGCGCTTGAGAGCGTGTTCAGCAAGGGCGCACGCGAGCTCGACGAGGTGGTTACCGGTCTCAACGGTACGCGCGTGCGCCCGCCCGACGGCGCCGACTGGACGCCGGAGAATTTCACCGCGCTGATGCGCGAACTCGGAGCTTGACGTCATGAGCACCGCGACCCTCGAACGGCCCCGCGCCAGCAACACCAACACCGGGCCGACCGACCAGCAGGTGCAGGCTTATCTCAGCACCGGCCTGCGCAATCGCTGGCACCCGATCCTGCCTTCGCGTTTCATCGAGGCCGGCGGCAAACCGCTCGGCCTGGTGCGTCTCGGCGAGCCGCTGGTAGTGTGGCGCGACGCCAAGGGCGTCATCCGCGTGCACGCCGACCGCTGTCCGCACCGCGCGGTACCGCTCTCGCGCGGCATCAACGAAGGCGACCGTCTGCGCTGCAATTATCACGGCGTCGAGGTCGGCCCCGACGGCACCGTGCTCAGCGTGCCGGGCCAGCCCGGCTGCGCGCTCGAGGGCAAGAAGGCGGTGAAGGCCTATCCGGCGCAGGAGATCGCCGACGCCATCTTCGTCTGGTTCGGCGATGCGCTGCACGAGGAGGCGCCGCCCTTCAATCCGCCCGAGCAACTCGATTCACCAGAATATTCGCACTTTCTCTGCTATGCCGACTGGGACACGCCGTGGCGCTACGCCTTCGACAACCTGATGGACCCGATGCACGGCACCTTCCTGCATGCCAATTCGCACAGCATGTATCAGGGCGATACCAAGGCGCAGTTCGCCACGCGCGACACGCCGCACGGTTTCTTCTTCGAGAAGGTTGGACAGCGCAACGTGAATTTCGATTGGAGCGAGTTGATCGACGACAACGCGCTTTATGTGCGGCTGGAAATTCCCTATCCGCCGTCGGGCGGCCCCGGGGGCAATTTCGGCATCGTCGGTTTCGGTACGCCGATCGACGCCGACAAGATGTGCGTTTTCTTCTGGCGCACGCGCAAGGTGGCGGGCTGGCAGCGTGACGCCTGGCGGTTCCTCTACAAGACCACGCTCGAGCCGCGCCATTGGCATGTGCTCGAGCAAGACCGCGAGATGCTGAGCGGCCTCAAGCCCGGGCTGGAGCGGCACGAGATGCTCTACCAGCACGACGCCGGCGTGATCCGCATGCGCCGCTATCTCGCGCAGCAGGCGCGCAAACAGCTCGTGGAACTGCAGGCCGCCGGCAAGGCATAAGCGACAACCCGTGTGCTGCCGCACGTCGGCACGCGGGTAACCCGCTTATGGCGAATGTGGCGGCGACGCTTCACGCGGCGCAACATTTTGTGCCGCGCGCTGGTGTCACGGTTGAAAAAGACAACCACTGACGCTCGCTTGCGCCTGCTGCGTGTCGAAGAGCGAGCGCGCCGAGCGACGTGCCCACGGCGCGGGGGCGCGCGCGTGGGCCGGCACATTCCGTCCTGCGCTCTTGAAGGAGGCCGGCTTGCCGGATTAAGAGTCCTGCCGCGCGACAATTCAAAACGGAGGACACGCCATGCAACATAGCGCCGATCGGATTCTGACAACGCACGTCGGCAGTCTGCCGCGCCCGGCCGATTTCTACGCGATGAGCGTTGCGCGGCGCGAGGGCGGAAAGATCGACGACGCGACTTACGCGACGAGCTTGCGCCAGGCGGTGGCGGGCATCGTGCGCAAGCAGGTCGATCTCGGCATCGACATCGTTGACGACGGCGAGATGGGCAAGCCGAGCTTCATCACCTATATCAACGAGCGCCTCAGCGGCTTCGAGGTCGACTCCGCCGATCGCAATCAAAGTCCCTGGGTCGGCTCGCGCGAGGTCAAGGATTTCCCCGATTACTACAAGCCGCAGCTCACCAATGTGCACCGCCGGCACACGCATTATCGGTGCACCGGCCCGGTGAGCTATCGCGGCGCGGCGGCGCTGAAGACCGATCTCGACAACCTCGAGGCGGCGCTGACCAAGGTCAAGGCGACCGAAGCCTTCGTGCCGTCGACCTCGGTGTCGAGCATCGAGGATTGGAACCGCAACGCCTATTACAAGTCCGACGAGGAGTATCTGTTCGCGCTCGCCGAGGCGATGAGCGAGGAATATCGCGCCATCGTCGATGCCGGCTTCGTGCTGCAGGTCGACGACCCGCATCTCGTCACCTATTACGTCTGCCATCCCGACAAGACGATGGAGGAATGCCGCAAGTGGATCGCGTTGCGCATCGAGGCGATCAATCATGCGCTGCGCGGCATCGCGAAGGATCGCGTTCGCTTCCACACCTGTTACGGCATCAATTTCGGCCCGCGCGTGCATGACATCGAGGTCAAGCACATCATCGACATTCTCGGCCGGCTGAACGCGGGCGCGTTTTCCTTTGAAGCAGCCAACCCGCGGCATGAGCACGAGTGGACCGTCTGGCGCGACGCCAAGCTGCCGGACGACGTGATCATGATCCCGGGCATGATCACCCAGTCGAACGTCATGGTGGAGCACCCGGAACTGGTGGCGCAGCGGCTCGGCCGCTGGGTCGAGGCCTTCGGCCGCGAGCGCGTCATCGCCGGCACCGATTGCGGCTTCGCCAGCTTCGCCGGCAATGACGAGATCCACGAAAGCATCGTCTGGGCGAAGTTCGCGGCGCTGGTGGAGGGCGCGCGCATCGCCTCCAAGGCGGCGGGCCCGGCGCGTTTGACAGCCTGAGCGAGGTAACTATACAGTTACATAATTAACGCAAGGGAAGGAAAACGCCGCCGCCACGCGGGTTAGATGCAGGCGGCGGCCGCCGGCGCGGGCCGCACAGGCCCCGCCGCACCAGCAACAAGAAGGGCAGTCATGAGCGCACAGACGTCGAACGCGCGGATCCTCACCACCACCGTCGGGTCCTATCCGGTGCCGGACTGGCTGGTGGCGCTGCCATCCGAGCAGGCGCTGATCGATGCGACGCGCGTCGTCATCGGTACGCAGGAGCAGGCGGGCATCGATCTCGTCTGCGACGGCGAGCTTTACCGCTTCGACGTCAACCATCCCGAGACCAACGGGATGATCGAATATTTCGTGCGGCCGATGGCCGGCGTGCGCCGCGAGATCGGCCTCGCCGAGTGGCTGGAATTCCAGAAGACGCCGGCGCTGCAGTTCCGCACGCGGCCGCCGGGCATCGTGGAAAGCCCGATCGGCCCCGGCACGCTCGACCTGCCGGCGGCTTATGCGCGCGCCAAGATCCTCGCCACGCGCCCGCTCAAGTTCACGCTCACCGGCCCGCATATGCTGGCCAAGATGTTGCTCGACACCCATTACAAGGACAAGGCCGCGCTCACCATGGCGATCGCCGACGTGCTGGCCGAGCAGGTCAAGCATATCGACGCCACGGTGATCCAGATCGACGAAGCCAATCTGCCCGGCAGCCCGGAGGAATGGGAATGGGCGGCGGCGGCGATGAACCGCGTGCTCGATGCGGTGCCGACCACGCCGGCGGTGCATCTGTGCTTCGGCAATTACGGCGGCCAGACCATTCAGAAAGGCGGCTGGGGACAGCTCATCAATTACCTCAACGCGCTGCATGTCGATCATATCGTCATGGAGAACGCGCACCGTCCGCCGGATGAACTCGCCGTGTTCAAGGAGCTGCGGCCGGAGATCGGCTTCGGGCTGGGCGTCGTCGACATCAAGCAGACGGTGATCGAATCCGCCGATGCCATCGCGCGCGCCATCGAGCACGCCGACAAGGTGCTCGGCGTCG
Source organism: uncultured Pseudomonadota bacterium (assembly GCA_963760995.1). Classification (GTDB taxonomy): domain Bacteria; phylum Pseudomonadota; class Alphaproteobacteria; order Rhizobiales; family Xanthobacteraceae; genus Pseudolabrys. Next base: position 341,788 of record CAVXFJ010000004.1, on the reverse strand, counting down.
GCCGCGTGAAATACATTCATCCCGATTGCGGTTTCTGGATGCTCAAGCGCGGCATCGCCGACGGCAAGATCCGCGCGCTGGTGCGCGGCCGCGATCTCTACGAAGGCCGGCACTGAACGCATTTGGCGCTCAGTCGGCGGCGAGCGGCGTGAGCGTGTCCCAGTCAGGATAGGCGGCGGTGGCAAAACCGGGCGCGGCCAGCGAGCCGATGGCGAGCTGCCCGTTGCGGATTTTCAGCCGCGCCGCGCCATGGCTCTGTTCGTAAAGGTCGGGATGGGCGGCGAGGAAGGCCGCCTGTTCGGCCGGCGGCAGGCCGGCCATGCCGTTGACGTAGTGATGGCCGTTGCGTTCGACGTGACGAAGCCCGATGAGATTGACCAGCGCCAGGTCCTGCTGCACCGCCAGCCCGGCCTGCGTGGTCAGATCCTCGCCGGTCATGAAATAACGCTCGCCGCGGCTTTCCGCATTCCAATGGCGGCAACGCGCGGCATTGAGGATGGACTTGTACAGGCCTTTGCAGGCCTTGCTCGAGACCCCAACATAGCCCAGGGCGCGCGCGCGCGGAAAGACGCCGAGATCGTCATCCGATTCGTCGATGATTACTGGCTTGACCGCCGACAGCGCCGATATGTCGCTGTCGAGCGCATGCGCGCGGGTGATCGGCTGTTCAATGAACAGGATGCTGGCGACGAGCCGCTTGAGCTGCGGCGCCGCCTGCATGCGCTGCCATAGGTCGAGCAGGGCGCCGATATCATTGTACTGTTCGTTGCCATCGAGCGAGACGTAATAGGGCTCGGCGATCGAATCGAGCACCGCGGCGATCTCAATCAGCCGCTGCTCGTCGGCGGCACGGTCGCCGCCCACCTTGAGCTTGAAATAGCGATGGCCGTAGGCCGCAACGACTTCCTCCAGCGACTCGGGCAGACCGTCGCCGACCTGGTCGGGATGGCCGCCGATGACGTCGACCAGGCCCACCGTATGGCGCGCGGCGATCGTGTCGGCCGGCGCGAGTTGCGCGAGAAAACGCGTCAGGTCGAAGCCGGCGAGGTCGGGCAGGCGCTGGTCGAGCGGCGCCACGTCGATCCCGGCGAGATTGTTGCGCATCGCCTCGTAGAACGAGCGGCCGGTGACGCGGCACAGCGCGTCGAGGATCGCCTTGTCGATCTGCGCCGGGCCGAAATTGGCGACCAGCGGAATGAGGTCGTGCTTGGTGCCCGCCGCCAACTGCTCCGCGTAATGGGCGGCGAAATGGCCGAACGCGGTACGCGCGACGCCGTCGCGGTAGGCGTCGGCGGCAAGCCGCAGCGACAGCCGCAACTGAGCGAAATTATCCTCGTTCGACAGCGCCGGATTCTTGTCGAACCATTTCGGTGCCAGCAGCTCGGCGGCGGCGCCCCACTGCGAGCGGCCGTCGGGCAGTTCGATGCGGACGCGCACGTAGCCCTGCGGCGCGTCCGTCAGCGTGACCACGCCGAAGCGGAACGGCATGCGCAGATGCACGTCCCGTTCGTAGAGGCAAACCTCGCGCACGATGAAGGATGGCGCGCTCACCGCGGCTTTCCCCGGTGCGCGGCGCGCCGCCGCATCCGCGCGCTGCAGCCGACGCGGGAGCCCGGACAAGCCGCTGAAATCCGCTGAAATTTCACCGTCCTACCGCCTCCTGCCATGGCGTCATTTATCCTGCGGCGGCGCCATTGGCTTGAAAATTTTGCTCGCCATGATCTAACCAGATAGTTACACTGATGACCAGCCTCTGCGGCTTCGCGCCGAACAAAAGGGGCGGGGGAACACCAAGAGGATTGCGTCCGGGATGGCTCGGATCACCCGCGTCGACATCAAGCGATTCGATTATCCGCTGCAGGGAGAATTCAAGTTCTTCAAGGGCGGCGCGCGACCGTCGATTCTGGTACGGCTGACCGACGAGAACGGTGTCGCGGGCTGGGGCCAGTCGGTGCCGGTCGAGACTTGGACCTACGAGACGGTGGAGACCGTCGAGAGCACGCTCAGCCATTATCTGGCGCCCGCCATCCTTGGCGCCGATCCGAGCGACCTCGCTGACGTCCATGCCCGGATGGAACGCGCGATCCGTCCGTCGTTTTCGGTCGGCCAGCCGCTCTGTAAGGCGGGGATCGATCTTGCGTGCTACGATCTCTGGGGCAAGCAGACGGGCCGCTCGGTGAGTGACCTTCTCGGCGGCGTACAGAATGACTTGATCACGCTGAGCTGGACCGTGCAGTCGCCGACCATCGCCGGCGCGGAGCAGCTCCTGCAGCAGGGCCGCGCGCTCGGCTACAAGAATTTCAACATCAAGGTCGGCACTCCGCAAACGCCCGCCTACGACGCGACTCTGGTGCGCACGGTCATCGACTTTGCGCCCGATGGCTTTCACTGGGCCGACGCCAATACCAGCTATGATCTCGCCACCGCGCTCGACATGGCGCCGAAGTTCGCGGATCTCGGGCTCAAGGGCCTCGAGTTCCCGCTGCCGCCCAACCGCATCCGCGACTACCAGAAGCTGAAGCGCCTCGGTGCGCTGCCGGTGCTGATGGACGAGGGCATCGTGTCGCCTGTCGAAGCCGAAGAATTCATCGCGCTCGACATGTTCGACGGCATCGCCATGAAGGTGGCGCGTTGCGGTGGCCTGTGGCACGCATCGCGCATCGCGCGACTCTTGCAGGAAAACAACTTGCTCTTATTCGCCTCCGGGCTCACCGATCCGGAACTCTCGATGGCGGCCACGGCACATTTCTTCGGGTGGGCTGGACTTAAATTGCCGGCTGCGGTCAATGGACCGCAATATCTTGCCGAGCGCGGCACCATGGACGCGCAGTTTCGCGCGCGCGGCGACGTCATGCATGTGCCCACCGGGCCGGGCCTCGGCATTACGCTATCCGAAGAAATTCAAGCGTCGATGACCAATGTGGCGCAGTTGCGCGAGGCTTTACCAGCATGAGGCCTCTGCTAGACTGAACGAAATCCACGCGTTTTAGAGATGTGGAGCTGGGTAGGAGACGATGGCGCTGATAAGCGATACCCCGAAAGCGGAAACGGCCGCGCGCGCAATCAAGGTCGGTTTGATCAAGAATGTACTGCCGTTCGCCGGCATCTTGACCTTTCTGGTGGTGTGGCAGCTTGTCGTGATCATCTACAAGATGCCGCCCTATCTGCTGCCGACTCCGACAGCGATCGCCGCCGCCTTTGTCGATGAGTTTCCCACCCTGCTCAGCAACGGCTGGGTGACGGTCTACGAAATGCTGGTCGGCTATGCCATGGCGGTCGGCATCGCCATTCCGCTCGCCATTGCCATCACTTCGTCGCGGCGATTCAACGAATTCGTCATGCCGACCGTCCTGTTTTTCCAGATCGTACCGAAGGTGGCGATTGCGCCGCTGTTCCTGGTCTGGTTCGGAGTCGGTTCGACGCCGAAAATCCTGGTGGCCTTCCTGATCTCGTTCTTCCCGATCGTCATCGACACCGCCGTCGGCCTGCGCTCGATGTCGACGGAGATGGCCGATCTCGCGCGCTCCATGGGTGCAACGCGCATGCAGATATTCACCCAGTTCCGCCTGCCGACGAGCCTGCCTTACCTGTTCAGCGGCCTGAAAGTGGCGGCGACCCTGGCGATCGCCGGCACCGTGGTCGGCGAGTTCGTCGGCGCCGACAGCGGGCTCGGCTATCTGCTGCTGGTCACGAATTCAAACCTGGAAACCGCGCTGATGTTCGCCACCATCGTTGCGCTCACCATCATCGGCCTGGTCTTCTACTACATCGTCGAGCTGCTGGAAGGACTTCTGATTCCCTGGCACGTCACGCACCGGGTGCGCGAAGAGGCCGGCACGATGTAGCGCAGCGGCGCCGCCATACGTAGTTTCCGGGCAACGGATCCGGAGTTTCGTTCGAGGCTGAGGCAAACTGGAACAATCGAGGGAGGAGAAAAGCGATGAAACGCACGGCAATCTTACTCGCGACCGCGCTGACTGCGGTGATCGGCTTTGCGACGGTGGCGAGCGCGCAGAAGCTCGAACCGTTCGACTTTCGCTTGAACTGGACGCTCTACGGCGAACATGCGCCGTTCTTCGTCGCGCTCGACAAGGGCTTCTACAAGGACGAAGGGCTCGACGTGAAGATCCTGGAGGGCAGCGGCTCGACCACCGTGACGCAGCTCGTTGCCAACAGCACCAATCCGGTGGCCTATGTCGACTCGGCCACCATGATGCGCGGCGTGCAGGCCGGCATGCCGGTCGAGGCGGTCGGTGTGTCGCTGCAGCAGAGCCCGATGGCCTTCATCTATCGCGCCGACAACCCGCGTCCGAGCAAGGTCTCGGAGATCAAGGGAAGCCGCATCGCGATCACCGCGGGCGACGCGAGCCTCGCGATCTTCACCGCCTTCATGGGCAAGCTGCACATGAAGATGAGCGACGTAAACCTGATTACCGTCTCCAATCCGCAGGCGAAGGAACAGGCGGTGCTCAACAAGCGGGCCGACGCTCTGCTCGGCTACTTCATGGACCAGGGCCCGCGCATGCAGCTCAAGACCGGTGTGAAGATGGGCTGGACCCGGCTCTATGATATGGCCGGTGTCTCGACGCTGAGCAGCGCCATCATCGTCAACAAGGATTGGGTCAAGGATTCCAAACACGCCGATACGCTGCGCCGCTTCCTGCGTGCCTCGCAACGCGGCTGGGACTACGCCAACAAGCATCGCGAGGAGGCCGCGGACATCTTTCTGAAGCACGCGCCATCCTTCAATAAGGAGATCGCCATGCTGGAAATCAACGGCACCATGACGATCATCCACAGCAAGTACACCGAGAACAAGCCGATGTTCTGGTCCGCCAAGCAGGATTGGCAGGACAGCCAGGACCTGCTGGAGAAATACGCCAAGCTGAAGCATGCCGATGACGTCGGCAAATACTACACTAACGAGTATCTGTCTGAGCCGCCCTATATGGCCAAGAAGTAGGCTCACCCGCGATTAGCCTTCCCGCGCCGCCGGCGCGGGAAGGCTTCCTTTTGAATTGGCGTGTTTCGGGACCGACCGAGCAATGAACGACCCATATATCCGGCTGCAAAACGTCGGCAAGACCTACCAGACCAAGAGCGGCATGGTCGAAGCCTGTACCGACGTCAATCTCGACATCCGCGAGTCGGAGTTCGTCGCCATTGTCGGGCCGAGCGGCTGCGGCAAGACCACCATTCTCAAGATGGTGGCCGGCCTGCAGCCCTATACGGCCGGCACCATCACCATCGGCGGCACGCGCGTCGACCGGCCGCAGATCGACGTCGGCATCGTGTTCCAGGAAGCGATCATGCTCGACTGGCGCGACGTGCTGTCCAACGTCATGCTACAGATCGACATCCGCAAGATGGACCGCAAGAAATACGAGCCGGTTGCGCGCGACCTCTTGAAGGCGACCGGCCTCGGCGGTTTCGAGAAGAAGAAGCCCTACGAACTGTCCGGCGGCATGCGCCAACGCGTCTCGATCTGTCGTGCGTTGGTGCACGGGCCTTCAATGCTGCTGATGGACGAGCCGTTCGGCGCGCTCGACGCGCTCACCCGCGAGCAGATCTCTATGGACATTCAGCGGCTGTGGATGGAGACGCGTAAGACCGCGCTGCACATCACCCACAGCATCCCGGAGGCGGTGCTGCTGGCCGACCGCGTGGTCGTCATGGGGCCGCGGCCCGGTCGCATCGTCGAGATCATCGATATCGATCTGCCGCGCCCGCGCCGGCTCGACCGGCTGCCGGAAGGCTTCCACGACTATTCCAACCGCATCCGCGCTATCTTCAAGTCGAAGGGCGTACTGGCAATGGATTGAGGCGGCGCGGCGCCAAGCCGCCGGCCTCAGACAACCATGGTCAAGCTCAGCCCGCCCAGCGCGCCGCAGTCGGCGAGGTATTGGCCGGGGACCGGCGGCACGGGCGTGGCGCAGGTGCCGGTTGTCACGATCTGCCCGCGCTTCAGCCCGCCGGCCGGCAGCGGCTGCGCATTCGCCAGCGCTGCGACGGCGAGCAGCGGGTTGCCGAGGATGCGCGCGCTGCTGCCATGCTCGATTTCGCGGCCATCGCGCGTCAAGCTGACGGGGAGATTGGTGAGGTCGAGCGTGCGCCAGTCGCGCAACGGCCGACCGGTGACGAAGGCGCCGTTACCCATCGTATCGGCGAGCTTCAACAGGTCGGGGGCATCCGCCGGCCAGCGGCAGTCGGCGATCTCGATTACCGGAACGACGGCCTCGATCGCCGCCTCGATTTCCTCGCGCGTATAAGGCTGCGGCTGCGGCGGAAGGTCCTTGCCGAGCAGGAACGCTACCTCGCATTCAAGTAGCGGTGTGACGAACGCCGCCGCCGACAGCGTCGCCGGCGCCGCGTGCACGAAGGGGCCGAGCAGCGGTCCGGCGACCGGCTTGTCGGTCGCATAGGCGCGCTGCTGCTCGGGCTTGAGCGCGCTGACCTTCCAGCCGCGCACATCATCGCTGGCAAGCTTGGCGATCTGCGACTGGATCTGATAGGCGTCCGCGACGCTCGTCACGGCCTGCAGCCACGGCGCTGCATCGAGGCAGTCCCCCTGCGCGCGGGCGCGCGCAAGCTGCACGGCGAGGTCGGCGAGGCTCACTCGCCCGGTTCCCGGCTGAAGAACTTTTCGAACTTGCCGTCCATGCCGTCATACTCCTTGGCGTCGGCCGGCGGCTCCTTGCGCTTGGTGATGTTGGGCCAGATCGGCGCCAGTTCGGCATTCAGCGTCAGCCATTTCTCTAACTCGGGATCGGTATCGGGCTTGATCGCCTCGGCCGGGCATTCCGGCACGCAGACGCCGCAATCGATGCACTCGTCGGGGTGGATGACGAGCATGTTCTCGCCCTCATAGAAGCAGTCGACGGGGCAGACCTCCACGCAGTCCATGTATTTGCACTTGATGCAGTTCTCGACGACAACGTAAGTCATGATGTCACTCTCGCTCTCGAATTGGGAAGGCCGACGCCGTCATCCGGCCGGCGGCGCGCTGAGGCCGAGAAACTGCATCATCAGCGCGAGCTGGCCGTTGAGCATATGCGTACCGAAATGAATCGTGTGGCCGCGTTTCTCGGCCGCGATCAGGAGCGGCGTCATTTCCGGCTTCATCACCACCTCGGCGACCAGCGCCGTCGGGTCGGCGCTCGCCAGATCGAAGGACAGGGGATCGTCCGGCTTGAGGCCGAGCGAGGTGGCGTTGACGACGACATCGTGGCCGGAAGCAGTGGCATTGCCCAGCCGCACGTCGCAGGCCGGAAAGGCTTTCTTGACGCCGGCGACCAGGTTTTCCGCCTTGGAGCGCGTGCGGTTATGGATGGTGATCGCCGTCGCGCCGTTGCCCGCCAGCGCATAGGCGAGCGCGGTGCCGGCGCCGCCGGCTCCGGCGATGTAGAAGCGGCGGCCTTTGACTTTATGGCCGTGCGACGTCATCCCGCTCACGAAGCCGCGGCCGTCGAGAAGCGTGCCGATGAAGCGGCCATCCGGCTCGCGGCGCACCGTGTTGACCACCTGGGTGTAGACACCGTCGCCCTCCAGCGCGTCGCATAGCCGCGCCGATTCCTGCTTGTGCGGCGCGGTGACGATGAAACCGTCGAGATTGAGCATCGCGTGCAGGCCGGCCCAGCCGCGCGGGAGATCGTCGCGCCCGATGTGAATCGGCAGGCAGACGGCGTCGATGTTTCGCGCCGCGAAATAATCGTTGAACGCCATCGGCGTGCGCACGTGACCGATAGGATCGCCGATGATGGCGTAAAGCCGCGTCGTGCCCGTGATCATGGATGCCTTCTTAACTATCTAGTTAGATATCGTAGGAAAGGCGCTTCCGCTTGTCAATTCAAGCAGGCTTGCTTGGCCCGATGGGACTTGCATAGTCCTCGGCCGCAGGTGGCGCGCTTCGCTTTTTTATAAGGCGGCGTACCGCGCGCTTTGCAAGAATTGGTAGCCGAGGCGGCAGGGGTCCATGAGCTTCTATGCATCGATCGTCCGCCCGCTGGCGTTCCGCCTGGAGGCCGAGCGCGCGCATCACCTGGCGATCGCGGCCGGCGCGCGCCTGCGCCCGCTGACCGGACCGCTCGCGCGCCTCTCCGCCGTCAAGGATGCGCGTCTCGAGAGCCGCGTCGCCGGCTTGCGTTTTCCGACCCCGCTCGGGCTTGCCGCGGGATTCGACAAGAGCGGCACGGCAATCGACATGCTCGCCGCGCTGGGCTTCGGCTTTGTCGAGATCGGTTCGATTTCCATCGATCCCTCGCGCGGCAATCCGCGTCCGCGCCTGTTCCGGCTGCCGCAGGACCGCGCCATCGTGGTGCATTACGGTCTGCCGAATGACGGCGCGCCGGCGATCGCCACGCGCCTGGCGCGCGCCCGCCTGCCGGTGCCGCTCGGCGTCAATATCGTAAAGACCAATCGCGGCCCGGATGCGCCGCCGGAGAGCGCGGCGCAGATCATCGGCGAATATGTCGCGGCGGCGCGCGTGATGGCGCCGGTCGCCGATTATCTGATGCTCAATCTGAGCTGCCCGAACACCGAGGACGGCCGCGATTTCTTCGCGGATAGCGGACACCTGCGCGACATGCTGACGGCACTGGGCGAGGTGTCGCTGCGCCTGCCGGTGTTTCTCAAGGTCTCGCCGCTTGGCGGTGTCGCCACCATCGAGCGCGTGCTGGAAGCGGCGGAGGACCACGCCTGCGTTTCGGGTTTCATGTTCAACCTGCCGCCGGTCAAGCCGGAGGGCTTGCGCACGCCGGAACGCATCTGGCGGGCGATGCCCGGGGCGGTCTCGGGCCCGCCGGCCGCCGCGCTCGCCCTGACATGCGTCCGCGAAACCTACCGGCGCATGGACCGCAAGCGTCACGTGCTCATCGGCGCCGGCGGCATCGGCAGCGGCGCCGAGGCCTATGCCATGATCCGCGCCGGCGCTTCGCTGGTGCAACTGCTCACCGCGCTGATCTATGAAGGCCCGGGCGTCGTGCGCCGCGTCACCCGGGAGCTCGCGCAATTGCTCGCGCGCGACGGCCTGCGCCATGTCTCCGAGGCCGTCGGCGTCGACGCCATTTAGGCGTTGCGCAAGCCGATCTGGCGCAGCGAGCGGTCGATCCACAGTCGTGTCAACTTTTCCTGCACGCCGTTCTGGCTCAGCCGTCCGCGCAGATTGGCGAAATCGACACAGTCGAGATCCTGATCCTGGTCGAAGCAGGAAAACACCACGCGCTCCAGCCCTGTCTCCGGATCGTTGTGTACTTGCAGGCACTGCCCGCAGATTTCCTTCATCATGCATTGCATCGGCGAGTTGATCGAGCCGATCGCCCGGTGCCCCTGCTTAAGATGCGGCGCCAGGATGCCGTGCCGCGCTTTGGCGACCGCGTTCATCATGCCGTCGGAGCCGATGGCGATGACGCGATCGACGTCGGCGAGCGGAATCGGCTGTTCGCCCAGCGTACCGGAGCCATAGGCGTCAAGCGCGGCGACGATATTGCCGACGAAGGCGCGGTCTTGCGGCCGCTCGGGCGCAAAGCCGGGCGCCTCGTCGCAGCACCAGACGATGGCGTCGGCGGCACGCTCGATCTCGCTCACCTTGTAGCGGTCGATGACGCGCTTATATCCGGCGAAATAGATCACCCGGCTGCCCTGCGCGCGGAACGCCTGGCCGATGGAGAACAGCACGGCATTGCCGAGTCCGCCGCCGATCAGCAGCACGGTCTCACCGCTGCGGATTTCGGTGGCATGCCCGGTCGGGCCCATCAGCACCACCGGCTCGCCCGGTTGCAGATGCGCGCACAGGTCCGAGGAGCCGCCCATTTCCAAGACGATGGTCGATAACAGACCCTTGTCCGGGTCGACCCACGCGCCGGTGAGCGCCAGGCCCTCCATGGTGAGGCTCGTGCCGTTACTGCGGCGCGCCAGCGTCTCGTAATTCTGCAGCCGGTAGAACTGGCCCGGCTTGAAGGCGCGCGCCGCCATCGGCGCGTGCACCACCACTTCGACGATGTTCGGCGTGAGGCGGATCACCTCGTGCACCCGCGCGCGCAGGGTCTCGTCGAGTTGCGCGAACAGCGTCTCGTCGCTTACGTCCGGTGCGACCGGCTGCTGCATCAGCATGCGCGTGATCAGCGGATAGCCTTGCTTGGCGCTGGCCATCGCCTTCACCACATTGCCGGCGAAGGAGGGATGCAGGTCGCCGAAGAAGCTGATGGCGCGGCCGTCGGGACGCAGGCTCATCAGCACCTCGGCCGAGGCCGGCTTGGTGATCCGCTCGGGCGACACCTTCGCGCCGTGTTCGTCGAGCGCCTGGAAATATTTGCCGTCGATCAGAACCTGTTCCGGTTCCTCGCGGCCGAGCACGGTGTTTGGCTGCGTGCCGGCCGCGACCAAAATGGTGCGGGCCGCAATCTCGTATTCCACGGTTGTGCCTTCGCCGCCCGAGGAAACCCGCACGCGCAAGCCGCGCGCATGGCCATGCGCGTCTAGCAGCACTTCCTCCGGCGTCAGCCGTTCGGCGAAGCGGATGCCTTCCTCCATCGCCTTGGCCACTTCCTCGTGGTTCAAGGTGTAGCTCGGCGCGTCAATCAGCCGCCGCCTATAGACGATGGTGGCACCGCCCCAGCTTTGCAGCAGTTCGACGAGGCGCAAGCGGCGGCCTTCCTGCGCGGCGGCCAGCCGCTCGGCGCGGATCGCGCGGGCGTGCGCGATGAACTCCTCGGCCACCTCGCGCTCCTGCTCGCTCCAGGTGGAGCGCACCGCAGCTTCGCCGATCTCGGCGGCGAGCGTTTCATAGCGGGTGAGGAACTTCTCGACCTGCACCGGATAATAGGCGAGCGCTTCGGTCGCGGTATCGATTGCCGTCAGGCCGCCACCGATGACGACGGCGGGCAGGCGCACCTGCAGGTTGGCGAGGCTGTCGGTCTTGGCCGCGCCGGTGAGCTGCAGCGCCATGAGAAAATCGGAGGCCTGGCGCACCCCGGGCGCCAAGCCGTTCTTCATCGGCACGATGGTCGGCCGGCCGGCGCCGGCGCACAGCGCGATATGGTCGAAGCCGAGCTCGAAGGCGCTATCGATGGTCAGCGTGCCGCCGAAGCGGATGCCGCCGAACATCTTGAATTCGGCGCGCCGCTCCAACAGCAGCCGCACCATCTTGAGGAAATTCTTGTCCCAGCGCACGGTGATGCCGTATTCGGCGACGCCGCCGAAGCCGGCCATCACGCGGCTGCCCAACGGCTCGCGCAGCTCCGCGATATCGCGGATCGGGCGGAACGGCTGGCGCGCGCCGTTGACATCGACCCCGGAAATCTCCGCCGCCAGCGGTTCGATCTTCAGGCCGTCGACCGCCACCACGGTGTGCCCGTCATTGATAAGATGATGCGCGAGCGTGAAGCCGGCCGGCCCGAGTCCGACGATCAGCACCTTGCGTCCGCTCGCCGCGCGCGGCAGCGGCCGGCGCAGGTTGAGCGGGTTCCAGCGCGTCAGCAGGCTGTAGATCTCGAAGCCCCAGGGCAGCGCCAGCACGTCCTTGAGCACGCGCGTCTCGATCTGCGGAATGTCGACCGGCTCCTGCTTCTGGTAGATGCAGGCCTTCATGCAGTCGTTGCAGATGCGGTGGCCGGTGGCGGCGCACATCGGATTGTCGACGGTGGCGATGGCGAGCGCGCCGAGCGTGCGTCCCTCCGCCTGGACCAGATTCATCTCGGAGATTTTTTCGTCCAGCGGACAGCCGGCCATGACGACGCCGAAGGAATTCGCCTTGAAGCCGCCGGTCTTTTCGCGCAGGCCCTTGGCGCAACTGTCCTTGCCCTGGTTGTGGCACCAGATGCAGTAATTGGCTTGGTCGAGCGCACCGGTGATGTCGGTGCCTTGATCGGTAAGCGCGAAGCCCTCGCGCTGACGCAGGCGCTGCTCCGGGAAACACAGCGAGGGCACGCCGTTGGCGCTCGTCTTCTTCACCGGCACCAGATGCTCAGGCTCGACCTTGTGCGGCACCTTGAACAGGACGCCGCCGCCGTGCCGCTGCTTGCCCGCCGCGCTGTGGGTTGCCCAGGCGGCATAGCGCGCGGCGAGGTCGAGCGCCTCGGCATGCTCGGCTTCGGCGCCCATCCAGGCTTCCACCTTTTGGGCAAAGCGCAATTCGGTGAGCTCGCCGCCGAGCTGACGTTCGAGCTCGGCGCGTAGCGCCTCGCCGTCGAGACCTTCGGCTTGCTCGGGCGTGATCTTCTTCGCCGCGCGCCGCTGCACGAACAGGCGCTTGACCACATAGAGCGGCGTGAGCGCGCGCTCGCGCGCGTGCAAGGCGGCAACCTCGGCCGTGATGCCGAACAATTCGGCGAGGAAATCGTCCAGCGTCGGCGCCAGCGCGACGATCAGGTCCTTTTCCGCCTTCACCTCCAGGGCATCCGGCGCAGCCCGCGCCGCGACGAGTTGCGCGCTGAGCGTCTCATCCCGCTGGCGCAGGAAGTCGACGAAATGCGCATCGATCGCCGCCATGCCGTCGCGGCTGTAGAGCGCATCGAAGGCGAGCCCGAAGCCGAGCGCGAGATCGGCGGTCATGGGCGCGCGTTGACAAGGTTGGGCAATGGCGTCCATCGGCGTCCGGGAAGGTCGGTTGAATAGCGCGGGTGGCCGCTGTCATAACGCGCCGGGCGCGGAAAGCGACAGGTCGCTATGTAACTAGATAGTTACTTTCGTGTCAAGCGCGGCCGCCGCGCGCCGGCGGCCCGATATTGCCCGCGCGGAAGCGGGCGTGCGGCGGGCGGTGCGGGAGCCGCGTCATGACCGGCAAGCGTCGGATATACCTCGCCGATCGCTGCTATTGACGGCCCGGACACCGGCGTGGTGAACTGGTAACCATCCAGTTACTTAGCGATACCGATGCGGTCGCGCGGCTGGCATGTGACAAGAGCGAAATTCCGGTGGCATCGCCGCGGTAAGCATGAACGATCCTATCTCCCGCATCCGGCGTACGCGGCGCCGTTCAATCGCCCGCGCGTGCTGGGTCCGGGCCTTTCGATCGCGCGCCGTCCCGTGCGCAACGCCTCGATCCTGCTGAGGAGAAGAGAAAATGTCGGTCGACCGCATGGCAGTGCTGACGGCGATGATGGATCAGGGGGTAATCCCGGTCTTCTATCACCCCGACGTGGAGGTCTGTAAGAACGTCATCCAGGCCTGCGCCAATGGCGGCGCCAAATGCATCGAGTTCACCAATCGCGGCGATTTTGCCGCGCATGTCTTCCTCGATGTCGCGCGCCATTTTGCCAAGGCGGACAAGAGCGTGATCATGGGCGTCGGCTCCGTCGTCGATGCGCCGACCGCCGGCATCTACATCGCCAATGGCGCGAAATTCGTGGTCGGACCGCTGCTCAACGCCGACATCGCCAAGGTCTGCAACCGGCGCAAGGTTCCCTACAGCCCCGGTTGCGGCTCGCTGTCGGAAATCGGCCAGGCCGAGGAACTCGGCTGCGAGATCGTCAAGATATTCCCCGGCGAGTTGGTCGGCGGGCCGGATTTCGTCAAGGCGGTGCTGGCGCCCTGTCCGTGGACGCGCATCATGCCGACCGGCGGCGTGGACTGCAGCGAGGAATTGCTGCGGCAGTGGTTCAAGGCCGGCGTCGCCTGCGTCGGCATCGGCTCCAAGCTGATCACCAAGCAACTGCTCGAGGCCAAAGATTATGCCGGCATCGAGAAGAAGGTGCGCGATACCATCGCGCTGATCAGGACCATTCGCGGGAAGTGACCATGAGCGACGTATTGAAAATCCGCCGACCCGGCGAGACCCAATGGGATTGCCTTGCTTTCGGCGAGGTCATGCTGCGCTTCGATCCGGGTTTCGGCCGCGTGCGCAATGCGCGCAGCTTCCAGGTCTGGGAGGGCGGCGGCGAATACAACGTGGCGCGCGCGATGCGCAAATGCTGGGGCAAGCGCGCCGCCGTCGTCACCGCCCTGCCGCAGAACGATCTCGGCTGGCTGGTGCAGGACTTCATCTGGCAGGGCGGCGTCGACACCTCGCACATGATCTGGCGCGACTTCGACGGCATCGGCCGCAACACTCGGGTCGGCCTGAACTTCACCGAAAAGGGCTTCGGCGTGCGCGCCGCGCTCGGTTGCTCCGACCGTGGCCATTCGGCCGCCTCGCAGATCAAGCCGGGCGAGGTGAACTGGGAGAAGATCTTCGGCGAGGAGGGCGTGCGCTGGTTCCACACCGGCGGCATCTTCGCCGCGCTCGCCTCCAACACCGCCGAAGCGGTGATCGAAGCCGTGGAAGCCGCGCACAAATACGGCACCGTGGTCTCCTACGACCTGAACTATCGCGCCTCGCTGTGGAAGAGCCAGGGCGGCCAGGCCGCGGCGCAGAAGATCAACCGCAGTATCGCCCCGCATGTCGACGTGATGCTCGGCAACGAGGAGGATTTCACCGCCTGCCTCGGCTTTGACGTCGAAGGCATGGACGAGCATATCTCCAAGCTCGATCCCGCCAATTTCAAGAAGATGATCTCCGCCGCCGTTCAGGCCTTCCCCAATTTCAAGGTGGTCGCCACCACGCTGCGCAATGCCAAAACGGCCAGCGTCAACGACTGGGGGGCGATCCTTTATGCCGGCGGGCAGTTCCATGAGGCGCCGCTGCGCGAGAACCTGGAAATCTACGATCGCGTCGGCGGCGGCGACGGCTTCGCCTCGGGTCTCGCCTACGCCTTCCTCGAAGACAAGGGCCCGCAGGCTGCGGTCGAGTATGGCGCCGCGCACGGCGCGCTGGCGATGACGACGCCCGGCGATACCTCGATGGTGAATGCCAAGGAGGTGGAAGCCATCATGAAGGGCAAGGGCGCCCGCGTGATCCGTTGAGCCCGCCGCGACAAGAAAGCCCAAGGAAGCCCGGGGACCGCGTATGAAGATCGACACCGCCGTTCAACCCGCCGATCTGCTGCCGGCGATCCGCCGCATGTGGGAGGTCTCCGGCGGCAAGATCATGACAATCGACCGCGACATGGACCGCACCAAGGGTGCGCCGGTGCACACGGTGGCGGGCAAGTACCAGGCGCGCGGCTGGACCGACTGGACGCAAGGTTTCGAGTTCGGCAGCGCCGTGCTGCAGTTCGATGCCACCGGCGACAAGCAGTTTCTCGATCTGGCGCTGGCGCGCATCCGCACCGAGATGCCCGCGCATGTCACGCATTTCGGCGTGCACGATCACGGCTTCAACCAGATCAGCACCTACGGCAATCTGCGCCGTCTGGTCGGCGAGGGGCGCATCACGCGCGACCCTTGGCAGATGGAGTATTTCGAGCTGGCGCTCAAATGCTCCGGCGCGGTGCAGGCGCAGCGTTGGACCGAGCTCGGCGGCGGCTTCGGCTATATCCAGTCGTTTAACGGCCCCCATTCGCTGTTCATCGACACCATGCGCACGCTGCGCGCGCTGGCGCTCGCCCATAAACTCGGCCACGTGATGAAAGGCGAGGGCGATGTGGTCATTCCGCTGCTCGGCCGGCTCGTCGCGCATGCCCGCACCACCGCCCAATACGGCGTTTTCTACGGCGAAGGCCGCGACATCTACGACGTGCGCGGCCGCACCGCGCATGAAGCGATCTTCAACGTCGCCAACGGTGCCTTCCGCTGCGTCGGCACCCAGCAGGGCTATTCCGGCTACTCGACCTGGACGCGGGGCCTGAGCTGGGCCATGTGCGGCTTCGCCGAGCTACTCGAATTCATCGAGACGTTGCCCGAGGCGGAGCTCGCCGAATTCGGCGGCAAGGCCGAGATCGTTGGCATGATGGAGCGGGCGGCGGCGGCCACGTGCGATTTCTTCATCGCGCACACCGCCACCGACGGCATTCCCTATTGGGACACGGGCGCGCCGGGTTTGCGCGATCTCGGCGACGTCTATGCTCGCGAGTCGGAGCCGGAGAACGATTTCGAGCCGGTCGACAGTTCGGCGGCGGCGATCGGCGCGCAGGGACTGCTGCGCTATGGCGCCTGGCTGCAGGGCAGGGGAGGCGACGGCACACGCTACCGCCAGGCCGGTCTGACCGTGCTCAAGACGCTGCTGTCGGAGCGCTATCTCAGCAGCGATCCCAACCATCAGGGGCTGGTGCTGCACAGCCAGTACCATCGTCCCAACGGCTGGGACTATGTGCCGCCGGGCCGCAAGATTCCCTGCGGCGAGGCCACCATGTGGGGCGATTACCACATGCGCGAGCTCGCCCTCTATGTGCAAAGACTCGCCGAGCAAGGTCCGTATCTCTCCTTCTTTGCCCCCTGATAGGCCAGCGCGAACCGGAGATTGCCCATGACAAAGCGGAGCGGACGGCGCGTGGCACTGGTGACCGGCGGGCGCCGCGGCATCGGACTGGGGGTGGCCGAGCGCCTCGCCGCCGATGGCTTCAACGTGGCGATCACGGGCACGCGCGAAGACGACGCGTCGCAAGCGGCGGTCGCCAGGCTTGAAGCCGCCGCCGCCGCCGCCACCTTCGTTGCCGGCGATGTCAGCCAGGTCAGCGATCATGCGCGCGTGCTCGACACGGTCGAAGCCGCGCTCGGTCCGATCGACGTCCTGGTATCGAATGCCGGCATTGCGCCGCCGCAGCGGCTCGACCTGCTGGAAACGACGGAAGCGAATTTCGACACGGTGCTGGGCGTCAATCTGCGCGGCGCCTTCTTCCTCGCCCAGGCGGTCGCCAGGCGCATGATCGCGCGCGGCAACAAGGAAGCCGGGCACACGATCATCTTCATCTCTTCGTGCTCGGCGGAAATGGTCTCGCTCAATCGCATCGAATACTGCATTTCCAAGGCGGGGCTCGCCATGGCGGTCGAGGGCTTTGCCGTTCGGCTGGCCGCCGAGGGCATCGGCGTGTTCGAAGTACGCCCCGGCATCATCCGTACCGACATGACTGCCGGCGTCACGCAAAAATACGATGGCCTCATCGCCGACGGCCTGGTGCCGGCCAAACGTTGGGGCGAAGCGGCCGATGTCGCCGCCGCGGTCAGTACGCTCGCCAAGGGCGCGCTCGGCTTCGCCACCGGAACCGTGGTGCATGTCGACGGCGGGCTGACCATCAGCCGCCTTTGAGCGCCTTTCGCCGCACGGTGCGGCGCCCCGACCCTATCGCATTGCACATGCGCGATCGGCGCGGCCCGGCGTCGGAAAACACGCCGGGTCGTGCTGCTTTTTGGCTGCAAATCCGTTTGGTCGCGGGGCGTTACCGCGCTAGAAATATTGACATCAGCAGGGTCGGTTTTTATAACTAACTAGATAATTACTCGGGCTGATGTTCAATCCCGCTGTCTGCCCGCGTCGATGTTTCGCGCCGGATTGCCTGAGGGCGGTGCCGCCCGCTTCAGCCCGCGCGGCGCATGGGCGCCGATGCCCGGTCTCTCCCCATTCGGGCTGGCGAATGCTGGTCTCCTAGGTCGTCGGCGCCATGCGAACATGGCTGGAGCAATAGATGGCAGTGCGGGTCGCCAAGGCCGATGATGTGGCGAAGCTGGTCGAGAGCGGCGACACGCTTTTGATCGGCGGTTCCGGCGCCGGCCATTCGGTGCCGGATGCGCTGATCGCCGCTGTCGAGCGCCGCTTCCTTGCCGAAGGCGCGCCGCGCGACCTCACCACCGTGCATCCGGTCGGGCTCGGCGACCGCGCCAATCGCGGCATTGGCCATCTGGCGCACGAGGGACTGCTCAAGCGCGTCGTTTGCGGCACCCTGGTCGACTCGCCGCCGGTCGAACGCATGGCGGCCGAGAACAAGATCGAGGCCTATACCCTGCCGCAAGGATGCTTGTCGCAGTTGACGCGCGAAATGGCGGCCGGCCGTCCTGGTCTCGTCACGCATGTGGGGCTGCAGACCTTCGTCGATCCGCGCCATGGCGGCGGCAAGCAGAGCGCCCGCGCCAAGGACGATCTCATCGACCTGATCCAGCTTGGCGGCCGCGACTATCTTTTCTTCAAGCCCTTCCACGTCGATATCGCATTCTTGCGCGGTACCACCGCCGACGAAGACGGCAACGTGACCATGGAGCAGGAGGCCGTCTTCGGCGAGATGATCTCGATGGCGCAGGCGTCGCGTCGCGCGGGCGGCCTCGTCGTCGTGCAGGTCAAGCGCATGGCGGTGCGCGGCACGCTGCCACCCAAGCAGGTCAAGATTCCAGGCATGCTGGTCGACATTGTTGTGGTCGAGCCGAACCAGACGCAGACCTTCTTCACCGAATATGACGCCGCCTATGCCGGCGAGTTGAAGGTGCCACTGTCGCAAATCGCCGCCTTGCCGTTCTCGCCGCGCAAGGTGGTCGCGCGGCGGGCAAGCCTGGAATTGTTTTCCGGCGCGATCTGCAATCTCGGTTCCGGTATCTCTACCGGCATCGCCTCCATCGCCGCGGAGGAAAAAACGCTCGACGACGTCGTGCTGACCAACGAGCAGGGTCTCATCGGCGGTGCGCCGGCGACCGGCAACGAGCCTGGCGCCGCGCGCAACTACCAAGCCATGGTCGACCAGCCCTATCAGTTCGACTTCTACGACGGCGGCGGGTTGGAGCTGGCGTTCCTCTCCTTCGCCGAGGTCGACGAATTCTGCAACGTCAATGTCAGCCACTTCGGCGACCGCATCATCGGGCCGGGCGGCTTCATCAACATCAGCCAGAACGCGCAGACCATGGTGTTCAGCGCGACCTTCACCAGCGGCGGGCTCGACATCGGCTGGCCGGACGGGCAGACGCGCATCGCCCGCGAGGGGCGCGAAAAGAAGTTCGTGCGCCAGGTGCAGCAGGTGACCTATTCCGGCGCGCTCGCGCACGAAAACGGCCAGCGCACCCTCTTCGTCACCGAACGCGCCGTGTTTCGCCGCAATGAGGCCGGGCGGCTCGAGCTGATCGAGATCGCCCCCGGCGTCGATCTCGAACGCGACATCCTAGCGCAGATGGAATTCCGCCCCGCCATCGCACCCGTCCTCAGGCTGATGGATGCGCGCATTTTCCTGCCGCAGCGGATAAATCTCGCCGCCACCATCGCGGCCAATGCGCGACCGCCGCGTTCAGCGCGTCTTGCGAATTTCCTATCAGGGAGCCCATCGTGAAAACGATTGCCGCCTACAACAAGTCGCGGCGCCCGCCCGCCAAGCCGAAACCGGCGATCATGCCGGTGCGCGACGCCGAGCGCACGCAGCAGGCCATCATTGCCGCCGCGGAAGAAGAATTCGCCGACAAGGGGCTCGCCGGCGCGCGCGTCGACACCATCGCCGAGCAATCCGGCGTCAACAAGCGCATGCTGTATTACTATTTCGGTTCCAAGGAAAATCTCTACGTCGCCGTGCTGGAGCGCGCTTACGGCGCCATGCGCGAGTCCGAGCGCGAGCTCAATCTGACCGATCTCGAGCCGCTGGAGGCCATTCAGAAGCTGGTCGAATTCAAGTTCGACTACTATCTCGCGCATCCGCACATCATCCGCCTGCTCGCCGGCGAAAACATGCAGAACGCCAAGTTCCTCAAGCGCTCGCGCCAATTGCGCGACATGCACAATTCGCTCGGCAATGTGCTGCGCACGGTGCTGGCGGCCGGCCAGAAGACGGGCGTGGTGAAGCCCGGCATCGACCCCTTGCATCTCTACATCTCGCTCGCCGCGCTCAGCTATTTCTTCTTCAGCAACGTTTCGACGCTCACCACCGCCTTCGGTCGCGATCTGACCAGCCCGAGCGAGCTGAAGGCGCGCCGCGCCCATGCCGTTGAAGTCATGCTCGATTACGTGCGGGCGCGCTGACCGCCCGCTCGCCCATCGCCCACGCTAAGCAATGTCGGAGTGGAAATGAAATTCGGTGATTATCCCAAAGTTGGATCGCTCGACGGCGTCGCCGGCTTCCGCAGCTATATGAAGACCCTCGGCCTCGATATGCCCTGCGACGACGTGGTCGAGAGCGGGCCCGGCTCGCCGCTGGGGCAGCCGCTGGAATTCGACGGCCTGTCGATCGGCCACCGGCTCGGCATGCAGCCGATGGAAGGCTGGGATTGCGAGCTCGACGGCCGTCCGAGCGAGAACACCAAGCGGCGCTGGCATCGGTTCGGCCTGAGCGGCGCCAAACTGATCTGGGGCGGCGAGGCCTGCGCGGTGCGCCACGACGGCCGCGCCAATCCGAAGCAGCTTTATCTCGCCGACCACACGCAGAGCGGCGTGGCCGAACTGCGCGAGATCCTGATCAAGGCGCACAAGGAAGTCATGGGCGACGACCGCGGCCTGGTCATCGGGCTGCAGCTCACGCATTCGGGCCGCTTCTGCAAGCCCAACGACAACACCAAGTTCGAATCGATCATCGCCTACAATCATCCGCTGCTCGACCGCAAATTCGGCTATCCCGCCGACCGCCCTGTGATCAGCGACGACGAGATCAAGCGGCTGATCGAGGATTTCGTCATCGCCGCCAAGCGGGCGCAGCAATGCGGCTACGACTTCGTCGACCTCAAGCATTGCCACGGCTATTTCGCGCACGAGCTGCTCAGCGCGCATACGCGGCCGGGACCCTATGGTGGCAGCCTGGAAAATCGCACCCGCTTCCTGCGCGAGATCGTCGAGGGCATCCGTGCCGAGGCGCCGGGTCTGCGCATGGGCGTGCGGCTGAGCGCGATCGACACCGTGCCGTTCAAGCCGGATCCGGCCAATTCCGAGCCCGGGGCGCTCGGCCCCGGCGTGCCCGAGGAGCACAGCCTGCCCTACATTTACGCCTTCGGCGCCAATCCGGAGAACCCGCTCGAATACGACCTGACCGAGCCGAAGGCCTTCCTTGAAATCCTGCGCGGGCTCGGCATCCGCTTCGTCAACCTGACCATCGCCAGCCCCTACTACAATCCGCATTACATCCGGCCGGCGCTTTATCCGCCGTCGGACGGCTATCATCCGCCGGAGGACCCGTTCGTCGGCGTCATGCGCCATCTGGCGGTGGTGCGCGATCTCAAGCAGGCCTTCCCCGATTTCTGCCTCATGGGCAGCGGCTATACCTATCTGCAGGAGTTTTTCCCCAACGTTGCCCAGGCGGTGGTGCGCCAGGGCTGGGTCGACGTGGTGGGCCTCGGCCGCATGGTGCTCGCCTATCCCGAGCTGATGCAGGACGTGCTCAAGGGCAATCCCATCCAGAAGAAGCGCCTGTGCCGCACCTTCAGCGACTGCACCACGGCGCCGCGTAACGGCATCGTCTCGGGCTGCTATCCCCTCGATGCGCATTACAAGAAGTCGCCGCAGTTCAAGCAGCTCGCGGCGGTGAAGAAGCCGGCGAAAGCGGCGGCGGAGTGACGATGCCACGCCGCATAGCGCTTCTCGGCACCGGCATCATGGGCGCGCATATGGCGCGCCGCCTGGCCGAGGCCGGTTTCGCGGTCACGGTGTGGAATCGGACGGCGGAGAAGACGGCGAAACTGGAGAGCTTCGGGGCTCACCGAGCCTCGAGCCCGTCCGCTGCCTGCGCCGAGGCCGATATTGCCATCGTCATGCTGAGCAACGGGCCGGTGGTCGAGGCGGTGCTGTTCTCCGAGGATGAGACGGGACGCAAGCCGGCGGAAGCGCTACGGCCCGGCGCGGTGCTCGTGGTCATGAGCTCGATCCCCGTCGAGACCTGCCAGTCGCAGGCGCAGCGGCTCGCGCCTCGCGGCATCGGCTATGTCGACGCGCCAGTGTCCGGCGGCGAGACCGGCGCGCGCGACGGCACGCTGGCCATCATGGCGGGCGGCGATGTCGACGTCGTCGCCGGTCTGGCGGATGTCTTCGCGCCGCTCGGGCGGGCGACCCGGCTCGGGCCGGTCGGCACCGGGCAGCTCACCAAGCTCGCCAACCAGGTCATCGTCGGCGGCACCATGATCGCAGTGGCCGAGGCCCTGCATTTCGCCACGCGCGGCGGCGCCGATCCGGCGGCGGTGCGGCGCGCCTTGAGTGGCGGCTTTGCCGATTCCAAGATCCTCACGCTGCATGGCGAGCGCATGGTCGAGCGCAATTTCGTGCCCGGCGGCCCCGCCGAATATCAGTTGAAGGACATGCGCACGGCGCAGGAACTGGCCGGCAAGCTGGGCCTGCACCTGACCCTGCTCGAGAGCATGATCACGATCTTCAGCGACATGATCGCGCACCAAGGCACAGGCCTGGACGTGGCCGGCGTCTTGCTCGAGGTCGAACGCCGCTCATAGGCTGCGCTTTGCGAATCTTGGAAAGGATGCGTGATGACTGGCCGGGTTGAATTGTCCGTGGCTGACCGCGTGGGGCGCATCGTCCTGGCGCGGCCGGAAAAGCACAATGCGATCACGCGGGACATGGCCTTGGAGCTCGCCCGCATCTGCCGCGAGATCGACGCCGACGACCGGATTCGCGTCGCCACCATCGCCGGGGCGGGCGAGCGCGCTTTTTCCGCCGGTAGCGATCTCAACGGGCTCGCCGATCTCACGGACCTCTTGGCCTTCCGCAACCGGGTGGAGTATGCCGCCGTGGTGCGCGATATCCGCAAGCCGGTGATAGCCGGCCTCAAGGGCTGGGTGCTAGGCGGCGGCATGGAAATCGCGCTCGCAACCGACATCCGCATCGCCGGCCGCAGCGCCCGTATCGGCGGGCCGGAGGTTACGCGCGGCTGGGTCGGTGGCGGCGGCGCCTCGCAGATGCTGCCGCGCCTGGTCGGCTACGGCCAGGCGATGCGTATGCTGCTGGTCGGCGATCCGGTCGATGCCGAGGCGGCGCTGCGCATGGGGCTGGTTGAGGAGGTCGTCGACGACGCCCAAGTGATGGCGCGCGTCGACGAGCTTGCCGGCATCATCGCTGGGCTCAGTCCGACCGCAACGCAGGCGGTGAAGGCCGCTGTACGCGCGGCGCTATCGATGCCGCTCGAAGCCGGCCTGCGTTACGAGAACGAAATTCACGTCATCTGCATGGCCGACAAGGGCCGCGCCGAAGGCATCAAGGCATTCCAGGAAAAGCGGCCGGCGCGGTTCTGACCGTTGATCCGCGCGCGACGGCTCATACAGTTTCCGGTCATTTCGGGGCCGACCCAACGGGTCCGGCCGAAGGCCGGCCCGATGACAGGCTCCGGTCGGAGCCCGGATCCAGAGGCAAGCTCGGAGTTTGTTTCTGGATTCCGGATTCGCATCGCTGATGCGAGCCCCCGGAATGACGAATGATTGGACCGGATTGCGTATCACGCCGAGCCGGAGATGCGGCGGGTCTCGCGTCGCGGGGCGACCGCCCGCTCTGACGTCTCGTCCACCCGGCGTCCCGCCTCCAGGGCGATCACCCGGTCGCACAGCGCCAGGCTCTCGGCACGGTGCGCGATGATGATGACGGTCGGACGAGGCGCGAACGCGCGCAGGCGGGTAAGGATATCGTGCTCGCTGGCGACATCGATGGCGCTGGTGGCTTCGTCCAGCACCAGCACCCGCGGCCGTCGCAGGATGGCACGCGCGAGCGCGATGCGCTGGCGCTCGCCGCCGGACACCAGCGTGCCGCGCTCGCCGACCAGGCTGTCGAGGCCCGAATCCATGCGGCGAACCAGGTCGTCGGCGCCCGCCAGCATCAGCGCCTGCCACATCTCGCTTTCGCTCGCCTGCGGATTGGCCCAGCTAAGATTGTGACGAACCGTGTCGTGGAAGAGATACGGATCCTGTGAGACATAGCTCACCTGCTCGCGCCACGCCGCCAGCACCGGACCGGTCAACGGCGCGCCGGCGACGGTGACGCGTCCCTGCTGCGGCGGAAACAGCCCGACCAGGAGATCGGCGAAGGTGGTCTTGCCGGCGCCCGACGGTCCGGTGATCCCGACGAATTCGCGCGGCTCGATCGTCAGGCTCACGTCCTCGATGCCGCGCAGCGTGTCGTCGTCCTCCTCCGTCGCGTGGCGGAACGAGACATGCTCGAACACGATCGGGCCGTCGGCCAGCGGCTGAGCCGGCGCTGGCCCGCTCGGCTCCTGCGGGATGGTCGCCAGCTCTTTCCGCAGCGCTTGGACGTTCTCATAGGCGGGTAGGACATTGGCGAGCTGCTGCAGGCTCTGCTGGATTTGTGCCACCGGTCCGGTCATGCGCGTCATGATCACCAGAAGCGTGATCAGCGTCGGTGGATCGACATTGAAAGCGCCGAAGCCGATCAGCACCACCACGCCGCCGGCCACCGCGGACAATGTCGAGAGGGCCAACTGGCTGCGCGAGCGGATGCGGACGAATTCGATCTGCCGGCGGGTCAGCTCCCGCAGGGTCTGGCGGAACTCCTCGATGAAGCGGCCCTGCAGGTTCTGGCTCACCGCCAGCTTGAGGCCGCCGAGGAACTCCGTCGTGGCGGCGAGCAGCGAAAGGTTGGCGCTGCTCACGAAACTCCCGATGATGCGCGCCCGGCTCATGACCGGGATGAAGACGAGCGAGCCGACGAGCAGCAAAGCCAGCGCCGCGGCGGCCAGGATCGGTGTCAGCAGGAAGATCAGCACGGATTGGCCGAGCAGCATGGTGGCGGCGACCGCGCCGCTCATGACGAGCTGTGAGATGATGGCGACGCGCTGGACATCACCGTTGATGACGTGGGTGACACGGGCGTGACGCAGCCCGACGATCTGATGCCATTGCGCGGCGGCGAGAGATTCCGCCAGGCGCAGCCGCTGCGCCTCGGTGAACCCGTTTTGCAATTGCGCGACCGAGACGTCTCGAAACAGGATGACAAAGGCCCGCACGATCATGAGCAGGGCGAAGATGCCGAGCAGCAGCGCCAATTGGCCGAAAGGCCGCTCGACCCCGAAGAACTGGAATACGGCGTGGGCCGCCCGGCCGAGCTTGCCGGATGGCAGGCCGCTGCCGATCACCACGCTGAGTAGCGGGATGATCAGCACCAGGCTCAAGCCTTCGAACACCGCGCCGAGCGCGACCGCGACCGCCGCGACGATCCCTTGGCGGCCGGCGTCGGCGGCGAAGTCGTGGGCGAACGCGCGCAGGCTGGCCAGGAATCCTGCCGCCCCCTGTGAGGTCGAATCAGAGCTCATCGATCGGTCATCGCCGTGAAGCGGCCATTTGAATTTCCAAGCCATCCACTCGATCGCTCTGGCTCTGCTAGCAAATGGCGCTGGCCTTGTCGCCCGGAAAGCGCGCGGCGGGACGCCCAAGGAAGCTAATTCATCAAGATTGCTCAAGGCGTTATCGTTCTCCCGGGGGGGAACGAGATGCGCCGATCGCAAGCGCGATTGCCTGGACGCCGCTTCGAGCCGTGCTTGGGTTTGCTGCACCGACCCTGTGGTGGTCAGCGACGTCCGAAATTCCCAGCCGGTGCGAATACTCGTATAAGTTGTTTTATATTACTATAAACGTTTTACTAGTATTTGCTATGGTGTGCAAACCGAGCCGTCCCCCGGCCCGCAGCGGGGAAGACCATGAATGACCGAGTGCTCCTGTTCGAAGATTTTGCCGACAAGCTGGGACGAGCCTTCGTCATCCGCGAACAGGACTTGCCCGCTATTTCCCTCACCTTGATTGAAGCCGAACTGCTGCCGAACCGGCTGAAACCCGGCGTGCGCCCGCCGTTCTCACTGATCTTTGTGGCGAATACCCCGCAGATGTTGCCGCAGCGGCTCTATCACCTGGAGCAGGAGGCGTTGGGTCAGATCACGCTGTTCCTGGTGCCGGTCGGCAAAAAGCCTGAGGGCTTCGAATACCAAGCGCTGTTCAACTGATCGCTTGCCGCTGTTCTGGCAGCCATTCCATTTCAAGATAGACGTCAGCGTCTTGGATCTCGGTGAAACCGAGCCGCCGGTATAGCCGCAGCGCCGGATTGAACTTCTCCACAAAGATGCCGACGCGCCGGCCGGAGATTCGCCCGGCCGCTTGTAACGCGCACAGCAGGGCGGTGCCGACGCCCTTGCCGCGCCATTCGGGCAACAGCGCGACATCGACGATGTGCAGGCGAGTTGGGAGTTCTTGCAGATAAAGCCGGCCCATCGGCACGCCAAGGCATTCCAGAACGTCAAATCGGCAATTCGCGATCGTGTCGTAATAGTATCTTCGCTGCGCACCGAATTGCTGGGCCAGGAATGCTTGCTTTTCCTCCTGCGTCCAGGGAACCGGCGCCAGTTCTTGCTCGCGCGTGGAAGCGTACAGCCGCATGAGGAACGGAATGTCGTCCTCGGTCTCGCGCCTCAATCTGAAGCCTTGCAAATAAAGCGCCGCCGGCAGGCCGAAATCCGGTGGCGCCTTGGAATCGATCACACGGGGTCCCACGTCAGTTTCGCGATGGGAATATTCCGTTCACTGCGATGCAGAAATTCAGCGCCAGATAGGGCTGCATGTTCTCATGCGGCTGCGAGCCGCCGGCATTCATCATCGCCTTGGGTGAGAATGACGCGGTGAATGAGGTGGGGGTCTTCTTATATGCGCCATCTGACGCCGAAGATGGCCCCAAATAGGAGGTGTCGCTCGGCACCGGTCCCCGCTCATCGCCTGCACCAGCGCCCTGATTCGCCGCGTTCACGTTATGCCTGTGGCCGGGAATCTGCGACGGGGTCAAAGTGACCATCGTCGAGCCTTGCAACTCGCCCAAGGTGGTATTGAAACCTGGGCTCGTGCCACAGTGCATCGGCACCCGGCCCTGCAAGTTCGGCAGCGCGAAGGTGGTTGTTCCGTTGCCGCCATAGGTCGTGCCGATTATCGCAAACAGGGCCTGATATTGTGAGGTGGACATGAGCTGGCCGTCGCAAAAGGCCCAATCAATGGGCGCAAAATTGAAGCCGAAGGCGCGAATTTCGCCGATATACTGGTCCGACATGTTGCCCCTCCTCAATTCCGCGACGGGAAGATGCCCTGAAGGGCGACGATGAAGGTGATGCACAGGGATGGCATCAGGTTGCTGTGCGATTGACTGCCCCCGGTCGAGCTACAAACTGAATTATTGAATGGGGACATGACCGGATCCGGCTCGCCGTTAATCGGCTTCACATAGAATCTCGCGCCGGAACCCGTGGGCTGTCCGGGCAAGAGCGCGTTGCCGATCGTGGTGGACGTGGCCGTCGTCTTGGTGGCGTTGAGCGTGTGCGTGTGCGCGGGGATTGTGCTTGTGGTCAGCGTTACGTTCGAGCTGCCGGCGCTCTGACCGATATTGTAGTTCGAGAGGCCCGAGCCCTGGCCGTAGTGAACCGACAGGCGGGACTGCAGGTTGGGTAGCGCGAAGGTCGTGCGTCCGTCGCCGCCGTAGACGGTGCCGAGCAGCGAAAACAAGGCTGAGTTCTGCGAGATCGGCAAAAGCTGGCCGTTGCATGCGGCAAAGCCGCGTGGCGCGAAGCCGCCGGCAAACATGACAATTTGCCCAAGAAAGACGTCGCTCATTGAGGAGCCCTCCGAAGCTGAGTTGATTGTGGCGGTCAGTTGCGCGACGGGAAGACGCCACTGGTCGCGATGCACCAGTTGATGGCGAGGTAAGGCTGAAGGTTCTCATGCGCCTGATTGCCGCCGACCATCGAAACGGAAGCAGGGTTGAGTGACTGCGTCGTGGCATCGGAGGCGTAATAGAAGTCTCCCGCCCCGGCGATTTTGGCCAGCGCGTCGCCGTTGGTCGGCAAGCCGGCATCGGCCGAATCGCTGGTGCCGGAAAACGTGTGACTGTGCGACGGCAGGGTGTTGTTGGTAATCGTGAC
This sequence comes from uncultured Pseudomonadota bacterium, assembly GCA_963760995.1. Lineage (GTDB taxonomy): Bacteria > Pseudomonadota > Alphaproteobacteria > Rhizobiales > Xanthobacteraceae > Pseudolabrys. The sequence goes on along the minus strand of CAVXFJ010000004.1, from coordinate 314,195 downwards.
CGTTTCCACACCGCCCATCTCGCCCAGAACAAAAGCCTCGCCGTTCAGGGTGCCGAACCCGAGGGGGACCCGGCTTTGCAGATTTGGCAGGCCGAACGTCGTCTGGCCGTTACCCCCGTAGGTTGTTCCAAGCAGCGCAAACAGAGCCGTGTTTTGGCTGACGCTCATCAACTGGCCGTTGCATTGCGCCCATCCCCTTGGGGCGAAATTGAAGCCCATCGGCTGTATCTGACCGAGATATGGCAGAGCCATCACGCTCCTCCCCGAAGTTTTAAGCTCGCATATATGCTACTTCAGGTTATATTACGAATACAAGTATACTTTTAGTTGTATTCCGGCCGGTTGATCCGCAAGTTCTGGTTGGCTAGTATCGTAAAAGCTGTAGACGGAGCAGATTACCAGCTTGCTTAGGAGACCCGAATGGCGCAACCACAGGTGGCGCATTGGGCGTTTCTTGCCGCGACCGTTTCGTAGAGAAGGGGCGTCAACGAATGAAAAGCAATCCCCGAGAGCTTGGCGCCGAGCGGCAGCCGAGCGAGCTGAGCAAGCGCATTTGGCGAACCCCCGTGGTGATCATGTCGACAACGGCCAGTGATACATCAATCAACAATGCCAATGTGCTGTCCGAGCTGACCTTTAATAACGTCAACATGACGTCCGGCGTGAATTCCTGATCGCTGTCTGTGGTGGCTTTGGATGGGCTTTGCCGGAATCGTTCGGTTCGACGGCGGAGCCATTACCGATGAAGCCCAGAATCTCTTGTCGAACGCGGTCGCGGTTCGAACGGGGGACAAAGCTCTTGTCCGCCGCACCGATGATTCCATTTTCGTCAAAAGCCAAATGGATTCGTCCATCCTCGGCCCAGACGCGCTGGCACCCTTTGAGCGGACCGACCGATATTCCCTATTCGCGGCCTCCGCACGTCTCGATAATCGCGACGAACTCGCTTCCTCTCTCGGCATTGCAACTGCGGATCGCGCGGGCGTCACTGACGCGGCTCTTCTCGCGCGCATGCTGGAACTTCAGAACGATGCCGGCATTGCCCGCTGCCTCGGTGCGTTTTCATTCGCAAAATGGGACGGCCGGGATCGCCGTCTGACGCTCGGACGCGATTGTCTCGGCCATCGCGCCGTCTTCTTTCATCGCAATGATCGGTTCGCCATTTTCTCCGACGTGCTTTCGGTTCTTTTCGCATTGCCTGAAGTTCCGAGAGAAATCGATGAGGTCGTCCTCGCTAACTTCATGGCAGGTTGTGCGCGGGACCCGCGGCGCACGTTCTATCGCGGCATCGAACGGACACCCAGTCGCTGTCTGGTGACGGTGGATCGCGGCGGTGCCAATCATCGCGTCTACTGGAACCTAAATCTCAATTCGCAACCGGCATTTCGCCGCGACCAAGATTATATTGATCGCGCGAGAGAACTGTTCGATCAGGCGGTGGCTGCGGCCATATCGGACACATCCAAAGTGGCCATCGCGACCAGCGGAGGCCTCGACTCGAGCGCCGTTGCGGCGACGGTCGCGCGGATGGGCGGCTCCCGGTCCATCACCTGTTACACTTTGGCGGCACCGCCCGACTGGCAAGTTGAATTGAGCCGGAAACAATATGTTGATGAGGCCGGCAAGGTGGAAGCACTATGCCGGCTTTACCCGCATATTGATCTGCGCTTCATCGTGAGGGATCGTTTACATCCGGACTATGCTGATGATCGGCGTTTTTTTGCGCAGACGTCAGTTCCATCGCTTTCACCTCTTCAACAACCTCTCGGTCCGACAGTTTGGGATCATGCGTTGGCGGACGGCCATTCCGTATTTCTTCACGGTCGGTGCGGTAATTTTGGGCTGAGTTGGGCGGGCGACTTCGCGTTGCAGGCGTTGTTGCGTGCGGGAGCGTGGTGGCAGTTCGCGCATGAACTGTTGATTCAATCGCGTAACGGCAAACGCGGCTTGGCACGCTCGCTGCTGCACGACGTGCTCCTTCCGATCAGCCCTGAGGGCCTGCGGGACGTAGTATACCGCTTGCGTGGCCGCGTTGCATATGATGCCGCTCGCGATTGCGCTCTGAACCCCGATTTCGTTGCCGAACACGATTTGCAGCGCCAGTGGCGGGAGGAGGGCATTGATCCGTGGTCGCAACAGCACGGATGGAATTCGACGGAACTCCGTATGCAGCGTCTATTCGACAATTCACGCCCTCATCGCGACGCCGTGGACATATTACGCCAACGCGACGGCATGGATATGCGTGACCCGCATGCTGACCGGCGCTTGCTCGAGTTCGCCCTTTCCGTTCCGGAGCCGCTTTACCGCCGAAACGGCATACCGCGTTCCTTTGCCAGGGCGGTCTTCGCCGATCGCCTGCCGCCTGAAATTCTTCATGAACGGCGCCTGGGCGCCAACTTCTCGCCCTGGTTTCGTCCTCTCGAGGCGCGTCGGCATTTGTTTGCGGACGAGATTGAGCGATTTGAGGATTCGGCATTGGCGCGGCGGCTCCTCGATCTGCCCCGCCTCAAGCGCCTGTTGGAGGAATGGCCGGATGACGAGGCCGCCGCGCAACGTCGCATGGTCGAGTACAGAGCCGTCTTTGGCAGAGGGATGCATGTCGGCCGCTTCATTTGCTGGGTCGAGGACGGCAATGCGTGAGCGCCATGGCGATCGCGGCGCCGACTGTGCATCCATCGATTTCCGCGCTGGTCGACCGGGACAACCATGCATTCCTGGGTGCGGGAAGACCGCGCCCGTGCCGATCGTCTAAGGTCCGGTTGCCGCCGCTTCTTTCTTGCGCCGGCGCACCCAGCAATTGATGGCGAAGCGCGAATTGATGAAGCGGCGCGAAGGGCAGCTTATCGGCATGACCTCGTGCGGCGCCCAGGATGGGAACACGAGCAGACTGTTGTGCTCTGGCTCGATATCGACAAATGAATTGTATTGAGGATCCCCGATTGCATAAAGCCGCAGCGCTCCGCCGCCGAACGCTTTTGGTTCGGCATGGAAGTAATAGACGCCGCTCAACACGCGGATGTCGTGCCGGTCCGCGGCGGTCTGCGTGTCGATGTGATTCTTGTAGAAGGCGCCGTCGTTGTGCGCGACGAGTTCAATTTCAATTTGGGGCGATTCTAGCGGCGGCGTGCGCAACTTGGCGACCAGCTCGGGCACAAGACCGAGCATCTTCGCTTTCAGAACGGGCCTGAAACGTCCGAGGTCATGCATACCGACCGAAATTCGGAAATAGGGGTTGAGTTTGCGTGTCTCGGGCGGGCCGATCATGGTCGGCGCAAACGCGGCCTCATGGACGACCGCAAAATCGAGCAATCCAGCGACCGTCTCCTCGGCAAGAAAATCGCGCAGCACGAGGTAGGGCGGGATGATGCTGTGGGCAGCCGACGTTGCCGCGCCGCTCTGGTTGGGTTCCCCTGCCACTTCAGCCTCTCACCCGTCGAAGCAATAAGATATTCACGCGTCCGGGGCTTGGTTGCCTTCGTTAGGCTTGCCTCCTGGCGGCCGCATCAGCGTCAGGCGCTGGTCGAATTTCTCGTCCGCGTGCGAACCGTTGCGGTCGACATAATGCAGAAACACCTGCGCCAGGTGGTCGCCTTGGTAGCGATCGCGCCAGTGGAAACAGTCGCAGCCCCGGTACAGCAGTGCGTCGCCCGGTTCGAGCAGGGCCTCGAAGGGTCCCTCATGTCTTTCGACATAAATCGGCCATGGCGCCGCCGGCGCCTGCCCTATATTCAGCGTGACGCTGATTTCGCAAGCCGAACGGTCGCGATGGCGCTTAAGTACGTCGTCGCGCTTGTAGAGACGGAAATAGGAATAGGTCGGATACAAGGCGAGGCCGGCGCACTCCTCGATGCGCGGACGCAGATACTCCAGCAGGCCATCGAAGGCCGGATCGCCATAGCCGGACGGTGTGTTCGGTACCTGAGCGTCGCCGGACGACAGTTGTAGGCTGGCAAACCGAATATGCACGTAAGACCAGAAGAAATCCGCCAGCGCCGGCTCGATCAACCGCGGAATCAGGAAGTAACTAAGCCGATTGAAGGTTTCGGGTCTGACCGAATTGGGATCGATGTTGCGCGCTTCCGGGCTCATGTCGATCTCCGGTTTGATAAGGCCTCACACGAAACACGCGATCTCGGCGAAATTCTTCGCCACCGGATAGCCGGTCACCTCGACGCCGGCCGCATCAAGCCAGGCATGGGCGTCGAGCGGCTTCTCCTCGCCCTTGGCGGCGCCGAAATGCATGACGCTCTTGACCCCGCGCCGCTTCAACATCATCCGTGCCGCCATCGCTTGCGGCAGGCACACCGCCTTGAACGGCAGGTAGCGCGCCGCCCGCGTCACCGCCCAGCCGATTTCCGCCGCCAGCGTTGCCTCGCCCTCGACCGGGACCTTCGCCCGCAGGGCGCGCGGGTCGCTCGGCGGCACGAAATCGCCTAGGCGGCGCGCCAGGCGCGGGAACGGAATGAAGATCAGCGCCAGTCGCGCCGCCGCGAGCCAAAACACCGCTTCGATCAGCAGCGCGCGACGACGGGAGCCGACCTGCGCGAACCTACGCAGTTTGCGGCGGATCAAGCGCGATTGCGCCATGCTTCACCAGTTCGTCGAGAAAGCTCTGCACTTCAGCGCGGCAGGTCTCCGGCGCAACGTCATATTCGTCCTGCAGCCGCATGCACAAGGTGTCGATCTCCTGCGGCGTCTCGATCATCTCCCAGATGCGGGCGCCGACCTCGCTCAGGCCGATATAGTTACCCTTCTCCGCACTCATCATCACCAATTCGTCGCCGACCTTGGCCGCCAGCCAATCGCCCTGCTTGCGCACCATCATGCCGCTTCTCCGGATTTCACCTGCTTGGTCGGCTGCGTACTGGCCAATTCATAGCCCAGCCGCCGCATCATTGGGGCATGCTCGGCCTCGATGCGGGCGACTTGCTCGGCGGTCAATTCGTCACGCCAGGCGCCTGCCTCGCCGCGCCGAAAAAATTGTCCGCCTTTGTGCGGCCGCGGCGCCTCGCGGAATCCCTTCTCCTGTTCCTGGCGCTGCAATTCGGTGAAGTCCGCCAAGGCCACGGCTTGGCGGATGTCTTCATCACTCGCCGGGCGGTCGGCAAATTTCAGGGCGCGGCGAAATACGCCCACGGTGTCGGCCTGCATATCCTCATAGCGGACAAGGTGCACCGGGATGTCGGTCTGCTCGAGCCAGCTCGCGACATGGCCGCTCCAGCCGAGAAGCTGCTGGCGGAGCTGGTTGTGCTGCGCTCTCGGTTTCGCGCAAAATGCGGCGCTCCGGTCGTTCATGAAATTGATCGCGACGTCGATGCTTGTCTGGTTGTGATTGGCGAGCGACGGCGCCACGTCACGCGGGTCGCGCACGATAACGATTGCCGCGGCGGCGCCGCGGCTGCCTGCGAGCAGCGGCTCGCCCTTCGGGGTCAGGGTATAGGCGTCGTGCGCCTTGACGAAGCGGACGCGTGGGACGTCCGGCGGCGTGTCGTATTCGTCGTCCGCGGCGCCGTGCGCCAGTTCCTCATAGACGCGAGGCCGCAGGCAGTCGATCTCCTCGTGCGTAAGCAGGCCGGAATCGATGAGCAGCAGGTAATCAAAAGGTTGCCGCGCGCTGGCGATGCCACCGCGTTCCGGTAGATCGTTGATATCGACCGGCCGTCCGTCCTTGGTGGACAGATTGGCGACCATCATCCGGAACCAGGTGTTGCCGGATTTCGGGTAGGAGGCGAGCCAGATCGTGCGCATCACGCCGCGCGCTCCGTCAGAGGCAGATCGAGCCAGTGCTGCTCCAGGCGGCTTATGACGTCTGGCATTTTGGAGAAGTCGAGGGCGCGGGTGAGGGTGAAGATGCCTCCGTAATTGGCGATCGCCGTCGCGGCATGAAAATAGGTGCTCTTCTGGTCGAGGCGTTGCACCAGCAGCGGCCGGTAGGCATCGCGTCGCAGAATCAGCGCAGCATCGACGACATTGGGCTTCTCGATTCCGGCAACGTGCGGCGGGCGCTCCTCGCGCAGCATGTAGATGGCGCCTAACGGCAGCGGTTCGCTGAACACCTCGGCCGGCTCGACGTAGAATTTCTCCAGGCTGGCGCGCACCCGTTCGCCGCGGCGCTGCGCCAGGTCGAGCCGCTCGATCGATTGCGCCCACAGCTTGAGCTGTCGGCCATCCGGATAGACGGTAGGGACATTGTCGATGATCGCGATGGTACAGACGTCGTCGTTCACCAGCGGATAGCCGCGCTGCGCCAGCGCCGCGGCCAGTGTCGACTTGCCCGCGCCCGAGCCGCCGCAGAACAGCACGGCCTTGCCGTTCACTCGCACCGCGCTTGCGTGCAGCACCACCTGCTCGCGCTGGTGCAGCAGGATGCCGAACACCGTGCCGAGAACGAAGATCGGGATATCGGCGATGGCGGCGTCCGACGCGGGTGCGAACACGATTTCGCGGCCGTCGGTCAGCAGGAAGCGCGCGATCTCCGGAATGCTGAGCAAGAATTGGTTGCCGGCGATCTGCCAGGTCGGCCCGGCCGTGCTGGGCGCGCTGAGTTGCGTCGGGACCGGGCCGCGACGGATGGTCACCTCGGGCGCGCAAGCCTCCGTATTGGCGATCATCCCCGGAAGAACGATCTCGCTCGCGACCGAGAGCCCGGAAACCCGATAGTACTGCACCTGCCTGCTTGCCTTCCGAATGGTGTCCCCGCTGCCGCTACCGGCGCGTTCAACAGCATAAAAACAAGTTCTATAGCCGAAGCAAGCCTGCCAGGCCGCACCGGCGCGGCACCTCATATTTGCCGCCGGCGCAGGCCGCCTTCCGATGCGCCTCCCTTTCGGGCGGTTTCTCACTCAAAATTGCCAGGCTGGGGCTGGACATACGGTCTGCGACGGACGCTTTGCGTTGACAGGAGGGGGTGGGGTGCTTAGAACCCTGCCAACTGTGACCCGAGAGACCCATGAAAGTCCGTAACTCATTGAAATCACTGCGGGCCCGGCATCGGAACAACCGCCTGGTGCGGCGGAAGGGCCGGCTCTATGTGATCAACAAGACCAACCGCCGCTTCAAGGCGCGCCAGGGCTGATCCCCTGCGCCCGGCGGGGCGCCCCTTTCTTTGCCATGACTTGGCCGCAAGCGGCGGAGACACTATCCTCCGTCCATGCGCGCACGATTCCTCACGCCCCTCATGATCCTGCTGGCGGTAACTTTTGCCGTACCGGCGGTGGCGGCGACTCCCCATTGGGTTGAGCCGCCGAAAAAGCTGCCGCATGTGCGGAAGGGCACCGACCAAACGCGCAATCTCGACTTCCTGTTCGGCGCGCTCAAGCAGGCGCCCGACGAGGAAACCGCCAAGGCGATCGAGAACCGCATCTGGGCCTTGTGGATGGTGTCGGGCAGCGACACCACCAATCTCTTGATGTCGCGCGTACGCAACGCGGTCGAGGACAAGGACCTCGATCTCGCGGTCACGCTGCTCGATGCCATCATCAAGATCCGGCCGAGCTACACCGAAGCCTGGAGCCGCCGCGCCACCATTTATTACATGAAGCGGGACTACGGCCGCGCCATGGCCGATATCCGTCAGGTGCTCAAGCGCGAGCCGCGCCACTTCGGCGCGCTGTCGGGCCTCGGGCTAATCCTGCAGGATATGGGCGACGACAAGCAGGCGCTGGAAGTCTTTCGCCGCACCCTCAAGATCTATCCGCGCATCGAGCGCATTCCCGACTTGGTCAAGAAGCTCGAACACGAAGTCGAAGGCCGCGATATCTAGCGGCGTTTCTCCGTTTCAAAACTTGCACAGCCCCGCTGCATTGCCTGCAACAACGATCACAGGAAGATGACAGGCCGTAGGCCTGGCGCAGTTCGCTTGACCGCTTTGTCGACGGTCGTGGCGCTAACGCGCGTTCTCGCGTTGGCGGCGAACGTTCGCTTCAGCCTCTTGGGTGCGACTTTCGTTCAGGCCACTGTCGCGTCCGAGGTAAAGCGTACTGGAGGGGAAGGCGAAGCCGGTCCCGCTCTGCTCCACGAGCTCCATGCATTTTAGCAGCAATCCTTCCTGAATCTCGAGGAAGCCCGAATAGTCCCGCGCATAAACATAGGCGAAGATTTCCACATCGAGCGAATAGGCGCCGAGCCCGATCAGGCGCACTCGCGCGGAGTTGGATTCCACCTTCGGATGCTGCGCGAGTATCGAATGCAGCGATTGCAACACATGTCGCATCTGATCGACGCTGGTTTCGTAGCGCAGGTTCAGGATGGGGTGGAACCAGTACCGGTCGCGCTGCGAAAAATTCTCGATATGCAACGACGAGAATTCGCCGTTGGGCACGGTCAACAGCGTCCGGTCGAGCGTGCGGATGCGCGTCGACCGTATGCCGATCTCCTCAACCGTTCCCAGCGTGGTGCCGAAGCGGCAAAAATCGCCGATCCGCACCGGGCGGTCGGCGATCAGCGTCAGGCTTCCGATCAGGTTTTCGAATAGCTTTTGCGCGCCCAGCGCGATGGCCAGGCCGCCGACACCGAGAGCGGCGAGGCCGGCCGTGACGTTGACGCCGAACGCACGCAGCAGCGCGGCAATGAAGAGAATGGCGAGCAGCGCCTTGAAGGCGCGGTTGAGAAAGCTGACCGCGGAATAGGCGGTGAGCTGTCCGCGCCGCGACATCTGCCCGAGAATGACCTCGCTGGCGGCGTTGGCCCACCGCCACAGCAGCCATGTCACCGCGAACCAACCGACCATCTGCGCGATGAACAAGGCCCGGTAGCGCGCGACGACCGAGACTTCCAGTGCCTGCGTGGCAATCCCGAACAGCAGCAGCATGATCAGGATGCGCACCGGGCCGGCGGAGGTTTCGATGAAGCGCGACAGCTTGTTTTCCGCGCCGCCGCGCCGAATGAGGCGTTCGATCGGTCGACGCAGTTTGGTGAGCACCCAGGCGACGACGAAGCTCAGGCAGGCGGCAATCATGAGCATCAGCCAATGTGATGCCGGCGCGCCGCCGATGTTGGGTCCTTCCGGGAAGAGATCGACCAAGCCGCCCGCCGAGGGGCCGCGTTCGACCGTCCTGGCCAGTGAAGGGATTTCCTTCAGCGTGCTGTCTGACACCAGCCACAAGGATTTGCCGTCGCGCGTCACGCGTTGGGCCAGCAGCGGCACCTCGCGATGCGCCAGTTTCACCGAGCCGAAGCGCTCGATGTCCGGCGCCAGCCCGTCATTCACGTTGCCGCTGGGATCGTTGCTGAGATCGGCCGGCGTGACGACGTTGCCGGCGCGATCGAGCACCTCTTGAAAGCGCCGGGCAAGCTCGGTGCCGGACAGAGTGTACCAGCTCCGCGTGCCCGGCACGGACTCGGTGGCGAAGAAGTTCAAGGCGCGCTGGTAGTCGGCTGCCGCCAGCGCATTCATCAGGCCGGAAACCATGCCCTGCGGCGTCTCGCGGCCGAACGGATCCTTCTCGACCTTGGCCGCTGGCGGCGCGCCGGCATTGGCAGGCGCGGTCGGCGCGGACGGCGTCTGCGCCCATGCATCGGTTGCGCAGAATGCGAGCAGCAGGATCAGCGCGCCGAGAACTGCGCCTGTGGCCGATTTCAATCGCATGATTCCCCGCGCAAGGCTTCGATCCGGTGAAACGTTCCCAACTGGGAAAGATGGCCATATTGAGCCGATTCACCGCGGCAATAACAGAGACCCATCGTCGCTCTGTGCATGGTGGCGAAGCGGCAAATTTTAGAAAACTGCGCCGGCGGGCAGCGCTCGGCGCCGTATCAGCCGACGATCGCGATCAATCCTCGGCGGCTTCCTCGCCCACATAGGCGATGCGCAGCATGTTGGTTGCCCCGGGGGTGCCGAACGGCACGCCGGCGACCACGATCACGCGCTGCCCCGGCTTGGCGAAGCCCTCCTTGAAGGCGATGCGACAGGCGCGATTGACCATGTCGTCGACATCGCGCGCGTCCTCGGTGACCACGCTGTGCACGCCCCAGGCGACGGCCAGCCGCCGGCCGGTCGACAGATTGGGCGAGAGCGCCAGCACCGGTGGCCGCGGTCGCTCGCGCGCGACCCGCAGGCCGGTCGAGCCCGACGAGGTCCAGCAGATCACCGCGGCGAGATCGAGCGTATCGGCGATATGGCGGGCGGCGTCGGCAATCGCGTCGGCGCCGGTCGCCTCCGGCTCGGCGCGCTGTGCGTCAAGGATGCTGCGGTAGAGATCGTCGCTCTCGATCTCCTCGGCGATGCGGTTCATCGTGGCCACCGCTTCCACCGGATACTGCCCGGCCGCCGATTCCGCGGATAGCATCACCGCGTCGGCGCCCTCGAAGATGGCGGTGGCGACGTCGGAGACTTCCGCCCGCGTCGGCACCGGCGAGGAGATCATCGACTCCAGCATCTGCGTTGCCACCACCACCGGCTTGCCGGTGGCGCGGCCGAGGCGCGTCATCTGCTTCTGCGCCGCCGGTACTTTTTCCAGCGGCATTTCAACGCCGAGATCGCCGCGCGCCACCATCAGCGCGTCGGCGATTTCCATGATCTCGGGCAGGCGATGCAGCGCCTGCGGCTTTTCGATCTTCGCCATCACCGCCGCGCGCCCGCGGGTGATCTTCTTGGCCTCGGCGACGTCCTCCGGCCGCTGGATGAAGGACAGCGCCACCCAGTCGGTGCCGGCATCGAGCGCTGCCTCGAGATCGGAGATATCCTTGTCGGTGAGCGCGGAGAACGGGATGGTGGTGTCGGGCAGGCTGACGCCCTTGCGGTCGGACAATTTGCCGCCGACCTCGACGCGCGTCACCATGCGCTTGGCACCCGCTTCGGTGATGCTCAGGCGCACCTTGCCGTCGTCGAGCAGCAGCGCATGCCGCGGCACCGCGGCGCCGAAAATCTCCGGATGCGGCAGAAAAGCGCGCGTGGCATCGCCCGGCGCCGGATCGCTGTCGAGCACGAATGTCTCGCCCTTCACCAACATGGCCGAGCCACCGGTGAAGGTGCCGAGCCGCAGCTTCGGACCCTGCAGGTCGACCAGGATGCCGACCGGCCGGCCTGTGTCGCGCTCGATAGCGCGGATGGAGGCGACCAACTCGCGCATGCGCTCCTGGCTGGTATGGCTCATATTGATGCGGAAGACGTCGGCGCCGGCGTTGAACAGGCGCGCCATGACGGCCGGCTCGGAGGATGCGGGCCCCAGCGTGGCGACGATCTTGGCGCGGCGCAGACGTCTCATCGCTTGCCGGCTCCGGGCGGTGGGGGCCCCGGCGGCGGTCCCGGCATATGCGGCGGGCGTAACGGCCCGAGCGGCAGCAGCGGCCGTTCGGGTCCGCTCTCCGCGGTGTCGGTCAGCTGCACCGTCCACGAGCGCTGCTCGCCGGTGTCGACCTCGAAGAAGCCGGTGCGGTCATAGCCGCGCGCCAAGCAATTGTCGGTGCCGCGAATGGTAAACTCCTTCTCGCGAGAGCACATGAAGGCGTGGCCGGACCACTCTCCGCCGCGGTCATAATCCACCGCGTAAATGTAATAATAGCGAGACACCAGCGCGCCGCGCAGCAGGGTCTCGCAGGTGCGTGGCGTCACATTCCACCAGCCTTCGGTGATCCAGCCCTGGCCGTCCTTGTAGCCGAGCGCCACGCCCACCCGGCTGCCGGTGTTGTTGCACAGCCTGAAGTCGGCATGCGCCGGAACGGCGGATACCGCCAGCAGCACCAGCGCCACGGCCATATAACGCGTGAAAGTGACAGATGTGCCGCGCCGGGGAGCGATGAAAGGCAATGCGATCACGGTGCGTCGATTTTGGCCTGATGAAGGGTTGTCGCGTGATCGCTCACGGCCTGTCAACGAGGATGGCGCGGAAGTCGTTCACGTTGGTGTAGGTCGGCCCGGGAACCAGAAGATCGCCCAGGGCCGCGAAGAATCCAGTCGAGTCATTGTCGGCGAGAAAGGCGGCAGGATCGAGGCCGAAACCCTTGGCGCGGCTCACGGTTTCGCCGTCGACGAGGGCGCCGGCGGGGTCGTCGGCACTGCCGGCACCGCCATCGGTGCCGTCGCTGTCGCCGGCGATCGCCGCAACGCGGGGCATGCCGGCGAGCGCGATCGCCAGCGCCAGGGCGTATTCCTGGTTGGGGCCACCGCGGCCCTCGCCGCGGATAGTCACGGTCAATTCGCCGCCGGAGAGGATGGCCGCGCGCTTGCCTTGAGCCCGCAATTGCCGCGCGAGCCGGGCATGATCTCCCGCCACTTCGCGCGCCTCGCCCTCGACGCTGTCGCCGAGCGAGACGACCTCATAGCCTGCCTCGCGCGCGGCTGCCGAAGCCGCGGCCAGCGCGTCGGCCGGCCGCGCGGCGAGCGCGAATGTGCTGCGCGCGAAGGCGGGATCGCCGGGCTTGACCGATTCATTGGCCGGATCGGCGAGCGCGCGCGTGATCGCTTGCGGCACGGTGAGCGCATACCTGGCGACAATCGCGCGCGCATCGGCAAGTGTCGTCGGGTCGGGCACCGTCGGACCCGAGCCGATGGCGGAAGGATCGTCCTTCGGCACGTCGGAGATGGCGATAGTGGCGAGCCGCGCCGGATAGGCATGGCGCGCCAGCCGTCCGCCCTTGATGCGCGAGAGATGTTTGCGCACCGTGTTGATCTCGCCGATGTTGGCGCCCGAGCGCAGCAGCGCGCGCGTCACCGCCTGTTTGTCCTCGAATGAAATGCCGGCCGCCGGCGCGATCCAATTGGCGGAAGCGCCGCCCGACATCAGCACCAGCACCAGGTCGTCGGCGCCGGCGCTGTCGGCGAGCGCGAGCGCACGCTCGGCCGCTTTGAGGCCAGCGGCGTCAGGCAGCGGGTGCCCCGCTTCGATCATTTCCACCGTCCGGGTCGGCCGCCCATAGCCGTGCCGCGCCACCGCCACGCCGGCGAGGCGCTGCGGTGGTAGCGAGTGGCGGTCGAGATAGACCGCCTCGGCGACCTGCGTCATCGACCCCGCCGCCTTGCCGGCCGCCAGCAGGATCAGCCGCCCCGGGGGCGGCTCGGGCAATAGCGGCGGCAGGCAGCTGGCCGGATGCGCCGCCGCGACGGCGGTGTTGAAGAGGTCGACGAGGAAGGCACGAGGGGGAACCGTCATGACGGTAGCATTGCCATGATGCCTCGGCTTGGGCGACCCCATTTTTCGTCGCGAAAGCGTGTCGCGAAGGCGGCCGGCCGCGGCGGGTGCGTGTGAGCCCTGATGCGGGGCCAATCGTTGGTACTCCAACGAATTGGCGGGGCCTGCGCGGTTTGCCGCAGTGCAGAAATCAATCTGCGAGAAAAACGCGCATATAGCCTTTCATCGCGTAACGAACGCTGCCCAAGGTGGAAAAATCCGTCTATAATTATTCTCAACCAAGACTGCCGTCCTCAAAACGGCGGGCGGGGAGTTTGCCGTCGCTGCAGTTGTGCGGTGGATGGCCACAAATGCGCGGAGCGTCGCTACCGCGCTTCAACAACAACGCTCTCGAGGGAGAGAACAAGCATGACGATATCCTTTACAATCAACGGCAAGAAAGCGCGCGTCGACGCCGACCCCGACACGCCGCTCTTGTGGGTGGTGCGCGACCATCTGCAACTCACCGGCACCAAGTTCGGTTGCGGCGCTGGCCTTTGCGGCGCCTGCACGGTGCATGTCGACGGCAAGGCCATGCGCTCCTGCCAGGTGCAGGTGTCGATGGTGGCCGACAAGAACGTCACCACCATCGAGGGCTTGTCGCCCAACGGCATGCACGCGCTGCAGAAGGCCTGGGTCGAAGAGCAGGTGCCGCAATGCGGCTACTGCCAGTCGGGCCAGATCATGCAGGCCGCCGCGCTGCTCAAGGAGAAGCCGAAGCCGACGCGCGAGGACATCATCGAGCACATGTCCGGGAATATCTGTCGTTGCGGCACCTACCACCGCATCATCGCGGCCATTCAACGCGCAGCGGGGGCTTGATCATGACAACGCACATCCAAGCGCTTTCGCGCCGCAGTTTCCTGGTCTCCTCCGGCGCCGCCGGCATCGCGGTCAGCTTCGGGACCCTCAATAACGTGCTGCCGGCTGACGCCGCCGGCGATTTCATGCCCAATGCTTGGGTCTCTATTGCCAGCAACGGCGTCGTCACCATCATGTCGCCGGCCGTGGAAATGGGCCAAGGCACCCTGACGGCCTTGCCGGCCTGTCTCGCCGAGGATCTCGACGCCGACTGGACCAAGGTGCATCAGCAGACCGCGCCCGACAACGAGAAGCTCTACGGCAATCCGAAATTCCACGGCCACATGGTGACCGTGGCGAGCAAGGCGGTGGACGGCTATTTCGAGGTGATGCGTCTTGCCGGCGCGCAGGCGCGCAAGATCCTCATCGCCAATGCCGTGCGCATGCTCAAGGTGCCGGCGTCGGAACTGACGACCGACAACGGCAAGGTCGTGCACAAGAAGTCGGGTCGCTCGCTCGGCTACGGTGAGATCGCCAAATCGGCGACCATGCCTGACCCGATGCCGAAGGCGACGAAAGCCGACCTGAAGCCGCTCAACCAGTGCCGCTATATCGGCAAGGACCTGGCGCGGGTCGACATCCCGCTCAAGGTCAACGGCAGCGCCAAATACGGCATCGATACCCAGTTGCCGGGCATGGTCTATGCCTCGGTCCTGCATCGGCCGGTGCAGGGCGAGAAGCCGGACAAGATCGACGACAAGGCGGCCAAGGCGGTCAAGGGCGTGATGGCCGTGCACGCATTGCCGAACGGCGTTGCCGTGGTCGGCAAGACGCTGGAAGCGACGATGAAGGGCAAGGCGGCCTTGAAGGTCACCTGGACCAACACGTCGCCGGCGCGCAAGTGGAGCAACGAGTCGCTCGCCGCCGAGTACACCAAGATCGCCGCCGACCGGTCGCATCCGGCCGTCGACATGCTCAAGCATGGCGACGCCGCCGGCGCCATCGGCAAGGCGGCCAAGGTGCTGTCGGCCAATTACGTGGTCGATCACGTCGCCCATTGCTGCATGGAGCCGCTCAACGCGACCGCCGTGGTCAAGGACGGCCGCGTGCACATCTGGACCTCGAACCAGTCGGTCATCGACATGGAGCTTGCCGGCTCCATCGCGGGCGGCACCAAGCCGAACATGGTGAAGGTCGAGCGTCCGTTCCTCGGCGGCGGCTTCGGCCGGCGCACCGACTGGGATGTCGCCTTCGAGGCGGTGCTGCTCGCCAAGACCATGCCCGGCACGCCGGTCAAGGTGGTGTGGAGCCGCGAGGACGACGTCACCCAGGACATGTGGCGTCCGTTCGCGGCGCAGCGCATCGAGGTCGGGCTCGACGACAAGAACGAGATCGTCGGCTGGCGTCACCGCGTGGTGGCGCAGTCCTATCTCGCCCGCGCCATCCCGCCGCTGTTCAAGGCGATCGGCGGCAAGGACCCGGTCTCGGCCGGCAACGGCGACTTCCGCTATGCCGTGCCGGCGCAGCACGTGGACTATGTCCGCGCTCAGAGCGGATTCGAGATTGGCGCCTGGCGCGGCATTTCCGCCGGCTACACCAAGTTCGCGATCGAGACCATGATGGACGAGATCGCGGCCGCCAAGGGTGCCGATCCGCTCGAGCTGCGCATTTCCATGCTGCAAAAGCATCCGCGGTCCGTCGCGGTGCTCAAGGCGGTGGCCGAAATGTCGAACTGGAAGGGCAAGCCGGCCGACGGCCACGCGCTCGGTCTGGCCTACTCCGACTCGCTCGAAACCCACACCGCCGCGGTGGTCGAGGTCTCGCTCGACCAGGCGAGCGGCAAGATCAAGGTCCACCACGTCTGGGCCGCGGTCGACCCCGGCATCGCGGTGCAGCCGAAGAACATCGAGGCGCAGATGGAAGGCGCCATCCTGTTCGGCCTCGGCGCCGCGCTCACCGAGCAGATCCACCTGAAGAACGGCGAGCCGCAGGAGAGTAACTTCGACAGCTACCACGTTATGCGCATGAACGAGGTGCCGCCGATCGCGGTGAAGGTGATCTCCACCGACAACGCGCCGACCGGCATCGGCGAGGCCGGCGTGCCGGTGGTGGCGCCGGCGATCGCCAACGGCGTTGCCAAGCTCATCGGTGGCCGGCGGCTGCGGCAACTGCCGATGACGCCGGAACGGGTCAAGACCGCCCTGCGCGGCGCCTGATCCGGGTCTGAACGGAACGAGCCCCGCCGGACCCGCGTCCGGCGGGGCTTTTCATGAGCCGGTCCTGGGCCGGTCTTGAGCCGGTTTTGGGCAGGCATTGGGCCGGTGGCGAAACCGCCCGCGGTTCATTATCTTGCTGGGACCAGGCCACAGGGAGCGCAAAGATGGACGAAAAGACCCGCACCGAGCTCGAAGCCGCCGTCTACCGGCGCCTGGTCGAACATCTGCGCTCGCGCACCGACGTGCAGAACATCGACATGATGAATCTCGCCGGCTTCTGCCGCAATTGCCTGTCGAACTGGATGAAGGACGCCGCCGACGCGCAGGGCGTGCCGATGAGCAAGGAGCAGAGCCGCGAGATCGTCTACGGCATGCCCTACGAGGAATGGCGCAAGAAATACCAGAAGGAAGCCAGCCCGGAAAAGAAGGCGGCGTTCGAAAAGGCAAGGCCCCAGCATTAGCGCTTGTGAACAGCGTGGATGACGCCGTCCCCGGCTTGACCTGAGGGCGTGCAAATCCGAATGCTCCTTTGGCGAGCCGGCGGGACGCTCCGGTCCGGCCGCCGTTCAAGGAGACCTCGATGCCTGCGAGTGCTGCGGCCGAAAACGATACAGAACAAGCCAGGACCCGGTTCGCCAAGGACCAGCTCAAGGCCATCATCGAGCGCATCGAACGGCTCGAGGAGGAGAAGAAGGCGACCTCCGACGACATCCGCGACGTCTATGCCGAAGCCAAGGGCAACGGTTTCGACATCAAGGCGCTGCGTACCATCGTGCGCCTGCGCAAGCTCGACACCGACGAGCGGCGCGAGCAGCAGGAGGTGCTGGAAACCTACATGCACGCGCTGGGGATGTTGCAGTAACCTGTCACAGTCGCGGCACTTGAAACCGAGCCGCGCCATCGATCCTCTTTCGTCATTCCGGGACGCCGCCATGGCGCGTCTTCGACGCGCTATGGGGGTGGGCCCGGAATCCATAACCCCAATGTGGCGTGGCATGGATTCAGGGGCCGGTCCCATGGGCCGTCCCGGAATGACGAATTCATTGTCTCGATGAAATTGGAGCGGCCGGCAGCACCGCGCTCACACGCCGCTACTGCAGCGACGCCGTCTGCGCGCTGGTGAAGCTGGCGGTGGCGAGGAACACCACGGCGGTGCCGCTGAAGCGGCTCGCCAGCATGCCATATTGCGGATCGGGCCCGAAGGTCATCACCACCGAGCGCGTCGGCGTGTACAACAGCTCGGCCATCCAGCGCGGATCGGGCTTGGCCATGCGCGAGGTTGTGAGGAAGCTGGACACGTTCGGCGTCAGCAGGGCGGCGCGCAGCCAGGGGCTGCCCCAATTCTGGCCGCCGATCGCCATGGTCGACGCGAACAGCGGCTTGGCCGCCACGCCATTGGCGCGGGCGCCGTGTGCGTAGGCGGTCGAGATCAGCCCCGGCACATGCGTGCCCATCGGCCGCGCCCGGGTCGGCCGGCTCGCGGCCGGCGCCGGTTCCGGCGCGTAAGCCAGCGCACCGCCCACCGTGTCGTCGCCAGTGCTGCCGGTGGTGGTCGGCGTGCCGTTGGCCGCCAATTCAAACGGCGCCACTTTCGCGGGCGCCAGCTCCGGATCGGCGTCGACCGCGGGGGTCCAGATACCGCGCGCATCGAACAGATTGGCCGCCGCCACGGTTATGTTCGGCGCGCTGGCCGGCTTGCTGGCGATCGAGGCGAGCGCCAGCAGCTTCGGCCGCGCCGCCGGTAGCGGCACGTTGGCGTGCTGCACGACCGGCCCGGTGTGCTTCAGGCTCGCCAGTACGGTGCGGGCCGGCTTGGCCTCAGGTATCGGCGCCGCACCCGGCTTGGCGAAATCGCGGCCCGTGCCGGACTCGACCATGGCGACCAGAGTTCCGCGGCGGCCCTGGCCCACCAATTCCGCCACCTTCTCTTCCTTGGCGGTGATCAGGCCGGCCGCGCGCGCGGCCTTGAGCGAGCGCGCATTCGGTACATTGCCGCGCCGCTCGATGTCGGCGAGCGCCTGCGCATAGCCCGGCAACGGCTTGCCGTCGGCGGGAACATGCACGGTGCGGCCGTCCGGGAACAGCTTGACAAGTTCCTGGCGCGAGATGCCCGGCCAGTGGCGTACGGTCCCGACGTCGAGATGCACGAAGGGCGAGCCGGAGCGCGGATAAAAGCCGACGCCGCCACGCTGCAGCTTCAGTCCGATTTCGCGGATCGTCTTCAGTGGCACGCCCGGAATGAAGAAATCGATGGCCTTGCCGAGGATGTGCTGGCTCAAGCGCGCGACACCGCCTGAGCGCGCGCGCAGCATGGCGTTGGTGGAGGGCGCGCGATAGCCGCAGATGATCTCGATCGGCTTACTGGCGCCAACGTCGCGATAGACCTGCCAGAGAATGTCGAACAGGCGCGGGTCCATGTGGGTTTCGCGCTGGCGCCGCCAGTCGCGCATGAACCAGTCCAGCTTCTTCAGCGCGCCGGCGTCGTAGCGGCCGTTACGCCGGTAGGTCACGGTGATGTCTTCGCCGGTGTGAACGTGATGGAAGGTGAGGGTGCGGGTATCGCCTTCGGCGACGGCGTTCTGCAACGAACTGACGGCGCCGAACAGGATGAGGCCGGTCAGGCCGAGCCGGGCGCCGTTGCGCGCCAGCGCCGTCACAATCGATTGGCTGCGCGCCCCGTTACCCCACACTGCTTTTTTCCGTAAAAAGCGTCGTCCCACGATCGTCGCCACAAGTTTACGCCGGCCGCCGCGACGACGACCCGTTCAGTGTTGTCGGGTTCGGTTAACGCATCCTTACGGGCGTCCCCGAGCGCCCCTCGTCCCAGACGAGCGCCCCCCGGTCCGAGTTTACTAGCCTCGGAACGTGGCTAAAAAGGGCCAAGATGACATTTTGATCGCCCGGGCAGGCCGCCGAGGCGCGCGCGGACGGGCTTCGGTAGCATGATGATGCCCTAATGTCCGGCAGCTAACGGAAAAGCCGGTCGAAGAAGACGACGGGATTTTGCGCCTCGCGCCGCTCGACCCGGCGCAGGATTTCTTGGCTGCTCTTGAGCGTCGCCTGGTCGCGCTTGGGATCCGGCGGCGGCGGCACGTCGGCGATGCGCCGTTCCTTGCTGTGCAGGATGGTGTGGATGCGCTGATCGAAACCGTAGATGTCGTCGCGCAGTTGCAGCTTGCCGTCGTCGTCGACGAAGGCGGTCTGATAGGTCAGATGCACCATCGGCTGCTTGACCAGCTTGAAGTCGTGCTCGGCATGCCCGAACATCGAGCTGAGCTGGCGCGAATTCGGCGTGCGCTCGTTCATGGCCAGGGACAACATCACTTCGCCGAACTTGGTCGGGTCCTGCACGCGCATGCAGCCGTGGCTGAAGGCGCGCTTGTCGTGGGAGAACAGGCGCTTCTGCGGCGTGTCGTGCAGATAGACCTGGAATTTGTTGGGGAAGACGAACTTGATGCGGCCGAGCGCATTGGCGGCGCCGGGCGGCTGCACCACGGTGATATGGCCGTCCGGTCCCTTCTTCATCTGCAGCCCCATGCGGTCGAAGATGTTGGGGTCGTTCTGATAGGCCGGCAGCAGCTCGTTCTCGATGATCGATTGCGGCACGTACCAGGACGGGTTGACGATGACCTGGCGCATCGGCGCGCTGACCAGCGGCGTCGGCGTCGTCGGCTTGCCGACGACGATCTTGGTTCGCCAGACCACGCGATGGTCGTGCACGACCTTCAGCGAATAATCCGGGACATTGACCATCACATAGGTGTCGCCGAGATCGCGCGGCAGCCAGCGCCAGCGTTCCATATTGGCTTCGATGGTCTCGATTACCTGAACGCGGCTGGGGCCGTTGATCGCGGCCAGCGTGTCGGGGCCGATGGTGCCGCCGTCGCGCAACTGATGCTCGCGCTGAAAGCGGCGCACCGCATGATAGAGCGCACGGTCGTAGCGGGTGTCACCCGACTTCCCTCCGACATGGAAGCGCGCGCGCAAGGCCGGGACGCGCGGGTCCCTGCTGCCGGGCTTGATCATCGGGCCATCGGGGATGCGGGCGCCCTCGTCACCGCGCGGGCGGCGCAGGTCGGCGAGCTTCGCCTTTAGCGCCTGGAAATCCTGCGCCGACGGATCATAGCCGGCGAAGGCGGCATCGATGTCGCGCGCCTGCGTGATGGTCTTCAGGATATCGGCGGGGTCGGGCGTATGCGAGCCGTATTCGATCTGCGGCACGACCCGCCGCGGCGCGATGCGGCCGATGGCCATGTGGCGCGCAAGATCGAGCACGGAATTGGTGAGTGTCAGTTCCGCTTCGGCCACGGTTTCGGGGGTGGCGTCCAACGCGAGCTTGGGGGCCGGATAGTCGGCTGGATCGAGGCCCTCGGCCGCCGCGGCCTGAAGCCGGGCGATCGCCGCCTTGGCGCGCGCGGTGAAGGCGCCGTCGCTGATCCACACCGGCGCGTAATCGCGCGCGGCATAGAAGCGCTCGACCGCCTCGCGGTCGGGTGCCCAATTGACGCGCTTGTCCAGTTCGTCGGAGGTGACGAGCGCGCGCAGCTTATCGCTGATCAGGCGTCCGATCGGCGTCACGTGGCCGAGCATGCCCCTGAGATCGAGATTGGCTTCGGTGGCGGGCGGCGCGCTCGCCGCAGTTGTCGGCGGCGTGGGCGGCAGCGGCGCGGCGGTACGGTCGACGGTGCGGACGTTGGACGACTGGCTGTCGCGGGCGTCGCGCGCGTGCGTCACTGACGGCGGAAGCGACACCGCCAAGCTCGCGACCAGCGTCAAGCCGGCAAACCGGCGGCCGCTTCGTCCCTTACGCATGATACCCCACTCCACTCGCCACATCTTTCGCGGTCGAACCCCGACCATAATGGGGATCGATGCGCCGCGATACGAACGAAAATCGCGCCTCAGTCTCGTTAACTTGTCATCACGGCTAACGCGCGGACCGGATGGTTAAATCCCGTGCCGCTTCTCAGTCCGCATCGGCGCTTTGCCGCGCGCGTTCACCATGGTCGGCATAGATTTCGTCGGCCGACAGCGTCTCCAGTTTGCGATAGAGCGTCGAGCGTCCGATCTTGAGCCGTCGCGCGACTTCCGACATTTGCCCGCGGTAATGCGCGATGGCGAAGCGGATTGTTTCGCGTTCGACGTCTTCGAGCGGCCGCACCTCGCCTTGCGCGTCGGTCAGGCGCAGTGACGGCGCCGCGGGCGCCAATACCGGCGCCTGTGCATCGGTCTCCGGCTCCGGCCAGGGCGCCGCCATGGCCGGCGACGGCTCAATCATGGGCGTGCCGAGGTCCCCGTCGACCTGCACCGCGATCTGCGGGAATTCGTTGACGCCGAGCTCCTCGCCCTCGGCCAGCACCACCGCACGGAAGATCGCATTCTCGAGCTGGCGCACATTGCCGGGCCAGCGGAAGGCGGCGAGCAGCGTCAGCGCCTCGCCGCTGAGGCTGCGCACGCGCTTGCCTTCCTCGGCGGCGATGCGGGCGAGGAAGTGGCGCGCGAGCTCGGGGATGTCCTGCGCGCGCCGGCAGAGCGGCGGCACGTGAATGGGAAAGACGTGCAGGCGATAGAACAGATCTTCGCGGAAGCGCCCGGCCTTCACGTCGGCGATCAGATCGCGATGAGTGGCCGAGATGATACGCACGTCGACCTTGAGCGCCTTGCGCCCGCCGACCGGCTCCACTTCGCCCTCCTGCAGCGCGCGCAACAGCTTCACCTGCGCCGGCAACGGCAATTCGCCGACCTCGTCGAGGAACAGCGTGCCGCCGTCGGCTTCGACGAACTTGCCGGTGTGTTTCTCGGTGGCGCCGGTGAACGAGCCCTTTTCGTGTCCGAACAGGATCGACTCGACCAGGTTCTCCGGGATGGCGCCGCAATTGACGGCGACGAAGGGCTTCGCCAGGCGCGCGCCCGAGCCGTGGATGGCGCGGGCGATCAATTCCTTGCCGGTGCCCGACTCGCCTTCGATCAGCACCGGGATGGCGGAGCCTGCCGCCTTCTCCGCCGCGCGCAGCACCGGATGCATCGCGTCCGAGCGGGTGATGATGTCGGCGATACTGAGCGTGCCGTCATGCCGGCGTTTGATGCGTTTCAATTCGCCGGCGAGTGCGCGCGCAGCGAGCGCGTTGCGCAAACTGACCTGCAATCTCTCGGCATTGGCCGGCTTGACCACGAAGTCGACGGCGCCGGCGCGCATGGCCGACACAACATTGTCGATCCCGCCATGGGCGGTCTGCACGATCACCGGGATATCGAGGCCGGCGTCGTGCATGCGCGCCAGCACGCCGAGTCCGTCGAGGTCGGGCATCACCAGGTCGAGCACCATGCCGTCGATTTCGGCGCCCTCCGGCCCGGTGACGAGCTTGACCGCGGCATTGCCGCCCTCGGCGCTGAGCGTCCGGTAGCCGAAGCGCTGCACCATCGCTTCCAGCAGCCGGCGTTGCACCGGATCGTCGTCGACGATGAGCACGCGTTCGGACATTTGAGGCCCCCAGACATCGGCGGTGTGCCGATTTGGCGCAATCTCGCGCTTTGGCCTTAATGGGCTGTTAAATACGACCCCGAAAGCGGGGCCATTGCGGCGCCAACCGCCGGCGGAAACTGGGGAAAAAATCGTGCCGGGCCATCGCATCGCCACGCCCGCGACCATAAATAATGTCTTAACGCCTGAAATTCCTCTCACCCGACATTGTCCCCCCCATGGCCAAGAGCGCGTCGCAGAAGAAATCGAAGTCGAAGAAGTCGCCCCGTCTCGGCGCGCTGCCGGAATGGAATCTCAACGATCTCTATCCGGGCATGGACAGCGCGGAGCTGAAGTGGGATCTGGAGAACAGCGAGAACCAATGCCGCGCCTTCGAGCAGGCCTACAAGGGCAAGCTCATCGAGATGGCGGTGGGCGAGGGCGCCGGGCGTTCGCTCGCCGCGGCGGTCAAGCGCTATGAGGCGCTGGAGGACAAGCTCGGCCGGTTGATCTCCTATGCTTCGTTGATCTATGCCGGCGACACCACCGATCCCAAGCGCGCCAAGTTCTACGGCGACCTGCAGGAGCGCATCACCGCCGCCTCGCTGCATCTCTTGTTCTTCACGCTCGAGCTCAACCGCATCGATGATGCCGCGCTCGATGCCGCCATGGCCGATCCCGCGCTCGGCCATTATCGGCCGTGGATCGAGGACGTGCGCAAGGAGAAGCCCTATCAGCTCGAGGACCGGGTCGAGCAATTGTTCCACGAGAAGTCGGTGACCGGCTATGCCGCCTGGAATCGCCAGTTCGACGAGACCATCGCCTCATTGCGTTTCAGGATCGCCGGCAAGCAGCTCGCCATCGAGCCGACGCTCAATCTTTTGGTCGACAGCGATGGCAAGAAGCGACGCATGGCGTCGGAGGCGCTGGCGCGCACCTTCAAGGAGAACCTGCGCACATTCACGCTGATCACCAATACGCTCGCCAAGGACAAGGAGATTTCCGACCGCTGGCGCGGCTTCAAGGACGTCGCCGAGTCGCGCCATCTCGCCAACCGGGTCGAGCCGGAGGTGGTGGAGGCGCTCGTCGAAGCGGTGCGCGCCGCCTATCCCAAGCTGTCGCACCGCTATTACGCGCTGAAGGCGAAATGGTTCGGCAAGACGAGGCTGCCGCATTGGGACCGCAACGCGCCGCTGCCGAAGGTGCCGCAGCGCACGATCTCCTGGGCCGACGCGCGCAAGACCGTGCTCACCGCCTATGGCGCCTTCTCGCCCAAAATGGCGGATGTCGCCGACGCCTTCTTCGAGAAGAAATGGATCGATGCGGCCGTTCGCGACGGCAAGCAGCCGGGCGCCTTCGCGCATCCGACCGTGCCCTCGGCACATCCTTATGTGCTGCTCAACTACATGGGCAAGCCGCGCGACGTGATGACGCTCGCGCACGAACTCGGCCACGGCGTGCACCAGGTGCTGGCGGCGCCGAACGGGCCGCTGATGGCGCCGACGCCGCTGACGCTGGCCGAAACCGCGAGCGTGTTCGGCGAGATGCTCACCTTCCGCAAGTTGCTCGCCGAGACGCGCGACAGCAAGCAGCGCAAGGCCATGCTCGCGGCCAAGGTCGAGGACATGATCAACACCGTGGTGCGGCAGATCGCGTTCTATTCGTTCGAGCGCAAGCTGCACCTGGAACGGCGCAACGGCGAGCTCACCAGCGACAAGATCTGCGAGCTCTGGATGTCGGTGCAGGGCGAGAGCCTCGGCCCCGCCATCGAGTTGAAAGCCGGCTACGAGGCCTTCTGGTGCTACATCCCGCACTTCATCCACGCGCCGTTCTACGTCTACGCCTATGCCTTCGGCGATTGCCTGGTGAATTCGCTCTATGCCGTCTACGAGCACTCGGCCGCGGGCTTTGCCGAGCGCTACCTGGAAATGCTCTCGGCCGGCGGTACCAAGCACCATTCCGAGCTGCTGGCGCCCTTCGGCCTCGACGCGCGCGACCCGAAATTCTGGGACGGCGGGCTCAATGTCATCGCCAACCTGATCAGCGAGCTGGAGGCGATCTCGTAAGGGGGCGCAATCCCTAATTGAAACCGGATCGGCCTCGCGCTAGGCTATACTGCGGGGAGGGTAGGCCGATGCCGGACGGGGACCCTGTACGATTTAACACGGTATTTGAATGCGAGATCGGGTCTATCAACAAGCGCCGATCTAAGGACTCGCAGATCACGCTTGAAGACGAGACACTCGACGGTAAAAAACTCGCGATGAGTGACGGTGAGACGCCGTTGCGGCCCACCGAAAGCTCACAGGTGGTCGGGCTGGCGTTGTCGGGCGGCGGCATCCGTTCCGCCGCCTTCTGCCTCGGCGCGCTGCAGGCGCTTCATACGCACAATGTCCTCGAAAAGATCGACTACATGTCGACGGTCTCGGGCGGCGGCTATATCGGCTGCTCGCTGGCGTCGGGTTTGAAAGAGACGGCGGGAGAGTTTCCGTTCGCCAGCAAACTGACGCAGGACGAGACCCCGTCGCTCCAGCACATACGGGATTATTCTAACTATCTGTTTCCGAACGGCCCGTTCGATCTGTTCCGCAACGCCGCTATCTACGCACGCGGCCTGGTGGCGAACGGCATCATGCTGCTGGAATTTTTGTGCGCCCTTGCGCTGATCAATATCTTTCTCGTGTGGCACCCGGGTCTTCGGATTGGCACATTTGTCTGGAGCGGCGTCCTCGCCGCGATCATTCTTCTGTTCGTCATCATTTGGGGGCTGTGGCGGTCATTTTGTGTCGGAACCAGCGAGCTCGGCGGTGGTTGGGCGCGCGCAGGATGGTTTTTGCTCGTGCTGCTCGCCGGCGTGCTGTTCTTCGAGCTGCAGGTCTACATCTTGAATGCGGTGCATGCGGCGGCGGAGACGGGCGGCTTTTTCCAGCGGGCAGTGACCTGGATCAAAGGCATCATCGTCGTGCTGGCGCCGGTGTCGGCGGCATTCGCCTTCTTATCGGACAAGATCGCCGACTTCATCAAGCGGTCAAAGGAAGCGGAGCGCTGGACACAGCAGGCTTGGGGGCATGCGACAAGTCTTGTCGTCTATGTTGCAGGCGCAATCATTCCGCTCTTGCTCTGGGTGATTTCGCTGCAGCTCAGCTATTGGGGCATGTACTCGCCGTTCCATTTCTCTCTCGCCACCACGCAGCCCCTGCATCACCATTTCGACTATCTTATAATATCGGGCTACGTCGTCGCGGCGATTGTCTGCTTTTTCCTTACCCTCATTCTGCGCCCGAATGCGAATTCCCTGCACGCACTCTATCGCGACCGGCTGAGCAAGGCGTTCCTGTTCAAGCCGCGCGATGAGGTTCCTGTCGTGGATGGCGTCGAGAAGCCGCTCGATCCTGTCGACCCGAAGCTTGGCGATCTTTCGGACGAGTACAGTCCTTACATCCTGGTCAATAGCGCCTTGAATGTCGGCGGATCGAAGGAGGTGAACCGCCGCGGGCGCAACGCCGATTTCTTCCTGTTCAGTCATGAATACATCGGAAGCAAGACGACCGGCTACGTTCGGACGAAAGACATGCAGGATCGCGCGCCGGAGCTGAGGCTCGGTTCGGTCATGGCGATCTCGGGCGCGGCGTTTTCGTCGAACATGGGCGCGAGCACCATCAAGCCGCTCATTGCGACGCTGGCTCTGCTCAATATTCGCCTCGGTTACTGGTTGCGCAATCCACGCAAGCTCGGCGAGCACGCGGTCTGGGGCGCCTTTTCGAACTATTATTTCCTCGCTGAGATGTTCGGGATGCTCAATGAGAAGCGGCACTCGGTCTATTTGAGCGACGGAGGCCATATCGAAAACCTGGGCATCTATGAGTTGCTGCGCCGCCGCTGCAAGGTCATCATCGCCGTCGACGCGGAGTGCGACAGTTCGATGGCTTTCGGCTCATTCAACGTGCTTGAGCGTTTCGCGCTGGTCGATCTCGGGGTGCGCATCGATCTGCCCTGGCTGCCTATTTCCGAAATGACCAAAAAAGCTGGAAAAGAGATCGACGACAAAGGTGATGCGCCGAAGAAAGCCGGCCCGCACGTCGCGATCGGCGAAATCTGTTATCCGGGCAAGCGACGCGGCATTCTCGTCTACATCAAGTCGTCGCTGACCGGCGACGAGAACGACTACATCTTCCATTACAAGAAGCGCTATAGCGCCTTCCCGCACGAGACCACGCTCGACCAGCTCTTCTCCGAGGAGCAGTTTGAGGCCTATCGCGCGCTCGGCTTCCACGCCACGCATCGCTTCTTCGACCGCCGCGATGATTTCGCGCATCTCGACCCGGACGCGAACCCCTGCGCGCGCGACGACATCGCGCAGCTCGACAAGCTGTTCCCGCTGCGCACGCCACCGGACCGTTGCGCGCCGCGCAAAAACGAGACATTTGCCGATTGGCTGGCGGCAAAGCCAGCCGCCGAGGCGGACGACAAGCCGGGGAGCGACGATGCCGCCTCGCTGGCCACGGTGGCCGAGGCGACCGGCAAGATCGCCGCCGCCGCGGAGCAGACGGCCCGGCGCTTCGCGAGGCCAAGACCGCGCCGTCGCGCCAATCCGGAGTGAGGCGGCAGGCCGCGGCCGAATGGGACGCCGGCCTTTTAATTCTTATTCTATCAATGACTTGTTCTGCCGTTGAACAAACGTAATACAATGGTTATACATCGGTACAACGGCAGTAGATGAGGTCGGCTCATGAAGATCGAGATCAAGAAAATTGGCAATTCCGACGGCGTCATCCTGCCGCGCGAAATGATGCAGCGGCTCGACCTCAAGCGTGGGCAAATCCTGCACATCAGCGAGTTGCCGGGCGGCGGCTTTCAGGCGCTGCCCTACGATCCGGATTTCGAAAAGACGATGGAAATCGCCGACGAGATCATGGACGAATACCGGGATACGCTGGCGACTCTCGCCAAGTAAGCTCCGATGACCGAGCCCTCGGAACCAGCGTGGATCAGCAACGAACAGGTCATTGCACTTCATAGCCGCCAGCTTCGCCGCTTCGGCGGTGCGCCCGGTCTGCGCGATGAAGGCATGTTGCGCTCCGCGCTCGAGCGACCCGTCAACAAATGGCATTACGAACAGGCGGAGCTCGCCGTGCTCGCCGCCGCCTACGCTTTCGGTTTGGCCAAGAACCACGCCTACGTGGACGGCAATAAGCGCATCGCCTTCATGACCATGATGACGCTCTTGCGCAAGAATGGCGTTCGCTTCGCGCCCGACCAGGCAATCGCTACGAAGATGTTCTTGGCCCTCGCGGCCGGCGAGGTCAGCGAGGATAGTCTGGTCCGCTGGATCAGGGACAACTGGCCGAACGAATAGAGAGTTTCATCTTATTTTTCCGTCGGCGGACACTAAATAGGGGTGAAAGGTCCAGCCCCCGAGCACCCATGCCCCCCAGCGACGACGAAAAGAACCGCTTCTCCGCCCGCGCCCGCCGCTATGCGCGCGTCGGCACCAGCGTCGGCGGCGTTGCCGCGCGCATGGCGGGCCAGCGCGTGTTCGGCCGCCCCGCCGACCGCGCCGGCGATGCGGCGGCGCTTACCGCCGCGCTCGGCGGCCTCAAGGGCCCGATCATGAAGGTGGCGCAGCTCCTCGCCACCATCCCCGACGTGATGCCCCCCGAATATGCCAACGAGCTGATCAAGCTGCAGAGCCAGGCGCCGCCCATGGGCTGGGCCTTCGTCAAGCGCCGCATGCAGGCCGAGCTCGGCGCCGGCTGGGAGCAGAAATTTTCCAGCTTCGAGCATCAGCCCGCCGCCGCCGCCTCGCTCGGCCAGGTGCACAAGGCGCTGGCGCTCGACGGTTCGGAACTGGCCTGCAAGCTGCAATACCCGGACATGCAGTCGGCGGTCGAAGCCGACGTCTCCCAGCTCAAGCTGCTGATGAACCTGCGCAAGCGCATGGATCCGGCGCTCGACACCTCGGAGATCGCCGTCGAGATCGCCGCGCGCCTGCGCGAGGAGCTCGATTACAAGCGCGAGGCCAAGCACCTCGCGCTCTATCGGCGCATGCTGGCGGACAAGCCGGCCATTC
The DNA here is from genome assembly GCA_963760995.1 of uncultured Pseudomonadota bacterium. GTDB lineage: Bacteria > Pseudomonadota > Alphaproteobacteria > Rhizobiales > Xanthobacteraceae > Pseudolabrys. The sequence goes on along the minus strand of CAVXFJ010000004.1, from coordinate 285,539 downwards.
GCGTGCCCACGGCGTGGCCGGAATTGTCCACCGGCCGCCTGCTCACCATGGACTGGCTCGAGGGCGAAAAGCTGCTCGCCTATAAGGAGGCGCCGCTGGAGACCCGCAACGCGCTCGCCCAGGCGCTTTATACCGCCTGGTGGTGGCCGTTCTCGCGCTTCGCCGTCATCCACGGCGACCCGCACCTCGGCAATTACTCGGTCTTCGCGGACGAGACGGGCGCGGCGGCCGGGATCAACCTGTTGGATTTTGGTTGCATCCGCATCTTTCCGCCCAGCTTCACGCAAGGCGTGGTCGATCTCTATCACGGGCTCGAGCGCGGCGACGACGACCTCGTCGTGCACGCCTACGAGACCTGGGGATTCAAGAAGTTGTCGCGTGAGGTCATCGACATCCTCAACATCTGGGCGCGCTTCATCTATGGGCCGCTGCTCGACGACCGCGTGCGCACCATCGCCGACGGCGTCAAGCCCTCCGACTACGGCCGCAAGGAAGCCTTCCGCGTGCACCAGGCGCTCAAGGTCAAGGGCCCGGTCACGGTTCCGCGCGAGTTCGTGTTCATGGACCGCGCCGCCATCGGTCTCGGCGCGGTATTCCTGCATCTGGCGGCGGAGCTGAATTTCTATCGCCTGTTCCAGGAGGCGATCGGCGACTTCTCGGTGGATGCGGTGGCCGCGCGCCAGGCCGAGGCGCTGGGCGCGGTCGGGCTCGAGCCACCCGCTGCTGCATAGCGCGCATTCCTCGGCTTCGCCCGCGCAGTTGTCGATTTTTTGATCTAAGTCATAGGCGGGGGTGACCCCGGACCCTAATCACAGCCGAGACCGCGATGCGGCCGTTGCCCCCAACGGCCAGTTGCGCTAACTCGTGCCTGGTTCCCGCCTTTATCAGAGACCTCCGGAGAGCTGACCCAATGGCTGACCACGGCACCGTCGAATACGCCACCGCGACCGGTAACGACTATCCCGCGCACGAGCAAAGCTACGAGCGATTCGTTCATTTCACCTTCGTGGGCATCATCCACGTCGTGAACATTCTGTTCGGCTTGGCCGTGGGCGGCGTGATGGGACATTGGTTCCTGGCGCTGGCGATCTGGATCATCGCCGTCGTGGGCGCAGTACCCGGTCTGGTGACCGGAACGAAGACCTCCAGCTACGTGGCCTTCGTGCTGTGCTTCCTCATATTTGCGTTCACCGGACTGTAGGGGACCGCAAAGCTTGCTCTGGGTGGATCGGGAGGCCTGAATGCGAATTGCCGTGGCTCGTGAAATGGACGCGAATGAACCGCGCGTCGCCGCCACACCGGAAACCGTCAAGAAGTTCGTGGCGATGGGCGCCACGGTTGCGGTCGCCCGCGGCGCCGGCGTCGCCTCCGGCATTCCCGACAGCGAATTCGAGGCGGCCGGTGCCACGATCGGCGACACGGTCACGCAGGATGCCGACATCGTCCTCAAGGTACGCCGGCCGGGCGCCGATGAACTCGGCGCCTACAAGAAGGGCGCGCTGGTCATCGCCATCATGGATCCTTACGGCAACGACGCCGCGCTCAAGGCGATGGCCGATGCCGGGGTCATCGCATTCGCCATGGAGCTGATGCCGCGCATCACCCGCGCGCAGTCGATGGACGTGCTCTCCAGCCAGGCCAACCTCGCCGGCTACCGCGCCGTGATCGACGCCGCCGCCGAATACGGCCGCGCGCTGCCGATGATGATGACCGCGGCCGGCACCGTGCCGGCGGCGAAGGTCTTCATCATGGGCGTCGGCGTCGCCGGCCTGCAGGCGATCGCCACCGCCCGCCGTCTCGGCGCGGTGGTCACCGCCACCGACGTGCGCCCCGCCACCAAGGAGCAGGTGGAAAGCCTCGGCGCCAAGTTCATCGCGGTCGAGGACGAGGAGTTCAAGAACGCGCAGACGGCCGGCGGCTACGCCAAGGAAATGTCGAAAGAGTACCAGGCCAAGCAGGCCGCGTTGACCGCCGAGCACATCAAGAAGCAGGACATCGTCATCACCACCGCGCTGATCCCGGGGCGGCCGGCGCCGCGTCTGATCACCAAGGACATGGTGGCCTCGATGCGACCGGGCTCGGTGATCGTGGATCTCGCGGTCGAGCGCGGCGGCAATGTCGAAGGCGCCCGCCCCAACGAGGTGGCGCAGGTCGGCCCTGCCAAGATCGTCGGTTATCTCAACGTTGCGGGACGGCTCGCCGCGTCCGCCTCCGCGCTCTATGCCAAGAACCTGCTCACCTTCCTCGACACCATGATCGACAAGAAAGAGAAGAAGCTTGCGGTCAACTGGGACGACGAGCTGATCAAGGCGACCATGCTCACCCGCGACGGCGCGGTGGTGCACCCGAATTTCCAGCCCAAGTCGGCAGCCTGACGGAGAGCCCGTAATGGAGCACATCGTAAACGCGGTCGATCCCTTCGTATTCGAATTTTCCATCTTCGTGATGGCCGTGTTCGTCGGCTACTACGTGGTGTGGTCGGTGACGCCCGCGCTGCATACGCCGCTGATGTCGGAAACCAACGCGATCTCCTCGGTGATCGTGGTCGGCGCGCTGCTCGCGGTCGGCGTCGCGCAGGTGACCAACGACAGTGGCCCCGTGTGGGCCCGCGCGCTCGGCTTCGTCGCCCTGATCTTCGCCTCCATCAACATCTTCGGCGGCTTCCTGGTCACCCAGCGCATGCTGGGTATGTACCAAAAGAAAAAGAAGTAGCCGACGGTGTCCGCCGCGCCCCGCCTCCGCGGGACGCGCCTTTCCGGGTCATCTCGCGCAGGGACGGGTGGCCAAGCCTTACGAAGCGAGATCGCCGGGATAATCCCGGGGATGCCCGCCGAATTCTGAGAGAGCCCTTGCCATGAGTGCCAATCTCGTCGCGCTGCTTTATCTCCTTGCCGGCGTGCTGTTCATCCTTGCGTTGCGCGGCCTGTCCAGCCCGGAATCGAGCCGGCGCGGCAACATGTTCGGCATGATCGGCATGGCGATCGCCATCGCCACCACGCTCGCCTCGCACCCCCCGGCAAGCGCCCTCTCCTGGGGCCTGGTCGTGCTCGGCATCGCCATCGGCGGCGGCATCGGCGCGGTGATCGCGCGCAAGGTGCCGATGACCTCGATGCCGGAACTGGTTGCCGCCTTCCACTCGCTGGTCGGCATGGCGGCGGTGCTGGTGGCGGCGGGCGCCTTCTACGCGCCGGCGGCCTTCGGCATCGGCACTGAGGCCCACATCCACCAGCAGAGCTTGATCGAGATGTCGCTCGGCGTCGCCATCGGCGCCATCACCTTCACCGGCTCGGTCATCGCCTTCTTGAAGCTCTCCGGCCGCATGAGCGGCAAGCCGATCACGCTGCCTGGCCGCCACGTCATCAATATCGCGTTGGCGGCGGCGCTGGTCGTCTTCATCGTGCTGTTCTACCTGAACCAGCAGACTTACGAATTCTGGGTGATCGTTGCCGTCTCGCTCTTGCTCGGCATCCTCATCATCATCCCGATCGGCGGCGCCGACATGCCGGTGGTGATCTCCATGCTCAACTCCTATTCGGGGTGGGCGGCCGCCGGTATCGGCTTCACGCTGGGCAACACCGCGCTGATCATCACCGGCGCGCTGGTCGGTTCTTCGGGCGCGATCCTGTCCTACATCATGTGCAAGGGCATGAACCGCTCCTTCATCTCGGTCATCCTCGGCGGCTTCGGCGGCGAGGTGGCGGGTCCGGCGGCCGGTGCCGAGCAGCGTCCGGTCAAGCTCGGCTCGGCCGAGGATGCCGCCTACATCATGAAGAACTCCTCCAAGATCATCATCGTGCCGGGCTACGGCATGGCGGTGGCGCAGGCCCAGCACGCGCTGCGCGAAATGGCCGACAAGCTCAAGGCCGAGGGCGTCGAGGTCAAATACGCCATCCACCCGGTCGCCGGCCGCATGCCCGGCCACATGAACGTGCTGCTCGCCGAGGCCAACGTGCCCTATGACGAGGTGTTCGAACTGGAGGACATCAATTCCGAATTCGCACAGACCGATGTCGCCTTCGTCATCGGCGCCAACGACGTGACCAATCCGGCGGCGGAAGACGATCCGTCCTCGCCGATCTACGGCATGCCGGTGCTGCAGGTGTGGAAGGCCGGCACCGTGATGTTCATCAAGCGCAGCTTGGCATCCGGTTATGCCGGCATCGACAACCCGCTGTTCTATCGCGACAACACCATGATGCTGCTCGGCGACGCCAAGAAGATGACCGAAAGCATCGTCAAGGCGATGTAAGCTTTCGGCGCAGCGTTGCGTGATCGTAATGGCCGGGTTCGTCCCGGCCATTTCGATTCCAGGCGGCGCGCGGCGGCGCGGCCTCAGAAGCGCAGCATGTAGCTGCCTTTGATGCCCTGGTCGCGCGTGTCGCGGCCGAATTGGCCGATATAGCTGACACTCACTTCCATGTTCGTGCCCACTTTGCCGTCCACGCCTAATTCGAGCGCGGCGGCATCCTTGGCGACCGGCAGGCCGGCTACGATGAACGGCGTTCCACCGGAGGCGAAGGCAAGCTGCGTGGTCGGCGTGATCGTCCCGAACGCATGGCGCCAGCCGGCCGACGCCTTAGCGGTGACCGCGCTGAAATGCGGTAGGGGCGCGGCGACGCGCAGGCCGAGCGTCGAGAAGGTCGAATCGACACGTGTCGCGGCGCCGGTGAGGACGGCAGCGCCGCCGCTTTCCGCGAAGTCATCGACCCGCACGTCGACATAGGCCAGGCCCGCAAAGGGTTCGAGCAAAAGGTCGCGGACCTTGATGGCGTAACCGGCCTCGCCGAACACTTGCGCGGTGCGCCCGTCATAGGTCGCGTGGGGCGTGTCTGCAAAGCCGTCGAACGCGATACTGCGGTAGGTGTTGATGCTGTGCCATTCATAGGCGGCGCCCGTGCGTAATCCGAGCGGCCCCTGTTGGGTGCCGGCATAGGCGGCCAAATCGTAAGTTTCGATGTTGCCGGACGAACTGCGATCGGTGATGTCGAGCTTGGTCCGCTGATAGCCGCCGGCGACACCGAAGCGCCACAGACCGCCGAACGTCCTGTCGATGCCGCTGAAGATACCCTGGTTGGTGCGGTCGAGCGCTCCGGCATTGCCGTCGCTCGCGCTCTGGCCCCAGTTTCCGAAGCTCTGCGCCCACACCGCGAACTTGCCCTCCGGCGCCTTGGCCAGGGCGTCGTCGATTGCGCCCGGCGCCCGCCCGCGCGCGGCGCCGGCATAGGCTAGCGCATCGCCGCTGAAATCCGTGGCAGCGATCCGCGGCGCTAACAGCCCGGCCGGGCCGCCGGCGAACTGGCGCAGCCGGCCGCCGATGGCGTCGCGGATGAACCGGCTTTGCTCCAGCAGAATCGTGAGAACGCTGGCGTGGATTTCGCCCGACAGCAGGTCGAAGGCGTTTTGCGCCTGCGACGTTTCCAACGGCAAGAGCGCGTCGAACAAGACATTGCCCATGCCAAGCGACCACAGCGCGCCGGCGGCCGCGCGTTGGTTGAATGTCTGCGCCACCTCTTGGAACGGCACCACGCTGAGGAAGACGTCGAGATAGACGTTGTTCAAGTCGTAGGCGAGCGCGAAATCGACGAAGGGCGCGTCATCGGTGACCGTCGAATAGGTGCCCGTCACCCCGCCGGCGGCGGTGAGGATGGTGTAGCGCTGGCCGGGCATGTACATGACGGGCATGGTCAGCACGTTGACGGTGCCGCCCTGAAGGGTCGCCGTGCCGCTGATGCTGATGAGATCGGCGGCGGCGGGGATAACCTCCACGTTATAAGTCGAGCCGACCGCTTGCGTGTAATTGCCGGTGATATTCAGCGTGCCGATCGAGTTGCCCGGCGCCATGGTGCCGTTGATGAGGACGTTGCCGATCACCGTGCCGGTGCCGCCGAGCGTCCCGTCTGAATTTACCGTCACCGTCGGGCTGGTCAGCGTGCCGTTGACCGTGAGCAGACCGCTGTCAACCGTCGTGCTGGTCGAGAACGTGCCGGTGCCGGTCAGCGTCCAGGCGCTGCCCTGCATCGACAGAGTCTCGAAGCTGAGGAACTTGCCGATGTTCTCCGTGCCGAAGCCCATCAGCACCAGGTTGTCGGTGCCGGACCCGCCTTGCACATTGCCGACGAGCACAGAGCCCGTGTCGAGATTGAGCGTGTGCGTGGCGTTGCCGTTGAATTGGATCGCCAGGCCGCCATCGAGGCTCTGGATGGTGCCGCTATTGGTGATCGTTCCGGCGCCGGTGAAATAAATTCCGACATCGGACCCGTCCGTCGAATTCGACTGGATGGTCCCTGAGTTCACGATGGTGGCGCCGGCGTCGACTTCGATGGCGGAGCCCGGAAGGCCGAACATGGTGTCCGCCTGCGACGCTTCGATCAGGCCGGCATTCGTGATCGTGCTCGCCGCCGTATAGGTCCAGATGCCGTTGTAGGCGCCGAGAATTTGGCCGCCGGCATAATTCGTCAGCGTGCCGCTTTGCAGCGAGACGCCGGTGCCAAAGCCGGTGTCGTTGCTCTGGATGAGGCCGTAATTGTTGATGACACGGCTCGTGCCGCCGACCACCGCCACTGCGTTGGCCTGATCGTGGCCTTGGATGACGCCGGTTGCTAGATTCGTAATTGTGCCGCCGCCCCAGAGGCTGATTGCCTGGCTGGCGCTGGTGATGGTCCCGGCATTGGTCACGGTGCCGGCGACGCCGCTGCTTTCGCCAATGACGATGCCGCCGCAGCAGCCTGGGCTGTCAATGGTTGCACCAAGCTTGTTATAGACCGAGGCGCTGGTACCGCCCTCGATCACGATAGCACTATCGCCACTGAGTTTGCCCGCGTTGATGACGGCTCCGCCGGCGGTGAAGAACACCCCAGTCCCGAAATCCGCCGGGCCGATCGTGCCGTTGTTGGTCAGGGTCCAAGCGTGGGTCGTGGCGCAAACAGCGGTGAGGGACTTGGCGCCGGGTGGGGGCGGCGACGGGCAATTAAAGTTAAACGTTGTATTGGAGACGGTCACGCCCGGAACGACTTGTACGGTCGTGCCGGCGAAGCCATCGAGCACAAAGCCGTCGTCGGTGCTGGTTGCGATGTCGACATCGTCCGCGCGTGCGACCGCGTTGACGCCGCATAGACCGAAGCCCAAGGCGATGCCCAACGCCACGCTGCTCAGCAGCCGCGCACGCAACCGCTGGGAGCCGGCGCGCGGCCGCGCGTCCCCTGCCACCCCCACGCTCATCGTCGCCACCCATCCCTCGGTCGTTCTAGACGTGATCGTGCCCTAAAGCTGCCGGCGCCGGCGCTATCCAAATGAATAGTTCTCGCGCTACGATGGCATGGCATAGCTCGCAATCCACAGGGGACGCGGGACGCGGCCATGGACGATGCCGATACGCGGTTCCTGGATGCCTTGTACCGGGGCGTGATCGACGGTCTGGAGCTCAAGCATGCGCTCGAGCTCATCCAGCAGATGTTCAATTGCCGCGGCTCGGCGCTGGTGTCGCTCGACGCGCAGGCGCCGGCGCTGAGTGTCGCGGTTCCCGGCGGCGTGTTCGAGGAATATGGACGCCTCTATGTCGAGCAATTCTCCAATATCGACCCGGCGCCGGCAGTGTTCGCCAGCCTGCCGGCCGGCACAGTCTCGACCACCGACCGCATACTTTCGCTGCAACAGCGCAAGAATGACCCGTTCGTGAACGAGTTCTTCCGCCCGATCGGGCTGGTCGAGACACTCGGCGGCACGCTGTTCAGCGACCATGGCTGTTTTTCCCTGATCGGGTTGCAGCGCGGCGACGACCGGCCGGCCTTCGACGACGACGAGATCGCCAAGCTCGAGCGGCTGACGCCGCATATCGCGCGCGCGCTGCAATTGCGCCGCGCCTTCTTCCGGATTCAGACCGAGAGCCTGGGGTTGCGGTTTGTGCTCGACGGGATGGCGTCCGGCGTCGTCCTGCTGGACCTTCAAGGTACGGCCATCTTCGTCAACCAGGCGATGCGCGCGATTGCGCGCCGTGCCGACGGTCTCTCTCGACCGCGGCGGTCGTCCGCTGCCCGCCAATCAAGAGGCGCGGCGACGGCTGGACAGACTGATCAACGACGTCGTCAAAGGCGGCGCCGGCGGCTTGCTCACGGTGCGGCGCCAGCAGGGGACGATCGACTATGTCATGCTGGTCGCGCCGATGCCGGCGGCCTTTTCCGAGCTGGATTGGGAGCGTCGGCCGCAGGGCGGCGCGCTCGTGCTGGTGCACGATCCTGCCGTGCGCGCGCCGGAGCCTGTCGACATCCTGGAGCGCGGCTTGCATCTGCCGAAAGGCGCCGCGCGCGTGGTCGCCGCGCTCGCGGCCGACAACGATCTCAAGAGCTTTGCCGCGCGCGAAGGCGTCACCATTCACACCGCGCGCTTCCATTTGCGCACGGCGCTGGCGCGCACCGGCGCGCGCACGCAGGCCGAGATGGTGCGGATCGCGGTGCGCCTGTTGCGGGATGTGGCTTTCGGCCGGAGAAGCCCTTGAAGGGCAGCGCGGGTCCGGTCAAGGCGCACCGATCCGGGCGAGCATGCCCGGCCAGGTGAACCTACTGCCGCCTGAAGCGATCCCGGCGATTTCGTTTTGAAATGCAATAAGTGTTTGCCGATCAACGAAAAAACGACTTGCTTTGGCGCCCTCGTCGCTGAATTCGCCGCAGGCGCCACCGCATCGCCATCGCATGCCTGCAGCCTTCCTCGCTCGGTTGTCATGGCGGTAGCTTATTGCTACCATGAGTTGCTCTCGGGGGAGGGGGAAAAGCCATGTCACAAGCACAGGTCGATGCGGTTATCGATTCGGTCGACGAGACGATTAAGAAGCGGCATCCGGAAGTTGGCGTTCACAATTCGTGGAAGATGGACGAGGACTACGGCTATAGCAACGAGAACATCAAACAGTTTCTCTTGGGCGTAAGCAGAAGGCTGAGCAAAAGGGGCTTTACTTTTACTTATAAAGCCGGTTTTGCGAGCTCGTTGCTGTCCAAGACGCTGTCGCAGACTAAGGTCGCCATCAATACCCAGACGGCGCCGACCACAACCAAAGCCAAAGCAAAAACTACGAAGGGCAAACGGAGGCAGTAAATGTTCCGTGTGCGTGCGCTTTGTGCGATTGTCCTGTTATTCTGTTCGACAGCGGCCATCGCGGCTACCAAGTCGGATGACTTGCATAAGACGCTCTGCCCGAAGGGCGACGTGGTGTCGAAGCAAGCGCTTCTCATTCATTTGCTGCGTGAAAATCCCGGCATCATGGAAGCGTTGCTGTTGTATCCGTCGAAGAATTGGCACGGAACGGGTCTGCCGCTTATACGCACCCTGGTGGCCGACGCGAACTCGTGTTCGCGCCCCAATTCGTGCGGCGAGGAGGCCGCCGGCGCCATCGACGAGCTGCGGTTCGCCTTCGGCGATTTCGTGCGCGACGGAAATAAAGACAAGACCTACTTCAGCCGCGATCCGAAGATGGCCGCGTCGACCTATTTCAAGAGCAGTGATGACAAAGTCAACGCCATCCGATGCACGCATAATGCCGATCTCGTCGAGGCAAGCGACAAGTCGAAGGATCGGAGCCCGCTGCGAATCCGCGGCACCAGCGACGATCTGGTCTACGACCGGAACCAGAAAGCATTCAAATCCGCCAGCGCGGCAAAGATCAGCTATACCGACGATCGCAGCGATGGAAAGAAATTTACCACGAAAGTGAAGACTGTGGTCGGCTACGCCCTCAACGATATCGATACCGACACTTTAACTCGAAAAATCATCCCTTATGTTTCGATCAATCAGACGATCACGGATGTCGCGGGCCAGTCGAGAAAGCTTGACGATTCCAACTATGTTGCCGGCGGGTTCGTTATCAACTCGATCTACACGAAGAGCGAAACCTTCAGCTCCCACTTCAGCGGCTCGCCGCAATTTCTCTATAACACCAAGGACCGGAGCCAGATTGCGAGCGCCAGACTAATCTACCAGCCTTGGTTCAGTCTGACGAACGACCAAGGAGAGTTTGTCTTCAACGTGAACAATCCTTGGATCCTCCCGGAGCCGAGATCGATATTCCGGCTCTTGTTCGATATCCGCTCGGATAACGGCTATTACGTGCGCAAGGGCGACATCACCGATCCTTCGCTGCACACGTCATTTTTCAGGATCGGCTCGAAGTTCGGATTTTCCTGGACGCTGCTCGATTATTCGCTCACGCTCAAGGCAACGGAAACGCTGCTTTACGGCTACATCGGCACCAAGCGCGAGCTCGATTATTTCGATGTCTCGTTATCGTACGATCTCGATCCGAAGGGGTATTTCTCGCTGGCCTTGGGCTATCAAAAGGGCCGCGATGAGGACACGACCGAACCGGTGCAAACCTGGACCCTAGGTTTCACCGCCAAATATTGACGGGCCGCTTTCACCGTTGGATGTGCCGGCTGCTCAGCCCGCCATCGGCACATCGTAATGGACGCGCACGCCCTTGCGCGCATAGACGATGCGACCCTTGGCCTGCACCTGGCCGGGCATCACCAGCTCCAGGAGCTGCGTGCCGAAGCCGGTGCGGCGCGGCCGCGCGACCGGCGGGCCGCCGCTTTCCACCCAGTCGAATGCGAGCAGGCGGCGCGTCGCCTCGATGGTGACTTTCCAGCGCGCCGTCACCTTGCCGCCGGGCACCGAGAGCGCGCCGTGACGCGCCGCGTTGATGGTCAATTCGTGGATCGCCATGCCGAGTGCCACCGCGAGCCGCGCCGGGATGGCGACCGGTGGACCGCTGAGCCGGATGCGGCCCTCGCTGGCGTCGTCGAAGGCGCCGAGCTCGTTGCGCAGGATGTCGGCGAAATCCACCGCGCCCTCAGTCTGTTCGCTCAACAGCAGGTGGGTCTTGGCCAGCGAGCGGATACGGCCGCCCAGCATCTCCCTGAAGGCGTCCACGTTCGACGCCGAGCGGGCGGTCGAACTCACGATTGCCTGCACTGTGGCGAGCGTGTTCTTCACGCGGTGATGCAGTTCGCGCACCAGCAGCGCCTGCTGCTCCTCCGCGCGCTTGCGCTCGCTGATGTCGACCAGCATGTTGATGGCGCCGGTGAGCGCGCCGTCCTCGTCAAACAGCGGCGTCGGATAGGCGAGGAAGGGCACGCGCGTGCCATCAGGCCGCTCGGCCACCGCCTCCATGCCGCGCACCGGCCGTCGTTCCTTGAGCGCGATGGTCATTGGAGAATCAACGTGCGCCAGCGGCCTGCCGTCCGGCCGGTAGAGTTTCCATGAACCGCACCATTCGCTCAGGCCGAGCACCGGGCGGCGGCCCCAGAACGCTGCGGCGGCGGCGTTGAAATAGGTCAGTCGTCCATCGGCGTCGGTGGTGTAGATGGCGACCGGCAGGGCGTCGAATATTTGATGCGTCCGCGGTTCTTCCGGCGCCTGCAGGAGCCGCATGGCCAGCGAAATCGGGAGGACCTCTTCGCTCCGCACGCTCTGATCGAATGCGCGCGCCGCTTCGACCCTCCCAAAGGCACTCGGCAGTTCCATATCGCGACCCCGGCGATGCACTCGCCGTAATTTGCTTATGACTTCCAGGGCTTATCCCCACTCTGACTGGCCAACTCATCACCGGGCCATTGGTTGCGCCGGCGACGCAAAATTTTCATCTGCCCGCCATATTTTTTGTGAGTTGATTCAAGGATTTCGACGGAGGCGAGGGCGGTATCCGAAAAAACGCCGCTCACAGTGGCCGAAACATCACATAAGCATCGACCGGGCCGAGCCGCGGGTGGTCAAATACTCCCGGCAACGTGCCGACGATGGCGAAACCGCACGCCTGCCACAGCCGCACCGCGCGGGTGTTGGAGGCGATGACGAAATTGAACTGCATCGCCGTGAAGCCGCGGCGCCGCGCCTCGTCCAGCGCATGCAGGCACATGCAACGGGCCACGCCGCGGCCGCTGGCGGCCGGCGCGGTCATGAATCCGCAATTGGCGACATGGGCACCGCCGCCGCGGTTATTGGCGCGCAGGTAATAGGTGCCGACCACGGCCCCGCCGTCCTCGGCGACGAACACCGCGTGGCCGGGCGTGTACCAGTAGGCAAGCGCGTCGGCGCGCGAGATGTCGCGCGGAATCGGATAGGTCTCGCCGGCGCGAAAGGTCGGCTCCAGGATCGCCCAGATGGCGTCGTCGTCGGCAGGCGTGGCCGGACGGATGGTCGGCGCGGGGCTCATCGCCGCCCTGTTACCACGCCGCCCAAGCGCCCGTCATGCCGCGGCCGGTGCGTCCTGCAACCATTGCCGCGGCAAGGCGTTGTTCCAAAGGGCATTTCAATCAGGAGATTTTTATATGACGACTTTCGACGTTTCGCTTCGCGAGATCGCGCCATGAGCGGCGCCATCGGACGGCGCTGCTGGGCGGTGGCGGAGGGCTATATCCCGCCGGGCTCGACCAACGGTGAATCGCGCGAATTCGTCAGCCACGAAACGCTGAGCGTGCTCAATGCCAACGACGAGGAGGCGCGCGTCGAGATCACCGTCTATTTCGCCGACCGTGAACCGGCCGGCCCCTATGTCTTCACCATCGGCGCCAGGCGCACCCGGCACCTGCGCTTCAACGACTTCCGCGACCCCGAGCCGGTCCCCAAGGGCACCGACTATTCCAGCATCCTCACCGCGAACGTGCCGGTCGTCGTGCAGCACACCCGGCTGGACAGCCGTCAACCGGCGCTGGCGCTGTTGAGCACGATGGCCTTTCCGCTCGACGCCTGAGCGCGCGCCGCAACGGCTGTGTTATGAGGGGACATGGCCGCGCTCAAATGGCTGATTGTTGTCGTCCTTGCCGTTTACGGCGGCCTGCTGGCGCTGATGTATGTGTTTCAGCGCTCGCTCCTTTATTTCCCTGATGCCAAGCGCACCGCCCCGGCCGCGGCCGGCCTGCCGCAGGCCGAGGAGGTGTGGCTGACGACGGCGGATGGTGAAAGGCTCATCGCCTGGCACGTGCCGCCGCGCGGCGACAAGCCGGTGGTGCTCTATTTCCACGGCAATGCCGGTGCTCTCGACCTGCGTGCCGGCCGCTTCGCCAGCCTCGTTGCCGACGGCACCGGCCTTCTGGCGTTGAGCTACCGCGGCTATGGCGGCTCGAGTGGCAAGCCGAGCGAAGCAGGCCTCATCAGCGACGCACTGGCGGCCTATGATTTCGCCGCCGCGCGCTATCCGCCGCAACGGCTGGTGTTATGGGGCGAATCGCTCGGCACCGCGGTCGCCGTGGCGCTCGCCGCCGAGCGCAAGGTCGGCGGGCTGATCCTCGACGCGCCCTTCACCTCCATCGCCGCGGTCGGGGCCGCCGCCTATCCCTTCGCGCCGGTACGCTGGCTGATCAAGGACGCCTTCCGCTCCGATCGGCGCATTGCCCGCGTCACCGCGCCGATCCTGGCGCTGCATGGCGAGCGCGATACCATCGTGCCGATCCGCTTCGGCGAGCAGTTGCTGGCGCTCGCCAAGGCGCCAAAACGCCTGGTGCGCTATCCGCTGGGCGGCCATGTCGATCTCGACGACTACGGCGGCATGGACGAGGTGCGGCGGTTTTTGAAGACGTTACCGTAGGAGCGACCCTCCTGTGTCATCGCCCGTCCCCGCCTTCGCGGGGATAAACTCCAGCGGGCGATCCAGTAGCCACGATGCACGTAGTGTTTAATGGATACCCCGCTGGAGCTTGCCCCCGCGTAGGCGGGGTGGGGCATGACAGCGCGTAAAGTCACGCATATGATATTTTGAATATCGCTCGGGGAGGACCATCATCCATGCTGTTCAATGTCTGCGCCTGCGGCTCCGCCTTGGCCGCCTCCTCGCTCTGCGCCGGCGGCTCCGGCTTCGTCACCGCCATGATGGCGGCGCTCGCCGCCGCCAAGCGCACCGCGCCCGCCAAGACCTTGCGCGCCGCGGTGCCCGAGGTCGACCGGGTCGCGGTGCGCATCGTCACCGACAACATCGCCATGAACTTCGTGCCGGACGAAACGCGCGACGGCCTCGCCATCGAGCGCCGCGTGCGCTACACCTTCCCCGACCGGCTGCCGCGCTACAATCTCGCCGCCGAATGGGGCCTCGCCATGCACGCGCAGTCCTTCGCCGGCGGCGAAGAACGCAACGTGCTGGTCGATTTCGGCTACACCCCCGAGGTGCTCAACAACAACATGGCCATGATCGGCGTCGATCCCGCGACGTTCGACGCCATGGTCTTGAGTCACGGCCATTACGACCATTTCGGCGGCATGGTCGGCTTTCTGCAAAAGCATGGCGCTGGCCTGAAGGCGAACATCCCGTTCTATTGCGGCGGTGAGGACACCTTCTGCCTGCGCCGCAATCCCGGCGGCAATTTCGGCGCGCTCGATCGCGAGGCGATTCTTGATTCGGGGCTGACACTGATGATGGCATCCGAGCCGGCGCTGGTCGCCGACCATGCCTTCACCACCGGCCGCATCGGCCAGGTCTCGTTCGAGACGCCGCTGCAACCAACCAAGGAGATCGTCGGCATCTTCGACGGCTTCGGCTGTTTCCCCGACGAGATGCCGGCGGCAAAGAACACCGGCGACTACATCGCCGACGACTTCGATCACGAGATCGCCACCGTCTACAACGTCAAGGGCCGCGGCCTGGTGGTGCTCACCTCCTGCAGCCATCGCGGCGTCATCAACACCGTACGCGCGGCGATGTCGGCGGCCGGCACCGACAAGGTGCTGGCGGTGATCGGCGGTTTCCACATCGTTCCGCCGCTCGACGACGCCTACATTCGCCAGGCCATCGCGGAGTTCAAAGACATCGACCCGGCCTATATCATCGTCGGCCACTGCACCGGCGACCGCTTCTACGACCTCGCCCGTGCCGAACTCGGCGATAAGGTGATCCATTCGGCGGTGGGCGCGCGCTTCGTGTTCAGCGCGGCCTAGGCGGGTCGCGGCATTTCGTTCTGCCGGTCGCCAAAGCCGATATTTTTGGGATAATGCGCCACCGGCGAGACAGGGGGCGCACATGTCGACCGCGGCGAAGATCACTCTGCTGTTTGTCGTATTTGTCGACCTCATCGGCCAGGGGCTGGTCTTTCCCCTGATCAACAGCCTGGTCATGGAGCCGAGCAGCGACCTGCTTCCGCGCCTCACGCCGGACTCGATTCGCCATATCGACTTCGGCTTGGTGATCGGGATCTTCTTTCTCGCCTGGTTCCTGGGCGTGGTCTACGTCGCCAAGCTCTCCGATTCGATCGGGCGCAAGAACACGCTGCTGATCTGCCTCGCCGGCGCGCTGGCCGGCTATGTGCTGACCATCGCCGCGCTCTATCTCAACAGCCTGTGGCTGCTGATCCTGGGCCGGGCCGTCACCGGGTTCACCGCCGGCAATCAGCCCGTCGCGCAAGCCGCCATGATCGACGCCAGCGTCGACGACGCCGACCGCGATCGCAACATGGGTTATCTGCTGATCGGTGTGAGCTTTGGCCTGGTGGCCGGACCGGTGATCGGCGGCGTGCTGACCGACAAGCAACTGCTCGGCGGCAGCGCCAGCCTCGTCCTGCCGTTTTACGGGGCGCTGGTGCTGGTCGTTGTCGCCATCGGCATGGTGCTCGCGTTCTTCAAGGACGTCCGCAGCGCGCGCGCGCCCTTCGTCTTTCGTCCCGCCGATATCGTCGAGAGCTTATGGCGCGTCACCCAGCATCCGCTGGTGCTGAAGCTCATGCCGGCCTACGCCTGCTTCATGGTGGCGAATGTCACCTTCTATATTTTCGTCGACAATTATCTGACCAGCGCCTTCGGCTATGGCACCATCGGCGGCAGTGTCGCCATGCTGGTGATCGGCGTGGCGGTCGCCCTGTCGGGCCGGTTCCTGGTCGACCCCGCGCAGCGGCGGTTCGACAAGCAATGGATCGTCGGCATCAGCCTCGTCGTCATGATGATCAGCGCCCTTGTCTATATCGCCTCGCCGGTCGCCGCCTTGTGCTACATCCCGGTCTTCACCTTCTTTCTTCTTTTCGGCATTTCCTATCCGACCCTGCTCGGGATCTTTTCCAGCAGCGTCGGCAAGGCCGATCAGGGATGGGTGATGGGCGTCACGGTCGCCGTGTTCACCCTCGCCGGCGGCATCATGTCGTTGGTCGGCGGCGGCTTGATGGACATCGATATCCGCTTGCCGTTCTATATCGTGATCGGCGCCGCGCTGCTCGGGCTCGTCTTCGTCGCCCTCACCTGGGGCACGCCGGACATCCGCCGGCTCACGCGCAAGCCGGCGGTCTCGGCGCGCTAGGCCGCGCGAGCGGCGTCGCCTAGCATGGCTTCACCGGCGGATAGTTGCGCGAATAGACCGGATGCGCGAGGAACTCCTTCTCCGGCCAAGTCCAGAACTGGCTGACATTGTGATAGGTCTTCACCGTGTGGTTCCACAGCTTCAAGCCGTAAGGATTCTTCATCTTCTCGCAGCGGCGGACATAGAAGTTGCCGATCACATTGCCGAGATGATCGAATTTGATCGGGCCGCGCGGCGTATGCTTGAGTTCGACCGCTTTCAGCGCCGCCATGAACTTCTTCTTGTCGGTCGTCGTGCCGCCCGCGGCCTTGAGGCCGGCATTGACCACGTCGCAGTTGACGTAGAGACCGGCCGCATAGAACCCCGGAACGACATTGAAGTACTTGCGCATCGCCTTGACGAACTTCTTGTTGGCATCGGTGTCGAGGTCGAGCGCGTAGGGGCAGCAGCTCATCATGCCGACGGCCTCGTCGCCGAAGGAATGCAGCAGCGCGTCGTCGCCGCCGGTCTCGCCGGTGACGACGGGAAATTTCAGACCGAAATTGGCGTATTGCTTCATGAACACCAGCGGCGCCGAGCCGGCAAAGCCCTGGCAGACGACGTCGCAATCGCTGATCTGCGCGAGATAGGGCGTGTAATCGGGCGTCCCCAGCGGCGCCCATAGCTTTTTCAGCACGCAGCCGCCGTCCTTCTGGAAGGCCGCCTGGAAGCCGCCTTCCTGCTCGTAGCCGAATGCGAAATCGAAATCGATGGTGATGGCTCTCTTCTTGCCCATCTCGGTGGCGGCGTAGTGGCCCATCGGCTGCATCGCCTGCGAGGAGGTGGCGGAGGGGCGAAGGAAATAGGGGTTCGGCGTGCGTTGCGTCAGATTGTCGGCGCCGGCGAGGCTGAGCGTCGGGGTCTTGTGCTCGCGGATATAGTCGGAGATCGCCAGCAGCTCGAAGGCGGCAAGCGGACCGAGGATCACGTCGACATGATCCTGCTCCACCAGCTTCTGCGCCATGGTCTTGGTGCCGGCCGGCTTGCCGCCGGTGTCGGCGGAGATGAAGTCGACCTTGCGGCCGGCCATCTTGTAATCGTGCTCCTTCAGCCAGGTGACGACGCCTTGCTCCATCTGGATGCCGCCCTGCGCCAGCGGGCCGGTCTTGACGGTGAGCAGCCCCAGTCTGAAGGGCGCCGCCGCGGCCCGAAGGATGGACGGCGCGGCCAGGATGCTGCCGGTCGCCAGGATTGCTTTCAATGCGGTTCTGCGATGGATGTTCATGACGTCAACCTTGCGGGTGTGTGGAATTGATCCCGAGTCATGCTTGGCGGCCACGGTCGGAACGTGACCGCCGTGATCGGTCCGTGACGGAGTCCTGGCGAACGCACGAACCGCCGTGGGCGGCGCGCTGTCGCTCTCAATAGGTTTCGGGATGCGAGACTTCGCTGGCATGGCGAGACAGTCCTCTGACAGCCTGTGTCAAAGTTTGCACCGCTCGCCCTGGAGTTTGTGGGACCGCACGAGGGTCACCGGACCCGGCCAGTGCAATTTGGGAACCAGCCAATAAAATTATTGTTCCGCCGCGAGGCGGATTTTTATCGTGCCCTGCAATGGACTCGGCAGGAGGAGACGATCAATAGGTCTGATACGCCTGCCCGTATTGACCGCCGACGCGGCGGAAGCCGTCGCGCGCCGGCTGATAATTGTTGTCGATATTGAGCGCGCGCGCATAGGAGCCGGCCGCTCGTTCCTTGTCGTCCTTGTCGCCCATGCGCTCATAGGCGAGCCCGCGGCTGGTCCAGGCCTGCACGTTCTGCGGCTCGATGGCGACCGCGTTGTCGAGGTCGCTGGCGGCGCTCTTGTAGTTCTTCACCGCCATGTAGCTCAGGCCGCGCGCGATAAAGGGCGCGGCCTGCTGCGTCGACAGGCCGATCGCGGTGGTGAAGTCGTCGATGGCGAAATTGTGTTGGTTCTGGCTCTGATAGAGCAGGCCGCGATTGTAATAGGCCTGGGCGCTGTCGGGCCGGATGGCGATCGCCTTGTTGAAATCGCGCAAAGCCGGGATCAGCTTGCCTTCCTCGCGATAGACCATGCCGCGGCCGAGATAGGCATTGGCGTAATTCGCGTCGATCGACAGCGCCTTGTCGTAGTCGGCCAACGCCAGATTGAGCTTGCCGGTCTCGCGGTAGACCAGCCCGCGATTGGCATAGGCCTGCGCGTAATTGGGATCGATGCTGATCGCCTTGTTGAAATCGGCGAGCGCTTCCTGATAGCGGCCGCCTTTGCCGAACACCGAGCCGCGCATGTTGTAGGCCTGGGGATCGTTCGGGTTCTTCTGCACCACGCTGGTGAGCGACTCGATATTGGCCGGCGAGGTGGCGTAGATCGCGTCCTCGCTCTCCGGCGCGCCGGTGCCGGCGACGTCGAGACCGGTGGTCGAGCAAGCGCCGAGCGCGAGCGCCAGCATCAGGGCCAGCGCCGGCAGCGGACGGAAGCGGTTCGGTGAAAATCGCATCGAGCGCGTGGCCGTCATGGGGAAACCCGAGATTTGAACCAGCCCCGCGAATGCGGCGAAGGTTCGACGGACGGTTTTCTCCTCGCGCATGATCTTAGCCGAAATCCGTCTCCGGCCCCGAACGGGCCGGGATCATGCGCTGCCCCCGAAAAGCAACAGCGCGGGCGATCAAGGCCCGCGCCTGGCGTCGGACGTCTTTTTTGCGAGGCCGGATGGCCTCAGCCCATCCGCGGAGCGCCACGATGGCCGCCCGGGCCGCCCGTGGTGGGGCGGGGCTTGGCCGGAAGCAGGCCCTCGCGCTGCATCTTCTTGCGCGCCAGTTTGCGGGCCCGGCGGATCGCTTCCGCCTTTTCCCGCGCCTTCTTTTCCGACGGTTTCTCGTAATGGCCGCGAAGCTTCATCTCGCGGAAAATGCCCTCGCGCTGCATCTTCTTTTTCAGCGCCTTGAGGGCCTGGTCGACATTGTTGTCGCGAACGAGTACCTGCACGCTTGCTCCTTCGTTGGTGTCCGGTCTGGATAGGGGGCGTTGGCCCCGGAAAACGAGGCCAAAACGAGCCCGAAAACTGGCCTAGAGTCGCGCGGCTCTAGCAGAAATGGGGGCTTGAGTCTATCGAAAGGCGGCCATCCCGCGCCCGACAGGCGCCGGCGTTTAGGCGGGCAGGGGCGCCAGGGCCCGCGCGAACAGGGCCGCGATCCAGTCGTTGACCACGGCGTCGATCACCAGGTGGACTCGCGCGGTTCCGCCCGAATTGGTGACGCTGTGCGGGTCGGAAAGGCGCAGGTACCAGGCCGAGCCGGCGGGCATGGTGCAGCGCACGCCGTTGAGGCGGAATTCGACGCCGTCATTGGTCGCCACCGGAACATGGATGCGGACCGTGCCGCCCTCGAAGGAGAGGTCGTGGTCGGTGTGCTCCTTGATGTGCGAGCCGGGGGCGAGCCGCATCAGCCGCACCGCCTGCAGCGGGCAGGCAAACGCCGCCAGGACATGCCGGAAATAGGGCGCCGCCGCCAGCAGCGCGGTGTCGGCGAAATCCTTGCAGGCCGGGTCGGCATAGATCATGCGGATCGGGTGGGTGGCCCCGGCCGGCCCGCGCAGCGGGATCACGCTCCAGTCACCGTCGTAGTTCTGCGTGACGAAATGCGCGATCCAGCCGCCGCCGGCGATTGCCGCGAGGTCGGCCGCCAGCCGCGCCGGCTCGAAATCGAGGGGCAGCCGCAGGCGATCGGGAAAGCGGGGTTGCATGGGAACCAGCTTAGTCCGCATCGCCGTCCGGTCACATCCCGTTCTGCGCCGACCCGGCGTTCTTCGGCGTGGAGAACCCGGTCCGTATCGGCATTTCGCGCTTGCCGGGCCTGGACGAATTGGTGTCTAAGGACCATTTTTCCAGCATCTCCAACATAGGGACAGACGCCGTGGACGCTCCTACATCGCAACGCTTTGCCGCCCGCCATACGCCCGGCGCGCTGGTCGCCGAGGGCAAGACCAAGAAGATCCACCGGATCGACGGCAATTCCGACATGGTGCTTGTTGTCGCCAAGGACGACATCACCGCCGGCGACGGCGCCAAGCACGATGTCATCCCGGAAAAGGGTCGTCTCGCCACCGCGACCACGTGCAATGTGTTCCGGCTGCTCAAGGCCTGCGGCCTTCCGATCGGCTTCAGCGAACAGGACAGCGCCACCTCGTTCCTGGCGCCGCAATGCACCATGCTGCCTTACGAGGTGGTGGTGCGGCGCGAGGGACACGGCTCCTATCTCAAGCGTAACCCGCACATCGCCCGCGGCCAGTTGTTTCCGAAGTTGTTGGTCGAGTTCTATCTCAAGACCAAGGACAAGGAGTGGAAGGGCAAGCCGCTCGTCGCCGACGATCCGCTGATGCAGTACGAGGACGGCGGCTCGCAGATCAAACTCTTCAATCCGGCCAAGCCCCTGATCGGCCAGGAACCGTTCCTGACGCTGCCGACCTCGGATGTGTTCAGCCGCCCCGACGAGGCGAAGTTCTTCCCCGAGATGCGGCGCGTCGTAAGGCAGGTCTTCCTGATCCTGGAAAAGGCCTGGCAACTCGAAGGCGGCACGCTGGTCGACCTCAAGGTCGAGTTCGGCTTCGATACCAAGGGCAATCTGCTGCTCGCCGACGTGATCGACAACGATTCCTGGCGCGTGCTGGAGAGCGGCGCCTATATCGACAAGCAGGTTTATCGCGACGGTGGCGCGCTCGACGATGTCGTCGCCAAATATCGCCACGTGGCCGATGTCACCAGCCGCTTCCACATTCCGCGCCAGCGCATCATTCTCTGGCGCGGCTCGGAGAAGGACAAGACCGACGCCTTTTCCGACGCGCTCGGCGAGCTGAAGGACATGATGACGGTGGTGACCTGCTCCATCCACAAGGAGCCGGTCAACGGCGCCGCCATCTTCCACCGGCTGATCCAGGAGATCCCCGATACGGTGGTGATCGCCAATATCGGCCGCTCCAACGGCGCCGGCCCTGTGCTGTCGGCGATGTCGACGATTCCCGTCATTACGGTGCCGGCGAGCGTGAAGGACTTCCCCGAGGACGTCTGGTCCAGCTTGCGGGCGCCGAGCGCGGTGCCGGTGATGACGGTGCTGGAGCCCGCCAACGCGGTGCTGGCGGCGCTGCAGATCCTCTCGGCGCGCAATCCGCGGCTTTACGCGCTGGTGCGCGGCGAGATCGAGAACCGGACGGTCAACGCCATCGCGCTCTGACCGGGGCTCGCCGCCGGCCGCGTAAAAGCGGTATCATGCGGCTCCGGGGAGATTCGCGAAGGGCTGCCGGTGGAGCGGGATCGAGGCGAGAGCTTGGTGGGCGACGGCGCGCTGCCGACGGACGAGCTGCGCGCCGAGATCGCCCGGCTCACCGAAGAGCTGCGACGCGCCGACTTGCGCATCGCCGAGCTCGAAGCGCGCGCCGACGTCGATCCGCTGCTCGACATCCTCAACCGCCGCGGTTTCGAGCGCGAGCTCAAGCGCTCGCTCGCTTATGTGGCGCGTTACGCCACCTCGGCGGTGCTGATGTTCATCGACCTCGACGGCTTCAAGGCGGTCAACGACCGCTACGGCCATGCCGTCGGCGATCGGCTGCTCAAGCGCGTGGCGGCCGAGCTGGCCAGCCATGTGCGCGCCTCCGACGTGGTGGGCCGGCTCGGCGGCGACGAGTTCGGCGTGGTGATGTGGCATATCGGCGCGGCGCAAGCGGCGGCCAAGGCGCAGGAACTGGAGAAGGTCATCGAGGCGGCAGGCCTGGTGCATGGCGATGAGCGCCTTGCCGTCGGCGCCAGCGCCGGTACCGTGCTGCTCGATCCCGCGCTCGATCCGGCGACGCTGATCGATGCCGCCGACCGCGCCATGTATGCGCGCAAGCGCGAGAGGCGGGGGTAGCGCCACATCATACCGCTGTCATCGCCCGCGAAAGCGGGCGATCCAGGAGCCACCGCCATCCCTTTGAAACGACATACCGTTGTTTACTGGATGCCCCGCTTTCGCGGGGCATGACATCCGCAGCTTACGCGATGATGTCCGGCGTGAGCTGGTCTTCGATGGCGCGGATGCGGTCGCGCAGCGCCAGCTTGCGCTTTTTCAGCCGTTGCACCTGGATGACGTCGGAGCCCGGCGATTCGGCCAGCGCGCTGATCGCCGCGTCGAGATCGCGATGTTCCTGCTGCAGGCGCGCCAGGAGCTCCCGCAACTCGCGTTCTTCCTCGTGGGTCATTGCCACCGCTGGTTCGCATGGCCCTGGAATACCGACAGCGGGCCGCAGCAGCGGCAATTATCGCGTTTTCCACAAGGAGGTTCAAGCCATTGGGTAAACCGCAGGTAAACAAGAGCTTCGGTTCCAACTGTTGGGCCGACGCCGGCGTTATTCCATCGCATCCGCTGCCGATTTGCGGTAGACTCCGTCCGCTTAGAGCCACTGATTGAGGAGACATTCTGCATGTCGATGCAATCGCACCTTGCGGAGTTGGAGAAGCGGCATCAGGCACTCGAAGACGAACTTAAGGAATGCCTGGTCCATCCCGCGGTCGATGATTTGAGAATTGTCGAGCTTAAGCGTCGAAAATTGCAGGTGAAGGACGAGATCGAGCGGCTCCGGCACAACGGCTTGGCCAGCGTGCACTGATTCCCTCGTCTTTCCGGTCGGTCAGCGAGGCGGCTCGCCGCTGCGAGCCGCCGTGGGCTGCTATATGCGCCGCGTCGGCGGCGTCGGTGGCCTGCCGTTGTGCGGCCATAAACGGTTGAGATAGTCTTGCCGATTATCGATCGGGGGAAGCCGCCATGACCTCCACTGTTTCGCGCCATTTGCGGCAGGCCGCAATCCTTGCCGTCGCCGCGCTCGCCCTGCAGTTTGCCGCCGGCCGCGCGGCGCAGGCCTTCACGTTGGCGCCGGCCAACGGCGCCGGTTCCGACGGCAGCGCCAATCTGCAGGACCTCGACAAGCCGCTCGCCGGCACCACCAGCAGCGATGGCAGCGTCACCTACCGCTCGTCCGGCGGCGTGTCGCTGCAGTTCGGCGCGCGCAGCCCGCAAAGCTCGTTCGAGGCCGAGTACAATTCCGGGGTCGAACGCCTGTTCAATCCGGTCGGCCGCCCGGGCGGCCCCGACGGCCGCTGAAGCGCGGCCGCCGCTTCCTCGTCGTCACGCGATCAGCGCGGCTTACTCGCCCGTGCGGGCGTATTTGCCGCAATCGGCGCTCAGCCATTTTCCGTGCATGACGCGCTTGATGCGCACGTTGTGACCGCGTTCGGTCATGGTCATGTCGATGGTGGCGTTCATGGTCTGCGGATTCGGCGCCTCGTAGTGGAAGCGGCCGTCCACGTGCTCGCCTCCGCGCCTGCCGGTGCACTCCGCGCGCACATCCATCGTCGAGCCGCTGCTGGAGAGGATCGTCGGCTTGCAACGCTCCTGGGCGCTGTGCTCGGCCGGATTGAAGCCGTGCTGCAGGCTCTTTTCGGTGACGCAGTATTTGTAGACATGCGGCTTGCCGGCATTGGCCATGCTGGCGGCCATGGCGGCTTTGATCCTGGCGCGCTGCGCCGGCGGCAACCGCGCCAGCATCTCGGCCGGGATCGCCGGCGCACCGTGCGTCTCGCCGCTCGAGCTCATCTGCCACAGGCCGGGCCGCAGCTTGAGGTGAACGGGTTCGGCCTGGCTCGCGGCGGCAAGGCCGCAGAGGCAGAGGCCGCTCAGCAGAAGGCGGGTGAAGGACATGAGGGTTCGCTCCGTCGCTGGGTCCAAAATCCCCCGATCGATTCGGCTGCCTGAGCGGCAACCGGCGCCCCCGTCCGTGGCGATTATAGGCAAAGGCCTTTTTCGCCGTCCATGGGGGTGGGTCTCAGCGCTTGCGCGCCAGGAAGGCGGCGAAGGCCGCCTGCGCCTCCGGCGAGCGCAGCCGCGCTTTGAAGGCGTCCGCTTCGGCGTCGATGCGGGCGTCGATTTCGTCCGGCGCGCCGCGCATGAGCGCCCGCGAGATGCGCACGCCCTCGGGCGGCAGCGCGGCGATGGCGCTCGCGGCCTGCAAGGCGCGCGCGTCGGTTTCTTCCGCCGGCACCACGACATTGACGATGCCGGCCTCGCGCGCCGCCTCCGCCGAGAGCGGCTCGCCCATCACCAGCAGCGCGAAGGCGCGCGCGTGACCCATCAGCCGCGGCGCGAGCAGGCTGGAGGCCGCCTCCGGCACCAGGCCGAGCGCGGCGAAGGGCGTTGCCAGCCGCGCGTCCGTCGCCGCGACCACATAGTCGCAATGCAGCAGCATGGTGGTGCCGACGCCGACCGCGTTGCCCTGCACGGCGGCGACCAGCGGCTTCTCGCAGCGCGCCAGCGCGTGCAGGAAGCGCAGGATGGGCGCGCCCAGTTCGCCGCTCCGCGTCGCCATCTGCATGAAGTCGCCGATGTCGTTGCCGGCGCAGAACGCGTTCGCGCAGCCGGCGATGAGGAGACAGCGCGTCTCGCCGCCCGCGCCCTCGATCGCGTCGGCCATGACGCCGTACATCGCCAGCGTCAGCGCGTTCTTTTTCTCCGGCCGGTTCATCCGGATGGTGCGGATCGGGCCGTCATCGGTGACGAGGACGTCGGGCATGGCATCGGTTCCAAGAGCCGCGCAGGCGGCGCGCGAGGCAGAAATCGGGTGGCTGCCCGTCGGTACGATCGCCTAATCACGCGCACCGGACAACAGGGAGCACGAACATGGCGAAAAGTTATTATAGCACGGTGTTCGAACAGCCTGCCGACGCAATCTGGTGCATCATCCGCGACTTCAACTGTTATCCGCTCTGGGTCGACGGCGCCGGCGAGAGCGTCATCGAAGGCGGCCGCGCGGGCGACGCGGTCGGCGCGGTGCGCAATGTGCTCTACAAAGGCAGCCGGCGGCGGCAGAAGCTATTGGCGCTGTCGGATGTCGAGCGGACGCAGATCTACGCGTTCGATGGCGAGGCGCCGATCCCCGCGCAGAATTTTCAGGCGACCTTGCGCGTGACGCCGGTCGTCGACGGCGATCGGGCCTTCATCGAATGGTGGGCGACGTTCGATTGCGAGCCGGATCAGCGCGACGAGCGGGTCCGCTTCTTCCGCGATGCCTTTGCCGGCTGGCTCGAGTTCGCTGCGACGAAATCTCCTGAAGACGGGCGTCTAAACAGCGGTAGCCCGCATGGAGCCCCCGGGTCGCGCGACGCGCGCCCGAGGGTGAACTCTGCGGAATGCGGGATTCAAGCGAGCCCTGCGCGCGTGACCCCGGGTTACGCTTCGCTTCACCCGGGCTACTTGCTGAAGCTGTCGAACTGTAGCCCGCATGGAGCGAAGCGGAATGCGGGATTCAAGCGAGCCCTGCGTGCGTGACCCCGGGTTGCGCTGCGCTTCACCCGGGCTACTTCTTACTAATTGGACGCCTGTATGGGACGGTAGGCTGCGACCTGCGACCATCGCACGCTCATATTCCCCACGTCTGTCGCTACAAATACAAAGTCGTCGCCGTGGTGCACATAACGCGGCTTTCCCATAACCTTGAGATTCCCATTAGATAGGTCGCGAGATGACTTGTTGTATTTGTGAAGCAAGGCATCTTGCTCGACTTTTGAAAGCTGCCCGATGGGGATGAGCCTTTCAGTAGCTGCTCCCAGGGCAGACCACGCTCCTGGCTTCGGCATGTGGACGTTTCGAATATGATCACTCGGGACGTAGATTCCGTGTTCTGAAAGCTGATCGTATCGTTCCTGCGCCATTTTTAGGAACTCCAAGGCAGTCCTTTGTACAGCGCCCGCGAAAAGTCCGCTCACTAACATTAGTCCGGCTGCTTCTACGGCGAACTCAACACCCGGAGTTCCTATAATTCCGACGCCGATACCAGCGCTCGATCCAAGCCCTCTTGCTGCATGAGTTCTTAACGCGGCTGCCGCCAGGACCGCATCTTCGTCGTACAGCATGATCTTTCGCAGCTTGAGCATCTGCCCGGATGCGAGAACGACTGCAGGGCAATCTGTCTCGATGGTCATTTGCGAGCCCCTCCCATTACCCCAACGCTAGATTCCTTTCACACCTCCTTCGCCATCTCCCGCAGCTTGAACTTCTGAATCTTCCCCGTGCTCGTCTTCGGCAGTTCGGCGAACACCACGTAGCGCGGGCATTTGTAGCTCGCCAAATGCTGGCGGCACCATTGCAATAGATCATCGGCGCTCGCCTGCTTGTCCGGCTTCAATTCGACGAAGGCGCACGGCGTCTCGCCCCATTTGTCGTCGGGCTTGGCCACCACCGCCACCGCCGACACCGCGGGATGCTTGTACAGCGCATCCTCCACCTCGATCGAGGAGATGTTCTCGCCGCCGGAGATGATGATGTCCTTGGAGCGGTCCTTGAGCTGGATATAGCCGTCCGGATACATCACGCCGAGATCGCCGGTGTGGAACCAGCCGCCCTTGAACGTCGCCTCGGTCGACGTCTTGTTCTTCAGATACCCCTTCATCACCACGTTGCCGCGCATCATCACTTCGCCCATCGTCTCGCCGTCGCGCGGCACCGGCACCATGGTCTCCGGGTCGCGCACGTCGAGCGCCTCCAGCACCGGATAGCGCACGCCCTGGCGCGCTTTCTTCTCCGCCTGCTCGGACGGCGTGAGCGCATCCCAGTGATCGTGCCACTCGTTCACCACCGCCGGCCCGTAGCATTCGGTGAGGCCGTAGACATGGGTGACGTTGAAGCCCGCTTCCTTCATGGCGGCGAGCACGGCTTCCGGCGGCGGCGCCGCCGCGGTGACGAACTGCACCATATGCGGCAGCGGTTTCTTCTCGGCCGCGCCGGCGTTAAGCAGCGTCGCCATGACGATCGGCGCGCCGCACAGATGCGTCACCTTGTGCTGGTGAATCGCGTCATACATCGCCGCCGCGCGCACCGCGCGCAGGCAGACATGCGTGCCGGCGACGATCGACACCGTCCACGGGAAGCACCAGCCGTTGCAGTGGAACATCGGCAGCGTCCACAGATAGACCGGATGCCTGGCCATGCCGCAGGTCACCACATTGGCCATGGCCAGGAGATGCGCGCCGCGGTGATGATAGACCACGCCCTTGGGGTCGCCGGTGGTGCCCGATGTGTAGTTGAGGGTGATGGCGTCCCATTCGTCGTCCGGCATCGCCCACATGAAGTCGGCATCGCCCTGCGCGACGAAGTCCTCGTATTCGATCTCGCCCAGCCGTTCGCCGGCGCCCGTGTATTCCGGATCGTCGTAGTCGATCACCAGCGGCTTTGCCTTGCAGAGCGCCAGCGCCTCCTTCATCACCTTGGAATATTCGCGGTCGATGATCACCACCTTGGCCTCGGCATGGTCGAGCGAGAAGGCAATGATCGCCGCGTCCAGCCGCGTGTTGAGCGTGTTGAGCACGCCCTGCGTCATCGGCACGCCGTAGTGGCATTCGAGCATCGCCGGCGTATTGGCGAGCATCGCCGACACCGTGTCGCCGCGCTTGATGCCGCGCTTTGCCAGGGCGGACGCGAGCCGGCGCGTGCGCGCGTAGAGCTCGGCGTAAGAGCGGCGCAGCGGCCCGTGGATCACCGCGGTGTGGTCGGGATGGACGCAGGCCGCGCGCTCGAGGAAGCCGAGCGGCGTCAGCGGTTGGTGGTTGGCGGGATTGCGGTCGAGGTCGAGATCGTACGGTGTGTCGGTGGGCGTTTTCGCCATTGTCGTGTTCCCCCTGGGGCGGGCACGTTAGCGAACAAAAAGCCCGGCGATCAATGGCGCTAGCGCAAGCGCCCGAATTGCAAGGTCCGTCCGGTGAGCTGGTCGCGCCAGTAAAGCACCGTGGGGGATGCGAGCTGCAAATTGACCATCCAGCCGGGCATGCTGCGCACCCAATGGCCGGAGCAGTCGCGCTTCGGCTCGTAGTTCTCGACCACGAAGCGGAAGAGGCCGGGGCGGAGCGGGCCGTAACGGCCCACGGTCATCTGCTGCAGGCAGGGGCTGGGGCCGCCATTGATGTTCTGCTGGAAGCGCCCGTTCGGGCCCAGCGTCACGGTGATGGTCATCGGGAAGGTCATGCCCTGCATCCGGGTCTGCCAGATGCCGAAGACCTCCTGCGCCGAGCCGGCGGCCGGCAACAGGCTGACGAAGCCCGCCGCCAGCAGCAGGCAAGCGAAGACGCTGCGCAAACGCATCATTACAAATATCCCCCGCGGCGGCAGCGGTTCCCGCGCCGGCCGGCATCGTTCCTGCCCGCCAAATCTAGCCCTGCGTCCGCAACTTGTCGATTGCGCCGGCGGCCGGCGCGCCCGCTACATCAGCCCGCTGATGCCGCTGCGCAACAGCTCGATGGCGATGACCACCATCAACACCAGCGTGACCTTGAAGAATACCTCCTGCGGCGTGCGCCGGACCAGCCAGAAGCCGAACTGGTTGGTGACGAGCGCCAGCGGCACCAGCACCAGCGAGGTGGCGAGCCCCTTGGCCGAGAACTGGCCGAGCTGCATATAGGGCACCACCTTGAGCCAGTTGAGGGAGGCGAAGAACACCGCGCTGGTGCCGACGAAGGTCATCTTCGGCACCCGCTGCGCCAGCAGATAGATCTGGAAGGGCGGCCCGCCCACCTGGCACAGGGTCGAGGTGAAGCCCGCCATTGCCCCGAGCGACACGCCGCCGAAGACGCCGGGCTTGGCGCGCTCGCGCGGGATGCGCAGCGTGTTGGTCCAGCTATAGATGACGAAGGCGATGGCCGTGACGCCGATCAAGATACGCACCGCGGCGTCGGAGATGTAGCTCGCGAGCAGCCAGGCGACCCCGACGCCGACCAGCGCGCCCGGCAGCATGATGGTGAGGATGCGGCCGTCCCAGTCCTTGCGGTAGACCCACAGCGCCACCGAGTCCTGCAGGATCATGATCGGCAGCATGACGGCGGCGGCTTCCAGCGGCGGCATCACCAGCGCCAGCATCGGCGTCGCCATCTGCCCGACCCCCGCGAAGCCGCCCTTGGACAGGCCAAGCGCCGCCACGGCCGGCACGGCGAGGGCGTAGAACAGGGGGTCGGTGATGATCTGCACGTAATCTCCTCTATCATTCCGGGCGGCGCGTCCCGGAATGACGCCACCATGCTCTACGACCAATGGGCTAGCCGTGGCTTGCCTAAAATCAAAGCCTTGACCCGGCATCCGGACCAGCCTTGTTTGCGCATGCCGGCCGTTCCACAATTGCGGTCAAATTCGATCTTCGCCTCGTCCTGAGGAGCCGCGCGCAGCGCGCGTCTCGAAGGATGGGGCGAAGCATCGCAAGTCGGGCTCGCCCGACTTGCGTCGCGATTAAATTACCGATCTCGGGTATCCCGAGATCAGTGGCCTCACCCTTCGAGACGCGCCTGACGGCGCTCCCCAGGGCGAGGGTCGAATGGGGAGGAACACCAATGGACGCCCGTTCAAGCCGCTATCACGAGGCCTATGCGCATTGGCAGCGCGATCCGCAAGGCTTCTGGGGTGAGGCCGCCCGCGAGATCGACTGGTACGAGCCGGCAAAGAAAGTGTTCGACCCGGATGCCGGCATCTATGGCCGCTGGTTTACCGGCGCCATCTGCAACACCTGCTACAACGCGCTCGACCGCCACGTGCTGGCGGGGCGCAACGACCAGGTGGCGTTGATCTACGATTCCCCGGTCACCAACACCGTCAAGACCTTCACCTACGGCCGCCTGCTCTCCGAGGTGCAGCTCCTCGGCGCCATCCTGCGCGACTTCGGCGTCGAAAAGGGCGACCGCGTCATCATCTACATGCCGATGGTGCCGGAGGCGGTGATCGCCATGCTCGCCTGCGCGCGCATCGGCGCGGTGCATTCGGTGGTGTTCGGCGGTTTCGCCGCCAAGGAGCTCGCCACCCGCATCGACGACGCCAAGCCGAAGGTGATCCTCTCGGCGAGCTGCGGCATCGAGGGCGCCCGCGTCATCCCCTACAAACCTCTGCTCGACGAGGCGATCCATCTCGCCCAGCACAAGCCGCAGACCTGCCTCATCCTGCAGCGCCCGCAATGCGAGGCGAGCCTCGTCGAAGGCCGCGACCACGACTGGCGCAAGGTGTGGGAGCAGGCGGTCGACTACGCCAAGACTTCGGAATGCGTGCCCGTCGCCGCCACCGATCCGCTCTACATTCTCTACACCTCCGGCACCACCGGCATCCCCAAGGGCGTCGTGCGCGACAATGGCGGCCACATGGTCGCGCTCAAATGGTCGATGCAGAACCTCTACGGCATCGATCCCGGCGAGGTGTGGTGGTCGGGCTCCGACGTCGGCTGGGTGGTCGGCCATTCCTACATCGTCTATGCGCCGCTGTTCCACGGCTGCACCTCGATCCTCTACGAGGGCAAGCCGGTCGGCACGCCCGACGCCGGCGCCTTCTGGCGGCTGATCGCGCAGCACGGCGTGGTCTCGCTGTTCACAGCGCCGACCGCCTTCCGCGCCATCCGCAAGGAGGACCCCGACGCCAAGCTGCTCAAGCAATACGACCTCTCAAAATTCCGCTCGCTGTTCCTCGCCGGCGAGCGCGCCGACCCGCCGACCATCCAATGGGCGGAGCAGCATCTGCAAAAGCCGGTGCTCGATCACTGGTGGCAGACGGAGACCGGCTGGTGCATCGCCGGCAATCCGCTCGGCCTCGGCGCGCTGCCGGTGAAATACGGCTCGGCCTGCGTGCCGATGCCGGGCTATGCCATCGACATCGTCGACGAGTCCTGCCACCCGGTGGCGACCGGCAAGATCGGCTCCATCGTGGTCAAGCTGCCGCTGCCGCCGGGCAACTTCCCGACGCTGTGGCAGCAGGACGAGCGCTTCAAGGACAGCTACCTCGCCGAATTCCCCGGCTACTACAAGACGGCCGACGCCGGCTACAAGGACGAGGACGGCTACATCTTCGTCATGAGCCGCACCGACGACATCATCAACGTCGCCGGCCACCGGCTCAGTCGACCGGCGGCATGGAGGAGGTGCTCGCCGCGCACCCGGATGTCGCCGAATGCGCGGTGCTCGGCATCAAGGACGACTTGAAGGGCGAGGTGCCCTGCGGCTTCATCGTGCTCAAGGCCGGCGTCAACCGCCCGCCGGAGGAGATCGAGAAGGAGATCGTGGCGCTGGTGCGCGAGAAGGTGGGGCCGGTCGCGTCCTTCAAACTGGCCATCACCGTCGCGCGGCTGCCGAAGACGCGCTCGGGCAAGATCCTGCGCGGCACCATCAAGAAGATCGCCGACCACGAGCCCTGGACCATGCCGGCGACCATCGACGACCCGGCGATCCTCGAGGAGATCGGCGCGGCGCTGAAGGGGCACGGGGTGGGGTAGCTTGCTGAGGCGCTGCGACATCCACGCGTTCCCTCCCCCTGTAGGAGAGGGTGGCATAGCGAATGCGCAGCATTCGCGTTCTTTTGGGAAGAACGGCCAGCGCGAAGCGCTGGCCTAGGCGGAGGGAATCCGAGCGCGAGCCGGGTGAAGGGTTATGGCGCGTATTCCGAATCCCGAGCGTGCCATCCTCGATCTTCGCAAGATCACGGACTATTGCCTCAGCTCGACGCATCCGCGAAGCACATTCCACCAATTCATTTGGCGAAAGCCGATCGCTCACTTCTCCTCCTGCTTCTCCGCATAAGCGTCCACCAGCGCACGGATCATGCGTTGATAGGGCACGCGACGCTTCTTCGCCGCGCGTTTGAAGAAATCGACGCTGCGCCGCGACAGCGACAACGTCACTTTCACGTTGTCCTCGCGCAGAACCAAAGCCTCCGGCGGCGGCAGGAAATTCTCGATGACCCGCAGGGGGCCAATCTCGCCGGTCGTGTATTTAACGGTTCTGCTGCTCATAAATCGTCCGTCCTTTCCGCCAATATCCGGCGCCGAAAATTCGAATGCGTCGCTCGCGCCAGGTGAAGCGCACCGTCATCACGCCATCGCCGACCCATCCGAAGCAGTAGTAGCGCCGCTCGGTGCCGCTATGTCTCAGGTCCTCGGCGATCACGAGCTTCGGATCGAGAAACGCGCGTTGCGCCTCGGCGAACGACACGCCGTGCTTGATCCGGTTGAGCCGGTCCTTGGCCTCGTCCCACTCGAAGCTCGGCTCGGCCGCCATGATATGTAAAATATGCCATATCTATGTATGGCACAAGATGGCTGAGGTCGACGGAAAAAATTCATAAGCGACGCGGCGTTATCGACCAAGCGTAGCCCGGATGAGCGAAGCGAAATCCGGGACGGGACCGGCCGATTTTTTGTTCGTTGATGGGATGCTTAAGTGCCGTGTCCCGCATTCGCTGCGCTCATGCGGGCTACGTGCTGACCGCAGAGATCGCAGCGACGCCGCATGGATTGCCGGGTCAAGCCCGGCAATGACTGCGTTGGGAGACTGCCACCGGCCGCGAAAGTTCGCCGCCCGCATTAACTGAAGCGCAATGCCGGGGGCCATTGAGACGACGGCCCCGGATTTCGCTGCGCTCCATCCGGGCTACGTGCTGCGTCTCACGCCGCGTCGGTCGCCGCTACTTCGCATACCCCTGCGAGCGCAGCCACGCGATCTTGCGGCTGCCTTGCAGCCAGTCGTCGATGTCGGCCTTGCTGGTCAGGCCGGAAATAATGCGGACCTCTTCGCCGGGGCAATGGGCCTCGATCTGCCAGTCGCCTTCGGCGACGCGCTTGGGGCGAAAGTCGACGCGCGGTGATTTGCTCATGCCTGTCTATATGGCGATGTTCGCTCCGGCCCGCCAGCGGTAAATTAGCCTAAATGCAAATTATGCCGCCGCGCGGCAGCGGCGCCTCGCGCCCCGACATCGTCCGCGATGCCGGCCAGGCGCCGGCACGCCGTCGCCTTGAGGCCGGTCGGTCTGCGTCGAATCGATTCCGCGCAGCTCGCGCGTTAAGCTCGCGAAAGCCATCCGCGCCCGCCCTTCACCCGCGCCACAGGGAGCCAGCCATGCCCGGCAAACGCGTGCAGTTCGACGAGGAGACCTGGCAGGCGCTCGATCTGCTCGCCAAGGACAACATGATGACCTTCCAGGAACTCGCCGACGAAGCCTTTCGCGATGTGCTGCGCAAACACGGCGTGCCGGCGAGCCTGAAGGAGGCGCTGCGCCGCAGCGCCGGCGAGAAGGCCGAGGTCGTGCCGCTGAAGCGGCGCAAAAAATCGGCCAAGAAGCCGCGCAAGCGCCGGCTGTGAGCAGCCTCGCCCGGATGCGCGAGGCGAAATCGGGGCCGTCACCGGCCGCTTCCCCGCATGTCGCGGCGCTCATGCGGGCGACTTGCCTCCCTCGCCATGCGCGGTTAAGAAAAACGCGTCGGGGGGAATTTGTCATGCGTGATCACGTCATCATCGCCGGCGGCGGCATTGGTGGGCTGGCGACGGCCCTCACGCTGCATCAGATCGGCGTGCCCTGCGTCGTCTATGAAGCGGTGCGCGAGATGCGCCCGCTCGGTGTCGGCATCAATCTGCAGCCCAATGCGGTGCGCGAGCTCGCCGACCTCGGCATCGGCGAAGCGGAGCTCGATGGCGTCGGCCTGCCGGCGAAGGAATGGGCGTTGGTCGGGCTCAACGGCAACGACATCTATTCCGAGCCGCGCGGAAAGCTCGCCGGATACAAATGGCCGCAATACGCGGTGCATCGCGGCCAGTTCCACATGCTGCTGCATGCCAAGGTGATGGAGCGGATCGGGCCGGACGCGGTGCGGCTGGCAAGCCGCGTCACGGGCTACCGCAAGGATGCCGGCGGCGGCGTCACCGCGCTCATCGAAAACGCCGACGGCTCCACCGCGCAGGCGCAAGGCGCGCTGCTGATCGGCGCCGACGGCATCCACTCCGCCATCCGCGCGCAGATGCATCCGCGCCAGCCGCCGATCCATTGGGGCGGCGCGGTGATGTGGCGCGGCACGACCATGGGCAAGCCGATCCGCAGCGGCGCCTCTTTCGTCGGGCTGGGGACGCATCGCCAGCGCGTGGTGTTCTATCCGATCTCGCATCCCGATCCGGCGACCGGCCTCTCGATCATCAACTGGATCGCCGAGGTCACCATGGACAACGCCGAGGGCTGGAAGCAGAGCGGCTGGTTCCGCCAGGTGCCGACCTCCGACTTCGCGCATTACTTCGACGGCTGGGTGTGGGACTGGCTCGACGTGCCGGCGCTGATCCGCGGCGCCGACGTCGTCTTCGAGAATCCGATGATCGACCGCGATCCGGTGTCGACCTGGCGCGACGGTTCGGTGCTGCTCATCGGCGACGCCGCGCATGCGATGTATCCGACCGGCTCCAACGGCGGCAGCCAGGCGATCGTCGATGCGCGCATCCTCGGCGCCGCGATGATCGAGCACGGCGCGACGGCGGAGGCGCTCGCGGCCTATGACGAGAAGCTGTGCGGGCCGATCTCGCAGTTGATCCTGCGCAATCGCGGCGCCGGTCCGTTCGGGCTGTTGAACCTCGTCGACGAGCGCTGCGGCGGCACGTTCGACACGATCGACGACGTCATCCCGGAAAAGGAGCGCAACGAATTCATGGCTGGCTACAAGGCCGCCGCCGGCTTCGCCATCGAGGCGCTCAACAAGGCGCCGCCGACGATTGCCCCCGGCGCGCGGGTGCGCAGCCCGGCGATGGTGTGACGCCGGCGCAACCGCCGACAATTTTTCCCTTTCCCGCAACCTTTCGTGCACCACGGCGCGCGCTCGCCGCAAAGCATTAACCTATTACCCGCGCCGCCGATGTAATCGTCCCGCGTGGTGCGCCGCCGGCCGGCGCCAGGCGGGCGACCCATGTTCAAAGGCTTGCGCAATCTCTTCTCCTCCGGGCCGGTGCCTTATGCCGACCCGAAGGCGAAGATTCCGCTCGGCGAAGTGCTCAGCCGCGACTGGTTCGAGCTCTGGTACCAGCCCAAGATCGAATTGAAGTCGCTGCGCATGGTCGGCGCCGAGGCGCTGGTGCGCGCGCGCCATCCCGAGCGCGGCGTGGTCGCGCCTTTCTTCTTCCTGCCGGGGGCGAGCGAAGAGGACATGCTCGCGCTCACCGAGCGGGTGATCCTCACCGCCATCGGCGACTGGGAGATCTTCAACGAATACGGCGTGGCGATGAAATTCGCCGTCAACGTGCCGGTCTCCGCCTTCATCAAGCTGCCGATCGCGCGCATGCTGCGCGAGGCGCGCCCGCGCGCGGCGAACTGGCCGGGGCTGGTGCTGGAAGTCACCGAGGACCAGATCATCAACGATCTCAATCTCGCCAACGACGTCGCGAACTCCCTGCGCGAGCTCAACTGCACGCTGGCGCTCGACGATTTCGGCGCCGGCTATTCCTCGCTGGCGCGCCTGCGCCAGTTGCCGTTCAGCGAATTGAAGATCGACCGCAGCTATGTGATGAACTGCCACGAGGATGCCATCAATGCCGGCCTGTGCGAGACCATCGTCGAGCTCAGCAAGCGTTTCGGCCTCAAGGCCGTGGCGGAAGGCATCGAGAGCATGCGCGAAAGCCACAAGCTGCAAAGCATCGGCGTCGAGGTCGGCCAGGGCTATCTGTTCGCCAAGCCCATGCCCAAGGGCGAGCTGATCAGCCTGATGCGCCGGCGCATGAAGGGCGGCGCGCCCGTCGCCAAGCCCTCGCGCCGCCTGCGCCTGGCCAAGACCTGAGAACCCCTCTGGGACATGCAACGGCACCGGGGCGGGGGAACCGTCATTCCGGGGCGCGGCCGAAAGGCCGCGAGCCCGGAATCCATAACCCCGGCGCTGCGACGTATGGATTCCGGGCCCGCTCGCTGCGCGCTCGCGTCCCGGACTGACCAGACCGGATTGATCGCCCCTATGACGCAGGCGTGAATTGCCTGTGAGGGCGAATGATCCTAGCTCTGAACCGGGCGAATCGAGAGGGGTCAACGCTCATGCACATCATCCGCCGCTGCGGCTGGGAAATCCCCGAGCACCTGGCCACACCCGAACATCTCGTCTTCAGCCGCCGCGCGCTGCTCGCCGGCGCGGGCGCGAGTGTGCTGGCGCCCGGCGCGGCACTGGCTCAGCGCAAGAGCGACGTCGCCAAGCTCGCCGACCCGACCGCCGATCTCTATCCGGCCAAACGCAACCCGAAATACACGCTCGACCGGCCGATCACCCAGGAAAAGATTAACGACAACTACAACAACTTCTACGAATTCGGCACCTCCAAATATATCGCGGAGGCCGCGCAGGCGCTGCGCATCCGCCCCTGGACGGTGAAGATCGACGGCATGGTGGAGAAGCCGCAGGAGATCGGCATCGACGATCTCATCCGCAAGATGACGCTGGAGGAGCGCCTCTACCGTCACCGCTGCGTCGAGGCCTGGAGCATGGCGATCGCCTGGACCGGCTTCCCGCTCGCCAAGCTCGTCGATTTCGCCCGCCCGCTCGGTTCCGCCAAGTTCGTGCAGATGACGACCTTCATGGATCCGAAGATGGCGCCGGGGCAGAACATGTCCTGGTTCCCCTGGCCCTATGTCGAGGCGCTCACCATGGCCGAGGCGACCAACGAGCTCGCCTTCATCGCCACCGGCTGCTACGGCCACCCGCTCGACAAGCAGCACGGCGCGCCCATTCGTCTCGCGGTGCCGTGGAAATACGGTTTCAAGTCGATCAAATCGATCGTTTCCTTCACCTTCGTCGACAAGCAGCCGGTGGGCATGTGGCAGAAGCTGCAGCCGTCGGAGTACGGCTTCTGGGCCAACGTCAATCCGAAGGTGCCGCATCCGCGCTGGAGCCAGGCAAGCGAGGAGCTGATCGGCACCGGCGAGCGCCGGCCGACGCTGCTGTTCAACGGCTATGGCGACTACGTCGCCGGTCTCTACAAGGGCATGGAAGGCCACCAGTTGTGGATGTGAGCGGCACAGCCCAGAGCCAGATCCAGCAGGATTGAATCGCGAACCATTCCGTTCGTCCCCGCGTAAACGGGGACCCAGGGCCAAATTCTCGGGATTCCCGCTTTCGTGGGACCGAACGGCCTGTGTTCAGTTCCCGTAAATCAAATTCCAGCCCCTGTTGCCGCGGCAAGCGTCGCCCTATCTAGCGGGAAACCGCATGGAGGGAAGTGTGCGCAAGCTGTTCTCCGTTCTCGCCGTCATGCTCGCCGCCGCCGCTGCGCTGCCGGCGCAAGCCGCCGAGCGTCCCGACCTCATCTTCAAGCGCTCCACCGTGTTCAAATGGCTGACGCCGAACGACAAGCTTGCGACTTACGGCATCGACGATCCTGAGGTCGACGGCGTCGCCTGCCATTTCACCGTTCCCGAGCGCGGCGGCCTCAAGGGCTGGATCGGCGTTGCCGAGGAGGTGTCCGACATTTCTCTCGCCTGCCGGCAGATCGGCCCGATCAAGTTCAAGGCCAAGTTCGCCCAGGGCGAGGACATGTTCCGCAAGCGCCGCTCGCTGTTTTTCAAGAAGATGCAGATTGTGCGCGGCTGCGACACCAAGCGCAACGTGCTCGTCTACATGGTCTACACCGACAGGGTGATCGAAGGCTCGCCGAAGAATTCCACCTCCACCGTGCCGATCATGCCCTGGGGCGCCCAGGGCGAGGTGGCCAGGTGCGCCGATTGGCTGGAGAAATAGCGGCCTGGCGCGAGCCGGACGATTGGTGCGGGAGTTATGTCTCGGTCATCGGACCCGTGCTATGGTGGGTACGGGGGCAACCTGCCGGAGGCAACCATGTCCACGCAACCTCATCTCGGTGACGTGCAACGGGCAGTACGCAAATCGCTGCACGACCATTGGGTGCTCTACCTTATCGAAGGCATCATCCTGGTCATCCTGGGCATCGCCGCCATCCTGGTGCCGCCCTTAGCCACCTTGGCCGTCACCATCCTGCTCGGCTGGTTGTTCCTGATCAGCGGCGTCATCGGCCTCTTCACCACCTTCTGGATGCGGCAGGCGCCGGGCTTCTGGTGGTCGCTCATCTCGGCGCTGCTCGGTATCGCCGTCGGCGTCATGCTGCTGGCCAGGCCGTTGACCGGCGTCTTCTCCCTCACCGTCCTCTTGGTGGCCTTCTTCATCATCGAAGGCATCGCCTCCATCATGTTCTCGTTGGAGCACAAGCGCGAGTTTTCCGGCCGCTGGGGGTGGATGCTGGTGAGCGGCGTGGTCGATTTGGTGCTGGCGGTACTCATTTTCGCCGGATTGCCGAGCACCGCGGCCTGGGCGATCGGCCTCTTAGTCGGCATCAACCTGGTCTTTGGCGGCACAGCCCTCATCGCCATGGCGCTGCACGCCCGCCAGCCGGCATAGCCGGGCGTTCGCTTCAGGTATGAGCCCACTTATCTTGCGTGCGCTTCGCGCGGGTGCGGACCGATGTGTGCGCATCCAACTCAATACGAGAAGGGGCGTCAGTGCCGGCTTATTGGGTTGCGCGGTGCAAGATCAACGCTCCGGTCGAATACAGGAAATACCGATCTGGCGTCCGACATCGTTGCCTAATACGGCGGCAAAGTGCTGGCCTGTGGCGGGAAATTTCAGATTATGGAAGGACCTGACAAAATTCACCGCTTGGTGGTGATTGAATTTCCGACGTTCGCGCAGGGGGCGGCCTGCTTTACTTTGCGGGAATACGGGCGTGCCGCGGCCTATCGGCGCCCCGGTGCCGGCAAGGTCGAAACCTTCCTGGTCGAGGGGATTTAGCCCACTTTTCCGGTCACTTAGCCCTGGCGCGGCGGCGAAAACCGCGTAAAATGCCGCAAAATAACATCACATGGGAGGACGACTGATGCTGCGTAAACTGAAATTGCGATCATTTGCCTGGCTGGCCGGTGTCGGCCTGACGGTTGCGGTCGGCACCGCATTCGTGGCCAATTCCGCCACCGCCGCCGACAAGCCGCCAATCAAAATCGGCTTTGCCATGTCGCTCACCGGCTTCCTGGGCCCGAACGGCAAGCAGGCGCTGATCGCAACAGAAATCTGGCGCGACGAGGTGAACAAGGCCGGCGGCCTGCTTGGCCGCAAGGTCGAGCTTGTCTATTACGACGACAAGAGCTCGCCCAAGGAAATCCCCGGTATCTATACCAAGCTGCTCGACGTCGACCATGTGGATATCGTGCTCTCGGCCTATGCCACCAACGACGTGGCGCCGGCCATGCCGATCGTCATCCGCAAGGGCAAGACGTTCATCAGCCTGTTCGCGCTCGACGTGAACGCCAAATTCCACTATCCGAAATACTTCTCGATTCTGCCGACCGGCCCGAATACGAAGACCTCCTTCACCAAGGGATTCTTCGAGATCGCGGCCGCACAGAAGCCGAAGCCGAAGACGGTGGCGCTGGCCGCCGCCGATGCCGACTTCTCGCAGAACGCCTGCGACGGCGCGCGGCAGAACGCCAAGCATTACGGCTTCAAGATCGTCTACGACAAGAGCTATCCGCCGCCGCCGAAGACCACCGATTTCACGCCGATCGCCCGCGCGCTCAAGGCCGCGAACGCCGATCTGGTGGTGGTGTGCGCCTATCCGGCCAACTCGGTCGGCATGGTGGAAGCCGCCAACGAAGTCGGCCTGACGCCGAAGATGTTCGGTGGCGCCATGGTCGGCCTGCAGGCGACGGTGTTTAAGCAGAAGCTGAAGTCCAAGCTCGACGGCATCGTCAACTACGAGACCTGGGTGCCGGACAAGAAGCAGATGTATGACGGCACCGAGGCCTTCTTCAAGGAGTACCAGCCGCGTGCCAAGGCGGCCGGCGCTGATCCTCTCGGCTACTACCTGGCCGGCTGGGGCTACGCCCGCATGCAGGTGCTCGAACAGGCGATCAAGGGCGCCAAGAGCATCGACGACAACAAGCTCGCCGCCTATATGCGTAAGGCGACCTTCAAGACCATCATGGGTCCGATCAAGTTCGGCAAGAAGGGTGAATGGGCGGAAAGCCGGATGCTGACCGTGCAGTATCACAACATCACCGATGCCGCGAACCTGGAGACCTGGCGCGGCATGAGCTACCAGACGGTGCTCGCGCCGAAGAATCTGGAGACCGGTAAGGTGATCTATCCCTACGAGAAGGCGCACAAGTAAGCCGTCTTTGTGGAGACCAAATGTACGGCGCCGCGGGCAACCGCGGCGCCGTTATTTTTGGTGAGCGCAGGAGGCGAAATATTCTTTGTCCTGCCCGGCTTGGTGCCGGGCGTCCCGCTCAAGGATGCGCTGCCCCCGAAACAGGATGGCCGGGACAAGCCCCGGCCACGATAGCAGCGGGCGCGGCGCGCTCCGCTACATC
This sequence comes from uncultured Pseudomonadota bacterium, assembly GCA_963760995.1. Classification (GTDB taxonomy): domain Bacteria; phylum Pseudomonadota; class Alphaproteobacteria; order Rhizobiales; family Xanthobacteraceae; genus Pseudolabrys. The sequence continues at coordinate 245,095 of CAVXFJ010000004.1, read as the reverse complement.
CCCAGATAAAACTGGCGGATCAGGTCGTTATTGTTGAGCTCGTCAGCCGAGCCGCCTTCGAAGGCGATCTTGCCGTGCACGATGACATAGCCGCGGTCGGCGATACGGATCGCCTGGGTGAAGTTCTGCTCGGCCATCAGCACCGTGAGATTGTAATGGTCCTTGAGCTGCTTGATGGCGTCGATGGTGCGGGAAACCAGGACCGGTGCGAGACCGACTGACGGTTCGTCGATCAGCAGGATGCGCGGGTCGAGCATCAGCGCGCGCGCCAGCGCCAGCATCTGCTGCTCGCCGCCGCTCATCGAGCCGGCAAGCTGACCCCGGCGCTCGGACAGGCGCGGGAATATTTCGAAGCAGAAATCCATGTTGCTCTTGATCTTCGCGCGCGCCTTTTGCCGGCTGGCGCCGAGCAGCAGGTTTTCTTCGACGGTCTGACGCGGAAACAGGCGTCGGCCTTCCGGCACCAGTGCAATGCCGAGATCGACGATCTGCTCGGTGGTGAGGCCGACGAGTTCGTGGGTTTCGCCGTCAATCTCGGCGGTGATGCGGCCCTGGCTCGGCCGCACCATGCCCATTACGCATTTCATCAGCGTGCTTTTGCCGTTGCCGTTGGTGCCGAGCAGCACCACCGTTTCGCCGCTGCCGACGCTGAGCGAGACGTCTTCCAGCACCCGCACCGCGCCATAGGCGGCGTCGATATTGGCAATGGTGATGCTGTTGCTGTTACTGGCCAAGGTAGGCTCCCACGACTTCCCTATCCTTGATCACGTCGTCCGGCTTGCCGTCGGCGATCTTCTTGCCCGACACCAGCACCACGATGCGCTGGGAGAAGCTCATCACCGCGCGCATGATATGCTCGATCATGATGATGGTGACGCCGCGTTCGTTAAGCTGGATCAGCAACGAAACGATGTCCTCGACTTCCGAATGCGACAGACCGGCCATGGATTCGTCGGCGATCAGCAGCTTTGGCTCTGCCGCCATGGCGCGCGCCAGCTCTAGCTTGCGCATTTCTACCTGGGTGAGATCGCGGGGATACTGATCGGCCTTGGCATCGAGGCCCACCATCCTGAGTAGGTCGATGCAGCGGCTTTCGAGTTCGGCATGCGACAGATGGTGCTCGGCGCGCGCATCCACCGTGTAGAGCAGCGGCACCCTTATGTTTTCGGCGACGCGCAGGCTCATGAACGGGCGCGGAAGCTGGAAGCTGCGAGCGAGGCCGCGGCGCGTGCGCTCATGCGCGGTGAGCCCGTTCATCGACTCGCCGGCGAAGACCACGTCTCCGGTCTCGTTGTGCAGGGTGCCGCAGACGCAATTGACCAGCGTGCTCTTGCCGGACCCGTTGGGGCCGATCAGGCCGATGCGCTCGCCCGCGGCGACGGCGAGGTCGACGCCGTCGAGTGCGACGAAGCCGCCGAAGCGCTTGCCCACCTGATCGACCTGCAGCAGCGGCGTGCTCATGACTTCGGCCTCTTGCGCGTCCAGTCCTGCCACAGCCCGACGATGCCGTTCGGCGCCACGATGACGAAGGCGATCAGCATCACGCCGACGATGAGAAGGTTGCCGACCGAGGAGATGGTCACGGTGGCAACCTGCTGCATCGTGCCGAGCAGGATGGCGCCGATCAGCGGACCGACCCAGGAGGTGGTGCCGCCGATCATCGGCATGGCGATCGAGTTGACCGCGTAGGACAGGTCGAACACCGAGCCCGGCTCGGTGAAGCCGAGATAGAACGGAAAGGTCGAGCCGGCCATGCCCATCAGCGCGCCGGAGAGCACGGTGGCGATCAATTTGAGCTTCAGCGTCGGCACGCCGGAGGCTTCAGCCGCCAGTTCGTCGTCGCGGATGGTGGCGAAGCCGAAGCCGAGGCGCGAGCGTTCGATCATTCGCGCGGCGGTCAGCGCGATGATGACCATGATCAGCATCAGCACGAACAGATACTGGATATAGGGGCCGAACACGGGAACCGTGGCAGGCGGAATGATATAGGCGCCGCGCGAGCCGCCGACGAATTCCCAGTTGACGATGAAGGTCTCCAGCACCACCGCCAGCGCCAGCGTGGCGATGGCAAAGAACACGCCGCGCAGCCGCAGGGTCAGATAGCCGGTACCGAGCCCTACCAGTCCGGCGAAGAAGCCTCCAAGAACGATGAGGACGGGCACAGGCAGCGGAAAAATCGCCTGCACCACAGTGGTGAAGAAGCCGGGGTCCCAGTCCTGGGCGTTCTGGCCCACCGTGTAGAAGAACACGCTGCTATAGGCGCCGATGGCGAAAAATCCGGCCGAACCGAAGTTCACGTAGCCGCAATAGCCGCCGAGGATATTCCAGGCAGTTGCCAGCACGATGAATTGCAGCACGGTGTAGCTTGCGAAGAAGACGTAGTCATTGCCGTAGTTGCGGCACAGTAGGTAGATCACCGTGGCGACGACGACTTCACACAGAATGAAAACGGGTGTCCGCACGGCCTATCGCCCCAGCAATCCGGAAGGCCGTACGGCCAGGGTGAGCAGCAGGATGCCGAACGAGACCGCCGGCGCCCAGGACGGCCCGAAGAAAGTGGACGTGAGACTTTCGAGCACGCCGAGCAGCATGGCCGCGATCAAGGTGCCCGGCAGGCTGCCGAGCCCCCCGAGCACGCAGATGGCGAAGATACGGCCGATATAGTCGCGGCCGACCGAGGGGATCACCGGCTGGATGATGATCAGGAAGGCGCCGGCCATGGAGGCGGTGGCGATGGAGATGCCAAAGGCGATGCGCTTGATGCGGGTCGGATCGACCGCCATCAGCCGCAAGGCCAGCGGATCCTGCGACACCGCCATCACCGCGCGGCCAATGAAGCTGCGCGACAGGAACACCTGTAGGGCGAGGAACATCGCCAATGACGCCAGACAGGGCACCAGCAGCCGATAGGGGAATTCCATGACGCCGATCGTGAGACTGTCGCCGATATAGGCGGCATTGACCGAGCGGTAGTCGACGCCGAACACGATGAGCAGCAGCACCTCGGTGACGAACAAGAGGCCGAAGAAGAAGGCGAGCCCGCGCAGGCTTTCCTGGCCGCGCTTTTCGAAGGACAGGTAATAGACTTGGTAGACCGCAGCGCCCAGCGCGTAGAAGACCGGGAGCATGATGACGCTGACCACGATCGGGTCGATGCCCAGGTTGGCGTTGACGATATAGGCGATGTAGGAGCCGACGATGATGAAGGCGGGATGGGCGATGTTGACGATGTCAAGCATGCCGAAGGAGATGGAGATGCCGGCGGTCACGGCGGCATAGAAACCGCCGAGCAGCAACCCGGCGATGATCGCGTTGATCAGGAGCGGAAAGGAAAATTCCATACGGGCCTCAGCCGGCGGCAACCACGGTCACGTTGCGATACGTCATGCGGGTGGGGCGCAGGGCGACGGTGCCGCGACTGGCGGCGCGCGCAATGGACCTGTGAGAATGGCCGGCATAGTCCCCTCCAACGTTTCTTATCGTGCCGGCCCTCGCGGCCGGTCGGCCCGCCCCCAGCGAACCTTGCGCCCGGTCACGGCCAAAACCCCACATGGCCGACAGGCGCCGCAGTTTGCAGGATGGGGGGCGGCTTGGCTAGCCACTTGCGTGATCGGCCAAACCGGCCCACCTGCGACATAAACAACCCGGCCGCTCGGCGGACCGAGCGGTGGGCATTCGCGCTTGCGGAAAAGCTCAGGCCGCCGCCTGCGCGCGTACGGTCTCCGGCAGCGGCATCGGCGCGTTGGCGCTGTCTTTGAACTCAACGGTCATGAACACCATTTCACGATCGCCGAGATTTTCCAGATCGTGCACCTTGTATTGGCCCGTGCCGTAGGTCTCGTGGCGGGTCTCGCCCGGCTGGTAGGTATATTCCACGGTGGAGCCGTCATGCACATGTTGCCGGCCGCGCCCGCCCGAAACCGAGGTCCAGAAATAATCGAGCACGTGGCGGTGGAAGCCGATACGCTCGCCGGGCGCGAGACGGATGATCCATACCCGCGTACGCTCGTTTTCCGACAACAGCGTCGAGCCGACGCACGGATTGGGATTTTTCGCTTCGCGCTCGAAATCGGCGACGATGTCGGCCGGCCACTGCGACATGTCCTTTGCCTCCGGCGACTTGTCGAGCATGGTCAACGCCATAAGGATTCCTCCAGTGCCATTTAGGTGCCATATATAGCATAATCGCGCGAACGAAAAGGTTGGGGGAACTCTTGGCCGGGCCCGAAACACGACGCGCGCTCGTCATTGGCGGCTCGATGAGCGGGCTGCTGTGCGGCTTACTGCTGCGGCGGGCGGGCTGGAACGTCGACATCTATGAGCGTGTGGACAGCGAACTGTCCGGCCGCGGGGCCGGTATCGTCGCGCAATACGAGCTGATCGAGCGACTGCGCGCGCTCGGCCTCTCCACCGAGGCGCTCGGCGTCCATATCACCACGCGCAAGATCCTTGACGCGCAGGGGCACCTGACCAGCGAGATCGCCTGTCCGCAGGTGCTCACCGCCTGGGAGCGCGTCTATCGGCTGCTGCGCGACGCCTTTCCACCCGAGCACTATCATCGCGGACGCGGGCTCGCCGGCTTCACGCAGGACGACGGTGGCGTGTCGGCGCATTTTTCCAATGGTGAAACGCTGCGCGCCGATCTTCTGGTCGGTGCCGACGGCATCCGCTCCACCGTGCGCCAGCAATGCCTGCCGGATGTCATGCCGCTTTATGCCGGCTATTGCGCTTGGCGTGCCTTGATCGCGGAAAGCGCCTGGCCGACGGACGTGCATCGCGAGCTATTCGAAGTGATGTCATTCGGCCTGCCGCCGGGCGAGCAGTTCCTCTTATATCCGGTGGCGGGGCCGGGCGACGATCTGCGCCCGGGTCATCGCCGCGCCAATATCGTGTGGTATCGCCCGGCGGACGAGACGACCAAGCTGCAATGGCTGCTCACCGACGAGCGCGGCGTCACGCATGCGATCTCGATTCCGCCGCCGCTGATCCGCCGCGAGGCGATCGCCGAAATGCGCGCCGATGCCGAGCGGCTGCTGGCGCCGCAGTTCCGCGCCATCGTGCGTCTGATCGACGAGCCGATCCTGCAGCCGATCTACGATCTGGAAAGCCCGCGCATGGCGTCCGGGCGGGTGGCGGTGGTGGGCGATGCGGCTTTCGTCGCGCGCCCGCATGTGGCGGCCGGTGTCTCCAAGGCGGCGGACGACGCGGCGGCGCTGATCGAGGCGCTGCAGGGCGAGCGCGACGTCGCGCAGGCGCTCACGCGCTTCGAGGCGGCGCGACTGCCGGAGAACCATCGCATCATCGAACGCGCGCGCCACCTCGGCGCCTATCTGCAGGCGACCAAGACGGAAGAGGAAAATCTGCGCGCCGGCAAGCATTCGACCGACGATGCGGTGATCGCCGAGACTGCGGTGCTGGATTTTTTGTATGCGTGAGCAGCGGCATTTGTTGCCCGGTCATTGCCGGGCTTGACCCGGCAATCCATGATGAGGTGCAGCGCCGTCAGCCTTACGTAAGGTACTCACGTGCGGAACTTCATCATGGATGCGCGGGTCGAGCCCGCGCATAACCGTTGAGAGGCCTATAGGCCCAACAGCCTCTTCGCATTCCCTCCCGCCAGCGCGGCGCGCGTCGTCTCGTCGAAACTCTCGACCGAGGCGATGTGGCCGATCGGGTCGTGCTCGAGCATGTCGTAGGGATAGTCGGTGCCCAGGATCACGCGATCGGCGCCGAAGGTCTTCACCAGCGCCTCGAGCTGCAGCGGCGTGAACACCACGGTGTCGAAATAGACGTTGCGGTGCAGGTAAGTGGTCGGCGGATTCGGCAGATCGCCGTGCGCATCCGAGCGCGCGCCCCAGGCATGATCGATCCGGCCGGAATAGGCGCCGAGATAACCGCCGCCGTGCACGGACAGAACCCGCAGCTTCGGATGCCGCTCGAACACGCCGTCGAAGATCAGGTAGTGCAGCGCCATGGTGGTGTCGAGCGGATTGCCAATCACGTTGTTGAAGTAAAAGCGCCCGAAACGCTGCGGCTGGGTGAAGCCGGTCGGATGAATGAGCACCAACGCATCAAGCTCCTCGGCTTTCTTCCAAAACGGCGCGAACTCAGGATCGGACAGCTCCTTGCCGTTGACGTTGGTGAGAATCTCGACGCCTTTGAAGCCGAGCTGCTTCACGCCGCGCTCCAGCTCCTTGGCCGCTTCGTTGCCGTCCTGCATCGGAACGCCGCCAAGCGCAATCAGCCGGTCTTTGTGCTTGCCGACATATTCGGCGATGCCGTCGTTCATCACGCGGGCGGCTTGCACGCCGGCGTCGACGGGGACGTAATAATAGATTTGCGGCGGTGCCGGACAGACGAGCTGCATGTCGACGCCCATCTCATCCATCGCGGCAAAGCGCTCGTCCGTCGTGCTGATGCGCGATGCGATGTCGGCCGCCTGTTTCGCCATCAGCGCCTGCGTCTCAGGGATCGATTGCAGCACCAGCGGGTCGGTGGATTGCTTGAGATGCGGCGTGACGATCTCGGTCACGCCCGGCACCGCGACATGGGCGTGCATATCGACGGTGAGGCTTTTCGGCCGCACCTCGCGCCCCGGCTTGCCGTGCTTGCGCGCCGCCGTATCGGCGTATCTGTTCCAGACCTCGGTCATTGCCCGTTCCTCGGTTGTCGTCATCCGCGATCGCGGATGATCCAGTAGCCCGTGGGGCCGCGATATTCAATCGGAAGCTGGCGCGCCGGATACGCGCGGGAGCCCGTTCCCCGCGCAAACGGCGAGGACGGCAATCGCGCCTAGAACACCCCCAGGTGCTGGGTCAGGTCGATGCCCTCGCTCTTGATCGCGGTTGGCGTCGACACCACCGCCACGCGGCCGGTGTTGAGGATGATGATGTCGTCGGCGACGTCGAAGACCAATGTCGGATTCTGCTCCACCAGCACGATCGACAGCCCGCTTTCCTTCAGCTTGCGGATGGTGTTCATCACCTCGTGCACGATCTGCGGCGCCAGCCCTTCCGAAGGCTCGTCCATCAACAGCACGCGTGGATTGCCCATCAGCGCGCGGCCGATCGCCAGCATCTGCTGCTCGCCACCGGATAGATGCGCCGCGATCTGATTGCGGCGCTCGTTGAGGCGCGGGAACATGCTGAAAACGGTATCGACCGTCCAGGGCGCGTGCTTGGCCTCGCGCGGCTTCTGCTCGGCCACTATCAGGTTCTCACGCACGGTCAGGCTCTTGAAGATTCGGCGGCCCTGCGGCACCAGCGCGACGCCGCGCGCGGAAATCTGTTCGGGCGGAAGCCCGGCGACCGGGGTGCCGAAGATCGAGACCTGCCCGTGGCGCGGCGCCAGCAGGCCGATGGTGACGTTCATGCAAGTCGATTTGCCGGCACCGTTGCGGCCGAGCAGGCCGAGCAGGCGCGCCTCGCCGCAGGAAAACGAGACGTCGTGCAGCACGTGGCTGTCGCCGTAGAAGGCATCGATATGCGAAAGCTCGAGCGCGCTAGTGGCCAAGATAGACCTCCCGGGTGCGCGGATCGGCCACCACTTCGGTGCGCGTGCCTTCGACGATCACCTCGCCGAAATGCAGGAGCGTGATGCGTTCGGCGAATTCCAGCGCCACGTCCATGTTGTGCTCGATCATGACCATGGTCACGTCGCGCGGGATCGCCATCAGCAATTCGTGCACGTCGCGCCGCTCGTCGATTGAGAGTCCGGCAAACGGCTCGTCGAGCAGCAGGACTTTCGGATTCTGCGCCAGCGCCATGGCGATCTCGACGCGCCGCCGTTCGCCATAAGAGGTCTGCGACAGCGACCGCATGGCGATGTGGCCGAGGCCGACGCGCTTGAGTGCCTCGTGCGCGTGCTCGACGATATGGCCCTGCCGCCTGAGATCGATCAGCGGATTCCAGCGCATCCGCGAGAGCCCGAGCAGCGCCAGCGACACGTTGTGAATGATGGTGTCGTTGGGGAACAGGGTGATGATTTGATAGGTACGCGCCATGCCGAGATGCGGACGGCGCCGGCTGGGCACCCGGGTGATGTCGTGTCCGAACAGCGCCACCGCGCCGGAGTCGGGCGTGATTTCGCCGGTGATCAGGTTGAACAGCGTGGTCTTGCCGGCGCCGTTGGGCCCGATGATCAGCCGCCGTTCGCCCGGCTCGACATTGAGATTGACGTTGGAGGTGACATGCAGGCCGCCGAAGGCCTTGCAAAGATTGGTGACGGTGAGCGCGCTCATGGCTCGGCCCCCGCTTTGCGCGCCGCCGCGGCGGCGTCATCGTCGGGCTTGGCACTCGAACGCCGCCAGGCCAGCCGCCACAGCCGCGCCGTGCCCGGCACCAGGCCTTCCGGCATCAGAATGACGATGGCCACGAAGATGAAGCCGAGCAGCATGTTCCAGCGCTCGATGAAGCCCGAAACCACGCTCTTCACGATGACCACCAGGGCGGCGCCGACGATCGGACCGAACAGCGTGCCGGCGCCGCCGGAAATCACCATCAGCAGCACTTCCGCCGAGGACGTCAGGTCGACCGCCTGCGGGCTGATGAATTGCGTGTAATAGACGAACAGGATGCCGGCGACCGCGGTCAACAGCCCCGACATCATGCAGGCCCAGAAGCGGATGGCCCAGACGTGATAGCCGAGCGCGTTCATGCGCCGCGGCTGGTCGCGGGTGCCCATCAGCGCGGCGCCGAGCGGCGAGCGCACGAAGATCGCCATCACCGCCAACGCAATGAGGAATACGACCAGCGTTACGTAATAATAGGCGGTCGGCGACATCAGCGAGATGCCGAACGGCGCGGGCCGGCCGTGCAGGTTGATGCCGTTGTCACCGCCGGTGATGCTGATCCAGCGATAACAGAGGCCCCAGATGATCTCGCCCAGCGCCAGCGTGATCATGATGAAACCGATACCGGTCGCGCGCAGCGACAGCACGGCATAGAGCGCCATCGAGGCGAGACCGACGGCGAGCGCGGTAATGATGGCGACCGGATGGCCGAAGCCGTGCTGCAACATGTAGCCGGTGGCATAGGCGGCGATGCCGAACAGCCCGGCATGGCCGAGCGAGACCAGTCCGCCATAACCGGCGAGAATGTTCAGGCCGAGCGCGAAGACGGCATAGAACAGGATCTGGCTGGAGACGTTGACGTAATAGACGCCCGGCATCCAATAGGGCAGCGTGACCAGCGCCAGGAAGCCGATGACCAATACGATGAGGCGGCGGCCGCTCATGGCACGAACCTGCCGAACAAGCCCTGTGGCCTCACGAGCAAGACGATCAGCATGGGCAGGAACAAGACGAAATAGGACAGCTCCGGCAGCAGCGCCTGGCCGAAATTATAGATGAAGCCGATGATGATGCTGCCGACGAAGCTGCCGAGCAGGCTGCCGGACCCGCCGAGAATAACCACCACCAGCGCCAGGGGCAGCATGTCCTGGTCGAGGCCGGGATAGACCGACAGGATCGGCGCGCCGATGATGCCGCCGAAAGCGGCAAGGCCAGCCCCGAGCGCGAACACGATGGTGAAAAGGTGTGAGACGCGGATGCCGACCACCCGCGCCATATCGGGATCGTCGACGCCGGCGCGGATCATGGCGCCGAGCCGAGTGCGGTCGAGCAGGAGCCACAGCGCCGCCGCCGTTACCATCGCGATGACGATGACCGCCAGCCGGTAATGCGGGAACACCAGCGGGCCGTAGCGCAGGAAGCCGGTGAGGCTCTCCGGTGTGTCGACGCGCACCGGATCGCCGCCCCAGACCATCAGGCAGAAATCGGCGACGATGAAGGAAACGCCGAGCGTCACCAGCACCTGCGCCAATGGCTGGCCCGGCAACTGACGCAGCAGGAAGCGCTCGATGACGGTACCGAAAATGGCGACGCCGATGATCGCCAGCACCACCGCGATCCAGAAATTGAAGGTGATGCTCAGATAGCCGCCGGCGAAGGTGGCGCCGAAATAGGCACCGAGCATGAACAGCGAGCCATGCGTCAGATTGGGGATGCGCATCAGGCCGAAGATCAGCGAAAAGCCCGCCGCCAATAGGAACAGCAGGCCGCCGAAGGTGATGCTGTTGACCGTCAGCAGCAGCCAGAAGGTCATTGATGGATGTTCCCCAGGTTCTCGTCTTCGCGGCCTTTCGGCCGAACAGTCCATGCCGTCGTTCCGGGGCGCACCACCCCGGATCGGCGCCGCGCGCCGTCCGGGCACAGGCTTCGGCGCGAGCCCGGAATCCAGATCGATGCACCCGCTTGTTTCTGGATTCCAGGTTCGCTCGCAGCGCTTGCGTCCCGGAATGACGGTGCATTGGTCCCGCGGGCGCCGACGCGCGGCGCCCGCGGGCGTGCTTCAGATCAGCACTTCTTCAGCGGCGGATAGTTGCGCGAGTACACCGGGTGCGCGAGGAACTCCTTCTCCGGCCAGGTCCAGAACTGACTGACGTTCTCGTAGGTCTTGACCGTCTTGTTCCAGAGCTTGAGGCCGTAAGGATTCTTCTGCTTCACGCATTCGCGGACGTAGAAGTTGCCGACCACGTTGCCGAGATGATCGAAGCTGATCGGCCCGCGCGGCGTATCCTTGAGTTTCACGGCCTTGAGCGCGGCCATGAACTTCTCCTTGTCGTCGGTCTTGCCGCCAGTCGCTTCAAGGCCGGCATTGACCACATCGCAGTTGATGAAGAGGCCTGCGGCATAGAAGCCAGGCACCGAGTTGAAGTCCTTCACCATCGCCTGGGCGAACTTCTTGTTGGAGTCGGTGTCGAGGTCGAGGGTGTATGGGCAGCAACTCATGTGACCGAGCGCTTCGTCGCCGAAGGCGTGCAGCAGCGCGTCGTCGCAGCCGGTCTCGCCGGTGACCAACGGGAATTTCAGACCGAAATTGGCGTACTGCTTGAGGAAGCGCAGCGGCACGCCGCCCGGGAAGCCCTGGCAGACGACGTCGCAGTCCTTGATCTGCGCGATGTAGGGCGTGTAGTCGGGCGTGCCCAGCGGCGTCCACAGCTTGTTGACGACGCAGCCGCCGTCCTTCTCGAACGCCGCTTGGAAGCCGCCCTCCTGCTCGTAGCCGAAGGCGAAATCCCAATCGATGGTGATGGCGCGCTTCTTGCCCATCACGGTCGCGGCATAATGACCCATCGGCTGCATGGCCTGCGAGGAGGTCGCCGACGGACGCAGGAAATAGGGATTGGGACGGCGCTGGGTGAGATCGTCGGCGCCGGCGAGGCTGAGGGTCGGCGTCTTGTGCTGCTTGATGTAGTCGTCGATCGCCAGCAGTTCGAAGGCAGCGAGCGGCCCGAGGATAACGTCGACCTTGTCGCGCTCGATCAGCTCCTGCGCCTTGGTCTTGGTGCCGGCCGGTTTGCCACCGGTGTCGGCGGAGAAGAACTCGACCTTGCGGCCGGCCATCTTGTGGTCGTGCTGCTTCAGCCAGGTGAGAACGCCTTGCTCCATCTGGATGCCGCCCTGCGCCAGGCCGCCGGTTTTGACGGTGAGCAGGCCGAGCTTGAACGGCGCGCTTTGCGCGACGGCCGGCGTGGGAAATCGGAATGTCGCCGCGGCAGCGCCGGCAGCCGTGGTCGCCATGAACGTGCGACGGGTAAGCTTACGAGGCATGTTGTTTCTCCTCCCATACATTTTGCCCCAGGCGGGGCTGTTTCCCTGACGCGGCTTTCAAAGCCATCTTTTCATTGGCCGTTATGGCTTTTATGGCGTGACTTATGTGTTCAATCGACTTTGCGGCTGTTCTTTCCTCGTTCTCAACGTGGTTGACCGAGTGGGAATGCCATCATCGGCCAATGTATTCAAGTATGTAAAGCCCGTTTGCCGGTATAAACGTCGTTCGTTTGCATCTGCTAATGAGCAGGCAGACATCAATGTCGATATTTTATGCCGCGTTTGCAACGAAGCGGACTGCCGCGCAAACCGGCAATGACGGCGCGCAAACAACAATGGGTGCGCATTGCCGCGCATCAATCCCATTCCGCGCAACGCGCACGCGCGCCGTCGCGGCGCGGCTATGCCGGGCGCCTAAGCATTTAATCCTGCCGCGTACCGCTCCGGGCGCGCCGGCGTCACTGGCCGCCGCTGTTTGGGGGCCGGCGCGCACCCGTTAACCCTAAACCCGGAAACGGGGCCGGGAGCCTTTCCGATTTGTTAACTTAAAATATGGCCCGGGCCACGGGCGAAATTGGGCTGTCGGCTTTTTGTCCCGGCGTGCGCCGCTCTCGGCCGGCGCCGTCCGCTGCAACCGTCGCGCAGGGCGCGGCGCAAGTCTGGTTCGGGTCTGGGTGAGGCCACGGGAGCGATCGGGGTGACGGAACGGCATTTTCTCAGCGGCCGCATGCGTGGCGACGGCCTTGCCTTGGCGGCGGCCGGCGCCTGGACGGCGGAGCATGCGCGGACGCTCGAGCCGCTGCTCGATGCGGCGACGCGCCGCGCCTCTGTACGCCACGTTGCCGTCGACATGGGCCGGATCGAACGCATCGACACCTATGGCGCCTGGCTGATCGAACGCGCGCTGCGCACCTGGACCAGCCGCGGCTGCGCGGTCAGCGTCACCGGCCTGTCCGAGAATTACCGCGACCTGTTCGAGAAGGTGCACGCCGGCACCCACGCCCTGGCGCCCGATCCGTCGCGACCGAACCCCGTCATCGGCACGCTGGAAAGCGTCGGCCGCACGATGACGGAGGTCGGCGCCGACATCCTGCTGCTGGCGCAGATGGCTGGGGCGTTGTGTGTTGCCGTCATGCGCGTACTATTGCGACCGGCGAGCTTCCGCTTCACTTCCACGGTCAATCATCTTGAGCGTGTGGGATGGAATGCGGTACCGATCATCCTGCTGATCACACTCCTCATCGGCGCCATCCTCTCGCAGCAGGGAATCTTCCATTTCCGCCAGTTCGGCGCCGCCATTTACGTCGTCGATATGGTCGGCGTCCTGGTTCTGCGCGAGGTCGGCGTGCTCATCGTGTGCATCATGGTGGCCGGCCGCTCCGGTAGCGCCTACACCGCCGAGCTCGGCTCGATGAAGATGCGCGAGGAAATCGACGCCTTGCGCGTCATGGGCTTCGATCCGGTCGAGGTGCTGGTGCTGCCGCGCATCATTGCGCTGATCATCGCCGTGCCGATCCTCACCTTCCTCGGCTCGATGGCCGCGATCTATGGCGGCGGCATGGTGGCCTGGCTCTATGGCGGTATTTCGCCGGACGTGTTCCTCAACCGGCTGCACGACGCAATCTCGGTGAAGTCCTTCGCGGTGGGGATGATCAAGGCGCCATTCATGGCGCTGATCATCGGCCTCGTCGCCTGCGTCGAAGGACTGAAGGTGGAGGGCAGCGCTGAATTGCTCGGCGCCAAGACGACCGAATCGGTGGTCAAGGCGATCTTCCTCGTGATCGTGCTCGACGGCGCCTTCGCCATCTTTTTCGCCTCGATCGGGATCTGACGATGGCCAGCGAACCCGTCATCCGCGTGCGCGATCTGGTCGTCGAGCTGGATACTCACCGCATTCTCAACGGGGTCGATCTCGATCTCAACCGCGGCGAGATTCTCGGCTTCGTCGGCGCCTCGGGCGCGGGCAAATCGGTGCTCACGCGCACGATCATCGGCCTGTTGCCGAAGCGCCAGGGCCGCATCGAGGTGCTCGGCGTCGACCTCGACAAGGCCGATGACCGCCAGCGCCGCGCGGTCGACCGGCGCTGGGGCGTGCTGTTCCAGCAAGGGGCGCTGTTTTCCTCGCTCACCGTCGGCAAGAACGTGGAGTTTCCGATCCGCGAATATCTGCGGCTGTCCGACCGCCTGACCACTGAAATCGCCATCGCCAAGCTGGAACTGGTCGGTCTCAAGCCGGAGGTCTATCGCGATCACCCTTCCGAGCTCTCAGGCGGCATGATCAAGCGCGTGGCGCTCGCCCGCGCGCTCGCGCTCGATCCGGAGATTCTGTTTCTCGACGAACCGACGTCGGGCCTCGATCCAATCAGCGCCGCCGAATTCGACCAGCTCATTCTCACTTTGCAGCGGACGCTGGGAATTTCGGTGATGATGGTGACGCACGATCTCGACAGTCTGCACCGCGCCTGCGACCGCATTGCGGTGCTGGGCGAGGGCAAGATCATTGCGGCGGGCACCATGGACGTGATGCTGGCGTCGCAGCATCCCTGGCTCAGGGCCTATTTCCACGGCGCTCGCGCGCATACCGACTGGCAAGTGGCGGTGAAAGGCTGAAGGGGAGCGATCGATGGAGGACCGGGCGAAATTCGTACTGATCGGGTTTTTTACCTTCGCCGTCATCGCCGGCGCATTCGGCTTCGTCTATTGGCTATATAACGCGGGCGGCGATCGTGAGAGCGCCACCTACCGCGTGATCTTCAACGGCTCAGTGTCGGGCCTGCGCGTGGGCGCGCCGGTGATGTTCAACGGCATTCGCGTCGGCGAGGTCACGCGCCTGGGGCTGACCAAGAATCCGGCGCAGGTCGCGGTGATCCTGGGTGTCAGCAAGGCGACGCCGATCCGCAAGGATACGCGCGTGTTGCTGGAATTCGCCGGCCTGACCGGCATTGCCTCGGTGTCGCTGAAAGGGGTGCTCGCCTCCGCGCCCCCAATTGTCGGAAAGGATGGCGAGCCGCCGACGCTGATGGCCGATGCCGAAGCCAGCCAGGATCTCTCCCAGTCGGTGCGCGATTCGCTCAACAAGGTCGACGCGGTGATCAACGAAAACCAGGAGGCGCTGCACAAGTCGATCAAGAATATCGAGACCTTCACCGAATCGCTCGCCCGCAACAGCGACCGTATCGACAAGGTGTTGTCGAGCACCACGGACGCCATGGACTCGTTTCACAAGCTCGGCGAAAACCTCGACAAGCGCACGGCGGTGATTACCAGCGACTTCCACAAGGTCGCCAACACCGCGAACGAGCAGATCAAGAATGTGGGTACGGGTGCGACCCGCGCCATGGATCATATCGACAAGGCGGTGACCGATCTCGCCCGCCACCCGCAGCGTATCCTGTTTGGCGGCGGCGAGAACGAAAAGAAATGACCGACCCGGGCGTGGGCGCGAATCAATTCCGCTTGCGCTTTACCTTCGCCATCTTCTCCAACACGGCGCAGACCGCGGCGGTGTCCTGCGCGCCGTAACCGCTCTTCTGCGCTTTGATGTAGATCGGCTTGGAAGCGTCGAACATCGGCGTCGGCACCTTGATCTTGCGCGCGTAGTCGCCGATCACCGACATGTCCTTGTCCCAGACGTCGATCTTCATGGTGGCGTCTTTGTACTTGCCCTTCACCATCATCGGCGCACGCAGCTCGAACACGCGCGAATTGCCGGCGCCGGCCTGCACCAGATCGAAGATCATCTGCGGCGGCAGCCCGGCCTTCATGCCCAGCACCATGGCTTCGGCGCTGGCCACGTTGTTGATGGCGACCAGCAGGTTTGCGACGTATTTCATCTTGCTGCCGTTGCCGAAGGCGCCGACGTCGTAGACCTTGCGGCCGAAATCCTCGAACAGCGGCTTCAGCCGCTTGACCGCGCGGCTGTCGCCGCTGGCATAGAAGACGAGATCGCGGGCGGCGGCTTGCGAACCGGTGCCGCTGACCGGCGTGTCGAGCAGGATATGCCCGGCCTTCGCGAGCAGGCGCGCCGCCTTTTCCTTGTCGGAAATCTTGAAGGTGCTCATTTCGACGATCACCTTACGCGGCAGCCTGGCGGCGGCGATGGCGCGGGCGGTCTCGATCAGCGCCTGCGGCTTGGGCAGACTGATCAGCACGGTCGGCGCCTGGCGGGCGACATCGACGGCGTCCTTGGCGATCTCGGCGCCGGCGCGTTGTGCCTCGCGCCGGCGCGCGGCGCTGATGTCGTAACCCACCACGCGCCAGCCTGCCGCCGCCAGGTTCTTGGCAAAGGCGCCGCCCATGATGCCGAGGCCGATGATGCCGACGGTCCCTTTGGTCTTCCTCCGCGCAGCCATTCAATTTTCTCCCTGTCAAAAGAGGAGTCGTGCGAATCCGATTGTTCCATCGGTCTTATGCGTTTGTCCCAGGACCTGTCGAGTGGGACTTCGCTTTGATGCGGCTTTCCTGCCGCGACACGATCGCCTATCGTTGCGGCAACCGTGTACCGGGAGGAGCAATGAAAATCGGAATAGCGGGCCTCGGCGCCATGGGTGCCGCCATCGCCGCGCGGCTGATCGAGGTCGGCCACGACGTCACCGTGTGGAATTGCACGCCGGAAAAGGCCAAGCCGCTGGGCGCGGCCGGCGCCAAAGTGGCCGGCTCGCCGGCCGAAGTCGCCGCCGCCAGCGACGCGGTGATTACCATTCTCACCGACGGCAAGGCGATCGACGAGGTCTACAACGGAGCGAACGGGCTCCTATCGGGCGACGTCAAGGGCAAGCTGTTCATCGAAATGAGCACCGTGGCGCCCAAGGTCGAGACGGCGCTAGCGCCCAAGGTGAAGGCCAAGGGCGCCGTGATGGTCGAATGCCCCGTGGGCGGCTCCATCACGCCGGCGCGCAAGGGGGAATTGCTCGGCCTCATGGGCGCCGAGGACGCCGATGCCAAGCGCGCCCTGCCGATCCTCGAGCAACTCTGCCGCAAGGTTGTGCCGTGCGGACCGATCGGAGCCGGCGCCGCCATGAAGCTTGCCATCAACCTGCCGTTGATGGTGGCGTGGCAGGCCTATGGCGAAGCCTTTTCCATCGCGCGCAGCGTCGGCTGGAGCCCGCGCCGCCTGCTCGATCTGTTCATCGAGAGCAATGGCGCCAACAACGCGCTCAAGTCCCGCGCCGACATGATCGTCACCATGTTCGAGGGCAAGGATCCGGGGCCGACCACATTCTCGATCGCCAACGGCGTGAAAGATCTGCGCACCATGGTCGAGACGGGAGAGGCGTTGGGCGCCGACATGATCGCCACCAAGGCGGCACTCGCCGGCTTCGAGGACGCCGTCAGCCACGGCATCGGCGGTGGTGACGGCTCGAAAATGGCCGTCTACTGGCCGTCGAAGAAGAAGTAGTTCGTCATGGCCGGGGCTCGTCCCGGCCATCTCATTTAGGCAGGCCCTGCCTGGCCTCTCCGCGCGGGATGCCCGGTACAAGGCCGGCATGACAAATCCGAGGTCGGGCCATGAAGCTTTTTTCCTATTGGCGGTCGCTGGCGACCTACCGCGTGCGCATCGCGCTCAATCTCAAAGGCCTCGCGCCGGACGAGGTGATCGACGTCAACCTGCACCAGGGCAAGCAGCGCGCCGCGGAGTTTCGCAAGATCAACCCGATGATGGCGTTGCCGGCGTTGATCGAAGACGACGGCACGGTGCTGTTCGAGTTGCTCGCCATCCTCGAATATCTCGACGAGACGCATCCTGAACCGCCTCTGTTGCCGAAAGAGCCAAAGGCGCGCGCAAGAGTGCGCGGCCTTGCCCAGCTCATCGCCTGCGACACCCATCCGCTGATTGTGCCACGCGTGCGCGAATACCTGACGCATGAATTCGGGATCGAAGAGGGCGGCATCTTGAAGTGGGGCCATCATTGGCACGAGGTCGCGATGGTTGCGCTGGAAACGCATCTATCCGGTTCGCCGCACACCGGGCGTTATTGCCAGGGCGATCAGATCACCATCGCCGACATCTGCCTGGCCGGGCAGGCGGCCGGCGCCGCCTATTTCAAATGCGACATCGCGCCGTTTCCGACGGTCAAGCGCATCGTCGACACGCTGATGACCCATGATGCCTTCGCGCGCGCGCATCCGCTCAAACAGCTGGGGGCGCCGGCATCGTTGTAGGTTCGGCGAAGGCTGGGCCACACGGCGTATGGTTAAGCGATCGTTTACGATTCTAAAGCGATTAATGGGCGGGGCGAATTGACCTCGGACCTGGCACCGCGTTTGCGGTGGCGCTTCCGCGATCAACGGATTTTCGCCGCGTAACGGCCCGCGCTCGCGCCACGTCCTTTGAACTGGGACCATGACCGAAAATCACCCTGCTCCGATGATCTTCGTCGCCACCCCTTGCTTCGGCGGCCTGGTCACGACCGGCTACATGATGTCGGTCGTCAAGCTCATGCAATACGCGGATCAGCACAACTTTTCGATCAGCCTCAACGTGCTGGGCCGCGACTCGCTCATCACTCGCGCGCGCAACACGCTGGTCGCCCATTTCATGACCATGCCCGAGGCGACGCACCTGATGTTCATCGATTCCGACATCGCCTTCGAGCCGGAGCTGGTGCATCGCATGCTCGCCTTCGACCAGGACGTTGTGGGCGGCATGTATCCGGCCAAGGCGCTGAGCTGGAACCCGCCGGAGAAAATCTGCCGGGGAGAGCCGCCGCAGACCGCGACGCTGAGCTATGTCGGGAAATTCTGCGAGGGCGCCGAGCTCGAGCGGCGCGGGCCCTTCGCCACGGGCGTCTATGCGGCGACCGGCTTCATGATGATCAAGCGCTCTGCGATCGAGCGCCTGATCGCCGCCTATCCGGACTATGCCTACACGTCCGACCACGTGCACACGCCGACGCCGGTCGAGCGGCGCTACCACGCTTTGTTCGAATGCCGCATCGATCCGGAAACCCGCGAATATCTCAGCGAAGATTTCGGCTTCTGCCGGCTCTGGCGCGCGCTCGGCGGCAAGATCTGGCTCGACGTCGAGGGCGAGCTCACGCATACCGGGGCGCACGACTTTGTGGGACATCCGGCATTGCGCTTTGGCGCCAGCGATGCCGCGCCGTTGAAGGTGGTGGTGAACGGCTGACCGCTTGGGCCGTCGTTCGGCTAGCTTTCGATCCCCCTGGACACGGTAAATATTCTCGGCTCTGGTCGCGCCTCACTTTCGGTGGGCGCGAGCGGGGCGGGAAAAGTTTATGGCCGAGCAGCAGAGCTGGTTCGACGACGGCGCCGCCTACGAGCGGATGATGGGTGTCTGGAGCCGGCTCGCGGGAGCCGCTTTTCTCGACTGGCTGGCCGCTCCGCCGAACCTGCGCTGCCTCGACATCGGCTGTGGCAATGGCGCCTTCACCGAGCTTTTGATCGAGCGCTGCGCGCCGGCGGCGGTCGAGGGCATCGATCCTTCCAAGGCGCAACTCGAATTTGCCCGCGCGCGCCCGGGCGCCCGCATGGCGCGGTTCGAGCAGGGCGACGCGCAGGGGCTGCCCTTTGCCGCGGACAGTTTTGACGCGGCATTCATGGCGCTGGTCATTTTCTTCCTGCCCGATCCGGCCAAGGGAGTCGCCGAGATGGCACGTGTCGTCCGCCCGGGCGGCATCGTCGCCGCCTATGCCTGGGACCTGATGGGGAGAGGAACGCCGCTCCATCCGATCGATCCGGAAATGAGGGCGCTCGGACTCGAAGCACAGCGTTCGCCAAATCCCGAAGCGACGCGGATCGAGGCGCTACGCGGCTTGTGGACCGGCGCGGGGCTCGAGGCGGTGGAGACCTGTGAAATTCCGGTTGAGCGGAGCTTCGCCGATTTCGAGGCGTTCTGGAGCATCACCGTGGCCGGCTCGCTGCTCAAACAGGCGCTGGCCACCGCCCCGCCGGGTGACGCCGAACGGGTGAAAGCCCGGGTGCGCGCGAAACTCGCAGCCGACACTGCGGGCCGCATCACCTACGAGGCTCGCGCCCATGCGGTGAAAGGCCAGGTGCCGCGGTAACGCGCAAGGCCCTGGGTTTTCGGGCATAGTATGCGACGCGGCGCCTTTCGGCCGCGTTTTGCTATCAGGACCTCTCTCCCATGCTCCAGGATCGCTTCGAGCCTCCCGTCGGCGCCTTCACCCGCAGTGTCCCCGTGCGCTTCTCGCATTGCGATCCGGCGGGCATCGTCTACTTCCCGCACTATTTTGATATGTTCAACGGTCTGATCGAGGACTGGTACAGCGAAGAGCTCGGCTACAATTATGCCGAACTAGTCATGGGCAGCCGTTTCGGCTTCCCCTTCGTCCATCTCGACTGCGACTTCAAGATCCCGAGCCGCATGGGCGAGGTCATCAACCTCACCGTGCTGATCGATCGGGTCGGCCGCTCCTCGATCGGCATCGCCATCGTTTGCCACCTTGACGGGTTTGAGCGGCTGCGCGCGCATATGGTCACCGCCATGATGTCGCTGGAGACGCGCAAGCCGGTGCCCCTGCCGGACGATCTGCGCGCGAAGATCGAAGCCTATCGGGCACGTACGAGCGCGTAATGCCGCTCAGGGCTGGGCCGAAAGGCGCCGCGAACCGGGATTCATCGAGATTTCCAGGACCAGCTTGCGCCGGATGGCGAACGCGAAGGTGTCGTAATTCTGCGCGGCCACGACAAAGGCGCCGGGCCCGCCGATCACATTGGCCTGGTAATAGAGATCGAGCTCCGGATCGAGCGACAGGATCGGCAGGCCATTGATGCCGACGCCAGCCCGCACTGCCTCGTCGCGAGCCTCCGTGGCCGGGCGACCGCGGTTATTGGCGCCGTCGCCGGAAATGTCGATCACCCGGCGTTGCGCCTTATAGGGGCTCTTGCCCCACAAGGTCATCGCATAGTCGATCGCGCCGGAAATTGACGTGCCGCCGCCGAACAACTGGCGCGGCGCTGCCACGATGGCGTCGGCAAAGGCCGCCGCCGAGGCAGGGTCGCCGATACGCATCCATGGCACCACCTGGATCTGCAGCGCCGGGCCGGTCCATTGCACCATGGTGACGGCGATCGCCTGTGTCGGGCCGGAGCGGATGGCCTCGAGCACCTGGCGGCTGCGGAAGGCGGCAGCGTAGCCCTGCTTCTGCAGATCGAAACGCGACTGGTCGACGCTGCCCGAGGCATCGACCGCCAACACCAGCGCCAGATCGACCTCGCCTGCCGGCGCTTGTTGGGCGCGCGCGCCGCCGGCTATGGCGATGAGCAGCACCGCGCCGCACAGTATCCGGCCAAGCGCGCTGCGCATGTCCGTCACGCGCCGTCAATTGGCCGCGCGCATCTTGCGCGGCCTGGCCTGTCCGATCGCCTGGTCCCAGACGTCATGGATATGCCCCACTTCCTCTTCGAAGCGCTGCAGGAACATGCGGGCCTGCGTCGACAGCGTACGCCGCGTCGGCTGGATCACCACGAATTCGGCATGCATCTCCGGATCCACCAGTGGATTGACGGTCAGTTCGCCGCGGCCGATGTCGTTGACCGAGATCACGCTTGGCAGGATGGTCGCCCAGTCGGAGCGGGCGACGAATTCGAGCGTGGCGATCATGGCGTCCATCTCCAGCATGGATGCGATCTCGACGCCGTGGCTCTGGAAATAGGTCTCGAGGTTGCGCCGGCGGATATTGTCGGGCCCCGGCACCACGATCTTCAGCGGCTTGATGTCGGCGAGCCTGAGCGGCGCCAGCGCCGGCAGGCCGCGGCGCGGGCCGGAGATCAGCATTTCGCGGTCGCGCAGGAGCAGCCGCGACTTCAGGCCGATGGTGCCCTCGAAGGCCGGCACCACCGCGAAATCGAGCGCGTCCTCGAGCACCATGTCGGTGAGCGAGTTGCTGTAGCCCTCCACGATGTGCAGCCGCACTTCCGGGCAGCGCGGTACGAAATCCTCCAGCACCGGCGCCAGCACCGCGCGGGTGAAGGTCGGCATCAGCCCGATGCGCAGTTCGCCAACCACCTGGCCGGCGAGCGAGCGCGCCTCCTCGGCGGCATGTTCGAGCGTGCCGACGGCCTCGACGCAGCGCTTGTAGTAGCGCAGGCCCGCCGGCGTCGGGGTGACACCGCCGGTGGTACGCTCGAACAGTTTCACGCCAAGCGAGCGCTCGACCGCCGCGACGTGCTGGGAAATTCCGGACTGGGTGGCGTTCTCGCGCGCCGCCGCGCGCGTGAAGGAGCCTTCTTCGGTGACCGCGATGACGGCTCGGACCTGGCGCAGGGGGATCGTGGCCATGAGCGGCTTCGTTTTCTCTCTGTCTTTCCGGGTTCGCTCGCGACGCTCGTGCCCCGGAATGACAAACCCAAAGACATTATAATTTCTAATGCCGTTACGCAGAATATATTATTTCTTCTTTACCCGCCAGTGGGCTTAAGCTCCCGGCCATCAGCGTCGCTGGGCACGAGAAACGCTAGTCGGAGGACCGCCATGGGAGTCGCGAATTTCGGCATTGCCGGTATGGATTGGCAGCAAAAGGTCAATTGGGACCGGCTGCGCGAGTATCGCATCGAGCGCGCGCGCGCGATGATGAAAAAGCACGGCCTCGGCGCGCTGCTGTGCATGTATGACGAGAACTGCCGCTACATCACCGGCACGCTGACGCCGGGCTGGAACCGACTGAAGCCCGGCCTGCGCTACGCCATGCTGTGCGGCGACGGTCGGCCGATCCTGTTCGAGCAGGGCGACATCGGCATCCAGGTCGAGCGCCACAGCCCGTGGATCCCGAAGGAAAACGTGCGGCACTCGTTCGCCTGGATCAAGGGCGCCGCCGGCCCGGCGGCGGTGCAGCAGGTGACCAAGTTCACCGACGCGATCATCACCGCGATGAAGGAACACGGCGTCGCCGGGCAGAAGCTCGGCTGCGACTTCATCGACATCAACATGATCAACGTGTTCAAGGAAAAGGGCATCCACTGGGCCGACGGCATGACGCCCATGATGGAAGCGCGCGCGGTCAAGAACGTCGACGAGCAGGAAGCTTTCCGTATCGTCGGCGCCATCGGCGACGCGACGCACTGGGAATGCATGAAGTTCCTGCGCCCCGGCATCACCGAGAACCAGGTGACCGCGCATCTGATGGAATATCTCTACAACTTCCCGGGCATCGAGGACGTCGAGGACGTGATCGTGTCGTCCGGCCCCAACACCTGGCCGAACTGGCGCAACTTCTCCGACCGCATCATCCAGCCCGGCGACATCGTGTTCATGGATTTGGCCGCGCTCACCTGGAACGGCTACAAGTCCTGCTATTACCGCACCTATTGCGTCGGCAAGGAGCCGACCCAGGAGCAGAAGGACACCTACGACACCGCGCTCAAGTGGCTCTATGACTCGATCGGCGCGGTGAAGGTCGGCGCCACCACGCGCGATATCGCGTTGAAGTGGCCGTCGGCGATGGAGACCTGGGGCTACGAGGACGAAGACCAGGCCGCCGCCAATCTCTGGGGCCACGGGCTCGGACTGGCGCAATACGACCCGCCGGTGATCTCGCGCATCTGGTCGCTCGATCACCCGATCGAGATCCAGGAAGGCATGACCTTCGCGCTCGAGACGCAGCACGGCAAGCGTTTCCGCTACGGCGTGCGCATCGAGGAAATGCTGATCGTGAAGAACGAGGGCATCGAGATCGTCTCCAACTTCCCGGTCAAGCAGATCACCGTCGTCGATCCGCTGCCGGGTTACGGCGATCACGTGAAGTGACTTCGGCCGTTTGGGCGAAATCGTCCCCGGGCCGGCGCGAAACGCCGAGACCCGGGGATCTCGTGCCACACGTTGTGCCTTCCTCAGCGAGATGGCCGGGACTTCAGGCGCGAAGACGGCGCTTCGCGCCTTTTGCCCGGCCATGAAAAGTCAAGAGATGACCGCCTTCATCCTCCCACTCAGCGACCCCGCGGCGACCGACCCTGAAAACGTCGGGCCGAAGGCGGCTAATCTCGCCAGGCTGACGCAGGCCGGCTTGCCGACGCCGGGCGGCGTGGCGTTGACCGCGGCGGCCTATCATCAGCAGATCCGCCATCTCGGCATCGACGACGTGCTGGGCCAATACAACGAAGCAGACCGACCGACCTCACGCCGGCATTCGGTGCAGGTCAGGCTCGCGCTTTATCAGCGCGACATTGCACCCGAAATTCTCGAGCCGCTGCTCGCTGCCTGGCGCGCCATGCGCGCCGACGGCGCCACCGTGGCGGTGCGTTCCTCGGCGCTGATCGAGGACCGCAAGGGCGCCAATTTCGCTGGCCAGTTCGAAAGCTTCCTCGGGCTCGCCGACGAAACCGAATTCCTCACCGCGGTGCGCGCCTGCTGGGCGGCGCTGTGGACCTCGCATGCCCGCCGCTACATGGACAATCACGACCTGTCGCCGGCCGACACCGCCATGGGCGTGCTGATCCAGCCGACGGTGGCGGCGCGCGCGTCCGGCGGCGGCCTCAGTGAGACGGCGGAAGGGCAGATGCTCATATCCGCCACCTGGGGCCTCGGCTCGGCCATCGCGCAAGGCGAGGTGGTGCCCGACCGCATCGTGCTGGCCAAGAACGGCTTCCTGCGCACCGTGCAGGCCGGCCGCAAGGGCCATCGCGACACCTGCGCACATGGCATCACGGCGCCCGAGCTGGTGCCCAAGGACCTGGTGAGCGAGCCCTGCCTGACGCCCGGCCAGGCGGTCACGCTGGGCCGGCTGTTGCGCAAATGCGAGCAGCTCGAGGGCGGTCCGGTCGAGATCGAATGGGCGATGGACGAGGGCGGCTTCAAGCTCTTGCAGTCGCGGCCGCTGCATGTCGAGGCGCCGATCGTGCCCGACGAGATCTGGCTGCGTCATCCGGGCTTGAGCGGTCACCCCGCCGGCATCGGCTGGGGCAGCGGACGGGCGGTGGTCGTCAATTGCGAATGCGAACTGGCCCGCGTCGCGCCCGGCGACATCCTGATCACGCGCGTGGCCGGCCCGTCGCTGACGCACATACTCAATCGCGTGTCGGGCGTGGTGGCCGAGCTTGGCGGCTCGACCTCGCATCTCGCCTCGCTTGCGCGCGAGCGCGGCATTCCCATGGTGCTGGGCGTGCTCGACGCCACCCGCGCCATCCCGGACGGCGCGCAATGCGCGGTCGACGGCGTTGCGGGTGTCGTGAGGTGGCTGCGATGAGCAAACCCCGCATTTTCGTCACTCAGCCTGTCGCCGACAGCGCCATCAAGCGACTGAAGGCGCTCGGCCGCGTGACGGTGTTTCCCGACGATAGCCGCATCATCCCGCACCGCACCTTAGTGCAGGCGGTCAAGAAGGCCGACATCCTGTTCTGCCTGTTGCACGACAAGATCGACAAGGCGGTGGTCACGGCCAATCCCGAACTGCGCATGATCGCGGCGCAATCGATCACGCCGTCCCATATCGATGTTGCTACGGCGACCGCGCTCGACATTCCGGTCACATGCGTGAAAGCGCTCACCACCGAGGCCACGGCGGACATGGCCTTCGGTCTCATGCTGGCCGCGGCCCGCCGCATCATGGAAGGCGATCGTCTGGTGCGCGCCAGCAGGTTCCCTGGCGCGCAATCGCGACATCTGCTCGGCGCCATCGTGCACGGCAAGACCCTCGGCCTCATCGGCGGTGGCGGCTTGATCGGCAAGGCGGTGGCGCGCCGCGCCCATGGCTTCGGCATGCGCGTGCTGTATTGGACGCCGCGCCGCAAGCCGGAGGCGGAAGAGCGCGAGGCGGGGCTCACCTTTGCGCCGCTTGACGACCTCCTGCGCGAGTCCGATTTCGTCTCGGTCCACTCGCCGCTCAACCCGACGACCCGCCATCAGATCGGCGCGCACGAGTTCGGTCTGATGAAGAAAACCGCATTCATCATCAATACCGCGCGCGGCCCAATCATCGACGAGAAAGCGCTCACCCGCGCGCTGAAGGCGAAGAAGATCGCTGGCGCGGGCCTCGATGTGTTCGAGTTCGAGCCCAAGGTGTCCGCCGAATTGCGACAGATGAAGAACGTGGTGCTCACGCCGCATCTGGGCAGCGCCACCGGCGAGGTGCGCGAAGCCATGGCCAATATGGTGGTCGATAATATCGAGGCGCTGCTCGCCGGTAGGACGCCGCCCAACTGCGTCAATCCGGAGGTTTTTGATAAATAACGCATGGCCGGCCGCGCAGCCGGTGATGACAAGGGGGCTGGAACTGCAATAATGCCGTCGAATGGCGGCGTCATTGCTGGAGTGGGAGGAGTCTTATGGCGGAGCTACCCAGACTGGATGTGGTGATCGGCAATAATTTCGGCCATCTGCCGATGTTCATTGGCGCCGAAAAAGGCTACTTCGCCGCGCACGGCGTCGATGCCCGCATGCTGGTGGTCGATACCGGCACCGACATGGTCAATGCCATGCACGACGGGCGCGCGCAGATCGGCGACATGAGCACCACCACCTATCTCAAGGCGGTGCATGCCGGCGAGCCGTTCAAGGTGATCGGCCTGATCATGAACGACGCCACCCGCGACAACGCCGACGATCCGCTCGCCATCGTCACCAAGAAGGGCCGGGGCATCGAGAAGGGCAAGCTCTCCGATCTCAAAGGCAAGAAGATCGGCCTCGCGCGCGGGCAGACCTCGGACGAGTATTTCAAGATGGTGCTGCGCCGCGCCAAGATGAAATACGAAGAGCTGACCATCGAAAACATCTGGTCGCAGTTCGGCCTCGCCCCGGCGCTCGCCGAAGGCAAGGTCGACGCGGTGGTGTCGTGGGAGCCCTATGTCACGCAGGTGCTCACCCAGGTGCCCGACTCCTATGAGGTCATCCGCGGCGGCCAGCACATGTCCTATGTGATGGTGGCGACGGCGCATGGCCCGACCGTCGAATCGAAGCCCGAACTGGTGAAGGCCATTGCCGCCGGGCTCGCCCAGTCATCGCATTTCACCCGCAACCACCCGGACGAGGCGGTGGAGATTTTCGCCAAATGGGTGCCGGGCACGGATGTGGCGATCGGCAAGAAGGCGATCCGCAATATCAAATATGATCCGCGGCTGTCGGCGAACGTGCTGCGCGCCTTCGAGAACGCCGAGGACGAGGTGCTGATGAACACGCTCAAGGGCGCGCCGCGCCTCGACGTGCCGAGCCTGTTCCGCCCGCAGTTCATGCAGGAGGTGGAGAAGGAGCATCCCGACTATTTCGCCGACCTGCCGAAACTGAAATAGGGCGGCGTCGCGGTATGTCCTCCCCCGAGACGGGGGAGGGCCGGACCGTCGCAAGACGTCGCACGCAAGACGCGCGGACGCCTCAGAAGCTGACCATGTCGAGCTTGGTCAGCGTGACCTTCTTCGACACCAGCGGCGCGTCGGTAAATAGCCAGGCGGTGACCAGGTCGGCGTAGCGGTTGGCCGACGACATGCCGTCCACCGGCACGATCACGTTCATGCCGCGCAACGCCGCACCCGAAGCGGTATAAAGCACCGCGCCGTCGGCCGAGGTGCCGACCGTGATGACCGTCTTGATGCCCTTGTCCTTGAGCATCTTGGCGAGATCGGTGTTGATGAACTTGTCGGGACCCGAGGTGACCGAAGCCTCGCCCGCCACCGGCGCCACATCCGCGATCACGTCCTTGGTCGTGGTATGTGGGATGGTGCTGTAGATCACGGTGGCATTGGCGGCGCGCGCTGCGGCGAGCAGCTTTTTCACCGCCGGCACCGAGGCGACGCATTCCGGCCGCTTACCGCAGTTCTGGTGCATGAAATCGAGCATCAGCAGCGCGGTGGTCTTGGCGTCGAGCTTGGCCGGCTTGAGCGTCGGCGCCGCCGGGCGCTTGACGCTTCCCCAGTCGGTGATGATGTCGCCGGCATGCGCCGCCGGCGCCAGGCCGATGGTCATGGCGGCAAGCCCGATGGCCGCGAACAAGTGCAATTTTACGCTTCGCATGGTGTCCTCCCTGGATGACTTTTTGTCAGAACTCGCCGGCGCGGGTGTCGGGTGCCAAGCCCTATCGTGCTCGGGATGGGACATTTCCTCCCCCTGAAAATACCGGCTCGCCGTGATCCCCGATAGTCAGCCGACTTGCGGGTCGGATCATGCGCAAGCGATGCGTGTCGTGTCAAAGGCGGTGTTTGCGACCGGCTTGCTGAGAGACCTGCTGTCGATGCACACTTGCGGCGCCGCCGTCGGCCTCCTACGACAGGCGCAACGCAGAACGAATGCCAACCGTTAATAAGGGAAACGCGATCCATGAACATCAAGGTCGGCAAAGAGGCAATCGCCGAAGCCTCAAAGAAGCTCTCCAACTGGGGCCGTTGGGGCAAGGACGACCAGATCGGCACGCTCAACCACGTGAGCCCCGAGGACATCGTCAAGGCGGCGAGCCTCATCCGAACCGGCAAGGTGTTCGCGCTCGGCATTCCGCTCGACCGCACGGGACCGCAGACCGGTCTGTTCGGCGGCCGCTTCAACCCCATCCACCAGATGCTGGCGACGGGCACCGATGCCATCGCCGGCCAGCAGGACTGGAACAAGATCCGCTATGCCGACGACACCATCATGCTGTGCGTGCAGGGCGCCACCCACTGGGATGCGCTCGGCCACATCTTCTACGAGGACAAGGCCTATAACGGCCATGACGCCAAGCTGATCGACTCGCGCGGGCTCTCGGTGCTCGGCATCGAGCACTCCAAGAGCAAGATGGTCGGCCGCGGCGTGCTGCTCGATATCGCCCGCTACCGCGGCGTGAAATGGATGCAGGACGGCGAGAGCATCGGCAATGACGAGCTCGACAAATGCGCCAAGGATCAGAACGTCGACATCCGCAAGGGCGACTTCGTCATCGTCCGCACCGGACAGATGGAACGCTGCCTGGAGGAAGGCGAGTGGGGCGGCTATGCTGGCGGCGACGCGCCCGGCGTCAAGTTCGAGAACTGCTACTGGTGCCAGGACAAGCAGATCGCCGCCATCTGCACCGACACCTGGGGCGTCGAGGTGCGGCCGAACGAAACCGGCGAGGCCAACCAGCCCTGGCATTGGGTGGTGATCCCGGCCATGGGCCTGTGCATGGGCGAAATCTTCTATCTGAAGGAGCTGGCCGAGGATTGCGCGGATGACGGCGTCTACGAGTTCTTCTTCTGCGGGCCGCCGCTGATCATCACCGGCGGCACGGGTTCGCCGATCAATCCGCAGGCGATCAAGTAGTCACCGCCGTGACCTCCAAAGTCGGAGGCGCCATCTATCGGCGCGGCGAGCCGGGCTATGAGGAGGCGCGCCGCGGGTCGATGTGGAATGACCACCTGCCAGCCCGGTTTCCCGACCTGGTGGTCGAAGCGCAAAGCGACGCGGATGTCATCGCCGCGGTCCGCCTGGCGCGCGCGCGCGGCTTGAAGATCGCCGTGCGCTCCGGCGGCCATAGTTGGTCGGCGAACTTTGTGCGCGACGGCGGCATGCTGCTCGACCTGTCGCGCATGAATTCATATTCCGTCGACCGAGATGCCGGCACGGCGGCGGTGCAGCCCGGCGTCAAAGGCACGGAGCTCAATCGTGCGTTGCGCGCCCACCATCTGTTCTTCCCCACCGGCCACTGCATGACCGTCGGCCTTGGCGGGTTCCTCTTGCAGGGTGGTTTCGGATGGAATTCACGACGTTGGGGCCCCGCATGCGTCAGCGTCCGGGCCGTGGACATCGTGACCGCCGACGGCGAACTGGTGCGCGCAGACGAGAGGCAGAATTCCGAACTGTTCTGGGCGGCGCGCGGCGCCGGTCCGGGCTTCTTCGGCGTGGTGACGAAATTCCATCTGTCGTTGTATCCGCGCCCGAAGGTTTTCATGAACAGCGTTTATCTTTATCCGATCGAGGTCCTTGACGAGGTCTTGTGTTGGGCCCGGGCCGTGCAGCCGTCGCTCGCCCGCACCATGGAGGCCATGGTTTTCGTTCGCCGCGACGTCTTCGACCATCCGGGCCCAGGCGCTCTGGTGATGGGGCCGGTACTCGCCGACAGCGAGGACGAAGCCGTTGAAGCTCTCGGACGTTTGGAAACGTGTCCCGTGGTTGCCAAGGCGCTTGTCCGCGACGTGAACATCGTAACGGAGTTCGACGGGTTGTTGTCGAAGGGCGAGGAGATGCTCTACCCGCGGGGCCGCAGATATGCGGCAGACAATATGTGGACGAACGCAACGGGTGAGGACCTCCTGCCGGGGATGCGGCGGATTGCCTCAACGCTGCCAGGCGCTCCGTCACACATGATGTGGATGCTGTGGGGACCGCCGGAAAAGCGTCCCGACATGGCTTTTTCGATGGAGGCCGATCTTTACATCGCGCTCTATTCCGTGTGGGAGAATCCGGCCGAGGACGCCAAGCACCAGGCCTGGGTGACCGATCACATGAATAGCCTCGAACCGCTATCCGAAGGGATTCAACTCGCCGACGAAAATCTTCGTGCCCGCCCGTTCCGCTTCATGGCCGATGAGCATTATCTGCGGCTTGAATTGCTGCGAAAGAAGTATGATCCGACTAGCCTGTTCCACCCTTACATGGGGCGGCCCGCCGCCTGACCCAGGTATCAACCGGATTCGCAAAGGATGTCATCATGCCCCGCTGGCTGAAACGTGGAATGGACGCGAGCGCGATCAAGGCCGCCGAGACGCAGGTGCGCGAGACGGTCGAACACATCCTGGCGCAAGTGGAGGAACGCAAGGACGCCGCCATCCGCGAATTGTCGGAGAAGTTCGACAAATGGTCGCCGGCGGATTTCAAGCTGTCGCCGGCCGATATCGACAAGGCCATCGCGCAGGTCGGAAAGCGCGACCTTGAGGACATCAAGTTCGCGCAGGCGCAGGTGCGCAACTTCGCGCAGAAGCAGAAGGAGACCATGCTGCCGCTGGAGGTGGAGACGCTGCCCGGCGTCGTCCTCGGCCATCGCCACATCCCGGTCAATGCGATCGGCTGCTACGTACCGGGCGGGCGCTATCCGATGGTCGCCTCGGCGCACATGTCGATCGTCACCGCCAAGGTCGCCGGGGTGAAGCGCATCATCGCCTGCGCGCCGCCCTACAAGGGCGCGCCGCACCCGGCCATCGTCGCCGCCCAGCATTTCGGCGGAGCCGACGACATCTATGTGCTCGGCGGCGTGCAGGCGATCGCCGCCATGGCGCTGGGCACCGAGTTGATCGAACCGGTCGACATGATCGTCGGCCCCGGCAATGCCTATGTGGCCGAGGCCAAGCGGCAACTGTTCGGCCGCATCGGCATCGACCTGCTTGCCGGCCCGACCGAGACGCTGATCATCGCCGACGAGACTG
Source organism: uncultured Pseudomonadota bacterium (assembly GCA_963760995.1). Lineage (GTDB taxonomy): Bacteria > Pseudomonadota > Alphaproteobacteria > Rhizobiales > Xanthobacteraceae > Pseudolabrys. The sequence goes on along the minus strand of CAVXFJ010000004.1, from coordinate 214,209 downwards.
TCGACGGCGAGATCTGCGCCACCGACCTGCTCGGCCAGGCCGAGCATGGACCGACCTCGCCGGCCGTGCTGATCACAAATTCGGAAAAGCTCGCGCGCGAGACCATGGCCGAGGTCGAGCGGCTGCTCACCATCCTGCCCAGCGCCGATCTCGCCGGCCAGGCCTGGAAGGATTATGGCGAGGTCATCGTCTGCGATGATTACGACGAGATGGTGCGCGAGGCCGACCGCGTCGCTTCCGAGCACGTGCAGGTGATGACGCGCGATCCCGATTATTTCCTCAACAACATGACCAATTACGGCGCGCTGTTCCTCGGGCCCCGCACCAATGTCGCCTATGGCGACAAGGTGATCGGCACCAACCACACGCTGCCGACCAAGAAGAATGCGCGCTTCACCGGCGGCCTGTGGGTCGGCAAGTTCCTCAAGACCTGCACCTATCAGAAGGTGATGACCGACGAGGCCAGCACCATGATCGGGGAATACTGCTCGCGGCTCTGCGTACTCGAGCATTTCCTGGCGCATGCCGAGCAGGCCAATATCCGCGTGCGTCGCTATGGCGGCAAGAACGTGCCCTACGCGACGGCGGTGGAGTGAGCTGAGGGGATGAGCGATATCCTGCGCCGCGTGCAACAACTCGTGTCTGCAGGCCAGGTACGCATATCAGACCACGGCTATGATGAATTCGCCGCCGATGGTATCATGGCAGAAGAGGCTGTGGATGGCGTCCCGGACGCTATCGTGGTGGAGGATTATCCGGATGCGATACGCGGGCCATCAGTGCTGGTTCTTCAGCGAGGCGTCGACGGAAGACCGTTGCATATCTTGTGGGGTATAGCCGCAGAGACCGATGGTCCGGCTGTCGTCATAACCGCCTACCGTCCCGATCCTGCACGATGGAGCGACGATTTTCTCAAACGGAAACAGCGATGATCCGCAAATCAGTCAAAATTATTCACGAAGGGCAGTTTGCCGCCGAAGTCCCAGTCGATCTGATCGAGGACGAAACTGGTTGGTCGCCCTATCTTTCGTTGGAAGATGCGAAGAAGCTGGACACGGTGCGTCAGGCGCTTCGAAATGGCGATGTAGCGACCGCGACCAAATTCGGCCGGGTGTTTGAGCTGCACCCGATCTCGGCGTGACAGTCGACCTCACCCCCACCGCCTCATTCCGCCTCGACGGCCGGCGCGCGCTGGTGACCGGGGGCGGGCGCGGCATCGGGCTCACCGCCGCGTCGGCGCTCGCCGATGCCGGCGCGCATGTCACCTTGGTGGCGCGCACGGCAAACGAGATCGAGGAAGCCGCCGCGGCCATCCGCGCGCGCGGGCAAGCCGCCGATGCGCTCGCGCTCGACGTCACCGACATCGAAGCGGTGCGCGCGGCGCTCGCCCAACGCGCGCCCTATCAGATCCTGGTCAACAATGCCGGCATCAATCGGCCGAAGATGCTGCCGGACGTCACCATTGACGACTTCGACGCCATTTTCGCGCTCAATGTGCGCGCCGCCTTCTTCATGGCGCAGACGGTGGCCAAGCGGCTGCTCGAGGCCAAGCTTCCCGGCTCGATCATCAACATCTCCTCGCAGATGGGCCATGTCGGCGCCGCCCGCCGCACCGTCTATTGCGCGTCGAAGCACGCGATGGAGGGCTTCACCAAGGCCATGGCGGTCGAGCTTGCGCCGCACAACATCCGCGTCAATTCGCTCGGCCCCACCTTCCTGGAGACGCCGATGACGCGGCCGTTCTTCGAGAACAAGGCCTTCCGCGACGAGGTGTTGTCGAAGATCAAGCTCGGCCGCCTTGGGCAATTGGAAGAGCTCACCGGCGCCATCGTGTTCCTGGCGAGCGATGCGTCCTCGCTGATGACCGGCTCGGCGCTGGTGCTCGACGGCGGTTGGACCGCGGAATAGCCGTTCCCTCCGCATCCCTTGCGGGCGGGGAGGGCGGCGCGCGCGAATTGCAACGGAGGCCGTATGACCGAGGCCAAATATCAGGACAGGCAGGATCTCGAATTTTTCCGCTGGCCGGAACTGACGCAGATATTCCAGCCACTCGTCGAGCTGGTGATGGTTTCTCCCAATAATCTTTCCCGCCAACTCCGCAGCGAGCTTTTTACCATGGCGAGTATCGCGGGCGGCTGTCAGCACTGCCAGGCGCATGGCGCCTACACGCTGAACATGATGGGGGTCGCCCCGGATCGGATTCGCGACATCTGGACGTTTGAAGATTCGACGGAATTCAGCGAAGCCGAAAAAGCTGCGATGAGACTGGCCCGAGACGGAGCGAGTGTCCCCAACGCTGTCGAACCGTCGCACTTCGCGGAGTTGCGCAGGCATTACTCGGATCGGCAAATTGTCGAAATGCTCGCCGTGATCAGCCTGGCCGGTTGGTATAACCGCTGGAACAATTCGATTGCCACGGTCACGGACCAAGAATCCGTCGATTGGGCCCGAGACAATCTCCAGGCCGTCGGTTGGACGTTAGGCAAGCACGCGGGCGCGGCCCACGAACAACGTCGCAAGCATCCGCGATCGACCGACAGCGATCGGATCGAATACTGACCGGCGCCGGGCGCTCACAACTTGCCGAGGGCGCGCAGAATCTTCCCCGGCGTGAATGGCATATCGACGAGCGGTTCGGCGCCGAGCGGCCGCAGCGCGTCGTTGATCGCATTCATCACAGCAGCCGGCGCGCCGGCGGTGCCGGCTTCGCCGGCGCCCTTGGCGCCGAGCTCCGAGTCGGCCGTCGGCGAAACCACATGCCCGCATTCGATGTCGGGCATTTCCACCGCCATCGGCACCAGATAGTCGGCCATGTTGCCGTTGAGCAATTGCCCGCGCTCGTCATAGAGGCAGTGCTCGAACAGCGCCGCGCCGATGCCCTGCACCACGCCGCCGCGCATCTGTTCGTCGACGAGCTGCGGATTGATGATGGTGCCGCAATCCTCCACCACCCAGTGCTTGAGCAGCTTGACGAAGCCGGTGTCGATGTCGACCTCGAGCCAGCTCGCCTGCACGCCGTTGGTGAAGGCGAAGGGATAGGCGCGCGGCAGGTAATGGCGCGTCGCCACCAGCTCCGCCTGCACGCCGGCCGGCAGCGTGTCGGGGCGGAAATAGGCGATCCGAGCGAGCTCGGCGAGCGTCAGACGCTCGGCGCCGCTCGCCGCATCGACCACGGCGCTGCTGCGGATGTCGAGCGTCTCGGGCTTGGCCTGCAGGATCGACCCGGCGACGCCGAGCACATTGGCGCGCAGCGCCTTGCCCGCCTGCCAGGCCGCCTCGCCGCCGATGCCGGCCGCGCGCGAGGCCCAGGTGCCGCCGCCATAGGGCGTGTTGTCGGTGTCGCCCATGACCACGCGCACGTTCTCGATCGGCACGCCGAAGGCTGAGGCCGCCACCTGCGCCACCACGCTCTCGGCGCCCTGGCCCTGCTCGGTGACGCCGGTATGCACGCTGATGTGCCCCTGCGCGTCGAGCGTCACGGTGGCGCCGTCCTGCGAGGTGATCCTGGCGCCGCCGACGCCGTAGAAGGCGGCCGACGGGTTGGTTACCTCGATGAAGCTCGCAAAGCCGATGCCGCGATAGATGCCCTTCTCGCGCAGGCGCTTTTGCTCGGCGCGCAGGCCGGCATAGTTCATCAGCGCGTCGAGATGGGCGAGCGTCTCATGGTGCGACAGCTTCTCGAACTTCAGACCCGCCGCCGACTGCGCCGGGTAGGCGTCGTCGGCGATCATGTTGCGTCGGCGCAGCTCCAGCGGGTCCATGCCGATCTTGGCGGCGGCGAGCTCCACCAGCCCCTCGGTCACCGCCACGGCGATCGGATGGCCGACGGCACGGTACTGGCACATGACATTTTTATTCTGGAACACCACCCGCGCGACGGCGCGATAGTTCGGCGCGGTGTAGGGCCCGCCCACCAGGTTGACCACCTGGTTGGCTTCGATGCCGCTGGTGCGCGGATAGACCGAATAGGGGCCGATGCCGGTCAGGTCGTCGATCTCGAAGGCGGTAATGGTGCCGTCATTCTTGACCGCGATCTTGGCCTTGATGCGGTGGTCGCGCGCGTGGATGTCGGTGACGAAGCTCTCGATGCGATCGGCGACGAACTTCACCGGCCGCTTGAGCATTTTTGAAAGGGCCACCGTCGCCATCTCGTCGGCATAGGTATGCACCTTGATGCCGAAAGAGCCGCCGACATCCTTGGTGATGACGCGCACCTGCTGCTCGGCCAGATCGAGATGCTTGGCGAACAGGTTCTGCATCATGTGCGGCGCCTGCGTGCCGTGATAAACGGTCATGCGCTGCTCGCCTTCGTTCCAGTCGGCGACCACGGCGCGTGGCTCGGTGGTCACGCCGGTGTGGCGGCCGAACATGAAGGTCGTTTCCACCACCGCGTCGGCCTCGGCGAAGGCCTTGTCGGGCGCGCCCACCTCGAGCTTGCGCTCGAAGCACAGATTGTCGCCGAGCTCCGGCTGGATCACCGGCGTCTTGGCGTCGAGCGCGGTTTCCGGATCGGTGACCGCCGGCAGTTCTTCGTAGGTGACTTCGATCAGCTCGCAGGCATCCTCGGCCTGCGCGCGCGTCTTCGCCACCACGGCGGCGACCGCCTCGCCCTGCCAGCAGGCGCGCTCGACCGCGATCGCGTATTGCGGGGCCGATTTGAGCCCCTTCAGATGCGTGAGCACGCCGACCCACGGGGTCATGACCTTGGCTAGCTCGGCGCCGGTGACCACGGCGATCACGCCGGGGGCTTTTTTTGCCTTGTCAGCGGTGATCCTGACGATGCGCGCATGCGCGTGCGGCGAGCGAAGGAAGGCGGCATGCGCCATGCGCGGCAAACTGACGTCGCTGACATATTGCCCGCGGCCTTGCACCAGGCGCTGCAGATTGGGCCGCGGCACCGAGCGGCCGATATAGGAGTTCGGCCGGTCGAGCGCGGTCAGCACGGGCGGGGAGTTGTCGACGATTTTCATGGTTGAACCCTGCTATTATCCGTTCGTCCCCGCGAAAGCGGGGACCCAGGGAGCCGGGCGATGAGCTTCTTTGTGTACATCCTGGCGAGTTGTCGAAATGGAACGCTGTACATCGGCATGACTGACAATCTTGTTGCCCGCGTTTGGCAACACCAAGCAGGGCTGATACCCGGGTTCACGAAAACGTACGGAGTCAAAACGCTCGTTTGGTTCGAAGTCCACGAAACACGAGAAGCTGCAATCCTGCGCGAACGACAACTCAAGAAATGGAATCGGCGTTGGAAGCTTGAATTGATGAACGCGAGAATCCGGCGTGGAATGATCTTGGTAAGGGGTTGACGCCCTGAAGGACTGGGTCCCCGCTTTCGCGGGGACGAACGGGAAATACGCCGCTCATTTCACGCCCTTTCCACGCGCCATCGCCACCGCTTCCACCGCATCGACGATGGCGTGGTATCCGGTGCAGCGGCAGTAATTGCCGGACAGATGCTCGCGGATGTCGTCGCGGCTCGGAATAGCGCCGCGCTTCAACAGATCTTGCGCGGCCACGATCATGCCGGGCGTGCAATAGCCGCACTGCAAGGCGTTGCGTTGCGCGAAGGCCGCCTGCAGATCGGCGATCTCCCCCGTATCCGACAGGCCCTCGATGGTCTCCACCGTGGCGCCGTCGCATTGCACCGCCAGCATCAGGCAGCCGCGCACGATCTCGCCGTCGACGCGCACGGTGCAGGCGCCGCAGACGCCATGCTCGCAACCGACATGACTGCCGGTCATGAACAGGTCTTCGCGCAGGAAATCTACCAGCGTCTTGCGCGCATCGACACGTTCGTTGACCGATTCGCCGTTGACGGTGAGGGTGATGTCACAATGATGCTCGCTCACGACTGTCCCCCGTCACGCGCGGGCTTGACCCACGCATCCATCGTTCTTTCGCAATGATGGATGGATTGCCGGATCAAGCCCGGCAATGACAATTGAGAGGCCATCAACTCCCCTCCATCAATTGCTTCGCCACGCGGCGCAGCAGCACGCCGGCGAGGTGTTTCTTGACCGCGCCGCTCGCCTGCAGGTCATCGGATGGATCGAGGTCGAGCGCGGTCACCGCCGCCTCGACATCGCCGCCGGCAAGCGCGGCTTCGGCTTTCGTCGCCCGCACCGGCGTTGCGCCGACGCCGAAATAGGCAAGCCGCACATCGGCGAGCCCCTTGCCCGTGGCGCGCGCGCTCGCGGCGAGACCGACGATGGCATAATCACCATGCCGGCGCGCCAGCTCGGCGAAGCCGACGCGCGAGTCCTTGGCCGAAGTCGGCACCCGCAGCGCGGTCAGCACTTCGTCCGGCTTGAGCGCGGTCTCGAACAGGCCCTGAAAGAAATCGCCCGCCTTGATCGTGCGCTTGCCCTTAGGGCCGGTCGCCTCCACCTCGCCGTCGAGCGCCAGCAGGCAGGCCGGCAATTCAGCGGCCGGATCGGCATAGGCGAGCGAGCCGCCCAGCGTGCCGCGGTTGCGGATGGCGACGTGGCCGATATGCGGCAGCGCCCGCGCGATCAGTGGCGCATGCTTGGCGACGAGGTCGGAGCGCTCGGCCGCCGCATGGCGGGTGAGGGCGCCGATCTCCAGCATGCCGTCCTTCAGCGCGATGCGGTTAAGGCCGATGTGGTTGATATCGATCAACAGCGTCGGCGCCGACAGCCGCATGTTGAGGCCGGCGATCAGGCTCTGCCCGCCGGCGAGCAACCGCGCGTCCTTGTGCTCCGCGAGCAGCGCTACCGCCTCGTCGACGTCGCGCGCCCGCTTATAGGCAAACGGTGCCGGCTTCACGTGTCCTCCCCAAGTTTTTTCTTATCCGTATTGTGGCCGGGAATATAGCGGGAGGCAATGCATCTCGACCGTCATTCCGGGCCCGGCCCTGCGGGCGGTCCCGGAATGACTAGACCAAGGTCTTCACAATATCGATCGCCCGCCGCAGCAGGGTCATCGAGGCCTCCAGCGTGCGGAAGGCGGCATGCGCGGTGAGCGTGACGTTGGGCAACCGTGTCAGCGGATGGTCGGGCTTGAGCGGCTCGGCATGGAAGACGTCGAGCCCGGCATGGCGAATATGACGGCTTTGCAGCGCCGCGATCAGCGCCGCCTCGTCGACCAGCGCGCCGCGCGCGGTATTGACCAGGATCGCGCCGGGCTTCATGCGCGCGATGCGCTCCGCGTCGAGGAAGCCACGGGTCTCGTCGTTGAGCGTGAGATTGATCGATACCACGTCAGCGTGCCCAAGCAGCGTGTCGAGATCGACCAGCGGACAGGGCGCCTCCTTCGGCGTGCGGTTATAGCCGATCACCTGCATGCCGATGCCGCGGCCGATGCGCGCAACCTCGCTGCCGATGCCGCCGAGCCCGATCACGCCCAGCGTCTTGGCCGTGAGCTGCATGCCTTCCTGCGGCGTCCAGGTGCCGCCGCGCACCTCGCGGTCCATGCGCGCGACGTCGCGCGCGGCGGCGAACATCAGCGCGACGGTGTGCTCGGCCACCGCCGTGTCGCCATAGCCCTTGATGGTGTGCACGGTGATGCCGCGGTCTTTGAGCTCGGCGACGTTCATGTAGCTCGCCGCGCCGGTGCCGAGGAAGACGATGTGCTTGAGCGTCTCGCACTGCGCCACCAGCTCGGTGGGCATGTAGGAATGGTCGTCGATGGCGATGCCATAGCCGTTGAGCAGGTGCGGCAGTTCGTCGCCGACGCGGTCGGCGCGGTTGACGTCGATCGCCGGATCGTCGGGGCGGATGACCTTGGCCCAGACCGGGGCGAGCTGGTCGTTGCAGTCGAGGAAAAGGGTTTTCATGCGGGGAGTGTAGCGGCGAGGCGCGTGTGGACAACTGCAGCAGCCCTCGGCAGCTTGCCCCAGCTCCGTTCAATCCCGCGCAAGCGGGAATCGAGGGCCGAAATCGATCCGCCGGTAATGGCACCCCTGGGTCCCCGCTTGCGCGGCGACGAACGGTGCTGTTCCGGAAGGATTAGAGCTGCACGATGGAGCCGAAGTCGTAGTTCACATTGGGCGGGTTCTCGCCGATGCGCAGCGTATGGTCGTTGATGAAGCGATAGGGCGGCACCGGCAGGTTGTAGGGCGCCGGCACGCCTTTGAACACGCGGCCGGCGAGGTCGTATTTGGAGCCGTGGCAGGGGCAGAAATAGCCGCCCAACCAGTCGCTGGTCGGCGTCGTGGGGCTCGGTTCGGGATAGAACATCGGGATGCAACCGAGATGGGTGCAGATGCCGACCAGCACGGCATATTCGGGCTTCGCCGAGCGGTGCCAGTTCTGCGCGTAGGGCGGCTGCTGATGCACCTCCGAGGTCGGGTCGCTCAACCGGTCGACCATTTTCGGCTCCTGCAGGATTTTCAGGATCGCCGGCGTGCGGTTGATGATGAAAATCGGCTTGGAGCGCCAGAACACCTGGATCTGCTGGCCCGCCGCCACCTTGCTGATGTCGATGTCGAGCGGGGCGCCGGCGGCGACGGTGGCCCTGTCCGGTTCCATCTGGTCGATCAGCGGCACCAGCGTCGCCAGCACGCCCACCGTGCCGACGGCGGCGGTGGCAACGTAGAGGAAATCGCGGCGGGTGGGCTCGGGTGCGGCGCTTGAATGGGACATACCGGTTCGTCGCCTCGTCTTCAGGCATCGTCTCCCCTGGTGGGAACCGTGGCCGGCGCGTCGGGTTCCCGTCAAGGCGAAAAATTGCCGCTGATGGTACCTCTCCCGCGGGAGACAGGCTCACCGGGCGACGATCGGCTGCGCCGCCAGCACCGGTTCGCGCCCCGCCACGTCGACAAAGCCCGAGCCTTCCTCGAACCACGATTTCGGCGCCGGATGGCCCCACAGCGTCTGCCGCTGCGGATCGCGCAGCGACCAGCGCAGCGGCTTAAAATCGGGGTCGACGGTCAAATAGTCGGAGGTGAACAGTTCGATCCGGTGGCCGTCGGGATCGCGGGTGTAGAGGAAGAAGGCGTTGGAAATGCCGTGCCGGCCCGGCCCCCGCTCCATATTGGCGAGATAACCGGAGGAGGCCATCACGTCGCAGATATGCAGGATGTCGAGCGGGCCCGCCGTCCAAACCCCGATGTGATGCAGCCGCGGCCCGCGCCCGTTGGTGAAGGCGAGATCGTGCACATTGCCCTTGCGATGCATCCACACCGCCCACAGTTTCGCGTCGGGCTCGTCGGTCTCGGTATATTCGGTGAGGCGAAAGCCGATATCGGTATAGAAGTCGTAAGAGGCTTGCACGTCCGGCGTGAAGCAGTTGATGTGGTCGATGCGCTGGATGCGCGCGCCCTTGTAGGCGGCATAGTTGCGCAGCATGCAGTCGGCCTCGTCCATGCGCGCATAGAAGTCGACCGGCATGCCGACGGCATCGAGCGTGCGCAGCGTGCGGCCCTGATAGGGCAGTTCGGGAAACGCGGTCGGCAGTCCCTTGCGCGCGAAATAGAAGGTGGCCCGGTCGAGGTCCTCTTCGCTGGCGAGCTTGAAGGCGATCGCCTGCACGCAGGGCTCGCCCGCCTGGCGCAGCACGATGGAATGATGATTGCGCTCTTCCACCGCGCGCAGATAGAGCGCGTCCTTGTGTTCGTCGGTGACGAGATAGCCGAGGCACTCGACATAGAACGCGCGCGAGCGGGCAAGGTCGCGCACGCCGAATTCGACGTGGCTGGCGCGCACCACGTTGAACGGCGGATTGAGATTGGGCGGGCGGATCGGCATGTTACTTATCGTCATGGCCGGGCTTGTCCCGGCCATCCACGTCTTGAGAGAAACGTGAAGAAAGTCGTGGATGCCCGGCACGAGGCCTGAGACGAGGCGCGGCCGAACTCATGCCACTACCTGCGCCCGCTCGCGCAGCGTGTTGCGGCGGAAGGTCATGTGATCGATCTCGTGGATTTCCACCGTCAGCCCGAGCGGATGCGTGGGATAGACTTGCGCGAGCTGCTTGTCGGCGGCGGCGAGCAACGCCTCGCCCAGCGCCCGGCGCTTTTCCTCCGGCCGGCCGATCCGCAGCCGTGCGACGATGTGGACAAATCCGTTCTCCGGTTTGCCGTCGGCGACGCGAAAATGCGTCCGCCGCGCCGCGCGGGTGCGAATACCGACCAATTCGGCCACGCCGCTGTCGATTGCGGCCTGATGCAGCGCGTCCACCAGCGCCTGCACGTCGAGCCGGTCCTCCAGATTGGCGGAATATTCGGCAATGATATGCGGCATGGACCTCCCGCCCGTTGACGCCACCGCGCGCGCGGAATACATGGCTTGCGCGCCGCTGATCCGGGCAGCATAGCGCCGAACGGCCGCCACTTCCATGCCGCTCGCCCCCGGGCGATTCGCAACCCCTGGAAATCTGCATGAAACTTGCAAGCTACAGAGTGCGCGGCCGGGAGAGCTTCGGCCTGGTGGTGGGAGACGGTGTGGTCGATCTGATGCCGCGGCTGAAGCCGCGCTTTGCCAGCGTGCTCGATCTGTTGCGCGCCGAGGACGGTCTTGCGACCGCGGCGGCGGCGGGGCGCGGCGTGCGCGCCGATTTCCCGCTCGGCGAACTCGAATTCCTGCCGCCGGTGCGCAACCCCGAGAAGATCCTCTGCATCGGCATCAATTACGCGAACCGCAACGCCGACTACGGCGACCAGGACCTGCCGATCTATCCCAGCATGTTCTATCGCGCGCCCGGCTCGCTGGTTGGGCACGGTCAGCCAATCATGCGCCCGCGCGAATCCGACCAGCTCGACTACGAGGGCGAAATCGCCCTGGTGATCGGCCGCGCCGGCCGCCGCATTGCGGAAGCGCAGGCGCTTGCGCATGTCGCCGGCTGCACCTTGTGCAACGAAGGCACCATTCGTGACTGGACCCGGCACGGAAAGTTCAATGTCACGCAAGGCAAGAATTTCGACGCCAGCGGCAGTGTCGGCCCCTGGATCGTGACCAGCGACGAAATCGACCTGGAAAAGCCACTGCATATTACCGTCCGCCTCAACGGCACCGTCACCCAGGACGATACGACCTTGAGTTTGATCAAATCCTTTTCCGCGTTGATCACCTATGCAAGCACCTTCATGACCTTGCTTCCCGGCGATCTGATTGTTACCGGGACTCCGGTCAAGCTCGGCCCGCGCAGCGATCCGCCGCGCTGGCTGCAGCCCGGCGACGTGATCGAAATCGAAGTACCGGAGATCGGCATTTTGCGTAACACGGTGGTAACTGAGCAATGAATGAAGCGCGTCAGGCGGTATGCGTCATCGGCTGGCCGATCGAGCATTCGCGCTCGCCGCTGATCCACAATTATTGGATCAAGCAGCACAATCTCGACGCCGACTACCGGCGCGAGGCGGTGCCGCCGGCCGACTTCGCCGATTTTGCCAAGACCCTGCGCGCGCGCGGCTATATCGGCGCCAACGTCACGGTGCCGCACAAGCAGGCGGCGCTGACGGTGGCGACGCCCGACGAGCGTGCGCGCGCGGTCGGGGCAGCCAACACGCTGTGGTACGATGGCGACGTCTTGCGCTCGACCAATAGCGACGTAGAGGGCTTCCTTGCCAATCTCGATTCGGCGACGCCGGGCTGGGACCGTGGCCTGGAAAGCGCCATCGTGCTCGGCGCCGGTGGTGGCGCGCGCGCCGCGGCTTTCGCGCTGATCTCGCGCGAAGTGCAGCGCATCTATGTGATCAACCGCACGCCGGAGAATGGCGATGCGCTGAAGAAGCAGTTCGGCGCGCGCATCTATCCGGCCGGCTGGGACGAGACGACCGGCCTGCTCGGCGGCGCCGGCCTTCTGGTCAACACCACCACCCTCGGCATGACCGGCCAGCCGACGCTCGAGATCAATCTGCGCTGCCAACCCTCGCTGGTGGTGGCGGACCTCGTCTACGATCCGCTGGTGACGCCGCTCCTGGCGGCCGCACGCGAGCGCGGCCTGCGCATCGCCGACGGGCTCGGCATGCTGCTGCACCAGGCGGTGCGCGGCTTCGAACTGTGGTTCGGCATCAAGCCGGAGGTGACGCCGGAGTTGCGGGCGCTGATCGAAGCCGACCTCACCAAGCACCTGCCGGCCGCCGTACCGGCGCCGGCGCTGGCTGCCGCGCAGGCCGCGACCGAAGCCGCCATCGAGAAGGCGGTTAAGCGCAAGAAGAAGAAGCAGAAAGAAAAATAGCGTCAGCCGCGACGCAATGACCCGCCGGAATAATCAAAGCGGCGCGGGGTTTTCTGGTTGAACGGCCGCGCCTGCAACGCGGGCCGCCGCCAGGGAGGCGTAGTCCCATGTGCATGCTCATTTTGTCGCGCCGCGCGCTCGTCGTCGCGGCGCTGGGGATGACTTTGTCGGCCACGGCGGTATCGGCGCAGCAGCCGGGCCGCATCCGCGGCGAGATCGTCAAAGCCGACGGCGCCGTGCTGTCGGTGAAGACGCGCGAAGGCGCCATGCTTGCCGTCAAGGTCGCCGACGATGCGCGCGTCGGCGCGCTGGTGAAGGCCTCGCTGGCCGACATCAAGGACGACAGCTTCATCGGCGTTGCCGGCATGCCGCAGGCCGACGGCAGCATCCAGGCCTTTTCTGTGCACATCTTCCTGCCGGCGCAACGCGGCAAGGTGCCGGATCGACACGGTCCGTGGGATGCCAAGCCGGGCAGCACCATGACCAATGCCTATGTCGAGAGCCTGGTGGCGGCCAAGGACGGCGAAACGCTGACGGTGAAATACAAGGGCGGCGAGAAGAAGATCGTGGTGACGCCGGCGACGGTGATCGCGGCGGTCGCCAAAGGCGATCGTAACGATCTGAAAGCCCGCGCTCACATCATCATTTTCGCGTCGCAGAAGCAGGCGGACGGCACCTTGCTTGCGAAGGCTTTGTATATCGGGCGCGGCGTCGTGCCGGCGATGTAAGCGGCAGGTCTAACCGCCGTTGAGGCGCCTGCGTCCTTGCGCGGTGAGCGCGAGGTGGGCGCCCTGCATGTCGGCGCCGGTTTCGAAGCGGATCAGTCCCTCGGCGATGGCGTCTTCCCAGATCGACAGATGCGGGCAGCTCCGCCGCCAGGCCTCCGCGTCGGCATAGGTGCGCTTGCCCTCGGCCACCCAGGCGAGGAACTGCTGCGTCAAGGCATACGCGGCGGTTTGCATGGCCCGAAGTTTACATCAGGCCGGGTCACAAGTTGATCCCCACGAAGGTGAGGGACTCACGCCTCCCGCTCGACCGTGCGGATGTCGATCTCCGACGTCAGCGTCTTGTGCACCGGACATTTGTCGGCGATCTCCATCAACCGTTGCCGCTGCTCGGCGTCGAGCGGGCCTTCCAGCGTGATGGCGCGGTCGATGCGGTCGACCATGGCGACCTTGGTCTCGCAGGTTTCGCAGTCCTTGGCGTGGATTTTGCCGTGCTGCAGCCGCACCGAGACATTGGCGAGCGGGATTTTCTTGAACTCGGCATAGAGCCGGATGGTCATCGAGGTGCAGGCGCCGAGCCCGGCGAGCAGGAAATCGTAAGGCCCCGGCCCGCTGTCGAGCCCGCCGAGCTTGACCGGCTCGTCGGCGATGAGGCGATGCGGCCCGGTGAGGATTTCCTGCTGATATTTGCCGCCGTGCGTCTCGCGCACCAGCACGGTGCCGAGCTCGACTTCCTCCTCGGTCATGCCGGCCGGCTGGTCGAGATAGCGCTCGGCCCAGGCGGCGATGACATTGGCCACATAGACGGCATCGCTCTTTTTGCTGAGCAGGTGATCGGCGCCGGCAAGCGAGACGAAGCTTTTCGGATGCTTGGCGGCGGTGAAGATGCGCGAGGCATTGTCGATGCCGACCAGGTCATCGGTTGGCGAGTGAAATATGAGCAGCGCCTTGCGCAGGGTGCCGAGGCAGTCCTTGATGCGCTGCTCGGCGACGTCGTCGAGGAATGCGCGCTTGATGGTGAAGGGGCGGCCGGCGAGTGCCACTTGCACTTCGCCCTGCTTGCGGATGTCCTCGACCCGCTCCTTGAACAGGCCGGTGACATGCGCCGGATCGCACGGCGCCGCGATGGTGACGACGCAGCGTGCCTCGGCGATGCGGTGGGCGGCGGCGAGCACGGCGGCGCCGCCCAGGCTGTGGCCGATGAGGATCGCCGGTGCCCGATGCGCCTTGCGCAGATGATCGGCGGCCGCCACTAGGTCGTCGACATTGGAGGAGAAATGCGTGTTGGCGAATTCACCCTCGCTGCCGCCGAGCCCGGTGAAATCGAAACGCAGCGTGGCGATGCCGTGCGCTGCGAGCCGCTCGGCGATGCGCTTGGCCGCCAGGATGTCCTTGCCGCAGGTGAAGCAATGCGCAAACAGTGCGAACGCGAGCGGCTCGCCCAGCGGGAGGTCGAGCGTGGCGGCGAGTTTGTCGCCTTGGGCATTGGGGAACTCGAAACGCTCGGTGCGCATGGCGATGCCTTTCTGTAGTCATTCCGGGACGCGAGCGAAGCTCGCGGGCCCGGAATCCAGAGCCGAAATTGCCGCGTTTCAATGTAGCCCTGGATTCCGGGCTCGCGCCTTCGGCGCGCCCCGGAATGACCAGAGACTATTCCGCCCCCGCGATGTGCTTCTTGCGGATGCGCCGCACCACCCACCAGATCGCCACCACCGCCACCGGCACGAACAGCGCCGAGGCGAGCGTCGTATCGATCGGCACGCCGCGGTCGTGCAGGCCCTTGGCGAGATAGCCGAAGAGACCGACCACGTAATAGCTGACCGCGGCGACCGACAGGCCTTCCACCGTGGTCTGCAGGCGCAGTTGCAGTCGCGTGCGCGCGTTCATCGACTCGAGCAGGTCGCGGTTCTGCTGCTCCAGCTCGACGTCGACGCGCGTGCGCAATAGATTGGCGGCGCGCGCCAGCTTCTCCGACAGGTCGGTCTGCCGCTCCGCGGTGGTGGCGCAGGTGCGCATCGCCGGCTGCATGCGGCGGGTGAGGAACGACGACCAGGTCGCAAAATGCGCGACCTTGCGGTCGCCGATGGTGGCAAGGCGCAACTGCACGATCTCGTTATAGGCGCGGCTGGCGCCGAAGCGGAACAGCGTGGCGGTGGCGCCGGCTTCGAGCTCTGCGGCCAGCTCGGTCAGCTCGTCGAGCAGACGATGATTGTCGATCAGCTTCTCGGTGCGCCGCATCTCCTCGGTCACCTCGCCCAGCCGCTTCTCGATGCGATTGATCGAGGGCAGGAGCCGCTGCGCTTCGGGCAGGCCGAGCAGCGCCAAAGTGCGATAGGTCTCCAGTTCGACGATGCGCAGCACCAGCGCGCCGGCGCGCTCCGGCGTCAGCCCGCGGTCGAGCACCAGGATGCGGACGAAGCCGCCTGCATCGACCTGGAAGTCGGTGGCAAACCGTGCGTCGCCTTCCGTGTTTTCGGCGACCGCCAGGCTCGCGGGATCGAACAACTGTTCGACGGCGATCGCGTTGTCGGCGTCCGCCAGCAAATTGAGGTCGAGCGCCACGAGCACGGGCCCCGGCTGCGGCAGCCCCGCCATGGGGGCCGCCAGTGTCGAGGCAGCCGGCTGGAATGGCGCGCCGGCGGCCGCCGCCAGCTCCCAGGTGTAGGTGGTGAATTCGGAATGCTGCTCCCAGCGCAGCACGGCGCCGCCCAGCGTCAGGCGATGATGTTTGGCGCCCGGCTTGATCGGCTCGAGCCCGCGCCGCGTGCAGAAATCGGCGAGTGCGGCGCGGTCGGCGGCGGCCGCCGCACCCGTCGTCTCGAAGGCGAAATGCAGCAGGCGGCGCGGCGTCTTGAGCGGCGTGAACGGCCGCGCGTGCACTTCACCGAGCACCGCCGCGCGCAACGGGTGCGGGGTCAGGCGCGTGCCGCCCTCGATGGTCACCTCAGCCGTCATGCATTTCCCGGTGGCATGGGCCGAGGTCTTTGGCAAGGCTCACCCTTTGTCATTCCGGGGCGCGGCCGCTAGGCCGCGAACCCGGAATCCAGAGCGAACCACAAGCCGCTAAGATATGGCTCTGGATTCCGCGCCGGCTCGCGTCCCGGAATGACGCGGTGGCGCAAAAGTTGCTTGCTCCTGGCCGGGCGACGGCAGTCAAACGACCAGGGAGCAGGCCATGACACGACAGGACCTCACCGAGAAGCTGCTCGACATCAAGCGCGAGAAGGGCTGGAGCTGGAAATACATCTGCGACGCCATCGGCGGCATGTCGCCGATCCTGATCACCGGCGCCATCCTCGGCCAGATGAAGCTGACCAAGCCGCAGGTGGCCAAGGCCGCCGAGCTGTTCGGCCTGTCGAAGAGCGAGCAGGTACTGCTCAACGAGGTGCCGATGCGCGGCACGCCGATGCCGCCGACCGATCCGCTGATCTACCGCTTCTTCGAGCTGATCATGATCAACGGCCCGGCGCTCAAGGCGCTGATCGAGGAGGAGTTCGGCGACGGCATCATGTCGGCGATCGACCTCGATATGGACATTGCGCGCAAATCCGATCCCAAGGGCGACCGCGTCATGTTGTCGATGAGCGGCAAATTCCTGCCCTACAAATATTACGGCGCCACCGGCAATGCGCTGGCCTTGGGATTGAAGGAAGACTGACGATTTTCAATCGTCGTCCCGGCCGAGCGTAGCGAGGGCCGGGACCCATACTCCGCGGCACTTCGATAGGCTGGGACGTTTGGGCCCCCGCCTTAGCGGGGACGACGATGGAAGCACGCGACGCTCTACTCCGCCGCCTTCTTGCGCGTGCGTGGCGCGCGCGGTTTCTTTGCTGGCGCCACTGCCGCCTCCGTTCCCGCGATCACATGCCGGTCGATGTCCGCGATGCGGTTGGTGCCGGTGAGCGCCATGGACACGTCGAGCTCCTTTTCCAGGAACTCGATCGCCTTGGCGACGCCGGCTTTGCCCAGCGCGCCGAGGCCGTAAATATAGGCGCGGCCGATCATGCAGGCGCGCGCGCCCAGCGCCAGCGCGCGCAGCACGTCGGCGCCGGTGCGGATGCCGCCGTCGAACAGCACCTCGGTATCGCTGCCCACCGCGTCCGCCACCTTTGGCAGCGCCGAGATCGACGACGGGGCGCCGTCAAGCTGGCGGCCGCCGTGGTTCGATACCACGATGGCATCGGCGCCGAGCGAAACCGCGGTCTTGGCGTCTTCCACGTCGAGGATGCCCTTGATCACCAGCTTGCCCGGCCAGATCTTCTTGATCCACTCGACGTCCTTCCAGTTCAGCGCCGGATCGAATTGCTGGTTGGTCCAGGCAGCGAGCTGGTTGACGTTTTCCATGCCTTTCACGTGGCCGGCGAGATTGCCGAAGGTCTTGCGCTTGCCGCGCAGGATGCTGAGCGCCCAGGCCGGCTTGGTGGCGATGTCGATGATGTTCTTGATGCGGATTTCCGGCGGCACCGTCATGCCGTTCTTGACGTCGCGGTGACGCTGGCCGAGCACCTGCAGGTCGACGGTGAGCACCAGCGTGTCGCACTTGGCCTTGACCGCGCGCTCCAGGATGTCCTTGGAGAAGCCGCGGTCCTTGATGACATAGAGCTGGAACCAGAACGGCTTTCTCGTCGCCTCGGCAACGTCCTCGATCGAGCAGATGGACATCGTGGACAAGGTGAAGGGGATGCCGGCCTCCTCGGCCGCCTGGGCGGCGAGGATTTCGCCGTTGCCGTGCTGCATACCGGTCAGGCCCACCGGCGCCAGGATCAGCGGCGCGGCGATCTTCTGACCGAGCACGGTGGTGGCAAGGCTGCGGGCGGAGACGTCCACCAAGACCCGCTGGCGCAGCTTGATGGCCTGGAGATCGGTCCGGTTGGCGCGCAGCGTCTCCTCGCTGTAGGAGCCGCTGTCGGCATAGTCGAAAAAGGCGCGGGGAACCCGGCGCCGCGCGAGCTGGCGCAGGTCCTCGATGCAGGTGACGACGGTCATGGGCAAGGTCCCGGCTGGGCGGCAAACGCTACCCAGGTAGCACAGGCGGCGAGGCCCGCGAAATGGCGGGTTTCCCCTAGCCATTATTCGGGATTGGCCGGCCAGTCACCGAGCGTTAACGGCGCTTAGTAATGATTTCTCACAATATTTGAAGTACGAAGGCGCCCCGGGGCGTACTATACGAAAGCGACCGGCGCCCGCCGTCAGGCCGACGGGACGCAAGAAAATTCAGCCGTTTTAAGACGTTGCGGCTGGCTCGGGGTCGAGGGGCAAAAGTATGGTTCGACGCTATTTCGGCACCGACGGCATTCGCGGCCGGGCCAACCGGGTGATCACGCCCGAGCTGGCGCTCAAGGTCGGGCAGGCCGCCGGCCTGATTTTCCGCAATGGCGAGCACCGCCACCGCGTGCTGATCGGCAAGGATACCCGCCTCTCCGGCTACATGATCGAGAACGCGCTCGTTGCCGGCTTCACCTCGGTCGGCATGGATGTGCTGCTCACCGGACCGATTCCCACCCCGGCGGTGGGAATGCTGGCGCGCTCGATGCGCGCCGATCTCGGCGTCATGATCTCGGCCTCGCACAACCCTTATGACGACAACGGCATCAAGCTGTTCGGGCCGGACGGCTTCAAGCTCTCCGATGAGGTCGAACTCAAGATCGAGAAGCTGATCGATTCGGACATGACCAAGCGGCTCGCCTCCGCCCGCGATCTCGGCCGCGCCCGCCGCATCGACGGCGTGCAGGACCGTTATATCGAATTCGCCAAGCTGACCCTGCCCAAGGCGCTCGATCTCGCCGGCCTGCGCGTCGTGGTCGA
This sequence comes from uncultured Pseudomonadota bacterium, assembly GCA_963760995.1. Taxonomy (GTDB): domain Bacteria; phylum Pseudomonadota; class Alphaproteobacteria; order Rhizobiales; family Xanthobacteraceae; genus Pseudolabrys. Next base: position 195,538 of record CAVXFJ010000004.1, on the reverse strand, counting down.
TTGCGCCAATGGCGCCGCCTACCGGGTGGCGCCGGGCGCGCTGTGGGAAATGGGCGCCGACGTGGTTTCCATCGGCGTCGATCCCGACGGCTTCAACATCAACAAGGAATGCGGCTCCACCGATCTCGCCGCGCTCTGCGCCAAGGTGCGCGAGGTGCGCGCCGATATCGGCATCGCGCTCGACGGCGACGCCGACCGCGTGATGATCGTCGACGAGCGCGGCCATGTGGTCGACGGCGACCAGTTGCTCGCCGTGATCGCCGAGAGCTGGAAGGATGACGGCCGGCTGCAGCGGCCCGGCGTGGTGGCGACCGTGATGTCCAATCTCGGGCTGGAGCGCCATCTTGAAGGCCTCGGTCTCGAACTTGTGCGCACGCCGGTCGGCGATCGCTATGTGCTCGAGCACATGCGCAAGCATGGCTACAATATCGGCGGCGAGCCCTCCGGCCACATCATCCTGTCCGACTACACCACCACCGGCGACGGCTTCGTCGCCGCCTTGCAGGTGTTGGCCGTGGTCAAGCGCTCGAACAAGCCGGTGTCGGAGGTCTGCCACCGCTTCGAGCCGTTGCCGCAGGTGCTCAAGAACGTGCGCTATCGCAACGGCAAGCCGCTGGACAATGCCGCCGTGCGCTCGGCCATCGCCGTCGCGACCGAAAAATTGGGACATGGCGGCCGGCTGATCGTGCGACCCTCCGGCACCGAGCCGGTGATCCGCATCATGGGCGAGGGCGACGACAAGCTTCTGGTCGAGGCTGTGGTCGACGACGTGGCCGAAGCGCTGGGCGAAGCAGCCGCTTGACGCGGGGATAGCCGCCTCCGGGGCGGCACCGTTTCGCGGGCTAAAATTTCCACACGGTTAATGGCTGCGAAGTACCCAATTGACGGGCCTTTCCTGCCGGCCGCCACGCGCTGGCGCGCGCCGTCCGTGGGTCGACACAACGTCCGTCCACTATTTCGCCTGCTTCTCCGCGCAACGCCAAGCGCAAGCCGAAAACGCGCGGACGGGCTTGTTTGCAACTTGCGTCATTCGCGCCCTTGGGCGAAACTGGACATCTGTATCAGTACAAGGCTGAGCCTCAGACCAATGCGAACGACGCAAAGCGGCGACGGCGCTCCTCACGATATCGGCAACTCGACCGCTGCCGTGCCTCTGTCGCACGCAGGCGGTCCCGAGGATCCGGTCATGCACGAAGCCTTGCGCCTGATCGAAGCGTTCCTCGCCATCGAAGATGCCTCCGCACGCGCCGCCCTGATCACGCTCGCCGAAGGTCTGGTGAGTTACGAGTGGGTGCGCAACGTGCAACGCCGCCGCTGATCTTCCCGCTGCATCGACTCGTCTCATTTTGCGCGCGCGGCGCGGAGGTATTTGCATCTGCGCACGGCACCGCCGCCACTCCGCATCGGCTATTCGTTAATGCACGGTAAACGCCCGATCCGCTCAGCCCCATATGCGAGCGATGCTCCAGCGCGCGCCTACGTTAAAATTCGTCGTTAAAAAACACGGTTAAGACCCACTTAACGATTTGCTGCCATCGTCCCCTCAACATTCCGTTTCGCGTGCCGCGTTGCGGATTAGGCAAGGGACGATATCGATGCTTGCTTCGCGTTTTGGCATGGCGGCTTCACTCGCGTTGCTCTCGTTTGCGGGAGCGAGCGCGGCCTCGGCCGCCGACTACAGCCCACCACCGCCGCCGCCGGTCATCGTTCAACCGCCGCCGCAGGAGTGCTGCGATAGCTGGTATTTGCGCGGCGACATCGGCGTCGGCATGAACGGCAAATACGATATCGAATATTTGCCGTCCGCGCCCAATGTCGGCAACGGCTTTGCCTTCGAGCATGCCGACTTCAGCGATGCCACCATTCTCGGCCTCGGCGTCGGCTACAACATCAACAATTGGCTCCGAATCGATGCGACCGGCGAATATCGCTCCAAGGCGCGCGTCTACGCGCTGGGCATCTACGATCAGGTGACCGGGCAGGGCGACGAATATCAGGGCTATCTGAAGTCCTGGGTGGCCCTCGCCAACGCCTATATCGATCTCGGCACCTGGGATTGCTTCACGCCGTTCATCGGCTTCGGCGTCGGCGGCGCGTACAATACGCTGTCCGATTTTACCGATACCGGATTCGGTACGACCGGCCGTGGCTACGGCCGCAACTCGAGCAACTGGAACCTCGCGTGGGCGCTGCACGCCGGCGTTTCCTACAACGTCGACAAGAACCTGAAGATCGAGCTGTCCTACCGCTATCTCAACTACGGCTCTGTCACCGACACCGTCGACTGCGCCGGGGGCTGCAACGCGGATTCCTACAAGCTCAGCAACCTGCATTCCAACGACATCCGCATCGGCCTGCGCTGGACCTGTTGCGAAGTCCCGTTCGCGCCCGCGCAGCCGCGCTACGTCTATCAGCCGCCGGCGCCGGTCTATACGCCGCCGCCAGTCTACACGCCGCCGCCGGTCTACCAGCCGCCGCCGGCCTACGAGCCGCCGTTGCGCAGCAGAGGGTAACGACGTGGGGGAAGGGCCCAGGAGTTAACGCCGCAGGGGTCAGGGTAAAGAATCATGGTTAGGCGCGACTTAACCACCCTGCGGCCTGGTTCGTGATCGGTAGCGAAGGAATTGTGCTTATGCGGTGGTTCAGGACGTTCTGTGCGCTCGGTCTGTTGGCGGCGCAGGCGACGGCCGCCGCGGCTGCCGACATGCCGGGCACCACCATGCCGGAACCGGAGGTCTGGCGCGCGCCGCAACTGCTCGAATCCAATCTCGGCTGGTACCTGCGCGGCGATGTCGGATGGGCCTGGGGCCGGCTCGACAGCACCGATTCGCCGCCCACTGTCCTCAGTCCTTCGCAGAACAGCCTCGGCAACAACGGAACGTCGGGCGGCGGCTTCGGTTTCAAGAGCCAGTGGCTGCGCACCGACGTCACCATCGATTACCTGGGGCCGCTCAACTACACCGGCGGCATCTACGGTCCAGGTGACGTGGTCGCCAATATTTCCGCGATCAGCGCGCTGTTCAACGGCTATGTCGATCTCGGCACCTGGTATCAAATCACGCCCTATATCGGCGCCGGCGCCGGCGCCGCCTATATGCGCGTCTCCGATTACGCCAGCACCGTCGCGGGGATCACGACCAGCGACACCCACAATCAGTGGAATTTCGCCTGGGCCGCCATGGCCGGGGTCGCGTTTCCGGTGGCGCACAATCTCATGGTCGATGTCGGCTACCGCTACATGAATTTCGGTGACGTCAGCACCGAATTCGGCGCGCTGGGTGAAATGACGTTCAAAAATGTCGCCGCGCACGAAGTCCGCGTCGGCGTGCGATGGAGCTTCGATGATTTGTGGTAGGGGTCATAGCGGCCGCGCCGCGGCTTGGCGCGCTGCTTTCGGAACGATGGCGCTGCTTTTGGCGCTACCGGTCAGCGCCGCGGCAGCCGATCTGCCGGTGCTGCGCGGCGGATTTGGCAGCGGCTATCTCCGCTGGGACGGCGTGAATTTCGGCGTGCAGGCCGGCTACGCCAATTTGAATTCCGAGTTTTCCGGCACCACCAACAGCATCATCGCCAACATGCTGCGCAACAGCACGCTGGAGTCGGAAAACTCGATCTCGAGCTGGGACGTGTTGTCGAACGACATCTCCAACAGCGTCACCTATGGCGGGTTTCTCGGCTACAACCTGCAGTGGGACCAGCTCGTGGTGGGCTTCGATCTCGCCTATAACCGCCCGACCGACCTGCAGACCTCGAGCGGCCCGACGACGCTCGCGCGCCAGGTCAGCACCTCGGACGGGATCAAGCATGCGGTCTATACGACGGCGCAGTCGTCCACCAAGCTCGTCGATTACGGCACGCTGCGCTTGCGCGCCGGCTATGCCTTCGGCCAGTTCCTGCCCTACGCGGTGGTGGGTGGCGCGCTCGGACGCTTCAATTATTCGACCACGGTTGCGCTGACCGACTACATGACCGATTCCAACAACAACACCTCGACCTACACACCGGCGACACAGACCGACGCCAAGAACAACGCCTTTGTCGCCGGCATCGATGTCGGGGTCGGCATGGATGTAGCCTTGCTGCCGAACGTGTTCCTGCGCGGTGAGTGGGAATACATCGCCTTTGCCGGCGTCGCCGGTATCCACAGTTACATGAATGTGGGTCGGGTCGGCCTCGGCGTCCGCTTCTAATCGCCGGCCGCAACGCGGCGGACAGCTTTCCTCGTCAGATCGGTCTTGACGGCGCCTTGGCACGCGCCTATGCCCGCCAGTGGGACACCCCTCCCCAACGAGGGGCGCCTATCTGGAAGGATAGACTCACATGACCGAGACGAAGCCCGGCGTGCGGCCGGTCATCCCGCACTTCTCCTCCGGCCCCTGCGCCAAGCGCCCCGGCTGGAACCTGCAAGCCCTCACCGACGCAGCCCTGGGACGTTCGCACCGCGCCAAGATTGGCAAGGCGAAGCTCAAGCGCGCCATCGATCTCACCCGCGAAGTGCTGGAAATCCCTGCCGATTACCGCATCGGCATCGTGCCGGCCTCCGACACCGGCGCGATCGAGATGGCGCTGTGGTCGCTGCTCGGCGCGCGCCCCGTCACCATGCTCGCCTGGGAAAGCTTCGGTGAAGGCTGGGTGACCGACGTCGAAAAACAATTGAAGCTGAAAGACGTCACGGTGCTGAAGGCGCCCTATGGCGAATTGCCCGACCTCACCAAGGTCGACTTTTCGACCGACGTCGTATTCACCTGGAACGGCACCACCTCCGGCGTGCGCGTGCCGAACGCCGACTGGATCCCCGCCGACCGGCAGGGCCTCGCCATCTGCGACGCCACCTCCGCCGCCTTCGCGCAGAAGCTCGACTGGGCCAAGCTCGATGTCGCCACCTTCTCCTGGCAGAAGGCGCTCGGCGGCGAGGCCGCGCACGGCATGTTGGTGCTGTCCCCGCGCGCGGTCGAGCGGCTGGAGACCCACAAGCCGGCCTGGCCGCTGCCCAAAATCTTCCGCATGACGAAGGGCGGCAAGCTCAACGAAGGCATCTTCGTCGGCGAGACCATCAACACGCCGTCGATGCTGTGCGTGGAAGATTATCTCGATGCGCTCGACTGGGCGAAGGCGATCGGCGGGCTGAAAGCCACCGTCGCGCGCTCCGACGCCAATGCCAAGGCGCTCGCCGACTGGGTCAAGCGCACGCCGTGGGTCGATCACCTCGCGCGCGTGCCGGAACAGCGCTCAAATACCTCGGTGTGTCTCAGCATCGTCGATCCGGCGATCACGCGCCTGTCCGGCGACGAGCAGGCTGCCTTCGCCAAGGCGGTGGCCGGCGCGCTGGAGAAGGAAGGCGTCGCCTACGACATCGCCTATTACCGCGACGCGCCGCCCGGCCTGCGCATCTGGTGCGGGGCGACGGTCGAGGCGAGCGACGTCGAGGCGCTCACGCCCTGGCTCGACTGGGCCTTCGCACAAGCCAAAGCCGCGCTGCCCAAGGCGGCGTGAGCGGCTGGAGCGACAGGCCATGTTCGCCAATCCGCTGACCGAACGGATGGCCGCGTTCGTGCGCGGCATCGGCATCGATGTGCGTGCCGAACGCCTGCCGGCCGAGACCTTTTTGCCCGGTCTCGACATCCGTCACGGCGCCATCCTGGTCGACGAAGAGCGGTTGCCCCATCCGGGCGATCTCTTGCACGAGGCCGGCCACGTCGCGGTCGCCGATCCGGGCGCGCGCGGCAAGGCCACGCTCGATCCGACCTCCGCCGAGGAATTGGCCACACTCGCCTGGTCCTATGCCGCGCTCCGCCATCTCGATCTCGCGCCGGAGGTCGTATTCCATCCGCACGGCTACAAGAACGGCGCACAGGCGCTGATCGACTGCTTTACCAAGGCGGCTGGCCGCGGCGTCGTGCTCGGTGTGCCGCTGCTCGCCTATTACGGCATGACCGTCGAACCCAAGAACGCCGCCGCGCGCGGCGTCGAACCCTTCCCCCACATGCTGCGCTGGCTGCGCTGAACGCGCGCCTCACACGCCCTCTGAAAAGGATACCAAGCCATGGCTCCCCGCGTCCTCATCTCCGATGCTCTTTCTCCCGCCGCCGTGCAAATCTTCAAGGATCGCGGCATCGAAGTCGATTTCCAGCCCAAGCTCGGCAAGGACAAGGACAAGCTCGCCGAGATCATCGGCAATTACGACGGCCTTGCCATCCGCTCGGCCACCAAGGTCACGCCGAAAATCCTGGAGAACGCCAAGAACCTGAAGGTGATCGGCCGCGCCGGCATCGGCGTCGACAATGTCGACATTCCGGCGGCCACCGCCAAGGGCATCATCGTGATGAACACGCCGTTCGGCAATTCCATCACCACCGCCGAGCACGCGATATCGCTGATGCTGGCGCTCGCCCGCCAGATCCCGGAAGCCGACGCCTCCACCCGTGCCGGCAAGTGGGAGAAGAACAAGTTCATGGGCGTGGAAATCTTCGGCAAGACGCTTGGCGTCATCGGCTGTGGCAATATCGGATCCATCGTTGCCGACCGCGGGCTCGGCCTGCGCATGAAGGTGATCGCCTACGATCCTTACCTCTCACACGAGCGCGCGATGGATATCGGCGTCGAGAAGGTCGAGCTCGACGACCTGTTCCGGCGCGCCGATTTCATCACACTGCACACGCCGCTCACCGACAAGACCCGCAACATCATCGACGCGTCCGCGCTGTTCAAGATGAAGAAGGGCGTGCGCATCGTCAATTGCGCGCGCGGCGGCCTCATCGACGAAGCGGCCATCGTCGAGGCGCTCAATTCCGGCCATGTCGCCGGCGCCGCCTTCGACGTCTTCAAGGAGGAACCGGCGACGAACAGTCCGCTGTTCAGCCTGCCCAACGTGGTGTGCACGCCGCATCTCGGCGCCTCCACCAGCGAGGCGCAGGAGAACGTGGCGCTGCAGGTGGCCGAGCAGATGGCGGAATATCTGTTGCGCGGCGCCATCACCAACGCGCTCAACTTCCCCTCGATCAGCGCCGAGGAGGCGCCCAAGCTGAAACCGTTCATCGCGCTCGCCGAGAAGCTCGGCTCCTTTACCGGTCAGCTCACCGAGAACCCGATCACCACGCTGCAAATCACCTATGAAGGCCAAGTCGCACAGATGAACACCAAGGCGCTCACCTCGGCGGTGCTCGCCGGCCTGCTGCAGCCGATGCTCGGCACCGTCAACGTGGTGTCGGCGCCGGTGATCGCGCGCGAGCGCGGCATGGCGGTGGAGGAGGTGACGCGCGAGGCGGAGAGCGATTACGAAAGCCTGATCACAGTGGCGGTGACCACCGAGAAGCAGACCCGCTACGTCTCCGGCACCGTGTTCGCCGACGGCCGTCCGCGCATCGTCAACATCAAGGGCATCCGCATGGACGCGGAATTCGCGCCCTCGATGATCTACATCACCAATCTCGACAAGCCCGGCTTCATCGGCACGTTCTCCTCGACGCTGGGCGAGGCCGGCATCAACATCGCCACCTTCCACGTCGGTCGCGAGGCGCCGGGCGCCAACGCGGTGGCGCTGATCGAGATCGACGGTGAACTGCCCGAGCCGGTGCTCACCAAGGTGCGCGCGCTGCCGCAGGTGCAGCAGGCCAAGCCGCTGCATTTCTAGTCTAGCCGCACTAGAGTGCTGGGGACCTCATGCTGGGGAACGCCCGCCAGGGCGGGCGCGTCCCCAAGCGGAAAGCCGGCCCTCGCCGGATCAAATCCGGCGGCCGGCTCTTCGAGACGGACGCTGCGTGCCCGCCGCAGGATGCGGTGGTGAAAGAGCGCCGCCTCCGACCTTCCCGATTGTGTTCCGTGGAATCTATTTCCCGATCAATTGGTTATACCGGTCCCTGGCGCGCCTCCAGGCCCTTTCCCGCCTTGCCTCCGTCCGCCGCTTCCTTTATCCGAAGGTGGACCTAGCCGGCCTCATCCGGCGTAAGTGTCCGGGCAGAGGCAGGGAATCCGCATGGCCAATGTGGTAGTCGTAGGCTCCCAGTGGGGCGACGAGGGCAAGGGCAAGATCGTCGACTGGCTTTCCGAACAGGCCGACATCGTGGTGCGCTTCCAGGGCGGCCATAATGCCGGCCATACCCTGGTCATCGACGGCGTCACCTATAAGCTTTCCTTGCTGCCCTCCGGCGTGGTGCGCGAAGGCAAGCTCTCCATCATCGGCAATGGCGTGGTGGTCGATCCGCACGCGCTGGTCAGCGAAATCGCCCAATTGGACAAGCAAGGCATCAGGGTGACCCCGGATACGCTGCGCATTGCCGAGAATGCCACGCTGATCCTGCCGCTGCATCGCGATCTGGAAGCGATCCGCGAGGCCGACGGGTCCGCCACCCGCATCGGCACCACCAAGCGCGGCATCGGCCCGGCTTACGAGGACAAGGTCGGCCGCCGCGCCATCCGCTTCATGGATCTCGCCGACCTGCCGGCGCTGTCGCCGAAAATCGACCGGCTGCTCGACCATCACAACGCGCTGCGCCGCGGGCACGGGCTCGAGGAGCTCAAGCCGCAGCCGATCTATGACGACCTGGCAAAGCTGGCGCCGCGCGTGCTGCCCTACATGGATTCGGTCTGGTCGCTGCTCGATGCCAAACGCCGCGAGGGCAAGCGCATCCTGTTCGAAGGCGCGCAGGGCGCGCTGCTCGACATCGACCACGGCACCTACCCTTACGTCACCTCGTCGAACACGGTGGCGGCGCAGGCGGCGACCGGTTCCGGCGTCGGGCCGAACGCCATCGATTACGTGCTCGGCATCTGCAAGGCCTACACCACGCGGGTGGGCGAGGGGCCGTTCCCCACCGACCAGATGCACAATGACATCGGCAAGACGCTGGGCGAACGCGGCCGCGAATTCGGCACCGTCACCGGCCGCGCCCGCCGCTGCGGCTGGTTCGACGCCGTGCTGGTGCGCCAGACCGTGCGCACCAGCGGCATCGACGGGCTGGCGCTCACCAAGCTCGACATCCTCGACGGCTTCGACGAGATCAAGGTGTGCACCGGTTACCGGCTCGACGGCCGCGAACTCGACTATCTGCCCGCCGGCGAACGGGCGCAGGCGCGGGTCGAGCCGATCTACGAGACCATCGCCGGCTGGAAGGAGCCCACCGCGCGGGCGCGCAGCTGGGCGCAATTGCCGGCGCAGGCCATCAAATATGTGCGCCGCATCGAGGAACTGGTGGGCTGCCCGGTGGCGCTTCTCTCCACCAGCCCGGAGCGCGAGGACACCATCCTGGTGCAAAATCCGTTTGAGGTATGATGCAATCGAATGGTCGCTGAAATTAACCGAAAAAAGCCAAGAAGCAGGTTCACGAGACATGGGAGGGGTGGGCAAACCGGTTCCGCGAAAAAGACCGCGCCCAGGCATATGACGTGCAATGGCTGACTATTATCCACTGATTTCCCGCGCCGTCTCCGGCCTCGAACAGAACACGGGCGAGAACCGCCGCGTTCTTTACGAGCGCGCGCGTACCGCCCTGGTCAACCAGTTGCGCGGCGTCGAGCCGGCGCTCGAGGAAGCCGACATCACCCGCGAGCGCATGGCGCTGGAGGAGGCGATCCGCAAGGTCGAGGCGGAAGCCGCGGACGCGGCCGAAGCCGCCGAGGCTGCCGCCGCGCCGGCGCCGCCGCCGGCCGAGGAGATGCACCCGGACGAGCCACCGGAGCCGGCCGCGCCGCCCCCACCGCCGCCGTCGCTGCGCGAGCGCGGCCTTAGCGATTTCCGCGCTTCGGTGGGGGATGCGGAGGACCTGGGCGAGGCGTCGAGCGAAGCCAACCGCGCCGCGCACGAACGCTTTGACGTCGTTTCCGGCGAGTATCGGCGGCCTTCCCCGCCGGCGAGCGAGCCGCGCGGCGCGGAAGCCGCCCCGACCACCCATTATTTCGAGCCGCCGGGCGAGTTGGCCCAGGCGGACAGCTTGCAGTTCGCGCCGGCAAGCGCGGAGCACGCCGAGGAGCCCCTGGCCGAGCCGGCCTCGACCATGCCGCCGCCGCCGGTCTTCGAAGAGCCGGAGGAAGAGGGGCATCGGCCGGTCCGCTCCTATGGCCGCCTGATCTCGGTCTTGGTGATCATCCTGGTCCTGGGCGGCCTTGCCGCCGCCGGCTACTGGCAGCGCGACACTATCACCACCATGCTGGCGAGCCTGCGCAGCAGCAGCAGCACCCAGCCGGCGGTGAAGCCGGCGCCACCCGCAACCAAGCCGAAGATCGCCGACCGCGTGCAGTCCTCCACCGCGCCCGGCGCGCCGACCAAGCCGGCCACCGCGCCGGCCGCGCAGGTCGCGCAGAAGGTCGTGCTCTACGAGGAGGAGCCGAACAATCCGCAGGGCAAGCGCTATGTGGGCTCGGCGATCTGGCGCACCGAAACCGTCTCGCCCGGGCCCGGCCTTGCGCCCGAGCTTGCCGTGCGCGCCGATGTCGAGATCCCGGAGCGCCACATTCGCATGACCTGGTCGCTTCGCCGCAACACCGACAAGGCGCTGCCGGCGAGCCACACCATCGAGATCATGTTCACGCTGCCGGCCGATTTCGATCAGGGCAGTATCGGCAACGTGCCCGGCGTGCTGATGAAGTCGAGCGAGACCGCGCGCGGCGTGCCGCTCGCCGGCCTCTCGGTCAAGGTGACCAACGGCTATTTCCTCATCGGCCTCTCCGCGGTCGACATCGACGTGCAACGGAATATCGCGCTGCTCAAAGACCGCGACTGGTTCGACATCCCCATCGTCTACACCAGCGGCAAGCGTGCCATCCTCGCCATGGAGAAGGGCACGCCCGGCCAACGCGCCTTCGAGGAAGCATTCCGCGCCTGGGGGGAGTAGGGTCCTTAGCGCTTACCTTCCCCGCGCCGGCGGGCCGAGCGATTAATCGCATTCCTCAAATTGTCACGATTCCCGCGCATTCCGGCGGTGTCACACGCCCGTTGATCTAGCTCATGGCGCTACCATGGCCGGCGCGCTTTGCTGCCGGCCCAAAGCCGTCGGCCGGGTACCGGAACCATCAAGGGACGATCATGTCGCAAGAGCAGACCGGGGCGCACGCCGTTCCCGCCACCATCGCATCGACCGAGAGCCCGCCCCTGCAGGCCGCGCCGTCGCCGGCGCGCGAGCAGGCCAACGGTTATGCGCCGCTGCCCGACGGCCAGCGCGACTCTTATGCGGTAACCGCGCTCGCCGACATCGTCGACCGATCCACGCATGCGAGCGTCGCCCGCTACACCGCCGGCCTGTCGCCGGCAGCGCTCGCCGAAGCCTATCTCGACTGGGCGACGCATCTGGCCTTCGCGCCCGGCAAGCGTCTGCAACTCGCCGACAAGGCAGCGCGCAAGGCGATGCGCTTCAACAGCTATGCCCTGCGCTGCCTGCTCAAGGGCGGCACCATGCATACGCCCTGCATCGAGCCGCTGCCGCAGGATCAGCGCTTTGCCGATCCGGCCTGGCAGCAATGGCCCTACAGCTTCATCCACCAGGCGTTCCTGCTGCAGCAGCAGTGGTGGTACAACGCCACGACCGGCATCCGCGGCGTCACCAAGCAGCACGAGGACGTGGTCGCCTTTACCACGCGTCAGTTGCTCGACATGGTTTCGCCGACGAATTTCCTCGCCACCAATCCAGAAGTTGCGCGCGTGACCGCCAGCAAAGGCGGCATGAACCTGGTGCAGGGCCTGCAGAACCTGATCGAGGATTGGGACCGCGCCATCGCCGGCCGCAAGCCGCTCGGCACCGAGGCCTACAAGGTCGGCGTCAATGTCGCGGTCACGCCCGGCAAGGTGGTCTACCGCAACCGGCTGATCGAGCTCATCCAGTATGAGGCGACGACCCCGACCGTGCATCCCGAGCCGGTGCTCATCGTGCCGGCCTGGATCATGAAATACTACATCCTTGATCTGTCGCCGGAGAACTCGCTGGTGAAATATCTCACCGGGCAGGGTTTCACCGTGTTCATGATCTCATGGAAAAACCCGACCGAGCAGGACCGGGACCTGTCGCTGGAAGACTATCGCGAGCTCGGCGTGATGGCGGCCGTCGACGCGGTCGAGAAGATCGTGCCGGAGCAGAAGATCCACGCCACCGGCTATTGCATCGGCGGCACGCTGCTGTCGATCGCAGCCGCCGCCATGGCGGGCCGCGGCGACGACCGGCTCAAGACCGTCACGCTGTTCGCCGCGCAGACCGACTTCACCGAGGCCGGCGAACTGATGCTGTTCATCAACGACAGCCAGATCGCCTTCCTCGAGGACCTGATGTGGGAGCAAGGCTTCCTCGACACCAAGCAGATGGCCGGCGCCTTCCAGCTCCTGCGCTCCAACGACCTCATCTGGTCGCGCGTGGTGCACGAATATCTGATGGGCCAGCGCGCGCCGATGAACGACCTGATGGCGTGGAATGCCGACGCCACCCGCATGCCCTACGAGATGCATTCGCAGTACTTGCGCAAGCTGTTCCTCAACAACGACCTCGCCGAGGGCCGCTACAAGGTCGGCGGCCGGTCGCTGGCGCTGAGCGATATCCGCGCGCCGATCTTCGCGGTCGGCACCGTGCGCGACCACGTGGCGCCCTGGCGCTCGGTCTACAAGATCCACCTGCTCAGCGACACCGACGTCACCTTCGTGCTCACCACCGGCGGCCACAATGCCGGCATCGTCTCCGAGCCCGGCCACCCGCATCGCAGTTTCCAAATGCTGACCAAGCACCATCGTGACCGCTATCTCGATCGCCACACCTGGGAGGCGCAGGCGCCGCGCTACGAGGGCTCCTGGTGGCCGCAATGGACCGCTTGGCTGGCGCAGCATTCTGGCGCGCCGGGTGCCCTGCCGTGGATCGGCCTGCCCGGCCTCGGGCCGCTCGGCGACGCGCCGGGCGCCTATGTGCTGCAGGAGTGACCGCAAAGGCCCGCGAACAAACTTTCAACCGGGAATGCTTGCGACGATCTCTCTCGTGCGGCCAAGGCAAATGTCGGCGACGGGTCGCCATTTTTCGTCGATGTCGAGTTCGGCGAGTTCCCGGCGGCAGTAATCTTCCGAAAGGCCGGCCAACCTCTTGAGTATTGGTAGTTTCGCTTCGATCGCGCGAGGGAGGCCGGCTCGCAGGAGATCGTGATGCAGCGAATCGACGACGGCGATGTCGAAGATGTCCCGGACCTTCAGTAAACCGCCGCGGTAGACAAGTTTCTTCAGCGCGATCTCGACCGGATGTTCGACGTTGATGGTAATAGATTGGCCGCCACCGGAGCCTTGCTGGCCTGGAATCGTCATCGGCGTGGAAGCCAGGTCGGTAATTTGCGCCGCAACGATGAAATCGATTTCGCCCTCGGGATAGACCAATTTGAGATGGTTGGCCGCCTCCGTGTAGGTCTCGCACGCCCAGATGTCTTCGCCGCCCAGGCGCGGCGAAAGCATCGGGAGATATTGCGGATCGGTTATGAAGGCGTCGATGTCCTTGCTGAAGCGGTGGCCGGCGTGCAGCATGAGCGCGGTGCCGCCGCCGAGAACCCAGTCAGGAACTGCCTTTCCTTTTTCGCGAAGACGGGCGAGGCCGTCGATCGTTCGATCGAGAAGGCGGCGCCATGCTGACAAGATCGGCCTCCAAATCCGGGTTTCGCTCACCGGTCCTTCGCTTCATGGCGCGATAGGCTTTGGCGAGCGTCGACGTCGAAATACCGTGCCGGTCGGCGAATTTAAACACCAATTCCGGCGCGACGTCTGTGAAGAAAGTCGCCACGTGGACCAGCCAGGGGTCAAGATCGCGCTTGGCGAGGCAATCCCGCAAGGTTGCCGCGTCGATGCTTCTCTTGTACGGCGCGTTGACGGTGGCCAAGACGAGTTTGTCCACGGCTGACGCCTCCGGCCCAAGCCCGGAATGCGCCGGTCGCTTTACGAGTTCGCGGATGTGCGCAGCCACCGCCGGCGGATAGGCCGCGAGATTGGCGGCGATGTCGTTGCCCTGGATGCGAACGAACGCGTCGAGCGACATCATCACGTAGCGCGGCTTGTCGTGGTAAGTGAGAAACACCGGTCCCATCAGCGCCGCTTTCTGAATCTCGGCGGGATTGCGCTGAAGCTCCGAGGCGGCAAACGAAGGCATGCTTTTTCCTCCACTCCTAAATTATGTAAATTATGTATTTTGTCAAGGGGTGCGCCGTGCGCGAGAGGCGTTCCCATGAGGCGTGAAAAAGCGCGCGTCATGCGCAGGCTCAAGTCCGCGCAGCCGTGACGTATTGCAGCCTCTCATCCTAGAGCGCGCAACGATTGGCGCGTCATGCCCGCGCAACCGGGTCCGGCCTATGGCCGGCCCGGGTGTAAACTTGTCGCGGGCATCCCCGTCTTCAATCGTGAGTCGATTAAAGACGTGGATGGCTAGGACAAGCCCGGCCATGACGCGGAGAGAAGGTCGGACAAAGCGGCGGCCGGTATCAGGCTTCAGGAAGGAGGCCCATGCAAAACGGCCGCATGGATTGCCGGGTCGCGCCGCTGGTGCGGCGGCCCGGCTATGAAAACGGAGAGATTGGCGGGAGCGGGTTAGGGCCCGCCTACGCCGCCGCGGCCTGCGGCTGCACCTCGGCGCTGTAGTCGTCCATCAGCGTCTTGGTGATGCCGGCCGGCTTGAAGCGCCACTGCGCGATCTCGGCCACCGCGGTCACTTCCGCCGCCGAGCCGGTGATGAAGCATTCGGAGAAATCATTGAGCTCGTCCGGCATGATGCGGCGCTCGATGACCTCGATGCCGCGCTTCTTCGCCAGCGCGATCACCGTCTGCCGCGTGATGCCGTCGAGGAAGCAATCGGCGATCGGCGTATGGATCCTGCCGTCCTTGATGAAGAAGATGTTGGCGCCGGTGCACTCGGCCACGCGCCCTTCCCAGTCCAGCATCATGGCGTCGGCATAGCCTTTGCGCTCGGCCGCGTGCTTGGAGATGGTGCAGATCATATAGAGGCCGGCGGCCTTGGCGCGGCAGGGCGCGGTGCGCGGATCGGGCCGGCGATAGTCGGCGAGATCGAGCTTGATGCCCTTGAGCCGCTGCTCCGGATCGAAATAGCTCGGCCATTCCCAGCTGGCGATGGCGAGATGAATGGTGTTCGACTGCGCCGAGACCCCCATCATTTCCGAACCGCGCCAGGCGACCGGGCGGACATAGGCCTCTTTCTTGCCGTTCTTCTCCAGCACCAGTTTCTTGGCGGCGTCAATCTCGGCCACCGAAAAGGGAATCTCGAAGTCGAGCACATTGGCCGAACGCTTCAGCCGCTCGGAATGCTCGGTGCTCTTGAAGATGCGGCCGCCATAGGCGCGCTCGCCCTCGAACACGCAGCTCGCGTAGTGCAGGCCATGCGACAGCACATGCAGATTGGCTTCGTTCCACGGCACGAGCTTGCCGTCGTACCAGATAACGCCTTCGAGCCGGTCATAGGACTGTGCCGCCATCGTCTCCTCCTTCGCCTTACGCCCGGGTGCTCTGCCGGCCACGCGTTGCCGCGCCCTTGTGCCCTTGATGGCGCATTTTCCGCGCCGTCGCCAACACTTTGCGTCCCATGGCAACACCCGGTAATACTGGCCCGGCCCGGTGAAATCCCGGCCACCGTGCCGCTGCGACCCTGGACCGCGCCATCGGGTACGATCCTTTCGTCCCTGGCGATGTTTTTGTAACATAAAATCAAAATATGTCAACATGGCTGACATAAATGTGAGCGCCAAGTCCGCGAACCATGCGGCCAATCTGGCCGAGGAGCCGGCGACGCCGGCGGCGGCCGAGCCGGTCTGGGACATCATCGAGCTCTTGTTCTTCGCCTATCGCGATTTCGTCGGCGACCCCGACGAGGTGCTGAGCCTGCTCGGCTTCGGCCGCGCGCATCACCGGGTGCTGCATTTCGTCAACCGCAATCCGGGCATGAAGGTCGCCGACCTGCTCGACATCCTCAACATCACCAAGCAGTCGCTCGGCCGCGTGCTCAAGCAGCTCGTCGACCAGGGCTATGTGGTGCAGAAGGAAGGCGCGCAGGATCGCCGCCAGCGGCTCCTCTATGTGACGGCGAAAGGCGAGGCGCTGGCGCTCAAGCTTGCCGGCCTGCAAACGCAGCGCATCAACCGCGCTTTTGCCGAGCTCGGGTCCGGCGCGCACGAGGCGGCGCGCCGCTTCCTCACCGCCATGATCGACGACGAAAACCGCGAAGGCGTGTTGCGGCTGATCGCGCGCGCCGACCGCGCCAAGCCGCGGGAGTAGGGGATGGTGGATGCACGGCACCTCATCCGTTCGTCCCCGCGCAAGCGGGGACCCAGGGGCGGTTCGCTCGGCAGGTGCCGCTCTGGATTCCCGCTTGCGCGGGAATGAACGGAGATTGGATCGGTCCTAATGGCCTCGCCCGTCCCGCTCGCCGACGACGCCCCGCATCTCCTGGTGGTCGATGACGACCGCCGCATTCGCGATCTGCTCTCGCGTTTCCTGGCGAGCGAAGGCTATCGCGTCACCACCGCCGACAATGCCGCCGATGCGCGCGCCAAGCTGGAGGGCCTGCGCTTCGATCTGCTCATCCTCGACGTGATGATGCCGGGCGAATCCGGTTTCGACTTCGCGCTGGCGTTACGTGGTTCCTCGAACGTGCCGATCCTGATGCTGACCGCGCGCGACGCCGCCGAAAGCCGCATCAAGGGCCTCGAGATGGGCGCCGACGACTATCTGTCGAAGCCGTTCGAGCCGCGCGAACTGTCGCTGCGCATCGCCAATATCTTGAAGCGGGCGCAGCCGTCGGTGGCGCCGCCGGTCGAGTCGGTCCGCTTTGGTCCCTTCGTCTACCATCTGGCCCGCGGCGAGCTGCGCAAGGGCGAGGAGATCATCCGCCTGACCGATCGCGAGCGCGACATGCTGCGCGTGCTGGCGACGACGCCGGGCGAGACGGTGGCGCGCATGCAGCTTGCCGGCAACGGCGGTACGGTCAGCGAACGCGCCGTCGACGTGCAGATCAACCGACTGCGCCGCAAGATCGAGCGCAATCCGGCCAACCCGCTCTATGTGCAGACCGTGCGCGGCATCGGCTACCGGCTGGTGACCTCGTCATGACCTCGCTCGACATCGGCCAGGGCGTGCGCACCGCGCTGACGCGGCTGCGCGAGGCCTGGGAGTGGTACGACGCCATCCCGCCGATCCGCCGCATCCACGCCGAGCTCGGCAAGGTCCGCGAGGGCTGGCGGCGCATCACGCGCTGGCTCAACAGCATGATGCCCAAGGGGCTTTATGCCCGCGCCCTGCTCATCATCATCATGCCGATGGTGATCCTGCAGTCGGTGCTCGCCTTCGTCTTTGTCGAGCGCCAGTGGAATGTTGTCACCCAGCGCCTGTCGGCGAGCGTTGTGCACGACATCGCCGCGCTGATCGACGTCTACAACGGCTATCCGCAGGACAAGCAGCGCGCCGTGATCCGCCGCATCGCGCAGGACCGGCTCGGCCTGGTGGTCGATTTCCTCCCCCTCGGCGATCTGCCGCCGCCGGGACCCAAGCCGTTCTTTTCGCTGCTCGACCAGGCGCTGTCGGAGGAACTGCGCAAGCTCGGCCGCCCGTTCTGGATCGACACGGTCGGCAAGTCGGCGCTGGTCGAGATTCGCGTGCAGCTCGACAATGCGGTGATGCGGGTGTTCGCCCGGCGGAGCGCGGCTTACGCCTCCAACGCGCAGATGTTCCTGTTCTGGATGGTCGGCACCTCGATGGTGTTGCTGATCGTCGCGGTGTTGTTCCTGCGCAATCAGATCAAGCCCATTGTGCGGCTGGCCGATGCGGCCGAAAGCTTCGGCATGGGGCGCGAGGCGCCGAATTTCCGCCCGCGCGGCGCGCGCGAGGTGCGCCGCGCCGCCGCCGCCTTCATCGAGATGAAGACGCGCATCGAGCGCGCCATCGAGCAACGCACCGCCATGCTCGCCGGCGTCAGCCACGATCTGCGCACGGTGCTCACCCGCTTCAAGCTCGAACTGGCGCTGATCGGCGAGTCGCCGGAAGTGGAGGCGATGAAGAAGGACGTCGACGAGATGGCGCGCATGCTGGAGGCCTATCTCGCCTTCGCGCGCGGCGATCTCGGCGAGTCCTCGGCGCCGACCGACATGGCGGCCTTCCTGGAGGAGCTCAAGCTCGATGCCGAGCGCCACGGCCATCGCGCCAGCGTGGTGTTCCGCGGCGCGCCCATCGTCACCGTGCGGCCGGCCGCGTTCAAACGCTGCCTCGGCAATCTGGTGTCGAACGCCGCTCGCTTCGGCTCGACCATCGCCATCACCGGCCAGCGCGACCATCGCTATCTCACCGTCACCATCGACGACGACGGGCCCGGCATTCCGCCGGAGATGCGCGAGGACGTGTTCAAGCCATTCCTGCGCCTCGACGACGCGCGCAATCAGGACGAGGGCGGCACCGGTCTCGGGCTCGCCATCGCCCGCGACATCGCGCGCTCGCATGGCGGCGACATCATGCTCGGCGAAAGCCCGCTCGGCGGCTTACGCGCGACGGTGCGCGTCCCGGTGTAAAATCTACGGGAATAAACGGAGTTTGTTTCAATCTCCGTCGATCAAACGCTAGGCCGCCTCCGGCTCTTCCTCCACCTCGTCGCGATAGCGGCGGCGCCGCGGCGGACCGCGCAGGATGCAGGCGGGGATGGCGCAGAGGTCGTCGAGGAAGCCGACCCAGCGTTCGGCGCGCAAGAGGCCGCGGTCGAGCGCGGCCATGGTGCGGTCGAGGCCTTCCTCTTCGTCGTCGACCCAGACCTTGACCACCTTGGCAAACAGGAGCGCCGCGCCCTGTGCGCGCATGGCGCCGCGCGGGCCCGAGGCCGGGATGCCGGCGGCTTCCAGCATCCAGTGCTGCGAGCGCACGGCCATGGCGTTGAGCGCCAGGCCGAGCGGCGGATTGCGCCGCGCCGAATTCATCACGGAGCGCACCGCTTCCTTGTAGGGCGCCATCACTTCCAGGCGGCGCATCAGCACGTCGAACAGGCGCTCGCGCGGCGTCTCCTCACTCATGTCGCCGTCGCCGCCGGCCAGCACCCGGCTGTCGATGTCCTTGATGTGGGCGGCGTAAATCGCCATCACCGAGCCGAACTCGGCGCGCAGTTGCGAGAGCTTCAGCCCGGCGCGGCCGGCGACCTCGGCAAGGCCGGTTTCTTCCAGCGAATGCTCGGCGAGCAGCGCCATCAGCGCGTCGATCGCTTTGTCGCGGTCGGAGGTGCCGCGCGGCGGCGGAGGGGTCGGCGGCGCTTTGCGTTGACGTTTTGGTTTGCGGGCCATGGCGACCTCCTGGGCAATGGAACTCAACTCAATCTATGCCCGCAAAGGTGACGGTTCCAGGGCTGCGCCTGAAAGGATAGCGCGGGCGGCGAGAGGAAAACGCCGGACTAGCCGGCGAGTTCGCGCGAACGGGCGGTGGCGGCGGCAATCGCCTCGCTCAGCAAGGCGTTGAAGCCGCCGGGGCCCATCAGCACCGCCAAAGCGGCGGCCGTGGTGCCGCCGGGCGAGGTCACGTTTTGCCGCAGGACGGCGGCATCGAGCGGTGAGCGGCGCAGCAATTCGCCGGAACCGGCGACCGTCTCGCGTGCGAGCCGTTCGGCGAGCGCTTTGGGCAGCCCCGCGGCGATGCCGGCCCGGGTCATCGCTTCCGCCAGCAGGAACACATAGGCCGGGCCGGAGCCGGACACGGCGGTGACCGCGTCCATCAGTGTTTCGTCGGTCACCCATTCGACCGCGCCGATGGCGGCGAGCAGGTCGGAGGCCTGCTTGCGCTGGCGCGCGGAGACCTTGGCATTGGGGCAGGCGACCGTGATGCCGCGGCCGATGGCCGCCGGCGTATTGGGCATGGCGCGCACGATGGCGCATCCGGGCAGCGCGTCGCCGAGGAAGCCGAGCGTGCGGCCGGCCATGATGGAGAGCGCGAGCGTGTTCTTGCCGGCATAGGCTTGCAGCGCCGGCAGCGCCTCGGGCGCGCTCTGCGGCTTGACCGCGAGAACGAGAGCGGCGGCCTCGGCGGGCTCGCCCTTGGGATTGAGCTTGAGGCCGCGCCGGGTGAGCGCCTTCACCGCCTTGCCGGGCTGCGGCTCGATGACGATGAGCTTGCGCGGATCGAGGCCGCGCGCCAGCCAGCCCTCGAGCATGGCCTGGCCCATCTTGCCGGCGCCGAGCAGCACCAGGCGGCCGGGGAATCGGGCGAGCGGTTTCGTCGTGGCAGGTCGCTTCATGGCGACGATGATAGCGGGAATTGCAACATTGTCATTCCGGGCCCGCGCCTTCGGCGCGTCCCGGAATGACGAAGTGGGTGGTTCACGCCTCGCCCGATGTCTCGAACATGGCGGCGGCGAGCGCTTCCTTCGCCTCCTTGCCGGCCCAGACCACGAACTGGAAGGCGGTGAAATAGCGCTCGCAGGCATCGAGCGCGGTCGACATCAGCGCCTCGCATTGGCGGCCGGAGGCGCCGACGCCGCCCGCGAGAATCAGCGCGTGGCGGAACATGACGATGCCTTCCTTCAGCCAGAGGTCGAAATGACCGACCCAGAGCTGCTCGTTGATCAGCGAGATCAGCACCTGCACTTCGGCGCGGCGGCGTTCGGGAATCTTCAGGTCGAAGGCGCAGGCCAGATGCAGCGCCTCGATGTCGCCCATCCAGGTGTAGGAGAGCTGGTAATCGGCCCAGCGCCCGGTCACCAGAATGGTGATCTCGTCGTCGCCGGCGCGCTCGAACGACCAGTCATTGCCGGTGGCGACGCGTTCGACCACGTCGAGGGGATTGATTCGCTGTTCGTCCGCGTAGCCGATGTCGGACATGTCGTCTCCGCTTTGCCAAATGGAGCGAGGGGAAACGCACGCCACCATACGCGCACGGCACGCCAACATGGCTCGCCGGGCCCCGATCACCGGATTGACTCTCGGGATACGCGGTGCCTAGGCGGCAGGACCGAATCACCGGCAAACCGACTATACCCCGCTCGATTCCGCCCGCCAAAGGCATCGTCGGGCATGAGTGAGCCGTGATTTGCCCCGGGCAGGCAACCGCGCCGCGACGACTCTCCACAAGCAAAGCTGCGACCCTTTGAATCGGCGGTGGATAAGTCCGGCTGTGCGGAACCTGAATGCCAGGCGCGTGCCGGGAACGCGGCGCGGGCCCGCGCGCCACAGCCCGCGCCCGGAAATGACAAAAATGACAATGCTGACAGTTAGTCGAACAGGCTCGACACCGACTCTTCGGCCGCCGTGCGTCCGATCGCCTCGCCGATCAACGGACCGATCGGCAGCGCGCGAATGTTGGGCGCCGCCTTCACGTCCTCGCTGGGCTGGATCGAGTCGGTGATCACCAGCTCCTTCAGCCGCGACTTGGCGATGCGCGCGACCGCGCCGCCCGACAGCACGCCGTGGCTGATATAGGCGTAGACCTCGCGCGCCCCTTGCGCGAGCAGCGCGTCGGCGGCGTTGATCAGCGTGCCGCCGGAATCGACGATGTCGTCGAGCAGCACGCAGGTGTGGCCGGCGACCTCGCCGATCACGTTCATCACCTCGGATTCGCCCGGCCGCTCGCGCCGCTTGTCGATGATGGCGAGCGGGGCGTTGATGCGCTTGGCGAGGCCACGCGCGCGCGCGACGCCGCCGACGTCGGGCGACACCACCATGATGTTGTCGAGTTTCAGGTGCTCGCGGATGTCGCGCACCATCAGCGGCGAGGCGTAGAGATTGTCGGTCGGGATGTCGAAGAAGCCCTGGATCTGGCCGGCGTGCAGGTCGAGCGTCATCACCCGGTCGGTGCCGGCGCGCGTGACCAGGTTGGCGACCAGCTTGGCCGAGATCGGCGTGCGCGGGCCCGGCTTACGGTCCTGCCGGGCGTAACCGAAATAGGGGATCACCGCGGTGATGCGGCGCGCCGAGGACCGGCGCAGGGCATCGATGATGATCAGCAGCTCCATCAGGTGGTCGTTGGCCGGAGCCGACGTCGATTGGACGACGAAGACGTCGGCGCCACGCACGTTTTCCTGGATTTCGACGAACACTTCGCCGTCGGCGAAGCGACGCACCACCGCCTTGGTCAGCGGCGTCTTGAGATAGTCGGAGATCGCCTGCGCCAGCGACGGATTGGAATTGCCGGCAACGAGCTTGATCGCCCCGTTCTTGCCCGCCATTCAGATACCCTCGCTTGAAGTCCTACGTCGCCGGCCCCTGAACCGTTGCGGACTCGCCAAGCCGCGCGGGCGGCGTGGTCATAACAAGGCAGCGGGAGGGGGGCAATACGGGGGAAATTCATTGTCCCGAGGCTTTTTCCGTCAGCCTCGGCAAATCCTTAACGCGCGGCGTGCCGGGCGGCGGCCAGCCTCAGGGTGCCGTTGGTCGAGACGGCTTGCGCGGGCGCCGGACGGCGGCGCGGCAACGGCACCGAAACGGAGATCGGCGTGGCGGCGACGCCGGTATCGACGGGCGGGGGCGGCGCCTCGGCGGCGGGGACCGGATCGGCATGCGGGCGGAAGATGCGGAAAATACCGGCCGCTTCCGGTGTCGAGGCATCGCCCGATACCAGCGCCAATTGCGGCTGCGCCGGCGCCGTCGTGCCGGGCGCGACCGCCGACGAGGTCAGGAAGGCCGCGAGCTGGTCCATGCTCGCGTGTGCGATTTTGTTCAGCGTTGCGGCATCGACCGCATGCCATCCCGCACCCTTCGCCACGTCGCTGCCGGTAATGCGGAAGGCGCGTTGCTGGTCGCGGTCGAACACGTCCCAGACCCAGGACACGGTCGTCTTGTCCTTGACCACTTCGGCGGCGAGATAACCGCGAATGCGATAGGCCGACGGCTTCTCGCGCGAGACCACCGCGAGCCGGCGTGTTTGCGCCTCGTCGTTGAGATCGCGCACCAGAGTCAGGAATTGTGCGCGCGGCAGACCGTCGATGGAGTCGAAGGCGACGCTGGCGCCACGCGGCTGCGCGGCGGCCAGGTTCGGCTGGCTTTCGAACTGACAGGCGGCGAGCGCGAACGCGCAGGCCACCGCCGCCGAGAGCGCAGCAGGCCGACACAAACAAAGCGCCGCGCGACCGGCGCGGCGGCTGCAACGCCACCCCATGAACACCCCTCGGCCGATTGTTGTTACAGTCCCGTCCGGCCGCAAGGAAACTTAACGACTTCAACGCGGCCGAGTCCAGCAAGGAAGCCGGGCGCAGGTCAGCCTTGCACAGGACACGTCATTCGCGCAGCGCAATCGCGTTGATATGACGCCCGTAATCCGGTTCGTGCAGCTGCGTGGCGCGGCGATAGCTGAAGAATCGCGCGGGCTCGGCATAGGTGCACAGGCCGAGATCCTCGAAATTTACAATCCCCGCTTGTTCAACCCGGGCGGCGATATAACCGGGCAGATCGAACATGGCATGGCGGCTGCGTTTCGACGGCGTGAAAAAGCGCGCATTGCTTTCGTCGGCGGCAAGGAAGCGTTCGACGAATTCGGGGCCGACCTCGTAGTTCGGCTGGCGGATGGTGGGCCCGAGCGCGGCCACGATGCGGGCGCGCTCGGCGCCTTGTCCTTCCATGGCCTCGACCACGGCGTCGATCACGCCGCTGAAGGCGCCGCGCCAGCCGGCATGGGCGGCGCCGATCACGCCAGCATGCGTGTCGGCGAGCAGCAGCGGCCCGCAATCGGCGGTCGATACGCCGATGGCGAGTCCGGGCCGGCGCGTCACCATGGCGTCGGCGCGCGGCCGCTGCTCCGAAGGCCACGGCGCGTCCGCAATCACCACGTCGGGTGAATGAATCTGATAGGGCGTCAACAGATGGTCGGGCGCGACGCCGAGCGCCGTGGCCATGCGGGCGCGGTTCTCGCCGACCTTGTCGGCCGCGTCGTCGGAGCCGACGCCGCCGTTCAGACTCGCATAGACGCCCTGCGACACACCGCCGCTGCGGGTGAAGAAGGCGTGGCGAATGCGCGCGAGATTGGTGAGCGAAGCGGCCTGCAGCATGGAACGGCACCAGTTCGAGTGACCCAGGTCAATGCATTCTCTGTAACTCTGTTGCCAACTGAGTGCACCGATGCGTCGGAAATTCGACGACGGACAGGAAGGAGGCTCGCATGCGTATAGCACTCATCGCCGCCGCTGCCTTGGCAGGCCTCACCTTTGCAGCCGCTCCGTCATCGGTTGGCGCCGCACCGCTGGCCGGCGCAACGAAGGATATCACCCAGCAGGCGCAATCCAGCGGGCCGGAATGGCTGCAACAGGTGCAGGTCCGGCGTGGCCGCGGAGGCCGCGTTGTCCGTGGCGGCGGTCGCCGTGGTAATGATATCGGCGCCGCCGCTGCCGGCGCGGCCATCGGTCTCGCCATCGGCGCCATCGTGGCGAGCGAGGCCGCTCGCCAGAATCAAGCAGTCGAATACTGCATGCAGCGCTACCGCAGCTACAATCCGCAGACCGGGACCTGGATCGATCGGCGCGGCCGCGTGCATCGCTGTCCGTGAGGCTTGCGGCGACGGCTAATCCGCGAAGGCCGGCGGTGTGCCGAGCGAGGGATGCGCGAAGGCGACCGCCTTGAACAAGGCGCCCATGCCGCTGCGGCCGGTATCGATCAGCCGCGCCAGTGCCAGATCGATCTCGGCGGCAGCGGTCGGCGTGGCGCGCGCCTTGAGCTTGCCCGCCCGCGTCTCGATGCCGAGCCGCCGCAGCAGTTGCGCCTGGGTGATCGGCCCGTAGCCGGCAACGCCCATGGCTTCGACGGCGCGTTTGAGGGCTTGGAAATCGACATGGGCGGTGAGATCGACTGCGCCGGGCATGCTCAGCACGTCGGCATAGGCGTGGTGGCCGACGGCTTGGAAAGTGTCGCCGACGTCACTTTCGGCATGCCCGTAATCGATCACCAGCGCGGCGCCGCGCTCGTCGGCCAGGCGTCGGCCGAGCGCCATGGCGACGAGATCGTTGCGCCATTCGAAGATCGATCCGGCGGGCGCCTCGCGCACCGTCCTCGGCAGCACGATGTTGCTGTGCGCGAGCGGTTCGGGCGCCACCACGAAGGCGAATTTGCCGTCGCCGTCGATGCCGACGCGGCGCTCGTGCCAGCCCTTGTCGGTCTTCACCGCCTGGTTGATCGGCAGCGCATCGAAGAATTCATTGGCGATGACGATGAGCGTGCCCTTCGGTACGTCGGCGAGCGCATTATGCCAGAAGATCGGCACGCCCATCTCGGCGAGCGTTTGCTGCTGCTGCGACCGCAGCACCGGGCTGATCTCGACGAAATGCAGCACGATGGCTTTGCGGAACGCCGGCAGCACCTGCACCGCGCGCAGCGCATCCTTCATCAGGGTGCCGCGGCCGGGGCCGAGCTCGACCACGCGGACTTTTTCCGGCGAGCCCATCTGCATCCAGGTCGCCGCCATCCACAGTCCGAGCAGTTCGCCGAACATCTGGCTCACTTCCGGCGCGGTGGTGAAATCGCCGGCCGCGCCCAGGGGATCGCGGGTGACGTAGTAGCCGTGGGTCGGATCGCCGAGACAGAGCGCCATGTATTCGGCGACCGGCATCGGCCCGGCCGCCGCGATGCGCCGGCGGATTTCCTGTTCCAGCGGCGGCATCTCGGTCACCGGTCAGCTCCTCAGCGGCTTGTGCTTCAGCGCATAGACGATGAAGCACACCCCGGCGATGAACAGGGGGATCGACAGCAATTGCCCCATGGTGGCGCCGCCCCAGAGGAATCCGAGCTGCGCATCCGGCTCGCGGAAGAACTCGCTAAAGCTGCGCGCGAGCGCATAGAAACAGGCAAAGCCACCCACGATCAGCCCCGGTCGTTTGAGCGCGCCGGCGCGGATCATGACATAGAGCACGGCGAGCAGCACCAGGCCTTCCAGCGTCGCCTCGTAGAGCTGGCTTGGATGGCGCGGGATCGGCCCGCCGCTGGGAAAGATCATGGCCCAGGGCACGTCGGTCGGCCGGCCCCACAATTCGCCGTTGATGAAGTTGGCGATGCGGCCGAGGAAGAGGCCGATCGGGCCGACGGCGCAGGTGATGTCGCCGAGCGAGAGGATCGACAGGCCGCGCTTCTTCGCGAACAGCACCACCGCCACGACGCAGCCGGTGAAACCGCCGTGGAACGACATGCCGCCGTGCCAGACCTCGAAGATTTGCAGCGGATGCGCGGCGAAGAACGGCAGGTTGTAGAACAGCACGTAGCCGATGCGGCCGCCGAGGATGATGCCGAGCGTCACCCACAGCACGAAGTCGTCGAAATCGGGGAGCGTCAGCGGCGCCGGACCGCCCCAATAACGCTCGTTGCGGATGATCGCGCGGGCATAGACCCAGCCGAGCAGGATGCCGACGATATAGGCAAGGGCGTACCAGCGTATGGCGAAAGGCCCGAACTGGACCAGAACCGGGTCGAATTTCGGGTAGGGAATGAGCAGCCAAGGCATTCAAGTGTCCGTCAGGTCGCGTGGGTGCGCCCCCGCAGCGGTTCGCCGAAAGAGGGATAGCACGCCGCCTCTTGCGGCGGGATGACCGGATCGCCATTGTGGAGGGCAAACCCGGGGAAGAGGGCCATCATGACTCAGACCAACAACCGCTTTTTGGACGAGATGGCGCGTTTGATGAACGATGCCGCCGGGGTCGCGCAAGGGGTCCGGCGCGAATTCGACACGCTCTTCCGCGCCCAGGCCGAGCGAATCCTGCGCGAGCTCGACGTTGTCCAGCGCGAGGAGTTCGAGGCGGTCAAGGAGATGGCGCGGCTTGCGCGCGAGGAGAACGAGACGCTGAAGGCGAAGATCGAGGCGCTGGAGGCGAAGACGGAGAAGCCGGCGAAGACGGCGAAGAAGCCAAAGACCGGCGACGACGGCACCGACGGCGAGCCGGCCGTCGACTGAGCGGCCGCCGGCCCCCTATTGTTCGGACTTTCCGGCGGCTTGCGGCTGCCATGGCGCTGTCCGGCGCGAGGCGGCGTTTCCTTGCCCTCCGCCGCCGGCGCCGCTATAAGGCAGCCCGAAACGCGGCCCCCGGCACCCCTGGAGGCTTGCCGCGTTGAAGGCGGCGAAAAAGCCGCCTTTTTCCATACACTTAGAAAGGTACTGCAATGGCCACCGTGCAAACATTAAAGGCGACGGTGCGCCCGAAAGCCGGCAAGGGGGCCGCACGGGCAGCACGTTATTCCGGCCAGGTGCCGGCTGTGATCTATGGCGAGAACAAGACCCCGATGATGGTGCTCATCGACCACGACGAGCTGAAGAAGCGCATCTATCAGGGCCGCTTCCTCACCACGCTCTATGAGCTCGACGTGGACGGCACCAGGCACCGGGTGATCCCGCGCGACTTCCAGCTCGACGCGATCAAGGATCTGCCGATGCATGTCGATTTCCTCCGCGTGTCGGAGGGCGCCAAGATCCGCGTGAACATTCCCGTGCATGTGTTGAACGCCGAGCAGTCGCCGGGCGTGAAGCGCGGCGGCGCCGTCAACATCGTGACCCACAGCGTCGAGGTGCTGTGCCCGGCCGACGCCATTCCGGATTCGATCGACGTCGATATCACGGGGCTGGAAATCAGCCATTCCAAGCATCTGAACGAAGTAACGCTGCCGCCCGACCTGAAGGTGATCGGTCGGGCCGATATGACGCTGGTGACCGTGGTGCCGCCCTCCGGCTACGCCGAAGAGCTCAAGGCCGCCGCCGAAGCCGCTGCCGCCGCCGCTGCGGCTGCCGCCGCGCCCGAAGCCGCGCCGGCCGCGCCCGGTGCCGCGCCTGCCCCCGGAGCCGCGCCCGCGGCCGCCCCAGCGGCCGGCGCAGCGCCTACCAAGCCGGAGAAGAAGTAGGACGGCGGATTATCGCCGCCCTCCTTCCGGCCTTCCCTTGAGGGCGGCGGCGACGCCGTTCACGCCATGCTGCTTTTCGTCGGCCTCGGCAATCCCGGCACGCGTTATGTCGGAAACCGGCACAATATCGGGTTCATGGTGGTGCAGCGGATCGCGCGCCGCCATAACCTTGCGCCGTGGCGCCGCCGCTTCCAGGGCGTGGCGGTGGAAGGCCCGATCGACGGCGAGCGCGTGCAGCTGCTGCTGCCCGGCACCTACATGAACGAGTCGGGGCGCGCGGTGCAGGAAGCCGCGCGCTTCTACAAGCTCGAGCCCGCCCAGGTCCTCGTCTTCCATGACGAGCTCGAACTGACGCCGGGCAAGGTGCGGCTGAAGGTCGGCGGCGGCAATGCCGGCCACAACGGCCTGCGCTCGATTACCGCCCACATCGGCAACGACTACAAGCGCGTGCGCATCGGCATCGGGCATCCGGGCGACAAGAACCTGGTGGAGCGCTACGTGCTGCAGGATTTCGCCAAGGACGAATGGCCCTGGGTCGAGGCGCTCTGCGACATCGTCGCCGACAATGCCGGGCTCTTGGTCGCCGGCAAGGACGCCAGCTTCCAGAACAAGGTGCACTTGGCGATGGAGGCCAAGGGTTTCGGCGGAAAGGCGGAGGAAACCGAATAAGCTCAGGGACTTGCTGCCGTTCTTGACTTCCGGACACTGAAACACGAAGTTCGTGTTACACGAGGTTCGTGGCCATGAAGAACGTCACCATCACGCTTCCCGAACGGACGTTGCAACGCGCCCGGGTTGCCGCGGCTAAGCAAGGGACAAGCCTGTCGAAATTCGTCTCCGGGCTGGTCGCGCGCGAAGTCGATTACGATCCGGAGGAGGTGCTTAGGAAACTCGAGCCCTTCTTCAGTGGGCCGGGCTTTCCGGGGGCGGCCAAGGCCTGGCCCGGCCGAGAGAAACTATATGCCGAACGAGAAGATGAACTGCTTCGTCGATACGAACGTCATCGTCTACACGGTCGATCCGACCGAGCCGGAGAAGCAGCCGATCGCCACGAACTTGCTGAGAAGAACGATCAGGAACCGTACACTGGTCCTCAGCCCGCAAAGCCTGAATGAATGTTATCGCGCGATCACTGACCATCGCCGGCTGTTGGATCGCGATCGCGCGCGCCAATTTGTCGCCAGCTTGAGCCCGTCGTGCACGGCGCCGTTGGATTTCGTCGTCATGCAGCGCGCGTGGCAGATTCAGGACGCCGCAAACTTTTCCATCTGGGACTGCCTGCTGCTCGCTTCCGCGTCATTGGCCGGCTGCGCGCTGTTCCTCAGCGAAGACCTGCAACACGACCGCCAGATCATGAACGTTAAAATCCTCAATCCCTTCACACTTCCGCACCTCAACGACCTTCCGATCTGAAAGAACGACCACATGGGATTCAAATGCGGCATCGTCGGCCTGCCGAATGTCGGCAAGTCGACGCTCTTCAATGCGCTGACCGAAACGGCGGCGGCGCAGGCCGCCAATTATCCGTTCTGCACCATCGAGCCCAATGTCGGCGAGATCGCGGTGCCCGATCCGCGCCTGGACAAGCTGGCGGTGCTCGGCAAGTCGGCCGAGATCATCCCGACCCGCATCACCTTCGTCGATATCGCCGGCCTGGTGCGCGGCGCCTCGAAAGGCGAGGGGCTCGGCAACCAGTTCCTCGCCACCATCCGCGAGGTCGACGCCATCGTGCATGTGGTGCGCTGTTTCGAGGACTCGGACGTCACCCATGTCGAGGGCAAGATCGATCCGATCGCCGACATCGAGACCATCGAGACCGAGCTGATGCTGGCCGATCTCGAATCCCTGGAAAAGCGCGTCGACAATCTCGAGAAAAAGGCCAAGGGCTCCGGCGAGGACGCCAAGCTGGCCAACGAGATGCTCGATCTGATCGGCCGCTCGCTGGTGCTGCTGCGCGACGGCAAGCCGGCGCGGCTGGTCGAGCGCAAGCCGGACGAGGAAAAGCTGTTCCATTCGCTCGGGCTTCTGACCTCGGCGCCCGTGCTCTATGCCTGCAATGTGGACGAAGCCGCCGCCGCCGCCGGCAATGAATTCTCCCGCCAGGTCGAGCAACGCGCCAAGCAGGAGGGCGCGGTCGCTGTGGTGATATCGGCCAAGATCGAGTCGGAGATCGCGGTGCTGCCGCCGGCCGAACGCGCGGAGTTCCTCGAAGCGGTGGGTTTGCAGGAGACCGGGCTCGACCGGCTGGTGCGCGCCGGCTACGCGCTCTTGCATCTGGTGACCTATTTCACCGTCGGCCCGAAAGAGACGCGGGCCTGGACCATCACGCAAGGGACCAAGGCGCCGCAGGCGGCGGGCGTCATCCACACCGATTTCGAGAAGGGCTTCATCCGCGCCGAGACCATCGCCTATGACGACTTCATCGCCTGCGGCGGCGAGGTCGGCGCCAAGGAGGCCGGCAAGATGCGGCTGGAAGGCAAGGACTACGTGGTCGCCGACGGCGACGTGATGCATTTCCGCTTCGCGACGTGAGGGGTTGTCCGCGGCGCGTGCCGTATGAAAATGCTTGTCATGCCCCGCGAAAGCGGGGCATCCACTAGCCACAAAGCTTGCGTAAGATCGCCAAACAGGGATTACCGGATCGCCCGCTTTCGCGGACGATGACAGCCGAATGGATACAAAGCTCCATTTCGAAGACTTCGCGCCCGGCAGCGTCAGCATCTACGGCCCGCGGCTGGTGACGCGCGAGGAGATCGTCGCCTTCGCCGCCGAGTTCGATCCGCAGCCGATGCATCTCGACGAGGCCGCCGCCAGCGCCACCTTGCTCGGCGGGCTCGCCGCCTCCGGCTGGCACACCTGCTGCCTGCTGATGCGCATGATCGTCGACGGCTATGTGCTCGACAGCAACGCCCTGGGCGCGGCCGGCATCGACGAGGTGCGCTGGCTGAAACCGTTGCGGCCGGGCATGCAGATCCGCGTGCGCGCGACCGTGCTCGACAAGCGAGTCTCCGAGCGCCGGCCGCAGGTCGGCTTCGTCCGCTTCCACTACGAGGTGCTCGACGAGCAGGATACGGTGCTCACCACGCTGACGAGCTCCATGATGATAGCGTGCCGTGCGCCGGGAGCGCCGTCATGAAATATTTCGAGGATGTGCAGGTGGGCGAGGTCTGGCAGATCGGCCGCCATACCTTCAGCGCCGACGAGATCAAGGCCTTTGCCCAGCGCTTCGACCCGCAGCCGTTTCATCTCGACGACGCGGCAGCGGAGCGCTCGCCTTTCGGCGCGCTGCTCGCCTCCGGTTGGCATACCGCGCTGATCTGGATGCGGCTGATGGTGCAGTACCGCCGTCGCATCGACGACGCGCTGCGCGCGCGCGGCGAGACGGTCGCCCGCATCGGCCCGGCGCTCGGCTTCCGCGAGCTGAAATGGCTCAAGCCGGTCTATGTCGACGACACCATCGACTATGCGAGCGAAGTGACCGACAAGCGTCCTTCCGCGAGCCGGCCCGGCCTCGGCCTATTGACGATCCGCTCCACCGGCGTCAACCAGCATGGCGATCTCGTTCTCTCGTTTCTCAGCACCACCTTCGTCGAGCGCCGCGCCGGTCCGCCATGACCGCCGCCGCCGATCCCGCCGAGCCGCTGGTGCCCGCGCCGGACAAGCGGGAGGCCAGGTGCGCCATGGCGGTCGCCGGCGGCGCGCATGCGCTGCACGACGGCTATACCGATCTCATCTATGTCATGCTGCCGATCTGGCAGAGCGAGTTCGGCCTGAGCTATGCCGTGCTCGGCCTGATGAAGACGGTGTTCTCCGGTACGCTCGCCGGTTTCCAGATCCCGGCGAGTCTGCTGGCCGAGCGCGTTGGCGCGCCGCTGCTGCTGGCGCTCGGCACCGCGCTCGCCGGCTTCGGCTACTGCCTCACCGGGCTGAGCCACGGCGTCACCATGCTGGTGGCGGCGCTGTTTGTCGGCGGGCTCGGCGCCAGCACGCAGCATCCGCTCGCCTCCTCGCTGGTGGCGCAGGCCTTTGCCGGCGCGCGTTCGCGCCATGCGCTCGGCAGTTACAATTTCGCCGGCGACATCGGCAAGATGACGGTGCCGGCGATGGCCTCGCTGTTGTTTGTGGTGCTGCCCTGGCGCGAGGCGCTGGCACTGCTCGGCGGCGCCGGCAGCCTGGCGGCGATCGTGATTTTCGTGGCCATGCCGCGCCTGCGCAGCGGTGCGAGTGCGCCGCATAAGGACGCGACCGGCGTCGGCGGCGTTCGCGGTTACGGCTTTCCCCTGTTGCTGTCGGTCGGCGTGATCGACAGCGCCACGCGCATGGGCTTTCTCACTTTCCTGCCGTTCCTGCTCACCGCCAAGGGCGCCAGCCTGCCGACGGTGGGCCTGGCGCTGACGCTGGTGTTCGCCGGCGGCGCCGCCGGCAAGCTGGTCTGCGCCGTGATCGGTGCGCGCATCGGCACGGTCGCCACGGTGTGGCTGACCGAGGCGATGTCCGCGCTCGGCATCGCCGGCCTGTTGCCGCTGTCGCTCGATGCCGCGCTCCTGCTGTTGCCGGTGGTGGGCATCGCGCTCAACGGCACCTCGTCGGTGCTGTACGGCTCGGTGCCGGATCTGGTCGCGCCGGACAGGCGCACGCGCGCCTTCGGCATTTTCTATACCGGCACCATCGGCGCCGGCGCGGTGTCGCCGGCGCTCTACGGTCTGTTGGGCGACGCCGTGGGCGTGCCGTCGGCCGTGATCGTCATCGCGGCCATCGTGCTCTTGACGCTGCCGCTCACGCTCGCGCTGCGCCCGGCGCTGTCCGCTGCCGCTTGAGTCGCGCCGCGCGCGAAACGGCACACCGCGCGGCGGCGCGCACGGCATGAATTGACGCGAAGGCGCGCCAAGCGATACATCGGATTGCGGCTTTTGCCCGGCGCCGATGGGAACCAAAGGACCCGCATGCGGGTTACGCCGCTGCATGCCGAAAGAACCCCGCAAGCCCCGAGAACCGGACGGTGTCCTTGCCACCGGCGCTGATGCGCCGATGAGCCCCGAGCAGGCCGTGCTGCTCAAACAGCTCGCCATCGATGCTTACGAGCCGGATGCGTATCGGGAACATCTGACGCACGACGATGCCGAGCGACGCATCGCCATGTTGCGCGCCAAGCTGAAACTCCTGGATGGCCCGCCGCACACGTTGTGATGTGACAATGTGTGACGCGAAGTGATCGCGTTGTGCGGCGGAAGGATGGCCGTTGCCCTGCGCGCGAGGAACGGGTTGGCCGCGCGCGGCGTTCTTCCGGCCTGACTGAGCCAAGAGGAGGAACTCATGATTGGATTTCGTCACGCCGCCATCGCGGCGGCCTTGCTGGCGAGCGCCGGCGTCGCCACCGCGCAGACCACGGTGATCACGCGCGAGCCGGTGGAGACGCGCACCGTCATCACGCGCGAACCGTTGCATCTGACCCCGGTGCAGCGCGAGACCATCTATCGCACCATCATCCGCGAGCATGAGACGCCACCGCCGCCGACCGTCGAATATCGCATCGGCAGGCCGGTGCCGTCGGGCGTGCGGCTTTACACCGTGCCGCGTTCGGTCGCCGTCGAAGTGCCGGCGGTGAAGGCCTACAAATACATGGTGGTGAACGGCGAGGTGGTGCTGGTCGATCCGGCCACCAGCGAAGTGGTGGCGCAGCTCACCCGCTGACGCAGGTTTGCATGACGCTCAATTTTGATGCTCGGGCCGGCCGACCGGTCCGGGCATCAATTGCATCGGCGCAATGCTTTTTCACCACGCCGCAATGGCGGTAATGCGGTGTCGTCGGCGACGCGCGAAACGGAGTGATTCACGCGGATCGTTTACCTTTTCGGCTGCGGGACAGTTATGCGGCGCCCGGGGAACGCTGGATTTTGCCGCCTGCAAACCCTATGTTAGCGGCAAGGAGCTGACCGTCGATGATCAATTACCAGGCCCCATCAGAACTTTTTCCTAGCCGTAGCCGCAAATCGCGGCGCCCGATCGGCTACAAGCGGTTTCCCACGGCCGCCGAGGCCATTCGTTTCGCCATCGAAGAATTGCCGCCGGACCTGTTGCTCGGCGCCTATCTCGAGGTCGAAGAGCGCCGCTTCGACGGCAACGGCATCCGCCGTCTTTACGAAAGCGCCGACTATCCGCTGCCGCGCAAAGTCGCCGCCAACTGACTCCCCCGCACGTGCTGTCCCCATAAAAGAACCCCGCCGAAGCGGGGTTCAAGTCGTCGGGAGGAGCACTGTAAATCGGAGCCTCGCGTCACCGCGGCGCATGCGCGTTGCGGCTTTGCTGTCGGACGCGACCGTCAGGTTTCGGCGCGTCGGCATGAGGATACGTTATATCGTCGCCGGCGCCGCGGGAGGTGCCCCGCTCCGCGACTGCCGCAATCCACAGGTTTGGCGATCGGGCGATGCCGCTCAGCTTACGCTGCGCGGGCCCGTTTGCGGCGGCTGTTGTGGCGCGCCCTTCCACTGCGTGAGGCTCTCGCCGATCACCTTCATCGCCGTCATGGCGGCGTGGCTGAGGCTGGCATAGCCGGCGACCTCGCGCGAGACGCGCTCGCCCTCGGTGCGCAGCATGTCGCGCACGCTTTGCAGTTCGCCGATGACGCGGTCGATCTCCTCCATCGACACGCCGGAGATGCGCTTGATCAGCGCGTTGAGATTTTCGGCGACCGGATCGGCAGCCTGCTCCACGTCGCCGCGCGCACGCCGCGCAACCGAGACGTCGCGCCGCACGAACTCGCGGATCTCGCCCTCGAAGGCACTGACCGCGGCATCGACCTGGCCCAGTTTGTCCAGCGCGTGTCGCGGCGCGTACGCCTCCGGGCCGCTCTTTTCGGTCCCCGCCTTTTCCGCAGCAAACCGCTCGGGTCTGATCGCCGTCATGCTTCACTCCTGCTGTAGCGCAAACGCGTCTGCGCCGACGCCCCTCCGATCCCCGGATGGATTGCCGCATGGAACTGGGGCGCCGGTTGGGCGCCGGCGCGGCGGGAAGGCGGCGTTGTCCCTACCAGTTCAGCTTGATGCTGGCGGTGATGCTCTTGTTGACATTGGCGCTGCCGAGATCGGTGACCGAGGTGGTCACATGCAGCGGGCCGTAGAGCGTCTGTTCTGCGCTCAGCGTGTTGTGGGTGACCGAATTGTTGCTGGCGTTGGTGAGATTGGCGGCGAGCGTGGTGTCGGTCGCCAGGAATTTGAGTTTGACGCCCGGCTTGTTCTCCCAGACCGGTTCTGTCGCCGCGCTCGTCGTCGATCGCGGCAACGCCATGACCGGCAGGCCGGCGGGCGCGGCTGCCGCGCCCTGCGAGGTGCCGAGCGTGTCGCTCACTTTCACATCATCGCGCAAGGTGAGCGACAGATCGCGGCCGAGATCGAGCGAATGCTGCAGCGTGGTGCCGACATGGCCGCTGTCATTGGACGGATCGACGCGGGCTTCGACCGTGGCGTATCTGGTGACGTCCATCGAGGCCCAGGCGGCGCCCGTATTGGCGCCCGCGGTACCCGGAAGCGGCTTGTCGGGTTGATAGCTCACCACCGGGGGCGCGGCGACATCGAGATCGACGCCGAGCTTGGCGTTCCATGTGGTTGGCAGCGACTGTTTGATGGCGACGGTGCCGGAGCCGTCGTCTTTGTCGGTGCCGGTGATCGCCGGACCGGTCGCTGTCGTCAGGCTCGGCACCTTCTTCAACGGTTTCGCCGGCGCGTCCGCCGCGAGGCTCGCGGGATCGTAAGACAGCGCCTGCGCGAGCAGGGCGCTGTCGTGTTCGTCGAGCGGGGCGGGGGCTTGATCGGCGGCCGCGCTGGCGGCCGCGTCATCCGCCGTGCCCGTCTCCTGCGCCGCCGCGACAAGCGGCGCGCCGAGGAGCGCGAGCGCGACCAGCAGGCGGCCGGCGCCGAGAACGACAAGGTTGCGCATGGCTTCGAGTGACTTTCCCCGTGCAGTCCGACCGGCTTCGTTGGCGCCCACCATCGCCGTCCACCGGTTAAATCTCGATTGCCTGATGCCAGCCAAGTTTGGCGAAGCTGTGGAAAGCGCGTGGCGCCCGCTGCGCAAATTGACGGCAGACGTTAACGGCAGAGCGTGGCGATCCTGTTGTTGATATTTTCGACATCGGCATCGAAGCGGCCGAGCGCGCGATCGCGCTCGCTGCCACGTTTGCACAGCGCGGTCACGGCGCGCGCTTTGACCACTTCCAGGAAATAGAGCCGCGTGAGCCTGCACAATTGTGCGCTATCGGGCGCCGCCACGGTGTGCAGACGCGCTTGCGACGCGGCGACGCCCATGTCGGCGTGCTTCAACCCGCGGCTGCAACCGGGTGGCTCCTGCGGCGCCGGCTTGGCGGGCGCCGCCAAGAGCGCCAGGCCGAAGCTGCCCGGCACGATAAGGCTGATAAAGGCGACAAAAGCGAGAACGAAACGCTTGCCCATGACACAAAGCTCCCCTGCTCGTGTGCATGGGTGTCGCGCCGCGGCGGAAAGGTTCACGCCGGCGGCCAGGGGCGGCGGAACCGGAGTTCCGCTGGGGAATTAACCTCTGAGACGGGGTGAAACGCGGAGGTTTGTCATGTCGGCCATGTTGCCGATCGCCTTGGTGGTGGCCCACACCAGTCTGGCGGTGAACCAGGTGCCGAAATTCGACATCTCGCCGACCTGCCACCCCAATTTCACCAGCGTCGCCGCCTGCCGGCGCGACGAACAGGCTGCGCGGCAGAAACTGAAGAGGCAATGGCGCGGCTTTTCGCGCGTACACCGCGAGCACTGCGTGCGGCTGACCACGCTCGGCGGCGACCCGAGTTATGTCGAGTTGCTCACCTGCCTGCAGATCGCCAAGCAGACGAAACATCTCTCGCCCAAACGACTGCTCGAAGGCGGCTTCAAGCCCGAGGATGAAATCCGTTCACGATCCGCGGCTCCCCCGCTGACGCAGGATTGAGCGGCGGCCGGACGTAAGCGCTCAGCGCTCAGGTCTTCTTCGGCGTCAGGCCGAGGGTTGGGGCGCTGCCGAGTTGCGCCTGCTTGTAGGCCGACATCTGCTTGGGCTTTGCCGCCTTGTCGACCTTCGGTTTTTTCTTTTCTTTCGACGGACGCATCTGACTCTTGGCCATGGCACCCTCCGTGCGGCAATGGGACGGCGGATGGTGATACGCCGCCGCGTCTTCGGCAAGTCCTGAGGCGGCGCCGCTCAGTGCTTTTTGGCGTCCGCCTGTTTGCGGCCCGGCAGGGGTGCCGGTTCGCCCGCCATCTTTTCCTTGATGCACCGGTCGACGATGTCGGCGCGCTTGTCGAGCGGCAGGTCGCCATGGCCATGCTCGGTCGCCATCCAGCAATACTCCGCGGCGTCGGTATGGCTCATGGGGGCCGGCGGCGGCGCGGCCGCCGCGACCGGCTTGCCGTCGCCGGCGGTTTCGCAGCCGGCAAGGGCCGCGCCGGCGAGGAGAAGGGCGCCGGCAAGAAGGAGGCGAGGAAGCCGATGATGCGGAAGCTTGGGCATCGTCATTGCAGTGTCCCGGGCATCGCGCCGCCCCCGGAAATTGCGGAAATTGGCCGCCGCTGAAGTCGCGGGGCCCCATTCCATGCGCCGGGGCGGGCGGAAAGGCAAGCACCCGCCAAGACCGCCGGCGCCTTCCGTTGAACCCGATTCGCGGCCGCTGTGGCGAGCCGCCAGGCCGCCCGCGGTCCGGTCCTGTCACAATCGCGTGCGCGCCTGCGAACCGGGCGCCGCGGCCGGGCGTTCTCTTGGGCAGGACACATTCGGAAGATGCGGAACCTGGTCATTGGAGGCCAAGAAATGCAGCGAATTCTTCGGTATGGCCTGACGGCGGCGGCGGCGACCGCGCTGTTGGGCGGCGCGGCCTGGGCGGGCGAGGTGAGTCTTCCCCGGGCGAGTCGGGGCTGGGGCAATTGGCCGTCGGCGTCGGCGTCATCTGCAATACCAGCGAGCAGGCCGAGCATTACGTGCGGCTGCGCGCAAGCGGCGCCCAGGCGCAGCCGGCGATGCAGAAGGTGAATGCGCAGGCGCATGAGCCGAAGGCATGCGGCCTCGCCGCCATCGCCTTCCAGCGCGACAAGACGATGGACACCCAGGCCGTGCAGGGCAAGCTGATGTCGATCGTGCGCGTCCACGTGGTCGGCGGTTTCAATGGGCATACCTGGCTACGGCTGGCGCCGATGGTCCAGTACGCCGTGATCCAGGAAAAGGGCGAGATGATCTGAGGCGGCTGCGCCGCGACGTTGGCGCCGTCGTCATGGCCGGGCCGCTGCCGATGCGGCGCGTCCCGGCAATATGCCGATCCTGAACGTCCGATAGACCAGGCTTCGGCGGTCGGCTCAGCGCCCGGCGAGGAAGGCCTGCGCCTGTTCGACGGTGGGGAAGGTGCCGAGCTCGCGGTAATCGGGGTCGTCCTCGGCGGTCTCGCGCGAGGCCAGCACCACATAGCCGTCGCTCTCTTCCTCGATCACCACCGACCAGTCGTCGGTGCGGTAGGGGAAGACGTCGCGCGCGCGGCAGAACGGGCAGTCGTCCTCGATCAGTTCGGACCACTCGGCCATCCAGGTGCCGTCGCAGCCTTCACAGTAGTAGTGGTGGCGGAACCAGGCCATCAGTGGGCTCCGGGGCGGAGAGGGTTCAAGGAACGCAACGGGACGCTGGCGACGCATGGAACCGAGCGCGACGCGACGCGGCGGAACGCGAATCAAAACGAATCAGTGAAGTGTAGGAGAAATTCATTTTGTGACGAAAGGGAGTCGGGGGGATTGCTATGGCTGCTTGCCGAACTTGCTGCGCGGGCTCTCCGGCCGGCCGGCTCGGCGCGGCTTCGTGTCAGTCGCCGATGCCCATTTCGTCGAGGCGGGGTTTGTGCGGGCGAGCAGTATCAAGTGCACCTCTACTCCGCTGCCAGAATACGCACGCGCCGCTCGATCTTCGGCCAGTCATTCGTGCGAGCAAGGCGCAGGTCGTAAGAGGCTTGCAGATTCATCCAAAGCTCGGGGGTCGTGCCAAAATATTTTGACAGCCGTAGCGCGATCGCAGCGGTGATTGCCGAGCGCCCATGCACGATGTCGTTCACGCGCGCGGGGTTGATGTCAATGTCGCGCGCCAGCCGGTTCTGGCTGATGCCATAGGGCTTCATGAACTCCTCCGCGAGAATTTCACCGGGCGGAATAGGGGGGAGCCGCTTTGTTTTCGCCATGACTGTTATCCTCAATGGTAGTCCACGATCTCGACCATCTCCGCACCGCCGTCGCGCCAAATGAAGCAAATCCGCCATTGCTCATTGATGCGGATCGAATGTTGTCCCCGACGGTCGCCCCTTAGCGCTTCCAGCCGATTGCCCGGCGGGTGCCGCAGATCGCTGAGCGCCCCCGCGTTGGCAAGCACCAGCAGCTTGCGCCGTGCTTGCCGCTCGATGCCGCGGAAGCGCGGGACGTCCTCGTCCATGAACAGCCGTGCGGTTGCTGCATCCCGGAACGAGCGGATCATGCCGTACAGCTATTCTATCTAATAGAATAGCGCAAGAAGCGCGGGCTTCGCCTCGTGCCAGGTGCCGATGCCCGTCTCGTCGCGGCCGGGCTTG
Source organism: uncultured Pseudomonadota bacterium (assembly GCA_963760995.1). Classification (GTDB taxonomy): domain Bacteria; phylum Pseudomonadota; class Alphaproteobacteria; order Rhizobiales; family Xanthobacteraceae; genus Pseudolabrys. The sequence continues at coordinate 156,189 of CAVXFJ010000004.1, read as the reverse complement.
GCGGGCGCGCGGTCGGATCGCTGCTGCCGCCAACCCGGCCGGCCGTCGTGGGGCCACCCTCCCCCGCAAGGGGAGAGGGTAAGCGCTGCGCCGCGCGCTTGTGTCCCTTTGCTCCGCGCCGCCGTCGGGGCGCGCGCTTCGAGCGCGTGTTGAACCCTTTGCTGGCTTTCGCCGACAAACTCGTCGACAACATCCCCGCAGCAATGATCGGATCGTCGATGACACCCATGCCAGGCAATAGGCCGCCGCGCGTCCCGCAGGCCAAATTCGTGCCCGATACCCGGCCATTGCAAGGGCGCAGGGGCGACCGGCCGCCGCTGCCGGCGATACTCGCCATCGTCGCCATCACCGCGCTGGCCTGGTCTCCGTTCGCCATCGAGCGCTGGAGCCCGGGCGCCGTCGCCGCGCACATTCCTTATGCCAAAGGCCATCTGTTCTGGATCGGGCTGATCTTCCTTCCCATGGTCGCGCTCCTCGCCGTCGCCATCGCCAGCAAGCTGATCGAGCTGCGTCAGGCGAAAAGCTGGGTGCCCGCCAGCGGCCGTATCCTGAGTTCCGGCATCGAGACGCGGCGCTACCAGTTCGAGGGCGAGCCGGAGACGGTGAAGAACGTGCCGGCGGTCAAATACGAGTTCAAGGCCGGCGGCCGCACCGTGGATGGCACGCGCATCGGCATTGGCGACGAAGGCGGCCTCGACATCGAGGCGACGCTCAAGCGCTATCCGGCCGGCGCCGAGGTCACGGTCTATTACGATCCGCGCGATCCGACCAAATGCGTGCTCGAGCGCGACCTGACGCAGGACCTCAAGGACAGCCATCTGAGCAAGCGCGCCGTGCTGTCGGGCTGCGTCGGCGGCTTGGCGATGCTCGCCGCGCTCGGCATCGCGATCTACGGGCTGGCGGCCTACGGGCCGGATTTCGTGCGCGCGCATTTCCCGCGGCTGCATTCGCATGCCGAGATGCCGGTGGCGCTGGTCGGCTTCGGGCTGGCGACGCTGATGTTCTTCTTCGCCGCGCGGCGTTCGGCGAAGCAGGCGGCGACCTGGCCCGTCGTGCGCGGCAAGATCGTCAAGAGCGAGGTCGAGGAATATCAAGAGCGCGACGAGGACAGCGACGGCCACACCCGGTGGCGCACGGCGTACCGGCCGGCGGTCGAATACGCTTACGTCGCGAACGGGCGCGAGCTTCGCGGCAATCAGATCAGCTACGGCATGAACGTGAGCGCCGGCAAAGGCTACGCCGAAAAGGTGGCGGCGAAATTCCCCCTCGGCGGCGAGATCGACGTGCACTACGATCCGGCCAATCCGTCGAACTCGGCGCTCACCGCCGGCGGCGCCGGCATGACTTGGATCATTTTTGTGGCCGCGCTGATCGTCTTCGCACTGGCCGCGGCGCTGCTCGGGGTTTTCGGCTAATCAGCGCCGCTTGTTGCTCTTGAAGCCGCCCCGCTGCCCCGGCCGGCCGAGCTTCGAACGCGGGCTCTCCGGCCGCGCCGGCTTCACCTCGTGCGACAGCGCGATGCCCATCTCGTCGAGGTCGGGCTTGTGCGGGCGCTCTTTACCCCCACCCCGTCCGCCTTTGGCGGGCGACCCGCCCCGTCCTGGGGAGGGTGAAGAAAGAGATTTCGCCGTCGGATTGTCGAGCACCGCCAGCTCGGTCTGCTTCAGCCGCTTGATCTCGTCGCGCAGGCGAGCGGCCTCTTCGAAGTCGAGGTCGGCGGCGGCCTCGCGCATGCGCGTCTCCATGTCGGCGATCACCGCTTCCAGATTGTGGCCGATGGTGGCGGCGTCTTCGAAGCCGCCCGCGGAGCCGGCGGCATCGCCGGTGCCGATCAGCACGTGGTCGCGCTCGTAGACCGAATTGAGAATGTCGTGGATCGAGCGCTTGATCGACTCCGGCGTGATGCCGTTTTCCGTGTTGTATTCGACCTGCTTCTCGCGCCGGCGGTTGGTTTCCTCGATCGCGCGCTGCATCGAGCCGGTCACCTGGTCGGCGTAAAGCAGCACGCGGCCGTCGACATTGCGCGCGGCGCGGCCGATGGTTTGAATCAGCGAAGTTTCACTCCGGAGGAAGCCTTCTTTGTCGGCGTCGAGAATGGCGACCAGCGCGCATTCGGGAATGTCGAGGCCCTCGCGCAACAGGTTGATGCCGACCAGCGCGTCGAAGGCGCCGAGCCTGAGATCGCGGATGATCTCGATGCGCTCCAGCGTGTCGATGTCGGAATGCATGTACCTGACACGAATGCCCTGCTCGTGCAGGTATTCGGTCAGGTCCTCGGCCATGCGCTTGGTCAGCACGGTGACCAGCGAGCGGTAGCCCTTCGCCGCCACCTGCCGCACCTCGCCGACGAGGTCGTCGACCTGCGTGCGCGCCGGGCGGATCTCCACCGGCGGATCGATGAGGCCGGTGGGGCGGATCACCTGCTCGACGAAGACGCCGCCGCTTTCCTCCAGCTCCCAGCCGCCGGGCGTCGCCGACACCGCCACCGTCTGCGGGCGCATGGCGTCCCATTCCTCGAAGCGCAGCGGCCTATTGTCCATGCAGGAGGGCAGGCGGAAGCCGTATTCGGCGAGCGTCGCCTTGCGGCGGAAGTCGCCGCGGAACATGCCGCCGAGCTGCGGCACGGTGACGTGGCTCTCGTCGCAGAACACCAGCGCGTTGTCGGGCACGTATTCGAACAGCGTCGGCGGCGGCTCGCCCGGCTTGCGCCCGGTCAAGTAGCGCGAATAGTTCTCGATGCCGGCGCAGCTTCCGGTCGCCTCCATCATCTCCAGGTCGAACACGGTGCGCTGCTCCAGCCGCTGCGCCTCCAGCAGGCGGCCGGCGGCGTTGAGCTCGTCGAGGCGGCCACGCAGCTCGGCCTTGATGGAATTCATCGCCTGGATCAGCGTCGGGCGCGGCGTGACGTAATGCGAATTGGCATAGACCTTGACGAAGTCCAGCTCGTCGGTCTTGCGCCCGGTGAGCGGGTCCATCTCCTCGATCTTCTCGATCTCGTCGCCGAACAGGTGCACGCGCCAGGCGCGGTCCTCGTAGTGCGCCGGGAAGATGTCGACGGTGTCGCCGCGCACGCGGAACGAGCCGCGGAAGAAGTCGCCCTGCGTGCGCTTGTATTGCAGCGCGACGAGGTCGGCGATGAGCTGGCGCTGGTCGATCTTGCCGCCCTGCTTGAGCGAGAAGGTCATCGCCGAATAGGTCTCGACCGAGCCGATACCGTAGATGCAGGACACCGAGGCGACGATGATCACGTCGTCGCGCTCGAGCAGCGCGCGCGTCGCCGAATGGCGCATGCGGTCAATCTGCTCGTTGATCGAGCTTTCCTTCTCGATATAGGTGTCGGTGCGCGGCACATAGGCTTCCGGCTGGTAGTAGTCGTAATAGGAAACGAAATACTCCACCGCGTTGTCGGGAAAGAACGACTTGAACTCGCCGTAGAGCTGCGCGGCGAGCGTCTTGTTGGGCGCGAGGATGAGCGCGGGCCTTTGCGTCGCCTCGATCACCTTGGCCATGGTGAAGGTCTTGCCCGAGCCGGTGACGCCGAGCAGCACCTGCGTGCGGTCGTGCCGCTGCACGCCTTCCACCAGGTCCTTGATCGCCTGCGGCTGATCGCCCTTCGGTTCGAAGTCGGAGGCGATGGTGAGCCGCACGCCGCCTTCGGATTTCTCCGGCCGCGGCGGGCGATGCGGCGTCCACACCTTGGCGTCGCCGCCGGCACTGGCGAATTCCGGCCGCCCCTCGCGCAACAGCCTGTCGAGCGATTGCTGGCTGGCCAGCCCGGCGAAGCCGCCTTGTTGCGTCGGCAGATCGGCGCGCGGCAGCCGGTATTTTCCCTCTTTCTTCACCTCCCCCTGGAGGGGGGAGGTCGATCGCGCGGAGCGCGATCGGGTGGGGGTGAACTCCTCGGCGTCGCCGCTCACCCCACCCCGCCCGCCTTCGGCGGGCGACCCTCCCCTTCCAGGGGAGGGTTGCAGATCGTTGGCGTCGTCGGTCAGTCCCAGCTCAGCCGCGAGCCGCGGATCGATGCCGATCACCGGCGGCGCGTCGTAGGCCCGCTGCGGCGCCTCGCCGAAACCCTTGCTCGAGCGGCGCGCGGTGTGGGCGGCGGAAAAATCCTGCCGCCGCTCCCAGGAGGTGTCGGGCGGCGGCTGGAGCCCGCTCTTCTCCGTCGGTCCCGGGCGGCCCTCACCCTTCTCTGTCGTTTCGCGACGGCCCTCACTCTTCTCCGTCATCCCGGGAGGGCCTTCACTCTTCTCTGTCATTCCGGGGCGGCCCGAAGGGCCGGGCCCGGAATCGAGCGCCTTGCGCGGCGCCTGTTTCTGGAGTCCGGGTTCGCTCGCGTCGCTCGCGCCCCGGAACGACAAGGAGCGGCCCGTCCCCGAGCCCAGCCCCGCGGTTCCCTTGTTGATCGCCGGGTTGAGCAGGTCGGCCAGCGCGTCCGGCGTCGCCGCGGCATCCGGGCGCGCGGCCTTGGCGCGCGTCGGGCGCGCGGGATCCTTGCGTTTTTTCGGAGGGGATTTGGCCATTGCCCCGAATATGGGGCGAGTCCGCCGGGGAGGGAAGGCGGGGCGGCCAATCCGGCCGCCCGCGCGTTGATGCGCATGGGCAAACGGGCCGCCGCGTGGCAGCCTGTCAGCAAGGAGATTTAGCCATGACCACAGCACACAGTCAGACCGCGGAAGGCCTGGCGGCCGCCGCGCAGCGCATCGCAGCCGAGCTGCAGCAGGCGCGCGACACGATCGCGCGCCAGGCGGCCAGTAGCGGCGGCGATCTGGCGGCCGAGCTCGCCCGCCTGCAGGACGATCTCGCCGCGATCCAGGAGACCGTCGTCGGCTTCGGCAAGGCGAGCGGCGCCGAGGCAAGCGACGCCGCCTCGCGCATCGGCGCCGCGGCGGCCGATGCCGCGCACGACTTCGCCGACAATGCGCGCAAGGATGCCCGCTCGGCGCTCGACGATTTCGACGAGTTCGCGCGCAAGAATCCGCGCTTCGTGCTCGGCGGCGCGCTCGGGCTCGGGCTGGTCATCGGGCTGATGCTGGGGAGGCGATGATGCTGGCCTCCCTTATGAAGCTCGCCGCGAGCCTCATCGACTTCGACCTGCGCGGCCGCCTGCGCGCGCTGACCATCACCGCCGTGCTGGCCCTCTTGGCGCTGGTCGCGCTGCTGGTCGCCTGCGGCTTCGGCCTGTCGCTGCTCTATGTCTGGCTGCAACAGATGCTCGGCACCATGCCGGCGCTGGCCATCATCGCCGGCGGCAGCGCCCTGCTCGCCCTGATCCTGCTGGCGCTCGCCTTCGCCCGGCCGGGACGGCGGGCGCCGCCGCGTCGTGCGTCCCCCCGCGGTGCGCCAAATGGCGCCTCGACCGACCGTCTGATCGAGGATGCGCTGGCCGCGTTGCAGCAGGGCTCGCGCGAGTCGATGCTGGCGGCGGTGGCGCTGGCGGTGGTTACCGGGGTGATCCTGGCGCGCAAGCTTTAGCCGCGCGCCACCGCCCCGACTTGCCAGTGGAACTGGCGCGCGGAAAGGCGCTAAATAGCATCATGCACCAATAACCTGCACCAATAACCAACAGAGCCCGGGGGGTCGTGGTATGAGTGAGAGCGTCAAATATCTGTTGCCCGAAGATCGCATTCCGAAAGCCTGGTACAACATCGCCGCCGATCTGCCGGCGCCGCTGCCGCCGCCGCTCAATCCCGGCACCGGGCAGCCGATCGGCCCGGCCGATCTCGCGGCGATCTTCCCGATGTCGCTGATCGCGCAGGAAGTGTCCGCCGAGCGCGAGATCGAAATCCCCGAGCCGGTGCGTGAAATCTACAAGCTGTGGCGCCCGGCGCCGCTCTATCGCGCGCGCCGCCTCGAGCAGGCGCTCGATACGCCGGCACGCATCTACTACAAATACGAAGGCGTCAGCCCGCCCGGCAGCCACAAGCCGAACACCGCGGTGCCGCAGGCCTTCTACAACATGGAAGCCGGCATCAAGAAGCTGTCGACCGAGACGGGCGCCGGGCAATGGGGCTCCTCGCTTGCCTTCGCCGGGCAATTGTTCGGGCTCGAAGTCAAGGTCTACATGGTCAAGGTCAGCTACAATCAGAAGCCCTATCGGCGGGCGCTGATGGAGACCTATGGCGCGACCTGCATCGCCAGCCCGAGCAACGAGACCGACAGTGGCCGCGCCATCCTGGCGCAGCATCCGGATTCGCCCGGCAGCCTCGGCATCGCCATCTCCGAGGCGGTGGAGGTCGCCGCCAAGAACCCCGACACCAATTACTCGCTCGGCAGCGTGCTCAATCACGTGCTGATCCACCAGTCGGTGATCGGCATCGAGGCGATCGAGCAGATGGAGATGGCCGGCCATTGGCCGGACGTGGTGATCGGCTGCACCGGCGGCGGCTCGAACTTCGCCGGCCTCGCCTTCCCCTTCCTCGGCAAGAAGCTGCGCGAGAAGAAGGACGTGCGCATCGTCGCGGCGGAGCCCGCGGCCTGTCCGTCGCTGACGCGCGGCAAATACGCCTACGACTTCGGCGACACCGGGCATCTGACGCCGCTGGTGAAGATGCACACGCTCGGCTCGACCTTCATCCCGCCCGGCTTCCACGCCGGCGGCTTGCGCTATCACGGCATGGCGCCGATGGTCAGCCACCTGAAGGAGCTCGGCCTCATCGAGGCGGTGGCGGTGCGGCAGTTGCCGTGCTTCGAGGCGGCGGTGCAGTTCGCCCGCGCCGAGGGCATCGTGCCGGCGCCGGAATCGACGCACGCCATCCGCGCCGCGGTCGACGAGGCGCTGCGCTGCAAGAAGGAAGGCAAGGCCGAGACCATCCTCTTCAACCTCTCGGGCCACGGCCATTTCGACATGCAGGCCTATACCGACTACTTCGCCGGCAAGCTCGAGGACCGCGACTACGACGAGGCGGAATTGCAGGCGGCCTTGGCGGCGCTGCCGAAGGTGGCCTAGCCGGTTCTGTCATTCCGGGGCGCGGGCGAAAGCCCGCGAACCCGGAATCCCGGAGCAATATCGCGCAGCTTTCGACTTGGCCCTGGATTCCGGGTTCACGCGCTCCGCGCCTGCCCCGGAATGACAGGAAAAATTTACGCCGCCTTCGCCCACAATTGCTGCGACGCCCGCCGTTCCCTCTCTCTGTCCCTCCCCCGCCCGCAGGGCAGGGGGATGATGGTCGAGAGGGCGTTCACGCGTCTACGCAGCCCTCACGCCACGGCCGCGGTTGAGCGCGGCCGGCGCGCTCGGTGACGCGTGCGACCAGATCGGCGGGGAGGGAGACGGGGTGCATTGCGGTTTCCAGGTGACGCACGAGTATGCGGTGGAGCCACGGAATCCAATCGCGCGCCTTTTATGCCGCAGCAGGAATCAACGGCGGGCCGCCACCGGCGCGAGCAGGATTTTCGCCGCCTGTGCGGCCGATGTCGCGTAACTTCTATCGCCGTGAATGAGCATCAGGCAGGTCGCGCCCTCGATTAATATGCAAAGCTGGCGCGCCTTGTCCTTCGCCGCCTTGATGCCGGCGCGGGCAAAGACCTGCGCGAAATGCGCCTCGACCATGGCCTTGTGACGCCGGGTGATGACCCGCGCCGGATGGCCGGGAAGATCCGCAAGCTCCATGGCGAGGCGTGTATAGCCCGAGCCGGTCCAGCGCGGTTTCATGGACCATTTGGCCAAGTCCGAGAACAGCGCATCGACGATCTCCGCTGGATTGCCTCGCAGCCCGTCGGTCCAGCTGCGAAACGTCTGCAGCGTCAGGCGGTGCTGGTTTTCCAGCATCGCCGCGATGAGCTGGTCCTTGCTGGGGAAGTGATTGTAGAGCGTGCGCTTGGTCACGCGCGCGGCGCGGGCGATCTCGTCGACGCCGACGCGCGCGAATCCCCGGCGATAGAACTGCGCATAGGCCGCATCGAGAATGCGCTGCCGCGTCGCGTCGCTCGACCTGGGCATACGCCGAGGATATCCGATCGTAAGTAGACTCACTAGTGAATTTACATTCCGGCTCGCCCAGTGTCCGATCCGCCCGCTTAGGGCTGGACCGAGGGGGCCACGATGCCGGCGGCGGTACGGAATGTCGATGCAAGCACGGCGATCGGCGAACTGACGGCTTCGTTCGGCAATCGCGTGGTGACGTCGCGGGCGGTGTGCGAGCAGCACGGCAACCTCACCACCTGGCTGCCGAACCAGCCGCCGGACGCAGTGCTGTTTCCGCAAGCGACCGATGACGTGCAACAGGCGGTGCGCATCTGCGCCCGTCACGGCGTTCCAGTCATTCCCTTCGGCACCGGCACGGCGCTCGAAGGCCACACCAACGCGCCGCGCGGCGGCGTCTGCCTCGATATGAGGGACATGAACCGCGTCCTGGCCGTGCACGCAGAGGACTTCGATTGCGTCGTCGAGCCCGGCGTGACGCGCAAGGCGCTCAACGAGCATCTGCGCGACCGGGGCCTGTTCTTTCCGGTCGATCCCGGCGCCGACGCGTCGATCGGCGGCATGGCCTCGACCCGCGCGTCCGGCACCACGGCGGTGCGCTACGGCACCATGAGGGACAACGTTATCGCGCTGAAGGCGGTGCTGGCGAACGGCGAGTTGATCACGACCGCGCGACGCGCGCGCAAGTCTTCCGCCGGCTACGACCTGACGCGGCTGTTCGTCGGCGCCGAAGGGACGTTCGGCGTCATCACCGAGTTGACGCTGAAGCTGCATGGCATACCGGAAGACGTGGCCGCGGCGGTGTGCCGCTTCCCCTCGATCCAGGCCTGTTGCGACACGGCGATCGCGGCGATTCAGGCGGGCATCCCGATCGCGCGGGTGGAATTCGTCGACGAGGTGATGATCCGCGCCATCAATGCCTATTCCAAGACGAGCTTTCTTGAGACGCCGACCTTGTTTATCGAATTCCATGGTTCGAGCGCGAATGTGGCCGAGCAGTCGGAGCGCTTCGGCGAGATCGCGCGCGAGTTCGGCGGCGCCGAGTTCGCGTGGTCGGCGCGGCCGGAGCAGAGGACGCGGCTGTGGCAGGCGCGGCACGACGTCTTCTGGGCGATGAAGACTTTCCGTGCCGGCGCCGAGGTGGCGGTGACCGATGTGTGCGTGCCGATCTCGCGGCTGGCGGAGTGCGTGGCGGCTACCAAGGCCGATATCGAACGCAGCGGCCTGATCGCGCCGATTGCCGGTCATGTCGGCGATGGCAACTTCCACGCCGGCGTCGCCGTCAATGTGGCCGCTCCGCAGGAGATGGCGGCCGCCACAGCGTTCATCGAGCGCCTCGCCGAGCGCGCGCTGGCCATGGAAGGTACCTGCAGCGGCGAGCACGGCGTCGGCCAGGGCAAGAGGCATTTCATGGCCGCCGAATACGGCGACGGCGCGGTCGACCTGATGCGCGCGCTCAAGCGCGCGATCGACCCGGCCGGCATCATGAACCCCGGCAAGATCGTGTGAACGCCATGGGCGAGGGGCGGGCGAGCGATGCGAACGTGCCAGGTCGGGCGGTCCGACTTTGTCGCGCCGTGGCCGCGGTCATTGCCGCGCTTCTCTCGGCATCGGTCATCGTCTACGCGTTTGCGACGCGGCAGACCGGTAGTCCGTTCTAGCCGCGGTCAGGCCGTCTTCGCCCACAACTGCTTTGACGCCCTACGCGCGCCTTCCGCCAAAGAGGCGAGCTTCATCCATACGATCTTCGTATCCACCTGCACGCGGCCGGCAAAGGTGCCGAAGCCGCAGTCGACGCCGGCGATGATGTTCTCGCGCCCGACCACCGAGGCGAAGTTCATGATGCGGTCGGCGACCAGCTCCGGATGCTCCACTGTGTTGACGGTGGAATCGATCACGCCGGGGATGATCACCTTGCCGTCCGGCAGTTTCACGTCGCGCCAGATCTTCCATTCGTGCTCGTGCCGCGCGTTTGCCGCCGGGAACGACACCGCGTGCGGGCGGCCGGAGAGCACGATGTCGACGATGTCCTTGAGCTCCACGTCGGTGTGGTGCGGCGCCACGGTCGAGCCCCAGCACACATGCATGCGCATGCGCTCCGGCGGCAGGTCGCGCACCGCGTGATTGAGCGCGGCGACGTTGACGGCGATGATCTTGCGGTAGTCGGCGAGCGGCAGGTCGAGATAGACCATGTGGCGCAGCATGGCGAGGTCGGGACAGTCGAGCTGCAGGATGAAGCCGGCTTCGACGATCGCCTGGTATTCGCGCCGCATCGCCTCGGCGAGCGCGTAGATGTATTCCTCGTCGCTCTTGTAGTAGCGGTTCTTCAGATAGCGCGCGATCTGGCCGGGCGAGGGCGAGGTGTAGAAGACGTCTTCCGCTTTGACGCCGGCCATCGCCTCTTTGGCGCGACGGATATCGGCGGCGGCCGCCGGCCAGTCCTTCCAGCCGACCGGACCGGAGCAGGCCGGCCGGTGCTGGAACGGCGAGGCGAACTGCTTGAGAATTTGCGCCAGCTCGGGGAATTCCGGCTCGCCGGTGCCCATGGGCGCGGCGCTCTCGCCCTCGAAGCCGGCGAGGCGGTCGAGCACATGCACCGTATAGTCGGTACGGCCCTGCTCGCCGTCATTGATGATGTCGAGGCCGCATGCGACCTGCTTTTGCACCACCAGTTTCACCGCCTCGTCGACGGCGGCGTCCAGCGCGGCGCGCTGCGTGCCCGGATGCGCCTGCTCGGCGAGCAGCAATTCGACCACGCGCGCGGTGCGCGGCAGGCTGCCGGTATGGGTGGTCAAGATGCGGGAGGTCGAACGGGGCATGGGGCGGCTTCCTGTTGCGCGGCGCGGCCGTTACTATGGCGGCGGCGTCGCGCACGGAAAAGCCCCGGCTTGCGGGCCCAACCGGCACAGGAATGCCGAAAGTGGGCGGCGCAAGGGCGACATGGCGCAGGGCTGGACGGGACGACCTCGGCCAGGGCGCCGCCGCCGCTGGCGCACACGATCGGCCTGCTGCTGTTGGCCATGGCCTGCGTCTGGTGGTTTGCCGATTACGCGCATTGGCAAGGCGCGTCCGGGCTGCTTGCGTTGAAATCGATGTGCCTGTCCGGCCCGGCCACGCCGGAATGCGTGTTTTTCCGGCAGCACATTCCACCGACCCTCATTCCCGTCTACACTGCATGGCTCTGGTATGCCGGTCTCGTTGTGACGGTCGTCGGTGTCGTGCAGGCGCTGACCGCCCGCAAAGCCAGATGAGGAGGCCGCGATGTCGATCCATGCCAAGACCGCCGCGCTGTTCGCCGGCGCCGTCCTGTTGCTCGCGGCGCCCGCGGGCGCGCAGTCGTGGAGCGAGCCCCCCTATGATCCGCCGGTCGGCAGCCACTGGGTCCTGCAGTCGACGACCGTGTCGGCGGAAACGTCGGCAAGCGGCGAGTTGAGTGAAACCAGTATCGGCATGCGCTCGGAGCTGACGTTCGAGGAAAAGACCGCGGAAGGCTATCGCGTGAGCTTCGTCAATCGCGACGTCACGCTCACCGGCGACGCGCGCAAGCTGGCGATGATGCGGCCGCTGCTCAATGCGCTGAAGGGAATCGTCGTGCGCGGCCGGCTCGACAGCGGCGGCGCGCCGCTCGCCGTCGACAATCTCGCGGAGGTGCGCGGCCACTTCAAGGACGGCATCGACCGCATGGCGGACGCCACGGCGGACAAGCCGCAGATGGCCAGGATCTTGCGGCAATTGCTGAGCGGCATGCTGCTCGTCGACGGCAAGGACGCCGCCGTCACCTATTTCGACGGTCTGCCGCAGCTCGCGGCCGGCCAGAACACCGGCCTCAAGCCAGGCGAGGTGCGCAAGACGGTCGAGCAGGTCAAGATCCCGATCGGCAATACCTTGATGAAGTCGGACGTGACGCTGCGCATCGCCAAATTCGACACGGCGAAGGGCGCCGTCGTGCTGGTGCGCGAGCGCGCGCTCGATCCCGAGGCGGTCAGGGCTTTTGCCCTGGCGCTGGTCAAGCAGATCGGGGCAGTCACCGACAAGCCCATTCCGCACGAGCTGGCCGACATCATGAAGCAGGTCACCATCGCGGTGAACGAACGCGGCGAGCTCGACGTCGAGGGCGGCATGACGCGCGCCGTGCACGTGCAATCGATGGTCACCGCGAGCGCCTTCGGTCAGGCCTACCACAAGCAGGAGACGCGCACGGTGACGCTGACGCGCGTGCCGTGACCCGCGCGGCGCGGCCGGCTCAGAAGCCGCGCAGCACTTCGCGCACGTGCTCGACATGCGGCGGTCCGGCGAAGCAGTGGCCGACCAGCTTGCGCCATTCCTGGAAGTCGGCGGAGCCGCGGAAATCGACGGTGTGGTTTTCCAGCGTCTGCCACTGCACGAACAGCCGGTAGCGCTGCGGCATCTCATGCGAGCGCTGCAAGGTCACGCCGGTGCAGCCCTTGGCCCGCTGGAACAGCGGCGTGGCGGCTTTGACGCCGGCCTCGAAGTCGTTCTCCATGCCGGGCTTCACGTCGATCTGGGCGATTTCGAGGATCATGGCGGCTTCCGATGCGGCGGGTTGACGAAAAGCGTCGCATTATGGTCGGCGACCGGCGCCGCGCAAGGGCGCCCGCTAGCAAACGACGGCGGGGGCCGCCAGCCTACTCCGCCGCCTGCTGCGGCACCGCGACGTCGATGAAGCCGCCGGACTGGCGCCGCCACAGCGCGGCGTAATGGCCGCCGGCGCGCAGCAGGCTCTCATGTGTGCCCTCTTCGACGACGCGGCCCTGCTCGAGCACCACCAGCCGGTCCATCTGCGCGATGGTCGACAGCCGGTGCGCGATGGCGATCACCGTCTTGCCGGCCATCAGCGTGCCGAGGCTTTGCTGGATGGCGGCCTCGACCTCGCTGTCGAGCGCGGAGGTCGCCTCGTCCAGCACCAGGATCGGCGCGTCCTTGAGGATGACGCGGGCGATGGCGATGCGCTGGCGCTGGCCGCCGGAGAGCTTGACGCCGCGCTCGCCGACCTGCGCGTCGTAGCCGCGCCGGCCGAGCTGGTCCTCGAGCTCGAGGATGAAGTCGTGCGCGTGCGCCATGCGCGCCGCCGCCACGATCTCGGCGTCGCTCGCTTCCGGCTTGCCGTAGCGGATATTGTCGCGGATCGAGCGGTGCAGCAGCGAGGTATCCTGCGTCACCACCGAGATCTGCGCGCGCAACGATTCCTGCGTGACGCCGGCGATGTCGGTGCCGTCGATGAGGATGCGGCCGGCCTCCAGGTCGAAGAAGCGCAGCAGCAGGTTGACCAGCGTCGACTTGCCGGCGCCGGAACGCCCGACCAGGCCGATCTTCTCGCCCGGCCGCACCTCCAGCGCGAGGTCGTGGATGACGCCGCTCTCGCGGCCATAGCCGAAGCGCACGTGATCGAAGGTGACCGCGCCGCGCGCGACGGTCAGCGGCAGGGCGTCCGCCTTGTCGGTCAGCGCGTGCGGCTGCGCGATGGTGAGCATGCCTTCCTGCACCACGCCGACATTCTCGAAAATGCCGGTGACCTGCCAGGCGACGAAACCCGACGCCGAGACGATCTGCATGGTCATCGGCAGCGCCATGGCCACGGTGCCGACGTCCACATGGCCGAGCCGCCACAGCACGATGGCGAAGGCGCCGGTCGCGGTGATGAGGAACGCATTGAGCAGCGTCAGCGTCAGCGCGAACCAGGTGTTGAGCCGCAACTGCCGGTGAAACTGGTCGGTATGGTGGTCGACCGCCTCGCGCACATAGGCGTCCTGGTCCTTGTCGCGGGCGAACAGCTTGACCGTGACGATGTTGGTGTAGGTGTCGACGATGCGCCCGGCCAGCGCCGAGCGCGCTTCCGACACGATCTTCGAGTTGTCGCGCATGCGCGGCACGAAGATGCGCAGCATCACGACATAGGCGGCGAACCACAGCAGGATCGGCACCGCCAGCCAGGCATCGGCATGCGCGAGCAGGATGAGCGAGGAGGTGCCGTAGATCAGGATCGACCAGACCGCGGTGAGCAGCGCCACCAGGCTTTCGCGGATGGCGGTGCCGGTCTGCATCACGCGGTTGGCGATGCGGCCGGCGAAGTCGTTCTGGAAGAAGGCCCAGGACTGGCGCACCACGTGCCAGTGGTTCTGCCAGCGGATCAGGTTCTGCACGTTGCAGGTGATCGCCTGGCTCATCACCAGGTGCTGGATCATGATGGCGAGCGGGCGGGCGACGAGCAGCACCGCCGCCATGCCGGCGAGCATGGGCCAGGACTCGGCGAGCAGGTCCTGCGGCCGGGCGTTGCTGATCAGCGTGACCACCTTGCCGATGAACACCGGGATGGTGACGTCGAGCAACGCCACGATGAAGCCGATGGCGAACAGCGCGGCGAACAGGCCCTTGGCCTGGCGCGCGAAATGCCAATAGAACGCGCCCAGCCCGTCGGGCGGCACGGCCTCGTCCGGGGCGGCGGTCGGCGGCAGGCGGCCTTCGAGCAGGCGGAACATCGGCGGCTCATACGACAGACGCGCGACGTTGAAAAACGCCGCGCGCGGGGTTCGTTAACGTTTTGGGGCGCGAGGCCTAGGCCGACATCGTGTCACCAGCATGGCGTTGCGCCTCCCGGCGCAGGCAGGCGGGGCAGAGGCAGTCCTCCGCCGCTCCCGCCTCGGTCAGCGGCAGCCGATACGCCTCGTGCGCGCACCAGCAGTCGCCGGTGCCGGCGCCGCATTGAAACACGGTGCCGCAACGGGCGCAGGCGAGACGGCGGGCGGCGTCGGTCATGGGCGGCTCCGGTCAGTTGTCATCATAGCAGAACCGAATCGCGGCTATGGCAAGGCCATGTTGCTCGCCCGCTCCATCGACATCATCGGCGCCCTCGGCGCCACGCTCACCACGCTGTGCTGGCTGCCGCAGGCGCTGAAAGTGTTGCGCGAGAAGGAAACGCGGGCGCTGTCGCTGCCGGCGACGGCCGCCTTCACCCTCGGCGTCGCCTTGTGGCTGATCTACGGGCTGGCCATTCACGACTGGCCGCTGATCGGCGCCAACGCGGTGACGCTGGTGCTGATGGCGCCGATTCTGCTGCTCAAACTGCGCTATGGTTAGCGGCCTGTCGGCAAAACCGCGCGCAATCGGCGCGAATGCGATGAAATCTTTTTTGGCGCCTGTTTGATGATTGCGCGACCTCTCATCTCCGTTCCCCGCGCGCGCACGCGGATCGGCGCTTCGCACCGTCCGCGCACGGGCTCCGCGTGGGGTGGGGAGGGGTCGAGGGTGGGGGCCAGAAATCAGAAATCGGCGGTCAGGTCTCGGTGATCAGTCATTCGGCAGCACGTCAAAGCACTGTCTAGGCTTTACGCCGGGCCCGTCCGGCGATGTTATGAATTGTCGGATATGGCGCTTGGATATCCGACATTATGTAACATCCTCCTTCACGTCGAAGACGAGCCTCGTTCGCGCGATGTCCGCATTCACCCGGCTCGCATCACCGAAGCGATGGCCGCCGACCCCCGCACCGCTTCGCGGGGGAGGGAAGACAGTGCGCGCCGCATATTCAGACGCTTGCTGACAACGGCTTTGAACGCATTGGCGCGTTCACGCGACACATGCCTGGGGACGCTTCTTGTCGGGCGCTTCTGCGTGCCACGCTGCGCGCCCACCGTATTATACCCGCGGCGTGACGATGCGCCGCGCACTTATCTGCGCTATCCTTCAAGAACGCATGAGAAGCTGACGTCGGCGCCTACGGCGCCACGACGAACGTAAACGGGCCTTCTGAACCCGATGGGAGACCGGCGCGACCCACGTCCGGGAGCAACCCCATCGCATGAAAGGACTCGTATCATGACGACATCAACCTTTCCCCGACTGAGACTGGGCCTGGCTCTGCTCGCGTTCCTGGCTTTCGGCTCTCAGGCCGAGGCGCAAGACACCGGCCTGGCGCGCGGCGATGCCGTCGTGACCGGGTTCTCCGGCATCAGGCCGCTCGATACGCCGGTCCCCGCCGGCGCCAATCCGCTCGATTATTTCGTCATCGACCAGCGCGGCCCGTCCGCCGAGATTCTGTCGCTCTCCGCGCTCGGCAGCGGTCCGCACGGCCAGCTCGCGCCCGCGCCGGTGAAGCGGCAGATCACCGCCGCCGAAGTCGGCCAGGTGTTTGCCGTGACCCTTGACGATGGTCTCGGCCGGCCGGTGCCGAATATCTATCTTGGCGCCACCTCGGCCTACGGCATTCAGATCGTCGGACCCGATGCGAATGGCGACGGCCAGCCCGATCGCCTGAAGACAGGCCAGCCCGGCGCGCAATTCATGGCCGGCCAGTTCGGCCCGGCCCCCGGCAATCCCGGCACCATTTGGCGGGTCGACGGCACCACCGGTGCCGTAACTGCGTTTGCCAGCCTGCCCGGCAACAGCGGTCCCGGCGTCGGCGGCGTCGTGTTCGACCGGCAGCATCAGCAGTTCTTCGCCTCCGATCTCGACACCGGCCTGATCTACCGCATCTCCGCCGACGGCCAGGTGCTCGACAGTTTCGATCACGGCGTCAACGGTCGGCCGGCGATCGGTCAGCCACCGGTTGCCGACGACGGCAAGACGATGGACATCACCAGTCCGTCCTTCGACAGCCAGAACCCGGCGACCTGGGGCTATACCCAGAAGGACCGCATGGTCTGGGGCATGGCCGTGCATGACGGCCGGCTCTACTACGCGGTGGCCGGCGGCTTGCAGGTGTTCTCGATCGGCATCGCCAGCAATGGCGATTTCGCCGGCGATCCGCGCTGGGAGCTCGACGCCAAGGCGTTGCCCGGCGACGGCCCGATCACCGACATGCTGTTCGACGGCCAGGGCCGTATGCTGCTGGCGCAGCGCGGTGCGCCGCGCGGCAGCTACGACTTCTCCGTCTATGCCGAGCCCGGCAAGTCTTCGGTCGTCCGCTATCACCGCGAGACGCCCGACGATCCGTCGACGCCGAGCGTGTGGGCGCCGGACGCCGATGAATATGCCATCGGCATGCGGCCGGAATTCCGCTTCGCCGACGGCGGCATTGCGCTCGGCTATGCACATGACCGGGAGACCGGCGCGCTGGTGCCCGGCACGTGCAATGCCACGCTGTGGTCGACCGGCAGCCGCCTGCGCTCGAGCGAAAACCCGGACGCCGTCGACGACGGCAACGGTCCGGCCGACGTGCACGGCCTGCAAGGCAACGACGCCTCGCTGGTGCGTCCGCAAAACGTGCCGCCGGCGCAGGCCTATTACGTCGACTATGACGGCCTGTTCGGCGATCCGGAAAAGGCCGGCCATCTCGGCGACGTCGCCATCTGGCAGCCGTGCAGCGGCGAGAGCTTCGAAATGCGCGGCGAATTGCCCCCGGGCTTCTTCGTGCCGGGTGTCGAAGTGCACATCCCGTTCCCGCCTCCGCATGGGCATCCGACCAATCTGCGGCTGCATAAGCGCGCGATCGGTCAATGCACGCGCTGGGGCGCGGGCTGGGCCTGCCGCTTCGCGATCACCGTCCGCAATACCGGGCCGAGCCCCTATTTTGGCCCGCTGCTCATCTCCGACCACCCGTCACTGCCTCCGGGATCGCTCATCGGCTTCTCGCCGATGCCGCCCTGGAGCTGTTGGGCCTCCGGTCCGGGATTCAACTGCGTCCACCCCACGACCTTCCTGCCTGTCGGCGCCAGCCGGCATCTGTTGGTGGTCGTGTGGATCCCGGAAAGCGCGGTTCGGCGTGGCCAATGCGATCTGCGCAACGTCGCGCATATCGAGTTCGCGCCGGGCGGTTCGCCGTGGAACACGAACCCGGCCGACGACAGCGACGGCGCCACCGCGCACATTCCCGCGCGGGAATGCCACAAGCAGCCGCCGCCGCCTCCGCGCTGCCCGCCCGGCTACCGTCTGGTCGACGGCCAGTGCCGCAACGTGCAGCGTCCGCCCGAGCCGCCGCAGCATTGTCCGCCCGGGACCGTCGGCGATTGGCCGAACTGCCATCGCTTCGTGCCGCCGCCGCCGCCCCCGCCGCCGCAATCGTGCCCGCCGGGTACGGTCAGGCGAGGCCATGACTGCGTGACCATCCACCGCGAATGCCCGGATGGGACGGTCAGGCGTGGCGATCGCTGCGTGCCGATCGTCCACCCGTGCCCGCAAGGGACGGTGCGGCGTGGCGATCGCTGCGTGCCGATCATCGAGCCGTGCCCGCGCGGCACGGTGCGGAGAGGGCATCGCTGTGAGCCCATCGTCCAGTCGTGCCCGCGCGGCACGGTGCGGAGAGGGCATCGCTGTGAGCCCATCGTCCAGTCGTGCCCGCGTGGCACGGTGCGGAGAGGGCATCGCTGCGAGCCGATCGTCCAATCGTGCCCGCGCGGCACGATCCGCCGGGGCCATCGCTGCGTCCCGGCCGTGCAGAAGCAGCCGCAGCACCATAGCTGCCCGCGCGGGACGGTTGGTCGCTGGCCGAATTGCCGGCAGATCGATCGGCGGCAACACCGGCCGCAAATAGAGCGTCCGCAAATGCGTCGTCCGCAAATACAGCGTCCGCAAGCGCGGCATCCCTACGCCGTGTTTGGGCGGATCACGTCGACGCACCTGCGCTGAACCGGCGAGGCCGCGCAGCCTGGACGCTGCGCGACCTCCCAACGATGACGGAGAGGAGGCGCGCCACCCCGGCGCGCCTCTTTGCTTGCGCGGGCGGCGGCGGTCGGCAAAAAAGTCGCGGTCCCGGGAGAGCAGGGTCTAGCCGCACGGGACCGCGAGTGCTTGTACGCTTAACGCAACACATCACTTGAGCGAGGCCCTCATACCCCGCGGCTGTGAAGGCGCGGTGACAGGGGAACGGGCTGTGGATCGCGCCCGCGCGGCGCTTCGGCGGCGCCAGGCGGGGCGGAACACCGGTCTGGGGGAAAATGTTAAGGTGGAGAAGCGGATTCGCCCCACCTCCTGGCCCTGCGCATGCCCGATGCCACCACCGCGGTCGCCGTGGCGATCTTCGCCGCGACCTACCTCATCGTCGCCTTAGGCAAGATCCCGGTCTACCGCATCGACCGCGCCGGCGCCGCCCTGCTCGGCGGCAGCCTCATGGTGGGCGCCGGCGTGCTGTCGCTCGACGAGGCCTACCGCGCCGTCAACTTCGACACGATCACCCTCTTGCTGGGCATGATGATCGTGGTGGCGAACCTGCGCGTGTCCGGCTTCTTCGGCCTGGTCAACCATTGGATCGTCGGCCATGTGCGTCATCCGCTCGTCCTCCTCGTCGCCGTCATCCTGGTCTCCGGCCTCTTGTCCGCCTTCCTGGTCAACGACGCCATCTGCCTGGTCATGACCCCGCTGGTGCTCGACGTGGTCGAGCGGCTCAAGCGCAATCCGCTGCCCTATCTGCTGGCGATCGCCATGGCCTCCAATATCGGCAGCGTCGCCACCATCACCGGCAACCCGCAGAACATCATCATCGGCAGCCTGTCCGGCATCCCCTATGCCGCCTTTGCCGCCGCGCTCGCCCCGGTCGCCGCCTTCGGCCTCATCGTCACGTTCCTGTTGATCGCCGTGGTCCACCGCGCCGAATTTTTCGACGGCGCCTTGGCGAAAACACCGCTGCGACGGCCGCGTTATCACGCGGCGCTGCTGATCAAGACCGTGCTGGTGGTGGCGATCATGGTCATCCTGTTCTTCCTGGGCCAGCCCGTCGCCAAGGTCGCCATCCTCGGCGGCGCCTTTTTGCTGCTCACCCGCCGGGTGCGGCCGGGCAAGATCTATCGCGAGATCGACTGGCCGCTGCTCATCATGTTCGCCGGCCTGTTCATCGTCGTCGCCGGGCTGGAAAAGACGGTGATCCGGCCGCACCTGCCGCTACTGATCGGCAGCCTGCGCCTCGACGACATGGCTTGGCTCGGCGTGGTGACGGCGGTTCTCTCCAACATCGTCAGCAATGTGCCGGCGGTGCTGGTGCTCAAGCCGTTCGTGACCGAGCTTCATGATCCGCAACGCGCCTGGCTCGTCGTCGCCATGGCGGCGACCTTCGCCGGCAATTTCACCCTGGTCGGCTCGGTGGCCAATTTGATCGTCGCGCAGCGTGCCAAGGCGCGTGGCGTCGAGGTTGATTTCCGCTCCTATTTCCTCATCGGCGCGCCGCTGACTGTGATCACCATCGCCGCCGGGCTGTTGTGGCTCGGTGCCGCGTGAAGAATCACGCCTATCGCCTCTTCAGTAGGGAAGCGTTTCGGTGATTTCCTTGGAGCTGTCGCGAAGCGCCGACAGATACCGGTCGGAGACGACTTTACGCGCCAGTCTGCCGCCGACCAAGCTGATGCTCATCGCCGCGACGACGTCGCCGCCACGGTTATGAATAGGCACGCCGATGGAGCGCAGGCCGACTTCCAGCTCTTGGTCGACATAGGCAAATTCGTTTCTGCGAATGTCGGCGAGCGCCTGCAGGATTTGCTTGCGGTCAATGAGCGTCGTCGGGGTCAGCTTCTGCAGGTGCGTCTGCGCAAGATGTCGCTCGATGGCCTCCGGTTCGAGATTCGCCAGCAGAATGCGGCCGATCGCTGTAGCGAACGCGGGCAGATGCACACCTACCGAGCGATTCAACACGGGAAACCGCGCGGTCGACGCGTAGGCGACATAGAGCACGTGACCGCCATCGAGGACGCCGATGGCGCAGTTATGGCCTACTTTGTCCCGGAGCCTTTCAGCGATGCGCTGGGCGCCCCGCCACCATGGCAGCGATGAGAGATAGGCGTAGCCGAGTTGCAGCGCCTGCGGACGCAGCCGAAACAGGCGGCCTTCCTGCTCGATATAGCCGAGCTGAACCAGGGTGAGCAGAAAGCGCCGTGCCGTGGAGCGGTCGATGCCGACCGCCTCGGCGACTTCGGACAGCGTTTGCTGCGGCCGTTGCTCGCCGAACGAAGTAATCACCGCCAAGCCGCGCCCGAGAGAACGGACGAAGGCGAACTGGCTTTCCGACTCGACCTTTGCGGGCTGAATTGCACGGTCGTCGGGCGAGGGGGACTGTTTGACCGGACGGCGCGGTTTCATCTAATGTTCATTTAGCGATCATTATGTGCACTATGTGCACAAAATTGGGCGGCTGTCCAGGCGACATGGCCGCGCGGGCAAGCGGAAGTATGCAGAACTCCTTGGCTCCTGGCGGCATCCCCCGCTATCACGCGTCGCTCGATTTCGAGGCGCTGTGGCGCGAATTCCCGCCAGCGCCCGAATATTTCGAAACGCATTACCGGCTGCCCCGCGGCTCGATACGTGAATTGCAGAACGAGCGCTTCCTGCGTCAAATGACGCGCGCCTGGCAGGTTCACTTTTATCGGCGTCATTGGGGTGCCCAGGGCATGGAGCCGGGCGACATCCGCTCGCTCGATGACCTGGAGAAAATCCCGCCCTTCTCGGTGCGCGATCTCCGTGAAACCGGCGATACCAACGCGCCGTGGATGGACTACATCGGCATCGATCCGCAGTCGGACGCGCCGATGCCGCTGATCCTGCAGACCAGCGGCGGTACCACCGGCCTGCCGCGCCCGATGATCTTCACGCCCCGCGACCGCGAGGTCATGAACATCATCACCGGCCGCCGCCTCTACATGCAGGGCGTGCGTCCCTTCGATCTAGTGCAGGTCGCCCTGTCGATGGGCTTGACCAATGGCGGCGTGCTGGCCCGCGAGGGCATCTGGAAATACACTGGCGCGATTCCGCTGATGACTGGCTCCGGAGCTCAGACACCGACCCGGCGTCAGATCGAGCTTTTGCAGGCCTGGCGGGCGAAGTTCCTCATCGGGTTTCCCGCCTATTTGCGTCATATGGGGCTGGTCGCGCGCGACGAGCTCGGCGTCGATCCGCACGCCCTCAACGTCAAAGGCCTCATCGTCCATCTTGGCGTCGACGACCGCGCCTCGTTGGAGGCGCTCTGGGGCGCGGACGTCTTCGACACCTATGGCTGCAACGAATGCGGCACCATGGCCGCTGAGTGCCGGCATAAGAACGGCATGCACGTGTTCGAGGACGCCTTCGTCATGGAGGTGAACGATCCGGACACGCTCAAGCCGAAGCCGCCGGGCGAGAAGGGTGTCGTGTTCATCACCACGCTGTTCAAACATGCAGCGCCGATGATCCGCTACAACATGAACGACGTCACGGCGCTTGCGACTGGTGAATGCGCTTGCGGTAGCAGCCATCCCCGCCTCGCCGCCATCTATGGTCGCAGCGACAACATGGTGAAGCTCCGGGGCGTCAACGTCTTTCCCGAGGCGATCAGTGCGATCGTGGCCGAAGATGCCCGCACGACGGGCGAATATGTCTGTTTCCTCGATGGCGATGCGCAAGGCCGCCAGGAGCTAACAGTTCACGTGGAGATGCTGCAGGCGGATGTCGCCGGGCAGCAATTGGCGGCGAGCCTGATGGCGCGGCTGAAGCAATCCCTGGGCGTCACCATCGGCGTCGAAGTCGTGGAACGTGGTGGGCTCGAACGGTTCACCGGCCTGACACAGACGTCAAAGATCAAGCGCCTCATTGACCGGCGCAAACCGCAGTAGGTCCCTGATGACCGAGCCTTTACCAATCTTCGACTGCCATTCGCACTGGGGCACCCGGCGCGGCTACATTTTCCGCACCGAGGCTGAACTGGCCCAGCAGGAAAATATCTGGAAAACGAAGGCGACCTTCTTCTCCGAAGAGGAGATGACCAGTTACTTCCGCACACACAATGTTCGCGTGATCCTCGATTTGTCCTTCACCAAGTTTCTGCCGATCGAGGAAATTCGCCAGCATCACGACTATGCCTTCGCGGTTCAGCGCGCGAATACGGACGTTATTTTCGGCCATTGGCTGCAGTTCGATCCGTCGCGGCCGCTGGAGGCCATCCGTGAATTCGACCGCGCGCTCGCCGCCGAGGCAGGTTTCATCGGCCTGTGCGTGAACGGGCAGGTCACCGGCGTTCCTGCGAGTGACCGGCGCTGGGAGCCGTTCTATCAGTTGGCGCGCGAGGCGGATCGGCCAATCATGATATTGACCGGCCTTACCGGCATCGGGCAGGGGCTGCCGGGCGGCCAAGGCATCGTGCTCGATCACGGCCACCCGCGTCACATCGACGAAGTCGCCGCTCGCCATCCCGAGCTGAAGATTCTCGCCGCTCGGCCGGCTTGGCCTTGGCAGGACGAGATGCTCGCCATCCTGCGGCATAAGCCGAATGTCAGCTACGAGCTGCACGGCTGGGGCCCCCGTCAATTTACCCCCGCGCTCAAGCAGGCCATCGCCGGTCGCATGCAAGACCGCATCATGTGGGGCTGCGACTTTCCGGTACTCCGCTACGAAAAGGTCCTGAAGGACTGGGAGTCGGAAGGCTATTCCGAACAGATTCTCGGAAAGGTGCTGAGGAGCAATGCGGCGACGTATTTCGATGCGTCGCCGTAACAAAGCGTGAAACCAGAACGAATGAGTAAGGGAGGCTCTAATGGGAAGCAAGAAATTCGGAATGTTGGTGGCCACAGGCTTGCTCTGCGCACTGGCGACCGGCGCCGTGGCGGAGGGCAATGCGGCCAATTATCCGGCGGCGAACGTCGAGCTGGTGGTGCCGTTTCCCGCCGGCGGCACCACCGACGTGATCGCGCGCCTCGTCGCCCAGAGAGTCAGCCAGAAATGGGGCCACACGGTCTTCGTCACCAACCGGGCCGGCGCGACCGGCGCGATCGCTTCCGAATTCGTGGCACGCGCGCGGCCTGACGGTTACACGCTGCTGGTGGCGACCGCCTCGACCCATGCGGTGCTGCCGGCCTATCGCTCAAACCTTCCTTACGATACGGTGACCAGTTTCGCACCGGCGACGTTGCTGGCGACCTTCCCCAACATGCTGGTGGTGAACCCGAAGCTGCCGGTCAAAACCGTGAAGGATCTGATCGCTTTGCTCAAGCGCAAGCCCGGCAAGTTGAACTTCGGCAGTTCGGGCGTGGGCGGGACGAGCCACTTCGCTGGCGAGCTCTTCATGCTGATGACCGGCACGAAGATGGTGCACGTGCCCTATCGCGGCAGTGCGCCGGCGATCAACGATCTCATCGCCGGCAATGTCCAGCTCACCATCGACAATATGAGCACGGTGTGGCCCCATGTGAAGCAGGGCCGGCTGCGGGCCATTGCCGTTGCAAGTAGCAAGCGCACGCCGTTGGCGCCTGACATCCCGGCCATCGCGGAAACCGTCCCCGGCTTCGACGTGACCTCCTGGGTTGGCGTAGTCGCACCGGCCGGCACGCCGGCGGATATCGTCGCCAAAATATCGAAGGTCTTCGCCGAGGCCGTCAATGAGCCCGATGTCGTGAAGAAGCTGGAAAACCTCGGTGCAACGCCGAGCTCGGACAGCCCGGCCGAGTTCACCGCCTTCATCCGCGCCGATCGCGCAAAATGGAAGAAGGTTGCGGCGCAGGCACACATCAAACCGCAGAAGTGAGAGGATGGGCGCTCGCTAACGATTGAAAAGCCGGCCGGGTCAGCTTCGACCCGACCGGCAGTTGATGCTGCTAATGACCGCGAGTGCCGCTCACTTCACCGGCGCGACGCGCAGGATGCGGCCGGCGGCGTTGTCGGTGAGCAGATAGAGCGCGCCGTCGGGCCCCTGGCGCACGTCGCGGATACGCTCGTTCAGCCCTTGCAGCAGGCGCTCCTCCTTCACCACCTTGTTGCCGTCGAGCACCAGCCGCGACAGCAGCTCGAATTTGAGCGCGCCGTTGACGAGGCTGCCCTTCCAGCCGGGGAACAGATCGCCGGTGTAGAAGGCCATGCCGGAGGGCGCGATCGACGGCGTCCAGTGCCAGATGGGATCGATCATGCCGGCGTGGTGCCGCTTGCCGGTGCCGACCGGCGAGCCGTCGTAGTTCACGCCGAAGGAGACGACCGGCCAGCCGTAATTGCCGCCCTTCTTGATGATGTTGATCTCGTCGCCGCCTTTGGGCCCGTGCTCCTGCTCCCACAATTCGCCGCTGGCGGGATTGAGCGCGAGGCCTTCCGGATTGCGCAGGCCATAGGCCCAGATTTCCGGCAAGGCGCCTTGCTTGCCGACGAAAGGATTGTCGGGCGGCGCCTTGCCGTCCGGCGTGATGCGCGCGAGCTTGCCGATGTCGTTGTCGAGCGTCTGCGCCAGCTTGGCCTCGCTGAAATGATCGCCGAGGGTGACGAACAGGTTGCCGTCCTCGGCCTGCACCATGCGGCAGCCGATGTTCGCTCCGCGGTCGGCCGGGCCACGCTGGCGGAAGATCACACTGACCGCGACCAGGCGCGGATCGGTCTGGTCGATGAGGCGACGCCCTTCGATCAGCCTTGCGCGCGCCACCGCGATGCGGCCGCCGCCTTGATAAGGCTCGGCATAGCAAAAGAAGATCTCGTGGCTCTTGGCGAAATCGCGCGCCAGGATCACGTCCATCAAGCCGGCTTGCGCATGGACAAAGACCTTGGGCACGCCGGCGATCGGCTGCGACAAGGCGCCCCCACGACTGACGATGCGCATGCGTCCGGGCCGCTCGGTCACCAGCATGCGGCCATCGGGCAGGAAGGCGAGCGACCAGGGATGCACCAGCCCCCCGGCCAGCGTCTCGACCGCGAGATTGCCGGCCGAGGACGGAAACACCGGCGGCGCGGCCCGCGCACTACTGGCGGCGACGAGCGCAACGAGCAAGGTCAGGACGTGGCGCATGTAAAACCTCCGCCGCTTAAACTGTACGACGGGACGGAAGGTTTCAACAGCGGGGGCGCTCAGCGGCGTCTGTTGCCGGGCCGCATGGCGAAGCCGCCGACGCCGATGAAGATCAGGCCGAGCAGCAGGGCGATGCCGAACAGGCTGCTTTCGTGGCCGATCACGCCATCGACCACATTGGCGCGGGCGATGCCGACCGTGAGCACGGTCACGGTGACCATGGTGGACAAGGCGAGCGCGATGATGGCGACCAGCTCGGCGAGCATGACAGAGCGCCGCTCCTGGCCGAGCGGGCGCTTGGCCGGCGCGCGGAAACCGGTGCTGTCGAGGCGCTTGCTCATAATGTGCTTCATCGAATCACCCGTATCGATGGAGCCATGATCGGCGGCGAAGCGGGCGCCGATTCGGCGCCATTGGGGCGCAGGCGGTCACGAACCGCGGCCATTTCGTGACAATGGTAAACAAAAGGTAAACGCGCCTGCGCCGGCATCTCTTGCGCGCTGCGACGAAGCCGATTGTCGGTGACGCGCTCAGGAGCGGATTGCCGGTGAAGGCGCGTGAACTTTCCCTGCACGGCAACGGCTTCTACCTCGTGCACCTGCCGGCGCATCCCGAGCGCGCGCTCATCGAATCCTTTGCGGATTGGTTGCGCTCATTGGATTGAGGGTTGTCGGTGCGGTTTACGTCGGGGAACTGCCTGGCATAGGAAACGTCCGACCAAGCCCGGCCGGCGCGCCTTTACTCCGCCGCCTGCAGCGGCTGCGGCTGCCAGTCGATCGGCACATGGCCCGGCTCGGCGGCCACGCGCGTGAGCCAGGCGCGGACGGCCGGATAGCGCCCGAGGTCGAAGTCGCAAGACTGGGAGAGATGGGTATAGGCATAAAGCGCGATGTCGGCGACGGTGTAGTGCTCGCCGACAAAGAAGCGATGTTTGGAAAGGTGCATTTCCATGACGCCGAGCGCCGCGTAGCCGTTCTCCATCCAATCCTCGAGCGCGTGGCGCTGCAGGTCGCGCCCGCCCTTGATCAGCGCCAGCCAGAAATAGGCGGCGCCGATATTCGGTTCCAGGCTGTGCTGTTCGAAAAACATCCATTGCAGCGCTTCGGCGCGAGCGATGCGGTCTTCCGGCGCCAACGTCGTGCCGCCGGCGACATACCAGAGGATGGCATTCGATTCGGCGAGATAACGGTCGGGCGCGACTTCGAGCAGCGGAATCTGGCCGTTCGGATTTTTGGCGAGAAACTCGGGCGTACGGCTTTCGCCCTTCAAGATGTCGACCTCGACCAGCTTGTGGGGAACGCCGAGCCGCGCCAGCGCCAAGCGGACCTTGTAGCTGTTGCCGGAACGCTGCATCGAATAGAGCGTGTACATGCCGTGTTTCGTCTTTCGTATCGTGCGCCAGCGCGTTCCCGCGACGCGTCCTAAGAAAGCGTTTGAGTTCGGCAATTGCATGACCGAGCGGCAGCATGTTGATGACGCGCGATCTGAAAATCGGATCGATTATCGAATAATCGCGCTGTCAAGACAACGATGCTTGGAAGATTATTCTGCGGCTATTTGCGGCGTTTGCGCATAGCCGATGAATTTCTCATCCGCAGCGGTATCCGATTGGGGGGCGAAGCGGGCCACAAGCGCGCGGGCGGCGAGGAGCGAAACCGCGGCGACAACTATGCCGGCGAGGACGTCGGTCAGGTAATGCGCGCCGTCGATCGGCGTTGCCACCAACATCAGCGTGTTGAGTACGGCGCTGACCCAGCGCAGCAGGCGCACCGGCCACAGTGCGACGATCAAAATCACCGCCAGGCCGGCATGCAGGCTGGGAAAGGTGATGATGCCCTCGGCGCCGCGCGCCATCAGCAGGCGCAGGCTGCCGTCACGCAGCGCGGCATAGACCGGCCAGGCGCCATTGCTGACCGGCAGCAGCGGGTCGCTGTGCTTGAGGCCTTCGAACATCCAGACGCCTTCGGCCGGCACCAAGGCGGAAATGACGATGCAGCTGAGCGCGGCAAAGATGAACGCGAGCGTATAGACGCGCAGCCAGGCGAGGCGGCCGGTGAAGCCCAGCACCAGCACCACGGCGGTGATCTGCACGCTCAGCGACATGTAGATCAGCCGCATGACCAAATGGACATCCGGCCACTCCCGCATCAGCGCGAGCAGGCCGTTCCAATCGAAGCGCATCGCGCGGTCGAAGGCATCGAAGGCGGCATCCTGCAGTGGCCAGCCGCCCGTGGTGGCGGCGGCGACATAGGAGAGGGGGGCGCCGACGGCGGCGAAGGCGATCACCTGGGCGGTGCTGGCCAGTGCCGAGGCGAGGTAGGGGTCGGCGCGGCGGTCGCGGTAGTAGCGGGCGACCAGGATAAGGATGAGGCAGGTGCCGGCGGGGGCGATGAAGCTGGGGAAGACCAGGATGAAGCCGTAGATGGGGGCGATGGCGAGGGTGATCCCGGCCGTTCCCGCGACCAGGCTCCAGATCATGAGGTCGAGCCGGCGCAATCCCGCCGCGTCCCAGGTCATGCCATGTTCCCGCTGAGGCTGTCCCCGGCTGGTAGCACGATCAGCCTTGCCCGCCGGTTAACCGGCACGGTCAAAACCGGCCCATTGCCGTGCTGCGCGCGGCGTGGTGCCGCACCGCCTCGTATCGACGGCGTCAATGAATGCCATCGCCTTTCTTCACCAGATGGGGTCTTGCTGGGGCGCGACGCCGGGATTAGGAACTGCGCGGCGCCCGTGCTGCGGCGCAACGGAGAACTCCTATGGCCTTCCTCGCCGACAGCCTCAAGCGCGTGAAACCCTCGGCCACGCTTGCCGTCACCGACAAGGCGCGCGCGCTCAAGGCGGCCGGCCGCAACGTCATCGGCCTGGGCGCCGGCGAGCCTGACTTCGACACGCCCGACAACATCAAGGAGGCCGCGATCAAGGCGATCCGCGACGGGCGCGCCTCGAAATACACCAATGTCGACGGCATCCCGGAGCTGAAGGACGCGATCGCCAAGAAGTTCAAGCGCGAGAACGGGCTCGACTACACCGCCAAACAGATCACCGTCGGCACCGGCGGCAAGCAGGTGCTCTACAACGCCTTCATGGCGACGCTGAACCCGGGCGACGAGGTGATCATCCCGGCGCCCTACTGGGTGAGCTATCCCGACATGGTGCTGCTCGCCGGCGGCGAGCCGGTCGAGGTGGTCACCACCATGGAGTCCGGCTTCAAGCTGACGGCGGCGCAGCTCGAGCGCGCCATCACGCCGAAGACCAAATGGTTCCTCTTGAACTCGCCGTCCAACCCGTCCGGCGCCGCCTATACGCGTGACGAGCTCAAGGCGCTGACCGACGTGCTGGTCAAGCACCCGCATGTCTATGTCATGACCGACGACATGTACGAACATCTCGTCTATGACGACTTCAAGTTCTTCACGCCGGCGCAGATCGAGCCCACGCTCTACGAGCGCACGCTCACCATCAACGGCGTCTCCAAGGCCTATTGCATGACCGGCTGGCGCATCGGCTTTGCCGGAGGTCCGGAGCCGCTGATCAAGGCCATGGCCATGATCCAGTCGCAGTCGACCTCGAACCCGGCGGCGGCGTCGCAATGGGCCTCGGTCGAGGCGCTGAACGGGCCGAAGGACTTCATCCCGAAGCACAACAAGATCTTCAAGGAGCGCCGCGACCTGGTGGTGTCCATGCTCAACCAGGCGAACGGCATCAAATGCCCGATGCCGGAGGGCGCCTTCTACGTCTATCCCTCCTGCGAGGGCACCATCGGCAAGACGGCGCCGAGCGGCAACAAGCTCGTAAGCGACCAGGACTTCGTCACCGAGCTGTTGGAGGCGGAAGGCGTCGCGGTGGTGCAGGGCACGGCCTTTGGCCTCGGCCCGGCGTTCCGCATCTCCTATGCCACCGCGACCGCGGACCTGGAGGAAGCCTGCAAGCGCATCCAGCGCTTCTGCGGCAACCTCAAATAAGATTTGCCTGCATTCGGCACCGCCACGGGACCTGCCGCCGCGCCTGCGGCGGCCCATGCGCAGCCCGGCATCCGCTATTCCAGCGGTCTGACCGAGAATGCCGCCGTCTACTACGAGGTCCTCGCGCCAATCGCGGCGAGCCCCCGCAAGCCGCCGATGTTCCTGATCCATGGCGGCGCCCATACTGGATCCTGCTATCTGATGACGGCCGACGGCCGGCCTGGTTGGGCGCACATCTTCGCCCGCGCTGGCCACAAGGTCGTCGTTCCGGACTGGCCGGGCAGCGGGCGGAGCGGCTACGTGGCGGGTGACGTGCTCACCGGCGAAGTCGTGGTCGCAGGACTTGCCGAGGCCTTGATGGCGGCGGGCGAGCCGGCGGTGGTCATGACCCATTCGATGTCCGGCCCCTATGGCTGGAAACTGCTCGAGCAATACGGCGACCGCATCGCCAAACTGGTTGCTGTCGCGCCCGGACCCCCCGGCAACATCCAGCCCGCCGCGACCGTCGTGTCCGAAACCGCCGACATGGTGGAGTTGCGCGGCACCCCCAATTACACGCTCGATCACAAGACGCCGTTCCTCGCCACGCCGGACTTTGTCGCCTCGAAGCTGATCGGCAAGAGCAAGCAGTTCCCGCGCGAATACGCCGACCGCTACGCGGCATCGCTGCAGCCGGTCGGCCCCCGTCTGCTCTACCAACGCCGCAATATCGGCGGCGCGCAGATGACGGTGACGGACTTCGCGAAATTCGTCGGCAAGCCGGTGCTGGTGGTGATCGGTGCCGACGACGTCGATCACACGCGCGAGACCGATGCGCGAATCGCGGAATGGCTGAATCAGAATGGGGCCAGGGCCGACTTCTGGCAGCTCGGCGATCATGGGATCACCGGCAACGGCCACATGATGATGCTGGAGAAAAACAGCGACGACATCGCCAGGCTGATTCTGTCCTGGATCGGCTGAGCTGGCGGTCGCATCTGGCCGCCGAGGCTCCTTCGAACGGCCGAGCGTATCAGGGCGCGTCTCGGACGAACGCCTGAAAGCGAATCGCGCGGCGCTCCGTTAATCTGCCGAAATGATTTGCCGGGCCCTCGCGCTTTGCATGTTTTTGGCCTGCCTGATCGCGCCCGCCTCGGCCGCCGAGCGGGTGACGGTCGCCACCACGCGCGATGTCGGCAATGCCGTCTTGTTCCTGGCGGCGGCGCGCGGCTATTTCAAAGCCGAGGGCCTGGCGCTCACCATGCGCGCCTATCCCGACGCGCCGGCGGCGGCGGAGGCGCTTGCCATGGGTGCCGCCGATCTGGGGCTGATGGCGTTCAGCGCGCGCGCCTTCGCGCTCGCCGGCAGCGGCAAGATGAAGGCGATCGCCGGGCAGGTGCGCGAAGAGCGCGGCTATGAAGGCAGCGAGATCGTCGCCTCCAACGGGGCCCATGGGCGCGGCCTGCATGGCTTCGCCGACCTCGCCAACAAGACGATCGCGCTGACCGCGCTCGGCAGTATCGACCACTATCAGTTGGCGCTGATCGCGGAGCGCCAGGGCTTTGCTCTCAACGCCGGCATGCTCAAGCCGCTGCATTCGGTCGACGCTGTGGCGCAGGCGGTGGCCATGGACAAGGTCGACGCCGCGATCCTGCCGCCGCTGTCGGCGCGCGAACTCTTCCTTGCCGGCCGCGGTTATCCTGTCGGCTGGTGTTCCGGCGTGGACGCGACGCCCTTGGGTGCGCTGTTCGCCAGCGCCAAGACGCTCGCGGGCCGGCACGCCATGGTGGAGAAGTTCGTGCGCGCTTATCGCCGCGGCGCCGCCGCTTATGCGGCGGCCCTATTCCGTCAGAAACCTTTTCACAAGCACAATTTCGACGACGCGGCGCTCAGTGCCGCGACCGCGATCGGGCGCTATCTTTTTCCGGACCATCCGGCCAAGAGCGCGGCGCCGGTGGTGGTGGGCGCCGTCTATTTCATGGATGCGACGGCGCGGCTCGAACCTGCCGCGCTCGCGCGTGAAATCGCCTGGTTCAAGGCGCAAAGCCTGATCGACAAGCGCATCGACGTGCAAAGCGTGGTCGATTTGACCTTTATCAAGTCATTGCCTGCCGGCAAGTGATTGCCTGCGACCCGGTTCGCCGCGGAACAGGCGAGACGGGCGCATGCCAGTATCCAGCAATGCGCCCTTGCCAGTCGCGCTGCGGCCTGAGACGATATTGTGACAGGGCCGGGAAACGAGGTCCGACTTCCCCGGCCGGCGAGGGAGGTAAAGATGGGACAAAACGGCACGGGTCCCAAGGGTCCCCGGTGCATCGCGCTGGTGGGCCCTTTCCAAAGCGGAAAAACGACACTGTTGGAGGCGATTCTCGCCCGCACCGGCGCTATTCAGCGCCAGGGCTCGGTGGATGCGGGTACGTCTGTCGGCGACGCCGGCAAGGAAGCGCGCAGCCACAAGATGAGCATCGAGGCGACCTTCGCCAGCACCACTTTCATGGGTGACAATTACGTTTTTGTCGATTGTCCCGGCTCGATTGAATTTCTCCACGACATGCGCAGCGTGCTGCCGGCGGTCGATGCCGCGGTGGTGGTGTGCGAGGCCGACGAGAAGAAGGTCCCGCAACTGCAATTGATCCTGCGCGAGCTGGAAGACCAGAACATTCCGTGTTTCCTGTTCCTCAACAAGATCGACAAGGCCGACAAGCGCGTGCGCGAGACGCTCAAGCTGCTGCAGCCGGCCTCGCGCGCGCCGCTCCTGCTGCGTCAGATCCCGATCTGGAACGGTGACATCATTTCCGGCTTCGTCGATCTCGCGCTCGAGCGCGCCTTTGTCTACAGGGAGGCGGCGCCGTCGGAGATCATCGATCTCAAGGGCGAGGATCTCGACCGTGAGAAGGAAGCGCGCTTCACCATGCTGGAGACGCTGGCCGATCACGACGACAAGCTGATGGAGCAGTTGCTCGAGGACATCCAGCCGCCACGCGACGCCATCTTCGATGATCTCGCCAAGGAGCTGCGCGAGCGCCAGGTGTGCCCGGTGCTGCTCGGCGTCGCGACGCGGCAGAACGGCATCCTGCGCCTGCTCAAGGCGCTGCGTCACGAGGCGCCCGGGATCGAGGAGACCGCGGCGCGGCTTGGCGTCAAAGCCGATGGCGAGTCGGTGGCGCTGGTGCTCAAGACCTTCCACACCACCCATGGCGGCAAGATGTCGGTCGCCCGCGTGCTGGCGGGTCAGGCCGGCGACGGCACCACCTTCCATACTCCGGAGGGCGAGGCCGGCCGCGTCTCCGGCGTGTTCAAGGTGATGGGCCAGCATTTCGAGAAGCGCGGGCCGGCGAATGCCGGAGAGACCGTCGCCTTCGGCAAGCTCGACGGCGCCAAGACCGGCGACACGCTGTCGACCGGCAAGCAGCCGCATGCCGCGCTGGCCTCGGTCCAGCCCCACGCGCCCGTGCTCGCCATCGCGGTGCAGGCCAAGGAGCGCAAGGACGACGTCAAGCTCGGCCAGGCCTTCGCAAAGCTTACGGAGGAAGACCCCTCGCTCAGCGTGGAGCACAAGGCCGAGAGCCACGAGGTGGTGATCTGGGGCCAGGGCGAGATGCATCTGCGCGTCGCCACGGAACGCCTCGCCGACCGCTTTGCGGTGCCGGTCACCTCGCATCCGCCCGCGGTCGGCTATCGCGAGACCATCCGCAAGCCGATCAGCATCCGCGGCCGTCACAAGAAGCAGTCGGGCGGCCACGGCCAGTTCGGTGACGTGGTGCTGGAGATCAAGCCGCTCCCGCGTTCGTCAGGCTTCCAGTTCGAGGAGCGCATCACCGGCGGCGTGGTGCCGCGCAACTACATTCCGGCGGTGGAGGAGGGTGTGGAGGAAGCCCTCCAGCACGGACCGCTCGGCTTCCCGGTGGTCGACCTGCATGTGGCGCTGGTCGACGGCTCCTATCACACCGTCGATTCCTCCGACATGGCGTTCCGCATCGCCGGCCGCATCGGCATCGTGGAAGGCCTGCCGCAATGCAATCCGGTCCTGCTGGAGCCGATCCACGAGGTCGAGATCGTCTGCCCGAGCGACGCGACCGCCAAGATGAACGCCATCCTGTCGAGCCGGCGCGGCCAGATCCTCGGCTTCGACGCGCGCGACGGTTGGGCGGGCTGGGACGTGGTGCGGGCCCAAATGCCGGAATCGGAGATCGGCGACCTCATCATCGAGGTGCGGTCGGCGACCGCCGGCGTCGGCTCGTTCACATTCAAGTTCGATCACATGGCCGAGCTGACCGGCCGAACCGCCGACCAGATCGTCGCGGCGCGTAAGGCGGCGGAGTAATTTTCACAGTCATTCCGGGGCGCGGGCGTCAGCCCGCGAACCCGGAATCCAGAGCCAAGGGCATTGCTTGGCCGCTCTGGATTCCGGGTCCGGCGCTCGCGCGCCGTTTTGCCGGCCGAAAAAGAATCGGCCGCGCGGATACCGGGTGGGAGGCGGCAGGTCCGCGCGGCCGGGGTGAGATGCGCGCCACGTGTAGGCTCGCGACTCCGTCGTCGGCAGGCGGATGTTGGCGTCTCCGCAAGCCAGTTCGACGAGCGCGATGGTGACCGGCAGTGATGAAGGGGAACTTAAATCAAGCCGCGCATGCGCATTGCTACGGATACGAGTCGCGGTCGGGAAGAATGCTTACGGGAAAAAGCCGAGCGCCGCTGCGCCCGCAGCGGTACAGTCATCCCGTCACCGCCGCGGTATAGCGCGCGATCGATTGCGTCAGAACCGCCTTGCCGTCGCGGGCAATGACGCGGTCGAAATAATGGCCGTAGATTCTCTCAAAGGAAAACGGCGCCAGCGCCGCGCCGATCGCCTCGACTGTCGCCGCCGGCAGCGGAATGAGATTCGGATAGCTGCGCATGAAGCTGACCCATTTGCGGTCGGGCGTGACGCTGAGGATGTCGCCCGAACAGACGATGCCGCGGCCGCCGGCGCCGCCGGCCCAATGCAGCACAGTGCCGCCGGGGAAGTGGCCGCCGCAGCGCACGAGCGTGACGCCATCCCACAGTTTCAGCGTGTCGCCTTCCCACGGCTTGATCGCGGCATCCGGCCGCACGATCCATTCGCGGTCGGCGGCGTGGAGATGGATCGGCGCGTCGAAGGCCCGCGCCCAGTCCACCATGGACGTGTAAAAATGCGGATGCGAGATCGCAATCGCCTGGATGCCGCCGAGGCTCTTGATCAGCGTGACGGTCGCCGCGTCCAACAGCGAGATGCAGTCCCACATCACGTTGCCGCCGTCCGTGCGCACGAGCAGCGCGCGCTGGCCGATGGCGAAGGCCGGCCGCGTTCCGATGCCGAGCAGGCCCGGCTCGTATTCGCGGAAGCTGTTGAGATGGTCGACCGCGAGGGCGGCGGGCGTGGTCCAGGTTTGACCGCGCGGCGGCACATACTGCCGCTCTTCCTCGCAGATGCGGCATTGCGCCGGCGGCTGCTCTCGCTCGGGGTATTGCGTGCCGCAGGCGGTGCAGATGTAGCAGGGCATCGCCAGACCTCCAGCCTCGCCTCGGCGCCGAACCGATGAACCCTCGCGCGCTCAGTCCTCGTGCGGCTCGTTCTTTCCGCCGAGCTGCTTGAGCTTGGCGAACACCGCGCTGACGTCGAGCTCCTCGCTCGGCTTCCTTTCGGTCGCGTCGGCCGGTTCGTTCTCGGCTTCCTTGCGCGCCGTGGTCTCGGCGGCCGGCAACAGCGTGGCGCCGGTTTCGATCGGCGCCGGCTTTTCCTTGTTGGCGCGCTGCACCTCGAGATCGAGATCGGTCTGCGAGCACAGGCCGAGCGTCACCGGGTCCATCGGCGCCAGATTGGCGGCGTTCCAATGAGTGCGGTCGCGGATGGCAGCAATGGTCGACTTGGTGGTGCCGACCAGCCGCATGATCTGGCTGTCCTTGAGCTCGGGATGGTTGCGTACCAGCCAGAGGATGGCGTTAGGCCGATCCTGGCGGCGCGACACCGGCGTGTAGCGCGGGCCTTTCTTGCGGTCGGAACCCGGAACCGCGACCTTGGGCGAGCTCAGCGTCAGATGGATTTCGGGATTGGCCTCGGCGGCGGTGATCTGCTCGCGGGTGAGCTGTCCGGTCAGGATCGGGTCGAGGCCTTTGATGCCCTGCGCGGCGTCGCCGTCGGCGATCGCCTTGATCTCGAGAGGGTGCAATTTGCAGAAGTCCGCGATCTGGTCGAAGCTTAGTGCGGTGTTGTCCAGCAGCCAGACGGCGGTCGCCTTCGGCATCAAGGGTGCTGCGGTCATGGCGAATTCCTCCTCACGCTCCGCCCGCCCGGGGGGCGAAGCACCAGATCATCGGCGATGATCGGAAAGTGGCCGCAATATAGGGGCTCGATCCGAGCCATGCAATGGTCCCGACTTGACAGCGGTGGGCGGGGCGCCCCATGTCGGGAGTACGAGATTCCGCTTGTCTTGAGGTATGGATGGCCGAAAAGCCAACATTGAAGGTGTTCTTGTGCTCACCGCGCGGCTTCTGCGCCGGCGTGGTGCGGGCCATCGAGACGGTGGAACGGGCGCTCGCCCTTTACGGGCCGCCGGTCTACGTGCGCCATGAAATCGTGCACAACCGTTATGTGGTGGACGGCCTGCGCGCCAAGGGCGCCATTTTCGTGGAAGACCTCGACGAGATCCCGGACACCACGGCGCCGGTGGTCTTTTCCGCCCACGGGGTGCCGCGCGACGTCCCCGATGCGGCGGCGCGCCGCAACCTGTTCTCGCTCGACGCCACCTGTCCGCTGGTCACCAAGGTGCACCGCGAGACCGAGATCCATTACCGTCGCGGCCGCGAAATTGTGCTGATCGGCCATGCCGGCCACCCGGAAGTGGTCGGCACCATGGGCCAGCTTCCGCCCGGCAGCATCACCTTGGTCGAGTCGCTGGAGGACGTGGAGCGGTTCACCCCGCGCGACGCGGGCAACCTTGCCTTCGTGACGCAGACCACCCTTTCGGTGCAAGACACCGCCGCCATGGTGGACGCGCTCAAGCGCCGTTTCCCGCAGATCGTCGGTCCGCACAAGGAGGACATCTGCTACGCCACGACCAATCGCCAGGAGGCGGTGCTGAAGGTGGCTCCGGTGGT
Organism: uncultured Pseudomonadota bacterium; assembly: GCA_963760995.1. Lineage (GTDB taxonomy): Bacteria > Pseudomonadota > Alphaproteobacteria > Rhizobiales > Xanthobacteraceae > Pseudolabrys. Next base: position 119,546 of record CAVXFJ010000004.1, on the reverse strand, counting down.
CGATGTCATGATCGTCGTGGGCGCGCCGAACTCGTCCAATTCGCAGCGCCTGCGAGAAGTGGCAGAGCGCGCCGGCTGTCCGCGCGCCGTGCTGGTGCAGCGCGCCGCCGATATCGACTGGCAGGCGCTCGCGGGCGCCACCCGCATCGGCATCACCGCCGGCGCCTCGGCGCCGGAAGTCCTGGTCGAGGAAGTGATCGACGCGCTGGCGGAGCGCTATGCCGTCGACGTCGAGACCGTCTCCACCGCCGAGGAGAGCATGTTCTTTCCCTTGCCCCGCCCGCTGCGGGAGGAGCAGCCGGCGGAGTGACGTTTCATGGCGGTCTATACCGACGTCACCGCTGACGATCTCAACGAGTTCCTTTCCGGCTACGAGATCGGCGCTCTGCTGTCCTACAAGGGCATTGCCGAGGGCGTGGAGAATTCCAACTTCCTGCTGCACACCGACGCTGGCAATTTCATCCTCACGCTTTACGAGAAGCGCGTCGCCGAGGGCGACCTGCCGTTCTTCCTGGCGCTGATGGAGCACCTCGCCACGCGCGGCATCACCTGCCCGCTGCCGGTGAAGAACCGCGCCGGCGGCCTGCTCGGTCGGGTGGCCGGCAAGCCGGCGGCGATTGTCACCTTTCTCGACGGCGTGTGGATCCGCCGGCCGAGCGCGGCCCATTGCGCGGCGCTCGGCGAGGCGCTGGCGCGGCTGCATCTGGCCGGCGCCGATTTTCACATGCAGCGGGCGAACGCGCTCGGCATGGAAAGCTGGCGGCCGCTCTACGAGCATGCCAAGGAGCACGGCGACAGCGTGCGACCTGGCCTGTGCGCCGAGATCGAAAAGGAGCTCGATGCATTGGAGCGGGATTGGCCGCGCGATCTGCCGGTCGGCGTGATCCACGCGGATCTGTTTCCCGATAATGTGTTCTTTCTCGGCGACGCACTGTCCGGTCTGATCGATTTCTATTTCGCCTGCACCGATACGCTCGCCTATGACGTGGCGGTTTGCCTCAATGCCTGGTGCTTCGAAGCGGACCACGCCTACAACGTCACCAAGGGACGCGCGCTGTTGCGCGCCTACGCCAAGATGCGCCCGCTCGCTGCGGCGGAGCGCGATGTCTTGCCGGTCTTGGCGCGCGGCGCCGCCATGCGCTTTCTGCTGACGCGGCTGGTCGATTGGCTGGCGGTGCCGGACGGCGCGCTGGTCAGGCCGAAGGACCCGCTGGAATATGCGCGCAAGCTGCGCTTCCACCAGTCGGTGTCGTCGGTCGCCGATTATGGAATTGAGGCATGAGCGAGCCGCGTGTCGTGATCTATACCGACGGCGCCTGCTCGGGGAATCCAGGGCCGGGCGGTTGGGGCGCGATCCTCACCTCCGGCAAGCACGAGAAGGAGCTGATGGGCGGCGAGCCGCAGACCACCAACAACCGCATGGAATTGATGGCGGCGATTTCCGCGCTGGAGGCGCTGAAACACCCTTGCGCGGTCGATCTGCATACCGACAGCGAATATCTGCGCAACGGCATCTCGAGCTGGATTCACAACTGGAAGCGCAACGGCTGGCGCACCGCCGACAAGAAGCCGGTGAAGAATGTCGATCTGTGGCAGCGGCTCGATGCGGCGCTCGCCGCGCACCGGGTGCAATGGCACTGGGTCAAGGGCCACGCCGGCCACGCCATGAACGAGCGCGCCGATCAATTGGCGCGCGAGGGCCTCATCGCCGCGCGCGCGGGGGCGAAGGGGGCGATGAGATCCTCGTAGTCATTCCGGGGCGCTCGCCGAAGGCGAGCGAACCCGGAATCCAGGGTGATCTATACCGCGCCTGATGCTCTGGATTCCGGGTCCACGCGCTTCGCGCGTGTCCCGGAATGACGAACCTATATCTGCGCCAGCAGCGCCTGGCCGCCGGAGACCTCGCATTTGCCGGGCGCTTCCTCGATATTGAGCTGCTTCACCACGCCGTCCTCGACCAGCATGGAATAGCGGCGCGAGCGGATGCCGAGGCCGGCGCCGGCGCCGTCGAAATCCATGCCCACGCCTTTGGCGAACTCGCCATTGCCGTCGGCGAGGAAGTCGATCTTGTCCCCGGCGCCGCTCGCCTTCTTCCAGGCTTCCATGACGAACACGTCGTTGACGCCGGTGACCGCGATGGTGTCGACGCCCTTGGCCTTGAAGCCGTCGACATTGTTGAGGAAGCTCGGCATGTGCAGATTGCTGCAGGTCGGCGTGAAAGCGCCGGGAACCGCGAACAGGGCGACCTTCTTGCCCTTGAACACCTCGTCGGTGGTTTTCGGCTTGGGGCCTTCCCCTGTCATTACGCGGAAAGTTGCATTGGGTAGTTTGTCGCCAACCTTGATGGGCATGGTGTTGTCCTTCTGAATGTTCTCCCGGCCCGCAAAATAGCGTACGCCGCGGATTAGTCGAGATGGGCCGTGGTCTCGTAGGCCTTGTCGCCCTCCACCACCGTGACGGTGAGGTCGAAAGGACCCTTGGGGCTGACGCCGGGCGGCAGCCCATCGAGCATGAAGCTGAAATGGCGATGGCCGGCGGGCGCGCCCAGCGCCGGTCGCGGCACCGGCAGCGCCCATTCCGCCGTCGGTCCTTCGACGAAGACCTGCACCGGCACGCCGGCGGGCGCCTTGAGGTCGACCGCGATCAGCGGCTTGGCCGCGTCATTGGCGCGCCGCAGGCTCAGGCCGAGCGCAGCCGGCGGAACCGGCGTCGGCACGCGCGCCTCGGCGGCCTTGAGCGCGGCATCCTGCGCGCTGTCGCCGCCGTCGAGCGTGAGGTCGGCCTGGCCTTCCGCCGGCACGCAAAGCTTATTGCAGACGGCATAATCGATCTTTATGTGCAGCGTGACCGGCTTGCCCACCTGCTGCGGCGTGACCGTGACCGGAAAGATCACGTCATCCATGTAGCCGAGCGTGTTTCCGGTCTCGTCGGTATAAAGATGCGGCGCGGGAAAATGCAGCTTGGCGCTGCGCAGATTCTGCGAGCCGGAAAAGGCGACGCGCGGCGGCACGCCGGAGTTGCCGGGATAGCGCCAATAGGTGTGCCAGCCCGGTGCCAGTTTGATTTCAACGCCCGCGCGCAAGGTGGCGGCATCGGGTTTGGCGGAACCGGCAATCAGCCGCACCGCGGCTTCCTTGATCTCTGACCACGCCGAAGCGTCGGCGGCATGCGCGGGCGTCGCCGCCAAGAACAGCAACAGAGCGAGCGGGCAAGCCGCTCCCATTCCGTATCGTGGAACGCCAGATTGAGCCATGCGGTTTGCTCTAATCGGTAATGTCATGCGGTACCACTGAATTCATTGTGAGCAGAGGGTGAACAGAAGCCGGTCAGGAGGCGATTTTGCCACAATTATCGGCTTGAATATGACGGCGGACCAACCAAATTTCATGGACCGTTGCAAAGACCCGTCGATCAGGTAACCTTTTCGATCATGAAGCTCACGCCCAAGCCGGATGCCCCCGCCGCCACCGCCCGCGGCTATCTCGACGGTCAGATGCTGATCGCGATGCCGGCGATGTCGGACGAGCGTTTCGCGCGCAGCCTGATCTATGTCTGCGCGCATTCGAGCGAAGGCGCCATGGGCATCGTGGTCAATCAGCCGGCACAGAATATCAGGTTTCCGGATCTGCTGGTGCAGCTTGAAGTGATTCCGGCGAGCGAGCGCATCGAATTGCCGGGACCGGCGGAAGACGTGCGTGTGCTCAAGGGCGGGCCGGTGGAGACAGGGCGCGGCTTCGTCTTGCATTCGGCCGATTTCTTCATCGAGAACTCGACGCTGCCGATCGACGAGGGCATCTGCCTCACCGCCACGCTCGACATCCTCAAGGCGATCGCGCGCGGCAACGGACCGCAAAGCGCGGTGCTGGCGCTCGGCTACGCCGGCTGGGCGCCCGGCCAGCTCGAGCAGGAGATCCAGCAGAACGGCTGGCTGCATTGCGCCGCCGATCCGGAGCTTATCTTTGGCGCCGACATCGAAGGCAAATACGAAAAGGCGCTGCGCAAGATCGGCATCGACCTCGGCATGCTGTCGAGCGAAGCCGGACACGCCTGACCTGTCGAGCGCAACTCAGTTTGATGTCATGGCCGGGCTTGTCCCGGCCATCTCGTTGAGGGAGGCTGGGCGCTTGCCTTGTGAGGCGGGATGACTTGGCCTCGCCGCTTCGCGGCGGCCCGATCATGACAAGCCTGAGGTCACCGCGCGACTTCGAAACGCTCTCCGGTCAAGAGCCTGTGCGCGTCCTCGGCGCTCATCGGTTCGCCGAAGGCGAAGCCCTGCGCGTATTCGCAGCCGAGATGATAGAGCTCGACCGCGTCCGAGTCGGTCTCGGCGCCTTCCGCCACCACGTCCATGCCGAGATCGTGCGCCAGCGCGATGATCGAGCGTAGGATCACCGGTCGCGTGCCGCGCGCGGTGGTGCGCACGAAACTCTGGTCGATCTTGATGGTGTCGAAGGGGAAGCGCTGCAGATAGGCGAGCGAGGAATGGCCGGTGCCGAAATCGTCGAGCGACAGGCCGGCGCCGAGCTCGCGGATGCGGCTGAGGATCACCGCGGCGTGCTCGGGATTTTCCATCACCAGCGATTCGGTGATCTCCAGCTTGAGCGTGCCGCGCGCCAGCGCCGTGCGCGCCAGCACGCCGCGCAGGTCCTGGATCAGGTCGTGGCGCAGCAACTGGCGTGAAGAGACATTGACGCTGGCGAAGACCGGCTCGCGTCCACGCGTCTCCGCCTGCCAGGTGGAAAGCTGACGCGCGGTGTGCTCGAGCACGAACAGGCCGAGGTCGACGATCAGCCCGATCTCCTCGGCGATGGAGATGAATTCGGCCGGCGACAGGCGGCCCATCTTCGGATGGTCCCAGCGCGCCAGCGCCTCGAAGCCTGCGATCATGCGGTCTTCCAGCCGCACGATCGGCTGATAGAGCACCTTGATCTCCTGCCGTTCGATGGCGCGGCGCAGCTCCGATTCCAGCGTCAGCCGGTCGGTCTTGCGCGAGCGCATGGCCGACTTGAAGATTTCGATGCGGTCGCCGCCGATGCGCTTGGCGTGATACATCGCGAGCTCGGCGTCCTTCAGCACTTCCTCGGGACGATGCGGCTGGTCCTCGGCGAGCGCCAGGCCGATCGAGGCGGTGAGGAAGATTTCGCGGTCGTTGAAGGCGATCGGCGCGCGCAGCGTGCGGCGCAGCGTTTCGGTGAAGGCGACGATGCGCGCGGGCTCCTTCTCCGACAGCAGGATCAGCGCGAACTGATCGCCGGCGAGCCGCGCCAGCGTGTCCTGCGGCTTGAGCAGGCGTGACAGCCTGCGCGCGGTGGTGAGCAGGATGGAATCGCCGACCGCCAGGCCGACCGAATCGTTGACCTGCTTGAAGCGGTCGAGATCGATCACCAGCACGGACGGCCGGATCTGCGTATCCGAGCGCGCGAAGCCGAAAGCCGCTTCCATGCGGTCGAGGAACAGTTCGCGGTTGGGCAGGCCGGTGAGATGATCGTGCACCGCGTCGAACAGCAGCCGCTCTTCGGCGTTCTTGATCTCGGTGACGTCGGTGAGGGTGCCGACCACCCGCACCACCTCGCCGTCGGAGCCGACCACCGGCCGCGCCTTCAGCGTAAAGGAAAGATAATGGCCATCGGCGGCGCGCAGGCGGAAATCCTGGGTGAGCCGCCCGCGCCGCTGCTCCACCACGTTGTCGAGCGCGGCGCGGAAGCGGTCGCGGTCGAGCGGATGCAGCACCTCCAGCCAGCTTGCCGCCGGGCCTTCCAGCGCGCCGCGCTTGAGGCCGAGCTGGTGCTCGGTTTCCGGGCTGGTGAACACCTTGTCGGCGGAGACGTCCCAATCCCAGATCAGGTCGCCGGCGCCGGTGAGCGCCAGCGCGCGCCGCTCGACATCGGAGACGATGCCGTGGGTGACGCCGCCGGCGAAGGCGTGCTGCATCACCGTGAAGCCGATCAGCATCACGATCAGCACCAGGCCGCCGAGCAGCGCCGGGCCGATGATGTCGTTGGTGACCACGCCGGTGACGGCGAGGCCGACGCCGAATGTCCAGACCACCAGCAGGATCCAGGTGGGGATCAGCATCACCGCGCGGTCGTAGCCGTGCATGGAGAGATAGCAGACCAGCGCCAGGCCGAGCACGGCGATGCCGGCGAGCGACATGCGCGCGATGCCGGAGGCGATGGCGGGATCGAACACGGCGACGCCGATCAGCGCGGCCAGCGCGACCAGCCAGGCGACGGTGAGCTGCGCATAGCGCACGTGCCAGCGCGACAGGTTGAGATAGGCAAACAGGAAGACCAGGAGCGTCGCCGACAGGATCGCCTCGCCGCTCGCGCGCCATACCCGCTCGACATCGGGCGACATGTCGAACACCTTGCCCCAGAAGCCGAAGTCGATGCCGATATACATGAGCACCGCCCAGCCGAGCGCGGCGGCGGCCGGGAACATGATCGAGCCCTTGACCACGAACAGGATGGTGAGAAACAGCGCCAGCAGGCCGGCGATGCCGATGACGATGCCGTAATAGAGCGTGAAGGAGTTAACCTTGTCCTTGTAGGCGTCCGGGTCCCACAAATAGATCTGCGGCAGCTTGCTGGCGCGCATCTCGGCGACGAAGGTGATGACGGTGCCGGGATCGAGGGTGACGCGGAAGATATCGGCGGTGTGGCTGAGCTGGCGCAGCGGGCGGTCGCCGGTCGAGGGCGTGATCGAGACGATGCGCGAGAGGCCGAGATCGGGCCAAAACAGGCCGGAACCGACCATGCGGTAATGCGGCACGACGATCAGCCGGTCGATCTGTTCGTCGCTGTTATTGGTGAGCGCGAACACCGCCCAGTGCGTGCCGCCTTCGCGCGCGCGCACCTCGATGCGGCGCACGATGCCGTCGGGGCCCGGCGCGGTGGACACCTGGATGCGGTCTGAGGGGGTGGTGATCTGCTCGGTGGCGCCGGTGAGGTCGATGGCCGGGGTGTCGATGCGGACATTGACGGCCTCCACGGCCCGCGCCGAGCCCGCCCCGAGGCAGGCGACGACGGCAAGCGCCGCCGCGGCGGCTTGAAAGGCACGCAGGACCCGCAAAACCTCTCCCCTCCCGAATCCGGTTTCCCCCCGTCCGCCGGCTCCGATCAGTAGCCGGAGGGAAGGCGCATGGGCAAGCACTTAGGAATTGCCCAAAAATTGTGGCGAGAAGGAGCGTTAACGGAGGCGGTCCCCACGGCGCGCACCTCCCCGCTTGCGGGGAGAGAGCCTGTCCCCGACTTGATCGGGGATCGACCCGCCGAGCTTTGGCGAAGGCGGGCGGGTGAGGGGGCGTGGCCGCGATTCTGATCGGGCGAAAAAGCCCCTCACCCGGCTCGCATTTCGCTGTCGCTCAATGCTCGCCACCCTCTCCCCGTAAGGACGGGGAGAAGGAAAAGGACGCCCTCACACCTCCAGCACGATCTTGCCGATATGGGCGCTCGATTCCATCAGCGCGTGGGCGGCGGCGGCTTCGTTCAACGGAAAGGTCTTGTAGATGACCGGCTTGACCTTGCCGGCCGTGATCAGCGGTAGTGCATTGTCCTCGACGGCGCGGGCGATGGCGCCTTTGTCGGCAACAGAGCGCGCGCGCAAGGTCGAGCCGGTATGATGCAGCCGCTTGAGCATCAGCCGCATGAAATTCACCTCGGCCTTCGGGCTGCCCATGAAGGCGATCTGCACGATGCGACCTTCGACTCCGGCCGCTTCATAATTGCGCGGGATGTAGTCGCCGCCGACCATGTCGAGGATGACATCGGCGCCCTTGTCGCCGGTCGCCTTTTTCGTCGCGGCGACGAAGTCTTCGGTCTTGTAGTTGACGGCCACGTCGGCGCCGAGCTTGCGGCAGGCGTCACATTTCTCCGGCGAGCCTGCGGTGGTGATCACGCGCGACCCCAAGGCCTTGGCAAGCTGGATGGCGGTGGTGCCGATGCCGGAGGAGCCGCCATGCACGAGCAGTGTTTCGCCGCTCTTCAGTCCGCCGCGCTCGAAGACATTGTGCCAGACGGTGAAGAAGGTCTCCGGGATCGCCGCCGCTTCGACCATGCCGAGGCCGGACACCGGCAACGCGTGGCTGCCGTGCGCGAGGCAGTATTCGGCGTAGCCGCCGCCGGACACCAGCGCCATCACGCGGTCGCCGATCTTCCAGCGCTGCACACCGGGGCCGAGCGCCGCCACCTCGCCGGCGATCTCAAGGCCGGGGATGTCGGAGGCTCCGGGCGGCGGCGGATAAAGACCCTTGCGCTGCATGACGTCCGGCCGATTGACGCCGGCGGCCGCGACTTTCACCAGCACTTCGCCCTCGCCGGGCGTGGGCAGCGGACGCTGCTCCGGCACCAGCACATCCGGCGCGCCGGGCGTCTTGATGCCGATCACGGTCATGGTGGTGGGTAGGGCAGCCATCGCATCCTCGCATGGGTTCGGGCGGACATCTTGCACCGTGTTTAGGCCGGCTTTGCGCGATGTGACAAGCCGGCTGTCGGCGGTTAGATTTTCACGCGTCATTCCGGGACGCGCGTTAGCGCCGGACCCGGACTCCAGGGCCAGGCACGAACGCATTGCTCTGGAAACCGGGCGCGCGCGCTTCGCGCTCGCCCCGGAATGACGAGTTGAGGGGATTGCACCATGGCGGTATTCGACGACGACGACCGGCCGAAGAAAAAGGTCACGCACGAGATCGGGCAGGACCTGACGCTGTTGTCGGTGGACGAACTCAGCGCGCGCGTGCAACTGCTGCATGACGAGATCAATCGGCTGGAAGCCGACATGGCGTCAAAGCGCGCCAAGCGCGCGGCCGCCGATCAGTTCTTCAAAAAATGAATTAATGGCGGCGTTGCGCCCCGCATCGCGACGATACGCGTGCCGAGCTCGCAATTTGAGTATGACGTTCGCGCATTAACCATGATGCAAAGACCGGCTACGAAACGATGTCTCATTACGGCACACGAAAATATCGCGCATTCGACTTCACATCTTAAGTTATCGTTAAGCTTTCCCGTTCATTACTGGAACCGTCCATCTTCGTGGACATTGAGTGGCTCCTGTCCACTCTGTTTGACGCCTCCCTGTTATCACCTTCGAGCCGCCGGCAACGGCGGCTCTTTTTTGTTTCGTTTTGGGTCATTTCGGGCTGAGATTCCCGGCCGCGCGAGCGCGCACGGCAACTATGTTACAAACTTTGCCGGTGCACAGTCTGGACAGAGCGGGGCAGCCCGCGCCATGCTTACCCAATCGTATACGAGCCGTTGGTGTTCCTTTGAGTGTATCGGGGCGTTTGCGTCATGGCCGAGAAAACAAACAGACAGGATGAGCCGGTGTCGTTCGGCGAACGGCTTGCGACGTCGCAGGCCTTTGCCGATCTCTTTCGCGACGGCATGGCGCTGGTGGAAGAGACCGCAACCTATCTCGACGGTCCCGGCCGCGCTGAATCCAAACAACTGGCGCGATCCGCCGCGCTCGCTTACGCGACCGAAAGCATGCGGCTGACCACGCGGCTGATGCAGCTTGCCTCCTGGCTGTTGTTGCACCGGGCGGTCAAGGAGGGCGAGATGACGCTCGCCCAGGCCAACAAGGAGAAGACCAAGGTCAAGCTTTCGCCGACCGACAACCACGATCCCGGCAATTTCGAGCTGCTGCCGGAAAAGCTGCGCGCGCTGATCGCGCGCTCGCAGGCCTTGCAGGTCAAGGTGCGCCGGCTCGACGCCACTATCCACAATCGCACCGACGCCGAGCAGGCCGCGACGGTCAATCCGGTCGAGCATCAGATGGGGCTGCTGAAGGCGGCCTTTGGCGCGGAACGGGTCTGAACCGTCCGCTGTCCCAAGCGCCGGCGCCAACCCCTCCACCGTGATCGCTCATCCCCGCCTGCGCGGGGACGACACCAAGGTTTGCCGCGCGCCCAGCCAAAACAAAAACCCCGGCAAGGCCGGGGTTTTCCGTCCGGGACCTCGGCAGGCCTATTTCTTCTTGGCGCCGGCCTGGTCGAGGAAGCCGGAGAACTTCTTCTGGAAGCGCGACACGCGCCCGCCGCGGTCCATGAGCTGCTGCTGACCGCCGGTCCAGGCCGGGTGCGACTTGGGGTCGATGTCCAGATGCAGCACATCGCCCTCCTTGCCCCAGGTGGAGCGGGTGGTGAACTCGCTGCCGTCGGTCATCACCACCTTGATGGTGTGATATTCGGGATGAATCTCTGATTTCATGGCCTTATCCAAGCGGCGCGCGCGTGCCCGGCGCCCAAATTACGCTGAATTTGCGCGCTCTATACAGGAGCTTGGCCACCCCGGCAAGGTGGCGCGATTGACCCAGCGCAAGGTCGCGGGGCATTGTCCGACCTAAGGGGTGACGCCGGAGGGGGCGTCCGGGAAGGCACCGAGAAGGCTACCCATCCGACAGGCCGTCGAATGACGCTCGGCGGCCTTTTCAACATCGGATCTTGCTTGCGGAGCGGCCGCGGCGTCGCCCTGCCGGAGGCAGTCTTCGGCCTAGGAACGGGAATGATGGAACGACAGGAATTCCGCGCCGCCGGCTCGCTTGCGGCTGTCTTCTCGGTGAGGCTGCTCGGCCTCTTCATGATCTATCCGGTGTTTGCGGCCTATGCCCAGCACCTGTCTGGCGCCACGCCCTATCTGATCGGCGAGGCGCTCGGCATCTATGGGCTGAGCCAGGGTCTGCTGCAGATTCCCTTCGGCCTTCTGTCCGATCGTTTCGGACGCAAGGTCATGATCATCATCGGCCTCTTGCTGTTCGCCATCGGCAGCGCGGTGGCGGCAAGCTCGACCTCGATCGGCGGCGTCATCGTCGGCCGCGTGCTGCAGGGCGGCGGCGCCGTCGGCTCGGTGATCTTGGCGCTGGTCGCCGACCTGACCAGCGAGGAGAACCGCACCAAGGCGATGGCCATGGTCGGCATCACCATCGGCGCGTCCTTCATGGTGGCGCTGGTGGCCGGACCGATCGCGGCGCAATTCATCGGCGTCCCCGGCATCTTCTGGCTGATGGTGGTGCTGGCCCTTGTCGGCATCGGCATCACCCAGTTCATCGTGCCCACTCCACGTCGCGTGCGCGTACACCGCGATGCCGAGGCGGTGCCCGCATTGATCGGCTCGGTGTTGCGCAACAGGGAGCTGCTGCGGCTCGACTTCGGCATCTTCGCGCTGCACGCCATGCTGACGGCGAGCTTCCTGGTGGTGCCCGGCCTGCTGCGCGGCACGCTCGACCTGTCGGTGCACAATCAGTGGCTGGTTTATTTGCCGGTGCTGTTGGTGTCGGTGGCGGTGATGGTGCCGGCGATCATCGTCGCCGAGAAACACCGGCGCATGAAAGGCGTGTTCATCGCCGCGGTGGCCGGCCTCGTCGTCAGCCAGGCGATGCTCTATTTCGGCGCGCACAATCTCATCGTGCTGCTCGCGGCGCTGACGGTGTTCTTCTCCGCCTTCAACGTGATGGAAGCGAGCTTGCCCTCGCTCATCACCAAGGCGGCGCCGCCCGACGCCAAGGGAACGGCGACCGGCATCTATTCGAGCTCGCAGTTCCTCGGCATCTTCGTCGGCGGCGTGGTCGGCGGCTGGGCCAACCAGAACGGCGGCAGCGTCGGCGTCTTCGCGCTCACCACGGCGATCGCGCTGATCTGGCTGCTCGCTGCGGCCACCATGGCGCAGCCGAGCTATCTGACCACGCGGCTGGTGCCGATCGGCGACGGCAAGGCCGGCGATCCGGAAAGCCTCGCGGCGCGGCTGCGCCAGGTGCCGGGCGTGGCCGAGGCGGTGGTCATCGCGGAAGAAAAGCTCGCTTATCTGAAGGTCGATTCGAAATCCTTCGACGCCGCCAAGGCAGAGGCCGTCGCCGGCGCCTCGTAAGCATTGCGCCGCCCGCACCGCAAAAAATATCGCCGCCGCCGCCGCGGCGTTTAGCCCGTCCCGACAGCGGCCCGAGTTTGTCTCACGCGCGCCGGATTTCGGCCACGCACCCTCCCACAGCATGCCACGAGTTCCCGGTTCCATCGTCGCTGGGGGGCGACGATCCCGAGGAGGTCGACATGCGGCTATCCGCCGTGGTGAATTGCGTTGCCTTTGCGTCGCTGCTGACCATGACCGGTGCGGCCTTCGCCGCGCCGAATGCCGCGCCGGAGCGCATCTCCGGCCCGGTCGTGCACGAAAATCTGGCGATTTATTTCGTGCACGGCACCTCCCAAGCCGGCGCAGTGCCGCTCACTTTGGCCGAAGCGCTGAGCCGCCATCTGGCGGAAGTGCGCGAGACCGGCCATGTGAACGCGCTTGAGATCGAAAACCTGAGCGACCAACCGATTTTCGTTCAGGCCGGCGATATCGTGAAAGGCGGGCGGCAGGACCGCACGCTGGCGGTGAGCCTGTTGCTGCCGCCGAAATCGGGGCGGATTCCGATCGCCTCCTTCTGCGTCGAGAGTGGACGCTGGTCACCGCGCGGCGGCGAAGACAGCCATGCCTTTGCCTCCGCACAGGCCGCGGTGCCTTCGCTGGAAATGAAGCTCGCCATGCAGGCGCCGCCGTCACCGGCGGCGGTGCCGCCGACCGGGGGTTATCGCGCCGCCGCGATCGATACAAGCCGGCGCCAGCAGGAGGTCTGGGCCGGCGTACGGCGAATGCAGAGCAATCTGACCGCCAGCACTGGCGCCGACGTCCGTGGCGTCACCTCGCGCTCGAGCCTGCAGCTTGCCTTGGAGAACAAGAAGCTCGCGGAGATGCGCGCCGCCTATCTCGGCGCGCTCAAGACCGCCGGCGAGGCGGACGGCGACATCGTCGGCTACGTCATCGCAGTCAACGGCAAGATCGAGAGCGGCGACGTCTATCTGTCGAACGCGCTGTTCCGCAAGATGTGGCCGAAAATGCTGAACGCTGCCGCAACCGATGCGATCGGCCAGCGGCATAGCGACAAGGGCGAGCCGCCGAGCGCGGCGGCGGTGCGCCACTTCATGGCGGCCGCCGAAGCGGGCGAAAAGAGCGATCGCGCGATCGCGTTCGGCGTGCAGCGCGTCCTGCACACGAGCGACAAGGCGCTTCTCGTCGAGGCCGCGCTCAAGGACAGCTGGGTGCACCGCAGCTATCTGGCGAAGTAGCCCGCCGCTGCCATCGCCTGTCCCCGCCCGCGCGGGGACAGGCTTTAGCGGGTGATCCAGTAAGCCCCGGCATTTCCAACGTGTGCCGTGTCCCCCATCTTCGCCGAGGACGACAGCGCAAGGTGTCACGGCCGCCACGTCATCCGGTTCACCGGCTTGCCCGAGACCGGGTTCTTGTCCTCGCCCGCGTAAGCAAAACCATGCTTCTCGTAGAATCGGATGGCGCGGGCATTGTCCTTGTTGACCAGCAGATCGACGCCGGCGGGCGCCAGGCGCTTGGCTTCGTCAAGCAGCGCCAGTGCCGCGCCGGAGCCCCATCGCTCCGGCGCCACCACGATCTGGTCGAGATAGCCGGTCTTGGGATCGATGGTGACGAAGCCGATCAGCGCGCCGTCCGTTTCGGCGAGGACGATATGCGCCACCGGCACCAGCTCCTGCCGCCAGCGTTCGCGCCACCAGGCCACGCGCGCGTTGAAGTCGATCTGCGGGAAATGATGCGCCCAGGTGCGCCGCCACAACTCGATCGCCGCGTCTTCATCGGCGGCGGTGTAGGGGCGCAGGGTGACGGTCCCGCTCACGTCAGGCCGTCATGGTCACTTCGGCCGCTTCGGCTACTTGCCGGCGCAACTGCCGCAACACCATCACGATCGTGGTGCGGTCGCAGGGGACCGCGCCATGGGCGATGGCACGCCGGCGTTCGAACGCCGTCAGGTCGTAATGCGGCGAGGGGGTCTTCGGCGGCCCTTGATAGGAAAAAAGATGCAGCCCGAGCGTTGCGGCGAAGCGGTGCAGCTCGTCGATGTCGTCGGCGAGCAGGTGACACCACTTGCGGCCCTGCCAGGTCCAGATCGCATCGTCGACATAGACCGCCATGGCCGGGCCGCTCACCGCTCCGTCAGCTTCAGCTCGATGCGGCGGTTCTTGCGGTAGGCGTCCTCGCTGGTGCCGGGATCGATCGGATCGAATTCGCCGAAACCGGCGGCCACCAGCCGCTGCGGCGGCACGCCCTTGCTGATCAGATATTCCACCACCGAAAGCGCGCGCGCGGTCGACAGTTCCCAGTTCGACTTGAAGCGGCCGCCGGTGATCGGCCGCGCGTCGGTGTGGCCGTCGACGCGCAGCACCCAGGGGATGTTGGCGGGAATCTGCTTCTCGATGGTGAGCAGCGCGCTCGCCACCTTGTCGAGCTCGGTCTGGCCCTCCGGCTTGAGCTCGGCCCTGCCGGTGTCGAAAAACACTTCCGACTGCAGCACGAAGCGGTCGCCGACGACGCGGATGTCGGGACGGTTGCCGAGAATCTCGCGCAGCTTGCCGAAGAAGTCGCTGCGGTAGCGCGACAACTCCTTCACCCGCTCGGCCAGCGCAAGGTTGAGCCGCTGCCCCAGCTCGGTGAGGCGGCCGGTCGCCTCCTTGTTCTTCTGCTCGGAGGCGTTGAGCGCGGTCTCCAGCGCGGCGAGCTGGCGGCGCAGCGCGCCGATCTGTTGGTTGAGCACCTCGACCTGCGCCAGCGCCCGGGCCGAGATCTTCTTCTCGCTGTCGAGCGCGTCCGACAGCACATTGACCTTGCCCTGCGCCTGGGCGACGCCGGCGCCGGCGCTATCGGCAATGCCCTTGTACTTGTCGCGCTCGCTCTGGGCGGTCGCCAGCGTCGCACGCAATTGCGCGAGCTGATCCTGCAGGTCGGCCTTGCCGGACTTCTCCATCGACAAGAGACTGGTGAGCTGCGCGATCTGCGACTTCAGGCGATCGAGCGCGGTGTCTTTGCCCTGGACTTCCTGCTGCAGATAGAACTGCACCACCACGAACACCGTGAGCAGGAAGATGATGCCGAGGACCAGCGTCGACAGTGCGTCGACGAAACCCGGCCAGTAGTTCATGCCGCTGTCGCTACGGCGCGTGCGTGCAAGGGCCATGGGATTACTCTGCCTTTGGCAAGATTTCGGCGCCACGCGCGGGCCTGATCCGCGCATCCATGCTGAAACGCCTCTTGGTCAACCGTTCGACGTTCATATCGTGTCGTTGCTCGTCATGGATTGCCGCGACATTCGGCGCCAAGACGGCGCTTCGCGCCTGTTGCCCGGCAATGACCGGACCAAATGCGCCGGGCCGCATCACCGCCCGACGTTCTCGCGCACCATGATCTCCAGCAGCCGTTTGATCTCGCGCTGCTGTTCGGCCTGGGCGTCGACCCAGTCGCGGATCATCTGCTGCTCGGTGCGCATATGGTGCACCAGGCCCTGGATCGCTTCCGCCAGATTGGCCATGGCGGTGGAGGCGGCCTTGCTTCCCCCGGCCTCGTTGACGGCGTCGCGCAGGCGGTCGAGCGCCGAGCGCACCTCGCCGCTGAACCCGACGGCGGCGCCGGCGGCGCCCGGCTCGGCGGTCTGGTCGTAAACGGTGGTGGAGAGCCAGTCTTCCAGTTCGGTGTAGAACCGGTTCTGCGCCTGGCTCGATTGCAGGTCGAGGAAGCCGAGGATGAGCGAGCCGGCCAGACCGAACAGCGAGGACGAGAACGAGATGCCCATGCCGGAGAGCGGCGCGGCAAGCCCCTGGCGCAGCGAGTCGAACATGCTGCCGGCATCGCCGGTCGCCTTCAGCCCCTGGATGACGCCGCCGACCGAGCTCACGGTCTGGATCAGGCCCCAGAAGGTGCCGAGCAGGCCGAGGAAGACCAGCAGCCCGGTCATGTAGCGCGAGATGTCGCGCGCCTCGTCGAGGCGGGTGGCGATCGAGTCGAGGATGCCACGCATCAACTGCGTCGATAGCGCCATGCGCCCCATGCGGCTGCCGAGCATCGCCGCCATCGGCGCCAGCAGCACCGGTGGCCGCTCGACCGCGAGGCCGGGATCGGCGAGACGGAAATTATTGACCCAGGCGATCTCCGGATAGAGCCGGATCACCTGACGAAACGACAACACGATACCGATCACCATCACGCTGATGATGAGCGTGTTGAGCGCCGGATTGGCCATGAAGGCCACTTCCACCTGCCGGTACAGCACGAAGGCGATCAGCCCGCCAAGGACCACGAACACCAGCATCCTGAACAGGAAGATGCGCGGTGAGGATAATTTCAGCGGATCGAGGTCTTTTGCCATGCGATTCAGAGGTTTACACTGGGCGCGGCGCGGAATCTGCGACTCACTATGACACAGACCCGTGACATTTGAAAAAGCAATGCGGAACTGTGCTTAAAGCGCCATCGGCGTGCTTAAAACCGGGGATTGAGTTCAAATTGGGGTGAACTGCGCGGGTTTTTCCCGCTACCGCGGTGCGGAACTCATACCTGTCCGCTCACGCCGGCCTGGCGTCGCGCAACACCCGAAGCATCTCCTTATGGATCGCCTCGTTGCCGGCGGCGACCTCGCCCTTGCCGAACATGTCCTCGCCGCCGTCGCAGTCGGTCACATAGCCGCCGGCCTCGCGCACCAGGATCAGGCCCGCGGCCACGTCCCAGGGTTTGATATTGCGCTCCCAATAGCCGTCGAGCCGGCCGGCGGCGACCCAGGCGAGGTCGAGGGCGGCGGCGCCGAAGCGGCGCAGGCCGGCCACCTGCTGCTGCAAGGCGCCGGTCTCGCGATGGGCCAGCGGAAAGCCGGGACGGCCGTAATGCGGCAGGCCGCAGGCGATAACCGCGTCGTTGAGCCGTTTGCGGTTGGCGACGCGGATGCGCTGGTCATTGAGGAAGGCGCCCTTGCCGCGCTCGGCGATGAATATCTCGTCGTTGGCCGGATTGTAGACCAATCCGGCGACGACCGTCTGCTCGCGCTCGAGCGCGATGGAGATGGCGAATTGCGGGATGCCGTGCAGAAAATTGGTGGTGCCGTCGAGCGGGTCGACGATCCAGCGATGCGTCTTGTCGGCGCCCGCGCGCTCTCCGCCTTCCTCGCCGAGGAAGCCGTAGTTCGGCCGCGCCTTGGCGAGTTCGGCGTACAGCGTCTCCTCGGCGCGGCGGTCGGCGGCGGAGACGAAATTGGCCGGGCCCTTGAGCGAAACCTGAAGCTTCTCGACCTCGCCGAAATCGCGCTTGAGTGCGCGGCCAGCCTTGCGCGCGGCGGCGATCATGACGTTGAGCAGGGCGGAATGCAGCATGTCGGGTCGTCTGCCCGTGCCGGGACGCGCCGTCAAGGGCGCGAACCATGCCCCAGTCATTTCGGGGGCCGAGCACTCGGATCGGCGCGCCGCGCCGTCCGGGCACAAGCGCCGCGAGGCAACCCGGAATTCGTGCCTACGACGGGCTTTGCGATGGGTCTCTGGATTCCGGGCGCATCCGCCTGCGCCCGTCAGGCACCGGCGGATGCGCCGGAATAACTCACGAGCGCGGCAGATTGGCGGTCGACAGCCACAGCTTGGCCGCCTTCTCGGCAGCCTCGCGCACCTTCTCGCTCTGCTTGGCGGTGAAGGCATCGAGGTCGGGGTCGCTGTCGCCGCCGGCCTTGGCGATGATGTGCCACTTGACCGCCTCGGTGGCATTGGCCGGCATGCCGCGCCCAGCCATGAGGATGCGCGCGAGACGATCTTGAGCGATGGCATTGCCGCGTCGCGCCGCCTTGAGGAACAGTTGGGCGGCCGCGCTTTCGTTCTTGGGCGTGCCGTCGCCGTTGAATTGGGCGATGGCGTATTCGACCATGGCGTCGATGTTGCCGGCGGTCGCTGCGGCCTTCATCAGTTTCATCGCCTGGTCGATATCCTTCGGCACGCCGCGGCCTTCCTTGTACAGGGTGGCCAGCGCGTATTGCGCCTCCGGATTTCCGGCAAAGGCCGCCTGCTGGAACAGTCGCGCGGCGCGCGTGAAGTCCTGCGGAAACTGCTTGCCGTTGAGATAGAGCAGGCCGAGATCATAGGCCGCCGCCGGATGGCCGAGCTTGGCGGCTTCGTTCAAAAGCTTGGCGCCTTCCTCCGGATTGCGCGGCATGCCGCGACCCTGAAAGTTGAACACGGCGAGGGCGAACATGGCGTCGCGGTCGCCGTGGGCGGCGGCGAGCTTGAACCACTCCGCCGCCTTGGCGTCGTCGCGGCCGACGCCGAGTCCCTGCGCGTAGATCTCGGCGATGAGCGTCATCGCCTGCGGGTCGTTCTTCGCCGCGCGCTTGGTCGCTTCCGCCAGTGCCGTTAGGTAATAGCCGCGCTGGAAGGCGCCATAGGCGAGGTCGACTTTGCCGGCGTCGGTTTCGGCCGGCGCCGGCGCGGCGGCTTTCGGCGGCGTCGGCGGCAACGGCGTCTTCTTGGGTTGCGCCGCGACCGACGGGGCCAAGGCCAGCATCGTGGCGGTGACCAGGATGGCGGCGGGGATGCGGGTCATGCGGTCGCCTCCGGCAGATGCAGATCCCGCATCACCGCGCCGAGCAGCGCCGGCACCTGGGCCGGATCGGCCCACAGCCAGTCGCCGAGGGCGACGAAGTCGGCGCCGGCCTGGACCAGATGCGCCACTTCCCCGCCATCGGCCGCATAGCCGACACAGGGCGCCTCGAACACCTCCGCCCACCAGCTCACCCGTTCCTCGATGGCGGCGAAGCTCGGCCTCGCGCCGGTCTCGTCCGGTTCGCCGAACATGACGTAATCGGCCCCCTGCTCGGCGGCGTGCATGGCGTCATGGCGGGTCAACAGCCCGCCGGCGCCGACGATCCAGTCCGGCTTGAGGGCTTCGACCGCCTCGGCGAAATCGGCAAGCCCGGTCGCATGGGCGCCGTCGGCGCGGGCGCGGGCGACCAGGCCGGGGCGGCCGTCGATCAGCAGCGCCACCCCGCGCTCCTGCACCGAGGTCCCCAGCGTCCTGGCGCGCTTGATCAGCGTGCCCTCGTCGGCGTCGGCCAGGCGCAGCAGCACGGCGGCGACGTCGGCGGCTGCCAGCGCGGCCGCGAGCGGCGCGGCAAATGCGCCGGGGTCGGCCAGCCGCGGGGTGATCAAATAGAGACGCGGCGCCGGGCGGGGATCCGCTTGTTTCGGTCGAGAAACCATGGTGTTCGCATGCTAGCGCAATCCGGCGGAAAATTGACACGGCCAAGCCGCAAAAGATGCTCCTTTCGCCGCACCCGCCGGCACGCGCCGGGCCCGGCGTGCCGCAGGTAACCTTATCTTGGCGCGTTCAATGAATAAGGCCGCCTACCGCAGTCTCGTCGTTGTTGCCGGAACGAAACATTTCTCGCGGCGTTGGTGGCTAGCCTCCCATCAAAAAAGGATACGTCATGAAAGCGATCTACCTCGCGCCTGCGCTTTTGCTGTCGGCGCTTGCGTTGACGCCGGCATCGGCCGCTCCCGCCCAGCCGGCCGAGGCACTTTCGTCCACTTCTGCGCCGGTGGTGCTGGCACAATACAATCAGCACCGGACCAACCAGCACAACCAGTACCGGGCCAAACAGCGTCACTCGTACGACCGCAAACGCCACCCCCAGAGCCGGCATCATTACGTCCCGGGTCATCGCTACCACTCGGCGCCGCATGGCTGGCACCGCTATCAGCGGCGTCCGCACAACTGGAATACCCGCGGCTGCGTTTTGGTTGGGCCGCTCTGGTTCTGTCCGTAGCCCTGCCGCGCTGCATGAAAACGCGAAAGCCCCGGTCGAGACCGGGGCTTTTTTCTGCGCGCGCGCGCCGGCTCACGGCATCGGGATTGGCCCCATGTCCTTGGGCACCTTGTAGCCCTTCTGCACCGCCGGGCGGGCGGCGATGGTCTGGTACCAGCGCTTGACGTTGGGATACTTCGCCATGTCGATGGTCTGCCATTCGAAGCGCGAGATCCAGGGCCAGATGGCGATGTCGGCGATCGAGTATTCGTCGGCGACGAATTCGCAGTCGGCCAGGCGCGTGTCGAGCACTTTGTAGAGCCGATTGCCCTCCTTGAGATAACGCTCCTCGGCATAGGGCGCCTTGCCCGGATTATATTTCACGAAGTGATGCACCTGGCCGAGCATGGGGCCGGGACCGCCCATCTGCCACATCAGCCATTCGATCACCCGGTAGCGGCCTTCGCCCGATTTCGGCATCAGCTTGCCGGTCTTGTCGGCGAGATAGATCAGGATGGCGCCCGACTCCATCAGCGCGATATTGGTGTCGCGATCGACGATGGCCGGGATGCGGTTGTTCGGCGCGATCTTGAGGAAGTCCGGCGCGAACTGCTCGTCCTTGGAAATATCGATGGGATGCACGGTATAGGGCAGGCCGAGCTCCTCCAGGGCGATGGACGCCTTGCGGCCGTTCGGGGTGGTCCAGGTATAGAGATCGATCACGATAAATGTCCTTTGCGGTTCTCGTCGCCGTGCCCGCCTCAGGCGCGGGCATCCGCTTCTATGAAGAGGCCAAGACGGGGATGGCCGGCACAAGGCCGGCCACGACCGGTCCTTTATCGAAATTCGCTCGCCGCGTCACGCCGCACACGGCGTTTTGATCGCACCCTCTTTGCGCGCTATGAAAAGCCGCGACGAAGGTGTCTCATAATGACCATAGTCGCCCGCTTATTCGGCGTGGGGACGCCTTGGCAATCGGGGACGGTATCATGCGCATCCATGGACTCGGTCGAGGGATCGGCGCGCTGTTGGTGTGCGCGTTGCTGCTGATCGGCGGGCCGGCCAAGGCCTGGAATTCCGACGACATGACGGGGGCGCTGCCGGCCTTGTCGTTCACCATGACGCGCGCCAGCGACGGCAAGACCGTCAGCGCCGCCGATTACCGCGGCAAGATCGTGCTGCTCTATTTCGGCTACACCTTCTGCCCCGATGTGTGCCCGACCACGCTGCTCAACCTCACCACCATGCTCAAGGGCATGGGCAAGCAGGCCGATGACGTGCGCGTGCTGTTCGTCACCGTCGATCCCAATCGCGACACGCTGCCGGTGCTCAAGCAATATACGCAAGCGTTCGCCCCGCAGGTGGTCGGCCTGCGCGGCACGCCCAACCAGCTCGCCACGCTCGCCAAGCGCTATCGCGTCGCCTATTCGGTGACGCCGGCGCATGACGGCACGCCCTATGAGGTCACACACGGCGCGGCGGTCTATGTGTTCAACCGCGCCGGCGACATCAAGCTGTTGTTCACCGGATTGTCGGCGCAGAACACAAAGCTCGAGCCGCTCACCAGCGACCTGCGCGCCATGGTGGCCGGCGCCGGCAGCGGGAGCTGGTGGCGCCGGCTGTTGAGCTGGTTGTGAGATCTTGTCATTCCGGGTTCGCTCGCTGTCGCGAGCGCCCCGGAACGACGGATCGTCAATTCCCGCCCGGGCCTTTCACCGGAAAGGTGGCGGTCAGCGTCTTGCCGTCGGAAAATTTCAGCGTCACCGGCACGTTGGCGCCGCGCTGCATGCTCGACTGCGGCTCCATGCACATCAGGTGATAGCCGCCGGGCGCAAAGGCCAAGGTGCCGTGGGCCGGCACCTTGACACTCTTGACCATCAGCATCCGGTCGACGCCGTTCACCTGTTTGGTCTGGTGCAGCATCACCATGCCGCAGGCGCTCGAGGAGGCGCCGGTCAATTCGACCGCGCTGTCCGTGTCGTTCTTCAGGGTGAAATAGCCGGCGGCCGGACGCGCCTTGATGATGAAGCGCATCCAGGGTTGCTCGATACGGAGCGAGCCGGCCGCCTGCGCCGGCGTCAAGCCGGCGGTCGCGAGCAGAATAACGAGCGCACTAGCCGGTCCACTGGCTCGCGCGCACGCCCGCAGAGTCCACGGCCTCATCGACTTCGACATTCCCAGTCCTTTCTTCATTGCGCCGTACCGCGTTGAGCACCAGCACCAGCGCCAGGACACTCATCATTGCCGGCGGTATCCAGATGATCAAGCCACCGATCACCTGATCGTAGTGCGCGCCGAGCGCCGGATAGATGCGCCCGCACAGGTCGTAGAACGCATAAAGATCGCGCGGGCTGAACGCGATCAGCGCACCGCCGATGATCTGCGGAAACATCACCAGGATCGCCAGCGCCGCGCGGGTGCCGAAGGCGGCGCGCGCCGGCGGCTTCGGCCGCGGATCGAGCACCAGGCACCAGAACAGGATGCCGTCGCCGACCATGGTCCAGTTCATCAGCGCGAACAGGTCGGGATCGATCATGGCGCGGAAATGCACCGGCGGGATCAGCCAGAAAAAGAACGAGCCGACGAACAGGAACGTTGCCAGCGCCGGCTGCTGCAGCACATGCACGATGCGCACGAGCCACGGGCGCATGACGAGGCGGCGCGCCCAGGCCGGCATGCCGCGCATCAGCGTCTCGCCCGGCCAGGCGAGCGCGATGAGGAATGGCCCGACGTGGTGCATGACCACGTGCTGGATGCGGTTGAAGAAGAACTGGTGCTCGGCGAGGTATTCGAACCGGGTCTCCAGCACCGCGTAGATGATCAGCACGCCGGCGAAGAACGAAATGCGCCGCATCAGCGAGGGCCGCGCGGCGGCGGGCGTCACAGCAAGCCCGCGCAGATACCACCAGGCCGCCAGCCAGCCGGAGAGAAACTCGACGAAGGAGAAATCCCACGGCGCCCAGAACGGCAGCAGCAGGGAATGGGCACGGGTGAGCCACCACAGCAACACGGCGGCCAGTGCCATGGTCCCGTAGACGGCGGCATCCAGGCGTGTCCCCGCCGCACCGACCAGAATTGAGCGAGACTCGACCTGCGACAAGGGGACGCTGTCTCCGCGTTGGACCATCACAACGTTCGTTATTCGCTTTGGTGCCGCCCTCGGCCGAGGGCTGTCTTACTAGGCGTGGCGGCCGGCGGGAATAGGGCAACACCGATTCTCGTCGCATGCCGGCGGCGTGGTTGAGGCCGGACCTTCGGCGGGCGCAACGCGCGGCGCGGCTTTTGGCCGCGTCGTTGGCGGAAACGCAAAACGCACGTCGATTGGCGCGCCGAAAAGCTATCGCATTTCGGCATTGCTGCGCTGCCGGGAAACCGTTGATCGCCCTCATTTTGTATTCACGAAATCAGATGTATGTGGCGCTGCTTTGTTCAATGCGCCGTCTCAGGGCGGACGCGTACCGCCCGGGCCGGCAACAAAAGGGGCGACCATGCCGACCCAACCGCATCCCTCACGGGCCTGGCGGCCGATGTCTGCTGGGCTGACAATCACGGCTCTCGCGGTCCCGCTCTTGCTGTTCGCGAGCGCCGCGCACGCGGCTGTCGATCACTCGAAATTCACGGCCCTGCAGGGGCCGTTCAAAACCGGACCCGATGTCACCCGGGCCTGTCTCACCTGCCACCGCGACGCGGCCAAGCAGGTGCAGAACAGCATCCACTGGACCTGGGAATACATCAACCCGCACACCGGCCAGAAGCTCGGCAAGCGCAACGTGATCAACAATTTCTGCGTTTCGCTGCGCTCGAACGAGGCGCGCTGCACCTCCTGCCATGTCGGCTATGGCTGGAAGGACGACAAGTTCGACTTCACCAAGCAGACCAATGTCGACTGCCTCGTCTGTCACGATCAGACCGGCACCTACAAGAAATTCCCCACCGATGCCGGCCATCCGAACTATGTGCCCAAGCAGTTCCCGCCCGGCAAGGTCTGGCCGGTCGCCGATCTCGCCAAGGTGGCGCAGAGTGTCGCCGCGCCGGGCCGGCAGAACTGCGGCGTCTGTCACTTCTTCGGCGGCGGCGGCGACGCCGTGAAGCACGGCGACATCGATTCCTCGCTCGCTAAGCCGAGCCGCGACCTCGACGTGCACATGGCGGCGGACGGCATGAACTTCACCTGCGCCACCTGCCACAAGACGCGCTCGCACATCACTTTCGGCTCGCGCTACGACCCGCAGGCGACCTACAGCCCGGCGGTCGAGGCGCCGGCAAGCTGCGAGCACTGCCACACGGCGGCGCCGCACAAGAGCGCTTCGGCGGCCGCGCTCAACAAGCACGTCGCCAAGGTCGCCTGCCAGACCTGCCACATCCCGGAATTCGCCCGCAAGAAGCCGACCAAGATGGTGTGGGACTGGTCGACCGCCGGCAAGCTGCGCGACGGCAAGCCGTTCGTCGTGCGCAACGACAAGGGCGAGGTCGATTACGACACGATGAAGGGCAACTTCAAATGGCAGGCCAATGTGGTGCCGACCTATCGCTGGTTCAACGGCGAGATCACCTACACGCTGCACGACATGAAGGTCGACGACAGCAAGGTCGTGCCGATCAACATCGTCGGCGGCTTGCCCACCGACGGCAAGTCGCGCATCTGGCCGTTCAAGGCGATGCAGGGCAAGCAGCCCTATGACTCGGTCAACAAGACGCTGCTGCTGCCGCATCTGTTCGGCCGCGACGGCGATGCGTTCTGGCGCAATTTCGATTGGGCCAAGGCGCTGCAGTCGGGCACCAAGACGGCCGGCGTTCCCTACTCGGGCCAGTTCGGCTTCGTCAGCACGGTCTACTACTGGCCGATCACTCACATGGTGGCGCCGAAGGAGAAGGCGCTCGCCTGCGTCGCCTGCCATTCGCCGAATGGCCGGTTGAAGGACGTGCCGGGGCTGAACCTGCCGATGTTCCAGTAACCGCGCGTCGGCACAGCGCAAAAAAACAAAGACGCCGGGCATTTCGCCCGGCGTCGTTTTTTAAAGCTCGCGTCGCTCGCTGCTTACGCCGCCTTCTTTTCCATGTCGGCCTTCCACTGGCCGAGCGCGGCGAGGCCGTTCATCTTGGCGCGATGCGCGAAGGCGTGCTGGCCGGCGGGGACGTTCTCGGCCTTGCCGCTCCAGGCCTTCTGCGGCGCCGCCTGCAACGCGCGGCCGTAGGAGAAGGTGAGCGACCAGGGCAGGCCGCCGATCTTGTTCATAGCGTCGAGATGCGCGGTCGCCTCCTCGTCGCTCTGGCCGCCGGAGAGGAAGGCGATGCCCGGCACCGCCGCCGGCACGCATTCCTTCAGCATCTTCACCGTCTTCTCGGCGACCTCCGCGACGCCCGCCTTCTTGCTGCTCTTCTTGCCGGCGACCGCCATGTTGGGCTTGAGCACCATGCCTTCGAGCTTCACGCGCTGATAGTAGAGTTGCTGGAAGGTTTCCTTGAGCACGAACTCAGTGACTTCGTAGCAGCGGTCGATGTCGTGGTCGCCGTCCATCAACACTTCCGGCTCGACGATCGGCACGATCTGGTTGACCTGGCAGAGCGCGGCATAGCGCGCCAGCGCGTGCGCATTGGCGGAAATACAGGCATAGCTCGGGATGCCGGCGCCGATGTCGATCACCGCGCGCCATTTGGCGAAGCGGGCGCCCTGTTCGTAATATTTCGGCAGCCGCTCGGCGAGCGTGTCGAGGCCGGAGGTGACGACCTCGCCCGGGCAGAACGGCAGCGGCTTGATGCCTTCGTCGACCTTGATGCCGGGAATGGCGCCGGCCTTCTTGATGATCTCGACCAGCGGCGTGCCGTCCTTCGCCTTCTGCCAGATGGTCTCGTCATAGAGGATGACGCCGGAAATGTGCTTCATGCCGTCGGCCGAGCGGAACAGCATCTCACGGTAGTCGCGGCGATTGTCCTCGGTCGATTCCACGCCGATGGCGTCGAAGCGCTTCTTGATGGTGCCGGAGGATTCGTCGGCGGCGAGGATGCCCTTGCCCGACGCCACCATGGCGCAAGCGATCTTGTTCAAGTCAGCGAGATTCATCGTTTCCCTCCATCGCATCCCAGTCATCGTGACACATGATCATGGCCGAAACCCGGTATGGGGCTTGCGGCATCATGCGCGGGTGTCGCCCCCGGGGATGACAGTGTTCGCGGTCATTTTACTCTGAGCACCTCGACTCCCGGCAAGGCCCTGCCTTCCAGCCATTCCAGGAAGGCGCCGCCGGCGGTCGACACATAGGTCATGCGGTCGGTGCAGCCGGCGGCATTGAGCGCGGCCACCGTGTCGCCGCCGCCCGCCACCGAGACAAGCTTGCCGCTCTGCGTCAGCTCGGCCGCCGCTTCGGCGATTTCGAGGGTGGCGTTGTCGAAGGGTTCCACCTCGAAGGCGCCGAACGGGCCGTTCCACACCAAGGTATGGGCGCGCGCCAGCACCGAGATCGCCTGTTCCACGCTGCGCGGGCCGATATCGAGCATCATCTCGTTGTCGCCGACATGATCGACATCGACGACACGGCTCGGCACATGCGCTTCCAGTTTCGCGGCCGCCACGGCGTCGACCGGCAGCACGATCTCGCGCCCGGCGGCCTTGGCTTCGGCCAGGATCTTCTTGGCGGTGTCGGTGAGCTCTGCTTCCACCAGCGACTTGCCCACCTTCTTGCCCTGCGCCAGCAAAAAAGTATTGGCCATGGCGCCGCCGATGATCAGCACGTCGACCTTCTGCAAAAGATGACCGAGCATGTCGAGCTTGGTGGAGACCTTGGCGCCGCCGACGATGGCCACCAGCGGCCGCTGCGGATGCTCGAGCGCCCTGCCGAGCGCATCGATTTCCTGCTGCAGGTCGCGCCCGGCATAGGCCGGCAGCACATGGCCGAGCCCTTCGGTCGAGGCGTGCGCGCGGTGCGCGGCGGAGAAGGCGTCGTTGACCCAGATGTCGCCGAGCTTGGCAAGCTGCGCGACGAAGGCGGGATCGTTCTTCTCCTCGCCCGGATAGAAGCGGGTGTTCTCCAGGCAGAGGATGTCGCCCTGGTGCATGGCGGCGACAGCGCGCTCGGCGATCTCGCCGATGCAGTCGTCGACGAACTTGACCGGCCGCTTGAGCACATGGGCGACTTCCGCCGCCACCGGCTTGAGCGAATAGTTCGGGTCGCGCTTGCCCTTGGGGCGGCCGAAATGCGAGAGCAGGATCACCTTGCCGTCGGCATCGGCGATTTCGGTGATGGCATGGGCGGCGCGCTCGATGCGGGTTGCATCGGTGACGATGCCGTTTTCGACCGGGACGTTGAGGTCGACGCGCATCAGCACGCGCAGGCCTTTCACGTCGACATGGTCGAGGGTGCGGAATTGGTTCATGGAATATCTCGTGTCCAGGACGTGGCGCAGCGCACGATGTGCGTAGCGCGCGACGCCCGGGACGGGCCGTGATTTAAATCAATTTCCCCATCGCCACGGCCGTGTCGGCCATGCGGTTGGAGAAGCCCCACTCGTTGTCGTACCAGCTCATCACGCGCACCAGCGTGCCGTCCATCACCTTGGTCTGCTCCATGTCGAAGACCGAGGAATGGCTGTCGTGATTGAAGTCGATCGAGACGTTGGGCGCGGTGTGATAGCCGAGGATGCCCTTGAGCTGCTGCTCGGCGGCCCGTTTGATGGCGCCGTTGATCTCGTCCTTGTCGGTCGATTTCTTGGCGACGAATTTGAGGTCGACCACCGAGACGTTCGGCACCGGCACGCGGAGCGCGACGCCGTCGAGCTTGCCCTTGAGCTCGGGCAGCACCAGGCCGACGGCCTTGGCGGCGCCGGTCGAGGTCGGGATCATCGACATCGCCGCGGCGCGGGCGCGATGCAGGTCCTTGTGCACCTGGTCGAGCAGGTGCTGGTCGTTGGTATAGGCATGAATGGTGGTCATGAAGCCCTTGTCGATGCCGACGGCGTCGTTGAGCACCTTGGCGACCGGGGCGAGGCAATTGGTGGTGCAGGAGGCGTTGGAGATGACCTTGTGGTCCTTGGTGATCTTGTCGTGGTTGACGCCGTAGACGACGGTGATGTCGGCGCCGTCGGACGGCGCCGAGACCAGCACGCGCTTCGCGCCCGCGGTCAGGTGCGCGGAGGCCTTGTCCTTGCTGGTGAACAGGCCCGTGCATTCCAAGGCGATGTCGATGCCGAGGTCCTTCCACGGCAGCTTGGTCGGATCGCGCTCGGCGATGACCTTGATGGCGCCGTCGCCGAGGCTGATGCTGTCGCCCTTGACGGTGACGGTGCCGGGGAAGCGGCCGTGCACGCTGTCGAAGCGCAACAGGTGCGCATTGGTCTCCACCGGTGCCAGATCGTTGATGGCGACGACTTCGATGTCCTTGCGCCCGTTCTCGGCGATGGCGCGCAGGATGTTGCGGCCGATGCGGCCGAACCCGTTGATGGCTACGCGGACTGTCATGTGAGTCGCTCCCGGCTGATGCTTTTCGGTGTCATGCCCGAGCTCAGGATGGACATGACGGTCTAACTCAGTTTCTTCAAGGCCTCCGCCGCCACCTTGTCAGCGGTAATGCCGAATTTCTTGTAGAGTTCCAAATAGGGGGCGCTGGCGCCGAAGGACGACATGCCGACAAATGCGCCATCGGAACCGATGATGGCGTCCCAGCCCTGGCGCACCGCCGCCTCGACGCCGATCTTGACGCGGGCCTTGCCGACGACCGCCTGGCGCACCGCCTGGGGCTGCTCCAGGAACAGCTCGAAACAGGGCACCGAGACCACCCGCGCCGGCACGCCGCGCCCCGCCAATAGCTTTGCGGCTTCGACCGCGAGCGAGACTTCCGAGCCGCTGGCGAAGATCGAGACATCGGCGGTACCGTCCGGCGCGGCGATCTCATAGGCGCCGCGCGCGCAGAGATTGTCGGCGTCGTCGGCCTTGCGCAGTTGCGGCAGGTTCTGCCGCGTGAAGGCGAGCACGCTCGGCCGGTTGCGCGCTTGCAGCGCGAGCTGCCAGCATTCGACCGACTCCACCGCGTCGCAGGGCCGGAACACCAGCAAATTGGGGATCGCGCGCAGCGCCGCCAACTGCTCAACCGGCTGGTGCGTCGGGCCGTCTTCGCCGAGGCCGATGGAATCGTGCGTCATCACGTGGATGACGCGCTGCTCCATCAGCGCGGCGAGGCGGAGCGCGGGGCGGCAATAGTCGGCGAAGACCAGGAAGGTGCCGCTATACGGAATGATGCCGCCGTGCAGCGCCATGCCGTTCATGGCGGCCGCCATGCCGTGCTCGCGCACGCCGTAATGGATGAAACGGCCGGCATAGTCGCCGGCGCGCATCGCCTGCATCGATTTGGTGCGGGTGCAATTGGAGCCGGTGAGGTCGGCGGAGCCGCCCACCATCTCCGGCACCACCGGCACGATCGCCTCCAGCGCGATCTCCGTCGCCGAGCGCGTCGGAATGTTCTTCGGCGTGGCGGCAAGCTGCTTCTTGACCGTGGCCACCGCGGCGTCGAGTGCCCGTTGCGGCAGCTCGCCCGCCATGCGCCGCTCGAACTCGGCGCGCTGGCCGGCCTCGAGCGCGGCAAGGCGCTTGCGCCAGGCGGCATGCGCGGGCTTGCCGCGCGCGCCGGCCTCGCGCCAGGCGCTCAGTATATCGGCGGGAATTTCGAACGGCGGGTAGGGCCAGCCGAGCTTTTCGCGTGTCGCCTTGATCTCGTCGGCGCCGAGCGCCGAACCATGCACCCCGGCGGTGCCGGCCCGGTTGGGCGAGCCATAGCCGATGGTGGTCTTGCAGGCGATCAGCACCGGCCGATCGGCGCCTTGCGCCGTCTCGATGGCTGCGGCGATGGCGGCGTGGTCATGACCGTCGACGCGCGCGGTGGTCCAGCCGGCGGCCTCGAAGCGCTTGATCTGGTCGACGCTATCGGCGAGCGAGAGTGGGCCGTCGATGGAGATGCCGTTGTCGTCGAACAGCACGATCAGGCGGTTGAGCCGCAGATGGCCGGCGAGCGCGATCGCTTCGTGGCTGATGCCTTCCATCAGGTCGCCGTCGCTCGCAATCACATAGGTGCGGTGGTCGACCACGTCGCCGAATTGCGCGGCGAGATGCCGTTCGGCGATGGCCATGCCGACTGCATTGGCCAATCCCTGCCCGAGCGGGCCGGTCGTGGTTTCCACCCCCGGCGTATGGCCGTGTTCGGGATGGCCGGGGGTGAGCGAGCCGGGCTGGCGGAAGTCCTTGATCTGCTCGATCGTCATCGCCGGATAGCCGGTGAGATAGAGCAGCGCGTAGAGCAACATGGAGCCGTGGCCGGCCGACAGCACGAAGCGGTCGCGGTCCGGCCAGGCCGCGTCGGTGGGATCGAATTTCAGGAAGCGCGTGAACAGGACGGTCGCCACATCGGCCATGCCCATGGGCATGCCCGGATGGCCGGACTTCGCCTTCTCCACGGCGTCCATGGCGAGCGCCCGAATGGCATTGGCCATGGCGGTGGCGCTGGCGGGTATTGGCGCGGGACGCTCGGTTTGCGCCACGGCTCCCGTCGACGAAACGTTTGGGGTCATGGAAAAGGCCTGTTTGCCGGGTGGATAGCATGTGACGCTTCGGAGTCAATCTGAGGCGGGGCCCGCCGGGCAGCCATGCACAGGGCTGCGAAATGAACGGGGCATATCTTTCGTCGGGCGTTGACGGCATAATCGCGCGGCACGTAAGATTCTCGCTCTAAGGCATTGCCAAAGCGGGATTTTTGAACCCGGAGCCGAACCGGTGGCCGACCAGAGCGCGATCGATATGGCGGTGAAGCGGCTGGCGCTGGCACTCGATGCGCTGGACGCGGCGGTTGAGCGCCGGCGCGAGGCGGACCGCAGCGAGGAGGCGCTCGCCAACCAGGTGCAGGCGCTGGGCCTCGACCGCACGCGGTTGGCCGCCGCGCTCGATGGCGAAGCCGCGCGCGCCCGCCGCCTGGAGACCACCAACACCGAGATTGCCGAACGGCTGGACGCCGCCATGGCCTCGATTCAGGCGGTGCTGGACGGAGCGAGCGGATGAGTGCCTTCGCCTGCTGTGAAACAGTAGCCCGGATGAGCGAAGCGAAATCCGGGGCGGCTTCCCCGGGTTTCGCTGCGCTTCACCCGGGCTACGGACCGGTCGGGGTGCAACAATGAGCCAAGTCACCGCCAATATCGCCGGCCGCCAATTCCGCCTCGCCTGCGAGGACGGCCAGGAAGAGCATCTCACCGCGCTCGCCAAGGACATCGACGAACGCATCATCGATCTGCGCCGCAAGTTCGGCGAGATCGGCGACACACGGCTGACCGTGATGGCGGCGCTGATGGTGGCGGACGAGTTGAGCGAGGCGGGGCGAAAGATCCGCCGGCTGGAGGAGGAGATCGCGGCGCTGCAGGACGCGCGCGTGGTGTCCTCCGACCGCGCGCGCGAAGCCTCGGCGGCGGTGGTGGCCGCCTTCAACTCGGCGGCCGAGCGTCTCGAAGGCATCACCCGCAAGCTCAACGCGACGCTCGGCAATGGCGTCGCCATCGGGTGATGGATTGAACCCCGACGCGCAAACAGACGCGCGGGAGATCGAGGCGCGCATCCGCGAAAGCTTCGCGCGCCAGAGCATCATGACGACCTTGGGCGCCGAGATCGCCGCCGTGCGCGTCGGCGAAGTCGAGGTCGTGCTGCCGTTTTCCGACCGCATCCTGCAACAGCACGGCTTCATCCATGCCGGCGCCGTCGCCACGATTGCCGACAGCGCCTGCGGCTATGCGGCGCTCAGCGTCATGCCGCGCGAGGCGGCGGTGCTGACCACCGAGTTCAAGATCAACCTCTTGGCGCCGGCCAAGGGCGAGCGGCTGCGCGCGCTCGGCCGCGTCGTGCGCAACGGCCGGAAGCTGGTGGTGACGCTCGGCGAGGTGCTCGCCGAGGAGGGCTCCGCCCGCAAGCAGGTCGCCCTCATCACCGCGACCATGATGGTGGTCGACACCAGCGGGGGCTTGCGGGATTGACCTTGTCATTCCGGGGCGCGCCGAAGGCGCGAACCCGGAAACCAGAGCGACGAGTACCGCGCTTGGCGCCTTGGATTCCGGGTTCGTCGCTGGCGCGGCGCCCCGGAATGACTGTAGTGGCGCTTTCACGTTCCAGCCCCTACATTGGCCCGGCGGGGCTGCGAGGTGCGACGGAGACAATTCCCCGGGGCCTTACGATCCCAACGGGAGCTGTCCCTGGCCGAGCTCGTGGGTTCGGTCATATGGCGCCCACCTACTTATGTAGGTTCCCGGGATCATACTCCGACGGCCATTGCGGCTCCGCACTTACCCCTTCGTCATTCCGGGGCGCGCCCAACGGGTCCGGCCAAAGGCCGGCCCGATGGCCGGCTCCGGCGCGAACCCGGACTCCAGAGCAATTCGGTCCGGAATATCGGTCCTGGATTCCTGGCCCGCCGCGTCGCGGCGTCCCGGAATGACGCGAAGGGCCAAATTCAGACCTCGTAGAGCGGCGCGCTCATGCGCGTGTCATGGCCGGGCTCGTTCCGGCCATTCCCGTCTTGTTGCTTGTTGCGAGTCCGAAAAGACGTGGATGCCCGGCACACGTTTACACCCGGGCCGGCCGAAGGCCGGACCCGGTTGGCCGGCATGACGCGTGAGATGACAGCGCTTCGAGCCGACGTCGCCGGGACGCCGCCTCCCGGCCCGCCTGGAAGGCGTCACCTGGAAATTTCGACGGTGTCGTGCAGCCGGCCGAAATTGATTTGAAAGCGGCCGGCATTCGACCAACTGAAGACATCCGCGAAGCGACGGTTCCAGAGAATCTCGTTCGCCGGATAACTGAAGTGACCGCACACCGGCACCGCCAATGTTTCGTCAATCCCGGTGATTGCGACGCAGATTTCGGCGTTTTTCGCCATGAGGTCGTCGTGGCTCAAGCCCCAGAGCGGGCTCGCCTGGTCGATTTGGTGCATCAAGGTCCAGGTCAGCGTCCAGAACGGCGTGCAGTTTCGCACAAATTTGAGGTCTTCGAATCGCCGCGTGATGCCACCAAAAGTACCATCGTGGACGTCGTGCGTAATCATGGCGCTGGCGCGGGCGTCGATGACGAGATTGTTGCGTTGATTGGCGACGCGGATCAGCAGAGTCGACTGACCGTCCGTCGTGATAACGACCGCTTGATGGCTAAAGACGACGCCTGCCTTCGGGCGTGAAAAGCGGGCGAATACGAGGCTCGTGATCAGGGCGATCATGACCAGCCCGCACATCACTTCGCCGGTTACGAGCAGGTCGGCATAAAGTGTTGCGGCATGGATGTCGCGATAGCTTTGCGCAGCCATGGCGTGAACGCTGAAAAAAAACGTATCCGCAACGGAGTTGGGCCGCGCGTTGGCAAGGCTTCCGGGCATGATGAGATAGAGCAATCCGAAAGCAAAATTGAAAGCGATGTAGGCCGCCGCCAACATCGCGAAGAAGGCGGGCCAACTGGCGGCCATGATATGATGATAAATATCGAAGCCGGCGACCTGCCGGTGGGCCAATCGCTGCATGTCGCCCATTTCCCGGACCCACGGAAAACGTCGTTCGGCGGCGGCCTTGGTCTCGGCATGCGGCATGATCGGCCTCCCCAAGAAAGTTCGAATGGGTAGAGGGAAAAGATACTGCCCTATAGTGGGGCAGCTTCGATAGCGTGATCGGCGCCCCGAAAGCGGAAGCAGGACAGCGATGAGCCCGCCCCCGGCGGCCCAAGGAAAAAAATCCCCCCTCCCTTGACGCCCACCAGACCCTATGTTTATATTCCCATTGCCTGCTCACGAGGGGCGCTTCTAGAGGCGATCCTGAAGCGGAGCAGCGGGCAGAGGCAGTGCCGGAGATGCGGCACCGCCTCGGTCCGGACCGCGCCGGGTTCGCCCGGTTCGGTTGCGCGGCGCCCGCGGGCGGGGTTTCGCACCCCCGCGCTCGGGAGGCCCTGGCCAAGCCGTCCGCCGGCATTACGACCGGCTGCCTTTACTGGCTGGACGCGGCGGCGACGAAGGGGGACGGAAGTCGCCCGGATCGTGGGCCCACGAGGGCCCTGTCGTCGCCCGGAAGCACGGCGCCGGGGACTTAAAATCGCCGCACGTGGAGCGCCGCGGGGCGCGCGCCCTTCGCCAAGGGCGCCCGCGCCGCCAAGCGCGGACTACAGGGCGCCACGCGGCGCTCCACCCTCTCGCATCTTGAGGGGGGCGACTCCCCCGACCCCTGGTCGAGGGGCGAGACGAAGGCCTCGTGCAGCGGGGCCGGGACTACGGCGACCCCCGCGCCGCAAAGAAACAGGGGCGGCGGAGCGTTGGCTTCGCCCCTTGTCGCGGCCATTCCGCTTCGCTAGGCACGCCCTTGCGCCCCAACCGGGAAGCGCGGGACGTGCCCGCGCATGAAAAACAAGATGACGTCGGCCACCGATATTCAAAACGAGAAGGCACGATTGCGCGCCGAAGCGCTGGCGCGGCGCGACGCGCTGCCGGCCGACGAGCGCGCGGCGGCGGCCGAGGTGATCGCGGTGCGCGGACTACCTCTTGAAGTGGCGCCCGGCATGATCGTTGCCGGCTTCATGCCGATGAGAACCGAGATCAATCCGCTGCCGCTGATGCGCAAGCTCGCCGCGGTCGGCGCCAAGCTCGCGCTGCCGGCGATCGCCGGCCGCGGCAAGCCGCTGATCATGCGCGCTTATGCGTTTGGGGATGATCTCGCGCGCGGGCAATGGGGCATCCGCGAGCCCAAGCCCGAGGCGGGCGAGGTCGCGCCCGATATCCTCATCGTGCCGCTCGCCTGTTTCGACCGCCAAGGTCACCGCATCGGCTACGGTGCCGGCTACTACGACATGACCATCAACGCCCTGCGTGCGAAGAAGCCGACCGCCGCCGTCGGCATTGCTTTCGCCGCGCAGGAAATTTCCCGGGTTCCGGCGACGCCCCGCGACGCGCGGCTCGACTTCGTGCTAACGGAGCGCGAGGTGATCGATTTCCGCGAGCAATAGCCGCATGCGCATTTTCTTCATCGGCGACGTGGTCGGGCGCAGCGGGCGCAACATCGTCTATGACCGGCTGCCGGGTCTCATCCGCGACTGGAAGCTCGATCTGGTGGTGATCAATGGCGAGAACGCCGCCGGCGGCTTCGGCATCACCGAGGCGATCTACAACGAGCTGATCGACGCCGGCGCAGACGCCGTCACGCTCGGCAACCACGCCTGGGACCAGCGCGAGGCGCTGGTCTTCATCGAGCGCGCGCCGCGCCTCATCCGTCCGGCCAATTATCCCGCCGGCACGCCCGGCCGCGGCGCCGCCCTGATCGACACTAAGACCGGCAAACGCGCGCTGGTCATCAATGCCATGGGCCGCATCTTCATGGACGCGCTCGACGATCCCTTCGCCGTGGTCGACCGCGAGCTCGCCGCCTGCCCGCTGGCGCGGGGTGCCGACGCCGTCATCGTCGACATGCATTGCGAGGCGACCAGCGAGAAGCAGGCCATGGGCCATTTCTGCGACGGGCGCGTGAGCCTTGTGGTCGGAACCCACACCCATTGCCCGACCGCCGACCATCGGATCCTCGCCGGGCGCACCGCCTTCGTCACCGATGTCGGCATGACCGGCGACTTCGATTCGGTGATCGGCATGCAAAAAGACGAGCCGATCAGCCGCTTCCTGCGCAAGATCGCGAGTTCGAAATTCGAGGCGGCGACCGGCCCGGCAACGCTCTGCGGACTGGCGGTGGAGACCGACGACGCCTCGGGGCTGGCGGTCCGGGTCGGCGCGGTACGGTTGGGCGGCGCGCTGGAACAGACGCGGCCAGGGTTTTGGGACTGACGGCGAGAGAGTTTATTTTCCCGCCCGCCGGGCCTATATAGCCGCCCGGCATCACCCGAACGAAAAACCAGCCATGGCCGGCCACTCACAATTCAAGAACATCATGCACAAGAAGGGGCGCGCGGATAAGGCGCGCTCCAAGCTGTTTTCCAAGCTCGCCCGCGAGATCACCGTGTCGGCGAAGCTCGGCATGCCCGACCCCACCTTCAACCCGCGCCTGCGCGCCGCCATCCTGGCGGCCAAGGCCGAAAACATGCCGAAGGACAATATCGAGCGCGCCATCAAGAAGTCGCAGGGCGGCGACTCGGAGAACTACGACGAGATCCGCTACGAGGGCTACGCGCCGGGCGGCATCGCCGTGATCGTCGAGGCGCTGACCGACAACCGCAATCGCACCGCCGGCGAGGTGCGCGCCATCTTCGCCAAGAACGGCGGCAACCTGGCCGAGACGGGCGCGGTCTCCTTCATGTTCGATCATGTCGGCGTGGTCGAATACGATGCGGGCGTGGCCAGCGCCGACGCCGTGCTGGAGGCGGCGATCGAGGCCGGCGCCGAGGACGTCGTCTCCGACGACAACGGCCACCAGGTTTTCACCACGCCGGACGATCTCAACGAGGTCGCCAAGGCGCTGGAGGCAAAGTTCGGCGAGCCGCGCAAGGCGGCGCTCACGTGGAAGCCGCAGAACAGCATCGCGGTGGATGACGAGGCCGGCGAGAAGATCCTCAAGCTGATCGACGCGCTCGACGACAGCGACGACGTGCAGAACGTCTACGCCAATTTCGAGGTGTCGGACGCGCTGGTGCAGAAGATGAGCGCGTAAGCGCACCCTCGTTCGGCGGTCAGTGCAGGAAGCGGTCGAACACCGGCAGGCTCACCAGCGCAGCCAGCGCCACGATGACATAGGCGACGCGGCGGTAATGCACGTCGGACGCGCCGTGAAACCAGCGCGCGCCGATCGCCAGCGCCAGGATATAGGCCGGCCACAGCAGCATCGCGAGCGCGATCGGCTCCGCCACCATCATCCCGTGCCAGATATAGCTCGCGACCAGCGTCAGGCCGAGCATGAGCAGAAAGACCAGGAGATTGGAGCGGATGACGGCGGCGCCGCTCGGGCTGCCGAGCCAATAGAGAATGACCGGCGGTCCGCCCATCTGCACGGCGCCGCCGACAAAGCCGGACAGCGCCCCGGCGCAGGCCGCCGCGGGTGTGCTGGGCTTGAACGGGTAGCGCCAGCCCGACGCAATCAGGACGACGAAGGCGAGCACGAACGCCGCCATGCCCCAGCGCAGCGGCACCGGGTCGACCGAGCTCTGCACCAGGGTGCCGAGCGGCACGGTCAGCAGTGCCGCGGCGAAGGCCGGTCCCACCTCGCGCCATTGCGCCCGCGGCACGGCGCGCACCGCGTAGGGCGCGACGCATACATAATCCATCAGCACGAAGGAGGCGGTGGCGATGCGCGGCTCGTACAGCGCCGACATCAACGGCACATAGATCAGCGCCGAGCCGAAGCCGGAGAAGCCGCGCACCACCCCGGCCAGGGCCGCGACCACCACGGCGCCGATGAAGCGGCCGTCGTGCAGCGTGGCGGAAAGGGTGGCGAGGTCGGGAAGTTGGATCAAAGGCGGTTCACCGGGTGGGCGCCCTGCTTAACAGGCGGCCGGCGGTCGGGCGAGGCGGGATTTTCGCCATTGCGGCGCTTTGGGGCGGCCCCGCAATGACGGCTGGCCCAGGCCCGGGCCCGGGGTTATCAACGGGGCATGCGGCCAGCTCCGATTCGCATCCTCGGCATCGATCCGGGCCTCAGGCGCACCGGCTGGGGCCTGATCGAGAGCGACGGCAACCGGCTGATCCATCTCGCCTGCGGCTCGCTGGAAACCAGCGAGCGCTTGAGCCTGGGCGAGCGGCTGGTGATCATCCATGACGGGCTCGCTGAGGTCATCGCGCGCTACCGGCCGCACGAGGCAGCGGTGGAGCAGACCTTCGTCAACACCAATGCGGCGGCCACGCTCAAGCTCGGCCAGGCGCGCGGCATCGCCATGCTGGTTCCCGCCAAGTCGGGGCTGCTCATCGCCGAATACGCGCCTAATGCGGTGAAAAAGGCGATCGTCGGCGCCGGTCACGGCGAGAAGGCGCAGATCCGCATGATGATCGGTGTGCTGCTGCCCAAGGCCGATCCGCCCGGCGAGGATGCCGCCGACGCGCTGGCGATCGCGATCTGCCACGCGCATCATCGCGGCAGCGTATTGCTGAAGGCGGCGGCGCGATGATCGGCAAGCCTTCCTTTTTTGTCATTCCGGGGCGTCCGCCGCAGCCCACAGGGCGAAGGCGGACGAGCCCGGAATCCATAACCCCGGTCGATGATTATGGATTCCGGGTCCGACGCTTCGCGTCGTCCCGGAATGACGACCGAGAGAGCGCGGCGCGATGATCGGCAAGCTCAAGGGCATCATCGATTCTTACGGCGAGGATCACGTCATCCTCGACGTCGGCGGCGTCGGCTATGAGGTGCATTGCCCGGCGCGCGTGCTGCAGGCGCTGCCTGCGCCCGGCGAGCCCGCCATGCTGTCGATCGAGACCTATGTGCGCGAGGACCAGATCAAACTCTTCGGCTTCCTCAGCGACAGCGAGCGCCAATGGTTCCGCCTGCTGCAAACCGTGCAGGGCGTCGGCGCGCGCGTCGCCATGTCGGTGCTCAGCACGCTCAAGCCCTCCGAACTCGCCAATGCCATCGCGTTGCGCGACAAGGCACAGGTCGCGCGCTCGCCGGGCGTCGGCAATAAGGTGGCCGAACGCATCGTTTCGGAACTCAAGGACAAGGCGCCGGCCTTCGGCAATCTCGATCCGGCGGTGGTGCGGCTCGCCGGCAGCCTCGAGGAGAAGCAGGCGCCGCGGCCGGTCGCCGACGCGGTGTCCGCGCTGGTCAATCTCGGCTACGGCCAGCCGCAGGCGGCCGCCGCCATCGCCGCCGCCGCACGCGAGGCAGGCGAAGGCGCCGACACCGCGACGCTGATCCGCCAGGGTCTGAAGGAGCTCGCCAAGTGAACGCCGCGCGTCCGATCGTACGCATGCGCGCCGGCAACACGGCCACGCTCGGCCGCACGCTGGCGGTGGTCGCGATCTTTGCGCTGGTGGGGCCGCCGATCGGCGCCGTCGTGATCTGGATCGTGTTCGCAATCATCGATCCGCAGGTTTGGCGGGCGATCCTCACTCTGTCGCCGCTCGAATTGCTGCAATTCTTCTTCGGCACCGTGCTGGTGGCCTACAAGCTCGGCGCGGCGCTGTCGGCGCTGGCCGGCCTTGTGGTGATGCTGCTGCGGCGGGCCAATGGACGCACCAGCTTGCAAGCGCCGGTCGTGGCGGCGCTCGTCGCCGACGCCGTCGGCACGATTTTCTTTGTCGGCTTCGGCGCCGGCCATTTCAGCATGACGGGGTATCTGTTCAGCTTCGTGCCGCCGTCGCTGGTCGCCGCGATCGTCTGCTGGCTCATCGCGCGAAAGGTGGAATTGATATGAGCAGCGCGCCCAAACGGCTGGTCGCCGGCGACAAGCGCGACGACGATGCGGACGCATCGCTGCGGCCGCAACGGCTCGCCGATTTCATCGGCCAGGAACAGGCGCGCGCCAATCTCTCCGTCTTCATCGCCGCCGCGCGGGCGCGCAAGGAAGCGCTCGACCACGTGCTGTTCGTCGGCCCGCCGGGCTTGGGCAAGACAACGCTGGCGCAGATCGTGGCGCGCGAGCTGGGCGTCAATTTCCGCGCCACCTCGGGTCCGGTGATCGCCAAGGCCGGCGATCTCGCCGCGCTGCTCACCAATCTCGAGCCGCGCGACGTCTTATTCATCGACGAGATCCATCGGCTCAATCCGACGGTGGAGGAAATCCTCTATCCGGCGATGGAAGATTTCCAGCTCGACCTCATCATCGGCGAGGGCCCCGCGGCGCGCTCGGTGAAGATCGATCTTGCGCCGTTCACGCTGGTGGGCGCCACCACGCGCGCCGGCCTGCTGACCAATCCGTTGCGCGACCGCTTCGGCATTCCGATCCGCCTCAATTTCTATTCAGAGGCCGAGCTCGAACAGATCGTCAATCGCGGCGCCCGCGTACTCGGGCTCGCCATAAGCGCGGACGGCGCCAACGAGATCGCCCGCCGCGCACGCGGCACGCCGCGCATCGCCGGCCGGTTGCTGCGCCGCGTGCGCGATTTCGCCCATGTCGAGGCGGCGGCGCGGATCGACCGCAAGGTGGCGGACCGTGCGCTCTCGGCGCTGGAAGTCGATGCCGCAGGGCTCGACGCCATGGACCGGCGCTATCTGAAGACCATCGCCGAGAACTACGGCGGCGGGCCGGTCGGCGTCGACACGCTGGCGGCGGCGCTGTCGGAGCCGCGCGATGCCATCGAGGACATCATCGAGCCGTTTCTGATTCAGTGCGGTTTCGTGCAGCGCACGCCGCGCGGGCGGCTGTTGACCGGCGCCGCGTTCCGGCATCTCGGCCTGCCGGAGCCGGCGCGCGATGCGAGCCAGTTCGGACTGTTCGGGGATGAAGAGGATGGCTAATTCAACGCCATGCTTGGGCTTGCGTCGGCCATTCCCGTCTTTATGGCCTGCAAGCAATCAAGACGTGGATAGGCGGGACAAGCCGGCCGTGACGATGGAAAGGCGTTGCAATGAATTCCCTCGACGGTGAAATCGTCAACGGCCGGCACCTGCAGCCGGTGCGCGTTTATTACGAGGACACGGATTTCTCCGGCATCGTCTATCACGCCAGCTACCTGCGCTTCATGGAGCGCGGGCGCACCAATTATCTGCGGCTGATCGGCGCCGACCATCGCGCGTTGTTCGAGCAGGCCGAAGCCGAAGCGCCGGGCTTTTCGTTCGTGGTGCGGCACATGGACATCGCCTTCAAGAAGCCGGCCTACATGGACGACCTGCTCACCATCGTCACCACGCCGGAAGAGGTGAAGGGCGCCTCGGTCATGCTGCGTCAGCAGGTTAATCGCGGCGATGATGTGTTGGTCGAGGCGCATGTGCAGGTCGCCTTCGTCTCCGGCGGCCGCGCCAAGCCGATCCCCAAGCCCTTACGCATCGCCATGAAGGCCGATCAGGAAGCGGGCGGCGGCGCCTGAGGGCGCGTGCTAATCTAACGGCATGAGCGAGCGGAACTTTGCCTTGTTCGACACGGCCATCGGCACCTGCGGCATTGTGTGGGGCGCGCGCGGCATTGCCGGCGTGCAGCTTCCGGAACGCAGCGCTGAAGCCACGCGCGCGCGCGTGAAGCGGCGATTTCCCGACACAACGGAAGAATTGCCGCCAGTCGATGTGCAATACGCCATCGATGGCATTGCGGCGCTCTTGCGCGGCGAACGGCGCGACCTGACCGACATCGAAATCGACGATGCGGAAACGTCGGCATTCAACCGCAAAGTCTATGCCATCGCGCGCACGATACCGCCCGGGCAAACCATGACCTATGGCGAAATTGCCGAGCGGCTGGGCGACAAACAGCTTGCGCGTGCGGTCGGCCAGGCGATGGGCGAAAACCCGACTCCGATCGTCATGCCATGCCACCGCGTGCTGGCGGCCGGCGGAAAGACCGGAGGCTTTTCAGCGAGCGGCGGCGTC
This sequence comes from uncultured Pseudomonadota bacterium, assembly GCA_963760995.1. Classification (GTDB taxonomy): domain Bacteria; phylum Pseudomonadota; class Alphaproteobacteria; order Rhizobiales; family Xanthobacteraceae; genus Pseudolabrys. The sequence goes on along the minus strand of CAVXFJ010000004.1, from coordinate 78,512 downwards.
GTCACCAAGCTGCGGCTGTTGTCGATCGAGGGCGCGCAGCCCGGCGGTCCGACATTGTTTGATGACCTGCCTTTGGCGGTGGCGCCGCGCCGCGGGTGAGGACGCGCTCAAATCCACTCCGCCTGCTCGTCGTGATGGGCCGGGAACATATTGATGTACTGCACCATGCGCGGGCGCGTGCCGCGGTTGGGGCTGGCACCGTGCGGCAGCGCCTGATGCCAGATGATCAGGTCGCCGGCCCGCCCGCCGATCGGCCTTGAGCCGAGCGCGTGCAGGTCTTGTTGGCGCGGATGCGCGCCGGGCGGCAGGCCTTTCAGCCAGTCGTCGCCCCAGCGCTGGAAGCCGGGCACCAGCGTGAAGGCGCCCTGCTGGGGCGGCGTGTCGGTCAGATAAAGAATGCCGCCGGTGCCGAAGGGGATCGGCGTCTTGACGCTGACGTCCCAGTGCAGGTCGGGCCCGGGAAACGTGAAGCCTTCGCGCTCCGGCACATTGAAGCCGACGCGGTCGGTGGTCACCCATAGGTCGACAGTGCCCCAAAGCTGCGCAAAGGCCTTGTGCAGCCGTGGTGAGCGCCGGTTGGTCTCGAATGCCAGGTGCTGGAAATACTGCACCATGATGCCGTGGTCTTTGCGCCGGTACCAGGTGTCCGGATCGTCGGGCCGCGCGCCGAGATGATCCCACAGCGCCTGTTCGGCCGCTTTGAGGCTGTCGTACGACACGGCGTCTTGCAGCACCACGTAGCCGTGTTCGTTCCAGAAAGTGAGGTCGGCGGCCGAAAGCACCGGCTTGCTTGCCTCTATGTCGGCGAGCCAGCGCGCGGTCGCCGGCGGGCAGGGCGCGTCGGTCACCGCCGCATTGATGCGCGCCACCTGGAGTGGGTCGACGCCGCCCGTGGTCTCGACGATCCAGCGCTCGAACTGCTCGAAGCTCGGTGCCGCGCGGCCGAGATAGTCGAGCGTCTGCTCGAGCCCGACCCCACAGGCATGGATGACCAGATAATCGAGATGGCGGTCGTGCATCTCGGCCGCCACCGGCAGGCCGGGCCGGAGAGCGGTGGCACGGGCCCAGCAGCGCTTGAGCTGATAGATCCCGAGCGCGCCAGTCTCGGTCGCCGCCGGCAGGGGGGTTGGCTGGACCCGTGCCACGGATGCACCAAAAGAGAGCATATTCATAATATTCTTTCTTTGATTGTATTCGCATCAAAAGCGCTCAGCTCCATGCCGTCAACCGCGCCATCGACGGCAGGCGAGTCGCAATGTAAAAGCCCTTCACATGGGAATCGCAGCATGAGCTGGGGCCGGCAGGGCTCGCGCGGCTATCACCACGGCAACCTCAAGGAGGCCTTGGTGCGCGCCGCCCTGGAATTGATCGCGGAAAAGGGGCCGGCCGGCTTCACCTTCGCCGATGCGGCGCGCTGGGCCGGCGTCAGCCCGGCCGCGCCCTACCGGCATTACCGCGACCGCGACGCACTCCTCGCCGATGTGGCGCAGCGTGGCTTCGAGGCGTTCACGGCGGCGCTGGTCAAGGCTTGGGACGATGGCCGGCCGGACGTGCTCAAAGCCTTCGACCGGCTCGGCAAGGCCTATCTCGCCTTCGCCAAGCGCGAGCCCGCTTATTACTCCGCCATGTTCGAGGCCGGCGTGCCGCTCGACACAGACCCGCAATTGCGCACGGCCAGCGAGAATGCCTTTGCGGTCTTGCGCGGCGCCGCCGATCAACTCGTGGCGCTGTTGCCGGCGCGCGGCCGGCCGCCGGCGTTGATGGTGGCGCTGCATGTCTGGTCGATGACGCACGGGGTCGCCTCGCTGTTCGGGCGTGGCGATGCTGCGCGGCGTGCGCTGCCGATGCCGCCCGAGGAACTGCTCGAGGCGGCCGTGCTGATCTATCTGCGCGGCCTCGGCTTGCCGGCGAGTTGAACTGCGACCGCGCGGCGCGCGAGCGCCTTCATGTCAGCGCCGGTCGAGGGCGCTTATCGCTTCTTCTTTTTTGCCCGCGCTGCTTCGCAGCGATCCGAGCAGGCGCTCATGCAAAAGTCATGGCCGCTGCCATGGCTGATCGAACATTTCTTGATGCAGTAACTTCCGCAATCAAAAGCCGAAGCGGGCGCCGAAAACCATGCCCACGACACGACGGCGGCGGCAGCCAAAAATAATTTCCACATGTCATCCCCCTGATCTTCGTTGCGCTTATGCCGAATGGCCGGTCGCTGCATTGTCCCGGTGTGCGGCCACGCCATCTGCGCGCAATCGATGACGCCACTTTATTCATTCTGCCCATCTGTCCACCTATCAATTTGAATAGGCCGTGCGCCGCGCTGGGTGCGGCGACTCGTCGCAGGGCATGGCCGCTACGGCAGCGCGTGTTTTTTCGGGCCGGTCTCGCAAAAACGCCGGTGTCCCCTATGTGAAATCCAATGTGAAGGGTGTTGACATCCGCCCCGACCGACCCTAGAAATGTAAATGTTATTTACATTCACGCGAGGCCCACTATGCCTATCACCGCGAAGCTCGACGAGTTCGGCAAGCCTGCCTGGATCGCGCTGATCGTCCTTGGGTTCATGGCCTGGTGGCCGCTGGGCCTGGCCGTCCTCGCCTTCACCATAGGGAGCGGAAGAATGGGATGCGGATATCACGCCGGCTACGCTGGTCATGGCCGCTGGCAACACAAGATGGAGCGCATGCAGCGCAAGATGGACTGGATGCGCAACAAGATGGCCGGTGGTTCCGGCGCCTGGGGTTACGCCCCCTCGAGCGGCAACCGCGCCTTCGATGAATATCGCACCGAGACGCTGCGCCGGCTGGAAGAAGAGCAACGCGAGTTCCGCGACTTCCTCGAACGGCTGCGCATGGCCAAGGACAAATCCGAGTTCGACCAGTTCATGGCGGAGCGCCGCGACCGTCCGGCTCCCGAGGCCCCGCCGCCGCAGAATTGACCCGCGCGATCACCCCTCCGCGCGCTCACGGCCGTCCGCTTTCCCCGAAGCGGGCGGTCGTTCCTTGTCCGGCCGCTAACGCATTCTTAACCACAATCAGCGCTGGTTAGGCCGCCAAAGTAGGGCCGGGCGATGCTCAGCGCCCCACTTCGGCCAAGTTTCGCGGGGATTTGCATGACCCGTTGGCGGCGGGCGTGCGGGCTTTCGCGTAGCAACCAGTTTTTCGGCGAAGCGCACGAGCAGGACCGCCGCGGCGTTCCACTGGTCCGATGTTCGCGCGCAGCACCGGTTCGACCGACGGACCGGCTCAAGTGGAAAGGGCGTGCCCATGAATCCTGGCGATGTGGCACACTCGGTGCTGCCGATCACCGCCGACCTCTCCTTGTTTACGCTGTTTTGGAACGCGAGTTGGATCGTCAAGACGGTCATGGTCGGCCTCTTGATCGCCTCGATCTGGGTCTGGGCCATCGCCATCGACAAGACCGTGCTCTATGCACGCAGCCGCCGCGACATGGAGCGTTTCGAGCAGGCCTTCTGGTCCGGCCAGTCTTTGGAGGAGCTCTACCGCACGCTCTCCACGCACCCGACCCATTCCATGGCGGCACTGTTCGTGGCGGCGATGCGCGAATGGAAGCGAAGCCTGGAAGGCCATGCCCGCTCCTTCGCCGGCCTGCAGATGCGCATCGAGAAGGTGATGGAAGTGTCCATCGCCCGCGAGGTCGAGCGGCTGGAAAGCCGCCTCTTGGTGCTGGCGACCGTCGGCTCGGCCAGCCCCTTTGTCGGCCTGTTCGGCACGGTCTGGGGCATCATGACTTCGTTTCAGTCGATCGCCGCCTCGAAGAACACCTCGCTCGCGGTGGTTGCGCCGGGTATCGCTGAGGCGTTGTTTGCCACCGCTATCGGTCTCGTGGCCGCCATACCGGCGACGATTTTCTACAATAAGTTCGCATCCGAAGTGAACAAACAGGCGCAGCGGCTCGAGGGATTCGCCGACGAGTTCGCCGCCATCCTGTCGCGCCAGATCGACGAGCGCGGCTGAGGGGTCAGCGCGAGGGATCAGATGGCCGCAGCCAATGCCGGCACGCCAATCATCGGACGCAGGAAGCACCGCCGGCGCGCGGTGATGAGCGAGATCAACGTCACGCCCATGGTGGACGTGATGCTGGTGCTGCTCATCATCTTCATGGTGTCGGCGCCGCTCCTGACCGTCGGCGTGCCTATCGACCTGCCGCAGACGCAAGCCAAGAGCCTGAACCAGGACAAGGAACCGCTCACCATCTCGGTCAACCAGAAGGGCGAGATCTACCTGCAAAATGCCGAAATCAAAGTGGATGATCTGGTTCCGAAGCTCATGGCGGTGGCTGAGGCCCGCGGCGGCACCGAAGCCCGCGTCTATGTGCGAGGGGACAAGAAGGTCGATTACGGTACCATGATGAAGGTGATGGGGCGGCTGTCGGCGGCCGGCTTCCATCGGGTTGCCTTGGTGACCGAGTTCGAGCAGGGCACGAAGTTGCAATAATGCAGATGAGGATGGCATCGGCGATCTCCACCGGGCTGCACGCCGCCGTGCTGCTCTGGGCGGCGCTGTCCATCAACGGCGAGACCTTCCAGGTCACCCCGGCGCAATCGCTGCCGGTCGATCTGGTGACGGCGAAGCAGTTCTCCGAGATGACCAAGGGCATCAAGGAGGCGAAGAAGCCGAAGGAGAAGCCAAAGCCGCTGGTGGAGAAGAAGGCGGAGGAGATCAAGCCGGTCGAGGACTTGAAGCCGAAGGTGACGGAGAAGAAGGAGATCAAGGCGACGACGGAGAAGGTGCCGGAGCCGCCGCCGCAGCCAAAGCCCGATCCGATCGCCCAGAAACTCGACCAGAAGCCGGAAAAACAGGCGCAGACGCAGCCCACGCCGCTGCCGCCGCGGCGCCCGCCGATCCGGCCCAAGCAGCCCAAATTCGACGCCGACAAGATCGCCGCGCTGCTCGACAAGCGCGAGCCCGAGCGCACGCTCGCCACCGGCGTCGAGCGCACCTCCGCGCCCTCGCTCGGTACCGCCCTGGGCAACGCCGCGCAGCTCTCGCAGTCCGAGCTTGACGCGCTGCGCGCGCGGCTGATGGCGCTGTGGAATCCGCCGGTCGGTATCCAGGATCCGCAGGACTACGTGATCCGCATCCGCATCCGGCTCAACCGCAGCGGCCGGCTCACCGCGCCGCCGGTCGTGCTCAGCAGCGGCCGCGGCCAGCTTTTCGACACAGCGCGCGACAGCGCCGTGCGCGCGGTCTTCCGCGGCCAGCCCTTCGACATGCTCAAGCCCGAACATTACGACGTGTGGAAAGACATCGAAGTGACGTTCGATCCGCGCGACATGTTCCGGGGCTGAAGGGCAAACGCGGAAAGCCAATGCAGCCAACAAACCGGCGCCGATCCTTATTCCATTCCGCACGGCGCCGCCGCATCGCCGCCCGTGCGGAATCCTCCGCGATTGGGATTCAGTGATGTTTGACGATCCGATGATGACACCGAAGCGCAATCGCCTGGTGACGTCCGCGCGCGCCGCGTTTCCCATCGACCGGCGCACTTTGCTCGCCGGCGCCGGTGCCGGCGCGCTTGCCGCGCTGACGCCGCGCCGCGCCGGCGCCGTGGTCAGCATCGACATCAACCAAGGCAACATCCAGCCGATGCCGATCGCGCTGCCGGATTTCGTCGCCGGCACGCCCGACGAGTTGGAGACGGCGCGCAACGTCACCGCGGTCATCACCAACGATCTCAAGCGCAGCGGCCTTTTCGCGCCGATCAATCCGCAGGCCTATGTGGAGAAGATCACCGATACCGACCGGGTGCCGCGTTTCTCCGACTGGCGCGTCATCAATGCGCAGGCGCTCGCCACCGGCCGCCTGACCCGCCAGCGCGACGGACGGCTGAAGGCCGAATTCCGCCTGTGGGACGTGTTCGCCGGCCAGCAGCTCGACGGCAAGCAGTATTTCACCTCGCCCGACAACTGGCGCCGCATCGCCCACATCATCGCCGACGCGATCTACCAGACGCTCACCGGCGAAAAGGGCTATTTCGACAGCCGCATCGTGTTCGTCGACGAAACCGGGCCGAAGCAGAAGCGCATCAAGCGGCTCGCCATCATGGACCAGGACAGCTACGGCGTGCGCTACCTCACGCGTGGCGACGAACTGGTGCTGACCCCGCGCTTCAATCCCTCGACCCAGGAAATCACCTACATGGCCTACGGTCAGGGGCAGCCGCGCGTCTATCTGCTCAACATCGAGACCGGCCAGCGCGAGATCGTCGGCAATTTCCCCGGCATGAGCTTTGCGCCGCGCTTCTCGCCCGACGGCCAGCGCGTGATCATGAGCCTGCAACAGGGACCGAACGCCAATCTGTTCGTCATGGATCTGCGCTCGAAGCAGACGACGCGGCTGACCGACACGCCGGCGATCGATACCGCGCCCTGCTATTCGCCGGACGGCAAATACATCTGCTTCGAAAGCGACCGCGGCGGCTCGCAGCAGATCTATGTGATGCCGGCCGCCGGCGGGCAGGCAAACCGCATCAGCTTCGGCGAGGGCCGCCACGCCGGCCCGGTCTGGTCGCCGCGCGGCGACTACATCGCCTTCACCGGGCTCATCGGCAACCAGTTCTCCATCGGCATCCTCAAGCCGGACGGCTCCGGCGAGCGCATCCTGACCGAAGGTTTCCACAACGAGGGACCGACCTTCGCGCCCAACGGGCGGGTGATCATGTTCTTCCGCGACCTCGGCCCGGGGCCGTTCCTCTATACGATCGACATCACGGGCCGTAACGAATTGAAAGAAACGACGCCGAGCTACGCCTCGGACCCGGCCTGGTCGCCGCTTTTGTCCTGACGCCGCCCCGGCAGCTCCTTTTCGCCGGTATGGACCGATGCACCGGGTTCTTTCGCGGGGCCGGGCGCTCCCGCCACCAAAAGTCCTCATTCACCGGCTCTTAACCATAACCAAGGGTTTGCGCGTACCCGGCGATTTTTGCGGCGCGCGGCAAGGGCTCATCAAGGTTGATGGAACGTTCGTTTAACGAACGTGCTGGTAGACCACAGACTACGGCTGTGGGCGTGAATGGAGGCAGCGTGATGATCAACCCCAAACAATTTCTGCGTGGCGCCCGCCTCGTGGTCGCCTTGGCGGCGGCTCTGACGATCGCCGCTTGCGCCAACAACAATGCGAACGGCCCGCAGGCCAACGCCGGAGCGCAGGCGACACCCGGAAGCCAGCAGGACTTCCTGGTCAATGTCGGCGACCGCGTGTTCTTCGACACCGATTCCTCGGCCCTGTCGGCGCAGGCGCGCTCGACGCTCGACAAGCAGGCGCAGTGGCTGACCCAGTACGGCCAATACACTTTCACCATCGAAGGCCATGCCGACGAGCGCGGCACCCGCGAATACAATCTGGCGCTCGGGGCGCGCCGCGCGCAGACGGTGCGCGACTATCTGGTCTCGCGCGGCATCGCCGCCAACCGCATGCACACGATCTCTTACGGCAAGGAACGGCCGGTGGCCGTGTGCGACAACATCTCGTGCTGGTCGCAGAATCGCCGCGCGGTGACGGTGCTCAACGCGAGTTCGTGAGCGAGCCCGCACGCCGCCCCCAGCTTCCATGCCCGGCATCGCGCCGGGCATGCACGTTTTTTCCGCGCGAAAACAAGGCCCGGCAGAGCGCGTTCAGCCGTGCGGGCGCAAGCAGTCACAATTTCGACGCAGCCGCATTTATGCTAGGCCCCCGATCGGAACACCCAGGCGACCCCGGTTCATCGTTGACATGACAAGCTCACGACATTTCCGCATCGCGGTCCTTGCCGCGCTTCCCGTGCTGCTCATGGCAAGCGGCGCGCTCGCGCAGCAGGGCTCGGGTGGTTTCCTCGACAATCTGTTCAATCGCGGCGAGCCGCAGGCGCGACAGCAGCAACAGCAGCCGCAGGCGGCGCCCGTGGCTCCGGTCGCGCAAGCCGGCTCCGATACCGGCGGCGGCGTCGAGTCGCGCCTTGACCGCATCGAAAATGCGCTGCGTCAACTCACCGGCACCGTCGAGCAATTGCAGCATCAGAACCAGGTGCTGCAGACGCAACTCAAGCGCATGCAGGACGATACCGAATATCGTTTCCAGCACATGGGCGCAGCCGGTGCGCCGCCGCCTCCGCCATCATCGGCCGCGGCAATGCCGCCGGCCAATCCCGGCCCGGCGCCGACCGGCGACCGGCGCGGCGATGCCTTCAATCCGGCGATGCATCCGAACGCCCCGGGCGTGCCGCACTCGTTGGCCGCCGAGGCGGGTCCGCCGGGGAACCCGCCGATGGTGAACCAGGCGCCGATCGGCGCGCCAGGCGGGCGCGAACCGGGTGCGCCACTGGATCTGAATTCGCTCGCCGGCACCGGCGTGCCGCCGGCAAACGGCGCGGCGCCGTCCATGCCGCCGAACGGCCAATTGCCGCCGCCGCCGCCGCGCAACACCAGCGCGACCGGCGCTCCGCTTGCCACGCAGCCGCCCTCGGCGCGCCCGCAGGACGAATACGACCTCGCCTATGGCTATGTGCTGCACAAGGACTATGCGCTCGCCGCGCAGGCCTTCCGCAATTTCGTGCGCAAGTATCCGAACGAGAAGCGGGTGGCGGAGGCGCAGTACTGGCTGGGCGAGAGCCTGTTCCAGCAGCAGCACTATCACGACGCCGCCGAATTGTTTCTGGCGGTATCGACCAAATACGAGCGCTCGGCCAAGGCGCCGGAGGCGCTGCTGCGGCTCGGTCAGTCGCTCGCCGCCATGCATAAGAAGGAAGCGGCCTGCGCCACCCTCGCCGAAGTTTCGCGCAAATATCCGCGCGCCTCGAGCGGCATCAAGCGCGCCGTGGCGCAGGAGCAGAAGCGCACGCATTGCTAGCCGTCGCGCCGCCCCCTGGGCTTGACCCGGCTGGGCTCGCGCCGTCCGATGCCGGCATGTCGAGCGAAACCCAATCCGTTTCGGTAGCGGACGCAAAAACGCTGTTTGCCGATCTCAGCGAAGCGCCGGCCTTGCTGCTGGCGGTCTCCGGCGGCCCCGATTCGACCGCGTTGATGCTGCTCGCCGCGCGCTGGCGGGCGGCGCGCAAGCATGGCCCCCGGCTGATCGCGGCGACCGTCGATCACGGCTTGCGCAAAGAAGCGAAGGAGGAGGCTGCCGCGGTCGGCCGCCTCGCACGCAAACTGGGGATGGCGCATCGCATCCTACGCTGGAGCGGGCCGAAGCCGGCGACCGGCCTGCAACAGGCCGCGCGCCAGGCACGCTACCGGCTGCTGGCGCTGGCCGCGCGCAGCGCGGGCGCTCCGGTCATCCTCACCGCGCATACGCGCGACGACCAGGCGGAGACGGTGTTGATCCGCATGACGCGCGGCAGCGGCATCACCGGCTTGGGGGCGATGTCGAGGTGCGCGACGCTCGATACGCAAAGCGGGACTCCCTCCCCCCTTGTCGGGGAGGGATGGGGAGCGGGGTACGCACGCCTGCGGAAGGGGGGCGGCGGGAGGCGGACGGTCGCCCGCATGGAGGACCCACTCATCCTTGTCCGCCCGCTGCTCGATGTCCCCAAGACGCGCCTTATCGCCACCCTGAAGGCGGCGAAAGTCCGTTTCGCCGAGGACCCCTCCAACCGCGATCCGCGCTTCACCCGCGCGCGCCTGCGCGCGCTGATGCCGGCACTGGCGCGGGAGGGCCTCGATGCCGGGCGGTTGGCGCGGCTGGCGCAGCGGTTGCGGCGCGCGGATGCCGCCATCGATGCGGCTGTTGCGCAGGCGGCCAGCGAACTCGCGCTCGCCGCGCCCCCGCCGGGCACCCTTGCCTACGACGCCGGACGCTTTGCCGCGCTGCCCACCGAGGTCGGCCTCCGGCTGCTTGGCCGAGCACTCGACCGGGTGGGTGACGAGGGACCGGTCGAGCTCGGCAAGCTGGAAGCGCTGAAAACCGCGCTCGAAGCCGCCCAAACGGGCAAAAAAGCGGGTTTCCGCCGCACCTTGGCCGGCGCAATTGTGACTCTGGCCGGCCGAACGCTTATGATCGAGCGCGCGCCGCGGCGCCGGACCCGGCCTGAGAGAACCTTAACCACGCGCCGTCGCAGGTAAGAGCCGGACAAGGAAAGCGCGTTAGAATGTCAAGATTCGGGGCCTTTCCATGCCGCCCCGCGCTGCCTACATTGGTCGGGGGACGGATCGCGTATTCGCCCCAGGCCTGGGCTGAAAGACAATAAGGCCGCGGCGCCATGGCTCCGCGCGTAGGAACGCCTGATGAACGCCAATCTCCGTAACTTCGCCCTCTGGGTGATCATCGTCCTGCTGCTGCTCGCGCTGTTCACGCTGTTTCAGAACCCCGGCCAGCACACGAATTCGCAGGAGATCTCGTTCTCGCAACTGCTCAACGAGGTCGACCAGAATCGCGTGCGCGACGTGGTGATCCAGGGGCAGGAAATCCGCGGCAGCTTCTCCAACGGCACCAGCTTCCAGACCTATGCGCCGAGCGATCCCGGCCTGGTGCAGAAGCTCTACAGCAAGGGCGTGACCATCACCGCGCGGCCGCCGTCGGACAATGTGCCGTGGTTCGTGTCGCTGTTGGTGTCGTGGCTGCCCTTCATCGCGCTGATCGGCGTATGGATCTTTTTGTCGCGGCAGATGCAAGGCGCCGGCGGCAAGGCGCTCGGCTTCGGCAAGAGCCGAGCGAAGCTCTTGGCGGAAGCGCACGGGCGCGTGACGTTCGAGGACGTCGCCGGCGTCGATGAAGCCAAGCAGGATCTGCAGGAGATCGTCGAATTCCTGCGCGACCCCGGCAAATTCCAGCGCCTGGGCGGACGAATCCCGCGCGGCGTGCTCCTGGTCGGCCCGCCGGGCACCGGCAAGACGCTGATCGCGCGCGCCGTCGCCGGCGAAGCCAATGTTCCGTTCTTCACGATTTCGGGCTCCGACTTCGTCGAAATGTTCGTCGGCGTCGGCGCAAGCCGCGTGCGCGACATGTTCGAGCAGGCGAAGAAGAACGCGCCCTGCATCATCTTCATCGACGAAATCGACGCGGTCGGCCGTCATCGCGGCGCCGGCCTTGGCGGCGGCAATGACGAGCGCGAGCAGACGCTCAATCAGTTGCTGGTCGAGATGGACGGCTTCGAGGCCAATGAAGGCATCATCCTGATCGCCGCTACCAACAGGCCCGACGTGCTCGATCCGGCGCTGCTGCGCCCGGGCCGCTTCGACCGTCAGGTGGTGGTGCCGAACCCGGACGTGGTCGGCCGCGAACAGATCCTGAAGGTGCATGTGCGCAAGGTGCCGCTGGCGCCCGACGTGAATCTGAAGACCATCGCGCGCGGCACGCCCGGCTTCTCCGGCGCCGACCTGATGAACCTCGTCAACGAGGCCGCATTGATGGCCGCGCGCCGCAACAAGCGCATGGTCACCCAGGGCGAATTCGAGGATGCCAAGGACAAGGTGATGATGGGCGCCGAGCGCAAGTCGCTCGTCATGACCGAGGAAGAGAAGCTGCTCACCGCCTATCACGAGGGCGGCCACGCCATCGTCGCGCTCAACGTCAAGGCCACCGATCCGGTGCACAAGGCCACGATCATTCCGCGCGGCCGCGCGCTCGGCATGGTCATGCAATTGCCCGAGCGCGACAAGCTGTCGATGTCGCTCGAGCAGATGACTTCGCGCCTCGCCATCATGATGGGCGGGCGTGTGGCGGAAGAGATGGTGTTCGGCAAGGAGAAGGTAACCTCCGGCGCGGCGTCCGACATCGAGCAGGCGACCAAGCTCGCCCGCATGATGGTGACGCGCTGGGGCTTTTCCGACGAACTCGGTGCCGTGGCCTATGGCGAGAACCAGGACGAGGTGTTCCTCGGCTATCAGGTGGCGCGCCAGCACAACATCTCGGAAGAGACCTCGCGCAAGATCGACGCCGAGGTGCGCCGCTACGTCGAGGCCGGTTTGGCCGAGGCGCGGCAGATCTTGACCGACAAGCGCGCCGATCTGGAGACGCTGGCGCGCGGGCTGATCGAGTTCGAGACGCTCACCGGCGACGAGATCAAGGACCTCATCGCCGGCAAGCGGCCGGTGCGCGAAAGCGTCATCGAGCCGTCGGGCCCGCGTTCGTCCGCGGTGCCTCCTTCCGGCAAGCCGCGTCCGCGGCCCGAGCCGCCTTCCGGCGAGGTCGCGCCGCAGCCGCAGGGCTGAGGCGCAATCGGATCAATCGCGATGGCCGGGAGCAATCCCGGCCATTGTGATTCAAGGCGAGGGCGTTGATCCGTCGCGTCCCGCTTTCCCCGCCCGTCCCCGCGCGCTATGGCTGACGCCACGCATGCACACACCGAGTTCCGCCCCGCCGCGCTGGACGCTTGATGCCTTTCGCCACGGCGCCTGGGCCATGCTGCCTTTGACGCCCGGCGTCTTCGCCTTCGGGCTCGGCTTCGGCACCGTCGCCGCGCGCCAGGGCTTCAGCCTGCTCGACACGTTCATCATGAGCGCCACCGTGTTCGCCGGCGCGGCGCAATATGTCGTGGTCGGCGCCTGGCCGCACGCGCTGACGCTGCCGGCGATCGTCGGCGCCGGGCTCGTCACCGGCATCATCTGCATGCGCTTCTTGCTGATCGGCGCCTCGTTGCGTCCCTGGTTCGGCGGCTCGCCGGCCGGCAAGGTCTATCCGGCGCTCTATCTCCTGACCGAGACCAACTGGCTCCTGTCGATGCGCTACTACAACCAGGGCGGCCGCGATGCCGGCTTCTTCGTCGGCAGCGGCGTCATGGTGTGGATATTCTGGGTGCTCGGCTGCATGCCCGGCTATCTGCTGGGCGCGGCGATCGCCGATCCGCGCGTGGTCGGGCTCGACATGGTGATGCCGGTGTTCTTCGCCGCGATGATGGTGCCGATGTGGCACGGCGCGCGCCGCGCCGGCGCCTGGCTCATCGCCGGCGTGGTGGCGATCGCCGTCGAGCACTGGATCGGCGGCTGGTGGGCGACGCTCGCGGGCGCGGTCGCCGGCAGCGTGGCGGGAGGCTTCATCGATGATCGAGAGTGAGCCGCTGCGCTATATCGCGGCCGTGGGCGGCATGACGCTCGCCGCCTATGCGACCCGCATCGGCGGCTATTGGCTGATCGGCCACGTCCCCATCGGCACGCGGCTGCGCCGCATGCTCGATGCGCTGCCCGGTGCGGTGATCGCGGCCATCGTGCTGCCGATCCTGTTCAAGGGCGGACCGGCCGCCGTGCTGGCGGTGGTGGCGGCGATCGTGGCGATGGCGCGCTTTCGCAACGATTTCGTCGCGGTGATCTCCGGCATCGCGGTGGCGGCACTGGTGCGCGCGGCCGGATTCTAAAGCTTGCGCCGGCGCGCGGTCCGGTGTGCCATCCGCGCCATGCCGCTGCCAAACCGCATCACGCCGTTCGGCGAATTCACCGCCAGCCCCGCGCGCGGCCTCATGATGGGCAACCGCGGCGGCCGGCTGCACGATGCGCGGCAACGGCTGGGCGCGCGGCGCTGGGCGTCGAAGCAATGGATCTGCTGCCGGCTCGCGTTCAATGATCGCCATCGCGCGGTCTGGGGCGATAGCTACAGCGAGCTGTTCTTCCTCGATGAAGTGACCGCGCTGGCCGCCGGCCATCGGCCTTGCTTCGAATGCCGGCGCCGCGATGCCGAGCGTTTCACGGCGCTGTTCGCAAATTCAAGCAGGCGGGCCGGCGCGGCGACAATGGACGCGGTGCTGCACGCCGAGCGCCTCGCCGGCAAGGTCAAGCGCGTGCACCAGCTTCCGCTCGACACGCTGCCCGATGGCGCCGTGATCGCGCGTGGCGGCGAAGCCTTCGCGGTGCGCGGCGAGCGTCTGCTGCGCTGGACGCCTTCAGGCTACGCGGCTTCCACGGCGCGCCCGCGTGGGCTCACTGTCGAGGTGCTCACGCCGCCGTCGATCCTGGCGGTGCTGTCACGCGGCTACGCGCCGCTCTGGCATCCAAGCGCCGGCTGAGGTTTACGGCGTCTCGCCCGGCCGGTTGGCGGGCGCGCGGCTCCACGCCAGCGCGACGATGGTCGCCATGATCGCCAGCATCGCCACCACCAGCGCGACGCAGGCCGGCCAGCCAGCCAGCGTCCAGGCGAGGCCGCCGAGCGCGGCGCCGAAGCTGCCGCCGATATAGAATGAGGTGACGTAAAGCCCGACCGCCGAGGAGCGGCCGGCCTGCGCGGTGATGGTGACAAAGCCGGTCGACACCGACTGCGCCATCAGCCCGCAGCCGGCGCAGAGCGTCAGGCCCGCGACGATCGCCCACACCGGTTGGAGGAGCGTGAGCGCCACGCCGCCGGCCCACAGCGCGATATTGCCGATCATGAACTTGCGCCGCCCGAAGCGGCCGACCACCCAGCCGGTCCACGGCGTCGAGGCGGTACCGACCAGGTAGGTGATGAAGATGGCGCCGAGCCAGCTCGCCGAGAAATTATAAGGCGGGTCGGCGAGGCGGAAGCTGATGAAGGTGAAGGTGGCGATGAAGCAGAAGAGCACGCCGAAGCCGACGGCGTAGGTGGCGATGAGCTGCGGATTGCGCAGATGGTCGAGCATCTGCCGGCCGGAGGCGATCAGTCCCTCCGAGCGCACGAATTTGCGCTCGCGCGGCAGCAGCACCATGACCGCTACCGCGCCGGCGAGCGTAATCAGCGCCAGCACGTCGAAGGCGAGCCGCCAGCCGATCAGATCGGACAAGACACCGGTAAACAGCCGTCCGGAAAAGCCGCCCAGGCTCGCCCCCGAGGTATAGACGCCGGCGGCGGCGGTCGCCTCGCGCGCCGGCCACTCGTCGCCGATATAGGCGATGGTGACGGCGAAGATCGGCGGCAGCGTCAGCCCCTGGACGAAGCGCCAAAACACCACGGCCGACAGGGTTGGGGCGAACGACAGGAGCACCGTCGGCAGTGTCAGCAGGGCCATGGCGGTGACGATCACGCGCTTCCTGCCCAGCACGTCGGCGACCGTGCCGGTGAACGGCGCTGTCAGCGCCACCGCCAGGGTGCCGGCGGTCATGATGGCGGAGATTTCGGCGGCGCCGGCGCCGAACTCATCCGAGAGCATCGGCAGGATCGCCTGCGGCGAATAGAGGTTGATGAAGCAGCAGTAGCCGGCGATCCCGGCCGCGAGCTGGCGTGCGGAGAAATTGCGGAACATCGCGGCGGTCATCGATCGAGGAACCCGGGAAGCGGCATGAAGCGAGCACCTAGCATTGTTTGCGCATGAGCCGCCACTGGCCCGGACGGGATTGCCCAAGGCGCCGTCGCATGGCTTTCAAGGATGCTCGTCGTTCCGGGCGCGCGGCTCGCGGCCGCGCCCCGCAATGACTCCGATCAGTGATCGAGTGCCTCTTTCGCGTGGCGCAGCGTCTCCGCCGGGCTGCCCGAGGCATCGACCGTGCGCCAGTTCATGGCGCCGAGGTCGTATTGTTCCTGCGCGCGGGCGACGCGCGCGTCGGCATCGGAGGCATCGCCCGAGCGGCCACCGACACGTGCGAGCCGCGTGGCCAGATCGGCGGTGAGGAACAGACCGTGGAACGCGGCGCCGCCTGCGGCGGCGGCGATCTCGGCGCGCTCCTGCGGCGTCGAGAAGACCGCATCGGCGATCGCCGAATGGCCGGCGGCCATAATGCGGCGCGCCTTGTCGGCGAGCGCGGCATAGACACGCGCTGTCACCTCCGCCGTATAGGCCGTGTCTGGCAGATGTCTGGTCTCGCTCAGCCCGAACAGGCCTTTGCGCGTGACGTCGCTGCGCAGCACCACCGCGCCCGGCGCCGGCGCCAGGTCCGGCGCCAGCGCCCGCGCGAGCAGCGACTTGCCGGTGCCGGACAGCCCGCCGACCGCCAGCAGACGCGGGGGCGGCGGCGCGATCAGTTTCTGCGCCAGCGCGAAATAATCGCGCGCGCTGCGCTCGGCCTCGGCGCGCGCCTCGCTCTGCTTGGCGCGCGCGGCGGTCACCTTGGCGCGGATCGCCGCGCGCACCGAAAGATAGAGCGGCAGCGCCGCCAGCGCGTCGAGGTCGTCGTCGCGCTGCGTTTCGGTGAGGTAACGGTTGAGCACGATATTGGCGGCGCCCTGCAGCCCGCGTTCGATCAGGTCCATCAACAGGAAGGCGAGATCGTAGAACACGTCGCCGGTGGCGAGCTTGGGATCGAACTCGATGGCATCGAACAGCGTCGGCGCGCCGTCGATGAGCACGATATTGCCGAGATGCAGATCGCCGTGGCATCGCGCGACGCGGCCATCGCGTTCGCGCGCGGCGATGCATGGGCGCAGGCGTTCAAGCGCGGCGCGCGTCGCCACGCTCAGCGCCTTGACGGCATCGGGCGCAAACAGCGCCGGCTCAGCGGCGAGCTCAGCTTCGTTCTGCGCGATGATGTTGGCGAGCTCCTCGCCGAAGCCGGCATCGATTACCGGTGGTGCGGTCGCATGCGCCTTGGCCACCGCGCGCCCCAGGGCATCGGCGAGCGTGTCGTCGATGCGGCCGGCGACGGCCAGATGGTCGAGCGTCTGGCTTTCGTCGAAGCGGCGCATCTCGACTGCCCATTCGACCGCTTCGCCGGCGCCGCCGACGGCGAAGCCGCCGTCCTCCCGCGTGATCGCCACCACGCCGCGATAGATCGCCGGCGCGTAGGGGCGGTTGACGGCAATCTCGGCCTCGCAGGCCGCCCTGCGCTTGGCAAGCGTCGAATAATCGAGGAACGGAAAGCGGACCGCGCGCTTGACCTTGAGCGCGCGCTCGCCGGCAAGAAAAACGGAGGCGGCATGGGTGTCGATGCGCGTGACCCTGGCGCCCTTATGCGCCTGCGGCGACGCCAGAAAGTCGAAAACTGGCTGTTGCGATGCGTCCGGCACGGCTCATCTTCGACTTGTGGCGAGGGGAGGGGGCTGATCCAGATCAATACCGGACTTGCTGCGTTTATGTCATGCTGCGATCCTGATTTATCGACCGGAGAAAACTCCCGTGACCAGCCTGCCGCACAGCTTCAAGCGCATCCGGCTCAACCTCGCGCGCTCCAAAGAGTTCCCCACCGGCTCCGCGCGCCATGGTTACGAATTCGTGGCGCCGCTCGACGCCGACGGGCATATCGACGTGGCCCTGTGGAAGACCAACCGCGAGCACTGCCGCGTGCGACGCTTCTGGGAGGGCGAGGACGACGAGGTCGGCCTGCTGGAGCACAAGTCGGGCGGGCCACATGGGCGCTGGGTGTTCGACTACGATCCCGCCGCCGATGACGACGACGAGAGCGGCTACCGCTTCGGCGCGCATATCTTCCGCCCCGGAGAATATGTCTCGATCCGCGGCAATGACGGCGAGATGCATACCTATCGGGTGATCTCGGTCGAAGCGGCCGTGTGAACATTCTGTAACCTCGCCCGCGCGGCGAGTGAGCGAATGTCGCCTTGAATTGCCGGCAAGAATCGCCATGTTCCATGTGGGGACGTCGGGGGCACCACATGGGAAACGCTCCGCATGCGCGCTCTGACCGTCGAGCCCGGCCGTCCCAATTCCATCCAGCTTGAAGAGGTTGCACCGCCGCCGGAAAGCGACGGCGACGTTCTGGTGCGCGCGCTGGCGCTGGGCGTTTGCGGTACCGACCGCGAAATCATCTCCGGCGCTTATGGCTGGGCGCCGGCCGGCAGCCAGCGGCTGATCATCGGCCATGAATCGCTCGGCCGCATCGAAACTGCGCCCGCCGGCAGCGGCTTTGCGCCCGGCGATCTGGTGGTCGGCATCGTACGCCGGCCCGATCCGGTGCCGTGCCCCGCCTGCGGCGCCGGCGAATGGGACATGTGCCGCAACGGCCAATACACCGAGCGCGGCATCAAGCAGCGCAACGGCTACGGCTCCGAGCAATTTCGCGTCGAGCACGATTTCCTGGTGAAGCTCGATCCCGCGCTCGACAAGCTCGGCGTGCTGATGGAGCCGACCAGCATCGTCGCCAAGGCCTGGGAGCATGTCGAGCGCATCGGCGCGCGCAGTCCCTTCTGGCACCCGCGCGTGGTGCTGGTTACCGGCGCCGGACCCGTCGGCCTGTTGGCGGCGTTGCTCGCGCAGCAGCGCGGCTATGAGGTGCACGTGCTCGACCGCCATGCCGACGGTCCCAAGCCGGCGCTGGTGCGCGATCTCGGCGCCACCTATCACCTGAACGAGATGGGCACGCTCGAGCCCGACATCGTCATCGAATGCACCGGCGCCGCCTCCGTGGTGCTCGAGGTGCTGCGATGCAACGCGCCGGAAGGCATTGTCTGCCTCACCGGCGTTTCCTCAGGCGGCCACAAGCTCGATTTCGATATCGGCGGCCTCAACCGCACCATGGTGCTGGAAAACGACTTGGTGTTCGGCTCGGTCAATGCCAATCGCCGCCATTACGCCGCCGCCGCCGAGGCGCTGGCCAAGGCCGACAAGGCCTGGCTCGCCCGCGTTATTACCCGCCGCGTACCGCTCGACCGCTGGAAAGAGGCCTTCGCGCCACCCGGCCAGGACGACGTTAAGGTCGTGTTGGATTTTAGCCAGTAATGAGACGATATGGCTTCACGCATTGAAGACTACGGTCTCATCGGCGACCTCTCCACCTCGGCCCTGATCGGACGTGATGGTTCGATCGACTGGCTGTGCTGGCCGCGTTTCGATTGCGACGCCTGCTTCGCCGCGCTCCTGGGCTCGGTCGATAACGGCCGCTGGCAGATCGCGCCCAAGGCGCCCGCGCGGGTCACCCGCGAATACCGCGCGCATACGCTGATCCTGGAGACGCATTTCGAGACCGAAACCGGCGCGGCGACGCTGATCGATTTCATGCCGCCGCGCGATGCACATGCCTCGAACGGTGAATCCCATATCGTGAGAATCATCGTCGGCGAGCGCGGCGAGGTCGATTTCCGCAGCGAGTTTATCATTCGCTTCGGCTATGGCGCCGCGGTGCCCTGGGTGACGCGGATCGACGACCATACGCTGCGCGCCATCGCCGGTCCCGACATGGCGGTGCTGCGCGCGGCCGTCGATTTGCGTGGCGAGAATTTCAAGACGGTGTCGAATTTCAAGGTGAAGGCCGGCGAGCGGCTGCCCTTCGTCCTGTCCTATGAGCGATCGAATCTACGGCTGCCGTCGCCGGTCGATGCCGAGCGGTCGCTCAAGGCGACGGAGGAATTCTGGACCACCTGGACGCGCAAGAACCAGATTTCCGGTCCCTGGAACGACGCGGTGTGCCGCTCGCTGATCACGCTCAAGGCGCTCACCTACGCGCCGACCGGCGGCATGGTGGCGGCGCCCACCACCTCGCTGCCGGAGGCGATCGGCGGCCCGCGCAACTGGGACTACCGTTTCTGCTGGTTGCGCGACGCGACGCTCACGCTGCTCGCGCTCATGAATGCCGGCTATTACGAGGAGGCGCGCAACTGGCGCGACTGGCTCTTGCGCGCGGTCGCCGGAAGCCCGCGCCAGATGCAGATCATGTACGGCATCCGCGGCGAGCGGCGGCTCACCGAATACGAGGTGCCGTGGCTACAAGGCTATGAGGGTTCGAAGCCGGTTCGCATCGGCAATGCCGCGCACCAGCAGTTGCAGCTCGATATTTTCGGCGAGGTGATGGACGCGCTGCATCAGGCGCGCGCCGGCGGCCTCGGCGGCTACGAGGCGGGCTGGGATATCGAGCGCGAATTCCTCGCCCATCTGGAGAAGATCTGGCGCCAGCCCGACGAGGGAATCTGGGAGGTGCGCTCGGGTCGCGAGCATTTCACCTATTCCAAGGTGATGGCCTGGGTTGCCTTCGATCGCGCCGTCAAGAGCGCCAATACCTTCGGCCTGCATGGCGAGGTCGAGCGCTGGTGCAGCGTGCGCGACGACATCCATGCCGATGTCTGCGCGCACGGCTTCAATCACGACCTCGGCTGCTTCACGCGCGCCTATGGCGGCAAGGACCTCGACGCCAGCCTTCTCCTGCTGCCGGCCGTCGGCTTCCTGCCGCCGGAGGACCCGCGTGTCATTGCCACCGTGGACGCGATCGAGGCGAAACTGATGCACGACGGGTTGGTGCTGCGCTACGACACGGCTTCGTCCAACGACGGCCTGCCGCCGGGCGAGGGCGTGTTTCTTGCCTGCTCGTTCTGGCTGGTCGATGCCTATCTCATGCTCGGCCGCGGCGACGACGCCGAGCGCCTGTTCGAGCATCTGTTGTCGCTGCGCAACGATCTCGGCCTGCTGAGCGAGGAATACGACCCGCGCAGCAAGCGGCTGGTGGGGAATTTCCCGCAGGCCTTCTCGCATCTCGCCTTGGTCAACAGCGCCAGCAACCTCGCGCATTACCGCAAGCCGGCCGAGCAGCGCTCCGAGCACACGGTCGAGGACCAGCGCGCCGGCGCACTGGAAGTGTATTAGAGCAAGTTCCAGCGACCCCGCCGCTCACTTTGGCAAAATGGCATCTCAGAGCGTCCGATCGGGACGCTTCGCTGCAAGTGCCAGTATCAGGTTCTGATCTGTGGAAAGGGTCACCTGCCTCGCATTCTGTTCTCTATACGGCAATTAGAACCACACACGCACACACCTGACGTTGCAGAAGGTCGTGCCGACACAACGAGCAATCCAACAGACTGACGACGTCATTGCCATCCCAATCCTCGGTTGGTTTACAGCCTGAATACCCGCAGTTATGATTTTCGATCTTCGGTGCGCTGGTCACGCCGCACTTCGATGCCGACCGGCAACCGTTTCCAAAACAATAAGCGTAAATACAAGCGCCAAGACCACCACAGGTGGAGATCGCAACTGGGGAGGTACGTCTGCAATGAAGCGGTTTCTCGCGTCAGCAATTCTGCTCATATCCGCATTGATGGCTGCACCTGTGGCGCAAGCACAGGGTACGTATCCGGTGCGGCCGGTGAAGATCATCTGTGGGTTCCCGCCGGGGACCACGCTCGACATTGTCACTCGCATCTATGCCAAGGAGCTCGAGGAAAGTCTCGGTCAACCGTTTGTCGTCGTGAACCGTACTGGCGCGTCCGGCAACGTCGCCGCCGAGATGGTCGCGCATGCCACCCCCGACGGCTATACGCTGGTGACGGGCGGGATCACGCAAGCCATCAGCATGAGCTTGTTCAAGAAGATCAATTACAACGTCGTCAAGGACCTTGAGCCGATCGGCTTCATGAGCGTCTCGCCCCTCGTCCTCGTCGTAAAGGCCTCGCTCAGAGTAAAGTCAGTTCCGCAACTCATCGCCTTGGCCAAGGCGCACCCCGGCGAACTGACCTACGGCACGGCCGGCGTCGGTACGGCTCCGCATATGGCGGGAGAGCAGTTCAATTTCATGACCGGCGTCAAAATGGTGCCCGTGCACTATCGCGGCAGCAACCATGCCATTCTGGATCTGATGGCTGGCCGTCTGTCGATGATGTTTGCGCCCGTACCGACGGCGGTGCCACACCTGAAAGACAAGCGGTTGACATTTCTGGCATTGGCGTCGGGCAAGCATTCAAACTTGATCCCCAATCTTCCGCTGCTCGCCGAGATGCCGGGCCTAGCCGGATTCGATGCGTCGCTTTGGCAAGGCATGTGGGCCCCGAAGGGGACGCCGAAGGAAATTGTGAAGGCGATCCACGCCGTCCTGGTCAAGGCGGCTGCCAAGCCGGACGTGCAAAAGAAACTTGCTAACATCAGCACCGATTATGTGATCGCCACGTCCGATGAATTCGGCACTTATGTCAGCGACGAGGTCAAGAAGTGGGCCAAGATCGTTGAATTCTCCGGCGCCAAGGTCGAATAATATCCGAGCATCCAAACGAGGAAACGCCGTCGCGTTCCGTCGCGGCCGCGGACGAAAGGCATACCGTGAACGACCGTATAGCGGCGATTCCGCGCAAAAGAACGGCTGCGCCACGCTCTTATAAGCCGCAGAGCAAGGCGGCGGCGCAGCCGCGCTCATCCAGCCCGTTGCCCGACAATTGGACGGAGGTTGCCGCCGATGAGCGCGGCGACGCGGTGGTCGCCGCGATGGGGCTCGGTGGCGTGGATTACATGTTCTTCAATTCCGGCTCGGAAATCATGTTCATGCAGGAGGCCATCGCGAAGGCGAACGCGCTGGGCCGTCCTGCACCGAAGCTCGTCATGATGACGCACGAATATCCGACATTGAATGCGGCGCTAGGCTATGCCGCGGTCAGCGGACGGACGGCGGCGACTGCAGTCCACGTGGATGTCGGTACGCAGCATTACGGCTGCGCCATCCACACCGCGCGTCATTCGGGCCTGCCTGTACTCATCACCGCCGGTGCGCCGCCGGTTTCCTATCCCGGTTCGATGCGCGGCGCGCGCGACGGTAGCCACTTCTGGGTGCAACAGACGCCGGACCAGGGTGGCATTGTCCGGCAATACATGAAGTGGGATCACCGGCTTGAATATCAGGACAATGCCGGCATGGTCGTCAGCCGCGCGCTGCAGATCGCGCAGTCGGAGCCCCGCGGTCCGGTCTATCTCGTCCTGCCGCGGGAGATCGCATTCCTCCCGACCGAGAAAGAGCGCTTCCCGACGGCGCAGCAACTCGGCATCACGCGCGCGCCGGCCCCTGATCCCGATGCCGTCAAGGAACTTGCCGGGATCCTCGTCAAGGCGCGCAACCCGGCGATCGTCGTTCAGCGCTCCGGCCGCAATCCGGCGACGGTACCGGCGCTGGTGCGGCTCGCCGAATTTCTCGGCGCGCCGGTCGGCGAGGCGGCAGCCCGCAGCTACCAGTGCTTTCCGATGGATCACCCCCTTTACCAGAGCACCACGCTCGAGCTGTCGAAGGCTGACGTCGTACTCGTCATCGAAGCCGACGTGCCCTGGATTCCCGGGCCGCAGGCGCCGCCGCCCGATGCCCATGTCTCCGTCGTCGATATCGACCCCATCAAGGCGCACATCGGTACCTATGAGTTCACCGCCGATCTGCGGTTGATGGCCGATACTGAAATTACGCTTCGTGCGCTGTTGGAGGCGGTGCGGCGGATGGCGACGACTTCCGACCGAACGCGCTTCAAGGATCGCGCGGCGCGCTGGGCGGATATTTCCGGCGCGCGCCTCCTGCAGAGCACGAAGGCGGCGCAGGCGGTCGCGAAACATTCCCCGATCTCTCCGCTCTGGTTGTCCTACCAGATCGGCCAGGCCATGGATGACAACTGCCTGATGCTCGACGAAACGCTGATGCTCAGTCCATTGCCACCGTATTTGCGATTCTCGGAACCAGGCACTTACTTCCGCAATCCGGGCAGCGGCGGCGGCTGGTGTGCCGGCGCGGCCTTGGGTGCCAAACTTGGCCGGCCGGACAAGGACGTAATCGCAGTGAGCGGTGACGGATTCTACATGTATTCCGTCGCGACGGCGGCGATCGCTGCGAGCGTGCGCTATCGCGCGCCGTTCATGTCGGTGATCTATCAGAACCGCAGCTATAGCACCGGCACGCGCGCGACCGCGCAATATTATCCCGATGGCTATTCGGTGCGCGGCGGCCTGGAAGCCGGCTATTTTGATCCGCCCATGGATTTCGCCAAGGAAGCCGAAGCCGCCGGCGCTTATGGGGAGAATGTAAAGGATCCGGCAGAGGTTGGCCCGGCGTTGAAGCGCGGCCTCGATCAGATTCGAAACGGTAAACCGGCAGTGATCGCGGTGTGGCTGCCGAAGATCATGCAGGACAATTAGCGACCGGAAACCGTCGAATGGTCTTTAGCCCTGACCGCGTTTCGGCCTGCCTTGCGCGAGGGCTTCATCCCACGGCGGCACGGGCGCAAATCGTTCGACCAGGAAATCGATAAAGGCGCGCACCTTGGCCGGCGGATTCCGTTCGGGAAGATAAACGGCATAGATGCCGGCGAATTCGATTGTCGGCTCGTCGAGTTCGATCGGCACCAGCGTGCCGGCGCGCAAGTCGTCCGCCACGATGAATGTCGGCTGGTACGCGATGCCCTGTCCGGCCACGGCGGCGGCACGCAAAGCATCGCCGTTGTTCGCGCGCATATTGCCGGAAATGGCGACGGTCGTCTCGCCCTTCACGCCGAACGACCAGAGATCGGCGCCCGCCGTGCGCGACAGTGTGTAGCCAAGACAATTATGCGCCTTGAGATCCGCCGCGGTCTTCGGCGTGCCGTGCGATTTGAGATAGCCCGGAGACGCCGCCAGTATCGTGTGGCATGGCGCGAGGCGACGCGCGAGCAGGCTGGAGTTTTCGAGGGTGCCGATCCGCACAGCCATGTCCCACCCTTCCTCGGCAAGATCGACGACGCGGTCGTTCAGGCCAAGCTCGACGGTCAGATGCGGGTGACGCCTGGTAAACTCGTCGAGCAGCGGCGCGATTTGTCGCGAGCCGAACGACACAGGCGCGCTGACACGCAAGGTACCGCGCGGTTCGAAGCGATCGGCGGACACGGCCGCCTCGGCGGCGTCGAACGCGGCTAACAGGCGCTCGGCGGTCTCCAGATAATTACGGCCGGCTTCGCTGAGCGAGAGCCGGCGCGTGCTGCGATGGAATAGCTTGACGCCGAGACGCTTCTCCAGCGCGGCGACGTGCTTGGTCGCCATGGTCTGTGACATGCCGAGCGCCCGCGCCGCGCCCGAGAGGCTGCCGCTCGCCGCCACCTTCACGAAGACTTCGAGGCCGGTCATCCGGTCAAGCACGATCTCACTCTATCAGTGTGATGTGTTATTTCTCCGGACCAGGTTATCACACCCAGGAGATTGCGCCATATCCATTGGCATCCCATGCAAAGGAGATCGCCATGATCGACACCCGCACCGCACCTTATGCCGCCTTGCTGCTCCGCCTGACGCTGGGCGGCCTGTTTCTCGCGCACGCCGGGCTGAAGCTGTTCGTGTTCACCCCAGCCGGTACCGCCCAGTTTTTCACGTCGGTTGGCCTGCCCGCCGGACTGGCCTATTTCACCATCGCGGCCGAGGTGCTGGGCGGCATCGCGCTCATCCTCGGCATCCAGACGCGGCTCGTCGCGCTCGCGCTGACGCCGATCCTGCTCGGCGCCATCGTCGCTGTGCACGGTCCAGCCGGGTTCTTTTTCACCGACGCCCATGGCGGCTGGGAGTACCCGGCGTTCTGGATCGTCGCGCTGGTCGTGCAGGTACTGCTCGGGAACGGCCCCTATGCGCTCGGCCCGCGGACCTGGAATGCGCGTCCGCATGTCCTCGCCGCGCAATCGCGTTGAACTT
This sequence comes from uncultured Pseudomonadota bacterium, assembly GCA_963760995.1. Taxonomy (GTDB): domain Bacteria; phylum Pseudomonadota; class Alphaproteobacteria; order Rhizobiales; family Xanthobacteraceae; genus Pseudolabrys. The sequence goes on along the minus strand of CAVXFJ010000004.1, from coordinate 53,378 downwards.
TTGCGGAGAGGTCGCCCGTTGGGGGCCTCTCCCATTGCGGAGAATCCAGCCATGACAATGCCCAGCCTCTTTCTCTCGCACGGTGCACCCACCTTGCCGCTCACCGTGACCCCCGCGCGCGATTTTCTGAGCCGCCTTGGCGCCCGGCTGCCGCGTCCGAAAGCGATCCTCGTCGTCTCGGCGCACTGGGAAACCGAGCGGCCGGCGGTGAACGCGGTGGAGTGGAACGACACCATCCATGACTTCTACGGCTTCCCGCGCGCGCTTTACGATCTGCGCTATCCCGCGCCCGGCTCCCCGCAGCTCGCGGAAGAGGTTGCCGCGCGCCTTCGTCGCGGCGGATTCGACTGCGACATCGACCGCACGCGTGGACTGGACCATGGCGCCTGGGTGCCGTTGTCCTTGATCTATCCCGCCGCCGACATTCCGGTCGTGCAATTGTCGGTGCAGCCGCGGCGCGGACCAGAGCACCACCGCCGTCTCGGCCTCGCCCTCGCGCCGCTGCGCGACGAAGGCGTGCTGATCATCGGCAGCGGCAGCTTCACGCACGATCTGTCCGAATTCCGCGGCCATGGGCCGAACGATCCGGCTCCCGATTGGGTGAACGGCTTCGCCGACTGGTTCGATCGGGCATTGACGGAAAATCGTGTCGCGGATCTCCTCGCCTACCGGGACCGCGCGCCCTATGCGACCAAGAACCATCCGACGGAGGAGCACCTGCTACCGCTTTACGTGGCGCTGGGAGCCGCCGGCGCCGATGCTGAGACCCGGCGGCTGCACGCGAGCGCGACCTACGGCGTGTTGCGCATGGACGTCTACGCGTTCGGCAATGCGCAATCGATCGACGTGTCTGGCGCCGAGCTCGCGCAAAGTGCGGCCTCGTAGCGTCGGATGACCGAGCGTTTCGATCCGAATGGGGCAGGGCCTAATTCTGCTGGATGGTCTGCAGGTAATAGATCAGCTCGAGAATGCGCGCTCTGACCAGTGTTTCGATCTCCGCTTTCCGCACCGTCTCGCTGCCGAGTTTGAATTTTTCCTGCAGGCCCGCCTGGAAGCGGTCGCCCCAGATCGGCATGGCGCGCGAGCCATGCGCCTTGACGGCTGCCCTTCCGTCGATGGTCTGAAACACTTTGAGGAAGGGAAAGGCGCCGTGATTGTGCTTGGCGAGCTGCGTCAGGTCAGCCGGCTTGACCTTGAGCAGCGCGGCCATGGGACCGTCGCCGCGGGCGTGCTCGCCATGGCACGCGGCGCAGGAGATGCGGAATTCGACGGCGCCGGCTGCGCCCAATGAGGCGTCCTGGGCGGCGGCGGCGCCGGCCAAGCCAAAAAACGCGAGTGACAGCACAAAGCCCATGGAAAATGCATGCATCGCTCGCCTCCTTTGCGCTGACCGGTGAGCGTGCCGCGATTAAGGGCCAAAATTCCCAGGACACTTTGATTCATCGCAAAGCGCCCGTTGGGCGGTGGCGGTGCGGTCTCGGGTGAACTTGATCCCGCGCCGCCGCGATTGGCTTCGTGGTAAAGGGCGGCTACCGCCCGTGCGGACACTTTCTCAGGCTGGCCATTGCGGTGGGCCGAGAAACTCGATGCCGTAGCGCTCGCCCAGCTGCGCCAGCGCGCCGTTGTCGGCGGGTATGCGCAGGTCGCGCGCCGCCACGTCGGCAAAGAACGTCTCGAAGCCGCCCGGCGTCAGCACCGCGACATTGCGACCGGGGGTCTTGCTGACGATGCGGAAGGTGTGCGGCACGCCGCGGGGCAGGAAAACGGAAGTCCCGGGACCCGCGCGAGAGACGGTGCCGTCGAGCCAGAACTGGTATTCGCCGGCGATGACGTGGATGACCTCATCCTCGTTATGGTGGATGTGGATCGGCGGGCCTTCGCCGGTCGGCACGGTGGCCGCGAACATGCCGACGATGCCGCCGCTGTCTTGACGGCCCACCGTTATCGTATACTCGGTTCCCAACCAAGAAACCGTCCGGGTCGGCCTTTCCATATTGGCTGCGATATCCATAGCTCGTTCCTTTCCCAGGTGTGCGCCGGTTCCTTGCGGCGGCGCGCTGCTGGGCCTGGGCAGTAGCGGGGGCGCGCCGCGGGCGGAAATTGAATGATCGTATCGGGGATATTCGTGCGATGAATTTTGCGGCGGTCGATCTCAATCTGCTGCGCGTGTTCGATGCGATGATGTTAGAGCTGAGCACGGTGCGCGCCGGCGAACGGGTGGGCTTGAGCCAGCCGGCGGTGTCCTCGGCGCTCGGCCGCCTGCGCCACATGATCGGCGACGAGCTCTTTGTCCGCGACGGCAACCGCATGGTAGCGACGCCGCGCGCGCTGCAATTGAAGGAGCCGATACGCACGGCCTTGCAGCAGATGGAAAAAGCGCTGGCGACGTCCTCCGGTTTCGATCCGGCGGGGGCGAGCCAGACCTTCGTTCTGCTCGGTTCGGACTATTTTTCGACCTTGCTGATGCCGCGTCTCGCCCGCCAGGTGGTGCCGGAGGCGCCGTCCGTCACCCTGCAAATGCTAGACTACCCGAGCAGCGAGGTTTTCGGACTGTTGAGCGACGGCTTTACCGACGCCGCTGTCGACCGCGAGATGGAGCCGCCCGAGTGGATCATGCGGCAGACCCTGTTTCGCTCTTATATCCTATGCGTCGCCGCCAAGAATCATCCCGTATTGAAGCGCCATCGCATCAAACCCGGCGCGCGCATCCCGGCGGAGGTCTTCTGCGCGATACCCCAGGTCATGCTGTCGATGGACGGCGGCAGGACCGGTACGATCGACACCACGCTCAAGCAGCATGGCTTGACCCGCACGGTGGCCATGACGGTGCCGCACTTCCAGGCGGTCGCGCAGGCGGCGGCGACCAGTACGCTCATCGGCAGTCTGCCCGTGCATTTCGCCCGGCAGGCGGCGGAGTCGCTTCCGCTCGATCTCTATCTGCCGCCCTACGATCCGCCGAAGCTCGGCGTTTGTCTCTATTGGCACAAGCGACTCGACCGCGATCCCGCCAATATCTGGCTGCGCGGCCATATCGAGCGTGCGCTCGACCTCGACCGGCGATTTCCGCCGCCGCGCGTCAAGCGTACCGACAACGGCGACTGGAGCGTCTAGCCGGCGGCTGGCTTGACCCGTCACGCTCACGTCGCAAAGCGTGCGCCGCCACTTCTTCACGCTAAGAACGGAGAAGTGTTCGCGCATGGTGGCCGCTTACCGATCGAGCGCAAAGACAGATTGAGCACTGTTCAATCTAGAACAGACCTACTCCAACAGTGACCGCAGAATTTTCGCTGGGCGATTCGCCCGGCTGGGGCATCGTAACGATTCCGGCGCATCAATTGGCACTCCCGTGAGTTGGGTGCCATTGCGGGAATCCTATTGTGGTCCGCCGAGGAACCACTCTTGGGGGAGCGCATACCATGACGAGATTCACAATACTTGCGGTTTACCTGTGTTTGGCGCTGACGATCTCCGCGGCCTCGCACCCGGCGTCTGCCGCCACGATCGATCAACGGATCTCCGCGCGGCTCGATGCGTTGGAGAAAGAAAATGCAGTGTTGCGCGCGCGCGTCCATCGCCTCGAAACGTCGCGAGCGGCAATGATTGCGGATCGTCCAGCGCGCAGACCGCTCCCGCGCAAGGCGGAACTCTCGGACGCCGATCACGATCGCTTCACCGCCCCCCGAAAATCCTACTCACCGCGCTTCGAGATCAGCGGGTCGCTCCTGTATCTGCAACCAAGCGCCGGCAATCTCGAATACGGGACGCTGGTGACCCCGCTCCCGCTGGTGACTCCCAGTTGGGACAATCAATCGCTCAAACCAAAATACAGTCCGTCCTTCAATATCGGTGCCCGCTATCTTGCCAATGAGTCCATCGATATCGCATTGAATTGGACGCATCTGAAGACCACCACGAATGCCTCCGTCTTCGCCACGCCTACGCAAATGGTCGGGCCGCCCTTTTTGATTGGCCCGGAATCGGCGCTGTACAAGAGCGGCAATGGCACGGCGCAGTTCACGTTCGATTCGGTCAATTTGGACGCAGGATATACATTCTGTGCCGAGTGTTCGTTCCAATTGCGCGCCTTTGGCGGCGTGGAATATGCGCGCATCGGCCAGGATCTCAGCGGAACGTTCGGAAGCCATGACGGCTCGGCTTCCATGGCAAGCACCACCTATTCCTTGTTTTCCGGCATCGGACCGCGTTTGGGACTCAAGGGGCAGTACGCCCTAGGCGACCTCCAGCTCATCGGCGAGGTCGCGGGAGCCGCCTTGATCGGCACCGAGCAGAGCCACATCGACTTTACGACAATTGCGCCGGCGTTGACTGGACCCAACAACCAGTCATTGACATCGCCCAACTCGACGCGGGTCATTCCCAGCATCGACGCAAGAGTGGCCGCCGCCTATACTTTCGCACCCAGCAACTACGGGCAGTTCAAGGTCGAGTTGGGTTATCGAGCGGCGATATATTTCGATGCGATCAGTGAGTATTCGCTGACCCAGGTGCCGACAAATCTCACGCTTCCCCCCACCGGGGTCTATCTGGCAACCGCGGAACATCTTCACAGCAACTTCGCCAACCAGGGCCCCTATGTGACGGCCAGTTGGCTCTTCGGACAAGGCAACTGAGCCGGCCGCGGACGCGACGTGAGCTTTGTCCTTGATGCCGGCCCGTGCCTGTCGAGAGCGCTTCGACACGGGTGCCTTCGCTGTCATGGCGCGAAGTGGGGATTCTATTCTCGGACGAGCGCTTCCATCGGAAGGTGAGCGGAGGAAAAAGCGTCGCCGATACCCGGGTGGGTAGAGACACGGTTGGAGCAATTCCGTCTTCACCCACCACACCAACAGATTGTCATCGCGCCGGCGCGATAGGAGCCGTCGGCGGCGTATGCTTCTATATCTCGCTATTCGCCGGGCCTCGGCTCCTGTCGGCGATGCCACCGATAGCTGTCGGGCCATCGCGCAGCGGCGCAACAAGGCGACGGGCCAAAGTCAGGCCGCAATTGTCGCGACGGTTATTGGACCACGCCCTTCAATTGCTGATTTCCGGCTTTTCATGCAGAACCATATTCAACAAGGATCGATGCACCTCAATTCGACCGTTGTAATCAATCAGGCCCAATCGCCGAAATTTGTTCATGAAGAAATTGACGCGTGCTCGCGTTGTCCCGATCATCTCCGCTAACGACTCTTGGCTGATTTTCTGGAGCAGCGGCTGGATCTCCCGATCTTCGCCAAAATTCGCAAGAATCAGGAGTGCCCGAGCCAGGCGTTTCTCGCTCGAGTTGAACAACTGATCGACCAGGTCCGCCTGAATATGACTGTTGCGAACCAAGATGCGCGAGATGAAAAACTCGGAAAACGCCGGCTCGTTGTGAATCAGCTTGACGATTTCTGCCTTGGTGATTCTCGTGATTGTACATTCCGACAGAGCGGTCGCTGTCGACAAACGCCTAGTCTCCCCGTTCGCACAACCTTCTCCGACAAAATCGCCGTCTTTCAGAATGGCGACAATCGCCTCCTTGCCGTCCTCGGAAGTCACGGTGAGCTTGGCCGTGCCTGTCTGAATGTAAAAAATGGAATCAGCATAGTCGCCCTGCTGAAAGATAGTTTGACCTATTGCGAATTTCGATACGGTTAGTCCGTCGTTCCCGTGCGATAGAAAGGTTTTGGGGTCGAATGGGTCTTTGCTCGCTTGATTCATAACGTGCACCTCCCCTCCAGAGGTCCATCGGCTTTTTTATGATCATAATGATTTTCTCTTGTGTCCGCTACCGATCATAGATGACTTAACGGTTACCTTGGCCAATGCCTCGCATTGGCGAAAAGCCGTAAACCATTGGAAAGGCCGAATGAGCGGGCGAAAACCCGGGCCGGCGTGGCGTCCCATAAATATCCGAAATGGAGCAGACAGATGAACCCCTACCATGCTTATATGATTCAGGGTTTCCGCTGAGGGCGCTCTCGGAGCGCCGGTTTTGGCACTTGCGGCATTCCTGCCCGACCGTACGGGTAGAGGATTCCCAGCATGGCCAATTCGCAGCCGCGGACCAATCAGTTTCTCGCCTCGCTATCACGGGTGGATTACGCGCGCCTGGCGCCATCGTTGAAGCCGATCGCGCTGGCGCAAGGAATATTGCTTCACGAACCCGGCGACGAAATAAATCAAGTTTACTTTCCGCAAAGCGGAATGATTTCTCTGCTCAGAGTCATGAAGGGCGGCAAAGCTATTGAAACGGCGACGATCGGGAAAGAGAGCGCCGTCGGCGTCATGACAGGCTTTGGAGGCTGCGCGACGCTCTCGCGGGCGATGGTTCAGTTGCCCCTCACCGGAATGCAGACCTCCGCCGTCCCGTTTCGAAAAGCGGTGCGTGAGAGCGTTGCGTTGCAAGGCCTGATTGCCGAACACAATGAATTTCTTCTCTTTCAGACGCAGACTACGGCGGCGTGCAATGCTCTGCATTTGATTGAAGCGCGCTTCTGCCGTTGATTCTGCAAGCGGGTGATCGCTCGAATGGCAACCCGATGCCTTTAACGCAAATGCTTCTTTCTCAGATGCTCGGAGTCCGCCGCACTTCGGTCAGCGAAGTTGCAAATAAGCTGCAAGCCGCGGGCACTATTGAATATACGCGCGGTACGATGCGGATCGTGGACCACGGTCGGCTCAAGGCGCTGTCCTGCGAATGCTACGGGGCGCTGGTGGCGAAGACGGCGACGCTGCGAAAATAGACATAGCTTCCCTGCGGCCGATCCGCCGGCCGCCGGTGGTCGGAAGCGTGGGGTCCGGCCGCGAAGGCCGCTGCGGCGGCGTTGCAAACACAGACGGGAAATGTCGGCTTCGGGTCGTGTGCGGCGGCAGCGCCGCTCCAGACGGCTTGACCGGCCATGCCCGCGCCGGAAAGAGTGCGCGCGCGAACCGCCATGCGGCGGCCACGGAAACGTCAAGCAAGGGAGACGCGCGTGCTCATCGACCTCAGAACCTATACCGTCCGTCCCGGCGCCATGCCGGCCCAACTCGCCCTTTACGAAAAGTTCGGCTATCCGGTGCAGCTCCGCTATATGGGCGAGCCGCTTTGCTACCTCACCGCCGAGACCGGCGAACTCAACACCATCGTGCACGGCTGGGTCTATGAGAGCGCGGCCGACCGCGAGGAGAAGCGCGCCCGCATGGTGAAGGATCCCGACTGGAAGGTTTACATCGGCGAAAACGTCAAGGCCGGCAATATCGTCGCCCAGCGCACCAGCTTGATGGTGCCGGCGTCTTTCGCCCCGCCGATCCCCAAGCCGAAGATTCATAAGTGACGGCATTTACCCTCTCCCCGCTTCGCGGGGGGAGGGTAAGAGCGGCTCGCGGCGGCGCGGCCGATCGTCTATAGCTTGCCCGCCCCAACGGAGTTTCAGTTCCCATGCGATCGAATGACGGCACGCGCACCGGCGGTGAAATCCTGGTCGACCAGCTTCTGGTGCACGGCGTGCGCCACGCCTTCTGCGTGCCGGGCGAGAGCTATCTCGCCGCGCTCGATGCCTTCCACGATCGCGACATCGCGCTCACCGTCTGCCGGCACGAGAGCAGCGCCGCCATGGCGGCGGAAGCGATCGGCAAGGCGACCGGCCGTCCCGGTATCTGCTTCGTCACCCGCGGTCCCGGCGCCACCAATGCCTCGCTCGGCATCCACATCGCGCGCCAGGATTCGACGCCGCTGATCGTCTTCGTCGGCCAGGTGGCGCGCTCGATGCGCGAGCGCGAGGCCTTCCAGGAGATGGACTACCGCGCGGTGTTCGGCTCGGTCGCCAAATGGGCAACCGAAATCGACGATCCGGCGCGCATTCCGGAACTGGTCTCGCGCGCCTTCCACACCGCCTGCAACGGCCGCCCCGGGCCGGTGGTGATCGCGCTGCCCGAGGACGTACTGAGCGAGCGCGTCGCGGTGCCCGACGCGCGCGCCTTCGAGCCGGTGGAAACATGGCCCGGGCTGACCGACATGAGCCGCCTGCAGAAGATGTTGTGGGCGGCCAAGCGTCCCGTGGCACTCGTCGGCGGCAGCCGTTGGTCGGAGCCCGCGCGCGCCGCGCTGATGCGCTTTGCCGAGCGCTTCGCGCTGCCCGTCGCCACAACCTTCCGCCGCGGCCATTTGTTCGACGCGCTGCATCCCTGCTACGCCGGCGACTTCGGCATTGGCCCCAATCCCAAGCTGCACGCGCGCGTGCGCGGCGCCGACCTCGTGCTGCTGATCGGCGGACGGCTGTCGGAGATGTCGACGCAGGGCTACACATTGCTCGATATTCCCGAGCCGCAGATGAAGCTGGTGCATGTACACCCTGGCGCCGAGGAGCTCGGCCGCGTTTATCACCCGGCGCTCGCCATCCAGGCTTCGCCCACCGCCTTCTGCTCGGCGCTGGAGGGCCTGCAGCCGCCGAACGAGATCGCCTGGCGCAGCGAATGCGAAACGGCGCATGCCGATTATCTCGCCTGGAGCGAAAAGGCGACGCCGCAGCCGGGCGGCGTCAACCTCGGCGAGGTCATAGCCTGGCTGCGCGACAACCTGCCGGAGGACGCCATCCTCACCAACGGCGCAGGCAATTACTCCGCCTGGATCCACCGCTTCTATCGCTTCCGCCAATACAATTCGCACATCGCCAGCGCCTCCGGCTCCATGGGTTACGGCTTCCCGGCGGCGCTTGGCATCAAGACGCTCTATCCCGAGCGCACCGTGGTGTGCATTGCCGGTGACGGCGACTTCCTGATGACGGGACAGGACTTCGCCACCGCCGTGCAGTTCAAGCGGCCGGTGATCGTCGTCGTCGCCGACAACAGCCTCTACGGCACCATCCGCATGCATCAGGAGCGCGAATATCCCGGCCGCGTCATCGCCACCCATCTGCACAATCCGGATTTCGCCGCCTATGCCATGGCCTTTGGCGGCTATGGCGCGGTGGTGGAGAAGACCGCCGACTTTCCCGCCGCCTTCGCGCAGGCGCTGGCGACCGGCAGGCCGTCGATCGTCCATTTGAAGATCGATCCGGAAGCGATCACGCCGATGGCGACGCTCAGCGGCATCCGCGAGAAGTCGCTGGCGGGCAAAGGGTAGGCGGTCCTTCGTCGCAGCAAAAAACCGTTTGTCCCCGCGAAAGCGGGGACCCAGCGCTAGTTTGGCGACGTTGCAATCCGGACCCCTGGGTTCCCGTTTGCGCGGGAACGAACGGAGTTTGGCGCAATGCGATGTGATGCTGCTCGCAGCGGACCCTTGCCTCCGGCAGTGAATCGTCATTCACTCCATCCATGCCCTATCGCCGCACCGAGGCCGTGGTCCGCCGGATGGCCGAGCGCGAGCAGTCGATCCTCGACGCCGCTGCGGCGATCGCCGGCGAAACCGGCATGAGCGCGGTGCAGATCGCAACGGTCGCCAAGCGCGCCGGCATCGCCGCCGGTACCGTCTACCGCTATTTCCCGTCCAAGACCGCGCTCGTCTCGGCGCTGGTAGGCCAGCTCACCCGTGCGGAAATCGAGGCCATGACGGCCGCCGGCGATGCCGCGCCCGGGCCGCTATCGGCGCTCGCGGCGGCCATCGCCTGCTTTGCCGCGCGTGTCTTGCTGGCGCCCAAGCTCGCCTGGGGTCTCTCCGGCGAGCCGGTCGAGGCCGAGATCGAAGCGGTGCGGCTCGACCTGCGCCGGGCGCTCGTCGCCGCATTCGGTCGCCGTATCAAGACGGCGATCGAGGGCGGCCATCTGCCCGATCAGGATGTGCGCCGCGCGTCTGCCGCGCTCACCGGTGCATTGCTGGAAGGGCTGGTCGGGCCGCTGACCCCGGCGCCGGGCGAGGACGCCGGCGCCCGGCGCGCCGCGGTGCAGGAGCTCACCTTGCTGTCGCTGCGCGCGCTCGGCGTGGTCGACGCGCGCGCCCGCGGGCTGGTGGCGCAGGTGGCGCTGCCGTGACCGGCCGCGTCAGTGCACGGCTTCCTTGGGGACCTCGTCGAGCAGCAGTTCGACGCGCTTGACGCCGTGCTCGTCGGGATCGTTCTCGGCATGGAAGCCGAGCTCCGAGCACATCAGCAGCATCGAGGTGTTCTCCGCCAGCACTTCGCCACGCACTGCCTTGAGGCCCTTCTCCTTGGCATAGGCGATCATGTGCTTCATCAACAGCCAGCCGAGCCCGTGCCCCTTGAGCCGCGAGCGCACCAGGATGGCGAACTCGCCAGCGCCGCCGCTCGGGTCGTCATGTAGCCGCACCACGCCGAGCATCTTGCCGCTCGCCTCGGCGATGGCGATGAAGGCCATGGCGTGGTCGGGATCGTAATGGATGAGCTTGTCGATGAGTTCGGGGCTCACCTCGCGCATCGGCGCGAAGAACCGCAGCCGCAGGTCCTCGCCGGTCACCTCCGACAGGAAGTCGGGATAGAGCGCGGCGTCCGCCGGCACGAGCTGCCGGATCAGCACCTTCTCGCCATCGAGCAGCGTGACGTGGCGTGGTTGCAAGTGCGGCTCCGTCATTCCGGACCCGCGGCGTGACGGCCGCGTCCCGGAATGACGCAAAAAAAGCCGCGCCGGTCAATGCGACATGAGCACCGGCACGGTCATCGATTCGAGCAGGCTGCGGGTGACGCCGCCGAGCACGAATTCGCGCAACCGCGAGTGACCGTAGCCGCCCATGACGATCAGGTCGGCGCCGCAATCGGACGCATAGGACAGGATGGTGGAGGGGACGTCGATGTCGGGCGAGGTGATGCGCTTGACGTCGACCTTCAGTCCGTGCCGCGCCAGATGCTGGCCGAGATCGACGCCCGGCAATTCGCCGGTCCGCGCCTGGCTGTGCGCGACCATGACCACTTCCACCGCCTTGGCCCGCTTGAGGAACATCAGCGAGTCGGCGACGGCGCGGGTCGCGGCGCGGCTGCCGTCCCAGCACACCATCACGCGGTCGAGCTTGAAGCCGTCGCGCTGAATGAAGGGCACGAAGACCACCGGGCGTCCGGACTCGAACAGCACGCCTTCGTCAACCACCTCGTCAGGCATCGCCTTGTCGCGTTCGGGCTGGCCGACCACGGCGATGTCGAAGCGACGGGCAATGCGGCCGAGCCGGTCGGCGGCGCCGGACACGCTGGCATTGAGCACGCGCGTCTCGGCAGAAATGCCGGCGCGCTTGGCGGCGTCCTCGAAGCGGGCAACGGCCGAGCGCGCGCGTGTGTCGGATTCCGATCGCTGCGTCTCGATGAATTCCGGGGGGATGGCGCCCATCACCGAGCCGGGGACCACCGGCTCGTAGGAAAAGGCGACACCGAGCACATGGGCGCCGAACAATTCACCCATGGAGACTGCATAATTACCGGCTGGATCGTGCTCGCCCAGCCCGAGATTAACGACGACATCCTTGATCATGCTATGAAACCTCCGGCTGTTGCGATCCAATCGCACTATGGGAAGCGTCCTCGCGGCGGGCATTGACCAGCGTCAATTGCAGCCGCGCGCTATTATGGACTGGCACGGGGCGGTCCGTCCTGCGTCACTTCTTCTTGCCGTCCGGTCCGAACTGCTTGAGATAGGCCCACAGGTCGGCGATCTGCGTGTCGTCCTTGAGGCCCGGGAAGATCATCTTGGTGCCCGGAATGTCGCCGCGCGGGTTCTTGATGTATTTCGTAAAAGTCTGCTCGTTCCACACGATACCGGACTTCTTGTTGGCTTCCGAATAATTATAGCCTGCGACGCTGCCGGAATGGCGGCCGTCGAGGCCGTTCAGCTCCGGTCCGACCAGATTCCTGGCGCCCTCGCCGATGCGATGGCAGGGCTTGCAGCGGGCAAACACCTTTTCGCCCGCCGCTGCATCCTGGGCATGCACGACCTGCGTCAGGCTCATCGCCGCCACGAGGGCGGCTGCCAAACTTATTATTTTCATTGTTTACGCTCCCGATCTCCGTCGTACGGCCGGTGCGCCCGTTGGGGATCGCCCCGGGCGCGGCCGGCCCAGTTCCGAAATGGTTTTGCCAGCCCTATGTGTCGGACGTCAAATGGCTGATATCGTCGGTCCCAACGGGAGCCATTGCCCATGTCGGTAAAGATGCCGGAGCCGGATGCCGCCGTGCTGGCGCGGCGCGCGAAGATCGTCGCCGCCCTGCGCCAGATCGTGCCCGGCGAGGGGGTTATCGCGGGCGAGCGCGAGATGCGTCCCTATGAGAGCGACGGGCTCACCGCCTACCGCCAGCTTCCCATGGTTGTGGTGCTACCGGAGACCACCGGCCAAGTCGCCGAGGTGCTGCGCTATTGCCATCAGGAGGGCATCAAGGTGGTGCCGCGCGGCGCCGGCACCTCGCTCTCCGGCGGCGCGTTGCCGCTCGCCGACGGCGTGCTGCTCGGCATGGCCAAGTTCAACCGCATCCGCGAGATCGACTTCGCCAACCGCGTGGCGGTGGTCGAACCCGGCGTCACCAACCTGGCGGTGTCGAACGCGGTCGCGCATGAAGGCTTCTACTATGCGCCCGATCCATCCTCGCAGATTGCCTGTACCATCGGCGGCAATATCGCCGAGAATTCCGGCGGCGTGCATTGTTTGAAATACGGCATGACCACCAATAATGTGCTCGGCTGCGAGATCGTGCTGATGACCGGCGAGATCCTGCGCATCGGCGGCGCCCATCTCGATGCCGCCGGCTACGATCTGCTCGGCCTGATCACCGGCTCGGAAGGCCTGCTCGGCGTGGTCACCGAGGTCACCGTGCGTATCCTGAAGAAGCCGGAGACGGCGCGCGCGCTGCTGGTCGGCTTTCCCAGTTCGGAGGACGCCGCCCAATGCGTCTCGGCCATCATCGGCGCCGGCATCATCCCGGCCGGCATGGAGATGATGGACGGGCCGGCGATCCGCGCCACCGAGGAGTTCGTGCATGCCGGTTATCCGCTCGACGTCGAAGCGCTGCTGATCGTCGAGGTCGACGGTCCGCTGGCGGAGGTCGACCACCTGATCGCGCGGCTCGAGGCCATCGCCAAGACCTGCAACGCGGTGTCGGTGCGCGCCTCGACCTCCGAGGAGGAGCGGCTCCTGTTCTGGGCCGGGCGCAAGGCGGCGTTCCCGGCGGCTGGGCGTATCTCGCCCGACTATTACTGCATGGATGGGACCATCCCGCGCCGCACGCTGCCGCAGGTGCTCGCGGCGATGAAGGTGATGGCCGAGAAATACCAGTTGCGCTGCGCCAACGTCTTCCACGCCGGCGACGGCAACCTGCATCCGCTCATCCTCTACGACGCCAACAAGGAGGGCGAACTGGAGGCGGCGGAAAATTTCGGCGCCGATATACTAAGGCTCTGTGTCGAGGTCGGCGGCGTTCTGACCGGCGAGCATGGGGTGGGCGTGGAGAAGCGTGACCTGATGCCGGCGATGTTTTCGGAAACCGATCTCGATCAGCAGCAGCGCGTCAAATGCGCTTTTGACGCCAAGGGTCTGCTCAATCCGGGCAAGGTGTTTCCGACGCTCAACAACTGCGCCGAACTGGGCCGCATGCATATTTCCGGCGGCAAGCTGCCGTTCCCGGATATTCCAAGGTTCTGATTGTGACCTGACCTGGCCAAGAGCGGCGAGATGGACGGGAAACGCGTTCTGCAAGGCGGATTTCTGACGGAGGCGGTGCGGCTCGTCTTCCAATTTGCAAAGTACTTCACCGTCTTGCACGTCCTGAGTTTGCTGAATCCGATTTTCAAGCCGAGGTCCGAGCTGCCCCGCGGAGATATCGCCTCGCCGGAATTCACCCGACAGCGGGCGATGGCCGTCGACCTCTATGTGACCTTCTGGCTCATCGTCGGCTGCGTGATCGTGGTCTTGTCGTGTACCGTGGCGATTTCGCCGATCTGGCGCATTTTGATTGTCGCTGTCGCAGCTCTCCGCATCGTTGAGATCGTTCAGGTGATCGTCAACGCGGTCCTGTTCGATGCCATCAGCGGCCGGCCTGACGAGATGGTTGCCTCGCGCGCCCGCATGCTGGTCTTGGCCGGCATCAATTTCGTCGAGCTGATCATCTGCTTCGGGGTCATATACGCGACGAACTTGCAGAATCTGGTGGGGGCGGGCAGCCCCGCTACCGGATACTATTTCAGCGTCATCACGCAGCTGACGATCGGCTATGGGGATGTCTATCCGACCGGCCTTCTGCGCGTGGTCGCGGCCATCCAGGGCCTTGTTGGTGTCGTCTTCATCGTGCTTGTGTTTGGACGCCTTGTCGCGTCTCAGCATCCCATTCGCGGGGTGCTCGATGACAAATAGCATTTGGCTGTGTGTGGATCGCGTGCCATCTCTTCAGAGACCTTTGCCCCGGTAGTGTAATGACCGCGCCATGACCGACACCCTGAAACCCCGCGACGCCAAGGAGGTCGAAGAGGCCGTGCGCTGGGCCGTCTCCGACGGCAAGGCGCTGGAGATCGTCGGACAGGGCTCCAAACGCGCGATCGGCCGGCCCAGCCAGACCGACCTGACGCTCGATCTCTCCGCGCTTACCGGCGTGACCCTCTACGAGCCGGAGGAACTGGTGCTGTCCGCGCGCGCCGGCACGCCGCTGGCCGAGATCGAGACGCTGCTCGACGAGCATAACCAGCAACTCGCCTTCGAGCCGATGGACTACGGCCCTCTGCTCGGCGGCGCGGCGGGCAAGGCCAGCCTCGGCGGCGCCATCGCCGCCAACCTATCCGGCCCGCGCCGCATCAAGGCCGGCGCCGCGCGCGATCATTTCCTCGGGCTCTCCGCCGTCACCGGCCGCGGCGACACCATCAAGTCGGGCGGCCGCGTGGTGAAGAACGTCACCGGCTACGACCTGTGCAAGCTCCTGGCCGGCTCCTGGGGCACGCTCGCCGCCATGACCGACATTACGCTGAAGGTGCTGCCCAAGCCGGAGACCGAGGCGACGGTGCTGGTCGAAGGCCTCGACGACGTGCAGGCCTGCGCCGCCATGGCCGCCGCCATGGGCTCGGCCTACGATGTCTCCGGCGCCGCCCATCTGCCTGACCACGTTGCTTCCTGGTTCGACAGCCTGCCCAAACCGGAAGCGTCGACCGTGCTGCGGCTGGAAGGCTTCGCCCCCTCGGTTGCGCACCGGCAGGAGACGCTGGCGGCGCTGATGAAGCCGTTCGGGCCGGTCGCCATTCTCGGCGAAAACGAATCGCGCGCGCTCTGGCGCAGCATCCGTGACGTGAAGGCCTTCGCGGCGGAGGCGGCGCACACGCGTCCGCTCTGGCGTCTCTCCGTGCCCCCGGCGCGCGGGCACGAGATTTCAGCCACCATCACGCCTGCCGCGCAGATGTACTACGACTGGGCCGGCGGCCTCGTCTGGGTGGCGATGCCGTTTGCCGACGAGCCCGGCGCCGAGGCGGTGCGCCGCGCGGTGGCGACCATCGGCGGTCACGCCACGCTGATCCGGGCGCCGGCCTCGGTGCGCGCGTCGCTCGACGTGTTTCAGCCGGAGGAACCCGCACTCGCTGCGCTCAGCCGGCGGGTGAAGGAGAGCTTCGATCCGCAAGGCGTGCTCAATCCCGGCCGCATGTGGGCGGGGGCGTAGGGCGCGCTTTCTTCACCTCCCCCTGGAGGGGGGAGGTCGCCAGCCGAAGCGAAGCGAAGGCTGCGGCAGGGGGTGATTGCGCGGGCGCTGTTTCACCCCACCCCGCGCGCTTTCAGCGCGCGACCCTCCCCCTACAGGGGAGGGTGAAGGACGCGGCTTGCACCGCCCGATCGCGGGTCATAGCTTCAGATCATCTCAACCGGGGTGCCTCATCGGAGGCTGAGAGGCGGTTCGCCGCCAACCCGTCGAACCTGATCCGGGTCGTGCCGGCGGAGGGAAGTGAGGTGGCAATGCCGAGCGCATTGTCCTTCGTCCGTCGCGGCGGCCCTGTCCGAGGACGCCCGCGATGACCGACTTAGCCACGTCAGATTGGCCGACCACCGACACCGTCTATGCCGCGCTGGAAGACCTGCGCGCGCGCCGCCCTCTGGTGCACAACATCACCAATTACGTGGCCATGACCGTTTCCGCCAATGTGCTGCTGGCGCTCGGCGCCTCGCCCGCCATGGTGCATGCCGAAGAGGAGGTGGAGGATTTCGTCGCCATTTCCGACGCGCTCGCCGTCAATATCGGCACGCTGTCGCCGTCCTGGGTTGCCGCCATGCAGGCCGCCGCCAACAAGGCCAAGGCGCTGGGCAAGCCCTGGGTGCTCGATCCGGTCGGCTGTGGCGCCACGCCCTATCGCACGCGGGTCTCGGCCGATCTTGCCGCCCTGTCGCCTTCGGCCATCCGCGGCAATGCCAGTGAGATCATGAGCCTCGCCGGGCAGGTGGGCGCCGCCGGCAAGGGCGTCGATTCGAATGCGCGCGCCGAAGAGGCAACCGACTCGGCGGCGGCGCTCGCCGCGCGCGTCGGCAGTGTGGTCGCGGTCACCGGCGCCACCGACTATGTCAGCGACGGTCAGAGCCGGGTGGCCATTCATGCAGGCCATGCCCTGATGCCGCTGTCGACCGCGCTCGGCTGTGCGCTCAGCGCCGTCACCGCCGCCTTCACCGCGGTGCGTCCGCCGCGCGAGGCGGCGATCGCAGCGCTTGCCGTCTTCGGCGCCGCCGGCAGCGTGGCGGCGGCCAACTGCAAGGGCCCCGGCCATCTGCCGGCGGAACTGTGCGACGCGCTCTACCGCATGGACCGTGCGACGCTCGCGCGCGAAGCCCACTTCGGCGCCTGAGTCGCACGCCGAAACCTCGCCCCATCCGCGGCTTGGGATTGACCAAACCGCGCAAAGGGCGTTTCGATCCGCTGCCATCGTCCGGGTACCGTATGCAGACCTCCTTCTCCCTCGCGCAGCTCGCCGATCCGAACATCGCGGAGGCCGACAAGATTCTGCGTGCCTGCGTGCATTGCGGCTTCTGCACGGCCACCTGCCCAACCTATGTCCTGCTCGGCGACGAGCTCGATAGCCCGCGCGGGCGCATCTACCTGATCAAGGACATGCTGGAACACGAGCGGCCGGCCACCCGCGACGTTGTCAAGCATATCGACCGCTGCCTCTCGTGCCTCGCCTGCATGACCACCTGTCCTTCTGGGGTGCACTACATGCACCTGGTCGACCAAGCCCGCGAGCACATCGAGGCGACCTATAAGCGCCCGCTTGCCGACCGAGCGATGCGCGGCCTGCTGGCACGCGTGCTCACCAATCCGCTGCTGTTCCGGCTGGGCATCGTGGCCGGCACGCTCACCCGGCCGCTGGCGCCGGCATTGCGCGCGCTCGGCCTCAGGCGGCTCGCCGCCATGGTGCATCTGACCCCGCGCGCCAAGCCGGCCCCGCCGGGCGATCTCGCCGGCAAGACCTATGCGCCGGCGGGCCCCAAGCGCGGCCGGGTGGCGTTGCTGAACGGCTGCCTCGCCCCGGTGCTGTCGCCCTCGACCAACGACGCCGCGATCCGCCTGCTCAACCGGCTGGGCATCGAGGTGGTGGTGGCGGCGGGCGAAGGCTGTTGCGGTGCGCTCAAACATCACCTGGGTCGCGGGGACGAATCACTGGCGCAGGCGCGCAACAATGTCGACGCCTGGACGCGCGAGATCGAGGGAGAGGGGCTCGACGCCATCCTGGTCACCGTCTCCGGCTGCGGCAGCGTGATCAAGGACTACGGCTTCATGCTGCGCACCGATCAAGCCTATGCCGAAAAGGCCGCGCGTGTGTCCGCTTTAGCCAAGGATATCAGCGAATATCTGGTAACGCGCGAACTGCCGGCGCCCGTTACCTCGAGCGATGCGCCGCCGCCCGGTCTCACGGTTGCCTATCACGCCGCCTGTTCGTTGCAGCATGGACAGAGAATTGTGCGTCAGCCGAAAGATTTGCTTTCAAAGTTTGGATTCATCGTCAAAGATATTGCGGAAGGCCATTTGTGTTGCGGCTCGGCGGGCACCTACAACATTCTCCAGCCCGCGCTGGCAGACCGGTTACGTGAACGCAAGGTCGCCAACATCGAACGGCTTGAGCCGGACGTGATCGCAGCCGGCAATATCGGCTGTATCACGCAGATAGCCGCCGGCACCGCCATCCCGGTCGTCCACACCGTCGAGCTCATCGACTGGGCGACCGGCGGGCCGGTACCGGACCCGCTGCGCGAACGGCCGGTGCCCGCACCGGCGGCGGTGGCAGGCTAGGGGGTGCGGCCGCAGCGCGATGCTGCGGCCCGTGCTTGAGCGGGTTGGTTGAACCGATCGGGAGGTCGATCATGGCGAAGAAGCGGAAGAAGGCGAAAGCGAAGAAGACGAAGAAGACGAAAAAGGCGGCCCCGGCCAGGAAGAAGAAGGGGATGAAGAAGGCCGTGAAGAAGACGGCGAAGAAGGCCAAGAAGAAGACGAAGAAGGCGAGGAAGAAGGCCGCGCCGAAGCCGCCGCCGGCCACCATGGTGCCGCCGCCGATGGGCTCCGGTCCGGTGACGCCGAGCTTCGGCGGCAGCGACTCCTAGGCGCCAGGGCGCCAGCCCTGCGCGCGAACGGGCGGCCGCCGCCGGTCGGATGCGGCTGCCCGACCTTGTCGCCGCGGCGCGGGCGAGGCGCCTGGCTTTCCGAACTTCCAAAAGACGCCAACGCGGCATCGGTCGCCGCCGGCTGACCGTTGCCGGCGACCAAAGCGGCATGTGCCGGCTCCGCGGTCGGCGCCGCGAAAGCCAAACGCGATGACGGCTCCGCGGTGCCCGCCAAGCCGCGAGCGCGGCCGCGTCGGCCGCACGCGACAGCACCTGTCAAACAAGACCGGCGACGGCGCGAACGATTCGGCGCGCTATGCATTGGGGCAATGCGCCGTAACCCGAATGGCAAGACAGCAGCGATGCTGGCGCACGTGTTGGATGAAAGGGTCGCATGCCGTCGCCACGGCCCCGGATTGCATCATCATTCTCACGCGCCTAGCATGCGGCCGATCGCGAGAGCACGCTCCCTGCCGGGGTGGAACTCTCAGATATCATTTGGAAATCCAGCGATAAGGAGCAGGTGGTTATGCCGGCTTATAAAATTCTGATCATGGGCGCGTCCTACGGGTCGCTGCTGGCCTCGAAGATTCTGTTCGGCGGCCATTCGGTCCATCTTGTCTGCCTGCCGGCGGAGGCCGACCTGATCAATGCGGAAGGTTTCCGCGTGCGCGTGCCGGTGAAGGGCCGCGAGGAGCGCGTCGAGATCGATTCGCGCAAGCTGCCCGGCAAGGTCACCGCCGGCGGCGCCGACGGTGTCAACCCGGCCGACTACGACCTTGTGGGCCTTGCCATGCAGGAGCCGCAGTTCGGCTCGCCTGGCGTGCGCGAACTGCTCGACAAGGTGGCGAAGTCGAAGCGTCCCTGCATGTCGATCATGAACATGCCGCCGCTGCCCTACGTGAAGCGTATCCCCAAGCTCGACTACAAGGCGCTGGAGCCGGCCTTCACCGATCCGCGCGTCTGGGACAGCTTCGATCCCGGCCTGGTGACGCTGTGCAGCCCCGATCCGCAGGCGATTCGTCCGCCGGATGAGAAGGTCAACGTGCTGATGGTCACGCTGCCGACCAACTTCAAGGTCGCCAAGTTCGCCGACGACAAGAACACGCAGATCCTGCGCGATCTGGAGAAGGACATCGACGCGGTGCGCTTCGATCCCGGTGACGGCAAGAAGATCGAGCTGCCGGTCAAGCTGCGCGTGCACGAATTGATCTTCACCCCGCTCGCCAAGTGGGCGATGCTGCTTGCCGGCAATTACCGCTGCATCACCAAGGACGGCATGCGCACCGCGGCGGAAGCCGTGCACTCGAACCTTGAGGAGGCGCGCGAGGTCTACAATTTCGTGTTCGACATGTGCGTCAAGCTCGGCGCCAAGCCGGAAGACCTGGTGCCGTTCGAGAAATACGCCGCGGCGGCCAAGAGCCTGACGCGTCCGGCCTCGGCCGCGCGTGCACTGCAAAACGGCGCCAAGAACATCGAGCGCTCGGACAAGCTGGTGCAGCTCATCGCCAAGCAGTTGGGCATGCAGAACGACAAGGTCGACGCCATCGTGGCGCTGGTCGATGCCCGGCTCGACGCCAACCGCAAGAAGGCCGCGGCCTGACGGCGAGGGCGTTTCCAGGCGAAGTGGAAACCGGTTCGCCGCCCGGAAACGCGATAAAGCAAGAAACCTGGACGCGTTCACCGTTTCTATGAAACGGTGAACGTGTCTAGGCCCACAGCGGTCCGATCAACGGCGCGCGGGTCTCGTCGGGCCCGCGCGCTTTTCCTATCAGCTGGCAGGCGATTCGCTTCCCGGGTGCAGGCTGCCGATCGCCTCTTGACCATGTGTCCGGCAAGGCCTGCCCGCGCAATCACCATCGCCCGCCAAAGTGGGGGTAATCCCCATGACAACGGTGCTAAATGACCGTTGGCGGCCTCGTTTTTGTGACATCCGTGCAACAGCGCGCTGCATTGTAGCCCAATCGGTTCTGGCGTGGGCCCAATCGCCTAAAAAGGCAGCAATTGCTAACGTTTTCAGCTTGCCGTTGTGACCGTTCCCCAATTTAGATTTCGCCTGCACGTCCTGATGCGTACGGGTCGATCGCAGCCGAGTTGTCGAAGCCGCGCTGACGTACGCAGGAATGACGGGCCAGGTTTTAACGGCTGTCTAGAAATCAAACTCGATCGAACCGAGAAGGGGCAGGGTCAATGAATAAGGTAACTTTATCTGTTGTTGCGGTGCTTGCCGTGGCTGGGATGGCGATGCCCGCAGTTGCGGCCGACATGCCCGTGAAGGCGACCCCGATGGCCGAACCGGCGCCGCCGCCGAGCCCGTTCGACGTTGCTTTCGGCACGGCGTTCACCACCGATTATGAATTGCGCGGCCTCTCGCAGACCAATCACAAGCCGGCGGTGCAGGGCTATTTCGAGCTCGACTACACGGCGGCGCCGTGGCTCACGCTCTATGCCGGCCTGTGGGGCTCCAACGTCAGCTTCGCCGATGCCGAGTTCGACGCCAGCGGCGGCGGCCGCTTCAGCTTCGGCAATTTCGGCCTCGACCTGGGCTACGTCTACTACGCCTATCCGGGTCCGACCGGCGGCGTGAGCATCAGCTACGGCGAGTTCTATGCGAAGCCGTCCTACAAGATCACCGATTGGCTGACTGTCGGCGGCACGATCATCGGCGGCGGCGATTTCGGCCATCTCAGCCAGTCCGCCTGGTACTACGAAGGCAACGCCTCGATCGCGTTGCCGACGGCCAAGGCGCTTGGCGGCATCAACACCTCGATTTCGGGCGCGGTTGGCCGGCAGACCTATGATTCGACGCTCACCAGCCTGGCCTTCGGCTTCGTCGATTACACCACCTGGAACGTGGGCATCGCCTTCAACTACAAGGCCATCACCCTCGACCTGCGTTACTGGGATACGAACATCGACCAGACCTCCGCGCCTGTGCAGTGCGGCGCGCCGTTCACCGGCGTGGTCGATGCCTGTAAGGCGACCTTCGTGGCCACTTTGAAGTTCGACACCACGCTGTCGGCCCTCAAATAAGCCAAGCAGTTTCTCTGCCCAAACTTCTCGGGCAGCGGCTCCCTCGGGAACCGCTGCCCGTGTGCTTTTCGGGGACCGGCAATCGGTAATCGGATATCGGACCTTGCATAATACGAACGCGCGCAACACGCGACTCGTCATGCCCGCGCTTGTTGCGGGCCTCCACGTCTTAAATTGTGAGTCAAATCAAAGACGTGGATGGCCGCGACCGGCCCGGCCATGACGTGGAGAGACGGTCGGACATCGCGGCGGCCGGTATAAGGCCGCGGTCGTTGCCGAGCCCGTTACGGCAACGCTTTGCGGTCGCCGATCCCTGATCACCAAATCCTGCTAATGGCAGAGATAGCCGTAGCGCGGCTTGGCCTGTCCCGGCAGCGTCACTTCGATGTGGTTGACGTGCACGCCGTAGCCGATCGGCGCGATGGTGATCGGCGTGCCCTGGTCGCGTTGCGCCAGCACGCGCATGCCGTCGATCATATAGCGCACCTTGTATTCGGCGGGCTTGGGTCGGCCGGTGCGAATCATTCCATCCTGGATGACGACATCGTCGAGGCAGACCGGCGGCACATAGGCGTCGTCGACCCGCATCGGCTCGTCGTAGAGCGCCCAGCGGCCGATGATAAAGGGCGGCGCCTCGACTTTCGGCGCGCGGTAATCCTTCAATTCGGTGAACTGGCGCAGGTAAACGCGGAAGCCCTCGACCTGGCGGATCTTCGACAGATAGAGATCGGGGTCGCTCGCGCGCAGCGCCGCATAGGTTTTTTCGGTCGAGTGTTGAATCTGCGTCAGCGCGAACACGTAGGCGGCAAACAGCACCAGCACGCCAAGTCCGACCCCGGCGGTGAAGCGGAACTTGCGCGAGCTGCGCGGGATACTGAAGCTGACCATCGCTTCTCGTTCTTTCGCGCGCCGGCATCGTCAAAAGCGCACGCGCCCGCCCGCGCCGCTCAACGCGCCTGGCCGGCTTCTTGCGCCCGACGATGGGCGAGATAGTGCGTCACCCCGCGCGACCAGGCGGGTCTTGCCAAGCCCCACGGTCGCTTTCGGGGACCTGCTTAGGCCGCGGCGGGCGGGCGCGCAACCCCGGTTCGCGGGCGTCGCAGCCGGCATTCGACTTAAGCGTTATTTCGGCGGCAGGCCGACGCCAGAGGATTTGCATCCCTGGCAAGGTCGGATGTATGGGGTGTGGTATCCCCGCGTTGCCCCCAAGGCTTTCCCTGAAGGATCCCCCGTTTTGTCGTCATTGTCCGTTTCCACGTCCACTCCGGCCGCTCCGGCAGACGAGTCGGATGTCCGCCGCAGCGGCCTCGTGGCGCTGTGCTTCTACGCGCTGATTGTCGGCATGGTCACCAGTTTCGGCGCCTTCGTGCTGCGCTCGCTGATGGCCTTGTTCCACAACGCCTTTTTCCTTGGAAAATTTTCCTTCATCTACGACGCCAACGTGTTCGACGCCGCGGCGCCCTGGGGGCCGTGGATCATTCTCGCCCCGGTGCTCGGCGGCCTGGTGGTGGTCTGGCTGGTCGAGACCTTCGCGCCCGAGGCGCGCGGCCACGGCGTGCCGGAGGTGATGGACGCGATCTATTACAAGGCCGGCCGCGTGCGCATGGCGGTGATCTTCATCAAGTCGCTCGCCTCGGCGCTGTCGATCGGCTGCGGCGCCTCAGTCGGCCGCGAGGGCCCCATCATCCAGGTCGGCAGCGGCATCGGCTCGACGCTCGGCCGCGTATTCCGCCTGCCGACCTGGCAGACCATCACCCTGGTGGCGGCCGGCGGCGGCGCCGGCATCGCCGCGACCTTCAATACGCCACTCGGCGGGGTGATGTTCGCGCTCGAGCTGATGCTGCCGGAAGTCTCCTCGCGCACCTTCCTGCCGGTGGTGATCGCGACCGGCGCCGCCACCTATTTCGGCTGGTTGTTCTTCGGCTTCCAGCCGGCCTTCCTGGTGCCGGTGACCGGGCTGCCCGAGTCCTCGTTCGCCAACTCGATCAGCTTCTTCCCCTTCTACATCCTGCTCGGCGTGCTCTGCGGCGTCGCCTCGGCGGCCTTCGTGCAATTGCTCGCCTGGATGGAAGAACTGTTCGAGGAGAAGATCCCGGGCAACGCCTATACCTCCAACATCATCGGCATGACCTGCGTCGGCGTGCTGATCTATGTGATGCAGCGGACCACCGGCCACGGCCAGGTGGACGGCGTCGGCTATGCCACCATCCAGGCGGTGCTCACCGGCGAGATCAGTGTCGGCTGGCTGCTGGCGCTGCTGTTCGCCGCCAAGCTGCTCGCCACCACGCTCAGCCTCGGCTCCGGCGCCTCCGGCGGCATCTTTTCACCCTCGCTGTTCATGGGCGCCACGCTCGGCGGCTCGCTCGGCTCGCTCATGCAGCTTTTGTGGCCGGGCATGGGCGTCAATTCGGTGATGCTGGCGGTGATCGGCATGGCCGCCGTGGTCGGCTCCGGCACCGGCGCGGCGATGACCGCCATCCTGATGATCTTCGAGATGACGCGCGACTACGCCGCGGTGGTGCCCTCGATCGTGGCGGTGGCGATCGCGCTCGGCATCCGCCGCACGCTGTCCTACGAGAACATCTACACCATCAAGCTCGCCTGGCGCGGCCATCACATCCCGCGCGAGCGCCATTCGCACATGTTCATGATCCGTCATGCCAGCGACGTGATGATGCCGGTCAAAGGCATCGTCACCGAGGCCGAGCTGATCGACGCGACGGCGGCCGCGCGCGGCGGCGATGAGGGCTATCTGGTGGTGCGCGAGGGCGGCCGTATCGCCGGCCTCGCCCAGGTCGGCGGCACCGTCGATCCCGACGAGGCCACCATCACCCGCAATTTCATCATCACCCGCAGCAGCGCCTTCATCCGCGACGTGATGAGCCGCATGTCACACTCGCCGCGCAATCCGCGGCTCGCCATCGTGGCCGACCGGCCGGGGGTGCCGCGTCCGGAGGACGTGCTCGGCGTGGTGACGCGCGAGTCGATCGCCGACACCATCATCGCCGATCTGAGCAAGTAGCCGCGCATCGCGCGCCGACCGCGGACGCGGCGCAGCGCGGGCGACAGCGAAGTGGTGCGCCGCTGATCCGGAGTCGTAGAGCGGTTTGCGGTCGTATGAAATGACCCGTTCGTCCCCGCGAAAGCGGGGACCCAGACCAACAACTTGCCGTCTTTCCGATGTGGCCCTGGATTTCCGCCTGCGCGGGAATGAACGGCGTTTGATTGGCTAGCTCGCCGCGGCTGGCGCCGGGCCGGCCGGCAGGTCGTCTCTGGTCTGCTCGGTGAGGTGGCTGACCTTGCCCTCCGGCGTGAGCTTGAGGAAGCGCCGGTGCATGGCGAAGAGCGTCGAGCGGTGGCCGATCGAGATCACCGCGGTCTTCGGCAGCCGCGTCGCCAGGAGGTGATAGAGCGCCGCCTCCGAGGGCTCGTCGAGCGCGGCGGTGGCCTCGTCGAGGAACAGATAGTCCGGCGCGTGCAGGATGGCGCGGGCGATGCCGAGCCGCTGCTGCTCGCCCTGCGACAGCATCCGATTCCAGTGCTCCTCGTCCTCGATGCGTCCGGCGAGCGCCGGCAGGCCGACCGCGCCGATCACTTCGGCCACCTGGGCGTCGTCGAAGGTGCCGGCCTCGGCCGGATAGGCGACCGCCAGCGCCAAGGGGGCGATGGGGAAATAGGGCCGCTGCGGCAGGGTCATCACCGTGGCGTCTTTCGGCACCGTCACCGCGCCCGCGCCGAACGGCCAGACGCCGGCGAGCGCGCGGAACAGCGTCGACTTGCCGGAGCCGGACGGCCCGCTCACCAGCACATGCTCGCCGCCACGGATGGTGATGGCGTCGGTGGTGACGAGCGGCGTGCCGTCGGGCAATTCCACCGCCAGTCTGTCGAAGGCGACGGCGGCGGCCTCGCCCGGCAAGACCGTGATCGACGGCTCGGCCATCGCCACCGCTCGGGCGGCGGCGATCGACTGGTCGAAGCCGGACAGACGTTCGACCACCGCGCGCCATTCGGCGAGATTGCGGTAGATGTTGACGAACACCGACAGGGCGCCCTGCACCTGGCCGAAGGCGTTAGCGGTCTGCATCAGGCCGCCGAGCTGCACCTTGCCGGCGAAATAGGCCGGGCTCACCATGATGAAGGGAAACACCACCGAGGCCTGCGTATAGCTCGCGGTGAGGAAGGTGAGCTTCTTCTGCCGCGTCATGATGGCGTACCAGTTGCCGACCACGCTGGCGAAGCGGCCGAGCAGGCGGTCGGTCTCGGCGCGCTCGCCGTCGAGCAGGGCGATCTGCTCGGAGTTCTCGCGCACCCGCACCAGGTTGAAGCGGAAATCGGCTTCATAACGCTGCTGTTGGAAATTGAGCGCGATCAGCGGCCGGCCGACGAGATGCGTCAGCGCGGTGCCGATCACCGCGTAGATCAGCGCCGCCCACAACAAATAGCCGGGGATGTTGTAGCTCACGCCGAATAGTTGCAGGGGGGCGGCCGCCGATAGCGCCCACAGGATCGCCATGAAGGAGACGAGCGTGACGCAGGAGTTGAGGAGCTGCAGGCCGATATTGAGGGTGAGGTCGATGAACTGGCGGATGTCGTCGGAAATGCGCTGGTCGGGGTTGTCGGCGGCGTCGCCGAGAAGCTGCATGCGGTAATGGTTGGCGGCGCTGAGCCAGTGGTCGAGATAGGTCGAGGTGAGCCAGCGCCGCCAGCGGATCTGGAGCCACTGGTTGAGATAAAGCTGGTAGACGGCGAGCAGGATGAAGGCCGCGGCCAGCACGCAGAAATAGCTGAGATAATAGACGAAGGCGGACCAGTCGCGGCTCTGCAGCGTGTTGTAGAACTTCGCATTCCATTCATTGAACAAGACGTTGAGGCCGACCAGCGACAGCTCGATGGCGATCACCGCGGCGAGCAGGATGCGACCCGGCCAGCGGTCCTCGGCGCGCAGGAAATAGGGACTGGCAATGCGCCAGACGATGGCAAGCGTCGAGAATATGCCTCTCACGGGCAGGGCTCCTGTCGGACGGGAAAAACAGGCGGTGATCGCAGATCGGGCATACGACTAATGGCTAATGGTGCCTCGAATTCCGATCCATTCTGGCCGGATTCGCACACAAAAGGGGCATATGAAGGGCGTCCCGGCCACCTCCCTATGTTGCGTCCGGTCGCGCCACCCCCTACCATTGGTTTCAAGGGTCGGTCAGGTCCCCTACCAAGGCGGATCAACACATAAGACCCGGAGAAGACTGTCCAGGGAAGACGTTCCAAGGGAGGGAAACCGAAATGGTTAAAAGCAAGTCAGCTACCAGCCGCCGCAAATTCCTGAGCGGGGCGGCCATCGCCGGTGCGGCGACCATCGCGATGCCACAAGTTTCGCGCGCCCAAACGGTCACCCTGAAGATGCAAGGCGCCTGGGGCGCCGGCGATATCTTCAACGACTATGCCCAGCAACTCGTCGACATCGTGAACGAACTGGGCGAAGGCCGGCTCAAGATCGATTACCTGAAGGCCGGCGCGGTGGTGAAGACCTTCGAAGTGCAGGACGCCGTCAGCAAGGGCGTGCTCGACGCCGGCCATCTTGTCCCGGCTTACTGGTACGGCAAGAACCGCGCCGCCTCCCTGTTCGGCACCGGTCCCTGCTTCGGCTGGGATACCCACGGCGTGATCGCCTGGACCCGAGGTCCGGGCAAGGCGCTCTACGAGGAGCTCACCCAGAAGATCCTCGGCCTCAATATCGTCGGCTGGTTCCTGATGCCGCAATACGCGCAGCCGCTCGGCTGGTTCAACAAAGAGCCGAAGTCGGTCGCCGACATGAAGAACCTGAAATACCGTACGGTCGGCTTGGCGGCCAACGTCATGCAGGAACTGGGCTGCAAGGTGACCCAGCTTCCGGGCGGCGAAATCGTGCCGGCGATGGAAAAAGGCGTGATCGACGCCTTCGAATACTCCAACCCGACGTCCGACTTCCGCTTCGGCGCGCCCGACGTCGCCAAGATCTACATGCTCAGCTCCTACCACCAGGCCAGCGAATGCCTGGAGGTCGAGATCAACAAGAGCAAGTGGGAATCGCTCGCCAAGGAGCAGAAATCCATCATCGAGCATGGCATCCAGGCGGCCAATTCGACCAACCTGTGGCTGGCCTATTCGAGCTACGGCGAGTACCTGCAGAAGATCAAGAAGGCGGGTGTCAAAGTGAAGCGCTCGCCGCAGTCGATCCTCGACGCGCAGCTCAAGGCCTGGGACAAGGTCGTTGCCCAGTACGGCAAGGATCCCTTCTTCATGAAGGTGATCAACAGCCAAAAGGATTGGGCGCAGGACAAGGCTTACTGCAGCATCATGATGGGGAACGACCTCGCGCTGGCCTACAACCACTACTACGGCAAAGAGCACCCGCTGGAACTGTAATCGGCTAACGGCTCCCGGAGCGAATCCGGGACTGTAGGGGGACGGCGCGTCGTCGCCGTCCCCCGCTTGCAGTTCTCACCACGTTGGGCGGCGGTGGTCTTCTATGCTCACCTATATCAGCATCGTCGATCGCATAAACACGGCGATCGGTAAGGCCTTCGGTTGGTTCATTCTGATCATGACGTTCGGCACCTCCTACGAGGTGTTCGTGCGCTATGTGCTCTCTGACCCGACCACCTGGGCCTACGATATTTCCTACAACATGTATGGCGCGCTGTTCATCATGGCCGGCGCCTACACCTTGTCGCGCAACGCGCATGTGCGTGGCGACGTGGTTTACCGATTATGGCCCCCGCGCGCCCAGGCCTCCATCGACCTCCTGCTGTACATCATATTCTTCTTTCCCGGCGTGCTGGCATTGACCATTGCCGGCTACCGCTACGCGGGCGAATCCTGGCACTACCACGAAGTCAGCGTCTACAGCCCGACCGACATTCCGATCTATCCGCTCAAGACCCTGATCCCGGTCGCCGGCGCCACTCTGCTGCTGCAGGGGCTGGCCGAGGTGTTCCGTTGCATCATCTGCCTGCGCACGGGGCAATGGCCCTCGCGCGGCGAGGATGTCGAGGAGCTTGAGACCGCAATCATGCATGAGCGCGAATTCATCGCCGAGCACGATGCAGAACTCGCCGGGCAGGAGAAAAAGTCATGACCGGCGGTGAAGTCGGCCTGTTGATGATCAGTCTGTTCATCCTGACGGTTCTGCTTGGCTTTCCGATCGTCTTCACGCTCATGGGCATGGGCGTCGGCTTTGGCTATTACGCCTACGCGACTCCGGATCAGTTCAGCCACATTTTCCAGAACCGAATATTCGACCTGCTGGTCCAGAACACCTTCAGCATCCTCAGTAACGACACGCTGACGGCGGTACCACTATTCTTGTTCATGGGTTACGTGGTCGAACGCGCCAATATCCTCGACCGCCTGTTCTACAGTATTCAGGTGGCGGCCCGGCGCGTGCCGGGCTCGCTGGCGGTGGCGACGCTGATCACCTGCGCCATGTTCGCCACCGCGACCGGCATCGTCGGCGCCGTGGTGACGCTGATGGGCCTGCTGGCGTTCCCCGCCATGCTGAAGGCCGGCTACGACACAAAGCTGGCGGCCGGCGTGGTCTGCGCCGGCGGCTGCCTCGGCATCATGATCCCCCCGAGCATCCTGCTCATCCTCTATGCGGCGACCGCGGGTGAATCCGTCGTCAAGCTCTACGCCGGCGCCTTTGTTCCCGGCTTCGTATTGGCCGGCTTTTACATTCTCTATGTCGTCGGCCGCGCCATTCTCAACCCGAAACTGGCGCCGCCGTTGCCGGAAGATCAGGGCAGGGTGCCGTTCGCCCAAATACTGTGGGCGCTGCTGACTTCGTTCTTTCCGTTGGCCGTGCTGATCCTGTCGGTGCTCGGCGCCATCCTGATGGGGCTGGCGACGCCGACCGAAGCGGCGGCCGTCGGCTCTTTCGGCAGCCTGGTGCTGGCTGCCGGCTACCGCGAGCTCGATTTCACGCGGCTGAAGGAGGCCGTGTACCTGACCGCCCGCACCACGGCGATGGTGACTTATCTGTTCGTCGGCTCTTGGACCTTCGCTTCGGTGTTCGCCTATCTTGGCGGCCAGGGCGTGGTGGAGGATCTCATCAAGGGCCTGCACATGAACCGGGTCGAGTTCCTGTTGCTCACCCAGTCCATCATTTTCCTGCTCGGCTGGCCGCTGGAGTGGACGGAGATCATCATCATCTTCGTGCCCATCTTCCTGCCGCTGTTGAAATACTTCCACGTCAATCCGATCGTGTTCGGCATTCTGGTGGCGCTGAACATCCAGACCTCGTTCAACACCCCGCCAATGGCGATGGCCGCCTACTACCTCAAAGGCGTGGCACCGCCACAGGTGCGCCTGGCGCAGATCTTCAGCGGTGCGCTGCCATTCGTATTCATGGTGTTTATGACCATGGCGCTGCTGTACGTCTTCCCCGAAATCGCGCTCTGGCTGCCCGGCAAGCTCTATGCGAGGTGAGGCAGCCGAGCGCTGATATTGGCCGTGCGAGCGCCCGGACGACGGTCCGGGCGCCCCGCAGCGTTTAGCGACGAGAAGGACTGGCAATGGCCGAACAAGCAACGCTCGCGGGAACGATCGCCGCCTTGCGCGGGGGAGAGATCAGCGCCGAGCGCGTTGTGGACTCCTGCCTCGCCCGCATTGCGGAGGTCGATGGCGACGTGCAGGCCTGGACCTTTCTCGATCCCGACTATGCGCGCAAGCAGGCGCGCGCCGTCGACGAGGCGCGTTCCAACGGCGTGACCATGGGGCCGCTGCACGGTATCCCGATCGGCATCAAGGATATCTTCGACACCGACGACATGCCGACCGAGGATGGCACCGTGCTGCATGCCGGGCGCCGTCCGGAGCGCGACTGCACCGTGGTGTCCCTGTTGCGCCAGGCCGGCGCGGTGATCATGGGCAAGACGGTGACCACCGAGATGGCGCTGTTCACCCCCGGCAAGACCCGCAACCCGCACGATCCCGCGCGCACGCCCGGCGGCTCGTCGAGCGGCTCGGCCGCTGCCGTCGCGGCCGGCATGGTGCCGCTGGCGATCGGCTCGCAGACCAACGGCTCGGTGATCCGCCCGGCGTCGTTTTGCGGGGTGGTCGGCTACAAGCCCACGCACGGGCTGATCTCGCGCCGCGGCGTGCTGCAGGTCTCGCGCACGCTCGACCATGTCGGCGTCTTCGCCGGCAGCATCGCCGATGCCGCGCTGCTCGCCGAGGTCTTGATGACTTACGATCCGGGCGATCCTGATATGCGCCCGCGCGCGCGCCCCGATCTCGGCCGCATGGCCGCCGAAGAGCCGCCGCTGCCGCCGAAACTGGCCTTCGTCAAGACGCCGGTCTGGGAGCAGGCCGAGGACGACACGCGCGACGCCTTCGCCGAGCTCACGGAGATGCTCGGCGCCAGCGTCGAAGAGGTGGAGCTGCCGTCGATCTTCGAAAAAGCCATCGACCAGCACCGCATCATCCAGGACGCCGAGGTCGCGGTCAATTACGCGCTCGAATACGACAAGGGACGCGACAAGCTCAGCGCGCGGCTGTGCGAGATCATCGAGCACGGGCAACAGATCACGGCCGCCGATTACATCCGCGCCAAGGTCAGGATTTCGCTGCTGCTGGACAGTCTCGGCGAATATTTCGATCGCTATGATGCGTTGCTGACGCCTGCGGCGCCGGGCGAGGCGCCGCGCGATCTGACCATCACCGGCAGTCCGATCTTCTGCACAACCTGGTCGCTGCTCGGCATGCCGGCGATCTCGCTGCCGCTCTTGCGCGGCGGCAATGGCATGCCGATGGGCGTGCAACTCGTCGGCCAGCGCGGCAATGACGGGCGGCTGCTGCGCACGGCGCGCTGGCTGTCGGATTTGGTCGAGGCGGAAGTCTAGACGCGTTCCGTTTCATAGGAACGGTGAAATCGTCCAGGATTTTTGCTTTATCGCGTTTCCGGACGGCGAACCGGTTTCCACTTCGCCTGGAAACGCTCTAAGGCGCGGCGCGCCTATTGCGTCTTGTCGTTGCGCGCGGCGGCCTTTTGGCGATCGAGGCGCATGTCGGTGTAAAATGAATAAACCATCAGCAGCAGCGTCGCCACGACGATGACGAGGAGCGGCGGCGCGCCGATCCGGTACGCCAGGAACCCGACGAAGATGATGCTGCCGAGCGCGCCGATGGTATTGGCGATGAGATCGACCACGACGTTTCTCTCCGCTGGCTGCCGCCGTCGCATCGCGCGGGGCGTTCGACTGGTAAGAGTAAAGCATGCCGCCGCCGCTGCCGCAATGCGGCCGGTGTGCGCCCGGCTTCGCGCCCACAGTTCGCCGGCCAAGCCCGCGCCGCGCGGCCTTACGCAAGATGCTGCTTGAGGAAGGCGATGGTGCGGCCCCAGGCGAGCGCGGCCGCCGCCTGGTCGTAGCGGCTCGACGTGTCGTTGTTGAAGGCGTGATTGACGTTCGGATAGATGTAGATCGTGAAGCGCTTGTGCGCGGCCTTCAGCGCGGCCTCATAGGCGGGGATGCCGGCGTCGATGCGCTGATCGAGCCCGGCATAGTGCAGGAGCAGCGCCGCCTGGATCGACTTCACCTGCGCCGCCGGGGGCTGCAGACCGTAATAGGCGACGGCCGCCTTCAGATCGGGCGAGAGCACCGCCAGGCGATTGACCATGCCGCCGCCCCAGCAGAAGCCGACGGCGCCGACCTTGCCGGTCGACTCTGCATGATGCGCCATGAACGGCACCGCGGCGGCGATGCGGCGCGCGGTCTCGGTCGCATCGAGCGTGCCGATCATCTCGCGTCCCTTGTCCTCGTCGGCGGGCGTGCCGCCGAGCGGCGACAGCATATCGACGGCTAAGGCGAGGAAACCTTCCAGGGCGATGCGGCGCGCCACGTCCTTGATGTGCGGATTGAGACCGCGGTTTTCGTGGATGACGATGACCGCCGGACGTTTGCCCTTGTCCTTCAGTCGCGCCAGATAGCCGCCGATGGCGACGCCGCCGGCATCGTAGGAGACGCTGTCGATGGCGAGCCGCGCATCATCGGGCGCCACCGCCGCCGCGCGCGCATAATCGTTCTGCAGCAGCGGCAGCAGCGCCAGCGCCGCGGCGCTGGAGCCGGTGAGCGCGGCGAGGCGGTCGAGGAAGTCGCGGCGGCTGATGCCGCCATGCGTGAAGCGGTCGTAGAGGTCGACGATGCGTTGATCCATGGCGCGGGCTCTCCTGGGCGAACACGCAACACTAACATGTCCACGTCCGATTCTATTCCGCTTGACGCCGCCGCCGACAGCCGCCATTGCACGGGCGGTCCTTGCCGCCGCGGCCGCGGCGGTCGCTTCGGAGCACAGCATGACGCGTTTTCGCCCGACGACGGGCCGCAGATTCTTTGTTCGCGCGCTCATCACCGCCGGTCTCGGCCTGGCCGCGGCCGCGAGCGTCGCGGCGACCGGTCAGTTCCCTTTCGACCAGGACCTGCTGCTCGATGCCGCACCGATGCGCCCGCTCAAGCGCGTGCCGGTGCTCAATGTCGCGAGCGACGGCAGCGCCACCATCTTCCTCTGGTGTCAGACGGTGCGCGGGCGGGTTGAGGTTTCGCCCGGCACCATCCGCATCGAGCCCGGGCCACTGCCGCAGGAGCTGCCGCGCTACATGGTCGACGGCCAGTGCACGCCCGAGCGCGTGGATGCCGACGTCGCCACGCTCACCGCGCTCACCCAGGTCACCGGTTGGCGGCGGCAGGGACAGGACGTCGTCTTGATGGGGCCGATGACATTGGTGTTTCGCCCGAGCAATCACTGACCGGCCGCTTTCGGCCGGGCCCGCGCCAGACCGGGTTCCTGAGGCGGCGGGGGCCCCCGTGTTGTTGAATACGCTCAGGTTGCGGGCTATAACCGCAAGAATAAATCAAAAAACCCCGTCGCGCCGAAGCCTTCGGGCGCCGATGACGTGAGTGGCGAATGGACGAGGCCCAACACTATAATCCGTATCGCACGAGCATCCTCACGCGGCAGCAATTGCAGCGGTTGAACAGCCTCGCGCCGCGCATTGCCGTGCGCGATACGTTGATCGGCTGGGCGATCATCCTGGCCGCCTGGACCGTGGTGGCCGTCAACCCGGCGTGGTGGACGGTGCTGCCGGCCCTCGTCGTCGTCGGCGTGCAATATTACGGGCTGGCGATCATCGGCCATGACGGCATTCACCGCCGCCTGTTCGGGGCGCAGCGCCTGAACGATCTGTGGAACGACGTCTTCATCATGGCGCCGATCTGCGCCATCACCCGGATCAACCGCCTCAACCACATCGAGCATCACCGCGTCACCTGCCTGCCGAGCGATCCCGACCGCTACAAATATCTGCACGACGAAAAGGACACGCCGTTCAGCTATCTGTTCTTCCTCTCCGGCCTGCAAAGCCTCGGGCGCGCGCTCGCCAATATTTATGCGCGCGAGAAGAAGCCGGGCGACGGACGCGCCGAATTGCATTACCGCGCGCGCGATCTTGCTCTCATTTTCGGCTGGCAGGCGGCGCTGGTCGGCGGGCTGAGCTACGCCATCGGCTGGTGGGCCTATCCGCTGCTGTGGCTGGCGCCGGTCTATATCTTCGCCTACCGCGCCGACCTGGTGCGCGTGTTCTGCGAGCATTCGATGCAGATGCCGGACACGGCGGCCGACGCGCAGAAGCGGATGATCACCTATACCAGCAACCGGGTCGAACGCTTGTTCTTCGCGCCCCACAACATGAATTTCCACACCGCGCATCATTTGTGGCCGAGCATTCCCTACTACAATCTGCCCGCCGCCGACCGGCTGATCCGCGCCTGGGCGGCGGCGCACGGGCCGGCCGAGGCGCTCGTCTGGCGCTCGTCCTATCTCGGCTACATTCTGTCTTATTGGAGCTGGAGCCGGCAGCGGCGCGGCGCGATGGCGGCGTCGGCCGCGTGAGCGCGATGCAGTCCACGCCGCTGCCGCCGGGCTATCCCGCGTCCAGCCCGGAAATTTCAACCGAACGCGTGCCCGCCTGTCCGACCTGCGGCGGCACCGCGCGCGCGTCCTTCGCGCGCGGGCATGATTACGAGCTCGAGACCTGCCGCAACGAATGGCAGTTCTGGCAATGCACCACTTGCGGCACGGTGTGGCTCGATCCGCGGCCGGCGGTCGACACGCTGGGGATCATCTACCCGCCGCACTATTATGCCTACAGCATGTCGGACAAGGTCTCGCCGATCGCACTCAAGGGCAAGGCGATGCTCGACCGCCTGAAGTTCGGCGCCATCTTCAAGCGCATCGGCTTCGAGCCGACGTCCTATCTCGACATCGGTTGCGGCGACGGCCGTTATCTCGATCTGTTCGCCGCGCGCGGCGTCGCCAAGGAGCGCATCTACGGTCTGGAATTGTCGGAGGAGCCGGTCGCCCGTCTGCGCGCGCGCGGCTTCAACGCTTTCACCCGGCGGGTGGAGGACTGCGTCGAGATTCCCGACGCCTCGATCGAGCTCGCGACAATGTTCCACGTCATCGAGCACGTCGCCGATCCCCTGGCCGTCATCCGCCGCATCTCCGACTGGCTCGTGCCCGGCGGCGTGCTGGCGGTGGAGACGCCCAATATCGAGTCCTGGGACGCACGCCTGTTCAAGCCGCGCTGGTGGGGCGGCTACCACATTCCGCGCCACTGGACTTTGTTCGATGCGGAAAGCCTCACGCGGCTGTTTCGCGAAGCCGGACTGGAGGTGGTCTACGTCGCCTACCAGACCGGCCATTCGTTCTGGATGTATTCGCTGCACCACGTGCTCAAATACAACGCGCGAAGCCCGAGCCCGCGCCTTGCCGCCTGGTTCGATCCCGTGCGCAGCCTGCTGCCGCTGATGGGCTTCACCGGCTTCGACATCGTGCGCCGCAATTTCGGCGCGCGCACCTCGGCGATGCTGTTGGCCGCGCGCAAGCCGCGAACCTGATGGCCGCTATCGGCGCGCCGCCGCGCCGACGACACGCTTGATCCCGCCGAGGCGATTGAACGGGCTTGCGCCCTGCGTGCCGGCGGCCTGCGGCTTGACGAAGATCGCCACGACCTCCGGATGCGCCCGGTGGATCGCCCGCTCGAGCGCCGCCGTCGCCTGCTCGATGGCCGGCGCGGTGAGTTCGTCGCGGAATTCCAGGCCGAGCGCGACGATCACCTGCTCCGGCGCGAGATGCACGGTGAAGGCGATCTTCGCGGCGTCGATCTCCGGCGCGCGCCACGCGATGGCGAGGATGGATTGGCGCAGCGCGCGGCTCGCCGGCTCGCCGATCAGCAGGCCCTTGCTTTCGCGCGCCAGCGCCAGCGCCGTGAGGCCGAGCAGCAGCGCGATACAAACCGAGGCGACGCCGTCGAGCGCGGGGATCGACAGCCGCTCGGCGGCGAAGGTTCCTACTGCCGCGACAGCCAAGCCGATGAGGGCGGCGCTGTCCTCGAACAGCACGATGAAGGTCGGCGGATCCTTGCTCCGCCGCACCGCCTCGAAATAGCCCATGTCGCCCTTGGCCCTGCGGAATTCGCGCAGCGCGACGATCCAGGTGGTGCCCTCGAACACGAGCGCCGCGCCGTACACCGCGTAATTGATCATCGGGTCTTTCATCGGCTCGGCGTTGAGGATGTGCAGCACGCCCTCGTAACCGGCGACGCCGGCGCCCATTGTGAACATCACCATGGCCACGATGAAGCTCCAGAAATAGAGCTCGCGGCCGTGGCCGAGCGGATGCATGTCGTCGGGCGGTTGGGCGGCGCGGTGCAGGCCGTAGAGCAGCAGCAGCTGGTTGCCGGTGTCGACCAGCGAATGGATCGCCTCGCTCAGCATGGCCGAAGAGCCGGTCCACCAAGCGGCGGCCAATTTCGTCAACGCAACCAGTGCGTTGCCGGCCGCTGCCGCGTAGACGACGAACTTGGATCGGGACGCGGCCATGCGGTTCCAACGCCCGAAGACAGCGATAGGTTTCCGCTCCGGTCAGGCGGGGTCGACAGCCTGAGGCTGGACCGGAGCGGTGCCAAGGCGCGCGCCAATGAAAAAGGGCGCGGCCGGAGCCGCGCCCTTCGATCGCGTGATGTGGTTGGCGTCGCTTACATCATGCCGCCCATGCCACCCATGCCGCCGCCCGGCATGGCCGGCGCGGCCTCCGGCTTCGGCAGCTCGGCGACCATCGCCTCGGTGGTGATCAGGAGGCCGGCGACGGAGCCCGCATCCTGCAGCGCGGTGCGCACCACCTTGGCCGGGTCGATGATGCCTTCCTCGACCAGGTCGACATATTCCTCGTTCTGCGCGTCGAAACCCCAGGTCTCGGACTTGTTCTCCATGATCTTGCCGACCACGATCGAGCCCTCGACGCCGGCGTTCTCGGCGATCTGGCGGATCGGAGCCTCCAGCGCCTTGAGCACGATGTTGATGCCGGCCTGCACGTCGGCATTGTCATTGGTGAGCTTGCCGACCGCCTTCTTGGCGCGCAGCAGCGCGACGCCGCCGCCCGGCACGATGCCTTCCTCGACCGCGGCGCGGGTGGCGTTGAGCGCGTCCTCGACGCGGTCCTTCTTCTCCTTCACCTCGATCTCGGTGGCGCCGCCGACGCGGATCACCGCGACGCCGCCGGCGAGCTTGGCCAGACGCTCCTGCAGCTTTTCCTTGTCGTAGTCCGAGGTGGTCTCCTCGATCTGCGCCTTGATCTGCTGCACGCGCGCCTCGATTTCGGCCTTCTTGCCGGCACCGTTGACGATGGTGGTCTTTTCCTTCTCGATGATCACCTTCTTGGCGCGGCCGAGCATCTGCAGCGTCACGTTCTCGAGCTTGATGCCGAGGTCTTCCGAGACGAGCTGGCCGCCGGTGAGGATGGCGATGTCCTCGAGCATGGCCTTGCGGCGGTCACCGAAGCCCGGTGCCTTCACCGCCGCGACCTTGAGGCCGCCGCGCAGCTTGTTGACGACGAGCGTGGCGATGGCCTCGCCCTCGACGTCCTCGGCGATGATGATGAGCGGCTTGCCCGACTGCACCACCGCCTCGAGCACCGGCAGCATCGACTGCAGGCCGGAGAGCTTCTTCTCGTGCAGGAGGATGTAGCAGTCCTCGAGCTCGGCCAGCATCTTCTCGGCATTGGTGACGAAATAGGGCGAGATGTAGCCGCGGTCGAACTGCATGCCCTCGACGATCTCGACCTCGGTGTCGAGCGCCTTGGCTTCCTCGACGGTGATGACGCCTTCGTTGCCGACCTTCTGCATGGCCTGCGCGATCATCTTGCCGACCGCGCTGTCGCCGTTCGAGGAGATGGTGCCGACCTGGGCGACCTCGGCGGAGGAGCCGACGGTCTTGGCGCGCTTCTGGATGTCCTTGACCACGGCCTGCACGGCGATGTCGATGCCGCGCTTCAGGTCCATCGGGTTCATGCCGGCGGCGACGGACTTGGCGCCTTCGCGCACGATCGCCTGCGCAAGCACGGTGGCGGTGGTGGTGCCGTCACCGGCGGTGTCGTTGGTCTTTTGCGCGACCTCGCGCACCATCTGCGCGCCCATGTTCTCGAACTTGTCCTCGAGCTCGATCTCCTTGGCGACGGTGACGCCGTCCTTGGTGATGCGCGGGGCGCCGAAGCTCTTGTCGAGCACGACGTTGCGGCCCTTGGGGCCGAGCGTGACCTTCACCGCATTGGCGAGGATGTCGACGCCGCGCAGCATGCGCTCGCGGGCATCGCCGGAAAATTTCACTTCCTTGGCAGACATTGAGGATGACTCCGTTTGGATACTGATTTGACCCTTATCCTGAGGTGCGGCGAAGCCGCGTCTCGAAGGATGAGGCCCGGGATTTGTCGGCCTCGTCCTTCAAGACGCCTGCCTTCGGCAGGCCCCTCGAGGCACGAGGCGTCTGGCGTCAGGCGATCACGCCCATGATGTCGGACTCCTTCATGATCAGGAGGTCCTCACCGTCGATCTTGACCTCGGTGCCCGACCATCTGCCGAACAGCACGCGGTCGCCATTCTTCAGATCGATCGGAATGAGCTTGCCGGCTTCATCCCGCCCGCCGGGGCCGACGGCGACGATCTCGCCTTCCTGCGGCTTCTCTTGGGCGGTATCCGGGATGATGATGCCGCCCTTGGTCTTCTCTTCGGCATCGATACGGCGCACGACCACGCGGTCGTGCAGGGGACGGAACTTGGTCTTAGCCATGGGCTTCCTCGTCGGCGCTTGCGGCGCGTGGATTTGACAAAATCTGTCGGATTGACAAGCCTTTAGCACTCCAATGCGGCGAGTGCCAAAAAGCTGTCCGGGAGATATTGTCTTAACGGCAGGGTGTCAAGCTCGTACCGGCGATTCGGACCGATCCCCGGGCGCCAGCGTTAACCGGACCTGGGTCCTTGCAGGGACCGCCAGGGCCCGTCAAAGTCGACCGGCCGCGCCGGAAGGAGTGTCGCTTGCCTAGTCATTGCCGCTCGAAACTGCCGACCGTCTTGATGCTGGTCCTCGGCCTGGCGCTGGGCGCCTGCGCCACCACCCAGGAGCCACAGCAGCCGCCACCGCCGCCGGTGACGCCGACCCTGCCGCCGGCCTTCCCGGCGCAGGATCTGGTCGGACGCTGGGGCCTTGCCGCCTATCACCAGGAGGCCGACCGCGAGCGGACCGTTGCAGCCGCCGCCAAGCAGTGCACCAATCCCTACATCATCACGCCCAGCCCGACCGGCGGGGTGATGATGCACCTCGCCGACCAGTCGACGCCCTCCGACCTGCACCTGAAGGGCGCCCCCGGTGGCAAGACCTATATCGGGCCGCCCAACGATCCGCCCGGCAGCGCCCAGGACCGCGAGGTCGTCACCTTCGACGGCCGCGTGCTCATCTTGCGCTGGATGGATCCGGAGGTGCAGGGCCGCTACGGCAGTATGGTCTATGTTCGCTGCGGCCCC
Organism: uncultured Pseudomonadota bacterium; assembly: GCA_963760995.1. Taxonomy (GTDB): domain Bacteria; phylum Pseudomonadota; class Alphaproteobacteria; order Rhizobiales; family Xanthobacteraceae; genus Pseudolabrys. Next base: position 14,016 of record CAVXFJ010000004.1, on the reverse strand, counting down.
GAGGGTCAAAAGCCGGCGCACCGGCGCGCCAAGCCGCGGCCGAGGGCCAAGCCTAAGCCTGCACCTAAGAAGCCCGTGCAGTAAGTCCGACCTTGGACATTGCCGGGCTCACCCCGGCAATCCATGATGGCCGTCCACGAAGGCAGGCTTCGTGAACGTGGTCATCCGTGGCCACTCTTTCGGGATGCGCGGGTCGTTTCACACCAATTTGGCGCTTCGTGCCTTTAACCCGCGCCTGACGCCGCGCGGGTGGCCATGACATTCGCCTTACGCGACTTTCTCCAAGGTCCCTGGCGCGCCGTGCCGGTGCTCGGCGTCACCCAGATCCTGTCCTGGGGCACGATCTTCTACACGCCGGTGCTGATCGTGCCGCTGATCGTGGCCGAGCGCGGCTGGTCGATCGCCTTCGGCATGGGCGGTTTCTCCGTCGGCCTGCTGACGGCCGGGCTCGCCTCGCCCTATGTCGGCCGCTCCATCGACCGCTTCGGCGGCCATGTGGTGATGGCCGTGGGCTCACTCGTTGGCGCGCTCGGCCTCGTCCTCATCGTGCACGCGGCGAGCCGGCCGGCCTATCTCGCGGTGTGGATGGTGCTCGGCGTCGCCATGGCCGCCAATCTCTACGACGCCGCCTTCGCCAGCCTCGGCCGGATTTTCGGCAATACCGCGCGCCGGCCGATCACCGCGCTCACGCTCGCCGGCGGCTTCGCCTCGACGGTGAGCTGGCCTGCCACCCACTTCCTGCTCGAAGGTGTCGGCTGGCACGGCACCTATCTGATTTATGCCGCCCTGCTGGCGTTGATCTCGGCGCCGCTGCACGCGCTGGCGCTGCCGCGCGGCCGCCACCAGGCGGACGCCGCAGCGCCGAGCGCGACGACGGCGTCGGTCGAGGTGCTGCCGCCGCACGGCCTGCCCTTCATTGTGGTGGCCTCGGCTTTCGCCGCCTACGCCTTCGTGCCGTCGGGCCTGTCGGCGCATCTGTTGGCGATCTTCGGGCGCGCCGGCATCGACTCCGGCACGGTGGTGTGGATCGGAGCGCTGTTCGGGCCGGCGCAGGTCGGCGCGCGGCTGATCGAATTCGCCTTCGGCCGCGACCTGCACCCTTTGTGGGTGGCGCGCTTTGCGCTCGCCGCGCTGCTCTGCGCCTTCCTCATGCTGGCGATTGCCGGCATCTCGACGCCGGCGGCGGCGGCCTTCGCGTTGATGTTCGGCGGCGCCAACGGCCTCGTCACCATCACGCGCGGCGCGGTGCCGCTGGCCCTGTTCGGCGCCGCCGGTTATGGCCGGCTGATGGGACGGCTGGCCGGGCCGTGGCTGGTGATGCAAGCGGCGGCGCCGCTGGTGATGGCCTTTGTCGTCGAGCGCGTGTCGGACGCGGGCGCGCTGGCGCTCGCTGCCGGTTTTGCCGCGGTGGCGCTGACTTGCTTTGTCGTGATCCGGCCGCCGCGCGATCGCGTTGCGCGCGCATGACGCGCTGGCTGGACATGTCGCCGCGCATGCAGCGTCGAGATGGCGGCGAGGATCGGCAAGACGCCGCAAAACCCAAGTAGTATCCGACCACCTGAATAAATATCTTATAAACATCAATAAGAATAACGGCTTAGTCGCAGCTTTGACCTTGTGCCTAAGACGAATTGCGCACTGACAGCATTCAAAACGCGACATAGCCTATGTGCAGCGCTGCCGGATTCCGTTTGCCACAGCCCGGCCGCGCTCAATGACAGCCGCGTCGTCGACAAACGCGCGCGGCAAAAATCTGAGGAAACGCTGGTGGCAATGAAGTCGATCAATTGGATCAGCGACTCCAGCCGCGCATTCAGCGCGGCCGGCGGAGTTCGCATTTGGGGGGTACGGCTATGGTCGCTAAAGTTCCCGCTAACTTCCGACGCGTGATCACCGCCGCGGCGGGAGGCAATGTCATCGAATGGTATGACTTCTACATCTTCGGCAGCTTGGCCGCGATCCTGTCGGTCAAGTTCTTCGAAAAGAGCCATCCGGTCGCCGCGCTGTTGAGCACGATCGCGCTGTTCACCGCAGGCTTCCTGGTCCGCCCACTTGGCGCTTTCCTGTTCGGCTGGCTGGGCGACGTGGTGGGGCGCAAATACACCTTTCTGATGACGCTGGTCGGCATGGCCCTTGGCACCGGCGCCATCGGCCTCATCCCGACCTTCGACCAGATCGGCCTCGCCGCCGCCTTCATCCTGTTCGCCTTGCGCATGATCCAGGGCCTCTGCCTTGGCGGCCAATATGGCGGCGCCATCACCTATGTCGCCGAGCACGTCTCCGACGAGCACCGCGGCTACTACACCGGCTGGCTGCAGACCTCGCCGACGCTCGGCATCGTCGTCTCGCTCGTCGTGATCATCGCGACCCGCACCTATTTCGGCGCCGAGGCGTTCAATTCCTGGGCGTGGCGCATCCCGTTCCTGTTCTCCTTCGTCCTCGTGTTGATCGCCTTCTACATCCGCGGCGCCTTCGAGGAGTCGCCGATCTATGCGGAGATCAAGGCGAAGGGACAGACCAGCAAGAATCCCTGGCGCGAAGCCTTCGGCAATCCCGCCAATCTGAAATACGTGATCATCGCCACGATCATCGTGCTCGGTCAGGGCGTGGTCTGGTACAGCGGCCAGTTCTGGGCGCTCTACTTCATGCAGCAGGTGGCCAAGGTCGATAACCTCACCACCGCCTGGATCGTCGGCATCGGCCTCGTCATCGGCACGCCCTCGCTCATCTTCTTCGGCTGGCTCTCCGACAAGATCGGCCGCAAGCCGGTGATCCTGGGCGGCATGTTCCTGGCGGCGGTCACCTATTATCCGCTGTATTCGTGGCTCGCGGCGGTCACCCAGCCGGGCCATCTCAATGCGCCGATCGCCGTCCTGATCGTCGCCATCATGGTCTGCTATGTCGGCATGGTGTACGGCCCGATCGGCGCCTTCCTTGCCGAATTCTTCCCGAGCCGCATCCGCTACACCTCGGTGTCGGTGCCCTATCACATCGGCAATGGCTGGGGCGGCGGGCTGGTGCCGTTCATCACCACCGCGGCCTATCAGGCGACGCACAGCATCGGCTATGCGCTGATCTATCCGATCGCGGTTCCCGCGGTCTGCCTCATCCTCGGGCTGTTCCTGATGCCGGAGACCAACAAGACCAAGATCTGGGAGGAGAAGACGGCCTGAGGCATCGCCGAAGCCGTCGCCTTGCCGACCGGAACGATGCGTGCGGGGCCCTCGGGCCCCGCATGTTTTTTAGGCAGGCGCCTTGCCGGCAATTCACGGCCGCAGCCCGGCGATGCCGGTTTGATCGCGGTCAAGGTGATCGGCCGCGGCGGCTGCGATAGTCTGAAGCCATGATCGCGATACTGGCGGACATCCACGGCAACCGTGAAGCCCTGACGGCCTGCCTCGCCGATGCCGAGCGGCGCCAGGTCGACCGCTACATCTTCCTCGGCGATCTCGTCGGCTATGGCGCCGATCCGGGCTGGGTGGTCGACCGGGTCAGCGACTATGTCGAGCAGGGCGCTACCGCCATTCTCGGCAATCACGATGCCGCCGCCGCCGGCGCGCGCGTGTCCATGAACGAGACGGCGCAGCAGGCGATCGACTGGACGCGCGGGCAATTAAGCGATGCGCAAAAGGAATTTCTCGGCCGGCTGCCTTTGTCCGTCGAGCATGACGGGCGCCTGTTCGTGCATGCCAGTCCGCTCGAGCCGTCGCGCTGGCACTACGTCACCAGCAGCCAGGTCGCGCGCAACAATCTGATGGCCACCGCGGCGCGCCAGAGCTTCTGCGGCCACGTGCATGTGCCGGCGCTCTACGGCCTGTCGCTGACCGGAAAATTGATGGCCTTCGAGCCGGTGGCCGGCATGGCGATCCCGCTGCTCGCCGGCCGACGCTGGCTCGCCGTCATCGGCGCGGTCGGGCAGCCGCGCGATCACGATCCGGCGGCCTGCTACGCGCTGCTCGACGATAAGGCGAACAGCCTGACCTATCGCCGCGTCGCTTATGACGTCGAGACCGCCGCCCGCAAGATCCGCGAGGCGGACTTGCCGGCGGTCCTGGCGACCCGCCTGGAACGCGGTTTCTGAGCATGGCCCACGGTTTGCGCCCAGGCGACGAGATCGACGGCTTTCGCCTGATCGAGCAGTTGCATCGCGGCGGCCTCGGCGCGTTATGGCGGGTGAGCCGCCCCGACATCGATTTTCCCATCATGATGAAGCTGCCGCTGCTGGAGCCGGGCGACGATCCGCTCGCCATCGTCAGCTACGAGGCCGAGCAGATGATCCTGCCCCGGCTCTCGGGGGCGCATGTGCCGCGCTTCGTGGCGGCCGGCGATTTCGACGGCCCCTATGTGGTGATGGAATTGATCTACGGGCGCTCGCTGCGGGCGCGGCTCGACGAGCTGCCGCTGGCGCCGGAGGAGGTCGCCGATCTCGGCGCGCGCATTGCCGATGCGCTCGGAGAGTTGCATGCGCAACGCGTGGTGCATCTCGATATCAAGCCGAGCAACATCATGGTGCGCGAGAACGGCGACATGGTGCTGCTCGATTTCGGGCTGTCGCGCCATCTCGATCTGCCCGACCTGCCGGCGGAGGAGCTCGACGGGCCGCTCGGCACCAACTCCTATATCGCGCCGGAGCAGGTGCTCGGCGTGCGCCACGATCCGCGCAGCGATCTGTTCGCGCTCGGGGTGGTGCTCTATTTCCTGGTCACTGGGCGGCGGCCGTTCGGCGAGCCGCGCACCGTCGCCCAATGGGGCAAGCGCCTTTATGTGGCGCCGCCGCCGCCGCGCCACTGGCGGCCGGACGTTCCGCCCTGGCTGCAGGAGATCATCCTGCATTGCCTGGAGGTCGACCCGCGCGAGCGCTACCAAAGCACGGCGCATCTTGCCTTCGACCTGCGCCATCCCGAACTGGTGCCGCTGACCGAGCGGGCCACTCGCGTGCGCGGCAACGGATCTCTCGCGGTGCTGCGGCGCTGGTTCTCGCAAGCGCGCACCCGTATCGCCGCGCTGCCGGAGTCGCGTGCGCCCACCGCCAGCGGCTCGATCATCATGGCGGCCGTCGACCTCAATGAGGAATACGAGCAGCTTTCGCGCGCGCTCGCCAAGGCGGTAGCGCGACTGCTGGCCAGCGAGCCGCAGGCGCGGCTCGCCTGCGTCAACATCATGAAGCTCGCGCGCGTGATGCCGGACAAATTCGAGGACGAGGCGGGCCGCAACCTGCATCTCCTGCGCCTGTCAGAGCTCAAGCACTGGGCGGCGCCGCTGCAACACTTTCCGAACCAGATCACCTATCACGTCATCGAGGCCTTCGACCCGGCCGCCGCGCTCATCGATTTCGCCCGCCGCAATAAGGTGCATCATATGGTGATGGGCGCGCGCAATGCGGCGCCGCTGCGCCGCTATCTCGGCAGCGTATCCTCGAAGATCGTTGCCGAGGCGCCGTGCAGCGCGACTGTCGTGCGCATTTAGATATCTCTCGTCATTTCGGGACGCCGCCATAAGCGCGTTTGCGCGTTTGCAGCCTTGCCTCGGAATGACGAATTGAGCGACGGGCGTCGGCGGCTAGTTGAACATCGCGTCGATGTCGTGCTGGCTCGCGTGGCCGGAATCGCCGTCGAGCTTGGGCCCGTGCAGCAGGTCGCGTTCCGGCGCCGCCGCGTTCGGTCGAGCCGCAGGGCCGGGGTGTTTGCTGTGCTCGGCCAGCGTGCTGAGCCGCTCCTCGACGTCACCGAGTGTGGCGATCACCTTGCCGATGCGCTGGCCCGTGAGATCCTGGAAATTGCAGGCCTCGTAGAGCTGCACCACGTGCTCCTGGATATCCTGCGCCAGGCCGCGCCCGTAATCGGTGTGCTGCGCGAGGGCGAGCGCCTTGGCGCAGTCGTCGATTCGCTCGGCCGATTGCAGGATCTTGTCGGTGGCCTTTTCCATGGCGTCGATGGCGGCGCCGAGCTCGCCGGCCGCGCGCGTCATCCGCCGCTCCTTGCCTTCGGTGAGCAACGCGGACAGCTCGCGCGCGTTGTGGGCGAAGCCGTCGCGCATCTGCGCAAGCTCGCGCTTGAGCGCGGCAAGGTCGCCACCGCCGATGGTATACGAATGCAAATGCGGTTGGAACGATGTCGACTGTGGACGGCGTTCGTCCGCCGTCTGTTCGATGCGAAAGCGTTTCTGCTGCACGGTCTCGTCCCCGATTGCATCCCCAAGGTGAGGTCATAACGCAGTGGACATTAATGCTGAGTTGCAACGCGCCGAGTTGCGCCTGCGCGAGACGCCGCGTTTACCATGTTGGGTCAACCTTTACGCAAAATAAACGCTAATGCGACGAAACGCGGCCATAACCGGTCAATCGGGCGCGCGCCGGCCCCTGATTTACCAATCGGTTTCTCTTTGGCCGTTGACTTGAGGCGTCGCCAAAGTGCCGTGTTTACCGAGTGCGTAAAATGCCGCGTATGTTCGTCATCAGTCTTGCCGTTCTTCTCATCGCCGGCGCCGCGGAAGCGCAAACCTATGCGCCGGCGCCGCAGATGGTGGTAGTGGCGCCGCCGCCGCCACCGATGCAGTCCGAGCTCGGCGGGGGCTTCCTCGAATTCCTGTTCGGCGCCCACAATGTCGGCACGCGGCGCGCGCTGCCGCCACCGCCGCCGATCGCCTACGCGCCATTGGTGCCGGCACCTTCGGCGCCGTCCGGCCCGATGCGCTACGTCAACACCGCGCCGGCCGATCCCATGCTGGAGCGGCGTGAACCCGGCTTCCATGTCGATCCGCAGTTCCTGCGCCATGAGGTCGCCTATGCCGGCAAGGAGCCGCCCGGCACCATCGTGGTCGATACGCCGCACCATTTTCTCTTTCTGGTGGAGGACGGCGGCAAGGCGATGCGTTACGGCATCGGCGTGGCGCGCTCGGGATTTTCCTGGTCCGGCGTGCACAAGATCACCGCCAAGCGGGAATGGCCCGATTGGATCCCGCCGAAGGAGATGATCGAGCGCCAGCCGTATCTGCCGCATCGCATGGCCGGAGGTCCCAACAATCCGCTCGGCGCCCGCGCGCTCTATATCGGCGCCACGCTCTACCGCATCCACGGCTCCAACGAGCCCTGGACCATCGGCCACAACGTGTCGTCCGGCTGCATCCGCATGCGCAATGCCGACGTCATCGACCTCTATAGCCGCGTGAAGGTTGGCACCAAAGTTGTGGTGATCGGGCCGCATGGATCGGACCGCGACTATATCCCGCCGCCGACCTCGGATCCGAGCAAGGTGGAAGTGGAACGTCGCGGCTGAACCGCTCAGGCGGGTGCGATGAGGGCTGCGCCGTGCGCGGCGAGCATCTGCGGAAACGCATCGGACTCGAAGAAGGCGAATTCGCGCTCGCGCTGATCGGTCAGCGGATCGAGGCTCTCCAGCGCCGCGTCGACGAAGCCCGGATGGCACATGATCAGGCCGCCATCCGGCAGGCCCCTGAGGAAATTCGGAAACAGGCGGGAAAAATCCGGTTTGCCGGCGAAATCATAGGCGCCGGCGAAAGCCGGATTGGTAGCGACGCCCAGCCGCTCGGCGCCGCGGCGCAAGCCGAGGCTCAGAATATCGAGCACCAGCGCCTTGGGATTACGCAACCCGCGCGCGCCGCGCGGGCGGCCGCACTGGCGCACCCAGGCCTGTGGCGCCGCCTCGATCGCCACCTTGAGCAGCGCGTCACGCAACTGCGGCGCCAGATGCACATGCTGATGGCCGTCTATGAAATCGGGCAGGCGGCCGAAGGCTTCGGCGAACAGGCGCAGTTGCGTACCGATCTCGATCACCAGCCGCGCGACGTCGAGTTGGCGCGTGATACCACGCCGCATCATCTCCGCGACCGGCAGGAAGCTGCCGTCGCGCAGCGGTGCGAAGCCCTCGCTCACCGGTGAGAACGGCGCCGTCAGTGTGACGTGCAGGCCGAGCGCGGCGCGCGTCTCGCCGGCGTTGAGCGCATTGAGCGCTTCCGCCTCGCCGGGATCGAAATGCGGCGAGACCACCATCACGGTCGTTGCGTTGATGCGCCGCCGCGCGATCAATTGGCGGATGCCCTCGCTGACGGCCGGCGACAGGCCGTAATCATCGGCGCAGAGCCAGATATGGCGAAGCGCTGCGGCCATCGAGGTTCATTCGGCCGCGCGTTGTCGCGCGTCCTTGGCCGGTTTCAGGCTCTGCTCGGCGACGAAATAGACTGGGCGCGCTTTGATCTCGGACAGCAGCTTGCCGATATATTCGCCCAGGACGCCGATCATGATGAGCTGCACCGAGCCGAGCACCATCATGCCGACGAACAGCGACGGATAGCCCGGCACGTCCTGGCCGTAGACCAGGGTCTGGATGAGGATCTGCACGCCGAAGACCAGCGCGGCGATGGCGAGCAGGATGCCGAGCAGGCTTGCCACGCGCAGCGGCGCCACCGTGAAGGAGGTGAGCCCCTCGATCGACAGGCCGATCAGGCCGCGCGTGGTCCAGCTCGTCGCGCCATGCGCGCGCGCCGCCGGCTCGTAGTCGACGCGCGCCTGGCGGAAGCCGATCCAGCTCGACATGCCCTTGAAGAAGCGGTTGCGCTCCGGCATCTGCCGCAGCGCCGCCGCCGCGCGCGGTGACAAGAGGCGGAAATCGCCGGCGTCTTCCGGGATTTTCTGCCGCTGGCCAAGATTGATCAGAGAATAGAACCAATGCACCCCGGCGCGGCGCAGCCAGCTCTCGTTCATGCGGTTGGCCTTGGCCGTGTAGACCACGTCGTAGCCATCATCGAGCCAGCGCGCGACCAGCGTCTCGATCAGGTCGGGCGGATGCTGGCCGTCACCGTCGATGAACAGTACGGCGCCGAGCCGCGCATGGTCGAGGCCGGCAAGCAAGGCGGCTTCCTTGCCGAAATTGCGCGACAGCGTGATGAGCTGGATGTCGAGCGGCCCGTCCGGCAGGTCCTGCGCCACGCTGTTGGTGGCGTCGCGGCTGCCGTCGTCGACATAGACCACCTCGATCGGCATGCCGCGCGCCGCCTTGATGCGGCCGGCGACCGCGACGATGCGCTCGTGCAGCCGTTCGAGGTTGCGCGCCTCGTTATAGAGCGGCACCACGATCGACAGCCCCGCCGGGCTGCGCGCCCGCGCCTTGCTGGTGGCGGTCTTGCTGGTCTTTCCCGGCATGTTAACGCGGCCTTGATTTATTACCGCGATCTATAGCGCATGCGCCAAGCCCTGTCGCCTCATTCGGTTTGCGCCGGCCGGCGGACGTGCTAACGGAGCGCGCGAATGAACGGCACGTCCCCGCAGATGATCCTGGAACGCTTCAGCACGGCCTGGCAGGCGCGCGCGCTGCCGCTCAAGGCGGCGAGCTTCGCTTTGGTCGGCGTGGTCAATACGGCCATCGACTTCAGCGTGTTCTGGACCGCCGCGCGCCATTTCGGCTGGCCGCTGGTGCCGGCCAATATGCTGGCTTGGCTGGTGGCGGTCTCCTGCTCCTATGTGATGAACTCCTTCATCACCTTCGGCCCGGAATCCGGCCACACCCTGCGCTGGCGCGATTATTTTGCCTTCGGCGCCTCCGGCATCGCCGGCATGGCGGCGAGCACCGCCACGCTGCTCGCGCTCGCCTATGTGCTGCCGCTGGTGGCGGCGAAGCTCCTGTCGATCCTGGTGAGCTTCGCCGTCAATTTCGCGCTGTCGCATCTCGTCGTGTTCCGCGTGCGCAAGCCGGCCGCGGACGACGACGCTTCCCCCTGAACGGGGGAGGGGCGCCGCCGCGCGGCCTGGCGCGCTACTTCGGCAGGAACGCGTCCGTATAGAGCGTGTGCACGTCCGGCTTCTTGCGCAGGTTCTTCAGCTCCACCCAGGACTCGGCCAGCGCCGCCATCGCCTTCGGCTTGAAATGGCCGTCCTCGTTGAACATCGGCATGACCTCGTCATAGATCTCCGCCGTCGTCTTGTCGTCGGTGTGCATGACGCCCTTGGCGATCTCTACCGTCTTCGCCTTGTTCTTGCGCATGAAGCGGATGGTCTCGAACCAGCCGGCGAGGAAACCGCGCACCGCATCCGGATGCTCGGCGATGACCTTGTTGGTGGCGAAGATCACGTGGATGTGGAAGTCCTTCACCAGGTCGCCGAAGTGCATGAGGATCTTGCCGTCGCCGCTGTGCACGTATTTGAGCGCAACGGCGACGTTGACGATGGCCGCGTCGATCGATTTCGTCTTCAGCGCGGCGACGCGGTTGGCGTCGTTGCCGAGGCCGACGCGGCGGATGCCGTCGTTGCCCCAGCCGTGCCGGCGCGAGATCTGCGTGATGATCCAGTTGGTCACCGAGCCGACGCCGGAGACGCCGACCAGCCGTCCCTTGAGGTCGTCGGGCGTCTTCACCGAGCCGTCGTCGCGTACCACCAGCGCGAAGATCAGCGGCTGGTCGGCCATGGCGGCGACACCCTTGACCGGCGAGCCCTTGACGATGAAGGCCATGCCGGGCCCGGAGCCGAGCCCGATATCGATGCTGCCGGCCGCCATCGCCTGCTGCACCTTGGCATCGCCGCCGAAGGAACTGATGGTGATGTCGACGCCGTGCTTCTTGTAGAAGCCCATCTGCTGACCGATTTCGGCCGGAACGAAGGAGAAGGCTTCGGCGCCGGCCTTGCCGACGTGCAGCGTTTCGGCCTGGGCCAGGCCCGGGATGCCGAGCAGGGCCGCGGCGAGGATGCACGACGGCAGCAGTCGCGTGAACGGTTTCATGTTTTCCCCCTACGCAGCGCGCGCCCGGTGACAAGCGAGCGGCGCCGTTTGAAATTGTTTCTTGTTCTTCATCGCCAGCATAGGAGGCGACCGCGCGCGGAGTCGAGTCGCGGCTTTTTTCCTGGCGCGAAAGGGTGCGTCGCAACACGCGGGTGTTTGGAGATTGATAATCCGGGGTTGAATATCGTTCCATTCATTCCCGCGAAAGCGGGAATCGGGGGGCGACAACGGCAAGCCTGGACAGGCTCTGGATCCCCGCTTGCGCGGGGACGAACGGTTCGTCGCGCGAGCCTACTCGCGCTACAGCCCCGCTTCCAGTCTGGCGTAGAGCGGGTTCTCGCGCGAGAAGACGTAATCGAGATCCGCCACCGCCACCGCCTCGGCGCCGTGCTCGCGCAGAAAACTGGTGAGCGAATAAACCTCGGCCGGCGGGCAGTGCAGCGTGAGCATGCCCGAGCTCGTCGGCCCGCCAAACGGCGTGACCACGCCGAATTTTTCCTTGGCGCTGTCGACCAGCCGGGCGTCGCAGGCGGCAAAGCGCGCGCGTACCTCGCGGAAGGCGCGGGCGCGCTGCTGCGCCGCCACCCGGTCGAGGATGACGCGCGCGAGCTCGCGTTCGCTTTCGCCCCAGGAGGCGGTGCGCGCGGCCACGAGGTTTGCCTGCGAGCGCAGGATGGTGCCGTCCTCGATCACCTTCAGCGCATTGGCGGCGAGCGTCGCGCCGCTGGTGGTGATGTCGACGATCATCTCGGCGGTGCCGGCGGCAGGCGCGCCCTCGGTCGCGCCGGCGCTCTCGACGATGCGATAGTCGAGCACGCCCTGCGCGGAGAAGAAGCCGCGCGTCAGGTTCACGTATTTTGTCGCCACCCGCATCTTGCGCTCGTGCGTGTGACGGAAGGCGGTGGCGACGTCGTCGACGTCGGCCATGCTGCGCACGTCGATCCAGGCCTGCGGCACCGCCACCACCACATTGGCGTGGCCGAAGCCGAGCGGTTCGATCAGCACCACCTTGGCGTCGGCGTCGGGGATCATCTCGCGCACCAGATCCTCGCCGGTGACGCCGAAATGCACGGCGCCGGCGGCGAGCTGCGCGGTGATCTCGGAGGCCGAGAGATAGGCGACCTCGACGCCGTCGAGCCCGGCGACGGCGCCGCGATAGTCGCGCGCGCCGCGCGGCTTGATCAGCGCCAGGCCGGAGCGGGCGAAGAAGGCTTCGGCGTTCTCCTGCAGCCGGCCTTTGGCCGGTACCGCCAGGACGAGAGGCGAGCTCATGCGCCGCCTCCATAGACCGCGAGCCGCTCGATCCACACCGCGAAGCCGACCGCCGGGATCGGCTGGGCGCTGCCGAGCCGCGACAGCAATTCGTCATAGCGTCCGCCGGCGACCAGCGGATCGCCGGTGCGGCTCGGATCGGTCAACTCGAAGATGAAGCCGGTATAGTAGTCGAAGCCGCGCCCGAAGCGGGTGGCAAAGCGCACGCGCGCCGGGTCGACGCCATGCGCGGCGAGGAAGCCGGTGCGGTGCTCGAACAGATCGAGCGCCGGCGCCAGCGCTTCCGTCAGGCCGGCTTCGCCGGCGAGCGCACGCAGCTCCGCCGCCGCCTGGTCGGGATCGCCCTGGATGCCCAAGAAGCGCTCGATCAGCGCGCGCACGTCGCGCGGCAATTTGGTGCTGGCGCCGAGCGCGGCCTGCTCGAGAAAGCGGTCGGCGATCTCGCCGACCGAGCGGCCACCGACGGCGCTGATGCCGGCGATCGACAACAGGTCGGTGACCAGCGCATGCGCGCCGTGCGGATCGGCGCCGGCGAGCGCGGCCAGCACGCCCTGATATTCCGGCCGCCCATTGTTGCCGCCGAGGACCAGGCGCTCGAGGTCCTGCGCGAGATTGCTCTTGCGGTTGAAGTCCTTGATCAGCCGCCGCTTCCAGGCCGGCGGCAGGTCGAGCCCGGCGATGAAATCGACGAACAGCGCGACGTCGCCAGTCTGGATGTCGGGCTGGCTCAGCCCGTATTGCGCGGTCGCTTCCAGCCCGCGCGCCAGCATCTCGGCATCGGCCGCCGCCTTGTCGGCGCGGCCGAAGGATTCGATGCCGGCCTGCATGAATTCGGGCGCGGTATCGCCGCTGTGGCGGAACACCGGGCCGAGATAGCAGAAGCCGCTCGGCGAGCCGGCTTCCGGCGAGGCGAGATAGTCGCGCGACACCGGAATGGTGAGATCAGGTCTCAGGCAGAATTCGCCGCCGCCAGGGGCGGTGGTCAGATACATGCGCTTGCGGATGTCCTCGCCGGAGAGGTCGAGGAAGGGCTCGGCCGGCTGCAGCATGGGCGGCGCGCAGCGGCGATAACCGGCGCGCTCATAGGAGGCGATCAGCGCCTCCGCCCGCGCGTCGGGTCCTTTCGCTGCCGTGGTGACGCTCGCGTCCATGCCGGTCCTTGCCGCCGAAAAAAGGGTCTCGCGGGCGCCCTTTAGCACGATAGTTTTAAGGATTCGACGCCGAAGCACCGGCGGGCTTAACGCGCCGCCGAGGCAAATGCCTGACGTCGTTAATGAATTTTAGCGGCCGCCGACCGGCATTATTTTGCCGGCGGCGGCCGCGGCGCAGGCGAAATATGACGCGTAAGACATTTTCAATACAACCGCGCTTGACTGGTGCGGGGTGGGAGACAATCGGCATGAGCACACCAGTTCCACGCAGCGTGGTGGAGGCCTTTTACCGGGCTTATGGCGCACGCGATGCCGGCCGGGTGGCCGAATTCCTCGACGACGATGTGAAATGGACCATCAGCGGTCCGGTCGACCTGTTGCCGTTCTGCGGCGCGCGCCGCGGCAAGGCGGCGGTGCTCGACATTATCGAGCGGCTGGTGCCGGACGTGTTCCGCGTGTTCAGCTTCGTGGTGGACGCCATCCTGATCGATGGCGACCAGGTGGCGACGCTCAATCGGCTGTCGGCCCGCCGCGGCGACGACGGACGCGTGATCAGCTACCGGCTCGCGCATTTCATGCGTTTCCGCGCCGGCAAGGTCATCGAGAACCTGTCGCTGATCGATTCCTTCGACGCGGTCGAGCAGGTGCTCGGCGTTCCGCTGGCGGTGCATGGCGGCGCGCCGGTCGGCTCGGGCGATCTCGTCGCGCTGTAGAAGTCTCAGTCGATGCCGTGCCGCTTGAGCAGGGCGCGCACGGCCTCGACCAGCTCGTCTTCCTTGACCGCGAACTGCGCCTCGGCCTGCTTCTTCAGGTAATCCTCGCGCTCCGTCGAGAGCCCGGCGATTTCGGCGCCGACGATCAAATCC
>CAVXFJ010000003.1:0-301859 GCA_963760995.1 uncultured Pseudomonadota bacterium | reverse complement strand
AGGTGCCGCAGGCCGGCTTCCAGAACGCGCTCGACTATCTGCGCAACTACGTCGCCACCACGCCCGATCCGAGCAAGAACGGCGGCGCCGATCTCGCCTATGCGCTCTACGTGCTGGCGCGCAACGGCGCGGCGCCGATCGGCGATCTGCGCTACATCGCCGACGTGCAGATCGCCCAGATCGCCACGCCCATCGCCAAGGCGCAGATTGCCGCCGCGCTGGGCATGCTCGGCGACAAGTCCCGCGCGGACCGCGTCTATGGCGACGCGCTGGCGGCGCTGCCGGTCAAGCCGACGCCGGTCAACTACAGCCGCGCCGACTACGGCTCGCCGCTGCGCGATGCGGCGGCGCTGGTGACGCTCGCCTCGGAGGGGCGGGCCTCGGCCCGCACCGTCGACCGCGCGGTCGCGCGCGTCGACGCCGCGCGCGCCGAGTTCTCCCACACATCCACCCAGGAGGATGCTTGGATGGTGCTGGCGGCGAGTTCGCTGTCCAAGGAGCTCAACGCCATCTCGCTCAGCCTCAATGGAGGCAAGCATCAGGGCGCGCTCTATCGCAGCTTTTCCGTCGCCAACCTCGCCACGCCGCTCAAGGTGACGAACACCGGCGACGGCCGCGTTCAGGCGGTGGTCTCGGTCTCCGGCAGCCCGATCACGCCGGAGCCCGCCGCCGATCACGGATTCAAGGTCGAGCGCACCTACTACACGCTCGAGGGTGAGGTGGCCGATCCCAGCCATGCGACCCAGAACCAGCGTTTCGCCGTGGTGCTCAAGGTGACCGAGCCGCAGCCGCAGTTCGGCCGCGTGGTGCTCGCCGATTACCTGCCGGCTGGCTTCGAGATCGACAACCCGCGTCTCGTCTCCTCCGGCGACACCGGCACGCTGCCCTGGATCACCGACGCGGCGACGCCGGTGCATAGCGAATTCCGCGACGACCGTTTCACCGCGGCCTTCGAACGCACCAAGGATTTGCCGGCGGTGTTCACCGTCGCCTATGTGGTGCGGGCGGTCTCGCCCGGGCATTACGTGCTGCCGCAGGCCTTCGTCGAGGACATGTACCGGCCCGACCGTTACGGCCGCACCGCGACCGGAACGATCGACATCACGGCGGCAAAATGAGTTGGTTGTTGAATATCGTCACGCCGGGGCGCGCGAAGCGCGAAGCCGGGATCCAGGGCGATGCACCGCATCTGGATTCCGCGTCCGACGCCGACGTGCCGGCCCGGACTGACGGTGATGCTGCGGGAAGAGACGGCGCGCCGCAGGGGAGACGGCGCTGGCGAATCGCCGCCGCGGCGGTGGGCGGCGCCTTTGCCTGCTTGCTCATCGCCATCGGCGCCTATGTCTACGCATTGGGACCGGCGCCGCTCGGCCGGCATCTCGAATATTCGCACATCGTGCTCGGCCGCGACGGCCATCTCTTGCGCGCCTATGCGACGCCGCAGGGACGCTGGCGTCTGCCGGCGACGGTCGAGGATGTCGATCCGCGCTTCCTCAAGCTCTTGTTCGCCTATGAGGACAAGCGCTTCTACGAGCATGACGGGGTCGACCCGCTCGCCATGCTGCGGGCGGTATTTCAATTGGTTACGCAAGGACATATCGTCTCCGGCGGATCCACTTTGACAATGCAGGTGGCGCGCCTTTTGGAGCCGCGCGCCCACCGCACATTCGGCGCCAAGCTGCGCCAGATCACGCGCGCGCTTGAGCTCGAGCACGCGCTGAGCAAGGACCAGATCCTCTCGCTTTACCTCACGCTCGCGCCCTACGGCGGCAATCTGGAAGGCATCCGCGCCGCCTCGCTCGCCTATTTCGGCAAGGAGCCGCGCCGGCTCACGCTGGCGCAGGCGGCGCTGCTGGTGGCGCTGCCGCAGTCGCCCGAATTGCGCCGGCCCGACCGCTATCCGCGCGTCGCGCGCGAGGCGCGCAACCGCGTGCTCGACCGCGTCGAGGCGGCCGGCATCGTGCCGCGCGACGAGGTCATGCGCGCCAAGCAGCAGCCGGTGCCGCACGAGCGCAGACAGTTGCCGATGCTGGCGCCGCATTCGGCCGACCAGATCGTCTCCGCCGAACCCAAAGTGCGCGTGCACCGGCTCACCATCGACGAGAATTTGCAAAAGAGTTTGCAGGAGCTCGCCCGCATCCGGGCGCAGGCGATCGGGCCGAAAGTGTCGGTGGCGATCCTCGCCGTCGACAACGCGACCGGCGACGTGCTCGCCCATGTCGGCTCCGCCGACTATTTCGACGACCGCCGCGCCGGCCAGGTCGACATGACCCTCGCATTGCGCTCGCCCGGTTCGACGTTGAAGCCGTTCATCTACGGCCTCGGCTTCGAGGATGGCCTGATCCATCCGGAAACGCTGATCGACGACAAGCCGGTGCGCTACGGCAGTTACCGGCCGGAGGATTTCGACCTCAGCTTCCAGGGCACGGTGACGGTGCGACGCGCGCTGCAGTTCTCGCTCAACGTGCCGGCGATCGCCGTGCTCGACAAGGTGGGCGTCAGCCGGCTCAATGCGCGGCTCACCCAGGCCGGCGCCAAACTGGTGCTGCCGGAAGGCGCCGCGCCGGGCCTCGCCATGGGCCTCGGCGGCGTCGGCATCAGCCTGTACGACCTCACCATGCTTTATACGGGGCTCGCGCGCATGGGTTCGGCGCTGCCGCTCACCGAATGGCAGGGGCAGGGGGCGCCGCCGAGCCCGCGCCGGCTGCTCGGCCCGGTCGCCGCCTGGTATGTCGGCAATATCCTCATCGGCGCGCCCCCACCCGACAACGCGCCGCCCGGCCGCATCGCCTTCAAGACCGGCACATCCTACGGCTACCGCGACGCCTGGGCGGTGGGCTACGACGGCCGCATGACCATTGGCGTATGGGTTGGGCGCCCGGACGGCGCCCCTGTGCCGGGGATCGTCGGCCGGCGGACGGCGGCGCCGATCCTGTTCGACGCCTTCGCCCGCACCGGCCATGCGCCTGTCCCGCTGGCGCGCGCCCCCGAGGGCGTTGTTTTTTCCACCACCAGTCGCTTGCCGCCGCCTTTGCAGCGATTCATCGCCAATGCGGTGCCGGGCGAGGCGAGCGGGGCGCCGCGCATCATGTTCCCGCCCAATGGCGCGCGCCTGGAACTCGCCGGCGCACGCAACGATCCGGAGCCGGTGGCGCTGAAGATCGCCGGCGGCCATCGCCCGCTCACGGTCATGGTCAATGGCGTGCCGCTGCCGGCCGGGCGCGGGCGCCACACATTATTCTTCCGCCCCGACGGGCCTGGATTCGCGCGCCTGACCGTGATGGATGCCCGCGGGCTGTCCGATAGCGTCATGGTACGCCTGCAATAAGCCGCCAATGACAGGCCGGGGGACAGGCACTATTGTCCGCGCGCGAAGCCCCTGAATCCCCCCGTTTCGGACGATGCGCTGATGAGTACGGCCGCCGACAACACGCCCCGGTTTGCGCCCCCGCGCCTGCTGGCGGCGGTGCTTGACCGCGCCGTCGTCTCGCATGGCCGCGCCGCCGCCCTGCTCGTCGTCTTCTGCCTCATCGCCTTCCTCCCGGGCTTCTTCCAGATCCCCCCGGTCGACCGCGACGAAGCGCGTTTCGCGCAATCGTCCAAGCAGATGATGCAGAGCGGCCAGTACATCGACATCCATTTCCAGAACGAGGTCCGCTACAAGAAGCCCGTCGGCATCTATTGGCTGCAGGTGGCCGCGGTCGAGGCGGGGCGCGCCGCCGGCGTCCCCGATGCGCTCACCACCATCTGGCTCTACCGGCTGCCCTCGCTGTTCGGCGCCATCGGCGCCGTCCTGCTGACCTACTGGGCCGCGCTTGCCTTCCTCGCGCGCCGCGGCGCGCTGATCGCCGCGCTGATGATGGCAAGCTCGGTGCTGCTCAGCGTCGAAGCGCGGCTCGCCAAGACCGACGCCATGCTGCTGTTCACCTGCGTCGCCGCCATGGGCGCGCTGGCGCGCATCTATCTCGGCCAGCGCCGAACGCCGGCTGAGCCCGCCGGCTGGCTGCAGCCGGCGATCCTGTGGACCGCGATGGCCGCCGGCGTGATGCTGAAAGGCCCGCTGATCCTGATGTTCGTCGCGCTGACCGCCATCACGCTGTCGATTTCCGACCGTTCGGCGCGCTGGCTCGGCGCCCTGCGCCCGTTGCCCGGCTTTATCTGGATGCTGGTTTTGGTCCTGCCCTGGTTCATCGCCATCGCCGCCAAATCCGGCACCACCTTCTTCACCGACGCGATCGGCCACGACATGCTGGCCAAGGTGACGAGCGGGGAGGAGGCGCACGGCGCGCCGCCCGGCTACTATTTCGTGCTGTTCTGGATCACCTTCTGGCCCGGCTCGATCCTGGCGGGTCTGGCGGCGCCGCGGGTGTGGCAGGCGCGGCGCGAGCCGGGCGCGCAATTCCTGCTTGCCTGGCTGGTGCCGTCCTGGATCGTGTTCGAGGTGGTGATCACCAAGCTGCCGCATTATGTGCTGCCGCTCTATCCCGCCATCGCCATTCTCATTGCCGGTATTCTGGAGAAGGGCGGCCTCTATGAGAAACGCTGGCTGGTGCGGGGCACCGCCGGCTGGTTCATCTTTCCCAGCGCCATCGCGTTGTTGGTGCCGATCGCCTTCCTCCTCGTCGACCGCGACCTCGGCCTGGTCGCCTGGCCGACGGCGGCTGCGGCGGTGATCCTCGGCCTGTTCGCCTGGCGGCTCTACGAGGTCGACGGCGCCGAGCGCTCGCTATTGCGCGGCATGGTGGCCTCGGTGGCAATCGGCATCACCGTCTACGGCATCACCTTTCCGGCGCTGCCGTCCTTGTTCCCCAGCGCCCTGGTGGAGACGGCGGTGAAAGGCAGCGATTGCGCCAATCCGCAGCTTGCCTCGACCTATGCCTATCAGGAGCCGAGCCTGGTGTTCCTGCTCGGCACCGGCACGCGCTTCACCGACGGCGCCGGCGCCGCCGAATTCATGAACAGGGGTCCTTGCCGGTTCGCGCTGGTCGACCGGCGCAGCGAGCGCAACTTCATCCAGCGCGCCAATGCCATCGGCCTGCGCTATGCCCTCAGCCGGCGCATCGAGGGCTATAATATCAGCATCGGCCGCGCGGTGGCGATGACACTGTTCCGGAGCAGGGCGGGGCGATGACCACGCTGAACGGGATGGAGGCGAAGACGGAGGAGATGACGGTCGCGCGCCGCCTCGCCGCGCATATTTCGGCGGCAATCGAGGTGCTTTTGCGCCCGCCGCGCGCGTTACCGCGCGTTTCGGCCTATTCGCCGCGGCAATGGCTCATCGGCGGCGCCGTCTGCATCGCCATCTTCCTGGTCCTGCTGGTCTTCATCGACGCAGCATCAGTACGATCCGTGCAACGCCTGCCGCACTGGGTCACCTGGAGCTTCGACCAGATCACCGACTACGGCAAATCCGGCTGGTTCCTGTGGCCGCTCGGCCTCCTGTTCCTGGCGCTGGCCGCGCTCGACCAGGGGAGGCTCACGCGCGTCTCGCAGGCGGTGCTGGCGGCGGTGATGGTGCGCGTCGGCTTCCTCTTCCTGGCGATCGGCGTGCCCGGCCTTACCGTCGCCATCGTCAAGCGCATGATCGGCCGCGCCCGGCCGCTGGTCGGCGGCAGCCTCGATCCTTACCTGTTCGCGCCGTTCATCTGGCGCGCGTCCTATGCGAGCCTGCCCTCCGGCCACGCCACCACCGTATTTTCGGTGCTGGTCGCCTTCGGCACGCTGTGGCCGCGCGCGCGCACGGTGTTGTGGATCTACGCGCTGGCGATCGCGGCGAGCCGGCTCGCGGTGACCGCGCATTATCCGAGCGACGTCTTCGCCGGGGCGCTCTTCGGCACGGCCGGCGCGCTGCTGGTGCGCCGCTATTTCGCGCAGCGCCACCTCGGCTTTTCGCTCGGGCCGGACGGCGTGCCGCATCAATTTCCGGGGCCGTCATGGCGCCGGATCAAGGCGGTCGGCCGGCAACTGCTGGCGGACTAGGCGCGCGGACGGGGCAGGCTGGCCATGAACACAAGCGATCCGGCGGTTTCGGTTGTCGTGCCGGTGCGCAACGAAGCCGACAATATCGCGCCGCTGGTGGCCGAGATCGCCGCCGCGCTCGACGGGCAATGGCCGTTCGAAATCGTCTACGTCAATGACGGCTCCAGCGACGACACCGAGGCCGTGCTGCAGAAGCTGATGGCGCAAGTTCCCTGGCTGCGCCGGGTGCGGCACAAGACCTCCTGCGGGCAGTCGGCGGCGGTGCGCTCGGGCGTTGCCGCCGCGCGCGGCGCCATCGTGGTGACGCTCGACGGCGACGGGCAGAACGATCCGCAGTTCATCCCGGCGATGATCCGCGCGCTCGAGGCCGGCGCCCCGCGTACCGGCCTGATCGCCGGCCAGCGCGTCGGCCGCAAGGCGAGCGCGTTCAAGAAAATGCAGTCGCGCATCGCCAACAAGGTGCGCGGCGCGGTGCTGCGCGACGGCACCCGCGACACCGGCTGCGGGTTGAAGGCCTTCCGCCGCGACGTGTTCCTCGCCTTGCCGTCGTTCGACGGGCTGCACCGGTTCCTGCCGGCGCTGGTCAAGCGCGAGGGCTACGCGATCGGCTATGTCGACGTCATCGACCGGCCACGTTCGCATGGCGTGTCGAACTACGGCATGTGGGACCGGCTCTGGGTCGGCATCCTCGATCTGGCCGGCGTCTGGTGGCTGATCCGCCGCAAGAAGCGAATTCCGGAAATCACCGACTAGCGCGTGCGCCCGCAAAGCCGGAACCGTCGGGCCACGCGGCACCAAGGGAAAGTACAAATGCTGATCGATATCGCGCGCTCCGTTGGCGGCTATCTGCAGGATGTTTTCTTCGGCAATGTCGATCTCGGCATCCTCATCGGCTATGTGGCGCAGGTGATGTTCGCCATGCGCTTCGTGGTGCAATGGATCGCCTCCGAGCGCGCCGGCAGAAGCGTGGTGCCGACGGCCTTCTGGGTGTTCTCGATCGGCGGCGGGCTGATGCTGCTCGGCTATGCGATCTACCGCAAGGACCCGGTGTTCATCATCGGGCAGGCGTTCGGCGTGTTCGTGTATTTGCGCAATTTGCAGTTCGTCATGCGCGGCAAGGGGGAGGGCGCGGCGGCGTAGGGCGGGGGCGCGGCGTGGCGGGGATGTGGACGTGGCGGCCACGGGCGGGTGGGATGGGGGGCAGCGATCGGGCGAGGCTGAGATCAGGCTTGGGTTGACGACCGCTGTGCCCCTTAACGATGTGATTCCTACTGTGAGGGGCAGTGCGAAATCCGCATCAGGGTGCGGCTTTGGGTTGCATTAAGAAAAAATAATCGCCATTATTACAGTTAGTAGAAAAGATCGGTTACTGGCCGCCGCGAGCAAGTAGGTGTGCCATTCTTTGGGGGAGATTTTGGAGACCCGTCGTAAATATCCGGCTGGTGCTACCGTTGGTGCTTATCGTCTCGTACAAAAGCCGGGACACGAATCCGAGAGCACCATTGTCCCGTTAGGTGCAGGAGCTACATCGCTTGTATTCTTGGTCGAGCAAAAACTGGCCGGCGGCAAGACGATCCAACGCGCATTGAAGATACTCGCGCCCGAAGAAGAACTAAAAGAGAAACGTGAAGAAAAGGGTGACAGCTACGGGAAGGACGCGTTTCTTTCCGAGATTGAGGCGATATCCTCCATAACGCACCAAAACATCGTTGGCGTGATCGACGCTGGTTATGATGATGAGAAGCATCCTTACTTTGTTATGGAATTGGTTGACGGCGACGACCTCAAGACACTACTGAAGTTGCCCCCAGAAAATAAATGGAGCGAGCGAGCAAAAGAATACCCTTACGTGGTCATTCGCATCGCTCAGCAAATTTGTTGGGCCTTGGTGCATCTCCATTCCAACAATCGTTATCATTTTGACATAGCACCGAAAAATATTTTCATCCGCCAATTTGCCAACACGAGGATCATTCGACCACACGTGATAGTTGGCGACCTTGGTGTCAGCCGCTATGTGCCCCCTCCCGAACAGATAATTGATCCCGATCAACTCGTATGGGTTTACGGAACTCGCGAATACACACCGGAAGTGCTGGAGCCGTTTCGCGGTAAGAAGCCAATCCCCATTGGCGAACTGACAAAATTCGCTGCATATTGGGATCTTTACGCACTAGGCAAAGTGATATTGGAGACAGTTCGAGCCTGGGGATTGGTCGCCGATCCAAGACTTAAAGCGCTGCAGATCGTAGCCAATCGATTGACCCGACATCCAATCACTGCTGAGCAAGCTGCCGACTTACTTGAACGCCTCCTACCAGCCCATATTACAACGGCAGGTATCGAAGAGCTATCAACGGATGCGGTCGCTGGTCGACGGTATATCACCATACCGCTTTACAGCGTCCCGACCTCAAAACGCGTGCGGGATGTATTGGACCATCCATTGTTGACACGACTTCAGTTAGTTCCTCAACTGCTTCTGTATCGCTCTACAACTCCGGGAGGAGTCCATACGGCATACGAACACGTGCTCGGTAGTTACGCGATCCTATTGCGATGTTTGGCTAAACTTCTATCTGGTGATCGCTTCCGGGCGAGCTTTTGGCAAAAGGAACTAGAAGAAGCGCAGATTGTAATTTTGTTGTCGAGGCTCACCCTTTTTCCGCTTGATCGCATTCTTTACGATGTTTGTCCTCTTCAAACCAGTGAGAAAGAAAACCAGTTCAGACGATTATTGGGAGAGGATAATCATGGCGCAAACGCTTTGCAAAAAATCATACGTGACGGGTTTCAAGAAGCCGACTTAGAGTCGGCACTTGCGATACTTTGCCACCCAACAGCTGAGCTTACGCCTCAACAGAAACTTCTCGCATCCCTATTCAAGTCATCGATCGACGTTAGAGTAATGGATTACTTGTCCCGCGATTCGTACCATACTGGCATCCCCGCTGGTGCGGGCCTCGATGTGGGAACCATTATTGACAATCTCTATTGGAGCGAAATAAGCGATCAAGTTGGAATTGGCCGTGAGGCCACCTTTCCCGTTGAGCATTTACTATGTGCACGGTACTGGATGTTCGCTCGGCTGTATTGGAGTCAATATAACCGATCAACGGCCGCTATGCTGCGACATGTGCTCTACACGATAATACATGAAGGGGCTGTGAAGCGGGATTTCCTCGTCAGAGTTTTGACTGGACAGGATGAACCGGGCGCACTCAAGGAGATTAAGAATCTATGGGAGCACACTGGTGCCTATAGCGGCGACGATTCGGGAATTGTCGATTTGCTACAACGAGGTCGGCCGCAACCGTTTCCTACGCTACTAGACCTGTTTTCGAAAAGCTGGGTTGATGGCGATGGCAAGGCCTCAAGGAAGGCTATCGAGACAGCAGAGCGTCTAGATTGCGCCGACCTCGAAGGACTGGGATCTGAATTCGTTCAAAGCTGCTCGCACGCGAAATCGCTCCGTTCTTCTGATATATTGTTCGATATACCGCGCGAGTATCCGCGCAAGCTCGGAGAGGATATATTAGTGCAGGTTGCGCCAGGGACGGCACGTCCACTGTACGAGATATCTAATTTGGCAACAAGCCTTCCTGATTTGTTTTTCGATACGGTTGTCCGTTTGAGGTGTTTCATCCACCCCCGACACGTAGACAATCAAAAACTAATGTCTGACCTGCGTACCGAAGCCAGGCGCTTTTTGACCAACAAGTTTGTGTCGTGAATGCTTATGGCTGACTTTGGTAGATTGCTTGAGCTATTAACGCACAATGACCGCGTTCTGAGTAGAACGGTAAAAACCGGGCGCGTAGACACTGACGCTAGTCATCTAAAGAAATCGCTGATTATTTCAGAAGCCTGTTTGCTTGATACCATACACCGAAATAGGTCGGCAGTCGCTCGCTTTATCACAACCCACGCGGCGTATGTGCCGCGCACGTCTGCGGAGATCGTCGGTGCGTTACTCACAATTGCGTTCTTGAGCAATGACGGAGTTGTTGCGGGGGGCATTTTTCGACAGTGGACCTACAACGCGCAAGTGAAAGAGCTTCAAGGGAAGGAGATTGCGCCGAATGACATTCCCGGTCAGCTGTGGCGTGTGGGCGGCATTCTTTTGGATGCTTCGAACTATCGTCAAGTGGACGAACGTTTAGAATTGATTGCAAGCGTCGAATGGGAAATTGGTATTGGCCCGCTCCACCCCTTTTACGACGGATGTGGCCGAATTTCTCGCTACTATACTGCAATAAACAGCCTGTGGTTCGGTGTTCCTCTAAAGCGTCAACAAGAGCGAGACCAGTATATGCGGCATGCCTCAAAAGGTAAGCGCCACTTTATCGAATATTACAAATCACTGCCAGATGCTAGCTTGGATGGCTGATCAGGTTGTCGGTATGTAGACTAGCAAGAAGACAATATTTTGACATAATTCTACCGTGGTCCGCTTGGGGCCAAACCCAGTAACGCTCTAACCGAACACGCAATTGCCGGACTTACCCCAATAGCCGATATGCCCAAGCATACATTCACGTCATTGAGCCTGCCGCCTTCATCTAGCTTGCGACGATAAGCCTATAGCTGCGCGTCGATCAGCCCGTGGTAAGCTTCCGCCGGAGGCCGCCTTGTCGAACGAGGGGCATCGTTGATTACTGTCACTATGGACAGTCATACGAACAGTGATCAAGTCGAACGGCTTGAAGTGGTGGATTCAGGGCGGCGGCGCCGCTGGTCCGAGGACGAGAAGCTGAAGATCGTACTGGAGAGCCTGACGGCGCCACGCCAGGTTTCGGCGACAGCCCGGCGCTACGGCATCGCGCGATCGCAATTACTCCAGTGGCGGCGATCGTTTCGGCCCGAACGGAACGAGAGCCCGGAACGGTCGATCAGTTTCGTGCCGGCGGTCGTCGTTTCGGAGCCGGAGCACAGCCCATCAGCTGCAGCCGGATTGGCTGCCGAGGCCGCGATCGAGATTGATTTCACGAGCGGCGCCCGGATGCGGATCACGGGAGCGGTCGATCCAGCGACCCTGAGGGCAGCCGTCGAGGCGCTGACCGGTGGACATTCGCGATGATCCCGTTGCCGAGCGGCGTGCGCGTGTGGCTCGCGACGGGCCATACGGACATGCGAAAAGGCTTTCCAGGCTTATCGATGCTCGTCCAGGAAGTACTTCATCGCGACCCGCTGAGCGGGCACTTGTTCGTGTTCCGCGGCCGCAGGGGCGATTTGCTGAAGGTCATCTGGCATGACGGTCAGGGTGCCTGCCTCTTCACGAAACGGCTGGAGCGTGGGCGCTTCTTGTGGCCGAGCCCGGCGGACGGCGCGGTCACGATCTCCTCCGCGCAGCTCGGCTACCTGCTGTCGGGCATCGACTGGCGTCATCCGCAACAAACTTGGCGCCCGACCTCTGTCGGATAACGGTTCTGCTTTGCAGAGCGTGGCGAATATGATTCCGTGAGGCATGGCCTCCGACCTGCCGCTCGATCTCGCCGCCGCGCACGCGATGATAATCGCCGAACGCGCAGCGCGTGAGGCTGAACGCGAGGCGCGGTTGGAAGCCGAAAGGCAACTGCATGACGCGCGTGCCGCGGCCGCGAATGCCCAGGCCGAGGCCTCCAGCGTCGAGGCCTTCATCGCGCATCTCAAGTTGCAGATCGAGAAGCTGCGGCGTGAGCTCTACGGCAGCCGCTCGGAACGCAAAGCGCGGCTGCTCGATCAAATGGAGCTGCAGCTTGAGGATCTGGAAGCGGGCGCGACCGAGGACGAGATTGCGGCCGAGCAGGCAGCGGCTGGGACACAGACCGTGCGCTCGTTCAAGCGCAAGCGGCCGGCGCGCAAGCCGTTTCCGGCCTATCTGCCGCGGGAGCGGGTCGTCGTCCCCGCTCCGGAATGCTGCCCGTGCTGCGGGTCGGCTAAACTGTCCAAGCTGGGCGAGGACGTCACCGAGACGCTGGAGGTGGTCCCCCGCAGCTGGAAGGTGATCCAGACGGTGCGGGAGAAGTTCTCCTGCCGCGCCTGCGAGACGATCAGCCAGCCGCCGGCGCCCTTCCATGTGACGCCCCGAGGCTTTGCCGGCCCCAATCTGCTGGCGATGATCCTGTTCGAGAAGTTCGCCCAGCACCAGCCGCTGAACCGGCAGAGCGAGCGCTACCGACGCGAAGGCATCGACCTGAGCGTCTCGACGCTCGCCGACCAGGTTGGCGCCTGTACGGCCGTTCTGAAGCCGTTGCACAGCCTGATCGAGGCGCATGTGCTGGCGGCCGAGCGGCTGCACGCCGATGACACGACGGTGCCGATCCTGGCCAAGGGGAAGACGATCACCGGGCACATCTGGACCTACGTCAGGGACGACCGGCCGTTCGGCGGCCCGGCGCCGCCGGCGGCCCTCTACTACGCCTCCCGCGATCGGCGGCACGAACATCCCGAGCGGCACCTGGCCGGCTTCGGTGGGATCGTGCAGGCGGACGCCTATAACGGCTACAACACGCTCTATGATCCCGCTCGTGCTGGCGGCGGGGCGACCTCGGCGCTGTGTTGGTCCCACGCGCGGCGGAAGTTCTTTGAACTCGCCGACATCGCAACCAATGCCCGGCGCGGCAAGCACGCGGCGGCGATCTCGCCGATCGCCTTGGAGGCGGTCAAACGCATCGACGCGCTGTTCGACATCGAGCGCGCCATCAACGGCCTGAGCGCCGAGGAACGAAAGCGCGTGCGCCAGGAACAGAGCGCGCCGCTCGTTGCCGCCCTTGAAGCGTGGCTGCGCGAGCTGCGACCTGGCCTGTCGCGCTCATCGGCGGTCGTCAAGCCGGTCGACTACATGCTCAAGCGCTGGGAGCGGTTCACCGGCTTCCTCGACGACGGGCGCATATGCTTGACGAACAATGCGGCAGAACGGGCGCTGCGCGGGTTTGCGCTTGGCAGAAAGTCGTGGCTGTTCGCAGGCTCCGATCGCGGCGCCGACCGCGCCGCCGCCATGGCGACACTCATCATGACGGCAAAACTCAACGACATCGACCCGCTCGCCTGGCTATCCGACGTGCTGGCGCGCATAGCCGAAATGCCGCAGACGCAGTTGGCCGACTTGCTCCCCTGGAACTGGCAGCCGGCGCAGCTGCAAGCCGCCGCTTGAACCCTCACCTCAGGCGATCATCTCGCCCGCGGCCTTGGCCGGATGCATACGGCCCGTGCCCTAACGCGCCGCCTTCATCGCCGCGAAGCCGCGATCGAGATCGGCGATCAGGTCGCCGGGGTCTTCCAGGCCGATATGAATACGCAGCGTCGGGCCGCCCGGCGCCCATGCGGTGGCGGTGCGGTAGTCGGCGCAATCGAAGGAGATGACCAGGCTCTCGAAGCCGCCCCAGGAATAGCCCATGCCGAACAGGCTGAGCGCATCCATGGAGGCATAGACCGCCTTATCGCTCGCAATTTGCAGTTCGTCATGCGCGGCAAGGGGGAGGGCGCGGCGGCGTAGGGGGTAGGGGCGGAGTCCGCGGGCTGGCGGCGGCTAGGGGTGTGTGGCTAGGAGTTGAGGGAGAAGCGCTGGCTGATGCTCAACCTGCTTGCCGTATTGCTCACGCCATCGTTTGCGGGCACACTTGTCCACACGTGACAATATACCGGGGCGCAGGCGGTCCCGGCCGTGGGTAAGCAATGAGCTCAGTCCGGGCCAGCGATAGCTTCGCGATCGTCGCGAAGAATGCGAGCAAGCTATTCCTCGAGGGATCGGTAATCGCCTTCCATCACCTCGATCTCGCGGTCCGTAACGAGGAAATCCTCTGCATTGTGGGCCCGAGCGGTTGCGGCAAGACGACCTTGCTGCGTTGCATCAACGGCCTCATCGACGTCAGCGAAGGCGAACTCCAGGTCAATGGCAAGGTAGTCGCCGGCCCGGCCGAAGGCATTGCCATGGTATTCCAGCACTTTGGGCTGCTGCCGTGGAAGACCGTTTATGACAATGCCGCCTTCGGCCTGATGGTCGCCGGCGCGCCGGCCGCCTACATCAAGGAGCGCGTGGCGCATTACATTGACCTGGTCGGGCTGAACGGTTTCGAGAAGCAGTATCCCTACCAGCTTTCCGGCGGCATGCAGCAGCGTGTCGGGCTCGTGCGTGCGCTTGCCATCAATCCGTCGATCCTGCTGATGGACGAGCCCTTCGCGGCGCTCGACGCGCAGACGCGCGAAATCCTCCAGGAGGAGCTGCTGCACCTGATGGAGCGCCCCGACGAGCGCAAGACCATGGTGTTCATCACCCATTCGATCGACGAGGCGATCCTGCTCGGCGACCGGGTGGCGGTGATGACGGCGCGACCCGGCCGCGTCAAGGAAATCATCGACGTGCCGTTCGCGCATCCGCGCAATGTCGAGACGGTGCGCGCCGATCCGCGCTTTGCCGAATTGCGCGCACACATCTGGCATCAGCTTCACACCGCGCGGCCGAAACGCGTGGGCGCGGCGGAGGTCGCGTGACATGGTCATGCAAGCCGATGCCGGCAGCGTGAGCACGATCGCCAGCGAGGGCGAGGATCGCGAACGCGCCAAGAAGATCGCGGTCAGCCGCCGGCGACGACAGCTCTTGCTCAATATCGCCATCCGCATCGCCTCGCTCGCGAGCGTCCTGGCGATCTGGCAGATCTTGGGCGCCAGGGTCGACCAGACCCTGTTCACCACGCCACTCGCCATCGGCAAAGCGGCAGTCGAGATGATCGCCGATGGCGAATTGTGGACCTATCTCGCGCCCAGCCTGGTGGTGCTCGCCATCGGTCTCACGCTTGCCTGCGTGATTGGTGTCGCGGTCGGACTGATCCTGGCGCGCTTCTGGGTGCTCGACGTCGCGCTCGGCGTCTACATCACCTTCCTCTACTCGATCCCGAGCGTCGCGCTGGTGCCGCTGATCGTGCTGTGGGCCGGCTTCGAGACCACCTCCAAGGTGCTCATCCTCTTCCTGTTCGCCTTCTTCCCCATGGCGATCAATACCTATCAGGGCGTCAAGAACGTCGACGCCAAGCTGATCGAAGTCGGCCGCTCGTTCCGCTGCTCGGAGCGGCAGTTGTGGAGCAATATCGTCTTGCCCGGCGCGCTGCCCTTCATCGTCACCGGCTTGCGGCTGGCGGTGGGGCGCGGGCTGATCGGCATGGTGCTCGCCGATCTCTACACTGCGATTTCCGGCATCGGCTATCTGATCGTGCGCACCGCCTCGACCTACCAGGTCGACAAGATGTTCGTGCCGATCGTCACCCTCGGCCTGCTGGGCGTCACGCTCACCGCCTGCGTCCGCTTCGTCGAATTGCGCGTGGCGCCTTGGACGCGCGCCGGCAATCAGGATTGAGGTTACGTACAAGAGATATAAACAAGTTGAAAAACACGGGTGGAGGAAATGTCATGCGGAAACATTCGCGGCTCGGCTTCGGCGTAGCGCTCCTGTCCGGCCTCGTGCTCACCGCCGGCCTGCAACCGGCGTCGGCCGAGACCTGCAAGACCATGCGCAAGATCAATATCGGCGTCTCGGTGTCGCCACCCAATGTCGTGCACACCTCGCCCTACGTCGCCAAGGCGCTCGGCTATTTCGCCAAGCGCTGCATCGACGCCAACATCATCCAGTTCGAAGGCGGCCAGTCGCCGGCGGCCAAGGCCGCGGCCGCGCAGGGCACCGCGCTCGTCTCGGTATCGCCGATCGCGGTCGGGCGTGGCGTCAAGGTGCAGCAGATCTGGGGCCTCGCTCCGCGGCTGCCGCAGTCCTACGTGGTTTCCGAAGACGTCAAGTCGGTCATGGATCTCAAGGGCAAGAAGCTCAGTGCCGTCGGCGGCGGCGTCGGCGGCTTCAACTGGGTGATGGGCCGCGAAGTGCTCAAGAGCGGCGGTCTCACGGTCGATGACGTGCAGTTCATCGCCGGGTCTACGGCCGGCCGCGTGCCGGGCCTGCTGTCCGGTCAGATCAACGGCGTATCGCTGCACCCGGAGAGCGTCTATCTCGCGCGGAAGAAGAAGCCGGGCCTGCACGTGCTGGTGCGGCTTGCCGACCTGCTGCCGAACTACTTCTTCAACGCCTACGGCGCCCAGACCGCCTGGATCAAGCGCGACCATGCGCTCATGGTCGATACCGTCGCGGCGATGATCGAAGCCAACCGCACCATCTATCGCGACGAGGCCAAGGTCATTCCGATCATGATGAAAGCGACCACGCGGCCGAAGGATGCGGTCGAATATGCGTGGAAGGAATTGACCTCGCACTGCGTCTGGTCGGTCAACCAGGGCTACGACGCCAAGCGCACGCAGTGGACCATCGATAACGACGTCGCCAACAAATACATCGCGGCGAACAAGAAGCCGACGGTCAGCCAGGTGTTCAACGAGAGCATCGCCAACGAGGCGGTGAAGAGTTTGGGCGGCCCGGTCAAGATCGGCAACTGTACCGAATGAAAATTCGAACGGCGCGGCGGCCACGCCGCGCCGTCGCTCATCCTCATATCCAAGGTGCCCCCATGAACGTCCAGACGCCCCGCGCCCCTATTGGCCCGCAACCCTGGGAAATCGTGCGCAGCAAGCTCGACCAGGCGCTGCCATTCGCCAATATGCGCGGCACGCCCTATTACCGCGACGCCGTCTATGAGCAGTTCTCCGAAAAGGAATATGCTCGCCGCTACGCCGCGCTGCGCGCCAAGATGAAAGAGCATAAGCTCGACTGCGTGATTGCGGCCGGCGGCCCCAGCCATTGGAGCTTCGGTGCCGGCATGTTGTGGCTGACCGGCCATGTCGAATGGCACGCGCTCTGCTGCTACGTGCTGGTGCCGCTCGATGGCGAGCCGACGATGATCTATTCCATGGGCGGCACACATGCGGAAGCCGTGCGACGTCACGTCGAGCCGGCGATCAAGGACGTGCGCCACAGCCGCAACGGCCGCTACGCGGAAGTGATGGTCGAGCGGCTGAAGGAATTGAGGCTCGAGCGCGGCCGCATCGGCCTCATGGAAATCGACCCGCGCCACGAGGACTATCTGCCGGTCAATCAGTACAACACGCTGCGCGCCGGCCTGCCCGACGCGGAGTTCGTGTTCACCAAGCATTTCCTGCACGAGCTGTTGGTCATCCACAGCGCGGAAGAGCTCGACTGCGTGCGCAAGGCCGGCGTGCTGTGTCAGCGCGCGATGGAAGCCATGATCGCCCGCGCCAAACCGGGCGCCAAGGAATACGAGCTGCGCGCGGCGGCCGGCGGCGCCATCCTCGACGGCGGTGGCGACATCGATTTTCTCATCATCGGCTCCACCCCGATGGACGCCCCGGCGCTGATCTTCGGCAATCCACGGCCCTCGCACCGCGTGCTGCAGAAGGGCGACATCATCAATATGGAGCTCGCCGCCGGCTATCGCGGCTACACCGCGCAGATCGGTTCACCCATCACGCTCGGCGAACCGACTGACATGGTGCGCAAATTCTGGGAGGAGATCACGCTGCCCGGCTACAAGAAGATCGTCGCCGAGATCAAGCCGGGCAAGCCGGCGGAAGCCATGCGGGAAGCATCCAAGTTCTTCCGTGAGCATGGAGTTCAATCGCGGCCGACCCAGTGCCACGGCATTGATCTCGTCACCGACAATCCGCACGTCTCGGCCGAACATGTGCGCGGTCTCGACGTCGACATGGTGCTCAAGCCCGGCATGGTGATCATGGCCGAGCCCAACCCGATCACCGCTGACGGCCTCTTCGGCATCTTCCTCGGCCATACCTTCATTGTGAACGACACCGGGCACGAGGTGGTCGACGAGTTTCCGCTGGAAATCGCCATTGCAAGTTGAAGCCAACCCGCACTTCACTTGCATCTTCCGCAAGCAGGCCAGCAGCACGCCGCAGCCGCGAGGTTGCGGCGACGCGCCTATGGCGGCGCGTTGAAGAGCCCGTGCGCTAACGCGCCGCCTTCATCGCCGCGAAGCCGCGCTCCAGATCGGCGATCAAATCGCCCGGGTCTTCCAGGCCGACATGAATACGCAGCGTCGGGCCGCCCGGCGCCCATGCGGTGGCGGTGCGGTAGTCGGCGCAATCGAACGAGATGACCAGGCTCTCGAAGCCGCCCCAGGAATAGCCCATGCCGAACAGGCTGAGCGCGTCCATGAAGGCATAGACCGCCTTTTCGCTCGCCGGCTTCAGCACCAGGCTGAACAGGCCGCAGGCGCCGGTGAAGTCGCGCTGCCAGATGGCGTGGCCGGGATCGCTGGCGAGCGCCGGATGCAGCACGCGCGCCACCTCGGGCCGGCCTTCCAGCCAGCGCGCCACCGTCAGCCCCGACTCGTGATGCCGCGCCAGGCGCACCGCCAGCGTGCGCAAGCCGCGCAGCGCCAGATACATGTCGTCCGGCCCGACGCAGAGGCCAAGGGAATTCATCGTGTCCTTGAGCGGGCCGAGCGTCGCCTTGTTGGCCGCGACGCAGCCGAACATGATGTCGGAATGGCCGCCGATATATTTGGTGCCGGCCTGGATCGAGAGGTCCACGCCCTTGTCGAAGGCGCGGAAATAGAGCGGCGTCGCCCAGGTATTGTCCATCAGCACCACCGCGCCCTTGGCATGCGCCACCTCGGCGATCGCCGGGATGTCCTGCATCTCGAAGCTCTGCGAGCCGGGCGCCTCGACGAAGACCGCGCGCGTGTTCGGCTTGAACAGCCTGGCGATGTCCTTGCCGATGAGCGGATCGTAATAGGTGGTCTCCACCCCCATGCGCTTGAACAGGCCGTTGCAGAAATTGCGCGTCGGCCGGTAGACGCTGTCGGTGACCAGGATGTGGTCGCCTGAGCCTGCGGCCGCCATCAGCGCCGTCGAGATGGCGGCAAGCCCCGACGGCTGCAGCGCCACGCCGGCGCAGCCCTCGCCCTCGATGGCGCGCAAGGCGTCTTCCAGCGCCTCCGAGGTCGGCGTGCCGCGCCGGCCATATTGATAGCGGGAGCGGTGGGCAACCTGGTCGGCGGCGGTCGGGTAGAGCACGGTGGAGGCGTGATAGACCGCCGGATTGACGAAGCCGTGCTGGCCTTGGGTGTCGCGGCCGGCGCTGACCAGGCGGGTTTCCGGCTTTAAGGGGGTGTCGGGTGTCTTGGCCATGTCATGTTCCGGTGGGATGTGCGCGGCCGACGGCGCCGGCAGCCTATACGACCGCAATGGCGGGAAGCGTCAACCCCTTGACCTTGCAGCGCGATCGTTCTGAGATGGCGGCAGGCGAGGGGCCTTGGGGCACTGGACCGTCAAAAAGCAGCATCGGGGGCCGCGGGATTTCCAACCGCGGCCGCAAGATGACGCCCGCCCGCAGGGACCACAATTAAACGAGTATGCGCAAAGAGGCCGTCACATGAAACGCATCGCCATCCTTATCGCGCTTGCCGCCGTCGTCTTTGCGCAGGGCGCCTCCGCCCAGACGCTGAAGACGGTCAAGGACCGCGGCATCCTCAACTGCGGCGCCAACGGAACGCTCGCCGGTTTCGGGCTTCCCGACGCGCAGGGCCATTGGACCGGCCTCGACGTCGATGTCTGCCGCGGCATCGCGGCCGCCATCTTCAACGACCCCAGCAAGGTGAAATTCGTGCCGCTCTCCGCCAAGGACCGCTTCACCGCGCTGCAGTCCGGCGAGGTCGACGTGCTGGTGCGCAACACCACCTGGACGTCGTCGCGCGACAGTTCGCTCGGCCTGAGCTTCACCGGCGTCGACTATTACGACGGCCAGGGCTTCATGGTGCGCAAGGCGCTGAAGGTGAACTCGGCGCTCGAGCTCAACGGCGCCTCGATCTGCGTGCAGCAGGGCACCACCACCGAGCTCAACCTCGCCGACTATTTCCGCGCGCATAAGATGCAGGTGAAGACGGTGACCTTCGCCACCGCCAACGAGGCGGTGAAGTCCTACGACGCCGGGCGCTGCGATGCCTACACCACCGACGCCTCCGGCCTCTATGCCGAGCGGCTGCGGCTCGCCAATCCGAGCGACCACATCATCCTGCCCGAGATCATCTCCAAGGAGCCGCTCGGGCCGGTGGTGCGCCAGGGCGACGACCAATGGTTCACCGTGGTGAAGTGGGTGCTGTTCGCGATGATCAACGCGGAAGAGCTCGGCATCACGCAGAAGAATGTCGACGACATGGCGAAGTCGACCAATCCGTCCATTCGCCGCTTCGTCGGCACCGAAGGCAATTACGGCGAGCAGCTCGGTCTCACAAAGGACTGGGCGGTGCGCATCATCAAGGCGGTGGGCAATTACGGCGAGGCGTTCGAGCGCAATGTCGGGCAGGGCTCGCCGCTGAAGATCGATCGCGGCCTCAACAGGCTGTGGGACAAGGGCGGCATCCAGTACGCGCCGCCGATCCGCTGATGACGCTTGCCGGGGCGCCAACGTCCGCAAGGCCGGCGGCGCGATTGTCGACGAGAGGGTGCTAGCGGGCGCCGCGCCACGGCGAGGGGGATCATGTCGGCCGACCTTACGACGGGCGCAAGCCCCGCGCGTGTCGCGTTCTACAACGACCCCAAGGTCCGCAGCCTCGTCTA
The DNA here is from genome assembly GCA_963760995.1 of uncultured Pseudomonadota bacterium. GTDB lineage: Bacteria > Pseudomonadota > Alphaproteobacteria > Rhizobiales > Xanthobacteraceae > Pseudolabrys. The sequence continues at coordinate 281,369 of CAVXFJ010000003.1, read as the reverse complement.
TCAGGTCGCGCTCGGCGCGCTCATCGTCTTCCTGGTCTATGGCGCGGTCACCAACGCCATCGAGAACCTCAGCCGTGCCCACATCGCCTCCGGCTTCGGCTTCTGGGACACCACCGCCGGCTTCGACATCAGCCAGTCGCTGATCCCCTACGACTCGCAGGTCTCCACCTATGGCCGCGCCTTCTGGGTGGGCCTGCTCAATACGCTGCTCGTCGCCGGCCTGGGCATCGTCTTCGCCACCATCATCGGCTTCGTCATCGGCATCTCCCGCCTGTCGAAAAACTGGCTGGTGTCGAAATTCGCCACCGGCTATGTCGAGACCATCCGCAATATCCCGCTGCTGCTACAGCTTCTGTTCTGGTACAACGCCGTGCTCAAGGCGTTGCCGATCGCGCGCAACAGCATCGTCATTCCCGGCGGCGCCTTCCTCAACAATCGCGGCCTGTTCCTGCCGCAGCCGCAGTTCCTCGCCGGCTTCGGCGCGGTGTTGGCGGCCCTCGGCATCGGGCTCGTCGCGGCGGTCGGCTTCGCGATCTGGGCGCGCAAGCGGCAGGAGCGCACCGGCCAGCAGGCGCCGGTGTTCTTGGTGGTGCTGGCGCTGGTGGTCGGCTTGCCGCTCGTCGTGTTCGCGCTCGCCGGCGCGCCGCTGGCCTTCGATTATCCGAAGGTCGGCCGCTTCAATATCCAGGGCGGCGTCGAGATCCTGCCGGAATTCGCCGCGCTGCTGTTCGGCCTGTCGATCTACACCGGCGCCTTCATCGCCGAGGTGGTGCGCGCCGGCATCATGGCGGTGTCGCGCGGGCAGACCGAGGCGGCCTATTCGCTGGGGATGCGACCGGGACCGACGCTGCGGCTGATCGTGGTGCCGCAGGCGATGCGGGTGATCGTGCCGCCGCTGACCAGCCAGTATCTCAACCTGACGAAGAATTCGACGCTGGCCGTGGCCATCGGCTATCCCGACCTGGTGCAGGTGTTCACCGGCACGGTGCTGAACCAGACCGGCCAGGCGGTCGAGGTGGTCGCCATCACCATGCTGGTCTATCTGACCATCAGTCTTCTCACCTCGCTCGCCATGAACATCTACAACCGGCGCGTGGCGCTGGTGGAACGGTGAGGGCGCCGCCATGACCATGGCCGAAGGCGATCTCGCCGTCACCGAGCTCCACTTCGTGCGCCGCGAGCAGATCGCGCCGCAGCCGCCGCCGGTGGCGATGACCGGCGCGCTCGGCTGGCTGCGCGAAAACCTGTTGTCGACGCCGTTCAACATCGCGCTCACCATCCTCATCGCGGCGCTGCTCCTCTGGGCGATCCCCGAGATCGTGAAATTCATGCTGATCGACGCGGTGTGGAGCGGCACCGACCGCGACGCCTGCCGCGAGATGGTGCAACACCGCGAGATCGGCGCCTGCTGGCCATTCGTGTGGGAACGGCTGCCTTACTTCATCTACGGCTCCTATCCGATCCCGCAGCGATGGCGGGTCGACCTGTTCTTCGCGCTCCTCGCCATCGGCGTCGCCTGGCTGTTGTGGCTCAATGCGCCGCGCCGCGACATCGGCTTGGCCTATGCGTTCATCGTGCTGCCGATCGTCTCCTTCATCCTGCTGCACGGCTTCCCCCTGATCGGCCTGCCGGTGGTCGACACCGTGTTGTGGGGCGGCGTGCTGGTGACCTTCGTGGTCGCCTCTATCGGCATCGTCTGCTCGCTGCCGATCGGCATTCTCCTGGCGCTCGGGCGACGCTCGGACATGCCGACGGTGCGGCTCGCCTCCACCGTCTTCATCGAGTTCGTGCGCGGGGTGCCGCTGATCACCGTGCTGTTCATGGCAAGCGTCATGCTGCCGCTGTTCGTGCCGCAGGAATACGAGCCGGACAAATTGCTGCGCGCGCTGATCGGCATCGCGCTGTTCGCTTCCGCCTATATGGCGGAGGTGGTGCGCGCGGGATTGCAGGCCATTCCCAAGGGCCAGTACGAGGGGGCCATGGCGGTCGGCCTGCGCTACTGGCCGATGATGCGGCTGATCATCCTGCCGCAGGCGCTCAAGGTGACCATCCCCAACATCGTCAACACCTATATCGGCCTGTTCAAGGACACCACGCTGGTCTTCATCGTCGGCATCTTCGACTTCCTGCGCACCATCGAGGTCTCGCGCATCGACCCGAAATGGGCGACGCCGGTCACCTCGAGCACCGGCTATGCGTTGGCCGCCATGTTCTATCTCATCTTCTGCTACGGCATGTCGCGGTACGCCCGCGCCATGGAAACCCGCCTTGCCGCCGGTGATCAACGATGAGTCAGACCATGAGCAGCGACGCCAACAACAAGCCGAGCAAGCTCGCGACGGAGGTCGCTGTCGACATCGTCGGCATGAACAAGTGGTATGGCGATTTCCACGTGCTGCGCGACATCAACCTGCGGGTCATGGGGGGCGAGCGCATCGTCGTCTGCGGGCCCTCAGGCTCCGGCAAGTCGACCATGATCCGCTGCATCAACCGGCTGGAGGAACACCAGTCCGGCCGCATCGTGGTCGACGGCATCGAGCTCTCCAATGACCTGAAGAAGATCGACGAGGTGCGGCGCGAGGTCGGCATGGTGTTCCAGCACTTCAACCTGTTCCCGCATCTGACCGTGCTGGAGAACTGCTCGCTGGCGCCGATCTGGGTGCGCAAGCTGCCGAAGAAGGAGGCCGAGGAGATCGCGCTGCATTATCTCACGCGCGTGAAGATCCCCGAGCAGGCCAATAAATTTCCCGGCCAGCTTTCCGGCGGCCAGCAGCAGCGGGTCGCCATCGCGCGGGCGCTATGCATGAGCCCGAAGATCATGCTGTTCGACGAGCCGACCTCGGCGCTCGACCCGGAGATGGTCAAGGAGGTGCTCGACACCATGGTGCAATTGGCCGAGGACGGCATGACCATGCTGGTGGTGACCCACGAAATGGGTTTTGCCCGTCAGGTGGCGAGCCGCGTGGTGTTCATGGACGAGGGGCAGATCGTCGAGGCCAACGTGCCGGAGGAATTCTTCGCCCACCCGAAACACGAGCGCACCAAGCTGTTCTTGAGTCAGATTTTGCGGTGAATGGTGGTTCATTCTACGGCGTGGATGATAGCCGCGCTTCAATTAAGCTGCGCGGCGCACATTTGAATTGATATCCCGCTTACTAAACACGAGGCCTTCATCACCCTCGCCAGCCTCATACATTGCCTTAAGTGTATCGAGGAACCTGTCACGCCGAACCTGGAGAGACTTGCTTGGAATATACAAATATTCAAAATAGGAGCTAATTTGTTCCACCAGTTCAGTGACGCTAACCCCAGCAACGTTTGCCAAATGATGCGGCAAAAACTCCATGAATAAAGCTTCGGATGACCGAATAATATTCGTCATGCCCTTTAGTGCGAAATACTCGCTACCTTCGATATCCATGATCACTAAGTTAAAGCGCTGTGCGCCCAACAATTTATCAAGGCTCACCGCATTTACTTCCATGACTTCCGGAGCGTCGTAGAAATACATCGTGTCGCGGATTTTCGGCATTCTTTTTGAGCCACCGGAATTGACTCGGTTGGCAACGAACTTCAGCGTTTCGGCTTTGTCACTAGCCGCAACATTGAAGGCCTGAATGTTTGTGGAGTTATTGAGGGCGATGTTCGTTTCCAATAGCTTAAATGTCTTGGGGTTTGCCTCGATGGCAACCATTTGACGACAATGCTTCGCTAGCGGGATGGCGAGAGCGCCAATGTGAGCTCCAACTATCAGTACGTTTGAGTCTTGATCCATGAATTGCCGAGCGCGGTCAATTTCTTGTTCGCCGTAACATCCTTTCCGCAAGAGCTCGTTACCTACGACCATGTCCTCGACATCAACAACGAAACGCCCCTGCTTGCTAAGGGTAATAATACCATCAATTTGATCGCCAAACAGCGAAAGAAGTTTCTTGTTCATCAGAGCGCGCTTTGCGTTCAAATGAAGCTTAATAATCGTCGCGACGCCCCGCATGAGAAACCCCTACAGTGAGTTCACTGTTCGAAGTTTTAATTCTTTCTCGCCGAAATTCTACGCAAGCCAGAAAGGTTTTCGCCTTAATGATGAATCTCGTCATTTTTCATTAGGAAGTGACCTGGCCAGCTTTTTGCAGCGCCTGATCAAGTGCAGGGCAATGCCGGTTTTCTCATCGATTTTTAAAAGCGCAAATCTTGGGAGTCAGTCGCGCCGTTAATCGATCGGCATATGCGCGCTACCACATACAGTTTATCTGCGAATTTCACGCTACAATCTTCAATATCGCTCATAGGCCCTACCGGGTGGTTGGGGCTTCTGGCGACTAAGGTCAAGTGTATGGGGGACGGCTGACCCGTGTCGCATATTCCCGTGATCGCCGCACGCGACCCAAAGCGGCCGTCAGCCGGGGGCCGTCCTTCATTCTACAAACGCTGTTCGACCAATGCTGCGTTCGATGGGCCATTTCGGTGTCCATGGCCTGGCAACGATTCGGGCGTTGCGATGGGCCAACACATGACCGCTCACGCCGCAATGACGGCAATTGCGCGCCGACAGACGAGCGCGCAATTGTCGCGGCACGCTCTTTCCTGCCTATTTTAGGTTCGTGAGAAAGGTCACGGGCTGGATGACGCCGTGCCGCTCCATGATGGCGACGCCGGCATCCGACTGGAGAAACGCCTGAAACCCTTCGGGGTCGTGAACGGTCATCGTGACCGCGACGGTATCCCCGCCATTCGGATCGACGTAGCCGGCGATGTTATCGGCGAAGGCGCCGAGGTTCTCGCGGCGTTCCGACTCAAGCGCCTTCCATTTTTCGACGTTGACGACTTTGTGGGTGGCGACGATCTTGGTCATGGGTCTCCCTCCAGAATATGAGCGTAATCGGTCGGCTTTGCTCTTCACAGCCGCGCTGTCCTGCGGCCGTCGCGACCATTCCGCAAAATCGGCAGTAAGAAAATCTGCTTCAAATCGAATTCATTGTTCGATAATCTTGAACAATGGAAGATCAGCTGAAGGCGATGGCGGTGTTCCGCAAGGTCGTGGAGACCGGGACATTTCGTGCTGCGGCCAAGGCGCTCGATCTGTCTCCGTCAGTGATCAGCCACCACGTCACTCAGCTCGAGTCCAGTCTTGGCGCCGCGCTTCTGTACCGTTCAACGCGCAAGATCTCCCTGACGTCTGACGGCCATCGCTTGTTCGATGCCAGCACGAAGATGATCGAGGCAGCGCAGGCCGGTTTGGACGCCGTCCGAAGCCGAACCGAACAGCCGGCCGGCCGGTTGAAAATCGCTGTGACCGGGGCCGTGTTTGAAAATCCTCCTTATGTCGACCATATCGTCAGTTTCGCGAAAGCGCACCCGAAGGTCGACCTGTCGGTCAGCTTTTCCGATCAGAAGGTGGAACTGATCGGCAGTGCTTTCGATGCAGCGGTGCGTATCGGCTGGCTTGAGGACTCGCGCTACAAGTCCCGTAAGCTTTGTGACATTGGCCGCGCGCTCGTTGCTTCACCTGAATATCTGGCAGGCAGGAAACTGCCGAAGCGCGTGGAAGACCTGGAAGCTTTCGACTGGATCAAGCTTGCCCAGTTTCAGATCACCAGGCAGTTGATCAACAAATCCGGAGAGACGCCGTCGATACGTCCCAAAGTGGCGATTGAGGTTGATAGCGCCGCATCGCTTCGCCGCATGGCGCTTTCAGGGATGGGCGTTGCTTCAATTCCGCGCTGTCTGGTCGCTCCAGACATCATGGATGGGCGGCTCGTCGAGCTCAAACCGCGATGGGATCTGATGGCAGCGGGGGCCTATGTCGTCTGGCCGAGCAATGTCTCCGAGGGTAGCCTCACCATGCGCTTTGTGAATTTTCTCGCAAAGCAAATGAAGGTCCGCTGAAGCGGAGGAAGCGAATGGCCGGTATTGGCCCATAGCGGGACATCGGCTGCCGCACCGTACGTGTCTGCTTTCGGGGATAAAGCGAAGATGGGCTCAACGAATTTTATGAGTACACGCCTCAGCTCATCGCGACGAGGTGCCAGTAGGTTTTTATCCGAGCTTTTCCGGTTGTGCGGCCTTCGTCGATAAGTTGCGATTTCCGAGGATTTTCGTGATGGCACAGTGCGCGGTTGTATTGCTCGCGTTTAGGTGTCAGTGCCGGCCGCTGCGTGTATCAGCGTGGTTGCAGATGCATTGCCGGCAGTAGAGGTCAGGTACAACCGGCGCGGCGCATATACGCCGTTGAATATTCACAGTACCGTCAACTGTCACAATACCCAACTCGGTCCCAACTCGGTTATCCGTTTACGGGGGCAATTGGAAAACACCTTTGCATTTTTTTGTTGTAGCCAATCCGACCTTATCGGCTGCGGGCTCGGCGTGATGCGCGCGAGCAGTCGACGCGGTACGCGGACAAAACCGCATTCACTCACGTCACGTGAGATCGAAGTCTTGTCTTGGGTCGCCCGCGGCAAATCCGCATGGGAGATCGGTGAAATACTTCAAATCGCCAAACGCACGGTCGATGAGCACGCGCAGACGGCGGTGCGCAAGATCGGAGCGGTCAACAGAACGCATGCGGTTGCGCTCGCCGTGCGCGACCGGATCATCGCAATCTAGCCGCGTCATCCACCGCCGTTACAAATCACAATTCCCGGCAAGGGTTGCCGCTCCTTACAATTGAAAAGTTGAAATCCGAGTCGGCGCCGGTCGCCGGAAGTCGCCAGGTGCCGGCTCTGAGTGGTTGACATGACGGCGGGACACGACCGCCAGGGACCCTGCGCGACAAGTGCGGGGAAGGCGCAATGATGAAATCGGCGGTCAGCAAGCACTCGGTGACGATCGGCGGACATAAGACCAGCATCAGCCTGGAGCCTGAATTCTGGAACGGATTGCACGACATAGCGACGCGCCGCCAAATAAGTCTGGCGGCGCTGCTGGTCGAAATCGACGCCGCCCGACAATCGGGCAATTTGTCGTCGGAGATACGACAGTTCGTGTTGGCGCATTATCGCAGGCTCCTTCTCGAGACGCCGATCGGCGATCGACATCCCGAAATGGCCCATTGAGCGATTGGTGCACGTCAGCGACGCGCGTGTTGATCGCGATGTGAAGCTGCACTCAGCCTGGCCGCAACCAAAGCCGTCCGGCGTCGGCGCTTTCAGTCCTTCTCCACCGGCAGCTCGGGTCGTGAACCCCATTCCGCCCATGAGCCGTCGTAGATGCGCGGCAGCGGCTTGCCGAGCGCGTCGAAGCCGAGCGCCAGCACCACCGCGGTGACGCCGGAGCCGCAGGTGGTGATCGCCGGCTTATCGGTGTCGACGCCATGCGCGGCGAAAACCTTGGCGATCTTGTCGGGGGCGGCGAGGCGGCCGTTATCGATGATCTCGGGGAAGGGCACGTTGAACGCACCCGGCATATGGCCGGAGCGCAGGCCGGCGCGCGGCTCCGGCTCGCTGCCGGCAAAGCGGCCGGCCGAGCGGGCGTCGATCAGCTGCGTGTTCCTGTCGTTAAGCGCCATCTGCACATCCTCGATCAGGGCGACGGCGCCGGTGTCCATCTCGGCATTGAACGTCTTTGCCGCAAGCTTCACCTCGCCCGATTCGGTCGGGCGGCTTTCCGCCAGCCAGGCCGGCAGGCCGCCGTCGAGGATGAAGACTTGTCTGGCGCCGAAAATGCGGAAGGTCCACCACACCCGCGGTGCCGAATAGAGCCCGCTGCCGTCGTAGACCACGATGGTGTCGGTTTCAGTGATGCCGAGCTTGCCCACCATGTCGCCGAATTGATCCGGTCCCGGCAGCATATGCGGCAGCTCGGTGGAATCGTCGGCAATGGCATTGATGTCGAAGAACACTGCGCCCGGAATATGCTTGGCAAGATATTCCGCCCGCGCGTCGCGGTTCTGCGTCGTCAGATAATAGGAGCCGTCCACCACCACGACCCCGGATTTGCCGAGGTTGGCGGCCAACCATTGCGTCGATTTGAGCCAGCGGCTGGCGGGGGCGGATTCGCTCATGATTTTCTCGCTTTCGTGATGGAATGGGCACTATACCAACGCCAAACGCACGCGTCGGTTCTGTTTGCCCTTTTTCTCGATTTGGGTCACCCGCACCGCGCCGATTTCGCCCGTCGCGCGCACATGGGTGCCGCCGCAGGGCTGCAGGTCGAGCCCGGAGATGTCGATCAGCCGCACGCTGCCGGTGCCCATCGGCGGTTGCACCGACATGGTCTTGACCAGCCCGGGATTGGCGGCGAGTTCGTCGTCGCTGATCCAGCGGCTCGTGACCGGCGCGTCGGCGGCGATCATCTCATTGACCTTGGCGGTGATCGCCTCCTTGTCGAGGCCCGCTTCCGGGATGTCGAAATCGAGCCGGCTTTCGGCATCGCCGACCGAGCCGCCGGTGACCGCATAAGGCAGCGCGGCGGAGAGGAGGTGCATCGCCGTGTGCATGCGCATGCGCGCATAGCGTTTGTCCCAGTCGATCGCGGCGGTCACGTCGTCGCCGACCGCAAGCGCCGGCGCCCCCGGCGCCGGCACATGCGCGATCTCGCTCTTGGCCGCATCGGTGTAAACGGCCGTCGCGATCGGCACCGTCGTGCCGTCGGCCTTGGTGAGCGTGCCGCTGTCGCCGGGTTGGCCGCCGGAGGCGGCGTAGAACACCGTGCGGTCGAGCACGACGCCGCCCTCGTCGGTGAGGGCGACGACGCGCGCCTGGCACTCCTTTAGATAGGAGTCGTCGCGGAACAGGCATTCGGTCGGCATGGCGGCTCGGCTCTACACGAAAGGCGGCTTGATCTCGGATGTGCGCTCCATCCATTCGGGCACCGGCAGTTTCTTGGACCGCAGGAATTCCGGATTGAACAGCTTCGACTGGTAGCGCGCGCCGCCGTCGCAGAGCACGGTCACGATGGTGTGGCCGGGGCCGATATCGCGCGCGAGACGGATGGCGCCGGCGATATTGATGCCGGAGGAGCCGCCCACGCACAGGCCTTCCTGTTCGAGCAGGTCGAAGACCAGCGGCAGCGCTTCCTCATCGGGGATGGTGTAGGGCTTCTCGACCTTGAGATCGGCAACGATCGGCGTCACTCGCCCGAGCCCGATGCCTTCCGTCACCGAGCCTCCTGGAGTGGTCTTCGCCTCGCCATGGGCGAACAGATTGTACATCGCGCCGCCGCATGGATCGGCGCAGCCGATCACGATGTCCGGCTTCTGTTCGCGCAGATAGGCGGCGATGCCGGCGAGCGTGCCGCCGGTGCCGACCGCGCAGATGAAGCCATCCACCTTGCCGCCGGTCTCCGCCCAGATTTCCGGGCCGGTCGAGACGTAGTGCGCCTTGCGGTTGTCGAGATTGTTCCACTGATCGGCGAAGATGACGCCGTTTTTCTCGCGGGGCTTGAGCGCGTCGGCGAGGCGCCGACCGACGTGCTGATAATTGTTGGGATTGCTGTAGGCGAGGGCTGGCACCTCGACCAGTTCGGCGCCGCACAGCCGCAGCATGTCCTTCTTCTCCGGGCTCTGCGTCTCCGGAATGACGATAATGGTGCGATAGCCGCGTGCGTTGGCGACCAGCGCCAGCCCGATCCCGGTATTGCCCGCCGTCAATTCCACCACCAGACCGCCGGGACGCAGTTCGCCGCGTGCCTCCGCCTCCAGGATCATCTGGCGGCCGGCGCGGTCCTTTACCGAGCCGCCCGGGTTCATGAATTCGGCCTTGCCGAGAATGGTGCAGCCGGTGGCGGCCGAAGCGCGCTCGAGCTTGATCAGGGGCGTGTTGCCGATGGCCTCGAGAATGCCGTCGCGAATTTGCATACCTATTTCCGCAGCTGTTTCGGCGACCCTAGTGGACCCCCTGGGACGCGACAAGGCCGGGTCGCGGGCCGTTCGGCCCGGTTGCCAGGAATGGTGGCGGAACATTCCGCTAACATCCGTCAATGCCGAAGGTCGGCCCGCGTTCCAGCGGGTTCCCCGCGAAATTCGGCATTCGGCCCAGTTTGGAAAGAGGTTTGAAACCATACCGCCGCATTGCCGGGCGGTATTGGAGGACATTCACCACTTTTTTGCGGCCGCGGTTTTATGCCTGAAGCCAGGCGGGCGCGGCCGAGGTCAGCGCGGCCGTCAACACGACGGGCACCGAGCCGATGAATCTGGACGTCAATACCCTCTTCATGGTGACGATCTATGTGGAGGCCATTCTCGGTCTGTTGCTGCTGTTCGCCTGGGTGCAAAACACCAGCATCCATGCCGTCGCCTGGTGGGGTTTTGCCCACCTGCTTCGCGCCGCCTCGGTCATGCTGTTCGGCATGTACGGTTCGGCGCCCGACCTGATCTCCATCGATCTCGCCAATGCGCTGCTGTTCACCGCCTTCGCGGTGACCTGGACCGGCGCGCGCGTGTTCGACGGGCGGCCGGTCGAGCCGGTCTACATGGTGACCGGCGCCGTGATCTGGCTGCTGGTCTGCCGGCTGCCGGTGCTCTCCGATGCGGTCGCCGTGCGCGCGCTGATCGCCTCCGGCATCATCACCGGCTACACGTGGCTCACCGCCTTCGAGTTCTGGCGCGGGCGCAGCGAGCCCCTGGTGTCGCGCTGGCCGGCGATCTTCATGCTGTTCGCGCATGGCGCGCTGTTCCTCTTGCGCACACCGCTGGTCACGCTGCTGCCCTGGTCGCCGGCGAACGGCGCCATCTACAACAGCGTGTGGCTGACCGTGCTCAGCTTCGAAGCGCTGCTGTTCACCATCTCGATCGCCTTCATCCTGCTGGCGATGGCCAAGGAGCGCACCGAGCTGCGCCACCGCACCGCCGCCATGGTCGATCCGCTCACCGGCATCGCCAACCGCCGTTCCTTCGTGCAGGACGCGGCGCAGCTCGCCAAGCGCCATACCGGCGATCCGCGGCCGACAGCGGTGCTGCTGATCGATCTCGATCACTTCAAGTCGATCAACGACCGCTTCGGTCATGCGCTCGGCGACCGCGTGCTGGAGATTTTCACCAAGACCGCGCGGCAATCGGTGCGCGCCTCCGACCTGCTCGGCCGCCTCGGCGGCGAGGAATTCGCCGCCGTGCTGCGCGACACCAGCGTGGATAAGGCGATGGGCGTGGCCGAGCGCATCCGCGAGAGCTTCGCCAAGGCGGCGCAGGACGTCGACAGCCGTCCGGTCGGCGCCACGGTGAGCATCGGCCTCGTGCATTGCGACGCGCCGGTGCTCGACGTGCCGGAGCTCTTGGCGCAGGCCGACCAGGCGCTGTATTTCGCCAAGGAGCGCGGCCGCAACCGCGTCGAGGTCGCAACGCTCGGCATGATGGTTGAGCGCAAGGACGATGTGCCGACCACCGGCGCTACGTCGATTGCGACCATTGCCCCCAAGCCTGCCGCCAAAAGCGCCGCGTGACGCCGGCTTGATCTGATCGAGCCCACACGTTGACGTGGGTCAATGACAGTTTCACACCGCGGTAGTTAGCAGATTGCCCTGAGCGCTTTCGCGACTCTGCGCGAAATGGGGGGCACCATGCCAATCCGTCTTCCGTCACGAAAATCCATCGCAATGTCTGTCACGCTGCTGGCGGTGTGCCTGCTCGGCGCGACACCAGTCTGGTCGCAGGAGAAAACCGAAGTCGGCGTGAAGCTGGAATTCTGGCAGGGCCACTTCAAGCGCAATGCCGAGGCGTTCCACTACTGGGACAAGGCGAAGGAGATCCCCGCCGTCTGCGCGCGCTGCCACGGCGCCGAAAAGGTTCCCGAATACCTGAAGACCGGCAAGGTCACCGCCGCCCAGCACGTCAAGAACGGCTTTGCCTGCACCAATTGCCACGCCGACATGCTGACCTATGCGCGGCACAAGGTTGCCAAGGTGACCTTCCCCAGCGGGGTGAGCGTCGATACCGGCAACAACGACGCCAACCTGTGCATGACCTGCCATCAGGGCCGCGAGTCGACGGACAGGGTGAACAAGGCCGTGGCCGGCATGCCGCTCGACACGCCGAACCCCAAACTCAACTTCATCCATGTGCATTTCTTCGGCGCCGGGGCGACGATGTATGGCGGCGAGGCCAAGGTCGGCTATCAGTATGACGGCAAGACCTATGTCGGGCGCTTCGCGCACATGCCGAATGTGAGCACCTGCACCGGCTGCCATCAGCCGCATACCGGCGAGGTGATGATCGACCGCTGCGGCGGCTGCCATGACGGCATCAGGCAGCTTGCCGATCTCACCAATATCCGCATGTCGACCAAGGGCGACGTCGACGGCAACGGCAAGGAAGAAGGCCTGGCGAAGGAAATCGCCGGCTTGCAGAAGCAGCTTTACGCGGCGATCCAGACCTACGCCAAGAACGTCGGCGGCGTGGCGATCGCCGAGACCGAGCTGGAATATCCGCACTGGTACGCCGACAAGAACGGCAACGGCCGGGTCGACCCGGAAGAGATGACCATGGCCAACAAATATCCGGCCTATACGCCGCGCCTGCTGGAAGCGGTCTATAACTACACCTACGCGCTGCGCGATCCGGGCGGCGCCTATCACAACGGCCGCTACGTGCTGCAACTGCTCTATGACTCGCTCGACAGCCTGGCCCAGAGCGGCAAGGCGGGCGTCGATATGAAAGGCAAGGTCCGGCCGTAACCTAGCGCGCCCAAACCAATCGCGGCCGCTTCCTTGCGGGGGCGGCCGCGATCGCCGTTTGTGCCCGGCCTGCCGCGACCGGCGCGGCTCGAGCAGATGATCGGGGTGATGAAAGGGTAGGGGGCTTTCTTCACCTCCCCCTGAAGGGGAAGGTCGGCGCGCGTCCGCGCGCCGGGAGGGCGTGATCTTCCTTTCAAGGTGCGCGACAGCAATGCCGTCACCCCAACCCGACCGCTTTCGCTTCGCTCAAGCGGTCGACCCTCCCCTTGGGCGAGGGTAGAGGCAGCATCATTGGGGCCTCGCCCACGCATTGCCTTTGCCGTCCGCGCCGGGCATAGCGGGGCGGGCTTTTTGCAAACGGCAGAGCGACCATGAAGCGCAGCAGCGACCGTATCCTCACCACCCATGTCGGCAGCCTGATCCGGCCGCCCGATTTGCAGGACTTCCTGCGCCTGAAGCAGGCGGGCAAGCCTTATGACGAGCAGGCCTACCAGCGCTGTCTGACCCAATCCGTCGCCGCCGTGGTGCGCCAGCAGGCCGAGACCGGCGTCGACGTGGTCAGCGACGGCGAGTTCGGCAAGTCGATCAGCTGGTCGCAATATGTGCTGGAGCGGCTCTCCGGCTTCGAGCGGCGGCCGATCAAGAGCGAGGCCGCCAACCCGTTCAAGCGCGGCGCCGACCGCGCGCGCTTTGCCGAATTCTATACCGAGCTCGACGCGCGCGACGGCATCGTTACCGCGGTCGATGCCGTTTGCGTCTCGCCCATCCAGTACACCGGACAGGCGGAGCTGCAGCGCGACATCGACAACTTCAAGGCCGCACTCGGCGGCGTGAAGGTGGAAGAGGCCTTCATGCCGGTCGCCGCGCCGGCAAGCGTCATCCCCGACCGCAAGAACGAGTACTACAAGAACGACGACGATCTGATGGCGGCGATCGCCGAGGCCATGCGCACCGAATACAAGATGATCATCGATGCCGGCTTCCTGGTGCAGCTCGATGACGCGCGCAATGCAGTGACCTATGACCGCATGGTGCCGCCGGCGAGCTTCGATGACTACCGGCGCTGGCTTTCGCGCCAGGTGGAGCTGATCAATCACGCCATCGCAGGATTGCCGGCCGAGCGCATCCGCTATCACGTCTGCTGGGGAAGCTGGCCGGGCCCGCATGTCAGCGACGTGCCGCTGAAGGACATCGCCGACCTGATCCTCAAGGTGAAGGTCGGCGCCTATGTCATCGAGGGCGCCAATCCGCGCCACGAGCATGAATGGAAGGTCTGGCAGCAGGCCAAGCTCGCCCCCGGCCAGGTGCTCATCCCCGGCGTCATCAGCCACGCCACCAATGTGGTGGAGCACCCCGAACTGGTGGCCGAGCGCATCGTGCGCCTGGCGAAACTGGTCGGCCGCGAGAACGTGATCGCCGGCACCGACTGCGGCTTCGCGCAAGGGCCGTTCCACCGCCGCGTCCACCCCACCATCATGTGGGCGAAGCTGGAATCGCTGGTCGAAGGGGCCCGTTTGGCGAGCCGGGAACTCTGGTCGGCCTCCGCGGCTGCCTGATCCTTACCGGAAAGCCGGTCGCCGTCCCGGATCGGCCGGGGGACTGGCTTTTTCGGGATCATGCGCTAGGCTTCCCGCGTTGACGGCGCGACAGACGCCGCGGCAGGGAGATCACCATGAACGTCAACGCCGCGCCCGCCAAAGGGCTCGCGATCCCGTTCGACAACGCCCGGCTCGACCGACTGATGGACGCGGCCGGCATCGACGTGCTGCTCGCCACCTCCAAGCACAATGTGCAGTATCTGCTCGGCGGCCACCGCGCCAATTTCTTCGACTACATGGATGCGACCGGCATCACCCGTTATCTGCCGGTGTTCGTCTATGCCAAGGGCCAGCCGGAGAAGTCCGCCTACATCGGCCATCGCCTGGAGACTTTCCAGCAGCAGGCCAAGCCGCTGTGGGCGCCGGAGGTGCAAACCTCGGCCAGCGGCTCCGTCGATGCCATGCAGAAGGCGGTCGATCACATGCGCAAGGCGGGCATGAAGCCCAAGCGCATCGCCACCGAATTCGGCTTCCTACCCTATGACGCGTCCAAAGTCCTGCGCGCGGCCTATCCCGACGCCGATTGGGTCGACGCGCTCTATGTGATGGAGCGTCAGCGGCTGGTGAAATCACCGGAGGAGCTGGAAAAGCTCAAATACGCTTCCGAGGCGGTGATCGACTCCATGCTGGCGACCATCGCCAAGTCGCCGCCGGGCACGACCAAGGCCGACGTGGTGGAAACGCTGCGGCGCGAGGAGACGCTGCGCGGGCTCACCTTCGAATATTGCCTGATCACCTGCGGTACCAGCTTCAACCGGGCGCCCTCCGAGCAGCGCTGGGAGACGGGCGAGATCATGTCGCTCGATTCCGGCGGCAACAATCACGGCTATATCGGCGACATTTGCCGCATGGCGATCCACGGCGAGCCGGATGCCGAGCTCGAAGACCTCTTGGCCGAGATCGAGAGCATCCAGCGCGCCGGCTTTGCCGCCGCGCGGCCGGGCGCGCTCGGGCGTGAGATCTATGCCGCCGCCGAGCCTCTGGTGACACGCTCCAAGTTCCACAATCAGCTCGAATTCCTTGCCCACGGCATGGGTCTGGTCAGCCACGAGGCGCCGCGCCTCACCGACAGCGGCCCGGTGCCGTATCCGGCCGACGATGCCGACAAGCCGCTCGAGCCGGGCATGGTGGTGTCGGTGGAGACCACGCTCAAGCACCCGAGCCGCGGCTTCATCAAGCTCGAGGATACCGTGGTGGTGACCGAGAGCGGCCACGCGGTCTACGGCGATAGCGCGCGTGGCTGGAATTGCGCGGGCTAGA
Source organism: uncultured Pseudomonadota bacterium (assembly GCA_963760995.1). GTDB lineage: Bacteria > Pseudomonadota > Alphaproteobacteria > Rhizobiales > Xanthobacteraceae > Pseudolabrys. Next base: position 265,905 of record CAVXFJ010000003.1, on the reverse strand, counting down.
AGACAAACGCGGTGCCGGCGAACATGGATGACCAGGACGGCGTCAGGCCTCGATCACGTCAAATACTCGGTCCGCCGCATGGCCAATTCGCCCGGCAGAATGTCAAAGCCGAGCTCCAGTGCCAACTTCAGCACCGTCTCCAACGCGGAGACGCGGTCGGGATCGACGCCGGTCACGTGCGCATGACAAATGATGGTGACCAAGCCGTTCGCGCGCGCGACGTTGCGAATGATATTGCTCCAGTAACCGGCAAGATCCTCGGGATGGCGCAGGCCGTTTTTGGCCAGCATGTAGTGAACGGCGTCGATCATGAACCATTGCCAGGGTATTCCAGTCAGGCCGTTCGGTAATCGCTTCAGTCCGTCGCCGCCGTATTCGCCGATGTCGACCGGAATTTCCGACGGCATCGCCGTGTCCACGCTGCTGTCAAAGGAAAATCCGGATTCGCTGAGGATCTGCCGCCCATAGGGGCCGATCCTGCCGCCCGGCGCGCGAAAACCTTTGGGCCGCACACCGCGCAGCTTCATCACCTGCAAGCCGTCATTGACATATTGGCGGGCGGTTCTTTCGGGCAGATCGGCAAAGACTTCATGGATCCAGCCGTGCAAGCCGATTTCGTGACCGCCGCGCAACAGCGAGTCGATGACATCTCCGTAATGGAGGACGCTCCAGCCTTCGACGAAAAAGGTCGCGCGGAGATCGTAAGTCGCCAGCAGACGCAGGATATTCGGAAAGCCGACGGTCATTGCCGGCGCTGCCGGGTCTGGCACCGCCGACTTGCCGAGGAAGACGTTGTGCGCCTCACCCATGTTATCGAATGTGAGGCAAAGAACGGGCTTCCTTGGCCGTCCCATGCATGTCTCCCGCGGAAGCCGTGGTCGAGGCGAGCTTCATTGGTACCCATGCGAGTCGATGAACACAACCGGCCAGCGCACGGATCCTGTGCGCGTTGCGGGTTGTCGCGGGACGATGGGATTGGTTGCGGGCTTATCGCCGCGTCAGGCGATCCGCCTCGGCGGCGAGCGCCTTCAGCGCCGCGGCCACCTCGACCGGATAGTCGAAGCCGGTTTCCAACCGCCGCAGCGGTGTCGGCAGGCGCTTGAGCTCGGCCGCCGCATGCGCGCGGATCTCGTCCAGCGTCGGCGCCGGCGCCAATCGCTTGCCGCCGCGCATCACCGGGCCGATCAGCGTGGCGCCCGCCTGGCTGTCGGTCTCAAGCGAAAGCACGTCGCCGCGCATGCGCCTGTCGGTGTCGTAGCTGCGCCAGACCTGCTTGCGCCCGGGCCAGGTCTGCTTGCCTTCCGACAGCTTGCGGCGCGGCGTGCCGGCATATTCCTGCAGCTTGTAGGCGCAGTCGAGCGCCGGCGCGTCGATCGAGGCGTCGAGGTTGACTCCGATGCCGTAGCCGTCGATCGGCGCCTGCTGCTTCATCATGGTCTGCAGCACGTCTTCATTGATGCCGCCGCTGACCAGGATGATGACATCCTTGAGCCCGCCGTCATCGAGGATGGCGCGCACCTTTCTCGCCGAGGCGGCGAGATCGCCGCTGTCGATGCGCACCCCGCGGATGGCTATGCCGTCGGCCTTCAGCCGCGGCGCCAGCGCCACCACTTTGCGCGCGCCGGCCTCGGTGTCGTAGGTGTCGATCAAGAGGATCACGCCGTCGGGGCGCGAGCGGGCGAAGTCCTCGAAGGCCTGAGCCTCGTCGCCATGCACCTGCACATAGGAATGCGCCATGGTGCCGACGATGGGGATGCCGTAGCGCTCGCCGGCCAGCACATTGGCGGCGCCGGCGAAGCCCGCGATATAGCTCGCGCGCGCCGAATAGAGCCCGGCCTCGGCGCCATGGGCGGTGCGCAGGCCGAAATCGGACAGCGCCTTGCCGGGCGCCGCCAGCACCATGCGCGCGGCCTTGGAGGCGATCAGCGTCTGGTAATGCAGGATGTTGATCAGCCGCGATTCCACGAGCTGCGCCTGCGGCAGCGGCGCGGTGATGCGGATGAGTGGCTCATAGGCAAAGCACACGCTGCCTTCGGGAATGGCGTGGACGTCGCCGGTGAAGCGGAAGCCGGAAAGATAATCGAGCAGGTTCGGCTTGAACCGACCGGTGCTTTTCAACCAGTCGATTTCGGCCGGTGTGAAGGCCAGCGTCTCCAGATAGGCGAGCGCGTCCTCGAGCCCCGCCGCCATGAGGAAGCCGCGCCGCGCCGGCAGCCGCCGCACGAAAAATTCGAACACCGCCTCCTTATCCTCGCCGCGGTCCAGATAGGCCTGGACCATGTTGAGTTCGTAGAGGTCGGTGGTGAGCGGGCTGGTGAGCAGTGTCATGGGCAAAGGCGCGTTTGGCGCCTCGGGCGGGGCGACCGGCGGGGCAGGCGGGTCGCCTGCGGATGGGCCCACACCTAGCGAACTCCACGGCCGGCGCCAACCCCGGCCGACCGTTCGCTCCGCCATCGCCCGCAATAAATACCGGACGCGAAGCAATCCGGCGGAGATGTCGCCCCCTTGGATTGCCCGCGTCCGGTACTGGCTGCGCCAACTGTTGGCGCTCAGATTCGAATGGCAATCCGCGCTTCAGGCGAATTGCTTCGAAAGCGGTCGGGCTACTTGCCCATGCTCTGCTTGTACTTCTTTCCGGCGGCGTTGAGGGCCGGGGGGGTCGTGTGGCACGCGCCGCACGCCTTGCCGGTCTTCTGCGCGATCGCCGGATTCGCCAGCGATTGGCCGGACCCCGCCAGTATCATCGCGAGGCCAAACGCCACCGCAGCCAAAACTGTCGTCGCCTTTTTCATTTCCGATCTCCTAGGAGTTCTGATGCCGTTACTCGCGACATCATTAGAACGAATTGAAGCTAACAGACCCTGCGGGAAGCGAGAAGCTGTGAGGCGTTGCGTCGCATGCAGTGCTGCACCGCAAGCTTATTCTTCATGAAAGGCATGCAATGAGACATCGGTTCCAACCGGTATTTAAATCTTCGCGTTAAAAGAAAAATCGCCGGCACGCGTGCTTTCGATAAAAACTTTATGCGCCGCACCGTGCGCTTATAGACTTGAAAAGCCGATGGTTTTGTCCGTCGTCCCGCAGGCGCTGCATGAAAATTTTGTACTTCGCGTCTGCCTCTTGGGGCGCCAATTTTCCGGCCGCTCGAGATAAGGCATTGAAAATACAACAAAAATAGTCGCCGCCACGGCTCTGGCACGGGCCTTGCTCATCCCTTGGCGAGACCTCGAAGTGCAAACACGGTGGCGAAGATGAACGACAAAAGAAAAATTCTCATCGTCGACGACGACGAAGTGGTTCGGCGGAGCTACCGGCGGTCGCTGGAGAGCCTGTCCTGCAACGTCGAAGCCGCCAGCAATGGCGAGGAAGCGCTGCAGACCATGGAGCGGGACCCCGTCGACGTCGTGTTGCTCGACATGCGCATGCCCGGACAGGACGGCCTGTCGGTGCTGCGCACCATCAAACAGAAATGGCCGGAGAGCGAGGTGGTGATCATCACCGGCTACCCGACCGTGGACAGCGCCAAGGAAGCAGTGCGGCTCGGCGCCTACGACTATCTGTCCAAGCCGATGGCCCCGCAGGACGTGATCAACGTCACCGACAGCGCGATCACCCGCAAGACCTGGGCGCTGCAACGCATTCCCGATACCGCCGCGGGGGCCGCCTGAACCGCACCCCCGGCGAAACCGAACGCCAGAACACCTGAGAATTCCAAAAGGAGACAGTCATGACCGCATTACGCAAAGTCCTCGTTGTCGACGACGATCCCGTGGTCCGCAAGAGCTTCGACCGGGTCCTCACCGGCAAGGGTTACGCCGTCATCTCCGCCGAGAACGGCGAGGAGGCGCTGCGCAAGCTCGGCGAGGAGAAATACGACGTCGTCTATACCGACATCCGCATGCCCGGCATGAGCGGCCTCGATATGGCCGAGCAGCTCAAGGCCAACCAGCCCTGGACCCCGGTGGTCATCATCACCGGCTACGGCAATGACGAGGCCGAGGCGCGGGCCAAGGCCGCGGGCGTCAAGAGCTTCCTGCACAAGCCGCTGTCTCCCGAGATGATCGAAGGCAGCGCCCGCACGGTGCTGTCGGTTCCGCAAGCCGCGGACGCGGAAGTCGCGCCGGTTGCCAAGGCGGCGGTGGAAGAGGAGGTGAAGCCGCAGAGCGCGCTGCTCAACATCGCCCTGTTCTTCGCCGCCCCCTTCATCGGCCTCGCCTACATCATCGCCTTCCCCTTCGTCGGCGCCGGCGTGATCGCCATGCTGGCGTTCCGTGCCGCCAACCAGAACGGCCTGCTGAGCAAGGTCGGTACCGGCTTGAAATACGGCGGGCTGTTCGTGGCGGCCCCGTTCCTCGGCCTGGCCTATGTCACCGTGTTCCCCTTCATCGGCCTGGTCATGCTGGCCTGGATGGGCGGTCGGGCAATGCTGGGCGGCGGTGCGCGCAGCGAATGAGATAGATCAATGAAAGGGCAGCGAAGCTGCGGCACGCCATCATAAGCATGCGATGACCCGGGGGGCGGGCAATGCCCCCCGGCACGTATTGAACCGAACGTCCATGGGGACAAAAATGGCCGGTACCCGCGCCCTGTGCGAAAGACTATACGCGTTTTCACGTAATCGTTTTTCGATCCTCACCATCCTCGCAACCTTCGCCCTGTTGGCCGCCGCGCCGCCCTCCGCCGTGGCGCAAGACACCAAGCCGGCCGCAGCCCCGGCCGCCCAGCCGGCTGCGGCGCCGGCCCCCTCGGCGGCGGACAAGCTTTGCCTCGGCTGTCATGGCTTTGCCGGCATGACCAAGAAGCTGGAGGATGGCGCCGTCCTGCAACTGCATGTTCCGGCCGGCCCCTTCGAGAGGTCGGTGCATCGCGCCATCGGCTGCACCGGCTGCCATTCCGACATCAACCCGGCCAAGCACCCGCCGGCCGACAACAAGATCAAGAGCGCGCGCAGCTTTGCGGTCACCACGACCCAGCTATGCCGCAATTGCCATGCGGACATGTTCAACCAGTGGCAATCCAGTATCCACGCGGCGCTGGTCCGCGCCGGCAACCCGGATGCCCCCATCTGCACCGACTGCCACAATCCGCATGCGGTGATCAAAGGGGCGGCGGCGACCGTCGACCAGATTCCCTGCAAGAAATGCCACGACAAGATCTACAACGCCTACCGCAACAGTATGCACGGCCAGGCGCGGCTGCACGTCAAGCAGAGCTATGCGCCGCTCTGTTCGGACTGCCATAGCGCCCATGCGGTGAAGCCGACGAGCGTCGGCACGCTCGCCCAGGGGCCGGAAGCGGCCTGCTTCGGCTGCCATGCCGGCGTATTGGAAAAGCACGAGCGATGGCTGCCCAATGCCGCCCTGCATTTCGAGGTGGTGTCCTGCCCCGCCTGTCACGCGCCCACCGCGCAGCGCAAGGTCGACCTGATGCTGATCGACAGCAAGAAGGCGACGGTGCGCGGAACCGAGCAACTCGGCGTGCCGCTGTTCGACGCCAGCGTGCGTTCGGACAGCAAGGGGATCGACGCGCGCACGCTATGGAGCTTCCTGCAGACGCTCAACCGCAGCGGCATTACCGACAAGACCGTGCTGCGCGGGCGACTGGAAGCGGCCAACGGCGTGCAGATGCATGAGCTCGCCGGCAAGGGCAAGGCGATCAGCGATTGCAACACCTGCCACAGCTCCGGGTCCAAGGCCTTCCAGAGCGTGACCATCTCGCTGATCGGGCCGGACGGTCGCCGGGTCGGCTACGGCGCCAATGCCGATGTGCTCAATTCGGTGATCTCGCTCGGCTCGGTCAGCGGCTTCTACGCGATCGGCGGCACCCGCATCAAAATCCTCGACATCCTCCTGATCCTCGCCATTGTCGGCGGCCTCGGCATCGCCGTGGGCCACGTCGCGCTCGGCTGGATCTTCAGGTTCTACGGCTTCTATCACCCGCACGGCGCAACGGGCGGCAAGGGCGACCACGACGGCAAGCCGGGCAATGGACCCGGTCCCCAGGCGGCATGACGGCGCGGGCTGAAAGGAACAGCGACATGGAGCACATGAAAACAATCTACATCCACCCGCTGCCGGTCCGCATCTGGCACTGGATCAATGCCGTCGGCTTCCTGATCATGATCTTTACCGGCATGCAGATCCGCTATGTCGGCCTGTTCGACATCGTCTCATTCAAGACGGCGGTCAGCGTGCACAACGTGACCGGCTTCGTCTTGATCGCCAATTTCTGCGTGTGGTTCGTGTTCTATCTGTTCTCGCAGCGGATCAGGGCCTATCACGCGGAGCTGAACCCGCGGAAATTCTTCACCGGCGCGCTGAAGCAGGCTTATTTCTATGGCTACGGCATCTTCAAGGGCGATCCAAACCCGTTCCATCCCACCATCTATCGCAAGTTCAACCCGCTGCAGAGCATGACCTACCAGGTCGTGGTCATGCTGCTGTTTCCCATCCAGATCTACACCGGCATCCTGTTATGGGACGTCAACCGCTTCTCCGCCCAGGTCAATTTCTTCGGCGGCGTGCGGGTGATCGACACCGTGCACGTGCTCATCTTCATCGCCTTCGTCTTCTACATCCTGGTTCACGTCTATCTCGGCACGCTGGGTCACACGCGGCTGGCGCATTTCCGCGCGATGATGACCGGCTATGACGAGGTGGAGGTCGTGCCGGAAGGCGAGGAGGGTTGAGCCGGCGCATAGGTAGGATTGCGGGGAATTGAAACCCGCACAGCGTCATGCGCGGGCAACCGGGTCCTGCCTTCGGCCGGCCCGGGTGTAAACTTGGGCCATGACCAGGACTAATAGGTCGGCTCTCAGCGGGCTTTCTTGGATAAGCGCCCTGGCGCGGCCGCGGTTGAATTGAACGGAACGGCTATTTGCCGCCGACGTCGTATTCGGTGTCGCGCACGCGGATCGCGTACTTCTTCATCAGCGCCTGGAAGTTCGGCCGCTGCATGCCGGTATCCTCGGCGCTGCGGGTGACGTTCCACTCGTTGCGCTTGAGCGCCTCGAGCACGAACTGTCGCTCGATGTCCTCGACCGATTTCTCGCGCATGGCCTTCTTCAGCCGCTTGAGCTCGTCGCCGGTGCGCGGCACCGAGACGTCGTCGGCTTGCTGCAGCGGATCGATGATGCTGACCAGGTGAGCCTGGCGGATGACATTGTCGCTGGTGAGGATCGCCGCCCGCTGGATGACGTTCTCAAGTTCGCGCACGTTGCCCGGCCAGTTGTGATTGGTGAGCGCGCTCATGGCGCCTTCGGAGATTTCGGTGACCTTCTTGTCGAGCTCGGTGCTGACCGACTTGAGGAAATGGTAGGCGAGCGCCGGGATATCGTCCTTGTGCTCGCGTAGCGCCGGCACGTGGATGGGGAAGATGTTGATGCGGTAGTAGAGGTCGTCGCGGAACGTGCCGGTGCCGACCATCGCCTTGAGATCCTTGTTGGTGGCGGTGATCAGCCGGAAATTGGCCTGCAGCGTCTTCGTGTCGCCGACCTGGCGGAACTCGCGCTCCTGCAGCACGCGCAGCATCTTGGCCTGGATCGACAGCGAAAAATTGCCGATCTCGTCGAGGAACAGGCTGCCCGAGTTGGCCACCTCGAACATGCCTTTCTTGTTGGTGACGGCGCCGGTGAAGGCGCCCTTGACGTGGCCGAACAGCTCGCTTTCCAACAGGTTCTCGCTCAGCGAATTGCAGTCCACCGGCACGAAGGGCTTGTCCTTGCGCAGGCTGTTGTAGTGGATGGCGCGCGCGATCAGCTCCTTGCCGGTGCCGCTCTCGCCGGTCAGCAGCACGGTGGAATTGGTCGGCGCGCATTGCGCCACCAGCCGGTAGACCGCCTGCATCTGTGGGCTCGAGCCGATGATGTTCTCGAACCGGTATTTGGAGGAAATCTCGCTCTTGAGATTGAGGTTCTCCTGCATGAGCTGGCGCCGCTCCAGCGCCCGCTGCACCACCAGCTTGAGCTCGTCCGGCTCGAACGGCTTCGAAATATAGTCGAAGGCGCCGAGCTTCATCGCCTGCACCGCGGTGTCGATCTGCGACAAGCCGGTGATCATGATGACGTCGATGTCGGGATGGCCTTCCTTGACCCGGCGCAGCACTTCCAGGCCGCCGATATTCGGCATCATGATGTCGAGGATCATGATGTCGTAGGCGTTCTGATCGACCCGCTGCAGCGCCTCGCGGCCGTCATGCGCGGCCTCGATCTGGTAGTCGCTGCCGTCGAGAATGCGCGTGCAGCTCCGGATGACGATCTCTTCGTCGTCGACGACCAGAATTCGCGCGCTCATTGAATGCTCCTGCTCGTATTCGTCTCGGATGCGCCGGGCGGCGCCGTCAGCGGCAGAAACACGCTGAATGTCGAACCTTCGCCCACGGTGCTTTGTACCTCGATCAGGCCGCCATGGCCCTCGACAATCCCATGACTCACCGACAGGCCGAGGCCGGTGCCCTTGCCCACGGCCTTGGAGGTGAAGAACGGGTCGAATATACGCCGCAAACTCTGCTCGGGAATGCCGCAACCTGTGTCGGCGATGGTGATTTCCACCATCGAAATGGGCTCGCTCGACTGCGGGGTCATCCGGGGCGTGGCCGCGCGGCGCGTGCGGATGACGATATTGCCCTTTTCCTCGACCGCGTGCTGGGCATTGACCAGCATGTTCATGATCACCTGCTTGATCTGGTCGGCATCGATCCAGATCGGCGGCAAAGTGGGGTCGAGATCCATGGTGATTTCGATATCGCGCAGGTGCGCCGGCCGCTCGACGATGCGCACAGTATCCTCGATCACCTGGTTGATGTCGGTGAATTTCTTTTCCGGCTGCTTCTCGCGCGCGAAATCGAGCAGCCGCTTGATGATCGCCGCGCAGCGCTTGGTCTCGCGGATCACCAGGTCCATGTCCTCGGCGTCGGCGCTCTTGTCCGGCATCTTCTGCCGCACCAGGTGCGAGAACGTGAGGATGCCGGTGAGCGGGTTGTTCAATTCGTGCGCCACGCCGGAGGCGAGCAGCCCGACCGAGGCGAGCTTCTCGCCGCGCATGGTCTCCGCCTGCGCGCGGCGCAGCTCCTGCGTGCGCGCCTCAACCTTCTGTTCGAGCGTGTGGCCCCATTCGCGCAACTGCTCGCGCGACTTGCGCAAGGCCTCGGTCATGCCGTTGAACGAAATGGCAAGCTTGCCGAATTCGTCGGCGCTGCGCACCGGAATGGGCTGGTCGAGATTGCCGTTGGCGAGCCGCGTCGCGCCGCTTTCGAGGTCGCGCAACGGCAGATAGATCAGCCGGTGGATGAAGAAGGCGACCGCCAGCGAGGCGATGAGGATGAAGCCGATGGAGAAGCTGGCAATGCCGATGGTGGAGGCGCGCAGCTTGGTGTCGATCGAATCCAGCGAATAGTCGATGTCGAGCACGCCGAGGACCGGCGTTTCCTTGGAATGGTGATGGCAGGCGGCGTTGTAGCAGGACGGCTCGTTGCGGATGATCTCGCGGCTGCCGAGCAGCGACTGGCCATCCGGGCTCTTGAACGTCCAGGTCCGGTCGTTGCGCGCGATCGGCTCGGGGAACTGCGTCCAGTTCACCGTCTGCCCGACCTCGGGCGCGTGGGTGGAAAAGATCACCCGGCCGTCATTGGCCAGAATCCGCACCCGGTGGATTTTCTCCTGGTTCGCCACGTCGTGGATGATGCGGTCGACATAGGCCGGCTGGTTCTGCAGCATGGCGAAGCGCGTGCTGCGGGTGATCACCTGCGAGAGCTGGATGACGTAGTCGGAGACCGAGGCGAGGATCTGGTTGTGCATGTACCAGGCGGCGACGCCGGTAAACAGCAGCATGGCCACCGACAGCGCGATGGTCAGGTAGAGCACGACCTTGAACTTCAGGGTGCGCGACTGCATGGCTGCCGGTACGTTCCTTTCAGCGCCGGAAAGGGCCGCAACCCGCCATGGCCAGCTTTTCGCTGCCTGCTGCTCCCTCGCGCCCAAGTTCCGCGGAGTTCGCCGAAACCATAGCCGCCGGGCCCGAAAAGCTATTGATACGTATCAAATCGCGGGTTTTGGCGCGCCGGCGCCCGGCTAGCCCCCGGGGCGTCCGCCGGAAATACCGCGGCTGGCCGGCCGGCCGGACCCCGACGATCGGCCTTTGGCAGACAGCTGCGGGGAGGGCAGCGATTGCGACGCTCGGATCAATGCCCGGCCCAGGGCGGGGGATTGAACATATCGACCAGGAAATCGACAAAAACCCGCAGGCGCGGGGCGATGCGCTTGCGCTGCTGGAACACCACCGAAATATCGTAGGCAGAGGTCTTATATTCCGGCAGCACTTCGACCAGATGGCCGGCGGCGAGCGCCGGCTGCGCGTAATATTCGGCCACCTGGATCAGCCCCAGACCGGCCGTGGCCGCCGCGATCAAGGCCTCGCCGCTGTTGAAGACCGTGGCGCTGCCGGAGGCCACCTGCTCGACCGTGCGCCCGCGCGCAAAGCGCCATTGCCGGATCTGGCCGTTGCGCGGCCGCCGATAGCTGAGGCGGGTGTGGTCGCGCAGGTCGGCCGGCGTCTTCGGCCGGCCGTGCTCCGCCAGATAGACGGGCGCGCCGCAGACGACATAGTCGACGGAGGCGAGCTTGCGCACGATCATGCGCGAGGCGGGCAGTTCGCCGGTCTGGATCGCCGCGTCGAGGCTCTCGCGATGCGTGGCGCTGAGGAAATCGCCGCTGACGATCTCCAGCGACACCGACGGATAGACGCTGGTGAATTCCGGCAGCCGCGGGATCACCCACAACCGGCCGAGCGCCGAGGGCATGCCGATGCGCAAGCGCCCGCTCGGCTGCCGGCCGGAGCGGCTGACGCTGCTCTCGGCCTCTTCCAGGTCGCTGATGATCTGCTTGGCGCGCTGATAGAACTCGAGCCCCTCCGCGGTCGGGCTCACCCGCCGCGTGGTGCGGTTGAGCAGGCGCACGGCGAGCTTCTGCTCGAGACGGAGCACCGCGGCGCTGACCGCCGAGGTGCTGACGCCGAGCGATCGCGCGGTTTCGCTGAAATTGCGCGTCTCCACCACGCTCAGGAACACGAGGACGCCATGCAGCCGGTCCATGGGGCGCTTTCATTGTCAATTGCAGAGTTGAAACACAATGAACCACGCTGCTGGCGAAAAATCTACTAGGCTCGTCGAGCAACTGACCGCAAGCCGAAGACAAACAGCGCGCGGGATAAACGTGCGCGGCAAGAGGAGGAACCAATATGCAGTCTGGACAATCGTGGTGCGGCAGGAGCCTTCGGCTCGCTGCTTTGACCGGCGCCGTCGTCGCCGTCGCGTTCGCCCTCACGGGCGCGCCGAGCCGGGCCGACGACTATCCCAGCCGCAATATCACGCTGATCGTGCCGTCCCCGCCCGGCGGGGGCACCGACACGCAGGCGCGCATCCTGGCGCCGAAACTGGGCGAGATCCTGGGAAAGACCGTGGTGATCGAGAACCGCCCGGGCGCCAGCGGCAATATCGGCGCGCAGGCCGTGTCGAAGGCCTCGCCCGACGGCTATACGCTGCTCGCCATGATCTCCTCGCACGTGATCAACCAGTTCGTGCTGAAGACCGTGCCGTACAATATCTATGACTTCGCCATGATCTCGCGCACGGTCACCGTGCCCGGCGTGCTCGTCGGCAATCCGAAGCTGCCGGCGAAGAACCTGAAAGAGTTGATCAAATATCTGAAGGCCAATCCGGGCAAGGTCGCTTTTGGCTCGGGCGGCGTCGGCAGCCTGTCGCAGCTTATCGTCGAATTGTTCGCCCAGCAGACCGGCGTGAAGATGCTGCACGTGCCCTATCGCGGCACGCATCCGGCGCTTAATGGCGTTATCGCCGGAAACGTGCAGCTCGACGTGCCGGACCTGACCATCGCGCTTGGCCAATTCAAGTCCGGCCGGCTCATCCCCTATGGCGTGACCAGCGCCAAGCGCTCGGCGGCCGCGCCGAACATTCCGACGCTCGCCGAGCAGGGGGTCGCGGGCTTCGACGCGGTGCAATGGTTCGGCCTTTGCGCGCCGCACGGCACGCCGCCGGCGATCGTCAAGAAGCTGCACGACGCCGTGGTCAAGGCGCTCAACGATCCGGACGTGAAGGCGCGCTACGCGAAGCTCGCGATGACGCCGGAGCCGAGCGCCTCGCCCGAAGCCTACGCCAAGTTCGTGCGTTCGGAAGGCGAGCGCTGGGGCAAGGTGGTCAAGGCGGCGCACATCACCGCGAAGTAGCAACACCGCCCGCGGCACCCGCGATCTTCGCCATCGCGGGTGCCGCGCGCACCCACCCACGACAGGAAGTGACTGCCATGACACTCGTCCTCAAGGGCGTGATGCAGAGCCCGGTGACGCCACTCAAGGACGATTTCAGTCCGGACTACGAGACCTTCGAGAAGCTGGTGGACTTCCATGTGCGCACCGGCGCCACCGCGATTTCCTGGCCGCACCACAAGGCGGAATTGCACAACCTGACCATCGCCGAACGCAAGGCGCTGGCAGAGGTCGCGATCAAGGCGACCGCCAAGCGCGTGCCGGTCTCCATCCACGTCAGCGCGCTCGCGCTCGAGGATACGTTCGATCTGGCGCGGCACGCGCAGGCGAAGGGCGCCGACGCCATCATCGCGATCACGCCCTATTTCTGGAAATATCCGCCGGAGGCGATCTTCGATCATTTCGTGCGGCTCGGCACCTCGATCGACCTGCCGCTGATCGCCTACAACTCGCCGAGCTATCTCGACGGTATCGAGTTCACCGGAGAGCTGACCGCGCGCCTCATTCAAAGGCTGCCGAACTTCATCGGCATGAAGGAGGCGAGCTTCAACAGCGAGAAGTTCTTCGAGATCCTGCGCGCGGCGCTGCCGCTGCGGCCGGATTTCTCGATGATCGCCGGCGTCGAATATCTGCTGCCGTCGGTGTCGCTCGGCGGTGCCGGCTCGTATTCGTCGGCCGGCGCCATCTGTCCCAATCTCTGCGTCGAGCTCTACGAGTCCTGCGTCGCCGGCGACTGGGACCGCGCGCGGGCGGCGCAGTACAAGCTGTCGCAACTCTGGCTCCTGTTCCGCGACCAGTATCCCTCTTCGCTCAAGGGCGGCTGCGTGATCATGGGCCGCCCGGTCGGGCCGACGCGGCCGCCGCTGCCGACGGCCTCGCCGGAGCGCATCAAGTTCATCGAAAAACGCCTGCAAGAGCTCGGCATTGTTGATAGCGAGCCGCATGGCTGGTGACGACAAGGACAACAACGTGGCTCAATTCAATTTCGGTCTGGTGCATGCGCCGCTGACGCCGTTCAAGAACGGCGCGATCGACCATGACGGCTACGGCAAGCTCATCGATTTCCACCTGCGCCACGGCGCGGACGCGCTGGCGTTGCCGATGCACACCGGCGAATCCGTCAGCCTCACGGTCGCCGAGCGCATGGCGCTGCTGGAGTTTGCCGTCAAACATGTGGGCAAGCGCGCGCCCATCGTCGTCAATGTCAGCGAGGCGGGCACCGCGATTGCCGCCTCGCTCGCCGCCCATGCCAAGCAGACGGGGGCAGCGGCGCTGATCTGCGGCGTTCCCTATTACTGGACGCCACCGCAGCACATGCTGGTCGAGCATTTCGCCGCAATCGGCGCTGCGGGTGGCCTGCCGTTTTTCGTCTTCAACGAGCCCGAGGAAATGAATGAGGTCGAGTTCGCCAGCAAATCGGTGGTCGATCTCATCGGCAAGCTGCCCCATTTCGCCGGGCTGATCGATGCCAGCCTCGACTGGCAATACATGATCGAGGTGGTGACGGTGGCGCGTGCGGCGCGCCCCGATTTCCAGCTCATTTCCGGCAGCGAATACATGATTTCGGCCGGCGCCATCGGCGCCACCGGCCTGCTGGCGCCGCTCGCCTCGGTGGCGCCGCGGCTGGTGCGCGAGCTCTACGACCTCTGCCGCGCGGAGAAGTACAAGGAGGCGCGCGGCAAACAGGAAGACGCCGCCGTCTTGTTCCGCATGCTGCGCGATGCCGGTGTGCCGGGCTTCAAGGCCGCGTCGCGCGTCATGGGCCGCGACTGCGGCGATCCGCGCCCGCCGCTGCAGGCCTTGCCGGAAACGGCGGCGCAGGGTCTGTCGACCGAACTTTCGGCGATCGCCAGCATCAAGGCGGAGCCGCGCGGCTGGGCTTAAGCGTGAGACGAAGACCATGGCACAGGATCAGACCCCGGCCGGCAAGGTCGCGCTCGTCACCGGCGCCTCGTACGGGGTGGGCGCCGCCACCGCCCTGGCGCTGGCGCGCGACGGATTTGCCCTGGCGCTGACCGCCACCCGCCAGGAGAACCTCGCCAAGGTGCTCGCCGAGCTTGCTGCGATCGACGCCAAACCCCTCCCTTTGGCGCTCGATCTGCGCGAGCCGGCGAGCATCGACGCGGCGGTTGCCGCCACGCTCGAACGCTTTGGCGCGATCGACGTGCTGGTGAACAATGCCGGCGCAAATTTGCGCCGCAAGGCCGTCGACATCACGCGGGCGGAATGGGACGACCTGTTCGCGATCAATGTCACCGGCACATTCTTCGTGACGCAGCAGGTCGGCCGGCATCTGATCGCACGGCAGGCCGGCGGCCGCATCATCACCATCTCCTCGACCGCGGCGTTGATCGGCCAGAACGAGCGCTCGGCCTATGGCATCGGCAAGGCGGCGCTGGTGCAGATGACGCGCATGCTGGCGATCGAATGGGCCGAGCACGCCATCACCGTCAATGCGGTGGCGCCGGGCCGGCTGTTGACGGAATCGCCATCGCGCCAGCGCACCGGCACGGACAAGGCCTATATGGAGGCGATGCTGAAACGCATCCCCATGCACCGCCTTGCGACGGTCGACGAGATCGCCGGCACCGTAGCCTTCCTCGCCGGCCCATCGGCGGGCACGATCACCGGGCAGACCATCGTGGTCGACGGCGGGTTGACCTCGGCGTAAGCGGCGCCGCAGGCGCCGCAAATAGCGACGCGCGGCTCCACCGGCCGTCCGCCGAAGTCGCGGCGAACTTGATCCAAATCAAGCGGGAAACCGGTCTGCATTGGTAGATCGCTTTCATGGATCTGTTGCGCATTACCAGTAACGTCCATTTCATTCGCAAGGTCCTCCTGCGAAAACCGAAATTCCTGGCGCGGACGCTGGTCAATTACGCGCGCGCGACGCTCCACGACCATCGCATGCGGTTCATGGACATCGCCGTCGACTACAAGTGCAACCTCAGTTGCACGCACTGCTCGGCGCTGCCGATGCAGCGGACTGACGAGGCGCCGCTTTCCGTCGACGAGTACAAGACGATCGCCGCCGACCTGCGCCGCGCCGGCGTCGTGCTGTTTCATTTCACCGGCGGTGAGCCGCTGTTGCGCAAGGACCTGGAAGACATCATCCGCGCCTTCGCGCCCGACAAGTGCTGCATCAGCGTTGCAACAAACGGGCTTGCCGCCACGCCCAAGCGGCTGCGCTCGCTGCGCGCCGCCGGCGTCGATTTTCTATGCCTGAGCTTGGATTCCGGCATCGAAGCGGAGCATGACAGCTTTCGCGGGCGCGACGGCGCCTACAAGAAAGTCCTGGACGTCCTGAGCCTGGCGACCGCGATGGGATTCATCGCCTCGGTCAGCACGACCGTTTCGCATGAGAACATTCGCGGCGAAGGCCTGCGCAAGCTGATTGCGCTGACGAAGGATATGGGCATTGCCTGCCAGTTCAACCTGGCGGTTCCTGTCGGTCACTGGCGCGACAATGCGTCCGTCGTTCTGACCGACGACGATCAGCGAGAGGTCAGGCGGCTCCTGCACGAGAATCCGCATTGCCGTCTCGATCTCTATCACAACTGGAGCAAGGTCGGCTGCGGCACGGTCAAGGAGAAGCTCTACCTCAATCCCTACGGGGACGTCATGCCCTGTCCGTTCATTCAAATCGCATTTGGCAATGTGAAGCACGACACCATTCGGCAGATTCGGGAAAATGCCTTCAAGATCGATCAATTCCGAGATTATTGGCCGCTTTGTCTCGCGGCCGAAGACCATGACTTCATCGAGCACGTGGCGCGATTTTCGGAGGGCAGCGCCGATCTCCCGATGCGGTTTGATGCCGACAAATGGCGCGCCGCCAAGAAACCGTCACTGATGAATTGATGGCCGTCACGGCGTCCGCGTCGGACGCTCTCAGGGCTTCATCACCGACGATCCACATGCGTTGACGATGAAGCGCGGCGTGCGGTCGGCGTCGGATGGTGATCAACAAAGGACACCGGTGGGAACGAGCCCATAGATGCCTCGGGGAATTTGACGTCCTCAACGCCGGCGGGCCACCCGCACCCACGCCTCACCCGAAGGGCAGGGGTTCTCGCATACCAACGCGTTGAAGTGAATGGCTCCCCGGGCCGGATTCGAACCAGCGACCAACCGGTTAACAGCCGGTTGCTCTACCACTGAGCTACCGGGGAACACGGCCGGCGCTACGGCGTCCGGCCTATATCAAAGCTCCTCTGCTTTGCAAAGCAGATAGGCCTGCTCAGCGCGCTGTCGAGACCCATCTTCGCCGATTCGCGGGCGGGAATCTGCCCTTGTGCAGCGGGTTGGAGGCCACGGCCGGAATTGAACCGGCGTACCCGGTTTTGCAGACCGGTGCGTAACCACTCCGCCACGTGGCCTCTGCGGTATCCCGCTCCCTTTGTGGGGGAGCGCAACCCACCCATGCCTATATAGGAGCCAGGGCTGCTCTACAACGTCGGCCGCCTCGCTTGCGTTTTGTCCGGGCTTGCCGCAAAAAAGCCGCGCATTCCAAGAACCCGCGAGGCTCGCGATGTCCGACTTCGCCGCCGCCCGCCGCCACATGGTGGATGGTCAAATCCGCACGTTCGACGTAACCGACCTGCGCATCCTCACCGCCATGGACGAGGTCCCGCGCGAAGCCTTCCTGCCGCCGGCGCTCGCCGGCATCGCCTATCTCGATATGGCCGTTCCGGTCGGTGAAGGTGCCCGCCGCCTGCTCAAGCCGATGGTCTTCGCCAAGCTGGTCCATAGCGCCGAAATCGCCGGAACCGACCGGGTGCTCTATGTCGGCTGCGCCAACGGCTATGGCGCCGCCGTCCTGGCCCGTATCGCAAGCCACGTGGTCGCGCTGGAAGAGGACCCCGCGCTGGTCAAAACGGCCACGGCCGCGCTCGCCGGCGTGCCCAACGTCACCGTGGTGAGCGGGCCGCTCGCGGAGGGCTGGCCGTCAGGAGCCCCCTATGACGCGATCGTGCTGGAAGGCGCCGCCGAAGTGGTGCCGCCGGCGCTGTTCAAGCAGCTCGCCGATGGCGGGCGACTTGGCTGCGTCCTCGGCAGCGGTCCGGGGTCCAAGGCCACGATTTTCCGCCGTAGCGGCGAGGATATCGGCGCCCGCGCGGTGTTCGAGGCCGTTGCCGGCGTCCTGCCGGGCTTTGCCAAGCCGCTGGAATTCGCTTTCTGACCCGGTCGGCGCCAAGCGTGGCACGAAATCCCCAGGCCGGAATCATTCGCATGTCATTGTCCGGCTAGGGGTTTTAAGCCCGCGCCGGACCGCCTATGGTTTGTGCGCGTTCCCGTGATGTCTTAGTCTGCTATGGTGCCGGCGGCGTTCGGGTTGGGTCGTAAGTATGGGGCATATTGGGGTTCAGTCGTGGGCGGGCGCCCTGGCGCTCGGCGTCGTACTCGTGGCGCCGACCGCGCAGGCGGAAACGTTGCAGTCGGCGCTGGCCCGCGCCTATCTCAACAATCCGTCGCTGAATTCCCAGCGCGCGTCCGTGCGCGCCACCGATGAGGATGTGCCGCAGGCGCTGTCCGGCTACCGGCCGAAGGTCACCATCACCGCCACCGGTGGCGAGCAGTCGTTGTCCACGACATCCAAGTCGGTGAGCACGCTCACCGGTCCGCTCTGGTCCACCTTGAGCGGCTATAACTCGCCGTTTTCCACTGGCATCACCGCGACGCAGACGCTGTTCAACGGCTTCCTGACCGCGAACAAGACGCGGCAGGCGGAGGCCAAGGTGCTCTCCGCGCGCGCGACCTTGGCCAAGACCGTGCAGACCGTGCTGCTCAATGCCGTCACCGCCTATATGGATGTGCTGCGCGACAAGGCGATCCTCGACCTCGACAAGCGCAATGTCGAAGTGTTGCAGGAACAACTGCGCCAGACCACGGATCGCTTCAATGTCGGCGAGGTCACGCGCACCGACGTGGCGCAGTCGGAATCAAGTCTGGCGGGCGGCCGCTCGGCGGTGCTCACGGCGCAGGCGAATTACACGGCCTCCGTCGCCACATATCGCCAGATCATCGGCATAGCGCCCGGAAGCCTCGCGCCCGGTACGCCGGTCGATCGCCTCTCGCCGCACACACAAGCTGCGGCCATCGCAGTGGCGCTGGCCACCAATCCCTCGGTGATCAGCGCGCAGTTCGATGTCGATTCGGCGCAGGAGGCGGTGAAGGTGGCGGAGAGCGCGCTCGCCCCGACCTTGTCGGTGCAGGGCAGCTACACCAAGAGCTGGCTGAGCACGCAGAGTCTCAACACCATGCAAAGCTATGCCGCGTCGATCCTCGGCACGCTGACCGTGCCGATCTACCAGAACGGATCGGAATATTCCTTGATCCGCCAGGCCAAGGAAACGCTCGGCCAGAAGCGGCTCGACCTCGATACCGCGCGCGATTCGACGCGGCAGAGCGTGGTGCAGGCCTGGGGCAAGCTCGATGCCGCCAAGGCCAATATCGATGCGACGAACGCGCAGGTGCAGGCGGCCGAGATCGCGCTCAACGGGGTGCGCGAAGAGGCGCGCGTCGGTCAGCGCACCACCCTCGACGTGCTCAATGCGCAGCAGACGCTGGTGAATGCGCGCGTGTCGGTGGTCACCGCGCAGCACGACCGTGTGGTCGCGTCCTACACGCTGTTGTCGGCGGTCGGGCGGCTGGCGCCGCGGGTGCTCGGCCTGCGTGTGCCGGTTTATGACCCGCGCGTGCATTACCATCAGGTGCGCGATAGCTGGATCGGCCTGCGCACGCCCGATGGCCGTTGAGCGGGCGGCACCCTCCGTATTTCCTTGTGTCCACAGGTCAATTGGCGGGTTGCGGTTTTTCCGCCTGCCCTAGACCCGGCTGTCTGGCGTATAAACAATCGTAACGACGATTCGTTTCTCCGCTTGGCGGCGGGCCTGTCCTCCTACGAGGCGGGCGGAGCAACGAGAGCGCTGCGGTCGGGAATGACGCTATGAGCCAGACGGCGAAGGCCCAAGAGCCATCGATGGAGGAGATTCTCGCCTCCATCCGACGCATCATCGCCGATGACGATGCCGCAAAGCCCGCCCGGCCGCCGGAACCGGCGCCAGCCAAGCCGGCAGCGCCCGCAGCGCCGCCGCCGGTCGCTGGTCACAGCCAGGAGGAAGTCGACGCCATGCTGGCGGATCTCGATGCCGCCAAGCCTGCTGCGCCCAAGCCGGAGCCGCCGCGCCCGGCACCGCCCAAGCCGGAGGCGCAGCCAGCGCCGAGCGACGTGCTCGATCTGACCGAGGCGATGGCGGCGCCGCCGGCACCGCCACCGGTGCAGCCGGCGCCGAGCTTTCGCACCATTGATGCCGCCTCCGACGTCGTGTTCACCGACCGCGCGCCGGAACCGGCCGAGCCTGCGCGCGTCGCGGAAGAGACGCGCCGCGCCACCGAGCCGAGCGCGGTCGCCGATCGCTCGCTGATGTCGAGCGCCACCGCCGCGGCGGTCGACAGTGCGTTCAACTCGCTCGCCCATACCGTGCTGGGCAATAACGCGCGCACGCTCGAAGACCTGGTGAAGGAAATGCTGCGGCCGATGCTCAAGTCGTGGATCGACGACAACCTGCCGGGCCTGGTCGAGCGCATCGTGCGCGCCGAAATCGAGCGCGTCTCGCGCGGGCGCTAGCGCATGATCCCGAAAATGCCGTCCCCGGCTTGATCGGGAAGGGACACCGCTTTTCGGATGCGCTCATGCGCGACCGAAATCAGCGTGCCTTCAGGTGCATCCACACATAGAACGCGAGCGCCGGCCACAGCGCGCCCATCAGCGCAAACACCGGCACGGTGCCGGCGCGGTCGACGATGAGCGCGGAGAGTGCGACGCCCGCGCTCTGGCCGAGGAACAGCGCCGAGGAGAAGCCCGCCATCGCCATGCCGCGGGCCTGCGGCAGCATCTGGGTGGCATTGGTCTGCAGCGTGTTGTGCACCATGTAGTAGCCGAAGCCGAGCATGCCGCAGGCGAGCGGCGCCGTCTCCCAGAGCGGCGCGCCGGCGATGATGAGAAAGCCGAGCATGCCCACCACGCCGCCGCCGACGGCCAGCCCCGTTTCGCCGATGGCGCGCACCATGCGGTGCACGGTGCCGGCATAGAGCAGGCTGCCGAGGCCGGAGGTGGCGATGATCAGGCCGATGACGGAATAGGAGAGGCCGAAGCGCTCGTTTAGGCTCGCCGCGATATAGGTGAAGCCGCCGAAATAGATGGCGCCGTCGAGGAAC
Source organism: uncultured Pseudomonadota bacterium (assembly GCA_963760995.1). Lineage (GTDB taxonomy): Bacteria > Pseudomonadota > Alphaproteobacteria > Rhizobiales > Xanthobacteraceae > Pseudolabrys. The sequence goes on along the minus strand of CAVXFJ010000003.1, from coordinate 245,410 downwards.
ACCGACACCAGCACGAAGCGCGGCCAGGGCGCCGACAGCATGGCGTGGTAGCTGGCGAAAAGCCGCGGCCGCACACCGCCGGCATGCGGCTGCGGCTTGGTCCAGGGATTGCTGCGGAACTGGGAGACGAGCGCCAGCCCGGCGAAGGCGAACACGCCGGCCAGCACGAAAAACACGGAACGCCAGCCGAAATGGTCACCGATGATGCCGCCGGCGACCTGGCCGGCGATCATGCCGAACATCTGCCCGGCGAGGAACCGCGCCAGGATGGGCTGGCGCCGCTCATAGGGCACCACGTCGCCGATATAGGCCATGCCGAGCGGCACGATGATGGCGGCGCCGGGGGCGCTGACAAGGCGGGCGAGGGCGAGCTGCGGCAGCGTCTGCGAGATCGCGCAGAGCAGCACCAGCAGGCAGGAGGCGCCGCAGGCGAGCGCCACCGCCTGGCATTTGCCCAGCCGGTCGCCGATCAGGCCGGCGAAGGCCTGGGTGAGCCCATAGGGCACCGCATAGGCGGTGACGATGGAGGAGGCGGCCCCCAGGCTGGTGCTGAAATCGGCCGCCACCTGCGGCAGCAGCGGGTCGGAGACGCGCAGGCTGGTGCCGCTGGCGAAGGCGGTGAGCGACATCAGCACGATGGCGCGGGTGAGCGCGCGGTCCGAGGTTTGAGCGGGTGTTGAGGACACGTTGACTCCGGCAGGCGTGGCGGGCTTTCTACCCCGCCACAGCGGACAAGCAAATCGACAATGATTGATAAGACCTATCAGCCCTCGGAGGTCGAGGGCCGCATCTACCGGACCTGGGAACAGGCGGGTGCCTTCAAGGCCGGCGATCCTGCGCGGGCCGGCGCCGCGCCCTATTCCATCGTCATCCCGCCGCCCAACGTCACCGGCTCGCTGCATATGGGCCATGCGTTGAACAACACGCTGCAGGACATCCTCGTGCGCTTCGAGCGCATGCGCGGCAAGGACGTGCTGTGGCAGCCGGGCACCGACCATGCCGGCATCGCCACGCAGATGGTGGTCGAGCGGCAACTGGCCGAGCGCGGCGAGCCATCCCGGCGCGAAATGGGACGCGAGAAGTTCCTGGAGCGCGTGTGGGCGTGGAAGGCCGAGAGCGGCGGCACCATCGTCAACCAGTTGAAGCGGCTCGGCGCCTCCTGCGACTGGTCGCGCGAGCGCTTCACCATGGACGAGGGGCTCTCGCGCGCGGTTCTTAAAGTTTTTGTGGAGCTTTATCGCGCGGGGCTGATCTACAAGGACAAGCGGCTGGTCAACTGGGACCCCAAGCTGCTCACGGCGATCTCTGATCTCGAAGTGGTGCAGGTGGAGACCAAGGGGCACCTGTGGCACCTGCGTTATCCGATCGAGGGCAAGACCTTCAATCCGGACGATCCGTCGACCTTCATCGTGGTCGCCACCACGCGGCCGGAGACGATGCTGGGCGACACCGCGGTCGCGGTGCATCCGGACGACGAGCGCTACAAGGCGCTGGTGGGCAAGAACGTCATCCTGCCGCTGGTCGGACGACGCATTCCGATCATCGCCGACGATTATTCCGACCCGGAGAAAGGCTCCGGCGCGGTGAAGATCACGCCGGCGCACGACTTCAACGACTTCGAGGTCGGCAAGCGGCACGGGTTAGATCAAATCAGCATTTTTACGCCAGAAGCAAAGCTCAAATCTTCGGGATTCGACGATTTCACATTCGGACACCGCGCGCCGAATCCGGAATCGCCCGACGTTGTGTTGGCTGACGAGGCGAAGGGGCGTGCAACGGTCGATCTGATTCCAGAAGAGTTGAGAGGATTGGATCGTTTCGTAGCGCGTAAGAGAATTGTGGAAATGTTGGACGCGGGTCGTTTCCTCGAAAAGATCGAGCCGCACAATCATGTGGTGCCGCATGGCGACCGCTCCAACGTCGTGATCGAGCCGTTCTTGACCGACCAGTGGTATGTCAACGCCAAGGAGCTGGCGAAGCCCGCGATCGCCGCGGTGCGCGACGGCAAGACCAAGTTCGTGCCGCAGAACTGGGAAGCCACCTATTTCAATTGGATGGAAAACATCCAGCCCTGGTGCATCTCGCGCCAGCTCTGGTGGGGGCACCAGATCCCGGCCTGGTATGGGCCGGACGGCAAGGTGTTCGTCGCGCAGGGCGAAGCCGAGGCGCAGGCGGAGGCCGACAAGCACTACGGAAAGACGACGCCGCTCAGCCGCGACGAGGACGTCCTCGACACCTGGTTCTCCTCGGCGCTGTGGCCGTTCTCCACGCTCGGCTGGCCGGACGAGACGCCCGAGCTCAAGCGCTACTATCCGACCTCGGCGCTGGTCACCGGCTTCGACATCATCTTCTTCTGGGTCGCGCGCATGATGATGATGGGGCTCCATTTCATGAAGGAGATCCCGTTCCACGACGTCTACATTCACGCGCTGGTGCGCGACGCCAGCGGCGCCAAGATGTCGAAGTCGAAGGGCAACGTCATCGATCCGCTGCAGCTCATCGACGAATACGGCGCCGACGCATTGCGCTTTACCTTAGCCGCCATGGCGGCGCAGGGGCGCGACATCAAGCTCTCCACCCAGCGCGTCGAAGGTTACCGCAATTTCGCGACCAAGCTGTGGAACGCCGCGCGCTTTGCCGAGATGAACGGCTGCGCCACGGTCGCCGGCTTCGATCCGAAGCAGGCGAAAGAGACGCTCAACCGCTGGATCGCGCACGAGACCGCCAAGGCGGCGGCCGAAGTGACCGACGCGATCACCGCCTATCGCTTCAACGACGCGGCGGGCGCGCTCTATCGTTTCGTCTGGAATATCTATTGCGACTGGTATCTGGAGCTGGCGAAGCCCTTGCTCACCGGCGCTGACGGCGCGGGGAAGGCCGAGACGCAGGCCATGGTCGCCTGGGTGCGCGATGAGATCTTGAAGCTGCTGCATCCGTTCATGCCCTTCGTCACCGAGGAATTGTGGGCGGTGACGTCTCCTTCCGTCATTCCGGGACGGCGCGCAGCGCCGGACCCGGAATCCAGGGCCGCGACTCCTGAGCCTGCATCCCTGGATTCCGGGCTCGCGCCTGCGGCGCGCCCCGGAATGACGAGAGACGGACTGCTCGCGCTTTCCTCCTGGCCGAGTCTCTCCGGTCTGGAAGACGCCGCCGCCGAAGCCGAAATCGGCTGGGTGATCGATCTGGTCACCGCCATCCGCTCGGTGCGCGCGGAGATGAACGTCACCGCGCAGATGCCGCTGGTGCTGGCTTCCGCCTCCGCCGAAACCAAGGCGCGCGCCGAGCGCTGGGCCGAGTTCATCAAGCGGCTGGCGCGCGTCTCCGACATGTCGTTTGCCGCGTCGGCGCCGCAGGGATCGGTGCAGCTTGTGGTGCGCGGCGAGGTGGCGGCGCTGCCGCTCAAGGGCCTGATCGATCTCGCCGCCGAGCGCGCACGCCTCGGCAAGGAGCTGGCCAAGGCCGAGGCCGACATCAAGCGCGCCGAGTCGAAGCTCGCCAACGAGAAATTCGTCGCCAACGCGCCTGAAGAGGTGGTCGAGGAGGAAAAGGAAAAGCGCGAGGAGGCGCTTGGGCGCAAAGCCAAGTTCGCCGAAGCGCTGGAGCGGCTCAAGGGCGCGGAGTAGACTTGCTCATCTCGGCAGAGCGCAAACGCTGCGTTGTCGTCCCGGCCGAGGCGCGAAGCGTCGAGAGCCGGGACCCAGTAATACCAGCGGCACGAACTCTCCACCTGTCATGCCCGCGCTTGTCGCGGGCATCCACGTCTTAGATCGCAACAATATCAAAGACGTGGATGGCCGGGACAAGCCCGGCCATGACGGAATAATGAGTCAGCATCAAGTTCCGCCGGTATAACCCCGGTCTTCATGATACGGAGGAACACCGGTTACTAGGTCCCCGCCTGCGCGGGGACGAAGCCAAATATGATGCGCTGCTGGTACCCGGTCGTTACGCTTCCAGTCCAGCCAGCGCCTTGCGCACCGCCTCGGGATCGCGGGCGATCACCGTGAGATAAGCGCGCGCCGATTGGTCCGGCGTCGCTGCCCCTTGCTCCCAATCGCGTAGCGTGCCGAGCGGAATGTGGAAACGCCGCGAGAATTCCTCCTGCGTCAGCCCGAGCGCGCGACGGATCACCTTGACCTGCGGCGTGCGTGTCATTCGCTTGAAGTCCGCCGGCGTCAGCGGCCTGGCGTCGGGGTCGCGCACCGCTGCGGCGTGACGTTCGGCCCCGCTCATTGCGTCAAAACGCTGCCAATCGTGCGCGGCCTTTTTAGCCTTCGTGGTATTGTCGGCGCTCATGCGGTTCGGCTCCTCGGGCCGAGATCAGGCGGATGGTCTCGCCCCTCATGGTGTAGGCCACATACAACAGGCGTTCCTCCACCATGCCGATGATGACATAGCGCGCCTCGCCGTAATCGTCCCGGTCGTCGAGCCATTCCAGCGCGAAAGGGTCTTTGGGCATCGCGCGCTGCTTCAAAGCTGACGCCGTGATCGGCGAGGTTTTGCGCCGCCTTGACCGGGTCCCATGTGAATTCCAGCTCGGACATCACGGTACTGCTTACCAGTAGTCAATGCAAGCAGGCGCAGCTTGCGGCGCGGGGGCCGGGGAGGGCAAGGTCCCGCCATGACCATCGACCCCAACAACCGCGCGGGCGGGCCAAACCTCATCCTCACCGCCAAGAGCGCGGACAAGGTGCAGTTCTTCGACGCCGAAACGCTGGCGCTGACGGGCGAGATCGACATGCCGGCCTCGACGCATGAGCTGATCCGCGCGCCGGCGGGCGACATCATCTACGGCTCGATCTATGGCGGCGGCATTTTCGGCAAGAACAAAAACCCCGACCGCCGCATCGCCGTCATCGACCTCGCCACCCAGTCGCTTCAGCGCACCATCGATGTCGGCGCGGCGCTGGCGCCGCACTCACTGATGATGGACGCCGCCGGCACGCTGTGGTGCACGGCCGAGCTGGGCGAGGCCGTGCTGGCGATCGACCCGGCGACCAGCGCGGTCGAGCGCATTCCCGTCGGCGGCGCGCCGCATTGGATCGCCATCAGCCATGCGACGGCTAAGCTCTTCGCCTCGTTCAAGACCAAGGAGGCGGTGGCGGTGCTCGATACCGCCACGCGCAAGCTCCTCGGCACCATCGCCATCCCGCACGGCGCCGAAGGCATCGCCGTCTCGCCCGACGGCTGGGCGCTGTTCGTCTGCGCGCACCGGCGGGGCGTCGTGCATGTGTTCGACACCCGCACCCACGCGTTGCATCATACGCTGGAGATCGAGGGCGCGCCGGGCACGGCCAACCAGCTTCGCCGCGTGCGCGTGTCGCCGGACGGCGCCTATGTCTGCGTCGCCTCGCATGTCGACAACTACGCCGCGGTCTATGACGGCTTCGGCTTCGCCCAGATCGCCGGCTTCCCGACGCTGAAGGCGCCGATGGGCTTCGGCTTCGCCGCCGATGGCCGCCACGCGTTTCTGTGCTGCCACGATGCCGCGGTGACGTTGGAATTCGAGATGGCAACGGGGCGCATCACTCGCGACGTCGCCACCGCCGCCGGCTGCGAATTCATCACCTGCTATTAGCGGAGCGTGCCATGCGGATATTCCTTGCCGGAGCGGGCGGCGCGATCGGACGGCGGCTGACGCCGCTGTTGCGCGCGGCCGGCCACCAGGTCATCGGCACCACGCGCAGCGCCGACAAGTCGGCCGCGCTCAAGCGGCTTGGCGCCGAGCCGGTGGTGGTCGATGTCTTCGACGCGCCGGCGCTGGCGCGCGCCGTGGCTGTTGCGGCGCCGCAGGCCATCATCCACCAGCTCACCGATCTCGCCTTCGCGCCCGCCTCGCCGCACTATCAGGAGGGGCTCGCGCGCAACGCGCGGCTGCGCATCGAGGGTACGCGCAACCTGGTCGCGGCGGCGACGTCGGCCGGTGTCGTGCGCATGGTGGCGCAGAGCATCGCCTTCATCTATGCGCCGGAGCCCGGCGCCCGGGTCGAGAGCGATTCCCTGCAGAGCGGTACGCCGACGGCAGACGCGGTCGCGGTGATGGAGCAGGCGGTGCTCTCGCTGCCGCAGGGCATCGTGCTGCGCTACGGCTTCTTCTACGGGCCGGGCACCTGGTCGGAAGCAACGCCGCATCCGCCCGCCGTGCATGTCGATGCCGCGGCGCAGGCCTGCCTGCTCGCGCTCACCAAGGGCGCGCCCGGCATCTACAACATCGCGGAAGACGATCCCGGCCTGTCGAGCGAAAAGGCGCGCCGCGAACTTGGCTTCGACCCGGCCTTCCGCGTCGCCGGCTGAGCGCCCGCAGGCCTTTTGCCGCCAGACGCCTCACTCGACAGGCCGGCGCGGTGGATTATGATTTCACCGCTCAGGGAGGGGAGGGGCGCCATGGTCTGCGACCTGCTGCAAAAGATCGAGCTTTTGCACGCGGCGGGAACGCAATTCACGCCGGCCGACGGCCGCGAGGTGGTGCGCACTTTCTATGAGATCATGACCATCCTCGACAACAAGGGGCTGGCGCTGCTCGCCTTCGACGGCATCATCGTCGCCGCCACCACCTTCGCCGCGGAAAAGGGCGGCGTGTTCAACCGGCCGGGTCTGGCGCGCTGGCTCGCTATCGTGGTGATCGTGCTGTCGCTTGCCGGCGCGGTGGCCTGCCTCTTCGTCTCGGAAGTCTCCTATCCGTTTTTCTATTACGTGAAATGCAGCGCCCCGCATGTGCTCGACTATACCGACGAGATCCAAAACCTCGCCGGGCTGGTCGACTGGCGCACCGATTATTTCCATTTCGCCTGGTGGTGCGCGATTATCGCGATTCCCCTGTTCCTCATTATGTTCTGGGTGTCGCTGAACGGGCACAAGCACAAGGCGTCGTAACGCCGCCGCTGCCGCGCTTAACGCCGCGCCGGAAACGGCCGGCTGAGGAAGGGCGAGCCGCGCAGGCCGTAGCGCCAGGGACGCTCGACCGCCTTGGTGATGCCGATGCGCACGCCGACGGCGATCTCCGGCGTGTCTGCGCGGGCACGCAGCTCGAAGGGCGCGCGATCGAGCGGCAGCCCGTTGTGGTGGATGCTGACCCCGAGCGCCTGGCAAAGCTTGCCCGGCCCCGAGCACAGCGCGCGCGCCTCGCGCAAACCGCGCCGCCGCCGCATCAGTGCCAGCCCCTGCGTCGGCTGCAGGGCGCGGATCAGCACGGCACTGGCCGAGCCTTCCGCCTCGCAGACGACGTTGAGGCACCAGTGGATGCCGTAGGAGCGGTAGACATAGGCAAAGCCGGGCGGACCGAACATCACCGCATTGCGCGCGGTGCGGCCGCCATAGGAATGCGCCGCCGGGTCGGTGTGGTGATAGGCCTCGACCTCGACGATGACGCCGCCGACGCCGTCGACGACGAGCGTCGTCCCGATCAGGTCGGGCGCCACGGCAAGCACCGAGCGGGCGAAGAAGGCGCGGCGGAGGCGGGGGGCTTGGGTCATCGTCGGGAAATATCACACGCGGGCAGCGGCGCCCGGCCGACGCGCGGCCGGCGGGGCGGCGAGAGGAAAACATTAAACATATTTGCCGCGCCACCGCGGCCCTGCGGCAACAATCTGTGACCCTCGTGCAACAGTGAAGCCACAATCAAATTGGTCCAATCCAATATCCCTCGTCGCGCCGCGATTTGGCCATAGGCTTCGCTGACATCAAAGACCGCCGGAGTGAGGCACAAGCCGTTGCGCGGCTTCCGGATTTCCGGGTCTTCGGCAAAAGAGCCGGCCAATGTGCCGGCCCGGTTGAGTTGGGGTGGGGGACGACCAGGGTCATGGACGCCAAAGCGGATTTGAAATCGAGACTGCCGAGCCGGCACGCCACCGAAGGGGTGGATCGGGCGCCGCATCGCGCCTTCTATTACGCCATGGGTCTGACCCCCGAGCAGATCCACCAGCCCTTCGTCGGCGTCGCCACCTGCTGGAACGAAGCCGCCCCCTGCAACATCTCGTTGATGCGCCAGGCGCAGGCGGTGAAGAAGGGTGTCGCCTCGGTCGGCGCCACGGCGCGCGAATTCTGCACCATCACCGTCACCGACGGCATTGCCATGGGCCATGCCGGCATGAAGGCCTCGCTGCCCTCGCGCGAGGTGATCGCCAACTCGGTCGAATTGACCGTGCGCGGCCATGCCTATGACGCGCTGATCGGCGTCGCCGGCTGCGACAAGTCGCAGCCCGGCATGATGATGGCCATGTGCCGGCTCAACGTGCCGGCGATCTACATCTATGGCGGCTCGATCCTGCCCGGCACCTTCAAGGGCAAGGAGGTCACCGTCCAGGACGTCTACGAGGCGGTCGGCAAACACACCATCGGCCAGTTCAGCGACGAGGACCTCGACACGCTCGAGCAGAACGCCTGTCCCTCGGCCGGCGCCTGTGGCGCCCAGTTCACCGCCAACACCATGGCGACCGTGTCCGAGGCGATCGGCTTGGCGCTGCCCTATTCGGCCGGAGCGCCGGCGCCTTACGAGATCCGCGACAAGTTCTGCATGCTCGCGGGCGAGATGATCATGGACCTGATCGTCAAGAACATCCGCCCGCGCGACATCGTCACCCGCAAGGCGCTGGAGAATGCCGCGGCAGTGGTCGCCGCCACCGGCGGGTCGACCAATGCTGCGCTGCACTTGCCGGCCATCGCGCATGAATGCGGTATCGAATTCACGCTGTTCGACGTCGCCGAAATCTTCAAAAAGACACCATATGTCGCAGATTTGAAACCGGGCGGCCGTTATGTCGCCAAGGACATGTTCGAAGCTGGTGGCGTTCCATTGCTGATGAAGACGCTGCTCGACCACGGCTACCTGCACGGCGATTGCCTGACCGTCACCGGCCGCACCATTGCCGAGAACCTCAAGTCGGTGAAATGGAACCCCGATCAAGACGTCGTTCATCCGGCCGACAAGCCCTTGCTCCCGACCGGCGGCGTGGTGGGGTTGAGAGGCAATCTCGCGCCCGAAGGCGCCATCGTGAAGGTGGTTGGTCTTCCTTCGCTCAAGTTCAGCGGTCCGGCGCGCTGCTTCGATACCGAGGAAGCCTGTTTCGACGCCGTTAGGAAGAGGACGTACAAGGAAGGCGATGTGTTGGTGATCCGCTACGAGGGACCGAAAGGCGGTCCCGGCATGCGTGAGATGCTCGCGGTCACGGCCGTACTCTACGGCCAGGGAACCGGCGGCAAGATCGCGCTGGTCACCGACGGCCGCTTCTCCGGCGCCACGCGCGGCTTCTGCATCGGCCACGTCGGGCCGGAGGCGGCGCTGGGCGGCCCGATCGCCTTGCTGCGCGACGGCGACATCATCGAGATCGATGCCGACGCCGGCACCATCGATGTGAAGCTTTCGGATGCCGAGTTGGCCAAGCGCAAAGCCGAATGGAAGGCGCGCGAGAGCGAATACGGCTCCGGGTATCTGTGGAAATACGCCCAGCAGGTCGGCCCCGCGGTCAGCGGTGCCGTCACCCATCCGGGCGGCGCGGGCGAGAAGGCGTGCTATGCGGACAGTTGAGGCGTTGCTTGGCGTGGCGGTGGTGGGCGTCGGCCTGATGGCCGCGCCGGCGCTCGCTTTCGACGGCAGCAAATCGGACAGCTCGGCGGCGGTCGCGGCGGTGCCGCTGACGCCGATGGAGGCCTTCCGCTCCGGCGCCCATCTGTTGCGCGCCGGCGAGAAGGTGAAGGCGCTGCACGCGCTCGAATATGCCGCCGAGAAGGGCCACTACCTCGCCAAATGGAAGCTCGGCCGCATGTATGCCGAGGGCGACGGCGTCAACCAGGACGACTACAAGGCGTTCAAGTATTTCAGCCAGATCGCCGACAGTCACGCCGACGACAATCCGAACACGCCGCAGGCGCGCTTCGTCTCCAACGCCTTTGTCGCGCTCGGCCAGTACTATCTCGACGGCATTCCCCATACGCCGGTCAAGCGCGATCCCGAGCGCGCGCGGGAAATGTTCAATTACGCGGCGTCCTATTTCCGCGATCCGGACGCGCAATATTATCTCGCCCGGCTCTATCTCGATGGCACCGGCGCCCCGCACGATCCGCGCACCGCGGCGCGCTGGTTCATGCTGGCGGCGCAGAAGGGCCAATGCCGCGCGCAGGCCATGCTCGGCGCCATGCTGTTTGCCGGCGACCACGTGCCGCGCCAGGCCGCGCGCGGGCTGATGTGGCTGACACTCGCCAAGGACAGTTCCAAGGATTTGCCGGTACCGGATCAGGCCTGGATCAACCGGCTCTATGCCAGCGCCTTGCGACAGGCCAACGAAGACGAGCGCGCGCTTGCCGGCGTCTATCTCAAGCGCTGGATGGAACACCGGCGGGAATGACCGGCTGTAGCCCGGATAGAGCGGAGCGGCATCCGGGCCGGCGGGCAGCGAAAGCACAATCGTAATTATTGGGCGGCGCCGTTCCCGGATTTCGCTCGCTGACGCTCGCTCGATCCGCCCTTCAGCGACGCCTCGTCACCGCCCTTCGATATCCAGATCGATCCACACCGGCACATGATCGGATGGCTTGTCCCAGCCACGCACGTGGCGGTCGATGCCGGCATCGATCAGCCGGTCGGCGGCCTGCGGCGACAGCAGGAGGTGGTCGATACGGATACCGTCGTTCTTGGCGAAGGCGCCGGCCTGATAGTCCCAGAAGCTGTAGAGGCCGCCATCGTCGCTTGCCGCGCGCAGCGCGTCGGTCAGCCCCAGATTGAGCAGGGCGCGGAACTTCTCCCGGGTGCCGGGCAGGAACAGGGCGTCCTTCACCCAGACCTCCGGCCGCTTGGCGTCCTTTGCCGTCGGGATCACGTTGTAATCGCCGGCCAGGACGAACGGCTCCTCCTCGCCCAGCCGATTGCGTGAAAATTTAAGAAGCCTGTCCATCCAATTGAGTTTGTAGGTGTATTTGTCGCCCGGGGCCGGATTGCCATTGGGCAGATAGAGGCTGACCACGCGCAGAGCGCCGGTGCGGGTCGACACCAGCGCCTCGATGAAGCGCGCCTGCACGTCCCCGTCGTCGCCGATCAGGCCGGGCGCGACCTCATCGAAGGGCAGCTTGGACAGGAGCGCCACGCCGTTGAAGGTCTTCTGGCCGTGCACCGCCACATTGTAGCCGAGGGCCTCCAGTGGCTCGCGCGGAAAGGCGTCGTCGGTGCATTTGATCTCCTGCAGGCAGACAATGTCGGGCTCGCGCTCCTTCAGCCAGGCCTGCAGGCTGTCCATGCGCTGGCGGATGGAGTTCACGTTCCAGGTGGCGATGCGCATGGGGGATGTCTCGTGGCGCTCTCGAATGGGGTGGCCAACCGGGGTTTACCAGTGAGCGCAGGGATATGCACGTAGCCCCGTTAATATGCTATGGAACCGCGTCAAGCGGCCCATCTGGTAAACAAAGTCTCGGTTTTCCGCGGAAATCAGGGAGTCCCGGGCAGGGCCCAGAAAGCCCGGGCCGAATAATCGGAAGATGCGCAAGGGAACGTTGGTCTTTGGCGGAGCCGTGCTGGCCCTGATCGGCATCGGCGTGCTGATCCGTGGCTCCTGGACCGGCGACAACGCCGTGGCACGCTCACCGCGCGCGGCCGCCAACCGGGTGGTACCGGTCGAGGTCGCCAAGGCGGTGCGCAAGACCGTGCCGGTGCGCATCAATGCCATCGGCACCGTCACCCCGATCGCCAGCGTTGCCATCAAGACCCGGGTCGACACCACCATCACCGGCGTGCATTTCCGCGACGGCGCTCACGTCGAGAAGGGCGAATTGCTGTTCACCCTCGACTGCCGCCAGATCGACGCCGATATGAAACGCGTGCAGGCGGTGATCGACGGCGCCCAGGCAACGCTCGAGCAGGCGCAGCGCGACGTTAAGCGCTATACCGACCTCGTCGACAAGCACGCAACACCGGTCGTCACCCTCAATAACGCGCAGACCACGGTCAACGTGTCGCGCGCTACCGCCGAATCCAACCGCGCGCAACTTGAAAACCTCCGGGTGCAGCTCGGGTTCTGTTCGATTCGCGCGCCGATCTCCGGTCGCATCAGCATGGCCAATGTGAAGGTCGGCAATTTCGTGCGCCAGGCCGACGCGACGCCGATGGCGACCATCATCCAAATTTCGCCGATCTATGTCAGCTTCACCGTGCCGCAGAAGGACCTGCCGGAAATCCGCCGGGCACTCGCCGCCAAGTCGGCAAGCGTCGTGGCGATGGTGCCCGGCGACCAGAAGCGCGCCGAGGGCGAGGTCAGCATGATCGAGAACACCATCGATCCGGCGACCGGCATGGCCACGTTGCGCGCCACCATGCCCAACAAGGATGAGCTGCTCTGGCCCGGCACCCTGGTCACCGCCGAGATGACGCTGCGCACCGAGGAAGCCGTGGTGGTGCCCTCGACGGCGGTGCAGGTGAGCCAGACCGGCAGTTTCGTCTTCGTCGTCAACAAGAACGTGGCCAAGGTGCAGAAGGTCACGGTGGCCCGCCAGCTCGGCCAAGAGTTCGGTGATCGCCTCCGGCCTGAAAGGCGGTGAGACCGTGGTCACCGAAGGCCAATTGCTGCTGTCGAACGGCAGTCGCGTGAACCCGCGTCCGCCAAAGCCCGTGCCCGCCGCGAGCTGACCCCATGTCCTTGTCGGAAACCTGCATTCGCCGTCCGGTATTGACCACGCTGCTGACGGCGTCGCTGATCGTATTCGGCGCCTTTGCCTACCGGCTGCTGCCGGTGGCGGCGCTGCCGGCGGTCGACTTTCCGACCATCCAGATCACCGCCACGCTGCCCGGCGCCAGCCCGGAGACCATGGCGGCTTCGGTCGCCTCGCCGATCGAACGCCAGCTCTCCACCATCGCCGGCATTTCGTCGATGACATCCTCGTCGGCGCTCGGCATCTCGCAGATCACCGTGCAGTTCGACCTCGGCCGCAATATCGACGGCGCCTCGCTCGACGTGCAGACGGCGCTCGCGGTGGCGCAACGCCGGCTGCCGGCCGAGATGACCACGCCGCCGTTCTTCCGCAAGGTCAATCCGGGCGACTTCCCGGTGCTCTATGTGTCGATGCGCTCCGACACCATGCCGCTGTCGGCGATCGACGACTATGCCGAAACGGTGATGGCGCCGCAGATTTCGCAGATGCCCGGCATCGCCCAGGTGCTGGTCTACGGCGCGCAGAAGTTCGCGGTGCGGGTGCAGGTCGATCCGGTGGCCGCCGCCGCCCGCAACATCTCGCTCGAGGACATCCGCCAGGTGGTCGCCGCCACCAATTCCAACGCGCCGGTCGGCACGCTGCAAGGCGACAAACAGACGGTGACGCTGCTCGCCACTGGCGCCATGCGCAAGGCCGCCGACTACCGCGACGTGGTGGTGGCCTATCGCAACGGCGCACCGGTCAAGCTCAACCAGGTCGCCCGCGTCATCGACAGTGTCGAGAACGACAAGATCGCCACCTGGTACAACGATGCGCGCGCCATCGTGCTGGCGATTCAGCGCCAGCCCGACGCCAATACCGTCGAGGTCGTGGACGAGGTGCGCAACGCGCTGCCGGCCATGCGGGCGCAGATCCCGGCCGCGATCCAGATGGCGCCGTTGTTCGACCGCTCGATCTCGATCCGCGCCGCGGTGGCCAATGTGCAGGAGACCCTGGCGATCGCCGTCTGCCTGGTGATCATGGTGATCTTCCTGTTCCTGCGCAAAGTCTCCGCCACCATCATTCCCGCGCTGGCCGTCCCGGTCTCCCTGATCGGCACCTTCGCCACCATGTACGCCTTCGGCTTCTCCATCAACAACATGACGCTGCTGGCGTTGACCTTATCGGTCGGCTTCGTGGTCGACGACGCCATCGTCATGCTGGAGAACATCGTGCGCCACGTCGAGGGCGGCATGCGCCCGTTCGAGGCGGCGCTGAAGGGCTCGCGCGAGATCGGCTTCACCATCATCTCCATCACCTTCTCGCTGATCGCGGTGTTCATCCCGGTCTTGTTGATGGGCGGCATGGTCGGCCGCGTGTTCCGCGAATTCGCGGTCACCATCGCGGTGGCGATTATCCTGTCGGGCTTCGTGTCGCTGACGCTGACGCCGATGCTGTGTGCGCGTGTGCTCAAGGGCCATCACGGCGAGGAAAAGCAGAACGCGGTGCTGGGCCTGTTCGAGCGCATGTTCGAGGCCATGGCGCGCGCCTATCAATGGTCGCTCGACCGAGTGCTGACCTTCAAGTCGATCATGTTGGTGGTGACGCTGGCGACCATCGCCGGCACCATCTGGCTTTATATCATCGTGCCCAAAGGCTTTTTCCCGACCGAGGACACGGGCTACATCATCGGCATCACCGAGGGCAATACCGACATCGCCTTCCCGGCCATGCGCGAGCTGCAGCAGCGTGTGGCCGACATCGTGCGTAAAGACAAGGCCGTCGATTACGTCAACTCGACGGTCGGCGCCGGCGGACCCAATTCGCTCGGCAACAGCGGGCGCATGCTGGTCGCGCTCAAGCCGCGCGAGGACCGCGACAAGCTGCAAGTCGTGCTCGCCCGGCTGCGACGCGAGGCCAATGTGGTGCCCGGCATCGCCATGTTCTTCCAGCCGATCCAGAACATCCGCCTGGGCGGACGGCTGAACAAGAGCGAATACCAGTACACGCTGCAATCCAACGACACCGACGCGCTTTATCGCGTCGCCCCCGAGCTGCGCGACAAGATGGCCAAGTTGCCGTCGCTACGCGACGTCACCACCGACCTCTACGTCAAGAATCCGCAAGTCACCGTCGAGGTCGACCGCGAGAAGGCGGCGGTCTATGGCGTCACCGTGGATCAGGTGAGGCAGACGCTTTACGATGCGTTCGGCTCGCGTCAGGTCGCCACCATCTACACGCCGGCGAACGACTACCAGGTCATCCTGGAGAGCAAGCCGGAGTACCAGCAGAGTCCGAACGACCTCAACAAGCTCTATGTGAAGACCTCAAGCGGCACACTTGTGCCGCTTGCCGCGGTCACTCATTTCGTGCGCACGGTCGGGCCGCTGCAGGTCAACCATCAGGGCCAGCAGCCCTCGGTCACCATCTCCTTCAACCTCGCGCCCGGCCATTCGCTCGGCCAGGCAGTCGATGCCATCCAGAACCTTGAACGCGAGGAACGCCTGCCGGCCTCGATCACCACCGGCTTCCAGGGAACCGCCCAGGTGTTCCAGGATTCGTTGCGCGGGCAGGGCATCCTCATCCTGGCGGCCATCTTTGCCGCCTATGTGGTGCTCGGCATCCTGTATGAGAGCTTCATCCACCCGCTCACCATCATCTCCGGCCTGCCGTCGGCCGGCATCGGCGCCATCCTGACGCTCATGCTGTTCAAGATGGACCTGTCGGTGATCGCCATGATCGGCATCGTCATGCTGGTCGGCATCGTCAAGAAGAACGCGATCATGATGATCGACTTCGCCATCGAGCGCCGCCGCGTCGGCCTCTCGGCGGAGGCCGCCATCCGCGAGGCGGCGCAGCTGCGCTTCCGGCCGATCATGATGACCACGTTCGCCGCGATCTTCGGCACGCTGCCGATTGCGCTCGGCACCGGCGCCGGCGCCGAATTGCGCCAGCCGCTCGGCGTGGCGGTGGTCGGCGGCCTGTGCGTGTCGCAGCTTTTGACGCTCTACATCACGCCGGTGATCTATCTTTATCTCGACCGCGTCGATCGCATGATCAAACGTCGCATCGATCCGCAGCTCGAGGAAGTGCCGGAAGCGCCGCTGGCGGAAGCGGCGGAGTAACCACGGTTGTCGTCTCCGCGAAAGCGGGGACCCAGTAACCCCTGCGTGTCCGTATCTCGAACATGGTGGTTACTGAGTCCCGGCTCGCGCTCGCTGCGCTCGCTTGGCCGGGACGACAGCGGACATCGTGGCAGGAAAACTCTTACAGCGCGAAGCTGGTGCCGCAGCCGCAGGAGGCGGTGGCCTGCGGGTTCTTCACCTTGAACGCGGCGCCGATCAGGTCCTCAACGAAGTCGATCTCGGAACCCGCCATATATTGCACCGATACCGGATCGATCAGCACAGTGGCGCCCTCGCGCGCGATCACCAGGTCCTCGGGCTCCTGCGCGCGCGCGATGTCGAATTTGTACTGGAAGCCGGAACAGCCGCCGCCTTCCACCGATACGCGCAGCATGGCCCCGGCCGGCTCGCCTTTGAGGATTTCGCCGATCCGCTGCGCGGCACGTTCGCTGACCGAGATGCTGGCTTCGCTCATTTTGGCCTGATCCTATTGGCAGGAGCCTCGTCAGTTAGTTAAGTGCGCCGGGCAGGCGGGTCAACCGGGCGAGACAGGGCGGGGATGGCGATCGAAACCTCCATTGCGCGCGCGCCTTATGCAGCGGATCCGCGCCAGAGCCGCGGGCGCCGCGTGGGCGAGCCGCCAAGCCCCTCGCGCAACGATTTCCGCCGCGACTGCGACCGCGTTATCCATTCCACCGCCTTTCGCCGGCTCGCCTACAAGACGCAGGTCTTTGTCTATCACGAAGGCGACCACTACCGCACCCGTCTCACCCACACCCTGGAAGTGGTCCAGATTGCCCGCTCGCTCGCCCGCGCGCTCGGGCTCGACGAAGACCTGGCGGAGGGGGTGGCGCTGGCACACGATCTCGGCCATCCGCCCTTCGGTCACGTTGGCGAGCGGGTCCTGGACGAATGCATGCGCGATTTTGGCGGTTTCGACCACAATGCGCAGACGCTGCGCGTGGTCACCGCGCTGGAACACCGCTACGCCTCGTTCGACGGGCTCAACCTGACCTGGGAGACGCTCGAGGGCCTGGTCAAGCACAACGGCCCGCTCATCGCGCCAGACGGCCGTCCGGTCGGCCGCTACGCAGAGCGCGGGGTGCCGGGGCCGATTCTGGCCTATTCCAAGATCCAGGATCTCGATCTGTGGTCGTTCGCCAGCGCCGAAGCGCAGGTGGCCGCGCTCGCCGACGGCATCGCCTACGATGCGCACGACATCGACGACGGTCTGCGCGCGCGGCTGTTCAGCTTCGAGGAACTCGGCCGGCATCTCGACTTTGGCGGCTCTAACATCCTGGGCGAGGTCGACGGGAGTTATTCCACTCTCGATTCCGCCCGCCGCGCGCACGAGACGGTGCGCCGGCTCATCAGTTTCCTGATCGACGACGTGGTGCGCGCCAGCAATGCGCGGCTGGCGCAGGCCAAGCCCGCCTCATCAGCGGCGGTGCGTGCGCTCGCAAGCCCTGTGGTCGTCTTCTCCGCGGCGACGGAAGCTGCCGAAGCGGCCGTGCACCGCTTTCTCTATGCGCAGATGTACCGCGCCGAGCGGGTGATGCGGATCATGCAGGAGGCGGGCGATGTGGTGCGCGACCTGTTCGGCCACTATGCCGCCAATCCGCAGGACCTGCCGCCGGAATGGCGCGAAGGCCTCGCGCGCGCGGAAGAGCCGGCGCGCCTGCGCCGCATCACCGACTACATCGCCGGCATGACCGACCGCTATGCCCTGATTGAGCACGCCCGCTTCTTCCCGGTAACACCGCAACTGACGTGAGCGTGCTCGGCTTGCCGCGCTCCACATGCGGAGACTGCTTGATCGAATGAGGGTGGCGCCTGGCGCGCCGCTCAAGCGTAGCGCGCCCGCGGCGGCTGCCCCGCCGTCAGCAATGACCGCAACGCGGCGATCGGCTGCGGCCTGCCGATATAGAAGCCCTGGACCTCGGTGCAGCCAAGCTCGCGCACTTGCGCAAGCTGGGCGGAAGTTTCGACCCCTTCGGCGGTGGTGATCATGCCGAGGCTCTTGGCCATGGCGGTGACCGCATGCACGATGGCGAAGGCGTCCTTGTCGTTCGCCAGGTCTTCGATAAAGCAGCGGTCGATCTTGAGCTTGTCGAAGGGAAAGCGCCGCAGATAGCTGAGCGACGAGAATCCGGTGCCGAAATCGTCGAGCGAGATCTTGACGCCGAGCCCGCGCAGCCGGTGCAGCGCGTTGAGCGTCGCGTGCGTGTTGTTCATCAGCACCGACTCGGTGATTTCAAGCTCCAGCCGGCTCGCCGGCAGGCCGGCACCGGCAAGCGCGCCGACCACGGTCGTCACCAGATGCGGGTTCGCCATCTGAATGGGCGACAGGTTGACCGCCACCTTGACGTCGCCGGGCAGGCTTGCGGCGTCGGCGCAGGCCTGCCGCAGCACCCATTCGCCGATCGGCACGATCAGGCCGATTTCCTCGGCCACGGAAATGAATTCGCCTGGCAGCACCATGCCGCGGGTCGGATGCTGCCAGCGGATCAGCGCCTCGCAGCAGGGGATGCGGTCGTCATCCAAATTGAGGATCGGCTGATAAAGCAGGAAGAACTGGCCCTCGCTCGCCGCAACGCGCAATTCGCGCTCCAGTGTCTGGCGCGCCTTGATGCTGGCGTCCATCTCCGGCTCGAAGAAGCGGAAGGTGCCGCGGCCGTCGGCCTTGGCGCGGTAGAGCGCCATGTCGGCGTTCTTCAGCAATTCGTCCGGCGCGTTACCGTCGTCGGGCGCGATGGCGATACCGATGCTGGTGTCGGTCATGACCATCTGACCGTACAGATCGTACGGCACGCGGACGTTCTCGCCGATGGTGGCGGCGAGCTTGGCGGCGTCGTTGATGTGGGAGAGCTCGGGCAGGATGATGGCGAACTCGTCGCCGCCGACCCGCGAGACCGTGCAGGCCTCGTGCACGCAGGCGCGTAGCCGTTCGGCCACGAATTTCAGCAACTCGTCGCCGAGCTGATGGCCGAGCGAGTCGTTGACGGCCTTGAACTGGTCGAGATCGAGGTAGAACACCGCGAGCTGCTGGCCCTGCGCCCGATTGGCCAGCGCCTCGGCCAGCCGCTGGCGCAGCAGCACCCGGTTGGGCAGATCGGTGAGCGCGTCGTGGTGCGCCATGTGCGCGATCTGCTTTTCCGCGCGCCGGCGCTCGGTGATGTCCTCATGCGTCACCACCCAACCGCCGCTGGCGATGGGCCGGCTGACGATGGAGATGGTGCGTCCGTCCGGCAGATCGGTCATCCGGCTATAGGTTTCGCCGCCGGCGATCATGGCGCGCAGCTTTTCGGCATATTTGACGGGATCGCCGCTGAACGTGTGGGTCCTGACTCGCAACTCGAGCATTTTCTGCATCGATATGCCGGGGTACAGGCTGTCCGCCGACATGCCGTAGATCTCGAGGTAGCGCCGGTTGAACACCATCAGCCGGGCCTCGGTGTCGAACATCAAGAGGCCCTGCGACATGTTGTTGAGCGCGGCGTCCATCAGCAGGTTCTGCTGCGCAAGCCGCGACTCGCGGTCGCGCAGCTCGGCGGTGCGCTCGGCGACCTGTTTGCCCAGGTCGCGATTGAGTTGCTCGACCTCGTCGACCATCAGCCCGATCGAACGGTCGGTGCGCTTTCGGTCGCGCTCGGCCTGCTCGTAGGCGGCGGTGACCAGTTCGCCGAGCCGATCGATGTCGATCTCGCCCGACGGCTTGGTGGCTTTCGCAAGCTGTCTGTAGAACAGACGATGCACGTTGCGTTACCCGTTTGCCTCGCTGATGGTGGTGACCGTCATCGTCTGATTGTGCAATTGGCAGGCGCCGGATGGCCCGTGCGGCGAGATTTCGCCGTAGGCGTAGAAGCCGAGCCGCGGCATGCGCGGCCCAAGCTCGAAGCCAGCGGCTTCTACCTCGTCGACCGTGTGCTGGCCCATCAGCAGGCGACGACCGATGCAACTCACCAGGATGGCGACACCGTCACTATTCTCATCGATGCCGGCGGCGGCCTGACGGGCGGCGTCGGCGGCACCGGCCGCCAGCCGGTCGAAATTGCCGCGCATGAACTGCGCCACCCAGCCCTCCGGCATATCGCCGGCGAAGGTCATGGAGCGCTGCTCGCGGTCGACCGAGAGCACGGTGCGTACCAGTTCGTTGTCGGGATGCTGCGGATCGCGGATGCGCAGGGGAAACAACAGCGCTGTGCCGGGCAGGCCGGCGGCTTCCTCGCCCAGATAGCGCTCATAGAGATCGAGCGCCGGCTCGCCGTCGAGCGCGTAGAGCACATTGCCGTCGGCGCGAGTGATGTGCCGGCGCGGGCCGAACTCGTCCCAGCCGCCGGCCGAGCCGTGGCCGATGCGCACGGCGTCGCCGTAGAAGCCGACCGCCGCCACCTGGCAGCAGCGCGGCGGCCCGTCGCCGCCGACCAGCGTTTCGTGGAACTGGGCGCCGTCGCCGGCGAGACCGCCGGTGATGGGCACGTCGGCGCCGACCGTCGCGGCGATGCCGGCGACCAGCGCGCTCCCGTTGACATGCAGCCCATCGGACAAAACGAAGATGCCGGCCAGGTCCTTGCCGGCAAGCGCGCGGCCGATCGTCTCGCCGCTGTCGCGCGATTGCGCCGGATCGGACGCCGGCGCGGTGGCGAGCTTGAGGCGGGTGCGCGCGAAACTCAAAACGACGGCGGCGATCTCGTCATCGGTCACGTCGTCGGCGCTGATCTGGCCGCCGGTCGAGCAGCCGATGATGTGGGCGGCGGGAAAGCGCGCGCGCAGCTCCTGGTAGCGGGCGCCACAGGCCAGGGCCGCGCGGGCGCCGAAATAGAGGACGAGGTCGGCGTGCGGCAATAAATCGTTTTGCGGCGCCTGCCAGCCTTGCGCCTCGCTCCACGCTATCGATCGCGCGCGCATGCGGTCTTTCCCTGCTGAGACAGTCGATGATCGTAGGCGCGACAAGCGAAGACTTGGTTATTGGGCCGCCTGCCGTTCGCGATGGAACCGCTGTGGAACCCTGGCTAAGGCCGCTATTAGTCGGAATCGGTGGGGATTTTGCCGGTCTGCGGCTAAATCTTTGGTATTGCGGCAACCGTGTCTTAACCTTGCGGCGAGCTTGCGGTCGCCGTCGCGTCGAGGCCGTCTAACCGCGCACGCGCGCCGGGCGCACCGGGCTCAAGCCCGCCGGCAGATTGAGCGCCATGGACGTGACCAGCAGTACCAACAGTCCAGTGATCAAATAGACATGATGCAGGCCGAGGCCGAGCGCCTGCATCACCGGCGCCAGCACGTCGGGCGGCAGGCTGTGGCGCAAGTTCGGGTCGATGGCGCGGGCGACCACGTCGCTGCTGGCAACCGCGGCCGGCACGCTTGCATTCAGCAGGCCGCCGAAGAGCGCCGCACCCAGGGCCTGGCCGATGATGCGGGAGAACACGATGGTCGACGTGGCGACGCCGCGCTGACCCCATTGGACAATCGACTGGACGGCCACCTGAAACGTGTTGTTGGTGAAGCCCATGCCGACGCCGATCAACCCAGCGCCGGTTGCCGCCCACCAAGTGCTGCTCGTCGGCGTGAGCGCGATCATCATCAGGCTGCCGACAATGAAGGGCAACCCGCCGGCCAGCACGGTGGCGCGATACGACGAATACAGCATCAGCCGCCCGCCGAGAACGCTGCCGATCACCCAGCATACCGACGGTGCGGCGAGCGCGATGCCGGCGACCATGGCGCTTCGTCCCATGACCCCCTGCACATAGAGCGACAGGAAGGCGGTGCTGCCCATCAGCACGGCACCGAGCGCGAAGAAGGTGACATTGCCGCCGGCGATGATGGGATTGTGCCAGAGCGACAGCGGCAGCATGGGCTCGACCGCGCGCCGCTCATGCAGCACGAACAGGACAAGCAGCACCACCGCCGTGGCGATCAGCGTCACCAGCAAGGCCAGCTCAAGCTTGGCCGCATCGATGAGCGCGAACATCAGGATGCTGGTCGCCAGCATCATCAGCACCGAGCCGATATAGTCGATGCGGTGGCGGCGAGGCTGGACCTGTTCGCGCAGCGTCAGCATCAGCAGCAAGGCGGCAAAGCCGCCGATCGGCACATTGACCCAGAACACCATGGGCCAGATCGTGTGGGCAACCAGGAAGGCGCCGAGCAGCGGCCCGATGATGGCGCCGAAGGCCCAGATGCTGGAAATCCAGCCCTGAATGCGGGCGCGCTCGGCGGCGGTGAACAGGTCGCCGACGATGGTCTGCGCGATCGGCACCAGGCCGCCGGCGCCGATGCCCTGCAAAGCGCGGAAGCCGATCAGCGAGGGCATGTCCCAGGCAAAGCCGCACAGCACCGAGCCGATCAGGAACAGGCCGATGGAGACAAGCAGGACACGCTTGCGGCCAAACAGATCGGCGAGGCGGCCGTAGATCGGGATGGTCACTGCCTGGGTGAGCAGATAGGCGGTGAAGGCCCAGCTCAAATAGTCAAAGCCGCCGAGCGTGCCGACGATGGTCGGCATGACCGTCGCGATGATGGTGCCCTCGACCGCCGCAATCAGGATGGTCGCCATAGTGGCGCCCAGCACCCAGCGCCGGCTCGATCGGTCCGTAGGACTGGATTGCGCCAAGGGCGAGGGCGACGGTGGGGATTGGCTCATGGAACTTGGGGCACGGGGGCAGGCGGCTGGCCGCCTGCCGCGATGGCGCGCCGGCGAGGCACCGACCAACAGGGTGATGGGAGCACGGTTCCTGCCTTAGCTCGGATGGACCGCGTTGCCAATAATGAATGCGGACGGCGGCGGCAGGCGCCCTCGTTCGCCGATGGGGACGCGCGGTCGTCCGGGTCGACGCCGGGAATTGCTGCGGCGTTTATACGGTCCGGCACGCGCATGCCCGGACCGATGTTCTTCAATGTGCCGCGGCACGAATCGCGGCAGCCGGGACGCCGACGGTCGGGCTTTTACCCGGCCGCTTGCACCGCCGTATTTATAACGGCAGGTCGCAACTTGATGCGCAAGATATTCTGAAAAAACCAATTGCTTAGGACCGCACCCTAGCGTGCCTCACGCAGGCACGATTGCGGACTGCGGTGCCGGTGCGGGTGGGGGCGATGAGCAAGGTGGTGTGGTGGTGGAACCAGCTTTTGGGTGCAAATGGCGCGATCGCCGCCATCGGCAGCGTCCTCATCGTCAGGGCTGTGAACTGGTTCGTCTTGCGCCGGACCCGCGGGCGGTCTTCGTAATCGGCGGCCATTGCCGGCGTCATCAACTATCCCATCAAGCCGAGTTTTGTCCATGACCCTGCAACCGAGCGCAAATCCCAACCGTGGTCTCGGGACGCCGCGGGCTGCGCTTGCCGGCTGGGCTGCGGCGTGGCGGCAGACCGGCGCGCCGTCCGTCCGGCTTTCGCGCAAAGCGCTTGGCCTCGATCTGTGCGAGCGCGTCGTCGTTTCCGCGCTCTTCTTCAATTTCCTCTACTGGATGTTTTCGGGGCCGACGATCCGGGTCAATCTCGTCACCGTGCTGCTGGCGCTCGGTGAAGCACTGCCGTTCGTCTTCATCCTCATGCGGCCGCCGTCGATCACGCTGTCGCAGCGGCCGGTCGACTGGTGCTTCGGCCTGCTCGGCGCCATCCTGCCGCTGCTGGTGCGGCCGGTTGCCAACGTGACGCCGGTTTTGCCGGTGGTGGTCTGCCTTTGCATCATGGTCGCCGGCATTTCGATCCAGATCGCGGCGAAGCTCGCGCTCGGTCGCGCCTTCGGCATCGTGGCGGCCAATCGCGGGGTCAGGGTGCGGGGACCGTACCGGCTGGTGCGCCATCCGATGTATGCCGGCTACACGCTGACGCATGTCGGTTTCCTGCTAGCGATGCCGTCGGCGATGAACGCCTTGTTCTACGCCGCGGCCTTGGCGATGCAGATCGCGCGCATCCATCGCGAGGAACTTGTGCTGGCGCGGGATCCCGCCTACCGCGACTTTGCCGGCCGCGTGCGCTATCGCCTGCTGCCGGGCGTGTTCTGATCGGCGGGGTGCTAGTCCCCGCCTCGTTCTTGCGCAACGATATCGCGATTAGGTCGCTGGGACCGATTGTCGTGCACGACTTCGATCACGGAACGCGCGTCGTCGGCGGCCTGCGCGAAGCCGTCCACGCCATCCGTCGACGTATAGTTGGTGCTGCTGAACACGGCATCGTAGACATTGACGGAGGTGGGCAGGTAGCTGCCGTCGGTCTGCTTGACCAGCACCGTGACCGTCACGCCGTCATACACGCTCTGGCGGTCGTAGCTGAAGGTCGAGTAATCGACGTAGGTCAGGGTCGAGCTCGGGTCCTGAGACGCCAGCGTGCCGGTAACACCGAGGATGGTGTTCATGTTGACGATCTTGTCGATCGTCAGCGTTCCAGCCTTGTCCGAGGCTGCCGCCAAGAACGACGCGGCGGACAACAGATCGGCTGACGTCTTGGTGCCGTCGACCAGGTAGTTGATCGTGGTCGCGAACTTGGACGGGTCGGTCACGCCGGTGAGCGTGCCGGTGTTCAGCAACTCGACATAGAGCGCCAAGTTGGCCAGGGGCGAGTCGATGGCCGCGCTGACGCCGTCCGTGACCAATACGAGGCGGCCGCTTTCATCGATTGTCACCTAATCGGCCAGGTTGATGCTCTTGAGCACCTCCTCATACTGCGAGCTGAGCACGGTCCGTGGCGAGCGCCCGACATTGAGGCGACCCAGATCGACTGCGGTCGCCAAATCGGGATTGATCAGATTGCCTTCGGCATCGAGCGGCAGCGGATTGCCTTCGGCATCCACTGGCTGCACTACATAAATCTTGGTGCCGTCGGCCAGCGTGATCTCCTTCAGGATCGGCACGCCGTTCTCGTCACGCAGCAGTACGTACATGTCGCCGAAGATGTCGCCCTTCTTGGTGCCCGAGGCCACGTTGCCACGGCCCGGCTTGCCGTCGCGTCCGGACGTTCCCGCCCAGGCCGGGCGATCGGAGTCCTCTTCCTCGGCGGCCTTGATGTTGCTCTTACCGCCTTTCTTGCCGGCTGTGGCCGAGCCTTTCGTCGACGAGCCCTTGGTCGCGGTGCTGGCGGAGCCTTTCTTGCCACGGCTTGTCGTTGCCGCGCCGCCCTTCGAGCCGTGCGCGTCGCTCTCGCCTGACGCGGACGAATGGTCGCTCGTCGCGCCAGAATTTATAGATTGGAAGACGTCGCGCAGCGATTGGCCGCCGCTGCCGCCGCGCTGGCCCATGCCTTGGCCGCCTTTGCCACCCTTGCCGCTGTGGCCGCCGTCGGCATGGTCGGCGTCAGAACTGCTGTGGCTTGAGCCGCCACCACCGCTGTGCTTCTGCGCATAGGCTGGTGTGAGGCTGATCGTCAGCGCAGAACCGAGGAACGCCGCCAATGCCAGAGTCGTTAATTTGTTTGCTCCAAGCATAGGAAATACTCCTCTTATTTCTTTTCAAATCTACATAAAGATTTTCGAGAATTGCGCATTGATGCCGATCAATGGCGGACACGCCCACTGCGACGCGATGCCACATTGGGGGCTGACGGCAAAATAGGGGTGTGGATCCTATTTGGAGGCGAACCGGCCCAGGACGCCAATCCGGAACAGGTCGTCCTTGGGACGATACTGCTCAACGTCACCGGCGGGCGGGGTCGTCAGCGAGAACTCCGGATACGACGTGTGGGTGTAGTCGAGCCGCATGATCAGATTGTCCGATACCGGAAATTCCATGCCGCCGCCGTAGCGTAATCCCGCCTTTGTATAATGCGTGGACAGATTGTTGTTGCCGCGCGTGAAGTCGACTTGGAAACGCGTTTCCACGAGGCCGATCCGACCGTAGAACAAGGTGGTGTTGTTGGCGACATAGCCGACGCGCGCGCTCGCGCCATAGCTCCATTGCTTGTCGCTGGCGAACGTGCGGCCGCCGCCTTCGCGCTCGTGGTCGCTGTGGACCTTGGCGAGCTCGGCTTCCAACTCGCCACCGAGATAGAGATTGCCGAACTGGGCACCGTAGCCACCGAACAGTCCCGCAGTGTAACCGAGATCGCCGTAATTGGCCGTCAATGTCGTTCCGGCGTCGCGCGGGCCCGTCGTCCACATCGACAAGGCGTCGTGGCCGACCTGGCCGCCGGCATAGAAACCACGATAATCGATGTTGGCCGATTGCATTGCGCCCGGCACGCCGCCGAACGTATACACGAGGCCGACGGCGGTCATCGTCTCGTCATTGGTGAAGTTGTCGGGCGTGCCGCGCGGCGGCGGCGGATCGATGCAACAATCGATGTTGTAGCTTTTGTAGGCCGCGTAGGTGTGTTCGAGCCGCACCGCGAGCTCAGGGGTTAGCGGCGCCAATCCGCCGATCCCAACACGGATGCCGGGCTCGGTCCGCAGGTCCTGCGTGCTCTTTTGGCGAAGAGCATAGTCGGTTTCGAATTGCGCCGCGACGACGCCGGCCTTGCCGTAGATCATCGTCCCGCCCTTGAATGAGCGGCCGATCACGCCGGACAGTCCGTATTGCCAATCGCGCGAAACAGAAAAGATTCGCTCGCCGGGGACGTGTTCGTGGTCCCAGCCGCTGCCTCCCTTGCTCACGTCGGCTTCGAGCGCCAGATACCAGTCGCCGATGTAGAGGGCGTATCCGCCGAAGACGCCGTTCGCCCATCCTTCGTCGCCGAAGTCCGCCTGCAGCGTACCGGTATTACCGCGCGAGCCCTGCAGTTTCGTTTCCACGTTGGTCAGGCCGGTTTCGAAACCAACGTAGAAGCGGGCTTGGCTATCCCGCGGTACTTCCGGCTTCTGGAAATCTTCGGTCTTGTACGCGGGCTCTTGCGCGAGGCCGGCGCGGATCATCGCGCGCGAGTCGATGTAGCTGTAATCCAAATCCGTCGAATCGCGCGTGGTGCGCGTAAAGTCGGCGCCGAGGTAGAAATGGGGTGTGAAATATTTGCGAATGCCGAGACTGTAGGATTGAACCTGATCGACCCGCGTCGTCATGCCGTTGAACTGGTCGAGATAATAGGCCGCGGCGCCACTGATGCGCAGGTCGGGCCGGATCCAATGAATGACATCGAAGGTCGCGGCCGTTTCCAGATAACCTGATACGCCCTGCAGATCGGATTCCTGCAGCGTGCGTTCGAGCTTCGCCGTGACCGTCGTCGAGGGAATGCCGGTCCAGCGAACTTGTCCGCCGAAATCCGGAAAGAACACCGTATTAAAACGCGAATCGCTATAGCGTTGATAGATTCCGCCCACATAGACTTCGGCGTTCAGGGTCGGGTCAATCTCGTGGTGCAGCCCGCCCGAAAAGCGCACTCCGTTCGAGTCTTTCTGGTAGCCATAGTCGTCAATCGGCAGACGGTAATTGCGGCTGTCGTAGGAGAGCATGCCGAAAATCTTGTCGGTCTTGCCAATCGCGTGGTCGATCCGGGTGCCGACCGTCGATACGTCTCGATCACGGTCGTCATTGTTGATCGTGCCGCCGCCGACCTGGGCGACATTGTCGTAGTCGAAGTGGTCGAAGGTGCCGCCGACGCGGACCGAATTGTCGTCCAATTTCAGTAACGCCGCACCGAAGGCGCGCGTCACGTTATAGATTGTCGGCGTGATGCCAGGGCGGGCGTTCGGCGAGGAGCGGGATTCATGCTCGTGGTCGTAGGCGGTGCCCGCCGAAACGCTCAGCATCGGCGAAAAATTGTACCGACCATTGGCGTACGCACCATAGTCATTGTAATTCTCGTCGCGATAGGTCGCGTAGCGGCCGATGGCCGCGTTACCGCCGATGTTCACTTCGCCTTTTTCGCCGCGCAGCTTCAGATTGGCGAACGGATTGACTAGGAAAATCCAGTCGGACTTCTTGTCGGTTCGCGACGCATAGATGTTGTCGTCATATTGCTCGCCGATCGAGACGCCCGAGGTGAGTTCGGGCGTGACCGCGGCTACCGGAGCCTGCGGCGCCTTTTGGGCCAAACCGGCTTGGGGCAACACAATCACCGTCGCCGCGGCGCCTGCAAGCAAGTGGCGTGCCAATATTTTCATTATTCGTTGTGCAACTTTTCTGTTTGAAAAGCAGCCCCCGATGCGTCCCGCGCGGAAAAACCCCAAGCCAATAGAGCATGCGACAGGAATAATTCAACGGACAAATGGAATATTGTCTCGCTTTCCCATAGCTGAGTTGTTGCAGAGTGACATAGGACAATAAACGCGAATATATGCAGGAATTGCGGGCAGCCGGATGGGTGGTACTATTCGGCATTGCGAGTCCGTGCCGGCGACCAGCCGTGACGAGGGGGCGCGGACGCGCATCGGCTTAGGCCCGCTCCCAAATGCCCCCGACTTGACCTCGATCAAATACCGCCGGGAACCCGGCCCTATATGATGCGGCATGTCGTTTTCGTCCCGCGCGGACGCGCCCGCGTCGCCGCTCAGAAAGCTATTGCAAAACGCGCCCGGCCTGCTGCTGGCGCCGGTGCCGCTCGCCCTGCTGCAGCCAATCTTCGACCGCATCGCGGTCCATGTGGCCGAGGCACGCCCGCAGCTGTTCAACCGGCTGGGGGTGAGCGCCGGCAAGCGCTTCCTGATCGACCCGATCGACCTGCCTTTCGTGCTGCTGCTGACGCCCAAGCCAGAGCGGCCGCATCTCGTCGCCTATCGCCGCCACGAGCGGCCGGAGCACGACGCCGCCATCGCGGGCAAGTTCTTCAACCTGCTCGACATGATTGACGGCTCGCTCGACGGCGACGCCTTGTTCTTCTCGCGCGACCTGCAGGTTTCCGGCGACACCGAGGCGGTGGTGGCGCTGCGCAACGCGCTCGACGATTTCGAGGGAAGCGCGCTCGATAGCGTGGTGGCGAGTTTCGGCCCGCTGAAGGCGCCGGCGGCGCTGGCGCTGTCGGGCCTGCGCGCGGTACGAGGGAGATGAACGCAATGGCCGAGGCCAATGCCTACCAACGGCCGGAGCTGGTCTGTCCGGCGGGGACGCCGGCCGGCCTGCGCACCGCCGTCGATGCCGGCGCCGACGCCGTCTATTGCGGCCTGCAGAACGAGACCAATGCGCGCAATTTTCCCGGGCTGAATTTCACGCCCGAGGAAGTCGCCGCCTCCGTCAAATACGCGCATGCGCGCGACGCCAAGGTGCTTCTGGCGGTCAACACCTTTCCCGCCGCCGGCCAGTTCGCCAAATGGAAGGACGCGGTCCATGTGGCGGCGCGGAGCGGCGTCGACGCGGTGATCGTCGGCGACATCGGCGTCGCCGATTACGCCGCGCGCACCTATCCCGATCTGCGGCTGCATTTATCGGTGCAGGCCGGCGCCTCCTCGCCAGAAGCGATCCGCTATTACTGCGCGGAATTCGGCATCAAGCGCGTGGTGCTGCCGCGCATGCTGACGGTGCCGGAGATCGCCGATCTGCACCGGCAGATCCCGTGCGAGATCGAGGCCTTCATCTTCGGCAACATCGGCATGATGGCGGAAGGCCGTTGCAGCCTGTCGAGCTATGTCACCGGGCTCTCGACCAACATGGACGGCGTCTGCTCGCCGCCGAATGACGTGCATTACGAGGAAGACGCCGAGCGCAATCTGACTACCAAGCTCGGCGACGTCGTCATCGACCGCTTCGCCGGCGGAGAGAGCGCCGGCTATCCGACCGTGTGCAAGGGCCGCTATCTATGCAGCGCCCGCAACGACGCCTATTACGCCTTCGAGGAACCGGTCAGCCTCAACCTCTCGGCGTTGCTGCCCGACCTGATGCGCGCCGGCGTCACCGCGCTCAAGATCGAGGGCCGCCAGAGGAGCCGCGCTTATGTGAAAAGCGTGGTCTCCGCCTTCCGCAAGGCGGTCGACGATCTGATGGCGGGGCGCGAGGCGGGCTTCGCCAGCCTGCTGGCGCTCACCGAGGGCAGCCGCGAGACGCAGGGCGCCTTTGCCGGCAAGCGATGGAGGTGACGGTGGAGCAAAGCCAACTCACGCTTGGGCCGGTGTTGTTCAACTGGGCGCCGGAGGTCTGGCGCGACTTTTATTTCCGCGTCGCCGACGAGGCGCCGGTTGCGGCCGTCTATCTGGGCGAGGCGATCTGCTCCAAGCGCGCGCCGCTGTTCGAGCCGCATTTCGCCGAGGTGAGCGAGCGGCTCGCCAAGGCGGGCAAGACCGTTGTCTATTCGACGCTCTCGGAAGTGATGTCGAAGCTCGACCGCGACCTGGTGGAAAGCGTCTGCGCCGCCGACAACGCGCTGGTCGAGGCCAATGACGGCTCGGCGCTCTTCTATTTGCGCGGGCGCGCGCATCACATCGGCCCCTACGTCAATGCCTACAACGAGCGCACGCTCGCCGTGCTCGCCCGCAATGGCGCGCGCAGCATCTGCCTGCCGCCGGAGATGCCGGGCACCGCCATCGCCGTGCTCGCCGGCGAGGCGGCAAAGCTCGACGTGGCGCTGGAAGTGCAGGTGTTCGGCCGTATCGGTCTTGCCTTGTCGGCGCGCTGCTATCACGCCCGCGCGCATGGCCGCACCAAGGACAGCTGCCGCTTCATCTGCGAGGAAGACCCCGACGGCATGGCGCTGCGCACCATCGAGAACTCTTCGTTCCTCACCGTCAACGGCATCCAGACCCTCTCGCACGACTATCTCAATCTGATCGGCGAAATGGCGGCGCTGGAAGCCGTCGGCGTGCAGCGTTTCCGGCTGTCGCCGCATTCCTGCGACATGGTGGCGGTGGCCGACACCTACCGCGCCGTGCTCGACGGGCGGTTGGACGCGGGTGAGGCCACCGAGCGGCTGTCCGCGCTCAAGCTCGGCGCACCCTTTTCCAACGGCTTCTATTATGGCAAAGCCGGTCATCGTTATTCCCCGGCCGGGCTTCACTGAGCGTCCGCCTGCCTTATCGACAAGGGCGCGGCGGACGGCCTAAGGTAGCGCGCAAGCGTCGGGGGTGTCGCTCGGGCAGCTAGCAAACGGAAATGCAAGAGAAGATCATGAAAAGGCGAAATATCAGTCTTATCAGCGTGGTGGTCGGGGGCTTGGCGCTCGCGGGGGCGGGCACCCTGATGCCGATGCAGCAGGCCTGTGCGCAGCCGGCCAATTCCCGTGGCCAGATCAGCTTCAAGGAAGACATCTATCCGATTTTCAAGGGCTGGTGCGTCGAATGCCATCAGCCGGGCGGGCAGGGCCAGCAGGCGAGCGGTGTCGACCTGACGAGCTATGCCGGGCTGATGAAGGGCACCAAATTCGGCCCCGTCGTGGTGCCGGGCCAGCCGGACGCCTCGACGCTGGTGGCGCTCGTCTACGGCCGCACCTCGGCGAAGATCCGCATGCCCTTCGGCCACAAGCCGCTGCCCGACTGCCTGCGCA
This sequence comes from uncultured Pseudomonadota bacterium, assembly GCA_963760995.1. Taxonomy (GTDB): domain Bacteria; phylum Pseudomonadota; class Alphaproteobacteria; order Rhizobiales; family Xanthobacteraceae; genus Pseudolabrys. The sequence goes on along the minus strand of CAVXFJ010000003.1, from coordinate 214,344 downwards.
GCAATATCTGGACCTGGATCTTCCAGGGCGCCAAGAACAACTGATCCTCGCTCATCGCGCGATGGTTTTCGCGTCTGGTATCCACGCGCCGCGATCGCGGTGCCGGAGTCCGGGCGTGTGCCGTTGCCCGTGATTCGCCGCCCGCGCCCCCGATGCGGCCGCGTCGGACACAAATACGCCTCGAAAGGTCGGGAATCGTGCCATATCGCGACGGCGGAACAATCGCCTAGCCCTCGCGTTCACTTTGGAGCGGGGGTGACCGCCGACGGCGGATCCCTGCTGCATGTGGAGGAGAACGACATGAACAAGCGTATCGCATTGCTGCTCGGCGGCGCGGCCGCATTGACCGCGGCGGGTGCCGCGCAGGCCGCCCCGGCCGCGGCGATCGCAACGCCCGCGGTCGAGAGCTATGCCGACTTGCTCGCACCGATTTCCAACGCCAGCGCGCAGCTGCGCGCCGACAATGCCGCGCGCGCCGCGGCCCCGCGCGCCAAGCTTCAGCTCGCGCAATACCATCACCATCATCACCACCACCATCACGGCGGCTTCTTCCCCGGCGCCCTGATCGGCGGCATCATCGGTGGCGCGATCGCGGCCACTCAGCCGCCGCCGGATTATTATTACGCGCCGGGCCCGGGCTATGGCGGCCCGCCGCCGCCGGATGTGCAGTATTGCATGCAGCACTTCCACTCCTACGATCCGCGCAGCGGCACCTATTTGGGTTACGACGGCTACCGGCATCCCTGTCCGTGAGTTGACGCGCGGGCCGAGCAGGTCCTTCACGCCCCGAGGCATTCGGCGTCAATGGCGCCGAGCACCTCGGGGCGTTGATCATTGCGGACATCGGCCTCGCGCATTTAGCGCCAGGGTTTTTGGCTGCGCGACCGGCGCGATTGCGGCCGCGACGCCCGTTGCATCGCCGATCTCTAATGGCTCGTGCAGTCCCGGCGACAATCGCGGGCGTGTCTACAAGACGACGAATATGCGCGCCGACGAGAGCTGGGAGTTGCCGGATTCGCAGCCTCTTTGCGACGGCGCGTAGCTCGCGCATCAAATTCATGACTGGTTCGGGTCGGGCTCCTCCCTTTTGACTCCCCACTCGATTTCCACTACCCGCTCCCGTCATGCCGGCCGCGTCCACCCAGCACCCGCACCTCTTCGCCTTGATGCTCATCCGCGTCCAGGCGGCATGCGCCAGCGTGCTCGGGTCGGACACCGACCTTTCGCGCGTGCTGGTGGAGCCGCCGCGCGATCCGAGCCACGGCGACATGGCGACCAATGCCGCCATGGTGCTCGCCAAGGACGCCAAACAAAAGCCGCGCGAGCTCGCCGACAAACTTGCCGACCAATTGCGCGGCGACAGCGCCGTCGCCGCCGTGTCCGTCGCCGGCCCCGGCTTCATCAATCTGACGCTCAAGCCGCATGTCTGGGGCGAAGAGCTGCGCGCGGCGCTCGCGGCCGGCGCCGACTATGGGCGCAGCGATCTCGGCCAGGGCGAGAAGATCAATGTCGAATATGTCTCGGCCAATCCGACCGGCCCGATGCATGTCGGCCATTGCCGGGGCGCCGTGTTCGGCGATGCGCTTGCCAATCTGCTCGCCTTCGCCGGCTTCGACGTGACGCGCGAATACTACATCAACGACGCCGGCGCCCAGGTCGACGTGCTCGCGCGCTCGGCCTATCTGCGCTACCGCGAGGCGCTCGGCGAGGCCATTGGCGCCATCCCGGAAGGCCTTTATCCCGGCGATTACCTGCGCCCGGTCGGGGGCGAGCTTGCCGCCGAGCACGGCTTTGCGCTCACCGCCAAGCCGGACAGCGAATGGCTGCCGATCGTGCGCCGGGTGGCCATCGCGCGCATGATGGACGCGATCCGCGACGATCTTGCCGCGCTCAACGTGCATTTCGATTTTTATTTCTCCGAGCGCTCGCTGATCGAGGATGGCGACGCCGTCGCCGCCACCATCGAGGCGCTGCGCCAGAGCGGCGAGGTTTACGAGGGCCGGCTGCCGCCGCCGAAAGGCGGCAATGTCGAGGACTGGGAAGACCGCGAGCAGACGCTATTCCGCTCGACCGACTTCGGCGACGATGTCGACCGGCCACTGAAGAAATCGGACGGCAGCTACACCTATTTCGCCAGTGACATCGCCTATCACAAATCGAAGGTCGATCGCGGCTTCCGCAACCTGATCGACGTCTGGGGCGCCGACCACGGCGGCTACATCAAGCGCATGCAAGCGGCGGTGAAAGCGGTCAGCGGTGGCAAGGCCACGCTGGACGTGAAGATCGTGCAGCTCGTGCGCCTGCTGCGCGCCGGCGAGCCGGTGAAAATGTCGAAGCGGGCAGGGGAGTTCGTCACCTTGCGCGAGGTGGTCGACGAGGTCGGCAAGGACGCCGTGCGCTTCGACATGCTCTACCGCAAGAACGACGCCGTGCTCGATTTCGATCTCGCCAAGGTGATCGAGGCGACGCGCGAGAACCCGGTGTTCTACGTGCAGTACGGCCATGCCCGCGGGCAGTCGATCTTCCGCAACGCGCGCGAGGCCTTTGCCGATCTGCCGGTCGATTCGGCGGCGCGGGCTGCGGCGCTGCGTCAGGCGCGGCTCGAGCTGTTGACCGACGAGGGCGAGATGACGCTCCTGCGGCGCATTGCGCTCTATCCGCGCACGCTGGAGGGCGCGGCGGCGGCGCACGAGCCGCACCGGGTGGCTTTTTACCTCTATGAACTGGCCAGCGAGTTCCACGCGCTATGGACGCGCGGAAAAGACCTGCCTCATTTACGCTTCATTATCCAGAATGATCGAGAACTGACGATGGCGCGGCTGGCCCTGGTCGAGGGCGTCGTCATCGTGCTCGCCTCGGGGCTCGCGCTCCTTGGGGTCGAAGCGCCGGAAGAAATGCGGTAATTCTCGGTTGTCGGGTCTGCCTATTGGCGCCCGGCCAGGGGCCGAGGGGGGTTAGCGCGCAAACAATCGGACAGGCCATGGCCGACGACCAAACTCAACGACCTTTTCGTGCCTCCGGCAGCGCCGAGCGTTCGAGCGCTACCGATCCGCTCGCCGAGCTCGCCCGGTTGATCGGACAGACCGATCCCTTCGCCGAGTTCGGCCGCGGGAACGCCCGCCAGCCAGCGGCACCGGCCGTGCAGCCGGCGGCGCAGCAGCCCGCTGCGGCGGAATGGAGCACGCCGGCGGGACACGTTCCCGGCTATGCGCCGCATGCGGCCGAGCCGCCGCATGCCGATCCCTATCAGGCGCAGCATTACGCGGGCCCCGATCTCGATCACACCGAAGGTGGCGAAGCCGCTTACGCGCAGCATCCCGGTGAACCCGGCTACGCGCCTTATGACGAGCCCGGCCAGCCGCCCTATGGGCCCGAGGACGAGGACTATTTCGAGGATGCGCAGCCGCGCCGGCGCTTGGGTGTGCTGGCGATCGCCGCGGTCTTCGCGCTTGCCGTCATCGGCACCGCCGGCGCCTTCGGCTATCGCGCCTTGTTCGGCACGTCATTCTCCGGCCCGCCGCCGGTGATCAAGGCCGACAGCGCGCCGACCAAGGTCGTGCCGCCGAAGCATGATTCCAATATCAAGCTGATCCAGGAGCGTGTGCCGCCGCAGAACGAGAAGCTGGTGACGCGCGAGGAGAAGCCGGTCGATATCCAGGATAAGCCCGCCGGCGTGTTCCCGCCGAGCCAGATCAACGCGGCTTCCGGTACCGTGCAGGCGCCGATGATGGGCAGCGGCGTGATCGGCGGCGAGCCCAAGAAGATCCACACCATCACCATCCGCCCCGATCAGGCGGGTGCCGGCAATATGGCGGGCCCGACGGCGCCGTCCCCGTCCGACATCACCGCCATCAAGTCGGCGCCGCCGCCGGAGCCCAGGCACGTCGCCAACACGGCTCCGCCCCGGCAGGATGCGGCCCCGGCCGCGCGCCATAGCGCGCCGCCGCCGCGCCATACCGTGGCGCGGGCCGAACCGCAGCATCGCGAAGCGCCGCCGTCGCGCAACGCGCCGCTCTCCCTGAGCCCGAACGCGGAGCCGGCCGAGGCGGCACCGAGCCGCAGCGCCCCCATGCGCACGGCCGCCGTGTCGCCGCGCCAGAGTGCGCCGCAAACGGCCCGCAGCGGCGGATATGCGGTGCAGCTCTCCTCGCGCCACAACCAGTCCGATGCCGAGGCGGCCTTCCGCAGCTTGCAGTCCAAATTCCCCACCGAGCTTGGCGGCCGGCGCGCACTGATCCGGCGCGTCGATCTCGGCCAGAAGGGCGTCTACTACCGCGCCATGGTCGGCCCCTTCACGAGCTCGGATGAGGCGAGCAAGCTGTGCAGCCGGCTCAAGGCGGCCGGCGGAAGCTGTTTCGTCCAAAGGATTTAGCGGCCCGCACCCTTGCCCTCGCGATCGGCGCGGGCTAATCGGCGCCCATGCCAGCGCGCGCTTTCATTACCGGACTGGCGGGAACGACGATTTCCGCCAATGAACGCGCGTTCCTGCGCGAAGCGTCGCCCTGGGGCCTGATCGTCTTTAAGCGCAACGTTAGCAAGCCTGAACAAGTCTCTGATCTTGCGAATTTATTCCGGGATATCCTTGGCTGGGCGGCGCCTGTGCTGGTGGACCAGGAGGGTGGGCGCGTGCAGCGGCTGGGTCCACCGCTTTGGCCCGCCTATCCGACCGGTGCGCGCTATGGCGAGCTCTACGATCTGGCGCCCGAGCGCGGGCTCGCCGCGGCGCGCCTCGCCGGCCATCTGATCGCCGCCGACCTGGCGGCGGTCGCCATCGACGTCGATTGCCTACCGCTCGCCGACGTGCCCGTGGCCGGCGGCGATCCCGTGATCGGGGACCGGGCCTATGGCCATGAGCCGGCGAAGGTTGCCGCCATCGCCAAGGCAATCGCGCAGGGCCTGCAGGCCGGCGGCGTGTTGCCGGTAGTGAAGCACCTTCCGGGCCATGGCCGCGCCACCGCCGACAGCCATCACAAGCTGCCGGTGGTCGATACCGACCGCGCCACCCTGGAAGCGACCGATTTCGCCGCGTTTCGCCCGCTCGCCGGCCTGCCGCTCGGCATGACGGCACATGTTGTGTTTTCCGCCATCGATGAACGTGCACCGGCCACAACTTCGGTCACAATGGTGCAGGAAGTGATTCGCGGATTCATCGGGTTCCAAGGGCTGCTGATGAGCGACGATATTTCGATGGGCGCCTTGTCGGGCACGCTGGCCGAGCGCAGCCGCGCCGCGCTCGCCGCCGGCTGCGACGTGGTGCTCCACTGCAATGGCGACTTGCGCGAGATGGAAGCGGTCGCCGGCGCGGTGCCCGAGCTCGCCGGCGCCGCCCTGTCGCGGGCGGAGGCAGCGCTCGCCGCCCGCTCGGCACCGGAGGACTTCGACGTCGCAGCCGCGCGCGCGCTGTTTGCGCGCATGCTGGCCGGCACCGCCCCGCAAGGAACGAGCGCATCATGAGCCCGGACGATTTCGACAGCACCGCGCTTGCCGACGATCGCGGCACCACCGAGCCGGCAATGATCGTCGACGTGGAAGGCTTCGAGGGCCCGCTCGATCTGTTGTTGACGCTGGCGCGCCAGCAGAAGGTCGATCTCGCGAAAATCTCGATCCTGGCGCTGGCCGATCAGTATCTCACTTTCATCGAGGCGGCGCGGCAAGTGCGGCTCGAGCTCGCCGCCGATTACCTGGTGATGGCGGCGTGGCTGGCCTATCTCAAATCGCGCCTGCTGCTGCCGGAAGCCCCGCCCGGCGAGGGCCCGAGCGCCGAGGACATGGCGCTGGCGCTCGCCTACCGGCTGCGGCGACTGGAAGCCTTCCGCGACGTGGCGGGCCGGCTGATGGCGCGCCCGCAGCTCAACCGCGACATCTTCGCCCGCGGCGCGCCGGAGCCGATCGCCGAGATCAAGCAGCCGGAATGGACGGCGACGCTCTACGACCTGCTCACCGCCTATGCCAACCAGCGCCAGCGCAGCGTGCTCTCGCGCGTGCGCTTCAAGAAGCGCGAGGTGTGGTCGCTGGCGGAAGCGCGCGCGGCGCTGGAGCGGCTGATCGGCCAGAGCGCCGACTGGAGCCGCATCGATCAATATCTGATCGCTTACGTGGTGGAACCGTCGCTGGCGGCCACGGTGTTTGCGTCTTCGTTCGCCTCCGCGCTCGAACTCGTGCGCGAGGGGCTGGCCGAGATTCATCAGAAAGAGTCCTTCGCGCCGATCTACATGCGCAAGCGCGTCGACGCGAATGGACGTGCTGCGACGCATGACGCACAAGAAAACGCATAAGGAGACCGGGTCGATGCCAAGCGTGGCCAACAAGCTCGTGATTGTTCACAGCGACGAGCCGGCGGCGGAAGCCGCCGCGCCGGAAACGCCCCCCGTGGCGCGGCCGGAGGAATTGCGGCTGTTGGAAGCGTTGCTGTTCGCCGCAGGCGAGCCGCTCGACGAGGCAACGCTTGCCCGTCAGCTTCCCGACGGCGTCGATTTGAAGGACGCGCTGGCGCGGCTGAAGGCGGAATACGCCACGCGCGGCGTCAATCTCGTGCGCATCGGCAAGAAGTGGACCTTCCGCACCGCCGACGATCTCGGTTGGCTGCTCACGCGGCAGACCGTCGAAACGCGCAAGCTCTCGCGCGCGGCGGTCGAGACGCTCGCCATCGTCGCCTATCACCAGCCGGTGACCCGCGCCGAGATCGAGGAGATCCGCGGCGTGGCGACCGCGGCGGGCACGCTCGACGTGCTGCTCAAGACCGGCTGGATCCGCCCGCGCGGGCGGCGCAAGGCACCCGGCCGGCCGATCACCTACGGCACCAGCGAGGCCTTCCTCTCGCATTTCGGGCTGGAGGCGGTGAGCGATCTGCCCGGGCTCGACGAGCTCAAGGGCGCCGGCCTGTTGGAGGGCAATATGCCGGCCGGTTTCTCGGTGCCCATGCCGTCGGACGATACGACCCTGCGCGACGACGAGGACCCGCTGGAGCCCGGCGATCTCGATCTCGGCCTGGCGCCGCCGCCGGAGCCGGAGGGGAACGAGCCGTCATCCTGAGGCGCGCGCAGACGCGGCGAGGCCGGCGTAAACGACGGCAAAATTAAGGTAAACACGCGGGCGGCGCGGCCATTTGCCGGCGCGCGAAGTCCTTGTTTTTGCCGCTCGCCAAGCCTAGTTTCCTGTCAAATCATAGGCGGGAAAGCACGTGGGGCAGCCCGTCGCTGTGGAGGATAAGGCGAATGGGTTCCTTAAGCATTTGGCACTGGATCATCGTCCTTTTGGTGGTGATGGTCCTGTTCGGTGGCCGCGGCAAGATCTCCAACCTGATGGGCGACTTCGCCCAAGGCATCAAAGCCTTCAAGAAAGGCATGGCCGAGGACGACACGAAGCCGGCGGAAAAAGAACCGGTCAAGAGCATCGATCATCAGGCCGGCGAGGGGGCGCCGAAGACGGAAGCGGAACGCCACGCCGAGAGCGTACGCTCCTGAATACTGCCGCGGCGGCGCTGTGGGCCTCGCGAGCCGCCGCGACTTAGGTCGCGGCGTCGACCGGCAGGCTGCGGCGCCCTGGAGTTGACCAATCCATGTTCGATCTCGGGTGGGGCGAGCTCGTCGTCATCGGCGTCATTGCGCTCATTGTCATTGGGCCGAAAGAACTGCCGACGGTATTGCGCACGCTTGGCCAGACCTTGGGTAAGGTCAAGCGCATGGCCAGCGAATTTCAGGGCCAGTTCCAGGAAGCGCTGCGCGAAGCCGAGCTCGGCGATCTGAAGAAGCACGCCGAGGACCTGACCGGCGATCTCAACAAATCGATGAGCGAGTTCACCAATTTCGATCCGCTCTCCGACACGCAAAAAGAGATCGAAACCTCCTTCGAGACCGAGCCCACTCACGAGCCGAGCGAAGCCGGGGACACGCACACCGCGGGCGCGCTCGCCGCGCCAAGCGAGACGCCGGCTCCGGTCACCGTCGTTGAGGCGGCGCCGCAGCCGCCGGCCGAGCCATCGCCGCCCGCCCAGGCGGCGCCGGTCAGCGCTGAGGAGCCGGCCGCGCCGCCGCGCAAATCGGCCGAGGGCTCCGCATGAGCCACGAGGACATCGAGGCGACCAAGGCGCCGTTGATGGAGCACCTGGTCGAGCTGCGCTCGCGCCTGATCAAGGCGGTCGCGGCCTTCGGCGTCATGTTCGTGATCTGCTTCCTGTTCGCCAAGGACATTTACAATGTCCTGGTGTGGCCCTTCGTCTGGGTGGCGGGGCCGGAGCATTCCAAGTTCATCTATACGGCGCTGCTCGAATATTTCATCACGCAGATCAAGCTCGCCATGTTCGGCGCCGCGTTTCTGTCCTTCCCGATCGTGGCGGCGCAGATCTACATGTTCGTGGCGCCCGGGCTCTACAAGCACGAACGCAAGGCGTTCCTGCCCTATCTGATCGCCACCCCGATCTTCTTCACCATGGGCGCGCTGGTCGTCTACTTCCTGGTCTTCCCGATGCTGATCCGCTTCTCGCTGCACATGCAGCAGCCGGGCAGCACCACGGACGCCACCATCGAGCTGTTGCCCAAGGTCGGCGAGTATCTGTCGCTGATGATGGCGCTGGTGCTCGCCTTCGGCGTGGCATTCCAACTGCCGGTGATCCTGACGCTGCTCGGCCGCATCGGGCTGATCACCTCCGAGCAGCTCAAGTCGAAGCGCAAATACGCGATCGTCGGCGCGTTCATCCTCGCCGCGGTGCTGACGCCGCCGGACGTGCTGAGCCAGATGTCGCTCGCCATACCGCTGCTGCTGCTCTACCAGGGCTCGATCTGGTCGGTGCGCCTGGTGGAGAAGAGGAAGGCGCGGGAGGACGCCGCGGCGGCGTCGGCGGCGGCGGCGGCCGGCACCGGGGACGACGGCGGTGCGGGTGACGGCGGCTCCGGCGATGACGGCGACGGCGGCTCGGGCGGCAGTCCGGCGGGTGGCGCTGGCACGAGCGAGAGCAAGCCGACGGAGTAGGGTTCTCCACCATGGTCATTGCCGGGCTTGACCCGGCAATCCATCAGTTGTGAATCGGCGTTTTTGAGAGGGATGCGCGGGCCGCGCCCGCGCATGACGTGCTAGAAGCGGGCGGCCATGTACGACATCAAATGGATTCGCGAGCATCCTGAGGACTTCGACCGCGGTCTGACGCGGCGCGGGCTGGAGCCGCTGTCGGCGAAGCTCTTGAAGCTCGACGAGACGCGGCGCGCGCTCATCACCAAGCTCGAGCAGGCGCAGGCGCGGCGCAACGCGGCGTCGAAAGAGATCGGCCAGGCCAAGGCGAAGAAGGACGAGGCCACGGCCCAGAAAATCATGGCCGAGATCGCGGAGTTGAAGACCTCGATCCCGGCGATGGAAGCCGAGGAAAAGGAAGCCTCCGCAGCGCTGGAGAAGGAGCTCGCCTGGATTCCCAACTTGCCGCTCGATGACGTGCCCGACGGCGCCGACGAGCACGGCAATGTCGAGCGTCACAAGAGCGGTATGAAGCGCGATTATGCCTTCACGCCCAAGCAGCATTTCGAATTGGGCGAAGCGCTCGGCATGATGGATTTCGATCTGGCGGCCAAGCTGTCCGGCTCGCGCTTCGTCGTGCTGCAAAAAGGCTTGGCGCGGCTCGAACGTGCGCTCGGGCAGTTCATGCTCGACATGCATACGCAGGAGCATGGATACACAGAGGTCAACCCGCCGATCCTGGTGCGCGACGAGGTGATGTTCGGGACGGCGCAATTGCCGAAGTTTGAAGACGATCAGTTCTTCGCAGCAGCCGGTTCGTTTTCACTCGAAAGGGTTGTGGAGACCCTCCGCAACTCAGCAGTTGAGCGTGAAATCGGCGCAGATTTTGCAACCGGCTTATTAGCCCAAATTGATTATGTAACTGCTGGCGATAAAGCTCCGGGTAAACTCGCGGAAATGCTAGCAAGTCCTCTCGTTCGGCGCTGGCTCATCCCCACCGCCGAAGTGCCGCTCACCAATCTCGTGCGCGAGTCGATCGTCGACGAAGACAAGCTGCCGTTGCGGCTCACCGCCTGCACGCCCTGCTTCCGTGCCGAAGCGGGCGCCGCCGGCAAGGACACACGCGGCATGATCCGCCAGCACCAGTTCACCAAGGTCGAACTCGTCTCCATCACCGCGCCGGAACACAGCAAAGACGAGCACGAGCGCATGCTCGCCTGCGCCGAGGAAGTGCTCAAGCAGCTCGACCTGCACTACCGCGTCGTCACGCTGTGCACCGGCGACATGGGCTTCGCCGCGCAGAAGACCTACGACATCGAGGTCTGGCTGCCGGGGCAGGGCGCCTATCGCGAGATTTCCTCCTGCTCGGTGTGCGGGGAGTTCCAGGCGCGGCGCATGCAGGCGCGCTACCGCGGCAAGGACGGCAAGGTGAAGGGTCCCGTGCACACGCTCAACGGCTCCGGCGTCGCCGTCGGCCGCGCGCTGATCGCGGTGATGGAAACCTACCAGCAGGACGACGGCGCGATCGTGGTGCCGGAGGCGCTAAAGCCCTATATGGGCGGCATGAAGAAGATCGAGCGAGCGTAATGCGCATCCTCATCACCAATGACGACGGTATCCACGCCCCGGGGCTCGCCGCGTGCGAGAAGATCGCGCGCGAGCTTTCCGACGACATCTGGGTGGTGGCGCCAGAAAGCGACCAGTCGGGCGTCTCGCATTCGCTCTCGCTCAATGATCCGCTGCGGCTGCGCGAAATCGGCGAGCGTCATTTCGCTGTCAAGGGCACGCCCACCGACTGCGTCATCATGGGCGCCCGCCACATCATGAAGGACAAGCCCGACCTGGTGCTCTCCGGCGTCAACCGCGGGCGCAACGCCGCCGAGGACGTCACCTATTCCGGCACCGTCGCCGGCGCCATGGAAGGCACCGTGCTCGGCATTCCCTCGTTCGCGCTGTCGCAGGCCTATTCGTTCAGCACCAAGCGGACGCCGCCCTGGGACACCGCCATCCGCTACGCCCCCGATCTCGTGCGCCGCGTGCTCGCCGCCGGCATGCCGCGCGACGTGCTGGTCAACATCAATTTCCCCGACTGCCGTCCGGAGGAGGTGGCCGGCGTGGCCGTCACCAACCAGGGCAAGCGCGACCAGGAGTTGTTGCATATCGAGGCGCGCCAGGACGGGCGCGGCAATCCCTATTACTGGATCGCCTTCGGCCGCGGCGGCATCGCCGGCGCGCATGCCGGCAGCGATCTCGCCGCGCTCAACGAAAAGCGCATCGCGGTGACGCCGCTGCGGCTCGACATGACCGACGAGCCGTTCATGACGCAGTTGGCGGAGTTGTTCGATTGAAATGCTTGTCATTCCGGGGCGCGAGCAAAGCGCGCGAACCCGGAATCCAGGAGCTTGGTCGAACGTTCGGTTGGTTTGCTTTGGGTTCCCGATCGCCGCGTCGCGGCGTCCGGAATGACGCGTTGCTAGGCCGGGGCGAGCACGCCGGCGAGCGCCGCCTGGAGCTGTTCGGCCTGGAACGGCTTCTGCAGGGCAGGACGGCCGCGATAGTTCTCCGCCAGGCTGGTCTCGCCATAGCCGGTGACGAAGACGAAAGGCACGCCGCGCTCGGCCAGGATGTCGGCGATCGGGTAGATCTCCACGCCATCGAGATTGACGTCGAGAATGGCGACGTCGAACGCACCATTGGCGGCGAGCTCGCTCGCTTCGGCGATATTGCCGACCGCGCCGGCGAGCGCATAGCCGAGTTCCTCCAGCATGTCCTCGAGCAACATGCGGATGAGATATTCGTCCTCGACCACGAGAACGCGTCCCTGCGTACCGTCCATGATCCCCCTCTCACCGCCTTCGATTCGTGCGCCAGGCGCGGAGTTTATCGTCCGCGCCGCCGGCTGCATCATACATGATTAGCGGCGAAACGTGCTAGAAAAGCGGCGAAACCGAGGGGCTAGCGTGGCCGGGAGAGCAGACGAGGACGACGGCGTCGGCCGCATGGGATTTCTGCTGACCCTGCGTCGGCGCGGGATCGGCGACAAGGCGGTGCTGCGCGCCATGGACGAGGTTCCGCGCGACCGGTTCGTCGAGGCGGGCGAGCGCACCGCCGCCTACGCCGACCAGGCGCTGCCGATCGCCTGTGGGCAGACCATCAGCCAGCCCTATGTGGTGGCTTACATGACCGAACGGCTGGCCTTGCGCCCGCATCACAACGTGCTCGAGGTCGGCACCGGTTCCGGCTATCAGGCCGCGGTGTTGTCGCGGCTGGCGCGGGAGGTGGTGAGCGTCGAGCGCTACCGCACGCTGGCCGAGGCGGCGCGGGCGCGCCTTGCCGCGCTCGCCTATGACAATGTCGAGGTGGTGGTGGGCGACGGCCTGTCGGGCGTGCCGGCGCACGCGCCCTATGACCGCATCATGGTCACCGCGGCGGCGGCGACCGTGCCGGAGACGCTGGTCGACCAGCTCGCCGATGACGGCGTCATGGTGTTACCGCTGGGGCCGCAAGACGGACCGCAACGGATCGTCAAGCTTACCAAATCGCAAACGGGGCTGGCGCGCGAGGATCTGATCGCGGTGCGCTTCGTGCCGCTGCTGCCGGGGCAGGCGCGCGAGCTCTGAGTAGTCATTCCGGCGGGTGACGGCGCCCGCATCTGTGACATTTTTGCCAAGCGCGCGTTCAGTCGCAACAAATCGCTAATAATTAAAAGCTTATTTACTGGTCACTGCTTTAGTCCGCATTCGAGATTTTACGCGTACCAGTGAGTAACGATCATGTCGCGCCCCAACGTGCCGTCGCGTGCTTGGCCGCGCGTTGCAGTCCTCGCGCTGGTTGGCTTAATCGCTGCCGGCTGCTCGGATAGCGCGCGCTTTAACTCCGGTCCTTACGCCGCCAACCGGACCCCACCCGCCGATGTGACCGGCTCGATCCCGGCCCGGCCGGCGCCATCGTACCATGTGGCGACGCAGCCGCTGCCGGCGCCGAGCCGGCCGGCAACCGTCGCCCCCCGCGGCGGCTTTGCCGACGGCGCCCAGGGTCTCGGCGCCTACCGGCCGGGCGAGCGCAGCGCCGACATCACCGGTTCGGTGCCCGCGCATCGCGCGCCGCCGCCCCCGGCGGGTCATTGGACCTGGGACGGCGGTTCGCCCGTCACCGTTGCGCGCGGCCAGACGGTCGAGATGATCGCCCGCAAATACGGTGTGCCGGCTTCGGCGATCATGCAGGTCAACGGCATCAGCAATCCGGCGGCCATCCGGCCGGGCCAGCGTCTGGTCATTCCGCGCTATGTGTCGTCGAGCGCGCGCGAGGCGCGACGTGAGGCGCCGCGCGTGGCGCCGCGTGAAGGACACGAAACGCCGCGCGTTGCCACAGCCGCGCCGCAGCCGCGCGCCGGCGGGGACGTCCATATCGTCGCGCCGGGTGAAACCCTGATCTCGATCGCACGCCGCCATCACATGTCGCTGTCGGCGCTCGCCCGCTACAACCGCATCAATCCCTTCACCAAGCTCAGTATCGGCGACCGCGTGCAGATCCCGGCGGGCAATCGCCGGGTGGCCGAGAACCGCGTCGCCCCGACTCCGGCTCCGGTACCGCGGGTCACGCGGCCGCACACGGTGGCGCCGGCTCGCCCGGTCGCCAGCGAGCCGACGCAGCACGTGCGCATGGCCAAGGCCGAAGTGCACGAGCCGACCAAGAGCATCACCAAGACGGCGGAGCCGGCGGGCAGCATTCCGACCTTCCGTTGGCCGGTGCGCGGGCGCATCATCGCCGGCTTCGGGCAGCGCCCGAACGGCACGCAGAACGACGGCATCAACCTGGCAGTGCCGGAAGGCACGCCGATCAAGGCGGCCGACGACGGTGTCGTCGCCTATGCCGGCAACGAGCTCAAGGGCTACGGCAATCTGGTGCTGATCCGTCACGCCGACGGCTATGTGTCGGCCTATGCCAATGCCAGCGCGCTGCTGGTCAAGCGCGGCGACAGCGTCAAGCGCGGCCAGGTGATCGCGCGCGCCGGGCAGACCGGCAACGTCAACTCGCCGCAGCTTCACTTCGAGATCCGCAAGGGCTCGCTGCCGGTCGATCCGATGAAGTACCTGAACGGGGCGTAAGGCTTGGGGAAGCAGCCGGGGCGGACAGCGAATAGTCTAGAAGATAACGCGCTGTTCGCCCCGATACGCCTCACTTCGTCTCCAAGAAGAATGTGATCAGCTTGGCGCCTTGGTGAGTACGGTCGTGCCGAGCTCCCCCGGCATCCCGAATTACGGCGAGACGACGAGCCGCGCCGTCACGACCTCTGCCGCTGAATTCGGCCACGCATCATACGACGGGTGATTGGGACCCGCTGTCCGCTACTCGCTCTCCTTCAACGCCACGCCCAGCCGTCCGGCCAAATCCTGCACGAACTGCCAGGCGACGCGGCCGGAGCGGGCGCCGCGCGTCGTCGCCCATTCCAGGGCCTCGCGCCGGGTCGCTTCTTGCGGCGCCGGAATGCCGTAGTGGGCGATGTAGCCCTCGACCATGGCGAGATATTCGTCCTGGCTGCAGCGGTGGAAGCCAAGCCACAGCCCGAAGCGATCGGACAGCGACACCTTCTCCTCAACCGTTTCGCCCGGATTGATCGCCGTCGCCCGCTCGTTCTCCATCATGTCGCGCGACATCAGATGACGGCGGTTGGAGGTGGCGTAGAAGATCACGTTGGGCGGGCGTCCCTCGATGCCGCCTTCCAGCACCGCTTTGAGCGACTTGTAGGACGTGTCCTCGGCGTCGAAGGACAGATCGTCGCAGAACACCAGGAAGCGATAGGGCGTACCGCGAATCAGCGACATCAGTTCCGGCAGGCTCTCGATGTCCTCGCGGTGAATCTCGATCAGCTTGAGCGGGCGGCTTTCACCGTTGCGCGCCAGCATGAGATTGACCGCGGCATGGGCGGCCTTGGCGAGCGACGACTTGCCCATGCCGCGGGCGCCCCACAGCAGCGCATTGTTGGCCGGCAGGCCTTTGGCGAAACGCTCGGTGTTCTCGACCAGCAGGTCGCGCACCCGGTCGATTCCCTTGAGCAGCGCCATATCCACGCGGTTGACGTGCGCGACCGGTGCCAGCCGTCCGTCCGGATGCCAGACGAAGGCGTCGGCGGCGGCGAAATCGGGACGGGTAGGGGACTGCGGGGCCAGCCGTTCCAGCGCCTCGGCGATGCGGTCGAGCACCTGCCGGTCGCGCGGTGGCGCCGCGGCCTTGCTCTTGACCTTGGGTTTGGCGGCGGCCGGTTTCAGCTTGCTCTTGGATTTCAATTTGGCCATTTGCTCACGCTTTCGGGAACCGGCGCTGCTCATAGCGGGCAGGCGTCGGAGCCGCAAGGCGCCGGCCGCGCCGAGGCCGCGGAATCGGCCATTTTGAGGGTGTTCGCGGCGTTGCAATTGACCGGCCGGCCGCTATAGTCCGCGCGAAATTGCGGTTTCGGACGCCGGGTCGGCGCCGCCGGCCGCCGGACCCTATGAAGCCCGAGGACCCATTCCGATGTTCATTACGACGGCATTTGCGCAAGGCTCGCTGTTCGGCGGGGGGGCCGGCGGCGAAGGCGGCATGATTATGTCGCTTTTGCCTTTCGTACTGATCTTCGTGATCATGTATTTCCTGATCCTGCGCCCGCAGCAGAAGCGGGTGAAACAGCACCAGGAAATGGTCAAGAACGTAAGGCGGGGCGATACCGTCATTACCAATGGCGGGCTGGTCGGCAAGGTCACCAAGGTGATCGACGACGACCAGATCGAGATCGAAATCGCGGACGACGTCCGCATCCGCCAACTGAGGCAGATGCTCGCGGAGGTTCGCGCCAAAGGTGAACCGGTGAAAGACGACGCCGCGGCCGGCTGACCGGCACCGGTTTCTCTACCCAAGTCGAGACATCATGCTTTATTTCACGCGTTGGAAGGTGGCGGCGATCCTGCTCACGGTTTTCGTCGTATGCCTGTTCGCGGTCCCTAATTTCCTGCCCAGCAGTTTGGTGGCAAGCTGGCCCAAATGGGCGCAGCGCCACATGGTGCTCGGCCTCGACCTGCAGGGCGGCTCGCACATCCTGCTCGAGGTCGATACCAAGGCGGTGCGCAAGGAAATGCTCGAGGCGACGCGCGACGATGCCCGCCGCGTGCTGCGCGAGGCGCGCATCGGCTATACCGGCCTTTTAGTGCGCGGCAATAGCGTGGAAGTGCGCATCCGCGAAAGCAGCCAACTCGACCAGGCGCTGACCAAACTGCGCACGCTGTCGCAGCCGCTCGGCGGCATTCTCGGCACGACCGGCGAGCGTAATCTCGACGTCAGCAATAATGCCAATCTGGTCCGGCTCACCTTGAGCGAACCGGCGATCGTCGAGCGGGTGCGCCAGGCGGTCGACCAGTCGATTCAGATCATCGAGCGACGCGTCAACGAGCTCGGCACGGTCGAGCCGCTGATCCAGCGCGAGGGCACCGACCGCATCCTGGTGCAGGTGCCGGGCCTGCAGGATCCGACCCGGCTCAAGCAGTTGCTCGGCAAGACCGCCAAGCTCGATTTCCGCATGGTGGACACCGCGGTGACGCCGGAGCAGGCGCAGCAGGGCCAGTTGCCGGCGGACGACGAGGTCCTGCACGGCACCGGCCGCGAGGCGAACCAGGCCTATGTGGTGGAGAAGCGGGTGCTGGTGTCGGGCGCCGACTTGACCGACGCGCAGCCGGGCTTCGACCAGCGCACCAGCGAGCCGGTGGTCAATTTCCGCTTCAACACCTCCGGCGCGCGCAAGTTCGCCGAGGTGACGCAGCATAATGTCGGCAAGCCCTTTGCCATCGTGCTCGACAACCAGGTGATCTCGGCGCCGGTAATCCGCGAGCCGATCCTCGGCGGTTCCGGACAGATTTCCGGCAATTTCACGGTGCAGAGCGCCAATGACCTCGCCATCCTCTTGCGCGCCGGCGCGCTGCCGGCGCCGCTGACCATCATCGAGGAGCGCACGGTGGGTCCCGGCCTCGGGGCGGACTCGATCGCCAAGGGCAAGATCTCGTCTTATGTCGGCGCCGCCATGGTGATCCTCTTCATGTTCGTCACCTACGGCCTCTTTGGCCTCTTCGCCAACATCGCCGTCGCCATCAACGTCGCCATGATCTTTGGCGTCTTGTCGATGCTCAACGCCACCCTCACCCTCCCGGGCATCGCCGGCATCGTGCTCACCGTGGGCATCGCCGTGGACTCCAACGTGCTGATCTACGAGCGCATCCGCGAGGAGGTGCGGGCCGGACGTTCGCCGATCAACGCCATCGATGCCGGCTTCTCCCGCGCGCTCGCCACCATCCTCGACTCCAACATCACCACCTTCATCGCCGCCGCGGTGCTGTTCTATATCGGCACCGGCCCGGTGCGCGGTTTTGCCGTCACCCTCGGCGTCGGCATCATCACCTCGTTGTTCACCGCCTTCACCCTTACGCGCCTAATCGTCGCCTACTGGGTCCGCTGGTGGCGCCCGCAACACGTACCGATTTAACAGGGTTACGCCGTGCGCCTGCTCAGGATTGTTCCCGACAACACCAAATTCGACTTCATGCGCTTCCGGCGCATCAGCTTTCCCGTGTCGGCGGCAATGTCGATCCTGGCAATCTCGCTCTATTTTTTCCACGGCCTGAATTTCGGCATCGACTTCAAGGGCGGCACCCTGATCGAGGTGGCGACCAAGTCGGGACAGCCGGCCGATCTCGCCAAGATGCGCGCCGAGCTTAGTGCCCTTGGCCTCGGCGAGGTGCAACTGCAGCAGTTTGGCTCGCCCGATGACGTGCTCATCCGCATCGCTGAGCAGCCGGGTGGCGACGAGGCGCAGCAGGTGGCGGTCGGCAAGGCGCGCAAGGCGCTGGGCGAAAACATCAACTACCGGCGGGTCGAGGTGGTGGGGCCGCGCGTGTCGGGCGAGCTCCTGTCCTACGGCATCATCGGCCTGATGTCGGCGATCTTCTGCATCCTGATCTATCTGTGGTTCCGCTTCGAGTGGCAGTTCGCGCTCGGCGCCATGGTCGCCAACGTGCACGATCTGGTACTCACCATCGGCTTCATGTCGCTGACCCGCATCGATTTCGACCTCACCAGTATTGCTGCGCTGCTCACCATTCTCGGCTATTCGCTCAACGACACGGTGGTCATCTACGATCGTATCCGTGAAATGCTGCGTCGCTACAAGCGCATGCCGATGCCGGAACTGCTCAATGCCTCGGTCAACCAGACGCTGTCGCGTTCGGTGATCACGCATTTGACCGTCAGCCTGGCGCTGCTTGCGCTGCTGTTGTTCGGCGGTCAGGCGATTCATTCCTTCACCGCCACCATGATGTTCGGCGTGGTGCTGGTCGGCACCTACACCTCGGTGTTCATCGCCTCGCCGATCCTGATCTATCTGGGCGTCGGCACCGGACGGGATTCACTCACCGGCAGTGCCGAAAAGAGCGACAAGGAAGATTCATGATGGCGGGCGCCCTCTCCAGCGATGCCCCGCATCTGCCGAGAGCGGCCCCGATCGAAGCCTACGGCAAAGGCGGCTTCCGCTTTGCCGGGATGTCGCACCGCGGCTCGCTGTTGTGCTTGCCGGACGGCATCTGGGCCTGGCCGGTGACCAGTATTGCGGAGATCACGGCGGAGATGCTGGAGCCGGTCTTCGCGCGCGCCGATCAGCTCGACTTCTTTCTGCTTGGCGGCGGGCGCGACCCCTGGGTGCTGGCGCCGCCTTTGCGCGCGCGGTTCCGCGACTTGGGATTATCGGTCGACACGCCGGCGACGGGGGTCGCGGTGAGCACCTACAATATCCTGCTGGGGGAAAACCGCCGCGTCGGCGCAGGGCTGATCGCGGCTCCTTGAGATGCGCCCGAATCGCGTCATGCCATAGAGGCGGGCCTGGACGACGCCGCTGCCCCCGCCGCCCGGCGCAAGCCCGGCAAGGCGTCTCCATGCGGTTCGGAGATTGCGGCGCTAGGCGTTTACAAGCTGCCATCCTAGATTGGGATAATGTCTGCGAACCTCGACCACTGCATCGCGCTGGTGCGCGCGGCCGACCACGATCGCTACATCGCCACGCTTTTCTCGCCGGCTGAACATCGCGATGCGCTTTATGCGCTCTATGCCTTCAATGTGGAGATTGCCCGCGTGCGCGATGTCGCCCGCCAGCCGATGCCCGGCGAGATCCGCCTGCAGTGGTGGCGCGAAGCGCTCGCCGGCGAGCGCCCCGGCGAGGCGAGCGGCCACCCCGTAGCGGCGGCGCTGGGCGAGGCGTTCAGCCGCTACGGCCTGTCGACGGCGCGTCTCGACCCGCTGATCGATGCGCACAGCTTCGATCTCTATGAAGAGCCGCTGGCGACGCTCGATGATCTGGACCGTTATGCCCGTGACACGCAGGCGGTGCTGATCGGGAGCGCCGCCGCCATATTGCGATCTGCCGACGGCGCGGCGGCCGAGGCGCTGATCCGGCACGCCAGCCTTGCCTATACGATCACCGGCATCCTGAGCCAGATCGGACGCCATGCCGCGCGCCGGCAACTCTATTTGCCGCAGGAAGTGCTGGACCGGCACCACCTCGACCCGACGGATATTTTCGCGTCACAGGACAGTGCAGGCCTGCAGGCGGCGCTCGCCGAATTGCGCCGCCATGCGCGTCGCCATCTTGCGGCGGCCGGCGAACAACTGGATTTCGTGCCGCCGGCGATTCTGCCGGCCCTGCTGCCGCTGGCGACGGTCGGTGCCGCGCTCGACGCCATGGAACGGCGCGGCTACCAGCCGTTCCGCTTCGAGCCGCCGTCGCGGCTGCGCCGGCAATGGCTGCTGTGGCGCGCGGCGCGCAAGCCGCGGCGGATTTTCATGTAGGTTTATTCGGCGGCGTCCGCCTGCGGTGTGCCCAGCCAGCGCTCGAGGTCGGCGAGCGCGCGGGCGCTGAGCGCTCTCTTGCGCGCAAGTCCTTTGGCTTTGCCCCGGCTTAACCTGCCGCCGGCGCGATCGATCGTCAGTGGCTCGTTGATCGGCGGGAACAGGCCGAAATTCACGTTCATCGGCTGGAACGAGGAGGGCCCGGCATCGATGGTCTCGATGTGGCCGCCGGTGATATGCGCAAGCAGGGCGCCATGCGCGGTGGTCGGTGGCGGCGGCGTGAGCGCGTCGCCGCGCCATTCGGCAGCGGCAAAGCGCGCCGCCAGGAGACCGACCGCGGCCGATTCCACATAGCCCTCGCAGCCGGTGATCTGCCCGGCGAAGCGCCAGCGTGGATTGGCTTTCAGCCGCAGCGTTTCGTCGAGCAGCTTGGGCGAATTGAGGAACGTGTTGCGGTGCAGGCCGCCGAGGCGGGCGAACTCGGCCTGCTGCAGGCCGGGAATGCTGCGGAAGATGCGTGCCTGCTCGCCATGCTTCAGCTTGGTTTGGAAGCCGACCATGTTGAACAGCGTGCCGAGCTTGTTGTCCTGGCGAAGCTGCACCACCGCGTAGGGTTTGCGCTCGGGCGCGTGCGGATTGGTGAGGCCGAACGGCTTCATCGGGCCGTGCCGCAAGGTTTCACGCCCGCGCTCGGCCATCACTTCGATCGGCAGGCAGCCGTCGAAATAGGGCGTTGCCGCCTCCCACTCGTGGAAGACCGTCTTGTCGCCGGCGATCAGCGCCTCGACGAAGGCGTCGTACTGTTCGCGCGTCAGCGGGCAATTGATGTAGTCGGCGCCGGAGCCGCCGGGGCCGGCCTTGTCGTAGCGCGATTGGAACCAGGCCTGATCGAGATCGATCGAGTCGCGATGCACGATCGGCGCGATGGCATCGAAAAAGGCGAGCTCGGTCTCGCCGGTGAGGGCGCGAATGGTGCTCGCCAGCGCCGGTGAGGTGAGCGGGCCGGTCGCGATGATGACATGCGACCACTCGTCGGGTGGCAGTGCGACCTCGCCGCGCGCGAGGGTGACCTGCGGATGCGTCGCTAATGCCGCGGTGACGGCGGCGGCAAAGCCCTCACGATCGACCGCCAGGGCGCCGCCGGCCGGCACTTGATTGGTATCCGCCGCGCGCATCACCAGCGAGCCGAGGCGGCGCATTTCGGCATGCAGCAGCCCGACCGCATTGTGTTCCTTGTCGTCGGAGCGGAACGAGTTCGAGCAGACCAGCTCGGCCAAGCGGTCGGTCTTGTGGGCGGCGGTCGTCCGCACCGGCCGCATCTCGTGCAGCGTTACCGGCACGCCGAGCTGTGCGAGCTGCCAGGCGGCTTCCGAGCCGGCGAGGCCGCCGCCGATGACGTGAACGGTTTCAGGCGCGGTTTGCTGGGTGGATGTCATGGGCGGAAGCTAGGCGCGCTGGGACGGGGCGGCAACCAGGCGCCTGTGGCTTGACGGACGTCCGGGGCGCAAAATCAAAGCGCCCGCGACAGGCGCGGGCGCTTTCGAAATCGATGCCGTAGCGGCTTAGAACTTGTGGGAGGCGTTCCAGGCCACGCTCGGGATGTCCGAGCGGCTGATGCCGATATCCGCAAGTTCGCGGTCGCCCAGGCGATTGAGCTCGCTCAGGCTCTGGTGATAGCGCTTCCAGGCGCGGATGAGGCGGACGACGTGCGTAAACATGGTATTCCCTCTGATAGCTGCCGCCGGCTATGCCCGCCGGCGAATCCGTGTCGTCTGCAAAATAGGGATGTCGCGCCGCTTGAAAACCATTGATGTTGCGTCGCAGCAATGCAGAAATGCATAGCTCAAGCAATTGATCCTTAAGAAAAAACCTAATTTTTTGGCTCATTCTGCGGTTGTTTTGGCTGATTGCTTCGCGGCGACGCAACATTGACGACGGAAAGCCCACAAGACCTGCCAATCGTGTAAATTGCCGGCGAGTCTGGGGAGACTAAGCCATGCTTGAATGTCGCGGCTGCCAGCGGTTGAGCCATGCAAGATCGCGCAGGGGCGGGCGCCCGTGCCCGGCGGCCGGCTAGGGGTGTACGCCGGTGGCGTCGCAGGCAGAGTCCCCGCCGCTTGATCGCCGCGTGGTCATCACCGCGCTGGGGGTGGCCCAGATCCTCGCCTGGGGCACGTCGTTCTATTTCCCGGCCGTGTTCGCCGAGCCGATCGTGCGCGACACCGGCTGGTCGCTCGGTATCGTGGTGGGGGGCACCTCGCTCGGCCTTTTGGTCGCCGGGCTGATCTCGCCACAGGTCGGCCGCCTGATCGACCGTCACGGCGGCCGGCCCGTGTTGCTGGCGAGCTCGCTCTGTTACGCGGCCGGGCTTGCCGGCATCGGGCTGGCGCCGGCGCTGCCTTTTTATCTCGCGGCCTGGGCGCTGCTCGGCGTCGGCATGGGCACCGGCCTCTATGACGCGGTCTTCGCCGCGCTCGGGCGTATGTATGGCAGTGCGGCGCGCGGACCGATCACCAACCTCACGCTGTTCGGCGGCTTCGCCAGCACGATCTGCTGGCCGCTCAGCGCTTTCATGATCGATCACGTCGGCTGGCGTAGCGCCTGCTTCATCTATGCCGGCCTGCACCTGGTCGTGTCGCTGCCGCTGCAGATGGCGGTGGTGCGGCGGACGAAGGACTTCGGCGCGGCCGAAAGCGGAGGCAAGACGCAAAGCGAGCGATCGGCGCCGGCACGCATCCACCACGAGACCCTGATCTTCGCCCTGCTGGCGCTGGTGCTTTCGCTCGCCGCCGGCATCGGCTCGATTGTAGTCGTGCACCTGTTGATCTTCCTGCAGGCGCGCGGAGCCGACTATGCGGCGGCGGTGAGCCTCGGCACGCTGTTCGGTCCGGCCCAGGTCGGCGCGCGCGTGGTGGAGCGCCTGTTCGGCGGCCGCTACCATCCGATCTGGACCATGATCGCCTCCTGCACGCTGATGGCGATCGGGCTGATCATGCTGTTCGGCGGCTTCCCCATCCTGGCGCTCATCATTCTGCTTTATGGCGCCGGCTACGGCATTTCCTGGATCGGCCGCGGGACGCTGCCGCTGGCGCTGTTCGGGCCGGTGCGGTTCCCGCGGCTGATGGGCAAGCTCGCTTTCCCGAGCCTGATCGTGCAGGCGCTGGCGCCGTCGGCCGGCGCGCTGCTGATCGAAACAAGTGGCGTTCATGCCACCATCGCGCTGCTCACCGGTTTCGCGCTGGTCAATGTCGTGTTGATCGGTTTGCTCTGGTGGCTGTGCCGGGCGTCGCCTAGTGAAGCATGACCGCGACGACGCCGGCGGTTGGCTGATGGGTGGGCGCCGGGGCGAGGGCGAAGGCCAGGCCGAGCAGGGCAAAGCTGAAAGTACCGATGGCAAAGCGGATCAAGAACATGATACGCCCCGTTCTTCTTGGTCTTGCACGCACCGCTAGACCAAGTCCGCCTTGCGCGCCATGACGTGGCTCAACGGCGCGGCGAATTCCGGTGATCGGCCGAGGTGACTGGCGATGATCCTGCCGCTGCAGATGCTCTATTTCGAGGACCTCTCGCTCGGCATGACCGAGACGCTGCGCAAGACCGTCGATTCCGCCGACGTAGTCGGCTTCGCCGAAGTGACCGGCGACCGCAATCCGATCCACCTGTCCGAGCATTTCGCCGCCAAGACGCCGTTCGGCACACGCATCGCGCATGGGCTCTACACCGCGAGCCTGATCTCGGCGGTGCTCGGTACCCGGCTGCCGGGGCCGGGCGCCATTTATATCTCGCAGACGCTACATTTCCGCGCGCCGGTCAAGATCGGCGATACGGTCGAGGTGAGTGTCACGGTGGCCGAGCTGATGCCGGAGAAATTCCGCGCGCGGCTCGCCTGCGCCTGCGCGGTCGACAGCGAGGTGGTGCTCGACGGCGAAGCCTGGGTGAAGGTGCCGTCGAAGACGGCCGGTGGTCGCCCGTTACCCCGCGTCTGAGCGCGCGCGTCCGGCGGCGGTTCCCGCAACGAAATCGGCGAATTTGCGTTAGCGCAAGGCGGGTACGGCTATTGCATCGACAATGGCCGCTCCTCCAACGGTGCGACGCCAATGCCGATCCAATTGCCGAACAGACCGAGCGCGAAAGCGATCGAACGAAACCATGAGCGCGACCGGCTCGCCATTGCCGCGCTCTGCGTCGGCCTTCTCGCCTTCCTCGTGGCGGCCTTTGTCTATGTCACCGTCGGCGACCGCTTCATTGTGAGCTACATCCTGCTCGTGGCGTCGGCGATCGTGGCGTTGATCTTACGCTGGAACGACGCCCCGCCGGCGCGCAACTGATTGCCCCCGCGCATCCGCCTGTCGAATAATCGTGTGCTCAGCTTCCCGACGGCGGCGCAAAAAAGCAGCGCGGCGTCCCGTCTGGGCGCCTGCAGCGCCAATAGGCGCCGTCCGGCGAAGGAAGTGCCTGGCTGTAGGGGATGACCTCGTGCACTTGCTGATGCACGGTGGGCCCATCAACCAGATTGCCGGTCACCGCCTCGCCATAGGTCACGGTGCCGGCAATCGAATAGCCGCCTTTGGTGGCTTTGACGGCATTGGGCGACACGACCCCGCAGTCCTCGGCGCCGCAGCACCATTCACCGGCGGGATTGCGATAGGCACCCTGGCTGATCCAGATATCGTGAGCGAATGCGGTGGAACACGTAGCGGCGAAGACAAAGGTGAGCATCGAGCACTTCAAAGCGCGCAGCATCGGCGGCCTCCATCAAACCTCCCGGCGCGTTTAAGTTGCTTCTTTGCTCCTCCCTGCTCCTAAGAACACCCCATGCCGATTGAGTTCCGGCTGTCCCGGGGCACACACCGCGCAGTCTTGTGATCTCTTGTGACGAATCGCGATGACTGAAAAATGCTAGCACTTTCCGGACCAAGCCAAAGGTAGCATTGTGCATTGCGGCATGACTGTTATGCGGGCGGAGACATCCAAATAAAATGCAGGCGGCCCGAAATGATATGCGAGAGAGCGGGAACACCGGCGAGTCCGCCAAGCGGCCGAGTGATGTTTTCGTGGGCAGCCGCCTAGGCAACATGCAGCCATCATGAGCGCATCCTGGCTTCTCTGGCGCGACAAGCGCGGGCGGTTCTCCTGGCTGCGTCTGGTGACGTTGGCGTTGCTGCTGTTTCCGCTGGCCAAGGCCTTGTTCGACGCCGACGCCATCATCCACGGCGCGCGGCCGCTCAATGACATGATCCATCGCGCCGGCTTTTGGGCGCTGGTGTTTCTCGGCGTTACGCTGGCGGTGACGCCGTTCCGCCATATCGCGCGCTACGGCCAAATGGTCGACGTGCGCCGCATGCTCGGCGTCGGCTGCTTTTGCTATATCGCCGCGCATCTGGTGCTGTTCGCCGCGGATCAGGGCTTCAGCCTCGGCAAGGTCGCGCACGAGATCACGCATCGATGGTATCTCATCGTCGGCGGCACGGCCTGGCTCGGCCTCGCAACGCTCGCCGCCACCTCGACCGACGGCATGCAGCGCCGTATAGGCGGCCTGCGCTGGCGCCGGCTGCACCAGGCGGTCTATCCGATCGTGCTGCTCGCGCTCATCCATTATTTCCAGCAGACCAAGGCCGACGTCACCGTGCCGGTCTTCGTCGCCAGCCTGTTCGGCTGGCTCATCGGGTATCGGCTGCTCGCCTGGTGGCAGGACACGCAAGCGCTTTCGACGCTGAGTGTCTTCGTCCTGAGCGTGGTGGTTTCCGCGCTCACTTTCGCGGGCGAGGCGATCGGCATTGGCATCGCCTTTCATGTCTCGCCGATGCGGGTGCTCGATGCGGCGTTCAACATCCGCGCCGGCATTCGGCCGGGCTGGGAAGTGCTTGCCGCCGGGCTTGCCGTCACCGCGCTCGACTTCGTGCGCGCGCGCTGGAACGCGCGCACGCGGCGGGCGCGCGCGGTCGCCGCAGAATGAGGGGTCAGATCCTGCGGCTGTCGTAGGCCCAGTGCAGCAGCGCCTGCCGCTGCCGCCGCCGGCACAGCAGGTTTCCCGGCTCGCAGTGTTTCTCAATCTGGCGCACGTGGCGGCGGATCGCCTTCCAGCGCTTGATCTGGCGCGCGTCTTCCTCCGGCATTCGTCGCCCCATGTAATACCGGCAATACCATTGGAACCAGCCGCGCGGATCGTCGGGATGGATCCAGCCCTTGCGCCGCCATTCCGAGAGCGGCTGGCTGGCGTCGATGCCGAAGAAATTGAGCGACGGGTCGCGCCCCTTCGGCGAGAGCTTGGCGCGCGCGAACCAGCTCTTGGGAAACTCGCGCCTGCAATCGGTCATGTATTTACCGGCGAACACGCCGAGCCGCAGCATCTCCGCCGGGGTGAGGTCCGGCTTGAACTCCGGGTCGAAGCAGCGGCCGGCCGGCGCCGCCAGCGTATAGCGGTAGCCTTTCTGCATCCTGTCGTTGACGGTGACGGTGCGCTTGCGCATGGCGGGCTCTCGAAAACGGGCGATTGCGTCAAATCAAGGTCGAACCGGGAGGCTCGGGCTAGGTTTACTCAGCGGAGGCGACCATGGCCAAGATCACCATCATTGTCGGACATCCGCACGCCGGCAGCTATTGCGAGGCGCTCGGCCGAGCTTATCTGCGCGGCGCGCAAGCGGGCGGGAATGCGGCCGAGCTGTTCGCACTGGCGGACATGCAATTCGATGCCATCCTGCGCGAGGGCTATCACCGCCTGCAGACGCTCGAGCCCGATCTGGCGGCGGCGCGCGAGGCGTTCGTTTCCTGTGATCATGTGGTCTTCGTGTTCCCGCTCTGGTGCGGCGACATGCCGGCCATCCTGAAGGGTTTCATCGAGCGGATCATGCAGCCCGATCTCTTGGCGATTCAGAAGAGCGGCGGCAAGGCGAGCTGGAAGATTTTCAACGGCAAATCGGCGCGCGTGATCATGACCATGGGCATGCCCGGCTGGTTCTATCGATGGTATTTCGGTGCCCACGCGCTGAAACTGCTCAAGCGCAATATCCTGCATTTCACCGGCATCCGGCCGGTGCGCACGACCATCCATGGCATGATCGAAGCGGTGAGCGATGACACGCGGCGAGAGTGGCTGCGCGAGGTCGAGGCGCTCGGTCACGCCGCGCGTTAGCCCGGCTTGCGTTCGGCCACCGACGCGGCCGGCGCGAGCGGCTCGTCGCGGCGTCCCAGCATCGGCTTGAGATGGGCCGCCGCCTCGGCGAAGGGGCGAAACATCTCCGCCTTCACGGTATGCGCATCGGTGTGGCCGGGAACGCCGAAGCGCAGCGGCTCGCGCGTCTTCTGCGGCACATAGAGCGTGCCGAACAGCCAGTCCCACAGCGCCAGGCAACTGCCGAAATTGGTGTTGTAGTGCTTGGGATTGTCGGAGTGATGCACCTGATGATGCGCCGGACTGATGAAGATGCGGCCGAGCGCGCCGGTGAAGGCGATCCAAATATGCGAATGCTGCAGGTGGACATAGGCGTGGATGAACAGCACCAGAATGATATTGGTGTCGTTGAAGGCGTATTGATAGGCGGTGTCGCCGAACCAGTAGTGGCCGAAGCCGTTGGCGGTCGCCGCCGACAGCGCCAGGATATTGGCGAAGATCAGCGCATAGATTGGGTGGACGCGGAAATTGGTGAGCGGGGTGAGCACCTCCGCGGTGTGGTGCACTTTGTGGAATTCCCACAGGAACGGCACCTTGTGGCTGAGCCAGTGGTTGAACCAGTAGCCGAGCTCGTAGGCGAGGAACAGCATCGCCGTGATGGTGGCGCGCGAGACGAAGACCGGCAGCGCCGAGGGCGAGGAGGGACCGAACACGGCGACCAGCCCGTCGATGATGGCGTTGGTCACGACCTGGTATGACAGGATTGCCCAACCGAAGGCGAGGCCGAAGACGAAGACGCTGAACAAGAGATAGCCGATATCGGCCTGGTTGGAACGGTGGCGCAGAATGCGGCGCGGAAACAGCGCGCGCAGGATGGTGCGTGCGCGCACGCGGCGGCCGCGCTTGAGGCGCTGCCAGACGAAGTATGTGGCCGAGATCACCAGCGCGCAGGCGAGCGAGCTGATGGAAAGCTGCGCGCCGAAGCCGAACAGCAGGCGATGGATATGGTCGACGAAATAGTCGAAACTTGGAGAAAGATGGTGCAACACGTTTGAACTCCGCCACGTAACCGCGCGGACTAATGTCTTACCAAAGAGTAAATTTTACGTTAGGTGGATCGACGAAACTTGCCGCTTGGTCACGACTGCGACATCATCCGACGACAAGAATGCCCCTCGACAAGGAAAACCGCCCATGGCCGATCTGACGCTTTATCACGCTTCGCCCTCGCGCTCTTCGATCGTGCTGTGGATGCTGGAGGAGTTGGGCGAGCCTTACGACGTCAAGCTCATCAAGCTTTCGGCCGGCGATAATCTCAAGCCCGATTATCTTGCCATCAATCCTTTGGGCAAAGTCCCGACGCTGAAGCACGGGGATACGGCGATCACCGAGGTGGCGGCGATCTGCACCTATCTCGCCGACGAATTCCCCGCGGCCAAGCTCAACGTGCCGGTCGGCACGCCGCGCCGGGGCCTCTATCTGAAATGGCTGTTTTTCGGGCCCAGTGTGTTCGAGCCGGCGATGATCGACAAGGTCTTTCCCCGCAAGGAGGAGGCGCGGGCATCTTCGCTTGGCTGGCGCAGCTTCGATCAGGTGCTCGACATTGTCGCCAAGGCGGTGTCGCCGGGGCCCTGGCTGATGGGCGAGCAGTTCACCGCCGCCGATGTGGTGATCGGCGCCAATATCCGCTGGGGCATGATTTTCAAAATGGTGCCGGAGCGGCCGGAATTCACCGCCTATGCCGCGCGCATCGCCGCCCGGCCTGCGGCCCAGCGCGCGGAAGCCAAGGACAAGGAGTTGAGCGCGGCGGCCGCGTAGCGGCCAAGGCTCGCCCGTCAGTCCTTGTCCGTCTTGGGCGCGATCGCCGCCACGCGGCCGCGCAGGCCCCCGGGCTTGCGCGTGACCTCGACAGTGACGTCGAAATGCTCTTCCGGACCGTCCTTGGGTATCCACATCAAGACGGTGACATGGATTCTGCCGGCATCGTCGATGCTGGCGCCGTCGGTTTCGGCCCAGAAGACATAGTCGTCGTAAGGCTGCTTGGCTTTCCATTGCGCGCGCAAGGCAGGCTCGATCAAGGCCCGCAGGTCGAGCGGGCCGCTGACCGCGTCGCCGGCACCGAGCGCGAATAATTCGAAGGCCGAGGTTTCGAAGCGGCTTTGGTAGACGCGGGCGACCCAGTGGCTCGCCGGCGACCACACCGCGAGCTCCAAGAGTTGGTTCACGTGAGTGGCGCCGATGTCCCAATATTGCGTGGGGCGCCGGTGCAGGATGGCGCCGTCGGAAAGCCGGACCAGCAGCAAGTCGAGCTCCGCGCCGTCGTCCGGCATCTCGGTCGGCGCATCGTGAGGTGCGCGCCAGGCGAAGGCGATCCGCTTGTCGGGTGACAGGGTATTGTCGATGACGCGGGCGGCGCCAATGCCCGCACCGCAGGTGAGGCCGTCGTTGGCGTCGGCATGACAAGGTCCCATGCCGGCCTTGGCAGTGCCGGCAATGAGCATCAAAACCAAAGCTGCGAGAAGGGCACGCATGTCGGTCGGCGGAAGGCTAGCCGGCGCCGCGCGCGCCACAATGGCATCGTCGGCCATGGCAACTGTCCCCAGGAATATTGTAGGGCAAAACCGGGTCATACCTTGCCAGCGGTTGCCGGCTCAGCCTTGATGCGCGCTCTCGAAGCCAAGGACCTCCCCATGAAGCTCATTCTCATCTTGCTGGGCCTCGCCCTCATCGTCATTGCCGTGGTTTATTTCATGGTGCCGGCCGATCATCTGCCGAGCTTCTTTCCCGGCCACGCGGCCGGCGTCACGCGCGTCCACACCAAGCACGGGTTGCTGGCCGGCGGGTTGGGGGTGCTGCTGATCGTGATCGGCTGGTTCATGGGCCGCCGCTGAGCCGTCTCCGGCAAGCCCGGATGGGCGGGCGCACGCGCAGCGCCCGCGCATTGGGCAGAGCAGGGCGATCGGACGCCGCGCGGCACGGCATGGGCCGTGTCGCAGCCCCTGTCCCAGGAGGTGATCATGCGCATCGCATTCAAGGTCTTGCTGATGGCAGTGGCGCTGACACTCTCGGCCGGCGCCGCGCCCGCTGCGATGGTGTTCCCCGCAGCGATGCATGGGCGCCCGCTGCATGGACCACCCGACGCCGCGCAGCGTTATATCTGCAAGGTGCTGCCGCGCTATGGCGGCGGTGTCTGTAGCGCGCCGCCCTATGCCCCGCTGGGCAAGCGCTGCTCTTGCCAAGGCCAGCACGGCCCCCGCTTCGGTGTGGTGAGCACGCGGTAGGCGGACGTCGGCCGGGGCGTTAACTTAGCCCCTCATCCGGAATTTTGAGCACCGTACCGCAAGCCTTGCAGTGCACCGCGTCGGCGTCGTGGCGTTGGAGACCGCAGGTCGGACAGGGAAAGCGCACCTTGCTCGGGCTGATGAGCGCGCGCGCCAGGTTGAAGAACAGCGTGACGCCGACGATCATGATCACCACCGAGGTCAGCCGGCCGAGCGTGCCCGGCAGCGTGATGTCGCCAAAGCCTGTGGTGGTGAGCGCCGTGACGGTGAAATAGAGCGCGTCGGCCCAATTGTGGATCTCGGCATTGCGGTAGTGCTGCGTCTCGTAGACGAAACCGGTGGTCACGAAGATGAACACCGCCAGATTGGTCACCGCGAAGATCGCCTCTTCATGGCGGCGGAAGAAGCTGCTGTCGGCGCGCAGCCGCGCCAGCAATTGATAGGTGCGCAGCAGCCGCACGGTGCGCAGGATGCGCAGGAAGGCGAAGCCTTCGCCGATCACCGGCGCGAGGAACGAGGCGATGGCGGCGATGTCGGCCCAGGTCGACCAATGCAGGAACTCGCGCACGCGGGCGCGGCTGAGCGCGGCGCGGGCGAGAAAGTCGATCAGGATGACGATGCCGAAGACGACGTCGAACGTCTCGATGACCGCGGTGCGCGGGATGAACGAGGTCGCGACGATGAACAGGATGGTGAGGAGATCGAAGGCGATGAGGCCATAGCGGAATCGATGGCCCCGGCGCGTATTGGCTTCGTAGAGACCGCGCAGGCCCCGTTGCCAGGGCCGCTCGACGCGGTCGCCCTTCCGTTTCCGTGTCGTTTTCGGCACCGGCACTGAGCTCCGCTATCGCTAGTCCTGCGTCGCGCAATGCGGTCCGGCGGGCCATGATCTAGATCAAGCGGCTTGCCTCACCAAATGACCCAAGCCAGCAGCACCGCGAGGATAATCGCGCCGGCAAGGCCGGCAATGAAGATCGCGCGCTCGCGACCCGTGCGCAGGATGATCTCGCCGCCGCGCGCCTTTTCGCCGGAATAGACCGGCGGTCCTTCGGTGTGCCGGGCCATGGCGCTAGCGACGGCCGGGCGCCGGCATGCCGGCGCGGCGTTGGCGCCAATAGCGTGCGCGCAGGCGCGGCGCGATCAGCCAGGCGACCGGCGCCGCTGCCACCAGGCTCACCACCACCGCCGCCGCGATGCCGATGGCGGCATGGGCGCGGAAATAGGGCACTGCCAGCACGGTGATCAGCGCGGCGCCGAACATGACCGCGTTGGTCATGGTGTAGACCAAGGCGGCGATGCCGGCGCGTGTCTTGATATCCTTTTGCATGACTCGGCGCATGACCCGGTCTCCTCGTGATCGCGCGAGCGCGTCGCTCCGTTAGCGAGTCAATTCGGAACGCCATGCGCCGGTTCCATTGCCGCCGATCAAGCGTGTGAGAGGCTGCTTAACTCTTGCGGGCGAGCAGGCCGCGCACGATGTTCTCGATGGTGCCATAGGCGCCTTCGCCGGCGTGTCGGTAGACGATGCGGCCGTGCTGGTCGACGATGTATTGCGCCGGCCAATATTGGTTGCCGTAGGCGTTCCAGGTGGCGAAATTGTTGTCCTGCGCCACCGGATAGCGGATGTGGTGGCGCTTGATGGCGGCGGCCACATTGGCGGTGGATTTCTCGAAGGCGAATTCCGGCGCGTGCACGCCGATCACCACGAAGCCGCGGTCCTTGTATGTCTCATACAGATCGACGACGTGCGGCAGTGTGTGGACGCAATTGATGCAGCCATAGGTCCAGAAGTTCACCAGCACGACCTTGCCCCGGAGGCTTGCGAGCGTGACCGGGCCGGAATTGAGCCAATGGGTAATGCCGGTGATTTCCGGCGCCTTGCGGCCGGCATCGGCGAGCTTGACTGGCGTGCCGGCGCGGGCGGGCACGGAGATGCCGATCATGCCGCCGGTGGCGAGCACGAGGCCGATCAGGGCGGCGGCGCCAAGCGCCATATAAAACAGGCGTCGAAGCATGGCGGTTTCCTTTCGTCAGAGGCCGATCTGGCCGGAGGGATAGAATTGCGTGAGCCAGGCGGTGACCTGCGTGTCGACCTGGAAATACATAGCGGCGGCGAAGCCGACGACGATGACGCCGAAACCCTGCTGCAGGCAGTGCGCGTAAGGCGCCAGCGCGCGCACGCGGGTGGCGGCGTATTGGCCGCCATAGGCGATGCCGAGCATCGGGATGGCGGCGCCGACCGCGTAGAAGACGAGCAGCATCGCCGCCCAGGCCGGCTCCTTTTGCGTCGCCAGCAACGCCAGGATGGAGCCCAGGATGGGGCCGGCGCAGGGCGTCCACACGATGCCCAGGGTGATGCCCAAGAGGAAGGCGCCCAGGATGCCGCCGGTGCGCGCGGGGCGAGCGGAGAAGCGCGAGACCACGGTTGAGGCGATGACGGCGATGCGGGCGGAGAGGCCGGGCACGACCAGGATCACGCCAAAGACGGCGATGACGACGATGGCGACGGTGCGCAGGGCATCCGGGGTGAGGCCGGCGATGCGGGCGAAGAGGCTGAACAGCACGGTGACGGCGGCGAAGGCGGCGATGAAGCCCGCGGCGATGGCGAGCGGCCGCGCCTTGCCGCGTTGCGCGAACGAGGCGCCGAGCAGGATCGGCAGCACCGGCAGTGTGCAGGGCGCCGCGACGGTGACCACGCCGGCGAGCAAGGCGAACAGGGCGCTGAGCATCGGCCATCCTTGGTGTGGGCGCCGGCGGAATCGGAGGCGCGGCGCCGTCCCGCGCAGACATAGGCGCACGGGCGCGCAACTCCGAATGGCATGTGCGTGAACGGCCGTCACATTGGGGTCAGCGGAACTGACGCCGCGATCACGCGCCGGTGAGCGCGCGGCGAATGACGGCCCCGGATTTCGCTGCGCTCCATCCGGGCTACGGCCACGGCCGGGCTCCGTCTGCGCGGCCGCCGAGCGGCGCCGGCTACGGTGTCTTGACCTCGCGGACCGAGACGACGCGCGCCGTGCCGTCCGGTGCGATCGTCATCACCACTTTGAAATCGTAGGAGATGTCGGTCTTGTTGACGAACAGGCCGGCGTCGAATTTCAACGTGCCGTCGGTGCCGAGCGTCGACGGAGCGCCGCCGACGCTGAAGAAATAGTCGGCGATGTCGCGGCCGCGCCCCTTCGCCATGGCGCGCACGGCCGGCTCGACGAGCTTGAGCAGGTCGGTCGTGCCGGCGAGCGCGCCATCGGCGTCGATGCGGTAGAGCGTGAAGGCTTCGGTCTCGTAGCGCGTGTCGTATTGGCGCACGACCCTGCGGCTGTCGGCCGACCAGATGGCGGTTTCGTCGCGCCGGTTGGCGCGCCCGCGGGCGTTTTGGAAATAGTCGCTCGGCGCCCTGGCGAGCACCACGCCGTCGGCCAGCCGGATCAGGAGGAATTCGTTGTCGAAGTCTTCGACGTCGTCGGGATTGCTTTGCGGGTCGTGCCAGGCGAAGGCGAATTTCCGGTCGGGCGAGAGCGTCTTGACGATGGTTCGCGCCGCGCCCTTGCCGGCGCCGCACAGCATGATTTCATCCGGGCCGGGTTTGCACGGCCCGAGCTCGGCGCGCCCCGGCAGGCCGAGGCCGGCGAGAAGCCCGACGGCGACGGCGAGGCGGACTGCGTGGCGCGGAGTCATGCCGGCAAAGCTTAGCGACAGGGATGCGCGCCGGGAAGGCAGGTTGCAGGTTGCGCGCGCGCCGGCGGCGCGGCTTTTTTATGCGCAGTTTATGCGGACGCCTTGATTTGGGCGGCGAATGCGACGAACCTTGCCGGTGCCGGGAACCCGGCAATCAGGGAGACCAAGATGAAGCATCTGATCTTCGCGGTCGTTGCGGCGTCGGCACTCGGCGTCTCGAGCGCCGCCTTTGCCTGCGCGGCGCACACCGCCGCGACCGAGAGCAGCATCGTCGTGGCCCAGTCGCAAGTGCCGCCGGCGACGCAAAGCTCGCAGCAGCAGGACGGCGCAACGGCCGGCCAGAGCAAGTAAGCGTTTCGATCACGACGGAGGCGCCGGCGGGCGTGCCGGCGCCTCCGCTTTGCGTTCCGCACAAAGGATGATCGCGGCACGCGTTTCCCATCCGGGCGCGTGCTCCAATCCGGCGTCGGTGGCGTGATACCGAGCGCGCAACACGAAACGGTCATCGTGCCGCTACCGCCGTCATCCGGTCATTGCAATTGGCGCGATCCCGGCGCGCGCGGCGCGCCGTCGAGGCGCGGCGTCGATCGCGCCATTTTGATTCACATTCAACATTGCGGAACCGGCCTGCGTTAAGGCGCGACGATTACACCCCCAGTGCCCGTGCGCCTGCCAGGCGCGGTCGACACGCAGCCGCCGCGGCGACCGTCTCGGGTACAAGGAGCATGGTGATGCGCAAGCACATGACGTCGTGGCTCTCGGCTTTGACTTTCACGGGGCTGGCGGGGGCATTATTGGTCGGCGCGGCAACGCCGGCGCTGGCGCGACAGTCATGCACCGCCTTGACCATCACCGGCCACCCATCCTATCCGCCGGTCGCCTGGGCGGCGCAGGGAGAGATCGTTGGCGCCGCGCCCACGCTGGTGCGCGCCATCGCCACCAGGCTCCGCGTCAAGCACGTGGTGTCGAAGGACTTCGGCTCCTGGGAGGACGCGCAAGAGGCGACGCGCAAGGGCGAGGCCGACATGATCTTCGGCATCTACAAGAACGACGCGCGCGCGAAATATCTCGACTATGTCGAGCCGCCTTTCATGATCGATCCGGTGGCGATCGTGGTGCGCAAGGGCAAGGGCTTTGCCTTCGCCGCATGGAGCGACCTCAAGGGCCGCAAAGGCGTGACCAATGCCGGCGAGAGTTTCGGCGACAAGTTCGACGCCTACATGGCCAAAGACCTCACCGTGGCGCGCGCCGACGGCGTCGACAAGGCCTTCGCGGCGCTGCTGGCGAAACAGGCGGACTACATGATCATCGGGCTTTATCCGGGCCGCAACGAGGCCAGACGCTTAGGCGTCGCCGACAAGCTCGCCTTCCTGCCCAAGGCGCTGGTCTCGGCCGACATGTATGTCGCCTTCTCCAAGCGGTCTCCATGCAGTGCGCTGCAGCGGAGCTTTGCCGCGCAGATCAAGGCCGCGGTGGACAACGGCACGGTGACGCAATTGTTGAAGGCGGCGGAGAAGAGCGCGGCGCGATAGGGGGGAAGTCGTCTGTCGCCCGCATGGAGCGAAGCGCAATGCGGGGCTGGTTCATCCGCGGCGAATGCTATCCCGGATTTCGCTGCGCTCATCCGGGCTACGCTTGCTCGCATTGTATTAAGTGCACTGTCACCGTCATTCCTTATAGGGTGGGTTAGGCGCAACGTGCCATAGTCCACCGTAGCATGTCCTAAGCGCCAGGCTGCGCGCTCACGCAGGGACGCGGCGCCCGCGCCGGTACGGCACCACGAACAGGGCCGCGACCGGCACATGCAGCAGCACGCCGGCGACCAGCACCAGGCCGATCTCGCCGCCCGACAGCATGCCGGCGGCGGCCTCGTGCGCCAGCAGCCAGATCGTGAACGGCAGGAACAGCACAATCGAGGTGACGAGGCCCGGATTGTAGCGCCGGAAGCGCACCGACGCGGCGATGTGCGTCAGCGCGTTGATCAGGGTCAGGCCGACCCAGGCGAGGCCCACCCAGCGCAGCGCGTGCGGCCACGCCACGGCGAGCGCGACCGGCAGCCACACGAAGCCGACATTCACCAGCGCGACGCCGCCGATATCGACCGGCCAGTCGCTGTCGCGGCTCTTGAAGGCATAGGCGTTGGTGAACTGGCGGAAGCCGCCCGGCCACAGGTGCTCTTCGATCTGGTGCACCATGTAGATGACGAGCAGCGCCGCGAACAGCGCGCGCTCGCCGGTCGGCGCCTGCCGGAACGCGGGCACCCAGGCGACAAGGCCGATGGCGACGAGCGGCGGCAAGGCCTTCTGCCAGTTGTTGGCGATGACGGCGAGGAGAGGCATGGACCGCGTCCTTGTCCTTGAGCGAATGCGCCCCGCACGCGAGGGGGCCAGAAGAGACCAAGAGGATCGAGCGGATCAAGCGGCGCGCGATGGCGCCAAACGTTGGGCGGATTCTTTGGAGCTGCAACATAGCCGCGCCGACCCGGCCGGTGGGTTATGTTTCGGTAATCCGCCTTATGGGCTGGCTCCCGCTGCTGCCTGTGGGGATGCGGGCGATACGCCATCCGGGCTCCGCTTGCTAAGCTCGGCTTTCCCGCCCGCGCGCGGGCGAGACCGCAGGAGGAGTGTCATGAGCGATACCAAGACCGATACCAAGACCGATGCCAAGACCGATGCCGTGAACCACAAGCTGCCGCCGCCGCGCGCCACGCCCGCCGCCGCCCTGGGTGGTGTGGCGGTTGGCGCGCTGGCGGTCGGAGCGGTTGCGCTCGGCGCCGTGGCGATCGGGCGCCTGGTGATCGGCAGCCTCGCCATCAAGCGCATGCGCGTCGGTGCGCTGGAGGTCGACGATCTCACCGTGCGGCGCCTGCGGGTGACGGAGGAGAGGGAGCCGAGGCGGTGAGGGCGGCGGGGTTGTAGCCCGAGAGCTGGTATGACTTCGCGGTGGTGGAGCGTGAGAAGGGCTGTGAGATTGCCGAGCGGATGCGGTCAGCGGACGCGGCGTGATTTTGTAGGGTGGGTTGAGCGCAGCGAAACCCACCGATCAGGCTTGCGATCAACGCGATGGGTTTCGCTGCGCTTAACCCATCCTATGGGCTGGCGCGCCGCAGGCAACCGCCCGCTATTTAGGGTGGCTTTTTTGTTTTGGGGCTTGCAACCCAGAGACGAATTTGCCCTGATTGCGGCTCCAAATCGGAGGGAAAAAATGGCAATCGATTTCGCGAAGGCAAAGGCGGACATCAAGGAAATCGTGGAGATAGTGAAGACTATCCCCGAACCACTCCAGCAAAGGTGCTTCGAGTTGCTCTTTGAAGCAGCTTTCACGGACAAGAGCGCCGCAGCGCGCGCCAAGAAGGAAGAAGCCGCCGCTGGCGACGAGGATACAAGGGCCAAAACCCCACCACCTGCCGAAAAGAAGTTGCCGCCAAATGTGATGGCGTTCATGCGGAGACATAGCATCTCACAAGAAGAGCTTGGCAAGCTTTTCATGGTGGACCATGACCCACTGCTACCCGTCTATACAATCCCGCAAGGGAAGATGGCGAAGTCGCAGCTCACGAAGGTGATGATGATCCTTCTGGAAAACGCGCTCCTCAATAATACCTTCACAGCGAACTACTCAGAATTGCGCGACACCGTAAAGGAGGATGGTCTTTACGACGGAAATTTCTCAGCAATGCTGAGGTCTAATAGCAAATTATTCAAAGGCGCAGTCACGGCGTCCAAGACTGATGAAACAGGAATTGTTGAGCTTTCCGGGGAAGGAATGGGTCGGCTTGCGGAAGTTGTGAAGGAACTAGGGCAGTGAAAAAGCAACTGCTGGACAAGGCTGAAGCGCAGCTTGTCGCTGTCAACATCGTGCGCGAGAAGATTTATAAGTACAGTGGCGCACAAATACAAAACGGCGCGCTGCTGACCGACATGAAAAAAGCAGCCGTTGGTTGGTTTGATTCCGTAAAGCCAGCGCTCGTAGACGCAGGCTTCTCACCTGGAACGATTTCACACTACTCCAGCAAATTCGAATTGATGCTCAAGCAATCTCGGAGTAAGCCAAGTAAAACTTATGTCTACAACAATCTCACAGAAATTACTCAGAATTATAGCAACGACATAATTCATCAAATTGAAATTGGCTCTTTTACGCCCAGCGATCCACTTAGCATAACTCCATTCATTGACGGGCTTGAGAGCGTCGAAAGAGAATATCTAGCTGAAGCGCAACGATGTCTCGCCGCTGGCGCGCTTCGCGGATGCGTGGTCATGGGATGGTGTGCGGCTATCGCTCGCATGCACGCCAAGATCGAAGAAATTGGGTTCGACAAATTTACAAAAGCGAGTAAGCAAATCAAAGCCAAAACAACCGGCCGTTATAAATTTATCAAAAAAGAATTCGAGATTGACTCGTTGTCTGAATTGCAAACCGTATTTGACACCGACTTATTGTGGGTATTGGAATTCTTGGAATTAATCGACTCGAACCAACACCAACGGTTGCGGTCGTGTTTTGAAATGCGAAATCACGCTGGGCATCCGGGACAAGCGCCAACAGAGCCAGCGAATGTGTATTCGTTTTATTCTGATATCAGCAAGATAGTTCTAAAGAACGAAAAGTTTATGCTTGCCAATCCAACCTCAAGCTAGTTTCACTCCGCCGCTTCCATGCCCTTCTTCTTCCTTCTTCCCGGCGCTTCGCGCGCCAGCACCGGCTTCAAGAACTCCCCCGTATAGCTCCGCTTCGCCTTCACAATGTCCTCCGGCGTGCCTTGCGCGACGATCTCGCCGCCGCCGTCGCCGCCTTCGGGGCCGAGGTCGATGATCCAGTCGGCGGTCTTGATCACTTCCAGATTGTGCTCGATCACCACCACCGTGTTGCCGGTCTCCACCAGCTCGTGCAGCACGTCCAAGAGCTTCGCCACGTCGTGGAAATGCAGCCCGGTGGTCGGCTCATCCAAGATATATAAAGTGCGGCCGGTGGCGCGCTTGCTCAGCTCCTTGGCCAGCTTGACGCGCTGCGCCTCGCCGCCAGACAGCGTCGTGGCCTGCTGGCCGACATGGATGTAGTCGAGGCCGACGCGGTGCAGCAGCGCCAGCACGTCGCGCACGCGCGGCACCGCCTTGAAGAACTCGAGCGCCTCTTCCACCGTCATGTCGAGCACGTCGGCGATCGACTTGCCCTTGAACAGCACCTCCAGCGTCTCGCGGTTGTAGCGCTTGCCCTTGCAGACGTCGCAGGTGACGTAGACGTCGGGCAGGAAGTGCATCTCGATCTTGATGACGCCGTCGCCCTGGCAGGCCTCGCAGCGGCCGCCCTTGACGTTGAAGGAAAAGCGGCCGGGCGCGTAGCCGCGCGCCTTGGCCTCGGGCAGGCCGGCGAACCACTCGCGGATCGGGGTGAAGGCGCCGGTGTAGGTCGCCGGATTGGAGCGCGGGGTGCGGCCGATCGGCGATTGATCAATGTCGATGATCTTGTCGATGTGCTCGAGGCCCTCGATGCGGTCGTGCGGGGCCGGCGCCAGCGAGGCGCCGTTGAGCTTGCGCGCCACCGCGGCATAGAGCGTGTCGATGAGCAGCGTCGACTTGCCGCCGCCGGAGACGCCGGTGACGGCGGTGAACAGGCCGAGCGGGATCTCGGCGGTGATGCCCTTGAGATTGTTGCCGCGCGCGTTGACCACCTTGATGGCGCGGCGCGGATTGGGCGGGCGCCGCTCGGGCACCGGCACCATCAGTTCGCCGGAGAGGTATTTGCCGGTCCAGGAGCGCGGCGCGGCGATGAGGTCGGGCACCGTGCCTTCCGCCACGATGTGGCCGCCATGGATGCCGGCGCCGGGGCCGATGTCGAGCACGTAATCGGCGGTGCGGATGGCGTCCTCGTCGTGCTCGACGACGATGACGGTATTGCCGAGGTCGCGCAGGCGCTTGAGGGTTTCCAAGAGGCGGGCATTGTCGCGCTGGTGCAGGCCGATCGAGGGCTCGTCGAGCACATAGAGCACGCCGGTGAGGCCGGAGCCGATCTGCGAGGCAAGCCGGATGCGCTGGCTCTCGCCGCCGGACAGCGTGCCGGAGGCGCGCGACAGCGTCAGGTAGTCGAGGCCCACATCGACCAGGAACTTGAGCCGCTCGCGGATCTCCTTGAGCACGCGGCTGCCGATCTCGTTCTGCTTGGCCGTGAGCTGCGCCCGGTAGCTCGGTGACCCAGTCGCCGGCCTTGCGCACGCTCATGTCTGCGACGTCGGCGATGGTTCGGCCGGCGATCTTGACGCAGAGCGCTTCGGGTTTGAGCCGCGCGCCGGCGCAGGCGGCGCAGGGCACGTCGGTGAAGTATTTCATCAGGTCTTCGCGCGCCCACTCGCTCTCGGTCTCCTTGAAGCGGCGCTCGAGATTGGTGATGACGCCCTCGAACGGCTTCTTGGTGGTGTAGCCGCGCAGGCCGTCGTCATAGACGAATTTGATCTCCTCCTCGCCGGAGCCGTAGAGGATCGCCGTTTGCGTCTTCTTCGGCAGGTCCTTCCACTTAGTGTCGAGGGTGAACTTGTAGTGCTTGCCCAGCGCCTCCAGCGTCTGCACGTAATAGGGCGAGGATGATTTCGCCCAGGGCGCGATGGCGCCCTTGCGCAGCGTGGCGTCCTTGTCGGGGATGATGAGGTCGGCGTCGATGTGCTGCTCGAGGCCGAGGCCGCCGCATTCCGGACAGGCACCGAACGGGTTGTTGAACGAGAACAGCCGCGGCTCGATCTCCGGAATGGTGAAGCCGGACACCGGGCAGGCGAATTTCTCCGAGAAGATCAGCCGTTCGGCATTGGCGTTGCGGCCGCGGTTGGCGGCGGCGCCGGTCGCCTTGCTATCGGCGAGCTCGATGACGGCGAGGCCGTCGGCGAGCTTCAGGCACTGCTCCAGCGAGTCCGCCAGCCGCGTGCCGATGTCGCCGCGCACCACCAGGCGGTCGACCACCACGTCGATGTCGTGGGTGAACTTCTTGTCGAGCGGCTTGACGTCGCCGATCTCGTAGAAGGCGCCGTCGATCTTGACCCGCTGGTAGCCCTTCTTCAGCAGGTCGGCGAGCTCCTTGCGGTATTCGCCCTTGCGGCCGCGCACCAGCGGCGCCAGCACATAGATGCGCGTGCCCTCCGGCAGCGCCAGCACGCGGTCGACCATCTGGCTGACGGTCTGGCTTTCGATCGGCAGACCCGTGGCGGGCGAATAGGGGATGCCGACGCGCGCCCACAACAGGCGCATGTAGTCGTAGATCTCGGTGACGGTGCCGACGGTCGAGCGCGGGTTCTTCGACGTCGTCTTCTGCTCGATGGAGATGGCCGGCGACAGGCCGTCGATCTGGTCGACGTCCGGCTTCTGCATCATCTCCAGGAACTGCCGCGCATAGGCCGACAGGCTCTCGACATAGCGGCGCTGGCCCTCGGCATAGATGGTGTCGAAGGCGAGCGACGACTTGCCGGAGCCGGACAGGCCGGTGAACACGACGAGCTGGTCGCGCGGGATGGCGACGTCGATGTCCTTGAGATTGTGTTCGCGCGCGCCGCGGATGGAGATCACCCGGGACTCGCGGCTGGACTTGCTGGGCAGATCGGTCATGGAGCCTTCGGGCGACTTTCGGTGGCGCGCGGATAGCGCTGGGCCCCGGCGAAGCCGGAAACCTGAAGCGTCGGGCGCGGGAAACGGCCTTCGGAACGTAGTGAGAACGGGGCGTTTGCGCCAGCCCGGCGCCGGCAATCTTGCATCGCTGCTGGGGAAAAATGCGGCGCCGCCACGGCCGAGGCGACTTTATCCAGCGCCGCCAGCGCTTAACCCAGTTCCTTATAATTATTCTAAGGTGTTGAATTTATTATCTTTATTACTTGACCTAACTCAAGGGGCGGCTCAAATGAAGATGATAATAGATCGCATATCCATTGAGAATGGATCGCATTATCGCTCGCACGAAGGATGGAATGCCGCTCATGAGCGCACAAGAAAACGGGCAAAAGCTCGCCTGCCTGGGCCATGCCGAACGCGGTTTCCGCGGGCGCATCCACGCCATCGCGGCCAACGGCCACAGCCACAATTTGCCGGCGGAGGAGCTCGAGCGGCGGCTTCTGGAACTCGGCTTCATCGAGGGCGCCCTCATCGAAATCCTGCACGAGGGGTTTTTCGGTCGCGATCCGATCGCGGTCCGGGTCAACGACGCCACCATCGCGTTGCGGCGCCGGGAGGCCATGGCCGTCCTCGTGGTCTGACCCGATAATCTCATGACCGCTAGTGCCGAGATTGGTCGCCGACATCTTGCGCTGATCGGTGCGCCGAACAGCGGCAAGACGGCGCTGTTCAACGCGCTGACCGGCAGCCGGCAGAAGGTTGCCAATTATCCCGGCGTCACCGTCGAGCGGAAGACCGGCGCGTTGCAGACGCCGGGCGGTCACCGCGTCAGCCTGATCGACCTGCCCGGCACCTATTCGCTGCGCGCGCGCAGCCCCGACGAGCAAGTCACCCGCGACGTCGTGCTCGGTCGCTTGGCGGCCGAGCAGCAGCCCGATCTGCTGCTCTGCGTCGCCGACGCCACCAATCTGCGGCTGGCATTGCGGCTGGTGATCGAGCTGAAGCGGGTGGGGCGGCCGCTGCTGCTGGTCATCAACATGATCGACATCGCGCGCCGGCGCGGCATCGAGATCGATCTCGACCGGCTGTCGCGCGAGCTCGGCGTGCCGGTGACGACCGCGGCGGCGGTGCGGCGCGGCGGTACCGACGACCTCCTGCGCCGGCTCGACGAAGTCATCACCGGGGGCGGCCAGGCGCCGACGGAGAATAGCTGGTCGCCGCCGAACAGCGCCGAATTGCGTGCCGCCCAGCGCGAGGCCGACCGCGTGATCGGCCTGGCGGTGCATATGCCGGCCAAGCCCGACACGCTGACGACGCGGCTCGACGCCGTGCTGCTGCATCCGGTGGCCGGGCTCGCGATCCTGCTCTGCATTTTGTTCGTGATGTTCCAGGCAGTGTTTACCTGGGCGCAGCCGCTGATGAACCTGATCTCGGCGGGCTTCACCGCGCTCGGCGTCTTGGCGCATGACCTGCTGCCGGCCGGCCTGCTGCAGAGCTTCATCGTCGACGGCGTCATCTCCGGCGTCGGCAGCGTGCTGGTGTTCCTGCCGCAGATTCTGATCCTGTTCCTGTTCATCCTGCTGTTGGAAGACCTCGGCTATATGGCGCGCGCGGCCTTCCTGATGGATCGCATCATGGGCGGCGCCGGCCTGCACGGGCGCGCCTTCATCCCGCTGTTGTCGAGCTTTGCCTGCGCCATTCCCGGCATCATGGCGACGCGCGTGATCGACAATCCGCGCGACCGTCTGACCACCATCCTGGTGGCGCCGCTGATGACCTGCTCTGCGCGCATTCCGGTCTATACGCTGATCATTTCGGCCTTTATCCCGAACCGGGAGGTATGGGGCCTGGTCAGCCTGCAAGGGCTGGTGATGTTCGGCCTCTACGCCGCCGGCATCATCAGCGCGCTCGCGGTCTCCTTCGTCGCCAAATTCCTGTTCTGGCGTGAGAAGGCGACGCCGCCTTTCATGCTCGAACTGCCGGACTACAAGCTGCCGCGGCCGCGCAGCGTGGTCATCGGCCTGCTCATGCGCGCGCGCATGTTCCTCGAGCGCGCCGGAACCACGATCTTCTCCATGATGGTGGTGATCTGGTTCCTCGCCTCGTTCCCGCGGCCGCCGGCCGGCGCCACCGAGCCGGCGATCAACTACAGCCTGGCCGCCATCATCGGCCGCCTGATCGAGCCGTTGCTGGCGCCGGTGGGTTTCAACTGGCAGATCAGCGTGGCGCTGGTGCCCGGCATGGCGGCGCGCGAGGTGGCTGTGGCCGCTCTCGGCACTGTCTATGCCATCCAGGGCGGCAAGGAAGCCGCCGAGAAGATCGGCGAAACCTTGGCGCACAACTGGTCGATCGCCACCGCGTTGGCGCTTCTGGCCTGGTACATTTTTGCACCGCAATGCGCGTCCACGCTCGCGGTGATCAAGCGCGAGACCGGAAGTTGGCGCTGGATGGCGATCACCTTCGCCTACATGCTGGCGCTCGCCTATATTGCCGCTTTCATCACGTATCACGTCGCGGTTGCACTCGGCGCCGGCTGACCGACGCGGTCTTCGCATTGCAGCGCGAAAAGGGACCGTCGCCTGGCCGCGGCGAACCGCCCCACATTTCCCCGCAAAACGATATATGCAAGAAAAGAAATGTATTGAATTTCGTTCTCCGGCAGAGGAAGATCACGTTGTCGATATTCTAAGAATTCGGCCAACCGTAGAAACAAACTCTCTCGCCCTGTGCCGCGCCTTGATGGAGGCCGGCCGCGGGGCGCGGCGCCCGCCGGATCAGAGAGAAAGGGAGAAAGAGATATGCTCGATCGTTCCAAGCGTGTTCGCATGACCCGTCGGCAATTCGGCGCGTTGGCCGGCGGCGCCGGCGTGGCGCTGGCGATGCCGCGTCTCGCCCTCGGGGCGGGGACGCCCAACTCGGCCGCCATCATCAAAGGCAAGAAAAGCGGCCTGATCATT
Source organism: uncultured Pseudomonadota bacterium (assembly GCA_963760995.1). Classification (GTDB taxonomy): domain Bacteria; phylum Pseudomonadota; class Alphaproteobacteria; order Rhizobiales; family Xanthobacteraceae; genus Pseudolabrys. The sequence goes on along the minus strand of CAVXFJ010000003.1, from coordinate 169,934 downwards.
CACAACGCCAAGCTCGGTGTCATGGAGACCCCGCTCACCGAGCTGCGCAAATACCCCATCACGCCCAAGGATATCCTGTTCAATCGTTTCCACTATCCGCATGAGGGCGACGCGTCCTGGTATGCGACCACGTCGGCGCCGTCGGCCGAGATGGTGAAGAACTGGACCATCCGCGTCGACGGGCTGGTGCAGCGCCCGCGCACCGTCACCATCGCGGATCTGCAAAAGCGGCCGCAGGAAAAGCGCATCTCCGTGCTGCAATGCGCGGGTAACGGCCGCGCCTTCTACGCCGCCAAACAGAAAGTCGGCGGCGGCCAGTGGCACAATGGCGGCATGGGCAATGTCGAATGGGAAGGCACACCGCTGCGGCCATTCCTCGCCGACCTGAAGATGGAGCCGTCGCCCACCGCGCATTGGCTGACGGCGGAAGGCTGGGACCAGCCGGCGACGCCGGTCGGCTCCGACTTCGCGAAAAGTTATCATCTGGCCGACAGCGCGCTCGATCACGCCATTCTGGCGCTGAAAATGAATGGCGAACCGATCCCGGCCACCAATGGCGGCCCGGTGCGACTGATCATTCCCGGCTACTACGGCAACATGAACGTGAAGATGGTCACCATGCTTCTGTTCGCAGCCGAGCAGAATCCGAGCGTGTTCCAGTCGGTCGGCTATCGCATGCCGAATTTCCCGGTCGAGCCCGGCAAGTTCGGCGCCAATGACTATACCTGGTACAACAGCCGGCCGACCTACGGCCACGCGATCAAGAGCGTGATCTTCTCGCCGTTGCCGGATGACAAGCCGAAAGCGGGCGATGTCGAGATCACCGGCGTTGCCTTCAATGACGGCCAAGCCGCGATCACCAGCGTCGAAGTGTCGTCGGACGGCGGCAAGACCTGGCATCAGGCCGACATCAAGCCGCCGGCGAGCCCCTGGGCCTGGCATCACTTCTCGGCCAAGGGCAAGCTCGCTTCCGGCAAGAACGTGCTGATGTGCCGGGCGACCGATGCGCTCGGGCGAACCCAACCCATGAATGGGCTGACACGGTGGAACCCGCGCGGCTACGAGTGGAACGGCGTCGATCACGTCGAGATCGACATCTGAGGCGAAGCACAAGGACGGGGGCGCCGCCGCGGCGCTCCCGTTTTTCATTGAGGAGCGAGACGATGCGCAGGACGACCCTCATGGTAGGGGCCGTCGTCGGCGGCCTGTTGGCGCTGACGGTTGGCGCGGCGCGCGCGCAGGACCAGGAATTGCCGCCGGGGCCGAACCGCGCGCTCGTCTATGGCAAGTGCCGCACCTGTCACGACCTGCAGTACCTGCACGAGTCGGCCGGCATTCCGCGCAACGCCTGGAACGACCTGCTCGACAGCATGAAGCAGTACGGGCTGCAACTGTCCAAGGACGATCGGGCCAAGATCCTCGATTATCTGGCGACCTATCTCGGTCCCAATCCGCCGCCGAAGGCGGCGGCGCAGCCGGCGCCGGCGAAAACGACGGCGGCGGTCGACGGCGGCAAGGTGTTCGCCGAGCAGTGCAGCGCCTGCCATCAGGCGAACGGGCAGGGCGTGGCCGGACAATTCCCGCCGCTGGCCGGCAACCGCGACCTGTTCCTGAGCGAGACCTATCCGGCCATGGTGGTGCTGGCGGGCCTCACCGGCCCAATCGAGGTCGAGGGCAAGAGCATCAATTCGACCATGCCGCCGTTGAACTATCTTTCCGATGACGACATCGCGGCCGTGGTGAACTATGTGCGCGGCGCCTGGGACAACGACAAGCTCAAGCCCGCCGGCATGGCGCCGATTGACGCCGCCGCCGTGGCCAAGCTGCGCGCCGAGCACAATACGGACACGCAGGTCTACGCCCGCCGCAAGGCGCTCCAGGCGGCGCACAAATAACGCGGTCGGCCATAGCGAACGAACAGTTGCATAGCCGCGAGAGATCGTCTAGAACAAAAAGAGAACAACCTGGAAGGCGTGGCCGGCCCCGTCGCGTCATGGAAGCGCTGTGGATTAAGCCCGAACGCGCTTGCTGCATCGGGACGCGCGACTAGGGTGATCGATCGGACGGTCGCGCGCGGCAGGCGGCCCACTCAAACGACGCCGGCATCATCGACAGCCGAAACCGAAGGGCGTCATCGCGGAGAGCATCATGGCAGGTAGCGTCAACAAAGTGATCCTCATCGGCAATCTCGGTGCGGATCCGGAAGTCCGCCGCACCCAGGACGGCCGCCCGATCGTCAATCTGCGGGTCGCTACCTCGGATACCTGGCGCGACAAGAACACCGGCGAGCGGCGCGAAAAGACCGAATGGCACCGCGTGGTGATCTTCAGCGAGGGGCTGGCCAAGATCGCCGAGCAATATCTGAAGAAGGGCTCCAAGGTCTATCTGGAGGGCGCGCTGCAGACGCGCAAATGGCAGGACAAGGACGGGCAGGACCGTTACTCCACCGAAGTGGTGCTGCAGGGCTTCAATTCGGCGCTCACCATGCTCGATGGCCGCGGTGGCGGTGGCGGCGGGGGCAGCGACGCGAGCGACGATTTCGGCTCCTCCGGCCCGAGCGCCGCGCGCGAGCGGCGGCCGGCGATGGCGGGCGGCGGCGGCGGGCGCGGCAACGATCTCGACGACGAGATTCCGTTCTGAGCGGCGCCTACTCGCGCGTTATCAACAGCGACCAGGTGAGCGCGCAGAAGGCGGTGAAGGCGATCACCGCATTGGTGGCGTGCGCGATCTCCCATTGGTAGCGCAACTGCTGCCAGTTGGTGGGGATGACGGTCCAGTTATTGGTCGCCTGATTGGCCGGATAATTGAAGGCGAAGAACACCACCAGCATGATGAGCTGGCAGGCAAGGCAGATCACCACCAGCAGGAACGGTCCGGTCTGCGCCCGCTGCACCACCGCCAGCGCCAGATTGGCGATCACCGCCGCGACCAGGATGACGCCGAAAAAGGCCCAGCCGCGATAGATGGTCTGGGTGATGAAATAGTCCGTCTGCGTCAGGTCGATCTTGTTGGCGAGCGAGGCCAGATGCGCGCCGAGCGGCACCAGCGTCAGCGCCGTGAACACCATGGCGACGAATTGCGCGATGCGGAGCAGGGGGCACTCCTTGGCCGCCCCCAAGGATCGCGTGCGCGCGCCCAGCATGCGGCGGCGCAGAGCTTGAGTCTCAGTCTACCCGCCGTCGCCGGCCCCTGCAACGCGCGATGACGGCTGCGGCGGCGTGGTGACCAGCAGCGAAACGGTCAGCGCGCAGAAGCCGATGAAGGCGATGACCGCGCCGGTCGCATGCGCATATTCCCATTGCAGCCGCAGCACCCGCCAGTCCGGCGGAATGACGGTCCAGTTGTGGGTGGCGACATTGGCCGGGTAGGTGAAGGCGAAGAAAATCGCCAGCGTGGCGATCTGGCAAAGCAGGCTGATCAGCACCAGCAGGAAGGCCCTGGCTTGCCGGCGCAATACGATCGCCAATGCGAGATTGGCGACGATCGCCCCGATCAGCACGATCCCGAACAGGGCCCAGCCGCGATAGCTGCTCTGCACGATGAAATAATCGGTCGAGGCGAGATTGATCTTGTTGGGCAGCGAAAACAAATGCGCCCCCGCCGGGATCAGTGCCAGCGCCGTGAATACCATGGTGACGAATTGCAGGATTTTCAGGCCCACCGGTTCCCTCTTCGCTTACGGCCTCAACCGCGCGCGCGTCCGGTTGTTCCGGGGCGGCGGAACCGCGCTGCGGTTTCGCGCACGGGGAACAAAAACGAGCGCGCGCTCATTGGGCTCGCAGGGCGGCGACTGTGACTATCGGGAGATTTTGCCCCATGCGAATGAACAGGACAATGCTCGTGGCCGCGGCCTGCGCCTTGCTGGCGACGCCGGCGCTGGCGCAATCGAATGCCATGAAATCCGCGCCGCAGACCACCGGCGCCGCGCCCGCAGGCGAAGCGGCGCTGTCGACGCAGGACTTCGTCGACAAGGCGGCGGTGACCAATATGTTCGAGGTCAAGGCGGCCAAGCTGGCCGCGCGCAAAGATCAGAGCAAACAGGATCGCACCTTCGCGCGGCGCATGATCAAGGATCACGGCAAGGCGGAAGATCAGCTCGCGCGCCTGGTCAACAGCGGTGCCGTGCAGGCCAGCCTGCCGAAACAGGTCGACAGCAAGCACCAACAGATGCTCGACAAGTTGGGCAAGCTGAGCGGCAAGCGCTTCGACAATACCTATGACCACATGCAGAAGGCCGGCCACAAACAGGCGGTCGCCATGTTCCGCAACTATGCGCAGAACGGCAGCAATCCGGCACTACGCGATTGGGCGAAGAAGACGCTGCCGACGCTGAAAGAGCATCTCAGCATGGCCCAGAAGCTCGACTAGCCGGACATCGCGACGCGCACGCCATCGATGACGTACTGGACCGCCAGCGCGGCCAGGAGGACACCGAGCAGGCGCGAAAGCACGATGTTGCCGGTGATGCCCATGAGGCCGGCGATGCGGGTGGCGAGCAGGAACACCACAAAACATAGCGCCAGCACCGCCGCGATCACCACGAGCAGCATGCCGAGCGCAAGCGGCGCATCGGCGGCGCGCCCGGCGAGCAGCACGGTCGCCGTGATCGCTCCGGGGCCCGCCATCAGCGGCACCGCCAGCGGGAAGGCGGCGATGTTGCGCACCCGCTCCTCGACCGCCTCCTCGGCCTCCTGCGACTGGCGGCCGATGCGCACGCCGAACACCATCTCGGAGGCGATGGAGAACAACAGCAAGCCGCCGGCGATGCGGAAGGCGGGCAGGGTGATCGACAAGGTGCGCAGGAGCCAGTCGCCGACGAGGGCGCTGCCGAAGAGGACGATGGTGGCGATGACGCAGGCGCGGGCGGCGACGGCGATGCGGGAGGAGCGGGGCAGGCCGTGGGTGATGGCGATGAAGGTGGGAACGAGGCCGATCGGGTCGACCACGACGATCAGGGTGACCAGGGCGGAAATGACGAATTCGACCGGCATGACGGGGCCGAGACTAGCCGTTCGGCGCCGCCGATGGGGCGGAAAACGGCGCGTGCCGCAGGCGCCCGCCATGCCGCCGGCAAGGTCTGCGAGCCGGCTTATAAGTATCTGATATTACACAATAAATCATCCCGCTCTCGCTTGTAATTGGTCTGGCGTGACCTATCTGAATCGGTTAGACAAACCGTTCAGTTCGTCCCGCGCCAGGAAGCTCAGTCCTTGTCCGACAGCGACACGCCCAAAACGGGCGACCCTTCCGACATTCGTCCCGTCTCGATCACCGAGGAGATGAAGCGCAGCTACCTCGATTACGCCATGAGCGTGATCGTGTCGCGCGCGCTGCCCGACGTGCGCGACGGCCTGAAGCCGGTGCATCGGCGCATCCTCCATTCGATGAACGAACAGGGCCACACGCCCGACAAGAAATACGTGAAGTCGGCGCGCGTGGTCGGCGACGTGATGGGCAAATATCACCCGCACGGCGACCAGGCGATCTACGACGCGCTGGTGCGCATGGCGCAGGATTTCTCCATGCGCCTGGAGCTCATCGACGGGCAGGGCAATTTCGGCTCGGTCGACGGCGACCCGCCGGCGGCCATGCGCTACACCGAGTGCCGGCTGGCCAAGCCCGCGATGGCGCTGCTCGACGACATCGACAAGGACACCGTCGACTTCCAGCCCAATTACGACGGCAACGAGCGCGAGCCGGTGGTGCTGCCGGCGCGCTTTCCCAATCTTCTCGTCAACGGCGCCGGCGGCATCGCCGTCGGCATGGCCACCAACATCCCGCCGCACAATCTGGGCGAGGTGATCGACGCCTGCGTGGCGCTGATCGACGATCCGGCGCTCGGCATCGCCGACCTGATCAAGATCGTGCCGGGACCGGATTTCCCCACCGGCGGCATCATTCTCGGCCGCGCCGGCATCCGCGCGGCCTACGAAGTCGGGCGCGGTTCGATCGTCATGCGCGGCAAGGTCGCTTTCGAGACCATCCGCAAGGAGCGCGAGGCGATCGTCATCACCGAGATCCCGTATCAGGTGAACAAGGCCACCATGGTCGAGCGCATGGCCGAGCTGGTGCGCGACAAGAAGATCGACGGCGTCTCCGAGATGCGCGACGAGAGCGACCGCGACGGCTATCGCGTGGTGATCGAGCTCAAGCGCGACGCCGAGCGCGACGTGGTGCTGAACCAGCTCTACCGCTTCACCCCGCTGCAGACCTCCTTCGGCGCCAACGTCGTGGCGCTCGACGGCGGCCGGCCGCTGGTGATGAACCTGAAGGACATGCTCACCGCCTTCATCGCCTTCCGCGAGGAGGTGGTGTCGCGGCGCACCAAGTTCCTGCTCGGCAAGGCGCGCGACCGCGCCCATATCCTGGTCGGGCTTGCCATCGCCGTCGCCAATATCGACGAGGTGATCGCGCTGATCCGCGCCTCCAAGGATGCCAACGAAGCGCGCGAAGCCCTGATGGGCCGCGAATGGCCGGCCAAGGACATGGCGGCGGTGGTCACGCTGATCGACGATCCGCGCCACAAGGTCTCGGAGGCCGGCACCACGCGGCTGTCGGCCGAGCAGGCGAAAGCCATCCTCGATCTGCGCCTGCAGCGGCTGACCGCGCTCGGCCGCGACGAGATCAAGGAGGAGATCGACAAGCTCGCCGTGGAGATCGCCGATTATCTCGACATCCTGCGCTCGCGCGCGCGCATCCAGGCCATCATCAAGACCGAGCTGGCGGCGGTGCGCAAGGATTTCGCCACTCCGCGGCGCACCGAGATCACCGAGCAGGAGGCGGAGGTCGAGGACGAGGACCTGATCCAGCGCGAGGACATGGTCGTCACGGTCTCGCATCTCGGCTACATCAAGCGCGTGCCGCTCTCGACCTATCGCGCGCAGAAGCGCGGCGGCAAGGGCCGCGGCGGCATGCAGGTGCGCGAGGAGGATTTCGTCTCGCGCCTGTTCGTCGCCTCCACGCATACGCCGGTGCTGTTCTTCTCCTCGCGCGGCAAGGTCTACAAGGAGAAGGTCTGGCGGCTGCCGCTGGCGGCGCCGCAGGCGCGCGGCAAGGCGCTGATCAATATCCTGCCGCTCGAAGCCGGCGAATGGATCACCTCGCTCATGCCGCTGCCCGAGGACGAGGCGACCTGGGGGCAGCTCGAACTGATGTTCGCCACCCGCAGCGGCAACGTCCGGCGCAACAAACTCTCCGATTTCGAGAAGATCCGGCCCTCCGGCATCATCGCCATGAAGCTCGACGCGGGCGACGCCATCGTCGGCGTCACCATCTGCACCGAGAAGGACGATGTGCTGCTCACCACCTCGGGCGGCCACTGCATCCGCTTCGCGGTGCCTGAGGTGCGCGTCTTCGCCGGCCGCACCTCGGACGGCGTGCGCGGCATCGCCCTCGGCAAGGACGACCACGTGATCTCGATGTCGATCCTGCGCCACATGGAAGCCACCTCCGAGGAGCGTGTCGCCTATCTGAAGCGGGCGAGCGCGATCAGGCGTGGCACGGCGGAGGAAGAGGCGGCGGTGCCCGAGGGCGACGAAGAGGCCGAGGCCGTGGGCGCCGCGATCGAACTCGGCGAGCAGCGCTACGTCGAGCTGTCGGCCGCCGAGCAGTTCGTGCTCACCGTATCGGAGCGCGGCTTCGGCAAGCGCTCCTCGTCGTTCGAATACCGCGTCACGCGGCGCGGCGGCAAAGGCATCGTGGCGATGAACGTGACGGCCAAGACCGGCAAGCTCGTCGGCTCCTTCCCGGTGGAGGAAGGCGATCAGGTCATGCTGGTGACCGACCAGGGCAAGCTGATCCGCACCACGGTCACCGGCATCCGCATCGCCGGGCGCTCGACGCAAGGCGTGATCGTGCTCGACACCGCCGAGGACGAGCGCGTGGTCTCGGTGGAGCACCTGAGCGAGGAAGAGGATTGATCTCGGTGTCATGCCCGCGAAAGCGGGCATCCAGCAACCCAGGCCCTGGACCTCATCACCGAGACAGGGATTACTGGATCATCCGCTTGCGCGGATGATGACATCCAGGGTGTAACACCCCATGAACTGGCACCTGTTCTCCGCCTTCCTGCTCATCACCACCCTGCTGTTCCTCACGCCGGGGCCGATCGTCACGCTGATCGTGGCGACCGGGGCACGGCAGGGCACGCGCGCCGCGCTCACGGCGGTCGCCGGCGCCACCAGCGGCAATGCCGTGCTGCTCGCCTGCATCGCGCTCGGGCTCGGCTGGATCCTGCAGACCTCGGCAGAGGTGTTCGACGCGCTGCGCTTGCTCGGCGCCGCCTATCTCATCTGGCTCGGCATCCAGGCGTGGCGGCATGCCGGCGAGAAAGCGCAAGCTCTCGCGCCGGCCGCGCATGTGCATGCCTGGCGCGGCTTCGTGGTGGCGATCACCAATCCGAAGTCGATCGCCTTCTTCACCGCGTTCCTGCCGCAGTTCATCGACCCGACGCTGCCGGTCGAGCGGCAATTGCTGGTGATGTGCGTGTGCTCGGTGACGCTGGGCGGGATGCTCGATTCCGGCTGGGCCGTCGCCTCCGGCCTCGGCCGCGCCTGGTTCGTGAAACCCAAGCACAACCGGCTGCTCGCCCGCATTTCCGGCGTGGCGCTGATCGGCGGCGGCGTGTGGCTATCGCTGGCACGAACGCGGTAGCGGCCGGCCTCCGTCATTCCGGGGCGCGGCCGTCAGGCCGCGAACCCGGAAACCATGACCCCTGCTGCGGAGTATGGCTTCCGGGCCCGCCGCTAACGCGGCGTCCCGGAACGACAGGTTAGTCCGCCTTGATGTGCAGCGATGCGATGATCGGCTTCCACTTCGCCGTCTCATGCGCGATATAGTCGGCGAGCACCTGTGGCGAGCCGCCGCGCCCTTCCGCGCCCATCTTCGCCAGCGTGTTTTTCATCGCCGCCGAATTCAGGGCGCCGTTCGCCGCCGCGTTCAACTTGGCGATGATGGCCGGCGGCGTGCCCTTGGGCGCAACGAACGCCGTCCAGGCGCCCGTGGTGAGCAGCTTGTAGCCGAGCTCGGCCATGGTGGGGACGTCGGGCATTTCGGGCCGGCGCTTCTCCCCGCTGATGGCGATGGCGCGCAGCTTGCCCGCCTTGACCAGTTGCAGCGAGGTCGGCAGCGTATCGAAGGTCAATTGCGTCTCGCCGGCGATCACCGCGTTGAGCGCAAGATGCCCGCCTTTGTAAGGCACGTGCACGATGTCGGTGCCGGTCAGTTTCTTGAACAGCTCGGCGGTGAGATTTGGGAAGGTGCCGATACCGCCCGACGAATAGTTGAGCTTGCCCGGATGCGCCTTGGCATAGGCGACGAGCTCGGCGACCGACTTGAACGGCAGCTTCGGATTGACCACCAGCACCTGCGGCGTCTCGGTGACGAGCGCGATGGGCGCGAAACTGGCGGCGCTGTAGCCTGGATTCTTATGGATCAGCGGGCTCAGCACGAGCCCGCTGACCGAGGAGACATGCAGCGTATAGCCGTCGGGGGTGGCCTCCGCCGCGGCCCTCGAGCCGATGATGTTGCCGGCACCCGGCTTGTTCTCCACCACGATGGTGGCACCGCCAAGCTGAGCCGGCAGCGCGTTGGTCAGCAACCGCGCCATGACGTCGACCGGGCCGCCTGGCGGCGTCGGCACGATGACGCGGATCGCACGGTTCGGATAATTCTGCGCCAGAGCGGGCGCGGCCGCCGCACAGGTGAGTGCGAGCGCGGCAATGATGGCCTTGCGCATCTGATCCCCCTTGGAAACTGCAGCATCTCCCCGGGGGTCAGCCTAGCGCTACTCCGGCGTCTGGGTAAGCGGGGTGGCGGCAAGGTGGTCCGTCGTCACCAGGCGGATATGCGGATTGCCGAAACGGGTGCCGACGCAATTGAGATAGGGCCAAGGCCGCTCGGCGCAGGCGTGCATGGCCGCGCTGGTCGCGGCGGGCATGGGCCCGGCCGTAACCATCTCGGTCTGCGAGGACAAGAGGGTGACCAGGGCTGCAACAACGGCTGCAGCCACCACAGCGGTGAGCGATTTCATGACCTTCCCCTGTTATCAGCGGCTTCGACACTGTGTCGCGGCTGCGAGCCACAAGGTTCGATGAAACAACTGCGGAGCAGGCAAAAGGTTCATTACCGGCCCCGGGCCTTGCCGGGCGGCGGGCGGCGGGGTAGAGGGTCGCCATGCCGCGGACCGCCCTTTATGCCGGCTCTTTCGACCCGGTCACCAACGGCCATCTCGACGTGGTGCGCCATGCCACCCGGCTGGCCGACAAGCTCGTGCTGGCGATCGGCGTGCACCCCGGCAAGGCGCCGCTGTTTTCCGCCGAGGAACGGCTGGCCATGCTGCAGGAAACCTGCGGTCCGCTGGCGCTCGCCGCCCATTGCGAGCTCGCCTGCGTCACCTTCGCCGACCTGGTGGTGGAGACGGCGCGGCGCGAGGGCGCGATCCTGCTCATCCGCGGCCTGCGCGACGGCACCGACCTCGACTACGAGATGCAGATGGCGGGTATGAACGAGGCCATGGCCCCCGACGTGCAGACCGTGTTCCTGCCGGCCTCGCCCATGGTGCGCCCGATCACGGCCACATTGGTCCGCCAGATCGCCGGCATGGGCGGCGACGTGTCGAGCTTCGTGCCGCCGAGCGTCGTCGCGCGGCTGAAGAAGAAGTTCGCCGCGCGCGGCGCCTAACCAGCCATCAAAGAGGACTGTGCATGACCCCGCGACGATCGATGCTGACGCTTGCTTTGACCCTGTGCCTCGCGCCGCTGGGGCTGCCGGCGCTCGCGCAACCGAGCAAGCTTGCCAATCCGTCCGCGCTCACCGAGCAGGCGCCGGCGACCTACAAGGCCAAATTCGTCACCAGCAAGGGCAGCTTCGTGATCCAGGTCACGCGCGCCCTGGCGCCGCACGGCGCCGACCGCTTCTACAATCTGGTGAAGAACGGCTTCTACGACAATGTGCGCTTCTTCCGTGTGATCTCCGGCTTCATGGTGCAGTTCGGCATCAACGGCGATCCGGCGCTGATGGCCAAATGGCGGGTCGCGCGCATCCCGGACGATCCGGTGAAAGCGAGCAACAAGCGCGGCACCATCACCTTCGCCAATGCCGGGCCGGGCACGCGCACCACGCAGGTGTTCATCAACTTCGCCGACAATTCCAATCTCGACGGCATGGGCTTCGCGCCCTTCGGCAAGGTGGTGTCGGGCATGAAGGTGGTCGACGCGCTCTATGCCGGCTATGGCGAGGGCGCCCCCGACGGCAACGGGCCCGACCAGGGCCGGCTGCAGATGCGCGGCAATGCCTATCTGGCGCAAAATTTCCCGCGTATGGATTATGTGACGAAAGCCACGATCGAACGCTGACGCGCATGATCCCGAAAAGTGGGAACCGGTTTTCGGAAAAGATCATGCGCAATCAAAAGCACGAAAGGACAAATCATGGCCAAGCCGGAAGACACATTGACGCTCGAGACCACGCAGGGACCGGTGGTGATCGAGATGCGGCCCGACCTCGCGCCCGGCCACGTCGCGCGCATCAAGGAACTGGTGAAGGAGGGCTTCTACGACGGCATCGTCTTTCACCGCGTGATCGACGGTTTCATGGCGCAGACCGGCTGCCCGCATGGCACCGGCACCGGCGGCTCCGGGCAGAAGCTGAAGGCCGAGTTCAACAAGGAGCCGCATGTGCGCGGCACGGTGTCGATGGCGCGCGCGCAGAACCCGGATTCCGGCGACAGCCAGTTCTTCATCTGCTTCGACGACGCCCGCTTCCTCGACGGCCAGTACACCGCCTGGGGCAAGGTGATCTCCGGCATGGAGAACGTCGACAAGATCAAGCGCGGCGAGCCGGTGCAGAACCCCGACAAGATCGTCAAGGCGACGATGGGGGCGTAAGCCTCTATGCTGTCATTCCGGGGCGCGGCCGTTAGGCCGCGAACCCGGAATCCATAAACCCAACGCCGCGGCGTATGGATTCCGGGTCCGCGAGCTACGCTCGCGTCCCGGAATGACGGCGTTTGATCATGCGCACCGACCTGTTCGACTTCGACCTGCCGCCCGACCGCATCGCCCTGCGGCCGGTGTCGCCGCGCGATGCGGCGCGGCTACTGGTGGTGCGGCCGCGAGGTCAGGGGGCGGGCGGAGAAAGCTCCCTCCCGTTCGCCCCCGCGGAAGCGGGGGGCCAGAGCGGCAATGACGGGGCCGGAGATCGTGACCCCTGGGTCCCCGCGTTCGCGGGGACGAACGGAGACGCTTTCGAGGACCGTACCATCCGCGACCTGCCGGAGCTGCTGCAGCCCGGCGATGCGCTGGTGGTCAACGACAGCAAGGTGATCGCGGCGCGGCTGAAGGGGCGGCGGGTCGGGCGGGGGCAGGCCGAGCCGGCCATCGAGGTGACCCTGCACCAGCGGCTGGACGGCTCGCACTGGAAGGCCTTCGCCCGGCCGGGCAAGAAGCTGAAAGCCGGCGATATGCTCCGCTTCGGCAGCGAGGGGCGGGTCTGCTTCCTCGACCAGCTCGATGCTGAAGTTTCACATAAAGATGAGGGAGGGGAGTTAACCCTCTCATTTTCCTTCCATGGACCGGTGCTGGACCAGGCGATCGCCGAGCGCGGGGACATGCCGCTGCCGCCCTATATCGCCTCGCGCCGGGCCCCGGACGAGCAGGACAAGGCCGACTACCAGACGCTGTTCGCGCACGATGAGGGGTCGGTGGCGGCGCCGACGGCGGGCCTGCATTTCACTCCCGACCTGCTGGAACGGCTCGCCGCGCGCGGCATCGGCCTGCACAAGGTCACGCTGCATGTCGGCGCCGGCACCTTCCTGCCGGTGAAGGCCGAGGACACCGGCGGCCACAAGATGCATGCCGAGTTCGCGGTGCTGACCGACGCGGTGGCGGCGGCGCTCAACGACACGCGCGCCCGGGGCGGGCGCATCGTGGCGGTGGGCTCGACCGCGCTGCGCACGCTGGAAAGCGCGGCCGACGACGGCGGCCGGATCAAGCCCTTTGCCGGCGAGACCGACATCTTCATCACCCCCGGCTACCGCTTCAAGGCGGTCGACCTGATGCTGACCAATTTCCACCTGCCGCGCTCGACCCTGTTCATGCTGGTGGCGGCGTTTTCCGGGCTGGAGACGATGCAGCGCGCCTATGCGCATGCGGTTCGCACCGGCTATCGGTTCTATTCCTATGGGGATGCGTGTTTGCTGTATCCGCAACGCTAGACGGCGTCATGCCCGGCCTTGTGCCGGGCATCCACGTCTTTAAACCGCCCTTCAGTTAAGACGTGGATGGCTGGGACTAACGAAAAAACAGATGCCCGAACCCTTCTCCTTCACGCTCCTGAATACCGATGGCGGTGCGCGCCGCGGCGAACTCGTCACGCCGCATGGGCGGGTGCAGACGCCGGCCTTCATGCCGGTGGGCACGCAAGGGACGGTCAAGGGGCTGACGCCGGAGGTGGTGCGGGGAACCGGCGCCGAGATCGTGCTCGGCAACACCTATCATCTGATGCTGCGGCCCGGTCCCGAGCGAGTCGCCGCGCTCGGCGGCCTGCACGCCTTCATGCAGTGGCCGGGGCCGATCCTCACCGATAGCGGCGGCTTCCAGGTGATGTCGCTCTCCTCCCTGCGCAAGCTTTCCGAGCAGGGCGTCGTCTTCCGCTCGCATCTCGACGGCGCCATGCATGAGCTTTCGCCGGAGCGCGCGATCGAGATCCAGGCGCTGCTCGGCGCCGACATTTCGATGCAGCTCGACGAGTGCCTGCGCCTGCCGGCGACACCCGAGGACATCCGCCGCGCCATGGAACTGTCGCTGCGCTGGGGCGAGCGCTCAAAGCGCGCCTTCGAGAGCCGTGCGCGCGACGGCTATGCGCTGTTCGGCATCGTGCAGGGCGGCGACGATATTGCCTTGCGCCAGGAAAGCGCTCGCGCGCTCGTGGATATCGGCTTTGCCGGCTACGCCGTTGGCGGACTGGCGGTGGGCGAGCCGCAGGACGTGATGCTCAAGGTGGTGGAGGAGACGACGCCGGCGCTGCCGGCGATGCGTCCGCGCTATCTCATGGGCGTGGGCACGCCGCACGACATGCTCGAGGCGGTGGCGCGCGGCATCGACATGTTCGACTGCGTCATGCCGACGCGCAACGGCCGTCACGGCATGGCTTTCACCCGCTTCGGCCCCGTCAACCTCGCCAATGCCCGCCACGCCGCCGATGCGCGTCCGCTCGACGCGCAGAGCGAGCACCCGGCCGCGCGCAGCTATTCGCGCGCCTATCTGCACCACCTCACCAAGGCGAACGAGATGCTCGGCGCGGTGCTGCTGTCGACCGTCAATCTTGCCTATTACCAGGCGCTGATGGCCGGCATGCGCGAAGCAATCGTGCAGGGCCGCTTTACCGACTTCCGCGCCGCGACGCTGGCAGGCTGGGAGCAGGGGGATATTGCATCCTTGTAGCTGTCATTCCGGGGCGCGGGCGCGCCAGCCCGCGCGCCCGGAATCCAGGGGCTCTGGATTCCGGGCCCACTCGCTCCGTGCCGGAATGACGAGGTGGTTGTCCCACCCGGCCGGCTTCGCTAAAGCCTTCGCATGACCATCCCGCCGGATTTCCTCGCCCGCCGCCGCAAGCCCGCCTTCAAGCTGCCGCCCGGCGCGACCGATGCCCATTGCCACGTGTTCGGCCCGGCCGATCGCTTTCCCTATGCGCCCGGCCGCCGCTACACGCCGGCCGACGCGCCGAAGGAGATGCTGCGCGCGCTGCACGAGCATCTCGGCGTCAGCCGTGCGGTGATCGTGCAGGCGAGCTGTCATGGGGCCGACAACGCGGCGATGCTCGACTGCATCGCCTCCGATCCGCAACGCTATCGCGGCGTCGCCATCGTCGACGACAGCTTCACCGACAAGGATTACGACCGCCTCGATGCCGGCGGCGTGCGCGGCGTGCGCTTCAATTTCGTCAAGCATCTCGGCGGCGCGCCCGACATGGACGTCTTCGCCCGCGTCATCGACCGCATCCAGGGCCGCGGCTGGCATGTTGTCCTGCATCTTGATGCGCCCGACATCATCCCGCTCTCCGACATGATCCGCAAACTGCCGCTGCCCTTCATCATCGATCACATGGGGCGCGTGCCCTCGGCGGCGGGTGTCGATCAGCCGCCGCTGCGCGCGCTGCTCGAACTTTCGCGACTGGAAAATTGCTGGATCAAGGTCTGCGGCGCAGAGCGTATTTCCATGCCGCCTTATACGGCCGCGGTGCCGATCGCGCAGGCGCTGGTCGAAGCGGCGCCCGAGCGCGTCTTGTGGGGCACCGATTTTCCCCATCCCAACGCCACGCATGAAGCCGACGAGGCCGATCTGGTCGATCTCGTCCCGCAATACGCGAAATCCACGCTGGCGCAGCAGCGCCTGCTGGTGGACAATCCGGCACGGCTATACGGTTTCGTCTGAAGAGAAGCAAAAAATCGGGAGGAGCGACCTATGAGAGACATGATGTCCATCGCCGCGCGGTTCGCACGCCGCGCCGCGCTGCTGGTGCTGCCGGCCGCGCTCATGATGAGCGCGCTGCCGGCGCCGGTCCAGGCCGCATGGCCGGACAAGCCGGTGAAGATCATTCTGCCGTTCGGCGCCGGCGGCGTCGCCGACGTCACCTCGCGCATCCTCGCCGACAAGCTCGACAAGAAATTCGGCCAGCGTTTCGTCGTCGAGAACCAGCCCGGCCCCGGCGGCATCAATGCCGCGCGCGCCGTGGTCAACGCCGTCCCCGACGGCTACACGCTCGGCCTGGTCACCAACGGCACCGCCATCAGCGTCGCCGATTTCAAGCATCTGCCGTTCGACCCGGTCAAACAGTTCGAGATGATCTCCGGCCTCGGCCAGTTCAACCTCTTGTTCGCGGTCGATGCCAAGTCGCCCTACAAGACGCTGGGCGATTTCATGAACGCGGCCAAGGCGAATCCGGGCAAGCTGAATATCGGCACCGTGGTGGTCGGCTCGACGCAGGACCTCGGCGCCGAGCTGTTCAAGTCGATGACCGGGCTGAAAATCGTCATCGTGCCGTTCCGCCGCTCGCCCGACATCGTGCTCGCGCTCCAGCGCAACGACGTGCAGATGCTGATCGAATTCCCGCCGGCGATCAAAGGCCAGGTGGCGGCCGGCAAGCTGCGCGTGTTGGCAAGCTCCGGGGCCAAGCGCGAAGGCGAGATGCCGAACGTGCCGACCGTCGAGGAGGCGGGCGTGAAGGGCTATCAGGTCTCGTCTTGGAACGGCATCTTTGCCCCCAAGGGCACGCCCAAGGAGGTGGTCGACTCCATGGGCAAGGCGATGAACGAAATTCTCTCGCAGCCTGACGTGCAGAAGCAATACGCCAAGCTCGGCGTGGAAGCGCATCCGAGCTCTCCGGCCGAGCTGATGCAGCGCCTCAAGGACGATATCAAGAAGTGGAATGAGGTGATCGACAAGGCCGGCATTCCGCGCAAGTGAGCTGACGATTTCGGCGCGCTGATGCCGCATTTCGGCGCCAGCGCGCCGTGGGCGTTAAGCCTGGGCGAGATAAGGGAATTGACATCGATAGTGTGAGCGAAACGCGCCTTAATCGCAGCCTTTCGGACGCTTCTCGTTCGACCAATCGGCCAGCTTTATCGGCCGGAATTTCGCCTTGATGGGCTTGGCCTTGGCCTGCCCGCGCGATGCGACGCCTTTGCCGCTGATGAAATCGATGTCGCAGGCGCCCTGGTCGCCGTTTTTCAGATCGAAGCTATAGACGTATCGCATGACCAGGAACTCGCCGTGGCGGTGCACGATGGTCAGTGTCTCGGGTGCCCAATTGGAGAACAAGTTGAAAGCGGACTTGACGACCAGCGATCCGTTGCGGCTTTCCAGCGGGAAAACCTGGTTGTCCCGCTCGCCGACGACGATGTCCTTCTTGAGCAGGGTTGGCTTGCGCGACGGATCCGGCTCTTTGTCGCCGACCCCGAGATAAATGTACAGGTCGACGCGCTCATCAGGCCCGATCATGTAAGAGCTTTTGTCGGAAGCGTAGAAGCCTGCACTTCGCGCGACGAGCACCGCGCGATCCAACTTGCCGTCATGGTCGATGTCGAGGGTGATCGCGTAAAGCGCCTTGGCCGGCGGCGGGCTCGCCGCGCGCGCGACGACCGGCAGCATCGCCAGTGCGGCGAAGCAGCAGCAGATCACCCGCGGCGTCGCTGCCTTCATGGCTGGTCGTCCCACGTCTTACCTTATGGTGAGACGACGCCTGCGGCGAACCGGTTCAAGGCGTCACGGTCCCGCGTAGAGCCAGGCGATGCCTTCATAAGACTGCTGCGGCGTGCGCGGTCCAAGCGCCATGTCGCGCAGTTCGGCGGCGACGCCGCGCGCGTGATAGAACTCGCCATAGATCCGCGCCATGATCTGCACCCGGCCGGTGCGCAAATAGCGCACCTGCTGGTAGCGCTTGAAGGCGGCCGGCAGGTCGTTGGGCGTGGCGGCGACCTCGTCGGCCAGCACCACCGCGTCCTCGGTCGCCATGCAGGCGCCCTGCGCGAGATATTGCAGCATCGGATGCGCGGCATCGCCCAGCAGGGTGACGTTGCCCTGCGTCCAGTTCTTCACCGGCTCGCGGTCGCACAGCACCCACATGCGCCAGGTGTTGATGCGCTCGAGCATGCGCAGCACCTGCGGCACCTCGCCCTTGAAGTGCTCCCACAGCAGCTCCTTGCTGCCCTCGGCGTCCCAGCCCTCCTCGTAGTGGTCGGAGTGGAACACGGCGACCAGGTTGTAGAGCTCGCCGCGCCGCAGCGGATAATGCACGAAATGGGTGCGCGGACCCGCCCAGAGCACCACGTCCGGCCGCCACAGGTCTTCAGGCACCTCCTCGCGCTTGAGCACGCCGCGGTAGGCGATATGGCCGGACACGCGCGGCTTGCCGTCGCCGACGATACGCTCGCGCGTCTTCGACCACATGCCGTCGCAGCCGATCAGTGCGCGGCCCTCGACGTTCTCGCCGGTGTTGAGGGTGACGGTGACCTTGTCGCCATGGTCCTTGAAGTCGTCGACGCGGCGGTTGGTCTCCAGCGTGATCAGGTTCGAATCCTCGCAGGCCTTGAGGAAGGTGCCGTGGATGTCGGCGCGGTGGGTCACCGCATAGGGCTGGCCGAAGCGCTTGGCGAATTGGTCGCCGAGCGGGATGCGGGTGATCAGCTTGCCGGTGAGCGCGTCGCGCATCTCCTGCGCCGGCGGGAGATGGGCGTCGGCCAGCACGGCGTCCTTGAGGCCGATCTTGTCCAGCATGCGAAAGATATTGGGGCCGAGCTGAATGCCGGCACCGACCTCGCGGAACTCCGGCGACTGCTCGAAAACCCGTACCGGAAAGCCCTTCTGGGCGAGCGCATAGGCCGCGACCAGGCCGCCGATCCCGCCGCCGGAAATGAGAAAAGGCGTCGCGCCGCCATTCGTAGATGCCATGAGATTCCCTCGGACTTTCTTGTTTGCGGCGGCACCATAGAACCTGGGCGCGCGCGCCGTAAAGCGCAGGCGGCGGCAAAATAATGCCCGCCGGCTGGGCAGCCGGCGGGCCGGTTATGGACGGTCGTAACGGTCGGCTATTTCGTGACGTCGGCTATTTGGTGACTTGGCCGCGGATTTCGCCGGCCTTGTGCGCCGCGGTGTGGATGTTGACGTACCAGCCGCCGCTCTCCAACTGGGCCGCCTGGTCGGCGGTCAAGGTCTTCGAACCGGAGAACGGGCTCTTGGCGGAGGCGCCGGCGAAAATCGGCACGATGACGCCGCCATTCTTGCCGGGCGCGCCGGCATGGAAATGCGCGGCGGTCGCCGGGCCGCTCAGGCCGGAATAGGTGCCGTGCCAGGACAGTTTCTTGCTGGCGGTATCATAAGTGACCTCCACCGTGCCGGTGCCCTTGCTGTCATTGGGCGGCACTTCGTGGGAGGCGTCCAGGTTGGCCTTCATATGGACCATGGCGGCCATTGACGGCGTTGCGAATGCGAGCGCGGCAGTGCAGGCGAGGGCGGCCAGTATGGACCGCCGGATCGATGTCGACATGGGTGCCCCTCCTCTTGGGATCAGGCTGCGTGCAGCCGATCATACCAACACCGGCGCCGGTTGTTAATTCCGGCGCGTCCCGTTTCAGGCGGGCTCGAGCGGGATGGAGGTGCAAGAACTCTCGCCGCAGGCGTCGCATTCCCAGTAATGGCGGATCTCGCCGCCCTCGACGAATTCGGACATGATCGGGGCAACCATCCAGTCGCCGCAATGCGGGCAATTGGCCGGCGCGGCGAAGCTGCGGATCGCGGTGAGATTCACGCTGGCGCAATGAAGCTGCATGGTCTCGGCCTCCTTCTTCTCGTCGCCCCGAATGCATGATCGATAGCCGCCGATCATGGCGCACATGGGACCGGGCGGTGAAACTCTGGTGACCGTCGCGCTAAGATTTTGCGACAGGCCTGAACGTCGCTCTTGTCTAAAACTGTCGGAAAAGTCGCGCGCGGGCGGCGATGCCGTGCATGCACGCAGTGCAGCGAACACGATTTGGACGATCTTGTTAAGCCGGCGGCGCCCAATTGAGACACGAAGCGCCGCCGACAGCGGCACCATTGTAAGAGTCCAAACTGACGGTGGCCTTGCGCAGGAAGCGAGAAGCCGTCGCCTGCCTCCCTCAATCATGTCCTCATCGCGGCTTCGCTGTGGTGGGCGCCGTCGCGCGTTTCGGGACGCTTGGGCAAGCGCGGTGGCGGCGGGTCCCGCGCTGAACGCGATCCCAAGCCATGCGCGGGCGCCGGAGCTGAACCGCGCCCGGCGCGTTGACAAGCCGGTAGGGAAGCCTATGTTGCGGAAGTACCCCACCCCAGGGGGGGTGGGGTCAAGGCAACGCAAGACAAGCGCAAAAACAAGGCGAACACCCGATGATCAAGCTGAAAATCGAAGGAATGACCTGCAATCACTGCGTCAAATCGGTGACCGAGGCTTTGGCCAAGGTGCCCGGCGTCGACAAGGTCGTCGACGTCAGCCTGGCGCAGAAGGAAGCCGTCGTCAGCGGCGACGCGCAGCCCGCGGCGCTGGTCCATGCGGTGGCGGACCTCGGCTACGAAGTCCGGGTGGCCTGATGGACGTGCATGCGACGCATGGCATGCACCTCGATCCCGGGGTGCGGGAGACCGCTCTCAAGCGGATGAAATCCGTCAAGGGGCACCTTGATGGCATCGTTCGCATGCTGGAGAGCGAGTTGACCTATTGCGTCGACGTGCTCAAGCAGATCAAGGCGGTCGAGGGCGCGCTCGACCGCATCGGCGAGATGGTGCTGCAAAGCCATCTCAAGCATCACGTCGCGACCGCGCATGGCCGCGGCGACACCGAAAAGATGGTCGCCGAGCTGATGGACGTTTTGAAGTACCGCTGAGCCGGCGGGCCCAGGCAGCGTGAAGGTGGGCGAGATGAGTGATGATCTGACGCTGCAAATCCAGGGCATGAGCTGCGCGAGTTGCGTCGGCCGGGTCGAACGGGCGCTGAAGAAGGTGCCCGGTGTCGTTTCGGCCAATGTGAACCTCGCGACGGAAGAAGCGCGGGTCGTGGCCGATCCGGCCAAGGTCAACGCGCAGACCTTGATCGATGCGGTGAAGGGCGCCGGTTACGAAGCGGAACTGGCGCACACGACCTTCGCCATCGGCGGCATGACTTGCGCGTCCTGCGTCGGCCGCGTCGAGCGCGCGCTGAAGAAGCTGCCGGGCGTGGTCGACGCCAGCGTCAATCTCGCCACCGAAAAAGCCAATGTCGCCTATGTCGCCAAGACGGTGACGCCGGCCAGGATCGCCGAGGCGGTCGCCGCGGCCGGCTATACGGCGACGCCAGAACAGGCGGACGGCGCCGTTAAAGGCAACGACGGCAAGGACGCCGAACTGTCGGCGCTGCGGCGCGATCTGATCTTCGCCGCGGTCTTCACGGTGCCGCTGTTCATCATCGCCATGGGCAAGGGCATCCCCGGCCTGAGCGGGGCGATGCTGTCGCTCCTGCCCGAACGCGGCTGGATGTGGATCGAGTTCCTGCTGGCGACGCCGGTGCAGTTCTATGCCGGCTGGCGCTTCTACCGCACCGGTTGGGCCGAGCTCAGCCATTTCAGCCCGGGCATGAACAGCCTGGTGATGCTCGGCAGTTCCGCCGCCTATGTCTATTCGCTGCTGGCGCTGATCGTGCCGGCGATCTTCCCGCACGGCACCGCGACCACCTATTTCGAGGCCGCCGGCGTGATCATCACGCTGATCCTGCTCGGCCGCTTCCTCGAGGCGATCGCGCGCGGGCGTACCTCGCAGGCGATCAAGCGTCTGCTGCAATTGCAGGTGAAGACCGCGCGCGTCTTGCGCGACGGCGTCGAGATGGAAATCCCCATCGAGCAGGTCGTCTCCGGCGATCTGGTGCATGTGCGCCCAGGCGAGCGGGTGCCGGTCGACGGCGTTGTGACCGAGGGTGCGAGCTACGTCGATGAATCCATGCTCACCGGCGAGCCGATCCCGGTGGAAAAGCGCGACGGCAGCGAGGTGGTCGGCAGCACCATCAACAAGACCGGCGCCTTCACATTCCGTGCGACGCGCGTCGGCGCCGACACGGTGCTGAGCCAGATCATCAAGATGATCGAGGAGGCACAGACCTCCAAGCCGCCGATCCAGCAGATGGCCGACAAGATCGCCGGCGTTTTCGTGCCGCTGGTAATGGCGGCGGCGGTGGTTACTTTCGTGGTCTGGCTCGTGTTCGGGCCGGCCCCGGTGCTCAGCTTTGCCTTCGTCACCGCGGTCTCCGTGCTGCTCATCGCCTGTCCCTGCGCCATGGGCCTGGCGACTCCGACCGCCATCATGGTGGCGACCGGCAAGGGCGCCGAGATGGGCGTGCTGTTCCGCAAAGGCACCGCGCTGGAAGTGCTCGGCCATGTCGACACCGTGGTCATGGACAAGACCGGCACGCTGACCAAGGGCCGGCCGGAACTGACCGACCTGCAGCGCGCCGATGGCGCGCCGAGCGAAGACGAGTTGCTGCGCCTGGTGGCGGCGGTGGAGGCCAGAAGCGAACACCCGGTGGGCGAGGCGATCGTGCGCGCGGCCAAGACCGATCGCGGCCTGGCGCTGCCGGAGGCCACGGACTTCGACTCCGAGCCCGGCTTCGGCGTGCATGCGAAGGTCGAGGGCCACACCGTGCAGGTCGGCGCCGACCGCTACATGCGCAAGCTTGGCATCGATCTCAGCGCCGTTGCGACCGCGGCCGAGCAGTTCGCGCGCGACGGCAAGACGCCGCTCTATGCCGCGATCGACGGCAAGCTCGCGGCGGCCTTGAGCGTCTCCGATCCGCTGAAGGATGGCAGCACGCAGGCCGTCGCGGCGCTGCACGCGCTCGGGCTCAAGGTCGCCATGGTGACCGGCGACAACAAACACACCGCGCAGGCGATCGCCGCGCGCGTCGGCATCGACGAGGTGCTGGCGGAAGTGCTGCCCGACCAGAAGGCGACCGAGGTCAAGCGCCTGCAGGCGGCGGGCCGCCGCGTCGCCTTCGTCGGCGACGGCATCAACGACGCGCCGGCGCTCGCCCAAGCCGATGTCGGCATCGCCATCGGCACCGGCACCGACATTGCCATCGAAGCCGGCGACGTGATCCTGATGTCGGGCGACCTGCGCGGCATCATCAACGCGGTGGCGCTGTCGCGGCGCACGCTGCGCACCATCGTCTACAATTTCGTCTGGGCCTATGCCTACAACATCGCGCTCATTCCGGTGGCGGCGGGCGCGCTCTATCCGTTCCTGCACCTCTTGCTCAATCCGATGCTGGCGGCCGGGGCGATGAGCATCTCCAGCCTGTTCGTGCTGACCAATTCGCTGCGCCTGCGCGGCTTCCGCCCGCAACTGGCGGAGACGGCGAGCGGCGGCGAGGCCGGCGCGACCATGCGGCGGGCGCTGGCGGCGCCGGCGGAGTGAGGGACGTGCGCGGCGCGCGCGCCGGTCGCGTAGAAATGCCGCGCCTGCTGACGCAAGGTCCTCGAGCACACATTTTGTTGATCGCGCCGCAGATGTCAGGCGCAGTGGGCATCGTCCGGGAAACGAAAAGTATTTCTAAAATGCCGTCGAAGCGCGCGTTCAACGACGCGGGACGTCTTATTTGCGTTCGCAATTTTCTTTGACTTTCGCAGAAACAGCCGGATAGCATCAAGGCGCAATGTCCCGTCGCAGGGTGCATCATGATCGACCGAGTTCCGAGCGGGGCCTGGCGTCGCAAGCATGATGATCCGCGGCAACCAGGTCGGCAGGTGCCGATCGCTTACCCCAAAAATCTCGCTGAGCTCATCGAGTTGTGCCGCATGCGCGCGCCCGGCGAGCTCCTGCACGCCGCAGGCAGCCACTACGCGCTGTCAGATGCTGCCATGAGCGACACGACGTACATCGAGACCCACGATCCCGACCTCGACCCTTCCGCGACGGTCTATCATCAGGCGATGGCGCAGACGCTGCAGGGCGTGATTCCGGGCTGCATGAATGGCGCCTATATCGACCGGCTGGCACTGGACGACAGCCATCCGTATCTCGTGCATGTTCAAGCCGGGAAGCGCATCTACCAGCTGTACGCGGAGCTCGACGAAGTCCAGCCCCTGGTCTATCCGCTGCCGAAAGACGCGCAGCAAGCGATGCTGATCGAGCCGGAATTTCCGGCAGCCGACCCGCCTTTCGACCCGACTGCAGCGCCAAAGCAAACACTGGCGGGACGCTTGAAGGATTTGGGCCGACCCGAGTTCAACGCGCGCTACGCTTTGGCGACCGCTGGCAGCGCCGCATTTCAGACGGTTGTTGGCGCCTTCAATACGGGCACGCATGGCGGCGACTTCGATCGTGGGCCGGTCTCCGATAGCATCGTGGCCATCCACCTTGTGGTCGACGGCGGCGATCACTATTGGATCGAACCTTCTCCAACGCACGACTGGCCGGCCCTGACCGACGACGCCATCCTCCACGCGCGTTACGACCGCGCCAACTCCAGCGTCAAATTCCATATCGAACGGGACGACAAGCTGTTTAATGCCGTCCTGGTCTCGGCTGGCCGCTTCGGCGTGATCTACTCGGTCGTGATCAAGGCGATGCGGCAATATATGCTGCACGAGGAGCGCCGGCTAACGACTTGGAACAAGATCAAAGACAAGATCCGTGACCGGCGCGGCGATTTGTATTTCCACGGCCCCGACCACGACGAGTACAGCCAGTTCCTGCAGATCGTCGTCAATCTCAGCCCTTGCGCCTTCTTCCGCGAGAATCAGGCCGGCGTCACCAAGCGTTGGCCGACGCAATACTTCGGTGACCAGTATCCCGTCGCGGGCCGTGACGAACGCGTTGGCGCCAAGCTGGTCGCGTTCAGCAAGCAAATCCAGGCGCCCGTCTACAAATGCGCGGGCACCACGAACGCCTTTTCGGATGGCGCGAACGAACTCCTCGACATTGCCTGCAGCCAGAAGAGCTTCCTCAGCGGTGTCATCAAGGCGACAGTCGAAGAACTCGAGCAATTCGTGGCGTCAAACGGAACAATAGTTGGCGTTGCGATCGCGGGGGTGGGATATGCCGCGGGTGCGGGGGCGTTCCTCGGACTGTTGGCCCTGCTCCCGCAGTTGCTGTTGCTTGTCGCGGTATTGCGTGCGGCGCTGGCGGTGATTGACGATGACACGCGGTTCGGCGAACTCGTCAACGATCTGAAGAACAAGCTGCTCAAGAATCGGCCGCCGGGAGTGACCCGCGACGCGGGCGTCTTCGTTTGGCAGCTCATTGCCTATACGCTGTTCAAGTCGCAGCAGGGGGACAATGACGTCGAAGGAGTCAGCTACGCGATCATCGACAATCATAACTATCACCCGGACGTCTCGTGCCAAGTAAACGTCAACTCGATGGAAGTCTTTTTCGACAGCAAGTCGGATAACCTGATCGCCTTCATCGACCAACTGCTGGCGTTTGAGATCCGGCAGCAATATGAAGGCAAGGCCACCGTCGGCTACGCATCCATCCGGTTGACCGGTCCGACACGAGCAACTCTTGGCGAACAGCTCTACAAACCCACGGCCGTGGTCGAGGTATCAGCCTTGAAAGATGTCTCCGGTAGCGAGAACCTCGTTTCATTCGCCTGCGGACTTGCGCGGAGTGAAACCTTTGGCGGGATTTTACACTGGGGCCAGCGCAACGATTGTACACAGGCCGAGATCGAGGCGCGCTTCGGGGACGCCGTGGGCCAACCGCCCGGCAGGCTGGGTTCGTGGCGCGATGCCCTGGCGCACTTCACGGACAATGGGCGGCTCAACGGCTTCAGCAACGCGTTCTCACGCCGGACTGGGCTCGAGGTGGTGCAGCCGCGCATCGCCAGCTTTGAAGCAGATGTTGTGGGCGGTGCGGTGCGGCTGCACTGGGACTGCCGAAGCAATCCGCCGGCAACAATTGCACGTCTTTTTGTCCGCTACACCTCGCCAACCGGCGACCCGGTTGGCAAGAGTCTGAGCGATCCTGCGCCGCTGCAGGGTGCCTACCTTTTTTCTGTGCCCCAATACGGCAGCTTCGAGTTTGAGTTGAGCGTGGAATTGACGACCAACCAGTCTCGAATCGCCAGACAATCGCTGCGGCGTCAGGTGAATGGCTGAGGCGACCGATGAGCGTGCAACTCAATGTGTTCTATGGTCCCTGGCGCGTGAAGGTTCTTGCTGTACAGCCGCACCCGCCGCAACGTTTTACCGTCAGGGGCTCGACAAACGCCGATGGCGATTATCCGGTGCATCCGGGTCAGTCGTTCGAGCTGCGTATCGATGGCCCGCGCTGGGTTGTCGGCATTCAGCAGTTTTCCTACCCGTTGACTCCTGTGGGCACCGATCCGACGCCGGAGTCATGGCAGGATAGCGATGGATTGAAGCGCCAGATGAAGGTTGTGCGACCTGGTCCGGGACTCACGGTCACGCTGGATACGCACCGGCATCAACTGGGATACGACACCGGCATCACGCTGGAATGCGTTTGCGACGATCCGAACATCAATCCGCCGGTGCCGGCAAATCCCTACGACTTCGGTTACAAGGCTCAGTAACGAGGTCCGCGAAACCTATTCGCCGAGGTGCGGGCTTTCTTGAGACCCGCCGTTGATGGGTCCCGGAAAGCGAGCGCGAATTGCCACGCATTCAGACGCATCGCAGACGATGTCCACCACGACCGGGACAGGGCGTTGATTTTATTGGTGAGCGCGCAGGGACTCGAACCCTGGACCTACTGATTAAAAGCTAGTTCCATTCCTATAACATTCCATCACATCCTAGTGCATCACGTCACCAAAACACTCGAAAATGCTTGCTTTTACTGTTGCTATGGATAACATTTGGCAACATCTGGCAACACCCAATAACACGGATTTTGTTGCCAGCATGTTGCCAAATGGGGTTTAAATATGCCGCACAAGGTTCTTTCCGACCGAACGTTAAAGGCCCTCAAAGCTGCAAAGTCTGGAACGCATTATGACCTTTGGGACAGTGTCGTTCCCGGACTTGGTGTCCGCGTGTCTGCAACAGGCCGCAAGACGTTCGTGTTGCTGAAGCGGTTTCCGGGCAAGCAGCATCCGACGCGGCTGCGCATCGGGGAATATGGCGCAATCACCTTGGAGAAAGCGCGGCAGACTGCCCGGGATTGGCTGGAACTGATCCAGAAGGGCAAGCACCCGGCGGAGGAACTCGAGCGCCAGAAGGCCGAACAAGCGCGCAATCGGGCGAATACGTTTGCCGCCCTCGCGCAAGACTTTATCGAGCACAAGCTGCCAACCGAGCGCAGGGGCGATGACGCAGAGCGCGACATAAAGGCGAATTTTCTGCCAGCGTGGCAGGCGCTGCCGATCACCAACATCACCGACGATATGGTGGCGGCGTTGATTAAGGCGAAGGCTCGGACGGCGCCGGTGCAGGCCCGCAATCTATTGGCGCTGGCAAAAAGGTTTTTCCGTTGGGCAATCGACCAACGGGCATATGGAATTAAGGTCAACCCGGCTGCCGATCTCAAACCGGCTTCCCTGTGCGGCGAGCGCGCCGGCCGGGAGCGCATCCTTACTGATACCGAGTTGACGGCCCTGTGGCGAGCCTCTGGCCGAATGCGTTACCCGTTCGGGCCGATCTATCGGCTCCTGCTGCTGACCGGCTTACGGCTGAATGAGGTGGCAGACGCCGAATGGTCGGAATTCGATTTCAAGTCCGGTCTATGGACGATCCCGGCGGCGCGCATGAAGGGCAGGGAATCCAAAGCCCGGGCGCATGTTGTGCCGATGACCGCTGAGATGCGGGCGATCCTCGAAAGCCTCCCGCGCCAGAATGGCGGCCCTTTCATATTCTCAACTACGGGCGGGACGCGTCCGGTGTGGGTGTCGGCCAAGGTCAAGCAAAAGCTGGATGCTCGCATGGCCCGCACCGTCCTCGCGGTGGCCCGCATCAGCGGCGAGCGGATTGCTCCTGCGGATTGGCGTAACCACGACATTCGCCGCACCGTTCGCACACATCTTTCCCGGCTGAAAATCAGCGAGGAAGCCCGCGAGGCCGTGATGGCTCACGTTCGCCCCGGTATTAAGGGGGTTTATGACCTTCACGACTATTTGGACGAAAAGCGCGAGGCGTTGACAATGTGGGCCGCCCGGCTGCGTTCGATTGTCGAACCGGCGCCTGCCAACGTGGTCAAAATGCCGAGGGCAATGGCATGAACGCGCCTGCTGACCCTAGGCGAGTTTTCCACCCTGGATTAGATCGCGACGCGCTCGTTCGCATCGTTCGCGCCGTTGACCGCGAACGCGACGACGTTGTGCTGGATAGCCTCGGCTCAAATCTTTCCTGGGCGAAAACGTGTTACCGCGTAAGCTGCGGACTCAGGGCCGGAGCGTCCGCTAGAGACAAGCGCATTCTGGACGCCGTTGCCGCAGCGAAACAGCTACGCGCCAAGTTGAAGGACATTGAAGGGGACGATTTACAATGCGACCTGCCTGGGTTGAACGACTTTATTGTGGAAGCTGAAGCGGCAATTAAATTGCCGGTCCATCAGCCCGAACGGAAAGTCATGGCGCGGCTGAGGCGCGAGCTCCAAGTAGGAGAGCGGAGCGCGTTTGAGTGGCTAATCGGAGTACGGCTTCCCAAAATCTTCGAAGCGCATTTTGGCGGTGTCTCGAAACCAGCTCCGTTTGTGCGTTTCGCCTGCCAGGTCATTCAAGAATTGAAGATCACAAACAATGGCGAGCCATACAAAAGACAGGCAGTGGAGAAAGCCTTCAGAGACGCAAAAAGCGGACGTGATCGAAAAGCGGGCAAGTCGGTCTGAGATCAGGTAGGACTGCCCGTTTCCTCCGGCTTACCTCGTCATGTGTCGCGAAGAATGGCGACGCATTACGAGGATAGAGCCATGAAAATTCTTTCTTATGACGACCTGAAGGCGAGTGGCATCAATTATTCCAAAGTTCACCTTTGGCGCTTGGAGAAAGCTCAGAAGTTTCCGAAGCGTGTGGCGCTGAGCGAAAACCGGCACGGTTGGGTGGAAACCGAAATCGACGCTTGGTTGTCGGCTCGCATTGCCGCTCGGCAGAGCACGGAGGCCGCGTGAATTATGGCCTCTCATATGAAAGACCCCGCGCGGGGCGAATCGCGCGGGGCTTCCGAAATTGATCATGCTGGCTGGCTGATCGGCTCGGAATATACGGCCCCCCTCGTTGAAAGGCAAATTGCCTACCTGGCGCACCGGGCGAGGCTACCGGTGCTTTCGGCGCGCACTGTTGCTGAATTGGCATGGGGGTGTGCATGAAACCCCTTTCTAATTCCGCCGCCTCGGTTGGAAAGCCTCGCGGCGGCAGGCGCTCCCGCGATAAGGGCAACCGAGCGGAACGCGCCTTGGTGCGATTCCTGCAAGAGCGTGGGTTTGCTGCCGAGCGCGTGCCGTTATCGGGCTCGGCCGGCGGCAGCTATATCGGCGATCTGTCGGTCCCCGTCATCGGCCGCGACCTGTGCGTCGAAGTGAAGGCGCGCGCCGATGGTTTCCGCAGCTTGTACGAGTGGATCGAAAATCGCGATGTGCTCATCGTAAAGGCGGATCATCGCGAACCACTGGTGGTTCTTCGACTCCGCCTCGCTGCCGACATCGCAGAGGTTGCCGAGCGCGGAAAGACGATTTGTCACTGGCGGGAGGGCGAGCCATGAGAAAGCGCCTTCCCAACCGTCGCGGCCATCTGGTTCGCGAATTCGACCACGCCGGCCACCACTATATTGCCGGCGCTGGCTATGACGACGCCGGCAACCTGCGCGAAATATTCTTGGATAGCGGCAAAGCTGGATCGGGCGTGCAAATGCACGCCGGTGATGCGGCAATCCTTGCCAGTATCTTGCTGCAGTGTGGAGTTGGTGCGGCGGAAATCGCACACTCGGTGAGTGGCCCGGTTGCCATGGCACTCGCGATGTTTGGCAACCCACGTGCCAGCATTGCCGAATCTCTCGCCCGAGCCGACCGCGAGGTGATGGAGAAACGACGAGAGCAGGACGTTCGGCTACTGGAATCGGAGGGTGACCAATGACGCCTGCCGTAGTCGAGGCCCAACTCGAAATCCTGTTTCAGAGCGCATGTATTCTGGCCGACCGGGTTGCGGCCGGTGACATGCACCTGCTTGACGCTGCCGATTTAATTCAGAGTGCGGCTGAATTTGCTGGTGTCGTAGACAATGCCGGCCAGGACCGGGTGCAGGAGGTTTTGGCGTGGGCCTTTGTCGGGGGGGCCGCAGCATGAACGCAAAACCATGGCTCGCTCCTGAGTACGGCGGGATGACACCAACATCTGCGCGATCGAGTTGGAAGGCATCACAAATCCCATCGGCGGCAGAATTGCCGCCCTTGTCAATCAGTGAGTGGCTAGCACGTGATTTGCCGGCCCCGGATCGTCTGATGGGTGATTGGCTGACAACCACGAGCCGCGCGCTGCTTGTTGGCCCAACCGGACTAGGCAAATCGAATTTTGCCATGGGCTTGGGCATTGCTACATCAGCCGGCGCGCCGTTCCTACATTGGCAAGGGCGGCGGCCATGTCGCGTTCTTTACATCGACGGCGAGATGAGTAGACGGCTGCTTCGCCAGCGCATCGCTGACGCAGCGGCACGCTTTGGCGGTCAGCCATCCGGCTTCCATGCTCTCAATCACGAGGACATTGAAGGCTTTGCTCCGCTCAATACCCCGGCCGGCCAGGCGATGGTTGATGGCCTTATTGAGCGCATCGGGGGAATAGATCTGCTGATAGCCGACGCCGTCATGTGTTTGCTCGCCGGCGACCAGCGTGAGCCCGAATCATGGCAACTCGTCATGCCGTGGGTTCGCTCCTTGACCAAGCGCGGCATCGGCCAGCTTTGGCTGCACCACACCGGCCACGATCAATCAAAAAGCTACGGTGACAAAACCAGAGAATGGCAGTTGGACACAGTGCTGCACATGGAAGGCGTCGAACATCCTGCAACGGACATTTGCTTTAATCTGGAATTCCGCAAAGCGCGTGAGCGCACCCCGGACAACCGTGCCGATTTTCAGGCGACCAGGATAATGCTGCTGGATGACGTGTGGCACTCGGATGTGAAGGAGGCAAACGCAAAAGGTCGCGTCTCACCCCTCGGACTGAAATTTCTGGATGCACTTAGAAATGCCGTCGCGGGTGATGACGCAACTACGGCGCACGGATGCCCTGCCGTCAATCTAACAGGATGGAAATTGGAATGCGCCCGGCTGGGACTGATTGACCCCGGGGTAAATCCCAAGAGCGCGTCAACACTCTTCAACAAGCACAAGAGAGAGCTGATCGCGGCCAACCGTCTCGCCTGCAGCGAGGACCTCGCATGGACACTCTAGCGATGGTTTCCACAGGGTGTGGGAAACCATGCGGAAACCATTCCAAGACGGCTATTTGGAAACCGCAGGAAACCATAAGGAAACTGCGGGGAAACCACACATCAACCAGTCGGGAAACCAACATGGAAACCATGGAAACCGTGTCCCTAAGGACACGTTTCCGGTTTCCTGTTTGGACAGGCAAGTGACGAGAGAGATGATTGCACGAAATCATACTTTCCCTGCGGCGGCTTTTTTCGGCGCTGGCGATGTTGCGCCAAATCAGTCTAGATGGAGCGACCAACTAGTACTCAAACAGTTTGTTATCGTTGATTTTATTGAGTAATTTCTGATTTATACGACCGTTGGCAAATGGCTGGCAACAAAAGGGCGATTTCGGATGGCCGAGGATAGCAGCAGGGCGCGGGACGGAAGCAAGGGTAGTCGAGGCAAGCTGCTGACACTTGCGGCCCTCGATCGGAGGACCACGGCCTATCGGCGGGTGGGAGACCTGATAGCGGGCATTGAATTCTGATCTAGGCGGCGCGGACGGTCTCTCGATTGCCGAGCGGCAGATCGTGCAACGGGCGGCGATACTCGGCGCCCAGGCCGAGGACCTCGAGGCCCGCTGGCTGGCCGGCGAGCCGGTCGATCCCGGCACCTATTGCGCGATCATCAACTGCCAGCGCCGGCTATTCGAAACCGTGGGCATTCAGCGCCGGC
This sequence comes from uncultured Pseudomonadota bacterium, assembly GCA_963760995.1. GTDB lineage: Bacteria > Pseudomonadota > Alphaproteobacteria > Rhizobiales > Xanthobacteraceae > Pseudolabrys. Next base: position 138,355 of record CAVXFJ010000003.1, on the reverse strand, counting down.
AGCGCGAGATTGTGCCGGACCTGAGAACCTATCTGGCCTCTCGCGATTCAGCGCGGCCCGCACACGCAATTAACGGCAACGGCGAGGCCGAGACACCGGCCAACGGTCAAAACCGCGCCAGTGAGTCCCTGAGCGGGAATGCGGGGCATGCTGGTAGAGGCGAGGGTGAACAATGAGCATTTCCTACGCACAGGCCTGTCTCGATCCGAATCTGTTCGGGGACTGGTTTGGCGGCCCGACCTGGGCAACGTGGCGGGTGCTCGACAAGGCACTATTCGGGGAGCCGCTGACCGATGACGAATTGGCAGTCTTCCAGGAACTAACCGGCCGGGACCAAGCCCCGACTGTGCCGGCCAGCGAAGCCTGGTGGATCATGGGCAGACGAAGCGGCAAGGACGTGAAAGCGGCCAGCCTGGTTGCCTACTTGGGGACTATCGGTGCTGAAACTTACGGCTGGAAAAAGCACCTAGTCCGGGGTGAGCGTGGCGTGGTCTCGCTTCTGGCGGTGGATCGTGAGCAAGCCGGTATCTGCCTCGGCTATGCCCGGGCGTTCTTTGAGAAGCCGTTGCTCGCCCGCATGGTCAAGCGCATGACCGCGGATTCGATCGATTTAACCAACGGCCTCTCCATCGAAATTGCAACAAACGACCAGCGGCGGGTGCGTGGTCGAACCATCGTCGCAGCCGTCTTTGACGAGTGTGCACATTGGCGCTCGGAAGATTTGGTTAATCCGGACGAGGACGTTTATCAGGCGCTTCGCCCGGCCATGGTGACAATCCCCAATGCCATGCTGATTGGCATTACGTCGCCCCATGCCCGCAAAGGGCTCGTCTGGCGCAAATATCAGGAACATTACGGCAAGCCCGGCGACGTGCTGGTGGCGCGGGCGCCAACCTGGCGCATGAATCTCACGTTACGGCAGGACAGTAAGCTGATTGCCGACGCCTACGAGGGTGACCCACAATGGGCAGCGGCGGAATTTGGGGCAGAATTCCGGTCGGACCTCGAGGCGCTATTCAACCTTGAAACGATAGAGGCGTGCATCGAACCGGGAACGGTCGAACGGCCGCCGATGCAGGGCTTCCGATATGTCGGCTTTATCGACCCGAGCGGCGGCTCGTCCGATAGCATGACGATGAGCATTGCGCACAAGGAAGGGCCGGTTGGCGTTCAGGATGTTCTGAGAGAAATCAAACCGCCGTTTGATCCCGCGTCGGTGGTGGCGGAATTTGTCAAGACGCTACAGGACTATGATATTCGTCACGTTCACGGGGATAGGTATGCTGGCAGTTGGGTGAGCGCGGCCTTTGGAAAGGCTGGAATGCCGTATTTTCCTAGTCCGCGAAGCAAGTCCGAGCTTTACCTTGATCTGCTGCCACAGATTAACTCCCGGACGGCGCTATTGCTCGACAATAAGCGTCAGAAAAACCAGCTTGTAAGCCTCGAGCGCCGCGCCGGTAGAGGAACTGGCAAGTATTCTGTGGATCATCCGAATGGCTCTCACGACGATCTGGCGAATGTGGGTGCGGGCGTTCTTTGCGCGCTCGGCTTTACTGACGAATATCGAAAATCGGACATCAAGACGGAAGTGCCGGAAGGCAAATATGCGGTGCAGGCGCGCGCTGTATTTCCCCAAGCCCATGCGCGGACCGGATCTCGAATGCGGTCTTAGTTTTGCTTGCTTATCGCGCCCAGGTACTGGGTCAGTTTGAATAAGACAGTTTGAATGGTTGTTGTTTGCCGTAGACTCCCGTTAAAGATGGAGGATGACTGTTTCAATTCATCCCGCACCCGGAACCATCGTCAGGGTGGACCTCAATGAGGGTTTTCGGCCGCCAGAAATGGTGAAGCGCCGCCCGGCGTTGGTCCTATCGCCGCCTATCCCAGGGCGGCCATTTATGTGCACGATTGTCCCGCTCAGCACGAAAACCCCGAAACCTGTGCTGCCGCACCATATGGAACTTTCCTTTGATCCGTTGCTTCCCTCTCCATACGACGAACCGACTATGTGGCTCAAAGGAGATATTGTATTAACTGTTGCATTTCATAGGCTTAGACTGCTTTTTTCGGGATGGAACCAAGGGCAGAGAGTGTACGACGTTCGGGTTTTGGAACCTGAGATTCTCGAAAAAGTGAAGGCGTGTGTCAGGGCAGGCGTGGGCCTATAACTTGACCTTAACCGCGAACACCCACATATTCGGATCGTCGCCGGTCATTCCGGCAATTAAGTCCAGCCCTAAAAAAGCTGGCCTCTAGGGTGCGGTGATCGCAAACCTACTCTAGCTGACTTACAAAACCCCGGTCTCACGACCGGGGTTTTTGCTTAAGCGGCAAGTCGTGTTCGGCGCACTTGTTGAGCTTCCCAAGCCTCAATGACCTCAACTACGACGACGATACGACGCGGCGCAGGAGCGGGGCGAGGTTCAGCAACATGGAGGCCAGGGGAAAAGGGATATTCCAAACGAGAATATCCCTTCTGTCTCCGATCTCGGCATTTCCCCCAAGGACACCCACGAAGGCCGGCTGATCCGCGATGCCGAAGAAGCCGATCCCGGCATTGTCCGCCGCACGCTTGATGAAGCCGTCGCAGCCGGTTTTGTCCACCGCGTTGAGTAGCAATCCCAAACATTTCTTGCAATTCAGAACAAATCACCGCATGATTTTCGTGCGTCATGTGATTTGTGTTCGGTCAACCATGCATGGCGGTCGGTTCGCGAGCCGGCCGTGACCGAAGCAAAGAGCGACGGCGCCCGGCGGTTCAATCTGCCGGAAAGCATCGAGGCCCGGCTCAGACCCGGTGCGCCTCGATCCCCCGCCGCCCTCATACGGCCTGGCGCTTAACTCTCCCACACGGCCTCAGACGCCATCGGAATCGAACATTGTGCCGGGCACTGTCATCAGGTGCGCTGGCGGTCGTTACAGGGTGCAAACATGAATGCAACGGCAGAGACGGAACAAAGCGAAACGCTGATTTCGATCGAACAGGCGGCGCGGGATATGCGCGTTAAGGACTGTCGCACCGTTCTCGCGGCTTGCGAACGTTTTGATATTCCCGTTGTGGAAATCAGCCCCGCCGTGCGTCGGCTCACGGCCTATAATTATTCGCGCCTGATTGCGAAGGCGACGACGCTGCGGCGTTCTCCCAAGCCTGCACCTGCGCCCACTGCGGGTGTGGAATTGCTCACGGTGGGTGAGGCGGCGCTGCTTGATTGTCTGCGGCAGCTTCGGCCCGCGATCCGTGATCGTATTGCCCTGCACTTTGGAGAGTTTGCGGTGGTTGGTGATCTAATGCCGCCGGACCTGTGCAATGCGCTCGTAAGCGTGCTCCGCGAGCCTTACAGAGAAGAGGATAAGGGCGATGAGTGAAGATTTTGAACAACTCGACATTCCGGCGCCGATCGAAACCGGAAACGATATCTCTGACCCGTCGGCTCATGCTTTCCAGCAGCAGCAACTCGCCGAGCAGGAAGCACAGGCCACGGACAAAGGCGGCAAGCTGCCATCGATCCGCGATAGTCTGAAAACGGCTGAAAAGGCCGCGACCGAGCGTGCGCATAACAAGCTGATGCAGGAAACGCTCGGCAAGCCGCTTGATAAAATGACGGCTAAAGAGCGGCGCGAATTGGCCTCTTGGCTGCGTGAGCAAAAGCCCGAGAGCGACGAGGAAAAGGAAGCACGCAAAGGGCTGCTAGCCGAATTTAAAAAGCTGGAACCCAAGCGCGACAAACCGGAATCTGTTTCGGACGGCTGGAAAAACAGAGAGGGTGCCTTAAAGCGCGCCTTCGAATCGCAAGAGGGTAAGCTCAACAAGGCTGACCTGAGCACGACCGAGCAGCGACAAATTCGCGCCGACATCAAGGCCCGCTGGCCCGACAAGAATCTCGGCGATGTAATCGGTTATTTTTGGAAGGTTCACGAGGCGCTGACCAAGAATCCTCATTCGTGGGAACAGCTCGCCCGCGAATATGCGGAACAGACTAACCCGTTGAACGACAAAAAAGGTGAGGCAAAAGATCAGGGCAAAAACATTTCCGATAGTCTCAAGCGCGCGGCTGGCGATCTGGAGGATATGACGGGGCTTGCTCCCTGGATCAAAAAGTTCGGAAAGGATTTGCCTGAGCTCCTGCGGCGCGCAAACGAATGGGACAAGGCGATGCGCGAAGACCCTTATGGAACGGCCGCGCGTCTTAGCGCTATGCTTGGGGGCCTTCGGGAGCCGCAACAGCAGGTGATGCAGCAGCAGCCCGACATGTCACCGCAAATGCACCATGCCTCGCCGGAGGAAATCAATTCGCTGACGGAATTGTTCGCCGCTCAAGTCCCTGACTTTGATGAGCACTCGGAGGAAATCCTGTCGATCATCGATAGCGGGATTATTCCGTCCCACGTGGCTCCGCTGCATGTTCTGCAACTGGCCCATCAAATGGCGCGGGACCGCGCCGCGAAGGGTGTGAGCACAACCCGCCGCCGGCAGAAATCTATTTCCGGCGGTGCGCCCGGCCCGCAGTCTGGTAAGCGATCGCCGTCGCCATCAATCCGCGGCTCCCTTGAACGAGCGATGGGGGCGGCCTGATGCCTATTTCGCCCGTCCCATCCCGCGAACAAATCACGGCGCTTCACGAGCAGGTCAGAATACCTGGCGCGATCTCCGAGCCATTCGGGCTAGGCGGTCCCGTGCGGCACGCCTGCAACGGTTCGAAAACTGATCCGCAATCATCCGAACATGCGCTTTCGATCCGCCGGTCGATCGAAGCTGCGATGCTGCGCGTTGCCGGTGGGAGGGAATCCTGATGGGTGCCTTTGATGATCTTGTTCCCCGCGGCACGGTGCCTGTTCAATTCAGAGCATCTAATGGGCAAGTTTATACTGTCCCTTGGCCGGCCGCTTCCATGCCGCAGCAAACAGCAGCTCCAGCCGCGCAGGCGCGTCCAGGAACCTTTGATGACCTAATTCCGAAGCAGAACGGCGGCACTTTCGAATTCAGCGCGCCGAGCGGCCGCCGCTACACGGTGCAGGGGCCGCCGGGCTCCACGTCGCAGCAAGCATTTCAAGTCCTTGTCAATGGTGGGCAAGCAAATGCCGACTTGCCGCATGGATTTGTGCTCGACAATCCGCAGCAGCAAGGCGTTCCGCGTGGCTATGTCCTCGACAAGCCACAGCAGCCGCAGCCTCAGCAGCCGCAGCCTACCGGATCGACTGTCGATAACGCGGTGCGCACCGTTGCTCGTGGCACGCTCGGCATTGGCTCATATTTGGACGAGGCGGACGCGGCGACCAATGCGCTGCTTGCGCCTTACGTTGATCCGATGTTGCCCGATAGCTTTCAAAAGCTGCCGGGCAAGACCTTCGGTGAACGCTATGACCAGGCGCTTGCGATTCAGCGCGGCAAAGATTCGTCATTCGATACGGCGCACCCGGTTGCCTCAACGGCCCTTCAATTGGCTGGCGGCCTGGCGTCAGGTGGTGCTGCGTTGCGTGCCGCGCCCGCGATTGCCAAGACGGCGCTCGGCCTCGGCGGCGAGACGCTGGCGAGCCGCATCGGCGCGTCGGCGGTTAGCGGCGCCGGCATTGGCGCGGTGCAGGGCTTTGGCGAGGGGCAGGGCGGCTTGGGAAATCGCGTAGGCTCGGCTGTCGGTGGTGCTGGCACCGGTGCCGCCTTTGGTGCGGCCGTTCCGGTGGTCGCGCAAGGAATTGGCAGGGGCGTTCAAGCCGTTGCCGGGAGGATCGCCACCGGCAATTCGCCGTTGTCGGCGCGTGCGGCCGATCTGATTGCGTCCGACCTGTCGCGGGAAGGTTTGACACTGCCGGAGGCAAATGCGCGGGCGGCGGCTTATGGGCCGCATGGGATGATTGCTGACGTCACGCCGACGATGCAGTATCGCACGGAACAGATTGCGCAGTCTGATAATCCGTCCCGTTCGCTTGTGATTAATGCGTTGAAGACGCGCGCTGCGGCTGCTGGTAGCCGTATCAACTCGGCTTATGATGCAGCGGCCGGCGCTACGCCAGACGTGAATGCTACCTTGCAGGGCATTCTTACTCAGCGTGCGCAGCAATCGGCGCCGCTATATGAAAAGGCATTCTCGCGCCCGGTTGCCTGGAATAACCGGCTGCAACAGTTCCTCGACGATCCCATTGTCAGAGGCGGCCTTGGCCGCGGCGTTGAAATCCAGCGGCTCGAAAGCCTCGCGCGCAATGAGCCCTTCAATCCGACCGACTATGCGATCAAGAGCTTCAATGAGGCCGGTGATCCGATCATCGGCAGCACGCCGAACATGCGCACCCTCAATGTGGTCAAGAAGGGCCTCGACGCGCTGGTTGAAGATAACAAGACGGATTTTGGGCGGCTGACCGAACGCGGCAGGGCTATCAATGACGTTCGCAAGTCCTTCCTGAATGAGTTGGACAGCATTAACCAGGATTACGCGGCGGCGCGTAAATCCTGGGAAGGACCGACAAAGGCGCTCAATGCGTTCCAGCGCGGCATGAATATCTTTTCGACCAGAGAGCACCCCGATATCTTGGCATCTGATCTTGCCGGCATGTCGGATGCTGAAAAGGATTCGCTCAGGCTTGGCGTTCGCGCGGCGATCGACAAGGCCATGGGAGCGGTTCGCAACGGCGCTTTGAAGGGCCGGACGTTGCTCGATTCCGACTGGAACGAGCAAAAGATCATGTCTGCGCTCGGCAGGCAGGACGGCCAGCGGCTTGTTAATTCGCTACTTGGCGAACAGGCAATGGCTGATACGGCCAACCAGGCGCTTGCGAATTCGGCCACGTCGCGGCGCATGGATAATCCGTTCCGCACGCAGCAGGTGACGGCGGCGCAAACACCGCCCGGCATGGTCCGCAGCGCGGTGAACCTTAAATTTGGTGATGCTGGTGCGCTGGGCTGGCAGCGCCTGAGTAATATGCTGGAACGGCGCAAAGTAAGCAATCTCGCGCAAGAGCTCGGACCGTTCCTGACGGCGCAAGGCGATCAGCGCCAGCGGCTTGTTGATGCTCTCATGACTTCGCAGGCCCGGCGGCGCGGGGCGATGAATGCCGCCTTTAATCCAGGGAATAGGCGTTTGATTCAGATGCTTTTGCAGAGCGGGCAGCTATCCGCTTCCCGTCCTTGAACCCATAGAGATAGCCGGCGGAAAGGCCGAGCATTAGCCCGAGGAACAGCATAGCAAGCGAAAACGGGATGGCATGAAAGAACCAATGAGCCGCATACCAGACGCCGCTCATGACGATGGCGAAGAGAACAAGGGCGATTGCTTTTTGAATCATCGGACCTCCCCGCAGGTGTGAACATGGACGAAACCGCAAGCGAGATTGACGACGAAATCGCGGCTTACCTGCGCAGCGTATCTGAGCCCGCGCATGATATAATGTTAGAATTTGCGCGCAAGCTGCTTGATGCGGACGGCACCACTCCGAAGGACGCGCTGGTGTTTGCCAACTTTGCCCAAGGCTTCATTGCGGATTTAGCTGAACAGGCCGCGGCCATACCGGAGGGATGGAAACTCGCCCCGACGATCGAGACGGCTTTGGCTGCCGTGGTGCGCACGAGGGAGACGCTGGAAATCGTTGCCGCCTGTTCGCAACGTTCGGCCATGCATTAGAATTGTTCGTGAAACCAGAATGGAGAGCGAGATCAAAATGCCGAGTTCCGATTGGATGATCGTCCCTATGAAAAATGGGGCGCAATGCTGCAATATTGGAAATGGAAATTCGGTATTCGTATCGTTTTTAGATGTCTCGGAGCACGCCGTCGAAGGCGAGATTTATGGCGTCAATCGCGGGGCCAACGATATCTGCGTGCTCCATTTCCCGTTCGGGGGAGATGTCGCTATTTTTGAAGCGGTTGACCGCTTCATCTCGAAGGGCCGCAATTTCCGTCCTGGCGTCTGGGCCGCACTTTACGACAAGGGCACGCAGCGTAATCTCCAGCGCGTGGTAGAGGCCAAAGACACGCGAGATAAGCTTTTGGCGCTCGGCGTCTGTCATGTCGTTTCTTCCTCTTGCTGCCAGTTGGGCTTTGGCTCATCGGCCACCCCAAGCATTGATGGGCCGGTGCTCTAGCCAATTGGGCCGCGTGTCGGCGCCTATTGCGCCGCAGACCGTGCAGACCATGCGCGACCGAAATGCCGGAACCGGAACGTGATCGCTATAACGGTCAACATTCACGACGGCAAAATGCCAGCAATAGGCGGCCTCGCAACTCACTGACAGGCTGCGAATGCCGTTGGCGCGCATGTTGCCGAGCGTCATAGGCGCTGGGGGCTGCATGATCGGAATGTTATTGACTGCTTAACCAGATTGGGAGTCTAATTGCGCACCGGCCGGGAGCGCAAACTCCCGACCGGCACTTGAAGCCAACCGCCGGCGAGGGCAATCGGCTCCCGTGTTTTTTATATCAGATCACACGCTCGGATTCCGCGCCCTCTGCCAGTATTCACAGGTTAGGGAGGGCTGAAGCATGCCGACTACGAACAATCTTACTGCCCCAATTGGTGTCCCCCTCGGAAGCAATATCATCAATTTCGCGGAAGCGGCCGAGCAAAGACGCAAAGCGAGATTGACAGCCAGCAGTAGCGCGGCACAAAGAGTCGTCGAATTATGCCCGGAATATTGGCGCGCCGGATTGCCAACGGAGGAAAACCCGGATTGTCCGGAGTGGCTCAGAAAGAGATATGAACAAAAACGGTTTGCCTTTCGGCTGCGCGTAATCCGTAAGGTCATTTTGAATATAACCGTCGAAGAAGCAGCGGGTGCCTGCGGTGTCAAAGCTCAGCAGTACGGGCATTATGAACAGTTGGGCTCAATGCTGACTAAGCGGCTCTATAACCTTGTGGGAAAATATGATGCATTGCGCGGTCTGTTGCTCGGTTGGCTCGTTGCTGACGCATCAAACGCCGCAAAAGCCGAAGAATTGGCCACCATATTTCCACACCACCGCGCCGCCGTCTTTGCTGAAGTCGGGCGGCCGGGATAAACTGATTTGCGATCCTTGAGTTGCCTTCAGGGGAGACGATGCTGAATGGCTGCGCGCCTCGGGAATGTATTGTATTGGGTAGCAACCGTGTTGGCCTTGTCTTGGGCGGCGTTTGCTGCATTTGCCGAGGGGACCTCTTCTCACCCTGATTGGAAAACGTGGTTCATGGTCGGTCTTGCGCCAGCCGTGATCGTCTGGGCGATTGGGCGAGCGATCAAATACATTCTTGCTGCAAATTAATGCTCACGCCGAAATTTGCACGTTGTTGCCAACAGTGTTGCCAAAAGCGAAATGCCCGCCAGATCGGCGGGCCTTTTTTTCGCTAAGTCATTGTTTTTGCTTGGTGAGCGCGCAGGGACTCGAACCCTGGACCTACTGATTAAAAGTCAGTTGCTCTACCACCTGAGCTACGCGCTCCCGCAACGGGAATAGGGGCTTGTTACGGGCGTGGCCGCGCCCGGTCAATAGGCGAGGGCCGCCCGGTTCTTGAACTCGCCCCCGGCGCCCGCCATTTGCTACATTAACCGGCTCAAGGTGCCGCAGGGAGCGAGATCATGGCCGTCATCAACCGCATCGCCGACCAGCAGGCCGATATCGCCGAATGGCGGCACGATCTGCACGCCCATCCGGAACTGCTCTACGACGTCACGCGCACCGCCGGCACGGTGGCCGAGAAGCTGCGCGAGTTCGGTTGCGACGAGGTGGTGTCCGGCATCGGCCGCACCGGCGTGGTCGGCGTCATCCGCGGCCGCAAGGGCACGGGTGGCAAGGCGATCGGGCTGCGCGCCGACATGGACGCGCTGCCCATCGAGGAGGCGACGAACCTGCCCTACAGGTCGACCGTGGCGGGCAAGATGCATGCCTGCGGCCATGACGGCCACACCGCCATGCTGCTCGGCGCCGCGCGCTATCTCGCCGAGACGCGCAATTTCGACGGCACCGCGGTGCTCATCTTCCAGCCGGCCGAGGAGGGCGGCGCCGGCGGCCGCGCCATGGTCGAAGACGGGCTGATGGAGCGCTTCAAGATCGGCGAGGTCTACGGCATGCATAATTTCCCCGGCCTGCCGGTCGGCCAGTTCGCGTTGCGCCCCGGTCCGATCATGGCGGCGGCCGATCACGTGGCAATCGAGATCGAGGGCAAGGGCGGTCACGCCGCGCGTCCGCATCTCGCCGTCGATCCCGTCCTGGTCGGCGCGCAGATCATCAATCAGTTGCAGTCGATCGTCTCGCGCAATGTCGATCCGCTGGAATCGGCGGTGGTGTCGATCACCGTCTTCCGCGCCGGCCATACCGATAATGTCATCCCGCAGACGGTGAAGCTCGGCGGCACTGCGCGCAGCCTCACGGCGGAGGTGCGCGATCTGTTGGAGAAACGGCTGCGCGAAGTGGTGGAGGGCACCGCCGCCGCGCATGGCGCCAAGGCGAGGCTCACTTATCGGCGCGGCTATCCGGTGCTGGTGAACCACGCGGCGCAAACCGATTTCGCCGCCAAGATTGCCGGCGAAATTGCCGGCGGCGACAAGGTCGATGTCGCAATGGCGCCGGTGATGGGCGCGGAGGATTTCTCCTTCATGCTCAACGCGCGCCCGGGCGCCTTCATCTTCGTCGGCAATGGCGACAGCGCCGGCCTGCATCACCCCGCGTATAATTTCAACGACGAGGTGATCCCCTACGGCACGTCCTACTGGGTCAAGCTGGTGGAGACGGCGCTGGCGGCGTGACTGTTAGACGGTCGTTCCGGCGCGCGGCCCAAGGCCGTAAAGCCGGATTCCATGATCCCCGCTGCGGAATTTGGATACCGGGCCCGCGCGCGTTGCGCGCGTCCCGGAATGACCCATCAGACTACTTCACCATCTCGCGCTCGCTGGCCTTGACCAAGGCCGGTGTGCGTTTTGCCAGCCGCGGCAGCAGCCGCAGGTCGAGATTGCGCCACGTGGCGAAATCGTTGAGCCGGGTGCGCTCGATCAGGGCCAGCGCCACCGCCGCGACGAACGGCAGGCTCTGGATCACCAGCACCGCGGCGAAGATGTAGATCTCGCGCACTTCCTTGTAGTTGGTCTCGACCAGCACCACGGCGCCGACGAGCAGCAACATCGCCAGCACCGCTTCCCAGAAGGCGGGGAAATCGTCGCTGCGCTTGCCGCCACCCTTGTCGGTGCGCACGAAGGGCAGGTGATCCTTGATCAGTCCGAAGCCGACGGCGCGGGCGATCGTCCACTGCACCGACATCGCCGCCACCACCGAGCCGAGCAACTGCCCGGAATTGGCGCGCAGGCGCAGCCGGTAGAGCGTGAAGAAATGCGCGATCGACACGGCAAAGCTCGCCATGATCGGCAGCGTCAGGATCCGGTCGGGCACGGCGATGTCGAGGAAGGCCACCGCTGGCACCCAGGCGATATTGAGGACGGCGACGACGACGCCGAGGCTTTCCGCCCCCAGCCAATTGAGCCAGCCGAGGCTGAATTCGCGCTTCTGGTCGGGCGTGAGGCGGCTCGCGCCGGGCAGGAAGCGGCGCCAGTGCTTCTTGAAGATCTGGAAGCCGCCGTAGGCCCAGCGGTCGCGCTGTTTCTTGTAGGCCTCGAATGAGTTGGGCAGCAGGCCATGGCCGTAGCGGCGGTTGGTGTAATGGGCGTGCCAGCCGGCCTCGAGCAGGGTCAGCCCGAGATCGGTATCCTCGCAGATGGTGTCGCTCGACCAGCCGCCGGCCGCTTCCAGCGCCGCGCGGCGGATCAGGCACATGGTGCCGTGCACGACGATGGCGTTGGCCTCGTTCCGCTGCACCATGCCGATGTCGAAGAAGCCGGCATATTCGCTGTTCATGGCGTAATGCGTGAGGCTGCGACCGCCGTCGCGGTGATCCTGCGGCGCTTGCACCAGGCCGACCTGCGGGTCGCGGAACTGCGGCACCAGATCCTTCAGCCAGTCGCGGTGCACGACATAGTCGGCATCGAGCACGCCGATCACCTCGGCGTCGGGCGCGGTGTGCTCTAGCGCCAGGCGCAAAGCCCCCGCCTTGAAGCCGGCGAGATTGTCGGCGTGCACGAATTTGAAGCGCTCGCCGAGCAGATGGCAGTGCTCCTCGACCGGCACCCACAGCGCCGGATCGGGCGTGTTGTTGATCAGCACCACGCATTCGAAATTCGGATAGTCGAGGCCGGCGATCGCATCGAGCGTGAGCTTCAACATCTCCGGCGGCTCGCGATAGGCCGGGATGTGGATCGACACTTTCGGTGCCGTCGCCGCGGGCAGGAGTGGCGTGGCGCCGATCAGCCGGCGCGGCTGCTGGCCGAAGGCGATGGTCGCGATCTCCTCGATGCGCGCGAGCGCGATCACCACCAGCGGGATCAGCAGCACGGTGCCGAGCCCGAGCGCAAAGGCGGCGCCGGGCACGAAGTAATGGCCGCTCCAATAGGCGTAGACGGTGGCGGACCAGGCACCCGCCGCGTTGGCGCCGGCCGCCATCAGCACGGTCTGGCCCAGGGTCAGGCCACGCATGACGAGGATCGGCAGCGACAGCGCAAGGCTTATCAGCAGCGCCAACCCGGCGAGCGGCCAGTAGTCGGGATTGCTGATCGGGCCGGTCCATTCGAATTTCGGCTGCCGTGCGGCATTGAACAGACCCCAATAGGGCCCGACGCCGCCTTCGAAGGTCTTCCATGGCTGGTCGATGGCTTCGACGATGTTGTAGTCGATGCCATAGGCCTTGGCGCGCGAGACGAAATCGCGCAGCACTTCGGCCTGCTCGAAGCGCCCGGGGACGGCTTTCTTGAAATTATAGCCGGCGCTTGGCCAGCCGAACTCGGCGATGACGATGCGCTTGCCGGGATAAAGGCGGCGCAAAGTCTCGTAACCGCCAATGGCGGCCTCGACGGTACTCTCCGCGGACACCCCCTCCCAGTAGGGCAGGATATGCACGGCGATGTAGTCAACGGCCGAAACGAGCTCGGGGTGGTCGCGCCACACGCTCCAGATTTCGCCGGTGCTGACCGGCACGGAGACCGAGCGCTTGACCTTCTTGATGAGGCGGATGAGCTCGGGGACCTTGATGTCGTCGCGGTAGATCGTTTCGTTGCCGACGATCAAGCTCTTGACGTTGCTGTTGTGGCGGGCGAGCTGGACCGCCGACTTGATCTCGCGCTCGGTACGCTTGGCATCCTTGTCGATCCACGCGCCGACGGTGACGTTAAGCCCGTACTCCTTGGCGATGGGCGGCACCAGCTCGACCCCGCCGGTCGAAGAGTACAGGCGAATCGAGCGGGAGAGCGGAGCGAGCAGCCGAAGGTCGGAGCGAATCTGCTCCTCGCGCGCCTGACCGCCTTCGTCCGGTTTCACATTGCCGGCGAACGGCGCGTAAGACACGCTGGCAAGCTGACTGGTGATATCGGGTGCGCTCAGATCAGTCCGGGCGAGCGCCCACAGCCCGGCTTGCACGCACGCCACGAGGGCGACGACGGCAGCGACGGTGCGCATTTTCTTAAAACCAAATGGGGCTGGATTGCAGACCCTTGAGCCCGTCCCCTGGGCTCGGCCGGAGCAGCTTGGTCCGCAATGGACAGCTGGTCGGCATCAGGTGGAATTTCAAGTAGTGCCCCCTCATGGCAAATCCTTGGCAGCGGCATGACGCCAAAAATAAAATTGCCATAAGCAACGCGCTCAGCGCGGTGCGGTTCCACCCGAACGGCCGGCGGCCGCCGGCGCGGTGGCGGTGGGCTTGGCAGCCGCCGGGGGTGGGGGCGGCGGCGGTGGCATCGCCGGATTGAGCCAGCAGGCCGTCACCCGGCGGTTGAGCGTGTCGGCGGCCTTGGGCTCGATGTGGCCCTGGCGGATCAGGCAGCGAAATGACGCTTGGATATGCGCGGAAGGGCACCCGAAGCGGTCGTAGAGGTCGAGGTGGCGGAAGGCGGTATCGAGGTCGTCGCGCCACAGCAGGCTGACCACGCGGCGGCCAAGCCAGACGCATTCCGGATTGCCCGCTGCGCCGCTGAGCACGCGGCCGGCCTCCGCGATCGCGTCGATCTGCTTTTCGGCCTCGTTGCCGTTGGCGGCCGGCTGCTGTCCGGACGGCTTGGTGGGACCACTCTGGGCTACCGCCGGTGGTATCGCCAAACCGATCGCCGCGAGGCAAAATATGACAGAAAGCGCACGCGAAAAAATACTGAGCCTCATGGTGCCGCCGTTATTGTCGTTGAGCCGCGTCGGTCTGTCTTCCGCGATGTATTGCCGCCGGAATTGGACGCGATTACGGCGCCGTTGTGCCGACCACGTTTTACTTCGGTAGTGGGAGTAAGCCCCGAGCATCCGCCGGCCGTCTTGCCGCAAGGCGCCGGCGCAAAAGCTTGGCCTTAAGCCGAGGAAATTGTCCAGCCTTCCACGTGCATCCGAGCCGCGCGCAAACTGCCGCCTTGGCAGCTGCATGCGCAGCCTATAAGCGGGACGGGTGTCGCAGCCGCCCACCACCATTCGGACCCGCCGATGCGCCTTGCCCTAGCCTGCCTTGCCGGCGCGGTGCTGGTCGTTGCCGGTGCCTGGGCCTGGCTGGGGGCGCCGGTCGCTATGCCGCATGCGCCGCTCAAGCCGGGCGAAAAAGTCTATTGCCTGTCCTATGCCCCGTTTCGCGGGACGCAGACACCGTTCGATCCGGCCATCCATATACCGGCCGCCCAGATCGAGCAGGATATCAAGCAACTCGCCGGCATCACCGATTGCGTGCGCATCTATTCGGTCGACCAGGGCCTGGAGGTGGTGCCGGCGCTGGCGGCGAAATACGGTATGAAGGTGTTGCTCGGCTTCTGGCTGTCGCGCAACCCGGTCAACAACAAGGTGTTGATGGATGCCGCGATCGACCTCGCCAACCGTTATCCCGACACGGTTCGCGCCGTCATCGTCGGCAACGAAGTGCTGCTGCGCGGCGACCTGTCGGCCAATGCGCTGACCGACATCATCCGGACGGTGAAGGCACGGGTGAAGGTGCCGGTCACCTATGCCGATGTGTGGGAATTCTGGCTGCGCAACCGCGACATCGCCTCGGCGGTCGATTTCATCACCATCCATATTCTGCCCTATTGGGAGGATCAGCCGGTCGCCGCCGACAAGGCGGCGGCGCATGTCCAGGAGATCCGCGCCAAGGTGGTGGCGGCTTTTCCCGGCAAGGACATCCTGATCGGCGAGGTCGGCTGGCCGAGCGCCGGGCGCATGCGCGAAGGGGCGCTGCCGTCGCCGGCCAATCAGGCGCGGGTGATCCAGGACGTGCTGGCATTGGCCAAGCGGGAGAACTTCCAGGCCAATGTGATCGAGGCCTATGACGCGCCCTGGAAGCGGGCGCTGGAAGGGACCGTCGGCGGTCATTGGGGGCTGTTCGACGACAGCCGCCACCAGAAATTCGCCTGGGGTGCGCCGGTGTCGAACCACCCGTTCTGGCGCTGGCAGGCGGCGGGCGGCGTCGGCTTCGCGCTGCTGATCTTCGCCGCGGCGGCGCTGGCCGCCCGGCGCAAGGAGACAATCCCCGCAGCCGCCTGGTTGGCGGTGACCGCCAACGCTGTTGCCGGCGGGGTATTGCTGGGCTGGACCGTCGAAAACGTGCCGCTGGAAAGTCTCGGCCTCGGCGGTTGGATCCGCTCGCTGGCCTATGTGGCGGTCGCCTTCACCAGCCCGCTGCTGCTGAGCGCCGCGGTGGTCCGCGGCAAACCGCTGCCGCGCCTGTCGCGCCTGCTCGGGCCAGCGCAACAACGCCCGAGCCACCCGCTGGCGATCGGCATCGGCCTGGTGCTGATCGCGACCCTGCTGCTCGCCATCCATGTCGCGCTCGGCCTGGTCTTCGACCCGCGCTACAAGGATTTCCCCTTCGCGCCGCTCACCGCCGCGGTCGTGCCGCTCATGAGCCTCAGCCTGGCGAGCCGATCCGGCCTCGGACGGCACGGCGCCGCCGAACTCGCGGCGGCGGGTCTCTTGGTGCTGTCGGTTCTCTACATCGTGCCCAACGAAAGCCTGGCGAACTGGCAGTCGCTGTGGCTGTGCGCGGCTTTCGCCGGCCTCGCGCTCACGCTTGCGCGGGTGCGGGACGCGCCAGGCTGAGGATCATGAGGCCGACCGCCAGCGAGGCGAGGCCGACATTGAAGAAGACGACGCCCAGGCAGGCGACGGCAAGCGTCAGGCCGAACAGAACAAGCGAAGGTCGCCACAGATTGAGCGCCGCCAGGGCTAATGCGAGACCGCCGAGCACGTCATAGTCGTGCAGCCAGCCGATGACTCTGCGGCTGCGGCACAGCCAGGTATCGAGCCCGGCGGCGCAGGCAAGTCCCACGCTCGATTGCTCCAGCGCGGTGTAGCGGATGTAAAGCGCATAGCCGAGCGCGCAAAAGCCGACGATCAGCAGCCAATTGGTCGCGCGCGCGTTCGGCAGGAACAGCTTCATGCCGACACGCTATGCCGATCGTCAGGGCTGCGCCACCCGGTCGCCGGTAAATTGCGTCGGCCGGCAGCCGGCGGGCCCGTTGCCCAGCTCCTCGCATAAGCGTGTTGCCATCGCGAAGGTCGGCACCGGTCCGACCAGCAGCCGGTAGGGCGGGTGGCCGTGGCGGCGGTCGCGCACGAACACGGGCATGAGGTTGCCCAGATACGGGCCGAAATTCGCTTTCACCTGCGACCAGCGCGAGCGGAGCATCGCGGTCGACGATGCGCCTCCAAGATCGACGGCGAAGGCAGGCTGCACCGGCGCTGGCGCGGGATGTCGCGCCGGCAAGGCGGCGACACGCACCGGCGGCATCGGCACCGCGACCGTCGGCCGCGATTTCGGCGCGGACTCGAGGGCGGCCTTATGCGGCGCAGCTTCGGCGGCCTTTGCAGGAGCCGCTGCGGCGGGTTTTGGCGGCGGCACTTCGGCCGGTTTGGCCGCCGGCGCGATTGGCTGCGGTGGGGGCGCCGCCATCACGGGCCAAGATGCGAGTGCGGTTTTGAGCGGCGGCACCGACAGCGGCGCGATGATCGGCGCTAACGGCTGCGGCGGCGGATCGGCGGCCGGCGCTGCGTGCTTTTCCGCCGTCTGCCGCAGGATCGAGCCGGTCATGTCGACATCGCGTTCGAGACTGGCGAGGCGAGTGTTCAGACGCTCGCGGTCGGCGCGCAATTTACGGACTTCGCTGGCGAGCCGTAGCGTTTCGGCTTGGGCTTGGCGCGCCCGGCGTTCGGCCGCCGCTACGCGGGTGGCCGGATCGGATTCGCCGAATGTGCTGAAGGCGAATTGCAGGCGCTTGCTGCCGATTTCGCTTTGGCTGGCCAATGCGACCGCGCACAGGGCGAGCGCGGCAGCGCTCCCCCAGGCGCCCAACCGCCAGAGCGCGCGGCGCTCATGCCGAGCTGTGCGCCGTTTGTCCGATTGTGACGCCTCAGTCCCCGCCGCCAAGAATTCCCCCGCTCGACGAATCATTGAAAAGATTAACAGAATCCCGCGACTTTGGCTTTCTTGCGCCTGCGAGGGCTAATCGGGACCGGCGGCCTTTTGCCCGAGCGCTGTCTCGGCTAAGGGTGCGCCGCCAAGCTTTGCGGACATGTGGACCAGGACCTCGATGCCTCGACGCTCATGCCTTGCGATCATCCTCGCCGCCGGCGAAGGCACCCGCATGCGCTCGACCTTGCCCAAGGTGCTGCATCCCCTGGGCAGCCGGCCGTTGCTGGCGCATGTGCTGACGACTGCGCAGGCGGCCGGCTGTGGCGAGATCGCCGTCGTGGTCGGGCCCGATCATGACGCCGTGGCGGCGCTGGCGCGCGACACAGCGCCCAAAGCCGAAGTGTTCGTTCAGCGCGAACGCCTCGGCACCGCGCATGCGGTGCTGGCGGCGCGCAAGGCAATTGCGCGCGGGGCCGACGATGTGCTGGTGATGTTCGCCGATACGCCGCTGGTGAGCGCCGACACGCTGGCTCAGTTGCGCGGCGCGCTCGCGCGCGGCGCGGCGGTCGCGGTGCTCGGCTTTCGCCCGGTCGATGCGACCGGCTATGGGCGGCTCATCACCGCCGGCGATGCGCTGACCGCCATCCGCGAGGAGCGCGACGCGACGCCCGAAGAGCGCGCCATCACGCTGTGCAATGCCGGCTTGATGGCGCTGTCCGGCAAGCACGCGTCGACGCTGCTAAAGGCTATCGGCAATGCCAATGCCAAGGGCGAATACTATCTGACCGATGCGGTGGCCATCGCGCGAGCCAAGGGTCTGCCGACGGTCGCGATCGAAACCGAGGAGGACGAAGTGCGCGGGATCAATACCAAGGCGCAACTCGCCGAAGCGGAAGCGGTGCTACAGCGGCGGTTGCGCGCGGCGGCGATGGAGGCCGGCGTCACCATGATCGCGCCGGAGACGGTGTTTCTTTGCGCCGATACGAAGTTCGGCAAGGACGTCACCGTCGAGCCGAATGTCGTGTTCGGCCCGGGCGTCAGCGTGGACGACGGCGCCTTGATCCGCGCCTTCTCGCATCTGGAGGGCGCCCAGGTCGGCAAGGGCGCGCGCGTCGGGCCGTTCGCGCGGCTGCGGCCGGGGGCGAAGCTCGCCGAAGACGTGCATATCGGCAATTTCGTCGAGGTGAAGGAGGCGACGATCGAGGCCGGCGCCAAGGCCAACCATCTCGCCTATATCGGCGACGCGCGGGTCGGCGCCGGGGCCAATGTCGGGGCCGGTACCATCACCTGTAATTATGACGGTGTCGCCAAGCACCGCACCGATATCGGCAAGGGCGCCTTCATCGGCTCCAATTCGGCGCTGGTTGCCCCTGTCAAAATCGGCGACGGCGCCTATATCGGCTCGGGCTCGGTTGTCACCAAGGACGTGCCGGCGGACTCGCTCGCCATCGCCCGTGGTGAGCAGATGGTTAAGGTTGGCTGGGCAAAACGCTTGCGCGAGGTGAAGGCCTTGGGCAAGAAAGTGCCGAAGAAGCGCGCCTGACGCGTCCGGGACCGGCGCCGACTGTCACAAGGCGAAATGCGTTGTGATTTCCTTAAAGTTACGGGCGCACATTAAACCAATAAGAGAATAAGCGGAGTAGGCCGACCGCATGTGCGGGATCGTCGGAATTCTGGGGAATGAGCCGGTTGCCGGCGAGCTCGTCGACGCACTCAAGCGTCTCGAATATCGCGGCTATGACTCGGCTGGCGTCGCCACGATCGAGCAGGGACGACTCGAACGCCGCCGCGCCAAGGGTAAGCTGCGGGCGCTGGAGACGCGGCTCGCCGAAGCGCCGCTCGCCGGCCATAGCGGCATCGGCCACACGCGCTGGGCCACCCATGGCAAGCCGACCGAGCTCAATGCTCATCCGCACGCCACCGACCGCGTGGCGGTGGTGCACAACGGCATCATCGAGAATTTCCGCGAGCTGCGCGAGAAGCTCGGACGGAACGGCTGCACGTTTCACAGCGATACCGACACCGAGGTCGTCGCGCATCTGGTGACCGAGGAGATGAAGGCGGGCAAGAAGCCGGCCGAGGCGGTCGCCGCCGCCTTGAAGCAATTGCGCGGCGCCTTTGCGCTCGCCTTTCTGTTCGCCGGCGAGGACGACCTGATGATCGGCGCGCGCAAGGGCTCGCCGCTCGCCATCGGCTACGGCCAGGGCAAAAAGCCGGAAATGTATCTCGGCTCCGATGCGATCGCGCTCGCGCCCTTCACCGACACCGTGAGCTATCTGGAGGACGGCGACTGGGTGGTGATCACCCGCAAGAGCGCCGTCATCCGCGACGCGCAGGACCGCATCGTGCAGCGTCCGATCATCAAATCGACCGCCTCGGCCATGCTGGTGGACAAGGGCAACCACAAGCATTTCATGGCCAAGGAGATCCATGAGCAGCCGGAAGTGGTCGGCCACACGCTCGCCCATTACATCGACATGGTGAGCGAGCAGGTGGTGCTGCCGGAGGCGCTGCCGTTCGACTGGAAAAATCTGAAGCGGTTGTCGATCTCGGCCTGCGGCACCGCCTTCTATGCCGGGCTGGTGGCGAAATACTGGTTCGAGCGTTTCGCCAAATTGCCGGTGGAAATCGACATCGCCTCCGAGTTCCGCTACCGCGATCCGCCGCTGGAAGCCGGCGATCTCGCCATCTTCATCTCGCAGTCGGGCGAGACCGCCGACACGCTGGCGACGCTGCGCTATGCCAAGGAGCAGAAGCAGCACGTGCTGTCGGTGGTCAACGTACCGACCTCGACCATCGCGCGCGAAAGCGATGTGGTGATGCCGACGCTGGGCGGGCCGGAGATCGGCGTCGCCTCGACCAAGGCCTTCACCTGCCAATTGGCGGTGCTGGCCTGTCTTGCCATCGCCGCCGGGCGCGCGCGCGGCGAGCTCTCCGCCGCGGACGAGCAGAAGCTCGTGCATGCGCTGATCGAGACACCGCGGCTGATGACGCAGGCACTGGCGCTCGAGCCGCAGATCGAGAAGCTCGCGCTCGATCTGTCCAAGGCGCGCGACGTGCTCTATCTCGGGCGCGGCACGAGTTTCCCGATCGCGCTCGAGGGCGCGCTGAAGCTGAAGGAAATCTCCTACATCCACGCCGAGGGCTATGCCGCCGGCGAGCTCAAGCACGGGCCGATCGCGCTGATCGACGAGACCATGCCGGTGATCGTGATCGCGCCCTATGACCGGGTGTTCGAAAAAACCGTCTCCAACATGCAGGAAGTGGCGGCGCGCGGCGGCCGCATCATCCTGGTCACCGATCCGCAGGGCACGAAGGAGGCGACCGTCGAGTCGACGGTGACGCTGACGCTGCCGGACATGGCGGCGACGGTGACGCCGCTGGTCTATGCCTTGCCCGTGCAGCTCATCGCCTACCATACCGCCGTTGCGCTCGGCACCGACGTCGATCAGCCGCGCAACCTCGCGAAATCCGTCACGGTGGAATAAGATCGGGCCATGGCCGAGACCGACCAGGATCCAGGCAAGTTGCCCGGCATCGAGGTGCCGACGCCGCATACAAGCTTTGCGGCGCGCATCCGCAATTACTTTCTCACCGGTCTGGTGGTGGTCGGACCAGTGGCGGTCACCGCCTGGCTGATCTGGTCGTTCACCAATTGGGTGGACGGCTTCGTGCGGCCGTTCATCCCGCCGACCTACCGGCCGGAAACCTATCTGCCCTGGCCGATCCCCGGCACCGGCCTGGTGATCGCCTTCATCGTGCTCACGCTGCTCGGCTTCCTCACCGCCAACCTGGTCGGTCGCACGCTGGTGGAATTTGGCGAAAGCCTGCTCAACCGCATGCCGATCGTGCGGCCGCTGTACCGGACCACCAAGCAGATTTTCGAGACGCTGTTTTCCAAGTCGGGCTCCAGTTTCCGCAAAGTGGCGCTGGTGGAATTTCCAGCACCGGGCATGTGGTCGCTGGTCTTCATCTCGCATCCGCCGGCGCCCGAGATCGCCGAACGTCTGCCGAACGAAGAGACCGTCTCGGTGTTTCTCCCCTGCACACCGAACCCGACCACCGGCTTTTTCTTTTTCATTCCGCGCAAGGAACTGATCGAGCTCGACATCAGCGTGGAGTTGGCGATGACGCTCGTCATCTCCGCCGGCATGGCGCAGCCGGGCGGCGATCCGCAGAAGAAACTCGCCGCGCTGGCGGCGAGCGCCAAGGCGGCGCAGGCGCTGCGCAAGCCGGAGCAGGTGGAGTAGGGTACCACCGCCGCACGCGATTCCACGCGCGTCTCGCCCATCTTTCGCCGCGATCAGGCTGGAAAAGCGTTTCCCTCACTGCCGGCGATGCCCGGTACAAGCAACAAGAAGGCGCGGTGCCTCCTGGCGGCGCGCCCCTAACCGACCGGCGACGTTTCGTCTTCTTAACGGGGATGAGAATTCAAATTGTGTGCGATCTCTTTACACACGATTAACCGTGATCGCTGCATGGTTGTCCACGTCGTCAACTGAGGTGCGAAGCGGCGGATCAGGATGAACGGGGGGAGTTCCCAAGATTTCTGGCTGTCCAAGCCGGTTTCTGCGCAAACGGCGCAGCGATCGGTCGTGACTTTGGCGTAACCGGGTCATTTCGAGTAGCGTGAATATGGGGTACGCGACTGCGACGTTTCCTGACGTCTCTCCCTTCGACGTCCGCTTTTTCACTCTCGGTGATCTCCGTCGCTCGTGCAACGGCTTGATCGTCGGCCTCGGTTCTCTGACCGGCGCGGTCATCCTGGCCGGCGCTGTCGTCGTCGCCGCCGTGTGGATCGTGTGCACGGCGCTCTCCCATAACCCGCAGTTTCATGCCCGGGCCGATGGCGGGCCGGCGCGGCTTGCGTTGGCGACGCAACTGCCAGGCGGAGCCGGCTCGGTCGATGTCTTCGGTTCCGCCGGGGCGTGGCGAACCGCCACCTTTGCCCCGACGGCGAAGCGCCCACCGCTTCCCCCCATCGTGGCATCGCCTGCGCCGATCTTCCTGCCGGCGCCGCCGCCGCGCGTGGCCGAGCAGGCAGCGCCCCAGGTCGTCGAACAGGAAATGCCCATCGTCCGGCAGGTCCACGTCGCCGCCGTGCCCCTGCCGCGCGCGCGTCCGGCGATGCCCGAAATCGCCAAGGTTCCGGTCGAGGAGCCCAAACCGAAAGTAGCCGAGCTCGCGCCGGTGCCGCCGCCGCCCGCGGCGAAGCCGCCCGTCGTCCCGGACAAGGTGGTGTCATCGCCGGCAATCGACGGCCGCACCGCGATCTATGACATCGCCGCGCACACCGTCTACATGCCCGACGGCGAGCGGCTGGAGGCGCATTCGGGATTGGGCCGGCACATGGACGATCCGCGCTCCATCAAAGCGAAGGGGCGCGGGCCGACGCCGCCCAATGTCTACCGGCTCACCTTGCGCGAGCAGCTCTTCCACGGCGTGCGCGCCATCCGCCTCAATCCAATCGACGACGACAGGATGTTCGGCCGCGACGGCATGCTGGCGCACACCTACATGTTGGGGCCGAGCGGGCAGTCGAACGGCTGCGTGTCTTTCAAGAACTATCGGCATTTCCTGCAAGCCTTCCTGAACGGCAAGGTCGACCGCATGGTGGTGGTGCCGCGCGCGACCACCGCGATGTTGCATACCATCCCGCAGCGCAAACGCCCCGAGCGCTACGCTTACGTCAGCCCGATCGACTAGCCCGCCCGGATAGCCGGATCGCCCGCCTTTCGCGCCGGTCTCGAACGGAAGCGGTGAATAAATCCCGGCTGCACCCCCGCGCCCCCTGAAAGGTGGTAGATAGATGCCGGCTTAACCTGGGGGTACGGCAATGAATTTCGTCGAGGCGATAAACTCCGGCTTTTCCAACTACGCAAAATTCTCCGGCCGCGCGCAGCGCTCAGCCTATTGGTGGTGGGCGCTGTTCAACATCATCGTTGTCCTCATCGCCTATGCCATCGACGGCACGGTCTTCTCGGGAAGGCCGATCGTCTACACGATCACTGCGCTCGCGCTGATTTTGCCGAGCTTGGCCGTCGGCATTCGCCGGCTGCACGATAATGACCGGACCGGCTGGTGGATGCTGCTGGCGCTGACCGGCATCGGCGGCATCGTACTGCTCATCTGGTTCTGCATACACGGCACGGTCGGCCCCAACCGTTTCGGGCCCGACCCGCTCGCGGGCACCGCCCACTAGCCGGCGCGGATGAGGCGGATCGCCTCGTCCTTCTCGAACAGATAGAGCAAGTGCCGCAGCGCCTCGCCGCGCGGGCTCTTGAGCGTCGGATCGCGTGAAAGCACCAGCGCGGCATCGTCGCGCGCGGCGCCGAGATATTTGCCGTGCACGTCGAGCCGCGCGATGCGAAAGCCGGGCACACCGCTTTGCCGCGTGCCGAGCAGGTCGCCTTCGCCGCGCAGCCGCAGGTCCTCCTCGGCGATGCGGAAGCCATCCTCGCTCTCGCGCAATATCGCGAGCCGCGCCTTGGCGGTCTCGCCCAGCGGCGTGCGGTAGAGCAGGAGGCAGGTCGAGCGCCCGGTTCCGCGGCCGATGCGCCCGCGCAACTGGTGAAGCTGGGCAAGCCCGAAGCGCTCGGCATGCTCGACCACCATGACGGTCGCCTCCGGCACATCGACGCCGACCTCGATCACCGTGGTGGCGACCAGCAATTGCGTCTCGCCGGCGGCGAAGCGGGCCATGGCGGCGTCCTTCTCGGCCCCCTTCAGGCGCCCGTGAACGAGGTCGGCTTTGTTGCCAAACCGCTTGCGCAAATCCTCGTAACGCTCTTGCGCAGCGGCCAAATCCACCTTCTCGGATTCCTCGACCAGGGGGCAGACCCAATAGGCGCGGCTGCCCGCGGCGAGCGCCCGGCCGACGGCGTCCTCGACCTCGGCCAGGCGCGACAGCGGGATGGTGCGGGTATCGATCGGCTGGCGGCCGGGCGGCTTTTCGCGCAATTCGGAGATGTCCATGTCGCCGAAAAACGTGAGCACCAGCGTGCGCGGGATCGGCGTCGCCGTCAGCACCAGCATGTCGACCGCCTCGCCCTTGCCCGCCAGCGCCAGCCGCTGATGCACGCCGAAGCGGTGCTGCTCGTCGACGATAGCGAGCGCCAGATCGTGGAAGCCGACGTCCTCCTGGAACAGCGCATGCGTGCCGACGAGCAGGTCGATATCGCCGAGTGTGAGGCGGTCGAGGATGTCCTTGCGCGCCGGCCCGCGCTCGCGCCCGGTGAGGATGGCCACGCGAATCCCTGCCGCTTCAGCGAGCGGGGCAATCGTCGCGAGATGCTGGCGCGCGAGAATCTCGGTCGGCGCCATGAAGGCGGCCTGGCGCCCGGCCTCGATCACGGTCGCCGCCGCGATCAGCGCCACCACCGTCTTTCCCGAGCCGACATCGCCCTGCAGCAGCCGCAACATGCGTTGCGGGCGGGCGAGGTCGGTGACGATGTCGTCGACCGCCTTCTGCTGCGAATGCGTGAGCATATAGGGCAGCGCCTTGAGGATGCGCGCGCGCAGGCGGCCCTCGCTGGCCGAGCCGCGGCCGGCTTGGCGGCGCATATGCGCGCGCAACAGCGCCAGCGCGAGCTGCCCGGCGAGCAATTCGTCATAGGCCAACCGGGTCCAGGCCGGGCTTTCCGGCTGAATGTCATGCGGCTGCGCCGGCCGGTGCAGATGGCGCAGCGCCGCGGCAAAGGCGGGGAACTGCTCGCGCGAGACCCAGGCCTCGTCCTGCCATTCCGGCAGCGCCGGAATACGGGCAAGCGCCCCGTCCATGGCGCGCCGCACATTGCCAAGCGCCAGGCCCTCGGTGAGCGGATAGACCGGCTCGACCAGCGGCAGGTCGGCGAAGCCCTTTTCGTCGACCACGCGGTCGGGATGCACCATCTGCAGCATGCCGTCGTAGAACTCGGGCGTGCCGGAGACGTAGCGGGTCTCGCCCACCGGCAGGAGCTTTTCCAGGTAGTCGCGGCGGGCGTTGAAAAAGGTCAGCGTCAGCGTGCCGGTCTCGTCGCTGCAATAGATCTGGTAGGGCAGGCGCGGGCGGTTGGGCGGCGCTGGGCGATGCCGGTCGACCGTCACCGCCACGGTCACCACCTGGCCGGGCTGGACGTCGCGCAATTTCGGCCGCGCGCGCCGGTCGATCACGCCCGCGGGCAGATGAAACAAGAGATCGACCACGCGCGGGCTCTCGCGGTCGGTGAGGCGCGCATAGAGCCGCTCCAGCTTCGGCCCGACTCCGGGCAGGCTGGTCAGCGCGGCAAACAGCGGATTGAGGACCGGCGGGCGCATTGGCGGCATGCTGGCGTGCGCCGAAGGTCGACGCAATGCAGGCCTGTGCACAGCAACGCTGACAGCGCCGCTCAGGCCCTTTATATAACCCGAACCCGGCCCCGTCCGGGCTTTTGGCGTTGGAGAGAACCGTGACCGGAAGAACACTGTCGACCGAAGGCATGGACGAGCGGCGGCGGCGCCTGCTGTTCCGCTGCTGGCACCGCGGCACCAAGGAACTGGACCTGATCATGGGCCGCTTCGCCGATGCCCATCTCAAAGATTTCAGCGATGAGGACGTCACCGTCTTCGAGACGCTGATGGCCGTGCCCGACCAGGAGATGTACGCCTGGGTGACGGGAGCGCAGGCGGTCGAACCGGAATTCGACACGCCGATGTTCCGCCGGCTGCGCGACTTCCACATGTCGAACACCGGGACCGTATGAACGCGCCCGTTACTTCGCCCGCGCAGAAGCTGAAGACCGGCGCGCCGCTGACGCTGGCGCAGGTCGCCGACGGCGCCGAGGGGCTGGTGCTCGCCGATCTCGCGCGCGCCATCGCCGCCGGCCGCGACGCGCCGGCGATCTCGCTGTGCATTGTCTGCCGCGACGGCCAGCGGGTGGCGCAGCTCTCGCGCGCGCTCGCCTTCTTCGGCCCCGACCTCGCGCTGATGGAATTCCCCGCCTGGGATTGCCTGCCCTACGACCGGGTGTCGCCCAATGCGGCGGTGGTGGCGCAGCGCATGACGACGTTGTCGCGGCTCGCGCGGGTGAAGGGGCGTGACCGTCCCTCGGTGCTGCTCACCTCGGTCAATGCCGCGCTGCAGCGCGTGCCGGCGCGAGAATTCCTTTCGACCCACGCGCTGTCGCTTGCGCCCGGCAATGTCATCGGCATGCAGGGCATCGTCGAGTGGCTGGAGCTCAACGGCTTCGTGCGCGCCTCGACCGTGCGTGAGCCGGGCGACTATGCCGTGCGCGGCGGCATTCTCGATCTCTTCCCGCCCGGCATGGACATGCCGGTGCGGCTCGACTTCTTCGGCGACGCGCTCGAGACCATGCGCAGCTTCGATCCGCAGACGCAGCGCAGCGAAGGCGATTTGCGCGCGCTCGACCTGGTGCCGGTCGCCGAATTCCAGCTCATCACCGAGACCATCCGCCGCTTCCGCACCGGCTATGTCGCCGAATTCGGCGCCGCCTCGCCCGACGACCTGCTCTATGAAGCGGTCACCGAGGGCCGCCGCTATCCCGGCATGGAGAACTGGCTGCCGCTGTTCCACAATACGCTCGAAACGCTGTTCGACTACCTGCCGGGCACGCCGCTTGCGCTCGAACCGTTGGCGGAGGACGCGGCCAGCGAGCGTTTCGCGCAAATCACCGACTATTACGAGGCGCGCCATCAGGCGCTCGCCGAAAACACGACGCCGCTCTACAAGCCGCTGCCCACCAATCGGCTTTACCTCGGCGAAGCCGAATGGCGCGAGCGCCTGGAGGCTTCGCGGCTGGCGCAGCTGTCTCCGTTCGCGGTGCCGGAAGCCGGCAATGTCATCGATATCGGCGCGCGCGCCGGGCACAATTTCGCCGCCGAGCGCGCCGAGCCCGGCGCCAATGTGTTCGAGGCGCTGGCCAAGCACGTGCAGGCCTTGCAAAGCGCCGGCAAGCGCGTCGGCGTCGCGCTGTGGAGCGAGGGCGCGCGCGAGCGCATGAGCCACGTGCTCGCCGACCACAGACTGCACAATCTCACGCCCGTCGCGTCGTGGCCGCAGGCGCAGAGCCTGCCCAAGCACACGGTGGCGCTGGTGGTGCTCGGCATCGAGTTCGGCTTCGAGACGCGGGACGCGGCGCTGATCAGCGAGCAGGACATTCTCGGCGACCGCCTCGTGCGTCCGCGCCGCGCCAGCAAGCGGGCGGAGAATTTCATCGCCGAGGCGACTAGCCTCGCCCCCGGCGATCTCGTCGTGCATGTCGATCACGGCATCGGCCGATTCACCGGGTTGCAGGCGATCGAGGCGGCCGGCGCGCCGCACGACTGCCTGGAAATCCACTACGCCGACGAGACCAAGCTCTATCTGCCGGTCGAGAACGTCGACCTCCTGTCGCGCTACGGCTCGGAGGAGGCGGGTGTCGAGCTCGACCGCCTCGGCGGCGGCAACTGGCAGGCGCGCAAGGCGCGCATGAAGAGTCGCATCCGCGAGATCGCCGGCGAATTGATCAAGATCGCGGCCGAGCGGCAACTGCACGAGGCGCCGAAATTCACCGCGCCGGAGGGGGCCTATGATGAATTCTGCGCCGGCTTCCCTTATGAGGAGACCGACGACCAGTTGGCCGCCATCGACGCGACGCTGAAGGACCTCGCCGCCGGGCGGCCGATGGACCGGCTGATCTGCGGCGATGTCGGCTTTGGCAAGACCGAGGTGGCGCTGCGCGCCGCCTTCGTTGCCGCGCTCACCGGCAAGCAGGTGGCGGTGATCGTGCCGACCACGCTTCTTGCGCGCCAGCACTTCAAGACGTTCAGTGAGCGCTTCCACGGCTTTCCGGTGAACGTGGCGCAGGCTTCGCGGCTGGTGACGAATGCCGAGCTCGCCAAGGTGCGTGCCGGGCTCGCCGACGGCACCCTCGACATCGTCATCGGTACCCATGCGCTGCTCGGCAAAAATATCAAATTCAAGGACCTCGGGCTGCTGGTGGTCGACGAGGAGCAGCACTTCGGCGTCGCCCACAAGGAGAAGCTGAAGTCGCTGCGCTCGGAAGTGCATGTGCTGACGCTGACGGCGACGCCGATTCCGCGCACCTTGCAGCTTGCGCTCACCGGCGTGCGCGATCTGTCGATCATCGCTTCACCGCCGGTCGACCGGCTGGCGGTGCGTACTTTCGTGTCGCCCTTCGATCCCATCACCGTGCGCGAGGCGCTGCTGCGCGAGAAATACCGCGGCGGCCAGGCCTTCTATGTCTGCCCGCGCATCGAGGATCTCGCCGACGCCAAGGACTTCCTCGACAAGAACGTGCCCGAGGTGCGCGTCGCCGTCGCGCATGGGCAGATGCCGCCGACCGTGCTCGACGACATCATGTCGGCCTTCTACGACGGCAAATACGACGTGCTCTTGTCGACCACCATCATCGAATCCGGCCTCGACATCCCCACCGCCAATACGCTGATCGTGCACCGCGCCGATCGGTTCGGCCTGTCGCAGCTTTATCAATTGCGCGGGCGGGTGGGGCGCTCGAAGCTGCGCGCCTATGCGCTGCTGACGCTGCCGGTCAACCGCACCATCACGCCGCAGGCCGAGCGGCGGCTGAAGGTGCTGCAGTCGCTCGACACGCTCGGGGCCGGCTTCCAGATCGCCAGCCACGATCTCGACATCCGCGGCGCCGGCAATCTGCTTGGCGAGGAACAGTCCGGCCATATCAAGGAGGTCGGCTTCGAACTCTATCAGCAGATGCTGGAAGAAGCCGTGCTCAGCCTCAAGGCCGGCGTGACCGCGCTCGCTCCCGACCGCTGGTCGCCGCAGATCACCATCGGTACGCCGGTGATGATGCCGGAAAACTATGTCGCCGACCTGACGGTGCGGCTCGCGCTCTATCGCCGCCTCGCCGAGATCGAGGACGAGCGCGAGATCGAGAGCTTCGCGGCCGAGCTGGTCGACCGTTTCGGCCCGCTGCCGCAGGAGGTCGACTACCTGCTGCAGATCGTGGGGATCAAGGCACTCTCCCGCCGTGCCAATGTCGAGAAGGTGGAGGCCGGACCCAAGGGCGTGGTGCTCGCCTTCCGCGACAATGTCTTCCCCAATCCGGACGGGCTGATCGGCTATATCCGCGAGCAGGGCTCGAGCGTGCGCATGCGCAACGACCCGAAGAACGCCAAGGCGCAGCAGCTCGTCTTCTTCGAGGACTGGCCGCGGCCGGAGCGGCGGCTCAAGGGCACCACGCTGATCTTGCGGCGGCTGGCGTCGATCGCGGAGCGGGCGAAGGCGGCCTAAGGCTCGGTCGGCCTGCGCCGCCCGCGTCAAATATCGCGCATGTCGCGGGCCGTGGTCCCCGTGTTCGTGTTGAAGGCGTATTTCGACCAGTTCTTGATCAAGGTCTCGTCGGAGGGTTTGGTGGCCTGCACGGCCGGCAGCGCGTTCATGGCGGCAAGCCAGGTTCGAAGCCGTTCGCATTCGTCTGGAATATTGAAATGACGGTAGTGCTTCAAAACGCCGAAGCGTTGTACGTGTGGAAAGAACGTGAAGTCGACCAGGTTTGGCTTATCCCCGAACCAGAACGGACCGGACGAAAGCTTCCGCAAGCCCTCGAATTCCATCTGCAGGACGGCTTCTTCCAAACGTTCACGATGCACCTGTTGGCCCGCCGCATCCTGTCTCAGCATCATCTTGTAGACATGCGGCACCATGCGGTCATTGGCAAACGCGATCCAGATCCGCGCCAAGGCACGGCGGGACGGCTCCTGCGGCAAGAGCGGGGGATGCGGGAATGTGTCTTCGATGTATTCGTTGATGACCGCCGATTCATAGAACACGCTGTCATGATGGCGCAGCACCGGGACCTTGGCGTAAGGGGAAATTTCTAGAAACCAATCGGGCTTGTCGTCGAGGCTGATCTCGGTGACCTTGAAGTCGATGCCCTTGGTCAACAGAACCATGCGGCTCCGCTGGGCGAACGGACAGGTTGTTGAGCTGATCAGTTCGACCGTCGAGCCAATGTCACTCATTTGTTGCATGTCCTCGCGTCACAAGCCCTTCGACCGCGGAACGCCGCCGCGGTCGTGCATTCAGCGGCGGCGCTCGTCATGGTCATTCGGGAGCGTCGTCCGCCTGCGCCGAACGCTCGATCGCCTCGGCCAGATATTCCGGCGCCTGCGCGCCGGAGACGGCGAACTTGCCGCCGAAGATGAACATGGGCACGCCCTGGATGCCGGCTTCCTTGGCCGCCTGCGCTTCGCGCTCGATCTCGGCCACGTCCTGGTCGCTGGCCAGCGCCGCGCGCACGTCTTCGGCGTCGAGGCCGACGTCGCTTGCCGCCTGCACCAGCACCGCGCGGTTGGAGAGGTCGGCGCCCTCGGTGAAATAGAGATCCATCAGCCGCTGCTTCATCTCCGCCGCCTTGCCGATGCCGCCGGCCCAGCGGATCAGCCGATGCGCATCGATCGTATTCGGCTGTCGGGTCATCATGTCGGCGGCATAAGTGAGCCCTTCGGCGGCGGCCGCCGCCGACACGCGCTGGGCGATCTCGCCATAGCGTTCGGGCGAGCCGAACTTGGTGGTGAGATACTCGTCCCGCGCCATGCCCTCGCGCGGCACCCAGTCGTTGAGAAAATAGGGATGCCAGTGCACCTCGACCGGCACGTCGGACTTGAGCGCCAGGGCCTTTTCCAGCCGGCGCTTGCCGATGAAGCACCAGGGGCAGACCACGTCGGAGACGACGTCGATGCGGACGGGCTGGCTGCTGGGCATGGTCGGGCTCCCTGTCAACGCGCTGCGCGCGAGGTTCCGGACTGACAGGGAAATGAGCCTAAGCCGCCGGTTACTCGGCGGCAACCACCTGGCTGCCCATGACCCGATGCATCAGCGAATTGAGCGTATCGCCGGCCTTCAGCGAGGCGAGGGTGACATTGGCGGCAACCGCTTCGTGCGGGCGGCGCGCGGGGAACATTGCGGTCTTCAGCGTGCCGGCGATGCGGCGCACCACCACATGCGCGCTGCGCAGATCGGTCTGCGTGAACACCATCAGCAGCGCGCCGTCTTCGTCGCGCCAGGCGAAGTCGATGTTGCGGATGAGGCGGCTCAAGAGGCGGGCGCCGTCGCGGCCGGCGCGGGTGTCGCGCGGGCCGTCGAAGGAAAAGCGCGCGACCGAGAGCGCCTGGCTGCGGTCGGCGGCATCGGCGATGGCCCTGTTCAACTCGCGCCAGAAGGCGTCGCGGGTGAACAGTCCGGTCTCCGGATCGAACATGCCGTCGGCGTCGAGCGAGACGAGCATGCGCTTGAGCCGGGACTCGAAGGCATGCATGCGCACCAGCGGCAGCATGCGCGGCACCAGCCGCGCCGGCGCGCCGTCGACATGGTCGAGATTGGGCATGACGTCGGCGAAATCGCGCGCGGCCTCGCCGATGACCGCCACCGGGATATCGCGGAAGCGCGGCTCCTGCGCCAGCGCCGTGAGGAACGCCTCCACCATGCGCGGCGAGAAGCCGTCGCCGACGACGATGCCGTCGATATCGCGCGCATTGAGGTGACGCGCCGCGGCTTCCACGCTGAGCGCGCCCACCATATTGACGCGCTCGCCGATGGCGACGCTGAGCCCCGGGTAAAGCGGCCCGCGCCCGGCGATGAGCACGGTCGCATCCTCGAGCGCGTCATTGAGCGGCATCGTCGGCAGCGTGCCGCCCTCGGCGGCAAAGGTCTCGATGCGACGCAGCACCGTCGCATGCTGCGCTCGCACGCGTAGTGCCGCGCTCAACCGCGCGATCAGGCGCGCGACCGGCAGCGTGGCATCCGAAGGCAGGGCGTCGGGGAGGGCGGCGTCGGTGTTGCCGAGGACGCGGCCGATCACCGGGACGATCGGCCCGTTCGCCGTCGCGATCTGCAGGCGGAGCATGCGCGCGGAGGATTCGCTTGGTGGCGCGCCCGCCTCGGCGAGGACCACGGCCGCCGGCTTGACCGCGACAAAGGCGGTCGGCGCATCGGTCCAATTGGCTTCGACGACGGGAAAGGCGCCGGCTGCGCTCAGCGCTTCGATGAGGTCGGCCGCCGGCTGTTCGGCGACCACGATGATCGGACCTTGAAGCGACATGAAGTAGGCAACGCGACTGTGACCCAGGCGCGCGAGAATAGAGTGCGCCTGTTAACGCCGCGTCAACGACGCGCGCGACGAGGCTGCATCGGCCCGCCGGCGCGCGCGAAAGGCGCCGGCGATGAGCGGATTGACCCCTTGCGCGCGCAGTTCGCCGGCAAGCGCCTCGGCATCGCCGGCGCTGCCGGCCAGTCGCTCGCCGAGGAGCGCATTGGGCAATGCCGCGATGGTGGCGGCGCCATCGTGCGCGGCGACCAGCGTCTCCAGCGTCGGACTGGCGAAACGATAGCCGCCGACGCTCACCATGCCGGCGGGCGGTCCGGTGACGACGAGCCCGTCGTCCTCGCGCCGGCAGGGGTAGCCGGTATCGACCAGCCCGGCCTCCTCGCGCGCGGGCCGCGGCGGCATCCCCGCGCCGGGCGGATAAACCGCGGCCGGCAGCATGGGACCACGCAGCGCGAGCGTGCCGCGCGCGCCCTGCGCGGTTTCGATCACCGGGATGGCCTCGCTCACGCCGCGCGGCGCGCCGATAACGCCGAGCGGAAAGGCCGGCGGCATCCCGTCCGCGTCGCGGCGGCTGGCGATGAGGCCAAGCTCGCCGAAGCTTGCCACATCGGTGAGCGCCGCCGCGCCGCGCCAGGATGGCGCCAGCGCCAGGCGCTCGGGCGCGCGCCACAGCGCAACGATATTCGCCAACCTCGCCGCATGGCCGGCGGCGGCGAGTGGGCCGAGCAGGGGACCGGGCAGCACCAGCGTGCCGTCCTTGAGTTCACTCACCTGCGCAGCGAAGGTTGCCGCATCGAAACCGTGATGCAGGTGCAGCGCACCGCCGCCGAGCAGCCAGGGCAAGACCGTGAGCGCGATGCCGGCGAAGGAGGCGGGTGGGATGGTTGTGAGCAGATCCGCGTCGGGCTGCAGTCCGCTTTCGAGAAACACCGCCAGCCCGCCGGCAATCAGCGCCGCGTGATGGCGCGCGACCGGCACCAGGCCGGATGCGGTGACCTCGAAACCGACCATGGCGATGTGCGCCGCCGCCGGCCCCGGCCGCGGCGTATGTTGGAGCGCTTCGCCGCGATCCGCAAAACACGGATCGAGCGGCACCACGCCGTCGGGCAAGTCGCGACCGAAGCCGCACACGTAGCGGATGGCGAACACATCGGCGGCCGCCTGCAAGGCAGTTTCGGCCGCCGCATCGTCGCCGATGCGGCTGGCGGTGATGATCGCCTTGGCGCCGGCACATTGCAGCGCCGCCGCCATCTCCTGCCGGCGCCAGAGCAGCGGCAGCGGAGCCGCGATCAACCCGGCGCGCAGCACCGCGAGCAGCGCGATCACCGCCTCGACCGTATTGCCGAGCTGGATGGCGATGACCGTGTCAGTCGGCAGGCCGAGCTCGCGCAGCCGCGCCGCCAGCGCCGAAATTGCCCGGTCGGCGGCGGCGAAACTGAGGCGGCGCGGAGCGCCGTCGGTGAAGCTTTCGCGGTTGGGCGGATCGACGAGTGCCGGCGCTTGCGGGTGGCGTACGCCGGCGCGACGGAACAGATCGTCGAGCGTCGCGCCATGGGCGGTCGTGTCGGCCTCGTCGATGATCATGGCTTGTCCTCATGCCACCAGGTCTCGGGCAGATAGCCGAACAGCGAGGTGCGTTTGGGATGCTTGATCTTGGTCCAGCGCGCCACCCATTGCACCGGCAGATGATAGAGCGGCACGACAAAGAAGCCCGACAGCAGCACCCTATCGAGCGCGCGGATGGCGGCGACGAAATCCTCCTCGCTCACCGCCCGCAGCATCGCCGCGATCAAGGCGTCGATCGCCTTCGACTTGACGCCCATGTAATTGCGGCTGCCCTGCTGGTCGGCGGCGTCCGAGCCCCAATAGAACAGTTGCTCGTTGCCGGGCGAAAGCGACTGCTCCCAGTGGTATTCCATCATGTCGAAATCGAACGAGATCTGCCGGCGCTCGAACTGGGTGGCGTCGACATTGCGCACGCGCGCATCGATGCCGGCGCGCTTGAGCATGCGCGAATAGGCGAGCGCCAGGCGCTCCTGATCGCGCGTCGACGTGAGGATCTCGAAGGCGAGCGCCCGCCCGCTCGCCTTGTGGGTGAGCGCCGTGCCGTTGATCTCGTAGCCGGCGGCGCGGAACAGGGCGAAAGCGCGCCTGAGACTGGGGCGGTCGCGGCCGGTGCCGTCGGTCGTGGGCGGCGACCAGGTGCCGTCCATGATGTCGGGCCGCACCGCGGCGGGAAACGACGCCAGCAGTTCGCGCTCGCGCGCGCTGGCCGGCACGCCATGGGCGGAGAGGATGCAGTCGTCGAAATAGCTGGCGGTGCGCTGATAAAGATTGAAGAAGAAGTTGCGGTTGATCCATTCGAAGTCGAACAGTTCGAGGATCGCCTGGCGCACGCGGATGTCGGCGAAGACCGCGCGCCGCGTATTCATCACCAGGCCCTGCATGCCCTTCGGCAGGCCGTAGGGGAAGCTTTCCTTGACCACGCGGCCGTCGCGCAAGGCCGGGAAATCATAAGCCATCTGCCAGCGGCCGGGATCGGTCTCCGCCCGCACGTCGTAGAGGCCGCGCTTGAACGCCTCGAAATGCGTGTTGCCGTCGCGGTAATAGTCGAAGCGCACGGTGTCGAAATTCCACGAGCCGCGATTGATGGCGAGATCGCGCCCCCAATAGTTCGGGTCGCGCTTGAAGGTGACCCTGTCGCCCGGCTTCACCGCGGCAACGGTATAGGGTCCGCTGCCGAGCGGCGGCGCGAAGCTCGTCTGCTCGAAGGTCGCGACGTCGATCGCATGCTTGGCGAGGATCGGCATCAAGCCGATGATTAGCGGCAGCTCGCGATCGTCGGCGCCGGTGAGATCGAAGCGCACGCCGCGCGCGCCGACCTTCTCCGCCTTGCGCACCTTGGCGTAATAGATGCCGAAGTTCGGTCGGCCGTGATCGCGCAGCAATGACCAGGAGAAGATCACATCCTCCGGCGTCACCGGTGTACCGTCGGAAAAGCGCGCGGCGGGATCGATGGTGAAGGTGACGATATTGCGCGCCGCGTCGGTCTCCACCGCTTCCGCGAGCAGTCCATAAAGCGTGAAGGGCTCGTCATAGCCGCGCGCCATGAGGCTTTCGACCACGTAGCTGCGGATGCTGACGGCCGGCAGCCCCTGTACGATGAAGGGATTGAGACTGTCGAAGGTGCCGAGCACGCCTTGCACCAGTTGCCCGCCTTTGGGCGCGGCGGGATTGGCATAGCTCGGATGGCTGAAATCGGGGCCCCAGGCCGGCTTGCCATGCATGGCGATGGCGTGCGGCGCGTCGGCGGCCCGCGCCGGACGAAATACCCAGGTGGTGGCGGCGGCGAGCGCGCCGAGCATCACCTGCCGGCGCGAAGCCGGCCAATGCATCGTGTTTTGCTGCGCCCAGGGGTGCAAGAGCAAGGGTCGAATGCGATTTGTTTCCGTTTGCGCGCAATCTAACACATGGGGCGCGTCGCGGCTGGCCACGTAATTTCCGCATATTCGTGGCTTTATTGCAGGCGCAAGATCGGCTATCAGGCAGCGCGACCCGGTCACGCTCATGCCGCATTTGATGGGGACAGAGCCGGGCGAGAGGCGACCATCCGCGATGGCCGGGGGCCCGCGAATGGTGGGAACAAAGGATCAATAGCAATGGATTATCGGATCGCATCGCCTCGGCTTTGGGGCCGGGCGCTGACCGCCACGGCGGCCGCTTTCGGCTTGCTTGCCGCCGCCACGCTGGCGGCGCCACCCGCGCTCGCCCAGAACAACAAGCCGGCGAAATCGGCGCCCAAGGCGGCCCCGAAGGCGCCGGCGGCGAAGCCGCAGCCGCAGGCGGCGCAGAACCCGCCGCAGCTCATGTATTCGCCGTGGATGAAGGTTTGCGGTCAGGGCAAGGATACCAACAACAAGAAAGTCTGCGTCGTCACCAAGGACGGCCGGCTGGAAAACGGAATGCCGGTCGCCATCGTGCAGCTGTTCGAGCCGGAAGGCCTGCCGAAGGTGCTGCGCGTGACGGTGCCGCTCGGCATGCAGCTGCAGCACGGCACCCGCGTCATCATCGACAATGGCACGCCGGTGAACGAGCCCTACAAGATCTGCTTCCCGGTCGGCTGCATGTCGGACTATCCGGTCACCGACGACATGATCGCCAAGATGAAGAAGGGGAAAACCCTCACGGTGCAGGCGATCAACATGCAGGGCACGCCGATCAGCCTGCCGCTGCCGCTCCACGATTTCGCCAAGGCCTATGACGGCCCGGCCACCGATCCCAAGGTGTTCGAAGAGCAGCAGCGCAAGCTGCAGTCCGAATTGCAAAAGAAGGCGGAAGAGGCGCGCAAGAAGCTGGAATCGCAGCAGCCGCAGAAGAAATAAGCTAGCGCAGCGGAATTGAGAAAGGCGCGGCTCCGGCCGCGCCTTTTTTGTTGGTGGCGGATTTTTTCTCCGTCATTCCGGGACGCGCTGAAAGCGCGGACCCGGAATCCAGGGCCAAATCCCATAGATGCCGCTCTGGATTCCGGGTTCGCTCGCTACCGCGAGCGCCCCGGAATGACGAAACGCTAATTGAACTGGCTCTGCCGCGGGCGATAGCTGCCGTCGTCGTCCTGCTCGAATACTTCCGGTACCTGCGGATGGCGGATCGGGTCGCCCGAGGTGTCGGGCAGCAGGTTCTGCTCCGAGACGTAGGCGATATATTCGGTCTCGGAGTTCTCGGCGAACAGGTGGTAATAGGGCTGGTCCTTGCTCGGGCGGATTTCGGCCGGGATCGACTGCCACCACTCCTCGGTGTTGTCGAACACCGGGTCGATGTCGAAAACCACCCCGCGGAACGGAAACAGGCGGTGTTTCACCACCTGGCCGATTGTATATTTCGCGTTTCGCATCTTATTCATGATGTCATCCAGATAATGCATCTCGGCCGCCCGCGCCAGGGCGGGGCTAGAGCCCATAGCGCGCTGCCATGTCCGGGTCCTTGGCGGCGACCAGCCTGGCGAGGTCGAGCAGGACCTTGGCCTGCTTCCAAGTGGCGTCGTCCTGCATCTTGCCGTCGATCATGACCGCGCCGGCACCGTCCGGCATGGCCTCGACGATCTTCTTGGCGAAGGCGACCTCCGCCGGGTCGGGCGAATACACCGTCTTGGCGATGTCGATCTGCGTCGGATGCAGCGACCAGGCGCCGACGCAGCCGAGCAGGAAGGCGTTGCGGAATTGCGCCTCGCAGGCGGCGGGATCGGAGAAGTCGCCGAACGGCCCGTAGAACGGCTTGATGCCGGCGGCGGCGCAGGCGTCGACCATTTTCGCAATGGTGTAGTGCCAGAGATCCTGCTGATAGGCCGCGCGCGGCGCGTCGCCCTGCGCATCGGCCAGCACCTTGTATTCGGGATGGCCGCCGCCGACGCGCGTCGTCTTCATCGCGCGCGAGGCGGCAAGGTCGGCCGGGCCGAGGCTCATGCCGTGCATGCGAGGGCTAGCGGTGGCGATCGCCTCGACATTGTTGACGCCTTGCGCCGTTTCCAGGATGGCGTGGATGAGGATCGGCTTCTTGATCGCGTGGCGCGCTTCGAGCTGCGCCAGGAGCTGGTCGAGATAATGAATGTCCCAGGCGCCCTCGACC
The DNA here is from genome assembly GCA_963760995.1 of uncultured Pseudomonadota bacterium. Classification (GTDB taxonomy): domain Bacteria; phylum Pseudomonadota; class Alphaproteobacteria; order Rhizobiales; family Xanthobacteraceae; genus Pseudolabrys. The sequence goes on along the minus strand of CAVXFJ010000003.1, from coordinate 100,305 downwards.
TTGGGCAGCATGACCACGTCGAGCTTGTCGCCGACCTCGCCGACGATCTGCATCACGTCGTCGAGCGCCCAGGGCGAGTTGAGCGCGTTGATGCGCGTCCACAGGCCGGTCGCCCCGAAGTCGGTCGCCTTGGCCATGGCGATGAAGCCCGCGCGCGCCGCCTCCTTGGCGTCGACCGGAATGGCGTCCTCCAGATTGCCGAGCACCACGTCGACCTGGCGGGCGAGCTCGGGCACCTTGGCGCGCAGCTTTTCCAGATGCGGTGGCACGAAATGGATCATGCGCTCGAGCCGCACCGGCAGTTCGCGCAAAGGGGCGGGCGCGCCGATGGCGAGCGGGGCAAAGAAAGGGCGGGGCAGTTTCACGCGAGGTCCTTCCAAACGGGTTTTCCGCCGTTTAGAGGAATGCAAAGGCCGCGCCAAGTGGGCCCGGCATGCGACCCCTTGACGTGCCGCAGCGACGGCCAGGATTTTGCCGGATGATCCAGGTTTTCAATCTTGCCGCCCCGTTTTTCGGGCTGATCTTCATCGGCTTTGCCTGTGGGCGGATCAAGCAGATCCCCGACACGGCCATGGCCTGGATGAATTTCTTCATCGTCTATGTGTCGCTACCGGCACTCTTCTACCGGATTCTGGCCAAGACCCCGCTGGAACAACTGGCCCGCGTCGATTTCGTCTTCGCCACCACGCTCGCCACCTTCTGGGCTTTCTCCGTCTCCTTTGCCATCGGCATGGCCATCCGCAAGGGCAATGTGGGGGAGTCGGCCATCGCCGGGCTCGCCGGCGGCTACGGCAATATTGGTTATATGGGCCCGGGCCTGGCGCTGGCGACGCTCGGGGCCCAGGCCGCGGTCCCGGTGGCGCTGATCTTCTGCTTCGACAACATCATCCTGTTCACCATGGTGCCGTTCCTGATGGCGCTGCGCGGCCATCAGCCGATGAGCGTGCCGGCGATCGCGCTGGAAGTGGTCAAGCGCGTCGCCGGCCACCCGCTGATCATCGCCAGTGCGCTCGGCGTCTTGTCGGCGGCGCTGCATTTCGAGCCGCCGCTGGCGATCGAACGGCTGATGCAGTTCCTGCAGAATTCGGCGGCGCCGACGGCGCTGTTCGCGCTCGGCGTCACGGTGGCGCTGCGGCCGCTGAAGAAGATGCCGTGGGAAATCCCGCCGCTCACCGCGGTGAAGCTGGTCCTGCATCCGGTGCTGGTGTTCCTACTGCTGTCGCTGTTCGGCCCGTTCGACCAGATCTGGATCGACACCGCGGTGCTGATGGCGGCGCTGCCGCCGGCGCTCAACGTCTTCGTCTTCGCGCGGCAATACGACTGCTGGGTCGAGCAGGCCTCGAGCGCGGTGCTGGTGGGCACGCTGGTCTCCGTGTTCACGCTGACCACGGTGATGTGGATGGTGAAATCGGGTACGCTGCCGCCACTCCTTTTTAGGTGATCCATGCAGCCGCTCTCCGGACTGCTCGTGCTCGATTTTTCGACGCTGCTGCCGGGGCCGCTCGCCGCGCTGATGCTGGCGGAGGCGGGCGCCGAGGTGATCAAGATCGAGCGGCCGGGCGGCGAGGACATGCGCCGCTTTGTGCCGAGACTCGGAGACGAGAGCGCGCCCTTCGCGCTGCTCAACCGCGGCAAGCAGGTTTTGACGCTCGACCTCAAGAGCGAAGCCGAGCGCGAGAAGCTCAAGCCGCTCATCGCGCGCGCCGACATCCTGATCGAGCAGTTCCGCCCCGGCGTCATGGCGCGGCTCGGTCTTGGCTATGACGATCTGCGCAAGCTCAATCCGCGGCTGATCTACTGCTCGATCTCCGGCTACGGCCAGGGCGGGCCGCGCGCCGGCGAAGCCGGCCATGACATTAATTATATCGGCAATACCGGCCTGCTCGATTTGCAGCCGGGGCCGATCGAGCATCCGGTGCCGCCGCCCGCTTTGATCGCCGACATTGCCGGCGGCAGTTTTCCGGCGGTGATCAACATTCTCCTGGCGCTGCGCGCGCGCGAGCAAAGCGGGGAGGGCTCGTATCTCGACATCGCCATGACCGACGCCATGTTCACCTTCGCCTGGTATGCGCTGGCGCTCGGGCAAGCCGCCGGCCGTTTTCCCAAGCCGGGCGAATTGCATCTCGCCGGCGGCTCGCCGCGCTATCAGCTCTATCCCACCAAGGACGGCAAGCTCGTCGCCTGTGGCGCGCTGGAGCAGAAGTTCTGGCTCGCCTTCACCGCGGCGATCGGCTTGCCCGAGGAGTTCGTTGACGATCGCCGCGATCCCAAGGCGACGCGGGCCGCCGCGGCCAAGCTGATCGCGCGAAAGACCGCCGAGGAATGGCGGCCGAACCTCGCGCGGGCCGACTGCTGCGCCACGATCGTCACGCCGCTCGAAGAAGCGCTGCGCGATCCGCATTTCGTCGCACGCGGCCTGTTTGCGCACCAGGTCGCGAGCGCCTCGGGCGAAACCATGCCGGCGCTGCCATTGCCGATCGCGCCGCAATTCCGCGACGCCCCCGGGGTCAAGAAGGCGCCGAAGCTCGATAGATAATAGGCGCGCGAATCTATCTCCGCTCGTCCCCGCGAAAGCGGGGACCCAGGGCCACACAATCAAGCTTAGATTTAATGTACCTGGATTCCCGCTGGAGCTTGTCCCCGCGCAGGCGGGGACGGGAATGAACGGAGATGTTTCGACGCCCCCGTTCACGCCTCGGCGTTTTTGCGCCGTCCTTCGGCCGGAATCTTCGGCGGCTTTGCCGGCCGCTGCGGTCCCCACACCCGGCTGTAATAAGTGTCGGCCAGATTGAGCGCGCCGATCGGATTGTGCGCCAGCACGCGGTCTTTCGCCACCAGCACCGTGGTGAGCCCTGCGGCGTGCTTGAAGAACAGGCTGTCGTGGCCGACGCAGAGGCCGAGCACGACGTTGAACTCGCAGCCGGCGCGCTTGAGCAACTCGGCCTGGCCCACCGGATTGCAGATCGGCTCGAAGGTGCCGGGGCGGATTTTCTCCGCGTCCTTGATGCCCAGCTCTTCCTTGGCGATGCCGCCATGCTTGCAGGCGACCGAGGCCACCTCGAAGCCGTGGCTTTCCAGGATGCCGCTCAGCACCTTGGCGTGATCGACGAAGCTGATACAGGTGGCGATGCCGATCTTCTTGTAGCCCATGCGCTTGGCGAATTCGCAGATCTCCTGCACGCGCGCCCATTTGCAGTAGCCCTCGGCCTCGACTGCGGCGGAGACCTGCGAGATGCGGCGGATCTCGGCGTCGTCGTATTGGCTGGCCGCCGCATCGATGCCGTTCGGGTCGACCTGGCTGGGGCAAAAGCCGGGACCGCGTTCGGCCGATTGACCGTCGCGGCAGGCGCGCACCGTGTCCGGACAATAGGCGCAGCCGGGGTCTTCGTATTTCATGGTGGGTCTCCGGCTTCGGCGCTGGCCGCATTCCAAAGCGGCCCGCGCGGGCGGCGGGCGAAGCAGGCGCAGTCTTGTCCGGCGCCGGGCGCCGGCGTTTGACGCAGATCAAGCGCGGATCAGGTCTGCTTGGCGGCCGATTGCCAGGCGTGGCCGGTCAGGGCACTTGCCCGTCATGTGACGTCGCCCGCCTCGGCATGGTATGTTGCTGGGCCTGTCCTTTGCGACGCCCTTCCCCTCACCGATGAACCAGGACAATTCCGGAGCTTCGAATGGAAATTATCTTGTACTACGCGCCGAACGCGTGCTCGCTCGTCCCCTATGTCACGCTGACCGAAGCCAATGCGAGCTTTTCGGTGCGCACCGTCAACCTGCGCAAACAACAGCAAAAGTCTCCGGAATATCTCAAGCTCAATCCGAAGCACAAAGTGCCGGTGCTTGTGGTTGATGGGAAGCCGCTGACCGAGAACGTCGCCATCCAGCAATGGATCGCGCGCAATTTCCCGCAAGCCAGGCTGCTGCCGAGCGACCCCTGGCAGGAACTGCAGGCGGTGGCGATGCTGGCCTGGTGTTCGGGCGGCATCCATCCGTTCCTGTCGCGGCTCAATGCGCCGGCGCGTGTCTGCGACCTTCCGGACGCCGCTGACAGCGTGCGCAAGCTGGCGCAAGGCCTATTGTTCGAGAACTATCAGATCGCCGACGAGCTGCTGAAAGGTCGCGACTTCTTCTTCGACCATTTCACCGCCGTGGATGCGCACTTCTTCTGGTGTTTCCGGCGCGGGCAGCAATTCGACCTCGACGTTTCCGGATTTGCCAATTGCATGGCGCATTTCGAACGCATGACCAGCCGCCCGAGCGTGCAGAAGTTGTTGGCGTTCGAGAAATCGGTGCAAGCGGAGTTTGCGGCGGCGGCCTAGAGCAATTCGACGCTAGAGGGGATCACCCGTTCGTCCCCGCGCAAGCGGGGACCCAGAGCCAAACATGCAGTCATTGCCGTCTTTTCTGGATTCCCGCTGGAGCCTGTCCCCGCGCAGCCGGGGATGGGAATGAACGGAGTTTGGTTCTGGGTCAAAGTGAACGGCCCTAACCGGCCAAGGCGCATCGCGGAATACGGGATTTACGGCGCTTCCCCGCGCATCAGCTTCGGCTGGGCAAAGCGCGGCGTGACGCCCTCGCGCATCAGCACGCGCCGCAACGGGCCGATCTGGTCGATGGCATAGAGCGCAAGACCGCGCGCGCCCTGCACCGGCAATAGATCGGTGAGCAGCGTACGGTTGAGCACGTCAATCGCCAGCGTGCGGCTGCCGACATCGGCGCGGCGCATGCGCTCGTAGCGCGTCATCACCTCCGGCCCGCCGATGTCGTGGCCGACGCGGGCGGCGGCGAGCGCGGCCTCGGCAATGCTGGCGGCGTCGCGCAGCCCGAGATTGAGTCCTTGCGCGCCGATCGGCGGCACCACATGCGCGGCTTCGCCGACCAAGGCGATGCGATTGGCGGCAAAGCGGCGCGCTGTCGCCACGCGTAAGGGGAAGAGCCCACGCCCGGGCTCGACCGCGATCCGTCCCAAAATTGAGTGCGAGCGCGCTTCGATCTCGGCCGACAGTTCGTCATCCTCGAGCGCCGACATGGCTTCCGCTTCGCGCGGCTCCAGCACCCAGACCAGGCTCGAATGGTCGCCCGGCAGCGGCACCACGGTGAACGGGCCGCTCGGCGTGTGGAACTCGGTCGATGCGTCGTGATGCGGACGGCTATGGGCGAAGCTGACGGTGAGGGCGGTCTGCCGGTAGCGGCGCGAGGTCATGCCGATGCCGGCCGCCTCGCGGCTGAGCGAATGGCGGCCATCGGCACCGACGGCGAGCGCCGCGCGCAGGCTCTCGCCGCTCTTCAGCGACACCGTCACCGCCGCGGTGCCCGTGGTGACCTCGACCACCTCGTCCTCGATGAGGCGCAGCGCGGGCAGGGCGCGCGCCCGCTCCTGTAATGCCGCGACCAGATGGCGGTTCTCGATATTATAGCCGAAGGCGTCGAGATCGATCTCGTAAGCCGAGAACTTGGCCTCCGGCGCGCGCCACAGCCGCCCGGTGTCGTCGACCAGGCGCATGACCCGCAGCGGCGCGGCGTGCGTTGCGCAACGCTCCCACACCCCGAGCGCCGTGAGCGCCGCGATCGAGCTTTCCACCAGGAAGGAGGTGCGGTTGTCGCCCGGGCCCGGGGCCGCGCCCACCAGGGCGGTCTCGATGCCGCCGGCCGCCAGTGCCACGGCCGCGGTCAGGCCGGCCGGCCCGCCACCGACCACGATCGCTTCCAGCTCCGATTTGTCCGACATCAATGTGGTCCACTATGCTGCGGTCTTAATCGCCTTAACACGCGCCGGTTCCCCCCGGAAACCCTTGCCAATGAGCCAGACCGCCGGTCCTAACCTGATGCCGCTGCCGCCCGCCGGCGGCGGGCTCAAACGCGCCTTCGGCCGCCCGCGCCTGATGGCGGCGGCCTGCGTCATCGCGCTCACCGGGCTCGGCTGGCTCTATCTTGCTGTGCTGGTCGCCGGCATGGGCGGCTCGCCTGGCGCGCTCGGGCCGGGCATGGGCGTGCTGGATACGCTGCCGCGGGTGCTGACGCTGCTCTGCCAGCCGACCTTCGGCGTGGCGCTGATGCCGGTCGGCGCCTGGGGCGTCGGCGGCTTTGCGCTGGTGGCGCTGATGTGGGCCGCCATGGTGTTCGCCATGATGCTGCCGAGCGCCGGGCCGATGATCCTCACCTATGCCGAGATCGCCGAGACCGCCGCCAAAAAAGGCGAGCGCATCGTCTCGCCCTTGGTGATCGGCGCAGGGTATGCCGCGGTCTGGCTCGGCTTTGCCGCGCTCGCCGCGCTCGCGCAGTACGCCTTCACGCGCCTGGCGCTTCTCGATGCCGGCATGGCCTCGGCCAGCGCGCTCTTTTCCGGCGCGATCTTCATCGCCGCTGGCCTCTACCAGTTCTCCGCGCTCAAGCATGCCTGCCTGACGCAATGCCAGCGCCCGTTTCCCTTCTTCTTCGCTCATTGGGAGACGACACCGCGCGGCGTCTTCCGGCTCGGCCTGCAGCAGGGGCTCTATTGCCTCGGCTGCTGCTGGGCGATGATGGGGGTGATGTTCGCCGTCGGCGTCATGAACATCGTGTGGATGGCCGGGCTCGGCGTGGTGATGACGATCGAGAAGATGCTGTCCGGCCGCCGCTTCAGCCACGCCCTCGGCGTCGTCATGATCGTCATCGGTGTGGCGGTGGTGGCGGGCGCCGTGGCGGCGCATTGGCCGGGACATTCGATATAAGCTTGCAACGACAAAAGCCGGGAGTGAAACCGTGACCGAAGCTTGGACCTTGAAAGGCGAGATGGCGCTGTCGTGCAGTTGCACGGTGTTTTGTCCTTGCGTGCTCTCGCTCGGCAATCATCCGCCCACGGAAGAACGCTGCCAGACCTGGGCCGGCATCCGCATCGACGAGGGGCATATCGACACCGTCGATTTGTCCGGCCTGAAGGCCGGCATCATGATGGACCTGCCCGGCATCATGGCGCGCGGCAACTGGACCGTGGCCTTGTTCATCGACGAGAAGGCGCCGATCCAGGCGGTGAAGGGGCTGACCCGCATCTTCACCGGCCGCGTCGGCGGCACCACGCAGCTGCTGTCGATCCTGGTCGGCCAGTTCCTCGGCGTGCACCAGGTGCCGATCAGCTACGAGACTCAGGGCGAGACGCGCGTCGTCAGCCTCGGCAATTACGGCGGCGGCGCCATCAGCCCGGTGCGCGGCAAGCAGGGCGGCGAGAACGTCGTGATCCGCAACAGCGAATATTGGGTCGGGCCCGATGTCATCGTCGCGCGCGCCGACAAGTCGCGCTTCCGCGGCTTTGGCCGCAACTGGAATCTCGCCGGCCGCTCCTGCGAGATCGTCAAATTGGATTGGGGCAACCAATAGAGGGCATTCATGACCGTTCGTCCCCGCGCAAGCGGGGACCCGGAGCCGCCTCGCAAGGCTAGCGATATCGGCTCTGGATCCCCGCTTGCGCGGGGAATGGGCCATGCTCAAACCGGAAAGCACCCCGCGTGCCGCGCTTCACCACCATCCGCGCCTTCGCCATCCATGTCTTTACCGCCACCGGCGCGGCGCTCGCCTTCCTGGCGCTGGTTCTCGCGACCGGCGGCCATTGGGCGGCGATGTTCTTTGCCCTCGGCGTCGCGCTCCTCGTCGACGGCCTCGACGGACCGCTGGCGCGCGGCTTCCGCGTCGCCGAAGTCTTGCCGCGCTGGTCGGGCGAAACGCTCGACATGGTGGTCGATTTCGTCACCTACGTCTTCGTGCCGGCCTATGCCATCAGCGCCAGCGGGTTGCTGCCGCCCGCCGTGGCGCTGATCGCGGGCATCGCCGTCTGCATCTCCGGCGCGCTCTATTTCGCCGACCGGGAGATGAAGACCGACGACAATTATTTCCGCGGCTTTCCGGTGGTGTGGAATCTCGCGGCCTTTTATCTCTACGTGCTGGAGCCGCCGCCCTGGATCGGTGCCGCCGGCGTCGCCGCGCTGGTGGTGCTGACCTTCGTGCCGATAAAGTTCCTGCACCCGCTGCGGGTCAAGCGCTGGCGCGCCTTCAACATCGCGCTGCTCGCCGCCTGGGCGGTGCTCGCATTCATCGCCGTGGCGAGCAACCTCACGCCCGGTCCGGCGATCAGCATCCCGCTATCGGCCATCGCGCTTTATTTTTTTGCCGTCGGCCTGTTGCGCCGGCCGGCCTGATCGTGCTGGTTTCTCGGTTTCGAAGTCAGGAGCCGAGCATGCCCGTTCTTCTCATCGCCGGCGGTAGCCGCGGCATCGGCGCCGCCACCGCCCGGCTTGCCGCGGCGCGCGGCTACGACGTCGCGGTCAATTATAAGAGCAACGCGCAAGCCGCCGCGAGCGTGGTCAAAGCGGTCGAGTCCGCTGGCCGCAAGGCGGTGGCGCTTGCAGGCGACATGGCGCAGGAAGCCGATATCGAGCGCGTGTTCGACGAAGCCGCCACGGCGCTCGGTCCGGTCACGCATTTCGTGCACAGCGCCGGCATCGTCGGCAAGAACTCGCGGCTCGATGCCGCCAGTGTGGAAACGATCCGCGCCGTGGTCGATGTCAATTTGATCGGCGCGCTGTTGTGTTCGCGCGCCGCGGTGCGCCGCATGTCGACCGCCAAGGGCGGGCCGGGTGGCGCCATCGTGCTCTTGTCGACCGTCGGCACGCTGATCGGCGGCGCCGGCGAATATGTTTGCTATGCCGCGGCCAAGGGCGGCGTCGACGTGCTTACGCTCGGCCTCGCGCGCGAGGTGGTCAAGGAGGGCATTCGCGTCAACGCGGTGCGCCCCGGTGTCATCGATACCGAGATCCACGAGCCGGGCCGGCTCGAGCGCGTGGCGCCGTTGTTGCCCATGGGCCGGCCGGGACGGGCGGAGGAGGTGGCCGAGACGATCCTGTTTCTGCTCTCCGACGCCGCGTCCTATATCACCGGCGCGGTGCTCAATGTGTCGGGCGGGCGGTAGCGTAAAAATCAACGGCGATTTCGGCGGGGGCCGACGCGCGCGCAAGCGGGTTTGAGGAGCGGTGAATTGAGGCGAAGCAGCGAAAAGATCCTGACCACCCATGTTGGCAGCCTGCCCGGGCTGTCCCAATTCGATCCCGCCATGCCGGACTATCGCGAGAAGGTCGCGGCTTCGGTGGCGGAGGTCGTCGCCCGCCAGCGGGACGTGGGCCTCGACGTGATCAACGAGGGCGAATACTCGAAGGGCGGCGACTGGCTCTCCTATGTCGACGACCGCTTCGCAGGCTTCGAGGCGGGCGAGCCGAAGGGCACCCCGGTCATGCTGCAAGGCAAGGACCGCGAAGCCTTCGCGGATTTCTACAAATATGCGACGGCGAAAGGGACGCTGTTTTATACCGCGTCGGAGGACATCAAGCCGAGGCGGCAACATTGGGTCTGCCGGGGCCCCATCGCCTACAAAGGTCAGGCGACGACGCAGCGCGAGATCGACCTGCTCAAGAACAATCTGAAGCCGGGGGAGGAGGGCTTTCTGACCGCGACGGCGCCGTCCAGTCTCGAGCCTTACTGGCGCAACGAGTACTACACATCGGAGGAAGAGTTCCTCTTCGCCTTCGCGGAAGCCATCCGCACCGAATACGAGATGATCGCCGCCTCCGGCCTCATCCTGCAGGTCGACGACGCGTGGCTGCCGGCCTTGTGGGATCGCATCGGGATCGAGATGGGATTGGACGCGTTCAAGAAGCGCTGCCTGCTTCGCGTCGAGGCGCTCAATCATGCCTTGCGCAACATCCCGGAGGACCGTGTGCGCTATCATCTATGCTGGGGCAGTTGGCATGGACCGCACGCCTACGACATCGAGATGCGCGACATGGTGGATGTGATGCTGCGCGTGCGCGCGCAGGCCTATCTTTTCGAGGCGGCGAATGTGCGCCACGAACACGAGTTCGTCGTCTGGGACGAGGTCAAGCTTCCGCAAGGCAAGATCGTCGTCCCCGGCGTGGTGACGCATTCGACCGATGTCGTCGAGCACCCGGATCTGGTCGCCCAGCGCATCCGCAACTTCGCGCAGCGCGTGGGGCGCGAGAATCTTGGCCGGATGCGACTGCGGCTTCGGCGGCCGCTCGCATCCACAAATCGCCTGGGCGAAGCTGAAGTCCCTGACGCAAGGCGCCGCCTTGGCGAGCCGGGCGCTGTTCGGGGCGTAAAAAGGGCTCACGTCCGCAAACGCGCAATTTTTCGACACGCCGACGGCGTGGCGCGACTGATTTGGCGACGAGTTAATTCGAATTCCGATCGGTACAGGCCATCTCGCAGCGGCGAGATGCGTAATTGAGGCCGGTTCGCAACCAAGATCGTAGATAACCGTTAAAGAGCCAGTGCTCAAACCCACGCCCCGCCGCACAGTGACGTGGCGAGCGAAACAAGCAGGACCTGCAGCCATGCCGAAGCGTCTCCTTCTGACTGGCGCATTTTTGCTACTGGCAAATCCTTCATTTGCGGACGACGCCGCAAGCCCCACGCCATCTCAATGCCAGCAAATAAGGCAGGCCGTGGCGCAATATGGATATGCGGCCGCGCGACGCCATGCCCTGGAGAATTACGGCCCAGAAGCGGTGAGGGCCGGCGACAAATGTCTTACGAAGAAGATGAGCCGGGGTAGGAGGCACGCTCACCAACACTACTCAATCCAATACCGGCAAGACTGACCGGTCGGAGCCGATATCAGCAGGCGAATTTGCGGCGGTCAGGCGAAAATTGTGGTGATGACTTCGGCGATAAGCCGAAACACAATGCGCCAGATCGCTCGATCGTGAATGACTTAACGGTACGTCAGGAATTGGAAACGCCCGGCGCGTCTGGCGCCGGGCGTTGGGATAATTAGTAAGTCCTCGGTATCGGCAGGATCGGACCAGCGGCGCTTCTAATGCTGTTCATCCGCGGCGAACGGTCCGGACGCATAGACGATTTTGCCGCCAACCATCGTCAACTGCGACGTGATCCTGGGGATTTCATCGACAGGTACCGTCAGGTAATCGCTGTCGAGTACGGCGAGATCGGCGAGCTTGCCCACTTCCAGCGAGCCGCGCTCGTTTTCTTCGTACGTCAACCACGCACTGTTCAGTGTGTACATCTTGAGGGCTTCAAGGCGCGAGGGGAGTTGGTCCGGTCCCCGCGTCGATTGACCGGTCAAGGTCTTGCCGGTGACCAGCCAATGCAGCGAGATGAACGCGTTGTAGGGCGAGACTGCAATTGAATCGGTGCCGGCCCCGACGACCAGTCCAGCGCGGATGGCCGTCATGATCGGCGGCGCACGGCGGGCAACTTCTGCGCCGTGCAGCTTTATGTAGGCATTTCCGCCGTAATAGAGCCGATCCTGCACCGCATATCCCATGCCCAGTGCTTTCATCCGGTGCAAGGTTTGGTCGGTTGCGTCTTCAATATGGACGATCGTCCACCGCAGCTTGGTGATCGGGTGCACCTTGTTGACCTGCTCGAAGATATCGAGAATGGCTTCGGCGCTGTGGTTGCTGGAAGCGTGGATATGCACCGTGTACGAATTTTGGGCGGCCCAGGTGGCAAATTCCAGCAGGGCTTTCTTGGCTTCCGGCGTGGCCGTGAATGGTTTGGTGGCATTCACGCTGCCGTCGTGCACGCCCCAAATGAGGATTTCGCCAAGACCCAGCACCCGAAGCCAGGAGTTGCCCCAGCGCGGCGGAATCAATTGCATCATACCTTGCACGTCTTGCAGTTCGTGCCCGCGCTTCTGCGACATGACATCGAAGCGCACGCGCACGGTGAGCTGGCCATTGCGCCATATGTCGAAGAGCGGGCGGTAATGAGCCGAGGACAATCCGCCGCCGACCTCGTCGAGAATGCCGGTCACCGCCGAGCGGTTGAGGGCGCGAAAGAACTTGCGGGTGCCGGCGATTTGATCCTTGCGGTTCGGCTTGGGTAGCCGTCCCGCGAGGCGCGCCAGCGTCGGCACGTTGCCGCCGGCGGTGATCACGCCGGTCGGCTTGCCGGTTGAATCCACCTCCACTTTGCCGGCGGGCGGAACTTTGCTTTCGGCCGTGATAGCGAGTGTTTTCATCGCCAGCGGGCTCAAAACAGCAAAATCGTAAAGATGCTGGATATAGACTGGATGATCGGGCGCGGCGTCTTCGAGCTCCTTGGCTGTCGGCGCCCGATGTTCGGCGAATTGGTCCTTGTTCCAGCCGCCGAGCACCATGATCCAGGAGCCGGGCGGCGACGTGTGTGCCGCTTCGTGAATGCTTTCCATCGCCTCCTTGATGGTCTTGATGCCCGACCAATCCAGCGTGGTCGAGAAGGTGAGGCCCGCGCGAATGGCGTGAATATGCGAATCGATCAGTCCCGGAATAACGGTCCGCCCTTTCAGATCGATGGTCTTCGTCTGTGGCCCCGACAGTTTCTTGACGTCGTTGGCCGTTCCGACTGCGAGGATTTGGCCGTTTTTAATGGCGATAGCCGCAGCATTCGTGTCCTTCGAATCCAGCGCGACGATCTTGCCGTCTGTGAGGATGGTGTCGGCGGTGAGATCGGCGGCATGCGCGACCAGCGGATGCATGATCAGCAAGCCGGCGATGCCCAGCCCGGCCAGAAAACGTCGCATTGGTTTCTCCCTAGAAACAGTTTGTTGTTTTGGACGCCGATCGCGAACTCGCGTCAGGCGGCAAGCTTCGGCCGGTGTTTATTCGTGTCCGAAGCGCCGAAAGTATTCTCTTTGCCGCATGTTTTTTGCAAGCGATTTCGCAGCTTTGATTGTCCGGACGCGTGCTCAGTCTTTGAAGGCGGATCGAAATAGGAAGAGATGCCCCTGGCACAGCCAGCAAGACTTGCATCCCGTGGAGCGTGGGCATCATCGGGATCGCGCGCAAAATGCCCAAGCGCACGCGCCGCGACGGACTCTCGCGGCGTCCGATATGAATGGTATCGACATCCAGCCGTCGCGGCGCGACCGGGGTGCGACTACGGCTTCGGCGGCCGCTCGCATCCACAAATCGCCTGGGCGAAACTAAGGTCCCTGACGCAAGGCGCCGCCTTGGCGAGCCAAACGCTGTTCGGGGCGTAAGCGGCCCGGCGCGCGGCTTTGGCGCTTGGCCGGTCGGGACAGGCCGAGGAGACGGCGGCAGCGATCGTGTTCCTGTGCTCGGACGCGGCGCACGACCTCACCGGCGCTAATCTGCCGTTGTCGGGGGACGGTAGCGTGGGCGTGAATTCATAAGCACGTTCGTGAACCACAAGAGACATACGTCAGACCCGGCCACCGAAAAGCCGAGGCCATAGCTGTCCCTAAGCCGGTGGCGGTGTGGCATGGCACACAAGGTGCGGGCACGTTTTACAACTTCGGGTCAGTTAAGGTAATTTGGCTGCTCAATCCCGAGCCCCTTCATGGCGAACGAAGAATTGCAGCTTTTGGTGAAGGCCCAGCAGGCGGGATTTTACCGCTGTCTACATCCTTTGATGGACTGTGAAGAGCCGCCGATCCGCGCACACTCCATCCAAAACTCGCGCATCCTCGATTTAGTTCAGGCCGAGGGGCACGTCATGATGCCCAGATATTGCATTGAGAAGAGGAAATTGAAAATGGAGTTCAAAAGAGTTGGGCGGAATGATGCTTCAACTTTCACAGGGCTTTGCTCTAAGCACGATGCTGAACTGTTCAAGGAGATCGATAACGAGCAATTCAATACGGACAACTGCGTGCATCGTCGGCAGATTGCGTACCGTTCGGTAATGCGTGAATTTCACACCGAGCTAGAAAACGCCGAACGGGCATACGCTCTGCATTGCGAGATCTGCAAAGCAGAGGGAGAAGATCCGGACACGACGGCGAGTCCGGCTTCCTACTTGTGGGCGCACTGGATGAAAAAGTCCCAGATGGTTTACATTTATCGCCGCAGACATTTCGATGTGCCGAAAGAGAATGGTAGTCAACCTAACCTCAGACATCTTATTATTACGATCGATAACCAAGCCCCCGTATTAGCTTGTTCTGCATTCTTCTCGACGGGCTTCACGGGGGACGGAGCGATCGTCGGTCCGACGCTAAATGTGATCCCGCTTAACGAAAATCAGTCAGTCGCTTTGCTTTCTGGTCCGACCGAACAATGGGCTGAGATCAAAAGAGCCCTATCGAAAGTTTTTGATGCCGACGAGGAAACTCTGAAGTACGAACTGGCAAAACTTATCATTCAACACGTCGAGAACTTCGCTTTGTCGCCTGCGCACTATGATAAGTGGTCAGATGAAAAGAAAGCGATGGTTCTTCGAGAGTTTGAAAAGTCGCTGGCGGGTCCTGTGGAGTTGGAAGACCATCCCCATCTCAATATATTCTTGTAGTGTCGTAGGCGGAGTGCCAGCGGATTTCACCTTAGGCACGACGTGTCTGATTCGGATGCGGCGCGAACTAAATATGTGTAGCGGGGAGCGCGATCTTTAGGCATAGGGACGTGATGATCAACTCGATAGACCAAGCATACGAACGCATGCTCAAGATCAGGTCAGAGATCGAAGCTGCGATTAATATCGGACCGAATGAGGCGGACACGCGTCTGAAGGTTCTCGACCGGATGCTATTCGAAGTTCTGGAGTGGAAACACGAGGCGGTCTCCGCCGAGGCGCCGACGCCGTCGGGTTACATCGACTACAAGTTGACCATCGGCGAACAGCGCGGGGCGATAGTCATCGAAGCGAAGAAGATGGGCCGCCTTAAACCTGGGACGAAGAATGACGAAGTAATGACCGTCGCATTGTCCGGGCCAGTCGTTAGACCACTCATGGATGGCATTAGGCAAGCGATGGGCTACGCCGTTGAGAATGGCATTCCGGTCGCGGCGGTCACTGACGGCAATACGTGGTTGTTTTTCCGGGCATCCCGTACGGACGGAGTGCCGCCGCTTCAAGGCAAGGGCATCCTGTTCCCGAATTTCGCGGCGCTTCTTAGGGGCTTCGCGAAGTTCGTCGAGTTGCTCAATGTTAACGCGATCGTGAACAGGTTGCACCTCGCCCACCTCGTTGACGCAGAAGGGATCGCAGTCCCTAGCGCCGAGCAGCATTTCTACGTGCTTGACCCCGCCGATGCCAGTATGCGTCACAGGAACGCGCTTGCAAGTGATGCGGCGCTGTTGTTCCAGCAATTCTTCTCTCGCCTGTCCAACGAGAAGGATAGGGAGATGCTACGTGATTGCTTCGTTGAGACTTCGGAAAGCAAGAGAGCCGATTTCGAATTTGAGAAGATCGTCCAGCGCGTTCTGAACGACATCTCGTCGCTTGAAACTCAACGAGGTGGTGCTCTACAAGCAGAGATCGAGCGTGCCATCGCGACGAAACGGTCCGAAACCGTCCTGGTGGTTGGCAACAAAGGCGCCGGCAAGTCCACTTTTATTGACCGGTTTTTTGAACAGGTTCTGCCGCTAAAGTTGCGTGAACGGTGTGTGGTCGCGCGCGTTGATCTGGAGAATTACCACGGTGAGCCGAATGGCATCATACAATGGATAATTTTGCAGCTTCGTGAGAGGCTGGAGGCGGGCGTGTGTGCGAGCAACCCACCTTCGTATGACGAGTTGCTTGGTATCTTCTTCAAGGAATATCAGCGCTGGTCAGTCGGAATCCGCAAGCACCTCTACGAAAGTAACAAGGTCGAATTCAAGGATCAATTTGGACGTCACATCGACGAGCTGCGCGAGCAGCGTCCGGACGAATACGCCAGGCTCCTGCTGGACTGGGCGGCTCGTGGCCACCAAAGACTGTCATGCCTAGTCTTCGATAACACAGACCAATTTCCCGCAGAGATTCAGGATGCGGTTTACCAATTGGCGCACTCATTAGAGAGTGCAGCGCCAGTGTTTAACATTGTGCCGATTACTGATCGCACGGTTTGGCGACTCTCGAAGGCCGGGGCGCTGCAAAGCTACTCCGCTCGTAGCTTCTATCTACCCGTCCCAGATGCGAAAGAGATTATTTCGCGCCGCGTCGAGTTCCTGAAGGGCAAGGTGCAGGCGGAGCCGAAGGCGGCGCAGTCATATTTTTCGGCGCGCGGCTTTCAGGTCGAAATAAATGACTTGGCCATTCTCGCGGACGCCGTTGGAAAGGTGTTCGTTGAGAACGACTATGTGTCCGGGTTCATCGGTCGCCTTGGAAATTTCGACATCCGCAGAATGCTCAAGATCGCCGAGCGCATTTTCCTATCGCCGGAGCTGAAGATCGACGACATCATCAAGTCGAAGTTCGGCGGCGAGGACGTGACGGCTGATCGTTATCGGACGCACAGAGCATTAGTGAGGGGAGAATACGATAGATTCGACGAGAATGAAAACGAGTTCATCTCGAATTTTTTTTACTGCGATCCTCAGCGTCCCGCGTCGCCTATGCTTGCACTTTACCTGCTTTGGTTGTTGCGCCAAAAGCTGTATAGCGCCCGTGGCAGCCAAGATGAGAACGTGGAGGCCGCGCATTGGTCCACGTCCGAACTTGTGCAACTGTTCGAGGGGTGCGCAGTAGCTGATGATCTGGTTATTCGTGTATTGAATTGTCTCTATGACCGACGCTTGATCGAGGCGTTGGACCCGAATGCAAAGCGGGTCGGCATCGCTGACAAAGTAGCGATTAAAGAGAGTGGCATTGCTCACCTTGAGCTGTTGCTAAACTCGACGGTTTACATTGAGCAAATGGCGCTGGTGACGGGGGTCAATGAAGCCTTTGTCAGAGATGAAATGCGTCACAACAACTATCCGCAAAACATGGGGAGATTGAGGGACGCCTTTATTCGTTACGTCCTGAAAATTGACGCGGGGCGAGTGGCAATCCCGGAAAGTCCAGTTTACGAACAGGTCGTCCTTGCGCGCCGCCAAATTGAGCGAATGCTAGTGGGGCCGCGTAGGGTGTGATGCCTTGGTTGCTTAACGTCCATTGTAGCCCTTGCGCTCTTCTCCTTCCTGCCTATGATCCCGGCCCGACATCCAACCGCTTCGTAATCCAAGCCAATTTTCGAGGGAGTGAGACATGGTCGCGGCAGTGCGCGTTCACAAAACCGGCGGTCCCGAGGTCTTGACCTACGAGGACGTCGACATCCCGGCGCCGGGGCAGGGGCAGGTCAAGCTAAAGCAGCATGCCGCCGGCATCAATTTCATCGACTGCTATTTCCGCATGGGCGCCTATCCCGCGCCGGGCGGCCTGCCGTTCATCGCCGGCAACGAGAGCGCCGGCGAGGTGATCGCGGTCGGCCCCGGCGTCACCGACCTCAAGGTGGGCGACCGCGTCGCCTTTGTCGGCCCGCTCGGCGCCTATGCCGAGGAGCGCCTGGTGCCGGCCGAGCGCGCGGTCAAGCTGCCCGACAACATCTCCTACGAGCAGGCCGCGGCCATGATGCTCAAGGGGCAGACCGTGCAGTATCTGCTCAACCGCACCTTCAAGGTCGGCAAGGGCACCATCCTGCTCATCCATGCGGCGGCCGGCGGCGTCGGCCTCATCCTGTGCCAGTGGGCGAACCATCTCGGCGCCACCGTGATCGGCACCGTCGGCTCCAAGGAGAAGGCGGAGCTCGCCAAGAAGAACGGCTGCCATCACACCATCCTCTATCGCGACGAGGATTTCGTGAAGCGCGTGAAGGACATCACCAGCGGCAAGCTGTGCGACGTGGTCTATGACAGCATCGGCAAGGACACGTTTCCCGCTTCGCTCGACTGCCTGCATCCGCTCGGCTATTTCGTCAGCTTCGGCGCGTCCTCCGGCCAGGTCGACGCCTTCAACATCAACATCCTGCAGACCAAGGGCTCGCTGTTCGCGACCCGTCCGACGCTCAACCACTACGCGGCCAAGCGCGAGGACCTGCTCTCGATCTCGGCCGATCTGTTCGAGAAGGTCGGCTCCGGCGCGGTGAAGATCCCGATCAACCAGACCTACAAGCTGAAAGACGCCGCCAAGGCGCATGAGGACCTGGAAAATCGCCGCACCACCGGCGCCTCCATTCTGGTGCCGTAAGGTCAAGAGCATTGGCGCCGTCATCCGGTGAGGTGAAGCCCTGGGGCCGCTGGTCGACATTCGGCCTCGGCCTCATTGCTTTGCTGATCGGCCAGATGGCGGCGCTGCTGGCGCTCACCTGGTATTTCGGCGCGGCGCTGGCGCACCTGCCGAATTTCTCCGGCGACGGGGTGGCGGTGAGCCTGGTCATCCTGGTGTCGACGCCGGTCGAGCTCGCGTTGCTCATGCTGATGGCGCGGCAGACCGGCGACAATCCCGCGCACTATCTCGGCTGGGTGGTGCCGCGCCGCGCCGACGTCATCTTCGGCGTCATCGCGGTCATCGTGTTCATCGCCCTCGGCGACACCATCAGCCTGTTCTTCGGTCAAACCATCGTCACCGCGTTCCAAACCGACATCTACCGCACGGCCGCCGCGGCCGGCTGGCTCCCGGTGCTGTGGCTGGTGGTGGTGGTGGTGACGCCGATCGGCGAGGAGACGCTGTTCCGCGGCTTCCTGTTCCGCGGTTGGCTGCGACAACCGCGCGATGCCTGGCCGGTGATCATCGGCTCGGCGGTGCTGTTTGCCGCGGTGCATGTGCAATACGACTTCTTCGTCATCCTCCAGGTGTTCGTCTTCGGCCTCTTGCTGGGCTTCTTCCGCTGGGCCAGCGGCTCCACCATCCTCACGATGCTGTTGCACGCGCTGGTGAATTTCGAGGGCATGCTGGAAACGCTGCTGGCGCATCATGGCTGAGCCCGATATCGCCGCGCTTGGCGCGCGGGCGGACGCTATGATCGAGGCGCTGGCGGCGATCTCGGCCGAGCCGGCGCGGCTGGTGCGGCTGTTCCTTTCGCCCGAGCATCGCCGCGCCGCCGATCTCGTGGCGCATTGGATGCGCGAAGCGGGGCTCGATGTCAGCGAGGACGCGCTTGGCACCGTGCGCGGGCGCGTGGGCGAGGGGCCGCGCCTCTTGATCGGCTCGCACATCGACACGGTGATCGATGCCGGCCACTACGATGGCCCGTTAGGCGTGATCCTGGGCATCCTGGCCATCGCCCACTTCGCCGGCGCGCCCCCCATCCCCGTCGACATCCTGGTCTTCGGCGACGAAGAGGGCTCCCGCTTCCCCACCTCCATGACCGCCTCCTCCGCCTGCGCCGGCGTGTTCGACCCGGCATGGCTCACCATGACTGACAAGCAGGGGATCACGCTCGGTGAGGCGCTGAAGGCCTATGGCAAGGATGCACAGGATATCGACCAAGCGGCCTATCGGGCGGGTGAAGCGCTCGCCTATGTCGAGGCGCATATCGAGCAGGGGCCGCGGCTCGAAGCCGCGCGCGAGCCGCTCGGCGTGGTCACCGGCATCGTCGGGCAGAGCCGCTTCCGCGTCACCGTCACCGGCGAAGCGGGCCATGCCGGCACGGTGCCGATGCCGCTTCGGCGTGATGCGCTCGCCGGCGCCGCCGAAATGGTGCTGATGGTGGAGCGGCTAGCGCGCGAGGATCCGCGGCGCGGCCTGGTGGCGACCGTCGGCCGCCTCGACGTCCTGCCCGGCGCAACCAACATCATCCCGGCCACCGCCTCCTTCACGATCGATGTGCGGGACATGGATGATGCGATCAGGAAGACCGCGATCGGGACGATCAGGCAGAAGGCGCGGGCGATCGCGGAGAGGCGGAACCTGGCGGTGATCTTCGAGCCGTTCGACGAGGCGGCAGCGGTCGCCTGCGACGCGCGCCTGCAGGATCAGCTCGCCGCCGCGATTGGCGATCTCGGCCACCGCGCCGTGCGGCTGCCCTCCGGCGCCGGTCACGACGCGCAGGTGATGGCGCGCCTCTGTCCCGCCGGCATGCTGTTCGTGCGCTGCCGCGGCGGCATCAGCCACAATCCGGCGGAATTCTGCAGCCCGCCCGACATGGGCCTCGCCGCCGCCGCCCTGATCCGCTTCATCGAACGCTTTGCCGCCTCACACCGTGGATGATCCCGAAAAGCCGGAACCGGCTTCCGAATAAGATCTTGCGCCCTACAAAAGCGCGGCGATGCGGGCGAAGGCGGGATGGTTGGTGATGCCGGGTGGCAGGCGGGGCAGGCCGACGACCGGGGCGCCGCGGGCGAAGCGGGCGATGCTGGCGACCGTCTCGTCCAGCTCGACCGGACTGCGCTCGCTCTCCGACACGACGATGGCGGCGATGCCGAGCCCGCGCTGGGTCAGCACGTCGATCGCGGTCAGCGTGTGACTGATGGTGCCGAGATAGCCGCCCACCACCAGCACCAAGGGGATGCCCAGCGCCGCCATCCAGTCGAGCACCGTGCGCCCGGCGTCGAGCGGGACCATGATGCCGCCGACGCCTTCGATGAACAGGGTGCCATTGGTGCTGGCGATCGCCTGCCGGCTGAAGGCGATCAAGGCGTCGAAATCGACGGTGCGCCCCTCGCGCGCGGCGGCAAGATCGGGCGACAGCGGCGCGCGGAATCGCCAGGGGGCGATGCGCTCGATCTCCTCGGCGCTTACCGGCCGTCCCAGCGCCTTGAGCAGCACCGCCGGATCGCTGGTTTCCACCACCGAGGAGTCGTAGCCGCTCACCACCGGCTTGAGCGCATCGACCGCCTGGTTGGGACCGAGGAACGTACGGATCAGACCGGCGGTGATGAAGGTCTTGCCGATATCGGTGCCGGTGGAGGTGACGAAATAGGCGGCCACGGTTCAGCGCCTCATAACCTTGTCGCGCACGATCCCGGCCAGCCGTTCGATGGTCTCGTCTGAGTGTTGCGCGGTGAAGGTGAAGCGCAGGCGGGCGGTGCCCGGCGGCACCGTCGGCGGGCGAATGGGATGGGCGAGATAGCCTTCCTCGGCCAGCATCTGCGAGGCCGCGAGTGCCGCCTGTTCCGCGCCGACGATGACCGGCACGATGGGGCTCTGCGCCTCGGGCAGGCCGGTGAGCTGCGTGAAATATCGGGCCTTGCGCACGGGCCGCGCCGCATAGTCCGGCTCGCGCTCGATCAGGTCGAGCGCGGCGATCGCCGCCGCCACAATCGCCGGCGGCAGGCCGGTCGAATAGACCAGCGTGCGCGCGCGGTTGCGCATCAGGTCGATCACCGGTGCGGAGGCGCAGAGATAGCCGCCATAGGCGCCGATCGCCTTGGACAGCGTGCCCATTTGCAGCGGCACCTGGATATGGGTATTGCCGAGGAAGGACGAGCCGCGCCCGCCGCCGACGACGCCCAGCCCATGCGCGTCGTCCGACATGAGCCAGGCATCGTGCTCTTCGGCGAGCGCCAGCAGGTCGGCGAGCGGCGCCAGGTCGCCGTCCATGGAAAAGACGCCGTCGGTGACGATCAAGGCGCGGTCGTGCGCTGGGCGATGCGCCTCTAACAGCTCGCGCGCATGCGCGACATCGTTATGGCGGAAAGCGATGACCTGCCCGCGCGACAATTGCGCACCGGTATGGATGCAGGCGTGCGCCAGCTCGTCGACCAGCACCAGCCCGTCGCGGCCGATCAGCACCGGAATGATGCCGCTATTGGCGAGATAGCCCGAACCGAACACGACCGCCGCCTCGGTCTGTTTGATACGCGCGAGGCGGGCCTCCAGCGCGGCGTAAAGCGGGTGGTTGCCGGTGATCAGACGCGACGCGCCGGAACCAGCGCCATAGACCGCGAGCGCCTCGGCCGCTGCCTGCTTGATCTCCGGGTGCTGGCTCAAATTGAGGTAGTCGTTGCAGGAAAAGGACAGGAGCCGCCGGCCGTCGCGCTCGACCCAGATGCCGTCCTCGCGCAGCGTTTCGCTGAGGGTGCGGCGCAGGTTCGCCCGCTCGAGATCGGCCAGCTTGTCTTGCGCAAAGGTATCGAGAGAGTGCATGAGAAGACCTTATCGCATGCCTGTTGCGCGCGCCAAACGGACCGGGACGGATGGCCAAAAAGACCCAAGAAATGAGCGGTGCGCCATCCTGGCTCGCGCCGGGGCTCGCCCATGTCTGGCTGCCCTATGCGCAGATGAAGACCATGGCCCCGTCCATGCCGGTGGCGCGGACGGAGGGCAGCCGCATCGTGCTTGCCGACGGGCGCGAGCTGATCGACGGCATCGCCAGTTGGTGGACCGCCTGCCACGGCTACAACCACCCCCACATCCGCGCCGCGGTCGAGCGCCAGCTCGAGACTATGCCGCACGTCATGCTCGGCGGCCTGGTGCATGAGCAGCCGCTGACGCTGGCCGCGCGGCTCGCCGACCTGCTGCCCGGCGGTCTGAGCCGCGTATTCTTCTCCGAATCGGGCTCGGTCTCGGTCGAGGTCGCGCTCAAGATGGCGATCCAGTACTGGCTCAATCGGGGCATGAGCCGGCGCACGCGTTTCCTCAGCTTCAAGGGCGGCTATCACGGCGACACCTTGGGCACCATGGCGATCTGCGATCCGGATGTCGGCATGCATGGGCCAATGGCGGAGCTCGCGCCGAGCCACCCGGTCGCCGCGCTGCCGGTCGATGAAGAAAGCGCCGCGTCGCTCGAGCGCGTGCTGCAGCGCTACGGCGAGGAACTTGCCGGCATGGTGGTCGAGCCGCTGGCGCAAGGGGCGGGCGGCATGTGCTTGCATCCGCCGGAGGTGCTGCGCCGGCTGCGCGTGCTCGCCGACAAATACGAGCTGCTGCTGATCTTCGACGAGGTCTTCACCGGCTTCGGCCGCTCCGGCACGCTGTTCGCCTGCCAGCAGGCGGACGTCGTGCCCGACATCATCACGCTGTCGAAGGCGCTGACCGGCGGCACGCTGCCGCTCGCCGCGACGGTCGCAACCGCCAAGGTCTTCGATGCCTTCTGGTCCGACGATCCGCACAAGGCGCTGATGCATGGGCCGACCTTCATGGGCAACGCGCTCGCTTGCGCCGCCGCCAATGCCTCGCTCGACCTGTTCGCGCACGAGCCGCGGCTCGCGCAGGTTGCCGGCATCTCCGCCGCCTTGACGGAAGGGCTCGCGCCCTGTCGCGACATGCCCGGCGTGAAAGACGTGCGCGTTCTCGGCGGCATCGGCGTGGTGGAGATGGCGCGCATCGACGATCTCAACGCCGTGCGCGCGCGCTTCGTGGAGGAGGGGGTGTTCATCCGCCCGCTCGGAAATGTCATTTATCTCACGCCGGCCTTCACCATCGCGGCGGACGAGCTCAAACGCTTGATCGACGCCATCGTCAAGGTCGTCGGCACGCTCAAGTCATAAGAGGGAGGACCTATGCCCGTTTATTCCGGCCCGGTGATCGACACCCACCATCACATCTGGCGGAGGGCGGATGTGCCGTGGCTGGCCGACCCGCCGATCCCGCGCATGTTCGGCGATTATTTCGGCATCCGCCGCGACTATGCGGTGGAGGAATTCATCGACGACGTGGCGCCGCAAGGCATCACCAAGTCGGTGCATGTCACCGCCAATTGGGGGCTCGATCGCGCGCTCGACGAGACGCGCTGGCTGCAAC
This sequence comes from uncultured Pseudomonadota bacterium, assembly GCA_963760995.1. GTDB lineage: Bacteria > Pseudomonadota > Alphaproteobacteria > Rhizobiales > Xanthobacteraceae > Pseudolabrys. The sequence goes on along the minus strand of CAVXFJ010000003.1, from coordinate 76,938 downwards.
AAACCGCCGACAAGCACGGCTTTCCGCACGGCATCGTGGCGCAGGTCGATCTCGCCGATCCCGCCATCGAGGCGACGCTCAAGGCGCACAAGCAGTTTCCCAACATGCGCGGCGTGCGGCAGATGCTCTATTGGGACAGCTTGCCGGTGCGCCAGTCGGTGCCGCGGCCGGACTATTGCAACGACAAGGATTTCCGCCGCGGCTTCGCGCTGCTGGAGAAATACGACCTGTCGTTCGAATTGCAGGTCTATGCGCCGCAGGCCGGCTACGCCGTCGAGCTGATCAAGGCCTTTCCAAACGTGCGCATGATCCTGGTGCATGCCGGCATGCTCACCGACCGCAGCCCGGAAGCGATCGCGCAATGGCGCGACGCGCTGACGGCGATGGCGGCCTATCCCAATCTGCATGTGAAGCTGTCGGGGATCGGCATGTACAGCGGCGGTATCACCTATGCGCAGGCGCGCCAGGTCATCCGCGACGCGATGCAGATGTTCGGTGCCGCGCGCACGATCTACGGCAGTAATTACCCGTTGGAGAAGTTGCACGCGAGCTATGCCGACTTCTTCGGTATCTATCGCCGGGTGCTTGCCGAATATCCCGAGGCCGAACAGCGCGCGGTGCTGCACGATAATGCGGCGGCGTTCTACAAATTATAGTCATGCCCGGCTCGCGTCACCCGGACGGCGCGTAGCGCCGGTTCCGGGCGGCGCCCCCGGAATGACCGTCTGATAATTGGACACAGAAATGACTCGGCGACCGCGTTGACGATGCGTGCAGCCAAATCGTCGCAGTGCGCGTCGCCGTTGACGCAAATCAACGCAAAATAACACGAATCCGCTAGCGTTTTCTGCAACAAGCCGGTGCGCCCTGTCGTATCGGTGCACCGCTTGCGCCATGGAAATGGAGCGAACAATGCGGACAAGAACAATCATCACAATGGCCGCAGGGGCGATCGCTTTGACGCTCATGCTGCCGACGCCGTCCACGCAAGCGATGACGCTGCCGGCTCCCGCCGGGATCGCGACGCAAGACGCCGGCTTGGTGACCCAGGTGCGGACGGTCTGCCGGACCTATTGGCACCGCGGCAGGATGCTCCGGCGCTGTTGGTGGGTCGGGCCGCCGCGCCACTATAACTATCGGCCGTATCGCCATCATCGCCGTCACTGGCGCTGGTAGGCGCGGGCATACTGGCGCCGTGTGCGCGGCGCCAGAGCGATGCGCGTTGGCAATCACCTGCTCGTCCCGGTCCCCGCCTGCGCGGGGATGAACTCCAGCGGGGACGCGGGGCGAAGTGATCAGCATTTCAATATGCCCTGGATTCCCGCTTGCGCGGGAATGAGCGGAGTGATGGTCGATACCCAGTGAAATGTTCTAGACACATTCACCGTTTCTTAGAAACGGTGAACGTGTCTAGGATTCTTGCTTTTCGCGTTTGCTGACGGCGAACCGGTTTCCAGTTCGCCTGGAAAACGCTCTAGAAGCCGACCGCGTCGCCGTGCAGATCGTAGGCGTCCGCGCGTTCGATCTTCACGGTCGCGATCTCGCCAACACGCAGGGGGCGACGGCTCGTGACATAGACGGCGCCGTCGATCTCCGGCGCATCGGCCATCGAGCGGCCTTTGGCGATCGCGCGGCCAGCAAACGCGGGCGCCGGTTTTGCGTCGGGGCCGACGTCGTCGATGATGACAGTTTGCCTTGTGCCGACCTTGCGCTTGAGGCGGCGCGCGGAAATCTTTTGCTGCGCCTGCATGAGGCGGTGCCAGCGTTCCTCTTTCACGTCGTCCGGCACCGGCGCCGCCAAATCGTTGGCCGCCGCGCCCTTCACCGGCTCGTAGCGGAAGCAGCCGACGCGATCGAGCGCGGCCTCCTCCAGCCATTGCAGCAGCAGCTCGAAATCCGCGTCGGTCTCGCCGGGGAAGCCGACGATGAAGCTCGAGCGCAGCGTGAGGTCGGGGCAGATCTCGCGCCAGCGCGCGATGCGATCGAGCGTCTTGGCCTGGGCCGCCGGCCGCCGCATGCGCTTGAGCACGTCGGGCGCGGCGTGCTGGAACGGGATGTCGAGATAGGGAAGGATCTTTCGCTCGGCCATCAAGGGCAGCACGTCGTCGACATGCGGGTAAGGGTAGACGTAGTGCAGCCGCACCCAGACGCCGAGCTCGCCCAGGGCGCGCGCGAGGTCGACGAACTTGGCGCGCACGTCGCGGTCGCGCCAGCGGCTAGCGGCATAGCCGAGGTCAAGCCCGTAGGCGGAGGTGTCCTGAGAGATGACCAGCAGTTCCTTCACGCCCGCCGCGACCAGTCGCTCCGCCTCGCGCAGCACATCGGCGGCGGGGCGCGAGACGAGGTCGCCGCGCAAGTGCGGGATGATGCAGAAGCTGCAGCGGTTGTTGCAGCCTTCGGAAATTTTCAGATAGGCGTAATGGCGCGGCGTCAGCCTGACGCCTTCCGGCGGCACCAGGTCGAGGAAGGGGTCATGGCGCGGCGGCAGCGCCTGGTGCACGGCGGCAACCACCGTCTCGTATTGCTGCGGGCCCGTGATCGCCAGCACGTCCGGATAGGCGCTGGCGATGCTCTCGGGCTCCGCGCCCATGCAGCCGGTGACGATGACCTTGCCGTTTTCCTTCAGCGCCCGGCCGATGGCGGAAAGCGATTCCGCCTTGGCGCTGTCGAGGAAGCCGCAGGTGTTGACGATGACGAGATTGGCGCCGGCGTGCTCGCGCGCCAGCGCATAGCCCTCCGCGCGCAGCCGCGTGACGATACGCTCTGAATCGACCAGCGCCTTGGGGCAGCCGAGCGAGACGAAGCTGACGGTGGGGGCGTCGGTTTCCGGGGCCATTTCTTCTTCTGTCATGCGCGGGCTCGACCCGCGCATCCATGCGGCAAGGCCACTTGCTGAACCATTAGATGGATTGCCGGGTCAAGCCCGGCAATGACTCGCGGGAGGGGCTGGGCGGAATATTAGCGGTTCCGCAGCGCCTCGGCCTCGCGGTAGAACTTCTGCTCCCAGGCCTTCTGGTTGTCGATGCCCTCGCGGATGAAGGGCGTGAACACGGCAAGATGCAGCAGGAGCCAGTTGAGGACATTGGCCGGAAAGCGCGTCGGCTTGCGGAAATCGACGAACAGCACCACCCGCGTCTCACCGGTATAGTTCCAGGCTTCGTGCTCATAGGCGTCGTCGAAGATGACCGCCTCGCCCTCGCGCCAGCGGTAGAGGGTGTTCTCGACGCGGATGCCGAGCTGCTCGCGCGGCTCCGGCACCTTCAGGCCGAGATGCAGCCGCAGCACGCCGTTGTAGGGGCCGCGATGCGGCGGCAGATGCTTGCCCGGCTCGAAGATCGAGAACATCACGGTGATCAGCCCGGGGATCTTCTGGCAGGCGGCCCAGGTCCGCGGGCAGAGCGCGATATTGGCCTCGGAGCGGAAGCCGTAGCCGCAAAGGAAGAAGCTCTTCCAGTCGCGATCCTGGCTGATGGTGGCGACGTCGCTCGCGAGCTCATGGAATCCGGGCAGGTCGTCCTTGCGTTTGAGCACCTGCTCGAGCTCGGCGCGGATGGCCGGCCAGTCCTTTTCGAGCTCGCGCGCCCAGGGGAAGACCGCCTTGTCGTAGACCGGCGGATTGCCGACCTTGGTCAAGCGCAAATTAAGCCGCTCGACCCACGCCACCACCTGCATGAACAGGCGGGTGACGCGGCTCGGCCGCTCCAGCGGCTTGATGCCGGCGGTGGCGAATTGCTGGCTCGGCTGCTCTTCGATGGTCTCTGTGCGTGCGACGCTGTTCACCGGCTGCTCCCTCGCGCTTTACCCGCGTTGGCGCCCCCCGCAATCATGTCTTCGTCAGAATAGCAATCGGAGTCCCGACGTGAAAGTTCCCGCCCCCATTGGCTGAGGGCGGCGGTCGCGCTAGCATCCAAGTCGGGGGCAGGAGTGCCTTTATGAAACATGTCGTGGTGCTGATAGGGCTGCTGTTTGGCGGTATTGTGATGCCCGGCGCGGGACCCGCGCGGGCGGCCGATCACGCGCTCGCGCCGGCGGCGCCGGCGCTGCTGCAGCCGCTGCCGTTCCCGCGCAGCCCGCGCGCGCAATCGGTCTGGGCCTCCGGCGCCTGCTGGAATGCGTGCCAAACCTATTGCACCTGGGGTCTCGCCGGTTGCCTCAAGGTCGACGCGCAGGGCCTGTGCCTGCAGAGCACGGATGCCTGCGACCGCGCCTGCCAGCGCGACTGCCGCAGCCGCGGCGGGCCCTATCTGCCGATCGACTGACGCCGGGCGACCGGGACGTCGCCGCGATGCATGATCACGCCACCTATCCGCCGCTCGACACGCTCAAGCCGGTCGCCGAGGACCTGTGGATCGTCGACGGCCCGGTGATCGAATTCGGGCTGCCCTGGCCGAAATACCCTTTCCCGACGCGCATGACGGTGATCCGGCTCGGCTCGGGCGAACTGTTCGTGCACTCGCCGACGCCGCTGACACCGAGCCTGCGCGCGGAGGTCGAGCGCCTGGGAAAGGTGCGCTACATCGTCGGCCCCAACCGCATCCATTACTGGTGGATCCCGGACTGGCATGCTGCCTTTCCCACGGCCGACGTCTATCTCGCGCCGCGCATCCGCGAGCAGGCCGGCAGCCGCATCGATTTCGACGCGCGCACGCTGGAGGCATCGACCGGCTACCCCTGGGACGGCGAGGTCGCCACGCTGCCGGTCGTCGGCGGCTACATGACCGAGATCGAGTTCTTCCATCGCGCCAGCCGCACGCTCATCCTCACCGACCTGATCGAGAACTTCGAGCGGGAGAAGATCAGCGGTATCTTCCTCTGGCTGCTGATGTGGATCGGCGGGGTGACGCCGCCGCATGGCGGCCTGCCACGCGACCTGCGTCTCACCTTCACCTGGCGGCACAAGCGCGAACTGCGGGCGGCGGTCGAGACCATGCTCGGCTGGAATCCGCAACGCATCATCATCGCGCACGGGCGTTGGCATCGCGAGAACGGCGCCGCCGAACTGCGGCAGGCCTTCGCCTGGCTGCTCAAGACCTGATCGGCGGCATCAACGCACCGTCAGGTCGCGGACGGCGCGATAGACCGTCGCCATGTCGCGCTCGGACAGCTCGTCGCAAAGGCGCACCGACAGGGCGCGTGGTGGCCCGGATGGCTTCAGGCTGTCGGCGTAGTCCTGCTGCAATTCAGCAAGTGAATCCGGATAAAGGCCGACCGCGGCATGGGCATAGAGCTCGCTCGACTTGGCGAAGTGCGCGCGCGCCGGCGCATCGCCTTCCGCCTGTTGCGCCAGCCGCTCGTAGACGCGCGCGCAAGCATAGAGCCGCAGGCTGACCGCCTTATAGGTCGCGGCGTGATCGCCGTCGGTTCTCTCCACCGCGACCTTGAGCCGCGTCAGCATGTCGAAATAGACCGCCAGTTGCCGCGGATCGGAAAAGGCCGACAGCGCGTCGCCCTGCGCCTGCGCGGCATGCGCTGCCAACAGCATGAATAACGCCGCGCCGCATGACCGGACCATGTCGCGCTCCCATCGACCGAGGCCGATGAGCTTAGCAGAAGGCAGCCGCGGCTGCGCGCCGTGCTTCACACCATGACCCGACGCACCCTTAGTAATTCCACCTTGATGCCGGTGCGCCTTTCGATCTCCAGGTAGGAATGGCCGAGCAGATCCATGCCCCAGGAATTGGTGAAGCTGCCGGGGATGACGGCAAGATCGGGCCGATAGCCGTGCGCTTTCAGCAGTTCCAGGTGATCGACGAAATCCTGCACCACGTGCAGGTCGCCGATCATGATATTGCCGCCCCAGAAATTGTGCCGCGCTACGGTCGCGCGCACCTCGATCCCCGGAAGATTGGATTCGGGCGCATCGCCGACAATCGTCAGCGCCTGCGCATAGAGGTCCTTGACCAGCGGCGTGGTGAAGACGAGGACCCGGTGCGCTTGCGGATGGCGGTCGACCGCTTCCTTCAGCCGCGTCAGCGCGCCCACGTCGAAGCCGTCCATGAGCTGAATGCCGAAGCCCCAGCGGGCGAGGCTTTCATAGTTGGCGGCATAGCCCTTGGGCTTGTAAGGGTAGAGGTCCTCCTCGGTCGCCAGCTCATTCGACAATTCGACGGAAAAGCGCTCGCCTTCGCGCGCGATATCGAGCGTGACGGTCCAGGGCGCGGTCTCCGCCTGCAGCTCGATCAGGTGCACCGCCTCGGCGCGACTGACGACCGGTTGCCCGTTCACCCGAAGGATGCGGTCGCCGAATTTCAGACCTGCGTGCTCGGCCGGCGAGTTAGGGAAGATGCCATCGATGACGGCGCGGATTTCCTTGTTCCAGTAGAAGCCGGGCTGGATCAGCAGCGGCGAGCGCAATTCGGGGCGCAGCTTTTGGCTCATTGCGATCAGGTCGCCCCAGAAGGCCTGCGTGTCGAAGGCCGCCGTTTCATCGGCGTAACGCGTATAGCCCGGCAGGCACAGCCTGATCTGCATGGCGGCGTGCCGGTCGATGTCGCGGATGGTCTGCGCTATATCGCTCAACGGGCTGTCGGGTGAGGGCACCACGCTGCCGGTGAACTGAATGCCGAAGTCGCGCATCATCGCCATGGCGCGGATGGCATTGCCGGGACGGCGCGAGCGCATGATGCGGCCGCGCTCAGCCTCGTCGGAGGAGTTGAGCGAGAGCGAGATGTGGATGGGCTGCAGTTTTGCCAGGGCGCTCAGCGTATCTTCGTCCAGGTATTCGCCATTCGTGGTGATATCGATGACCGAGTTGGCGTGCGAGGCACGGGCGATGCGCAAGAGATCGATGGCGCGCGGATTGGTGAACGGCTCTCCGGGCGGCGCCGACGGCGTCGGAAGCCCGGTACGCGTTTCCGCCGAGTAATAGCGCGCCCGCGTCTGCGCCTCCTTGACGGTCAGCATCGGCCGCTTGGGCGAAAGCTGATCAGAGCCGTTGAGAAAGCAGAATGAGCAGTCGCAATTGCAGTAGGTGGACAGCTCGCCGTAATTGTCGATCAGCCGCGTGCTCGGATAGCGCGCCCAGTAGCGCAGGTTCCTCAGCCGATAACCGTCGATCGCGGCATCTTCGCCGTCGACCTTGAAATGGCCGCAGCGGTTGAGGCTGTGCAGCAGGTTGGAGATGATCTGCAGCCGCGGTTCGATATGCCGGTAGACCGCGGGCGAATCCCGCCGCCGCTTGACGCGCATCGGGTTGGCATCGACGTCCGGCGTCTCGCGCGGCGTCGCCAGCCCGTGGCCGAGGGCGAACGCCTGCGGCCGCACCGGCGTCTCGCCGTGCTCGAGCGCAATGACGTCGAGCAGGTTCTCCATCTGCCGGCCGATCAGGCGAAGCAGTTCGCGGCGCGGCACGCTGTCCTGGATGGCAGGCGCGACATGCATGTTCATGGCGTGGCAGAAGCTCCGTTGGCGGGCGGTTGATCGACGGGCACCCCGGGTGGCGGCGCCTCGCGTGACGCCGGCGACAGCCAGCCGCCGGGCAGCCAGTTGCAGTTCTTGTCGGCCAAAGCGAAGGAACGATACCAAAGGTTTTGCGTCGCCAGTCGCGAGGTCAACGCTTCCTTCCAATGGGCGGGCAATTCGCGATCCAGCACCTGCATGGCGGCCGGGTCGAGCAACACGCTCATGCAGGCGTGGCAATGACTGGCGTAGGGCTTGTCTGAAAACGCCCTGTTGCCGCAGGTTTCCAGCGTCTTGATGAGCATATAGGGCCCGCCCCAGCCGGCGATGGTGTTCAAGAGCGCGTTCACATTGGCCCGATGCACGATCTGCGACAGCCTTTCCTTGAAGACATTGCCGACCTGCAGCGCCGGCGCATAGGCGGTGCCGCAGCACGGCGTGACGAAGCCATCGGGATCGACGTTCCAGACCCGCAGCGCCGTGCAATAGCCCGGCTGGTTTGTCCATTCGTAGAGATATTCATCGTCGGGAACCTTGGACACGGCGCGTCCGGCCGGATGACAGGGCGTTTCGACCCAGCGCACGGTTGGCGATGGCGGGATATCCATGGTCTGTTGGAAGTAATCGCTGCCGTGCCCGGTGCGCGTCTTGATGGTCTGCACGGTGACCGAGCATCCCAACTCGAGCGCGACATTGACGCAGTTCTCGATGCGCGCGCGATCGACATATTCCAGGTGGAAATCGTCGAGGCTGACCAGCAGCTCGGACAGTCCCACCTGCACCAGCGGCGTGAGCAGCCGTCGCGCCTCATCCCGGCTCTTTGCCCAATAGCAATTGGTGGCGACGCCGAACTGGTAGCCGAATTTCTGCTGAAGATATTTTCCGAGCTGCAGCAGCATCTTGTAATGCAGGAATATCTCGCCGCCGGTGAAGCCGACAAAACGGGTCAGCGGCATGAATTCCATCTCGTCGAGGATCGCCTTGGCTTCGTCGAGCATCATCACCCGACTGCGCTTGCTGGTGCTGCTCACCATGCATTGGCGGCAACGGGCATTGCAGTTCAGGCTGAGCTGCAGCGTCAGGATCTGGTGAAAGACCGTCGCCTGATCGTCCGTGATGGTAAATTTGCTCATCGGGCCCCCTCTGCGTGAGAGGCCGCGCCGTCACGCGGACGCACCTCTCACGCCGGCCGCGGCCATTTTCGGGCCGTTACCTTGTGTCGACGGAAAACGAACTCGGTTACTGGTTGATCGTGCCCCGTTGCGCGATCTTGCTGCTGTAGTTGAGGCTGCTTGCCTCGACGGAAATCGTCGCGGACGCGGCGGCCGCACTCGGCGCGATCGTGATCGTACCGCGCTCGATGAACGCCTTGCGCAAATCGGCGAGCTCTTCCGAGCTCAGTTTGACGCCGGCCGATTCCACCAGGTTCTCGACGACCGGTGCGATGGCGCTGGCCACTTCCTGTTTGTTGGAGGGGACGAGCTCCATCCTCTTCGTGGCTTGCAGTTGAGGAAACTTGAGCGTGAATTCTTGCGGCATGGCATCCTCCTTGGGGATTTCTTCCCCGCTGTCGCCCCACGTCACACCCCACCGCCACCGGCAAGCGCGTTGACGCGGTCGTCCCGTCGCCGTTTCAATTCGTCGCGGCGACGGAATTGTCGGCACGGCTTTCGCCCTGACGCAGGCCGTCAGCGATCGGTGCGTCAGGGAAAACCGGGATTATCTCGGAGGGATTGTTCGCGAAGGCGAATCCATCGACGGAGATTTTCTCGCCGTTGCTGGTCAGGAAGGCGATCGCCTGCAGATCTTCGAGGAAAAGGCGGACCATCTCCACCAGCGGGTCGCCCCTGACCTCATCGGCCGGGGAGGACACCGAAAAACGCCAGACAAAGTCTTGGCGATCTTCACTATCGTCCACTTTCATACGCGCCCCCTCACCACGTTTGAGACCGGCTCCCGGAAGGCATCCTGCCGTCCTTAAGAGTCACCGCGAGAAAGAGCTGCGCCAAATCCTTTGGGCGGGCGCAGGTATAAAGATGGTGCCAGCCTAGGACTGCCTGGGGGCGGTGCATTGACCTAAATCAACCTATGAGAGCGTATTAAAATAGTGCTCGTTATTGATGTAATCTCGATTCAGAAGTGTCGAAAAATGTTGCATAACGGAGCGCGGCGCTATGCCGGCCGAACCGGCCGCCGGGCCCTCACAAAACCGGGTCCTCACAAAAAGGAGTCGATCGTTTTCAGCGCGCCGGCGAGCGCGGCCCCTTCCTCGTCCTTGAGCGCCGCCTCGCGCAACCGGCGCACCCAATCGGCGGCGTCCGGCCGCCCTTCGAGCTTTTGCGCGCCGGCCATCACCTGATCGTATTTCGACAGGCCGCGCGCATGCGTGTCCGAATAGCCCTTCACCAACCGCCGCACGCGCAGCAGTTCGAGCGCCAGCGCAGGGTCCTTCGCCGCGGCGGCCTTGACCCGCGCGAGCCAGGCGTCGCGATGCGCGACTTCGATGGCGTGCCGCAGCGTGCCACGACGAAAACGTTTGAGGCCGCCCAGCATGTAAAGCATCAGGAACCAGCGAATGCTGTCGGTGCGCACGCGGCGGCCGCGATTGACCAGCCGGTCGAGCCGCGCGAACAGCCGCGGGCGGCTTTCGATGGCGCGGCCGAGCGCGGCCGGCAAGGAGCCGCAGAACTCGTCCATGCGTGGATGCATGAACTCGGTGACGCGCATGAGCTGGTGCGGCGCGACCTGCGCCTCGCGGCGCACGCGCGCGAAGCGACTGCCGCGCGTCTTCAGATCGGCGACGCGATAGATGTCGTCATAGGCCATGGCCGTCGCCAGATATTTCGCCGCCGTGCGCATGAACTCGGCGTCGGCCTGGTCTTTTTCGAACGGCAGGAGTTGCGCCAGCAGCTCGAGATATTCCTTGCCGTAGGCGATATCCTGAAAATCGACGACGCGCGCGAGCCCGGCCGCGATCATGTCATGCGCGGGGGCGGGGAATTCGGTGGCGGCGCGGGCAATTAGCGCATCGTAGTCGGGCTGGCCGATCGGCTGCAGCGCCGGGACGGGCTTATCCGGCGCCGCCTTTGCGGGCGGCGGCCCGCCGTCGCCCGGTTCGAGCGCCCGCGCATAGCCGAGCGCGAAGGCGCGCAGGCTCGACTCGACGCCGACGCCGGCGGAGCGGATCGTCGCCTCGAAGGCCTCGCGCGGAAAGGGCAGCACCTTGGCGGCGGCGAGCGCGCCGAACAGGACGGCGGAGATGACGCTGCCGGCTTCTTCGGCAAGCGCGGCCATGTCGAAGGCGAGATAGCGCCTGGCCGCGATCTGGGCGCCGGCATGCACCGCCGCGGGATCGCCGATGCCGTCGCCGGGCACCTGCTTTTCCGTCACCGCATAGGCGCGGTGCGAGGAGGTGATCAGCGTGGTGCGGTCAGGCGTCACCAGGCCGCGCTGGATGGCGCGGCCGGCTTCCATCAATTCGGCGCCGATGACAACGTCGACCTCGCCCGGCACCGCCATCAGCGAGAGCACCGGCTGCCGACCCACCGGCGCACCCGCCGGCAGCGGCAAGGCCTCGATGTAATAGACCGTCGCGCCGGTGCGCTGGGCGACGCCCGGCACCGAGGTCGACTGCGCCATCCAGCCCTGCGCCTCGCACAGGCCGACGATCCAGTCGACGAGCACGCCGCCGCCCTGGCCGCCCATGGCCATCACCGCGATCGCCAGCGGTTTCGCCGGGTCGAGCGCGGCGGCGCGGTCGGGCGCGGGTTTTAGCGCGGGCGGCGTCACGTGAAGGCAATACGGCGACGGGCGCGCCGGTTCTGCAGGATGCCGATGAAGCGGGCGCGCCAGCGCGCCAGGATCCGCTCGCCCCAGCCCGGATTGTCGATGATCTCGGCGCGATAGAAGGAAGGGCAGAGCACGGCGGCGTCGGCGACTTCGCCGCAATTGCCGCAGCCGACGCAGCCGTTGTCGATCGCTGCGACGGGATCGTCCTTGAGCGGGTCGTTGCTCGGCTTGACCGACAGCGACGGGCATCCGGACAGCCGGATGCAGGCGTGGTCGCCGGTGCACACGTCCTCGTCGACGCCGAAGCGCTCGCGCACCATGCGCCGGCCGCTCTTGACCGCCTTGGCGAAGAGCGGCTTTTCGCGCCGCTGCCGGTTCAGCATGCATTCCGAGGAGGCGACGATGACCTTAGGTCCCGGCTCCGGGCTGGTGAGCGCCTCCTTCAGCGTGTCGCGCATCTTGCCAACATCGTAGGTGCGATCGAGCTGGCGCACCCAGGTGCCGCCGACGCCCTCCACCGCCTTGGCGATCGGATGCTGGGTCGAGCGGGTGGCGTTGTCGGCGCGTGAGGAGGGCACGTCCTGGCCGCCCGTCGCCGAGGCGTAAAAATTGTCGACGACGAGGATGACGCCGTTCTGCTTGTTATAGACGGCATTGCCGATGCTCGAGGTGAGCCCATTGTGCCAGAACCCGCCGTCGCCGATGATCGAAATCGCGCGCTTGCCGGCCGGCACGTTGAATGCGGCGGCCGAGGCGGGGCCCAGCCCGTAGCCCATGGTGGAGGCGCCGATATTAAACGGCGGCAGGATGGAGAACAGGTGGCAGCCGATGTCGGCGGCGACGTGATGGGGCCCCAGCTCCTTCTCCACCAGCTTCATCGCCGCGAAGATCGGCCGTTCCGGGCAGCCGATGCAAAAGCCCGGCGGGCGCGGCGGCACCGCGTCGGCCAGCGCCTTGATCTTCGGATCGTCGTTCACCGTCGGCACGTTCGGCGCCCGCGTCTGGTCGGTAAGGGCATCCGGCACGGTCGCAGCGAGGAAGGCGCGCACGCCGTCGAACATGACGTCGGCGGTATATTCGCCGGCCATCGGCAGCACGTCCTTGCCGAAGAGGCGGGTGCCGACGTCGCGCCGGCGCAGGATGCCGTGGATCGCCTGCTCGATGAATTCCGGCTGGCCTTCCTCCACGATCAGCACCGCGTCCTTGCCGCGGCAGAAGTCGGCGATCTCGTCGTCGACCAGCGGGTAGGTGACGTTCATCACGTAGAGCGGCACGCGCGTTTCGCCCCAGACATCGGCGAGACCGAGGCGCTGCAGGGCGCGCATCGCGCCGTTGTACATGCCGCCTTGCATGACGATGCCGACATTGGCGAGATCGCCGGCAAACAATTCGTTCAGCTTGCGTTCCTTGATGAAGTCGATGGCCGCCGGCCAGCGCCGCTCGATCTTGTCCTTTTCCTGCTGAAAGGAGGCGGGCGGCAGCACGATGCGGTTGGTATCGCGCACCGGATTTTCCAGCGCCTGGCGCAGCGTGAACGGCGGGCGCTTGTTGTCCTTGGCGACGAAGGCGCCATGCACGTGGCAGGAGCGGATGCGCAGCTCCAGCATCACCGGCGTCCGCGAGGCTTCCGACAATTCGAAGCCGTCCTCCACCGCCTTGACGATCGATTCCAGGTTAGGCCGCGGATCGAGCAGCCAGATCTGCGACTTCATGGCGTAGGCGTGCGAGCGCTCCTGCATGATGGAGGAGCCTTCGCCGTAGTCTTCGCCAAGGATGATGAGGGCGCCGCCGGTGACGCCGCTGGAGGCGAGATTGGACAGCGCATCGGCGGCCACATTGGTGCCGGCCGTCGATTTGAAGACGACCGCGCCGCGGATCGGATACATCATCGAGGCGGAAAGCGAGGCCGCAGCCGCCGCCTCGGAGGCGGAGACCGAGAACTGCACCCCGAGATCGTTGAGCAGCCCCTGCGCGTCGGACAGGACATCCATCAGGTGCGAGATCGGCGCGCCCTGATAGCCGCCGACATAGCCGACGCCCGCCTGCAACAGTGCCTTGGTCAGCGCGAGGATGCCTTCGCCGCGAAAGACGGCGCCGGCGCCCAATTCCAGGTCGCGCACTTCCTTGGCGAAGGACCGTTCGGCCATGGACGACTCCGAATCTCCCGGGGCGCGGCGTCACCGCGCCGCCGATCATTTCAACCATAAGATCAATCGGCTGTCGACGCGGCGGCGGAGCGCCTGCAAACGCGGCCTGGCGCAACCGGCGGGCGTTCAGAATGGAACGACCAAACCGTCCAATGGCGCATCGCAGTTGACCAGGTCGACCCGCTTCATGGCGATGCGCAGGTCGTCGCGCTCGCCGACCAGCCGGTGCACATAGGTTCCCGCAAAGAGCCGCTGCTCCTCGCGCCGATATTCGACCAGGACGAATTTCGAGCGCACGATCTGCCCGGGCTCGCCGGTGCCCGGCTCCAGGCTGAGATTGGTGACGATGCGGCTGGTGCGCGAGCGCGGCTCCTGCGAATAGATGCGCGGATCGGCGAGCCGCCGCACCCGCGTTTCCAACAGCCGGCGGTCGTCATACATCAGCGACACGGTGTCGAAGGGGCTTTCCTGCGCGGGCTGGCTCGGCACCCAGTAGCGCGCATCCGGCGTGAACAACGCCAGCCAGGCGTCGAAATGCCCGTCGTCGAGCAGGCGCGCCTCGTGGATCAGGAAGGCTTCGTAGGCGCTGAGGTCGCCCGCGTCGGCGAGCGGCGAATAGCGCTGCGTCGTCTCGGTCTGCGTCATGGTCATGCGACGGCTTCCTGCTTGGTCTCGGCGTGGCCGTTGAGCATGTATCCGCGCCAGGCATCAAACATGTTCCGGATGTAGATCTCGCTGGTCGAGTTCTTGCCCTTGCGGCCGCCATGCGCGTCCGGCACGTCGGTCTGATAGCCGCGGCCGATCTCCAGCCATTCGGCGCCCTCGCTGGAGAGCCCGAGCGTGATGCGATTGTAGATTTCCAGATCGTCGGTCAACACCAGCGAGCCGGTGCCGTTGACGATATTGGCGAAGCTGATGGTGTTGCGGAACATCTGCTCCGGCGCGCCCTTCAGCTTGAAGCAATAGGTGTGCACGACGGTGCGGTCGACCGAGATCGGATGGATGACGCGCAACTGCTGAAACTGGCTCATCATCGACAGGTTCGGGTAGATATTGCTGTTCCAGCGGCGCACTTCCATGATTCGCTGCGTCTCGACCTTGCCTTTCTTCTCTTCCAGCGCGGTGAAATAGGCGCGGAAGGTCGGATCGTTGAGCGCGGCGACCAGCTTGGCGTCGTCGTGATAGTCGCCGAGATAGCTGTGCCCGTTCGGATAGGTCCAGATGCCGACCTGCGATTCCCAGAAACTGTAGGGCGCGCCGTTCTGGCGCATCTGGCGGATGGCGATTTCGCCCGAGCCATCAGTGTAGACGTCGTCCTTCTGCTGCTGGGCGGCGGCGATCGAGGAGCGGTGGGTGAACCAGGGATGCGCCGCATCGCACAGGTTCTCCAGATAGAGCTTCCAATTGCCCTCGTAGACATGCTTGAAGGCGCCGCCCGCCACCTCGATCTCGCCGTCGGGCGCGCGGTCGACCATGTCGTCGAGCGACGTCTTCATGTAGCCGATGAAATCCTCGAAGCTCTGCCCCTGTTCGGCAAGGCTGATGAAGATGAAGCCGCGATAGCTCTTCACCCGCGGCACCTGCACCATCGCGGTCTTCGGATTTTTCGTGTCGAAGTCGTTCGGGTAGCCGTTGTTGAGCGGCACCGCCTTCAGCCGGCCGTCGAGATGATAGGTCCAGCCGTGGTAGCAGCACTGGAATTCGTCGGTGCTGCCGCAGTCATTGGCTACCACCATGGCGCCGCGATGGGCGCACTGGTTGCGCAGGGCGCGCACCTGGCCGTCGGCGCCGCGCACGATGACCAGCGGCTTGCGCGCCACCCGCGCGCAGAAATAGTCGCCCGGGTTTTTGATCTGGCTCTCATGCCCGACGTAAATCCAGGCGGTCCCGAAGATGCGCGACATTTCCAATTCAAAAATATCCGGGTCCGTGTATAGGTGGCGATGGACGCGGGCGGGCTCGACCATTCGCGACAGCGATTCGACGGAGCAATCGGCGGACATGCGCATGCAGCGCCTCCATTCCAGGACGACAACGGATCGAAACGGAGCACAGAGGCCGGCGACGGCATCGCGCGCTTCCAGCAAAACGATACCGCACAGTATCGTCAGCAGCAAGAGGCAGACGCCCACCGAGGTTCCCGCGCGGCACGGCAAGAGCGGCCGGGGGCGATCGCCGGCCAAGCGCAAAGCTATCCTGCGCGCCGGCAAGACCGTGTTCCTCAAGTCCGGCTTCGGTGGAACCAGCATGGACGAAGTCGCCGCGCGCGCCGGCGTGTCCAAGATGACCGTCTACCGGCATTTCGGCAGCAAGGAAGAGCTGTTCGCCGGCATCATCACCGATCTCTGCAACCGGATCGTGGCGGAAGACTTCGAGCACATCTTCGAGCTCGCGCCGGAGGAGGCGCTCAAGCGCTATGCGCAGCGCATGGTCGACATCGTCTTCGCGCCGGACACGATCGAGCTGCACCGGATCGTGATCGCGGAAAGCCAGCGCTTTCCCAAGCTGGGACGCTTCTTCTACGGCTCCGGGCCGCAGGTCTGCATCGATGCCTTGGCGGGCTATTTCGAGCGCAACCGCTGCAATCCGCGCTTTCGCGTCGCCGACCCGCTGCGCGCGGCCGAGGAATTCCTCGAACTGCTGCGCGGCTATGCGCATATGCGCGTCCTGCTCAAGATCGATCGGGCGCCCGGGCGCCGCGAAATCGCCGCCCGCGTCCAGGCGGCCGTGCGCCATGTGCTGCGGCCGGCGTCTTGAGGCGCCCCGGTCGAGGATCGCCATGCGCGCCCCGTCCTCGAGATGGGCGAAGCGGGCGTTCCGCGGCTTGAGTCCCGCCTCGCTGGTGGGCAGGGCGCTCGTGCCGCAGCCGCTCGGGCCGACCGGCGAGACGACCGCGCGGCCGAGGTCAGGGGGTGACACCGAACGATACTGGGCAGTATAGTATTTGAAAATTCCAGGCTGCCACGCTCGACATTGTCGCGCGAACCTCACGCAAGGCCGATTGAACAGGGAGACATCGACTATGAGCAAGCCATTGACGTTCGATCGACGGACGGTCTGCGCCGGGCTTGGCGCCGGCGTCGTCGCCGGATTTTCGCGCATCCGCTCGGCGAAGGCGGCCGAAAGCGTGACCTATTTGTTTCCGGCGCCGCCCATCCTGCCAGCCTTCGGCCCGATCCAACTCGCCAAGGGCCGCGGCTATTTCGCCAAGGAGGGCATCGACATCAAATTCCAGACCGCGCGCGGCGGCGTCGACGTCGCCAAGCAGGTCGGCGCCGGCAACGCGCCGGTCGGCGGCATCGTTGCCGACGGGCCGATCCTGGTGCGCGGCAATGGCGTGCCGGTGAAGATCGTCTGCGTGTTCGGCGGCAGTGGATTCATGCAGCTCGTCGTGCGCAAGGACTCCGGCATCACCAAGCCGTCCGATCTGAAGGGCAAGACCATCACCGTGATGTCCTTCCAGGACACGACCTATTATGCGCTGCTCGGCCTGCTGGCCAGCGCCGGCCTGTCGAAGAGCGACCTGAATATCCAGTCGGCGGGCCCGACCGGCGTCTGGCAGCTCGTCGCCGCCGGCAAGGCCGCCGGCATGGCCGGCGTTCCCGACTGGATTCCCCCGGTGATGCATGCCGGCGTCAAGGTCAACATCATCGAGACCGAGAAGTACTTCCCGCACATGGCGCAAGGCATCGCCTCGTCGGACAAGGAGATCAAAGAGAACCCGGAGCTGGTGCAGAAGGTGGTGACCGCCGCCTTGCACGGCATGAAGGACATCATGGACGATCCGGCGGGCTCGGCCGTCGATTTCGTCAAGTTCGTGCCGACCTGGAAGGGCAAGGAAGGCGCGATCAAGTGGACGTTCGACTACTACGCCAAGAACGTCTATCCCGGGCAGAAGAAGCTCGGCGAGGTCAATGCCGACCGGCTGACCAAGCTGGAGGACTTCTACATGGCCAAGGGCATCATCAGCACGAAGGTGCCGGTCCAGGATCTCTACACCAACCAGTTCATCAAGTAAGCGGCCACACAACGTCACGATCGGGACTTCGGCGCATGCGTCGAAGTCCTTTTCGCGTTGAGCGCCTTGCACGACACCGGAGACACCGTTGACCCTCGTCTATCGCGACCTCGATCAAAAGGCGCTCGATTTTCAGTACAACAACCAGGCGCAGGTCGCGGACCCCAAACGCTTCATCGAGTGGTACAAGGGCGCGAGCGAGGCGGCGCGGGCGCGCGTTGCGCATGTGCGCGACATCGCCTATGGCGGGCTGCCTGACGAGCGGCTCGATCTCTTCATGCCCGCCGAGCACGCGTCGAGCGACCGGCGGCCGGTGGTCGTGTTCGTGCATGGCGGAGCCTGGCGCAATCTGAGCCTTTCCGACAGCAGCTTTGCCGCGGAGACCTTCACCGCGCGCGGGGCGCTCTATGTCGCGGTCGGGTTTTCCCGCATGCCGGCGGCCGGTTCGCTCGACGAGATGGTGGCGCAGGTGCGCGCCGCCATCGCCTGGCTCTGGGCCCATATCGCCGAGCACGGCGGCGATCCGGACCGCCTCTATCTCATCGGCCATTCCTCTGGGGCGCATCTTGCCGGCATGGCGCTCGGCACCGACTGGCCGCGCCATTACGGCTTGCCGCTCGATGTGATGCGTGGCGCGGCTCTCATCAGCGGCATCTACGATCTCGAGCCGGTGCGGCTGAGCTATCGCAACGAGATGCTGAAGCTCGACCGGGCAGGGGAATTGCGCAACAGCCCGTGCCGCAATCTGCCGGACAGCGGACCGCCTGTGCTCGTCGGCTACGGCGAGTTCGATACCAACGAATTCAAGCGCCAAGCGAATGAGTTCGAAGTCCTGTGGCAGCGCCGCTTCGGCAATGCCGGCCGCATCGCGCTCGACGGCCTCAATCATTACGAGACGATCGAATCGCTGGCCGAACCGAAGAGCCCGCTGTCGCAGACGGTTCTCCGATGGTTCGGCCTCTGAGGGCGCGGGTCCTTGGTTGACGCATAGCGGCCGCGCGCTCGGCGCGTCAATTGACCTACATCAATGATGACTCTCCTACGCGCGCGCATTTTCTCGGCGAAAGCGGGAGGTTTGCGATGTTTGTCGCGATGATGCGCTGGCTGAAGGACGCGATGACTGCATGGTCGCAGAGCCAGGCGGAAGCGAACTTCACCTGTGGCGATTGCGAACTGAATGCGCGCTGCGGGCGGGCGCCGGACGAGCTTTGCATCGCCCGGGCCGCGCAGATCGCGCGCGGTCTGCCGCCGAAGTCGCAACGCTGGCCCATGCTGCCGGTCGGCTGACGCCAATTCTTGGGTCCCGGGCGGCGAAGGCCGTTACCCGGGGGCTTTGTCTGCGCATGCAGGCTTTGGCGGGCCGCGGCCCCCGCGCGTTCCACATATCCCCGATTGCAGCGCCCGCGGTCCCCGTGGCGGCGCGATTTCGCCCTGCGAGCACCGGCCTTGCGGCGCCGCGCGGCAGGCCGCAAATTACCGTTCGGCCGGGCGCAACGCCTGGCGCCGCGTGATATAGTTTAAGTTGAGATATTTTAGGTTTGAAATAGTAGGCCGGCCGCGCTAGACTGCTCGACCATCGTCGGTAGAAGGGGACCTTGCGCATGCGGACGGCAATACTGGGCGGCGGCCCAGGCGGGCTTTATCTCGCGATTTCGATGAAGCTGCGCGATCCGGCGCACGAGATCGTGGTGGTCGAGCGCAACCGGCCCGGCGACACGTTCGGCTGGGGCGTGGTGCTTTCGGACGAGACGCTGGGCAATCTGGCGGCCAACGACCCGGTGAGCGCCGAACAGATCCGCCAATCCTTCGCCTATTGGGACGACATCGCGGTCCACTACCGCGGCACGGTCCTGCGCTCCGGCGGCCACGGCTTCTGCGGTATCGGCCGCAAGCGGCTGCTTAACATCCTTCAAGACCGCGCCGCCGCCCTCGGTGTCGAGCTGCGCTTCGAGACCGAGGCGGAGCCTGCCGACTATGCCGATTACGACATGATTGTCGGCGCCGACGGCGCCAATTCGAAGGTGCGCGCGGCGCACGAAGACGTCTTCAAGCCCGATATCGAGGTGCGCGCCTGCAAATATATCTGGCTCGGCACGCATCAGAAATTCGACGACGCCTTCACCTTCATCTTCGAGGAGACCGAGCACGGCTGGATCTGGGTGCACGCCTACCAGTTCGACGCCGACACCGCGACCTTCATCGTCGAGTGCTCGGAGCAGACCTGGCGGAATTTCGGCTTTGACCGCATGTCGACAGACGAGACGATCGCGGTCTGCGAGAAGCTGTTCGCGAAATATCTCAACGGCAATGCGCTGATGTCGAACGCGCGCCATCTGCGCGGCTCGGCCTGGCTCAACTTCAACCGCGTGCTGTGCGAGCGCTGGAGCTGCGGCAAGTTCGTGCTGCTCGGCGATTCCGCCGCCACCGCGCATTTCTCCATCGGCTCCGGCTCCAAGCTCGCCATGGAAAGCGCCATCGCGTTGGCAAGCTACATACAGAGCGAACCCGATCTCGCCTCCGCCTTCCGCCGATACGAGGATGAGCGGCGGCTGGAAGTGCTGCGCCTGCAGAACTCGGCGCGCAATTCGACGGAATGGTTCGAGGAGATCGAGCGTTATCTGCATCTCGATCCGGTGCAGTTCAACTATGCACTGCTCACCCGCTCGCAGCGCATCAGCCACGAGAACCTGCGCCAGCGCGACGCCGAGTGGCTCGCGGGCGCCGAGAAGTGGTTCGAGGAACGCGCCACCGGCCGGCGGCCGAACGGCGCGCGCCCGCCGATGTTCGTGCCGTTGAAAGTGCGCGGTCTCGAGTTGGTCAATCGCGTCTGCGTCTCGCCCATGGCGCAGTACAAGGCGGTCGACGGGTTGCCCAACGACTGGCATTTCGTGCATTACGCCGAACGCGCCAAGGGCGGCGCCGGCATGGTGTTCACCGAAATGACCTGCGTGTCGGCGCAGGGGCGCATCTCGCCCGGCTGCACCGGGCTCTATGACGAGAGCCACGAACGCGCCTGGAAGAAGCTGGTCGATTTCGTCCATGCCGAGACCGAGGCCAAGATCGCCATCCAGCTCGGCCATTCCGGCCTCAAGGGCTCGACCCAGCTCGGCTGGGAGGAAAGTGACGCGCCGCTGCTTACCGACAACTGGGAAGTCATCGGTCCCTCGGCGGTGCCCTGGAGCCCGGACAATCAGACCCCGCGCGTGATGACCCGCGCCGACATGGAGCGCGTGCGCGACGAATTCGTGCGCGCGGCGGAAATGGCGCAACGGGCCGGCTTCGACTGGCTCGAGCTGCATTATGCGCACGGCTATCTGATGTCGTCCTTCATCACGCCGCTCACAAACCGACGCACCGACGAATACGGTGGTAGCCTGGAAAACCGCATGCGCTTCCCGCTCGAGGTCTATCGCGCGGTGCGCAAGGTCTGGCCGGACGAGAAGCCGATCTCCGTGCGCATCTCGGCGCATGACTGGGTCGGCGCCGCCGGCATCGTGCCGCAGGACGCGGTGGCGATCTCGCGCCTGTTGGCGGAGCAGGGCGTCGACCTGATCGACGTATCGGCCGGGCAAACCACGGTCGAGGCGCAGCCGGTCTATGGCCGCATGTTCCAGACCCCGTTCTCCGACCGCATCCGCAACGAAGCCGGCATCGCCACGCTCGCGGTCGGCAATATCTACGAGCCGGACCACGTCAATTCGATCCTCATGGCTGGACGGGCCGACCTGGTCTGTCTCGGACGGCCGCATCTGGCCGATCCCTATTGGACGCTGCACGCTGCGGCCGACCTGCATTATCAGGGCGTGACCTGGCCCAAGCCCTATGAACGCGGCCGCGACCAGCTCTACCGGCTGAAAGCGCGGGCCGAAACCATGACTGGGAAGGTGTGATGAGCACGCTCAAGTCACGCACGCGCGCGCCGGCGCGCCCGGCGAGCAAGCAGCGGCTGCGGCTCTGGCTGCGGCTGTTGCGGGTCACCCGCGCCATGGAGGCGGAGTTGCGCGAGCGGCTACGCGTACAGTTCGCGATCACGCTGCCGCAGTTCGACGTCATGGCCGCGCTCGCGCGCAAGAGCGAGGGCATGAGCATGACCGAACTCTCGCGCACGCTGATCGTGTCCAACGGCAACGTGACCGGCATCATCGACCGGCTGGTGAGCGATGGACTGGTGGCGCGACTGCCGTGCGCGCGCGACCGGCGTGCCTTGGTGGTGCGTCTGACGCCCAAGGGAGAGACGCAGTTTGCCGTCTGTGCTCGCGCGCACCAGGAATGGGTGGACAGACTGTTGTCGGATTTCGACACCGCGGAAGCGGAGATCATGATCCGCCATCTCGACGACCTGCCCGACCGCATCCGCGGGGGCGACCGTTCATGACCATGGCGGACGGTTGCTTTGGCAAGTCGCGTTGGGCGGAAGGCTGAGCATGCAAGATCTGAGCTTCCTCGCCTGGCCCTTCTTCGAAGCGCGCCATCGCGCGTTGGCCGAAAAGCTCGAGGCCTGGGCCGCCGACAATCTCGCCGACATCGACCATCACGACGTCGACGCGGCCTGCCGCCTGCTGGTCGAGCGGCTGGGCGAGGCCGGCTGGCTGAAGCTGACCGCCCCCGCCGAAGAAGGCGAGCGCCTCGACGTGCGCAGCCTGGCGCTGGCGCGCGAGACGCTGGCGCGCCATTCAGGCCTTGCCGACTTCGCCTTCGCCATGCAGGGGTTGGGCGCCGGCCCGATCTCGCTGTTCGGCAACAGCGCGCAGCGCGGTGCCTGGCTGCCTCGCACCCGCGCAGGCCAAGCGATTGCCGCCTTCGCGCTGACCGAGCCGGCCTCCGGCTCCGACGTCGCCAATATCGCCACCAGCGCCCGGCGCGACGGCGACGCCTATGTGCTCGGGGGCGAAAAGACCTGGATCTCCAATGGCGGAATCGCCGATCTCTATGTGGTCTTCGCCCGCACCGGTGAGGCGCCGGGCGCGCGCGGGCTGTCCGCTTTCATCGTCGAAGGCGGCAACCCCGGAATGCAGATCGCCGAGCGCATTGCCGTGATTGCGCCGCATCCGCTGGCGCGCCTGCGCTTCGCCGATTGCCGCGTCCCGGCCTCGGCCATGATCGGCAAGCCGGGCGAGGGCTTCAAGATCGCCATGGCGACGCTCGACGTGTTCCGCACCACGGTCGGCGCCGCCGCGCTCGGATTTGCGCGCCGCGCCTTTGCCGCAACCGCCCAGCGGGCGGCGAAGCGCGAACTGTTCGGCGCACCTTTGTCCAATCTGCAGATGGTGCAGGGCCATCTCGCCGACATGGCGCTGGAGATCGATGCCGCCGCGCTGCTCGTCTATCGCGCGGCCTGGACGCGGGACCAGCAGACCTCGCGCGCGACGCGCGAGGTGGCGATGGCCAAGCTCTATGCCACCGAAGCGGCCCAGCGCGTCATCGACGCGGCGGTACAACTGCATGGCGGCGATGGCGTGCGCGCCGGCCATGTGGCAGAGACGCTTTATCGGGAGATCAGGGCGCTGCGCATCTACGAAGGGGCTTCCGATGTGCAGAAGGTGATCATTGCCCGCTCGGTCCTGTCGGAAATTTCGGGGGCGTGACGTGGCGACAAAAGATTTCGACGATAGCCGCGCAGCTTGTTGTCGGCACCTAGCAACCGCGAAACATCACCCAACAATCAACACGGAGGAAACCTCGCGTCCCATCGTGACGGCGCGGGCAAACGCATCATGAGCGATCAATCAGCACGTGTTCTGCAGCCGTCGGGATGGCGTCCGCCGCAAGGCTATGCCAACGGCATCAGCGTCGCCGCCGGCCGCATCGTTTTCGTCTCCGGTCAGGTCGGCTGGGATGCCGAAGAGAAATTCCACAGCGAAGAGCTGGTGCCGCAGTTCGAGCAGGCGCTGAAGAACATCCTCACCATCCTCGGCGAGGCGGGCGGCAAGCCGGAACATATTTGCCGAATTACCGCCTTCTGCATCGACAAGCCGGCCTATCTCGCCGGCCGGCGCGATCTCGGGCGCATCTGGCGCGAGCTGATGGGCAAGCACTACGTGGCGATGAGCATGATCTTCGTCGCCGACCTGCTCGACCATCCGGCCAAGATCGAGCTCGAGGCCACGGCGGTCATTCCTGCCTGAGGCGCGAAAGACCGGGCCGGCGAATCTCAGTTCGCCGCGACCGGCGCCTGCCAGGCCGTGTATTGCTCGGGCTCGTCGAGATCGAAGGCGATGCGCGGATCCTTCACCGTGTTGACGACGAGGCCGAGAGACCGCGCGGCCGCGTGATGCGCGGCATAGCTCGCGGGGCCGTAAGCGAACGCTAGGTGCCGCAGCGCGGCGTTGCGCAGCAGGAGCAGGTTGGTCCCGGATTCCCGCTCGTCGGGTGCGATGACGACATCGCCCGGCTGCACGAGCGCTTGGGCAAGCGCATCGACCGAGGCCTCGGGCAAATCGATCGGCAGGACCAGCAGCGAGCCATCACGGTCGATCGGGGGCAGCAAGGCGGCACGCGCGGCTTCCAGCGCCGCGTTCAGCCCGCCGCCCCGATCGTTGAGCCCGGCGACGCCGTACCGGGCGGCGATGGCGATCGCTTGCGGATCGCTGGTCACCACCCTGATCCGCTCCGGCGCTTCCAACATGGTGGCGCGGGCGAGCGTCTGCGTCAGCAGCCATTCGCAGAGCGCGCGCCGCCCCTCAGCGTCGAGGCAGGGTGACAGCCGCGATTTGCCGGTGTCCAGGTTCTTGCACGGGATCAGGATGTGCATGGCCTCAGCCTGCCTCGGCCAGCAGGGTCTGTGCAAGCGCAAGACATTCGCGGGCCAGCGAAGCGCGATCCTCCGACGTGCGCATCACGGTTTGCGCGCTGCGCACGGCCATGCCGAGACGGCGGATGTCCTCGCGGCTTGCCGCATCGACTTCGTCGATGATGAAACCGTCGATCAGGCCCGCATAATGCCGTGCAACCGCGGCGGCGGACGGCTGCAAGCCGAGCTCGCGCATGATCTTGGCGGCGGGCCCCTTGATCGCCTTGCCGCCGACGATGGGCGACACCGCGAGCACCGGCGCGCCGCTTTGTCTGATCCAGTCGCGCAAGCCGGGCAGCGCGAGAATGGGATCGATGCTGAGATAGGGATTTGATGGGCAGATCACGATGATCAATGGACTGGCGCCGCAGGTCAACGCAGCGAGCGCCGGGTTGAACGCGGCGGAACCCGCGCCCTCGAAGGACAGGCGATCGAGCGGCACCGCGCATTCCAGCCGCACGAAATAGTCCTGGAACGGCAGCCGCTGCCCGCCCGAATGAATGACGGTGCGCACGCGGTCGTCGGTCATCGGCAGAATGCCCGGACGAATGCCCAACGCGTTGCAGAGATCGGCGGTAATCGCAGTCAGCGTGTCGCCGCGCGCGAGCCGCTCGGTGCGGAACGCATGCGTGGCAAGATCGCGGTCGCCCAGGCGAAACCAGGCCGGCCCGCCCAGTCGTTCGAGCTGCTGCATGAAGGTCCAGCTTTCGCCGGCGAGGCCCCATCCGGTTTCCGGATTGGCGAGGCCGGCGAGCGTGTACATGACCGTGTCGAGGTCGGGCGAGATGTGCAGGCCGAGGTGCTCGAAGTCGTCGCCGGTATTGACCAATACCGTCAGCCGCTCGCCGATCTCCTGCGCGAGACCCGCGGCCAGCTTGGCACCGCCGACGCCACCGGCCAGCGCCAAAACGCGTAATTCGCTCATTGCTTTATGTCTTGCGCGCGCGCCGGATCGCTGAATGTGACGAAATCGGCCGGCGGCTTGCGCGGCTTGAACCGTCCGGGTGCGGCCGGCGTGCCGAGCGTGATCAGGCCCTGCGGCTGCCAGTCGGCCGGCAGCGCCAGAACGCGTTGCGCGACATCGGGACAGAACAGCGGCGCGCACATCCAGCAGGCGCCGAGCCCTTCGGCATGGGCGGCGAGCAGCAGGTTCTGCGTCGCCATGGCCGTGCTCTGCACCGCCATCAGATATTCGGCGCGGCGGCGCGCCTCGTTCGGATAGCGGTCCATGTCGGCGAGCGTCAGCGCCACCAGGACGACGATGGGCGCGCCGGTGATGCGCAGGAAGGAGCGCTCGACGTCAGCCGCGATGGCGGCCTCGGCATCGCCATCGCGCCGCCGATCGGCGGCGAGGCGTTCGCCCATGGCGCGGGCGAGCGCCGTTTTAAGTGCGGTATCGCGGACGACACGATAGCGCCAGGGCTGGCGGTTGTGCGCCGACGGCGCCATGGCGGCGCTGGCGAAGATGCGATCGAGCTGCTCCTGCGCCGGCATGTCGGGCCGATAACGGCGAATGCTGCGACGGCCGCGCAGCAAGGCATGCGCTTGCTGCGCGCCGAGCGGAGCGATAACCGGTGTGACGTCGTTCATCGAAACAGGTCCGTGTTCTCCGGCCGCAGCAGTTCGCGCGCCGATCCCTCGCGCCGGGCATAGGGCACGCCGCGCACCAGCACGATCGGCGTGCCTTCCGCCGCCTGTCCCATCACCAGCGAGGCGGCGGCGGCAAGCTCGTCCGCCAAACCGATCTGCGTGCTGACCAGCGGGCGGCCGTTGCGGTCGGGCTCCCCGCGCATGTCGAGGAGCGCGGGAAGGCCGCTCACGCCGATCGCTGTTCCGACCGTGCCCAAGCGCCAGGGTCGACCGAGACTGTCGATGATCAGCACGCCGATGTCGACCTCGCCGCGCGCGCGCAAGGCTTCGCGGATGCGTAGCGCCGAGGCGTCTGGATCGAGCGGCAGCAGCAGCACATGATGGCTTTGGTCGACATTGGAGGCATCGATCCCGGCATTGGCCAGGCTGAAGCCGAGTCGATGGCGAACGATCAGCAAACCTTCGCGATGGCGCAGCACGCCGCTCGATTCCTGCAAGACGAGCTCGACCAGTCTTGCGTCCTTGCCGGTCTCCGCCGCGAGCGTGAGCGCGCGCGGCGAGGGCGTAACACTCGCCAGATCGACGCTGCGGCCTTCCGCCTTGGAGACGATCTTCTGCGCGAAGACGAGAACGTCGTCGGCGCAGAGGCGCTCGCCGGTTTGTTCAAGCGCGGCGAGGGCCACCTGCGCGAGATCGGCGCCCATTGCGATGGTGGGGACGCCGCGCAAAGGCTTCAACAGCAGGTCGCTCATCCATTCTCCGCCGACGGCTCGGCGAGCCCGGTGATCCGCAGCCCGGCATCCGGTATCTTATAGGCGCGGTTGATCCAGATCAGCGCCGAGGTGAGGCTTTCCGCCACCACGGAATTGGCCAGCGGTCCGACATTGATGCCGCGCAGGCCGGCGTCCTTGGCAAGGCCGATGGCGATGGCGCGCGCGTCCTTGTCGTCGGCGGCCACCAGCACGTCGCAGTCGATCGCCTGGTCGAGCTTTTTGAGCTTGTGCGCCGACACGTTCTGGAAGGCCGATACCACGCGCACCTCGGCGCCGAGCAGTTCCTGCACGGCGACGACGCAGCTATCGGATGCGGGCAGTTGCACGCGCGAGACCTTCGGCGGCACCAGCGGCACCGTGACGTCGATGAGGATCTTGCCGGCCAGCAGATCCTTGAGGCCGCTGACGGTGGCGATCTGGGCGGCGAAGGGAACGGTCAGCACGACGATCTCCGCCCCGGACACGCCGGCGCGGCTGTCGGTGCCGGCGATGCGCTCGGCGCCGAGGACGGCGTTGAGCTCGCGTGCCGCCGCCTCCGCCTTGCCGGCATCGCGCGAACCGATGCTGACGCGATGCCCCGCATGCGCCCAGCGCAAAGCGAGACCGCTGCCTTCGGCGCCGGTCCCGCCGACGACGCAGATGGAATAAGACTTGCCGCTCATGATCGACCTTGCCGATGGTCTGTGTACATCAGCCGGCCAGCGCCAGCCGCTGCTTGGATTCGAATGGCGTCTGCACCAGGCCGGTGAGTGGGGCGGCGCGCAAGCTCGCCTGCCGGCGCTCGTCGCTGACCGGCGCATAAAGCGTCGTTCGTTGCTGCGGTTCGCGGCCGAGCGCGTGGATCAGCGCGTCCATCGCTTGCGGTTCAAGCTCCTGGCCGTGCGCGGTGCCGGCGGCGCGGGAAATGCTCTCGTTCATCAGCGTGCCGCCGAGATCGTTGACGCCTGCGTTCAAAAGTTCGGAAACGCCGTCGACGCCGAGCTTGACCCAGGAGGCCTGCACATTGTCGATCAGCGGGTGCAACACCAGGCGCGCGACCGCGTGCATGAGTTTGACTTCGCGCCAGGTGGGACCCTTGCGGGTGCGGCCGCGGGCGTAGAGCGGCGCTTCCATGTGGACGTAGGGCAGGGGCACGAATTCGGTGAAGCCGCCCGTGCGTGCCTGCAAATCGCGCAGCGCCAGCAGGTGGCGCGCCCAATGCAACGGCTGCTCCATATGGCCGAACATGATGGTGGCCGTCGTGCGCAAGCCGACCTGATGCGCGGCTTCGACCACCTCCAGCCATTCGCGGGTCGACAGCTTGTCCGGACAGATGATGGCGCGCACTTCGTCGTCGAGAATTTCCGCGGCGGTGCCGGGCAGCGAGCCGAGCCCGGCATCGCGCAGCCGTTCGAGGAAGGCGCCGACCGGCAGGCCGAGCGTCGCCGCGCCCTGCGAGACTTCCAGCGGCGAAAAGGCATGCACATGCATCTGCGGCACGTCCGTCTTCACCGCCCGCAGCAGCGCAAGATAGGTATCGCCGGTATAATGCGGATTGATGCCGCCCTGCATGCAGACTTCGGTGGCGCCGCGCTCCCAGGCTTCGCGCGCGCGCCGCGCCACTTCCTCAAGCGACAGATCGTAGGGCTCGCCGCGCAATTGCCGGCTCAGCCGGCCCTTGGAAAAGGCGCAGAAGCCGCATTTGAAGGTGCAGACATTGGTGTAGTTGATGTTGCGGTTGACGACATAACGCACCACGTCGCCGCTTTGCCGGCGGCGCAAGGCGTCGGCGGCGTGACAGATATGGTCGACCTCGCCGGCGCGCGCGGAAAACAGGCGCACGATCTCGTCCTCCGCCAGACGACTGCCGGCCTCGGCGCGGGCGAGGAGCCGCTCCAGAGACGGCGCACCGCGCGGCGCTGCGCCTTTGTCCGTCGGCAGCGGCATGGCGAGCCCCGGCGCCCAATCGTCATCGCGGGCAAGACCGCCGGCGTCAGCCTGTCGCAGCAGCGGCGCACGGAGCTTCGCATCGATCCAGCGATCGGCATCGTGGACATAGGCTGGATAAGCCGCCAGGCGCTCGACCAGAGTCAGGCCGGCCGCTGCGGTCGCGCGTTCGAGCTTGTGCAAGTCGGGCCAGGGCGCTTCCGGATTGACGTGGTCGGGCGTCACCGGCGATACGCCGCCCCAATCATTGATGCCGGCATCGAGCAGCCTTGCGAAGCGCTGGTAGCTGAGATTTGGCGGCGCCTGGATGTTCATATTTGATCCGAAGATCAGGCGCGCCACCGCCGCGGTCCACAGCAACTCGTCGAGCCCCGGTTCGCTCGCGCCTGCCATGCGCGTATCCGGCTTGGCGCGAAAATTCTGCACGATGATTTCCTGCAGGTGGCCGTATTGCGCATGCAGTTCGCGCAACGCGAGCAGCGCTTCGACACGCTCGCGCCGGGTCTCGCCGATGCCAATCAGGATGCCGCTGGTGAAGGGCACACGCAGCCGGCCCGCATCCGCAATCATCGCCAGGCGCACCTGCGGCGTTTTGTCGGGCGAGCCGAAATGCGGGCCGCCACGCTGCGACAGCCGTTCGGAGGCGGTCTCCAGCATGATGCCTTGCGAGACGCTCACCGTGCGCAGCTTGGCGATCTCAGCCGCGTCGAGGATACCGGCATTCACATGCGGCAGCAGGCCGGTTTCCTTCAGCACCAATTCGCACATCGCGGCGAGGTATTCGGCGGTGCTGGCATGGCCGAGCGCGGCAAGCCCCTCGCGCGCCGCCGCGTAACGCAGTTCCGGCTTGTCACCGAGCGTGAACAAGGCCTCGTGGCAGCCGGCCCGCCGTCCGGCCTCGGCGACCGCGATCACCTCGTCCGGCATGAGGTAAGGCGCGGCAAGTCTGCTCGGCGTGGTGGCGAAGGTGCAATAGGCGCAGGTATCGCGGCACAGGCGCGTGAGCGGAATGAACACCTTGCGCGAATAGCTGATCGTGCGCCCGTGTCCTTGTTCGCGCAGCGCGCGTGCTTGCGCCAATAGTGCGTCGAGCGGCTCGTTCTCGAAGTGCTGCAACAGCATATCCGCTTCGCCAGCCGGCGTGGAACTCATGGCCGAACAGCCCTCAGAGTGGACGCTCTGGGCGGGAAGTCGATCGTCGCGCATGTGTGGTCAGATCACTCGTTGCGTCTCACAGAGGGCCGGGCAATGCCGGAGCGAGATTCATGCCACCGAGCAGGCGATGGCGAAATCGACTTCTCGATCGCGGCGACCCTTGCCCGGTAGACCCGCATTTCAGTCGTTCGCGTTCGACCTGCATCCTGTGTGGTCGAGACCGCGCGTGTCAATCCTCCCATCGCGCGGCAATGCGCTCGGATTCTCTGCGTCAGGTCAAGCAATCCGTTACTGCGTACCGCTGTCGCCTATTCCTGTGGCGGCCGGCATCGATCCATCGCGACAATAGTTTTCTTTCCGGTCATTATTTTATGTGATCTGATCTGTTTCGAGCCTTCGTTCGGACGCATGCAAACCGGTCTGCAACCGGCCATTCTCATGTGTTCGAAGCCAAACTCCGGGAGCGCGGACTGTGCAGGCCGACCAGCAAATCTCCGTTGAGGGGCTTGGATTTCACACCGATGGCCACATCGGCGTTATTACCATCGACAACGAAGCCGAGCAGAATTGGCTGACCGAGGCTGCCATTCACGGCCTGACGCGCATCGCACAGGCGCTAGCCGCCCGCGACGATGTGCACGTCGTGGTCATTCGCGGCAAAGGTCATGAACAATTTTCGACCGGTCTGCTCAATCCCGTGCTCCGCGGCAGCATGAGCAAAGAGGCGGTCATCGACCTCGTCATGGCGGCGATCGCCGCATTCGACGCGCTCGAAGCTTTGCCGCAGATCGTCATTGCCGGCCTCAACGGCAGCCTGCGGGCCGGCGGCGTGGAACTGGCGTTGGCTTGCGATATCCGCATTGCGGTCGAGCACGCACATATGTGCCTACCGGAAGCGAAATGGGGAGGATTTCCCGGCGCCGGCGGCCCGTTGCGCCTGGCGCGGCTGGTGGGCCGCCCGCGCGCCCTGGAACTGATTTGCACCGGGCGCGAAATCGATGCCCGGGAGATGGAGAAGATCGGCTTTGTTCAGGAGGTCGTAAGCACGTCCGCCTTCGATCGCGCCTTGTGGGATTTCACTGCGCGGATCGCCGCCAGCGGACCGCTTGCCATTCGCGGCGCAAAAAAGATCATGAAGGTGGACGAGGAACCGGGATTCGACGCGGCGCGCGAGACGTCGCTTTCCTTGCGGCGGCAGCTGGAGTGGAGCGCCGACGTTGACGAGGGAATCCGCGCGCATCAGGAGGGGCGGGCGCCACGTTTTTCCGGGCGATGATTGCATCAGAAGGTTGTATGCTGGTCGCAACTTTTACCGCTGGTCATTCTTCGCTAGGGTCGAAGCAATGACGAAGCAATCCCATAGACAGCAATAAGGGAGGATTATCATGCAGTTGGTTGCATTCAAGCGGGCGCTCGCGGTGGCGAGCGTCGTGGCGCTCGCAGTCGTGGTGTCAGGCAGTGCCGACGCGCAAAAGAAGCTGACGCCGATCCGCGCCGCCTATGTGCCGGTGGCGACCTGGCTGCCCGCCTGGGTCGCCAAGGACCAAGGCATCTTCGAGAAGCACGGCCTCGACGTCTCGATGACGCCGGTCCAGAACCTGTCGCTGCTGCCGGGCACGGTCGGTCGTCAGTTCGACTTCGCCGCTTCGACGCCGCCGGATCTGCTCAAGGCCGTCGCCGGCGGGCTCGACGTGGTCGCCACCGCGGGTGAAGCCATCGAGACCAAGGACAACCCAGTCATGCAATTGATGGTGCGCGGTGATTCGCCCATCAAGGGACCGAAGGATCTGAAGGGCAAGGTCATCGCCGCGCCGACGCTCGGCGCCGTGATGCACAGCGCGACGCTTTACTGGCTGAAGAAGAACGGCGTCGATCCTAATTCGGTGCGCGGCGTCGAGGTGCCGTTCCCCAACATGGGCGACCAGTTGAAGGCGGGCAGCGTTGATGCCGCGGAAGGCCTCGTGCCCTTCACCACGGCCATGAAAGCGGCCGGCGCCCGCTCGCTCGGCGATCCGATGATGGCGGTCGGCGACGAGGTGCTGTTCCCGTTCTGGATTTCGCAAGGCACCTGGGCGCGGGCCAACAAGCCGATCATCAAGGCCTGGATCGATTCCCTGACCGAGGCCAAGGCGTTCATGGATTCGCACCCGAAGGAAACCCGCGCCATCCTCGGCAAATACTCGCATCTGCCGGCGGCGATTGTGAACAAGGTGCCGCTGCCGACCTATCGCTTCACCATCAAGCGTGAAGAGCTTGCGGTCTGGGTGGATGTCCTCAAGGACCTCGGCCAGCTTCCCGGATCGGTCGACAAGGACAAGCTGGTCGTGACCGCGCAGTGAGCGCGTCCGCGACAGCCGCCGCACCGATGTCCGACCAGAATCCCGCGCATGATCTCGTGTTTTCATGCAGCGGGGTTTCGGTCGTGCTGCCGCACTCGCTCGGTGACCGGCAGATCCTCGATGGGATCACCTTCGACGTGCATCGCGGCGAGGTTTTCACCATCGTGGGTCCTTCCGGCACCGGAAAAACCACGCTGATCCGCGTGCTCGGCGGGCTGACGCCGGCGGCGACTGGCTCGGTCCAGATCAACGGGCGGCTGCTGAGCGGGCCGCCGGAAGAAGTGGTGATCGTCTTCCAGGATTATTCGCACGCCTTGCTGCAATGGCGGACCGTTGCGCGCAACGTGGCGCTCGGCCTGGAAGGGCGCATGGCGCAGGCGGAGATCGACGAGCGCGTGCACCACGCCCTGAAGCTGGTGAAGCTCGACAAGAACGCCAGCGACTATCCCTGGCAGCTCTCCGGCGGTATGCAGCAACGGGTGCAGATCGCCCGCGCGCTGGCGGTGCGCCCGTCGGTGCTGCTGATGGACGAGCCTTTCGCCGCGCTCGACGCCATGACCAAGGCGACGCTGCAGGACGAGCTGCACCGCGTGCGCGACGAGACCGGCACCAGCATCATCTTCGTGACGCACGACATCGAGGAGGCGGTCTATCTCGGTGACCGGATCGCCGTCATCACCGGTTCGCCTGGCCGCATCGCGCGCACCTTCGACGTCGATCTGCCCAAGCCGCGCGACCAGATCGCTACGCGGCAACTGCCGGCCTTCCTCGAATTCCGCTACGCCGTGCACCAGGCGATCGGGCTCGACGCCCATGCCTAGTCTCGCCACCCTGACGGCGCGCATCAATGGCGCAGGCCTGCTGACGCTCCTCGCCTGTGCCGCGCTTTGGGAAGTGCTGGTGCGCGGCGGCGCCATTCAATACGCCTATCTGCCGGCGCCGACCGCGATCCTTGCCGGGCTCTTCGAGCTGATGGCGACCGGCCAGCTCTGGGCTGACGCCGCCCATACCTTGGAGGCGGTGATCATGGGATGGGCGATCGCGGTTGCCATCGGCATCGTGCTCGGGCTGATGCTCGGCGTGTCGGCGGTCCTGCGGCGCTATTCGCTGGCCACCATCGAGGTGCTGCGGCCGATGCCGGGCATCGCCTTCGTGCCGGTGGCGCTGCTGCTGTTTGGCTTTTCGCTGAAGACCGAACTGGTGGTGATTGTTCTGCCGGCGCTTTGGCCGGTGCTGATCAACACCATGGGCGGCGTTGCCGGCGTGCATCCGCGCTTGTTCGAGGTCGGCGCCACCTTCCGCCTGTCGCGCGCGCGCGTCATTGGCATGATCGTCGTCCCGGCGGCCTTGCCGTCGATCCTGGTCGGCTTGCGGCTCAGTCTGACGCTGGCGCTGGTGCTGGCGATCGTCGCCGAAATGGTGGGCAATCCGACCGGACTCGGCTACGCGGTGGTGCGCGACCAGCAGGCGCTGCGCCCCGCGCTGATGTTTGCCGACGTGCTGGTGATCGGCATCCTCGGCATCCTCCTGAACCAGGTGCTGATGCAGATCATCTGGTTCGTGTTTCCCGCCGCCTCGCGGCAGACGCGAGCCGCCTGATGCGCGCCCTGCTCAAACAGATGGGACCGCTGTTGGCCAACCTGCCGCCGCTGCGCGGCTTGCTGCCGCTGGTGGCGTTTCTCGTGGTGTGGCAGGTGGTGCAGCCGGGTCCCTCGCCTTATTTCCCGGGGCCGATCGAATGGTGGCGCGCGGCGCTGCGGCTGACGCATCGCACCGATCTCGCGGCGGCGTTCCTGTCGACCGCCTGGAGCTTCCTGTTCGGCTTGGCCCTGGCGATTCTCATTGGCAGCGTGACGGGCCTGCTGATCGGCGTCTCCGCCGCGGTCAGTCGGGCGCTGAATCCGTTGTTGGAATTCATGCGCGCCATTCCGCCGCCAGCCACGGTGCCGGTCGCGGCGCTCTTGATTGGCTATAACGAGGCGATGAAGCTCACCGTGATCGTGCTGGCGGCGCTGTGGCCGATCCTGCTCAATTGCGCGGCGGCGGTGCGCCAGATCGATCCGCTGCTGATCGAGGTCGCGCGCACCTTCCGGCTCAGCCGCGCCGAGACCATCTGGCGCATCACGGTGCCCTCGGTGGTGCCGGCGCTGCTGCTCGGCATCAGGGTGGCGATCCCGTTGACGATCATCCTGGCGCTGCTGGTCGAGATGCTCACCTCGCTGCGCGGCATCGGGGCGCTGATGATCCAGGCGCAGCGCAATTTCCAGTCGAGCGAGGTCTACGCGCTGCTGGTCTTGATCGGGTTGTTCGGATTGGTCGTCAACGATGTCTTCGTCGTGCTCGAGACCGCTATATTGCGGGCTTGGCCGCCGCGCGTGTCAGGAACCTAAACGTCGGGACATTCATCATGCAGGTCGGTTTTTTCTTCTGGCCCTATACGCCGCAACTCGTCGAGCAATTGGCCGAGCGCGCCGATCGCTACGGCTATGCCATGATCGGCATCGCCGATACGCCGGGGAATGCCATGGATCCGTGGATGGCGGCGGCGCTCGCCGGGCGCGCGACGCGCAAGGCGACGGTGGCGATCTGCGTGACCAATCTGGTGACCCGGCATCCGGCGGTGAGCGCGGCTGCGGTCGCCTCGCTCGACCGCATCACCGGGGGACGGGCGCTGCTCGGCATCGGCGCCGGCCACAGCGGGACGCGCAATCTCGGACAGCGCAATTCGACCGCCAAGGAACTGGCCGAGGGCACGCGCTTCATCCGCCGTCTGCTGCGCAAGGAGCATGTGCCGGTCGGTGAAGGCGAGGCCTTCATTTCATGGGTCGTGCGGCCGTCGCCGGTGTTTCTCGCCGCCTCGCACCCGAGGGCGCTGAACGCCGCCGGCAGCGAGGCCGACGGCTGCTTCGCCAATTACGGGCTGGCGGCCGAGACCATCGCGGATTCGGAACGGCGTATCCGCGAGGCCGCCACCGCCGCCGGGCGCTCCCCCCAGGAGGTCGATATCTGGCAGGTCGCCGCGCTCGACTGCAACGAGGACGGCGATCTTGCCCGCAACAAGGTGGGCGCCATGCTCGCTTTCCTCGCCGGCTATGTGATCGGCGACAAGAAACTGGAGACGCGCAACGTGCCCGAGCAATACCGCGAGCCGCTGCTCGAATTGCGCCGGCGCTACAGCACGCGGCCGGGCGAGGCCGATATCAAGCTGGTGCGCGAACTGGGCCTGTTCGACTATCTCTCGCGGCGCCTGTCGATCTGCGGCACGCCGGCCGAATGCCTGACGCAGGCGCAGGCGGCCAAGGCGGCCGGCGCCAAGCAACTGATGCTGACCGTGAGCCTTGCCGCCGATCCGGTGAAGACCGTCGAACTGTTCGGCGAGCACGTGCTGCCGCATCTGTGAGGCGGTGCATGCCGCTCAGCGCTGCGGGCGGCGTCCATGCCAGGCGTCGTCGAGCAGTGCCCGGATTCCGTCACGCGTGAGCGGGCGCGGGTTCCAATAGGGCTGTTCCATGGCGATGTCGGCCGCGCGGTCGAGCGCGTCTTGCGGCAGGCCCAATTCCTTGAGCGACGTCGGTGCGTTGATGCGCTTTTCCAGATCGTAAAGCCCTTGCCCTGGGCCGTCAGCCCCAAGCATTTGCGCGACCGGCGCGAGCTGGTCCGGCACGGCTTCCGCATTGAAGGCGGTGGCATGCGGTAGCAGCACGGTATGGGTCTCGGCGTGCGGCATGTTGAAGGAGCCGCCAAGCACGTGACAGAGCTTGTGATGCAGTGCCATGCCGACCGAGCCGAGCACGCTGCCGCACAGCCAGGCGCCGTAGAGCGCATCGCTACGCGCTTCCTCGTCGCGCGGCTTGGCGGCAATCGCCGGCAAAGCGCGCGCCAACGCCCCGATCGCCTCACGCGCCATGATCGTGATGATCGGGCTTGCATCCTTGGCATAGAGCGCTTCGACCGCGTGCGCGATCGCGTTCATGCCGCTGGTAGCGGCGAGGGCAGGGGACAGCGAATAGGTCAGTTCGACGTCGTAGATGACGACCTCGGGCAGCACCTTGAAGTCACGCACGGTGGTTTTGCGGCCGCCGGTGGTCTCGCCCAGGATCGGCGTCATCTCCGAGCCGGCATAGGTTGTCGGAATGACGATCTGCGGCAGGTCGGTGCGCAACGCGATGGCCTTGCCGAGGCCGGTGGTCGAGCCGCCGCCCAGCGCGATCAGTGCATCGGCGCCGGTTGCGCGCACCGCCTGCAACGCCCGCTCGGTGACCTCGACCGGCGTGTGCATGACCGCACCGGTGAACAGCCCCACGGCCTGCGGCCCGAGCCGGTCGTGCAGCGCCTGCGCGTCGGCGGCGCCGTGCGGACCGGTCAGGATGAAGGCGCGGCTTGCTTGCAGGCGTGCCAGTTCGTCGGCGGCTTGGGCGCGCGCGCCGGCGCCAAAGATGACGCGGCCCGGCAGGGCGGTGTGAACGAAGGAACGGGAAGCGGACATGTCACGACGGGGCTTTGAGGGGTGACGCAGCGCGCGCGCTGCGCCGGCAAAGCAGCACGGCGACCGTCGAATGTAAATGCCACGGCGGCGCCGCATCGCGCGTCGCGCGCTTTAACCGAACCGAGCGTCTTGCGCGGAAATTGCCTTGTCGACCGCGTCATCCTGTGATCACAATAAGCGAATTTCAGCCTGGGCGCGATATGGATCAAACAACAACTTCGGCGATTGACGGCAACGGCCTGACGCGCGCCAGCCTGCAACAACGCATCTACGAGCAATTGCGGACGGCGCTGATCGGCGGCGAATACGCGCCGGGCCAGACTCTCAGCCTGCGCCGCATCGCCTCGGCAAGCGGCGTGAGCCCGATGCCGGTGCGCGAAGCGGTCAAGCGGTTGATCTCGGAAGGCGCCATCGAGCTCTTGCCGAACCGCACCATCGCCGTGCCCAAGCTGCGCCGCCGCGACTTCATCGAGCTGATCGGCGTGCGCGTGATGCTGGAGGGCTACGCCGCCGAGCTCGCCGCCACGCGCGTGGATTCCAAGCTGATCCTGCAGCTCGCCAAGAAAAACCTGGATCTCATCCAAGCGGTGTTCGACGGTAAGATGCGGCTCGCCATGCAGATGAATCAGGAATTCCACTTCGACATCTATCGCGCCTCGGAATCCGAAGTGCTGGTGCCGCTGGTGGAGGCGCTGTGGACGCGCATGGGTCCGATCATCCACATCACCATCGGCCGGCCGGAAGTGACCTGGTCGGCGAGCCAGCATCACGCCGCCTTGCAGGCCTTGGAGCAGGGCGACGCCAAAGGCGTGCGGCAGGCGATCGAGAACGACATCAACAACACCGCCAACGAATTGCTCAATCTCGACATCTTCGCGGCCGACCGCGCGGCGCAAATGCCGCATGGACCGCTTGCTTGACAGGCGATTGACCCCTTCGTACTGTGATCACGGTTGCCGGGGGATTTCTAACTTAAAGCTGCAAAAGGCCCGCACTCACGCGGGTGTGCGGGACACTTAGCGCCTGTGTGATCACGATTATGGCCGAAAGCCCGATCGAACGCGTCGAACTCATCCATGTCGTCCTGCCGCCACGGCGCGAGCACAAGTGGACCGGCGCGACCGAGCCGATCGGCGGCTATCTGCTGGTCAAGCTGATCGCCGAGGACGGCAGTGCCGGCTGGGGCGAATGCACGGCGCTTAAGGACTGGGCCGGCGAGTTCGGCCGCTATTTCGGTGAAAGCGTCGCCATCGCCCGCACCGTGATCGAGCGCTATCTCGCGCCCGCGGTGAAAGGCGTGCAGCCGTCCAACCTGGTCGAGTTGCACGCGCGCATGGACGCCGCGATCAAGGGCTATCCTTACGCCAAGGCGGCGATGGATATCGCCGCCTATGATCTCGCCGGCAAGCAACTCGGCCTACCAGTGCATGTGCTGCTCGGCGGCGCGCTGCGGCGGACCATCCCGATCACCCATTCCATCGGCTTCATTCCGATCGAGGATGCCGAGCGCGAGGTCGTGCAGGCGGTGAAGGAGGGTATCCGCACCCTCAAGATCAAGGTCGGCGTCGACGCCGACCGCGATGTCGCCATCGTCAAGCGCGTGCGCGATGCGGTCGGCCCGTCGATCGACATCTGCATCGATGCCAATCAGGGCTACGCGACCCCTGGCGAGGCGATCCAGACTTATCGCCGCATGGAACCCTGTCGCATCAAATATTTCGAACAGCCGGTGCATGGGATGGACCGGATGGCGCAGGTTGCGCGCGCGATCGATGCGCCGGTCATGGCCGACGAAACCGCCTGGAATGCGCACGACGTGATTGAGATCATCGACAAGCGCGCCGCGCAGATCGTCTCGATCTACACCACCAAGCCAGGCGGGCTTTACCGGGCGATGCAGGTCGCGGCGGTCTGCTCGGCCGCCGGCATCATTTGCAATGTCAACGGTTCGCTGGAAACCGGTGTCGGCAATCTCGCCAATCTGCAGCTTGCCGGCGCCGCCGAGCCGGTGACGCTGTCCTGCGTCATCCCGGTGTCGACGCCGGCCGAGGCGCAGCACGGCCAGGTCGCCGGCATCTATTACAAGGACGATCTCATTGCCGAGCCGATGGTTCTGCGCGACGGCGCGCTGACCCTGCCGAGCGCGCCCGGCATGGGCATGGCGCTCGACGACGCCAAACTCGCGAAATTCACCGTCAAAAGCTGATCCGACCGGAGCGGAGCCAAGGCGTATGCGCCAAGACGTCATTCAACGCCAGGTCCAGGCCATGCGTGCGCATGGATGGGACGCCTTGCTCGCGAGTTCCCCGGAAAACTTCGCCTACGTGACCGGCTTTCTCTCGCCCACCCAGCCGCTGATGCGCTGGCGCCACGCCATGGCGCTGGTGACCGCCGACGGCAAGTGCGCGCTGCTCATCATCGACATGGAGGCGAGCACCATCCGCGCCAAGGCGCCGGACGCCGACATCACCGTGTGGAAGGAATTCAGCTTCAACTGCATGGAGGAGCTCGCCGGGCTTTTGCAGCGGCATGGTCTTGCCGGCGGCAAGATCGGCATGGAGATGGATTATCTGCCGGCGGCCGACTACGCCAAGCTCACCGGCCTCATGCCGAAGGTGCGTTTCGAGCCGGCGCAGGCCGTGCTCGCGCGCATGCGGCAGATCAAGACGCCGGGCGAGATCGAGACCATGCGCAGGCTCTCGATGATCGCCGATCGGTCGATCAACGAGGCCTTCGCCGCGGTAAAGGCCGGCGACACCGAGATGGATCTCGCGGCCGCGCTCACGCGCGGCATCTACGCGCACGGCGCCGAATACTTCAAGCTGATGATCGTGGCGACCGGCGAGCGCAGCGTGTTCCCCAATGTCGGGCCGACCACGCGACAATTGCGCAAGGGCGACATCTGCCGCGTCGAAATCTTCCCGATGATCGACGGCTATCATGTCGGCGTCTGCCGCACCGCCGCGGTCGGCGAGGTGCCGCCGGCGGCCGCGCGCATTTGGGGTAATCTGAGCGAATGCAAGCATCTCCTGCTCGACATCATGAAGCCGGGCGCCTCCAGCCGCGGCATCTATGACCGCTATCTCGAGAAACTCCGCGAACTCAAAATGCCGCCCATTTCCTTCATCGGTCACGGCATGGGGCTGCATTTGCACGAAGACCCTTATCTCGGGCCGACGCCGGACCAGCCGCTCGAGCCTGGCATGGTGCTTGCTTTTGAACCTCTCGTGTTTGAAACGGGGCACGACTTCGGCATGCAGATCAAGGATGTCGTATTGATCACCGACACCGGCTGCGAACTGTTGTCGAACTTCACCGACACCGATCAATTGATCATGGTTCGATAAGATGGCGCGCGAGATACCGCACATCTCACTTCGCAATGTGTCGGTTCGCTATAAAAGCAAGCGATCGAATGTCCTCGCGCTCGACCGCATCTCGCTGGAAATTCCGCCGCGCTCTTTCGTCGGCATCGTCGGTCCCTCAGGCTGCGGCAAGACCACCCTTCTGAAAGTGCTGTCGCGCGTGCTGCGTCCGTCGTCCGGCGAAATCCTGCTCGACGACCAGCCGATCGAGACGCGCAGCCTTTCCGGCGAAGTCGGCTACGTGTTTCAGCGGCCTTTGCTGCTGCCGTGGCGCACGGCGCTCGACAATGCCGCACTCACCGCCGAGGTGGCGCGCAAGGATCTCACACGCGAGCAGCGCCTGAGCGAGGCGCGCCGCTGGCTCGAGGTGATGAAGCTAGGCGGCTTCGAAGACAAGCTGCCGCATCAGTTGTCCGGCGGCATGCAGCAGCGGGTGTCGCTGGCGCGCGCGCTCGCGGTGCAGCCGCGTATCCTGATGATGGACGAGCCTTTCGCGGCGCTCGACGAGATCACGCGCGAGTCCCTGCAGGAAGAGTTGCTGCGGCTGTGGAGCATTCTCGACACGACCGTGCTGTTCATCACCCACAGCATCGGCGAGGCGGTGCTGCTGTCGCAGAAGGTAGTGGTGATGACGCCGCGGCCCGGCCGCATCGCCGAAATCATCGACGTTCCGTTTCCCTATCCGCGCGACGAGAGCATCCGCGGCAGCGTGCAGTTCACCCGCATGGTGCAGGACATCCGCCATATGCTGCGAGCGCAGCCGGCGGCGGACGCGCCGGAAGCGACGGTGGCCTGACATGGACGCGCAGCGCGCCGCACGCATCTTCGGGCAAGCCGCCGTGTTCATCGGCTTCTTCGTGTTTTGGGAGCTGCTGGTCGATTTCACCGGTATCAAGACGGTGATCCTGCCGCCGCCCAGCCTGATCTTCGTGACCATCGTCAAGCAGTGGCATTACTTGTTGATGCAGTCGATCCCGACCGCTATCGCCATTGCCAGCGGCTTCCTGGTGGCGGTGGTCTCGGGCTTCGCCATCGCCGTCGCCATCGCCTATTCCCGGCTGGTCAACGAGCTTGTCTATCCGTTCCTGATCGTCTCGCAGGTGCTGCCGAAAATCGCTTTCGCGCCGCTGTTCCTCATCTGGTTCGGCTTCGGCCTGACGCCCAAGCTGGTCATCGCGGCGCTGATCGCGTTCTTTCCGATCGTCGTGAACACCGCGCGCGGCCTGAGCTCCGTCGAGCCGGAGCTCATTCAATACATGCGCTCGCTCGGCGCGTCCTGGTGGGACATCTTCTTCAAGATCAGCCTTCCATGGGCGATGCCCTACATCTTCGCATCGTTCAAGATTTCGATCACGCTCGCCGTGGTCGGCGTCGTCGTCGGCGAATTCGTCGCCTCCGACACCGGCCTCGGCTACGTGATCGAATACGCGAACATCTCGTTGGAGACGCCGCTGATGTTCGCGGGCATCGTTGTTTTGAGTGTGCTGGGTATCGCCTTCTTCCTCATCATCCTGGCTTTTGAAGCACTGTTCATGTCGTGGCAAGCAGAAATCGCGGAAGTGCCTGAAACGATGTGAATGACCCTGCAACGGAGGTGTCACCATGAAACGGCTTATGATCGGACTGGCGCTCTCGCTGACCATGGTCTACGCGGGCGCGGCGTCGGCGATGGACAAGGTTGATTTCCGACTCGATTGGGTGCCCGGCGCCGAATTCGCGCCGTTCTATCTCGGCAAGGAGAAGGGCTTCTTCAAGGAGCAGAATATCGACGTCAACATCCTGCCCGGCCAGGGCTCGACCGTCACCGCCAAGCTGGTCGGCAACCGCTCGACGCCGTTCGGTCTCGCCGGCAGCGACGTGGTGCTGATCTCGAACAGCAAGGGTCTGGCATTGACCGCGGTCGGCGTCATCTATCAGAAACTCCCGAGCGGCGTGAT
This sequence comes from uncultured Pseudomonadota bacterium, assembly GCA_963760995.1. Classification (GTDB taxonomy): domain Bacteria; phylum Pseudomonadota; class Alphaproteobacteria; order Rhizobiales; family Xanthobacteraceae; genus Pseudolabrys. The sequence continues at coordinate 35,225 of CAVXFJ010000003.1, read as the reverse complement.
CTTCCCCACGGCGTCCGGGATCAAGAAGCTCACCGACCTCTACGGCAAGAAGCTCGGCATCCAGTTCAAGAGCTCGACCGAGAAGCAGTGGCGCGCCGTCGCCAAGATGCATAACATCGACGAGTCCAAGATCACCGAACTGCCGGCCGACGGCGCGGTGGCGCAACTCATCGCCGCCAAGCGGATCGATGCGGGCATCGCCTTCTACTTCAATGACGGCCTCAAGCTCGTCTCGCAGGGCATCCCGATGTCCTGGCTCTCGTTCTCCGATCTGGGCCTCAAGTTCTATGCCGACTCGCTGATCGTCAGCCCGGCGCTGATCAAGGAAAACCCCGACCTGGTGAAACGCTTCACGCATGCCGTGGTCAAATCCTGGAACTACGGACTGGCGCACGAGGACGAGGCGCTGAAGGTCTTCCTCAAGATGAATCCGACGGTCGACGCCAAATATTCGGCGATGAAGCTGCCGGTGGCGATGAAGATGGCGACCTCCGAGGACACCCAGGCGCACGGCTTCGGCCATTCGACCAAGGAGCAATGGACGGAAATGCAGAAGCAGCTCGTGCAGATGGGCCTGATCACGAAGCCGATCGACGTGTCGACCATGTTCACCAACGAGTTCCTCAAGTAACGATGATAAAGACCATCGCGGTTCTTGGGGCCGGGCACGGCGGCTGCGCTGCAGCCGCCGACCTCGGCAAGCGCGGCTACTCCGTGCGGCTGCACGCGCGCAACGCGGAGCGGCTGGCGCCGATGCGCCGGCAGGGCGGGATCAAGGTGAGCGGCGTGCACGAAGGTCTCGTGCCCATCGACGTCATGACGACCGACGTGGCCGAGGCCGTCAAGGGCGCCGATCTCGTGATGCTGGTGGTGCCGACGGTGGCGCACCGCGACTATGCGGTGGCGCTCGCGCCGGTGCTCGAACCCGGGCAGCCGATCTTTCTCGACCCCGGCCACACCGGCGGCGGCCTCAACTTCGTCTACGAACTGCGCGAGGCGGGCTACACCAAGCCGGTCGAGACCTGCGAGACGGTGACGCTCACCTATATCTGCCGCATGATCGGCGAGGGGCATGTGGCGCTCTACCGCTACACCAGCAATCTCGGTTTCGCCGCCTTCCCCGGCAAGTCGCAGGAGCGGCTGTTCAATCTGATCAAGCCGGTGTTTCCGGAGATCCGCCAGGCCTCGAGCGTGCTGGAGACCGCGCTCACCAACATCAATGCGGTGTTCCATCCGACCGGCATGTTGATGAATGCCGGCTGGATCGAGCACACCGACGGCAATTTCCTGTTCTACCTCGAGGGCATGACCGACAGCGTCGGCCGCGTCACCGAGGCGGTCGACCGCGAACGGCTGGCGGTCGCCGCCGCGCTCGATATTCCGGTGGTCAGTTTTCTCGATGCCTTCCACCGCGCCGGCCTGACGACGGAAACGGCGCGGGCGAGCGGCTCGATCTCGCGCGCCTGCAAGGAAAGCGACGCCAACAAGGCGGTCAAATCGCCGCCCAAGCTGCGCCACCGCTATATCACCGAGGATGTCGGCTACGGCATCGTCGCCTTTTCCGCGTTCGGCGAGCTTGCCGGCGTGAAGACCCCGGTGATCGACGCGCTCATCACCTTGGCCGGCGCCGCGCTCGGCGTCGACTTCCGCCAGGACGGGCTCACGCTCGAACGCATGGGCATCGCCGGGCTGACGCCGGCGCAACTGAAGCAATACGTGCAAACCGGAACGCGATAGGAACGCGCGATGCAGATCGGTGTCAGCTTCGACGGCTTCAGTCCGTTCCAGGACGCGCTCGCCTTCGCGCGCGAGGCGGTCGATGCCGGCGCCGCCAGCCTGTGGATGGCCGATCACCTCGGCTATCGCGAGCCGATGCTGAGCTGCCTGGCCTTCGCGCTGACGACGCCCAGGGTGCGCGTGGTGCCGACGGCGGTGAGCCCCTTCCTGCGTCATCCGATGCCGACGGCGATGCAGCTTGCCACGCTCGCCGAGGCCGCGCCGGGCCGCTGCGAGATCGCGCTCGGCATCGGCAATCCGCTGTTCCTGCGCGAGTCGGGCGAGAGCATCGAGCATCCGATCCGCGTCGTGCGTGAATTCGTCACCGCCTTGCGCAAATTATGGTCGGGCGAGCCGGTCGAGATGGAGGCGCTGCGCTTCCGCCTCAACGGCGCGCGCATGATGTTCACGCCGCCGCAGCCGATCCCGATCTATCTCGCGCCGATCAAGCAGCAGATGCTCACGCTCTCCGGCAAGATCGCCGATGGCGTGGTGCTGTCGGCGGGCTTGACCCAGGGCTTCGTCAACCAATCGCTGACGATCGCGCGGGAAGGTCGGAAAGCAGCAGGCAAGCCGGCCGAGGGCTTCCGCCAGGCCGGCTACATCACGTGCCTGGCCGCGCCCGAGCGCGGCGAGGCCATCGCCAAGGTCAAGAAGCAGCTCTCCTTCCTGCTGCGCAACCGCTTCCTCGACGAGAACATCGCCGGCTCCGGCGTCAAGCTCGACCAGGAGGCGATCATTGCCGCCATGTCGGCGCGCGATTTCGAGCGCGCGCAGACGCTCATTCCCGACGAGGCGGCGGAGGCCTTCACGGCTTCGGGCACCGTGCGCGATTGCTGCGACAAGCTGATCAAATATGAAGAAGCAGGCTTGGGCGAGCCGGTGCTGCTGATGGCGGGCACGCTGGAGGATCACCGCTTCGGCCTTGCCGTCATCCGTGAGCTGGCCGGGGGTTGAGCGTGCTCAACCGCACGCGCCGTGAGGAATGACCATGCGTCTGGGCGTCTATTTCGACGGCTTCTCCACCGCGGCCGAGGTCATGGAGGTGGCCGTGCAGGCGGAGGCCGCCGGCGCCGACAGCCTCTGGTTCGCGCAACATATGGGCTATCGCGAGGCCATGATCATGGCAGCCGCGGTCGCCGGCGCGACCAAATCCAGCAAGCTGGTGCCGACCGCGATCACGCCCTATCTGTGGCCGTCGCTGCCGATCGCCATGACGCTCGCGACGCTGCACGAATTGGCGCCGGGACGCATCGCGATCGCGGTGTCGGTGGGCAACCTGCTCAATCTCGGCGAGTCCGGGCGCGAGCCGGTCAAGCCGGTGCGGGTCATCCGCGAATACGCGCAGAACATCCGCGCGCTGTTGTCGGGCGCGACGGTGCGCAGCGAGGGTGAAATCGAGACCTTGCGCGGTGCCCATATGGAGTTCGCCAAGGGGCTCGAGGTGCCGATCTATGTCGCTTCGACCGGCCCGCAGGTGATGAAGCTCGCGGGCCAGATCGGCGACGGCATCCTGCTGTCCGCCGGGCTCACGCACGCCTATACGCGGCGTTGCCTGGAGGCGGTGGAAACCGGCGCGCGCGAGGCCGGGCGCGATCCGAATGCCGTACGCAAGGCCGGCTTCATCAATCTCAACGTGTCGGAAGACGGCAAGACGGCGAAAGCCGCGATCCTGCGCAAGCTGGCGTATCTTTTTCGCAGCCGCGGTCACGCGGAGAACATCAAATCGTCGAATCTCGATATCGATCACCAGGGTATCATCGATGCCTTGTCGCGCCGCGATCTCGATGGCGCCGCGCGATTGCTGCCGGAAGCCGCGGCGACGCGCTTTGGCGTGGCCGGCACCCCGCGAGAATGCCGTGACCAACTGGAAGCCTATCTTGCCATCGGCTTGAGCGAGCCGATCATCGAGGTGTCCGGAACCCCGGCCGAGCGCAAACTGGCGCTCGATCTGATCCGCGAATTGGCCGCGCGATAGAGCGTTCAGCGTGACTGCCAGAGCGCGCTGAATTGCGTGGCGACGACGGCCTCGTAAGCGGGAAGCTCGCGCAGCAGTCCGACGTCGCGTGCATAGCGGTTCATGCTGGCGACGGCTGCCTCCGGCAATGTCGGGTCGTAGTAGGGCAGGTCGCGCGCGACCACGCGGGCGATGAGCGACGCCTCGCGCGCCGGAAACAATTGCCTGCCGACCTCGGTGGCGAGACTGAGATCGGCCTTAAGCCGATCTTGCGTCTTTACGACGGCGCGGACCATGGCGGCAGCGGCGTCCGGTCGTGCGGTGATGAGACGCTCGGTCGTCGCCACGCTCGGCATGGTGTATCCGAAGGCTTCCGCCGGCCCGTCGCCGCGACGAATGTCGAGCACCAGGCTGCCGATCCCGCTGTCGACCGCGAGCTCGGCACCCATGCCGTTGGCGAAGAAGCCGTCGATCGTCGCATTTTGCAACGCTTCGGCGGCGGCGACGCCGAAATTGACGCCGGGCCGACGCGCCGCCTCCGGCATCGTGATGTCGATGCCCTCACGGGCGGGATCGATCCCCGCCACCAAGAGCAGCCGCTTCAGCGCCGCGCCGACGAAAGGCACCGCGGCGATGCGCTTGCCCTTGAGCGCCGCAAGGTCGCCACGCGCGATCGCCAGGTCCTTGCGCATGACCAGTAGCCAATAGGTGCCTTGCGATTGCGCGCATATCAGCTTGACGCCGGCCCATTCGGGGAAGGCCAGCAACGGCGCATGCGCCGAAGCGCCGATGAAATCCACCTGGCCGTCGCGCAGCGCGTTCACGCAGTCGGTGAGCGGGGACACCAGATCGAGCGAAACATCCAGCCCTTCCTCGCGGCAGACCCCAAGGGTCACCGCGGCGATCACCGGGAAATAGGAATTCGACACCAGGTCGGGGACGGCGATGCGCATTTTCAAGAGGAGCGAAAAAGGGGCGGGGCGAGGCGGCTTGGCTCACGCAAAATGCGACCGGGATGGTTTTGAGTCAATCTGTGATCACAGTGCTTGACAGGCCGCGAGTGCTGCCCTAGCGTTTGGCACAGTCGACGAAATGCCTTTCAAGTCAGTTGTTTGGGCGGAGTTGGCGGCCGGGATGTCCTGTTGGCTTTGGCGCACGTGTCGGTACGATGAAACCGCCGTGAGCCGAACGGGTTGTCGGGAAAGTCGCGATCATGGCGCGTGGGCCGGGCTTCGTTTCGATCGAGGGCGTTCACCTCACCTACGGCCGCAAGGATCCCGTTTTCGCGCTTGACGGTTTGGACCTCGCGGTCGAGCGCGGCGGATTTGCCGCGGTCGTCGGACCTTCGGGCTGCGGCAAATCCTCGCTGATGAAGCTTGTCACCGGGCTCCTGTTTCCCGACGCGGGCAGGATCGCGGTCGACGGCAAGGAGGTCGACGGGCCGCTCAAGATCGCCGGCATGGCGTTCCAGAATCCCACCCTGCTGCCGTGGCGCGACGTGTTGAGCAATGTCGTGCTTCCCTTCGAGGTGGTCGACGAGCATCGCAGCAAGGTGCGCATGCAGCGCGGCCTCTACGAAGACAAGGCGCGCGCGCTGTTGCGCGCCGTCGGCCTCGCGGGCGTCGAGCATCGTTTCCCCTGGGAGCTCTCCGGCGGCATGCAGCAACGCGTCTCGCTGTGCCGCGCCCTGGTGCACGAACCGGCCTTGCTGCTGCTCGACGAGCCGTTCGGCGCGCTCGATGCCTTCACCCGCGAGGAACTGTGGGACGTGCTGCAGGCGCTCTGGATGGGGCGCAGCTTCACCACCATTCTGGTCACGCATGATCTGCGCGAGGCCGTGTATCTGGCCGACCAGGTCTTTGTGATGTCGCGCCGGCCGGGGCATGTCGTGGCGACCCATGACGTGCCGATCGCGCGGCCGCGACGGACGGAGACCGCATTCCAGCCGGACTTCATCGACATCGTTCATGTGCTGCGCCGGCAGATCAGCGCGCAATTGCACAGCGATGTCGAGCCGATCACGGCGCAGGCGGCGCCATGACCGGGCAACTCAATCCACGCCAAAACGCGAGTGCGCTCGACCGCGCCATGGTCTGGCTCATCCCAGCGGCGCCCTGGATCGTCGGCATCCTGACGATCGTGATCTGGGAGGCGGCCTGCGACATCTTCGCGCTGCCGGAGTTCATATTGCCGCGGCCGAGCGAAATCGTGCGGGTGCTGGTGACGACGGCGGGCCCGATCTGGTTTCACGCCAGCCAGACTCTGTTCACGACCGTGATCGGCTTCATCGTGTCGGTGGCGTTCGGCCTGCTGATGGGCATTGCCGTCGGCTCGGCGCGTCTCGTCTATGCCGGCTTTTATCCGCTGCTGATCGGTTTCAACTCGGTTCCGAAAGTGGCGCTGGTGCCGATCCTGGTGGTCTGGTTCGGCATCGGCACGGTGCCGGCGGTGCTCACCGCCTTCCTGATGAGCTTCTTTCCCATTGTGGTGAACGTGGCCACCGGGCTCGCCACGGTCGAGCCCGAGCTCAACGATGTGCTGCGCTCGCTCGGCGCGAAAAAGCGCGATCTCATTTTGAAGGTCGGACTGCCGCGTTCCATGCCCTATTTCTTCGCCTCGCTGAAGATCGCGATCACGCTCGCTTTCGTCGGATCGGTGATTTCCGAGTCGATCGCGTCCAGCCGCGGCATCGGCACCTTGATGGTGCGCGCGGCGAGCGACTTTCGCATCGCGCTCGTCTTTGCCGGCCTGGTGGTGACGGCGGCGATGGGCATCGCGATGTATGCGGGCTTTGCCGTGCTGGAGCGGCACATGACCAGTTGGGCGGTGCGCCGCCAGGAAGGGCACTGAGTGAATTGCCGGAAACTTCGTCTCTAACCGCGGTCGTAAGGAGGATGTGATGTTGAAGACTTTCGCAGGTGTCGGGCTGGCGCTGTCGGTGCTGGCCGCGAGCGCAATGCCGGCGTCGGCGCAAACGCCGGTCCGGCTGGTGCTCGATTACGCCATCCAGGGGCAGCAGTCGCCCTTCGTGCTGGCCGCCGAAGGCGGCTATTTCAAGCGGGCCGGGGTCGATGTCCGCGTGGACCGCGGCTACGGCTCGGGCGATTCCATCACCAAGGTCGCCACCGGCGCCTATGACGTCGCCTTCGCCGACGTCGGCGCGCTCATCACCTTCAACAGCAAGCAGGGCGCCACCAAGCTGATCGACGTGTTCCAGGTTTACGATTCGGCGCCGGCCGTGATCCTGTCGCTGAAGAAGTCGCATATCGAGAAGCCGACCGATCTCGTCGGCAAGACCATCGCCTCGCCGCCGGGCGCCTCCAGTCGCGTGATGTTCGCCACCTTCGCGGCGATCAACAAGATCGATCCTAAATCCATCAAGTGGCTGGATGTCACCCCGCAACTGCGCGAGACCATGCTCAAGCAGGGGCGGGCGGACGCGACCACCGCGCTGATCACCGACGTCGCGGGGCTCAAGCATCTGAACATCTCGGAAAACGAGATCTCCATCATGCACTACAGCGACTATGGCATGAATCTCTACGGGCATGGCATTCTCACCACGCCCGAATATGCGGCGAAGCATCCGGACACGATCAAAAAGATCATCAAGGGTGTGGTCGCCGCGCTGAAGGCATCGATCGCCGACCCTGGCGTCGCCATCGCCGCCTTGAAGAAGCGCGACCCGCTGGTGGACGAGGGCCTGGAGCGGCGGCGGCTCGAGCTCGTGATCGCCAATGCCATCGAGACGCCGCACGTCAAGCAGCACGGTCTGAGCTCGGTCGACATGGGCCGCATGCAACAGACGATCGACGTGATCACCAAGACCTACCATCGGCCCTCGATGCCGGCCGCAGCTCTTTATCACGCCGACTATCTGCCCCCGCAAAAGGACCTGATGCTGCATTAGGTCCGGCTTGCGTCATGGCCGAGCCGCGCTCGGCCATGACGGCTCGCGTCGAGAAGTCCCCGTAGGGGCGAGCCGAGGCGATACACGAGAGCGCTCGCGTCGAGCGGTCCTGTGAGTGCGGTGTAGGATTGCGAGGATATTTCGCGGAAGGGGTGGGATTGGAACCACGGCACGATGACGATCATCGCCCCGGCCGCGCCCCGCAGCCCGAAGAAACTTGCGCCAAACGGACGAAAGGTGCCTCGTTCCGTAAATTGAAGACGTGAACCTACAAACCGGCGGTCAGATCGAACGAGACCGGCAGGTCGATATAGAGCTTTCGCACCCGGTCGAGATGCGTGTGCATCTGGCGGGCGGCGCCGCGCATGTCGCGATTTGAGATACATTCGGCGATACGACGATGCATCGCGGTATTGCTTCGCTGCAGCTTCGAGTCGAGATCGGGCAGGCGGGTCTCCAGCCACTCCTCCCCTTCGCGCAGGCGGTTGATCGTTTCGAGGAAGGACACGAACACGACATTGTGCGTCGCCACCGCGACGCCGCGATGAAAGGTGCGGTCCCAGGTCTCAAACGTGGCCCAATCGCGCGCGCCTTCCAGGTGCTCGACGCATTGCCAGATGTAATTCATGTCGTGCGGACCGGCGCTGTGCGCGGCATAACCGGCAATCAGCGGTTCGATGCCCAAGCGCGCCTCGATGATTTCGCGTGGCGAGGCGATGACCGTCGCGTGCGCTCCCGATTGCGTGATGTCGATCGGCGACTGCCCGACAAAGGTGCCCTTGCCGACATGCCGCCAGATCAAGCCTTGTGCTTCGATCTGCGCCAGCGCTTTGCGCACCGTGCTGCGGCTGGTGCCGAATTCTTCGGCAAGATGCCTCTCGGGCGGCAGCTTTCCGCTGTCGGGATAATGCGCGGAACGGATACGCGCCTCAATTTCCTGCATCACGCCGCTGGTTGCGGATCCGCGTCTGCGCGTGGTTTCCATAGGTTCCTCGACAAATGTGCCCAAATAGACCAATTCAACATTGGGTCCTTTTTGTCAAGTGGCATAAGCCACTAATTTGGCATGCTTATTGCTGGTATGGAATTTGGGTGTTTGACCGTACCTGCAAATTGGGCGACAATTTTCGGGTCGGCTATGGGAGTGGGACGATGGCAGATGTCGTCGCGTTCGATGCAGCACCGAGCACGCCCGCGCGCGGGCCAGGCTGTCCGATGCGGGCCGCGGGTGTTCGTGCCGGGCCGTGGCTATTCTTCACCGGGCATCACGCTGCCGATCCGCAGCGCGGCGTCGATCCCGCGGTGACCGGCAATCCCGCGCTGCCGCTGCACGGTCTGCACCGCTATCGCCGCGAAGGCGACGCGATCCTGCATCGGTTCAAGACATTGCTCGAGCAGCAGGGGTCCGATCTGACGCAGGCGGTGCGCCTGGACCAATACTATCCGACTTGGAAGGCGGTCGATCGCTATCACCAGGCGCGCAAGGCGATCTTCAAGGTCATTCCGCCGAGCACGTCGGTGCTGATGGAAGAGCTGCTGGTGCCATCCTGCGCCATCGATGTGTCGCTGATGGCGGTCACGCGGGATTCCGGCATGGCCCCGCGGGTGGTGAAGGCCGACGATGTGCCGGTTCCCGAATTCTCTGCCTTCGTGCCGGCCCTGGTGGCCGGAGATTATGTTTTTGTCGCCGGTCAAATGGCCAATACCACGGCGATGGACGCCCTCGCGCCGGGTGCCGGCAAAGCGAAGACCGCGCTGTGGAACGGCACCGATATCCGGCTGCAGACCGAGTTCCTGATCAAGTCGCGCATCGAACCGGCGCTGGTTGCCGGCGGCTCGTCGCTGAAGAACGCGATCAAGGCGCAAGTTTATCTTGGCAATATCGAGGACATGCCCGACTTCCTCGACGTGTGGAACAAGCACTTCGCCGCTCACCCTTGCGCGCTGACAGTGGTGCCGACCAGCGGCTTCGGCTTCAGCGAAGGCATCATCGAAATCAACATCTTCGGCGTGCGCGACGCCGGTGCCGTTCGCAAGCAGATCGTCGATGTCGATCTGCCAATGGGCATGGCGCTGGGGCCGGCCGCTGTCCGCGCGGGCGATCTTGTCTGCCTTTCGGGTCTGCTCGCCGCCGATGAGCGCGGCGCGGCGGTCGCGACGGAACGCGTCGACGACCTTCGCTATTTCGGCGCCGCCGCCTACGAGCAGACGCAGATCATCCTGGAAACCGCTGCGCGCATCTGCGAACAGGCCGGCACCCGTCTCGAGAATGCGATGCGGGCGCAGCACTTCCTTACCAGCTTGCACGATTTTTCGGCCACCCAGTTCGCCTGGGCGGACAAGCTCAAGCAGATCGCGGCGCCATCCGGCGCGGTGCGCGTGCGCGGTCCGCTGCCGGTGCCGGGTTGCACGGTCATGCTCGATTTATGGGCGTTTGCATCTTAATGGCGGGAGATATCGACGCATGCCAGTGACGGAGCGCGAGAAGGAACGGGTCCTAGCCAATATCCAGCGCGATCGGCTGGTGGAATTGACGCAGGAACTCGTCAACATCCCTTCGCCGACCGGCCATGAGGCGGAGGTGGCCAAGTTTCTCGTCGACCGCATGAAGACGATCGGCCTCAAATCGTCGCTGCAGGAAATCAGCGAAGGACGCTACAACGCCATCGGCGAATTGCGCGGCAACGGCAACGGCAACGGATTGAAGCTGCTGTTCAACGGGCACATCGACACCTCCTACAGCGGCAAGGAGAAGCTGCTCGAGGGTGGTGGCTACAAGACCGAGTCCTATATCGTCGACGACGAATGGATCTACGGCGCCGGCTCCAACAACATGAAGAGCGCGATCGCGGGCTACGTTGAAGCCGTGCGGGCGATCGTGGAGGCCGGCATCGAATTGCCGGGCGACATCATGATCGCCGGCGTGGCGGGCGAGATCGAGACCGGGCCGGTCGACGAGTTCAGAGGCTGCGACTATGCCGGCCACGGCATCGGGACCATCCACCTGATCCGCCACGGCTTGGCGGCCGACTGCTGCATTCTCGGCGAGCCGACCGCGTTTCAAGTGACGCCCTGGCATTTCGGCACCGTCTGGGCCGCATTCCGCACGCGCGGCACCATGGCGCACACCGCCTTCCAGGACCGCGCCGTCAACGCCATCGACAAGTCGATGATTGTCTACAACGCGTTGAAGGAATGGAGCGAAGGCTATCGCACGCGCAACGCTTTCGAAGGCATGAAGCCGAACGTGATCATATCCGCGATCCGGGGCGGCTGGCCGTGGCGCGTGTCGCGCGTGCCCGTCTACTGCGACATCTTCATGGACGTGCGCCTGAGTCCGGCCATGGACGTCGTCGAGCTCAAGGCGGAACTCGAAGAGCTGTTGGCCAACGTCAAGCGCAAACACCCGCAGCTCGTTTGCGAGGTGGAGTTCTACGGCACGGGACCGGGAACTCATATCGACCGCAATGCGCTCGTCGTGGAGTTGGTGAGCGCGGCACATCGCGAAGTCTTTGGTTCGCCACCGCGGGTTGGCGGCGTCAACTTCTACTCGGACGCCGCGCATATGAACCGCTACGAGATCCCAACGGTGAATTATGGCCTGTCCGGCCGGCTGCGCACGGGCGGCGAGGGCTTTGATCCGGCGGAGGGGGAGCACCAGTCGATCAGCGACCTGGTCAATGGTGCCAAGGTCTATGCTTTGGCGGCGCTCGACATCGCCTCGCGCAAGCGGACCAACGGGAATACACGCTAAGGAGGAAGTTGGAGCAAATTTTCGGCCGGCCTTGTAAACATCTGTGGGAGAGCGAAAATGTCTACGAACAGAAAAATGTCGAAGCTGGTGAAAACGAAAACCGTCATTGCCGCGACGCTAATGGGTGTCGCGGGAGTGGGTCTGCTGCTTGCGGCCGCCACGAAAAGCGTGGCCGAGGACAAACTGAAGGCAACCGTCTTCATCGGTCCGTCGCCTCTCTACGACTCGATTCAGATGGCCGACAGCCAGGGCTTCCTGAAGGACGAAGGACTCGACGTTAATTTCCGACTCTTCCCGTCTGGAACAACGGCCCTGCAGACGTTTCAAAGCGGGATCGGCGACATGGTCACGTCCGGCGAACTGCCCGGCGTCAACTACTGGGTTCGCGTCAAGAAGAACCTGCGGATCATCAGCGTGATTGAGCGCGACTCGGCCGGCTATCTGGTGACCGCCGGCAAGGACATCAAAAAGCCGCAGGATCTGATCGGCAAGACGGTGGCAACCCGGGTTGGCTCCACCGGCTCCTGGTTCATCTCCGAATATCTCAAGGGCAACGGCATTAATCCGTCCGACGTCAAAGTGATCAATCTCGACACGCAGGTTCTGCCGACGGCCCTGTGCAAAGGCGACATCGCGGCCTTCTTCATCTGGGAGCCGTTTGGAACCCGGGCGCGGGAAATTTGCCCCGACAAGGCGCATACGCTGAGCACCGCCGAAGGGTATATCCATGGCTATGCGGTCATCAGCGCGCGGCCGGAGTGGCTCAAGACCAAGCAGGGCAGCGAAATTGCGACCCGGTTCATCCGTGCTATGGTCAAGGGGGCGAAATTCGCGGCGAACAACTTCGACGCAGTCGCCAAATACAACGCCGACAAATTCGGCCTGTCGAAGAAGGCGACCCACTACCAGTGGAGCATCAATGGCCGGCATGTCGGCTTCGATAAGGTGTTCTTCCAGGACTACTGCAAACTGGCATCGTGGATGCGCGGGCAGGGCCTGTTGAAAGGGAAGCTCGACTTCAACGAATTGATCTGGACGAAGGGGATCAAGGCGGTCGATCCGAAGCTCCTCGCCGAGGAGCCGAGCCCCTGCTGATCATGAGAGAATGGGGCGCCGGCGACCGGCGCCCCAACGGCAACAACAAACAGGCACCGCATGTTGAGTGTCGACCGGATCTCAAAAGTCTTCGGCGATCCCGATACGGGTTATGCCGCGCTGAAGGACATCTCCATTGACGTCGCGCAAGGCGAGTTCATCTGCCTGCTTGGGCCTTCAGGTTGCGGCAAGACGACCCTGCTCAACATCCTGGCCGGCTTCGACGGCGTCACGGAAGGGCGCGCGACGCTGAACGGCAAGATTATTTCCGGGCCGACCAGCGAGCGTATGATGTTTTTCCAGGACGCTGGCTCGGCACTGTTTCCTTGGCAGACGGTCGATCAGAACGTGCGTTGCGGTCTGAAGTTGCAGCGCGTGCGCGGCGCGGAACAGGACCAACGCGTTGATTATTATTTGTCCATGGTGGGATTGGCCGGCCATCGCGAAAAATATCCATATCAACTCTCCGGCGGAATGCGTCAGCGCTTGCAGATCGCGCGCGCGCTCGCCATCGAGCCGCAGATCCTGCTGATGGATGAGCCGTTCGCCGCGCTCGACGCGCTGACGCGGCGCAAGATGCACGCGTTCCTGCTCGAAATCTGGGAGCGGACCAAGAAGACGATCGTGTTCGTGACGCACGACATTTCCGAATCGATCCTGATGGCCGACCGCATCGCGGTGATGAGCATCGGACCGAATTCGCGGATCAAGGAGATTATGCGCATTGAGTTGCCGCGGCCACGCGACCCGGCCGATCCTGGCTTCGGTGAGTATTATGGCCGTATCGAAAAGCTGCTCGAAGGTGAAAGCAGGCCGGAAGACGCATTCTAGCGGGCAATGGGGCAAAGCGCAGAGGTCCGGAGTAGAACGATGGCATTGATGAGCGAATCTTCCGTCACCCGCGCCGCCGCCACCGGTTCGCACGAAAAGAAGCGTTCGCCGTTCTTCAAGGGCAAGCAGGTGCGCTATCTGCGCGGGCCGGCGCTGGTCATCGCCTCGCTCGGCATTTTCTTCCTGACCTGGGAGCTTTTGTCCCACTTCCTGCTCAACCCTTATCTGATCCCGCCGCCGTCGCAGGTCTTCACCACCGCCATCCCAATGGTCGAGTCGGGTGAGATCTTCCGCGATGCCGGCATCAGTCTGACGCGCGTGATGGTCGGCTTCACCCTCGGCGCCGCGTCCGCCATCGTGGTCGGCGTGTTCATGGGCCGGCTGCGCGTCGTCAACGAGCTGCTCGACCCGATCATCGAGTTCCTGCGCTTCCTGTCGCCGACCGCGATGATCCCGATCGCGGTGATCTGGTTCGGTATCGGCGAGTTGTCGAAATACTTCCTGATCTTTTGGGGCACCTTTTTCTTCGTTCTCATTAATACCGTCGCCGGTGTCATCCATACGCCGCTGGCGCGCCAGCGCGCCGCGCAATGCCTTGGCGCAAATAAATTGCAAATCTTCCTGATCGTGGTCATCCCGTCGGCCGTGCCCTACATCATCACGGGGATGCGCGTCGCCATGGCGTCTTCCTTCATGAGCATCATCCCGGCCGAGATGCTGGCGGCGGATTCCGGGCTGGGGCATCTGCTGCAAGTCTCCGGCATGCTTGTGCAGACCGATCGTATCTTTGTGGCACTGGCGGCAATCAGCCTGCTCGGCTTTCTGACCGATCGCGTATTTCGCTTATTGGTCGACCGGACACTGCGCCGCTACATGGCGTTCGTTTCAATGTCCTAAACTCCAACCACAATCGTCGAAGAAAACGTCCAGAGGAGGACTCTGCGTGTCCAAGCGTGAGATCATTTGCCCCGAAGGATTGCCGCTGCCGCATCCATCATTCACTCCGGTGCTGCGCTATGGACGCTGGGTATTCGTGTCGGGGGTGATGGCGACCGACTATCGGAGCGGCATCGCGCCGGAAGCGCGCGGCAATGCGGCGATCCCCTTGGCCGGTGAGGACACGCTCTTGCTGGAAAGCCGCGAGGTGCTGCGGCGCCTGGAGCTTGCCGCGACCGCCGGGGGCACCAGCCTCGCCAATGTGGTGCGCATCGACCAGTTTCCGACCAGCCGCGGCATGGTCGATCCCTACCATGAGGAACGCAAGGTCAAGATCAAGCCGCCGCGCCCCGCCAGCACCTCCGTCGTCATCACCGGGCTGATGGCGCCGGACTGCCACACGGACGTGGAGATCGTCGGCATCATTCCGCAGCCGGGCTTCGAGAAGGAAGGCATCACGACCGACAAGATTCCGCAGCCGCTCGGCGGCTACGCACCGGCGATCCGCGCCGGCGATTTCGTGTTCACGGCCGGGCAGGTGCCGTCGGACTTCACCACCGGGCTGGCGCCGGAAGCCAAAGTGCATCCGCAGTTCTGGGAAGGCAATGCGATCGACAAGCAGACTCGCTACACCCTGCGCAACATCAAGGTGACCCTGGAAGCGGCGGGCGCCTCGCTCGACAGCGTCGTCAAGGCCGGCGTCTATCTGCGCGACTTCAACGATATCCCGCGCTTCGACCGCGTCTGGCGCGAGTTTTTCCCGAACAATCCGCCGGCGCGGACTTTCTTTCCGGTGGAGAGCGTCGTCGTCCCCGACGGGCTGCTGGAGATCACCCTGGTCGCCTTGCGTAACGATGGCGCCACCAAGAAGGAAGTCATCGCCACGGACAAGGCGCCGGCACCGCTATTTCACGAATCCCAGGCCGTACGCGCCGGTGACATCGTCTTCCTGTCCGGCCAGCTTGCCGCCGACGAGAAGGGTCTGGTTACGGCGGCCCGGCGCAATCCGCATTATCCTTATGCCGTCAATGCGCCGGCCGCGCAGATGCGGCAGATCATGGAGAATGCGCAGGCCATCTGTCGCGCCGCGGGCACCGATCTGCGCCACGCGCTGCGGCTTTTGACCATGCACACCGATCTCAACGAATTCGCGCCTTCCGTCGAGGTGCGAAGCGGCTATTTTCCCGATGGCCAGCCGACGACCACCACCATCGGTGTGCGCGGGCCCTTGGCGGTGCCGGGCTGCACCATCGCCGCCGATCTCTGGGTGGGCATGCCGTAGCGCGCGCCGCAGCGGCGTATCAGCGCAATGCCGCCGCGCGCAGCGCGTCGGGCGTGAACGGCAGGCGCTGTAGGCGCAGGCCAGTCGCGTCGAAAATTGCGTTGGCCAGTGCGCCCGCGGTCGGACCGATGCCACATTCCGACGGGCCGAGCGAGGGCTCGCCGGGGCGGTCGATCAGCACCGTCTCGATCTTGGGCACATTGTCGAAGCGCAGGATGGGATAGCTGTCCCAGTCGCGGCTGGTGATCCCGCCTTCGTCGAACGTGACCTGCTCGTACAGCGTCCAGCTCGCCGATTGCAGGACGGCGCCTTCGAGCTGCAGGGAAAGCCCATCCGGGTCGATGATGCGGCCGGCATCGGCGGCGATCACCACGCGGCGCAGGTGCACCTTGGCGGCATCGTCGACCTCGATGTCCACCACCACCGCTGCATAGGCCTTGAGATTGTTATAGCGCGCGAAGGCAAGGCCACGCCCGCAGCCCGCTGCGGCCGGCGTTCCCCACCGCGCCCGCTCCGCCACCGCCTTGAGCACCGCGCACGCCCGCTCGTCCTTCAGATGCCGCAGCCGAAAGGCTATCGCATCGATCCCGGCTGCGCGCGCCAGCGCGTCCATCATCGTCTCGATCGCCATCACATTAGCGTGCGTGCCGAGGCTGCGCAGCGTCGAGGTGTGCAACGCTTGGTCGCGCACCAGATTCTTGATCACGCGCGGATTGGGGACGTCGTAATAGGGATAGGCGTTGCGGTGCACGCCCGCGAGCGGCGGCGAATAATAAGGTTCGGCCACGTAGGGTGCGACCGGATCGCTGACGAGATGGGTGGCCAGCATCCGCGCCGGCCCGACAGCGTTCGGCCCGGGCCGCGGCCGCGTGCGGTGGGTATCACTCCAGGTCTCGTGCGACCAGTCGATGACGCGCCCAGCCTTGTCGAGGCTCGCGCGCAGCTCCACGACCATGGCTGGTCCGTAGGGCTCCCAGGCGTGCTCGTCGGCGCGCGACCATTTGAGCATGACCGGCTGGCCGGGCAGGGCGCGCGCGACGATCGCGGCATCGAGCGCGGCATCGTCGGCGCCGTTATGACCATAGCAACCCGGGCCGCGTTTCTGCACCAGCCGCACCTGGGCCGGGTCCATTTTCAGCGATTCGGCGATGGTCAGCCGCAGCGGATAGACGCCCTGCGTATGCGTCCAGATCGTCAGCGCGCCGTCCTCGAACAGCGCGATGGCCGCGGAGGGGCCGATCGAGCCGTGCATGAGATAGGGCCGTTCCAGGCGGATATGTTCGGTTGCGGCGGCGACTTCGGGCGGCGGCGAAAGCGGCGGCACCGGCTCCTCGAAGGCCTCGCCGTGTCGCACCGGCAGGCTGATGCTTGGGTCGGCTTGCAGCCGCTCATAGATGTCGCGCACATCGAGGCCTTGCTCCGGCGACCAGCGGATGAAGCGCCCGATGCGCTCGGCACGCTGGATCGCCTGGTATTCGTCCTTCGCTACCACGGCGACAAAGCTGCCGTCGCGTACGAGCTGGGCGTCCCCCAGCGCGCCATGGATCGCCGCGTCGATGTGCTCGATGCGGGCGCGGTAATGCGGCGGCCTCACCAGCCGGGCATGCAGCATGCCTGGCAATTGCATGTCGTGCACGAACGGCGCGGTGCCCTGCACCAGCGCGGCGAGGTCGATGGGAACGATGCGTTTCTCGCTTTGCAGGCGACTTTGCGCCGGCTTGAGTTCGGCCGCGATATCGACGGCGATGCCGAAGCGCCGGCCCTCCATCAGCTCCCAGAATGTGATCGAGCGATTGGTGCTGGGCGAGCGCACGAGGCCGTCGCGGACCTCGAGCGCATCGGGGCGCGCCTCGAGCGCCTCGGCGGCGAGCGCGAGCAGATGCCGGCGCGCGGTGGCGCTCGCCAGCCGCACCGCAGGGCCGGAGCGTTCGACCGAGTTGCTGCCCGAGGTGTATTCCTCGTCCGGCGAGCCGGCGGTGTCGACGGTCTCGACATCGATGCGCTCGAAATCGACGTCGAGCTCCTCCGCCGCGATCAGCGCCAGCGCGGTGGTGATGCGCTGGCCGATGTCGACCTTGCCGGTGCGGATGGTGATGCGCCCCGGCGGCCCGACCGTGAGCCAGTCGTCGACGCTCGGATGCTTCTGCAGGTTCTCCGGCAGGCTCATGCGGTCGGCTCCGCGGCGAGGCCGCGCAAAGCGCGCAGCACGCGCGCATGCGTGCCGCAGCGGCAGAGGTGCGGCTGCAGTGCCGCGCGAATGGCGGCTTCGTCGGGACGCGGCTGCGCCGACAACAGGGCGGCGGCGGCGATCGCCATGCCGGGCACGCAATAGCCACACTGCGCGGCGCCGGCCTCGATAAAGGCCGCGCGCACCCGCCGCAGGGTCGCATTGCCGTCCGTTTCGGGGGTTTCGATATGGCGTCCGGCGAACTGGCCGACCGGAGCGCTGCAGCTCAGCGTCGATACCCCGTCGACGAGCACGGCGCAGGCGCCGCATTGTTCCAGGCCGCAGCCGAGCTTTGTTCCGGTCAGCCCCAGTTCGTTGCGCAGCACGTAGATCAGCGGCGTGGCGTCGTCGGAGACGATCTCATGCTCGACTCCGTTCACGCGCAGAGTGGTCATCCGTAAACCCGTATTGCCGAATGTTGGACGATAACATGATGGCGCGACGAATCCATCTTTCGATCTTGCGTGCGGCCTTGCGTTAGCAAACCGGTCTACAATTCGCGGTATAGGTCGCGTGCGATGCGGCGTTTGCGCGATTTGACGAAATGAATCTGGCGCGGTGGCGCGCTGCTGCTAAGATGGATGTTCATCGACCTCTGCCGCAACGCGTCCGGACTGGCTGCACCAACTGCAGTCGATAACGAGAACGGCGACCAATCCAATCGCGGACGTCCGTGGCCGCGCGGCGGCAACGCACAGGGAGAATCGACCGTGAGACTTGTGACTTGTGAAGTCCGCGCCGCGACGGCGCCGACGCGATTCCTCGGCGGCCTGCTGTCCGAACAAGTACTGGTCGATCTCGACGCGGCAAACGCGGCGGGGAAAAGCGGCGCGTCACTGCCGGGCGATATGATCGGCTTTCTGGCGGCCGGCGAGCCCGCGCTCGCCGCCGCGCGCGCCGCGCTCGACCACGCCGCTTCCGTTGTCGACCTCAAGGCGCCGGACAAGGCGCGTGGCGCGGACGGTCGCCGGCTCGCCTGGCGGCGCGAGGAACTCAGGCTGCTGCCGGCAGTGCCGCGGCCGGGCAAGATCCTGCACACCTCGATCAATTTTCGTTCGCACAAGGACGAGGTGAGCAAACGCTTCGCGGCGCCGGAATGGCAGGCGCATAATTGGAGCACCTTCCACTACGAGCATCCGACCGGCTTCCTGCAGGCGCCGTCCGCCTGCGTCGGCACCGACGCCGAAGTCCTTATTCCGCGCTTCACCAAGCAGCTCGACTACGAGCTCGAGCTCGGCATCGTCATCGGCCGCCCCGGCAAATACATTTCCCCTGAGAACGCGCTCGATCACGTTGCCGGCTACTGCGTGTTCAACGATATTTCCGCGCGCGATATCCAGGCGCGCGAGCACGCCAACAAGGTCATCCTGCTCGGCAAGAGCTTCGACACGTCCTGTCCGCTTGGGCCCTGGCTGACGACCAGTGACGAAGTGCCCGACCCGCAGAACATGCCGATGAAACTCTATTTGAACGGCGAGGTGCGGCAGGACGCCAACACCAACGACATGATCTATGGGGTGCGCGAACTGGTGTCGTGGTGGTCGAACATCACGCTCGAGCCGGGCGACGTCATCACCTCTGGCGCGCCGGCCGGCGTCATCGCCGGCACGGCAAATCCGATCTGGCTGAAAGTCGGCGACCGCATCGAGGCGACCGTCGGCAATCTCGGCAGCCTGGTGAGCGTGATCGCCGCCGAGCCCGCGGCGTAACGCGAGAAAGGCTGCGGACGAAGTCACAATGCGCGTCGTTCTTGCCCAGATGAAGCACGAGACGAATACGTCGTCGCCCGTGCCGACCGATCTTGCGCGGTTTGCCCGCGGCGAGGGCGCGCCCCTCCATGGCGCCGAGGCCTACCGCGCCATGCGCGGCACCGGTACGGCGATCGCCGGCTTCATCGATATCGCCGAAGCGGAGGGCGCCGAGCTCGTCCTGCCGATCTCCGCCAACGCCTGGCCGAGCGGTCCCGTGCAGCAAGCGGCCTTCGAGGATATGTGCGAGCGTATCTGCGCCGACGTTGCCAAGGGGTGCGACGCCATCCTGCTCGACCTGCACGGCGCCATGGTCACGGAGAAATTCGACGACGGCGAGGGCGAGCTGTTGCGCCGCATCCGCGCCATCGCGCCGGAGGTGCCGCTCGCGCTCGCGCTCGACATGCATGCCAACGTTTCCGCGGCCATGGTGGAGAATGCGACCGTCATTTCCGGCTACCAGACCTATCCGCACACCGATTTCTACGATACCGGCGTGCGGGCGGCGCGCGCGCTCTTTGCGCTGATGGTGGGGCGGGCGAAGCCGACCATGGCCTGGGGCCAGGTGCCAATGTTGCCGCATGTGATGTGTCAGGGCACCGGACGCGAGCCCAATCGCGGGCTGCAAGCGCGCTGCCGCGAACTGGAGCAGGGCGGCGCGCTGATTGCCAGCGTCTTCACCGGCTTCCCGCATGCGGATGTCCACGACGCCGGACTCTCCTGCGTCGTCGTCACCGATAACGACATGAAGCGGGCCGAGGTCTATTGCGACGAGCTGCTCGCCAGCGCCTGGGCGCAGCGCGAGGCTTTCGTCTATGAGATCGAGCCGCTTGCGCGCTCGATCGAAAGGGCCAAAACGGGCACCGAAGGCCCCATCATCCTGCTCGATCACTACGACAATGCCGCTTCCGGCGGCACCATGGACTGCATGACGGTGCTGCGCGCGATCATCGAGGCCGGCCTCGACAATGTGGCGGCTTTCGCGATCTGCGACCCAGCGGCGGTTCAGACCATGATCGGCGCCGGCATCGGCAATACCTGCACACTCTCCCTCGGCGGCAAGACCGACATGCCGGCGATCGGCCTGCGCGGCGAGCCCATGCAGGTCACCGGCCGCGTCAAGACGATCTTCGACGGCACCTTCCGCAACCGCGGTCCCGCCTACAAGGACGTGCTGATGCACATGGGCCCGACCGTGGTGCTCGACACCGGCAAGGTCGAGATCGTCGTCGTGTCGCGCCACCAGGAGCCGAACGACATGGCCTGTCTGACCAGCGTCGGCATCGACCCCACCGCCAAGCGCTTCCTGATGTTGAAAAGCCGCGTGCATTGGGGCGCCGGCTTCGGCCCCATCGCCAAGAGCGTCATCGCGTGCGCAGGAACCGGCGTCTGTACCTCAGACTATACGATGCTCAAGTTCAACAAGGTGCGCCGTCCGATCTTCCCGCTCGACCCGCTCGGCGATGCTTTGGATCGCATGGTGTGACAACGGTATTGGGCCACAGCAACGCTGATGCGAGGCCATGATCCGGACGCCATGCGACTGTGATCGGCAGACGACTGGCCGGCGTCAACGGGGCTGTTTCTGGGGACAATCAGGTTGTGGAGACAAGCATCTGCTTGGCTGGCGGAAGGGGTGGCCGCCATACTAGCGTCCCGAGCCGTTCGCACAAGTTTCCATAAACCCCTAAAAATAGCCGATTATGGCAATCGACCTTCCGCTCCTGTTCGCTTGCAGCCGCCCGAAACCGCGATTATTTTGGGGACTAATTTGGGGACTGGCGGGAGGCGGACATGGGACGGCTGACGGCGCGGAAAGTCGAAACGGCTAAGCCGGGCGTCTATTTGGATGGCCAAGGGCTGCGCCTGATTGTGGGCGCGACTGGTAGCCGCAAATGGGTGTTCCGGTTCATGCGGCGAGGCCGCTCCCAAGAAATGGGCCTCGGTGGCGCGACTGTATCGCTGGCAATGGCGCGCGAGCGGGCGGCTGAGGCGCGCCGGATGCTGGCTGCCGGACAAAACCCGATAGACGGCGCGCGGCTGGCCAGAGCGGGGCGGCCTACGTTCGGACAAGTCGCTGACGACTTCCTGTCCGCCAAGCAATCCGAATGGCGCAACGCCAAGCATCGCGCCCAATGGGAAATGACCCTGCAACGATATTGCGCGCCGTTGCGCTCGCGCCCGGTGGATGAAATCGACACGGCGGCGGTGCTGGAAGTCCTGAAACCGCTGTGGGCCAGCATTCCTGAAACCGCGTCCCGAATTCGCGGGCGTATCGAAGTGGTGCTCGACGCAGCGCGGGCGCGGGGCCTTATCGGCCCTCACAAAGCCAATCCGGCGCGCTGGCGCGGCCATTTGGACAAGCTCCTGCCCAAGCGGCAAAAGCTGACCCGCGGCCATCACGCGGCCATGCCGTTTGCCAACGTGCCGCAATTCATGGCCAGCCTACGGAAGCGCGATGCGGTGGCGGCACTGGCGCTGGAATTCACCGTTCTCGCCGCAGCTCGGAGCGGCGAAACACTCGGGGCGCGGTGGGAGGAAATCGACTTGAAGCAAGGCATTTGGACGGTGCCGGCTGCCCGTATGAAGGGGGGCCGCTCCCACCGCGTTGCCTTATCGCGCCGGGCTCTGGCGCTTCTCAAAAAGCTCGATGCGGCGCGGACCGGCGAATACATTTTCCCGGGACAGCACCCGGGCAAGCCGCTGAGCGGAATGGCGATGGAAATGATCTTGCGCCGGATGAAAGCCGACAACGTGACGGTTCACGGCTTTCGAAGTTCCTTCCGCGACTGGTGCGGCGAGGTATCGACGTTTCCGCGCGAAGTGGCTGAGGCAGCGCTAGCACATGTTGCCGGTGATCAGACGGAACGCGCCTATCGTCGTGGCGATGCTCTGGAAAAGCGGCGTAAGTTGATGGAGGCTTGGGCGAACTATTGTGAGCCGAAGGCGGGCAACGTCATTTCGATTGCGAAGCAGGCGCAGTGACATTCTCGCGAAAGGGTTAGACGACGATGAGTAAAAGGGATTCGCGCCCCAAGCGACGAAAAAAATTGTTCAAAACTGATAAACTTCTTTCGCAGAATCTCGGGCTGTTCTGGTTAGAGCATGTTGAATCAGAGGTATTTGCACATTGGTGTCTAGCCCAAGAACTAAAAGAATGGGTCCGTGGCGGCCCGCCCGGCTTCGAGTTGTCAATCGTGGGTCTCTCATCAGAGAAACTTCACCCTTGGGACGCTATTGCAAGGAAGGCCCTCAACTTCGAAGGTCATGATCCTTTTTCGGCGGCTCTGCGCGCGGCATTTGACAAGTTTGGACTCAACCCAGGCGACCCTTTCAGCTGGCGCATTCTATTATCGGTTCTAGCATTTGTAGAATTTGGAAAGCGGCCGCGCGGCAAAGCTGGTGCTCCCAAAAAATGGAATGAGGAACGGTTGGGCGAGTTGCGCGCGGCATTGAAACAAATAGAGGCGGGTGGTTCCACTTTGTCTGAAAAAGAAATTGCTCGCCGACTGGCCCGCGATCCGCGCTTTGGCGCTAAAGGCGACAAAGCTACGGCTGGCCGTGAAGGGCTGCGCAAGGTGATACGCAAGGCCCGCCGGGATTTGCCGTAGGGACAGAATCGTTCCAATTTTTGGCTTCTTTTCATTCCCTCGCCGCCATCCGAATTAATACGGAAGCGGACAAAGCGAGGTGAACAATGCTGAAAATGGAACCCAATGAACATGAAAAGAACCGACTGGCCTTTCGGGTGCAGTCGTTCTGTAAGAGCATCGGCATAGGGCGGACAAAATTCTATGAACTGATGGCCGCTGGTAAAATCAAAACCGTCGTCATTGGTGGCCGTCGTTTAATCCCGGCTGATGAAGCGCAACGGCTGGTTCGCGATGGCTGCGAATGATGCGCACCTCGCTGGACTTTGCGAAAATTAATGCGGCAGCGCTACCGGCCTTACCGGCGCTTTGTGCTCGATGGATGCCGGGCGGAAAACGTATTGGGCGCGAGTATGTCACGTTGAACCCGACGCGCGCGGATCGGCGCGCGGGTTCATTCAAAATCAATTTGCATAGTGGCCGATGGGCCGACTTTGCCACCGGCGACAAGGGCGGCGACGCAGTGTCGCTCGCGGCCTACTTGTTCGGGCTTCGCCAATCTGATGCTGCGCGGCGGCTGGCCGATGCGCTTGGCATTTCGGAGGGCGCGCGCCGTGGATGACATTGCCGAAGTTGACGCGCCATTCGTGCCCCTCAAGGCCGACGAAATCGTCCCGGTGGCCGCGCGTGTATCCGATGGAGAGGTTGTGTTGCCGGTTCCGGCCGACGCTCCACCAATACCCCAAAACCATTTCACGCTTGGGCAGCCGTCGGACCGGCGGACTTATCGGAACGCTGCCGGCGCGGCGCTGTTCGCGGTGCTGCGGTTTGATAACGCCGACGGTTGCAAAGAGTTCTGGCCGCTGACGCTCTGGCGCGATGCGCAAGGGCTGCGCTGGCGCTGGAAGTCGGTTCCGGCACCGCGTCCGCTCTATAATCTCGACAAGCTCGCGGCAGGGGCGGAGGCGCCGGTGGTGGTTTGCGAGGGCGAGAAATCGGCTGACGCTGCGTCGAAGGCTTTGGTGAAGTCAGTAGCCACGACATCGCCTGGCGGCGCTAACGCGGCTGCCAAGGCGGATTGGACTGTGCTTCGCGGGCGCAAGGTTCTGATTTGGCCCGACGACGATGCACCCGGGCGTACCTATGCCGCGAAAGTCGGCGCGATGCTGACGGCGCTCGATTGCGACGTGTGGGTGATTGACGCGGCAACACTGTCGCGGACTGCGCCCGATGGCGGCACCCGCGAACCTACTAAAGACGGATGGGACGCGGCCGACGCAATAACCGAATGGGCCGACATTGCGGCGCTGCGGCGCGCGGTCGTCGATTGCGCCAAGCCGTTCAACGCAGCCGCGGCTGCGCCTGCTTACATTTCTTTCGGCCGGTTCACGATGGATACGGATGGCCTTCACACTGAAATTAAGCGCGGCCGGAGCGACAAATCGGAAACTGAAATCGCGCGGGTGTCCGCGCCGTTCGAGATTCTCGGACTTGGGCGCGATCCGCACGGGCGAGTCTGGGGGCGGTTTCTGCGCTGGCGTGATTTGGACGGCCGGTCGCATGAAAAATTCGTCGCGGACGAAGCCCTGCAAGGCGACGCTTCGGCTATTTGTGCACCGCTGGCGGCCGAGGGTCTCCAAATCGTTCGTGGTCTGCAACGCGAGTTTGCCAACTATCTGTCCGCCGCGCAAACGACGGGCCGCGTGACGGTGGTACATCGCACCGGCTGGCACGAAATCGGCGGCGAAAATATTTTCGTGCTCCCGGGCGAGAACATCGGCCGCAAGAGCGTCGGCCGCGTGTTGCTCGATGGCGCGGCGCATGGGCCATACGAGACGAAAGGCACACTTGCCGAATGGCGCAACGGTGTTGCCGCGCTCACGGCGGGCCATGCGATTCCGATGCTTGCCATTTCCACCGCGTTCGCCGGACCGCTCTTGCACTTGGCCGGCCTCGAAGGCGGTGGCCTCAATCTCTTCGGACAATCCAGTCGAGGCAAGACGACATGCCTGCAAGCGGCCGCAAGCGTTTGGGGACGCGGCGCAACGACAGGATACCTTCGGGCGTGGCGCGCAACGGCGAATGGCCTGGAGGGCGCGGCGGCGCAATCTACCGATACCGTCATGGTGCTGGATGAGTTGGGCATGGTTGACGCCCGCGACGCGGCGCAGGCGTTTTATGGACTCGCCAACGGTGCTGGAAAAGCGCGAGCCGGCCGCGACGGCGCACTGCGGGAGCCGAAGTCCTGGCGCGTGCTGTTTCTTTCGTCGGGTGAATTGCCGGTTGCCGCGAAGCTGGCCGAGACGCCGGGCCGCAAGGCTCATGCCGGGCAGTTAGTGCGGTTGCTCGACGTGCCGGCCGAGCGCGGCATGAACTTCGGCGCGTTCGACCACGGCGGGCGGGATGGCGACGCCGGCGCACTGGCGAATTCCATCAAGCTAGCGGCGACAACGGCCTACGGAACGGCAGGGCCGGAATTCGTGCGGCGGCTGATTGTAGAAGCCGTCAGCGACGACGATGTTCGGCGATTGATTGCAGATTTTGTGAAGGCAACAGTCGCTGCCGGTGCCGACGGCCAAGTTGAGCGCGCGGCGCAACGGTTCGGCTTGATATTCGCGGCAGGCGAACTTGCGACGAGTTTTGGGATTGTGCCTTGGACGGCAGGCGCGGCGCGCGAGGCGGCTGCCTGGGCGCTGGTGAGGTGGATTGAACTTCGCGGCGGCACAGAACCAGCTGAAGCGCGGCAAGCTGTTGAGGCCGTCCGGCATTTCATTGAAGCGCACGGCGATGCGCGATTTGCGCCGGTTGATGACGCCGACGCGCGGCCCGTGGCAAACCGGGCCGGTTATCGGAAGGGCTCCGGCGCGGAGCGGGAGTGGTGGGTTTTGCCGGAAGTCTGGCGGACGGAGATTTGCGCCGGCCATGACGCCAAATTCGTCGGACGCGTTCTCGCTGATGCCGGTATGCTGCGGACGCAAGCGGACGGCCTGCAATGCACCGTCCGCGTCGGTGCTAGTAGCACGTTGAAGGCCTACGTTGTGAAGGCGGCAATCCTGGCGGGGGCTGGCGATGCGGGCTGAGACGTTAGCGCGCCTTATGCAAATTGCGCGCGGCGAGTTTGTCCCGAATGTTACGGGCGTAACACCCGTAACACCCGTAACACCCGTAACAACGGACGCCAGAAAGCCCCCGTCGTTACGGGTGTTACGGCTGTTACGGCCGTCACAACTCGAAACGGACGCTTTCGACATGGCTGAGCGCGCGGCTATCGCCATCATCGACGCCAACGTACCGACGGCCTACGCCGAGGCCTGGGCGGCCTTCCAAATCCGAAAGCAGTGCCACGCATCGGCGACTGACTGGAATCGCGCCGTGGATGACGCCGGCCGGTTTTTGGACGCTTGGGCCGAACTGGCGCTAGATTTCGGATGGCGGCCGCTCGACATTTTCGGCCCCACTGGCGTCGCGTGGTTCTGCGCCGGCGAACGGGTGCGGGCGCTCGGGCCGAACAATGCCATCACCGCGTCGGGGCGAATTTTCACGCGGCTAAAGAACGATAAGCAACGGAGAAATTGATATGCCGCGCCCAACGTCGCGCTGCCATCTGGAAAGCGGGATTAAGCTCGATCTCAACCGTCTTGCCCGAAAAGGATTTATTCGACCGGGCACAGCCACCGGGCCGGTCGGCATTACTTGGAAAAGCAATTACTGGGGCGAGGTTGCGTCGGGCGTCATCACCGCTGACATGAGCTGCATATATGAAGGCTGGTTTCGTATCCGGATTGGTGACGATCTCGACCAGTGCATCACCCTCGTCGCTCGTCCGCGCCATTTCGGCGGTCATCAATGGTATTTCATATGCCCGTACACGAACCGCAGAGTGTCGGTGCTGTGGATGCCTAATGGTGCCCAACGTTTCGCTTGTCGGCAGAGATGGGGGCGGGCGGTCGCTTATAATTCGCAGTGCTCGACGCCGGTGGATCGGGCTCACCAACGCAAGGCGCGGATTAAATCGCGGCTGTGCTCAATCGGTGGCTTTGATGCTGATGAATGGGACTTCCCTCCGAGGCCGAAGTGGATGAGGTGGAAGACGTACAAGCGGGCCGAGGAACAATTCGACCGCTATGAAACCATACTTGATGAAGGAACGTATGCCCTTATGGTAAGGTTCCTGGGGCGCGGTTGACTGGGAGCCGCCTCGCGCCTGAAGTGGGGGATGACCCAGCTCAACTTCTCGGCGAAACGCCGAGCGCCAATGGCCGGCACGCTCAATGATGCACGCTAGGACTAGCAAGCAAGCGGTGCAAGCTGATGCTCGAGGCCGGAACTTGTGATATCTTTAAGGCGATAGGCTTACGGGCGCGGTGGAGAAAATGGGCCGAGTTTTTTTTGCAATCCTATTTTATCTCGTTGCCTCAGCAATTGGTTGGTGTCAGACGGGGCAAATGGAATTCAAAGTCATTCCGCCAAACCCACTTTTTGAATGGCTTATGGGAAACCACGCGTGGAAGATATACGCGACCGGCGAGATAAACTCTGACGCCGGCAAACGGCTTGCCGCGATCATAGCCAACAAGCATATTCCCGGGGGTTCCAAATTATTTCTGAATTCGCCAGGAGGGAGCCTCGGCGGCGGAATGTCACTTGGCCGTGCCATACGGAAAAACCATTTGGGTACGTACATAGGTCAACTCGACCCGAATTCAAAGGTCTATGGGAGCCAACCGGGCTATTGTTACAGCGCATGCGCAATCGCGTTTCTTGGGGGAGCGTTCCGATATTGGACCAACGGTTCTGTATTTGGCGTCCATAGGTTTTTCTGGAAGAAGCACTCAAATAATGATGCTGATTTAGCTCAGATCGTATCAGCTGCCGTAGTCGAGTATATTCAGTCAATGGGTGTCAGCCCGAGACTGTTTGCGCTCGCGTCGAAAGCCGGCGCCAATCAAGCAATAACGCCCTCCCACAGAATGCTTCTTGCATTAAGGGTCGTAAATGACGGCCGCGATCCGGTAAAATGGACCATCGAAAGTATTCCGGAAGGGATGTATTTAAAAGGCGAGCAGCAGACTGACAACGGAATTACAAAATTCATGCTTACATGTCCAGCAAGCGGAAAAATGAACATTATTGCGATTTTTGATGCCGGACAAAATACAAAACAAGTAATGACATGGTCGACAAATTGGCTGTTCATTAGCGGAAGGCAGTTCCGAATTGATAATCGTTTGACGGAAAAATTAGTCATCAACGGATGGATAAATTTGACCTACGGCGTTGATCCAGCACTGTTGAACGCGTTAACCGAAGCTAAGAGCGTGGGCGTCGGACTGTCTCCGGCGCCTGGGGCTGCATTTTTTGAAGGCTTTGGCAATATGCCGTTTGGTGGCGGGCGGGAAAAGTTGCCCGGATTTTTGGAGGTTTGCCATAGCAGAGGACGGTAAGTCCACGCCGAAGCTATGATTTTACTCGCGAATTGGGCGCCCTGTTGCCTGCTTGTCGCACGTAGCCTATCGGGAAAGCAACAATTCTGGTTTCAATCGGAACCCACCTCATGGCCGCCGAACCAGCACCGAACCAGTTTTTCGTCCAGCTCTACGAGCTGAGTAACAGCACATTTCGCTACAACGGTATTCGCTTCGAGTCGGGCGACCTGGGCTAGGAAGTGCCGCGCGGCTCATGCGCACCACCGCCCGCGCTCATAGTCGGCCTGAGCGATTGCCTTGGCCTTTGCCAAAGGCGGCCGGGGAAAGAAGGCGGCGTAAGCGAAGCCGCGCGGCAGTTCGTCGCGCTGTACCGGCCTCACCGACTTGGTGTAAAATCTTCAATAAAAGGGTTGCCGAAAACTCAAGCAGTAGAATGCGATTTCAAATCAAATGATGAAGTGCGGATTGAAGAGCAGTGGGTGCGGCACTTAAATCAATTCTAGTCGTCGCTGCTTTAATTGCAGCAAGCCCGTCTCAAGCAGGCGGATGGAAGTGGTTTTTTGCCCACCGGAAGCCGACGGGGCAGTGCGGCGCAGCACAGGAATGGGTTGCGACCTATTATTGGACTGGCAGACGTATAGCTTGCGGAGGTCCCATGTGGAACGAAGCTTCACGTGCGCAATCCAAATAATGGAAAGTCTATTGTGGTCACGGTCAATGACCGTGGGCCGTTTGTCCAAGGCGTAAGCCTTGATCTTTCGCGCGGTGCGGCTCGCGCGCTCGGCATGACCGAGACTGCCTATCTCTGTATTTCGCGAAAACCTTGAAGGAGCGACAAGAAGGCGGTTTTCTATGTACCCGCCTACGGCTTCCCTCACCCCGTTGAGCCGAGGCGAGCGCTCTATGATGCACAGCTTTAGCCCCGGCCCGGCAGCGCCGGGGTTTTTTTGCAAGGTAGTGTCCAGAATCTTTCGCACATTTGATCAGGCGACAGCTCCGGTTTGTATGGCTTGCGACTGGTAGAGCGGCTGCATGTTCATGTAGCGTTTGGTCGACCAAGCCGAGCCGGCGATATGACGCAACCTGGCCTTGAGCATGTGGCTCACGTCGCGAACCTTGCTGGACGGGACGTGGCTGAAGACGTTGCGGTAAAAATGAACGACGCAGCGTTGCCAGCGGGCGTCGGGCAGAAACTCGGCAGCGCTTTCGGTCAGGCCTCGGCAGGCATCCGAAATGATCAACTGAACGCCTTTCAGACCGCGATCCACCAAGTGCCGCAGGAACGCCGACCAGCCGGACTTGTCTTCCTTGGCCCCCTCGCAGATGCCCAGAATCTCCCGAAAACCTTCCGAATTGACCGCGCTCGCCACCAGCAGTGAGACGTTGCGCACCTCGCCCGCCCAGGTGCGCTTCATCACGATGCCGTCCAGATAGAGGTAGGGGTATTCGCCTTCGATGCGCCGGTTCCGCCAGGCCTCGATCTTGGCGTAGATCTTCTTGTTCAGGTTGGACACCGTGCTCGGGCTCACCCGAGTGCCCCAGAGCGCCTCTGTGATGTCCTCGACCCGCCTGACGGAAATGCCCGCCAGATACATCTCGATCAGCGCTTCCTCGACTGAGCTCTCCCGCCGGCGGTAGCGCTCGATAATGGCTGTCTCGAAGGTCTGCCGCCGCAACTTCGGCACCTTGAGGCTGACGTCGCCGGCCTTGGTGTGCAGCGTCCGTTCGTAGCTGCCCGCCCGAGTGTCCTGCCGGGGGGTCGCTGATCGTCTGCTGCACGAATATCACCTGCCGGCACGAGGCCATCGTGAACGTCGATCGGTTGGCCGATGACGTGCCGGTGCCGTCGCTCGGGCCATGCATGCGGTGCCAGCGGTGCGGCCAGCTCGGGGCCGACGCGCGGCCCAATTGGAATGAGCGCCCAGGGGTGCAAGCATGGCGAGGATGAAACACCAGCCGACCTTCGAAGAATTTGTCCGCTCTCGTGGCCTTCACGCTGAAGCTGGCGGCGAGTTTATTGATTTTGCCAAGGCGGACGCGCTCTTTCCGAAAATCAACAGTTGGAACGATCTGCGTCTGTATCTAAACCAGCGCGGCGCGGGCGACGAAATCAGGATTGCGGCGCGAGCGATGTGGCGACGATACAAGGGTCGCAATGAAGCCGCGGGCCGCTGCCAAATGAGTGGCCCCGCTGTCGGGGGACAAGCGGGGCCTGGGACTAAAGCCGCCGGTGTGCAGCATCGGGATGGATGGGTTCGGCGGTAGCTCCCTGTTACCGAACCCGGAGCTGGTCGGATAGTAAATTTGACATAGACTTTTAGACCCGTATTAGGATTTTTGCCTTACTCGGAAATCTCAGTGGTTCGATCCAAGATGTCTCCCTTTAGCCCCGGTCCCCATGCCGGAGCTCCTTTTTTGCCCCCGCCATTACCCCTTGCCGGGCTCTAAATTCCATACAGCGATTTTTTAGCACTCGGGGAGCTTAACAACATCGTCGTGCATCAAGGCCATTTCGGCAAACGCCTTTATGGCCTCTGGCCGGGTCTGAGGCTGCCACAGTTAGGCTTCTATTGCCGATCAGAAATGAACCTCCGCAACTCAAATAAAGGGAAATACCCTGTCATGGATCTATGGACCGCCCTGGTTTCGTTCGACCAGATATGTGGGCAGCTAGTGCACGAATTGCAGGGTCGCGAACCGATAGTCTATGGCACAATTCTTGTGGTGGTCCTCCTGGCAGCATTTGTTTCCCCACCGAAGAATGGTTCCGATCAAATCTAAAAGTTCCACTCTAAGTCATCGCGGGAACCTGTCTTTGGCCCAAGAGTTCTTGCATGGTCGGTGGCTGATACGGAGAACGGAGATGCTCGGAATCATTGTTTCACTGCTGATTATTGCGCTGATTGCCGGCATTCTCGGCTTCGGCGGGATTGCAGGTGCGGCCGTGGGCATTGCAAAGATCGTATTCTTTGTCGCCCTGGTCTTATTCCTCATCTCGTTGGTGTTTGGCGGCTTTCGTGGGTTTGGCAGACGACTGTGATGGGTTTTGGGAGCGGCCTCAGACGGCGGGATTAATCTCAGCGCGGCCGCGTTCGGCCGTCCCGCAGGGCGGCTGGCGCCTTCGGATTCTTGACCTTGATCCAACTTTTCGACGGGCCCGAGCGATAGGGAGCGTCGAGCTTTTTCGAGACGATCCCCTCAAGCCCGAGTTTGCACACGGCATCGAACATTTTCTCGCCGTCGCCGTCGCCTTCGGTATGCTCGACATACTGAATGCCGCCGCACGTCCGGCGGAGCAGTTTCCGCAGGCCGGCCTTGCGTTCGACCAGTGGCTTGCGTCGCCAGTCCTCGCCATCGAGCATGAGCAGATCGAAGGCGCAGGCGACGGCCCGGTGATCATTGCAGCGGCTGTGCAAAGCATCGAAATCGGGAAATCCATCGGAACTCAGGCAGACCACTTCGGCGTCAATGATGGCTGTCCCGTTGATGCGGGCGGCCTCTTCCGCGACCAACGAATAGCGTTCGGTCCAGTCTGCGGCGTTCATTGTGAAGAGATGCGCTCGACCGTCGCGGGCACGGATTTGCAACCGATATCCGTCGTGCTTGAGCTCATGTACCCAGCCCGTGCCGGTCGGAGGCTTGTTTCGAAGAGTCGGTCGGCAAGGCCTGATAAAACTGGCCGGCGCGTTTTTCGGCCGGCTTCGGAAGGTACGCCACAACATGGGCCCCATATAGGCGCGCCTGTAACCTAAGCAATCGAACAGCGGGGGAAATTCCCGGCACGCTGGCGAGCACAGGGCATCTGCGGCACGGTTGACGAAAAAGCAGGTAATGTCTCAGTTTGAACTTTGACGGTCTAGGCGAATAGGCCTCGAAGGCGAATATTCAGAGTGGCAAAAGAGGATTCCCCCATGCCTGATATGATCGCGCGCATTTTGTCCTTACAAGAAGGCGACAATATCGTGCTTCAGTATCTCGGGGCCGCCGTCATTCTTCAATGGGACACCCTTCCCGAAGGGGCACGGGACGCAATCTGGCAGCAAGCGGAATCGGTTGGCGGCTTGCCGCCAGTCACTTCGCTTCATGAGCAGATCAAGTCGCTTGTTCGACGGACAAAGAGCTAGCCCGATGCCCCGATCTACAAACGGCGGCATTGCCGAGACCGGCGAAAAGGACGTATTGCGCCCATGGAAGATGAACTTGGCATTCCTGAAATCGTGATGGCCGCAGCCGTCGTCTCCGGCATTTTGTTCATGATCATTTATATTGCATATATCGTATTCCGTTGATCCGCGCGGCTCTACCGAATAAGTGAGCGGCCTTGCCACAAAGCTGGTCGGAACCAGCCTGGGCTCCGCTGTGGCCTATCCCGCGCCCATACCGCCGGCCTATTGAATGGGCCACTGCCTCAATGGCAGACTTGGCATGCGGTCGTAGCTGACCATCCCCGGCCGAACGCCTCAAGCACCCGGCCGGGGTTCAAATACGGGCGGGAAATGCAGCACCCCTCTCAGCCCATGGACCTCGGCAACATGCGCGCCAACGGCGTGCGGTCGCTGATCGTCTGCTGCACGAATATCACCTGCCGGCACGAGGCCATCGTGAACGTCGATCGGTTGGCCGATGACGTGCCTGTTCCCTCGCTCGGGCCGCGCATGCGGTGCCAGCGGTGCGGGCAGCTCGGTGCCGACGCAAGGCCGAATTGGAATGAGCGTCCAGCTGTGCGGGCGTGGCGAGGAACGGCGGGAGAGACTGGCGAGGCGGAAGCGAGATGAAGGCCGCCACATTGCTCGCGCCGCAAACGCTGTCCGGCCTTCAGGTCCGCTTTCGGAGCGAAGCGGAAGTGGCCCGATACGCAATGCCGGCGCACCCCGGCTGAAAATGACCCAACGGCGACAATGGCTGTGCATTGTTGCGATGATCGCAGCAGAATAAGTCACCGATCCTTACTCAATTTATATATGCAAATGTTACGTGTGCTGTCATCAAATTGAGCACATGATGTTTCCGTCCGATGCGCCTCCTATCGAAACGCGTGACGCCGACAGAGGCGGTGGCAAAGACGCAAGTTGCGTTGTCGATAATAGCCACACAAGATCACGGCGACAGCCTTCCCACGACGGCTCTAGCTTACGAACCGACAATCTAATGTGGTTCCGGCACGTCTAATCGTCGCTCGACGCCGACCAAGAAGGCATGCAAAAGTGGGCGAACAGTCAAAAGACGAAGGCTTGGTCCTCCCAAAACTCGGAGCACTTCTGGCAGTTTGGCTATTGTTTTACGGCCTGCTTGTGGGCCACGGATTGACCACTTCTCACGCGGAACGCTTAGCCCAGGCTCGAGCAGTCCAAGACAACGCCGAGGGTGTGCCAGGAGCGGCCCAGGCGCTCAGGGAAAGCTTTGCGCTATCTGCTGATAGAATTCGCAGTGAGTGATTGAGCGGTGGAGGCCGCCATTTCAAGAAAAGTGAGCGATGTCGCTTATTGTGCAGGTTTCTCGGACGCCGGGATGGTGTGCTGCTCCACGCACGGATTTGGCCGGCGTCCGAGAAGCGCCATAGCGTCATTTCGCTGCGGCACCGCAATTCAGTCGCTTTTGGTTCAAAGCGGACAACAGGCCGGGCTTTATGATGAGTACGCGTCCTAAGGCAACGGAACAAAACGAAGCGAAGGCGCGCCAGGCGTTGGCGACTTCGAGTCAAGTCGAAGCCAAGATGCAGGACGCGGGCGGCCGCGCGGCGGAAGACACTGCCCGACGCTCATTTTGAGGCGTGGTGGGCCTCACTCCGGCAGCTCGGCGTCCGCATCGGCGCACAGGGCGCGCAAATAATTTTGCCACTTTTCCTTTTCGACTGTCTCCGGGCTCGCCGCATTTAAGGCTTGCTGCGGTCGCGCGGGGGCGCGCAAAACTGCCACGATGTCGGCCGGCACGGAAATCGGTCTCGATTGAGTACCCATCGCCAACCACAGCCAACTAAGGGCGCCCACGCCAAACGATTTCCTAAACCGAAGGTCATGTTATCGCTGACACCAGATAGCGTGGAAATTTGGCCAGGGCAGCGGCAAACCCTTGCTCTCTTTGGCCTTTTGATGGGGAGTTGAGTACAGGGCGTTTGCTTTCAATGACGCCAGTTAAGTTAGCCAACAGATTTCGATTTGATGGCCACGCCAATCACGTCGGCCCGCCGTTTTTCGCCGTTGGGCCCGCCTGGGCGTGCCTATCTTCCAGTCAGAATATATCGAACGGCGCGGCTTGCGAGCCAAAGCGGGATGGCGACGATTGCCCCTATGACAACGCCCATTCCCCATTCAGGTCTGGCCTGGGTAGAGGGCGCGTAGAGTGACAAAGCCATCCACCCGATCGCGCCTACTGTACAAGCCCAATAAACAACATTTGCTAACCGTTCAGCCATCGACCTAACATGGCAGAAAATCTGGGACCATTGGACGCCCAAATTTGCTTTTTTCAAACTGAGACAAGACCGAATTTTGCGAAAACTATAAAGTCCTATTTCGCCCAATTCCCAATGCGGGCGGCGAAGGTGCGGACAAGCTCCAGCGACTGCCAGCAATTCCAAGTTACCATTGGCCGCAATTGGCAACTTTTGGCGCTCGTTTTGGGGGCTAATTTGGGGATTATCCTCATTCGATTGTCAATAATTCTAATAATATCAAACACTTATCAAGTAATGGT
>CAVXFJ010000002.1:0-103771 GCA_963760995.1 uncultured Pseudomonadota bacterium | reverse complement strand
TGGGGGTCAGAGGTTCGAATCCTTTCGGGCGCGCCATTAAATCCTTGTTTCATCATCCATTATTGTCTTTCGCCGGCGCCCGCGCGACCCACAAACCGATCGAAACGGACCGACTTGACCAGTCCCGTGTCGACCGCGGCTATTTGGTCTCGAAGGCGAACACGCCGTTCCAGTCTTCCGGCGGCGGGTCTTTCTGAAAGGCGGCAATGCGTCCCGCATAAAGGTCGAACAGGCGCGTGAGACCGAACCCGTCGTCGGCTTCGCGGCAATGGGCGATCGTCTCGGCGGAGCCGGTAAAGTCGCGCCCGCGATAGCGCGCCAGCATGTCTTCGACCGTGCGGCGCAGCCGGTCGAAGCGCTCGCTGCGCGCCAGATCCGCGCGTCCGAGCACCGTGTAGACGGTTTCCGGCTCGCGCTTCCCCTTCACGGTGATGCAATCGAGCTCCAGCACGGCAAACTTGTCGCGCGCGGCCTGCGCGGTCTTGGAGCCGATGATGATCGGGACGCCGTAGGTTTTCGATTGTCCCTCCAGGCGCGAGGCGAGATTGACGGTGTCGCCCAGCACCGAATAATTGAACCTCAGATCAGAGCCCATATTACCGACGACGCAGCGCCCGGTGTTGATGCCGATGCCGACCTTGATCGGGATGAAGTGCTGGCCAGCCTGCTTGGCCTCGTGTTCGCGCTGCCGATTCAGCGTCTCGACCCGCCGCAGCATTTCCAGCGCCGCCTCGCAAGCGTTGATCTCCTGCGAGGGGTCGTGCAGCGGTGCATTCCAGAACGCCATGATGGCGTCGCCGATATATTTGTCGATGGTGCCGTTGTGCTCGATGATGGCGTTGGTCATCGGCGTGAGAAAATGGTTCATCAGTGACGTGAGGCCCTGCGGATCGTCCTTGTAGGCCTCCGACAGCGAGGTGAAATCGCGCACATCGCTGAACAGGATGCTCATGTTGCGCTCCTCGCCGCCGAGCACGAGCGTCTCGTGCGAGTGGGCGAGCTGCTCGACCAGCGACGGCGCCAGATATTGGCCGAAGGCGAAGCGGATGCGGCGGCGCTGCATCTGCTCGCGGAAATAATTGATGAAGATCAGCGCCAGATAGATGCAGAAGCTGGAGAGAAGCGGGTAGGTCGCGTCGAGCAGGATGTGGTGCTGGGTGAAGAAATACCAGGACCCGGCGGCCAGCATGGCCGCTACGACGCCGCCCAGCACCAACATGGTCACCGCGCCGAGAACGGGCGCCAGCGCAATGATGACGAGACTGAATGCGACCGCGGTGGCCAGTTCGGCGCCGATCGCATAGTTCGGCCGCAACAGTGCGGCCTTGGTCAATATGTTCTCGAGCACTTGCGCATGCATTTCGACACCGGGCAGCGCCGGTTCAAGCGGGCTGGTGCGCAGGTCGTGCAGGCCGACCGCGGAGGTGCCGATCAGCACCAGTCTGCGGTCCATGCGGCTCTTCGGCACGCGGCCCTCGAGCACGTCCTTGGCCGAGACATAGCGGCCCGCGTCAAAAGGAGAAAAATAGATCCAGAGCTGGCCGTTGCGGTCGGTGGGGATTTCGAGCCCCGGAATGGCGACGTTCTGTATGCCGGCGGCGTTCGTCTTGATGCGGATCGCGCCGGCATGGGTGACGACGCGCAGCATTTCGAGCGTCAGCGCCGGAATAACCGTGCCGCCGGCTTTCATCACCAGGGGGATGCGGCGCACGATTCCGTCGGGCTCGGCGCGCACATTGAGCAGGCCGCGGCCGGCGGCGGCCATGTCGAGCGTCGGGATGTTGCGGATGATGCCGGGATAGGTGAACAGATAGGGGCTCGGATCGCTGCCCATCATGGCGAAACCGGTTGACGGTGGCTGCGCGCCGGTGGACGCCGACGTCGCTTGGCTGCCGGATTCGCCGAGCGTCACGCGCGATCGGCGCAGCGCATCGGCGAACAGCGCGTCATTGTTGGGCAGCTTGCTCAGTTTTGCGCGGGTCTCCGCGTCGAGGCCCTTGAGCCCTTGCGCCATCAAGGCCGGCGACATGCGGTCGGGCTCGGCGAAAATCACGTCGAAGCCGATCGCCATGCTGCCGAGCTGGGTCAGCTTGGTGACCAGATCGGCCAGCAGCGTCCGCGGCCAGGGCCATTGTCCGAAGGCCGCCAGGCTCTTTTCGTCGATGTCGACGATGACGACCGGACGATATTGAGTGTCTCTCGGCTTGAGTTGTTGGTAGAAATCGAACGTGCGCAGCCGAAGTGCTTTAAGAGGCGGCGGGTCCCAAACGCGCAAAACGATGAAGCCGGCCAATAAGACCAGGCAGACGGCGCGGCCAAGGGTGAACGCCTGCGCGAACCGAACAAGCGCTTTCATGCCGAACGGCCGACGTCGCAACAGTGAAGCCTAGCGCTCACGGAAGGCCCGCATGAACTGGTCGCGCATCGGCTTCATCAGATAGGAGATGACCGTCCGCTCGCCGGATTGCACGAAGGCTTCGACCGGCATGCCCGGCAAAAGCTTCACGCCGTGCAGCTTGGTCAGTTGCTCCGCCGGCAGTGACACGCGAATGGTGTAGTAGCTTTCACCGGTACGCTTGTCGGTCGACGTATCGGCGGAGATGCGGGTGACGAGGCCGTCGATTTCCGGCGTCGAATGGATATCCAGGGCGGAAAAGCGCAGCATCACCGACTGGCCGACCCGCACCTGCTCGATATGCTGCGGATCGACCTTGGCCTCCACTTGCAGATCGTCGCCGTCGGGAACGATGAGCATGATCGGCTCGCCGGCAATGATCACGCCGCCGACGGTGTGCACCTGCGATTGGAACACGGTGCCGGTCTGCGGGGCGCGGATGTCGGTGCGCTTGAGCTGGTCCTCGGCCGTCACCTTGCGCTCGACCAGTTCGCCGATCTTGCTTTCGATCTCCGGCAGCCTGGTCGCCACCTCGCTGCTGAGATCTTGATCCACCTGGATCATCTGCAGCTTGATCTCGGAAATCTTGGCTTGCGCGGTCGCCACGGCCGCCATCAATTGCGCGCGCTCGCCGTCGAGCCGCGTCGCCTCGCGCTCGAGCTGGACCAGGCGGTTGATGGGCACGAGCTTCTTGGCGTAGAGACTGCGCACGCCGACGAGCTCCTTCTGAATGAGCTCGATTTCCTTGGTCTTGGCGGTCTGCTGCGCCCGCAGTCCGTTGATTTCCTCGTTCAACTGGCCGACCTGCTGGTGCAGTTGCGCCTTTTTTCCCAGCCGCGTCGCGCGCCGCG
This sequence comes from uncultured Pseudomonadota bacterium, assembly GCA_963760995.1. Classification (GTDB taxonomy): domain Bacteria; phylum Pseudomonadota; class Alphaproteobacteria; order Rhizobiales; family Xanthobacteraceae; genus Pseudolabrys. The sequence goes on along the minus strand of CAVXFJ010000002.1, from coordinate 100,525 downwards.
AATTGAACAGGTTCATCTCGCCGGCCATGGCGGAGCGCGCGATCGGATCGTCCTTGTGCGCGAGTAGTTCGGGCGGGAACGTCACCGTTTCGGCGCCGTCGCGCTCGGCTTCGAGCCGCGCCAGCCGGGCCTTGAATTCGGTCAGCGCCTTGGTGACGATCGCCAGGTTGGCGCGGATCACCGTCTCGTCGAGTCGCACCAGGAGCTGGCCGGCTTTGACGTGATCGCCGTCGCGCACCAGCAGCTTGCCGACGATGCCGCCGGTCGGGTGCTGCACCTTCTTGACGTTCGAGTCGACGACGATCGTGCCCGGCGCGATGACGGCGCCGGCCAGTTGGGTCGTCGCCGCCCAACCGCCGACGCCCCCGACCATCAGCAGCACGATCAGGACGCCCGCCAGCAGGTGGCGGCGGATCGAGGCGCCCGCGCTTTGGTCGCGGCGGATACGTTCCGCCTTCCTGGCCGCTTTCCTCGCCGCCTTTTCGGCCTTTCGCTCGGCCCGGCTCGGGGTGGGTATGCTGGTCGCGATCATCCGGCGGCTCCGCCTTCGGACACGATATTGAGTGCGCGTGGCGCCGCCGCCGGCCGTTGCAGCACCTTGGAGAGAACCTCATCCTTGGGTCCGAAGGCCTGCATGCGTCCCTGGCTCATGACCAGGATCTGGTCGACACCGGCGATGGCGCTCGGGCGGTGCGCGACCACGATGACGATGCCTTTGCGCTCGCGTACCCCGAAGATCGCGCGGGTCAGCGCCGCGTCGCCTTCGGAATCGAGGTTGGAATTGGGCTCGTCGAGAACGACCAGGAAAGGGTCGCGATAGATCGCGCGGGCGAGCGCGATGCGCTGCGCCTGGCCGGCGGAGAGCGCCGAGCCGTGCTCGCCCACGGGCGTATCATAGCCCTCGGGCAGCTTGACGATCATGTCGTGCACGCCGACCGCCTTGGCGGCCGCGATGATTGCGTTAGGATCGGCATCGTCCTCGAAGCGGGCAATGTTCTGCGCCACGGTGCCGGTCAGCAGCTCCACGTCCTGCGGTAGATAACCGATGTGCTGGCCGAGCGCGTCCATCGACCACTGGTCGAGCGCGGCGCCGTCGAGCCGCACCTTGCCGCGCAGCGGCTGCCAGACGCCGACCAGCAGACGCGCCAGCGACGACTTGCCGGAGCCGCTCGGTCCGATGATGCCGAGGCCTTGCCCGGCCTCGAGCTTGAAGCCGATGTCTTGCACGACCATGCGCGGCACGCCGGGCGGCGCGCCGCTCACCGCCTCGACGGTGAGCCGCTGCGTCGGCGCCTGCAGCGCCATCGGCGCGATCTGGGCGGGCAGGGCTGCCAGCAGTTTCCTCAACCGCTGCCAGCCCTGGCGCGCGCCGACGAAGCCGCGCCAGTTGGCGATGGCGAGATCGACCGGCGCCAGCGCGCGCGCGCTTAGGATCGATCCGGCGATGATGATGCCGGCGGTCGCCTCCTGATGAATGACCAGATAGGCGCCGACCGCAAGCACCGCGGATTGCAGCATCATGCGCAGGACCTTGGACATGGCGCCGAGGCCGCCGGCGATATCGCTGGTGCGGCGCTGACTGCGCAGATATTGGCGGTTGGCCACCCCCCACAGCTCGGCGATGCGCGAGACCATGCCCATGGCGTTGAGCGCTTCGGCATTGCGGCGGCTGCTGTCGGCGAGGTTGTTACGCGCGATTGCCGCCTGCGTCGCGGCCCGGGTGGGCGCGCGCATGAGCAGTTCGGTGAGCAGCGTCAACGAAATGAGGATGACGGCGCCGCCCGTCGCGGTGATGCCGATGAGCGGATGGAAGGCGAAGCAGATGGCGAGATACAGAGGCAGCCAGGGCAGATCGAACAGGGCGACCGGTCCCAGGCTGCCGAGATAGGAGCGCACTGCGTCGAGGTCGCGCAGCGGCTGATTGCCTTCGCCGCGGCTGCCGATGCGCAGCGGCAGCCGCACTAGCGTGTCGTAGACGCGTCCGCTCAGCGTCTCGTCGAGCGAGCCGCCGATGCGCGCAAGAATGCGCCCGCGGATGGCATCGAGAATGCCGAGCACGAGGTAAAGTCCGGCCGCCAGCACCACCAGGCCGATCAGCGTCGGCAGGCTGCGGCTCGGCACCACGCGGTCGTAGACCTCGAGCATGAAGAACGAGCCGGTGAGATAGAGCACGTTGATCATCGCGCTCATCACGCCAATGCCGATGAAGGCGCTGCGGCAAGCCCGGAGCGCCTTGGACAGTTCGGAAACGTTGGCGTGCTCGTTGGCCTTGGCACGCGTCAAGGTGCGGGCGGACATGGTGGCCGTCGGCTCCCCCAAGGCGGCGACGCAAAAATCGCGCCGAACCCGCCTGATGAGACTAATCTGCCATTTTTGACGCCGTTTGTCGCGCTATTATCGAAAACCAAGGTAAATAAGGCCCGGAACCGCCCTCGAACCGGGATCCCGCCGTCAGGCGATCAGGATATGGCTGTGGTCGATCGCCAGGAACTGGGAAACCGCCACGTGATCGAGCGTGACGGTATCGCCGGTGCTGGCGGTGAGGATCGTATTGCCGTGGCCGTCGTCATGGGCGCTGTTCAGCACGGAATTCACGTCGCTGAACAGCGTGTGGTCGAACTTCAGGAAATCCTCGCTGGTGTTGAAATCGGCCACCGTATCGTGGCCGGCACCGGGCCCGAACTCGAAGGTGTCGGCGCCGGCAAGCCCGTACAGCAGGTCGTTTCCGCCCAGGCCGTTCAGCGTGTCGGCGCCAGTCGTGCCGACCAGGGCATTGTCCCCGGAGGTCGCGACGTTATTCGTCGTCACGAAGCTCATCTTCGCGTGTTCGCCGGCGTGCAGGATCCCCGCGCTGTTGGTCAGCGAGATGGCGATATCGCCGCGCGCGCCGTTCGGATCCTGCGGAGTGTCAAAAGCGGAGGACGCATAGGGGTCGGTATTGGTGAAACCGAAGGACGATGCCCGCCAGTCGGCCCCGTCGCCGACCAGGATGACGTGCACGCCGGAGTAGGGTCCGGTCGCCTGCACGGCAGCGACCGCGCTGGATGCATTGGGATTCTGCAGGACGTCGTTCAAGGTGTCGTAGGTGTTGTAGTGAAGGATATCCTGGTCCGGATCGATATTGCGCATGAAGCGCACGTTCTCAATGTCGGTGCCGCTGCCGTTGTAGATGTCGATGGTCGTCGTGAAATAATTCGCATCGGCGCCCAGCGACACGGTCTGGGTCATGGTGACCCCGTTCTGGGCCGAGAGAATGCTGGTGAAATAGCTCGTTCCGTCGATCGTGTACGAGGACGAGCTGATCGGCGTCATCTGGTTGCTGTTTTCGAGCGGATCGTTGCTCAGCACGACATGATTTGAGCCAATGTCGTAGCCGACGGTGACGCGGTCCTCCGGCGTTCCCGGGGTCGTGACATTGCCGGCGCCCGGCAGCACGAAACCGTTGGTGGCGCCGTATTGCGTGGCGCTGACCTGAACGCCCGCGCTGGACACCAGGTTCGCGCTCGTCGGCTCGTTGACGCCGTGGATGGTGACGGTCACCACTTCGCTCGCCGAGCCGTCGGCGGAGACCGCTGTGAAACTGTCGGTGAGCGTGTCGCCGTTGTTGAGGTGCTGGACGTCGGTCAGGCCGTTGTCGACGCTGTAGGTCCAGTGACCCGCCGCATCGAGGGTGAAGGTGCCGTAGCCGTTGCTGCCGGCGGTGCTCGATTGCGCCGTAAAGCTCGCCTGGCCGGTGTCGGCGTCGTGGACCGTGAGCGTGCCGTCGGCAATCAAATGACCGGAGGGGTCGACATTGCTGTCTTCGGTCACCGCGCCGCTGGTCGTTCCGCCGACCGTCGCTGTGTCGTTGGCGCCGTTGAGCGTCACCGAGTATGTTTGATGCGTCGACAGCGAGCCGTCCGACACGGTGACGGTGAAATCCTCAGTGGTCGGCGCCAGCAGCGCGTTGATGGCGGTGTTGTCCGGAACGAAGCTATAGGCCCCCGTCGTGCTGTTGACGTAGAGCGTGCCGTAGGTGTCGGTCCGCGAGATGTCGTAGCCGCTGTGCGTGTTGTCAGCGTGGCCGCCGTCGATCCCGTAGGTGAGGGTGGTGCCGGTGTCGACGTCTTGCGCCAAGAAGATGCCGGTCACCGCGTTGAACGTGTCGGAGGCGGCCGTGTCGGTGTAGGTCGGGCCCGTCACCGGCTGCATCGTCGGTGCGTCGTTGACGCCGTTGAGCATGACCGTGAAGTTCCGCTGCGCCGACAGTCCGGCGGCATCGGTGACCGTGACCGTGTAGGTCTCGTTGGTCGCCGCCGACAGCGCGTCGATTGCCTGGCTGTCCGGGATAAAGGTGTAGGCGCCGCTCGCGCTGTTGACGAAAAGCTTGCCGTAGGTCCCGACCATCGAGATGTCGTAGCCGCTGAGCGAGGTGTCCGCGCTGCCGCCGACAATGCCGTAGGTCAGGGTCGTGCCGGCGGTCCCGTCGCTGCCGATGAAGTTCCCGCTCGCCGCGGTGAAGGTGTCGGGCGCGGCTGTGTCGTTGTAGGTCGGCCCGGTCACGGGCGCCAGCGTGGGCGACAGGTCGACAAACGTGAAGCTGAAGTTGGTCGCGGCGCCTTCGTTGCCGGCGGCATCGACCTGCCGCACCTCGACGGTGTTCAAGCCCTCGACGGCGGTGAAAGAGGTGGTCCAGTGCTGTCCGTTGTCGACCGAATACTGCACCGTGCCGCCGTTCTCGGCCGGCGTGACGGCAAGCGTGCCGTCACTGGTGATGTGGTCGCTGTTCGAACTGCCGGTGTCATTCGACAGACCGACCGTCGGCGCGTTCGGCGCCTGCGTATCGAGCGTGAAATTGAAGGTGGTCGCCGCGCCTTCATTGCCCGCGGCGTCGACCTGCCGTACCTCGACGGTGTTCAAGCCCTCGACGGCGGTGAAGCTGGTGGTCCAGTGCTGTCCGTTGTCGATTGAATACTGCACCGCGCCGCCGTTCTCGGCCGGCGTGACAGCGAGCATGCCGTCATTGGTGATGCCGTCACTGTTCGAGCTGCCGGTATCGTTGGCGAGGCCAACGGCCGGCGCGGCGGGGGCTTGGCTGTCGAGCGTGAAATTGAATTTCGTTGCCACGCCTTCATTGCCGGCCGCATCGATCTGACGGACGTCGACGCTGTTGTAGCCTGGCTGAGCGGTGAAGCTCGTAGTCCAGGTCTCGCCACCATCGATCGAATATTGCAGCGTGCCGCCGTTCTCGGCCGGCGTGACGGCAAGCGTGCCGTCGCTGGTGACGCCGTCGCTGTTCGACGGGCCGGTGTCATTCGACAGACCGACCGTCGGCGCATCGGGCGCCTGCGTATCGAGCGTGAAATTGAAGGTGGTCGCGGCGCCTTCATTGCCCGCGGCGTCGACCTGGCGGACTTCGACGGTGTTCAAGCCCTCGACGGCGGTGAAAGAGGTGGTCCAGTGCTGTCCGTTGTCGATGGAATATTGCACCGTGCCGCCCGGCTCGGCCTGCGTGACGGCGAGCGTGCCGTCACTGGTGATGTGGTCGCTGTTCGAACTGCCGGTGTCATTCGACAGACCGACCGTCGGCGCATTCGGCGCCTGCGTATCGAGCGTGAAATTGAAGGTGGTCGCCGCGCCTTCGTTGCCGGCGGCGTCGACCTGGCGCACCTCGACCGAGTTGGGGCCTTCGGCCGCGGTGAAGTTGGTAGTCCAGGTCTCGCCGCCATCGATCGAATATTGCAGCGTGCCGCCGTTCTCGGCCGGCGTGACGGCGAGCGTGCCGTCACTGGTGACATGGTCGCTGTTCGACGGGCCGGTGTCGCTGGCAAGACCAACCGTCGGCGCATCGGGCGCCTGGGTGTCGAGGGTGAACGAGAACGTCGTCGGCGTGCCATCATTGCCGGCGGCGTCGACCTGCCGCACCTCGACGGTGTTCAAGCCCTCGACGGCGGTAAAAGAGGTGGTCCAGTGCGCCCCGCCGTCGATGGAATATTGCACGGTGCCGCCGGGCTCGGCCGGCGTCACCGCCAGCGTGCCGTTATCGGTGATGCCGTCGCTGTTCGAACTGCCGGTATCTTTCGTCAGAGCGACCGTCGGCGCAGTGGGCGCCTGCGTGTCGAGGGTGAACGAGAACGTCGTCGGCGCACCATCATTGCCGGCGGCATCGACCTGGCGCACCTCGACCGTATTAAAACCCTCGACCGCGGTGAAAGAGCTGGTCCAGTGCGCCCCGCCGTCGATCGAATACTGCACGGTGCCGCCCGGCTCCGCCGCCGTCACCGCCAGCGTGCCGTTATTGGTGATGGCATCGCTGGCCGAGCCGCCGGTATCGTGCGCCAGCGCCACAGTCGGTGCGTCCGGCGCCTGCGTGTCGATGGTCAGGGCGATATCGCTCGAGGGCGGGCTGGTGTTTCCCGAGGCATCGGTCACAGACACATTGAGATGGTAGGTGACGCCGTTGCTCAGTCCCGGCGCGACGATGTCGACATAGCCGTTGGCGACGTTCGCGGCCGTCAACGTCACCGGCGAGCCGATCGCGACGTTGCCATCAAACAACGTCACCGTGTCGCCCGCAACGGCATTGGTGCCGCCCAGTAGCACGTGCACCGTCGGCGTCGGATTGTTGGTGGTGCTGCCGTTGGCGAGCGTCGTGTCCCCGCTGGTGATGCTGAACGTCGGCGCATTCGGCGGCGTGGTGTCCGCCGGCACCGTCACATCGTAGGTCTGTGGCGGGCTGGTCGTGCCATGGTCGACGGTCGAGACCTGTACCGGCACCGTCGTCGACGTGGGCGTGCCGGTGCCCGTCGTGTCGCCGTTCGATACAAAATTGGTGGGTATTTGGATTTGGATCTGGGTGTGCGGGGTGCCCGACGGCGTTTGCGGGTTGTTCGGGTTGGGCGGCTGCAGGTACTGCTGGATGATCTGCTCGCCGACCGACTGCAGGTTGACCAGATGTTGGACGACGGCAAGCTCCCGCGCCAACTCGTCCTGCGTTTTGTTCACTTCCTCCGCGAGAACGTTCAGTGGTCCCGCGGGCCGTATCAGGATCAGCGGGCCGTTCTGCACCACATGGGCGAGGATATTGCCGGCATTGTCCGTCAGCACCGCGCCTGTCGCGCTTTCGGCGATGAAAACTGAAACCGTGCCATCAGCAGCTTCGGTCATGCCGCCGACGGTGCCGCGAATGCCCAGCGTCGCAACCGGTGTGGTGATCTTCATGTCGCCGCTGTGCGCGACATGACCGGATATGAAGGTCAGCGAGCCCTGGACGAGACTGAGAATCTCCGAGTTGTTGGTGCCGTGCGAGTCGTAAAGGAACTCGTTGACCACGAGCCGCGAATGCGCGGTCAGATTCAGCGTGCTGCCGTCATTGAAGGTGACGCCGAGCGTGCCGTCGCCGGTTTGCAGCACGTCGCCCTTGAGAACCGCGTCGCCGACATTGAGCGTGATGGCCACGCCATTGCGCATGATGGAAACACTGCCGGACGCCGCAACCACGCGGCCGACAGCCTGCACTTGGTTTTGCGTGGCGCCAGCTTGCGCATATTGGCCAGGCGCCATCGGACCGGCGAGCGCGGCGACAACCTCCGGCGAGAGCGCGGCGCCATCGGGCGACAGCAGCGGCGCGCGATGGTCGGGGACAAAATAGTCATGGACGACGACGACTTTGCCGTCGTCACCGCGCAGAATGAGATCGGATCCAACGCGCGAGAACTCGGCGTTGAACAGCAGATGCGCATCGGGAATCGTAACGGTCAGGCCTTGTAAGCCGTGCACGGCCTCAACGACCGTCTTTGGGCCGTCCTGCGGCCCGTCGGCTTGGAACGCAAAATGCGCACCGGCCCAGTCATCTATATTGCGCAACATGGCCGCGCGTCCCTGAGCGGCCTTATCGGGCCGTTATTCTTTTATGGAACTGCCGTCTACCGGTTGAGGCAGTTAGCAAAATGTTATCTATAACAATGGTTTAGTCAACAGCCAAAGTGACCCAAAAATGCGCGAGCGCAGGTTTTGAGCATCATGCTTAACTGCGGCAGGACATCAGCAATCAGAACAGCTTAGTGGGGGTGCGCGGCGCGCTTTCGCATGTCCGCAAAATTAGGCAGACTATTCAATTATTAGCCACCGTCAGCGGCGCCGCGTTCAAGGTTCGTGCCGGCCCACTTGCACGGGTAGTCCAGTCGCCAATCCCGCACGGGGCGGGGGTTTGCGGGTCGTATGTGAAGTCGCGCCTTCGAGAACTCAGCATTGACCTGCGTTGATTTCGAACTGGACCCCTTCCATGCCCTACCATGCGATTGAAGACAGTTTCGCGCAGCTGGGTCCGATCAGCGCGCGTACCTATCGCATTCTGAAATATTCAATTTTGGCGGTCGGGTTGGTCGCCATGACGGCCATGACCGTTCCCGATCTGCACGTACGCTCCGGCAAACTGATTGACGTCGTCCTGTGGTGTTGTCTCGCCTTTTTCTTCTGCGAGCTGGCGGTCAAATACTGGCTCGGCGCGGGCGCGCATCGCGGTCCGAGCTATCTCATCTCTGCCACCGGCCTGATCGATCTGCTCGCCGTCGTGCCGATCCCGGTGGCCCTGCTTTCCGGCGTTCCGGCCGAAACCGCGTGGCTGCTGGCATCGCTCTGGCTCCTGAAGTTCACCGCCGCCGTTCCCGGCCTGTCGCTGCTGGGCCGCGTCATGTCCGTGGAAGCGCGGTCGCTGGCCAGCGTGCTGGCGCTCTTCCTCATGATCCTGTTGTTCGCCGCCGTGGCGCTGCACGTGGTCGAGGGTGGGGCTCAGCCGAAACAATTCGGCACCTTGCCGCGCTCGTTGTGGTGGGCGGTCACGACGCTGACCACCACCGGCTATGGCGATGCGGTGCCGGAGACGCCTCTCGGACGCTTGATCGCCAGCCTGGTGATGATCAGCGGCGTCGGCGTATTCGGCTTGCTGACCGGCATTCTGGCAACGGGGTTTGCCGCCGAGCACCGGCGTCGCGATTTCGTCCGCAACTGGAGCCTGGTGACCGAGGTTCCGTTTCTGCGCAATCTCGACGCGCCGTCGGTCATCGAGCTGACGCGCATGCTGCGCCGGGTCGACTTGCCGGAGCGCAGCGTCGTCGTACGACGCGGCCGGCCGGGCGACTGCATGTACTTCATCGCCTCCGGCGAGGTCGAGGTGCGGATCGAGCCGCAGCCGATCCGCCTCGGCGCCGGCGCGTTTTTCGGCGAGATCGCCTTGCTCGAAAACAGCCCGCGCACGGCGACCGTGGTGACGACCATACCGACGACGCTGTTGATCCTGGAGGTTGCGGATTTTCGCGCCTTCACCGCGCATCATCCGAACCTCGCCAAGGCGGTCGAGGAGGAAGCGGCGCGCCGCAAGACCGGGTTCACCGATGGCGCCGCCGATTCGGCGACCACGACATAAGGCGATCGGGTTGCAGGCCGCGCACGGCTTTCTCGTTTTATTCTGCCAGTGCTAAGCTCGAATTCACGAGGCATCCGCAATAACATGTGGGATGCGGACACGACGGGGCGGTGACCTTCCATGCGCATTCGATTTTGGGGCGTTCGCGGGAGCATTGCTTGCCCCGGGCCGGACACCATTCGCTATGGCGGCAATACACCGTGCATCGAAGTGCGATGCGGCGAGCATGTTCTGATCTTCGATGCCGGCACCGGCTTGCGACCGCTCGGCAATGAGCTCATCAAGCATTCGAGCGCGCGCCATTTCGATATTTTTCTTTCCCATTGCCACATCGACCACATTGGCGGCCTGCCGTTCTTCGCGCCGTTCTTTGCCGACGGGTATCGCGCGCGAATCTGGGCCGGCAATCTGCTGCCGGCCTCGAGCGTCGAACAGGTGATGCGCCGGATCATGAGTTCGCCGCTGTTTCCGGTCGAGGTGGAAATCTTCAAGGCGGCGATCGAGTTTCACGACTTCCGCTCCGGCGACGTGCTGCGTCCCTATGACGGGGTAACGCTGCACACCGCGCCGCTCGATCATCCGGACGGCGCCAGCGGCTACCGTCTCGAATATGGTGGACGGGTCTTCGCGCTGATCAGCGATACCGAGGGGTTTCCCGGTAAATGCGATCGCGAACTGGTCTCGCTCGCGCGCGACGCCGACCTGATCATTTACGACGCCACCTTCACCGAGGAGGAAATCGTCAGCCGCGTGGGATGGGGGCATTCCACCTGGATGCGCGGCATTCGCCTGGCAAACGAGGCACGGGCCAAGCAGCTTTGCCTGTTCCACCACGACCCGGCGCACGACGACAACTTCATGGATATGCTCGCCGTCGAGGCGAACGATGCGCGTCCCGGCACGATCACTGCGCGCGAGGGCCAGATCATTGATCTTTGATCTGCCCGTGGAACGCGCTTGCCGCGCGGGCGGCATGCCTCATGCGCGCGACTGACACATCCCGGCATCAAAATTGCATTGATAAGGTCTTGATGCGCATGCCGGACTCGATTTCGGGGGGAGAAGACGAATGCACGACGTGACGGTTCTTCTTGGCTTCGTGGCGGGAGCCCTCTACATCGCCAGCCACTATATGAAGACAATGGTGCCGCTCCGTCTTTGCGAGATCGGGAGCAATGTGCTGTTCGTGGTTTACGGCCTCATGTACCCGTCCTATCCGACGCTCGCGCTGTACGGCATTCTCGTCGTACTCAACACCGTGCGACTGCGCGAGATGCTCGACCTGGTCAAGAAGGTGCGCAACGCGCTGCAGGGCGACCTGTCGATGGAATGGCTCAAGCCGTTCATGCATAAGCACGCCTACAAGAAAGGCGAAGTCCTCTTTCGCAAAGGCGACCATGCCGACGAGATGTTCTACATCGTCAGCGGCAATTGCCGCGTCAACGAGCTCGACCTGCTGCTGCATCCCGGCCAGCTCGTCGGCGAGCTCGGCTTTCTCACGCCCGAACACGTGCGCACGCAGACGGTCGAATGCGTGGACGACGTGGAGATGATGGTCATCACCTACGACAAGGTGAGCGAGCTTTATTTCCAGAATCCGACCTTCGGCTTCTACTTCCTCAAGCTCAGCAGCGAGCGACTGCTGCAGAACGTGCATCGCCTGGAGCAGGAGCTCGCCGCACGCAGCCAGCCGCGCCCGGCCTGAGGCGGAGCCGGCGGCCGGCCGCTCAGCTTGCGGTGTGGCGAAAGTCTTCCGACGTCCGGCGCAGCCGGCGCGCCAGTTCGCGCGCCGTATTGCGCAAGATCCTGACCGCGGTGTCCGGGCTATCGCGCAGCAGTACGTCGAAATCCGCGCTGCTCAGCTCGTAGCAGGCCACGTCCTCGTCGGCGACGATGGTGGCGGAGCGGCGGCCGCCTTCGATCAGCGCCATCTCGCCGAACACCGTGCCGCGCCCGAGGCTGGCGATACGCCGGCTGCCGCGGTGGTCGCTGACATTGAGGCGGACGCTGACGCTGCCCTTGACCAGCAGCCACATCCGGTCGCCCGCATCGCCCTCGCGGCAGATAGCATCGCCGGCCTTGAATTCGCGCAATTTCAGCATGGGGCGAAGCTTCGCCAACTCCTCGGGCGCAATGCCGTCGAGCAGTTCGATTTCGTCGAGCGCCAGCGAGCCGGAGCGGCCGCGCTCCTCCAGGCCGTGCCGTAGCGCTTGTTCCTCCATCCACTCCAGCGCCGATTCCAGGTCGACCTTGATCGCGGCGTCTGCGGATTGCGGGCGATCGAACAGGCTCCTCACGACCAGAAGCTGCGCCGCCGGCACGTTGCAGAACAGCAACTGCTTGCCGCGCGCGCGGCAGCGGGTCACCAGGTTGCCCAGGATATTGGAGCCGGACGCGTCGATATCGGTAATGGCCCGCATGTCGAGAACGATCATATCGGCGTGATTGAACAACTGCTTGACCTGCTGCGCCAGATCCTCCGCATTGCCGAAGAACAGCACGCCTTGCAGCGCCAGCACCACGCGACTGTGCCCGCTCGCTTGCAACAGCGCCACATCCTCCGTAGAGCGAACCCGCTTGGAGAAGATCTCGCTGCCGCTATGGCTGCGGTGCACCACCGGCCGACTCATATTGACGACGAAGATGATGACCGAGAGCAGGCAGCCGATGATGACGCCGATGACGACGGTTGTCATCACGGTGACGCCCATGACCACGGCAATGGTCAACAGATCGAAGATGGCCCGGTGGCGGGCGTGCGGGGAGGCATTGCGCACGACTTCCCGGAAAAGCCGAAAGCTGCCTGCGTCGAACATCGATATGCCGATCGACAGCAGCACGCCGGATACGACCGCGCCGGGAATTGCCGCAATGGCGCGTGAAAGCACGAGGCCGATGAGCAGAATGACCGACGACGCCACGAGCCCTGTCAGCCGCGTGCGGCCACCCGCGCGATAGGCTGTCGCCAAGAGTGAAGTCGTTCCGGAGCTGGCGATGGCCGCGAACAGGGCAGTCGCGCAATTGCCGCAGCCTTGCGCGGCAAGGTCTCGCGCCGGATGAATCTCGATGTCGCCGAGATTTTGCGCGAAACGCAACGCCATCAGGCTCTCCAGGCTAGTGACGAGCGCCAGAACGAGCGATGCGATGACGACATGTCCGCCGACCGTCCAGATGCGCGCTGCATTTTCGGGCTGCAGGAGTGGGACCAATGGCGAGTTCAACTCGATGTCCGGCTGTCCGATCGTTCCTCCGAAGTCGAGCGCGGGCATGAATTGCCTGGCGACGTAGAAGACCGCGATGCCGAGCACGAAGGTCACGATCGTGCCGGGCAATTTGCTCATCCAGCGCGGCAGGCCGAGTTTCCCGACCAGGCGCAAATAGTAGACGGCAAGCAGCGCCGCGCCGATGATGAAGATGAGCTTTGCAGCGTGCTCCGGCAGCAGATGAGCGACACCGCGATCGACGAAAAACGGCGTGATCTGCGAACCGATGATCAACAGTGCGGCGCCGTTGAGGAAGCCGGCGAAGACCGGATGCGGCGTGAATTTGATGATGCTGGAAAACCGCAGCACGCCGAACAGAATCTGCCACGCGCCGGCCAGCAGGACACAGAGCGCGGCGGCGGCGAGTATCAGTTCCGGCTTGCCGGCGAACGTGGGGTTGGCTGCCAGCGCCATCACCAAGCTGGCGAGAACGACAGCGGCACCGGCGCGCGGGCAGGTAATGACGAACGAGGAGGTCGCGACCAGCGCAACCACGGCGCCTGCGACGATAGCGCCGTAGAGGCCGGCGGCGGCGCCCTCGGCGACAAATTGCGGGCCGAGCGGCGCAGAAACCAAAGTGCCCGCGGCCAGGCAGACCGGCAAGGCAACAAAGCCGACGGTCAGACCGGCAATGAGATCCTGTTGCCAATGCGTAAAGGTTAACGGCGCCGTACGCGACGCTTCAATAGTCATTCCCCCTGGCCTCCCCAAAAGGCCGGCCTTCCCCACAGCACGGGCGGATACCATCACAGAAGTTGGCGAACGCCAAGCTTTGCGCGAGTTCGAAGCTGCCGTGATCGATGAATCATTCATGAAGGGGTTCATTCAAATTTCGATAATTTCAACGGGCGCGCATTCATCCTGGGACGAAATGAGCCCACCGGCGCGCGTCCATTTAACCGGCCTGCAAATGGCTGCGGTTTATTGGGTTTGCTGCTCGGTGGGGACGAGATCGGCGCATGCAGGCCGGCATGACGCTCCGCGAGCAGGGGCGTTTCGATGTCGTGTCGTTCGTGGCTGCGTGTTGTCGCGTGTCATATTATTGTCATCTCGCTCGCCGGTCTGTGCGGCGACGCGACCCTGGCGCGTCCGATACCGGAGCCGCCACAGGCCGCGCTCAGTCCCGTCCTGCACGCCCCGGTCTACGCGCCGCCAGCGCTCACCGAAGAACCCTTCGGGCTTGGCCTGACCCATAACGGTGCCTTGGCCATCCGCTGGCAGAGCCTGCAGCCGGTCATCCGCGTCGAAGCGCGAGTGCTGGCGCTGTGCCGCTCGCACCCGCAATTTTGCCCGCCGGAGGCCGCGCGCTTCCTCGCCATCATCGACGCCGCCCGCGCGCGCAACGGTCGCGCCCGCATCGGTGAAATCAATCGCGCGGTCAATCTCGCCATCCGGCCGGCGCGCGATCTCGCCCAGTTCGGCGTTCCCGACGTGTGGACGACGCCGCTCATGACCTTCGCGCGCGGCGCTGGCGACTGCGAGGATTACGCCATCGCCAAATACGTGGCCCTGCTCGAAGCCGGCATGGCCGCGGAGGACGTGCGCCTCGTCATCATGCATGACCGCGCCACGGGCGAAGACCATGCGGTGGTCGCAGCCCGCCTCGACGGCCAGTGGCTCATCCTCGACAACCGCACCATGGTGCTCTTGGCCGATTGGCAGCTTCACCACATCACCCCGCTCTTTGCGTTCGGTAATGCCGGCAGCACACCGCCCCGCGTCATCGTCGACCTGCCCGGCGAACCGGTCCCCGTCACGCCTGTCGTCATGCGGGCCGCCGCCGTCCCGGCGGCCTGACGGTTTGTTTGGTTTTTCCTATCGGCGGGTTCGGTTGAACTCTGGTTCGCGCTTCGCCCGCCGTCCTTTAACGTTTCGGCTCGTCGTTCAGCCCACAGGCTTTGTGCCGCGACAACCTTGCCGCACCCGCGCGCGCATCCGCGGTTCGCAAACGATCAAGAGCCAAACATGGCGGATCAGGTCTTCACCGGCACGATCGTCCTTCCCGACCGTTTGATCGAGGACGGCTACGTGCTTGCCGGTGACGGGCGGGTGCAGGCGGTCGGCGCCGGCACGCCGCCGGCTGGCGACAGGCATGGCGGTCCCGGCTTCCTGGTGCTGCCCGGCGCCATCGACGCGCAGGTGCACAGTCGCAGCCAGAAGGGCCAGGAGGATTTCGTCTGGTCGACGCGCAGCGCCGCCGCCGGCGGCGTCACAACAATCGTCGACATGCCGTATGACGACGGCTGCCTGATCGCCGACGCCGAGCGTTTCCAGATCAAGGCCAAGGAAGCGGGCGCGCAGGCGCGCGTCGACTTCGCGCTCTATGCCACCGTCGATCCGCAGGAGGGCGCGGCGCGCATCGACGAACTGGTCGACGCCGGCGCCGCCGCCTTCAAGTTCTCCACCTTTGGCACCCATCCGCAGCGCTTCCCGCGCATTCCGCCGCAGACCCTCTATGCGTGCTTCGAGGCCATCGCGCCGCGCGGGCTCGTCGCCGGCATCCACAACGAAAACGACGAGATGGTGCGCGCTTACATCGCCAAGGTGGAGGCGGGCAATATCACCGATTATCGGGCGCATGGCCTGTCAAGGCCGCCGATCACTGAGGCGCTGGCCACGGCGGAAGTCTACGAGCTGGGCGCCGGCGCCGGCTGCCCGGTGCATATTGTGCATTCCTCGATCGGACGCGGCTACGAGCTCGCCGCCGCCTATCGCGCCCAGGGCCATGGCGCCACCATCGAGGCCTGCATTCATTATCTCACGCTCGATGAGGAAAACGACGTGCGCCGGCTCGGCGGCAAGGCGAAGATCAATCCGCCGATCCGGCCGCGGCGCGAGGTCGAGGCGCTGTGGCATCATCTCGCCGCCGGCAATGTGACGGTGGTGTCGACTGACCATGTGAGTTGGTCGGAGGATCGCAAGACCGATCCGATCATGTTGAAGAATGCCTCCGGCGTGCCCGGCCTCGAAGTGCTTTATGGCCTGCTGCTCAAGGGCCTCGACGCGCGCGGCCTGTCGCTGACCCATGCCGCGCGGCTGCTCGCGCACAACCCGGCGGCGCTGTTCCGCATCGGCGATCGCAAGGGCGCGCTGGCGGTCGGTCGCGATGCTGATATCGTCCTTGCGCGACGCGATCCGCATCGCTACAGCGCCGCGGAAAGCGGCAATAATTTCGTATCCTGGAGCCCCTATGACGGCATCGAGCTGCCGTTCCGCGTGACCACGACCTTCCTGCGCGGCGCCTGCGTCTACGCCGACGGGGTGGTGATCGGCGCGCCGGGCAAGGGACGTTTCGTGCGGCCGCCGCTGCCGGCGAATTGAGAAGGAGACGGGCGTGGCCGCGTCCAATTTGCCGCTCGATGCCGATCGCCTGTGGGCGGATGTGATGGCGCTTGCCGAGCTCACCGATCCGGCGCATCCCTACACTCGCCGCTCCTTCACCCCACTGTTCCTGCGAGGCCGTGACCTGCTCGCCAAGCGTTTCGCCGAGGCGGGACTTGCCGTGCGCATCGACACGGCCGGCAACCTGATCGGCCGGCTCGAAGGTGCGAAACCCGAGCTCGGCGTCATCGCGGTCGGCTCGCACAGCGACACGGTGCCGTCCGGTGGCCGCTTCGACGGCATTGCCGGCGTCGCCACCGCGCTGGAAGTCGTGCGCGCGCTGCGCGACAAGGGCGAGCGGCTCGACCATACGATCGAGGTCATCGATTTCCTCGCCGAGGAGCCGAGTGAATACGGGCTCTCATGCGTCGGCAGCCGCGGCATGGCCGGCGTGTTGGCGCCGGCGATGCTCGATTTGACCGACCCGGGCGGCGAGCGCTTGCGCGATGCGCTCCGCCGGGTCGGCGGCGATCCTGAGCGGCTCGATGCCGCCAGGCGCGCCGACATCAAGGCCTTTCTCGAGCTGCATATCGAGCAGGGCATCGTGCTTGAATCGCAAGCGCTCGATGTCGGCATCGTCACCTCCATCGTCGGTATCCGCCGCATCGAGATCGTGTTCGAGGGCGCCGCCGATCATGCCGGCACCACGCCGATGCATCTGCGCCAGGATGCGTTGGTCGCGGCGGCGCAGACCGTCGCCTCGGTGCGGCGCGTCGCCGAAGAACTGGCCGGCGCGGGCAAGGGCTATTTCGTCGCCACCGTCGGCATTCTGGCGGTCGAGCCGGGCGCTTCCAATGTCGTGCCTGGCCGCTGCCGCCTGGTGATCGACGCACGCACCACCGACCTTGCGCTGACCGAACGTTTCGTTGCGGCGATCGAGCGCGACAGCGCCGAACATGCCAAAGTCGCGCGGGTGAAGCGGGCGCCGCTCAAGACCTTGTCGGAGGGCAAGCCCGTCGCCTGCGACGAGAGCGTGCGCGCGGCGATGAGCCAGGCGGCGCGCGATCTCGGCCTCGGCCAGACGGATCTCGCCAGCGGCGCCGGCCACGACGCCGCCTTCATGAGCCGCATCTGCAAGTCGGGCATGGTGTTCGTGCCGTGCAAGGGCGGCAAGAGCCATTCGCCGGAGGAATGGTCGGAGCGCGAGCAGATCGCCGCCGGCGCCGCTGTCATCTTGCAGGCGGTGAAGGCGCTCGACCATTCGTTGCAACAGGGAAAAGAGGACTGAGCTGATGGGGCGCATACTCACGATGGACGACGTCGAGGCCGCCATCCGTGGCGGCTCCGTCTTCGCCGCCGGCGGTGGCGGCTGGGCCGACCACGGCCGCATGCTTGGCACCGCTGCGGTCAATGCCGGCCAGCCCGAGCTCGTGTCCATGGATGAGGTCGCGGACGACGCCTATATCGCCACCGCCGCCGCCATCGGTGCGCCGGCCGGCATGACCGAATGGCAGATGCTCGGCGTCGACTATGTCAAGGCGGTGGAGATTTTGCAGGAGGCGCTGGGCGCGCCGATTTACGGGCTGATGATCGGGCAGAACGGCATGTCGAGCACCATGAATGCTTGGCTGCCCGGCGCGCTGCTCGGCACCAAAGTGGTCGATGCGGTCGGCGATCTGCGCGCGCATCCGACCGGCGACATGGGCTCGATCGGCATGGCGGCAAGCCCGGAGCCGACCATTCAGACCGCGGTCGGCGGCCATCGCGCCAGCAACTCCTACATCGAATTGGTTGTGCGCGGCGCCACCGCCAAGGTCTCGCCTGTGCTGCGCAAGGCCGCCGACATGGCGGGCGGCTTTATCGCCTCCTGCCGCAACCCGGTGCGCGCCTCCTATGTGAAGCGGAACGCCGCGCTCGGCGGCATTTCCCGCGCGCTCGCGCTCGGCCACGCCATCATGGCGGCGGAGCAGAAAGGCGGCCGCGCGGTGATCGAGGCGATCTGCGCGACTACGTCCGGCACTATCCTTGGCGAGGGGAAGGTCACCCGCAAGGCGGTCAAATATACCGAAGCCGCCTTCGACATCGGCACCATCACCATTCGCGCAGGAAAGCGCGATCTCGTGCTGCATGTGATGAACGAATACATGGCGGTCGAGGACGGCGAGGGTAAGCGGCTTGCCACCTTCCCCGACGTGATCACCACGCTCGATGCCGACGGCAAGCCGGTCAGCGTCGGCCATCTGCGCGAGGGCATGACGCTGTCGGTCTTCCACATCGCCAAGGCGCATCTGCCGCTGAGCGCCTCGGTGAAGGACCCGACCGTCTATCCGGTCTGCGAAGCCGCGCTCGGCATCCCGATCGCGCAATACGCGCTGGCCTGACCGATGAAGCGCGATTTCACCGTCACCTCCGGCTCCAATCTGCGCTGCGCCGGCTGGCGCCAGGAGGGCCTGCTGCGCCTGTTGGAAAACGTGCTGGCGGTCGGCGAGGACCCGGCCAATCTCGTCGTCTATGCGGCGCTCGGCAAGGCCGCGCGCGACTGGCCCTCGCACGACAAGATCGTCGAGACGCTCACCACCATGCGCGAGGGCGAGACGCTGATCGTGCAGTCGGGCAAGCCCATCGGCCTGATCAAGACGCATGCCAAGGCGCCGCTCGTCATCATGGCCAACTGCAACATGGTCGGCCAATGGGCGAAGGCGGAGAACTTCTATGAATGGCAGAAGCAGAACCTGATCTGCTGGGGCGGGCTCACCGCCGGCGACTGGCAATACATCGGCTCGCAGGGCGTCATCCAGGGCACCTATGAGATCTTCATGCGCATCGCCGAGCGCCATTTCGGCGGCAGCCTCAAGGGCCGCTTCATCCTCACCGCCGGCCTCGGCGGCATGGGCGGCGCGCAGCCGCTTGCCGGACGCATGGCCGGCGCGGTCATCCTCTGCGTCGAGATCGACCCGGAGCGCATCGGAAAGCGCATGGCCAATGGCTTCCTCGATGCGCGCGCCGCCGATCTCGACGAGGCGCTGGCGTTGGTCGACGCCGCGCGCCGCGATGGCCGCGCCGCCTCCATCGGCCTCATCGGCAATGCCGCCGACGTCTACGAGACGCTGCTCGCGCGCGGCATCATTCCCGACGTGGTGACCGATCAGACCTCGGCGCACGACCTCGTCTACGGCTATATCCCCGCCGGCCGCAGCCTCGCCGAGGTGCGCCGCCTGCGCCAGGACGATCCCGCCACGCTGATGCGCGAAAGCCGCGCCACCATCGTGCGCCATGTGCGCGCCATGCTCGGCTTCAAGCGCGCCGGCGCCGTGGTGTTCGACAACGGCAACCTCATCCGCACCCAGGCCCGCGAAGGCGGCGTCGCCGACGCCTTCGACATCCCGATCTTCACCGAGGCCTATCTGCGCCCGCTGTTCGCCCGCGCCATCGGCCCATTCCGCTGGATCTCGCTCGCCAACGACCGCGACGACATCTGCAAGATCGACGATCATCTGCTCGACGCCTTCGCCAGCAACCAGATCCTGACCAACTGGATCGCGCTCGCCCGCGCGCATGTGCCGTTCGAAGGCCTGCCGGCGCGCATCGCCTGGCTCGGCCACGGCGAGCGCACCGCGCTCGCGCGCACCGTCAATCGCATGGTGCGCGAGGGGACGCTTTCCGGCCCCATCGCCTTCACCCGCGATCATCTCGATGCCGGCGCCATGGCGCATCCCAACATCATGACCGAGCACATGCAGGACGGCTCCGACGCCATCGCCGACTGGCCGCTGCTCGACGCCATGGCGATGTGTTCGTCGCAGGCCGACCTGGTGGCGATCCACTCCGGCGGCGGCGGCTATTCCGGCTACATGACCAGCGCCGGCGTCACCATCATCGCCGACGGCAGCAACGAGGCCGACGAGCGCATCGATCTCGCGCTCACCAACGACACCAGCCTCGGCGTCATGCGCTATGCCGATGCGGGCTACGCCGACGCGCTCGACGAGGCGCGCAAGAAGGGCGTGCGGCATTTCCGACTGCCGTGATCATTCCGATCATTCCGGGGCGCGAACGATGGTTGCGAACCCGGAATCCAGGGCCGTGTGCTGCCGTAGCTTGCGCTCTGGGGTCCGGGTCCGGCCCTTATGGGACCGTCCCGGAATGACCGAAAGGTTCAGCCTTCCGACAAGCGCCCGCGCAGCGTGTTGACCAGGTCGCGCTCCGGCTCGCTCAGGCTGCGCTCGCCGGAATAGATGACGAAGAGCCGCCGCGCGATCACCGGATCGACGATCGGATGCGCGGTGAGCTCGCCGTCGTCCAGTTCGCGCTGCACCGCCGAGGGCGGCAGCACGGTGCACACCGGCGCGCGCGTGAGCAGCGCCGCGGCCATGGTGAGGGCATCGATCTCCATATAGGGCTGAATGCGCAGGCCGCGCTCTTCGGCGGCGGCCTCGACCAGTTGCCGCAGGCCGAAACGGCCAGTAGGCAGCACGAGCGGCAACCGCACCAGATCGGCGAATTTCACCGGCCCGGGCGGCAGCAGCTTGTGGCTGGCATGGGCCACCGCGGCGAGGCCTTCCGAGGAGCCGAGCGGCAGCCGCGGCATGTGCGGCAGCCCGGTTTCCACGATCGCCACGCCGACCAGCCCGCGCACCACCCAGTCCTGCAGCGTTCCGTTCGGCGCCTCGTGCACCATCAGCTTCAGCGTCGGATGACGCTCCTGCACCGCCAGCACCGCTTCGGTGATGCGGTTGACCAGATGGCCGTGCTGGCTCACCGACGGCAGGATGCCGATGGCGATGCGCCGGCTCGGCGGTGCCGCGGCGGCCGCGTCGCCGGCGGTGATGCGATGCAGGCCCGCTTCGATCATCTTGGCGACATGAGCGAAGCGGTCGCCGTCGGCGGTGGGTATCACGCCGTCGCCGCGCCGCTCGAACAGGCGGGTGGCCAGCGTGCGCTCGAGCTTGTGCAATTGTTCGCTCAGCGCCGGCTGCGTGACATTGGCGCCGTGCGCGGCGGCCGAGACGCGGCGCAGCCGGTGCACCATGTTGAAATAATGAATCTGCCGCAGGCTGATCGCCGGCCGCCGTGCCTGCACCCGCGCAGGTCCCGCGAGCGCGCGCTTCACGTGGCGGATGAACAGCGCGGTGACGGTATTGGGCGCGGCCACCCGCGCGACAATGTTCATGGTCAGCGGCACGCGCGGCGCCACTGTCTTCACCCGCAGGAAGCCGAGCCGGCGCGACACCAGGCTTTCCGGCACGAACAGCGCCGAGTCGGGATAGTCGTCGATCAGTCGCGGCAACTCGCCCGGATGCTCGTTGACGAAGCGCACGCCGCTGATCTTGTTCTGGGTGAAATAGCGGTCGGCCTGCTCGATCAGCGCCGGCGCCAGTGCCGGCACGATCAGTCGACCGCCGGCGAGATCGGCGGCGCTCGCCGGCTTGTCGGTGCCGGCGGGCAGGCGGCAGGCGAAGACCCAGCGGTCGGCCAGGAGCGTTGTCGCCCGCGAGCGGCCGCGCGTCCGCTCCGGCGCCAGCGCGACGGACAGATGGCTGGTGCCGAGATCGGGCCAGTCCGCGGCGAGGCTGCCGACCGCCGGCGAATCCTTTTCGTCCGACCACAGCGGCTCCACCAGAATATCCGGCCGCTCCGCACCCATGGACTCGATGGCGCGTTCGATGGCTTCGCCGATGCCGCCGATGGTGAAGCTCAGGCCCAGCTCGACCGCGAGCCGCTGGGCGGGACGCGTCGACGGCGCTCCGATCCAGCGCCGCGCGAAGGCTTCGCCGTCGAGCAGCGGTTCAGCCACGCGCATCAGCCAGCGCGCGCTGGCGGTCGGATAGAGGCCGTAGTTCACCCGGCGGAACAGCGGGAGGCCGAGTTCCTCTTCCAGCGCCTTCACGGTGGTGCTGAGTGTCGACAGCGCGATGCCGAGTTCCTGCGCCGCGCGCGCCAGCGTGTCGCAGCGGCAGGCGGTCACGAAATAGCCAAGCGGGCGCAGTTCAATCATGTGGGTTCCGGCCTTGCCGGCGCAGCATAACGGGCCGTGTGGGCGACGTCATGCGACGTTTCGGTTTTGCCTATGGCCTTGTTCTCACCCGCCCCGGGTGCGCGGCCGGAGTGCGGCCGATAGGATCGACCGTGGGCGATCACGCCGGGGATGGATCGTCCGCAACCGTCATGAGATCGGGACAGGCCGATGCGCGGCTCGGCTCACGTGCACGCGAAGGACGCCATGAGCGGAACGGCGGAACACGCGCCGCAGGCGCTGCGTGCCTATCTGGCGAGCCTCGCGGCCGCCGGCGATTTGCACACCATCGCGGCGCCGGTTGAGGCCGATTTCGAGATCGCCGCCTGCCTCGCCGAAACCGACGGCGGTCCGGCGCTGCGCTTCGATGCGGTGCGTGGGCACCGGTTGCCGGTCGTCGGCAATGTGCTGACCTCGCTGTCGCGCATCGCCACCGGGCTCGCCACCACACCGGCCGCCATGCAGAGCACGATCGTGTCCGCGATCGAGCAACCGCTCGAGCCACGGCTCTTTGCCGAGCCGCCGTGTCAGGAAACGGTCGTCGCGCATCCGGCACTCGCGCAGGAACTGCCCATCCCGCGTTTCTTCGAGCATGAGCGCGGCGCCTACATCACCGCCGGCGCCATCGTCGCCAAGGACCGGCTTACGGGACGCGCCAATCTGTCGATCGCGCGGTTGATGCCGCTCGACGGCAATCGCGCCTTTGTCGGCATCGCGCCCAATCATCATCTGGCGGTGCTGGCGCGCGCCGCGCACGCGCGCGGCGAGACGCTCGATATTGCGGTGACCATCGGCAATCACCCGGCGGTCCTGCTCGCGGCCTGTCTTTATCTCGGCCTCGGCGAGGATGAGTTGAAGGTCGCCGGCGGACTGTTCGGCGAGCCGGTCGAGGTTGCGCGCTGCCTCGCGTCCGATCTTTTGGTGCCGGCGCATTGCGAATGCGTGCTGGAAGGCAGGCTCGATGCCGGCAAGACGGTCGACGAAGGGCTGGTGAGCGAATTCCACGGCCTCTACGAGAATTACGGTGCCGGCATCGTCGCCACATTCTCGCATCTCACCCGCCGCCACGACGCGCTGTTCCAGGTCATCCTGCCCGGCTATCACCGCGAGCATTGCCTGATCGGCGGCGTTGCCATTGCCGCCGGTCTTGCGCGTGTCGTGCGTGCCAGCGTGCCGGCGCTCAAAGAAGTTGCCGTCGGGCTCGGCGGTGCCGGCCGCCTGCATGCGGTCGTCGCATTGCGCGACCCGCGTCCCGGCGAAGCGCGCAAGGCCATGTTCGCAGTCTGGGCGGCGGTCAACTTGGTCAAGCAGGTCATCGTGGTCGACGCCGACATCGACCCCTGGGATGCGGTCGCCGTCGAATGGGCGATGGCGACGCGCATGCAGCCGCAGCGCGACCTCGTCATCGTCCCCGATGTGCGGGCCGATCGCGCCGAACCATTGGAAAAGGACGGCACGATCGGGAAGCTCGGCATCGATGCCACCCGACGCGCCGGCGACCGGGCAGACTGGCGACCGGTGCGGCCGCCGGACGCCGCACTGGCGCGCGCTCGCGAGTTGCTGCGCGCGCATTCGATTTTTCAGCCACCGAACGACCCTAAATCGCGTCCTCACTGATGGGAGAGAGAGTCATGTTGCATCCGAAATGGAGACTGTCCCCGCGGCCGATTCACCTCTTGATGGGGGTGGCCGCCCTCGCGCTCGGCTTCGCCATGGCGCAACCGGCGCGCGCCGAAATCAAGATCGGCTTCCAGGCGCCGCTCACCGGCTTCGCCGCCACCGACGGCAAGTCGTCCCAGATCGCGGCCCAGATGGCGGTCGACGACATCAACGCCGCCGGCGGCGTGCTCGGGCAGAAGCTCAAGCTCGTCGTCTATGACGACCAGGCCAAGTCCGACCAGGCGATCTTCACCGCCAACAAGCTGATCGGCGAGGACGGCGTGAAGTTCGTCGTCAACGGCAGCTATTCGGCTTCCGGCCGCGCCGCCGCGCCGGTGTTCCAGAAGGCGCATGTGGTGATGATCTCCGCCTATGGCGTGCATCCCGACATCACGCGCGCCGGCGACTACATCTTCCGGCTGGTGCACCTCGGACCCCCGCAGGGCCGGGCCACTGCGCTGTTCATGGCCAAGAATCTCAAGCTAAAAACGGTGTCCGCCATCACCATGGACAATGACTACGGCCAGGCGACCATGGACGGCTTCATCGAAGCCGCGCCGAAATACGGCATCAAGGTCCTCAACAAATACAGCTACTCGCTGAAGGACCGCCAGTTCGGCTCCATCGTCGCCAGCGTCAAGCGCGACAATCCGGACGGCATCTACGCCACCGGCTACTTCTTCACCGCCGCCCCCTTGGTGTCCCAGCTTCGCGCTGCCGGCATCAAGGCGCCGATCATCGGCTCGCAGGCCTTCGACTCGGAGAAATTCATTCAGATCGCGGGACCGGCCGCCGAGGGCGTGTACATCGTCGACAGCATGGACCGCGACCGCAAGGATGCGGCGCTGCAGAAGTTCTTCGCCGAATTCAAGAAGCGCGCCGGCTACCCGCCGGAGAGCGTCGCTGCTGAATGCTACTCGGCAGTGAAGCTGATGGCCGACGGTATCAAGCGCGCCGGAGCCGCCGATCCGGCCAAGGTCAAGGACGCGCTCGCCGCGACCAAGAACTTCCCGATGCTCGAAGGCACCCTGATCGGCTTCAACAAGCTGCACGAGATCATCAAGCCGATCAGCATCAACGTGATCAAGGACGGCAAGTTCAAGTACTTCGCCACGCTCAACGACCTTGACGCGTTCGCCCCGCCGGAGAAATAGGCCTAGCCTTCCGCGGGCGGGGGACGGTGCGTCGTCCTCCGCCCGCGTCGCGATTTGAGGGATTGAACGGGTGTATTACGTCGACCTCGCTGTAACCGGTGTCACCTTCGGGTGCATGTACGCTATGATGGCGGTCGGGCTGGCGCTGGTTTACGGGCTGTTGCGCATCCTGCATATCGCGCATGCGGCTGTCTTCGCGCTCGGCGCCTTTGTGACGGTGGTGGTCGCCAATGCCACCGGCAGCCTCGCGCTCGGCTTCCTCGCCGCCATCGTGGTCGCCCCGCTGTTCGGCATGGCGATCTACCGGCTGCTTTACGAGCCGCTGCTGAGCTATCGGCCCGACGTGCCGATGATCGCGTCGGTCGGGCTCCTGGTGCTCATGCAGGACGCCTTCCGCATTGTGTTCGGCGAGCAGGGCGTGACCTTCCAGCACAATATCTATGCCTTCATGACGTTCAACCTGCTCGGTGTGACGGTGAACGCCGTGCAGATCGCGATCGTCGTCTCCGCGGCCGTCGTCTTTACCGGCCTTCACCTGTTCACCACGCGCACCCGCATCGGCGTCGCCTGGCGCGCGACGGTGTCGCGGCCGAAGATCGCGGCGAGCTTCGGCGTCGATCCGATCAAGGTGCGCTATCTGAACTTCGCGCTCGGCTCGGCGCTGGCGGCCATCGCTGGCGGGCTGGTGGGGCTTTTGAACAATTTCGTCGACCCGAGCATCGGCTATGTGGTCAGCTACAAGGCACTCGCCATCATCGTGCTCGGCGGCCTCGGCAGCGTGCGCGGCACGCTGATCGCGAGCCTGGTTCTGGGCTTGGTCGAATCCTACGGCACCATCTTCATCGGCCAGTGGCTCGACCGCGACGCCATCGCCTTCCTGGCGCTGATCGCGTTGTTGATGATCCGGCCGCAGGGCTTCACCGGAGCGCGTACGGCATGAGTGCGTACGAGATCAGCGTGATTTCGGTGATCGGGATCAATGTGATCCTGGCCGTCAGCCTCAACATGATCAGCGGCTTCTGCGGCCAGATCAGCCTCGGCCATGGCGCCTTCTACGGCGCCGGCGCCTATGCCGCGGCGCTCGCCATGGTCAATATCGGCAATCCGCCGCTCGCCCTTCTCTTCGCCACCCTGGTCGGCAGCGTCACCGGCATCATCGTCGGCTTTGCCTCCTTGCGCGTGCGTACCGACTTCCTCGCCGTCACCACCATCGGCGTCAACTTCCTGTTCACCGGCTTCGTCCGCAAACAACACTGGTTGGGCGGGGAAATGGGGATCAGCAACATTCCCGGCTCCGGCCTGGGCGCGTCCGGCAACATGGTGATGATCCTGGTCTTCGCCGCCGCCACCATCATCTTCAGCCTCTACATCAGCCGCTCCTGGATGGGCTTTTCCTTCCGCGCGGTGGGGGAAGACGAGGATGCGGCCGCCACGCTCGGCCTCAACGTCGGCGCCTACAAGCTTGCCGCCTTCGGCATCGGCACCGCGCTCGCCGGTCTTGCCGGCGGCCTCTACACCTTCTTCACCCAGTTCATCGTCCCGGATGCCTTCGACTTCATCTTGTCCGTCATGTTGATGGCCATGGTGGTCATCGGCGGCATCGGCTCGACCTGGGGCGTCGTCTTGGCGGCCATCGCCTTGACGCTGCTGCCGGAGGCGATCCGCTTCGTCAACGACTACCGCCTGCTGGTGTTCGGCGGTTTGCTCGTGCTGGTGATCCGGCTGGCGCCCGGCGGCTTCGCCGGCATAGTCGCCACCTTGAGGCGGAGGCTGCGCAAGTCATGACGACGCCGGCGCTCGCGCTCAGCAATGTGGCGATCCACTTCGGCGGCGTGAAGGCGGTCGACGGCGTGACCGTCTCGGTTACCCCCGGCGATTTCGTCGGCCTGATCGGCCCCAACGGCGCCGGCAAGACTACGCTGATCAAGATCGTTGCGGGTGTGCTCAAGCCCGACCGCGGCAGCATCGCGCTCTCCGGCACGGACGTGACCCACGACTCCACCGCCTCGCGCGTGCGCAAGGGCCTGGCTTTGACGCACCAGACCGTGCGTCCGTTCCGCGAGATGACGGTGCTCGACAATGTCGTGTTGGCGGCCGGCTATCGCCGCACGCGCTATCCGCTCGGCGCCCTGTTGCAGGTCAGTCGCCGCAAGGAGAGCGAGCGCGCCGCCGCCATCCTGCACCAGGTCGGCCTGGGCGGCACCGAAAGTCAGCTCGCCGGGGCCTTGCCGCTCGGCCAGATGAAGCGGCTGGAGGTCGCGCGCGCGCTCGCCGTCGACCCGCGCGTAATCCTGCTCGACGAGCCGCTCGCCGGCCTCAATCACGTGGAAGCCGCGCGCCAGGTCGAGGTCATCGGTGCGGTCAACGCGCAGGGCATCACCGTAGTGCTGGTCGAGCATAACCTCGAAGAGGTCATGCGCAATTGCAGGCGTCTGATCGTATTGAACAACGGCCAGGTCATCGGCGACGGCGAGCCGCAGGCGGTGATGGCCGATCCCGTCGTGCACGAAGCCTATGTCGGAACCGGAGCGGGCTCGCATGCTGACGCTTGACAACCTTGTGTGCGGTTACGGCTCTGTACGCGCCGTGCACGGCGTCAGCTTCGAGGTGCCGGCAGGCTCGGTATTCGCGCTGCTCGGCCCCAACGGCGCCGGCAAGACCTCGACCGTGATGGCGATCATGGGTCATGTCGACATCCTCGGCGGGCGCATCCTGTTCGACGGCGAGGACATCACTCACCGCCACGCGGTCGATCGCGCGGCGCTCGGCATTGCGCTGGTGCCGGAGGGCCGCCAACTTTTCTCCGATCTGACGGTCGGCGAGAATCTCACCGTCGGCGGTTATGCCTATGCGGTGGAGCGCGACCGCGCCAAGCGCGAACGGGTGTTCGGCTATTTTCCGCGCCTGTTCGAGCGGCGCGACCAGCTTGCCGGCTCGCTCTCGGGCGGCGAGCAGCAGATGCTCGCCATCGGCCGCGCGCTGATGGCCGAGCCGCGCCTCTTGCTGGTCGACGAATTGTCGCTCGGGCTGATGCCGAAGATGGTCGACATCTGTCTCGACGCGCTGCTGAAGCTCAAAGGCGAGGGCCTGACTATCCTGCTGGTCGAGCAGAACACCGCGCGCGCGCTCGATGTGGCCGACCGGGTCTGCGTGCTCTCCTCCGGCGCGCAGGTCTTTCAGGGGACGGCGGCGGAAGCCAAGGCCGCCGGCTCGCTGTTTGCCACCTTCCTGGGTGTCAGCGAGCCGCAATAGCCGCAGGAGCAGGGGCCGGAGCCACGACATGTCTCGCGCGCTGACCGTCGACGACATCGAGCCCGCCTTGATCGGCGGCTTGTTCCTGTCGGCCGGCGGCAGCGGCAAGGCGCGGGCGGTGCGCGATCGCGAGCTTGGCCGCCTGGCGCTGGCGGCGGGTACGGTACGATTTGCCGCGCTCGACGCTCTCGATCGGGCAGCGTCGCTCATCACCGCGACCGCCGTCGGCGCGCCGGGCTTCACCGAGTGGAAGATCGACTCGGCCGATACAATTGAGGCCGCGCGCAAGCTGGTGGCGTTGCTCGACACGCCGCCGGCGGGCGTGATCTGCGGCCATGTGCCCGGCTTCAATGCCTGGCTGGTCGCCGCCGCGCTCGATCTTCCGTATATAGACGCGGCTGCTAACGGGCGCGGCCACCCCACCGTCAAGATGGGTGGCATGGGGCTCGCCTCGCGCCCGGATCTCTCGATCACCCAGGTTGCGTTCAGCGGCGCCGCCGCCGACCGAGGACCGTTCGGCGTGGTTGCCCAAGGCGACATCGTGCGAACCTCGAACATCATGCGGCAGGCGGCGGTGAGCAATGGCGGCCTGATCTATGCGGCGCGCGGGCCGCTGTCGGCCGGCTTCGTCGCCGAGAACGGTGCCGCCGGCGCCATCACTTTCCAGCTCGAGCTTGGCCGCGCCATGCTGCGCGCCAATGGCCCGGACCGCGTGCAGGCCACCGTCGAATTCCTCGGCGGCCGGGTGCTCATGCAGGGCGAGGTGACGGCGAACACCGTGACCTATGGCGGCGGTTTCGATCTCGGCCAGATGACCGTTCGCGGCAGCGCCGGGGAGGCGGTCCTCGGCATCTATAATGAGTTCATGAGCGCCGATGTCGACGGCGAACGCGTCGCCACCTTCCCCGACATGATCGGCACGCTCGATCCGCACACCGGCGATCCGCTCGCCATTTCCGAATTGCCGGTCGGCAGCGAGGTTGCCGTCATCGTGGCGCATCGCTCCAAGTTCCCGGTCGGCAAGGGCGCGCTCGATCCGGCGGTTTTCCCCGAGGTGGAAAAGGCGATGGGCGTCGACCTGCATTCCTATCTGTGAGGCCTTGATGAACATTCCCGTTCGACGCGGCAAAGAGGTGAAAGCGGCGCGCGGCAACGAGTTGCGTTGCCTCGGCTGGCGCCAGGAGGCGATCCTGCGGCTCCTGGAAAACAATCTGGAGAACGCTGAGGACCCCGACCATCTCGTCATCTACATGTCGATCGCGCGGGCGGCGCGCGACTGGAACGCCTTCGACCGCATCGTCGCCACGCTCACCACGCTGCGCGAGGACCAGACCTTCGTCATGCAGTCGGGCAAGCCGGTCGGCGTCTTCCCCGGCCAGACAACGACGCCGCTCGTCATCATGGCCAATGGCAACCTCGTCGGCGAATGGAGCCAGGACGAAAGCCGGCGCCAGCTCGACGACAAGGGCCTGACCATCTATCCGGGCATGACCGCGGGTGCCTGGCAATATATCGGCAGCCAGGGCATCCTGCAGGGTACCTACGAAACCTTCATGGCGGTGGCACGCACGCATTTCGGCGGCACCCTGGCCGGCCGCTTGCTGCTCACCTCGGGCTGCGGCGGCATGAGTGGCGCGCAGCCGCTCGCCGGCAAGCTCGCCGGCGCTGCGACCCTGGTGGTCGAGGTCGACCAGGCGCGCATCGACCGCCGCATCGCCAGCGGCTATTGCGATGCCTCGACCGCCGATCTCGACGAGGCGATCCGGTTGTGGCTCGCCGCGCGTGACGAGAAGCGCCCGCTGGCGCTCGCGCTCTGCGCCAATGCGGCGGCGGTGCTGCCGGAAATCGCAAGGCGCGGTATCCTGCCTGACATCGTCACCGATCAGACCTTTCCCGATCCGCTGAAAGGCTATGTGCCGGTGGAATTGTCGGTCGAGGAGGCGCGGGCGATGCGCACGCGCGATCCGGACAGACTGATCGCGCTGGCGCGCAAATCGGTGGCGGCGCATGTGCGCGCCATGCTGGATTTCCTCAAGCGTGGCGCGGTCGTCTTCGAATACGGCAACGAGCTGCGTGCGCATGCGCAGGACGCCGGCGTCGAAGATGCCTTCAGCATGCGCTCCTTCGTCGATCTCTATATCCGGCCGCTGTTCTGCCAGGGCATCGGCCCGTTCCGCTGGATTGCGGTGTCGGGAAATCCGCAGGACATCTACACCATCGACGACATGATCCTGCAGTCCTTCTCCGCCAACCACCCGATCGTGTCGTGGATCGAAAAGGCGCGCGAGCACGTGCAGTTCACCGGCCTGCCGGCACGCATCGGCTGGCTCGGCTATGGCGAGCGCAGTCGGCTCGGCCTGATGGTCAACGAGGCGATAGCGAGCGGCAGGATTTCCGGTCCCGTCGCTTTCACCCGCGACCATCTCGATTCGGGCTCGGCGGCGATGCCGCATCGGGAAACCGAGAACATGCGCGACGGCTCCGACGCCATCGCCGACTGGCCGCTGCTCAATGCGCTGTTGAATTGCGCCTCCGGCGCCGACCTCGTCGCCATCCACGGGCTGGGCAGCAGCGGCGTCAGCGCCGGCGTCACCATCGTCGCCGACGGCAATCCGGCGACCGCCGAGCGCCTCAAGCGCGTGCTCGACGGCGATCCGGGCATCGGCGTGCTGCGCCATGCCGACGCCGGATACGACATCGCCGTCGAACGGGCGCGCGAGAGCGGCCTGTCGGCGACCGTGGCGAAGGGGTTGGAATAGCGTCGGCGCAACCCACGCCCGCCGACCCTTGCCGAGAGGATGCCTGCATGACCAATGATTCCGTAGCGGTGCTCAAACAGGTCAAGGCCGCGCGCGGTCCAACCCTGCGCTGCAAGGGCTGGCGCCAGGAATTGATCCTGCGCATGCTCGAGAACAACATGGAGAATGCCGAGCGTCCCGAGAATCTCATCGTCTACGGGGGCATCGGCAAGGCGGCGCGTAACTGGGAGAGCTACCACGCGATCGTGGCGACGCTGAAGACGCTGGAAAACGACGAGACGCTTGCGGTGCAGGCCGGAATGCCGGTCGCCGTGTTCAAGACCCACCGGCTCGCGCCGCGGGTGGTCATGGCGAACACCAATGTCATCAAGGCGGACTGGCCGAGCTTCTATAAGCTCGTCGAACAAAACCTGACGACCTTCTCGTCCTATACCGCCGGTCCCTGGCAATACATCGGCAGCCAGGGCGTCGTCGAAGGCACGTTCGAGACGCTCGGCTTGATCGCGGACGAGCATTTCGCCGGCGACCTCGCCGGCCGCATTTTCTTCACCGCCGGGCTGGGCGGCATGGGCCGCTCGCAACCCTTCGCGATGACGCTGCACGGCGGCGTGACGGTCTGCGTCGAGGTGCGTTCGGAGACGATCGACCGGCGAATCGCCGCCGGTTATGCGGATGTTCGCGCCGACGATCTGCGGCAGGCGATCGCGCTGGCGGAAGCGGCGAAAGCGCAGCGTCGCCCGCTCGCCATCGCGGTGCACGGCAATATGTGCGACGTGCTGGAGGAGGTGCTTGAACGCGGGTGGAGGCCGGACATCGTCACCGAAATGTGCCCTTGCCACGATCCGTTCGCGCTGGTGCCCGCGGGCCTGTCGCCGGACGAGGCCGCGGCACTGCGCGACAACGATGGCGCGGCGCTGCTCGCCCGTTCGCGCGCGACGATGATGCGGATGTTGCGGTCGCTCAATCGATTGAAGGACGCCGGCTGCGTCGCATTCGAATACGGCACCTTCATTCGCAAGGAATGCGTCGATGCCGGCATGAGCCGGGAGGAAGCGTTCCAGCTTCCCGGCTGCATCGCCCGCTACGTCCGGCCGATGTTCCTGGAGGGGCGCGGCCCGTTTCGTTGGACATGCATTTCGGGCGATCGGGCGGACCAGGCGCACCTGGACGATCTCGCGCTGGAGCTGTTTCCAGACGACCCTATCGTGCAGCGCTGGATTCCGCGCGCGCGGACGAAGCTCCCGGTCGAGGGCCTGCCGGCGCGCATCTGTTTCCTCGGGTTCGGCCAACGCAAGGCGTTCGGCCTGCGCGCGAACGCGCTGGTGCGTGACGGCACGCTGAAAGGACCGGTGGCATTCTCGCGTGACAATCTCGATTGCGGCTCCATCGCCAACCCGGCTTTCGAGACCGAGGGGATGATCGACGGTTCGGATGCGATCTCCGACTGGCCCTATCTCAACGCGCTGCTCAATACCGCCGGCATGGCCGACCTCGTCGCCATTCAGGCGAACGGCACCATGGGAGTCTCGGTTCATACCGGCGTGACCATGATCGCGGATGGAAGCGAGGAGGCGGATTTGCGGCTGGACGCCTGCCTGACGACGGATGCCGGTATCGGTGTCGTCCGCCACGCGCAGGCGGGCTATCCTATGGCGCGCAAGGTGGCGGAGGGCCGCGGACCGCTGACCGACGAAGCGATCCAAATTCCGCTGTGGTGGTCGCCCGAGGCGACCTTCGGCCCGAAGCCGCGCGGCGATTGACCGGGAGGCGCCGGTGCCCTGGATGCTCAAGAGCGGCCTGGTGATGACGGACGCTCGCGACGATCCCATCTCGCGCGACATCGTAATTGACGGCGAGCGCATTGTCGCCGTCGGTCCCGACCTCGATCCGGGCCGGTACGAGGCAGACCGTGTGGTGTCGGTTGCCGGCAAGCTTCTGGTGCCGGGCCTCGTCAACACGCATTACCACTCGCATGACCGATGGGATCGCGGCCGCTTTTCGCCGCTGCCGCTCGAGCTTTGGATGGGTCTTTATAATTCGCCGACGGTCGGCCGCGGCTGGACCGCCGAGGAAACCTATCTGCGGACGCTGCTCGGCGGCATGGAGCTTCTGCGTGGCGGCGCCACCACGGTGCTCGACGATGTCCATCTCGGCCTGCAGCTCGACCATGACATCATCGATGCCGTCTTTCGCGCCTATGACGATCTGGGTGTGCGCGCCAGCGTCGGCGTCGCCTATGCCGATCGGCCGGCGCACGAGACCATTCCCTATCTGGACGATGTGCTCCCCGACCGTTTCAAGGCAGCCGGACAGACCGCGGCGCGCCGGCCCGCGGACATGCTGACGCTTTGGCGCGACCTGGCGCAGCGCTGGAGCGGGCGTGTCGGCGCCGCCATTTCCGTGTCCGGCCCGCAACGCTGCAGCGATCGCTTCCAGCAGGAAGCAGCGCAATTGTCCGCCAGCCTCGGCGTGCCGTTTCTCACCCATGTTCTGGAAACGCGCGTGCAGGCGATGACGGGCCCTTATTTCTACGGCCGCTCGCTGGTCTCCCATATGGAAAGTATCGGCGCGCTGCCGGCAAACGCCGTGCTCATGCACGGCGTATGGATGTCGGCGGACGACCTCGACGTGGTGGCAGGGAGCGGGGCGGCGGTCGCCTATAATCCGGCGAGCAATCTCAAGCTCGGCAGCGGCATCGCGCCGGTCGTCGATATGCTGGCGCGTGGCATCACCGTCGGCTTGGGAACCGACAACCACAACGCCAACGACGGCTGTTCGATGTTCGAGGCGCTGAAATGGGGAACGCTGCTGCAGACCATGGCGACGCACGACTATCGCCGTTGGCCCGATGCGCGCGCCGGGCTTGCCATGGCGACCGCCGGCGGCGCGCGGGCGCTGGGGCAGGGCGCCTCGCTTGGCGCGCTGCGGGCCGGATGCCAAGCCGATATCCTCGTTTTCGACTTGAGCGCGGATGCCTTCCTGCCGCTGCATGACGTGGCCGTCCATCTGTCGTTCGTCGATAAGACGCGCGCCTTGGAGAGCGCCTATGTGGCGGGCAAGCTCGTGCTTGACCGCGGACGGATCGTGACCGTGGACGAAGCTGGCATTCGGCGGGAGATTTCCGATCGCGTTGAAACGATCAAAGCGAAGGTGCTGGGCGGCACGTCCGTGGCGCAGGACATGGCGTCCTATCTGCAGGCCGCTTATGCCAAGTGCCTGGCGGATCCGCTGATGCAGCCCTATCTCGGCCGCTGCAATTGCTGTCCGTAGCTTGGCATCGCTACGCCCGCTGGCCAGCGTCGCGCCTGCGATCTTACGCCCCCAGGCTCGGCAGCTTCAGCTTGAACTCTTTCGCGCAGGCGACCGCGTCCTCGTAGCCGGCATCGGCATGGCGCATGACGCCGCTCGCCGGATCGTTCCAGAGCACGCGTTCGAGCTTTCCCATCGCCTGCGGCGTGCCGTCGGCGACGATGACCATGCCGGCGTGCTGCGAATAGCCGATGCCGACGCCGCCGCCGTGGTGCAGCGACACCCAGGTCGCGCCCGAGGCGCAATTCAAGAGCGCATTGAGCAGCGGCCAGTCCGACACCGCGTCGGAGCCGTCCTTCATCGCCTCGGTCTCGCGGTTGGGGCTCGCCACCGAGCCGGAGTCGAGATGATCGCGGCCGATGACGATCGGCGCCTTCAATTCGCCCTTGGCCACCATCTCGTTGAAGGCCATGCCGATGCGGTGGCGGTCGCCGAGACCGACCCAGCAGATGCGCGCCGGCAGGCCCTGGAACTTGATGCGCGCCTTGGCCATGTCGAGCCAGTTGTGCAGATGCTTGTCGTGCGGCATCAACTCCTTGACCTTGGCGTCGGTCTTAAAGATGTCTTCCGGGTCGCCGGACAGCGCGGCCCAGCGGAACGGGCCGATGCCGCGGCAGAATAGCGGCCGGATATAGGCCGGCACGAAGCCGGGGAAATCGAAAGCGTCGGCGACGCCCATTTCCTGCGCCATCTGCCGGATATTGTTGCCGTAGTCGAGCGTCGGCACGCCGCGCCGCCAGAACTCGAGCATGGCGCGCACATGTACCGCCATGGATTCCTTCGCCGCTTTCTCCACGCCTTTGGGATCGCGCGCGCGGCGCTCTTCCCATTCGGCGAGCGTCCAGCCAGCCGGCAGATAGCCGTTGAGCGGATCGTGCGCCGAGGTCTGGTCGGTGACGGCGTCGGGTTTGATGCCGCGCCGCGCCAGTTCCGGCACCATCTCGGCGGCATTGCCGAGCACGCCGACCGAGAGCGGTTTCTTCTCCTTGCAGGCGCGCTCCATCATGGCCAGCGCCTCGTCGAGCGTTTTCGCCTGCGCGTCGAGATAGCCGGTCTTCAGCCGCATCTCGATGCGGCTCGGCTGGCATTCGATCGCAAGCAGCGAGGCGCCGGCCATGGTGGCGGCAAGCGGCTGCGCGCCGCCCATGCCGCCGAGGCCGGCGGTCAGGATCCAGCGTCCGGACAGGTCGCCGTTATAATGCCGGCGGCCGACCTCGGCGAAGGTCTCGTAGGTGCCCTGCACGATGCCCTGCGAGCCGATATAGATCCAGGAGCCTGCGGTCATCTGGCCGTACATCATCAGGCCCTTGCGATCGAGCTCGTGGAATTTCTCCCAGGTGCCCCAATGCGGCACCAGATTGGAATTGGCGATGAGCACGCGCGGCGCCATCTCGTGCGTGCGGAAGATACCGACCGGCTTGCCCGACTGCACCAGCAGCGTCTCGTCGGCTTCGAGCGCCTTGAGTGACTCGACGATACGGTCGTAGGCGTCCCAGTCGCGCGCCGCGCGGCCGATGCCGCCGTAGACGACGAGCTCGTGCGGCTTCTCGGCGACTGCGGCATCGAGATTGTTCATCAGCATGCGCAACGGCGCCTCGGTGAGCCAGCTCTTGGCGCTGAGTTTAGTGCCGTGCGGCGCGCGGATATTGCGGCTGTTGTCGAGACGGTTCGACATGGGTTTGGTCCTTCTTCAGACAGTGGCGCCCGCGCGCACCCGCGCGTGCAGCGGATTGAAGCCGAGCCGGTAGACCAGCTCGGCCGGGCGCTCGATATCCCAGATGGCGAGATCGCATTGCTTGCCGGCGACGAGCGTGCCGACCTGGTCGTGGCGCAGCGCGCGCGCGGCCTCGCGGGTGACGCCGGCGATAATCTCGTCGACGGTGAGGCGGAACAGCGTCGCCGCCATGTTCATGATCAGGAGCAGCGAGGTGACCGGCGAGGTGCCGGGATTGCAGTCGGTGGCGAGCGCGATCGGAACCTTGTGTCGGCGCAGCGCTTCGATCGGCGGCACTTTCGTCTCGCGCAAGACATAGAAGGCGCCGGGCAGCAGCACGGCGACGGTGCCGGCCTGCGCCATGGCGGCGACGCCGTCTTCGTCGGTGTATTCGAGGTGATCGGCCGACAGCGCATTGAACCGGGCGGCGAGCCGCGCGCCGTGCAGATTGGACAGTTGATCGGCGTGCAGCTTGACCGGCAGTCCGGCGGCGCGGGCGGCACTGAACACTTTGGCGATCTCGTCCGGCGAGAAGGCGATGCCTTCGCAAAACGCGTCGACGGCGTCAGCGAGGCCGTCGCGCTTGAGGCCTGCGATCATGGCGCAGACGGCGTCGATATAGCCGACGCGGTCGTCTTGCGCCTCCGGCGGCAGCGCATGGGCGCCGAGGAACGAGGTGGCGACGGTGACGTTACGTTCCGTGCCGAGCCGGCGCGCCGCCCGCAGCATCTTGGCTTCGCTCCCGGCATCGAGCCCGTACCCCGATTTCACTTCGATGGTGGTGACGCCTTCGGCCAGCAGCCGGTCGAGCCGCGTCAGCGCGCTCGCCACCAGCTCGTCCTCGCTCGCCGCGCGCGTCGCGCGCACGGTGGAAACGATGCCGCCGCCGGCCCGCGCGATCTCCTCATAGGAGCTGCCGGCGAGCCGCATTTCGAATTCGCGCGCACGGTCGCCGCCATGGACAATATGCGTGTGGCAGTCGATCAGCCCGGGCGTGATCCAGCGGCCGTCGAGCGTGATGCGCGCTTTGGCGTCCCAGCCGGTGGGCAGGTCGCGCATCGGCCCGGCATAGGCGATGCGACCGCCGGCCGCCGCCACGGCGCCGGGCTCGACCACGCCGAGACCCGGCAGGCCAGGGTCCAGCGTCGCCAGGCGCGCATCGAGCCAGATGGTGTCGAACCGCATGCAGGGCCTCTGGATTGGGGCGTTTAATTGTCTATACAATTAGGCCGGGCCTGTCTATTCTGGATTCAAATGACTGGAGAGGCCCGCGTGACCCGCACCTTGTTCTTTGAGCATGCGCTGCTGCCGGACGGCTGGGCCCGCCATGTCCGCGTCGCGGTGGAAGACGGCGTGATCGGCGCGGTCGCGGCGGACGGGGACGCCGGGGGCGCGGAGCGCCACGCCGGCATCGCCGTGCCCGGCCTGCCCAATCTGCACTGCCATGCCTTTCAGCGCGCCATGGCCGGCCTCGCCGAGCGGCGCGGCCCGGCGAGCGACAGCTTCTGGACCTGGCGGGAGGTGATGTACCGCTTTCTGGCGCGGCTTACGCCGGAGGACGTTGATGCCATCGCCGCCTTCGCCTACATGGAGATGCTGGAAGCCGGTTTCACCACGGTGACCGAATTCCACTATCTGCACCATGATCCGGCCGGTCAGCCTTATGGCGATCTCGGCGAACTTGCCGGGCGCATCGCGGCCGCGGCAGTTACCGCCGGCATCGGCCTGACGCTGCTGCCCTCGCTCTATATGACCGGTGGCTTCAACGATGCGCCGCCGACGCCGGGGCAGAAGCGCTTCCTCAATGACATCGATCGCTTCCTCAGGCTGGTCGCACGGGCGAAAGACATCGTCGCCGCATTGCCCGCGGCGCGTGTCGGCATCGCACCGCATTCGTTGCGCGCGGTGCCGCCGGAGGCCTTGGCGCAAGTGGTGGCGGCCTGTCCGGACGGGCCGATCCACATTCACGCCGCCGAGCAGGTGAAGGAAGTCGAGGACTGCGTCACCGCGCTCGGCGCCCGCCCGGTGCAATGGCTCATCGACCATGCGCCGGTCGATGCGCGCTGGTGCCTGATCCACGCTACCCACATGACGCCGCGCGAGACGCAGGCGCTGGCGCGCTCCGGCGCGGTAGCGGGTCTGTGTCCGCTGACCGAGGCCTCGCTCGGCGACGGCATTTTCGACGGTGCGCGCTATCTCGCCGCCAACGGTCATTTCGGCGTCGGCACCGACTCCAACATCCAGATCGATGCCGCGGCCGAACTGCGCCAGCTCGAATACGGCCAGCGGCTGGCTTCGCGCGCCCGCAACGTCATGGCGACGCAGCAGGGCGAGTCGGTCGGCCGCCGCCTGTTCGAGAATGCCCTCGCCGGCGGTACGCAAGCCTGCGCGCGGCCAGTTGGTGCGATCGCGGTCGGCCGCCGCGCCGACATCGTGCTGCTCGACGCCGCGCATCCCGATCTCGCGGCAGGCCAAGGCGATCATTGGCTCGATGCCTGGATCTTCATCGCCGGCCGCGCGGCGGTGCGCGACGTACTCGTCGGTGGCGCACCGGTCGTGAGCGACGGACGCCATTGCGCACATGACGCCATCACCCGCCGCTACGGCGCTACCGTCAAACGATTGCTTGCCGCATGAACGCGCCCGTGCCACGCGAGCTGCCGCGTTATGCCGCGATCCGCCGTGATCTGGAAACAGCGATCCTCTCCGGGCGCTGGCCGCCGGGCCACAAAGTTCCGTCCGAGCACGAGCTGGTGGCGCGCTACGGCTGCGCCCGCATGACCGTGAACAAGGCCTTGAGCGAACTTGCCGCCGCCGGGCTGATCGTGCGCCATCGGCGCGCCGGCAGCTTCGTCGCCACGCCGAGCACGGAAGAGTCGATCCTGGAAATCCACGACATCGAGGCGGAAGCGCGCCGCGCCGGCAAGGCCTATCGCTTCGCGCTCACCGCGCGCAGCGTGCGCACGGCGACGGGCGAAGATGCCGAGCGCCTCGGTGTGCCGGTGGGCGCCTCGGTGCTGGCGCTCGATTCGATCCATCATGTCGCCGGCGCGCCCTTTGCCGCCGAGAACCGGCTGATCAGCCTCGCCACCGTGCCGGACGCGCTTGAAGTGGATTTTTCCGCCATGGCGCCGGGAAGCTGGCTCTTGGCGCAGATGCCGTGGAGCCGCGCCCGCCACCGCATTTCAGCGGTGAATGCCGACGCGGCGGCCGCGCAGGCGCTGCAGATCGCGCGCGGCACAGCCTGCCTCGTCGTCGAGCGCGCCACCTGGCTGCAGGATGCGCCGATCACGCAGGTGTCGCTCACCTATCCGGGCGAGCGCCATCACCTCTTGGCGCATTTCAGTCCGGCCGGCCGCGGCCGCTGATCATATCTTCATCATCGGCAGCCACAATCCGTTCTCGCGGGCGCAGTCGCGCGCCAGCTCATAGCCGGCATCAGCGTGGCGCATGACGCCGGTGGCGGGGTCGTTCCACAGCACGCGCCCGATCTTTTCCGCCATCTCCGCCGAGCCGTCGGCGACCAGCGCGATGCCGGCATGCTGCGAATAGCCGATGCCGACGCCGCCACCGTGATGGAACGACACCCAGGTGGCGCCGCAGGCCGAATTGAGCAGCGCATTGAGGATCGGCCAGTCCGACACCGCGTCGGAGCCGTCGAGCATGCCTTCCGTCTCGCGCATGGGCGAGGCGACCGAGCCGGAGTCCATGTGGTCGCGGCCGATCACGATCGGCGCTTTCAATTCGCCCGTCGCCACCATCTCGTTGAAGGCGAGCCCGACGCGATGGCGCTGGCCGAGCCCGAGCCAGCAGATGCGCGAGGGCAGCCCCTGGAATTTGATATTGGCGCGCGCCTGGTCGAGCCAGTTGTGCAGGAACGGGTCGTCGGGGATGAGCTCGCGCACCTTGTCGTCGGTGCGGTAGATGTCCTCCGGATCGCCCGACAGCGCCACCCAGCGGAACGGGCCTTTGCCGACGCAGAACAGCGGCCGCACATAGGCCTCGACGAAGCCCGGATAGTCGAAGGCGTTGTCGACACCGACCTCGCGCGCCATGGCGCGGATGTTGTTGCCGTAGTCGAGGGCGATGGCGCCTTTCGCCTGGAACGCCAGGATCGTGCGCACCTGTTCGGCCATGGAGCGCTTGGCGGCTTCCGCCGTGCCTTGCGGATCGCGCTCCTGCCGCTCGCGCCAGTCCTCGATGCTCCAGCCGGCCGGCAGATAGCCGTGCGTCGGATCGTGCGCCGAGGTCTGGTCGGTGACCACGTCGGGCACGCGTCCGCGCTTCAATATCTCCGGGTAGATCTCCGCCGCGTTGCCGACGAGCCCGACCGAAACCGGGCGCTTAGCTTTGCACGCGTCATCGATCATCGCCAGCGCCTCGTCGAGGCTGGTGGCGCTTTTGTCGAGATAGCCGGTGCGCTGGCGAAATTCGATGCGGCTCGGCTGGCATTCGACCACCAGGATCGCCGCGCCGGCCATGGTGGCGGCGAGCGGCTGCGCGCCGCCCATGCCGCCGAGCCCGCCGGAGAGAAACCAGCGGCCGGCCAGGCTGCCGCCGAAATGACGGCGGCCGATCTCGGAGAAAGTCTCGTAGGTGCCCTGAACGATGCCCTGCGAGCCGATATAAATCCAGGAGCCGGCCGTCATCTGGCCGTACATCATCAGCCCCTTGCGATCGAGCTCGTTGAAATGCTCCCAGGTCGACCAGTTTGGCACCAGATTGGCGTTGGCGATGATGACGCGCGGCGCCCCGCGATGGGTCGGAAACACACCGACCGGCTTGCCCGACTGCACCAGCAGGGTCTGCTCGTCGGATAGTTCCTTGAGCACGCCGACGATCTGGTCGAACGAATCCCAGTTGCGCGCGGCGCGTCCGATACCGCCATAGACGACGAGCTCCTCCGGCCGCTCCGCCACCTCGCCGTCGAGATTGTTCATCAACAGGCGCAGCGGTCCCTCGGTCTGCCAGCTCCTTGTGGTGAGCTGATTTCCGCGCGGCGCGCGCACGATGCGATCGTTGCGGACGGGTGACATGCGGGGCCCCTCGGCGGCGTGTTCGATCAGATGACTTTGTTGCGACGCAGACCGGCGATCTGCGCGTCGTCGAGGCCGAGCTTGTCGCGCAGCACCTCGTCGGTGTTCTCGCCCAGCGTCGGCGCCGACCTGTCGGCAGCCGGCGCGGCGCCGGCGAATTGCACCGGCTGCGGCACCAGGCGAATGTCGCCGAGCTTGCTGTTGCGGCCGGCCTGCAGCATGCCGCGCGCCTGCGGATGGCCGCTAGCGATGAGATCGTCGAGCGACCAGATCGGCGCCGCCGGAATCTCGGCCGCGCGCAATTTGGCGAGTGCCTCTTCGCGGCTCAGGCCCGCAGCCCAGCCGGCGATCAGCGCGCGCAGCGCGTCTTCGTGCTCGTTGCGCTCGGCATTGGTCTTGAAGCGCGGATCGTCGGCGAGCTCCGGCTTGCCGATCGCCTCGCCGAGGCGGCGCACGATGGCGTCGGAAAAGCCGACCAGCACGATATCGCCGTCCTTGGTGGAAAAGCTGTCGACCGGATAGGTCTCCGGATGGCGGTTGCCGACGCGCCGGGTCGGCTTGTCGGTATAGAGCCGCCGCGACAGGCCGGTGAGCAGCATGGAGAACACCGAGTCGAGCATCGCCACCTCGAGGCGGCGGCCGATACCGGTGCGCTCGCGGTCGTAGAGCGCCGCGGCGATGCCCCAGGCCGCGAACATGCCGGTGGCGACGTCGGCGATGCTCTCGCCCACCGCCAGCGGCCGCCCGCCGCGCTCGCCGGTGACGCTCATCAGCCCGCTCATCGCCTGGATCACCAGATCGAAGGCCGGCCAGTCGGCGAAAGGTCCGCTCTGTCCGAAGCCGGAGATGGAGGCGACGATCAGGCGCGGATTGTCCTGCTGCAGCGTGTCGAACGCGAGGCCGAGCCGCTCCATGACGCCGGGGCGGAAGTTCTCCACCAGCACGTCGGCCTGCTTGGTGAGATCGCGGATCAGCGCGATGCCTTCCGGCGCCTTCATATTGACGGTGACGCTTTTCTTGCCGCGATTGAGCAAGGCGAAATAGGTGCTCTCGCCGTTCACATGCGGGGCGAAGTGGCGGCCTTCCTCGCCGAAGCCGGGCATCTCGATCTTGATCACCTCGGCGCCGAGATCGGCCAGCATCGAGGTGCAGAACGGCCCCGACATCACGCGGGTGAGGTCGAGCACCTTGAGCCCGGCGAACAGATGCGGCGGCAACCCGGTCATGGCGAAGTATCCTTGAGCGTGAGGATCACCTTGCCGGTGGTGCGGCGTTCGGCGAGCGCGGTGAGGGCTTGCGGCAATTGCGTGAACGGGTAGGTGCCCCCGATATGCGGGCGGATCGCCCCGGATGACAGCATTGCCGTCAATGCGCGCGTGACCCGCGCGATCATCTCGGCGTCACGGTCGTGATTCCAATAGACGCCGATCGCCGACGCCCGATTGAGCAGCAGCCGGTTGGCCGGGATCTGCGGGATGTCGCCGGAGGCAAAACCCACCACCAGCAGCCGGCCTTGCCAGGCGAGCGCGCGCAGCGCCTCCTTGGTGGCGGCGCCACCGACCGGATCGACAATGATGTCGACGCCGCGGCCATCGGTGAGTGCCTTCACCGTTCCGCTCCAGCCCTCGGCGCGGTAGTCGACGACGTCATCGGCGCCATGCGCGCGGGCGAGCGCGCCTTTCTCGGCG
The DNA here is from genome assembly GCA_963760995.1 of uncultured Pseudomonadota bacterium. GTDB lineage: Bacteria > Pseudomonadota > Alphaproteobacteria > Rhizobiales > Xanthobacteraceae > Pseudolabrys. The sequence continues at coordinate 57,954 of CAVXFJ010000002.1, read as the reverse complement.
TCACCCGCGGCGGCGATGACACGGGCGCCGAGCGCATGCGCGATCTCCACCGAAGCAAGTCCGACGCCGCCGGCGGCCGCCAGCACCAGCACCGTTTCGCCGGCCGCGGTCTGCGTGCTTTCGGTCAGCGCCACCACGGCGGTGGTGTAGGCGATCGGCAGCGCCACCGCGGTCTCCGCCGTCACGCCGTCGGGGATCGCGATCGCCATGTCGCCGCGCACCGCCGCAAATTCGGCAAAGCCGCCCCAGAGCACCTTGCCGCAGACGCGCTGGCCGGCGCGCAGGCCGCTGTCCTTGCCGGCCGCAACCACTGTGCCGGCGACTTCCTGGCCGGGCGTGAAGGGGCGCGGCGGATTGATCTGATAGCGGCCGTCGATCATCAGCAGGTCGGCGAAATTCAAGGCGGCCGCCTCGACCCGGATCACGGCGCTGCCGGCGTCCGGCTGCGGGCAGGGGACTTGGCCGAGCGCGAGCGCGCCCAGGCCGGGTTCGGCGGACTGCCAGGCCCGCATATTGTCCGGCAGCGGGCTCACGCCGCGGCTCCCGCCGGCACGCCGGCGATGCGCGCGGCGGCGCGGCGGCCGATATCGAGCATGAACTGGGCGCAGCGCGCGACCGCCTTGGCATCCATGCGATGCAAGGGACCGCCCATGGCGATCGAGCCGAGCGGCTCGCCGCGCGGTGTCAGGATCGGTACGCCGACGCCGGTGACGCCGGGAAAGGTTTCCTGGCTGGTCACCACGTAGCCGTCGGCGCGGATGTCGGCGATCTGCGCGCGCAGCTTCTTGGCATTGGGCTTGTAGGTGGGGCTGACCGGAGGAAGCGGACCGGACAGCAGGCGCGCGATCTGCGCATCCGGCAGGAAGGCGAGCACCGCCTTGGAGGAAGCCCCGGCATAGAGCGGATAAGTGGTGCCGATATTGTCGAACACGCGCAGGCCGCCGTGGCGGCTGGGGATCTGCGCCAGGCAGACGACGCAGGCGCGGCTCTCGTCATAGCCGGTGAGGATCGCGGTCTCGCCCGTGGTCTGCGCCACCTCTTCCAACAAGTCGTAGCAGAGGTCGACCAGGTTGAACTGCATCTGCGCCCGGCGGCCGAGGTCGATGGCGGCGAAGCCGAGCACATAGCGGCCGCGCTGCTCCATCAGATAGTTGCGGGCGCAGAGGAAACGCACCAGGCGGCTGAGCGTCGAGCGGGCAAGCCCGGTCTCGCGCGCGAGGTCGCTCTGGGTCCAGGCCGAGCGCTCCTCGGTGAACAGGTCGAGGATCTGGAATGTCTTGACCAGCAGCCCGACCCCGGGGGGCCCGGTGGCTGGCTTGCGCCCGGCGGTGTTGACAGCATCCATGTTCATTGCTCCAATTGTGGAACAGGTGCTCACGATATGGCAAGGGGTAGCCTCGCTCGTCAACGCGTCGCGCCGGAGATCGCGTCTCGCGGTGGCCGCCGCCACAGCAATGGAGGATTTCATGCGCAGATCCGTGAAGTGGAACACCGTGATGCTGCTCGCCGGCCTCGGCGCGCTGATGGCGGCGCCCGGCGCCTCGGCGGCAGACATGAAGACGGTGGGAATTTCGATGATCGTCGAGGTGCCGCAGCTCGTCGAGACCAAGGACGGCGTGATCAAGGGGCTCGCCGACAAGGGCTTCATCGTCGGCAAGAACATCAAGATCGATTACCAGAACGCCAACGGCAACATGCCGACGCAGCAGCAGATCGCCAAGAAATTCGTCGGCGAGGGCGTCGACGTGATCGTGCCCATCACCACGCCGACCTCGCAGGCCATGGCGGCGGCGACCAAGACCATCCCGATCGTGTTCGCCACGGTGACCGACCCGGTCAAGGCCAAGCTCATTCCCCAGTACAAGCACCCCGGCGGCAACGTCACCGGCGTGTCCGACGCGGCGCCGATCGAGGCGCAGCTCAAGCTGTTCAAGGAGATCGTGCCGAAGCTCAAGACGCTCGGCTTCGTCTACAATCCAGGCCTCGATTCCTCGAAGGCGACGCTCGCCTGGGTCAAGGAGCAGGGCAAGAAGCTCGGCATCAGCGTGGTCGAGGCGGCGGCGCCCACCACCAATGAAGTGATCCCGGCGACCAACAAGCTCGTCGGCAAGGTCGACGCTATTTACGTGCCCAACGACACCACCGTGGTGGCTGCGCTGGAGACGGTGGTCAAGATCGGCAAGGAGACCAAGACACCTGTGTTCACCGGCGAAACCCGCGGCGTCGGTCGCGGCGCCATCGCCTCCGTCGGTCTCAATTATACGCAGGTCGGCATGCTGGCCGGGCACATGGTCGCGGAGGTGCTCAACGGCAAGAAGCCGGGCGACATCGACGCGGTTATCGCCTACGAGAAGATTCCCGACAATGTGGTGGTGGTGAACAAGGCTTCGGCCGCCGCCATGGGCGTCACCATTCCGGCCGATGTGCTCAAGCGCGCGAGCAAGGTCATCCAATAGGGCGCGGGCGGAGATGGGCCCGGCGCCGGGAGCCGGGCCCGCGTGCATTTCCGGCCGCATTCCGGCAGTATGAGCGGCCGTCATGTCGCTTTATGAAATCCTCGGCACGGTGGAGATTGGCCTGGTGTTCGGGCTGGTCTCGCTCGGCGCCTATCTCAGCTTCCGCGTCCTCGATTTCCCCGACCTGACGGTGGAGGGAAGCTTCCCGCTTGGCGCCGCCGTGCTGGCGACGCTGATCGTCGGCTGGGGCTGGAATCCCTGGGCGGCGACCGCGGCGGCGGCCGCCGCAGGCTTCGGCGCCGGCTTCCTCACCGCCTGGCTCAATGTCCGCTTCAATATCCTGCACATCCTTGCCGGCATTTTGCTGGCGATCGCGCTCTATTCGGTCAACCTGCGCATCATGGGCGGCCCCAACAAGCCGCTGCTCGGCACGCCGACCATCTTCAGCATGTTCGACGGCTGGAGCACGCCGAGCTATGTGCTGGCGCCGATCCTGATCCTGGCGCTGGTGGCAGTGGTCAAGGTCGCGCTCGACCTGTTCCTGACGACCGGCATCGGCCTGTCGATGCGTGCCGCCGGCGCCAATCCGGCCATGGCCGCCGCCAATGGCGTCAATGTCGGCCACATGAAGCTGCTCGGCATCGGCATCGCCAATGCGCTCACCGCCATGGCCGGCGGCCTGTTCGCGCAGGTGTTCGGCGCCGCCGACGCCTATATGGGCATCGGCGTCATCATCATCGGCCTTGCCTCCGTGATCGTCGGCATGGCCATCCTGCCCTCGCGCACGGTAATGCAGGCGACCTTCGCCTGCGTCGTCGGCGCGCTGCTTTACCGCTTTGCCGTCGCGCTCGCGCTCAATGCCGACTGGCTCGGCTTCAAGGCCTCCGACGTGCAGCTCGTCACCGCCGCGCTGGTGGCGCTGACGCTGGTCGGCCAATCCTCGCGCTCCGGCATGGGCCGGCTGTTGCGGCGCATCGGGCAGCGATGATCGAGCTCTCCGACATCGTCGTCACTTTCAACCGCGGCACGCCGCTGGAGACGCCGGCGCTGCGCGGCGTCGATCTCACGGTGCCGAGCGGGCAGTTCCTCACCGTGATCGGCTCCAACGGCGCCGGCAAATCGACCGCGCTCAATGTTATCGCCGGCATCGTCGCGCCGCTCACCGGCCGCGTCGGCATCGACGGCATCGACGTCACCAACTGGCCGACCAATAAGCGCGCGCGGCTGATCTCGCGCGTCTTTCAGGACCCGAAGATGGGCACCTGCGAGGACCTCACCATCCTGGAGAATTTCGCGCTGGCTTACGGTCGCACCGCGCCGCGCCGTTTCCGCTTCGCCATCGACCGCGCCATGCGCGAGCAGACCGCCGAGCGGCTGAAGCTGCTCAAGCTCGGCCTGGAGAACCGGCTCGATGACAAGGTCGGCCTGCTCTCCGGCGGCCAGCGGCAGGCGGTGAGCCTGTTGATGGCGACCACCGGCAATACCCGCGTGCTGCTGCTCGACGAGCACTCCGCCGCGCTCGATCCCAAGACCGGCGCCTTCGTCATGGATTTGACGCAGCAGATCGTTACGGATCTGAAACTCACCGCCGTCATGGTCACCCATTCGATGGCGCAGGCGCTGCAGTTCGGCGACCGCACCATCATGTTCCACCGCGGCGAGATCGTCTTCGACGTGCATGGCGCCGAGCGCCGCGCCATGACGGTCGCCGACCTGCTGGCCCTGTTCAAGCGCGACCAGGGCGAGGAACTGTCCGATGACGCGCTGCTGCTGGGCTAGAGCCGAAAGCAAGCTTCGATGACCTTGGACACCGCTGCGCCGGTCGATGAACGCCTGCTGATCGCGCCGGGCGAGACGCCGCTCGCGCTCTGGCGCAAGGTGCTGCGCGAAGCGCCACGCGTGGCGCTCGCGCCCGGCGCGCGCGCGCGCGTCGATGCCTCGCAGGCGGCGGTGAATGCGCTGATCGCCACTGGCCGGCCGATCTATGCGGTCAATACCGGCTTCGGCAAGCTCGCCGCGGTCAGCATCGGCCCCGATCACCTTGCCGAATTGCAGCGCAACCTCATCCTCTCGCATTGCGCCGGCACCGGCGAACCGCTGAGCGACGATCTGGTGCGGCTGATCATGGTGATGAAGGCGGCGGCGCTGGCGCAGGGGTTTTCCGGCGTGCGCTGGGAGATCGTCGAGGCGCTGCTGACGCTCGCCAATGCCGGCGTCTACCCGTGCATTCCGGCCAAGGGCTCGGTCGGCGCCTCCGGCGATCTGGCGCCGCTGTCGCACATGGCGGCGGTGCTGATCGGCCTCGGCGAGGTGCGCGTCGCCGGCGAGATCATGCCGGCGGTGGATGGCCTCAGGCACGCGGGCCTTTCGCCCTTGAGCTTCGCGCCCAAGGAGGGCGTTGCTCTCATCAATGGCACGCAGGTCTCCACCGCGCTGGCGCTGGTCGGCCTGTTCGCGGCGGAAGATGTTCTGCGCGCGGCGCTCGTCACCGGCGCGCTCAGCGTCGAGGCGGCGCGCGGCAATGACGTGCCCTTCGATGCGCGCATCCAGGCGGTGCGCCGCCATCGCGGCCAGCAGGAGGTGGCGGCGATCTATCGCGCGCTTCTCAACGAAAGCCCGATCCGCAACGCCAACCGCGGCACCTTGAAGGTGCAGGACCCCTACTGCCTGCGCTGCCAGCCGCAGGTGATGGGCGCCTGCCTCGATAATTTGCGCTTCGCCGCCGAGACGCTCGCCACCGAGGCCAACGCCGTCTCCGACAATCCGCTCGTCTTCCCAGACGACCAGGACGTCCTCTCCGGCGGCAATTTCCACGCCGAGCCGGTCGCCTTCGCCGCCGACATCATCGCCATGACCCTGTGCGAGATCGGCTCGCTGTCGGAACGGCGCCAGGCGCTGTTGATCGACGCCACACTCTCCGGCCTGCCGCCCTTCCTGATCGAGGGCTCGGGCCTCAACTCCGGCTTCATGATGGCGCAGGTCACCTCCGCCGCGCTGGTGAGCGAGAACAAGATGATGGCGCATCCGGCGAGCGTCGATTCCATCCCCACCTCCGCTAACCAGGAGGACCACGTCTCCATGGCCTGCCACGGTGCCTATCGCCTGGCGGTGATGGCCGACAATGCCGCCACCGTCGTCGCCATCGAATGGCTCGCCGCCGCGCAGGGCGTCGACTTCCACCGTCCGCTGGCGCCGCCGCCGCCGCTCGCCGAAGCCATGCGGCGGCTGCGCGCCGAAGTCCCCTTCACCGACCGCGACCGCTTCCTCGCCGGCGACATCGCCGCCGCCAAGCGTCTGCTGCTCGCCGGCCGGCTCTCCGATATCGCGGCGGCGCCGCTCGTCAGCCGCGCCGCCGCTTAACGTGCAAGGAAAAGCTCCGATGTGGATCCAACACATTCCCTACGCCGACGCCAATGGCCGGCTGCGCTCGCTCTACGACCGCATCAAGGGCCCGGATGGCAATATCGACAACATCATGCTGGCGCACAGCCTGCGCGCGCACAGCATGGAAGGGCACATGGCGCTCTACAAATACGTGCTGCACCATTCCGCCAATGTCACGCCCAAGTGGTTCCTGGAAACGCTGGGCGTGCATGTCAGCCTGCTCAACGGCTGCAGCTATTGCGTGGAGCACCACTACGCCGGTTTGCGCCGCCTGCTCAAGGACGACTTCCGCGCCGCCGCCATCCGCTCGGCGCTGGAGCGGGTGGATTTCGGCGACGTGTTCACCGCCGCAGAGCGCGCCGCGCTTGATTACGCCACGGTGCTGACCCAGGCGCCGCAGCAGGAGGTCGAGTTGAAGGCTTCCTTCGACGCGATGCGTGCCGCCGGCCTGGATGATGGACAGATGCTCGAGATCAACCAGGTCGTCGCCTATTTCAGCTACGCCAACCGTACGGTGCTCGGGCTCGGCGTGACTACGCAAGGCGATGTGCTCGGCCTCTCGCCCGGCAACTCGGACGATATAAATGACTGGACCCATCGCTGAATTCACGCCGCTGCCGCGGGTGGCGCGGCTCAAGCTGTTGCCGCCGATGCCGGCTTTCGCCGCGCTCGGGCCGCAATGGCCGCCGCGCAGCCTGCATCTCAACGAATCGCCGTTCGCGCCGTCGCCCGGCGTGCTGGCGGCTATGCAGCAGGCGGCGGCGGGCGCGAACCGCTATCCCGACAATGACGGGCGCGCGCTCATTGCCGCGCTGTCGCAACGCCTCGACGTCGCCGCCGAGCGCATCGTCATCGGCGCCGGCTCCAACGAATTGCTCTTCGGCAGCGGCGAGATCGCGCTCGATCCGGGCGACCAGGGTATCGCGCCAGATCCCGGCTTCATCACCTTCACCCGCGCCATCGGCGTGCGCGGCGGCGACTATGTCGGCGTGCCGCTGCGCGCCGACGGCAAGCCCGATATCGCCGCCATGCTGGCCGCGGTGACGCCGCGCACGCGGCTTGTCTTCATCGCCTCGCCGCACGCGCCGTCCGGGGCCATGCTGAGCAGCGAGGAGATCGAGCAGCTCGTCGCGAAGCTGCCGGACCACGTGCTGCTGCATTACGACGAGGCCTATTACGAGTTCGGCCGCCATGCCGGCGGCCCCGAGGCGCTGCCGCTGCTCGCGCGCCGCAAGGGACCCTGGATCGCGACGCGTACCTTTTCCAAGGCTTACAGCCTGGCCGGCGCGCGCGTCGGCTACGGCATCGCCAGCTCCACCGCGCTGGCCGATGCCTATCGCAAGGTGCGCGCCACGTTCAGCATCAGCGGCATGGCGCTGGCGGGCGCGCTGGCCGCGCTCGAGGACGCCGATTATCTCAAGTCGCTGCTCGATTTCACCGCGCAGGAGCGGACGCGCCTCGCCGACGCGCTGGCCGCGCTCGACACGCGCCCACTGCCGAGCGCCGCCAACTTCGTCATGGCCGTCACGTCGCGCCCGCCGGGCACGTTCGCCGCCGCGTTGCAGAAAGAGAACATCCTGGTTCTGCCGCTGCCCTGGCGCGATACGCCCGGCGCCTTGCGCATCACCATCGGCACGCGCGAGGATAATGATGCGGTGATCGCCGGCCTGCGCCGGGCGATATCATGAGCGACCTGCGCGCCGCTTTGCGCGCCATCGTCGGCGCCGACAGCGTGCTCGAGGCACCGCACGATGTCGCGCCCTATCACGGCGATCTCGCGATCGTGGCGCAGGATGCCAAGGTCATCGTCGTACGCCCGCGCACGACCGAGGAGGTCTCGAGTCTGATGCGCGCCTGCGCCGGCTCGGGCGCGCGCGTCATTCCGCGCGGCGGCGGCACCGGGCTCGCCGGCGGCGCAACCCCACAAGGGACCAACCTCAGCGTCGTCGTGTCCTTCGAGCGCATGCGCCGCGTGCTGAGCGTCGATGCCGTCGACGATGCGATCACGGTCGAAGCCGGCTGCACGCTGCATGACGCGCAGGCGGCGGCCAAGGCGGCCGGCCGGCTCATCGGCCTCGACCATGGCGGCGCCGGCTCCAGCCAGATCGGCGGCAATCTCGCCACCAATGCCGGCGGCAACAATGTGCTGCGCTACGGCATGGCGCGCGACCAGGTGCTGGGGCTGGAAGTCGTGCTGGCCGACGGGCGCGTGCTCTCGCGCCTCGCGCCGCTGCGCAAGAGCAACGCCGGCTATGATCTGAAGCAACTTTTCCTCGGCAGCGAAGGCACGCTCGGGCTCATCACCGCCGCCACCTTGCGGCTACGGCCGGCGCCGGCGCGCACCGCCACGGCGATGCTCGCTCTTGCCTCGCCGGAGGCGGCGCTCGCCTTCTATGCCCGCGCGCGTTCCGCCTTCGGCGATGCGATTTCCGCCTGCGAGCTGATGTCGGAAATCTGCGTGCGCCTGCATCTGCAGCACTGGCAGCAAACGCGCTGGCCGCTGGCGCAGCCGACGCCCTGGCTGCTGTTGCTGGAGGCCGACAGCGCCAGCCGGTTCTTCGATCTCGACGGCGCGCTCAACGCGCTGCTCGAGGAAACGCTGGCCGCGAAGATCGTGGTCGACGGCACCATCGCCGCCAGCGAGGCGCAGCGCCAGGGCCTCTGGCGCATCCGCGAGGGTATCGCCGAAGCGATGATCGCCACGCCCGGCAGCCTGAAGAGCGACACCGCGGTGCCGGTGGCGGCGATCCCCGATTTCATCGCCCGCGCCAGCGAAGCGGCGAGCGCGGTCGTGCCGGATTGCCGGCCGGCGCCGTTCGGTCATCTCGGCGACGGCAATATCCATCTCAACGTCTTGCCGCCGCCGTCCATGCCGCCAGGTGCCTTCGTGCAGCGCTGGCCGGATCTCATCGCCGCCATTGCCGAGGTGTCGCTGTCCCTCGGCGGCACGGTGAGCGCCGAACACGGCATCGGCCTGATCAAGCGCGCCGCGCTGAAGACGATGCTGTCGCCGGTCGAGCAGGCGCTTATGCGCCAATTGAAAGCGCTGTTGGACCCGCAGGCGATTCTCAATCCGGGAAAAGTGATCTAGACTGTCATCTCGTGGGGTCGAAGCGCCGGCAAGCGTGTTTCACCCTCCCCTGGAGGGGGAGTGCCCCACGCCAAAGGCGTGCGGGGTGGGGTGAACTGGCTCGCTTCGCGATTCACCCCCTCCCGACCGCCTTCGCTCTCGCTCAGGCGGCCGACCTCCCCCCTCCAGGGGCGGTGTAGTGTGCCAGTCGTTAAATCGGACGTGCGATGACCGACCGCGCTGCGCCTCCCGCTCAGACCGATCTGGGTCTTATCGGCCGGCCGCTCGCTGTGCTGACGCAGGGCGGCTTCTTCGCCTGGTTCTCGTTTATCGAGTCCGACCGTCGTGACATTGTGGACGGCGATAGCGTCATCGAATTTCACCCCGAAGGTCCGCGCTTCCGGATGCTTGTCGCGCTGTCCGTCGCGCTGCGGAAAGAAGTGATCGACGGCCTCGATCTCAGCTTTAAGCCCGCCATGCTCGACGGCGGCAATTTCGTCTTCGCCTTGGATTGCCTGAAAAGCTTTCTCGGCCTGATCGCGCCGCAAAGTCACAACGGCGACGACCTGCGCGATCTTGCCGCGGCCATCGAGGCGATGATGGCGACGCAAAGCATTTCGGCCTGGAATGAAAGCCGGCGCCAGCCCGCGCCGATCGGCGACGATGCGCAAGCTGCGTTGGCGGTGCTGCAGGGCAACAGCGATGCGGCCGACATCGCGCGCGGCGGCATCCTTGTGTCATTCGCCAGCCGATCCACGCCGGACGAGCCGACACCGAACCGCAGCTTGTCGATCAGTGTGCACCGCAATGTTCCACTTGCTGCGGCGCCTCCATCGCCCGCATGAGCATCCGGCAGGGCCTTGACGCTTAACGGCATTTGCGGACGGTCGCGCGTATGTTTCATTGAAAATATTGACGTTTTGACGCCGCCATGGGAACTTTGCTGACCATGTGCCGTTACGAAAATGCGGATTTTCGCCGGCGGCAGGGTTTCAAACGCATGAGCAAGTCATCTATCGCCCTCAGCAATCTCCGGGCCTTGGTGATCATCATCGTGGTCGCGTTCCACGCGTGCCTCGCCTATCTCGCGTCGGCGCCGGCGCCGCAGGGCGCCTTCAATCAGCCGCCCTATCACTGGCAGGCCTTTCCCATCGTCGATGCGCATCATTGGCTTGGCCTCGACATATTCTGCGCCTGGCAGGACGTCAGCCTGATGTCGTTGATGTTCCTCTTGTCCGGCCTGTTCGCCGCCGGCAGCCTGCGGCGCAAGGGCGGCAGCACTTATGTCTCCGACCGCATCTGGCGCATCGGTGTGCCTTTCTTGCTGGCAGCGATCATTCTCAGCCCGCTGGCTTATTATCCGGCCTATTTGCAACGCAGCGCCGATCCGAGTGTGGTCGGATTTTGGCAGCAATGGTTTTCGCTGCCGTTCTGGCCGAGCGGTCCGGAATGGTTCCTGTGGCAGCTCTTCATGGCGAATGCGTTGGGCGCGGCGCTTTACGCGCTGGCGCCGCGTTCCGCATCGTGGCTGGGACGGCTCGTTGCGCGCGCCGATGAGCGTCCCTTTGCATTCCTGGCGATTTTGGCGGCGGCCTCGGTGCTCGCCTATGTTCCATTGGTGCTCGCGTTCTCGCCGTGGAAATGGAGCGCGCTGGGGCCGTTCTCGCTGCAACTCTGCCGGCCGCTGCAGTATCTCGTTTTCTTTTTCGCAGGCTTTGCGCTCGGCGCCCGCGGCCTGGAACGCGGCCTGATCACCAGCGACGGCGCGCTGGCGCGCCGGTGGCCCGTCTTCCTCGCCGCTGCCGTCGTGAGCTTCTTTGCCTGGGCCGGGCTGACCTCGCTGACCATGCCAAACTGGAGCAAGGCCGCATTCGCCGCGCAGCTTGCCGCCGCGCTCGCCTTCCCCATTGCCTCGGCGGCCGGCGCGCTGTTCCTGCTCGCCGTGTCGCTGCGTTTTGCCGCGCGGCTGCGCCTGTGGATTGTCGATAGTCTCTCCGCCAATGCCTATACGATGTATCTGCTGCACTATGTGTTCGTGGTGTGGCTGCAATACGTGTTGCTCGGCAGCGACATCTTCGTCGTCGGCAAGGCGGCGATCGTGCTCGCCGGCGCGCTGACCTTGAGCTGGACCACGAGCCTTGCGTTCCACGCCGCGGCCGTGCCCCGCGTGCTCGCGGTCAGACGCGCCATTTCGCCGGTTCCGCGCTGATGCGCACGGTCACCAGGGATACGGCGACATGTCGCTCAATCTGACGCTCGCCTGGCGCAACCTCTTCCACGACCGGCTGCGCTTCGTCGCCACCATGGTCGGCATCGTTTTTTCCGTCGTGCTGGTGATGGTGCAGATGGGCCTCTATCTCGGCTTCGGACAGATGGTCACCAAGATGGTCGACCACGCCAATGCCGATCTATGGGTGATGCGCAAGGGCACCAAATGCTTCGAGGACCCGTCGTTGCTGCAGGCGAGCACCCAGCGCGCCATCATGGTGGTCGATGGCGTCGCCAAGGCCTCGCCGCTGGTGATCGGCTTTGCCGACTGGCGCTTGCCGACCGGCGAGATGACGCCGGTCTTCGTCGTCGGCGCCGACATGAAGGACGGCGTGCTCACGCCCTGGAACATCGACGCCGGCTCGCTCAAGGCGCTGTCGCAGCCGGACACGGTTGCCGTCGACCGCACCTATGACGAGCGGCTCGGCGTGTCGAAACTCGACCAGAAGGCGGAAATCCGCGGCCATTCGGTGCGCGTCGCCGCGCTGACCGAGGGAATCCGCTCCTTCACCACCACGCCCTATGTGTTCACCGATTTGAGCCAGGCGCGCGCCTATACCGGCGTACCGACGAGCAAGGCGAGCTATTTCCTGGTGAAACTCAAGCCCGGCGCCGATCGCGGCCTGGTGCGCGCCAACCTTGAGGCGAGCCTGCGCAATGTCGAGGTGCTCACCTCGGCGCAGTTCCGCGAGCGCAGTCGCGTGTTCTGGCTGTTCGGCACCGGGGCCGGCGCCGCCCTGTTCGCCGGCGCCTTGCTGGGCATCATCGTGGGCACCGTCATCGTCGCCCAAACCCTCTATTCCAGCACCAAGGATCACGTCGACGAATTCGCCACTTTGCGCGCGATGGGCTCGTCGAAGGGCTATGTTTACGGCGTCATTATCTACCAGGCGCTGCTCAACGCCGTGGTCGGTTTCAGCTTTGCCGCCATCATCGGCTTCATCGTGGTCTTCGTCACGGCGCAAGGCGCCTTGCCCGTCGTGATCACACCCGGCCTTATGATGGGCGTCTTCGCCTTGACCGTGGGCATGTGCCTCGTCTCCGCCTTCGCCGCCATCCTGCGCGTCGTGCGCATCGATCCCGCCATGGTGTTCACCCGATGAGCGATCCGATTATCGAGGCACGCGACATCAACAAGGTGCTCGGTAGCGGCGCCGGCGAAGTACGCGCGCTCAAGGATGTGTCGCTGTCCCTCCATGGCGGCGAGGTCACCATGTTGATGGGCCCCTCCGGCAGCGGCAAGACGACGTTGCTTTCGGTGCTCGGCTGCATGCTGACGCCGACCACCGGGACGGTCGAGGTACGCGGCATGTCGAGTACCGGCGCCGGACCCGAGAAGCTCGCGCGCATCCGGCGCGAGCACATCGGTTTCGTTTTCCAGACCTACCACCTGTTTCCGACTCTGACCGCGGCGGAGAATGTGCAGTTGGCGCTCGACGTGCGCGGCGAGCACGGCCCGGAAGCGCGCGCGCGCGCCTGTGATGCGTTGGAGAAGGTCGGGCTGCTGCACAAGATCGCTTCCTACCCGCTGCAGTTGAGCGGCGGCGAACAGCAGCGCGTGGCGATCGCGCGCGCCATCGTCTCCAACCCGTCCGCCATTCTGACCGACGAGCCGACAGCGGCGCTCGACAGCCGCAACGGTCGCGACATCATGGGCATCCTCGCTACCATCGCCCACGAGGGTCGTCGCAGCGTGCTGGTGGTGACGCATGATTCGCGCCTCACCTCGTTCGCGGATCGCGTCATCCAGATCGAGGACGGCCGGCTGGTCGGCGAGCAATTCGCCGACAGCGAAGTGCCGAAACTGCGGGCGGCAGCGGGCGCCGGACATTGAACATGCAGGGCGGAGGGCGCTCCAGCCTGCGCAACGAACTCATGCGGGTCGCCCTGCGCTGGTTCGTCAAGCGGCGATCGCATCACCAGCCGATCGCCTTTGCGCGGCGGACCTTTCGCGGCATGCAGGCGCTCATCCCGCATCCGCCGCGCAGCACGCAGACCACGCCGGTCGATGCCGGCGGCCAGACGGCCAACTCGGTCGCCACGCCTGCTTCGCGCGCCGATCATCATGTTCTCTATCTGCACGGCGGCGGCTATCGGCTCGGCGCGCCGTCGACCTATCGGCATTTCACCTGGCGTATCGCCGAGGTCACGCGCGCACGCGTGCTGGTCCTCGATTATCGCCTCGCCCCCGAGCATCCGTTTCCAGCGGCGCTGGAGGATGCCGTGTCGGCCTATCGCTGGATGCTCGCGCGCCACGACGATACGAGGCGGATGTCGGTCATCGGCGATTCGGCGGGCGGCGGCCTTGCGCTTGCCCTACTCTTGAAGCTGCGCGACGACGGTCTGCCGCTGCCGGCGGCGGCGGCGGCGCTGTCACCCTGGACCGATCTTGCCTTGACCGGCGCCTCGCTGCGGCAGAACGCGCAGAGCGATCCCATGCTCAACGCCGACGATATCCCTGCCTTCGCCGCCGACTATCTGGCCGACGCCGACCCGCGCAATCCGTACGCTTCGCCGCTCTATGGCGATCCGCGCGGCTTGCCGCCGACCTTGCTCCAGGTCGGCAGTGACGAAATCCTCCGCGACGATGCCGTGCGCATGGCGGAGACGATGCGCGCCGCCGGCTGTCAGGTTGAGTTGCAGGTCTGGCCGCGCGTGCCGCACGGCTGGCAGCTCATGGCGCCGGTGCTGCCGGAGGCGCGCGCCGCCATCGCGCAGATCGGTCGGTTCGTCGACCGCGTTCAGGTGCGGGCGGCCGAAGGGCAGCCTGCGCATTAAGTCGCGTGGCGCTCCGTCATGCGCTTTGTCGCAGCTCGAAACGGCCGTCGGAAAAGCCGAGGCCGCGCGATATCTGCGCGGCGCAGGCAATGACCAGCGGTGCGAGCCGCGCAGTCGCCTTCTTGTCGAGCCGCTCCGCCGGGATCGACAGGTTCAAGGCGGCGACGACATTGCCTTCTGCATTGCGGATCGGCGCCGCCAAGCCGCGCACCGAATCGACCCATTCACCCCGGTTCACCGCATAACCTTGCTTACGGATGGCGGCGAGCTCATGCAGCAGCTCGGAGATGTTGCGCAGCGTGTGCGCGGTATGCGGCTTGATGCGCGCGGCCAGCTCTTCGGCCAGGGTCGGCGGCTGGAACGCCAGGATCGCCTTGCCGGCGGCGACGCAATAGGCGGGCCGGCGCCGGCCGACATCGGCATTGGTGCGAATCTCCTGGGTGCCGTCGGTCTTATAAATGTAGACCGCGTCGCCGCAGTCGTAGACGGCGATGGTCGCTGTTTCCCCGGTTGTAGCGGTGAGCTGTTGCATCGGCCCGCGCGCGGCACCGACGAGGTCGGCGCGTGCCAGCGCCCGGGCGCCGATCTCCCAGAGCTTGAAAGTCAGCCGATAGGGGCCGCGCTCGTGCACCTGCTCGACGTAGTGCTGCTCGATCAGCCGGCGCAGGAATTTGTGGGCGTGGCTTTTGATCAGCCCCGTCTGCGCGGCAATCTGCGTGAGGCCGAGCGGCCGCTCGGCCGCCGCCAGCGTCTCGATCACCCGCAACCCCTTGGCGAAGCTGTCGTCCATCGTCTCCCCCGCTTGGCCGCCGGCACTTCTTCGATCCCAATACAGAAATAAAGTTCACAGGACAAGAACAAGGCGGACTGCAGCGCCGCCTCGCCATCAGCAGCGGACGGCCATGCGCAAGTCGCGCCACCTGTGCGACAATGTCTCGCCAACCCGTCCGTACGAGGCCTTGCTGCAATGACCGATGACCTTGCCGATCGCATTGCCGATTTCCTCGACGTCCATCATGTGATGTCGCTCGCCACGCAGGGGCCGGACGGGCCGCATGCGGCGAATCTGTTCTATGCCCGCGATGGCCTGGCGCTGGTGTGGCTGTCCGATCCCGACACGCGGCACTCGCGCGATGTCGCCGCCGATCAGCGGGTGGCCGCCACCATTGCGCCGGATTATGCCGACTTCGCCGCCATCCGCGGCGTGCAGGTGGTCGGCGCGGCGCGACAGATCGTCACCGTCGAGGAGCAACTGCGGCATCGTGCGCTACTCGAAGCTCGTTATCCGTTTCTGCTGCGATTGAGGAGCGGTCCGCCCAAGCTGCAGGAAGGTTATGCCCGCGCCGCGCTCTATCGCCTCGAGCCGTTGCGCATGACCTTGATCGATAACACCCGCGGCTTTGGCCACAAGGAAACCATCGAGTTCCCGCGGGAAAGCGCCACGCGCTAGCGCTTCGATCATGAACGACGCGGGCCATGCCCTGGGGTGATGGCGATCGAAAAAGGTGGAATTGGACAAGCCTGTCCCCAAGGCTGATGCTCCCGGCGATGCTGGGCCTCGTGTATGCGGGCGATCCATTTCTGCCGCAGTGCCAGCGCGTTAATATGGGCCGGCATCGAAAGGCTGTACCGGCATACGGTATTGAGCGGAGGTGAGCGTGAGCGCGCCGGATTACGACAGATTTCGCCTGCGCCGCTTTACCGAACGGTTGGCGGCGGCGGGCGAGGTGCGGCGCGTCGACAGCCCCATCAATTTGGCCGACCTCGCGCGCGAGATTGAATCGACGGCGCAGGCGAGTTGGTTCACGAGCGTCGGGCCCGAGCGGCTGGAATTGGTGGCGAGCATTTCCGGTAGCCGTCGCCGCCTCGCCATGGCCTTCGACACCGACGAAAGCAGCCTGACCCGCACCGTGGTGCAACGCCTTGCCACGCCGCAGCCGGTGGTCGAAGTCGACTCCGCCGACGCGCCGGTACATGCCCGCGTGATCACCGGTGACGACATCGACCTCGCCCGGCTGCCGTTCTACCTGCAGCACGAGATGGACGCCGGTCCCTATATTTCTTCGGCCATCGACTTCAGCATCGACACGGCGAGCGGCAAGCGCAATGTCGGCTGCCGCCGGTTGATGTTGCGCGACCGCACGAGTTGCCACACCAATCTGACCAACAAATCCGACCTGAAGAGCATGTATCTGGCGGCGCTCGAGCGCGGCGAAACGCTGCCGCTCAGCTTCGCCATCGGCTCGCATCCGGCCGACTTCCTCGCCGGTGTGCTCAAGGCGCCGACCGGCGACGAATTCGCTTTGCTCGCCGCGCTGCGCGGCGCGCCGTCGCCCTTCGTGCGCTGCGTGACCAACGACATCCTGGTGCCGGCGGATTCGGAGATCGTGCTCGAAGGCTATCTCGGCAGCGAGGGCTATCGGGAAATGGACGGCCCCTATGGCGAGTTCTGGGGCTTTTACGGCCCGATGCATATCGATCCCGTGTTCCACGTCACCGCCATCACCACGCGCGCCGATGCCCTGCATCAGTCGATCGTGCACGGCGGCCACGCCGCCGCCCGCATGGAAACCAATCAGGCGACGGCGATCATGTGCGAGCTGGTCGCCGGGCGCACGCTACGTTCCGCCGGCATCGAGCCGGCCGCGGTCTACGCGCCGCCGGGCTCGACGCTGTTCCAGTCGGTGCGCGTCGCGCTCAAGCGCGCCGACCGCGCAAAGGCGCGCGAGGCGATCGCCTCGCTGCACAAATTGCCGGGCTTCAAGACGGTGGTCGTGACCGACGACGATGTCGACATCTTCGACGAGCAGGATGTGCACTGGGCGATGTCGACGCGCTTTCGTTCCGACCGCGACGTGGTGACGGCGTCGGGGCTGCCCGGTTTTTACGAGGATCCGGTGGCGGACCCCGACGGCACCACCGCCAAGCTCGGCATCGATCTCACCGCGCCGGCGGACTGGCCGCGCAACATCCAGCAACACCGCACCAATGCGCCCATGATCGCCGTCAACGGCAGCGCGAGCCTGCGCGAAGTGCTCGCCCGCGGGCCGAAATTCTTTGCCGACCTGATGCGCGAGACCGGCAGCAACGACGGCCGCGAGCTGGCGTTGGCATTGGAACAACTGCGCGCTGCGGGACAATTGAAACGGCTGCCGGACGGCGAATACGTGCTGGCGGCGGATTGAGATGATCGCCTAGACGTGTAACCACTCCAGGACCAAAAACGGGAGGACTGTAATGAGACGCTACTTCATCGCAATGCTGGGCCTGACGGCCTTCGCGCTGGCCGGAGCCGCCAACGCACAGACGGTCAGCATCGTCACCACGCCGACCGGCTCCTATACCAATTCGGCCGGCACCGCGATGGCCAAGGTCATCAGCGACAAGAGCAAGATCCACGCCATCGTGCAGGCGCAGGGCCAGTCCGGCATGTACGCCGTCGAGGCGGGCACCGCCGAATTCGGCATGGGTAATGCCTTCGATACCTCGTTCTTCGTCACCGGCACCGGCGAATATAAAGGGCACGGCGTGCAGAAGAACCTGCGCCAGGTGGCGGCGATGCTGCCCTATCGGGTCGCCATGTTCGTGCGCAAGGATTCCGATATCAAGTCGATTGCCGACCTCAAGGGCAAGCGCGTGTCGGCCGGCTTCGGCTCGCAGAAGACCATCGGCCGCATCATCGAGGCTCATCTCGCCAATGCCGGCTTGAGCTACAACGACGTGCAGAAGGTGCTGGCGCCGAACGTCAAACGGGCCGCCGACGACTTCACCGCCGGCAAGACCGACGTGTTGTTCTTCGCCATCGGCTCGGCCGCCGTGAAGCAGGCCGCCGCCACGGTCGGCGGACTGCGCGTGCTGCCGATCGACGATTCGGCGAAAGCGGTCGAGCGCATGGAAGAGGTTCTGCCCGGCTCCTATGTGACGAAGGTCACGCCGCGGCCGGGCCTGGAAGGCATCGACGAGCCGACCAATGTGGTCGCCTTCGACATGGCGCTATTCACCAACAAGAGCGTGTCCGACGACGTCGTCTATACGGTGGCCAAGACGCTGCACGACAACAAGGCGGCGCTGGCTGCGATCTTCAAGCCCTTCGGTCTGTTCCGGCCGGAACACATGTCGGTCGTCGTCAAGCACGTGCCGTTCCATCCCGGCGCGCTGAAATACTACAAGGAGATCGGCATCGCGCCCAAGTAACGGGGCGTCGTAACCCGCTCGATAGACGTTTGGCGCCGGCCGGTTCGCGATGCGAGTTGGCCGGCGCTATTCTTTTGCCGGCAGCGTTTCCGTTACGGGCATCGCGGAGCGGCTGCGCAGCCGCTCCCAGACGAGGATCAACACCGCGATCACGGCGCCGGCGATGTTGAACCAGCGCGCGCTGGCGAAGGAGCCGGCCGGCAGTATCAGGAAAAAGCCAGCGATGAAATATAGGAAACGATCGGTGAGACGCAGGTGCCGCACCGAATAGGCCATGATCGAGGCGGAAATGAACCACACGCCGACCAGCGCGGTGATGAAGTCGATGATGATTTCGACCCACGGGCCCTGCATGAGCAGGGCGCCGGAATAGACGAACAGGAACGGCACCAGGAACGCCGTCCAGCCGAACGCCATCGAGGCATAGCCGGTGCGCATCGGGTCGGAGTCGGCGAGATTGGCGGCGGCGAAGGCACCGATCGCCACCGGCGGCGTGATCATCGACAGACAGCCGAAATAGAGGATGAACATGTGCGCGGCCATCGGCTGGATATGCATTTCGACCAGCGCCGGCGCCACCAGGGTCGCCAGCAGGATGTAGACGCCGACGGTCGGCATGCCCATGCCGAGGATGATGGAGGCGATGGCCGCGAGCACCAGCAATCCGATCAGCGTGCCGCCGCCGAGATGCAACAGTGACATCGTGAAGGAGAAGCCGAGGCCGGAGTAGTTCAGCGTGCCGATGATGATGCCGGCCGCGGCGCCGATCATGAACAGGCCGAGGATCGTCAGGCCGGTCTCGCGCAGCATCTCGTAGACGTCGCCGAAGCCGATGCGCTTGCCGCCGAACGGAAACACCACCGCCAGCACCAACACCGTAACCGTCGCCAGCAGGCCGGCCATGTCGGCTTCGTCGCCCATCCAGAACAAGGTGTAGATGAGCACCGCGAAGGGAATGGGGAACTGCCAGCCGGATTTCAGCACCGTCGCCAGCTTCGGCAGCGTCGCCGGATCCATCGGCGCGATGTTGCTGCGCGCGGCCTCCAGATCGACCTGAATGAACAGCGCGAGATAATAGAGAATGGCCGGGATCAGCGCGGCGACGGCGACATCGGCATAGGGCACCTGCAGGAACTCGGCCATGACGAAAGCGGCGATGCCCATGACGGGCGGCATCAACTGGCCGCCGGTGGAGGCGCAGGCCTCGATGGCGGCGGCGAGGTGCGGCCGGTAGCCGGCCCGCTTCATCAGCGGGATCGTGACCACGCCGACGGTGAGCACGTTCGACACGGTGCTGCCGGAAATAGTGCCGAACAGCGAGGAACCGAGGATGGCGATCTTGGCCGGGCCGCCACGGTAGCGTCCCATCAGTGCCATGGCGAAATCGGTGAAGAATTTCGAGCCGCCCGACTTGAACAAGGCGGCGCCGAAGAAGGTGAAGACCACCACCACGCTGGAGATGATCTTCAGCGGCAGGCCGAGCAGGGCGGAGGAATCCCACACCTGATAATAAATCAGGCGCGCGAAGGGGATCGACTTGGCGGCGAGATCGCCGGGGAGCATGCCGCCGATCAGCGCAAAGCCGCAAAAGCATAGGGTGACGATGGTGAGCACCAGGCCGGTGGTGCGGCGCAGGCCTTCGAGAAACAGGACGAACAGAATGCCGGCGACGATCAGTCCCTTCAACGGATGCACCGCCACCTGTTGCGACAGGTCGGGGAACTGGACGAACAAATAGACACAGCCAAGAAAGCCGACGGCGGCGGCGATGAGATCGTACCAGGGAACAGGGCCTTGCCGCCCACCGCGCCGGCCGGAGGCCGGCACATGCAGGAACACGAGCGGCAACGCCAACGCCAGCAGGCCGGAGATGTACTGCTCGGTGTAGAGGTTGATGCCGAACACGATGCGGAACACGTCGGCCGCAATAGCCAAGACGAAGGCCGTCAGCGCGGCGGCCAGGATATTCACGAAAGTGCGCATGGTCGGTCTCGTGTTTCCTCTGGATGGCCCTGTTTCAAGAGCCGCTTGATTTCTTGTTTCTGCACGTCCGCGCTCCTCGGCGCGGCGCGCCCCCACATTTTTGCGGCGTATTATAGGGCATTTCCGCCGGTTGCCTAAGTCGAACCGCCATGGCCGTCATCGCAGGGTGGCGGGCCGCCAGGTGACCAGAATCGGGAACGCCACGCGGAGCGCAACCCGCACGATGTCGCACGGGACAAACGGAATAACGCCCCGTATCACATTGCGGGTCTTGAGGTCCTTGGCGATGCCGATGATGACGAACAGGTTCATGCCTGCGACGTTGACGCGGTCGCACTGCCGACGATGCCGGCTACGAGATCATTCCGGCCGCGCAGGGTCCAATGCTTTCGCGCGTCAAAGCCATAACCAGCGTCTATGAGGGAACGTGCCGGCGCTGGCGCTTGAGACGACGCCGGCAAAGGCGCTATAGGGACCGCAAATTCTTGCGCCGGAGAAGTGCGACATGAAACGTCCCGTCATCCTCACCTGTGCCATCACCGGCGGCGGCGACACCCCCGGCAAGAATCCCGCCGTTCCCGTCACGCCCGAGCAGATCGCCAATTCCGCGTTGGAAGCGGCGGCGGCCGGCGCGACCATCGTGCATCTGCACATGCGCGATCCGCGGACCGGCAAGCCGAGCACCAAGTTGGAGCACTATCGTGAAGCTTTTGAGCGCATCCGCGCCGGCAACAGCGACGTCATCGTCAATCTCACCACCGGCGCCGGTGCGCGCTACATTCCGTCGAAGGACAATCCCGGCGTCGCCGGTCCCGGCAGCTCGGTGATGGCACCGGAGGCGCGCGTCGCCCATATCGAGGCGCTGAAGCCGGAGATTTGCAGCCTCGACATCGCCACCATGAATTTCGGCGAATTCGCCTTCCTCAACATTCCCGACCACATCCGCACCATGGCGCGGGCGATCAACGCCGCCGGCGTGCTGCCGGAATTGGAAGCCTTCGACGTCGGCCATATGCGGCTGACGTTGCATCTGCTGGAGACCGGCGCGATCAAGCCGCCGGTGTTCTTCCAGATCTGCCTCGGCGTGCCGTGGGGCGCGCCGGCGACCACGGAGTCGATGATGTTCATGCGCGCCATGCTGCCGAAGGATGCGGTGTGGACCGGTTTCGGCATCGGCCCGCAGGAATTTCCCATGGTGGCGCAGGCGGTGCTGCTCGGCGGGCATGTGCGCGTCGGGCTGGAGGACAATCTCTACATCGAGCGCGGCGTCTTGGCGCCGAGCAACGCGGCGCTGGTCGCGAAGGCGGTGAAAATCCTCGACGCTCTCGATGCCAAGCCCGCGACGCCCGACGAAGCGCGCAAGATTCTCGGGCTGCCGATCAGGCAACCGGCGGCGACGATGACGGCTTAGCGCCTTTTCACCTCTCCAGCGTGCGGGCAGAGGTCGCCCATCGCGCGCTTCACGCGCTATGGGCGGGTGTGGGGGCTTCGCCGCGAGTCTGAGCATTCTGAAATTGCCCCTCACCCGGCTCGCCGTTTCGCGGCTCGCCACCCTCTCCCCGCAAGCGGGGAGAGGAAAAAAGCGCGCGCTCGCTTCGCGATCAACTCTCCAGGGGCGTGAAGAGTGCTTACGGCGCGCGATCGATTGCCGCTGAGCGATCGTTGCGACCGGCGCTACCGTCAGGCATGATCGAGTTCCTTCCATCAAGGAGCCCGTTCCATGGATGCCGGACTTGACCCGTTCTCGCATCATCCGGAATTGCGTCATGAGATCGCCGATCCGCTGCAATCCCAATATCGCACCTTCTCCGTGGCCAAACTGGAAGCGAAATCGAAAGAGTGGGGCCTGTCGGCGAAATGGTGGTACTCGGACGAGGAACGCGAAGCGATGCGGGCCGAGACCCTTGCGGCACGTCGGGATAACGATCTTTGGATTTTCGCCTACGGGTCGTTGATGTGGGATCCGGCATTTCGTTTTGCCGAGGTCCGACGCGCCCACGTTCCCGATTATGCGCGGCGCTTCATTCTCAAGGATATTCATGGGGGTAGAGGTACGGTGGACATGCCTGGGCTGATGGCCGCGCTCGACAAGGGATCGGGTTGCGACGGCTTGGTGTTTCGGGTGCTTCGTGAACATATCGAGGAGGAAACGGAAATCCTCTGGCTGCGCGAAAGGATCGGGCCGGCCTACACGTCGACCTTCGTCAAGGCAGTTGTCGCGGACGAGAGCGTGAGCGCGCTCGCCTTCGTCGCGGACTACGATGCGCAATTGATCGCGCCGGATCTGACGCGCGACGAACAGATCCACTTTTTCGCCACCGGCAAGGGATTCTTCGGGCCGAGCATCGATTATCTCAGGAACATCGCCAAGAAATTCGCGGCGCTCGGCATTCACGACGAGGAAGTCGCCAGCCTGCTGCGTGAAACCGAAGCCTATATCGCCGCGCGCTGACGGGGCTAAAGGCCGTCTACACCTCTCCCCGCGTGCGGGGAGAGGGAAAAAGGCGCCGCGCCTCAGTTACTTTGCTTGCGCGCCTTGGCCTGCGCGGCGAGGTACTGGCTGAGCCGCTTGCGCACCGCGTCGGCCTGCTCGGCCGTCCAGCGGCGGAAGCCTTCGCCCGATTTCATCCCGAGCTTGCCCTGCTTGACCTTCTCGCGCAGCAGCGCCTGCGGCGCGTCGCTGCGGTCGAGCGAGGGGATCAGCGTCTGGTGGATGTCGAGCGTGAGGTCGAGGCCGACCAGGTCGGACTGCTCGAGCGGCCCGAGCACCGCAAGGCGCGCGCCGAAGCCGTTCTTGACCACGTCGTCGACCGTTTCTGCGTCGCAGACTCCGTTCTCGACCAGCGCGATGGCCTCGCGCTTCAACGCGTGCTGCAAGCGGTTGCCGATGAAGCCGGGAAGGTCCTTGCGCGCATGCACCGGCTTCCAGCCGGCGCCGCGCGTCAGGTCCATGGTGCGGACGATGACGGCATCGCTGGTCTTCTCGGTCTGGATCACCTCGACCAGCGGTACCAGATGCGGCGGATTCCAGAAATGCGTGCCGACCATGCGCTCGCGATGTTTGAGATGGCGGCCGATGTCGGTCGAGGGAATAGCCGATGAGTTGCTGGCGAGGATCACATCGGGCTTAACGATCGCTTCCAGATCGGCGAAGATTTGCTGCTTGAGCGGCAGCTTCTCCGGCGCCGCTTCGATCACCAGCGCGGCGTCCTTCACCGCCGGCGCCAGTTGATCGTGCACGGTGATGGCATCGAGGCAGGCCTTGTCGTCGCCGAGCAGGTCAGCGATGGCGTCGAGCCGCTGGCGCAGCGTGTCGCGCAACGCGGCGACCGGCTCGTAGATGCCGACCGGGTGTCCCGCAACGGCGAAGCGATAGGCGATGCCGTGGCCCATGAGGCCGGCGCCGATCACGCCGATTTTTTCTTTAGCCACCGGCTGCTCCTCTGCTCATTCAATCAATCTTGCGCGTGGTTTTCTCCGAAAGCCGTGCGGCGATTTCGGCCCGTTCCCTCCCCCCTTGTGGGGGAGGGTTAGGGAAGGGGGGTGGAACGGAAAGGCGAAGACTTCGCATTTCAAATCGATCTCCCACCCCCGACCCCTCCCCACAAAGGTGGAGGGGAGAACTCCGAGACCGTTGCGCGTTCGTGCATCAACTCAAACGCAGCATGCGCTACCCGGCGGTATAGCCGCCGTCGACATACATGACCTGCCCGGTGCAGAAGTCCGAGGCCGGCGCCAGAAGATAGATCGCCATGCCGATCAGGTCTTCGACCTCGCCCAGCCGGCCGAGCGGAATGCGCGACAGCGAGCGCGCCTTGGTGGCCTGGCCGACCTCGTCGTCGCCATACATCCACGCGGTCAGTTTGGAGCGGAACACGGTCGGCGCGATGGCGTTCACGGTGATGCCGTATTTCGCCCATTCGGTGGCGAGCACGCGAGTGAGCGAGTCGGTCGCGCCTTTCGAGGTGCAGTAGCCGGTATAGCCTGAATAGTTGCCGTGCCGGCCGCGCACCGAAGACATCAGCAGCATCTTGCCGCGCACCTTGTTCTCTATCCAATAGCTGCCCACCGCCTTGGCCATGAACCAGGGCCCGCGCACATTGGCGTCCATCACCTTCTGCCAGTCCTCATAGGCGAGGTCCTGGATGAAGCCGGCCTTGTTCATGCCGGAGGCGACGACAAGCTGATCGAGGCGGCCGTAGGCGTCGAGCGCGGTCTTCAGCATGGACTGGGCGTCGTTGAGGCTGTCGGGCCGCGCCACCAAGGTACGGAAATCGGCGCCGATCTCCTTGACCTCGGCGGCGACAGCCTCGAGCTCGTCCTTGCTGCCCGACACCAGCACCAGTTTGGCGCCGAGCGCGGCCAGCGCCAGCGCGCAGCCGCGCCCGAAGGCGCCGGAAGCGCCGGTGATCAGCGCCACCTTGTCCTTGACGTCGAACAGCGACAGCGGATTGCGCAATGTTTCGGAGATCATGTGCTTGTCCTCGGCCTACGGCGTCATGCGCGGGCTTGACCCGCGCATCCATCTTCTAGCGACGACGGATGGATTGCCGGGTCAAGCCCGGCAATGACAGATGGAACCTCATCGTCCTTTTTCGAAACGGAAGGTCTGCTTCGGATCGAGCACCGCCACCACGCGCAGCGCGCAGCCTTCGCCGTCCGGCCAGCGCCAGGGGAAGGCGAAGAAGGTGCAGCGCTTGCCGGTCACCTTGTCGATCTCGCCGCTGATATTCTCGATGCCGGGAATGCCGTTGGTCATCATGATCTTGTGCGCCGGCTCCCAATAGGGGAAGTCCTCGATGATATGGCGCCCTTTCTCGGCGAAATATTCCTCGTCGAGATGCGGCTGCGCCGGCCCCGGCCCGTGCGGCCCGAGGAAGGTGCCGAGCGGATGGTCGAGCGCCTGCACGTCGACGCCGACGAGCTTGACCTGGCGCTCGACCAGCCACTCCGCCGCCTCTTTGTAGAGGCCGGGCGAATAGGCGAAATAGTCGGGATTGTCGCCGTAATTGCGGTGGCTGCCGGTGTTGATCATCACGATGTCGTTCTTGCGGATCTTCGGCTCGGCATTTTCCAGATCCTTCGGCGTGATGACGCCCCACTTGCCCTTGGGGACCGACACCGCGACGCCGGTGCCAAAGAAGCGCCAGAGCGGATAGCCGGTGATGGTCGGCGTGTTCTCCTGCACATGGATCGGCGCATCCATGTGCGTGCCGCGATGCATGATGCCTTCGAACTGCTGCACCAGGAGCCCGTCCTTGGCGTGGAATTCGAGCGTGCGCACGTTGAGATTGGCGCGCGAAGGCCATTGCGGCATGCCGTGGCCCCAGCGCGTGCTGAGGTCGTAGAACTGCAGGTCGGCGATCGATTGTGCCATGTCACTTGATCCTGAATGAAGGTCTGGAGCGCGAAAGCAAATTCCGCTCATTCCCGCGCAAGCGGGAATCCAGGGGCAACCATGAATGCGGAGCCGTTGGCCCTGGGTCCCCGCTTTCGCGGGGACGAACGGATGGGGAAGCGATCTCAATCGAAAGGATCATATCTAGCTCGCCGTTCCCGGCTCGATGCGATAGTTGCCGGACGGATCGAAGATCGCGACCAGGCGGATGACGCAGGCGTCGCCCTCCAGCCATTTCCAGGGGAAGCCTTGCAGCGTGAGGCGCTTGCCGCTGACGTTATCGAGATCGCCGCCGACATTCTCGATCGTTGGAACACCGGCCGCGAGCAGCGCGCGATGCGCCGGATTCCATTGTGGGAAATCCGCTTTGGCGTCGCGCCCGGTGGCTTCCTTGTATTCCGGCAGCAGATATTTGATCTGCGGGCCGTTGCGCTGCGGACCGAGCGAGGTGGCCAGCGGATGATCGACGCAAGCGGTGTCGACGCCGACGAGCTTCACCTTTTTATCGATCAGCCATTTCGCCGCGGCTTCGCTGAGCCCCGGCGCGTGGCCGAAATATTCCTTGCTGTCGGCATATTTGCGGTGCCAGCCGGTATTGATCAGCACGATGTCGCCGGCCTCGACGCCCGGTTTCGCCTTTTCCAAATCCGCCGGCTCGACCAGTTCCCATTTGCCTTTCGGGATATTGAGCGCGACTCCCGCGCCGAAGAAAGTCTCGAGCGGCAGCGCGCCGACCGCGGCGGCCTCGGGGATCAGGTGGATCGGCGCGTTCACATGCGTCGAGGTGTGGAAGATGGTGACGATCTTGTGCGTCATCACCCCCTGCTTGGCGTGATGGGTGATGCGCTCGAGCTTAATCTCCTCGTAGCCGGGATGGATCGGCGTATACATGCCCCACGGATGGCTGAGCTCGACGAAGGCGAGCCCGCTTTCCGGATCAACCACCTGAGTCATTCTTCACTCCTGCTGTCGCTGCGGCGCACAAAATCCATCGGTCCGCGCCCCGCTGGTCGGGCGGACTGTGCGGAGCCGGGCCGGCTTCGTCCAATTCTTTGTCCGGCCGCCGGCATGAATTTTAGTGATGGCGAATGACGCGGCGGACGCTCACCCGCGCGCGATGTTCTTCATCTGCGCATAGCGGCCTTCGGCGTAGCAGTGCAGGTTATGCACGACCAGCGGCAGCACCTGCGCGGCGTAAATCTCGCTCATGCCGCCGATGCGCGGCGTGATGATCACGTTCGGCATGTCCCAGAGCGGGCTGTCCTTGGGCAGGGGCTCGGCCTCGAACACGTCGAGCGCCGCGCCGCCGATGCGGCCTTCCTGCAGGCACGCGATCAGGGCCGGTTCGTCGATCAGAGGCCCGCGCGCGAGATTGATGAGAATACCGGTCGGTTTCATTGCCCGCAGCACGCTTGCGTCGATCAGATGGCGGGTCTGCGCCGACAGCGGCACCAGCACGATGAAGAAATCGGCCTCAGCCGCGGCTTGCGGGAGCTGCGCGCGCTTGTAGAGCTTCTCGAAATGCGCTGCCTCGCTGCGCGCGTCGCTGACGCCGAGCACGCGCATGCCGAAGGCGACGCAGCGGGCGGCCATTTCCTCGGCGATCGGCCCGATGCCGGCGATGACCGCGGTCTTCTTGTAGAGGAGATGCTGCGGCCAGCGCTCCCAGACGTGGCTTTTCTGGTTGCGCTGCAGGCGGGCGAAGTCGCGCGACAGTGCGATCATCGACAGGAAGGCAAGTTCCGACATCTGCGGGCCATGGATGCCGCGCGCCGACGTGACGCGCACGTCGGGCTTCAGTTCCTTCAGTGTTTCCAGCCGGTCGAGGCCCGCCGACAGGGCGCACAGATAGCGCAGGCGCGGCATGCGGGCGATCAATTCGTCGCTGACGTCGTGCGCCATCGCCAGCAGCACCTCGGCCTCGGCGCAACGCTCGAGCGCCTCGCTTGTATCGCGCGCCACCGCGAAGGTGATCGACGGGCACGCCCGCCGCACCGCCTCGGGATCGAGGTGGACACCCCGATCCATGATAAGAGCCTGCATGATGTGTTCCCGATGAACGAAGACAAGCGCCGGCAACCTAGCCCGGATCGCGCGCGAGGAAAATGCGGGGTGTCCCGCAACGCATGTCAGGCTTGTCCGTCCTCCGCGCGCGCCGGCGCGGGGCTGGCGCCGGCCCATTCGGCGAGGCAGCGTTCCAGATCCTTGCAGTTGTTGTGCATCTGCTCGAAGGCGAAGCCGAGCACGAAGAAGTGTTCCGCCGCGTCGGCGGTCAGGCTGCGCGTCAGCCCCTCGCGGCGCAATGCGGCGATCTCGGCGGCGTAAGCCGCAAGCGCGGCGTCGACCGCATCGCGCGGCGGCGGCGCCCGGCGCGCCAGCAGCGCGACCCCGCTCGCGCGCAGGTAATCGGCGAAGGCGGCGCCGGTCCGTACCAGCGGCACGGCGAGGCGCTCGGCCAGCGCATCCGGCAGCGGCCGCACCGCCGCGCGCCCGAGCATCACCAGGTCGTGGCGCAGCCGCAGCAGAGTGCGCAGTAGCGGCCCAGTCTCCGGTCCGGCGGCAAGCCGCGCCGAGCGTTCCTGCTCGGCCTCGCCGCCCACCACATTCATTTGCGTCAGCGCCTGACCGATGCCGTCCTGGATGCGGTGCAGCGCATTCGTGTCGAGCCCTTGCGGCAGGCCGGCGATGAGGTCGTCCAGCGCGCGCGCCATGCGGTTGAGGGTGCGCGCGGCGGCGTCGGCGATCAGGCGGTGGGCATTGGAGGGAAACACCAAGAGCGACACGGCAAAGCCGGTGACGCCGCCGAGCGCCACTTCGAGCACGCGATCGAAGGCCGACGCGGAGGGACTGACATGGGTGATCGCCGGCACCAGCAGCACGATGATGGCGGTGATCGGCGCGACTGAGAGGCTGGGCCGCATGGTCGCGACCAGGGCGAGCGGCGCCACCGCGAGCGCCAGCACGCCGAGCAGCGCCAATTCGCTGTCATGCGGAATGAGAATGCCGATGGCGCCGCCATAAATGGCGCCGCTGACGGTGCCGACGAGATAGTCGAGCGTCGCCTTCAGCGAGCGGCCGACGCTCATCTGGGTGACGATCACCGCGGTGAGCACCGCCCACAGCGGCAGGCGAAGGTGCAGCGCCAGCGCCAGCGCCAATGCGGCGAGCGCCGCCGTCGTCACGCGCACCGACAGCGCCAGCTGGGCGCGCCGGCGGCGGAAGAGGGTGCGCAGTCCGGCTTGGATTCTGGAAAGGCGCCACACGAGGTCATCCCCGGCCGATCGACTGCGCCAGCAGTCGAACGAGCCTAGCCCGCTTGCGGCCACGGGTCACGCGCCGCGGTTGGCTCGCGTGCGCGTCGGATCGAAGCGACGCATCGCCAAAGTCATAGACTTCGAATGGTCCTCTAAATCTTTGCGTCGGCACCCTTATTTGCAGTCGACGAGGCGGCCCTCGGTCTGGCGCCAAGCGCGCCGCCGGTCGAATTATCTTTCCGAGCCTGCGCTCCGGATTGCCGCTTGTCCCCGCCAAGGCCGCTATCCATAATCGCATCAATAAAAATCCGGGGTTGAAGGTACCGACCGCATCCCGCGGTTCACCATAAAGTGCCCGCGCATCGCAGATCAGGTGCGCCCCGAGAGACGGGTTCGATAAAGCCCAACATGACGCGTCCGGGCGCCCGCCGCCGTTCGACGGTTGCGGCAAGCTCTTGACCAAGGGAGGGACTGCGATGACGCAGAAAATTTTATTGGCACTCGCCGTATCGGTCGGCCTGCTGAGTGCTTCGGCGCTTGGCGATCGGGCGCACGCGCAGGAGGCGACGCTGTCGGCGGTCAGCGGCTTCGCGCAAGGGACGACCTTCTCGAAGAATTTCGAACGCTTCATCGAGAAGGTCAACGCGGCCGGCAAGGGCAAGATCAAGATCAACTACCGCGGCGGCGGCGGCAAGGTCATGAACCCGTTCCAGCTCGGCGACGCCATCCGCACCGGCGTGGTCGATATCGGCAATCTGCCGGGGGCTTTCTACACCAAGCTCGTGCCGGAAGCCGACGCCATCAAGCTCAGCCAGTTCACCATCGCGGAAGAACGCAAGAACGGCGCCTGGGCCTATATGAACGCGCTGCACGAAAAGAAGATGAACGCCTATGATCTGGCGCGGCAGAAGGAATGCGTCCCCTTCCATCTCTATCTGACCAAGCCGATCAGCAAGCCCGACCTGAAGGGCTTCAAGATCCGCGTCACGCCGATCTATCGCGCCTTCTTCGCCAGCATGGGCGCCGATCTCATCCGCACGGCGCCGGGCGAGGTCTACACGGCGCTCGAGCGCGGCACCGTCGACGGCTATGGCTGGCCGACGCAAGGGGTTCTCGACCTCGGCTGGCACGAAGTCACCAAGTATCGGGTCGATCCCGGTTTCTATCGCGCCAGCGTGGAAATCCTGGTCAATCTCGACAAATGGAAATCGCTGAACGCGGCGCAGAAAAAGGTCCTGCAGGACGCCTCCGCCTTCCTGGATTCGACCTGCCAGGAAGACCAGCGCATCAACGAAACCGAGAAGGAGCGCCAGGCGAAAGCCGGCATCAAGACCATCGCCTTCACCGGCAAGGAAGGCGACGCCTACGTCAAGCGCGCCTACGACACCGGCTGGGCCGAGGTCATCAAGGCCAATCCGCAGACGGGTCCCAAGCTGCGCGAACTGCTGACCAAGAAGTAACGCACTCCGGCTCCCGCATCCGGTGCGCGGCCGGATGCGGGGATGCCAGGCCGATCTGCGCCGGGAGCGGGGAATGCGGGGTTGGATCAGCTTGGCCTATGAGCGTGTGCTCACGGCTTGCGGCTTCCTCGTCGGTCTGACGATTGTCATCATCGCCGTGCTGATCTCGCTCGACGTGCTGCTGCGCAATCTCGAACTGTACAGTTCCGGCGCGCTGCTGGAGCTCACCGAATACGCGCTGTTCATCACCACCTTCGTCGGCGCGCCCTGGGTGCTCTGGCAGGGCAGCCATGTGCGCGTCGATCTCGTGCTCACCGTCGTTCCCGCCGCCGTGGCGCGCGCGCTGGAGCTCGTCGCCGACGCGGCCGGGCTGTTCTTCAGCGCGGTGATGGGCTGGCACGGCTTCAGCGTTGCGCTGGTCAGCTTCGAGCGCGGCGACCTGATCGTGAAGGAACTCGTGGTGCCGGAATGGACGCTGATGATGTTCATCCCGCTGAGCTGTCTGCTGCTCGTCATCGAATTCGCCCGACGCATGGTCATGACCTGGCGCGCGCCGGCGCATGCGCATGCGGCGGACGAGCCGCAGGAAGGATATTGACGTGATCTGGAGCGCCGCGCTCATCCTCATGCTCGGGACGCTCTGCGGGCTGCTGATGGTCGGCCTGCCGGTCGCCTTCGCCTTTATCGGCATCGACCTGCTCGGCGCCCAGATATTCCTCGGCGGCAGCGCGGGCCTCGACCAGATGGTGCGCAACACCTTCGCCGCCTTGGCGAGCTTCACGCTGGCGCCGATCCCGCTGTTTCTGCTGATGGGCGAGATCCTGTTTCACACCGACGTCGCCTTCCAGGCGATCAATGCCGTCGACCGCTTGATCGCGCGCGTGCCCGGACGGCTGTCGATCGTGTCGATCGTCGGCGGCACGATCTTTTCCTCGCTGTCCGGCTCGACCATCGCCAACACCGCGGTGCTCGGCAGCGCGCTGCTGCCCGACATGCTCAAGCGCGGCTATCAGCCCTCCATCGCCATGGGCCCGATCATGGCGACCGGCTCGATCGCCATGCTGATTCCGCCCTCCGCGCTCGCCGTTCTGCTCGGCAGCCTGGCGGGCATTTCCATCGCCAAGCTGCTGATTGCCGGTATCGTTCCCGGCATCATGATGAGCATCGTGTTCCTCACCTACATCATCGGCCGCTGCACCTATAATCCGGCGCTGGCGCCCGTCGACGAGGCGCATCGCGGTCTCAGCGCGCGCGAGCGCTGGATGCCTTTCTTCATCTACGTGGTACCGCTGTTCGGAATCTTCTTTGTCGTCGTCGGCTCGATCCTGGCCGGCTGGGCGACACCGACGGAATTGGCTGCGCTCGGCAGCGTCGCGTCGATACTGGCCGCGGTGGCCTACCGGAAGTTCACCTGGGCGGGCTTTTACAAGGCGATCATGGAGACGGCGAAGATTTCGGTGATGATCCTGTTCATCATCGGCGCCTCGGTGACCTTTTCGCAGATACTCGCCTTTTCCGGCGCGACCGACGGCTTGCTCGCCCTGGTCAAGGACTTCGGCGCCAGCCGCATGGTGCTGGTCGTGGCGATGATATCGATCCTCCTGTTCCTCGGCTGCTTCGTCGATCAGGTCAGCATGGTCATGATCACGCTGCCGTTCTTCATCCCGCTCGCGCAGTCGGTGCATATCGACCTGATCTGGTTCGGCGTAGTGATGCTGATCGCCATGGAGATCAGCTTCACGACGCCGCCCTTCGGCCTGCTGATTTTTGTGATGAAGGGCGTGGCGCCGAAACCCATCACGCTCAAGCAGGTTTATCTCGCCGCGCTGCCCTTCATCGTGCTCGAGGTGATCGTGCTCAGCCTGCTGATTGCCTTTCCGTCGCTGGCGACCTGGCTGCCGGCGATCGTGCGCTGAGCGGCCGCAGCCGGCCTAGCTGTGCACGTTGTCGGCGATGCGGCGCTGGCTCTGCCGCGCGCCGGCGAATTGCGCGCGCACCAGCGCGCAGAAGGCGCTCACCGCCGGCGCCGGCGATTTGGTGGCGCGATAGGCGATGCCGGCCGGCGCGTCCCACAGCGTGCCACGCACCGCGAGCTTGCTCGCGCCGAACAGCTCGGCGTAAGGCAGCATCATGGTCGGCACGTTGAAGATGAAATCGTCCTCGCGCAGCAGGTTGAGCGCGGAGGAGACCGAATTGACCTCGACGCCGACGCGCGGCGGCTGCTGCCCGTTGGCGGCGAAGAACGAGTTGACGCGGCTGGAGCCGACATAGTCGTTGACCAGCACGATCCAGGGATAGTCGAGCAGTTGCTTGGCCGAGATTTCGCGGCGGCCGGCGAGCGGATGCACGTCGCGCGCGATCAAGACGTGCTGCATGTCGACGAGCTGCTCCTTGACGAATTCCGGATGCGCCGGAAAATCGAGCGAGGCGCAGACCACATCGAGTTCGCCGTCGAGCAGCGCCGGCACCAGCGTATCGATTACGCCGGTGCGCAGGCGGATCTTCACCTTCGGCTGCTGGCGCCGGAAGGCGGCGATGATCGGCGGCAGGATGCGCACCGCCCAGACCGGCCCGGCGCCGACATTGACGATGCCGCCGGTGCCGCCCTTGATCGCCTGGATCTCCGCCACCGCGTGGCGATATTCGAGATCCATCAGGCGCGCGCGCCGCGCCAGGATTTCGCCGAAGCGCGTCGGCACCACGCCGGTCGGCAGGCGTTCGAACAGTTCGACGCCGAGGATTTCCTCGAGCTGATGAATGCTCTTGGTCAGCGCCGGCTGGCTGATGTGCAAATCGGCCGCGGCGGCACTCATGCCTTTATTGTCGACGACCGCGAGAAAGTGCCGCAACAGACGCGAATGCATGAGGCAGACCTACCGAGCGCGTTTCCGAACAGGTGCCGCCGCGTCTCCGGCGGTTCTATTAATTCGTTATCCTAGAACGATTTCCGTCGTTTTCCCACGCGGGTCAAGTGCGGCGGCGGGGCGCTCCTTCGATATGGTTGAGGCCGCCGCGACAAACAATCGCGGCGGAACCTGAAAGTCCGTCGGCGCGCCTGGACCGCGATGCGGGTGTGTCGCATTTCCGCTCCGGCGGCTCAATGACTTTGTCACCGGTATCGGCGCGCCAGTCGCAAAAGTTATATGCCGGGGCAGCATTTATATTGGACGCGGTATCACTCGACACCTAGAAACCCGCGAAACTGGCGGTTCCTCCGCCAGGATGCATGTTGC
The DNA here is from genome assembly GCA_963760995.1 of uncultured Pseudomonadota bacterium. GTDB lineage: Bacteria > Pseudomonadota > Alphaproteobacteria > Rhizobiales > Xanthobacteraceae > Pseudolabrys. Next base: position 24,476 of record CAVXFJ010000002.1, on the reverse strand, counting down.
ATGAATTGGAGAGAAACGATGATTGGCGGGTTGGGAAGACGGTTCAATACGCTCAGTGCCTCCTTATTGGTCTCGTGCGGTCTCTTGCTTGGCGGGTTTGCCGCGACGGCATCGGCGCAGACCATCGAGCTCAAGGCTTCGACCTTTCTGCCGCCGAACCACACGTTCCAGAAGGCGCTGACCGCCTGGGGCCATGAACTCGAGCAGAAGTCGGGCGGCCGCCTGAAGCTTCGCATCTATCCGGCCGCGCAGCTCGGTCCGCCGAACCGCCAGTTCGACCTGGCGCGCACCGGCATCGCCGACATCGCCGTCGGCCTGCACGGCCTGACGCCGGGCCGCTATCCGCTGACCGAGCTGGCCACCATGCCCTATACCGCGCCGTCCGCCGGCACGCTCTGCGCCATCACCGGCAAGCGGCTGACCGAGCTCGCGCCGAAATATCTCGCCAAGGAACATGCCGGCCTGCACATCCTGTGGATGGCAGTGACATCGCCGCTGATGTTCATCTCCAAATCGCCGATCAACAACCTCAACGACTTCAAGGGTATGAAGGTGCGCTACGCCGGCGCCAACTGGAAGGCGATCATCGACAAGCTCGGTGCCGTCGGCCTGCCCGTGCCGCCGACCGAGACGCAGGACGCGCTCGCCAAGGGCATCGTCGAAGCGGCCACCTTCCCCTATGAAGGCGCCGCCAGCTTCGACCTCGGCACCGTGGCGAAATATTCGCTTGAGCCGGGCGTCGCCTCCGCCACCTTCGCCGTGGTCATGAACGAGGCGAAGTACAAATCGCTGCCCGCCGATCTGCGCAAGCTGATCGACGACACCACCGGCCCCGCGCGCGCCGAATGGTTCGGCAAGATGTGGGACGACGCCGAGACCGCCGGCAAGAAGAGCCTGGAGGCCAAGGGGCTGAAGCCGATCCACATGAGCCCGGCGGAATTTGCCAAGGTCAAGCAGACGCTGGCGCCGCTTGCCGAGCAGGATATCGCTAAGGTCGAGAAGCGCGGGCTGCCGGCGAAGGAATTCTACGCCGCCTATACAAAGTGAGATCGGCGCGTCTAGTGTTCGCATAGGCGCCGCAGGGGGCGCGGTGGCAGGACTGCCGCCGCGCCCGCCCTGCGAATGGTAAGGAGCGGGATGCAGGCCATACTGAACCACCTTCAGCGGGCGCAACTGGTCCTCGCCGGGCTGGCGCTCACCGTCATGACCCTGGTCACGGTGGGCGACGTGTTCCTGCGCTATATCTTCAACAGCCCGATCCACGGCTCCTATGACATCGTGGAAGCCTGCCTCATCGTCTTCGTCTTCCACGGCCTCGCCGCCGTGTTCTTCCGCCGGCAAAACATCGTCATCAACCTGATCGACTCGCCGATCGGGGTGCGGCTGCGCGACCTCTTGGTACGGCTCTCCGACATCGTTTCGCTCGGCTGCCTGCTGCTGCTCGCCTGGGCGATGTTCGCGCCGGCCTGGCAGTCCTATGTCTATGGCGACTACAAGATCGAGCTCGGCCTGCCGGTCTTCGTCCTTTGGATTCTCGCCGGCAGCGGCATGGTCGGCACCATCCTCGCCGCCATCGGCGCCCTCATCGTCGGCCCGAGCGCGGGCCTGGGAGCGCGCGAATTATGAGCCCGGCTGCCATCGGCGGATTGGGGGCGGGCGCGCTGTTCGTGCTGCTGTTCCTGCGCGTGCCGGTGTGGGCGGCGCTGACCATGGTCGGCATCGCCGGCAACGCCGCCATTTCCGGCTGGACCAGCACCTTCGCTTTAGCCGGCCTCACGCCTTTCGATTCCGCCTCGACCTACGAATTGTCGGTCATCCCGTTGTTCGTGTTCATGGGCGAGGTCGCCTCGCAAACCCGCCTGTCCTCCGACCTGTTCGTCGCCTCGCGCGTGTTGTTGTCGGGCCTGCGCGGCGGCCTGTCGGTGGCGACGCTCGCCGCCTCGGGCTGCTTCGGCGCCGTCTGCGGCTCCTCAGTCGCGACCGCCGCCACCATGACCCGCATCGCGCTGCCGGAGATGCGCAAGGCCGGCTATGACGGCGGGCTCGCCACCGGCTCGCTCGCCGCCGGCGGCAGCCTCGGCATTCTCATCCCGCCCTCGATCATCCTGGTCATCTATGCCGCCATCGCCGAGCAGTCGGTGCCCAAGCTGTTCGCCGCCTCGCTGTTTCCCGGTTTGCTGCTCACCGGGCTTTATATCTTGGTGGCACTGATCATCGCCCGCGCCATCCCGCGCTACGCACCCACAGAGCCCTCGGCCAGCCTGAAGGAGCGGCTCAAGGCGTTGCGCGGGCCCTGGCAGTTCATCGCGCTCTTCGTGGTCACCATCGGCGGCATCTATGCCGGCATCTTCAGTCCGACCGAGGCGGCGGCGATCGGCGCCTTCGGCGCGGTGCTGCTCGGCGTGCTCGGCCGCCGTATCACTTGGGCGCAACTGTTCGATTCGATCTCCAACTCGGTGATCATCAGTTGCGTGCTGTTCATCATCATCATCGGCGCAAAGCTGTTCTCCTATTTTATGGTGCAGACGCAATTGCCGTCGATGCTCGCCTATGCCGCCAATGCCTACAATCTGCCCGGCGTGGCGGTGATGGCGCTGATCATCGTCGCCTATGTGGCGATGGGCTGCTTCCTGGAAGGCATCGGCATGGTGCTGATCACGGTGCCGGTGTTCCTGCCCATCGTCACCAAGTTCGGCTACGACCCGATCTGGTTCGCCGTCATCGTCGTCATTGTCGTCGAGCTTGGCCTCATCCATCCGCCGGTCGGCATGAACCTGTTCATCATCCAGGCGCAGGCGCCCGACATCAAGCTCACCACCATCTACCGCGGCATCATTCCGTTCCTCATTGCGCCGCTGGTGCTGATCGTCATCTTGTTCCTGTTTCCGGAGCTGGCGCTGTGGCTGCCGAAGGCTCTCTACAAATGACGCAGGCGCCTCAGGGCAATGGCATCGGCCAGCCGGTGCGCCGCAAGGAGGACCTGCGCCTGGTGCGCGGCGCCGGCCGCTACAGCGACGATCTCGGCCTGCCGGGCCAGGCCTACGCCACGGTGCTGCGCTCGCCGCATGCGCATGCGCGCATTCTCGGCATCGACGCCACGGCGGCGCGCGAAGCCCCCGGCGTGCTCTGCGTGCTGACCGGCGAGGAGGTGGCCGCCGACGGCCTCGGCCCGATCCTGCCCGACTTCTTTTTCCTCGGCAGCCTGGAGTTCCAGCGCTCGCTGCCCGATCCGATCCTGCTGAACAAGGACGGCAGCCCGATCTTCGACAGTCCCTATCCGCTGCTGGCGCAAGGCCGCGTGCGCTTTATCGGCCAGGCGGTGGCCTTTGTCGTGGCCGAGACGCTCGACGCCGCCAAGGACGCGGCCGAGCTGATCGCGGTCGACTACGAGGAACTGCCGGCGGTGACCGCGACCGCCGCCGCCGCCGAACCGGATGCGCCGCGCCTGTGGGACAACGCGCCGTCCAATGTCTGCCTCGACGCCGAGCTCGGCGACAAGGCGGCGACGGAAGAAGCGTTCGCCCGCGCCGACTATGTGGTGAAGCTGAGCACCTGGATCCAGCGCGTCACCGGCGTGCCGATGGAAACCCGCTCGGCGGTCGGCACCTATGACGCGGAGACCGAGCGCTACACGCTTCATGCTGGCAGCGGCGGCTCGGTGCGCATCAAGCGCGAGATCGCCGACATCCTCAAGGTGCCGTTGGAGTCGATGCATGTCGTCGCGCACGACATCGGCGGCAATTTCGGCACCAAGAATTCGCTGTTCCCCGAGCACGCGCTGGCGGTCTGGGCGGCGAAGAAGATCGGTCGCCCGGTGAAATGGACCTGCGAGCGCACCGAGGCGTTTCTCAGCGATTATCAGGGCCGCGATCTCATCAGCGAGACCGAGCTTGCGCTCGACGCCAAGGGCAATTTTCTCGCGCTGCGCGGCTCCCACCTGAGCAATATTGGCGCCTTTGCCGCGTCGATCATTCCTTTGCGAAAGGGCGTCGGCATCGTGAGCGGGCTCTACCGCATTCCCGCCGCGCATGTCCGCGCCCGCGCCGTGCTCAGCAACACGCCGCCGACCATTCCCTATCGCAGCGCCGGCCGGCCGGAAGCGATATTCGTCATCGAGCGGCTGATCGACATGGCCTGCGATCTCTACGGGTTCGATCCGGTCAAGCTGCGCCGGCGCAACCTGATCCGCTCCGCCGAACTGCCCTATCGCAATCCGACCGGCGTCACCTACGACAACGGCGAATACGAGCAGGTCATGGACCGCGCGCTGGCGCTCGGCGAATGGGACGGTTTCGCCCAGCGGCGCCGGGAGGCGAAAAAGCGCGGCAAGCTGCGCGGCATCGGGCTCGCCAATTACATCGAATTGACCATGGGCAATCCGCGCGAGCGCGCCGAGGTCATCGTGCGCCCGGAAGGCGTGGTCGAGGTCATCGTCGGCACGCTGTCGAGCGGGCAGGGGCACGAGACCTCGTTCACCCAGTGCGTCAGCGAATGGCTCGGCGTGCCGTTTGAGCATGTGCGGCTGGTGCAGGGCGATACCGACATCGTGCCGGTCGGCGGCGGCTCGCATTCCGGCCGCTCCATGCGCTTTGCCGGCGTGGTGATGGGGCGGGCGAGCGACAAGGTCATCGAGCGCGCGCGCGAGATCGCCAGCATCCTGCTCGATGCCGGCAACAAGCCGGTGACGTTCGCCGACGGCAAGTTCCGCCTGGCCGAGACCGGCGCCGAGGTGGGGCTTTTCGCGGTGGCGCGCGCCGCGCTCGCGCGCGACGACCTGCCGGAGCATCTGAAAGGCCCGCTGTCCGCCGAGCACGACGAAGTGTTCAAGGTCGGCGGCTTCCCGTACGGCTGCCACGTCTGCGAGGTCGAGATCGACCCCGACACCGGAGAGGTGGTCATCGTACGCTATGCCGCCATCGACGATGTGGGCCGCGCCATCAATCCGCTGATCCTGGAAGGCCAGACGCATGGCGGCATCGTGCAGGGCGTCGGCCAGGCGCTGTGGGAGCACTGCGTCTACGATGAAGGTTCCGGGCAGCTCCTGTCCGCCTCCTTCATGGACTACGCCATGCCGCGCGCCGATCGTTTGCCGAGCTTCGACACCGAGCTGAGCGAGGTGCCGTCGCCGACCAATCCGCTCGGCGTGCGCGCCGGCGGGGAGGGCGGCACCACGCCGGCACTGGCGGTGATGATCAACGCCATCGTCGACGCGCTGTCGGAATTCGGCATCACCCATATGGAAATGCCCGCGACGTCAGAGCGGATCTGGCGGGCGATCCACGACGCCAAGAAAAAGCAGGGAGAGACATCATGACCGACGCGGTGAACGGCGAGCGCAAGGGCGACGTCTACGCCATCACGCTCAATCGGCCGGCGACCGGCAATGCGCTGTCGGATGCGGCGATCGCGCGGTTGGGCGACCTGTTGCAAGGCGTTGATTCCGATGTGCGGATCATCACGCTGCAGGGCGCCGGCGACGATTTCTGCGTCGGCCGCGAGCCGCCGCCGCCCGGCACGCCGCGCAAGGTGATGGAGGCGCTCGAATTGCAACGGGCCCATGACGTCGTGTTCCGCGTCTACGGCCTGATCCGCGGCGCCCGCGCGCCGGTCATCGCCAAGGTGCGCGGCCGTGCGCAGGGCTTCGGCTTTGCGCTGGCGGCGGTCGCTGATGTCACCTTCGCCGCCGATGATGCCACCTTCCAGATTCCGGAGTTCGCCCACAGCATCATGCCGACCATGGTGGCTTCGTCGATGATCGATCGCGTGCCGCTGAAGTCGATGATGTACCGCATCTATTCGACAGAACCGTTCAGCGCCACGGAGGCCCTGCAGATGGGCGCGGTCAGCGCCGTCACGCGTCCCGCGACGCTCGACAAGGAAGTCGACGGCTTCATCCAGCGCTTGCTCGCCGCGCCGACGCCGGCCTTGCTCGCGGTCAAGGACTATACGCGCAACGCGCAGCCGATCGACATCAACAAGGCGGTCGAATATGCGCGCGCCCTGCACGCGGTGGTCAACACCTCGAGCGAGATGCGCAAGCACTGACCGTCATTCCGGGACGCCGCGAAGCGGCGGGCCCGGAATCCATACTCCGCAGCACTGGGGTTATGGATTCCGGGCTGGCGGCCTAAGGCCGCGCCCCGGAATGACGACAATGGGCGTCAGTCCTGCCGCTACGAATTCGAATTTCGCCGCGGCGTCTTGATGCCGTTGACCAACACGGTCAGGGCGCGCTCCAGCGCCTGCAGGCCTTCGCGCAGGTCGGAGCGCTCGCTCGCCAGCCAGCGCCTGAGCTCGACCTGGAAGATGCAGAAGATGGTCCAGCCGATGAACTGCGGGCTCTCCGGCAGGGCGACGAGCTTGCGCGCCGCCGCCTGCTCGACGATGGTGCCGAACAGATGAATGAGCCGATCGCGCGTCTTCTGGAACGGCCGCGCCTGCGCGCCGGTATCGTAGAAGGCCATTTCGCGCAGCACGAGGCGCGACAGCGCCGGCTGGTCGCCGAAGAACTCGTAATGCAGTTCCGCCACCGCCAGCAGATTATCCATCAGCGGCGCCGTCGGCGCGATCGCCTCTTCCGACTTCTGCGTCACCGCCTCGAGCTGGTCGTTGATGGTGAGGAAGAGAAGGTCGCGCTTGTTCTCGGCGTAGAGAAAGATGGTTCCGAGCCCGACACCGGCACGCAAGGCGATCTCGCGCATGGTGGCGTCGTCGAAGCCCTTGGCGATGAACAGCGCCCGCGCCGCAGCCTTGATCCGCTTGAGCTTGTCGCGCTTGTTTCGCTCGCGCAACCCCAGCGGGCGGGTCTCAGTGGAGGCAACGGACATTCCAGGGACTTCTCCGCTGGTGCGACACCGCGCGTCAGGCCGCGCCAGCTTGACAGTTAGCTGAACATGTTCAACTATGAACCAGTTCGGAGAAAAAAGAAAGCTCCCCGCGTCTGAGGGGGAGCGGGCGTCGGGAGAGCCCGGTTGCAGGCAGTACAACAGCAAGGCGTATCGTCGCGGCCGGAAGCGCGAAGCGCGCCGGCATTGGCGATTCGCAATCTCTCGGTGCGCTTCGACACCGCCGCCGGCGGGCTGACGGTTGTCGACAATCTCAACATCGAAGCGCGCGACGGCGAGTTTCTCTGCATCGTCGGCTCCTCCGGCGCCGGCAAGACGACGCTGCTGCGTGTGCTCGCCGGCCTGTTTAAGCCGACGCAGGGCACCGTCGAATTCAACGGCAAACCGATCAGCGGCCCCTCGCGCGACCGCGCCATCATCTTCCAGGATTATTCCAAGGCGCTGCTGCCCTGGCGCACGGTGCGCGGCAATGTCGCGCTGAGCCTGGAGGCGCGCGGCATGCCGGCGGGCGCGCAGGACGCGGTGATCGACGAACTGCTCGCCAAGATGGGGCTGAGCTACGCCAAGCATCAGTTTCCCGGCCAGCTTTCCGGCGGCATGCAGCAGCGCGTGCAGATCGCCCGCTGCCTGGCGCAGGAGCCGAAGATGCTCCTGATGGACGAGCCGTTCGGCGCGCTCGACGCCATGACCCGGCAGGCCCTGCAGGACGAGATCCTGCAACTCGCCGCCGAGAAGCGGACCACGGTCGTGTTCATCACCCACGACCTGGAAGAGGCGATCTATCTCGGCGATCGCGTCGCCGTGCTGGGCGGCACACCGGCCACCATCGTCGAGACGATCGATGTCGACCTGCCGCGCCCGCGCAACCAGCTCACCACGCGCGAGAATTCGCGCTTCCTCGCGCATCGCCACCAGCTGTTCGAGCTGCTGACGCGCTATCAGTCGGCGCGCCATGCGGTGCGCGGTGCCACCGGCGGAGGATCGCGCTGATGCGCCGCTTCCTGCTCGGAGCGATCGTGCCGGTCATCTTCCTCGCCACCTGGGAGATGGCGAGCCGCACCGGGCTGCTGACGCTCGAATCGCTGTCGCGCCCGAGCGATATCTTGATCGCCGGCGTCCACGGCCTGCTCGACGGCTCGCTGCTGATCGCCACCTATCAGACCTTCGAGGCGGCGCTTGCCGGTCTCGCCATCGCCGCGGTGATCGGCATCCTCTGCGGCACCGTGCTCGGCCTGCTGCCGCTCGCCGAGCGCATCACCGGGCCGACCATCGAGGCGCTGCGGCCGATCCCGGCCATCGCCTTCATGCCGCTGGCGCTGATGATGTTCGGCTTCGGCGTCACGCTGGAAGCCTCGATCGTCGCCTATGCCTGCGTCTGGCCGATCCTTATCGTCACCATCGCCGCGGTGCGCGCCATCGAGCCGCGCCTGCTCGATGTCGCCGACGCGCTGGAACTGCCGTTCTGGAAGCAGATGTTGCTGATCATCCTGCCGGCCGCTTTCGCCCGCATCAATGTCGGCCTGCGCGTCGCCGCTGCGATCTCGCTGGTGGTGGCGGTGACGGTGGAGATCGTGCTCAACCCGCGCGGGCTGGGCTATCACCTCATCCTCGCCTCGCAGGAGCTGAAGATCGGCCTCATGTATGCGCAGCTCGTCTGGCTGTGCATCCTCGGCTATCTGCTCAATGCGGTCTTGCGCAATGTCGGCACCGGCTCGGTCACGCTGTGGGGGTCGGCGCGATGAAGACCTTCCTGCTCAACCGGCTGGCGCCGCTCGCCTTCGCCCTGGCGCTGATCGGGCTCTGGCAGTTGCTCGCGGACATGCGGCTGATCTCGCCGATCTTCTTTCCGTCGCCGATGCGCGCCATCGCGGTGCTGGAATATCGCGTGGCCGACGGCTCGATCTGGGTGTCGCTCCTCGGCACGTCCTTGCGCATGCTGTTCGGCTGGCTCTTGGCCTCGATCGCCGGCATCGCGCTCGGCGCCGCCATCGGCTCCTCGCGGCTCGCCCGTGATCTGCTCGATCCGACGCTCGAATTCATCCGGCCTCTGCCGGCTTCGGCGGTGATCCCTGTCGCCATCCTGTTTCTCGGCCTCAGCAACACCATGTCGCTGACGGTCATCGCTTTCGGCGCCATTTGGCCGGTGCTGCTCGCCAGCGTGCACGGCTTTTCCTCGGTGCAGCGCGAGCTTACCGACGTCTCGCATGTGCTCGGCTTCGGCCGCCGCGAATTCCTGTTCAAGATCGCGTTGCCCTCAGCGCTGCCCGACATCATCGCCGGCCTGCGCGTCAGCCTCGCCATCGCGCTCATCCTCACCGTGGTCACCGAGATGCAGTCGTCATTGCCGGGGCTCGGCTGGGACATCTTCTTCGCGCAGCGCAGCTATCGCAGCGCCGATCTCTATGCCGGGCTGATCCTGCTCGCGGCGCTCGGCTATACCGCCAACCATCTGATCATCCTGTTGGAACGACGCACGCTGCGTTGGCGGAACTTGCGGACATAAAGCAAAACGGAGGAAGCATCATGATGAACAGACGTCATCTCTTCGCGCTCGGTGCGCTCGCGCTCGCCGGCATGTCCGGTTCGGCCTTCGCCGAGCCCGTGAAAGTCGCCATCGGCTACCCGCCGGCGACCGATTTCCTCGCCGCCTATGTCGCGGCGGACCAGGGCATCTTCGCCAAGCACAATATCGATGCGAAGATGACGAAGATCCCGGTGGTCAACAACATTCCCTCGGCGATCGTCGCCGGCAGCATCCAGATCGGCATGACCACGGTGCCGACGCTGCTGCAGGCCGACGATGGCGGCCTCAATCTGGTGCTGGTCGCCGGCGCCGCTCGCCACACCGCGGCGCATCCCTTCATCAGCCTGCTGGTGCGCAAGGGCGTCAAATATACGAAGCCCTCCGATATCATCGGCCACAAGGTCGGCGTGCCGGGCATCAACAGCGTCATCGACGTGATGTTCCGCAAATGGCTGATCAACAACCACGTACCGCTCGACAAGGTGAAGGTGATCGAGGCGCCGCTGCCGCAACTGCCCGACGTGCTCAAGAGCGGCAGCATCGACTATCTGGCCATCGTCGAGCCGTTCCGCACCAAGGTGGTGAAGACCGGCATCGGCAGCATCGCCGCCGAATATTTCGCCCAGGTCAACCCCGACGTCTTCGTCAGCGGCTGGATCGCCAGCGCCGACTGGGCCAATGCGCACAAGGAAACGATCAAGAACTTCCGCACCTCGATCGATGAGGGGCTTGCCTTCATCCGCAAGCATCCGGAGGAAGCGCGCAAGATCGAGAAGAAATATATCGGCTACAACTCGCCGCGCTTCCCGACCTTCAGCAATTCGGCGAAGCCATCCGATCTCGATTTCTATCTCAAGATCGGCAACGAGCTGCATCTCTATCGCAACAAGCTCGATCCCAACAAGATCGTGTTCCCGTGAGTTCGGAGGCAATTACGCAGACACGCAATCATCCGCTCGTTCCCGCTTGCGCGGGAATGAGCGGAGTTTGACTTGCCGCGATACAAGTTCGGAAAACAATGAATAATAAGGTGTGTCATGACTGATGCCCGTGCCGGCCTGCCGGTCGCCAGCGACAGCCTGCCAGTCGCCTATGACCGGCCGCCGAGCGAGGCGGGGATGATCGCCGAGAAGGACGTCGCCGTGCCCATGCGCGACGGCGTCAATCTCTCGGTCGACATCTACCGCCCGGACTCGAACGAAAAATTCCCGGTCCTGCTGGCCTTCTCCATCTACAACAAGGACCTGCAGGGCCCGGACCTGGCGGCCACGCTGCCGCCGCAGCCGGCTTGGTCCTCGCTCTGGGCCGGGCTGCTCGAAGCCGGCGACACCAAATACTTCGTCTCGCGCGGCTACGTGCACGTCATCGGCTCGCCGCGTGGCATCGGCAAGTCCGACGGCGGTGGCAGCCGGCAATGGGACAGCTACGACCTGATCGAATGGATCGCGCAGCAGCCCTGGTGCGACGGCAATGTCGGCATGGTCGGTATTTCCGGCTTTGGCGCTGAGCAGTTCCACGCCGCCAAGCAGAAGCCGCCGCACTTGAAGGCGATCTTCCCCTTCGATCCGCGCGGCGCCTTCGGCATCCTCGGTAGCTTCCGCGAGGAATATCCCGGCGGCGTGTTGCACTTCTTCCGCTACCTGATCATGCATTTCGCCGCGCTGCATCAGAACAAGGGCAAGCCGGGGACGCTGCCTCCCGAGCGCGAGGCGCTGTGGCAGGAAGCGATGAACAATCCGGACTTCCGGATGTATCCGCATGTCTACAATGTGCTGACGCAGAAGGGCCAGCACATGCCGCCTTATTTCGGGCTGCTCATCGAGCCCCACGACAATCCGGCGCTGGTCGAGGAAGCCGAGAAGGCGATCGAGGCAATCGACATCCCGGTCTATACCGGCGCCGGCTGGTACGCCTATACGTACAAGACACATCTCAACGGCGCGCAGAACTATTTCGCCCGCCTCAAGTCGCCGAAGAAGCTCGCCTTCCTCGGCCCCGCGCATCTCGAGCGGCCGTTCCATTCGTTCCATGGCGAAATCCTGCGCTGGCACGATCATTGGCTCAAAGGCATCGACACCGGCGTCATGAACGAGCCGCCGGTACGCTACTGGCTGATGGGCGCCAATGAGTGGCGTACCGCGAGCGATTGGCCCTTGCCGGAAACGCAATGGACCAAGTTCTATCTCAGGAGCTGGGAGCGCCTGCAGCTTGAGGAGGCGATGCCGTCGTGCGCCGACGACGAATTGCCGCCGGATGCCTTCGTACAGATGCCGCCGACGCTCACCAACAAGGTGCAGTCGCTGCGCTACATGAGCGATCCGCTGCCACACGATCTGCTGGTAGCCGGCCCGTCTGTGCTCAACTTGTTCGCATCGATCGACCAGGACGACACCAACTGGATCGTCAGCCTCAAGGATGTCGGGCCGGACGTGTCGGTGCGCACGGTGCGCGAGGGCGAGCGCGAATTGCCGACCGACCTGCCCGAGCGCGAGGTGAGCCGCGGCTGGCTCAAGGCCTCGCACCGCGCGCTCGACGAGACGCGCTGCAAGCCGGGCCGGCCCTGGCATCCGCTCTCGCGCGCGGCGCAAGAGCCGGTCACGCCTGGCGAGGTCACCGAATACGCCATCGAGATCATGGCGACGGCCAATCTGTTCCGCCGCGGCCACCGCATCTGCATCGACATCGCCGCAGCCGACATGCCGACCGGCGTCGGCGGCGCCACCAATGCCGAATATGTCCCCAACCACATCGTCAGCAGTCGCACGACGTTGCACCAGATCTACCGCGACGGCCGCTACCCATCGCATCTGCTGCTGCCGGTGATCCCGCAATAGAAGAGACGAACCATGAGCCAAGCTTCGCAAGCTCCCAAGGTCGCGCCCGGCGCGGAAATCGTGCGCTACCGCCGCATCGTCACCGGCCATAATGCGCAAGGCCGTTCGGTCATCCTGTCGGATGCCCCCTCGCCGCATATCATGCCGGTGATGGACCAGCCGAACTTCGCGGTTACCGATTTCTGGAAGACCGCGTCGACGCCGGCCGACAACAGCGCCGCCACCGCCGCGGACCCGTGCAGCGTGCCGACCCAGGTGGCGCCGCCCGCCGGCGGCAGCGTGTTCCGCGTGGTGCAGTTTCCGCCCGACAAGGACTGGGCGGCGAAGGCTGCCGCCGCGGGCGGCTCGGTCGCGATCGACGAGACCGCCAAGGCCGCCCCGACCGGCGGGCCGGTGCGCCACGCGCATATGCACCGCACGAATTCCATCGATTACGCCATCGTGTTGTCGGGCGAGATCTGGGCGGTGATGGACGAGGGCGAGACAAAGATGGTCACCGGCGACGTCCTGGTTCAGCGCGGCACCAACCATGCCTGGGCCAATCGCTCGGGCGAGCCGTGCGTCGTCGCCTTCGTACTGATCGATGCCAAGCCTCTCGAATAGGCTATGTTGAGCAACACAATCGCCGCTGGGAATTGCAAAGGAGACCTTCCATGAAGACCACCCTCAAAGGTGTTGGCGATCATCTCTATGTCGCGGTACTGCTGCCCTACGACCAGAACATGAAAGTCGATGAGCAGGCTTATCGGCGGTTCCTGCGCTATTTCCTGTCCAACCAGAAATTCGTGCGGATGGGCGGCGGCCTCTGCATCAATCCGGAGGCGGGCGAGATCTTCTATCTCACGCGCGAGGAAAAGCGGCGCGTGCTGGAGATCGCCATGGAGGAGGCCTATGGCAAGGTGCCGATCATCGCCGGCACCTGGGCCATGACCACCGACGAGACCGTGGAGACCGCGCGCGACTGCAAGGCGCTCGGCGTCGACGGCATCTTCGTCACCCCGCCGGGCGGCGCGCAGGACGTCACCTCCTGCTGGGACGCCGACAATTATCCGGAAATCTGGCTCGACCAGATCGTGGCGCAGGACCGCGCCGTTGACTTGCCGATCATCACGCATCCGGTCGGCGGCGCCAAGCCACCGTTCCATCCGGGCCTGCCGCTGGAGGCGACGCTCGCCATCTGCCGCGAGGTGCCGAACGTGGTCGGCTGGAAGATGACCTACATGTATGACGGCTTCCGCATCATCGCCAAAGGCCTGCGCGGGCTCAACCACCATGTCGCGGTGATGGGCGCGCTCGCCTCGCGCTTCCACGAATACAAGGCGACCGGCTATTTCGACGGCACGCTCTCGGGCTTCTGGAATTTCGCGCTCGAGCCGATGCTCGATCATCTCGCCGCCTGGGACGCCAAGGACATCGACGAGGCACGCCGCATCTGGGACGGCGGCCTGTCGCAATTGCATGATTATGTCGCCGACATGGGCCGGCTGCATATCCGCTACAAGACGGCGGCCTGGCTGCGCGGCCTCATCCCTAGCCCGTTCATGCGTGCGCCCATGCCGAAGCCGAAGCAGCAGGAGATCGACACGCTCTATACGCTGCTGAAGAACCTCAAGCTCGACGTCATCGAGGCGAAGGAGACGAAGCTCGCGGCGTGATCGCGCCGCCGGTTTTCTCACGTCATGGCCGGGCTTGTCCCGGCCATCCACGCCTTTGGCTCGTTTGGCGCGTTAAGACGTGGATGCCCGCGTCAAGCGCGGGCATGACGAGTCACACGGCATTCGGAAAATCAGTTCGTCATTCCGGGGCGGCGGCCGTAAGGCCGCGAACCCGAAATCCATACTCCGCAGCACTGGATTATGGATTCCGGGCCCACCGCTTCGCGGTGTCCCGGAATGACGGGAGAGAATTGGCTCGCCGGGTTTCATATCAATACCGCGACTATTTGAGTGATATCGCGGCGAAATAGCGCCCGTGCCGGTTGATTTTAGTCAACGCGGGACGGCGGGACTTGCGTCAAGACGCGATCGGGCCGGACGGCACAACACCGGCCGCCGACGAGGTTCGCATGGACGCCGCCATCTCGACCGACCCGCGTTTTCCCGTTCCCGACAGCATGAAGGCCTGGGTGCTCGGTGATCCCGGGCAATTGATCCTGACCGCCAAGCCGGTGCCGGAGCCGAAGGCGGCCGAGGTGCTGGTGCGCATCGACGCGGTGGCGATCTGCGCCACGGACCTCGACAATATCTATCACGGCCCGCCGGCGCTGATCCGCGGCGGGCTGCCGTTCAACAAGAACTGGACGCCCGGCCACGAATACATGGGCACGGTGGTCGCGCTGGGGCCCGGCGTCGACGAATTCGCCATCGGTCAGCGCGTCGCCTGCGAGATCCATGCCGGCTGCGGCCAGTGCAAGCGCTGCCGCCAGGGCATGTACACGTCATGCCTCAACTACGGCATGAACTATCCCGGCCACGACAAGGGCCATCGCGCCAACGGCTTCACCACCGATGGCGGCTTCTGCGAATACCAGGTCAACCACATCAACACACTGGCGCGCATCGCCGACGACATGCCGGACGAGGTCGGCGCGCTTGTCGTCACCGCCGGCACGGCGATGTATGCGCTGACCGAGCTGGGCGGCCTGGTCGCCGGCGAGAGCGTGGCGGTGATCGGCATGGGGCCGATCGGGCTGATGACCGCGGCGGTGGCCAAGGCGCTCGGCGCCGCGCCGGTGATCGCCGTCGACATCACCGATGATCGCCTCGCCATCGCGCGCAAGCTCGGCGCCGATGTCATTATCAACGGCAAGACGGTCGATGCGGTCGCGGCGGCGCTGCAGGCGAACGGCGGCAAGGGCCTCGACTATGCGGTCGAATGCTCGGCGGCGCCCAATGCGGTGAACATGGCGCTGCACATGGTCAGCCGCGGCGGCAAGGTCTGCCTCGCCGCCTTCATGCATGACGAGGTGTCGGTCGACATCGCCCATGTCGTGCGCAACAATATCTATGTCTACGGCATCCGCGGCGAGGGCCGCAGTTCCACTCACCGCGCCGAGGCGCTGATGCGGCAGAAGCGCTTCGACGCTGCGCTGATCCACACGCACACGTTCGCGCTCGAGGACCTGCCGACCGCCATTGCCTATGCCAAGAACCACACCGATAACGCCATCAAGGTGGTGGTGAAGGCGCGCGGAGTGGCGCGCATGGGGGTCGCTGCCGAATAGCGGCTTTCACTTCCGCCGCGATCGCGTTATATCGACGGCGTCGCGCGCCGGTAGCTCAGCTGGATAGAGCACCAGACTTCGAATCTGGGGGTCAGGGGTTCGAATCCCTTCCGGCGCGCCATTTAGTACTCATCTGCGAACTCGGCACGTTCCCGTTTTGGCTCGCCAGGACCGTCTTCTCGAGCAGGTCTCTGCTTCCCTTGATCCCGTGCGCGTCATCAACCTCGATGCGGGCGATCAGAGCGTTTAGGTAGGCTTTCCGGAACGGCGCGGAGCCTTTGGTGAAGCTTTCCCGCATCACGCGCCCGAAGCGTTCGACTAATGCAGGGTCGATCCGGATGTGGGATGACGACTCAACGGAACCCACCAGCTTTTGGGCGGCAGGTTACTGCCGCCCAAAAGCGCTTTGGTCGGCTCACGCCTCCAACAGTTCAATTTCTCCCGGTCGCCAAGTCTTGTTGAACCAGGGCTCCAGGGGGCCGTAGAGCCGCAGAATGGTGAACCAGGTTTGGCCGGAAACCGTTTGCACCCAGTTGGGCTCCTTGCCCGACGGAGGCTTCGGTCCGAAATACACGTCCACTGAACCGTCCGCGTTGACGAGCAGGTCCTTGTTCTGGCTGCTCACGCTCGGGAAGCGATGGTCCGTCTGAAGCATCGAACGGGTCTGGGTGCTGTAGACGATCACCGACCAGAACGTCTTGACCGGGATGTGCGGCGGCAGGTGCAGCTTGTAGTACTTGCCGCCATTCAACGCGCGACCATTGGAGTCGAGCGCCGCCCAGGGATAGGTGGAGCCCTCACCGACGATCTTGGTATCCATCGCCGGAGTCACCCCCGTGGCCAGGAAGAAGAAGAAGGCGGCCGCATCGAGGTTCGCCACGCCCGGCTGCCACTCGAACTTGTAGCCGCCAAAGAAGGCCTTCCGCCAGTTCGAGTTCTCGAAGAAGTATCCGTCCTTCCCACGAAGCCGATAGCCAATCGTCCGGGCGGTGGCATCGCCCACGGCCGCGGCCTCGGTAAGGATCTTCTGCATGCGCGCGTCGGGATCGAAAGGCTTGCCCTTCAGGATGCCGATGGAGGCCCAGCAACCCAGCGTGGTCGGATCGACCGTATCCGTTGGTTCCTCCTGAACGACCTGATTGAGCATTTCCCAGAATTGGTAACCCGCAGGTCCGACCATGTTGAATGGTTTGCCCGACATGTCCACGAAGTTGAGCGTTGGCGGACTGGCGGCCTGCGAGAGCAGGTAGATCTTGGTGAATTTCTTGACCAGGTCCACGCCCGGCTTCGGATCGCCGTCGACGAGGAAGCTGCGCCACGGGATCCAGATGCTATACGTCGGGCACTGCACGACGTGGTAGCCCGTCGGCACCTCGCCCTTGTAGCCCGGGGGGAGCAACAGATACTTGCCGCCGCGCCCCTTGTCGGGACCGGTGATGCCCACGTCGACGACCCAGCGGTACCACATGTCGTCGATGGCCCCGAGCACCTTCGGGGGAACTTCGAGGACCAGGGGGCCGTCGTGTAGATCCACCCAGGTCCAGCTGTAAACGGTGTTGTCGTTAGGCGTCAGCATTACGGTGCGAGAGTCCATAAGCTGTTCCCAGATCGGCACGGTCTTGTTCGCCGGTCCCATCGACAGGATTGCGCGCCTGTTCGCCAGCTGATTGACCGGCGGCAAGCCAAGCAGATACGCCTGCACGGCGCGCTGGAAGTCGAGGTTGTCGTAAAGCTTGTCGGTGGTGGCCTGATCGGGGACGCCGCTGTCGAATCGGAGCGTGCCCAGCCGCGTCTCGACTTGATCGGGTACAGCGACGCCCGATGGCATCGGGGTGGAATATTTCAAATTGGGCTCGGCAGGTGCCCCCGCCAGCATTTGCGCAAATGCCGGCCCCGGCGCTGCTCCCGCGGCCGCGATTGCGGCCACTGCACCGGATTGAAGAAGTTCGCGTTTGGTCAACATTTTTGAGACCCTCCGTTATCGAAAAGACACAGCCAAAGCTTTCGTCACTTCCCCGTTCGGCTCCGTATGATAGCCAGGGCTTGTCGGGCCCTGGCCATTGCTCACGACGAGACTCATTCGCTGAGCGCGTTGTTACGTTGCGCCTGCTCAAGCTTTTTGATGTCCTCGGCCGAGAGCTTCGGACGATCGACTTTGATCGTCAGCTTGTTGAGCTTGGCCGTCAGCGGGAACGGCGGCGAGTAGTCCGCGTCGTTGACCCCGGTCAGAGTATCAGAGCCGATGTCGAAGCTCTCATCCCACTGAAGAATCATCGGCAGGGTCTTTGGCATCACCTTGCTCGCAACGACCGCCCCGTCGACTTTCAATGTGCCCGTACCGCCTCGGCCAACACCGCTGAAGTTGTTGTAAACGAGCGTGCCGGGCCCTTTGCCGTCATATTTGAAGTCGAACTCGACCGTGTGTCGCCCGGGCGATAGCGCGACAGGGGCTTCCCACTTCACGCGCTCAAGGTCGACCATGTTCCACAGGAACACCGGCTTGCCCTTTAACAAGTAGAAGCCGTATCCACCGAAGCGGCCGCCCGATGTCAGGATCATGCCCTCGGCACCCGCCTGCGGCACGTCGATATCGGCCGTGATCGTGTAGGAGGTGTTCAGCAGCAGCGGCGAGTCGCCTTGCGGCAGGCCAGTCATCGCCCGGGTGTAGACGAACTCCGTACGCCCAGCGGTGATGTTCGGGCGCGGCGCAACAATCCGCGCCGCGACCGAGGCATCCATCGGGAACACTTCATACTTCTTCGCTTCCGCGATAAAGGCCTTGCGCATCTCCGCCACCTTCTGCGGGTGTTGGCCGGCGATGTCGTTGGCCTGTGTGAAGTCCTTGGTCAGGTCGTACAGCTGGAACACCTGATTGTTTAGCGGATCAGGGTTCGCGGGTCCGAATGCTTCCCAAGGCGCCCGGTTGACCTTGGTGCTCAAGAGCCAGCCGTTTTGATAAAGCGCCCACTGGCCCATCATCTCGAAATACTGGGTCGTATGACGTGATGGCGCCTTCGCATTCTCTGCGTCGAAGGTATAGGCGAAGCTGGTGCCCTCGATCGGCGCCTGCTTGATGCCGTCAACCATCTCCGGCGCGTGTAGGCCAGCGGCTTCGAGGATCGTGGGGACGACATCGATGACGTGCACGAACTGTTCGCGCAGGCCACCCTTGTCCTTGATGTGGGCCGGCCATGACACAACCATGTTCTGGTTGATGCCGCCGAGCCTGGAGGCGTTCTGCTTGAACCAGTCGAAAGGCGTATCGAAAGCCCACGACCAGGCCGCCGACATGTGGTTATAGGTCTGTTCCGTACCCCACACGTCGTAGAATTTCATCTGCACTTCGACGGGCAACTTGTTCAGGCCGTTGAAGAACGCGACCTCGTTCGGCGTACCCAATGGCCCGCCTTCCGCGCTCGTACCGTTGTCGCCATTGATATAGATGACCAGCGTGTTATCGAGTTTGCCGGCATCCTCGAAGGCTTTCACGACGCGGCCGATCTCGTGATCATTATAAGCAGCGTAGGCAGCAAACACCTCGACTTGGCGGATAAACAGCTTCTTCTCCACCGCGGTGAGCTGATCCCAGGGCTTCAGCATTTTCGAGGGCCAGGGGGCCAGCTTCGAATCCTGCGGAATCACGCCGAGCCGCTTCTGATTCGCGAAAATGCGTTCTCGCAGCTTCTGGTAACCGTCGTCGAACAGGTGCATCGCTTGAATCTTGTTCACCCATTCCTTGGTCGGGTGATGCGGTGCATGCGTGGCGCCGGGTGCGTATTTGATGAACAGCGGCTTATCCGGTTGAATCTGATGCATGCGCGCGATGTAATCGATAGCGTCGTCCGCCATTGCGGTGACCAGATTCCAAGTGCCGACCGGCTTGCCGCGGAACGGATAGATCTGCGTCGTGTTGCGGAAGAGATTCGGCTGCCACTGGTTCGCGTCACCACCAATGAAGCCGTAGAAATACTCGAAGCCCATGCCGACCGGCCACTGGTCGAAAGGCCCGACCTGGCTCGCCGCGAAAGCGGGAACGTTGTGGTCCTTGCCGAACCATGCGGTGGCATAACCATTGTCAAGCAGAATGCGTCCGATCGTCGCCTTGTCCTTCGGAATAATGCTGTTGTAGCCGGGGAATCCGGTCGACTGCTCAGAAATCACGCCGAAGCCAGCCGAATGATGGTTGCGCCCTGTTATGAGCGCCGCGCGCGTCGGCGAGCACAACGCGGTAGAGAAAACGCGGTTGTATCGCAGACCTTGCTCCGCCAGGCGATCCATCGTTGGCGTCGGAATTACGCCGCCGAAGGTGCTCGGCACACCGAAACCAGCGTCATCGGTGATGATAAGCAAGATGTTCGGCGCGCCTTTCGGGGGCACGACGCGCGGCGCCCACCATGGCCTCGATTGCAAGGCGTCGTCCTTGATCACGCCGCCAAACTTCGCATCAGGTGGTGGAAGCTGCTTACCGCTAATCGGAGATGTCGCCGACGGCGAGCCCGGCACACTAGTTTGCTGAGCGTTTGCGGTTGACGTCACGAGTAGCGCAAGCGCCAATGCCGAAAGGGCAGATGCAGACTTATTCATGGCGTTGCTCCTGGAGAGACAAAATCAAGTCGTCGATTGATGCGCGCTTTTCCAGGTAAGCCAGCTAAACGAGATTTTCGTTGAGGCCAATTGTACCGAGGTGCAATGTTCAATTCGCAAGCATCCAAGCATCAACGTGGCGATGCGCATTGTTTAATGGATTAAAATCGCTTTGGCTGCGTATCAGCACGCGCGTCAGGGCCATTTGAGGCCCTGACCCGTTGCGTAGCGCATACAAGCACTACTCAAGCACAAACCAATGCAGGGCTCGCCACGCTCGCCGACTGCCATTCAGCGGCTGCGCCTGAGTAGTAATAATAGGCTCGCCGATAGGTGCCGCGCCACGCCCGCATAGGAGAATGGCGTCAGCAGCCGGCCGCGGCTTCACCGCTTTTGCCATTTTCCGGTCGACGCCAGCTCCAATGGTTGTCGCATCGACGTCTCCCCTAATGCGACGTCTTCAGAAAAGATATTGTCTTTGGGGGCAGAGAGAACGCAAAAGGGCTGCCGAAGCACCGGTCGCACGATTGCACCAAGGTGCAATATCCTTTCGCTCGATAAACCGCTGTTATTTGTCATTTGAAGCGGACAGACGAAGCGGGGGGTGACATGCGGGTATCGCGCAAATCAATCGGGTGGATGGCCGGCTTGACGATGGCTTTCGGCCTGACGGGCGCCGCGAGCGCGGCAGATGTCG
Organism: uncultured Pseudomonadota bacterium; assembly: GCA_963760995.1. Lineage (GTDB taxonomy): Bacteria > Pseudomonadota > Alphaproteobacteria > Rhizobiales > Xanthobacteraceae > Pseudolabrys. The sequence continues at coordinate 3,769 of CAVXFJ010000002.1, read as the reverse complement.
CGATGCCGACCAAAGCGCCGCCGCTTACTCCTCCTCCGGTACTCGAAGCCTGGACGTTCAGCCTGACACCCTACGCGTGGGCGACGGCCCTCAACGGCTCGACGACGGTCAAAGGCCGTACCACAGATATCGATGCGAGCTTTTTCGATATTTTGGAGCACACGCAGTTTCCTAAAGGACTGTTCGAGGTCGCCGCCTTCGGCGAGGCGCGTTATGGCCGCTTCGCTATCCTGACCGATTTCGCTTACATGAAACTTGGTTTGGGGGCGGGCGTTACGCGGTCGCGCGGGGTTGATCGGTTTAATGCCTCCGTCGGCGTGTCGGCCGGGCTAACCGTCCAAATGATTATCGCCGAAGTCGCCGCCGCCTACGAGGTTGCTCACTGGGGGCCGAACACGTCACCCACCTCAGGGACAGCGCTCGATGTCTATGCCGGCGGGCGTGCTTGGTGGCAAAAGGCCGACGCTGAAGTTGCCATCTCCGGAACGGTGAACATTCTCGGATTGTCGCGCACTGCCGAAGGCAACCTCTCGGCGACAGGTAACGTGAGTTGGGTCGATCCCGTTGTCGGCGCGCGTCTGCGACATCAGCTCGCTCCTCACTGGAACCTGGTGGTAAGCGGTGACGTCGGCGGTTTTGGCGTCGGCAGCCGCTTCTCCTGGCAGGCCATCGGTGCCATCGATTACGAATTCGCCAAGACACAGAACGTCACGTGGAGCGGCATGATCGGCTACAAGGCCCTCTATGTCGACTACACGCGCGGCAGCGGTCTGGACACCTACGAATACGACATGACGATGCATGGACCGATTTTCGGCATTACGGCGCGGTTCTGAACCGTCAACAAAAGTGCGGTTTCGTACTTGGCAAGCGGTCGCCAACCATCGGTCACCGACGATCTTCCCCATGGGTGTCCGTCGTCAGATAATTTGAGACAGATGGCGGCGTGATTTACAGGAGGAGCCGGCTCATCTGATTTTAGTTTAGGCGGCTTTCTTTTGATGCTGCAAGCGACGTTTTTGGATTGTGTTGCGTTTGATCCTTTCTCTTTCCAGCAGGATTGTTTGGCCGCGCCCGAAGTACACGTCGGCCGGCGTTAGATTGTCCAGACTCTCGTGATATCGTTGGTAGTTGTAGTGATCGACGAACCGACCGATGCTGGCCTCAAGATCGCCAGGCAGGTAGTAGTTCTCCAGCAGGATGCGGTTCTTCAGCGTTTGATGCCAGCGTTCGATCTTGCCCTGCGTTTGCGGATGGTAGGGCGCGCCGCGAACGTGTCCCATGCTCTGGGCTTCGAGCCATTCCGCCAGGTCGGCAGAGACGTAGCTGGAACCGTTGTCGCTGAGCAGACGCGGTTTATGGACAGCCCGTGCCTGGTCGCAGCCTGAGGCGGCGAGCGCAAGATCCAGCGTGTCGGTCACGTCCTGCGCCTTCATCGTCGTGCACAGCTTCCAGGCGATGATGTAGCGCGAGAAGTCATCCAGGACCGTGCTGAGATAGAACCAGCCCCAGCCGGTCACCTTGAGATAGGTAAAGTCCGTCTGCCAGAGTTGGTTGGGCGCCGTCGTCTTGTCCTTGAACTCGTCGGCCGCCTTCATGACGATGTAGGCCGGGCTGGCAATCAGGTCGAGCGCCTTCAGCAGCCGATAGACCGAAGCCTCAGATACAAAATAGCCCGCTGTATCGGTAAAGCGCGTGGCCAGTTCCCGTGGGGATAGCTCCGGCTCATCCAGGGCCAGTTGGACGATCCGCTCGCGTATGGCGGCAGGAATGCGGTTCCACACGTGCTTCGGCCTTGGCACCTTGTCTTCCAGTGCTTCTGGTCCGCCGGCCTGGAGGCGATCGTACCATCGGTAGAACCTTGATGGCTGGATCCCCAGCTTCGCCAGCGTCCGGCGCACCGGCAGATGGGATTGCTCGACCAGGCGGATGATCTCCAGCTTTTCGGGGGCGGGGTATCTCATTCCTCGTCTCCCCCATCCGCGATCATGCTTATGGGATGGCGCGCCCCTCCTCAGCGCCGGAGACATACTGTCTTCGGGCAACCGATTCGGAGGGAATAGGCAATGCAAATCGCGGTTCTCGGGATTGATTTGGGCAAGAACAGCTGCAGCATAGTCGGGTTGGATGGAGGGGGAGCCGTCGTGCTGCGGCGACGCATGCGCCGCGAGGGAGTTATCAAGCTCGCGGCAAAGCTGAAGCCGTGCGTGGTGGGAATGGAGGCCTGCTGCGGGGCACATCATCTTGGCCGCATTCTTCGGGCTCAGGGACACGAGGTTCGGTTGATGTCGCCGGAGTATGTTCGTCCCTATGTCAAATCGCAGAAGAACGACGATCGCGATGCGGAAGCGATTGCCGAGGCGGCGACGCGACCGACGATGCGGTTTGTCGAGTTGAAGAGCGAGGAGCAGCTCGACATGCAGACATTGCATCGGGCTCGCGATCGATTGGTGGGGGAGCGGACCGCGCTGATCAATCAGCTGCGGGCAATTCTGCTCGAACGGGGCATCACGGTTGCGCAAGGCCGGCGCCAGTTGGAGCGGCATCTGGCGGGCTTGGACGCGCAGGATGATCTCAGCCAAAGAATGCGTGTGCTGATCGAAGATATGCGGGCGCAGTGGTGCGAGTTGGACCGTCGCATTGCGGAATTCGACAAGGAGCTTGCGGAATGGGCGCGCAACGAAGAGGCGGCACGTCGTCTCATGACCATTCCGGGGATCGGCGTGCTGAATGCTACCGCGCTGATCGCGGCCATCGGCCGGGGCGAGAGCTTTGCGCGGGGGCGCGACCTCGCGGCCTGGCTTGGCCTGGTGCCGCGGCAGGTAACGACCGGCGGCAAACCGCGTTTGCTCGGGATCAGCAAGCGGGGCAACAAGTATCTGCGCAAGCTTTTGATCCACGGCGCCCGAGCCGCCTTGCCCACACTGCTTGAGAGCCCGACCCCGTTGGGGGCGTGGCTGCGCGGTCTGACGGCGAGAATGCACAAGAACGCCGCGGTGGTCGCGCTGGCCAACAAGCTGGCGCGCATGGCCTGGGCGGTGCTGCGACACGACGAGACGTTCCATATCGACGCCTCGGCGGCGGCGTAATTCAAGATTGGTCGGCCGCGCATCGTCATGCGCTAATCGGCCTTCGATGTTTGCGGGTGGTGGAAAGCGAGATGGCCTGACAGTCAACCGGTGTCCTGGAAGCCTGGTCAAAAAAATGGCTGATCGACGCCGTGAGCTTATTAGGACCAGGATGCGCGGATCTCCATCTTGGCCGGGGGTTAACCCCGAGACCGGATACGTTGACGCAGACTGGTCAGACTACCTGGTGAAACCACTTGCGAACGGGGCGCGCCATACGTTTTTTAAGCAGCCGCAATTCAAGCGCCTGCTCGGCCACGACCGCCTTGAGCTCCTGCGCCTCGCGCCGCAGGTCCTTGACCTCGCCACTGGTCGCAGCCCGTGCCGTGTCACCCGCCAGCCGCCGTTTGCCGGCCTCCAAAAACTCCTTGGACCAAGCGTAATAGAGGCTCTCGGCAATACCTTCACGGCGGCACAGTTCGGCAATGCTGGCCTCCCCGCGCAGACCGTCCAGAACGATGCGGATCTTCTCTTCGGCCGAATGGCGCTTGCGGGTTGCCCGGCGGATGTTCTTTACGATCCGCTCGGACGACGATTTCGGCACGCTCGGATTTCTGTCTCATCTCCACTCCTTGATGGTTACGATGAGCCAGAAATCCTCCGATCCTCAAGCCGCTAAATCTGTCTCACAAGTGCTGATG
>CAVXFJ010000001.1:0-77854 GCA_963760995.1 uncultured Pseudomonadota bacterium | reverse complement strand
GAAACACTTCGGCGACGGCGCCAGCATCACCGGGATCAAGCTCGCCTATGCGGGCGTGGCCAACGCCACGGATCCTTACGCCGGCTTTGAAGCGCGCGTCGTGCCGGAAAACATCACGCTGCTGCCGAAGACGGCCAGCCAGACCACCGGCGGCAATCCCTTCAACGAGAAGGTGATCGTGGCCAAGAAAGGCGACAGCGTCGGCAGCGTTCTACACGGCCTCGGCGCCACCGATGACGAGATCGCCGCCATCACGCATGCGCTCGGCTCCTATGGCCGGGCCGGCGGCCTCAAGGAGGGGCAGAAGCTGCGCGTGCTGCTGTCGCCCGTACCCAATTCCAAACGCATGCAGCCGGTGCGCGTGATCGTGGCCGACGACAGCGCCATCGACGCCGTGGCGGCGCTGTCGGATACCGGAAAATACGTGACAGTCGATGCCCGCAATGTCGACAACGAAGTGGCCGACAGCACCGACGACAACCAGTTTGACCAAAGCCCCGGTATTGGCGTCAGTCTCTATCAGAGCGTCTATGAGACAGCGCTGCGCAATCACGTACCGCGGCCGATCATCGACGACATCATTCGCATCTATTCCTTTGACGTCGATTTCGAGCGGAAGGTCCAGCCCGGCGATTCCTTCGAGGTGCTTTATTCCGGCACCGCCCAGCATCCCGCGCCGGATACACGCAATGACATCATGTTCGCCTCGCTCACCATCGGCGGCGAGACCAAGCGGCTCTACCGCTTCCAGTCGCCCGACGACGGGCTGATCGACTACTACGACGAGAGCGGCAAGAGCGCGAAGAAATTCCTGGTCCGCAAGCCGGTGCTGACCGGCATCATGCGTTCCGGCTTCGGCCTGCGCCGCCATCCGCTGCTCGGCTATACCAAGATGCACACCGGCGTGGACTGGGCGGCGCCATTCGGCACGCCGATCTACGCCGCAGGCAATGGCGTGATCGAGAAGGAAGGCTGGGAATCCGGCTACGGCAAATTCATCCTCCTCCGCCATGCCAATGGTTACGAGACCGCCTACGGACACATGAGCGGCTATGCGCGCGGCACGCACGAGGGCGAGCATGTGCGCCAGGGCCAAGTGATCGGCTTTGTCGGCTCGACCGGCCTGTCCACCGGCTCGCATCTGCACTTCGAGATCCGCATCAACGGCCGCTTCGTCGATCCGATGCGCATCAAGTTGCCGCAGGGCCGCGAACTGCACGGCACCGTGCTGGCGAGCTTCGAGCAGGAACGCAAGCGCCTCGACAGCATCATGGCGCGCAAGCCGGCGCGCGTGGCGGAAAACCAATAGCGCTTCGGCTGTCATCACCCGCGAAAGCGGATGATCCAGTAACCGCCGCCAATTCAGTAAAAGCGAATACCGGGAGTACTCGATGCCGCGCGGGAGCCTGTGCTCGGGCCAGCCGAGGGCTGGACCCGAGTGCGGGGCATGACAGCGTCGGTTGTTGCGCGCGATGACTGCTTACGCCGCCTGCTTGACCGCGTGACCGTTGAAGCTGAGCCCCTGCGGCCCCGCGGAGACCTCGACCTTCTCGCCATCCTTGACGGTCCCCGCCAGGATCATCTCGGCGAGCGGGTCCTGCACCGACTTCTGGATCACCCGCTTCAGCGGCCGCGCGCCATAGGCCGGGTCCCAGCCCTTTTCGGCGAGCCACTCGCGCGCGCTCGGCTCGAGCGTAAGGGTGATCTTGCGGTCGTCGAGCAGTTTCTGCAGCCGCGTCATCTGAATGTCGACGATGCGGCTCATCTGCGTCCTCTTCAGGCGGTGGAACCGGATAATCTCGTCGAACAGCACGACCTGGTATGACCGGCGCCGCACCGCTCCGGTTAATGCGCCGCCTTCGTCAGAGCCACCCAGCCCGGAGGCGCGCTGATCAGGCGGACCACCGCGTGGCTTCTCCATGTATCCCTACCTTTCGATGTAGATCAGTGCATTCTCGTCGTCGAACAGATCCGCCAGCGCTTTCGTCACCTCGGTCTTGTCGACGCCGGGTGGCCCAAGGAACATGAACGAACCGATCGGCCGATGCCGGGTGCTGCAAACCGGCGGGGGTGTCAACGCGGCAGGCTAAATTCCGCTATCATCGCCCGCACTCAAGTCCGGCTAGGCGGGCGAGCGCGGGCCCCCGGCAGGCAATCCCGCTGACCCGACGTCACGAACTTGCGGCCACTTGCTTGCCAAGCTCACGCTTGATATCAATTCAACTCGAGGATGTATTGGAGTCCTTGCGCGTACAAGCTTCCCGTGATCTGCTGTTTTTTACGTTACTTGGTTTCCCCAGGAGGGTAGGCGGATGAGCGAGCAGCCTTCTAGCCGCACGACTCAACCTTTGCTGCGCCCGGACGAACCGTCCGACGATGGCGCGTGCAAGCGCTGGCATGCGCCGAAATTTATGATGACGAGTTTGAACGAGACTAACGCCTCCGCTTCAACATCGGGTGAGGATATTGGTCTCTCTCCGAGCTAGACACCTGCCATGCTTGAGCAAACGGTGAGCGGTATTGCCGGTATCGTTTCTCTGAAGGGTGTTCTAGCCGACGATAAGGCGCAATCTTTTCTAAAGCACTTGGACCGGGGGAGCGGGTCGTCGATCAAGGTCGTTCGGTCAAGGAAAGCGACGTTCGCGCTCCTGAAAATACTTACGCGAGGCCAGCCAGCGGCTTGTTCAGATGTTCATGCAGACGCCGATTTTTTGGGTCTCGCCGACGCACGTCTGACCAATCGAATCGAGTTGGGAGCAATGCTCTCGCTCTCGCCCGAACAGATTGCCGCGACGGATGACGGCACTTTGCTCATTCGCCTTTACCGTCGGTTCGGCGCCCGGGGGATAGCGCGCGGCCTGGGCGCATTTGCCTTTGCCGCGTGGGACGAGACTGCGCAGCGTCTGACTTTGGGGCGCGATTGCCTTGGCGAACGAACGTTGTTTTTCCATCTTGGCAACGGCTTCGTCGCGTTTGCTTCGGATTTGAACACGCTATTGTCATTGCCCTTCCTTCCCCGCACTCTCGACGAAGACGCGCTGGCAAATTACCTGGCCTTGAATCTCGGGCGTCCGAGCCAAACGTTTTATAAGCACATCGAGCGGGTGCCGAACCGCACCTTGGTTACGGTCGACCCAAGCGGCTTGCGCCGTGACAGTTATTGGTCGCCAGATCTGGCCGCGCCACCGCCCTTCAAAAAGGAAGAAGACTATATCGAGCGAGCACGAGAGCTCTTCGACCAGGCGGTGATGCGCACAACCCAAGACACACCGCAGATTGCTATATCCACGAGCGGCGGGCTCGAACTCGAGCGCGGTCGCCGCCACGGCCGCCCGGCTTGGAGGGGCGCAAAGCATTACGTGTTACACAGTGGTTCCACCAGCAAACTCCTCGCTCAAGTTTGGGCCAAAAAATTACCTCAGCGAGCGCGGCAAGGTAGAAGCGCTGGCGCGGATGTATCCGGACCTGAATATACAGTTCTGTGACGAGGGGGCACTGCATCCATTCGAGGAAAACCCGGCTCGGTTCTTCCTGAAATCGGCCGCGCCGTTTCTGAATCCATGGCTTCTTGGGCCCTTCGGTTCTCTCTACGATCGCGTCGTGTCCGACCGATTTCCGGTCCTTCAGGACGGGCGCGCGGGCAATATGGGCCTGACTTGGGAAGGCAAATTCTCCCTTCTGGCGCTATTGCGGGGGGGACGATTCGCCAATTTGCCGCGCCAGTTCATTGCGGCGTCGCGGCAGGATCGCCGCGGCACGTTCCGAACCTTCGTGGGCGATCTCTTGCTGCCCGCGACTCCGTACGGGCTACGGCGGCGGTTCAACCGTCTTCGGGGTCGGGACCCCGATAGTGTCTCACGCTATAGCGGCCTGGCCCCAAGTGTCGCCCGTGAACTCTCTCAGTCGGGGGCCTGGAGACGGGACGGCTTCGATCCCCTATTCACCCATCCCGGGTTGGAGCCGGCAAGGTTCCGCGCGCATTATCTGTTCGATCATGATCCGTTTGCGCGAGATATTCGGGCTTCCAGCCGGACGATCTTCGGCTTCGAGTTCCGCGATCCCCACGGCGATCGGGAACTGCTTGAATTCCTGCTGAAGGTGCCGGAATGGCATTATCAGAAGAATGGCGTGCGCCGCTCTTTTGGCCGCAAGGTTCTCGCCGATCGGCTGCCGTCCGAAATCGTCAACGAGACGCGTCGTGGCGCGCAAGGCGTGACATGGTTCAGCCGTCTGGATAAAAGGCGGGCGGAGATCGGCGAGGAAGTTGAGCGGTTAGAAGCATCGCCACTCGCGAGCCGGCTGCTTGACGTGCCGCGCATGAAGCGAATCCTCGACGATTGGCCCCGGGATGCCCAAAATGCCCAAGCGCGTCGACCCGAAGTAAAACTTGCATTCGGCCGCGGACTTCATGTCGGGCAATTTATCCGCTGGGTCGAAGGCGGAAACGCTTAGAGGCGTGCTGGAACTCGGGTTATCCTACCGATCGCTCGCTCGCCGGAGAACGAAAATGGCTGGAACCGCCAACGACGATCCCTCAATCACCGAAGAGACTGTGGTCGCCCGTAATGCCAACCTTTTGACGTCGGTGGTACACGACGAGACAGTGATGATGGACCTCGACAGCGGCCACTATTACGGTCTCGATGACATCGGCAGCGAAATCTGGCGACATCTCGAAGCGCCGTGCCGGTTCGGCGAACTGGTGGACCGGCTGGCCGCCGAATACGATGCCGATCGCGGAATCATCGCCGAGGACGTTCGCAAGCTGTTGTCCGTCATGGCCGAGCACAAGGCCGTGACCGTCGCTCAAGGGTCGTAGCTCACCATCTTGGGTTTCAGCCGCCTGCCGTTGGTGAAATCCAGATAAGTATCGTCGCCGATGCGAAAGGCAGTGTCGATCCAGTGCGCCATCGGGACGGGAGGCAAACTCTCGGGTGCGGTCCTGCGGAACCTGGTCTTGAGATAAGCTTCCAGCTCTTCCAGTTCCGGTGCGAACGTATAGCGGTTGGAAGGTCCAAGCTTCGCTTCATATTCCGAACAGCCGCGCTTGATCAACATCTGAACGTCGGGGCCCAGCTTCGGATCGTTGTCGATGATGTTGCGGACAACCTTGTAAACAGCGCGCGCACCGTCAAGCCCAGTTGTGTAGTAATAACCGGCATAGACGTTCTGCGAATACGGATTGTCGAAATCCACGCCCCACTTGGAGAGGCAATTAATGCGCTTGGCGAGACCCCAGGCCGCCACCAGCTCGCGCAAAGTTCGCGGAACGACCTTCACCTTGTAACAGGCGCTACACCGATGTGGTACGGCGGACTTGGCATACGCTTGCTGAAACAAGAATTGCATCAGAAAATCGCAGCCCAGCGGCGGCCCGTTGGCGACTGTTGCCCAGTTGTGGCTCTGCTGCCGAGGCTCGGCAAATCGTAGGTAACCGTCCTCTTCTTCGACGAGTTCGCCCGCCTCGACTGCGCGCCTGAGGTTTTCGGCAATGGTCGCGTCGCCGACCTGCAGCGCCAACAGTTCTTTCGGTGATTTGCTCATTCGTAATTTGTCAATGTCGAGAACCGCAGTTTGCCCAATTCTCACGTCGTGCGGTAGGCCGAAATCGGACTTTGTGACTGCCGCTGGCCCGAACGTCTGGGCGCGTCCAAACCATGGATCGGATGCCCGATACTCCACCGCCGGCGGTACGGTGTCTACGGCCCGTCAAACCGATCAACAATAGCAGCGTTAACAGTTGCGGTCAGGGCCAGGCGATTCACTTGTCCCACCCATCGCGTTCGGCCTCATCCTGAGGAGCGCTGCGGAGCAACGCGTTCCCGACGGATGAGGCCGCCCTTCCCTTTAGTGACGCCCGCTACGCTGGCTCCTCAGGATGAGGGGACGCTTACGCCGCCTGGGCGAGCTTGCCGTTGAAGGTCAGACCCTGCTTGCCGGCCGAGACGGTGACCTTCTCGCCATCCTTGACGGTCCCCGCCAGGATCATCTCGGCGAGCGGGTCCTGCACCGACTTCTGGATCACCCGCTTCAGCGGCCGCGCGCCATAGGCCGGGTCCCAGCCCTTTTCGGCGAGCCACTCGCGCGCGCTCGGCTCGAGCGTAAGGGTGATCTTGCGGTCGTCGAGCAGTTTCTGCAGCCGCGTCATCTGGATGTCGACGATACGGCTCATCTCCGTCTTCTTCAGGCGGTGGAACAGGATGATCTCGTCGACGCGGTTCAAGAACTCGGGCCGGAAGGCCGAGCGCACCACCGCCATGACCTGATCCTTGACCGCGTCGGTATCCTGGCCTTCCGGCTGGTTGACCAGGAAATCGGCGCCGAGATTCGACGTCATCACGATCAAGGTATTACGGAAGTCGACGGTGTGGCCCTGCCCGTCCGTGAGACGGCCGTCGTCGAGCACCTGAAGCAAGACGTTGAACACGTCCGGATGCGCTTTCTCGATCTCGTCGAACAGCACGACCTGGTAAGGCCGGCGCCGCACCGCTTCGGTGAGCGCGCCGCCCTCCTCGTAGCCCACATAGCCCGGAGGCGCGCCGATCAGGCGGGCGACCGCGTGCTTCTCCATGTATTCCGACATGTCTATGCGGATCAGCGCGTTCTCGTCGTCGAACAGATACTCCGCCAAGGCTTTCGTCAGCTCCGTTTTGCCGACCCCGGTCGGACCCAGGAACATGAACGAGCCGATCGGCCGATGCGGGTCCTGCAGGCCGGCGCGGGCGCGGCGCACCGCGGTGGACACCGCCTGCACGGCTTCCTTCTGCCCGACCACACGCTTGGCCAGTTCCTCTTCCATGCGCAGCAACTTTTCCTTCTCGCCTTCCAGCATCTTGTCGACCGGCACGCCGGTCCAGCGCGAGACAACGCCGGCCACGTGATCGGCGGTCACGGTTTCCTCGACCATGGCGCCCTTGCCCTCGGTCGCCTCGACCTCCTTCAGTTTCTTTTCCAGTTCCGGGATGCGGCCATAAGCCAACTCGCCGGCGCGCTGGTATTCGCCCGTGCGCTGAGCATTGGCGAGCTCGGCGCGCAACCCATCAAGCTCGGTCTTGAGCTTCTGCGCGTCGGACAGCTTTTCCTTCTCCGACTTCCAGCGGCTGGTAAGATCGGCCGACTGCTTTTCCAGCGACTTCAATTCGCCTTCCAGAGTCTGCAACCGGTCCTTGGAGCCGGCGTCGCTCTCTTTCTTCAACGCCTCCTGCTCGATCTTCAGTCGGATGATCTCGCGGTCGATCGAGTTCGAGCTCTTCCGGCTTGGAATCGACCTGCATCTTCAGCCGTGCCGCCGCCTCGTCGACGAGGTCGATCGCCTTGTCGGGCAGAAAGCGGTCGGTGATGTAGCGGTTCGACAGCGTGGCAGCGGCGACGATCGCCGAATCAGCGATGCGCACGCCGTGGTGCTGCTCGTATTTGTCCTTGAGGCCACGCAGAATCGAGATGGTGTCCTCGACCGTCGGCTCGGCGACGAACACCGGCTGGAAGCGGCGCGCCAAGGCGGCGTCTTTTTCGACATGCTTCTTGTATTCGTCGAGCGTGGTGGCGCCGATGCAGTGCAGTTCGCCGCGCGCCAGCGCCGGCTTCAGCAAGTTGGAGGCATCCATGGCGCCGTCGGCCTTACCGGCGCCGACCAGCGTGTGCATCTCGTCGATGAACAGGATGATGCCGCCGTCCGACGACGTCACCTCGTTGAGCACGGCCTTCAGCCGTTCCTCGAATTCGCCGCGGTATTTGGCGCCGGCGATCAGCGCGCCCATGTCGAGCGCCAGCAGCTTCTTGTCTTGCAGGCTCTCTGGCACATCGCCATTGACGATGCGCTGGGCCAAGCCCTCAACGATGGCTGTCTTGCCGACGCCGGGCTCGCCGATCAGCACCGGATTGTTCTTGGTGCGGCGGGACAGCACCTGGATGGTGCGGCGGATTTCCTCGTCGCGGCCGATCACCGGATCGATCTTGCCCTCGCGCGCGGCCTGGGTCAGGTCGCGGGCATATTTCTTCAACGCATCATAGGCGTTCTCGGCGGAGGCCGAATTGGCGGTACGGCCCTTTCGCAGCGCCTCGATGGCGGCGTTGAGGCTCTGCGGCGTCACGCCGGCGTTTTTCAGGATCTTGCCGGCCTCGCTGTCCTTCTCCAGCGCTAGCGCCAGCAGCAGCCGCTCGACGGTGACAAAGCTGTCGCCCGCTTTCTCGCCGGCCTTCTCGGCGGTGTCGAAGACGCGGGCGAGGCTGGGGTCGAGATAGATCTGGCCGGCGCCGGCGCCGGAGACTTTCGGCCGCTTGGTGAGCGTCGCCTCGACCGCCTGCAGCGCCTGGCGGGAATTCCCACCCGAACGGTCGATCAGACCGGCCGCCAACCCTTCAGGGTCGTCGAGCAGGACCTTCAACAGATGTTCGGGGGCGAATTGCTGGTGGCCCTCGCGCAGGGCCAACGACTGGGCGGATTGCACGAAACCGCGGGCGCGGTCCGTATATTTGTCGAAATTCATGGTCGTCACTCCCTCGGCCCCTCAAGGGCACCGGCTGCGAGGCGGGTCCCGATGAGGCGGCCCGCCGACCGCTCATATGTGGGGTCGCCGCTGGCAGATTGAAGACCCATTCGGTGCGATCCGCCACGGCGAAAGGGCCTGGAATTTGCTAGGAATACCGGACCATGTCCGTGCCCTCCGCCATCATCGAGGCCATCTATCGCTATCCGGTAAAGGGCCTCTCTCCGCAGCCGCTCGCGCGCGTCCCGCTGAGCGTCGGCGGGACCCTGCCGGCCGACCGGCTCTATGCCATCGAAAACGGGCCGACCGGCTTCGACCCGGCCCACCCCGCCTATTTCCCCAAGCAGCGCTTCCTGATGCTGATGCGCAACGAGCGGCTGGCGGCGCTCGAGACCGACTATGAGGACGCGAGCCATACGCTGACCGTCCGCCGTGGCGGCGTCGAGGCCGCGCGCGGCGACCTCCGCACGGCGGAAGGTCGCGCCGCCATCGAAGACTTCTTCGCCCGCTATTGCGCCGACGAACTGCGCGGGCCGGCCCGGGTGCTCTATGGCGACGGGCACAGTTTTTCGGACGTGGCCCAGAAGGTGGTCTCGATCATCAATCTCGGCTCGGTGGCGGCGGTGGAAAATGCCGTCGGAGCGCCGGTCAATCCGCTGCGTTTCCGCGGCAATCTTTACGTGCGCGGCTGGCCGGCCTGGCATGAATTCGACCTCATTGGGTCCGAGCTCGCGGTCGGTGGCGTCCGGCTCAAAGTGGTCAAGCGCATCGTCCGCTGTGCGGCGACCGATGTCGATCCCGATACCGGCATGCGCGACCTGACAATCCCGGCCACGCTGCAGCGGGCCTTCGGGCACGGCGATTGCGGCATCTATGCCGCGGTGGTGGAGGCGGGCGAGATCGCGGTCGGGAATCGCCTGCAGCCGGCTTAGCGTAGCTCGGCCCGTTGCACGGGGGCTTCCCTGATGCGGAGCAGCCGGAAGGCGCGGTGGGGCCGCGCTTGCGGCATAGAACGCGCGGCATGGCGCCGACGCGCGATCGCGCTTAGACAGCCATGGATAAAAAACGCGCCTCGCCGGCGGGGCGAGGCGCGCTTACTTCGCTTCAGATCGGTTCCGGTTTCGCCTCAGACCGGTGCCGGCTCAGCCGTTCGGCTCGACATAGGCGATGATGCGGTGCCGCGGATAGATCGATTGCGCCACGGTGTGATTGTGGTTACCGGAAATGATGATCGGATTGCCGTTGGGATCGATGCCGGCCACGACGCCGACATGACCACCGCCGCGCCGTCCCATCACCGCGATGGCGCCGACGCGCGGTCCAGAGATACGATGACCGTAGTGCGCGTAACCCAATGCGAGGTTGCCGCCACCCTTATGGCCGGTCTCCCGCAGCACCATGTCCATGAAAGCGCCGCACCACAGGCTCCGCCGCCCGGTCGGATTGGTGCCGATATATTTGCGCGCCTCGGCGACGAGCGTGCTGCTGGTGAAGCCGCCAAATGTCGCGCGCGGGGCGGCCGCAACGGCAGCGGCGCGATGGCGGTAACGCCGGCCGGTCGACGCATGCCGGCGCCGGCGCGCCTCATTGCGCAGGAACGCATAATGATGGTCGTTGATCGCCGAGTTCGACTGCACCGGAGCGGGAGTCGCGGCCACATGCCGACGATGATGATGATGATGGTGGTGATGGTGGTGGCTGGGCCGTGCGACGGCGGCGCTGGACAGGCCGACCATCGCGGCAGAACATAGCAAGATTGTCGCCCGGCTCTTCGTAATCCTCATCTGATCTAGTCCCCTTCATCCATAGAATACGCCTCGGCTTCGGATAGAATCGGAGGCGGATGCAGGACGTAATCGCCGTCCGAGCATGGCGGTTTTGTGAACAATTAAAGGTCATTTGAGGGGGCGCATGGCTGCTATTACATTCTAGACAATGCGTTCAAGAAAAATTACTAGACAAAATCCAGATATACGTTTCTTATAATATTATATACTACAGTCTATACATAGGTATATTTGTCACGCAAGTCTACGGGCGCCTGCCGCGAGGTTAAAGTTGCAATGCAGCAATGAGGCGGGCCCCAGCGGAGGGCCCAGGCTCAACCCTTGCGGCTGAGCAGGAAAACGGCTTGTTCGCCGAACAGGTTCCAGAACCACCAGGGCGCGTTGAGGCGCAGCGGCTTACCCCAGGCATTGAGCGCCACCGCCTTTTCCATCTTCACCCCGATCTCGCTGCAAAGCTGCACGAAATCCTTGATGGTGCAGTGATGGATATTGGGCGTGTCGTACCAGCTATAGGGCAGCATCTGCGTCTGCGGCATGTGGCCGGCAAACAGCAATTGCAGCCGCACCGTCCAGTGCCCGAAATTCGGAAACGACACGACGGCATGACGGCCGATGCGCAGCATGTGCTCGAGCACCACGCGCGGATGGCGGGTAGCCTGCAAGGTCTGCGACAGGATCACATAGTCGAAGGCATCGTCCGGATAGTCGCCGAGATCGGTGTCGGCGTCGCCCTGGATCACCGCCAGGCCCTTGATCACGCTCTCGTTGACGCCTTCGCGCGACAGCTCGATGCCGCGGCCGTCGACGTCCCGTGTCTCTGCCAGAAGCCGCAGCAACTCGCCGTCGCCGCAGCCGACGTCGAGCACCTTGGCGCCGCGCTCGACCATCTCGGCGACCAGCACCAGGTCGACGCGGGCGCCGCCGGCATTGCGGGCGATATTGGCGAGACCGGGATCGGAGCGGGCCAGCATCCTCACCTCAATCCGCGCGCCTTGCGCGCGCCATCAAGGAAGCCGCCGACGATGTCGAACAGTTCGGGCTCCTCGAGCAGGAAGGCGTCATGGCCCTTGTCGGTGACGATCTCGGCGAAGGAGACGCGCGCACCGGCGGCATTGAGCGCATGCACGATGGCGCGCGACTCGGAAGTCGGGAACAGCCAGTCGCTGGTAAACGAGATCACGCAGAAGCGGGTCGGCGAGTTCTTAAAGGCATTGGCAACCAGCCCGTCGTAATCGGCGGCGAGGTCGAAATAGTCCATGGCGCGGGTGAGATAGAGATAGGAATTGGCGTCGAAGCGCTCGACGAAGGAAATGCCCTGATAGCGCAGATAGGATTCGACCTGGAAATCTGCGTCGAAGGAGAAGGTGACCTTCTCGCGGTCCTGGAACCTGCGGCCGAATTTACGATGCAGGGCGGCGTCCGACAGATAGGTGATGTGCGCGGCCATGCGCGCCACCGCGAGGCCGCGATGCTGCGGGTCGGTGCCTTCGGTCAGATAGTTGCCGTTGCGCCATTCCGGATCGGCCATGATTGCCTGGCGGCCGACCTCGTGAAAGGCGATGTTCTGCGCCGAATGGCGGGTGGCGCAGGCGATCGGCAACGCCGCGAACACCCGCTCGGGATAGGAAGCGGCCCATTGCAGCACCTGCATGCCGCCCATCGAACCGCCCGCCACCGCAAACAAGGTGTCGATGCCGAGATAGTCGAGCAGCATGGCCTGCGCGCGCACCATGTCGGGAATGGTCACCACCGGAAAGCTCAACGCATAGGGCTTGCCCGTGCGCGGATCGGTGGAGGCGGGGCCGGTGGTGCCCATGCAGGCGCCGATGACGTTGGCGCAGATGACGAAATAACGCTCCGTGTCGATCGGCTTGCTGGGACCGACCATCGTTTCCCACCAGCCGGATTTCTTGGTCACCGGGTGCTGGTTGGCGACATGTTGATCGCCAGTGAGCGCATGGCAGACCAGCACCGCGTTCGAGCGCGCGGCATTGAGCGCGCCATAGGTCTTGTAGGCAATCTGGAACGGCGCCAGTGCCACGCCGGCATCCAGCTTGAGCGGCTTGTCGGGACCGAACACCGCAAGCTCGGAGTCGTGCGGACGGTCCGCCTCGCGCGGCGGCGCTTCACGCGCAGTCGTCAGGTCGGCATCGGCCATCGCCACGTTCGCTCCCGGCGCCTCGTCCTGCGCAAGCCCGAAACCGCCCTGATCCGGGTGCGCGGAACGTTTAGCTAGTCGTAGAAGGGGGTTAACTGTCAACCGGTGGATTGACTGTCAATGTTTTCTTTGATTTCGGGCCCGGGCCCACCTATCAATGCCGCCATGCCGAAACGCCCTGAAACGCCCTCCTTGGCCGACCTCCGTCAGGAAATCGACCGTCTCGACGAGGCCATGCATGGCCTGCTGATGGAGCGCGGCGAGATCATCGACCGGCTGATCGCCGTCAAGAAGAGCCAGGAAACCGGCGGCTCGGCATTCCGGCCCGCGCGCGAGGCCGAGATGATGCGGCGCCTGGTCGAGCGTCACCGGGGCATTCTGCCGCTGGACACCGTCGAGAGCATCTGGCGCGTCATCATCGCCACATTCACCTATGTCCAATCGCCGTTCTCGGTACACGCCGACCTCACGGCGGGCGACGCACTGATACGCGACAGCGCGCGCTTCCATTTCGGTTTTACGGTACCGTTCGTGCCGCATATGGGCGCCTCCGGCGTGGTCGCCGCGGTTTCCGAATCCAAGGGAGACCTTGGGCTGGTGCCCGCCTTCGCGCTGGCCGCCGCCGGCGCCTGGTGGAGCGCGCTCGAATTCGATTCCGCGCCGAAGATCATCGCCCGCCTCCCCTTTGTCGAACGTCCCCACCATCCGGCTGCCCTGCCGGTCTTCGTGCTATCGCGGGTGGCCGCCGACGCCATGGCGACCGACGCCGCGGTGTGGAGCGTGCGCGTCTCCGGCTGGGGCGCCGCCGCCGCCGAAGCGCTGTCCATGCTGGTCGATTTCATCGCCGTGCCCGACCGCGCCTTCGACGGCGCCGCCCTGCTGGTGACCCTGCCCAAAGAGATCGCGCTCGATCAGATCGCAGAGACCCTGGTCAAGGCCAGGGCCAGCCTGCGCTCCTCGGCCCTCGTCGGCAGCCACGCAAGGCGGTATACGGTGCCCGCCGAAAAACCCTGATCAACCCGAAGTCCAAAAAAATGACCGCCACCCGACCGCAACCACGCCCCGGCGTGCTCGACATCGCCCCTTACGTGCCCGGCAAGAGCACCGCCCCCGGGGTCGACAAGGTGTTCAAGCTCTCCTCCAACGAAAGCCCCTTGGGGCCGAGTGCCCAGGCCATTGCCGCCTACCGGCGGGTGAGCGAACACCTGGAGGATTATCCCGACGGCGCCTCCTCCGAGCTGCGCGAGGCGATCGGCGCCGTGTTCGGGCTCGATCCCGAGCGAATCGTCTGCGGCGCCGGATCCGATGACCTGCTCAACCTCATCGCGCGCGCCTATCTGCGCGACGGCGACGAGGCGGTGCACGCCACCCACGCCTTCCTGGTCTATCCGATCGCCACGCTCGGGGCCGGCGCCAAGCCGGTGGTGGCTCCGGAAACGAATTTCACGGTCGATGTCGACGCCATGTTGCAGGCGGTGACGCCACGCACCAAGGTCGTGTTCCTGGCCAATCCGAACAATCCGACCGGCACCTATATTCCCTTCGACGAGGTGAAGCGGCTGCATCGCGGCCTGCCGCCGCACGTCCTTCTGGTGCTCGATGCGGCCTATGCCGAATATGTCCAGCGCAACGATTACGAGTCCGGCATCGAGTTGGTAGCAACTTCGGAAAACGTCGTGATGTGCCGCACGTTCTCCAAGATCCACGCGCTGGCGGCACTGCGGCTCGGCTGGATGTATGGGCCGGCGCATGTGATCGATGCCGTCAACCGC
Source organism: uncultured Pseudomonadota bacterium (assembly GCA_963760995.1). GTDB lineage: Bacteria > Pseudomonadota > Alphaproteobacteria > Rhizobiales > Xanthobacteraceae > Pseudolabrys. Next base: position 63,651 of record CAVXFJ010000001.1, on the reverse strand, counting down.
ATTCGCGGGCCGTTCAACGTCAACGCGCCGGCGATCGCGGCGGGCGTCGCCGCCATCCGCGACGCTGCACATATCGAATATTCGCGCGCGCATAACGCGCGATGGCTGCCCTGGCTCACCGAGGAGATCAGCAAGCTCGGCTTGAAGGTGACGCCGAGCGTGGCGAACTTCATCCTGATCCATTTCCCGGACGAGAAAGGCAAGAGCGCCAAGGAAGCCGACGCCTTGCTCACCAAGCGTGGACTCGTGTTGCGCCAAGTCGGCGGCTACCACTTGCCAAATGCGCTGCGCATGAGCGTGGGGACGGAGGAAGCCAACCGTCTGGTGGTGCAAGCGCTCGCCGAGTTCATGGGAAAGACGGCGTGATCAATTATTGTTGTCGTCACCGGGCTTGCGCGGGCGAGATCGCCGGGAGAAGCCCGGCGATGACAGGATCGTCGGCATGAGCAAACCGAAACCCCTCTTCAACCGCCTCGCGCTCATCGGCGTCGGGCTGATTGGCTCGTCGATAGCTCGGGCTGCGCGCGCGCAGGGCACGGTCGGCTCGATCGTCGCCACCGCCCGCTCACCCACGACCCGCCGGCGCGTCGCCGAGCTCGGCCTGGCCGACCAGGTGGTGGAGACGAACGCCGCGGCAGTCGAAGGCGCCGACCTGGTGATCGTCTGCATTCCGGTCGGCGCCTGCGGACCGGTGGCCCAGGAGATCGGCCCGCATCTCGCGCCCGGCGCCATCGTCTCCGATGTCGGCTCGGTCAAGGGCGCGATCGTGCGCGACATGGCGCCGCACCTGCCGCGTTCAGTGCATTTCGTACCGGCGCATCCGGTCGCCGGCACCGAATATTCCGGGCCGGATGCCGGCTTCGCCGAACTGTTCGTCAATCGCTGGTGCATCTTGACGCCGCCGGACGGCACCGAACCCGCAGCGGTCGACAAGCTCGCACGTTTCTGGGAATTACTCGGCGCCAATGTCGACCGCATGGCACCCGATCACCACGATCTGGTGCTCGCCATCACCAGCCATCTGCCGCATTTGATCGCCTACACCATCGTCGGCACCGCCGACGATTTACAGGCAGTAACGCGCTCGGAAGTGCTGAAGTTTTCCGCCGGCGGCTTCCGCGATTTCACCCGCATCGCCGCTTCCGACCCGACCATGTGGCGCGATGTCTTTCTCGCCAACAAGGACGCCGTGCTGGAAATGCTAGGCCGTTTCAACGAGGACATCGCGCTACTGACCAAGGCGATCCGCAACGGCGACGGCGAGACCTTGTTCGATCAGTTCACGCGCACCCGCGCCATCCGCAAGGGCATCGTCGATATCGGCCAGGATTTTGCCGCGCCCGACTTCGGCCGCCCGCACCCCGACCTGCAGCCGCTCCCCAAACCCTACGCGGCGGACGGCGATTGATCTTTCAAGTCATTCCGGGACGGCGCCTTTGCGCCGGACCCGGAATCCAGAAACAACTCCCGAGCTTCCGCTCTGGATTCCGGGTTCGCTCGCTTCGCGAGCGCTCCGGAATGACGGCCCCTCAAAACAGCGCCGGCGTGACGCCGATCGGGATCGGCCCGAGCAGCATCGCACCATCCTCGAAGCGCAGCGGCAGTGCCAAGGCGGGCTTTCCGTCGAGTGTCGCCGGCTGGCCGATGAGATTGAGGCCGAGCGAGATATTCGCCCCGGCTTGTTGGCGCGCCGCGTCGCCAAGGCCGGGCGACAGGCGGTCGAGCATGCCGGCGAGCTTGTCCATCTGCGAGGACTTCTGCACCATCTCGCGCGCGCCGATCGCCTTCAGGAACGGTTCGATGCCGGCAACCGTCAAACGCAACGCGCCCTGCAGCCGGCCATCGGCATTGAGCGAGAGCGCGCCGTCGCCGACAGCGACGGTGTCACCCTGCTGCAAGCGCATGCGGTTGATCTCGATGCGCCCGCCAGCGGCCTGAATTTCGCGGAAGCGCGCCGGCCAGGGCTTGGGCGAGAAATCCTTGAGACCGCGCAGCGAGACGACGATGTTGGCGTCGAAAGGCGGGATCGCGGCGTGATGCACGACCGGCAGCGACGCCTGATCGAGCTCGAGCGCCAGCTCGACCACCGGTTTGTCGTCGACCGAGCCTTCGACGATGCGGCCGTGCAGCTCGGCATGCTGGGCGCGCATGAGGCTCTGGTGGCCGTTGCCGGTGACGCGCTCGATTTGCGGATCGTCGATGACAAAGGCGGCGCGCTCGGGCGCCGCCGGCGTGCCGCGCAGGCTCGACTGGGCGAGCCGCCAGGTGGCGATGATCCGCTGCGTCTGGCCCGGCTCGCTGATGGTGAGCGGCCCCTCATATTCGCCGATCAGCAGCGTCGGCTCATAGACCTGCGCCACCAGCATGACGTGGCTCGTCGTGATCTTCAGCGGCACCACGCCGCCGCGAAACTCCGCCGAGGCGTGCGTGCAGTCGAGCTCGAAGCGGAACGGAAAGCCGCCGATCGACTGCGAGCCGCAGGCATAGACGCGGCCGGACTTGGCCTCGCGCGCGCGCCAGCCGTCGAGGATGGTGGCCACCTCGCCGGCGGCGTATTTCCAGAAACCTATCCAGCCGGCGATCAGTGCCAGAACCAGGAACAGCAGAATCGCATAGCGGCGCCCGTAGCGGCGCCGGGTCTGGATGCTGGTCGGGTTGCCGGTCATGCGCCCTGTGACACCTTGCGAATGCGGCGTTTCTGCGCCGAGCGCCGAGCCTAGCCGCGATCGCCTTGCACTGGAACCGGCCGCCTGTTAGGCGGACGAGTCGCCGGCCCCTGTCAACGGCAATCGCCTCCATGACGGCAGTAAACGACCTGAGCGGCGGAGACCTCTGGGTGTTCGCCTACGGCTCGCTGATGTGGCGGCCGGGCTTCGACCCCCTGGAGCGGCGGCCGGCCCGGCTGATCGGCGCCCACCGCTGCCTCTGCGTCTATTCGTTCGTGCACCGCGGTACGCCGGAAAAGCCGGGCTTGGTGCTCGGTCTCGACCGCGGCGGCAATTGCCGCGGCATCGCCTACCGGGTGGCGGCGGAAAACCGCCGGGCGACGATCGAATACTTACGGTCGCGCGAGCAGGTCACCATGGTCTACCGCGAGGTCATGCGCTCGGTCTGGCTCGACGACGATCCGCAGCAGCGCGTGTCGGCGCTCTGCTATCTGGTCGACCGCGGCCATGAGCAATATGCCGGCCGGCTGACGCTCGAGCAGCAGTTGCATTTCGTGCGCCAGGGTCACGGCCGCTCTGGCAACAATCGCGAGTACGTGCTGGCGGCGGTCAAGGAGATCGAGGCACAAGGCTACCGCGACGCCGAGCTCCACCTCCTGGCCGAGCGGCTCAAGGGCCCGCACGAGGCGGCCGCCGGCTAGCCTTTATTCCGCGCCTCTTCGATCAGCCGGGCGGTGGCGGTCTCGATCTCGTTCTGCAGGCGGGCAAGGAAGGCATCGCGCTCGAGGCCGGGCGGAATGGGATCGAGGATTTCCGCAACGACCTTGCCCGGCCGCAGCCGCAGCGAGCGGCGCGGCCAGAACAGGCCGGAATTGAGCGCGATCGGCACGCAGGTCACGCCTTCGGCGACGTAGAGATGGGCGACGCCGAACTTGTAGCGCGGCTCGGCGCCCACCGGCCGCCGCGTGCCTTCCGGAAAGATGATGAGCTGACGGTCGCGGGCGAGCTCGATGCGGGCGCGCTCGGTCATGGCATTGAGCGCCTGTACGCCGGCGCCGCGATTGACCGGCACCATGCGGCCTTTGATCGTGAACCAGCCGAAGATCGGCACCCACTGCAATTCGCGCTTCATGATGAAGGTCGGGCTGCGGAACAGCGGCAGCAGCGCGAAGATTTCCCAGGCTGACTGGTGTTTGGCGGCGATAATGAGCGGGCCGCGCGGCAATTTCTCGCGCCCGCGGATCTCGTAAGTGATACCGGCGACGACGCGCAGCAGCAGCAGATTGACCCGCCCCCAGGCCTTCGCCACTTCGAGAATGGCCTGCGAGGGCATGAGGAAGGTCGGCAGCGCCGCGATCAGCCACACCACCGTGTTCACATAGAACAGCACATTGAAGGCTATGGAACGCAGGAGATTGAGCACCGGAACTCCCTCACATCGCCGTATCGGGATCGAGGCGGAAGCGCACCAGCGCGAACAGATATTTCAGATATTCGCCGACCAACAGCCGCACCATTTCGCCATTGTGCCACCAGGCCCGGTTCTTCATCCGCTCGGAAATCACCGGATAGGGGATCAGGGTCAAATCCGGAAGCTGATGGTCGATTTCGATCATGGCGCGCGGCATGTGCCAGTTCGATGTCACGATGATCAGCGAATTGAAATTGTGCTCGTGCGCCCAGCGCCGGGTCTCGATGGCGTTGCCGAAGGTGTTGAGCGCGGACCGGTCGAGGTCGATGCAGCAGGATAAATACTTGGCATAAAGCGGCGTCAGCCGCGCGATCTCCTTCTTGCTGGTGGCGCGGTAAACGCCGGTGATCAGCAGACGCTGCCCGTGTTCGGTCGCCAGCAGTTCGATGGCATCGGGAATACGCGCGGCGGCGCCGGTCAGCACCACGATCCCGTCGGCCTTGCGGTCGAGCTGCACCTCCTCCGTCGGGATATGCATCATGAACCAGAAGAAACCCGCGCTCAGCAGCACGGCGCCGACGACGGCGGCGAACATGGTCAGAAAGCCGATCCAGCGTGCAAGACTTGCCACCATGCTAGTCGATGCTCTCCAGCGTCCGGTTGACGGTGTAGCGGGAGGTGAAGGCGGTGACCGCCGCGATCACCACGATCTGGGCGAGCATGGCGGCATAGCCCCAGAAGCCGATCGCGAAGGTGCCGAACAGCGCCGCCGACTGCTCGGCCACGGCGCTGCCGGCGAACCAACGGCTGACGAGGCCGGCGATCCCGAACAGGACGATCGCCGCGCCGCCGCCGAGCGTGCCGCCCTGCAGGCCGAGCAGCAGAAAATGGCGCTGGAAATGCCTGGCGATGAAGGCGTTCTTGGCTCCGACGAAATGCAGCACCTCGATCACCGGCTTGTTGGCCGCCATGGCGCCGCGCGTGGCGAAGGTCACCGATAACATCGTGGCGGCGATCATCAGCGCCAGGATGGCCAGGCCGGCGGCGACCACCGTGCCGGCCATGGTGCGCATGCGCTCGATCCAGCCACGATGATCGTCGAGTAGCGCGCCGGGCACCTGCTGCGCCAGCATGCGGCGCAGGTCGGGCAGGTCGGGCGCGGCGCCGTTCGCGATCTTGACCACGATCAGCCGTGGCACCGGCAATTCGTCGAGCGACAGGCCGCTGCCGAGCCAGGGCTCCAGAAGCTTGCTCGATTCGTCTTTACTGTAGGGCCGCACCGTGCTGATGCCGGGGAAATTCTTTGCCACCGAGGCCGCCTTGGCCACTGCCGCATCGGTATCGACCCCGGAGCGGGGAAGGATCTGGATCGTCACCTCGCGGGCAACGTCGGACTCCCAGGCGTTGGCGGAGGCGGCGACCAGCGTCACCGCGCCAGTGGTGAGCGAGACCAGGAAAGTCATGATCGCCACGACGGCGATGAGCGCGCGGCCGGCGATCGAATGACGCGGCACCAGCGGCGTCTCGAAGCGCGGCAGCACCGTGCCCGGCGCGCCCGGCGTCGATCGCAGCTCGGCTGTGGAAATATCCGCCATGGTCATCCGTAAGTCTGGCGCATGATCTTGTCCGAATACCGGTCCCCGCCCCCGGGTCCTTGCGCTCGTCGTACTAGTCGTAAATGTGCAGGCGGCCGTCGTGCAAGACCAGCCGGCGCGCGTCATATTGGTCCATGAGCGCGATGTCGTGGGTGGCGATCACCACCGAAGTGCCCGATTTGTTGAGCTCGACGAACAGCCGCAGCAGGCGCTGGCCGAGGCTCGGATCGACATTGCCGGTGGGCTCGTCGGCCAGGAGAAGCTGCGGCCGCGCGATCACCGCGCGGGCGATGGCCGCGCGCTGCTTCTCGCCGCCGGACAGCACCGGCGGCAGCGCCCAGATGCGCTCGCCGAGGCCCACCCAGTTGAGCAATTCGACCACCTCGTCGCGGTAGCTTGCCTCCGGCCGGCCCATGACCATGAGCGGCAGCGCCACATTCTCGTAGGTGGTCATGTGGTCGAGCAGGCGGAAATCCTGGAACACGATACCGATGCGCCGGCGCAGCGTGGCGACGGCATCCTTCGACAGCGTGGACACGTCATGGCCGAACTGGGTGATCAGCCCGCGCGTCGGCCTGAGCGAGAGGAACAGCAGCCGCAGCAGCGAGGTCTTGCCGGCGCCCGAGGGCCCGGTGAGGAACTGGAACGAATGCGGCTCGATGCGGAACGTGAGGTCGCGCAGAACCTCCGGTCCCAGTCCATAGCGCAAGCCGACATTCTCGAATCGGACCAAGCCCAAGCGCTCCGGTTAATGCTCGTTAAGACTTGCCGCGACCGCGAGCCCCGTCCGCCCGCGAATCCCCGTCTATTTTCACACGTGCCGCGCCCCCATGACGCGCTTTTACAGGTTTATCACCCAATCGCCAGCCGGGCCCCAGGTGCCGCCCCACCCGCACGCGCCACCCGAGCCCCATGAGCGCACCATGGTTTCCGATCCATTAACGGAAGGCTGGTAGGGTGCGGCCGGTCAAAACGACGCAGACCCATGCTGATTGTCTGTCCGAACTGTACCACGTCCTACATGATCGAGCCGGCTTCACTGGGGCCGGCCGGACGCACCGTGCGCTGTGCGCGCTGCAAGACGACGTGGTTCGCCGGCGGCCCGCATCATTCCGACCCGCTTAGCGCGGACACCGAATTCGAGATTCAATCCGGACCGCAGGTAAATACCTTCGTTAACGGCGTCATCGCCGAGGCTGAAGCGAATGCCGCCGGATCGAGGGCAACACAAGGCAGCAACGAGTACGACGGAACCGGCGAACATTTCGGCGACGAAGCCGACGAGAACGCCGGCGCAATCGGCGAAGCGGGCGCCGAACCCCAACAGCCAGCTTCGGAACGATTCGCGGCGAAGCGGGCCGACGAGTACCAAGCGCCGGACGTGATCGAGGATGCACCGTCGCTGGTGCCGCCGATCGAACAGGAAGTGCCGGACGTTGCGCTCGATGCACACGAGCCGGAAGAGCCGGAAGATTTCGCCGCCCGCCGTATCCGGATGCAGGTGCGCCGCAAGCAGGCGCGCCGCTCCTCGCGCTGGACGGCCGTGCTGCTGGTGCTGTTTGCCTTCAACGTGGCCCTGGTCGGCGCGCGCAACGAAGTGGTGCGCTATCTCCCGCAAACCGCGCCGCTGTTTTCTGCCATCGGCTTGCCGGTCAATCTTCGCCATCTCGACTTCAAGAACGTGCGAATTTCACGCGAAAAGGTCGATGGCGCCACCATCCTGGTGGTGCAAGGGACCATCGTGAGCACGGCGAAAGAGCCAGTGGAGGTGCCGCGATTGCGCTTTGCCGCGCGCAACAAAGAGGGACAGGAAATCTATACCTGGACCATGCGGCCGGAGCGCAAAGTGCTGAAGCCGGGCGAGCGCTTGGAATTCCAGTCGCGGCTCGCCACGCCGCCGAAAGACGCCCACGACGTGATGGTGCGTTTCTTCACCGCCAATGATGCCATGGCGGGCAGCAGGTAGCCGCCCTTTCCCGCTCCCCGCTTGCGGGCAGAAGTATCAATAGCCCTTGAGCAAGCGCTCGATGTAATTGAGCTCGAGCTGCGGACGATAGCTTTCGCCATAACGCTTGCGCAGCTCCTCGAGAATGCGGCGCGCGCGCTGCGCATCGATCTCGCCCGGCACCTTCACGGTGGTGTCGTCGCCATATTGGCGCCCGCGCATCGGTCGGCCGAGCGGATCGGTGTCGTTTTGCGCGCGCTGACGGCCGCGGCCGGGCTGACCGTTTGGCCCGGGGCCGAAGCCGTTTTGCTGCATCGACTGCGCCAGACTCTGCGCGCCCTTGCGCATGGATTCGAGTGCCCGGCCCTGACTGTCGACCGCGCTGTCAGCATCGCCCTCGCCCAGCTCGTTTTCCGCTTCGCCCATGGCCTTGCCGGCGTCGCCGAGCTGGCCCATCTGATTGCCCTTCTGGCCCTGCTGGCCATCCTTGCCCTGCTGCGGCATCTGACCGAGGCCGTGCTGGCGTAATTGTTCGAGCAGCTTCTTCAGCCGATCGCGCAGAGCCTGCTGGTCCTGGCGAAGATCGCCCAGGCGCTGGCGTCCCTGCGAGCGCGGCGGACGATCGCGGCGCATGTCCTGACCCTGCTTGAAGGTCTTGTCGCGCAACTGCTGCTGCTTGCGAATCATGTCGCCGAGCTCATCGAGCGACGACATCATGTCGTCGTCGCCGTCCTGGCCGGCGCCCTGCTGCGCCATCTGCAGGTTCTCCAGCATCGACTGCAACTGATCGAGCAGGCGCTGCGCGGCCTCCTTGTTGCCGGAGCGCGCCATCTCTTCTAACCGGTCGAGCATGGCGTTGAGATCCTGCTGACGCAGCATGCGACTATTGGGATTGAGCCGCTGCGAAAACTGCGTCGGGTTCTTCTGCATCTGCTGCGCCAGCGCCTGCAGGAAACGGTCCATTGCGGCGCGCAGATTGTCCATCAGCTTCTTCAGCTCTTGGTCGCTGGCGCCGCGTTCGAGCGCCTGGCGCAGCGCCTCCTGCGCCTGGCGCAGGGCCTGCTCGGCCTTGCTGACATTGCCGTCCTCGATCTGCGTCGCCATGTCCCACAGACGCGCCACGACCTCGCGCAACTGATCGTCGCTCCTGGCGCGGGCGAGGTCGAAATAGATCGAACGCAGGCCGAGATAAACGCCGGCATCCGGCGTGAACTTCTCCGGAGCGATGGTGAGCGCATCGAGCGCGGCGAGCACCAGCGGCTTCTGGTTGGCGTCGAGCGCGAGGATGCGGCGCTGCTCGATCAGCGCCTTGGCCAACGGCTTGACGAAATAGCGCTGCGGCAGCGTGAACTCGAACGGCTCGCTGTGACCTTCGTTACCGGCCTCGTCGCGGGCGACGAGCGTCATCGCCACCTTGGCGCCGGCCCAGGCATGTTCGGTGAGATCGTGGATGGTCTGCCCGGTGCCCGAGCGGGTGCGCACCTGCGGCAGCGTGAGGCGCATATCGGGCGCCTTGAACAGCGGATGCGGCGGCTTGCCGGTCTTCGGCAGGCCCTGCTCCTCGTCCTCGTCGATCAGCTTGAAGGAAGCCTGCGCATCGACCACGCCGTAGTCGTCGTCCATCTTGTAGTCGAGCTTGAGCGCGCCGCGTGCCTGCCGCTCGGGATCCTTCGTCAGGGCAATGGTGGGCGCGCGATCGGGGATCGCCGTGAAGCTCCAGGCAAGACCGCTGCCGACGCCGCGGAGCGTGGCCGTGCCGTCGCCCTTGATGACAAAGCGGTGCTCCTCGCCGCCCTTGGGCAGCGGCTGCTGCGTGGCGCCTTTGGCGTCGGCCTTAACCGGCTCGATGTCGCCCTGGCGTACGACCTCAAAGCTCACGCCGCCAGTCGAGCGTATGACCAGTTGGCTGCCGACCGGAACCGAAACAGGCGCCTCGGCCGTCGCGGTCTCGCCCGGACGCAAACCGCGCAGCATAACCGGCGGCCGGCCGGTATAGACCGGCGGATTGACCCAGGCATCGATGCGGAAATTCGCCGGCGTCATCACGCCGTGCCAATCGAAGGCGGCGGCGATGCGTTTGTAATGCTCGCCGCCGGCGGCGAAGAAGGTGGCGATGACCAGGATGAGGACCAAAGAGCGCAAAGCGATGGGATCGCGCAGCGCGAGCTGCGGCGACGGCCAGCCGGCGCGGAACTTGCGCGCCGCCATCAGCGCGCGTTCGACATGCGCGCGCCAGAGCGCCTGCGCCACGGGATCGTGCTCGTTGGCGGCGATCTGATCGAGGATGGCGGTGGCCGGGCGATGCTGCTTGCCGCTCGCGCGGTCCAGTCGGCGCAAACCTTCGGGAACGGTGGGGAGGCGCAGGCGCAAGAGCGGGATGGCCGCGATCAGGACCAAGAGGGCGAAGATGCCCAGACCGATGGCACGCCCGAGCGGCGGCAGCGCGATCCACAGGCCCGCCCAGGAAAAGGCGAGGAACAGGCCAAACGCGGTCGCCAGCATCGCCAGCGCGGGCCACAGCCGCTCCCACAGCAGGCTGCTGCGGGCGCGACGCACGGCGCGGTCGAGCAGCTGCCGGATCGGCGCTTCGTGGCCTGAACCGTAATCGTTAGAGCTGTCCAACAAGCGCTCCGTCGCCCCGGGTATGGGTTGTCAGACTCAACAACACGCTAGCACGCGGTTATTTCCCGTACCATGTCGGCCGATCACACCGCCGTGACCGGGCGACTACCGCTGCACCGGCATGCAAAAGGAGCGCCAAACATCCAGGCGGATTGATGGCGGGGTTCCCAACCCCTTGATACTGGCTCAGAGCCAGGGCGGCAGGTGGTCGAGGCCGATGAGCTGGTCGACCTCCAGGCGCGGGCGGACCAGGGCCCAATCGGCGCCTTTGACCAGCACTTCCGGCACCAGCGCGCGGGTATTGTAGGTGCCGGCCTGCACCGCGCCATAGGCGCCGGCCGACATAACCGCCAGCAGATCGCCGGGCTTGGGTTCCGGCAGATCGCGGCCAAGCGCCAGAAAATCGCCGCTCTCGCACACCGGACCGACCACGTCGGCGCGCAGGCGCGGCGCGCCGGCTGCCGCTTGCCCGACCGTCCAGATTTCGTGGTGGGCGTCGTAGAGGGTCGGGCGAATGAGATCGTTCATCGCCGCATCGACGACGATGAAATTCTTCGCCTCGCCGTGCTTCACGAACAGGACGCGCGTCACCAGAATGCCGGCATTGCCGACGATCAGCCGGCCCGGCTCGAAGATCAGCCGACAATCGAGATCGCGCGTCGCGCGCTTGACCACTTGCGCATAGGCCTCCGGATGCGGCGGCGGCTCGTTGTCGTCGCGATAGGGGATGCCCAGGCCGCCGCCGAGATCGATATGCGTGATGCTGTGGCCGTCGCCGCGCAGCGTGCGCACGAACTCGGCAAGCAGCGTGAAGGCGTTGCCGAACGGATCGAGGTCGGTGATCTGGCTGCCGATATGCATGTCGACGCCGGCGACCTCGATGCCCTTGAGCGTGGCGGCATGCGCATAGACCTCGCGCGCGCGGCTCAAGGGAATGCCGAACTTGTTTTCCGCCTTGCCGGTCGCGATCTTATGGTGCGTCTTGGCGTCGATGTCGGGATTGACGCGCACCGAGATATGCGCGGTGCGCCCCTTCGCCGCCGCGATGCCCGAGAGCAGCTCGAGCTCCGGCTCCGACTCGACATTGATGCACAGGATGCCTTCGTCGAGCGCAAGCGCCAGCTCCTCCGCCGTCTTGCCGATGCCGGAGAACATGATCTTGTCCGGCGCGATGCCGGCCAAGCGCGCGCGCCTGAGCTCGCCGCCGGAAACCACGTCGGCGCCGGCGCCGAGGCGGGCGAGCGTCTTGATCACCGCCTGATTGGAATTCGCCTTCATGGCGTAGCAGACGAGCGCGTCCACATCGGCGAAGGCACCGGCGAAGACCTGATAATGCCGCTCGAGCGTGGCGCTGGAATAGCAGTAGAACGGTGTCCCGACGCTTGCCGCCAGCGCGTCGAGGCGCACCGCCTCGGCGCTGAGCACGCCGTCGCGATAATCGAAATAATGCATCGGACGCGCTCAGTTGAGCAGGGGATCGAGGATGAACTTCTTGTTCGGCACCGTGGGGGCGACCGGTGCGCTCTTCTTGCCGCTGTCTCCGAGCGGCGAGCGGATCAAGTCGGTATTGGTCGCCTGCTGCGTGCCGGTGGCCGAAGCGGCGCCCGGCGGCGGATCGAGGGGCCCCTTTCGCCCGCAGCCGGCGAGCGCCAGCGCGGCGGCAAAGGCGCCGACCAGAGCGAGGCGGAGAAACCGGCGGTCACTGAAACGATGCATGGACGGCACCTTAGCAAATGGGAGGCGAAAAGGCGAAGTCAGCTTTGGTCATTTTTCAGCGTGCACAGCCACTTGCGGGCCCTAAATCCGCCTTTTGCGGGGCGCCGCCCGACTTAGCGCAGGACAGCGCGCGCGGCAACGACGCTCGCGGCCGGATGCGGCGGCGTACCGGCTCTGCTAGGCTCCGCCGCCTCGCGACGGATAAATCCATGCATCCCGGTAAATTCTGGCTCGGCCTTGCCCTCCTGCTCGCCCTCAATGCGGCCGCGTCGGCGCAGACCCGCTGGGCGACCTATAGCAATGCGCGCTTCGGCACCACCGCCGACTATCCGGCCGACCTGTTTACGCACCGCGATCCACCGCCGGAGAACGGTGACGGCGTGCGCATGTACACCGCCGACAAACGCGCGGCGCTCACCATCCACGGCGGCTACAATGTGGAGAACGACACGCCGGCCAGCTATTTCGAACGCCTCGTCGAGAAGGACGGCGTGACCTACAAGCGCGTCACCAAGACCTATTACGTCGCCTCGGGCGTGCGTGGCGCCAACATTTTCTACGAGCGCTGCAATTTCCGCAAAGGCGACATGGCGGCCATCGATTGCTTCGTGATCACCTATCCGGCGCGCGAAAAGACGGCTTGGGACGCCATCGTCACCCGCATCAGCACATCGCTGCGCGCGGGCAAGGGCATCGCGGATTGATCAGCTTTTGCGGTCGAGCCGCTTGAGCCAGCAAGTAGCCCGGGTGACGCGCAGCGAAACCCGGGGCGCTTCTCGATCGTTCCCGGATTTCGCTTCGCTCCATCCGGGCTACGGCTTCTGCTCCAGCCGCTTCAACCACCGCTTCGCCTGCGCCCGCACGTTCTTGGGCGCGGTGCCGCCGTAGCTCACCCGGCTTTTCACCGACTTGTCGACCGACAGCACGCCGAACACGCCGTCGGTGATGCGCGGCTCGATCGCCTGCATGTCGGCGAGCGGCAATCGGTGCAGCGGCACGCCCGCCGCCGCCGCCTTGGCGACGATGCGGCCGGTGACGTGATGCGCCTCGCGGAACGGCAGCTTCAATTCGCGCACCAGCCAGTCGGCGAGATCGGTGGCGGTGGCGTAGCCCTCGCCGGCCGCTTTCTTCATGCGCGCCGCGTCCGGCTCGAGATCGGCCACCATGCCGGTCATCGCCGCAATCGAGAGCGAGAGGGCCGAGAGCGCGTCCATGGCGCCCTCCTTGTCCTCCTGCATGTCCTTGGCATAGGCGAGCGGCAGGCCCTTCATCACCACGAGGATCGCGCTGAGCGCGCCAATGATGCGGCCCGATTTAGCGCGCACCAGCTCGGCGGCATCGGGATTGCGCTTCTGCGGCATCATCGAGGAGCCGGTGGTAAACTTGTCGGAGAGCTTGACCAGGCCGACGAGCGGCGACGACCAGATCACGATCTCCTCGGCGAGCCGCGACAAGTGCACCGCCGCGATGGAGGCGGCGGCCAGCGTCTCCATGACGAAATCGCGGTCGGAGACGGCGTCGAGCGAATTCGCCATCGGCCGGTCGAAGCCGAGCGCCTTGGCGCTCATGTCGCGGTCGAGCGGAAACGAAGTGCCGGCCAGCGCGCCGGCGCCGAGCGGCGACTGGTTGAGCCTTTTGCGCGCGTCGGCGAGCCGCCCGCGGTCGCGCGCGGCCATCTCGACATAGGCAAGCAGGTGATGGCCGAAGGTCACCGGCTGCGCGGTCTGCAAATGCGTGAGACCCGGCATCACCGTGCCGGCGTGTTCGAGCGCCTTCTCGACCAGAGCCTTCTGGAAACCGGCAAGCGCGCCATCGAGCGTGTCGATGGTGTCGCGCATCCACAGCCGGAAATCGGTCGCCACCTGGTCGTTACGCGAGCGCGCGGTGTGCAGCCGCCCCGCCGCCGGCCCGATCAGCGCGGTGAGCCGCGCCTCGACGTTCATGTGGATGTCTTCCAGCGCCCGCTGGAAGCTGAATTTTCCGGCCTCCATCTCTGAGAGGATCGTATCCAGCCCTTGCGCGATCGATTTCGCATCGTCCGCCGCAATGATGCCTTGCTTGGCCAGCATGTCGGCATGGGCCTTGGACGCCGCGATGTCCTGGCGGTAGAGAGCCTTGTCGAAATCGATGGAGGCGTTGATCTCCTCCATGATGGCGTCGGGACCGGACGAAAAACGCCCGCCCCACATCTTGTTGCTCATCGGACTGCTCTTGGCTCGACTACCGAGGTTGAAGCGAAACGTGACTGAAGCGCCCCGCCCCGCCAAACGACGTTTTTCCCTGGTCCTGATCGGCGGCATCGCCGGGCTCGCCGTCGGTCTGGCGGCGGTATACGGGATTGCCACCCTGACAGGCAATGCGGGCGGGGACAAAGCCTGCCAGCCGGCGGTGGCGCTGGCGCAGAAGATCGCCCCCCTGGCGCGCGGCGAGGTGGCGGCGGTCAACGTCGCGAAAAGCCCGCTGCGCCTGCCCGATCTCGCCTTCCAGGACGCCGCCGGCAAGCCGGTCAAGCTTACCGATTTTCACGGCCGTACAGTGCTGCTCAACCTGTGGGCCACCTGGTGCGTGCCGTGCCGCAAGGAAATGCCGACGCTGGACGCGCTGGAGGGCAAGCTGGGCGGCCCGGATTTCCAGGTGGTGGCGGTCAATATCGACACCCGCGATCCCGACAAGCCGAAACGCTTCCTGCAGCAGCTCAAAATCTCAAAGCTCGCCTATTACGCCGACCCGCAGGCCAAGACCTTCCAGGACCTGAAATCGATCGGCCGCGCCTTCGGCCTGCCGACCACGGTGCTGGTCGACCCGCATGGCTGCGAGATCGGCAGCATCGCCGGCCCGGCGGAATGGTCGAGCAACGACGCCGTCAAGCTGATCCAGGCGGCGTTGGGGAAGGGTTGATCGGCCGGTCATTCCGGTGCGCGAGCGTAGCGAGCGAACCCGGAATGACGCTGGGAAGAATCGAGCGCCTACCTTGTCGGCACCGGCTTTTCGCCGCGGTAGTCGTAGAAGCCGCGCTGCGTCTTGCGGCCGAGCCAGCCGGCCTCGACATATTTCACCAGCAGCGGACAAGGCCGGTACTTGGAATCGGCGAGCCCCTCGTGCAGGACCTGCATCACCGACAAGCATGTATCGAGGCCGATGAAGTCGGCGAGCTCAAGCGGCCCCATGGGATGATGCGCGCCGAGGCGCATGGCGGTGTCGATCCCCTCCACATTGCCGACGCCTTCATAGAGCGTGTAGATCGCCTCGTTAATCATCGGCAGCAGGACGCGGTTGACGATGAAGGCGGGGAAATCCTCCGACACCGCGATGGTCTTGCCGAGCTTGCTGACGAAGGCCTTGCTGGTCTCGAATGTCGGATCGTCGGTGGCGATGCCGCGGATGAGCTCGACCAACTCCATCAGCGGCACCGGGTTCATGAAATGGATGCCGATGAAACGCTCCGGCCGGTCGGTCGAGGCCGCAAGCCGCGTGATCGAGATCGAGGACGTGTTGGTGGCGATGATGGCGTCCGGCTTGAGCGAGGTGCACAGGTCGGAGAATATCTTGCGCTTGACGTCTTCCTTCTCGGTCGCGGTCTCGATCACCAGATCGCAGGTGGCGAGATCCTCATATTTTTCCGCCCCCTTGATGCGCCCAACCGCCGCCTTGCGGTCTTCCTCGCTGATCGCACTCTTCGAGACCTGACGCGCCATGTTGCCATTGATGGTCGCCATGCCGGCCTTGATGCGATCGGCCGACACGTCGTTCAACAACACTGGAAATCCCGCGAGCGCGCAGACATGGGCAATCCCGTTGCCCATCTGCCCGGCGCCGATCACCCCGACACTCTCGATTTTGGCCGCCATGTTTTGATCCGATCGATACGAACACCCGGCACTCGGCTTCCGCTGACGCGCGCTCGCCTTCGTGCATTACATTTTTACGACGAACCGCGCGGCGACACCACCGGCGGCAGCGCAAATTTACCGCCCGCTCAGCGCTTGACTTTATCGAGCTCGGCGGCGAGTTCCGGCAGCGCCGCATAGAGGTCGGCGACCAGGCCGTAGTCGGCGACCTGGAAGATCGGCGCCTCCTCGTCCTTGTTGATGGCGACGATCACCTTGGAATCCTTCATGCCGGCGAGATGCTGGATGGCGCCGGAAATGCCGACGGCGATGTAGAGCTCGGGCGCCACCACCTTGCCGGTCTGGCCGACCTGCCAGTCGTTGGGGGCGTAGCCGGCATCGACCGCCGCGCGCGAGGCGCCCATGGCGGCGCCGAGCTTGTCGGCCACCGGCTCGATGTATTTGCCGAAATTCTCGCGGCTTTGCATGGCGCGGCCGCCGGAGATGATGATCTTGGCCGAGGTCAACTCCGGCCGGTCGGACTTCGACAGTTCCTCGCCGGCGAACGAGGAGAGCGCCGGATCGGCGGCCGGCGTTGCCGGCTCGATCGGCGCCGAGCCGCCCTCGCCCGTCGCCTGGAAGGTCGAGGTCCGCACGGTAATGACCTTCGTGGCGTCGCTCGACTTCACCGTCTGGATGGCGTTGCCGGCATAGATCGGCCGCTCGAAGGTGTCGGGTGCGATCACCTTGATGATCTCGGAAATCTGCATCACGTCGAGCAGCGCCGCCACGCGCGGCATCACGTTCTTGCCGCCGGTTGTGGCGGCCGCGACGATCGCGTCGTAGGCGGGCGCGAGCGCGACCACCAGCGCGGCGAGCGGCTCGGCCAGGCCGTGCTCGTAAACGGGGGCGTCGGCGATCAGCACCTTGGCGACGCCGTCGAGCTTGGCGGCGGCCTCGGCGACCGCCTGGCAATCCTTGCCGGCGACCAGGATATGGACATCGCCGCCCAGCGCCTTGGCGGCGGTCAGCGCCTTGGCGGTGGCGTCCTTGAGATGCTTGTTGTCGTGCTCGGCGAGCAGAAGTGTTGTCATCTAGATTACTCCCACCTCGTCCTTGAGCTTGCTCACGAGCTCGGCCACTGAGCCGACCTTGACGCCGGCCTTGCGGCCGGCCGGGTCGGTGGTCTTGACGATCTGCAGCCGCGGCGCGACGTCGACGCCGTAATCGGCGGGCGTCTTGTCGGCGATCGGCTTCTTCTTCGCCTTCATGATGTTGGGCAGCGAGGCATAGCGCGGCTCGTTGAGGCGCAGGTCGGTGGTGATGATCGCCGGCGCCTTCAGCTTGATCGTCTGCAGGCCGCCGTCGACCTCGCGCGTGACGGAGAGGCTATCGCCGTCGAGCGCGAGCTTTGAGGCGAAGGTGCCCTGCGACCAGCCAAGTAGCGCCGCCAGCATCTGTCCGGTCTGGTTGCAGTCGTCGTCGATCGCCTGCTTGCCCATGATGACCAAGCCGGGCTGCTCGGCCTCGACCACGCCCTTGAGGATCTTGGCGACCGCCAACGGTTCAACCACGCCGTCGGTCTTCACCAGGATGCCGCGATCGGCACCCATGGCGAGCGCGGTGCGGATGGTCTCGGACGCCTGCTGCGGGCCGATCGACACGGCGATAATCTCGGTGGCCTTGCCGGCCTCCTTCAGGCGGATCGCCTCTTCCACGGCGATCTCGTCGAAGGGATTCATCGACATTTTGATATTGGCGAGTTCGACGCCAGAGCCGTCCGGCTTGACGCGGATTTTGACGTTGTAGTCGACGACCCGCTTAACGGGCACCAGAATTTTCATGATCCCCCATCCCGGATGGGTGGTTTAAGAAATGCGGGCGGAAGCTACTGGCGTGGCCATCGGCAGTCAACGCTTATGCTGCGCTGCACGCATGGCTTGAGCCGATTTACCGGCCGCTAGCGGTTCTGTCCCGGCGCCCACAAGACATCGCCGGCGCCCTTGTCATTGGCATAGCGGCCGGCGACGAACAGGTAATCCGACAGGCGATTGACGTATTTCAAGGAGGGCGCGGAGACCTCCTCGCCAGGCTGGTCCCGAAGCTCGACCATGATGCGCTCGGCGCGCCGGCAGACGGTGCGGGCAAGATGCAGCCAGGCCGAAGCCGCGCTTCCGCCGGGCAAGATGAAGGATTTGAGCGGCGCGAGTTCCCCGTTGAGCCGGTCGATCTCGCCCTCCAGCCAGGCGACCTGCACCTCAGTAACGGTCAGTCGCGCCCCGCCGGGTCCCTTCTCGGACAGGCACAAATCGGCCTCCACGTCGAACAGGTCGTTCTGGATGCGGCCGAGGGCGCCATCGAGCACCGGGTCGGCGGCGGTGGCGAGCCGCACCAGGCCGATGACGGCGTTCACCTCGTCGAGCGTGCCATAGGCGGCGACCCGCAGGTCGTATTTCTTGCGCCGCGCGCCGGAGCCGAGGGCGGTGGTGCCGTCGTCGCCGGTGCGGGTGTAGATGCGGTTGAGTACGACCATGGTGTTTGGCCTTCCGGCCGCTCCCGATTTCAGGGTAGCCTTAATCCTACGCGAACTCGCGTTCAAATAACCGGGGTGACGACATGCGCTTCATGACCATCGCGATCGCCGCGATCCTGTTCTTCCTGGCCCCCGCCATCTCCGCCACCACCATGCAGGGGAAGACGATGGAGATGACGGCGAAAAAGAAGACCATGAAGAAGACGATGAAGGCGAAGAAGAAAGAAAAAGTCGAGTATCTGCGGGCAGTTCCGACGAAATAGGATCAGCGGCCCATCGCCCAGATCGTCGCCATGATGACGATGATGGCGACGAACTGGAGCAGCACGCGCAGCCGCATGAGCTTCTGCGAGCGGTTGGGGGAGCCGCCGCGCATCATGTTGATGAGGCCCAAGACCAGGACGATCGCCACCGCGATGATCGCGGCGGGGACCGCGTAGTGCGACATGAACGAGGACATGCGCGCCTTCTAGGCCCCGAGTTGCGCGAATTCAACAGCCCTGCCGCGCTTTCCTCCCCCGACCGCCCCTGCCTCCGGATGGCGCCAGGAAATCCATCGCCGGTGCAATTACAAGTTGCATGTCGGTTGTGGGACTGATAATGTTCCACCGACGGGGATGGGGGTTGGCGTATGGCGTTTGCTGCCCAGGTCGGCGGCGCCGCACGGCGCGCGGGGGCGGATTTCGGTGAGCCGGTCAGGCCGCAAGGGCTGCGGCCGATCCCTGGGCCGCCGGATCTCCCCGTCCCGCCCGCCGCCAACGATGCCGGTGCCTGCCCGGAAATCGCCTGCCTGCGCGGGCGGATCCCCGCCGAGGTGCTGGCGGCGGCCCGGGATCGCGCCGCCGCCGTCGGGGTTGGCGCCGACCGGGTGCTGATCGCCTCCGGCGCCATCAGCGAGGAGGACTATCTGCGCGCCCTGGGCGAGCGCCTCGGCATCGATTTCGAGCCGCTCGACGGCCAGCCGCGCCGGCAATGCCCGCTCGACGACGCGCGGCTCATCGAGAGCGCCGACAAAGGCATGCTGCCGCTCAGCGACAAAGACGACACGGTCCTGGCGCTCGCCCCGCGCGGCACCGCGGCACGCCACATCCTGCACCTCATCGCCGCCAATCCGGCGCTGGCGCGCCGCTTCCGCTTCACCCGCAACGATCGCATCAATCGCTTCGTGCTCCACCACGCCGGCGACGCCTTGGTCCAGCGGGCAAGCGAAAGCCTGCGGCGGCAGTGGCCGGCGCTGTCGGCGGCGGCGCCGCGGCGGCGCGGCCTTCTGGCGGCGGCGGTGCTGGCCATCGCCCTGCTTGCCGGCGCGCTGATGCTGACGCCGGCCGCCGCCCGCCAGGGCCTGGGTGTGCTGCTCGCCGGCCTGTTCCTCGCCTGGCTCGGCCTGCGCCTCGTCGGCGCCTGCATCCGGCCGCCCGCGCCCGCCGCGGCGGCCGCGCTGCCCGCGCGCGAATTGCCGGTCTACAGCGTCATTGCCGCGCTCTACCGCGAAGCCGCCGCGGTCGGCGGGTTGCTGGCGGCGCTTGAGCGTCTCGATTATCCCATCGAGAAGCTTGACGTCATCGTCGCGCTCGAGGCCGACGACCGCGAGACGCGCGCGGCCATCGACGCCTATACGGGCCGGCTGCCGGTCACCGTGGTCACCGTGCCGGCGGCCGGTCCGCGCACCAAGCCGAAGGCGCTGAACGTGGCGCTTCCCTTCGCGCGCGGCACCTTCACGGTCGTCTATGACGCCGAGGACCGTCCGGAGCGGGACCAGCTTCGCCAGGCGCTGCAGGCGTTCCATCGCGGCGGCGACAAGCTCGCCTGCGTGCAGGCCTCGCTCAGCATCGACAACACCGCCGACAGTTGGCTCGCGCGCCTGTTCACCGCCGAATATGCCGGCCAATTCGATATCTTCCTACCCGGCCTCGCGCGGCTCGCGCTGCCGCTGCCGCTCGGCGGCTCGTCCAATCATTTCCGCACCGACACGCTGCGCCGCATCGGCGCGTGGGATCCTTACAACGTCACCGAGGATGCCGACCTCGGCATGCGCCTCGCGCGTTTCGGCTACCGCGCCGCGACCATCGCATCGACCACCTATGAAGAAGCGCCGGCGCGGCTCGGGCCCTGGCTGCGCCAGCGCACGCGCTGGTTCAAAGGCTGGACGCAGACCTGGCTGGTGCATATGCGCGCGCCGCAGCGGCTTTGGCGCGAACTGGGTGGGCGCGGCTTCCTCGCCTTCCAGCTCATCGTCGGCGGCAATGTGCTGGCGGCGCTGGTGCATCCGCTGTTCCTCGCCGGCCTCATCGACGCCGCGTGGCGCGGCGGATGGCCGGGCGGCGGCGGCGGATTGGCGGCGCTTTACGGCGCCACCGCGTTCGCCGGCTATCTGGTCTCCGGCCTCACCGGCTTTCTCGGTCTGGCGCGCCGCCGCCTGCGCAAGGTCGCCTGGGTGCTGTTGCTGATGCCGCTGCACTGGCTATTGCTGTCGCTCGCCGCCTGGCGCGCGCTCTACCAGCTCAAGGTCGCGCCCTATGCCTGGGAGAAGACCGAGCACGGGCTCGCCCGGCATTCGCGCCGCGCCGAGACGCTGACGCAAGCGCTTGTGGCGCTGGAAGGCGATCTGCGAAGGCTGAAGGCGAGCGGCGACCTGCCGGCGCTGGCGAGGGAGCGCAAAGTTCGATTCAACGTGACTGCATCGCGCCCATCCGTTCGTCCCCGCGAAAGCGGGGACCCAGAGCGAAAAGCGGCGGATCCCCGTTTTCGCGGGAATGAGAGGACTGTTCCAATTTGAAAGGATCAGCATCTGCGGCCAGTCCTTGAAGCAACTCCGGCCTTGCCGTACTCTCCACTTATACCACCGCCGCGATCTCCGACCTTCTCTCCACGTCATGGCCGGGCTTGTCCCGGCCATCCACGTCCTTTGATTTGACTCACAATTTAAGACGTGGATGCCCGCGACAAGCGCGGGCATGACGAGTCGATTGTTGCGCGCTTTGGAATTGGCGCACCGTACTAGGTAAGCAAATCGCCAAGATGATCAGCGATTATCGGAGAGGTCGATGAGCAAGCGCGCGTTCGACAAGATCAAAGCGGGACTGGACGCCGCCGGCGCCTACCTCGACGGAACGGCCGACAAGCGGACCTACAAAGTCCATGTCCCCGACACGATCGACGTGAAAAAGATCAGGTCGCGGCTCGGCCTTTCGCAACAGGCCTTCGCGGCGACCTATGGTTTCGCGCTCTCCGCCGTGCGCGATTGGGAGCAGGGCCGGCGGCGGACGGAACGCAGCGCGCGCATCCTGCTCAAGATTGTCCAGCGGGAGCCGGAGGCGGTGACGCGGGCACTGGCGCGTTGAGGCGCGCTGAATAACAACAATTCAATTTGCCTGGGTCCCCGCTTTCGCGGGGACGAACGGGCGATTCCGTGGCCACGAGAACTACCCAAGGTGCCGATCAAAGATATTTCTTCAGCTCTTCCGCCGCCGCCTGCGGCGTGCGCTTGAGGTTGAACGGCGCGACGAAGCGGCCGCGCTTGTCCATCAGATAGACCACGGCGCTGTGGTCCATGCTGTAGTCGCCGTTCTCCAGCGGATGCTTCTTCGAATAGACGCGGAATTCGTGCTCGACCTTGCCGATCTCCTTCTGATCGCCGGTGGCGCCGATGAGATGCGGATCGAAGTTCGAGAGATAGTCCTTCATCACCGCCGGCGTGTCGCGCGCGGGATCCACCGTGATGAACAGGCCGGCGACGCGGTCGGCATCCTTGCCCAGGACGCGCAGCACCTCCGACATCTCGAACAGCGTCGTCGGGCAGACGTCGGGACAATGCGTGTAGCCGAAGAAGACGAGATAGGGCTTGCCCTTCATGTCGGCATCGGTGAGCGGCTTGCCGTTGTCGCCGACGAGCTTGAACGGCCCGCCGATGGCCGAGGGCCCGGGCCCGCCGGAAAACTGGCCGGTCGCGTAGAGCATGACGCCGAGCGCGACGACCAGGCCGACGACAAAGGCGCCGGCGACCACGAAGATGTGGGAGGTTCGCGTCGTCACCGTGGCTGCTCCGGACCTAGAAACACGACACCCAGCCGGTGCGCACGATCTCGAAGAAGACCGCGGTGCCGTAGTGCACCCACAGCGCCAGCGCCGCCGCCACCAGCGCGCCGACGAGCAGGGCCAGCGCCAGCAAGGGGCGCGGCAGGCCGGTCGTGGTGAAGCTCAGCGGCGGCATCGGCATCCTCGTGGCCGGAAAGCGCGGTTTTGATCACATAAGGCGGCGCGCCGGCCGCGGCAATATCGCCCGCCGCTCCGGCGCGGCCCAGGCGGGCATCACCAGGGACTCGGGCGCGATCAATCGAACTTTAACAAAATTTTTGCGACGGCGGACACCCGCGCGTGGGGCGAAATTAACCTTGTTTCAGCAATACCCAAACCCTGTCCCCACTGGCGCTCAACGACTATCCGCTTGACCCGACATGATAATTTACCCCGCCGCGGCCGGACGTCGCATCCGCCGCACGGCGGCTCCGTTGACTCCAAAGGTTAAACCCGGAATGAATAGACCAACATTGGACGCAAGTAACTTGCGGGGAGTGACATGCGCTACGCGTTGGCTTTAGCTCTAGCGATCTCGATGTCGGCCATGGGCGCCAGTGCCTTCGCCGAACCGGCGCAGACCAAGTGCGCCAATCCGAATGCGCTTGGCGTCTCGCGCGTGGTGCAAATCGACACCACCGGTGCGCCGGGTTTCGGCTTCGAGCACTTCAAGGCCTATGATTTCCTCCGCGATCACGAAGTGGTGCTCACCTTCGACGACGGCCCCTGGCCGTGGAACACCGAACACGTGCTCAAGGCGCTGGCCGATCAGTGCACCAAGGCGATGTTCTTCCCGATCGGCAAGCATGCCGGCTGGCATCCGGAGATCCTCAAGAAGGTGCTGGCGGCCGGCCACACCGTCGGCTCGCACACCTGGTCGCACAAGGATCTCTCGACGCTGTCGGCCGACGACGCCAAGACCGAGTTCGAGATGGGCGTCGCGGCGGTGAGCATCGCGCTCGGCGACAAGCCGATCGCGCCGTTCTTCCGCTTCCCGGCGCTCAAGCATCCGCCGGAGATGCTGAAATATCTGGCCACGCGCAATGTCGGCATCTTCTCCACCGACATCGACTCGTTCGACTTCAAGATGCGCCGGCCGCAGCAGGTGGTCCATTCGGTGATCAGCAAGCTGGACAAGCGCGGCAAGGGCATCGTGCTGATGCACGACTTCCAGCACGCCACGGCCGAGGCGATGCCGGAGATCCTCAAGCAGCTCAAGGCGCACGGCTTCAAGATCGTGCAGGTGGTCGGCAAGACCCCGCTCCAGCCGGAGAAGCAATATGTCGCGGCGGTCGCCAAGGAGATCGGCGGCGGCCTGGAAGATGCGCGCCCGATGTCGCAGGTGGTCAAGACCATCGGCGGCAGCAATTGACGCCATAGAAGACGCATTCGGAGCCGGCCGCGCGGGCCTCGCGCGGCCGGTTTTTTTTGCCGCATCGCTATTTCGACAGCAGGCGCTGCTCGAGCCAGCCGAGACCGAACAGGATGGCGAGCGTGAGCAGGACGCCGCCGATGACCAGTCCCCAGTCGGCCAGCGCGCAGGCAATGCCCAGCGCCGCCGTGACCCAGACGGTGGCCGCGGTGGTGAGGCCGTAGACGGTCTCGTTGCGGCGATCGTGCAGCACCACGCCGGCGCCGATGAATCCGATTCCGGTGGGCACGCCGGTCAAAACGCCTTGCAAGATGCGGGCGACGGCGTCCGGCGAGGCGGCG
Source organism: uncultured Pseudomonadota bacterium (assembly GCA_963760995.1). GTDB lineage: Bacteria > Pseudomonadota > Alphaproteobacteria > Rhizobiales > Xanthobacteraceae > Pseudolabrys. The sequence goes on along the minus strand of CAVXFJ010000001.1, from coordinate 39,549 downwards.
CCGATGTATTGCAGCGCGGTCAGCGGCGCCAGTGCCGAGCCGACCGCGACCAGCGCCAGCGTGCGGATGCCGAGCGGCTTGCCGCGCAGCTCGCGGTTGAAGCCGATCGCGATGCCGACCACCGCCGCGACCAAAAGGCGCGCAATTTGCTCAAGCTCGGTTTCCATGATCCTGCCTGCCTCGGCGGGTCAATGACGATCGACACCGCCCGGTTCCGCTCGCTCATGTCGCGCTGCACAACGAGGGCCGCGAACGGAGCGGACAAGCCGCGCGGAATCGCGCTATGATGCGTGCGACTTCAACCGGCCATGCTCAGAGCCGGGGGTCGGGGAGAACGACGCCGCTTGGTCTGCGCTCAAGGAGAGCAAGACATGCAAATCCTGCTCGTTTCATTCTGCGCGATTGCCGGCATCTGGCTCATCGTGCTGTGGGGCTCGCGCTATCTCGGCCCGCGCTGATCGCGCATCGTCATTCCGCCAACGACGGCGCGGCGCACCCTACGGCACCGCGCGACGGCTGAAGGCCGTGAAGATCTCCGAAGCGGTGGTCACATGGTCATAGGCGATGCGGCTCGCCACCACCAGCAAGGTGGCCGCCAGCACCAGCCGTAGCGCGCGCTCGGGGATGCGGATGGCGAAAGCGCTGCCGAGGAAGATGCCGGGCAGCGAGCCCGCCAGCAGCGACACGATGATCCCCCAATCGACCGAGCCGATCATCCAGTGGCCAAGTCCAGCGGCAAAGGTCAGCGGCACCGCATGCGCGATATCGGAGCCGACGATCTTGGCGGTCGGCAGGCGGGGATAGAGCAGCACCAGCGCGACCACGCCGATGGCGCCGGCGCCGACCGAGGAGATCGATACCAGCACGCCGAGCGCGGCGCCGACCAACACCGTCAGCCGCGCGGTGCGCGCCGGCTCGACCTCGCTCACGCGCGCGCGATAGGCGGCGATGATCTTTTCGCCGAACACCAACACCAAGGCGGTGATGAACAAGGCGGCGCTGAGCACCAGCGTGATCAGGCTCGAGGCGGCCGTGCCATTGAGATTGAGGAAGGAGAGCACGAGCAGCGTCACGCCGGTCGCCGGCAGGCTGCCGGTCGCCAGCCGACGCACCACGCGCCAGTCGATGCTGTGAGCGAAACCGTGCACAAGGCTGCCGCCGGTCTTGGTCGCCGCCGCGTACAACAGGTCGGTGCCGACCGCGGTCGCCGGATGCACGCCGAACAGCAGAATCAACAACGGCGTCATCAGCGAGCCGCCGCCGACTCCGGTCAGGCCGACCAGCATGCCGACGACAAAGCCGGACAGCGCAAACAGCGGATCGATCATCAAGCTCCAAACCTTTGCGTGAGGCGGCGTCGCATCGGTATCATCATGTCGACGTGCGCAGACAGCCGCTGCACCAGCCTCAAGTTCCGGCCGACGGGTTTGGTAGCACGATCGAGCCGGCAAATCGCTGAAAATTTTCATTACGCGGGAGGGTGAACTGCGACCAAAAAATACCTATTTCATCACAGACGTTGAAATATCCGGCCGGGGCCTGTTTCATTCCGCAACGAAACGAGACGACACGTGCCAGACATCGTTACGCTGACCATCAACCCGGCCATCGACATTTTCGTCAACGTCGAGCGCGTGGCGCCGACGAAGAAGCTGCGCTGCTCGGCGCCCAAGCGCGATCCCGGCGGCGGCGGCATCAATGTCGCGCGCGCCGCGCATCGGCTCGGCGCCGACGTCGCGGCGATCTATCCGATCGGCGGCGCCATCGGCAAACTGCTGCAGCGGCTGGTCGAGCGCGAAGGCATCGACAGCGTGGTGACGCCCTCGCACGTGGAGACGCGCGAGAATTTCACCGCCTATGAGACGGAAACCGGCGAGCAGTATCGCTTCGTGGTGCCGGGCTCGGCGCTGCATCGCGCGGAATGGGAGGCCTGCCTCGACAAGCTCGCCACGCTGCCGGACAAGCCGAAATTCGTGGTGGCGAGCGGCAGCATTCCGCCCGGCGTGCCAAACGATTTCTACGCCGCGGTGGTGCGCCATGCCAAGACGCTGGGCGCGAAGGTGGTGCTCGATACGTCGGGCGCGGCGATGGGCGCGGCGCTCAAGGAAGGCGTGATGCTGATCAAGCCCAACCAGGCGGAGCTGCGCGACTTCGTCGGCCTGCGGCTCGACAGCGAAGCCGACGAGATCGCCGCCTGCCGCAAGCTCATTGCCGATGGCCGCACCGAGGTGGTGGCGCTCACGCTGGGCGAAGACGGCGCGCTGCTGGTGACGGCCGAGCGCGCCTGGCGCGCGGCGCCGATGCAGCTTGAAGTGGCGAGCACCGTTGGCGCCGGCGACAGCTTCCTCGGCGGCCTGATGGCGGCGCTGGCCTCCGGCGCGAGCCTGCCGGACGCCTTCCGCATGGGCGTTGCCGCCGGCTCCGCCGCGGTGATGAGCCCGGGCACCGAGCTCTGCCGCGAGGAAGACGTGCGCCGCCTCGTCGACGACGTCGAGATTCACGAGGTGGAAGCGGCGCTTTCATAAGGGTCATAATGGCGCCATGCGCGCGTGCCACGCCCATGCCAAGCCATGCATGGGAGCAAACCATGGACACTGTCACGAGTTACCACTTTTCCAAGACGGTCGACATGCCGATCGCGGAAGCCGCCGCGGCGACCGTCGACGCGCTGAAGAAGCACGGGTTCGGCGTGCTGACCGAAATCGACGTGCAGCAGGTTTTGAAGAAGAAGATCGACGTCGATTTCCGCCCCTATCGCATCCTCGGCGCCTGCAATCCGAAATTCGCGCATCAGGCGCTGCAACTGGAAGACAAGATCGGCACCATGCTGCCGTGCAATGTCGTGTTGCAGGAGCACCAGCCGGGGCGCACGGAAATTTCCGCGGTCGATCCGATCGCCTCGATGCAGGCGATCGACAATCCCAAGCTTGGCGCCGTCGCCTCGACCGTGCGCTCGCTGCTGCAGCAGGTCATCGCCGACGTCGGTCGCTGAGCGCGGCCGGCCTGCGATTATTCAGCGGCGGGAGGATAGCTGGCGGTTGTCTCGCGTTGGACATTTGGCCAGCCGCAGACGAGCGCGCGCCTTGCGTTCGTCCTCGGTGACTTGCAGCAGTCCGGCCCAGATGATCATGGGCAGATAAATCAGCATCGGCATCATGTGACCTCACACTGAATTCGCGTCGTTTTATGAGGGCAACGTGCCGGTCGCGCGCCGGTTCCGCCGATCACGGTGGCGTGTGCCGCCATCGACCCCCGTGATCCAATCTATGTGCTTGCGACTGCCTTGCTTTCGGTCACCGATGCTTTCGGTTCCGGCGCTGGAACTCTTGGGCGCCGCAGAGGTTATTCTGCCGATTGCGCTGAAAAAAACGGGGGATCCCAAGGCTGTCACGGATGGATGCCACAGGCCGCCTTGCTGGAAGGGCGGCGAGGCGCCGGCTGTGAAAATTCGAAATGGCGGCGCAAGGCTAGGCTGGCCGGCGTGCCGGCGGCATAGTGCCAAGCACGAAGCTTGGAGCGGGCGAAGGGAATCGAACCCTCGTATGCAGCTTGGGAAGCTGCCGTTCTACCATTGAACTACGCCCGCGCCGGCCCCGTCCTTTAGACTATTTTGCCGGTGCTGTCAGGTCCCCGCGGGGCCGGCCGCGCCGAAACGATTGGGAAACAGAGTATCAACCGCAAGCGGGAGAAAGCGATGCCGACCGAACAATATCACGAGCCGCCGAGCGAACTCAGCCAGGAGACGCGCAGCTATGCGCGCATGGTCACCTCGATGATCGAGGAGGCGGAAGCGATCGGCTGGTACACGCAGCGCATTTCGCTGGAAAAGGACGCCCAGGCCAAGGCCATCATGGAGAACGCGCTGAAGGAGGAATTCAAGCACTTCGGCATGGACCTCGAATTCCTGCTGCGGCGGACGCCGGCCTGGCGCAAGGAGCTCAAGAAAATCCTGTTCAGCGAGGGCGACATCGTCGAGCGCGGCGAAGAGGCCGAGGACGCCGTGGATTAAGACCGGCGGAATTTGACGCCGACTTATGATTCCGTCATGGCCGGGCTTGTCCCGGCAATCCACGTCTTTGATATTGTTGCAAACTAAGACGTGGATGCCCGCGACAAGTTTACACCCGGGCCGGCCATAGGCCGGACCCGGTTGCGCGGGCATGACGGGTGGAGAGTTCGTGCCGTTGGTCTAAGGCTGCTCACGCCTTGAAGTGCTTGCTGAGTTTCAGGCTCTGCGCCTGATAATTCGAGCCGATGCCCTGGCCGTATAACGTGTCCGGCCGCGCCAGCATCTTCTCGTAGACCAGGCGGCCGACGGTCTGGCCGTGCTCGAGGATGAACGGCACCTCGCGCGAGCGCACTTCCAGCACCGCGCGGGCGCCCTGCCCACCGGCGCCGGCATAGCCGAAGCCGGGATCGAAGAAGCCGGCATAGTGCACGCGGAATTCGCCGACCAGCGGATCGAACGGCACCATCTCGGCGGCATAGTCGGGCGGCACCTGCACCGCTTCCTTCGAGGCGAGGATGTAGAACTCGTTGGGATCGAGGATCAGGCTCTTGTCGGCGCGCGCCGCGATCGGCTCCCAGAAGTCGTCGACCTGGTAACCGTTGCGGCGATCGACATCGATGACCGCGCTGTGGCGCTTGGCGCGATAACCGATGATCGCGCGCGGCTGCCCCGATCCCTCCAGGCGTCCGCCCACGCCGGTGAGATCGACGCTCACCGCCACGCCTTCGCCGACGTCGGCCTCCTCCGCATCGACCAGCCGCTCGCGCGCATGCAGCGCGCGCAAGGCCTCGGGCTCGAGCAATGCGTGGCCGTAGCGGAAACGGATCTGCGACAGCCGCGAGCCCTCGCGCACCAGCACCGGGAAGGTGCGCGGCGAAATCTCGGCATAGAGCGGCCCGTGATAGCCGGCTTCGATCTGGTCGAAGCCGCGCGTCTCGTCGGCGATGACGCGGGTGAACACGTCGAGCCGGCCGGTCGAGCTTTTCGGATTGGCGGCGGCGGCGATGTCGTCGGGCAGCGCCAGGCTTTCCTGCAGCGGCACGATATAGACGCAGCCGGTCTCCAGCACCGCGCCGTCGGTGAGCGCGAACTCGTGCAGCTTCAACTCGTCGATGCGCTCGGCGACGGTGGTGGTGCCGGGCAGGAAGCTCGCCCGCACGCGGTAGGCGACGTCGCCCAGACGCAGATCGAGGCTCGCAGGCTGCACCTGACCGGGCACGAATTCGATTTCCGACAGGATGCCGCCGGCGGCGGCGAGCCGCTCGATCATGCGGTCGGGCAGGATGCCCTTGTCCTCGATGGCGAAGGAAAGTGCCACGGAAGTCCTCATCCTGAGGAGGCCGCGTAGCGGCCGTCTCGAAGGATGGGGACGGTCCGCACGCGCCCCATCCTTCGAGACGCGCCCTGCGGGCGCTCCTTCGGATGAGGCGCCCCGATCTAACCCGACGGACGGCTTGACGGGAAGCCGCCGGGCCCGCTACAAGATGGCTTATCCCGTGGTCATTTGAGCCGGCCGGCTTGCAGCCACGTTAAATAAATCGCTAAAAGGCCGGGGACACGTGAGCCCGGCCGAGAACGTTTCTCCGGCCGGTTTTTTGTTGGCCGGCGCCGGGTCGCGGACAAAGACCGGGCGCCTGTCTCAAGGAGGCTCATGATGTCCGCGCCCGCTTCGACCTACCGCCCCGAAACCCGTCTCGTGCACGCCGGCACGCTGCGCTCGCAGTTCAACGAGATGTCGGAGGGGCTCTTCCTCACCCAAGGCTATATCTACGAAAGCGCGGAGGCCTGCGAGGCGCGCTTTGCCGGCAAGATCCCGGGCTATGTCTATTCGCGCTATTCCAACCCGACGCTGACCATGTTCGAGGAACGCATGGCAGCGCTGGAAGGCGCCGAAGCCGCGCGCTCGACCGCGACCGGCATGGCGGCGGTGACCACCGCAATCATGGGCCTAGTGAAAGCCGGCGATCACGTGGTCGCCGCCAAGGCCTTGTTCGGCTCCTGCCGCTGGGTGATCGAAGACTGGCTGCCGCGCTTCGGCGTCGCCTCCACGCTGGTCGACGGCGTCGATCTCGCGCAGTGGAAGGCCGCGGTGCGGCCCAACACCACCGCCTTCTTCATGGAGACGCCGACCAATCCGACGCTTGAGGTCTACGACATCGCGGCGGTGGCGAAGATCGCGCACGACGCCGGCGCCAAGCTGGTGGTCGACAATGTGTTCGCCACGCCGCTGTTTCAGAGCCCGCTCGCGCTCGGTGCCGACTGCGTGGTCTATTCAGCGACCAAGCACATCGACGGCCAGGGCCGCGTGCTCGGCGGCGTGATCCTGGCGTCGGAGAAGTTCATCATGGATCACGTGCACCAGGTGATCCGCCAGACCGGGCCGTCGCTGTCGCCGTTCAATGCCTGGGTGCTGCTGAAGGGGCTGGAAACGCTATCCGTGCGCGTCGAGCGACAGACCGCCAATGCCACGGCGGTGGCGGAGGCGCTCGCCGGTCACGGCAAGCTGACGCGGCTGATCTATCCTGGCCGCGCCGACCATCCGCAGGCGGCCGTCATCAAGAAGCAGATGCGCGGCGGCTCCAACCTGATCGCCTTCGAGATCGAGGGCGGCAAGCAGGGCGCCTTCCGTTTCCTCAACGGCTTGAAGCTGATCGGCATCACCAACAATCTCGGCGACGCCAAGAGCCTGATCACGCATCCGACCACCACCACGCACCAGCGGCTGACGCCGGCGCAGCGCGCCGAGCTCGGCATCGGCGACGGGCTGGTGCGGCTGTCGGTCGGGCTCGAGCACGCCGACGACCTGATCGCGGATCTGCTGGGGGCGCTGGAGAAGGTTTAACCCGTCATTCCGGGGCGCGAGCGGTCGCGAGCGAACCCGGAATCCAGAGCAACGTCTGCCGTGCCTTTCGCTCTGGATTCCGGGCCCGGCCCCTTCGGGGCCGTCCGGGAATTGACAAAAGCTATCAGGGCACCTCGGGCATCAGCTTGGGCGCGACCTTGGCCGAGAGCACAGGCCGCGTGGCGGCTTCGGCGATGGCGGCGGCGAGGCCCTTGGCCATGCAGGCATAGCTCCAGTCGTTCATGTGCAGGCCGTCGCGCGACACGAAGGCGGCGAAGTCCATGCGGTCTTCGTCGTGCCAGCGCTTCATCACGTCGTAGCGGCGGAACAGGTCGACATTCTCCTGCTTGGCGGTGAAGGTGATCAGCTCCAGCATCGGCCCGACTTCCGGCTTGTTGATCACCTTGGGCGCGAATTGCGGATCAATGAGCACGATGTCGGCGCCGGTCGCGCGGATCTTGGCGAGCCCGGCGCGGATGGCGGCGCCATGATCGCCGATCGGATGATTGCGGATCACCGAATTGGTGCCGAGCTGCCACAGGACCAGATCGGGCTTGGCGGCGACGACGGCGGCATCGAAGCGCTTGAGCATGTCGCCGATTTCTTCGCCGCCGACGCCGCGGTTGATCACGGTCAGCGGCTGCGCCGGAAAGCGCCGGCGCAATTCGGCCTCGAGCCGGCTCGGATAGTTCGCCGATTTGGAGCTGGCGCCGGCACCGGCGGTCGAAGACGAGCCGATGGCGACGATGGTGATCGGCGCGTGGCTGGCAAGCTTGTGCGCCACTTGCGCCAGCGGATTGGCCAGCCGCAGCAGGTCAAGCGGCGCATCACAGGCCGGCGCCGCCAGCGCCGCGCCCGGCAGCGCAAACACCCCGACCAGTGCGGCGAACGCAGCCCGTCTCGCCGCCCGACCCAGCCTCTCCCGATTTTTCACCTGGACGCCCCCGCCCGTTACACCCGCCGCTAGCGGCCATCGGCCCGCGGCCCACCCGGCTTGGCCGCCTCGATCACGAGGTCGGACAGCAGGCGTCCAATGCAATCATGAACCTGCTGGGCCATGTCAAGTTTATTTACGGCGGTGGTGAAGTCGAACGTGCCGAGTTCGGCCCAGAGCTTCATGATGGCGAAGCGATCGAACAGCGGCACTTCGTGCTGCACTGCAACCCAGCGCATGTCTTCCATATAGGTGGCGAGCGCGATGATCGATTCCGTGCGTGGACTATACTGGGCGTTGACGAAAACGAGGTCGGCAGCCGCAGCGTGAGCGGTGGCGATGCCCCGCTCCAGGGCATCGTTGAACACGTCCTGGTCGACCGCCTGCATGGCGTCGACCGTGCCGGTCTGCCAGATGATCAGCGCCGGCTTGGCCGCGGCCAGCGCCGGCGGCAGCGCCTTGAGCATGGCGGCGGCGGAACGGCGCGAGCGCACATTGGTCGTTACGGTCACCGTGACGCCAGGCAGAGCCTGAGCCAACGCGTATTGCAGGCGTGCCGGATAGGAGGCCTTGGCGCCACTCGCGCCGGGCAATTGCGAGGAGCCGGCGCCCAACACCAGGACGGTGAGTTTGCCGGCGGCAATGGCGCGGGTCACTCTTGGCAGGGGAAAGGTGGCCTCGACCAGAGGCTGGGCGACACGGCACTGCGCCGGGTGCTCCGGTGCCGGCGCGGCCATAGCAGGACTGCCCAGCGCCAGCAGCGCCAGCGGAAGAGCCAGCCGTTTTTTCATGCGCCGCCCCCGGCAAGACCCGGCATGGCCGCCGGTGGACCCGGCCCCCGCCGCTCCATGCGCTTATACCAGGAAACCAGCGCCGCGGCGCCGACCATGATGGCGATGCCGGCGATACTCACCAGGACCTGGACGATGAGCCGGTCGGACAGTTCGGTAAACACGAAATGCCCGGCGAAGGAGAGGAACACGCCGAGGCAGAAGGTCTCCAGCGAATGCTGGCCGCAGACGATCGCCGGCCAGAAGGCGGGCGACTTCAACGCCGACCAGTGGCGCGGCACCAGCCAGACCGTGACCACGGCGAGCGCGAAGAAATGCAGCACGCGCAGGATGTCGAGATTGGTCTTGGAGATCGGGTAGATCACGTCGCCGAGCAGCTTCGGCATGAAGACGCCGAGCCGCGGAAAATACCAGGTCATCACCACGGCGAAGGCGAAAACGAGATAGGCGACGGCAAGACCGATCACGACTTTCGAGTCGAGCCAGCGCGCCAGGCGGCGCGCACCGCCGAGCGCGCACCAGGCGCCGAACACGAACAGCAATTGCCAGGCGAAGGGATTGAACAGCCAGACGCCTTTCGGATAGGCGGGGAGGTTCCACTTGAAATACCAGCTCAGCGCGTAGAGGCCGGCCGAGGCGATAAGACCGACCGACAGCGAGCGCAACAGCAGCCACAGCATGAGCGGGAAGCCGGCGAGCAGCACTATATAGAGCGGCAGCACATCCATGTTCACCGGCTTGAACTTCAACAGCAGCGCCTGGACGATGGTGACGTCCGGGTTCTGCAGGAATTTCAAGACGCCCATTTCCTCGGTGTAGAGCGGATTGTCGAAGGAGTGCACCACATAGGCGATCTCGGCGAGATAGATCGCGAACAGGAACACATGCGCCACATAGATCTGCCAGGCGCGGCGCAGCACGCGGGCGGCGGCGACGATGAAGCCGTGCTCGCGCATGGCGCGGCCATAGACGAAGGCGGCGGTGAAGCCGGAGATGAAGACGAAGATCTCGGTGGCGTCGGAGAAGCCGTAATTGCGGATGGTGACCCAGCTCACCGCATTGGACGGGATGTGGTCGAGAAAGATAAGCCAGAGCGCCAGACCGCGGAACAGGTCCAGCCGCAGGTCGCGTTCGGTCGAAACCGGGGGCATGGGGAACGGACGCGGCTCAGCGGCTTTTCTTTGGGAGGGGGTTTCGGCCATAATCGCCCACTAAGGCGGATACGTGGCAAGGTCCATAGGCATAAACTTTAAAGGGAAACTCGATGTACCGCGCCGTGACCCGCAAGGTGGAAGTGACGGTAACCCCGCGCTTCCTGCCGGAACGATCCTCGCCCACCAACGGCTATTTCTTCTGGGCCTATACCATCGACATCACCAATCTCGGCCCGGAGACCGTGCAGCTCAAAACCCGGCACTGGCGCATTACCGACGCGCTCGGGCGGCTGCAGGAGGTCAAGGGGCCGGGCGTGGTCGGCGAGGAGCCGACGCTGAAGCCGGGCGAGTCCTTCGAATATACCAGCGGCGTGCCGCTGCCGACGCCGTCCGGCTTCATGGTCGGCAGCTACGGCATGGTGACGGACGAGGGCGAGCATTTCGATATCGAGATCCCGGCGTTTTCACTGGATTCCTCCTACGCGGAACGCACGATCAATTGAGCGCGCTTCCCGGTGCGGGCGGCGACGACGGTGCCGGCAAGCAGTTCTTGAACCGCTTGAGCGCTTGCTCCGGTAGAACGGCCAGCGCGGTGCGATCCTGCGCGAAATTCTGCACGGCGATGAGCTGCCGCGCGCGCAAAGCAATGCAGCCCACGGTTCCCGTCGCCTTGGGCAGACGCAGGTGGATGAAAATGCAGGAGCCGGCGCGGGCATCGCGGTTCGTGGGATAATCGACGAGGAGGCCGCGCCGATAGGCCGGCACGCGCGCCATGTTCTCGCCATGCACCCGCCAGCCGATTTTGGCGCGGCTGGTGATGGTGTTGTAGGCGGCCGAGCGCGCATCATCGACGCAGACCGTGCCGCTCTTGATGTGCAGATAGCCGGGCCGATGCGAGGCCGCGAAGCCGAAGGGCGCGCCAATGGCAAAGAAGCCGGCCGGCGTGCGCTTGTCGCCTTCGATCTTGATCGGTTCGCCTTTGTGCGCCACGGCGCGGAAGAAATAGGCCCAGGCGAGACCCCTGCGGCCGATCAGCGCGCTCGCCGGTCCGCCGACGGCCCGCCAGCGCGCTTCCGCCGACGCGCGCGTGAAACGGCGCACGGTCGCCGTGCGGCTATTCATGGTCCCGGCGATGACCAGCACCAACCGCCTCGCCGACGCCAGCGGTTCCGGACAGCTTTGCGCCAGCGCCCCGGCGGGCGCGAGCAGCAGAGTCACAGCCAACACGATCGAGCGCGCCATATCCAGACCGTCATGCGCGGGAGATGACCCGCGCATCCTTGTGTATCGCAAAGCTTCGATGGTTTGCCGGGTCGAGCCCGGCAACGACGGCAAAGAGTCAACGCGCCTTCGCCCCCACCTCTTCCGGCGCGAAGAGGTAGTTGGCGTTGCAGAACTCGCAGGTCACTGAAATCTTGCCGTCCTCGACCATGTGGTCGCGATCGTCCTGCGAGAAGCTCTTGAGCATGGCCTCGACCGTCTCGCGCGAGCACGAGCATTCGGCGCGCAACGGGCTGGCGCGGAACACGCGCACGCCCGGCTCGTGGAACAGGCGGTAAACCAGGCGTTCGCTGGAGAGCGCCGGATCGATCAGCTCGACGTCCTCGACGGTGGATACCAGCGCGCGGCCTTCCACCCAGGCCTCGTCTTCCTTGACCTCGGGCAAGTCCATGCCTTCCGGCGCGTCGCCCGGATGCAGATCGGCGACGCGGCCGCGCTCCGGCGACTTGGGCAGGAACTGCAGCATGATGCCGCCGGCCCGCCAGCGATGGCTGGCACCGCCCTCGCCGGCGCGCAGCTCCTCGGCGACCGCGAGGCGCACGCGCGTCGGGATCTGCTCGGAGCGGTGGAAATATTCGTGCGCGGCGTCCTCGAGCGAGCCGCCCTCGAGCGCCACCAGACCCTGGTAGCGGCTCATGTCCGGCCCCTGGTCGATGGTCATGGCGAGATGGCCCTTGCCGAGCAATTCACCGCCAGACGCCACGCCGGCGGCGACCGCCGCCTCGACGCGCGAGGCATCGAAGCGGGCGCAAGCGCGCACCTTGCCCGGCGTGGTGAAGTCGACCACCAGCATGCGCACGGGGCCGTCGCCCTGCGTCTGCAGGATGAAGCGGCCCTCGATCTTCAAGGCCGAGCCGAGCATGACGGTGAGCACCACCGCCTCGCCCAGCAGCTTGGCGACCGCCGGCGGATAATTATGGCTGGAAAGGATGCGATCCACCGCCGGCCCGAGCCGCACCACGCGGCCGCGCAGGTCGAGCTTGGCCACTTCGAACGGCGTGACCAGATCGTCGGTCGGCGTCGCCGAGGGCGCGCGCGTCGGAATGGCGATGTTGGATTGGGGAAAGGACGGATCGGACATGGGCCTTATGTAGCGTTCGAAGTGTCGAATGCGAGGGCTTGCAAGGGCGTCATTCCCGGACGCGCCGATGTCGTGGGCCCGGAATCCATACGCCGCAGCAAGGGTTTATGGATTCCGGATTCGCGGCCTAAAGGCCGCGCCCCGGAATGACGATCAAGCCTCGGCGTGCAGGCACCAGGCGAGCAGGCCCTTCTGCGCGTGCAGGCGGTTCTCGGCCTCGTCGAACACGACCGACTGTGCGCCGTCGATCACCTCGTCGGTGACCTCCTCGCCGCGATGGGCCGGCAGGCAATGCATGAAGATGGCGTCCGGCTTGGCCTTGCCCATCAGCCGGGCATTGACCTGATAGCGCTTGAGGATGTTGTGACGATGCTTGCCGTCGCGGTCGCCCATCGACACCCAGGTGTCGGTGACCACGCAGTCGGCGTCCTTGACCGCCGCTTCCGGATCTTCGCCAACCGAGATGGCGGCACCGGATTTTTTCATCCAGTCCATCAGCCATTTCTTCGGCTTCAACTCGGCCGGCGCCGCCACCCGCAGATTGAAGTCGAAGCGCTCGGCCGCGTGCATCCAGGACGCCAGCACATTATTGGCGTCGCCGGTCCAGGCCACCGTGCGGCCGCGGATCGAGCCCTTCTTCTCCTCGAAGGTCATGATGTCGGCCAGCACCTGGCAAGGATGCGAGCGCCGCGTCAGGCCGTTGATCACGGGGATGCTGGCGTGGCGCGCAAGCTCGGCCACCGCCTCATGGTCGAGGATGCGGATGACAATGGCATCGACAAAGCGCGACAGCACCTTGGCGGTGTCGGCGAGCGTCTCGCCGCGGCCGAGCTGCATTTCCTGCGCGGTGAGCATGATCGACTCGCCGCCGAGCTGGCGCATGCCGACGTCGAAGGAGACGCGGGTGCGGGTCGAGGGCTTGTCGAAGATCATGGCCAGCGTCTTGCCGGCGAGCGGTTTTGCACCCTGGCCGCGCGCGAGCGCCTCCTTCATGGCTCGGCTCGAGTCGATCAGGTCGGCCAGCGTCCGCTTGGGAATATCGGTGAGGTCGAGGAAATGCCGCACGCCGTTGCCGGTCATGACGCCACCTCCTTGGCCGACGCCTGCATCGGCGCAAGCCGCGCGCAGGCGCGGTCGACACGCGCAAGCGCCTCGCCGATCTCCGCTTCGCTGACGATCAGCGGCGGCAGCAGCCGCACCACGTTCTCGCCGGCGGCGACGGTGATCATGTGCTCGTTGCGCAATTCGTCGACCATGGTCGCGGCCGGCGGCTGCATGCGCAGGCCGATGAGCAGACCTTCGCCGCGTACCTCGGCGATAACGGACGGATGCCGGTCCTTGACCTCGGCCAGCCGCTGCTTGAGCAGAAGTGACATCTCGCGCACGTGATCGATGAAACCGGGCGCCATCACCTCGTCGAGCACGGCATTGGCCACCGCCATGGCGAGTGGATTGCCGCCAAAGGTCGAGCCATGCGTGCCCGCGGTCATGCCCTTGCCGGCTTCGGCGGTGGCGAGGCAGGCGCCGATTGGGAAGCCGCCGCCGAGCGCCTTGGCCAGCGCCATGATGTCAGGCGCGACGCCGCTGCGCTGATAGCAGAACAATTCGCCGGTGCGCGCGATGCCGGTCTGCACCTCGTCGAAGATGAGCAGCAGCCCGTGCCGGTCGCACAGCGTGCGAAGGCTGCGCAGGAAATTCGGCGGCGGCACGCGTACACCGCCCTCGCCCTGGATCGGCTCGATCAAGATGGCGCCGGTCGAAGGCCCGATCGCCTTCTTCACCGCCTCCAGATCGCCGAACGGCACCTGGTCAAAGCCATCGACCGGCGGCCCGAAGCCTTCGAGGTATTTCTTGTTGCCGGTCGCGGCGATCGTGGTGAGCGTGCGGCCGTGGAAGGCGCCCTCGAAGGTGATGATGCGATAGCGCTCGGGCTGGCCGCTCACCGAATGATATTTGCGCGCCATCTTGATGCAGCATTCCAGCGCCTCGGCGCCGGAATTCTGGAAGAACACGGTATCGGCGAAGCTCGCCGCGCACAGCCGATCGGCGAGCCGCTCGCCCTCGGGGATGCGGTAGAGATTGGAGACGTGCCAGACCTTCTTGGCCTGCTCGGTCAGCGCCTCGACCAGCCGCGGATGCGCATGGCCAAGCGCATTGACGGCGACGCCGGAGGTAAAATCGAGATAGCGATCGCCTTCAGCCGTATAAAGCCAAACGCCCTCGCCCCGCTCGAAAGCGAGGTCGACGCGCGCATAGGTCGGCAAAAGGTGCGAGCTCACGACCGGCTTCTTTCATCAAACTTTTCCGGTGGCGCAGGGCCTTCATCGAAAAGACCGCCCTCCCCGATCCCGTTGGGGCCGGCTTTTCGAGACCATGCGGTGGCCGAAACAAAATATGCCGCCCCGCCGGGCGGCACTTTCAACATTCTATTGCTGGTCCCCGCGCTGTCAACTCGCCCGCCCGGGAACCCCCTTGACTCAAATTCGCCGCAAGGCGCGATTCTAAGGGGAAAACTATCGGGGGCGGGGATTTCGGCCCTTGCAGCGCTTGCAGGCGAACCACCCGATATTGTAGCTTTTCGATCGGCGGCCACGAAATGTCGTGGAGCCGAGCGATTTCTGTCATCCCCTGAGGCGTAGGCGTCAGGTGCCGTTAGTCGCGGCGCCCGACGAGCGCAGGCGGATTCCACCCAAGGCTTTGAAGCCGAGGAGAAAACCCGATGAGCTGGACCGACGAAAGGGTCGAACTCCTGAAGAAGCTATGGGCCGACGGGCTCTCCGCCAGCCAGATCGCGGCCGAACTGGGCGGCGTCACCCGCAACGCGGTGATCGGCAAGGTGCATCGGCTCGGCCTGTCGGGCCGGGCCAAAAGCCCCTCCTCGGCCAGCCCGCGGCCGCGCAAGCCGCGTTCAGGCGGCCATATGCTGCGGGTGTCACGGCCGGCGGTCCGCGGCAATACCGCGCTCGCCTACGACTACGAGATGGAGCCCGAACCGGAGCTCATGGAAATTCCGCTGGAGCAGCGCAAGACGCTGCTGCAGCTCAACGAAAAGACCTGCCGCTGGCCAATCGGTGATCCGGGCAGCGCCGACTTCTATTTCTGCGGCGGCGACACCGTGAACGAATTGCCCTATTGCGTTCATCACGCGCGCGTCGCCTACCAGCCGGTGAGCGAGCGCCGACGCGACAAGCGGATGTTCCGCGGTTAAGGCCCATGAGGGTCCGTAGCCCGGATAGAGCGTAGCGACATCCGGGCGCGGCGGCGTCCCAAGACATTTCCCGATGCGGCCCCGGGTTTCGCTTCGCTGCACCCGGTCTCCGCTCTGTTTCAGCATTTCAATTCAACCGGGCGAAGCCCGTAGCCCGGCTGAGCATGGCCGGGACACCGCGCTCCCGGACGTCGCGGAGTTTCCCCGCGGGCGCGAAGCACGACCGGGAGGCTCCATCCAGGCCATAGCCTTCAGCCCTGCCGCCCGCATGCAGCGGGGCGATCGCGGCGGCCATGCGCCACGTCACAGGCCCCGGCTTTCGCTCCGCTCCAGCCGGTCTACGATTGATCTTCCGCGTTTCAATTCAGCCGGCCGAAGCGGTCGTCGAGCGCGTAGCCGGCACCGCGTACCGTGCGGATCGGGTCGGCGGCGTGGCCGCGGTTGATCGCCTTGCGCAGGCGGCCGACATGAACGTCGACGGTGCGCTCGTCGATATAGATGTCCGAGCCCCACACGCCGTCGAGCAACTGCTCGCGCGAGAACACCCGGCCGGGGCGTTCCATGAGGAATTCGAGCAGGCGGTATTCGGTCGGCCCGAGGTCGATCGGGCGGCCGTTGCGCGAGACCCGTTTCTTGTCGCGGTCGAGCTCGATGTCGCCGATGGTCAGGATGGTGGCGACGCGCTCCGGATTGGCCCGCCGCAACAGGGCGCGCACGCGCGCCAGCAATTCCGGCACCGAGAACGGCTTGACGATGTAGTCGTCGGCGCCGGTCGAGAGGCCGCGCACCTTCTCGCTTTCCTCGCCCCGGGCCGTGAGCATGATGATCGGCAGGTTGCGGGTTTCTGGCCGCGCTCGCAGGCGGCGGCACAATTCGATGCCGGACAGGCCCGGAAGCATCCAGTCGAGCACCACGAGGTCGGGAGTGGATTCCTTCAGCTTGGTGTCGGCCTCGTCGCCGCGGGCGGCGCTGTCGACCTCATAGCCCTCCGCCTCAAGGTTGTAGCGGAGCAGCATGGTGAGCGGCTCCTCATCCTCCACGATCAGAATGCGCGGGTTCATCGAACGGCCTCGTTACCTGTCCCCGACACGCACCGCGGTGATATTGGTGGTGTCGCCCTTTGGCCGCTGATCGGCGATCGGCCGGCCCTCGATGATATAATGCACGCTTTCGGCGATGTTGGTGGCATGATCGCCCATGCGCTCGATATTCTTGGCGCAGAACAGCAGATGGATGCAGAAAGTGATGTTGCGCGGGTCTTCCATCATATAGGTGAGCAATTCGCGCAGCACTGAATTGCACACCGCGTCGATCTCTTCATCGCCGCGCCACACCGCCAGCGCCGCGCCGAGGTCGCGGCGGGCATAGGAATCGAGCACCGCCTTGAGCTGCTCGAGCACCAGATCGGTCATATGCTCGACGCCGCGGATCAGCTTGGGCGGCGGGAACTCGCCGTTGAGCGCGATGACGCGCTTGGCGATGTTTTTGGCGAGATCGCCGATGCGTTCGAGATCGTTGGCGAGCCGCAGCGCGCCCACCACCTCGCGAAGGTCGACCGCCATCGGCTGACGGCGGGCGATGGTGAGCACCGCCTTTTCCTCGATTTCGCGCTGCAGGGTATCGATCTCGGAATCGGCGACGGTCACCCGTTGCGCCAGGCCGGTGTCGCGCTTGGCCAGCGCATCGATCGCGTCGGCGACCTGCTTCTCGGCGAGGCCGCCCATCTCGGCGACCATGCGGGATAGCTCCTGCAGGTCGCTGTCGAATGCCTTGATCGTGTGGTCGGTCATTTATGTGTCCTTCGATCCGGGTCCTACGCGACGCGCAACACTTTAGCCGAAACCCACCGACCGCGTTTGCCGCCGGTCTAGCCGAAACGGCCGGTGATGTAATCCTGCGTGCGGCGATCGTTCGGGCTGGTGAAGATATTGGGGGTCTCGCCGAATTCAACCAGCTCGCCGAGATACATGAAGGCGGTGAAGTCCGATACGCGCGCGGCCTGCTGCATGTTGTGGGTGACGATGACGATGGTGTAGTCGTTCTTGAGCTCGTCCATCAGTTCTTCGATCTTGGCGGTGGAGATCGGGTCGAGCGCCGAGCAGGGCTCGTCGAACAGGATCACCTCCGGGCGCACCGCCACGGTGCGGGCGATGCACAACCGCTGCTGCTGGCCGCCGGAGAGCGAAAGCCCGTTGGCGTTGAGCTTGTCCTTGACCTCCTCCCACAGCGCGGCGCGCTGCAAACAGTGCTGCACGCGGTCGTCGAGCTCGGACTTCGGCAGCTTCTCGTAGAGGCGGATGCCGAACGCTATGTTCTCGTAAATGGTCATGGGGAACGGCGTCGGCTTCTGGAACACCATGCCGACCTTGGCGCGCAGCAAATTGAGGTCCTGCGACGGCGACAGAATGTCTTCGTCGTCGAGTGTGACGTGGCCGGACGCGCGCTGGTTGGGATAGAGGTCGTACATGCGGTTGAGCACGCGCAGTAGCGTCGACTTGCCGCAGCCAGAAGGCCCGATCAACGAGGTCACCTTGTTCTGGTAGAGCGGCAGGGTGATGGTCTTGAGCGCGCGATTGTCGCCGTAAAAGAAATCCAGATCACGCACCGAGATTTTCTCGGACAACCCTTCGGCCCCGGCCAGGAGCGGCTGCGCGGAGGCAGTGGGTGTGGTGAAGGTTGCGACGCTCATGACGATTTCCTTTGTGACGCGAGCACCCGGGCGATGATGCTGAGCGCGAGCACCGCCATCGTGATGATCAGCGCGCCGGTCCAGGCCAGATTTTGCCAATCCTTGTAGGGACTGAGAGCGAACTGGAAGATGACGACCGGCAGGCTGGCGACCGGAGCGTTCATATTGAGGCTCCAGAACTGATTGTTGAGCGCCGTGAACAGCAGGGGCGCGGTCTCGCCGGATATGCGCGCCACCGCCAGCAGCACGCCGGTGACCATGCCGGCGCGGGCGGCGCGGTAGGCCACCTTCTGGATCATCAGTGAGCGCGGCAGGCCGATCGACGCGCCCGCCTCGCGCAGCGTGTCCGGCACCAGAATGAGCATGTCCTCGGTGGTACGCACCACCACCGGCACCACGATCACCGCCAGCGCCACGGCGCCCGCCCAGCCGGAGAAATGGCCCATCTGCGCGACCATGATCTCGTATATGAACAGGCCGATGACGATCGAAGGCGCGCTCAGCAGGATGTCGTTGATGAAGCGCACGACCATGGTCAATTTGTCGTAACGGCCGTATTCGGCCATGTAGGTACCGGCCAGGATGCCGAGCGGCGTGCCGATCGCCACCGCGATCACGGTCATCATCAGGCTGCCCATGATCGGGTTGAGCAAACCGCCGGCCGAACCAGGCGGCGGCGTCATCTGCGTGAACACCGCAATCGAAAGGCCGCTGAAGCCCTCCCACAGCAGGTCGGCGAGGATCAGCACCAGCCAGATCAGGCCGAAAGCCGTGGCGGCGATGGCAAGCCCCATGGTGATGAGATTGCGGCGGCGGCGGGCGCTATAGAGCGCAGGGGAATGGGTGAAGACCATGGTCAGGCTCCCACCCGCGCGTTGATGCGCATCAGCATGAGGCGGGCAACGGCCAGCACGATGAAGGTGATGACGAAGAGGATGAGGCCGAGCAGGATCAGCGCGGAGGTATAGAGATCGCCGACCGCCTCGGTGAACTCGTTGGCGATCGTCGCCGAGATGGTGGTGCCGGGCGCCATGATCGAGGAGGCGATGCGGTGCGCATTGCCGATGACGAAGGTGACCGCCATGGTCTCGCCGAGCGCGCGGCCCAGCCCCAGCATAATGCCGCCGATGACGCCCACGCGGGTAAACGGCAGCACCACATAGCGCACCACCTCCCAGGTGGTGCAGCCGACGCCATAGGCTGCCTCTTTCAGCACCGGCGGGACGGCTTCGAACACGTCGCGCGAGATCGAGGTGATGAAGGGCAGCACCATGACGGCGAGGATCAGGCCAGCGGTGAGGATGCCGATGCCGTAGGGGGGGCCGGCGAACAGGTCGGAGAGGACCGGGATGTCGCCAAAGACGGCGATGAGGAAGGGCTGCAGGGTCTGCTGCAGGAACGGCGCGAACACGAACAGGCCCCAGATGCCGTAGATGATCGAGGGGATGCCGGCCAGGAGTTCGATGGCGATGCCGATCGGGCGGCGCAGCCACATCGGGCACAGTTCGGTCAGGAACAACGAGATGAACAGGCCGACCGGGACCGCGATCACCATGGCGATGATGGAGGTGATCAGGGTGCCGTAGATGGCGGCCAGGCCGCCGAACTTCTCGGTGACCGGGTTCCAGCTCTCGGTCACCAGGAAGGTGAAGCCGAACTTGGTGAGCGCGAGCCAGGAGCCGTGCACCAGCGAGACGATAATACCACTCAGGATGATGAGCACCGCGATGGCGGCGGCGCGGGTCAGCTGCTCGAAGATGATATCGCCCAGCCGCAGGCGCTGCAGCGCCTTGGACCGGTCGGACTGTTCGGCCACCGAAATTGCCCCGCCTTGCAACGCCATATCAGCCACGCCTTGTCTCCCGGTTGGCTGCATTCGGCTCTCCCAATCCGCAAGGAAAGGCGGGTGTGAGAGGCCACTCAAGCGACCCGAAGGCCGCAAGGCAAGCCGCCTTGTGGGCGGCGGTGGACAAGGAAAAGGCGCCGCTTTCGACGGCGCCTTTCCCGGGCTTGGCGCAGCTTACATCTTGGCCTCGAAGACGGCCTTGCCGTCCGGACCCTTGATCTCGTTCTTCCAGGTCTGCTCGACCTCGTCGACGACCTTCTCCGGCATCGGCACGTAGTCGAGGGTTTCGGCCATCTTGCCGCCGTTCTTGTAGCACCAGGCGAAGAACTTCAGCGCCGAGGCACTCGCGACCGGATCGACCGGCTTCTTGTACATGAGGATCCAGGTGGCCGTGGTCATCGGCCAGGACTCGGCGCCAGGCTGGTTGGCGAGGATGACGCCGAAGCCGGGCTGGGACTTCCAGTCGGCGCCGGCGGCCGCGGCCTGGAACGAGGACGCGGTCGGGGCAACGACCTTGCCGTCCTTGTTCTTCATTTTCATGTAGGTCAGCTTGTTCTGCAGCGCATAGGCGTACTCGACATAGCCGATCGAATTCTTGGTGGTGGCGACGTAATTGGCCACGCCCTCGTTGCCCTTGCCGCCGAGGCCGACCGGCCACTCGACCGAGGTGTTGTGGCCGACCTTCGACTTCCAGTCAGCGCTGACGTCGGACAGGTAGTAGGTGAAGTTGAAGGTGGTGCCCGACCCGTCCGAACGATGCACGACGGCGATCGCCGCATTCGGCAGCTTGGCGTTCGGATTGAGCTTCTGCAGCGTGGCGTCATTCCACTTGGTGATCTGGCCGAGATAGATCTTGGCCAGCGTCGGGCCGTCGATGGTGAGCTCGCCCGGCTTGATGCCGGCAACGTTGAGCACCGGCACGATGCCGCCCATGACCATCGGGAACTGCACCAGGCCGTACTTGTCGAGCTCCTTGCCCGGGCGCGGAGCATCGGACGCGCCGAAGGTCACGGTCTTGGCGTGGATCTGCTTGATGCCGCCGCCGGAGCCGATCGACTGATAGTTCAGGCCGATGCCGGTCTCTTTCTTGTAGGCGTCGGCCCATTTGGCGTAGATCGGATAGGGGAAGGTGGCGCCAGCGCCGGAAATGTTGGCGGCGCTCGCCGGAAGGGCCGGAACGGAAGCGGCGACGGCGAGGAAACCGGCGGCTGCCCATGTCGTCCAGTGTTTCACGGAATCTCTCCTGAGGTTTGCGGCCAATGCCAAGCGCGGGCCAAAACCGCCCGTGTCCGCTCTGCTGCCCGCGAAGGCGGGCGACCGCTGTTGCTTTAAGACGCTCTCCAAGACTTCGGATCGGAGGATTTTTATTGGCGTCAGTTCGGATGTTGCCGAAGCCGAGGTCAGCCTTAAGAGGTGCATGTCACCGTTCTATAAAGCTTTGGTGACAGTCAGATGACGATTTAAGTATCTGATATAGTTTATGTTTCAGCCAGGGCGGCAATTTCCGCAGTGCGCAGAGGCAAATGCATGCAAAAGCTCGCCCCGGCGCCCGGCGTGCTCTCGATGGAGAGCCTGCCGGTATGGCGGTTGAGGATATGCTTGACCAGCGCCAGGCCCAACCCGGTGCCGCCCTGCTGGCGGCTGTCGGCGACGTCGACGCGATAGAACCGCTCGGTCAGCCGCGGCAGATGCTCGGGCGCGATGCCCGGGCCGTAGTCGCGCACGGCAAGCCGTGCCTCCGCCACGCCGGCACGGGTCTGTCCGCGGCTGAGCGCGATGTCGATACGCTTGCCGGCGGCGCCGTATTTGAGCGCATTCTCCACCAGGTTCTCCAGCGCGCGGATCAACTCGTCGCGGTCGCCGGCAACGGTGACCGGCTCGGGCGGCACCGACACCTTGATCTCGACGCCGCGGTCGCGCGCCAGCATCTGCAAGCCGTCGACCACCTGGCGCACGATGGGCGCAAGATCGACCGGCGTGTCGGGTTGCAGATGGGCATTGAGCTCGATGCGCGACAGCGACAACAGATCGTCGATCAGCCGCGCCATGCGGGTCGCCTGCGCCTGCATGATGACGAGGAATTTCTCGCGCGCGACCGCATCGTCCTTGGCGCGGCCCTGCAGGGTCTCGATGAAGCCGAGCAGCGCGGCGAGCGGCGTGCGCAATTCGTGGCTGGCATTGGCGATGAAGTCGGCGCGCATCTCCTCGACCCGGCGCAACGGGGTCAGGTCGTTGAACGTCATCACCAGGACATCGCTACCCTCGCCGGCGAGCCGCACCGGCCGCACGAAAGCCTCGAACCAGCGGTCGAGCGGCACCCGCTCGAAGAATTCGACGCGCTGCGGCTCGCGCCGTTTGCCGGCACGGCGGATGGCGCTGACCAACTCCGGCATGCGCAGCGCGATCAGCGCCGGCTCGCCGCGGCGAAGCGCCGGCGCGACGGCGGCCGCCGCCTCGTTGAAGGCGATCACGCGCCCGTCGCGGTCGAGCACCATGGCCGGCTGCGGCAATCCGCCGATCAGCGATTCGATGAGCGCGATCTGCGGATGGGCGGCGACACCGCCGGTCGCCAGCGCGTCGGCGGCCGTGCGCGGCAGCGGCGCGTCACCAAGCAGCGCGCGCCAAGCCGCACGCCAGCGGGCGCGCCAGCCGGACGGACGCAGCGCGTCTGTGCGGTATTCGTCGCTCGCCATATCAGCCGGCGTCGGTTTTCTCGGCCTCGATTTCGGTGCGGATCGGGCCCGTCACGCTCACTATCGGCCGCGTCGGCGGCGTCGGCAAGGGCGGCGGCGGCCGCGTATTGAGCCGGAGTTCGCGCACACCGAGGACGACCAGCGCGACGACGAAGGGACACAGGTAATAGAGCAGCCGGAACAGCAGCAGGCCGGCCAGGAGGTCCTCGCGGTCGAACTGCCAGAGCGCCACCAGCATGGCCGCATCGAACACGCCGAGCCCGCCCGGCGCGTGGCTGGCGAAACCGAGCAGCGTCGCCGTGACGAAGACCACCAGCAGGGTGACGAAGCCGATATTGGGATCGTTCGGCAGCAACATGTACATGGCGAGCGCGCAGAAGCCGAGATCGGCAATGCCGATGCAGATCTGCAAGAGGGTCGACGGCCCGTTCGGCAGCCGCACCACCCATTCGCCCTTGCCGATGACGCGCGGCGCGGTCCACACCCAGCTCACATAGCTCACGAGCACCAGCAGGATGGTGATAGCGATGGCGCGATTGAGCCAGAAGGGAAGCTGGGTGATCGGCCGCGCCGCGTGCGGCTCGATCGAGATGCTCAACCCCAGCACCGTGGCATTGCCGAGCCAGAAGGTGAGGCCGGCGATGAAGCAGAGTTTGGCCACCTCGACGGCGTTGAGACCGTAGGCGGAATAGATGCGGTAGCGCACCGCGCCGCCGGAAAAGACGGTGGCCCCGATATTGTGGCCGATCGAATAGCTGGTGAAACCGGACAGCGCGGCGATGCGGTAGGGAATCTCTTGGCGGCCGATGGTGCGCAGCGCGAACCAATCGTAGAAGGTGAGCGTGAAATAAGCGCAGGCGACGAAGCCAGCGGCTGCGGCGATCTGCCAGCGGCCGGTCGACTTGATGGCATCGAACACCTGATCGAGGTCGATGCCGCGCAGCATATGCACCAGCACGACCAGCGCCACGGCGATGATCGTGAGGCTGAGCAGCACGCCGAGGCGATTCCAGCCGACCTTGTCCTGGAAAAATCGCGCCACGGCGCGCAGCGATTGGAACATTCTTCCTCCGGTTCGGCGTGGTGGTCTGCGCCCCCCGCCAGACTCCCCCGACACCGAACGTCCGCCCGGGACGCTGGGGACCCACTAGCAGAACTCCGTTGCCGGCGCGAGTGGCGGCGCCGCGCGCCGGCGGTTTCCCGTCACAAGGGTGAATAATCATGACAAGGAGGCGGCCAAAACCGGCCGCCGCCGTGACATCGTGGCGGGACGTGCACCGCCAGGTCAGCCGAGGCGGGAATCGCTAAAGAATGCCAGCAACGCGGCGGCGGTCTCGGCCGGCGCCTCGTCATTGAGGTAGTGCCCGCTGGGCATGGCCTCGGCGCCGACGATCCGGGACGCATAGCGCGGCCAGACCTCGGCCGGTTTGTGATGGCGGCCGACGCCGCCGGTCGCGCCCCACAGGATCAAGGCGGGGCAGTCGACCGTGCGGCCGGCCTCGACGTCGGCCGTATCCATGGCGAGATCGATGCCGAAGGTGGCGCGATAGTCCTCGCAGATGGCGTGCCGCGTACCCGGATCGCGGAAGCAGCGCTTGTATTCGGCAAGCGCCGCCGGTTCGAAGAAGCTCAGGCCCTGCTCGGTCTTGGCGAGCTTCTTCTCGATGAACCAGTCCGGGTCGAAGCCCATCAGCCGTTCGGGAAAGTCGTAGGGCTGCAGGTGGAAGAACCAGTGCCAGTTGAAGGCACCGAAATCGCGGGTGACGTGATTGAGCAGATGATGCTGCGGGATGATGTCCATGAACGCGGCGCGCGCCACCTTCTCGGGATGATCGAGGCACATGCGATGCAGCACGCGGGCGCCGCGGTCGTGGCCGGCGGCGAAAAAACGCGTGAACCCGAGCGCTGCCATCACCTCGACCTGGTCCTGCGCCATGGCGCGGAAGGAATAGTTGACGTGGTCGGGGCCGCCCGGCGGCTTCTCGGAATCGCCGTAGCCGCGCAGGTCGGTGGCGACCACGGTGAAGCGCTCGGCGAGCGTCGGCGCCACCCGATGCCAATTGACATGGGTGAAGGGATTGCCGTGCATCAACAGAAGCGGCGGCCCGTTGCCGCCGACGACGCCGACGATGCGGGCGCCGGAGGTTTGAATCTCGCGGCGGACGAAACCTGGCAACACAAAACCCTGCGACATGCCATCACCCTAGCCGGCGCGGCGCGCATAGGGAAAGCCCCAGCTCCGCGTGGCGCGAAGCCGGGGCTTGATCCTGCCCATGACGTCGGGTCGCTCAGTCGCAGACCTCGACGCGGCGGACGCGCTTGCCCCACGGGGTCAAGACGACGCGCTTGACGATGTAGCAGCCGCCGCCGGGGACGTAATAGGCGGGGCCGTAGCCGAAGTAGCCGAAGCCACCGTGCCAGCCGTGATGCCAACCGTGATGATGATGCCAGGGCTTGGCGGAGGCGCTGGTCGGAGCGAGGGCGGCGACGCCGATGGCGGCGGTGGCGGCGAGGGCGATCGCGAGCTTGCGGAACATGGTAGGTCTCTCCTGTTGCGGGGGATGTGCCTGTCACATCCTGGCCGTGGGTCGCCGGCGCTTCGGGCAAGGTTCAAAGATTTTCGCGTCCCCCTCCCCGAGGCGGGTTTGGTCGCGGCGGGCGCCGCGAAAGGTCCGCGTCCAGAGGTATTCAAAGGTGCGCTCACCCTGTTTGCGCCGCTTGTGCGCCGAAAACCGCCCCTTCAGGCCACGTCGCACGGGACGGCGTGGCGAAGCCGGGGCCTCCCGGCTTGCCCCGTCGCGCCGGATAGGGGGAAACTGGCGGCGGCGACCCGGCGCCGGAGCTGGCGCAATTTTCTTCGATTTTGCTTGAACCTGGACGCCGCCCGCCGCGTCCCATGCAGGAGCCGAGTGGCCCGCCGATGCAAACGACGTCAGATGAGGTTCTGATCGCGCGGATCGCGGGTGGCGACCGGCTCGCCATGCAGGTGTTGTTCGCGCGCCACCACGTACGGGTGTTCCGTTTCGTGCTGCGGCTGGTGCGCAACGAGGCGACGGCGGAGGACCTGATCAGCGAGGTCTTCCTCGACGTCTGGCGGCAGGCCGGCAAGTTCGAAGGCCGCTCGGCCGCCTCGACCTGGATTTTGGGAATCGCCCGCTTCAAGGCGCTGTCGGCGCTGCGCAAGCGGACCGATGAGGAGTTGGATGACGAGACGGCGGCGCAGATCGAGGATCACAGCGACGATCCCGAGGTCACGCTCGCCAAGAAGGACAAAGGCGCGGTCTTGCGCGAATGCCTGACCAAGCTGTCGGCCGAGCACCGGGAGATCATCGACCTCGTCTACTACCACGAGAAGTCGGTGGAAGAGGTGTCGAAGATCGTCGGCATCCCGGAGGCGACGGTGAAGACGCGCATGTTCTACGCGCGCAAGAAATTATCAGAGCTCCTGAAGGAGCAAGGACTGGATCGAGGTTGGCCATGAACACCACGCACGAAGAAGTGCCGGGCGAGATCGAGACGCTGCTGCCCTGGCATGCGGCCGGCACCTTGAGCCGGCGCGATGCGCAGCGGGTCGAGGACGCGCTTGCGCGCGATCCGGAGCTCGCGCGGCGCTACGCGCTGGTGCGCGAGGAGCTCAGCGAGACCATCCACCTCAACGAAACGCTGGGCGCGCCGTCGGCGCGCGCCGCCGAGATGCTGTTCGCGGCGATCGACGCCGAGCCGCGGCGCCGGCCGGCGCCCTCGCTCAGTCTCGCCGCGCGCGTGTCGGAGTTTTTCGCCAGCCTGACGCCGCGCACGCTCGCCTGGTCGGCAACCGCCGCCGTGTTCGCCATCCTGCTGCAGGCCGGCTTCCTTGCCGGCATGGCGCTCAAGGACAAGGACACCGGCGGCTACCAGACGGCCTCGACGGCAAGCGACGCCAAGGCGGGCGCCGGCAGCTATGCCCTGATCAGCTTCAAGCCGCAGGCGAGCGCCGGCGACGTCACCAAGTTCCTGGAATCAAACAAGCTGGTGATCGCCGGCGGGCCGTCGGCCGGCGGGCTCTATCGGGTGCGCATCGCCGAGGGTAAGCTGGCCCAGGACACGCGCGACAGCCTGATCAAGAAGCTGCAGGGCGACAAGGTCGTCTCCTTTATCGCCACCACCGAATGAAGACGCGGACCGATACGCTGAAGGGAGGCCGAAGCCATGCGCGCAACCCGCACTGTCCTTCTGATGGCGGCGCTCGCCGCGCTGACCCTGTCCGCCGGCACCGCGGCGGCGCAGAACTATAACGGCTACCGGTCGTCCCACATCCAGCAGCCCATGCCGCCCTCGCGCGGCGGCGACGGCGGCTATCACGGCGGCCATCGCGGCGGCGGCCATTGGGGCGGCGGCTTCCGTCGGCCCGGCTGGGGCGCGGTGGTGCCGGGCATCATCGTGTCCATCCCGCAGGCCGGCCCGCCACCCGGACCCTTCATCGACGACGGCACCGTCGACGAGCCGATCGACCACGTCCGCCGCCCACACCGTGCCTCCCGGCATCATGCCAAGCCGCGCTCGAGCCGGCGCGCCGCGCGCTCGCGCGGACCGAGCGGCGCGCCGCCGGCCAACGAGCATCGCTATGTGCCCGACGAGGTGGTGATCGAGGTCGCGAGTTCCGTGAGCGCGGGCCGCATCAACGCGCTGCAGCGCCGTTTCCGGCTGACGCGCCTCGAGAGCCACGCCTTCCAGCTCACCGGCACCACCTTCTTCCGCTGGCGCATTCCCGACCGGCGCTCGGTGGCCACGGTGGTGCGCGCGCTCGAGGGCGACGCGACGGTCGCCGCGGCGCAGCCGAACTATCTCTATTCGCTGGAGCAGAGCAGCGGCAACACCGCCGCGCATGAGGACGACGGCAAGCAATATGCGCTGGCCAAGCTGCATCTGCCGCAGGCGCACGTGCTCGCCAAGGGCGACAATGTGCGGGTGGCGGTGATCGATTCCGCCGTCGATTTGCAGAATCCCGAACTCGCCGGCAGCATCGCCGGCACCTTCGACACGCTGACGAGCCCGCGCAAGCCGCACAAGCACGGCACCGCCATCGCCGGGCTGATCGCGGCGCATGCGCAGCTCGTCGGCGCGGCACCCGACGCCAAGCTCCTGGCGGTGCGCGCCTTCGATCCCGACAACAAGGGCGCGCATGGTTCCACGTTCAACATCCTCAAGGGGCTCGATTGGGCGGTGGCCAACCGCGCGCGCGTCATCAATATGAGCTTTGCCGGACCACCCGATCCGGCGCTGCAGCGCGGCCTCGCTGCCGCCTACAAACGCGGTATCGTGCTGATCGCGGCCGCCGGCAATGCCGGGGCGAAGTCGCCGCCGCTCTATCCGGCCGCCTATGCGGACGTGATCTCGGTGAGCGCGACCGATGCCGACGACCATCTGCTCACGCAGTCCAACCGTGGCGACTACATCACCGTGGCGGCGCCCGGCGCGCAGATCCTGGTGGCGACCCCATTCGGCTACGAGGTGTCGTCCGGCACCTCCTATTCGGCGGCGGAAGTCAGCGGCGTTGCCGCGCTGCTGCTGCAGCGCGACCCGCGGCTGACGCCCGACAAGGTGCGCCGCATCCTGCAGCAAACCGCCAAGGATCTCGGGCGCAAGGGTCGCGACCATGAGTTCGGCGCCGGGCTGGTCGATGCCTTCGCCGCGCTCAACGCGGAGACCGTGCCGGTCGCCGGCAGCGCGCGGCCGATCGAGCGCGTGAGCACCGACGGGCGTTAGACGGTCTTGCTGTCATTCCGGGACGGCCCGAAGGGCCGGGCCCCGGAATGACAATATCTCACCGCTGAATCGTGCGCAGATAATCGCGCACCGCGCGGGCGTCCTCCTCGTCGAACTTGAAATCCGGCATCGCCGGATGCGTCGAGGTGATGCCGCGCATCAGCGTGCGCGGAAACTCGTCGAGATCGAAGGTGCGGCCGGTGTAGCGCAGGGGCGGCGCATCCGCATGCGGGCTGCGTCCGTTGCGCGTCACCGCGTGACAGGACGCGCAAAACTCTTTCACCAGCGCGCGGCCGTGGCGCACCGGGTCTTGCGCCGACGCGGTTCCACCCGCGAGCGCGAGCAGCGCGGCAACAAGAACGATCGGAACTCTCAGCCGCATCATGGCGCCATCATCCGCAGCGGGGCGATGCGCCCTATCCTATTGAATTTGAATTCATATTCCAAGGGCGCCGAGCGCTTTCCACCATCGTCCCCGTGCGCACCAATGCCGCTCCCGAACGGCAATGCCTTCAGATTAAAGTTACCAATTGTCCGTAGGACACGGGGACGCAGCGCAAGGCATCGCGATGGCCCTGACCGACATCAAGGAACCGCCGCGGCTCATCCCGCGGCTGCGCTCGCGCGTCACGGATTGGCTCGCCGGCGAACACGCGCTCACCCAGCGCATGGCCGGCACCGCTTTCATCATCCGCGTGGCGAGCGCCGGCCTCGTGTTCCTATCGCAGGTGCTGCTCGCGCGCTGGATGGGCGGCGCCGAATTCGGCACCTATGTCTATGTGTGGACCTGGCTGATGCTGGTCGGCGAGATCGTACATCTCGGCATGCCGCTGACCGCGCAGCGCTTCATCCCGCAATACACGCAGGCGCACAGCCTCGACCTGTTGCGCGGTTATCTCTCCGGCAGCCGCTGGATCACGCTCGGCGCCGGCGCGGTGGCCGCGCTGATCGGCGCGCTGATCGTGCATGCGATCGAAGCCTCGCTCGACAGCAACGTGATCATGCCGTTCTATCTCGCTTGCGTGGCGCTGCCGCTCTATGCCTCGACCTTCATGTTCGACGGGCTCGCGCGCTCGTATAACTGGATCAATCTGGCGCTGGTGCCGGCCTTTGTCGGGCGCCCGCTGCTGCTGATCGCGGGCGTCGCGACGTTGCGGGCCGCCGGATGGCCGATCGACGCCGCCACCGTGATGGGCGTGCTGGCGGCGGCGGCCTGGGTCACCGCGCTGTTCCAACTGTTTCAGCTCAAGCGGCGACTGGCCGCCGTGGTGCCGTCCGGCCGCAAGGCCTACGACGTGAAGCTCTGGCTCAACACCGCGCTGCCGATCGTGCTGGTGTGGGGCCTCTATACCCTGCTCATCTCCACCGACGTCCTGGTGCTCAAGCACTTCCGCCCGGCCGAGGAAGTCGCCCATTACTATGCCGCCGGCAAGACGCTGGCGCTGGTCAGCATCATCCAATACGCGGTGGCGGCCACCGCTGCGCACCGCTTCACCGCCTATCACGTGGCCGGCGACCGCGCCGGCCTCATCGCCTTCGCGGCCAGCACGGTGCGCTGGGTGTTCTGGCCCTCGCTCGCCGGCTGCCTGCTGATGCTGCTGCTCGGCAAGCCGGTGCTGAGCCTGTTCGGCGAAGGCTTTCGCGACGGCTATCCGGTGATCGTGGTGCTCGCGGCCGGCCAGCTCGCGCGCGCCAGCGTCGGCCCCGCCGAGCGGCTGATCAACATGCTCGGGCAGCAGCGTATCTGTGCGCTTGCCTATGCGGCGGCTTTCGCCGTCAACCTGCTGGGCTGCATCGCGCTGGCGCCGGCTTACGGCGGTGTCGGCGCCGCCGGCGCCACGGCCGGTGCCTTCATCGTCGAATCCGGTTTGCTGTTCCTGATCGCGCGCCGCCGGCTCGGCCTGCACATGTTCGTCTGGCGGCGGCAGGCGGCCTGAACGCTACGCGCGACGACAGCGCCGGACGAAAATCTTTAACCTTAATCCGCGGTGAATTCCGGCGCATTGCTTGCGCGCCGACGTAAACGGCATGTGAAAGATTTTTGGCTAGCATCATGGTGTGGGGTCGGCAACAGCAGTGGGGGAATTCACGTGACACCGTCAGTCGCCACGGCGGAGGTTGATGCGCGCGCAACGCCGCAGGCCTGGGCTCAGCCTGTCGTCGCGCCGGAACGCGTACACGCGCCGCAAGCGGCAAGCGACGTCACGATCGAAGTCGCCGGCAGCGCACGGCTTGCCGAAATCCAGGCGGACTGGCGCGACCTCGCCGCACGCGCCGATGTGCCCAATGTATTCATGCATCCGATCCTGGTCGCGCTCAGCACCTGTTATCCCAACATCCGCTGTCGGACACTGCTCGCCTGGCAGCAAGGCGACGGCGGCCGCAAGCTGGTCGGCTTCTGGGCCTTCGCCGCCGGCCGGGCGCCGCAATCGATCATTCCGCTCTCGGTGTTGGCGGCGCCGGTGTTCGCCCATGCCTATCTCTCGGCGCCGATGATCGACCGCGACGCGCTCGACGAGACGCTCGCGGCCATGCTCGACGGCATCGCAGCCGACACCAACTTGCCGAACATCGTCGCGCTCGACGCCATGCGCGAAGACAGCGCCACCATGCAGGCGCTCGGCCGCGTATTGCAGGCGCGCGCCAGCACGCCCGCCATCCTGCGCCGCGTGTCGCGCCCGATGCTCGAATCCGAGCTCGACGCCAAGCAGTACATGGAGAAGGCGCTGTCTGGCTCGACGCGCAAGAAGCTGCGCCAGCATCGGCGCCGGCTCGGCGAAAAGGGCAAGCTCGAATCTCACGCGATCTGCGAGCCGGAGGCGGTCAAACGCGCCACCGAAGACTTCCTGCGCCTGGAAGCCGCCGGCTGGAAGGGCGAGCGTCGCACCGCGCTGCTCTGCGATGCGGCCGACGCCACCTTCGTGCGCGAGATGTTGCCGGCGCTGGCGGCGCAGGGTGAGGCCGCCATTCACGCGCTCACGCTCGACGGGCGGCCGGTGAGCATGCAGATCGTGCTGCGCGCGGGGCCGACCGCCTTCACCTGGAAGACGGCCTATGACGAGACGCTGCGCGACTTCTCGCCCGGCATGCTGCTCCTGGAGGATTACACCGCGGCCCTCCTCGCCGACCCGGACATCAGGACCGTCGACTCCTGCTGCTATGACGAAGGCAGCTTCATGAATGTCTGGTCGGAGCGCCGCTCCATGGTGGACCTGTGGTTCGACGCACGCCGCGGCGGCTCGGCCACCTTCTCGCATGTCAGCCGCTTGCAGGGCATCTATCTGCGGCTGCGCGCGCAGGCGAAGGCCGCCTATCTCGCGCGCCAGCGCAAGAAATCCTGAGAGCGGGCGGAGACGACGCCATGCGTCACACAGATGTTGCCATTATCGGCGGCGGGCTCGCCGGCTCGCTTGCCGGCGCCATGCTCGGCCGCGCCGGCATCGACGCCGTCGTCGTCGACCCGCATGCGGTCTATCCGCCGGACTTCCGCTGCGAAAAGCTCGACGGCGTGCAGGCCGCCATCCTGCGCAAGACCGGGCTTGCCGACGACATCCTGCGGGCGGCGACGCCCGACCGCGAATCCTGGGTCGCCCGCTGCGGCCACCTGGTGGAGAAGCGGCCGGGCGACCAGCACGGCATTTTCTACGCGCCGCTGGTCAACACCATCCGTAGCCTCATTCCGCCCAGCGTGCCGATGATCATCGCCAAGGCGACGGCGATCGCCACCGGCGACGCGCGGCAGACGGTGACCCTGTCGAACGGCGAGACCATCGCGGCGCGGCTGGTGGTGCTGGCGAATGGGCTCAATGTGGGTCTGCGCCAGGCGCTCGGGCTGACGCGCGAGATGCTGAGCGAATGCCATTCGGTCAGCATCGGCTTCGACGTGACGCCGGTCGGCCGGCCGGACTTCGAATTCCCGGCGCTGACCTATTACGCCGAGCGCACGCAGGACCGCACCGCCCTGCTCACGCTGTTTCCGATCGGCGCCAGCATGCGCGCCAATCTGTTCACCTATCGCGACCTGCACGACCCGTGGCTGCAGACATTGCGGGCCAAGCCGGAGGAGACGCTGCACGCGCTGATGCCGGGCTTGCGCAAATTGACCGGCGATTTCCAGGTCGTCGGACCCATCAAGATCCGGCCGGTCGATCTCTACGCCACGCGCGGCTACCGGCAGGCCGGCCTGGTGCTGGTGGGGGATGCCTTCGCCACCTCCTGCCCGGCGGCCGGCACCGGCGCGCGCAAGGCGTTCAACGACGTCGAACGGCTGTGCAATGTCTATATCCCGCGCTGGCTCGCGAGCGAGGGCGTGGATGCCGGCACGATCGCCAACTTCTACGACGACCCGGCCAAGCAGGCCTGCGATGCGGCTTGCCTCGCCAAGGCCTACGACCTGCGTTCGTTCTCGCTCGATCCAGCCTTGAAATGGGAGGCGCGGCGGCGGGTGAAGTTCCTGGCGCAATACATGGTCGGCATGCTGCGCCGCTTCGGCTTATGGGACAGCGCGCCGGAGGGCGCGGCGCTGCCGATGCCGGCGGTGCTGACGTCGATCGCCGATCCCCAGCGCCCGGCGCGGCCGGGGCCGTCGTTCTAAGATCGATCGCCAAAGGCTCGCTTCACCGCCCCCTGGAGGGGGAAGGTCGGAAGGGGTGAATCGCGAAGCGAGCATGAGCGGGTAATGGCGATGCTGCCACCCCACCCCGCGCGCCTGCCGGCGCGACCCTCTCCCTCCAGGGGAGGGTGACGCTCGTCAAATGCAGGAAGTATCGCGACCCAACTAGACCGGACCTAAGGGCGGCGGCCGCTTAGGCCGCGTGCTCGGCCTGCTTGCGCGCCAGCCGCGGCTCAGACG
This sequence comes from uncultured Pseudomonadota bacterium, assembly GCA_963760995.1. Taxonomy (GTDB): domain Bacteria; phylum Pseudomonadota; class Alphaproteobacteria; order Rhizobiales; family Xanthobacteraceae; genus Pseudolabrys. The sequence continues at coordinate 6,424 of CAVXFJ010000001.1, read as the reverse complement.
TTGTATCGACCGGCTTCGCCAGTTTCGACAGGATGATGCGCGCGTCGACCGCGAGGCAGCCATCGGCGAAGGCAAGGCACGGGTTGAGGTCGACCTCCTCGATCTGCGGCTGCTCCGCCATCAGCCGGCCGAGCGACACAAGCGTTGCCGCGACGGCCTCGACATTCATCGGCTTGCGGCCGCGCGCGCCGGCGATGATCGCCGCCGGCAGCGTATCGTGGATGAGCGCGCGCGCTTCGTCGCGCCCGAACGGCGCCAGACGGAAGCCGACGCGCTTGAGCACCTCGACATAGATGCCGCCCATGCCGAACATCACCACCGGGCCGAACAGCCTGTCGCGCACGGCGCCGAGCACCAGTTCGGTCGCCGACGGCATCATCTTCTGCACCAGCACGCGCGGCACGGCGATGCCCGGCGCGGCCTTGCGTACATTGTCGAGAAGGCGCGCATAGGCTTTCTCGAGGGAGAGGTCGGAGTCGATGCCGAGCATGACGCCGCCGATGTCCGATTTATGCAGGATCTGCGCCGACACCACTTTGAGCACGACCGGATAGCCGATCTCACCGGCCGCTTCGCGCGCGGCCGGCGCGCTCTCGACCAGCCGGAACGGCGGCACGTCGATGCCGTACTGGCCGCAGACCGCGTAGGCCTCCGGCTCGAGCAGACTGACGCGCCCTTCCTGCGTCGCCGCGGCGATGAGCTGCGCCGCCGGGCCCGGCGTTGCCGGCGAGGCCTCGGCGCGTACCGGCGCCGCCGCGTCGCGGATGGCGGCATAGCCGGCGAGATTGGCGGCGACGCGCGCCACCGTGTCGGGATAGTCGAAGGTCGGCAGGCCCGACTGCTCCAGGCCCTCGCGCAGATGCTCGGCGAAATCGCCAAAGGTGATGACGTTGAGCAGCGGCTTCTTGGCGTCGCCCTGCGCCTGGTAGGCGGCGGCGACCTCCTGCGCGAGCAGCGGCTGGTCGAGGAACGCGCTCGGCGCCAGGATCTGGATCACGCCGTCGACGTTCGGGTCCTTGAACAGAAGCTTGAGTACCTCGTGATGCAGATGCTCGTAATGCGCCGCGGTGAGATCGATATAGCCGGGCGGGTGGCCGATATTGGCGGCGGGCGAGAGAATCTTTTTCAGCGCCGCCTGCGTTTCGTCGGCGAGCGCCGGCATCTCGATGCCGCCCAGTTCGGAAATCTCGTCGATGCACATGGTGCCGGGCCCGCCCATGTGGGTGAGCACACTGAACCGTTTTCCTCGCGGTACCGGCTGGGTCGAGAACGCGCGCAGCGTGTCGTAGAACTCCGCGACGCTGCGCACGCGGATCATGCCGTGCTGGCGGAAAGCACCTTCGTAGATGGCGTCGGCGCCGGCGATGGCGCCGGTATGCGAGAGCGCGGCGGTCGAGCCGAGCGCGCTGCGCCCGCTTTTAAGCACCACCACCGGCTTGACCGCGGCCACTTCGCGCGCCGCCTCGAAGAAGGCGCGCGGGTCGGACAGGCCTTCCAGATAGATGCCGACCACGCGGGTCGATTCGTCTTCCTTGAGGAAACCGAGCAGCTCGGCCATCTGCACGTCGGCCATGTTGCCCATGGAGACGTATTTGTTGAGGCCGACGCGGCCGGTGGTGCCGGAGGCGAACAGGAAGGAATTGCCGAAGGCACCACTCTGCGTCAGCACGCTGATGCCGCCGCGCGGATAGGAGCCGATGTCGAAATTGGTGTTGAAGCCGGAGACCGTATCCATGACGCCGACGCAGTTCGGGCCGATCAGCCTGATCCCCGCCGCGCGCAGCGTCTCGATCAAATCGACCTGGCGCTGTTTCGCTTCCGGCGCATCGATTTCGCCGAAACCGGCCGACATGCAGATCGCGCCCTTGATGTCGTCGTAGCGCTGCTTTCGTTCCGCCATGTCCTTGGCGACCGGCACGGTCAGCTCGGCGGCCACCATCAGGATGCACATATCGACCGGCTCGGGGATCTCCTTCACGCTGCGATAGCAGGGCAGCCCGAGGATGCCCTTCTCGCGCGGATTGACCGGAAACAATTTGCCCTTGTAGCCCATGGAGATCATGTGGCGCAGGGCGGTGTTGCCGGGCTTCTTGGGATCGGAGGAGGCGCCGACCACGGCGACGCTCTTGGGACTGAAGAATACATTCAAGTCTGAAACGTCTTGCATCATTGCGGCTCCCGCGGCCCGCTGCCTCGTGAAATGAAAATCAACAACGCTGACCGGGCTGAACGCACTCGGTCGTCGGCGACACCGGCTGCAGCAATTCGCCCCCCCGCTGCCGGCGCCGTTCAGGCTTCGCTAGGAGTCAAGAATTTCAAAAGACATGGCATTTCCTCCGTCCGATTTTATTTTTTTGTCGCGCGCGGGCATGTGCCTCGCCACGCGCGACGCAGACTGGTCGGTGACGGTTGACGCGCGGTCCCGCGCCCGCGCGACGCCCGTCCGCAAACAGCGGGCGGGCGCCACATGGGACACGGCATGCATTCAGTCGTCACACTTTTGAATGCAGCCGGATGCACTAAAGCCTTTGGCTAACGGTGTTTCCTTGATGGAAATCAAGCTGCTAGCGCGGCGGCGCGGATCGCCAGCGCATCAATCGGCGCGGCACCGGTCGATACCAGCGCCATTGCCGCCGACCTCTCCGATCAGAGAGCCGCTTGGCGCCGTCTTGCGGCGCGGCCGGGTGCGCCCCCTCAATTCTTCAAGACGTTCGCCGCTAACGGGCTGCCGCGTGATACGGCGTCTGCCACGGCCTTTCGCCGTGTGCGTTTTGCCTCAGCCGAATATCTGCCGCAATCCGTTCCACCTCAGGGAGGGCGTGCTTGAAGAAAGACCTCAACCCAGCGCAGAGATAATTGAGGCCCGGTGCACCATCCGGTGTTCGAATGAGCCGGTTTTTGGGACATTCGCCCCAGCAGTCGGTAAGGTAAGGACAAGCACGGCAGTATTTTGGAAGATCTTCAGACTTGGCGTAGCCAAATTTCACTTGGGCCGGCGAAAAGACCATCTCGGCCAACGAATTTTCTCCGATCTTGCCCAGCCGATATTCCGGATAGACGTAATGATCGCAGGAATAGACACTTCCATCGTGCTCGACGGCGACCCCCTTCCCGCAGAATTCTCCGTAAATGCAGATCTGCGATGGAAGGCCAACGTGTTGCGCCACCAAGGTCTCGATCTGGCTGACGAGCACCTTGCCAAAATCTTTTCGTCGCCACTCATCGAACACTTTCGAAAGAAACCGCCCATACTCCATCGGATCGACCGACCAGTCCGTGACCACGGAATTGGGATGATCTGGTCGTGCTTGCGCGCTGCCAAGGAGCGGCAAGCTTGACTCATCCCAAGTCTGCGGAGCCTCCGTTTCAAAACCCTTCTTCTGAACGATTGGGATGAACTGAATGTAGGTCGAGTCCAATTCCCGACGAAGGAAGCGGTAGACATCCAGCGGCCGAGAGGCATTGAATCGATGAATGCATGTGAGCGTATTGAAGGGCACACGAAATTTTCGCAGTCGTTGTGCCGCGGCCATGACCTTGTCGAAGGTCGGCGCGCCTCCCTTGTTCACGCGGAACCGATCATGCAACTCCCGGGGGCCATCGATGCTGAGGCCGACCAGGAAACGATGTTCCTTCAAAAAAGCTGCCCAGTCGTCATCTATGAGCACGCCATTTGTTTGTAGATCATTTTCGATGCGCTGATTGGACTTCGCATGTTTCTTTTGCAACGCCACCACGCGGCGAAAAAACTCAAGACCGCGCAGGGTTGGCTCTCCGCCCTGCCAAGAAAACACGACTTCTGGCCCAGTAACGCCGTCTATATAAGTGCGGATGAAGGTCTCGAGGGTTTCGTCATCCATTTGACCTGTGCCGGGCCCGCCTGGCAGCGTTTCCTTGCTCAGATAGAAACAATATTTACAGTCTAGGTTGCAGATAGACCCGCTTGGCTTCGCCATGACATGAAAACGTCGGTGCCCGACAGAGCCGAGGCGCTGCGGCATGCTGTATTTGTCAGTCATGGCTAAAGCCCCTCGTCACTACATCGCACCAAAGACGATCGGAAAATGGTGTCGAAATCTAAAACTTCAGTCGACCTCCAAATTGCAGCAAAGGCCATGATCTATATCAAACATCGATTCTTCGCGGCTCCATTTGGGCTCATGGCAAGCCTGTCGGTTCTTGGACTAACGACGAATTTTCAGTCGCGTTTCACGCCCACGACCACCAAATGAATTCAGCGGACGTTATCGACGACCGCTGAGCCGGACGCTGTCCCAAAGCTCATGTGTTGTATGCTCGTTAGCTGGGGGATTGGGGGAATTAACGAGCGAAAGCACGTTAGCGATTGTCGATGGGAAAAGTTACTGTCCTTTGGGGCGGGCTGAACATAGGCCGAATTACGAAGTCGCAGCATTAGCGTCACTGGGCGCCAGCATGGCTGGCGAGAGCCGTCCTGTCCTTTGGTTCAAGATCCCAACGGCATTGTCCCCAAGGACGATGTACATTCGTACACTAGCGCATTGATATTTTTCTCATAGTCTCGTCCTTCGAGCCAGGTCATCGATGTCGAACACGCTGGCAGGCGACTATGTACAGATCAACCGTATCCATATTGATCGCATTCGTGACAGCGGCGTTGTTTGCCGCTTTGACCGACCCGCAAAGCACGAGGCAAAGCCAGGCGTCCGGGTCGGGTTTGAGCGTTATCCAGCGAACCGCTAGCAAAGGCGACCGGCTGACGGTGCATCCTGCACCGATTTGTTCGCCGAACCCCGCCGTCTCGAACAGCGCAGGAGACGGCGCTCGCCGCGATCGGGCGCCGCGGTTGCGATTGTCCGAGCGGATCGTTCTTGTGCGCGCCGAAGATCGATAGCTTGGGCTTTCAGCCAAGCAAAGAAACAGAAGGAGATGGTAGAGCGGAGAGTACGTTCATGTCGAGCCAGCGGTTGATCGGGACGAAGGGAAAAAGCGCTGCAGCCATTGCGGCCATCTGTCTCGCATTGCTCCCGGCGGCATCCTGGGCTAATCCGCCCGCGGCCACGGGGAGCGCCAGTCAAAGCGAGCGCCAGGCATTGGCGCTCGCCGCGCCGACGGCGCCAAGGGAGCCGGACTATCCTCTGCTTGCCGAGCGCCTCAGGCGCCAAATCGTGCGTTACGAAACGACGGAAGCGACCGGCACGATCGTCATCGATACGCGCGAAACCTATCTCTACTACGTTCTCGGGCGCGGCCTCGCCATCCGCTACGGCATAGGCGTTGGCCGCCGCGGTTTCACTTGGTCCGGGGTGAAGGCCGTCGCTCGTATGTCGGAGTGGCCCGACTGGCTGCCGCCGGCCGAAATGATCGAGCGGCAGCCGTACCTCCCCCGGTTCATGGCAGGCGGCCCCCATAATCCCCTTGGCGCGCGCGCCATCTACCTCAGCGGTACGCTCTATCGAATCCACGGCACCAACGCGCCGGCGACGATCGGGCAACACGTTTCGAGTGGATGCATTCGCATGCTCAATGAGGATGTCATCGACCTCTACGCGCGGGTGCACATCGGCACCAAGGTCGCCGTGCTGCCGATGGCCGGCAGCGGACACGTTGTCGGTCAAAGTAGCAACGCGGTTCAAAGTGAAGCAGGCAACCGTTTCAATGCGTTCATACTCTATTGATGGAAAGAGAGCCCAAGAGTGAACCCGTCAGGTGCAATACGACGACTCATCGAGGCATATCATGAGCACCTCACTTCTCGACGCCGATCGCGGCACGCACGTGAAAATCGTGATCGTCGCACTTATCGCGGCCATTGCCATGTCCCTGTTGGGTATGAGCGCCTACAGGGCCAATCTGGAGGTTGCATTCGCCGAGGGTCAGCCTGGCGCGCGGGTATTGGCGGTCTCTCCGTTACCTGAGGCACCTCAACTGGCTCAGTCGGCGAGCCATTCGGCGCGTGACAGTATTTGAATCATTTGGCTCAAAAGATGCAGCGTCGATAGGCGGTATCGAGCGCACCGATTCCGGGGAACACTCGGGAAATCGTATTCTCATCCGTCACTTTGTAACTAAACTGGACCATCGAAAGGGCGACGCTTCCAGGGGCGCAGACGGCAATTAGGTGGGTCACTTCGCCGACGCTCTTGCGGGTCTTGATGGTGCAAATGCCGGCGCTGGCGAGGATTTTGTCGCCCTGCACAATGAAACCGTCTCCATACATGCCGGCGCCCGCCTTGATCGAGAGAGCCTGACTCCCCCGCGCCTCGAAGATGTTCGCACAGGCACTGACGTTGGATGTCCAGGCTCCGTTCAGATCGAAGGCCTGGGCGGCGACGCTTACCGACGTCGCGATTCCAACCAGTATCAGCACCCCGATCGCTTGCGAAAGTCTCATAGCTGCCTCCATTGGCGGCCGAGATAACTGAACCGACAAATAGTCGCTATT